>CBDEVW010000001.1:0-481211 GCA_965243755.1 Cyclobacteriaceae bacterium
TTAAACACCAGAATGATTACTCCTACAAAACAGATCAATGATTGGGCGGGGAATAATCTTACCTGGTCCGCGAAAAAGCTAAGTAACGCGAAAAAAAGAAGTCATAAGCTGGAAAATACCATCACCAAATCAAAAAGCAGAAAAACATCTCCAGTCAAAACGCTCAACTACTCCAAAGGGGTAGAAAAATCCTCAGGTGGCAATGAAACTAGCGCTGGAAAATGATGCATTACAAGCAGCCCTGGAAGCTTATGATTCGGCGATAGCAAAAGTTAAGACCATCATCCTCACCGGCAATAAAGAAAAAACAGCATCTAATGGCTGATATTATGCAAACTGAATTAGAGATCGACGAATGGATTCCTTATGTCTCCAATACCTACATTAGAATCTACAGACTTTCCCTCATTGATACAATGCTCCACAAAGTCTATCAACCGATGTTGAGGCAAATGAACCTAATTAAAAAATTAAAGGATTTTGAAGCCAATGATCGGTTGCTTTGGAGTCAACTGAAGGAACTTGAGCAATTAAAGATTAGTACATTAAGTCAATACAATTACAACATTAGAGACCTCTGCACCAGCACCAAAGGGCAAGAATGCTACAATGATCGATACATGGCTAATCAGTACGCTGAAGATCAGATATATGAGGACAGAGATAAGATGCGTATTATAAAATTTTCAAACCTCCAGAAGGACATCCAATTCCTTGAACAATATGTTGCCGGCTTGAGTATTCGAATAATGCAAACACAGCCACAGGTAATTCTGGCAAAAGCCTACAAGGAGTTTCAATTGGAAAAACTGGACAGCAGAAAACAGCTCAGCCTAATTGTCACCAATCATCTGATAGACACCTGCAATAAAAACATTCAATCATTGAAAGCTCAGAACAAGGAAGCAGCTATAAGAATCCGGTTAGAAAAAACTTCTACGGCATCACGGTAGCCATCAGCATAAGAACAGCTCCAAGAAAAAGTAGGCTTGCAAACAAATTGCTCCTCTTATTTTTCCACCCGAAATAAACAAACTGTAAAATGAATCTAAATATCCAAAACCCTGTGATGATCCAAAGCAGAAAGCCTCCCAAGCGGGTCATTGCCAGTTCACTCGTCTCGAATAGCATAAGATAGGTAAAAGCTACAAACAGAAAGGTAAGACACCAGTTGAGGATTGGCATGATCTGTTGATTGACAAATGAGAGCTTTTTTAAATCAGATCCCCACCTGAATATTTGCTGAAAGCGTAAATGAAAAATAATAAACCCAACATGATATAGACCGCAGACAAGTAAAAGTGATGTTTTCATAGTAATTTAATTTCGTTTTTAACAAATTGGTATGACAAATTGTTAGTGTCACTCTAAAAACTATTCCATCCGACTATGAAACGAATCCATTTGTTTGAGTTTGAAGATTTTTCCTGGTTTCCCAATTGGATCCGGGAACTCATGACAAGATACATTGAAGCATTCCACAAAATTTTAGGCACCAGCGATGAACTGGTAAAACTATTATCGGAACCCCTAAAGCAACGATCTCATTTGTTTGACCTTTGTTCCGGAAGTGGGGGGCCCATGCTCAAGGTTTATGAGCAACTAAAATCATCAAACAGTGAAGTTCGGTTGACATTGAGCGACCTCTATCCAAATACACTCGCTGCAAACCAAATCAACCAGATGGGCGACCCGAATTTAACCTATGAAACTGACCCGGTGGATGCTACCGCGGTATCGGACAATAAAGAGGCTATCAGGACTATGATCTGTAGTCTTCATCACATGAAACCGGATCAGGCGAAAGCGATTCTCAAAGATGCTCAATCAAATCAGCAGTATTTCCTGGCATATGAGATCAGCGATAACAGTTTTCCAAAATGGATCTGGTGGATTGCCATTCCGTTTAGTTTCATCACTGTATTTTTCGTGACCCCTCTTGTAAGGCCAATGAGTTTCGGACAGTTATTTTTCACCTACATCATTCCTATATTACCCATCTTTATTGCCTGGGATGGGGCAGTCTCAAATGCCCGTACCTATACTTTGGAAGACATGGACCTCCTGACACAAGATCTCCAGTCCGAAAATTATCAATGGAAAACTGGCGCCATAAAAGGAAAAGGAGGCAACAAGTTGTACCTCATGGGCATTCCTGCAACTTAATCTACAGACGTGACATTAATGTCATCTTTAAGTTCATTGTAAAGCTGTTCGTCCTTGCTTCTGGCAATGTAGGCCATTATCTCCTCTGAGTGAATGTAGCTGTAGTATTCCTTATCCACTTTTCTGAACAGGTTGAGCAATTGTTCCAGAGGGATGTCTTCCTTATAAAGTGCCAGTTTTCGAATACACACTTCGTTATTGGGGTGCTCCGATATGTACTTCAATATGACATCCTGTCTCAGACTGTCGTAATGATCGAGGGTCTGCACAATGTAAGCATTGGGATCACTCATACTGCGGTAGGTCCTTAACAAACTATCCCGAACCGCATCCAGTGCCTCCAACTCCTTGTCTATTTGATGGTGCATATCATTGAGCGGTGACCCAAAAACTTGGCTGTTTTCAAAATTGCTGTACGGCCCGATGATTCGAATGTCCTTATTGTCGAGCCAAAAAAGCAATCTTTTGTATTCACGCAATCCTGATCCTTCCAGTGGGGTATGAATCTTAACATACTGCGGAAATTCAACTGAACCTGTCATGGTCAGGGTTTCATTGACTAAATACCCCGAATCCAGATTCTTCTTGAGGTCAGAACTGTAAATAATAAATAGTGTGGAATCTTCAAATCCGGGAGCGGTCAACGTAATGGTATAATCTTTTCTGGCAGTCTCCTCTTTGGCCAGTGGGTTGCAGCTATATAATAGCAAAACAGCCCCCATCAGGAGTATAGTGTATTTCATGATAAAATGATAAAGTTCGAAGATTAAATATAATTATTTTAATTTGCAGTACAATAACAAAAGACAGAAAAAACCAGAATTTGTTAAATTGTTTTAGTCGTATTATTGATCAATTAAAGAACAACATCTTTGACCAGCGCTCAGAAAAAATTAGTCATCTTAGACCTGGATGAAACTTTAATTCATGCTACCAGGTATCCATTGGGTGAGGTGTGGGACTTTGAGGTATTTAATTACAAAGTTTATAAAAGACCTGGACTGGAAGATTTCCTTGAAGAGCTCAAAGGGAACTTCGAAGTAGGTGTTTGGTCGTCAGCCTCGGATGAATATGTTGATGTGGTAGTAAACCACATTTTCCCTGATGATTATGGATTGAAGTTTGTCTGGGGTCGATCAAAGTGCACTTTGCAGTATAATAGCGAAGCGTCTTCACGGTTCAACCCAATGGATCAAAACCACCTTCATTACGTCAAGATGCTAAAGAAAGTCGAAAAATCTGGTCTTGGGGATCTGGATCATATGCTGATTATTGATGACACGCCTCACAAAGCCCAACATAATTATGGCAATGCCATCTATCCTAAAATGTTTCTGGGAGAAAAATCAGACAATGAATTGCTATGGCTTGGAAGGTATCTGAAAACATTGATGGATAAACCCAACATCAGGGCCATTGAAAAAAGATTCTGGAAAAAGGAGATCATGGAACAGTATACTGGAAAAGAATACTGACCTGTGGAATTGAAGCGAACGAATCAATCCCATTCGCTTCAAATCAGACATTACTTTGTCGTTTTATCGCCATATTGTTCTGTAAACACCTGATCAACGGGTTCCCAAAGTTCTATTTTGTTATTTTCAGGATCCAGAATATGGACGAATTTGCCATAGTCATAGGAGGCAATTTCATCCAACACCGTTACTCCATTGGCTTTCAGTTCTTTTACCAGTTGCTCCAAATGCTCCACCCGATAGTTGATCATAAATTCCTTTTGTGATGGTTCGAAGTATTCTGTATCCTTATCAAATGGACTCCATTGCAAATAAGCTGCCTCATCTGGTTTGTCTGCCTTCCGGAATTCAAAAAGAGATCCGTATTTATCTGTGGTAAACCCAAGATTTTTGGCATACCAGTCTTTTACCTCCTGGGGGTTCTCACATTTAAAAAAAATGCCTCCGATACCTGTTACTTTCTTTCTTGTCATCTCAATCGTTGGTTAGTTTGATGGTTGTTTTCTTTTTAAAATCAGGGCCGCCAGCAATGGCGCAGGAACCGCAACCGGAACAATTTCCAGCATAGTAATGGCGGCTTTCGAAAATATATTTTTGTTCCATTCTTTATAAACATTCATTTGTTCCTGCATGGCCACAATTTCTTCTTCAGGGGCTCCTGACGCTTTCAGTTCACCCATCAACTTAGCTTCATATTCCAATATAAATCCGTTATCAGCATCTACGATCAGCCATCCTACGACATAGAATAACACCGCGATCCCGGCAATATATAATCCTACTGTCAGTGCCTTTCTAAATGAGATGGTGCCATTATTTTGAGACCGATACTGCGATACTCCTACAAATACAAATGCCATGGCAGCAATCATAGTAGCATAGCCAAAGACCTCTCCCAGTTCTGCTGCCTTTATTACTTCAAAGACAAAGCCCAATAGAAACCAGAGGATCAAAATACCCCCGGCAATTACACCATTTGTTATTACAATTTTCTTCATTTGATTATTTGTTTAAGCCTTGACAAATCAATGGAATATACCAGAAATAATGGTCATACTAAAGTACCATTTGAGGAGAATCATACTTAAGTACTACGACTAAACCTCTATCAATCCCAGTTCCTGTGCTTTTTGAATGGCCTGGGTACGACGTTTTACCTGCAACTTGGAGAATATGTTTGAAGAATGGGTCTTGACTGTATGAATGGAAATAAACAGGCGATCGGCTATTTCCTGATTGGATAACCCTTCTGCCATTAGCAGCAGTACATCCATCTCTCTTTCACTGATGTCCAGCGATTGAATGATGTCTCTTTTCCCGTGTACAATTTTGGTTCTTCGCTGGTCGCTGCTGAATAACCTGATCCCTACCCATATACCCAATCCCGTAAAAAGTACAGCAACGATCCCCATGTAGAGTTCCACCTCAATTTCCCTGATAAGATACTTGTATTCAATGGCTTTGAGTATGGCGATGATTGACGCCATCAACAGTCCGTATAGTACAATTGATTTCTTCAACTATTTTTCTATTGCCTTTTGAAACGAGGGGTCAAGAGTTTTTTTGGATTCCAGATAAACATTAGCTACCGCGACTGCCGTTTCCAAGAGCTGAATGTGAGCTGCTATCATTGGTTTTGTTGATTCCTGACGATGAAATTCCAGACTCGAAATCTTGTTAAGCTGAGTATGCCATATATCATCAAGCAATTGCTGAATATTGTACAGTTTGGCAATGTCCCTAACAATATTGGGATTATGGTATTTGGCGATCTCCTTGGTCTGGCTTGTCTCCCAAACGGCCGAAGACAAAATCCTAAAACTGAAATCAAACTGTGCATCTTCTATGTTTGTAATATTATTTCGTTCCATAGAATCCAGTACAGCCTGCCATTGGTCCAGGTATGCCTGGTTATCATTTCGGAACTCCAGGATAGAGGCTTCATTAGCTGCTAGTTCAGATATAATGGCTTTGAGCGACTCAGTAGCTGCACTTCTCTCTGACCGGCTTTCTTTCCAGGTATTGACTCCCAATGCCAACAATACTGCAATAACCACAGCGGGGATTTCCCAGAGAAGTTTAAGAATTTGTTGTTTTATTTTCATGCCTCAATGATTCACATGGCTAATGAACTAAAATATTTCATTCGAAATTAAATTAAAATTACTTTTTCTCCACAATTCCATATTTTTGACCCATGGAATTTCTAGATGAAGATCTTCAAAAGTACATCGAAGATCATACCGCTTCCGAGGATGAGCTTTTGAGTCAAATTAACAGAGAAACACATCTCGAGGTGCTCAAACCAAGAATGTTATCAGGCCATCTGCAAGGAAGGGTATTATCCATGCTTTCTCACATGATTCAGCCGGAATATATTTTGGAGATAGGCACTTATACGGGCTATTCGGCGTTAAGTCTCGCAGAAGGAATGGCACCTGATGGAAAGTTGATTACCCTTGATATTAATGAGGAGTTGGAGAACAGGGTAAGGTCTTACTTCAGCCAGTCTGAATACAATGACCGGATTGATTTCAGGATCGGCAATGCCCTGGAACTGATCCCAACACTTAGCTACCAATGGGACCTGGTGTTTATCGATGCTGATAAAGAGAATTACAGTAACTACTTCGATTTGGTGATTGACCAGGTCAAAGCAGGAAAGTATATCATCATTGATAATGTACTCTGGAGTGGCAAAGTGTTGGAAAAATTCAGGAAAAAGCTGGATAAGGATACCGAGGCGATTCTGGCCTTCAATAAAAAGGTTCATGACGATCCCAGGGTGGAGAATGTGTTATTCCCGATAAGAGATGGGTTAATGGTATTAAGAAAACTATAGATGAGAAACTGGTTACTATTTGTGTTATTTGGAGCTATTACGCTTCAGGCATTTGCTGGTGAAATCCCACAGGTACCGCACCACATGGAATTTGCTGGCATGAAGCTAAAAATCACTGAAAGTGCCCGTGAAGAAATCCAGAAACATGTCAATGCACTGAGAGCAAGTGACAAATACTTCAAAATCAAACTGGACCGGGTCAATCTGTATTTTCCCATTATTGAACGAGTCTTCAAAGAATCCAAACTGCCCGATGATTTCAAATACCTGGCTATTCAGGAGAGTGCATTAATTTCTGATGCCGTTTCGTCCGCAAATGCTGTTGGTTTTTGGCAATTTAAAAGTTTCACCGGCCGGGAAGTGGGATTGAGAATCGATGACCGGGTAGATGAACGGCTCAACATTGTATCAGCGACGAGAGGTGCAGCGAAATACATGAAGACCAATAATTTCTACTATAACAACTGGATCTATGCCCTAATGGCCTACAATACAGGAAGAGGAGGAGCCAGAAAATATGTGGATGAAGAGAATTATGGCGTCTCAAAGATGACCATAGATAAAAAAACCCACTGGTATGTCAAAACATTTCTGGCCCACAAAATCGCTTTTGAAGATGAGATTGGTGGCCCTCACTCGAAAGGATTGCAACTGGTAGAATACACCAAAGGAGGCGGTAAAACATTGGCAAAAATTGCTAAAGAATTTGAAGTGGACCTTGAAGAATTAAAGGAATACAATAAGTGGCTAAAGCGTGGATCGGTTCCGGAAGATAAAGAATATACGGTAATCATTCCGGTGGTTGGAAAACTACCCAAACATCAACGGGACATCATTGCCAAAAAGGATAAAACGGATGAGGATAACCAAAACAGACCTGTGGTCATAAAGTCTCAATCAGAACCAAAATATCCTGCGACCATCAAAGAAGGGCTCGAAAATGCATCCGAAATTTATGTGAAGATCAATGGCATTCCCAGCATGCTTGCCAAACCTGGTGATACCCAGGAATCTCTGGCAGCTAAGGGTAGCACACCACTACACCGATTCCGTAAATTCAATGACCTTTCGGAAGATGACAACATTCTACCCGGTCATTTATACTACCTCAACCCAAAGAAGTGGATAGCCAAAGTACCATTTCATATTGCACAGCCTAATGAAAATTTATGGAGGGTCTCTCAGAAATATGGCATCCGACTAAATCGGCTGGCCAAACTGAATCGAATCGAAATAGATAGTGAACTTAAGCCAGGTCAGGTAATCTGGCTCAGAAAAAAAAGGCCGAAGCACCTCCCAATTGAGTATAGAGACATAGATGAATCATACGTCCTTAACCCAATCGACTACAGCACAATAAAAAAATCAAACACTGCAACCGATGACACGGTGAATGAGGCAGATTCACTAAACAATAACGAACCCATTGAGCCACCTTCAGACATTGATAGTACTGAAACCAACGTTCCTGTAGTCACTGTAAATCTCGATGATTATGATATCCATACCGTAGTGGCCAAAGAAACACTATACGGGATTTCAAAAAAGTATGGAATGACCGTTGATGAGCTGATTGAAGTTAACAGGATGGATCCATACAATATGACAATAGAAATTGATCAAAAGCTGTATGTGAAAAAAACAACAGCCATACAGGAAACCGTAAAAGATTCCATAAGCATGGAACCAGATAGTGTAGGCAATGTAGTGGCAGCAGTGGATACCACGGTACAAAAAGCACAAATTGACAGCACTGCACTCAGCAAAGTAACTGCGATTGATGATTCCGCTTACATAACACATGTCGTCTTACAGGGGGAATCACTTTACGGCATTTCCAGAAAATATGGAGTAACCGTTGAAGAAATTCTCTCCTGGAATGGTCTAACCATGGAAAGTGGACTCGATATTGATCAGCAGTTGAAAATTAAAAAGGGGTTGCAAAACGATAACAATTCAACACCCGAACCACCGAAAGAACCTTTGAATAATAAAGATAATGTCCACATTGTCGCACCTGGAGATACCTTGTACAGTATTGCAAGAAAGTATGATGTCACGGTGGAAGACCTTGTGAAATGGAACAACAAGCCTGATACCTCCATTTCCATTGGAGAAGAACTCAAGGTCAGCAAGTAACTTAACTAATTGAATTTCTGACACTTAGATGATTTCTTGAAAATTTCTTTACTTTTTTCTTGACTCTTACCTTAGGTCATGGCTTTTATTTGTAGTCATCAATTGAAAGTTGTCATGACACATTATTCAGTTAAACAATTGTCGCAACTGGCTGGCATAACGGTAAAAACCCTACATCATTATGATAAAATAGGTTTACTCAAACCTGCATTTCGTTCTGATAAAGGTTATCGTTTTTATACCAGGGAGCAACTTTTCCGTTTGCAACAAATTCTATTTTACAAGGAGCTTGATTTTGAGCTCAAAGAGATTGATGCAATCGTCAATGATGAATCATTTGATTTATTAAGGGCATTAGAATCTCACAAGAAAGCGTTGCAGCTAAAGAAAAAACATCTGGTACAGTTAATTGAGACAGTTGACAAAACTATTGTTGAACTTAAAAGCAATGAACAAATGATGACAGACGAAGAGTTATACCAGGGATTCTCCAAAGAGCAACGGGAATCATACAGAAACGAAGCGGTACAACGCTGGGGTGAAGATAAAATCGCAGAGGTTGAAAACCGGATCAAAGAATTGGGCACGACCCAATGGAAAGATACTCAGAAAAAAGGGGAGGCCATTAACCAATTGCTGGCTGATCTGATGGACCTGGAACCAACGGATCGCCAGGTGCAGGAAGTTATCTCACAACATCATGAGTATCTCAATACATTTTATGAGGTAACCCCTGAAAGGTATTTGGGACTTGGTAAAATGTACACTGAAGATGAAAGGTTTACCACATACTATGATCAGTATAAAAAAGGGCTTGCCAGGTTTCTGAATAAAGCCATCATGGCATACTGCAACAGTCAAAAGTAGAAATATAAATCCCAAGGTTAACAGAGGTGTCCAGGTGGCACCTCTCTATTTTGAGAATATTTAAAATAAAAAGACCCCCTCATTCTACCTTTGAGGAGGCCCTTTATGCAATTAGTCTTAACAACCGAAAATTACTACTATTAAGGTTCTCTTTAAACAAACAAGTGATTAAGTTAATTGCTTATGCCAGCATCTTCACTTCATCAGCAAGACTCTGAAGCGAACTTTTGGCATCACCAAACAACATTTGTGTCTTATCATGGAAGAATAATGGGTTCTCAATTCCTGAGTACCCGGCACTCATTCCTCGTTTCAACACAATAATGTTTTTGGATTTTAGAATTTCCAGAATCGGCATTCCATAAATTGGGCTCGACGGATCATCCAGTGCGGATGGATTCACCACATCGTTGGCACCAACTACAATGGCCACATCTGTTTCTCCTAATGTCTTATTAGCATCTTCCAGATCTAAAAGTTTCGTATAATCTACATCTGCTTCCGCAAGTAGCACATTCATATGACCAGGCATACGTCCCGCTACAGGGTGAATTGCATATTTCACAGATACACCACATTCTTCAAGAAGATTCTCTAATTCCTTACAGGTTTTCTGCGCTTGTGCTACCGCCATTCCATACCCGGGAATAACCACCACCTGATTAGAATATCTTAACATGATTGCAGCATCATTGGCATTGGTCTGTCTCACAGTTTGATCACCTACCGCAACACCAGCACCTCCTGATGAGCCAAATCCTCCAATTAAAACGTTGGTTAATGACCTGTTCATGGCCTGGCACATCAATACCGTTAGAATTGTACCAGAAGATCCGACCAGGATACCTCCTACAAGCATTACCTGATTACCGTAGATGATACCAGCTAATGCGGCAGCAACTCCGGTTAGTGCATTCAATAATGAAATCACTACTGGCATATCAGCACCTCCTATATTCAGCACAAATGTAATTCCGTATACCAGTGATATCCCTAGAATCACGTAAACCAACAAAAGACCGGAAGCTGGATTAATAGTCTGGTAAGCGATCAAACCAATGATCACCAGCAGTAGCAAGATGTTTACGATCGTTGAGGCTGGGATTTTCCATTTATCCTTTACTTTTCCTGCCAGTTTTCCATAGGCAATAAGGCTTCCTGTAAATGCCACCGCGCCAATAAATAAAGCTGAAAGCGTAGTAATGTATTTACCAGTTTCAATGGATGCTAAGGGTAACTCGTTGAATTCCAATAATTCAATCGTAGCAATTGCTACAGCACAAGCTCCACCTAGCCCGTTGAATAGTGAAACTAATTCCGGCATGGCGGTCATAGCCACTCTTGAGGCGAATACTAATCCAATCCCAGCACCAATAGCCAGTGCTATGAATATAATCAGGTAATTATTATCCCCTGTGGCTGTCGGGCTAAACAATGAGACCAGAATCGCAAACCCCATACCTACCGCTGCAATGAGGTTACCAGACCTTGCTGTTTTGGGACTACTCAGTCTTCTCAAACCTACGATCAATAAGATGACCGCACTTAAATATGATGCATTAACTATTGCTAACATGTATGTTTCCTCTTCGTTAATGGTTATTTCTTTTTAAACATTTCCAACATTCTGTTAGTAACAGCATGTCCACCTACTACATTGATCGTTCCTAATACGATCCCAATGAATCCTAGTGCCAGGGAAATATAATCATCAGATGGTGTATTCCTGATGAGTGTAATGGCTCCAATGATCACCACACCACTGATGGCGTTTGCCCCCGACATCAATGGGGTGTGCAAAACAGTTGGTACCTTAGAAATCAACTCGAATCCTAAAAATATCGCCAATACAAACATGTATATGGTGACAGGGTACTGCGCTAAAAATTCTATCACTGCTTCCATTATTGTTCTACTTTTACAGGTTCTTCGACTTGCAAAATCTCAGGATTACCCAAGAATGGTCGATTAATTATTTCATCAGTAAGGTCAATTTCTCCTTCTGATTTATTCAGATGTTTAATAAAATTGAAGAGGTTCGTCGCATACAATTTGCTGGCCTCTCTTGGCAAAGTCACCGCCAGTTTAGAGTTGCCTATGATACTTACTCCTCCTACTTCAACCGTCTCTTTATCTTTTGAATACTCACAATTCCCTCCGGTGGCAGTTGCCATATCTACTATGACACTTCCAGGACTCATGGCTTCAACCGTTGCTTTTTCTATTAGTACCGGCGCTTTTTTTCCTGGAATATTTGCTGTAGTGATTACTACATCAGATTTAACGGCCCTGTCATGAATCAAAGCCTTCTGCTTTTGGATATACTCCTCAGACTGCTCTACCGCATACCCCCCCGCATCTTTATCTTCATTGCTTCCTTCTACCTCAACAAACTTGGCACCCAGACTTTGAACCTCCTGTTTTACTGCGGACCGTACATCAAAAGCCTCCACAACCGCCCCTAGTCTTCTTGCGGTAGCAATGGCCTGCAATCCTGCTACTCCGGCTCCCAATACCAAAACCTTCGCAGGTGGTACTGTACCAGCTGCTGTTGTTAACATGGGAAAATATCCAGGTAGTAAATTGGCGGCAGCAATTATTGCTTTGTAACCAGCCAATGAAGCCAGTGATGACAAAACATCCATAGATTGAGCAATAGACGTTCTTGGCAACAGCTCCAGACTAAAAGGTAATATTTGTGAATTATTGAATTTTGATACCAGTTCTGTATTGATGTGGGGATTGAAAATACCAACTAACTTGGTTTTCTCAGGCATCAAAGCTATATCACTATCATCCAGACTACTCACCGTAATGACTATATCTGAAGATGTAAGAACCTCCTTACGTGATACTATTTTCACCCCAACTTCTTCATACAATTTATCAGGAAAGAATGCCCTTTCACCTGCACCCTGCTCCAGGATCACCTCAATTTCTTCCTTGATCCACTTACCAGCAGTCACAGGAGTTGCGGCTACCAAAGGATCTTCCAGACATTTTAATACGCCAATTCTCATAGGTGTTGATTTATTGTAAAAAGTGGCAACAATATTACGAGTAATTATTGGTTTTGTAAAGAAGTATTTAAAATAATATTCTTCCGTTTTATTGAATTACACAATAATAATTGGCTCCTTTTTTGAAATTATTACAATTATTCCGATAAAATAACAAAAATTCTACAATAGAAGGTTCACCAATAACAGGCGAAATATGATTTTTACAAAATTTCAGCCAATGTTATTAATTTTTTAATAACTGATAATAATTTAACCAATTCTATGAAAACTTGATGATTTAATCAATCATTTATTGAAAGATTAAAATTCAATGTCTACATTTTCTACAATTCTTACTTTGATTATTAATATATAGCGCGTCGAAACAATAATTTTATTCAGCCAAATAATAAAAATCATATATTCCTTTTAGATTTATGATATAACCATTGATGACACCATGGCACCAAATGAAAATACCGATCCCTCCGACGAAAACTCGAACTCCTCTCCGGAAGAACCATTAGAGCAGTACAATGCTTCAGATGCACAAGAAGAAACTGCTTCTGATGCCCCTGAAGCAGCATTAAGTCAACCCCGGAAAAAGAAAAGCTTTACCTGGCTATGGATTGTTTTAGTGGTGATATTGGGGATAGGTGGCCTATATGGGTACAAAGTGTTGTTTCCTGAAACAAGTGGACCAAGGATCAACCCACTGAATCTGGTCCCTTCAAACGCCTTGTTCATCATGGAAACCAATGAAGCTTACGATGTTTGGAAGGAGTTAAGTAGCACCAAAATCTGGCAAACACTGCAAAAAGACGAGGAATGGAAAGAATATGGCAATCAACTGCAGGAGCTTGAAACCCAACTGAAAGACTTTGACCGGGTCATTGATGTGTTGAGCGAAAGAAGCATTTATTTGTCAGCTCACCCCTATCGCTATGGTGAACATGATTATTTGTTCATTATTGACCTGGATGGGCTCGCAGTAGTAAGAACATGGCTGACCAAACAGGAAAATTTAACCAAAAGGCAATTTCAGGACCAAACGATCTATGAGCAGTTGGACCCTGAAAGCCGTGAGACCTTATACTTCACATTTATCGATAATTTCATGGTTGGTTCCTATACCCATACTTTGGTGGAAGCCTCTATTACCGGGCGAGAGGAAGCCGCATTGAGCAGAAATTTTGATTTCATTGACGTACGAAAAAAAGTGTTGGGTGACGGTCTCATTCGCAGTTATTTGAACTATAATAGTCTTTACCCCTACCTGGAATCTGTGCTGGGAAAAGAAAGCACAGACGTACTGAAACAAAATATGCCACTCCATTTTAGTGGTTTCTATTTTGACGCAGAACAGGAGGCATTATTCCTGGAGGGGTATTCCAATTACAATGACAGCTTACCTACCTACCTGAACCTAATGAAGGCCGCAGGTACAGGCAAACTTGATATTGCTCATGTCATTCCGGCCAGAACTTCGGTTTACTTTAGTATGGGGTTTGGAGACTTCCTGGATTTTTATGAAGCCTTCGACAAACAACTTCGTACAGACCCGGAATATGGAGAAGATTATGCCCTGTACACAAAACGCACTGAAAAATTTCTCGACATCAGCCTGAAAGAAGATTTTGCAGGATGGATTGATGATGAAATTGCGATCATTCAGTTGGAATCTGACTCTTATTCACCAGAAACAGCCATGATCCTAAAAGCCAAAAGTGCAAAACAGGCGAGCGAAAAAATGGAATTCCTCAGTAGGCAGATCAAAAGAAAAACACCCGTAAAATTCAAGAACATTACCTACAAGGGATACCCCATCAATTTCATGTCAGTGAAAGGTTTATTCAATTTGGTTCTTGGTAATTTATTCAAGCATTTTGACCGACCATATTTCACCATCATCGATGAATATGTCATTTTCAGCAATCAGCCGCAGGTATTAAGAAGAATCATCGATGAATACCTGATAGAAAACACACTGGCCAACCTGGAATCTTATCAGTCATTTGAGAAAAAAATTGGAGAAAAGCACAGCGCCATGTTGTATCTCCAATTGCCTTTGCTGGAAAATAGTAAAGGTGCCATGATTGATGATGAGACAGCAGAACTTCTGAAGGCTAAAAGGGCCTTGATCGGAGACTTCCCACAAATGGCCTTTAAAATTGAACCAAGTGGTAAGATGTACAAGACCAAGGCGTTGATTTCCATTCAAAACATGGAGCTGCCTGATCCCAAATTGTATGACGTACCGTTCGCAGGAGATACCATTAATTATGACAGCTTATTGAAAATAGACCCGGGAGAACAAATTGAAATTACCGCAATAGAAATTGAAGACTTTGGCGCAAAAAAGCAGAAAGAAAAGGACGAAGAAGGAAATTTATTGTACGAGGTTGAATTGAAGGACGGCATGAAACATGGGGATTATTTTGAATACTATCCTTCTGGAGAATTGAAAACCAAAGGCAAATACAAAAAGGATGAGCCTGATGGCACCTGGAAATTTTACAGCGTAGATGGCGACCTGATCAAAAAAGAAAAATACCGGAACGGAAAATTGGTCCAGTAATGCTTAAAAAGGTAAAAAACTACCTTCATATTAAAGTTTATCTGCCTCTCCTGGGATTTCTGAAAGAAGGCACCAGCCCCAATAAACTGGCTCAGTCTGTTGCCTTTGGATTCATCTTCGGCATATTCCCCATTCTTGGCACCACCACAATCATTTGCGTTGCAATCGCCTTGGTACTCCGGCTAAATCATGCCGCGATTCAATTGGTGAATTATGTGGTCTACCCTATCCAATTGACTTTGCTGATACCAATTGTCCAACTGGGATTGTACATATCTGGCATCAACATCTCACCGGAAAAATTTGAAGGCACCATTTACCTGTTGGCTGAGGAGCCATGGGAAGCATTGAGTGATGTAGGAAATATTCTGTTATCCGGAGTTTTGGGCTGGTTTATGGTGGCGGTTCCCGTGTATATTATCATCTATTTTCTTTGCCTAAAATTGTTCCAGAAGGTTTCGTAGCGCTGGAATGTTCCTGAAAAAAATTATAGATCAATTCAAATTTCTCGAGTCCTTTTTCGGTTAAAAGTGGCTTTACCATATTAAAGAATAGCTTCACGTAATACTCTACTTTCTGCTCTTCCTGATGAAAAAATACCTCCGCATCGGATATCCAGGAGTTAATGATCATTAAAAGCGCATGGATCATCATATCCTTCTCTTCCTTCGATTCAAAAGGCTTCAGGTATCCCTGCTCCACCAGAAAAGTACCAATGGTATTTAGTGTTTTTCTACGAGTCAGATTTTGTTCCTGGGCGTGTTTTTTGATCGTCTCAAAATGCCTGATGACTTTTGTAATCCCCAGGTAAATGAATTTATACTTGTAAAGGATCTCAAATAAGTCCTTTAACCCGGCCAGCATAAATTCAAAATTAAAAATATCCCTTTGTACCCGAGCAAACTGCTCGTCGAGCTCTTTTTGCATATTTAGATACAACTGAAGGATAATGTCATCCTTTTTGGGGAAGTGATAGCATAAGTTACCATAGCTGATCCCCATTACTTCACTCACATACTTGCTGGAAACATTGCTGATCCCGTATTGATTGAACAAATCAAGGGAGGTGGCCAATATCTTGTCACGCGTCTTCATTGTAAGGATAATATTCCGAAAAATAACGGACAATAAAAAATTAGGCACAAATGCCTAATTTTTGTTTTCAATTCTCTATTTTTGCTTCATAACAACAATAACTATATATGAACCAGAAACTTACGGATATTGAAAAAGGTCTCATCCCTGGTAAATATTTAGATTCAGATCATCCGGCAGTAGTAGAATATGCACACAAAGTGACCCAAGGGATTACTGATCCGGTGGCTCAGATTCAGGCACTATTCCTAGACATCCGGGAAAGGTTCAGGTATGATCCTTATAACCTCAACCTGAATGCAGAAGCGGTAAAATCAAGCCATCTACTGACGCGTGACTATGGATATTGCATAGAAAAAAGTGGTTTGCTGGTTTCATCTGCCCGGGTACTTGGAATACCTGGGAGGATGGCTTTTGCAAATGTTAAAAACCACATAGGCACAGCCAAATTAGAGGCAATCCTGAAGACAAACCTTCTGGTATTTCACGGATACGCCGAAATATTTCTTCATGATAAATGGATCAAACTTGCTCCAATTTTCAACAAAAGTCTCTGTGAAAAACTGAAGGTCGATACACTTGAATTTGACGGGGACAATGATGCCGTATTTCAGGAGTACGATCAATCAGGGGGATTATTCATGGAATATGTACATGAATACGGTGCATTTTATGACATTCCTTATGAGATGTTCATTAATGAATTGATGAAGCACTACCCACACCTGGCCCATCATCTCAACAACAAAATTGACCTTACTTTACAGATCACTTAAAACTCAAAATCGAGTCCTAAGCGGTCTTTGAGCTTTTGCAGTTCGGGATTCTTTTCTACCATAAACTGAAATTTATCCCGATCTGTGTAGAGTTTATCTCCAGCCTCCTGTTCTTTGATTTCAGGCTTTAGTTTAATCTCCCCATTTTTCAGTTCTTTCCTAAGGTATTGCACCAATTCCTGTTCCGCTCTTTCCAATATATTCAGCTCCAAGGTATTGGACAGCTCAAGTTTGAGGGAATAATCCGGCTGTAGTTCAAACGATTTATTAAGGATAAGCAATTCCATATCGCTGGCTTCCAGCGTTTTTCGCAATTCGATGTAATTGGTAAGCGTATTATTCAGCTCCTCCTGTGTGAACGTCTCTAGTTCATTGATTTCCTCTTGCTTCTGCTCTTCTTCTACAACCGTCTCCTCATCATCGGCCAGAGATAATGTAGGTGTTTTTTTCTTTATTGGCTTAGCCAGTTTAGGGTCAATCTTGACTGTACCTGAATTACCGGGCTTGGGAGCAGGTTTCGGAGCTGGTTCCACTGATTTAGGAGCAACTGCGGGGGACTCTTTTTTTGTTTCCTCCTTTAACTCTGGGCTACTTTTTTTTTTACCTCGCCATTGGAGGTTGATGCCAGTCTGATGGCATTGCGTACATTGGCCAGTTTCATCAGACAGATCTCCACGTGTAACCGTTGATTTTTGCTGTTTTTATACTCCAGATCACACTGGTTAAGCAAATTAATAGCGGTCAACAGGAATGACATCTCAGCTTGAGCGGACTGCTCAGCATACTTAGCCTTCACATTGTCCGAAACTTCCAACAACTGCACAGTTACCTGATCTTTGCAAACCATCAGGTTCCTCATGTGCTCTGACAAGCCTATGATAAAATTATGACCATCAAATCCATTTTTGAGGATTTCGTCAAAAATCAACATGGTCTGAGACATGTCCTCAGCCAATAAATGATCCGTAACCCTGAAATAATAATCATAATCAAGAATGTGCAAATTCTTGATGGTATTCTGATAGGTAACCTTATTTTCTGATGAGAAAGTTACGATCAGATCAAAAATAGACAAAGCATCCCTCAATGCTCCATCTGCCTTCTGAGCGATCAGATGCAATGCTTCTTCCTCCACCTCAAGACCTTCCTTTTCTGCAATTTTGCGCAATTGGTTAGTCATATCCGAGATCTCAATCCTGTTGAAATCATAGATCTGACACCTGGAAAGGATGGTAGGGATTACCTTATGTTTTTCGGTGGTTGCCAGTATAAAAATGGCATAAGATGGCGGTTCCTCCAACGTCTTCAAAAAGGCATTGAAGGCGGCAGTTGACAGCATGTGAACCTCATCTATGATGTATACTTTGTATTTTCCATGCTGAGGTGGATACCTCACCTGATCGATCAGGTTTCTGATATCATCCACCGAGTTATTGGATGCAGCATCTAATTCGTAGATATTCAAAGCGGTATTGCCTTCTACTGCATTATCCGTATGGAAATCATTGATTTCTCTTGCCAAAATACGTGCACACGTAGTTTTTCCAACACCACGTGGACCACAAAACAACAGTGCCTGTGCCAGGTGATTGTTCTTAATGGCGTTTTGAAGGGTGGTCGTGATATGTTCCTGACCCACTACTTCTTCAAAGCCCAGTGGTCGGTATTTTCTCGCTGAAACAACGAAGTTTTCCATGGCCTGCAAGTTAAAAAACTTCCTGTAAGTTCATGCCCCGAACCAAGGGAAATCTTTAAGAAAAATTGAGTGCCTACTATAATCTTAATTGCAATCCATTGGTAAGAGAATAAACCAGGTTATTGATTGGGATGATTGGCCGGTTCTCGTATTGAATGGCAAAGTTTGCAACGAACTTCAATCTGGTATTGATGGTAAAAGTAAGTGCGATATCTCCACTCACCCTTGTCCTGTAGATGCCTTCATCCCTATCCTTACCTGTTTGATGATAGAAGGTAGTTTGGATATGATTGCCTCCACCAAAATCCATATTCATCCCAACATAGCTGGAACTCTTCCATATGTTCTTATTGATCAACTCCTTTTCAAAATTTTTCCATTCCTCCTGCTCATACATGACCCCAATCCCGGCGTGCATGTATGATTTTTTTGCCTGCAGCAGGCTAAACCTCATCCCCCCTCCGTAGAGTTTCCGTACCTGCATTTTTCTTCCTCTATCATATTGAATTTGGGTAAAATTCTCATACGATACCTTAGCATCACGCAACCAATTGACCCTGAAGTGAGCAAAACCAGCGCTAACAAAGGGGCCGGTTCCAGTGGAAAAATATTTCAATTGGTTAACAAGCAGGTACATATGCTTTTTACCAATGTAACTCAAGTCAGCACCCAGCTGAGTACCTATAAAGGTGATGTTTTCCTCAGGGGTAGCGCTTTGATTATTAAGATCAAATTCAAAATCGATTTTTCCGGTCCAATAACTGCTGTCTGTGTGTACATCTGCCCGATCAACTTTTAGAATCTGTGCATTGGAGTTGAACAACATCAATACAAATACTCCAATAAACCCACACCTGATTACATCCCTTTTTTTAACCATGCTATTAAATCTGATTTTAATTTGGCATTTTCTTCCATCAAATCACCATACGCTCTGGTGAGTTTATTCGCAATGGATTGTCTCTCCGATTTATTTTCTGATCCGACCATTAATTGAATGAATTCCAAAATATTACCTTTCACCACACCATAAGGAACTGCTTCATCTTCAACATGAGATGCATTTGACTCTTCTATTCCTGCAAGATTATCGAGTGTAATGTTACACATAGTAGCAAAAGCAATCAAGAAATCCAGCGGAGGTCTTTGGTCATCTCTCTCAATTTTTGCTACAGTGGAACGTTTTACCCCGGTTTCATCTGCAACTTCCTGTTGGGAGAAGCCCTTCATTTGCCTGATATTTTTAATTTTCGCTCCTATATGCATGTTAATAGTAAAAATTTGAGATAAAAAGTATCAAATAATCTTGCAATGTTACATTATGTAACTATATTTGACACCATAAGAACCAAATTTATTCAGAAACCTAATACTCAACTAACAATGTCTTTGAAAAAATACATAGAAAGAATTGAAAGAATGAACTGGCTGATTTCAAAAAGTGCCACTGGAGCTCCTTCAGATTTTGCCAGGAAAATGAACATCAGCAGAAGTCTGTTAATGGAATACCTAAAATTCATGAAACAGCTGGGAGGTGCCATCAAGTATGATACACAGGCTCAGAGTTACATTTATTTGGATGACCGTGAGTTTTATTGCGGTTTTATCTCCAAAGAAAAGGATCAACAGGAATCTGTCAATGAATCCAGCCATGAATACCAATCAACTTCAGGACCAACTGGCTCAATGATGAAAAGAAAAATTCAGGTTTTACGGCGGGTCCAGACATATTAGACGCCTTGGTTTTAGTTTAGCCCATGCGTAATTAGTTTAATTTATTGTTTCAACCAATGTCAATACTTCAGGTATCTGGCGGAAAATTTCTATAAAAAATCAACTTATTATTGATCGATTATTGATATGATTTTCCAGGCAGATATCAGGGTAGGATCACCACCATTTATTGGGCGGAGATAGCGGTAATCGGGAGAGAATTTTGGTCACAAAACCGGCCAGATTCTCACCCGATTTATTTGCTCTTTCGGCATTATTTTTTTCAGAAAGGAGATGCCCTATTGGTGGTGTTGCAAAAAACATCAAGTGGAAGCACCTGAATTCAAAGGAAACAAGAATAATTCACTTTTATTAAAAATAGACAAATGAAACCTTTGCATTTTTTACAATATGGCAATAGCCAGGCATCCAATGTAAAGAAAACATGAAGAATAAATCCCATCCATCAAACCTCCATAAATTGTACTTTTCAAATATCATTACCATCAACTATTCAGCCTGACATTAACGTAAACGGCTCAGCCCCCCTGCCCAATTATCAAACCCCTGAATCATTACCACATGATCACTATTTAGAATGATTGTAAATTTCATAATTTATAGCAATATGATTAGAAAAATATCAATCAATGTTTTGCATAACTGAAATATTTGTACGACAATTGCATTCAAATAAAAACATACATGACGAACTATACACGACATATCAATTCAATCCTAGCGAAAGTAACTTTCGAGATAGTAGATTGTGAATCGTGTTGGCCTGGAATGAAATAATATTGAATATAAAAATATTAAGAACCCAGGCCTTACAGTCTGGGTTTTTTTGTGTCGAAATTTTAATGATGAAAAATATGCATTTAAGACCATGTAGCAATCTGTGCGCCCTGCAAATAGCCAATCAAAAGATGAGCTCTTTTGAAACAGGGGTAGCATATGGTAAGGTATGGGTCGGGCAAAGTAAAACCTGATGGTGCTAAGGTACCATCTGGCAAAAAGCCCGGCTCTTCAGTCGGGCTTTTTTTGTGCCCTATGCTAGACTGAAGATATAAGAAAAGCTTATGCAGCTAAAGGAGGGGTAGTTCGGATGCCTCCTTGCTGAAGCCCGGAGAATGGTTGAAGGCCATAAGCATGCGTTCCGATCGCGCTGTGATGTTTGAAAAAGCTCCGGAAATAATAGCTGCCGGTCATTTTCTGGTCCTGCAAGCCAGCAAGATGACCACCATGAGAGTACGATGAAGTTGGAGAGTCATGCCAGTCTGTAAAACTGGTGCATTTCGCTGAGCAGGTTCGAATCCCGCTACTCTCACCAACTGTGGCCAAATGAGGCCCTGCGAAACCAAAATGCCGGTTTCAAAATGTTCTTTGAGTGTAAATGGAAATTAAATCCATCGAATGAAAATATATACTTCCCATCTGTTGGGTCAGGCTGGACTGGTATTGAAAAACTTAGTCACATCTTCACCGTCCTCCTGACCTCTTCATTAAAATGGGAAAAAGAAACGGGTATAAGTACCTGTTTGGTGAAGTTAGTGTTTCTGAATAGCACAGCAGTATCCGACTCCCTGAGCCCGGATATACTACCAGCAGTGCATGTACACGTGCCAAATCGCTGCATGACGTGAGTTCGATTCTCACTCCTGTAATCAGGATAACTCAGTGGTTAGAGTGAGCAGCTCTTTTGTGTTGTGGGTTCGAGTCCCACTAGTCTTTGAACGACTATAGCTCAATGGCAGAGCACCACACTTTGGATGTGGATTAAATTCCGTTAGGATGAGCTGGTATCTCCTAAAACTACCCGAAACAGAGCCTCCTGTTTGGATCCCTTGTGTATCCCGGATGCACATTGGAGCAATTCTCTCAGGGCTTTGAATGATGAGGATACCGTGGTTGGTGAAACTGATGCTTCCTTTATGATCCCTCTAGATTGATTGTGATTAAGCAACGTGTTTTTGGATGGGAAGATTAGGCGAACCATCACTTTCAACCGCTCACTTAATCATTGTTCCGCCAATCTGAAGGAATGGTCCGACAGGTCCCTGTTTTTGTAAAGCACCTGGAAGTCGCTGACTTTCAAACGACATGTTGAAAATTAAATAATGTCTAATAAATGATCAGATGCTACAAAAACCTCTGATCAAAAGATTGTATCGGACCCCATTTTATGATGGGGAGTTTGTTGTTTTCTACGCATAAGGTAGAATCCAATTGTGTTGATGGTCGACTTAACAATCGGCCCTGTTTTAAGTGATTAAATATTAAAAAAATGAGACGAATTAGAGTCAATCAGGGAAAGGTAGGACTGGTCTTCAGAAGTGGTGATTACAACCGCATGATCGCTGAAGGGGTATACTGGATTTTCCCTAATGAGAAAGTGATCTTGTACGACAGGGCACAACCTTTTTATCCTGCAATCGACCTAAACATTTTGTTAGCCGACGAGAAGTTAGCCAATGAATTGATTGTGGTAGAGCTGCGAGACAACCAGATCGCCCTGCGGTATGAAGACGGAAACCTAAAGCAAGTGATTTCAGCAGGTAAACATGCCTACTGGAAAGGGGTTAGGGATCATCAATTCAAAACGGTGGACTTAAGTAAAATAGCAATCACTGAAGATATTGATATCAACACCCTCAACAGGCGTGAGCTTGCTCCATATGTGAGGCTGTTTGAAGTTTTCTCTTATGAAAAAGGCGTGTTGTATGTGGATGGTAAAGTAACAGACATCCTGGAAACAGGCACCTACTACTTCTGGAAAAATGCAACACCTATTACCATGAGAAAAGCTGACATGAGACAGGTTGAAATTGAAGTTACTGGTCAGGAAATCCTAACGAGGGATAAAGCCGGACTTAGGATCAACTTCAATGCTCAATACAAAGTAACTGACATCAGAAAAGCTTTGATTGACAACCGGGACTATGAAAAGCAGCTCTATACTCAAATACAACTTGCTTTGAGGGAGTTTATAGGGACTTATACCCTCGATGAACTACTGGAGAAAAAAGGGGAAATCGCCACTTATGTGATGAAAACCCTCAAAAATTCAGTCAAACATCTGGGTGTACAGGTGATCAATTGCGGCGTGAAAGACATCATTCTCCCTGGAGACGTGAAAGAAATCATGAACCAGGTTTTGGTAGCACAAAAAAAAGCCCAGGCTAATGTGATTACCAGAAGAGAAGAGACCGCTTCTACAAGAAGCTTGCTGAACACCGCCAAATTGATGGAGGACAATGAAATGTTGTTCAAACTCAAGGAAATGGAGTATGTAGAGAAAATTGCCGAGAAAATTGGTGAGATCACAGTGGCCGGAAATGGCCAGGTACTCGATCAGTTGAAGGGTATTTTCGGCTCCAGATAATTGACAGGAGTTGGGTTTACGGATCCATCTCCTGATCTAAAACATCAGAAAGATGGACAAACTGAATATGCTGAAGCCATCCAAAAGAAAGCGACAGAAAAGGCGCGATAAGAGGATGGATGAAGAATTAATTGAATGCTATAGAAAAGGCTGGAACCAGCGAAAGCGAAAAGGCTATCAAAAACGGTATATAGGCAACACCTACCAATTTGCAGCAAAACAAGAAAGAATGAAGCTGAGAGGAGGTGAAACCAAATACTTTAATGATAATCTGGGACCTCTCAAAAAGTTCCTGCATAGTAAAACTGGAAAACACTGGGACAATGTCTATAGTGAACTTTGCCAAAAGATGGACAAATCAACCGTATTAGGGCAGCACCTAATTGATCATTTGCTTTGTTTCGTAGAGATCAATGTTGAGATCATCGATGGCAAAGTCTACGGGCATGACGGTGGATTCTCCAGGTATGAGTTGGGAAGTTTTGGGTTTACACCAAAGTATTATGTTCACCCCAAAACCGGATGCCTGACTAAAGTAAAGAAGAAAAGGAAGAAGTGACGTTGTGGATCAATCCCTGTTAAACGTCTTCCAATGGTTGAATTATAATCTGAATATATCATGTATATCGAATACATTGAAGATGCCATCAAAGAGGCTGATTATGCAATTGATGCATACTTGTACGATGAGGCGAGGTACATGTTGGAAAGTCTATTGTACGATGAACCGGCTTATGCTAAAGTACATAACAACCTGGGATGGTTGTATCAGTACCACCTTGGCAACAAAAAGCTGGCCGAGCTTCACCTGAAATGGGCCATAAAATTTGACCCCAGAATGAAGGCAGCATACCTCAACATCGTGGAGCTGTATACCTGGGACAACAGAATGATTGAATTGAGAGAAATCTTAAAAAATGCAATCAAACTGGAGTTTAAGGACGCATTTATCTACGAGTCTTTGGGAAAGACCTACGAGGCTACCCAGGATTTCAGTCTGGCGATCAGGTATTATAGAGAAGCGCTTTATACAACAACTGACAATTATGTGGGTCAGGAAATACGGGCCGATATAAAAAGGTGTAAATACAAGCGCATCAAAAAACTGATCAGAAATTAATGTTGTAATTATTCCGGAGCTTATGGAATCTTCGGAATAGTTGCAACCCATTAACAAGAACCATTAAAAACAATAAATCATGAGAGGTCATCCAATAGCAATTGAAAAATGCTGCTTTACGAGGTATTGCAGCAATCCAATCTGATCTCAACCTGAAGGACGCAACCTCGGGATGAGATCATTCAAAAAGTAATGATTAGAACTATAAAATCCAGAGGTTATGACACCTTCAGAAATAAAGTTTCTGATGGCAACATTGGAAACAAAAAACAACGAATTCAAATATTACAAAGATAAATATGCACTGGATCTATTGAGGTATTTTGTGTCATCTGAGATGTCTGTTGCAGCCTTGAAGCAATCTGAGTTAGGATTTTTAACCAATAAACCGATTGTTAAAGAACGACTCTCCAGGATTGGAGGAAAATGGGTAAATGACTCAACTTTCCAAATGAAAAATGAGGATGATGCCATCAAGCTGAACTACTCTTTGTCAAAATGGGGAGCTTATTTTGGTGACAACAGAAAGGATGACTGGTATCAAACTTCGAGATCCGGAATCAATCTGGTACTGCAGTTGAATTTTGACAGCACCCACAACGAGGCGTATTATGAATTTCTGGAACCAGAAAGTCATCCATTTTATATAGACAACCACCCGGTAAAAAAGCCCACTAAACAAGGAGGGATTACCATGGGATGGGCAAGGCTGGATGTCGATCTGGACAATGGAGAAGTGCTCATTGAAGAAATTCAAAATGACTGGTTGCGGGAGGCCACTGTAACGGCAGACTGGGCTAAGCGTCGCATTGCATTGAAAAAGGCAAGCGAAAAGACCAGACCAAAAGCACTGGAGAAAATCGAACCAGAAACATTCATGACATATTATCAGAAATATTTGAAAAAGTACATAGGATTTTGGGATGAGGCACTGCTAAATCTGGCGATCAATTTTGGTAAGGAACAGCTGGGATGCAACACGGTTTACTATAATACTTTTGAAACCGGAAATCATTTCAAAGGCTTACCGGAGGGTTATCCCAGACCACCAAAATCCCTGTACACCAAACTGCCCAGAAAATTTGGGTTCAAAATCACAGATCAGCCACCCTATATGCTTCTGAAGGACATTCCTACCAGGAAGAAGTTCAGAAAAAAAGGTTTGAGGTGGTTTGTGATGGAATTATCCTCCTGAGCCACAAGCCCCGGGAGGGTACTATTGATTAACTTTATAAGTAACAAAAATGGCTTCAAATAAATTAACCGGAAAAGAGTTGAGAAAACTCGGATATCCGGAAGGTAAGGTGATCGGCATTGCCATTAAGGTAATGGAGGATCACTTTAAAGGAAAAAGTAAATTACATAAGAAAGATCTGCTCAAAAGGGTAATCAATGAACCTGCTTTCTACTTGAAACATGCCACATTGGGACCTGTCGCCAAAAGTTTGATCATCAATGAATCGAAAAAAGATTCCATCGAACTAAGAAGCAACCGGATACCTTACCAGATATATGGTGGTGAGGGCATAGAAATGGGAGCAGTAAATCAAATGGAAATCGCCATGAAACTGCCTGTCGCGCAAGCTGGTGCACTGATGCCAGATGCTCACCAGGGTTATGGATTACCAATTGGCGGGGTATTAGCTACAAAAAATGCTGTTATTCCTTATGGAGTCGGGGTGGATATTGGATGCAGGATGTGTCTGACTTTGTATGATATTCCTCCTGTTTTCAGAGGAAACCCAATGTTCGATTTCCAGAAAATACTTTTGGACAATACCCGGTTTGGTAATGATTCTTTCCGGAGACCCATGGGGCATGATGTGCTTGATCGGCCAGAATTTGGTGAGATCAACATTTTAAAGTCACTAAAAGACAGGGCTTATGCACAGATTGGATCTTCGGGAGGAGGCAACCATTTTGTGGAATTTGGAGAAGTAGAAATCCTGGATCCTGAAAATGAATGGAATCTTCCTACTGGAAAATACCTTTCAGTACTCTCTCATTCCGGATCAAGAGGCCTTGGTGCCAATGTAGCCAGACATTATACAAGGTTGGCGATGGACAAATGTCAATTGCCGTCGGAAGCTAAGCATCTCGCCTGGCTGGATCTTGATGATGAGGATGGGCAGGAATACTGGATTGCTATGAATCTTGCGGGTGATTATGCCTCTGCATGTCATCATCAGATCCATCAGAGGATTGCCAAAGCGCTGGGAGAACAACACCTGGTCATGGTAGAAAACCACCATAATTTTGCGTGGAAAGAAACCGACCTGGATGGCAATGAGATCATCGTTCATCGTAAGGGTGCAACTCCTGCCGGAAAAGGTGTTTTAGGAATAATCCCCGGATCGATGACTTCACCTGGATTTATTGTGCGGGGTAAGGGTGATGCCAATGCCATTAACTCTGCTTCTCATGGTGCGGGAAGAGTACTTTCCAGAAGAAAGGCAAAACAAATGCTTTCCAAAAAGGAAGTGCAGCAACACCTGAGACACCATGGAGTAAAAGTTATCGGGTCGGGCCTGGATGAAGCACCACAGGTTTATAAGGATATTCATCAGGTGATGGCTCACCAGACTGATTTGGTAGAAGTGGTGGGATCATTTACACCAAAAGTAATCCGGATGAGTGGAGAATAATATAAGGGCTGTCTTCTACGAAAAGTATCATAGAAGACATGCCCTTTAAAGTACGCTCATTGATCTAATCCATTGATTACGCCTGAATCTCATTAAGCACTTCATTGATCTGTGCTGAATGTCTTAGGGTATGAGCTGCCATCACTAAAAAGATCTGGTAACAATCAGCAGGTCCGTAGGGTGATTTCCCGAAATGGTTTCTTAATTCAAGGTCTCGGTTCTTTAAAAACTTCTTCACTTCGTTTCTATGCGCTTTCAATTCAGCCAGCATCTGATCTTTACTTTTTCCATTGCCTTTTGGTGGTAATGGTGTTTTTACTTTTACTCCCCTGTCCGCGATTCTGGTAATGAGCCAGGCATCTTTTTGTCTGGTAGACATTTCATTGTTTGCCGGTTCGGCAAGGGCAGCTTTGATCTGTCCAAAGAGTGCAATTTCCGCCAACAGCATGTGCTCCATACAATGTGCTGCACTCCATCCTCCATCCTGTGGTTGTACATTCCATTCCTCCTCCCCTACTTTATTCAGTGTCTCTGTCAATTCATTAATTGAAGCATCCATGAAATCGTTCAGGAATGTTAGTTCTTCTTCTGAAATCTTCCCTTTCTTGGAATTTTCTGTGGGCATACTGCAAAGTGTTAGTGCCAAAATAACGGTCATAACATAGTTCATAACTTCAAGCTTTATGTGAATATTCTTTACCTACCAGACAATAACCCCTGGGGACATGGGGACATTACTACTTGATTTTTTTTCTGCAGGTAGCGATGCGATCGTCAAGCAACTGATTTTCTTTTTGGGATCGGGTGAATTCCTTAGCCTTCTGAAATCTTTCAATTGCCAGTTGCCACTCACCGATCCTCCTGTAAAACTCTCCAATAGAAGCATGCAGTAAATGATATTCTGCAATTCGCTGGCTGCTCTTTTCTAAGTCAAGCAATTGCTGAATGCCCATTTTTATATCCTTGCAAATTCCATTAACAATGGCCATGTTCATGGCAATGACAGGAGATGGTTTGATCTTATTTAAGGTTTGATAGTATTTTAATATTTGTTCCCAGTCAGTATCATCAAAATTTTTTGCTTTGCAATGTTCCGCAGCAATGGCTGCCTCCAGATGAAATGAGGAAAGAAAATCGCCTGAAGAAGCCTCACTAAGATAGACCATCCCCATGCTGATCAAATCTGCATCCCATTTACCCCTATCCTGATGATCGATTAAAACGATGGCTCCTTTATCATCAATCCGACTTTCAAACCTGGCCGCATGAAAACACATCAAAGCCAGTAGTGCTTTAGTTGCTGTCACTTCAGGAAAATGGCTGATCATCAATTTAGTAAGCCTGATAGCCTCAAGACAGATGTCCCTGCGTATCAGCTCATTGGCGCTTGATGAGTTGTATCCTTCATTAAATAGCAGATAAAGTGAAATCAACACCTCATGCAAACTGTTTTTTAACTTAGTTCCAGCTGGCACCTCCAGCGAAACTCCTTCCTGGCGGATTGCTTTTTTTGCTCGAAACAGTCGCTTTTTCACGGCTTCTTCCTTCATAAGCACCGCACTGGCGATTTCTTTCCTTGAAAACCCGCAAAGCACATTAAGTACCAGCAAAGTTCTGTCGATATGCGACAGGTTTAATGAAGAAACTGCAAATATCATCCTTAAAAGGCTGTCTGAAATCTCTTCTTCCAGGTAAACCTCACTGGCTTCAGTTGCAGTCTCAATTTCAATTTGCTGCCTGGCCAGTCCCTGTCGCTTCTCCTTCCAGTATAAATTGATGGCTTTGTTTTTGGCCGCTTTAAATAACCAATGAGAGGGAGCTTCGGGAATGCCGTGATAGCTCCAGTGTCGGTGTGCATCAAGCAGGGTCTCCTGAGCTACATCCTCCATTGCCATCAGTTGGTGCATTCCAAACATTTTGGTAAGATAAGCCACCATTTTACCATATTCCTGCCGAAACAAGTGATCGATCAGGGAATCTATATTTTCCCTGGAACTATCCGGGGTAGGCATTTTTCGTAGCTCTTATTTCAATATCGTGATACTGATGCATAGGACAAGAAGTCGCAATCTTTCTTGCCTCTTCCAATGAGCTTGCTTTTACTATGACAATCCCACCAATGAGTTCTTTCGGTTCCACAAATGGGCCATCGGAAAGCATATCTGTACCAGCAGCCAGTTGATGCTGTTTGGTAGTGAGCCTGTTGCCATGAACATACTGCCCCTGCTCAATAAGTTTATTCATCCATTCTTTGTAAGATCTCTCCAGTTGCTGCCCGTCGCTATCTGAAATGGAGGTCTTACTTTCCTCCTTGATGATTAAAATAAATTCTTCCATGTATTTTTTGTCCTGAAGGTAAAAGGGTGCGTCTTACATTCAATATAAGACGCAATCCCATTAGTTCATGTTTAAAAATGGCCTGACGTAAATACCACATCCTTCCAGCAGTGGACATTCTTTCGCAATGGACGTTGCATGATCAAGATCCCTGGCCCTGATGTGTATATAACCTCCTATCGTCTCAGTTGGGTTAAGAAATTCTCCTTCGGATTGTACCTCATTTTCACTCAATATGAAATTACCCGCTGATTCGAAAGGTGCACCTGCTATGTAATTGCCGGAATCTGTCCATTTTGTCATCCACAGTTGATATTTCTCCAGCTTCTTCTGCATTTCCTCGGGGGAATAATTGGAACTATCACCTTTTACAAGCATCATAAAATCTTTCATAGTCAAATAATTTTAATGTTTGCCTGTAAGACAGTTCAACTATACTGGTTGGGGACAAATACTTTAATTAACTGCTGCTCTCACCGTTTTAAATTCCATTGATACCAGCCCTAAGATCAAAAGGATTTCGCCGATAAAATAAAGTAAACCCCACAAGGTAATTTCATCTATGTACAGGATCATCACTCCCAGAGTGAGCCCGCAATAGAGCAGATTGGCAATTGCTATTATGATTAAAAATTTGGAATGCCCTGATTTCACCAACCAATGTGTACTGAGAGAATATACTGCAAACATCACAGCGATCGATGCTAAAAACTTAAGGACATCAACAGGCAAACCGATGTATTGTACAATGGCCGGCAAGACCAATCCCAGGAACACCGATGAAACAATGGCTCCAATACCATCTATTAATAGAAATTTTTTGGTTGTCATTACTGTAGTGGGTTAAAGAATAGTAAATCACAAACATAGCCCACAATTACTTACCTCACTCAATACATTAATGACAGAGTTGAAATTAGAATAATAATCGTGACATAAATGATTGCGGAAAGCAAATTGGATAAAAATTTATAGGTAAGCTTTTTCTCCAGGCTAAACCACCAGAACCTTGTAAAACTTTCAACAATGAGACTCGCGGTTATTGGCTTGTGCTTTTGCAATAATTTCAAATTCACCCACATTCTTAAAATTGCAGCAATGGCAATGACAACCAGTAATATGGTTAGAGTTCCGTGCATTTCATTATGCGCTAATAACAATTGGGGGCATATTCCCCTTCCGTAGTTCTGAAGTAGCGATCTCCATTCAGGTACAACTTTTCATCTGAGTACTGTAGTGTGTAGCTATACTTCTCACCATTATGAAAATTAAGAACCAGCATAGGCTCACCTGCGTTTCCAATCACTATTGCCCAGGTCCCCTGCCCACTATCATTCCCGGCAGAATAACCAGAAACGCCACTTCCACTGACCGACAAGTCACTACTACTCCCATAATTGAAATAACCCCTTGCACACAGGTCAATTCTTCTTTCGGTACTATAGCCACCGGAAACACCCCCCGTTGAATAATCAGAAGAATAATAGGAGTCCATGTATGTAAGCCTTACATTGGATAGCCATTGTTTCCATTCATTCAACTCCGCGCTACGGTCTACTTTCTTGAATTTTAATGATTGATAAATCTGTTTGCATACAGCAATGTGGTCATTGCTAAACATATTTTGTAGTGTTGCTGCCATTATTGTCACTCCAGGACCTTCATAAGGGTTTGCCGCTCCAATGATATATGCTGAGCTTGCCTGCCATTCCATGGTTCCGCTAAACTTTCCTCCTACGGCATGTGACCCGAGCATGTCGAGTGACCCATTCAGTGTTAATGAAGTTCCCTCCTCCTGAATGCCGGCTTTCGCTTCGCTAATTAGCTGCTCCTTTGTATAATTATGTGTGGTCATGATTACAATGCCCGGCACTGTGTTGGAACCAAGAATCAACATATCATCGCTTTCCTGACCCATCCAGCCTTCGGGTATAGTGAAAGAAATTCCAATTTTTTCCAGGTTAACAACACCTGTTAACTGGCTGTAGCCTAGTTGTGAAAGAAAAATTAAAACCAGGCTAAGGAGTGAGCTTCTCATAAACAATTAAATTTTGGCTTACAGTAAAGTTACTAACTAAAAACCCAAATAATTCGACTGCTGAAAATAGATTATTTCAAATACCTCTGCACAAATCCTTCTTTGTATGCTCGCCCAATAGGAACATGATGATCGTTGGTCAAAAACACTTGTGTGGCACTTATCCTGGAAACCATTTTTAAGTTGACAACATATGATTTGTGTACTCTAGCGAACTGGTTGCTGTCCAGGGTTTCTTCCCAGTATTTTAAAGGTTCTGGTGACAATACCTTATTTTTTGGCAATATCAGCTCTGTATAATCAGCATCAGACTGGATGTATATGATTTCATCAACCACCACTTTGATATGTTCATACCCGGATTTGATGAAAATCTCTTTGCTGGCTAGTTCCCCCGGTTGAAGTCGTGGCGGAACTTTGCTGATCGCCTGCACAAAGCGCTGAAATGAGAAAGGTTTGAGTAAGTAGTCAACAACATTAAGCTCATAACCCTCCAGTGCATAGTCAGAAAATGCAGTAGTTAATATGACGGCAGGTGGGTCGGGCAGTATTTTCAAAAACTCTATGCCGCTGAATTTTGGCAAATGGATGTCCAGGAATACCAGGTCTACATTGTGGTTTTGCAGAAAAAGCATAGCACTGGTAGGTTCGTTAAAAACGCCCTTCAACGCCAATGTTTGAACATCGGATATGTACTTTTTTAATATCCGCTGAGCGGGAGGCTGATCTTCTATTATGATGCAATTAATGGTCATTGCTCAAATTTATAATCAATTCCACCTGATAACTTGAATCCTTTTGAGTAATGGTCAGCACATGTTTTTTGGGATAAATTAATTCCAGTCTCTTTTTTACATTTTGCAATCCGATCCCTTCATCGATCGCTTTATTATCAGAGGTGTGTTGGTAATTGTTACTGCATAAAAAGTGAAGCTTTCCCTCTTCGATTGTAACCCGTATATCAATCGCGATCCCAACATCCTGACTTGCAGCGCTGTGCTTGAACGCATTTTCTACAAACACCATTAAAATCAATGGAGCTATAAGGTGATCTCCCACATTATCTGGTAAACTAAGCTGAACATCTCCTCGTTCTTCAATTTGCAATTCATTGAGCTGAACAAAGTTTTGCAACTGTTTCAACTCATTTTTTAGGGGCACAAATTTCTCCTTGCATTCATACAACATGTAGCGCAGCACCGAAGACAACTCGAGGATGATCTTTGGGGTCTTGGGAGAGTTCTCCAGGGCGTAGGAATACAGGTTGTTGAGGTTATTAAACAGGAAATGCGGATTGATTTGTGATTTCAAAAAACTAAGCTCACTATTTTCCATCAAGCCTTTGAGTTGCTCAACTTCATTTTGCTTTTTGATGGCATCCCATCCGAATTTCATTCCAAACAAAATCATGATCACCGGCAACACATCTACCAGGCTAAAGAAGACTCCCGGAAAATACTTCCCCTTGGTGTCCGGAAAATAAATCTTTTCCAAAACCGCCTCCTCCAGGACAATTACAATGGCTATTATCACTACGAGTGCAATAAAAAACGGAATGTATCTCCTGGCATACAACAGCTTAGGAAGCAGATAATAGTTTACAATCAGCGCTGCAACACCATAATTGGCGAAAAAGACAAACTTGTGTCCTTCAATATGCGGTGCATTCCTGTCAAAAGAATAAAAAAGAAATACTACTGCATACAGCACCACCTGGAATAGTACTTCCCACATTTTATGCTCACCTATTTTACTGACTAAGCCCACACTCCAATGTTAATAAGCCAGTTGCAAAAGTCCTAAAGTAATCTGTGATCAACGTTTTTAGCCTGCTCAAATGGCACTTAACTGCTGTTTAGGGGTAAAGTGATGTCGTTGACAGATCATATTTAGAAAGCAGACCTGAATTAATTTCTTTTGTATTGTCAAAAATTCAATAGTTGTATCGCAATGAAATTAAGGTTATCTCAGTTTTTTATCATTTGTTTTTCACTTTGCACCGCTTTATCCTCATGGGGTCAGTCGGGACAGGTTCAAATTACGGGTACTGTCATTGATGGAGCCAGCAATGATCCTGTAGAGTACGCTACCATTGCCATTATGGATCCCAGCACCGATAAACCACTTACCGGGACAATCAGTAATGACAAGGGGCAATTTAAAGTAGGAGCATCTTCACGTGAGTTTTACATTGAAATCAGCTTTATAGGATATACGCCAACACGTATTTCGGAATTTGAAATCAAGAATAACACTGTTGACCTGGGGGAAGTGCAACTTGATGTTGATGCAGAACAATTGGAAGAAGTCATCATCCGAGGTGAAAAATCACAAACCGAATTCAGACTTGACAAAAGGGTATTTAATGTTGGTCAGGACCTGAGCAGTACGGGAGCAAGCGCACTTGAAGTCCTTAATAATGTCCCATCAGTGAATGTAAATATTGAAGGACAGATCAGCCTGAGAGGAAGTACAGGAGTACAAATACTGATCAATGGGAAACCATCCGTATTGACCAGTGATGATGGAGGAAATGCCCTTGGGACCATTACAGCTGATATGATCGACAGGGTAGAGGTCATCACAAACCCTTCCGCCAAATACGATGCTGAAGGCACCTCTGGCATCATCAATATTGTCATCAAAAAAGAAGAAAGAAGAGGCACCAACGGGAGCATTTCTCTCAATACCGGAACACCGCACAATCACAGCCTGGGGTTTAGTATGAACCACCGCACCGAACGATTCAATATATTTACGCAGCTTGGTGCTGGTTACCGGGAACTACCACAGCAGGTAAAAAACATCAATATCGATAAATCAACTGGTGAGACCATCAACACACTCGGAACTGAGTACAGGAATGAAAACTTTTATAATTTCATTCTCGGCACTGATTATCATATCAATGAAACCAATGTATTGACCGTAAGCGGAAATTTTGCCTATGAAATTGAGGATCAGCCTTCGTCCACCACTTTTGAACGGATCAATGCCAACGACGAGCTGGTTTCCAGATGGTCACGAAGTGAAACTACTGAAGCGACCAACCCAAAATGGCAATATGAGGCACAATACAAAAGAGATTTTGTGGACCATGAGGACCATGACCTGATTGTAAGTGCCATCGGAAGTTTTTTTGGAAAGGACCAATCCTCAGACTTTATTGATCAAACAAGTTTTGGTGCTGATGAAGACGCTGAACAGCAGACACGAACTAATTTTAAAGAGGCCAAAAACACCTTCAAACTAGACTACACCCGTCCATTCAACGAAAAATATACTATTGAAACAGGTGCGCAATATTTTCTTACCAACGTAAGCAATGATTACGCAGTACACGACCTCATTGATGGTGAATGGATCAACAATCCCAATTTGACCAACGTCTTTGATTATGATCAGGTGGTAATTGGTGCCTATGGTACTGGTGCCTATGAAAATGACACATGGGGACTCAAAGCAGGATTGAGACTGGAGCACACTGATCTGAAAACATTACTGGTCACTACCAATGAACCCAACGACCAGAAATACACCAACCTGTTTCCCAGCTTCCACACTTCCTATAAGTTTTCAAAAACTCACTCAATACAGGCTGGTTACAGCAGAAGAATATTTCGCCCAAGGCTCTGGGACCTGAATCCTTTTTTCAATATCAGAAACAACTTTAGCATCCGTACTGGTAACCCAGAGTTGCTGCCGGAATTCACCGATTCCTATGAAATCAACAGCTTGTTTGTAGAAGAAAAAGTGTCTTTCAATTTTGGTGTTTACTACAGGTACACTACCGATGTGGTTGAGCGCATTTCCGTGTTTGAAAACAATGTAAACACTACCAAACCCATGAACATCGGTACAACAAAGGCCACCGGAATTGAAATCAACGGGAAATATAGTCCGGCAAAATGGTTCTCTATCAATGGTGATTTCAACTACAATTATTTCAACAGAGAGGGCATGCTGGAGAGTCAGTCATTTGATTTCAATGCTGATCAGTGGTCCACAAAACTGAATACCAAATGGAAGTTACCTGCAGAAATAGACATGGAAATTACCGGCAGGTACGAATCATCCTTCAAAACTATACAGGGCAAAACATCGGATATCATGTTCGCCGATATGGGGTTGAGAAAAAAGGTATTCAATAAAAGAGGTGTGATCAATTTCAGTGTAAGAGATATTTTCATCAGCCGAATACGCAAAAACATTCTTGAGCAAGAGGACTTTTATGTTTTCAGCAGACGATACAGGGGACGGTTCATCACGCTGGGTTTCAGCTATGGATTTGGGAAAGGTGAAGCCATGGAGTACACCGGCAGAAGACGTTAAAACTACTTTATCCTGACTTAAATTTTAAAGCTTTCTGAGAGATCAGTACCCATAGTGGACTGATGAAAATAGTGATTGAAATAGTTAAAATACTCAGTTGGTAACCATAACTGGAAATGATCCCGGTTTGGTTACCAAGGCTTGCCAACACAAAGCTAAATTCACCGACCTGAGCCAATAACGCACCACCCATCAGGCTTTCTTTCCAGGAATTACCAAGAAATCGCAATGAAATGGCATTGATGCCATGGTTGCTAAGTAAAACTCCCAGCACCAATAAGGCGAGGATGGTCCAGTTTTCATACATGAACTTTAAGTCGATGAGCATGCCAACGGAAATAAAGAAGACCGAAATAAGCACCACCCGGAAGGCATGTAAACTATCATGCAGCCACCTTGTGGAAGGAGATGAATGAACAAATAAGCCTGCCACAAAAGCTCCCAGTCCAGCAGATAGATTAAAAACAGAGGTGAGTAATGCAAACCCAAAACAAATGATCAAGCTTGCAAATACCTGTAGTTCATGATCTGCCCGGATAATGGATTCGAACGGCAGGTGGATGACCTGCTTTTTTAATAACCACACCAGGAATGCCACCGTAATAACTCCACCCACTACCTGCAAAAGAATTTCATTGACCTCCACATTGCCCCCACCAAGCAACGACATAATAATGATCATTGGAACGATCAGAATATCCTGAGTAAGCAGTATACTGACCACATTCTGACCTATCTTGGTCTGATTGAGTCTGAAATCATCGATCAGTTTAATTACTACAGCAGAACTACTCAGTGAGATAATGAATCCAAGTAGCATCATCCGTTTAAAAGGCCAGCCCATCGCCATACCCAATGCTACAATCAACAACACACTGAACATGACCTGCATCCCGGTACCAAACAGGGCAATGCGCCATTTGCTGATAAAATCCTTCAGGGAAATTTCCATCCCAATGAAAAACATCAGCACCACCAGACCAAATTCACCAATGACTTCTACCGATTCGTAATCCTCGATTAACTTCAAACCATAAGGCCCCAGTACCACACCGGTGAGAATGTAGGCGATGATGTAGGGTTGATTAAATCTCTTTAAAAAGAGGCCAAATAACAGGATCAGGCCACATACTCCCAGAACAATATTCAACTCATGATTTAATGACGCAGCAAGTACCATTTCAAAATGTCAATTTGACTCAAAAATGTGCCAATAAATCATTTAAACCGACATTTTGACACAAAAAATTTTCAAAAATTAAGGTGGAACACGATTTGATTATTGGTTGGTAAATGAATTAAAGATTTTGTTAACCTAAAACAGATATTATTATGACACTCGCAAATTCAAATTCAAATGTGTTCCCGTCATTCAGCAATCTGTTTGACGATTTCTTTAACACGGAACTATCTGACTGGAGAAGAAGTAATTACTCTTCCAGCAATACGACTTTACCAAGAGTCAACATTTATGAAGACAATGATGGCTTTAAAGTAGAGATGGCTGCTCCTGGTATGAAAAAGGCTGATTTCAACATCGAGCTGGACAATAATGTATTGACCATAAGCTCCAACAAAGCGAATGAAAACACGAATGAAAATGGCCAGTATACCAGAAGAGAGTTTTCTTACGAGTCATTTACAAGGTCTTTTACATTGCCTGAAACTGCTGACAGTGAAAAAATCAGTGCAGCATACAATGATGGCATCTTAAGAATTGAAATCCCTAAAAAAGAGGAAGCTAAACCAAAACCTCCAAAAGCGATCACCATATCGTAAGGAGGATTTTGCAAACAAAAAAACAGGAAAGGAGGCAAGTTATGGACTTACTAAAATGGACCAATAAGATTGGATCTAACATTAAAAAAGGTGTTTCTGAATTCTTTGGAGGCACATCTGATATTCAACTATGGCCTCAGAAGAATAACATCGCAGAATTTTCGGTAGCAGTACCTGGATTAAGCAAAAAAGACATTGATATTTCGATAGACAATGACTATTTGATCATTTCTTCCAAAAAGCAATATCAGAATGAATACAATGATGGTGCGTGGAAGCGAAAAGAATATGGATATGCGGCATTCAGGAAAATGTACCCTCTGCCAGAAAATGCAGATCCTGATAAGATCAAAGCAAAAATGGACAATGGCATGTTGCATGTGACCATTGGTGGCATGTCAAAGCCTATCAGTCATCGAAAAACAATTAAAGTAGCTTAACATTAAACAGTATATCATATGGAAAATATGGCAATTGGATTAACTCTTGTCTGTTTTCTTTTTGGTATCATTATCCTGGTCCTTGAGCAGTCGGATCGGCTTAAGGACCTATTGGATCAATCAAAGCAAATGTTCGTCTTGAGGAAAGACAGGGAAGAAAACGAGAAAGAGGATTAATCTAAAAATACATCGATCCGGACTCCAATTAATTAATGGTTGAACATAATGAACGAAATAATATGAAAAACTATATTATATCGGGAGTGATTGCGCTGGCCATTTCGCTGGGAGTGGTTTGGCTGGCACCTCAACTAAATCCCGACAATAAAACACTGAAAATTGAGCATATCAACGGCACTCCTGCACGAGGAGCGTTGTATACGTTAAACGAAAAGGACGAAATTATCCCACTGGACTTTACCGCTGTTGCGCAAGAGGTGATGGACGCGGTGGTACACATCAAATCCGCCAAGTCCACCAATTATGCCACCAGAAATCCGCAGCAGTATAGAAGACTCCCTGACCCATTCAGAGACTTCTTTGGTGGGGACGACTTCTTTGACCAATTCTTCGGTCCCAGGTTCCATTATCAAACACCACAGCAAAAGGAGCCACAGGTGCAAATTGGAACCGGATCGGGGGTAATCATCAATTCCGAAGGTTATATCGTGACCAATAACCATGTGATTGACGATGCGGATGATATCGAGGTGACGCTGCATGACAACAGATCATACAAGGCGACAGTCATAGGCACAGACCCCAGTACTGACCTGGCCCTGATCCAGATTAAAGAATCGAACCTGCCTTCATTGCCCCTGGTCAACTCTGATGATGTGAAAGTTGGTGAATGGGTGCTGGCAGTAGGTAACCCCTTTAACCTGAACAGTACCGTGACTGCTGGTATCATCAGTGCAAAATCAAGAAGCATCAATATCCTGAGGGACCAGTATGCAGTAGAGTCTTTTATTCAGACTGATGCCGCCATTAACCCCGGAAACAGTGGTGGAGCTTTGGTCAATTTGCAGGGTGGCCTGGTGGGGATCAATACCGCCATTGCAAGCCCAACCGGAGCGTATGCCGGATATGGTTTTGCTGTCCCATCCAACATCGTCAATAAAGTAGTAGAAGATCTCTTAAAATATGGTGTGGTACAAAGAGGATATCTTGGTGTGACGATCAGAGGAGTGGATGGCAACCTGGCCAGGGAGAAAGACCTTGAGGTTACCACTGGCGTTTACGTTGACAGCCTGATGGCTAACGGCGCGGCTATTGATGCGGGCATTAAATCTGGTGATGTAATTCTTGAAGTAGACGGAATGAAGGTAGCAACCGCACCGGAGCTGCAGGAAATGATTGCCAGACGCAGACCAGGGGACGAAGTGAAACTGAAAATAGCCCGTGGTTCAAAAGAATTAGATGTAAAAGTGAAGCTGAAAAACCGTGATGGGGAAGAAAAGTATATGGCCAATAACAAAACAGAGGTGTTCAATGTACTGGGGGCAGAATTTGAGGACCTTGATAAAGCAACGGCTAAAAAACTTAACATCCCCGGTGGTGTGAAAGTAAAAAAATTGTATGCAGGGAAGTTACGCCAGCACACTGAAATCAGAGAGGGTTTTATCATCACCAAGGTTGACAAGCAGGTCATTAAAAACAAAGAGCAACTGGCAGAAGCCCTTAATGATAAAAAGGGAGGAGTGTTGATTGAAGGAATATATGAAGATCTGCCGGGAGCTTACTTTTACGCTTTTGGGCTATAAAAATTCCTTAAAAAATTTCAAAACAGGCCTTGATCTTTTTCAAGCCTGTTTTTATTTTTTACAGTGGAAACCAATTGAATGTGCTTATGAAAACTTCATTTTTGGATTACTACAAAATGGTTCTGGAAAAAGTCAGCTTTGATCCTCAACTGTTTAATAAGGAATACCAAAAAGCTGTTCAGGTACTTGACCATGAGGAAAAACAACAATTCCATCAATGGATGGAAGATCGTGGGTATTCAATTCCAACTGGTTATGAATTTCACCGATGGAAGCCCATGGTGTTGGAAAACTCCTACAGTGGTAATTATTCTATGGAGGAAATTCATTGAGAGCATGTTTTTTGATGCTCCATGAAGAAGCTCATTGTAATTGCAAATGGCCGTCTCGGGGTAAGCCTTGAGACGGTTTTATTTACTGATCCTGATGGCGTCTTTTGCCCAGGCTATTAGTTCGTCCGGATCATTCCAGATGCTTTCAGGTATGGAAAAGTAAGGCATCTTGCTATGCTGCTCACCTCCTTTGTTTTCGTATTTGGCTTTCAGGTCATCATCCACCTTAAAAAATGCCTTACCCATCGAATCGATGATCCCGAACATTTTTCCTTCATGAAATATCCCGTGTCCACCAAACATCTTCTTTGATGTAATCCCACCAATTGGCTCCAACCTGGCAACCAGTGTTTCTGCGGACAATACTGACTCCTGTCCCATTTTATCTCCTTTTACACCCATACGTTTAAATTTATTTCAACCTTAATCTATTCATTACCAGCAAAATATAAACTTTTTAATAAAAAATTGGTTTTTACTAAATCCGAATCAACAGTTCACTTCGTAAGTCAATTTAGACAATAAAACAAAATCTATGGAAAACGCACAAACGCACACAACAACTTTAAAATGGCCAGAAGTCTACAGTCTTGCAGCATTGAATGCTGCAGTGGTAATCAGTTGGATCGCCTACCATGAGTATCAACCCACCCTGATACAGAATTTTGACTTCCATTCGCTTGCTGAGTTTCTGGTGGGCGCAAAAGCCATTATTCTGATTATCATTCCGGCAATTGCGGGATATGTAGCTGATAAGCTCATGAACAAAAACGGGAAATACTTCATCGTATTCTCCGTAGGCATTGGGGCTACAGCGATGATATTCATGACAGTAGCTACAATAATAGCTGCAGGTCCCCTAAGTGCTATTCGTCCCTTTCTTCCGATTATGATTGTTTTATGGCTGGTGGCTATGAACCTGTTTATCAGTCCGGCCAACTCTATGGTGGAGGCCTTTGCACCGGCACAGAAACTTCCACAGGTCATGGGTGTCCTTTTTCTTGTGACAGAATTGATCTATGCACTTGAACCATTGGTGGTTAGTCTGGTCCATTTCTTTGGTGATACCCTAACCTTCATTGTAGGTGGAGTACTGATCAGTGGGACCGGGTTTATATTTCATAAAGTATCTTCCAACGAAGTAATCCAGAGGAAGCAGCAGCAATCCGAGCATAAGTCCGACAAGCTTTATATCCCTGCCTTAATCGCGATTATCATTTGCGGCATTGAATTAGGGATAGGCAAGGCTTTCCTGACAGAATATGTTCCCAATCACTTCAATGATCACTTTGAAGCACTAAAAGGTTCAGCAGAATACTTATCGTTTGGACTACTGGGACTTTCTGCCATCCTGGCATTCCTCATCAGTAGAAAAGTAACCAATCTTAACATCAACAAAACATTGGTGATCAATTTTATCATACTTGGAGTGGCCGGTTTGGTACTGTTTCTAGCTACCAATTACATCCTTGCCATTGCAGGAGCATTTACCATAGCAGTTTGCTTCAGCTTTATCAATATTGCGGGATTACCCTATGTGTTTAAAAGTATGCCCTCAAAATTCATCACTTACGGAGTAGGCATATTCATCGGCGCTTCAGAGATTTTCACCGGGCTATTTGAGATCTATTATCATTAAAAAATGCGTAGTGTGAGTTCGAGCGTACCTTACTGAGGTACGCTCACTTACTTTTATATCAAACCACACGCTTCTCTATATAATCTGAATTAAATAAGGTTAGCGCACCCATATACTTCAGACGAAAGCTTACCAGGTCTCCCACTTTGTATTTCTTATTGGCTTCACCAATATCTGCAATCAGCATGTCTGAGCTGGCTCCCGTTAGTTTGATGTCGGGATCGTCGGGCATGAGGAACTCTTCACTTACATCCAGCAGCCCAACATCCAGTATCAATCGGTAAGATGTCTTGCCATAGTCTTCCTCACTGATCTGGAACATTTCACCAGACGGATTGGTATCCAACACTCCAATGGGCACTTTAGGTTTCTCGGTAATTTCTATGACCTCCGCAAACAGCCTGAAGACATCTCCTTCCATACCGTCAATGACATCTCCTGTCAACAGGTCAAGTCCAAAAAACAAGGTCTCGCCCACCCTGAAATGGTTAATTCCTGATGGGATCTGATGACGGAATATCAATGGGATCACAACGGAAGTACCTCCGGTCACCCACGGGATTTTTCTGCTGAACTTAGCTTCAATGAGCTGTTCGTAAAGGCTCAGTTGAATGAGTTTGTCCTCAGACGGCATTACTCCGTTGAGGCAATTGAGATTGGCACCTATGCCCGTCACCTTGATGTTTGGAAGCTTGAACACTGACTCATAAAAGTCCATTAAATCCTCACCCATCACTCCTTCCCGCAAGTCACCCAACTCAATCATAATGATGATCTTATGCATTTTGTCTTGCTTCTTTGCTTCATCAGAAATCCACTTGATGGTTTTATATTCTGTATTGAAGCTGGCATCTGCATATTTCACCAGATTTGGAATGCTCCTTTTTGCTGGTGGTTTGATGTATATCGTTTCCACCTCCGGGTTGATTTGCTTAACTTTTTTCAGATTGCTGATCCGCGAATCGCAGACCTCCTTAGGTCCAAGGTCCAACAATTCCTTGAGGTATGTTTTGTTGCCGCAGAGCAGTTTACTGACCACTGCCCACTCTATGTTTTGTTCTTCAAACAATGTTTTCAGGAAATTATAATTCTTCCTGAGCTTATCCCGATACATTTCTATATACGCCATCCTTACACGATTTTTCTTGGTATTCTCGAAGGTATTCTTGTTAATAATTCATAATTAAGCTGGTCACTCAGCTCACTAAAAGAGGATACACTGATTTCCACCTCCTGATCCCTTCCAATCAGTGTGACTTCATCTCCTTTTTCTACCTGGGGCAACTCTGTTACATCCACTGCCATATTATTCATGTTGACTATACCCACCACAGGAACACGATAGCCATTGACCAAAACCCTACCCTGGTTACTCAGTGATCGGCTAAAGCCATGTGAATAACCTATCGGAATAATGGCAATTTTCATATCACGCTGGGCCAGGTAGGTTGTGCCGTAACCTACGTATTCTCCCATTTCTACCTGCTTGGTATTCATGATGCTGCTTTTCCACGATATTACCCTTCTAAGAGGATCAGATTTGATCTTTTTATCTTTCAGATACTCTATAAAGATTTCCCTGCTCGGCCAGAACCCATATTGTAAGATCCCAATCCGGACCATGTCAAATTGCATGTCAGGTAACCTGATGGAAGCTGCAGAGCAACAGGTGTGTTTGTATTTGGGCAATATCCCTTTTGCCTCGAGCGCTTTGGAAAGCGATTTGAACTGCGCTTTTTGGTTTTGCACCCTTACATGATTAGCAATGCTCTCAGCACCTGCAAAGTGGGTACAGAATCCTTCAATATCGAATCGTTCTGCATTGGTTATCAACAAACTGGCCAGGGTGTCAATGTCTGTTTTCCCGAAACCAGTTCTATGCATACCCGTCTCCAGCTCTATATGTATCCTGGCTTTCTTGCCAAGTTTCATGGCTACTTCGGCAGTTTTGAGCAGTCGGTCAAATTCAAACACAAAAAATGACACACCACTTTCAATGGCCCATTCCAGGTCCTCATTGCTGATGTATCCCATGATCATAACTTCCGTTTTTGGATTGGTCTTTACATTGACTACCTGCTGTGCTTCATCGGCACTATGTACCGAGAAATGATCTATTCCCAGTGATTCTGCCAGTGGCACCAACACTTCTATTCCATGCCCATAAGCATTGCCTTTCACCACTGACGAAATTCGGACATTCTTCTTGAACAGTGATTTCAGAAATTTGTAATTATTGGCCAGGGCCTCCTTCTCCAACACTATGTGCGATGTGCTATTCATTCGTAACTCTTTCAATTAGTGAAGTGAACATTTTTACTCCGGTAACAATGATCTCATCCGGGAAATCATAATCGGGATTGTGTAGCGCAGGGCAGTCCTTACCGGAACCTATGCCAAACATGGCACCACTGAATCGTTCTGTAAATAACCCAAAGTCCTCTCCCCACTTGAATGGAACCGATCTCTCCTCGATATTTAACTGATTATCTGATGCAGCCTTTCTGATCAGGTCTACTGCCGCCACATCGTTCTGATTCGACGCAAATTCCTCCGCCCAGCTGATCTCAGTTTTCAGCCTGTACCTCAGGCCCAACTGACTGATTTCATGAACCAGATTGTGCGTGAGATAGTCCATGGTTTTATTGTTCCATGTCCTCAAAGTGTAATGAACCTCCCCGTAACCGGCTGTGACGCCATATGATTTCTCTCCCATGTTCATATAGACAGGAGCAGTAAGCGTGAAGTCGTCTTTTTCCAGATCCGGCTGGTTGACTTTCTCAAAAAGCTGAACCAACTCACTCATACAAGCCGCGGGGTTAATCCCCATCTCGGGTTCCGCTGCATGAGCGGTCTTACCAAAGAGTTTTATAATGATACTTTTAGCTGCTGCGGTAAATGAACCTTCTTTCACCACCACCTGATGCATTGGGTAACCGGGCAGGTTGTGAAGTGCAAATACCATATCCGGTTCAAAATTGAAATTGGAATCTTCCAGAACGGCTTTTGCGCCATAGCCATTTTCCTCTCCTGGTTGAAACAGCAGGACCACTGTCCCTTTTTTCAATGGATTCGCTATTAAATACTCGGCTACCCCCATCATGATCGTGGTATGTCCATCATGCCCGCATTTGTGTGAAACTCCAGGGTCGGTGGACTTATGATCAAAGTCGTTGGTTTCGATAATTGGTAACGCATCTGTATCTGCACGCAACATGATGGTCTTACCCGGCTCTTTGCCATCAAACCGAACCAGGACACCTGTTTTGGCAATGCAGAATACATTTTCAATGCCAGCGCCTTTTAATCGGCGAACAATGCGGCGTTGTGTTTCAAACTCATTTTCCGATACCTCTGGAAACTGATGCAACTCCCTTCTGAAAGCAATCAGTGAGTTCAATTGTTGTTCATTTATCATTTTAATTGGGGCTTGCACTAAGTTCATCATATTTCTTTGTTTTACTGAGGGCAATGAAAACAATCAATGCTCCCAAAATTCCAAATACGTTCGGATCCAGACCAAACGGATTAATTTCTAATACTGTCAGGAAGGTGGTAATGGTGCCACCGGTAATCATGGCTGCCAATGCTCCCAATGTGCTGCTGCGCTTCCAGTAAAATGCGCCAACGATCGGCACAAATAAACCGGAAACCATAAATGCGTAGGAAAATAGCATGGCGTTCAAAACATTTTCCAACAACAAGGCAATTGCCAGTGCCAGCACACCCAATACCAGGGTGGACACCTGAGAATACCTCAAGAAACGCTTGTCCAATTCACCATCCGCTGATTTCATTCTCAACAGGTCTGCCAGAAAGGAACCAGAACAGGCCATGAGACAGCTGTCTGCCGTAGACATCACCGCAGAAAAGTATGCCGCTAGTACGAGACCCATCAACCCATGTGGCAAAATGGTTCTCAGCAATACCGGCAATCCAAGTTCAGGATCGATGGCGTTTGTTGGACCAAATCCTACCTCAAGGAAAATTCCCTGCATGAACGCCACTTTGGCCAAAAGGCCCAATATCACTCCTAAAAATGCCATGATCGGCCACTCAAACAAACCCGCGATATACCATGCCTTCTGCGCTTCTTTTTGACCTCTGCTCGCGTAGATGCGTTGATAGAGTGTCATCCCTACAAACCACACGGGTATGATGGTCACTCCCCAATTCAAAAGCTGGCTCCATGAAACATTGGTCAGGCTAATCATCTCTGGCTCCAGTAGCCGCGATATTTCAGGCCATCCACCAACAGCCTGGTAGGCAAAAGGTACTCCACCAAACATCAATCCGGCCATCAGGATCAGCCATTGAACGGTATCGGTATAGATCACCGCTTTCAATCCACCCAGAATGGTGTACCCAACTGCTACTCCACCCATCAACAGTACCGCGTGATTCAGGTTTAATTCCGGGAAAGTTCCTGATGCCAGTTTGGCACCTGCAATAATTTGAGAGCTTGTAAAGCCAAGGTAGCCAACGGTAGTAATGACGGCTGCCACTATGGCCACTCGCTTGTCATAGAAAAATTCATAAATTTCAGGCAGGGTAGTGAATCGCTGCATGCCAGGAATAGCAAAGACCTTCGGGATCAGAAAGACTGCTGCCATCCAGGCACCAATAAGCCCGGTAAACAGTAACCAGGAACCGGAAAGTCCCATGGTGAAACCCAGCCCTCCCAGGCCTATGGAAAATCCTCCTCCCACATCTGTGGCAACCACGCTGAGCCCAATGTGCCAGCTGTTGACACTCCTACCTGCTACATAGTAATCGTCTGTGCTCTTGTTTTTTCGATAGAAATATAGTCCCACAAAAAAAACGAGTATGACGTAACTCGTAAAAATCAGGATATCTATAATCATCCGTATTGGTTTTGTGTGCTAGTTTCTTGTCCACCTCATTTCGAGGTATTTGTTGGTGAATCCCAGTTTTTCATAAAGCTTCAGGGCCGGGTTGTCGGGCTCCACATGTAATGCGATATCCCCCTCCGATTGATTGATAGCTTCCTGCATTAGCTTTTTCCCAATACCCTGTCCACGATAGTCGGCATGTGTGGCGATGTAGACCAGGATGTTTTCAGGGATATAGCCTCCCATTCCGGTGCGGTTCATAATGACCACTCCTGCTATGTTGCCTTCTACCCTTGCCACCAGAATGAATCCTCCCGGGTGTTTTCCGGAATTGAGCGCGTACTCTACGCACTGCATGATTTCTTCTTTGGGGTCGCCATATTCATCCAGGTTTTCATATAGAAAATTTACTATTTCCTCCTTCTCATAAAACCCGACCGTCATGGCAGGAAAATAAGGTTCAATCTTGATTTCGGTTGTTTCCATTATTGAATTTGTCATATAATACTCGTATGTCCAGTGTTGTAAATTTTGCATTGTGTTTATGGTGTTGAAATGCAGAAAGGCCGGGTATTCATTTACCCGCCCTTTGCATTCGTTAGGTCGAACTATTACCTGAGGGATTTATGATGTTCTCACGGTTTCAGCCAGGTTATCAATCAACCGTTTGCTGTTTTCTGCCTGTTTCTTCACCGTTTTGTTCAGGATTTCCTTCGCTTCTTCCAATTTTCGGTTGGCGATCTCCTCCATGTTCTCTTTCTGCGATTCAATTTCATTGACTAACTTCTTTCTTGTCTTTTTGCCACTATTAGGTGCGGTTAAATATCCGGCAGTTAATCCTGCTCCGGCTCCTAATAAGAAATACATTATCATTTTCAATACTTTCATTTTTGTTTAAATTTTAAAGTGAATTTGAGCCCCAAAGTTTTTGAGGCGATCTTTGAATTGGATGGCGGTTTATGACTGGTGAGAATATGCCGTCAGCATCCAGTGGTTTTTCTCGGTCTCCTTCACAAAACCTTTCACCATGTCCTCTGTGCCACTGTCACCTTTGTCTATCGCCACTTCGATTACATTGAACATGTATTCCAACAGTGTCTCGTAATCTTTCAAAATTTCTCTTACCATTTCCAGGGAACTCATATCTGTACCTGATTCTCTGATGTCTGAAGTCTCCAGATAATCCTGCATGGTACTGAGCGGTGTCTGACCAAATACCCTGATTCGCTCTGCTATTTCATCGATGGCCAGTTGAGCGCTTTTGTATTGGTCCTCAAACTTCTCGTGGATATCAAAGAAGTCAGGTCCTTTAACATTCCAGTGAAAGTTTCTTAGTTTCTGGTAATGCACCGAAAAGTTGGCCAACAGCTTATTTAATGCATCAACCAGTTCCGCAGTTTCCAGTTTGGTATATCCGAGTCTTGCAAATGGTCGTCGTTTATTCTTAGTTTCTTTGTCTAATAGTTCTACTGTATCATTCATATATCAACTCCTTTCAAATTCTCAATTAAATATTTCAATGAGGAAGGAGCCAAATACCGTTCCAGAGATAAAATCACTTGAAAATGATGAATACAGGCTATTTAAAGAAACTATGTTGGGGAAATTCTAATTCAGTGTGTGGAAATATTCCTACACTATTTCAAATCGGATGAGAAACTCTGTGCCTTTGCCCTGCTCGCTGTTTACCTCGATTTTTCCTTTGTGGCTGTGAATGATGTTTTGTACGGCAGTCAATCCCAGGCCTGTTCCTTCTTTTTTTACTGAGAAGAATGGTTCGAAAAGGCTGTCCAGTTTTTCTTCGGGAATTCCTTTGCCATTGTCTTTGATTGACAAATAGCATTTCTGGTCCTCCTGGTAAGTCTTCACTTCAAGCACACCTTTGTTCTCCTCCATGGCTTCAATCGCATTGACCAGCAGATTGAGGATGGCGACTTGCAGTTGCTCTTTGTCGAGAGGGAGATCTGGCAATTGGTGGTCGTAGCTTTCCTTCAGCGACATGTTTTTCAGGTTTAACCTGTCTTTTACCAGATGTATGGCACTGCTCACAGATTCATTGAGCGACCGGTTCACCAGCTTTAATTCCCTGGGTTTGGAAGAGTTCAGCAAATCTGCAATCAGTTTACCGATCCTGTCTGCGTTTCTTCGGATTATGGAGATGTACATTTCAGCATCTTCCACCGAATCCGGAATTTCGTCCTGCAACTGCTCCAGGGCAAGGGTCAGATTGGTCAGCGGGTTCCTGACTTCATGGGCTATTGTGCGGGCAATCTTACCGGTCATGGAAAGCTTTTCTGCCAAAAACAGTTCTTTGGCCACCTGCCTTCTCCTGGTAATATCACGCACCACTCCCAGGTACACAGCGCCCTCCTCCTCTACATCTGGTATGGAGATGCTGTTGATCAGACATAGTTTCACCTTTCCCGATTTGGTGACCAGTGCCAGCTCCAGTTCTTCTATTTTTTTATCATTGACCAACAGGTGATGGTAATGGCTAAAATCATCCTCACTTTTAAAGATCTGCTGGATTTGTAGTTTCTCCAGGTCCTCAGTGGTAAATTCAAACAGCTCATGAAAAGCAGAATTGGCATCCAGAATATCCCCTTCTTCATTGATGGTGAATATTGGATCGATTGATTTCTCAAAGAGTCTTTGGTATTTCTTTTCCTGGGCAATTGCTTCAATCTCCGATATCTTCAGCTCGGTGATGTCCTGAAAGGTGACCGTAAAACCATCTGCCAGCTTTACAGCAGATATCCTGAACCACTTATTGACATTTTCACCGGGATAGAATTGTTCGAATGAAGTGAATTTTCCGGTTTCCACCACTTCTTTGTAGCGATCAAACAAGCCGGCCTCTTTGTTGCCAGGCATTACCTCCAGCAGCCGCTGACCGATCAGGGATTCGCTGGTCATGCCTACGATGGCTTCTGCTACATCGTTGACAAACAGCCACTCGAAATCAACAATTTCCTGATGATTATCCCGTACTGCCCGGAAGGCCATGATGCCATCAAATGAGCTGTCGAGGATACTTTTCAGCAGATCGCCTGCTCCAATATTTTTTTCAGTTGTTGCCACAGTGGTGAAGTTTTCGTGGTTACAGATCGATGTTGTAAACTTTGATTTTATTGTAAAGTGTTTTCCTGTCTACATCAAGCAGTTCGGCCGTTTTGGACTTGTTATTATTGGTCAACTGCAGGGTCTCCAGGATGGCTTTTTTCTCTGCTATACTCACGTAATCTTTGAGTGTTTTGGGGTGACTGCCATTGGATAGGGTCATGGCGTTATTGAACTCTTGAGAAACAATCTCTACCGGCAAACAGGTTTGATCTATTTGGCTTGACTGGCATAACAGTACGGCCCGTTTGATCACATTTTTTAGTTCACGGATATTGCCATGCCAGTAATAGTTGATCAACACTTTTTCTGCCGCTGGATCGAATCCCTTTACATTTTTTCCCAGCTCCTCATTGGAAACTTCCAAAAAATGATTGGCAAATGCCATGATGTCCTCCCGGCGTTCTCTCAGCGGACTCAGCTGGATCATGAATTCATTCAATCGGTGGTAGATGTCCTCACGAAATTCCCCGGACTGGCTACTCTTTTTCAGGTCCTCGTTGGTGGCGACCAACACCCGGACATCCACTGCGATCTCTTTCGTATCTCCTATTCTTCTCACCATGCCTTCCTGCAAAACACGGAGCAACTGCACCTGATGTTCATAGTTAAGGTTCCCGATTTCATCCAGAAAAAGTGTCCCGCCATTCGCCTGTTGGAAACACCCAACCTTGTCACTAAGTGCTCCGGTAAAGGCACCCTTAACATGCCCAAAAAGCTCCGATCCGGCAAGATCCTTGGGCAAGGCACCACAATCTACGGCCACAAAAGGCTGGCTGGCGCGGTTACTTTTTTCATGGATGGCTCTTGCCACGTATTCCTTTCCGGTACCCGTTTCTCCCAGGATGATCACCGACATGTCTGTTGGGGCGATCAGGTCGATGTGCTTCTGTACGGTCTGACTTTGACGGCTGTCACCATTGATATAAACCCTTTCGGTGGATTGCTTTTTAGGTTTTGGCGTACCCTCTGGTTTCTCAGGGGTAGCTTCGCTGGCGAGGGCCCTGTTGACGGTGAGCAGAATTTCGTCTGGATAAAGTGGTTTGGTCACATAATCGAAAGCGCCTTTTTTGAGGGTGTCAACGGCAGTACCTACATCGGAGTATCCTGTGATGATGATCACCTGGGTCTCCCGGTTGATGATCTTAATCTTTTGCAGCACTTCCAAACCGGTATAATCCGGCAGTTTAAAGTCACATAAAACGACATCCGGCAGGTCTGACTTCACCTTGTTGATGCCCTCCTCACCATTGGAGGCCGTATCAGCTTCGAAACCTTTCTTTTGGAAAAATTTTTTTAGTAATAAGCAGATATCAGCGTCATCATCAATTATTAGAATTCTGGCCATGTTGTTAACTTTTAGTTAGCACTGAAAAAATTACCGCTTTTATTGAAGGAGTAACTGATCCACCTATCATTTGGTTTTATTTTTTCGCGAAAACCGCACTAATGATCTCATTTTTAGTGAATGGTTTTCTCACGAACTGATGAATGCCATATTGGTGCATTGACGCTTCTGTGATCAGGTCCTCGTATGCGCTGATGGCAATTCTCCTGGCTTTTTCGTTGTTATTGTCAATATCAGGTAAGAGGTCCAGACCTGTCCCGTCCGGGAGATTCAGGTCCAGCAGGAATACGTCGTACTTTTTGTTTTCCAGTCTCTTTCTTGCATCCGATATCCCTGTCACATACTCTGCCATGAGTCCTTCGCGTGTCAGGAACTTCGTGACCATCATGCCAATTTCTTCCTCATCATCTACGATTAATATATTCATGTTAGTTCACCGGTACTAATCAATATTGATTTATTTCATTTCACCCGAATGATGCATCCGCATCCTGCACATGGATCGGGTTTAAAAATTATTGTGTACACTCCCCTTTACAATAAACGGGCCACAGGACTGATCAGGGCTTGTTTGGTAGAGCAGGTAGTATATGTACCAACTAAAATACGAAAGTGTGTAATTTTTTCCACAGATGTGGGGTGGAATTCCACGGTTGGGGGGAAGTGGAACAGGAGCAGTTAAGGCATGGACCTCAAAAACCACCAGAAATCTATACTCATGTGGTTTTGATCGTTTTAAAATGCCGTGATCTTCTTAGATTTAGAGTAGATATGAATTATGATATAGAATCCTAGGGTTTTATATTTGGATGTTAGCGGATATTTTAACGGAGTATGCCTTCAAAAGCAATAAGAACTTTTCAGAATAATCTAAACTCAATATTTGGATCTTACTTGAACAGAAGATTCCAAGAGTACCTGAAAGAGTTTTGTTTGTTACACATAGATGATCCAGGTTATGAAGACATTTCTGTAACTCTTCAACAATTTGAACGGATAAAGGGAGAAGACAGGACGATAAACTATTTATTCATAAGCATCATTTCCTCCATGGAATTATATCTTAAAGAGCGCCTGTTGGAACAACTAAAAGCAGATGAAAATTTGGTTATTCGATTTCTCGAATCTTACGAAGTACAAAGAAAACTCACAGTTTCAGATGTCGTTTCAGGACCTCACCAACTGGTAAACGAAATATTGAATGGAATCATCTATCATAATGTGGAGAAAGTAAATAAGATTTATGAAATAGTGTTTGGTTTTAGTATCCTAGATTTCGTTGATGTGAAGATGCTGAAGATGGACATTAAACTTCGACATATAATAGCACACTCCGCAGGCAAAGCCAGAGACAAGGAATTGGTGATTCAAGATGGTTTCCTTTTTTGCATGAATCGAATTTCTAACTTTATTGAATCAATTGATTATTATATTGAAAATGGAACTCAGAAGAAAAGGTTTTCCAACTATTGGGCCAGACATGATAGGGCTTTTGCTCCTATTCGTGAATTGGAGTCATTTGAACAAGCTACAATCAAATCAATGTTAGAAATGAAATTCGATAAAGAAACCAACAAAAATCAAATTAGGTACTAGCACAGCGCTAGTCTGAATGCACCAGCTGCCTTCTTCTCCTCATCAAAGTTCCGGAAAGTGACTCTGATGCTCTATTCCATTCATGATTCTTAATATCACCCCCAAACATCCTTGTAATGTGTAAGGAAATCAACTGGTTTACCCAACTCATAGCATTGAGCAGATGAATGATTGTATGATGTGTTGAAAGTCATACTCATGTAGGTTCTGACAGTTTTAAAAATGTCGTAAACCCATTAGATTTGGAGTAGATATGACATATAGATATAGAACCCTGGGGTTCTATATTCGGGTGTTACCTACCATATGCCACTGAGCAAAGCCACCATATTGAACAATACTCCACTATCTGGAACTTGGCCTGAAAAACATTTCGGGGCAACTGAACTTGCTAACGTTTGGGTAGAATTTGAACAAAGCAATGGAGAATCATGGTATGGATCGTTCGCAGCATCCAGACATAGCTTTGGTCTAACTGATCTGATTTTTGACGAACGAACGAACACAGCATTCATATCAGCTAGGGGAACTGGATACTATGTGAACACCGAAACGAAAGAACTCTTATTAGAAACTGAGGATTACGAACCCGTTCATTCCATCATCAGAACTCATGAACCTAATTTCCTAGTCTATTCTAACCAACACAATGTTTACTTTCTCGCAGGTAATAAAATTGAACGAACGATAAGCCTGGGACATGTGGATGGGGTTTATCTAACATCATTGGAAAATGGGAACCTCATTGGCGATCTATGGGAAATCAGTGCAGACCATTTTAACATTCGATTCTTTATCGACCTTTCTAACTTTGAATTTAGGAAGGATAACAAAGTGCTCATCAACCGTAAAAGCCCGACTGAATTTGAACCCGCAGAACGACCAACTTTGCTTAAATTTTTGGGATTAAAACGGTAGGTAACAGACACTATCGGTTATGTGCCTGACTGCCTCTTTGCAGGCTTCATAAGGATTTGCCCGCAGAAGTGCACCTTCTGAAACTTCATCGCCTTTTGGAGACTTCTGTGGTTCTGGATTTTTACTTTCTGAACGCAGCTCTTCGTAGTTACCGTTGTGTTTGTGGTGCACTTCCGCTATTTTAGTGCCACTTGCCAACTGTGGGCACACAAACCGATAGTTGAGCGTTAGACAAAATTGGCCCATGCAAAAAGTCATCTTCTTTTCCATCATAATCTTCTTACTCTCTTGTGAACATTCTAAGGACGAATCTGATGGAGGAGACCTCCGGGCACTTATAACTCTTGAAGAGACCTTTGAGGTACAAGAACGAACACTCAAATACATACTAATTGATAGTGTAACAGATTCCTTACTCGAATTAAGAGTCACAGAATCATATCAACTACTAGATTCTATAAGAAATAAATTAATAAGCGAATCCGGTGGATTCGAAGAAGGATATGCTGAAGAATATACCCATACTCTAAAGAACAAAGAATTCTTGGGTTCATTTGATGTTATCCAGTCATCATTTGTTAACAATCAATTTCAGCAGACGATTAACGCTGTAACGGAACGAATCCATGAACTTGACACGAACTACTATAAAATTTTAATTTTTCAGGCTGCTGACGACCCAATTATGAGACAACACCCTGATTGGGAAAATTTAAAGTATCGATATTATTTTGACTATTTCAAGGACTTGAACCTGGTTCAAAGCTTGTCCTTGCTCCAACAGATTAAACTCTGGATAATTAACGAACAACTTGAATACTATATCAGAATTAAGACGTAAATAACTTTGTCTAACAGTCGCTAAGTCGGCAGATGTCTACTGCCCATCTGCCTGCTGATGAGGGACTCGCCCACTTCAGTGCACCTTCTGATGCTTCAGTGCCTTCTATTTTTCCTGTGCTTCTGGCGAATGTCTTGTGGAACGTGATGCCATCTGAAAGTTTGTACGGGTGGTGCACCTTCGTTACTTTTATCGTTACCTAGCAAGTTTCGGACATCCGCCGCTTAGCTAGGCGTTAGAGACAATACGGGTTTTTCGCAAAATCACCATAAACTTGAACGGAACTAGAAAAATAAGAGGTCAACGAAAACTTACCCAAAGGATTGAGGACTGGAGAACTGCTAACCTTGAACTTGACCTACAACAACTGGCTGAACGACAATACGAATACGTAAAAGTATGGGTTAGTCCTTGGGACAATCTTCGATACAAGGAGAGAGATTTTACAGGGCCAAGATCGACTCATAGAACGAGCATTGTCAAATCGCTAATTGATATTTACGATTCATGGGAACGGCAACTGAACCAATTTGATGAACCTTTCTATTTGAAAATTTGGCTTTATGAACCTCGGGTAACGAGCTCTCAAGTGGTCTGCGCAACTGGTGAACGAATTAACTACTACGACACACTTTTCCAAGAACCTGAGAACCACCCAACATTTCCTGAACTTCGATACAAACCAATCAGAGATCAATTACAACAATTCAACTGGAAAGCCACCATAGACGAAGAAGTAATTGAAAATGATTTTTGGCCGATGGACGGTTACGCAACACCTGAAGACTATTATTTTGACCAAAGACTTTATAGAAAACTCGAACGGAGTAATCACAGAAGAGAAGAATATCAAAGTGGGGAAACAAAAGGAATAAGATATTTCGTGCCAAAAGGAACGGTTTGGATAGGAGGAAAAAAGTAAAGTCTCTAACAGACGCTGATCGGGCATATGTCTCAGTGCATTCTGGCTGATTTCATTGCAACTCGACCGTGAATCTGCCGCTGAGAAACGGCAGTGCTTTCTACATACTTCTGCTCGCAGGAGATTTTGACTTTTAGAACCTGTCTATGCCGGCAGGCAGGCGTTGTGAGCTTCCCCTTGCCTGGCGCGACAGATTTACTCATACACTTTTCCATGCGCTCTTCCCCTCGTGATCTAAAGATTCACTACATTCGTATTATTCACTAGCTGAGGACCGGGTCGCGTAGACATACGCCGATAGCTGGCCGTTACCAAGCAATATTCATGACCAACGCAGAGATTAAAAAAGCCATTGATTATGCAACGTCCAATGAGAAGGCGCTAAAAGCATCTGAAAAAGCTGGATGTTATTATTGCCTTTCAATCTATGATGCCTCTGAAGTAACTGAATTTCTGGAGGAAGAACGAACTGCGTTATGTCCAAAATGTGGAATTGATAGTGTAATACCATCCAATTCACCGTATAACTTAACAAAGGCCAACCTTAAGATTCTACATAAATTTTGGTTCTGATAATCTTCGTTGAAGGTGCAATATCCAGCGTAATTAAAAATGCTGGTAACATCTAGCAATGAGGTAATGCCGCCGTGAGGAATCCGAGTACATTCTGGAGTCAGTGGCTGTTGGGCCCGCATCCTTTGCTCAAGGAATTGCATGGCGGAGACATGGATTTTCTGGGTGGCATGCACAACCGTGCATTTAGTGTCTATACTGTCATCCTGGATTCCGCAAAAGATGCTACTTTTACCTAAATTTCGTTGGTGTGGCACTACCCATGCTGACGTTCGTTATAAGCCATACATGCGAAGCTTCCTACTAATCATTTTTCTATTTAGCGTCATGACTGCAAGCTCTATGAACGAACAAACTAAGGATAACTCAACAGACTACATGAGTGTCCTTTTCCAGTATATTTTGAACGAACTGGGTGAACTGGATTCGCAAGAACAACAAAATCTGAATGAGTTAAAGTTGTATAAAGTATTCAAACGATCTGAAGAAGACTGGACAGTTACAGTTAAATCTGCTCTTGACCTCTCATCAACAATTGATATTGCAATTTGGCATTTGTGGATTAAGAACTCCAACATTGCGAAACAACAGAACATCGAATATACCAAAGCAGATTTCGCACTTGACTTTATCGACAATTATTACGCTGAAGATAGTAAAGTTGATGTCTGGACGGCCGAACAACTAAAGTCGGCAGAAGAACTCATAAAGAATTATCAAAACGGCTTATAAAAGACACTATCGCTTATGTGCCAAACTGCCTTTTTGCCAGCGTCATCGGGACTTGACCGCAAAAGTGCACCTTCTGATACCTCACCGCTTTTAGAAAGGTCTATGGTTCTGGATTTTTTATCAGCAGAACGCAGTGCATTGTAGTTACCGTTGTGCTTCTGGTGCACTTCCGCTATTTTAGCTGTATTTGCCAACTGTGGGCACACAAACCGATAGTTGGGCGTTGTGCACTATATCTGCAAGATGAGAAACCTACCATTCATTTTTTGCTTTTTCCTTACTGAACTCTGCAACGGGCAGTTCATGCCAACTGATTCTATCCGATTTAACAGATACATTGATGATTCAGACAACTATGTAAGCATTCCTCTTTCAGATTTTAGGTATCTGGAAAACACAAGATTAAAAAGCCGTTTTGGTTGGCTTTCAGAACGCTCACTTGAACAATCTGATAGTATTTCAACTATCCTAATTGAGATGAACTCTTTTGTTCCTGATGGTGAGTGGAGAGATTATACACCAGGGTCATTTCAGCTTGCGTTCGAACTCCCAAACTTCACAAATGAAGTAAACCTTGATACTGTCGACCTGAAATTGATCAACCATTATGCGAACAGAGGTGGAACAAATGACCCGACAACTGATATCGAAGGAACTTTAAGATTTACTCATCTTGAAAACAAAAAAATATTAATTGATGGAAAAATATCAGTTGATACGAGAAAGCCCAAAACAAAACAAGAACTCCTTCTGAGGAATGCTCTTCTTCGGAAAGTGAGCATCGAACAATATGTATTTGAAGAAGAAGAAAAAGACAGAATTAAGAAACAACAGGAAAAAGAAATGTTTGACAGAATGATGAGGGTCTACTCCATACAAGGTGAATTTTACGATTCTATTTTTTCAACAGAACGATTCCCAAGCAATTCAATTTGGATTCAAGGAAAGAAGCTCAAAAAGCATGAATTTAAACTCGACGCTAGTTATATAGTCGCTGGTACTAAAATCAGCGAAGAACCTTCGGACAACCTAATGGAACTACTTGGATCATCAATCTACTATCCAATAGATGGAACAGATTTCGTATTTAATTTCCATCACTTTGACGAGGGAGATTCCAGCATAATTGACGATGAAACAAACTATTCCTTTCTGTTCTCACTACCTGAACTTGAAATGAGAACTTACAACATTGAGGACGATCAAATAAATGCTAACTTATCTTATTGGCATTATGGACCTATGGGGCATGTGATTGATACCAAAGCAGCATCAGGAACTATTCAGATTACTGGGATTTCGGAGAACAATGTTAAAGGCACAATAGATCTTGTTTTCAAGATGACTGATAAACGAACCATGAATCTGACTGGGAACTTTCAACTACCAATAATAGACAAGTCTGCATTTAGAGAACTTGCCGAACAGATGAAAAAAGTAGCAAATGAGTAATAACGGTGCACAACAAACGATAAGCTCAATGAGTATACTTAGCCTTGACAAACTTTAGTGGGACATATTAACTTTAGAATCAATTTGAAACGGTAAGCTCACTGAGCTTATCTGAGTGTTATGGTTCATTGAATAAAAAAATAGCTAATCACACTTAATATAATGACTAGATTAAAAGCGTACTACTACTTTGGATGGATTGCTTTATTATCCACTTTGCTTTTTCATCTTTTGACTTACATTCCATCCCTAAGAACAAGTTATAGCATTTTGATATTCGTTTTTGGTATTGCGATGTTCCCACCGTTTATAGTATCGACTAAAGCGGGTAAAAAATACTTACGTCAACCTAATTCACCATTGAAAAATATTTGGTCAGACTATTTTCGATATACCCCTAAATGGCTTAAAAAGTCTTTTTGGATTGTTGTGCTATATGTGTTTTTCAATTTCTTTTTCTCTCTATTTTATTTGAATGAAGGTGGAGTAACTCCAGAAATCATCGATGGAAAGTACGTGTTAGAATATCAAGGCAAGATTTATAAGGAGATAACAGAAGAGCAATATTTCAAGCATAAGGCTTATTTATTCAGAGGAATGTCAGGGCATAGTATTCTATTTCATATAATTTCTATCTCTATATTTACTTCAGTATTTAATAAAAAAGAAAACGAATCATAACAAGAGCCAAACGCCATGTCCGCCACGAGGGACGGTCACGGAGTTTAACAAGTCCGTTATGGTCAATTATCTGGATGAATGATTAAAATCGAAGATTTCTGGAAAGTAGATGACCTCATTAAAGAAAGGTGGGGAAAGAAGTACTATAATTTTGTTTCATACTGTGGATTAAGCCCAATTCGACCACTTGAAACATATGATTATTTCTGCACCCCAAAAAACTCTAAAACATTTGCAACAACCCAAGGAAACGGTGTTCATTTTGGAATAGTTGACGGTTCGGAAGCAATTGTTATGACAGTTCCAATGGCATCTGAGAACAACGTAATTATTGCAGAGAACTTAGATGAATTCTTTTCAATTGGATATCATGTTGGTTGGTTCGGTCTGGAGGAACTTGTTTATGAGTTTGAGGAAACTATAGCATATTTTAACCATCCCGATGAAGAATTGGATGAAGAAGATATGCGGTTTCTAGAATTAATCCGGGATCAACTACAAATTAGCCATGTGCCTTTAACGGTGGAGAGGTTAACAGAACTAAAGAACCATTATTTCGACACTTTGAAAATCGGAAGTTTGGATAACGATTTAAAAAGACCATAATATCGTGTACAAATTCATGCCACTGTGAGGAAGCTTACTGCCCATCAGAGTCTCCTCAAAGGGACTCTGATGCTCTATACCACTCATGATTCTTAATATCACCCCCATACATCCTTGTAATGGGTAAGGAAATCAACTACTCATAGCATTGAGCGGATGAATGATTCTATGATGTGTAGAAAGCCATACTCATGTAGCTTCTGACAGTTTTAAAAATGTCGTAAACCCATTAGATTTGGAGTAAACATGAAATACAGGTATGGAACCCTAGGGTTCTATGTTCGGATGTTGTAGAGCATATCGCACCCTGAAATGAACTCAGATGAAATCGAACGAAGGAAGCCAGTTTGGCTAGCAATTTCTGAATTTTACCTCGACACAGATTTGGAAACTAATGATGCTTTAAGAATAAGGGAGACTTTTAGGAACAGTGGATATTCTTTAAGTGAACTGAAAAACATTGATTTCTACGAAGTAAAACCAATAGTTGGAATGAACCTTTGGAGTACTGCATGGGAATGGGCAGGGTTTGATGAACATTGGCTATGGGATCAAATTCAAACACGATCTTTAAAGAAGAAACGGAAGAACAACTTCTTCTCAAATTGGAAAAGAAGAAGGTTTGATTCAGATCGTTTTAGTTACTGGAACAAGTTTAAATCTGAATTTCAGGAATTATGAATGATGAGTATGTTATAATTCTTAACACCACGGGGAAACTCTACAACTACGTTCTGGATAGCAACTCTGAATGGGATGATTTTTATCGATACTCTGACAGAATCAGAACCCGACTTAACACTGACTTTACTGATCAGATAGATGATTTTGACTCTAAATACTGGGATTTTCTATTCAAAAGTAAGGTCTTTACTCTGCATTATAACTCAATGGTTGGTGACGTGGAAATACACACAGATAAGTCGAACGGAATAACTGATTTTCAGGAACTTCTAAGGCAACTTGGTGAAAAATGACGCTCTACAAAAGGCGCTAAGCCCAATCGGCTTACGAAGTTATTTGCAAAGGGCATCTGGATCAGATACATTTGAGATATTTGAAAGGTTGAGCCGACTGTGCTTAGCTAATCGTTAGGATTTATTTCTCCTGAGCTTCTGGTCAACTTCTGATGAACAAACTAATTCCCATTTTCACTCTAACTCTACTGTTTGGCTGTGCTAGCTCACGAACACCTAGCGAATTCCGAAAAGGAGTATTGGCTGTAGAATTCTGTGAACTACCTGAACATGTTGGTGAACTAGTACATCGAATGTACATACAGCGGAGTTGAGGAATATTGGTCAATTTGGGGCGGTAAAAAATGCAGGCCCAAACTCGAAACTGAACTTGAATTCTTAGACTTGAACCACAACGTACCAGAACAATTTGTCGAACAATTTCAAGAGGTGCATAATAACTACTGGAACACCTACCTAGAACTCAAATTGATAGGTCGCTATCACAACTCAGAACCAGGCTATGGGCATTTGGGCAGTAACAACGGAAAATTTACAGTTGAAGAAGTAATTGAACTCAACATTGTGAAGAAAACAAAACCCTAACAATCGCTAGCACGAATGCGCCAAACTGCCATTTTACAAACTTCAGTGCGAACTACACCATGAATCAGCCGCTTGGAAAGACTGGTGCCTTCTACTGACTTCACCTCGCAGGATTTTCTCTTTCTGAACGCAGTGCCATTCTGATACTTTGGAAGCACCAGCAGATTCATTAGTTGTATCGGAGTTGGCCAGCTTCGGGGCGCAATTTAAAATCTAATCATGCATAATATGTTGACATTTTAGGAAAACCGGTATTAATATAAAAATGACTATATAAGTACAGTATGTATAACACGCGTTACTTTTGCAATCGTTATGATCAATATCGCATTACATCGAAATCAAAGCATCAAAAAATAGATATGAAAAAACTAAGCTTAATATTTTTAATACTAACAATTTCTATTTCAGTTTTCAGTCAAAACAATAAAATTGAGTCCACCGGAAACGTTGGTATTGGTACAACATCTCCAAGTGTAGATTTAGAAATTGCTCCAACAACTCATAGACCAGTAATTTGGTTAAACTCGAGAGGTACTGGGAATTCATTAAATACAGATATTTTCATGGGTGATAATGGTAATAAAAGGTGGTCAATTACCCACAGACCTTATGATTTTGGAAATGATTTCGTTATTTGGAGGAACAACAGTGGTTGGTCTAAAGCATTTTCAATTGACTATTCTACTGGTCGAATTGGAATTGGAACGATGACTCCTACAATGCAATTGGACGTTAATGGAAGTGCTAGAATAGGAAATCTGGATAATCGTCAATATTTAAAAATTTCTTCCACTGAATGGCCGGAAGTACGTTTCGAAACACCAAGCAGCGATGAACAAATACGACTTGGAGTAGCTCATTCGAATCACACTGGTTTTGGAATCGAAGCAGGGGATTTCTACGTTTACACACAAACTGTTGGACAAATGCCTTTTATTCTAAGAAAAAATGGAGATTTAAGATTTAACTTAAAAGGTGGAAGTGTCGGAATAGGAACAGCTACAACTGGCTCTCACAAATTAGCAGTTGAAGGCTCAATTGGAGCGAGAGAAATTAAAGTAACAGCAAGTGGATGGTCAGATTTTGTATTTAAAAAGGACTACAAACTACCAACACTTGAAGAGGTAGAGGAACACATTAATGAAAATGGACATCTCCCTGAAATTCCAAATGAAGCAGAAGTCAAGGAGAACGGAATCAATCTCGGGGAGATGAACGCTAAACTGCTCCAAAAAATTGAGGAGCTAACACTTTACATGATAGACTTGAACAAGCAGGTCCAACAACTGAAAGTTGAAAACGAAGAACTTAAAAGCAAAATCGAAGACTAAAAAGATCATAACAAAATGTAAAAAGTCATAGCCGCGCAATGCCATTTCGCAAACCAAAGCTACGATTCTTACATAGGCGTTAGTCGTAACTCATGCCAAAACGGAAAAAGAAACATAGGAAGCCTAAGGAAAAGAAATCCAGAGACTTTGTTTACTACGGATGCGGATTCTTGTTCCTCCTATTCTTTGTTTGGTTTTGGTACACTTCCAATGAAGATATAACCCTAAGTGAACTTCGTACTTTCGAAGGTCAACTAGCCACTGAACTGGTGAAAAAATCTCATGGTGGGTCTAAGAAAAGTTACTCTTTTGAGTTTAACCTGGTAGATCAACCCAAAGCATTCTCTATAGGATCCAACGCATATTCAATATTCAACTTCAAATCATTTAGAGATAACGAATCAGTTGGTTCTCACCTGATCCTTGAAGTCTTTAATGAACCCCAAAAAGATAAATGGGAAGTCGTAACTCTATCCTCAAAACAGCAAGATTACATCACTTTGCGACAGATGAATGATGCAAGAGAAACTGATAACGCAAGCTCATATCTATTCTTGGTAATTGGGATAGTGTGTATCATTGCAGCAATTCGTGGAAAATAAAATACGACTAACAAGCTGTGATAAGGTCATGCCCATGTTCTCTTATAGAATCAATGCCAGAATTCCCCCATCAGAGTCTCCTGCTAGGTACTCTGATGCTCCATACCATTCATGATTCTTAATATCACCCCCAAACACCCTTGTAATGTGTAAGGAAATCAGCTGGTGTACCCAACTCATAGAATTGAACTGATGAATGATTATTTGATGTGTACAACGCCATACTCATGTAGCTTCTGACAGTTATAAAAATGTCGTAAACCCATTAGATTTGGAGTAAATATGAAATACAGATATAGAACCCTAGGGTTCTATCTTCGGATGTTGGCTGCAATATGGGGCAACATCACAGATAACTAAATGATATTTTGAAATAAAATAATATGAAAAAGACTTTCTTAAACGGACTATGGATATTGTTCTCTTTGTTTTCAATGATCTCTTATGCGCAAGAAGTCAAGATAATCGATAAAAGTGATAATTCTAGTAAAGCCATAAATCCAGATGAGTTTTATTACATAGACAATCAATACGAACTACAAGATGAAATTTATGTTGCAACAATAAGTGGATACGTGACAAATTCAGGTAAATCGATATTGTCAAACTTATTCAATACACTTTGGCAAAAAGCTAATGAACTTGGTGCAAATTCATTTCGAATTGAAAATGTAAAAAAAGGGGTTGACACCATAGCAATTGAGATTTCAGTTTACAATCTAACTGATATTCAGTTTGATGAGGTAGTCAGGTTATATCCTACAAATATGGTTTATGTCATAGGAGACATAGATAAAAGTCAGACACCGAAGAAAATAAAATTCAATAATGAAAAGCTTGAACTGGCTCCAATGGAATTTATAGCATATCAAAATGAGATAGGGAAGGAGGCTATATTAAGTATTGGGGGATTTCTTGGTGCAAAAGTATGGATTAAAGGACGAGATAATAGATTGCCGGAATATTTATCGCTAAGTGGATTTGTGGTTGGGCCAGGTAGACACGGTGAGATTGGCTTAAGTTTTAATACTGGTAGAATTTATCCGGTTGATTTGAATTTCGGACTGTTTTTAATAAACGTATTGACAGAAAAGAAATAAATACTGCAGCCAACAGCGGCTATAATTAATGCTGCCTTAAACTAGAGTCAAACTTTTAGATTTAAAACCCGCCAAGCCTCTGTTTTAATACTTTTTGCAGTAATTTAAGCATGAAAACAGGCTAGGCTAGCAAGAGTAGAAAAAGAAAGCTTAGCCCTTCTGAAACCGCACTAATCATAGCCGCAGACGTTACCTGCAAGCTAAACCGCAAAAATGAACGAAACAGAAAATAATACAGAGAATTTAACAGAAGATATTAAACTATATTCTTCAAAAGCTATAGGTGGAGCCACATTTTTGGGTGGACCACTTGCAGCGGGTTATATGATTGGAGAAAATTTCAAAGCATTAGACAAACCAAATGAAGGAAGAAATTCACTGATTATTGGAATTGTATCAACGATAGTACTTTTTTCTGGAATATTTATGATTCCAGAAAACATACTTGATAAAATTCCAAGGCAACTAATCCCACTAATTTATACAGGAATTATTTGGGGAATTGTTGAGTGGAAACAGGGAGAAATTCTTAAATCTCATAAAGAAAATGGAAATCCTTTTTTTTCGGGTTGGAGGGCTGCCGGAATCGGATTTATTTCACTTATAATAATGTCGATTGGTATATTTGGATATGTATTTTTCGAAATGAATAATGAAATATATGACAGATATGATACTGAATTAAGTGTGTTTTTAAAAAACGAAGAAGAAACCCTTGTTTTCTATGACCACTTAAATACCGAAACAAACTACTCGTTAATCAAAGAACTGGAAAACACCACGATACCTAAATGGAAAGAAAATATTTCAATTATAAAAAAAACTAACAATTTTCAAGACTTACCAACCGAATTAGCCAAACAAAATGAAATACTTTTAAAATATTCGGAATTAAGAATTGAGGCTTTTGAATTGTTTAAAAAAGCTATTGAAGAAGAGACAGATAAATATTCATATGAATTAGAGAAAATACATAAAGAGATTGATGAACAACTTAAGAAATTGAATTAAAAGGCCAGCTGGTAACAATGGCTATAAACAATTGGGGCGAAAGTGATAAAATCGAGCTGCTGGAGCAAAAAATATCTCAACTCGAATACCAATAACATAATCATAACAGGCACTAAAATCCATAGGCTGACCGAGGTATTTGAAAAGGTATTTGGACTTGATACTTCGGAACATTTTTGAAAGGGTATGCCTACTGATTTTAGCTGGTCGTTACATTCCACTACTGCGGAACGGATATTCATGAAGATCATTAAAGAACTTTTATTATTGGCAGCTTTTCTGTTCACAGGATTCTTATCAACAATGTATTTTTGGCTCCTGTGGGACAAGATTCAACGACCGAACTTCAAAAACATGAACAACGAGGAAGCAGTTTGGTTTGGACTACTAGCATTGGTTTTTGTAACGATGGATTTTTTCATAGTTCGCAGATGGATATTGAAATTTCGAGTTAACTCATGAACAAGAAGTCTGTCCTAATAATATCAATTGTCATAACAGTTATTGTTGGCTATTTCATACTAACTCCTCCGAGCTTTTTCAACTTTCTGCCATTTGCAATTCATGAGAACTTTTTAAGGAATACCTCAATTAGCGAACATCATTTCATTATAGCATTTGATCTAACTTTTTTGGCAATATTCTTCCTAACTCTAAAGAACATTCTGAAGCGCAGAAGAAAGTAAGGCGGAATGTAACAGACGCTGATCGGGCTATGTGCTTTCTGGCTGGTTTCAGTGCAACACGACCGTGAATCTGCCGTTGAGAAACGGCAGTGCTTTCTACTATCTTTTGCTCGCAGGATTTTTAGACTTTTAGAACCTGCCTATGACGGCAGGCAGGCGTTGTGAGCTTCCCCTTGCCGGTCGCGACAGATTCACTCATACACTTTTCCATGCGCTCTTCCCCTCGTGATCTAAAGATTCACTACTTTAGTGCTTTTCACTAGCTGCGGACCGGGTCGCGTAGACCTACGCCCGATAGCTGGTCGTCGTGCATCACAGATTAACCGAATGAATAAAACCATATCCGTTACTACAAGTAAGAAAATTTACATTATCATAAGCATCGTATGTGTTGCGTCGAGTATCGTTCTTTTTCCAAATGAAGAACTTGGAAATACGGAGGACAAAATACTAGGAATCGGGCTACTTGTATTGTATTTATTTTTGGTGGCATTGTCCTTCGCTGGAAAGGTTTCTGCAAAATGGATATTGACTGCAGTTGTCTCTGAATTTGGAATAATCTTTTTGTCAGCTGGTTTTCAAATATCTTCAATTAACTTCATCTTCTTAGGACTCATTTTTCTAACTACTGCAGCAATACCTCATATATTTAAACCACAAACGGAACCAAAGAAATCAAGTAGGAAACTGGTGAAAATTGAAGGTGAAACTAACATTCATGGTCAATACGAAATTCCTATGTTGACTGAGAGATTTAAAGCGTTTCTTATTGACTTGCTGATTGTATTAAATATCACAACATTCTTTAACAAGATTTTTATTTTGTTCGATTCTTCTAATGATGAATACTCTTTGCAAACATATATTATCATACTGTTGATATATGAAGTGTCATTAACCACTCATTCCCATACTTTAGGTCAATACGCAATGAATTATAGAATAACAAAATTCATGGAGCCAACTCAGAAAATAAGTATCATTCAAGCCATCATAAGAACTCTATCAAAGTACCTCCTTGGTATTGGCACATTATCAGCTATTGCAGCTGCAGTTTCGAAAAAACAAAGAGCCTTGCATGACTTAATCTCAAGAACAATAGCAATTGGCACTAAAAACGATGCACAACATTCAGTATAGTATCATGGCGAATCAGTTGGTTCTCAACTGACCCTTCAGGTCTTTCATGAAACACAGAACGACAATTGGAAAGTCGTAACGCTATCATCAGAACAACGAGACTACATCACTTTGCGGCAGATGAACGATGCAAGAGAAACTGCCTAATCATTGGAATAGTATGCGTCATTGCAGGAATTCGCGAAAAATGAAATACGACTAACAATCGGTATGCGCGAATGACCAACTGAGCTATTGACACTTCCGTGGAATTCGACCGTTTCATTGCCCATTCTACTGGCTCCTGAGCTTTGGAGACATCATTCTTTCTGGCCTTTATCTTGTATAACGAATTTCCTCTAGCCGACACTTGTGGTGGTTAGGCAGTTTCACTACATTAGCTCTTTTTAGTAAGGGTATGGCCACTCGCCATATCTGATCGTTGTAGCTCGTGAGACTCAAATGGAAAGTATAAGATTTAAAATTGATCCGAATCGGTTTGACGAAATCAAACGGAAAACCCTGAGACGAATTGCTAAAATAGGACTCCCCTCTGCAATTATTCCTTGGCTCCTTATTGCCGCAAGTGGAACGTATGACGGCATAAAAGATCCTATGATGCTGATAATTGTAATTGGTGGAACTTTACTGGTGGTTGGATTCAGTTTCTGGATTGGTTCGAAACAAGCAATGTCTAACAATCGAAGTTTGCAAATTGAACTTAACGCTGAAGGAGTGCAGCGCATAATGCAAGGCATAAATTTCATAACAATCCCATGGACAAGGCTAGAGACAGATTATTCCAAAACTGGAGAACTCATACTTATCGATAAAAATGTCAACAGCATAATTAGATGGTGGAATGGCAAAGGGAAAATTCTAGTACCGAATGAACTAGAGAATTATGACAAATTTGAGGAGATAATTAATCGAATGAAGAACGAAAACGAGCTACAACATCGTCGATGATCCCATGGCAGTTCTGAGCAGTCCGAGGATTTTGTGCATTCTGATTACTCCGGGAAAAACCTCCGATTTTCCCATGCATCTGTTCCCATCAGCGTCTCCTGAAAGGGACTCTGATGCTCTATGCCTTTCATGATTCTTAATATCACCCCAAACATCCTTGTAATGGGTAAGGAAATCAACTGGCATACCCAACTCATAGCATTGAGCAGATGAATGATTGTATGCAGCTTCTGACAGTTTAAAAAATGTCGTAAACCCATTAGATTTGGAGTAAATATGAAATACAGATATAGAACCCTGGGGTTCTATATTCGGGTGTTGTAGTGCATGAGCCGAGAATGAAAATACTCAAATATACCTTTTCAGCTTTGTTAATCTTATGGGGTCTGTTGATCGCATTGACGAAATTATTCTCCGTTGGACTTCACTTCCCTTTTTTGACGGTCGTAACAATTTTCGCTATCATCTCTGGAATTACCAAGAATGGAAAATCGAATTTAATCTTCTTCATTGCATCTTGCCTATGGATTTTATTCAGTGCAGAAACAGTTGGATTTGTGTTGTTCTTTGATCCTGGAAATTATCAGAGAATGTTGGCGGGTATAATTCCACTCCTATTAAGCTCTGGAGTTCTATTATCTATTGCATATCAGTTCAACCTAGCAAATACATTCCTTAAGAAACTCATGTGGATTCCTCTTTTAGTTGTAGTCGGAATTGGATCCTATGTGCATAAAACAACTCTTGAAGAGGTCAATTGCTGGTATTATTTCGAACAAGGGAATTCATATGAAGTACTATTCGCTGAAACACCAGAACGTACTTTTAAAGTCGAACTATCCTCTATCGAACTGAAAGAAGAAGTAAAGGCAGAAGCTTTACAGTACCAAGGGCGGAACGGCTATTATTGTCCTGAAACAAAGGTTTGGGTAGTGACAAGGTTTGGGGAAATTGTTGCAGCTAAAATAATGTCCTTTAGGAATAGTGAAATAAATAAAAAGGTAACTTTCAGTGAGCCAACGTCAATTCCTTTGGACAAAGTCAAAGGCAAACTGGAAATTCTCAAACCGTTTATGTTAAAACTCTGGAATTAAAGAACGCACTACAACATATGCTATGAATGAATGGGGTTTCATCGGTCAGGATAGTTTCGTGGGGATTGGAAAGTCCGCCACAAGTTTTAAATTTAAATCAGGACGTGGCTATGTGCGAGACGAGAGGTTAGTGCTGTCTAATCCCCACTTATCATAGCTGGTCGTTGTGGTGCATTTGACTAACAAAATGAAAGTAACAAGCGAACCGAACGTAGTTCAAATTTTTGTGGTCCTCGTCGCAGGTGGACTGTTCTTCATTCTACTTGGAACATTCATGATTTTTATGGTTGCTCCAGACAATCCGCTGAACAAACAACTTGTATTAACGGCAACTGGACTAGGATTATATGCTTTTGCAATTGCAGCGGTAGTTAACTATTTCAAATCAACACCACAAGTTATAATAACCCTTGACGAACTCCGAATCAAGCATATTTATAAGTCCGAAATAATAAAGTCAGATGATATTTCAGAGGTTTTGCTGAATCAAAAATCGCCTTACAAATTCTTGTATGTAAGAATGCCAATGGAATCAACAATAGTCAACTTAAAGGATGGATCATCAAGAATTTTTTGGGATTTCTATTACGATGGATTTGGAAGAGTCAAGAACGCCTTAAATCTATCAATTGACCCCAACAAACATGAGAAACTAGAAGAACTTCGTACCAAGAGCAAAGCGATTGTCAAACCAATAGACAGAAGAAAGTTGGCAACTGAGAATTTCATTGATTTTAAAGGGAATAGGATTTTCAATTTCTATGGATTGGTCTTGTCCGTTTTCTTGGGATTCATGCTCTACAGCATGAACGAAGAAAACATGATACGAGGAATTGTGATTTTTACGCTCTTTCTTGGTCTATCTGGATATCATCTACATTACTTCAGATTGTCCGACAACTACTTTCAAGTAAGAAACTTTATCTGGTTCTGGAAAGCCAAGACCTATCGAATTGAAGATATTCAGGAAATCATACATGAACATCCTCATAAAATACCAGAATCGTTAAGAATTAGACTTAAGAACTTTCAAACCAGCAACTTACAACCCGCAGGTAGCTATCGAGCTAAACACTGGAAGGAACTCTTCAAACACCTACGAAGGCTTAATGTAAAAATTCGGAGCGAATATTATGACGAAAACAGCACCACAACAAGCGCTAAAAATGAATATGCGAACTGAGCACTGGAAAGGTATTGGGGCGCATACTCATTTTAGCTAGACATTATGGGCTATTGATGCAATTGCCAATGAATCCATTAAAGAAATTTCTTATCCTTTTACTCCTTCCATTCGGCTGTTCTCAACAACCAAACGAACCAACATTTCAGGGAAATTCATTTGTCCTCGGACAATGGGAAACGAAGAATAAAGATTGGCCACACTGGATTATGTTTGACTCTTCAAACAACTATTATCGTTGGAGTTTTAATGAGGAAATGCCTATCACCCCAGAAGCTAAATTCATTGTTCTGGACAGCATCATAACCTTTAAATATCATCCAACTAAACATGAGAATGACTCCACCTCCTACCAAATGAAATTCCATCAAATAGATGATAGCTCATTTCAATTTTTACATTTGGATACAGGAATAATATCGCCCCCAGAATACAAATATGAACGATCTGAATATAATGGTCCGCTACATGCAGAAGTTTACATCTATTTCTTGACGGAAGCGGAGAAGGATTCTTTAGTCAACTCCGGAATATCCGAAGCACAGAACGAGTGGGATACTAACATGAAGAACTTCGAAGAATTAATTTATGCATTTGAATATTCCCTTGTCCCTTCTTTTCATGTCGACTCCTCCTATATCATAACCAGAGACTCTGCATATGACAAATTTACTATCGGCAATTATGGTGTTATTTATTATCGAAACGATAGTACTTTGATAAGAACAGGAATCCCTACACATCAACAATTGCAATATGAATTCGAGAGGTTTTTCCCTTTTGTAAACCTATACTAAACAGCCCATAACAATCGCTGATCGGGCAAATATCTCAGTGCCTTCTGGCTGGTTTAGGTGCAACTCAACCGTGATATCTACCGCTGAGATATGGCAGTGCTTTTTACAATTTAGGTCGCAGGATTTTTAGACTTTCGGAACCTGCCTATGCCGGCAGGCTGGCGTTGTGAGTTTCCCCTTGCCGGGCGCGACAGATTTACTCATACTCTTTTCCATGCGCTCTTCCCCTCGTGATCTAAAGATTCACTACTTTTAGTGCTATTCACTAGCTGCATTCCTGCGAATCGAATATATGAAAGTAGCAATCCTTGTAATTTTTACCTTAGTGCTGTCTAGTTGTGGTAACAACTCAGGATATAAAGCACTCATTGAACTTGGTGAACACGCTGAACTCAACGGAAACTTCCAAGAAGCAACCGACTATTACAAACAAGCAATTAAGACCTACCCAAACAAACCAACAGCTTATAGTCTTCTAGCAGGATCAATAGTGCAAAATTGTGCTGATTAGGGCTCAGATACCGTACTAATTTTGTTAAACAAAGCCTACGAACTTGACAGTACAGATGAATTGACAATCTTCAATCTCGCATATGTGAACGGTCGTATACTAAACAACTACAGGAAATCCATCGATTACTATTCCAAACTCATTGAACTCACTACCGATTTGGACACAATTGCAATGATTAAGGCTAACAGAGCAAATATGTTTTTGAGATTAGGTGATACATCTAGTTACTGTTTGGATCTTAAGGTGACACTTGAACAAATAGAACACGAACAACTGCGAAACAACTATTTCATTAACTGTCATGAATACATTGAAACTGATGTAAATTTGAAAGTGCTGCTTGATAATAACAATAGAATAGATACCATAAACCAAGAATGACTCCCTACAACAAATGCTATGAATGAAGGGTTTTATCAGTCAGGATAGTTTTGCGAGGATTGGAAAGTCCGCCACAAGTTTTAAATTTAAATCAGGACGTGGCTATGTGCGAGACGAGAGGTTAGTGCTGTCTAATCCCGTTCATCATAGCTAAGCGTTAGGATGCAAAGGTTAGAATGATGAATTTTGAAGAAACTGTCAATAATTTAAGGGCCTCAACTGCCACATCAATTGTCTTGGAGTGCTTAACCTCAATGACAAATGAGGAAGTCCTGTTTCATCCTGGCTTCTCTCAAGATAAGAAGAAGCTCACAAGCCTTTACTACTTTAGATTAAAAAATGCCGAGAAACTAAGCCGTGATAAATTCAAAGATGACGAGATTGAATCATGGCAGAAAGCCATCGATGATTTGGAGAATAGCCAAGCAAAGGAACTAGAACTTAATTGGGTAAGATGTGACCAAAAGTCGTATTTGATGTTTTGGGACAAAGCTGATCAAACATTACAAGCCATTTTCTATTTATATCCTAAAGAACCAAGTGAATCAGAGGTTATTGTAGAATCAACGCAAACTAAATACCCTGGTAATGCAAAGAAATATATTCGGGGGAAATTAGTGGAGTAGAAAAAAAGCGCCTAACATCGGGTGATAAAACCATGCCGCAGTAAGGAATCTCTAGTGCTTTAGGGAAACTGTTACTCTTCGCGCCGCATCCTTTGCTTCTTAGGTATGTTCAACGATTTGCACGGTAGTAAAAATCTACCTGGTAGCGAACCGCTCAGCTAGTTGTTGTACTGCCATCCGAGTCTCCGCAAGGTTTGTTATGTTTGTGCATATTAGTTGGTATGGCACAGTTTATACCGACGTTCGTTGTGATTCATTACCTTCAAGAAAATCAATCAGAAATAATCATGAAAAGAAGTCTATTAACAATCATATTTTTAATCGCATTATTGAATTCAAATTTTGCTCAGCATCCGGCTGTTTCTCAGCCAGGTTATAATCCGACCGTTCCAAGATTGATTAGTATGAGACATGAGGCAACTAGTCAAATAGAAAATTTGGATAAAGTATCAATTGAAGATTTTAACAATAAAACAAGTCTCGAAACAATCAATGTCTATTTTGTATATGAAAAAGACTCAACTGTAGGAAAGTCTAACGGAGACTCTGAATTATTCAACCCTCCAGCCAAACTTATGGACTTATACGTCATCTATAACTACAACTATAGATTTCACCTTGAATCAACTTCTTCATTTGGAGAGTTCCTTCCAAAAATCAAATTAACTCCTACGAGCTTTCTAAAGGAAGCAACATTGACCTTGTACTCGACAAAAAAAGGCAAACTTAAATCCACGAAAATTAAGAAAAAGGAAATTACTGCTGAAGTGGTTTCTAAGGAGCTTGCCATATCAGTTAGTGAGAATTTAGTGCCTTCCAATTCTTATGTAGAACTTGATATTAAAATCAAATCTAGATATTTCACAGAATTAACTCCAATAATTAGTAATAGTAGATTTGATAATAAGACACTGACAATTAATTTGCCCAAACTTTTTTCATACGATATTAAAAACATCAACTCAGCAAAAACTAATTCAGGGGAATTTGAATTACTTCATTTTGTAAGAGACTCTGGAGCAGGAAATGGAAATATAAAAGTGTTTGACATTGGCTTTGATAGCTACTCTTGGAATGACTCAACGATTAATGAGGGAATGACGAAGATACCTCTCAACAGAGTAAACTTCCCAGTAGGTTCAGATATCGGTATTCCTCCAAACGAGTTAATAGTGACAACAGAATGAAAAACGAAACCACAACAACACCTATGACTGAATGGGGTTTTGTTAGATGTGAAAATTTGGTGGCACTTGGAAAGTCCGCCACAAGTTTTAAATTTAAATTAAGGCGTGGCTATGTACGGGTCGAGAGGTTAGTGCTTTTTAATCCCCACTCATCATAGCTGGTCATAATCGGCAAGACTCGCAATATGAATCTTCTCAATTTACCATCTAATTTCAAAGGTATTTACCAGCAATGGAAGAAACTCCAACAAGTACACAAACTTGCTGCAAAACGTGAATGGCACGAAATGCTTTCCTTAGCGAATGAACTTACAGAAGGACAAGAGAACGACATTTTCGGCTACTATTACAAGGGAATTGGCAACACTGAATTGAAACTTTTTGAAGAGGCACTTGAGAACTTTGAACTTGCTCTTGTAAACCTCAAGAAGAACAGATTCCCCAAGATCATGGAAGAGTACGAACAGGAAACCGAATTACGTATAGCTCACCTATTTCGACTACAACGAATGTACGAACCTGCCTTAGAACGCCTGAATGTACTAATTAATAAACACCCAAAATATCTTGCCGCATATAAGTCAAAGGCTGGAATTTATATTGATTTAGAGCAGTTGCAAAATGCACTGGATACAACTAATGAAGGACTAAGTCATTATCCAACGGATCAAGAATTTCTAAAACTGAGGGGTTCTCTTATCTACGACCTAACATCCCAACCGAAGGAATAGTCAGCCGGTAACAACTTCTAGATAGTCAATAAGAGTCATGATGATTCTTACGAATATCCCTATGGACTTCAAATATCAAGGGTTGATAAAGTAGATTTGAACTGTGTCGATGAATACGTGCTCAAACTCTGGAATTTGACTAACGAGATCGGTGGAGATTATGATGGTTGGGAAACATCGATCGAAAAAGATTAAAAAGCCCATGAATGAATGGGGTTTCATCGGTTAAGATAGTTTTGTAGGAATTGGAAAGTCCGTAACAAGTTTTAAATTTAAATTAACATCAACTTACGCGAAAACTTCGGTTGATAAACATGACTATGTGCGAGACGAGAGGTTAGTGCTTTCTGATCCGCACCTATCATAGTGGGTCGTTAGACTTCATTGCTGAAAATGATAAATTTCAAGTTAAAGGACATAAACGAGATAGCACCGGCAGGAACCGAAGATAACCCCAGAATGAGTTGGTTCTGGTTAACTGACTCATATTTATGGCTCAACCTGGGAGATGATATTATTTATGAATACACTCAAGCGGCTATGGATCATCTGGGCCTCCAAAAGCCACCATACAGCGACTATCCGCTAGTTCGATTTATTGAAGATTTCACAGAATTGTTTGATCTAATCAATGAATCTATTCCGAAAGAAATTTACGAACTGACAAAGGATATTAATCAGTTCTTGAATGATGCTCAGAAGTGGCTGGATATTTACGAAACAAACGATGAAGAATACAGCGACTTCTATTTCGAAGAATATGACAACCTTATTTCCTGGACTTACAATCGGACATTTGATTCAGGGCATCTAATAGGTGGACCGTATTTATCGTTTTTCAGATGTCAAGACAAAATCAGAATAATCTGGGAGACAGAACATCAGCTTGAAAATGATATAGCACTCTGGACGGCTAAAGATGGAAGCGTTGAAATGAGCTACGTGGAATTTGTTGAACATGTCAAAGACTTTCAGGCAAAATTCTTTGAAAGCATGGATTATCAAGTTGCACTTGCACTAGAAAAAGACTGGGGAAAGATTCAAATTGATAAGGTATTCCTAAAAAAGGAACATGCCGACAGAAAGGAGAAATTTCAAATACAGATAAATAAGCTCGACGGTGTTTCCGAAAATTCATCTGACTGGAAACAGATAACTGAATTATACGAACGTATGAAGAGAGAAATAAAAACGAAAGCCTAACAAATGCTATGAATGAACAGGGTTTTATCGATCAGGATATTTTCGGGGGGACTGGAAAGTTCGCCACAAGTATTAAATTTAAATCAAGGCGTGGCTATGTGCGAGACGAGAGGATAGTGCTTTCTGATCCTCACTTATTATAGTCGGTCGTTACTACCAATTAAACAAATTCACAATGCCACTTTTCAAAGGAAATAATAGTAAAATCTCCACCAAGCGGATTGAAGAAGCATTAGGCATGAGGTTCCCTATTGAATTAGAAAAACTTTACGAAAATCATACAATTATTAATCAACAAGAATACATCTTTAATATTTCACATTTGACTAACAATTGGATTTTTTCAGATTGTAATTTTTGGCTTCTCTTGTCAGATAGTAACTCAATTTCTAATTTGGATATTTATAAAAAGGAATACACTAATCAAATTAGCATAATAAACGCTTCAAAAGAAATCAGTTCTCAATTAAATGAACCAGTATTATGCTTTGCCTGGTCTCATGATTGCATAGAAAAAGACACAGGCCTGTTCTTTAGGCAAGATGGGAAAATTTACGGGTTTAGTGGGAATTTCTCAGAAGAAGGACAAGCAGTATTGATTACACCTAAATTGCACGACTTGTTTGATACTGGATCGGCTAATAGAATTCTTGAAATTTCAGAAATTTTACAATCAAACCAATGGTATTACGGTGATCAAGAATGCGTAGACACCGCAAATGACTATCTGGAAGTAATCAATGATTATTTTATTAAAACATCTCAGAATCAGTTGAAATTAAACAATTTTCAAGCAGCCGAAAAAGACCTAGACAATAGGGAATTAAAGTTAAAAATAAATGACAAAGACTTTTCTTGTCTACTCAATTCTTATAATGGCTGGATAGACCCTCTGATAGTTAATTTCATGAATAAAATACTTAATGACCTAAACATTATTGACATGCAGTTTGTTGAAATTCGAGATAGTTCATGGGGGCAAGAAATGGGTGTAGCCTTTGCATCGGAAGAGCAAATTTTAAGACTAGACCAATTTGGTTATTTAATTAATCAAAAAGGTGGTAACAATAACTAAATGCAATGGCGATGGGTCTCGCAACGGAACATTCATGACACTAAGGCAATCAAACTAGATTCAGTCTTCAAGTATCTCCAAATTTCCTTCAACAAAGACACAAGCATCTTTATAAAATACAAGCAGATCAAGAAAGAAGATTATCACAACTTGATCAAGCAGCTCCTAGAAATAGTACCTGAACAAGCAGCTATAGATGAATGTCTCATAAAACAAAGCTGGTAACAAGCGATATAGCGAATGGCCAAACTGCCTATTTGATACTTCAGTGCAACTTGACCGTGAACCTGCCCATTCTGCTGGCTTTTGTACTTCTAGCAGCTTTCTCCTTTCTGGATTTAAACTTTCAGAACGCAGCGCATTGTGGATACTGTTGCGGGGTTTGGGCAGTTTCGCTAGTTTAGCGTTCTTTACAACAGGTGGGCATACAGCCCGCTAGTTAGTCGTTAGCATTAATTTATGAAGAAACACCTGTCAATTTTTAAACTCCTGTTTTTATTAACCATTCAGTCTTGCTCTGCTCAATCTTTTAAACAGCAAATTGAAGTTGACTATTCACTTAATTCATTTGATAGTAAGGTAGATTCTATTATTGCAAAAAAAATGAACGCTTACAATATTCCAGGACTTTCAATTGGCATTGTCAAAAGCGATTCGATTGTATATTCAAAAGGATATGGAATAAAGAATATTAATACCAAAGAGGTAGTCACCGCAAACTCAAATTTTCATACTGCGTCAATCAGTAAATTGTTTACTGCACAAGCAATAATGATACTGGTTCAAGAAAACAAGATTAGTCTCGATCAAAAATTGACAGCAATTATTCCAGAATTAAAATATAAGGACGAAAGAGTAAAAAATATAACTATAAAATCTCTGCTTAATCATACTTCTGGATTAACTGATGTGCGTAGCTATCATTGGAAAAACAACCATCAATCAGACAATAGTTTGAAGGACTATATTTTGGACCTTAACTTAAAATTGCTCTCCGAACCACATACAGAATACAACTACAGTAATTTAGGATATAACATTTTGGGATATGTAATCGAAAAACTATCGGAAACCAATTTTGACCAATTTGTTAGAGAAAACATTCTAATCCCGAGTCAAATGCCAAATAGCGATTTTAGATATTTTAAGGTAGCTGATTCGATAAAAACATCACCACATTCTAAAAGAATGATTTCTAAAAAGATCTATGAACAAAAAATTTACCCATATACACGAGAACAAGCACCTAGTAGCACACTTAATTCTTCAGCTAATGATTTGAGTAATTGGATGATTGCTTTTTTAAAATCATCAAGCAGTCTGAGTTCTGAAAAAAGTTTTGAAAGAATGTTTGAACCAAGCTTCAATCAATATCCATACATTGGTTTAGGTTTTCAGTTAAGCAATCTGAATAATGAAAAAACTATTGGGCATTATGGAGGAGATAAAGGATACAGGAGTTATTTGATTATGGTTCCGGAAAAAAGAATTGGGCTGGTATTATTAGCGAATTGCGATTACAACGAAGATTTTCGGCATGAAATATTGCATCCAATTGTAAAACTAATGCTACAACGTATATGAAAAATGGCCACTGATGGTTGCAAGAATTGAAATTCTTACTATTAATAAGCAATAAAAATATTGAAAAGTCCGGACATCAAAACATGCTACTTTTCATACGCAATACCATTATCCGAAATAAGAACTAAATGAAAAACTTGATAATAATTATAAGCTCGGTTTTGATGGTGTGTGCCTGCCAAAACAAACCTGAAGAAAAACCGAATTTAGAGGGTGACTATAAAAATGCATTAAAACGCATTTTACATTCAACGTTGTATGGCATTCTCATAACGGCAAAATCTACATGAACAAACTAACTTTTTTGATTCTCCTTTTTCTAACGCTATTCGCTTGCGAGGAAAGAGTAAAATTCGAGAAACCTCAACCTCCAGATCGGAACAACCTGAACGCCATTCCTGGAAAGCTACAGGGAACATACCTATCGAACGCTGACAGTGCATTATTGACCATTGATGAACAGCGAATTATTGAATGGACTGACATAGAATACCGAACTGTTCTCGATTCTCTGGACATGGAAGTTGACTCCAGCCTGTTTGTTAACCCACTTTCTGACACCATTCAGCTAACTGAAGGGATGTTTAACATTCGACTGAAATTTCTACCGTTGGACTCTGTGATTGTATTCTACTCATACCGTGATACCGTCTTCGAGATATCGAATCAACAAATTATCAGGAAGTTCAAAGGTCACTACTTCCTCAACTACGAACAAACTGAGAACAACTGGAGTGTAAGGAGATTAACACTTAACCGAGACGAACTGTCTTTCTCGAAAGTAAGGCTTCCCGAAGACATATCCGAACTTCAGGAGATAACTGAAGTCGAGGAACTGAAGTCAGATAGTGGTAAAGTCGTGAGCTACAGACTAAACCCAACTCGGAAAGAACTGAAAAAGCTGTTGAAACGCAGCTTCTCGGAAACAACAACTTATCAAAAACTAAAATAAACGCCAAACAACAGACACTATCGGTGATGTTCGAAAGTGCCTCCTGGCCAGCCAAATCGTATACTCAGTCGCTCAAGAGCATTCAAGTTGTATTAATTCTTCCAGCCCACGGCTTAAAACCATCGTTGATGGTTAGAATTTAGCCCAAGCCGGATCCTGAATCCAATAGTTTATTTCGGGTTTTTCACTTGAGAATTCCCCCGCCATATTCTTCTCAAAATCTTCACTTGTGTAAAAAGCTTTGACTTTTTCTAATTGATCTGCCTCCCATGTATCTATGGCAAGGACAACTCCATCTTCCTGATCGCTAAGATTAGCACTGTGATTTACATTACCGATAGACTTAAACTGTTCAATGTTTTGTTCGGAAAATAACCCATTGTGAAAATTCATGGATTGCTCAACTGTTTTTGAGAGCTTGACTTTAACGGTTACAATAATTTTCATATCTAATTGTTTTTTCACAAATTTATGTCACTATTAGCGCCATAAGCATTGGTATATCTGACATTATATATGTGTGTTTATGACATTTTCTTAGTTACTTAAACAATTTTATGAAGCGAATCGCTGTTTTGATAGTCAATCCGACAGTTGACCTTACCGCAATCACGGGAACTGCCGAAATTTTCGAGAAATCGAATGCTTATTTAAATGAAGAAGGCAGACCCAAAGGGTTTGAAGTAAAGCTGGTTGGTTTATCCAAAGGGACGATGAGCCTGGCAAACAACCTACAACTGGACATAGAGTGTTCGATTCAAGATATAGAAAGTCCCAGCTTGATTGTGATCCCACCCAACAATGACCCAATGACGCTACTAAATCAGGACGCCACTTTACTTAATTGGATTTGTCAATGTTATCTAAATGGAAGTGAGGTAGCAAGCCTTTGTACAGGAGCCTTCCTTTTGGCCACTACTGGATTACTTGACAAAAAGAAATGCTCTACACATTGGATTATGGCCCAGGTACTCCAATCAAAATTTCCAGCAGTGACATTGGTTCCAGAAAATGTAATCACTGATCAAGAAGGTATTTATACCAGTGGTGGGGCATATTCTTACTTGAACCTTCTTATCTACCTTTTAGAAAAATATCAGGGTAGAGATCTTGCTCATTGGACTGCAAAAATGTTTGGAATAGATGTATCAAGGACAAGTCAGTTGGAGTTTATGATCTTCAAAGGACAAAAGAATCATAACGACCATAAAATTTTACAAGCTCAGGAGTACATAGAAGAAAACTACAAAGAAAAACTTACGGTAACTGATTTGGCTGACTTGACGTGCTTAGAAAAAAGAACTTTGATTCGTAGATTCAAAAAAGCTACTTTCAGCACTCCCATAGATTACATTCAAAGAGTAAAAATTGAAGCTGCAAAGAGGAGCCTTGAATCGAGTATTGAGAGTGTTAGTGAAATCATGTTTAATTTATCGTGGGTGGACGAGAATTCTTTCAGGAAAATCTTCAAAAAGCATGTTGGTATGACACCTAAAAATTATCGTGAAAAATATGCACGAATATGAATGAGTGGCCATTAGATACTGCCATCCATATGCTCATCGAGCTATAGCAAAGCATACTGCTATCCGATTCTTTAGTAAAAACCTAAAAGGTCCAGCTTACAGATGACAGTGAGACTCTGATGGGGAAAAAAAGGGCTTAGTTGGACATATACTTTTGTGCATTCACCCATGTTCACCTCATTTCTGTTTGATAAAATCAATATGAATTCTATTTTACAATCAAAAATATGGCTATGAAGTAGAGGCAGGGAGTAGTACCTTTCATCCTCTACTCATCATAGCTGGGCGTTATCATCAATTTAAAGAACTTCATGAAGCCTAAAATGATTATACCAATGCTTGTTTGTCGAGATCCAGAGGCAGAAATTGAATTTTGCAAGCATTCATTTGATGCCGTTGAACTGTCTCGCAGAGAAGGGAAAGACGGAAGTGTGGTGCATGCCACATTAAGAATTAACGATGCAATGTTTATGGTTCATGATGTTTCTGAACATTTGGATAGTCGCGCACCATTATCCAATGGGAGCTCTCCTGTAGTTATCTATTTGTATGGTGATGAAGTTGATTCTATAATTGACAAAGCAGTTAATAATGGGGCTCGGATATTACTCCCAGCAGAAGATCAATTTTGGGGAGATCGAATTGGAAGAATTATTGATCCAGAAAACCATGTTTGGAATATCGCAAGTAGAATAGTTGATGAATAAAAATCAACTGAAAAGCTTTTTACCCCCCATCAGAGTCTCCGAATGGGACTCTGATGCTCCATATCCATGATTCTTAATTTCACCCCCAAACATCCTTGTAATGTGTAAGAAAATCAACTGGCTTACCCAACTCATAGCATTGACCAGATGAATGATTATATGATGTGTAGAAAGCTATACTCAAGCAGCTTTTGACAGTTTTATAAATGTCGTATATCTACTAGATTTGGAGTAAATATGAAATACAGATATAGAGCCCTGGGGTTCTATATTCGGATGTTATCAGCAACTATCTAAATTGGCAACTTGAAAATAATAAAAAGCTCTTCAGTAGATTGGATCAACTCTAATGACATTGATTCGCAATCAGTTCAGTGGATTCCAATTTTCACCATCCAATTTGACATTGATTATAAAAGAACATTTGGACTGACCTCAAATGGTTTGTGGATGAATCTTATCGTAATGGGCGAAAGTGAGAAAATCAATGTTGCACAAAAGAACGACTTTCTAAGTATCATCACAGTACTCGAGAAAGACAGAAAATACATTGAATCCTTGTTAGTAGACGGTTTAAAATCAAATACTGATGGTGGGTATACGAAAGATATTTTCCCATTTCTCGATGTTATGAAGTATGCAATCAAAACGCATGGAGGAAGTTGGGCTAATAAAGCTATCAACTGGTTGAAACAGGAAGAGTTTGACGATGAACTTTGTGTAATTACAGAGAAAATAATTGTAGAAAAACTAATGGATCAGAAGACACGGCACTACTTATTCAAACTCATGAAAAGGTACGAACGGACTAAAAAAGCTGATAACATCTAGCATGAGGTAATGCCGCTGTGAGGAATCCCAGTCATTCTGGAGTCCATGGCAGTTGGGTCCGCATCTTTTGCTCCGGCTGTGTGCTCAACTATCTGCTAGGCGGAGACTTTGATTTTCTTGGTGGCATGCCCAACCTGTGCATTTAGTGGCTGTACAGCCATCCTCATGTCCGCAAAAGATGCTACTTTCACCTAAATTTCGTTGGTGTGGCACTACCCATGCTGACGTTCGTTACAGACCATAATCTGCTAACATGAAAATCTTCAAACACGATATTCAATTCTCTGTAAAAACCTCTGAAAGTCAATTTATACACTGGTTCAAGGATAACGTGCGACCCGATATATTCAGTTTCAAAGACAACCGACCTTTTATTGGAGAACTGAACGAAAACGGATTTTGGCTTCAACCCAAGACAAGGTTTTTTCATAACAGTCCTCAATCCGACTGGGGATTCAAAGAACTCAACTTTGCTTATGGAACATATGAACTGAACGAGGATCGACTAACATTCAATCTAACAGTTGAACTAGAGAGAAAACACCGTACTTTCTTTCTTTTCGGCATCCCAATTGGAACCGTACTTCACTTTTATCTTGACTTTGCGCCAATTTTGATATTAGGTTGTTTAGGGATCTTTGGGTTCTTATTATGGAGAGTAAAACAAGACACCTACTTCTACCTCGAACTACTTAAGAACGAACTTGAAAAAGACGGTTTGTAACAGGCGCTGATCGGGCATATGTGTTAATGCATTCAGGCTGGATTCTGTGCAACTCCGCTGAGAATCTACTGCTGAGATTTGTCAGTGCTTTCTACCACTTTCTACTCGCTGGAGATTTTGATTTTCAGAACCTGCCTATGCCGGCAGGCAGGCGTTGTGAGCTTCCCCTTGCCGTACGCGACAGATTTACTCATACACTTTTCCATGCGCTCTTCCCCTCGTGATCTAAAGATTCACTACTTTTAGTGCTATTCACTAGCTGCGGACCGGGTCGCGTAGACATACGCCCGATAGCTAGGCATTTCATTCATTCTCCGCTAATCACATAATTATGAAAAAGTATAACCTCTCCATATTCTCGCTTTTTTTTCTATTACTGTTTGCTTGTGCAGATAACTCCAAACAAAACGATGACGAGAAAAATGATTATGGTCCTAAGACCAAAGAGTTAATCAACCTTGTAGACAAAAACCCAGAGATTAAATCGCTGCTTTTAGCTTCAATAGAACAGGCGAAGAAAGTCAATCCAGATAAGCAGACAAACCCTGCCCAAACATTAGAAGAGTATTACGAATTTGTCTCGTGGACGGAGAATGTCATGCCCTGGCAGTTTTTGGAGGTAGACTATGCCAAATCTCTCTATGACAGGATTGACCAAAGTTTGTGTTACTTCTTCTTTATAAATGATCAGCCTCTTGACGCCCTAAAAGGAAAAGGTTACTTCAATAATTCGTTGCAGTACCATGAACCCTACAAATCCTGGTTAACAAGCTTCAACAAAACGTATGGTGAGTATATGAATTCTGAGTCTTCATGGACTGAAGACTATTATCAAATTGCTTTATCAGATGGAATTTTTGGGCTTCAAAATGATTGGTATGAAGATCCTTCCAATTGGAAAACTTTTAATCAATTCTTTGCAAGGTATCTGAAGTCTCCTGGTGAACGACCAATAGCAGAACGCGAGAATAATAGAGTAATCGTATCCCCTGCCGACGCTCAGCCTCAGGGAGTATGGGCTATTGATAGTAATTCAATGATTATTGAAAAAGAAGGTATTGTTGTTAAGTCAGCAACCTTATATGACGTAAAGAAGCTGATTGGAAATGAGAGTGAATATGCAGAATCATTTGCTAACGGAACATTTACTCATTCATTTTTAGATGTGGGTGATTATCACCGGTATCATTTTCCGGTAAGTGGTGTAATCAAAGAAATAAGAATAATTCCGGGTAAAAGCGTATCAGGTGGATACACTACCTGGGATCCTAAAAACAAAAGATATCAATTTGATGCTTCGTCAGTCGCATGGCAAGCGATTGAGACACGAGGATGTGTAATTGTGGATACCGGTGATTATGGACTGGTTGCGCTACTTCCTATTGGTATGTGGCCGGTGTCTTCAGTGAATTTTGAGAGTAATTTAAAAGTAGGTGACACGGTATCTAAGGGTGATATGTTGGGTTACTTTCTTTTCGGAGGATCTGATTTCATTATGATATTCCAGGAGGATGCACAATTCATTTTAAACGCTCCTAAAAAGCAAGGAAATTCCTCCTATAAACACCAACTTATGGGTGAACGTCTGGGGTACTTCGCTAAAAATATTCAATAACAAATGCCAACAAACTGGAATTGCAACAAAAAACTGGACAAATAGTTAAGCGCATTTTGAATAATAATTAATTTCAAATTGTTCCGGTGTTTTATATCCTAAATAGGAATGTTTTCTTTGTCTATTGTACCATATTTCGATGAACTGGAATATATCAGTTTTTGCATGTAATATGCTATGATAATTTGAGTGTCGTACTTGTTCTGATTTTAGTATTTTAAAGAAATTTTCAGCTACCGCATTATCCCAGCAATTCCCTTTCCGGCTCATGCTTTGAGTTACTCCATGTGACTTGAGGATATCAGTAAACTTGTATGATGCGTACTGTACCCCCTGATCTGAATGAAATATCAGGCTTTTATTGAATGGTCTGTTGGTCACAGCCATCTTCCATGCAGGGATCACAGTGTGTTGTGCATGCATGTTCTGACTGACTGACCATCCAATAACTTTACGATCAAACAAGTCCATTATGATGGTCAGATAGCTCCACCCTTGAATGGTGGGAATATAGGTTATATCAGATACCCACTTCTGTGCAGGTGCAGAGGCATAAAAGTCTCGTCCCAGAAGGTTCTCAGCTATGGGGAAGTTATGCCTGGAGTCTGTGGTTGTTCCCCTGTACTTTTTTGTGATAATGCTCCTTAAGCCCTCTTTGCGCATTATTCTGGCTACTCTGGGTCTGGACACTCTCCAACCTAAATCTCCTAACTCATCTACGATTTTAGGGCTGCCATACCTGCCATGGCTTTTGCTATGAATCTGCTTGATTTGCATAGTTAATTGTTTGTTCTCGAGCTGCCTTTGAGATGGTTTCCTAAGCAACCAATCGTAGTACCCACTTTTGCTTATTTTAAAGGCTTCACACATCTTCTCAACCCCAAACTTGTGGTTATAATCCTTTATGAATTTGTATGTTTGTTGTCTCCCTTGGAGAAGATGCTGACTGCCTTTTTTAAGATATCCCTTTCTAATTGTGCCTCTCGTAACTCCTTCTTCAACCGAGCAATTTCCTTTTGTTCAGCTGTCATATTTGCGTTACCATGACCAGAAAAACTACCATCTTTATATTGACTATACTCTCTTTTCCACCTGGTCACCAGCTCGGTCCTAATACCTAATTCTTCAGCAACCTCGCGTGTCGGTTTTCCAGACAAACATAGATTAACTGCCATTTGCTTGAACTCCTTGTCAAACTTTCTTCTCTCTTTTCTCATTATTAGTAAATTTAGCTTATACGAGCTTAACTTACCGTCCAGTCAAATGTAGCAGGTCCAAACGATATAGCGCCTGGTCTTACTTAGCTTACTGCAAAGAGCCTGCAAAACATCCCTCTGAAGACTTCACTCCATTAGTGCTATCCATTAAATGTGTGCACACTCATCATAGATAGGCGTCAGTTTTCATGGTCAGCGCATAATCATGTTAATAATTTGTTAAACGCCCCTTCCTAATAGATTTATTGAATTTCTAAGCACACTTTACACAGGAATCAATTCATCAATTCATGAAAAAAATATTTTTTTTGACCCTGGTTGTTTCTATCTCACTCTGCAGCTCTTGTACCAAGGCAGAACCCAAACAGGTGAGTGAAATGTCAAGTAAGTTTGTTCAGGAAAAAATAGCGGACAACCTTTATGTGCTGAAAGCTCCAAATTACCATACAAATGTTGGTGTTTTCATTAGTACTGACGCGATCCTATTGATTGATCCTATGACGGGTTTTGACAATCATCAAAACTTGCTCGATGCAATAAAAAAGCTTTCTGATAATCCTATAAAATATGTACTAAATACGCATAGTCATGGAGATCATAGTGGTGCTAACAAATTCTTTTCCGAGTTAGGAGCAACTATTGTTTCTCATGAAAATGCTAAATATTCCAATGCGATCTACGATGTTACATTCAAGGACACCTATACAATTGAAATGGATAATGAATCAATCAATCTTTTTCATATTGCAGCTCACACTATTGACGATGCGCTCATTTACTTCAAAAAAAATAATGTGGTCTTTATGGGAGATTCATATATGACCAATACTTATCCTTTCTATTTTGGTGGGGGTGGTGTCGGTCACATTAGTATACTTGACAAGGCATTATCACTTGGAAATGAAAAGACAATTATTGTCCCAGCTCACGGAAAGCTATCTTCAAACAAAGAGGAACTAGAGAATTACAAGGAAAATTCAATGAATTGGATTGAGAGAATAAGAGCGCTTTATAGCAAAGGGAATACTATTGATGAGATCATTTTGGACAGCCAAATTAAAAAGCTAAGTATCGCTTTTAACAAAACTCAAAATATTTCAATAGAAAGACTGAAAAACATGATTGAAAAATCCATTTCAGCTGATTTAATTAAAGGAATCTCTATATCTGCTAATACACTAATCAACTATGAAGGAAGCTATCATTATGACAATGGTAAAACTGATGAGATTATTTTCCTTGATGAAAAATTATTTTTAAGAAGTCAGGGATACATGTACGAACTTGTTCCACTTTCGAAAATTAAATTTCATATAAGAGGAGAAGCGCCTCTCAGGCATGTCATTTTTAGACTGGAAGATAATGAATTGATCTATTTCAATGGCAGAGAAAATAGAAGAGCCCGGAAGGAATAAATATCCAATGCTAACAGCAACTAAACGTTATGACTATTAAGTTTTCCCCTTTTGGCGGACTAACTGTTTAATTATCGAATTGTTTTAAGTATTCCAATGGGCGACTTTAAACCTCAATGAATGATTTTGTGCATTACAATACCGATAATTTTAGTAAAAATTCGTTTATACCCAGCCAATAGAATTTGAGTTAATACCAACTTGGATTTTCAATTCGACTTACTTAGTTTATTGCAAAGGGCATATGGATCAGATATTTTTGAGATAATTGAATGGTTAAGCCGACTGTGCTGAACTGATTGTTGTGCGAAACAAAAAACCTAATATGAAAACACCTACCTGGGCCTTGGTGGTCGGAATAATGATGTTGCTTTTTGGAAGTTGCAGTCTGAATGGAGATTTGCAATCTATTTATAGTCCTAAGATGTTTGAAATACAAGAAAAAATTTTGGACGGAATGTCAGATGGAATGAAAGACGCCCAGTCCGATAGCACAAAAACAAACAAAGAAGACGCTACTGAAACAACATCCAATTTGGATGACAAAATTATGTTCGAAAAAATGAGTGAAAACATGAAGGACATGTTTCATGTATCGGATTTCACCAAGACATGGATGGTTCGTTTCGGCTACATCGGAATTATCGTTTCGATAATTTACATTTTAGGTGGTTTGTTTCTATTAATTAAAAAACCATTCTCAATTAAGTTAGTTTATGTAGCCCTCGGGTTAAGCATTATTTTTAGCATAGTAAAGGTAATTGTATTGTCTGCGGATTCATCAGACAGTTTTATAACAATGACCGCTGGATTTTCTGAAATGTTTGGAGTAGTATTTGACATTATTCTACTCATAGTAATCTTAACTTCTAACAGGGAAGTATATAAATCTGCTTAAACTTTGCACAACATTAGCTATGCGCCATGGTTGGTTATTTAACTCTATGAACAAAATGAAATTGGATATTAAGTTCTCCGCTAATCTTCAAAAGAGCAACGCTAAAGGCGGTCACACATTCGTAATCTGGCCTGAATCAGCATCATTCTTCGGAACCAGAGGATTGGTTAAGGTAGAAGGTACCATGAATGGGATAAAGTTCAAAAGTTCTTTTATGCCATTGGGTGACGGGAATCACAAATTGCCAGTAAAATCTGAAATCCGCAATTCTATTGGAAAAGAAAACGGGGATGAAATAACCGTACACTTAACCAGACGGCTGGACTAACTCTTTCGTTGGGTTACAAGCTTCATCGGGACTTGACAGCTCCAGTGCACTCAAGTTGTTTAAAGTCGCTCTTCGGAAGACTTAAAGCAACGTAGTTGGATAATCATGCAAATTCGAAAACCAAATTCTGAACACTTAAAAGAGCGATTTGGCTTTAAGATAACTGATGGCAACTATCGGATTGCGTTCAAATCAGTAGTACAGAAAAACTTTGATCCGCATCAAGTAGGTCACGACATGACCCTGGAAGAACTGATCATTGGATGGGATGATTTTGTCACTGACCTTGAACAGGGTTATGACATGACTTCCTACGAGTTCGATAACGATATGGAAATATGCAGGAAACCGGTTGACCTGCTCGTGAACTCCGAACTTTTGTCTGAGTTTCCAGAACACCAGACAGCTCTCAGCATCATAAATCATATTGACGATAGGTTTAGAGCACTCAGCCAGGAACATGAAAAACTTGCAAAGTTCGAACCCTGGTGGAAGAAACGGTTCCTGACAAAAGCTTCAAGTGAATATTTTGACACTGTTGCAGTAGATTTAACAAACATCCCGATTGAACGAACAGATTGAACAAACGCTTCCCAATATATGGTAAATAAATGAAGTTTCATTTGGGCAGGACATTACGTGATACTTGCAAAGTCCGCCACAAGCTTTAATTTTAAATCAAGGCGAGGCTGTTTGCGATGCAAAAGATTAGTGCTTTCCAATCCCCACTCATCATAGCTGGCCTTTGTAGTAGATCCCGATAAAAAATATTAGAAATGAATCACAATCGACAGATTTTAGGTCTAATCATACTACTGCTCTTGCTTGGATGTCAACAAGAGGGTGAAAAACAGATTGAGTCAGGTTCCTCAAAGGAAACTTCAGTAATGCTGCTTGGTGTCTATCATTTTAACAATCCCGGACAGGACACCTACAACATGGAAATTGATGATTATTATTCTGATAGAAGACAAGAGGAAATAAGAGAAATCGTAGGTCTTTTAAAGAAATATAATCCAACAAAAATATTTGTAGAATTCACTCCCGACAATCAATCACGGATAGACAGCCTGTACCAGCTTTACCTGAACAACGAAATTAAACTGGATGAAATTAAAGGCGGAATAAATGAAGCCTATCAAATTGGGTTCAGGCTTGGAAAACAGTCTGGCGGAATTCAGATAAAAGCAATAGACCATTCGGGACCCTGGTTGGGCGACTATGTGGATTTCATAGCAGATACATTAAGGTTAGACTATTACCAGAAAAAACAATATCTAGAGCAACAAGAATTTAAGGAAAGGCAAAAAAGATTCGCCTCCAATACCGTAAAGGAAAACCTCATTTATCTTAATAAAGAACAGCAAATCAAAAATCATCATGATTATTATAATAATGTAGCCATCAGGGTCAGGGATGATGCAAAGATTATGTTTTCCTATCAGGAGTCTGAACAGGAAATTGATGGCCTTCCTTACCAGATGCGGTCTTATGATTTCAATAACATTGGTGTAGAGTTAGTTGCGGAATGGTATAAACGAAACCTTTTTATTTATAGAAATATTATTGAAAATAGTGAATCGAATGACAGAGTTGTTATAATCATTGGTAGCGGTCATGTTTTTTACCTTAACCAATTATTAAGCAACAATCCCAAATTCGACCTAATAAAGCCAATTGAGTTATTGACCAATTAACCACTAAAACAAAAACATCATTCTGGTTCCATGAAAAATAAATTAAATAAACAGCAATTAATTCTGGAGTTTATATCGGTAGTTTTTGCTGTGATCCTGGCACTTGTATTGAATAGCTGGCGTGAATCCTACGCACTGAATGCCAACCTGGAAAAGGTTAAAAAATCCATTCTTAAAGAGGTAGAAAGGAACGATGCACATATCAGGCAGTCCTATGCATATCGCGGGGATCTTTTACAAAAACTGTATGCCAATCAAAATTTGCTACTCGCGGTTCCAATATCCGATTTAGCTTTTGACATCAATAACAACGCTAAGCTTGTTGACTTTTTTACTACTGCTTTAATTTTTGGGCAAAAAGAATATCGCAATGTAAGCGTAAGGCAAGATGGTTTTTCTCGTGTCTTAATTCTGGATAATAGTGTTTTTGACCTCAAGCTGGATGGGGACACCCTTAAGGTTTTAGGGATAGGAAACATCGATCTAAAAATACCTGATTTAAATAATCGGTCCTGGGATCTTGCACAAGCCACCGGTACTATCGTGAAAATGGATATCGCTTTGGTTGAAAAGCTTGGGATCGTCAATGCACTAATCGAGACTTACTTAAAAACAAGTGAAAGCGCAGTTCAATTAGTTTATAGTGGAGAGCAGAAAGGACTCCTGTCTGTGCTGGAAGATTTACATAGTTTGGAATCAAAAATTATTGAAGCCAACGCCCAGGTATTAGAGGAATTGAAATAAGAATGCATATGAAGTATTGCGCCTTACAAAAATTACAGCATAGCTAAATACGAAAAAACAGGACGATGATAAATTCAGTTTTAGGTTTGCTCAGGATGGAGCAATTTGGATTGTTCTTCAAACTATTAATATTGGTTTTTTTGGGTGGGTGTACAGACCAGGCATTGGTGATGACAGACATTGATGGGAATGATTACCCGATTAAAAACTATCAGGGGGTTTTGTGGATGACAGAGAATTTAAAAGTGACAAGGGACAGCGATGGAAAAGCCATACAGTATTATAATCCCAATCAGGACCCGTTGATGAAGACTGAGTATGGACTATTGTATGATTATGAAACAGCTTGCAAAATATGCCCAAAAGGATGGGAGTTACCGGATAATAATGATTGGATAAAGTTGATCACTGATAACGGAGGGAGGGTAAAATCCCAATCCTTCTCTGGCCCCTCACATTGGGGAAATGAAGAAGTTGATTTAAATATTGATGAATTTTCATTCCTTCCCGCTGGGTATGGCAATAATGGAGAACACCCAAATAAGTTCAAAGAAAGCAATATATTATGGTCAAAGAGCCGAACAGAAGAGTTTGCATGGTCAGTGATTTTTGAAAAGAATAAAAATAAGGTAAGGCAAGCAGAGCAACATTTAATTTATGGTTTTTCAGTTAGATGTATAAAAAAATAAAACGAGGCACAACTGTGACACACTGACCCGAACCTCCCATACCAGGATTGTGACACACTGACAAGTGTCAATAGCGGACTAGCATCCTCCTCCCATCAGAGCCCCTGAAAGGGAAAAGAATCTTCGGGGAAAACACTACATTTGTGCAAATTTTATAGGAGTCACACGCTGCATACCTATGTTCGTTAACCACAACAACTATTCTTTAATATGACACCAAAGAATCTATTTTTTTTAATCGTGTTATTGCTAACTTCTTGTCAGGAAGAACACAAAACTTACCCTGACAAATCATTTGACCTGAATGGATATTATGCTATCGGAATCAGAAATGTTGACTCAGCCTGGGGTTATGAGGATTATAAAATTTGTATCGATAAACTTGAGAGCCTGAAGAGCAGCGATCCTTATGCTATTCCTCGGCTGAAGAGTAAAAAATCGGCAGATTTATTCCAGAAACTAATCTCCGATGAATACCAAAGTTTAATTGTTCAAAGATTCTTATCGGGACAGGATCAAAATGCTGAAATCTACAAGAAATTAATCAACATCTATATTGAGGATGGCGATAAATTTCAAGGTTATAGTTATGAAGTTGTTCCAATTTTGACGCTTGGGCTTCAACTAAACCAAAAGATATATTTCGAATTAGAAAGGATGTCAGAAGAAATGGGAATGGGTTCAAACTCACAAGTTACTAGTTTAATGAATTCACTACGCATTGATCTTATTCAAATGGCCACTAATTATGTTGCTGGTCTCGAAGATGAAATGTTATTGCAGTCAGAACTTGTACTAACAGCAAAAAACATTCAGAAATTATATCCACGGATGTTAGAAGAATTCCCCTCCGATGAAGTATCACAGCTAAAGGTTGAGCTTGCCTATCAAGCATCTAACCATAAACTCGAAGAAGTAAGAGCTATTTTGTCCGACCTGATGAAAAATCGCCACTAGTATTTTTCAAAACATAAAACACCAATTAGATTTAGAATGACATATATGGTATATCAGCATATGGTTGATATCAAAATGTAGTATGGCGTATGACAAAGGCTTTTTGGATTTGGAAAAATCGATTGGGAGAAATACTTAAAGTCATTTCACAAATGATTCACTATGATTTTAATGAATCTTTGTTGGACAAAGTGAAATATGGATTGATTGACACTTCGGACGAAAGAGATAAGTGGTTTGACTATCAACTAGGACCTATAGAACTCAAATTTTCGATTGATCAGGACGATGATGACATTATTCATATTCGATTGAAAGGACTTGACCGCAAAGAAATGGAACAACTGGACCAACTTTTAGCTGATCAATAAAAAAGGACTACAGCGTAAAAACCGGTACGGCACACCTATCCCGACGGGTATTGTGAACTCCCCTTGCCGGGCGCGGCAAATTTACTCATACACTTTTCCATGCGCTCTTCCCCTCGTGATCTAAAGATTCACTACTTTAGTACTGTTTACAAGTGAATGACCACTCGTTGAGGTGCATTCGTCCTTAAAAAAATGAAAAAGGCTCTCATCATACCATTTTTGCTAACACTGGCCTGTCAACAGAAAGGCCCTGACTACTGGATTCAACCAAAAAACCAAAATGGAAATTTATTCGGTTTTTACGCAACACCTGAATATTGTTCTATGCTGGTAGAAACATGTATCGAGTGTCATTCTTTCGTTCAAATCAACGATAGTATTTCCAACTATCTAGCAACAAAGAAAGTCCAGGACCATGTTTTAAAGGCAACCCAATCAATTGAGAAACTCTATAATCAAATGGTGTGGCATTGCGCTGGATACTGTGAAGGATATGAAGGCTTATATCCAATTCTTCCATACCGAAAGGCATCCGTAAATGAATTCTGGACAGATTCACAGAATTCGGACTCCCTTGTTAATGCACTTCAAGGTTTTGATCTAAGTACGCTTGACCCGGATAAAGAAACACTCTCTGAAGGGATAAATAATGTCGAAATTGTTAATGAGTTTTTATTGAACGAAAATACTATCACTGCAATGATCAACTTGAAAATGATACAACTGGCAATTCTGAAAAACGCTGACAACCAAAGTTCCAATGGAAATGCCCCACAACAAAGCGATATGGATAAATGAATGTTAAAACAAAGCAACTAATTAGCTCAGGTTTCCTAGTAGTTGGACTGTTTGTTTTAGGTCTTGGCATTTACGAATTAGGTTATCATAACGGCATGGAAGTCATAAGAACAAATGACTCAGGTCTTGGTGGATTTGCCGAATGGGCTGGCTCATGGATAGAAATTGCCATTGGTGTAGCAACCATGGGAATTGGCTTGGCGATAAAAGTAAATGTGAATAACAGACGCTGATCACACTCGTCTGCTTGCATTTTGACTTGTTTCAATACATCCCAACCGAGTTCTATTCAACAATAAAATATCTGTCTTTCTACAATCATTGATCCAGGGATCAGACTTACAGAGCGCAAGTACCATTTGATACCCTTGCGTAGAGGTAATACAAGCTCCCTTTGCCAGACAAACAATTTTTACTTAATCCCAGGTCTATTTAAACAAAGACCTGTATCACCCGACTAAGCAATCCATTCCCGGAAGATACGGCACGTCCTTAGTTTTTTTTTGCAAAGGGCATTTGAATCAGATACTTTTGAGATTTTTGAAAAGCCTGGCCTACAATGCTAAGCCAATCGTTACCATCAATTGAAAATCATATTTGAATGAACATATTCAAAAAACTATTTGGAAAAGCCGCTGTTGACAAATCAGATCAAGAGCAACAAGCAGTAATTAGACAGACACAAAGTTTTGAAGATGTGATGAAGGTGCTGGAGCCTTATAAACGGCCATGTTATGTGGTAAAATCAGAAGAATCTTCCAACCAATTCTCCACTCACTCAAAGATGGGAGGTTATCCATATCTCAGAAACGAGGCTGATTGGCCTGAATGCCCCAACTGCAATAAGAATATGCAATTATTTCTTCAACTAAATTTAGAAGAATTACCTGAAAGAAAAGAGCATGGGTTAATTCAACTCTTTTATTGTACCAATACAACACCATTATGTGAGTCTGATCTCGAAGCATTTTTCCCATTCTCTAAAGCAGTAGTGGCCCGAAGAATTGAGGTCTCTGGCGAATCGAGCATGATCCAACCAAATATTTCCGCACTTTTTAATGAAAGACGCATTACAAATTGGGACAAAAAAGATGACTACCCACATTTTGAAGAATACATGCAGCTAGGTATTGATTTGGAGATTGACGATGATATCTATGAATTAATGGAAGAAAAAGAAATCGGTCTTCCGGTTCAAGAGGACAAACTATTTGGCTGGCCGTACTGGGTTCAGTCCGTTGAGTATCCATTCGACAGATCATCGGGAAAACAGATGGAGCTATTGTTCCAAATTTCTTCCGAACACAATCTCCCTTACATGTTCGGTGACGTTGGAATAGGCCATTTGACGGTAAGCCCCGACAATAAGAATGAGCTTGGCTTTGGTTGGGCGTGCTCTTAATATGTTGGCAACACCCTATTCAAATTGTTTTTTACCTTACTTAACGCAGTACCATTCTGATACTTTGGAAGCATCGGCAGATTCATTAGTTTAGTGCTATTAGTCAGTGAGGTCCCACACCGCGCCTAAGTGGGAGTTAGCCACCATCGAAAAATATGCTTCAGACAAGAATAATAATAGTAATTATACATCTGACCATTCTAAGTTCAGCATTTGGACAAGACACCTTCAACTATCATAGGGACTTCAATAAGATAGTAGAACAAAGTCAAGACATGACGAGTGATTATTACTTCCCAACACTGCTTGATCGTTTCAATAAGAATGACATTACACTGACTGACATGGAGGTTTTGGCATTACAAATAGGATTTACAGCTAACCCAAACTACAAACCATACCAAACAATTTTGACCGAGCAAGAAATTAAGAACTTAATAGAGCAAAAAAAGTATCAGGAAGCGCTTGTCATCTGTGACGAACTTCTGAAGACAAATCCAGTCAACTTTACAGCTCTTAAGGAAAAGAGTTTTGTTTATACGAAGCTTGACAAAGACAGCCTGCAATTCCACAAAGAAAAGTTCATGAAAATTCTATTCTCTGTACTGGCAAGTGGCGAAGGAACATCTGACAACCCCTACTTTGTTCTAAGTCCAATTGACGGTCAGACGCTCATAACTTATATTTTGGGCGGCTCTATTGGGTCAATGGGTTCGGTGGTTGATTCCAATGGATTCTTTATTGACAAATTTGAAATCACTGGAAAAGGTAAAGAGCCTGTGACACTTTACTTCAATATCAATCATGCGACCGACAAGATATTCAGTGAGGAAGATCATTAAAGGAAAATAACGAAAGGGATATTAAAATTGATGGCTAACATGTGCTAAGACAAGCAGCCGATCTTCTTGTTGGCATATTCAACGACCTATTCAAATTGCTCTACTAACATACGTGAGCCAGTAAAATACTGTAAAACGGCCTGTTGAGATGAAATCCCGAAACTTCTGAAGTATTATCAACTACCTTATCACAGACCTCCACAATCAATGGTCTGTGACTCACAGACCTGTATAACCATCGGACTTAGCCACCCAGCACGGACACAAATGAGTAGCCAAAAGGCTGTTGTAAACTGCCAATATTGAGAAGCTTAATCGCTTCGCTAAACTTAAGCTAATTCCATGCGGTGGCAGTAATGCAGCCACATGATTCCTTAAAAGATGTTAAGTTTACTAAAATTACGTTGGTGTAGCACTGCCATTGCTGACGTACATTGAGAATCATTTCTTATATGAAATTAATTTATTGGTCATTCATCTGCATATTATTTTGCAATTGCTCAGGGAGAAACTATGTTCATCAGAAGACTCCACCGGGATTTTCTGTTGAAATGTCGACAATCAAAAATCCTTTTCAAATATTGCATGCCGATTCAGCACGGTTCGTGGGATTTCAAAATTATATTGACCCTGTCATTGGAGCGAAGCAGGAAAACATCATCAAAGTTGAACAGGGAGGACATCTTGTGCTGGGCCACTATTCGGGTTATTTGTTGGAATTTAGTGATGATACACTTATTTCCATTTTAGATTTAACAAATCATGTAGACAGTTTGCTAAACATAGAGCCCAATCAGTTGCGGCGCACAGCGATTTTTGATGTATTATTCTCAACAAAGGGTGGAAATAGCTATTATCAAGAAGTGGGTACAAGATTAGACGGACCTCTAATAGAGTTTATAACGCCATCAGTGGGCGCAAGGATCATAAACATTTCCAGGAATATGCCTTCACTGTGTCTGGAATGGAAAAATGCTTTTGATGCAAACGAATTAGAATTTGACCTGTTGATTAAAAATATTTTTAATGAAACGGTTGACAAGTTGCCTGTATCCGGCAAATCAATGACAATAGATTTCTCCGGGTATAAGAGCGAATCCAATCTGTACATTTTATCAATACAATCAAAAACTGAGGGTATTGTAAGTCAAGAAATAGCGGTTAGTGTAGACTCGGGTCATGAATTTATACCAGGCAGCTGTGATGCCCACACGGCAATTGAATCTTTGCAAATGGCCTACTATTTAGAAACCAGGAGATACTATCATGAGGCGACCAGATTTTATGAATTGGCTGCTGAGTTATCGCCAAAACCTTTTTACAACAAAATGCTCAACCACCACCTTCAACGTAAGTAAATCTATCTGCTCGCCCCCATCAGAGTCTCCTGAAAGGGACTCTGATGCTCCATAAGTGGATAAAAATCCTCTAGGTGGTAAGACCAGGCTGTTTTAAATGGCTACTGTGCTCCCAGAAACATTTATCACACTACTTTCCCCGGTCCAAACATATTTGAGTCATTCTTATGATTCTTTAGAACAAATCAAGGATGATTTTGAAATAAAGGTGAATTCAAACTACAATGGACATATTCCCATCCAATATTCCTCAAACCTTTTATACTTTGAATTTCCCATTTCAGCATACACCATTGAAAAATTTGACTTGCAAATAAAAGGTCTCCGAGTAAAAAAAGAACAGATTAGCATTCCAATCATAAGTTTCTCTAAGACGAAGCAGAGGTTCGTTTTCATAGGACCTTAAAAATGTTCTATTATACCTGGTCATGTCAACATGCGCCTCCCATATTTTTGTGCTACCTAACAACTATGGGCACACAAACCGATAGTTAGACGGAACCTTCCACTGCTGTATTTCCAACTTTTCAAATAGGCTCCAACGATAATAGACTCACTATCGTTATCTTAGTATTATGGATATCAAATTAAAAGAACACTTAATCCAAATTGCCGAACGACTTACAAAGGAGTCAACACTTGAAGACGTGTATGACCAACTTTCACTATTGGCTGACATTGAAGATTCAGAAGAACAATTTGAAAGAGGTGAAACATTTACACAAGCAGAGGCCGAGCAGATGTCGATTTAATAAATCTGAACTACGATATAATATCTGGTGTGTTATGGTGCCAACTGTTGCTTGAAATTTCAGAATAATTTGTTAGGTTTGCTGAGACCATAGCCTTAAGCGCATGCTTATGTGGTCTGTAAGTTCAATTTTCTAAACTAACAAATTCATCAATCAATGAGAAAAGTCTTCGAAACCCTATGTCTATTATTTGCAATCACCACATTTCTTTTGATAGAATCCTGCGCTTCATCATACAAAGCCATAAATCCCGCAACTGTTAAATATAACGGAACATCTGAAAGTGAGGGCGTGATTTTTGAGTACAAATACGGTGTTCTGCAAGAAAGTGGGAATTCAAAGTATGCTAATAAAGAAATCAAGAAAGGACTTCAAGTTGTAAGCATCAAAGTAACCAATAACAGTGAAAAAGCAATTTCTTTTGCAGAGGACATCAAAGTTTATTCAAGAAATCAAATAGTACTGCCCGTCGAACCTGAAATTATACAAGGCCAATTAAAGCAACCTACTCCTGTTTATCTACTGTATGGACTATTGTGGTTAACAATTTCCAAGTGCGAAAATGACGATTGTAATAATACTCCTTTGCCAATCGGACTTCCAATTGCAATCGGAAATATGGTTGTTGCAGGAACAGCAAATGAAAATTTTTTAGCAGAATTGAAACATCACAACTTATTAACAAAAAAGATTGAGCCAGGAGAGACCGCCTTCGGTTTAATGGGTATAAAATCAACTGGATATGGTGCCCTGACCATCAAAGTCGATTAAAACTATATTTATTATGCCAATTTGGCTCCCTTGAAAGGCTTTAATGCATCAATAAATAAAGCGAACTTGCAGTTGGTAATCCAACTAAGGTGGCAACTGTAATAATGTCAATCAAGTTGTTTTACTTCCAACGGGCGACTTAAAACCTCAATTGGGAAAGCCCCCTGTAAGCAAAGATCGGCTTATAGTCCAGGTGGAATTTACTAATAGCTTTTTTGGGCAAAAGGTTAAAAAGACAACAATACCTGAACCGTCAAAACAAATAGATCGACAATTACATGATGCATATATGGAAGTTTACGCCAGATCCGTCTAAAAGAAGGTAATGAGCTATATTCACCACTCAAGGCACACGCAAAATACTAAAATGAATATTTGAACTGAGCCATTTGAAAGTTGCATAGCTCAAACCCTAGAGCTTATGGCAAGCGGAGCGCATACTCATTTTAGCAGGACGTTATGTGTATAAATCCTTAAGTGTCGCACGCTCCACGCCTATAAACGTTATGTACCACATGAAGCACTTCGCAATTTTTCTAGTACTACTTGCCTCAGGCTGCTCTTCTGGTTCTCCTGAACTGATAACATTCGAACACCCTCTTTTGAGTATCGAATATCCAAACGGTTGGGTCAATCTTGAACAAGAGGGAATGATATTAGCCATTCGCCCCCATCAGAGTCTCCTGAAAGGGACTCTGATGCTCCATAAGTGGATAAAATCTTCTGGATGGTAAAACCAACAGCTGTTTTATATGACTGATGTGCTCCCAGAAACATTTATTGAGATGATTGAATTGTCAAAGAATTAAGGGTAAAAACACCAAATTTCGCCCCCATCAGAGTCTCCTGAAATGGACTCTGATGCTCCATATGTGGATAAAATCTTCTAGATGGTAAAAGCAACGGCTGTTTTATATGGCTACCGCGCTCCCAGAAACATTTATTGAGATGATTCAATCGTCAAAGAATTAAGGGTAAAAACACCAAATTGAATAAGCTAACAGAGTTATTAATGCAGACCATAGCAATAACCAGCCGCTAAAGGCAGTTGCAAACTGCCAGAATTGATGAGCTTAAATTACGCTTTGATAAACTTAAGCCAATTCCGGGTTCACGAAAATGAACGAGATCACAATCAATTTGACTTTGAAGGAGAATTATTTAGTTTGAAGCTACTTTCTTTATTTTCAGTATATGAAAACTAAAAACAGCAGACTGATAACAGCCTATTCCCATGTTTTTGAAGGTGGACGAGTCTTGCCCACTTGCGAATCTGTACGGGAATACATTCAACTGCTGAAGAAGACCGATATAAGTTATCCCGTCAACAATACATTCATTATCATCACCAATGCTCAAACGCAATCGTATGAATTCATCAGTAAAAATTTTAAAGCGGTAACGGGCATTGCTCCGGAAACAGTCATGCAAAAAGGAGTGAAGGATTTCCTGGCCCGTATGCATCCTGATGACGTGGAAGTTTGGCTTGAGCTAATGATGGAGTTAATGGAATTCGTTGTTTCAAACATCGCACTTAAAAATCGAAAAAGGATTGATGTTCAATACAATTTTCGTTTCAAGACCAGTGATGGCAGTTATATTAACCTACTTGAGAATCAGGTGATTTTGCAGATTGATGAGGAGGGCAAACCTCAGGTGGGCATGGGGCATTATACTGTATTTGGCAATGAGGAATTTAACCCGATCATCGGCACGGTAAGGGTACTCAACCATCAAGATAAATACGAGACTGTATTTACCAAAAACTTTTCCAAATCGAAAATTCTATCAAAGTTAACGACTCGGGAACAGGAGATAATTGAATTGTTGCTACAAAAGAAAACCAGTAAAGAGGTAGCAGAACAGTTGTTTGTCAGCAGTCATACCATCGATACACATCGGAGAAATATCATCAAAAAACTCAATCTGAAGTCTACACAGGCATTGGAAAACATCTTTGAAACAAACCATAAAGTACTTCCGGGTGTGTTTTAGATTCCAATAGTTAATGCAATAGGTCTGAAATACTAATTCAAATAGGTTTCGATGATGTCGAAATAATTAGTCTCATATTCATTGACCGTCATGCCAAACTGGTTGTGAAATGCGGCTTCAAATGAGAGCCCATCCTTTATGGCCTGATACATGGCAATGACATCCTCATAAGTTTTCCCAAGACCGTTCGGGTCAAGCAAATAAGCCACTGAAAGCCCAAACAAGGGATAATAATGGCCGTCGGAGGAGCTTGTACCTGTAGGCTGCTCCTGAATGGAAATTGGGTTGCCGCCATATTGGTTTCTCCATTGCGATACTTCGTCCCAGGTAGTAAATCTCTCCCCTTGAGAAACCAACACCGCGATTCCCTCCCAAAACCAACGGTGTGAAGTTTGCTCACTACGTGATCCCTGAATATAACTGATTTCCACCAGATGCATTAGCTCATGCTTAATGCCTTCAATGTTAAAATTCCAGGACCCATTGAGGGGAACAAAACCACTCTCGGGCATCCCAACGTACATACTGAAATGCGGGTAGGTACCGATAAAACCATTCCCTGTTTCTTTCTGGTGACCTATGATCACCTTTCCGGGAAAATCGAATTGTGAAGTGTTAAACAACTCTTTTAGTTCTGAAAGCACCTGCTCAGCAAACTCTGAAATGATCAATCTTTTGGTAAGATCATCCGTGTTGGAATATATAATAAAGTTTGGCGTATTTAGTACCAACTTATCTGGTGTATAGACATCACTCCCCACACCATTGTAATGATTCCTGATCTCCCAATTCCCTCGGGGATCATCGCCTACATTAACAGTCAGCTGCTTTGAAACCTCAGCTTTTCCTATGCTCACCTCACAAGTAATGACATGCGTACCCACGGACAAAAAGTAAAGATCCTCAAATCGCCGGTTTTCCATGTCCCCATCTATGCTGGAAGTCCAGTTTACCTCGTCATAGTCAATGTTTCCACCAGCAGAATTGGTGACAGCAACTTTTAACTCAATTAAGTCAGTATCCAATTGTTCGCCTAATCCTGAAGGTAGTATTTCAATTGCTGTATCATTTAAATCAACATTGGGTTCATCATCATTAGCACAGGCAAAAACCATCCCCAGAAAAATCGATAAATAGAAGACGCTATTGTTTTTCATTTGCTAGGGTTAAGATGTTGAATAGGTGAATTGTGAATGTTTTAATGTTGAATAGAATCCGAAAACAAAGGAATTGGTACGGCTGGTCAATATCAATACTCAATTTGAGTATTTTCCGGGTTTTGTAGCAGAGATTGGGCTAATCATACAACCTTTTCAAATTTCAAAAGTCATTATTTGGTCCTCGGTCAAAAACAAAGAACACCATGATCATCAAAAAATCTCTCGCTAATACGTTTATAATCACCATTTTACTAATTCCAACAAACGATAAACTTTCAATAGATACAATGATTAAAAAGTAGACTTACCCAGGAAATTATTAGTTTGGTATTTGCAGAAGACGCTGCTGGAGAGGTGTCGAGGTACAAATTAAAATATGGAAATAGAAATATTAGTAAAAATATTGATTTACTACATTCACGTCCCATTGGCGGAATTGCACTTTTAACCGGCGGAATTTCATTGATCGTCAAAAAAGGGAGTACCGTTCACAAGAGATCCGGGAAAATCTTTTTCTTTTCAATGTTGTTTGCCGCAATTTCAGCCATTGTTATTTCAGTATTACCAAATCACGAAAGTACTTTTCTATTTTCAATCGGCATTTTCAGTACATATTTTTTAATCAGCGGATTAAGGAGTTTGAATTACAAGGAAAAAGTATTCCAGTTAACCGTGGATAAAATCATTGCTTATTTGATTTTTCTGACTGGAGTTTCAATGATTTTGTATCCAATTATCTTATATGGCACCCCTAATATCATTTTAGCTGTGTTGGGAGCAGTTGGAATTGTATTCGGATTGAGAGATTTGAAATTATTTCGAGATATTCAACGGCTCAGGAATAACTGGCTAAAATTACACCTGGGGAAAATGACTGGTGGCTACATTGCCTCTGTAAGTGCTTTTTTTGTAGTGAATCAAATATTACCAGGCATTTGGAATTGGTTTGTGCCAGGAATTATCGGGAGTGGATTTATTACCTGGTGGATGATTAAATTGAAGAAGTAAAATCTGATACTGACCATTTATGAAACATCTTCTGCTCTTCTTATTGACCCAGCTATCAATACTCACATTTGCTCAGGAACCGAGACTTCTGAAGCCTAAATACAAACCAAAGAATTTGGAGGAATGCCTGTTTAAGCTTGACAACATGCTAACAGAAGCTGACAAAGACACCATACGTTCGATGCAGGAAGATGACTTTGCAACTTCTCAACATTTTAGCCTCGGACTTTACATTAGAAATAACTGGGGACTGTGGAGCAAAAAGGAACTGTTTCACTTTTTTGATTCTCTTGGAGTAACTCATCCCGATGACATGTCTGGACTAATATTGGTATCATATCATCGACATTTAAATAATCAGGAAATTGATTTGGAAGGACAGATTAAGGCACTGAATAAATCCATGAAGGAATATGAACAGCAAATTGAAGATTACCATAATGAAATAAAGAAGCATATGGAAACATATGGAATTGGAGATACCCTGGTCATTAACTTCTTCCTCAGAAAGGACATGAAATACCCACAAACATATTCAGTACAGCACGGTCAAGACATAACCGAAATGCTCCAGGAATACCATTTAACCCCTTTAACCGTATCGCTGATTAACAAGGGTTTTGATTCTGAAACACATCAATTTGAACTGACCCTTAGGCTGATTCACCTGGCGGGTTATGAGAAGATTAGACTCTGGTATCCATATAACAAATCAAAGGCAGGAGACGTCTTCAAGCTCCGACTGAGCGGAATCGACTTTAGCAGCATCAAGAATATCTCTAACTGACATTGACTGGGTATACTTCAATGCTGAAATGAAACAAGTTTATACAGCATCTTTAAGCCTTTTCTCACAGCATAAGGAATCCGAAATTGCAAACACTGCTGATGAGCTGCTAAAATAGGACACAGTGAGCCCCTAAACCTACAGTCGTTTATCTGAATCGTTATATTTGTATAGTGCATAGATCACATGAAGATGATGAAAACAACGCTGATTTCAATATGCATTTTGCTATTATTCTCGTCGTGCAAAGATGAGGTCCCCGAGCAATTTATTTATGCGGGACCATGGAATGCGTTCGCTGATCCAACACATGAAACACCAGCCTATAATTTCACCTATTTCTATGATCAGGGTGTTGAACTCTTCCCAAATCAATCGTTCACTATCAGGTACTACAATTACGATAATGGTCAATTTACCTCATACCCCGGAACTACCGGAGAATGGGATGTGAAGCAGAATGTGTTAATTCTTAGTTTTGATACTGAGGATAAAGAAGATCAAACCATTGAATATATTCTGCTGGAAAAATCAACGAATGAAATAATATTAGGAATTCCAAATTCTGATTTCAAATACTATCTGGTAAGAGGAACAGGTTTGTAATACTTGCAAGAAGTTGAAAATTCCAGATAAGTTAGCCTTGGAAAGGTATTAAGAATTCCCACTACTAGTTTCAATCAACTTATGAATGTCTATATCTACTGTTGTCTTGTTTATCAACTTGTTAAAAACATAACAACATGCTACTTTTGCCACAAGTACAATGTGAAGTTCGGCGTCTGTTGAATACCATGCCTGTCAGAAACTAAAATCGAATGAGCAAAATAAATTATTGGTTGGTTGCCGCAATTTTTATCCTTTTGGGGCATTCGGTGTTCTCCCAAAAAATCTGATTATATAGCTACTGACAGTTCTGTAATCTCGGGTATAAGACTGATAGAGGGAACGGCCAGAGAAAATGCACAATTCATTCGGTTAAAAAGCAAGAACGAAGAGATCAGTTATTCCCCAGATGAACTATCCGAATATGGCTTTAAGAATGGTACTACCTATGTATCCAGAATTATTCCAGCTGATTCACAGACAAAACGGGTCTTTTTAGAAAAACTAATAAGTGGAAAAATCAATCTGTACTATTATGAGGAAAATGGTGTTAAGACCTACTTCCTTGAAAAGGATAGCATATTAACTGAAATTTCCAAGGATAATTTTAAGCTGGACCTTTCAACCATAACAAATGATTTTGATTGGCAGGCTAATCAACTTCAATTAACGAAATACAACAGAAGATCTCTTTCTGATGTTGTCTCCATTTATAACATTGGAAGAAATAAACCTATTGAATTTGCTAAAATTGGTGTGACTACTGGTTATAACAGTACGTCATTGGGAGTTCCGCCACAAATGACAGTAAATCAATTATCTAAAGATCAACTTAAAGGCTTATCCCTGCAGCCCAGTTCCTCGGTTATGGTTGGGTTATTTGCAGACATCCCATTGCAGCAGAACTTTTCTTTCTACGTCAATGTGAACATTTCTAAATCACGATTCTCAGCTAATTCCCGATCCAACCAGACTGATGTTACAATGGCCCTCAACATTATTTCTGCAGATCTGCCAATTATGATCCGATATACTTTGCCTACCTTAAATTGGCGACCCTTTCTTGCTGGGGGTGGAGTTTACTCCTATCACTTAAGGAGTAAAAATGAAGTTTATAAAACTCAAATCTCAGATAGTACTGTAAGTATAAATGATTTATCTAACCATTCACTTATTTCCGATAGCATGCCAGGATATTGTTTTGGTGTGGGGCTGCAACGCAACCTGATGTATCGCAATGTGCTCTCTACAGAATTTAGGTTTCATCAATATCCAGGATATAAGGATTCTTTCAAAAAGAATCAATTATCTATTTTATTCAGCATTTCTTTTTAAAACATCAAATGTTATTAAGGGAAGTGCTATACCAACCAAGTATGAATATAAGAGGTGCAAATGACAATATTTGGTTCAAAACGTTCCAGAACATTCCTTGCCAACATGCCGAAGTGGCGGTATTATGGTACGCAGGCGTGTGACAGTTGAATTCAAAATTATATACACATGAAAAACTCATTTGAAGTACTCCTAATATATCTGATCGCAGCTATTAGTTTTAGTTGTGAAGATGAGGAGGTGGCACTGATGGATTATCCTATCATCAGGACTCATCAGGTTACAAATACGCCTGATGGATTATTATTCTCTGCAGAAATTGTGAGTTTAGGGAATGATCAAATTCTTGACTATGGGTTTGTATGGAGTGATGAGGAATCTCCTACTGTAACTGACTACAACAAATCCCTTTTAGGTCCTGATTCGAAAATTGAGAAAGGTAAAAAAATAGCAATCAATGTCACTTGGGACATTCTGAATAGTAACATGTATGTCAGAGCCTATATAAAAAACAATAAATATACTGTATACGGAAATCAGGTAAAGTTCATTGGTCATGGAAGCAGTGTACCTCGAATTATTGATTTTCATCCTAAAACCAGCGCGATAGGAGGTGAAAAAATGTATATAATTGGAGAGAACTTTAGTAGTAAGAAAGAAGACATTGAAATTTCTTTGGGAGATGGGAGATATAATGTTAAAATCATTGAAGCTTACAATGACTCAATAGTAGCATTAACTCCGGCTGCTCACGTAACTGAAAGTGTTCAAATGCAAGTTACTGTTCGCAACCTATCTGCAACTGCTCAAACTTCTCTAAATCTAATTTCTCCACTAATATCAGTAAGTTCATCCCCATTTAATGATGTTTTCGGATTAACAACATTTACAATGAACGATATCGCATATGCCGGAGGAGGCATTGCAAATGGGCATCCAACCAAAAGCTATTATAAATTCGATGTTGATAGTAAAAACTGGTTACCAATTCAAGATTTTGGAGGGTCAGCCAGATATAGCAGTAAAGCAATTAACAATTTAGGCATTGTGGCATATGGGAATAGCTATATGGAATGGCCAAATGATGCCTGGCAATATAATCCGGAAAACAATAATTGGACTTTGCTTTTTGAATTCGGTCCCGGTACTTATTTGGGATCAACAATTGTTGCACTCGGTGATGTGGTGTATTCATATTTTTATTTTAAAAATGAATTTTGGGCATATGATACAATTGAAAAACAATGGCACGATTTAGCCACACCAGAATTGACAATAACAGATGGCTATGTGGATCACAATGACCGTTTAAATTTTTCAATCGTACATGAAAACGAACTGTTGTTTTTTTCGAATTCCAAAATTTGGAATTACGTCCCGACAACAAATCAATGGAGTATGAAAGGCAACAGCTTAAACTTTGGTGTAGCAGCTTATAATGGGTCCAGACTATTTTTAATTAACAACACTACTTCTGTAGGAGGAATCTCAGAACAGGAGGTCTATGAATACGATTTTACCAATGGTGAATTGGTAATAAGATTTGTAGCATTTTCTGAATCATATAGTACTAATGCATTTATATTAAAAAATCAGCTCTATGTTCTTCAACAAAACGGGGAAATTTGGACATTCAATCTTAATTAAGTAACTAATAAAAACATTTAATCAGCGAAGACAGAACAGGTAGTATTAAATTAATAAATAAGTAGAAGTATGGAGTAATGTCACCAGTTACTTTCCAAAACATAGGTTGCAAATTTGATAAGGAGCAACTATTTTCATCTCGAAATAAATCTTCAGACCTTCGTCATTGCACCATCCATATCACCACTTTCCATGAAACATGTCCTATTGGCAATCATTTCCCTTGTCTTATGCTCTTGTGGCAACCAACCTGCTCCTTTTGAAAAAATAGAATGCTTTCCGTCAGATTCAATTCCTAATCTAAACCTTCGGAAGGTATTCAAACCCTGCAGACAGTTTATTTACTCTGCCAGGTATTGGGACATTGATTATAACCTGATCTCTGAAGAACGGATTTGGATGATGCCAAGTGGAATGGGTTGGGAGACCCAACCAGATCGTCAGGATGAAATATTAATTCAATACCAATATGATCCATCCAGAATTGATGAAATTGATTCATACAGTATCAACCCGGAATTCCAGTACTGGACTACTCAAACCAACACCGGAATCATCGAAACCAGCTCAAGTACCTGGATGCATCCCTTTCGATCCAACCAGTATGCCTTTACGGAAGTTGCGCCTTTCCCTTCGGTAAGATTTCCTTTGGAAACCGGTAAAACCTGGTCAACCTCTTTAAACATCTATGATGGCTGGGGTGTTTGGGCTAATTCAACCCTAAATAGTACTTATGAAGTGGTGGGTTACGAAACCATTAATACTGCGTATGGAGAACTGGAAGCATGGCACATTAACAGCATTGCATCCGCAGATTTCGGTACATCTACACACAATTTCTGGTACAATATTGAACTGGGCTTTGTCAAAATGATCATAAAGAATTATGCCGGACAACTCCTTGTATTTGAGCTTGCAGACCTAAAGGAGCCATCTTAATGTAGTGAATACAAAGCATTAATCAAATGCAATCCTTATGCCCTCGAATTCTCCGCTACTCTCGTCATCACTCCAGGTGCCGGTCATTTCTCCATCCTGAAGTGTACCTATCCAGGTAATGGTATAAGTTTCTCCATTATTTGATCCAGTTCCTGTTCCGCTGATATTAGTACCAGACAACCCCCCTTCCAGAATAATCTCATCCTCCTGTCCTGTGGTAATTCCGATAATGTCATTGTCATATAGGACCAGCACCCATCTGGCTACCAGCTCCTCCCCTTCATAGGCGACTCCAATGTATCCTCCGTCCGGGGCTTGCTCTATCCTTTCACCGGAGAATTCACCAGAAACCTCCCCATTATCCCATGTACCAGTCATAAAATATTCTCCATCAGTATTGGACTCAAGGATACCGGAAAAGTTAACAACATATGTGGGGTCCTCAGGGCTTACACCAGTTCCCATGATATTGGGATAATCTTCTGTTCCATTGAGCAACAACTCGTCATCTCCAGTGTTTACACCATAAAGTTTATTCTCATAAAGCAGTGTTACCCAACTACCAACCTGCACAGATTGATGGGTGGACGTACCTACGTACAATCCTTCCTGCTCACTAAAGGTTCGATTCTCGAGTTCTACCAAAAAGTCCGGTATTTGTTCCTCTTCTGGTTCATTGGTATCCTCGCAGGATAAAATTGTGAAAGTCAGCAGAATAGCAAAAAGAGTGGGGTTAATTAATTTCATCGTAGTGGCATTTGGTGTGTACTACAAGGTACAAATGTTTTTAACCGAAATCAATTATCACAAAGTAGTGGATTGGGTTGGGAACAAACTCCTTATCGTTAAGCGCTTCAAATACAGCAGTAAAAGTAACCCATCCGCTAATCCTTAAAAATTATTACTTTCGTGCATTACGCTATTATTCATCAAAATTTTAACCCAATTGAGAAAACTCACCATTTACCTGGCGGCAATCTTAATTGCTGTGATCACAATCAGGCTGATTTTGAATTCCCTGAACATATTTTCTTCAAATTTACTTTTTGAGAACATCATGAATTTGGCAGTGTCTTTTATTTGGACGATTCCAATCATGCTTATCCTCTTAATCCGAAACTCTAAGGTCAAATATTGGTTGCTGGGAATATCGATAACAGGCCTCCTGTTTCTCTGGTTTCCTTTTATGTTCTTTGGGTCCGGTGCATTGGGAAACCTCCAGTCGGGTAAAGGCTATCAAAAAGTTTTTGAAGAACAAATTGATGAAAATGAGTATTTCTGCATTTACCGGGTACCAGACAATGGTGCCCTGGGGGGAGAAGATTGGATTGATTTCACTATCGAAAAGCCACTAAAATTTGGGTTTGTTAAAAGACATGTCATGCCATCAGGCACATACCGTATTATCCAGGACGCTCAAAACGGCACCAGCACAATTACCTTTAAAAACCATACAATTACTTATAAAAATGCTGAGGTCCTGTGAGATTGACTTAAATTAACAGCTTACACAACTTAACCACTCATGAGAGCACCCATACTTCTTACGCTTTTATTTATACTGAATTTTAGTTGCCAAACGGATAAGAAAGCATCTTCCAGCGAAACACCATCTAAAACTATCAACTTTACATCCGACGATTATCAGGATTTAGTAGGCCTGTTTAAGGAGTGGAGAGCATTTGAAAACCCACCTCTCCTTGAGGGTGCTCCTGATTATACCCAGCAAACATTTGAAAAGCGTCAGCCTCAATTTAAAGCATTGCAATCCAGGTTATTGTCCATAGACACCACTAGCTGGCCAGTAGCACATAAGGTGGACTGGATGATTGTCTGGGCGGAGATGAATGGTTATGATTTTAACCAGCGTGTACTAAAACCCTGGGTCCGTGATCCGGCATTCTACAAGTCGGTATGGACATATAGAAGTGATGTGCCTGCTCATGAAGGTCCTACCCATCATGGTACCACCGAACTCTGGACATATTCCTTTCCACTCTCAGAAGAGGAAAGAGAGAGACTATTAAAGGATCTGAAAGTAATTGCTCCGTTGAATGCCCAGGCAAAGAAAAATTTAACCGGTAACGCCAGGGATTTGTGGGTTGCCGGTATCAGAGATATCAAAACCCAGGTTGCGGACCTGAAAGCCCTAAAAAATCAAACTGGTATAAAAGAAGACAATGAATTGCTGAAGGTGGTAGATGAAGCCATTGCATCGACAGAAGAATTTGCAGCCTGGTTGCAGGAAGAATCCAGGTCAAAAAATGGTCCTTCAGGAATTGGGAAGGAGAATTATACATGGTACCTGCAACATGTGCACCTGGTGCCTTTAACCTGGGAAGATGAGGTGATGATCCTGAAACGGGAACTCGCCCGTGCCTGGTCTTCTTTGAAACTTGAAGAGCACAGAAACAGGAATTTACCAGAGCTGGTTGATGTGGACTCTCCTGAGGCATTTGATAAAATGGCCCATGAAGCCGCCAAAAGTCTGATCAATTTTCTGGACAAGCAGGAAATCGTTACGGTCAAACCATATTTCGATCCTGCCCTACGGGAGCATCTGGGCAGCTATGTTCCACGAGACAAGCGAAACTTTTTCCTGATTGGCATGCATTATGACGCCAGACCATTGTACTCTCATTTTTACCATTGGTTTGAATTGGCCCGCATGGACAATGAACCACATCAAAGCGAAATAAGAAGAGGCCCACTGTTATACAACATTTTCGACTCCAGAAATGAAGGTACTGCCACTGCAGTAGAAGAAATGTTTATGCAGGCAGGATTGTACGATGATAGTCCAAGAACCAGGGAGATTGTGTACATCATGATTGCACAGCGTGCTGCAAGAGGTTTAGGCTCGCTGTATGCACATAGCAATGAAATGACGATGGAGGAAGCCGGGGGTATCCATAGTGAATACACACCTCGTGGATGGATGAAAACAGAAAAGGAGCTACTCATTTTCGAGCAACACCTGTATTTGCGTCAACCAGGGTATGGCACCAGTTATATCACCGGAAAGCATTTGTTGGAAAATACGCTGGCTGAGTACGCCAGAATAAAAGAGATGCAAAACAAGCCTTTTGTATTGAAGGAATTTTTAGATCGGCTGAATGGCATTGGAAATATTCCTGTTTCATTGACTCAATGGCAAATGACTGGTTCCAATGATCATTTAAGAATTATCCAGGGTGACAGCAAGGATAAGTAAAGGTTTTGTTTATCAGTAAATGGATTTGACTTCAATAAATTATTTTAAAATATTGGTTCCGAAAATGGTTAAAAAGCTTCTACTGACATTTTCTGTTATATTCATAAATACTCAAACCTATTCTTATCCATGTACAGAGATATTGTTTGAGTACGTCTGTAATGACCCAGTTGACATTACCTATCACGATCTGTCAATCCAATGGAAATATAATTCCCAATGTGAAGGACATGCTGATCGCAGTAACAAATTTATAATTCAAATTCACAACATTTATAATGAAGTGATACTAATGGATACAGTCGAAGGATTTAGCTATACCATTAAATCTGAGAACCTTGACTCAAATACAGCCTTTTATGTATTTAATCTTTGTGAAGTCGGAAAAGAGAAAAAATATAATCTTGGTTTAAGGGTAAAAACATTTGATCAGAACATTCCAGATAACCTAATTGAAAGACTCAACACTTTTTTACTAAATGGCTATTTTTTGAATGCAATGGCCATCTTACCTCATTTAAGAATGCCTTACCTTGCGCCGGATATTTCAGCACAAATCTCTATGTTGTTTCCTGCTAATTATACAGGTAATTGCGATTTCTTCAACGCTTATCTATCTAATGAAACCAACAAATTAATTCCAATGCCCTATGTAAGTGGCCTGGATGAATTTACTAAAGGCCTTAACAAAGCTACAAAGCATGATTTCATCAAAGAGGAATCATTTGTTATAAAATTAATGGTGTCTCCAAACAATGAGGTCAACTCGATGACTATTGAACGAACGAATTATGAATCTGTCATTAAAGAATTGGTTTCAAAACTAAACTTTCAAAACAATCACAACGCAGAGGCAATGGTATTGATAAAGCTGGAGAAGTCGAATAAAGGAAAAAAATATATCGTCACAAACAAACGGGCATTGATCGATCCAGATTCTAAAGATTTTCGTAAGAAATACCCTTACAAGGGAGCCACCAATTAAAGGGGAATATCCCGTAATTTGCAAAGCTGTGTCGTACTTGATAATTTAGAAAAATTAACCGGATTGGATTTCGTGTTTTCAACACTTCGTCTCTTTCATGAGCATTCAGGTCTACCCGGTTGGTCCATTAATTTGTTTTAATAAGTCGATCTTCAAACAAAATACATCGTAACAAAATCCCAACTGTAGCATGCAAATGGATTACGACTACATTATTATTGGAAGTGGATTTGGAGGATCGGTCAGTGCACTAAGATTATCTCAGAAAGGCTATCGCGTACTGGTGGTAGAAAAAGGGAAATGGTATCAGGCCAAAGACTTCCCCAAAAACAACTGGAATTTCCGGAAATGGCTTTGGCTTCCTTCTCTTAGGTTTTTTGGCATCATGAAACTGACCATCTTTCGTCATGTTGGCGTATTGTCCGGTACTGGTGTTGGTGGGGGTTCCCTGGTTTATGCCAATACACTTCCAATTCCAAAAGCCACATTTTTCAAAACAGGCACCTGGAGTCAACTGAACGACTGGGAAAATGAACTTCAACCGTATTATCAGGAAGCCCTTCGTATGCTGGGCGCCAATAAACCTCCTGCCCTGTTTGATGGAGAAAAAGGCCTACTCAAAGTAGCTGAGCAACTGGGCCTGGAAAAAGAGTTTGATACCCCTAATGTGGCCGTGTACTTTGACGAACCCAATGTCACCAAAAGTGACCCCTATTTTGATGGTGAGGGACCCGACCGGACGGGATGCAATTTCTGTGGAGCATGCATGACTGGCTGCAGAAACAACTCCAAAAATACCCTCGACAAAAACTACCTGTACCTGGCACAAAAGCATGGTGCAGCAATATTGGCTGAAAATGAAGTTTATGATGTGGTTCCAATCAATAAAGCTGATGGTTCAGAGGGTTATGAGGTTGCCATTAAAACAAGTACAAGATGGGTATCCAGAAAACAAAAGCTGAAATGCAAAGGGGTGATCTTTTCGGGAGGTGTGCTGGGCACGATCAAACTATTGCTAAAACTAAAAAAGAAGTCCCTGCCAAACATTTCGGACGAACTGGGAAACAACATCAGGACCAACAATGAAACGCTGGTCAGTGTCTCCACACTTGATAAAGACAAAAATTTCTCCAGAGGAGTAGCCATTGGCAGTATTCTGCATACCGATGAAAACAGTCACCTGGAGGTCGTGAGGTATGGTGAGGGGTCAAACGCCTGGAAACTGGCTCACCTTCCATATGTGGTTGGTCGCAATACATTTTCCAGGTTATTCAAAGCCTTCATTTCAGTCATCAGTTCACCAGTGAAATTTTTCAGGATATACTGGGTCAATAGCTGGGCAAAAAAGACGGTTGTACTGCTCTTTATGCAGACCCTTGACAGTACCTTGAGATTTAAGCGTAATGGTATAGGCTGGATGACTTCCTCAATGAGTACCGGGAAAAAACCAAGCCCTTTTATTCCGGAATCTGACCAACTGGTGAAAGAATATAGTAAAGCCGTAAATGGTGTCAGTACCTCCTTTGTCGTTGAAACAGTAGCGGGCATCCCTTCTACTGCCCATATTCTGGGTGGTGCCGTGATGGGTACCAGCCCATCCGAAGGGGTTATTGACAAGCATAATAAAGTCTTTGGTTATGAGCATTTGTATGTCATTGATGGTTCCATGATTTCGGCAAACCCCGGCGTGAATCCATCCCTTTCAATTACTGCAATTGCGGAGCATGCTATGGCACAAATTCCCAAAAAAGAAGCTGAACTCACATGAACACCCTACTCAAAATATTGAAGTACCTGACAGGAATTATGCTTATAATCATCATAGGCATTGTACTGCTGTACGGGCATAGAGATATTCCTTTGGAAACACTGAAAGCTAAGTATACCAATAAAGCTTCATCTTTTGTTGATGTTGGCGGAATGATGGTGCATTACCGGGATGAAGGCAACCCATCGGATAGCATCCCATTGGTACTCATCCATGGCACGGGATCAAGTTTGCATACTTTTGATGTCTGGGCCGAATATCTGAAGAACCATAAACGCGTCATCAGGATGGATCTGCCTGCTTATGGACTCACAGGCCCTTTTCCAGACCATGACTATTCAATTGATCATTACGCCAGTTTTCTTAAAGACTTTTTAAATGGCATTGGAATAAAAAATTGCGTGATCGCTGGTAACTCACTGGGAGGGGCCATCGCATGGCGTTTCACAGTGGAGGAACCTGAAATGGTGAATCAACTCATTCTGATTGATGCAGCGGGGTATCCAAGTTCCGCCAGGAGTGTACCAGTGGCTTTTAAGATGGCAAGAATGCCGGTATTGAATAAAGCACTGACCTACATCACACCAAAGTTCCTTGCAAGGGCCAGCGTTGAGAATGTCTACTTCGACAAATCAAAAGTGACTGATGAATTGGTAGACAGGTATTTCGAATTGACCCTGAGGCCAGGTAATCGCGAAGCATTTGTCAACCGGTTAAAATCACATGGGAATACGAGCTCCCATGACCTGATTCAGTCCATCCGTCAGAGGACACTGATACTTTGGGGAGCCAATGACCTGCTCATTCCTGTAGATCATGCACATCGGTTTGCTGAGGATTTGCCCAATGATACGTTGGTGATTATGGAAAACACGGGGCACTGTCCTATGGAAGAAAGCCCCTTGGAGAGCCTTGAGGTGGTGATGGGCTTTTTGGACATTGGTGAATGAGCGGGACGCTCTTCACCTTGTGGTCTCAGCGGGACGCTAAGACCAGAGTTTAGGCCAGAATTAAATGCAAACTGGAATACAAATCGATCAACAACCTTAATTGAAGCCCATGGACAAAAGACCCGATCTCAACAAGAACATTACTGTCAAAGACTTTCAGGATTTCTATTGGCTCAAATCGGAATTGGTAGATTTTTGCAGGTCCGAAGGATTGAGTACCACTGGAAGTAAAATTGAGATTGCTCAGAGAATTTCGCATTATTTGCAAACAGGCGAAAAACAAAAACCTCAGAAATCAAGACCAATAGCCACTTTTGATTGGAATACCGAAGCGCTAACGCTATCAACTGTCATTACTGATAATTACAAAAGCTCAGAAAATGTCAGGGTGTTTTTCAAACAACACCTTGGTGAGAATTTTAAATTCAATGTTCCATTCATGGATTGGATGAAAGCTAATGTTGGCAAAACATTGGGAGATGCCATCAGTCAATATGCGGAGATTGTTACCCAAAGAAAATCAACTCCCCATAAAAAGATCGCACCACAATTTGAGTACAATACCTATTTAAGAGACTTCCTGAAAGACAATCCGGGTTCCAGTCGGTCGGTCGGGATTAAACTATGGAAGATCAAAAGGTCAATGCGTGGGGATAACGTCTATTCGAGAAAGGACCTGGAGTTTCTTGATTGATGTATACCGAATTATTATTGAGCGGGACGCTCTACACCTTGTGGTCTCAGCGAGACACTAAGACCAGAAGCAGTAACGTAGGAATCTCACAGGGACAATAGTAACATGTCATCTCAGATAGTCGTTAAGACCAGTTTAAATGAATTTATCATGAAAAACGAATTGCTACGACATATGGTAGCCACTATTAAGTACAGGTTTGACAAATCCATTGCAGGAAGTGGTAAGAATTTCGGTGAATTTAGCCTGGGCAATGGTAGCAGAAGCCCTAATGCCATCATTGCTCACATGAATGATGTCATATATTCTACCAGGTATTTCCTTGAAAACGAAGCATTTCCAACCGAAACTATTAAAGAAGAGGAACCTACAAAAGGATCATCCCGATTTATTGAGGAGCTTGATAAAATTCAGGAGATCTTGAAAAGCAAGTCTTTACCTATCAACTATGCCAAACGACTTGTGCAAGGTCCATTGTCTGATGTGCTTACTCATATTGGGCAGATTGCGATGTTGCAGAGATTAAATAACAATCCCATACAAGCCGAAGACTTTTCCAGGAGCGATATTAAAACAAGTGATTAAATTCAATGGAAAGTTCTTGTCACAACCACTTCCTTCGCTTAAAATACACCACCATCGAAAGTGCAATCAGCACCAACACCCCCCAGAATATGGGGTAAGCATATGGGTAATCCAGTTCCGGGAAATATTTGAAATTCATGCCATAAATTCCGGCCAGGAAAGTAAGCGGAATAAATATTACGGAGTAAATCGTCAGCAGGCGAATGATCTCATTTAGCTTATTTGCTATGCCAGTATGATAAACATTCAACTGATCCGACAAAAGTTCACGATACGTTTCAATTGCCTCGGCAGCATGGGTGATGTGATCCTGCAAGTCCTTTAGGAATGGCCTGTTCTTCTTATCAAAAAAATCAGATTTTTCCAGGTGCACAATGAGCTCACGGACAGGCCTTATGGCTTTTCTCAGGTAGTTGATCTCTTTCTTGTAATAGTTAATTTGCTCGAGGACCTCCTTTTTGGGGTTATCCAGAACCTGCTTATCAATTTCCTCTATTTTGTCACCGAATTTTTCAATGGCGTAGATGTAATTATCCACTATAGCATCAATCAGGGCATATGCCAGATAATCCGTTGACCTTTGTCGTATTCTACCGTTCTTCCTTCTGATTCGGCCTCTTACACTGTCAAGGATATCGCCCTGGATTTCCTGGAATGAGAACAGATAGTGCCTGCCGAGGACCAAACTGAATTGCTCCGATATGGTCACCTCGTTGCGCTCATCATACCTGATCATCCTCAGGACTATATAGATGTGTTCATCATAAACCTCACATTTCGGTCGCTGGGCAGTATCGAGAATATCTTCAAGCAACAGGGTGTCCAGGTTTAGCTTTATCCCGATATTTTCAATCAGGGACGACTCATGCAGCCCATCGATATTGACCCAGTTTTTATGTTGTGGATCAATTCTTTGGAATATGTCGTCTACCTCATGGAGTTCTTCCTCTTCGTAATGTTCTTCCCCGTACTGAATCAATTCAATCCGGGGTTTGTCCATTTTTTGCTTACCGATAAATATCAGTGAACCTGGTGCAGACCCTTTTTTAATTCCGTTTTCTGTGAAAAACCTAGGCATATCAACTTAACCCTGCGACTGCCTGATTGGTTTTTGGATGGCGAGGTTATTGGGATAAGAATAAATCTCTTTTTCCGCAGTTTCAATTTTCATGTAAAACAAACTTATGTCTACAATCTTGCCTTCCACCGAGTTTTCCCCATCGATGATCTTAACTTTCTCGCCAATTTTGTGAGGAAAGAAGAAAAATAAAATCACAGAAGCAGTCAGGTTGCTAAGGATGGACCAGCTGGCAAAAAGACCCACACCCACCACTGTGAATATAGAAGCAAAGTAGATCGACAAACCTTTAAGGGACAACTCCCACACCATGCCAATGACCGTCGCAAAAACCAGGACTACTGCCACGCTGATGAGTTTTCTAATGTACAATTCCCTGGATTTATTGATCAGGTATTTTTGAGCATGGCGTTTTACCAATCGCATTACCAAAGACCTTGTGATCAAAAATGCAACGATCAATACCAATGTGACCAGGTATTGGATCATGTTGTTTTCCAAATGCTTCAATGTGTTTTCCCAGTACTCCATTTCAATATTTATTTAAAGCCGATTCTTACCGCAATATAGATTAACATTCCTGTCAATTATGCCTCAAATTTATTAAATTAATCATGTGGTCGGTGTTGGAAGCTATAAATCTGGTTAGGACAAATACAATTGGAACATGACACGCTTGACAAGTTGCTTATTCATTTTGATTTTCCTAATAAATACGACCACCCCTGCACAGGAAAATTTCAAAATCTACAAACTCAATACCTCTGACCGTCTGCTCAACAAAAAAATCCATGCCATCCATCAGGACAAAACAGGTTTTATATGGTTTGGAACTTTCGCCGGGTTACAGCGGTATGACGGGACAAATTTTATCAACTTTCGTCATGATCCTTTCAACAAGCAATCGCTCAGTTCGGATTTGATCCGGTGCATGGAAGAAGATCAGGATGGTAAACTGTGGGTAGGTACGGAAAGCGGTATTTCAATAATCAATGGCAAGCAAATCATCAGGAACTACACGCTGGCCTCAACAAATGGAAAATTCAATCCTGGAAATGGCATAGAAGACATCATTGAAACTGATTCCGGTATGATCGTGGGTACCTGGGGACAGGGTATGTATATTTTTAAGGACAGTACTATCCAACAGCTCTCCACTACAAATGGACTGTCCAGCAACATCATTGTAGACTTGCTTTGGGATCAAAAAAGAGAAGTGTTATGGATAGGAACCTGGGATGGAGGACTATGCATGATGAAAAATGGGGCCATTTCCTGCGAAGAGTCTATCACCAGCGGATTTCCTTCCAATAGTGCCCGGAGTTTGGAAATTGATCATAATGGAGCCCTTATTGTAGGCACGTGGGGCCAGGGTGTATACCGGCTCAATGGTGATCAATTCTCAAAAATAAACCTGACCGATAATGCAGATGATCCTGCAAATAAGGTTCTCGCATTGAAGGCAGATCATGAGAGAAAGGAGCTTTGGATAGGAACTTTTGGCGGTGGTTTATATCTGCTCGATGATGAGGGTATTCACCAATACATTCATCAGGAGAATAATCCGAATTCCATCTCTTCTAATTTCATTGAGTCAATTCAAATTGATCGCGATCATAATATATGGCTGGGCACTTTCAATGGTGGTGCATGTAAACTGGAAAGGTCTCAGTTGGTCAGGACATATTACCATAGCGGCATTCAGGATTCTAAAAACAGCCTTGCAAGAGGATTGGTAAAGTTGCCTGGCAACCAGACTGGTATGCCCAATCATGATAATTTGATAGTTCCCATTTCCAGGGACGCAACCGAACAAATTAGCGACATCTATCAATCTGATTACCTGCACTCAACCAGTTATTGCCACATATTGGCAAGCAATGGTGATGTTTGGATAGGTGGTGAACTGTCGAAACTAAAACTACTTCGAAATGGAAAAGTGATTGATTACCGACCAAAATTTGAAGAGAAGTTTCAAAAACAGTACATCAATAAAATCATCGAATCACAATCAGGAGACATTTGGATTGCCACTTCAATGGCTGGCGGGTTGCATAAAATCAGTGATGACCAAATCACATCATATTCAAAATCTGATGATCCAGCGTCCATTCCTTCAGAAGACATCATTAACATTTATGAATCCGACGATGGCCTTTTGTGGCTTTGCACCTGGCATGATGGGCTGATTAGCTTTGATGGCACCAATTTCACGCAATACCTGCATGATCCGAATATAACAGGTAGCATTAGCAGCAACAAGGTTTTTTGCGTGCATGAAAGCAGTGAGCAAGTCCTTTGGGTTGGTACCGCTCAGGGACTTAATCGGTTTGATACAAAACAGGGGACTTTTAAGACATATTCTACTCAGGAAGGTCTCCCGTCGAACATGGTGGCCGCAATTACTTCCGATAAGAATGGTTCATTATTTCTAGCTACTCCCAAAGGCATTTCACGATTTGACATGAAAGATGAGTCAATTAGCAACTACTATGACAAGGCAGAGATTTCTACAGACATGACCAATCAATTTGGTGCAACTCCAGATGGCTCCAGGGTTTTGATTACCCTTGATGGGTACCTTCAGTTCCATCCGACGCAACTGAATGCGGTGAAACCAGAACCACAAATAGTAGTGACCGCCATCCAGGTAGATCATACCACTACCAACAAGCGCATCAACGAAACAAGAGCGGAGGACGTGCAATCTATAAGTGTAAAAAGCAACCTGTTTAAAAACCTGTCCTTTGAGTTCAGCTCCCTCAACATGGATTTTGAATACCAAAGTGAATATGCGTACCTGCTGGAAGGTTATCATGATGACTGGAACTACATCGACAACAAGCATTTCATCAATTTCACCAACCTTAACCCTGGTGAATATCAGTTTAAGGTGAAGTCCTCGCTGGACGGCATCTATTGGAGTAAACCTGCAGTCATCACCATAGAAGTGCTGCCAGCCTGGTGGCAAATATGGTGGGTTAGAATGCTGTTTATCATCGTTTTTATTGCTGCTATCTACGGGGTGATTATCTGGCGAAACAGATTCCTGGAAATCAAGAAAAGGCAACTGGTAAAGCTAGTCAATAAAAAGACACAAGCCATGAAAGAGCAAAATCGCATCCTGAGAGAACAAAGCAAACTCTTGCAACAGCAAAGCCAGGAAATGGAGCAGTTTGCCTATGTGGCCAGTCATGATTTGCAAGCGCCATTACATACAGTAAAGGGTTGGGTAGAACTTTTAAAAGACAGCCTCAACGGTAACCTCAATGAAAACAGTCAGATGTTTATCAACTCCATTTCCAGCGCCACACAACGCATGAGCTACCTGATCAAAGGCCTGCTTGAACACTCTAAAATTGGTAAAGATGTGTGTTTCGAAGAAGTGGACTGCAATGAATTAGTGCAAGGTTTGCTGCAGGATCTGTCCAGAAATATTGAAGAAACACATTGCAAAATCAATGTTGATAAGCTGCCGGTAGTTCACGCTCACCGATCGGAATTGACCCTGTTATTTCAAAACCTGCTCACCAATGCCATGAAATTCCGGAATGTGGAGTCAACTCCGCAAATCAAAATAACCTGTCTTGAGAGACATATTGACGATGAAGATTACTGGGAATTTGCAGTAGCAGATAATGGGATTGGGATCAAACAAAAATACAAGGAACAGATTTTTGGCATCTTTGAAAGACTCCACAACAGTCAGCAATATCAGGGAACAGGGATCGGGCTGGCACATTGTAAGAAAGTAGTCGAACTGCATGGTGGCTCCATCTGGGTAGAATCAGAATATGGTAATGGCAGTACCTTTTACTTTACCATTAGAAAAAACCTTAAACCATCGCCAAACCAATTAGAAAAAAAACAGGTGTCATAAGGCTGGCAAATCTCTTTTTTTATTTCGTAGATTTGGACCGGTCAAATTTCCTCTATTGGAGTTTTACATGGATATTATTGGACGATTAGACAAGATCGATATTCCTGAACTTAACCTGATGGATATCGATGCTAAAATTGATACGGGAGCTTACGGGAGTGCACTGCATTGCCATCACATTGAAGTGGTCAACAAAGATGGTAAAGAAGTGCTGGCATTTGAGGTGCTTGACCCAACCCACCCCGAGTATGAAGGCAGGTTATTTTATGCAGAAAAATTTGTTGAGAAAACTGTAAAAAACTCTGGCGGCATAGCCGAAGATCGATTCGCCATCACCACTGATATCATCATCTTCAACCAAACAATTGAAGTGGAGTTCTCTTTGACAGACCGTCAGAACATGAATTATCCCGTATTGCTTGGAAGGAAATTTCTATCCAAAAGATTTATCGTTGACGTCAACAGAAAAAACCTTTCATATAAACAAAAAAAAGCCAAATGAAAATTGCCGTACTATCGCGAAACCCTGAATTATATTCAACTCGCAGATTAGTAGAAGCCATCGAACAAAGAAACCACGAAGCACAGGTAATCGACCATCTGAAATGTGACCTGGTAATGGATGATAAAGGACCAAGTGTCATCTACAAAGGAGAATCATTGAATGACCTGCACGCGATCATTCCCAGAATAGGTGCTTCTGTTACTTTTTATGGAACAGCTGTCGTAAGACAGTTTGAAATGATGAAGGTATTCAGTGCCGTAGATTCACTGGCAATCAACCGCTCGAGAGACAAACTCAGAAGCCTTCAGATCTTATCGAAAAGTGGTGTGAAATTACCCAGAACTGCTTTTACCAACTACAGAAAAGATGAAAACCAGGTATTGAAACACATTGGGGAAGCGCCGGTGGTCATCAAGTTGCTGGAAGGTACGCAAGGGCTGGGTGTAGTATTGGCAGAGACCAATAAAGCCGCCAAATCAGTGGTGGAAGCATTCGAAAGTTTAAAAACCCGGGTAATTCTACAGGAATTCATCGAAGAAGCCGGAGGAGCCGATATTCGTGCCTTTGTTGTAGATGGTGAAGTAGTTGGAGCCATGAAAAGACAGGGAAAAGAGGGAGAGTTTCGATCAAATCTGCACCGGGGTGGAGAAGCCACCGTCATCAAACTAAGTCGTGCCGAAAAAGCTACTGCTTTGAAAGCCGCGAAAAGCATGGGACTGGCCGTGGCAGGCGTAGACATGCTGCCAAGTAAAAGAGGGCCTTTAGTGCTGGAAGTTAATTCTTCCCCAGGGTTGGAAGGGATAGAAAAAGCCACAGGAATTGATGTTGCATCAAAAATTGTTGAGTACATTGAGCGGTCGGCACCAAAGAGGAGACGAGGATCTAAGGGATAAATATGATTATAAATGACGTTGAAATAGCACCGGGAAATACGGAAAAGATCGAGGTTAACATTGCCAAACTACCCTCTCACTCTCCGATCGATATCTCTATTACAGTAAGCAGAGCCAAAGAAGACGGGCCAACACTACTATTGTCCGGCGGCCTCCATGGTGATGAAATCAACGGCATAGAAATAGTAAGACGAATCATAGACCAGGGACTCAACGTACCGGAACGTGGTACCGTGATTTGCATTCCTATTATCAATATCTACGGATTTATTCATTTCTCCCGGTATGTCCCAGATGGAAAAGATGTGAACCGATCTTTCCCGGGTAGTAATACCGGATCATTGGCTTCTCGTGTGGCGCATTACCTGATGAAGAACATCATCCCCAAGATCGATTATGGACTTGACTTCCATACTGGCGGAGCTGACAGAACCAATTACCCGCAACTGAGAGGAGTGATGACAGATCCGGTCAACCGCAAACTGGCCAAAGCTTTTCATGCACCATTTACACTGCATTCGGCATATCGGCCCAAGTCACTAAGAAAGTCTGCTGCCAGGTATGGTAAAAAGATCCTGGTTTATGAAGGTGGCGAATCAGCGAGGTTCGATGAGTTTTCCATCCAGAAAGGCATAGAAGGCACCATCAGGGTCATGAAGCATCTCGATATGATTTCGAGAGAACTACCTCCTCCTTCTCATGCCAATATCATGATCAAAAAATCATCCTGGGTTCGGGCCAAAACTTCGGGGTTGTTTCAAACCAATGTTGTTTATGGAGAAAAGGTAAAAAAGAACAGCATCCTTGGGTATATCACCGATCCATTTGGTGATTTCACTATTCCGGTAAAATCCCCGGCTTTTGGTTATGTCATTGGGCTAAATAACAATCCGATCCTCCACCAGGGAGATGCCATCTTACACATTGGCATTCCGGAATAATTGCAGCTATTATCAATACAGAAAGCCTCCGATTGGAGGCTGTCTCAAGGTAATAAAAACTCAATAAATCAAAACTCAACTCACTATGACTGATAAATGTTGCTTATTTGATCTTGAGACGTTGGAGTTTACCTGTGGTCACATGGGTGTGTTTAAAGAAATTGAGGATATCTAAGGATTGATAGGATGCTGGAAATGATAAGATGCGTTGATGGTTTTCAGGCATTACAAATGCCTGTGAAGGTTTCGATCGCAAGGCAATTGCGACCGAGCGCCATTAATTTAATCTCTGGAAGCTTTATTGGCCTCATCATGGCTTATTTTACAAAAAGATTACAATGACAAATAATCCGAAAAATGACCGTGAAAAAAAGAAGGATCTGAACTGGAATAATGAAGCCGACGGGCAGCTACACACTTCTGAATGGTTTGGAGCAATTCTTCGCTACTTATGGCACCTTAGAAGAAGGAAGTTTGATAGTTTTTACAATCCTAAGGAGTTAAAAAAGAACATCCTCATTGGCTGGCTGTTCAAAGTGATCGTTGTGATTCTTGTAATTTGGCTGGCCTTTGTCATTGCTGATTAATCACAAAAATTGCGCTTCACTCGATATGATAAGAGCGTTGATGGCTGTCAGTCATTACAAATGCCTGTGAAGGTTTCAATCGCAATGCAATTGCGACCGAGCGTTAAAATTGCACTTTTCTAATCCGGCCCGCATTCAGGCTACATTTAGCTAAAAACCCGCTGTGATTTTTAGCAAAGTCCGCGCGGGTTTTAATCAAAATCCGCGCGGACTTTGGATGAAAGACGCGCCTGTTCTGTTTTCATGATAAAAAAGCCCCAATACTGCCAAATGGGGCACCTTTTTAGATTCCACTTTGGAGACATGTTCAATTACGGAAAATTGCACAATTCTAATATTGTCTTCATCAAATGATAATTGAGGTACAGGCATTTCAAATGTCATGGAATATTTTGATCGCAATGCAATTGCGACCAAGCAATTAATTGAACCTCTCAATTCTAAATTTATTCTAGATCCAAGATTATCCAATATTCTAAATTCAAGATTATTCTAAATCCAAGATTCTAAATCCAAGATACTCTAGATCCAAGATTCTAAATTCTAGATCCAAGATTATTCTAAATTCAAGATTCTAAATTCAAGATTCTAAATCCATTTTCTCACTCTTCACCATCACTTTCCTTCATCGTAAGTTTCACCTTAGTAGCCCTCCTGTTTTTAAGGGTTACTATTTCGGCAACCACATCATCGCGGAGATTGATCACCTGGCCTTTTTTGATATTAAATCCATATTGTTCAATAATAAGACCGGCCAATGTGTCTGCCTCCTCACTGTAAATGTTAATGTCCAGCTCGTCATTAATTACGTGCAAATTAGTGTCACCAGCCACCAGGTAGGTTTTGTCATCCAGCTTTTCGATCCCTGGCTCCTCTGCATCAAATTCATCTTCTACACTTCCAACCAACTGTTCCAGTACATTCTCCATGGTCACTATGCCCAGAAGAGTGCCGTATTCATCTTCCACAAAAGCAAAATGCTGCTTCGATTTCCTGAATTCCTGAAGCAGTTTCGGTACCGGAAATGCCTCCGGAACAAATATTGGTGGACGAGCCATCTTGAGCAGATCTATTTTATCCGCTGTAAGGCCAATCAGGTCCTTGATGTGCACAACGCCTTTAATATCATCCAGTGAACCCTGACAAAGCGGAAACCGGGTATGTCTCGAGTTTCTTGCCTGGTCCAGGATCTTGGTCATGTCATCCTGAAGGTTAAAATATACGATCTCTCCCCTTGGCACCATAATTTGTCGGGCCAGCTGATCGTCAAATTTGAACGCTGCATCCAGGAGTTGATGTTCATTCGGTGTTAGGTCACCGTGTGCATAAGCAATACTCAATGAGGCCCGAATCTCCTCCTCAGAAAGGACCATTTCATGCTCATCAGAACTCTCTATTCCCACCATTCTGAGCATCCAGGCAGTAATCCTGTCCAGTACCCACATGAAAGGAAAGAAAATGATGTAAAAGAATTTAAGCGGGTAAGCTGACCATCCTACCGTAATCGCGGGTTTCCTGATTGCATAAATCTTTGGAAACTGTTCGCCAATAACTATATGTATGGCTGTAATGGCTGTGAATGCAATTGCGAAAGCTATTCCATGATGTGCAGCATCACCGGTGATTCCAAAAAAGTCAAACATTGGCTTCACGAGTTGTGCCAGTGAGGTGCCACCCAGCCATTCGATTGCTGGCTTAATCAAATGAGCCAAGGCAGGTTCTCCGATCCACCCCAGTGCCAGTGAAGCCATGGTGATCCCCATCTGACACGCTGAAAGAGCCATGCTTTGTCGCTTATAGAGCCATAAGGCGACAGTGGCAAACGGGCTTCCATCCTTCTGCATTTTCTTTATTTTACTCTTGTTGATTTTCACCAACGCAAATTCCGCCGCAACAAAGAATGCATTGAGTATGATCAACACAGCGGTAATGATCAAATTGATGGTATCTGCAAAGTATCCACCCATAGTTATTTTAGGTTAAGTTCAATTTTTTAACAGTTACAATTTCAGGGTCATACTGCAATTGTTCACCAGATTGCCCTTTTTCCGGGTAATCCATTTGTGATAACACATAGCGCATGGCTTCCAATCTTGCTTTTTCTTTTTCATTTCCCTTGAGTACAATCCATGGGGCGCCATCCCAACTGGTTTTCGCAAACATCATTTCTTTATATCTGGTATAATCATCCCATTTTTGTTGGGCCTGAATGTCCACCGTACTCAGTTTCCATTTTTTCAACGGATCAGTTTTTCGTTGCTCCAGTCTTTTTTTCTGCTCCATCACATCAATGGAGAACCAAAGCTTAAAAATGTGAATTCCGTCCTCAACCAGCATTTTTTCCAGGGTAACCACATTTTTCATAAAGATGTCATACTGCTCCTGGGTACAAAAGCCCATGACAGGTTCCACCACGGCCCTGTTGTACCAGCTACGATCAAAAAACACCATCTCTCCTCTATTCGGCAACTTTTCCAGGTATCGCTGAAAATACCATTGTCCCTTTTCTTCTTCTGTCGGTTTGGGTAATGCAACAATCCGATATCCACGTGGGTTGAGGAACCTTACAAACCGCATGATTGCCCCTCCTTTGCCAGCGGTATCCCTGCCTTCAAACAAAATCACCACCCTTTGACCGGTCTCCTGAACCCACCGCTGCAGCGCAATTAATTCCACTTGCAGATTAAGGTATTCCGGGGATTTCTCTAAATCATATAGCTCCATTCTAAGCGCTGAATTTAAAAAATTACCCCCAAATAAGTGACAAATTTTTAGAAGTGCGTCATATGTGCATGAAATATCACAGGAAAATGCCAGGGAAGTGGTCTCCGGGCTATATCGCAAGCACTTTATCCCGATTAAATGATAGAAGATGGGAATTTAAAAATAAAGATGTTTCAATTAGCTCATTATCTTTTCTAGATTTAAGCAGAACTGATGAATCCCAAATTCCGGTAAGCGTCTTGATGAGCGACAATAAGCAGCCCAATGAAGTCAACGAGTTTTTACTTTCCCTGATAGGAGGTGCCCCCTATGGCATCATCTCCATCAATCATGAGGGAAAAATTGTGGTAATCAACCGCCTGGCCATTGAACAACTCCACCTCGAAATGTCCGATGAAGAATTGATTGATCGCAATATTCTGGAGATCAAACTGCCTGCTTTACTTTCCCGATTCATCACTGATGGGATAGAAAATGGTTTGGAAGAATTTGACCTGGAGGAAGAACTGGTTGGCGAACGCTACCTTACCTTCAGGGGCAGGAAAATTAAAAATGGATTGATCGTTACCATTGCTGACATTACCAATATCAAGGAAGCGGAATATGTCGCATTAAACTCGATGTTGGAAGGACAGGAAATGGAACGAAAACGAATTGCCCGGGAAATACATGATGGCATAGGTCCGCTATTGTCTACAGTAAAAATGAATCTTGCCAACATAGAAGGAGACATCAATCACCTGGATCCGGATGTCCAGCAAAAATTCAAGAAATCTTACCAGCTAATTGATGAAGCTGCAAATGACCTGAGATCCATTTCCCATAACCTGATGCCAAAAGTGCTGGCCGACTTTGGTTTGCAGGAAGCTCTGGAATCGCTCTGTGAAAAGATAAGCCTTGCTAAAAAAGTTAATGTCAAGTTCATCCATAACAATGAAAACTTTGACCTGGATGAAGTGTCGGAACTGGGATTATATAGGATTTGCCAGGAGCTGATCAACAATAGCCTCAAACATGCCCAATCCAAAAACATATTCATTCAGATATTTCAAAATAAAGACCTCATCAGGCTGACCTATGAAGATGATGGCAAAGGATTTGACCTGGATCAGATTGGTGAAGGACTGGGCTTAATGAACATCGAAAACCGGGTGAAAGCACTCGCGGGAGAGCTGATCATTGACTCCTCTGTGGGCAATGGCATGTCCGCAACGGTTGAAATTCCTAAACCCTTAACAGACAATGAGTAATATCAGGCTAATCATTGCAGACGACCACAAAATTTTCCGGGAAGGGGTTTCTGAGTTACTTCAAAAAGAAACCGAACTTCAGATCCTTGCTGATGTAGGCAATGAAGAAGAACTCATGAAAGCACTCTCCTCCAATACCACAGACCTGATCATGATGGACATTGATATGGGAGAGACCAATGGCATTGAACTCACCAGCAAAGTCAAAGCTCAGTATCCTGACATAAAAATACTTGCACTCTCTATGCATGGTGAAAAAAACTACATTGTGAAAATGCTGGAAGCTGGTGCTACAGGTTACATTCTGAAAAATGCCGGTAAGCAGGAAATGCTCTCAGCGATAAAGGCAGTAGCAAAGGGAGACACTTATTTTAGCAGCCAGGTATCTTCTAAACTGCTGGAACACATTACCAACCCAAAACCAGAAAGGAAAAAAGAAGCAGGCATTCCGCTGACTTCCCGTGAAATTGAAGTGCTCAAACTGATTGCCGATGAGTATTCCAACCCGGAAATTGCCGAAAAGCTCTTCATCAGCATCAGGACAGTAGATACCCACCGCAGAAACCTGTTGGACAAGCTGGGCGTAAAAAACACCGCCGGATTGGTAAAATACGCCATGCAGCACGGTTTACTGGAAAATTGATCTACGCAATTTACCTAGTCCACCTCAGAAAACACCTAGTGTCTAGGCGTTAACACCGCTATTGTAAAATCAGCTTTTTTGCTCTAATAAATGGTTCAGATTCGTCGGAACTTAGCATCATCAATAATAACTCAATATATCACTGATGATGACTGTTTTGAATTACAAATTATTATCCGACGAGCAATTGGTAAAATACTTCCAGGACAAGGGAGACCAACGTGCTTATGGTGAGCTTTACAACCGTTATTACCTGGTTGTGGTAAGCAGATGCTTCTCTTTTGCCAAAGTGAGCGACGATGCACATGACCTTGCTCAGGACATCATGATCAAGGTATTGGAAAAATTACAGGGTTTTAAGAGCGAAAGTAAATTCTCTACCTGGTTGTATGCCATTACATTCAACCATTGTACGGACTACTTTCGAAAAAATAAGATCAAACAAAATACAGCAATCACTTCAGATTACGATCTGGAAGATGACAGTGCTCAGGTGTGCGAGCTGCAAGATGAACTAATGGTTCGTGAAGAAAGAGCCATTGAAGCTTTGCAGGTATTGTCTGCTCAGGAGAAGGAAATGTTGATCCTGAAATATAAGATGGATAAATCAATTGAAGAACTTCAATCGATCTTCAGTCTTTCAGCCAGTGCAGTAAAGATGCGTTTGCTTCGTGCTCGTACCAAGGCCAATGATCAGTTTCAAAGAGAAACCCTTAAACCTGCAGCTTAGGATTTATGGAATTATATCTATTGATTTTTAGTGCGCTCTTTTCGGTGGTAAACCCATTGGGCGCCATGCCTATCTATGTGATGCTGACCAATGACATCACCCAGGCAGAACGCAGGGTGAATGCCATTAAGATATCGGTGTATGTAGTGGCTATTTTACTAGGGTTTTATTTCGCGGGTAACCTGATCCTCAGTTTTTTTGGAATCGAACTCAACCACATCAGGATTGCCGGAGGGCTGATGATCAGTATTTCCGCAATGAGTATGTTGGGGAAAGACGCCTTTAAAGGAAAGCCAATGGCTAAAGAGGTTCAGCTGGAAAGTATGCAGAAAAACGACATCACTTTTGCCCCCATGGCCATGCCAATGCTATCGGGCCCTGGTGCCATTGCCCTTGTAATTGGATTACGTCAAACTGTGGAAGGAACAGGTTTTAAAGGCATCATGTCACTTGTGTTGGCCGTATTAAGTGTAGCCGCCATTACGGCCATTATTTTGATATTTTCCAACAGGCTTAACAAGTTTCTGGGTAAGTCCGGAATGTCCGCTTTGTCAAGAATGATGGGATTTATTGTGCTTTCTATCGGAATAAGTATGATATTAAATGGTTTAATTTCAGTTTTTAAATCATTGTAAGAAAAATTAGATGTTCAAATCATTTCAATTAGTTGCAGTCATGCTTACTCTGTCTTTGATCATGGGGTGTGTACCTGAAGGACTCATGAGGACGTGGAAAAGTGACATGCCGGTCCCCAACAAATTCAGGAACCTGATGGTGATGGGACTGGTCAATAATGTTACCATAAGAAATCAGGTAGAGATAGAGGTGGTTCAGGCGGCTAGTAAAATCGGATTAAGTAGTACCAACGGGATGTCCATGTTCCCACCTGAGCTGGGCAAACCTTTTGATGACATTGAGCGGGTAAAAGCCAGACTGAGATACCACCAGTTTGACGCCATCCTCACAGTAACAGTAATTGACTACCAGGCTGAAAGGTATATTCCACCGGATGTAGCCTACCAGCCATTGGTGTTTTATGACCGGTTTAGAAATTATTACTACAGAACCTACGACCTGGTTTATATCGATGGGTACATTCAAAGGGACACCAGGTACTTTCTGGAAACCAACCTGTATGAATTGCAGGGAGGGAACCTGATGTGGTCCGGGAGATCAAAGACATTTACCCGGTTTGAGTTAGAAGATTATCTCATCACCTACAGCAGAGGGTTGTTCAAAGAATTAAAGCTGGATGGCCTGATTTAGTCATGTGACTTTTTAAGGATAGATCGTCTACATTAAAAAATCAAGTAATGAATATTAAGCAATTAAGTTTGGTATTGATCATGTTGTTTGTCTGCACTGGATTGTGGGCCCAACAACTAAAAAAAGAAAGCCTCCCTATAATCTATGAAGGCGATCTTCCTTTATTAAGAGAGCAGGTAGACACTGAATTTGAAGCAGCCTTGCTGGCTCGATTGAAAAAGAATCCCAAATGGAAAAAACTGATCGCTGAAAAGCGTATGGCCGTTGGGGTAGTCGACCTACGTGACACAAAACAGGTGAAGTTTGCAAGGGTCAACGGCAATGAAATGATGTATGCGGCAAGTTTACCAAAGATCGCCATTCTTTTAGCAGCGATGGACGCTTTCGAGAATGGTGAACTGGAAGAAACACCTGAAATCACTGAAGATATGAACCTGATGATCGCAAAGTCAGACAACCTTGCCTCTACCAGGATGATAGACAGATTGGGCTATGAGAAGATAGAGGCAGTCCTTACTGATCCACGGTACGCATTATACGATGAAGACTATGGAGGCGGACTCTGGGTAGGTAAGCGATATGCAAAGTCAGGTGAAAGAAACCCTGATCCACTGATGGGGTTAAGCCATGCCGCCACAGTTTCTCAGGTTTGCAGGTATTACTATTTGATGGCCTATGGAAAACTGGTCTCAGAAGAGCGTTCCAAACAAATGCTGGAGATCATGGATGATCCTAAGCTCCACCATAAATTTGTCAATAGCCTGGATCAGGTAGCTCCGCAAGCAAGGGTTTATAGAAAATCAGGTAGCTGGAGGACATTTCACTCAGATTCAGTATTGGTTTGGGGACCCAAAAGAAGGTACATCTTAGTCGCATTAGTGAATGATGAGGAAGGTGAATATATTTTGCGTAAACTTGTATTAGCAGTAGAAGATGTCTTAAAATTGAATACTAACAAATTGTAAAAGATCACTATTTTCGCTGTAAAGCGACTCCTTCAGGATGACTCAGTATCTGTTAAGATTCTTATATAAAACATTTGATTTACGGCCCGGCGAAATACGACGGGCTTTGTTGCTTCAATTCAATATTTTTTTGGTGATCACCGTCATCCTCATGTTGAAGTCGGTGGTCAATGCCCTGTTTCTTGCCGAACTGGGGGTAAAGCAGTTGCCAATTGCATTTATTCTGGTGGCTGTTTTCGCAGGTTTCCTGTCATACCTCTATTCATTCTCCCTGGACAGAAAATCGCTTATTACAGTAATTTCCAACACATACATCGTGTCCATGCTGTCATTGATAGCATTTGCTGTGCTGCTGAAGCTCAACCTGTTTGACCGATCTGTCCTTTATTTCTTTTTCATTTTTGTTTCACTGTTTGCAGTGCTTGCTGCTTCTCAGTTTTGGGTGTTGGTGAATGTAGTATTCAACCTTCGCGAGGCTAAGCGTTTGTTTGGTTTCATTGGTGCAGGGGCCATCTCCGGGGGAATATTTGGAGGATACCTCACTTCTGCACTGGCAGCTGGATTGGGTGCAGAGAACATTATTTTTATCGCTGTGGTGTTTTTAGGCGCCTGTCTGCCCATCAGCATCTATGTGTGGAAGAAATTTGTCACCGAAAAACCATCACCTTCCATTGCTAAGAAAAAAACGAAGATCCTTGAGAACAAACCACTGAAACTGCTTCTTAATTCCAGGCAGCTCAAATTGATTGCTGCGGTCGTTGGGATCAGTGTGATTGTGGCCAAACTGGTAGACTATCAATTCAGTGCCTATGCTACACGTACCTTTGAGGACCCGGATGAACTTGCAGCCTTCTTTGGTTTTTGGTTTTCCACCACCAATGTAGTATCCCTGATTATTCAATTGTTTCTCACCAGAAGAGTGGTTGGAATGTATGGTGTTGGAATGTCACTGTTTATTTTGCCTGTGGCGTTGTTGTTCCCGGCAATCGGCCTGTTGTTCCTGCCAAAATTATGGCTTTCAGTTTTGTTGAAGGTCAATGAAGGTAGCCTGAAGCAATCGATCAATAAAGCTGGCGTAGAGTTATTGATGTTGCCTGTGCCCTATGACATCAAAAAGCAGACGAAAACATTTATTGATGTATTTATTGACAGCCTGGCAACCGGCATTGGTGGATTGCTGCTGCTGATCATTACAGTCATATTCAAATTGCCTCTCCTGTTTACCAATTTCATTATCCTGGTACTGATTGGTGCCTGGATGTATATTGCCCGCAAAGTCAGGCTTGAATACATCAACCTGTTCAAATCAAAAGTATTTAAGGGGCAGGGCAAAAAGGAGCAAATAGATCTCAACAGTACATCAGTCATTGGAGGCATTGTCAATGTTTTGCAACGTGGAGAAGACAAACAGGTGCTTTACATGCTCAAAAAACTGAAAGAGTTCGAACATCCTTCATTCGAACAGCCACTGGTGCAATTGCTTGATCACCAAAATGATGAAATAGTTGTTGAAGCGTTGCGCAGACTTTACTACTATAAAAATTCTGTCGCATTGGAGAAAGCAAGGGCATTGATCACCTCGCCAAACGACCTCATCACCGTTGCTGCATTTGAATACCTGATGGAGCATGACCCGGAAGATTTTGAGCACCTGGCCTTACAGTTTCTGAATGACGAAAACCTGAGGAGACGAATGCTGGCCCTGGTGAGTATTACCTTCGAATTTAAAGATAACCCTGAAATGATGGCCACTATTCAGCTGGAGCAGCGGGTGGCTGAAATGATCAATGACGTAGAAAAACTCGAGGGGGAACTGAAGATATTTACTCAAATTCAATTGCTCAAGGCTATTGGAATCGGAAGAATGCAAGCTCAGTATGGTTGGCTGACCAAAAAGTTAAACGAAGAGAATCCTGTTTTGCTCGCGGCAGCATTAGAGGGGGCTGGATACACCGGTGACCCGCAGTTCATACCTACCCTCCTCAAACACATTACTACTCCAGGTCTGGATCAGGTAGCCATTACAGGATTGTCCAATTATGGCCAGTATTTAACCACGCACTTCTATACGTACTTCAACGAATCCATGATTGAGCATGCGGGAGAGGGCCTGACAAGCGTGCTTGAAAAAATTGTGTCAGTTCAATCGGTGGATCTGCTGATATCCATTGCTGTCAAAGGGAGCATTAACACCAGGCTTCATGCGTTAAAGGCGCTGAATAGAATGAAAACGGAATACCCTTCGCTGGTCTTCAATAAAAAGAAAGTAATTCATTTAATATTTGATGAGGCCAAAGGTTACCATACCATCTTGTCTGTGCTTTACATTCAAAATGAAAGATTAGGAAAATCTAAGCCTGAAGTCGCTGATGCCCGTAACAGCCTGATAGAAATTCTTGAAAGAAGACTTAATGGCAACATAGAACGTATTTTCTATTTACTCGGCCTGAGGTATTCTCCCAATGATATGCTCCCAGCATATGAGAACCTCAAAAGCAAACACCCGGATCATCAGACCAATGCCATTGAATTCCTGGAAAACATACTGGATACCGGGCTTAAAAAAGTTGTGCTTCCTCTTGTAGAAGCAAGTCTGGAAGAAAAGGTATCCAAAGAGATCATTGAAAATCTCAACATCAAGATTGCCAGCCAGTATGAGTGTTTTGAAAATTTACTGAAAGGCAAGGATCTTAAACTCAAACTGGCCGTATTGCATTTGATTGACGTGATGAATGATCCGAAATATCATGTGCTGGCAAAGCCATTTGTTGATGATCCCAACATCAAACTCAGGACATTTGCCAGACGGGTACTAGACCTTACCTCCTGACTATCCGATCAATCTGAGTAGCTAGTCCATAGTGGTCACCACTACTGTTTTTCTTCAACACATTCGACATCAGCACGGCAAGATAGGTAGTGCCATCAGGGTGCTCTACGATTGCTACAGAATTCATGTAATTCTTCACATTGCCATGATATTTCTTGCAGGTAAACCCTTCTTCCTCTCTGCAACTATACAAGCTACCCGACTTAAAATACACTGCCGCATTAGCCAGTTCGGCAGCTGCCGCGTACCTTATTCGTTTGTCCGTCATGTACATCATCCGTTTGATCTCCAGGCTGGACCATTTATCTACTACCTTACCTCTTTCCACTGCCACCAAAAACTTCATCAGTCCCTTAGGTGTACCAATGCTGCCTCCGGATCCGGGAATCATATTTTTGCCTCCTCTGGTAAAAAGACTTCCCAGTTTCCACTCCTCCTCAGTAATGCCCAGGTCCCGAAGTGGATCATTGACCGCACTCACAGCCATCCGGGACAATTCCGCCTTTGAAGTGTTCTTAAAAAATGCATCTGCCACTTCGGGAGCAACAGGATATTCCTTGCCGAAATTTTTCATCAGTACTACTTCTCTCCAAACCACACTTGCAGCAGCATTGGAGCTTACAGATAACATGTGATCGGTCCACTCATAAAGTGAAAATGTATCTTTTTCCTGGACCGTTCGCTTAAAATAAGCGCCTGTTTTGGGATCATAGAATGGTACGGTATGCTCGTTAGGAATTGCCCATACTCCTGCTCTCACGTAAGTGTTTCTAAGCAACTCAGCACGCTTTTCCGGTGATTTTGGGTAGATTTTATTCAATTGATCATACAGTCCGGCGATTACAGCCAGCTTGCCCACACTACCTGGCTGGAAACCGGCGTTTTCTTTTCTTTTGGCATACCGCAAAGGCTTTCCAGGTGTGATGTCCATGATCGCAAAAGCATAGCTTTCGTCAAGGTTAGGGAATATGGCATCTATCTTCTTTTGTAAAGTCGGATCTGCCGCCGGTAGTATGTCCAGGCTATCTCCTTTTTTATTCATCAGGTTCAATTGGATCTCCTGATAAGTTTTCTGGGCTCCCGGAGGAGGTAACTTACCCTGGATTTCACCTTTCTTGATTTTTTCCAGGTAAAGCAGTCTTCTGATGCCGGTTTGTGAATAACCATCGATGGGATATTTCATGGCCGCAGAAAGACCGACCACCAATAGGATTAAACAGCCTCCCGCAAATAGATAATTAGTTATAGAGCGATTCATTGTATAATCATTTTAAAGTGCTGGAAAGTGAAATGGCCACCTCTTTGATATTTGGTGACAAGGACTGTAAATATTCTGATGCAGCAGCCCGTTTATTCTCCACAAAGGGCCGCACCTGAAATAACCACAAATTGTTATTCTTGAATCCTAATTCAATATCATAAGGCCCTGAATGCCCGGCCTTGGTATAAGCCACCGCTATTTGTTCTGCAATCCTTTTGATGTCATTGAAATTACTTTTGTTGAGCATTGGAGCAACAAAAGAAGTCTGTTTCTTCAATACCCCACCGGTACGGGGCAAACTGTTGTACAACAATTCTCTGGCTGGTGAAAGTAAAATATTGGCCTCCCTGGTCACCAGGTATGACTCAGCAGCCTGTCCATCCACAGCTCCACCTGCTCCCCTACTGAAAGCGACTGTCAGTTCATTAGCTTTCCCGGTAGATAATCCCTTTGTAATGACTACCCCGGAGTAATCCACATCTACACTTGGTATGATTAAAATAGACGGATAAACATTTTCAGGATTGAGCAGGTATTTTTGGCGCCATTTATAGCTTCTGTCGGTATATGGTGACGCCCAGACATCTTTGATCCCCTGGTAAATCTTTTGCTTGTCGACTACATTGAAAACAGTAAGGTTTAACCCAGCACCAGTGAAATCTTTAAGGTCTTCCATATTGGTGTCGCTCCTCAGAAATACAGGGACCTGACCTACCGGTGCACCTAATGTCTTGGTGAAGCCTTCTTCTAAATCGGCTAAAAACTCTTTTTTCAAAGGCATTGCCTTGATCAATTCACGTAGTTTACCCAACTCGGCCAATGTATATTTTTCAATCTCAGCCTCATTGGTGTTTTTTGCAACCATTTCTTTCTGGCGCTTAAATATATTATTGAGGTATTGCCAATAGGTTGTTTGCTGTCCGGGTATTGGTTGTTTCATATGATCCAGGAATACACCAAAAGGAATCACCAGTCCATCAACTACATTATTTGGAAAGAGGAATTTAAGCTCTCCCAAATTGGCTGCTTTTGGCCCGCAGATCTTGCCAGAATCTTTGGCCCTTACATCTTTCAGGTTTACCGTTGTTTTCTGATCCAGCACTATTTCATCGATTGGAATAGTGATCATTTCCTCAGGTGGTTTATTCTTCACAAAAAGTTTCTTTTCCTGAGGGGTCATTTCTTCTGCCCTCTTCATAATAACTGTTCCTTCCCGGGATACTGCATAAAATACCCTGGTTCCTCTGTAAGCTTTCAGTGCTTCCAGGTTTTCTCTGGAAATGATGGCATTGGGGATTCCAAGGTTACGGGCCAACAGCTGGACGTGGGAGACCGCATTACCCTCTGTAACGGTGGCAATACCTGCTACAGGTTTCAGGTCGGCTGGTGGTCTGTCAAATATGTAGATTTTGGAAGCATCTACTTCAACTTCATCTGCTTCCTCCAGCACTTCCAGTTCACCCATGGCATAGCCTGGGTTCAACCCGCGAATCTGACCCTGATTAGGGATTTTGAGGACCCGGTTTGTAATACCAGCCTTCTCTGCATAAAAAGCATCAATCTCTGACTGCAACCGCCCTAGTGGCAATAAAGCTGAACTTCTGATGCGGTCATCAATGAACCCATAGGCCAGTGGCTCGAAACCCGTAAAAGTCATGATCACCTGACCATAGATTGCGCGGGTCATTGAGGTCCCCCATTCCACCGAGCTTCTCAGGGCAGCAATGAGGCTTTTTAATTCCTGCAGCGAGACTGACTCTTTATCCAGAACCAATCGTTTATTGAGCTCCTGCCATTCCCATTGCTCAAGGTATCCTGTAGCATAAAGCACAGCAACCAGGTCCTTGGAGAGCGCCAGCTTTTGACCCAATGTAGCGGTTTGTGCCTTAGGAATTTCCCTGATAAGTATGTTTTCGAGGTAGATGGATAAGTCGAGATTGTTGAGCCTGTCCTTTGGTGATTTGACCGCCGTTAATTCATCCCGCAAAGAAACAAGCACCTTATTCAACGCACTGATTTTATCACGGGAGCTCAAATTACCCTGCTCATCGATGTATTTATTCAGTAATCCTTTGGAAACAGGGTATGCCAGGGCATTGGCTAAACTCCTCAGCGTTGTGACATTAACAGGTGCGTAATATATTTTCAGCGTGGCAATCAACTCGTCAAATTGTTTCTTCTGCTCAGCACTCAGTTTGGATTCATTCTTTTTCAGGAAGTCAGTTACCGCTTCAATATCTGATTGCTCTGGTCTTCCGTGTAGTTTTACCCTCAGGTTCATGAATGAGGGATATTGATCAGCCAGCACCAGTGAGATTGACCTGATTTTCTGTGCCTGGTTGTCATCACCGCGGTGTGGGATGTCTTTCAATGACTCACGGATAAGGTAAAAGTTGTTTTTAATCACCTCGTCCTTTTCCAGCAATTTTGTATAAAAGTTGATGCCCCAGGTTTCTTCATCCTCGGCCTGAACCGCCCCCCTGTAGTAACGCGCCTTCCTTGAGACCCATCCGTCATCCACAGCCCTCAGATACTGCTCCAATTGATATTGCTTCAATCGGCTGTTCTGATTTTCAGCATCCCAAAATTCATCAAATCCGGTGGTGGACAAAATCTGACCCAGGAAAACGTGATTGGTCTCACCCAGCGATATTACTTCGGCTTTGTACCTGGCCCTTTGAGGACTGGGTTCCGGACATCTCTCTTTTGGAATACGGTAGGTGCCGTCCTTACAAAACCACATAATGTCCTTATAGGGTCCTCTCGGATCTTCCTTATATATTTCAATCAGGCGTTTGATTTCCTGGTTGGTTTTAGGCGTTTGCCCGATTAATGGCAGATAAAATAGGAACACTACCAGAAGTGCTGTCAGATTTTTCATGATCAAATTTGTGTTTCTAAACTTGTCGCTGGTGATTAATCAAAGGTAATTACTAAAAAGCAAAGGACCCCGGTTGGAGTCCTTGCCGAAACTTGTGTACTTATTCTATCACAATGTTGACCTTATTGAGCTTGCCAGGTGCTAAGTCCCCGGACTCTACTCCTTTACCATCATTGTTCATGTCTTCAAATCTTGCATCAATATAGTAGGCTTTGGGCTGTAAGTCCTTGAATTTTACCCTGCCCTTTTTATCAGTGGTCCCGGTGGCTACCGATTTGCTGTTGTTTCTGTAATCCTCCTCAGACTTGTAAACGGTAACAGTGGCTTTTTCTACAATATTTCCTAAGCCGTCAAGCACGGTAACCATTAATTTAGATTTTTTGGGCTGAGCCTTGAGATCACTGCTGCTGTAAAACAATAAGCCGATTGTCAGCATCATTAACACTAATTGAGTTTTTTTCATTGTAAATAGATATTTGAATTAAGTAATCAATTGATTTGCAGGCTTCCATGGTTACTGATCCATGCGATCGCCTTGTTCATTTAAAATCATCATTTGAAGCTGATTGTTCCACACGCCATACACCCGATACCAATAAGTACCGTCTTCCATCTCCACTTTATCGTGCACTTCGGTAAGCGCAATTTCAGGCTTCACTTTTTTGAAGTATTTTTTTATAGGCTTGGGTAGCGCTTTTGTCTTAACTACTTCGGCCAATTCCACAAACTCCCCCACCTGATCATATGTGGCAATGTAGAAAGAGTTCCCTTTGCTAAACAATACCTGGTAATAGATGGGTATGGTAATGTCATAATATACCATATCATAAGGTCCGGCGAATGGGTCGTATACGGTTTCATTCAGATACCACTCTACGGTAGCCAGCTCTTTGAACTGATCTTTCGGTTTGTTTCTGATCTTTTCGGGTACTTCCGTGCTTGCTATCTTCCTTTGCTTCGTCGCTTTAGGAGCAACTTTGAATCGGGCATTTTCTGATGCCGCAAAATTTATCTCATCATCAAATTTCAAAGTCTTGGCAAGTCTTCCTGCTTCGTTGAAATATAGAATCCTCTTCTTTTTGTCTTTCTTAACCCAGATTTTGAGGTATTTTTCTGGATCTCCGGCTCTTGTTACCCTCTCCACCATCAATTTTTTCCAATCGCCATAACCCAGCTCATTCATTTGGGTGATTATCGATGGTGGAATATCCGACTCACTCAAAACCCTCGAAGTAATGATCAATTGCCCACTGAGGTTATATACTTTCCTGATCTTTCCTTTATCATCAGTGAATCGAACTTCATAGTAGTTAGGAGCAGAACTTTTCCATCCTATAGGGTAATATACGCCCGTTACTTCCCTATCCTTTCCATACTGATAGGGATAGGGGTACCATTTTACATCCGTCTGATTGGGATGTTTCTCTTTAAATGCCGCCAGAATCTTTTTCGGCACCTCATTGTTTGCAACGGCATTGGGTTCTTTCTTTTGACTATAGGCATTGAATACAACCAGTATAGAAAATATTAAAACACTTAGTTTGCTCATTTTAAAAGGCTTTATTTTGTTTCATGTGTATATAATTCTGATTTTAACGGTCACATGGAATGTTCTGGACCGTTTTAAACCAAATATTGTCATTTGCTCCTCTTATATTCATACTCTGTTGGTATAGCACTTCCTTTATGAACATTTCATGTCAATGATTTGACTCGATATTAAAAATTAGTCACATATTCAATGTCACTACCATTTCGTTTCTCCATCCTGAGCCTGTAAACTAAGCACAGGTATTTTGGAGGTGGAAATGATTTGCTTTGCCCCAGGAGTAATGAAAAGCTCTTTCCACCTGTTGGAGGGCCTGTTCATAATGATGATAAGGTCTGCATTGGCGTCTTCCGCATATGAAAGAAGTGACTCAGACAGTTCGTTATCCTCACTGAAATAACCAGTTGCCCCGATTCCCAGCTCATTTAATTTACTTTTCAATTGTTCATGGATCTTTTGCAATCTGATTTTTTGCTTATCATCAGTATAGATTGAAAACAACGATATCGATGCACCAAATCCTTTCGCCAGTTGTGTAGCCAACCCCACTTTGATCAGAGAACCCTCACTCTCATCTATCGGCATTAATATATTTTTAATAGAAACTGTTTTAGGCAATGAGGTGAAAGTAAACACAGGCACCTCGGAGGCTAAAACAACCTGATATGCAATGGTTTTTTGGAAACGGTCCTCCCATGCTTCCTCCCCTGTCTGCCCATGGCTCCCCATCAGAATAAAGTCGGCCTTGATTTCTTCAGAAAACGCCACTATGTGTTCAGCAACAGGATCTTCGAGCGGCCTTGTTTCCAATTTGATTTTTTTCAGGCCAGGGTTTTCTGCAGCCGCCTTCTTCAATTTTGGCTTGATCTGCATCTCAACAAATTTGAAAAACTCAATTTTAAAATCTTCTTTAGACCGGAACTTGGAAGGGTCGATTAAATGGAAAGCAATCACTTCTGCTTCAAATACTTTGGCGATGTACCCGGCAAACTCCAGGGCACGAAGGGATAAATCAAAATCTGATATCGGAACTAAAATCCTGTTCATAGTGTAAAATCCAGCTTTATGTATCTATAAGCTTTGAGACTCCTTAAGATAAGCGTTACAAGTTGGGATGTCAAAAACGAAAAGGATAAAATATGGTTTTATTAGATTCATTCTCCCATTGATCTGTGACCTCCAGTAACCTTTTCGTCTCAAGGTTGTTATGAAAGCAATCATGTTATTTATAGTCTGTGTCTCACTCTCAGCATGTGTGAGCCAGAAAAAATACACTGCGGTGCAACAACAATTGCAGTCAAAAGAAAAAGCACACGATCAACTTGCACTGGAATTGAGAAATTCTCAGGAATCTATAAAAGAGCTGAACAGCAATCTGCTGAACAATCAAAATGAGCTGCTGGTATGCAATACGAAGTTATCCAACGAACAGAGTAAAGTGCTCAGCCTGGAGAAGCAAATGGCATATTACCAAAATACCAATGACAACTTGCTGGACAGGCTTTCAGATCTGTCGGTGGTTTCCAAATCTGGTGCAGAGAGTATTCAACGGTCTTTGCAGGCCCTGAATGAGCAAAACAGGTACATCAAAGACCTCACTTCCAGCATGCAGAGAAAGGATTCATTGAACCTGGTGTTGGTGATGAATTTAAAAAGGTCCCTGGCAGACATCAACGATGAAGATGTTACAGTAGAGGTGAAAAAAGGTGTGGTATACATCTCACTTTCCGACAAAATGCTATTCAAATCGGGTAGTTACACCATCACGCCTCAGGCAGAAGAAGTGCTGGGTAAGATTGCCAAAGTCTTGATAGATCACCGCCAATTGGATATATTGGTAGAAGGACACACGGATAATGTGCCAATAGCTACAGAATGTATGGTTGATAACTGGGATCTTAGTGTAAAAAGGGCAACTTCGGTAGTCAGGTTGTTGCAGACAAAATTTGGTGTGAAGCCTGAGCGTATGACCGCAGGCGGACGTGCTGAGTTTATCCCTAAGGCAGCCAACGACAATGTGCAGGGAAAAAGCCTGAACAGAAGAACGGAAATCATTATACTACCGAAACTGGATGAGTTCTTCCAGCTATTAGATCCTCCAACAGCGGTGTTGGAACCCAAAAACTAATTGAATTAAAGTGCTTGCAGTAGACACCAAAACCGAATTACCAAACACGCAAACAAAGGCCTCTGAGAAAGATGTCTTTGTTCAGCTAAAAAAGGTATATCAACAACATTACCTGGACAGATTGTTCCAGAGAATCAACGATTACCAGCAGGACATTACCTCCTTCAAACAGGCTGTTGATCGTTACCATTCAAATTCCGGAGAAAGCTACAAGCACTTAGTCGACCTGAAGCAACAACTGCTCAGTGTAGTAGAGAAGCTCAATCAAAAACCTGAACCCAGTGGACTTCAGGAGAAATATCCTTCCCTGGGTCTGGAAGTAGAACAGATCATTCAGCAGGCTGCTGCCAGCATCATTGAAGAGCAGGCTGCTGAGCGATTCCACGCGGTGGAAGGTGATCACCGGTGGTTACGTCTGCGAAAGCGTACAAAAAGATTATTTTTTTGGTGGAGCACCCTGCACATTCGGGTGGCCAACCTGTTTCGTAAGAACAAAAAGCCGATTCCTTACTGGAAACACCAGATCCCCTATCAGTCACTGTTGAAAAAACACTTTAGTATCCAGATGGTGAAAAGCCTGGAGATGCTGACAGCTATTTTTCACAAGGGAATCTGCAAGCTGCTCATCAATACCAAGGGGTGGGAAGAGAATGTGGTCAATAACAATTTAGGAGTGGATGAAGAGCCTGCACAAATCATGCATTCCCTCAATGAAAACATTGATCAACTCAAAGAGAGTTTGAAAAATTCATTTGACAAGATCTTTGAGACCCATAAAAACACCCTGCTTCGAGAGTATGAGATTGTGGACACGATGGAATTGCCCCTGGCTAAACTCGCTCCTGAGAGGCTTCAGAAATATGAAAGACAGGCCATGGCAGACTGGTCCTCACACCACCTGAAATGGCAAAATACGCTCTTTGCGTTTACCGAAGAATGGAAGTCGGATTTACAGCTCTTTTATTTGGGCAATCATGCCCTGTATGAGCTCGAACAAATTGACAAAACACAAAAAGATAAACTAGAGAAAAACCTTTTGCCGGTAGTGGGAGAAATCCGCAAACTTGCTAGTGAAGCCAAAAAGGAGGTAGATGCATATGCCGATGGTGTGGCCAACGAACTGACCAAACTTAACTACAAGCTCAGCAAAAAGCTGGATGGCGACCTGGTTCCTAAACTGAGGGAAGGTATTCTAAGTTTGAATATCCCAAACCTTATCGACCGACTGGAAGACAGCATCGAAAGATGTGTGGAAAATTACTCGGGCGACCGGGTCATTGTGAAAGATGAGGCATTTGACAGGCCAATGAAAAGTGATGAATTTCAATGGGTGTCCACCTACGATCTGATTTCTTTTGAATCACTCAATGTGCTTGGCAAGGAGATCAGGGTCATCAAGAATAAAGCCTTCAATGAGCTCAATAATACCATCATTACTTTCGAAGATCTGGATCACATTGTAAGTTTCAGTTTCGACTCTGCCATCTCAGCCCTCAAGAGTGAGGAGTGTACCAATGATGAAGGCATTGCCACAGCTCGGGAAGGCCTGATCAGAATAGAAAAGCGACTGGAGGACCTGCTGGAAACACTCGATGAGATCATTTCTGAGACCAATGAAGCCTTATCCGAAACGGTCAGACAATTTGCTGACAGCCTGATTGCACTTTCTATCAATGAAAATCTGGGTGCTCTTCAGTTGAGGATTGCAAAAGCCAAAGCCTCTCAGCATGCCAGACAATTCACACAGGTCATCATTGAAAGTGTTACCAATGCCATTAAGAGAACCATACAGTTCTTTGTGAACTCAGCCAGGCAGATCACTTCTAAATATTACCAGTGGAGAAGTCAGTACCTGTTGGTGGCCCCCAAGACCGGAATGTCCAGAGATGTGTCCAACTTCCTGCTGGAATCCCAGCAGTCAATTGAAAAACTGCCATTGGTTTATCGAAGACTGTTTAAAATAGAAGCCTTAAAAGACACAGAATTCTTTGTTGGGCGGACCCAGGAATTGGAGCAAGTCAATGAAGCCTTCAATAACTGGACCCAGGGCAGGTATGCTGCAACAGCAGTACTTGGTGAACAATGGAGTGGCCTGACCAGTTTCATGAACCTGGCAACCAATGAGGTGAAATTTAACTGCCAGATCAACAGAATTTCCCCATCACATAATATTTCCAGAGAATCTCAATTGGTAGAAATGTTTCAGGAATTATTAGGAAAGGAAGAACTCACTAATCTCCAGCAAATTGAGGACCATCTGAATCAGGCTCCCAAAAGGGTGATCATTATAGAAGATCTTCAAAACCTTTACCTGAGGTCCGTGAGTGGATTTGTGGCATTACGCGCACTCTTTGAGTTGATCAACAACACACATCAGCAGGTATTCTGGATGGTAACTGCCAACATTTATACCTGGCAATATTTAAGCAGAACCATCAACATCAAAGACTTTTTCAGTTATCAAATTGAGCTTCAGGAATTCTCAGAACAACAAATTGTGGACATTATCCTGAAAAGAAACCGTATCAGTGGATTTACAGTGCATTTCTTGGCAGATGAACAGAAGAGCACTCAAAAGAAGCTCAGCAAAATGGATGAGGAGGAACAACAGGCCTACCTGCAAAAAGAGTTCTTTACCTCATTGAATAGTTTTGCAAAAAGCAATGTCAGCATGGCACTTTTGTTCTGGTTGATGTCCACCCGGGAGGTAGACGAAAATGTGATTACGATCAACACCTTTAAGAAGCCGGATTTCAGTTTCCTTACGGCACTTTCTGCAGATAAAGTCTACATTCTGCAGGCGCTGGTCCTGCATGATGGCCTTGAAATGGAGCAACTCGCCATCACGCTGAATATTACGATGAGTCAAACCAAAATGCACCTGATCGCCCTGATGGAAGATGGCATTCTTTTTCAGCGAAAACAAGTGTACCTGGTGAACCCAATCGTTTACCGGTCAGTGATCAATTTATTGAAATCTAAAAACCTGATCCATTAATGAAAGCGATCAAATTATTGCTATTACTGAGTGTCTTTGCACTTTCACTGAGTGCCCAAACTGATTCAATTCAAACCGAAGTGACGGATACATTGGCACAGGCTACCGTTGACACTGTTTCGGTAGCTAAACAACCCAAAAACAAAGTCAAAGACATCCTGGAAGATACTGATGCGCCGGAAATCGATAACATCATCTCTGTATCCAAGATTCTTTGGTCCATCATTTTTCTGGTCATTGGATATTTTCTCATTCGGGTACTGACCAAAATCCTGGAATTCCTGGCGGAGAAGAGCACCAAATACAGGATCACTTTCAAGGGATTTATACCCATCATCAAAATCATGGGATGGATCGGGGTGGTATCCATCATTATCATGAGCATCATCAAACCACCGGCAGCTACCATCCTGGCTTTTTCGGCCTCCATTGGTGTTGCAGTAGGTTTTGCTTCTCAGGATATCCTGAAAAATATTTTTGGAGGCATTATGATCCTGTTTGACCAGCCCTTTAAGTCGGGAGATAAAATAGATGTCGGAGGATATTATGGAGAGGTGGTAGAAATTGGCTTGCGTTCTACCAGGATCGTCACCCCGGATGACAACCTGGTCTCCATCCCCAACAGTGAGATCATGAACAAAGCTGTATCCAATGCCAATGCAGGGGAATCCAACTGTCAGGTAGTGGCAGAGATTTACCTGCCCATCGATGCGGACACGCAAACTGCACGAAGCATAGGCATACAGGCGGCTCAGGTTTCGAAGTATGTCTACCTCAATAAACCGATCTCAGTGGTGTTTGCCAACGAGTTCAAGGATCGCCAATCACTTTATAAGATGAAAATAAAGGCGTATGTCCTTGACATCAGGGATGAGTTTAAGTTTAAAAGTGAGATGACCGAGGTGGCAGTAAGGAAACTGATAGAAGCAGGCATCATCAATCAGCAGGCTGACGTCATGTCTGGGTTTTAGCGGTTTGGACACTATTCATTTTTAGGGATATATTTGAAAGGTAGATAACACGCACTGGTGCGTGTTAGCAAAATGTTGGAGCGCATTGCGGAACCCCATGAGACATTTCATCATATACTTGCTTGGACTTTTACTATTAGGGTGCAGTTCAGGACCTAGAAATTCAGAACTAACGCATGAATACTTTAAAAACGAGATTTCTATGTTTGGTGTGTCTGCCGAACTCCAACTTTCAAGTGATCAAAGCTTTACAATCACTGACATTGATTTCCATTCGGGAATAGGAGGAATTTACAGTGGAACATTCACATGGAACGATCAACTATTGACGCTGAACTACCCTGATTCAAGACAAAAACAATTCTTTCTAGATTCTGGGAAACTTTATCGAATTGAAGAACTAGATACATTGGTTCAACAGAAGGAACGATATAACGAAGGATATCAGATTTATAAGTTATCGATCAACTCCGAACTCACGACTTTTAGCCAACCAGCCCGAACAAACTGGGAACAATGGAATTCTGGCAGAATTGAAAACTTCGAACAACTGGTTCAGGGCTTCAAAAATGACCCTAGCAATCACTTCGAAGAAAAATAACGACGCTCCAACAATATGTATAAGGCATGTGCTTAAGTGCTTTCTACCAGCCACATCGGTTCTCGACCGTGAGTCTGCCGCCGAGAACGTTTTGTGCTGTTTGGATGCTTCGGATCGCGGGATTTTTTTCACTTTTGGAACACACTGCTTTCTACAAACTTTGGAAGCACCGGCAGACTTCACTATTTTAGTGCTGTCCACTAAGTGAGAGCACACGCCTCATACATGGGCGTTACCACACAAATCATTAATACCTAAATTTCGTTAACTTTAAGTATGACGATTGAACAAAGAAAAATATCACTCATTAACTGGATCACAAACTTGAAAGACGAATCAGTTTTGAGCAAGATTGAAGGATTTAGAAATGCATCCTTAGAAGAACTTCCAAAAGAAATCGTTGAGTTATTAAAAATTTCAGATTCAACCAAAGAAGAGGATTGTATTGAACATACCAACTCAAAGTCTCTTCTTGGTAAGTAATGAAAAGAACCATCTGGACACCAGTTGCTAAAAAGTCACTGGTAGAAACTTACGATTTCATTTATGAACTCTGGAACGAACAAGTTGCAGAAGAGTTTCTCATCCAACTAGATTACAGAATAGAGCAAATCCAAGTCAACCCAGAACTTGCTCCAGCTTACAAGAATGGTGATTTCAGGAGATTACTAATTCACTGAACCGTTTCACTCTTTTATAAGGATTACCAAAACTACATTAAGTTATTACTGGTTTGGGATAATAGACAAAACCCGGCTGAACTGTACAAGAAGCTTACAGATTCAGAGAAATAAGCTAGTGCGATTTCAAAAATACGGGTAACATCTTGTATGACATTATGCGGCAGGGGGGAATCTTTTTCTACATTCTAGTTGGCGCAGGTGCTAGGGCCCGCGTTTTTACCCCAAGTTGTTTTAACTCTTCCATCCAAGTTGTTTTAAGTCTTCCATCGGACAACTTAAAACCTCAATGAATCACAAGTGTCTTCAGACACGGACATTGAAGCAGTCATAACATAGCCTCGTCCATGCAGAGCCCTCTGGACACTATTCATTTTTAGGGATATATTTGAAAGGTAAAAAACACGTACCGGTGCGTGTTAAAAAATGTTATGTTTCAATATGTGGCAAACAGAAACGATAATTTTTACTTGGATCCCATTTGTTGTTGCGAGCTTCATTTATCAATTCAAAATTGGAGCTCATTTTCAATATCTCAAGATGGCATATGGAAGTTTTGAGGGTTATAAAAATTACCTTCACTACGAACTAACCAAGATGAGATCTGATGGAAAGAAAAACATATACGATACAATTCAAATTGCATTTCCAATATTCTCCCGAGACAGAGAGGCGGAACGAGCAAATCCCAAACTCAAGCAAGTAGGTAAAAGGGCTATGGTGTATACCATGCTAACTTGGATAAGCCTTTCATATATTTTTCTAATTGGCTTTAATTCTACCAACAGAATAGCTATTTCCGACTTTATAAAGAGCTTTTTTTGACAGAGCAGAAAGAAAAGAAATATAACACCGGTCATGACACCATGCAGTGGTGAGGAACCTTTTCTGCATTCTGGCTGGCTACAATGGTGAGGCCCGTATTTCTTCCTCCTGCTGTAGGCCCAACGGCTTTTTTGAGTGGAGGAAAGTCTTCTTGGAAATGTTCCTAGAAACTCCGGGAAAAATACTACATTAGTGCAAATTTCATAGGTGCCTCACGCTGCATACCTATGTTTGTTACCACACAAATCATTAAAACGTAAATTTCGTTAACTTTATGTATGACGATTGAACAAAGAAAAATATCACTCATTAACTGGATCACAAACTTGAAAGACGAATCAGTTTTGAGCAAGATTGAAGGATTTAGAAATGCATCCTTAGAAGAACTTCCAAAAGAAATCGTTGAGTTATTAAAAATTTCAGATTCAACCAAAGAAGAGGATTGTATTGAACATACCAACTCAAAGTCTCTTCTTGGTAAGTAATGAAAAGAACCATCTGGACACCAGTTGCTAAAAAGTCACTGGCAGAAACTTACGATTTCATTTATGAACTCTGGAACGAACAAGTTGCAGAGGAATTTCTCATCCAACTAGATTACAGAATAGAGCAAATCCAAGTCAACCCAGAACTTGCTCCAGCTTACAAGAATGGTGATTTCAGGAGATTACTAATTCACAGAACCGTTTCACTCTTTTATAAGGATCACCAAAACTACATTAAGTTATTACTGGTTTGGGATAATAGACAAAACCCGGCTGAACTGTACAAGAAGCTTACAGATTCTGAGAAATAAGCTAGTGCGATTTCAAAAATACAGGTAACATCTTGTATGACATGCGACAGGGGGAAATCTTTTTCTGCATTCTAGCTCGCTCAGGTGCTAGGGCCCGCATTTTTACCCCAAGTTGTTTTAAGTCTTCCATCGGACGATTTAAAACCTCAATGAATCACGAGTATCTTCAGACACGGGCATTGAAGCAGTCATAAAATTGCCTCATCCTGCAGAGCGCTCTGGATACTATTGATATTTAGGGATATATTTGAGAGGTAGATAACACGCGCTGGTGCGTGTTAGAAAATGTTGGCATCAATTTGTCTTAGACAATGAAGATTAAGTTTACCGGAAAATTTAAATCAATAACAGCTTTCGAATGGGATAACATTCCGGCATTTGCCATCATAACTGGTCCTAACGGATCAGGCAAATCCCAACTATTGGAGCTAATCTTTAACACTATTACCAATAATAGACACACAACTGAACGAGCAGAACTAGATGGAGCTAAAATAGAAGGCGATGAAGTTATTTATCTGAAAGGAGAATGGAAATTGACCAATACTCAGTCATTCGATCTCTCCAAGTTAATAGAAAGACAAAACCAACACTACCGCCAGTTTTCGAAAAACCAGTTAAGAAAAGACAGTATTGATCCCAATCAGTTAAGGTTGTTTAGGGCTTTTGAAAAAATTAAAGAAAAGGTTGGGAAGCCCCATAATGAAGTTACAGAGGCTGAATTCATTGCCAGTTTTCCTAAGATTGTAATTGAACAGGAACATCAACTAGGACAAAAAATAGGAGAAGTATTCTATGAATATAGGTTGTCAGAAATAGAATTACAGGCTAAATCCATTGAACCAGAAGAAATTATAAAGGAAATTGGACAAAAGCCTTGGGTTGTATTAAAGGAAATTATGCAAGAGTCGAAGTTACCTTTTAAGTTTAGTGACCCTTCAACAATTGGAATACGTGAGAGTTTTCATTTCAAACTCTTTAATGAAGTCACCGATGACGAGATTAATTTGAATGATTTATCATCGGGTGAAAAAGTCCTAATCTCTTTAGTATTCTATCTGTATAATTCTCAAGAAAAGAAAATTTATCCAAAGCTGCTACTACTCGATGAACCAGATGCTCATTTGCATCCGACTATGGCTCAACAATTTCTAAATGTCGTAAAAAACATTCTTGTGGATAAATATGGTGTCAGAGTAATTATGACAACACATTCGCCTTCCACAGTTGTTTTATCAACAGAGGACACCCTATTTGAAATGTCCAAAACGCCTCCTAGAATTCGAAAATCAAGATCTAAAAACCATGCGATTTCACTACTTACCTCAGGGCTAATATTTGTTGGTCAAGGAACTAAATACATATTGGTAGAAGATGAGGATGATGTGGATTTTTATTCATTTTTATTTACTACACTGACTAATGAAGGTGTCATTCAAGGTGATATTCCTCTTGTTTTTATTCCAGCTTCATCTTCAACAAAAAGTGGCGGAAAAACTGTTGTCTATGATTGGGTCGACAAATTAAGAAACTCAGGACTCGGTGAAATAATGAAAGGATTAATTGATGAAGACAATGGAAATACAGCGAATGACGGAATTTCCAAGATTGTCCGATACAGCATAGAAAACTATCTAATTGATCCGATTGTAACGTATGCGGCCTTAATGGATAAGGAACAGCATTTTGAATTGGAAGGGATTAATTTGAAGGTAGGCGAAGAATACAAATTGAAACTCTTACCGGAAGCGGACATCCAAAAAATAGCTGATGAAATGTTTAATAAACTAGAGATTAACATAAAAAACTATTTTCCTTCTGACTGGCAAGAATCAGAGAAAACCAGGCAAGAGATTCAATTCATCAATGGAGTGAAGCTACAATACCCAGAGTGGCTAATTAGGAGGCGCGGAAAAACTCTATTGAATAGCCTTTATAACAATGTCTTTGGAAGCGGAACAGTAAATCATCAGTCTTTGTTCAAAGCTCTTAGGAAAATAGAATTTATTTCTACAGACATTCCTGAACTATTTGAAAGTATACAAAATGAAAACTGATGCCAACATACCCAAGCTGTATTAAGTCTTCAAACAGACAACTTAAAACCTCAATGAATCACGAGCATCTTCAGTCACGAACATTGAAGCAGTCATAAAATTGCCTCATCCATGCAGAGCCCTCTGGACACTATTGATATTTAGGGATATATTTGAAAGGTAGATAACATGCACTGGTGTGTGTTAGCAAAATGTTATCTACAAATGCTTCAAATTGGAACTCTGTCTTTCTAAATACCATTTCTAATTAAGAACCATTACTTTTGGGTATGATCGATTTAAAAGAAAGGTTAATCAAAAAAATCCAGGAGACAACTAATCCAGATGTCCTTAAAGAGGTTTACCGCCTTCTTGAAATTCAATTCGACGATCAGGAGATATACCAACTATCTAATGATCAAAAAACTGTGGTGAATGAAGCCCAGGAACAAATCAAAAAAGGAGAATTTTTATCAAATAAGGAAGCCAACCATGAAATTGAAGAATGGCTAAAAAAGAAATAGTCTGGTCAATAAGAGCTCAACAAGACCGTCTGGAAATTTTAGAATACTGGATCAACCGAAACAAATCAAAGCGTTACTCTGAAAAGTTATATCATCTATTCAAGTTCTTTTAAGTCTTCCATCGAGCGACTGAAAACAACATTCAGTTTTTGTGCGTGTTGCACCGATCAGCTAGTTTAGTGTCAATAACAAAGGGGGGAATACGCACTTCAGCTGGAAGTTGTGGTGTATTGCAAAAAAAGAAATATAGTTAGAAATGAAAATACTTGTAGCTGGCTCAGGTAAACTAGCCACCGCAATTTTGTCTGAGCTAGAATTTGAAAATCACCTGATAACTAAGTGGTCTAGTGTCAACTCATCGAATGACAGTGAAAAATCTATCGTAATTCATGCAGGATCCGGAAGACAGCTTAATGACATTATTAGCTATTGCGATGAGACGAAATCCACATTGATTGAGCTTTCCACAGGACTTGTGACAGAATCTCTCGATACACGATTTACTATGGTAGTATGTCCCAATGTCTCCATTTTGCTTTTGAAAACCATGTATATGATTCAGAAGTTTGGACATCACTTTGATAAAAATGAAATTAAATTGATTGAGTCCCATCAATCCTCAAAAAAATCCGTACCAGGCACTGCATTTAATTTTGCTGACTCACTTCGGCTCAGGAAGGATAAAATAACTTCAATAAGAAATACAGAAGAACAAAAAGAGAAGTTTCATATTCCGGAAGAGTACCTGAATCGACATGCTTATCATCAAATCACCATTAATGACGGGTCTGATGAAGTGCGAATTGAGACCAAAGTTTTGGGACACCAGTCTTATGTACGCGGGGTAAAAAAATTATTAGAGGTTGTGACACAAAACAAGCTTGAACAACGATCTTACTCCATATTAGAATTGATCGATAAAAACTTGCTTTAGGTAAAGCCAATTTAAAACACACTATAATCGAGTAGACGCTGCGCCAGTGGTATCTGATGAAGTGCACCTCTCCCATGCTTGTGCTGAAGCTTCGGCTCACTTCACACGAAGAAGAAATCATAATTCTCAAGAAATCCCTACAGATATTCAATAAACCCCAACACTTACTCAACCTTCAGTTGTGTGCAATAATATACAGGTATCTTGCCGTCAACATAACCAAATATCTATTACGTATGAAAAATATAATTTTATCAGCTGTCCTTCTTGGAGGATTGACATTCTCGTGTGTTGATGATGTCAATGAAGTAAGTTTGGAAGAATCTGGTCAGGCAAACGGTACCTCAGTAGCAACTGCCGAGGCGGGGATCAAATTTAAACACAATGGCTGCAATAAAGCTTTTGGTATCTGTTTTACCAAACCTATTGGCAAGCCAAAGCCAAAGCCGCCAAAACCTCTTTTCAGTATAGCTGAAGAAGAAGAAGGATGGGGTGGTGCAGTGATCACGATCAAGGATGATATCCTGATGATTGAACCTTATCGCAGGGCTCATACAGACGAAATGATCGTGCCCATTTCTGAACATATCGAAATCGATCCTTTGATAGCAGAGGAACTGGGTTATAATGCTATCACATTGCTCCCGGGAGAATATGAAATCAGTTTTGATTCTGAAAATGAATGGGGAAAGATAACAGTAGCTGCTGAAATGGTGCGCTAGGCCTATGGGTGATCGCTAGTGAAACTCATTACAATTTCTGAGGGCTTTTTGATCCGTGATTACATCAAGAAGCCCTTTTCTGATCCTTGTAATGAGTTGGACAAACTAGAATTTTAAATAATTGATCACATAATGCGCTAATTGACCATTTTCCTCAACCCCTGCAATGTTCGAAATGGAAGTTCCGAAATGGCATTGTTGGCTAGCCAGACTGGAACGTTACCTGGCTCGGAATGGAACGTATAAGTAACTTTTGTGCAGTTGCCAACAGGTTCCAACAATATGGATCCCCCCGACTTCCCCATTCTGACTATTCCCTTTTTCTCTGGTATGAAATCAGGAACTCCCTCCAACAATACCCTGATACTTCCGGATGCAAGTTCCTCAATTGACATGCGATAAACCATGTCCCGGTTGCTGTATGGCCAGGGAAAACTAGTTTCTACATAATTGTATTGCACATGGTTTTCCAATTGCAGGAGTTGCGATGATTTTGTAAACCCAAACCATGCTGTGTACTTATCCGTATTTCGGAGTACCGCTAAAATCTGTTCCCTGGAAGCTGAAATGTGCGCAGTGGCTCTGAAGGCCTTAAATTCTGAACCAGGCTCATCTCTGGTATACACCTCAATACCGTCTTCAGCTTTGTCAATACTCCATGTATCCTGAGCTGCTACAAAAAGACTCAACAACAAAGAACCGGCAAAGAACAAACATCGGACAATCAAAATATTGAAGTATTTGTCTGATACAATCGAAAAAAGTAATAAAGGAAGAGCACTGAAAAAATCAGATCGCCAATGATGACAATGTAAACCACAGCATTGGCCAACCCTGACATGTGAAGTTTTAAGAGTGCAATGGCAAAACCAACTTTACCTATCCCCCCCACCATAACAATGCCCGCATGTTTCAATGGATTAAAAGCGACCACAGCATAGCCAATAAAATAGACCAGCGTTGTGCCCCAGGCTCCCTGATAGATCGCAAAGTAAAGAGGATCCGACAACTCCCGGTTGAAAAAGCCATGGAAGGTGTAAGCAGTATTGAAATAGCCAAATATGGCCCCTATTAGATTCCATAAGGCGGAAATAGCAAACAGGCCCCTAAATAAATTAATTTCATTGTTTCTCATTGCAATAGCATTTATAACCACTATCGCAAAAAAGGCGCACTAACCTAAGGATTGCATTTACATATGTAAAGGAAATCTCTACTGTGCCAGATTTCTTCTGATTCTGCTCAATTGTGTTGGACTGATACCAAGGTATGCGGCGATGTGATACTGGGGTATTTCAAGTTCTATCCCCGGATACTCCTGTTGTAAAATGAGGTATCGTTTTTCTGCATCAAGCATGGCCATTTCTATCTCCTTTTTTTCATTACTTAAAAAATATTGCTCCGCTATTAATCTTCGTATCCTTTCAATCTGTAAACTGTTCTCTGATAATTTTTCAATTACTTCAAAGGAAGCACGCCAAATTTTACAGTCCGTCAGTGCCTGCTGAGCGACCATATTCTTTTGTTTACTAATGAGCGCAGCATATGATCCAATGATTGATGGAGCCGAAAAAAATGTTTTATTATATTCTTTGCCCTCAAGGTTGATGTAATACGCCCTTACTATACCAGTTTCCAAAAAAGCAATCTCTTTTGCATACTGCCCTTTCCTGATGAAATACTCCCCCTTTTTTAGCTGACCGGGAGAAAATACCTGACCCATTAATGCAATCAGGTCATCAGATAATTTCATGGTCGAATTAAAGAATTCAATGAGGTTGTTCAATGATTTAATAGAATGGTAAGAAGCTAAAGATAATTAAGTCAGTCAATTGATGGGAAATTAATTGCTTTCGGGTCATGATTTACTACTATCAATCCGGTCCCTGAATATTTTTTTATTTTCTTTGGCCGCAAAACCCAATAAATATTCAATGACATTGAAAACGAGCATTCAACTTCTTGCTGCACTTATCTTTTTAGGTTGCAAGCCCAAGGTATTCAACATGAGTGGCCCGGCCATGGAATCAACCATCATGACGGACACAAAAATCTATATTGACCGTGACAAGTCTCCGGTAAGAAATGACATCATCGCCTATCATATGCCCTCAGATGTAAGTTCTGTATTTGTATTAAGAATGATCGCACAACCTGGGGATACATTGCAGATTTTGAATGGACAAATTGCCATCAATGGGGAGCCAGTTGAAGATGCTCCAGGTGTTCAGTTCAATTATTACCTGAGCACAAGAAAACCGGTCAATGAACAATTTTTCATTGGCAATGGCATTAATGCGTTTAGTAGTATCCAGGACGGTTACCTGGTATTTACCACTGAACAGAACGCCTCAGAGCTCAAAAAACAGAAATTCATCACCTCAATTTCAAGAGTAATTGATTCGGTAGATACTAAAACCCCAAACCTATTTGATGATTTTCAGGGTTGGAACAAGGATAACCTGGGACCTCTTTATGTCCCCAAAGCAGGAGATCGGTTGTCGGCAGAACACCTTGTACGATATGCTTCGACCATTGAGAAATTTGAAAATACAGACATCAGTGGGCTCGGGGAATATACCTTCAGGAAAAGTTACTGTTTCGTAATGGGTGACAACAGGGACAATGCAATGGATTCACGCTACATTGGTCTAATACCGATGGACCAGGTAATGGGGACGGTTCACGTACTCTTCTAACCCTTTTATTTCATTTTCGTAAAAGGTTTATCTATTGGTATTTAACCTTCCATGATTTTGCGCCACTCATGGGAGGAATTCATTTTCAATTTTAAACTATAGTGATGAAACTATTAAAATCCCTACTTATCGGCGCAATCCTGGCATTTAACGGATTAGACGCTGCTGGTCAGCAAGAACCAAAACCAAAATTGCATCATGTCCTTTTGTTTCAATGGGTGGAAGACCTGGATCCTGTTGCAAAAACTGAAGTCATCGATTTGTTCAAAGGACTCCCGTCACAGGTAGAAGGCTTTGAGAAAATCGAAATAATTGATTTGGCTGAATCAATGGATGGTTATGACACGGTTATCATTCAGGTATTTAGTTCAGAGGAAGCCCTCAAATCCTATGAGGCACATCCTGATCACCAAAAAATAGCCCAGATTGGCCCCTCTCTGTTAAGTGGCTTTAGCCTGTATGATTACTGGAATTAGTAAACCATTGAGTCTGGCCCAATAAGTAGTTATTGGACCAGACTTTACCAGATTTCACTTTCTTTCAAAAGTAAATGCGAATGGAAGATTCCAGAACTTATGATTGTCATCATTTTCATTGAAGCCGGTTTCAAAACTTCCCATTCTTTGATATTGATCATTGATGTAGATTGAACTTTCTGGCCCTCCTTCTGCATAACCCATCATATCAATTTTCAGCATATGGTCTTTGCTGAGCAGTACATTAATGAATTGATGCATTGTATATGGTTTGCGACTATGGAGGAGGAGCACCTGATTGTCGGTGGTTGTAGCAATTGTAGCTACGCTCCAATATTTTTGATTAATCTGCCACCTGTTTCTGGCAGGCCCGTCTGCTTTTATCATTCTTATATTCTGTGATACATTGGGCCATTTATCCAGCTCGCTAATATCGTCCACCTTCCGATCCAGAAATTTAATCTCCTCATCATTCCATACCAGAAAAAGATTGTATTTATTGAACGCCGGCTGAATGACCACTCCATCAGCTTTGGTGTATCCATTTGGAATGAATTTTCCGGTAAACATATTCAGATTGATTCCTCGTCCCCATTTTGTCAATGGTTGGTAGCCTTTTGTAAATGAACCGCCTTCATTCACCAAAACATCTATATCCGCGGAGATCTTAAATTTAAATTTTTGTGGATCTATCTTGAAAACCCATATGGATTCATTGATTTCAGTGAAGAGAATTCCATCTTCAATCGTTTGCCAGGTCTGGGCTTGAGCATGAAGAGAAAGTATAATCAGTATTTGAGGCAGCCAGCACTTTAATGTTTTCAGTAAGTACATGAAACTCTGATGTTTGGTTTTAAGAAGGATGTTGATGAAAGGTGTATTCCACAAATAAAAATAAAAAACTTACCGTCCTATCGAAGCAGATTACGGAAATAATCGAGCTTCTGAAGCACTTGGTAAAGCTTTAAATTGATCATCATATGGAGTAACTTTAATAACGCACGTGTGACTTGCATCAGTAAACTGCGTCCAAAAACAAAAAAAAGATCAAGTGACAAAAGACATTGCACAACCAATATTAAAAGTCATCTCTGAGGAGTCCAGAGAGCTGGCGGTAATGGTACGGGACCACTCGCTATCCCTGGTTGACAGAATTGAATCTTACGAAGATATCATCAACCTGGAAGTTGGAGACACCTCCTTCTCAAGAGCCAGAAACCTGGAGAGAGAAGCGGGCCTGCGACAGATCTATCTCAAATTTGAAGGGGGTAACCCAACCGGTACTCAAAAAGATCGAATTGCTTTTGCTCAGTGCATGGATGCGCTTAGAAGGGGGTATCATACCATTTCTGTTGCTACATGTGGCAATTATGGCGCCTCTGTAGCCCTGGCAGCAAACCTGGCGGGATTAAGATGCATCATTTATATCCCTGAATCATACCATACTTCGCGTGTCGATGAAATGATCAATTTTGGTGCAGAAGTACACAGACACCCCGGAAGTTATGAAGATACTGTGCAGCACTCCTCCGAGCAATCGGACAAACATGACTGGTACGATGCAAACCCCGGTGGTAGCAACACGCCCTTACAAATAATGGCCTACTCCGAAATTGCCAACGAAATTTATGACCAGTTGAGAGACGCCCCAAAAGTTGTTTCCGTCCCTGTTTCGAATGGAACACTTCTGGCAGGTGTTTACCGTGGGTTTGTGAGCTTATACAAAAGAGGCAAGACCTCCAGAATTCCACTGATGATCGCCGCTTCCTCCACTAGAAAAAACCCTATTGTTCACTCTTTCAAAAAAGGGTTGGAGATCTGTGAGGACCTGATCCCTGAAAAAATAAAAGAAACACATGTGAACGAACCCCTGATCAACTGGCACAGCTTCGATGGTGACGAAGCACTCTATGCCATCAGGAGTTCAAAAGGAGACGCCTTTAACATAAGTGACGAAAAAATGATGAAGACGTCTAAGCAATTGAAGGACAAGGAAGGTTTGCATGTCTTACCGGCAAGCACTTCTTCCCTGGTGGCCTTGATGGAATTTGACAAACAAAAAAATTTAGAACCTGATCGCTACGTGGCGATCCTGACAAGTAAAAAATGAAAAGTGTTATTGATGGCAAGGCCATCGTCTACTGTGAAGGAGCGTACAATACGCTCAATGGAAAAACTGCTCATGGACTGGTAAGGTTTACAGAAAGGTATGAGGTAGTGGCTTTAATTGATTCCAGGTATGCCGGTAAGGATGCTGGAGAGGTATTGGATGGAAAAGCAAACGGCATTCCGATTGTTGCCTCTTTTGAAGAGGCCATGGCCGTGGCTACAGAAAAACCAGGGTACTTTGTGATTGGATTAGCTCCTGATGGAGGAAGGTTACCTGAATTTGCCTGGGACGTGATCAAGATGGCCCTTAGCAATGGTCTCAATGTAGATTCCGGATTACATGACTTTATTTCCAACCGGATCGACCTGGTGGGTATTGCAGCAGAAAAAGGTTGCACCATTAGGGACATTCGCAAAACTCCGGACAGGGACAAATTACACTTTTTCAGTGGAAAAATAGAGCAGGTTGACTGTTTGAAACTGGCCGTGCTTGGCACTGACTCTGCTGTAGGTAAAAGAACTACAGCATGGGTGATTGTTCATGGACTAAGAAACCAGGGAAAGAAGGCACAAATGATTGGCACAGGTCAGACCGGTTGGATGCAGGGTGCCAAATATTCCATGATCATGGACTCATTGATCAATGATTTTGTATCTGGTGAGATTGAGCATGCCGTCTATGAGGCCTGGAAAAACGAACAACCAGATGCAGTGGTCATAGAAGGACAGGGCAGCCTGATGAACCCCGCCTACCCCGGAGGTTTTGAAATCCTGGCGGCCGGAAGACCTGATTATGTGATCCTGCAACATGCTCCTAAACGATTGGAATACGATGGTTTTCCAGGATACGTGATCCAGCCTTTGCCTCAGCAAATAGCGGCCATTGAAATGATCTCTGGTAAAAAGGTAATTGCCATTACCATCAATCATGAAGACATGAAGCGCGAAGAGCTTGAAGAAGCTAAAAATCAAATATTAAAAGAAACAGGTTTACCTGCTACAGATGTTTTGTGGGAAGGCCCTGATAAAATTATTCAAATTATCAATGAGCACTGCTTTAGCACAGTCTGAAAAGACCAAAACTTTGAGGGACTTTGTTGTCCTTGACCAACTGCAGGTTGGACCTGTTCTGGTGGAACCAAAACGCATCAAGGTACCCTATCAGGTGACTAAACTCAATGGTGAATTGGTCTGCAATGAGCTGATCTATTCTTACCAGGAAAATGTATTTGACCCAAAACAACCTGATAGTCTCAACCTGGCCTCAATGATGGCCGCACAGGTGGCGTTGAACTATGGCTTGTTTTGCCAATCCATTGTGTTCGACGGATTGTTTGATGAAGTAGATGAAAGGTTTCTACTCGACATGATGGAGAATACTTCCAGGGAGATCTTTGTCAATAAATTACTGCAGCCCAATGAGTTTTTGGTGCCTGAATATGCTGCTGTAAAAGCAGAAAAGCATAAAAGGTACACTGCCGCCAATGTTCAGTTTATCAACTCAAAATTTGGGAAGGTTAAGAAGGAATGGTTTCATCACGAAACACAACCGAAATCATTTGCCATTTTGAGTAGCGGTGGTAAGGACAGTTTGTTAACCTATGGCATGGTCCGGGATTTGGGCTTCCAGGCTCATCCTGTGTTTATCAATGAATCAGGGAGACATTGGTACACCGCCATCAATGCCTACAAGCACATGGAGCAAACTGAAGAGCATACAGCCAAGGTCTGGTGTAATAGTGATCGGATATTTAACTGGATGCTCAGACAATTACCCTTCATCAAACCCAATTTCGCAGACATCAGGGCAGACATTTACCCTGTAAGGCTATGGACGGTAGCTGTTTTCCTCTTTGGTGTTTTACCAGTGGTTAGGAAACGTAACATTGGCAATGTATTGATCGGTGATGAATATGATACTACGGTACGGCTAAACCATGAGGGCATTACACATTATGGTGGATTGTATGATCAAAGTAAATATTTTGACAATGCACTTTCTCGCTATTACATGAAGAAGGGTTGGGGAATCCACCAGTTTAGTATTTTAAGGAGTTTATCGGAACTACTCATATTGAAGATCCTCGTTGATCGCTACCCTGAGCTACAGAAGCATCAGGTATCATGCCACGCCTCTCATGAAAAAGATGGCAGAATCTACCCTTGTGGAAACTGTGAGAAGTGTAGAAGAATTGTAGGAATGCTTTCCGTGCTAGGAGCTGACCCTAAGAGGTGTGGATATACAGAGGAGCAAATTGCACAGGCGCTAAAAAGTCTTGAGACCAAAAAAGTAAAACAAATTGGTCCGGATGCTGCTCATTTGTTTCACCTACTGGTGGAAAAGGGGTTGATTGACAAAAATGAGCATACCTCAAAACTAGCAAAAGCGCATGACTACATCATGAAAATGAGGTTTGACAAAGAAAGAAGCAATCCAATCGATCTTCCAAAGTTGATCAGGAGACCTCTTTTTAGCTACCTAATGGAGCACACCAGTGGTAGTGTAAAACTGGTATCAAAAAAATGGGAAGAATATAATGTACTGGGAAGTCCCGAGATGCAATCACCCTATCCATTTGAAGTGCAACAGCATGAAGATGATACTCATCAGGATTCTGTAAAGTCAGAATTCAGATGGGAAAAACTTACCTGGAAAGAAATTGAAGAACGACTAAAAGTAGTAGATACCGCGATTTTACCATGTGGTGCAATTGAGCAACATGGTCCACATTTACCTGTGGATATTGATTACTACGATGCTGTTTACCTGGCCAACAAAGTGGGAGAAGCCTGCAGCGAGCCAAGACCATTCGTGCTCCCGCCCATACCATACGGTGTGAGTTATCACCACGAAGACTTTAAAGGCACGTTGAGTGTGACCAATGATTCTTTGTCACGGTTTGTTTATGATATTGGGATGAACCTGGCTAAGAATGGAATCAAAAAACTAATCATCCTGAATGGTCACGGTGATAATGCACCCACGCTCAGTTATGCTGCCCAAATGATCAACCGCGATGCAGAAATATTTGTCTGTGTAGATACCGGAGAAACCAGTGATATAGACTTATACGACCTGATAGAAACGCCTAATGACATTCATGCTGGTGAAATAGAAACGAGCACAACTATGGCGCTGAGGCCTGAGGTTGTCAGAATGGATGAGGTTGTCAATGAGACGCTTGAGTTTGGTAGCAAATACCTCGATTACACTTCTGACAGAGGGGTTGCCTGGTATGTGCAGACCAGTAAAATCTCTGAGTCGGGTATAATGGGGGATCCTACTAAAGCCAATGCAGAGAAAGGCAAGAAAATGTGGGAGATCATGGTGGCCCATTTGGTGGGTTTTGTGGAGGAAATTAAGAAAAGTAAACTCGAGGAGCTTTATCAAAAGCGATATTGATGAAAATAACCAGCATGGAATGTTGGGAGGAAAAATTCCAACTCTCCGAACCCTATACCATTGCCTATGAAACTATTAGCAGCACTACCAATGTATTCCTGAAACTGGAAACGGATCAGGGAATTATCGGATGGGGTTGTGCTGCTCCAGATTGGGAAGTAACCGGCGAGAATGGAGAAACCGTTATCAAGGCCTTTAATAGCATCATTGAACCTGTATTAAACCAGGCTGACCCATTTACCTATGCCCGCATTTTGGAAGACATCAGGCAACCATTAAAGCACCAGCCTTCTGCTATGGCAATGGTGGATATGGCGCTTTATGATCTGATGGCGAAAAAGGCAGAGGAGCCTGTTTACAAACTTCTGGGAGGTTACCGTCACAGTATCCCAACCAGTATTACGATTGGTATTCTGTCGGTGGAAGATACACTTGAAAAGGCTCGTGAATTCTGGTCCAAAGGATTTCGAATCATCAAAGTAAAAGGTGGTGCCGAGGTAGCTGCGGACGTTGAACGGGTTACTAAAATGAGGGAAGAGTTTGGAAAGACCCTGGAATTGAGGTTTGATGCCAACCAGGGATACTCCGTAGAAGACTCACTGGAATTCCTCGCCAAAACGAAAAATGTGGGAATAGAATTGCTCGAACAACCCACATTGATGGGCAATGATGATCTACTCAGACAGGTCAGTCAAAAGGCTTCAATTCCTGTAATGGCTGATGAAAGTCTAAAAACACTAAAAGATGTATTCCATCTTACCAGCAATGATTGCACAGATATGATTAATATCAAGCTGATGAAAGTGGGGGGCATAGCCGAGGCAGCAAGAATCAATGCAGTGGCTCTGGCAGCAAAAGTAGAATCGATGATCGGTTGCATGGACGAATCCGGAATGGGAATTGCAGCAGGACTTCATTTTGCCTTGTCCAGACCAAACATCTTATACGCTGATCTCGATGGACATTTCGACCTGATCAATGACCCCTACCACCAAATGGTACGCTGCGAAAATGGAATTTTGTATCCCTCGGAGAAACCGGGGTTTGGGTTTTGAGTTTTGGGTTTTGGGTTTAGGGTTTTGAGTTTTGAGTTTTGAATTTAGAGTTTTGAGTTTTGGGGGATTTGTGACTGACCATGACTAATTCTATCCGGTCATATCATTTAATCCTGATAATCCTGTAACATAGACATGGAATACATTTTATTGATCATAGGATTTGTGATTTTGATACTTGGTGGCAACTGGTTGGTATCGGGTGCTTCGGCGATTGCTACCAAAATGAATGTGTCTCAACTGGTCATAGGCCTTACTGTGGTGGCCTTCGGAACTTCTCTACCGGAACTGGTGGTCAACTTGTATTCTTCAGCGAATGGCGCTAATGAAGCAGTGTATGGTAATATTATTGGCTCCAATTTGTTCAACATTCTCTTCATCATTGGAGTAGCCGGCTTGATTTATCCTATCAGGGTTTCTTTGAAGTCGGTGGCTTATGAAATTCCTTTTTCCATTCTCTGTGTGGTTCTGCTATTTGTAATCTCGAATGATTCCTGGTTATTTGGCTCTAAGACCCAACAAATAAACAGGGTGGATTCATTTTTACTCTTATTGTCTTTTGGGGTGTTTCTTTTTTACATTTTCAGGTCCACAGCGAGTGAAGAATTAGAGACTACAGGCAATACACCAGGAATTGCCTCAAAACCGAAACTAATACTGATGATTATTGCCGGGTTGGGTATGCTCATTGGAGGTGGATATCTTGCCACCAACAATGCTCAGGAAATTGCAAGAAACTTCGGGCTGAGCGAAAAACTAATCGCCCTGACCATTCTTTCCGTTGGCACCTCACTACCCGAACTGGTAACCTCTGCAACAGCAGCTTTCAAAGGAAACTCAGATATCGCCATCGGTAATGTGATCGGCTCAAACATCTTCAATATCCTGTTCATTCTTGGCATTAATGGGTTGGTTAAACCAGTTGGGTTCAATGCTGTATTAAATTGGGACATGCTGATCCTCCTGGTGTCATCAATGGCCCTTATGATGTTTATGTTTACTGGTAAACGATACAAACTGGATCGATGGGAGGCCCTGCTGATGATACTGGCATATGTCTTATACTGTGCCTATATCATCAACAGAAATTAGATTTCAAATACTACTCAAACCTCAATGTCAGCACAGGCCTGTAGGTGTGGTCCTTTACTTCGGTAGCCAGGGAACCTCCACTGATCAATCGCCTGAAGCCACTGCGTTCATGAATTCCAATGGCAATCAGGTCAGCCTTTTTCATGTCTGCAAAATGGACAATGCCATATTCTTCATCCTCATGGTTGTATACTGTGGTAGTGTAGTTTCTTAATCCATATTTCGCCACCAACTGCTGAAACTCAATGTTGGTTTCTATATCGTTCTTGAAATTTCTGCGGGTGTTGATTTTCACAATATGGAGATTTGAATCAAACAGGTCCTGTATTCTCATCAGAAAATTGATCATGGCCTTATGCTCTTCCTCGAGATCGGTAGCATAAACTATATTTCTGAAAACATCGTCATTCGAAACAACCTCATTGACCACAATTACAGGGCATTTGGCAGATCGAACCACTTTGTCGGTAAATGAACCCAGAAAGAAATCCTCCTCATCAGTGCTTCCTTTGCTTCCCATGATCAGCAGGTCCGCATCCAGCTCCTCAATCATCTTCCTGATTTCCTGCAGTGGAAACCCAATCTTTACAGAGGCATCAATTTCATAAGTTTTACCAATATGCTTCTCAGCCAGTTCACTCATTTTCTCCTGTTGCCGATCAGCAAGCCTTAAAGTAAAAGTGTCATCAAATTCATCGCTAAGGAATTCTCCTGTACTGCTGTAGGTCCCGGGGGTAGGTTCCACTACATTTACCAGGTGAATCGTGCCATTGGTTTTTTGCGCTATTTTTTTTGCGAATTGCAATGCATTGATTGATTTGAGAGAGAAATCGGTGGGAACTATGATGTTTTTCATTAGTTTTTTCTTTTGGGACGATCTAATAAAACAAAAGTCACCTGTGACCCTGTTTTTACATATTCGTCAAATTATAAATCATTGATTAGAATAACATAAAATATTGATGAAAATCCGTGACCTAACCAGACCTGATAAGCTCATTGCAGAAGGAATTAAAGTTTTGAGTAACCTTGGCCAGGAGCTGTATTCTTCACAAAAGACCCTGTCCAAGGCCAAAGGTCAGCTGACATTTATTGGTCAGAAGAAACTGGAAAAAGTACTTAATCAACGTTATCGGTACAATGAAGAGTCGATTAGAAAAGAGGTGGATCTGCACGACTTTCATTTACCAGAAGGCGACCATCACAATTACTGGCTCAACTTTCACGGCATCCATGAGGTGGAGACCATTGAGAAAGTAGGCGCACAGTTTGACCTGGAAAGGTTGACCATCCGGCAGATTCTGGATACCACGCAAAGACCAAAAGTGGAAGACTATGATCACTATCTCCATTTTAGCATCAAATCCATCATGCAGCAGGAACTTGGGCCACTGGAAGTTGAGCAACTATCTTTTGTCCTGGGCAAAAACTACGTCATCTCTTTTCAGGAACAAGTAGGCGATCATTTTGAGGGAATTCGATCCAAAATGGAAGAAGGCATAGGCTTTATCAGAAAACGAAAGAGTGACTATCTGTTGAGCCAACTTTTAGATGCGATACTGGATAATTATTTCGAAGTAATTGATGAACTCAATCATGAAATCACCGAATTGGAAAAGCAGGTCTATAAAGATCCTGGCAAGTCCACCTTGATCATGATAGAAGCGCATAAGCGGTCTGCACTGCTTATTCGTAAATCCTTATTACCCTTTAAGGATGCATTAATGAACATCATGAACGACCGAACCTCTCTGATCAGAAAACATAACCTGAAATACTTTAAGGACCTGAGTAATTCGGCAGTCGCCGCATTAGAAGAAACTGACGCCACACTAAAAACACTGGAAAGTCTGACCAACATCTATTTTGCTTCGCTCAGTCAAAAGATGAACGAGACCATGAAAGTACTTACTACAGTGGCCACTATCTTTATTCCACTGACCTTCATTGCGGGGATCTACGGAATGAACTTCGACTATATGCCAGAATTAAGATACAAAAACGCCTACTTTATGGTCTGGGGCGTAATGGTCTTTATTGGTATTCTGATGCTGATCTATTTTAAGAGAAAAAAGTGGATCTAAGACCGATGATATAAAAAAGAGAAATAATGAGGCGCTCCCACATACATGTCATGTGAGAACGCCTTTCAATTTGCTATTATTTTTTAACGATGTATTTTCCAGTGAAGGCTTTTACCTTTTCATGCCTTGGCTTATAAGCTTCCATATTCTGTCTGATGGCCTCCAGCTTAGGGTCTGCCAATGCTTTGAACTGCCTTAGTTCTGCAATAGTTTGTGTGCATTGAGCAGTAGGAAGCTTTTCTTCTTTCACATCCGTGATCAGTGCATTCAACCTTTTCGATTGCTCACTCCACTTTTTTGAATAAGCGTTCAGGCTATCTAATTGAATTTTCAGACTGTCCAACTCCTTAGTGGCATTGTCTAATAATTGTGACGCTTCATTTTTAATAGCCTGATTTTTAATTGTTTTTGATTCAGCCAGTTTTTTCAAATCCATTTGAGATTTCCTGTAGACCGTCATTTGTTCCTTGAATTCCGCAATGGTGGCCCTGAGGTTTTCACCAGCTGGTTTCCAGTTCTTCTTCAGTATTTCCAGGTCCTTTCTTACTTCCGTGTAATCCTCTTTTTTTTTACACTGGGAAAGAAGAAAAAGGGCAATGATTGTAAGCCCTAAAACTTTAAGCAATCGTAACATTTGAATTTAATTTTTATGTAAGACGTAAGTTCATACTTATGGTCACTTCCTTAAATGTAATTTTCTTGTTGTTAAAAATACCTAAAGTCCGGTATTGAAAATAGTAGTTACGGTTGGTAAATTCCATCATGGTTACAAAAATCAAAAAGAAGAGACGATTCAACTATGTCTGGAACCTCTTGCTGTCCCTGGATCAATTTGGCAATGCCATAGCTGCCGGCGATGCGGACAATACTGTTTCAGCGAGGGTTGGGTTCTTTGCCAATTATGGCAATGGTAAATTTAACTGGTACTGGAAACCACTGGAAGCCATCATCAATTTCACCTTTCGCCCTAAGGATGGGAAAGACCACTGCCTGAAAGCTTATTTTAATGATCCTGGCGAACACTTCAGAATGGGTATTCATCTGATCTGGTATTTTGTACTGGAGATCATCGTATTGGTAAGCTGCATTCTTGTTTTAATTCCATTGATCTACCTGAGTGCATTGATTGCATGGCTATTGAAGTTGCTTAAAATCATCAAACCAAAACCGGCTAAATCTCATGACGAGCGCATCAGGGACCGTATCAACCTGATCAGGCTGAAATCCAGGGGCATGAACAAGGAGATCAGCTACTACAACCTCACTAGCAACGAGCTATCCCCGGAAGTAATTCAATTCACTAAGGACCTGGATACGCTGATTAAGAATTCCGGATTGTTTTAGGCCTATAAAAAGTAAGGCCAACCATTTGCGGTCAGCCTTTTCTGCTTATCACCTATTACATCCTGAATTATTTCTTGTCTACTTTCAGTTCGTTTTCTACAACAATGGCGCCTCCTTCATAAGCGTTGCTCTCCACCAGGTTGTATTCTCGCCAGTTGTCTACCTGTCCCGAAAGGTGAACCTTACCTTGATTTACTTCTATGTTGATTGCAGTAGCATCAATATTAGGTAACCAGAACAGCTGTTCCTTGATCTCTTTCAGAATCTGCCAGTCAGTTTTCTTAGGACTGGCACTTAGATTTTCTTTGTAATAGGACTCATGAAAGTCATCTACATAATCATACACATATGGTAGCCGGTCAGTTCGTACCTCAATCAAGTTCAACACATTGGTTATTCCGTAAATTGAATTGGCTACTTTCTCCGCATGATACCTCTCGAGATAATTATCAACACTTCCTTTCAAAACCGCAGTACCGTTACTCACGGTAGTGGTCAACGCAAACTTGTCAACATAAGGATTCCATTTGAGCGAACTATCAAGATTCTCCTTGATGACCTCATCTGATGGAAAATGCTTTCCCTTCACTTTTAGCAGGTTCCTCACAACTACCACTCCTGCGGTGTTTTTCGCGTCGATTTCTGCTGCTTCTTTCGCTTTTAGGGTAGCCACTTCACCCGTTAATGTTACAATTCCGTCTTCTACGTAAATATCAGGATTAAACGACAGTACTCGTGGGTCATAAATGAAAGCGCGCTCAATTGCCTGCTTGATCTTCTCATCATCCCGATATACATAGTGTTCCCTGATCATATCTTCATTTCGCAGGTTTCTGATTTCAATGGCTGTCGCATCTACGGTTTTTACACCGTCTACCCATGCTTTCATGGTAGCATGACCTCTTTCACTGGCACTATTGGCTGCCCCTGATAATTTTACATGACCGTTTTTTACTTTCACCTTGAAGTCCCCATCATTGACACGGATGTCCCACTTCAGCAATTCTTCTATTTCCGCCTGGATCTCCTGATCAGTGCGGTCAGTCAGCAGTGAAAAGTTGAGTTTATTGGTGACACTCCTCACACCTTTGATGTTTTTGGCATTCATTGCAGCAAGTTGCTTTTCCTGCCAGGAGTCTACTTCACCGTTCAGGGTAACGTTTCCTTCTTCAACAGATACATCGATTTCAAATGACTCTGTTGCCGGATCCAATACCAATGCCTGCTTGATCTGATTCCTGATCTGTTCATCAGCAATGTTATGACGCTTTACTTTTGTGAGGTCAATTACAGACTTTACACCTTTGATTGACTTTGCGATTTCTACAGCGCGTTCCTTTTCAAGGATACTTTCCACTTCCCCGGTGAGGGTTACGATTCCATCGTAAGTCTTCACGTCAAGGTCATTCCAGTCTACGCCATCCTGAATAAAATATTCGATACCAATAGAAATGGTAATCTGCTTATCGGATGGCCCTTCTTCCGGGTCAGAACCAAATGCCTGGGGGTAAAAAGCTACCAACAGACAAACGGCTACCAGCAAGGTTACTGCTCTATCAACTAATTTATTTATGGTTTTCATGTCAGTTTAATTTTTGAGTTGTTCAACAATCAATTTTATTGATGGTGATGATCAATACTCAAAAATTAGTTTTCGGACCTAATCCAATTGGCAAGCTTGTTTCTGGTCTCATCCATTTGTTTATTGGCCTCTTCAATCAGGTCAGTAGTTTTTGCTTTCCATTCATCAATGCTTGCTTCAGAAGACTGCTTGATTTCATTTAATTGCTTCTCAATTTTTTCTCTTTCTGCTTTCACATCTTTCATGGCAGCACTGATTTGCTTATTGCTTTCATTTGTAGCTTCGTTCAGTAGCTCTTCCATATGCTGAATATGTTCTTTGGCTTTCTTTTCTGCTGAATTTAGTTCTTCTATGATTTGTTCTCTTGTATTTTCCATTATTGAATTCCTATTTTAAGATGATGATCCCTGATTGTTTCCGTACTAAATGGGGAGAGACTCCCGGGATCTTTAGAGCCTCTGCACCACTGCTTACAACCTCTTAGTTTACACTGAGCAGGTCATAAAATTCTGATTCGATGGTTTCGTTGGGTTCTAGAATGATTTCAGTTCTTCTGTTGAGTTTTTTACCAATTTCAGTCTTGTTGGATGCTTGCGGATCATATTTACTCTTCGCAGAAGCAGTTATTAGATCTGGATTCACACCAAACTTCACCAACGCCCTGGATACCGACAATGCCCTGTCAGCACTCAGGTCCCAGTTGTCTTTAGTGTTGGTTACAAAAGGTTCGTTATCGGTGTGACCGATCACCCAAACATTGGTCCCTTCCATTTCTTTTATTACGGTGGCGAGTCTTTCAGCGAGCTCTTGACCGGCATCAGAAAGTTCACTTTCTCCACTGGCAAAAAGTACTTCGTTGCTGAGGTCAATGAAAAGTCTGCCCTCTACGGCCTCAAATGACCATCCCTTATCATTAAAATCCTGCAGAAGCGTTGCTGCTTTTTGCATTCTTGCGCTTTGTCGATCTACTATCGCTCTCAGAGAATCTATTTTTTCCGCCTGAGCCTCTAATTGCTCCTGCTGTTCGTTGATGGTCATCTGTTTTTCTACCTCAGTAGCTGTAAGCTGATAGTCCTGAATCATACTATCTACCTTCAAACTGGCAATTTCACTGAGTGCGGCATCATACTTCTTCTGACTCACACAGGCAGCAACAGCCAGTCCTAAAAACAATACCATAGTGGTATTGAACACTTTGGTTCTTTTGTTATGCTTAGAATTTTTATCGCTGTTCATAATTGTTTTCAATTGGTTCACCATCAATTATGAAAAAACCACGCCAGCGCCCAGAGGTGGTCTACCTGGGCTTTCTCGCATCAAAATTTGTTGATTGACAGTAACAGTTGTAGAGAATTCTCTACATGACTAATGTTTCACCACCAGTCTGATTTAGTTAATAGAATGTTAAAGCATGCTTAAAATTTTAAAATTATGTAGCGCAGGATTTATTTTCCGTGGGTTATATCAACATGACTATGAGACAACTGATCACGATTCTTACAATACAACTATTTACAGTCACTGCATTTTCTCAATCCATCATTGCTGGCAAAACGGTAACCATGCCCTCAGCTCTTCTTCAATCTGACAGGCAACTTCAAATACATCTTCCACCAGATTACCAGAATTCTGACAAGCACTACCCAACTTTATATGTACTGGATGGGCAATGGTATTTTCTAAATGGGGTAGCAATTCAGCAAGCGCTGAGGGGGGAGGCACTGCTTCCGGAAATGATCATTATAGGAGTTGATATGCCTTTGCCTCAAAGAAATGAAGTATTCAATTCACAGTGGGCAGAGTTCCAGCAATTTATTAACAGTGAGTTGGTTCCTTACATTGACAGCAAATACAGAACCAATAATCATCGTGTGTTATTTGGGTGGGAAAACAGTGCTTTTGCAGTCTCAGAGATAATCATAGCACCCCAAACCCCATTCAGTGGTGCTATTTTATCCAATGGTGGTTACATTGATCCGGAGAAACTTGAAGCGTTATCACAGCAAAATATTGAAGAGAGGTATTTGTACATAGCCAATTCCACCAGGGACATATTTACCATTAGTTACTCAAACGAAATGGCAGAAACACTAAAAAAAGCAAGTGTGGAAAAGCTACATTGGGAATACAAGCTATTCAACGAGGAAATACATGAATCTCTCGCTTACCTGGCGCTTTATCATGGACTTAGGTTTTATTATCACAACTATGGGTCTGCCGTTTTTGGTTCTGTAGAAGAATTTAATGAAGCTGGAGGCATTCCTGGGTTAAAGCAGTATTACAGGGAACGAGGAGATCGATTTGGGCTACCACAAGAGATTGATGAAAGTGCAAAAAACAGTTTGATTTTTTTGGCGTGGAAAACGGATGATTTTAGTGATTTTCAACTATTTATGACGGAATTTGCTGATGTTCTGTCGACCCCAAGATATGCTAATGCGTACTGGCAAAACAGATTGGGTCAGTTTTATCTGAAGCACAAGGATTATCAAAATGCCATCACTTTTTTTGAATCTGGGGTCACCAGGTTTCCTGATGAGAATTTTCTTTCAGAAATGTATAGTGGGTTAGGAACTGCTTACAGCCAAATGAATGAAAAGAAGCTAGCCTTAAAAAACATCAAAAAAGCCATCCAGATCGCCGAGCAATCAGGAGACGATCGTCTTGAAAGGTACAAAAAACAATTAAGGTCCATCAAGTAATTCCAAATTCAGAAGGAATGCAACTATTCAAAATTCTAAATACGATACAATTCTAAATACAAGATCCAAGATCTAAGATCCAAGATCCAAGATTCAAGATCCAAGATCCTAAATACAAGATTCTAAATTCTTCACCCAAGACTAACCCTCCACCTTCACCACATTCTTAATGATCTTTTTGTAAAGTTCTTTAGGGTTAAAGGGTTTGGTGACAAAATCATTCATTCCGGCTTTAAGGGCTTTATTCTTCTCTTCCAGAAAGGCCGTTGCGGTAAGCGCAATGATAGGGATGTTTTTGAATGTACGCTTTGAAGACCTGATTTCCATAGTCGTTTCAAATCCGTTTTTTTCCGGCATTTGGAGATCCATTAATACAATGTCAAAGTAGTGATCGGATATGAGCTCCATGGCTTCAATTCCATTGTTGGCGATTTTGATGCTTGCGTGCCATTTGGTAAGAAACTTCTCCGCAACAAACTGGTTAATTGGATTATCCTCAACAAGTAAAATATTTAATCCACTCAGGTCATATTGTTCATCGGACTGACCGTGAATCACAATACGCTCTTCCTTGCGGTTGGCCTTCTTCGAGACACCAAATTTTAAATCAAAGTGAAATTTGGATCCCACTCCAGGTTCTGACTCTACCTGCAGCTGGCTGTCTTGGAGCTCGATCAACTTTTTCGTAATAGCCAGTCCGAGTCCAGTTCCTCCGTATTTTCTGGTAGTATATGCTTCTGATTGTGAAAATGACTCAAAGATCAGGCGTTGCTTTTCCGGGGCTATGCCTATTCCGGTGTCTTCCACTTCAAATGACAAGGTGACTTGTTTCTTACTTTCCTTTTTCAGTTTCACTCTTGTGGTGACGGATCCTTCATCGGTAAATTTCACGGCATTCCCAATCAGGTTGGTCAGGATTTGCGACAAGCGACCAGGGTCACCAACCACCCAGTCCGGGAGATCTTCATCCCAGTCAATGTCGATTTCTACACCCTTTTCATCTGCTGCATAGTGATTAGATGCCACGATGTTTTCAAGTAGTATTTTCAGGTCAAAATCTGTATTTTCAAATTCGATCTTACCGGCTTCTATCTTATTGAAATCAAGAATATCGTTGATCAGGACTAATAGGTGTTCGCTTGAGAACTTCAAAGTTTTCAGCACCTTCATTTTCTCTTTATCTTGTTCGTCCTCAATCATGATATTGGTCATCCCAATAATGGAATTCATTGGAGTCCGGATTTCATGACTCATGGTAGAAAGGAATTCCGCTTTGGCGTGAGATGCCTTTTCAGCTTTTTCCTTTTCATTGATTATAATAGCTTCTGTTTTCTTCCTTTCAGTAATATCTCTCAGGATCACAATGGATGCCACTTCATCAAATTCAAAATGACTCACCGATAATTCACATGGGATCCTGTCCCGATGTTTACCCTTGATGGCAATTTCAATTTGATTTTCGTTTTTCTCCAGACTTTGATCATAATGCGTCAGGAAATCACTATAATCTTCAAAATCTGCCAGGATTGCCGAGAGGTTCTGATGCTGCAATTGCCCTTCCGATTTGCCTAAAATATCTTCTGCAGAGCTGTTGACAGAAAGGATGGTTCCTTGTGCATTACAGGTGATGATTCCATCAACGATTTTCCCAAGGATGGTAGAAATAAATGCTTCCTGCTTTTTTTCCTGCTCCTTATAGAGATCGTGCAATTCCTGTGACATTAATTGAATAGAACGGTCTTTTAGTTTTTGAACCCGCTCAAAATCACGGTAACTGCTTTCTACCTTCTCACACAACCGGTCGAAAAACTCCTCTTCAGGGTATTTCTCCCGAATTTTCGCCATCTGTTTTGCTAAAAGGGACCTATTCATCTTATTCAGAAATTAAGGTGATCGTCATGGTCTGATTATGCAGTTCGCATGAACCTGTCCCAAATTGTGGAGAGATCTCTCCATATGAATAAAACCCGATCTGGGTAGTTTTGTCGTCAAACATCTCTTGTGTTGCTTCCACCTCTTCATCAGTCTTAGGCCCTAAAACCAGCTTCCTGCCAACACAACTGATCAAAATAGCGAGCTTCTCTCCCTGCTCATTGGCAATGATATCAGTAATCGCATGTTTTGCTGAATCTTCTGCTCCTTCCACCAGTTTTTCAAAGTTGGCCATCATTAATTTTGCGATGTTACCCTCAGGCATATCGCCGGCAAATGTCATGCTGTTGTCCTCCTCATTCACTGAAAGTATGGTTCGTACCTTGCCAGTATCTCCTGATTGTTCTCCTCTAATGGACAATGGAAAAAGCAATGCACTGGACGGTAACCTTTCTGCTTCCTCACCCAGATAAGTTTTATATAGCTCCAATGCTGGCTTATTATCCAGTTCGTACAAAACGTTAGCCTCGGATTTTGTGATCTTCCTGTCGGGACCAAAACTATCCCATCCACCTGCAGAACCATAACCGATCTTATGATGGTCACCATAAAAACCAATGGCCACAATTAAGCCTGATTTGGGCTGCTCATTGGCCACTACCAACGTTTCCTGAAAATTGGACCCATCACCAGCCAAACCACCGGTAACTACTACACTATCATCAAAATTTTGTTTCAAACCCTCAATTAATGCGGTTCCATTTACATTTTGCCCGTCACTGAGGATCAATACATTTTTCAAATGGTCTTTAGGCAGTTTTGCAGAAAGCTCTACACCTTTTTGTCTGGAATCATTCCCTGAAGAAATCTCTACTGAGGCAAACTCAATGGATGTACGCTCAAACTGAATCGCAGTAGCAACAGCAACATCATCATACACCTGTTCGCCAAGAATTTCACCTGCTGTACTGCATCCTAAGATATCCGCGTCGGGGAATTTTTCTTTGAGCAGGTTGTAGCAACTTTCCTGGGACAATGCAGATTTCGCCCCAAAGATCAATACCAGTTGAGGTGAAAAGCTCTCTTCCTGATTGTTTTGGGTATTCCATTTTTCTCCCTCAAAAATGAGTCTTTGGATTTTCATAGCAGTGCGTTAATTCACAGTAAAAAACTAGATTCTAGATACAAGATACGGCAATTAAAAGTGCCATATTGAATTATTATGCGAACTAAGGAAATTCATCGATCAAGTAAGAAGATGGGGGTTTGAAGCAAAAGAGTGTTTTACTAAATTTCGATAAACAGAAGCAGTGGCGATGAGCTTCATTTTAATAACAATTGCCCGTTTTAAGCTGTTATTGAGGTATGATTAAAAGAATACTTGTTTTCCTGTTTTTTAATTTTGGTGCTTTAGCTGTTGGTGGCTGGTTATCGGGAGAAGGTCCCGGCTCATCATGGTATCAGGATTTAAACCAGGCTCCCTGGACACCACCCGGCTGGAGTTTTGGTGTAGCCTGGACTACCATCATGTTTTGTTTCTCACTTTATATGGCTTTACTGTGGGGGAAAGTCAATCACAAAAAAACGCTTACAGGCATTTATGCAGGTCAGTGGATTTTGAATGTGGCATGGAATCCTGTATTCTTCAATTGGCAACAACCTCTCCCTGCACTTTTAATCATCACCGGATTATTAATCACTGTAGGTTTGATGCTAAAAAGGTACCATCATCTGATGAAATGGAAGTCTCTGTTGATTTGGCCTTATTTCCTTTGGTTAATGGTTGCGCTTTCTCTGAATGGGTATATTGTGGTAATGAATTGATCTTTGCTTTCGGTTTTATAGGAATGTGCTGGTTAGGAGCATTTCACTTTTCCTGAACTACCACTCATAAAAGTCTGTGGCATAAAATAAATAGTCAGCCTAATCCTAAAAGAAAAATGAATTAATTTCCCGCCTCAATTAAAAAACGATCGAAATTAACCCATGAGTGAGCAACTAGAGCAATATAAATTTTCATTTCCTCTTCAAATGCGATGGAATGACCTGGACGCGCTGGGGCATGTCAACAACGCCACCTTCATTACCTATTTTGAAATTGCCAGGAGTCATTACATGCTGGAGGCCTGTCCGGGATGGGACTGGCACAAGGATATGTTTCTGCTGGTAAATGTTAATGCCAACTATCATAAAGAACTTTTGCTCACGGCCAAAAACCCGCAAGTGAAGGTAAGGACTGGTTCATTCGGAACAAAAAGCTTTGTACTGGAATATCTGGTCACGGCAGAAGAGGGAGACAAAACCATCATACACGCCAGTGGAAGCACCACCCAGGTATTTTTTGACATGAAATCAAAGCAAACTGTACTGGTACCAGATTGGGTAAAGGAAAGCATTTTAGGTTATGAGTCTTGAGGTCGAAAACCTGCTACAGATCCAGCAAAAAGGCCACATCGCTATTATTTATCCACCTTCAGTCTGGCCACATCAAATTTTAGCAACAGTACATTGCTATTTCCATGGCTAGTGTTATTAGTATATCCTGCTGCTATCGCCTGATTACCAATGATGGTAATATAAAATAGCTCATCATCTCTTTCACCCAGCCCTGACTGATAAATGGAATATTCACTGGATTGGAAATTATACATTAGAATGGCCATATCCCAATACGTAGCTGTAGGCTCCTTCATGTAGCCAACAGCCAGCAGGTCATGTTCTCCGCAAAAAGCACCTTCCATTAACCGGACTTCCTTACCCGTTTGTAATAAGACCTCATCCAGAATTTCTCCATTGTGATCAAATCGTAATAATAACGGATCGCTGTAAGAAACAGATTCCTGAGCGGAGTAACCAACCGACACCCAGGTACCGTCAGGCTTTGGAATCATGCTATGTGAAATATCTCCCTGAGGTCCTCCCCACTGCTTTTGCCATAGCACATTGTCATTTTGAACACCCATCAACAGAATATCGGAATTATCAGGATAGTTGGCATTGGTTATTCCCGAAATAATGTATCCATCTGCGTTTTCACCAATTGAATACGTTCGGTTGAGCAATGAATCCCCTAGCGGTACATTGGATAACACCTCTCCTCCTTGATTCAACTCCACCAAAAAACCATCAATATTTCCATTCCCCCAGGAAGTGGTCTGTCCTATCGCCGCATAAGTCTGTCTGGACGTTTCGATCACCCTGATGACACGATCATCACCTGCTCCGCCGATCCTGGTAGTCCAGGCTGTGTCCCCTTCATGATCAACTTTCATCACATAAGCATCTAATTGACCGGCAGATTTGTAATTTGTAAATCCCGCTAGCAACAAATGGTCATCACTGGTTTCTATTCCAGAAAAAGCAAAATCAAATCCCGGTACTCCTAAATTTCTACTTTTGATCACAGTTCCCTCATTATTTACCAGGTACAATTTGACATCTCCATGCCGTTCATTTTCACGGCTGTAACAAAGTAACCAGTTGCCCTTATCCGAAGGAATTACACACATGACTCTCTCAGCGCTATCATTTGGAATGAGGTTAATTTGGACCATGGAAGTATCCAATTGAAAAACTGATTGCCCCGAAGCATCATAGATCATGTGGAGCAATGTGATGAGGATGAGTAAGTTTCTGACCATAAAGGTTATACGATCAGATCAGGAAATTAGATTTGATTTCACTTAATAGCTTCAATGCGATTGATTACATTGAATGAAAATTGATTTTAATGCCAATTACCATATCTAAAGCAAGATGACCACTATCAACATATACCTCAATTTTGAAGGTAACTGCGAAACAGCCTTTAATTTTTACAAATCAGTATTTGGCGGGGAATTCGCTTTTCTGGGGAGATTTAGTGAAATGCCGCCTACTGATGGGATGGAGGTACCTGCAGAAATGAAAGATAAAATCATGCATGTCTCATTGCCTATTGGTGGTGGAACCGTATTGATGGGAAGCGATACTGGCGGTGACTGGGCGCCTGATTTTAAGCAGGGCAACAACTTTTCCATTTCGGTGAGTACAGATTCAAAAGATGAAACCAACCGACTTTTTGCTGAATTATCAAAAGACGGGACAGTGACTATGCCTTTACAGGACACCTTCTGGGGAGACTATTTTGGCATGTGCACCGATCAGTTTGGCATCAACTGGATGTTTAGCTTCAACGAGAACGCTAAGCAATAGTGGTGTTTAACCCATTGCCGGTTTAGTGTTTCCTAAAGTTTTTAGTTGGCTGGCATAAATAGCACAGACTAACACACAAAGTATGCCTTCACCGAGAATCGTTGGGATTAGCCCGAATAAATCTGCTGCTGCACCTACCAATATACCTCCAAGTGTCACTGCAGACATAAAAGCGGCGATATACAAGCTGATCACACGACCTCTCTTGTCTTCCACAGCAATCGTCTGGAGTAGCGTATTTGTGCCTGCAAACACTACCACACGCCCCAATCCTGTGAATGCGATGGCAATCAGCGTTACCGCAAGAACCGTTGAAAATGACACGGCAATCAGAGATAAGGAAAAAACAGCGGCTGCTCCAAAAATCAGCTTCTGTATCCCCTGGGTCCCCACTTTGCTGGCCAGGAAAACGCCTCCCACTATGGCACCAAGTCCAAGAGCGCTATTCATGTAACCAAATACCTGAGAACCAGCATTAAACACCTCTCCAGTAAGCACCGGCAGCAGAACAATAAAAGACACTCCTACAAATGTGAATGCAAACACAAACAGCAATGATATTTTGATCGGAGGAAAGCCAAAAGCATAATTTGCCCCTTCCAGAAACTCAGAACGAAAATTCATTTTGGTTGCTTTGGCCTGATGAGGCTCGGTATGTACGAAGAAAAAAGCAAATAAAATAAAGAGACTCATTACCCCATAAATCAGAAAACACATTTCTTCACCGGCAATAGGAATCAATAATCCGGCAATCGCAGGTCCCACAACCCTTGCTGTATTGAATACTGTGGAGTTCAGTGCAATGGCATTGGTAAGAAAATCTTTGTCCGTGATCAGGTCATTTACGAAGGCTTGTCTGGTGGGCATCTCTACGCCTTTCATGAGCCCCATGAGTAGTTGGAAGACAATCAGGATCAAAACTGTGCTGAGTTCCAGGAATGTAACCAGGGCCAACAATAAAGAGCTGACACCAATTAGACCGTGGGCCACCTGAATGATCAGCTTTTTATTGAATCGGTCGGCTGCCACGCCCGCAAATAACCCGGAGAAGAATGCGGCCAGTTGGTTCGAGAAGGTAACCACGCCCAGGATGAATGCAGACTCTGTTAACTGGTACGCCAGCCAGCTAATGGCCACCTGGTGTACCATATTACCAATATTAGAAAGCGCCTGCCCGGAAATGAATATTCTATAATTTTTGTATCTCAGTGCGGAGACAAATTTCATTCAGTGTGATTTAAACTAATTAATGAGGTCCTGATATATTAACCGGTTCCAAAACTCAAAGTTCCATGATCAGGATTAATCTTACTGATGGAATTCATGAAATCTATTAATAGTTACCAAGACACGAAAAGTTGAAAACCGATCTCCAAATTTCTATTACCTTTGTCGAGTTATGTTTAATTAATTCATTGACCATGAAAAACAAGATATTTCTCATTCTTCTATTGTTGAGCAGTAATTTAATTGCGCAGAATGATTATGCTTTGTGGTTTGATGCAGATGGTATCCAACAGTATGGGCCTGTATTGCCATTTCTCTATCGTCCGAAATCCAAAATTGAAGTGCCTGTAAAAATCTCAGAATTTGAAAAAGGCATGTATCAGGACACCAATGGCAAGATACATGAAGGCTTTATAGCTTATGACGGTAGGAAACTCAAATACAAAAAAACAAAATATGCTACACAGAGTATTCAGAAATTAGACGTAGATGATATTCTATCTTTCAAGATGTCAACTGATTCATTCTTTGTCGCGGATAATATCAGTTTGAATCTTATTGGTGGTAAACGTCAGATTCTTCAACATTTGATTACTGTTGATGAAAGTAAGTTTGCCAAACTTTTTCTATATAAGCCTGCTCTTAATTCGATAGAGGAACATATTCTGGCAAAGAATCCTGAAGATGATTTATGGCAATCGCTTTCAGAAAATACTGATGAAAAGCTTAGAACCTGGGCCAGTAAATATTTTCAGGCCATCCCGGAAATATTAACAAAAGAGTTAAGTAAAGAAGAAAAGAATATTGACCTAGAAAAGCTAATCAGGCTTAGTAAGTATAAGAGTAGCTTTAACCAAAATAGCCCAATATATTTCACCAGATTCTGGCAAGAAACCAATCAAGTAGAATACGCAACGTATATTGCCAAAATCAATAGCATTTCCGATTCCACCTGGCATTTGACATTCTATGAAAATGAAAACAAATTCCTTGAAGGTAGTTTTTCTTCATTGTTTCCTATAACGGCATTCGGAGAGTTAAACATATTTAGTAAAGAAGGTAAGGTTATTAAATCGTATCACTGCAGTAGAATCGGAATAAATTCCACCAGCACATTTTATAGAAACGGCAAAAAATTTTATCAGTGTTCTTATAAAAAGTCTCCCAAACCAGGAAGCACAAGATTGGTAAGAACTTTGCAATTTGAGTCGGTTAATGATAGTCTCGGTGTCTCCCAAAACCTAAAAAATGCCTCCTTAACTTGTATAAGCACACAAGATAGAATGCTTGAATTCATTTTTACAGAACAAGAATTAAGTAGTGTCAAATCAACTGACGGTCTATATCAATTCAATAATCAACACGAGCACTTTAACCTGCAAAAACTTTCAAAGAAGTTGAATAGCAGCTTTAGCAACCGAATTTTTAGAGAAGCCCAGTATGATAAGGTAAAAGGTATATTATTGGTTCAAATGAGATTTGACGATAAGGGATTATTTGTGGATTACGCTAAACTAAATGAGCTTTATCCTTCTATCGATTTGGCCATAGAAAAATTTCTAAATACTCAGATAAAAGATAGATTCAAATTACAAAAGTACAGGCACCTGGGTGAAAAAGTAGGTTATGAGGTAGTCGTTCCGTTTTTTATCAATGTCGACCGATCGAATGTCTCTCCAATTAAAAGCTTGTATGATACCCCTTGGTGGCATAACAACTGGTGGTTTCATCAACAAATGATCAACAACCATAACCAGTTGATTAATAACATTGAAGTTCCAAGAATTAATGTACCAAAGTACTAAATTCAATAAAGGCTATAAAATCATGGACTGTGCTTCCGACCGGAGTATTTTTTATCGATTAAAATACCTCTTGATTTAGTATTTGAACTAATTTCAAATACTTTTGCTTACATTTTTGCGGGCACTGCAACAGATATGGGGCCGACCGGTATCGACAGTAAGTGCATTTGATGTATTTGCATGTCAGGTGGAGAATGTACACCTGTGATCAATTCATTCATACTATAGTTGGCGAAAATAACTACGCCATGGCTGCCTAATTCCGAATCATAGTAGGAATTACTCATCCCGGTAAACAACCGGGACAGTCACATCCCTCCAGGCTTCTGTCCTGTAGGCCGGATCAAGGGGTGTCGAAGCTCAGGACTAGTGCTGGTGAGGTTACTAAGCTAGTGCGAAACTCTAGTGACTGGCAGGACTGGTAGGCTGTTGATGGTCAGCCACCCTGCGAGATTTAAGCATCAACTAAGCATGTAGAAGATGCATCACTTCCTTATCTGGACGAGGGTTCGAATCCCTCCGGCTCCACTTTTAGAGTTTCAAAACTCATCAAATCCCCTCAAATTTCACGTATGAGGGGATTTTTATTTTTCTCTCCTCTATTTTTCATTAAAAATTCTCATTAAATTGGTTAACAGTTCGGTTAACAATAAAAGTGTTAACCGAATCGTTCTTAAATAGCTTTAAATGAGGTTTTTTAGTGTGTTTTGTGTATATTTAGGGAGGGATTCGAACCATCGTCCCACTTTAGAACCATCATTTAAACGCATTTTAAAGCATATTTTATGAAACATTCAATCAACATTCTGTTTTGGTTACTTACAAACCGCATTAGTAAAAAGACTGGTGAGGCTCCTATCATGGTGAGAATAACAGTTGATGGAAAAAGAGCTGAGCTGTCAACCGGCAAAAAAATACTTCCTGAAAAATGGAATGTAAATTCAGGAAGAATGAAAGGCACTTCCGAGGAGTCCAGGATATTCAATCGCCATTTGACCAAAATGCAAATGGATATCGAGAAGGTATTCGACCGGTTAGAGGAGGCTGATCAATATATCTCTGCACAGACCATAAAGAGCATCTACCTGGGTAAAAATGTGAAACAGCATTCATTGTTGGAGCTATTCAGGTATCACAATGATCAGATAAAAGCACAAATTGGTAAAGACTATAGTAAGGGAACCTTGTTAAGGTATGAGACTACACTAAAGCACACCAGGGAATTCATAAAGTACCACTACAAAAGAGATGATTTCACGCTGAACGAACTTAAGTATGAGTTTATCACTGAGTTTGAATTCTATCTAAAATCAGTAAAACAGGTCAGTCACAATACAGTCATGAGGTACTTGAAGCATTTCAAAAAGATAATTTTGATTGCTCTGAAGAATGAGTGGATAGATCGGGATCCTTTTGCCAGGTTCAAGGTGACCATGAAAGATGTTAATAAGGGATATTTAACTAAGGAAGAATTGCAGAGCCTGTATGCTCGAGAGTTTGAAATGGAGAGACTGGAACATGTTCGAGACATCTTTTTGTTCTGCTGTTATACAGGCTTATCCTATGCTGATGTAAGAAAGCTTACTCCGGATCATATCTCGAAAGGTCTTGATGGAGAAGTTTGGATTTTTGTAGACAGAACAAAAACAGGATCCTCCTCAAATGTTCCGTTGCTTCCAGTGGCTCATGAAATATTGGAGAAATACAAAGACCATCCGATTACTAGAAATACGGGTTATGTTCTCCCGGTGATTTCAAATCAAAAGATGAACGCCTATCTGAAAGAGATTGCAGCTCTCTGTGGAATCAATAAGACCATAACATTTCACATGTCACGGCATACTTTTGCTACGACTGTAACACTTTCCAATGGTGTATCAATTGAAACAGTGAGTTCTATGTTAGGCCACAAGAACATGAAAACCACTCAGGTCTATGCAAAGGTCGTTCAAGAAAAAGTAAGTCAGGATATGAAGAAGTTAAAGAGTATACTTGGAACTGGTACTGACCAGGTAATTAATCAATAAACTCATTGATCAATTCCATTTCTATTCCGGAGAATTGAGAAAACTCATAGGTGGTCACCAGCTGGTGATCACTTTTTTTGTAGTGCTCTTTTATTTTCCTGATCATCAACCGGCCATACCGCTCACTTTTGCCAGTGATTCGCTGAATATCCTTGGGGTATATAATGATCCTTTTTAGTTTCATTTGGCTGATCTTATACTGTATCTATGCTTCATCCGTGTGGCATGTTCGGCAATTAGTGACAAATGCTACCGGAAGCGGAATTTGCATTTTGTTTTCCAAGTCTAAATATGCCTTTTTTCGGCCTTAATCAAAACTTTTTACGAATTATGGCAAGACAAAAAGGTATTATTAAACTTGAAGGAACAATTGGTGATGTGTCCTTCTACAAGAGTAAAGATGGCTATCTGGCCAGGGAGAAAGGTGGTGTCGATGTGGATAGAATCAGGAATGACCCGGCCTTTCAGAGGACCAGGGAAAACGGATCGGAGTTCGGAAGAGCCGGCCGAGCCGGAAGAGTGCTCCGAAACGCTTTTAGACTATTGCTGCAAAATGCTTCTGACTCCAAGGTGACCAGTAGGTTAACCAAGGAGGTCCTGACTGTTATCAAGAGCGATAAGGAAAATGTGCGGGGAGAAAGACAGGTATCTTCAGGTGATCTGCTGATCCTTGAAGGATTCGACTTCAATATCAATGGTAAGCTTAGTGCTACCATGTATGCCTCCTATACACCATCAATTGACAGGGCCCTTGGAGATTTATCTGTCACCATTCCTTCTTTTATTCCTGGTAACACTATTGCTTATCCATCTGGTGCCTCTCATGTTAAGTTTGTCGTTGGTGCAGCTGAGGTGGATTTTGAAAATGAATCTTTTCAGTTTGACCAGGCTTCCAGCCTCGAGATTGTGTTGGGACCTCAGACAGAACCGCAAATCGATCTTTCGGTAACTCTAACTGCAAACAGCACAAACGAATTGTTTCTGGTGCTTGGGTTGGAATTCCTCCAGGAGGTTAATGGTGCCATGTATCCATTGAAAAATGGCTCCTACAACACGCTGAACATTGTGGCTATTGATGCGACAGCCAGTAGCTCGGATTCTGATGGTGGTGGAGGAATTTAACGACCTGATAGATGAATAAAGGAACAGCTATTGGAACGGTGGGTGGAACTATTCTATCCACCGTTCATACTTTTAACCTGGATGATCTAGGTAGAACTGTAGTACTGGGGATGGTAGGGGCAACAGTTAGTTTCTTCATGTCAATGTTTTTAAAATGGATTGTGGGATTAGCCAGATCGAAATTGAAGAAGTAATTCTTTTAAAAGAAAAAGGAAAAAAAGAAAGCGCTGGGTCAGGCTGGTGGGCAAGAAAAGCAAGGAGGAACGGAATAAATGGGTAGCGGGGAGGGCCCAGGGTTTATGCCGTAGTTCCTTGCTTTTCTTTTGGGGAGGAATTTGGGAGCAGCCTATTTTTGATGGCTTTTTTTTATTTTGGAGTACCCGCCTATTTTAATACCATTATATACCACCTCTGAATTTTCTAAGAAACTCAAAAGATGAATCCACAAGGGGTGGGTGGGTTTTGGGTCAACTTATCTCATCTTTTTTTTGATTGACTCCTGTATTTGCAATTTAAACAGGGCTGGTCGTCCCATCTAACGTGCATGATGGTTTTGTGCAGCGAGCCGGTTCGCGAGTCCGAAGGAAGCCTATCCAGGAAAAGGGTGATAACCCGACTGGTAGTGGGAGGAACGACTTTACTGACTGAGGCCGCAGGCGAGCACAAACACGGGCAGTGGCTGGGCGAGTGGTGGCTGAATGGAATGAAGTGACCGAAGGAACGAAATGGAATGAGGTGGCCAGGAGAACAGGGAGAACTGCCGTGAGGAAGAAGGAGGAAAAGCAAAAGGCATGACAGGATGGCCCCAAGGCCACTTTATGTGATCCATGTGCTGAGTGGAACGAATGCTTATGGAACATCCTGGCGTGATCTTTTGCTTGACGACTGATGACGAACTCCGCTTTACCTGCGTGGACTTTGGGTGCTTGGAATAGAAAATAGGTGTATTACGTGTTAAAGTTTCTTTCCAAAACCTGGTTCAAAAAATACCTACTTATGGGTATTCCTTAAGCTTGCATTAATCAGCAACTTTATGTTGAAAAAACCCAAATTACATTAGAAATTATTATTGAAAGGGTTGCAAGAGAAGAATCTATGGTAATAGTCCGTCTGGAGTAGATTTCGAATCCTTCTCCTTTCGCAACAGCAATATCTACAAACCTGTAACCTTGTTTTATGGTGATAATTTCCAAAGCTGATTTAAGAGAATATAGAAATCAAGGCAGATCGTTCAGTAAGAGTGTAACTGATAGCTTGAATGAATGGGTAAATGAGTCCAAGGCCAATAAAGTCACCATTTTTCTATCTCATAAACATGATGAAGATGAGGAACTGGATGCAGCAATTACTTTGCTAAAGAACTTGGGAGTTGAAATATATGTTGATTGGCAAGACGATGAAATGCCAAAAAATACCAATGGCTATACTGCAAGAATGATAAAGAAAAAAATTCGGGAAAATGATAAGTTCATATTGTTAGCCACAGAGGCTGCCGTAGCGTCTAAATGGTGCAATTGGGAATTAGGATATGGGGATTCTCAGAAGTATAAAAAGCATCTTGCGATATTCCCAATTCGTAACTCATTCGACCCTAATTTTTCTGGAAATGAATATCTCGCTATTTATCCCTCAATCGAAAAAGAAAGTGGAAAATCAAAAGATTTAGCAGGTAATTACATTCCTGAGGGATATTATGTATTTGATCCTCCTGATAAAGATGGCAACCGAAGATTTGAAAGCTTAAGAAATTGGCTAAATTCATAATAAATGGAAAACAAAAGAAAACACTTAGAATTCATTCAAAATATTATTACCAGAATGAACTCTAACTCATTTATGTTAAAAGGGTGGGCTATCACCCTAGTTTCAGCATTATTTGCTCTGGCTGCAAAAGATGCAAACATTAATTATGTTCTGGTTTCATATATTGTTATTCCTGTTTTTTGGATTTTAGATGGGTTTTACATCTCCCAGGAAAGACAATTTAGATCACTATTTAATGATGTTAGGTCTGTGAAGGAAGAAAATATCAATTTTGATCTAAGCACGGCCAATTATAATACAGGAAGAAATACATGGTTTAATGGTATTTTCTCAAAAACATTAATCCCTTTTTATGGAATTTCTACAATAGCTACTTTGATAGTAATGTTTCTTATTTCTAACTAGAAATTGAAATAGTAGTCATGAATTAATTGAATTTGAATGTTTTAATATCTAATGTACCCTTATTACCTGTTTATCAACCCAAACATTTTGGCTACTTTATAGCTTCTATCCTGGTCAAAAAAGAAAAGTACTTCGCCTCGTATGACAAGGTACGTAATACGGAAGAATCAAGTATTTTTCAAAATGATTACTAACGAGTTCGAAGCTGGAAGGAACCGTTGGATTGTATCGTTCTTTTCACTGACATTAATTGTTTTCTATAGTGCTCTTTTATCAGCCACTGGTGCAGTGATTTTCCTAACCGATTAATAGAAAATACCTACTTATGGGTATTGTGTTTGGAAGAGTTTTTTGATCAATTTACTCTTAATAAACTTGTGGCCATGATATGAATCGACTTCAAGATGGTATTCAATTGATTATTCAAGCAGAGAGACAGGGATATTTCGAGTGTCGAGCTTTTATCGAAATGCCTAACATTAATCCAAGCTATATTGTTCTAGTTGGCGATGGCACCTCTGATTCTCTTAAGCTGATTCGTAAGCTGGAGTTATCAATCACAAGAGAAATTACTCACCTGAATCCAAGATCAAAAAAGTCGCCTACTCCACCATGTGGTGGAAATATTGATAACTGTTTATCTTGTCACGCAAATCAGACTACTAACTGCAAGAGACTGCTTATTCTTGTAGGAGGTAATAATGATGATCCCCTACCGCCAACTGACAATTTCGATAATTGGTTGAGAAATAAGTCGTATGACTTTGTTATTCCGGTATTACATCGATCAAAAGAAAAGAATCTACGAACGATACTTAGGAAGCCCTTTGCACCTAGTAATGCTGTTTTTTACGATCAAAATATCAGTGAAGTTTCACCTGCTATTTTATCAAGTGCTGGTCTTACTTCCGATGAACATAAGGTTTTCATTAGCTATAGGAGAAAGGATTCGGAGTATTTAGCTAAGCAACTTTTTGATGGATTGACTTATGAAGGGTTTGATGTATTTCTTGATAGGTTTAGTGTGCCTCCTGGTGTTGACTTTCAAAGAAAATTAACTGCAGAATTGGCCGACAAAGCAATGTTGGTGGTCATTGAATCTGCCACCTTTCAGGAATCCGAATGGACGATGTATGAAATTGACTATGCAATTAAACATCGCTTAGGGTTGTTCGCGGTAACTCCTTTGGGTGGAAAAGCATTACCCTCGATAAGTGAAAATTCAAGAGCTAGAATACGTTCAATTGATTTTAAGAAAAATAAGAAAAAATTAAAAAAAGGTGCTGTCAAAGAGGTTGTAAGAAGAATCATAATTGAACATGGGAGAAAGTTAATTTGGAGATCCCAGGTTTTACATCTTTCCATGGAAAATTCACTGTACCTTCAAGGTATCAGGAATCTTACAACCGACAATCAAAATTTTATTATTTTGGAAAATGGGGGAACTAGGTATTCTATTAATTTAACCACAAGGCCACCATCTGTCAAAGATTTTCTGAATTCCAGTAAACATTCAGTTCCAAATAGTATAGACAAGCCAGTTATTGTAGGACCTATTAGTAGCCAGGATTTATCTAAGAAGAAAGAATTATTATGGCTTAGTGGCGTGAGTAAGATATTCCATAAAGATGAAGGTCAAATGAAGAAATTGGCAAAACATATAGCTAGGAATAATTTGTAAGAATGGGAAATAGTAAAACTATATTTCTTTCAGCAAGTATTCCGGACCATGAACGGGACCTTGAATATTATGGTGATTCAGATAGTTTGATTCAAATGAATGAAATTATTGTGAGTTTGACACGGGCTATTATTGGAAGAAACGGAAAAATTGTTTTCGGTGGCCACCCTTCAATAACACCACTTGTTGGGATGGTTGCGTATGAATACTTGGACTTTACAGAAGTAGAAGGTCCATCATCATTTGAGCCAAATTTCAAGTTGGAAATTTATCAATCAGAAGCATTTCGGGGATTTCTCCCAGATACAACATGGCAATTATTTAAATCGGAGCTGGCTGAAATCAATTGGGTTGAAGCCGTTGATCGGGAAAGATATAATCCAGAAATAAATAAGCCTCAGTGTACAAAATCGTTAACTCTGATGAGAGAGAATATGATCAAAAATTCTAATCCAGCAGCGATGATTATTGTTGGAGGTATGCAAGGAGTGGTTGAAGAAGCTCTGTTATTTGATTCAACTTTTCCTGGAAGGCCGATTTATGGATTTGAATATGGTTTACATATTGGTAATCAACTAAGAGAAAAGGTTGATCTAAACTTTTGGGATACAGAAATGTTGGAAATTCTTAGATCTTACGATAGTAGGGAAAGGAAAGATGATTTCAGAGAAGAGATTTACAAAGAGTTTATTGAAAATGCAATTGAACCAATACCATATCCAATTATCTGTCAATCTTTGGTAGATCAAATATTTGGGGATAGTAATAGTTTATTTAGGTAGTGGTATATTTTTGAATCGATCTGCTTTAAGTAGTTCCTTAATCATTGTTGCTTTATTTGCTAATGGAATCTTGTAGTTCTTCTATTGAAGTATTATTAACTGCTAGTGGCCAATGATGGTCCATTAACTATTGCTACTTTTTTGATATTGGAGTCTTTTTTACCTGCGTGAGGGACCGTTAATGATCCCAACTAGTCGAACCATATAAGACTAATGACATAACCATATGTATCCATGTAAAAACATTGTTCATTCATAGGACGTGATCCATTTGATACGTAAAACCAATCTTCAGCAAAAACCTTCTCAATTTCTGTGAACTTTGAATCTTCTTTTAGGAAATATTCTCCTGCGACCGTTGTTGGAGGCAGTTTACTTCCTACTTTAAATCGAAATGGATATCTAGGAAAATCTTTACTTCTTAAAAACCACTTCACAATATTATCCTTTGAAACAACAACAAAAATTTCATGTGTTCCGACTTCTGCGAAACGAATAAGGGTTGCTAGAATGCTTGTTTGGAAAACATCAGATAATGAATAGATGGATTGAAAAGAAAACCTATCTCTGATAGATTCTTCTCTAAGTTTATTCTGTGGCATTAAAAGGCATGAGGCGAAATAATCAGCCTCCATCTCAACCAGATTGTTTCTAATTAGGCTTGTATGCGATGGATGAGGTTTAAATTTTCCTGACAATAGTCCATCTCTATGCTCATCAATAAAATAATGACCCAATTCGTGAGCGAGAGTGAATCTTCCTCTTTTACTTTCCCTGTGGTTACCCCTATCAATATTTAAGTGAATATGAAACCTGTTTGAATCAAACACAAGCATACCATCAAAATGATTCTCATAATGATCATAGTACACTGAAACTTCCTCCTCTCTGTACAGTTTTTCAAGGTCTGTAACAGGGCTAACCGTGTTTTCCAGTAAAAGAAATTGAGTGAATTTCTCAATTTTCTTCTTTCTCTGAATTGGAATTTCCATTTGAGTCTTGATTCTTTTTCATTTTCTGAATAATGTGATCAGGGATGTCTTGAAATTTCCGTGCAGCCATTTTCCAATTCTCATAAGTGTCATTATCGTCTTGCTGTGGTTCAATTGAAATACTATGACTTTCACCCTTTATAATTTTTTCTGGATCCACTATTTCTCCTGAAAGTTTATGATCAAAGTCTGAGTATAATTTCTCAAATCTAGCTAACTCAGTCCGATTTCTAGGGAATAAGAAACCAGTTGAACCAAGCCATTCATTAACATTCTCTGGGGTAATATCGTGTTTCTTATTCTTAGCCATAAATCTCCAAGTATTCCTCTATTTTGTTTTTGGCTTCATTGTAATAGTATCTTACAGTATTTTGAGTTAGTCCCAATTCATCCCTTAGCTTTTTATATAAGTGGCCAGGAAGATTATGACCAGGATGGCGATTGGCTTCATAGGTCAAGTATATTATTTTATGCTTTTCAGTGAGTCTGTCAAGTGCTTTACTGACAATGTCCATGCGCTTTTTTAAGATCCCTCTTTTTTCCACAGAAATGCCATCAAGGTTGTACTCTGGAAAGGAGTATTTAATTTCTTCGTCTCCATTGTAAGGAGACAGCTGTTCGTTTCTCCAGTTGCTAATTTCGTTCTCTGCAAAACCATATAAATAAAATTTCAGACCATCGTCTATATTTTTGGCATTTGATTTTTCATGGTCATACCTTGGGTACTTCCAGAATCTCTCAAACGTACGCTGAGCAATAATTGCAGCTACCTGTTTGTCATAACCTCTCTTACTACAGATTATTTCACATTTGGATACTACATCATCTCTGAAACGGAAACAGAATACTATGAATGCTGCTTCAGCTGCTTTTGCATACTCTGGCTGATCCTTCCACTTGATAATTTCAAGTAGGTCCTCAGTCTTTTCATCCTTGTATTCCTGCCAGTTCAAATGCTATTCATAGATATACCAAAAAGCGTTGGTAACGATTTTGGTATAAGGGTGGATATTATGTTGTATTAAAAATTGATAAAAAAATGAATAATCCAAAATTTCAAATTTTCAAAAGTTCCAGCAATGGACAGTATTACTATCGATTAAGAGCAAAAAATGGTGAAATCATTCTGAGCGGTGAGGGTTACACAACTAAACAAAGCTGCTTAAATGGTGTGGCATCAGTCAGAACCAATGCTCCTTATGACAGTCGATATGACAGACGAACCTCACTAAATGGACAATACTATTTCAATTTAAAAGCTGTCAATGGAGAGATTATTGGAACTAGTGAAATGTATACCTCATCATACGGTAGAGAGAATGGGATATCTGCAGTCAAAAGAGATGCCCCAAGTGCCTCCGTTGAAGACCTAACCTTGGTAGGAGCATATTAATGCTCTTACCTTTTAAACCGAATTGAATGATGGAGAACAGCTTTATTATCAATACTTTAAGCGGGATAATTGCTGGTTTTATTTCAGGCCTTGCCGTTACCTGGATTTCCAGACTTTTTACTAAAAAGAATATTCAGCCTCAGTTTAATCATTCCATATCACATGTAAGAGTAGAGGTCACCAAGATCATTAAAAAAGAAGTAGTTACAGGACCCAACAGGAACGTAGTTGATACCGGCAATGCATCAAACAATGGCTTTGAGCTTATGATAATTGTACTTGGAGTATTGCTCTATTTGACCTATTCATTCCTAAGATATGTAGACCTGGTATTGATGAGTTTTCAATTCTTTATTTCTGGGATCATTTCGTTTCTAATGATGACATTGGTTAATCAATATCTGAACAAAGTAATTGCCGGAAATGGATGGAAAGTGATGTTCATATTCATCAGTCTGCTTTCAACCTTGGGTTTTTATTGTCTTTATTTAATTAAGTATCCTTTTGTCTCAGAATACAGTATTCAAAGGTGGCCTCAGATTGCGAATGCTGACAGTTTTGAGGGTTTCATAAAAGCTGGAGGTTGGAAGACACTTTGGTTTACCTATCAGCTACTTGGAGTTATTTCATTGTTTGGAAGTCTTATTATACCAATTCCATCTTTGATCTACTATAATGCTGCTGTATGGACTTTAAAGAACCCTTCTAATAGGTTCTTTCGATGGTTGGTGAGTGTATCGGCTGGATATAACAAAATTTGGATAATTCTTGTGGCAAGTTTTACATTATGTATAATAGCATTTTTACTGATAAGCGGGCTAGCTTTCCAATGGCTAAATCACTAAAAAACAACTACCTACCTTAACCATTATCTTGTGATATGATCTCTTCATAGTTATACTTTCGCCATCTACCTTTTTACCTCCTAATATGGAGATAAACCTTAATTGGCATAACTTTATATTTTATTAACCGTAAGACTATTATGTCACATTATAACTAATTTGTTTTTATGTGACATTATTAATAAATTTGACAAAGCATGAAAAAAAACCATAAACTATAAATATGAAATCGATTGATCCCAAAGAATTATTTGCCCGGAATTTGTCATACTTAAGGTCCACAAAAAGTATGTCGCAGGGAAGGTTAGCGGAATTAATTGGAGTCAGCCAGAAAACAATATTGCGATATGAAAGTGGCAGTTTCAATCCGAAAATGGATGTGGTGGTGGCTCTTGCAAGTGCGTTAGATGTGAAAATCGATGACTTTTTTAATGTGGACTTGAAAAAGGAATCAATGTTCAATGTTGATTTCAACATTACCGGTATTTCAAATAAGATACATGGATTCAATTATCGTGAAGAAGAAAAAATTTCTGAGGAACTGAAGTGTCAAATAAAAGAAATTACCATCGACCGACTAGTTAAATGTCATGAGCTTTTTGATTTATTAAATGTGGATATGAAGTTCACGAATCCTCTACATACTTTCAAATCAATAAAATCAACCAAGGACGCTGAAAAAGCAGCGATACGTGTCAGGAAGAGATGGAATCTTGGTGACATGCCGATTCTGTCTGTAGTTAGCACATTAGAAAATCATGGAATTAATGTTATTGAGGTATCTGTATCTGACGAGTTCGAAGGTTTAAGTGCTTACATAAATGAAATACCAATAATCGTTTTAAATGATGAGGTAAATGAAAAAACAAGAAGAAGATTTACTGCATTGCATGAATTAGGTCATTTGATTCTGGAGCTTGCTGAAGACCTGTCCTACAATGAGATTGAAAGAATATGCGATGCGTTTGCTGCAGCGATGCTCCTTCCCAAGGACCTTTTAATTGCTGAATTAGGTAGTAAACGGACACGAATATCCAAGAAAGAACTCAAAGCCGTGAAACAGAAATACGGGATCTCAGTGAGATCACTCTTAGTGGGTGCTGCTTATGCTGATATTATTCAGTGGGATGAATACCATGAGCTGAAAGACACATTGGTAGATCTTGGTAAGTATGAAGGAGACGAAAATTCTACAAAGTATCAACAGTTAGTATTTCGAGGAATTGCTGAGGGACAATTGTCGCCTGGTAAAGCAAAATACTTCTCAGGCATTGGCCGGACGGCTTATGACTCAATTAAAAATGATTTAGAATTTGGATAATGGAAGTCGTAGTTAATAGTACCGTACTTATTTGTGATTTTATTACTAAGGGTGTTTTGACTGATTCATGTCAATTTAACTATGTAATAAGTTCAGAAGTAGTCAACAAAAGCACCAACATAAATAAGTTATTATTAAGGCCTTTTATTAAATCTGGTAAAGTCAGAGTAGAGGAGATGGGAGATTTAAGTTTCTCAGATATTTACTACTATACAAGCACGTACGAATTGAATAGATATACCTATTATGAATTTCATTCAATTGATATTGCCAAGAAACAAAATTTACGATTACTTACCGATAATAGTGCTATGAAGCAACTTGCTCAGTTTGAAAATGTGAAAATTCTAACTGCGCAGCAAATTGAAGATATTTTAATACGAAAGATAAACTATGAAGAGGTTATAAAAATAAATAAGTCAGACAACATGTAGTTACCTGACTCAAAATCTTAGTGGACAAGGCCTTGGGAGCCTTGACTCATTTGATTTGTGGTAGAACAAATGTAGGAATCCCTCCTGAGATTTACAAGTCTTGTTACATAAGTGGTCTGACCAATGTATCACTTAAAATATTATTAGTCCCATTTAATACTCTTTCAAATCATACTCGCTCAAACCCTGTGATCAGATCATTTGGGTAAGAGGGTCCTTATAAGTTGATCCAAATGGACCTTAAACGGGTCACTTTTGAAATTTAAGAAATTAATACAATGAATAGATTAAAACAAAAAGGTGCGGTAAGCACCAGAATTAAGGTGAGAATCACCTTAATCGTTAATGGGGAAGAGAAAGAATGGGATTCTAAGACAATTAGCTTTGAACAAGCTATTGTATTGGCATTCGGTTCAATTTCTACTAATCCAAATATTTGCTACACCGTCACATATAAAAGAGGGCCGGGTCAAAACCGAGAAGGTTCTATGGTAAAGGGTGATGTGATTCGTGTGAAAAACAAAATGATTTTCAATGTCACATCAACTGATAAGTCGTAGCAAGGATTTGCAAAGACTTCAAGATGAAGGCTTTGAAATTCAAATCAGAGATGGTTATTTGATTGTATATGGTATTCCATTTATAAATAGTAACCAAGAAGTTAAGTTGGGCATATTAATTGCCCAACTTACAATCGCAAATGGCCAGGTATCTAAACCAGTTACTCACATAATTCATTTTATGGGTGAAGCTCCCTGCAACAAGGATGGGTCTAAGATTTTGGGTATACTGCATAGTAACCCAAATACTCAGTTATTTGATGACATCATTCTAAACTTTTCATTTTCTAATAAGCCTAAAGGTGGATACAATGATCACTACGAACAAGTAACACGGTACGTAGAGATTATTTCTGCACCGGCTATCTCCAAAGATCCAAAGGTCACAGCCAGAACTTACAAGAAAATGCAAAGCGACTATGCTGGAGCATTCAAATACTTTGATACAAATGCAAGTCGATCTAATATACTTCCTTTCTTAAGAAGGTTTAATGAACATAGTATCGCAATTGTGGGAGTTGGAGGAACCGGTTCCTATATTCTTGATCTACTTTCGAAAGTACCGGTAAAGGAAATTCATTTATACGACGGTGACATATTAATGCAGCATAACGCATTCAGGTCACCTGGTGCTGTAGAGGTTGAGCAATTAGATATTCCTAAAGTTGATTACTACGGGGAAATATACTCAAGGATCCACAATGGCATTCATAGGCACGCGTATTTTATTGAAGACTTCAATGTATCAGAACTTGATAATAAGAGTGTAATTTTTCTATGTGTTGACAATAATGACGTAAGGAAACTGATAATTGAACATCTCCGGAATAAAAGTGTGGTTGTAATAGATGTCGGGTTAGGTGTAAATGTGGTAGGTGATTCGTTGATTGGTACAATTCGAATTACAACAATTGACCCGGAGCATAATGATCACATCGAAAGACGTGTACCTCTCGAGGACCCTGGGGAGAATGAATATGCTCGTAATATTCAAATCGTTGAATTAAATGCGATGGGCGCAGCTTTAGCTGTTATAAAGTGGAAAAAATTACTGTCATTCTATCAAGACTTAGAGAGGGAGTATAATTCCACTTACACAATTAATGTATCTCAACTTCAAAACGATGAATGCGATTATGATGATGAAAACGAAGATGAGATTGCAGCATAAATTTTGTAAATACGTACCAGGGAAATTAAACCCTGGTACCGTTTACATTTCAATAGAATTTGGGACCGCTGTTCATTTATGCGTGTGCGGTTGTGGTGAAAGAGTTGTAACTCCCCTATCACCTTCTGATTGGAAACTGATTTATGATGGTGAAACAATTTCTCTAAACCCTTCGATAGGGAATTGGGGATTTGATTGTCAATCTCACTATTGGATTAGAAACAACAAAGTAATATTTTCTAATAAATGGACAAAGAGTGAAATTGGAGCTAATCGAGAACTTGACAGGGTTCAAAAACAAGAAATGCACACTAAGGAGGATGCCAGAAGCGCGTCTAAATCATGGATGAACAGAATATTTTCAAAATTTAAATACTAGAATTATGGCAGAGAGTAAGTCACATAAGGAGACATCAATGCGAATTGCTGAGAAATACAATGCTGATTACAATAGTAAGAAGGGTGTTGATATAGTAACCAATAGTAAGGCTATTGAAGTCGAAACAGAGAATACCGTAAATAGTGCTTTAAGACAGTTGCAGGGACATAGGAAACCTTCATATATAGCAGGAACGAATAGAAAAGCTGTAGAGGCTGCATTAAAGGTGACTCAAGGCACTACCATTGGAGTAATGGACAATAAGGGTAATATTGTCAAGAGTTCTTCAAGGAAAAGAAAATGAGTATTTAATTAAATTGATAGTGTCGCCCCAATAGCGGCGCTTCATTTTCAAAGGATATTAAAACACTGGTAATCTAGTATTTCTTAAAGCATTGAATTTCGGATCATGTGAATCCGATTGCTAATTGCCCAGTTATTTCAGTACTTGATTGAAAATCCTTTCTAGACATATATTTCCAAATACTTGCATCCATTGTTGAACGTGACATGTTTAACAGATCCGCTGCATACTCAACCACCGATTTAGTACCAAAGTAGTCTTTCTTTTCTATACCTGCTAGCTCAATAAATGAAACAATATGTCTATCAACTGCCACTGTATCAAAGTTTAGTAGCTTTAATGTATAATCTAGAGTTTTAGGACCAATGCCATCAATATTCAAGAATAGTTCTTTGTTCGAATCAATTAGAAGGTACTTCTTAAGGTCAGTTTCTGTATTGATATTATTATTTTTGGAAAACTCAATTAACCGATGCATCCTGTCTATTTTCGTCTTATGTTTCCACTGAATTAGTTCTTCCATTGAAACATTATAGAGGAGGGCTGAAAGCCCATTAAGGTTATGAGCTTCGGGGTACTTTGTCAAAACCTGTCTTACTCGAGGTAAAACAACATTGTTGTAATTTAAACCTGCTTGAAGCACTATGTCTGTATAAAGTGCTGTAATATGATTATAGACAGATCGTTCTGCGGAGTGGTACATTTTGAAATTATCCAGTCCAGCAATATAATCTGCTAGTTTTCTCGCTTCAATAAGAATTGTCATTGATCAAAGTTCTCATTCTCAATCTGTCTAATTGCTTCTAGTCTATCAACACAATTTGGGCAAGCACCACAAGGAATATCAGGAGATGCTTGACAAGAAAATGTTGAACCAATAGGTGCTCTGAGTTCTATTCCAATCTTGGCAACCTCATACTTTGAGTGATATCTAAATGGCATTTTAATAGAAATTGTTCCGAATTCAGTTATCATATTTTCCATTTTATTGAAAAAATCATTCGAACAGTCAATTTCTTTTGCATGATTACTATTGATAAATGCTGAATATACACTCTTGTAACCAATTGTGTGCGCAAAACTTGCACCAATTGTCAAAAGTAAAATATTTCTGTATGGAATGTAAAGATCATCCGCAGAAATATCTTCCTCCCATAGATTAGCTGGTTTTATAAACTTTTGATTTTGAGTACTTATATATGGAACTGACATCTACAATTTCCACTTTTGGGAATCTAGGAAACGGTAATACATTTGTTAGTGTCTTTAATTCCTTTTTAGCACAATGCTGACCATAGTTTATAAATAATGGTAAAAACTCAACTTCTTCTTGCTGAAGGTGATAAGCTAAAGTAGTAGAGTCTAAACCTCCGGATACTAATAGAACAGCCTTCTCCATTTTCATTTCAATTTTGAGGGAAAATATGAATATTTCAGTAAGAACTTCGTCCAAGTCAGAAGAGACAAAATCAGGTGTTTCAGAAAGCATACAATTTTTCGCCATCAAAAACGGATCGTAAAGTATAACTGGTTTACCCATGGCTTTTGCCAAGCCAATTTCAATTAACGTACCCGGATCATTGTTAATGAGAACAGCGATCAACATGGAACATTCCTCTAATAGGACCATATCCTTCGTATATAATTCCCGCTTCCTTTCTTTGGAAGCATCTTGTTCCATTTGACCATTTTCTTTCACAGGTCTTCTTGGTTTGAAATTGTGATACTTCAATGAATCAGCAACTTTATCGATTAGAGTTACATCGAGGTAATCAAAGTCTGGAGCCGCTATGTAGATATTTATGTTCTCTCTTTCTTCCCAATTCAAATAAATGCCGCTAACATCTAGAATGGATGGCATACTATTCAAAATACGGTTTACGGATTTCTTGAAGTCATCTGGATATGTGGTACAAGCATATTCTGATGCTATCCAACTTGCAAACATCATAGATTTCTCGAACGATAGCTCACAGTATTTTGATAAATATGCTGTGTTGTAAACATCTCCTACACCAACAGAATGTAAAATCGGTTGGGTTTGAGAATATGATTGAACTAACAAGTTTAGGTTAAAGTCATATCCTCGAGAGCCTCCACGATTCTCTTTAAGAATCAGTCTTTTTGTATATTTTCTAAATAATTCTGAAAAGGATTCAAAACTTCCAGAGTAATATTCTTTGAATAAGTTGCTCGAAGTGGATATAAAAACTGTTTCAAAAACTAGTCCTGTTTGATCGAAATAATCTAAACTCTGTACATTATTAGCTACATCTATATGAAGCTTTGTATCACTCGAAAGATATTCATTTAGCTTACAAATTTCATAATTACCAGAAGTGAGTAATAAGTCATCCGCAAGTATCTTCGATTCCAAACTTAGATAGTCAATCGTTACATTATTCCTTAATATAAAATCATAACCTTGGTTTCCTATTTCCTTAGCTTCATTAATCAGGAAGATGTATGGGGCGCCTTTAACATTTCCTACCTTTAGTACTTCCTTACATCCATGTAGTTTTAGGTAGTTTTGAATTTCTGAATCAATATAATCAGGGCTTATGTAATATGTTTTGTATTGTTGATTTAAACTCCATAGACCCCTAGCGCAATGAGTTATACCACCAAGCCTTAGCTTGGATTCTTCATTATTTTCGAACTGAGTAATATCTATAACGATATCCCCAAGAATACCAGTGATTCTTTGATTCATTGTTGAGGTACAATATCAACCTCAACTGATGCTATTGGGTCATTGCTGGATGAAGATACTGTTCCAACGTAGGAGAACCCATTTTGAATACACACAGCGAGATAATTATATTTTGTAGGTAAATAGCCAACTAGTAGCATATTATCTGTGTAAACTTCCAACCTAGAATTGAATGAAATAGAAACTCTTGTGTCTACAGGAGGCACACTATTGTGTGTATCAAAGTATTGACTGGGTTCAACCTCGTCTAAACGAGTCGAAAAAGCTTTATTACACTTTTCTTCATCACTTGAACCACCTTGGTCACCATTATTTTGAGGTTTGTAACCTGAATAGTCGGAAAAATTTCCAGTTCCTGAACTTCCCATTTGTGCGAATTAGTTTGTTAAAAGAAATTACTGTTTGCCGCTTAGTAACTTACTTATTTGAAAAATAATAAAATACATTCAAGTTTGATAATGAATCTAAAGATTTGTTTTCTATAATCGTTTGTCTCCATGTGTTTTGTTAAACGCAATTACAGTACACATTTCCCTTAACCTACTCCTTACTCTACTCCCGTAAGCCTCTTCAATATCCCTACTGTCTAAATTAGTGGTTATATGAGTTAACATTTTCTGAGATATAAAATGGTCATATCGTGATAGAAGGATCTCAGACATCACATTACAATCATTCCCGAAGTACTTAAGGTTATTCTCTACTCCCAGATCATCGAAGCAATATGCTTTGGGTATCCAGCCATTGGGCTTATAGTTGAATGACCTGTCACTGTATTTTTCAATGACCTCATATCCTTGTTGGCTAAATTGATAGGAGATCTTCCTGGTGGAAATGATGATGTGCTGCTCTTGTGGTGGCCGGATGAATTTCATAATGTTCATCAGAGAGGTTTTACCACAACCAACCGGACCCATCAGTAGTATTCCTTTTCTTAGGTTAATTCCCAGCTGCTCGGCGTTTTCTTTGTCCCTGAAGAAGTAGACAAAGAGCTTGAAGATGATGCGGTGATCTTCTTCCAAGACTTTGAAGTGGGGGCCATAGATTTTTTTGCCTGTGCTTTCCAGGAATTGGAGGCATTCGAAGAAGCTGAATGTGGAGGAGTGAAATTCCGCCGGCGCAACTTTTTTCGAATTGCTTGCTCCAACCAAATCGGAGGACTCTTTCACTGATTTTGGTGCTGGCTTTTTATCAAAGTGGCTCTTCATAATTTTTTTTCAATTGATGGTCTTTGTTTAATTGTTTAGTTTGTTTATTATGTTTTATATATGGTCGCACCACCTTTACAGCACCTTTATCACTACCTTTATCAGCACCTTTATCAAAATTGTACAGGTGAACCTTACTTCCGGATATGGGACTAAAGCTTGGTTGATATGCTAAATATCCCCAGGCGTCCAGCTCCTTCATGCACTTGGTGTATGTATTTGCAGACCCTATTTTGGCCATCTGCATTATTTCATTCCTAAATACAAAAATTGGATTTTCAAATCGATGAAGATTCCAGCACTGAAACAATGCCACGTATAATGAAACATGGGCACATCTCAGACGCTGGTCTTCATAGACTTTTTCATACCAGGAGTTCATATGGCGGATGTAATTCACTCGCGCCTCCTCCATCTCTAATAGATCTTATTGGACTCCAGTGTCTCAACAATATCCTGATAATCGTAGTACAGGACCCCTCCGATCTTGGTAAATGGCAGGGTGCCGTTCACCCTTAGGTTTTGGAGTGTACCTGGTGAAATGTTGAGAATTTTACGGACTTCCGATGAGCGTAACCATTTTTTTTGTTTGCGGCTGGTGCTCGGTCATTAATGTCTTGATGTCTTCAAGTAATTCCATTTTAAATTCTCTCAAATCATCTGATGTAATAATTGTTGCAGTCATTGTTTGTTATTGTTTGTTTTATGATGGCCAAAGCTGGGGTCGTTTGAAATGATTTGTTCACAAGGTGATCCCAAGTTGGGAGTGTTTTTTTTATGATTTATCTGACAATCGCAACAATTGTATCTTTATTAAATCTAATGGCCACCCTAATCACATAGTTTGTAACAAAATCGCGAGCAGATGGCTAAACATCCCAAGTCAGTAGAAATTGATTGGGGTGTTCATAGTCCGAGAATAGCGTATGTTGTATGTGGCTCCAAGTTGGGCCAAGGTGGTGCCCCCCTTTCATGTCTTTTGATTCTCCTCACTTATTTTTCTCTGCAGACTGGATTTGATTTCATCTATGTATGAGGTTGGGTTCTTTTTGTATTTGATATCGGTATAGGTACGATAGAAGTTGCCCAGGTCAATATTGAATAGTTGCTCCATGGACGCAATTACATTTTTCAGTTCTCCCTTGATTGATCCGGAACTGTATAAGCCATAAATCAACTCAACTAAGTCGGTTTTAGATTTGAGCCATTCTAAATTCCCCTGGTATTCCACTGGAGTATTGGCCTTGGAGTGCTCCAGGTTGTGAAGTTCATTTTTCAGGAATTGAATGAACCGGTCCTTGTACAGAAGTTTAGACACAGTGGTGTCTGCTGGTGATGAGAAGTTGGGGTCGGATGGTAGATCCAGTTTTCCGTGCGCCAATGGATCATACTCCTGACGCAGGAAATATATCTCATCTAGGTGTTGATATCCCAGAGTAATGTAACTGTGGAGGTCGCAATGTTTTGATAAATAGCGAGCAGTGCGGTCCATCAGCTCAATGATGTGCTGTTTTCTGCTTGATTCACTGCCTTTGGGAGCGGTCCGATAATATTCAAACGTCTCGATGTGAAATAGTAATTCCGATGCTACTTGCGGTTTAACTTTCTTGAAAAAATGGATTTCTTCTTGATCGGATTGAAATGATGTTTCGTCATAGTATTTCCTCAATCGCCACATAAATCTCTGGCAAATTTGTATGCTATGCACACATCTATCAATTCTGGACTTTATTGATTGGTTGATTTCATTGAGCTTCTCTTCCAGTCGCGCCAGAAGCTCTTCAAATGGTTGTTTCAACAGTGAACAGTGATTAATGGTTACTCTATGTTTCCTGGTTTAACCTGTATTATTCATTAGTATCCTGCTGCAAGTTCAAATCACTTCAATCTCAAGCACTTAAAGACATTTTGGTACTCACCATAATTACAACTATGCCTCCGTGCCAAAATAACTCTAAGCCCTCGATATTTTTGTGCTTTAAACTTTCGCCTAGAATCCTAATGCATAATCCAGGTTTAAAATTACATCACAGATTGCAAGAATGAACGATAATCCAGAAATATTGGTATGAAAAAGTACTATAAATATCGATTTAGACTAAAACACCTAACTGCTATATAGAAAAAGCGAACCAAAAGGTCCGCTTTTCTATTCATCAACCATCTGTCTTATTGTCACCGGGCGGTGACAGGTATAAAGATAATGCCTTGGTGGTGTGTATTCAAAATATTTGCTAACTGAATTAATCTTTTATCCGGTAAATTTCTTTTGGCAGCTTTTAAGAAAACAACCTCTGCGAAATTACAGAGGTTGATCTATGAAGATAAAAACCTACTTTAGTTTATATGCAATTTAAAATTCCCAAAATAGCTCCCCACTAAAGGAGGAGCTTGTGCTAAAGGTTTTCTTTAGCAATCACCTAATCTAAATGTTAACGTTAATCCCAACTTAAAATCAGGACTAAATGATCTCCTGGGACTTTACCAGTGATTAGAAATTTGAACTGCCCTGGAGATATTAGTATTACCCAATACAAAGGAAACCATTCCCAGTAAGGGTTAGGGGGTAATATTCCGTCTAAGTAGGGATGTATTATTCGCATTTCATGCCTAAAATAAAAATGCTCAGGCAGTCAACGGGATCTGACTACCTGAGCAAAACGGGAACTAAAACTATATGCCGGCAATATAATACATGTGAAATTAGTGCTATTATCGGATGATAATAGTTGTAAAATGTTACGAGTAATTTAGCAATCAAAGGCTAAATCATTCATGCTTGCCTTTTAACAAGCGGAAACCCAATGTAGTTGAAATCATATCAATTTTGACTGGTGCGTCCTGAAAAGTTTCACTTCCGTACCGGTCCCGGGCTGTTCCACCAACCTTATGTGACCCCAGGCTGAAGTAATTAACATTAACTGAAAACCCCTTACCTAATAGCAGGCCAATACCTGTATTAAAACCAATACTTGAGGCCGCATCATGGCTCACAATTAACTTGTATCTGCCGCCTTCAAGAACATTGTCCGTAATTTTTAAAATATTGTACGTAACCCCAGCTCTGGCTTGTAAGACAATCTTGTTATTAACAGCAAATGCCTGTGAGACACCAATGGTGGTGGGAACATTGATGTACTTATTGAAAGTAATGTCAAAGTCAGGTATGAGTCCATCTATGTCACTAAAAGACTCCTCAACCTCTTCTTTTAAATGCGTCTGAAGTCCATTCACTGAAAAAAAGGATTGTAAATAGATTCCCAGTCCAAAGTTGGAAACAGGTTTAGAATAGTTTAACCCGAAAACAAAACCTGTGGCTGCTCCCAGCGCTTCCTCTTCTTCAAAATAGTCTCGATCACCAAAATCTGAAACAGGTGAATTGACACCCATATGTACTGAAAAGCCGTTTTGGGATAACACTATGGTGTTGATGAATGCTACGCCAATAAAAATAAGAATTAACTTATTTATTGTTCTGTGATGTAAAATTTTCATTTTTATACATTTTAATAAAACAGTCGGTGTTGATCAATCAATTTTGGGTATTCTCAGGCAGGTTACAGGATTGCCATTACGATGGTTATGATTGGTTAATCGTTTAATCGGTTAAAAATTCCTTCTTCAAGAAATATAGATATCCTTGAATCATCCTTTAGTTGCCCTTGATATATTATTTTCAAGTTGTACCAATAGATTAAAAACTCACCTATAAATGATTTTTCGTTTGGAATCCAAATATTTCCTTTTTTAAGTGATAGCATATCTTTTCACCCAATTTCCTTGCTTATCATATTTATATTGAAAACCATACTTATTTGTCATTTTCTTATTCCAAGAGCGATATTTAATAACACCGTGTTGTCATCATGTTTATTTCTTTTTTAATAGCTGTTTATTTTGGTGTTAATGATCACTATTCTGTCTCAGATCACCTATAACATAGGGAGCTAGTATGTAACCCTTGTCAACAGGTTTTAAGGTAATTATTCTATGACAATCGATAGGTCTTATTGCATACTTTTCAGAGCTATCTAAAAGTTATTGCATCAGTTTTAGCCACTTATTAAAGGCATCTGGAAGTCTTTCCACCATTAGATCCTGTGTGTATGCTGCATTCATCTCGTATTGTATCTCTAACATAGTGGAGGTAATTGTAGAAAACCAAATCGACAGAACTCCGGTAGAATTTGGTATATCTAAACAAAGAGAGTCCATTTCCATCCGTGCCCGTCTTGCTGCATACTCTGCAATTAAAAAGTATATTTGATCTTGTTCAATTTCAATGGAATCATAGCTATCAGCGTAAGAGCAATATTTGCAGAAAACGGGAGCTATATAAACCTTTTCCATATTTCTTTTAGGAACGTCTGGTACAGAATATATCTGAATATTTGAAATAGTTGAGGCTTATTCTTGGCCATCAATGAACTAAAGTTAGAATCCAAAGGAGCTTTTTAATCTGCGTACTCTAATCCTACACCTGGTTGCCAGCCAAGGAATCTCTGGTTTTTGTGATAAAACTACTGCCATCATAACTTGAAGGCATATCGAGATTCTGACCGCTAATCTCATAGAGTGAATTAATTAAAATTAATGTGATAATAAATCCCTTATGCGTCATTTTTCCTACCTATATACATTGCAATTGTTGTATTCAGATGAGGACTTCTCAATTATATTCCCCAGTAATCCAGTAATCCAACAATTACAGATATCTTGAATCATCCTTGGCACTATTTGTTTTCTGGGGAGTACAACAACAATATTGATCATAATGCTATTTCCCCTGATTATAATCTAGGATCAAACCACCACTGAATTCACAATGTCATCTCAACAACCTCTTGAATCAGCTTGTCTCCATCAAACAAGGTACAGATAACTATCATATCATGGGGCTGCACGCAATGATATCCAAATTGCTCATTCGAAAACGTAATTTCAACATACGTTTTACTGTTTTCAGAATAATGCCTCGACCTTATCATTTTGGTACTATCGGTTGTCACAATAAAAGCCTCAATATTATCAAATCTTAAATTGGGTGATTGATGTTTCACTTTGATTTCTACTATAAATTCCTCTACCCTATCAACGTATTCACAACCATTAAACTCTTTTAAAAAAGCACTTATTCTTCCAAGGGTATTATTACTATTTTCTTTTATCTGATACTTGGTCTTTTGGTATGTGCAATCTACAATTGGCAGATCGCAACAACCTGAAAAGAAACAAAAAGTTAATAAAATGGCAAAAATCGTATTAGGTTTCATTGTATTTAAATTTAATTATTGACCAAACTGCCTCCCTAATCTCAATTGAAGTTTATACGCAGGCTTTTCATAAAAACCATTAGTTCTATGTCCATTAAGGTAATCTATGAATTGCCTTCCATAAAATAAAGCAAACCCATCACCATACATCTGCTTAACATGTAATACCTCATGTGCCAAACCTGCAATCCAATTTGCTCGATTAATTTCTTTCCAGTTGGCTCTCACATAATCAGTATTTTTAAAAACATTCCTATTTAAACTCTCACCAAAGGAAGAATTAGCTCCAATAGCAATTCCAGTTTCATGAAAATGGCCTTTTCTTAAAGTTGGCAATTTACTAATTCCTGTTTCTGAGAGTATCAGTTGTCGTTCTTCCTCAGTCAGCATTTTATTTACAACTGGCCCCAGTGTGGCTAATTTTAAACCTGAGATTGTAGCACCACCTACAAATCCATTGAACGCTCCGGAAGTAATCCCTCTACCTACATGTTCGTTATCGACTAATGCTTTTACTCCACCGGTCACTCCTCCGGTGAGTCCTCCTTTCAATGCACCATATCCAATTTCCGCAACACTATTAGCAAAAAATCCTCCTTTTACCCCACCAAATTTTGGTAAAGTTTGCCCGAATACCCCTCCTGCTACTGAACCTACAACAGTCCCTAAAGAAACATCATTTCCTAAAATAGTGTTTCCTGCAATAGTGCTTGTTGTGTTGTTTAATATCTCAAATCCAATATTATTGGCTAACGCTCCACCGGCATGCCCAATTCCACCAGAGATTGCTCCAGTGATCGCACCAATAGCCGCAGCTTTACCAAATCCCTTCCAAAATCCACCACTACCTCCCTGTCCCGAAGCAAAGTAGGTAGTAGTGTAAACAGCTGATGACGCACCTGCACCTATAACAGCTCCCCAAAGCATAGCGTCAAGAAAGGCACCTAAGCCAGGAATAATCAGGGAAAGTACAAACTCGCCATCTGGATCCACAAATATAAGAGGATTATTCCCCATTCCCATGTATGGATTGAGCCCTGGAAACTGCTCAGCAGGATCTATGGCATAAAACTGCCCCAAATCCGGATCGTACATCCTGGAACCATAGTTGTAAATGCCCAGCTGCTTTTCATTCTCCTGACCAGTAAATTGATAGGCAATATTTTTCGATGCATCCGCAGAGATATATTTCTCATTGGTGTGCCCGTGAGGCCCGTAATACATGATCAGAACCGGCTCATTATATTGATCTACTATGGCTAATGGAGAACCCAGGTGATCACGCAACAAGAAGTAAGGCTGTCCATCTATCACTATGGCAATGATTCCATGTGGACCAGTCACTATATATCTGGTGTGGTTTGCAGACCAATCGCTATATTTCTCCATCAGGCTCTTGCCATTCAGATCATTGAGATAACTGGTTTTGGATTTATCATTTCCTTCTTTAAAAACTTTCGATTTGCCTGCGCCATACTGATAGTTTGCAAAGGCACTGTCTGAAGTAACTGCAGTAGTACGGTTTGTTGTTCGGTTGTAATCAATCGACAGGTTTTTATTTGCATTGGACACAACGTTACCATTAGGATCATATTGATATTCCTGGCTGCTTGCATTCATGATACTCTTTACTCTATTGGTCCCGGGATAGTATGAGTAATTTTTGTTGACATCATTCGAGGTGCTATTGATAAAGTTGCCGTTGGCGTCATAGTCGGCTTGCATATTGTACTCAGAAGCCAGGTTTGAATTCACACCTAACAGTCTTCCTATTTCATCATACGAATAGTAGTGAGTAAAGGAGTTGTCATTTACATAGGGAGTCTTTGAAGACAAAATTTCCTCTATAGTATACGTCGCACTCGTGATCAGGCCTTTACGGTCGTAATCAATATCCTCGGTGAAGTAATTTTCATGAAATATCTGACTCAGTTGATCCTGATGATCGTAAATGTAGTGGCTGGAAATATTCCCCCCATTGATCTGCTCCAGGGAGATATTGCCTCGACTATCATATTGATATGATGCATAATAATTGGATAATGTATCATTGCCAATTCCAACAAGCCTTCCCACATCATCGTAATGATAAGTTATATTTGGCAGGTGGTCTGGATTAACAGGATTTGATGGTCCTCCCGGAAATATCTCAACCGTAGAGCCCGCTACAATCTCAAATCCATCGGTGGCAGTGAGGGCTTTATCTGCACTGAAATTCTTTGTTGTAGCTACAAGAACGCTGCTGTCGCCATCCAGATAACCAATTTCATTCCAAGCTGTCTGGTCGGTAACATATGTTCTTAAAAGACCCCCCGCTTTATCGTATTCATAATGAACAGTGGTGAAAGATGTCTGCTCACTGCCAATTTTTTGACTTTTCGAGATTATCCTACCCTCTCTGTCGTACCTGAATTGTGTTGTAACTAATTCTTCTTCTTCACCCCAACCATTGTTTGTTACAGTCTGTTTAAGCAAACCTCTTTCATAGAAGTTGCCTTCCAAACTAAAGTATTCGTTCTTTTGATACCAGGTTTCCACTTCATGCAATGAAGTATATACTATTTTAAGGTTATCAAAGTACACATCGCTATTTGAGCTCTTGAGAACCAATTTGAGAACACCTTTATTTGACGCAATTAATGTACCCATTTCAATGTGCTGCCAACCCGCGTTCGGAATGACACCAGAAATCTGGTAATTTCTAATAAAAGAGGAATCTTGTGATAAATAGTATACCTCTATTTGTCCACTACCTACAGTATTTGACATTGCACTAATGTTAATGCTGGAAGGTATATTGATGGGTAGAAAAATCTCACTGGATTCATTGGATAGTTTGATACTACTGCTTCCCGAGTAACTTGTTTCATTTGAAACGGAGGAAGACAAGGCACTAAAGTTTACAGGATCGTCCCCGTCAAACCTGAGATCAATTGTTGCCTGGAGGTATTCTGCTTGAGGCCAATTGCCGTCATCTGCCTTATTCTCGAGTTCCTCTCTATCCCAGGTGTAATTGGAGTACCCAGTTTCAATTATATTTCCCAGATCATCATATTTCGTGTAGATGATATATTGCTGAGTAGATACACCAAGATCAAAAAAATCTATTCCTTTCATACCAGCACTATCCTGGACAAACCGAAGATTTCCCCTGGCATCATATATACTGCGAAGCTTACCCATGTCAGAGGATTGCCTCTCAATAACTCTACCAAAATGGTCATACGAAGTAGTGCTTACAAATTGCTCCTTAACTGCATCCTGATCGGTTGTTGGCAGGTAATAAGCTGGTGGGTAGAGGGATGTCAATTCCCCTCGGCTATTATAATCGTACGAACTGGTAATGTATTGTTGATCCGCTGCTGCTGATGAGAACAGCGAGCCTGTTTTTACTTTACCAATTTTACTAAACAATAAATTTCCACTTTGATCGACTACTTTAAAGAGAGACAAGGAATCCTGTAAATATGTAGCTTGTACAAAATAATCGTCCGTTGGCAATTCTGAAATTTCATCAAATTGCGATGGAGTGCCTGTCAGGTACTTTGTAGCTAATGGCCCTCCTACCTTATTTATTGCTCCAAAGTTGACAGATTCTTCCAGCACTCTTCCAAGTGGAGAATTCTCAACTTTCTTTCTGGTAAATGCATATCCACTATCCAGTGGATTGAGCGCAACCACTTCACCCGATAGGCTTTGGGTCTGCCAATCAAATGAGGCATAACCAGGTCGGTAACATAAATAACATGGATTAGTGGCATCATAAACTTCCGAAGGCCTTACTCCAATCAGGGGTCTACCCACTTCATCATAAATGGTCTGGCTTACCAAGACACGTCCCGATCCCGCTTCCATTTGGGACTGCCGTGTGCTTCCACCCGCATCATCATATGAGATGCTGGTAATAAAATCAGAATACACAAAGAAATTGTCCATTTCAAAATTGGCCGAATTACCAGAGGTCTGGTCAAATAGTGATAGCTGAATGAGCTCAGTTCCACTTTGGTTGAACGGTTGTCGATCCTGCTGGATTTTACCATTTTTAAATACCTGGTATGTTTGACTATTGTAATCCAATACAATAATGAAGTTGCTCCATACCGTATCCAGTATCACATTATACTTCACATGAAAACCAGCACTCAGGTTTTGACCATTCCATGATGAGTCACCAAATGCAATTGTCAGTTCGTTGGTCCATGTAGAATCACTTTCTTCCTCAAACTTAGATTGACTGGTGCTTGTCCATGTGGAATCACCTTTTGCATCAAATCTAATAGCAACTCTATTTGAAATTGCTTCACTAACAGACATGTTTAATATCTCATTACCTGAGCAGTAGGATGGGTTTCTGGAAAATTCCAATGTTCCTCCTCCGAATATCCAATTACCACAACCAGCATTGAGCACTTGCCACTGGGGCCGTCTATAAGAGAAATCATCGGCATAGCTGAATCCACTCATTCTTGTTTTCAAAACAAGATCTGGATCCAAATTGCTAAAAGTTCCATTGTTGTGGTCCACAGAATACGCATATAAACCTGCTGAAACCGGTTCTCTAATGGAATTTAAAACACTAATTCCCTGCATCCTGTCATCATAAATGTAATGTTCTGAAGTACCCCTGGCAGATGTTCGTGATTTTGACATCCCAAATACTGGATCATAACCTCCTGATTTCATCAAAGCAGAGGCGGGGTATGCTGCAATATTATCTACATCAACTCTCGCATTATCAGCTGCGAATCCCATTTTGGATCCATGGATATTAGTAGTAGCATGTTCAAAAACCAGTACACCATCAACAAATACTTTTAGCTTTCCTGCTTCATGAGCCATGGTATAGTGATGCCAGTCTGCGACCTCAATAGCGTTGGTGCTGATAAGCAAGGTTCCTACACCCGATTCGTAAAGTTCCAGATATCCGGAAGGAAGAATTTTCAGCGTGAATCCACTGGTCTGGTAATCATCAGCTTCGTTTGATTTGAAGAACTGAAAACCCAGCCATGCAGAAGAAGGGGCATTGGCATCTAGTTTGCCATCAAACTCAACGATATAACCGGTAGAGATCTGAAAAGGCGAAGTACAAAGACCGGGTGCTCCCTTATGACTTAGTACAATTGTACCCATGTCTGAAAGAGAAACTTCACCAGAAGTATACCAATCGACATATTCCAAATGATCAAAGTTGTCAAAGTATACTTCTTGTCTTTTCGCATTGAGCACAGAGGCTATTTCTCTATTATTGACCAGTATAGACGCAGTTGTAATGCCTGAAAAATCCGTTTGCTGAACAATGTTTCCACTTGCGTCAAGCGAATCTACCTTGGCTGTCAACACCCAATTATTGGAAGGTGTCTGTGATTCATCCCACGCATCAAATCCTATTGGTTGCCCATCATCATTCCACATCCATGATTCATATGGAGCCCAAAAGTCACCATACCAATTCTTCCAGGTAGTTGCTTCAATATCCAGGGTGGTTGTGTTGCCTGTAGACGGGTCATAAACTGAACTTATGGTTTGTACAGGTATACCACGCAGGTTTTCATTATACATACCCGGGTAAAGCGAATCTGCATAAAAGTAGTTTGTGATATACTCCAGCTGGGTTCCTTGCTTGTTTACGTTAAAATTTCTGGTCTCAGATATTCTGGTATCTTCATCATATGATGTGTAGGATTTCTGACTGAGACCGTTGGAATGACTTATCTCTGCAACCGGCTTTATAGCAAGCCCCTCACCAATTTTAAGCCCTCCATTGCAAAAGTATTCCTTAACAAAAATTTTGTAGGAGGTTTCAGACATTGCTACGGTATCCCCCATACTATTTCTTATAATTGTCCTTACAGGAAGCCCCTTAAACTTGGGGCTGTTTGACGCATTTCCCCCATTCAATTGTGTCACTTCAAAGGGAAACTGATCCAATTCAAAACCATTATAAAATTGATATTCTGTATTACCATAATCATTACTATCATCCCCATATTCTCCCTCCTCGGTAACTAATACTTTGGAGTATAGAGGAGCCCCTGACACATTAATGTAGGCAGTATCATAGTCTATTCTAGTGTTGTATTCCTGAAAACCATCGTTATACTTTATCCTTTTTACAGGAAAATGAGTCATACTCGATTTGATGTCATCATCGTTAGTATTGTACAGGTATAAAACTGAAACATCCATGAGCTTCTCATTTGAGAGATGTGTAAGGAAATAGTCACTGCTGGTACCATTCCATGCAGCTTTCAGACCTGATAACGTAACTTTATTGATCAACGAATCTTTGCCGATAAACATCACATAAGAATCATCTGTGAAGTCGGAAGACAGGAGATAGAACCCATCGCCGGCATATGCATTGTTAATATCAAAATTAAAGTCTGTGTAAGTAGTAACACCAGAGGCGGTGGCTTCTTCAGACAACATGTCCCAGAGGTCACCAATTAGAGTAACTTCATCATTTCCGGTAAAATGATACACCTTACTATTGGCTATGAATGTTTCGCTTGATCCAATATTTAGTGTGTTTTCATTGATAGGCTCTACATCACTTCCCTCCAGGTGTACTTCGTTCCAGGATTGGGTATTGGCATCAAAGGAAGTGTATTTATATCCAATATTATTAGTTCTGGAATAGCGCGTAACGGAGATTTTTCTCTGATGCTTGGTGATGTCCTGAACCCATTCCCCAAGTTCCTTTCCTTTTTTGATTACTTTTCTGTAAAACTTCAGGGGCCGGTTGTTGTACCATCGCTGGTATTTCTCATTCCATTGGAAGTATCTGACCGTATCATATTGATCCACCATTACGCTTGTGTAGTAAGGTTTGTATTGAATGGTTGTTTCTTCCAATGTCATCAGGTTGTTCACTCCCCGAACAGCTGCAAAATCCGTCCCAATCGGGTTATCAGGTAGTGGGCAATACACCAGAGAATCCAAATCAAATGACTCATTCCATTTGGCTAACCTTTGTTTGTTGGTGTATTTCTGAGTATAATAAATACTATTTGTAGTACAAACTGGTTTGCCATCAATATCAAGTGTTTTCGTTTGAATTGACCAGTGTTTTGCTTCGTTGATCAAAAACAATCGGAAGAGCTGCTCTGAAGAATTGGAAACGAAAAAATTGTGCTGATAATCGTAATAGTACTCATCACTGCCATTTGGAGATATGTGATATTCCTCCTGCCACCTTCCTTCGGTATATACATAAACATCCCCATCCAGGTCTCCAATCGCAACATATTTATCCCCAGCCATCAGTGCGTATGGACCAGCTTTATATCCCCATGGCAATGTTTTGTCAACCACAAGGTTCCATCCGGATGTTTTACACGGATCCTTCGCGAAAACTGTGAGCTTTTCCCTGTGTAAAATAGCAAAGAAGCCATCTTGCATTTGTATGGTAAAGTCTTCGTATGAAACATGGTCATCATCACCATCATACAGCACATTGTCGAAAGTGGCAATGTTAGGTGTTTTGTTCCACCTGGTGTCCCACTCGTATAAATCTACAATGACATCTTTACCATTTACTGAATTTACATTTCTCCAGCACACAATCATATAATTGCCGAACATCTTGTACAATGGTTGTTTGTAATTTGCTCCAGGTGATTCAACCTCCGTATACAATTGTCCATTGTTGATCGATAACTCTAGAGAATCATATTCATAGGAAGTGGTAAAGCCAGTTGGATAGACTATTTCCTTCAGAAATCCTTTTTTTCTGCCCAATTGATAGTATTCGAACCTCATTGGATTCTCAGGTTCACCTAGGTAACTAAGGTCGGAATACTGGTGGTTAGCATGGTAAATTGTATCGCCACCCAAGGTTACAGAAATACTGTCGGCAGGTAATGCAGTGGTATCAGCTTCTCCTGAATGCCTGATATCAGTTATTGATTTAAGTACTCTTTTGGCTTTCTCATTTTGATTGAAAAAATCATAATCCAGCAGTTTTTGTCCCAATAGTTTACCATGACGGTTGAAGGAAGCTATTGACTTTAAATAACGGGTAGGTAACCACTCCTGATAGGCATCTGGTTCATCCTGTTGGCTGTAGGGATCATAATACTCATCTGGTTGTTTTTCATCATACTGAAGCACTACCATGCCTTGGGAGTTTTTCACTTCCACCAGGTATATGGCCTTGGTGTAAGATAGCGCCAGACTGCACATACCAGGAAGCATGCTGGAACAAACTTTCTCCTGTTGTTGATAATACTCATAGCTGGTAATATCATCATAAATAGAGCTGATTGAAGATAAGTACCAGGATGTAGCCAAATGTTCTTGCACGACATTTCCCTGATCATCAGTAACTGTAGGGCTGTCCCCCATCCAATTCCCTAGTTTGATAGCATTGACTATTGAGTTGGAACCGTTATTCTTCCCTCCAAAGGTTAGTGTAGTCCCGTCATCCTTCACCAGCTCCCAACGTTCATCGTTGTAGTAATAGTAGATTTTTGTAGTATTAATGTCGCTACTAACAAATTCATTGTACTGGGAGTTTTTATCTATACAATGCAACAAATTAACTCCTCCTCCCTCTGAGAGATAGAATTCATCATCAATCCTGGTACCGGTATTTTTATGGTCACACAAAATAACAGGAGTATTGAATGACCATCCCAAACCTGTAATCCCAGTGGCCACCGTACTATTTGGTTCATCAACACCCTCTGCAAGCGCAGAGCTGTACACCAATCCAAGCCCAAACACCTCGTTCAACGAAACCGAATAAGTCACATCTCCACTGGAAATATTGAGATAGTTGGAAATGGCTGTATTATTTGAAGTAACAGTTCCCGGATCACTATTGGACTGATCACTATTTTGGGAAAATGCATTTAAAGAAATGGTCATTACGATAAACCATTTCGACAGAAATTTTCTGCTGATATTCATGACTAGTAAGTATGGTTAATGAATGAGGCTATTTACGTAGTTTTTTCACCTGTTTTTCAAGGGATCTGATTTGTTGGTCTTTTTCAATCAGGTAGAGGGTCAGTTCTTCAATCTTCCTCAATAATATGGCATTAATCTCTGCTACATCAACACCATCAGCCACTACTTCAGACGAAGAGGGAACGTTTGGCAGGTGCTTTTCTTTGGCAATAAATTTTTTAAGCTCTTCGAGGCTCATCAACTCATAGTCATTTTCAAAGACAAAATCAGCCCATCCATTGTCGTTTGCAACATCTACCCTAAGCTTCTCTGCCCTAATTCCTTCTTTGACATACAATAGATATTGTCCTGGCAATTCTGCAGTACCTATTCCTACTTTGTTGGTCACCGTATCGATGTATATTCCCTGCTGAGTGCCATTTGGCGAGAGCCAACCGTTATTGAATCCTACATAGTTGAGATCATCATCCAGAATAGTTAGGTAAAATTTATCCTGATTAATTACTGGGTAGTATCCTCCTGACGGGTTGGAGATCTGAAAGATGAAATTCCTGTCTTCATTCACAAAATTATTGTCGAAGAAATTCAAGGTATAACTGAAGGATGTTGTACCCGCTGGAATTTGCAATATTGTATTTTCAAAGTGACCAATTTGGGAAGAGTCCCCAGTGATCAAAGAAAGATCTACGGTCATTTGATTTTGCAGGTCCGGATCCGTTATTTGAAGCGCTAATGTGGTTGAAAAAGCATTCTCATTAACCTGTAAGTTACTGGGAATAATGTCAATGACCGTTGCTGGATCATGAGTGGACCCAAGTGCATATGGAGATCCATCGCCATCTGCGTATGTGGATGTGGAATAAGCATAGTCACTTCCTGAAAATTCCCCGGGTTCAGCTCCGGAACCATTTTTTGTGTGAACCAATTCGAGGGATTTACCATAATTGGCTGAGGTTCCTGTCATACCGAATAAAGTCGCTTCGGAAAGCTGTACCCAGGGGGATTGATCTGTATTATATAAAATAAAGCTTTCGTAATCCAATCCTCTCTCCATGAAATAAGAAGAGTTTGCTGTATAATCAGTTGTTATGGTTGTACCCCTGGAAATGATATAAAAAGACTTTGGCCCAATTGTTATAGTGCCCATGTTTTGAGTATTGGTAGACCCGACACCTGCCACAATTGATGCTTCGAAAGTGAATGAAGTATTTGTAGTATTATATAATTCTACATAACCCTGTCCATTGGCTTTATACATGATCTCTGAGATAATAATATCTCCCGGCTGAGGTGATTGTGAATAACAATTAATTGCAAATACCACAAAGGAAATGATGAATAATGGTTTGAGTTTCATTGGTTTAATGAATTAGGTGAATAATTATTTCAATTGACTCACATTGGAATCCTGTTCTAAGAACTAAGTATCCAATAGTCTTGATAGGTGTTTTTTCAATATATATGAATCAGTGTTTCTCAAAATTTGCCTAAGTCTTGCTTTGATCTCTAAATCTAATGGAGTGGTGAAACGATTTTTACCTACATGAGGTAGTTGCAAAACATATTCACCCTCGGTGCGATACTCGACGCAATAATTGAAACCTAAAACCTCATCAAAATCTACAATTAAACCCAGTTTTGAGTCTCCTTCAAATGACTGTTCGAATAACTTGACAGGTGAATTGCAATGGTCATCATTTAGATGACTTTTGAAAGTGACAGGCGTGTTTAGTTTAAGCTTCATGGTTAACATTTAAATATCTTATCAAGAAAGTAAGGGCGTCAGACCAACCGAATTCCTGACACCCTAACCCAAGACTTGATGGTTCAAAATATGTTTACACTATAATTGCTAGCATACCTCAATTCAATATGCTACCCAATACAATATTTTCTGTATTTTTGACGGCAGTGGCACATTGTTGAAACAATTATAGACGGTTATTCCGTCAAATACAAGTCATATTAATATTTTTAGCAATATATTGACGTAAAATACATCATTTGATAGGTAAGAGAATCAAAGAGATCAGGAAGATTGCCGGCTATACCCAGGATGCCATTGCAAAACATGGAGGTATTTCGCGCTCAACGGTCAATGATATTGAACGTGGTGCGCAAAGACCATCTATAGACTTTTTGATAAAATTTGCAGAATTAACTAACATCTCTCTGGATGAGCTTACTGGACTAAAGCAGGAAAATCCACATTACTCAGATATCTACATCCTGTTAAGAGAATTGGAAAAGGGCTGTGACCAGGAGAAAAGAACAGATCTCATAAAAAGGATACTCACCATCACCCGGGGCTTAATCAATGAAAATGAATCTCTGAAAAATGACATGGTTGATATTATTAAAAAGCTTTCTTAGTCAATCTTTAGTTTATATTTTTCTTTATACTCTCGCTTCACCTCATTAATCGTAAGGGCAATTTTCTTCCGCATCTTTTTGTGTTTTAAAACCGCAATAAAGAGTAAGATGATAATTAGAGTTCCGATCAAACTGTACAAATAAGATATCTTAAGCGAGGATTCAAGCGTTTCCAATGAGTTTGCTGAATCCTCCTCACTTGCCAGAAATACTTCCTCCATTATACTCTCGGCTTCAATTTGATCCATAATTACACGGGCTCTTTCCATTTCATGTAATCGGCTTACTATATTGTATTCACTGAAAGCAACTCCTGTTTTTCCTTTAAGAGAGTCCAGGTATTGATAGCTAAGGAGTAGCGGTTTATTGGTTTGGAAGGCGATTAACAGGTTATAATCCCTTATGTTTTCTTCAGGGCTATCATTCCCAATATTACTGCTAATTGCCTTTTGGAAATAGTAACTAGCAGAATCATACTTTTCTTGTTTGAAATAGACAATTCCCAGGTTGTTGTATGTGTTAATAAAAAGTCTATTGCTGGATATCCGTTTCTTTAATTCAAATGCTCGAAGCAAGAAAACTAGTGCACTGTCATATTCACCCTGTTGCAAATAAAGATTCCCCAGGTTATTACATATTTTACTCTGATGGACTTTTGATGTGTTTAATTTTTTTGAAGCATTGTAATATTTAAGCGCACTGTCCCGGTACGACATGCTATTCATTTGCATCATTTTCCTTGATAGTGTGCCTAACTCAAGCAAGATGTCTGCACTACGAACAGAATCGATAATATCCATCGACTCTACAATCTTTTTAGCTCGTAAAAAATTGCTGAATGCCTCAGGTAGGTTATTTCTAAGGTTCTGTAAAAGCCCTAGTTCATAGTAGCAATCTTGAAGCATTTCACTATCACCAATTATCTCTGCAACCTTCAGCCTTTCTTTGGAATATGTTAATGAAGCTTCATAGCGACTCATCTCTCTTGTAAGCAGTGCAATTTTTCTTAACACCTCCTGCTCTTTGGTATGGTTTCCAATTCTGCGGTATATCTTTCGAGCTCCTAAATAATATCTTATGGCCATTCTGAAATCAGATTTCAAATGATTGAGGTATCCAATCATAAAGTAACTGTTGGCTAGCAACATTTTATCTTCTGCAAGCAAGGCATGTTTTTCAGCTTCATGGCAATAAGAAATCGCTAGATCAATTGAGTCCGACAAAGATAAATACGATAGGAAATAAAAAGATTTGCTAATTAATTTATCATCAGTAGAATTTTGCGTAATTGCAAACAAACTATCTCGCTGATTATTAGTGGCCTGAGCGACAGACAATATCGTAAGCAGAAAGGTTGTGACGTAAATTTGTTTAATAGATTTTATTATCATATGATAATAATGGTCTGATTTTGAATAAGTTATAACACATAGATAATAAAAAAACCGCAAAAAGCGGTTAGAAAATATTCAACGATTTTAGTCATGATTCAGCACACTGTTGATTTAAGCAATTGATAGTTCCGATTTGACGCCAATTTCAAATTGCATAAAACACGTATGTGCTTTAACCTCCAATCTAGTTGTCCGGTGGTGTAGGAGGATCATTTGGGCTACCACCATGATCTTCGCTATCACTTCCGGTGCTTTCATTTTCAATATTCTCTATAGTGATATCTTGTAAATCATCTTGCATGGCGCATGAACTTACTAACTGACCTGCTATCATTGCAGATACTAATAGTAGCATTATCTTTTTCATATTATTGAAATTTATGTATTAAGTGTAAACTATGTACTATTCCTGCAATCCCGGAATTTTCGTGTTAGTCGGGACAGGAATGATGTTTTAAGAATTAATTATTCGGTCTATTGATGGGTAACTATGGGGAAAAATTACAAAATCATTAGTTTTTATCCAAAATAACGGTGCAGTCGGTTTACAATATCAGCTTTTCTGTAATCCTTCAATTCTACAATCATTCAAATCTTCATAAAATCCATTAAAATATGCGGTTAACACATCGGTTAACAGTTATGTCCACTCAATTGTATATGATTTATTATCAGCAACTTAAAATATGAGTTCAAGAGCCTCCGGCTCCACCTTCGCTCGCCGAAGCTTTAGCTTAGGCGAGTTTTTTATTTTTTTCAATTTCCTATGTGGTTGGCGTATACGCTTTTTGGGGTATCATTCGGCAAGCTAAGGCGGAATCAGTTCACTATAGGTGAAACCTGGTGATGTATCACTTCAGCGAAGTAGGGTTTCAGAGGACTGTTGCTAATTTGAACTGGGCTCGGTTCCCTCATGAGGTTTTTTATTTTCACAAGCTGATTTAAGTTTAAGTTTGTAGAACTTTAGCTTTTAAGAGAGATAATCATGCGATTTTTTCTAATACCAACTATAAAACAGAGTCTTTGCCTAATCATTCTTTTATTATTCATCCAGCAGTTTTCTTTTTCACAAGAAACAGAAATCCAAGAGATAAGGGATCGTTTTTATGCCTTATCCAATGAAGGGATCTCGCTAAGAAAACAGTTGATTGATGATCTGGAATTCTATTTTAAAGATAATAATCTCAAAAAAGTAGTCTCCAAATCAGAGAATCGCATTGCAGAATTCTACTTCGACCTGAACTACATAAAGGATCATGCTTACTTTATCTACACAATTGATTCACATGGTGATCAAAGGCTTGAAAACCGATTCTACTTTCAAAAAGGTGGAGAAATGATTCGTTGGCTAAACCCAGATAAGAAGAAAGTGTCTAAAGGTGACAAATCTTACTGTCCAACTGGTAAAGAAATGATAGCTCAATCGAAAGACATGTTAATCAAACTTAAGAATGAACCAGCAAATCAGAAATATCCCGGTCATGCTAGATTGATGAAATTGATCGATTCGATTGTTGTAGCTATCGAAAAATTAGAATTAGTTGGGGATACAATTGAGATCCAAAGTTTGCATGATGATCAGGGAAGCACTTATGCTACTACAATCAAATATAAAAGTGTAAGTGGACAGTTGTTAAAAACGCTCACCTTCAGTCAAGATGATCATAGGGACTATTCAACCAATACCTACTTTGATCAATTAAATAATAAGATTTGTGAAACTCGGAGGAGTTCTTACATTTTCGGTGGTGGAAGCGAAATCAGGAAATACTATGACGACAATCAACTAATCAGGACTTCAAGTAGTGTTATTGAATCATCGCCACCTGGACCAGAGTGTTTCAGTTATCATCATACTTTTGTTGGGGTAGTTGAGGATTATTGATAAATATATCATCGTACAAAAGTGAAGAGACTTGTTTTTATGATGTTGCCATATTGATTTTGCCAATTGCTTATGTAATACTAATTGTTAAGGATAAATTTGATTTTGCTGACAAACAAATACAGCCTGCAGATTCTACATCAGCAAATGACATTCCTAATATCCAGTATAAAATTACAGAAATCGAAGGTTTCCCAATGGGCATCATAGCTTTGATGTCAATTTCAAAAGGTTGGGGTGATGTGTGTTATTCTTATCACTAGAGTCGTTGGAGCTTATTTCAATCTCTTGAAAGGACAAACTTAGTGCATGAATTGGAAAGTATTATTCCAAAAAGTAAGTGCACTCTCAACCAGGTGATTTGATTGTGTGAGATTATTCATGCTTTTTTGTGTAGAATAGCTTTTGATTTAACCACATCATTTTCGAAAGCTAACATGCTTTTTACAGGGATCTATTCTTATCTTAAAACACACACAACTCCAGTACATAAACTCTTGTATGTTGCATACCCAAATAAGCCGGTTAAGATCTATATTTCTGATGACTATTAGAGTCTCCGCCTCCACCTAAACTGCCTGAAACTCTTCAATATTTTGTCTTTGAATATTGAAATAAAGTGGTCAATTTTGCTTCCATAAAGATTGTCAATCATGCGAATTGTCTTAACACTACTACTGTCTGTCTCGAGCATAACAACTACTATTGCCCAGGATTTAGGGTCATCAGATTCAATCGAATTCCTACAACCAATTTCGATGATTCAATACAACCACCTTGAATTATCAAAACAGGATTTCAATAAAGGTTTTTTTACCCACCCTATGGACCTAATCATCGGGAAAACTCCCGGTGTACTGATCAACAGTGAAAGTGGTGCCCCAGGATATCAACATATTATTCATACTCTAGGTATTGGCAGTTTTGATCAATCCCAAACTCCTCTGCTTGTGATAGACGATATTCCATACTACAATACACCGCTAAATATACATCCGTCTGATATAGAAAGTATTTCGTTTACTTATGATTTAAGTGAGACTTATAAATATGCCACTAATTCAAATACAGGGATCATTAAGATTTCTACTATAAATAAACAGTCAAGGCCACTAAGGACCACCTATGTTGGGCGGGTAGCAATGAAGGTTCTTCCGAATAAGATTGATGTATTAAGCGCTGACGAATTCCGTTCCTATTATATGTCGAAATTCGGTCCTGAGGACCATGACAATCTCGGCCAAGCCAATACAGATTGGCAGGATCTGATGTTCCGAAAAGTTGTAGCCACAGATCATTATATCAGCTTATCAGGCAACCTTATTGATAATAAGTTACCAGTTGACCTATCTTTTAGTAATACATATAATCCGGGAATTCTAAAATCCACTTCACAGGAACGAGAGAATTTAAAGGCCTACCTAAGACCAGATCTTTTTGCCGGGTCATTGAAAATTGGAATTCTCTACCATGGTCAAATTGAAAATCTGTCTTTAGATTCTGATCGCGAATTAATGAACAGGATTATTTACTTTGACCCTACCGCTCCGGTTTATAATGATGACGGATCCTACAATTCAGTAGATAGAGTTTGGGTAAACCCACTGGAATATATAGAAACTTACAATGAGATTCTTGAATCTCAATATCATTCATATGCCATTCATTCCAATTACACTGCCCCCTTTCTGGAAGGACTCTCAATAAAATCAACTTTAAATAAACGGATTACAAACTACTCGTATATTAAAAACAAACCATTTGATAACTCATTTAATCAACAGGAAGGTGTTACACGATTTTTGGATACTGAATTGTCTTACTTATCAGATCAAACCAAGGAGCTTCAATATCAGTTAAGCATTGGATCAAGCTATAACACCAATACACATAAGGGCCGCAACATTGGAACATTGAGGCAAAGCCTTTATTCAAATTACCTTAGATTTATTATCAACAATAACCACATGTACTCATTTGGAGGTAGTCTTCGGTATGATAGAGATACATTTAGACAAGATACACAAGGTTTGCTTTCATGGTCCGCAAATTATACCTGGAACATAAAAAATGATCCCTACTACATCAACAATAAAAATGTAACTGACATTTTGCTAAAAATCTGTTTGAACAGCATTCAAACTAGTCACTTTGGATATACCTGGCTCGATGACGATGCAAAAACGAATTTTCAAATGAATGACATTAAGGAAAATCAATTTTCAATGATCTCCAAACTTGATCTGGGTTGGTTAAAGGGAAAGTACGTTGCTTCAATTCAATATTTCGTCAGAAACCTGAAGAATGCTCGCTGGGACCAGGGGCTTGGTCATGTAAATGATGGTTCCGTTAGATCTTCAGGAGTTTCCCTCAATTTCAAGTTCAAGGAAAACATTACTCCGAACATGTACATTGGTTTATACTCCAATCTTACATATAGCAGAAATAAAATTCACAAATTGAATGATTGGCACCATGCGGCCCAAATATTTGGAACTGAGTTGACAGTCAACCGAAAACATGAAAAAGTAAATGCTTTTGATTTAAAACCACAGGTATATGACAAAGAAGGCGTGCCACTTGAAAATAAATATGATCATTTGAACCAGGATTTCAACCGAACTGCATATCCCAAGGTTGTGCTGGGAATCGGAAATGAACTTAATTATAAGAAACTTGGGTTCAGGTGGTCTGGTAGATTGAGTGGCGGCAGCCATGCCTATGACCAACTGACAGCAGTTAGAAGCACCGATATAAAATTCGATGTAAATTTTAATACCACACAATCCGCTATTGAACATAATTTTGAAAGGCCCAGGTTGGAATCAGATATACACCTCTATGCCAATTCTTTCTTTCGATTAGATTATGCATCATTCATATATGAATTGATCTCATCAGATCGAATTCATATTGAAGCGGACCTCACTTTTCAAAACACCTTCACCATTACCAATTATCCCGGTCAAGACCCTGAAATCCCTTCCGGAATTGATCAAGGGCAGTATCCCCGGGCAAGAATTACCTCTTTTGGCATGAAGGTTACCTTCTAGTATCCGCAGGATGAATTTAGATTTGGTAAGGTTTTTGATTAACTGGTAATGACGCACAATATTTAGTAAATTTATATAAACCTCACTACCATGAAACGTATACTCATTCCCGCTTTGCTAATCTTTTTATCCTCCGTAGGGTTCTCCCAAAACAGTATGATTTCGGTGAACCTAAAAGTTTATGATCCAATAGGACAACTGAATCAAAATATTGATAAGACTCCTGTGGGCGTCAGTTTTTCTTACTGGAGAGATACACCCACACGATTTTCGCTCGGAGGTGAAATGGGTGTTTCCATGTATACACAGGACACCTACAACTTTGTGAACGATAATGGCGACAACCTCGAAGTTTCAGAAGAGGATTGTTTCTGGACAATTCACGCCGGAGCACGGTACTTTTTATTGGAAACCACTCCGATGAAACCTTACGCAGAAGTGAGATTGGGTATGACTACCTTCTTCAGTTCCAGAATGGCTACCGATGAAAATGCTGATTTTGAAGACACGTTTGAATTTCATGGAACAGCATGGAACACAGCAGCGGGAACAGGTTTACTCATTGATTTCCAGCATTTATTTCACGGAACTCCGGGTAACTTTCTGCTTGATATCGGAGCAAACTACCACAATGGAACAAGTGCCTCCTACAGAAACTTCGAAATGGTAGACGGCCCAATCAACTCTTTGGATGACGGTACCTTCCAGTCGCTGACCGATTACCTGGATTACAAAATAGGTGTTGCTTTTAAACTGTAATTATCAGGACCCAATACCACCTTACTGTTTCACTATCTGAATCTGATGACCATTGTTCCAGCATTTTCTGCTGTCTGAATAGTACAGATAAGCAGAAGATGCTCTTCCAATATAGGTGCCTGCTACTTCGGCTTTTAAGTCAAGCGGAACATTAATCTCCTGGCCAGGTCCCAATTCCTTGAAATACAATACCAAATCTTCATCCACTATCTCATAATAATCAAATATCCTTTTTTCCATCAATTCTTCCAGTTGCCAGAATTGTAAACTTAATCCTCCTGGTATACCCAATCTCAAAACGGTCATTGGAAGTCCATCCGTTGAAATATTTCTGATTTGATTATTCATTCTAATGGTTTCATTGAGTACCACTTCGGACTTTTCCAGCCTTGATTCCAGTTGAACACTGCTTTCATTAGCTTCAGGGTTTTTATTGAGCCAGCTCACCTCAACCGCGTATGGCATTTTGGTGTCTTTGTGAGGATACTTTAGTTCCAAAACATTTTCTTTCGAAAGGTTTAAGAACTGGGCAAAATCAAAACTATGCAAACCTCTCATATCTTCCGTGGAAACACTGTGTATCCAATTCCCATTAAGCCAAACCTCGATTTCTCCTGATGGCTTGGTTGATGCAGCGATTAAATTAAATTGAGCAATTGCCTGGAGCGCAAGTCCTGTCGCCTGCGTTGATCCAAACCTACCGTTTACCCGTTTCCCCATCAGATAGTCTACCATTTTAGATATTAGGGCAATATGATCATGGTGACTTTTTAGAAGCGCCAATGTCCATAGGGCTACTGTTTCCGTTTGCAGGTCCTGACCATAGCTTCTTACCAGGGAATGGTCCACAGTAAAATCATTCATTCCGAATTTATCGACATGAGATTCAAACTCATCAACCAATTTTTTATACACCAATGTTTCATTCAGATTATAGGCAGCATTAGCAATCAGGGCCATCCTATAGTGATCTCCGCTTTCATAAACTTCTTGTAAGGAGGCCGAAAACTCATTGACAATTTGAGATTCTCCTAATTCAGATAGGGCATATACGATGTATGCGTTAGTCACTTCTTTTGAAGCAGCAGAAAATCCATATTTCCCTCTGTTCTGTTTAAACCCGCCTTTTTGATCACGCCTGCTAAGCAACCACCCGATGGTTCGATCCATCATTTTACTGTCTACCTCATCATAAACTTCCTTCATTTGGTTAAATTGAATCAGCCCAAATGCTGTCAGTCCTTCATGTGCCGGAGCGTGTCCAAACCACTCAAATCCACCACCCTTCACCTCATAGGCCGTAAGTTTTTTATATCCAGACGAAATGTAATTGAGTGCCCTTATGCTTACTTGTTGATCTTTGGTCATGGTTGAGTTAAGATACTGCAGGGCCAGTACATTGGGATAAGTGGTAGAAGATACTTGCTCAAAGCAACCATGAGGTTCCCGAAACAAAGATTTTGCGCCTGATTCAAGATCGCTAATCACATCAGGGAAAATGGTCAAATTAGCTGCAACGGTTCCTCTTTCGGGATTTCTAATTTGAAATTTAAATTGCGTATTGGGATTTGACCCTGATTGGCTAATACGACTTTCAAATCCTATTGGAAAGACTTGAATTTTTTGCTCAAGCCGATCCATATGAAAACCACTACGAAGTTCAAACCTGATCATGGTGTCTCCTGTTCTGGAAGGTGGCTCCAACAGCACCGGGACCTCCATACTTTTACCAGGAGCAATTTGTAATTCGTCCTGCCTGAACACCACTGTTGAGTCCATAGTCACTTCCAGTACTGCATTCATTACTTTGTTGGTCTGATTTGAGAGCATAGCATGAGCCATTATTTGGTCCTCAAATCCCACCTGATGAGGAAGTTTCACATCCAGATTTAATGGCTTCACGGTGTAATAGGTTTGTTCAGACCTACCCAGCCCCCCATCCGCGGAAATCCCTTCAGCAGTAATTCTGAATGTGGAAATGGCATCATTTGTCCGAAACTTGATCTCAGCTTTTCCTTTCTCATCTGTCATGATGTTTGGATTCCAATAGACTAAATGCCCTGTCTCAGCTCTCACTCCATCTGATTGACGGCTTGTTATTTCATAGGCATCTCGCACAATTGAGAATTCATATTTTGTAATGGTGACGCCATTGAATTTGCCTTTCTTGGTTTCGTAGTGATAGTTCCGGCTGCCGATATTGAATTTACTTTCCAGAAAAATTATTCCATTGCCTGCCTTATTGCCGTACTGCAACCTTGCTTCGGGAGAATTCAAATAAGTGATTGATTGCAACTGATCTGGTGTAAATAATTCGGAATTCATGAAATGCCGACTTTGCGATGGGGACAATTCAAATCCATTTAAAACAACCAGGGGGGCACCATCTCCACTACCAACTGACTGATTACCTCTAAGCGTCATCAGTTGGGGAATTGTGATGTCCGTATGCTGTTGGGTGACTACAACTCCGGCAACCTTCCCCTGAAGTGTACCCATGGTTGAGAAATTGTTCAAACCTGCATCCCAGATAGTTACGGTACAACTGGTTAAATTACTTTTATTAACAGCTCCGTAACCTACCACAACGACTTCCTCGAGACTATTGGTATCCTCGGACAATGAAATGCTTAATCCTTCAGTATTGTTGTTATCACTATCCGAATCCGGTGTTGTATTGGTCGACACATTGATTTCATCAAAATAAATTTCATCATATAAGTTGTATTCCCCGGACCACCAATAAACACCCCTTCCTGGTTTTGGAGCAATTGCCCTGCTGTCTTCCACAATAATCTTATTCGGTTTTCTGGTGATCAGGTGTAATTGATTTTTCGCATTAAAGTTTTTGATTAAAAAATATCCTTCCGCAGTGGTCTCCACTTCCACCATACGCCTTTTATCATGACTCTCAACAGCGTATACCACACCCTGCACTGGATTCCCTTTCCCATTAACAAGTCGGCCTCTTACATTGGTGATTTTTTCAGGCAGATATTTTAGAGTTGCTTTTTCATTCAATTTCCAGGAGTAATTTGCCCAACCCTTTATCATCATCAACAGGTCCAGTGCGCGTTCGGAATTCTCTTCTTCGGGATCAAAGTAGTATGTTGGATTTTCAATTTTTGATTTCAGTTCGCTTGACAAATAAAAGTAAGAAAGGATGTTATCTGATTGGTCGTTTGCAAATGATATCAACTGATCATCTACCACCGATATTCCCAGCTTCATGGGTACAGCCTCACCTGAACTGTCGCGCGTTTCAATATTTAATGTCACCAAATCACCAGGCGCATATTTGGTTTTGTCTGTTTCAATTTTAACATCAAATGACTGATCTCTTTTCAGGAAAACCAGCCTCTCTGAGTAAGGACTGCCAGCCTTATTTTTGAGAACAAATCGGGCAATACCTGGAGGGAATTTTTCAATTGAAAGAGACTTCACAGAATCCTGCATCTCACTTTCATACCATAGTTTACCTCTACAGTAACCTTCCAACTTAAGTTGATCAGTCCAGCCCACTGCCTTAAATGTTAACTGTTCGGGGTTTTGTTCTATTAATGTGAGTACAGGCATAAAACCAGCTTCCGGAAGTTTAAATCTTGTAGGAATGGAAGGTGACATCAATTTTGTATAATAAGACTTGCCTACTTCATATTGCAATTGGAATGCACCCATTCCTTCATGTTCACTTGCAAATTGTAGCAGCTCCTTTCCCTGGTCATCAAAAATGGTCCCTTTAATATCTGCACCATTGCCGTATTCATCAATTGCTTCGAATCCTATCATAGACATTTTTCCCGGAACGGAATGACCTCCTTCGGGATAGAAATTGAGTACCACGCGATTGAGTACAACCGGAACACTTCGTGCCACAGATTCTTCAAAGCGGTCCCCTTTAACTGTAGCATTGATTATCACATCAGTTTGGCTCAGGTCCTCAGGTAAAGAGAATTCAATGTATGCCTTACCTTTTTCGTTAGTGATTGTTTCACCTTCTATTAAAGGTGTCCCGGCAAGCCTGACTTTATAATTCACTTTTGAGCCGATGAGAGGTTCATCCGAAATATTTCTTACTGCCAATTCAAATTTCACAAGATCCCCGGGCCCATAACTGGCCTGATCAAATTCTGGTGAAATCAAAAGACGTGTGGTGATCACGTTCTGTACTCTTATTTCTCTTTCGAGCAACTGAATGTCATCAAAATTCAAAGCCCATGAGGTGTAGGCCTTCAGTAAATAAAGCCCACCCTTATCTGGAAGATCAAAGTCTCCCCTGGCTGTTCCATCAACAATAGGGAGGGTCAATTTCTTCACCACAGACCCATTTGGGCTAATCAATTCTGCGTAGGCAATATCACTAATTTCAGTTGGCTGATGGTTCTCAGCATCTAATACGATCACCTGAAACCGAACGATATCAGACTGGCTGTAAAAAGGTTTATCCAATTGAATGTATACTTTTTCCCGGTGGTCTTCATTTATTTCCTGTGCATAATTTACAGTTGGCAGGATCGAAATAATGAAAACAGATAATTTGAATAGTGATTTCATAGCTTGATCATCATTTTAAGTTGGTAACCTCTGGTAGAAGGGAGATTGAACATGTCCAATCCAGCGCCATAACCATATCCAAACAGGTCAGATTCCGGGTCTACACCCTGGTATGGTGTGATTTGGAGGAGGTTACGACCAATCATGGATATGGTAATCGAATTGATGGGATGCGATCTTGTAAACCGAAATGAATAGCTAAAAATAAGTTCACTGAGCCTCCATGAATAAACAGATTCTATATATGACGCTGCAATTCCTTCCGGCCCATACCTTACCCATCGATTCTCTGTTACATCCAATGCCGGATCATAAAAATTAACTGGTATGGTATTCCTATCGCCTGACTCGCTTACACCCTCGAAAATATGATTGACAGTAGTACGTTCAATTTCAGTTTTAGCGGATCGACCGAGGTAATCGAGGTAAGCCTGTGTTCCATTCCATACTTCCCTTCCGTAATTGTATTCCATTAATAAATTGAGCGAGAGGTTTTTTACATTTATCATCCCATCAAACCCACAAACACCCTGAGGATTTGGGTTGGCCAGCGGATGAATGTCAGCAGCTACAAGGGGAAAACCATCATTGCCGATAATGATTGCTCCTGAAGGATCTCGCGCATATGCGGTTCCATAAATCATACCCATGGGCTGATTTTCCGCCATTACACTTTGGGCATTTCCAAAACCTGCTAATGGAATAATCTCCTGTTGCGATGAAATAGATTTGACTATTGGAACATTTCTTGTCCAGCTAAGCGCAATTTTCCATCGGTTCCCAGGCCAGAAGTAATCCTGGAAAAATGCTCTTACATTCAATGATTCGGTATCTACTCTGCCCACATTTTGCATGCTGAATAGATTCCCCAAAGATGCTGGAGCAATGAAGTCATCTACTATCTCATAGGAATAACCAAAATCAACTCCCAGCCACCACAGCCTTGTCTCTATGTCAAATTGAAGTTTTCTTTTCGTTTCTGGCTTCAACCCATCTGGGAACATCAAATCGTTAGCTTCATATACCTGCCTGAATTGACCTGAATTTAAATTTATACTGGCGTACGACCAGTCATTATATAAGAGAGATGCTTCGTGAGTAGACTTTGAGTAACTTATTTTGGGAGAGATTGTAAATGGATAAAAATTGAGGTGCGCTACAAATGCCACGAATGGATTGAATGCCACCGTACCTGCAGTGCTGGAAACATACAAAGTATTGCCCAAATAGGTGATATAATTGCCTGGCCACTTTACTTTTCCAGATGCCGCAATTTGATGTGTATTTCTTGATAGTGATGCATTAGAAAGTCTGGTTACGTCTGGATCGTCAAATTGAGAATCAAATCCCTGCTGGTCCGTTCTATGGAGCTTTTGCCTTGAGCTGGAAAATTGATAATCGAGGGTTAACTGGCGTTCATAACCCGTTTTGTACCATTTAAATGCAGGGGTGATTCGTAATTCTGTTTGATTGCTTTCTGTTGCTCTGTTGGTCAGTACCCCAGTGAAGCCAACAGGAAAGCCAGAAGGTATTCCAAACTGACTTTCCAGTTTCTGACGATCATGACTCAAACTTGAATTGATGTCTAAATGATGGTTCAGGCTGAATGACCGTTTCCAGTGGTGACCAATCGCTACAAAATACCTTGATTGTACATCCATGTCTGGTGAGGATGCAACTAATCCAAACGGGTTATTAGCCTCGGATGGAGCAAAAGACCTTAGGGATTCATTGTCTAATTGCCAGGCCGAGGGTTCCTGAATGGCCACTTTTCGTGAAAACCCGTTTTTGTTGTCAAAGCTAACTGGCGTATTCAGTGCGTCACCATATATCCTGGCAATGTTTGCTCCATGGCTCAATAAAGAGCCTTCGTTTTTCACAAAAAATGATTGAATGGACAAATCACCACTCTTTTCTCCAAAACTAAGCGACTCTCCCTGAATTTCCATTTTGACTGATTCTTTCTTAGACGTGGGAATTACACCAGCTTCGTTGGTATAGTTGAAAGAAGTCCTGATATCGCCACTACCAACTGGTTTTGTAAATAAAAAATCATGTTTGTTGATCCAGCCTTTTTGAAAAATCTTATCATTCCGGTATCTGTTGGCCTCATTTCCATTGCTACTTCCGAGAGAAACCAATGGTCCATTACGATCAAATGGATAATCTCCATTGTCATATTCAAGATTAGACAGCTTTGGGCCCCATGAAAAAAATTCATTAGAATCTGCCCCAAACCAACTCAGTTCACCCTGATCAGATCTCCCCTGAGCATAAGAAGATTGTAATTTTGGCAATTGGGTAACATGTGAAAAGCCTAATACCTGTGAATATTGAAGGCCAAAACCCCTGGCATGAACAGGATCGCTGTAAGATTTAAGGATATACTTTTTTCCTCTTTCTTTTATCCTGTGGAGCCTTAATATATCCAGAGGCGCATATGATTCAAAGGTTTTCGATTGATGATCAAAACTTGCAATTCCTGGTTCTGTGGGAGCAGAGTCTTTTATTTGTCTTTTAACAGGAAATCTGCCATCTCCTTGTTGTACATTACTCGACTCAGTCAGCTTACCAACAATAATTTCTTTTGTCTGAAACCCAATCCCGGAAAATACTAAAGTTGCTCCGATCGGAACGGTGATTGTATAATTACCATCAAAGTCAGTGATTGTTCCATGTGTGGTCCCTTTCTCAACAATATTTATTCCGGGAAGGGGATCTCCTGATGAGTCTGTCAATCGACCTGAAACAGTTCTTTCCTGAGCGGACCCAGCAAAAAATGTAATGGTTGAAATAAGTAATATGATATACTTCATAGGGGTTTTGTTGATTGATGGATGCAACCAGTAGAATTACTCAAATCAAGCAGCATTCATCTGACGCTCCAAACTGTCACTTCATTTCTATTCCGACAGCTCTTATAGGAACCACCCCCAAGAAGTTTAAATATTTCTTACTATATATCAGGCACGAGCATATTCCATATACTTCTGGCACTTGTCTTTATCGCCAATGTATAAGATGTGTCCATCCCGCAATACATACCAGGTGTTTTCATGCTTGATAAACTGCAACTTTAATTTGTCCCGAGATGATTTTGAGAATAATGCTGAGATAAGTTTCATATTGTCCTGGTTTGTTATTGTTATAGCAGCAAAACTACCCTCACAATTGGTTAATATAAACTTTAATCGCCCACCTACTAATAGCACTCGTTCAATTCATAAATATTCCAGTTCAGTTGATTTGAGGAAGGAATTCCCCACATTTTGGCACTAGGTTTAATACCCGATCCAACTGGTTTTAGCTTGGTCTGAAAATATCAACCTCTCATCCAAGTAATTGGGCGCTTTATCGAAATTATAAGCATGATTCTGAGGGTATTGATACATTTACAATCACAAATTGGGGACAAACATTAATTGTTATGCAAATTTCAAAAGCTATCGACTACACACTACTGGGTATTGAAAAAGGTGGAAGAGTTTATGCTGATCTGGACAATGGGATTGTAAAGGTCATATGGAATGGCAAAGTGGACCTGAAATCAGCTAAGGGTATTTTTAAAATTTGTAAGGAATTGGTAGAAGAAGAACTCTGCCATAAAATGTTACTGGACAGAAATCTCCTTATCTCATTCTCTCACGAGGCTAAACAATACCTGGAAGAAAGCTTTATCGCCAATTACAAGACTATCAAAGAGAAGGTTGTAAAAATTGCTGCCATTTGTTCTTCAGAATTCTCGAGCGATCAATATACGATCACCAGGGATCGACTAATGAAAGAGCTTCAATCAACAGCAGAAATCAAAGAATTTGATCAGGTAGAAGAAGCTGATCAATGGGCCCTTGGAGTGGCCTGATAAACGAATTAATACAGGTGTAGTAAAAAGGTGTCTATTGGACACCTTTTTCATTTTATACCAATTACGGCTCTGCGACCGGCAGGTAGATACTAAATTTACTCCCTTCATTCGGCTTACTTTCTATGGACAGGTGACCTCCATGTTTTTTTAGAAATTCCATACAAAGTGTAAGTCCCAGACCAGTGCCTCGTTCACCTGCTGTTCCACGTCTGCTACTGTCAAGACTTAGTTTCCGAATATCAAGGATTTCCTCTTCCGTTAAACCAACTCCCTGGTCAATTACATCAATGGTAACGAATCCATTTTGCCTGTTTGCCTCAATACGGACCTCTGAACCCTCTTCACTAAACTTAATGGCATTGGTAATCAGGTTTCTAATCACTGTAGAAATCATATTGGCATCCCCCATGATAGCATCCGCCTCAAAATTTCCTCTCAACAGACTGATCTTTTTATTATGTGCATGAGGCTCCAGCAATTTTAAATTTTCATCTATTAGCTGGTTAACATTTAGTTTCTCTGACTTGAATGTAATGTCATCATTATTGATCATCGCCCATTGCAGTAAATTCTCCAGGAGGTTAATGGTGTTTTTAGCCGCAGGACCTAGTTGTTTCATGATCTCTTTCGTCTGATCGGCAGTAATCTGGTCAGATTCTACCAGCTGAACGATATTGATAATTGATGATATGGGGTTTCTCAGGTCATGGCCAATGATTGAAAAGAACCGATCCTTTGTATTATTTAGCCTTTCCAGCTCGCTGTATTGATCCTGAAGTTCTGTCTTTTGTTGTGACAGCAGTTGATTAGCCCTCTCAAGCTTTAAGCTTAATCTTCGATATACTGAAGTTCTGTAAACTGACCAAAGCCCAAAACTCAAAAGCAATAAATAAAATAAACCAATCAGCCAGGCCAGATATGGATTTTCATTGGATTCCTTTATAAAAGCTGTTTCAATCCCAAAGGTTTGCCCATAGAGCGTCACATTTGACTTCAACCAATTCTTTTCAGGAATATTATAATTCAGAAAACTTTCCGGATCTTTTCTTGAATGGTAAATCTTTGAATTATCGTGTACTGCCTCTCTATCAAAATAGATGCCGTCTACGGAGAACCGGAAGGCAAGCTCTTCTGAGTCCTCTTGCAGATATACAGGTTCCAAAATGTTTTTGAAATTAATTACGGAAGCCACATATCCAACTGGTTCCTCCTTCCTTATAACAGCAAAATCAATTGGTATTCCGACCCAGCCTTCCACGAGATTGATTGGAGGAAACAACCGGATATCTTCGCTGGTCAGGAGCTTGTTCAACCTTTTCATTTCTATGCTATCTCTGATAGCGCCCACAGAGGTTCCAATTAATTGGCCGGGATCAATTTGGTTACGGTTGAATGAATACACAAACTGATGGTTCGCATTAATAAAAGATACAATCAATGAATCTTCCAGCCCAAGGGCATTAATCTGATAATTGAAAAACTGCTGTAGTTCCAATTGAGAAGGGAATTCTTCGCTGTACTTTAGGTAAGACCTCATGCCAGACATCAGATAGGCAAATTTATCGACTGACTCAGAAAACTTTGCTACTGCGCGACCATGAGCATTTTCCAGTCGGAAGCGCTGCTTATTTTGTTCGTATTCTCTAATTTTTGAACTCAGTACCAATACAGCAACCGCCCCAGCAATCGCTATTGTGATAAGTATAAAGATCTGTCTGCTCATGCTATTCAGATCAAATCCTGAATTTGTTCAAACATATTGTTACTTAAATTCATCTGTGTTATGGTATTTAGCTGTATCGTAAGACTTCTAAACATTACATTAAACAAACTTATGATCAGATCAAACAATAATCTGCTCAAATTCGCTCATCTCCTGTTTTTATTCGGTGATTGAATTGTATCAGCCGTTAAATCATGCATTCCGAATCTGTATTTCATTGTTTCTCAATAAACACATAAAAAAAGCGAACTTTAAAAGTCCGCTTTTCTATCAACCATCTGTCCACAAGTCGCCGGGTGGCGACCATTACCCTTAGAACTCCATTTACCGTGAAATGTTTTAATCATCTTCTGGAGTTTTCAATATCTTTAATATCAAAACCAATATTCTTATGGGAAGAATTGTTATTGCTTGCTACAAACCTCATCCGGGTCAGGAATCAAGGCTACAGAGATTGTTGGCCACTCACGTTGACCGTTTACGAAAAGAAGGTTTGGCCACTCACCGTGAATCGATTGTGATGAAATCCTCATCGGGTACGTTCATTGAAGTCTTCGAATGGGAGTCCAAAGAAGCCATTGAGGCTGCTCATCACAACCCTGCGGTGCAAAAGATGTGGGAGGAGTTTTCTGCAGTCTGTGAATACGAAACCCCAATGAATATCCAGGAATTCTCACAGCTGTTTTCTGAATTTACTCCAGTTAATTAAATCACATACCTTTATTGAGTGCCTTAATGATCTCTTCACATACGGCCTTCTTCTTTCCGGCTTCACAAATAATCTCCAGGTCCTCAGGGTGTGGATGCTTTTTTTTCATGCTTAAGTAATCCTTCAAGGTCCCAAACCCTGTAATGCCTTTTAATTCATCGTGCCATATATAATAATCGCTAGTTTGTAATGTCATCATCCCATTGTTCTTTTAGATTCCCATTAATTTCTTAGCAAAGTTTGACGGCATAGAATTAAATATTTTGCCAACAGACTTCAATATTCTGACAACATTCTAAAAAAGCCTGATTTTAGCGTATTTCGAAGTGAAGTAAATCGCTAAACGGGAATAATTATGTAGTGAATAATCTTCAATGATATCGTTTGCATAATTTAACCCTTAGTAAATCATGAATTTACCTTATTCATAACAATCAGCATATCAGCATTTTACATCGTTTACTTCAATTAAAAGTTGTGAAACAGTAAAAAAATGGAGTTTTCCAAATTTGGTTCAACCCCAAAATCAGGCAATTCACCGATTTTTGCCGTTGACTCAGCTAATAAATCTGAAATCCAGTCTTAGATAAATCATCTTTGTTTCGAGAACTAACCTCAAAAACGATGATTAGACTATCTCTTACAACAGTAATTTTATGTTTTTCTATGCTTGCAACAGCACAGCAATTTGCAACGCATGAAAATCATTTAACGGCCAGATTAAATAAAAGCAATACCGGATCTGAAAGTGGAGTAGCCACTACCATTAAAGGAGCATTAATCCTTGAAGGTCTCAGCAATCCTGTAAAACTCGGTGGCACCATCAACAGTGCCGATCCTGAAAATGGCCCGATCATTTCCCCAGACGGAACGCAGATATATTTTAGCCGATCATACCATGCCAAAAATGTTGGTGGTGCGGAAGATGAAGAAGACATATGGTTCGCCAACTGGAACAGTACACTGAACCAATGGGACGATCCACAAAACATGGGCGCGAAGTTTAATAACGAGGGACCAAACTTCATTAACAGTTTCACCATTGAAAATGGCATTAGGACAATTATTTTAGGCAATGCCTACACAGGTAAAAAGAAAAGCAAGATGATGTCTGGCCTTTCTTATTCCAAGTGGGTTGATGGTGAATGGACTGACCCTGTCAATTTTAATATTGAAGGATATTACTCTTACTCAGACAATACGGACTTCACCGTTTCTGAAGACGGTCAGTATTTGATCATGTCTGCCGAAAGGGATGACTCAAAAGGATGGAGAGATCTCTATGTTTCTCACAGGTTATCCGAGAAAAAATGGTCCGCTCCTTACAACCTGAAAGGAATCAATACAGAAAAAGATGAATTAGCACCATTCCTATTAGATGGAGAATATCTATTCTTCTCAAGTGATGGATATGATGGTTATGGAAGATCTGACATTTATGTATCCAGAAGACTGGACAACAGTTGGGAGAATTGGTCTGAGCCTGTCAATCTGGGTACCAGAATCAATGATGAACAGGACAACATCTACTTCTACTACTCCAAAATCAGAAGTACTGCCTATATCACAGAAGGATATTATGAAGGTAACACAGACATCTTCGAATTGGATCTTCATATAGAGGACCTCTATCAATTGTTCGAGGATACTGAGGTTTGTCAGTCAAGAGGTTTGTTCCATCACCTGGAGGAAATCCCGGCTCAAAGCATTCCAATGAGTAATTGCATCAGCCTGGATGCTTCTGAGTCTCAGGTTGGAGCCAGTGACATGAAGTACATGTGGTACTTCGGAGATTTGACCATTGATTATGGCGTAAATGTAGAACACTGCTACGATACCCCGGGCAATTACTCCATTACCATGACTGCCATAGAGGAGCAGACAAATAAACATTTTTACAACGAGTTTGAAGCAGAGGTAGAAATTTTACCAGCACTAAGCGTAAACATTAATGTCCCAGTTGAAACAACCTTAGGTGTTGCCAGCACAATGATGGCAGAGTTCACCGCTGATTCTCCTTCCATTAGTGATATCAATTACTCGTGGGATTTCGGAGATGGTAATTTTAGTTGCGGACTATACACAGAACACACCTATCAAACCAAGGGAGCACACACCGCAAGAGTACTGGTCTCCTTTGAACACAATGGTTCTCCTATGAGCATCATGCAGGAAGTAACTATTACAGTAGACTAAGCTCAAAAGTTTTAAGAAGTAGAAAAATGAAAAAGATATTATTATATGCAACTCTCCTATGTTACTCCGTTGGTTACGGACAAATGGTGCCGGGCGAATTTGAACAGATTAATTTTCTGGTCACATTCAGCCCGGAAAGCACCACCTCGTGGGGAGATGATGACTTTACACAAACTTTTTTCTTTGTAATACCAGAATCATTCACCAAACCGGTATACCTAAGAGTATTTGATCCTGGTGTAGGTGGCAAATACGATGAGAAAAGTGGATCGTTTGACAGCCAGACAAAATTCTCTATTTATGGAGGAAAAGATGCTTATTCTCACCCTGATGCAAGAAAACTGGATCCGGTAGGAAATTACAAAAGCGGCACCTTGTTAGCATCGAAAGTATTTGGAAACCAGTCGTCTTATGATGACAACTGGTACACTTTTGGGCCACTCAACCCAATGGAGGGTGAATATGTGGCCAGCATGAAGAGTCATGTAATTAAAGTGATTACGCAAGGTGTGAAAGGTAATGATGGCAACCTCTACAAGTACTTCCTCAGCACACAGCCAGACAGAAACCTGGAAGTAGAGGGGGCCAACGCCTTCACTTATGAGTACTCCTTCCGACTGCCTCATAAATCACAGTCGGTATCGCATCTATATCCATTTATTACCAAAGATGTGGTTTCGATTACGCAACACAATTTTGACCTGGACAAAGAAGGGCAGATTCTGATCTATTCGGTGGCAAAAAACAGACACAAGGGTAATGCCTCTGCTAATAATACCTGGGATCAGAGTACACACATGATCGAGGAAGAAGAAAAAAACACATCAATTGACATACAAATTTTAAAAGGTAGGGATTCCAGAAATGATATGGTTTGCTATGTGGTGAATCAGTATAACGAACCGGTACCATTCTTCTCTGAGCCAATCGGAGGTCCTCCCAAATTTAAATATAAGGTAAAGATCAATTTCAATCAGCAAGAAGAAGGTCATGAAGGTAAGTAGTTTACTTATTGGCCTTCTTCTTTTGGTCAACTTAAGCCAGGCTGGAACAAGAGACTTTGTAAAGAAAACGTTCAATCAAAACCAGGACTTTGACGCTACCTTCATCTATGCCATTACACAAGATGAAGACGGTTTTCTCTGGATTGGTAGCGATGGTGGTTTGTACAGGTATGATGGCATTGAAATGGAAAACCGTTTCAATGGCGATTCCACTACGAACCTTGTTACAGCCACAGCGGTTACCAATGACGGTCATTTGGTAGTAGGCTACTTTGATGGTAAAGTAAAAATTCTTGAACACGGCCAGTACAGGACTCTAATTGATAAAGAACAATCCAATTCCAAAATCACAGCCATTGTTGAGTCAGAAAATGGAGAATTACTGGTCCTCACTCAAAATCATGGGCTGTTCATCTACAGTGAGGGATCAGTTACGTCGATCCTATCGGAAAAATTATCAGAGCTCATTGCATTGGACATGGTACTTCAGGATTCGCTACTGCTTATCGGGACCAATGAGGGGCTGATCACAACTACCTTAAAGAACAAAAAAATTGGTGAGGTACAAGCGGCTGCAGCATTGGAGTACATACCAGTTAATAGCATTATCCAGGATCCGGAACATGGAGTATATTGGCTTGCAACCGATGAGGGTGTTTATCAAATGAGTCAAAGTGATTTAAGACTTAAAAAGTTAGCTCTGATTCCTAACGTTTCCGTGAAGTCATTGGCAAAAGATGGCTATGGATCACTTTGGGTAGGTACCGCCAACGATGGCCTGATTCAATTTGATATTAACAAACAATTAATCACCAGTTTCAATACTTCCACAGGTTTTGAAAGCAACCAGATCAGCGAATTGTATGTGGACAGAGAAGATGAGATCTGGGTAGGAACTTTTGGAAAAGGGTTGGTACAGCTCAATAGAGCTATTTTTCATCACTACGAATTAAAATCACAATTACGAGTAACATCCTTTAATGCCATGCTTGAGCTTGCCAACGGCGAACTTCTAATGGGAACCGAGCAAGGGTTGATAAAAGCTTTTAACCGGGAACATAAGGACAGTTTGAATTTCGAAAAGCTGGATGTGCTTAACGGAGTGGCCATATCTACCTTATTCCAGTCAGGAAATGGATTGGTGTGGATAGGCACTAAAAGAAACGGTCTTTATAACTACAACGCACAAACTGGTGAGCTCAACAAAGCATACCTTAATCCGGTTGATGAAGGAAGCATCCATCTGATCAGACATATTACGCAGGATCAGAGCGGTAATCTTCATGTTTCTGTATCAGGAAATGGTGTGTACACACTAGATCATGATGGAGTAGTCATCGATCAGGTCAATACCAGAACAAATTTTTATCACAACGAAATCTTCAGTATTCTGGCTGATGAGGGAGGCAATCTGTGGTATGGTGCTCATGCAGTAGGGTTGGCGCTTAAAAAGCCCGATGGTTCCATCACTTATCTCACCCGGGATGAAATTTTCCCAGGTAAGGATGTGAACAGCATAATTCAGGATAAAGGAGGAAACATCTGGATAGCAACTGCGGGTGACGGCCTCTTTTCTTTTGATGGAAAAAGCTTTGAATGCTATAGAAAAAAGGATGGGTTACTTTCCAATTTTTGTAATGGCGTTATGGTAGATGACCTTGGTAATGTATGGGTAAGTCACCGTGAAGGCCTGAGTATGGTCCGTGGGAACTTTGGCCTGATTCAACAGTTTTATCATCCTGACGAGTTAGGCGAAACGGAGACACTCCTGAATTCTATTTACAAGACGTCTGGTGGGGATCTACTTTTTGGTAATCCGAATGGGTTTACAAAAGTAATCCAACCCCATCTTCAATTCCGGATGAGGAACCGGGATATCCACATTACGGACATCAGGTTGTTTTTTGAGAACACCGACTTAACTCAGTTCTCAAAATCAGAAAAGATTGACAACATCTTACCAGGAGACATGGAATTCGGCCACAAGAAGAATCATCTCACATTTGATTTTGTAAGTATCAATTTGAAGGACCCTGATGCCATTTATTACCAATATATGCTGAAGGGTTACGATAAGAAATGGTCACCGGTAGTGCAAAAAAACAATGCGACTTACACCAATCTCAGCCCAGGTAAATACGAGTTTTTGGTGAGGGAATCCGAGCACCCAGAATTATGGACCAATCGGGTACAGTCCATCACCTTTGAGATTGATTATCCTTTTTGGCAAAAATGGTGGTTTTATCTACTAGAAATACTTTTTATTGGTTTGATCATCTTTTTAGGCAACAAGATGATAAGGGTAGTGCAAAGCAGGTTGGCCAGCCGGTTAATTTTATACGTCAGTGTATTTATACTATTTGAGTTTATCCATACAGAATTTGAACCCTATATGGAGTCAATTTCGGGGGAGATTCCCATCTTCCAGGTAATGATCAATCTGGTTCTAGCATTGGTACTTTTTCCAATCGAGATTATCGTAGTAAAATTATTTAAGAAAAAGGAAAAGAAAGCACTGGCACCTGTCAGTTCGTAAGAAAGCATTTCATGCAATAGTTTATTATATAGGTTTAGGTTAGCAAACAGGCCGGTCATTGAAAAATAGACTGGCCTTTTTCTTTTTAGATTCCATATACTCTGGTGTCCGGAAACGATATATAGTGCTACTGAAGTGTGTGGTATAATGGTTTGGTGTCAAATTCTAGCTTTTGCTAGCTATTTCACCAAGTTGCACGGAGAAGCACAAAGTTGCACGGAGTTAAATAACACTTTGTGCAACTCAGCGGTCCTCTGTGTAACTCAGTGACACAACTCAGACACGCTTAAATTTCGCTACATTTGGATTGTATTGCCTCTCTTTTTTAAAATTGTTCTAAAACGTTCCAGATTGTCTGAATTCAATTAATATCTTCTATACTAATTTTTTTCCCGGACACCAGTGATTCCATATATTAAACGGGAAAAAAAAGACCGAATCAACAATGTGAGTCGGTCTCATATAGAAGTAGTTAAAACGAAATTTTTATCAGGTCATTGGCTTTTTGCTCATCCTGTAGGAATTATCACAGTAAACGTAGTGCCCATTCCCAGCCTGGACGAAACCTCTACTCTACCATTCAAACCTTCCACCAGTGACTTTACGGTAGCCAATCCAATGCCTGTACCTTTCCCACCGGACTTATACCGGTTATTGGTGGTCTCAAATATGTTGAAAATCTTATCCATGAATTCAGGTTTAATACCTGGTCCATTATCCGTTACTGTAAGATGACACTCTTTGGATTGGTCTTCCACCTTAATGGTGATTTTAGGAACATCCTTATCATTGTACTTGACAGCATTGGAGATCAGGTTTAACATGATTTGTTCGAAAGCAATTTTATTAGTGAATATCTTGTGGTTGTTATCAACGATGGTTTCAAAATTGACCTGAATCCCTGAGGATACCATGTTCTGAATCTCTATTATTTCGGCCTTTACATAGAACTCCTCTTTTCCTTCTACCAAAATCGATGAGGACTGGCTATACTTCAATATACCGTCAATGAGCTCATTCAGTTTATTGGTGGACTTATTGATCAAGCCCATTATATCCATTCCCTCCACACCAATTGCATCTGCGAATCGGGTCTCCATCAGATTGCTTAATGCAATGATATTGCTCAAGGGAGATTTGATGTCATGAGCAGCGATATGGGCGAAATCATTTAATGCCTGGTTCTGTTTTTTTAATTCACTAATAGTGATACGTAAATCTGTAGTACGCTTTCTTAACTCAAATAGACGCACAACTTGTTTGCCAAGCGTTTTCAATGCCTTTAACTGAGATTCGGATAATTTTCTTGGTTCATTATCTATAACACACAGTGTTCCTAATGCATGTCCTTCTTTATTAACCAGAGGCACCCCTGCATAAAAGATAACATGAGGATCTCCCACTACCAATGGATTTTCCATAAACCTTTCATCACGCCTTGAATCCTGAACGACCATTGTGCGTTCTTTGTCATTGATTGCATGTGCACAGAATGCCCACTCTCGTGGCGTGAATGGCGCATCCAGACCCACCTTTGATTTAAACCATTGTCTTTGGTCATCGATCAGGCTAATCAAAGAAATAGGTGTCTGACAGATTTCTGAAGCCAGTTGTGTAATTTCATCATACTCCTGTTCTGGTAAGCTATCCAGAAGAGAGTACTCTTTGAGGGCCAATAAACGGGCTTCCTCATCAATAGAAGGAGGTGGAAGTATCATAAGCTGGTTTTCGTTTTACTACAATCTAATTAATCTTTCGGATACTTTACGCTGATTGTTTTCTCTGAATACTATGATTCATAAAGGCCACTAATTTCTCGCAACTTTCTTTTTTGGTGACAAGTTCCTGTATTAGTTTGATGCCGGACTGATCAGCACAAGAGGAGACTTTGTACTGATATCCTTCCCAAGACCCAAAACTATATTGCTGATTAAACCAATCGTACCATATATAAAATTTCATAATTTCTTTCCATCTAGTTATACAACAAAAATGGTACAACCTTCTTTTAAAATATTGTCAAATTACTTCAATAAATTGTCATTATTTAGGATGAAGATCGACAATAGCTTTAATACCATTAACTTCCTAATTATTATATTGTTTAAAGAAGGATTTAAGATAGAGACAAAGGTCTGTTCATAAATGCGATTACTAGCTATCATATTAATTACTCTCCAGCAATTCACTTTGCCAGCTCAAAATGGGTCTTTGGAATTTATCCATTTTACAAAATCCTCTGGCCTTAACCAAAGTAGTGTCAATACCATTTTTCAGGATCATGAAGACATGCTTTGGATTGGAAACTTCGGAGGCATCAATGCATTTGATGGCTATCAGTTTACCTCATATGAAAATGACTTCTATGATTCTACTACCGTCAGCGACAACTCGATATGGAAAATATATGAGGATAGAGAAAATAACCTATGGTTTGGAACCAAAGCTAGTCTTTCCAGATTCAATAGAGCAGCGAACAACTTCGAAAACTACTATGTGCTCAACAATGATCCGGAATCTCCCACGCTTGCAGTAAAAGCCATTTTTGAATGCCAGAATGGAGATTTTCTTGTGGGTACAGAAGGAAAAGGATTGTTTATCTTCGATCGGCTCTCCAAAGAATTTAAACCTGTCCCCGACTTCCCGGATTATCTGAAAATAACGGACATTCAGGAAGATGCTCAACTAAGGCTCTGGGTTGCTACCGAAGGTGATGGATTGTATGTCAAAGAAGGACAGCAGGTCACTCAATACCTCCGGGGAAGGATTATCTGGGATCTTGAAGCTACTAAAAACCGCATGTGGGCAGGAACCGACACACAAGGAACCATCAGGTTTGAAACAGCTGGTGACATCAACCAATCAGCACCAGATAGCCGTTTTGGCGCATCGATCAAGGTTATCAAACAGGATCGTGAGGGTAATATATGGTTAGGAAGTGGTACCATGGGATTGTCTGTATTAAATCCGAATAGCAATGAGATTCACCGATATCAGCACAACAACCTGGCACCACAAAGCATTGCGGATAACGATATTAGCGACATTGTAATAGGTGCTAACGGAGTGGTTTATATAGGTTTTTACATGAAAGGATTTGACAAAGTACTCTCAAGTCCTTTTTTCAAAATACAACACAATCCACTGGACAAGAACAGTTTGAGTCATAACAATGCTTATGTCACCTATATGGATCCCGAAGACCGGCTATGGATTGGGACCTTTGGTGGCGGCCTAAACATTTTGGACACTAAAACCTCCAATTTCGAAATCTTCAGGCATGACCAGACGGATAAACAATCCATCAGCCACGACTGGGTAAGGATATTTTTGCATGACAATGATCAAATGTGGATTGGAACCTGGGGAGGTGGACTCAACCTGATGGATATCCAAAAGAAAACGTTCAAAAGATATTTGGCGGATGCTGATGATGCAAACAGTATCAGTATGAACATCGTCACGGCATTGTACAGGGATTCTCATAACACGCTCTGGATTGGTACTTATGGCGAAGGCATCAACATATATGATGAAGAAAATGACCATTTTACCTCATTAAAACACCAGCCGGACAACCCGAATTCTTTGAGTGACAATCACATCACTTCATTTCTGGAGGATTCTACCGGACTATGGATTTGCACTTATGGGGGAGGCATCAACAGATATAATTATGAATCAAAGCAATTTGAACGCTTTCTTCCAGAAAAAAATAATCCTTACAGCCTCAACAACCACAAAGTACTGCATATGTATCCTGCCGGCGATGACTCCTATTGGGTAACTACACTCGGTGGTGGCCTGAACCGGTTTTATCCAGCAGAAAAAAAATTCCATCACTACACCACCAAAGATGGACTTTCCAATAGTAGTACCATGGGAATGCTTCGGACCGAAGATGGTAAATACTGGATCAGTTCCAATATGGGTTTGAATCTTTTTGATCCTGAAAATGAATCATTTAAAGTATTTACGATGAAAGATGGCCTGGCCAGTGATGATTACAACCTGGAGGCTTATTCAATGGATTCCCGTGGCAATTTCTATTTTGGCGGGAAAAATGGCATTACTATTTTTCATCCAGATGAGGTGAAGGAAAGTCAAACTTTCCCCGCTCTCAGGGTTCAACAGGTCCATGCAGGAAATGAGATTTATAGAAATACAACAAATTCAGAAGCTTCGTTTCCCTATGGAAAGCGCGTCTCATTTGATTTTTGTGCGATCAACCCATCCCGTACGGCAAATATTCAATATGCCTATTTGTTGGAAGGATTGAATGACGATTGGCAATACATCGATGATCAGAGGCACCTTGAATTTAATGCGCTGCAACCTGGTAACTATACCCTTAAAATCAAAAGTACCAATAGTAGCAAAGTCTGGAATCCTTCCTTTATCGCTTACCGGTTTAGCATCCCACCACCCTGGTACCGTACCTGGTGGTTTAGGGTTTCTGTTGTAGTTGCTTTGTTTCTGGTGGGATTCATCATTTATCGTCGAAGGGTCAATCAACTGCAGTGGCAAAACAAAATGCTGGAAGATAAGGTTGCAGAGAGAACAGAGACCATTGTTCAGAAGAATAATGCACTGGAAGAAGCCTTTGACAAGCTCAAACAATTGGAATCCTTTAAAGAAAGTATGGTCCATATGATCGCACATGACCTGAAAAACCCTCTTGTATCCATCATTAACAGGTCTGACAACTCCGGATCTGACCTGGAAGGCATCAAAAGGTCAGGGTACTCCATGTTGCAACTTATAGAAAATATGCTGGATATCCAGAAATTTCAAAACACTGAGGTGCCGTTAAAAACAACTCATACCAACCTTTGTGCACTGGCGAATAATGCCATTCAGGAATTGGAGGGACTGGCCACTGAAAAGAACATTAACATTTATAATAACATCGATGGTAATGCTGCGGTGCTGGTAGACAGTTCATTCATCGAAAGGGTTTTGGGCAACCTTCTTTCAAATGCCATCAAGTATACGCCACCTCAGGGTAAGATCACTTTATGGATCGAGAGCGATGATTCTAACATGATTACTGTGCACATTGAGGACAATGGAGATGGTATACCAGCGGAAAAATTGTCCGCGATTTTTGAGCAGTACGGTCAGGTCAATGCCAAGTCACTTGGAGCTGCCGGATCAACTGGCCTGGGACTGTCATTCTGTAAATTGGCGATTGAGCAGCACCATGGAAAAATATGGGTCACCTCAGAGGAGGGGAAAGGATCAACATTTAGTTTCACGCTTCCTATATCCAATCTGGAAATAAAAACTGAAACTGGAACCACCATTACTCAGGAATCAAAAGAACTGTCATTTACTAACACGGATATCGAATTTTTGAGTCGATATTATGACAAAATCCAATCGCTCGACGTATATTCTACCGGGGAATGGTATGAACTCCTGGATATCTTAAATGCTGAAGGGTCGGAGACGATCAAAGACTTGAGTGAAAAGATCAAATCTTTATTGAGTCATTATGATGAAACTGGCCTTGAATCCATTAAGCAGGAGATCAATCAGGTTTTAGTTACCAAATGAATATGAGTGAGTATCAGATTTTGATTGCCGATGATGAGCCTTCCAATGTTTCAACCGTGGTTTCATTATTGGGAGCTATTGGAATAAAGAAAGGGGTTTTTTCCGCACCCAATGGAGAGGTGGCACTAAAAATAGCGCAAGAAAAAAAACCTGATCTGATCATCACTGACTGGCAAATGCCTAAAATGTCTGGCCTGGACCTTGTTCGGGCGATTAATGATGATGATTCCCTGAAAGGCACCAAAATCATTATGGTAACCGCCGTAATGACCGCATCGGAGCAACTCAAAGAGGCATTTGATCATGGTGTACATGATTTTATTCGTAAACCATTTGACAACCTGGAGTTTTTTGCTCGGGTAACCAATACATTAAAATTACTGGATGCCGAAAGAGAACTAAAGAAGCAGTATAATCAGCTGCAAATCGTTGATGAGGCCAAAACCAGGTTCTTCATCAATATCGCACACGATCTGAGACTCCCACTCACGCTCATCCTGGGGCAGTCGGAAATTTTGCTGGACCAGTATGATGAATACCTACCTATGGCGGTTGAAAAGAAGGTAGAACTGATCAAACAAAGTGGTAAAAAGCTGGAGATTTTGGTAGAGGAAATCAGTGAATTAATCAAACTGGATCAGGGTGAAATTGTGCTGGAGAAACAAAATGTTCCATTTGCTGAGTTGCTCTATAATGTGCTGGACATCATCCAACCCATCGCTGACAACAAGAAGATTCAATTGTCAGCCTCACTGGAACTGGGCAAACAGGAAAATGTATACATAGACCCTAATCGATTTGAAAAGGTGTTGTTCAACCTTCTCTCCAATTCACTGAAATACACCCCGGCAAACGGTAAAATTAATGTAAGCTGTCAACATACTGAGCAAGGATTTAGCATCGCAGTTTCTGATACCGGGGAAGGTATTAAAAAGGAAGATATCCCAAGGATTTTTGATCGGTATTTCAAACATCGGGGCAATGTGAAGAGCGTAAGAACAGGACTGGGAATTGGTGTTGGGCTGGCCTTGTCGAAAGAGATCATCAATGCCCATGGTGGGAACATTACTGCTGAATCCTCTGAAGAGGGCACCACCATCCACATATTAATCCCTGATGTAGCACCACCAGAAAATATTGAGCTACAGGAATTTGGCTCACAACTCGACAAAAAAGCCATTATACTTGAGGATTACATAGATAACGTATCCAAAGTGTCAGGTGATTCTGTGGCACAGGATGAAACAAAATCCACCATCCTTCTGATTGAAGATAATGAAGACATCCGCAACTTCATTAGTGAAATCTTAATGCCTGAGTACAACATTGTGGAGGCGGTCAATGGGGAAGATGCACTCAATAAAATCAAACTCTATCCGATTGACCTTATCGTCACTGACCTTTTGATGCCAGCGATGGATGGTTTTCAGTTTTTAAAGACCCTTCGCGAAAACGAACAATATGCAAATCTCCCTGGCCTGATCCTTTCTTCAAGATACACAGAGGAGGATCAACTGACTGCACTTGACTATGGGGTCAACAATTTTTTGAAGAAACCATTCAAGGCTGAAGAACTCAAACTTCGACTCAAAAATCTGCTGACACAAACGGGAGCATCTGAAAATGCCATGGCTGAAATATTCAGTAATTACGACCTGGATCAGGCTACTAAAAAAATGATCACCAGGATGGAGCAGTTGGTGATCTCAAGAATTGATGATAGCAAACTAGGCATCAATGACCTTGCTCAGGAAGTGGCTTTCAGTGAAAGAAAACTATTTAGGTTTCTGAAAGACAACCTGGAAGTCACTCCACTGGAGTTCATCAAACAGATCAGGTTCCAGCAAGTACGCAAACTCATCAAGCAAGCCAAAGTACAGTCCATCAGTGAAGCAGCACGAGCGATTGGTATGAACAACGTCAGCTTGTTTAAAATGCAATACAAAAATCGCTTTGGTGAGGAAGCAAAATTTTAATTTTCAAAGATCATTTAGGATTAACCAGTAATGAAATCGTTTTCATTTCCACTTAGTCAAATTTATTCTCTAATCAATTGAATATCAGCAGAATACAATCCAAAGCGAGTGGTAATCTTAGCTCATCCTGCAATATGCTTTATTCACCGATTCGTTTTATTGACTCAACTAATTTTTATTCAAAGAAGGCTCAGGAACTACGATCTTTGGAGCATTATTAATTGAAATACACTCAATTGATATCCAAAAATGTTCCCAAGTAAGTGATAGATAGATTGCTGAAGATGGCAGATCTGAATATTCGGATCTGCACCATCCTCAGTTTTTTTTTGAGCTGTTAGTATTTTCAGCTCGACCACTTCTGATACTGTAAATAATTAAGCCAGCCAGCAAACCAAATCCGACCAGCATATAGAGTACTTCTGCCATACCTTCGGGAAGACTGTCTTCATAATTTCTGAAGATCAAAACAAAAACAATCAGTGGAGCCATAAATAAAAGGACCTGAAATGCAATTTTGAACCGCATCAGGACCTGAATCTTGAGAATTAGCCAAATGGTATTGAAAAATCTCTTCATTTACTGGCACTGATCATACATGAAGACATGTTTTGCAAAGTCTTTCCATTTCAGCTTTTCAGTTTGATAGTTTTCTTTCATGGCATCACAATCAACAAATATTTCCGAGAAAGCCATCTCCTGATATTTTCGCTTTCTGACCACCTGTGCCTTGCCTCCATCCACTACAAGCAGGTGAGATGCCGCATCGCCACCCGCTACAGTAATGGAACCAACTTTGGTTTCTGCTGTTTCGTTCGCATTGCTATGAACGTAAATTTTCAATCTGGAATCAAAGCCAGGATTTTGTAATTGTACCAGAGCATATTTTTCTTTTTTAGTGGGCAATTGTATTCTCTCAAAGAACACCCAATCCAAAACTATGATCTTGTTAAACTCACTATTAGTCATTCTTAGAATCTCCGGGATATTGAGAGGACCACTATCCGAGAAGATATTTTCCCAGGGCTGAATGACTAACCGGACGACATCATCAGCAGTAAATTTGAACTTGCCCTCTTTATTTTTAATGGTAAAGGATTTAATCTGATCAGTGTCTGCAAACATGGTTGTTATACGGCCTGTAATAGAGTCTCCCTCAGTGGTAATGACATAGGCAAATCTGCTCGTTGTGATATGTTCCTGAGACAATTTAGGAACAAAGTATTGAGCAAATGATGTAGAAGTGGCCATCAAAACGGTCAATAAGAATAAACTACATTTCATAATCATAGCATAATTTAGGTGTGTTACTGTAAAGGTTTATAATCTACCAATATAAGCAATATTTTCAGGTTTACTTCTGCTTATACCAGGTATAAGTTCTTCGTTTCTGCCACTCACCTTCATCAGTAATGTCATAGGAGGTAGATATTTCATACCCATCAAATAGCTGTGTTTTATGTCCACCCAAGGTGGATGTCCCATCGGGGTGATAAAACTTTTGCTTCAATTGAAAATTACTATCTTCTAACCGTTCTATATTACCAACTCCATGAGACCCCCAGGAAGCAATTTGAATAAAGACTGGTTGTGCCTTTTCAAAATCCCAATATTGAAAAAACTGCCAGTATTCCTGGGTCCTGACACTGTCCCTGATTCCATACAGCACACCCACCAGACTTTTCCTACCTACTCCCCACTTCCATTCTATGGCATACGAGTCATCTTCACCTTCCTGCATGTAAGCTTCATTACTGGCCACCCAGACACCAACCTGTCGCTCCATTTCCTCCATAAACCACTGCGGAATTCCAGATTGACCCCTGACTAACATACAAACCAAGCAGGTAGCAATCAGTAGTATTAATCTTTTCATTTTCGTATTGTTTTATTTCCAATATCATTAACTGGTGCATGTAGTGCAAACCTGCCATCAACCTAAAGCACCCTTTATGTAAAAGACTTTTATTGCATATCCTAAGCGGTAATGATTAGGTTTGTGTGATTTCTTTCCAATGGAACAATGAAAACTTGCTGGTTAATCATTTGCTTCTTTGTTTTTTCTCAAATGGCTTTTGCCAATGGAGACACAACCAGGAACCTCAACCAAAATAGGCTTAAGCTTATAGCGATATCTTCCTCAGTTGTCTATTCTGGTTCCATGATTGGATTGGGCACAACATGGTATGGCGACTTTTCCAGATTTCATTTTTTTAATGACAATGATGGTTGGGGGTATATGGACAAGTTCGGTCATCTTGCTACTGCCCAGCAAATCGGAAGACTTGGAATTGCCACATTAAGGTGGGCAGGCGTACCAGAAAACAAGGCCATCTGGTTTGGTGGAGCAAGTGGATTTGTATTTTTGACCAGTGTGGAAATTTTTGATGGTTTTTCACAAGATTGGGGATTTTCCATGGGAGATGCTTTATTCAATGCCGCCGGATCAGCACTTGTCATCAGTCAGGAACTGGTATGGAAAGAACAGCGTATCCTGACTAAATGGTCCTACCACAATTCTCCCTATGCCAAATACCGACCTGAACTGCTTGGTTCCAATGGGATGGAACGATGGTTGAAAGATTACAATGGCCAGACTTACTGGTTATCAGTTAACCCCTCCAGTTTTATGAACAAATCTTCGGGTTTCCCAAAATGGTTCAACCTGGCTGTTGGTTACGGCATTGAAGGCTATACTGGAGCCAACAGAAACCCTTCAGAAAATAGTAAAGGAGAAACTATCCCCTCTTTCCGCAGGTACTCTCAATATTATATTTCCCCTGACATTGACTTTAGTAAAATTCCAACTGATTCAAAACTCCTGAGAGGCCTATTCAATTTCCTAAACATTTTCAAAGCTCCCCTTCCGGCTGTTCAATACAATAATGTTGATGGGTGGAGATTTCATTGGTTGATGTTCTAGTAGGTATCAAGTAATAATTCTCTTTGCCTTTTGAACCTATCAGAAGTTCCTTCGACTATCAGGAAAGCTCAAGCTCATGTTTAGGTTATCACTCACTGTTTTTGTCCTCCTGTGCTGGCACATATTAAAAGCACAGAATGACACTTTGCAACATCACATAAGTTTAGACATTGGTCTGCAGATACACCAGTCCCAGGACCTGATATACTCTCCTATGATTTACAGAGGCCAGTCGTTGGCATCATTTCAATTTATGTACAGTTATCACACCAGGAAAGGAATACATCAGCTGAGGAGTTATTATGATCATGTCAATACGGAATCTACAGAACTTATATCATTTCCAGGGTTTGGAGAGGATAACCAGAGATCACTATCTCCCATTAATTTTATTGAAGCTGAGTACAGTTATCTTCATCGGATTCGATCAATAAAAAGCCTTGCGTTACTGGCTGGGGGGTCACTTTCCACGCTGACCCAGCTACCCACTTACCAGTTTGGTTTTGGCGATGAAGAAGGTTTCATTATTGCTCATGCGCTCAAACTGAAAGTCATGACCAACATAAAAATGGTGGAAAGGCATAGCTTGCGAATTGAAACTTCCTATCCTCTGCTGTCCATGCTTGTCAGGCCACTTTACAGCATCGTTGACAATGGTCTCATTCAAAACGAGGGAAGTGATTTTGCCTACTTACACAACCATGGGTCACTGGAAGGGCCAGGCGGTTATCATCACTTTCATTTTTTAGCAAAATACATTGTACCCTTTTCAGAAAAAACTGAATTGAATGCAGGGTACCTCTTCCAATACATTAGATATAAAGATCCTCAACAAATCTCAATTCTGAAAAACACACTAACGATAGGAATCAACCTGAAATTTTGATCATGATGAAACATTCGATAATCCCGGTTATGATATTTTGCTTGTTAATTTCCAGTTGTGAAGACATCTTCTTCGAAGATGAGCCTGCGAATACGCCTATTGGCAATTTTGAAAGTTTATGGCAAACATTTGATGAAAAATATGCCGTGTTCGAGCAGAGGAATGTGGATTGGGACCAGCAATATGCCTTTTACAGACCCCAGGTCAATCCTAATACTTCAGAAGACCAGTTATACAATATTTTGACCAATATGATGGCTGCCCTCGATGATGGTCATGTCTCATTGATGGCTCCCGGAAGAGCAATATTTAGTGCTAAAGAGGACTTCAGGACGCAAAATGGCGCGAATCTATTTGACCTGGGTATGTTGGTGAGGGTATATCTCAACAATGATTTCCAGCAAATCAATAACCAACTCATCTATGGAATGACTGAGTCCAACATCGGTTACTTATTTATCAACCATCTCTCAGACCCGATTGATATTGATGCGATATTGAAAGAACTGGAAAACGCGGAAGCTTTGGTGATTGACATCAGGCATAATGGTGGCGGAGATTTTACGAATGGCGAAAAAGTTGCTTCACGGTTTTGTGACCGAAAAAGGCTTGCATTCACAGGACAACCTAAGAGTGGACCAGGTAAAGATGAGTTTGGTCCGATTACCTCATATTTTTTGGAGCCATCAGGAAACCAGTTCGACGGACCAGTAGCATTGCTCACAAGCAGGTTTACCATAAGTGCAGCCGAAAACCTAACCATGTACTTCAATATTCTACCTCAGGTAACCGTATTTGGAGAAGCAACAGCTGGAGCAATGGGTGAGCGGATTGAAAAGGAAATGCCCAATGGCTGGATTTATTCCATTACCGGCCAGGTCATAAAAGCTGCTGATGGTGTTTCGTACGAAGGTCCGGGAATTCCACCTGATGTTTTTTTTCAAAACAAAATAGAGGATGTAGAAAATGAAATTGACAGCTTGTTTATAACTGCCGTGAACCATTTGAAAGCACAGCTGTAGCTTCCTTGACAAAACTCTGCTGCACAGGCAACTCAATGTAAAAGGTTGTCCCCTGATGAAGTACAGATTCGAAATATAGTCGCCCATGGTGATCTTCTATGATGGATTTGGCAATGGCCAGTCCCAGTCCAAAACCCTCTCCTATAGCCTTGGTGGTAAAGAATGGGTCATAAATCTGAGCCTTTACATCTTCAGAAATACCCCTGCCGTAATCCGAAATGGTAATTCTGATAAACCTATCTCCATCCATCGGGCTGCAGGTAATCACAATTTTCTTTTGTCCCACCATGGACTCTGCCGCATTCTTCAACAAGCTAAAGAATACCTGTGAAATTTTTGTCGGCATATATTCAACGGTAGGAGTAGTTTGAAAGACCTTCACCACTTCTACATCCTTGAGGTGTTTCTTGAGGAGGACAAGCGTAGCATCGATGTGCTCTGTAATTTGATTGAATACAAAATCCTCATTACCTAATGAACCAATGGTATGAAGGCTATTGGTAATCTCCGCTGTTTTCCGAACCCCTTCATCCACAGAATGAAAAATACTGGCAGTTTCCTCCAGTAGAAGCTCATAATCAAGGTCCATTTTTCTACGGCTCAGGTTGTTGAGGATCTCAATGATCACACCTCTTTCAGGGCTTTCTTCTGGTATTTTCTTTAACGATTCCGTCAACTCTTCCTCCACTCCGGTAAGTAATGCCATGATATCCTCAAGATTGGACTTGAGACTAAATATTCCCCCTCGGATATAGTTGATCGGATTATTGATCTCATGAGCAACTCCCGCAGTGAAAGTACCTATCAGTGACCTTTTCTCTGATTCAATCAATTTGAATTGTGCGGCATTGAGCTGGCTGATCTTTTGGGTTAACTCGTTGTTTTTTTGCTGCAACCTGTTGGTCTGGATTTCGAGTTCGTCAGCAAGCACATTGTTTTCTTTCCTCAGTGACAGCAACTCATCTTTTTGTAGGCCAGAATTTCGGAATGACAATAACTTTTGAACAACAGATATCACTAATAGTGCAACAGCAAGAATGATCCCCACTTCCACACCATATTTAGTCACCATCCCGTCACCGATTGAAAAGCCATAAAGATTGAACACAAAGGGTATGGTAGCAAGCAATATGACGATTGCTCCTATGGATAGTATAGATGTTATGCGAGAAGACTGTATTCGTTCCAAAATGTCCTATCGGTGAAATAGGACGCTATAATAGCTAATAAAATTCTGTAATTCCCTTTTTTTCAAGGTTTCTCGATCAATTGACGATTTGCAGCGACAAGATTTTTATTAAATTGAAATATTTACTGGAAAAATAGCACAAAATCGAGCAGGTCATTTCGGGCATCAAAATTTAGACAGATTTTAAATGAACTTCTAATTTGATCGACTTTTGAGCAAAGTGTTCTTCCTCGAAGCACAAAAAAGAAAGGTGTCATTTGACACCCTCCACTATGTTCCTATAACTATGAAAGTATTATTTAATGGCTAAAGTACTGGTCTCAAACCGGTCATGACGGTACATGGCTTCATCAAACCAGACAACTTCTTCGTGCTTGCCAACCTTTACAACCAGTTGATAATTGACAATTTTTTGAACTTCTGGTCCCCGAAGAAAATTAGTGTGCTTATGGACACCTACAATCTTGCCTTTTTCGAAATTTGTCTGTGCATAATCAACAATATGAAGTGGACTGCTATCCTCAGAATATCGAATGTCTTCATAAACTAATGCACCATTCCTGGCAAGTACCGCTACCACCTTATTATCCTGGTATTTCAAAGTGGCCTGGTAAAACTTATTACCCTCATCATTTGTCCTGACACTCCATTTTACATTTTCAGCGGCAGGATATTGTGTGTATAGGTAAGACTGAATATTCAAAGGAACCTGATCCTCCGTCAATTCTTGTGCGCTGGTAAGTCCTACAATGCAGATGGTTGAAAGAATCAGTGTTAAATATCTTAACTTCTTCATTTCCACATTTGTTTGTTCCTGATATAAAGTTCGAAACAATCATAAAATTCCCCAATTGTGACCGACTGAACCGGAAAATACGATTATGAATAAATAATATTCTGTATTGAGCTATGCAACCGTTTGCGTAAAAACAAATTAAATCTGACATGAATTAGGGGCCGTTAACTACAAAATAGAATTAATTTACAAGTCCATGGACATCAATAACATCAGAAAAGACACTCCCGGTGTTAACCAAAAACTGTTTGTAAATAGTGCAGGATCCTCATTGGTACCTCGGCAAGTCCATCAGACGGTGCTGGAATATCTGGAGGAAGAGCAAATGGTTGGAGGATATTGGCTTGCAGATAAAAATAGTGAGCGAATAGGTCAATTTTATACCCAGGCAGCACAGCTAATCAATGGACAACCTCATCAAATAGCCTTTACGACCAGTGCCACAGATGCCTATATAAAAGCACTCTCATCAGTTCCCTTAAAGTCCGGCGATTTGATCGTGACCACTGATGATGATTATATTTCCAACTTCATGCACTTTTATTCCCTCCAGGATCGAATGGGTATAAAAGTAAAGCGGATTAAAAACGTTACCAGCGGCGAACTGGACTTGCAACACCTTGAAGAGATGATTACCAACGAGCATCCAAAGCTGGTCGCAATTACTCATGTGCCAACCAATTCCGGGCTAATACAGCCTGTTGAAGCGGTGGGCCAGCTCTGTGAAAAATATGACGTTCTATTTTTGTTGGATGCATGCCAGGCGATTGGACAGTTGGATGTAGATGTTACCAAAGTAAAATGTGATTTTCTAAGCGCCACCGGGAGAAAATTTCTGAGAGGCCCCAGAGGAACAGGTTTCTTATATGTTTCCGAAAAAGCCCTGGAAAGTCAACTTATTCCCCTGTATTTTGATATGCGGGGAGCGAAATGGGTAAATACAGAAGAATACCAACTGGAAAATGGTGCGAAAAGGTTTGAACTATGGGAAATCAACTACGCGCTATTATTGGGTTTGAGTGAGGCGATTAAATATTGCAATCAGGTGGGTCTCCGAAATATTGAAAATCATAATGCTTCTTTAAGGAACAGGCTGGTAAATCAGATGCTTGAAATACCCGGGATCAATCTCTATGATCAGGGGGTTAAAAAGGCCAATATCATTACATTTAAGAAAGAAGGGGTATCCAATGCAATGGTGGGGGAACACCTCAGGAATAATAAGGTGTACTTCTCAATCAGTAACAGAAGTAACGCATTGATCGACTTTGATAAAAAGGGAATAGATGGTGCTGTTCGTTTGAGCCCTCATTACTTTAACACCATTGATGAAATGGATCAATTAGCAGAGATCATCAGGAAAATCAATTAATTCTCAAATTGTCTCTGAGACTCTTTATTTCTCCTGCGAATCTCCTTTTTGTTATTACGGACACCAATACTTGATACAACACCGCTCAGGATGGAATTGGCCCAATAGTTAAATACTTCCTTGTTCTTTTTCCTCTCGGCATAAATATCTCCTTTTCGCAAGAACAAAAAATGCGGGTTCCTGGTATGGATAACAAATGCATTAGCTACAAAACTTTTGAAGCCCTCATCCCTATTTTCATTGTCCATGATCGTTACATTGAGGTCATCATAAATGAATTTCATTTCGCCCACTGCATAGTCGGGATTGGCAACAAAGTTAAAACTAACAGTCTCACATGAACCGGAGTTTACCCTGACATGCCCTGCTTTTTCCAGCATATCATTTAGCACCAGTAGATTTCCCCCTTTCATTTTACCTTTCATCGTGTAATTGCCGAGGGTATCTGTCATATCAAAGGCAATTCTCGAAGTAAAAGTCGCGTTTTCCAACAGTCCTCCGCTAGCGTATACCAGCATGTTTGGTTCTCTATCCTGAGTGGCATTGGAAGAATAAATGTATTTCACTTTGGCATTAATATCGTAAAAGCTAAGTCGAGCTGGTTCCGCCACTTCCGGAAATTTCTGTTCGATAAATATCATCCCATTTTCCAGTTTAACCGAATCGATTGCCACTGGAATTTCGGACCGTAATAGCTTCACGGGCAAAATAGATTGATAATGAGGAGACTCTTCCAGTGACTGATCTCGGTAAGTGGTAAGCCTTGGGTCAATGACCTGAATCGCCTGAACATCGATTCCCTGATTAGTTAATAACGCTTTCAGGTCAGGCTCAATAATCGTAATTTTTCCGGATGAGATATCCATCCAATCACTCTGGTATCGCTTATCAAGCATGAAAGAATCACGGGATAATTTTGGGGTACTTCGGAATGCTCCGATATTCAAAATATTTAATATTGGATCGTACTGAATGTCAGATGTCTCTAATGTACGGTCCTGAAACTCACGATCATAGCTGGCCAAGCCAATGTTCACTTGAGGGTTAGCCTCCAAAATATGGAGGACTGCAGTGGCGGTATCCAAAACCAACCCGTCTAATTGCATTGAAATATCATTAATTGCAACTTTTTGATCAGTACCTGTATAGGTTACGTCAGCATTTTGCAACTGCACCGACCTGAACGTCACAGGACCAAATGGTTTCTTCTCTTTTACATGGATTGTTGTATCCATCAGGTTTAGCGCTACTCCATTCAATATTATGGTGTCCATAGACACAGGTTCGGAGAGGTTAAATGTGGCCATCTGCAAATTCCCAATTCTCCCCGAGTTTATTTCATATTGCCCCAAATCATTGATGACGCTCGCCTTTGCCAACTCAATATTTCCCTGAAGAAAGGTCAGATGATCCACATTAAATTGGAGGTCATTGCTTGAGAATTGCATCCCGGTAATTCCTCCACTGTTTTGTATCCAGTCATTTGGCTCGTTTACCCTTACCTGGTGCCTACCACTAGTGTTTACATTGGCCATCTGAAGCGATATCTGGTCTCCATTAATAGAAAGCTTTCCATTTTCAACTGTCAATGGTGGTAGGATAATGGGGCTCCTGGAGGTGTCTTTCTCTCCGTCTAGCAAAAGAGATACTTCCGGATTAAAACTATGAACATTGTCAATCCAGGCTAAGTACTTTTGAATACTATCCAATTGCAGTGTATCCACAGCCATGTTGATCATGACAGAATCTGATGTAATTACATTTTTTTCATCACGAAACTCGGGTAACATGACACTCAGATTACGATCACCTGCCGGTAATGTCAGTTTGGCTATTGCAATGCTTTGTTTTGACCCTTCCACACTTACTGGTCCTGTAGCAATAGACTGTAATCCCAAATTCTCAAGAACAGAAAAGCTTACGTCTGACGCATTGACCTTCAAATCGTTGATGGAAATATCCAGCTGATTGTCAGTACCGTAAATCCTTTTGAATACCGGCCTTTGGCGATTACTGGAGTCATTAGTGGCCAGCTGTAGTTGAATATTGCTACCCTGAATATAAACCGAATCAAAGTCAACCAGCTTTTTCAGGAGCTGTTGGGGTTTCAGGTTGGAAACTCTCAGGTTGGAAATATCGCCAAAGTCAGTTTGAATATTATGGCCAACCAGTAGATTTCTGTCACCTCTATATTCCCAATTGGCAGATAGGTACAAGGTATCGAGAATGGTGCTGATACTGCCAATTAGGTTTAGTCCTTTCAGGTTTTCCAATCCAGCAGTGTCAGACAATGATTTAGCCACCCCGGAAACTCTCTCCAGGGTGATAAAAGATTCCTTATTGGCTAATTCAATGTAGCCTGAAGCAAGGCTCAAATAGTTGACAGACACATTTTTTTTCTTCTTCCGGAGCAGGGAATCTGGCTTTTGAGCCATTTCAAACCTCAGTTGTGGATCGAGCAACCAGATTGAGTCCAGACTGATTGATGAACGAGCCGAAAAAAGTGGGCCCATCACCCTGGCAGCATTGGCATTAAAAACGATATGCCCATTGTTAGCCTCAAGTGACCCTTCGGCTTTTTTTAATCGAACTGTGTTGGTTTCCCCATCCAGATACAAACTATCAGCAGACAGATCAAGATTATCATTGGAAAATTGCACATTAGCAATGTTTATAAGAGATCCCTCCAAAAAATCTTCCACATCCATCAATTCCTTACCGGACCGTATGTGATGACGGCCTCTTCGTAATGAGATGTTATCTCCCATCATGCTTACATTAGGATTCACAATGGCAACACTTCCATTGTTCACTTCCACTGCATCCACAATGATTCGATATTTAGAAGTATTTCGAATAACCGACCGCTCTCCTTCTGCAGATTTCGTTCGCAGATGTACATATGGCGATTCAATCTTTAGTGGACCCAGGTCAATCACTTCCTCATTGTAAAGTGCATTGAGATCAACACCAGTAAATGACAATTGTCTGACAGAAATGCTATCGTCTGCATCAAACTCCTTATCATGGTATAGTTTGAACTCAATTAATTGAAAAGAGCTGTCTCTGGAAGAAAATATCAGGGAATCAAATGAGAATTTACGTTGAGATTCTTCCAACTCAAATTCCTGACCAGCCACCTCCAGTCGGATAGACTCAGTATAGAAGATATTGTTGCGTTCTTCCAGATTCACCGAATCCATGGAAAACTCCTCAATTCCCAGGTTGAATTGGTTAAGCACGAATGGTGAGTTGTTGTTTCTGGAGAAAGAAATAGAGCCATTTCTCACATCAAAACGACCAATGGCTAACTGACGAAGGTATTGACTAATTACTTTATATAGTTCTCCCGCTTCAAGCTGTATCCTTTCAGAATCATCAGCATCCTTTTTGATTGAATTCACCTCAATCAACGGATCCTTCATTCGAACTCCGGTGATTGAAAGTCTTTTATGCCAGTATACTTCCCATAAAGATTCGATATCGAGGTATAACGAAGGAATGTCAACCACGTATGATGTTGCAGTGGTGTCTATACCTGAATTGGGATAAATCTTAAGGTCTGTAATAAGAAGTTTCCGCTCAAATGGAAAGTACGCAATGCTCTTGTTGGAGTAGGTATATCTGTCATTATCTCTTAGTTTCACAAACTCAAAAAGCAGATCCCCAACTACAGAGGCGGTATAATCATACAGAAAGTACCTGGTACCTAATCCAAGTACTCCGAGGATAAACATCCATCTGATCAACCGGTATATCTTTTTCTTCACTGTTTGCGCGAGCTAGTTGATCCGTAATATAATGCCTGACAACTTTTCCACCTCATGATTGAAAATTTTTGATTTAATGTCCTGAATATCAACAAGCAATTAAAAGTGGATAATCCACTATTGGTCGAACGAAATTGTTGATTGATCGAATTAAAGGAAATACTCGTAGGAATTTTAATAACTTCAGGGTGCTTTGAAGAGAAAAATAGTTTCCGCCAGACGATTTCAGAAGCTTTCCAATCTCAAAGTTTGAATAGGTTATTCACCTCAGAACATTTATTACCCTTATGACCGAAAACGTAAATCACAAGATCTTTGATTCCAGCGCCAATTTCTTTCAAAAAGGTCTTTCTTCAGCAAAAAATTCATTCGAAATGATCATTAAAAGTCCGGTTCACCTGGAGGAGGTAAATTTCACTTCTTCAGAGATAGATCTATCCGGACATGAGATCACAGATATCTTCCATGTATTAAAAACCGAATTACATGGAGATTTAAATGGGGCATCATTTCTAATCTTTTCATCGCGAGAAATTGATAAAATCGTGAAGTACTGTCTTCCTGAAAACTTCTGGGGCAATGAAACCGATGAGCAGAAAAAAATGAGGTTGGAGTTCATCAACGAAATAGACAACATCATGTCTTCGGCTGTAATTACAGAAATGGCCAATGAACTGGACAGTTTTCTATATGGAGGTGTACCCCAGCTTGATATTTTGAGCGGACCAGGAATGAGTGAATTTCTCACCAGGGAATTTACCCAGTACAATTCTTTCTATCAATTCAAAGCTTCATTTACCGGCACAGAACTTGGGATTGCTCCAAGGTTCATCTGGATGTTTAATGAACAACTGGCTGCTAAAATTGCCTGATCGCGCTTTTAGCATTTCAAATATTCTTATCCATTAAATAGTATCCATACCCCTACGCTATAGGTGTATTTTGGATGGTATATATGAATAGTTCCGTATATTTAAGTGGAAATAAAATTGTTCATGAATACCAACCTGAAGTACCTGTCACTGCTGGCAGAAAAGTTCCCGAATCAACATGAAGTAAGCAAAGAAATTGTCCTGCTCACTTCTACCCTTAACCTCACCAAAGGAGCAGAGATATTCCTCAGTGATGTACATGGTGAAGATGAGGCATTTCAACACGTTTTAAGAAACGGATCAGGGGTAATCAAACAAAAAATAGAAGAACTTTTCCCTACGATCTCTACGAAAGAGAAGAAACAACTCGCTTCCCTGATATATTACCCGGAAGAAAAACTGGCACTACTAAAAAAAGAAATCCCTGATCTTACTGCATTTTACAAACAAACACTTGCCAGGATCATTCTGATTACACGTGATTTTAGCGCTATATATGCTAACCGCAAGCTGCAACGACTGGTCCCAAAATCATACGGAGACATCATCCTGGAATTGGTCGCTGAGCGTACAGTAGGTGATAACAACCAATATTATGAAGACATCATTGATAACGTCATAGATATTGGTCAGGCGGACAAACTGATCATCGAATTTTCTTACTTTATTCAACGCCTGTGCATCCACAAGATTCATATCATAGGAGATGTCTATGATCGTGGACCAGGTGCTGAGACCATATTGGATGAGTTGATGAATCACCACGCCGTGGATTTTCAATGGGGAAATCATGACATAGTATGGATGGGAGCCGCGTGGGGTTCAGAAGCATGTCTCGCTAATGTGATAAGGGTTTCATTAAGGTACGGCAATACAGAAACGCTTGAGCGAGGTTACGGCATCAATCTTCTCCCTTTAGCATCTTTTGCGCTCGAACATTACAAAGACGATAACAGCATCATTTTCAACCCTAAAGTAAGTCCCGGAGAACTACTCAACAACTCCGAGCAATGGCTCAGCAGTCTCATGCACAAGGCCATCTCCATTATCCAGTTCAAACTTGAATCACAGTTGATCCAACGAAGGCCCGAGTATCAAATGAATGACCGGTTGATCATTGATAAAATCGACCTTGAGCAAGGCAAGGTTCAAATCGAAGGTCAGACTTATGAGTTAACAGATACTTTTCTGCCAACACTGGACCCCAACAGTCCATTTGAGCTTTCAGAAGAAGAAGCTGCGGTAGTAGACAAACTCAAAGAGTCCTTTCTCAAAAGCCAACGACTGCAGCATCATGCTCGTTTTCTGCTTGAACAGGGAGGCATGTACAAGGTGACGAATAAAAACCTGCTCTATCATGGTTGCATCCCGCTCGATAAAAATGGACACCTAAAAGAGGTCTCGTTTGGTGCTGCGAAATTCAAGGGCAAAGCATTGATGGATTATTTGGAGAAAGAGGTGCAGGTTGCGTACTCTGGCGTGGATGGCTCGGATGAAAAACAAAAAGCCCTGGACATGACCTGGTACCTGTGGGCCGGACCTGATTCGCCAATATTTGGCAAACATAAAATGGCCACATTTGAGCGGTATTTTGTGAGCAACAAAGCAATTCAGAAAGAAAAGAAGGGATATTACTACCAGTTCCGCAATGATCCTGAAGCATGTAAACGCATTCTACAGGAATTTGGGCTTGAACAAGATCAGGCTGTGATACTCAATGGCCATGTGCCGGTTTCTGTGGTAAAAGGTGAAAGTCCTATTAAGGCAAACGGCAGGCTAATTGTGATCGACGGAGGATTCTGCAAAGCTTATCAGGGACAAACCGGAATTGCCGGATATACGCTCATTCACAATCACTTTGGCCGTCAGCTTATTGCCCACGAAACTTTCGAATCTCAAAAGAAGGCCATTGAAGAAGAACTTGACATTGCTTATAGCGAGGTGGTCCTGTCTCAGTCCACCAGAAAACTAAGAGTAAGAGACCTTGATGACGGAAAAGTTATTTTCGAAAAGATTGAAGACCTAAAGGCCCTACTGGCATTATACCAATCTGGAGAATTGAAAGAAAAAGTTTTGAATCAATAGTATAGATAAAAGCAGGTCACATGGGTGCAACCTGCTGTTCAATTCTTAATGCATACTCCTCAACGTGTCCAGATCGCGAATAAGTATTCTGCGTCTGTCAATGTTAATGAGATTCATTTGCTTCAATTCATTCAATATTGTTGTGGTGGTTTGCCTGCTGGTTCCCGTTAGATCTGCAATATCCTGGTGCCGTAGCGGATTTTTGATCATCATTTCAAAACCTACTTTTTGTCCTTTTTCTTCTGCCGTATGAATTAGATAACCAATAATTCTGGACCTGGCATCACGCATAATGAGGTCCTCTATTTTACGATTCACTTTTCGCATCCTCCTGCCAATCATCTCAAAAAACTGAAGTTTGGTTTGATTGTCCTCCATCAAAATCTCAAGAAATTCGGTCCTGGGAATCACCCTGATTCTCACCTTGTGATCCAGCGCTTTGGCGAAACCATTTCTTTTGTCATCTCCTAAAATGGCCAATTCACCAAAGAGGTCTCCGGGATAATTGACCTCCGTCATGGTTGTTCTTCCATCAGTCGACTGAATGCCCAGAATCACTCTTCCCTCCTCGATAAAATAAACGGAGTTGGCATCACAATTTTGGCAGTAGATATAATCATTTTTCGAATACTCTTTAATAGGGAAAATGCCAAAAACTGATTCATCAAGTATTTTTGATGGGTTGCCATGGCTGGGAATAAGGTTAGGTGATGTTTGAGGCAATGTTGAAATATTCATCCTATTAATTGTTTAGTGATTAATCAAAATCGATCAATCAAAGGTGCCTGCCAAATATCACGAAAGTATCACGAAAGCATATCGATTGTGTAAAACCTCATATTGAGGTGATATTGGATGAAATGAATATGGTCAATGGAGAATGATCAGTAAATTAGATTGAACGAACTTAAATCTGGGTATATTTCGTTCTAAAGGCTGGGTCTTGTAAGATATCTGACAAGAATTCGTGACTATTGGGTTAAGTAAAACTTAAAATCATTCATTATGTCAAAAAAGAAGGTATTGGTGCTAACGGGTGGAGGTGACTGCCCGGGATTGAATGCGGTGATTCGCGGGATTGTAAAAAGAGCACGGAAAGAAAAGGGCTGGAAGATTTATGGTAGCATCGAGGCTTTTAATGGCATTTTAAGAGATCCTCCTGAAATAGTAGAACTCAACCGTAAAAACACTGCAGGGATTCATGTGAAAGGAGGCACCATCCTGAAGACGACCAATAAAGGAAACCCCCTGAAATTTCCGGTTTTACAGGAAGACGGTACGTATGTAGAAGAGGATCATTCTGACAAATTAATCACGCGACTCAAAGAAATGGGTTTCGAGGCGGTGATCAACATTGGTGGAGATGGTTCCCAAAGGATTTCCAAAGCGCTTCATGAAAAAGGGTTGAACATTATAGGAGTACCCAAAACGATTGACAATGACCTGTCTGGTACAGATTTCACATTTGGTTTTCGTACGGCTGTTCAGATTGCCACTGATAGTTTCGACAAACTTGTTTCTACTGCTGAAAGTCACCACCGCGTGATGATTATGGAAGTGATGGGTAGAGATGCCGGTTGGATAGCCCTACACACCGCTGTGGCAGGAGGTGCAGAAGTTTGCCTGATCCCAGAAATCCCCTATGACATCAATAAAGTAGTAGAACGCATCAACAAACGGTATCGAAAGGGTCGGGGATTTGTGAATATAGTGGTAGCAGAAGGAGCCAAGCCTGTTGAAGGCACTGTCACCACAATACAAACCGATGAAACCGGAAGAGGTCATGTGAGGTTGGGTGGTGTGGCTTATCAACTCTCTCAGCAACTGAAAGATGCAGGTTGTGAAGCAGACATCAGAGAAACTGTGCTTGGCCATACCCAAAGAGGTGGCACACCCATTGCGTTCGACAGGTTGCTTGCCACACTTTTTGGTGTAAAAGCATTTGAAATGATCGTTGAAGGTACTTTTGGTGAAATGGTTGCCTACAAAAACAATGAAATCTGTAGTGTATCCTTTGAAGAAGCTGTCCGGGAATATAATTTCGTTAAAACTGACTCTTTTGTAGTAAAAGCAGCACGGGGAATTGGGATTTCTTTTGGAGATTAAAGGACTTTAAAATCCAAATCAAACCGAATTCTGCTGCCGGTTTCCAGATGAGTGCCAAGTTTTCTAAGTTGTTGCACTAAGTAGAATTTTGAGGTGATGGTAATTGCCTCATCAATTTTATAAGACAAAACAGTTTCCAAACCCTGAAAATTACTTAATCTTCCATCTGGTGATCCTGCTGAGGAATAGTCCCATCGAGCCCAATCATTTTGTGCCAGAAAATCAACAATGGCGTACTTTTCCAGGTGTGCATAGGTGATTCCAGCTTGCCATTGCCCCATACTACCAAAGTTGCCTAAATCAACTCCTATGGTCCAGCCGGATGTCTCATTTTGAAACCCCGCGACAAATTCCTGATCCAGATTACTCGTGTTTTGATAATAATCCCCGGAAATGCTGAGTTTTTGCTTCTCAATGAGGATGGCATTAATGCTTAGATGAACCAAAGAATAATTGATCTGGTCATTTCCCGGAACATCAGGAATGTGTGGCATGCTTTTAAAGAAATAATGAGCTGGAGATATTCTGATATGCTTGTTTCTGGTAAACAAATTCAATTGATTTCCCACAAAATAGGTATCATTTTTTAGTGATAACCCGGCATGTCTCAGAATAAAATACCCTCCCGTATACCCAATTCTCTCAAAAGAATGATGAAGGGCCATTCCATCCGGATATACATTATCACTCCAAAAAAGCTCATTGTTTTTCTCAAATGGCAAATCAAACTTGCCAAGCAAAACGCTGGATAATCCAAATTTAAACTTCACGTATGCCTTTTCAAGTCCTACAGGAATAATTGCTCCTTCTGATACGGGGTCTCCGATTGTCAATTGAGGATCCTGTTGTTTATCTGGCAGGCCTGTTCTCAGTCCAATTTTGAATTCAGCCCAGGTAGCGTGGCTGTACACAGCACCAAACCTCACCCTATATCGTAACCTCGTTCTGTTTTCTCTAAACGTTCCATCAGGTTTTCGCGAGTTCCAGTCTTCCTCAATCCTAAATCGAAAATCGCCGGAAAACTTAAGTAGTGCGGAAGCACTATCAGTCTGGCACAAGGCATCAGATCCAAGAGTTAACAGGAGCCATGCTAGGAATATCCCTGGTGCAAATTTCATTCATGGAAAATAGCAACAAATAAGCACCACCAACATGGGTATTTTATTCAAAACCCGTGGCTTACTAATCCAACAATAACCGGAAAGTTGAAATTAATTGGACTGATAATTAACTCGCTAAATATGAATAAACCATTATTAGCTCCAATAATCATCTTTATAATCAGTGTGTCGTCCTGTTCGAGGCAAGGCACTGTAACGGATTGGTGCTATGAAAAGCCACCCGAAACTAACTTTATACTATTTGATCAGTTCACCAATCATTTCACTACCTGGAACCACATAACTGATAGTGGTAAAAACAATTCACTCCTGAATAATTCATTTGATTTTAGCGATGACCAATGGCAAAAATCCTGTCAACAACATGATCATCAATCATTTCATATGACGCTGGTCAAGAAAATTGGAGACTGGGATCAGCAGCATCTCAATGGGATGGAAATATTCTATGGAGAGGAATTACTCAGGTTCTCGGAAATTAAAAGTTTTGAGATGACGCTAAAAATAGATTCCAAAAAGACCTATATCCCAAACCTGGCACAAATCAGGGAGGCCTTTAACCAATCACTCACCGAAGCTGAAATCTACAATTTCGAGAAATTTAATTTCAACCTGGGGATTACGCTATTTGAACCTGGAGGGAATGAACAAACTTTCAATGTATTCTACAATTTGGAAATTGCACCTGATGAATTCGACCAATGGCTAAACGTCACCATTCCAATCAATGAATTCAACTGCTACCTGGAAAGGAATTACCAGGAAACTTATGTGACATTAAGTGATTATCAAAACCGCTTGTTTAAGGGCATCAGGCTATGTGCAGAAACGCATAGTACCAAAGTAGTCAGGAACCTTCATCCTGAATTTTATCATTCCAATCCACCGGATGAAGTCTATAAAGAATTGTCATTTGCCATTGGACAGATCTCGCTTGGCACCTATTAAATTCAGATGTGAATACCGAATCCATGTTGTGCCAATAATTTGCTTCCGACATAGATCACCAGTATTGCCGTAAGCACCCGGATGAGTCTTAGGTCAAATTTGCTGTTGGTAAGGTATGAACCAAGCAAACCTCCAGCAAAAACAGCCACCATCAATTGTGGGGACCAATTGGTATCGAAACGAAAGGAATCTGCTACTATTAAACCGGTCAGACCAGCGATTGAATTGAGCATGATAAAGAATGATGCCAAAGCAGCTACTTTTTTAGGGGTTTTCCACCGCATCAGATTCAGTGTGGGAGAAAGAAAAATGCCACCACCAATTCCTGCGAGCCCTGATAGCAATCCCACACTGCTTCCGAGTGCAGCACTTTTAGGGACATTCAATGGGACCATTCTGGTGCGTTGATCCCATAATTGAAGCATCATAAAAACACCGGCAAGGAACAACGATCCACCAAGTATTAGAAAAAAAACATTCTCTGACAACCTGAGCTGAGCTCCAAAAAATGCTGCTGGTATACTAAATACAATGAAGGGCCAGAATTCACGCCAGCTAAAGACTTTACTTCTAATGAACATAATGGTGCCGAGTGAGACAACCACAAGGTTTAAAAGCAGCGCTAAAGTACGGATTTCATAGAAGTCTGTGATAAGCAAACTAAGGACCGCCAGGTAACTAGAGCCACCACCAAACCCAACCGAGGAATAGAAAGTAGCAATCAGGAAGAAAAGAAATGGTACCCACCAATTATCCATAGGTAGCAAAGATGTGTTATTCGATGGATAAAGAAAGAAGAAGCAGTTGATTTGTTAATAACAGAGTACTAACCTTTGACTCTAAACAAAATGAGCCACTATACTATCATAATTTACAGCTACATAGAGCAGTATCGCTAGATTTGCATAAATAAGTACCGGAATCAGCCATAATAACACCACCAAAAACGACCCTTCATTAAAATAGATCAACCCCAGGCTCAATATCAATCCAAGGTACAGGTCTATACCAATTTGTCGGCCCCAGTAAAGCGGATATATTTTTTTAAGAGATCGGAAAAAGTTTTCTTTTCTACTGCAATGAATGGAATAGGCAAGAAACCCGAGATACATGGCCCAAACCAGGTATTTGCCCACAGGGTACGGTCCGCTACTTAAAATGGGGTGTTCACCCTCATGGAATAGCAAGACAATGGCAACAAAGAAGATATAGATAATCCAAAGGAGGTTTCTTTTAAAGAATTTCATGGTTCAATTTATTATATTAATGTACAATATTTCTAATATATGACCCTGCTGAAATCCGATCCCCCAATTGTTGTCCAACAAATTTTCGATACGCCATTACCAACCGTGTGGAAAGCCATCACCCAACCATCTGAGATGAGGCAATGGTTCTTTCGTGAGATTGAAACATTTGACCCTAAAATTGGTTTTGAGACACGATTTGTTGTGGAAAACGGGGAACGTTCCTTTCCTCATTTGTGGAGAGTAACTAAAGCCGATCCTCCTAACTTGATTCAGTACAACTGGAAATATGAGGGCTACCAGGGGGATTCTCATGTATCTTTCCAACTAACATCAGAAAATGGCAGTACAAAACTGACACTAACTCATCAGGTGACTAAAGACTTTCAACAGGGAATTCCAGAGTTTACGAGGGAAAGTTGTCTGGAGGGTTGGAATTACTTCATTAAAGAAAGCCTGAAAAAATATCTGGAAGAGTTATCTACTAATGGTTAACCTGGTGAAGTAATTGGAACACTTGCTCTCCCATGGCAGCATCCCCTACAAAATCATCCCAGTCGCTGGTGGGGGCAAACCAAATGTAAAGTTCCGGCAATACAGCAACATCACCTGCCTCCAGTCTTTTAATCCTATCCACCAATGCCTGGTGAAAATCCTCTGCAGAATCAAATTCTGTGGAATACCCACCCGTGTATTGAGACAATTCGTGGGCAGCTTTTTTCAATGCTTCCAGTAGTGGGTTCATTTTTGATTGGTCGTTCATTCATTTAAATATACACCATCAATTCATAAAAAAACCATCCTGATTACCAGGACGGTCTTTTCGCTGTTGCGGCACTGCTGCTAGACTCAGAAACTACTATTGTTTAATGATCCTTTTTGTTATCCAGCTATTTCCAACCAATATCCGAAGCAGGTACTGACCAGCCTCAAGGTGTTCTATATCAATAAGTTGCCGAAATGAATTATCCAACGGAATTTTCGATATCATTTTCCCTGATGTGTCATAAATCTCCAATGCTTCCAATAAATGATCCCTGTTTGAAACCACCAACTGTCTTGATGCCGGATTAGGATAAACCTCTAGAAGAAGTTCGTTTTCAACAGTGGTTACTGTCCCACCGGCATCTCCCTTTATTGCAACGTTGTATAAACCTCCAACGGCCAATCTATAGCGTGATGAAGTGAGATCTCCGGAGGCAAAATGCATATGGGTATACAAAGCTGATCTATCATTCGACATCTTTCCTCCCACATAGTTTAAGCTACTTCGCATTAATGTGGATTGTGAATAAGCCCGACCGCATCCCAGGAACCCTACAACTATCATAAATAATATTACTCTCATGATCTACTTATTTACTGGTGTCAGAAATAGTTGCCCCTGAACTCTCATTGATTTTAATCGATGCTAATTCATTCATTAATGCTGCCTGTTTGGTCATTAAGGATTGAATTTGGTTGCTCAAAGCTTCAATCTGTTTTTGCTGTGCTTTGATTCCTTCCACCAGCACAGCAGTCATTTCACTGTAATTCACTGATTTATGATCATCTTCCCCTGTCACCACCAGCTCAGGCAATACGGCCTCAACTTCCTGGGCGATGAATCCGACTCTTCGCCTGTTATCGAATGAATTGATGGCTAAGCCTTTTTCATTCCAGTTGTATCTTACACCTCTTAGTTTGGTGATTAGCGATAGTGGATTATCTATGGTAGCAATGTCTTTTTTCCATCTTCTATCACTTGGGGTAAGATTCCAGCCACGTATATAGCCATTGACATCCAAAGTATATCCCGGAGTGGTCGTGCCAATACCAACATAACCGGAATTGGTAATTCTAATACGTTCAGTATTATTAGTATAAAGTGCCAAAGTACCATCAGCGGGAACTTCCAGACCGGTATCTGCATCATCAATAGCCAGATCAATACCTGGTGTATAGGTATCACCAGTCCCATGATCTGCATCTCCTTTAATATAAGTCCTGCCATTAACTGACAACTTCACTTTCTGGCTGGTAGTGCCAATTCCTACATTACCGTAAGTATTAATCATTAACAGGTCATCTTTTGATGTAGGGAATAGTTGGCTACCGTAGGCACTGGTTTGAGAAATATAAAATGAACCATTGATGGATCCCACACTGTAATGCTCTTTTCCATTGTCATGGAATTTAATCCCTATCCCATTGGTAGCTGTAAAAGAATTGCTCTGATCCCCAATTTTTATCCAGGATCCCCGCACATCCAGCACAGGATCATCGGTGTTGGAATTGGTGGTTGACGACTTAATGGTAAGGCTTCCATTAGCACCAAGAGACATTACCTCCCCCCCATCATGAGCAAAGGAAAGATCTCCAGTGCCGGATGTATTAATTACACCATTTGACCCGCTGTGATAAACTTCGGTATAGTTACTGAGGCTTGCAGCACTGGCAGCCCGAACCCGGCCAGCAACTGACAACTTTTGTGCTGGTGATGTGATTCCAAGGCCAAGATTCCCATTGCTATCTATTTTGAGTACCTCATTGTTATTATTGTCGAGAAACCGGTACTGGTCATCCCCGGTGGAATCAGCATCAGCCCTAAAAACTACTGCCCCCCAACTTTGGAACTGGCCTTCATCAACTCTAAGGTTACCAATAACATGCAGCGCCTCTAATGGAACGGGGTGACCTATGGCTACTTTTCCATCGCTGTAGGCAATGGTGCTTCCAGATTCGTCCCATGGCCCACTGGTAGCGGGTAGATTAGTTAACCCAGAGCCGTCTCCAACAAAAGAGGTTGCGGTAACCGTACCAGAAACTTCCAGTGCTGTCGCCGGGGCACTTGTTCCAACACCAATATTTCCTCCATTATAGTATAAATCGGACCCAGTAGTAGTCCATTGTTCAGGCAGGTTGGTCAATCCTGAGCCATCGCCAATGAAAGAAGTCGCCTGAACGGTCCCGGAAACATGCAGTGCTGATGATGGATTTGAAGTGCCTATACCCACATTGCCACCAGTATAAAAAATCTCTGTATCACCTGAACTCCACTGTTCAGGCAGGTTGGTCAAACCTGAGCCATCGCCAACAAACTGTGTCGCTTCAATGGTTCCTACTACTTGCAGCTCACTGCCAGGGCTGGTGGTACCAATACCAACGCTTCCGCTTCCGGGAAAAACGTTGGTGGTACCTTGCAAACCAAAACTGACATCAGCGAAATAGGCATGAGGAGCAGATTTAATTGCTATCCTTGGAGAATATTCAGCTTCAGAATCTTTTTGAACGGATAACCAAACCCCGTCTGGATAATAAACATCAAGGGCTATATTGGTTCCAAGTACTACTGAAAACAATCCATTAGATACCTCCACGTCAGAGTGAGTTTCTGCCCATAGGATCTCACCTCCCGTTTCAGCATTATACATTTTAAAGGTAAGGTCAAATATTCCATTGAGTGGTTGATCATCATCGGTATCCACGAGGTACCCCTGAAAACTGAGATGTTGATTTGTCTGTGCATTCAACACCCCTAATAAGCCTGTGAACAGAAGGCTTAATAGAATAAGTCTTTTAATTTCTGATTTCATTGTCTCTAGCATTTAATTATGCCTCCAAGGTAAAAACCTGTTTTATTGAAGTTTTGGGATTGGGCGTGAATGGCATTACAGGTAGTGCAACTTGCAATAAATTGGGTGTGGCCATTCAGGGCGAATAGTGAGTTAAGCGTAAAATATATTTATCGTAATCATTATATTCACAGATTGGAACATTTGCTCAGCCTGATGAAATCGATCAAATTCCTGGTAGTTTTAGCCCTGTTCTGCTGCTGCTTTACAAATACTTTCTCTCAAAATCTCGACAGCCTGGAGCAGGTGCTTACAGAAGTAAAAGGAAAAGATTCTGTAGATATACTAAATAATCTGGGACTCAACTACGCCTATTCATCCCTGGAGAAAGCAAAAATGTATTCCGATTTCGCCCTTGAAAAAGCCAGAGAATTAAATTACCACAAGGGGGAAGTTGCTGCACTTATCAACGTTGGCTATTCACTTTTAGATCACGGAAAGAATGATAGTGCCATCGCACTGTTTGAGGACGCCATTCATTATGCCTTAGATTATAATGACCTCTTTGGTGCTGGGAATGCCTACAATGCCCTTGGATCGGTTCACAAGAGCAACGCTGACTTTGCCAGTGCTATAGCCAGTTATAAAGAAGCTCTGTTTTATCAAATGCAAGTTGCTAATGATCGGGGAATTAGTTCGGCATATAATAATCTTGGTAAGACTTTAGTGTCCATTGGTGCCTACAATGAAGCCATGGAATACCTACTTAAAGCACTTGCCATCAATCAAAAAAACGGTTGGGACAGGAAAGCAGCCCTTAACCTAAAAGCTATGGCACTGGCTAAAATTGATCAACAGGAAGAACATCTCGCGCTGGAATATCTCGAGCAGGTAAGAGCAATGGAGAACCTTAAAGATGACCTGTACATTCAAACAGACCTGTATACACAGTTGGGTTTTGTTTATTCAAATTTGAAAAAATATGATGAATCGATCAATGCCCTTCAAACCGCGATAGGCCTGGAAGAAAAATGGGGAAATGTATCTGGTGTGCCACATCATAACCTCGCCGACACCTATCGGAAAATGGGAAATTACCCCCTGGCAGAAAAAACCGCTCTCCTTGCACTTTCCTACAAACAAGAGAAAAACAAAACATTAAGCACAAGTTATACACTCAACCTGTTGTCAGACATTTACCTGGCAACCAATCAACTGCCCAGAGCGCTGGATGTATCACTCCGTGCGCTTGAAATTGTAAGAGCCAAAAACGCTAAAAGCAGAGAGCGTAAAACACATATGGATCTTGCTGAGGTCTATGAAGCACAGCGAAATTTTCCGCTTGCGCTGAGGCACCAAAAGCTATACCAACATTTACAGGACAGTCTTTTCAACGCCCAGAAAGCTGTCCAACAAACTGCCATGCTCACTTTGTTTGAAACCGAGAAAAAACAACAGCAGATTGAAACACAGAAGGCGAAAATTGAAACACAAAACCTAATGGCTCAGCAGCAACAATCACGGCAATATTTTATGATTACCGGGATCGTGGTATTGTTGATTTTTCTTATCGTTATCGCATGGGCATTCATCAATATCAGAAAGGTAAAGAAGCAGGTAGAATCTCAGAATCAACAACTTACCAGCCTTAACCAGACAAAAGACAAATTTTTTGGGATCATTGCCCACGATTTGAGAAGTCCATTGCTGGGATTGCAGAGCGTGGGTGATCAAATGGATTACTTCCTCAAAAAAGGAGATCAGAATAAACTTGAAACACTGTCTTCCCAAATCGAATCTACTACTGGAAAATTAACCGACCTTTTAGATAATCTGCTCAACTGGGCACTGCTTCAAAACGGAATGATTCCTTACGATCCTAACAAAGTTAACCTGAAGGAAGAGGTACAATTGGTAGTAGAATTGCTTCAGGCACTGGCTGACACCAAAGAAATCACCTTGAGCAATGAAATCAATGAGGATGCTTTTGTATATGCCGATCATAAGGCGGTCAACACAATCCTAAGAAATATCATATCAAATGCATTAAAGTTTACTTCTGCTGGTGGAAAGGTGATTGTTTCAGTAGCACATGATGGTCACCTTTCCAATATCATGATCAATGATACCGGAACCGGAATCTCTGCGGAAGAAATTCCCAAATTATTTGAATTAAGAAAAGATACTGCAAAAGGAACCATGGGAGAACAAGGGTCCGGTCTGGGACTGGTACTTTGCAAAGAGTTAGTGGAGTTAAATAGAGGCACGCTCAAAGTAATTAGTGAATTGGGTAAAGGTTCATGTTTTAGCTTTAAATTACCCTCATTTTCTGGAGCAATGGTGAGCAATGTCTAAACTTGGAATTTACATCGTAGAGGATGAACCACTATATGCCGGCAAAATGGAAATGCTGGTGGATCAGCTAGGTTATGAACTGGTTGGTATGAGTGACAACAGTGACACTGCCTTTATTCAGATCACGGAAAATAAACCAGACCTTTTACTGGTTGATATCAACATCCATGGAACAATGGACGGTATTAGTCTGGTCACCAAATTGCAGGAGTCCATGACTACACCGACTATTTTTGTTACTTCGCTAAAGGATGAAGAAACCTTCGAACGAGCTTTAACAATAAAACCCCACGCCTATGTCACCAAACCATTTGAGGCCGATGATCTTCAGCGAGCCATTGAACTGGCAATTACAAAGCTCACTTCCACTGTTCAATCAGATCAGCGGAACTGGGAAAATGACCGTGTCTACCACGATACATTTTTCATCAAAAATGGTCATAAATTAGAAAAGGTAAGGACAGAAGATATATTGTATCTGGAGGTGGAAGACAAATACAGCATGGTATATACAATTGATCGTCATAAATATGTCCTTAGAATGAGCATGGGACAAGTACAAGAGAAACTTCCGGCATCTGATTTTATCAGGACCCACAGAAAATATACCATTAACCTGAATCACATCACCTCAATAGACCTTCAGCAATACGTGGTACTCATTGGTGAAATGGAAATACCCATCAGCCGAAACCACAAGGAAGAATTGTTGAAAAGATTGGAATGGTTGCAGTAGCCACAAGCATTAATTTAAAAACTATGAGTAACATAATAGCCAAAGTTGCACAGCTTGCATGGTTTGATTTTTCAAATGTCATTACAAATTACATCGGGATTCATAAATTTGAGCTATCCTGAATAATAACCATATGAGCCAAAACAATAACATCGCAGTACTTATTGATGGAGACAATATACCATCGGCCTATGTTAAGGAGATGATGGAAGAGATCGCCAAATATGGCAACCCTACCATTAAAAGAATCTATGGTGACTGGACAAGGCCTGGGTTAAATAAATGGAAAAACCTGCTGCTGGAAAATGCCATTACTCCCATACAACAATACGGCTACACTTCAGGCAAAAATGCCACTGATTCCGCAATGATCATCGATGCAATGGACATTTTATACAGTGGTCAGGTTGGAGGCTTTTGTTTGGTTTCCAGTGACAGTGATTTTACCAAACTGGCCACCAGATTAAGAGAAGCCGGGATGCTGGTCATTGGAATTGGCGAAAAGAAAACACCAAACCCTTTCATTGTAGCCTGCGACAGGTTCATATATCTTGAGATTCTGAAGGAACAAGTAGAGGAGGAAAAACCAGAAAACAAAGCCACACCAAAGAGAGAGGTAGACAAAATTACCAACAATGAGATTAAATTAATTTCAACCAGCATCAGTGCCTTATCTGATGAAGATGGATGGGCATTTTTGGGAGATGTAGGGAGTCTGCTTCAGAAGAAACAACCGAATTTTGACTCAAGAAATTATGGATTTGACAAACTAACTCCCCTGATCAAATCCATTGGAAAGTTCGAAATTGAAATGAGAGAAAACCCTAAGAGCAGGAATAAGTTGATATTCGTGAAGAATAAAGATCGTGCAGACAATAAGCGGAAATAGTAACGAGACAAAAGATAACTGAATTTGAAATCAAAATGATCAGAAAATTCATTTCCAAAAAATCCATCCTGATTTCAAATTCAGAAATTGCCTGGTTCCTTACTGATGAAATGTAATTGTATCACTATCATCCGGCTCAATACCGTACTTCTTTAATAACTTCCTGTACTTGGAAAGTAACTTATTGTCCAGGTCCTTGCCATTGAAACTTATTCCTTTTTCAGAAATTCTTATCTCCAGTTTCTCAATATCCGTGGATGAAATGATTTTATCTTTGACCAATTCATCAAAAAGCGCTTTTCGAAAATTCAACACCCTGTAACTTTCCTCGTGGGCCAGTTTTCTTAATTGATCTGCTTTGTGCAGCTTAGCTTCTGCGAGTTGTGCTCTTATTTCCGCTTCCTCCAGGCGAATTCTATCCTGCAGTTCCAATAAATCCACGCTATTTGCTAGTTCTTCCATCGCAAGAGACTGCCTGCGAACTTTCTCTTCCATGGCTCTAAGATGAGGATCAAGCTGATCCTGGATTATCTGTTGCTGCTTTTCTATTGATCTCATCAAATCACTCTCTAGTTTCAGTTCCTCTATGCTTTGCACTTTATTTAATTCCTCATGAAGAGTGAGCCGCTCCTTATTCATTTTTTCAACTTCAAGAGCTAGCTGACGTCTTGCTTCTGCAAGGGCCTTCCGCTCTTTTTTCAATTGTTCCTTTTCCAGTTCAAGCGCCTTCCGCTCTTTTTCAATGACCTTCAAATGCGTGTTGGCCTCTTCCCTTGACGTGTCAATGGCGCTCTCCTGGTAGGCTGTAAATCCAGCATTCTTATGAGGACCAAAAACAAGGTTTCCTGCATCCTTCGCTGGCCCGTAAGGCACATTTCCATCACCTGAGGCCTGTATTTCATAATTACCCTGAGATTCATGAAATCCATATGGGGACAATTGAATTGGGAAATACAAACTATGATTTTCAATAGGCGCTGGTGTTGGAATCAAACCAAAATCTGATTCCTGTTTGTATTGAAAAGAAGCTAACAATACTCCAAGCAACAACACAAAAACTGGCAGCAACAAGCTACTTGCCATTAGTTTTTCTGTCTTCCTATTCGTTAATCTTCTGATTCGATGCAGTACATCGGACTTGTTACTTAATACATTCATTGCCATTCTATTTTGAGTTTTAAAGTTTCTGATTTGTAATAGTCCCAGTGCTCTCACCAAATGATTTGAATCTTTCATCCTCCCAACTGCAAAGTCATCACAGGCATTTTCACGCTCTAAATCAATATAATTGTTGAGCAGCCAGATACCTGGATGATAAAATAAAACTGCACTTATCAGTCTCTGAATCAAATTAAGCAGATAATCATGCCTCCTGATATGGGCTAGTTCATGCATTAAAATCGCTTCAACTTCCTCAGGTGAAAGTTCGCTAAAGAAGCCAACTGGGACGAGTACAATAGGTTTAATGGTACCAAAAGTTAGTGGATTACGAACTAGCTGAGAATAGTAAAGTCTTATGTGTCGATCTATTCCAACATCTTTGACCATCTGTACAAATTGGTCCGACCAATGACCAGTTACCTCATGTAATCCGTTGTTCTTTAGTTTCCTGATATAAATCAATCCAATGACATGTTTTACCAGCATACAAACAAAACCAACCACCCACACCGCACTTACCCAAAAAGCCCAGTCGCCGGTAATACCGGAAGGAATGAACAAGAGGTCATTAGATGCCTCAGCAGATATCTCAGATGAAAAAGAAATGCTCCAATCCACTGATGGTGAAGGTAAATTGTGTTGGCTTACCAGGAAATAGGTAATTCCTACAGACATAAAACTAACAACCATGGCCATATAGGCAATCATATATCTGGTTGCTGCACTTCTCCATGTAAAACACCTGATTAAAAGAATGGCTATTCCAGAGATCAGGGCAATTTCCCAAAAACTATGTACAATGGTCCAGCCGATATTATGCATCATTTCCATCATTTGTCGTTTTGAGAATCCAGCTCATCCAGTAATTTCTTAATTTCTTCTACCTCCTTACGGGAAGGTTTCTGTTTGCCTAGAGCATGCATCACCAGGTGACTCACAGAGTTACCAAAAGCATTTTCCACCAGTTTGTTGAGCAAACTTCCCCTCATCTCATCAGCCGGAATGGCGGCACTGTAGATATGAGACTTGCCTTTACCTTCAGCCCTGACCAGTAACCCTTTTTCCAGCATTCGTTGCATTTGCTTCAACGTGGTGGTATAGCCCACTTCCCGCTTTGCACTGATCTTCTCATGAACCACCCGAACCGGGCAGGGTTGATGATCCCATAAGATTTGCAATATTTCCAATTCAGCCTCTGAAGGTCTTTGAAGGTCCATTGATAACCGATTTAAGATTTCTTAAAACCAAATATAAACGACAAGTGTCGTAATTAATAATTAACTACGACATATTTCGTAATAAAGTTACAAAAACCGCTCAACTGTTATGAAAAGAAGTACTAATAACTCATTTCAACAATTTTCCGGACATCTTCTGGTGTTACATCCTTGTGTTCTCCCAGGCCAGTCCATCCGCGTTCAACAAATCGGTCAAAAATGATTTGAGCAGTATTGTCATAGCTATCGGTGTAATCTGACAATTTGGTATTGACGTCTAATTGGTGATAGAAAGCGATCGTTTGATCAATGGCTTTTTTAGCTTTTTCTTCAACAGATCCATCACTAAGTCCCCATACTCTTTCTCCATACTGTGCAAGCTTTTCCTTTTTGCTCTCAAACTTGTGTTTGTAGTGATTTGGACCAATAATCGCCAGCGTACGGGCATGATCAATTCCGTATAAAGCGGTTAATTCATGACCGATGGAGTGTACAGCCCAATCTGTAGGTACTCCTTTCTGAATAAGTCCGTTTAGCGCCATGGTACAGGACCACATGAAATTTGAAGCTGCTGCATAATTGGTAGGATCCCTGAGTACTTCTGGCCCTACTTCAATCAATGTTTGTAGAATACTTTCGGCAAAGCGATCCTGAAGATTGGCATTGGCAGGATAGGTAATGTATTGTTCCAGGACATGATTAAATGCATCAACAATTCCATTAGCAATTTGTCGTGAAGGAATTGAGTGAACTACTTCAGGGTCCAGAATTGAAAATTTGGGGAATAAACCAGGGCCTCCCATACCAAATTTTTCCTGCGTTTCTTCCCTGGTAATCACTGCTCCGGAATTCATTTCAGAGCCTGTAGCGGGCAAGGTGAGTACTGTGCCAAATGGCATTGCTACTTCAGTTCGGATTCTTTTGGCTAAAATATCCCATGGAGACTCACCATCATAATAGGCTGCAGAAGCGAGAAACTTAGTGCCGTCAATCACAGAACCCCCACCAACTGCTAATAGAAAATCTATTTTTTCCTCCTTAATGATTTTTAATGCTTTCAATAAAATCTCATACTCAGGATTGGCCGGGATGCCCCCAAATTCCTGATAACTTTTACCCTTCAATGCTTCTTTTACCTGATCATAGATTCCATTCTTTTTTATACTGCCTCCTCCATATAACATCAGGATTTTAGCATTATCCGGTATTTCTTTAGAAAGTGACGCGATCTGTCCTTTCCCGAAAATTATTTTAGTTGGATTCTTAAATTCAAAGTTTTGCATGATATCAAATATTGATTTATCAGTGTTGTCTGCGTGTCTTGATACAAAACAACCTGAAACTGTTTTCGTTCACAAATGGTCAGGATCTTTTCTGTGCAATGATAAAGAGAGAATCGTCTTCCTCCATTTCCTTGTAAGATCGCAGTTCCAGTATCTTAAAATAAGGCTCAAACAATCTGATCAGATCCGTTTCCATATAGTGAGTTGCGATCATTTCGCTATGTTCTTCCACACCCTGGCCTCTCCAAAATGAGTGAAGAATAATTCCACTGGGCTTCAAAATATCTCTTTGCCTTTTGATGGATTCCAATAACTCAGGCTCAGTAAGGTGATGCAATACTTTGTTTGAATAAATACCATCAAACTTTTTATTGATTTGAAGGGTCACTGCATCAAGGTGAATCAAATCAGCTTCCGGGTTCTTTTCTTTATAGAGATCGAGAAAATGTTGAGAATTGTCTGATCCTGTTACTTCATAGATGCTGGCCAAAATGTCCAGGTCCTTGCCCTCTCCCATGCCCAACTCAAGAATATGGCTTCCTGATGGCAAATGATCTTTTAGCTCATCAATCAATTGGCCACCATCATAACCCTGAGATATTTTTATGTATTCCTCAACATTATCTTTCTTCTGGTAGTAGGTTGTTCTCAATCTGCTCATACTATGAAAATAGTTATTTGCATGCTTTTTTCCTATGAAGCAAAGAGCTGATTAAAATCTTTGAATGACTTGAATTCCAGTGCATTCCCGGATGGATCAGTAAAGAACATGGTGGCCTGCTCACCTGGCTGCCCCTCAAACCTGATGTATGGCTCAATGATAAATTGAACTTGTGCCGTGATCAATCTATCTTTTAATAAATGCCAGTCATCCCATTCCAAAACAACCCCAAAATGTGGAACCGGTACCGATTTACCATCCACTGCATTGGCCCCTGATCGGTGTACCGCTTCTGGTTGATAATGAACTACAAACTGATGCCCATAGAAATCATAATCTATCCAGTGGTCTGAGCTTCTCCCCTCTCTAAAGCCCATTAATTCTCCATAAAATTCTCTTGCTGCCTCCAGATCATCCACTGGAACGGCCAAATGAAATGGTGTTAGTTTATTCATTGGTATCTGTGTTGTGACTCTAAGATATGTCCTGGAAGTTGATATTTCAGCAACAGTTCCTTCATTTTCATATCAAAAGCCTTTCTATAGTAAGCTGGCATCTCAGTATTTCGACTGAAAAACCTCTTGTATTTCTCAACCAACTCGGGATAATGTTTACGAACTGCTTTGAGCATTAATGTCTTACTATCCGCAGGGCCTTCTCCAAACAAGGTGAGTGTTGCCGGGTATACATAGTTGACCTGTAAAGCCTGAAATGTCTTCATCATGTGCTCCAGTGAAGCAGTAGTGTCTGATATATATGGATACATGGGCATCATGCTAACTCCGCTCATCAAACCAAATTGCAGTGATGCTGATAAACTTTCAATTCTTAATGATGGAGCTGTCGCACCAGGCTCAAATATTCTGGCAATGGCATCATCCAGTGTAGAAAATGAAAAAGTGACCACAGCTCCTCTGTTCATCTTCTGTTTCAGGTTATTGGGTAAACGAGCACTAACGTCAATTTTCTGTATTAAATCAAAGTCCCGTTCCACCAGGGAGGATCTGGTAATCACGTGTATTGGGAATCGATGTTTAAGGATCAGCTCCAGCGCCTGCCTGGTCAATTGCGTCTCTTTCTCAATTTTAAGATAGGGATCTGTTGCTGATGACACCACAATGAAGCCGTAATGCCCTTTCTTTGATCTATGGTACAGCTGTCTGTCCAATATTTCGAGGGCATTCATCTTAATCGCTGTAGTCCGTTCCATGTGTGTCCCAAATTTGCTCCCCCGGATATAGCAGAAAAGACAATTAAATGAACAGCCACTGTAGAGATTAATGGAGTAGTCATCCAGAAACCACGAATCTCTTCGTTTGTGTTTGTTAAGTATCGTTTTTACAGTTATTTCCCTGGGCATCTGATAGAAAGTTAAATGAAAACTAATGATTAACCCGAGTGTTTTATCCAATAATAAGGTGGACATTGATTGTGTTGCTGATATTGAGCTTTGACAGAAGAATTAACCAAAACAGGCCTTTAAACGACATAGAGAGGTATACATAATGTATACACCCTATAAATATCCGAGTAGAATGATGTCATAATCAGGTAAACATTCGTACATTGTACCTACCAAACTGCGGATCACCTGGTTGATGTTCGCACAACCTACAGCTATTTCAAATCAAAACACTCGGGATCATGTTGAAAACTATACTGCTAGTGAGCGCATTGGTAATCTTACCTATTTTTACGCAAGCTCAAATCGACTCAATTGAAGATCAACTAAAAGATAAGCCACTCAATGAAGGAACCATTGACTGGCTGTTGAATGCCATTGATGAACTTCATAAAAAAGACAACCAGAGCCAGTTCTATTACGCCCAAAAAGCTATAGAGATGGCGACATCAATAGCGTATCAAAAGGGAATCATTAAAGGGAACAATATTCTTGGAACAAGCTATTGGACCAGCGATGATTATGACAATGCCCTCAAACATTATTTAATTGCTCTTCAAATTGCAGAAGAAGTAGGCGCCACCAAGAGTATTGCTACACTTTCAGTTAATCTGGGAATCATTTATGATGAACTCGGCCAACCCGAAAAAGCATTGGGATATGCCAAGGAAGGACTCAGACAATTTGAAGTACTTGGTGATGAAAAGAGAATAAGCAGAAGTCAGCTAAACCTTGGGGTAATTCATTTCTACCTGAACCAGTTTGATTCTTCCCTCTATTATTTTGACAAGGTATTACAGTACAGACTAGCTCAAAAAGACACGTTTGGGATCGCCCTGGTTTATAATAATATTGCCGCTATTCAGGAGCAATCTGAGCAAACCAGTGCATCTCTACAAAGCTATCTGAATGCCCGAAAATGGGTGCAGGATGAGCATGAATCTATGCGGTGCGATATTTATACCGGGTTGGGAATGAACTACCTCAAAATGGGTCAGGATAAACTAGGGATGACCTATATTGACTCAACATTGAACCTTGCCAATAAAATAGGACAAAAACATCCAAAACAGGTAGCCTACTCATTTCTAAAAGAACACTATTACAACAAAAGCGATTATCAGAAAGCCTATGATTACCTGTTGATGGAACTGGAGCTTGAAAAAGAGATCAGGGGTGAGGAAGTTCAGAAACAGGCAGAAGTTCTTCAATTGAAATATGAGGACGAGAAAAAGGCAAGGCAACTGGCTGTATTGCAAATGCAACAACATAAGAAAGCAACCTTTAACCTGATCCTGATCATTACTTCATCGGCCATATTGATCCTTGCTTTGATTGCAATCTATACACTACGATTACGCATAAAACATTCCAGACTTAGAGAAAGTACACTCCACACCCAACTGGAACAAAAAAATAAAGAGCTTACGTCCTATACGCTTAATTTCATCCAAAAGAATGAGTTGATGACCGAACTCACAGAAGGGATCAATCAACTGAAGAAAAAGTGTGATCCTTCAATGATCAAGGAACTGAACAGGCTCAACAGGATTATTGATGGTAATTTCCGAATGGATCAGGAGTGGGAGAATTTTAAATTGATGTTTGAAGAAGTTCATAAAGGCTTTTTTATTAATTTAAGAAATACCTTCCCTAACCTTGGGAACGCCGAGATCAAGATCTGTGCGTTATCAAGACTAAATCTGAATTTAAAAGAATCTGCCAGTGTTCTTGGCATATCAGTAGACAGTGTGAAAACCGCGAGATACAGGTTAAGAAAAAAACTGGGACTACAAACGGAAGACAACCTTACAGACTTTCTTATGAAATTTGACGAGCCAAGTATTGCCGCATGATGAAAATTGGGGGGATCAATACTTTTGATTAAGTTGGCGGCATGATCAAGGACGTTACCCAAACATTGAGAAAAGAGCTTCAACATCTGGAAGCTCAGGCCAGACTTTTGGACCCTGGAATTGAACAAAGAGACGAGTGGTTGCAACAAGTTCATCAATATGCAACAAATTTTCTTGAGGACCTTGACCAAAAAAAGGCTTATGTCCGGGATCACTCTCCCATTGATCAGCTGAATGAGTTTGAAATCAAGGAGGACGGTCTGTCTTTGCAAGAATTGATAGATGTCTACGCCCAGTCAGTGGATGGTGTGGGCATTAACCCTGCATCTGGTGGTCACATGGGTTATATTCCCGGAGGTGGTGTATATCCGGCTGCACTTGGGGATTACCTGGCCGCTGTTAGTAATCGGTATGCTGGCGTTTTCTTTGCCGCGCCAGGAGCAGTAAAGATGGAAAACCTGCTCATCAAATGGATGAACAGGTTGATGGGGTTTCCCGAATCAGCGGTTGGCAACCTTACTTCTGGGGGTTCCATATCGAACCTTATTGCCGTGGTTACCGCACGAGACGCTTCAAAGGTAAAGGCGGCAGATTTTCATCGTTGTGTGATCTATCTGTCGGAACAAGCCCATCATTCCATTCAAAAGGCCATACGAATCGCCGGGCTGCAGGAAGCAATCATAAGGTATGTGCCATTAGACGATGGTTTGAGGATTTCCACCACTCATTTGGAAGAAAGCATCACAAAAGACAAAGCAAATCAACTGATTCCTCTGTTCATCAACGCGTCACTAGGTACTACCAATACCGGAGCAGTTGACCCTGTCAATCAAATAGCAGATGTTGCCGAAAAACATAAGGTGTGGCTTCATGTAGATGCGGCTTACGGTGGGTTCTTTAAATTGGTCGATTGCATGGAGAAACAGTTTGAAGGCATTGAACGAGCAGACTCAATTACGCTGGATCCTCACAAAACATTGTTTCTTCCTTTTGGCACTGGTGCTGTACTCATCCGAGATTCTAAATCGGTCTACCAATCACATCATTACCTTGCCGATTACATGCAGGACACGCTTTCCGAGCAGGAAGAAATTTCACCTGCGGATGTCTCACCGGAATTGACCAAGCATTTCAGGGGATTGCGCATGTGGCTGCCATTGAAATTATTTGGTGTCAAACCATTTAAAGCAGCACTGGAGGAAAAGCTGAAACTGTGCAGGTATTTCTATGAGGAAATAAAATCGATCCCTTCCGTAGAAGTAGGACCATTTCCAGAACTATCGGTAGCGATGTTCCGATATGTTCCCACATCAGGTGACGCCAATGAGTTTAACCAACAACTGATCAAAGACATTCAGGATGATGGCACGGTCTTTTTATCGTCAACCACCATCAACGGTCAATTTTGGATCAGAGTGGCAGTGGTCCTTTTCCGCACTCATTTAGCGCACATCGATTACTTATTGGACACATTAAAAAAGAAATTGACTTAGGTTTTCGGGTTGGCGGCCAGCCAGTCTTCAAAAGAGCTGAATATTGAAGGGTTCCTGGCGTTTTCTTCCAGCTTCATCTGGGCTCTTTCTATTGATTTATCAATCATCCGGTGTTGTATTTTTTCGTTTTTAGCAATTCCCAGATTTTGCATGAGTGATTTGATCCGGTCCGACCCAAATAACTCAAAAAACGGGCTGTCCATAGATGCATAGAAGATAATTTCCGAAACCTCAGTCTGAGACTCAAGTAACTGAAAAGTGGCTGCCCTGGTTGGAAATACTTCGGCACATATCACCTTGTTTTCCTTGCTAAATGGTTGTTGCAATGCCCTTTTAAAACTCCAGAGTGTTACTTTTATCTGCTCATCCAGTACCAGTTCATTTTCTCTGAATCGAATATTACTGGCCTCCATTAGTTTCTTCAGCTCTTCCCCTGTATCATCAAAATAGTGAATTAACATGATCTGTTGATCTGTTGAAATCCCTTTCAGGTCCTCCATCAACATCCAGTATTTTTCCATATCCGTCATGTAAGTATGATAAGCATATGGAGCCCTTTTAGGCTTTGATTTGAACAATGAAAACATAGTCAATTAATTTGATGAGTGCTTGAATTGCTTTGGTACTGTAATGGTAAATGTAGTGCCAGTTTCATGAATATTCCTTGTCGCCACTAAACTTCCATTATGTTTTTTAATGACGCTGTAGGAAATATACAGCCCAAGGCCAGTTCCTTTTCCCGGCCCTTTTGTCGTAAAAAACGGCTCGTAAATCTGATTAGCCAGCTTTTCATCAATGCCGGTACCATTATCTTTTATTTTCACTATCACGTTTCCATTCTCTGAAAATCCGGTAACATCAATTTTTCCTTCACGGTCCTCCGGAATTGCATCGCAGGCATTCTGGATAATATTAATGAGTACCTGATTCAGCTCCAGCTTATTGCCTGTTACCCGCAGTTCTTCCTTCAGGTCCGTGGTGATGTCTACATCTTTTTTGGCATTGTTGATCAACTTTGTGGTGGCGTTAATCATTTCATTCAGGTCTATTTCTGTAAGTTTATCTTCCTGATTTTTGGGTGAGATTTCCATGAGATTACGAATGATCTCGGCCGCTTTCAGCACACCAAACTGCATGCCTTCCAGGAGGTTTTCTATCTCATCAAATATCTCCTTGTGCTGCTCATACTCCTTTTTGGACAGTGCTGGTTTCAGCTCCTCTAAATCCATTTTTATGGGCTCTACAATTCCACCTATATAACTCAATGGATTATTTAGTTCATGAGCAAGTCCGGCCGTAAGTACCCCTATGGAAGCCATTTTCTCAGATTCAATCAATTGATTTTGTGTGAGCTTTAATTTTTCAATGACCTTAAGTTTTTCGTCCAGGTTATCGATCAGTTCCTGATTAAGGTCCTTTAACCTGGCATTCTTTTCCATGATCTCTTCAGTCTTTTCCTTTACAATGGCTACAAGCTTCTCTTTTGACCGCTCTGAGTTTTTTAATTTCCATTTCACCGCACCAAATACAGTAACGCCCAGCAATAGAATCAAAAAAGCATTAAAGGGTACGGTACTCCACCAGGGCGTTTCAATAATTACTTTTATTCTGGAGGGCTCCTGAAGCCATTTTCCCTGATAGTTGGATGCCTTTACCTCAATGGTGTAGGTCCCATGGTCCAGGTTTGTCAAAGTGATTGATCGGTCATTTCCGCTGGTATAGATCCACTCATCCTTGAATCCAAGCACACGATAAGCATATTGGTTTTGATGAGGAAGCACGTGATGAGGTGATGAAAAATGAAGTGAAAACATATCATGATCATAACTCAATCGAATTTCGTCAAGATAGGATATGTCTTTCTCCAGGATAACCCTGCCATCTACTTCTTCTCCGGTAGCTACGGGAATATTGGAAATTCTTAATTCCGTAAAGATCACAGGTGCGTTACTGGAATCTCCGGCTACACTTCCGGCATCAATCACATTAAACCCATTCAACCCACCGAAAATCAATTCATCTCTTGACCCTTTGGCAAAAGCTCCCCAAAAAAACTGGTTGGCCTGCAAACCATCACTTTCATAGTAATTCGTAAAATTCTCCGTAAGTGGATCAAACTGACTTAAACCATGGTTGGTACTGACCCAGATGTATCCATTTCTATCCCTTTGAATACCATAGACAACATTACTACTCAACCCATGCATCTGATTGTAATTAGACACCTCGATCTCCTTTTGCGCCGGGTCGATCTTAAGTATATTAAACCCCTGTGAGTAGGTCCCTACCAACAATTGATCAGGGTATTCTTCATCATAATTAACCACTGTCACCCGGTCGTCAATCAATTGGTCCGAATAGTGTACGGTCTCAAAAGTCGTATTGAAAAAATTCAATTCAGGATCATCAGGAATCATCCTGAACAAACCTTCAAAAGTTCCTACCCAAACCTGACCCCAGTGATCTACATGAATGGCATTACTTTGCACACTATTGAACGGCCCATGATAATTCTTTTCGTTCCACAGAAAAACACTGGCTTTCCCCGATTCGGGATCGTATAGGTTGATCCCCATTTCTGTACCTACCCAAAGATTCCCAAATCCATCAGCAGTAATTGCCTGAATCTTAAGGTTGGCCTCATGATCGGACCTATCGAAGGTAATGGGATTTAGTCTGCCAATTGCCTTTTCCATCCGGTAAAGTCCCCCTTCCCAGGTCCCTATCCACATCGTACCACCACTATCCTCAAAAATACTGGTAACCGCCTGTGGGTTGGGGTAGTTATATGGGAAAACAGACTGCTCTTTTGGGTTAATTCTAACTAGTTCTCCGGCCATATTTCCCACCCAAATATTCTCATCAGAATCCAGAAACAATGACCTGATCACCGATTTACTCAATGGTACAGGTGATTTGGGTTTATGACCATAATACATGAATCCAGGTTGGGTCAGATTGATTTTTAGTAAGCCTCCATACTGAGTTCCTGCCCAAAGCAGGCCATGTTTATCTTCAAACAACACATTGACTTCTTCAAAAACAACCTCATCATATTGATAGCTTGAGGATTGCATCAAATGAATGGTAGAGGTTTCCGGAATGTAATTATAGATACCATTTGGTGACGCCAGAAAGAATTTTCCCTCCCTATTCTGCAGTACCTGATAAATCACCGGACTTTTTAGCTGAGTAGTCAGTTTCGTAATGTCAATATGAGTATGAATCTTTTTGATTGGGTCATATTTCCAAAAACCGTTAAGTGAACCATACCATATATTCCCCTCCCGGTCCTCCGAAATCAAAAGACGCTTTTCACTACCAAAATGGGGTAATCCATGATCTGGTCGTACTGGTAGAAATGCATCTGATGGCACATCATATTTTAGTAATCCCAGTCCTGTCAGCACCCATATTTCTTTGGACCGACTGACATAAATATCGAGAATCACATTCTCCATTGGGGGTGTCATCCTGTAGGACTTAAAGGTTCCTTTTACCTTATTGAACATGGCCAACCCATTGAGGAGCGTCCCAATGATAATCCTTCCATTAGGTCCTTCCTCCAGTGAAGTAATTCGATTACCTGGTAAGCTGTTGGTGGAAGAAATATCGGTTTTGTAGTTGGTGAAAGTTTTAAATTGATCATTGTAGCTGGATAAACCACTTTCAGCGCTCCCAATCCAAAATATACCGTCTCTATCCTGTATGATGCAGTTGGTTTTACTTTGAATAAGTGAGTTGGCGTTATTACGATCGTGCCTGAATACCTTAAACTGATAAGAATCAAACCGATTGAGGCCATCTTCGGTACAAAACCACATCATGCCCTGCTTATCCTCCGCAATGTCACGAATAGAAATATTGCTCAGACCTTCTCCAACGGATATTCGTGTGAAGTTTGTTGTGATCTGAGAATGGCCATTGATTGCTGACAGCAGAAATGTACCCCAGAATAAAAATATGACCCTACTGCAACTCATCGTCCTACCATAATGATCATTTGTTGGATCCTGTTAATGTGTCTAACTCTTAATTTACCAAATATTAAGGGGAGTTCTATCATGTGTACACAATAATTTATAGCGGTATTCTTACTCCTTACTGTACATTTACCAACACAAGGAACAATAGCTTAATGTTTTCCCTATACCACTGATTACAAACCAGTTATTTTGAGCCTTCACGTATATTTTCTTGCTTGAGAGTAATTATTCTCCTAATTTTTATCCATGATTTACCTTACTATTCTCGATAGACTAATCCTGTTTTTCTCTTCCCTGATTGGTAAAATTGGAACAATTGTATTTGGCAGCACCATACTGATGTTTTCGGCTTTTGCTTTTTTTGCAGACATCAGTGAAATCAGTTTTTGGTTTGAAAGCACTGGGACTGTTACCGGTATTGTCCGTGGTTCCTACGCTACCAATACTTCCATCAATGAACAAACAGTAATGGGGTATTACTACGATTACATGATCGAGGGTCTGCCGTACAGTGGAGAATCTTTCAGTCATGATGAATATTTCAATGAAAATGAAGAAGTCACCGTTGTATACCTGCAATCTAATCCGGAGATATCCCGAATTCAGGGAACAATGAGGGCCACCATGCCCATATGGGTGCTACTGATTGTTGGAATATTTCCATCCATCGGATTCATCGTATTTTGGATAGGCGTAAGAAGTGCTGCAAAAACCATTCACATATTAAGTCACGGAGAATCAGGAAAAGCAAAACTGGTCAGCACCAAATCCACCAACACCCGGATCAACAACAGGGTGCAATATCTTCTTAAGTATGAATACAATGTACAAGGCACTACATATACCAACAGAACAAAATCAACGTTTCCTGAAAAGTATGATGATGAGGAACCTGTCATTTATTCCCAGATAGATCCATCAAAGTCTATACTAAAAAAATCATTACCCACTAGAATCGCTGAGAAAGCTGACCTACTATGAAAGACATATTGCTTGAAGTTGCACCTTATCTGACTGAAGAGGAACAGGAAGAATTTGCCAGGCTGGCGCAGAAAAAACATTACCGAAAAAAACAAAAAATTATCAGGGCTGGGGATTATTCTCCAAATGTATTTCTGGTAAAAGATGCTATGGTAAGGGGTTTTATCATCACAGAAGAGGGTGAGGAGAAAACGATCATTCTAAGGACACCCAAAACATTTGTTGGTTCTCCCGAAAACCTTTTCCAGGGAAAACCCGCCAGATTCAGCTTCGAACCGTTAGACGCCAGCGATGTTTATTTCCTCAACTTTAATAAAGTTCAGGCCTTAAGTGCCAGGTACCCGGGTGTAAACAGGCTCCTGATTGAAGTCTTTGCTGAAACAATACAAACATTACTCTGGAGAATAGAATCCCTGAGCTATAAACTTCCTGAAACCCGGTATGAGGAACTGATCGAGGAGCGACCTCAGTTTTTTCAAATGGCCTATCACAAGCACATTGCCAACTTCTTAGGGGTATCCGCCACCTCATTGTCCAGAATTATTAAGCGTAAACTTGACAAAAGTTAGCATATGTAAATCATTCCAATTCATGGATTTGGGAACTTTGTATAAACGACCCAAAACATGAAATTATGGAAAATTTATTAGCCATCCCGGATATTGAAGTCTATGTGGTCATTGGAATTCTAATGATCTTTAGCGCACTGGAAATCTTTGGAGGCCTCCTCAAAAACAGCCGCAGGTCAAAGCAAGACTGGCTGGTGGAAATTGCGTGCTTTTTGTCACTTGCGCTCCTTATAAAGCCTGGCATTATCTTCCTGGCACATCTGCTGGGCTTTGTCCTGATACCAAAACTTCAGGGAGCCTTGTCTGTTAGCTTGTGGATTTCACTTCCTGTTTATCTTTTAATAGATGATTTGTTGCAATACTGGTACCACAGACTGGCTCATGAAAGTCCATGGCTCTGGAAATTTCACAGGGTACATCATACAGCTGAAGAAATGGGTTTGTTAGTATCATACAGAAATGCCGCCATGTATTTTGCGTTAATGCCCAATATCTGGTGGATTGGACTGGTACTCTACCTGGGAGGAGGACCTGCAGTGATTATTGGAATCATAATCAAACAACTGATAGTTATTGGTTCGCATAGCCCAACCAAGTGGGACAGGTTTCTGTATCAATATAAATTTCTGCATCCTGTGGCCTGGTTGGTAGAGCGACTGATAATAACACCGGCCACACATTTCGCACACCATGGAAAGTCTAAAAAAGACGGCATCAGTGATCCCAATGGCAATTATGGCAACATGTTTTTCTTATGGGATCTGCTTTTTAACACTGCAATCATTACGAGAAAGTACCCTACATCATTCGGCATCCCGGATGATCCCAAAGATTCGTGGGCATCTCAATGGTTATATCCATTGATAAAATCAAAAAATCCCAATAGTGAACTTTCAGTGCAATTTCAAAAGCAGGATCATAGTAGGCCAGCGCCAGTAGAAATGACTTTGGATGCCGGAAAGTATTTGTGGTGTAGATGTGGCAATTCCAAAAACCAACCCTTTTGTGATGGGTCGCACCAGGGAACAAAGTTCAAGCCCTTACTATTTGAACTCCATAAAAAAACCAAAATCAAACTGTGCCAATGTAAATTGTCACGTAAACCTCCATTTTGTGACATGACCCATTTAGATGAAGCGCTGGTGAAATCACTTCAGAAGGCAGGTTTAAAAAATGTTTCTCAACAGCACACTTAAAGTATTGACCATTACTGTAAATGTGTTTTCATTGGTCAGCAATAAGTACTAGTTTGTGGGTAAACTAATAGACCCATGAAATCATTACTACTTTTTGCTCTAATCTTTGTTTCCTCCAACCTATTCGCTCAAATTCCATCGGCTGCTACTCAAATAGAACAAGCCACAATGGCGGTCCCCGAAGAAAGCCGTGCTGATGCTACTGTACTGGGATATTCCAGTGACGGGGAGTTGGTGACGCTTCGGAAAGGTACTAATCAATACATATGCCTGGCGGATGATCCCAACCAGGATGGGTTTAGTGTTGCCTCCTACCACAGGGACCTGGAAGAATTTATGGCAAGAGGCCGTGCGTTAAAGAAAGAAGGTAAATCCTTTCAGGAAATCTTTGACATTCGGGAGGAAGAGGTGAAATCGGGCAAACTAAAAATGCCGGATAAAGCCACCTTGGCAGTAATGACTGGCATATTTGATGACAATGGGAAGCCGACAAAAACCAAAATCAGATATGTGATTTACATTCCATATGCCACAGCGGAATCAACCGGATTGCCAGTTGCTCCCCAAACGGCAGGTGGTGCATGGATCATGAACCCCGGAACACACCGAGCCCATATTATGGTTACACCTAATTAACCTATTATACTTATTTGAGTTCGAAATCGCTACCTCTATTAGCATTAGCTTTTCTATGCATCCTATGGGGAACGGTATACCCCATCATCAAAATTGGGGTAGTGGATATTCCCCCTTTTCTTTACAATTGTTATCGGCAGTCAATCGCTGGAATATTGTTGATCGGTATTGGCATTGTTACCAGCAAAGGCAAATGGCCAGAAGGCAAAGAAATATATAAACAGATCTTCCCTGCCATTTTGATGATCAGCATTGGCCAGGGTTTTGTGGGGTGGGCTTTGCTCTATATCCCTTCAGGACTTACTTCATTGATTATTTCAATTCTTCCAGTGTATGTCATCATCATTGAAATGGTCATTGTCGGAAAGTTTCAAATAAGGAGGCTTACCATATTAGGTGTAGCACTTGGGATCATTGGAATGGCATTGGTATTTCAGGAAAACCTCACTGATTTACTGAACCCTAATTATCAAATTGGAATCCTTCTTACGTTGATTGCAGGATTTTGCTGGGCAGGAGCAAGTATTTACGTGCAACGAAATCCAGTGAAAATGAATAATTTTCATCGTACCGGATTTCAGCTGTTTATAGGAAGCATTGGATTGTTGATCTTGTCATATTTTCTGGGAGAATTTGATCAGGAACATCACTTCACTTTCAATGCGGTATTCTCCTTGACTTATATGATCGTGCTGGGTTCAATCGTGGGGTTCATGGTCTACTTTTTCACCCTGTCCAAACTTAGTATGATTCGTGTGTCCATTGTGACCTATGTCAACCCATTGGTAGCAGCGCTGGTGGCGTGGTGGTTTTTTAATGAAGAAATTACACTCATTTTAGTCATTGCATTTGTAATTACCATGCTTGGCGTATACCTGATCAATAAAGGTCAAAAAGGGTTGTAGATCAGGAGGCAGTGGGCAGGGTAACAGTTACCGTAGTTCCCTTTCCGTTTTCTGATTGAAAAGACAGGTTTCCTCCCAACTCCTTGATAATGCTATAGGTGATAGAAAGCCCTAAACCTGTTCCTTCACCAGGATCTTTGGTAGTGTAGAAGGGTTGTGTGATTTTCGGAATATCCTCGGTTGGAATCCCTTTGCCAGTATCTGTAAATTTAATTTCCAGTTTATGGGAGTTTAAAGCTGAGGTAATTTTAATTGTGCCCCTGCCCTCAATCGCCTGAACTCCATTGGTAAGTATATTAAGAATGGCCTGGTGAAGTTTGCCATTATTACCCATAACGATTGGGTTTCCGTCAGCAAATTCCTTCTCTACTTCGATAGAGTGTTTCATTTTGTGATTCAGCATGGTCAGGCAATTGTCTATGATATGATGCACCTCACATTGCTCCTTAGTATCCTGACCCTGATGACTAAATTCATTGAGACTGGCGACAATTTTGGAAGCTCTGTTTACCCCTTCCTTAATGACATCCAGTAATTTCGGAACATCCTCAATATCTGTAGGGTCATTCTTATCAAGAAATCTTTCCAGCCCCAATACTCCTCCCTGAATAAAATTTAATGGGTTATTGATTTCATGAGCAACGCCTGCAGCGAGCACACCAAGAGACGCCATTTTCTCAGATTCCACCATCTGATCCTGAGCGTTGCTTAGGTTTTTTAGTGCCAGTGTCAATTCCTGTTTTTGTCGCTCCAGCTCGGCGGTACGCTTACCAACCATTTCTTCAAGTTTCTTATTTTGGGCCGTTAAAGTTCTGATCCTTACATAATACACTGCAATTCCAATGGTAATAATAAGTAGCCCTAAGAGAAGTTTTGCCCATAAAGTTTGGTACCAGGTCGCCTTAATTTCAATATTGATAATCGCCGGTTCGAAGTACGTACCATCAATGCCTGTTTGTAACTGAAAGGTATAATCACCTGGAGGCAAGTTGGTGTATAGGGCAGTTCTTTCGTTCACAGAGTACACCCAGTTTTCATCAAACGGATCCAGTTTATAACGAAAAGATAGCTTCTCAATGTTCCTGAAACTAATCCCGGTAAAATCTATGCTTAATCTGTCAGCTCCCGGCGGTACAATAGTGTTCTTTTTGACTGGGATTGCGCGATTATCTACGTAGATGCTTTCTATCACTGCTTTGGCGGTACTCTTCGTACTTGTAACATCATCGGGATCGAGTCTCACAACTCCTCCCTGAGTGGGTACCCAAAGCTCTCCATTGCCATCTACATAGGTGAATACTGCACCCAGACAATGGTTGTTTTTCATCCCATGAGTTCTGTCAAATTGCTGTACATTAACCTTTTCATTGGGTTGATCAATAAGTCTCTCCAACTCGGCCAGAGAGGCTTTCAAAATGGCTTTCTCACTAGGCATCCAAATGTTGCCATCTTCGTCCGGGATTATGTCATAGATGATATCTGAAGGCATTCCCCGTTCAATGTTAAACACGGCAACTTTTTCTTCAGAGTATGCTGTTAAACCGTCATTGGAAGCAATCCATAAATATTTCTCGGTAGGGTAGGTTGAAAAGGAGAAGTTGGAAGGCAAACCATCTTCGATCGTGATTGTTTTCAGCACCTTCATGTCCTCTACAATGTTGAGACCGCTGATGGTCCCAATGACAAATTGGTTCTTATGGTTCTGCTCAATGGAAAGGATGTAGTCTGAGGTTAGCCCGTTGGCAGAGGATAACACCTCCCAGTCATCGAGGGAATTGAATCTGAACAATCCGGCATTTTTTGTACCTATCCAAATGGTTCCTTCATGATCCTCATATGCAAGCCTGGCAAAATTGTCCGGAAAACCAGTATCGATATTATAAATTCTACTATTGGCACCATCCAGTAATATCAAACCTCCGTAAGTACTTGCCCATATTCTGCCTTTACTATCTGTAAATAAATGCTTAAGTCTTGCACTGGGCAATGGGATAGATGAGGTATAGTCAGAAATGATCCCATCTTTCAGCAAATTTAGTTTTCCACTCTCATTGCCAAGCAAGTAAACACCTTTTTCAATTTCGGTAACACTTACTATGATATCCGATTGCAATCCGTCATTCTTGGTATAGCTGATCAATGACCCATCAGAAAGGAAGAAAAATCCTTTTCGGTAAGTACCTCCCCAGAGATTGCCCTCCATATCAATTCTGATATCTCTGATGATATTATTGGGTAACCCATGAAATTCTGTCAGAGAATCAAGGGACTGGCTTTCCCAGTTGTATCTGTAAAGCCCCTGCATGGTTCCTGCCCAAAGCACATTGCCGGTCCCTTCATTTAAGGCTCTAACCGGGATATTGGTCAGAAAGTTCTGCTTCTGTAATTGATCGTTCTTATAGGTGTAGATCCCTTTTCCTGTCCCAATGATCAAACCATTGGTCGCTTGAAAAATCACATTTACGCCATTGACATCCTGCGGAAATGGAATGGACACGAACTTTTCATCCTTAAATAAGATAAACTGAGAATCATCAGTTCCCAGGTATATTTCTCCATTATCGCCCTCTTCCAACGTCAGAACTGTGCTGCTTCCTCTGCTAAATTGCCTGGTGTAATCTATTAAAGAGTCATTGGTATATTTGAATAAATGATTGGACTTACTGCTGAACCAAAGATCACCCGATCTGGTCATGAGCATGTTTTCAATGCTATATTCTCTGGTAGGTTGTAAACTCTCAGGATTGTGTATAATGCCATTTTCCATCACACAGATGCCATGCAATGTCCCGATCCATAATCGTCCTTCCTGGTCCTTCGCAAATGCCAGTGTGTTTGATGAGGGTAATTCGCTATTAGTTGATGTAAAAATGGTAAAATCACGACCATCAAATCGGTGTAATCCTGTATAGGTTCCAATCCATATGTACCCGTCATCTGTTTGGATCAATTTATTGGTAGATTCAGAGGACAGACCGTCTGTTGCATCCCAATAATTTAAAATGTACTGACTTGGGCGTTTTGAAGGATCCAGTCCTTTTATTTGGGCATACAGTGGAACAACAGAAAATATCAGTAGCATAGAGACTGTCAGATAAGTTATTCCCAATGTAAAATTCAGCCGACGAAGGAGTGTAATGGCTGGTAAAAAAAATCCCATAGAATTGGTGTCTTCTTACTAATTTAATCAAAGCCACCAAAAATTGTTTGTTCTAGTGTTTAATTTTCGGAAGTCTTTGAAGTCTATTACGAAATCAGAAATAGAAACCCGGTTACTCAAATTTTTGTTTGGTCATGAAAAATGAAACCCCTAATTAGATCGCAAAGGCACTCCCACTGTAGTAAATGCAAACCCATAGTTTCCTCCATAAGCATGGATCATTACTGCTTCGAAAATTGGGTCATTAGCGTTTTGATTGGCCTTCCAGTTGAATATAAAATTAGCACCAGTTCCCCCCTCTTCATCAATTCTTGGAATTACGATTTCTATGGTCTCCATGGGAGCAATATAAATGGGTTGACTGGTGTATTTTCTAATCGCCATACCCTCTGTATTGTAATAATCTGCAGCGGTAATGTATACCGTATCGGAAAGGTTTGGATTTTTGAGACTAACTGTGGCAGTGAGTAACAAAGTCCTTTCTTCGCTCAGGCTATAAATATCTGAATAGACCGACAAATAGGTACTTCCAGATTTTAACGAATCTGCATTAAGTGAAGTCAAAGTCCTTTCGGACCAATTGAGTTTTTTAAGTGTCCCGGGCTTCTCTTTTGTATCGCTACAGGAGATTAGCACTACTAGTGATAATATAAGGATTATTCCGTGTTTCATTCAAGTTGAAGTAATTTGTAAATCAAGTTTAACCTATCTCCTTAACATTTTAATTTCTTCATGCTCATAACAATAAGCCCAATGTTCTCCTGGTTCCGCAGATATTGCTACCGGATGGTTATGAGATTTGGCATGTTTTGATGCATGTTTGTTAGGGCTGGAATCACAGCAAAGTGTTACGCCGCACGACTGACAGGTTCTCAAATGCAACCAGCGACCTCCCGTTTTGGCACATTCCTCACATTCATATCCGCGGGGATCAAGTTTCACAAAAGTCTCCAGGTGTTCACAATTCTTTTCTTTTAACATTGATATTCAAATTAATTAGAAGCCAGATATTCATGCACAAATTTAATGGCCATAGAGCCCTCTCCCACCGCTGATGCGACCCTGTTCATCGCACCGGAACGAACGTCCCCCGCTGCAAATATTCCCGGACTGCAGGTTTCCAGCAGGTAAGGTTCTCTTTCCAGTTGCCAGATCTTTTTGAAGTTGTCGTATCTTGACAACCCTGCTCCTGTTTCAAGGAATCCTTTCGCATCCTTAATCACCTCAATATTGAGCCACTCAGTTTTGGGTCTTGCGCCTATGAATATAAAGAGCGCTCCTGCCTCAACCACTTTCTCTTCATTTTTCTCATTATTCCTGATCACGATTTGTTGCAACCTATCCTCTCCAATGGCCTCCATTACCTCGGTATGCCCCAAAACATGAATATTTTCAGTGTGACCGATTTGATCAATCAGGTAATGCGACATGGAAGAAGACAAATCAGGTTTACGAATGATAATGTGTACATTTCTGGCGAATTTACTCAAATACATGGCCGCCTGTCCAGCAGAATTTCCTCCTCCTACAATATACACTTCCTGATCTTTGACTGCATGTGCCTCGGTGGTAGCGGCTCCATAGTAAATACCCGCCCCGGTAAAATTATCAATACCCTTTGCCGGATGCTTCCTGTAATCTACTCCGGTAGTTACTATTACACTTTTGGCATTGATCTTATTACCATCGCCCAACTCTAATATCTTATAGTTATCCTTAAATGAAATACTGGTCACCTGCTGTGGAGACAAAAATTCAATCCCAAACCTGGTAGCCTGACTTATCGCCCTTCTCGACAACTCTGCACCGCTCAGACCTTTAGGAAAGCCAAGGTAATTCTCTATCCGGGAACTTGTACCTGCCTGCCCACCAGGAGCTCTTTTTTCAATCAGGATAGTATTGAGCCCTTCAGAACCACCATATACCGCAGCAGCCAATCCAGCAGGGCCGGCCCCAATGATTGCTACGTCGTACATGGTCTGGGAAGCCTGAGATTTCATTCCAGCTTTATCGCCAATCGATTGTAACGGAGGGTCCGACAAATAACTGCCATCCTGAAAAAAAACTGCCGGAAGAATTTTTTGATTTATTTCGTTGATCGATAGCAATTCCTTTCCTTTTTCACTGGTTTCAATATCCAAAAACTGATAAGGTATTAAGTTACCTGACAAAAAATCTTTGATGGCATGGGATTTTGGAGACCATTGGTAGCCAACAATTCTAATGCCTTCAAACTCCGGGATGTATCCACTTCGCCACTCGTCCAATTGATCATTTAGAATGGGATATAACTTTTCTTCGGGCGGATCCCAGGGTTTCATCAGATAATAATCGAGCTGAACGTCATTAATCGCTTTTATAGCAGCCTCAGTATCCGAGTAAGCCGTCAGCAACACCCTTTTGGCTTCAGGGTAATATGTTTTTGCTTTTTCCAGGAACTCCACACCAAGCATCTCAGGCATCCTTTGATCACTAAGAAAAAGTGCGATCACTTCTCCTTTCTTTTTCAGGTCCACCAGTGCGTCCAGTGCTTCATTGGCTGATTGAGTGGCGAGAACTCTATATTCCTTGCGATACATAGATTTCACATCTCTCGTCACGGCCTTCAATACTGAGGGATCGTCATCTAACAAAAATATTATCGGTTTCTTCATCGTGAATAGTGGGGCAGTTTTTAATTTATGTGACTGGAAAGCATATCTTGAAAATAGTTTCTCCAGGCCGGGAGTAAACCTGTACTGATCCATTATGCTGTTTGGTTACAATATCATGAACCACCTCCAAACCCAACCCGGTCCCCTCACCTACAGCTTTCGTAGTAAAAAAGGGATCAAATATTTTATCCTTTACTTCATCGGGAATTCCAGTTCCTGAATCTCTTATATCAATATTAATAAACTCACCATTTAATTTGGTGTCAATCGTCAATACTTTGGTATCACTCGTTTTCATTGCATCAATGGCATTGTCAATTAAATTGGTCCATACCTGATTCATCGCACTTGCCAATACCTTGGGTTGTGGCAGGTCCTTGTCAAAATTCTTCACCACTTCAATATTCGACTTTCTGATCTTATGATCAAGCATGGTCAAAGTATTTTCAATACCGGCATGTATGTCGGTCTCCTTCATTTCGGGGGCCTGATCCATATGAGTATAACTTTTCACCGATGAAACTAAATCATTGATCCGTTTAGAAGCTTCTTCAATTTCCGTAACCAATCTCTCAGTTGTCAATACCTGGTTGATCCAGTGTATCACTGGAGAAAGGTCTCCTTCGTGAAGCAAATCCTTGAGATTCTCCAGGTCCTCCTCATCAAATCCATAATCTACAAGATTATCCGTTACCTCCTCCGCATCTTCAATCTCATGTTCCTCCAACCAATCCAGCAGCTCATCTTCCCGTTCACTTCTCTCCATCATTGACAATGACTTGATGCCCGCTCCTACCTTTGCAAATAGCAGGTCATTCACTGCATCAACCTCCTCGTCAGTTGTTTTTATCTTAAGCACACTTTTGAATCTTTCAGGTAATGCCTTTAAATGTTTGCTGAGTGACTGAGCACTTCGTACTACAGCAGAAGAGGGGTTGTTAAGCTCATGAGCCAGTCCCGCAGAGAGTTTTCCCAGGGCCATCATTTTATCATTTTGTTGTTCCTGCTTGGTAAACGAGCGAATACGGCTGCTCATCATGTGGACTAAAGCAGTAGTGAGCTCATCGCAATGAGATTTCATATAGCTGAAATGGTCTCTATGCAACGTCAGGATATGCGCATCAATTGACGCCTCTGCATAGCCAATGGCTTCTTTTGCCCTGCTGTACGGCAGTAGGCCAGTAATTGATGGGGCTTCCATGGTGGCAACTACTCTAAAATTACCTGCCTGTTCAACTTTGAGTACAAAATGACCTTTCAGGAGGATAAGCATTTTATCAATGGGTGATCCCTTCTTAAACAAATGGTCTCCCTGCTTCAGCCTGATTTCCTCACTATGCTCAATCAGCCAGTTTAGCTGATCTTCCGGGACGTCCTGCAGCTCTTCAATCTTTCTGAGTGTGGTGATTATTTCCATGACAGAGTTCTAATTGCAATCAATAACAAGGTAAACATATTTTAGTTCCACATCCAGGGTTTATGGGATTACCACCAGCTTTCCCCGGGCCTGGTTAGCTTCCATATATTCATGTGCCTGAGGTATTTCATCCAGTTGAAATACTTTATCGATATTCAAAGCAATTGCACCCTGCTCCACTGCATCGATAAACTCCTGAAGTGATTCTGTGGAAAGGTTTTCCGCTTCTCCCATGTATGACGTTAGTCTTCGTGTTGAGGGGATATCACCCATAGGAGTGAATTCTGCCATGGTCCATGAGTTGCCGAGAATTCCTGTCATGCAACATATTCCTCTCGGCGCAAGGCATTGTAGTGAATCCTTTAATGTGACGGTACCCACCAGCTCCAAAACCTTATCAACGGCCTCTTCGGAAATCTCTCGTACTTTATTGGCAATGCTTCCATCATCAATGATCACATGATCTGCTCCATTTTGTATCAAAGCGGAGGTTTTTGTTTCGTTTCTTGTGGTTGCTATTACAGTTAAACCGAGATACTTCGCCAGCTGACAACTCAACATGCCTATGGAGGAGGTCCCACCCCTGATCAAGAGCACCTCACCCTTCTGGATCTCCAGTGCTTCATGAAGTGAACCTGATACAGTCTGATACATCTCGGGGATTGCTCCCAATTGTTCCCAAGGCAGGTTACTGTGAAATGGAAATACAATTTCCCCCGGCACCACAGTGTACTCCGCGTATGCGCCATCAAAAGCCCTTCCCATCTCACCCATGATTGCAGCTACTTGTTGCCCTGGCATCAGTTTACCGGTTGTATCCTGTTCTACTACACCTACACATTCAATGCCTTGTATTATTGGAAACTTAACTCCTGGCGAATGACCCTGCCTTGTGAAAATCTCAGACCTGTTTAGTCCGAATGCTTTAATTTTGATTAATACTTCTCCCTGCTTAGGAACTGGTATTGGGCGTTGTTGAATCTTAATTACTCCAGGGGGTCCTGGCATGGTGGTAACTGCGGCTTTCATCATAAAGAGGCACGGTCAATAGTGAAAAATTAGGTGTTCGATATAAATATATAGAGCAAATAGCCGATATTAGTTCCATTCGGTAAACAATAAATGCAACTCGGGAAACTTACATCCACACAACAGACGATTTTGTTTGTCTTTACACTGCTATTCGGAAGCTTTGTGATTTTTTCTGTGGGTCGCATCATCAAAAATAATGAGCAGGCGAAAAGGAGGTCTCAATTGGAGAACGTTAATAAACGGGCAGCTAACCTTTTCCAGAATTCACTACAAAATTTTACCACCCTTACAGCAGGTCTGAAATCATTCATTAGCCATTCCGAAATAACACCGGACAAACAACGGGTGCAACAGTTCCTATTCCAGCAATTTGATGAATTAAACATCCAGGATTCATTGATCATCTCTTTTATTGATACCTCCGCGGTGTTTCGTTATGTTTTCACCAGAACTCAGGTAGACCCGGCCAAAATTGTTGGAAAGTCACTCTATGACATCCGCCAAACTTCCAGGGAAGAAGACCTTATGAAAAGACTCACATTTCCCAATATCACGGTGGCTGATCCTGTAAACCTGGTGGAAGGTTGGGTTGGTATACCTGTGAATTTTGATGTGTTATCTAATGGAGACAGAATTGGCGTTATCTCAGCTGTCATCAGTTTTAAAAGTTTGATCAATGATATTTACGATTCTCTGACCACTGCAAACTATGTGTTCAAATTCAGCAGTGGATCAGGTCTGGAGTTTGACCGTGAAAAAGTCTATAATGAAAAGCAGGTATTCAATGAACGCCGTGATCTGGAATATTATGGATTGTTCAATATCCCTGAAAATGAGTTTGTATATTCTGAAGTCAAGGTAGCGGGCAATGAATTTCGAATTGGCACAGCGTATAAGAACGAAGACGCTTCTGCCGGCTGGTGGATATTTTTTATTTACAGCTGGTATGTGTTGTTACTAACGTTTCTGGCATTGATTCTTTTTCAGAGCTATCGATACAGAAGGGTCAATGAAAACCTGAGGGATTCGAACAAAATCATCACCACTCAGAAGCAAAATGCTGAAATTCAAAATACTGAGCTGGAGAAGTTAAACTCTACCAAAAACAGATTTTTCTCCATCATTGCACATGATCTTAAAAACCCATTTTCCGCCATCCATTCTATTATTGGACTTATCAAAGAACACAATTTATCTCCCGAGGAATCTAATGCCATGATCGGCAACCTCAGTGACATTACGGTAAGGACACAAAACCTGCTTGAAAACTTATTGAAATGGGCACAGGTACATACCGGTGAGATCAAATACGAAATGAATCTGATCATTCTTCAACAACTAATTGAGGATGTAGTACAACAGATGAGCATTCAGGCTGAAGCCAAGGAAATTGACATTGAATGCACCTTCGAAAAAGACCTGGTGATCAAAGCTGATTATGAAATGTTTTCAACAATATTAAAAAACCTGCTTTCTAATGGGATCAAATACAGTCACCCACGAGAAGGTAAGGTAGAAGTAAAAACTTATTCAGAGGGAAACAATGTATTCATATCAGTGAAAGACAATGGCATTGGGATCTCCGAAGAGGAAAAGCAGATATTATTTAATCTGGACAGAGGCCCGTCATTCCAGGGCACCCAAGGTGAAAAAGGGACAGGACTGGGACTTACCCTAAGCCGGGAATTTATCAAACTTCATGAAGGTACGATAGCAGTCGAATCAAGCAAAAATGTTGGCTCCACCTTCACCATCAAGCTCCCCAAGGCCAAATTTGATCAATAAAAAATCTCCCGTTTTTTATAACTACCTGAAATTCAAGCAGTAATTTTTTTGTTAGTGATGCAACTTCAAGGCATTTCTTTGCATCTTGCTTTTGTACTTTAACTAATGAACCTGAGTATTAACAAATCGATCACCGAGGAAAAACTGATAGATGGCTGTGTGAAAGGCAAGTCCTGGGCACAAAAAAGCCTCTATGAGAAGTATTCCCCATTAATGCTTGGGATATGCATTAGGTATTTAAAGGACAGAGATGATGCAGATGATGTTTTGGTCCAGGGCTTCATGAAAGTGTTTGACAACATTGCAAAGTTCAGAAAGGAAGGGAGTTTCGAAGGGTGGATAAGAAGAATCATTGTCAATGAGTGTCTCACATTTATCCGGAAAAACAGATCGATGTATCTGGAAACTGACATTGAAAAAGCATCAAACGATCCGGACTACAGTGTCCTGGATAATCAACTGGAAGCAGACGATCTGTTAGAAATGATCAGACAACTTCCGGTGGGTTACAGAACGGTATTCAACCTCTATGCGATTGAAGGATTTTCACATGCAGAGATCGCTGAGCAATTGGGTATCAATATCAATACTTCCAAGTCACAGTTGAGTAGAGCTAGAAGCTATTTGCAGAAACAACTGTTGGAAGCAGAGAAACAATTAGATAATAAAATTATTGGCGATGAGTACTAAACATGAAATCGACCACTTATTTTCAAATAAACTAGGCGGATTGACAGCAGCACCCAATCCGGCAAGTTGGGAGCAACTTGAGCAACACCTGAATCATAAAAAGAAACCGGTTTGGTTATGGCTGGGGGTTGCCGCTACGGTATCACTCTTATTGATAGCGGGTATAAACTTCTTGAATATTCCTGATGTGGAAATAAGTTATATCAACCCTGGTGCAGAAGTGGACCACCCTCAACTGGCCGTTGAAGAGATCCCACAAATTGATTTTTCAGATATCGAAATTGAACATTCTTTGCCTGCTCAACACAAGAAAACAAACAAGGTGATGCAACCAGCAATTGACAATCTGCATCTGCCTAATGTAAATGACAATGTTCCATCGGAGCAAACAATGTTAGCAGAAGAAGAAAATACCATGAAGACTCAGGAAGAATTCATTGACAGGAAATTCGATATTGCTGAGGGGCATAACGAGGTAATTGCCAATAATGTAGCTATTCAGATGGTTCAGATTGATGAGGTTACACTACCAAAAGTAACAATTACTTATGCACCCGTCAGTTCAAAACCAGCTGCTACCATAGCACAGGACAGCGCAAAATTTTCTTTGAAAAAAGTCCTTGCCTCTGCAAAGAAATTGGGCTCAGAGGAAGGGTTAATGGCTGACTTACGAAGCGCGAAAGACAACCTGTTAACCATTGGAAGACATAATTAATGAAAGGTCAAAACTCAAAATAAATCTTAAAATGAAAATGAAAAATTATCTTATAGCATCTTTATTAAGCATCATTGGTTATACCACCTCAGCGAGCCATGTATATGCTGAGGATACCGTAGTGATTCAGTTTGGTAACAACAGTAAAATTGTCATCTATGTAGAAAACGCAGATGACCTCAAAAACCTGGAAGCCTATGATATCAACAAAATCATCCAGGATCTTAACATGTCCCTGGATACCGCAAACAACGAAAAGTACCTGGTTATTGAAGATGAATCAGGATCAAAATACCTCAAGGATGCAATTATTGAAGTCAGAACGAATGGTAATGACAATGATGACGAGGAAACCAATAATGATGATCTCAATGATGCCAGGTTCATGTGGAATGCCAACTCAGATACCAGCGATAATGATGACGATGATGACGATGATCAGTCTTTTGGATGGGATAAAAAAAGCTATAGCTACCGTCTGAGAAAAACCAGGCACTTTATGAATTTTGATTTGGGAGTATCCAATTGGTTTGAAAATGGCACCATACCAAACAGTACCCCTTATACATTGCGCACATGGCCATCCTGGTACATCGCCATCAATAGCATACAAAAAACCTCCATCGATGGACCACTGTTTTTGGAGTGGGGTCCTGGGGTAAGTTTTTACAACTTTAAGTTTCAGGATAACAACACCAGAATCGACAAAGGCGAAAGCGAAATTGAATTCACAGTAATCCCGGACGATCCAGATGCAGACTTTATCAAATCCAAGTTAGCTACCAGTTATTTCAATTTCCAATTGATGCCGATGCTTGACTTCAGCTATGGTAAGGAGGAAGTGAAAAAAGATAACGGTTACAAGAAATACACGGTTAAAAAGCGGAGCGGAATCCGAATTGGAGCAGGTGTTTATGCCGGCGTAAGACTTGGGGGAAGGGCTGTAGTGGTAGTGGAAGATGATAATGACAGGGATAAATCCAGAGATAAGAGCGATTTCTATCTTCAGAACTTCCGGTATGGACTCAGAGGTCAAATGGGTTACAAAGGGTTCGACTTCTTTGCTACCTACGATTTAAATGAAGTATTTACATCCAACAATGGCCCAAAAGTAAACGCGTTTAGCTTTGGGGTCATTTTCTAAAAAAAGATTCTTTTTATCAACAAAAAGGTGGCCCGGAAAGTCACCTTTTTTTGTTTCTCCTCAATCAATATCCAACTTATCATATACAATCTTTCGCTCTTCTTCGCTCAATGCCAGCTGATCCATCATTTTTCGCACTTCCGGTCTCCCCAATGAAAAAACAAACAATACTACCAAATAGAACAAACTAAACAACCCATGGGTATTCAATAGTAATCCGACCATTGTACAAACTGACGCCAAGCCCAGCAACACGTATCTGTTCAATGATACATTGTAGTAGAAATCCATTTTTTCACGCAAAGGCAGGTCCTTCGAAAAGTCCATAAATGATTGCTTGAAATTACGCTGAGATAAGTATACAAGGTAGGTAGCTGCAAAAATTAACAGCACAGTAATCACTACAGCTGATGTGCCATCCAACAGTGCCGGAAATTTTCCTTTTTGCCTTCCCAAAAACAGAATACCAAACGGAAGTAAAGTCCCCGCAATGATCCCGTTAAAAATCAGATTCAGTTTACTGAAGAACTGCATGGATGTCTGATACTTTACCTTCATGCCACAAAACTAGACACATTTTGCAAATGCAACCCAATCGATTTAATTTCGTATTAATATGATATCATTTTAATATCACTTAAAACGCAGAAAAATGTCAACTCAAACATCAAACGTCTCTTCTCCGGAGAAACCACATGTTCCAATGTCAGGCTACATCGGAGTTTTATTATTCTTAATATTTTTAATTGGTGGAATTGCTCTGTTTATTATTCGCCAGCCAGTGGGAATTCTGGGGATTATACTAGCGGTCTTCATGGCGCCAGGCTTTTTCATTGTCAATCCAAACGGTTCCAGGGTCCTGGTTCTTTTTGGGAAATATATCGGAACCGTTAAGCAAAATGGTTTCCATTGGGTCATACCATTTTACACCAGAAAAAGCATCTCACTACGTGCCCGTAATTTTGACAGTGAGCGTGTAAAAGTCAACGATAAGTTGGGAAACCCTATATTAATTAGTGTGATTTTAGTTTGGAAAGTACGTGACACCTTCAAAGCTGCTTTTGAAGTAGATGATTATGAAAGTTTTGTACGTGTTCAAACCGATGCGGCAGTAAGAAAGCTTGCCGGAAGCTATCCATACGACAACATGGACGACCATGAATCAGAAATTTCCCTGCGCTCCGGTATGGATGAGATCAATGAGGTGCTGGAGAAAGAACTGGATGAAAGGCTGGCCATAGCTGGTATAGAAATTCTGGAAGCACGTATTGGATACCTCGCCTATGCCCAGGAAATCGCAGGCGCTATGCTAAGGAGGCAACAAGCAACAGCTATTATTGCAGCCCGTCAGAAAATTGTGGAAGGTGCGGTAAGCATGGTGGAAATGGCCCTGGAGGAACTCTCGCATAAGCAGATCATCGACTTAGATGAAGAACGAAAAGCGGCCATGGTAAGCAACCTGATGGTCGTATTGTGCGCTGATAAAGATGTCACTCCTGTGGTCAACAGCGGAACATTAAACCATTAAAAGATGAGTATTGCGATCTTTAAAGAGGAGCAAAAATTAAACAGGGGATGGATATGGTTCATAGCAATCATATCCACTACCGCTATGATGATACTTGCCATCAATGTTTTTCAGGATGGCTTACAGGCGGCTGCTACTGAAGATTTAATTGCTTCAATTTTCGTCTTTCTGCTGCTCTCAGCAATTGTAATGATGATGGGCGCTATGAAACTGGAAGTTGTTGTCGACAAATACAGCATTAAGTATCGCTTTTTGCCATTTTTGGTGAATTGGAAGAAACTGTACAAAGAAGATATTGAGGTGGCAGAAATTATCAGGCTAAGGGGTTTGAAGTATGGAAACCGCGGGTATCATCTATCAGGTAAAACCAAAACAATGAACATGGGGAGTAAGTTTGCGTTGAAGATCCAACTACGGAATAAAAAGCGCAAATTGGTGATCAGTACGAGAAAGCCCAAAGAATTTGAGGTCGCTATTGAAACAATGTTGAACAAAGCAGTTGAAGATTAACAATGGCAAAGAAAAAACCATTTGCACTACGTCTGGATGAAGAAATGATGAAAGCCATTGAAAAATGGGCTGCTGACGAATTCCGTAGCACTAATGGACAGATCGAATGGATCATACATAAGGCCCTTAAGGATGCTGGAAGGCTGAAAAAATGAATTTAAACTCTACTATTAACTTACAACCAATGATTTTCTACTTAATTGTAATGGTCATCAATGCGATATTGGAATGGCTGTTGGGATGGTGGTAACAAGTTTATCATTTCAGAATTTTCGCCATTTCATATATACCTCTGATGAAATTCCCTTGCTTCTTGCCAAATTGAATCGGTTCTTTGTTGAAGTTATGAGTTAATATATCCATATTCATTTGGTCAAGCGATAAGTAATCACTCTTCAAATATTCCAGGGCCAATATTTTTTGGTTTTGGATCCCTGTCATCCTGCGATCATTATCGGTTTGATAGAATTTAATTTCTCCAATTAACTCATATACAATCTCCAGACTTACTTCAAACCCATCGAAATTCAATTGTCGATGAAATTCTAATATAATTCGTCTTTCAATTTCGTTCAATTCTGCAGCTGTGATGTCCGTTATTATGAGGTTATATAGTGTTAATGCGTTAGTAAGAAGCCAACATTTTCTTCTGTTTACATAAAAAACTGTCCCATTCCATTTACCCAGACGCCCATTGGGTTCTGGCGCTTCTTTATTGATTTTCTTTTTAACCAGCTTCTCTAATTTTTTGGTTGTATAAATTGAAGTTTCCATTGACCATAAAATATAATACAACCGGAGGACTTAATTACAATTTTGTGACTTTCTGAAAACTATCGAATTATATAACCAAAACACCATCAATCATGATCAGATCAAAAGAAAGAAGACCTCCAGAGAGTGTCAATGCAGGATCGATGGCTGATATCGCATTTCTGCTCCTAATATTTTTCCTTATCTCAACGACCATAAAAAGTCAGAAAGGGCTGATGCTGCCTCTACCAAAAGAAGACTCTCAGGCAGATGTTCCCATCAATGAGCGCAACCTTTTTAAGATCAGGATCAATTCCAATGACCAACTGCTCGTAGAAAATGAAGTAAGAAACAACACGATTGGGCTTCAGCAGGAAATCAAGTCATTCATACTAAATGAAGGTAAACAACCTCACCTCTCAGACAACCCAAAAGATGCCATCATATCTCTTAAAACCAATAGAGGCACAAGTTACAGGTCATTCATAAAGGTGCTTGATGAGATTAAGGGAGCGTATTATGATATTTATGGTGAACGGGTGGGACTCTCATCAACAGCATACAGAAACCTGGACAGATCCGATCCCCTACAATACGAATTGTACCTTCAGGGAAAGGATGGCATTCCAATGAACATCTCAATTGCAGAACCCGATCAAATGTAATCCTATGAGCAAATTCAGAAATACTTCCAGAAATAAACCAGAAATATCCACCGCCGCTTTACCAGACATTGTCTTTATGATGCTTTTCTTTTTCATGGTAAGTGCCACGATACGCACGACCAACCCGCTGGTAGAAACTGAGATCCCGAAAGCTCAGGAACTGACAAAGGTTCAGAAAAAAATATTACTTCAGGAAATCAGGGTAGGCTACCCTATACAGAAAAACCTTGGAGCTCAGGCGAAAATTGCAGTTGATGACAGGTTTATCAAATTGAATGAAATCCCTCAGTGGGTTGCGCTCAAACGTGACGCCCTGCCCGAACAATATAAAGATCAGATGATCATTCTCCTTCGTGCGGATGAAAATGTAGAGATGGGACTGGTGGCTGATATTCAGGAAGAATTGAAAAAAGCTGATGCCAGAAAAATCCTATACCGGTCGCTCGATGATATCAATCCGGAGCAATAGTTTCTTATCTTAGCTCCTCATGAAGTTAGCAGTAAAAACGTTCGATGAATTAAGCAACGAGGAGTTATATCAGATACTCAAACTGAGATGTGACATATTTATTGTAGAGCAGCATTGCCCTTATCCTGATATTGATGATAAGGATCAAAAGGCGTTACATGTGTTGGGCGTTGAGAAAGATACCATTGTGGCTTATACCAGAATATTTGGCCCGGACAATTACTTCGAAGAGCCTGCCATTGGACGAGTGGCTGTAGAAATGGATCATCGTAAGTTCGGTTATGGCCATGAAATTATGAAGTTTTCTATTGCAACCATATATCAGCACTTTGGGCAACAACCCATTAAAATATCAGCGCAAACCTACCTGCAGAAGTTTTACGAGTCTCATGGATTTAAACAAAGTAGTGAAGAATACCTTGAGGATGACATCCCACATATTGATATGATCAAAGACTAAACACTGATTAATCAAAAAGGCCACTCACAATACGAGCGGCCTTAGTCGTTTTTTATTTTGAGTTTTGAGTTTTTGATCCTGGGATTCTATCCCCGGGCTTCATGTTTTTACATATTGATCCTTCTTACAGTGCTACCTCCACTTTCCGAAACATCAACATTTTCAGTTCCTGAGTACTTAACCCTACTTGCTCCGCTGGCATCAATTTCCATTTCACGGGTGGCGTAAACAGATGCACGGGAGGCACCACTGGCTTCTACATCCATATATTCAGCTTCAAAATGTTCAGCTTCAAAAGAAGAAGCTCCGCTGATATCCGCTTTAACACTTTGTGCAGTTCCTCTCACAGTAATAATTGAGGCTCCATTCATATCAACGATCAATTCATTTAAGCTTAGATTACCTTGAAAAAAGGATGCCCCACCAGCATCTACAGATAGTTTTTTTCCTTCAAATTTTTCAATGTATAGTTTACTGGCTCCATCAAGATCCACATCAGTCAACTCAGGCATAGAAATCACCACTCCCACTTTTGAGTATCTGCTACGCCTTTTCCACAAATTCCAATCGCCATCATAATCAAAAATTAATTTCCCATTGAGCTCAAATATGTCCACATCATCCATTACATGTCTCGGACCAACTACTTTCACATCAAAAGAATCTGCCTGTACAACCTTAATTTCAAACAAACCATTTGCTTTGATCTGATCGAAATCAGCGTATTTGTAGGTCACCTGCTCTCCACTGTATTTCTCTAGATCAAAATCACGTCTATCAGATCCCGGGATGTATTTTTCTCTATCTCTGGATTCCGTGGTACAGGTAAGACAAGTAATCCCTTCTTCAGTAAATACCCAATCGTTTCCTCCAATCTGGTAGGCAGAATATCCATTAAGATACAAGGTGTTGATAAGCACTTCATCCAATTGCTGATCCATCTTGAACACCCTGTTGTAAGGAATGTAAAAGATCACATCAACTTCCTGAAACCTGAATTCAAAGTCGTCCTTATCCAATATAGTATAGTCAGAATCGAAAGTAAAAACTGAATCGTCCTGTACCATTTCATAGGTAACCATTGAAGCATTCTCCCTGGCCTGTTCACGATTCCTTCCTCTTGCACTGTATTCTACCAGCATCTTAAATTCCTCTTTGTCATGCCCTCTTAATTTCAAATCAATATTGCTGTAGTCATTATCCAACTGGTTCAGTTTCAGGTAGGCCACTTTTGATTCCTCTAGTTGATAAGTGGTTGTTTCTTTCTTATACCCTTCTGATTTGTAGCTATTAATTGTGGATGGAACGGTAATTGCCAATCCGACCAGCCCAATCAACCAGATGCCAAGAAATGACCATATGGCGTAACCCTTAATCATCATTTTATTGGCCATAATTGACAACCCACTAATTATCAATATCAAGGCAGGAATTATTCCAGACAGAAATCCGAATATCGCAGCTGAATCTGGAATCATCCCTCTTAACGTAACAAATGGTTCCGGAATGTCTCCCATCCTTACCAGCTCTGACCATTCTGCTGATATACCAAAATACGTGGCAAGACTAACGATAAGCGTAATAGAGAAGCCCAGACCAATAATAAAGAGTATAGCTCCTACAAATATTCTTAGAATGTCAATTGAAAACTTGAACAGTGGCCCTAAAACTTTTGCCAATGCATTGATCACCATCGCTATTAAACGAAATGGGAAAAGCAGGATCTTAACAAATACATTTTCTTCACCCTCTTTAACATTCAAGCTTTCTTTGATATTACTTTCTATGTTAGAGAGGGTAACCGGCTCCCCCTGCATTTGCATTTTTTCAGTTATGGTTTGAGCTTCTGGTGTAATTATCCATAAAATCAAGTATATGATAAATCCAGAACCACCCAGAAAAATAGTAAGCACAAATAATAACCTGATCACTGATTTATCGGTACCAAAATAAGCTGCTAATCCACTGGCAACCCCACCAAGCACCCTGTCCTGCGGATCTCTATACAGTTTCTTTACCTTGGTATCTTCTTCTATACTGTCCTCAGGAAGCACAATCCATAGAATGATATAAGCCAGCAAAACTGCCCCCGTAAGGCCTCCCACAAAGAAATTGACAAACAGCGCAATAAAAATCAACCTCACCCAGATGGCATCAATATTAAAATAATGAGCCAATCCAGCTGCAACACCACCGAGCACTCTTCTTTTTCTGTCACGAGTCAGGCGCTTGCCAGAGTGACTACTTGTTTTTTCCCTTTCTTCACCGGCCGAAGACTTTTCACCAGCTGGTTCCTTTGCAAGGTCTTCATCGTCTACGTCGATCGTAGCTTCAAAATCCGCAATAGTTCCCATGGTGGTGATCAATGCCCCTACATCATCTGCAGTAATGACCTGCTTTTCTTCAGATAGCTTGGACAGAAATATCTCTGCTATACGACTCTCAATATCTTCAAGGATCTCTTTACTATCTTCATAATGAGAAAAGTAATTTTGTATTGATCCCAGGTAGTTACTCAAGCGTTCATATCCATCCTCCTCGATATGAAATATGATACCGCTAATGTTGATACTTATATTCTTTTTCATGATTTACTCGCTTGTTTATGGTTGTTGGAAATGATTTGAACGGTGGAGGATGAAAGTTCCTCCCAGGTTTCTCCGAGCTTCGACAGAAACTCTCGCCCTGTGTCGGTAAGTGTATAATACTTACGCGGTGGCCCGGAACTTGATTCCACCCACTTGTAGTCTACCAAGCCAGCTTTGCGCAACCTGGTAAGCAGTGGATACAATGTTCCCTCCACAACCATGATCTTTGCTGAAGTTAATTCCTCCAGCATATCGGAAGCGTACACTTCTCCTCTGGAAATAATGTGCAAAACACAAAATTCGAGGATTCCCTTCCGCATTTGCACCTGAGTATTTTCAATGTTCATTGTACATTTTTTAAAAATGAGTTTTTGACCTTGGTACAAGTATACGGGCAAAGTACCTTGCAAGACCAAGTACTAAGTAAAAAATATTAGCTTGCATAGTATTTTCTTTATTTAATCATATTATTTATCCATATATTGCTATTTATCGAATCATTTTCATACAACAAGGAGGTTTAAGGCAACCAAAGCGTTTGGTATTATAGTCCATGAAGTAGAACCATGAGGCAAGATTGATTCTGATTTGTGGGCAAAATGTCTGCGATCGTCGAATTCTATGTTATTTATTGAATTATGATCAACTGATAGTTATAAATGATGGCTAATTTCGTTGTTGGTATTGGATAGAATGAGCAATATGAGATTAACTCGATGGGTGTTAGTAATGATGTTGGTATGCCAGGCAATATTTGGCATAACACAGCCCTATGGGAACGAATGGATTGATCCGGCAAAAACATATTTTAAATTTACGGTCTCTGAGAATGGCATTTACCAGATCAATCGTAGTACTTTAATTGCAGGCGGATTTCCGGTAGCTACTACACCTGCTTCCCGAATTCAATTATTCCGACAAGGAAAGGAAATTGCAATTGATGTTGACACTGAAAGTGATGGGACGGTCAGCGCCATTAGATTCTATGGTCAGAGGAACGATGGGTCGGGAGACGAGGAATTATATGTTCAAACAAACGCGCAGGTCAATCCTGATTACAATTTATTTACTGACGAGGCTGCTTATTTCCTTACCTACTACCTCAATAACCAAAACGGGCAAAGGTTTGATAGCTACACTGAAGCCAACACAACGGGCATACCAGTAGAGGATTACATCATCACCTCTGTAAAAGAAATATTTCATTCCAACTATGCCACCGGACGAAGATATGGAAATGAAAATGCCATTCAATCAAGCCGGTATGACTTTGGTGAAGGATGGACAGGGCCATATTACACCCTCAATCAGTCAGCAACCTATGAGCACACTTTTGGAAATGTTTTTAAAGCAGGACCCAACCCATCCATTGCCATTCAACTGGTTGGTGGAAATAACCTGACACATTCCGTGGAAATTGCTGTGGGCCCTGATCAGGGAAGTTTGAGATCAGTCACCTCGGTGAATTTCTCCGGATTCGAAGGGTATAGCTTCGAAACAAGCCTGGACTGGGACGATTTTGGAGATGATGGATCCTTCGTCCTGCAACTGACTCCACGTGGAGTTGGTGGTGCTGCAGACCGTATTTCGGTAGCTTCCTACAGCATCACTGTTTCAGAAACATTAGACATGGACAATGAACCGGAAAAAACATTTCAACTGGAAGATAACTTTGATGGAAAATCATTTATTCGGGTAGCCAACCCACCAACCGGTACCAAACTTCTCGACATTACTGACATTTCTCACCCCATCAAAATAGGCATCAATCAATCTGCTTCCAATTTTACTGCAGTCATCAGAAACACTGGCTCTCCCAGAACTCTTTATGCTTATACTACCATTCAAAACATAGATGAAATTAATCAGTTGTCCTTTGAGAACATCAACCCTTCGGCATATAATTATCTGATTGTAACCAATCAGGCGCTGCGAACAGGAGGGGATCCGGTCTCAGCATACGCCCAATTTCGAGGAAGTGAAACCGGAGGAAATCACAGTGTTTATATTGCCGAAATAGAAAAGTTATATGACCAATTCAATTTTGGTGACCCCTCTCCTTTAGCTATACGGAGATTTGCAGATTTCATGCTCGATGGTGGTGCCGCGGAGTACCTATTTATCATCGGCAAGGGGGTAACTGTTGACGCAGATTATTACAGAAAAGATCCATCAACACTCAACTATGTAAATCATGTGCCCACCTATGGGATTCCTGGAAGTGACAGTCCGTTTACCGCTGGCTTAAATGATTCCAGTTTTGAACCTGCCATCCCTACTGGAAGAATTAATGTCACCACACCGGATCAGGTGACGGATTATTTAAACAAGGTGATAGAAAAAGAATCTGCTCCATTTAATCAATTGTGGAAAAAGAATACTTTACACCTCAGCGGTGGAAAATTCCTCAACGAACAGGAGAACTTTCGGGGATTTATCGATGATTTTGCGGATGTTGTAACAGGTGATTTTCTAGGAGGTAAAAACAGCTCACTTTCAAAGAAAACGACCGATGAAACTGAGTTCATTAATGTGACAGAAGTGATCAACAATGGTGTTTCGCTGGTCACATTTTTTGGCCATTCAAGCAGCTATAGTAGTGATATTGAGATAGGAAATGTTTCTGATCCCCTTTTCGCCTACCGCAATGAAGGTCGATACCCCATATTTCTTGTAAATGGATGTAATGCTGGCGCAGTTTATAATGCTTCAGACTTTATCGGGTGGGGAGACGATTGGATACTAACACCAGATGCAGGTGCTGTAGGTTTCATTGCCAGTGCCGGATTAGCATTTTCCAACAACCTGAAGAGGTTTTCTGACCTTTTTTATAAGCATGCCTTTGCGGAAGAAGTCTCATTTGGAAGCGGTATTGGAGATATTATGCAATTGGCAGGAGCAGAATACATTCAGAGGTATGGTACAAGTGAGACGTCAATCGCGCAGGTTCAGCAATTTATCCTAAACGGTGACCCGGCTGTAAAAATATTTGGTGCTCATCAACCCGATTATGAAATTACAGATGAAGATGTGACGTTTGGCTCATTTGATGGAGAATTAATACTGGCTGAAACAGATTCTTTCTATGTAGAATTGATCGTAAAAAACTTTGGAAGGACAGTGACCGATGACCTGGCCGTATCCGTTATCAGGACATTGGAAGATGGTACTGTCATTACCTATGACGAACAATTATTTGAAAGGGTTAAATACCAGGATACATTACAATATGTAATCCACAGAAATCCTGCATTAAATGAAAGCGGGTCCAGTAGATTCGAGATCTTCCTCGATCCCCAGAATTCAGTCGATGAACTTGATGAGAGTAATAATGATGTAATTGTTAATCTCGACATCTTCTCAGGGAGCACCACTAACTTATACCCTGTAAATTTTGGCATTGTCCCCAATTCCAGCGTAAGCCTCACCTTCCAGACAAGCAATTTGAAAAGTGAGGCAAGAAACATCATCATTGAAATAGATACCACTGCCAGTTATAACAGTCCATGGAAGAGAGAGAATGTCATTAATACCGACATAATTGATGCATGGAATGTTGATTTCAACATCCCCAACCTCCAGGATGGTACAGTATTTTATTGGAGAACTCGTCTGCAGAACCCAACCCCAAAAGAAAGTAGCGACTGGGTGGAAAGTAGCTTCACATACATTTCAAATAGCCCTAACGGATGGATGCAAAGTTCATTTGAACAACTAAATCGGAATGTAGCCAGTGGTATTCTGATCAACTCAGACAAAACCTGGAATTTTGAGACTGTTAGCACCGAGGTGGAGGTAACAACACATGGAACGGAAGCTGCTGGAAAAACGTCAGAGGACGTGGATGTGATCATCAATGATTTTGATTACACGACGGTAAGTAACTCCACATTTGCTCCCTGTACTGATAACACATTTAACGTAATGGTATTCGACAGGAGATCCACCCAACCGTACCAGGCTATACCAATCAATGGTGCAGATGTGCTTAACCCGTTGGTTTGTGGCAGAAGACCTCAGGTAGTTTATAATTTGAGAGAAAGGGATATAACCGGAATAGATACCTCCAATTCAAATAGCTATATCCAACGGTTGCATCAGCTGGTAGATAACGCGGTAGAAGGTGATCAGTTCCTGCTTTTCAATATGGGGACTGTTAACTTCAGCCTTTGGGATACTGATGTCCTCAGCAAGCTGGAAGAAATAGGTATCGCATCTTCAGATATCTCAACCCTTATCGACGGACAACCGGTCATCATTTTAGCGAAAAAAGGAAGTTCTCCCGGAACGGCTACTATTATCAGAAACAATGGTACAGCTGACCCAATATTAGAACAGAGTCTTAATTCCGAACTTACCATATCAGGATCGGATGGTGTCGGTTCCATCAAAAGCCTGAAAATTGGACCAGCAACTGCATGGCAAAGTTTTGAGCAAACAATAACTACGAGTGGTGCAGATAACTTCAGCAGTAATATTATTGGTGTTGCTTCCAATGCTCAACGTGTTGAAATCGAAAACTCAATTACTGCAGAAACACACGATATCAGTTCCATTGCCGCGAGCGAATATCGCTACATTGAGCTCGATCTAACTGTTAGTGATGAGACCGAACAAACCGCACCACAACTCGCGAGCTGGAAAGTGTTGTATGAATCAAGTCCGGACGGCATATTGCTGGATCAGAACGAAGCTGAATCAGTTCAGGAAGGCCAAACAATCACGCACGAATTTGGATTCTATAATTACAGTGAGATACCTTTTCAGGAGGACCTGGAGGTTGTTTATAGCTACTTCAACCAAAACAGACGATCCACACAACAAGACACACTTATGATTCCGGCTCCTGCACCTGGCGACACTTCCTTGTTTTCATTTACACTGGAAACTATTGGGCTTGCAGGAAGCAATGACCTTACCATTACAGTCAACACAAACAATGTTCCCGAACTATACACGGCCAATAATATACTCAGACGAACCAACCTTGTGGTAGTAGAAAGAGATGCTACAAATCCGGTGCTGGACGTTACATTCGATGGAAAACATATTCAGAATGGTGAACTGGTCTCTCCAAACCCACTAATCCGGGCAATGTTATGGGATGACAATCAATATTTATTGAAACAAGATACCGTTGGCATGCTATTGTTTTACAAACCTCCTTGTGATAGTGCATGCGAATTCAACAGGATTTACTTTAGTGATCCGCAGCTAAACTGGTCCCCCGCCAGTGAGTCTTCCAGTTTTATGCTGACATACCAACCGACCAACCTAGTAGATGGCTGGCATGGATTGAGGATTCAGGCTGAGGACGCGTCAGGAAACCAGATTGGTGATCCATATGAAATCAATTTCACCGTTGACAATACACCTCGGATATCTGCGTTGAAAGCATTTCCAAACCCTTTTTCCAGCGGTGTCCGATTTAGTTTTACCGCAAGTGGGAACACACCTCCGGATTATATTCTGATTCAAATCTATTCATTGCGAGGGGAGATACTTCAGAATATCACAATAGATGATCCGGATGTATTAAAAATAGGCCCAATTGTCACTCCTTTTATTTGGGATGGCAATGATGCCAATGGAAAACCACTAAGCAATGGCCTCTATTTTTATAAAGTGTTTATTGGTATGAATGGCGACCCGGATGCTTTTGGGTACTTTGAAAATGCCATAGGTCAACTGGTATTGCTTCGATGATTTCCTAAATTAGCCGCATGAACAATGCAAAGTATTGGTTTCTGACAGGTTACATCCTTCTGTTCATACCCGGTGTGTACTTTTATTTTCAGTTAGACCATGGAGATGTGGTTATTTGGTTTAATGAAAACAGAAACGGATTTTTTGATTTCCTATTGAAATACTGGACCTATCTGGGGGATGGACTTTTTGTTTTTCTCCTGATCATTCTAATGCTTTTCATTAAGTACCGTTACGCCATTATATTGTTGGTCATTGGTGTTTGTCAGGGAATCACCACATTAGTCCTGAAGAAGTGGGTATTTGGAAAAGTACCAAGACCTGGAAAATATTTCGAAGGTTTCTATGACCTTAACCTACTGGAAGGAGTTACAATGAATTCGTACTACTCTTTTCCCTCAGGTCACACATTGACGGGTTTTTCCATCGGGCTGTTTTTAAGCATCATTAGTCCACGGAATTTCCTAGGCCTGATATGGCTTCTATATGCCATTCTGGTAGGAGTCAGCAGGATTTACACACTACAACATTTCTACAGAGATACACTGGTAGGATCATCTATTGGAATCCTGCTTACTCTGCTAATTACTTTTCTGTTTCGGAATAAAACTAAAGCCGGCTGGCTGGATAATTCTTTACGCTCAAAAACTTAGAACAGGGATGAAAGCTTCATGGCAACACTCATGTCTCCATCAATTTTCATTTTGCCACTCATATAGGCCATCATGGGGTTAAGGTTTCCACCCATCAGTTTCTCAAAATTCCCAATTTTCATTCTGATAGTGCAATCCGCACCCTTCTCTTCATTCGAAACTACGGTTGGAGTTTGTGTATCATCCAAATGAATTACTCCTTCTTCAAATTTAAAATTCACAATTGACTTCAGGTTTCCTGATTTTCTCTCTGCCAATTCTTTTACTTTATCGGTCGCTTCTGCTAAAGTCATTACTATTCCAGGTTAAGTATATTTATTTAAGATTTTTGTTTAGGTAACAAACTTACCTCATATAGATTAGGCCACAACTTTCCTGTGACATAAATTTTTTCGGTATCAGGATCGTACGCGATTCCATTTAGTACGTCTACCTGGCCGGAAAAACTAGTTGGGTCAAATATGCCGGTCAGATCAAGATCACCGACCACTGCACCAGTTGCCGGATCAATTTTCACAATCCTGTTTGTTGTGTAGACATTGGCGTAAATATACCCATCAATATATTCCAGTTCGTTGAGTTTATCTACTTTGCCTTTGTGATCATAAACCATCAGTTTTCTCACCTCGCTGAAATCCCCTGGATCCCGGTAATAAAGATATTCACTGCCATCAGACATGACAAGCAAGCGACCTACCGTGGTGATTCCCCAGCCCTCTGTAGGATATTGGAATGTCTTAATTTTCTCAAAAGAACCATTATAAACAAAGGCTTCCTGAGCTTCCCAGGTCAATTGGAATATGCTATCTCCCAGGTAAGTAATTCCCTCCCCAAAATATTTATTTTCAAGGCTCACAGACTGCAACACTTTACCCGTAGTGAGTTCCAGCTTCCTGAGGTGACTGGTTCCGTTTTGTCCTGTTCCTTCATACAGAAACCCTTCCTTTATGAATAACCCCTGAGTATAGGCAGCCCGATCATGAGGATAAACATTTTCTACCTTGTAGGTATAGTAAGTTGGTTCCTCCGGCAACACAATTACCTTAGGAAGATGTGTTTCTTTTTTACCTCCATCCAGATATACATTCAGTACTAATCGTGGAATGCCGACTCCTGTTTCAGAAGAGTTGATTGAGACTTTAAGCCCATCGCCTGGTACTTTGAGTGACTGATAAAATAGCGCAACAGAATCGATTTTGGTACTATCATTTTTAGGTGCCACCTCCACTATAATGGGCTCCCCAAGCTTGATTTTTTGATTAATAGATGGTGAAACTACTTTGGTTTGCTTCCTGATTGGCTTTGGTCCCACTGGTTTCCGCTCTCTATCTGTAGAGCAACCAGTGAATATTAAAATAACCACAATAAGACGCCAGTATTTCAAATTGGATAGTTCAGGGATTTTCATTTAGGAATTCGCAGTTGAATATGATCATTAAAAAACGATCCGGTGCAACATATGTTTTACAGTTTAGTACGGCTGGCTACTGGTTCGGTATGTGGTTTGTAAAATATCTTCAGCAATCTCGGAATAGTCAGTCCCTGGTACAAAATAGAGACCACCACCACGACATATGTTAAGGTCACAATAACATCCTTTCCCTCAAATGGAGGCAAGGATAGCGATAGTGCAATCGGAATCCCCCCGCGGAGACCTCCCCAGGTGAGGACACTTATACTATGTTTTTCGAACTTCCTTCGGGTTGACATAATGCCCACTGGTACAGCGACACTGATCAATCTTGCAAGAAGTATTATCACAAACGTGAGGAATCCAGCTCCGAAATAATCCAGTCTCTTAGGAATTACCAACATCTCAACGCCAATAAGCACGAACAACATGGCATTCAATGACTCTTCGATCAGGTTCCAGAATTTAAACACATAGTCTCCAGCGGCGTTCGAAAGGTGTTCGCTGGTACCTTCATTACCGATTACCAGCCCCATCACTACAGCAGCCTGTTTTGCGGATACATGGACAAAATCGGCGAGATAACTACCCACCATCACTAAGGCCAGTGTCACAAGTATTTCTACCTCCACCTGATCATTATCAATGTATTTCAATAGATTAAATCCAAGGTATCCCAGATAAAGTCCGATGAATATCCCTCCTCCTATATCTGCAGAAAACACATAAAACACATCGAACGCGCTTAGCGCATGGTCTTCACCTGCGTGTGCAAGATCAAGAAGGGTTAACGCCAGCACCACCGCAATACCATCATTAAACAATGATTCTCCGGATATCCTGACCCCTAAATTCTTGGAAAGGTTAAATCGTTTAATCGTTGCAGTAACAGCAATTGGATCTGTAGGTGATATTAGTGCCCCAAAAACAAGGCAATACAAAATATCAATTTCTATCCCAATAAAACCCAGCAAATAGTATACGCCTACCCCTACGATAGTAGTAGAGATAATCACTCCCGTAAGTGCCAGGATCAGCACTGGAGTTCGTTCTTCTGCCAGTTTTTTGAAATCTATTTGCAGCGCTCCGGCAAAGAGCATAAAACTTAGCACCAGTTGATAGAGTACCTCTGTGAAATCGAATTCGGTAACGACCTCTTTCATTCCCACTTTAAATTCAGGAAATAACCAGCCAGCCACCAAGATGATTACAGACAAGGTCAATGCCATGATCATTAAACCAATCGAGGAAGGAAGCTTTAAAAAGTACGTGTTTATGAAAATAAACAAGCCCGACATAAACACGAACAGGGCTAGTATATCAAGAGTTTCCATATATTCAACTCAACGCTTTGATTCCCGGTAATAATTTAAAAATTGAATCCAGTCGCAAAATAACCAAATATCGTTGGGAAATGTGAGTTCATCACGGATAAAAACGATACACATACAGCAAATTTTGCAACTGATAAAGGGTGGTTTAATGGGCTAAAGGTAACCAAAAATTTTCATTATTAAAATATTCAATTGAACTCAGCCAAGTGAACACCTTAAAAATGAAGGACATAGAGATTGTGAGTTATGAAAAATGATGTGGATGGATGACAAAAAATAAAATCTGCATCAAATGAAGATCATTGTGATCAATTTACCTCATTTCATTCGATACAGATAAAAAATTTTATATTAACAATTTCTACTTATTGCGCCTGCTGTGATTGCGCTTGTAATTTGTTTTTTACGTGGTAGAAAGTAAAAATTGTTAAGCTGATTGAAAAGATTAATAATATCATTTTAACACCTGATTTAATTAATAATAATTGTATCCTTTAAAGCTGTATATCTAAATTACACATTTTCCAGGTCAATTGGGACACCTTTTCTATGAACAGGTCGTATTTTACGATGAACCTGAAGAAATTTACGATAAACCTGAAAATGCATGTTGTCAGTAAAAAACCTTTCGTACCGTTATGAGACATCCACACCCATTGAATATCAAGATTTTCAAGTCGCCAATGGGGAGACTTTATTGATCATTGGAGATTCCGGCAAAGGAAAAACGACACTTCTGCATTTGATCTCGGGCCTGCTAAAATCTCAACAGGGAGAAATCCTATTGGACAGTACTCCCATCAGTCAGCTTAAAGAATCGGATAGGGATCACTTTCGTGGGAAAAACATCGGACTGGTATTCCAAAAACCACACCTCCTGAATGCACTTTCTGTTCAGGACAACTTACTACTTTGTCAGTTCCTTGCAGGAACCCCTCGGAATAGAACCAAAATCATGGAACTTCTCAGTGTAGTTGGACTCCAGGATAAAAGTCATGCCAGGGTTTCTCAACTGAGCCAGGGGCAGGCACAAAGAGTAGCGTTAGTCAGAGCCCTGCTCAATGAACCTAAGTTGATTCTCGCAGATGAACCTACCTCAAGCCTTGACGATGAGAATGCACAAGCCGTAATTAATATATTGAAAGAAAAAGCACAGGAAAACAATTCTATTCTGATTATTGCAACTCATGACCATAGAGTGAAGGAGTCTATCTCAAACTATCATATTTTATGAATCTGATACTGTTAAGTTGGAATTACATTAAATCCAAACCATTAAACACCACATTAAACATCCTGCTACTAAGCCTGGGACTTTCTATCATCCTTGTCCTGATGTTGATTTCAAGACAAATGCAGGAGAACATCACCCGAAATGCAAAAGGCGTTAACCTGGTAGTTGGCGCCAAGGGAAGCCCGCTCCAACTGATCCTTTGTAATGTTTACCACATCGATTTCCCAACCGGGAACATACCATTAAAATCCGCCATTGGGTTGTCGCGAAACTCCCTGATCAAAAACAGCATTCCTTTAGCATTGGGCGACAGTTACAAAGGGATAAGACTGGTGGGCACTAACACCGATTACGTATCGCTGTATAATGGTCAAATTAAGGAGGGAACTCTATGGAGTTCTGATCTACAGGTAGTGCTGGGAAGTGCTGCTGCTAAAAAACTAAAGTTAAATATTGGAGATACGTTTGAATCTCAACATGGCATGTCTGAAGGAGGAATGGAACATGAAGACAATCCATTTCAGGTAGTGGGCATTTTATCACCTACAGGAACAGTCCTTGATAACCTGATTCTCACCAGTATTGAAAGTATCTGGATGATGCACCATCATGAAGAGGACCATCATGAGCACTTACAAGACTCCATGGTTACTGAGCTCGGCATCACTTTCGCTTTGGATGAGTTGGAAGAAAAGGAAATCACCTCACTGATTATACAGTATGCCGGCCCCATGGGAGCAGTTCAGTTGCCCAGATTAATCAATAAAAACACCAACATGCAAGCCGCCTCCCCGGCATTTGAAACTGCCAGACTATTCACACTGATCGGCGTTGGAGTGGAGGTGGTCAATGGGTTTGCTTATTTGATTATGTTTATTGCGGCATTAAGCATTTTCATCGCACTCTACAACTCCCTTAAGGAAAGGAAATATGATCTGGCAATGATGCGATCCATGGGAGCATCAAGAAAATTGCTCCTGGTGCACATCATTTTGGAAGGACTAATCATTACACTATTTGGAGGTCTCACTGGCTTACTGGTTTCTCATGTAGCAGTTGAGATCATTGGTCAGGTATTGCTTTCTGGTGGATCACAGACTGCCATTTCAGGATTTGTTTTCCTTAGTGATGAACTATTGGTCATTGCGATTAGTTTTGTGGTCGGTATAATCGCGGCAATCATTCCAGCGATTAATGCGTATAAGACAGATATCTCAAAAGTATTAGCAGAAGGATGAAATCAATAACAACATTAATTCTCGTCGTTATCAGTGTAGTTGGATACAGTCAGGATAGAATCCAGTCTATAAAAAACTGGAAACAGCTGGCCGAAGTAGAGTTCGTTAAAAGCAACGATGGTTACGCTGAGATCTATCTCCCATCATTTTCTGAAGGCATAAAGTCACTTGCCGGTAAAGAAATTACTTTGCAGGGGTATATTGTGCCAAACGATGGGTTATTTAAAAGTGATGAGTTCATCATTTCCTCATTGCCCCTGGCCCAATGTTTCTTCTGTGGTGGCGATAGTGGCCCTGAGTCCGTAGCTTATGTTTACCCTGAAGAACCTATAAAGTATACCGCTAAAACCGTGACGGTAAAAGGGACGCTGGAGCTGAATGAAACCGATAGCAACAAATTACTCTATATTCTAAATAATGCTAAAGTCGAAATTGCCAACACTAACTAGATATAACAATATGAGATACTTATTATTTGCATTTTTAGCCTTTGGCCTGCTCTCCTGTGGTCCAAAGAAATCCGAAAAATTGTTTGAAGAAGTCATGGCACTCCACGATGAAGTGATGCCTAAAATCGGGGAACTTCGGAAATTGGAAACAGAACTGACCTCACAGAAAGAGGAATTGCTTGCCAATGACAGCACCGCTGATGTTTCGAATATCGACAGCAAACTCACTGCTGTTCAGGGAGCAAGTAATGGCATGATGGATTGGATGAGAGGTTTTAAATCCGATGAATTGGACAACATGCAGGAATCAGACAAAGTTGCTTATCTGAAGGAAGAAAAAAAGAAAATTTCTAAGGTAAACCAGGACATCAAATCCGTACTTGGGATCGAAGAGAAATAGATCGATTAATTTTTACATTCCTTAAGGGCTTTTTGAGTTTCTGACACATCAATTAGCCCTTTTTTATTTCCCCAGCTATTTTTAATGTAAGTCATGATCTCGGCGATTTCAAGATCTGTAAGACTTAAATGAGCAGGCATTGGTTGATTGAATGAAATCCCATTGACAATTACCTCCCCGGATTGTCCATTCCGTATCAAGCAGGCAACATTTATACTGTCATTCATTAAATAATCGGATGCTGCAAGGGGAGGGATCAGCCGCCCCATACCAGCTCCATCTTCCTTATGGCAATTCTGACAGTGCATCTGGTAAAGTTGCTTACCCTGTATATAGTACTGCTTCATTTTGTTTTTTGTAGCATTATCAAGCCCGTCATAAATCTCCTCACCGCCAGGCGCATTAGTAGGACCACATGACCACATCAACAAAATCGCAAAAAAGGGTAATAGCTTATTTCGCATTTTCAGCATTAGTTTCATCTATCAGTTTGCGTATATCTTTGATCAACAGGTCCACCTGATCAGATTCTGTTCCGTCATATACACCACGAATCCTTTTTTTGGTATCTACCAGAAAAAATGCACCACTGTGAATGTATCCTCCCGGAGCATCTTTATCCTCAGTGGTAGTTACCATGTAGCTGGATTCGCTCAAATTGAAAATTTCATCTTTATCACCTGTAAGAAAACGCCACTTATTATCCTCCACACCAAGTCTTATTGCATAATCTTTTAGAAGCGCCACAGTGTCATATTCAGGATCAATAGAGTGTGAAAGGATCATAAAATTATCGGTGTTTCTGAACTGTTCATATACCCTTAACATCTCAGTTTTCATGATGGGGCATATGGATGGACAGGAGGTGAAAAAGAAATCCGCAACATAAATTTTACCCTCCACAGTTTCAGGTGTTACAATAGCACTATCCTGATCAAAGAACCTGTAATATTGAATTGTATGTGGGATGGTATCATAAACAATTTCTCCATTTTCCAATCGCTCTGTAATCGTGGGATTGCCAAGTATGGGTAACTTTTGTTTATTCGTAACCTCTCCGCAGCTGATTACTGTAATTAAAAGAGCACCGAAAATTATCTGTTTCATGATTCTTTCGAATTTTGATTCTTCTCCCTGATTTTTTTATATACCCTGATAGCCAGCATAAGAACAGCCGAGAATAAAATGATCCCAACCAATCCCCATATCCAACTAAGGGTATCTTTTAAAACAATGATAAAAACAATAGAAATTAGGAAAACTGTAGCCACTTCATTCCATACCCGCAACTGAAGTGAAGTATATCTGAAGTCTCCCCTTTTCAACAATCCATACAAATAACCAACACTTAGATGGTACATCACCAGAGCAAATACAAAACTAAACTTCAGTAACATCCAGGATTCGGTCCAGGCGTTGAGTAGTGAAACCAGCCAAAACCCAAACACAATAGTCAGTATTGCAGATGGCCAGGTGATTCCATACCAGAGTGGCCGTTCGTTTTTCAGGTATTCCTTAGTCAGAATTGATTTATCCGGCTCCTCTTTTTTCTGAGATTCCGTATGGTAAATCAACAACCTGACCATATAGAACAGGCCCGCAAACCATGTGACCACAAAAACTATATGTAAAGATTTAATGTATAGGTATTGCATACAGAGGCACAAAAATAGGCAGTGACATTGATTTAAGGATACTAATTTTTCTTTCTTTTTTTATTTATACTTGGGAATGTTCTGTGTCAATTAATTGTTAGACACACGAACCATAAAAACTGGGAATAGTATGGATGCACAGCCGAATATATGGTATTTTGAGAAGGTCGATCTTTATGAATTGCTTTGTCCCCACAAAGTCCCTCACATGGAAGAAACCCATACTTTCCACAAGTACAATAAAGACGAATTCATTTATTTTCCTGATGACCCAAGCACACATGTTTTTATGATTGCCAAAGGTCGGGTAAAAATCGGCGGTTATACTGACGATGGCAAAGAGATGCTCCGTGCCATCCTGGCGCAAGGCGAAATATTTGGTGAATTGGCACTCACAGGAGAAGATAAAAGAAAGGACTTTGCTCAGGCCATGGATAATGATACTACGATTTGCCCAATGACCATTGAGCAAATGCAGGAGCTGATGAAGGAAAACGAATCACTCAGCCTCAAGATATTCAAATTGATGGGCCTGAGGTTCCGCAAAATGGAACGAAAACTTGAGGCATTGGTTTTTAAAGATGCCAGAACCCGTATTGTAGAATTCCTTAAAGATATGGCAATGGAAAGAGGGCAAAAGGTGGGATTTGAAATGATGATTAAAAATCACCTTACTCACAAGGACATTGCCAGTTTAACCGGTACCTCCAGACAAACGGTTACCACTATTATGAATGAGCTTAAAGATAAAAACATCATCAACTTTGATAGAAGAAGAATTCTTATCCGGGATATGGAAAAACTGGTTTAATCAATTATTTGCCTGATCTCATCCACCCGTTGATGCGCCTGAAATGACAAAGTATCCTGGTGCTCGAGTACATGCTCATAGAGTGCCATTGACTTCTGGAGAATGCTCTGAGTCATTTCGTTATTCTCACTCCCTTTTTTCGCCAACTGGTAATAGACTTCCGCCAAAATCTCTATCGAATTAATACTATTAGTTTCTGAAAGTATTAATTGCAAAAATTCTTTCTTCGATAAAACCTTTTGCTTCTTTAGCGATAGATTCAAAACTTCAGTTAGCTCTTTGTCAGCCACCTGATAAACTTGAATCGGTTCAACTCCCTCCATTTGAAGTATTCGTTCCAGCAATTTTCTCAGGAATTCTCCAAACCGATCAATCTCATCTTTTATATAATCTCTTCTAAACATATATGTATTGTCTTATCCGTGTACCTGCCTCATGCCCACATTGTCATCTGTTCGACAAGATTTAGTATGCTAATCACTTATCATTGTATCAAACAATCCCTATGAAATTGATCAGGTCCTTTATTATACTTATCATATTATTGTGCAGCAACTTGCTCAATGCACAGAATCAAAATCTTCAACAATTTACACCTTCCATTTTATTCTCTGAAGGTAGTTGGGAAGTGAAATCATTTCAAAATCTGTATACCCAGACAAAAAGCTTTGATGGCATCAACAAAATTGAAACTGGAAAAGGGAGAGAATCTTATTTTACTTCAATCAATCAATTTTTGTATGGGATCAAAGACCAATTCAATGTTGGTCTGGATATCTGGCTAAAATCGGTGCACCTCCAAAATGGGACCTACACGTACCGGGCTGCTGTAAGTGGCATTGGTCCTAAAATAAAAATTGCTCCGTTTCGGAGATTAAAAAGACTATCGATACAAAGTACATTACTGCTTCCAATAGCACAGGACCAGGAAGGGCGAGGCTCAAATGCTGAAAAACCTAACCTTTTTCTGGCCCATGACCGAACCCTTTGGCTGACGCAATTCTTTTATGACAAACCACTGAGTGATCAATTTCAGTTATTCTTCCAGCAGGCGTTCTGGTATTCCGATGTAAGGGATTCTTTCAGGAGCAATAACTACCTGGAAACTCAAAGCAGTGTTTTTTTCAGCTACTTCCCTAATACAAGGTGGACCGTTTACGTCATGACTGAATATTTCCCAACCCATTACAATGATGAATCACAAAAGGGAGAAGCCTTTTATTTATATTTCGTACAGTCAGGAATAGGGTTGAAATACCAGTTGATCGATGGCTTGCTCGAATTAGAAACATTATATACCAATTTTTGGATGGGGAGTGAAGGCAATGGCGCAGGACAAACTTTCAATCTTGGTGTCAGAATTATTAGATAAATTAGAAAATGCTCCGTGTCTTATGCACAATTGTCATATTATCTTTTTCGAATTTTGGTCTGTGTCAATACACGATTGAATCAATTCAATGGACCGGTTTGAAAAAAACCAGGGAAGAATTCGTTCAAAAATTTATCCCCTTTCAAGTAGGAGACTCACTTGACATAGACCTACTCAACACAACCACCCAGCAGTTAACTAACCTGGAAGTCTTCTATGAAGTCAGTCATGACGTAAAACAGACAGGTACTGGTGTCGAGATAACCTTTAACTGTACGGAATTATTTAGTCTTTTGCCGATTATCAATTTTGGAGGCATAGATGACAACTTGTGGTTTCAGGCAGGATTTAGTGAAATCAATTTAGCAGGCAGGGGCCATAAACTAACCGCTTACTACCAATACTATGATCGCCACAGTGCTGTGATCAATACAAGCTTCCGCCGAATATTTAACTCTTCCTGGGATCTCAACTTAAACCTGATCAAGTGGTCCACACTTGAACCATTATTTTTTGATGACGGCCTCACCTACTACAATTATGACAATTACACCTGTGGGATCACAACAGCAATGCACTTCTCATTCAATAGCAAACTTGAGTTTGGAGGAGCGCTTTTTAGTGAGCATTATATAAAGGCGGAAAATCAGCTTTCAGACATTACCCCAGGGCCTGAATCAGCTACTACTAATAAGGTGTTGATCAAGGGTATTTATTCATACAATAAGCTTAATTATTATCACTACCACCTGAATGGGTTTTCCAATACTACTAATTTAGAATATGTAATCTCCCGGGATGGCGACCCTTTGTTTAGTATATTGTTTAACGACACTAAGTTCTTCAGGAGAACAAGTCACCGCGGAAACCTGGGGTTTAGGTTTCGGGCAGGGTTATCTACCAACGAAGAAAATCCATTCGCTCCCTTTGTACTCGATAGTTATATCAACATTAGGGGAGTTGGCAATCGGGTAGACCGAGGTACGGGAATGATCGTGCTTAATTCAGAATACAGACATGCTTTCATCGACAGGAACAGTTGGGCCTCACAAGTGGTGGTATTTGCCGACACGGGCACCTGGCGACTTCCTGGTGGTAGTATGAACGACTTTACACAAAGCGAGAACATGCAGCTATTTGGCGGTATAGGCTGGCGTGTCATCTACAAAAAAGCATTTAACAGCATACTTCGGTTAGACTATGGAATTGACCTGCAAAACCATAAGTCAAGCGGCTATGTAATTGGAATTGGTCAGTATTTCTGATCGTCCCTACAGTTCTTCCGGTAAAATCTACAGTTCGGTAAGTTTATTTATCGCCTTCGGGCTGAAATCCTAACATTTGTTTCATCAAAAACACAAATACCGATGAAACAACTCTTACTACTTCTGATACTTAGCCTACCCTCCTGGTTGATTGCACAGACTACCATCACCGGTTCTGTCACCGACAACAAAGGTGAGCCAATCCTTGGAGCTAATGTTTATTTAAAAGGAACCTACGATGGCGCTTCCACCGATCTTGAAGGTAAATTCAACTTCCAAACCACAGAAAAGGGTGAATTCGAATTGATAGTTAGCGCCATGGGCTTTGAAGAACTCAACCGTTCTGTAACCTTAAACAATGGTAAACTCGAGCTCGATCTAAAGATTCGTGAATCAGTACAACAACTCAACGCCGTAGTAATCACTGCTGGTTCATTTAATGCTTCAGACGAGTCCAAGCAAGTTGTCATGAAGTCCCTGGATATTGCAACAACCGCAGGAGCTACAGCAGATATTGCTGGTGCGCTTAACACTCTCCCAGGCACACAGAAAGTTGGTGAAAGTGGTCGTCTCTTTGTGCGAGGTGGAGATGGATACGAGACAAAAACATACATCGATGGTATGCAGGTACTGAATGACTATTCGCCAGCAGCACCAAATACACCATCCCGAAATCGGTTTTCACCTTTTATCTTTAAAGGAACCAGCTTCAGTACTGGCGCTTACTCGGCTGAATATGGCCAGGCCCTATCTTCAGCCCTAATCCTTGAATCAAAAGACATTTCAATGACTGAAAGAACTGATATAAGTCTAATGACTGTTGGAGCCGACATTGCCCATACTGCGGTAGGTGAACAATCATCTTTTTCAGGTAAACTTCAGTACACCAACCTTACACCCTATTTTAAACTTGCCAGCCAGCGAATCAACTGGGAAAAGGCTCCAGAATCTGTAGACGCAAACTTCGCTTACCGTAGAAAAACCTCAGAAACAGGAATATTTAAGGTCTATGGACATATGAGCCATTCCGACATGGACCTCTATGAACCACAATTATTAAATCCGGAAGTTGAAGACAGAATGGGTGTAAGAAATAACTATGCCTACCTAAATGCAATGTACAAAAGTGTGATTTCTGATGACCTTGCATTCAAAGGTGGTGGATCAATTACCTACAACCAAAACCTTTTATCGCGGAATAGTGATGAGGCTTTGTTGAATGAAATTGGCGGTCACTTCAAAGGTGTTTTTGATTATACTTTTTCAGAGCGAGTTTCTTTGAAATTTGGAACGGAGCTATTCAAAAGGAGTTTCCAGGAAGATCTAAGCAACGAAACAGGTACCATTGCCGATGAATTTGAAGAAAATATACAAGCAGCATTTGCGGAACTTGATGTTTATACTTCTCCAAAATTTGTCATCAGAACCGGAGGACGATTCGAATACAATTCCCTACAGGACGCTTCGATTCTCGAACCCAGATTATCCATGGCCTACAAGACAAGTGAAAATGGACAGGTATCATTTGGCTATGGAAAATTTCATCAGTCAGCTCAAAATGAATTTCTAATTCAGGAAAATGAGCTTGACCCGGAAAAAGCAGATCATTATATACTGAATTATCAGATTATCAAAAACAGAAGAACCTTCAGAGTGGAGACCTATTATAAGGACTACAGAAACCTTATCAAGTTTGGTGCTGAAGGACTCTCAACAAATGGTCATGGATACGCAAAAGGTTTGGATGTATTCTGGAGAGACAATAGCTCGTTCAATAACGTTGACTACTGGGTTTCATACTCATACCTTGATACTGAGAGGGATTATAAAGACTTTCCCGGTTCATTTGCTCCAACATTTGCTTCAAAACACAATTTCTCTGCTGTATACAAACAATTCATCGATGCTATAGATAGTCAGGTTGGATTTACTTATTCATACACTGCAGGAAGACCATATAACAATCCTAATCTTAGTGGCTTTAACCAGAGCAAAACGAAAAGCTATCAGGATTTGAGCTTTAACATAGCGCATCTGGTAAATAATCAAATTATTGTATACAGCTCAGTAAATAATCTACTTGGCAGGGATAATGTATTCGGATACGAGTTTAGTGATACGCCCAATGCTTCGGGTGAATATGTTAGTAAACCGATTAAACAACCAGCCAAACGATTTATTTTCCTGGGGGTGTTTATAACACTCTCCAAAAACAAATCAATGAATCAATTACCCAATTTATAAATTCTAATCAAATGAGAAATCTATTAACAATCGCATTAATTATAGTAGGTATTACAACTTCTGTAGCCAACGACAGATACCTCAAAGAAATGACAAGTGCTATTGAAAACATTTACTCAATGAGCACTGCCGAAGAATGCACGTCCATCATACAGAAACTTGAAAGAATCTCCCAGGTTGAAACCGGGAAATGGGAACCAAAATACTATGCAGCATACGCATACGTGGAGTTGTCCCAAATGAAGGAAGAGCCCGCTGAAAAAGACAGCTATCTTGATAAGGCGCTGAAGCTGGTGAAAGAAGGGCTTGCCATAGCACCCAACGAAGCTGAGCTACATGTACTTCAGGGGTATGTTCACACCATGCAACTTGTGATTGATCCTATGTCACGTGGAGCGCAATACTCTGGGATGGCGTTTGCTGCTTACAACAAGGCACTGGAACTGGATGACTCAAACCCAAGAGCCTGGTTTATGTTTGGCAGTATGCAACTGGGTACAGCAAGATTTATGGGAAGTGGAACTGATGAAGCCTGTCAGTCATTGAAGAAAGCGCTTGAAAAATTTGACAGCTACGACTCTTCTAATCCATTAAGTCCAAAATGGGGCAAAGGAGGCCTCTTAAAAACACTTGAAGCCTGTAATCAGGAATAAATTTGAATAGGTTAACTATCCATTCCTGGCTTAAATGGCCGGGGATGGATTGGTTAAAAGGCTATTGAGGAAATTTGAGAACACCTTGGCGTTGTGATCAATATTTTTTCTTGTTGCAAACCTGATCAACTGATACGATTTACCATCTTTTAACAGCGAGTAAACATAGACACTCTCTTTACTACCATCTTCAAACGGATTAACATCAGTATCCTTTTTAATTCTGTGAACAGATATTTCGTCGATATCATCAAAATTATAAAGTTTATAAGATTTGAACAGCACACCTTTTTCAATCGTCAAAAATCCTTCATTTTGATCCACCACAATTGCTGCCGGGTACTTCCATCCTTTATTTAGTAATGGAAACAGCATCATAAGAAGTGCCAGCAAAATCAGACGATATTCACCAATTACAAATCCTAAAATAGCTATAGCAAGCCCGGAAAAAAATACGATAAGGACTATCGATCGGGATAAAGGTTGTTTTTTGGTAATACGGGTAACATTCTCTGATTCCACAATTATGTTATAGCCGTAATTATGCAAAAAACGGTCGTGCTTTTCAACATCGTTAGACATGGTGAGCGTATTCATATGTTTGGTTTGTGCCGCTTAACGGAAATTTAATATAGTAAATTTCCAATTAATAACCATAAAAATACCATTCAAGGAATACATTGGTTGCGGAAATACCTTTGTTATTGAAGTATCCCACTTCTCTCCAGGTCTTCTTCAGTGTCAATATCACTTAGTACCTGCAAATGAGCGCATGATTTTTTTAAAGCTTTTATTTCTGCTATGGCATCATTGTATACCTGATCGGTACTGTAAGTCTTATTTTGAAATACTGCCGGCTCAAACTCCTTCATTCCCAGAAGGTAATATCCCCCATCTTTGGCCGGACCGATGACAAAATCATTGGTTTTGAGTTGATTGAAAGCTTCCTGAATATCTCTGGTCTCCAATTCATAGCAATCACTTCCCATAATGCAAACACTTTGATATCCTGCTTCAAATAACTCCCTGAAGGCATTGGCCATTCGCTCACCCAGATCATTCCCCATCTGGAGTTTCTTGTGGTAACCAGTTTCATTCCAGCTATCATTTTTCTCTATCAAATCGGAATAGAAAACGAATTTATCCATTGTCAGCGGTAAAGTAATCTTTTTAGTGCGATCAAGTAGCCTTTCATAAACCATCAGAGCCTCTCTCTCACCAATAGTGGCTGCCAGGCGAGTCTTAACTTTACCTTTCACAGGATTTTTGATGAATATAATTAATGCGGAATTAGTCATAAACTTTGATTCCATCAAACAACCACTTTGACCAGGCTTTATTATAGGTGTGTACACTGTCTGTAGGTTGCTCCTGGTTGTTTACCACTTCAAACTTATTGTTTTTCCAATCAAGCAAGCCGCCGAATAGATTACTCACATTACTATAGCCCATTTTCTGAAGTTTTTCTCCAATCCTTTCGCTGCGATAACCAGCTGTACAGTACACAACTACAGCTGCGTCTTTAGGGATGTCGTTGACATCAGATTTTTTAAAATCATCGTAATCAATAAATCTGGCACCTTCGATATGACTGACTTTATATTCATTGGGTCTCCTTGCATCCAACAACACAATATTTGTTCCTGATTTCTTCAGGCTGTCTAGCTTTTGGGCCTTCATAACAGGCACTGTACCTTCCAGCAAATTTTGCATTTGTTCTTCGTAGCTCTTCTGGGCACAGGCCTGAAAAGTGCATACGAGCAAGAAAACAATCAACAGTCTTTTAGTCATTTAATTTGCTTTGTGGGATTTCCGTAATCAACTCTCCATCATGTATGGTCACGAGGGAATCTAAATCATCATTGCTAAAATATTGATACTTCACTTCATATTTAAGCTTCCTATCTGGCAATTTAACAATTTGTCGGCTGATCCGGTTTTTTTGATCGTATTCAAAATGCTGTAACATTTCAAAACCACCCTTTTTCGCCCTGGAATAGACGTGTTCGATTTGGCCTTCATACGAAAAAATAGAGGATATCAAATACTTTTCCATATGATCTCCAACTGTTTTTTTATACATCACCTCCACAGGTTGTTTTTCATGGAAAGTTACCTCAACTCGCTGATTGGGCATTTTACGAATCAGTGTGGAATCATTTTTCCATCGATAAGACCAACTTGAATTCTCTTCCAGTATCAATCTATCCAGCGAAAACTCCTCCAATATTGAATAGGGAAACAAGTCGCCATCAATATTTGAAGGGTACCCCAGCGGGTGATAACTTATAATACAGATTGGATCACCAGTGTAAACTGGTTGTAGTTGAACAATTTCTTTCTGTTTTACCAGCTGATCCAAATAGTTGATGTTCTTAACATACTTGATACCCTTAGCAACTATGACGTCAGCTTCATAGTGATAATAGGTGGCCTCAAAATCTCCATCAAATGCCAAATCCGCGATTAGATCTACCAGGCCGTAATCACTTTCGGTCCATTCAATATCTTCCTTACCCTGGATAAGAAGTGCATCTGCGCCAATAGCAATGGCTTTTTCCTTGAGTAGTGCATATTTATTTTCTTCTGACTCAATCTGCTTGAGGTCAGCAAGCTCGACATACGGTTCTACCGGCATACTGTCCTTCTCTACAACCTGAACCTCAGAGAAGTGAGGAAATGCCGGAAAGTACCTGGTGGTTTTCTCTGGATATCGATAATACGTACAACCCATCAACTGGGCTGTAGCCAGAAATAGTAAAATTTTGAAGTGTTTCATGGAGCTCGCGGCTGCAAGAAGCATGCCTAAACACTTCGAAAGCGACAAGAACTTAAATCGTTATTTTTTGAAGCGGCTGAATAATCCTTTTTTCTTCTTTTTGTCAACAAATACCTCAGCAAGGATCTTTTTGACATTGCTGTCCCTGTCTGCCAATCGATCAGCATTTACCTCGTCGATAATGAAGTCCGGACAGCTGTCTTCGAAAGTGGGCTTTTCATCTGTCAATCCACAAACAATCCCACGTTCATAATCTGTCTTTCTGTTTTCGCAAACTCTGCAATAATTGATTTTATCCTTTACTTTCATCTGCTGCCTGTTAATGAGGCATCAAATATAGTCAATTAATCTACCAGATTTCTATTTAATCGTTGACCCTATACTTCCTTTGGTTAAACATGCACAAGTCTGCGATGAATGGTGATTTCGCCTGATATCAAATGCTATGAGTTGAAGAGCTGCTCAATAGCTTCATTCGTAAATTAAACAATTCGATGAGGATCATTCCAAATACCAGAACATACTCCAACCAAATGATCAATACTGGTTGTTCAAACCCATTGTTACTGTAGCCCAGGTACGTAAAAAAAATCAGGAAACTCCATAGAAAAGCAAACCTACTATTTGTGAGACATGAGAGACTTAGTAATGAAATAATGTACCATGGGTGCACCGTGGTAGCGAGCATCAGGTATATGGTATGTATTCCTAAAAGAATCGCCGGAACAGACACATCCCTCTTGTAGACAAAGAAAGTAAATACCAAAATCAGAATGACGGTCAATACTCCCAGTAATGGTCCTATCACGCCTATCTGATTGTAGCCGTAAATCCAAAATCCAATTTCCCTTACGAGGAAATAAATCGACGCATTGAATTCAAACTTCTGAAAATACAAACCCAGGCTATTTGTAAACCCAGTGATAAAATCAATCGAGAGCAATGGGATAAACAAAATGATGCAGATCGCTCCGGTGACCACCCAAATTTTTAGTGCCAACTTCCATCTATACTTAAATATCATCACCGGTAAGTACATAAGCGGCAGCAATTTGGTAGCAATTCCCAATGCCAGGGCACCAGAGCCTCCTAAAGCCTTCTTACGACGGATCAGAAACAGGCCAAGGATTACAAAAAACATCATCACTCCCTCGAAGTGGAGGTTACCTGTAAGTTCAAGCAACACCAGTGGGTTGAGGAAATAAAGAAAGCCAGCCTTTTCTGAAACATTCCATCGATTGATCAGCCAAAGTATGCCAATATCAGCCAATACAATGGGTAATCTCATTACAGTTACAGCAACGAGCAAATTTTCACCAGCAAGCGCCGAAAGCCAGAAAATAAATTGATTGACAGGGGGATAGATGGTAAAGTAATTCGGGGAATTCAGGTTTTGAAAAAGCTCATGGTCCAATCCATCAAGGCCTTTATCAAGATAAAAAGATGGCAGCTGTTCAAATGGATTAAATCCATGCATCAGGAGCCTTCCGTCCCAAATAAACCTGTAGAAGTCATCTGACAAGACTGGAAGAGAAACAAACAGCACCAATCGAAGTACAATACCTAATGTTGTTAGGGTAAAACGCTTATCGGAAAATTTACTGACTAAAACCAAATACGAGGCAAACATGATTGCATATAGTGCGACAAGCAACAAACCTTCATGTCGGTCTACAAAAAGTGCATAACTACCAATGGTTATCACCAAACAGATTGCAGCACCCCATAGCAAAATCTTTGATTGTTCCTGCTGCATTACAATTCTCGTGGCAGTGGTTTGACAGACATTACAAATACGCCACCAAATCCTACAGCGAGCATTAAATGAAACAGAATAAGCCCAAAATCGCCTAAGATAATGGCGCTTGCTATTCCAAAGATGAAGTAGAGGCATAGCACCCCCTCTAAAATTGTGGCTGGAGTTATTTTTGGCATAATGTATTTATTCCCAACCCACTGATCCGCGGCACTTAATACATTAAATTTTGGAGTCCGAATAAAAGGAGATTTTCTCCCAAGGTAGCCTTCCATCACGGCAATGGCGTTGTGCAGCGCTAATCCCATACTGAATGTGAGAAATAACGGGAAATTAACAATATAATATTTCCAGGTATTCCCAGGTTCGATTCTCCGTGAGGCAGCCCAATAGAATATACTCATGGCCACAAATCCAATGAGAAATACGCTCCCTAAATCAAACACCAGCTTCAATTCCGGATTGCCTTCCTTGAGGTATAACATTGGAATGCTTAAGGTAGCCGCAATCAGTAGAAATATAAAAACAGAACTGTTTAGCAAATGAAAAACAGCATGCAGTTTTTTCCTAAATGGCAACCTGGCCTTTAGCACCTCTCCAATATTTTTCCTGGCCGTTTCTGCAGCCCCTTTATTCCATCGATACTGCTGCGACTTTACTGCAGACATGATGACCGGTAGCTCCGCTGGTGACTCCACCTCCTCCAGGTATTTAAACTTCCACCCTTTCAACTGCGCCCGATAGCTCAAATCCAGGTCTTCAGTCAGGGTATCTGACTGCCAACCTCCAGCGTCAAGAATACATTGCTTCCTCCACACACCAGCTGTACCATTAAAGTTGATAAAACTTCCCGCCAGGTTTCTCCCCTTTTGTTCAACAGTAAAATGTGCATCAAGACCAAATGCCTGCATTCTGGTAATGACTGAATAATCCTTATTTAGATGCCCCCACCTGGTTTGAACCATACCAATTCCTGGTTCTTTAAATGATGGAATGGTCTGATTCAAAAAGTCCTTAGATGGAATAAAATCAGCATCAAAAATTGCAAGAAAATCCCCTTTGGCAAGCGCAGTACCATAAGCCAGTGCTCCCGCTTTGAATCCGGTGCGTTGCGTTCTTCTGATATGTTCAATGTTTAAGCCCCGCGATTTAAGGGACTTTACCTTATTGGCAATTCTGTCTACTGTTTCATCATCTGAGTCATCCAGAACCTGAACTTCTAAAAATTGCTTCGGGTAATCTATATTGGCTACCGCATCCAACAACCTGTCGACAACATAATATTCATTGTATATTGGTAATTGAATGGTAACAAAAGGTTTTATTTCAGGGGCTTCTTCACGCTTTTTGCTTTTGTCCCCTTTTCTGTAATGCATTGTAAGGTTTAATTGGCCCAGGCTAAACAGACATATTATCAATAATGCCAGGCCATAACCGGAAATCAGAATCCATTCCATACCATTACATATATTTGAATATCGTGGTAATAATTTTATAACCCGCTCCTATTGTACCCCTCACAGTTCCTGACACTTTGGATACCCCAATTCTTTTGCGATATTTTACTGGTACCTCCTTGATTTTCATTTTCAGTTTAGCTGCTTTAAGCTGCATTTCCACCGTCCAGCCATAGGTCTTGTCTTTCATATCAATCGCCATCAAAGCGTCATATCGAATCGCTCTGAATGGACCAAGGTCTGTATAAGTGATCCCGTAGAAAACCCTCATCAACAAGGTGGCCAGCCAGTTACCAAACACCTGCTGGATCGTCATGGACCCTTTTTCCCTATTGCCCAGTGCCCTGGAACCAATGACCATATCCATTTCCTCCTCCAATATTGGAGCAACTAAATTAGCCATTTCTTCAGGGTAATCTGAATAGTCTCCATCCAGAAACACTACAATGTCAGGGTTCTTCCCTAAACCGGCAATATACTCCATCCCTTTCAAGCATGCATAACCATATCCCTTTCGGTCCTCACGAAGCGCGGTGGCTCCATGTTGAACAGCCGTCTGATAGGTTCCATCAGTACTTCCATTGTCAACAACGATGACTTCTGCTACCAGGTCCGAGGGGATTTCAGCTATAACCTGCCCCACTGCGTTCTGTTCATTAAATGCCGGAATGATTACCCGTATGTCTGGTTTATTCAAACCTTAATATTGTTTTGAAAAGCGCAAATATAGATGGATAACAGTGAATTTCTATGTCCAATCTCAGACAGAATTGATCGATATATCAATGTGCCCTAAATATTTAATAATCATAATTTTCGGTAATTTTATGTATCTTATTTTTTCACAACTTTAATCTTATGGACACATTGACCCGATTAACCCTTTTACTTGTTTTTCTTCAATTATCAGTCGTCTGTCTTGCACAGGATAGGAAGCCAACTGAAACCATGCTTCAAAATATGTTTGTAGGTGCTGAACCAGGTGACACCATCACAATTCCTGAAGGATTTTATCAATTAAACAGAAGCCTATGGCTTGACGAAGGAAAAGATGTGGTTATCAAAGGTGCCGGCATGGATCAAACGATCTTATCCTTTAGCGGACAAAAAGATGGTGCAGAGGGAATAAAAGTTACCAATAGTCAAAATATCAGTATTGAATCATTGACAGTTCAGGATACTAAAGGAGATGCTATCAAAGTACAGGAAACCGATGGAATTGTGTTCCTCAATGTGAAAGCAGAATGGACTGGAAAACCTAACGAGAAGAATGGCGCCTATGGGTTGTATCCAGTAATGTGTTCCAATGTTCTAATTGATCAATGTGTGGCTATAGGAGCCTCTGACGCGGGCATCTATGTAGGACAGTCGAAAAATATTATTGTGAAGAACAGTATTGCTCACCACAATGTAGCCGGGATAGAAATAGAAAACTCGTTAAATGCCGATGTGTTTAATAATAAAGCTTACGAAAACACCGGTGGACTCCTTGTGTTTGACCTGCCAGGACTTGTTCAGAAAAAAGGAGGGTCAGTAAGGCTTTTTGACAATGACGTTTACAATAACAACTTTAAGAATTTTGCACCCAAGGGAAACATCGTCGGGAAAGTTCCGCCGGGTACAGGAGTAATGATTCTAGCTACCAACAATGTTGAAATTTACCAAAACAGGATCACCAACAACCGAACAGCAGGAACCGCTATCATTAGCTATTTTCTGACTGAAGAACCCATTTCTGACACTACCTATTATCCCTATCCTACTGGGATTTACATCCATGACAATGAGTACAGCCGGGAAAGCATAAGAGCAACTTCCAAAGGAAGAATGGGAAAACTTTTCAGACTAAAGTTGAAATTTGGAAAAGACGTGCCACATATAATTTACGATGGTATAGTGGATGATAAACTGATAGACAAGCAAGGCAATATTCCTGATAGTGCTCGTATTTGCATCAAAAACAACAAGAATCAATCGTTTGCCAATATTGATGCCAAAAACGATTTCCAGAACATTAGTCGTGACGTATCCAGATATGATTGCGAATTGACCCCAATAGCACCTGCAACCTTAAACACTGTTGGAGATGAGTAAATGGTATCTGAGCCTGGCATTGGCTGTTGCAATTTTTATTTTATCATTTACAAGCATCAAAAAAGAATCAAGTGCTCATAAAAACTACTTATCGGAATACGGCTTCTTCAGTGACTTACCCAATCAGGTTCCTAATCCAGGAGTGATTCCGTATGACCTCAACACCTCATTGTTTTCAGACTATGCCTATAAGAAAAGGTTTATTCAGATACCTAATGGAAAAGTGATGGTGTACAATGACTCTGTAGCATTTGAGATGCCAGTGGGTACCAGGATCATCAAAACATTTTACTATCCCAGGGATGAGAGGAAACCTGAAAAAGGAAATCTGCTACTGGAAACAAGGGTACTGCTTCATGAAGTAGAAGGTTGGGTGGCCTTGCCTTATATCTGGAATGATGAGCAAACCGATGCTTATTTATCCCTGGCCGGCGATCTCAAAGAGGTCTCATGGGTCAATAAAAGAGGCAAAAAACAAAAAATAGATTACCTCATCCCAAATAAAAACCAATGCAAAGGGTGTCATATCCGTGGAAAAGAAATGAAACCAATAGGGCCAGCCGCAAGACATTTAAATAAAATGTTCTCTTATGGGAAACTTGAACAAAACCAGTTATTGTACTGGCAGGAACAAGGCATATTGAGTAAGCTTCCTCAAAACCTTTCAGAAATTCCCAGGAATGCATTGTGGGAGGATACCAATGAATCAATCGACCGCAGGGCCAGGGCATGGTTGGATATCAACTGTGGACATTGCCATAATCCGGCAGGGCCTGCGAATACATCGGGTTTATTTTTAGACATTCATCAGACTGATCCGTACAAAATGGGCATCATGAAACCGCCTGTTGCTGCTGGTAGAGGTTCTGGAGATCTGGATTATGATATAGTTCCTGGCAAACCTGATCAGTCCATTCTGGTTTATCGAATGGAGGAGAATGATCCGGGTATCAGAATGCCTGAAATTGGCAGATCGGTTCCTCACAAGGAAGGATTACAGTTGATCAAAGACTGGATCAGACAAATGTAAATTAGCGGTCATCACTCATAAATTCGGTTGTTTACAGGTTGCCAACTGTCGTTTACTCATTCCATTTCAGTCGTTTGAGGTCAGTTAATACATTAGTATTATCAATTAATCAAACAGCACACAAATGGAACTTGCTTTAGAACACGAATTATTAGCAACAGCAGGTGACGATCAGCTCAGTGGAGCTCATTTTTGGGTAAGCATAGACCCAAAGGGCAATACTGCCGAACAATTAAGAGATTGGAAAGTTGTTTTTTGTCACCTTAAAACAGGATGGATCGGAGAGATCACTTCTGTAAAACCAAACGAAAATTTACACACACCCGGATTATCAGGATTGTTTTCGGTAGAAGTTTATGTGACCGGACTCTTTGGAGAATGGGAAAAAATTGATGCACAAACTTCAAGTAACCCGATGATCGGCTGCAAAAAAAATTGTGCCTCCATGGTGGAGATCAGCACGAATAAAACAGGATTTGAATATTCGACAAAATGGAACGTGTTATGCCATGACCCGGATGTCATCACAGACCTAACGCTGGATTTTTAAAAGAACAGTTCCCGTGGTGAAGGGCTGCTCTCGGAAGGTTTGTTGATTCTTTGGTTATAGTGGAATAATCGGTTAATCTGTTAAATTCGAATACGATGAACTCAACGAGGCAGCCTTTTTTTATACTCCTGGTAAATAAAAAAAGGGGCCCTGGGCCCCTTATCTTTTTTCTTTCTTGTGTCCGAATTAATTAGCAGTGCTATCCGTAGCTACGGTATCCACTGCAACTGTAGTTGAATCAGAAACCACAGTAGAGTCAGTAGCTGTATCAACTGTCTCAGTTTGAGTCTCAGGCTCAGTAGTTGTATTTTCTTCAGTCGTTGAACCACCGCCACCGCAAGCAAAAAGTGTTACAGCGAAAAGAGCGGCGAAAATAATGGAATAGATGCTCGTATTTTTCATTTTAATATTTAAGTTAGGATGAGGGCGGAAAATAGCCATAAAATTTGGTATTCGGAATGATTTTTGATAAAATTTCAAAAAAACAGTCTCATTGTTAAAATAAAATCCTAAAAAAAAGCATTTTATTAAATTCCCTTGGGGTAAATGAAGGCTTCCAGTTCTCCTGCTCCCATTTTCAGATCTTGCCAGGATTTAATTGGTAAATTAATAATCACCACGCCACAAGTAGGCACATTGTACAATTCCGCTCCTGTCAATTCCTCCGCAAAATCGGTAAACCCGGGATTATGACCAAATAGCATCAAAGAGCCATACTGGTCATCGATATTCTCTACTATTGACGCTATCTTTCTTGAATTAGCGTGATACAAATCCCTATCGATTCCAATGTCTCTTCCGTGGATTCCTAGTTTTTCTGCTATTCCCTTCGCCGTAGTAAAGGCACGATTTGCCGGACTGCTGATCAGTAAATCCGGATACACTCCCATTTCTTTCAGATGACTACCAATTCTGGGCAAATCACGCTTGCCTCTTTTGTTGAGCGGTCTTTCTATATCCATCAAATCAGGATACTTCCAACTGGATTTTGCATGTCGAACGAGATACAGCTTTTTCATCTCCTTCCTTCGGTTTATCCAATCAATATAGAAAGAAATCTTATGATCCTTATATCACGGGATATAAAAATCAAATACAATATCATTCATGCATTTAAAATGACCTTTAGGACATTTGGTGTGCCCAAGTTTAGAACAAGGCCTGCAACCAATTTTGTTGTTTTCAAAGACCGTAAACTTAGTACCATACGGATACATGCCAAACCTTGGAATGGTGTTTCCCCATATACTAAAGATAGTCTTTCGAAATGCTGCAGCCACATGCATCAGGCCAGTATCATGCGTAAACACAACTTTGGCCTGACTGACAAGAGAAGCTGATTGATGAAAATTGAATTTTCCACAGGCATTGAAAATCGTAGTTTTTTTTCCTAATTCTTTTAGACCATCTTCAATTTCTTCTGTGGTGTTTTCCCGGGAAAAGAATCTCTCTATTTCTTCAGCTGCTTCAATATCTTCTGCTCCACCTAATAACACAACCGGCTTGTTAATCTTGTCACATAATTCAATGAGTCGTTTGACAGGAAGCCGTTTGGTCCTAAATCTGCCTCCAATCACCACCGCAACAAATTCTTTCTGATGTGACGCAGGTAGCCATTCCTTCTCGACCTCATACTTATCAGGAATGAAATAATCCAATCCCATCCCATCATTTACAACACCAAGAGAAGATACAGCTCCAAAGTATCGATCCACAATGTGAACATTGGGAAGGAGATCAATCTTAAAGTTTACCAACAACCACTTTTTCAGGTTGAGTTTATTGAAACTGGCGCTCTTAACACCTAGAAAGGTCTTTATAATGCTGGTCCGAAGGTTATGATGCAGATCGATCACATAGTTGAATTTTTCAGCCCTAAGTGCTTTGATCAATGGAGGTAATTGGCCTGAGAAAGTGTGTACCTTAGATATATATGGGTTGGTTTCATGCAAAAACTTAAACTCCTCTTTGGTACAGAAATGAATTTCCACATCCGGTAATTGTTTGTGCAAGGATCGAATTACAGGCGTGGTTAAAATAATGTCTCCAATGGAAGAAAATCTTATAATCAGTATTTTCATTTTTGTCATGGAGTACTCAATTAGCTGAAAAGTGAAATATTATGGAATCCAGAACCAAATCTGACCGTAAAGATCAATAGATTCCTGTGAATTTAATTGAAATACAATTATCTTATATAGAGCGCTATCTTATCTTTAAGATTTAGCTATTTAAATAAACTTTCAATATGAACTATTGGTTAATCAAGTCTGAACCTAACACTTATTCCTGGGATGATTTTGTGAAATTGGGCCGTGATCATTGGGATGGTGTACGAAACTATCAGGCCCGCAACAATATGAAAGCCATGAAGGTAGGAGACCAGGCTTTGTTTTATCACAGTGTGAATGAAAAAAGTATAGTGGGCATTGCTGAAGTAGTTAAAGAATCCTATCCGGACCCCACCACCGAGGACGACCGATGGATTGTTGTGGATTTTGTGCCTGTAAGAAAACTGGATAAACCCGTAACGTTGGCCGATATTAAGTCGGATGACCGACTATCAGAAATGGTACTGGTAAGAAATTCCAGACTATCAGTTCAGCCGGTAAAGAAAGAAGAGTTTGATATAATTTTAAGCAAAAGCCAATAAGGGAAAGCAAGAATTAACTTTTTACTATTGTATGAAATATTCCTTGATCATAGTATTTTCTTTAGTTTGCATATCTGCACTCACCGCTCAAAAGAAAAAAGAATCTGACACCTCCCAGGTTATTAATCAAACTAACCGGCTCGAGATTGAAATTGGCGATGATGATCATGATTTTACGGTAATCCCAGGAGAAGAAAATGGCTTAATGTTGGTAACAGAAACCAGCAGAACTCAGTCTGATGGACTTCAGTGGATGCTTCAGGGAATAGACACCTCACTAAATATTGTTTGGAAAAGGAGTCTTGTCACTCCATTTGGCAGTTACTTTAAAGGGTACGAGTATTCTGATGATCATTATTATCTATTGTTTGGAACCTCAGAATACCGCAGAGAAGACATGTCTATGTGGCGAATCAATGCCGCTACAACCGACACTGTCAGATATGAAATTAACACCGTTTTCCCAATTGACCTCAAATATTTCGAAATAGTAGGCAACACTGCCATTTTAGGTGGATATGCATTCTACAAACCTGTCATTCTGTTGTTCGACATGACGACACGGCGACCAAAAGTGCTCCCCGGAATTTACAACAACTTTAGTGAGATATTAGATGTTGTACCAAATGATGATCTAAGGATATTCACCGTGATCATGACTGAACGCATGCCCAATAAATTAAACACAGTCAGTATCAAATCCTTTACTTCTGATGGGACGCTCATACAAAACCGAAATTTGTTACCCGGTGAAGACAAAAGCCTTCTTGATGGGGCGTCAACTACTTTTCTTTCCGGATACCAATATGTAGCAGGCACCTATGCTCGCAAAAAATCTGAATTTTCCAGGGGACTATATCTTGCCCGCCTCAAAAATGGCATACAGGAATTCATAGAGTATCACAATTATGGTGATTTAAATAACTTTTTCAGCTACATGTCTGACCGGAGAGAGCAGCGGGTAAAAGAACGCATCAAGCGAAGAAAAAGCCTCGGTAAAAAAATAAGGTTCAATTATCGATTAATGGTACATGATATCATCGAGAGGGATAACGAATACATTTTAGTTGGTGAAGCCTATTATCCAAGATACAGATCAGCAACTACAACTTATGGAAGACCATATGCTGGTTTTGGAGGGTATGGCATGCCTAATTCATTTAACCCATATTTCATTGGCTACCGGTACACACATGCGGTTGTGGTAGGATTTAGTAAAAGTGGTGATATATTATGGGACAACAGCTTTGAGATCAACGATGTGCAAACTCCTGTACTGAGAGAATTCGTGAAAGTAACTGTAGATGAAGATGGTGATAAAATTGTACTTCTATACCTCTATGACAATACCATCAGATCTAAAATCATCAAAGGAAACGAAATCCTGGAAGGCATTACATTTAACCCTGTCAAGCTAAGTTACGAGAGTGATGAGGCCAAATCTACCGATAAGGAAGTAGAAGGTCTGGAAATCTGGTACGACAATAAGCTATTTGGTTACGGCAAACAAAAAATCAAGAACATTAGAGAGAAAGACGTGAAACTTAATCGCCGAATATTTTACATCAATAAAATTGAATACGAAAAAGAAGTCAGCTTTCAGTAATTTTTATTCACTTCATTATATTTGCTCACAAATCAAGTGATGCAAAAAAGACTCCTTCTCGACCCTAAAAGACTTCAGATCACAATAGATCGATTGTGTCACCAATTAATTGAAAATCATCAGGATTTTTCACAGAGCGTGATATTGGGATTACAACCAAGAGGCATTTACCTGGCAGAACGAATTGTGGCCAGGTTAAATAAACTTACCAATTCTAAAATTCCCCTTGGCTACCTGGATACTACATTTTACAGGGATGACTTCAGAAGACGAGATCAACCTATAAAACCGAATGAAACAAGGGTCCCTTTCATCATTGAAAACAAAAAGGTCATTCTAATAGATGATGTGCTATTTACGGGAAGATCCGTAAGAGCTGCATTGGATGCTATGATCGCTTTTGGTCGTCCTCACAAAGTAGAATTTATGGTGCTGATCGATCGGTTGTATACCAGAGAAATTCCTGTAGAAGCTAATTACATTGGCAAAAAGGTAAATACACTGAAATCACAAAAGGTTTTGGTGGAATTGACCGAACAAGGGCACGAAGAGGATAATATTTGGTTAATGAACATTGAAAATAAATGAGCCAGCTGGAATCAAAACATTTACTTGGAATCAAAGACCTCTCGAGGGAAGAGATAGAACTTATTTTTGAAACCGCTGACAACTTTAAGGATGTAATTAACCGACCGATCAAAAAGGTTCCTTCTCTACGAGATGTGACGATTGCAAATGTTTTTTTTGAGAACTCCACAAGAACCCGTCTGTCATTTGAACTGGCCGAAAAAAGGCTGTCTGCAGATGTAATTAATTTTTCATCTTCCTCAAGCAGTGTAAAGAAGGGTGAAACGCTGCTTGATACGGTAAATAATATTCTGGCCATGAAGGTAGACATGATCGTAATGCGACATGGCAGCCCAGGAGCACCTCACTTCTTGTCCAAACACATTGATGCTAATATCGTGAACGCTGGTGATGGAACGCATGAACACCCCACTCAGGCACTACTCGATACATTTTCGATACGTGAGAAATTTGGTTCGCTGGAAGGTCTCAGGGTGGTAATAGTTGGGGATATTCTGCATTCACGTGTAGCGCTCTCTAATATTTTTGCGCTTAAAAAGCTTGGAGCAGAAGTGATGGTATGTGGCCCAATCACATTACTACCCAAACACATAGCATCACTTGGGGTAAAAGTGGAACTAGATGTAAAAAAGGCATTGGAATGGTGTGATATAGCCAATGTACTGCGAATACAATTGGAAAGACAGCAAATCAAGTATTTCCCATCATTAAGAGAATACTCCTTGTATTACGGGATCAATAAGCAATTACTTGATTCGATTGATAAGGAAATAACCATCATGCACCCTGGCCCTATAAACAGAGGAGTAGAACTTAATAGTGATGTAGCAGACTCAGAAAACTCAATCATTCTTGATCAGGTAGAAAATGGGGTAGCTATCAGGATGGCAGTATTGTATTTACTTGCAGGAAAAACCAATACATTAAACCAGTAAATTGATCAGTTCCTTCTGAAGAGATAGTCCCTTATCTTTATTGTACCATTGTTGTGTAGCAATTGAGAATTCCTCGCTCGTCATAACCGGGTTTTTCTTATGCGCCAAAACCATTTCCTGTAGTTGCTTTGGACGAGGACCCCATGTACCTAATACATTTTGGGAATCCTTGTCAATAATGACCAGTTTTGGTATTGAACGTGCTCCATTGGTGGTGAAGTTATCCATCAGCGCTGGTTGAGCATCTCGCAAATGAACCCGCAATTTAATTTTAGGATTAACAGATGATATCTTATTGATAATTGGTAGGTTTTGCGCTGCATCTCCACACCAGGATTCTGTTAGCACAACCCAGATTTGCTCCCTGTTGATTCCCTGAAAGAATTCAATAGTTTCCTCCTCAAGTGCTATGGTTTTATCTAGCCGCTTCATCCGTTGATGATTAAGCTGAGTGTATTTCACATATTTATCACTTTGGTTTTCACCAGTAGTCTGTCCTGTATTAACCAACTCTTCCATCAACGACTTGAAGAACTCATAACTGTATGATTCCTCTAATCTAAAATTGATTGCTATTTCCAGCAGATTCATATTTACCATGTATTTACATGTACATACACAGAAATAACTTGGATAGTTTCACCCTCTTCACGATAAGTCATGAGGTTGACAAACTACTTTCCTACATAATTAAATGGAGTGATTGCCGCCAACTCCTTTTTGATGTCATCGGAAACGTTGAGCTCCTTGATGAATGATTGGATAGACTTCTCTGTAATCGCTTCATTAGTCCTTGTAAGCGCTTTAAGTGCTTCGTAAGGATTTGGGAAATTTTCTCTTCTCAGAATTGTTTGGATCGCTTCCGCAACCACTGCCCAATTCTGTTCCAGATCAGCCTTAATTGCAGCTTCATTAATTTCCAGCTTGTCAATACCTTTCTTCAGTGATTTTAATGCGATTACGGTATGGGCAATTGGGACACCAATATTTCTCAACACCGTGCTATCTGTAAGGTCTCTTTGTAATCTGGAAATCGGCAACTTTGCACTCAGGTGACTGAATAAGGCATTTGCAATTCCAAGATTTCCTTCTGCGTTTTCAAAGTCAATTGGGTTTACCTTGTGAGGCATTGCAGATGATCCTACCTCGTTGGCGTTAATTTTTTGCTTGAAGTAATTCATGGAAACATATTGCCATACGTCTCTACTAAAGTCAATCAATATAGTATTGATCCGCTTAAAGGAATCCATAAGCGCTGCAAGGTGATCGTAATGCTCTATCTGGGTGGTTGGCTTGCTTCGTGTCAACCCCAGATAGCTCTCCACAAACTTATTCCCAAAGGCATGCCAGTCAATGTCAGGATACGCTACAAAATGGGCATTGAAATTTCCTGTAGCCCCACCAAACTTCGCTGCAAACGGAATGGTTTCTGAACGATCAGTCTGCTGGACCAGTCTCTCATGGAATACCCTGATCTCTTTCCCCAGACGGGTAGGAGAAGCTGGCTGACCGTGAGTTTTGGCAAGCATTGGGATATCTTTCCATTCCTCCGCTTTATCAAATAAAATCTTAATGACTTCATCCAGCAAAGGATATACATTTTCCACTAAAGATTCTTTCAACAACAGCGGTATGGCAGTATTATTAATATCCTGGCTGGTCAGGCCGAAATGGATAAACTCTTTGAACTGCTGTAATCCTAATCGATCAAAATGCTCCTTAATAAAGTATTCAACGGCCTTAACATCATGATTAGTAGTTTTTTCGATTTCTTTTATTTGCTCAGCATCCGCAATAGAGAAATCTTCATAAATCTTTCTTAGTGATGGAATTTGTTGATCATTAAAATCTTTCAGCTGAGGAATCCCTTTTTCAAACAAAGCAATGAAATACTCAATCTCCACTCTTACCCGATACTTGATTAATCCAAATTCGGAATAATAGGGTGCGAGATCACTTACCTGTCTTCTGTACCTTCCATCAACTGGAGAAATTGCCGTTAATACTTCTAAATCCATTCGTTTTTTCTTTGAAAGTCGCAAAAATAGGTAATACTGGCCTACCTTTGCGCCCGATTGAATAAAGAATTCTTAATCTTTTGAAAACTATCTCGCTCATCTGTTTGTTGAGTGCAGAAATATAGAAATGGAATATGGTATTTGGATTATTTAAAAAGAAGAACAAAGAAACCAGAAAAAGTGATCAGCGATATTTTGACCTTACAGTAAAGGAAGTTGTACAAGTTACACCTGATGCTGTGAATGTCGTATTCGAGAATCCAGGTGACAATTTCAACTACGAACCTGGTCAGTTTATTACTTTGATCCTTACCATAGACGGTAAAAAAATCCGACGTGCCTATTCGTTGTGCACTACTCCAGGAGTAGATGAATTTCCTGCCGTAACTGTGAAACGGGTAGAGGGTGGCATCATGTCAAACTATGTGAATGATCATGTAAAAGCAGGTGATGTCATAGAAGTGATGGAGCCAATGGGCATGTTTACGACGACCTACATGGAGGATGCGGAAAGACATATCGTATTGTTTGGTGGCGGAAGCGGGATCACGCCATTGATATCCATACTAAAAGCAGTTCTGAACCGCGAACCAAAATCCCAGGTTTCGTTAATATATGCCAACAGAGATGAAAATTCAATCATTTTTAAAAATGAACTTGACGCACTTCAGGAGGCAAACAAAGACCGATTGAAAATTATTCACTCATTGGACAACCCTGCCAATGGATGGAACGGATATGCAGGCTTATTAACCAACGAGAAACTCAAGGACATTCTCAAAGAGCTTCCTCTGAAGGATAATGATCAAACTACCTATTTTACCTGTGGCCCTGAGCCGTTGATGAACATTGTTTTCTCTACATTGGAGGAGCTTGGCATTCCTGAGGAGAGAAGAAACAGAGAAAGTTTTGTCGCCGGAGCTACCTCCCCCGGGGAAATCATCGATGCAGATGCTGGTGATGCAAAACAAGTAAAACTTATCCTTGATGGTCAGGAATATGAATTTGAAGTTGCCCCGGGAAAACCAATTCTGGAAGCTGCTTTAGAAGCAGACATTGACATGCCTTATTCCTGCCAAAGTGGTTTGTGCACTGCCTGCCGTGGAAAATGCTTATCAGGAAAAGTAAGCACTGACGAAGCAGATGGACTCTCCCAGGATGAACTGGATGATGGCTATGTGCTTACATGCATCGGAAAACCACTTACCGATGATGTTGTGGTAGAAATTGGTTAATGTTCATTTCATTCAACCGACAATAGAAATTTGACAGGGACCGGAAGACGTGCATTCCAGTCCCTTTCAGTATGCGCTGCTCCTGGAAATTCTCTGCTCATATAATTATTGTTACCACTTTTTCTTCCCTGAAACACCTGATCAACCTTCTTTTGATATGATGGATAAAATTGGTCCAGTGTTTCGGTCCCGTAATCAAAATATAGTTTTCTGCCATTGAGCAATTCCTTTCTGAAGCTCATGTAATTCTGAAAAGCCTGGGGGATTTGCTCATTTGCAGCAAAACCACCAATCCAGTGGGTAGAAAGACATGCAGCTCCTCCGAAAATGTCCGGATACTCGAAAAATGCATACATTGATATCAGTCCACCCATACTGGAGCCTGCTATGAAAGTATTCTCTCTAGCAGATGATGTGGAGAAATTTTTATCTACATAAGGCTTTAGTTCATATACCAGAAACTTTAGATAATTATCAGAATTCACAGGTTTGCCAAACAATGGTGACTGCCCTCTTTTCAATTGCATAAGGGAATCTCTTACCTCCTTTGACAGTGACATAAATGGTTTCTCGGGAAAGTAATCAGAATGACGTTCGCTACTCACATTTGACACTCCTACTACAATACACTGACGAATCTCGCCAGCATCTATTAATTGCTGAACAACCTCATCCACTCCCCATTCTTGTTTGTTCCACGTCACTGTTGAGTCAAAGAGCATTTGACCATCATGCATATACAATACAGGGTATGATTTCTCTTTTACATATCCTTCCGGCAACCAAACATAGACATTGCGGGGAGAAACGTACTTTGACGCAAAGTCTGAGATCTCAACTAATGCCCCACTTGCCACCTTCGGTTGAGCCATCAGCATGAAAGTAGAAAGTATTGCAACAATTATTAATCCTATTCTCATGGCTTAATTTCTATGATAACTGCAGATTTAGGGGCCATTTTCAATGGTGCTTCCAAATCTACGATTTCGCCGGATATGATATTTTTACCGGTGGAAACTCCTGAAATCAATTCATCAAACTTAGTGAATGATACCTCTGTTATGTCAGTATTCTTGTTGAATAGTACCATTACCTTCTCGTCATTGAAAGACCGTATATAGGCATAAATACCGTTTTCAGGAGCAAACTGAATCAGATCACCCTCATGGATTGCCGGATTAGTTTTTCTCCAATTAAGCAGTTTTTTGGTCAGTTGCTGAACTTCTAGTTGTTCTTTACTGACGCCCTCTCCCGTAAATGCGTTAACCTTATCACCATCCCAACCACCAGGAAAATCAGTACGGATAATCCCATGATCCCCAGGAAACCCTTTGTTATCCATCAATATTTCAGTACCGTAGTAAAGTTGTGGAATACCCCTCATCGTGAGGATATAGATCAAACCCATTTTGAATAACTCAACATCATGACCAACCTGGGTGAAAAAACGATCCATATCATGGTTGTCAGGGAAAATAACTAAATTATTAGGATCTGCATACAGAAAGTCATTGGCTAATGCCTGATACATTTTGATCAAACCATCATCCCATGCTTCCTTTTCAGCGCTTAGTGCCTCCGATAATCCGTGTTGCAATGGGAAATCCATTAAACTAGGCAGACAGGAAGTGTAACCGTCATGATTCTGTTTTCCTCCTTGCCAGTAGGATACAATCGCTGGGTTTACACTCCACTCTTCTCCCACAATGCTGAAATCTGGATATTCGTTTAACACCGCACATGTCCAATCGCTCATAAAATCTTTGTCGGGATAAGGATAAGTATCCATTCTGATTCCTGAAATCCCGGAATACTCTATCCACCACAATGTATTTTGAATCAGATAGTCTGCCATTAATTGATTACGCTGATTTAAATCTGGCATAGTCCGGACAAACCATCCATCAGAAAACGCTTTTTTATCATATTCTGAGGCATGAATATCCTGAACTGTATTTCTCATGTGAGTTGTCCTTTTGAAATCATTCTGATTATTGATCCAATTGCTCATAGGAGGGTCTTTCACAAACCAATGTTCTGAACCAGAGTGATTTAAAATCATGTCCATGATGATCTTTATGCCCCTTTCACTAGCAGCCTCAATGAAGTCTTTGTATTCCTCATTACTTCCAAAGCGCTTATCAACTTTGTAAAAATCTGTTGCCGCATAACCATGATAGGAATAATCAGGCATGTCATTTTCTAAAACCGGATTGATCCAAACAGCTGTAAATCCCATATCATCAATATAATCCAGGTGATCCAGCATGCCTTTAATATCTCCTCCATGCCTTCCAAATTTGGCCTCCCTGTTCAATTTATCCGGCATATCACCGAACTCATCATTCTCCGGGTTTCCATTGGCAAACCGATCTGGTGTAATGAGGTACATCACGTCTGCACTGGTAAACCCCTGAATATTTTCAGAGCCCTTTTCTCTTGATTTTAGAGGAAAATTATAGGTTTGAACTACTTTTTTACCTCGATGAAATTTAATTGAAACATTTCCCGGTGACGATTCCGGAGATACGTTGAGATAGAGAAATAAATAGTTGGGATTACTTGTCCTGATGACCTGTTCCAGGTTGACACCATTGTATTCAATTTTCGGATTTAATGTTGCAATGTCTTCACCATAAACCAGTACCTGAATGGAACTGGTCTTCATACCAATCCACCAGTTGGGGGGCTCCACTCTTTCAATCCTTTGGGCAAATAATTCTACATTACTGCAATACAGTATTGCGCCAAGCAATAGTGCCGAGATCACTTTCTTCATCTTACTAACATTTTTACTTTATTGATCCTAATCCGGACCGATGCTTGAATTTAAGTCATTTGCTCAAAAATATCCCTGCACAATGACTTAATGGATCACTTATTTACATCTTTTGACAAATATGAAGGTCAGGAATGACTTCATACTATCAGTCTCAAAACTTCTCCGTAATGCAATTTATAGGTGACACAATCCAGAAGTGGTCGATTATGAAATATAGACTGTAAAACCTTGATTACCCCGGCGTGTGTGACCACAAAAACTACTTGATGTTGGCTTTTAAGTAATTGATCCCAAAACCGGTGAACCCTAATACTCATTTCTTGTAATGACTCTCCGTTGGGAGGACTTATGTTCAAATAGTCTTTCATCCAACGTTCCAATTCCAGTTGGTTGATGTCATCCCATTTTTCCATTTCCCATTCTCCAAAATTCATTTCTTTGAGATCATCATTAAATGTAACTGGTTCATCATTTGACAGCCACTCTGCCAGCATCCTGCACCTGATCAATGGACTGCTGTATATCGCATCGTTTTTATCCGGTAAATGTTTCTTTATTTCCTCGAATTCCTGTTGGCATGTCTCCGCCATCTTCAAATCTGTTTGGCCATAACAGATACCTTTGGCAACATCAGGCGTGGTATGTCTGATCAAATAAACTTCCATATCACAACCATCATTATAAAAGCCACAACCTCAGTCACCTGCTGTATCGCACCAAGGCAATCTCCGGTATACCCACCAATCCACTTGACAAAATATCTTCCCAGAGCCATCTTAACCATATAGAGAATGGGCAGCAATACAACTAGGATCAATTGGTCAGCATAAATGATCAAAGAAATTAATGGAATGACTGCAAAGCAAAAAGCCACACATAGCGTTAAATAGTCCGTTTGCTGCGCCACTGGCTTTGCTTTTGAGACACTGTCCTCACTGACATATTTATGGGTAAAGATCATACTACAAGCTATAAAACGGCTTATTGTGTGCACCGAGATAAACGAAAGTATAACCAACAATGGGTCCCTTGAAACTAACCCAACCAATTCAACCATTACAGCAGCCTTCAAGCTAAACAACAGAATAAGGCCGGTGACACCATATGTCCCCAGTCTGCTGTCTTTCATAATTGCCAGAATTTTTTCTTTGGTCCAACCTCCACCAAACCCATCACAAACATCAGCAAAACCATCTTCATGGAATGCTCCCGTCAACAATACTGAAGCTACCATTGCCGCTATAACTGAGACAAAGGAATTGAAGATCATTCCTGACAACAAATACGTACCAGCCATTACCCCGCCTACTATCCATCCCATCAAAGGAAAATATCTCGTGGACAGGTTGAGGTAATCAGGGTGATGATCGACCCATGAAGGGCAAGGAATCCTGGTATAAAACATCAATGCCGTAAAGAATATTTTCAGTTCCCGCTTCATAGGGCCACACTCACTTGCGCACTTTCAAAACTGGCCATTTCATTAAGGAAATTGAGAGAACTTTGTATAAGTGGATAAGCCAATGCACAACCAGTTCCCTCACCCAATCTTAACTTCAGGTCCAATACCGGACTCATTCCTAAATGCTGCAACATCTTAAAATGGCCGGTTTCATTAGAACAATGTGAGATAATAGCATAATCTGCAATTTCAGGACATATTTTAGTGGCTACCAAAAATGCTGCTGTTGAAATAAACCCATCAACTATAATGGTGACCCCACATGCTGCTGCCCGGAGCATTCCTGCAGTCATTTGAGCTATCTCGAGACCCCCATATGCCTGAAGTAATTTCAAAGGATCACTGATCTCACCATGCCTGGCAAGGGCCTTTTCCAGAATGGCAAGTTTATTCTTTTGGCCACCTTTATCCAATCCAGTTCCTGCACCCACACATTGAGCCATGGGAAGATGGCAAACCTGACTCATCAGGATGCTGGCAGAGCTGGTATTTCCAATGCCCATTTCTCCGAATCCTATCACATTGCAACCCTCAGCTACTATCCTGTCAACAATTGCAGCTCCATTGGTAAAACATTCACTCAATTCCTCAGTGGACATAGCATCCTCACACAAGAAATTTCTGCTTCCTTTTCTTACCTTAGCATCAATCATGTCAGGGTGATCAAAATCATAATTCACGCCTGCGTCAATTATTTTCAGTTCCAGGTCATGCTGTTTTGTGAATACATTAATTGCTGCACCTCCATTTAGAAAATTCAATACCATTTGCGCAGTAACATCGGAAGGGTAAGCACTCACACCTTCTGCGGCTATTCCGTGATCCCCAGCAAAAACTAATATTGTTGGGTTATTAATCTTTGGATTCAGTGTTTGCTGAATGGCCCCTATTTGAATGGCCAATGCTTCCAACATTCCCAGCGAGTTGAGTGGTTTTGTCTTCTGATCAATCTTCTTCCGTAGCTGAGTGATGATGTCCTGATTTGGTCTATTTATTTTAAAATCTATCATTATGCTTTCATAATATCACAAAACCAAAAGCCAAATTCTTCCTCAGTGGATTCAGGTGATGGGTAGGTCCTGTAAACTTTTTCTCCTCTTGTAATAGGAATTGGTTTTTGGAATATCGGGCCGTCATAAACAAAAGAGTGGTATTCTCCATTCTCTCCACATGGGTCTACCTCCTTGGGCAGGTCCTTTAGGAGCTCCAGATCTAATTCACGTCCAACAAAAGACTCATCAAGCGCCTGGTTATTAACGCATACCAACACAGCTTTAAATCCCAAATCCACAAATTCATGAACCAATTCTCTTGTATCTCTTTTCCAAATGGGAAAGTGTGCTTTCATGCCCACCTCATTCAATTTTTGCTCACGATAGCTACGAAGGTCCTCCAAAAAAATATCACCAAATACACTATGAGTAATGCCTTCATTCTTCAACTCACCCAAAATCCGCCTCATTTGTAAGTCATATTCGTCCATTGAAGGCTGATCCTGCAATAAGAGTTGACAAACAGGCAGTCCGACTGAATCCGCCTGTGCTTCTATCAACTCCTGGCGAACACCATGCATAGACACCCTATTGTAAGTAGAGTTGACAGAAACCAATAGTTTCTTCACATCGAAAGTTTTATCCTGCATTAGATGGAATAAGGCCAGACTACTATCCTTCCCTCCACTCCAATTAAATACTGCCTGATGCATTGCTCTCTTTAATTTTTACCGGAACTCCTGAAACCATTAAAATCGCCTGATCAGCTACACTCGCGAGGTATTGATTGGCCCAACCTTGCAAATCCGTGAACTTTCGGGCTACTTCATTGTGCGCATGTGTCCCCATGCCTATTTCATTGGAAATAATAATGAAAGTAGCCTCCTGCTTCCTCAAAGCATTCAGTTCTGATTTAAATAAACCCAACGATTCCTCCACATTATTTTTAGTGTCAACAAAAAAATTAGTTAACCACAGCGTAACGCAATCAATCATTACGATTTGCCCGTCAAAATTGTGCCTGGAGAGATATTTCTCTTCTTCAATACACTTCCAGGTTTCACCCCTGTCCTCCTGATGCTTTTTGATCCTGCCTTCAAAGTCATCATCCCAAATTCTTGCGGTAGCAACGTAGATTGGTCGAGTTGTCATTTGTCTGGCCAGTTGCTGTCCATAAGCACTTTTCCCAGAACGTGCGCCTCCAGTGATATAAATAATCATATTTTTATTTGGGGTAAGGGCAATGACGGCATCCGTTTCCACAACAATAGCCACGTTTCAAATGGGCCCACTCCAGAAATACCCATGCCCCATTATCGATATAGTAATCAATGCCATTGATGAAACTTGATGGCTTATTATTGAAAGCAGGAGCTATATTTTCAATAGCCCCTTTTTTAAATTCTTCAACAAACTCGTCGATTGACTCCTTTACTTTAACCTTCAGACAAGTGGGGCAAACACATTCATCCGTTGAGCTGGATGACAATATGTTGGGAAGGTCTCCACACCAACACTCGGAAGGTGCATTGCATTCAAACTGATCACCACAAGTCTTACAGGTCTTCATACTAAATAGAGTTGGTTTTCTTAACCGGTGCTATCACAGTAAATTTTGACTGAAGCCATTCAAGTCCTCCAAACATCACACTCCCATACAATACAGTCCCCAGTAAAAAATTCCTTTCAAAAGGAATTGCCGCGGCGAGGCACATCCAAAATCCCTGAACAGTCTTTGGGTACATACTGGTGCCTGCCCAAACCCCAAAATCTGTCACAATCCAGTGAATGAATACAATAGACAAAGAAGATATCACAAAATTCTTTACAGTTACCTTATTTAGCAGCCACATTCCCACTAGCACCATTAAAGCAAATGCACCGTACGTCCAGATGAAATCTGAGTAGAACAATTGCCACTCACCATAGTACACAAACCGGTTAATGAATACATCACTTACCCAAAGTGTTAATAATGGAAAAAGAAATCTCTGATATCCCTTTAAATAAGCACCGCCATAAAGCGCCATGGCACCAATTGGAGTAAAATTGGCAAGAGGCGTATGTCCCATACTCAGAAAAACCCGGGAGACACCCACCATTAAAATGATGGCAACCAGTGTCAGTAGGCGTTTTGTATTTGTTTCTTGCTGTATCATTGGAAAATAAAGTTATTAGGCCCTATTCCAGTTGCGAATGAAGATAAGCTATTGCCTTGTGCATCGTACACAAAACCAGTTCCTGTTGATTGAAACGCATTGCTGTCTCCAACATAAACCTCTCCGTTATCAGGGTTCACAGCAATTCCGTAGAAAGCAAAACCATCGGTCACAAAAGACGCTACAGACAACTCGTCACTATCGATCGCCACCTGATACACCGTGGTGGATCCTGTGAAGGTATCATTGTTCCCTCCCAGAAAATAAATAACATTGCCCTCACCATTGATGGCTAATTTCTCATTATAACCTGAAGTAACTATGTTTTCTATTTTTCTTGACACGGTATTGGTACCTGCATCAATTTCCACCAGACTCCCTGATGTACATAGTACCCAAAGGTCCTGATCCGCATCCACTACAAAGTTTGAGGGACCAAAAGGAGTGTTTATGTGGTCAATACTTAAGTCAGAAGGATCAAGTACTGACACATATGAAGTCCCTTGATTAGCAATATAAAGCTGACCATTCAGTGCTACAATACCATTTGGCTGAACATCCAATGCCACAGAATCAATCACTTCATTGGATTCCAAATCAATGATGGCAATATAGGAATTCTCCCACGCCCAGGTTTCTGAGTTCAGGGTACCCCAATTGGTAACATATCCGCGATTTCCGATAGCAGCAAAATCAAATGGGTTGTTGAAACCACTGGTAATCGAGACCATAGCGGACAAGTCAGTTTTATCAATAACTTCAACTTTATCAGGCGCATTGGCCACCAAATAATAATGCTCATTGTAAGCAACCACGTTTTGGGCTGTTGCATCTACTTCCAAAACCCCTTGCGTAACCTGGGATGTATTCAGGTCAAAGGTTGATATTGAGCCATTAGCTGCCTGAAAGTTTCCTTCATTCACAACAAGTACAGAAGACAGCTGTGCTTCAGGAGTTGGTTCATCATCTCCACAACCAGTAAGAAATAATGTGGTAAGCAGTATAAAATTAAGCTTCAGTAAAATTGTTTTCATTCTATATAGTTTGTTAAAATTTAATATTCATGTTCAATTCAAATCCGCGACCTGGCATGGCACGGTTTTCAAAATTTTCATATGCTTTGTTGAGCGCATTCCTAATACTCCCCGAGCATAGCAACTTGAAATGTTTTAATTCAAAGCTTCGGCGAATTCCTATATCAATTAATCCGTAGGCTGGCATTGGCGGTAATTCGTTATTTGCCTCCACGAACCGCTCTCCGGTGTACCGTAAAACCAAAAATGCTGCTGAAGATTTTTTTGAAACATCCAATCGGGCATTGGCCACTAATTGAGGAGTATAGGGTAATTGCTTACCAACCGACCGGTCAAATTGACTTATTGCTACTTTATTGATGGATTTTGTGTAAGCCCCATTGGCACTGATGTTGAAGGTTATGTCTCCAATTTTTTGAATCATAGTTACTGATGACTCAATGCCACTGGCGACAACTCTACGTACATTAGACGGATACCAAAAAGAGATTTCATTTCCATTTTCATCCACCCCTGATCCTCCAGGCACCCAAATAATCCAATCATCTACATCATGATAAAACCCACTCAACAGATACCTGAGGCTCACACCTTCTATCTGGCAATTTAATTGTGCACCAACTTCAGCGTTCCAGCTAAGCTCCGGTTTCAAATTAGGATTTCCTCCGGGACTCCAGTATCGGTCGTTGATCGTCGGAATTCGAAAGCTTCTACTTAATTGTGTATTGAATAAAACTTTAGTGTTTTCATTGTCAAAGGCAGTATATTCTCCATTGAGAGATGGTGAGAATGGCTTTATTCTTCCCTTAACAACAGGCTCTCGTAAGTTGATAACTGCTCTTAACCTTGGTGAAATTCTTTGAGCCACTGAAAAAAAGAGATCGTTGCGGTTTTCAAAGACTTTCCCAAAGTTTCCCGATTCCACATGGATCAGGTTATTGTTTACGCCAAACTTAAAACTTGTCTTATCACTTTCTTTCTCCCATTCCAGCCTTGCAAAACCACGAGAAACACGCAACGGGGTGCCGTCATTATAAACCTGATGATCATAGGTGTAACCCAATTGATACTCACCAACCACCCGGTCGCCAACATTGATGTATTTCACGGAAGATCTTAGGGAATGATCCGTTAAATGGTCCGGGTCTGAAAAGTCTCCTTTGGCTTGCTGAATATCACGGTCATTATAATTGTACCAGATATTTATGCCTAATAAATCCCTGTTCTGAAGATTCAGATAAAAGTCATGGGCTGCATTTATAGCATTGTAGGAAGCTCCGGTTTGTCTGAACTTTTCACCTCTGTGCTCATATTCAAAGTCATTGTCAATCGACTTGTAACTGACGGTAGTGGAGGTTGAGATACCATTTCGACCATGTTTAAATCCTGCAGAAGTACCTATTTTACCAAAACTTCCTATCGTCTGATTGATTGATAGTTCCGTAATGTCGCTAAAGTCAGGGAGATGCTGAATCTCCACCGAACCCCCAAGTGCCCCATTGCCATAAAGTGAACCTCCAGACCCCTTATTCAATTGAATCTGTTGGGAATTGGAAACATCAATAAGGTTAAAATCTGATTGCCCCAGGGTAAATGAATTGATCTCTATCCCATTCCACAATAGTGAAGACCTTGAAGACCCAAGTCCTCTTAAGTTGATGGTAGACAGCTGCCCTTCCCCCCCATACTGCCTGAAATATATAGCAGCGTTTTCTTCCAGGGCATTGGTGAGACTTTGTGAAAGGATGGAGTCTGGTCTGATTGCGATGGAAGATCCAATATGATACTGATCATAAGATATACCTGACACAGTATGCTCATCAAGGAATACCGTATCCATAGCCAAACTTTGGCCCCAACTATTAATCCCACTCAGCAGTCCAACAAGAACCGCAAAATACGCAGGTTTCAATACCATCTGATCTATTATATCGTGACATCAACTTTCTTTCGCCCGAAAAAAGTCAATTTCAAATTGAATTGGCAGGTCTTCTGGCTCGTTCTACTGCTCCCACCTTCCCATTGCATTTGCAATAGTGGTAAAGATTGTGAAGCAGCTCTATTACAGAACTTACAGCTACGGGGATAGCTCCGGACTTACACCGGATTCCCTTTTAATTCAAAGCAGCGATACTGCTATGAAACCAAATCCTGACACGAAATTAGAAAATAATTCTTGAGCAAACTAACACTATGTAAATATTAACATCAAAATGTAGCTGCAATGGCATTTACAGCTCGATTTTAAACCTTATTTATCATTCCAGTGTCACTTATTTACCGCAATCAAAAGTATACTAAAACTCGCAATGCAATGAGAAGATTACTTACTTTACTACTAGTTGCTCCTTTGATCTATAGCTGCACCGATCAGTGTGAGCAGACCATCTCATACTATGCCACCGTGCCCGTTTATGGCACCACTGATAGTGTAAGAAATGCTGTAGAGATACAAGAGCCAAGGACCATCGACACTCCGGAGAGGTTATATTTCAAAGACAATTTTATATTCATTGTTGAATCAGGGCAAGGGATACATGTCATTGATAATAATGATCAATCAAACCCAACGACACTTAAGTTCATACAAATTCCTGGTAACCACGATGTGGCCATTCAGGGAAACAACCTGTATGCAGATAGTTACATCGATCTTTTAGTTTTTGATGTAAGTGACATTAACAACATTACACTTACCAACAGGGTTGAAAATGTATTTGAGTATTATGGCATTTATTACATGGCAAGCTCATTGGAAAATGACATGATTGTAGTTGATTTTAATGAAGAATTAATTGAAGAGACAAGTCTGGAAAATTGTGAAAACGGCTGGGGTTGGGGAACTCAGGACGATGTTTTCGCGCTTGAAAATACGCAATTTGACAGAGGAGTTTCAGGTTCCGGAAGTGGAACCGGAGGATCAATGGCACGATTCACCATCAACAATGGACATTTGTATACAGTTGATTACTCCGCCATTCGCCATTTCGACCTTTCTGACCCTACAGCACCTTCCCCAAGTGCTCCGGTCTATATTGGATGGGACATAGAAACAGTCTTCCCGTATGACAACAATTTATTTATCGGCTCTCGTACCGGCATGCACATTTACGGACTGGAAAATCCATCCAACCCAGAGTTCAAAAGTATTTTCGAGCACGCCAATGCGTGTGACCCAGTTGTCGTAGAAAATGATATTGCCTACGTCACTTTAAGGAATGGAACAGAATGCGAAACCTTTACTAATCAACTGGATGTCCTGGATGTATCTGATATCACCAACCCTCGATTAATCCGGTCGTACAGCATGCAGAATCCTCATGGTCTTGGAATAAAGAACAATTGCCTGTACATCTGTGAAGGTGAATTTGGTCTGAAATATTTTGATGCCACTGACCCTGGAAATATTGTAGAGGAAAAACACTATGATGACCTACATGCCCTCGATGTTATCCCTCTTGACAATCAATTGCTAATGATCGGCAATGACGGATTTTACCAGTTTGAGGGATACTGTACAGAGCAACTCCATTTCTTAAGTGTTATCCAATTCTAAAATGAAACAGGTTCTAACTTTAACTATCTCACTGCTTTTAACACAATTCCTTCTGGCTCAGGATCACATTTATATCGATGGTCAACGAAAGATCAGTGGAAAAGTAATCCTGTATGAGCCTGGCAAAGTGCTGGTTTATAAAAACAAATCAGGGGAGCAAATCAGGATTGAGGGTGACGAGACGCTTAAGATCCAGCAGGTAACTATCAGATCACTTGATCTGCAACAGCAAAAAGTAATCACTCAACTTCAAATGGGGTTAGGTTTTGGGGTGGATAACGGCATCTATTTTCATCCTGATTTCAGATTAAATATCAGTGGAGAGGTGACCAATAAAATTTTCCTTGGTTTTGGAACAGGTTTCGATTTTTATCCAGACTATAACATCTCCCCAATCTACCTCAATATGGTAACCTACTTAAATGAAGACATTAAAAGCCTTTACCTCAATGGTAAAATTGGGTATGGACTTGGTGTACAACAAAGAAACCCAATACAGGAATACGAAAGCCTTTCCGGGGGTTTCTTCTCTGAGTTTGAAGTGGGATCCAGGATACAGCGCAAAAAATCATTCATTACATGGGGAGTTGGTTTAAAATTTCAGGATTCATCAAACTCCCGTGAGATCAATGATTGGTGGTGGGGTGGAACACGCATCATTACCGAGAACCAATCTTTCAGAAGGCTTACGCTGAGAATTGGATTCGGTCTATAGGTATTGAGGTATTAAAGCAAAAAAGCCGCCCCTATGATTCGGAGCGGCTTTTTAAATTAAGAAGTAAGCTTTTTGTATTTAATTCGTTTAGGCCCTTCATCTCCTAGCCTTGCCTTTCGGTTTTCTTCATATTCTGTGTAGTTCCCCTCAAAGAAATACACTTGCGAGTTACCCTCAAAAGCCAAAATGTGAGTTGCTATTCTGTCCAGGAACCATCGATCGTGAGAAATGACTACCGCACATCCACCAAAGTTTTCTAATGCTTCCTCCAATGCCCTAAGTGTGTTAACATCCAGGTCATTCGTTGGCTCATCAAGCAATAATAAGTTGGCTCCCTGCTTTAGCGTCAGGGCCAGGTGAACTCTGTTTCTTTCACCTCCCGACAATACGCCTACTTTCTTTTCCTGATCACTACCACTAAAATTAAACTTAGATACGTATGCTCTGGCATTTACCTGCCGTCCTCCCAATTCCAGTAATTCATTGCCTTCTGAAATGGTCTCATATACTGTTTTATTAGGATCCAGGTAATCGTGTTCCTGATCAACATAAGCTGTCTCAACAGTGGACCCCACCTCAAAACTTCCACTATCTGGAGTTTCCTTACCTGTAATTAACTTGAATAAGGTGGTCTTACCTGCACCATTAGGTCCGATAACCCCAACAATACCTGCAGGAGGCAACATGAAATTGAGGTTTTCAAAAAGTAACTTGTCGCCAAAACTCTTTGAAACACCATTCGCTTCAATCACTTTATTTCCTAATCTTGGGCCTGGTGGGATAAACAATTCCAGCTTAGCTTCCTTCTCCTTAACTCCTTCGCCAACCAACTTATCATATGCACCTAACCTGGCCTTGGATTTAGCATGTCTTCCTTTTGGCGTCATTCTGATCCATTCCAACTCCCGCTGAAGTGTTTTTTGACGTTTGGATTCTGACTTTTCCTCTTTCGCCAGGCGTTCCTGCTTCTGTTCCAGCCAGGATGAATAATTTCCTTTCCATGGAATACCTTCACCTCTGTCTAGCTCCAAAATCCATCCAGCAACATTGTCCAGGAAGTACCTGTCGTGTGTTACTGCAATCACAGTTCCTTTATATTCCTGCAGATATCTTTCCAGCCAATGCACAGATTCAGCATCCAGGTGGTTGGTTGGTTCATCCAGCAACAATACATCAGGTTCCTGAATCAACAATCGGCACAAGGCCACTCTCCTTTTCTCTCCTCCTGATAAGTTCTTGATCACTGCATCTTCCGGGGGAGTTCGGAGTGCATCCATTGCCCTCGCTAACTTATTATCCAAATCCCAGGCATTCACCTGATCAAGTTTCTCCTGGATTTTACCCTGCTCCTCAATTAATTTTTCCATGAGGTCAGGATTTTCAATTACTTCAGGTTCAGAGAATTTCAAATTTATTTCCTCAAACTTTTCCAGTAATCCCACTGTCTCTGCCGCACCTTCCTGCACGATCTCTTTCACAGTCTTCTCCGGGTCCAGTTGAGGTTCCTGTTCCAACAACCCCACACTATATTCCTTCGAAAAAACGACCTCTCCCTGTATCTCTTTATCGATTCCGGCAATAATTTTAAGCAACGTACTTTTACCAGAACCGTTTAAACCCAGGACACCAATCTTGGCACCATAAAAGAAAGAGAGGTAAATGTTTTTTAATACTTGTTTCTTTGGAGGGTGAATTTTACTCACTCCAGCCATAGAAAAAATTATCTTTTCATCACTCATAGAATGGAATTATACTGATTGATTAAATTAATTTTTGTGTCTGTTTCTATTACTTTGTATCAATATTAGCTTATTTAGCAGAAAGAAATCAAATTTAACCTTGGAGATTACGAAAATACCCTTCGGCTACATCAAGAATGATGAAATTTTTCTTGAGGGAGTTAATGGGAAAGAAGACCGAAAAATCGGGGAAGTGAAAGAAGGAAATAATGATGCCTCTGTCCAATACTTCGTCGATAAGTTTGAAAAGTTCAAAGAGAAGATTGATGACCTTGAGAAAAAGGTTAATGAATCTGAAAACAAGGGCTCATTTTTAATGAAGCTCCTTCACCTCAAAGAAACTGTAGATCAGCATTGTGGGCTTGGCGATTACAAGGCCCTTGAAGATAAGTTATCTGAGCTTGAAGTTATTCTCACAGAAGTAATTGAGAAAAACCGGGTAAAGAATACTGAAATCAAAAAAGCTTTGATCGCGGAACTTGATGAGGCCCTCAAAAATCCTAATTGGAGAGAAACACAGGAAAACGTTATTGAAATACGTGGAAGATGGATAAAAACAGGTGGTGTTAAAGAAGACTTGAAAGAAGCCATCGAATCTGAGTTCCACAATAAAGTAGAAGACTTCTTCGAAAGAAAACGAGCTTACGATAACGACCGTAAGCTACTCATTCAAAAGCGCGAAAACGAATACTACAGTTTGTTGAGAGAGGCCAGGAATCTTTCCAGAGGTGGAGACCCCAATGCAAAGTCTAAGGTCAAAGAACTACAGGCCAAATGGAGAGATGTTGGAGCTATTCCAAAGCCCAAATACATTCCTCTTCAAAACAATTTCAAAAGGGCATGTGCAGAAGTCTTCAAAGGAAAACCTCAAAGACAGAGAATCGTTCGACAAATCCCTAATTACCAACTGAACGAAAACTTTGAGAAAAAATCCAGGTTACTGGAGCGCGCCAAGTTATTGAAACAGGACCCATCACTGGAAAAAGCCAATGAGCTAAAAGAGAAGTGGAAAACTATCGGGCCTGTACCAAAAGAAAAAAACCATCAATTATCTAATGACTTTTTTGACGCCATCTCATTTGTTCACGAGGTAGTCTATCTGGACAAACTTGCTGAGGAGAATAATGATGGCTGGGAAAGCATGGGTATTCTGGAGCAAATCAAAGTCAAAATTGACCTACTCGACAAGCTAATATCGCGAGACCAGCGCGAATTAGATACGATGCAGGAAAATGCTGACAATGTGACCAGTCGCCCGGGAGCATTTGACCGAACTTTAAATGACCAGTTGCAAACCCAGAAAAGAAAAGTACGTGTAAAGAAAGAAATCTTAAGTATTCTGAAAGAAATTGGATAAAGTATCTTTTTAATTAATGGAACTTTATTTATATTTTTTAGTAATAACCTTTGAGAACCTTTCAAATTAAATTGAGGTTTAAGTATCTCAATTAATAGTTTGATTATTGGTTTAAAAGTTTATTTTTGCACGATTTTTATTAACAGTCATTAAAAGAGGTATATTATGTACTGGACATTAGAATTAGCATCATACTTGGAGGATGCCCCATGGCCGGCATCAAAGGATGAATTAATTGATTACTCTATCAGATCTGGTGCCCCACTTGAAGTTGTAGAGAACCTACAAGAGTTGGAAGATGATGGACAACCATATGAGAACATAGAAGAGATTTGGCCTGACTACCCTACTAAAGAAGACTTCTTCTTTAATGAAGATGAATATTAAGAAATAAAATTTCAACTATCGGGATATCATAGCATTGGCAAAAATGATATCCTCTTTAGTTGTGAGCTTAATGTTTCTATAATCGCCATCTATCAGCACTATTCTTCTGCCGGCGTTTTCAAACACACTTGCATCATCAGTAAAGTAATTTTGCTCTTCTACCTGGAAGGCATCCTTGATTTCAGGAACCCGAAATGTTTGTGGTGTCTGAATAAGATAATATGCTGACCTGTCTACAGATTTGGTAGTATCCCCTGATTTTACCCTCAAAGAATCCTTACAAGGAACCGCAGCAATCGCTGAACCGTATTTATTGGCTTGTTCAAATGAATTATTGATAATTGAAGCTGAAACCAGAGGCCTCACGCCATCATGAATTGCAACAACACCTGAGGAACCAATGGCTGATAGTCCGTTTTTCACAGATTGAAACCTCGACTCACCGCCAGTTACTAGCTGGTGATCAATATCAAATAGATATTGATCGACTAACTCTTTCCAATAGGATAAATGATCTTCCGGTAGTACGACATAGATTTCAGTAGACTTATCGGCAAGAAAAAATGCGTTGATGGTGTGCATTAATACAGGTAGCCCATTGAGCAACAAAAATTGCTTTGGCAATGAACTACCCATTCTTAATCCTTTTCCTCCTGCAACAATGATCGCATATTTCTGCATGAGGCGTCTGATGATTTCTTAAATGATCAGCATTGCATCACCGTATGTGAAGAATCTGTATTCTTCCTTCACGGCTGTTTCGTATGCGCTCATTACAAGGTCATAACCTCCAAAGGCACAGGCCATCATTAACAATGTGGACTCTGGCATGTGGAAATTAGTCACCAGTGCATTACAAATCTTAAAGTCGTATGGTGGGAATATAAATTTATCGGTCCAGCCTTCATTTGGTTTCAGGCGGCCATTTGCAGATACTGAAGATTCCATTGCTCTCATCACGGTAGTACCTACTGCACAAATTCTGCTTTTTCTATCAAGCGCACCATTCACAAGATCAGCCGTTGCTTCACTGACAATGAAATTCTCAGAATCCATTTTGTGTTTGGTCAGATCTTCGACATCTACAGGTCTGAAAGTACCAAGACCGACATGAAGTGTCACTGAATTGATGTCCACTCCAACAATCTCCAATCTCTTCATCACCTGCTTAGTAAAGTGCAACCCGGCAGTTGGAGCTGCGACTGCACCTACGTTTTTGGCATAGATTGTCTGGAACCGCTCTCTGTCTTCGTCCTCAACATCCCGATCGATGTTTTTTGGCAGAGGTGTTTCCCCAAGCGAATCAATCATTTTGTAGAAATCAGCATCATCGCCATCAAACAGGAACCGGATGGTTCTTCCTCTGGAGGTGGTGTTGTCTATCACTTCGGCAACTAATTCACCATCGCCAAAGTATAGCTTATTTCCAACCCTTATTTTTCTTGCCGGATCTACAAGAACATCCCAAAGATGGTTTTCCTTGTTAAGTTCTCTCAAAAGAAAAACCTCGATTTTCGCACCGGTTTTTTCCTTATTGCCGTATAACCTTGCAGGAAAAACTTTGGTGTCGTTGACGATCATTACATCGCCCTCATCGAAGTAACCAACGATATCTTTAAATATTTTATGCTCTATCTCCCCTGTATCCTTGTGAATAACCATCAAACGAGACTCGTCTCTGTTTTCAGCTGGATAAAGTGCAACACGGTCGGAAGGGAGATCAAATTTAAATTCTGATAACTTCATATTTAATATTCAGATATTAAATAAATAAAAATAGGGTGGTAAATAATTAAGTGGGCAAAAGTAGTTAATTAGTTTTTACTTTACATCTAAATATCAATATTTAACTCGAAAGAACAAATGATAATACTAAGATTAATTGCGGAAAGTTTCAGATTTGCCTGGAACGCCTTACGCACCAATGTACTTAGAACATTGTTGTCACTTCTTGGTGTTACCATTGGAATTTTTCTCATTATCGCAGTTTTCACATTTGTGGATTCCCTCGAAAATAGTGTTAAAAGCAGCCTCAATTTTCTGGGAACCAATAATATAAATATCCAAAAGTGGCCTTATGGTTTTGGTGATGGACCTTACCCCTGGTGGAAATATTTAAAGCGGCCTCAACCGACCTACGAAGAGTTCGAATTTTTACAGGAAAAGTTGAAAAACCATGAAGCAATTACAGTCTTTTCAATGAGGGGTGGACTCACCATAAAACATGAAAGCAATAGTACTAATGACATCACCCTTTTAGGTGTAACCTATGGCCATAAAGATGTCTATGAAATCCCAATTGAACAAGGCAGGTACTTTACTAAACAAGAAACTGTTGCAGGGAGAAATGTTGCAATTTTGGGTTATCGTTCAGCAAAAGAACTGTTCCCAAATGGCAATCCCATTGGAAAAGAAGTTAAGATAAAAGGGCTTAAATATTACGTTATTGCGACCATTGGAGAAGAGGGAGAAAGCTTCTTAGGTGGACCTACCAATGATGAAAATATTTATATTCCCTATAATTCATTCCTCAATTTGTATTACTCCGGAAAATCCAGAGGACTTGAGTCAATAATAACCGTTAAAGGTAAAGACTCTGATATTGGCCTGGTAGAGTTGGAAGGTGAGTTACGAGGATTGATGAGAAGGAAAAGGGGAATCCGACCAAAGGAAGAGGACAACTTTGCCTTAAATCGACCAGAAGCTATTGTTAATTTCATTGGAGGAGTGTTTGATGCAGTTGGAATTGGTGGCTGGATCATTGGAGGGTTCTCCATTCTGATAGGAGGATTTGGTATTGCCAATATCATGTTTGTCTCCGTCAGAGAAAGAACAAATATCATTGGAATTCAAAAATCACTTGGTGCAAAAAACTACTTCATTTTATTCCAGTTTCTTTTTGAATCTGTTTTTTTATGTATTCTGGGTGCCGTTTTCGGACTACTACTGGTGTATCTGGGGACTTTCATTGATCTAGGCACACTTGAACTTGAATTGAGTATCAATAACGTAATCAAGGGCATTGGAATTGCAACTGCAATCGGTATTATTTCCGGAATTGTTCCGGCACTAATCGCCTCAAGGTTAGATCCTGTGATTGCTATCCGATCATAAAAAAAGGTGACTCTGTTAAGAATCACCTTTCTAATTCAATATGCGAAATGGAGTTTAGTTGGCTACTTCTGCAACTTCCTCTTCTACTCCATTGATTTTATTTTTGATCTTGATCTCTAATTCCTCCATTAATTCCGGGTTATCAAGTAACAAAGATTTTACTGAATCTCTACCTTGCCCTAGTTTATTATCCATATAAGAGAACCAGGAACCTGATTTTTTTACAATATTCAGTTCAACCCCCAGGTCAATGATCTCACCAACTTTAGAGATTCCTTCACCATACATGATATCAAACTCTACCACTTTGAACGGAGGAGCTACCTTATTTTTCACAACCTTAACCCTGGTGCGGTTACCCATAATATTATCCGCACTTTCTTTAATTTGACCTATTCTTCGGATATCCAATCTTACTGAAGCATAGAATTTAAGCGCATTACCACCGGTTGTGGTCTCTGGGTTACCAAACATCACTCCAATTTTCTCCCTGAGCTGGTTAATGAAAATACATGAACATCCGGTTTTATTAATTGCTCCAGTTAGTTTTCTTAACGCCTGAGACATTAACCTTGCCTGTAGCCCCATTTTGCTTTCACCCATCTCTCCCTCAAGCTCACCTTTTGGCACAAGCGCAGCAACCGAATCAATTACAATAATATCAATCGCTCCAGACCTGATCAGATGCTCAGTAATCTCAAGGGCCTGCTCTCCATTATCAGGCTGAGAGATCAGAAGGTTTTCAGTGTCAATACCCAATTTTTCTGCATAGGTCTTATCAAACGCATGCTCTGCATCTATAAAAGCTGCCAATCCACCTTGTTTCTGTGCCTCAGCAATGCAATGCATGGTCAAAGTAGTTTTACCGGAGGATTCTGGTCCGTAGATCTCTATGATCCTTCCTTTAGGTATGCCACCCACGCCCAATGCAATGTCCAGACCTAAAGAACCTGTAGGAATTACCGGAACATCCAGTACTTTCTCATCACTCAGCTTCATGATGGTTCCCTTTCCATAGGTTTTTTCCAACTTGTCAATTGTAAGCTGTAAGGCCTTTAATTTCTCGCTCTGATCACTCATATTTGTGTGTTTCTTATTCTAGTGGATGAAGTTAATTAAATCTATAGCTATCATCCATCTTAAATCCTATTCTTTTACAAAAACCAAAATTATTAGCTATAATTTTAAAATACTAATATTTTTAGTAAAATATTTTCCGGAATGAAATTATTAAAAAGAGGATCCCTCCTTATTCTCATCATTATTCTAATTCTTACCATTTGGCAATGGGATCTGGTGTCTTACGGAGTTCAGCAGGCAAAAGGGCAGCTTCATGTCATATCAAATGCCAGGCCTGTAGAAGATTTTTTAGCAGACCCTGAATTTCCAGATAGCCTCAAATCAAAAATATTGCTGATCCAGGAAATCCGCCAATTCGCAATTGATTCTCTGGGGCTCAACAATTCTGATAACTACACCACACTTTATGACCAAAAAGGTGAAGACATTCTGTGGAACCTGTCCGCGGCATATCCTTACAAAATGGAGCCAAAAACCTGGTCGTTTCCGTTTCTGGGCTCATTCCCATACAAAGGTTACTTCAATCTGGAATTAGCAAAAAAAGAAAGAGATCAATTGGTAAAAGATGGGTATGACACCCGAATAAGGTCCGTGGGGGGATGGTCCACCCTGGGGTGGTTCAAAGACCCCATTCTTTCCAACATGCTGGCAAGAGGGGAAGGTAGATTAGCTGATCTAATCATACATGAACTTACTCATGCCACCTTGTTTGTAAAAGACAGCATTGAATTCAATGAAAACCTTGCTTCTTTCATAGGTAAAAAAGGAGCTGAGAAGTTCATTACATACAAATATGGAGCAGGCTCTGAGCAGCAACAGGCCTATGAACAATATTTTGAAGACAGTAAAAAGTTCATCAACCACATGTTGATGGGATACCGGGCGCTAGATAGTCTTTACACACAATTCGAGTCAATGCAGCTTCCGGACTCCTCTATGGCTAAACAAAAAGAAATATTGCTCACCGAAATTATCACTTCCATTGATACCATCAGCTTTAGCAAAACCGACAGGCTCAAAAAGTTATTCGAACATCAGCTGCCCAATAATGCTTATTTTATGTCGTTCCAGAGATACGGCTCAAAGCAGGATTTGTTCATGGATGAATATTTGAATAATTTTAAAGGTGACATCAAAGCATTTATTACGTATTACAAGACAAAATATCCTTCTTTGTGATGACTACTCATACATTATTTAAGAAAACTATGCTGTTTGGCACCTGCTGCCTGACACTACTGCTGTTTTCGTTTCAGTTCCATCACTTGTCGGAAGATACATTGGTCAATGAGAAATACACTTTCAGCAAGGGTGAAAATCTGGAATTCAGAGTGCATTATGGTCTCATCAACGCTGGTGAAGCAGTCATGCAAATTGACAATCAACCTGCGCTGATCAACAATCACATGTGCTACAAGATTGATGTGTATGGTAAAACTACCGGCATGTTTGATTTTTTTATGCGTGTAAGAGACAATTGGGGGACTTACCTCGATGCGGATGAATTTATCCCCAGAAGGTTTTACAGATACATTGAAGAAGGCCGCTACCGTAAAAACGAGATTGTAGATTTTGACCATGAATCACAGAAGGCAATTGTCAGCCGACTGGGAAAAACCACCAAGACACTTAAAAAGAAAGTAGAGTTTGACATTCCTGGTAAATGCCAGGACATGGTGAGCGGTTATTATTTTCTAAGAACTCTTGATTATAGTAAAATATCGGAAGGAGAGATTCTTCATCTGGAAGGTTTTTTTGATGATGAAACCTGGAAAATGAACGTTCGCTTTAAAGGAAGGGAAACAATCAATACCAAACTTGGAGAAATAAAAACACTGGCGTTTGCCCCTATAATGCCAGAGAATTCACTCTTCGATGGAGAGGATTCCATTCAGTTCTGGCTTTCAGATGACGAAAACAAGATACCAATCAAAATCAAGGCAAAGATGTTTATTGGAGCTGTAGAGATAGACATCAAAAAGGCCGAAAACCTTCAATACGATTTCAGTGCATTGGTTGAATAGATTAACAAATTGTTACTATTCGCCAAAAAAGATTAATTCTCTGTAATTTTGAATATAATCGAATACAACTGGATTATTTAACAGTTTAGTATTCATTAAAATATGATTTAGTCGCTGTTGTTAATTTAGTTTAAACTCAGTATTAAGAAAATTACAGAAACTAAACGTCTTCAAACACAGAACAATGGGCTCAAAAAACTCCCAAAAAATATTGGTCGTAGATGATGAGGCAGACATCCTCGAATTGCTAAAGTACAACCTTAGTAAAGAGGGATACGAAGTGAAAATTGCTTCAGATGGCATTAAAGGTGTAGAGATCGCCAAGAATTTTCTTCCTGACATGATCCTGCTCGATATTATGATGCCGAAACAGGATGGTGTAGAAACATGCCGGCAAATAAGGGAACTACCAGAACTTCAAAATACCTTCGTCATTTTCCTGACCGCCAGATCTGAGGAATATTCGGAGGTAGCTGCATTTGACATGGGGGCTGACGACTATATTACCAAGCCTATTAAACCGCGGGCCCTTGTGAGTAGAATCAACGCACTTTTCCGAAGAGAAGCGAAAAAGAAAAAAGACAACTCGCTGATCGCAATCGGTGACCTGACCATAGACCGGTCCAGCTATACAGTTGTTGCTGCTGATGAGAAGATCAATCTTCCTAAAAAAGAATTTGAGCTACTTTATTTTCTTGCGCAGAATCCAGGTAAAGTATTCAGCAGAGATGACTTATTGCAAAACATCTGGGGAACAGATGTATATGTACTTGCCAGAACTGTTGATGTACACATAAGAAAGGTGAGAGAAAAAATTGGTGAAGGTTATATCTCCACAGTAAAAGGTGTGGGATATAAGTTTGAGTACAACTAGGAAGAATATATTATGGAATTAAATTCCAGGGCAATTGGGCTATTGATGGGATTATCTGTGGCAGTTATTACAACTGCCTTTCTGTATTTGGTGCCTACCATTTCGCAGATTGCTTTATTTATAGCATTCATGCTATCATTTTCCTCCACTTATATATTGGTCCGGTTTGTTCTGGAATTCCTGTTTTTCCGTCATATCAACAAAATCTATGAATCGCTGGAAAGCATTGAAAAAGATGGCATTGAAGTGATCAGAAAATCGCAGCACAGCTCCGTAAATCCGCTGAAACGTATCAATAAGGAAATTGATAGCTATGTAGAAAACAAACAGCGGGAGATCGAAGAACTGAAAAGAATGGAAACTTTCAGGAGAGAATTCATGGCAGATGTTTCTCATGAATTAAAAACACCAATATTTGCTGCTCAGGGATTTGTTCATACACTTCTGGATGGTGCAATGGAGGACAAAAAGGTACGCTCCAAATTCCTGAAGAAAGCAGCAAAGAGTCTTGACGGTCTAGATATGCTGGTGCACGACCTGCTTACCCTTTCTCAGATTGAAACCGGGGAGATAAAAATGCACATGGAGTATTTTAATCTCAATGAGCTGATAGAGGAAGTAGTCGATCAATTTGAGACCAAAGCCAGCAAAAAAGATATTTCCATCACCATCATTCCTACTAAGGAACCCACCTATGTCTATGCTGATTACCAAAGGATCTATCAGGTAATGCTCAACCTGGTATCCAACGCCATAAAATACACGAGGAAAGATGGCCATGTAGAAATTTCTTATGAGGTCATTGGAAAAAAGGTAAAGGTTTCTGTCAGGGACAATGGTAAAGGAATCCCTGAAGCTGACATTAACAGAATATTTGAAAGATTCTATCGTGTTGAAAAAAGCAGGTCTAAAGAAAAAGGTGGTACCGGTCTGGGACTTGCTATTGTAAAGCACATCCTTGAGGGACACAACTCTAAAATTGAAGTAGCCAGTGTCTATGGCGAAGGATCTATTTTTACATTTAAACTACAAAAAGGTGTTGAGGTATCATCCAACCCTGTATTGGAAGACGAATATTAAGCTACAATTAATGATAGCCTGATTATTTAAAGCAATTCCGCTACTTTTGCGGGATGAAAAAATTTCGGTTCCAGGATTCTATTCTTTTTGAGAACAACGATTATATCATAATCAACAAACCAGGGGGCGTTTCCACCCTGGATGACAGGAACGATCCCACCAACATGCTGCAATTGGCAAGGGACACTGTAGGAGATGTCTGGATTTGTCATCGGTTGGATAAAGATACATCAGGAGTTCTGGTACTTGCGAAAAACGAAGAAGCCCACCGGCACCTTTCCATATTATTTGAAGAGCGCAAAGTGGAAAAAACTTATCATGCTGTGGTTGACGGCATCCATGATTTCAGTGGTACGGTGGTGGATTTACCAATTAAGGTCACCGCAAAAGGAGTGGTAAAAATTGATAGGAGAAGTGGTAAACCTTCAAAAACAACGTTTGATAGCATCAACGCATTCAAACTTCATACACTGGTGGCATGTAAACCGGAAACTGGTAGAATGCATCAAATCAGAATACACCTGGCGGAACTTAATGCCTCAATTACCGGTGATCTTACTTATGGCGGGAGGCACTTTTACCTGTCCACCATCAAGCGAAACTATAAACTAAAGAAGTGGACCGAAGAAGAACCTTTAATAAAAAGGATGGCTTTGCACGCATTTACAATAAGTTTTAAGGATCCTGCAGGTAAAAAAATCAGTGTTGAAGCACCATATCCAAAGGATTTTAAGGTTCTGGTACAGCAATTGGAAAAAAACAGGTGATAATTTCAATAAATATCAAGGTGCATTTTGTATTTGAAAAATATAAATTCTATTTTTGTGTCCCTTTTTGAGAGGAAGGGATTGATGGGTCATTTTAAAAGAAATTAAGTTGGATACTTTAAGTTACAAAACGGTTTCATTGAATAGCGCTACTGCCGAGAACAACTGGGTAGTTGTAGACGCTGATTCGAAAGTGCTTGGAAGGGTCGCAAGTGAAGTTGCTAAGATCATCAGAGGAAAGCACAAACCTGGATATACTCCCAATGTGAATTGCGGAGATAATGTGATTGTTATTAATGCTGATAAGATCAGATTAACTGGCAGCAAGTGGACTGATAAAGTTTATATCAGACACACAGGCTTTCCAGGTGGTCAGCGATCTTTGACTGCCAATGAGTTGAAGGCAAAGTCTTCTACGCTTCTTATTGAGAATGCTGTAAGAGGAATGTTGCCTAAGAACAGATTGGGAAGACAATTATTCAAGAATCTATATGTGTATGAAGGAGCTGAGCATCCTCACGAAGCACAACAACCAAAAGAAATTAAATTATAATAATGGAAGTAACCAATACTATAGGCCGTAGAAAAACATCGGTTGCCAGACTTTACATGAAGCCTGGAAGTGGTGAAATCAAGGTTAATGACAGAGATTTAAAGGAATATTTCCCTTCCGAAATCCTTCAGTTAATTGTTAAACAACCATTAGTGAAGTTGGATCAGGTAAGTAACTTCGATTTCAAAATTAATGTTGATGGTGGTGGTATCAAAGGACAGGCAGAAGCTATCCGATTAGCCATTTCCAGAGCATTGGTTGAAATTGACGAAGAAAATAAACCTGCTTTGAAAGAAGAAGGATTCTTAACCAGGGATCCAAGAATGGTTGAAAGAAAGAAATACGGTAGAAGAAAAGCAAGAAGAAGATTCCAGTTCAGTAAGCGATAAGAATTGGGCGCTTTTTTAGAATACTTAGAAACAATATTTATTAATGGATAAGATAGAGCATAAAGACCTTCTAGACGCTGGAGTGCACTTCGGTCACCTGACAAGGAAGTGGGATCCTAAAATGGCTCCATACATTTTCATGGAGAAAAACGGAATCCACATCATTGACCTGAACAAAACACTCGTCAATCTAGAAAAAGCAGCAGCTGCAATAAAATCTGTCGTTCGGTCTGGCAGAAAAGTAATGTTCGTTGCGACTAAGAAGCAAGCGAAAGACCTTGTTGCACAAAAAGCAGCAAACTTAAAGATGCCTTACGTTACTGAAAGGTGGCTTGGAGGTATGTTAACCAACTTCTCAACAATCAGAAAGTCCCTGAAGAAGATGGCTTCCATCGACAAAATGATGAAAGAAGATTCTTACAAGGCTCTTGCAAAGAGAGAAAGACTGATGATTACCCGTGAAAAGGAAAAACTACAGCGAGTACTTGGTGGTATCTCTGAATTGACCAGACTCCCTGCAGCGCTTTTCATAGTGGATATTAAAAGAGAGCACATTGCAGTTAAGGAAGCACAGAAATTAAACATTCCTGTATTTGCCATGGTTGATACTAATTCTGACCCCAACCAGGTAGAATTCCCTATCCCTGCTAACGATGATGCTTTCAAATCTATCGACCTGATCACTGACTACATCGCAAAAGCAATCGAAGAAGGATTGAACGAAAGAAAGAAGGAGAAAGAAGAAGCGAAGCAGCAGGAAGAGGTAGAAAAGAAAAAGCAAGCTGACGAAGTAGAAAAATAATAATTCGTTGATATAGAATCAAGAATCAAAGATTGAACATTGATTAGTTTCAGTGTTCAATTTTTGTATAAAAGCAATATTAAAAGTTTAAAATAAACACTAAAATGGCTATTTCCGCACAAGAAGTAAACAAACTAAGACAAATGACAGGTGCAGGTATGATGGACTGCAAAAAAGCACTTGTTGAAGCTGATGGGGATTTTGATAAAGCTATCGAGCTTTTAAGAAAGAAGGGACAGAAAGTATCTGCATCCAGAGCCGATAGAGAAACTACCGAAGGCGTTGTTTTAGCAAAAACAAATGAAGATGGAACAGAGGGAGTTTTGGTTGCATTCACTTGTGAAACTGACTTTGTAGCCAAAAACGAAGATTTCCTTGCCATGGGAAATAAGGTATTGGATATCGCTTTCAATGAAAAGCCAGGTACTGTTGAAGATCTAAAAGCCATTAAATCCGGCGATCTTACGTTACAGGAAGAAATCACTGAACTAATCGGTAAGATTGGTGAGAAACTTGACATTTCTGCTTATCAGGTACTTAAAGGTGAATCAATTGTTCCTTACATCCACGCTGGAAACAAGCTTGGCGTATTGGTTTCATTGAAAAACACCAATGGATCCGATGTAACTGCTGCAGGTAAAGATGTTGCAATGCAAATTGCTGCTATGAATCCTGTTGCTGTTGATAAAGATGGTGTAGATCCTTCTATTGTTGAAAAAGAAATCGAAATCGGTAAAGATCAGGCAAGACAAGAAGGAAAACCTGAAAACATCATCGAGAAAATTGCAATGGGTAAACTTCAAAAGTTCTACAAAGAGAACACTTTGTTGAGCCAGGCTTTTGTAAAGGACAGCTCACAATCAATTTCTCAATACCTTGATAGCGTTCAGAAGGGAATGACAGTAGACGCTTTCAGAAGAGTATCTATTGGATAATAACTGATTAATCACGATACAAGAAGCCGACTCATTTTGGGTCGGCTTTTTTTTATTCGGTTAATCAGATTCGTGTTCACGTGATTTAACAGACCTGATTTGCCATTTCTTTTGCTCTTGCTGCAGTTGCTTTTTATCTTCCTCCGAATACCCTTCAATCAATGCCGTAAGATCAGGCTGACCGGCATCCACCCAACAGGTATACCAGAAATCACCCACCATCTTCACAGATGCTCTCATCCTTCGCTCCACCATTCCGGACAATTTATCATGATAAGGCTTGGAGAATTCGTAGGAGTACACTTTTGTTGTGATATTGCCCCGTTCCTCAAAGCTGTATTTTTTACTTTCCGGAAACTTTTCAGTGAGCTCCTTTTCAAACAACAACACTGAATCCAAGGCCATATGCGCTTCAGCTACCGCCTTCCAGGCCCTTAGCTGAGGTTTTTGCACATAGCTGGCCTGACCAAGGAAAAAATCATACTCCTCACTAAAGAGCTCTGGCAACCTCGATTCCCAAAACCCATGTATTCCGTATTGGCCAGTCAATTGACCATTGTAATTCTCTGTTGTATGAAGTGGCACATTCGCATCACCAATATAGTGCCCCAGGTCCGCAGACAGCCTTAAAATAGCCTCTACATCCTTTTTAATGAAAGCATCCGTTAACCAGTATTTCATCCTGTTGATATGCCAGGGAACTATTCCATAGGCCAGCAATGTGTCCTCAGTGTACTTCTCTACAGCCTCATTCCAATATCTTGGTAATTTGTAAAGCGCACTATCCCCATATACATCCAGGTCAATATAGTGTCTGGGCGCTTCATTTTTCACTGCATACCTACGCCGATCAGGATTTACAGCATTTTCCGTTATTTCCTGAATGTAGTACTTATAGAAAGTGATCATATCAGGTGGAAGGGTAAAAACCGCCATTCTATTGATCTTTTTATGAGCAAAAAATCCCCAGGTGGCTGAATTTATTTGGGTAGACCCGGAAAGAATAATTACGAATCCCAGAGGTATAATGAAGCGCTTTATCATATCTACCTGAAAATTAAGCAATTCTGCCTAAGTGCGATTTAACTTTTGATAAACATTATATTTTGATTTATTAATTCTTTCTCCTACATTTGCAGTCCTATTTTAAGGAAGCAAGATTTAAATTAATATGGCAAACCATAAATCGGCATTAAAGAGAATCAGGTCTAGCGAGGCGAAAAGGCTTAGAAATAGATATCAGGCTAAGACTACCAGAACCTATATCAAAAGGTTGTTAAGCACTAAAGATAAGGGCGAAGCACAAGAGTTGTTTAAGCAAGTGAGCGGCATGTTGGATAAGTTGGCGAAAAACAACATCATCCATAAGAAAAATGCTTCCAACCACAAATCTAAGTTGGCTAAGAAAATAGCTGCGCTTTAATCCTGTTGCTATAAAAATATTGTAGCCTTATTCATTAAAACCGAATAAGGCTTTTTATTTTTCTATTTTCCCATCAATTTTATCCGATGGGAAACAGTCATGAACAATATCTGTCGATCAAACAATGGGCAGAACAGGATCGCCCCAGAGAAAAACTCCTGCTTAAGGGAAAATCAGCATTATCAGATGCCGAATTGATTGGGATACTGATCGGTTCCGGTTCCAGAACGCTAAGTGCCGTGGAACTCTCCAAATTGATCCTTGCAGCGGTAGATAATGACCTCAACAAACTGGCAAAGCTTACGGTGAGTGAATTGCAGAAGTTTAAGGGAATTGGCGAGGCGAAAGCCATTAGTATTGTGAGTGCACTGGAGTTGGGAAGACGGAGAAAGCCTGAGCAATCAATGCTGAAGCCAAAGATTGCTTCATCCCATGATGCCTACCATTTACTTAAGCCCGACTTGCTGGATCTTAAACACGAAGAATTTTGGGTGATCATGCTCAACCGTGCGAATCAGGTTATTAAAAAGGAGCCAATCAGTGCAGGAGGTGTCTCTGGAACTGTGGTGGACCCTAAGATCATTTTTAAAAAGGCGTTGGATCAACTTGCTTCATCAATCATTGTAGCGCATAACCATCCGTCAGGAAACTTAAAACCCAGTAAGGCCGATATCAGTATAACCACTAAACTCATTCAGGCCGGTAAGGCACTTGAAATCCCGGTACTGGATCATATCATTTTTAGCGACGAAGGATTTTATAGCTTTGCAGATGAAGCGTTGATGTAACTATGAAAAAAATTACCTATTTCATTATTCCTGTCATATTGATCATCATAGTTTTTACATTTATTGGCAATTCCGAGAGTGATGAACAATATATCGACAGAATCAATCAAGAACGACAAGAAAAAGATGAGTTCATGAGAACCTCTGCCTCATCACCATTCAAGGACATTAATGAAGAGTTTACAGGATTAAATTACTATCCACCAGATAAGGATTATAAGGTAACGGCTTCAATTACCAGGTTTAAAAATGCTGAATATGTCAACATCAATGAATCTGATGGGTCTGTCAAAAAATACATGAAATTTGCCAAAGCAGACTTCCTCCTTCAGAACCAGCCTGTCCAGCTTATTTTACTCAAACCTGTTGGCTTTGGTCAAATGAATGTAATATTCACTGCATTTACCGACGAAACCAGTGGGGATGAAACTTACGGTGGAGGAAGATATCTTGATCTTGATTTCAAAAACGCTTCCAAAATCACCATTGATTTCAATCAGGCATACAATCCTTATTGCGAATACAACGAGTCATTTTCCTGTCCCTTACCCCCCAGGGAAAACCACATTCCAATTGCCATACGGGCGGGTGAAAAAAATTACAAATAGGAACCTTCATGATTTGGTAAATAATTAACGAAACCACCGCTTTTAATACAGCGGAAACCCTCTGATCAATTGATGTTTTATTAATTTTACGCGCTTACAGAAAACAGAGGACGAGTAGATGAAAATTTCTTATCAGTGGCTTACCAGATTCATTGAATTAAATGAAACTCCGGAGGAACTTGACGACCTGCTTACCCAGTCGGGGCTTGAGGTAGAAGGGATAGAAACCTATGAAACAATACCTGGAGGTTTAGAGGGTGTTGTAGTTGGTGAAGTACTGGAATGTGAAAAGCATCCAAATGCAGACAAACTTAAAATCACCAAGGTAGATATTGGTCAGGCAGAACCATCCCCTATAGTTTGTGGTGCTCCAAACGTAGCAAAAGGTCAGAAAGTAGTGGTTGCCACTGTTGGGTCTACACTATACCCCTCTGAAGGCGAACCATTTAAAATCAAAAAAGCTAAAATAAGGGGTGAGGTCTCCGAAGGTATGATTTGCGCAGAAGACGAGTTAGGTCTTGGAAGTAGTCATGCTGGTGTCATTGTACTGGACACGGAACTTCCCAATGGCACGCCTGCCGCAGAATACTTCGAGATCAAAACAGACTATGTTTTTGAAATTGGCCTTACACCAAACAGGGCAGACGGTGCATCACATTTTGGAGTATCGCGTGACTTAAAGGCGCTTCTGGGAAGAAGTACCTCATTTGATCAACCCGAACTCCCCAAAAAAACTGCCGATCGCCCAATTGAAGTAGTGGTTGAAAATACAGAAGCCTGTCCCCGGTACTCTGCCCTGGTATTGGACAATGTAACAGTAAAAGAATCACCTGATTGGTTAAAACATTCACTCAAAGCCATTGGCCTTGCTCCTATCAACAATATTGTAGACATCACTAACTACGTTTGCCATGGTTTGGGGCAACCTATGCATGCATTTGACGCTGACCAGATTGATGGCAACAAGGTGACTATAAAGACCCTGCCACAAGGAACCAAATTCACCACGCTTGATGAAAAAGAGCGAAAACTCAATGATTTTGACCTGATGATTTGCAATGAATCTGGCGGAATGTGCATTGCAGGTGTATTTGGAGGAATTAAATCGGGCGTGACAGAAAAGACAAAAACGGTATTTCTGGAAAGTGCATATTTTGATCCCGCCTGGATTAGAAAAACGGCTCAGGCCCATACTTTAAAAACAGATGCTTCATTCCGGTATGAAAGGGGAACAGATCCCAACATCACCGTGGATGCAATTAAATATGCCGTAAAATTGATTATGGAAGTTGCCGGTGGAGAAGTCGCATCTGAGCTGATTGATATTTATCCTGAGCCAATCAAAGACTTTGAAACCATAGTAAAATACAAAAACATCGATCGATTGATCGGCAAGCAATTACCTAAGGAAGAAATAGCGTCTATCTTAACCAGTCTTGATATTGGACTTGAGGATAAAACGGATGAACAATTCAGAGCCATAATCCCACCCTATCGCGTGGATGTAACCCGTGAAGCCGATGTGATTGAAGAGATATTAAGAATTCATGGTTTCAACAATGTGGCACTAGATGAGTTCAATGGTGCAGACTATCTGGCAGATTTCGATGAAAAAGACCCCAATAGGATTAGAAGGACAATTTCTGACATTCTTGTTGGGTCCGGGTTTGAGGAAATACTGACTAACTCACTTACCAATCCAATGTATGTTAACGAAACTGAGGGGTTTGATAGTGAAAAGAATGTCGTAATTCTCAACAAACTAAGTGAAGAATTGGGTGTGATGCGTCAGTCATTAGTGTTTACCGGACTGGAATCGTTGCAATACAACATCAACAGAAGGCAAACCAACCTGAAGTTTTTTGAATTTGGAAAAGTGTATAGCCAGGAGGGCGAGAAATACAAAGAACAGCAAACACTGGCGATATTTCTTACTGGTAACAAACTGGAAGAAAGCTGGCTTGCAGAAAATACTCCGGTAGCATTCCATGACCTTAGCTCAAGTGTCCATAAAATATTGAGTAAGTTCAACATTATTGACTTTGATTCTGAGCCTACCAACTCTCCGCTGTTCCAATATGGCCTGGATATAAAGTACAACAACAAAGTCATTGCAAGTTTGGGTAGGTTACAAAATAAGGTAACGAAACTGGCAGAGGTTAAGCAGGAGGTATTTTATGCAGACATCAATTGGTCGGCCCTGCTGAAGGCATATAAGACAGACCTGGAATATAAGCCCGTTTCAAAGTTCCCGGAAGTGAGAAGGGACCTGTCTCTTGTTTTGGACAAACAGGTAACATTCGAGGAAGCAAAGAAACTCGCCATGCGTACCGAGCGTAAGTTATTGAAGCGTTTAAATGTGTTCAGTGTTTATGAAGGAGATAAAATTGAAGAAGGCAAAAAGGCTTATGCGATAAATTTTATACTTCAGGATGAAAATAAAACGCTGAATGACAAGCAAATTGACAAAGTTATGGCTAATTTAATGAGATCATTTGAGCAAGAGCTTAAAGCAGTAATCAGAAAATAGAGAATGGATAACGGTCAAACTTTACGATCTGAGCTCCTTTCCCTCGAACGAAAGGTAAAATTACTTCTTAATGAACACCAAATTCTTAAGGAAGAGGTGGAACATTTGAAGAAGGAAAATTCCGTTTTGCGAGAAGAGCTGAATGAAAAAGAGGGCAAGTTAGACCATTTTCAAAATAAGATTAAAATTAGTAAAATTGTAGGCAGTATGGTGGTCGGAGAAGACGACACATCAGGATTGAAAGAAGTAATTGACGATTATATAAAGGAAATTGACAAGTGTATTGCACATTTGGGTGAATAATAGTAGATTTTTTAAAAAACTCGAATGGCAGAACTATCTATAAAACTCAAAATCGGGAACAGAGAATACCCGATGAAGGTAAAAGCAGAGGATGAAGCGATGATCCGGCAAGCCGGAAAAACCATTAACGAAAGAATTAAAAATTATCGGGACAAATTCGGAATTGACGATATACAGGATCTTTTGGCAATGGTGGCATTTGATTGTTTAGTAGAAAAAACAAGATCTGAGGAAGAAGTATCCAACATTGATGATGTTGCCCTGGAGCAGGTACAGGCGATAAAAAACCTGATAGCTAACAACCTCTAAAATTACCCCAATTCTTTCGACATGATGTAAGTGTTCCCCTCCCCAGGCTTATACACATATATCAATTTACATCATGGAAGATTTAATCAATATTGTAGGACTAACGGCAGTAGGAATGGTGATTGGTTTCCTGCTGAGCCGTGTGGCTTTTAAAAGGTCACTCATCAAAAAGCGTCAGGAGGCAGAGGAGCAAAGACAATCAATCATCAAAGAAGGCGAGCTGGTTGCAGAAAATATCAAAAAAGACAAAATACTCGAAGCGAAAGAGAAATACATTAAGCTTAAGCAGGAATTTGAAGAAGAAGCCAATCGTAAGAAAAATCAAATCATCAGCAATGAGAATAAGCTTAAGCAACGAGAGTCTTCACTTAGTAAACAAATAGAAAAGAACAAAAGAGCTGAGGCGGAACTGGAGTCCATGAAAGAAAACCTTGCTGCTCAGCTGGAAATAGTGAAGAAAAGAAAAGAAGAGCAGGAAAAAATCATCAGCCAGCAGGTAGCCATCCTGGAGAAAGTCTCCAACCTCACGGCGGAGGAGGCCAAACAGCAATTAATGGAAACCCTAAAAGATGAAGCACGAACAGACGCCTCATCACACATTAAAGAGATCATCGAAGAAGCAAAACTAACTGCTACTAAGGAAGCTAAAAAGGTGGTAATCCAAACCATTCAGAGGACTGCCACGGAGCATGCCATTGAGAATTGCGTCTCTGTTTTCAATATTGAAAGTGATGATATTAAAGGTAAAATCATCGGAAGAGAAGGAAGAAATATCAGGGCCCTGGAGGCCTCCACTGGAGTTGAAATTATTGTTGATGACACACCAGAAGCAATCATCATTTCAGGCTTTGACCCGGTAAGAAGGGAGATCGCTCGCCTATCATTGCACCGATTAGTTACCGACGGTAGAATTCACCCGGCACGAATTGAAGAGATTGTTGCCAAAACCACCAAGAACATTGAAGAAGAGATCATTGAAATTGGTGAAAGAACGGTGATTGACCTGGGTATTCATGGCTTGCATCCCGAATTGATCAAGCTGGTAGGTAGAATGAGGTTCAGGTCTTCTTATGGACAGAATCTTTTGCAGCACAGTAGAGAAGTTGCCAAACTGTCTGCAACACTGGCCAGCGAGTTAGGCTTAAATGCTAAACTTGCAAAAAGAGCAGGTCTACTTCATGATATAGGAAAAGTATGGCCTGAGGAACCAGAAACACCACACGCTATTCTTGGAATGGAGCTCGCTAAAAAATACAAAGAACATCCAGATGTTTGTAATGCCATTGGAGCTCACCACGATGAGATCGAAATGACCGCTATGATCTCACCACTTATCCAGACCTGTGATGCGATATCAGGCTCCAGACCAGGTGCAAGACGAGAAGTGATGGATAGCTACCTAAAGCGTCTGAAAGAGCTGGAGGATCTTGCATTGAGCTTTGAGGGGGTTAACAAATGCTATGCAATACAGGCAGGAAGAGAACTCAGAGTTTTGGTGGATGCGGAGAACGTTAGTGACCAGGAGGCTGGAGACCTGTCATTCACCATCTCACAAAAGATTGAGAAAGACATGCAGTACCCGGGTCAGATTAAAGTAACGGTGATCAGGGAAACAAGAGCAGTGAATTTTGCAAAATAGTTCAATACCAAACCAGGTCCGAGGAAACTCAGACCTGGTTTATTACTTAGTGAAACTGGAAGCCAATCTTTATGATTGTACGGTTATAGAACAAACTGTATGTACCCTCATAGTCAATAAAAGGATCCCATGAGAAAAATTCACCGGATGTATATTGCATATACTGGCTAATCCCTGCGAAGAACCGAAAGTTATTTCTCGAAGCAAAAAGTAACGTTATCCCAGGCTGAAAATGTATCCCTCCACTATGTGGATCATTCCATCCTCCGTTTCTTGGAAAACCATAGCCCAGCCTGGCATCTGCAAACAATCTCCTTTGCTTGTGGTTCAGATAATATCTTCCATAAACAAAATAAGTATGAAAATCATGCCACATCCATTCTCCATTAAGGCGGAGCGTCGTTGTGCTCAATGCGGCTCCAGCGCCGACAGCATATTTTTCATATATCCTTTTTCCTAACAGCAAACTGCCTTCAACAACCGGAGATGGAGCTACTCCAAAGTCTATAACTCCAAAAAACCCGTCTGTTCTATGATACTTTCCTCTCCTGAAGATCAACACCTCATTGGTATCGAAAACCCTTTTTACAAAAACAGGTTTAAGATGTAAAGTATCCCCTGTTGATACTAATAGGATCAACTCGAATTCATTTTTCTCTATGATATTTCCGATAAACACAGAGCCATCCATATAATAGACCATGGCCTGGCCTTGCTGCAACCCTTTGTATTGTCCAAAACATGGGAGACTGAATATTGTTACGATAAACAATACAATGGATAAGGCAATGAACCTTTTTTTATGAAGCTTCAAGGAATTCATTTTAAAATGGAATGGTACTCAACTCCTGAAACCCTTCTATTTTAATTTGCTCTAAACCATCTGGACCTGCTACCAACAAAATATCAGATTTAGTTGGATGTTGCAATACATCATATGCCTGGACAGTAGTGTTCCAATCTTCCAGCCTAAGATTAGATCTAGTGGTTGCATCAAACACTTTTAACCCTGCTGCTCCTTCGCCCACATAAAGTTTATCACCAATTAAGGTCAACCCATAGGGGCTCTCCATGGTTATGGTTTGAATTGGATTTAACCACATATCATTCATTTCTAATACAACCAATTCATTTTCATCTCCAGGGCAATTGCTTTCATCTCCGGTTCTTAAGGTAACATAAGCTATTTGATCATTGACCGGCACTACAGGATCACAAGAAGTCATGTGAGTAAAGCTGGCATGATGCTGAGGTTGTTCAGGATTCGAAATATCTATCACAGTGACATTTGTACTGGCTCCAATGAACAGTAGGTCCCCAAAAGGATATACCGTTTCCATATCCTGACCCATTCTTACTGATTGTATCTGATCAAAAGAGGTGCGATCATCGAAAACCACCAAATTTGCTCTACTTACCATATATACATATCCATTATGTTCGATAATTCGGTTTACAGAGCCAATTTTCCCTGAACTATTACCAGAGAAAGAAGCCGGAACCGCTGATGGTGGTATTAATTCATGAGCATAATCGTAAAAAACCTGATTATTTGAGCCACTCATAAATTTCCAAATATTGTCATCTTTATCCAATTTTTCAGTTACTGTCTCAAACTCAAATCCAAGGAGCGTTCTTCCAGAATGATCTTTGATTTCTTCCGTAACTCCATTTTCAATTCGATTCAATAATACTGGCTGTGTAGGATTGGAAAGATCTATTTTCAGCATATCATAATAGCTTTCCGCGTATAGGGTATTATTGGAATAATAGTATTCTCTGTTACCAGGTATATTTAGAAAAACCAGGTTTTCTGGAGATTCCGGATTTGAATTGTCAAATACATGAATTCCCTTTCCTTCTTCTCCAATAAATAGATAGTTAGGAGAAACAAATATCTTTCCGGCGTTATCAAGTGGCCTTGCCGGTTCTAGTAGTGGGGTTGCACGAACTGTAGCCATATCCCCATAAATTGGAGTTCCTGACTCATAAGTTATTTCTACATCCCCTATAATATCGCCATTACAAGAAATTAAAATTGCTGCCAGTACTGGCATCAGGCTAAGTAGTGATCTGCTTTTCATGGTTGCGTTTAGTTAAAGTTTTAATAATGACACTGTGGAAAGCAAAACGGTGGGAATCCTAAATTTCGTATACATTTATTTCATTACTTGAACCCGCACCATCTGATTGAAATTCAATTCATCTTGTAATGATAATAAAACACATTCCATTAAATATTTACATTAGACAACAAAAAGCCGCTTTAAATTAATTTAAAGCGGCTTTCAACTGAATTATCTTAAAATAATAATCAGAACTTCGGATGTTTCACACCCGGATGTTCTCTCTCAAAGAACTCACCATACTCTTTAATTGTTTTGGTCATGTCTTTTCTAAGCCATAAAATACCAATCAGGTTGGGTATGGTCATCAAAGCAATGGTGATCCCTGATAATGTCCATATAATGGTGGTATCAGTGAATGATGCAATGAAAAAGGCAATCACATAAACGATGCGGTAGTATATCACAGATTTATTCCCCAACAAAAATGTCATGGCCCTGTCACCGTAATATGACCAGCTGATAGCTGTACTAAAAGCAAACAACAATATTCCAATCGAAACGATGTATTGCCCATAATCTCCCATAAAACCTCGTGTAAACGCCTTGATCGTCAGGTTGGCACTGTGCATTAGCGACTTGCCGGTAAATGTAAAGCCATTTTCTGCAATTTTCCCTTCCTTCACTTCTATTGAGCCGGTATAAGGGTTGCCTTCAGTGGTCACCTTAACATCCTCAGCAAATGATCTGGCATTGATAAAAGTAATGCCTGTGGTGGTTATATTGCCATCAACCACCTCAATTTCACCGTCATAGGCCTCTGCATCACCTTGATTAACGAGGTATTTGAATACCTTATCCTTATCTGCTGGATTACTTTCGTCGTATGTTCCGGCTAGTATCTCTATATCTGTATACTGGAATTCATTTTCGTGCTTCTCATTCCAGACACCAGAGGAAAGCAATACTAAACCTGTTACGGTACAGATGATAATCGTGTCAATAAACGGTTCCAGGATTGCTACCATGCCCTCAGACAATGGCTCATTGGCTTTTGCTGAGGCGTGAGCAATCGGTGCTGATCCCTGACCTGCTTCATTGGAAAACAAACCTCTGTTCACACCCCTGTTAAAAGCATACATGAATGTAGCACCAAGAAATCCACCACCGGCAGCAGTCCCTGTAAATACATCCGAAAAAATGGAGATAAATGAGGGTACTATGTTACCAATATTATAGAATATGACGGCAAAGGCTCCAATGAAATAAATGATCGCCATACCAGGAACCAATTTTGAGGTTACTGCGGCAATCCTCTTGATCCCTCCAACAATTACTAATCCAAGGAAAACAGCTAATATCAGACCGGTAACCCATAATTCTATTCCGAAAGTGGTGTATAGTGAATTGGAAATGGTGTTGATTTGAGGCAAACTTCCTGTACCGAAAGATGACAAAACAGTAGCCACAGCAAATATGGCCGCCATCCAGCCCAGGTTGACTTTTTTACCAAAAGCTACAAAATTGGCATTCTTCATATAGTACATCGGACCTCCGGCCATCGTTCCATCTTCAGTCTGCTCCCGGTATTTGTGCGACAGGGAAACCTCCACAAACTTGGTACACATACCCAGTGCTGCAGTAATTAACATCCAAAACAATGCTGCAGGACCACCCAAATGAATCGCAAGTGCAACTCCCGCAATGTTTCCGGTACCTACCGTACCTGACAATGCAGTTGCAAGGGCTTGAAAATGTGATGTATCTCCGGGTAGGTCTTTTCTATCAAACTTGCCTCTTACAATTCGCATGGCATGCCCAAAGAACCTGATTTGCGGAAATTTGAGATAAATAGTGAAAAAGGCTCCAACACCCAGAAGTAGAAATACAAACCATTGGGAACCTCCAATGTAGCCATCTATAATTCCCAGGATTTCATTCAGTCGTTGCATATTGTTTATTGTGTTTTTATCAAGCCAACAAAAATATAAATTCTATCCACAATAGGAAGGATTAATTTTTTTATGGTTTCTATTTGTTTTACAAGGATTGTACCTGCTGCATGATCATTTCAAATACGAAGTATGAGGCCAGGCGGGCCGTTCGATTATCAATATCATAATTAGGGTTGAGTTCTGCTATGTCCCAACTTAATAATTTACCCGTTGCTTGGGTCTCCAGCAAACAATGGCGTATAACGTCTGGTGATAACCCATAGCTAGCAGGAGCACTCACTCCTGGTGCGTGAGCTGCTGATATCACGTCCAGATCGAGTGTCACATACAGGTAATCCACCCTGTCTGCAAAATGGTTTATTTCCCTTGACAGGTGCGCTTTGTCTGAGAAATTGAAATCATTGATGGTGAGGTATTTCGTGCCTGATTGGTCGATTCCCTCAAAAAGGCTCCTGGTATTCGATGCACGGTTAATTCCTATCGGTAAGTAATGAAATGGTTCATTTCTTGAGGTATTTTCATCAAAGATCTGCTTAAAAGGTGTGCCGGAACTAGGACCTTCCTCATAGCTTCTGAAGTCAAAATGAGCATCCAGGTTGATGATCCCGATATTACCCTTCCCATTCACATGCTTACGAACGCCTTCATAATGTGCATAGGCTATTTCGTGTCCACCTCCCAAAAGAATTGGCTGATAGCCTTTGTCCAGCAAGAGTTTAACCTTGTCTGCTAACCTGGTTTGTGCCCCTTCAAGATCAGTGCCACTGCATATGACCTGTCCTGCGTCATAAAGCATAACCTGTTGATGGTCGAATTGCACGGCAAGCTTAGCAAGGCATGACCTAAGTGCATCCGGCCCATTTTTGGCTCCCAGCCTACCCTGGTTCCTTCTCACCCCTTCCTCACATTCAAATCCCAGAAACGCAAATGAATTGGGGCCTGCCTGCGCTACAGGTCCAGACAGATCGAGCAATTGTATGACGTGATGAAATAAATAACCTGCTGTTCCGTCCAGATGGTTAGATCTTCCTTTCCAGCAATCTTTGGTTGGTTGCTTATACATACTTTTTATTGGGATAATAATTGACCACTCTTCCAGATCATGGAAGGCTTTAATTTGCCTTGATTATAAAAAATTTCACGATAGTCCGAGGTTTCAAATGCAATGAAATCAGCCAGCTTCCCTGGTTCCAGCTTTCCTCTGTCATTCAGGTTAAGCGCCTTTGCTGCCCTATAGGTGATGCCTGCCAACGTCTCTGCAATACTTACTTTCTCTGACGCACCCAAAATTGAAGCCTGCAACAACAGGTCACCCATTGGAGCAGAGCCCGGATTCCAGTCGGTAGCTATGGCCATGCAGCAGCCTGCATCTAGTATCTTCCTAGCCGGAGCATAATGCATACCCAGTCCCAGAGATGCTCCCGGCAATACGGTGGCCACCACATTGGAATCAGCCAACATCTCTATTTCCTTATCTGTTGATGCCTCCAGGTGGTCTGCACTCAATGCTTCCAGCTCTACCGCCAGCTGACTACCTCCAATGCTAAATTGGTCTGCATGGATAGTGAGGTCAAATCCCAACGCTCTGGCAGCCTCAAGGTAAGCCCTTGAAACTTCCATGGAAAAGGCATTTTCTTCTACAAAAACATCCACCCTGGTAGCCAATTTCTTCTGTAGCAACAATGGAAACAATTCTCTGATGATCATTTGCGTATAGGCCATTGCATCGGTGTACTCACCGGGCACCACATGAGCAGCCAGACAGGTAGGAATAAGGTCGACTGGTGTATTTTGAGAAACCTGCTTTATCGCTTCCAGCATCTTGACTTCTGCTTCTACTGACAACCCATAACCACTCTTCACCTCTACCGTGGTTACTCCTTCAGATAAATGTCTGTCCAATCTTGATTTCATGGAAACTTCCAGATCGGCTTGCTTAGTAGCTCTTGTTTTGCGTACTGAGTCATGGATTCCCCCGCCTGCTGCAAGAATATTCTGATAAGTGGCTCCAGAAACTTTCAACGCGTAATCAGAGGCTCTTGATCCACCATAGCAAATATGAGTATGTGAATCAATCAACCCCGGGATCAATACAAGACCTTTAGGAACGGGCACTATGTCTCGGGCCTTTGGACCAAGTGCGCGAAATTCACCTACATCTACTATCAATCCATCTTCAACAATGATCCCTCCCTTAGGAATAACTTGAAGTTGCTGGTCTGTGATTGGACCCTTAAGTGGTAGTCCGGCTAATGTTACGATCTGCTCAAATGGTCCGATTAATTTCATTTTGGGCAAGTTTTGTTGAGCTACAAATTGAAGGTTTTAATCCTAAATAAGCCAGTTATTAGAAATAAATTTTTGAGAAACGAAACCTTTATCGTAATATTACGATTTAAGAAACTATGGGAACAAGTAAAACTGAAGCATTCACAGAAGAGGAGGTTGCTATTGCTGAAATGGCTAAAGCGATGGGGCATCCTGCAAGAGTGGCTATTATTAAGTTTTTATTAGAGAAGAATGCCTGTGTTTGTGGAGACATTGTGAACGAGTTACCACTTTCTCAATCCACGGTCAGCCAGCATCTTAAAGCATTGAAGCAGATTGGACTCATTGCGGGCACAATTGATGGGCCATCGGTATGTTATTGCATCAATCAGGCAAAATGGGAAGAAATGCGCCATCGGTTCGATGTGCTTTTCAGTACTATTTTATCATCAAACAGTAATTGTTAAACAAATCATATGAAGACTAAAGAATTTATTGATCTATTGAAATCACACCCGGAAAAAAAGTTAAGTTTTGAATATCAGGAGGGTGCGTTTGTCCCGGAGACGTTTCACATAACCGAAATTAAGAACAGTAATGTAACCTCTGTTGATTGTGGGGGCTTCATGCATGAATTTAATGAAACCATTGTACAGTTATGGATCAATGAAGGTGAGGAGCTCAGGGAAGATTTCACGGCTCAGAAGGCATTAAAGATCATTGATATTGTAAACAGTAAGTACCCTGTCAATGAAGCAGCTGAATTATTTTTTGAATATGGCTACATTGATCTGCCAACATCAAATTACAAAGTAAAAAAGGTTCATATCCGCAAAGACGAGATCATTGTAAAACTGTTTGTACCATCTACGGTTTGTAAACCAAGTGAAGCAGGTTTATCTGTATGTTGCTAGCATGAATATAAGACCACTATTATCAACAGACTGGCCCCAGGTAGAGGCCATTTATGAGGAAGGGTTGGCCACACGGATGGCCACCTTTGAAACCTCCAGTCCAGGTTGGGAGAAATGGGACCGCTCGCACCTGACCACATGCAGGCTTGTTGCCTATGAAGACGAAAAGATACTCGGGTGGGCCGCACTGTCTCCCGTATCTGACAGATGTGTCTACGGTGGTGTTGCTGAAGTGAGTGTTTACATTGCTGAAAATGCCAGGGGCAAGGGCATTGGCATGGCATTATTAAGCCAATTAATTGAGGAGTCAGAAAAACAGAATTTCTGGACGCTACAATCCTCCATGTTTCCGGAGAACACGGCTAGCAGGGAGCTCCATGAGAAAGCGGGGTTTCGGACCATAGGCACACGTGAAAAAATAGGAAAACTTGATGGCACGTGGCGAGACACGCTTATGATGGAGCGAAGAAGTCCCAATATCCATTAAGCTTCTCATTGATAGCCCATTATGCGTTTAAATGGCCGAAAAAACGCAATCATAAAGTTTCGTATTTCTGGATTTATCCTTCGTAAAATTTCATATCTATCCCACATTCGTGTATTTTAGAGAGGCCAACATATCAAGATGAATTGAGAATGGTCTTTTTTAAAATGGCTTGGTACTGTAAACAACTATCTCAAAGGATTGTTAAATTACGGCGGCAATAGGCTGACATGTGGTCTTTGGCTATTGCTCCAACTGCTTGCGAATGATAATTAACGATAGGATCTTTAAATTGATTGAATTGCTGGAAATGAATCCCAATTCCTTTGCTGAGGCTATTGGAGTAAAGGGTACAGTAATTTTTAATATCATCAAAGGGAGGAGAAACAAACCAAGTTTTGACGTGCTGGAGAAAATACTGTTTTCTTTTGAAGAAGTCTCACCCAAGTGGTTAATCAAAGGCGAAGGTGCTGTTCTTACAAGAGAAAAAGACGAGAAAGCCATTACCAATGTCACGGAGGAGACCGGTATATACAAAAGAAAGGCCCAGACAGAAAAACTGATACTGAAACTGGAGAAAGACTACAAACTAAGCAAAAGATCAGTAAAGGCACTTCGCAACGAAATAGAGGAGATCATGGAGGATAACCTCAAATACCGCGAACAAATTATACAACTACAGGAAAGCCATGATAAAGTCCTGAAAATCCTAAGAGATAAACTGAATTTGAAGATTTGATTTTAATGATTTAGAATCTTGGATCTTGGATTTAGAATCTTGGATCTTGGATTTAGAATTTAGAATCTTGGATTTTGGGTTTAGAATTTAGAATCTTGGATTTTGGATTTAGAATTTAGAATCTTGGATTTTGGATTTTGGGTTTAGAATTTAGAATCATTGTCCCTCCCTGGTAGAGGTTGACCGTAAGCAGTCAATGATAATGAAAGTTATTCCGAAGGGGGAATATTGTAGTGAGGAATACCAGGTTCCGGGTTGAAGATAATTCAAGCTACAAAATCCCAGATGCCATCATAGGTCAAAGTCCAATCCCTGCGTTGCTTCTCTGAGGGCTTGTTCGAGGGATTTTTTGAGGCGTGTTTTTCTGACACGCAGGAAGATAAGGTAGACCAGTATAAGGCTAAGCAATCCGGCGATGACAAACCCGCCATATTTTTTGAGTGCTGCCATTCTTTTTTGGCTCTCTACCAGTTCAAAGTATCTTTGGGTAACCAGCTGGATATTGTACTGCTGATCCATTTGTGCCAGCTCCTCCCGTGTTTTCAGGTGTTGTTCCAGGCATTCGGTGTATTTGGTGTTGTACTCAGTGAATTTTTCAGCATTGCCCATATGGCCGTAGAGTGTGGCGAGCTGTTTGTAGATTTTGAATTTGTCGGGGTCTCCATCTAAATTTAAATCTAGACCAATAGCTTTTAAATAATACTTTTCCGCTAATTGCAAATGTCCTTGGATTATTAATTGCTCACCAAAGTCCATATATGTTATAAATACAACCTTTTTATTCTTTGAGTTTTCAGAATAATCAATAGCCTTCATATAATATTCCTTAGCACTATTAAATTCATTCTCCAGTATATATGTCGTTGCAATATTATGACATGCCGTCCAGGCATATTCATAATAGTTATCCACTTGATTGAATTGAAATACTTTCCCGTAATGTTCTCGAGATTTCTCAAAATCACCTAAATCCTTAAATATTAACCCCAATTGCAGATTAATTTGAGCTAGCATATCATTGTTATTGTTTGCTTCAGCTCTCTTTGCAGATTCAAATAAGCAATTCAAGGCTTCTAATTGCTTACCTACTTTTTTTAGGGATCGAGCTTTATCAAAATATGCCTTTTCCAACAATTCATAATGCCCCTTCTTATAAGCGAAATCAAGTGCTTTTTCAAAATAAATTACAGCTTGATCATATTGATGATGAGAGTGGAAAATTCTCCCTACGTTTATATTATTGGCAATAATGTAATAATTTTGCGTTTCAGCTGATGATCCGAAATCAGAATAACGGAGAGATTCAAAGTAATGAATTGCCGCCTTATCCAATCTTCCTCTGAATTCTTCAATGTATCCTAAGTAGTAGTTACATTGAACAAGGCCCCAATCATAATCAATTTCTTTAGCAATCTCTAGAGCCTCCACGATGGTTGTATACGCTAAATCTTGGTTAATATGAATTTGAGCATTAGCCTCACTAATTAAATTTTCAATTTTCTTGGTTTCAAGGTTCACTGAAAAAGCTAAAAGTGAGCTTAGATGAAATATAATGATTGTTAAAACACGCCGAACCATAGTGTCAAAATTAAATAGAGCAGGTCTATACCTGCTCTAAAATAATGAATTTATGGGTTATTTATATCATTTATTAGTTTCAATAAAGAAAATAAAAACTAATCATTTTATCCACCAGAGGGAGGCGGTGGTGGTGGTGAACCATCTCCATCAGTTCCATCACTGGTCTGCTCCAATTCTGTATCATTCAACAACTCTTCCATTGGATCTTCCTGCATGCAGGAAGCAAAGAACATGGAAGCAGCAAAGAGTATGGCTACTAATCGTATCTTTCTCATATCGTGCGTATTTAGGTGAAAATTATGACTTCAAATAACGCACAACGGCCTTTCAAAACCCATCAAACTGCCTGAAAGAAACCCACAAGTTTACCACCAACAAAACATAGCTAATCACCTGATTTTCAACAAGATTTGAGGAGTTACAGACATTCTTTCCACAGAATTCTGATGATTAATGAAACTGGTGCAAAGATAATGGATTTGGATAGGAAGATGAATGTTATTTTGAACACATTAAATCAAATCTCCCGGCACCCGTAGCTCCACCAGCGTACCGGAAAAGCCTTCATCTCTGCTTCGCACCATGAGATGGAAAGTTTGGCGAAAGTAATTGGTAAGTAACCCGATGCGCTCAGTAATCAATCGCATACCCGCAGACTGATGCTTACCATGGGCGTTTTCACGGAGATCAGTGCTGCTATACCCTACGCCATTATCTTTTACAATGATCTTAATGTCATCACCGTCCTGTTCGATACTCACTTCCAGCTTGCCCCGCTTTTCCATTGGCACCAGTCCATGCCAGATGGCATTTTCGACAAAAGGTTGTATAACCATGGCAGGGATGTGCGTGGTGTAAACGTCTATTTGTTCATCTACTTTGATCTCATAATCAAATTTAAAATCACTCCTGAGCTGCTCCATGCGGATATAGAGTTCCAGGCTACTTACCTCTTCTGCCACAGGGATAGTCATTTTATCTGAATGTTCCAAGGTATTCCGCATCAGTCGGCTAAAATCATTCAGGTAGCCTTCTGCTGAGGCCTTGTCATTGGTCACCACATAATTCTGGATCGAATGCAATGCGTTGAACAGGAAATGCGGGTTAATCTGGGAACGCAAGGCTTTCAACTCCGATATCATCAGTTGATTGCTGGTATCAATGGCCAGTCTCTTTCTTCTCAGGTATTGCTGCCAAAGAAAATAAGACACAAAAATTACCACCATCAACGCCAGCAATCCCCCAAGCCACATAATGGTCCTTTGTTGCGCGATGGTTTGTTGCGTACTGGCCAGTACCTGCTCATGCTGCTCCATCATCATCCTCAGGTTAAACTGCTGCTCAGTTTTCAATAGCTGTTCTTTAGACTGGCTGTATTGTTCCAGATGTTGCTCGTAGATGCTGTCGTACTTCAGGAACTCCTCCATGTTGCCCAGTTCACTGTGCAGACGAGAGAGCTGTTTGTAGATTTTGAATTTGTCGGGGTCTTTGTAAATATCTAACCCCAAATTCAAGGCATTACTGTAATTAGATTTAGCATTTTTGTACAATCCTTGGATTAAGTACATCTCACCTAGATCCATATACGAAATAAAGTTATCTTGCTCTAGACCTCCTTTCCTTCTGTACATTATTGCCTTGTTGTAATACTCTTCAGCTTTTTCAAAATCTCTTTCTTCAAAATAAGTAAATCCTATATTATGACTGCTTCTTCCAGCGAATTCCTCAAAGTTTTCAACCCTACCTTTATATTGAAATATTTGCAGATAATACTCCCTTGACTTATCAAAATCTCCAATCTCATGAAATATCAATCCCAAAAGCCTATTGATTTTTACCAGTTCTTCGTAATCATCAACTTTTTCCGCGTATTTAAGAGACTCAAACAACAATTCGATAGCCGCAGTATAATTCCCAGTTTTATTGTAGGCCATAGCTAAATTATAATTCAACCAACAAATAAGTTGATCTCTTTTGTATTTATTAGCAATCTCCAAACCTCTTTTATGGTACTTAATTGATTCAGTATACAGATGATGCAAATAAAAAATACGACCTATATTCATTAAACTTGCCACCTTTATATACACACCATATGTTGATTCATCCCCTTCTACATACCTTAGGCATTCAAAATAATTAATGGTGGCTCTATCAAACTTGCCTTGATATTCGTCGAGATAACCTAAAATATAAGATGAATTTGCTGCTATTGAATTATAACCATTGCTTAACGCTAATTCCTTAACCTGTTCAGCCAATAATACACCAGAATCAATGTTAATGTTGATCATGGAAAAAGCTGACTCGTTTAATTTTGTGAGTTCAACTGCACTTATATTCTTACCAATCGTTAATGAGGAAATTGATAACTGGATTAAGCATATAATTATTTGCTTAGTCATTTCTAGCTAAGTTTCACGAAGTAAAAAAGTATATACAGGAATCTCATGCAATGAAAATAAGCAATTATTATCTTCCTGAAATAAATAATTGTTTTAATAACCTTTAAACTTCTAGACCCAATGGGTAACGGATTATTTCTAATTAACAAGTCCGCTATAATTCTGCATATGTCAGTAAATCATACCTTTATAATAACTTGCCCCGTGGAAACGTTGCAAAATGGTAAATGCATTATTAGCCTAAAATAGAAGTAATAGCACAAAAAAAAAGACGATCACCAGATGCAATCGCCTTTTTCAGCTACGGAAATAGGAAATAATCAATTCTAAATTAAAGGATTATTTCTTTCCTCCAAGAATTTCTCGATAACCAACCTTTTTCCCTCTGTGACCACTCAATATTTGTCGGTGAATGAAAAAACGGGTCTTGAATTTAGAATCTTGGGTCTTGAATTTAGAATCTTGAATCTTGAATTTAGAATCTTGAATCATTACTGTCCGGGTAATTCCTGGGGTCCTACATTTTCCCGCGATACTTGCATCAGAGCATGTAATTTCATAAAAACGTAAAAGCATGGTCCCTAATCACTAAAAGGTTTAATCCATTTTCATTTTCTTTTAGAAACACATCTAGCACCACTCCCGCCGTGGGGGCTCCTACTTTTTGAAAGACCAAAAACTAGGGAAAAAGTCTTTGGGAAATTATTAGCACACGGCCCCCCAATGCCCCTTTTCGCGCAAACCCAGCCCAATCCTGCAACACGGCCATCATCGCACAAGCAGCCCGCCATTTCCCATCCTCCCCAATTAAGAATCACATTTGTCCAAAATAATCATACTTGAATTAATTTTTTCCGGACACCAGTGATCTTGAATCTTGGGTCTTGGATTTAGAATCTTGGGTTTAGAATCTTGAATCTTGAATCTTGGATTTAGAATCTTGGATCTTGGGTCTTGAATTTAGAATCTTGGATTTAGATTCTTTTGGATCTTCAATTTTTGGATTAAGAATATTTGAAATTGTTTGTCAGGTGAATGGGGAATTCGCTTATTAGACTTGGAATAATACAATAAAAAAAAGAATACAACCGGTGGGCTGCCTACCATGTGGCTACACAGTGGCTACAGTGTGACTACATAGTGACGATATTTAGGGAATATTACAAAAGTGCAAATTTTCGTTTTTGACATGACGGGCCTTTAATTTTAACAGCAAGAGTCCCTGAATGAACCCAGAAATATAATTCCTGGAATTTTGACCTATGAAAATATTAGGATTGACTCACTTCGGTCATACTGCTATATTTTTAATCTAAAACTTCTGTTTAAGTCCTGTTGATTGGAACATTCTAAATTCAAGATTCTCAATTCAAGATCATTACTGTCCGGGTAATTCCTGGGGTCCTACATTTTCCCGCGATACTTGCATCAGAGCATGTAATTTCATAAAAACGTAAAAGCATGGTCCCTAATCACTAAAAGGTTTAATTCATTTTCTTTTAGAAACACATCTAGCACCACTCCCGCCGTGGGGGCTCCTACTTTTTGAAAGACCAAAAACTAGGGAAAAAGTCTTTGGGAAATTATTAGCACACGGCCCCCCAATGCCCCTTTTCGCGCAAACCCAGCCCAATCCTGCAACACGGCCATCATCGCACAAGCCGCCCGCCATTTCCCATCCTCCCCAATTAAGAATCACATTTGTCCAAAATAATCATACTTGAATTAATTTTTTCCGGACACCAGTGATTCAAGATTCTAAATTCAAGATATTCAAGATTCTCATTTCCAGAAATCCACCAACTAAAAAAGGCCATCCAATAAAAATGAATGACCTCTTAGTTTTATATCTGTTTTGGATAAATACAAAGCAGTAATTACCCAAATAATTCTACAGCAATCCTAAATTCAAGATTCTAATCAATTCTAAATCCAAGATCCTAAATTCAAGACCCAGACTCTATCCCAAAGCTTTCACCATGGTTTCACCGATATCAGCCGGGGAGTTTACTACATGAATACCACATTCTGCCATGATCTTCATTTTGGCTTCTGCAGTATCGTCTGCTCCTCCGATGATGGCACCTGCGTGTCCCATTCTTCGTCCCGGAGGTGCTGTTTGCCCTGCAATGAATCCTACCACAGGCTTTGGATTACCCTGCTCCTTGATCCACTTGGCTGCCTCAGCTTCGTAGTTACCACCAATCTCACCAATCATCACTATTCCTTCTGTCTCAGGATCGGCCATTAGCAGTTGTACAGCTTCCTTGGTAGATGTTCCGATGATTGGGTCACCACCAATTCCAATGGCTGTAGTAATTCCCAACCCGGCTTTCACTACCTGGTCTGCAGCTTCATAAGTCAGGGTACCCGACTTAGAAACAATCCCCACTTTACCCTTCTTAAATACAAATCCTGGCATGATACCCACCTTTGCCTCTCCCGGAGTAATCACTCCCGGGCAGTTTGGTCCTACTAGGGTAGCCCCTCTTTCCTTGGCATAAGGCTTGGCTTTCATCATATCTTTTACCGGAATGCCCTCAGTAATGGTGATGATAACCTTGATTCCAGCGTCAGCAGCTTCCATGATGGCATCTGCAGCAAATGCAGGTGGCACAAAAATGATGGAAACATCCGCTCCAGTCTTTTCAACAGCTTCTTTGACAGTATTGAAAACCGGCTTGTCCAAATGAGTCTGACCGCCTTTGCCTGGTGTAACACCACCTACAACATTAGAACCATAGTCAATCATTTGTCCGGCATGGAAGGTCCCCTCAGATCCGGTAAACCCCTGAACAATTATTTTGGAATCTTTATTTACAAGAACACTCATTGATACGTGGATTAAATTTTGTGCAAAAATAGAAATTATCCGCTCTTTAGGTAGCGTTTCGGCAAAAAAGGTCAGCGTTTTTCAAACGTTTGTTTGTGCTGGCAACAGATAGTTGTCCACAAATTCACGGATCGCCCCGTAACCACCCTTTTTCGAAAGGACCAGATCTGCCTGTTCTTTAATGACATCCACCGCATCGGAGGGGCAGGCACTAAACCCTACCGCCTGCATGATCTTCAGGTCATTGACATCATCTCCAATGTAAGCAATCTCTGATTTATTGAATGAGTAATCATAACACCACCTTTCCAACACCTCCGCTTTAGGCTCCTGCCCGACATAGCAATATTCTATTCCCAGCATCCTGGCTCTTTCTTTCACCATTCCGGAACTTCCTGAGTGGCTGATAATGCCAACGGCTATCCCTGCATTCATAGCAAGCTTCACTCCCATACCGTCTTTGGCATCAAAGCGTTTAAACTGCCTGCCATCATCAAGGATATATACCCCTCCATCGGTCATGGTGCCGTCCACATCCAGTACCAGCAGTCTGATTTTTGCTAATTGTGCACGCATTTAGACGATCGTTTTACCCACTGCCTGCGCTACCGGCTGCAATGATTGGTGCATGGCGCGAAACTCTTCAAAATTCAGTTGCTGGGCAGCATCCGATTTTGCCTGCTCAGGTGTGGGGTGGGTTTCGATGAGTAGTCCTTCAATACCCATGGCCACAGCAGCCCTTGTTAGGTCTGGCACACCATAACGGAAGCCCATCGCGTGACTGGGGTCCACCACAACAGGGAGATTTGTTTTTTCCTTCAGGAAGGCCACTCCACAGAGGTCCAGTGTAAACCTGGTGTTATTTTCGAATGTCCTGATCCCTCTTTCACACAAAATAACCTGTTCATTCCCCCTGGACATGATGAATTCGGCAGCCTGAACAAATTCCTGGAGTGTGGTACCAAAACCTCTTTTTAGCAAAACTGGTTTATTGGCTTCACCACTCCTGATCAGGATACTTTGATCGTACATGGCTTTTGCCCCGATCTGTACAACATCTGCATGTTCTATTACAGCATCCACATGAGAGGAGTCTTTTACTTCCGTAATGATATTGAGTCCATATTTTTTTCTGACTTCCACCAACATTTCCAGCCCCTCCATTCCAAGTCCCTGAAAGGTATAGGGGGAAGTTCTGGGTTTGAAGCAGCCGGCTCTTAATGTTTTGACATTAAGCTCCTTCAGAAGGTTGGCACACTGCTCAATTTGCTCCCAGCTTTCAATGGAACACGGGCCAGTGATCATCATGGTATTATTGTGACGACCGCCAATTTCCACATCCCCGATCTTAATTTCTCGCAATTCAGATTGATATGACTTGCTGGCCAATTGGATATCAGTATCCAGCACAAAATACGCTTCACACTGTCCGTTGATGTTTTGTGGCAGCTCTTTGAGTTTTGACGAAGTGACCAAAACATATGATTGATCTTTCTTAAAAATGAGTGCCTGATTTTCCCTTGCCAGTTCCTGTGCTTCTGCTTCTCCTACCGTGCGCTTTAAATGAATGATCATAATCTTATATCAATTGGATCGATATTATTAACCCCTGCATGCCATTCATTGTTAGTTCTGATGCAAACGATTACAAACATCGCAGAGCCCGATCCTTTGTCCCGCGCAAAGATAGATTAAAAAATAAAATGGTTACCTGTGCACCTTTGCGCACAGAAGTGTACGATATTGATACAAAATCAAGTTGTAAAATAATGTCAAAGAACTGTTTATCAGACACTTAATAAATATGGCACATCGTTTGGCATTACAGCTGGCATAGGTCAAAACTCAAAAGAAAAAAGTTATGAAAACTCAAGCAAATATCATAATCACAAGAATAGCCAAAGTAGCCATGGTAGCAAGTTTGGTATTATTAGTCGTTTTAGGTGCCAATGCCAATCCATTGTCAAACAATGGTGAAGGAAACAAGGAAAAAAACAAAACAGAAATATCCACAGAAGATTCATTGATGATTGAAGAATTACTAATGGACCTTGACGAAATGGATGCTGAATTATTTGAACTGGAGGTTCTACAGGTTGATCAGGAGATTGAAGTTTATGATGTCAATGATCAATTGATTTTCTCAGGAAGCAATGAAGAATGGGAAAACATTAGCAACCCTGAGCTCATCACACTCAAAAGAAAAGCAGACTTTTTATTTGAATCAGGCAACACGGAAGTATATAAGGTGTTCTAATCCTGCAAAAAGCATTGGGAGTCTCTACTCAGCTCCCAATTATTAAAACTCAAATACTTTACAACAACTCGAAAAAGAAACTCGCTACAGGGTTTCTTTTTTTTTGCCTTCCACCTATTTTTGGTGGCTATGAGAACCCTCTCAAAATACTTTTCATCCAATTGGCTGTTTACTGAAGTCGACAATAGCCCACTCATTATATTCCGAGTTTTTTTTGGATTCCTGATTGCAGCTGAGGCATATGGGGCCATAATGACGGGATGGGTTCGCAGGGTCATGATAGAACCGGAATTTACCTTTTCATTCATAGGATTTGAATGGCTGCAGCCACTTCCCGGCAATGGCATGTATTATTATTTTGCCGTAATGGGTACCATGGGAATCCTGGTGATGTTGGGATTGTACTATCGCTTCGCAGCAACGGCCTACTTCATTATGTGGACAGGAGTGTACCTGATGCAAAAGTCGGCCTATAATAACCACTATTACCTGCTGGTATTACTCACAGCCATCATGGCCATCATGCCTGCACACCGAAGGTTCTCTCTGGACGTGAAGCTTGGAAGGGTGATCAGGAAAGATACCTGTCCTCGTATCTGTCAGAAGTTCTTTGTATTCCAGGTGGGGCTGGTGTATACGTTTGCTTCTATCAATAAAATGTATCCTGACTGGTTCAATGCCATTCCCATAAAAATCTGGTTTCATGCCAAACGCGACTACTGGCTAATCGGTCCGCTGTTGAATGAGCGTTGGTTTCAATATGTTATTTCCTGGGGAGGTATTTTCTATGATGGACTGATCACACCGATTCTGCTAAACAGAAGAACCAGAACCATTGGGCTTGTCCTCACATTAATATTCAATCTGTTTAATTCTGTAGTTTTTCAGATTGGTATATTTCCATATCTGATGATTGCATTCCTGGTGTTCTTTTACCCGCCAGAGCAAATCTCAAATTTCTTCTTCAGGAAACGAATTCCGGCTAAAGAGCAGGTATTCAAAGGCAAATTAATTGTAAAACGGTTCTGGTATTACGCCTTCTTCACCTATGTTGTGATACAAATTGCATTACCATTGCGGCACTGGTTTTTTTACGGAGATGTTCATTGGTCGGAAGAGGGTCATCGCATGGCCTGGCAAATGATGCTGCGAACAAAAAGTGGCTATGGCAAATTCATCATCAAAAACAACGATACAGGGGAGACCGAAAAAGTATTTCCACGAAGAAAGTTAAGCCGGAAACAAGCCAATAAAGTATTCACACAAGCAGATTTTATGTGGCAGTATGCCAGAAGATTAGAAAAGGAATATGCTGATAAAGGCTGGACCAATGTATCCATTTATTACGACGGCTTTACCAAACTAAACGGCGGCACAAGAACCCGTATGGTAGACAAGGACCTTGACCTGCTCAGTGTGAAATGGGACCGGTTCAAAAAATCTGACTGGATCACCCCTTTTCCGCTACCCAGAGAAGATAAAAAATGATAGACCTAAGAAGTGATACAGTAACCAGACCCACCCCGGCGATGTTGGAAGCCATGTTTAGTGCTCAGGTGGGTGATGATGTTTTTGATGAGGACCCTACTGTAAAAGCCCTGGAAGAAAAGGTGGCAAAGATGTTTGGAATGGAAGCGGCACTCTACTGCCCCTCCGGCACTATGACCAATCAAATAGCACTTCGTATCAATACCGAGCCTCAGGATGAAGTAATCTGTGACAAACGTTCACATATATACTTGTACGAAGGAGGTGGTCTTGCTTATAATTCAATGGTTTCTGCAAGATTGCTGGATGGAAAACGTGGTATCCTGCAACCTGAACAAATTGCAGAAAACATCAACCCTGACGACATCCATTTTCCAAAAACTTCATTGGTTTCCCTCGAGAACACTATGAATAAAGGTGGTGGTTGTTATTATTCTCTATTTCAGATATCGAAGATCAGTGAAGTATGTCAGGCTCATCACCTAAGAATGCACCTGGATGGTGCCCGGGTTTTCAATGCCCTGGAAGAGACACAGGAAAAAGCCAGTGCTTACGGAGAGCATTTCAATACCATATCGGTTTGTTTCAGCAAAGGACTTGGCGCACCGGTAGGCAGTGCGCTATTGGGGAGTGCTGAGGACATTAGAAAAGCCAAAAGGATCAGAAAGGTATTTGGAGGTGGCATGCGACAGGCAGGATATCTGGCTGCAGCCTGTATTTATGCACTGGATCATCACGTCTCGCGATTGTCTGAAGATCACCGGAGAGCCAGGTTATTAGCCGAAGAGCTATCGAAGCTGAGCATCGTCGATTCGATCATGCCTGTAGACACCAATATTGTCATTGCGACTTTAAACCCTAAGTTTAAAGCTGCCAATGTGCTGGGAAAAATGAAAGAAAATGGCTTGCTGGCAGTGGGTTTTGGAGGTCAGGATATCAGGTTTGTTACCCATCTGGACTTCACCGATGATCACCTCAACCAGGCAGCAGATCTCCTTAAAAAAATAACTTTCTGATTCTCTGATAATTATTGACAAGGTAAACCCCAGAGAATATCAATACAGCAGCAATTATCTGCTTCATTTCCAATATTTCCTCAAAAAAAAGAATAGCAATGGTCGTTGCAAAAACAGGTTGCAGATAAATGTAAATTCCCACTACAGACGGAGACACATGGCCTAACGTCATGGCATTGAGCCAATAAACCAGGACAGTGCTGAAAATGATGACATAACCAATGCTCATCCATACTTCTGTGGCAAATGTATTTATCTCCACCTGGTCCATTTCCAACATCCCAAAAGGAATAACCATGAATGTACCAAAGGTGAAAATCCATTTGACAATCGTTAATGGATGATACTTCACCATCAGTGGTTTAGCAATGACCAGGTATAAACTATAGGAAGTGGCATTGGCAAAAATGCACAGGTCACCCAGAAAAGTCTGATTACTAAAATTAAGCTCCTGAGAATAGATTAGCAGCACAGCTCCCGACAGGCCCACTAATAAGCCTGCACCGCGAACTACTCCAATTTTTTCCTTTAAAATGATCAGCGCGAGAATCATGACCAATACCGGAGAGGAGGTCATAATAATGGAAGCATTGATGGTGGTCGTCAAACTCAGACCTTTGAAAAAGAGCAATTGATTCATGGCTACCCCAAAAGCAGCGCATTTGATCAATAAGTAAAAATCTTTCTTTTCTTTAATTTTTTCTCTTACCAGAAATGAATGCAATCCCCAAAGCAATATTGTAGCGACGGATACTCTGATGGCTATAAATGCAAATGGTGGAATGTATCCATTCAATACTATTTTGGCAATGTTGTAGTTAGCTCCATAAATGAGTCCTACAAGCGTTAAAGCCAGGTGAATTGTCCAGTTGTTTTGCTGCTTCAAATCAGGTATTGAAAATTATGTCCCCGAATATCAACCAAATTCCACCAGTTTCAAAAGTGACTGAACAATTTGTCAATTATATTTGAATTCATATTCAATTCGATGTTTCAGAATACACTTCCATTAGCCGAAAGAATGCGCCCGGTCACGCTGGATGATCTCATTGGGCAAGACCACCTGGTTGGGAAAGATGGCGTACTCCGCAGGGCAATCAAAAACGGTCAAATCCCATCAATGATCCTTTGGGGACCTCCTGGTGTTGGTAAAACTACCATTGCCAATATCATTGCCAATGAAGTAAAACTCCCGTTCCATACCCTGAGTGCTGTAAGTGCCGGCGTGAAAGAAGTAAGAGAAGTCATTGCCAGGGTACGTCCGGGACAGAAGTCTATATTATTTATTGATGAAATCCACAGGTTCAATAAAAGTCAGCAGGATGCATTGCTGGGGGCTGTGGAGAAAGGCACTATCACATTGATTGGCGCTACCACCGAAAACCCCAGTTTCGAAGTAAATGCTGCATTGTTGAGCAGGTGCCAGGTTTACACGCTCAAGCACCTGGAGCGGTCGCATTTGGAAGACTTGCTGGAAAAAGCTTTAAAGACAGATGAGAAACTTAGCAGCAAAGCTGTAGCAATCAAAGAGTCCACCGCATTGCTCAATCTTTCCGGTGGCGATGCAAGAAAGCTTCTCAACTTATTTGAGTTGGTAACTGATTCACTGGGTGATGAGGTAGTGATCCAGGACCAGGTGGTCATGGATGTGGCTCAGCAAAAAACGGTCATCTATGATAAATCTGGTGAAATGCATTATGATGTAATCAGTGCATTCATCAAGTCAATCAGGGGAAGTGATCCTAATGCAGCAGTGTACTACCTGGCAAGAATGATTGAAGGTGGTGAAGATGTCAAGTTCATTGCACGAAGACTGGTAATCCTGGCCTCTGAGGACATTGGCAATGCCAACCCAACCGCATTGGTCATCGCTACCAATACATTCCAGGCCGTCAACATGATTGGATACCCGGAAGCAGAAATTATTTTATCTCAGTGCGTCACTTACCTGGCAACCTCGCCAAAGAGTAATGCCAGTTATATGGCCATCAAAAAAGCTAAATCTTTGGTCAGGGAAACTGGAGATTTACAGGTCCCTATGGCCATCAGGAATGCCCCTACTAAGTTGATGAAGGACCTGGATTATGGCAAAGGTTACCAATATGCCCACGACTATCCCGGAAACTTTGTGCCATTTGAGTTTATGCCCAAAGAAATCAGTGGGAAAAAACTTTATGACCCAGGGCAAAATGCTCGTGAAGATGAAATGAGAAAGAGACTAAAAGCCATGTGGCAAGAAAAATATGGATATTAAGGGTATTCCAAAGCAATCGGCACTCTTAATCATTGACATGCAAAAAGGTGGGTTCAAACCAACTGAACCAAAATATAACACCGAGCAGGTCATTGAAACCATCAATCAGGTGGCTGGAATATTTAGAAAAAATAACTCGCCAGTGATTTTCATTCAACACGATGGAAGTAGTGGGAATGCATTCGTCCCGGGTACTCACGACTGGGAAATAATTGATGAGCTTATCCAATCCGCGAAGGACATCATCATTTCAAAAACTGCCAACAGCGCATTTTATAATTCATCATTGCACCAGACATTGCAGCAATTAAATTGTCAAAACCTATTCATTACCGGCTGGGCTACTGATTTTTGTGTCGATTCAACCATCCGTGATGGCCTCAATCATGAGTACAATGCTTATGTCATCGCCGAAGGACACACGTGCAGTGATCGTCAGGACATATCTGCAGAAGCAGTCGTCAGGCATTTTAACTGGCTGTGGAGTAACCTCATTCCTACTAATGGTGGCAATGTTACCGTTGTAAGCAAAAAAGTAGTGTTGTAAGCATACAATTTGACCCTTAATCGTAGCATTTGCGTAGAATTTAATGTAAATTATAGGTAACCAATAAAATGCTTATTGGGGAGGTCGGCAACACAAATTACTTCTTCTATCAAGTCTGCCATTCCTCTGTTTTTGATTTTATAACCAAATTCTGATCGCAATGGATGTGCTAAACATGACGGACAGGCTAATTCTATTGACCGAGCGATTGAATGAGAGTCAGCAAATGGCCAATATCGGCAGTTGGGACTGGGATATTCTCAAGGACCATGTGTGGTGGTCTGACCAAACCTACAGGATTTTTGGAATCCCTATTGGTTCTGAGAAAATCAAATATGAGACCTTTTTCAGGATGGTCCACCCGGAAGAACAACCCATGGTAAGTAAACATATCAAAAAGGCTTTCACTGACAGAGAACCTTATAACCTGGATTCACGGATCATATTAAAAGACGGCACAGAGAAAATATTGAACATCCAGGGTCAAGTACTATTCAAAGATGACCTGGCCTATAGGATGCATGGCACAGCTCAGGACATCACTTATCGCAAGGAGATAGAGAATGAATTAAAAAAACATCGTGACTTTCTGGAAGAAACCATCATCGAAAGGACCGCCGAACTTACAAAGTCCCGGGAATATGCCTTTGAGATGCTGGAAAAATTACAAAAGACTCAACGACAACTCATACACTCCGAAAAAATGTCTTCCATTGGTCAACTGGCCGCTGGAATTGCCCATGAACTAAATAATCCTATCAATTTCATCAATGCAAATGCGGTGGCCCTTAAGAAGGACATTCACGATATTGTCAGCCTGTTGGATCTCTACCGATCATATGTCAACAGAGGGGAAGGTTCTTTGGAACAAATCCAATCTCTGGAAAAGGAGATTGACCTGGAATACATGGATAAACATATTGTACAAAGTTCTGTTGATATACAAACAGGGGTAAACCGTGCTGCTCAAATCATCAAAAGCCTGAAAAACCTCTCATTTGCAGAAGAAGCTGAATTTGAGTTTCACCATATGGATGGCATAGTGGTAAGAGCGGTCACCAATGCTACCAACTCGTTTGAAAGAGCGCTTAATGTCCTCATAGAATCTGACGCTGACCTTCCGCCCATCAGGTGTATCGGTGAACAAATAGAAAAAGCACTTACAAACATCATCGTTAATGCCATTGAAGCCGTTGAAGATGATGGTGTTATAAAAATCCATACTCACAGAGGAAATCAATGGGTATATGTGGAGGTATCTGACAATGGCAAAGGAATAGCACATGCCCATATGGGTAAGATATTTGAGCCCTTCTTTACCACAAAGGATGTCGGGCAGGGAACAGGACTGGGATTATCGATCAGTCATGGAATCATAGAGAAACACGGTGGGAAAATCACAGCAAACTCCGAGATCAATAAAGGCGCGAAGTTTACGGTGATGTTGCCGTTGTGAAAAAAATAAAACAATTACACATGCCAGCCTATTAATTAACTAATTACGCAAATTTCAATCAGTTATGAAAAATTCCATTCTTTACGTAGATGACGAAATAGAGAATCTACGAAGCTTTTATGCTGTATTTCGCAGAACTTATCAGGTAACCACATCATCAGATCCAATTGAGGCACTGGAACTGATCAAAAATGAAACTTTCCATTTAATTATCTCCGATCAGAAAATGCCTGGAATGACGGGTGTTGAATTCCTTACAGAGGTACATCGACAACTGGGACAAGACGCTCCGAAGATGATTATACTATCGGGTTATGCCAAAAACAGTGTTATCAGCAATGCATTTGACTCCATTGGTTTGTTTGCTTTTGTATCAAAACCATGGAACGAGGGTGAATTGCAAGCAAAAATAGCTGAAGGTATTGACCTCACTTTAGGAAAAATAACCACCCATTAAGACCAGCTTCAGATCAGGCAATTAATTAATGTCCCAGGACTGGTTGTCATACAATTTGTAGCCTGAACCAAAACACAAAACATCTGAACCGGTCAGCAAAGTATAGTGCTGCCGGCTTTTTCAACTTTACATTATCAATAACATTAAAAAAACAGTAAAGATGAAAAAGTCGAATCAAACAATCGAAATTCCTGTGGACATTTCAGCAGATGCAGCCTGGGCCATAATTGGAAAAGTGTCCGGTGTGGATCAGTGGTTGGCTCCCATCACCAGTTGCAGAGTAGAGGGCAATCAGAGAATATGTGGTACTGAGGAAGGGGAATTCAAAGAAGACATCCTTCAGGTAAACAACGAAAAAATGTTGCTGGAATACCTGATTCCCAAGCAGCACATGCTTCCGGTAGAGAATATTCATGGAACTATGCAGGTGCTTAGTAAAAACAATCAGGTAGCCATTAAATGGAGTTGGGATTTTGAGGTAGCGGAAGAAAACGAAGAAGCTGCAAAAGAGGCACTGGCTCAGGTTGGTGGAATGGGTATACAAGGCATTCAGGATCTGGCTAAACAAACACAGGCGGCATAACATACATTAGGAATCGGAATGATCGTCCGGTTCCTTTTTTAGTTTTATCTTCACCCAATAGACTTATTGCGAATGATCCTGAAAAGACAGACACTGGATTTGTTTGGTAAAATGCTGTTTGAAACGGCAACTGTATGCCCACCCTTGTCTCTACCAAACCACATGCCCAACGAAGCATGTTTTGTTTACATTATTCAGGGAAAGCAAAAGGCCCATGGAGAAATAGAGACCATGACTGCCCTGGAAAAGGAAGCATTGCTCATGAAATGCGGCAACTATTTTGCACAAATGTTTCCCCGGGAGTCGTCAGGAGAATATGAAGCAGTGGCCATCCACTTTTACCCGGAAGTACTTAAAAAAGTATTTAGCGATGACTATCCATCATTTCTTAAGGATCAAAACCTAAACAACAACCAATCGATAGCGAAATTTAAAAAAGATGTCTTGTTCGATAAGTACTTTGACAGCATCCTCTTTTATTTCGAAAACCCCGAACTAGTCAATGAAGAGCTTCTGATTCTCAAGCTAAAAGAACTATTGCTATTACTGGTAAAAACCGGCAGTGGAGAAGGTGTCAAAAATATTCTTAGTAACCTGTTTAAACCCCGATCCTACCAATTCAGGCAAGTGATTGAAAATCATTTATACGACAACCTCACCCTCAACGAACTGGCAGCATTGTCCAACCTGAGCTTATCCTCTTTTAAGCGAGAGTTCAAGAAGATATTCGACGACAGCCCGGCAAAATACATTAAAAAAATGAAGTTGGAGAAAGCAAAGGATCTGCTGGAAGTCAGTGATCTCAACATCACACAAATCACCTTCGAATGTGGTTTTGGTGATCTGGCATCTTTTTCTGTGGCTTTTAAAGAACAATATGGCGTTACCCCAACTGGGTATCGTCAATCCTTAAATCCTTCCAGGTAATCCATTAAAAGAATAACCCTGAAGACCTGATATTCTTGTGCTTTGTTCTTTCTGATAGGATCCCAAATAATAAATCAGGTTAAATTACCGCATGAGTCATGTAGTAAAAGCGGTTATTTCATCTATTCAACCGGTCCCAGTTGCGGAATTGGATAAGTTAGTAGCATTGTGCAAATCTCAAAAAATAGCCAAAGGACAACACTTCATTGATTTCGGGCAGATTCCCAGGAAGTTTGCATTTGTTGAGCAAGGCCTGTTCCGGTATTACTATGGCGATGAGAAAGGCAACCAATTCACAAAAGGTTTCTTCCCGGAAAACTCTATGCTTAGTTCCTATTCCTGTATGATCAGTCAGCAAGGGTCACATTTAGCCATTCAAGCCTTAGAGGATAGTGTTATCCAGGTGGTCGATTATTATTCCTGGATGCAGCTCTATAATGATCATGCCTGCTGGTCAGGCTTCCTCGTCAAAGTGCTTGAAAAGGCATTCATGAAAAAGGAGTCGAGAGAAAGGGAGTTTTTACTTTATGATGCAGAAAAGAGATATAAAATATTTCTGGATGCTTACCCGGGGATGGAAAAACGGATCAAACAACACCTCATAGCTTCTTATTTAGGCATCACCTCTGTAGCCCTCAGTAGAATCAGAAAAAATATGGGTGTCGTTAACACAGGTTAATGAAATTGATTGTCAGCAACAATTGCTTTGTATAAAAAAACATGAAAAAATCTGGCAATACGATCATCATCACTGGCGGATCTTCCGGCATAGGACTGGAACTCACCAAACGACTATACCAGGAGAACACTGTCATCATCTGTGGAAGATCCCAAAGCAAACTGGAGCAAGCGAAAGAACTATGTCCCGATATCCATACCTATCAATGTGACCTCTCAAATCAGCAGGAAGTTGGTCAATTTTGTCAATGGATCATCAAACACTTCCCTCAGGTCAATGTATTGATCAACAATGCGGCATTGGTTCACGCTACCAATTTTGAGCTAGACGATCAGATGATCCAAAAAGCCGCTTTGGAAATCAATACCAATTTTCTGGCTCCCGTGATTTTAACCAAGTCTTTGCTCAACACCCTCCAGCAAAATCAAAATCCGACTGTTGTCAATGTCACCACTGGGCTGGTATTTGTTCCAAGGGTTGATTACCCCATCTATTGCGCTACCAAATCCGCACTGCATGCATTTACTGAGGTCTTACGGTCTCAGGTAAAGCACATTAATGTTATTGAAGTATTCATGACTGTAGTAGATACACCATGGCACAACGGACACCCTCCAAAAATCGCCATCAGCACCAATGAGGCTGTGGATCTCCTGTTGGCCGGACTTTATGCCGGAAAGCAAAAGATCCTGATTGGGAAAGTAAGATTACTTTACTTCTTGTCCAGATTTTTTCCGGGATTGGCTTTCAGGAAATTAAATTCCCTGTAAAAGTCCTAAAATAATCTTACAGGCTTATATTTATCTCAAAATGTAGTAAAATGAAGATAACAGGTAGCATTCTGCTTTTGGCAATTGCAATGGTCAGTTGTGTCGAAACCAATCATTCAACTGACACCAATTTCCCTCAGGTGCTGGAATCAGTTGAGAAAATTCCAGGGAGGTCCGCGTACATCAATTCACCCTTTGTAACCGCCGGAGATCGATTGTACATGGTGGGGCATCAAAATGGCTCATTCCCTGACCTGGGCTGGCACGTCACCGGGGAAATGGGCGGGATTTGGGACCATCCAATCAAACTCATGGATGGGTTTATCGCTTCTGTAGCCATCGATGATGAAAGCATTTGCCTAAACAATGCCTCCTCGTTCATTAACTACCCGTTTGCCAACCAGCATATTTTCAACCTCGATCAGCACCAACTTGAAATAAGCAGGTATCAGTTTGTGCCGGACCAACAAGAGGCCATTGCATTTGATTATATCCTCAAGAACAATGGTAAGAGCCCGGTTGTATTAAAGTTCACATTATCCGCAATGATTGACCTCAGACCTGTTTGGTTAGGCGAACGCTCAAACATGATCGATAGCTCGGATCAGGTGGTCTGGAATGAAGCTGATCATACCTGGATTGCCTCGGACCTGGACAATAAATGGTACACTAAATTTGGCTCCAGCTCAAAATCCACAACGCACAAATCTGGTACAGTTGATTGCTGGTATGAGAGAAAAGGGAAAGGAACTGATGCGTCAATTTCCTATGATCTGGAGATTGCACCTGGCGAATCAATTACGGTTCCGTTTACTATCGCGGGCTCATATCAATCTCTTGAGGAATTGAACAAAACCTATCAGCTGGTGTCAGACAACCGATATCAACTGCTCCAGGAAAAAAAGCAACGATACGACCAGATTGCCAATACAGCAAAACTTACCATTCCGGATAAAGATTTACAGCAGGCGTATCGGTGGATAAAATTCAATACAGACTGGCTGATCAGAGATGTGCCTGAAATTGGCAGAGGTATTGGTGCCGGTATACCTGACTATCCCTGGTGGTTTGGTGTGGATAGTGAATATACTTTGCAAGGTGCCATTGCTATTGGTAACAGGTCATTGGCAGAAGATAACATCGCCTTACTTGTTAAACTCTCTGAAAGCGAGAATGGCAATGGTCGGATTATTCATGAAGCATCCACCAATGGGGTTGTTTTTAACCCCGGAAATATCAACGAAACTCCCCAATTTTCCTCATTGATCTGGACGGTCTACCAATGGACAGGGGACCAATCTTTTCTTGACAAGTACTATCCAATAGTAAAAAAGGGTTTGGAATGGCTATTGAAAGAGAATGACTCGGATAAAAACCTGCTGCCAGATGGATTTGGTATGATGGAAATACATGGAATGGACTCAGAAATGGTAGATGTAGCCTCCTATACACAAAAAGCCTTTGCCGATGCTGCCAGAATGGCTGAAATCATGGGTGATTCTACCAACGCCTCTGCATATCAAAAAGTGGCCAACGACCTGAAGTACATCATTAATACTGAATTTTGGGTACCTGAGCACAAATCCTATGCTGACTTTATAGGCACCCGTGAGCAGGCGTTGCATTTACTTGAAGCTGCAATCACACGGGCCGATACACTGGATAAACCCTGGGCGGTAGAAGAACTACAAAAAACAAGGCAGCAATTATTGAAATCGGGAGATAAGGGTAAAAAAGGTTATGTATTGCACCACAACTGGGTGGTCAATACACCTATGGAAACAGGGATTGCGGATCCGGAAAAAGCAAAAATCGCCCTGGCGACCGGATCGCAGTTTGTGAATCCTTTTGGCGTTTTTGTCACCGGGATTGATCGGGATGAAACCGCAGGAAAAGATGAAAGCTCATTTGGATCTGATAGAAAAGTATTTACATACACGGGAGCAGTAATGACCTTGCCTACCGGGGTGCAAGCCATTGCAGAGAACAACTATGGCAACCCGGACAAGGCATTGGATTATCTTCAGCGAATGACAAAAACATTCAGCTATGCCCTCCCTGGATCTATTTACGAAGTATCGCCCGATTATGGAATGATGACTCAGGCCTGGAATTGTTATAGTTTTGCAGTGCCTGTCATCACACAGTTTTTTGGCATTCAACCAAATGCACCCTCCAAAAAAATTGTACTTCGTCCACAAATGCCCACATCATGGGATGCCGCAAAACTTGAGTCGGTGGTTATCGGGGATAATGTGATCAGCGTAAGTTACCAAAAAAGCGGTGATGAATTAACCCTGCAAATTGATCAGTCCGCTGATTGGGAGATAATTGTTGGTCAGCCTGAAGGAAAATATTCAAACTTGACCGTGAATGACCAACCTGCCGAAACAATGAGTAATAATGGCTTTGATGAAATAACCTCAAAAGGGAAACTGATAAAGGTTGTGTTAAGGTAAATAGATCAGACGCTGGCTTCAGACATTTTGGGATTGGCATTGCCTTCCAGCTTTTTCTTGGGGATGGTGAACGAGAATGATGAGCCCTCGTGCAGGGTAGTTTTCACCTGGATTTCACCGCCATGAGCAGCTACGAACTCTTTGCAAAGGAATAGCCCAAGGCCTTTGCCAACTTCTCCTTTCGTGCCTGGCTTGGATTCGATTTCGAAATTAAATAGCCGATCCTGAGTCTCCTGTGTCATTCCAATTCCCTGATCAGTGACTGTTATTCTATGGTTCTTATCATCCTCAGTGTAGTTGATCAGTACGCTCCCACCATTGTTAGAATACTTGATGGCATTTCGAACGAGATTTCTAATGATCGTCTCAATCAGGGCAGCATCACCTACCATCTGCACATTATGCGCAACTTCATTCTTTATTTCAATCTCTTTTTCGGTGTAAACCGTCTTTACATTTTCAATGATCCTGTCCACCACATTTTTCACCAGAAACTCCTCATTGTGTAACAATTCCCCCTGCAATGACACTCGTGACCAGTCGAACAAATTATTGATGATCTCGGTGGTGTTTTGCACTTTGCTGGTGAGGGTAGGTAGCATCAGCTCAATTTCCTCCGGCGTAGCAAGCTTGTTTCTAATGAAATCCAGGATCGAAGAAAGTCCCTGCAAAGGTGACATCATATCATGCCCCAGGATAGCGAAGAGCTTTGTTTTAAACTCATTCATTTCCTGCAAACTCCTGGCTTGTGCTTCAATCTGGCGGTTCTTCTCTTCCAATTCCTTATTTTTCGAAATATTTTTCTTTCTTTCCAATAGATAGAATCTGGTGAGTTCCAGTATCAGAAAATAGGCAACTCCACTTACAGTGAAGATCATGATATCACTGTTAATCAGGGAAGGTACGCCATCAAAATTTGCCCTGATTTGAGGGTCAATTAATTCGGCAGCTGCTACGGCCAACACTGAGGACCAGGCATACACAGAAACCCACGCCAACCGCTTTCTTGGCACTGTCCCAATCATGATGATGAAGACAATTACAAAAAGCATCATATTTCCAGCAGACAGGCCGCCACCAGATACAATTGCAATGCCAGCCACTAAGGGAAAGAGTATGCCCAAAAGAATATAAGACAGCATTTCAATGTTGAATCCTTTCCTGAAACAATAATAAAAAGCAAGGGAAATGAATAATGTGAGCAGTTCGATAGATCCGGGCACCCAGTCTCCAAGAAATAACAAATCTCTTATTCCTAGCAGGAAAGATGCTGTACCGATTACGTAAATCGACAACAAAAACATCCGCTGCTGGAGGCCAATACCTTCCGGATACTTAAAAAAATACAACTTCATAGTGATCGCCTGACTACCTATTAATTTATGACTTTATCTGTTCAAATTGAGAATCGAATGTAGTGAACAGGCAAAATTTCAGTTGTACTGGAAACGTTTGCATAAATCTTTTTCAGGATGTCCAGAATTTAAAATTACCGATTGGTGTTAAAGTGAAATGAAACGGCGGAACTTCATCAAAAATACCGTTATGGCTGCAGGTATACTTTCATTAACTAATTTAAAATCAATTGCTTCCGGTTGGAAAAGCAGTCCATTGATGCCAGTGATGTTTGTGGGTCATGGAAGTCCGATGAATGCCATCGAGCAAAATCGTTACACCAAAACCTGGGCAGAAATCGGAAAGAACCTCCCAAGGCCCAATGCCATCCTGGCAATATCTGCTCATTGGGAAACAAGAGGGACAAAAGTGACTGCCATGCCCAACCCAAAAACCATCCATGATTTTTACGGATTCCCTAAAGATTTATTCGAAACAATTTATAGTGCTCCGGGAGATCCAAAACTGGCGAGCGAAATACTGCAAATGCAATCAAAATACACCATAGAGACTGACCATGAGTGGGGACTAGATCATGGCACCTGGTCTGTGCTGCTACCGATGTATCCGACTGCCGACATTCCTGTATTGCAGCTCAGTCTGGACAGAAAACTAAGCCTATCCCAACATTATGACTTAGCCAAAGCACTTTATGTACTAAGGAAAAAGGGCGTATTGGTGATAGGAAGTGGAAATATTGTCCACAACCTTCGCATGATGAGATTTAATGAGCCAGCGTACGATTGGGCCGTCGAATTTGATGAATATGCTGCCAAAAATATTAACTCGAGAGACATTGAGTCATTAGTTAATTACCAGAAATTTGGAAGTGCTGCCAGATTATCTGTACCAACCAACGAACATTACCTTCCATTACTGTATGTCATGGGATTACTGGGCACATCAGATGAGATTACCTATTTCAATGATCAGATGGAACTGGGCTCGGTATCTATGAGGTCTTTCATTGCAAGTCATCAGGGCAGTTGATAATTTTTCACAACACGCTGAGGTCTGTTGAAACTGATGGTTCTGCTTTTAAAATCGATGATCGCTCCTGTTTTGTTGAAAAAGTCCGATCCTACCACACCTAAAATATTGAACCCATAGGCATCAAAGTACTCATTTAATTTTTCAAGGTCAGAAGCATAGAAACGGAATCCTGAATAGTCAGTCCCATCGTGAACCACTTTCACCCCGTTGGTGGGTACAAACGAGCTCTTGCCACCAATACCTTTGATCTCTCCTTTGTTATAGTTTTCATATAGTTTGAAATTATATTTTTCAGATTGATTGAGATCTATGAGCGATATGCCAGCTCCTGTATCCACCAGAAAAATTCCATTCTTATCGTTGATCTGAAGTTTAACAAACATCAGGTCATCTCTGATATCCGCTCTTAACTGGGGGTTTTCCAATGTCACCTGGGTCGTGACACATTGTTGAAAGACGAGTAATGTAACAAAGCCGAGAAAAGATCTTGTGATAGTCATAGCAAACACGTTTAGTGATATATTATTTTACGTGATGCCTTTTTTACCAACCGATATATTGTGATTACTCGGAAATCAGATGATAAAATGGTAATTAATCAAAAGCTTCGACTTAAATACTGTTTAATTTCAGGCATATATTTTCGGCCTGAAGTAATGTCCAGGTGGTCATTTATTTTAATAGCGTATTCATTCTTGGATAGGTAATTGATATTGGAGATGAAGTTTTTGTTCACTATATAGGAACGGTGAACTCTCATAAAAATAGCCGGATCGAGTTTAGATTCCATTTCAGACATGGTCATGCGATAAAGAAATGCTTTGTCCTCCACTAACAATCGAAGGTAATTACCAAATGCCTGTATGCATGAAACGTTTTCAAGGTTGATGTGATCTTCCCTTCCCCTGTCACAGATCACCAGTTCCGAAAGATATTGGGAGGGTTCTGTTGTTGTGCTTTGTTGTTTTTTAAGGTAATTAAAATGCTGTCTGGCTTTGTCGAGTGATGAGTCAAATCGTTGCTTGTTATAGGGTTTCAGTAAATAGTCTACCGCATTGAACTCAAAGGCCTTTACTGCATGCTCCGGATAGGCCGTGGAGAAAATAACATAAGGCGCCTGACCGTTTGAAGATGATTGCAGCAGCTGAAAGCCATCCATATCCGGCATTCCAATATCCAGAAAAATTAAATCGGGGTGGAGCGTGGAAATCACTTTCAGACCCTCCTTCCCGTTGCTGGCATTGGCCACAAGTTTCATGTCCTTGTGCTTTTCCAGAAGTCTTTTAATTCTGGCCCTTGCTAATGGCTCATCATCGATTATTGCTACATTCATCGGTCAACAACTTTCTTTATTGGAACAATCATACTTACCTGAAACCCCATACCGGGGGATGAATTTAATTTCAGCTCATATACATCATGATAAAATTGCGCCAGCCTTTTTCGAATAATCCCTATTCCCATACCAGCACCATTTGCTTTATTAAATTCATCGGAACCGACCCCATTGTCAGTCACCGAAACATTCATCTTGTTGCCCTCAATAGCTTGCCCTGATATCGTTATTTTACAATCTCCGGTGTGGCCGGAAAAGCCATGCTTAATAGCATTTTCAACGAGTGGCTGCAAAATAAGGTTAGGAACCAACGCATCGGACAGTGCCTCGTCAATGCTATAAACCACCTCCAAACGATCAGCAAACCGGATTTCCTCAATACTTAAATAGTTCCTGATAAACTGCAATTCTTCTTTTAAGGTAACAGCAGTGATCTCACTTTGCTCCAGCACTGTACGGAAGAGGTCCCCAAAACGAGATATCATGTCCTGGGCTTTTTCCTTATCCTCATCGATCAGGGAAGAAATGGTATTCAGTGTATTGAACAAAAAATGAGGATGCAACTGCATTTTCAGCGCATTGAGTTTGGCTTCATTTAACTGACTTTGTACAGTTTCGAGCTGGACTTTTGAATCCCTGTATTTTTTGTAATAATTAAGCGCAGTGAAGAAGATGTATATGGCTACAAATTCCAGGAACCGTGTGGAAATAGCGAATGATAAATACTTAAAATTAAGGAACGACCATCCCCCTCCTCCACTAAGTAAATCCCTGATAATTGAATAATACAGGAAGGAAGTAATCAGCTCATGTACTGTCGCAAGGATAAGCCCGTACACAAACACCAGAAGAATACTTCTCAATACTTTTCCCTTCTGAAAACTCGTGTTTATGGTAAGGTTATATACCACCGGACTCAGGATTGCCCAGAAAATGAAATTAATGGCCTGAACAATAAAGGTGAAAATGTTTTCTTCGAATGACCAATCCCAGTGTTTTTTAGTGAAATTTGCTGAAAACACCGCCTGGAATCCTAGAATAATGCTTATCACCAGGACACCTATAACCAGGAAGTGTAGCGGAAATGGTAATCTCGAATAAAATTTCCTCATAATCTCTAATACACGCATTGTCTATAATCGCTTTTGAAAGTATGTGATAAACCGAATGAAATTGTGATGGAACGGACCAGACCATTTCATCAGCATGACAGAAAGATACAAAAAGGGGTGGGGGATATTGACAGTGAACATGTATTTCTAATACAGATATGAATACTTACACACACCCTTTTCAGGATTTTATCAATAGCTACAAAACAATCTCCGCCTCAGAATGGAACATCATTGCGCCATGCATTGAATACATTGCTATAGGTCCGGAAACACCATTTTTGAAAATCGGGGATCATTGCCAGAATCTATATTTCCTGGAATCCGGCACAGTAAAAGTCAGTTATTGTGATCAAGATAAGCTCAAAACAAAACACTTTATCGAAGGTTCCTTTGCTTTTACATCACTCATTAGCTTCATCGAAAACAAACCCAGTGATGAGCAGTATGAAACAACAGGCCAATGTAAATTGTGGAAAATTGATCGTAAAAAAGTCTTTCAACTCATGAAATTAGACATTTGGAATTCATTCTTTTGTATGCTGCTGAAAGACATCCATGCCTATTACAGTGAGGTGTTACAGCCAATAGGTTCCCTCTCACGGAACGATCAGGAATCTCAAATGACAGAAAAATTATTGAGGGACACGCCCTTGAGTTACCAAAAATCCTACTTCCAATTGATGACTCATCATGCCATCAAAAAGCTTTTAAAAAATAATTCGCTCGACACTAGTATAGAAATTTAAAAACACTTCGAAATAGAGGGAATTCGTCATGTTTGATTGGTCGTCAATGCTTTGGATTCTGATAATTCTTCAAAGTTTTCTTAAAACCGAGCAGAACAGTTTGGAATGGCAATCCAAAAACTTAACAAAAGGCAAGTTCTTCGTACTCGTTTGGTGAATTCGTTCGCCACTGCCTAAATTGCCTGAATCATTCAAAAACACTCTGTTGAAATGAAAAAAATATTGCTTCTTGCATTTGCCCTGGTAAGTCTTAAGCTTCATGCCCAACTAGGCATTGGAGAATTTGGCAATGGTCCCAGGAAATTCTGGGTGTTTTATGAAGAAAGTGTCGAGCAGTACTCCGATAACCTGGTAGTATTTCTGCATGGCTTTGCAGCCTCCAACCCCGCCTGCTATGGTGCCTGGATCAGGGAACTGACAGCAGCAGGCTATGTAGTGATATTCCCAAAATATCAGCAAGGCATGTTTTATCCTGCCACTATAAAATTCCAAAGAAGGGTTGATAAAAATATAAGAAAAGCCTTTGACAGGTTGCCACAGCAACTTGGAACCAACTTCCAATCAATTTCATTTGTCACACACTCGCTGGGGGGAATCATTGCTTCAAATCTGGCAAATGAATATGGTGCTTCCAATGAATACCAGGTTGCTGGAATGGTACTGGTGCAGCCGGGTTTTAAGTACCTTAAATTGTCAAGGTTAGATCAATATGATCGAATTGATACAAAGTGCAAATTGTTATTGATCACCGGAGACAAAGACCTGACTGCTGGTAATAAATTTGCCCGGTACTTGTATGAACATTCCTCACAGATTGAAGAGAAAGTACTCGTTGAACACTATGACGACCGCAATAACTATGAGAAAGTAAAGTCAGATCATACTTCTCCGATTTCTCCCGACCGTGCATTGGATACAGGAAACCGAAATGTTGTTATCAGAGGGGCTCTGAGCATTGGTAAAATTGATCAGGTAGACCGACACGCATATTGGGTACCCACTTTGCGGGTTCTGGGATCAATTGCACACGAAGAAACTTTATCATCATCAAGTATTCCAACCTATATGGGCCAATGGGCCGACCATACGCCGGTTAAACCCCTTAAAATCATAAAGTCATCCAGGTAATATGACCAATCAGGAACGGAAGCTGGCTATAAAGATCATTACTGAAGCCTTTGATGATAATCCCATGATCAGCCATATCATTGGAGAAGGACCCAGGCGGGCAGCTAAATTAAAAGCATTGGCGGCATATTCGATCGACTGGTCAATTAGAAGAAATGGTGCCTATTTCTCATCAGACAATACTGGTCTGGCCCTTTGTTACCAATTCAATCATCATTCGAACAAAATTTCAGATTTGTGGGCGCAAATCCGGTTAGTGCACACCGTGATAGGGTGGCAAAACATAAAGTCTGCCAGTATCCGGGAGAGCTACAGAAAACAGATAAGACCCACTAATGAAGATTACCTTTACTTCTGGTATCTGGGAGTAAGTAAAGAAGGTGTCGGTGGCAATGCTGTCAGGGAACTCAGGGACTTAATATTTGAGAAGTCGAAATCCCTGGGATTACCGATTTATATGGAAACCACGTTACTGAAAAACAAGAAGGTTTATGAAAGGTATGGGTTTGAAACCTTTCATGAATGGGTTGTACCTGGCACCAGTATCACTATGTGGTTCATGAAGAAAGAACCCTAAATTTTAATTCCGATGACAGTGACATCATCATGCTGGATCTCATTGCCAGCATTGATCCAATTGTCGAACTCTTCTTCGATGTGTGATTTTTGCTGATCGAATGGCATCTTATGAATTGCGGCGATCATTTCACGAACTTTCTTTGATTTATATTTTTTGTTCTCGTGTCCACCCAGTTGGTTACCAAAACCATTACTTATAAGATAAACAGAATCGCCTTCTTTCAGCGACATTTTGTGTGTCTCATACGAACGATCCGCCTCCTTCTGATACCCGCCGGCAAACTTCCGGTCTCCCTTCAGCTGAGTCATCTCTCCGTCCTGGAAAACCAACACAGATGATTTAGCGCCGGCAAATTCCATCTCTTTGGACTTTAGATCAAATAAGCATGCCGATATTTTGATGCCTTCCCGGTCACGAATTTCCTCATCAGAGAATTCTGCCAGTAGGAGTTTATTTAGTTCCTGTAAAACAACCTCAGGATGTACAAACCCCTTTTCATCTAATATTCTATGTAGTAAAACATTGGTCATGGTAGAAAGCAGCGCTCCTGTTATGGAGGGGCCCGGATCACACAAAAACACAAATACCTTGCTGTCTTCCTTATTGTGAGTTACCCAATACAAATCACCTGATAAGAGCTCTCTGGGCTTTTCTACCACCAAATTATCGGAAAAATGATCCGTGAGCTCTGCTTTAGGAGGTAGCATGGCGCGCTGAATCTCCCTGGCATAATGGAGGCTATATTTTACAGACCTGTGTTGTTCTTTGATCAGGTTGTAGGATTTAGACAACTCCAGTGCTGAGTTGAGTCGGGCGTTCAATTCTGTAGCAACAATTGGTTTCCTCACATAATCAATTGCTCCAGCGTCCAAAGCTTTAGCCAAATCATCCGGGGAAGTCATTTTCCCAGTCGCGATGATGACCGGAATGTCTTTTGTATCCGCATCCTGTTTGAGGATCTTAACCGCATCAAGCCCATTGATCCCAGGCATTTCCCAATCCATAATGATTGCATCAGGAAATTGCGCTTTAGCAATATCAATTCCTTCCTGTCCATTGGAGGCATACAAAAAATTATAAGATTTCTGCTTTAGGATAATGGAGATCATCTCCATGTTCAAGGGATCATCATCAACTACCAATATGGTCGAGTTCATATTAAATGCGTTTAATTCTTCTAAATATAGACCACTTACATTTCTATTCCAACAGCAATGAAATCGTCATTTTGCCGATTGTCAATATTTCCTGTCCAGCGATGGAATTCACTTTTCAGTTTGTCCCCCTGATCACGGATTGGGGTTTCGTTCATGCCATTGAGCAAATCAATGATCCGCTGGCTACCATAGGGCTCGTAATCATCTCCACCTTGCTGCAGCTCCAGTCCGTCTGTCAACAGGTAAAGCCGATAGCCTTTGTGGTACCTGAATTTGTAGGATTTCATCGGCGGTTGATTAAGTCCCAATTCTCCATCACTATCCTGCTTTCCCTCGCCCACAAATGCGACTATCCCTTCGTCCGGGTCTTTGAGTAAATACAATGTAGACTGGGAACCCGCAAATTGAATGGTCTCCTCCTGAATATCGAATATGCATACAGCGATCTTCACTTCATTTTTCGTGGCTTCTACATTCACTCCCAATTCCCCATACAGGTGCCTGTAGATTTCATGTAGAATTTCATGCGCCTGTAAAAACCCCTGCTGCTCTATAATTCTTTGTAATTGAAGGTTGATCAATATAGAAATCAGGGCACCCCCTACAGATGGACCTGAGTCAATCAGGATAAGCATTACTTTTCCCTGCAGGTTACTTCTCAGCCAATACACGTCTCCCTTCACCCCATCTTTGGTGATTTCCAGAATGAAATGTTCTTTGAAATATTGATTGAAGTCTTCACTTTTGGGCAGCATGGCCTCCTGAATCTCCTGTGCATATTTCAAGCTGGTTTTCATTGCATCGTTTTGCTGCTTGATGAGCTTAAATGACCTGGAAATCTGCAACGATGATGTCAATCGGGCAATAAGTTCTGAATCCACGATAGGCTTGCGTAAAAAATCGGTGGCTCCAGCACCTAATGCTACTACAAGATCGTTTGGGGTGGCTACTTTCCCTGTTGCAATGATGATTGGTATATCCCTGGTCCTGTCGTTTTCTTTAAAAAGTCTGGTGGCTTCAATTCCATTAATTCCGGGCATATCCCAGTCCATAATGATGGCGTCCAGGTTGTGTTTTTGACCAATTTCCAGACCTACATCTGCACTGGGGGCATAGAGCAAATAATATTCCTCTTCATTTTTAAGGATATTGGAGATCACTTGCAGGTTGGTAGGTTCATCATCAATTACCAATATTGTGGATCTCATACTTGCTCTATTAATTCTTTGAACTTTTTAGAATTACTGGAATAGATTGCGTTCTTAAAGCTTTCCTTCCATTTAGTCAAATTATCATTTTTATTTTCAATTTCTTCTATGATCCTGGAAATTTTGGTGAATTCATAAATTTCATACTGTCTTAGTTTCTCTACATATTCCAAAAGATAAGCCCTGTCTTCTGCAGTGAGTATCACTCCATTGTCGATTTCATTTACTGCTGCGACTTCCGGCATCTTCTCTTTGTGGGCCTTTGCTAATGTGAAATAAAAGGTTGCTCCCTGATCAATTTTCGAATAAACGCCTATAAACCCATTATGTGCTTTGATGGCATGTTTACAGAAGGTAAGCCCCAATCCCGTAGATGGGGTAATTCCGTATTGCTTTGCTTCCAGCTGCCCATAAGGTGCAAAAATGGACTTCTTCGCGCCCTCTGGTAATCCAGGTCCGGAATCTTTAATGGATAGCTGCCAAGACTCAGGCAACTCGTGGGTAGATATCTGAATAACTGCATTAGCCGGTGAAAACTTAATGGCATTGGTCAACAGGTTGATGATGACACGGGCAATGATCTCCTGGTCTGCATTTACAAAAGCTTCCTTGTCAACCTCCGTTTGAAAAATAATGGATTTCCTGTCTGCCTGATGTTTAACCTGCTGCAAGGAATAATTGACCAGGTTTCCCAGGTGTATCCGGTCAATTTTCACGGGCATAGTGGTTTCTTCAAACCTATGGATCTCCAGCATGTTGTTCACCAGATTCAGCATCTGATTGGCAGCCTCTACCACCTCTTGCCGTTCACCCATGTGAAAAATGGTGTTCAATGGATTTTTGAGGTCATGAACAATCATGGAGGTCATCTCTTCTTTGTATTTATTGAGCTGCTTGAGCTTATCATTGGATTCCTTTAATTCACCAGTTCTTTTATCCACTATTCGTTTCAGAATGGTATTCCTTCGCTCAATACTTCTTACCCTGAACTTTACCACACCAAAAATTATCGCAACAATCAGAATGGCAGCCAGGATTTTTGCCCAAAGGGTGAAATACCATGGAGGATGAACCACCACCTTGATTGAGGTCACCGGATTATCCCAATTGCTTCCTGACTCAGAAGACTTCACTTTGAAGGTATATTCACCAGGCGGAATGTTACTGTATGAGGCGTAGGTCCTGTTTCCGACAAAATTCCAGTTGTCCTCATAATTGTCGAGGTAATAGGCATATTGATATTGTTGATACAGTCGATCGTAATTGATAGTAGAAAACTCTAAACCAAATGTCTTATCCTGATAGTCCAGATGGATTTCGCTGGCATATTCAATCGAAGTATTGATAATTGATGATTCACGAGGGTTAACATCCTTATACATCACTTGTAATCCCGTCAGAGCAACCCTTGGTTTAGTTTTGGAAATGTCAATACTGTCTGGATGAAATACATTGAACCCATTAGTCCCACCAAGGTAGATTTTGCCAGTTCTCGGACTTACAAATTTTGAATTTCTAACAAACTGGTTTCCTTGTAAACCATCAGTAACATCAAAATTTACAAACTCTTCCGTTTTTGGGTCCAATCGGCTTATTCCATCCATTGTGGACACCCATATGATACCATTTTTATCTTCCAGTACGCTTATAAGGTTATCATTAACGAGCCCCACCTTTTTGTTGTAGTGAACTAATGAATCATTATCAAGGTAAATTTTATAGAGGCCGAGTGACGTACCGGCCCAAATCACATTTTCAAACTTGCTTTTGATCACACATCGAGGTTCGGGCACATTGGTTTTCTCACTGCTCCATTCAAAAAATATTTTATTGATCTGACCATCTTCTACCTGCATTAATCCCACACTCTCCAGACAAGCCCATACCTTACCATTTTCCTCCTGGAATATTGAAAAAGCAGGATGGTTTGCTTCAGTGATTTCCTTTTCTGCTACATCATAGATCACCGTGAATACCCCATCTTTTAGTTTTATTACCCTTCCATCCCATGTTCCAAATATCACTCCTCCATCCAGCGATTCAATGACACTAAATACCAGGTTGTTTTGCATCAACCCATTGATGTCCTTGAACTCATAGTGCTTAAATTTTCCATTCTTGTAATGATCCAGCCCCGTTTGATTGGCTATCCACAGTGACTGATCCCTGGCTTCAATGATCTGCCAAATGGTATTTGTGTTGTCTCCATATCCAAAGGGGTTGTTCGGGTCGTGCTGAAAATATTCAAAGTTGCCCTTGTAATACCTGTTCAATCCACCACCTAGTGTCCCTATCCAAATCGAACCGTCACTGGCTTCCAGCACATCGGTCACAAAATCATTATTTAAGCTTCTCTCTCTGGGATTGTTTCTGAAGGTAATGAAACTACTGAAAGTAATTCTGCATGCTCCGCCACCATAGGTACCAATCCATAAGTAGCCATCCTTGTCGACAAACAGCGATTCTACGTAGTTGCTACTCAAACTATTCGCATCACCAGGGCTGTTTTTATAGTACTGGTAGTTTCCATTAGACTGCACATTCAAGCCGCCTCCCCAGGTGCCCAGGTACATCTTGCCTTCATGCACGACACTTGCCAATACTGAATTGTTATTCAAACCCTCCCCTTCCTGAACTCTTTCAACTGATATTATATTTTCATCTGAAACCTCCAGTACAGAATAGCCTTCCTGCCAGGTACCAACCCAAAGCTTCCCGGTGTGATCTTCGGTAATACTAATAACAAAATTTCCTGGTACCTTACCCAGGGGATTATCAACATTGAGGCGTACAAACCGACCATCCTGATACAGGTTGAGACCCCCACCATAAGTACCTACCCAAAGCCTGTTTTTACTGTCAATACATAATGAAAAGACGCCATTATGACTCAGTGATTGCTGGTCACCTGCTTCAAATAGAAATCGCTCGAATTTTCCATCTTTGTAGCGGTTCAATCCACCCTCACGCGTGCCAATCCACAGGTGGCCTTCTTTGTCCTTTACCAGGGCTTCAATACTATTATTACTGATGCTGTTGGGGTTTCCATCCTCATAGATATGATGGGTAAACTTACCATCTTTCAGGTAGCTTAATCCGCTTCCGAAAGTCCCGATCCATATCCCTCCGTTTTCATCTGCTAAAAGGGATCTCACCCGATCTCCAATCAATGAATTGCTATCGCCAGGAATGTTCTGATAGGTGGTGAACTTTTTTCCATCGTACCGCTGCAGGCCCGTGGTTGTACCAAACCAGATGAAACCATGGTTATCCTGTACTATTGCCCTTACCTGATTATGTGCCAGACCTTCTTTGGTGGTCAGTCGATCAAAACTGATATTGGATTGGCCATGTGCAAATGACAATATGCCCGCACATATCGTAATTAGTATCGTCCGCTTCATTAGATAGTTACCCCCCGTTCTACCTAAGATAACAAGAATGAGTGAGTTTTGTCTAGCAATGAAATGCCAAAAACCAGCTAGTTCGACGAAATATGAACTTATCCAGACAGGATATTATTTTTATCAGATGTATCTATTAGAGGTCCATCCACTTTTTAAAGTGACTCACTCTTTCTCGAGCAACAATCACTTCCTGTGGGCAATCCGGCAAAAGCTTCAGCAGTAACCGGCTATTGAAGTAGGTGTGGATTTCAGCAATTGACTTCAGGGAGATCAATGTTTGTCGGTTTACCCTGTAGAAATCCAATGGGTTTAGCACCTCCTGTACCTGTTCAAGAGATTGATCAACCGGCCACCTTTCCCCATCATGTGTGATGAGATAGGTCAATCCATTTTCGTATGTGAAGTATGCGATGGAAGTCACATCGATGGGTTTATACTGATCTCCCAGTTTCACCAAAAACCTTTTTTTAAAATCTCTGGCAATAATGCGCTCTACCTGAGGAATGTCTACCCGGGGATGTTCATTACTGAATTCCTTAAACTTCGCAATTGCTCTCTTAAGGTCTTCCTCTTCCACAGGTTTGAGCAAATAATCAAGGCTATTGTATTGAAAGGCTTTGATGGCGTAATCATCGTACGCGGTTGTGAAAATTACCGGACACCTGGTCTTTGATTCACGCAACAGGTCAAGCCCGGTACCATCATTCAGTTGTATATCCAAAAAGATCAGATCGGGTGGGCTGTTGTCACGAAACCATTCCAGAGATGACTCTACAGAATCCAAAATGGCAGCAATTTGAAGTTCGGGTGCTACCTCATTGATCATGTTTTTCAACCGATCAGCGGATAGTCTTTCATCTTCTACAATTAAAGCCTGAATCATACTAATCGCAATCTATTCAAAACGGGCAATTTCACCGTAAAGAATGTGTCATCTTCTACGATTAATATGGACTTATCAGATTGTAGATTATATTGACTCTTTATGTTTTCTAAACCGACTTTGGTGGAAATCACTTCCGCGCCCTTTTTATTCAGTTGATTCTTAATGATGAGGTAATCATCCTCAGTGTAAATTTTAACTATAAGTGGATTAGACCTGCTAAACCGATTGTGTTTGACCACATTTTCCATCAACATTTGCAATGACATGGTGGGTACAAATGCATTGAGATATTGTTCATCTACCTCTACCGTCACCTCAAGACTATCTTCGTGTCTTACATTGAGCAGGTATAAATAGGCGTCTAATATCTCCAGTTCCTTTTCCAGGTGACTCATAGAATCCTCTCTGGAATCAAGGATATGACGGTACATTTTTGATAGGCGTGAAAGGAACTTACCTGCCTGTTCCGGATTGGTCTCTATCAGTGATTGCAAGACACTAAAGGAGTTGAACAAGAAGTGGGGTTTAATCTGATTCTTTAAATTGACATACTGGCTTAGCAGCAGTTCCTTTTGCATTTGCGCTTTGTCGCGCTCAAGCTGTCTGGACTGCTCATGATATCTTTTGAAAAGTCGTTCAGAAATGATGAGCCAGCCCAGAACCTGCCCCTGAAGTATGTCTTTCATAAAAAAATCACCCTGAAATGTACAGATTTCCAACTGAGGTTTGATCCAGTACTCCGAAACCCAACTGGCGAATACGATGGGTGGAAATATCGCCAGGGACAATATTACCACCGCCCGCAGTAGTTCTCTGGACCTGTTGAGATCCAGACTGGCAATTTTTTTATGACTGATAATTCTGTCAAGCAGTTCCCATACTGAGATTACCACTACAACGATGTAGATAAGGTAAATACGGTCGGCAAAATTAAAAGTGAAGGCCTCTGCTACAGTCTCTGCCCTGGTTACATGGAAGAAACAGTATACAAATAATGCTACAAGAAGCCTTTTACCATATTTCCTGGCACTCAACATAGGAGAAATTTACAGGAATTAGTTGGAAGAAGAAAGCGCCGTGGTGCCTTCAACAACCAAAGAAATCATTGTTCCTGTGATCAAATGTTTGTTGTTGCCTGCTCCTTTTACGATCAAATTGTAATTACCCGGACTGATCGATGTAGGTCGAAGGCTTAGGATATATTGATCCGGAGCTCCTTCTACCGGGCTGACAGTGGCTACCAACCCATCGATTTGCTGGATAGTAGGCGCATCAAATTTTCTTTTACGCTCCATTTTTGACCTTACCAGTGTGATGATGGTTTCTGTAGACTCATTTGTTTTGACCACTAAAGTATTGTCTTCAGATTTAAGAACGGCTCCTTTTCTTGGTAATTCCTGGGCCTGTAAGGATGCTGCAAATGCAAACATCAAAACAGCTATAATTAGAAGTTGTAGTTTTTTCATAATGCTTAAAGTTTTACAACTTTAAAGACGCATCAGGGTACGTCTTCAGCTATGAAAAACCTTCGAACTGTTGAATTTTCACATTGAACCGTAATTAATTTTGACGGAATCGACCTAGCCGGTGTTCCTCATTGCTCCGGCAATTGCATTAATGGTGGTGAGCAAGTGAATCAATGTCTTTTCAGCATTCTCAGTATCACCAGCGAATTTCTCCTCACGCCACTTTTTCAACAATGCAACCTGCTTGAAGTGAAGCGATTTCATGGTAGATGCCCGAAGTACATTTGAATAGTAATGCTGCACCCTTCTTTCTTCAATTCCTTTCTCAAGCAACAGATCCAACGCTTTTCTCACCTTCTCCAACTCGGAACTGAACAGGCCTAAAAACTTTTCTTTAATCTCCTTGTCCGTAACTAAAGATGCGTACTGATTCATGATCTCCAGATCAGTGGCTGCCAGGCTCGTATCTACGTTGGTGAGTACATATCTGATGAAAGGGTCAGTTTTTGTTGCTTCCTTCAGTTTAGCAAAACCCTCCGGATCCCTGTCTTTGAAGTTTAACAAGGTAGTTCCCAGACCATACCAGCTGGTCATGTTATATCTGGACTGGCTCCATGAGAATACCCACGGAATCGCTCTTAAATCATCCAGCGAGTTCATTCCTTTTCGTCTTGAAGGCCTTGACCCAATCTTACTGTTTTCGATGGCATCAATAGGTGTTGCTTCTCTGAAATATGGAATAAAACCAGGTTCATTCAGGAGAGCAGAATATACTTTTTTACTCTCTGCTGCAAGCTCATCCAGAATGTCAGCCAATGGATGAGGTTTCTTTTCCGTAAACTGACTGCTGATGGTCTTGGACATGGTACTGGCCGTTAATAGTTCCAGATTATATGCCGCGTTGATTTTGTTGGCATATTTCTGTTCGATGGTCTCACCCTGCTCGGTCAGTCTCATGTCTCCGCTAACTGTAGAGTGTGGGAGCGCCTGAATGAAGTAATGTGTTGGTCCCGCACCACGACTGATACTCCCTCCTTTTCCATGGAAGAACCGGATCTTAACACCAAACTCTTCACCTACTTTCTGTAGTTCTGACTGGGCCTTGTACAGGTTCCATTGACTGGCCAGAATTCCTCCGTCTTTGTTACTGTCAGAGTAACCTACCATCACCTGCTGCACGAGGTACTTTTCTTTCTTCTGCTCTTTTTGATACCGCAGACTTCTCTGTGTAAATGGATGCGATAAAAACGCTGATAATATTTCAGGGCCGGCCTGAAGATCCTCAATGGTTTCCAGCAATGGCACCACAGGCACTACACAGACCACACCATCTTCAGTTTTTTTCGTAAGACCTGTTTCCCTGGCCAGCAAATAAACCCCCAGGAGATCTTCAACTGACCTGGTCATACTTACAATGAATGAACCGATACCATCCACACCATAGTTGGATACATGTTTTTCAACTACTTTATATACTTCAGTTACTGCTTTTGCATTGGGTCCTATCTCCATGTTGGAATGCGTAAAAGGCCTGCTGGATTCCAATTCTTTGTTGAGGAATTCCCTTTTTTTGTCGGCATCCCAATTGATATATTCTTCTCCGGACATGCCTGCAGCGATCATCAATTGCGTAATGGCATTGTCATGGAAGTCACTGTTCTGGCGAATATCGAGTGCTGCAAGGTGAAAGCCGAATGTAGAAACTATCCGGATTGCATCATTTACATCATAATAGGCAATGGTTTTTGCTCCATAGTGCAACAACGCCTCTTTCAGTAATTTAAGATCCTTGATCAGCTCGGACTTATACACATACGATCCCTTGAATTCAGATATTCGGGTGGCGTGTCCTCGTTTTGTGTCTAATGGAAGCTTGGTCACCATCAAATTAAGGTACTGACGAAAAGCTTCTCCTTTGTTTCTTAATAATGCATCTAAACCGCGATCACCAAGTTCTGCCACCAATTGATTGATCCTCATTTTCATCGGATCATAAGCTTCATCCAGTTCCAGAGCAAAACTGATATTCTTGATGAGCTTCATCAATGCCCTTCTAACCACCACAAAGGCATTGAGTCTCATTGTTTTCAGTGCATTGGCAGTAACCTCGGCAGTAACCAGTGGATGGCCATCTCTGTCACCCCCAACCCAGTTTCCAAACCGGATTCTGGGGAAAGCACCATCTCTTAAAACCTTTTCCAGGTCATACCCCTTGTCTTCCCAGGCCTGTAACATTCGTCTGTCAACGACTGGAATCACCTCAGGAAAAACATTGGTGAGGTAGTGCATGATATTTCTGAGTTCAGAATCAATGTCTGGCTTTTCGATAAAGATCTCGCCAGTTTTCCAAAGTCGGTACAGAGAAAATTTGATGTTTTGGCGAATGTTCTTGAGTTCATTAGCCGTATACATGGAATTTTCTTTCATCACCATAGAGACATATAAATCGCGGTGATGCTCCAGAACAGTACCTCTTTTAGCTTCAGTTGGGTGGGCCGTCAGTACGGGTTCCACGCGCATGTCCGGAAGTCTTTTCACGATCTCCTGCTCAGGCACATTGAGTTTTTGAAGCTGAGTCAAAGCACTTGCCCACAATCCATGTACACTGTCTAGTTTTTCACTCTCCTTTTTCCGCCTGCTTTGAACTGCACCGTTTACTTCCACGGTATTGACCAATTGGAAAACAATACTATACAGCTGAATATGCTTCAATGTAAATTTCTGCTCATCAAATTCAGGGGTGTCGTTGATCCACGGAATCTGATATGCCATCTCCTCTTCACCGTTTTCTATCAAAACCTCCTTCAATGCTTCCAACAGGAATTCAAGGTCTTCATACGGCTTTCCAAGTTTTTCTTTTACACTTTGAAGAATACTCATTGTAATCTGATTTTAGAGTGGAATATAAAGATATCAGATCATTTTTGGGACATCAAAGAAACGATGGATTTTCAATAAAAACAAAGGTTTATAATGAAAAAGCCGGAAAATCCGGCTTTTTATTTAAAATATCTCAATAAAACGACTTATTCCTTGTCCAGAAATGGATACCTGTAATCTGTAGGCGGAACAAATGTTTCTTTGATCGTTCTTGGAGTCACCCAACGCAACAAGTTCAGTGCAGAACCTGCCTTATCGTTGGTACCACTAGCCCTGCTTCCACCGAATGGTTGTTGCCCGACAACAGCTCCGGTCGGCTTGTCATTGATGTAGAAGTTACCAGCGGCATTAACAAGCTTTTTAGTTGCCAATTCCGCAGCGTATCTGTCTTTGGAGAAGATAGCTCCGGTCAATGCATAGGGAGAAGTCTGATCTACCAACTGCAATGTTTCCTCAAATCTCTCATCCTGGTAAACGTAAATGGTAATTACAGGACCAAAGATCTCCTCACACATGGTAGTAAACATTGGGTCCTCTGCCTTAATTACTGTTGGCTCTATAAAATAACCCACTGACTTATCATAGCCTCCTCCGGCGATGATTTCTGCAACATTACTTGATTTAGCCTGATCAATGTATCCGGCAATTTTATCAAATGCCCGCTCATCAATTACGGCATTGAAGAAATTAGAAAAGTCTTCAGGACTTCCCATCTTCATGTCTTTCAGGTCTTCCTGAATATATTTTTTAACATCTTCCCACATGGATGCCGGAATATAGGCCCTTGAGGCAGCACTACATTTTTGCCCCTGGAATTCGAAGGCTCCCCTGGTAATGCCAGTGGCTACTTCCTTAGCATTTGCTGAAGAGTGAGCGATGATAAAATCTTTACCTCCGGTCTCTCCCACAACTCTTGGGTAAGTTTTGTAGTAATCAATATTGTTCCCGATAGTTTTCCACAAGTGTTTAAATACCCCAGTACTACCAGTAAAGTGCAATCCCGCAAAATCAGGATGTTTGAAGATGATATCTCCGGCAACCGGTCCGTCTACATAGATTAGGTTGATCACACCATCAGGCAATCCAGCTTCTTTGAACACTTGCATAATTACATTGGCAGAGTAGACTTGAGAGTAAGCAGGTTTCCAGATAGTGGTATTCCCCATCAAAGCCGCAGATGCTGGCAAATTACCCGCAATTGAAGTGAAGTTGAACGGAGTAATGGCAAAAACAAAACCCTCAAGTGGTCTGTATTCTAACCTATTCCACATGCCGGGTTGTGAACCAGGTTGCTGAGCATAGATTTCGGTCATGTATTGTACATTAAACCTCAGGAAATCTATGAATTCGCAAGCAGCATCAATCTCAGCCTGAAATGGATTTTTGGACTGAGCAAGCATGGTAGAAGCATTGATTTTTGCTCTGTACGGTCCCGCGATCAGTTCCGCTGCTTTCAGAAAAATACTGGCCCGGTGCTCCCAGCTAAGGTTGGCCCAATCTTCTTTGGCTGCCAGGGCTGCATTCACCGCCATTTCAACATGTTGTGCATCGCCTTCATTGAAATGCCCTAATACATGTTGATGATCATGAGGCGGACTCATCTTTATTTTCTTATCAGTGGTCACTTCCTCTCCACCGATGTACATAGGCACATCGATTTGTTTGGATCTCATGTTGGCTAATTCCGCTTTGAGTGCGGCTCTTTCCGGAGTACCAGGAGCATATGTTTTAACCGGCTCATTAACAGGTACCGGAACAGTGAATATTCCCTTTGGCATGTTGCTTATTTTTTAAATTATTGAACAATCAAATTCAGACCGCAAATCTACATGGAATAAAGAGAAATTCTAACGGAATACCGGGAAGGTTTACAGGATGTCCTTTAATTGGATCAATTGACTGATGATATATGTAGGTTGCTTTTCAATACCATTTCCTACCGGGTTATAATAAACCTGATCTATACCGGCATTAAGTGCACCCAATATGTCTGCTTTATAATTATCCCCAATCATTATGGACTCATCGGGAGAAGCGCCAGCTTTGGAAAGGGCATGTTGAAAAATTACGGATGATGGTTTCCTTGCTCCTATAGACTCAGAAGTGATGACCTCCTGAAAATAGGTATCCAGCTTTGATGCACTCAGCTTGGTCCCCTGGATATCATTGAATCCATTGGTAATGATGTGGAGGTTATACTTTTGTTGGAGATACTCCAACACCTCCCGGGCATATTCAATTGTATTCGTTTTGGTTGGGCAAAGATTGATGTAATCTTCACCGAACCCGGTGGGAAAATGCCGTAAGGGTACCCGAAGCTGATCAAAGATGATTTTGAAACGTTCTTTTCTGATATAATTTTTATCAATGCGATGATGATTGTACTCATCCCAAAGCTGCTCATTAATTTCAAAAAATAGACGTATCAGCTCTTCACTGGAAAACAATCCCAGCTTTCCCAGATCATATTGACCGTAAAGCTCTTCAAGTGCTTCCCTGGCATTGGCCTCATAGTCCCAAAGGGTATGATCCAGATCAAAAAAAATATGATTGTATTTTATCCCCGCCAACCTTTCAACTGAATTTTACTGGACGATAATTCGCGGTTGCTCTCCATAATGTCATAAGTCTCCAGGTCTCGTTCCAGGACAGCATCTTTACTCAAAAACTCAAATATCTGCCCTACAAAATCAATTACCTCCTCTTTAATGGAATAGATTACCCATTGATCCACTTTTCTGGAAGAAACCAATCCGGCATTTTTCAAATAAGCAATGTGACGGGAGGTTTTTGTTTGGGTAAAGTCAAGAATCATTTCCAGATCAGAAATGCAGAGTTCCTTCTTCATGTAGAGCAAATGAATGATCCTGATGCGAGGTTCTTCAGAAAAAGACTTAAATATCTGAGTACCATAGGCAAGGCTAAAATTTTTTAGTCGCATGACGTCTGGGTTTTAGTCGAATCTTGTGAGATTAACCTTTAATCTTTGTAGTTTTGTGAATTCTTCAGCAAACTATTATTGCTGTAAACTCATTGTATAAAGAAAAACGAAATTTTGGTAAAAGCTGGTTATAAGTACGTATTTCTTTTCCTGATTTTAACCCTTACAGGCTGGTGTCAGGATGGATTTGCACAGGATACCGAAAAAGATCCATATCAGGGTGTAATTCAATTGACAGGTATCGTGGTAGGAGAAGCGGATAGCACTATCGGTTTGCCTGGTGTTCATATTTATGTCCCAAAAGGTGGACGGGGAACTACCACCAACCCCTATGGATATTTCTCCATGCCAGTACTGGAAGGTGATAGCGTTGTAGTGAGTGCCATTGGTTTTGAAAAGAAATCATTCATCATACCGGCCAGCGAGACTAACAGCCTGTCAACAGTTGTGGAGCTGGCAGAAGACACTACCTACTTACTGGAAATTGAAATTTTCCCTTACCCTACCGAAGAGCTATTTAAAGAGGCTATTCTGGCCCTTGAATTACCTTATGAAGATAATCTAAACAACCTGGATGAATTTTTAAGTGAGGATGTGCTTAACAGAATGTATTGGGAACTTGGCCCTTCTGCAAGTCTTAATCACCGGTTTTTCATGGATCAGCAATTCCGTGCCCAGCAATACCGATTTCAGGCACCTCCCAATCCCTTACTCAACCCTTTCGCATGGGCGCAGTTGATCAAATCAATTAAGCGGGGCGATTACAGGAAGAAATAGGGGTATTCACAGTACAAACAAAAAAAGGTGCCTGTCTCAGACACCTTTATATTTTTCTACGTCAAATAACCTTTATTGTCCCGCCACTTCAATGACTTTGTTCCAGACCCTAAAGGTGTTTTTATAGCATATTTTTTCAATCTCTTCTTTGGTATAGCCTCTTTTCAGCAGTTCGTAGATAAGGTTGGGGTACATAGAAACATCTTTCAGTCCCTCAGGAAGAGAATTTCCTACACCATCAAAATCAGAACCGAAGGCCACATAATCCACACCTACTAAATTCTTTACATGGTCGATGTGATCAGCCGCAGTTTTCACATCAGTGAATGGATCGTTTTCTTCAAGGTATTTCGCTTTGTAATTGATGAATGCTGAATCATCCTCTGTAACATTGTTATTCACTTTGAATTCAGTCATCGCTTCATCCATCGCCTTGAATTTATCTCTTGATTCTTTGGAAAGAAACGTTGATCCAAAGTTGATATGGATCACACCGCCATTCTCAGCAAGCTTTTTAATCATATCATCGGTCATGTTTCGCTCAAAACCGGGTGTATACTTTCTGGCCGATGAGTGTGAAGCAATCACGGGAGCCCTGGTAATTTCCATCACCTGGTAGAATGCACTATCAGAAACATGAGAGATATCGATCATAATTCCTACATCATTCATCGCTTTCACTACTTCTACACCAAATTCACTCAACCCATTGTGAGTCCTGGCGGTATCATAGGATGAATCACAAATCTGGTTGTCTTTCGCATGAGTCAGGGTGATGTATCGAATTCCTCTTTCCCAGAAATACTTCACATTGTTGATATCGTTTTCTACAGGAGCACCATTTTCCATCCCAAGCGGAAGAGAAATTTTGCCTGCTTTGAAATTTTCTTCTATTTCAGCAGGTGTTGTTACGAATGCAAATTTATCCGGATAGGTTTCGGCCACCTGTCTTGTCATGTTGATCAGTGAGTCCGCAAATTCCTTTGCCCCTCCGGTCTTCTGATAAAAGCTTGGTACATATATGGACATAAACGGGGCATCAAGTCCACCTTTTTTGGCTTTTGGGTAATCGAAATTCCCCGAGGTTTCTACCGACACATCTTCCACAGTCTTCTGTACCATGAAACCCTTTACTTCCATTCGGTATGGTAAATCCACATGTCCGTCAACGATGATGTACTCATGGGCCAACTGATCGGCAAGTGTTTTTAGTTCTTCATCAGTTAGTGGTTTCTCTTTTGAATTTTCAGGCGTCTGGCAGGCAAAGGCGAGTGCCAATAACATGGGTGTTAAATACTTTTTTAACATAAGTAAAATTGATTGAAAATATTGTTCGCCCAAATATAATCGGGATGCTCAATCCATCGCCACCATTGTAAAGAATTCTATCGCACTATTATTCTAGCGGTAGAAAAATAGTTTTTGCTTCTGATTACATAGAGATACACTCCTCTATACAATCCCTGCAGGTCAATGATATCCACTTCTGCGTTAAGCGTTTTCTCAAGCGCTAGTTTTCCATCAGTGCCATACAGATAGAATTTAGCGACATCTCCATCCAGGTCTTTTGCAAATATGGTGAGGTAGTCTGTTGTAGATACCGGATTAGGAAACACCAAAAACGGCACATCAGATAAAAAATAGGATTGCGAAGGATCTGTTATAATTTCCTGGCCATTGATTAATTCAATGACGGCTCTGTATTCATTCAATCCCTCATAGGGATCCAGGTCCTCTGAAACGACAATTGCCGAATCGGGTATCACCCTACTTATCAGACCAAACTGATTATTATTTAATCGTTCAAATCTTACTGCAGAAACACCATAGGTTGTTCCCATTTGTAGCTGAAGTGTAACACCTTCTTTGTGTGGGTTTGAAAAAAATGTAGCCACAAAACATCCTACACCTTGTCTTTCATAATCAAAAGTGAGGCTGTTGATCATAGGCTTTCCATTGATGTATGGTTTAATGGCGAAGTATTGTGTGTTAAATGCAGATTTTTCGATGACCAGAAAAGAATCCGTAAGATTAGTAACCTGACTTAAAAACGAGTCTCCAAGATGCAGCACATCATAATCTGTGACCTCATCTCTTCCTTCCCAAAGTAACATCACCGAATCATCACAGTTGAACCCAACAGAAATACGTACCGGTTGAGAAATGGAAAACTCCTCCGTAAGGTAAATTTCAGAACCCACTACCATTCTTGCCTGCGCCCGGGCAAATATGTCCGGAGCAACCCAGCGATGGTGGCCCAATGACAGGTCTACATCGGCTATTTTCTCCCAATTCAACCCTCCGTCAACACTATATTCAAGGCTTCCTGAAGTTTCACTCAAGGTGCTTTCCCACCTGAAGTAGGTGCCAGTTTCTCCATTGTATGGAAAATTATCACTGCCTGTTGGGTTAGTCCAGCGGAAGGTATCTGTCAACTCCCAATCATACACCACAACAAATTCCTGGCTTTTGGTGGAAACATCATATCCATGGACCTGAATCTCATAATCACCCGCCTGTGGGTTCTTCACGGTGATTTGCTCTACATTATTCAAATGATCCTCTCCTCTTACAGCTTCGGCTGCCAAACTGGGTACGGCTGGTGATGCATCTAATACCCATGGTAAGATCGTTGCTTCATCTTTGACCAGTTTCATGTCCAGATCATTGACCAGTGCCTGTGATGATGCTACTCCTGCCAGTGTATCTGTCCATACCAGTGTTATCTTCAGTTGTTCTACATTACCAGGAAGATTCAGCGGAAAAGTTACTACTTCATCATGCTGTATTGCGGCTGACAAATGTCTTTCCTTGCCAATGGCCTCAATGGCCCTGAGCGCATTTACATTGCCGAACCCTGTTGCAAAGTCGACATGATCGTTGTATACATCATCTGCACTATTGATCAGAACCGCTTTGATGTAATCCGCATGGGGTATCTCCCCGTGCAGGTTTTGATATTGCTGCTGCATCAACAGCGCAATGCCAGATACAAGTGCTGCCGAATTGCTTGATCCATCTGTGCTATAACTAACTACTTCCGGTTTCACTCTCCCATCGTAAGCCGGACCAATACTGGCTAGCGGATATGGCCTGCCGGTAGTATCTGCAGATCCCACACACAATGTATTCTTGGACATTTTGAAGTTACCTGTAAGGTTAGCGTAACCTGGCACATTGGCATATGGACCTTCTGTACTGGTATCTCCACCGGAGTTTCCAGAAGAAAACACATGAACCAACTGAGGGTTATTGATTACGCTCCGGTCAAATGCCTGTGCCTCCAGCCCATAATAGTTTTGTATCCCCTTGCCATAGGAATGATTTTGTACCCAGGTTTCCAGCATCTGGTAGTCTGCATCCTCATCAGGAAGGATGTCAGCAAAATCAGAAGAATAAAGGGTGGCCCTGGTGGCTACTCCTTTTCCGGTAACAAAGGAATTACCTGCTCCGGCACATATGGTAGCCATATCTGTGGCGTGTTTATCTTCATCATCAGAAGAAAGTTCATTAAATACTGTGCGACCAAGGAGGTCAAGGTCATTTTCAAAAAACCTTTGTTCCTGGATGGACACATTGAACCCTTCTCCTGTTAAACCTGGATAGTAGTGATGAACCGCGTTTACTTTATTAGGATTTAAGTTGAGGTCAAGCACATTGCCTTCGGTATGTGGTGGTGAACCCTGGAGGGTGATGTAGACTACTTCTTCCCATTGAGAAACGACCTCACGGATGTATTGAGCTGAGGTGGTCACCGCTATAAGATCAAATTTAGTGAAATGAATGTCGATGTTTGGGTCATGATCAAATTTGCTAAAATCAGATGCTTTAATCAGGTACCGGTTGTTGCCTTTCGATTGACGGGCTTCCAAACTTATTTTCCAGTCTGGGTCAATCCATGCTGAGGGGTAGTATGTTGTAGGCTGCTGTGCCCTCACAATAAAACGATGGCTACTGATCTGCCTGATGATGCTGTATCCCTGACTTATTAAATCATGTTTCGTTGTTTGACCGTTGACCTCAATTAAAAATGGTGTTGAAGGGATTTCTTTTGAGTTGATCAGTGGCAAGTCCTCCAGTGACCTAACGGGCTCAGAACGCTGCGAAGATGCAAAGTAGGCACAAAGAAGCAGCATCAAAAAGACTAAATTCTTTCTCATAAAGTACTGGTTAGCGGGCCAAATATAGCGGAATTAGAACCGTTATCAGCTATGCAAAAATTTTATTCTTCATTTTTAGTCATTCGCAATAATATATTTCAAAATAAAAATAAGTTTAAAATAATATTGCAAAATGCGAATTTTACACCCTAAAAAAGTTTTTTATTTGGTAAAAGATATTATATTCGGTGGAAATTATTTGCTAACCAAACATTATATAATTATGAAAACGAGAGATCTCGTAATGAGAGCCCTTGCTCTCTTTATTGCATCTGCATTTGTTCTATCCTGTAATCAGGAAGAAGTAGCCATTCAGGAAAATGACATCCCGGAAGAAGTATTAACCTCACTTACAGAACTTGGTTTTGACGTAAGCGACATTTCAAGAGTAGATTGGACCAATCCGCTTGATGGAATGAAAAGCACCGAGCCTACTTATATGGTAGAAGGTGATATCATGCTTACAGAAAGCCAAATCGCTGAGATGCTTCTGAAGGACAAAAACATTGAACTTCCTAACCAGGAGCAGTACAGAACAAGTGCATTGGTAGGTGGACTTCCACGAACAATTTCTGTTCTTGGATACACTGGTAGCTGCTGTGCTTTGACCAGTAAGATGAGAACTGCACTTCAGTGGGCTGTTAACAATTACAACAGAATCAACACTGGATTGACGTTCACATTGAACTATGGTTCGTCTAACTGGCAGTCTTATGACATGGTAGTTTACAACAACGGTGCTTCCGGAGGCGGAGGTTCTGCAGGATTCCCTAGTGGTGGAGATCCTCATCAGTTGATCCAGATCAATGCTGGTACTGATGCTTACTCTACCAACGTGAATGAGCACGTAATCACTCACGAAATGGGTCACTGCCTTGGATTGAGACACACTGACTACTTCAACAGATCACTTTCTTGTGGTTCTGGAGGAAACGAAGGTAGCGCAGGTGTAGGTGCAATCCACATTCCTGGCACTCCTACAGGTACAGATTACAACTCTATCATGCAGGCATGCTTCAGCTCAAGCGAAGATGGTGAGTTTGGATCTTACGATGTAGTAGCGCTAGAGTACCTTTACTAATAAGGCAATTTCCTGAATAGACTACAAATTCAAAAAACTGAAAGCCGCAACGGATGTTGCGGCTTTTTTTTGGTTTAGCTCAGGTGTTTTGTTAATTGTACTGGCAATTGTTCAATTAATGAAACTCACTAAACAATAGAAATAATTTAAAATTGTGTAATTAACTAAAGAGGTTCAGAATTTATTGATTTTATTTGAACAACACTTTTCTAACTAATTTCTCGTCATTTGTAGTGATCCGAATTATGTATAATCCTTTTAGCTGACTACTTAAATCTAGAGAAAAATAGTCGGAATCTATTGAATCGACAACCATCACTTTAGATCCGTTCATGTTGAAGACCTCAATCATACAGATATCATGTGAGCCAATATCTAATTTAAATTTACCGTTAGGAGATGGATTGGGATAAATAGAAATAGAGAATTTATTATCTGGCATAAAAGGTAGCTCCTGCTCAAAAGTTTGAATAGATTGTCCTGCCAATTGAGGCTTAGTTCTTGTAAGTGTAAAGTTACCATTACTAAATTTGCTACAATTATCTGCCCGTGCAACGAAACTTCCCGACTTTAGCGCCCTAAAACCATCTTTTAAGATAATTTTATTTGAGGCATTTGCAATGAGTTGCCCATTGTCTTTTATTACTAAGCTACAGTTTGTCCCACCTAGAGTAATATTTTCTGCACTTATCGTTTTCTTGCCCAATAGTGTTTCATTACAAAATGTGGCACTTGCTTCATGAAATAAGGAGAATAAATCGAAAACATAAATCGAACCAGAACTAGTACAAGTGGGTTTCATTTCCGGACTTCCTATTACTATTTTCCCATTGGAAAATGACACAGACCCAGCATATTCGTCCTCAGACCTTGGAAAGGTACTTGTTGGATTCAAACTCATTTTCTTCTGCCACTGATTACCGATCAATTCAAATAAAAATGCTTCTCTATCTCTATACTGCAACACCGCGTATTTTGTATCCAATGTCACGTTTCTAATCGTTTTATTTGCAAAAGTATCGTCAGGTTTTAAATTACCTGCAATTATATCTTGAGTCTTATTGAATGTATTTCCAATTCGTGTGTAAATTTTCACGTTCTCTGTGGACCAAGTATTCCCGCCTTTTGAATTCACCGTTAAATACTTTCCATTTATTGAAACATAATTTCCAAATCGATAATAATTATCCTTTATAGTCGCTTGAAGTGACCAGACTCCATTAACCTGATTGTATATATATACTCGGCCAACACCAAGCTTCCCATACTCGTCTCTGCAACCAACAGCTACTGTATTTCCATCAAAATCTAGGGATGATCCAAATGATGCAATTGATTTGGAAAATGGTGAAATTAACTTTCTATCTAAACCCCAACTTCCATTTTGAAGCTTATAGATATATATAGCACCTTTCCCATTGTTATCTTCGGGAGACCCTGTTACCAGATACCCATTTTTCAACTTAACAACGTAACCAAACCATTCATCTCTGGAGGTTGGGTAAAACTCTTGTTGAAACTCCCAACTGGATCCGAACCTTTTATAAATTGAAACTACACTTTCAAGGCCATTTAAATTGGAAGTTTCACCTATTGCAATATAGTCTTCCCAAATAGCAACAGATTCTATCCTTCTAAATAATGGTCTTGTTATAATACTCTGAAAGACAACCTCACAATCGTCAACCTGATAAATATAAACCATATGCTCTTCTGGCGCACTCGAGACTATTGTCTTTCCATCAATATCCACTGATTCTCCAAAATGTTTTCTTTTTGTATCTTCAAACGAGATCTTAAAAGCTCTGGCATCAGTTCCATTTCTTGCAACACAAGCACCTCCTCCACCTGGATTATCTTCATACTCTTCAGGGGTTGCCAGGTAGTGATTCAAATAACTGGTGTTAGTGTTTAATGGATCTAAAAACAAATACATTTCCGAGTGTTCCATAGTTGGGTGATCCCATGCATAAGAGAATCTACTAAAAGCATCAGGTCCATTTATATATCCATTTTCACTGCAAAGTTCTGGGTGAGAATCGACACACCTGGAAATACCACCATGCAGTATGCCAATAATACGACCTTCATTTGATAATAATGGGGAACCCGATGAACCGGATTGTGTCACGCCGCTATCCCAAAACACTTCGTAGGATACTAGTGGACGGCTATTACAAGCTGTCACATTATCTTCCAAATTTGGAAAATCATTGGAAATGGCAATCTTCTTTATGTCTCCACGGGGGTGACTTATATTAATTACATTTCCTGAGGTTAGGTTTCTTCGATCCCATCCTAAATAGGTAACCGGAAAATATTTCTGAGGTTTGTCAGCGAGCTCCAACAGCGCGTAATCAGTTTTACCAATGTTGGTGCCATTATTATCGTATGCATACTGCTTACCTAAAGATTTTAAGTAACCTCCACGTAACGTTTTGGAATCAAAAATTGGATCATAAGACGGATTACTACATCCTTCTGATTCATAGTTAAAATAAAAAATCCAATCATAATAATAATTATAATTACCATCAACCTCAACATCATCAGGGTCAGTTCTCTTAACACAATGCTCTGCTGTCAGATAATAAGGACTCTTCAGATACTCGTTGGGCTCGGTAGAATTAACCATAGCCCCTGAACAAAATCCTCCAAGTTCAAATTGTTCATTATAATAAGCCCGTAAAACCACTCCGTTAGATTCTTCTCGAAACTCTTCAAAACAACCTGAATTTATCGTGCAATTTCCGGACTCTTCAAATCCCATATCCCGATTGAAACTTTTCTTGGTTAAATCCTGAAAAACATGCACAAACTTATTGATCAGTAACTTTCCGACTGGGGAATGATGTGGTTCAAAATATTCAATTATAATATCATTTCCTGGTAATATCCTAGTAGCAAATTTTCCAATAGGTCCATTATTTCGATGTGTATATGCACCATAAATATAGGTTTTATCCGGCGTGTAAAAATGTAATTGGCCTCCTTCCGGAATCATGAATTCCTTAAACAGAAATTGAAAACCTTTAGCGGAATTTGAGTGAAGTTTCAGTAAATAAAGTTTGCCTGAGGCAATGTCAATTATTTTAGATTCCTTTTTAACATCAATAATCTGTGCAACTCCCTTTCCATAATAGTCCACTCTGCATGATGAGCACGATGCAGCTACATCTTCGGCATATTTCCGCGCAATGTCATTATTAACATTATGCAATACCTTTTCATTTGGGATCAGATCGTTTTTTGATTTAATTCCCGACCGCTCCAGCTTGAAGCTTTTGGGCTCTTCAGTAAATTCTATTTGGGCATAAACCTGGGTGGATAGAACTACAGATATTAAAAAATACAGAACTTTGAGATAATGCATAATATATGGTTACTCAGATGATTGTTGTTTTGGATACTTGATTCTTCCATAAATAGGAATGGTCGAGTTAACTGCAGGAATTTTTAGCCATTTCCAATTTCCAGACTGGTTATTTCCACACGGTGCAATAGCTGAATACTCAACAAAAACTAAAAAGTTAGCGTATTGCTCCAAAACTGACAATTCGTAAACAGCACTTTCACAGTTTTTAGCAGGAACAGGCTGAGCAATCAGCGTATATTCCCCTACATTGAATTCCTCCAGGTAGCTAAGAGCTTGCTCACATTCACCAGATTTACGCGCTATTTTTTTCAAAGACTCAATATCTTTTTCAGACCTAAAAGCTTTTGTGACAAATCTTTTATACTCCAGACAATTCAGCTCCGGAATTTCCTCATACTGAACTTTCATTGGTAGCAATAGGGAATCTCCAGTAAGCACCTTCCTGACATTTGGAGGATTTTCATTGTTGCTACATACCAGGTTTAATTCAGACTTCACTTTTGAATTAGCGGGTATTTTGGGGACTTTAACAAAAACATAGTAAGGTACCTTTGCCATACGACAACAAGAGTTGTAATAAATATCCACCTCAAGCAAATACGTCGCATTAGCATCTAAACTCAGACGGGGAACAGCCTCATAATATCCAGGACAACCGTCAAGCATACCTCGTACTCCAATTAATGAATACTGATCAAAGTCTATTGGTGTAAGCTCATAGCCCCGGCAATCATCATTATCCTTATTTGGCAAGTAAAGGTCATAAAACTCCTCTTCAGTGGTGATAACCATATCATCTAAAGAATTTAATCCAGCCACACACTCTACTTCGTACCAATCAGCGGGTATTGAATAACTCGGATCCACTTGGGCAATGCTTGCTCCAAGTCTCAATAACAAAAAAATGAATACACAACTACCCCTCATCTTCCAAAACCTTAACTCTGTTCTTCAAAGCTTCATTTTCCTTATTCAGCTGGATCATATAAAGGGTCAGTTCTTCGATTTTTTTGAGGAGATTGACACTCATCTCACCTAGTTGCATTCCGTTTTCTTCCACTTCCTCAGCTGACGGTATCTCTGGTAAATGATGATTTTCCTTTATATACGAAGCAAGTTCTTCAATGGACCTTAAATCATAATCTTCGTCAAAGACGTAATCGGGAAAAACATAATTACCTGAAGTAACTTCCACTTCTCTCGCAAAAACCTTTTCAACAGCTATATTTTGAAGAAAATTATTGTCTTTCTTCACCCACAAAGCACTTGCCTGGGAGTCGGTAATGATTTCTCTTGTAGATCCACCAGAAATCCTAACATATTGCGCAGTATTTCCATTACCTCTCTGATAAGAAGCAATACTCCCTTTTGCGATTAACTTTGATGTTTTAAAGTTATATGGATCACCATCAAAACTGGGTTCTCCTCCAACTACTCCAAAACGGGCATTTTGAGAAGATCCCGAAATATAAAATGGATACCACGTTTCTCCTTGACAATCATTGCAATAAGCTGTGACCTTCAGTAAATAGCTCTCAGCCGAACCTGATGAAGAAGTGTGGACTTCAAGTCCTTTTGTCTTTATGATATTCAAATTACTTGTTGAGGCCGGATCCAGGTAATACCCGGTATTGTTTCTATCATAAAATCTGGAAGCTCTAAGGTCATTGACGATACTGGTGGAAGCGGGGTCCAAAAAGTACCCTGTATTATTTCTGTCGTAAAAACGGTTACCATAAATGTTTCCCACAGCCGTGAAATTGTTTGCAATTTGAAACCTACCGTCATTCCGCAATGCGGCAATTGGCGTCTGGCCATTGACTCCCCAGGTCCAGCCTCTGTTGGCTGTACTATTCATGGCGGTTTTTATGCTGTAATCAGTTACTGGCCCGTATTTGTATTCTGAAGTATTCCCCATGGACATTTTATAGCTATTGCTGCTCCAAAACCGGAGACCTTTGCCATTGCCAGAGCGAACATTGAAATAATCAGCGGTTTGAGTTTGAGCAAATGAAAACGACGCTACTACTGGTAGTAGCAATAAAGTTAGTGATATGCGGTTCATGAAAAAAATAAGATTTTTGATGAATAGCGAAGTTAGGAAAAAATTATAAATACCTGAAAATGAGGCACAAAAAAAAGCCCCGAAACGGGGCTTTTAAAATCCTTTAGAAATTTTTTAATCTTCAGCAGGAGCTGCTAATATAAACTCAAGCGTAATGTTATCACCTTGATTAAAACCTGGTTGTAAATCAGTTACTCTAAAGAAGCCTTCAAGACCACCGGCCGTCTGGAATGCATAAATTGTTCCACCTACTGTTAATCCCTCAACAGTTGTTTCAGCATTGGTGAAGTCTATATTGGCCAATTGAGCCTCCACGTCCGCAACGGTAGTCATTTCCACAAAATTTGAAAGAGTAGACGCTACCATTTTGGTTTCATTTCTTACTTGCCAGTCAGAGATATCATATGCTCCAACGAACGCATCCGAATAATCAGATGGAGAAGCTAAATTAGCTTCAGAAACATAGTAGTAACCTAAGTCCACTGTTGCTGATGCTCCATTTGTTGCTTCAACATCATTCACGCTATACAGTGAATCTAATCCGATAGAGTAAAAAGTTTTTGAGTTCTCATCCTGAGTAGGTGCATAAATAATTACAGCACTTTGCACTTTTGCATTAGGACTAGTCACACAAACCACTACATCCAAAGTAGAGCTTTGTCCGGTTCCCACATCGTCAACTGCCTCAAAAGTCAGGGTAGAATACCCTACGGTTTCGTACGGTCCACTGGTAAGGTTAATGGTAGCAGAAGTTGCTCCTGCATCCAATTGCAGGTCTGTTCTGGTCACTTCTGTAGTACCTGCTCTGAAAACATTAAATCCGCCTGGCGCAGTTACTGTAAAGGTCCAGTTAATAGAGTTACCTGCCTGTACCCAAACAGTGTCTTTGTCTGCATTGGTTGTCGCATCTCCAGAAACCGTGAAGTCAATGGAAGGTGCATCAATGGTTGGTTCTTCGCCCTCATCTTCACCACAGCTGTATAGCAGTGCAAAAGAACCTACTAGGGCAAATAAGAATAACTTGTTTAAAACATTCTTCATAACGCAAAATCGATTTTTATTTAATTTGATTAAAGTATAATAAGTGAACAAATGAAATATTGTTTACTGATTGAAAAATTTTAAGCCCTGATATGACACGTGATGTCATCAAAAGGTTTAAATTGAATGACTAATTTCGTGATAAATTGGATCACTATTTACGTTTTCTGGTATGAAATTTAATTTTTTTTATATTTTTTATTGATTTCTTACACAAAATTTGCAATTTGAGTATATTTGAACTTAACATATACACCAACTACAGCTTAATCTTTTAAAGTTAATTGCTATGACAAAAATCGAACCTGGTCTACTGGAAGCTTGGAACACTTACGGAATGTATGCGGCTTATGGAATCGCAGCGATTGGCGTTCTTATTTTGCTTGGTCACCTGGCTAAATTAGCTACTACCAAGGAATTTAAAGCCAAATACGATTACATCAATATGCACGAAATCAACTATCTCTGGTACAGTGCATTACTTGTGATTGTTGGCGGTGCGCTTTTTGCAAATACCATCGCGTCAGATACCACCTGGCTATGGTTCTTCGTGAGACTATTTGTAAGTAGTATGCTGGCCATCATCGTTGGAGTAGTGGTGCAGAACATCCTTAAGTTTTACTATCCATTCTTTATTGAAAAAAGGCTGAAAAAATTAAGATACACGCCTCGTATTTCTCCTGACGGACGAAAAATGAAGTTGTTATCTGAGGAAGAAGAAGATGTTTACCTTGATGAAGGTATGCAGGCTGAGGAGGACGCATTCTCAGTTGACTATGACGTGTGGATCGATGAGGTAAGCGGTTACACTAAAATTGAAAAATACAATGGTAGACTACACGCACTACAGTGCACTGAGTGTAACTACCAGACACTGAAAGTAGAAAGAGAAGAAATTATCCAGTCTCCTACCGTACACGAAGAAGGTGAACTCATGAAGTACTTCACCTGCGGATACTGCGGACACAAGGAAAGAAAATCTTTCAAGATTGCCCAACTCAAAGAAGGGCAGGAATCAGCAGTGTAGGAAACACAAAGAATAATTACTGCAAGCCACTTCATTTATTTGGAGTGGCTTTTTTTTGAGTTTTGAGTTTTGGGTTTGGAGTTTGGAGTTTTAGTGTTTTGAGTTTAGTGTCCTGAGTTTGGAGTTTTAGAGGTTGAGCCTAGGTTTGTGTTAAAACTGCTGTTGAGCATCTGTTTTTCAAAACAACCTTATGTTACATCTGAAACGACCTGTCGTTTAGGGTCAAACGACCTTATGTTTCGATGCAAACGACCTTATGTTTGGGGTCAAACGAAAGGTCGTTTTGAGAAGACAACCTTATGTCTAGAAAAAAACACACTCTTCCGGCCCTATTTAATCAAAACCAAAGGCCGGATAACGGTCAATAACCTCTATGTAACCTGACAACTGATATTGGGAGCAAACCATCTTAAATGAAAAATCAACTAAAGAACTAAATCTTCACACAGACATTCTGAGCCTCTGAGAAGAACCTCAGTGCTTCTTCTCCTCCTTCTCGTCCTACTCCAGAGTTTTTCATTCCTCCAAAAGGGGTTCGCAGATCCCGGAGTAGCCAGGTGTTTACCCAAATAATGCCTGCCTGTAAACGATGTGCAATGGTGTGCGCCTGCTTTACATTAGAAGTCCAGATTGTAGCAGCCAGGCCGTAGGTGGTATCATTGGCCATATTGATCGCTTCATCTACCGTTTCAAATGGCATGAGCGTCACAACAGGTCCGAATATTTCTTCCTGATTGGTTCTGCAGCTGTTTGGCAATCCAGTAATCACTGTTGGTTCAAAATAATATCCATCCTTATATTCATCTTCCAGGTACTTTCTTTTTCCACCAGTCAGGATAGTTCCTCCCTCTTCCTGAGCCAGTTTTACATACCCTGCTACTTTGTTCAGATGTGCCTCAGAAACCAGGGCTCCCAAATTAGTATTTTCATCTCCTGGATTGGAAACTTTTAACCTTGCTACTTCTTTCACGAATGCCTCCTGAAAGCGATCAAATATTTTTTCATCTACAAATACTCTTGAAGCGCATAGGCATATTTCTCCCTGGTTAGAAAAAGTAGCCCTTACCATCTCCTTTACGGTGGTCTCAAACTCGCAATCTGCTAATACAATTGCAGGATTTTTACCGCCTAGCTCCAAAGAATATTTCTTAAACATTGGCGCAGCAATAGAAGCGATTGCTTTTCCGGTTTGCGTTCCACCGGTAAATGAAATGGCTTTGATCTGCTCATGCTTTACCATTTCTTCACCAATCTCATACCCATAGCCATGAAGGATATTTAAAACCCCTGCCGGTAAACCAGCCTCTACACACAACTCAGACAACAGGTATGCGGTCATAGGTGTGATCTCAGATGGCTTGGCGATCACGCAATTTCCCATAGCAAGCGCAGGAGCAATTTTCCAGGTAAAAAGGTACAATGGCAGGTTCCATGGTGAAATGCAACCCACGGTCCCTAGGGGCACCCGTCGTGTATAATTTACGGCCACCTCCTCCATTACATGAGCCTGAGTGGAGAAATTCACAATCGCATTGGCAAAAAACCTGAAATTGGCTGCCGCTCTGGGAATATCCACTTTCCTGGCAAGCCACACTGGTTTCCCATTGTCCCTGGATTCAGCAAGCACCAGTCGCTCCATGTTTTGTTCGATCAGGTCACTTATTTTAAGCAACATTCTGGACCGATATTCTATCGAAGCAGTTGACCAGTTGTGGAAAGCTTTTTCTGCTCCCTCAATGGCAAGGCTGAGGTCCTTTTGATTGCTTCTGGGGATCTGGCTGTAGACAATGCCCCTGGAGGGATCGATGTTATCTATATAAGCCCCATCAACAGGAGCCAATAACTCACCATTAATGTAATTCCTGATTTGCATGTTGTTTATTTATAATGATCCGGTTCTTCCACCATCAACCGGAATGCTGGTACCATTGACGTAGGAGGCCGCAGGTGAGCATAGAAATGCCACTACAGCCGCCACTTCCTCAGGAGCGGCAAACCTGTTGGCAGGTGTTTCCTTTTTCATATCAGCAACTATCGTTTCCTCATCCAATCCGGTTTTAGAAACTTTCTTGTCTATAATCTGCTGCAACCGATCGGTGTTAGTAAATCCCGGTAGTACATTATTCACTGTGATGCCATCACCTCCCAATTCAAATGACAAAGTCTTGGACCAATTGCCCATGGCACCCCTTACTGTATTGGATACCCCAAGTCCCGGAATCGGTATTTTCACAGAGGTGGAGATGATATTTACAATGCGCCCCTCTCCACATTCTTTCATGAAGGGCACCACCTGCTGCACCAGTAAATGACTTACTTTCAGGTGCATGGTCAGGGCAGCATCAAAATCGGATAGTGCTGCATGTAACAGTTCCCCTCCAGGAGGGCCTCCGGCATTATTTACCAGGATATGGAATCCCCCATTCAACCCAATAAAATTCCTTACTTTATCGGCAACATACTCAGGATTGGTAAAATCTGCCGCAATATACTGATGTTGCTGGCCTGCAAAATTGTCCAGTTCCAGCACAGTTTGCTGCAGAGCAGATTCATTTCTGGCCAACAAAACCACTTCGGCTCCCATTTCAGCGAGTTCCATGGCCGTTGATCTCCCGATACCTTGTGTGCTACCACAAACCAACGCGCGCTTTCCTTTAAGATTCAGGTTCATTAAATTGTGTTTATTATTGCGACTAATTTAGATATTTGTATTTAGAAGTTGGTTGATCATTTGCAGGAAATTAAGTTTTCCTCATTAATTGACTTCAAAGCAAACAAACCCAAATCAAGATGAGTGTAAGAAGACCATTTAACCTGAAAAACTGGATCGAAGAAAACCGGGACCTGCTAAAACCTCCCGTAGGCAACAAAAACCTGTATACGGATGCAGGGGACTACATCGTCATGATAGTGGGCGGTCCCAACGCCAGGAAGGATTATCACTATAATGAAACGGAGGAGCTCTTTTACCAATTGGAAGGAGACATTACCGTGAGAATACAGGAGGATGGAAAGCCTGTAGACATTGAAATCAAAGAAGGTGATATGTTTCTTCTACCCGCTCGAATTCCACACTCTCCCATCAGACCTGCCAACACCGTTGGGTTAGTGGTTGAGCGAAAAAGAAACGCTGATCTTCAGGATGGATTGATGTGGTTCTGCGACAACTGCAACAACAAACTTCATGATACTTATTTTCATCTTACCAACGTAGAAAAAGATTTCCAGCCGAGGTTCAAAACGTTTTATACCTCAGAAGAATCACGAACCTGCAGCAATTGCGGTCATGTAATGGAAGTGGACGAAAGATTTGTATAGCGGTAAATGAATTTTGAAAATACTTTAACTTTCGCTCAGGAGCTTGATCGAAAGGATCCATTGGCTCATTTCAGAAGTCGGTTCCATATTCCACAGCATAATGGAAAAGATACGATCTATTTCTGCGGGAACTCGTTGGGACTTCAGCCCAAATCAGCCAAAGCACATATTGAAAGAGATCTTAAAAACTGGGAAACCCTTGGCGTGGAAGGACACTTTACTGGTGAATACCAGTGGGTTGATTATCACAAACGGTTCAGGCAACCACTTGCCAATCTGGTAGGCGCAAAAACCAGTGAAGTTGTTGCCATGAACAACCTTACAGTCAACCTGCATCTTGCCATGGTGTCGTTTTATCGGCCTACCAAAGAGAAATTCAAAATTATTTGTGAAGGTCACGCCTTTCCTTCAGACCAATACGCGTTTGAGTCACAAGTGAAATTTCATGGATTCAATCCGGAGGAGGCCATCATCGAACTCGTTCCCAGACCAGGCGAGGATACTTTAAGAACAGCAGACATTCTTGAAACAATTGAAAAAAATGCTCCTGAAACTGCATTGGTCTTGATTGGTGGTGTTCAATACTACACAGGTCAGTTTTTTGATCTTAAGGCCATCGCTTCAAAGGCCCAGGAGCTGAACATCACATTTGGGGTAGATCTGGCACACGCTGTTGGTAATCTCCCACTTCATTTACACGACTGGGGAGTTGATTTCGGAGTTTGGTGCAGCTATAAATACCTCAATTCCGGTCCTGGAGGAGTTTCTGGCATGTATGTTCACGAGAGACATCACCAGAATAAAGACTTGCCAAGATTTGCAGGATGGTGGGGGCACGATGAGAAAGAGCGATTTCAAATGAAAAAAGGGTTTATACCGATTCCCTCCGCAGATGCATGGCAATTAAGTAACTGTCCGGTCTTTAACATGTCAGCCCATTATGCCTCACTTGAGATCTTTGAGGAGGCTGGCATCAGTAACCTACGAAAAAAGAGTCTCCAATTGTCGGGCTTTTTATTATTCCTGCTTCAGGGCCTTGATTTTATTAAAGTGATTACGCCAATGGCTGCTGAAGAAAGAGGCTGCCAGGTATCTATGTATGTGGCCGAACATGGCAAAAAGATATTTGACTACCTGCATAAAAATGGTGTGATAGCAGACTGGCGGGAACCTAATGTGATTAGAATTGCTCCGGTACCATTGTACAATACCTTTGAAGAAGTCTTTAATTTTTATAAAATCCTGAAGGAAGCAAAAGCGATTATCTCATGAGTGATACCCCCAACCAACATATCGTCATACTAGGAGCTGGATTAGTTGGCTCACTGCTGTCCATTTACTTAGCAAAGGAAGGATATCTGGTCAAGGTCTATGAAAAACGGTCCGATCCTCGAAAGAAGGACCTTTATTCCGGCAGATCAATCAACCTCGCATTAAGTGACAGGGGCATCAAAGCCCTGAAAGGCGCAGGCGTATTTGACAGTATTGCCTCGGATCTGATTCCCATGCACGGTCGCATTATTCATGATCAGGAGGGTAACACCAATTTGCAGCCCTATGGTAAAGAAGGTCAGCACATCAACTCAGTTTCCAGGAATGATCTTAACAGTATGCTGGTGGAGGAGGCTGAAAAGCTCAACGTACATTTTATGTTTGAGCATCAGTGCGAAAAAGTAGACACTGAGGCCAGTGAAGTCACACTAAAGGACCCCAATGGGGTATTATTTGTAGAACCGGCGGATCTCATTATTGGTGCAGACGGAGCATTTTCAGCAGTAAGGGGAGCACTTCAGTTCAAGCAGGGTTTCAACTACAGCCAGATGTACCTGGAGCACGGGTATAAAGAATTCCTCATTCCTCCGCTCAATGGTGATTTCGCTATTGACCCGAATGGTTTACATATCTGGCCCAGAAAATCCTTCATGTTCATCGCTCTGCCAAATCCTGATAAAAGCTTTACCTGCACTTTGTTTTTCCCGCTGAAGGGAGAGGTCAGTTTTAAAGCCATTGAAACTGATAAGGACATCACGGAATTTTTCGAGACCTACTTCAAAGACCTGATCCCGTTAGCTCCCGATTTGGTGCAACAGTACAATACCAATCCTACCTCGACCCTGGTGACGATCAAATGTTCTCCCTGGGCGTACAATTCTACTTTATTAATTGGTGATGCTTCTCATGCGATTGTTCCTTTTTATGGACAGGGGATGAATGCGGGATTTGAAGATTGCACCGTTTTGATGCAATATCTCCGTAAACATCAGTTTGATTTCGTTCCCGCCATTCACGATTTCCAGGAAGTGAGAATAAAAGATGCCAATGCCATCTCTGACCTTGCACTCAAGAATTTCATTGAAATGAGGGACAAGGTAGCCGATGAGAAATTTGTGAAGAGAAAAAAAACAGAAGCATTAATTCACGAGCAATATCCAGAAATCTGGACCCCACAATATTCAATGGTCACCTTTAGTGAAATGTCATATTCCAAAGCCTATGAACTTGGGCTAATACAGGATGAGGTAATGGAAGAAAATCTTGACAGGTGGTTGAATCGTGAGCCCGATCAGAATGACGTCCGTTACCTGGCTGAACAATTTAAATTAAAACTCCAGCGCCAAACGGTCTGATAGCTCGTCTATCATGTTTTGCTCTTCATCTGAAATGCCGTCTGCGACATTGGCAAAGAGGTACATTGTTTCAACAATAAACTCCTTGTCGGAAGCCCGGTCTTTGATGTAATCCTTCAATGTATTCAGGAACTTTTTGCTCCATTTGTCCATGTTATCCAGCAAATAACGGAGCTCTGTTCTAAAAATTCTGGCTATTTCCTCAGCAGGCAATGACTCATCTTCGAGACTATAAGCCTCTGCCAGACTGTCTGTGATTTTGAGTACGCCATCCCATTCTTCTTTATCCAATTTGCCGTCGCTCATGCAAACAACCATTGCTGGAAATAAATTGGCGATATAGGTGAATTGATCAAATGTGAGATGAATGTTTCTGTTTTTATGATACTCTTCGTAGAGTTGTTCGATGGGCTGTTTCATTGCGACATCATTGGTAAAATCCATGGTTAATAAAATTAGTTAAAAGAAGTGAACAATTTGCGTTTTAGCAGTTTATTTACCTGTAACAACGAGTGCTTGGTGTCAATAAGTTGCAATATTAAAAGAATATTTTGTCTTTTTTGTATAAATATTAACCAAAAACACACTTAAACATATGTAATGAGCAAAAAGAAGGTTGCTATAATTGGTTCGGGCATTGCTGGTATTGCTGCAGCCATCAGGTTGCGATTAAAGGGTTATGTTGTCCAGGTGTTTGAGGCCAATAGCTATCCGGGAGGCAAGCTTTCAGAGATTCGATCAGATGGTTTCAGATTTGATGCCGGTCCTTCACTTTTTACCATGCCTCAGTATGTGGATGAACTTTTTGAGCTGGCAGGAGAAAACCCGCGGGATCACTTCAATTATCGTCAACTGGATACTATCTGCGAATACTTCTATGAGGACGGAACACACATTACTGCTCATTCTGATCATATGAAATTCGCCCTGGAGGTCGAACAGAAAACAGGGGAACCTGCTCAAAATGTCATTAAAGCCATTGATAAAAGTGCCTTCCTGTATGATCACCTGGGTGAATTATTTATCAGAAGGCCCATTCATGACATCAAAACATTCCTTACCAGGGATGCCTTTAAGGCATATGCCAAAATTCACCGCCTCGATTTTTTTCGTACGATGAATGCTGCCAATCAATCACAGTTCCACACCGAAAAAGTTACTCAGCTTTTCAATCGGTATGCGACTTACAATGGTTCGAGTCCTTATAAAACCCCGGCAACTATGAATATCATCCCTCATCTGGAATTTAGTATTGGCGCCTATTTCCCTGAGGGAGGTATGATCAGCATTACCAATAGTTTGTTTGATCTGGCCAAACGAATTGGTGTTGAATTCCACCTGGGAACAGCAATATCAAGCATCCAGGTGGAGCATGGCCAGGCAAAATCATTGATCATTAATAACGAGACCGTTCCATTTGATCACATAGTAAGCAATATGGATATGGTCAATACGTACAAAAAGTTGTTGCCTCAGGTAAAACATCCGAAAAAGCTTCTTTCCCAACCCAAATCCAGCTCAGCATTGATATTCTACTGGGGAATATCCCATACTTTTGACCAACTGGACCTTCACAACATATTCTTTAGTGAAGATTATGAGAAGGAATTTAAGGACATTTTTGAAGAGCAAACCATTTATCAGGATCCAACTGTTTATGTAAATATTACTTCAAAGTACAATGCAACTGATGCTCCGGAGGGTAATGAAAACTGGTTTACAATGATCAATGTTCCCAATAATACCGGGCAGGATTGGGACATGCTCATTGAATCGGCAAGAACTCACATCATTAATAAGCTGTCCCAGAATTTGCAAACAGACATTTCGCAACTGATTGTCTCAGAAAGCATTCTCGACCCACGATCAATCGAGCTAAAAACCAGTTCTTCGCAAGGAGCTCTTTATGGTAATAGTTCCAACAACCGATACGCAGCATTTTTAAGGCATGCCAATCATTCCCGAATTAAAAATCTGTATTTCTGTGGGGGCAGTGTACACCCAGGCGGTGGCATTCCCTTGTCCCTGTCTTCCGCTAAGTTGGTGGCTGACCTTCTCCCTGAGGTTTAGTAGTAGTTGTTTCATCCGGGTATAATTCCAGATAGGTTTGATAGACATCAAAAATGGTTTGCACATAATCCACTGGTTCAATCCCCCTGCAGTAGCCAAACTCCACCACAGGATCGGTGTAGTAGTAAGCGTCGGATTTCTTCTGCAGGTATTCGGCAACAACATCCCATTTCTCAGCATCAGCACCATATTTTTTTGCCAACTTATACGCATCCATCACATGACCCTGGCCGATATTGTATGAACCAAGAATGAATTTTATCCGCTCCTCCTCGTCCCAGATGATATCATCCCATAATTTGTTGAGCCAAATGATATGTTTCATTCCTCCTTTGATGCTTTGCCGGGGATCGGTAAGATGTTTTATGCCATATTGCCTCGCTGTACTTGGCATGAGTTGCATGAGTCCAACTGCTCCCGCCCATGACTTGGCTCGTGGGTCAAAATTTGATTCTTTAAATATCTGAGCAGCTAACAATCGCCAGTCCCACCCAATGACATCAGCAGCTTCTTTGATTAAACTGTCGTAAGGCGAAATTTTATCTCCGCTGATGGAAGAAAACCCACTTCTTTTCCTCACAAGGCTGGCTTTCTGATTTCGGTAATACTTATTATACAACACATAATAATCAGCGGTTTTCTTCATTTCACTGATCCACTGATTAAGGGTATCCTGAAGCATAGGAGATGTTTTTCTTACCCCCCATGCAATCTGCTGTGGAAAGCTAATGGGTGTTTTCACATCTAAAATGGGATAGTATGTCGCATTTACCTGAGCGATATCCTCTTCCGCTACCGTATAATCAATTTCTTTCCTTGCTACCTTTCGAATCAACGATTCGGTTTCTACATCCGGGAAATCTTCGATAATCAGAATATCCCCGCCTACCTCTTCAGAAAGGTTTTGGAGCCGATCAACATGTGAAGTACTGCTTCTTACATAGACTTCCTTTCCTATAAGATCCACGGGGTTCCTTATCAGCGTCTTTTCGATCTCATGGAGCTTCATTGCCCGCCAGTTATCGGGCTTTCTCTGCACCAAAACCAGCCGAACGAGGTAATGATAGTCGGTAAACCGAATGATCTCTTTTCTTTCCTTGGTAACAGTAAGGTTGTAGGCCAGGATATCGCCCCTTCCATCATTAAGCTTCTCAAATGCCAGTTCCAGGTCAACGGTCACATCTATTCTTAATTCCAAACCATGCTTGTCGGCAAACCTTGATAGCAATTCGTAATCGTAACCCATCGGTCGGCCCTTATACACAAACATGCCCGCGGAACTGTTGTCAACAATAGCGGTAATGTATCCCCTCGCTTTGATCTCGTCAAAATCCACCTGAACAGGTGTTTGGGGCGTTGGTTCATTGGATGCCTTCTGATCTCTGCTTCCACTACCCTGTTGAGAACAGGACAAAAACAGCCAGGAAAGCATTATTAGGGCTATATGTGTGTGTATTTTCAAATAGTCTGATAATGATCCATCTATCAAAATGCAGTAAAAAACACGAAATGTCAAGTGAATCGATCTGAATGAGTAATTATAATACCTGATCCAGAAATGAGTTGATACCTTTCAGAAGTAACTCAGGCTCTTCATACATACCCATGTGCCCCGTGTTGCTCAGTTCGATGTAAAGTGCATTATTGGCTAATTCACTCATTTTTCTACTGTCTTCAATCGGAACCGCGCCATCCATGGTTCCTGCTACAATCAACTTTGGTTTTTCAGAGATCAGGAGCTTAGTACTATCAGGACGATCTCTCATGGCTCGCGCATATGCTATAATTGAGCGACCATCGATGGTTTCACCTTCCTTTTGCAAAGTTGCAATGATTTCCTGCTTTGGCTGATGAAACAAGTTTTGATAAAAATTCTGCAGGAATAACGAAGAGCCCTTTTCAGAAACTATTTTAATCACCTGATCTCTCCCGGCCTTTTTAGCTGTACTGTCCTCAAAGGCAGTGGAGTGAATCAACCCGAAACCTGTTATATTATCTCCAAATAAACGTTCAAGCGCAAGTGTCAGATACCCACCCAGAGAATGACCCATCACAAGATATTTCGGAATGGCTAGTTCTGTCATCATTTGATGTATTTGCCTGGCCACCTCATCCAGTGTCAAATGATCTTCATGCAATGGAGACTTGCCAAAACCAGGCAGATCGGGTACAATGATCCTGCATCGATCACTTAATGGATCTATTATTTCATTCCAAACAGTCCCTGATTCGCAATAACCATGAATCAGCAATAGTGGAAAGCCGTTACCTTTTTCAGTGAAATGCAATTTTAAACTACGGTTGGTACTGCATTGAGCATTTTAAGGGCACACTGATATATCCCCTCCGGGCCGAAGTTACACTCATCATGTAATTGTCTTTGCTCCCCATGCTCTATCACGGCATCTGGAATACCCAGTCGGGTCACTTGAGCAGCATATTGGTGATCTGCCATGAATTCCAGGACGGCACTGCCAAATCCACCTTTAAGACAACCATCTTCTACAGTGATTACCTTTTTATATTTTCTGAAGATCTTATGCAGTAGTTTTTCATCCAGTGGCTTCACGAATCTCATATCGTATAGTCCCACCTTAATTCCTTCATCGGAAAGTTTTTCTGCTACTTCAAGTCCATAGTTCCCAATGTGTCCAATGGTCAAGATAGCCAATTCTTCTCCTTCCTGTAGCGTTCTACCGGTTCCGATCTCAATTTCCTGCAAAGGAGTTTTCCATTCTGGCATCACACCCTGGCCTCTTGGATACCGGATGGTGAATGCTCCCTCTCCACCCGGCAGTTGAGCGGTATACATTAAGTTTCTGAGCTCCTCCTCATTCATTGGTGCAGAAACGATCATGTTTGGAATACACCTCATATATGCCAGATCATAAGCTCCATGGTGTGTAGGTCCATCAGCTCCTGCAAATCCGGCCCTATCCAGACATAAAACCACTCTCAGGTTCTGCAAACAAATATCATGAATGACCTGATCATATGCCCGCTGCATGAAGGTCGAATAAATGTTACAGAATGGCACCAGACCCTGTGTAGCCAATCCCGCGGAAAACGTCACAGCATGTTGTTCCGCTATGCCTACATCGAAAGCCCGGTCAGGCATGGCCTTCATCATGATATTCATGGAAGACCCTGATGGCATGGCAGGTGTTACTCCCATTATTTTTTCATTGTTCTCCGCCAGCTCTACCAACGTATGACCAAACACGTCCTGATACTTTGGAGGCTGTGGTTCATCAAAAACTTTCTTCTTTATTTCGCCGGTGATCTTATCAAACTTACCGGGAGCATGCCATTTGGTCTGATCCTTTTCAGCCAGTGCATAACCTTTACCCTTTACCGTAACACAGTGAAGAATCTTTGGCCCAGGTATATCTTTCAGGTCATTTAGGACATCTACCAGGTGGTTCACATCATGGCCGTCCACCGGACCGAAGTATCTTAAATTGAGTGATTCAAATAAATTGCTTTGTTTCAGCAGGAAGGACTTCACACTATTTTCCAGCTTAGCAACGATCTCTCTTGCATTTGGTCCGAACTTGCTGATCTTGCCCAGTATATTCCATACCTCGTCGCGTACTTTGTTGTAAGCATGTGATGTAGTGATGTCTGTGAGGTAATCCTTTAGCGCTCCAACGTTGGGATCAATGGACATGCAGTTGTCATTGAGGATGATCAGCAAATTGGAATTCGATACTCCTGCGTGATTCATCGCTTCAAAAGCCATTCCTCCTGTCATGGAACCATCTCCAATCACTGCGATATGATGCCTGTCCTCCTCATTTTTGTATTGTGACGCCACAGCCATACCAAGGGCGGCAGAAATAGAAGTGCTGGAATGACCTACTCCAAAGGTATCAAACTCACTTTCTTTCCTTTTAGGAAACCCTGACAGGCCCTTGTACATTCTATTGGTGTGGAACTGATCTCGTCTTCCTGTAAGTATTTTATGGCCATATGCCTGATGCCCAACATCCCAGACCAATTGGTCATAGGGTGTTTTAAAAACATAGTGCAATGCTGTTGTCAATTCCACCACGCCAAGGCTGGCGCCAAAGTGCCCACCATAAACGGATACAACATCTACAATGTACTGACGAAGTTCCTCGCAAACCTTTACCAGGTCTTTCGGATCTATATTTTTTAAATCGTCAGGGGAATCGATATTCTTTAATAGTGGTCCGGGTTCGATAAGCATAGGCCAAAAAATCTGATGTTGTAAGGTACAACTCCTAACTTAATATTTTGTTCTATTTGTTCACTTTGAATTTAACCTTACAAAATTCGATCTGCAAATCTACTATTTTTTTAAAATGCATTACATATTCTTTTAATACTAATATCTTTGAGGTTCTCTGAAAAAGGTTTCACATTAACTTTCAGGCATTTTGAGTTTTGAAATAAAGCTACCACTTTTTGAGGGTCCTTTTGACCTGCTGCTTTTCTTCATTGAAAGAGATGAATTGGATATTTATGATATTCCAATTTCCAAAATCACCAATGATTTTCTGGAATACATCGACCAAATGGAGCAACTCAATGTGGAACTGGCCAGTGAATTCATATTGGTGGCAGCCACCCTGATGAGGATAAAAGCCAAAATGCTCCTGCCAAGACCTGTGTTGGATGAAGAGGGTAATGAAATCGACCCGAGAGAGGAACTTGTCAAGCACCTGTTGGAATATAAACGGTACAAATCCGTCATCAAGGAATTGATGGAAATGGAGTCCAGCAGGATGGATCAGGAGAGGCGAGGGAACCTTGAAAAGGAGATCCGGGCTTTATCAGAAACTGTAAATGTAGAGTCTGAACTACAAAACATTGACTTGTATAAGTTGATGAATGTTTTTCAGAAGGTTTTGCAGCGCTATGAGTACGAGAAAAACAAACCCATCCATAAAGTTGTTCAGTATCCTTACTCCATAGGGCAGCAAAAGGAGTTCGTAATGGAGAAGTTGATGAATAAGGACCGGCTTGCATTCTCTGAACTGATAGAGGAGAAACCTGAAAAAATACTGGCGATCTACAATTTCCTTGCAATTTTGGAATTGCTCCAACTAAAACTCATCACACTTCATCTGGGGGAGGGATTTAACAATTTTTGGATAGAAAAGATAGAAGGGGAGTTAGTCAATGGATAACAGAACACAGAAAGCACTTAGTGTACTTAATCCAAGAAAAGCATGGATACCAATTCTTATAGGATTGGCCATTGTGTTTTTCATGATCTACTCAGATCCTAACGTCACCCCGGACCAACTGCGGCTGATATTTAATGCCAGTTTTCCTGTCCTTGTGGTGGCTATTTTTGTTTTATTGGCCAGAGATATAGGTTATGTATATCGCATCAGAACACTTACAGGAAAGGACCTGACCTGGAAAAGCAGCCTGGTAGTCATCATCTTATGGGAATTTGCATCTGCAGTTACACCTTCTGTAGTTGGCGGAACAGCGGTGGCAATATTCATCTTATTAAAGGAGAAAATTCCATTGGGGAGAGCTATCGCATATGTAACCCTCACTGCCATTTTGGACAACATGTACTTTGTGGTAGCAGCACCAATTGTACTTTTTCTTTCCGGAGTAAAGATATTTCCCAACTACACCGGTGGGTTTGCTACTTTTTTCTGGATCAGCTATGCACTCATTCTGGCTTATACTTTAATCATGATCTATGCCGTCTATTTCCAGCCAAGGGCATTTAAATGGATTTTATACAAGGTAACAGCGTTAAAATTTCTTAGAAAGTGGCGAAGTGAAGCACTCCACCAGGGTGACGAGATCATCCTCGCTTCCAGAGCATTAAAGGGCAAAAAATATTCTTACTGGATCCGCATCATCATGGCTACCATTTTCATTTGGTCCGCCAGGTATTTGTTGCTAAACACCCTGATTTCAGCATTCACCACACCGGATTTCGGTGAACATATCGCGATTTTTTCGCGCCAGGTAATCATGTGGATCATCATGTTGATCTCTCCTACTCCAGGAGCAGCAGGCGTGGCAGAGATCTCATTTAGTAACTTTTTCGAAGGTTTCTTGGGTGACGAGAACCTGGCAATCAATTTGATCTGGCGATTCATGACTTATTACTTCTACATCTTCCTGGGAGTGTTTGTCCTGCCAAAATGGATCAGTAAAAGATTTACAGCAAAAAAAAATAGCTCTACCAAAGCAGAGCCATCTCAAAATAAAGTCGTTACCGAGGTTTAACCCGAATAGTTATAAATCTTAAACCCTCTCGAATTGAGAAAAGTAGAATGCTCCTTCAATCTCAGCATTCTCATCAGAATCTGATCCGTGAACAGCATTAGCTTCAATAGACTTAGCGAATATCTTTCTGATAGTCCCTTCAGCTGCTTCCGCAGGATTAGTAGCACCAATCAGTTTTCTAAAATCCTCCACCGCATTGTCTTTTTCAAGTATTGCTGCAATGATTGGTCCTGAAGACATGTAGTTCACCAAATCGTTATAGAAAGGTCTCTCTTTGTGAACTGCATAGAAAGCCCCTGCTTTCTCAGGAGTCAATTTTGTAAGCTTCATTGCTTTGATTACAAATCCTGCCTCTTCAATCATCTTTAAAATTGCACCAGAATTACCCGCTGCATAAGCATCCGGTTTGATCATGGTGAATGTTCTGTTGCCTGCCATAATTAACTATGTTGAGTTGTGAATTATTAATTTTACGGCCGCAAATCTATAGCATATTTGAATGGAATAAAACTGTTGAACAGAAGTAGTTTAAGCCTGATTATTTTTGTTTTGAATTGAATTATTAAGACTTTTGCGAATTATTTTCAATCAAGCGTGCACTTGATGCAGAACCTGGATACATTCAAGGCCCTGTTGGCCGAACCAAAGAAAATAGTCATTACCACCCACCAGAATCCGGATGCCGATGCATTGGGGTCCTCTCTGGGTCTCTACAATTACCTCATTAAATATGGGCACAATGTAGAAGTGATTACACCTACTGATTACCCTGAATTTCTGACGTGGATGAAAGGCAATGATCAGGTAGTGATATACAATAAGGAAGAAAACAGTTGCATCAGCGACAAAGTGAAGCGAGCCGATCTGATATTTTGCCTGGACTTCTCCAGTTTGAAAAGAATCAATGAGCTTGGTGATTTGGTGAGAGAGTCCTCCGCCAAAAAGGTGCTAATTGATCACCATCTGGACCCGGAAGACTTTGCTGATTTCGTTTTATGGTCCACAAAAGCAGCTGCAACAGCAGAACTGGTATACGACCTGATCGAAATGATGGGTGACCTTGATAGTATTGATCAGGATATTGCGGAATGTCTGTATGCAGGGATAATGACCGATACCGGATCATTCAAACACCCCTCTACTACTGCAAAAGTTCATACCATCGTGGCTCAGCTGATCAACCACGGTGCTCAGGTCAGTAAAGTCAGCAAACTGATTTATGACAACAATAGTGTCGACCGACTGAAATTCCTCGGGTATGCATTATCTGAGAGACTCTATGTATTGGAAAATATCCATGTGGCCTATATCCTGTTGAGCCAGGAGGATATGGACAGGTTCAACCTGAAATCCGGAGACACTGAAGGATTAGTCAACTATGCTTTATCTATCAAAGGAATAAAAATGGCCGCTATCATCATGGACAAAGGGGATCTTGTAAAGATGTCTTTCCGATCAGTGGGCGATTTTTCTGTTAATGAGTTTGCGCAGAACAATTTCAACGGAGGTGGCCATAAAAATGCCGCTGGTGGCGCATCAAAAATGACCTTAAAAGAGACAGAGGAAAAATTCCTTGCCGAAATATTAAAACACAAAAACCAACTTATCAATGAGAATTCGCATTAACCAAATAATGAGTCATATATCCGCACTAGCCTTTTGTGTCACATTTTCATGTACACCACAAAATGTAATAGAAACTCCTTCGGGATTAGAAGTGGAAATGATCAGGTCTTCCAACGGTGAGAAATTTGAAATTGGTGACGAATTGGAAGTTAACCTTGTGTATGAGACCAAAGATGGTAAAAAGCTGTTCGATACCCGAAAAATTGGTGCTCCTGTAAAGATTAGAATGACTGATAGTGACAGAGGCTTGTTTCATGAAATGATCCAGATGTTATCGGTGGGCGATTCAGCTACCTGCGAAATTTCTGTAGATAACCTTTACGAGGAAACCTTTCAGCGATCTGTGCCTGACTCAATTGCTAAAGGGACCATGTTGAAATTCAATATAGGAATCGTTAGTGCCAAAAACCTTACCGAAAAAATTGAAGCACAAAAGAAAATCGATGCAGAGCTGATTGATCAATACCTTGCTAAAAACAATATTGAAGCAGAAACAGATACCACCGGATTAAGGTATGTCGTTACAAAAAAAGGCAATGGCCCCAAACCCAGCATCGGTGACAGTGTGTTAGTTCACTACACAGGAAAGCTCATGGAGAATGGAAAGAAATTTGATTCTTCCAAAGACAGAGGAACCCCTTTTGAGTTTTCAATTGGCAGGGGAGTCATCGAAGGATGGAGTAGAGGATTTGCCTTGCTCAATGAAGGAGATGAAGCTACTTTGTATATTCCAAGTGGCATGGCATATGGGCCTGGCGGATACCCCGGAACGATTCCACCAAACGCTATATTGGTATTTGACGTAGAGTTTTTAGAAATCAAAAAATAATAAATTTAGATAGGGATGAGGAGTGCGCTAATTCTTTTAATCACAGGACTTTTTATATCGTTTCTTACTGGTTGTGACGATCCAAACATATTCGTTCCTGAAGATCCAGGTATTCAGTATCAAAAGGATTTGGAACTGATAGAAGATTACCTTGCCATGAAGGGATATACCTATGATGACACGACAGCCAGTGGTGTTAGGGTCGTTGTTCTGGATGCTGGTACTGGATTGGCTGTAGAAGAAAACTCGATTCTCACTGTGGACTATACCACAAGGCTTTTGCTAATCGACTCATTAGGCAATCTGACAGATACCACTCACCTGGCTTCAACGATGCAGGATGTGGCGGACGAGCACGGATTTAATCCAGATGATCAACTAATCTACACTTACTCAAGCAATGGGTGGTCATTGCTCGGTCAGGTAACCGGAAGAGAGTATATCGTTGGGTTTCGTCAGGGAGTTACTAATATTTGTGGAAAGTTGAACGAAGGTGGATTTGGAGAAATAGTAATCCCATCTGCGAGTGCCTATGGAGTTGCAGGAAACGCAAGTGTCCCCCCCAATACTGTCCTTATTTTTGAAATTTATCTCCGAAAGGTAAAACCATGACCATTTGTTTTGCAACAAACAATGCAAACAAACTCAAAGAGGCGAGAGAATTACTTTCCCAATATGAAGTAGTGGGTCTTAAAGATATCGGCTGCCACGAAGATATTCCTGAAACCGCAGATACAATTGAAGGCAATTCACTACTGAAGGCAAAGTATGTATTTGAAAATTACCACATTGCATGCTTTGCGGATGATACAGGCCTTGAAGTTGATGCATTAGGAGGTGAGCCTGGTGTTTACTCCGCCAGGTATGCCGGCAAACACCATGACAGTGAAGCCAATATGAAAAAACTATTGGAAAATCTTCAACCGGAATCCAACAGAAGTGCGCAGTTTAAAACAGTGATCACCTATCATTCAGGAACTGATATTGTTCAATTTGAAGGCATTGTAAGGGGCAGGATCACACTTGAGCCCAGCGGAAATAAGGGCTTTGGCTATGATCCGGTTTTTACTCCCGAAGGCTACCAGCAGACGTTCGCAGAAATGAGTTCTTCAGAAAAAAATGCCATATCGCATAGAGGTATTGCCTTAAATCAATTAATTTCTCATCTAAATAACATAAACACCTAAATCTGTGAAGCAACCCTTTTTCATAGGAATTACCGGGGGAAGTGGGTCCGGGAAAACACATTTTCTCAACATGCTCCTGGAGGCCTTTGACCCTTCTGAAATTTGTGTCATAAGCCAGGATAATTATTATTTTCCAATTGAAAAACAGGAAAAAGATCAGAGAGGGATAGAAAACTTTGACAGACCTGAGTCGATCAATGCCAAAAAGTTTGCACAGGACATTGAGGCATTGAGGGAAGGTAAAACGGTTGAATTACAGGAATATCTGTTCAATAACAATGCGAAGACACCAAAGACTTTTATACTTAAACCAGCCCCTATAATTGTAATTGAGGGAATCTTCACCCTCTATTTCGAAGAAGTGGCGCAGTACATGGATCTTAAGCTGTTTATAGATACCAAAGATATTCTGATGCTGAAGCGACGGATATTGAGAGACGCTGAAGAAAGAGGCTATGACCTACAAGATGTATTGTACCGGTACGAATACCATGTAGAACCTGCCTTTGAAAAATATATTCGGCCTTACAAGTTCAAAGCAGACCTGATCATTCCTAATAACCACAATCATTCCTTTGACAATGCCCTTGAAGTAGTAAAGAATTTCCTGAAAGCCAAGCTATTAGCTTCCAAAAGTTAAGATCATTCAAGGTAGGTTGGTATTCATTTTTGATTTATCTACATTTGTGTCCGCTTGATGAACAAGAAATTAAACATATCGCAAAAAAACAGGATTCTGGTATTGTTGCTGGGGTTTGTTGTTGCCTTATTCACGTTGGCAGCAGGGTATGTTGAACCTACCAAATCATTAGATTCATCCAATGAAGAGGTTGCACAAGCTGCGGATGATCAAAGTCCGGAATCACAGACATATATTTCGGCATTCGATGCTATCCCAAATATCCTTCAAATCAGCTTACCGGCATTTGAGGATTACCTGATTGCAGAAATCATTCTGGACACGGAAGATGAATCAGTAATCTTTGAATTGAAGGAACTGGGTACAACCGAGTTTTTCAAGACACTGTTTCGAAGAATCATATCCCCAAATGCTCCTTAGTCAAAGGAGTTGAAAAGCTACCACATCGCCTTACGAGCGATTACATGACCACCGGTCATATTTTATCAAAACAACTTATCACTAATAAAAATTAATTCTTATTAATCATGAGAAATAAAAATGGGGTCATTTTACTGACCATTGTAGTATCTGCACTATGCATTTATTACCTATCATTTTCCTTTATATCCAAAAGAGTACAGACAGAAGCGGAAGCTTATGCAACTACCGACGGGATTGTGGATAACGCTAAAAAACAAAAATACCTTGATTCTGTTTGGAATGAGCCCGTATGGACACTTTTTGGCATTGAATACACCTACGAGGAAATCAAAACTACTGAATTAAATCAGGGCCTTGACCTTCAGGGAGGAATGCACGTGACACTGGAAGTTTCTCCTGTTGAAATCATCAAAGGAATCAGCGGAAACAGCAAGGACCCTAAGTTCCTTGAAGCCATTGATACCGCAAAAAAGCGAGTAAGAGGCACGCAAAATAATTTCGTTGATGTTTTTTATGACGCTTATAAGGAAATAGCTCCGGGAGAGAAATTGGCTTATGTATTTGCCAATGCTGCTAACAGAGGTAGAATTGACAGAAACTCAACTGACGAAGAAATACTGGACCTTTTAAGATCTGAAGTAAACAGTGCGGTTGACCGTTCTTTCAATATTCTTAGAACCAGAATAGACCGGTTTGGAACTTCTCAGCCCAGCATCCAGAAACTTCAGGGAACAGACAGGATACAAATAGAACTTCCTGGCATTGATAATCCTTCCAGGGTAAGAAAATTATTGCAGGGAGTTGCAAAGCTTGAGTTCTGGGAAGTTCAGAACTTCAATGAGTTTGGAAACGTGCTTGGTCAAATCAATGATATGCTGGTTGAAGAACAAAAGCTGGCAACTGCTGAAGCTGATGAGGCTGCAGGCATTGAAACTGAAGATGATCTGGTGTCTTCTTTAACCGCAGACGATACTGACAGTTCATTGGACAGCCTTACAGTGAGCAGTGATAGTACATCTACCAATGATGCAGATTCAGTGATCAACAACGATGTGTCTCCGCTGGTAGAGCTGGCGTCCCGAAACTATCTTGGTCAGGGTATGCTTGTGTACAATGTAAAAGACACTTCCACTATCAACAGCATTTTAAAGCGACAAGATATTCAGGACGTTATTCCTGATGATCTTAAATTTTTATGGGCAGTTAAACCATTGGCTATAGACGAGTACAATGACATAGAAGGTCTGTTGCAACTTTACGCTATCAAAGTTGGCAGAAACGGTAAAGCGCCACTTACTGGTGAAGTGATCACTAATGCTGTTCAGGATTTCGACAAAGGAAAACCTGTGATCAGTATGACTATGAATGCTACCGGAGCAAAAGCGTGGAAGAAGCTAACTGCTGCGAACATCAACAGACAAATTGCCATTGTACTTGACAACTACGTTTATTCAGCTCCTAATGTACAGGGTGAAATACCAAATGGTCAATCACAGATCTCTGGAAACTTTACAGTTGAAGAAGCAAAGGATTTGGCCAATATCCTAAAAGCTGGTTCCCTTCCAGCTCCTACAACGATAGTTGAAGATGTTGTGGTTGGACCTACACTGGGTGATGTTGCCAGAAAGCAAGGTATCATCTCAATAGTTGCCGGTCTTGCCATTGTACTACTATTTATGGTAATCTATTATGCAAAAGGTGGTCTGATCGCCAATGCTGCGTTGGCTTTCAACGTATTCTTCATACTTGGTATCCTGGCTCAGTTTGGAGCATCATTAACACTCCCTGGTATCGCTGGTATTGTACTTACGATTGGTATGTCGATTGACGCCAATGTGCTGATATTTGAAAGGATCAAAGAAGAACTCAGAAATGGCGCAGGGTTGAAGCAAGCAATTTCCTCTGGTTATAGCAAGGCATTTTCATCTATTGTTGATGCCAACTTAACTACCTTGATCACAGCGATTATTCTTTACGCTCTTGGACAAGGGCCAATCAAAGGTTTTGCCATTACTTTGTTGATCGGTATTATCTGTTCATTCTTCTCTGCTGTATTTATTACGAGAGTTATTGTTGAGTTCCTATCTAAAAAAGGAGATCAAAGTAAAATTTCATTCTCTACGCCATTCTCTAAGAATGCATTAACTAAGCTAAACTTCGATTTCATCAACAAGAGAAGAATGGCTTACATGTTCTCAACAATTTTCATTTCTATCGGAATTGTAGCATTGATTATCAAAGGACTGACTCTTGGTGTTGATTTCAAAGGAGGTAGATCATATGTCGTGATATTCAATGATGCTGTAGAAACTTCCAAAATGGAGGTAAGTCTGGCTGATGCTTTCGAAAATCAGGGAACAGAAGTCAAAACATTTGGTGCCACCAATAGGGTAAAAGTAACGACAAGTTACATGATCGATGATGACTCTGATGTTGCAGACCAAAAAGTAAAACAAGCATTGATTGATGGATTGACAGCTTACAGTGGCCAGCAATATGTTGAAGATGACAAGCAGGTAGGAGAAGGTAAATTCTCCATTGCCAGCTCTTCAAAGGTTGGTGCTACCATTGCAGATGACATTAAGAACTCGTCTTATAAATCAGGCATCTTTGCATTGGTCGCTATTTTCCTTTACATATTCATCAGGTTTAGAAAGTGGCAGTTTGGACTAGGTGCACTAATAGCACTCGCACACGATACATTGTTTGTACTTTCTGCTTTTGCAATTGCTAATCTACTAGGTTATTCACTAGAAGTAGACCAGGTGTTTGTTGCGGCTATTCTTACAATCATTGGTTACTCTATCAACGATACCGTGGTTGTATTTGACCGAATCAGGGAAAACCTTGGCATCAAGAGTGGATCAGAGATGGTCTCAGTATTCAATGAGTCTTTGAATAACACCATTAGCAGAACGTTGATCACTTCAGCTACTACCCTGATTGTAGTGTTAATCCTGTTTGTATTTGGAGGTGCTGCGCTTGAAGGATTCTCTTTCGCGATGATCATCGGTATATTGATTGGTACCTACTCATCGGTGTTTATTGCAACGCCTATTGTAATTGATTTTAATAAAAAGAAAGAAGTGGCAGCAGCCTAAATTCTTTCCAAGCTCATAATTTTCATGCCCCTGCATAAACTGCAGGGGCATATTTTTTTAGAATTTATACAGAGATTATCTTCGCAACCACCTAATCGTTAAAACAGTAAAATCATAACCTAACTCTGTTATTAAATTGCTATTTTCGCCAAGATTAATATTATCCGAATCATGAAGGACTATCAAAAAATAAACATCATTACCGGATGGGCCATGTTTGTGGTTTCATTAGTAGTATACCTATTGACACTTGAACCTACGGCCAGTTTTTGGGATTGTGGTGAGTTCATTGCATCATCATACAAACTAGAGGTACCCCACCCACCGGGAGCTCCATTTTTTCTGTTGATTGGGAGAATGTTCTCGATGCTGGCTTCAGATGTAGATATGGTAGCCTACTGGGTAAATGTTTTAAGTGCGGTTAGTGCTGCATTTACTATACTATTCCTGTTTTGGACCGTAACTCACCTGGCTAAGAAGGTAGTTAAATTCGATGAGTCAGGAAACAACCTTTATCAAACCATACTTGTCATAGGCGCTGGAGTTGTAGCTGCACTTACATGCACATTCTCAGATTCCTTTTGGTTCTCAGCAGTTGAAGCTGAAGTTTACGCAATGTCTTCTTTTTTTACTGCTTTTGTTTTCTGGGCAATCCTCAAATGGGAAAACATTGAAGATGAAAGCGATGGTAACAAATGGCTGATCCTGATTGCATATATGATGGGATTATCAATTGGCGTGCACCTTTTGAACCTGGTAGCGATTCCTGCATTGGGATTGATCTATTATTTTAAGAAAAACGAAGAAATTACCCAGTGGGGAGTGATCAAAACGTTACTCATTAGTGGTGCCATTATTCTGGTGATCCTGATTGGTGTGATCCCTGGCCTTCCAAGCATTGCTGCAGCATTTGAGATCTTTTTTGTTAATTCAATTGGATTACCGTTCTACAGTGGCATTGTTGTTTTTGCACTTCTTTTTATTGGCGCTTTGGTTTATGGAATCATATATTCAATTAAGCAACAAAATGATATTCTTAATACAGCATTGTTGGCCTTTGCATTTGTATTGATTGGTTATTCCTCCTATGCTGTTGTACTGGTGAGGTCAAATTACAATCCACCCATCGATGAAAACAATCCTGAAAATGTGCTGACTTTCGTTTCATACCTGAAGCGTGAGCAATATGGAGACAGACCTCTTTTTAAAGGCCCTTATTTTACTGCAGGTAGCCCCAAAACTAAAAAAGGAGCAACTGTATACATCAAGGGTGAAGACAAATACGAAATAAAAGACTACAAAATAGAGTACGATTACGATAGCAAGGACATGACTATCCTGCCAAGAATGTACTCCACGCAACCTAGTCACATACAGCGTTATCGTGAATATGCTGGTTTAAGCGAAAGGGAAAAGCCTGGCTTTTTTGATAACATGAGGTTCATGTTCAGGTATCAGATCAATAAAATGTATTTCCGGTACTTCCTATGGAATTTCAGTGGTCGAGAATCAGACGAGAAGGAAGCTGATGCGGAATTTCTAAGTCCTCTCTGGGAAAAACTACCTAGTCACCTGGAAAACAATAAAGGTAGAAATGTATATTATGGCATTCCTTTGATATTGGGGATCATTGGTATGTTCTTCCAATTCAGACAAGACGCTAAAAACTTTGCAGTAACAGGGCTATTATTCTTTCTGACAGGACTGGCGCTCGTGCTGTACCTAAATTCACCACCATCTGAGCCAAGAGAGCGGGATTACATCTATGCGGGATCGTATTATGTTTTCACCATCTGGGTTGGTTTTGGGGTACTCGGTTTATTTGAGTTTTTAGGAGCGTTGTTCAAACAAAATAAGGTTGTGGCTGCAGGAATCAGTTTTGTGGTTGCTATGGCAATTCCTACCATTATGGCTGCAGAAAACTGGGATGATCATGATCGATCTGGAAGGTATTTTTCTGTTGAAGCTGCTAAAAATTATCTTGACAGTTGCGCACCAAATGCCATCTTATTTACCGGTGGAGATAATGACACCTTCCCGCTTTGGTATGCGCAGGAAGTAGAGGGTCACCGTACAGACGTTAGGGTGATCGTGTTGAGTTATTTCAATACAGACTGGTACATTGACCAGATGATGCGTGATGCTTATGAATCTGAAGCAATTCCTTTCACTTTAACATCGAAGAATTACATTCAGGGTGGGTTCAATGATGCCGTTCTGGTAACTGACCAGACTGAGGATTATATCAACACACCAGTCTTTCTTCAGGCTTTGAAAAGAGAAGCCAAGCAGTTGCAATTAAAAGCATCGAGCTGGAGTACTTACAACACAATTCCTGGAAGAAACATGTTTTTGAATGTTGATGTAGAAAAGGTAAAAAGTATGGGCATTGTTCCGGACTCCATGGAAATAGCGGACAAGATGACCTGGAAGATCAAAGGAAGGGCTTTGGAAAAGAAAGACCTTGCTATCGTGGACATCATTGCTACAAATAACTGGGAAAGACCAATATACTTCAACACTACATCACTGTCACAGGTGAATATTGACATTAGCAGGTATACCGTACTTGAAGGCCTGACTTACAGGTTACTCCCTATCAATTCCAGAAGTTCCAATGTGGTGAACACTGAAGTGATGTACGATAACATGATGAATAATTTTCATTGGAAAGGATTGCAGGACTCTACTGTATATTACTCAGAAGATTACAGGAACTTTGCTTTAAATCACAGGGCATCATTCAGCACCTTATCTGACGCTTTAATCGCGGAAGGTAAGTATGAAAAAGCCCGAGATGTGCTTTTAAAATGCATTGAAGTTATCCCTGATTCATCCATTCCTTATGACAATTTCAATGTTGCTATGGTGGGCAGCTTACTCAAAGTTGGTGAGGAGGATGTTGCAAGAAATATTGCTGAAATCACTGCCAGACGCGCGGAAGAGACACTACAATACATGGAAGAAACCGGCAATGAAAACTTCCATGAAAAGCAACTCAGTTTTATGGTACTTAGTACACTAACGCGTGCCTTCAAGGCAAATGGTGATAATGAGACGGCCAAGAAATACAACGACCTGATCAGTAAGTACTATTAAGAGAAACTGACACAATTTTCAAGAGGGTGATTCGCAAGAGTCACCCTTTTTTTTGATCAACTTAATTGAAAGTAGCAGCTGAGACACTGACCACACGGAAAAACCCAGGAAAAACCATTAAATTAAAACAGTACATTATCCTATTGGTTGTAGTGGTAATCCTTATTTGAACATTCAAATCAAGAATCAATGTCAGCTTACAAAAACTTTGAAGACTTACAGGAACCGACCCAGATTGGGAATCTCAATGAACTTGAAGACAAAAAACCAGCTCACGCACAGGTACTGGGAACTGACTTGGTCGTCATTAAATATGATCAGGAAGTATCAGTACTATATGGCAGATGTCTCCACAGAGGAGCTCTTTTATCAGATGGTTTCATAAGGGGTAAGAACCTGATTTGCGGACTACATAACTGGGATTACCGAATGGACACTGGGGTTAGTGAATATGCTCCTGACGAACGGCTTCACAAATTTATTCCCGCCATTAAAGACAATAAAATATTTCTTGATGTTGCTGATGTAAGGACATTTGAGGAAACAGAAATTCCTCCCAGGTTCAATGAAGATGAATACTTGGGAAAATATGAGGACACTCATCCCGAACCTACAGAACCATACACAAGGTACATTCACTCTCTAGCAAAAGGCGGCCTGAAAACTTTTGGCTCACATGGACAAACTGAAGCAATGGGTGTTGATCGCAATACATTGCCTAAGTGGGATGACATTCAAATTTTACCAGCCCAGCTCAGCCGAAAGCCCCTGCTGGATGAAGATGAGGTAGATATGAAGGTAGTTATTGGAAAAAATGCAAAAAAACCGCTTCAGCTTGACTTACCAATCTTTGTTTCAGACATGTCATTTGGAGCACTCTCCAAAGAAGCTAAAATAGCCCTGGCAAAAGGAGCTGAAATGGCAGGTACTGGAATATGCTCAGGGGAGGGTGGAATGTTGCCAGATGAGCAAGCTAGCAATTCGAAATACTTCTATGAATTAGCTTCCGCAAAATTTGGTTTTGAATGGGAGAAATTAAAAAAAGTCCAGGCCTTTCATTTCAAAGGAGGTCAGGGAGCCAAAACCGGAACTGGTGGACATTTACCTGCAGAAAAAGTTCAGGGTGAAATCGCCAAAGTAAGGGGATTGGAAACCGGAACACCAGCGATAAGCCCTGCCACCTTTACAGATTTGAGAACTGCAAAAGATTTTCAGGTATTTGCAGAAACCGTGAGGGAGGAAACAGGGGGCATTCCAATTGGTTTCAAAATTGCCGCAAGCAGAATTGAAGAGGATATTGATTTTGCATTAGAAGTTGGTGTAGATTACATCATTTTAGATGGTAGAGGTGGTGGAACCGGTGCTGCTCCCGTAATCCTCAGGGACCATATCAACGTTCCTACAATTCCCGCCCTGGCCAGGGCCAGAAAACACCTTGACCAGTCAGGTGTCGATGTGGATCTAATTATTACAGGTGGACTTAGAGTCCCTGCTGATTTTGTGAAAGCACTGGCTTTAGGAGCCGATGCAGTGGCTGTTTCCAATTCAGCATTGCAGGCCATTGGGTGCCTGGGCATGAGAGCTTGCCACACCAATAATTGTCCGGTTGGCATTGCCACCCAGAAAGAACATCTCAGGCAAAGAATCCAAATAGAAAAATCTGCCCATCGGCTTCATAATTTTTTTGAAGCCTCAAAAGACTTAATGAAAGTACTGGCCAGGGCTTGTGGTTATGATCATATTAATAAATTCAATCCTCAGGATCTTAGTACATTTAATCACGATATGCACCGGCTGACCGGCATTCAGTATGCAGGCATCAACCCGTAAACATCTTTTTTACTAGTTCTGAACCAGGCATTCGAGAGACTATGAAGTTTGGCACATAAATTGAGTAGCGAAAGTAAACTCACTATCACATAACTCACAATGAAACAATTTTTGCTCATCAGCATCATAATTTTTGGTCTTACAACAATCAGCGAGGCGCAGGTAGGCAAAGCCAAATCCAATGCACGTAAAAGTAAAAGTAGCTCTAGCAGCAGTTCATCCTCGAGCGATGGGGATTCTTTCAGTTCTTCTGAAGGTAGTGCATGTATGGGAGATCTTATCTTCTTTTTCTTTCAGGTTTCTTTCAATGGTGTTGGGACCATACAACAAAACATGCTGGATCGCAGGGAAGATGAACCTTGGATTGTCTCCCTGGACGGACATCTAACTGCTGGTGTAGATCCCTCTCAGGGCACCATTGGATTTTCACCTACCATTCGTGGGACCTGGGGTTTGTTCTCCACCCAGTTTCGAACCAATAGGATATTTGATGGTACCGGTACTTTGCAAACATTGGATTGGCAAATAGTCCAGTTCAATATTTTATCACAAAAGTATGTTGGATTCAGATACGGACTAGGGATATCGCATGAGATGACTGAAAACCTCACTCATTTTGAGCAATATCTCGGGCTTCAGTTACACTTTAATGATCGAATGATGAACCCTGAGGTAAATTTCAGATGGTCTGACGATGGTGGCCCCAGATTAGAAGTAAATGCGCTGGTTGACTGGAAATTTCAATCAAGAAAGAAATTAGACATAGGTGTAATTACCGGCTATAGTTTTCAGCGATGGTATGGTGTACCATTCCATTTTATCCAAACAGGCCTTTCATTCAGGATTGAGTAGCGTCTGAGGGTGACTTCTTATACGTACAAATACCTAATATCCTATACAGTGGGCAGTACCCAATTATACCGGTCACCAATAAAATTGCTCCAATGATTCCCAATATAATCATCCAACCCAATGGAAGTAATTCGAAATATCCCACCAGGGCAATTACTAATGCAACGGTGATTCGTACCACACCGTCCACCTGACTCACATTTTTCTTCATCATGCTAAAATTTGATTTAGAATAATATTAGCCACTCCGTGAGTAACATGGTATGAGTAACCTCAGAAAGAAAGCAGATTTAACTCATCTTAGATCCAGCAGAATTTTTCCGGTTCTTCCAGGTTGTTGCGCATGCTTTAGTGCAGATTTAATATCATCAAGTGGATAGGTTGCCTCCACATCTAGTTGCAATTCATTTTTCGACAATAGTGTCAGCACTTCTTTAGTGACATTTAATCGCTCTTCTTTGGGCAGTCCGGCAATCCAGGATGACAACCAAAATCCCCTGACTGTTAAGTTCTTAAAAATCATCAGCCCATTATTGAGTACTGAAGGCTTTAAACTTAACAACCCAAAAACCATCATCACTCCATTGTTTGCCAATGTCTCCATAGCTCTGGTCCCTACCTCA
>CBDEVW010000002.1:0-1068009 GCA_965243755.1 Cyclobacteriaceae bacterium
TTGCGGAACATATGAAAGAATTACAAGCCGAATTCAATGAACACTGGGGTGATGACCTTCCATGGAGAGATGAAGACGGCAACATTATCGAAGAGTTTTTGGAGAAAGCCATTAAACGAACCTCATATTATCGTCAGCTAAAATCGAAATTCAAAGACAATTTGGATTCTATCGATTACTACCTAAATCTTAAAAAACCCATGACAGTCTTCTCATGGAATGGAGAAATTGATACTACCTTTAGTCATTATGATTCCATTCATTACTACAAAAGATTCTTGCAAACTGGTTTTTTGGCAATGGATCCTAAATCTGGTGAAATAAAAGCATGGGTAGGAGGAATTGATCATAAATATTTCAAGTATGATCATGTGAAACAAGGAAGAAGACAACCAGGATCTTTAATTAAACCATTTGTTTACACTAACGCAATTAGACTTGGTTATTCACCGTGTTTCCCAGTTGTAGACGCTCAGGTAATATTTGAACTTCCTGGTCAGGACCCTCCTGTATGGTCACCGAAAAATTTCAATGGCATTTATACTGGAGAAGTAATGACCATACGGCAAGCCATGGCCAGATCAGTGAACAGTATTACAGCTTATATGATGAAGGAGTCAGGTGGGCCTCAGGCTGTTGTAGATCTTGCAAAAAGTATGGGAATAAATAGCCCTTTACAAGCAGTTCCATCACTTTGCCTTGGAGCTGGAGGAGATGTTTCTTTATTTGAGCTTGTAGGCGCATATAGCACATTTGTAAACAAAGGAACTCACACAGAACCATTCTTTATATCAAGGATAGAAGATAAAAATGGTAATATTCTCGAAGAATTCGTTCCCAAGCGCAATGAGGCACTTAGTGAAAACACAGCCTATCTTATGCTTCATATGCTCAGGGGAGCAACTGAAGAAACTGGGAGGAACCGCACATAGACTGGGGCCTGAGTTAAAAGAAGATAATGAAATCGGAGGAAAGACTGGTACAACTGACAATGGATCAGACGGTTGGTTCATGGGTATCACGAAAGACATGGCTGCAGGTGCCTGGGTCGGAGGAGATGATCGTAGTATTCATTGGAGAAGCTGGGCCGGTGGATCTGGAGCTCGAACAGCTTTACCAATTTGGAGGAATTTCATGACCAAAGTATACGCCGATTCCTCACTTAACATTACCAAAGGTGAATTTGAACGGCCAGAAAAACCTTTGAATGTAGAAATAGATTGCTCAAAGTATGATAATCTTATACAAGACGGAGACTCTACACTTAACCAACAACTAATCTTAGATATGGATAGTATTATCTAATATGAATAAGCATAAATTCAGGGTTGATGAAATAAAACAACTTCCAAACGCTCCGGGAATTTATAAGTTTTATGACAATGAAGATGTCCTGATATACATTGGTAAAGCTAAGGACCTAAAGAAAAGAGTCTCAAGCTATTTTACCAAATCACAGCAGCCTGTCAAAACATTAAAACTTATTTCCGAAGTAAGATCCCTGGAAGTTACTATTGTTGATTCCGAATTTGATGCACTTTTATTAGAAAACAACCTGATAAAAGAAAATCAACCGAAATACAACATCCTTCTTAAGGATGATAAAAGCTTTCCCAGTATTCTGATCACAAACGAGAGATTCCCAAAAATATATTCCACCAGAAGAATAGACCCTGAAAAAGGGGAATATTTTGGGCCATACACGAGCGTAAAGGCAATGAATAATGTGCTTGACCTGATTAGAAAGTTATATAAGATTAGAACATGTAACCTGAATCTATCAGAGCAAAATATTAAAGCTGGCAAGTTTAAAGTATGTCTGGAATATCATTTGGGCAATTGTTTAGGTCCATGCGAAGCTTTCCAAAAGGAAAGTGACTACATGGAAGAAGTAGAACAATCTAAACAAATTCTAAAACGAGATATAAACAAAGTAAAACAGCATTTCATTAAAAAGATGAATGAAGCAGCCTCTTCTTTGCAATTTGAAATCGCTGAAGGATATAAACAAAAGCTTGATCTGCTTGAAAAATTTCAGGCTAAATCAGTAATTGTGCATCAGAAACTGACAGATATCGACGTATTTAGTATTTTATCAGAGCAAAAGCAATGTATAGTCAACTATATGCGGATTGAACATGGCACCATCAATGTTTCCGAAACGGTTGAAATAAAGAAAAAACTAGACGAATCAGATAATGAGGTACTGCTGCATGCAATAATCAATTTAAGACAAAAATATAATAGCGCCTCTAACGAAATTCTTGTAAATAAACTGATTGAACCCTGGACTGATCAGATCAAAATTCATCTGCCTAAAATTGGAGATAAAAAGAAATTAATTGACCTGTCAATAAAGAACAGTCTCTTTTACAAAAAAGAACGTTTGTCCCACGCTAGACCGAAGGAATCTACTGAAGAAAGAATACTTAACCAACTTAAAAGAGACCTCAGACTAAATGAGCTCCCAAGACATATCGAATGTTTTGATAACTCTAATATTCAGGGAACAAACCCTGTGGCATCTATGGTATGCTTCAAAAACGCTAAACCTTCAAAGAAAGACTACCGGCACTTTAATATAAAAACTGTTGTTGGACCTGATGATTTTGGGTCTATGAAAGAAATTGTTTTCAGGAGATACAAGCGCCTTAAAGAGGAAGAAGCTCCACTTCCACACCTAATCGTCATTGATGGCGGTAAGGGTCAATTAAATGCGGCCATTGAAAGCTTAATTGCACTGGAGTTATATGGGAAAATTCCGATAATCGGTATAGCCAAAAAGTTAGAGGAACTGTATTTTCCAAATGATCCATTCCCTCTCCATTTAAGCAAAAAATCTGAATCACTAAAACTTCTTCAACACCTAAGAGATGAAGCACATAGGTTTGCTATTTCTTTTCATAGAACTAAAAGAAGCCAAAACTATATCAAATCAGAACTTGATGAAATTAAAGGGATCGGAGAACAATCTAAGGTTAAATTACTCAATCGTTTTAAGACCGTCAAGAAAATTAAGGAAGCTCCAATAGTTGAAATTGCTGAAGAAATAGGAATTAGTAAAGCGCAATTAATCAAGCAAGCTTTAAAATAAAAAAAGGGATACAACTTATCAGCTATACCCCAATCTTCCTAAAATATTAATTACATGAGACTAGAACTCCCACATTTCATTTTCAAAATTGATTAACTCATACTCCAACTGTTGTGCAGCCACGATTCCTTTCCTGCCTTGTCCATATATTTCTCTAATAGACCGATCAGTAGCATTGGAAATTTTAACAATTGGGGCAGAGAACAACCTTAGTTGAAAGGCATCTGCCATGTTCAGGTTACCCGCCAAATTTTGATTATTGTACCATATTGCCTTCTCTGGTACAATATCTCTAAATAGCTTTTCCAGATCTTCATATTTAAATGAAGCAATTGGCTTCTGGAAACCTGCTTGATTGTAAAAACTAGTAGCTGACAAATAAAGTGTCACAGATTTAATGTCATAATACATCCGTGACCTCAACTTATCAAAGTACAAGTCCTCCTTCAACTGAAGGATGTTAAATTCGGAAGGAGGTATCCACAGTGGCCCAGTCGGAGCATTATTCTGCTGCTGATCCAGCTGCGCAAAAGGGTCATCTGTGTTAGTAGTTGTATTTTGACTAGCATTCGGATCCGACTCTTGTCGTATTCTCTCCTCAAAAACATCCATTGACAATCTGGTCAAACATGAATCATTCTCGTAAGGGAAAATCAATCCTTTTTTAGCCGCATCAATGATCACTTTGGTAATTTCTCCATTGATGGAAAAAAACGGTTTATTCTGCCTTTCATTGAGATCCATTCTTCTCCACACAGTCTTTCTAAACATGATCTGAGATTCTATAACTTTAGGTTTAATAGTCCTTGCACTATTTGGACTTTGTGCAATGGCCATTTCATTTAAACCTATTGTCAATAGAGATCCGAAGATCAAAGCATAACATATTCTTTTCATACCTATTAACATTTTATCTCAACGGAATTGTTATGAACTTTCCAGTAAAATTTGGAAAATCCTCAATTTCCTTTCTAAAATTCGCTCTGGCTACTTTTTTAATCTCAATTACTAGATTATCTCCTTTTCTCGCTTGTGCAGCAATCGGACCCAGATTAACCACAGGACCATTCACCCTGATGCTCTGTCCACCTATTCCTGCTCTAACTAAGGTAACTTCTGCTCCAGTCACCCTAAAGTTGGCATCTTTAGGCAAAAACTTAGCGAAACTTTCGTCAGCAATTGCTTTCAGATCAATTCTTGGAGTTTTTGCTGGTATACCGGTCTTAAGGTTAACAGGTCGGTTTCCAATGAATGCCTGTACTTCAGGAGCCGGAATTCTTTTTACAGCAAAGTCTCTGCTTCCAATTAAACTTCCTGAATTGGATACTGTCAAAGTAACTTTCGAAGATCTCGGTACTATAGTCACCTGACCACCGGACCCACCCTTAATCGCCAATCCACCTTTAGCTGTAAAGCTAGGGTTGTACGAAGCTCCTAAACCAGGAACCGTAACTTCAAGTTCGTTACCACAATTCAAATACAAGGCATTCACGGACTGGGATTGAACCTGAATAATTGGTTTTATCACATAGTATGTAATAGTATCAGTAAAAGTCGTATCCTGCCCATCTCTATTCTTAACAGTGATCTTAGCTTCAAAACTCTTTTGAGCATAACCATCTTTGTTGTACTCATTGTTACTAGCCCTTGCGACAAACTCAACCTTTCCTTTATTGCCGGAAACAACTAATGGTTCACCATCCTTAGTCATTGTCGGAGGGACTGTGCTGGATGTTGAAGCAGCAATGAACATATCCGCCTGGTACTTAGATCCTGCTACAACATATTGTGAAACAGGTAACACCATAGGTACAATCTCATTAATTTCAACATTCCCTGCTCCAACTCGTTCTGCAAGGAATTTTAGTGCCTCAGTTTCATAACTCAATACCTGCGCCTGAAATTCTGATAAGGTAGCCATTCCTGCCGGAGTTGGTGAGTTTTCAAACGCTAATTGTGAAAACTTCTTTCCAGCTTGATTTGGGTCATGCTTGTAAATTTCATCCTCCTCAGCATCCTTTGCAATATTTTCAAACTGAGGAACTGTAATCCCTTCCTTCTCAAAAGACTTCATAGTAGAATTGAGTAGTCCGATGTATCCCTCGAGTTCTTTTCTAAGAACAGCTCCTCTTCCTTGCCCACCTTCCTCAACAGGCATCATAAAATGACCTACCTTGTCATAATCAGTCTTACCTAACAAATGAGCATTGGAACCTTCATGTCCTTCTTCATAACCACCTGTTATGATAACGAAAGTGTCTTTCAAGGCCTCCATCTTCTGATTTATTTCCTCAGTTGCACTTCTGATCCTCTCAGCAGCTACTAATATAGCCTTTTCAGATTCGTTTTTAGACTTGTTAACCTTCTCCTTGATGTTATTGGTTGTGCTGATGTTTCTATTGGTTGCAGATGCATTCGCACGCTCCAAACTGTCATTTATAAAAATGAACTTTTCGATAACCGTGGTACTTACATTCAGTGCTAACAGAGCCGTTAGTACCAAATACATCATACCGATCATCTTCTGTCTTGGGGTTTCTTTTCCTCCTGCCATTTATTTCTCCTTTAATGTGAGATTGACTAAAACAGATTAACTGCCTTTCATTGCAGTCAACATGTTTCCATAGACTTTATTTAACGATGAAATATTACCAGTCAATTTGGTCATTTCATTTTTGAACTGCTCAGACTCCTTACTGGCCTGTGCCACATTTTCCATTGCTGCAGTGACATTAGAATAGAATTTGTTCATTGCTTTCAAATGACTATTAGCATCATTCAACTCTAACTCGTAAACTGCATTCAGGGCACCAAGATTTTTAGTTACGTTCTGTACTTGTGAATGGTATTCTTTCGCATCCTTAGATGCATTTGCCATTTCTGACATTGCATTCACAGTAGTAGCATATGATTTATTCATATCAACTAAGGACTTAGAAGCAGCCTTCACATTGTTAGCATACTCGTTGGTAGCAACAGCTGCATTACTTAGTGATGACATCTGTTTTGCTGACTCTGCAAGGTTTTTCATTCCTTTACCAAGGCTCTCTACTAATTCAGGTCCAATTTTAGCACTTTCAAGCATATGGTCAAGTTTTTTAGAGACTGAGCCAGAGTCACTGGAAGCAGCAACCTTTCTCGGAGCGCCAACAGGACCATCATAATCATCAGACAGCTCTGGATAAACCTTAGCCCAATCTGGCTCCTTGTGAGGTGGTTCGAAAGCACTCAAAAAGAATATAATTGCTTCTGTAGTAAGTCCAATACCAAGCATATAAGAAGCACCTGGCATGTGGAGGATTTTAAACATAGCTCCCAAAATTACGATAGTCGCTCCTATACCATATACTTTAGGCATTATGGTTCTAAATAGAAGTTCCTGAAATCCGCCTTTTTTACTCATTGTATTATTAATATTTTAGGTTAGTAAAAACTAATTTGATTGATTAAATTTTTAATTTCTAGAATTCATAACCAGAAGATCGACCAAGATAAGTCATTGCACATCTAAAGCCTATAGAAGCTCTTGCGGTATCTTTGAATTCATACGATTTAGTACCTGTTTCTAAAAAGTAAGCAATGTCCTTCCAAGAACCACCTCTAATTACCTTTCTAGGTTCATTTTCGTCAAAATAAGTTGGGTTCAAATCCCAAACTAGTGGAACAGATGAAGGGTTAAATGCGTCCTCACACCACTCCGCGACATTTCCTGACATATCAAATAAATTGTAGTCATTGGAAAAATAAGTAGCAACTGGTGAAGTGTAAGCATATCCATCATCAAAATAGTTACCTCTACCCGGCTTGAAGTTCGCAAGCAAACATCCCTTTACATTTCGAATGTATGGGTTACCCCAAGGATATTTCGCCATATCTCGTCCACCTCTGGCTGCATACTCCCATTCTGCTTCAGAAGGCAATCGGAAATTGGGCATTGGAAATTCTCCGCGCTCTGCCCTTGAGTTATTCAAGTGGTCTGTTCTCCATTTACAAAAGTATTTGGCAGCTTCCCAGTCTACACCAACAACCGGATAGTCATCAAATGCAGGGTGTGACCAATAATACACCATCAATGGATCTCCCATGTGGTGAGTATAATCATCTACCCAAACTGTTGTATCTGGAATTAAATCCTCAATTGCAAACCCTGAGGGCAAGTCAATTTCAGAACCTTCGGTCAATTCAACTACAAACTGTCTGTATTCATTGTTTGTAATTTCAGTTTCATCCATGAAGAATGCACCTATAGTGATCTGCTTGTTATAGTTGATTTGCGTAGCGGCAACATCTTCGTCAGCTTGACCCATGTGAAAAGTTCCAGCGGGAATTGCTGCCATGCCAAACGGCCTGGTCATTTCCCATCCTTCTCTTCCCTGAACTCCTACAAGTTCTCCATTGTCATCTACGTTTCCACCAAATAATCCGCATCCCTGCAGAGCTATCGCGAAAATCAACAAAAGGCAGGATGAATTTCTAATAACACTCATTTTAATCATAACACCTTAATATTGATAAAATACACTTAGTTGTTTAACAGTCTTTTAAATAAAATATTGTCTACTAAAAATTAAATATAAGCTCTTAAAAGTAATAGTTCAAAATGTTAATTCCGAATTTCTCACAATATTATAGAAAAAAATCCGGGCAATAATTGGACTTTACTTAGAATTTTTTGTTCTTCAAAACAGATTCAATTCCTTGAAACTCCCTAAAATCTATATCTCGGCGTGTGAACCTGCTTTTTGCCTCCTATCATAATGTTGGGTAGGTCATATCTTAGAAATACCTCAAAACTTACTGGTTGCTTTGCTTCTCTCTCTTGAATAATGTATTCAAAAGAATAGCCCGCCTTAAGCGTCTTGTTTTCAAAGAAACTGTATCCAAACAAGATATTTGCTGATTCCTCCAATCTGTAAGTAAGTCCCCCCCAAATCCTTTCCTTAAAATAGAGCATACTGCCTATATCTAAAGTGTAAGTTTGAAGGTCAGTACGTACTATGGCTGCTGGAGCCAAAGATATTCCTCGCCTGATATTGTAACTTGTGCCTGCAGAAAGGTTATAGGTGCGTCTAACTTCATTTAATAATCCTTCAACACCAAAATTAAATGAAGGATTGAGAAGGTTGGTTACTCCAAGCCCGATAAAATATTTCTTTCTTGATTGATAATAAATCCCGGCTGCCAGGTCAGGACTTATCTGTGATTCTGAGTTGCCTGTGTTAAATGGATCGTTAGGGTCATTGAATATTAGCTCTTCTCCATTCAAGGTTTTAGAGTAAATACCAGGCATTACCCCTATGCTAATAGTTCCAATCCTTAAGTCTGTCTTGTAGCCAATGCCAAACTGTGCCTGTATGTTTGAAACAGGACCAAGATTGTCATTAATTACATTAACGGATAATCCACTTAACTTCCATTTTATCGGGGCACTGAAAGTAAGCATTTGCGTGGATGGAGCGGCCCCTCCAGGATAACCTACCCATTGATTTCTATACATGGCTATAGCATAGGCATAGTCTTCAACCCCAATATAACCGGGATTATAGTAGGTTGGGTTTAATGCAAAGTGTGAAAAAAATGGATTTTGCTGCGCAGTGATTTGCCAGGTCACTGCACACATGAAAATAGCAAGGAGAATTTTTCTCATAATCTATTTATGGTTAATACCTGGATTAAAGGTAACCAGATAAAAAGAAAAACGGCAAAAACCCCTATCTGTTGTGCTATTATTTTAACCCATTCGCTTTTTTGATATACAGTTCCAATGCACCTGTCATAGATGGGGCATTTGGAAGTGGTGCCTGGATATCAAGAATGAGGTTTGCATCCTTAACCGCTTTGGAGGTAGTAGGTCCAAAAGCTGCTATTCTGGTCTTGTTCTGTTTGAAGTCCGGAAAGTTCACAAATAAACTGTTGATTCCTGAAGGACTGTAGAACGCAATTATGTCATAATTCACATCAGCAAGATCAGATAAATCTGAGGCTACTGTCTTGTAAATGATAGCTTCATTGAATTCGTACCCATTCTCTTCCAGGAAGTTTGGTATATCATCCTTCCGAATATTAGAACATGGAAACAGAAACTTTTCGTTTTTGTGCTTCTTTAAAACCGTAATCAAATCTGCAGCTGTTCTTACTCCTGTAAATATTTTGCGCTTTCTGATTACAATGTACTTCTGCAAATAGTTGGCAGTCTGCTCTGAAATACAGAAGTACTTCATGTCGGCAGGGATTTCAACTTTACTTTCTGCAGCCAATCTAAAGAAATGGTCAACAGCATTTCTGCTGGTTAGAATTACTGCAGTGTGGGCCAGAATATCGATTTTTTGCTTTCGAAATTCTTTGATGTCCACCGGATCAATCTGAATAAAGGGTCTAAAATCTACCTTGATATTATATTTTTTTGCTAAAGTATAATATGGTGATTTCGGATCTGAAGGTTCTGGTTGTGAAACTAAGATACTTGATACTCTTGTCAACCTTTCCTTATCAGTTACTAGCAGTTCGTCACTCATCCTATGCCTCTTTTTTATCTAGAAATCTTAACGATAAGAATTATTGGAATAATTTCGGTAGCGCAAAGGTAGAAAAATAAATGAAGTTTTTTATTCGAAAATAATTTATTTAGTTTCTGATAGGTCAGGCCTATATAGATCATCAATACCAGCAATGGTAAATAGATCAACCATGAAACAGATGTCTGAGCAATTTTTCCCATGCTGATGAAATCTAAAAGGCTGATCAAAAATAACAGGATGATGGCTACAAAAAGAAACCTGCTAAAATCATAATACTGAATATATTTAAAGTTTCTGAAATTATACACTTGAGAAAATAGTGTTACAAGCAGGAATTTCACATAAAGCAAGACAAAATAGAACCACGCATTCAATATCCATGAAACCATCAGGCCCAATACGGTTCCACTCCAAAACACAATGATCAAATTGCCTAGTAACTGATGCAAATACATTACAACAAGGCTGAATACCAGTGCGAGCACCCCAAAAAATTTCAGATTATCCTGCTGAAAAAAAGAAGTGTTGTACATGCTTGAATCTCGGATACGGATAGCAAACAAACTGGATATATTAATGTATCCCAAGGATTGAACATTCAGGGATATTTTCCAAATTCCCAGAATAAGCATGGTTGCGCATAAGGCAAGAATGAAAAAATCACGAAAATTGGAATGATTTCGAGCCTTCAGCCTCAGTTCTTCATCATTACCATTCTCATCTTCAATGATCTTAGCTTTGAAATCAGCCAGCCCTTCCAGGTTGTACAGAGTAATGAAAATAGAGTCTTTTTCATATATATTGTATAAACTGTCAATCGGATACCGAACACAATCCGGATCTATATGTCTCGCCACCTGCTGAACTAAATGGTTATTGATCAAAATTGAACCGCCATGTGGTAAACAAACCTCCAGTATTCTTTCTGATGACGCTTTACAATTCACGAAAAAACTAACCTTATCTGAGATATTGACTGCCGGCACATAGGATTGCAATTGCTTATCAAACTCGAAGAACCTTAATTCAGATTGCGCTCTTATTTCACCTAAGTGGACAAGAACTATACACAAAATTATTATGGGCCTTATAAATCTCTTCAAAACAGCTCAAAGTAAAGTATTTTAACATGAGGATAGAAATGATTATTCTTAGTTTTGCTAAAAAAATACTGTTGGCCGGGATTTACATTCATATTCCATTTTGTAAGCAGGCGTGCTACTACTGCGATTTTCACTTTAGTACCAACCTACATGGTATTGAAAATATGGTTGATGCTATATGTCATGAGCTGCAGTTGCAAGCTAATTACTTGCAAAATGAGCGTGTAGATACTATCTATTTTGGTGGCGGTACACCTTCGTTGCTACCAGAACGTTCACTACAAAATATCCTGGGTCAGATCTATGAGACTTATCCAGTTCATAACGAGGTAGAAATTACGCTGGAGGCTAATCCTGACGACCTTTCCGGGCAGAAACTGTCAGAATTGAAAAATGCTGGCATTAACCGCTTGAGTATAGGTATTCAATCATTTGATCAAAATCATCTTAAGTATTTAAACCGAGCCCACAACTCAGAAGAGGCAATAAGCTGTGTGAAAAAAGCTCAGGATGCAGGCATATCAAACTTAACAATTGACTTAATCTATGGAATCCCCTTTCATCAATATGACCCCTGGAAATCTGATGTTTTACAGGCCATTGACTTGAAAGTAGATCATATTTCAGCGTACTGCCTGACGATCGAACCACAGACAGTATTTGGGAAATGGTTAAAGCAATCCAAAATTAAGCAGGTAGATGAAGAACTTGCTACGGACCATTTTCACTTCTTAAAGCAAACATTGGATAATGCGGGTTATGAACATTATGAAATTTCAAATTTTTGTAAACCTGGTAAATACAGTAAACACAACACAAGCTATTGGAATCAGTCGATTTACCTGGGTGTTGGACCATCCGCCCATTCATTCAACAAAACCACCAGACAATATAATGTAGCAAACAATACAAAATACATTAATGCGCTTACAAATCGACAAGTCCCGGCGGTAGTAGAAACACTAACTAATCTCCAAAAAGCAAACGAGATGATGATGACAGGTCTTCGGACCAAATGGGGAGTATCTATGAATCGACTGAACTCCGCAGTGGACTCCTGGTCAATCATTAACCATAACACTATCCAACGGTATATTGAAAGTGGTCTACTTCAAATTAATGAAGATCGTCTTTATTTGACTGAGAATGGAAAACTGCTTGCGGATCAGATAGCACTGGATTTATTCCTGGATGAATGATGAAATCATAAACTATCACGTAACATTGAGGTGGTATTCCAGACCACCTCATGTTGCCACTATTTCTGAGTTTCAGGTTCAGAAATAAAGTGGTTTGGTTAGCAAATTGCAGATATCAATAAAAGAACATTTTACAATGAAACAGCATATGGTATGGAAAAGCGCTCCATGTTATAAATTGAATCTATGAGAGGGCGGCAATCTATAAATTGAAACCATAAAAAAACCAGCAGTTCAATGAACTACTGGTTTACTACTCATCAAAAACTCAAACTTACTAACTCAATAATTATTCTTACACCTTAATTTCTTTGTCCCAATAGCTGACCACTTTTAATCAACTTGATCAGTTCAATTCTATATCCTTCCGAGTCTTTACCCTTTGCAGATTCAGCTAATTTGATTACTTCAGGGTAGGTAGCATTTCCTTTAAATTCAGAATCTCGCAGAATCATCCCAAAACTTGCCACAGCTGCCGACCATCTAAAGTTTTCCGAAGTTTGTTCAAGAGTCACAACTTTATTTTTCACTGCCTCAGTAATCAATTTACTTTTGCTTCCATCAGGGTCTTTATAGCGTAATTTAACCGTCATCATTTCATCTTTATTTGATGTTCCAATGACTTCCTGCCGCTGATATTTCAATGAGTCGACAGTAGCAAATTCACTCTCGACACCCACCGGAATTATTTCATACAAAGCAGTTACCGTATGGCCCGATCCTAATTCTCCAGCATCCTTTTTGTCATCATTAAAATCTTCATCATTTAATTTTCGGTTTTCATAACCAATTAGCCTGTAGGCCTGCACAACCGCTGGGTTAAACTCAACTTGTATCTTTACATCTTTAGCAATAGTGAACATCGTGCCTCCAAATTCATTGACCAGGACTTTCTTGGCTTCCAGGATATTGTCAATGTAAGCATAGTTTCCATTGCCTTTGTCGGCTAGTGTTTCCATTTTTGAATCTTTGTAATTGCCCATTCCAAAACCCAAAACAGTAAGGAAAATGCCATCTTCACGTTTCTCTTCAATCAATCTTTGCATTTCACCATTGCTTGAAGCTCCTACATTGAAGTCTCCGTCTGTGGCCAGAATAACACGGTTGTTGCCATTTTCAACAAAATTGGCTTTTGCAATTTTATAGGCCAGTTGTATACCTGCTCCTCCTGCAGTTGAACCACCAGCATTTAGGTTTTCAAGGGCTGCAATGATCTTGCTTTTCTCTTTACCAGAAGTCGGTTCCAAAACCGTTCCTGCTGCTCCTGCATATACTACAATTGATACTTTATCTTCCGGCCTTAGTTGTTCGGTCAACAATCGGAACGCTGATTTCAATAGTGGTAGCTTATTTGGTGCACTCATGGATCCAGATACATCAATCAGAAACACCAGATTGGATGAAGGTAGATTCTCGACTGGTATTTTTTTTCCTTGAATTCCAATGTGTACCAGCTGATGCTTTTCATTCCATGGAGCTACCCCGGCCTCCATGTTGATAGAAAATGGTGTCAGGCCTTTTGGTTGTGGATAATCGTAATTGAAGTAATTGATCATTTCCTCAATTCGTACCGCATCCTTAGGCGGCATTTGGCCATTGTTCAGAAATCTTCTGACGTTACTGTATGATGCAGCATCAACATCTATCGAAAATGTAGACAATGGATCAGATAAAGGTGAGTGAAAAATATTTTCGTTGATCGCATCGTACTCCTCAGTATTGTAATCTGGTATACCTGCGTCATGATAACCGGGACCGCCCATCACAGCTCCAGTAGCATAAAATCTGGTATTGCTTCGGGCCTTCCTCATCTTATCTCCCCTTGCCTTCTCCTTGCGGATTGAAATCACCTCCGCCTCTTCTGTTGCTATTTCATTCAAAATACTGATATCAGTATCATTGGTAACTGGTTGACTATTGGGGTTCTTTACCAGTGAGACATTAAAACTCCTTTTCGTCCCAACCAATACCTCTTTCTTCTCATATCCATTTTTTGAAAAGACCAGTACTGATGACTCATCATGAACATTGATCTTAAACTTGCCCTTTGCATCTGTTTGGGTTGAAAGGTTGGTGTATTTTACAGTAACCAACACCTGCTCTACAGGAACCCTTGTTCCATCGAGATAAACAACACCTGTTACCTCCAAATCCTGAGTTGAGGAAAAACTGAAAGCGGTCAGTACTGTGGTCAGGATAAAAAACATTTTAATATTCATGGCTCTGATCTTTTAAGTTAAACCCCACATGTGTCCATGCAGGAGATTCGTGTTTGTTGTAATGGGGATGCCAACAGATTCCGGATTCCATAAATGATTTTAATTTTTTTTTCAGATATTCGTTTTTGGTGGACGATACCACTTGCCTTTAATGAGGATAAACAAAGACCATAGCGATCAGGAATTACTTATTGCTTACAGTAAGAGCAATGACTCCAATATATTGGGAGAACTTTATAACAGGTATTTACATTTGACATATGGTGTATGCATCAAGTATTTGAAAGACCGGGACAATGCACAGGATATGGTAATGGAGGTATTTGAGAAAATGCTACAAAAGCCGCCGGGAGCCGACATTAATAATTTCAAAACATGGTTGTATGTGGTAGTCAAAAACCAGTGCCTCATGAAGCTCAGGAAAAATGACCCCAAAGTAATTTCGATTAATCAGGATGATCATTTTATGGAAATAGCGGAAGAGGTGCATCCTATTGACAAAGAAGAACAAATAAGTGGTCTTGAACATTGTATGGAACAGCTGAAAAATGAGCAAAAAGACTGTATCAGGCTATTTTACCTACAAAAAAAATGTTACCAGGAAATTACCGAGTCCACGGGGTTTGAATTAAAAAAAGTGAAGAGTTATATCCAGAACGGAAAACGAAACTTAAAAAATTGTTTAGAAAAACATAATGTCGGATCGCAATCAACATATTGATCAGGAGACATTCAGGAAATACCTGAACGGAGAGCTAAATTCCCAACAGCAGTATGAGGTTGAGCGGGCACTTCAGCAATCTGTTTTTGAGCAGGAAGCCATGGAAGGCCTTGAATCTGTCTCCACACAGGATTGGGAAGCCGATCTGGACACTTTAAACCAAAAGCTTGCCGGATATCGAGTTGAGAACAAGAGATTTAACTGGTATTCTGCAGCAGCAATTATTGCATTATTGATCGTATCAACCTGGGCCATTTGGTTCATAACTGGCGAACCCGGCGAAAACCTGGCAATGCAGGAACAACCATCAGAAGAAGTTCAAACTAATCCCCAAACAACTCCTAATGACTCTGTCCAGCCTACCAATAACATTGAATTACAATCTGATAAGCCAGCTGAGGTAGCAGCAGAGGACATCACTAAAAACAGCTCACAGACAGGATCCGGTAAAGACCAAAATGTGATTGCTGACAACCAATCAACCACAGAGGAAATCGAAATTAACACCGAATCGTCCAAGGTAATTGAAGAGGTGAATATCAATGAGGAGGTAGAGCAAATTGCGTTGGCAGACGAGGACCTCTCTGGTCAGGAAATGGAGGAAGAAATTTTAGATGGTTTTACCTCTGATGACCAGACTGTATTAGATGAAGTTGCTATCTCACAAACGGAACCTATTGCTGCAAGTCCTCAGCCCACCTTCTCTAAATCTGAAAGTGAAGCGATCGCCACTAATAGATCAAAAAAGAAATCGGCTAACCAGAAAGCTTTAGGGCGGTCTGAAAATAATTTGGAGGTTGCTAATAACAATGATGGGGCCGGGTTTGCAGGAACACTTTCAAACGTCACAAGAGGTGCAGACGACTCTCCTCAAAAATCAGTCTCTGAGGAAGAGTATGCTCAATATGTATCCGAAAATCTCAGGTATCCTGAAGCTGCCATTTCCGCCAATGTGGAAGGATCGGTGAAAGTCATATTTACGGTAAATGCAGACAGTACAGTTTCAGACTTCATTGTTTTACAAGGCATTGGTCACGGATGTGATGAGGAAGCTATAAGATTAATCAAGGAAGGACCAAAATGGATTCCTAAAATGATCGGAGATAAACCCATTGTCTCTGATGGATTCCAGGAAATTGTATTTTCTTTAGAAAAAAAATAATCTTATTTAATCTTTGTTTTGTGCAATTAATGCTTCGTGCATGCCACAAAATATTATTTCGTTTTTTAATTGCAGTCTTCAATTTAAATTGTCAAATAAAGACAAACCCAAAACAAACATTACACCCCCAAGAAAAAGTCCCTAAAGTCGCCTGAAAGGGTTTTATTATTCAATCTTGTCTAAAATCAACTCCTTAAAATTAAGGTAATCCAGACCATGAAAAATTAATATATCAAGGCTCAACCTAAAATAATATTCTGCGTAATATTGCATTGAAACTCGATGACAAAATAATATAAGGTTAAAAAAACTCAGAAAACGCTATGAAAAAGTTTGTACTAATGATGATTGTTGCTATGGGATTCTCAGTAGTTTCTCTGGCAAACGAAACGAACGAAGAGAGGGTAGATAACTTTGATTGGTTGATTGAAGAAATCTACGGATTGGAAAACGAAAAACAGGATCTTGAAGTACTGAAAGAAATGGTGTACTTGTTTGATGCTGAGGGAAATGAGATTGCAAAGTTTGAAGCAGGGCAGTATGAGCAGCTTGATGCTGATACCAAAAGAAAAATTCAAATGAGTGAATTCATGTTTGAAAGCCTGGGAGATCAGGTTTATATGATACAGTAATAGTATAGAATCTTCATATTTTAGCACAGGTGTTACTACTCTCGGGAAGTAACACCTTTTTTGTGTCTAAGCGGAAATCCTGCTGTATCTTCGCATAGCATCTATGTTGACGTCATGAATTACCAAAAAATCATTGATGAAATTCTAGTAGAGATACAGCCATATAGGAATCAAGGTCAGGTTGCTGACTATATTCCTGAAATGACGAAGGTTGATCCTGACAAATTTGGGATGACCATTGATTTGGTTGACGGCAATATTTATTCAACCGGAGATGCTGATCACAAATTCTCCATTCAGAGTATTTCAAAGGTTTTCTCACTGACCATAGCACATTCTTTGGTTGGCGAATCGATTTGGAAACGAGTAAAAGTGGAACCGTCAGGAACACCATTTAATTCATTGGTCCAACTCGAGTATGAACAAGGAATTCCAAGAAATCCTTTTATCAACGCTGGTGCTATTGTAATTGCAGACATCATGGTGAGCCACTTACCTGATCCGAAAGCAAGTTACATTGAATTCGTGGAGCAAATTTCAGGCATTTCAGGTCTGAAGTACAATGAGAAAGTAGCTAGCTCAGAAATGGAAAGCGGTTATAGAAACATTGCTTTATCCTACTTCCTAAAATCTTACGACAACCTGAAAAATGATGTGTTTGAGGTGCTGGATTTGTATTTCCATATGTGCGCTCTGGAAATGAATTGTTTTGAACTGGCTAAAGCGTTTAAGTTCTACGCGAAACATGGATCATCCATTAAGTTTGATACCATCAAGGTGACGCCAAGTCAGGTTAAAAGGACCAATGCATTAATGCAAACCTGTGGATTTTATGATGAGTCCGGGGAATTTTCATTTGCTGTTGGTCTACCAGGCAAAAGTGGTGTTGGTGGCGGAGTAGCTGCAATTCACCCACAACAATACAGTGTTGCGGTGTGGAGCCCCCGATTGAATAGCAAAGGAAATTCGGTATTGGGCATGAAGGCCCTGGAACTGCTTACCAGCAAGACCGAAACTTCAATTTTTTAGCATAAACAATCCCTGTTAAGGGAAATTTATTTATAATCGTGGGAATCAACTTATTGGGCAAAACCATCTCTAATATTATGAACACAGTATTAAAAGTTGTTACGTCTGCCGTTTTGATCTTAACCGGCACCTTGTCATATGCACAATCCAATGATACCATTCCTTTAATCAACAGTAGTGAGCTTATTGCGGAAGGAGTCAGTTTACACGATGAGGAAAAATATGAAGAGGCGCTTGCGTTGTACAGGCAAGTCCATGAAGGAGATAGCAACAAAATGTTGGCCTACCTGGAAGAAATTGTCACCCTCAACGCTATGGAAAAATACGAGGAGACTATATCATTGGCAGAGGCAATCCTTCCCCGAAGCAGCCGGTATAAACCAGAAATTATGGAATCCCTGGCAAATGCCTACGACCTAAAAGGGGACGGTGACAAAGCATTAGCGATTTATGATTCTGCCATTACATTATACCCAAAAAAACACAGGATCCATTACAATAAAGGCATTGCCTTGTATAACAAAGAGCGATATGAAGAAAGTATGCGATCGTTCAAGGAGGCACTCAGAATATACCCTTTTCATGCCAGCAGTCACTATCAACTTGCTTTACTGAGTATTCTGCAAGGTAATAGGGTGAAGGCCATGCTCAGTCTGGAGATTTACCTGGCTATCAATCCGGGGGATAATAAGGCTCTCGTACTGTTGGAGGATCTTATGAATGATGCCGTAAGATGGGAGGCCTCTATCGAACCCTTTGATGGCAATGACCCTTTTCAGGAGCTGGAATTAATTATCAGATCCAAAGTTGCTTTGAAAAAGAATTTTAAGCCTTCAGTGAAATTCAAAGCCTCTATGGTAAATCAGACGGAATTATTAATTAGTGAAATTAAAAAAGTTAAACAGAGCGACGATTTCTGGAGCCAGCTTTATCTGCCTTTTTATCAATCGCTTCAGGAAAAATCACATATTCAGGCCTTCATTTACCTTTTACTTACTTCTACAAAGGATGAAGCAGTTTTAAAATGGAAGTATAAAAATGAAAAGGCCAGCAATGAACTATCTCAAATCGCTTTAAATACCATCTTCTCCTTCAGATTAGTCCATGAACATACCATCCTCGGAGTTAGGGATCAGTATAACCACTGGTTTACGGAATCACATGAACTATCTGCCATTGGAAATGTCAATGGAAATGACCAAAGTGTTGGGCCCTGGGAATATTATCATTCTAATGGTCAGGTTCAAAGTAGAGGCATATACGGTGCTCCTGACACACCCACAGGAGAATGGATTTACTACTATGAAAACGGCAACATTCAAAAACGGGTGAATTATGATCAGAAAGGCCAGGCGGTTGATTCAGTTGTATGGTTTTATGATAACGGTCAGCTATCTAGCATAACTCCGGTGAAGGATAATACTGCACATGGAACCGTACAGCTTTTTGGGAGATGTGGAGAATTGGTTGAGGAGTATTCCTACGACAATGGCGTCACATCAGGACCTGGCTTTGTGTATTACAATGATGGGAAAACAAAGGTCACCTATTATTATAAAGAAGACCAGCTGGACTCGACCTACACCATCTACTATCGCAATGGCCAATTGAAAGAATCCTACCAGTACCATGAGGGAGCATTGAATGGTGATTATGTGAGTTATTTTGAAGATGGAACCTTATGGCAATCCGGCAAATATAAGGACGATGAGCCTACCGGTGAATGGATCACGAATTACGAAAATGGAAAACTATATAGTAAAGGCGTTTACAAGAATGGTAAAAGAAATGGACAATGGACCTACTATACCATTAATGGAAATCTGCGAGACGATGAATTCTTTAATGAGGATGGCAAACTTCACGGTACAGCGAAGTATTACACGGTAGACGGTCAGTTGTATTATACACTTTCTTATGAAAATGGTAAGATCGTACAAGTTGAATACTTCGGTGAAAATGGAGATTCGCTTGGAACTTTCGGAGGTGAAAATGGAAATTTCAGGTGTGAAGGTTATTTCGTCGATGGTTCCATGAGAAATAACCTGACCTACAAGGAAGGTCTTCCTCATGGAATTGCCAGCTATTTCTACCCTGGAGGGCAACTAAAACGAACGGTGACCTACGATAATGGAGTACAACATGGAGTATGGACAGAATATCATGAGAACGGTAAGGTCAAAATTCAGACTGGTTACGAAAATGATATCAATGAAGGGTATTATAGAAGTTATTACAGCAATGGAATGGTACAAAATGAGGGGTGGGTAAAAAACAATGAGGAAACCGGACTTTGGAAAGCATATTACCCTAACGGAGCTCTTGAGACTGAGACATTCTACGTCAATGGCGAAATAAACGGGCCAACAAGAGAGTATCAACTCAATGGAAAAATGCTTTCAAAATCCCATTATAAAAATGGCAGGTTACTGAGTACCGAAATTTATGATTCTCTTGGAGGGCTTATTCAAACAGCTGTCCCGGATAATGCCGGGCAATTGAAAACGATAAGACCCAGTGGATCATTGTTGAAATCAAAGTCATTGAGTTGTGGTATAAAATCAGGTGAAGAAATATGGTATCACAAAAACGGAGAAATTGCACGGGTTTACATAGCGGAAGATGGGGAATATTCAGGACCCTTCAGAAGCTATTTGGATAACGGAGCGCCTTATGCCATTGGTGAATTTCGCAACTCCCAGCAACATGGTAAATGGACATGGTACTATGAGAATGGCAATAAAAGTTATGAGGCCACCTACCACTATGGAGAGAAAAATGGAAAAACTTTCAGATACCACGAAAATGGCAATATAGATTCAGAGTGTGAGGTCGCCGGGGACAAAAAACATGGAACATGTAAGTATTTTGATCCTGAAGGAAACCTGCAATTGATTAAGCACTATGATCAGGAGCTCGGTTTTACCGGTTATCAGTATCCCACTAGTTCTGGAGAACTGATTGAAATTATTCCATTCAATAGAAGTGGAAAGTTTGAATTAAAGGCTTATTTTGAAAACGGTAAGCTTGCGGCAAGGCAGGAATTTGAAAATGGTTTACTCAATGGAGCCTCTGAGTTTTACTGGAACAATGGTCAGTTGCAAAGCAAGAATAACTATGAGGCCAATGAATTATCTGGAGAATCCTACGTTTACTATAAAAATGGAACTGTAAAGGAGTCTGAAACGTATTACCATCACCTGAACCACGGGGTGTCCAGAAAATTCTATCCAAATGGATCGCTGGAAAAGTCTACTACCTGGGTATATGATATGAAACATGGGCTGGAAATTAAATATGACGAGAATGGCAATGAGATTTACAGGAAGGTATATTGGTACAATACTGAATATTAAAATTTTGGCGGCCATTTGGGGGTGTTTACTCCTAAGTAATAGTTTGTCTTCAAAAGGCCTAACACCCCAGGAGGAATTCGATAAATATAAAGCGCTTTATCCAGATGAGGTCGCTGTATATCTTAACAAATCTGAACAGGTCAAAATCAGGTTAATTGGGGACTCTCTGTCTATTGTAGTTTATCATCTGGAGGAAATTTTACACTTGAAGGAAAGCTCCAATTTCTTATCGAAAGACAAAATTTACAGTTCGCATTTTAGCAAAATCAGTGATATTCAGGCGAGAACTCTTGTTCCTGGCAAAAAGAAATATCAGAAAATTGAGGTTACTGAATTTAAAGAAACAAACAGCACCGAATCTTATGTCTTTTATGACGACTCCAAATTCATTGAGTTTGTATTTCCCTCCGTACAAATTGGCGCTAAAACAATTTTATCTTACAAGGAGACCATCACGGACCCCCACTTTTTGGGTTCTTTTTTCTTCCAGTCCTTCCTGCCAATTGAACAGGCCAGTTTAATCGTAGAAGCAGATCATTCTGTCAAATTGAATTTCAAACACTTCAATACCAGTTCCTTTGATTTGGAATCGAATGTGGTTGATAATGGAGGAACACGGCAGTATACGTTCAGTTTGCAAAGAATGAAGAAACTCAGTTTTGAATCGGAAGCTCCAAAGATCAATTATTTTGCTCCACACATCAACACTATGATCTCCTCTTATAAAAAGGAGGATGGTAGCCAGGTTAATGTACTATCCGGTCCTGAAGATCTGGTTGACTGGTACAAGACTTTTGTAAAAGGAAAAGAAAACACTTCAAGTAAAGAAATCGCCAGAATAGTGAAGGAGATCACTTCTGAAGACATGAGTGAACTTGAAAAGGTGAAATCTATCTATTACTGGGTCCAAAATAATATCAAGTACATTGCATTTGAAGATGGCATGCGAGGGTTTATCCCTCATGGTGGGAATTATGTATGCGAAAAAAGGTATGGTGACTGCAAGGACATGAGCAGTATTATTATCAATATGCTTCGAGAAGCAGGAATTACCGCAAATTTCACCTGGATAGGCTCCAGAGACCTGCCCTACCGGTACGAAGAATTACCTTCCCCATCGTCTGACAACCACATGATTGCTACCTACAAAAGTGCTGATGGGGATTACTATTTTCTGGATGCTACCTCCAATTACACCCCGTTTGGGTTCCCAACCAGTATGATCCAGGGGAAAGATGCATTGATAGCTACAGCAGAAGGATATGAAATCGTAGAGGTACCAATTATTCCAAAAGAGAAAAACCTTATTCAGGATAAATATTCATATGAGCTTACAAAAACAGGTATAAAAGGATCAGGAGAAGTGACACTTTCTGGCTATCCAAAAGTTTTTAATTCTCACAAAATGATCAAGGCAGATGCTAAAAGTACGGACAAATACATTACCAGATTATTGAACAGAGGGAGCAATAAGTTTTTTGTGGACAATTATAAGATTGAGAATTTGTCGGACCTGGACCAACCAATAAAAGTAAAATATGACTTCCGTGTTGAGGATTGTTACAGTAAAGTTGGCGATGAAATTTATATCAACATCAACCTGGAAAAAACTTTAAATGGTGCCTACATAGAAGACCGGGAACTGCCACTGGAAAAAGACTACAAGTTCCTCAGAGAGTCCGTATCCACTTTTAAGATACCAGAGGGATACCAGGTGAAGTTTTTACCTGAAAATGAGGCCTTTAATAACGAAATTTTTGGGTTTGAATTGAAGTACACCCAGGAGGGAAATAGCATAAAAGTGGAACGTTATTTCTATCAGGACTTTCTTATGTTGTATCAAGAGAATTTTTCCTTATGGAATGAAGCCATTAAAAAATTCACCGAAGCAAACAGACAAGTTGTTATTTTAACAAAATCATCATGAAAAAAATATTTCTGATCTTAGTCATTGTACTCACCACCTTTGCCACCAGAGCACAGTACTACAAAACGTACGACTGGAGACAAGACAGCATATTGATAGATGTTCCAGAAAGTTTTCAGGACCAGTCACTGATTACTTTATTACGAAACACTGTTTATGAATATGACTACATAGGCCCATCCAGGGAATTCGGATTATATTATACCAATCACGAGATCCGTAAGGTAAATAATGATGATGCTGTTGAAAGATCAAATCGAATTTATATTCCTCTGGCCAATACTGTCGAAATTATAGATATCAAGGCCCGTACCGTTTTGCCTACAGGTGAAATTGTGATTTTGGATGAAAACAACATTAAAGAAATTGAGGATGAAGACGGTGGCGAAGGTTTTAAAATATTTGCACTGGAAGGTGTAGAAGTGGGAAGCCAGGTGGAGTTCATTTACACAAAACGAATGCACCCCAGCTACTTTGGCAGAGAATATTTTCAGTACAAATACCCCGTGTTGCAGGGAGAGTTTAGATTAATTTCTCCATGGAACCTGGAATTTGATTTCCGCACTTATAATACCAGTCATAAAATTGAAGAATTGAAGGATGAAAAGGACAATAAAAATATATATGTAGTTCAATTCGAAAATATGCCCTTGCTGAGGGAAGAACCTTTTGGCTTCTATAACAGTAACCGTGCCCGTATAGATTACAAACTGGCTTATAATGCGGCAAGTGGAAAAAGCAGGTTGTTCACATGGGCCAATGCGGCAGACAGAATATTTTACATGCTCAATGACAAAGATAAGAGTGAAGAAAAGGATGTCCTTAAATTGAGTAAAAGTATTGGAATCAAAAATACCTGGCCACTGGAACAAAAGATAAGGCACCTTGAGCATTACATTAAAACCAACTTCTACTATGATGAATTTCAGAATGCTGAAAATCTGTCATTTATCACAGCTAACAAAATCATCAATGACAGAGGTGCTGTAAGGCTGTATATGCATTTGTTCAGTATCTATGAGATCAACTACGAAATCGTATTAACCACGGATCGCTCCAACATCAATTTTGATCCCAAATTTGACAACTGGAATTTTCTGGAAGCCTATCTTTTCTACTTCCCGGATCTGAAAAAATATCTTGACCCAACAAACTTTGGTCTACGATTAGGACTAATTCCTCCCATACATAATGATAACCATGGTTTGTTTATTCGTGCCGGAGTAGTGCAGGATGAAGTAATTGGATTCGGTGAAGTTCGAAAAATTAATGCAAGGTCCTATCAGCATAACTTTGATAACCTGGATATGGAGGTCTCATTTAATGATGATTTCACCACCACCAACGTAAAAGCTGTCAGAAATTTCAAAGGGATTACCTCAACATTGTACAAAGCAGCTTACCCACAACTGGATGCAGAGAAACAACAACTTTTATTGAAGGACCTTATAAAATTCCTTGCTACAGATGCTGAAATAGAGGATGTCAAGCTCAGAAATACCTCCTTTGATTATATGAGCTGGGACAAGCCTTTTGAAATTGAGGCCAACTTCAGTGCCACCTCCTACACTGATCTTGCCGGGCCGATTATTCTGTTCAAGGTTGGTCAGTTGATCGGACCTCAGTCTGAACTATATCAGGATGATGAACGAATTACGGATGTTGCGAACGATTTTAATAGAGGATATTTAAGAAAAATAAAAGTGAACATCCCGGAAGGTTATTTCATTGAAAACCCCGACGACCTGAACATGGATTTTGTAGTGAAGAATGAAGAAGGTAAGGAGATCTTTGTCTTCAAATCTGGGTATAAACTGGAGGGCAATACGCTTAGTATCACCATTGATGAATTTTATGACCAAATATCCTACCCAAAAGAAAAGTTCGAAGATTTTAGGAAAGTGATCAATGCTGCTGCAGATTGGAATAAAATTGTATTGGTGATGAAAAAATCGAATCAGTGATGGGTTTACTGAAAACATTATTTGGAAAAGGGCCTGACATTGCAGCATTGCTTGCGGAGGGCGCTATTGTTGTAGATGTACGGTCAAAACAAGAATTTGATTCCGGACATGTAAAGGGTTCCCTCAATATTCCGCTTGATCTCATCAGGCAAAACAAAGACCAGCTTGAGAAGAAGAAAAAGCCAATTATACTATGCTGTGCTTCAGGAATGCGTAGTGGATCGGCTACTTCCATTTTAAAAAAGAAAGGTGTGGAATGCTATAACGGTGGAAGTTGGCAGAAGGTCAATCAATACTTATAGCATCATGACCATTGAAGACATACAGCAAATTTGTGAATCGCTCCCGGGAACTACCACAGATATCAAATGGGAGCAGGATCTATGTTTCTGCGTGGGTGATAAAATGTATGTAGTTCTGGGTTTAGACAAGAAACCAACGACAGCATCTTTCAAAGTACCCGATGACCAGTTTGATTCATTGTTGGAGAGGGATGGGTTCTATCCTGCTCCGTACCTGGCTAGATATAAGTGGGTTGCGCTTGATGATATCAGTAAATTGACTTTAGAAGAGTGGAGAGTTTTCACACAACAAGCACACCAGCTTATTGCTCAAAAATTATCTAAATCACTTCAAAAAAAGCTCGGAATTACCGATTGAGTTCCTGGGACAGAAACTTTGCGGTATAGCCAACATTCTTTTTAATAATTTGCTCAGGTGTGCCACTCGCAATGATTTGTCCACCTTTTTCTCCACCTTCCGGACCAATGTCAACAATATGATCGGCTACCTTGATTACATCCATATTGTGCTCAATGATTAAGACCGTGTTTCCTTTATCAACTAACTTATTTAACACCGTAAGCAAGTGCTCAATATCCTGGAAATGAAGTCCGGTGGTAGGTTCGTCAAGAATGTAAAAAGTTTGTCCGGTATCCTTTTTTGACAGTTCTGTCGCCAGCTTCACTCTTTGCGCCTCTCCCCCTGATAAAGTGGTGGCATGTTGACCCAGTGAAATATAACCTAATCCTACTTCATTCAATGTCTGGATCTTGCGAAGGATTTTTGGTTGGTTTTCAAAGAATTCCACCGCCTGTTCTACAGTCATGTCCAATACATCAGAAATTGATTTTCCCTTGAACCTCACCTCCAGTGTCTCCCGATTGTATCTCTTACCTTTGCAAGTCTCGCATGGCACCAAAACATCTGGCAGGAAGTCCATTTCGATCAGCCTCATTCCTCCACCTTCACAAGTTTCACATCTACCTCCTTTTACATTAAATGAGAATCTCCCCGGCTTATATCCTCTAATCTTTGATTCCTGCAACTCTGCAAACAAGGTACGAATGTCACTAAAAACCCCAGTATATGTCGCAGGGTTTGAGCGTGGAGTTCGACCGATAGGAGATTGATCAACCTCAATCACCTTGTCTATGTGCTCTAAACCTGCAATACTTTTGAAAGGCAATGGTTCCTGCCTTGATTTGTAGAAGTGTTTTCTCAACACCGGGTAAAGGGTCTCATGTATTAGAGAGGACTTTCCACTCCCTGAAACACCCGTAATGCAAATCATTTTTCCTAAAGGTAGGTGCAGGTCTACATTTTTCAGGTTGTGACCTGTGGCTCCTTTAAGTACAAGCTTCTGGCCATTTCCTTTTCTCCTGGTAGCAGGTACTTCAATTGTGAGTTTATTCTGCAGGTAATCTGAAGTAAGACTATTCAGTTTCAAAAAATCGTTCGGATGACCTTCCCCGACTATTTGTCCACCATGTCTTCCAGCTCCCGGACCAATGTCTATGATGTAGTCAGCATTTAACATCATGTCCTTATCATGCTCTACCACAATGATAGAGTTTCCCAGGTCCCTCAGGTCTTTAAGCGCCTGAATGAGTTTGATATTATCCCGCTGATGAAGGCCAATGCTTGGTTCGTCCATGATGTACAATACATTGACCAGTTGTGTGCCTATTTGTGTTGCCAGACGAATTCTTTGCGCCTCACCTCCAGACAATGTCCTCAAAGGCCGATTGAGGCTCATGTAGTCCAAACCTACATCCAGCATGAATCCAATACGCTTTCGGATTTCCTTTAAGATTTCTGTGGCGATTACATTCTGCTTTTCATCCAGTTTGGCCTCAATGCCCTCAAACCACTGGGAAAGAGCTCCAATATTCATCTCAGCAAGTGCACCAATATGTTCACCCGCTATTTTGAAATGTAAAGACTCCTTCTTTAACCTGAACCCATTGCATTCAGGGCATTTTTTGGTATTGGTGAAATCCTGAACCCACTGACGTATTTTCTCAGAACCTGTGTCTTTTTGCTTTTCAAGGAATTTAATTATTCCTTCAAATTTGGTGTTCCAGTCAGTGCCGGGATATTTTGTAGAAGCTACGGCTACAGGTACATCATCGCCATACAGCAGTACATTAAGTACCTCCTCAGGAATTTTATTGATAGGAGTAGTTAAATTAAGTTTCTTCCTTTTCAGAAGTGCCTCAATTTTTTTAAAAATCCATATGTCCCGGTATTCCCCAAGTGGCGCAATGCCTCCTCTACTAATACTTAATGACCGATCGGGGATCACCGAATCCACTGATATTTCTTCAATATTGCCTAAGCCCTTACATTCAGGGCACATGCCATAAGGTGAATTGAATGAGAAATTGTTTGGTGCCGGTTCGTCATAAGCAATACCGGTCTCAGGATCCATCAGGTGCTGAGAATAGTAATGTACCTCACCCTCCTGATCCAACGTTAGCATTACTCCATTTCCCTGGTTAAGGCAGCTCCTGATTGATTGCCCAATCCGGACCCGATCCTTTTCTCTCACGATGATTCTGTCCACCACCACCTCAATGTCGTGTGTTTTGTAGCGATCGACCTGCATCTTAGGGACCAGCTCCTGAATTTCTCCATCTACCCGTACCCGAGTATATCCTGATTTCCTGATTTGCTGAAAAAGTTCACGGTAGTGACCCTTTCTACCCTTCACCAATGGTGCCAGTAGCGTGAGCTTTTGGTCCTTAAATCCCGATAAAATGATATCAGTGATTTGCTCCTCCGTTTGCTTAATCATTTTCTTACCCGTTGCATAAGAAAATGCCTCTCCAGCCCTGGCATACAGTAACCTTAAAAAATCGTAGATTTCAGTTAGTGTTCCTACGGTGGACCTGGGATTCCGGGAGGTAGTTTTCTGCTCTATTGATATCACAGGAGACAACCCATTGATCTTATCTACATCGGGTCGCTCCATATTCCCTATAAATGAGCGGGCATAGGCCGAAAAACTCTCCATATATCTTCTTTGACCTTCCGCATAGATGGTATCGAAAGCCAAAGAAGATTTTCCACTTCCACTAATGCCGGTTACCACAACCAGCTTATTTCTTGGAAATGTCAGATCGATGTTTTTCAGGTTATGCTCTCTGGCTCCAACAACCTCAATCACCTCCTCTTCAGGCACTTCCAACAGGGTCTGCAAATCACTCATACCAGGATTGGGCTATTGAATTTAGAAATTCGGAGATAGCAAATATTTATTATAAAATTCATCGATGACCTTTACAGCATCAGTAGCATTGTCTACCACATGAAACAGCTCCAGGTCCTTTTCGCTAATGTTATTTTCTTTTTCAAGCAGTGTTTGTTTAATCCAATCAACCAGACCGCCCCAGTATTCTTTTCCAACCATAATAATTGGGAAAGCTCCAATTTTTTTGGTTTGGATAAGGGTCAAGGCTTCAAACAATTCATCAAGCGTTCCAAATCCACCAGGCATTACGACAAATCCCTGAGAGTATCTCACGAACATCACTTTTCTAACAAAGAAGTAATCGAAGTTGAGTACTTTGTCTCTATCGATGTACTTATTATGAAATTGTTCAAATGGCAGGTCAATGTTCAGTCCCACGGACTTTCCTCCCTGTCGGTGTGCGCCTTTGTTACCAGCTTCCATGATACCAGGACCACCGCCAGTGATTACTCCATAACCATGACGTACCAGTTTTGCCGCAATTTCTTCTGCCATTTTATAGTACGGATGATCTTCTTTGGTCCGTGCTGATCCAAAAATTGTTACGCAAGGTCCGATTTTAGCGAGTTTCTCAAACCCTTCTACAAATTCAGACATCACCTTGAAAATTGCCCATGAATCTTCACTTTTGATTTCGTTCCAATCCTTGTCGGCAAATGCTTTTAATATCTTTTCTTCTTCTTTTTTTGCTTCGTCTTCTCCCATATTTTAAAAAATTGCATTGCAAATTAATGATAAATTACTAATTATCAGATAGTAAATCTGAGATGGCGGATTGTGCTTCTGTAAACTTTGGTTTAAATCCTTCTGATTCAATTCTGGCACCAGAAACAACAGCTCCTCCCAAAACGATTGACGCCATTTCTCCAAGTGCCAACTTTAGCACCCATGATGGTACGTTTGGAAGCCACAAAGGTTTTTTTAATGTCCTTGCAATAATTTTTGTCATTTCTTTATTGGTAACCGGATTAGGATTGACGGCATTGTAAGGTCCATTCATATGTTGATTCTGAATTGCGAGCAGAAACATTCTGGCCAGATCATCAACATGAACCCAGCTCATAAATTGATCTCCGCTTCCCAAAGGGGCTCCTACCAACCACCTGATTGGCTGAGCGATTTTCACCAAAGCGCCTCCCTGATTACTAAGCACCACCCCAATTCTCATTTTTACAGTGCGTATACCATCATTTTGAAACAAATCTCCTGCCTTTTCCCAGTCCTCAACTACTCCGGCCAGAAAATCTGTTCCATGTGGGCTTTTCTCATCTTTCAGCGTTTCTCCACAGTAATTACCGTAAATACCAATTCCAGAAGCTGTAATGTATGACTTTAAAGGTACCTTATGTTCTTTTACTTTTCGGTAAAGTAATTCAGCGGTATCAACCCTGGATGAATGGATGATTTGTTTCCTTGCACTGGACCATCTTTTGTCAGCTACACCGGCACCAGCCAGATGAATAATGTGGTCTAGCTGATCAAATGCTGCTGGTTCAATTTCATCGTTTTTTGGGTCCCAGTAGTAGCATTGTTTATCGCTTGGTTTATTTGATCTGCTCAGGCTATATACTTCATAACCATTTTCAGATAATAAACCGGATATCTTTTGACCAACCATACCAGTTCCACCGGTAATCAATATTTTTTCACCCATATCAGCCTAGTTTGTAATTACGTTCTATCTTTGATTTGATAATTTAAGCAGGAATAATTCCATTTCTATGTATAAACACTTTCTTATCCTTTTTGTATGCCTAACAATCATTTTTAATGGCTATTCTCAGGAATATGACCTGTTGATAAAACCTGCTAAGCGAGAAATCAATGGTATAAATTACAATGGATATTCCACATCTTTCCGTATTGGAGCTGATGAATTGCAGAAAATCTGGTGGCGACATACTAAGAAATTCGGCATCCTGGACAACCAGAGAGGTCACTATATATTAAAGATACCTACTTCAAATAAAAATTTTCTTCCGATCAGTTTAATTCAAACAACTGAAGGCGCTGATAGTTCTGCTCTGATCTTTTTGGCGGTGCTTGACCAGACTAATAATAATTTTAAAAAACAGGTGAAGGACATCTTGTTGGAATTTAAAGTACAATATTATGTCAGCGATTTACAGCAAAAGATTGTGGATAAGGAATCGAAGCTTGCAGATGTGGGGGCAAGTTATCAGGCCGAAGTGCTCCAGGAGGCAAAATCTATTAAAAAGGGATTAGAGCATAATGCCTCCAATTCACACAAAGAAAAGCTACTTGAAGAAATGGCAAGACTAACTTATGAACTTGAACTTTTGAAAAGGGAATTAGTTGAAATCAAGTAAAAAGGGGAATGAATAAACTCTTTTTTTGTACTTGTAGGTGATAGTTTCTTATCTTCACCACTTAATATGTTAACCAACTAGTCATATAATCCTACATATGACTTCTGTTTTTGTATCGCTATATCCTGGTTACTCCAGGGCTATTATTCATTTAAATCAATTTTACTATGTTTTTTAATTTATCATTAAAAAGGTTGACATATTATGTATTGTTTTTAGGAACGCTCCTTTCTGGTTGCACTCCATCTTATGTCCCATCAAGAGTATCTACACCCATGTTAAAGAACAAGGGCCAAATCCATGCCTCCATTGGTCAGGGAACTTCCGGATTTACACCTCAGGTTGCTTATGCCGTAGGTGACAATATTGGGGTGATGTTGAATGGTAGTTTCCTCAATCGCAGTGTAGATAAAGAAATTTCGGATAGTGTAGTAACAGATGTGAGTAAACATAACTATGTTGAGCTCGGACTTGGGTATTTCACTAAGCTTGGAACCCGTGGGTTATTTGATATTTATGGAGGCGTTAGCAGAGGCAATATGCATTATACGGATACTGACGAAGGATTATTTAGTGAGGAGTGGTCAACTGAAACGTTGGATATAGTAAACTCCAGGTTTTTTCTGCAACCTTCAATAGGTCTTACAAGCAAGAATTTCGACTTTAATTTGGCGAATAGAATTACCCTCAATCACTTCGGAGCGAGTGCTAACCGTCGATCCAATGTTTATATAGAACCTACCGTGACCATGAAATATGGCATTGAAAAAGTGAAATTCCTTTCGCAGGTAGGCATTTCCAAAGCTATTCGTGAATCAGATTACTTCCCAGTTATATTTAATGTGGGAGCCCAATTGGAATTATTCACAAGGAATTAAGAATAATCTTAATTCTGTAGGCCTTGTTTAGGGCACAAAAAGTAAAGGCACAACCGAATCAACGGTTATGCCTTTTAAACATTACTAAAGGAATCTTTAGCCTATTAGAATGTGTGGCTATATTTTATTGAGAACGTTCTGCCCGGATTCCAAATGTTATAGGTTGCAGTAGCATCATTGTAACCAACATACTGATCCAGTCTGTCATCGTTTAATATGTTATTCACACCAAAGGTTAACCTTGATTGGTCATTCTTTCCAAAGTTGTAATACGCATTTAAGTTCATGCTATGGAATGGTTGCGTGTAAACATTAGGAACAGCATTGTTACCTACGATCAAGATACTTTCACCTTGTACATTGTAAGATAGATTAGCATTGTACTTTCTATCTCTGCTGGTAAAGTTTAAGTATCCATTAATCAAGTATGGTGCTTGTCCGGCCATAGGTCTGAATGGATCAATTTCTTCTCCGGTTCTTGCAGTATTCAACCTTGACTGGTATTCAGTTACATCGTCCTCTGGTCCATCTGAAAGGCCTTCGTTAACAATCACTGTTCTTGTATCCACTCTTGATTCTGCCAGTGAAATGTTGCTACCAAATGAAATCACGTCCAACACGGGGCTAATGAACCCAAAGTTCTTTCTGAATTCAAATTCGATACCGTAAACTTCGCTGTTATCAATATTTCTTGGGATAACATTGTCTGGTGCCACTTCAAAAGTCACCAACTCTATGTGTCCATCAAACTTCTTGTAGAATCCAGAAATAGAAATCATCTCACCTGAACCGAAGAATGTCTCCCATCTAACGTCATAGTTATCAATGTTTGTTTGTCCCAGATCAATGTTTCCATTGAATGTTCTTCCTGAAATAGGGTCGGCAATCTGAGCGATAGATTTTTCCTTGAATGATGGTCTGGCCAACGTTCTTCCATAAGAAGCTCTTACATTCATCTGATCTGTTACCGAATACACAAGGTTTGCTGAAGGCAAAACATTTATTTCATCCAATGTTCTCTCATCATCATAAACTTTAGTACCAAAATTATTTTGACCTGTATAGTTCATGGTTGCCTGTTCTACTCTAAATCCATAAACAGCTCTAAGACCAGGAAGCAATCTACTGTCTCCCATTGCGTAAACTGAATTTACGGCTGATCGCGCTTCAAAATTATTCGCTGCTTCATAGTTGCCATCAATGTATGAGCCTTCTTCGGTCTCAAGAGTCCAGATATTCTCTGGTTGAAGGATCCAGTCTGGGTTAGTAGGAACGCCAGATTCAGTTGTTCTTCTGATGAAAAAGCTATAAACATCAAACGTTCTCCATTTCATAAGTGTCATTGCACCAAATTTCAATTTATGCATTTCGCCAAATGGCAATTCCAGGTCAACTCTGAAGTTTTCATTGATCTCATTAAGGTCTCTCCAGAACCTGTCAACGCCTCCTCCGGCACCTCTACTTAGGGTAGTATTTCCTTCCTCAAGCAATGCAATACTTGAAACCCTAAAATCCGGATCATATATTCTTGCGAAAGTGAGTCCATTTGCCCACTCCAGTTGCAACCGGTCAAATTTATGTTTACCACTAATGATACCATTAGTCACCGATCTTTGTGTATAGGTCAATACATCCGTAATTCCTTCTGCACCTGACTCTTCAAAATCCTTATATCTTCTCTCTGTAGTGGTTTCAATCCCATTTTGAGTTCTTAACAATGAAGCGGTAAACGAGTGTCTGTCAAATTTAACAGCTCCAGATAGCAACCCACTCCATAAAACATCCTTTTGGGCCTGTGGTCCTGTTCTTAATGACTCCACAAAAAGCGGCTCCACATTAGCATTATCATCGATTGTGTATTCTCCAAAAGCCAGGTTATCATTAAAACTTGAATTGTTCTGATAGTTAAGGATTGCGGTGTAACCTACTTTCATATTACCAAGGTCCTTTTGGTTGCCATGGTTGAATGAAAGGCTATAATTCATAAAGTTTCTTTCCTGAACTGCATTTAATTCTGGGTTCAGGCTTCTTGTTAAATCTTCCAATTGTGGATCGTCCAATACCACGTGCGGTATATCTGTTTGTGCGTTAAAAGGTAGTTTTCTTGTTCCATTGTCAAAACCAAGAAAATCAGTGCTGCTACCTTCCTGCGTAAGGAAATTTTCCTGAAAGTGCATGTCGGGGTTGAACCCAAAGCCTACAGAGAAACTTGTTCTTTTCTCTTCAGGAAAGCTTTTGGTTTCAACATTTACCGTTCCTCCGGTAAAGTCACCTTGTAAATCGGGTGAGAATGTCTTATAAACCACTACATTTTCAAGTACTGATGTAGGGAATATGTCAATCTGCACATCATTTCTATCCGGGTCAAGACCTGGAATACTTAGGCCATTCAAGGTAGTTTTTGTGTACCTGTCACCCAGGCCTCTTACATAGACATACTTTCCACCCTGAACTGACACTCCGGTTACTCTTTTGATGGCAGATGCTAGATTACTGTCTCCAGTCTTTCTAAATGTCTGAGAAGACACTCCATCAAGAAGGTTTGGTGATTTCTTTTGGATGGTAAGCAATGCTGCTTCTGTGTCACGAAGTACTTCTGCTTCCACCACTACTGCTTCTAATGTTTGCACATCGGGGCTCATTCGCATATCCATGGTAGTTACTTCCCCCGCTTTGATTTCTACACTTTCAACAGTGATTGTTGTATAAGATACAAATTGAAATTGGATGGTATGAAGACCAGGTTCCAATGCTACGGAATAGTTTCCGTCAAAGTCTGCTACAGCACCAATACTTGTGCCCACTTTTGAAACGGTGGCTCCAATCATGGCTTCAACCAGTTTCATTGTCGATTAGTTTTCCCCTTAAAAAACCTTTTTGCGCCAATACCGAGAGACTCATCATTGAGCTTAGCGCAAGAATAAATAGTTTCTTTTTCATTGTTCCTTTAGTAAATATTCCTTTTAGTAATGTTCCTTTAAAAATGAAATCAACCTCGCCATTTTATAGGCGAGGCTTATAGTAATGTTTTGAATTAGCTCTGTTTAGATGTCTCCTTTGATAGAAGCAAGCGTCCAGCTGTCCCAGGCAGTTGCATTTGATGCACCGGTAGCTGTTCCTATTGTAAGTGCCTGCTCAGCAGAAGTCTGATCTGCAGCAGCAACTTCACAATCCACTTCGTTATCATCAGTAGATCCAGTGTAAACTGAAACGGCGTTGAACTGGCAGTTTGTGAAAACCAACTCTCCACCAATCAGGTTAGTAAATGCATCAGACTTTGAAGCACTACAGTTATTAGTGTAGCTCGCTCTGATTTTCACCTTAGCGTTTGCATATCCGGTGAAGAGTACATTTGATACAGTTCCCATTGCACCAGATTTAAAATCCGCAGCACTTGCATTGTCACCAGAACCGTTTATCGTTCCGTTGCTTAAAGTGAAAGAACCATTAGTATCACCTTCCGGGCCATCGATCTCAAGACCTTCATCAGTATCACCTCCATGCTGAATCATGAAATTGTCAACAGTTCCAGAGTAAGCCTGGTCGATATCGATTCCATCATCTCCTTGCCATGCAACCAGGATGTTAGAAGCGTTTACGGTTCCTCCGAAGAATTCGACACCATCATCTACGTTACCATAGATCTCGATGTAGTTGATTGTGGTACCAGAACCAACTCCACCTAGTGTCAGTCCGTTAATTTCACTTCCTTCTTTGATTACCGTACCACCATGTCTGATGGATACATACTCGAGGATACCTGAGTTGTCAGATGCATTACTACCTCCGTAAAGACCCAAAGTCTCTCCAGCCGGTACACCCTCGATTTGTGCCTGGTCTGCATCCGCAGATATCGGGGCATTACCTAGGATCACCACCCCACCCCAAAGACCTCTGTCTGTAGCACTTAAATTAGTGCCACTTAATTGACCAGGCTGAATATTGTCAAGAACAGATGTGAAAATAATCGGTTCTGAAGCAGTTCCTTGAGCAATTATTTTAGCACCGGCTGCAACCATAAGCACGGATGCATTGGCACCTTCACCTTCCTGACCTTTGATAATTGTTCCTGGCTCAATAGTCAAAGTAACCCCTGAAGTAACAATTACTCTTCCTTGTAACTCATAGATGTTTCCGGATGTCCAAATTGTATTCTCCGTAATGAGTCCGCTTATACAATTATCGCAAACATCAACGGGCTCATCATCACCACATGAGGTGAAGATCATAAGACCAGAAAGCAAAAATGCTAATCCAAATAATTTTTTCATTTTTAAAAAGAATTAAAATAGTTAGAGTCTAGTTCTAAATTATGTTGCAAAACTAGTGGGGACAGACTGGTACAGGTATTTGACTAAAAGTTACCTTTAGTTTATGAAATGGTAAACACAGACAAAAGTGAAGTAACTTCTACTTAACAATAGGTGGATCACCTCTGTTAAATAACTGTTTTTCAGATATTTGTATGATTAATACAATGTTAAGAACGGTAAATATCAGAGATAGTAATTACCTTAACATTATCGGATTGATCACTTATTTATGATCACTTTTTTCAAAATATTGGTAACAATATCCCTGGTAGTGATGCCATCAGCCTCTGCTTCGTAATTGAGCAAAATTCTGTGATTGAACACATCTGTGGCCACATCTTTAATATCCTCGGGCAGCACATAGTCTCTGCCGTCAAAAAATGCTACCGCTTTTGCTGCAAGGTTGAGATTAATTGATGCTCTTGGGGAAGCTCCAAAATCGATGTAGTGCGCTTCTTCGTTGAGCCCATACTCATTGGGTTTTCTGGTAGCAAATACCAGTTCCACAATGTAGCGCTCCAATGATTCCGAAATCTGCACCTGATTGATCTCATTGCGAATAGCGAAGATGTCTTCTTTAGTCAGGATGGTTTTTACTGTATTGTCAAATTGTAGGTTGGCCATTCTCCTCATTACCTCAAGTTCCTCATCTTTTGATGGATAATCAACATGTACCTTGAGCATAAATCGGTCTACTTGTGCTTCTGGCAATGGGTAAGTTCCTTCCTGGTCTACGGGGTTTTGGGTAGCCAATACCAGAAATGGTCGGTCCAGTGCAAACGTGGTTTCCCCAATGGTTACCTGCTTTTCCTGCATCGCTTCAAGTAAGGCAGATTGTACTTTTGCTGGTGAACGGTTGACCTCATCAGCAAGGATCAGATTAGAGAAAATTGGCCCTTTTTTAACTTCAAACTCAGACTTCTGCTGATTATAGATCATAGTCCCTATTAAATCTGCTGGGAGCAGGTCTGGAGTGAACTGAATTCTTTTGAAATCCAGGTGTAGAATATTGGCCAGGGTATTGACCGTAAGGGTTTTGGCAATACCAGGTACCCCTTCCAGCAGGATGTGCCCCTGTGTAAACAATCCAATTAAGAGCCTGTTGACCATGTACTGCTGACCAACTACCACTTTGCTCACTTCATTAACAACTTCCTGTATCTTGGCCTGATGTTCTTTTCTTAAGTCGATGTTTACTTCTTGTTCCATTTGGTCTAAAGCTTTCCGTTCACCCAATATCAGGGTATGCAAAAATATAGGAAGATTTAATTATTCAAAACCTCCTGAGCGCTATGGGATTAACGGTTAATCTTAAAAAATGTTAAAAAGTCTGTAGTTGGGTGTTTGTAGTTGAAACCAGAAGTCAATGATCGGTTCTATTTGCCCAGGTAATAGTTGATTGAAACACTAAGGATATTGGTCCGATCGGTTTTAATGTGACTGGTTATTTCGCCAGACTCATTGATAAAATTGTAACTACTATGATACTTCATACCAAAATAGTTTCTAACTGTAAGGCCAACTTTTTCTAAAGGCCTGATCGTTAAACCTACTGTTGCTCCGTAATCCAGGTTTTCATAGATTGACTTGATGTTGCCCTGAAAACTTGAAAGATTAGTCTTGAATCCTACCTGAAATTTTGCCTCGGGACCTGCCTCAATGGAAATGGCCTTGCCAAGTTTATAATTAATCAGAACAGGTAGGGAAAGCCTGTTTAGTCGAATATATAAATCGGAATCTTGATAATCTGCCCCTTCCATTGAGTAGTAGAGTTCTGTTTTAAGGCTGTATTTCTTAGTTATTCCAATCATCGCAAATAACCCTGAGTTGAAGCCTAATTTCGATTGGTAATGATCCAGACTACTCCCTTCATTATCCAGAGATGAGAAATTGATTCCTCCTTTAATCCCAAACTGGAGGTCCTGTGCGGAAACGACCATTGAAGATAGACAGAGTAATAATATTAATGCGATTTTATTCATTGGATCAAGGAATTTGAATGTGGCGAAGATATGAAAGAATTATTTTGCATGATTCCCGATTTATTGATCCAATAATTGAATGGCCATTTCCAGGATCATATCTTTATTATTAATATAAACTGAGTCGGCTGAGACGTAATAGTCAGGAGGAATTCCTGTTCCTGCATAGTTATGCCCATCAGGATCTGTAACCTTTTCGAAAGTACATGTAAACTGCCATCCATTCAGCATTTCACGGCCCATTACTGAACCCTGTGTATTTGCGGTGGTGTCTCCTATGACCATTACGTTTTCCAATAACTTCGAGCCAATTGTGAACCGTTCACCTGCACTAATGGTGTATCTTCCTGTAAGCACTATGACATTGCCATTATATCTTACCTTTTCATCTGGCTCAATGTACCAAGCATATGGGGCATCAAAACCGTTAATCGTTCTATTTTGAGTAAAGTGCCATAGGGTTCTGGTTGAAGTAATTTTATTCAGCAGATTTTGTGCATTATACACACTCCCGCCATCATTTACCCTAAGATCAATCACAATCCCATGTGCGTCCTTGAATTTTGAGATCACTTCTTTAAATATTTGATTATTTGATGCTTTGTCTCCTTTGAAGTCTGCACAAAAAAGATAGCCGATGCTATCCTGAAGAAACCCTGAGATTATCGAAGGTGAATGAACTACGGCATCACTGATATAATTTTCAAATACAAAGTCTCGATCAAAGTTCTTTTTATAATTCAGAAAATCAATGGTATACATGCTTCTATCATCGCTAATGAGCCATACATGTGGATCTCTGAAATGTCTTAGTAGTTCTCCTATTACCTCAAAATACAGTTCCTCTGTCATTTCATTAGAAATCAAAAGTCTATACGATCTGGATAAGCTGTCCCAATTAACATTTCTGGATTCGACAGATGCGGAGTACTTTGAAATGCTTTGAGTTAAATCATCAAAAGTTTCAAACTTATCATATTGCATTAAGTCTTTCTGACATGAGGCACAAAAGATTATGCTGATGATTAAAAACTGTAGTTTAGGTACCATAACATGGGAAAATTCAAATTATTTACTTTCTCAGGATAAGAGATGGAATAATAATTCATTCCAAATTCTCCAAGTAACAACAGGTGGCTATTGATTCTATATTGATAGAGTAGTTTCAGGTTGATTGCATGCCATTCATTAAAAATGAGATTCCATTTCCCGTATCGAATCAAATCCAATTTTTTTCCATTATGCAGATCGTCGAGAAAACCTTCATCAAGTGTAAGCCCTGGTTTTCTGTGTAAATAACCAATTAATGGTAGGGATACCTGGGGTAGAAGGAAGGATTTTTCATTCAAAGCAATGGACCTGGTATAGTTTAGGCTGAGACTGTTCTCCACCTCCCAACCAAAGCCATCCAAAAAATTATATTCTCTGAAAAAGAAATCCATTTTAAATGAACCACCAACATAATTTTTACCATTATTCCCAACGGATCTCAGCAGTTGATAATTGAGTACCACTTTAGACCAGGTTCTAAGCTGAGTATTCATGTTTGTCTTTAAAGGATAATTATTAGTGATTATTGGAAGTATGAAACTGATTTCTACTCTCCGGATCCACTTTTTACTAATAAATAATCCGTTCAGCCCTATCGGCGCTCCAAATCCCTGATAACTCAGCGGAGAAGCAGCAAGATCTGTATTCTTTATGATGTCTATCCCTCCGCCAACCCCAAAGGAGGAAAATGTATCATCCGATTGACCAAAAACACTATATCCCACAAAAACTAACAGGATAAAAACTAAATTTTTCATCTGACAAATCAGATTTAGAGGGCTACTAGTTGATAAAAGCTGGTGACAAATCTACTTACAATCTTCGATGCGGGCAAAAGACTATTTTGTTTGGATACAATTAGTAAGCACCCTGTTTTGTAGCTCTTTATAATTGAATGGTCTTCGTTGATATGTATATATCCATCGATATTCAATAAATCTGACAAAAGGAAGCAACCAGGATCACTTCCTTTTCAAATTTATTAATAATGTATTTTATTCTACCACCACCCTTTGTGTTTGACTACCATCAGGTGTAGAGATCTTGTATAAATATTGAGCTTTTGGTAATTCCCCGAGATTCAGATTCAGTTGTTGTTTCCCTTTAGAAAGTTCATTATTGAATAATGTTTTAATGTAATTCCCCTGATTGTCATATAAATCGACTTTTACATTCCCGCCTTTTTGTAAAATCAACTCGAGGGTCTGGGCATGCTGTGCAGGATTTGGATAAAGTCTGGATTCCCTGAATTCATCCCCTGGTAATTGTGGGTTTTCGGGGTCCATTAGTAAAAACCTTACCGGAGAGGCCCAGTCATGAAGTTTATGATGTGCGTGAGCTCCATGGAAATTCCCTCCATGCCCATGTGGACCTTTTCTTCTATGAGGTCCTTCGGTCCCTACTGTTGCTTTAATATCTGCTTTCCAAACAGCTATTTCCGGTTCTAAGGACTCATGAAGTGCCTGGAAGTACTCCTCATGGGCATCAATAATTTCATAAGCAGCAGTTTCTATTTGCCTGAGTTCCTTTTTGCGTGCATAGATCTTTGCCCTATCCTCTGCTGTTAGTTGAGGTCTTTCTCCAGATCCTCCTGTTTTTCTTTCTTTTCTGAATGCCCTGCCTTCGGCCCTAAACACCTCCATCCGTTCTCTCAACTCGGCCACCTTTTGCTTCTCTTCATAAGAGAGCTCCTCATCAAACTGCAGTCGTCTGTCAGCCATTACAGGTAATATATTTTCCTCTACGTAAGCCCTGACCTGCCTATGTTTCTCGTTTCTGGTCGGGTCTTGTGCAAAACTCGAAACTGCAATGCCTACCGCAAACAGCAATGATCCAATTAATATTAGTTTCCTTTTCATTTTAGTATTCATTATGTAAAACATCCTTTTTTGATGAATTTCACGATGATACTGGACAAGAGGAATAATTACTTGACTGAGGCTCCAAATCACCCATTGAAATGACTAAATGAAGGAGTGAATTTTTAAGTGGTTTGTAACCAGTTTTTGAATTCCCGGGCCTTGGCTTTGCTGATAATGACTTCAAATGGAAGATGGTGAGAAGTATGGACCAATAACCTGCTATTGAAGTAGGGTTCAATTCCTGCAACACATTGATCTCGAATAATCAGCTGCCGATTGGCACGGTAGAATAACTTTGAGTCCAAAGAATTCTCCAGATCATCCAGGTTCTGATCCAGGAAGTAGGTCTCATTTTGTAATGTAAGCCCCTTTACCAGACCATTTTCAATATAAAAATATCCAAACTGATCCACAGGAACCGGGATCAGTTTTTGTTTGTGGTGGACCAATAGGTTTTTCAGACTGACTCTATCTTCTTTCTGAAATAAGGAGATTAGCTCAGACAGCTGAATTGATTGCTCTTTATTAGTCTTCTTCTGAAATTTTAAAATGGCCTCATTCAGTTCTTTTTCCTGAATTGGCTTCAACAAATAATCAACGCTATTGACTTTGAAGGCATCAATAGCATACTGATCATAGGCAGTAGTAAAGATGATGGGTACGTCCAGGTCAATATGTTTAAAAATCTCAAAACAAGATCCGTCTGCCAGGTGAATGTCCATGAATATTAAACTGATATCGGTTTCCTCCCAATTGAAACTAACAACTTCCTTAATGGACTGCAAGTTGGTATATACATTAAAACCCGGCGCTATTTGATTTAACAGTTGTATTAATCTGTTAGCAGCTCGTTCCTCATCTTCTATGACCAATACGTTCATCCTTCTTAATTAAGCTTTTACAGTATTAGCGGAATACATACTTTGAAAACGTCATCCTTTTTTGTAATCACCACTTCCTCTCCACTGATGATCTCATATCGCTTCGTTAGGTTTAGTAAACCAGTTCCCTCCGTTACCTGTACATCCACTTTCCCCTGAATTGGATTAGAAACTTCAATCATTCTTCCATCCTGTTGAATTTTAATTGTTAGTGGATTTTTCTTTGATATCTCATTGTGCTTAACTGCATTTTCAATCAGTAACTGTATGGCTAGAGGCGGCACCTTCCAATTTTGTTTACTGACATCATCCAACTGCATCTCAACGAAAAGGTTAGCGTATCTCATTTGCAACAAATACACATAATTATTCACGAAACTAATCTCCTGATCCAGGGATATCAATTGGGCACTACTGTGTGTTAACATATACCGAAAGACCTCCGATAACTTATTTACAAAGCCTGTGGCCAGTTTCTTGTCCTCCTCAATCAACTCCAACAAGGTACTGAGGCTATTGAATAAAAAATGAGGGTCCAACTGGTTCTTTAGCGCATTGTATTGATTCCTTAAGCTTTCAGTTTTCAGTTGCTGGTTTTCCAGGGCTACTTCCTGGTTTTTGATAAGTAGCTCAATCAACCTGCTGACGAGCATAACAATCGCTACCAAAGACAGTCCGCTGATCCCGGCGGCATGTCTTAGAAAGAAATGCATTCCTCTTCGTGGATGATGTATATCCAATTCAAATAAGAGCCTTGAGACAATGAATGCAATCGCCAGGTTAATAATTAAGGTGACTGGCCAGAATCGCATCAAGTGACCGAGTCCTGGCAGGCGTAGGTATTTCCACCTTATGTTGAATTGAAAAAGGATCAGCGCCAACAGGAAATGGGCAGAAAACCGATAGAAGAAATGGAAGAACTTCCTCCATTCCTGATGATTGTCTGTGAAGCCGCGGTTCAATGCAATGATAAAACCAGGCAGGTCCAGAAAGAGACCTATCAAGAGAGAAGACAGCAGTACAATGCGAAAGTACTTACCCATTTTAGCCACAGCAGCAATTTCCGGAAAATTAAAAGGATTACAAACAAAAGTTTACCTGAGGCTGCCAAATCTCCAGGTGGATTGTCTAATAATCAAACTTAATTCTCCTGTTCAGTACGCTTTATTGTTAAGGTAAGAGGCGATCAGTCAACCACAATGAGACAATAGTCCCACACAAAAAACACATCAATAATTTCTCAACGCCTTAGGAACCATGGAGAAAAGTAGAATATTCATTAATATGCATGATCCCAAATCACCTCAATTGGGAATTCACACTTAGCTATAAAGTATGAGACCTGGTACGCTTCCCTTCATTTGGAATGGCTGCCATCCTATTATGTTAACCAATTAGTAAGACTGTAGATGGTTGGAACAACACAGTCTGCAAATTTTTATTGGCAATATCCTGATCAAGCAAGCCGCTGACCGGGCTGTAGGTGTGCATTAGCTAGCGCATTCTTATATGGCTCAATTGATCAGTTGGGACACCCAAATTGATCAGGTTAATCAGAAGAGTAACATAATAACCAAATCAATAAATGTAATCTTATGGAAAACCTAAACCTACGTAACATCATCAAGCCGTTGTGTGTTAGTGTGCTAATGCTTCTGGCTTGCTCTTTGAATGCGCAAAACTGGAACCTTGTCTGGTCCGATGAATTTAATGGAAGCATTGGGCCCGACTGGGTATTTGAAATCGGTACCGGCAGCAATGGCTGGGGAAACAATGAACTTCAGTACTACAGACAGCAAAACGCTTCTATTGAAAACGGGCAGCTGGTAATCACTGCAAGACAGGAAAATTTTGGGGGTATGTCCTACACCTCCGCACGAATGAAAACTCAGGGTAGAAAGTCCTGGAAGTATGGCAGAATCGAAGCACGCATTGCCATGCCTTCATTTATGGGCGTGTGGCCAGCTTTCTGGATGTTGGGAGACAATATTTCCACTATAGGCTGGCCTGCATGTGGAGAAATTGATGTCATGGAACATGTCAATACGGAAAACGCAACGCACGGAACTATTCACTGGCAGGACCACAATGGCAATTATGCCAACTACGGAGGAAGTACTCCGACGAATGTTACCAGCTACCATGTTTATGCCATCGAGTGGGATGCCAACAGCATTAAATGGTTTCTGGATGGCAACCAATTCCATGAAGCGAGCATCGCAGGAGGCGTCAACGGAACCAGCGAATTTCATGAAAACTTTTTCATCCTTTTAAACATGGCCATCGGTGGCAACTGGCCAGGGTTCAACATCGACAATGGCGCCTTCCCGGCAAAAATGTATGTGGACTATGTACGTGTATATCAAAGTGGTTCTGGAAATAATGGAGTAGCTACGCTCTATCAGCACTGCAATTATAGTGGTTATTCTGCCTCGTTAAATGTTGGTAGCTACACCCTCGGTCAATTGCAGGCTTTGGGGATTCAAAATGATGACATTTCATCCCTCCAAATCCAACCTGGCTACCAAATCACCATGTACCAGCATGACAACTTTACTGGAAACTCACTGGTGAAAACAGGGGATGACAATTGCCTGGTGAATGATGGGTTCAATGATGACATCAGTTCGGTAATAGTATCTACAGTTTCATCTGGCTGGTCCACACAAATTGAAGCGGAGAACTGGGTCGTACAATCAGGTACTCAAACAGAACCATGTTCTGAAGGAGGACAGAATGTAGGGTGGATAGATGCCAACGACTGGATGGTTTGGGATGTCAACATTCCTTCAAGTGGTACTTATAATGTAGAATATCGGGTTGCCAGCCTCAATGGTGGAGGTCAGCTGCAGTTGGAGCAGGCAGGAGGAAGTCCTGTTTTCGGCAGTCTGGGAGTACCTGGTACCGGTGGGTGGCAAAACTGGACATCCATTTCACACAATGTGAACCTAAACGGTGGTCAACAGCAAATTGCAATTAAGGCCTTGTCAGGGGGGTGGAACCTGAACTGGTTAAAAATCAGTAGTACAGGTGGAGCCAGAGTAGCCAACGAAATTTATCAGCCAGAAACTCAAAATGTGGTCAGCATTTATCCTAATCCAGCCAAAAATTTGCTGAAAGTAAGTGGGCTGGCAGCAAACTCGAACTTCAGCATCTATGACTTAAGTGGCAAATCAATTGGGGAAGGCAAGTTATCAGGTTCATTTCAAATTGACCTTTCAGCTTTCGACAAAGGTACGTACGTGATCAGATTCGATGAAGGTCATGTGTTCCGTTTTGTCAAACAATAACCTACCAGACTAACCAATAAAAAGGGCTGCAAATGATGCAGCCTTTTCTTAACCTAAACCTATATAAAAAATGAATTTTAATACGATATCATTTAGCAACAGAAACGTATTCTGGATGCTCGGAGTTTGTTTGCTCCTGTCTATATCAACCCTTGCTCAAACTTTACCCTATGAAATTCAAAACAATTCCGATTTCACTGATGACCAGATATATGTTGCGATCGTCGGAATAACTGATGGTCATGTGTGGGTAGATCCCTCCAATGGCCAGGTTCACCCAATGAGTACAGCGGATAATACAGTTCAGGGACCGGTAATTGATGGTAACATGGGACCAGGTGGAGATGGTAAATATGCGCACTGTTTTCGAAGACTCAGCGAGATTCCAAACAAGACAGTAAACATCCCAAAAATTGCGGGGTGCCGGATTATGATCTCCTTTGAAAGCCAATTGTACCTTTATTTCTTTGGCCATTCCGGATCACCAAGTGGATATGCAGCTCCTAACCTTACAAATCCAACTGATCCCAACCAGGGTATCAAATTTGAATTGATCGAACTTACCTTTAATGATTTTGGATTATGGTGCAATACTTCCCGTGTTGATTCCTATCAATATCCAATGGGTCTTGAAGTCTGGGGAAATGGGTTCTACAAGCGAGTTGGGGAGCTTAAAACTCATCAGGAAATTCTGAATCAGTGGCAAGCTACTGCTCCATCTGAATTTCAGGGACTCCTGGACAATTCCCAGGGAATCATTCACTTTCCTACCAAATCCTCATCTTTTCCCTCCAATTTTATGCAATCTTATATTGATGCCATTTGGTCCAAGTATTCCAGCCAGCAACTGGTATTTAACTCTGGCCAGGCGGGTATCTGGAGAGGAAGCGTGCAGGGTAACCAATTTGTATTTACCAGAGATGGCGATGGACAAGTTGCCACCATTCCTGGAAAACCCACCACTTTGGAGGCAATGGAAGGTAGTGGCGTGATGGCCTCAGGAGCACAGTGGGACCTGGTAGTACAGGCTCAAATGGTAGCCGCAATCACCAGACATGCTGTGGACCTTAATGTCCCATCGGGTGTACTGCAGGATTTTGGAAACACCAGCACCTACTACCAAACCTGGCCATACAACTGGTATGCTAAGTTCCTTCATCAATTAGACATAAGCCATGAAGGACAAACCTACGCTTTTGCTTACGATGATGTATTTGACCAGTCAGCCACCATACATACACCCAGTCCAAATAATATAAAAATCACTATCGGTGGATTTGCCGGAACCAGCCAACCGGGCGGGGTGGTCACTTTATATCAGCATTGTAATTATGGGGGCTATTCTGTAAGTCTAAATCCAGGTAGCTACAATATGAATCAGCTTCAGGCTTTGGGAGTCAACAATGATGATATTTCATCCCTACAGATTCAGAATGGTTATGAAGTTACCATGTACCAGCATTGGAATTTTACTGGTAACACCCTGGTAAAAACAGGAAATGATGATTGTCTGGTCAATGATGGCTTTAATGATGATATAAGTTCGCTGGTAATTTCGCAGGTTTCCTCAGGCTGGTCTACTCAGATTGAGGCCGAAAACTGGGCGATCCAGTCAGGCGTACAAACCGAACCATGTTCAGAAGGTGGGCAAAATGTAGGGTGGATAGATGCCAACGACTGGATTGTCTGGGATGTGAATATTCCGTCTTCTGGCACATACAATGTAGAATATCGGGTAGCAAGTCTCAATGGCGGGGGCCAGTTACAACTGGAACAAGCCGGTGGCAGCCCAGTATTTGGAACCCTGGGTGTGCCTGGCACAGGAGGATGGCAAAACTGGACCACCATATCTCATCAGGTTTCCTTAAATGGTGGTGCCCAACAAATTGCCATCAAAGCACTTGCTGGTGGGTGGAACATCAACTGGCTTAAGATTTCAAGTTTAGGTGGCGCCAGAGTGGCAGATGAGTCTGGTGATCTTGAACCTGAGCATGTCAGCAGGTTATTTCCCAACCCTGCATCCAACTTCATCAAGGTGCATGGAATCGAGGAAGGATCAGTATTTGGCATCTATGACCTTACCGGGAAAAGGGTGAAGACAGGCAAATTGAGACCTGACTTAAAAATTGATTTGTCAGATATTGATGTTGGTACTTACCTCATTCGCTTTGACAAGGGCTCATATCGCATTGTAAAGCAATAAAGATTAATCACAAAGGATCAAAAGGATCTCCAATTCGGGGATCCTTTTTTGATTTAGTATATTATAAAGTTAGTTTTAATCATGCTCTCATTTGAAAAAAAGTCCATTAAACACCTTACATCACAATTCGCACAAAAAGGTAAAGTGGAATGGATTGGTATTCGTGAACTAAGGGGTGCTAATATGATGACTGTTACGAATGTAAAGGCGACTGCTGGCATTGGTCTATCTGGTGATCACTACAAAAGCAAAAATGGTAAACGACAGGTGACACTTATCCAAAAAGAGCACCTTGATGCAGTTGCTTCGATCCTGGGCCGATCTGACGTTGACCCGGAGCTTGTCAGAAGAAACATTGTGGTCTCAGGGATTAACCTGCTTGCACTAAAAGGGAAGAATTTCTGGGTTGGGAACACCCTTTTAGAATATAGCGGAGAATGTCATCCCTGCTCCAGGATGGAAGAAAATCTTGGACCAGGAGGCTACAATGCCATGCGCGGACACGGTGGAATCACAGCCAGAATTCTGAAATCGGGGGAGATTCGATTAATGGATGAGGTGGGGGTTTGAGTTTAGAGTTTTGGGTTTAGAGTTTTGAGTTTTGGGTTTGGAGTTTTGGGTTTAGAGTTTTGAGTTTTGAATATTGAGTTTTGGGTTTGGAGTTTTGAGTTTTGGGGTTTGGGTTTAGCCGTTTTGCATTGGAGTGTGTCCGCATATGGTTGGCTGTTTTCTGGTTGTAAATGATGATGGAAGTGGATAAAACTATTCGTCTGAGAAGAGGATATTTTTAAAACATAAGGTTGTCTTCCAAAAACGAAAGGTCGTTTGACCCTATACATAAGGTCGTTTGCATCGAAACATAAGGTTGTTTGACCCTAAACGACCTGTCGTTTTAGGTGGAACATAAGGTCGTTTTGAAAAATGGCGCAAAAAGATCCAATTTTATCCGGGTATATAGTAAGAAATCAAGTTTTTCATTCAGCACTTAAAACCCTTGTTGATTGTCGTCACCACCTGCCTGATCGTCGTTTTTAATTTTGCTTTTTCTGGGACCTCCGCTTTTGTAGTTTCCAAATCGGTAACTGAAATTGATCCCAAATGATTGGAATGGTACGGACCTTACACTACTTTGGGAATAATTAGTTCCCTCCAGCTCACTTTTAAATTTTTTGTTGACAACAAAGGGTTCAACAATCCTTAAACCAATACTTCCTTTTTTATCCCAAATTTCCTTCCTTATTCCCATGTAGAATATCCGGAAGGATTGACTATAGCCCTGTAAAGTTTGCCTTCTCCCTCTGAAGAAACCTCCTGCATCTATTATCCAGTCCTTTTTAAGGGTGATGTTTGAATTCAAATTACCACTTACCAGAACTGCCTGGTTTGTTAACCTGACACCATCAACCACTCCCGAAGCATCATAAGTAAACACATCTATGCCTCCTCTAACAGTCCATATTTCCATTAGTTTGGTAGAAACAAATAAGTTTGTGCCAATGGAATTGCTGGTACCAATATTCCTGAAAGTGGTTACCGAAATGCCTTCATCATTGACATCCAGATAGTTTTCAATGATGTCTGTGGTGTATTTGTAGTAAACGGACCAATTCACCACCGATTTTTTAATGAAGGTATTGTAGCTTAATTCAAATTGGTCTGTCAGCTCCGGTTCCAGCTGAGGGTTTCCCTGGCTGATGTTTCTATTGTTGTCCAACTCGATATAAGGATTCAAAAAACGTAATCCTGGTCTTTGTATCCTTCTGGTATAGCTGGCTTTCAGCGTCCGAAACTTAGGTAGCTTCCTGCTCAGGATAATACTGGGTAAAAAATTGTCGTATCCGTCTTTAAATGAAGTGGTCAGTTCATCAAAGTTTCCATCAAAAGCTGTCTTTTCATAACGAACTCCGGCAATAAATCCATAGTTCTCTCCAAATTTCCAATTGGATGAAAAGTATCCTGCGGTAACATCCTGATTGTAATAGAATATATCTGTTCTGGATCCATCTTCCAGGTACTGATTAGCTTCCTGATCCAGGGTATCATATTGATAGTCACTGATGACCGATCGTAAAACCATTTTAGCTCCCGTCTCGATGGTGACCAGTTTGCCTATTGGATGCACATAATCTATCTGGAAGGTATTTTCACGATTGTCGCTTTCATTTTCATTGATTTCATCTCTGAATAACAATGGATCATCGCCCATTAAATCTTCTTGTTGAATTACCGATTGGTTGTTACTGACATTGCCGTCCAGTTTATAGGATACAGAAAATTCGCGTCCAGGACTCCCGGCAAACTTGTTGGTATAGTCAATGTTCCATTCAAATCCGGTTCTGAGTCTTTGGTTATCCGTATACCTAAGATAGTTTTGGTTGATGTTATTAATTGGGTCTATATAAGTGGTGTAATAATTACCCTCGCCAGCAGAATTGAATCCCCTGATTCTAAATGATGTATTAAATCCCCGGTAAGCATTGAAATCATAAAATGCTCCACCACTTCCGAAAAATCCGACACGATACGAATCAGCCACACCCGACTCTGTTAAGCTTCTGACCTGATCATCAATAAAGTCATTCCTTTCGAACTCTGAAGTGACATCTCTGGGCCAGCTGTAGTAAGAACTTCCATTTGCGTTTATTCCAAAACGCCCCTTTCCTCCACTCAGGCCTAATCTCATGTTATTTTGCCTTGTGCCAAGAGAGCCATTAACATTTCCGGCTATGCCTTCCAGTTCCTTTTTCTTGGTGATGATATTGATGATTCCCGCACTCCCCTCTCCGTCATATTTAGCAGAAGGTGTAGTGATCACTTCAACACTTTTGATTTCATCTGCTGGTAGTACACTCAATAAATCTGCGGGATTACTGGCCAGCATGGTAGAGGGCTTTCCATTGATCAGGATTTGAATGTTTTGGCTTCCCCGAAGTGATACATTTCCGTCAAGGTCTACACTCAATAACGGTGCTCTTCTGAGTACATCCGTGGCGGTTCCCCCGGCGTTAGCCACATCGCGCTCTGCATTATAAACCAGCTTATCAATTTTACTTTCCACCAATTCCTTTTCTCCCTCTATCACCACTTCATCCAGCTGCGTGGTATTCGATATCAACTGGACAAGCCCCAAGTCTACATCCGGTGATTTTGGCGTCATGCTGATTGATATCGTTTTTTGATCATATCCGATAAAATAGATCTGCAATTCATATTGACCAACGGGAGCAAATAACTTGAATTCTCCGTTTTCATCTGATATCCCTCCTCCTACATCTTTTTTAGATTCAGGTTCCTTCAGTACTAATGTGGCAAACTCTACTGCCTCACCAGAAGTATTGTCCACTATCCGCCCCGAAATTTTACCTTGAACCTGTTGCTGGGTTGCTTTTCGGTTACCCCTGGGCTGACTCCATACAATGATGGGTAAAAGAATGAGTGAAAATATTATGAATGATCTCATGACTGCAAATTTCTACTATTGATACAGTTGATGCTACATTTTGTTCAAAAAACACATTAAAGCGACCATACAATTTGATCAATGGGAGAAATTCCAGTTTGAATGGACCAACCCAGCCTACCTGGGCTCAATGAACTTTGGGTCCCTCGTGAAGGAAGTGTCTGTGAGCGTATGAAGAAATGCAATAATCTGCTGCTGCTCCTGCGTGGTAAGCGGAATACCCATTGGTTCTCCATTTAATGATTCATCCAGTGTTTCTGAATTCACTACACCGGATGCATAGTGTTCCAGTACCTGCTCTAAGGTAAAAAACCTCCCATCGTGCATATAAGGATCAGTGATGCCAACATTTCTCAGGCTGGGTACTTTAAACCTTCCTTCGTCTTCAGGCAATTCAGTAATAGTAGCCCGGCCTCTGTCTTCAAAAGTCTCATCCAGGCCGTTGTTCCGGTATGACTGATCTGTAAATAATGCCCCAGCATGGCAGGAACTACATTTACTTTCAAACACAGCCAGACCTGCCAATTCATCTTGTGAAAGTTCCGCTTCATTTCGCAGATACTGATCATATCTGGAGTTGGCGGAAATCATCATCGCGGTATACTGGGCCAGGGCATGCAACATTCTTGGGGTGGTAATGCTGTCCACTCCAAAAGCATCATTAAACATGTCACGGTATCGGTTGCTGTTATTGAGTTTTTCAATGACATTACCAATCTCCTCACCCATTTCAAATTCGGACTCTATGGCATTAAGAGGTACAAAATCAAGGTGTGTGACTCCTCCATCCCAGAAGAATTCTTTCATAAAGGCCATATTGGCCAATGCCGGTGCATTTCTGATACCAACCCTACCATCAACGCCAATGCTGAGGGTATGCTGAGGGTCTGAAAAAGCCACGGCCTGATTATGGCAGTTCCCACAGGAGACGCTGTTGTCAACCGATAGTAATGGATCAAAAAATAGCTTTCTGCCAAGTTCGAAACCCTCCTGTGTTACCGGGTTATTATCAAAGGTATAAGTCGGTTCCGGAAAATGATCGGGTTTGATAAAAGTGTATGTGAGGTCCGGCCCTGGTCCTTCATCATCGCTTTTGCAGGACTGACCAAAAGTCAAACCAATAACCAACGCTATCAGCAAAATCCTTGTTATCCTCATTCCACAATTAACGTCAATTCAAACGCGTCGGGGATGTTATCAGATACCAGAGCACCTGCCAATGGGCTATGAAGAGCACTGTTTTCTGAGAAATCAATGTCTTTCAACAGTTGTTGAACATCCAAAGCGATATTAATTTCCGGTGCTGCGCCATTGCCAATGTTGATACCATCACCCAACTCAAATGTCACCGTTTTGTTATTGTACACAAACATGCTTCCTGGCACATCTTTCCACCCACCTACATGGTACCCAAAGCTGTTGGGGTTATCAGGAAGTAGCGTTCGTGCCGCGGGATCACCTGTAGCTTCTGGTGCCTGACCTTCAATTCCCAGAGCTACATATCCCGCATTCCAGTTCCAAAACCATGCATCTGCCGCAGGATCGAGAATGCCACCTGCCGCGCCTTCCTGGATACCCGTAGAATCTACACCAATCAAAAAACTGATACTACTGTATGTTCCAGCCGGAATATTCTCAATTTCTATGGTGTGTGATACAGGTTTGCTTTCCTGTACCAGATAAATCCCTTTGATGTCATCCGGATCAGGCCCTACCTCCAGCGGATCAATATATACTGTTCCACCAGTACCCTGCAAACGAACCTGGCTTACATAATACCTAAGCAAGACAATGTTGAATGTTTGACCCAATAAAGTTTGATGTGGATATTCGGTAATTCCCTCTTCAGCAAGAATTACATCTCCTGTTCCAACGATATTGTCAAACTTAAGTGACATGGTCCCAGGGGTGTTCGGTGCTTCATCATCACCACAGGAAATGAAGAAAATCGATGCTATAATGGCTAAAACCGGAATAAATTTTTTCAAGACGCTTCGCTTTTTGAGTTTCTTACTTTAAAACTAAATATCCTGTCAGCAGATTGTATATCATACTGCATTTTTATTAATACAATTAAGTAAGATATTCCCCTGTGTGAATTAAGATTCTGTAAGAGTTTGTTATCTTTTGAGGATTATTGAAACTTGGTATCGTATGAAAAAGCATTTAAAATATGTGTTGATTGTAATGGCATTTTCCTCCCCTATGTTGATTTGTAGCTGTGGAGAAGATGAACCACCTGCAGAAAATGCGGAGGAAATCATTACAGACATTACGCTCACTTTCACTCCTAGTACAGGTCCCGAAATTGTAGCCAGCGCCAACGATCCTGATGGAGACGGGCCACAGGATTTGAGTGTGAACGGACCAATTAATTTGTTAAGCAATACCTCTTACTTGCTAACGATTGATCTGCACAACGCAATAGACAATACAAGTATTACTGAAGAAATTGAAGAAGAAGCAGAAGAACACATGTTTTTCTTTGGTTGGCAGGGTGGCATCTTTACTGCCCCTAACGGGGATGGCAACATAGAAGATCGCACTGACAATGTGATTTATGCTGATGAGGACTCCAATGGGCTACCGTTAGGATTACAAACATCATGGATTACTGGAGAACCGGTTTCAAGTACATTCAGGGTAATCCTTAAACACCAGCCGGGAGGTATAAAATCTGAAACTTCTGAATCCACAGATGGTGAGACCGATTTGGATCTCACATGGGATCTGAACATTCAGTAACCTCTGGTCAAATAAAAAATTGAATCAGCTTTCTTAATCGAGCCCCTGTTCGATACCCATTTTAACAGCTGGAACACCTTCCTCCATCCATTTTGGCAGTGGCCCACTCATCAGGTAATGATCAAAATACTGTTGCATCCGAATGTTAAAGTCAATTCGGTTTTGCAGCTTCTGTGGCCAGTGTGGTTCCCCCTGATAATTGAGCAACCAACTGGGCTTTCCTAGCCTTCGCAATGCCACAAACAATTCTATTCCCTGATACCACGGTACATGACCATCTTCATCATTATGCATAATTAAAAGTGGTGTATTGATCCTGTCGATATAAAATATTGGGCTGTTTTCAATGAATCGTTGTGGGTATTCCCATAATGTACCACCAATTCTACTCTGTGTATGCTCATACTGAAACATTCTGCTCAAACCGGTCCACCACCTTATTCCACCGTAGGCGCTGATCATATTGGGAACAGGAGCCCCGGCTTCAGCACATTTGAACAAATCTGTTTTAGTCACCAGGTAGGCTACCTGATATCCACCCCAACTATGACCCTGAACACCAATTCTTCCCTTATCGATAAATCCCTGCTCAATCAGGCTGTTTACTCCGGAAATGACACAACTATAGGCACTCTCACCCGGATAGCCAATTTTATAGTGCACATCAGGATTAAAAATGACATAACCCCGCGAAGCATAAAAACTATAATTGATTGTAGAGCGGTGTGGAAATGGATCACGATGCACATTAAGATTGTCGGCGCTCTTTTCATAGAAATTCACCAGCAGAGGATATTTTTTAGAAGGGTCGAAACCTGGTGGTTTGACCAACATGCCTTCCAGCTCTTCTCCATCCAGAGATACCCACCTGTGCAACTCAATACTTCCCCATTGATAATCCTTTTGTTGGGGGTTAGCATTGGATATCCTGGAGTGTTTTTTGAAGAAGTTATCTGTCAGCAAGAGGTCCGGGAAACTATTAAAGTTTTCTCTGGAGAATAAAATTTCTTTACTGTCTTGTGCCAGCAGAAAATTATCAAACAAGTAATCTCCAGCAACATATTCGACCAATTGAGCACCTGATTGATACTTCAGCCCATGCAAGCTCATGGCTTTTGTTTCTTCGTGAAATGCCTTCATTAAAAGGTTTTGACCTTTCCTGATAAACCTTTCTTCTTCGTTCAATTTTACATATCGGTACTTGATTTCCTTTTCACGACCATTGGAAGTCAGCCTTTTCATTGGCACCTTTTTTTCAGGGTCCACTTCCCAGATATCCCATCGGTCATAAATTAGTATTTTCTCATCACCTTCGGTCCAGGCCATAATGCCATATGGGTCCGGAAAATCTGGTACATCGTTGCGTTCATTGAAAAAGGGTACATTCTCGTTGGTTGTCACCTGATGTATTTTCTTAGTATCAAACCTGTAGGTAAACCAGGCACTGTCTATCACGTCGTACCAGTAAGCGTACTTACCGCCTGGGGAAATTTTGAATTCACCACGTACTTCACTTTTTATCAAGGTGGATGAACCTGTAGATTTATCGATCGCATAAATGTCACTGTAAGGAGGAAAACCTTCCCAGCTAATCCTTTCTTTGTAGGGATCATCATTTATGCCCAGGCAATGGCCAGCATTTCCTTCATTTCCGAAAAGCACCTGGGGAACCTGGCTGCTGCCTAATTGTATAATCTTACCTGAATTTGTATCATAAACTGCTGCATAGGCCACTTTCGCATCCTGCTCCTTGTCAATTTTCTGGTGGGTGTAGAGCTTTTTGTCTTTGTAAGTCCACACTTCCACGTTCACGATTTCTTCTTCGAGCAGTGAGGTGTCCTGCACAATAGGTTTTTCCTTCAACCCAAAAAACAGAGAGTTTCCATCTTTGGAAAACTGATTGGCATAGTCTTCACTTATGAACAGGTTTTTATCTTTCCCATTAGAAGGGCCTGATGCCACAATCATTGCTGAGTCCCCTTTCCAATAATGTAGGTTTGGGTACCTGATCAATGCCTTGGTAGTATCCAGATCAGAAACAAAGGTCAGTTGGCTGCCAGTTTCATCCCAGGCCATTGAATAGTATTTACCTTTTGCCCTAAAAGCGGGAATCAATTGCTCCTTTGCGGTATCAAATACATAAACCCCTTGTAGAAAACTTGAATCACCTTTTGAGACAAAGGCAATTTTTCCTCCCTTTTCAGATAACAGGTAATCCGAAACTGCCGGAAACTCAACCTGCCCGGACCCATCATTTTTTTTGATCACGAGAGGATAAGACTTCTCCTCCTCTTTTGCGCCATTTTTTTGCTTCGCCGAATCTAATTCAGGGCAATATTGATATGCATACCAACCATTCCATTTTTTGGGAACCTTATAAGATTTCAAGCGAGGAATCTTGTACAGCCTGCCACCTTCAAGGTCATAGACTGCCAATGTATCCTTTGGAAGCGCTTCATCTTTCACCTTTTGTCTTCGCAACTCCTTGAGGCTATCCAGATGTGGTTTGATTGTGAAATACAACTGATCATTACCATATGAAAAGATCGGGGCAGTACCCCTGTGGTACCTCAAAATTTGCTTCCCATTTTTGTCGTGAAGCATCAGTATATCATCAGCTTCCCCATTAGATTCCAGATGATAGGCAATAAATTTTCCATCTCTTGTTATTGAGGTGGACTTGATCCTTCTCCATTCGTTGTAGGCTTCATGATCAAGTACCTTATTTCCTTGAGGAAATGATGAAAATGCGTATAGACTCAGAAGAATGAGCAAAAAATGTTGTTTACGCTTCATGGATAGCTAGGTTTGGTCAGGACCAAAATAATAAAATCCATTTGAGAAGTTGAGATTTTTTTACAAACGGCTAAGCCTTAACCATTTATTATCAACAAAACACAACATTTTCCTGGCAATAACGTAAACTAGATTTCAGATGGATCTTACAAGATCCACGGTTTGGTTAGCAAAAAACCATCACTCAAATGGGTGATGGTTTTTTTATGTTTCTATTGTCCCAAAACATTTATTATCAGTTGATCGATTGACTTTACTTCCAAAAATTCGTCATTTAGATATTGGGTATTTTCATGTGTATCCGTGCAAATAACCTTTTCGATCAGTCCACATGATTTTAGCTTTTCGAGTCCTCCATCTATGAAAAGTCCATGCGTAGTAATGACATATATTTTATCTGCTCCCGCTGCTGTGTAGGTTTTAGCAGCATTGACAATACTTCCTCCTGACCGGATCATGTCATCATAAATGACTACTATTTTGTTTCTGACATCTGCGTTGACGGCCGTCACTTCGGTGGTGTCACCTGCAATTCTTCTTTTCAGCACAAAGGCGGCATTAACACCCATGTCGTTGGCCAGAGATTCTACCCACTTCGCCCTACCTGCATCTGTACTGGCTAAAACAAAGTCATTACCACCATAATGGCGGGCTACATCCATCACTATGTCCTTGCAATAAACATGCTTGCAATGCAATGAATTTTCAAAATAATGCGGGATCCCTTCGGTATGTAAATCAAACAAATAGATGTTGTTCCCTTTGCTGCTTCTGGGTATTGATGAGAGTAATCTTGCCCTGGTTTTGGCAGTCACTACTTCTCCTTCTTTAACTGCTCTTTCCATGGTGGAGTATCCAAAATATGGAATGACCAACTGAAGTGCGTTGGCTCCATAACTGACCAATGATGAAGCCAGGTCATAGAGTTCGAGGGTAGATGCATCATTGGTAGTTCCTCCAATTAATACCACATTTCTTCCACTTACAGGGGTAACGATTCGTTGATAGCGCTCACCATCGGAAAAGTTGGCCACCTCCACCACACCGGCCTCAAAGTCACCGGTTGCCAGCACTTTTTTTGCCAGGTACTCATAGTTGGTTGTGTGAAATAATATTGGCTTCATCTTTTTTGCTCAATTAATTGGTTCATGGAATCTTCATTCGCTTGCTGTTGGAGATAATCAAAAATCTGCTGCCAATCCTCGTATGCATCAAAACCTGCTTTATCCTCAAGCAACACATTGAAATAAGGCTTTTTATCATAATAGCCAAATCCACTATTGGCCACCTCGGGGTTCTCATTGATATAGTCAAAATGGATATTATGTGCAGCAAATAATTCCTGATATTGTCTGATTTCGTGTGGATGAGAGCAGGTATACATGATGGTTACAATATCTTGCCGGGCACTGATGAGTTGCAAAGTTTCTCTGGCCATAGGATAGAATGAAGTTGGGATATCATTCACTTTCCAATTGGGTTTGATCACAGTTTCATGTAAATCAATGGCCCAATAAGTTTTTTCCCATCTTTTATCTACCATTCGCCGAAAGGCTTTGTCTATTGCTTTAATGGTCATGCTTCTACAGTTTCCTGAAATTTGACAGCCACCCTTTCTCTTATTTCTTCAAAGGTATATTCAGTAGTGACTTCTCCATTTTCAAATACAGTTACCAATTCATCTTTCAGTTCGGGGAATTCATCTTCATTTACAGTTTTGAATGTCCCATTGAGTTTAACCAGTTTCAATCGACCTCCTTTACTTTTTTTGAAGCTCCCGGTGATGTTGCCGTCAGCATCCATTTCTGTGGGACTTTTTTGTACTATTACACCTTTGCCGTTGATCTCGGCATAGCTACATTTTAGCGCAAATTTCTGTGTATCCCTGTCCAGCTTCTGTAAAAGAGCTCCACCCATTCCCAAAACCAGGTTTTCCGCACTGATCTGGTGTTCTTTGAGTGCCTGGTACATTTTTTTAATCGCGTCGTAATTTACACCATCACCCTGAATCACCCTAACCTGTGGAGGCAGGACCTTGTATCCTTTTTCATTGATGGTGTAATCAAATTGCTTAAATAACAGCTCAAATATGGTCAACAAAGTCTTTACCGGGTCACCACTGTCTGGTCTGATCACAAGGGTTCCATCCCGCTCCAACACCTGTGTTTTCAAGTCCTTTCCCCAATACTGTTCTACCGCATGGAAAATGTTATAACTATCAGATACACAAGCCACAATTCCTGTTGGAAATGTCTCAAGCACATGTTTAAATACCTCCAGCTCACCCTCCTTACCCAGCAATGTGCATATACTGTGTTCTGTAGCCGGTACACTTAATCCAGCCATTTCGCTGGCTCCATAATATCTTTTGGCCAGCACTGATCCTGCAATGGTATCACTACCTCTAAAATTAATCAGGTGAGCACTTCCTCCAAGGCCTGCGCTCTCTACACTGCTCACCCCTCTAAACCCAAAATCATTGAGGACAAAGTCAATCCCGGCCTCCGCACCTGGAGTGGCTGTTTCCTCAAAATACCTGGTAACAACCTTTTTTACTTCTCTACTGATAGAAGCCACTGTCGCTGGATACCACACCTGCATTAGTAAGGTTTCAAGAAAATTTGTTAACCAAAAACACTTTGGATCGGTGTTTTCAATGGTCATTAGCACATTGCTGGTAGGGACTACACTTCCTTCGGGCACTGCTTTAATGCGGACAGGCAGTTTTCCATCATAGGTGTCCAATATGTACTGAAATTTACGCTTATCAAATACGTCATTCCTTCCAAATACCTGTTCCATTAAAGGTGCCGCTTCATCCAGGTCTTCCTGTGTAAAAGCAAATCCTTCCAGGTATTCCTTCAGAAAATATTGAAGCCCATAAAATACGGTTTCATCAAATTTCCCTCCTCTGCTTTCGAGATAGCTGTATACTTTCGTTGTACCCGGCATATATAATTTATGATGAGAGTATTTATAAGCATCCGCAAGTAATATTAAATTGTTCTTTTTCATGGTTGTCGTGTTTTAGTGGATTAATTGTATTTAGCGATGAGCGTATTCATCAAATCCCGATGTTCAGGGGTCACCTCATCCTTATCAATCAGTGTAAGCACATCCGGCAATGGAAACCATTGTACGTCTACAATATCATCCTGAGCCTGTGGAGTGCCGTATAAAAGGTCGCAACTATAAACTGTGGTAATTATTTTATCCGCCTCGTTGCGATAGCGCCAGTCATTGATTTTGGTTGACATTTCATAAGTCAATTCTCCAACTTCGATGGGGCCACACTCTTCTACTAATTCCCGTTTTGCCGCCATTTCAAAGCTGTCATCTTCCGGATCAGAAAAACCTCCGATCAGACGCCACTTGTTGTTGATGGATTTTTTTCCCAGCAATAATTCTTTTTTGCCGTTTCTGAAAACAGCAACATCTACTGTTGGGTATACCTTGGTGTATTGTAAATGATAGGCATACAAAATACCTGCTCTAAAATCTCTAGAGTCAAATACCTTATCGGCGTATTTCTTTCGCAGTTCCGTGGCATTGTGATCACCATGCTCTGGTAATTCCACGGTCTTAAACTTCCCAAAATAGTAGGGTATAAAACTGTCTCTGCTTCCATATAGCAGAAATGATTCTGATGGAAACGCACTGGTAAGTAAATTATCGAGGTTTCGTGACCATTCTTTGTCGCTGGGGTGATCACTCAGCGGTAGCACTAATACATCAGCAAATTCCTTTTTGATCATTTTTTCCCGGGTGTGGTAGTCATATGGGTTTCTTCTGCTTCCTACAATGGGTGAAACGCCAAGCACCACGATTAGCTTATTATGCTTCTCCTGCACCATCCTAATCAATTCTATGTGGCCCTCATGCAGGTATGGGGTTTGAAAACGTGCTACAATCACTCCGGTGTTTGATTCCATCATTACAAAGTTTAATTTGTGTAATATATACGCAAATATAAAGCGCAAGTTTTATTCTGTCATAATATTTTGCGTATTTTTTACATTAATTGGTTAATGAGTTGTATTTAAAGCTCTATGTTAATGCCTTTGGCCTTCAGTTCCTGATACTTTTTCTCATTGAACTGATACAGGTAGCCTGGTCTTCCTGCGCCTTTTAGCTGCTGTTTTTCATTGGTTTCCTTAATAAAACCATAACTCATGATCTTTTTCTTGAAATTTCTTCTGTCAATTGGTTTGCCTAATACCGTTTGGTAAAGCTTTTCCAGTTCTGAGAAAGGAAACTTCTTTTCGAGCAATTCGAATCCAATGGGTTCATACGTGATTTTACCCCTAAGTCGTTCTCTTGCCACGTTGATGATATTTTTATGATCAAATGCCAGCTTCGGGAGGTTATCGAGGTTGTACCATGCGGCATCCTGAGCATCGGTGCTTGCGAGCAGTTCAAAAGCATCTGGTCTCACCAGGCCGTAATATGCCACTGATACCACCCTGTTTCGTGGGTCCCTGTCTGGTTGGCCAAATGTAAACAGCTGCTCCAGATAGTTGATTGCAATACCTGTTTCTTCTTCCAGTTCTCGTGATACGGCATCTTCCAGCGATTCATGTTCTTTTACCAACCCTCCTGGTAGTGCCCATTCTCCCTGAAAAGGCTCAATTTTCCTTTGAATCAGTAATACTGAAAGTCCCTCTTTAGAGGTATACCCAAAAACTACTGCGTCTACCGCCAGATTGATCATGCCTGAGTACTCATATTAGCGAGGCACTAAGGTATCAATTAATGAAGAATTTATTCAAGCGGATCGACCATGGAAATGTATTGGCTGGGCACATGATCTGTGAGCCATACATCAAAATCTGATTGATAAAACAGGATTTGGTTCTCATACATCTCCAGTGCTGCTATACGTAACGGAACCGGACCAATTTTTTTTGCAGCGACCGTCATGGCCGTTTCGGGATCAGGAGAGAGATGCACGTATTGTTTGTTCATCTTATTGATCCCCCATTTGGCAATGTCATCCAAAAACATTCCGGGAGCACCGTAGTACAGAAACTCAGGAGGCACAACCGGTAACAAGCCCAGATCGAATACCACACCATTTCCTGGGGTAGCCCGAATTTTGGTAAGGTCCTCATTAAACATGAACCTGCGCTTGTCATTGGTAAATACAATGTGCTTTACCAGTTCAAAATCAATTGGGTAAAATTTCCTGCTTACTCTGGAGATCATTTGTCTTACGTCTGTCCAACCATTTTTATCCAACTCCAGGTTGGCCATCTCTGGTTTATGACGCAGCAGGCTGTTCAGCAGTTTGCTGGTATTTCTTATGAATTTATATGCTTCCTGTTCTTCAAACTCTTCCATTACCCGAAAGCATTATTGCGATATTCCTTGTAGCATCAAATTTAGCAAAGATGATGATCATCATCACCGTGACCGGCACACTCAGGATCATGCCTGTTACTCCCCACAAACTTCCCCAGAATGCCAAAGCTAATAACACAACCAAAGAACTAATGTTTAAAGAGTCTCCCATCATTTTCGGTTCCAGGACATTTCCTACCAACACTTGTATTACGCCAACACTTGCCAATACCAGGAAAAATGGTGTAAAAGAGCCCGTCTGAAGCAGCGCCATAAGCGCCGGGAATATTGTGGCGATTAACGAACCAATTGTAGGGATGTAATTCAGTAGAAATATTAAAAAGGCCCAGAAAAATGGAGAATCGATCCCAATTATGAGGAGAGCAACATAACTCAACACACCAGTAATTAAACTGATGATGGTCTTTAGCACCAAATATTGATTGAGTGATTTATTTAGTTCATTTAACATTTTATGCGCCGATTCAAACTTCTCCGGTGTTGAAAAGATTGCTTTTAGTTTGGCCGGGAAAGCCACTTCTTCAATCATCAGGAAAACGACATATAGCAGGACAAGAAATGCATCTGCAAATAAGGTACTGATCCCATTAAAAACAGTCTGCAATATCCCACTGAAATCGAAATCCTTGAAAAAGTCTTTGCCCCAGTTTACTATGTCAATATTAAGCAAGTTATTTAACTCAGCGGTGATGAGATTGATGTTTTCCTCATAAACAGGCAGGTTTTTCGATAAGTTGAGGATACTGTTCGATAACAATCTGGCGGTAAGTCCCATGATCAGGAAAAAGAATACAAATGAAAGGGTGTTGCTCAACCAGATGGGCAACCTTCTTTGTCTGATCTTAATTTTCTTCACCTGATCCCTTATGGATTTCAGGATATACCAGACGATGATCGCCAGGACCAATGGAAGTAAAATGGGTTTACCATAGATTAAAATCACCACTAAGCCAGTGGTGGCAATCATGGCATACGCAAAATTTGAGATTTTCATGGTGAGTCTGTCGTTCAAATTGCCTGGTATAATTAATGAAAATTATTCTATTCTGCACACATCTGGTTAATAAGATGGTTTTGTTATCTTTAATACCATGTGCTACGATGTTTCGACAATGACCAAAAAGGCACTTGATTATGCCAAAAGGTACGGTAAACCCGAGGATTGGGAGGACCTGAAAAAAAGACTTCCCCCGACGTATCATGCCTCTGGATTTGACGAACCCAATTTGCCGGTGATCACCAATGAGGACCCTGATAAAGTTCAGGTATTCAGCTGGCCATTCATTCCTATGGCTTACAGCAAACTCAACACGCTCAACTGCAGGGATGACAACATGTTTAAGTCCTACACCTATGCCGAGTCTGCCAAAAAAAGAAGATGCCTGATCATGATTGATGGATTTTTTGATTTCCATCACAAGGGAGGGATTTCATTCCCATACTATGTACAGTTGCAATCAGGAGAACCCTTCACTGTGGGAGGCATCTGGCAAACATTTCGAAAGGATGACATAGAGCGAAATACTGTATCAATCGTTACTACAAGGGCCAATAAGGAAATGGCCTGGTTGCACAATGAGCCTGCATACAGCCCGGAATCCCGTATGATGTTGGTCATTACCAAAGAAACACAGGATGAATGGCTTGACGGAGAATGGGAAAGTCTGGCAGATCGTGTAATCAAACCCCTTCCAGATGGCGCATTAAAGTATCATCCATGTGAACCCATCAAACCAAACAAAAAACTGAACAGGGTCTACATTGGAAATGTGCCTGAAATCCAGAACTACCATTATTACCCGGAGTTGGAAGAACAGCAGGGAAGTTTATTCTAGCGCTATGCAAATGGGTTCATTCACGAGTTGATAGCGTTCATTGAGTACGCTGGCATTGATATAAGTAGTTGTGCCATCTGTAGATTGTCCATAAGCTTCATGGATATGGCCGGACACGTGGTATTTTGGTTTGATAAATTGTATCCGTTCCAGTAAATCCAGACAACCAACATGCTCTCCTCTTGTAGTTTTATCCTGGTAGCCCATTGCAGGTCCATGAGTGATCAGCAAGTCGGTGTTTTCAGGGATCAGGTCCCAATGTTTACGTATATCTGCTCCTCTGTGTCTGTTGAATGCCCAGTCCAGAAACCATGGTTGAATGGGAGAACCCCAGATATTCATCCCTTCGATGGTAACTCCAGTATCATTTAAGTAAGTCACATTTTCCGGGATAACCGTAGCTATGTCTTCTGGGATGGCCTTCTCAAAGTACCAGTCGTGATTTCCTGCTACAAAGATTTTATACTTATGGGGCAGTTTTTCAAACCAAAGCAGGAATTCTTTGATTTGGGATTCTTTGCCGCTTCTGGACACATCTCCTGCATGGATCACCATGTCCCCGGGGGGTACTTCCAGGTTGTGATGTTGGCCATGAGTGTCGGAGATGACGATGATCTTCATGATTGAGTTAGTTAAGTGACGGGAAAATTAGTAAATTTACAGTGGGAATTAATAGGACAGCAATGGGAAAATTTTATCTCAGAAATGCCAACAGGCTATTTCTTGGGACATATGTGGTGTGGTTACACGTATGTTCTTTCTACTATGATATGACCAATGTAGGGCAGGCACTGGTCAATCTTGATACCAATTTTGTGGAGATTTTCTTTCATGAATTTCTATCGGTGATGCTGATGGCATTTTTATTCACCGCTGCGATCCATGTACCTCTGAGGCTATGGCTGATCTACAGGCATAAGTCTGACAAAAGCATCATAGCACCTGTATTGCCAAATCAGAAAAAGGCCATTCTGGAAGTTGAAAAACAACCGATACCGGGTGAGTTACTGATGAATTTGAGTGCTAATTGATATTTTATAGAAAACAAAAAAGCCCCGAATAATCGAGGCTTTTGTACCAGGAGCGGGACTTGAACCCGCACGCACTAATGTGCACAAGATTTTAAGTCTTGCGTGTCTACCAATTCCACCATCCCGGCGGGCAACTATTGGCTAGTTGTCAAAAAAATAATCCCGAGCAAATCGGGACATCTTTTGAGAGCGAAAGACGGGATTCGAACCCGCGACCCCAACCTTGGCAAGGTTGTGCTCTACCAGCTGAGCTACTTTCGCTTATTACTTTTTAAGAACAACCATTCGATTCACTCAAATGGACTGCAAAGATAAGTAGGTGTTTTAATTATTCAAGAAAATTGAATAAAAAAACACACCTATTTTTAAATTGATCAAATGCTCAATTTTATCTAATTCCCATTAATCACATTTCCAGTACCTGTCACGTTCTGTGTAATGGTGGGGTTGCCACGATAATATACATTCCCTGTCCCTGTGATGACCACATCCAGTGTAGTATTAGCAGTGATCTCCACATTGCCTGTGCCTTCAATGATCACGTTACAGTTACTTGAAACCAGGTCATAGGCATTTACATTGCCAACTCCTTCACTGTCAATGGTCAGGTTTTCTACGGTCCCTTCAAGGTTAAAATTACCTACTCCTTCAACAATCAATGCGAGGTTATCCACCGCAATATCATTGGTCGTGGAAACATCACCCAGTCCGTATATGCTGATACTTGAAATGTCTGGCACTGTAATGTTAACATCCAATTGAGAGATGTTATCGTCTGTACAGAAATCCATGTCAATCTCCAGTTCCTGATTGGTAACGGTTGTTGTTATACGGTCTATCAATTCTGTATGTGTGACTACTTCAACAGTTTGTGGCGACCCTTGTGTGAGGTTAATATTGGCCAACCCATTAAGCGAAATGGCAGAGAAGTTGGATAAGGTCCGATCCTGAGAAACAACAGATCCCAATGATTCAATACAGTCATCATTGGGATCCATATCATCATCCACATAACATCCTGATAAATAGGCAGTGGATACGATTAATGCTATTGCAACAATATTTTTCATAACAACTTTGAGTTTTCAACTTCCTAAAGACAACCTGGAAGCATTAATAGTTGCTATGTGGCATTTTTATGCGGCTTCCTTCTTCTTTTTGGCCATCTCCCGCGCCTCTTCTTTGTTTTTGGAGTATTTGATATGATCTGGCACACCATTCAGGTCCCAGATCAATCCGAAAAAGGCGAATACCCTCAATATATAATAGGTGATATCAATTTCCCACCAGAAAAATCCTTGCCGGGCCGAAACCTCATAGTAGTGATGGTTGTTGTGCCACCCTTCTCCAAGCGTTAACAACGCCAGCCACAGGCTATTTTTAGATTCATCTTTTGACTCGTATCGTTGCTTTCCAAATTTGTGCATAATAGAATTGATGCTAAAAGTACCGTGATAAGTAATCACTGTGCTCAGGAAAAAGCCAATAAACAATGCAGAAAATCCAGCTGACGTAAACATCATTGCGATGCTGCCACCATTTACAATTCCACCCAGTGCCATTACCGTAATCGCCAAAAGGAAAGGTGGTACCAGGTAATACTTATTCAACCAAACCAGCTCCGGATACTTTGCATAGTCATGAATGATCTTATAATCCGTTTCTTTATAGTCAGGGCCAATGATCCAGCCAACGTGTGAATACCAGAAACCATAATGTTTCATGGAATGTGGATCATCATAGGTATCACTTGTCCGGTGGTGAATACGGTGATGGCTTGCCCACCACAGTGCTCCTTTCTGCGCGGAAGTTTGAGCCATAAAAGCGATCACAAACTGAAACCATCTGCTGGTTTTATATGAACGGTGTGCAAAATATCTGTGATATCCACCCGTGATCCAGAACATTCTGAAGAAATACAAAAAGATACACAAGAGCCAGTCAAATAATGTTGCTCCTGTAAAGATTGCGGCCAGTGGGAGTAAATGAACAAGTGTAAAACTGATCTCTGTTTTCAGTTTTGGCTTGTTTAAAACCCGTGGCTCATTTGAACTTGTTGACATAATACTAATTAATAATTACAACCAATTTTTAGTTTATGATTGTATGTAACGATCTACAAAGATATACACCATCCCGGTCTTAATGGTTCATTGCGTGCTAAATCGTCATTTTATAATGGAAGTTTTTTCATCATATCTGATCAAATGACATCACGTATATACTCCCGTTTCCATTTTGTGTACTGTTGAGTAAACCCTCAAATTCTGAAGTGGTGAGCGGTTTATTATAGTATTGTTTAAATGCACTTTTATTGGATGTGAAGAAAAAATATTTTCCATCCGGAGATACAAATGGGCAATAGTCAAGAGATTTGGAATTGATTCCATCCTTTAGTCGCTGAGCTTGTTGCCACTCACCATTTTCTTTTTTGTTGATATATAAATCGCCTCCTCCCATATCATCAGCTCTGCCATACGCCGTGTATATGATGTAATCTTCTTCCGGACTTACAAATGCATTAAACTCATAAGTAGCCCCACAAACTGATGATGGTAGAGTTTCCGGTTGGGTATATTTTCCATTCTGCCACTTGGCCACATAAATATCTTCCTTTTTATTATCAAAATCATAAGCTGCAGTGTAGTACAGGTTCCCTGATCTTGCTACAGAAGGGTAAAACTCGTTTCCAGAAGTGTTGATGAGTGTATCCAATCGCTCTGCATCACCGAATGTGCCATTGTCTACAGGCACTTTCCATATATCAAAATCTTTGGGTTCTGAACCTTGAATAGGTCTGTTGCTGGCAAAAAATAAAGTGCCACCATCCGGAGAAAATGCTGGTTCCAGATCCGTATATTGACCGGAAAACATTGCCACAGCTGGTTCTCCCCATTGATCGTCAGTCTTTTTCACCATAAAGATTGCCGATACACCTCTTCCAGGAGCCGATCTGGTGAACAGGATCATGTTGCCATCTGGTGATATAGCCAGGTCCCTTTCCTTATGAATGGTAGAAATGATCCCTTCACCAAATACTGTCAGCGAATCAGAAAAGGTGATTTTTGCATTTTCAATTTTGACTGTTGTGGTACAAGAAATGCCGATTAGCAATAAGGTAGCAATTGATAATAGTCTCATCATTAGAATTTTGTGATTCTCACGGTTTACAACGCGTTAAATGAATAAGTAACAACTTGTGAATCACTCCTCCCACAAAATTTCCATGAGCGGATCAGATCAGCCTTTAAGTATCCCTTTTACCTCGTTGAGTTTGAGTAATGCCTCCACAGGCGAAATGGTATTGATATCAATGGCCCCAAGTGTTTCAATAACCTTTTCAAATCTTGGATCTGATTCAAATAAGGTCATCTGAACATTGTTCTTAGGCATTTCTTCTATCTTTTTCTGGTGCTCTTCCTTGATTTTATCCTTTTCCAGGTGGTGCATGATCTCATTGGCTCTGAGGACTACCTCATTGGGCATACCCGCCAACTGCGCCACATGTATACCGAAGCTGTGTTCACTACCCCCTTCTTTCAGCTTTCGCATAAAAATGATCCTGTTGTCCATTTCCTTCACAGAAACATTGAAATTCTTGATTTTTGGGAAATCATCTGCCAACTGATTCAGTTCATGGTAGTGGGTAGCAAATAGAGTTTTCGCCTTAAACTTAGGGTGATTGTGAAGGTATTCCACAATGGACCAGGCTATGGAGATCCCATCGTAGGTGCTGGTTCCTCTACCAATTTCATCCATCAATACCAAACTACGATCACTAAGGTTATTAAGAATGGAGGCCGTTTCGGTCATTTCTACCATAAACGTAGATTCCCCTTTCGACAAATTGTCTGAAGCACCAACTCTGGTAAAGACCTTATCGATAATCCCAACTTTCGCATATGTTGCGGGAACAAATGAGCCCATCTGAGCCATCAGGGCAATTAAAGCTGTCTGCCGAAGCAAAGCTGACTTACCAGCCATATTTGGACCAGTAATGATCATGATTTGTTGCGAGGCATCATCCAGATAAACATCATTTGGAATATACGATTCCCCAACCGGCATTTGCTGTTCAATTACCGGATGCCTACCCTCTTTAATGTCCAGGGTCATCTCCTCATTGATGTTTGGTCGACAGTAGTTATTTTTCTTAGCGACTTCAGCAAAAGAAGCCAGGCAGTCGATTGTAGCCAGGACACGTGCATTCTGCTGGATCTGGGTCACAAATTCCATGGCCTGCCCTACTACCTTCTGATATAATTTGCTTTCGATCACATTGATCTGGCCCTCTGCATTTAGAATTTTTTCTTCGTATTCTTTGAGCTCCTCAGTAATATATCTTTCTGCATTAACCAGGGTTTGCTTCCTGATCCACTCCTGAGGAACTTTATCTTTGTGAGCGTTTGTCACTTCCAGGTAATAACCAAACACTTTATTATAGGCAATCTTCAGCGATGAAATACCCGTTCGTTCCATTTCCTGTTGCTGGATCTGTAACAGGAAATCTTTGCCTGAAAAAGCGATTTTACGTAACTCATCAAGTTCTGCATCTATTCCTTCTTTGATGATCCCGCCAAGGTTGCTCACTAATGGTGGCTCATCGTTGATGTGCTCCTCGATCAGGTCCCTGAGAAAATCACATGGATAAAGTTGATCTCCTAATTTCTTGAGATTAGGCAGTGCATGGTTATCCAATAGAGTTTTAATTGGCAGGGTGTTGTTGATGGCCTTTTTCAGTTGGATCATTTCCCGTGGGTTAATCCTGCCTGTGGCTACCTTCGAGATCAGTCGTTCCATGTCGCCAATGTGTTTCAGGTTTTGCTGCATGTTATCCAGCAAATCATTGTCCTGATAAAAAGCTTCGACGGTCTCGTGTCTGTCGATGATTGCTTCCTTATTCTTAAGTGGCAGCACCATCCACTTTTTAAGCATTCTCGAGCCCATTGGCGTAAGGGTCTTATCCAGAATGTCTATCAGTGGAATGCCATCATACTGCTGGGCAAAGATCAACTCCAGGTTTCTGATGGTAAATTTATCCAGCCAAACATATTTTTCTTCCTCAATTCTGGAAATAGATGAAATGTGAGCAATCTCTTTATGTTCGGTGTCTTCCAGGTAAAATAATATGGCCCCTGCCGCGCAAATAGCGTGCTCCATTCCTTCGATTCCAAATCCCTTGAGAGACTTCACACCAAAATGACTGGTCAGTTTCTCATAGCCATAATCCACACCGAAAATCCACTCTTCCAGTGTAAAAGTGTTGTAGGATTGCTGAAATGAAGACTCAAATTGGTCTCTGTATTTCTTACAATATATAATCTCCGATGGGCTCAAACTCTGTACGAGTTTTTCAATGTACATCTTCTCCCCATTGGCTACCAGAAATTCCCCTGTGGAAAGGTCAAGAAATGCAATACCCCACTGGTCTTTGCTGAAATGGATACTTGCAAGGTAGTTATTGCGCTTCTGCTCCAGCACATTGTCATTCATTGACAAACCTGGGGTTACCAGTTCGGTTACACCCCGCTTCACAATTCCCTTTACCGATTTGGGATCCTCCAGTTGATCGCAAATAGCTACGCGGTTTCCTGCCCTGACCAATTTTGGCAAGTAGGTGTCCAATGCATGGTGTGGAAATCCGGCCAATTGTACATGGGATGCAGAACCATTGGCCCTTTTGGTAAGGACTATATCAAGCACTTTACTTGCGGTAACCGCATCCTCTCCGAATGTCTCATAGAAGTCTCCTACCCTAAATAATAATAATGCCCCAGGGTGTTTTGCCTTGATTGCATTATATTGTTTCATGAGGGGAGTTTCTGAAGCCTTCTTAGCCATTGGAGCACTAATTTTTTTGAAAATTAAGGTGCAATTTAGTCATTAACTAAGAGATCAGAAATGTGGATAAACAATAAATTGAAGCATGGGTTAATCTATTGATCAAAAGTATTATAATATGAGACTATTCGCCTTCATAAGTTGCCTAATCATATCGTTTTCTAATCTAAATGCACAAGGTATTCTGGATGATCCGGACGCTGTATTCATAAGCCCGGAAGGCAATACACTTAGTCGGGAAGAAGCTGCAGACATGCTATACTCCTCACAGCGTTATCGGTTGGAAAAAGATGCGACCAAAATCCCCGGTAAATTGTTGGTGACATTGGTGCCTATCAGTGAAAAAGAGTTTCAAAAGATCATTGCTGATCAACAAAAATCGGTTAAAGGTCTGAAAGGAAGCAAAATGGTCGATTATGAACTGCCGGATCTTGAAGGAAATTTGGTAAAGCATGAAGAGCTAATTGGCAAAATAGTCGTTTACAATTTCTGGTTTACCGGCTGTAGGCCGTGCATTGAAGAACTGCCGCAATTGAACGAATTGGCGGACAAACATGGATCTGATGTCCTGTTTATAGCTCCAACATTCAATAATCAGAAACAGGTAGAAAAGTGGCTCAGTAAAAGGGAATTTAAATACAAAATTCTGGTGGATGGTACTGAGCTGTCCAAGCAATTGGGAATCACCTCATACCCCACTCATCTGGTAGTTGACCCGGAAGGCGTTATTCGCAAAGTATTTATTGGAGCCAATGAATCGATTGGTAAAAAACTGGATAGTGCAATTAATTCTTTGTAAAATTCAATTATTTTCATTATTTTTCCAGGTATTAAAGATTAAGGCACAATCATTTTGCTCTGTTTAGGGGGCATATTTTTATCGAAGTTTTACCAAATCACCTGGATTATGCTACGGAAAATAATCATGATGGGATTGGTGTTGGCTGCATTCGATTTACAGGCGCAGTTACACCTTGATGATCCCAATTACACTTATCAAAATATTAATCAACAAACATTGACAGGCGAGGAAGTGAATGCCATGCTGACTTCCCGTCAACATTATTCACTTAAGGAAGAATCTTTGGGTAATGAGCAGTTTATAGTAACGCTTGTACCTATAAGCAACAGAGAATTTCGCCAAACTATTCGTAAGAAAAAGCGGCTCGTCAGACAATTGAAAGGTCAATCCATTCCGGATTATGAATTAAAGGATCAATACGGACAAAGTATTACCAACCATTCCTTTGATCAATCCAAGGTGACGGTTTATAATTTCTGGTTCACTACTTGCGAGCACTGTCTGGATGAAATTCCAAAATTGAATGAATTGGTTTCCAGTTTCAACCCGGCTCAGGTCAATTTTATAGCGCCTACTTTCAATACTCATACGCAGGTTGCCAAATTCCTTGAAGACCATACTTTTAATTACACCATATTGACCAATGGAAAAAGTTTAACGCAAGCTCTGCACATCAGGTCCTACCCAACGCATTTGGTTGTAGACCACAATGGTGTGATCAAAAAAGTGATGATAGGAAGTTCTGATCGGGTCATCAGGAATCTGTATAAAAACATTAAGCACCTGCTGGATCATGAAATTCGCGTTGAAAATAGAATAGCCAATAGCTAATTCTCTTAATTTTGTCGGTTCATGAGAAAGTTGAAAAACGAAGAACTGGACCGACTGACAGTAGAAGAGTTTAAACAAGCTGATAAGATTCCTGTGGTTGTCCTACTGGACAATATCAGGAGTATGAACAACGTGGGAGCTGCGTTCCGAACTTCTGATGCATTTCGTGTCAGGAAAATTTATCTGTGTGGAATTACGGCTAAACCACCGCATCGTGAGATACACAAAACTGCCCTGGGAGCAACAGATTCCATTGAGTGGGAATATTTTAAAGAGACTGAGGCGGCCATTGAACAGCTGAAAGCTGACGGTTACAAAATCATCGCAGTAGAACAGGCCGATAAAAGCATCATGCTTAATGAATTCAAACCTGGACAAACTGAAAAAATTTGTTTCATCTTTGGAAATGAGGTATTTGGTGTTTCTGATAATGCAGTTGCCGCAGCAGATGAGGTCTTGGAAATCCCGCAATTTGGGTCCAAGCATTCACTCAATATATCAGTATCAATCGGTGTGATACTCTGGGATTATATGAGCAAATGCTGGGACTTTCAGTAACCAAATTATTTGATCGTATACCTAAAACCAAGGAATCCTCTGATGCCCTGATTGGGAGCATACACGTAAGACGGATCAAATGTCAGCGCATATGGGTTAGTATCTGTTGCCAATACATTTCCTTGATTGTCGTAATCCACACCTCTGTCAAATGGATCAAATGCCCTGGCAATAGCGTTTGATGGTGGAGTAAAATTCAACAGGTTTTTCACGCCTCCATAAATTTCCCAATTCTTATTGAAGGACTTAGTAAACTGAATATTTTGTATGCTCCATACCGGACTGAATTCATCCCTTGGATCCAGATCACCAAGCAGTGGCAACCTCATGGGGCCATAAAGATTACCAGTGTAGTCTACCGACAGGCCTATATTATACCAGGAATAACTCAGTGTCCAGGTTCCCATAAACCTTTCCGTGAGTATTTGACGAGTTGTTTCCATCTCTCCGAACTCATTGCGTTCAGTATTGGAAACGTCCATTACAGTAACGCCCAGGTTTGCTCTCCACGGAGAATATGAAGCATAGTTCAGGTTCATAGATACCCCTCTTGAAACTGCATGTCCATCCAGGTTGTCATAAATGATAAGGTTAGGATCCGTATCATAATCCGGGATGATTTTGTTGGTGAAATAAGTATACCATCCCGATAAGTCCATGGTCAGAATAGAGTGATTAATAATAAACTTATGAATATAGTTCAGCGAAGTATTGTAAGATTGTTCTGGCTTCAATTCTTCCATAATGACTACATCTCTTGCACCAGTCAATGCAGCATGATCCTCGGTAAATAGATTCACCACCCTAAATCCGGTTCCAAAATTGAACCTTACCACATTGTTTCCATTAGCTTTCCACTTATAGGCCAAACGAGGGGACCAAATATCTCCATGGCGAGTATCATAATCATACCTCAGGCCAAGCAATAAATTATGCTTTGGTTTCATAGTCCAGTTATCCTGAACAAAAAACCCTGGCAGATGGACTTTGCTTGGTTCATTTTCATCGGAAGAAGCTGTAGCAGTGGTGTTGTCGTCATAGAATGTATACCGGTAGGTTGCTCCTGTTAGCAGGCTGTGGGAAGCTATGTGCTTATCCCATATTAACTGTCCGTAGGCAATGTTCTGGTCCGCATTGAATCGCATATCCCCGTAAACTGAATTTTGATGGTGCTGATTATAGGATCCACTGAAAGTAATTCTTTCTGGTACCGGGAGCTGATAAGTTCCAACCAACTCTACCCTGGAAGTATAAATGCTCTCTCCATATATTTGATCTCCACCCCGAAAATCTTTGGTCCAGTTCATCTCACCACCCCATCGGTCCTCGTAAAAATATCTTCCAGCAATTGATGCCAGTCTATTATGGTTTCTTTTGAAGTTCCACTTATTGAATACCGAAATTCTGTGCTGCTGCGTAAGGTCAGTAAACCCATCTCCATTATTGTCGATTGGGTTCTGATAATTGAAATAATTGACACCAAAAAGGGATGCAACATCCTCACTGGTCTTTAATTTAACACCGATATCTGTATTAAATTCCATCCAGGATGTTCCAAAAGCGTCCACAGATACTAGTGGCGCATTGTTTGGGTTCTTGGTAATAATATTGATCAATCCTCCTACAGCCTCAGAACCATACAGTGCGGAAGCCGAGCCTTTGACGATTTCCATTCGTTCTATGAGACTATTTGGAATCCCTGAAAGCCCATAGACTGTGGATAAACCACTGACTATCGGCATGCCATCCAGAAGCACCATGGTATAGGGGCCTTCCAGACCATTGATGTGAATATCTCCGGTATTGCAGACATTGCAATTAAGTTGAGGTCTTACGCCATTGATCGTTTGAAGTCCTTCAAATACAGAAGAAACCGGGTTCATTTTGAAATAAGCCGGTTGGTACACATCAACCGGAACCGGACTATCCATTTTGGATATTTCTTTCATGGTAGCTGAAACCACCACCACTTCATCCAACCCAATGGCCTCTTCTTTAAGAGTAATTTGATTGAGTTTGATGGGTGCATTGCCCTCAACCATTATTTGCTGCTCATAATTTTGATATCCAATACCGGAAATAAGCAACACATAGTTTCCCGCCTTTACATTTTCGATGGTAAAGTTTCCCTCCTCATCTGAAAAAGAGCCATAGGAAGTACCTTTTAGTCCAACATTGACAAATGCAACAGGGCCTTCTTCACTTATAACCTTGCCAGAAATCGTAGTGCCAGACTGGGCTACCCCATCAAGTACCATCCAGCAAAAGATCAAAAAAATAGCAATTCGTTTCATTTCAAAATAATTTGATACAAAGCTAGAAAACAACTTAGAATTATAAAATTATTTTTTAATATATCCTTAAACTAATTTTTAGATTAATCTAAATTTAGAAGTGTGAAAAGGCAGTGGTATGAAATCAATTCTAACAGATTTTATTAATTGAGGAAGTTTTTAAAAGTCGAAACCAACAGTTACATAAAAACTGCGTCCATCGGAAGGTATAATGCCTGGTCCGGGATAGCCAGCAGCTCTTCTGGTGAAATAGCGGCTATCGGTTAGGTTGTTGCTACCCATTTGAAATTGGTAGTTACGGTACTGATATTTAATAGAAAGGTCCATTACCTGATAAGAAGGAATCAGGCCTTCTACACTGGTAGCAGATCGCTCAGCATTCGAGGCATCAGAATAGTGTTGCGCTACATGGCTAAATTGTAGTGATGCGCCCAGATTTCCTCTTTTATAAGTAAGACCAGATTTAAAATTCACCGGGGGAACTAACTCCACCTCATTGCCCTCCACAGATTGGTTTTCTGATTGCAGGTACCTGGATTTAATGATCCCGATGTTTACGAACAGATTGAGTCTGTCAGTCCCTGTGTAATTCAGATATTGTAGAATGTTCAATTCTGAAAACAACTCCAATCCATAAATGCCGGCATCTGCTATATTTGTACGATACCTGAAAGTTCTGTTGACAAGGTTATTGAATCTTGGGTCTGGCTCTGTTTTGAGAATTGTACCAATTCTTTGATCATATGAAAGATAAAATGCGCTCACGTCATACTGCAAGCTGTTACCCACCTGGCCTCTTAGCCCAAGGTCCATGTTAAAGCCTCGCTCATCCTGAAGATTCGGATCCACCTCCAGCGAGGGGTTGTTAACCCTGATGTCATTAAAATTGATGGCTCTATAGTTTTGGGAGAAGTTGCCGTAGACCTCCATTGCAGGGCCTGGCTTGTAGCTCACTCCCACACCTCCAAATATAAAATCTCTGGGGTTACTCTTGTTTTCCTCTATCCGCTCGTCATAGATGATGTTGCCTGCAAGATCAAACCTCGTGTCTCTGTAATAACCTCTGGCTTTGGTTACAATATGTTCATATCTTATCCCAGGGGTTATACTTAATTTATCCGTGAGGTTAAAAATGTTTTCTACAAAAAAGGAAGTATTCCTTGATGGTAAATCAAAATCAGAATCTTCCAGGTTCCCGGGGTTGAGGTATTGGAAATTTGGATCTGCACTGGCGTCTGCGTCTCCCTGCATCCTGTGGGTAAATCCTCTGTAATATCGAGTACCTACCAACAATACAGAATTTTTACCTCCAAGACTGTAGTTGAATATTAATCTCGTTTCATTGCCCCAATTATTGAAAGAATCCATCAGGAGATCTCTATTAGCATCCAGGTCATCCGGACGGTCTATTCTTCCCAGATTTCCGAGGGCGTCTTTCGATGCAACGAGCCCAAAAAACCGACTGTTGATTCTTAGTTTTGAATTGAATCGATGATCGAAAGTTGTTGCAAACAAGTTCCAGTTTACCTGAAACCAGTTTCTCGACCTGTTGGATTGCCTGGGGTCCTGAGCAAACTGATTATCAGTTAATCCACCAGACTGCTGAGCAAGGTAATCCATCAAAGTATACTCAAATTTGATGGATGAGTAAGTATTGAAATTATATTTAAATGCACCGTAAGCGGTATGTTGAGTCAATGATGAATTGGGCCTCCAACCGTCAGACCTTTTGAAATCATAAAAGGTATAGTAGTTGACTTTGCCTACTGTTCCTCCCACACTGTTGAAGGAATTGAATAACCCAAATGAGCCTACGGTCTGATTGGATTGTATATCTAGCTTCTCTGTCTGACTACCTTCCTTTAACTGAAAATTCACCAAACCACCAAATTGCGTTCCGTATTGCAATGATGCGGCTCCTCGAATGATCTGAATTCGTTTAACTGCCTGGACAGGGGGTGTATAATAACTTTCAGGATAGCCCAATGCATCTGCTGCTATGTCATAGCCATTTTGTCTTACATTAAAGTTGGCACTTCGGTTTGGACTTAATCCCCTTCCTCCAATTCCTAACTGCACCCCGGCACCATCACTTTCCCAAATATTCAACCCTGGCACCCTGGAATATACTTGCCGCGCGGTATTTGCACCCTTGTTAGCCACCAGGTTATCAATATGGATGACTTCTGATTTCTTGGCCTCATTGATCGTTACTCCCTCTACGGCCTTCAATCTGCTTACTCCAAAATAGGTAACTTCTTCCCCTGACACCACAAACTCCTTCAGTTCCTGATGCAACTCTTTCATATCAAAGTTGAGTTGTATTTTGCGATCAACGATTTCAACATGTGCTACTGTCGTCTCATACCCATGTGCGAAAACCATCACTTCGTATTGACCTTTTTTTAAACCATTGATCACATAAGCCCCTGATTGGTCTGTCTCTGTATTCAGGTTTTGCCCCTCAATGATGACTACAGCGCCGGGCAGTGATTCTTTTCCTGAGTTGACAGAACCATAAATGCTAAACGTCTGACCAAATACCAGATTAGATAAAACAAATAGCGATATCGTCAAAAGGTATTTCATTGGTTATAAGAAAGTATCCATGGTTTGTGGCGGAATGAATCTTTTTCTTCCGTAAGGTCTACATTGGGATCGATCAGTAGCTGATTTTTTCTCCCATTGAGCGTAACATAGCTTTCCGCAAAAATCTTTGGATCCTCAATCCCCATGTCCTGGTAATATGACTCAACAAATTTTGCATACTGAAGAATCATATCTGGCTGGGTGGACACCATTTTTTCCTGCTGTGGTGTAAGAAATTCATAATTAGCTACCGTACCTGACCTTCCGGTCTTCGGGTCTACAACTTTGAGGGTAAGGAAGCCAGCTTTTTCCATTAGCATCACTCTCCACGAAAAACGATAGCCTTCTTCATTCCAAAATAAATCCCCGGGATATAGCAAATACCTCCATGGGAACAGTATCTGTATCATGAAAAAGATCATAAGTGCATATTTTACGATCTTTGTTCTTGCCATGGCTTTACGTACCGGATAAGATTTCAGGTTGAATTTTTGCGAGATTCCACTTATCAGTCGGGTATGAGTCGTTGGATCAAAATAAATGAGTGTGGATAGGATCATGATCCACGGAAACATGCCAATTGGGAACAATACCCAGGTAAAAAGGTGAAACAATACTACTATGGCATACACCCAATTTCTTGTTGGTTTGTAAAGTAGAAATGCCACTATAAACAAGTCATACACTGCCCCAAACCAGCTGAACAAATAAGCCACCCAGGTTTCCTGTAGCAGCTGACCAACAATTGGTAAGTGAGCATTTGCCGGTAGCCACAGTTTTAAAGGCATGGCCTCTATCAACCAATCGTGATTAAGCTTTGCGATTCCGGCAAATATGTAAACTATTGCCAATTGCAACTTCAGGCTATTGATGGACCAGGCACTTACTTTGGATAATTTTTCTTTAGTGATCACCACATCAAGTGCAAAGTATTTGTTGGCTGGCAAAAAGATCAATAGGAATGCGACCAGGCTTACAAAGTAATAGTGGTTGAGGTAATTCGTTTTATCAATCAGTTCAATGTAGGTGAATGAAATAAAAAATAATATTGAGGCCAGGCGATACTTTAAGCCAAGCATCAGGGCAATGGCAGCAATCAGGCAGATTGAAAATAGTAAGTATATACCGGTATCTCCTGGATATTTTACCCATTCAAATCCGTAGTAACTGAAATGATATTTGGGCAAGATATATTGCTCATAGATCCATCCATTCACCATAAAACGGATCAAACTCACAGTCATTATAAAACCAAAAAGCACCCTAAACATCGCCAAGGGTGCAATTGATACTTTTTGATCAATTAATTGGGTCCTTATGTTTTCCCAACTAATCGCCATCATTGTCCTGATAAGTGATACTAATTCCTAATGCTGAGACCATCTCCGTTTTCACAAGAACCAGCAGATTCTGAATCGCTGCGATGGTGTTTTGTACCTGATCCGGATTATTTTCCACAACCACATTCAACGGTTCTTCAATCAATTGGGCCTGGGCTATGCAACTATTAAGTTGTGTCAGTATGTTCTCAGACATATTTTGATTGTCGATGGTTTTTGCGTCTATTGCATCCAGGTAATCCAAAAGACCCTCACCAGATTCCGAACCGGTATATAAATTCTTATAGGCCTGAAGGTTTCTTACCGCCAACTCCACGGAATAACCAGCATATAATCCCTCAATTCTATCAGGGTTTGGAATACCAAGAGACCTCAGCCCAACTGGAATTCCAAGTTTGGCGTCCCTGGTTTTTCGCTCCATAGACTGGGTAATGGCATTTACCATTTGACCAAGTGAACTCCCAACGTCAGTCCCCTGTGCCGTTTTGAAAGTTTCAAGGTAGGTGTTTTGCCATTCACTGGCGGTGGTATTTGCTTTATCAGCAATCAGGTTTGCCAAAACTTCCAGGTAACTCCGTCTCGAACTGCTTGATTCAAATGCAACAATCAAATCTTCATCTGTTCCATTATAAATCAAATATGACATTGCCTGAAATCCTCTTTGGTCAGAGGCAGAGGCCGCTTCTAAAGAAAAGTTATCATTCTCAATATTCTGTTCAATCGCTAGTTCATCGACAGGATATATGTTTAAGTAGCTCGCCAATCCATTGGTAGAGGCCGGGCCAAAATCAAACATCATACAATCCTGCCATACAAGCCTGGCATCCTTTAAAGCTACCCTGATTGCCTGTAAGTTTTCTGCCGTCAGGTCCCCATTAAATGTCTCAACCGCCAATTTCAGATTTGCTGTTGAAGTAGCCAGATTCTGGTATGCTGGAAGGATTATGTTTTCACCTGTGTTTGCCAAAAAAGCCGTTTGATCAGCTGTTAGTGTGCCTCCTGTAGAATCATCGTTGCAGGAGGTTGAAACAAGTATCAAAAGGAGTAATATGGAGAATGATAACTTCCTCAGCATCGCTTATAAGATATCTTTAATGGCTTCTAATTCTGAATATTTTGAAGCAACAGTATTCTTAGCCGCTGTTAAACCCTCTATCGAGGCAGTCCAGAAATCACCATCAGTTCCCAGATTACTTTCCAAAATCGTATTGATCTCGGACTGGGAAATGGATTTAAATGGACTGTATTGTAGCGCTTTCACAAACATGTAGGCTTCAGACAAATGATGGAAGGCGTTAGGAATGTCGTTGTTATTAAAATCATCAATGGCTGAATTCAGGTAGTGAATTGCTGTTGCAGCAGCTACGATTTCATGCCATTTGTAGATGATCTCTCTTTGTTCATTTTTAATGTCGTATTGTTTATTAACAATTGCGGTTCTTCCTGTAAGGTAAGCGTTCATCAAAGTAGTATTGATCCCTGGAAGTAATGATTCCTTGTCAAGATCAATTGTATACTTTGCCCAGAATCGATCTTCATCTGATTCAAGAACCGGATCTCCTGCAGGAAAATCAATCGGTACACCAAAGTACCCAAATGCCTCGTCCCAGTGATGCTCCATGGCGGTATAGTTCTTACCTTCTTCTACTTCATCATTGGATACATTATCGCCAACACGATCATCCGTCATGTACACATTATAGATTTGGTTATAAAAAACGGCACCCATCAGTCCTTTTTCAATGAACTGGGTATACTCCCATCCTTTTTCATTTACAAGTATGGTTTTACCATTGCCATCCCGATCCAGCAATCCCGCAACCCCTTGTGAGGCCACAGTATTTTCAGTAGAAACTCTGGCACTGGTTTCTCCTAACTCAGAGAATAGGTCTTTGAAAAAATCTACATCTGCTATAAAAGTTTTGTTTTCAAGCTCTTTGGTTGATGCATTAAGGTCAGACGATTCGAATGGACTGTTTTCATTGGCAAACATGTTCAGCAATAAATCAGCATTTACTGCGCTCCCATCATCTCCATTGCTTACTACTGATTTGATTTCTGCCAGCATATCCAGCCGGGTAGTCTGACCGGAAAAGCTTACCGTGGACTCACCATTTCTCTCAAATTCGTATGTAGAAGGTACTTCTAATAGAGGATTGACATCAGTATCATCGTCACCACAACTGGTGAGGAAACCTGCTGAAATCGCTGTTAATCCAACAAAAACGGACTTTTTAAGTAGTTGTAATCTGTGTTTTTTCATTTTGACTTGGCAAATTTATTTTAATCTATTTAGACTCATTATAAACAAGTGCAAAACTATTTTTATTTAGATTGATTCCAAATAAGAATTCAATTATTTTTAATTAGTCTAAATAAGGATTTATTTTGACCTCCGAAAATGACAGAAATCAGGTAGCGTTGAATCATTCATCCTTTTTTATAGTAGACAATCAGTACCTCACCAGACAGGGCACCAGATCTATGCTGGAAAATCAATTGAATCTTAGGTGTGTTGGAGATGCAGATGCTGGTATGGACAAATGGAAAAGAGCAGCCTTACAAAACATGCCGGACCTGTTGGTTGTAGACTATCTGCCTGAAGAGGAGCCAGAAGCTTGTATAGATCAATTGAGCCACTTGAGACATTTCATGAAAATTCTGGTTATCTCAGATGATCAACAGGTTCGAAGAATTAATAAGTGCATTCAAAATGGTATTGATGGTTATTTAACCAAATCCTGTGATGAAGAGGAGATTCGGGAAGCTGTCCAAAAAATTATGAATGGTAAAAAATTCATCTGCAACAAGGTACTCGACCTAATCATGAATAATGACCATGATGGACTGATGTCATTATCGGAAAGAGAATTGGAAGTACTTGAACTGATTGTGAAAGGTTATACTACCAAATCCATTGCAGAACAACTACACCTCAGCATTCATACCGTTAATTCCCACCGAAAGAATATGCTGAAAAAATTAGGATTCAAATCTCCTACTCAGTTGATCTCCTATGCCATCAGCCAGGGCCTTCATTCACTATAAGTAGTGAACATTTTACCTCATTTCACTATTACTAGCGACCAAACTCACCGCTCCTAGCGATTGACAACCTGACTAGTTCCACATCATATTTGCATTATTTAGAATGATTCTAAATAAAATGCGAACAGCTACTTTCATCATATTATTTATATCAGGAGCCTTAAAGGTAAATTCACAACCAGTCCTCACTTTTCTGGACAGTGAAACCAATGTACCGATTAATGGTCTTGTGGTAAAATTTTCCTCTGACAGCACGCATCAGATGCTGCTGTCTGATTCAAACGGAAGGGTACGTGTTCCATCTGGTAAGCAATATGACATTTTCTGTCAACATCTGTCCTACGAGCCATTTAGTATAAAAGTGACGGGAGATAGCAATCAGGTTTTCTATTTGCAGCCCACTTCACTACAACTGGCCGAAGTGCTAATTACAACCGGTCAGTACAGTCCACAAAGCCTGAAGAATTCTGTTTACCGGGTTAAAACCATTTCGAAAAAAGAAATTCAACAATCTGGAGCCATCACACTCGAAGAAGTCCTTCAAACCAACCTCAATTCCTCTATGACTTATGATCCTGCGATTGGCAATTTCACCATTGGCCTGCAGGGATTATCCAGTCAGAATACAAAAATTCTGCTGGATGGAGTTCCTATTGCGGGTAGAAATGGAAATGGTAACGACGTAGACCTTGGTCAGATTGATTTACTTCAAATTGATCGAATTGAAATAGTAGAGGGCCCAATGGCTGTAAACTATGGTGCGAATGCCCTGGCTGGAGTGATCAACCTCATATCCGACAAATCGAACCAATCATTTATCAGAATTTCCTCACAGGAAGAATCAGCTGCAAATGAATATCATTACAATGCCGGTAAGCACATACAGCGCCTGGGTATCAGTCATCAACTCTTTCAGTCAGTTACAGCAAAATATAACCTGACCAGAAGCGACTTTCAGGGATTTAAAGGAGAGAGAAATGACAGAACCTACGAATGGGACCCTAAAAAGCAGTGGAGAGGAAACGGCCTGCTTAAATATGATGGGGCATTACACTCAATTCACTACAAAACAGATTGGAACTACACCAACTTGTACCATAATGGCATAGTTAGAGACAACATTCAGCCTTCAACTGGAGTGAACAGGCCATTTGCCTTCGATGAATCCTACAGATCAGGAAGACAAATGCACCAGGTTCAGGCGGAAGGAAATTGGCCTCAAAAAATCCATTACACTGCCGTCTACTCCTATTCCCATTTCAAAAGGGTCAAAAGCCGAATGGTAAGTGACCTGTTATCCGGCCAACAAACATTAACCAACAGAGCGGGAGATCAGGATACCAGCGCATTTAACGCCCAATTAGTTCGGCTAACACTTGCTGGAAAAATATTCCAGAATCTCAAATATCAAATGGGATCATCTTTTAATTGTGAGAGAGCCACTGGAGGAAGAATTCTGTCCGGATCACAAGCGATCAATGAATTTTCCTATTTTGCCTCAGCAGAATTTTCAACCAGATCAGTTAGCGTACGGCCCGGATTTCGATCATCATATAATCAACAATACGGAAACACTTTTTTACCATCGGTCAATGTAAAATTACAATTACCCGCAGAATGGACCATCAGGTCAGCATATGGAACTGGCTACCGTACACCAACTTTACGAGAACTCTATTTTGAGTTTGTAGACTCTAATCACAGAATATTTGGTAACCCCAGTCTAAAACCGGAATCTTCCAATCATTTCAATGCATACATAGATAAAAAGGTGAAGTGGAGAAGTTTTCAAGTCCTTCTAAGCTCTGGTGCTTTTTACAATCATATCAACAATCAAATCACAACTGCTCAATCACCCGAAGACAATAGTGTGACAAGCTTCGCCAATGTATTGAAGCATCAAACAATTGGCTACAACACGCAACTCGGATGGCAAGACAAGTTGCTGAAAATAAACCTGGGTTGGTCCTATATCGGGCGATATAATCAGGTTACACAAAAAGATTCAATCGGCCTGAATCGATTTTTATTCAGCCCCGAAATCACTACTCATGTCAACTATACAATCGAAAAGCCCCTCCTATCGATTGCGATCAATTACAAATTCAATGGAAAATGCCCGGGGTTTATTCAAACTCCAGAGGCTATCGAGGAAGTCTTTACTGAATCATATCACTGGTTAAATCTTACGGCTACCAAAACTTTCAAAAATGGTATCAGCCTTCAAACCGGAGTTAAAAATCTTACCAATGTACAGACTACAAACAATGGAGGTGCCACTGGCACGCACAGTAATGGCACTTCATCTACAATTTCTTATGGAAGATCATACTTCCTCCATGTATCATATCAATTAAACTTTAAACAAAACAAATGAAAAAACTATTACTGATCTCACTGAGTGCTGTGTTAGTAGCGCTTTCAGCATGCTCGGATGACGAACCACCATCACCAGAAACCCTGGTCGCTGGATTTACTTCCACCTCAATAGGCCTATCGCTTGATGACACTAAAGCAGAGGTCCATATCGAATTCTCCAGACCGGTTGAGATACCGGGAGAAGTAATTTTAACAATTGAAGAGGAAGTCAATGCAACTTATGGCATAGACTACATCACAAGCCCGGAAGCGGTTAACAAACAACTCCTTATCAACATCAACGAGGGAGATGAACGCATCACTTTTGAAGTAAACAAACTGAAAAATCCGGCATTTGGTGTGATCAAATCATTTCGAATACAATTGGTCTCGATTCCAGAAAATGGAATCCTGGGAACCAATAGTTCAACTGTCATTATTTTTGCTGAAAACCCTGTTTCTTCAGGCGCTACACTAGATTTAGAGGTTGGTGGAGACCTTCAGCCCAATCAGGTTTTCGTAGACCTTAGCAAACAAACTGGCACTATCGTACTTAAAGACTCCTGGGATCTTGGTTTTTATACCGGAGATGATCACCGGGTCGTCATCAATTCAGCAGTTGGGATGTTGGTGAAGTCCATTAACAAAACTGACCTCTCCACTGTAAATGCTTCTGATACCATCGGATTAAGTCACCAATTAGACTTGGACGCCATATTTGCCAGCTTATTTGGACCTCCGCCCTCCTGGTTGAGCCAAGCATCATCCTGGGTAGATGATCCAACCGGAAATCTGCATAACACAGCCATCAAAGAGATTTCGCCGGATGATGCTGATAACCCGGTTTATATAGTCAACCGTGGTAAATCAGTAGATGGGTCCCAAAGAGGCTGGATGAAAATCCGAATATTACAGCAGGGAGAAGGCTATAAACTTCAGTATGGCCCAATCGATCAAGAGGCATTCACTGAAATCACCATCGATAAGAATCCTGATTTTAATTTCACTTATGTAAGTCTCGACGGACAATCAGTCTCCGTTGAACCTCCTAAAGATTCCTGGGACATTGCTTTCACCACTTATACTAATCTGATTCCTATAGATGCCACTAACTCAATTCCTTACATGTACAAAGATTATGTGATCCAGAACAGGAACCTCAATGGTGTGGCCCAGGTGCTCCTTAGTGAAGGGTTTGATTATGAAACATTTACCGTTTCTCAAATACAGGATCTGGAGTTTAGCAGCAACATCAACAGCATAGGCAGTTCCTGGCGGACAGTTAGTACACCTGGATCAGGGACAGAGACCGACGTAAACAAAGACCGGTTTTATGTTTTGGAGGACCCCGATGGGAACTTTTATAAACTAAAATTTACTGCAATGCTTCATTCCCAAACAGGAGAAAGAGGCTTCCCTCAAATACAATATGAATTACTATAAATCAAAGAATGAATGAAACACATATTTATGTCTTTGGCGCTTATGGCAGCAATTCAATCCATGGCCCAAAACAAAAAGAAAGATGAAATTGAAGCAATCATGTCAATGTGTGGTTGCTATGAAGTCCGCTTTAATTTTCAGGAGACCTTCAGTCCAGTCGAGGATTATGAATTTCATGACCAATATGCTTCTGGTGCACTGGAGTTGGTTGTTCCAATAGAGCAGACTAAAAATAAAATCTCATTACAGCACCTTTTGATCATTGGAGACACCATGATCATTAAACACTGGAGGCAGGACTGGATCTATGAAAACGTTGAGTTCTATACCTATTACAAAGACAACCAGTGGAAATTTGAAAGAAAACCGAAATCACAGGTGCAAGGACAATGGACCCAAAAAGTATTTCAGGTAGACGATGGACCTAGATATGAAGGCAGTGCTTCCTGGATCATTACAGACGGACGAAAATATTGGGAATCAACAGCTGATGCCCCTTTACCAAGGCGAGAGTTCAGCAAAAGAAGCGATTACAATGTTTTACAAAGAAGAAACCGTCATGAAATCACTTCCGATGGATGGGTCCATGAACAGGACAATGCCAAGATTCAGCGCTCTGAAAATGAATTTGTATTGGCTTACGAAAAAGGTTGGAATACCTATACCAAAGTGAATGATTCAAAATGTAATCCCGCTAATCAATGGTGGGAAAAGAATCAGTATTACTGGTCAGATGTAAGAAAAGTCTGGACGGAAGTATTTGACAGAAAAACTGACCTTGTAATCAATATGAAAGTAGATGGTAAAGTGCTGTTCCAACGCCTATTTGAACTTGGAAAAGACGTTGAGGATAAGCCTTACCAATCTGAGATAACATTACCACAGATCAAAGAAGTATTTAACCTGCACCTGTCAGGTGATTTTCAACTAGCAACCAATTAATTCAAAAGAAGACCTCATGACCGGCACAAATGGTTAAGTATAATAATGTGTCGGTCATTGAGGCACAACCAAAATTGATTTCAAATGTGTGCAACAAATCATCAAATTGTCCTCAGTGAACACAGAGGTGTTCAGATTTCCAGATGCAGAAACTGCCTGATGTATAACATCATTTACCGAAACATACACCTCGTTCTGGATCATGTGGAGTATGAGAAATTCAGGCAAACGTTAATTGGTCTGGAGGTTGAGGACTATAACAAAACATATTCACATGGAACTTGTGTCCTTTTGAAAAATGGAAAGAGCAATGTAGGGATCGCATTTACTGAAGCTGAGGTCTACAAACTATTAGAAGCATGCGAAGAAGCCCGGCTATTCGAAGAAGTATTTTCAATTCTTTACTAAAATTTTTCAACTCCTAACTATTGCAAATTCGGAGTTCGTGGTGTTTATTTGCATTAATTTAGATTAAGTCTAAATAAGAATATGACAGAAGAAACATACATAGCGAGAGAAAATGGGCAGGAATGTGGGGTAGAATCTCCCTTTGACAGAAACATGATTTCTTCTGAAGAGTGTGTGTTTAAGAAGTGCTGTAAGAAATACAAAAAAAAGGGAAGACACTGCAAGAAGTGCCCAAAGTTATGATTACAGCTACTACCACCGAGCACCTTGTCTTCGAGACGAAGAACGCATCACTGTCTCAATGTGATGGTACCAGCAGCTACGTCCTTAGGTTTTTCAATGAGACTTTAAGATTCAGGGTTTGTGAGTTTTACTCCTTCAAACGTAAAATTCAGCAGCTTGACATTCCTCAATTGCTATCAGCTGATGCTCCCGATGTAGAGGTAATTTACCTGGGGCATTGTGATCGACTGATGGTCTTGTCAATTCATGAAATCCTGGAACTTCGGGAGCTATTGGCGGGAGCATTTACCATGCTGGAACTCAATAGCATGATCCACCGCGAAATACTAAGAAAGGGTTAAGTTTAATTAGACCGATTTCAAATTATTTTTAGTCCCGTATTCATCGAACATTTCTGCTCGAAATGCTATTACTTTACTATTAGCGTAATGAACGAAAGATTATGAAAGATATACTTAGAAGACACCACGTATTAAAAGAAGAGATCGTTGATATTATCAATAAGCAAATAAAAATGGAAGCACATTCTGCAGCTGCTTATCTGGCAATGGCTGCATGGTGCGATGTGAGAGGTTATGATAATTGTGCAGAATTTTTCTTTAGGCAGTCTGATGAAGAAAGAGGGCACCAGTTAAAATTCTTTCATTACCTCACAGATATGGAATGTGATGCGATCTCTCCCGGAGTGGACCAGCCACAACATGAATTTCCAACGTTAAGAAGTGTATTTGAAAAGGCACTGGAAATGGAAATTGCAGTTTCCGATGCTATACACAATATTGTCAATGTGTGCCGTAAGCATGGAGACATTGCCACTGAGGAGTTTATGAGATGGTTTGTTCAGGAACAGATTGAGGAAGAATATGTAGCCAGACGTACACTGGAATTATTTGATGTCCTTGGCGAAGATAAAATCGGTCTTGGACTATTAGAGCAACAGGTGCTCAATGTCAAGTATGATGGAGGTAACGCTCAATAAAAAATATAGGAATCGGGGTTGTGATAAATGGCCCTGATTTTTATTTAAGTGGTAATGCAAACGTTTTCATTTGTTTGAATGTGCATTCTCAGCCTTATTTATCCCTGTTCATTCATCAATAATTATCGGTTAACCATTTCCAGGCGGGTTTTTCAAAATTCGTTTGTATATTGAATATTCAAACCTATATACACAGACCAATTCAACGCTATGGATAACCAGAGAATTCTTACTAAAATTGCCAGCAACCAGGATGCAGCGGTCTACTATTGCAAAACCAAAAAAAACTTTTTCCTCAACTACAACAATAAATACCAGTGCTTTACAGCAGGTCAGTTTATCTCGTTATGGGAGCAATTCAATGAAATAGACCTGGCTGCAATGATCAACAACTCCAATCTTCATGCAGATGTAGAAATCATCATGCCACAGGGTACAGATTATATATTTGTACTTACTATTTTCGAAATCATTTCACTAAAACGACTCATCAATCAGTCCATTGACGTGGTAGCTCCGGTAAACGCCTGATAATATTCCTTGATCAGAATTTAGTTTTCGTAATCCATCTGTAAATTTGCCCATCAAAATTGATGATCAACTTTACATATAACGAATGATGGACTACAGAATAGAAAAAGATACCATGGGTAATGTAGAGGTACCCGCAGACAAATACTGGGGCGCCCAAACCCAAAGAAGCAGAAACAACTTCAAAATAGGTGGTGAAAACATGAAGATGCCTTCAGAAATTGTGAAAGCTTTTGCTATTCTGAAAAAGTCTGCTGCCGAAACCAATGCAGAACTGGGTGTACTTGATAAAAAGAAAGCCCAACTAATCGCACAGGTTTGCGATGAAATCCTGGAGGGAAAACTAGACGATCAGTTTCCGTTGGTCGTCTGGCAAACAGGTTCTGGAACGCAATCCAATATGAACGTCAATGAAGTGGTAGCCAACAGGGCTCATGTGATCAATGGCGGCAAGCTGACTGATGAAACCAAATTCATCCATCCCAATGATGATGTGAACAAGTCTCAATCGTCAAATGATACTTTCCCAACGGCAATGCACATCGCTGCATACAAAGCCATAGTAGAATTTACCATACCAAAGGTAAAAACCTTAAGAGATACGCTGCATGCCAAAGCAGAAGCAAACATGGATGTTGTGAAAATCGGAAGAACACACTTCATGGATGCTACTCCCCTAAGCCTTGGACAGGAGTTTTCCGGATACGTATCACAACTTGACCATGGCATCAAGGCGCTTGAAAATACGCTGGATCACCTCTCTGAATTGGCATTGGGAGGAACAGCTGTAGGTACTGGTCTTAATACACCAGAGGGTTATGCGGAGCTAGTCGCTAAAAAGATTGCCCATTACGCAGGCCACCCGTTTATTACTGCACCCAATAAATTTGAAGCACTTGCAGCACATGACGCCATGGTGGAAACTCATGGAGCATTGAAACAACTGGCAGTAAGCCTGATGAAAATTGGCAATGATATCAGAATGCTTTGCTCTGGACCAAGGAGCGGTATCGGAGAAATCCTTATACCGGAAAACGAACCTGGCTCATCGATTATGCCTGGTAAGGTAAATCCAACGCAATGTGAGGCATTGACAATGGTATGTGCTCAGGTAATTGGAAATGATGTCGCTGTTTCTGCTGGAGGCATGACTGGACACTTCGAACTGAACGTATTTAAGCCAATGATGGTTTATAATGTGTTGACCTCTGCCAGATTAATTGGAGATGCATGTCAATCGTTTAATGACAATTGTGCCGTAGGAATTGAACCCAACCTGCCAATGATCAAGGAAAAACTTGAAAATTCCCTGATGTTGGTTACTGCACTCAACACACACATCGGATACGAAAACGCTGCAAAAATTGCCAAAAAGGCACACAAAGAGGGTACAACCTTACGAAAAGCAGCCATTGAACTGGGCTTGTTAACCAACGAACAATTTGACGAATGGGTAAAACCAGAAGACATGATTGGTAGTTTAAAAAGTTAAGACAAGCCAAGTGAGTTATATATTGTTTATTTAACTCATTCATTATCAGTACTTAAGTAAATATCTCTTAAATCTATAATTTAATTTATTAATTTGGGTTTTTTTAAGATATTTTAGTACATTAGTGCCGTTAAGCAATGTGTTAATCAAATTTTCAGTCATGAAAAAATTACTTTCAGTTATAGCTATCATCGCATTTGCGTTTTGTGCGTTGGACGCTAACGCGCAGATGTCGAAGCAGGAAAAGAAACAATGGAAAAAAAGAATTAAGGCCCTTTCGCCTGAGCAATACAAAACTTTGTTGGAACAAAACAAGACCCTAGGCAGCCAGGTGAGCAGCCTTCAAAGTGAGCTTGATGGAGTAGACGACAAGATTGCAGAGAAGGACAATCAGATTGCAACTTACCAGGAGCAAATCTCTGATCTGAGAAGTCAGCTATCTGCGGCGAAGCAAGCGGCAGAAGCTAACCAAAACAATGCAGGAAGCAATTCCGGATCAGGCATTGATGAAAATGTTGGGGTTGTTTTCAAAGTCCAGATCGGAGCGTTTAAGAACAAAGACCTGACTAAATTCCTTAAAGTAGGTAAAAACTTCACAGGAGAAGTTGATGAAAACGGATTGAAGAGATATTCTCTGGGAGTTTTCAAAGATTACTGGGAAGCTGATACCTTCAAAAAGTACTTGAGAGAAATGGGCGTGAAAGATGCATGGATCGTTTCTTATAAAGACGGCAAAAGAGTGCCTATCAAAGATGTACTGGAAGGAGTAATTTAAGAGATTAACTATGAAACTTTACAAGCCCTGATCACACGGTCAGGGCTTTTTTTGTGAGTAAAACATTTAAATGACTAGTTTTGCGGACATTCTATACAGCAAACATGATTCACTACAAATCCAGAGAGGAAATAGAACTAATGAGAGAGAGTGCGCAGGTGGTATCCCGCACACTTGGCATGATCGCGAAAGAGGTGAAACCTGGGGTTACGCCGCTGGAACTAGACAAACTTGCTGAAGAATATATTAGGGATCAGGGAGCTATTCCTGGTTTCCTGGGACTTTACGATTTTCCGAATACACTATGCATCTCAGTCAATGAGCAAGTAGTACATGGTATTCCCAACGGTAAACCCTTGCAAGAAGGAGACATTATCTCAGTAGATTGTGGAGCTATCAAAAATGGATACTATGGCGATCATGCCTATACTTTTGCCGTAGGTGAGGTCTCCGATGAGGTCAAGCAGTTACTCAAAGTAACGAAGGAATCATTGTATCTGGGCATTGAACAAATGGTAGCAGGAAACCGAATTGGAGACATTGGCTTTGCCATTCAGCAACATGCTGAAAAACATGGTTACGGAGTAGTGAGAGAACTTGTAGGGCATGGCCTTGGCAAAAAAATGCATGAGTCGCCCGAGGTGCCCAACTATGGTAAAAGAGGAAGAGGGACTAAACTTAAGGAAGGCCTGGTGCTTGCCATTGAACCAATGATCAATATGGGGACCAGAAGAATTAATCAATTGAATGATGGTTGGACAATTATCACAGCCGACCGAAGACCTTCAGCACACTTTGAACATGATGTCGCAATAGTAGACGGAAAACCTGATATTCTTTCGACTTTTGAGTTTGTTGAAAAAGCGTTAGAAGAGGTAAACGGTCTTCTTGTTTAGTTAGCCGGATCGGCTAGTCCCACAAGCCTTCGTTGATAATTTCCAACACATGACCATTAGGGTCCTCAAAATAAAATGAGTAGATCGTTCCCCTCCAGTGTTGTTCATGGGTTATTTCAACACCTTTTGCCGTCAATTCTGTCTTCACTTTTTCATAATCGGCATTTGAAACCTCAAAAGCAATGTGCTGCTTTCCTGATGCGAAATGTCCAGGTAGATCTGTCTTCTCTTTACTATCGTCTGGGTTAAATAAAAGCAGTACATCATTGCCCACACGAAAAAACACATGCTTACCCTCCCGTTTTCCTATCAGCTCCAAACCCAAAATATCTTTATAGAACTTTTCTGTTCGTGTCAGGTCCTGAGCATATAAGCAAGTCTCCTTTATTTGTCTAATCATTAGCAGTATGGATTGTTATCACTTATTTTTGCGTCGATTTAGGGCATCAGAAACCAGCAAACTTAATGGCGGTTCCGGAAATCAAACCGAATAAGAAATTTACATATTTACTCCATAACTTCTTAGTGTGGAGGTTAAAGCATATCAACAATAACAACTTCATCATGATTGTTGGAGGAATTGTTGGGATATTTGCTGGCCTTGCGGCTGTTGTCTTGAAAACCACCGTCCATAACCTGCAGGGGCTTCTTGAAAAAAACCTGGACATCACTGGTGTAAACTACCTTTATCTTGGCTACCCAATAATTGGGATTTTTCTAACAGTTCTAATTGCAAAATACTTCTTCAAAGAACACCTTGGCCATGGCATCACACACATTTTGTATGTGATCTCCAAGCGCAGCAGTGTCATTGAACAAAGCAAAATGTACAGCAGAATGATCACCAGTGCACTCACTGTTGGGTTTGGTGGATCAGTTGGTTTGGAGGCACCCATTGTAGTAACAGGATCAGCTATTGGCTCTAACCTGGGCCGTTTAGTACACCTGAACTACAAAAAAAGGACCTTATTGATTGGATGTGGAGCGGCCGGAGCAATTTCAGCCATCTTTAATTCCCCTATAGCGGGTGTAATCTTTGCCATTGAGGTAATCCTGACCGATGTAACAATCTCAATGTTCATACCCATCCTGATTGCATCGGTAACTGGTTCATTAATATCTCTTACACTGATTGGTGATGGCATTCTGTTCCACTTTGAGCAGCAGGATGACTTTGCTGCAGCTGATACCCTAAGCTATATTTTATTGGGCTTGTTGTGTGGTCTGGTGTCTGTTTACTTCACAAGGGTAATGACAGGCATAGAATCAGCTTTGGAGAAAATTAAAAGCCGTTTTATGAGAGCTGCTGTTGGTGGTATTTGCCTGGCACTATTGATACTGATCTTTCCACCAATGTATGGCGAAGGTTATGAAACGATTAAGCTCCTGCTGGCAGGTAAAGAGACCGAAATATTTCATAGAAGTTTCTTTTATACCCTCGAGGAAAATAGTATCCTGCTCATTGCTTTCCTGTTCTTTATTATGTTAATCAAACCCATTGCCTCTGCCTTGACCATAGGAGCTGGTGGCAGTGGTGGAATTTTTGCACCATCGCTGTTCCTGGGAGGAGTAACCGGGTATTTCTACGCGAAGGTTATGAACACACTGATTCCCTCGCTTGGCATTAGCCCAAGTAACGCTACGCTGGTGGGGATGTGTGGACTACTCAGCGGTGTACTACATGCGCCACTCACAGCTATATTTCTGATCGCAGAAATCACTGGAGGTTATGGTTTGTTTGTTCCATTGATGCTGGTATCTGCACTGGCATTTTCATCCATCAATTATTTTGAAAAATATTCCCTTTATACCAAGAACCTGATCGAGAAGGGAGACCTCATTCAACATGATAAAGACAAGGTCGTATTGAGTCTGATCAATCTTAAAAAAATCATTGAGAAAGATCTGCTACAGATCAAACCTGAAGCCACAGTAGGTGACCTGGTTGAGCTTGTCAAAAAGAGCAGACGAAATATTTTCCCTGTGGTGAATGACCAAAAAGAATTAGTAGGAATAATCACCCTTGATGATATACGGGAAACCATGTTTGATCCTGAAAAAAGGAAAGAAATAAAAGTTAACCAGCTGATGCAGAAGCCTCCCGCTAGTGTTAGTACTCACGAAAAAATGCAATCAGTAATGAATAAATTTGAGTTAACACAAGCATGGAACCTTCCAGTCATTGATGACGGTAAATACATTGGGTTTGTAAGCAAATCGAGCATATTTAACGCTTACAGGATGAAACTCAAACGCCAAAGCCGAGACTAAAACTACTTGATATCCAAAGTGTTAGTTTAGCTGATGGAACAGCAGTAGAAAACCATCAAATCTTGTCATGAAAAAAACTGATTTCACTTATCCACAATATTTTAATTTAAATTATAGCATCTAACTTCCTGTTTAGTAGCTACTTATGCAAGTATTTAAAATTTCTGTGGATAAATTGTTGAAAATGTGGATAAATTAAATTTGTAGAATAACCAATCTTCATTTTGTCTAATTAACAAGTTATGCACATTCGTTTCCAGTGTAAAATACGGCCCCCTGTAGGCCCATTCCCAGGGCCTGTTCTTCAGGTCGAAGTAATAAAATACTTGATTATGATAAGTTTAAGCTAATATTAAGAGTAATCTAGTTTTGAACTGCCGTTCTGACCATTTTAAAACATATTTCTTGGAATAATACAATCGAATCAATTTAGGAACAATTGCTGTAATTTTCACGTATATTAGTGCATGCGTTTGATGGCAATTCTATTATTGATCCTGATGATGAGTGAGGTAAAAGGTCAGGATAAAATACCTTCAGTTAAATTTGATGCTATAAGTGATCTTATCAATGAAAAATCTGATAAGGTTAAAGTGATCAACTTTTGGGCGACCTGGTGCAAACCCTGCATTCTGGAATTACCGGAATTTGAGAAACTCAACGCCAGCAATGATGAAGTTGAAGTGTATCTGATCAGTATGGACTTTGTGGAGGATCTGGAAAAAGTAGAGCGCTTTGTTTCCAGGAGGGAATTGAAGAGCAAAGTAATTCTACTGGATGATGTAAACTATGATAGTTTCATGTCGAAGGTAGATAAATCGTGGAGCGGGGCAATACCGGCAACTTTAATTGTAGATAGTAGCAACGGAAAAAAAGCCTTTTATGAAAAACAATTTCATGAAGGCGAACTTTCAATTGTTTTGAATAATTTTATGAATCAACAAAAATCACAATCGAAATGAAGAACACACTCTTGATAGCACTTGGTGTTATTTGTGTCGTGGCAGTATTATTTACTAACGCTACGGAGAATATTGACCGGGACATGTTCCAATATGAGGTTGGGGACTATGCTGAGGACTTTAGCTTGAAAAATGTAGATGGGGAAATGGTGTCTTTGAAGGATTACAAAGAGGCCAAAGGCTTCATTGTTGTTTTCACATGCAATACCTGCCCATATGCGAAGATGTATGAGCAAAGAATCATTGATCTGGATAAAAAATATAGTGAGAAAGGCTATCCGGTGATCGCCATCATGCCAAATGATGAAAGAAAAGTACCTGGTGATTCTTTTGACGAAATGAAGAAAAGATCTGCATCTAAGGGATATACATTCCCATACTTAAAGGACGAAACCCAGCAAGTAGCAAAAGCCTTTGGTGCTACCAAAACTCCGCATGTATTTGTTTTAAGTAAATCGGACAAACAATATAAAGTAGAGTACATTGGTGCCATTGACGATAATCCAAAATCCTCTGAGTCTGTGAATACCCGATATGTTGAAGATGCAGTTGATGCCCTTTTGACGGGTAAGCAAGTACCTAAGACAACTGCCAATGCAGTCGGTTGCTCAATTAAATGGGCAGAGTCCTAAGGTTTCAAAACCGAACAAGAAATATATTAAAAAGGGGTGATCAAGTTTGGTCACCCCTTTTTAATTTCTCAACATGTATCGGAGGGTGACAATGCCTATACAGGTGATGACTTAATTTTCTATTATTTTATGTTTGATATAATAATTTTCGCTCACCTTTAATTTTCCCTTAGGCGTCCGGATAGATTTGAATTCTGTTGTGGGCATTAACCTGACCATTTTTTCTCCAATTTCTATGTCTACCGGCATATTAAACGTGTCAATACAATTGGTCCAGCGATATTTAAGTTTCTTTTTATTCTTCTCCAATTCTAACACTGGGATTTGTATTGTTCTCAGATACTGATCAAATATGGGGCTAAGATCTATCGGAATTCTTTCATTGATATAGTTTTCAATTTGCTGTGTGGTGACCGTCTGATGATAGAACTCTTCATTTAAACCACGAAGTATTTGTCGCCATTTTTCATCGTCATCAAGAATTGTACGGAACATGTGCAGAATATTGGCTCCTTTGTAGTACATGTCGCCAGAGCCCTCCTGATTGACTCCATAATACCCAATGATGGGAATGTCATTTTTAATGTTTTTCCTGGTTCCTATTACATACTCGGCAGATGCCTTTTTACCAAAGTAGTAATCCAGATAGAGATTTTCAGAATAATTGGTGAATCCCTCGTGCACCCACATGTCTGCGCAATCCTTGTAAGTAATGTTATTTGCAAACCACTCGTGCCCTGCTTCATGTATGATAATGAAATCGAACTTTAGCCCCCAACCTGTCTGACTCAGATCTCTGCCCAGGTAACCATTGGCATATTTATTTCCATACGTCACCGAACTTTGATGCTCCATGCCCAAATAAGGCACCTCCACTAGTTTGAAGCCATCTTCATAAAATGGATAAGGTCCAAACCAATGTTCAAACGCTTTCATCATCTTTGGAGCCTGTTTGAATTGCTCTTTGGCCTTTTCAAGATTTTCGCGCAACACATAATAGTCCATGTCCAACGTCCCTTTTTCACCTTCATATTTCTCTCCGAACATTACATAGTCCCCAATATTGACATTGACCCCATAGTTATTGATTGGATTACTTACAAACCAATGAAAAGTTTTGGTGCTGTCAGAGTTAATATCCACTCCTCTAAGTCTTCCGTTGGAGACATCCATTAGATGTTGGGGAACTGTTACACTAATGAGCATGCTGTCTGGCTCATCGTACATATGATCTTTACATGGCCACCAAACACTGGCACCAAGCCCCTGGCAGGAAGTGGCAACAAAATCAAGACCCTTACTGTCTTTCTTCCAACTGAATCCTCCGTCCCATGGAGCTCTTACAGCTTCCTTTGGCTTACCTGAATAGAATGCTTTTAGCTCATTGAAAGTCCCTTTTACCTGTTCCTCCTCAAGTAGTACAAAATGTGCATTACCCTCATGTTCTACCTGTAGTGTTTTTTTGTTTTGCACAACACTATCAAGTTTCAAAGGAGGTTGCAGGTCAATCTGTAGCCTTTTACCGGGTTCCAGGACCTTGTATCTAATGGTTGTACTTCCACTGATGTATTTTTCTGAGGGCTCTACTTTTACTTGCAGATGATAGTAGTTCAAATCCCACCATTCCCTTTCTGGAGTAATTGAACCCCGTAATGAATCTTGTCTTGTAAAACCTGTCTGTGCAAATGCAATTGAGGAAGCCATTGTGAAAACGGCCAGTAATAAGTTTTTCATTTTTTGAGTTACTTTACCTTAAAACTTGAATCTTAAGTCATCAGGGTTTGCGTGCTCGTTCTCAATGATTCCTGCCTGGTTCAATGTATAGATTACGTTCTGCAGCATTTTTTTACTAACCACTTTATCCGTGGACCATTCCGTCGAGTAAAACCATTGTTCTGCATCTTCAGGAATTAACTGATAACGTCTACTTACCTGATCTATGGCATCTAATGTCTTCATAAACTGCCCTGAAACAAACTGAATCGTATTGAGCAACATTTCTATCTGCTCCGGTGCACGATCAAGAATTTTATTGGTCGCAGCAATTTGAAAGCAAGGCCATGGTGTAATATACTCACCAATTCTCCTAATTTCACTACCGTCCACGTAAGGTTTGGTAGTAAATTTCTCCCAATAAAAAACTTCCGTTTCATTCTGCTTGAGTGATCCTAATGCATTGTCCAGATTATTGATCACTACAAACTGTTCTTCCTGTAAGATTCTCTGCTTATAGAAGGCATCTACTTTGGCCATTAAGTGCGAACCTGATCCATACCTGCTGATGGCGTATTTTTTGTCGAATATGTCTCCATAAAGGTTAACATCGCTTTCAACCCCGGTATGAATACCCCAAATCAAAGGTGTATTGACATATGTAGAAATTATCTTTGATGGGTTTCCGTGAATGATATCTGATACAATACCTTCTGTAAGAAGTACACATAGATCGACCTCATCGTTGCGTAGCGCCTTAGTCATCGCTCCTGTTCCTCCCTTAAAATCTACCCAATGCAGGTCTATATTACTCTTACTAAAAATGTCATTTTCAATGGCAAGGTGCCAGGGCAAATTGAAATGTTCCGGTACTCCACCAACCCTTAACTGCAGTTTCATATCGTAATTTTTGTGGTCCCTATTGAGGAACTATTATGATTACACCAATAATTAGCCGCCAAAACTAAGCATTAAGCGGTCAGTTTAAAAAAATAGGGTTGATTTACTGGGCAGTTTGAAGCATCTGAAGGAGATCATCCACATATTCCCGGCTATTTGAAAGCCTCGGTACTTTATTCTGACCTCCAAGTTTCCCACGCTTTTTCATCCACTGATGGAAAGTTCCTTTTTCTGCATGATGGATAACTGGTTCAATTAAAGCAATGTCTTTGTAGCGCTTAGCATCATAATCTGAGTTCACTTTTCTCAGTGTCTCATCCAGCAAACGGTTAAATAACGCAAGATCGTGAGGGTCTTTTCTGAACTCAACAATCCACTCATGTCCGCCGCGTTTACCTTCTTCCAGATAAATAGGGGCAGCTGTAAAGTTCTCAATTTCCGCATCAGTCGCCTTGCATGCTTGTGCGATGGCAAATTCGGCATTTTCAATGATCAATTCCTCACCGAAGGCATTGATGAAATGTTTGGTTCTGCCTGATATTTTTACCCGGTATGGGTCAAGTGATGTGAAACGTACTGTGTCTCCAATCTTGTATCGCCATAAGCCAGCATTTGTGGATATTACCATTGCGTAGTTCATCCCCTCCTCCACTTCTCCTAAAGTCAGCACACGAGGATTATCACTCTCTAATTCATCGTATGGAATGAACTCATAGAAAATTCCATAATCCAGCATCAGCAGCAGTTCATCAGAGTCAGTTTGGTCCTGAATACCAAAAAATCCCTCTGAGGCATTATAGGTTTCCAGGTACCTCATGTCTTTGGAAGGAATCAGCCGTTCGAATAACGACTTATAAGGACCAAATGCCACAGCACCATGGATGAAAACTTCAAGATTTGGCCAGACTTCAAGGATGTTTTTCTTGCCCTTCAATTCTAAAATACGCTCAATGAGTACCACCGTCCAGGTAGGTACTCCGGAAATGCTGGTCACGTTTTCCTCCGAAGTGACTTTTGCCATGGCTTCAATTTTTTCTTCCCACTCGTCCATCAAGGCAATATCCAGGCTTGGGGTTCTGGCAATCTGCGCCCATAGCGGCAAGTTCTTCATGATCACAGCAGACACGTCACCGTAATAAGAATTGGCATTTTTATCCATCTGGTTGATCTGGTGACTTCCACCGATGGCCAATCCTTTTCCAGTAAACATTCTGGTATCAGGGTAATTATTCATGTAAATGCTCAGCATGTCCTTACCACCCTTAAAATGACAATCTTCCAGCGCCTCACTGGATACAGGAATAAATTTACTCCTGGCATTGGTGGTACCACTGGATTTTGCAAACCACTTGATTTCCGAGGGCCAAAGAAGGTTCTGTTCCCCCCTCATAAGACGGTCTACGTAAGGAAAAATACCTTCGTAATTGACCACAGGAACGTTATTTTGAAAGTCTTTTATGGATTTAATGTCACCGAAACCATGTTTTTTTCCATACTCCGTATTTTTGGCTGTTTTGATGAGTCCTTCCCACAGTTCATGCTGCACATCCAAAGGATACTTAATAAAAAGTTCCATTTGGTGAATGCGTTTTTTCATCACCCAGGTGATTATGGAATTGATAATTTCCAATTAGATCTTTCGTTTAAGTTCGAAATGTTTTCCAAGGTAGACCCTTCGTACCTGCTCGTCTGCTGCAAGGCTCTCCGCGGTTCCGTCTTTCAGTAATTTACCATCCGACATAATGTAAGCCCTGTCTGTAATTGAGAGCGTTTCATTAACATTATGGTCGGTGATCAAAATACCAATATTCTTATCTTTTAATTTAGCAACAATTGATTGAATTTCCTCAACTGCAATTGGATCTACTCCGGCAAATGGTTCATCCAGGAGAACAAATTTTGGGTCTGTAGCCAATGCTCTGGCAATTTCGGTCCTTCTACGCTCTCCTCCAGACAGTACCATTCCAAGGTTTTTCCTTACATGCCCCAAACTAAACTCTTCAATTAATTCCTCCGTTTTACGCCGTTGTTCCGCTTTAGGTAATTTGGTCATCTCTAAAACTGCCAGAATGTTTTGTTCCACCGTAAGTTTTCGGAATACGGAGGCCTCCTGTGCCAGATATCCGATACCCCGCTGTGCTCTTCTGTACATGGGCAGATCTGTGACATCCTCTTTGTCAAGGAAAATTTTTCCGTCATTGGGTTTAATGAGACCCACAATCATATAGAAGGAGGTGGTTTTACCAGCACCATTAGGTCCAAGAAGCCCAACTATTTCTCCCTGCTCAACAGTTACCGAAACATTGTTTACTACCGTTCTCTTCTTGTACTTCTTGATTAAATTCTCTGCGGATAATCTCATTTTTTCAACATCTATTTGACCAGCCCTGCTTTGCCACAAAAAACGTGCTATGGTCAAATATCCTTACATCAAGTCTGGGTCTGAAAGCCCAAAAATACACATTCGTACCAATTTTATATGAAAAGTTTACTGTGGTTTCACATCTTTTAGCATGAGCTGCAATGATTTATTGCCCAGATACTCATTTTCTACCAAATGATACGCCACATCCAATGATGCCGCCTTCTCCACCGCTTCTGCCAGATCTCCCATACCAAAGCCTATAGCATCAAAAACCAGGGTACTTCCTGGCTGATAAAGTGTCATTTTGAGATGTTCTTCTTTGAGGACCTTTGGTGGATATTTCAACTTAACTCCCCTGCTTACAAATATCGGCTCCAGGTTTTGAGGCCCGAAAGGCCCCATTTGAGTTAATAAATTGTGCATTTTAAAGTTTAATGCAGAGAACGGAATTTCCAGATCTGGTTTAAGTACGGGAATTAGCTGTTCAGGTAAAATTTTTTGTGAGACTACCTGCTCGAAACGCTCTTTGAACTCCGGAATTCTGTCGATGGACAATGTAAGTCCAGCGGCATGTTTATGTCCCCCAAACTGCTCTAATAAATCACTGCACTCCGAAATAGCTTCATAGATATCAAATCCATCTACACTTCTGGCAGAGCCGGTGGCTTTTTGGTTCGATTCGGTGAGAATGATTGTAGGCCTGTAATACTTTTCAATGCACCTTGAAGCAACAATGCCAATAACGCCTTTATGCCAGCTTTCACCAAATAAAACGGTGGATCGGGATGTTTTGAGTGTATCGTTTGACTCTATGTGTGCAATTGCCTCTGCGGTGATGGTTTTATCCAGCCCTCTTCTTTCATCATTTTTGAAGTCTATCTCTCCGGAATATTTCTCTGCTTCCTCCAGGCTATCGGCGATCAACAATTTTACGGCTTCTTTGGCATGACCAATCCTTCCTGCTGCGTTAATTCGTGGACCAATACCAAACACCACATTGTTTATATCAATATTCTTTTGGAACCCACAGACATCAATCAGTGCTTTGATTCCCGGTGCAGGAGAGTGGTTTAACTTCCGAATGCCAAAATAAGCCAATATCCTGTTTTCACCCGTTATAGGAACAATATCCGATGCGATACTGATCGCCAGCAGGTCAAGGAACTGATACAGACCATTGATATCGATGGTGTTTTGAATACAAAAGCCTTGCAAGAGTTTAAAGCCAACCCCACATCCGGAAAGCTCTTTGTAAGGATAATTACAATCATCTCTTTTCGGATCAAGAATGGCATATGCATCCGGTAGCTTTTCTCCGGGGAGGTGATGATCACAGATGATCAGATCAATGCCCAGGCTTTTAGCCAGTTCAGCCTGATCCATGGCTTTGATGCCGCAATCGAGCGCAATAATAAGGTTCACCTGCTGTTCACCCGCCCATCTTATTCCCTGCTCAGAAATACCATATCCCTCCTTGTGCCTATCAGGAATATAGAATTCAAGGTTTTTGGAAAAATGTTTTAGAAACCCATATACCAGGGCTACCGAAGTAGTTCCATCTACATCATAATCGCCATAGATCATGATTTTTTCATCATTAAATATGGCATCTCCCAAACGGTCCACCGCTTTGGCGAGATCCGTCATCAAGAACGGATCGTGCAACTGCTCAAGTGAAGGCCTGAAAAAAGATTTAGCTTCTTCAAAGTTGGTTATGCCCCTTTGTAGCAGGATTTCTGCAATGTAAGGGTTGACATTGATTGCCCTGGATAGTTGCTGAACTTTCTGGTGATCCTGTCTCTCTGCAAATTCCCATCTCTTCTCCATGACCTGAAGTTGTTAAAAAAAATTTAATTAAGGAAATTAATTGAGGCGTAGTATTGGTATGTTGCCTTAAGGTGAAGCAGGAGACCGAAATGGCTGGAGCGATAGCAGGCTCATGCCACCGCGAGGAGGCTGGTGAAAAGGGTTGATGCGGGCGGATTGTGCGGCTACAAAAATTACAGAATATTGTTACCGTCGATCTGGAAATAATTTCTGTACCAAAGCTCATAGTCTTCATATTTGACACATTGATGAAAACTTTTGCCATCGACACTAATAGAAATTATATTACCATTACCAATCCACTTACCTAAAGATGAGCCTTGCTGTGTCGGCAAATCCGATAGCAATACCAAACTTTGGCCATCATAGTATGTAGGTGCAACTTTATACATTGGCTTATGAATTATTATGCAAGCATAACAAATTATTGTTAATTATATTTTACCTGTAGATTATTTTTCTCATGGATTTTATTCCTGAACTCGAAGAAATCAAACGTGAAAACTTTAGCAGACCTTCATTAAACGATGAGGAATGGAATGATTTTGTTGATTGCCTGGAGCTGATCGAAGTGAAAAAAAATGGGTTCATCACCCGTGCCGGAGAAATAGAAAATTACATGTACTTTATGGTTTCTGGTGTTGTCAGAGGATATTTTATTCACAATGGAGTAGAGCATGTCATTGGATTCTCGTTTGACCATTCTCCATCAGGATCGATTGATTCTTTTATCAATAGACAGCCAACTGCATTTTTTACTCAGGCGCTGGAAGATAGTCAGCTGGTGAGGGTTCATTACAATGATCTCCAGCGGCTTTATGATCAATACAAAAGCTTTGAAAGGTGGGGCCGGTTATTGATGGAAAAATTCTTTTTGATGAAAGCACTTCACGAGATTAATGTGATGACCCATACTGCAGAACAACGTTATCAGCGCCTCATGACTGAAAGTCCCCGCTGTTTTCAACTGATCCCCCTGAAACACCTGGCTTCTTACCTGGGCATGTCTCCGGAAACACTGAGTAGGCTAAGAAAAAAAGCCAGTCAGCGAAGTTGATCTAAGTCAAGAGATGTCTGGTGTTGATCTGGTAATTTTGAGTCAAACTCAATTGATATGACGAATCAGGAATTAAGGAATACTATAGAAAATTACTTTTCAGTTCAGCAAAAACAGTTTGATGCAGTAAGAAAAATTCAGGAAAAGGATCTGCGGGCCAAACCTGCAGCGGATAAATGGTCTGTCATTGAATGCATAGAGCATCTCAACCTTACTTTTGCTCACTATATTCCAGAAATTAATTACGGTTTTTCGAAAATGGTAAACCATCAAAATACCGGACCAAAATACAGCGTAGGCATGTTTGCCGGAATGATGATCAATGGTTTAAAACCTAAAAAAGATGGTAAGATTGGGATGAAAATGAAAACCTTTAAAATAACCACTCCTGGCAAAACGCTGAATACACGTGAAGTACTCGACAATTTTCAGGATGGTTTTGATCAACTGAAATCATTCTATGAGAAAGCTTCTGACTGGCAGCTGAAGAAAGTGAAGGTAGTTTCATTGGTTGGGAAAGTACTTACTTTCAAACTTGGGGATGCTTTCCTGTTCCTTTTGGCACACCAGGAGCGTCATTTCCAGCAGATGCAGCATGTAATTAATACCCTTCGAATCAGTACAGACAAAACAGAATTTGTGTAATTTAAGGGTTTAAACACCCTTGCATGAAGATTGGATTGAGCGAAATATGGGACTTCATTGATTTTGTTGACAAAAGCGGAACCAAATGGCAGTTTAAGTTGTATGCCGGTGATGTGACTGTTGATAAGCTTAATGCTACTATATTGAAGAGTATCCGTGACGACAAAAAGTATGATACTGAAATACTGCCCTCTATCTTTACATTCAGGGAAATATTGTGGCAACCGGATGTATACACCAATGTCAAAATGAGCCTGCCTCCATTACGGATTTTGAAGGCTTTTTGTGAGGAGTGCCAACAGGAATTTGAGGACAAGTATCCACATAGCATCTATGCCCGCCTGATCAAGGGAATAGGTATATACTGTAACAAAAGTATTCAGCTATTGGAATCGGATAAATCTCCGGCAGTAACCAGGGTGCTTGGCGATTTACGACGGGACTGCTTTCCGATTGTCAAATTCTTTATTCTGCACCCACAGAACAGAAAAGATTACTACACTGATGCCATCAATCGGCTCAATTATGCGGTGAAAATTCAATTGACTCAATTCAATAACAGATATACAGAATTGGAAGACCCCTACTGGGAAGCAATATTTGCGAAACTAAAATCTAAAAAATCAGTTCAGTCAAAAGAGACAGTAGAAGTGTCAACAGAAAAAGACTAGGTAGATTATAAAACTGTGGGAAAAAGACCTACTAAAAGCCAATTCCTCATAAAGAATCTCATCCGTGGACTGCTTTGGTTTGGGATGATCGTAGCGCTATTGTTGATTGCAAAAAACTGGTTTGGGGTTGATTACTCACTTTTGCTGGACCCGGTAAACGAGAAGCCTATTCTTGTTTTTGCCATATTCACATTGTCTGAAGTTTTTTTTGGCATTATTCCCCCGGAGTTATTCATGGTCTGGTCCTTGCGTAACGGCCACCCGGGAGATTACATTGGCAATGTACTGGTACTCTCTATCATTAGTTACTTATCTGGCATACTGGGATTTTATATTGGAAAGGCATTTCACCGGACGGTTATATACAAAAAATTGGAAGAGAGTTTCTTTGAGCGCTATAAAAAACAATATCGCAGGTATGGGGGTTTCCTGGTGATAGTGGCCGCTGCAACGCCTTTACCTTTTTCGCTGGTCTGCATGCTGACTGGTGCATTCAGGTTTCCTTTTAAAAGATTTTTGTTGATGGCAGCTACTCGTTTTTTAAGATTTGCTATCTATGCATGGTTTATTTGGTCTTCCAATTTATTTTAAGCGTAAATGAGCGACAAGAAGAAAGGAGTTTTATTGGTAAATCTGGGTACCCCGGATTCTACTGCGGTAGGTGATGTTAGAAAATACCTGAGAGAATTTTTATCAGACAAACGAGTTATCGATATCCCGGCGATACCCAGGTGGCTATTGGTTAATCTGATCATTGCTCCATTCAGGGCTCCAAAATCTGCTGAAGAATATAAAAAGCTATGGGAAGAAAGAGGGTCTCCTCTGAAGTTTTATGGAGAAGACCTGCAAACTGCTGTTCAACAGGAACTTGGAGACGACTACAAAGTTGTGCTGGCCATGCGATACCAGAGCCCGAGCATAGCCAATGGCCTGAAGGAGTTGATGACTGCCAATGTATCGAGCATAAAAGTAATTCCTCTTTTTCCTCAGTATGCTTCTGCTACAACAGGATCAGTCATTGACAAAGTAATGGAAGAGGTAAAAACCTGGCAAATCATTCCGGAAATCAGTTTTGTCTCCAATTTTGTTGACCATGATGATTTCATTGGCACCTTCGTGTCATTAGGGAAAAAACAGCTCGAGCAGGATGCCTACGAGAAAGTCGTATTCAGTTATCACGGGTTGCCAGAAAGACAAATCCATAAAGGTTCCGTTGATGGTTTTTGCAAACTAGGAAGTTGCTGTGATCATCTAAGCAATAAAAATCAATACTGCTACAGGGCTCAGTGTTTTGAAACATCCCGGAAAATTGCTGCAGGTCTGGGGTTGGCTGAAGATCAATACATCACCTGCTTTCAGTCAAGGCTTGGCAAAGACCCATGGATACAACCTTATACTGAAGATACACTTCAAAAACTTGCGAAAGAGGGGACTAGAAAAGTGCTTGCATTTTCTCCGGCATTTGTGGCAGATTGTCTTGAAACAACCATTGAGGTGGGAGAGACGTATGCCGAGGAGTTTGTAGAAGCTGGTGGCGAATTATGGACATTGGTGGAGAGTCTTAATACCCATCCCCAGTGGGTTAAATGTGTTGCTGATCTGGCAAGGTAATAAGTGATAATGCGATTGGGATTGTTTGGAGTGATGTAGTATATTAAGAAACATTTAATACAATCCTATCCCAACTAATTCACAATTAAACAGTTCCTCTATGAAAGCTACCTACTTCATTCTATTAACGATCATTCTATATTTAAGCACTCCATTTTTTGTCATGGGACAGGATACTGAAAAGGAATTTATATCCCCTTTGATATCAAGAAATTCGATGGTAGGAGGTGCCATTGGAGTAGTGCATGATAAAGGAGATTTAGATTCACAAAGTGCCACAAATCCGGATTTCACTAGTACTACACAGGTGACAAACATTTCCTTCTCACCATATTATGCCTATGGCATTCGTAATACAATTTTTGTGGGCAGCAGATTGATTTTCAATAGCAATCAGGATGAGTCGCTGGAAGAGGATGATCAGGAGAAAGAACTGACTGTCAGAAAGTTTAAAGGAGTAGGGATTGGTGTTTTTGCTCGAAAATACGTCACGCTGATCAATAAATTTGGGCTTTATGTAAGTCCGGAACTTTCTTATCAATACCAAAAAGTGGATCGGGATTTTTCGAGATTGTCTCTTAGCACCAACACACTTACATTTGAGAGCAAAGTAGATACCAATGGAGATGTCTATAATGTATCAGTTGATCTTGGGTTATATTTTTTGGTGAATGAAAAGCTTTCTGTTGAGACAAACCTGGGTAGCATTGGGTTTAACCATGCTTCATATGACAGCAAGAATAATGAAGAGGCCACCTTGTTTCAAAGCAACTCTACACTTGAGTTTTCATTTACAAACACGCTAACATTTAATCGCATATTCGCAATCAACTACTTCTTTTAATTGTACTTATCCAATTTGTTTTTTTAACATATCCGGAAAATGAGGTCATTTATTAGTACTGGTAAGGTTTTTGTCTAACAGGCAGAAACTTAAACTATTACTATTCATGACAAAACTCAAATTAATTCCATGCTTGTTAATTATCTGTTTCCAGTTATCTGCACAAGACTTAGAAATCTTTAAGCAAAACAGGGTAATGTTATCCGGTGCAATTGGTTTTCATTTCGATGACCATGACCACTCTGATATCAATGTCAGAGATGAATTTCAGGATAGTGAAATTAACCACTCTTCAAGTTCATTATGGCTGAGACCTAAGTTTGGAGTATTTACAAAAGATGGTACCATGCTAGGTGTTGCAGGTCATTATAATAAATGGGAACGAGATCAGTTTAGCAAAAATGACAGAAGGATTTATGAGGTAATTCAGTCCGGAAGTGTAAAAGGAGTATCGGCGTTCATCAAACAGATGTATCCATTGTATAAACGATTTGGAGCGAGTCTGGAGCATAAAGCCGGATATTCCTGGGGTAAAACCAAAATAAATACTGAAAATGAAGATTTAAACAACCTTGTCAACAACTATAAAAGGGAGGATACTGAAAAACAGAAATCTGTGTTCGCTGAAATTAATGTCTCGCTATACCTGTCAATAAATGATCACTTCTTAATTGAATCGAACATTGGCAGAATAGGCTACAACCACACAAAATTTGAAAGATTCAATGAAGCTGATGAACATATTACGGAGAGTAGCACTTCTTCAGGAAACTTAAGTTTTATTACCACCTTGTCTTTACATGAAATACTCACGTTGAGTTATATATTTTGATCAAAAATAAAAGACCCTGTATCGCTAGATTCAGGGTCTTTTTAGATTAGGTCGCTGATTAGGTCGCTTTTTACTGCAACCGCTTCGGTCTAAATAAATTCCGTTCCGAAACTTCCAAAAAGGTCACTCAGAACGGTTAGTTTGGTTAGCAAAATCCCTTCTAAGATATTACAATTTTCTGGAAAAGAAATGATTTTAAATGCAAAAAAACAGGAATCAAAACAACCAAATTGCAATCTTTGATTTACTGCAATTAAATCCTGTAAATTGTAAAATTTCTAAAATATAATTTGGGGCATTTGGACCTAAGATACCGTTTCGCCAACAATCTCCACTAATCGCTCCACGGTATAGTCGATTTCTTCAGGTGTATTGAACTTACTGAATGAAAATCTTACAGCTCCGCGATTGGGATCTCTGTCCAACTCAGCCAATACATGAGACCCAATATCTGATCCTGAAGAGCAGGCACTACCTCCCGAGGCTGAAATTCCATTGATATCAAGATTGAAAAGCATCATATCATTGCTATCCGAAGGAGGTGTACAAACGCTAAGCACTGTATACAGACTATTCTCTACATCTGCTGATTGTCCATTGAATTTCACTCCTGGAATCATCTCACGAAGTTTAACAATCATTCTCTCTTTCAATGATTTAATGTATCTGGAATGTTCATCCATCTGATTGTAGGCAATCTCCAGCGCTTTGGCCATACCGACGATACCATAGACGTTTTCGGTTCCGCCTCTCATATTTCTTTCCTGGGCCCCTCCAGTCAGGTATGGTTTAATTTTTAAGTTGTGATTAACATATAGAAATCCAACCCCTTTAGGGCCATGAAACTTGTGTGCAGAACCAACCATAAAGTGCGCTTTCAACTTCGAGAGGTCGTGCTGAAAGTGGCCCATGGTTTGTACAGTATCGGAATGAAAAACAGCCCCATGCGCTTCACAAAGTTCACCAATGGCTTCAATGTCATTCACATTGGCGATTTCATTGTTTGCGTGCATTATGCTGACCAAGGTTTTTTCGGAATCTTTGAGGAGGCTCTCCAGATGACCCATATCGATTACACCTGTGCCATCAAGCCTGACATATTCCAGCTGTATTTTACCCGTATTATGCAACTCCTCAAGCGTATGCGAAACGGCATGATGTTCAATTTTACTGGATATTACCCTTTTAATACCATGGTCCTCAACAGTGCATCTGATGGCCATGTTGTCGGCTTCCGTTCCTCCTGAAGTAAAGAATATCTCAGAGGGAGATGTATTCAGCATTTCTGCAATTTGTTTTCTTGATCTCTCAATGGCCGATCTTACCAATCTTCCATGAGAATGTATTGAAGACGGGTTGCCAAAATTATCCAGTAAATATGGCTTCATGGCCTCAAATACTTCCGGATCAATTGGTGTGGTTGCTGCGTTATCCAGGTATACCTTCATCATGTCAAAAAATGTTGTTTATTTGAATTGATATCTAGGAGATGACCTCCTTGATATCGGCAATAATCTTCTGAGCCAGGTGCTCCGAAGTAGCCTCACTTTCTGATTCTGAGTAAATTCGGATAATTGGTTCAGTATTAGATTTCCGCAAATGTACCCATTCTTTGTCAAAATCTATTTTCACCCCGTCAATGGTATTGATAGGATTATTTTTGTACCTGGCTTTAATATTGTCAAGAACCTTGTCGACATCTAACTCCGGCGTTAGCTCTATCTTGTTTTTTGAGATGTGGTAGCCCGGATATTTTGATTTCAACATGCTTGCACTCTTTCCAAATTTAGCCAGATGTGTCAGGAACAAGGCAATGCCTACCAATGCATCCCTGCCATAGTGCAATTCAGGATATATGATTCCTCCGTTACCTTCGCCACCAATGACCGCATTGACTTCTTTCATTTTCTCCACCACATTGACTTCACCAACAGCAGAAGCGTGATAAGTACAGCCATGTTTTTCAGTAACATCTCTAAGTGCCCTGGTAGAGGAAAGGTTTGAAACTGTGCTACCCGGAGTATTGGAAAGGACATAGTCACTTACAGCCACCAAAGTATATTCTTCTCCGAATGGTACTCCATCTTCACAAACCAGCGCCAACCGATCGACATCAGGATCCACAATAATTCCCAGATCAAATTGCCCGTTTTCCAGGTCACTGCAGATTTGGGTAATGTTTTCTGGTAAAGGTTCCGGATTGTGAGGAAACATCCCATTGGGTTCACAGTAAAGTTCCTTGATGGTATCAACACCTAGTTTCTTCAATAGCATAGGAACAGCGAAACCACCCGAAGAATTGACCGCATCTACAACAATTCTGAATTTTCGTTCCCTGATTGCGTCCACATCAATCAAAGGTAACTTCAGGATGGCATCAATATGACGGCTCAACGACTCACTGTCTACTTCATACTTTCCAAGGTTCTTCACCCCTGCAAAATTGAACTTGCCTTCTTCCGCTAAGTCCAGTACCTCCTTGCCAGCAGCTGCTGAAATGAATTCACCTTTATTATTGAGCAATTTCAATGCATTCCACTGAATGGGGTTATGACTTGCAGTAATTATGATACCTCCTCCGGCATTACTATGAGTAACTTCCATCTCTACCGTAGGAGTAGTCGATAATCCAAGATCTTTTACATGGATACCCAATGATTGAAGTGTGCTGCAAACCAATTGACCAATATATCCACCAGATGGTCTGGCATCCCGACCTACAACAACCATGTGGCTATCAGAATTTTGCTTTACCCAGGTCCCAAATGCCGCAGTAAATTTTACCACATCAATAGGTGAAAGTGTATCTCCAGGTTCTCCCCCTATCGTCCCTCTTATTCCTGATATTGATTTAATTAAAGTCACTTCTCTACTCGATTTTGGTTAAGCCCCGCAAAGATAGGTAAATATTATACCAGTCAATACCTCTTTGCAAAAGTTGAATTTCTATCAGATGATTACAGGTCTAATCCCTTTATCCCTATGAGATTGATCTTCAGTTGATTGATTTTTGTATGACTAATGTGGAACTAGTTGAATTTTGCTAAAACTTTATTCACCTCTGAATCTGGATTACCACATTCTTCTCCGGACTTCATTGTTTTGCCGCAGTAACCACAGGTGGTGCCTTCTTTGTTGAGATAAGGATTTTGTGAAGCACAAGTACCTTTAAATTCGCCATTTTTCTTAAAAATTAGTCTTACTGACATTAATATGAAAAAAAGCCCAATGAATCCAACACCCAATAATAAAGTCATCATAAGATATGCTCTGTTTTAAAGTTGCAAAATTAACAAACTCAAGTAAATCCTCGGCATAATTCAGGTCGTTTTCCAAAAGACATCCAAATCATGCCTACATTTGTAGCTCGCTGTAGGTGAAACACTTAGAAAGTCCAGATAATTCATTTACCCCAATAGCATATGAAAGAAATCGTCAGAGAAAATGACACCAGAAGGAAAGAAAAACTTGAAGCTTTTGACAGGCTCCTGACCATAATGGATGAACTTCGACTCAACTGTCCCTGGGATAAAAAACAGACGTGGGAGTCTTTACGACATCTGACGATTGAAGAAACCTATGAATTATCTGACGCTATTCTGGAGGGAGATGCCGAAGAGATTAAAAAAGAAATCGGTGATCTCATGCTGCACATGGCTTTTTACTCACGAATTGGAAGCGAAAAAAAGAAGTTTGATATAGCGGACGTGATTCATGGTGTTTGTGATAAGCTGGTTCACAGGCATCCGCACATTTATGGCGATGTAGATGCAGAAAATGAAGAGCAGGTAAAGGCGAATTGGGAAAAAATCAAATTAAAGGAGAAGGGTAACGATTCTGTACTGGGAGGAGTGCCCAAATCACTACCTGCTTTGGTAAAAGCCATGCGGATTCAGGAAAAGGCCAGAGGGGTTGGTTTTGATTGGGAGAAGAAGGAACAGGTTTGGGAGAAAGTTGAAGAAGAGATGCAGGAGTTTAAAACTGAGTTCAACATAGAAAATGACCGTGCTATAGACAGGGACAAAGCCATGAACGAATTTGGAGATCTCCTGTTTAGCTTAATTAATTATGCCAGGTTTGTGGACATTAACCCTGAGGAAGCTTTAGAACGAACCAATAAAAAGTTTATCAAGCGCTTTCAGTTTCTGGAAAGTCAGTCGAAGGCTGACGGTAAGTCTATCGCTTCTATGTCTCTTGAAGAAATGGACCAGTATTGGGAAAAGGCTAAAAAACTTTAAACCAAACAAAATCAACCACATTAAACTTTACCTGGTATGCGAATAGTAATTAAGACCAGTGTAAACCAGAATAAGGAACAGGTTGCCGTTGGCTTTACGGAAGGTTTGTTTCTTAAATTAAGTCCCCCATTTCCAAAAGTAAGCCTGGTAAGATTTGATGGATGCAGGCAGGGTGATCAAGTTGAGATTAGCTTGAACTTTTTGATCTTCAAACAAACCTGGATCAGTGAAGTGACTTCCAATTCCAATAACCAGATTGAATGGGAGTTTGTAGACGAAGGTAAAAAGCTGCCTTTTCCTTTAAAATTCTGGAAACATCATCACCGAGTCATTCAAGAGTCTGTTGGGTCAACCATCATTGATGACATCATCTACAAATCACCAAATTTGATGATGGACCTGATGTTGTATCCGTTACTCTATCTTCAGTTTTTATACCGTAGACCAGTCTATCGGAAGATATTCAGTTAATTAGAGGAACTTCCCTGACAGGAAGCCCCTCTCCAATCGCTCCAAACCAACATCATTTAAAGACAGACTAGTGGTTGAGCTTAAAATATATTGGCATCATCATTCGCACTCTTACTGGTCGATGGCCTTGTTTTCCAGGAGTCCATGAAGGATAGGATTTAATCACCCTTGCCGCTTCAGCATCACAGGCATCATGAATCCCTTTGACCACATGAACATTGGACAAGGTCCCATCTTTCTCAACAATAAATTGCACAAAGACTTTCCCTTCTATTCCAATTGATATAGCCGATCTTGGATAATTCATATGTTTTCCTAAATATTCATAAAAGGCTTTCATACCACCTTTAGGGACAGGCATTTCTTCAGCAAAATCTACAAATTCAGGTGCTTCTTCTGGCTCCTCCACCACTGTAAAAGCTAAATCATCAATTGGGGAATCAAATTCTTCTCCGAAATCTATCACCAGCTCTTCTTCAATAATAGGTTCTTCAGACTCAACTATTACTGGCTGTATTATCTTCGGTTTTGGCGGCTCAGGAGGCTCATGCTCAGTCAATGGTATATCCAGTAATTCTTCAAAATCATCTGAGTGTGTTTCGAAAGCCATAATCGGTTGCAGTTCACTTTTCCATTCAAATGCCACCAGCATGAATCCTAAGCTGATGCATAATCCGACAGACATAAACAGCGGTCTTTTCCCCTCCAAGGAAACTTTAGGGTTTTTTCGTAATTCCATACTTCAATTCGGTTTTAAAGGACTTCTGAAACCTTTATTGAGGCATTATCTGCTTCTGGGATTCATCAATCCTGATTTACAAATGATTATTAAAACCGAACCCGGGACGGTTGTATTATTTTACCTGTTCAATCACAGGATTTGATTGATTATTATTATTCCTTTCAGCAAGTTTGATATATCCAAGCACTATGACAACCACCACAAATACTACTGCTACAACAGCCACCCATAGTTTATTCATGAATGATTTTTTTTGTTGTTTTTCATAGAGTCCACTGAAGCGCTTGAAATCTCTGTGCCTCTCAATCTGGCCTTTGGAAAATGACCCACGGCGTATACGTACATCTTGCTTAGTCATTCACTTTCAGTTTGAAAAATCCTTTTAGTTTTTCCAATGTCCGATATGTGCGCATCTTCACCGCGCTCTCTTTCATATCCAGAATATAGGCGATTTCCTTAAAACTTTTTTCTTCAAAAAACCTCAGTTCTATGACGGTCAGTTCTGCTTCATCCAAATCTGCCAGCAATTTTATCAACTGTTCGATTTCATCCTCACTATGCCCTTCTGATTCAAGCTCGATAAAATCTGCAATCTCTTGTTGCTCCAGGCTGAAAACCTGCCTGGTCCCCTTTGACCGGTAATGTTTTTTAACCTCATTTGAAGCAATCCGATGCAGCCAGGCGCCAAATGGGACACCCCTGTATTGATAACGCTTCAAATTATTAAGTGCTTTCATGAATGTCTGAGACACCAGGTCTGCGGCCAGATCAGGATCGTCTGTTCTCCTGAAAACGAACCGATAGATTTGTGCATAATAGTGATCATACAATGGCTCAAACTCCCTAAAATCCTTTCGAGCAGCGTTGATGAGCTGTTCTTCGTTAGGTAATGGCCCGATGAATCCACTGTCTGTCAATGCAACTGATTAAGTTTTGTAGAAATAATCCTTTTGAAGGATAAAGTCACAACAGAATTAGTCATGAAATTTGACATATCCCTCCCACTTTTCCATAACTTCCTGAAAGTCAGCGGGTAAATCAGAATCAAATTGCATCATTTTTTTTGTTGTCGGATGAACAAACCCTAGTGACTTGGCGTGAAGTGCTTGTCTGGGAATGGTTTTGAAGCAGTTGTCTACAAATTGTTTGTACTTGGTAAAGGTGGTCCCTTTCAAAATTTTATCCCCACCGTAAGTAGCGTCATTGAAGATGGGATGGCCAATGTATTTCATGTGGGCCCTGATCTGATGAGTTCGTCCCGTTTCCAGGTTACACTGGATCAGACTTACATACCTCAATTGTTTGATTACTTTGTAATGCGTGATGGCATGTCTTCCAAAGTCACCTTCTGGAAATGCTGCAGTAATTCTTCTGTCCTTAAGACTTCTGCCCAGGTTAACATCTATGGTGCCTTCCTGAGGTTCCGGCTCTCCCCAGACCAATGCGTAGTACGTTCTTTCTATTGAGTGATCAAAAAACTGTTTGGCCAATGACGTCATTGCAGTTTCTGATTTAGCAATCACCAGCAAGCCCGAAGTGTCTTTATCAATGCGATGAACTAACCCTGGTCTGCCTTCATTATCTTTCATGGTTGGCAGGTTCTGGAAGTGGTAGGTGAGTGCATTTACCAGGGTTCCTGTCCAGTTTTGATAAGCCGGATGCACCACCATTCCCGCTTCTTTATTGACTACCAATAAGTCATCATCCTCATAAATGATATTGAGTGGGATATCTTCAGGAACTACTTCTGTATCTCTTGGCGGTTCTGGCAATGCTATTTTGATGACATCTTCAGGATGTACTTTATGATTAGGTTTAACTGCTTTCTCATTGACCAATACAAACCCATTTTTGATGGCATCCTGCAGTTTGTTACGGGTCACATTGGGCAGGCGGTCCATCAAGAACTTATCAATTCTCAATAGTTGTTGTTTTGGATCAACAACTATCCTGTGATGCTCAAAAAGTTCGTCGTTCTCTTCTTCTTCAAATTTGGGGGCTTCACTCATGTTGGCAAAGATAGTGTTTCCGGTTTGCACTGTATATCGATCAATCAAATTAGCTTTGAAACATGTTTGATCAATCTCCCTATGCACCGATTCAATGGATCAACGATCCCTTATTAACACAAAAATCCATTCGGCTAGCTATTAAAAGAGAAGACTTGATACATGAACATGTTTCTGGTAACAAATGGAGAAAGTTGAAATACAACTTTGAAGCTGCCAAAAACAATGGTATTGATACGGTACTTACCTTTGGTGGGGCTTATTCGAACCATATTAGTGCAACAGCTGCTTGTGCTGCAGAAAATGGATTTAAGAGCATCGGTATTATCCGGGGGCACGAACTAACCCCAGAGTCCAACTCCACTTTGCGATTTGCTCGATCTCAGGGCATGTTACTGAAATTTGTAACAAGAGAGCTATACCGCAAAAAAAGCGACAAGTCTGTTCTGGATCAACTGAAAGAAGAATTTGGTGAGTTTTATTTGATCCCTGAAGGTGGAACAAATGATGAAGCCATAAGAGGCACCTCGGAGATTTTAAATGACCAGTGTGACCAATTTAGTCATATTTGTGTAAGTGCAGGAACCGGAGGAACAGCAGCCGGTATCATTAATTCTGCAAAGTTAAATCAACAGGTGCTAGTCTTCCCGGTTGTGAAGGGGTCATGGATAACCAACGAGATCAATCAATGGGTACAGGGGGGGAAACATCAATTTTGGACGTCTATAGATCAGTATCACTTTGGTGGTTATGCCAAATGGAATGAACAATTAATCGAGTTTATCAACACCTTCAAACAACAACATCAAATTCCGCTTGATCCCATATATACAGGAAAAATGCTATTTGGTTTGTTTGATATGATAAAAAGAGATTATTTTGTTAAAGAAGCTACATTGCTAGCCATCCATACGGGTGGACTTCAGGGAATACAGGGTTTTAATGATCGGTTCGGACGTATGCTGATCTAAATTATTTCGTTAGTTTAACGAGTGTAGCAAACAGGTTATGAAATTCACACATCTCACAGCAGTTATTACTTTTATTGCGATAGCTGGCTGTAACATTAACGGGCTAGAGTTTAACGACGTAAAGACTCAGGATTTAACGCCGGGAGTAGCCATTCCACTTGGAACCTCCACCTATACCATTGAGGAATTATTTAAGGATATTGTGGATGACACAACGATATTCAACAATGACAGTTCACAATTAATAGTATTTTCATACTATGACACTTCAGTATTTGAACTTGGACAGGATATTGTTAGTATAGAAGATATTACAAGCGAGGGAGGACTAAACCCCAATCTCAATGTCACTGCTGGAGCAACACCACTTACCTTTCCAATTTCTAAGGAGTTTGTTTTTGAATACCCCGCCACTAATGAGGAACAATTGGATTCAGTCTACTATGCTTCAGGCTTACTGTCCTATAATGTTACCTCTCATTTCGAATGTGATGTTGATTTCACTTTCACCATAGAAAACACCATTAATACCAGCACTGAAGAGCCAGTCTCCTTCACAGAATCATTTACCTACTCTGGCACAAGCCCAATTACAAGTAGTCAGCAACTCTCATTACCAGGGCACAAAACCGTTTTGTCAAGAGAAGGAAACACTAACATTTTCCGAGCCAGAATTGAGGGTAACCTCACAGTCAATACAGGGCAGGGTGTAAATCCGAATGACAGCCTCGAATTTGAATTAATCTACTCCAATCAGGATTTTGAGAGTATTTTCGGATATTTTGGACAGGATACTGTAAATGTAAAGAGCAGCTCCATTGTACTGGATTTTCTTGAAAGTGCGTCTGGTGATGGCATTTATTTTAAAGCTCCGGAGATTAATTTTACTTTCACTAATTCCTTTGGCTTGCCAATTGGGTTAGATCTGGAAGGTGTGTATGCAAAAAACTCTTCTGAAGATTCTCTTTTTCTTACGGGGAGTGGCGTCTCTTCTCCATTTGTAATTACAATGAATGAGGATGATTATACAACACCAGAAATAAGTAATTATAGCATAACAGCCAACAACTCAAATCTTCAGAACCTGCTTCAAATCGGGCCGAATGAATTTTTCTTTCCAATCGTGGGGTATTCTAATTACCAGACCACAGAAGGGCCAAATTATTTGACTCAGGAAAGTACTCTTGAAAGTGTATTGGAGTTTAGCATGCCCCTTGAAATCCGGCTGGATGACTTTGAACAGTCCATATCATTTAACATTGCAGATTCCTATACTCTTGATGAGCCAGATTCAGTGGCCTTGATTATCAATACTGTTAATGACCTTCCATTCACTGGAGAAATGACATTAGAAATTCTCGATGATGTTGGAAACTTACTCTACCTGGCTGCCAGCGGAATTGTTATTAAACCACCATCATTTAATATTCTTGGGCAAATAACTTCTCCGGGCATTGCAACCAACAGTATAGTACTTAACAGCGATGGACTGGAAGCGCTTAAGGTAGGGACTGAAATCAGGGCAGTTTTCACGTTAAATACCCCTTCATCAAATGTCAACGACTTCTTTGCAGTGTATGCGAATGATCAATTAACTGTAAATTTATCTTTAGCGGGTTCTGCAACCATCAAATTATGAGAATCATTACTAAAATATCGCTATTCGTCATAATCTTACTTACCTCATTAGCTGCTCGCTCACAGGTAAGCCGATATCATATTGGAAACGGCATATATCAAAACAACGCCATAAATCCCGCTTATTTCCCGGAAGGCAAGATTTTCATTGGGTTGCCTGTTCTTTCTCAAATTCAAGGGAATTTTAATACTCGATTCACCTATTCTGACATTTTTTTCAAACAAGAGGATGGCTCTACACTGCTGAAATTTGATAACCTTTTAGGAAGTTTAAAGAGAAACAATCTACTGCAGTTACACCTGAACCTTGCGGACATACATATTGGTTACAGGAGCAACCAGGCTGCCATTAGTTTTTTCTCTAATGAAAGAATAGAATTTGATTTTCAGTACCCCAAAAAATTAATAAAGCTTGCCATTAATGGAAATCTACAATTTGTTGGCAAAACCATTGACCTGAAGGGAATGGGGTTAAAGGCAAGATATTACAGAGAAACAGGTGCTGGGTTTACCTATTTTGATAAATCCGGGCAGTTTAGTCTTGGGGGTAGACTAAAATTGTATAATGGTTTGTATAGTGCAACAACAACCCCTAGGTTTGACGCCTCACTTTATACAGGTACTGTAGAGGAGAATTATGCAGTAAGCATTATGATGCGAGATGGAGCCTTGAATACGTCTGGCAGGAATTACATTGAAGATGGAAACTTTATTCCCCATTTGTTATTTAATAAAAACAGGGGTGTTGGGGTTGATCTGGGAGTTAATTACCGGGTGCATAAATATTTGTCGGTAGCCGCCAGTATCAATGATGTTGGGTTTATTAATTGGAAAGAAGACCCTGAGAATTATACCATTGCTGACACTACATTTACTTATTCAGGTATTACCCTTAAAAATAATCCTGATCTTATCCAAACATTAGAAGATTCATTGCGCTACAGGTTTCGAAGGGTTGATAGTAATGATCCTTATACAGAATGGAATCCGGTACGGATAAACGCTTCTGCCAGCTGGAACCTGACTGACAGAGATGTCGTGACTGGCACAATTTCTTCACGATTTATATTTGGTAAAACTCACCTGACCTATGCTGCAGGAATCGCCCATCAATTTGGAAAAATGTTAACTGTGAATGCCAATCTGGTAAGGCTGCCTCAACAATTTTTCAATCTTGGGGTCAGTACTGTGTTTGATGCCGGACCTGTGCAATTTTATGTGGCTACTGATAAAACCATTGGTTATGATCTCACAAAGGTGAAGAATGCTAACATATCAACTGGCATCAACCTCATCATGGGCAGGGGCATCAAAAAAGAAAAAGTTTATGCGCCAACTAAATTCAGGTTCCTTGGTGGGGATGAGAAAAAAGTAAAGGGAAAAGAGAAGATTTATTTGTTCATCAAGAAGCAAAAGAAAGGCGGACCAATACGTTCAACTGACCAAAGTCAGGAAAAGAAACTGCGTAACATAAAATTGTTCAAGGGTTGGTTTAATTAGTGGCTATCCAAACAGACTTCCAAATACCTGATTCAACTTGCTTACGCTAATAATTTCAATGTCATAATCAGAGGGCTTAAGTCCTTTAAGGTTGTATTTTGAGATGTAAATTTTGCTGAAGCCAAGTTTCTCCGCTTCTGAAATTCTGTTTTCAATTCTATTTACTGCGCGTACTTCTGAGCCCAGTCCGATTTCTGCAGAAAAACAAACGTCGGAAGGTATTTCTACTTCTTCATAGGAGCTAAATACTGCCATACAGATGGCCAGGTCCAGTGCCGGATCATTGATTTTTATACCACCGGCAATATTTAGAAACACATCCTGAGCACTGAGTTTCAGACCATATCTTTTCTCCAGGACAGCCAGTAACATATTCAGCCTTTTAGTGTCAAAGCCAGTTGCTGTACGCTGAGGTGTCCCAAAAGTAGCCGGGCTAACCAGGGCCTGTAATTCTATCAGTAGCGGCCTATTTCCTTCAATACTGGCACCAATGGTAACCCCACTGATCGGTTCATCTTTCTGAGAAATTAAAATTTCCGAGGGGTTGCTTACTTGTCGGAGACCGCTACCCAGCATTTCATATATACCCAACTCAGAGGTGGATCCAAACCTATTTTTAGTGGTTCTTAATATTCTATAGGTAAGGTGCCGGTCACCTTCAAATTGAAGCACAGTATCCACCATATGCTCAAGTACTTTAGGGCCCGCTAAAGTACCTTCCTTGGTAATATGACCCACTAAAAAAACCGGCTTACCCGATTCTTTGGCAAACTTTATCAATTGAGATGTGCATTCCCGAACCTGGGAAATACTACCGGCAGCTGACTCAATCTCGTTGGTAAAGATGGTCTGAATTGAATCTATCACCACCACTTCGGGATCCAGTGCGACCAATTGCTGGAAAATTTGAGGCAAGGAAGTTTCCGCAAGAATAAAACAATGATTATGAGCAGGTAACCCAATCCGATCAGCACGCATCTTGATCTGGCTCTCACTTTCCTCTCCAGATACATAAAGTAACTTTTTATTGAGATTCAAGGCAAGCTGTAACATCAGCGTGGACTTCCCTATCCCAGGTTCTCCGCCAATAAGAATTAAGGAACCAGGAACAATACCACCACCTAAAACCCTGTCGAGTTCCTGATCTGATGAATGAAATCGATCGTGCTGGTCATAGGTAACTTCAGAAAGGGGTTTAGAAACGCTTTGTCTTGATCCCGATGAAAGAACTTCCCAGGAACCTTTTCGGCCATCAGGTTTTTGTACCACTTCTTCCACATAGGTATTCCAGCTTTCACAAGAAGGGCATTTCCCAACCCACTTTGGAGACTGAGCTCCGCAATTCTGACAATAAAATGTAGTTTTAACCTTAGCCACCTATTTTGATTTCTTAGTGGACCAAAAGTAGTGAGATGGAAATAAAATGCAAGTGGTATTTGCTTAAGATTACTGAAGTGAGTTGATATAAGCAGAATCATTGGGTTCTCTTCCAAGAAATCTTTGGATCATTTCATACTCATCTTCTGAAACACCCTTTTTAAGCACCAGGTCTCTGAACCGCTTTCCAGTTTTTTGATCAAAAATCCCATTGTCCTCAAACACTGAGAACATGTCCTTGCCATAAACTTCAGAAAGCAGGTACATATAGTAATTGCTACCATAATCAGAAAGGTGGCTAAAGCCGGTGTGAAGATTGGTGCCTTCTACATGTGGGAAAAGTGAGATTTCATTCTCAAGCCGTTTTGTTGTTGCAGCAATGGCCTCCACTCCATCTGAAGGATTGTAGCTGTGGTGTAATGTAAGGTCAATAGCGGCGTAGAGGATCTGATTGTTAGTTTCAATTCCTATTCCCACGTTTCTGGTGTTTTTTAGCCTCCTGAAGGTTTCTTCGTCAAGGGTTTTGCCTGTCTTATAATGTCTTGCAAACCGGCTAACTGCATCATACTCCCAAGCCCAATTGCTAAACAAAGCAGTTGTGGCAAATGAGAAGTCCTTCTCAGAAAAGAAAGCGTTTTGATAGAATAGCTCAGGTTCTCCAAAATTGTGCTGTAAAACAAAGCCGAAGACTGTAAACAGATCAACTACTTCTTCGTGGGCCAGTACGGTTGGTTCACTTTTGGTTGGAGGAATAAAGTTTGTGGCAAGACACATGCTTGGAATTTTTTTGCCATTTTCTGAAATTGACGAGAAGCTAACCGGGATGGCAAACTCACCTACAGTCTTGTTCTGTCTGGAAAACAAGTCAAGGTAAATTCTTGATTGTACCTGTCCTTCTTCCACAATTTCATAAACCAAAACATCCTGGTGCCACTTTGAAGCATTGGGTACTTCATTGATAGTTACACCAAAAAGCTCCTCTGTAATGTCAAATATGCCATTAACCACCGCATAGATTTCAAAATAATTACTTAACTCCTGAACATCTACCTGATACTTGTTCTTTTTCAATATGTTTTCATAGTACTTGCGATTCCAAATCTCAATTTTTGCTGTGCCTTCTACAGTAGAGACCTGGTCTTTGATGGATAAAAGCTCATTGTAATCCTTAATGGCTATTTGCCTTACATTTTCCTTTAATCCATTTAAAAACTTCCAGACTTCATCAGGTGTATCCAGTACATTTTGAGATAAGAAATAATCCGAATAGGTATCAAAACCCAGCAATCCAGCCAGTTCCTTTCGCATGGCAAGTATCTGCCCGAGTAGCTCTTCATTCTCCTCTACATTTCTATTGCTAAATCTCCTGAAAACCTTTTCTCTGCCCCTTTCAGATTGGACATCTCTCATGTAAGTATTATAATCGGAATAATTCAGGGCCATAAAATAGGAGTCGCCATCTTTTCTCAGGGATTCAATGAATGCTGGAGATAATCCAATCAATTCTTCTTCCTTCAGTTCAATTTCTTCTCCGGAATCTTCGATATTGGTCAAAAACTTTGTGCCGATACTGATGATGCTATCATTTAATTCTCTCATTCTGGCCCTTTCCACCTCGCCAAGTCCCAGCCCATTGGCCCTTAAGCTTTGCAATGCCTCTCTGACGTATTTTTGTTTATCTGCACTCAAAGTTTTTACTTCCGGTAGTGTATTATATTCCTTCACTGCCAGATAGTAGTCATCAGATAAAAACTTCTCCACAGCAAATGCTGAAAGTCGGGCAAGAAGCTCATTGCTGGTTTCTTTTATCTCATCATCAGGATGTAATGTGCCCAACAAGCTTAACAAATAATATTTTTCAAAGAAGTCTGCCGAAACCCGGTCCATTGCCAACATGGTATTGTCAAAAGTTCGCTGAGCTTTTGGGATATCATATACCTGTTGCAGGTTTGCTTCAGTGCTTTTCACAATATAGTCATGTACTTCAAACAGGTGATGGACCCTGATATCATCAAAGCGATAGGGCTCATTAAGTTTTGTGGAGAAGGGATTTGAAGTAGGGAGTGCTGCTGGTGGAGCAGTCTTTTCCTTTGCACAGGAGAAGCATATGAGTAGCGATATAGCGATTAAATGTTTGGTCATCATTTCCTACACATTCCCGAAACAACAAAAATGTATGATTATCTGACTTTTAAAAACTTTTCTCCCAATGAATATAGCGTGTTTTGCGATAATACGATGAAAGTTTAGTTTTCTACGACCAAAATTTAATGACTTACTTTAACATAACTGCCTAACCACTTGATGTCCTGAATGTTTTCTTTCAGCGCTTCCTGCACTTTTGGCTCCTGGAAGTGGCCATCAAAATCTATATAAAATACATACTTAAATCTGGACCCAACTTTTGCCGGCCGACTTTCTACTTTGGTCAGGTTGATTCCTGCCTCATGAAACTTCTGTAGAAAATTTACCAGCGAACCTGGCTCATGGGATAATCTTGCAAGAATGGAAGTTTTGTCCGATCCGCTAATGGCATTTTCAAATTGTTTCCCAAGGATTAAAAATCTCGTGTGGTTTTCTGAAGAGTCCTCGATATTCTGGTATTGAATGGGCAAATGATACTGTTTGGCAGCTATTGGGCTGCAAATTGCAGCACTGTTCACTTCTTCCAGTGCCATTTTACAGGCTGTAGAAGTGGAGCTGACAGGAACCAGCTTAATGTCATTATTGAAAGTATCAGCAAGGAATTTCCTGCACTGTTTGAAAGCTATATCTTTAGAGTAAATTCTGTCAATCTTATTGAGGTCTTCACTTCTTGCGGCAAATGCAAAATGAATTGGCAATATTATTTCTGCCACTATCATTACTTCTGACGTTCCCAGTAAATCCATTGTTTCCTGAACCACTCCTTCCTGATTGTTTTCCACAGGAACTACTCCAAACCTGACACGCTCTGTTTCCACTGCCTGAAAAACTGCCTCTATAGAATTAAGCGGTTGATAGTCGCTCATGTATCCGTACCTCGATTCTGCTGCCTGGTGAGTGAAGCTTCCCTCAGGGCCCAGATAAGCTACTTTTTCGGGTAATTCGTAGTTTCTGCTAACCGCAAAAATCTCCAGGAATATCGCTTCAATGGCAGACCTGTTCAACAGACCTGTATTTAATTTCTCCAGGCGATCTATAATGGCCTTTTCTCTCTCCGGACGGTAAATAGCTGTTTGATTGTGTTTTTTCAGGTGACCAATCTCCCGGACAATATCCAGTCGCTGGTTCAACAAGTCCAGCAGTTTCTGATCGATTTCATCTATCCCTTTTCTGAGTTGCTCAAGCTTATCCAAAATCAAATAATTTTTACGCCAATTGTAGTTGCAATTTATATGCTTTTTGAGGGGAAATGGGGTTTATTTGAATGTAATTTTTGATGTTGGTTATATCAAATGCATGACCTATTTTTGGCCTTCATTTTATAACTCACCAAAATTATGCAGAAAGATAGTCAGGTTTTTGATTTGATTCAAAAAGAGCAGGAGAGACAACTCAATGGATTGGAATTGATCGCTTCTGAAAATTTCGCTTCCCCGCAGGTGATGGAGGCAGCAGGAAGTGTTTTAACCAACAAATACGCAGAAGGACTTCCTGGGAAAAGATATTATGCAGGGTGTGAGTTTGTAGATGAAATAGAAAACCTGGCAATTGACAGAATCAAAGAACTTTTCGGAGCAACATGGGCCAATGTACAACCTCATTCTGGCGCACAGGCCAATGCAGCAGTAATGCTTGCTGTTTTGAATGCCGGCGACAAAATATTAGGCTTTGATCTTTCTCATGGCGGTCACCTTACACACGGGTCGCCCGTTAACTTCTCCGGAAAACTATACCAGCCTACATTCTATGGTGTTGACAAAGAAACTGGCACCATTGACATGGACAAGGTACATGATACGGCCAAAAAGGAAATGCCAAAGTTGATCATATGTGGTGCATCTGCTTATAGTAGGGACTGGGATTATGAAAGTTTCCGTGCAATTGCCGACGAGGTAGGTGCTTTGCTACTTGCAGATATTTCACATCCATCGGGGCTTATTGCAAGAGGCCTGCTGAATGACCCACTGGAGTATTGCCATATTGTGACCACTACAACCCACAAAACACTTCGTGGACCAAGAGGTGGTCTGATTATGTTAAGAGATGATTTTGATAACCCGTTTGGTTTGAAAACACCAAAAGGTGTAATTAAAAAAATGTCTGCTTTGTTGGATTCGGGAGTTTTTCCAGGAACGCAGGGCGGACCGTTGGAGCATATTATTGCTGCAAAGGCAGTTGCTTTTGGAGAAGCCTTATCAGATAAGTACATGGACTATGTGATCCAAGTGCAGAAAAATGCTCAGGCGATGAGTGAAGCTCTTGTTAACAAAGGGTTTGATGTCATCTCAGGAGGTACTGATAACCATCTGATGTTGATTGATTTAAGATCAAAGAACATCACTGGTAAAGATGCAGAAAACGCATTGATAAAGGCGGATATTACCGTGAACAAAAACATGGTGCCATTTGATGAAAAGTCCCCATTCGTTACTTCTGGAATGAGGGTAGGAACTGCTGCAGTAACCACTCGTGGATTGGTAGAGTCTGATATGCCAAGAATCGTTGATTACATTGATCAGGTAATATCCAATCCTGAAAATGATGGTGTGATCCAGGAAGTTAAAAAGTCAATCAATGAATGGATGAAGGGTTACCCACTCTTCAAGTAATATGAGCACTCCCCTTGATCAAATAGGTGAAGAATCAGAAATGTCCTTTTTGGACCATCTGGAAGAGCTCCGGTGGCATCTGATCAGAGGCCTGTTGGCGGTAGGTGTATTTTCGATTGTGGCATTTATTTTTCCCGAATTTATTTTTGGGAAAATTTTACTTGCTCCAAGGAGTTCGGATTTCTGGACATTCAGGAAACTTTGTGAGCTTGGTGAGTTCATTTCATTCCCGGCGCTTTGCTTTAGCCCGTCTGAATTTACCATTCAAAGCAGGCAAATGACAGGCCAATTTACCATGCACATTACTAGTTCCTTTGTGACAGGCATAATTGTCGCCTTTCCGTATTTTTTCTGGGAAATCTGGCGATTTATAAAACCGGGGCTTTACCCAAAAGAAAAAAGAGCTACCAGAGGGGCCGTATTCTATGTAAGCTTTTTATTTATAGTAGGGGTATTATTTGGTTACTACATCGCCACACCTATTTCTATAAAATTCCTGGCAGATTACAAGATAGATCCTTCCTTTGTCAATGAATTTGATATCATAAGTTATGTATCAACTGTGATGACACTGGTTCTGGCAAGTGGCCTTTTATTTCAACTACCTATAGTAGTGTTTTTCCTATCCAAAGCTGGAATAGTTACACCAGCACTGCTCAAGAAATACAGAAGACATGCGGTGGTAGTTATCCTCCTTCTAGGTGCCATGATTACACCACCAGATCCATTTAGTCAGATTTTGATCGCATTACCACTATTTTTGCTCTATGAGATTGGTATCATTATATCGGGCAGGGTTCAGCGAAGAAAGGAGAAGCAACTTATTAAATTAGAAGAACATGAGTAAGAAAATTGCGATTGCAGGAGATCACGCGGGTTACGATTATAAAACAAAGCTGATAGCATTTCTGGAGGGTAAAGGATATACGGTCCAGGACTTTGGCCCTTATGCCAAGGATTCTGTAGACTACCCTGATTTTGTTCATCCGGCCATGGAGTCCATCGAAAAGGGGGAAAATGAAATGGGCATTTTAATTTGCGGCAGTGGAAATGGTGTGAATATGACAGCCAACAAGCATGCAGGCATCCGGTCTGCGCTATGCTGGAACTCTGATCTTGCCACTTTGTGCCGTCAACACAACAATGCTAATGTAATTTGTTTTGCAGAGAGGTTTATCTCTTACTACTATGTTGAACAAATGGCAGAAATATTCCTAACCACGGAATTTGAAGGTGGCCGACATCAAAATAGGGTAAATAAGATTACTTGCTAGAATAAATGTAGTAGCCCTGATAATTTGGTACCGGTTGATAATTCATGCCAAATGTGGGTATACGGTTAAACACCCCTGGTAATAGTCCGGATTGATCAACAATTACTTCGGGTGGATCCTGCTTAAAACTCTGAAGGATGTATACGGCATTATCATAATAGTCAACTTCCAGAAAATGCTGCCGTGAGATATTCCAGTTGAGAAATGGCATTGCAGGAGTCGCCTCTTTGTACAAACTAATATCGTCTCCAAGAACCAAAAGCTTTCTGCCTTTCAGTATAGCAGGTGTGTTTTTCTTCACATACAAAGAGCTGTAATTCACATACTTGTTTACCCATTCCAGTTCTCTGAAAGACGTGTAAGCCGTCAAAAATATGCCAGCCAAAATAAAGAAAGTTGCCAGGTGAATCCAGAGCTTTCTGCGGATAAGTAGTAAAAAATGTGCGGCGAAAAACGCTAGAGATGGAATCAGGAATAACAGCAATATCGATGAAACTTCATTGGCATTTATCATCACAAATAACACTCCCAACATCAAGAACAACATCGCCTGCTGAAACTTCAGCTGGAAGTTGACAAACTTGCTGGATCCATAAATTTTCAGGAATGCGAGAATTGTAAAAACACAAGGCCCAATTGACAGGGATATTATATGATTCCAGGAAGTGAGGAATACCCTGTCTGTAGTCCAGTGTGAATTAACATATTGAATAATAAAATGATCAAAGTCCTCTCTTACATAGAACAAGATCCCCACTATTCCCAGCATTGTCAAAAAGCCTATCACCATGAGCAAAAGCCGCCTGATAAGGGAGTTGGAAAACACCAGTAAGATCACAAGAAACGTAACAAACAGGATCCACACCGGGAAATAAAACAACATGGCAATGGCCAGGTGTATTCCTGTATAAAGGAACAGTTCATCCCGCGTCTTGTTATCAATCCGCTTAAATATGTTATTGAGTGCAAGTAATATAAAGGTGACGCTAACCAATTGAGGTGATAACGTAAAAAAATCAATGCTATAACATATGAAAACACCATACATAAAAGCAGGAACATATGTGTTTTCCCTATAACTCTTATTCGCTAACAAAAAGGAGTTGAAAATATAGCATTGCACAAAGACCAGGCAGGTGGCCAGGAACCGATAGGCTGTAGCACTTCTACCAAAAATCAGATCAATCAGCTGGTACATCCAGGCTGCAAATGGCCCTATGTCATCAATTACTTCGGCATACAATTTAAAACCATTGTTCAACCTTTCTCCGATCAACATCCATTTCAACTCCGGTTTCAGGAGTTCGATTCCTTCGATATAGAATGGTAAACGGAAGCCTATGATCACCAGAAATACAATGATCAATCTATACGGGTCGTTTATTCTAAATAATGATATCAAGTACTTTGATCGTTGTGCGGTAGTAAAGGCTCGAAATTAACAAATTATTGTGGATATTTGCATTAATGGAAAGCAAGAGACAGCAGAAGTTTGGGAAGTTAATTCAAAAAGACCTTAGTTCAATTTTTCAAAAAGATTTGAGGGATCTCACCAGTAATGGTTTAGCTACTATTACCCAGGTAAAAATGAGTCCGGACCTTGGCCTGGCTAAAGTGTATATAAGCATCATGGGCTTCAAAGATGACCAACTATTTTTTGATACCCTGGACCAAAGAAAGAGTGAAATCCGAAGAATTTTAGGCAACATGATTGGAAAGCAGGTAAGGAAAATTCCTGAGCTGGCATTTTTTCATGATACCATTGAAGAACAAGCTACCCATATCGACAATATCATCAATAACCTGGTCATACCACCGGAAGATCCAGAAGATCAAGACTGAAAGTAAGCAATGAATCTTCCATTATTTGTAGCTCGTAAATATTTTCTTTCCCGAAAAAAGAAAAATTTCATTAATGTCATAGCCATCATCTCAATGGCAGTTGTGGCACTGGGAACAGCTGCTCTGATCATTGTATTATCGGTGTTTAATGGACTTGAAGATTTATTACGCTCCTTGAACAGCTCGTTCGATCCTGAAATAAAAATTGAAGCCACCCGTGGAAAATCCTTCAAAAAATCTGAAGAACTGATCAATATTATCAAAGAAACTCCTGGTGTTGATGTAGTCACAGAAGTGATTGAGGATAATGCACTATTGAAATATGGAGATGCCCAGATGATTGTGAGAGTGAAAGGCGTAACGGCCAATTTCCTTGATCACCATCGATTGGATGGCCACATCAGTTACAGCAAAAAAATAAGTATTGGAGAAGAGAATAGTTACGCTATTGTTGGTCAGGGCATTATCTATAAGCTCGATATCAGTTTAGATAATATTCTGAAACCACTTCAACTCTATTACCCAAAGAACATTGAAAAGATCAGCCTCAATACCAGCAACCTTTACACAGTAAAAGCCATTTTACCAGGAGCCACATTTGCGGTAGAGAAGCAATATGATGATAACTATGTAATTACACCGATTGCATTTGCCCGTTCTTTATTCAATTACAAGGACAAACTCAACGCCATAGAAGTAAAAGTACTGCCGGGATTTGACCCTGAGGACATTCAGACAGAATTAAGAGTCTCATTGGGAGATAATTTCAAGGTATTGACCAATGACGAAATACATCAGGACCTTTATAAAATTTTAAAACTGGAAAAGTTGATCGTGTTTATCATCCTTACGCTAATTATAGGAATCGCATCGGTCAACATTTACTTTTCATTATCTATGCTTGTGCTGGATAAGAAACGAGACATCAGCCTTTTGTATGTAATGGGTGCCACCTCAGCTTTGATCAGGAAGATATTTTTGTCGGAGGGTGTAATTATTTCTTTTACAGGTGCAAGCATAGGTTTGTTCATTGGTTTAGCCATCTGCCTCTTGCAGCAATACACGGGAATTATTGGCATGGGTATGCAGACTTCCCTGATCAATGCCTACCCTATCAAGATCGAATTTATGGACCTTTTTTATACTGTGATCAGTTTGATTGTAGTAACCATATTAGCATCAATACATCCGGCCAGACTTGCTGCCAGGTCCTTTTCCAACAGTGAATTATAAATAATTGGCATTTTCATTAAAAATCTCACTAACAAATTGAGCTTTTTTCATGGGAATTGCATTATTTTGAAGGTTTGTAATAAAATAATTTTTTTGCATGAATGTCTCTCCGGACAGACCGTTCCAACTGATTTACTCACTCTTCGAGCATGAATATCTCGGTTACCTATTTGAATCTTTCGTAATTCAGTTGGACGAAAAGAACAGGCTTACTTTTTCTCATCAAAATATTTCTGCAAAAAATGCTTCTGAGTTTGCGTCCGGACTTGATGAGGCTGACTATGAACTGATCCGCCTGATGGACTCCATGCAGCAGGAGGTTGTCGTTCAACACTTCCAAAAGAGGAAGGTGAAAGTCAGCGAGTTTTTCCTGAAAACTTACGACAAAGACAAGGGAAACAAATTACTACAACAGGAAATAGAAGCCTACCTGGACAAAAGAAGAAATAAGATTTTACCCCTTCTGATGGGTAAAAAGTTATTTGAAATGGGTAATGATGGTGAACCCGCCTGGAAAGAAATCCAGATCATGGAAAAACCAGCAACCCTTTTGTTCCACTTCATGCGAAATGAAGACAATACCCACTACTTCCCAACAATGAAGTATGGTGATGAAAAGGTAATATTTCAATACAACAATAGTTACATCGTAGCAGAGGAACCTGCCTGGCTGGTAGCCGATGGAAAGCTATATCATTTTGAAAAAGGTGTTGACGGCAAAAAGCTTAAGCCCTTCCTGAATAAGAAATTCATTGTCATTCCCAAAAACGTAGAAGACACCTACTATAGAAAATTTGTTGCTTCTGTTGTGGCTTCATTCGATGTTCATGCAAAAGGGTTTGATATTGTTACCGAAAGGATAAAACCAGAAGCAATTCTTCATTTCTCAGAACTGGCCAGCGTTGTTAAAGAGCCCATGCTATTCGCAACTAATGGATCATCTAATGGCAATGGAAGGTCTGAGGAACCTGAAGATGAAAAAATACTATTTGAGCTTTCGTTCAAATATGGAGACCAGAAATACAAAGCTGACAAATTAAAGCCAGTCAGTGTTACTGTAGAGAAAACTGATGATAGCTATATATTTCACAGGATAGTCCGTGAATCGGAGACAGAAAAAAATATTCTACGGTACTTATCCGAGAACGGCTTGACGCTAAAGAACTCACGGGCCACTTTGAGTAAGGCTCAGGCATTTACCTGGATCAATTATTTCAAAGATGCGTTACCTGAAAAGGGTATTACACTCAAACAGGCAGACAGCACTCAGAAAAAGTATTTCCTGGGAACCTCTCAGATTAAGCTCGATATACGTGAAAACATCGATTGGTTTGATATCAAGGCCATTGTTCACTTTGGAGAATTCCAGATTGAGTTTAAGGAGATCAGAAAATTGATCCTCAAGAAACAGCGAGAAATCAGATTACCCAACGGTGAAACAGCGGTAATACCTGATTCGTGGTTTACAGAGTACTCCGAGTTATTTGCATTTGCGGATAGTGATGTAGATGCCAATAACCTCAAGTTGCAAAAACATCATTTGGCATTGGTTCAGGAATTAAAAAACAACAACCTGGCTAATGTCACGATGAGCAGAAAGCTTGAAAAACTGAAAGAGTTCACCGAAATAGAAGACCATCCATTACCTGAGAAATTCAATGGTGAACTGAGACCCTATCAAAAAGCCGGGTTCAATTGGATGCAGTTTCTAGATCAATACAATTTCGGTGGATGCCTGGCAGACGATATGGGTCTTGGTAAGACAGTTCAGACACTTGCCATGTTGCAGTCTCAAAAGGAGTCTGAAAATTATGGTGCAAGTTTACTGATCATGCCTACCTCCCTGATTTACAACTGGGAAATGGAGGCTAAAAAGTTTACCCCTGACCTCAATATTTTAGTTTATACTGGCACCAACAGAGAAAAGGATGTTACAAAATTCGCCAATTACGACCTGGTACTGACTTCCTATGGAATTATCCGGCTGGACATAGACATTCTGGAGCAGTATTACTTCAATTATGTGATTCTCGATGAATCTCAAGCCATTAAGAACCCAACGAGCAATATTGCAAAAGCAGTTAAGCAACTTAAATCAAGAAGAAAACTGATCCTCACGGGTACTCCAATCGAAAACAGCACCCTGGATTTATGGTCTCAGATGTCGTTTGTAAATCCTGGTTTGCTGGGTAATCAGTCGTTTTTTAAGAACGAATTTCTTACCCCAATTGAGAAAAACAGTGACGAGAAAAAGACAGTCAAACTCAACGCGATCATCAAGCCCTTCATTCTGAGAAGGGATAAATCGCAGGTTGCCACAGAACTTCCTGAAAAGGTGGAGAATGTGAAATATTGTACCATGACGTCTATGCAGGAGGAATTCTATGAGAAAGAGAAATCCATCTACAGAAATAAGATCATTGACAGTATTGAAAACGAGGGACTCCAGGGGTCACAAATGCTATTATTGCAAGGTCTTACTCGTCTGAGACAAATTGCGAACCACCCAAAAATGGTAGATGAGACCTATAAGGGAGATTCTGGTAAGATGGAAGACATTACTTTCATGTTGACCAATGCCATTAGCAAGGGGCATAAAATATTGGTATTCAGTCAATTTGTGAAACACCTTAGCATCATTTCAGAATACCTGAAAAGTCAGCGCATTGATTTTGCCTATTTGGATGGATCAACCAAAGACAGAGCTGGTCAGGTGGAGCGTTTTCAGAATGATGATAAATTAAAGTTATTTTTGATTTCACTGAAGGCGGGTGGTGTTGGATTAAACTTAACCAAAGCCGATTATGTATTTATTCTGGATCCATGGTGGAATCCTGCAATTGAAGCTCAAGCCATCGACAGGGCTCATAGAATTGGACAGGAAAACAGGGTGTTTACTTATAAGTTCATAACGAAAAACACTGTGGAGGAAAAAATTCTGTTGCTTCAAAATGCAAAACTAAAGTTAGCGACCAACCTGATTAGTGTAGAAGAAAGCTTTGTGAAGAGCCTCACCGAAGACGACATACAGGCTATCCTGAGTTAATCTGGATTAGATATAAACAAAAAAAGGTGCCTTCTGTTGCACCTTTTTTTGTTATACCTGCTTATGAAATAAGTTATTCCTTGCTAAACCTGTGAGAAACAGCAAATGTACCTGCCCCATCAGTAATCATGACATGGTAAATGCCGGTACTCAAGTGCTCAACGTCGAGTGTCATGGAGTGAGGTCCCATATAGTTGTTGATCAATTCCTGCCCATATGTTCTCCCTGTTGCATCAACAATTTTCAATCGAAGTTCGCTGGATTCTCGTCTGACCAGATAATCAAGGTTAATTATATCCTTCGCCGGGTTAGGATATATATTCAGGTCTTTCACAATAGGAATCGGGTCACCTACACCTACTATTAATGTAACACTAATTCCTGCTGCTTCAATCAGCGCAAGTAATGTTAATTGCTCGTTATCAAAATCTACACCCAGATCGAATTCAACAAAGGAACTTTCATCCATAGGGATACCAGGGTACTGGACATTGAATCGGTAGGTGCCGGGAGGTAAGTTTTCGATAAGAAAACTACCAAGATCATCTGACTCCACATAGCCAATTAACTCAAAATCATGATCGCTCTCTGTTCTGGAATCAGGTGGTCTTCTTCTCATGGATACACCTGCTCTTTTTACTCTTCTACCAGCCTCCAGCCTGCCTGAGCCCCCGTCTAAATCGGCCTCAACTGATCCTCTAACTGCCGCATTACCCTGTTCTACATCTGTTGGTTGCCCTTCCATTATTATGTCTTCACCTGTAACTACATCTCTCAAGAAAACTGTATCTGCCTCTTCCCACAAGAATGTACTCCCAGTGTAGGTTTGTAGTAATTCAGAATCAATGCTCAGGTCTGGGCGTGCCAACTGAACGTAATCACCTAAAATGGTACTCTCAAAATTATAAGATCCATCAGCACCGATATCTACAGTAGTGACAGAATCCCAGGGACCGTCATCTACTAACCCATACAATGAAATATTGCCTGCAGTCAAAGCACTTGTCCCTCCAACATTAAACACCGTTCCAAAGAGATCGGTGACAGCCAAGGCTGTCGTGGTGGCACTTGAAATGGTTCCGGAAATTTGCGAATTGGTTACATCTACTGAGTAATCGCCCATTTTGGTAATGTCTATGCTCTCGATCACAAAAGTATCAGCTACCGCGCCAGCGATATCCTCCCCATTGAATTTCCATTGGTACATATTGTTGGCACCACCAGAAACATCAACAGACAACATATGATCCTCGTTGACTTCAATTTCAACTGTTGATGCCTCTCCCACCAACTGCTGTGGCTCATAATTGTATGTAGGAATGCCAACATTAACCCCTATCTCCGCAAAACCCAACTTATTATTTCTAACATCAAGATTGGCTATATTTCTTAGGTTTTTCACTGGAGGAACATACGTTACATCATTGTTGGAAACGTCCATTATTTCCAATCCCGTGATATCGAGTACATCATTTGGGATCGATCCATTGACACCTACATCTGGAATTTCAATTCGTGTTACACGATTGTTCTCCACAAAAATTCCATCCCAATCATCCAACACAGGACCGGTGGATGTAGTATCCCAATTGACTGTCCAGCTTTCCCAGTCGGTTGCCTCCCGCATTCTTACTAGTGCCGTAGAATCACGTTCCCTGCTAGAAACCTTTAAATGTACTGTAGATGAATAAAGGGTCAAACCAGTAACCAGAGCATTTGTAATCTCCAATCTGTACCTGGCTTCATCTGTTTGTTTCAAATCATTGACAACCAAATTCTGGGTAGTGCTATAGTTTACACCATTTTTCAACCATTGATAACTGTTATTCGCTCCAGTAATATTCAGAGCAATGTCCACATTGGAACCCACATCAATTAATGTATCAATAGGCATACTAATACTATCCATCGGGCTATAAGTCAAATTACTAATTCCCAGGTTGAGCTCCAGGTCTCCAAATTGAATTCTGTTCCCACTGACATCCATCGTATTCAAACTGGTAACACTATTGAGATCAGGAATTGATTCAAGGTCGTTATTGGATAGATCCAGGGTTGTTAATACCTGCAACTCATTGAATGAATCTGGAATGGTATCCGTCAAATTATTGTCGGCAAAATTGATTGTGATCAGTGAATCTGCATAGGAAATATCCCTTGGCACTATACCATTTAGCCCATTGCTACTGAGATCTACACTGGTAACCCGATTGTTGGCAACAGTGACGCCATTCCAGGTATTCAAATTCCCGGAGAGCCAATTGCTGGCATTGGTCCAGTTAGTTCCATCCAGATTATTGTAAAGGCTCACCATGGCAGTTGAATCCTCTTCAAAATCTGACAGTGCCAACCTGTATAGTGCGGTGGTAATGGTAAGGTCTGTAATCAGCGTATTGTTGATTTCCAGATGATATGAACCTGTATCTGAAGGAGTAAAACTGGCAATGTTTAAATCCTTAGCCGTTTGGTCAGCCCTCAAAACACCATCCTGATACCATTGATAGGTATTGTTGGCACCAAAGGTCTCTATGGCCACCACAGGATTATCTCCAACTGCCACAATGCTATCCAAACCAGGATCAACCGGTAACTTCTGATTGCTGTAAGTGAAGCCAGACAGTGTGTTGTTCGGTTCAAGATCTCCAAAATCAAAATAATTGGAATCTGCTGCAAATTCAGTGATCCCTGTTAAACCACTCAAATCAGGTAACGCCTCCAATTGATTATCATGAATGTAGCCAACCTGAAGGTTTGTTAAATCTGCGAATTCCGAGGGTATTTCTCCTGCCAGGGAATTGGATTGCAAATCCAGCTTTTTTAGATTTTCAAGGTAACTTAATTCCAGAGGAACTTCTCCGACCAGATTGTTGGACGGCAATTGTAAAGAGTCTACTCTATCACCTACAACCGTTACTCCAAACCATGTATCCAGATTACCGGATAGCCAGTTTCCCCGAGAGGTCCAGTTTGGTCCATCCGTTCTGTCATAAAACACCTTCAATGAAAGGGAGTCCAATTCCCTTCCTGGTCCTGGGTTTCTGAATGTAAAACTTTCTCCCAGTCCCCAGGTCCCCTCTGCATCTCTGGGCCTGATCGTCACAGAATGAGTTCCTGCACTGAGACCTGATGCTGCCAAAGCCACCGAAAGATCAATGATTGAGTCGTTCGCAAAATTGATCTCCACGGCACTACCGTAACCCGGATCTGTGTCAAAGAAATATTCAAAGGCATCAAGATCAACAAAGGTTCCCTGGCTGGATGCATCAACATAAACCAGCCTTTCTTCAGCGATTCCCCATAATCCTTCAACGGATTTTGGTCTTACATAGAGGATATGAAAACCTTGGGATAAACTGGCGGTAGAAATGCCCTCTATTGCATCAACAATATTCATTGGAGATGCCACAGTAAGTGTGTCTCCATTACCATATCCGGGATCAACATCAAAGAAGTATTCAATATCATCTACCAGCACAGGAGATGCTCCCGAAGAAGGGTCTACATAGACTAACCTTGGTTCAGCCAATCCCCATGAACCGCCATCAGTTTTTGCTCTAAGGAACAAAACATGGAATCCATTGGACAATGAAGCGGTGGAAATACCTTCCACAACATCTACCACCACAGCAGCGGAAGAAACTGTTAGCGTATCACCATTACCATATCCAGGATCCGAATCAAAGAAATATTCTAAATCATCTACAGCAACGGTTGTAGCTGCACCAGCCTCGTCAACGAATACAAGTCGCTTTTCAGGTAAACTCCATGTGCCTTCTGCTTCTACTCTCAAGTACAACGTATGAAAACCAGTACTTAAACTGGCCGTAGAAATGCTTGGCAACAAATCAACAATGTTGCCAGGGGTAGACACTGTCAGTGCGGTACCCGCTCCATAACCAGGATCAGCATCAAAGAAATATTCTGCATTGTCAACAGTTTTAGCATCAGATGCTCCTGAAGGATCCACATAAACTAACCTTGTTTCTGCTAATCCCCATAAACCGTTTTCATCCTGCGACCGAACATGCATCACATGAAAGCCTTCAGTTAAAGCAGCCGTTGAAACAGCCTCCGATATGTCTAAAGTATCATTCGGGACACTCACAGTGAAAGGAGTACCGACACCATAACCAGGATCAGCATCAAAAAAGTACTCCACTGCATTGACTGTTTTGGTAGTGGAAAAATTACCAGTTTCAAGCACAAAAATCGGATATGCTTCGGGGATACCCCAGGCTGTTTCATCTTTTGCCCTTAAATGAAGCATATGAAAACCTGTTGAAAGCGTATTGGCATCTGAAATGGTTATTGTTGCCGCATGAGGTGATACTCCTACTTCTCCTAAACTGGTGGCCAGTCCGGCTCCTGGATCAGCATAGTCATAGAAATACTCAATATCTGTTATACTGCTACCGAGCGGAGTAACCGCCTCAAGGTCGATGTTGAAAGTAGTACCATCCTGCACCATGCGTGGACCATTAAGAAAACTGAAATCGGGTAAAATTCCTCCAGATAAGATAAAAGTGGTATAGTCTAGCCCTATTCCATTGGTAGTTGCCGGAGACCCCCCTTGTAAGGTGAAGTCTGAGTTTTCATCCCAGTTATCATCAAACGCCAAACCATTAAATAATGGATCTACCCCCTGTTGTGAATTGGTACCGGAATTTGGAGTGCCGCCCGTACCGGGTATAACATTGGAGAAGGTGTCGTCATTTGTCGTGAAGGTAAGGTTATTGGTAAGTACATTATTCGAATAATTAGTAGGATCAGCACTCTCCGGGGAGCGCCCATAAAAAATATTATCCTGAATAGTACAATTGCTCACTACACGAAACGCTACATAGTTAGGATCCGCTCCTCCGCCTACAAACACATTTCTCTGAATATTGATATCTGTCGCATCAATTGTGCCATACGCATCAGTGGTTCCATAAATGATATTATCAATTACGTTACAATTACTGGCAGAGAGTGCATTCATTGTAATACTCAGGGTATTGGAGGTGTTGATTCCACTACCAATGATACAATTGGACACGGTAACATTACTAAATGGAAATGTGCCGGATGGAAAATCAATTCTTGTTACCCTACTGTTGCTGATCGTAAAAGCTGTCAGTGCAGAAGAGTTTGTATCGAAATAAATCCTTCCACCTGTGCCTGTGAGGTAAACACCACTAATCGATCCACCACTGGCACTACCATCAACCTGAATGGTGGCAAACTGTGCGATTTTTCCATTCGAGACATGAGAAAGAAACCCAGGTCCGATCAGGTGTATCGGGACCGTTATCTCAATGGTGCCGTAAGTCGTAGTACTGGGCATCACCATAATGGTATCCCCAGTCACCGCAACAGCCTGAGCACTTGCAAAATCCCCATACACATTACTTCCGGTAAGTGGATTTAAATTGTTGTCTATGATATAGATCGCTGCGTAACCGGAAAATGCGAATACTATCGCTATCCAGGTCAGCAGAGACCGTTTTAAAAACATCGTCATACCAGCAAGGATTAATTACCTATTGCTCTAACTGTAACATTCAGGTTGTCCCCCTGTTTGATCACCTCAGGAACAATGAAATTCTGAATGTATGGCAGGGAAGTACCTGTAATATCAAAAGGAATTGAGCTGCCTGTAACACCAATGTCTGTCCCATCAGTACCCGTTCCTAACAGCGCTGCGTTGGATGGTGTAGGGTCCCAGTCTTTTTGCCAGTTGTCATTGACAATGATATTCGCATCGGTAAATACATCAGTGGTAAGGGTAATACTGGTGACATTATTATTGCCAGAGATATTGGTTCCCGTAGGAGGTAATGTGTTGTCGAACGCTCCCACACTTACATTGTTGTTATATACATTGTTCACGTTAGAAGTGAACGAACCAGGTTGTCTGCCAAAAAATATGTTGTTACTTACAGTACAGTTTTGTAAAGTTCCAAAAGCATATTTATTATTTTCTCCGTCACCCAGGAAGACATTGTTTTTGATAATGGTACCATTATATGCATTAATGGAGGAAGCTGGAGAAGTACTGGTTCCAGGATAACCCACTATGATGTTGTTGGTGATAATTGAATTATTAACCCTGTTTGTAAAGTTAATCCCGGTAATATTTGAAGTGCTTTGGTTATAAATGATACAATTCCTTACAATCACATTTGACATTGAAAAAGCGGTGCTTGTATTGGAGTTGATATAGCTAACATCAGAATTCTCAATGGCCAGCCCTGAATAATTACCTGCTGTCCACCCTAAATAGATATCGTCAGTTACAGTTAGACCTGCAATTCTTATTCCTGATCCTGAAACTCTAATTTCAGCCACCGTAGACAGCTGAGGGCCATCCTTGTCGGGGTTAAATCCAATTCCAATAATTGAAATAGAGTCGTTTGCTTCTAAGATTTCAACTGTACCATAACTGGTGGCACTAGGGATTACATGTATGATGTCTCCTGCCACAGCAGCGGCAATTGCACCTCCAAGAGTATTGTAAACATGAGTACCAGATGGTGCTCCCGGATTATTGTCAGCAACTAAGATATTCTGAGCATAAGATTGTGTGATAAAAAAAAGTAGCGTAGCTGAGATGAGAATGGTTTTAATGTTTTTCATAGCGTTCAAATGTGTTTGGTAAAAGTTTTGCGACATTACTAAAGTTAGTCAATTTTAGATCAATAGATTATATAAAAGTGAGGTTCAATGGCCGCTTTGAAATACTTCTAGGCGGATTCTCCTGACAACCATTGGTTCCCACAACTCTCAATTTTTTTCTGTAAATTTTATGAATGGACATAGGGATTCCCTTTTTCACTTGTTAAGTAGATAATAAGTCACCTATTATCACTATGGTTAGAATAAAATTTTTGTTCATAGCAGTATTTTTGTTGGCCGTTAACTATTCTAACGCGCAGAAGCTTGGATTTACCCTGCCAGAGGGGAAAAAATCGGTTACCATCCCATTTGAGCTATATAATAACCTCATCATTATCCCTCTTACCTTCAACCATTCTCTTACATTAAAATTTATTCTTGACACTGGAGTCCAGAATGCCATACTAACCGAAAAAGTATTTGGAGACCTGCTGCAGTTTGAATATCAAAGAAAAATTTCAATTTCCGGACCTGGTATTAAGGATTCAGTAGATGCTTATATCAGCAATGGAGTGACCTTGTCGATTCCTGGTGGCGTAGAAGCCGACAACAGGTCTGTGCTTGTACTGGAAGAAGATTATCTTAATTTAAAAAATCAAATAGGTGAAGAAGTCTATGGAATCATTGGTCACGAGATATTCAGTATGTTCGTCACCAGAATTGATTATGACAACAAAGAAATTAAACTGTACGACCCTAACTATTTTAAACCTAGAAAAAAGAAATACAGGGTGCCCATTACCATCACTAAAACCAAACCATACATTACCTCATATATCAATTATGGAGATTGCTCCGATAGTATTCACCTCATGATAGACACAGGAGCCAGCCATGCACTACTCCTTGATCCCGAAGCTGATACGAGTATTGTGGTCCCTGAAAAAACCATTTTCACAAATTTAGGTAAAGGACTGGGTGGTGATATCAATGGTGTCCTGGGAAGAATCCCGCAGTTCAATATTGGCCATTATTCATTTGAAAAGGTGCTGGCTTCTTTTCCTGAAAGTGGGGTCTACAACAAAAACATCAAACGAGGTAGCCGTAGTGGTACCATTGGTGGGGAACTTCTGGCCAGGCTCAACCCTACTTTTGATTACATTAATGGCTATATGTATGTGCAAAAAAGTAAAAACTTTCGGATACCATTTAAGCATGATATGAGTGGGATTTTTATGGAAGCCAAAGGGCCCAACCTGGAATGGGTAGTCATAACAGACGTAAAAGATGACTCACCTGCTTCAAGAGCCGGATTGCAGCGAAATGACATCATCTCGAAAGTAAACGGTCAGTATGTTGACGAAATTGGCATGTCAAAACTAAGTCAGCTTTTACGATCCAAACCTGGTAGAAAAATAAAATTTAAGGTTGTCAGGAATGGAGAGGTGCTGAAGAAATGTATTGAACTGGAAAAGTTTATTTAATCCCACAATTGTGTCTCTATTGAAGTCGCTCGGTGAAAAGAAAATCTATTTCGCTAACTTCGATGGTGAAAATGGATTCCAGGAACCAGTTTGATATTGTCATTATGGGAGGCGGGTTGGCAGGCCTGGTTTCCAGTATACTGCTTTCAAGAGCAGGCTATCATGTCTGCCTGATTGAAAAAAAAAAGTATCCGTTTCATCGGGTTTGTGGGGAGTATATCTCCAATGAAGTCCTTCCGTTTTTAGAAAAGCACAACCTTTTCCCTCATGAGCCAACACCTTCTAATATTTCAAAATTTCAACTCACCTCTACCAGTGGGAGAGCCGTTAACTTACCGCTGGATCTTGGTGCTTTTGGTATAAGCAGATACCGGTTCGACAAATTTCTTCTTGACAAGGCAATAGAATCTGGCGCAGTAGTCAGACAAGGGGAACAAGTCATTGAGTTTGATTATGTCAATAACGAGTTTGTTGTAAAAACCAGCAAAAACGATGTTTATTCATGCCGTATGCTTATCGGGGCACATGGCAAACGGTCTAAAATTGACCATTACCTGCGAAGGGACTTTTATATACAGCGATCACCATATATTGGCGTAAAATATCACATTAAATATGATTTCCCGGAAGACACCATTGCACTACACAACTTCAAAAACGGATACTGTGGGATCAGCAAAATTGAAAACGACACCTTCAACCTATGCTACCTGAGTCATCGGAATAACCTTACAGCCAGTAATGGTGAAATACAATTGATGGAGAATAACATCCTGTCAAAAAACCCCTGCTTGAAGGAGATTTTCAAGTCAGCAGAATTCCTGTTTGACAAACCTCAGGTCATCAATGAAATCAGTTTTGAGCCAAAACCACTTATAGAAAACCATGTGCTAATGGTAGGTGATGCTGCAGGAATGATTACGCCTTTGTGCGGAAACGGAATGGCAATGGCAATTCATGGGGCTAAAATTCTGTCCGAATCTATCATTACCTACTGGCAAAACAGCCATCCAGAACGAGACTTAATAGAAAATAACTATGAGTTGCAATGGAAAAAATTGTTTAGTACTAGAATTAAGGTTGGTAGAAAAGTTCAGCAGCTATTTGGGTCAACATCATTGAGTAATTTTTCCGTTGTACTGGCAAAATCCTTCAAGCCTTTATCGAAAGGAATAATTTCACTAACTCATGGGCAGCCATTTAGTTAAGTGTTAAAGGAAGACTGTTGCCAGAAAAAATACATTCAACACCAGCGAACTCAGAAAGTTGAGGTTCATGGTATTTCTGAAATTGGCCAGCTGTTGATCACCCCTTACTTTGAGGTACCAATAGGCAAAATATAATAGAATGGGCATCAGAGACGCCTGAAAAACTATGGCCAGACTGATTCCTGAATGATCCCAATAAAAAAGAAAAAACCCGACACAGGAAATAAGAAACATTATCGCTGTGAAATGAAAGGTCCCCAGTATTCCCAACTTCCTGCTGATCGTTTCATCACCTCTTTTACCATCTTCTTCATGCTGGTAAATCTGGGTCATTGGGTAGGAGCCCAACAAAAGCATCGTGCTAAGGATGGCCGGAAATTGAACCTGCCAAATCCAAAGGTCTGAAAAACCCAGACTATTCAACCCCAGGTAACACATTAAAAAAGTAAAATATCCCTGAAAAACACCTGCTGTCAGCCAGCCAGTAATGGCCATTCGTTTTAGCCTCACAGATGGGTGACTGTAGGCTTTGGACACCATTCCATAAATAAGCTGCATCAAAGCCAACTGCCATGAAAGAATCAGTGCCAAAAGGATCGCAATGGCATCAAAAACTAAGGCCACCCAAAACAACTGACGGGTAACTTTGGGCGGATTTTTCAGACCTCCGATGCTGTCTTCATCCTTGTCGAAATATGAATTGTATGCATTGCTGGCGGGATAAAGAAAAAGATGCAATGAAACAAAAACGATTAAAATAGTCAACCATGAAGTCTGCCCAGACAAGCTAAGCGCGAATAAAAATACTGGCAGTAAAAAAAATGAAAACGGAATCCTCAAATGTAGCAAGGTTGACTTATGCATAAATACTTGTACGGAAGTTCTTATCGATGAGGAGCCAATTTAGCACTAATTTGTGTATAATTGATTGCCTAAATAATCCTTTATGTCGGTTTACATCAATTACATTGGAACAGCAATACCGAATTACCAACTAAGTCAGGATGAAGCTGCAACATTTATGACCGATGCGCTTCAAATGGAAGGCAGGGCTAAAAAGAAACTAAAATACCTCTATAAACAGACAGGAATTACCTCAAGAGCAAGTGTCATTGAAGACTATGGCAAAGATGTAGAGGAGTTTGAGTTCTTTCCCAAGAACAACACCTTGTCTCCTATGCCCACTGTGGGAGAAAGGATGCGATTATACGAAAAGTATGCCCTTGGATTGTGCGTGAAAGCCATTGAGAACACGGTCCCTCCAGGCTTTAATTTTAAGGCAATCACCCATTTAATCACGGTGAGCTGCACCGGCATGTATGCTCCGGGTATTGATGTGGAGCTTGTAGTAAAGCTTGGAATGAATACCAGCGTAAAAAGAACCGCGATCAATTTTATGGGATGTTATGGTGCATTCAACGCCATCAAAACCGCTCAGCAGATCTGTGCTTCAGAACCAGAAGCGAAGGTGCTGATAGTAGCGGTAGAATTATGTACCATCCACTTCCAGGGAAATGAAACAGAAGACAGCCTTTTGACCAACGCCTTATTTGCCGATGGAGCAGCAGCCTTAATAGTCAGTAATGAAAACACTGAAGGGCCAAACTTCTCGTTAGAAAATTTCTATAGTGACCTGGTCTATCAGGGCAAAGATGAAATGGTGTGGAAAATCAATGATTTTGGTTTTGAAATGAAACTGACCGCACTAGTCCCTGAATACATCAAATCAGGCATCAAAGAACTTACTGAGAACCTGCTAAACTACTTGTCACTTGAGGTGGATGATATCAACTACTTTGCAATCCACCCAGGCGGAAAACGAATTCTTCAGGTAATTGAAGAGGTTTTTGAACTAGATCCATCAGACAACAGGTTTGCCTATAATGTTTTAGAAAAATATGGTAACATGTCATCTCCCACCGTACTTTTTGTACTGAAAGAAATCATGAACCAACTGGTACTCACGGATCAGGATAAAACGATATTAAGTTTTGCTTTCGGACCGGGATTAACCCTTGAAAGTATGTTACTTAAAACTCACTATAATTAATATGCTGAAGTACAGGTCAAACGAACAAGAATTAATGGATGACCTGGAATCTTCCGGGCCAGTTATTCATCAAACCCTCAGGGAACTGGATACTATTAACCGGTTCCTGGGTGGAAATCACCTGAGCATCCAGGGGCTTAAACATATTGTCCGGGATCATCATGACATGGAGATCACCGTTGCGGATCTTGGTTGTGGTGGAGGTGAAATGATGAAACTAATGGCAAAGTGGGCACGAAAAAATAGATTTCAAATGAATTTTATTGGGATAGATGCCAATGAAAGCATTATAGAGTACGCCCGAAAAAACTGTAGGGACTTCCCCGAAATATCATTTAAAGCGCTAAATATCTTCAGTGAGGAATTTCAGAGAATAAAGTTTGACATTATTCACTCCAGCCTGTTTACGCACCACTTTACCGATAGTGAACTCGTATCATTATTTTCCAGGTTCAAGCAGCAGGCTCGATTGGGCATCATTGTCAATGACCTACATAGACATTGGTTTGCTTACTATGCCATCAAGATCATCACTTATCTGTTTTCCAAGTCAAAGATGGTGAGGAATGATGCTGCGATATCAGTAGCAAGATCATTTAAAAAATCGGAGTTACACAGAATTTTAACTTCTGCAGGGATAGAATCCTTTAGTCTCAACTGGAAGTGGGCTTTTCGATGGAAAATGGTTTATGTTGCCCAGACGCCCTTTAACTTTTCACATAGGTAACCTTATTAGTAATTGGGCTTCTTCTGCCCTCAGGCCACACCTTAGGCATACCCAGGTATAAAAATCCCATCAGTTTATCGCTTTCTCCCAATCCAAAAAATGGTTTGGCTTCTTCGTAAAAGGTTACGCCACCGGTACCCCAGTAACAACCTACGCCATTTGCTGCTGCTGTGAGTAACATGTTCTGAACTGCGCAGGAAACTGCCGCCACTTCCTCCATTTCAGGCACTGATTCTTTCGGGTCCCTTGCCATTCCAATCGCTATGATGTGAGAACACAAGAGTGGTTTATTTTTCAATTTGGCAAATTTGGTCTCGTCAAAATTCCCCTGTTCTGATGATACCTTCCTATACAAATCCGACTGAAATTCAGCTAATTTCCTGATTCCTTCCTCCTGAAAAACGACAAACCTCCATGGCTCAGTGATCCGGTGGGTGGGTGCCCAGTTGGCGTTTTCCAACATTTCCGCTACCACATGATCCGGGACTTTTTCTCCTGTAAATACCGCAGGATAGATTGACCTTCGATGCTTGATATATTCGCTGATTGAAGCCTGATCCAATTTCTTCATGACGCAAAAATAGAAGAAGGCCAGAATTAATACCCTGACCTTCTCAATTATTAATCTAAGTTATGATCTTTATCGCCGCTTAATAGTGAGTTTTCCAACTCGATAAAGCATATTATTATATTCAGGTACGGTAATTTTCATTAAATACATCCCTTCCACCAGGTGCGCTACATCTAGTTCCAGTCGCCCGTTAGCGATGTTGTATCCTTTGATGTTTTCCCTAAGCATAGAAACACCACGCATATCCAGGATCTCCAGGTCAATTTCATAATCCCTCCTTGCTGATATATCTACATATATCCTGTCTTTGGCGGGGTTTGGATAGATATTTAAGTCATCAATGTAATCATATGGAACCCCGGTCTCTTTCAAAAGCTCCACTTGAATGCCATCCTCAGTAACTACCGCCGAAATGGAGATTTCGTTTTGGTCCAGGTCAATACCGAGCTCAAACTCTACAAACGTGGTAGTGTCCATTGGAACACCCGGGTATTCAATGAATATTCTGTAAGTTCCGGGAGGTAAGTTTTCAATCACAAACTCACCATTGTCATCTGTTTGAGTATAAGCAATGATCTCAAAACCATCATCGTTAGCTTCTCCCCTGGAATCTGGTGGTCTTCTTTTGAGAAGTACTCCTGCTCGTTTCACTCTACGGCCAGCTTCCAGCCTGCCACCCTGCTGCCCTTCTGAAATGTTCTCTTCTACAAACCCATCAAATAATCCATTACCATCATCAGGTGTCAATGGAGGTGGTGGCCCAACCATTAGAATATCAACACCGGTAGTATCCTTGTTGTGTACCAGAACATCAGCTTCATCCCATTGAATTTCATTATAAAAATATGTGGGTAAATACTGGCTCCCGTCAAATGGCTCTGCAATGATGACATAGTCTCCCAGAATAATATCATCAAACATGTAAGATCCTGTCGCTAACAATGGTTGATCCACAATAGTATCGTAGGACCCTGAACCTACTTTGAGCAATTTAATACTGCCTGAAGTAAGAAAATCAGTTGCTGATGTGTAAATTTCTCCACTGATGTCTGCCTTGGCATAAACTCCTCTGGTATGATTATAAAGTTTGAGGTCTGGCACCATGTCATTGGTGATCTCACAATAAAACTTACCCATATTGGAGCGATCGATGCTGCTTTCAGCATAAACTGATGCAGTAGCTCCGGCAATTGGTGCACCATCGCGGTACCATTGGTAATTGTTGTCTGTTCGTATGGTCTGCACGTCAAGTTGGAAAGGCTGACCAACATCCAGTTTTAAAGTCACTTCCACTTCACCTATACTGTCTTGTGGAGCGTAGTTGAACCCACTACCTAATGAAATATTTGGTACTATGCTGTTGAAAAGTAATTTGTTGTTGGATACATCTAATGCCAATAAACTGGATAACAATGAAAGGTCAGGAATACTGGTTAATTGATTATTGCCCAGACTTAAAGTCTGCAAGCCGCTCATTTGTATGATCTGTACCGGAACTGCTCCGGTAATCTGATTATTGGACAAATTCAGAATAGTACACTCCGTGAGCTTTTTGATTTGATTACTAATTGTTCCCACCAGATTGTTATCCGCCAGATTGATCTGCGTTACACGGTCATTGGTTACGGTGATTCCAAACCACTGGTCTATCGGCGAGGTGTTGTCCAGCCAGTTGTCATTGTTGGTCCAGTTATCCCCATTCAATGCCAGGTAAAATGCCACCAGGGCCAGTGAATCCGCCCTTCGATCTTCGTTCAACTCAAGGCCGACCGCAAAGATGTCCGCATTGGATTTCTGATCACTGGTGATTGTACCATCGGTTGCATCTCCTGTAAATGCTATCTGACCCAGGCCAGTAAATTCTCCACCAACATTATTAGATTCTGCCACAACAGCTTTGATCATGTTGTCTATGATGGGCTCATTTTTCACAGCCAGTTTCACATAAGAATCCGTGAGCGTACCCGAGGTAACCGTTTTTTGCCAGTACCTTTCCTGCGATACATCCAGCAGACCAAATCCTGGTGTAGATGGTGGATTCGGTTCGATTACTTCCATGCTAACCACCGGAGTACTTCCAGTGACATCCAACAATTCAATCGGTGCATAAGTACTTGCAGTACCAATAGGAAAGTAGAGATCGCCTGTCCCTGTTGCGGAAAGCGGCCCATTGATATAGGAGAAATCAGACCCTCCTATGACTACTACGTCCTCCCGTAAGAGCAGTGTTCTGGTGTCCTGCACGCTTATAATTCCATCGATCATCAACAGGGAGTCGATTACATCCACATCGGATTGGAATACTTTTTCTCCACCTCCGTCTATGACCAGCACATAGAATGACTGGTTGTTGTGCCTGATGATTTGCATGCTGGTGCCGTCCAGAATGAACTTACCATCTGTACCCAGGTAGACGTTGAGGTTCGTCCAGTCGCCTGACACGGACATTGTCCCGTTATTGAAGATCGCTCCCAGGTTCTCAGCATCGCCTTTGATGGTGACCCGTGTGTCCGGAGTGACAGTGATCACCTGTCCGTTGTTGGTGAAGAACTGGGCCTCTGCACCAAAACTGATCAGCAGCATGCTTAAAATCAAATATCGTTTCATGGTTGTCATTTGATCTTAGTCTATTCTTGCAGCGTCTGTAACTGCCCACACCCCTGAAGCAACTTGAACTAATGTCACACCATATAATGTCCTTGAAGGACCAGAGCTACTTAATGTAATACTTGTAACAAGTGTGTTCATAAATATATTATCTGCTCCATTTCCATCAACCTGAACTCCAGTTCCAGATTCGCATATGATTTTTAAAACCCTACCTATATCTCCAGCATTTGCGGGAGGTAGAATAATATTTCCACTTGTCGATCCATCAAGATAGATGACGTATTCTGTTCCACCTATGGCCGTATTAGTCTGAACCCCAGAAAGTGTTGCTACGCTAACATATTTTGCTCCATTCACATCCAATGCTCCTCTTGGTGTAGTCGTTTGAATACCTACATTTCCGGTAGCATCAATGGTGAAGTCTTCTCCACCGGCGAAGGTGGTTCCCATATTGATTTTGAATTTGTTTGCGTCAGATTGGTCAATTCCAATGGTAGCGGATTGTCCTGTACCCTGGAACCTCATTGCTGCAGCACCAGTTCCGTTATTGGTCACATCGAATACACCAAATTGTTGGTTACTACTACCTGTAATGAACACCTGGCCTGTCGTGAAGTTAACATCAAGTTTACCCGATGGTGCTGAAGTTCCAATACCTACATTAGTAAGACCGGCACCAAGAACCAGAGAGTTACTTGTATTTACCTGGGCTCCATTACCTATGGCCGTAGCATTGGTGAGTCCATCTGCACCAACATCGGTGTTGTAACCCAATAAGGTAATGCCGGTACCGGTGGTATTGCCTTGCCCTGACAAAGCACCAACCATGGTATTTTGCTGACCTGAAGTGTTAGGAGAACCAGCAGTGTATCCAATCATTACGTTGTTATCAGAATCAGTATTTAATCCAGCGTTCATACCGAGGAATGAGTTTCGCATTCCAGCAGTAAGAGAGTTACCCGCGTTGTAACCTACTAATGCATTCTGAGTACCTGTTGTGAGGTTTGCTGCACTGTTAGCTCCAAGGGCTGTATTCGCCGTACCTGAAACTCCAATAGATACACCCGCCGAATTGTAACCGATGAATGTATTGTTGGCGCCACCATTGTTCAATCCGGCATTGTAACCAACGAAAACTGTATTTATTGCTGAGTTATTTCTTCCGGATTGGAATCCAATTGCCGTAGCTCCTGTAATGGCACCTACATTCTCACCAGCGCTGGATCCAATGAAAGTGTTGCTATTTCCAGTAGTTGTAGAACCTGCGAGACGACCAACGAAAGTATTGTCATTACCGGTTGTATTGATACCCGCGGATGAGCCAACAATGGTATTATCAACTCCAATTATATTATCTCTTAAGGCATTAAATCCTACTACTGTATTTTGTGATCCAGTGGTGGTAAGGTTTCCTGCCTGACCTCCCAAAAATGTGTTACTTGCTCCAGAGGTATTGCTCTGACCAGCCTGATAGCCAAAAAATGCATTTTGATTGGCAGTGTTTGCTCCCCCAGCCTGATATCCCACCATCGTATTAAAATTACCAGCATTTCCAGCCTGATCTCCCAGGTACGTACTGAAGGTAGTTGTGTTGACATCCATCACCTGAGCTCCACCCTTAAGAATGGCACCAGAAACATTCACATCTCCTGTTACATCTAAAGCATGTGCTGGAGGTATGCCAATTCCTAAATTACCGGAGACCTGAACATCGCCGTTTTGGTCGATAAGCAATCTTTGTGCATTTGAAGTTTCCCCCAAAGCTGCAGTTCGGAATGACATGGTAGACCCAAGTACTCCTGCTGTATGGTTTTCTGCTGCCGACACCTGAATGGTTGCTGCGTCATTAAAAGTTCCTGAATGTGAGGTGTAAGCTAATGTCCCTATTCTGTCGCCATTTAAAACATCTGCTGGTGAGGCATCATTTCCTCGTGCTCTAACCAATGCCCAGGTAGAACCATCATCCGCAGCAACACCAGAATAGTTGACAATACCATTCACATTTGGTCCGCCTGATTCCTGCACTACAGAGAATGTAAGGGGAACGGTGAAGGCACCAAGTCCAATGGCGACACTAGAACCATTGCTAAAAATATTTGAGCTCACCAGTCCGGATCCATCACCTCTTGGAATTTCATCGATATTGCTAAAGAATGAGCTGTTGACCCATGACATATTTCCTACACCATCAGTTGAAAGCACCTGCCCGGACGTACCATCAGTTGCTGGCAGGGTGTAGATCTGGGGAGCAGGAATGTTTGCCGGGGCTTTGAAGCCTACAAAGTCTGTTCCGTTTACACCAAGCTCCATCATTTGAAATTCTCCGGTATTTGTATCGGTGGATTCCGGGTTGATTCTTAGGGCATTGTTTTGACCGCCATCAGGTGTAATTTGAAGTTTTACAGCTGAAGTCGGGCCGTTTCCTATTGAAGTGTTGTCCAATAGCACAATGCTACCGTCACCATTAATTCTTATTCTTTCGGCTTCCACCCCCGTTCCATCGGCGGTTGTGGCAATGGAAAGTTGTGTTCCATAATCACTTCCTCCTACATGGTTTACAGAGGCAGATGCCTTAATACTGGCTGACGAAATATGTGTCGATGTACCGTCCCAAACATTAAATCCGATAGAACCGATGGCGTCACCACTCTGTAGTAGTAGTTCTCCTCCCTGAGTACCTCTGGCTCGTAACAGCCCAAGGTTTGATCCATCATTTGGATTGTTTGAATAGTTGGTGGCCCCAAAATACAACGGAGTACCAGCCTGGTTATGAATACCAAATTTCACTCCCGGGAGTGGTGTAGATGAACCAATGGAAACATCATTTGCCCCACTGGAATAAATGTCGGATGAAACTAAGCCCGCTCCATCTCCTTTAGGAATTTCGTTCACATTATTAAAGAATGAGCTATTGACCCAGGACAAGGCGCCCGCGCCATCAGTAGACAATACCTGACCCGTTGTTCCATCAAGGGGAGGTAAAGTATAAGTTGTCGAAGCTCCTAATACCTCAGGTGATTTTAAGGTGATCATATCAGTATTATCGGCATCTCCGAAATGTAGATTACTGGCAGTTGCTCCATTACCAGCTACCGTCATATCGAAAGACTGCCATGTTCCGGTAACTCCTCCTCCAAGATCATCAACGGTTAAAATTGAGGTTAATGGGGCCGTGTTCCCAGCTACACCGGATGGTGCAGTAAAAAACTCCAGATTACCACCAGCACTTGATAAAGCCAATGCCACGGCACGTCCGTTTTGAGTATAGGTTGGTGTTGCCGTTACCAGATGAATGTTATCTGTCAATATTAAGTCACCCCCTTCTGATATAATATGATTATCTGTGTTTAAATGTATAGTAGACAAAGGTGCAGCCTGACCAATTCCAATATTCGTTCCATCACTGAAGATATTGGAGCTCACCTGACTTGTACCATCTCCTCTGGGTACTTCGTTGGCAGTGACGTTAACTGTATTGTTTACTGGAACCCAATTGGCACCATTGTATTCTAGCCTTTGGCCAATTGTGGCACCACCATCAGTAATTAATGACGGGTCTACTGCGCCAACACTCAACGGGGTTGCATCCCCATCTCCTAGTATACTGGTACCATCTGCATTGGTAAATGGACTTTGATTCACTGGAACCCAGTTCGATCCATTGTACTCAAGAATCTGTCCTACTGTCGCTGTTCCGGCGGTTATTAACGAAGGATCTACTGCACCAACACTCAACGGGGTTGCATCTCCATCTCCTAGTATACTGGTACCATCTGCATTGGTAAATGGACTTTGATTCACTGGAACCCAGTTCGATCCATTGTACTCAAGAATCTGTCCTACTGTCGCTGTTCCGGCGGTTATTAACGAAGGATCTACTGCACCAACACTCAACGGGGTTGCATCTCCATCTCCTAGTATACTGGTACCATCTGCATTGGTAAATGGACTCTGATTCACCGGAACCCAGTTCGAACCATTATACTCAAGAATCTGCCCAACGATCGCTGTTCCGGCGGTTATTAATGATGGATCTACTGCACCAACACTCAACGGGGTTGCATCCCCATCTCCTAAAATACTGGTGCCATCCGAATTGGTAAATGGACTTTGGTTTACAGGAACCCAGTTGGATCCATTATACTCCAGAATCTGTCCTACTGTCGCTGTTCCGGCTGTTATCAATGATGGATCAACCGCACCAACACTCAATGGGGTTGCATCTCCATCTCCTACAATGCTTGTACCGTCTGTATTCGTTAAGGTGCTTTGATTGGCTGCAGCCCAGTTGGTGCCGTTCCACTCTAATACCTGACCTGGAATTGCGCCTCCTGGATTGATGGACGTTGGTTCAATGGCTCCTACACTCAATGGGGTTGCATCACCATCTCCTACAATGCTTGTTCCGTCTGTATTCGTTAAGGTGCTTTGATTGGCTGCTGCCCAGTTGGTACCGTTCCACTCTAACACCTGACCTGGAATTGCCCCACCTGGATTGATGGCCGTTGGCTCAATTGCTCCTACACTTAATGGGGTTGCATCTCCATCGCCAACAATGCTTGTTCCATCTGTATTGGTAAAGGTGCTTGGATTCGCCGGAACCCAGTTGCTTCCATTATGTTCCAATATTTGGCCAACTGTGGCGCCTCCAGGTGTAAGAAGTGCCGGATCTACTGACAATATAGTTAGCGGAGTAACATCTCCGTCTCCTCCAATACTAGTGCCATCTGGTATGGTCAATGTGCTTGGTGGTGCAGCGACCCATGTGCTGCCATTATATTCCAGCACGTCTCCCGATACTGCCACCGCAGGTAGTTCACTATCTGTGAAAACCGCTCCTGCCGGTACAGCAGTCAATACGGTTAATCCACCGACAGTTTCTGCATTGTCTACTACTCCATCCGAATTGCCATCATAAACTGCCTGTGTCATATCTCCAGCTGCTCCATCAATATCTGTTTGCAATTCTACCAGGGCCGACTGCACGTCGGTTGACGCCAGGTTTCCTACTGGTGTTACTGCTACTTCTGCAGCTGTTTGGTCATCTGTAAAATCAGCTCCTGCCGGTACGGCAGTCATTACTGTTAACCCATTAACCAAAACAGCATCTTCTGCCAGGTCTACAATGCTATTGGCATTTGTGTCGTATGTTGATTGCAACATATCACCAGCTCCAAGGCCATCCAGAATTGCATCTAATGCTTCAATGGCTGATTGCACATCAGTAACTCCCAATGCTGCTACTGCGTCATCAAAAGGTACCAAAAGTGCATCCTGATCGTCTGCATCAGCTGATGCCAGCCATTGCGTCCCATCCCACTTCAAGACTTGTCCAACAGTAGGAGCCGTAGGATCCACGGGATTCCCTTGAATACCTGTAACCTGAAGCGCACCAAAATCTCCGGTGGCATCTCCGGCAGCTATAGTAGCTGTTGTAATATCATCTGATGCATCGGTATCCCCTGTATTTGTAATGACATTTCCTGATACATCAATTCCTGTTCCTGCGGTGTATACATTTCCTGCATCTGGTTGTGGTAGCCACTGGGACCCATCCCACTTTAACACATAGTCCAGGGTAGGTGCGGTACCTGATACCGGGTTACCCTGAATGGCAGTAACAGATAAATTAGCGAAATCTCCCGTAACATCTCCAGCAGCAACGGAAGCATTTGTTAGATCATCTGTGTCATCTGTGTCTCCAATATTTTCAATGGTGTTACCGGTAATTTGAATTCCGGCACCTGCAAGTAATGAAGTAGAGTTGACCCATGAACCACTGTACCAAAAGTAAATGGCCCCTTCGTCCGTATCGAAAACCATCAGACCATTTTCAGTATTGGTAAGACCTGATGTAAAAGAAGCGTCAGTCCTTTGTGCTGTGGACATCCTGGGCATTAGAAAGCCCTGATTGTTTCCGGTTGAGACAAGTTCTAATACTGAATTAGTATTGGGGCTGTTGGTTCCGATCCCCACGGAATTTTGTGCGTTTAGCTGGACGCTGGCAATGATGAACCCAAATAGTAAAAGACATTTGAGTAGCTCTCTGGCTGGAGTTTTCATAACAGTAGATTAATAATTTATTTTCCAATTTGGTCAGGGTTAAAGATATAGCTCACACTGTAACTGTGAGATATTTTTCGATTAACCAATTGATAAATTAGATTAATGGTAGTTTCAGTTTAACCCAATCGTAAAATAGGAAAGAATGACAGGACGGAATTAGTTTATTTAGTGAACGACCTTATTCTTCGAGTATTCGTTGATGTTTTATGAGCAATAAAAAAAGCCTGCCCTTCAAATAGCAAGGCAGGCCAGTTTCCAGATGAATAATCCCCTAGTTCTTTATGATTCTGGCATTGGCAATATTTACTCCCGATGATCTGTCGGAGAAGTTAATAATATACATTCCAGCTTCAAGGTCTGAAAGATCAACCTCAATCTCCTTGTTAATGCCCTTTTCCAGCTTTTGTTGTCTGATCAATGCACCAGTGGCATCATATAAGCTGAATATTACATTATCAGAGTTTAGCCTTCCATACCTCAAGTACAAATGATTGTAGGCAGGGTTAGGATATATTTTCAGGTTCTTAAAATATTCCGGATAAACTCTTGTGATGTCAATAGGTACCACTACAATTCCATCTTCTGTCACGGTAGCCTGAATGGTGAAAGAGTCTTCACTGCCATCAGCTCCCAGTACAAACTCCACGAATGAATCCAAATCCATCGGTACACCAGGATATTCAAAATTGATCCTGTATGTTCCTGCCGGTAAATCTTCAAAGGTGAACTCTCCATTGTCATCTGTTTGTACATAAGCAAACAGCACAAATCCCTCATCATTCTCCGTTCTGGAATCTGGTGGTCTCCTCCTCAACATAACACCTGCTCTTTTTACCCGTCGACCTGCTTCTAATCTACCAGTGTTATCCGGATCCAGATCATCCTCAAGGAATCCGCCCAATCCACCATCACCAAACTCAGTTTGTTCACCGGGAACTGCCTGCATGTTTATTTCAAAGCCATTGATGGTGTCTCTCAGGAATAAGGTATCTGCTTCGGTCCATGTGAATGCGGATATATAATATGTAGGTAGATACTCAGATGTATCGCCTTCAGCTGCTATGACATAGTCACCGAGCACAATATTCTCAAATACAAATGACCCGTTAACAATGTTTTGCACATCGGTGGTGTCGTAGCTCACTCTATTTGGAACAATCTTCAAGGCATGGATTACTCCCTCACTCAGTGGAGCACCATTTCCGAAAACTGAGCCATCAATGTCGACATGCGCTTCTGCCTTATTCACTCTACTTGTAATTTGAAGAGCTGTTGCAACTGTATTGTTTATGACGCAATCATAATTCCCCATGCTGCTGTAATCAATGGCCGCAATGGTATATGTTGAATCATTGGCTCCTGTGATATTGGTTCCATTCCTTCGCCATTGATAGGTATTATTCTCACCAGAAACACTTACAGAAAGTTCAACTGTGGTTCCTTTTTCAACGGAGTAAGTCTGACCATTTCCAACCTGCGCCTGATTGTTGTAAGTAAACGTTGCGATATTCCCAACAATAGGCTCGATGGAACCAAACTGAAGGCTATTTCCCCTAATGTCCAATTCGGTCAAATTCGGCATTGAACTAAAGTCAGGTACCTCAATCAGACCAGGGTTGTTACCAACTCTGTTATTGGAAAGGTTGATATTTGTTACATTAATAATATCTAGAATCTCCTCCGGCATGATTCCAGTGCCACCAAGATTGTTATTACTCAAATCAATTCCAGTAATTCGCGAGCCACCTGTGGTGATGCCATCCCATGATCCAATATCTGAGGAAGTAAACCAGTTATCGTTATTGGTCCAGTTGTCACCATCAAGTGCTTCATATATCACTCTCAGAGCAGTTGTGTCTCTTTCAATTGAAGAAACCTTTAGGTTTACTGCCTTAGAAACCAAGGTTATTCCTGTGGCGATCGTGTTTTGAACTTCCACATGATATAAACCTTCATCGCCAAATGAAATATCATTGAGTTCAAGGGTTGCAGCGGTCTCTCCTGCTAGCAGGTTGCTGTTTTTGAACCACTGATAGGTGTTAGCAGTACCACCAACAGTCCTGTCCAGCGTAATGTTGTCTCCTTCGTTCTCAATTCTTCTTACATCGTCAAGTAGGAAATCCTGTGGACTATAAGTTCCTGGTATTCCACTGATGACTTCCAGAGTTTCAAAACCAAGGTTATTATTTTGTACCTGTAGATCAGTTAAGGATAAAGTAGTGAGATCTGCAACATTATTTAATTCATTGTCATTTAACAACAAGGTTTGCAGCTGATCCAATTCCTCTCCCGTAAATGCAGGGAAATTACCAGTCAGATTATTGGCGCTTAGATCCAATCCGGTGACACGGCCATTGACAAAGGTTATATTTTCCCAAAACTCAACCCTGGATGAAAGCCAGTTCGCATTTCTTGTCCAGTTGACTCCATTCGTGTTGAGGTAAATACTTCGCAATGCCACCGAATCCGCTATTGTTCCAGAAAGTATTCCTGTTTTTACTGATATGGTATTGGAATAAGTGGATGTATCTCCCGGAGAAATGATGGTTCTTACCCGGTAGTAATAATCGGTTGAATAATTTAATCCGGTTACAAGCTCAATTGAATCCGTTGTTACAAAATTCTCATAGCCAGAAACGTACTGTGTAAATAGACTATCATTGGCAACTTCGAGGCTATACCCAGCAACACCATCGAAACCGCTCCAATTGGCTGTGAAATCAAATACATTGACTAAAGTAGCGGCATATGCAACCGGTTCTGCGCTGACAACCACCTCATCTACCGTCACATCTGAACCCAGGTTATTGGCTTTATCTGTGGCATTAGCAACAACATCATATACCCCTGGTGTGAGAGCCGGATTAATCGAGTCTCCAGGCAATATCCAGGTACCATCCATGTTATTAGTGGCTTCATAAGTACCTCCATTGATAGTAACATCTATTGCGGCATCATTATCGTCTACAGTTCCTGTCAAATCCGGTGTAAAATCTGCAGTTGCCAGAGTATCTACAGTTACAACAGGGGCTGTTGTATCTATAATCAACTCATTGCTGGTTGTATCAACTCCAACATTACCAGCCGGGTCTGTGCTATTGACAATAATATCATAAGTGCCTTCTGTGAGATCCGGACTAATTGTACCTGCACTCAAAGTCCAGGTGCCATCTCCGTTATTCGTTGCACTGTATAGGTTCCCAGCTACATCTACATCAACCAGCGCAGTAATATCATCTACTGTTCCCGTGAGCTCAGGAGATAAAACGTTTGTTATTAAACTATCTATAGCTACCACTGGTAAGGTAAGATCTATCTCAACTTCATTGAGGGTACTGTCAGAAGCACTTACACCTAGACCTGTCTTTGCACTGACCACTCCTACATCATAAACACCCTCTCCACTTAGCGGAAGCCCCGCAAGATCCAGAGTCCATGTGGAGATACTGTCTGTTGATAAATTGGCATCTGTCCCTAATATGTAAGTGGCGCCATCAATCGTTACATCAAGGTCAGTTCCAAATTCAAATGTTCCGGTAATGACTGGCTCCAGTGTATTGGTAACAATTGAATCTACTGAAGGAGTTATTGGATCAATTGCAAACAACACCGGCGCAGAGAAAGCTGAGCTCCCATCTACACCACTAAACGCAACTGCCGTTATAGTATCTCCTTCGATCAATGACAAGCCAGATACTGTCCACGTACCGCCAGATACTGTCGCATTACCCAGGTGATAAATTCCACCGGTACTTGAGCAGCTGTCATTCGCAATGTATACATCAATCATTTCTCCATCTGTCCCGGTTCCATTTACACTGCTATTATCTATTGTTGAAATTGTAGGTGGCAGCATTCCATTTTGCGCTCCGTTATCCAGTGATATAGCCACACCATTACAATAATTAATATTTACGCCATATTGATTTTGGATGGTGCTCGCTCCATCAAATACAACTCCTGTTGTATTGTAGGCGATTATATTTGGAGCTCCTACTCCTCCAACAATATTACTGGTGCTTGTTCCATTAAACATGACCCCTGTCATGTTAGGACCTGGTAGAGAGTCATAGTCTAAACCAATGTAATTGGCCTCCACCAGCCCGATCGAGCTGTTTAAACCAATGATCCCCGTCGAATTATTTATAAAAATGTTCTCTTTACCAATAGATCCTAACTGATACCCTTCCGTATTGGAATTAATCAATACTCCGGTATTCAAGCCATTGAACCTCATTCCATACAATTCGAAATAATTAGTAACAAACTCCAACCCATCAAATGTGGCTGTGCTATCATGTATTTCTACCAGCATACCGGTGGCAAAATCATATCCTGGTTGAGTGGTACCATCGATGATCACACTATCGGTAGAAACCAATGATGACTGCAGGGTTATGATCCATGGCCCATTTCCTGGTAAGTCGAAATAGATGGTATCAAGGCCAGCGTTTGTATTAGCACTATCCAATACAGCCCTAAGTGAGCCTGCACCAGAATCCGCAGTGGTAATTACTGTATTTGGTGGTAGGCTAAAGGCACCAGAAATAACCCAATCGGTTCCGGGGTCCATATTCGTCAGTGTTGAAACTAAATTACTTTGAAGATCATGGACGCTTGGGGAACCAGGCCCATCATCAAGTTTCTGATACAACACAAGGTTATCTACATTAGGATGGAATTCATCCAAAGCGCCAAAAGCATACATACTTATGGTGTCAGCACCCAAAGTACTGTTCCAAACCCTAACCTCATCAATCTGGCCTTTAAAGTAACTGCAGTCACATCCATACCCTTGCTTACCTAAGAATGCTGAGTTCGTATCGGCGTTGTTACCTGGTGTAATGCTATAAGTGTGTTGACCATCTGCACTTCCATTTAAATAGAAGGTCGCAACACGTGATGCATTATCAAACGAAGTTGCTACATGCACCCATTTATTTTGAGGAACATCTGTATTGGAAAAGCCCCACTCATGAGAAGCCCCGTCAGATAATTCCAATGCTATTTTATTGGACTGAATCTGGAAAACAAATACATCCGGATTGGTGCCCCCATTACCATGACCTTTGGATAAAATGGTTGCAGTTCCGGTTGTGTCTAAATATATCCATGCTTCGAGGGTGAAATCTCCTTCAGCTATATTTAATCGATCATCGTGTGGAATGTCTACAAAATCATCCACCCCATCAAAATCCAGTGCATCTCCGGCATCCAGATAAACTGGGTAATTCAATAAAGCATAAGCAAATTCTCCTGAAGTTTGGTTTCTTGAGAAAATTGAATCGTTGATGACATCCAGGTTAAATATTCCACTGGCGCCAAGCCATACAGAATCGCCATTGTTCTCCCTTCTCACCAGCCTCAAACTATCTTCAGCAGTAGTTGGACTATATAAAAACTCCAGATCGAAAGTACTACCAGGGGCAAATACACCATAATAGGTAGTGTCTGTAATATTTTGGAAGCCAGTTACAGTGTCTGGTACAGGTTGATCCTTGATCACATAAGCATGGAACCCATTCGTGAAGTTGGACACATTTGTTACTCGGACAGGTTCTCCGTTAGGTGATACATCTATTTCATTTGAGCTGTAGTTGTACAAGCTGTTGTCACCAAGGTATGCCCCTGATGTAACTCTTGTTCCACCTACTAAGGTGAAATCAAAGCCATCCACAATATCTAGTATGTCACTTCCAGATGTCTCATCGAACCTGTAATAAACCGTAAGGCTATCAATGTTTTCAGAGCCGCCAGTGATTTTACTGGCCAGGTGTTGGCGAATAATGCTATCTGGTAAAGCATAAGACCAAAAGCGCAGCTCATCTATTTCTCCTCCGAAATCATCTCCACCAGTTGCAGTTCGGCCGAAGAAAATCGTTCCCGCACCCAAGAAATCATCAGTGGAGGTTCTACTGGCTATTTCAATACCATTTAGGTAGATTTTTTGCTCATTGATAGAAGAGTCATAAGTGAATGCCCAATGGTTCCAATCCGTATCAAGTGGGCCATAGGTCATTGTAAGCTCATCACTTCCAAAACCAAACCATGCAATCTGTCCGGTTTGAAACCCTATATTCAACAGGTTATTTGCTCCGCCCGTACCGGAACTAAAAACAACATCATTATCCAATGTATCAGCCCGTGCTGCCCAGAATTCTACTGAGAATGAACCAAACCCATCTGTAAAATCATTGGAAACAGCATAGTCTGATGCTGATCCATTTAAACTTATAGCTGTACCAGACCCCGGAAGGTTCGGATAAGCAGTTACTTCCAGATCACCAGTGAATGGACTTAGCGGATCATTGCTTGTAATATCTATGCTACTGTAGCTAAACGGCTCGGCTGTTGGAACAGCAAACAATTCGATACTTTGTTGTTCGTAAGGCAATAAGGTGGAGTCACTCAATGTCTGAGAAAAACCATACTCACCGCTACCAAGCGTCATGCTTGAAATGTTCAAAGTATCATTACCTACATTTACCAGTGTCAGTTGGAAATATGTTGTGTCATTTAAAAATGCCAAACCAACGTTTAAAGTATCTGCATAATTTAGCACCTCTGCGTCATCCCAAAATACTCTTAGTCTTGGTCTTATCGAATCAATTTCAGATAATACAAAATTTGAAATGGACCCTGTTAATGCAAACCCATTGAGCGTACCATCGTTGTAATTGGCACTTCTATCAAGGGCTGATGTAATTGCGGAGTTGTCAGCACCAATTTCTCCCTGGTTAAAGTCAAAATAAGCTTCCAGGTTACTTGCCTGGGCTACAGGCGCATCATAAATGTAATTTTGAATGTCTATGTCGCCTTTGGCAAAGGACCAGAACCTAACGTCATCAATTACCCCATTGAAATCCAATGAAAGGTCATAATTTGTTCCAATGTTGAATACCCCTGAGGTAAGATTTGCACCTACTAAAGGTTCAGTAATACTGAATTCCTCTATGCCATCAACAAAAAAGCTGATGCTTTGTGTAGACCTATGAAAGGCTAACGCAATGTGGTGCCAATCTCCATCATCAATAATTGTGGTTCCATAAAGTTCTGCTGTCGCCGGACTTTGTGTAGTCGTTCCATCACCAATTTCAACTGCCAGACGGCCGTGATATACGATCATACTAAATCCTGTAAATGGATTCGCATTGGTTGCCATGGTAATTATTCCTGTGCCATCAGCATTACCAAACCCTTGAATCCAAGCCTCAATAGTAAAGTCTGTTGTATCCGCAACATCATAATTTGGAATATTTGGAACTGAAACGTAATCATCGGTACCATCAAAATCCAGCGCATGTTGGAATGACGGCATTTCAAAACCATCAGAAAAAATCCAACCGGAATTGTTGAAGTCAAAGTCAAACGTACTGCTTAGTGTTCCTACTCTGGCGCTTCCAGTTTGGTCCGGCAAATTGTATCCGGCAAATTGATCAAATCGATAATACGCCTCCAGAGCACCGTTAAACCCATCAACAGGGTAGAACATGTTTTCATTGATTTGTGCAGAATCTCTGACTGTATTCCAAATCCGGAATTCATCCATTTTAAGATTGGTGAAATTACCACTTTGGTTTACACCGATGAACATATCTCCATTCCATCCAGCGGCACTTATTGTACCTGCTGTACCATTGATGAATGATGCCCCCACATCCTCAGCTCCATCGATGTACATTTTAAACCCAGTATTATTTCTGGTAATGGCTATATGATGCCAGACATTGTCATTGATGTCTATGGATCCTTTTAATGTTTCTCTTGAGCCTGTAAAATTAAGGTCTGTTACAAGGGTCCCATCAGTGTCTATATAACAATTAACAGTATCTCCGAGTGTTCCATGTCTGAATATTGTACTGTAATTGGGTCCTACCTCATCAAACCTTCCCCAAAACTCAAAAGTTAGGTCCTGGCCATAACTGATTTCCTTCAATCTTACAGTGTCATCTACTCCATCCAGTGCAATAGCATTACCTGGGAAAATATTTGACATCCCCAATGTAAAAAAGGCCTTTTCAGGAATACTGTCTACAGGAACAGATATGCCAACTGAATCTGTCAACTTCACAATGCTGGAATAGCTTAATGGAATAAACTCTTCGACCTCATCAATTCTTCCCAGCAAGTAATAAGTATATGTGGAATCACCTGGTACATTGTCAAAAATCAGGTCTATCTCTCCTCCCTGTTGTACCGCAGCTGAATCGCTGATTTCTACATACCATGTACGGACCATTCTTCGGCTGATGAGCCCCCCGGAATCTGCTAAATCATCACTTGTTAAATCCTGATCGGCTGCAACAATGTTGTCATGTGCAAATACAATATTATCTCCCTCGTCATTCAGGAAGCTATCATGGGCAATTTGTAAATTGGCAGATGATGCCACCAGGTTAGATTCCCAAATGGCTGTTTTATCAAATAATGAATCAAAAAACTGTTCATTATTCATAGGGGCATGCGAAAATACAAAGGTGCCTGGAGTTCCTTTGTGGATACCATGTAATCCGGCCACTAGATCATAAGCCACCGTATCAATACCAAAATCGGCTCGGTAGTATGCACCAAGGTCTGTACTTCCCGGATCAACTGTGTTTAGGAAGCTCTCTTCTATTTCAGTTTGGGATCGTACAGAATTCCATATTCTAATTTCATCCAGTTTTCCATCCCATAGGGAACTACCTCCATTCAAACCTCCGATGAAGGCCGGTTCCGTATTGCCTATTGTAAATGCACCAATATTATCATAGACCGTGGTGGTAGCAGCAGGTATTCCATTGATATAGATATTAACACCTGATGCAAGCGCAGTACCATCATAAGTTACTGCAACATGATTCCATCTCCCAGAATCTATTCGAACCTGGCTAAGTACCTGAATGGCATTTGGGCCCGCTACATTTCCTTGCAACACCAGTTCGGGTTGGGAGCCGTTCAAACGGAACTGAAATCCTTCCAAACCAGACGTCATCCCTTCTTTGCCTATGATGGTTTTAATGCCTACTGTATCGGTTGGATACACCCAGGCTTCCATTGATATTGGATCATTTTTTGTAAATGTGAAAGGTGCATCATCTGCTATTTCCACATACTGATCAATGCCATTGAAGGTAATTGCATATCCGGGTCCTGACTCATCTGGGTAGCCCACGCCCTCAACCTGAAATGCATAATCCCCCTCTGTATATTCCAGTATAACAAGATCATACATAACACCGGGGTAACTTGGTATAAAACTCACCAGAACATTGGCAGTGTCTTCCGGTAAAATTACTGTTTTGTCCATATCAACCAGAAAGTCCGGGCTCAATGCGTAGAAATCAGAAATTACAAGCGTATCCAGTCCTTCATTAATTAACAGGAAGCTGTTGGTTATAGTGTCATACTCTACTATTGCGCCAAAATTGGTGCCGTCTGCACGGTCGGGTATGTTAGTACTATCTCCAGGTATGTGTAGTCCATTTCCATAAAGAGCTGGAAGCTGACCACTTTCAAAAGCACTCGAAACTACCCAGTTTGAGCTGATGCCATCTAATATCCATCCACCAACCAAGTCTCCTTCATAGGCATTGATGGATAAATCATTGGCAATAGTGTCATTGCTGTTCAATGATTCAGGAACTGTTCCATCATTAAAGGTAATGTGGGCTTCAAGATTGGCAATATTAGGGTGTGAACTAAGGTCTTCAGTAAGCGCATATCGCCTCAGATCGTTTTGAGAAACCACCGTGTTCCATACTCTCATCTCATCAATGTCTCCATCAAAATAATCCAGGTGTGGGCCTCCGGCTTCTCTTGCTCCAATAGTGAATGTAGCCACACCAGAAGGATGTGTACCCAGTGTACTGTTACCGACGCTCTTACCGTTAATGTATAGTTCAATGTCAGATCCTGCTTTAGTCACTGCAACGTGATGCCACTGGTTTGCTTTTATTGAATCTGGGGATGAACCAACAAAAGTAGGTGTACCATTATCAGCCACAAACTGTAGGTCCCCATTTGATATCTGCAATCTCGCATCATCTGTACCTGCAAAGTCCCATGATGCGATCGTAAAGTCACCACCAGTAAATTCTGGCCTTATCCATGCTTCCAGTGTAATATTTGCGTTGTACTGAGGGCCTCCTCCACCAAATGTCACGACTTCTGCCGACCCACCGAAGTTCAATGCTTGTTGTATTATTTGCTGTGATTCTGAAGCGACCCACCCTGAAATGGTATTGAAGTTGAAGAAGTTTAGCACTCCATCGTGTACGTTACTGGTTAGGTCTAATAATACGGTATCTGAAGTAGGGTCAACAGTGGACATGTCATACAATGCCTGTAAAGAAGTCTCATTTCCAATAAGGGTGGCATTCATGTTGGTCTGAATTGCAGCAGCATTCAGGTCGTCCTGCCAGATTCTAAAGTCATCCATAATCCCATAAAAGAAGTTGGAAACACCTGCTGAGGAACCAAATGTCGTGGTAGGAGTACCAGTCACAACAGCTGCAGATCCTCCTGAGTTTGTGGGGATTCCATTGACATAGAATTGTACGGTATTACCAAACTGGATAACTGCGGCTATATGAACCCATTGTTTGTTAGGAATGAAATAGTTATCAATTACTGAGCCGGTTTGTGCAGCACCGTCATCATTGTTGAACCTCAGATAATTACCTCCTATTTGTAAGTTGGCATTAGCTCCCCCTCCAAAATCCCAATACACCAGGGTTTGGAATGCTGATCCATCATGTACATATATCCATCCTTCAACTGTAATTGAGTCAGGAAAGGTCGGACTTGTCGCAAAAGTGACATGATCATCTATTCCATCAAACGCCAATCCGTAATTCACATCTCCGATATGATTTAACCAGGAAATATTACCTGATTGAATGCTGTCATATGCTGGTCCTGACAAATTTCCATAGGATTGGTTCAGATAAATTGTGCCTGTACCCGAACCCGACGTTTTAGTAATATTTTTAACAGGACCGACAAAAAAACCAACCGAGTCCATGCCCTGATCATCCAGTGCGTTGGAATTGATGGTGATGTAGCTTGATCCCAATCCTTCCAGGAAAGTACAGTTGTTGAATGGCTTTATTACATTTCCTCCATTAATAGCTATTCCATCCGCAGTGAGGTCTTTGAATCGTGTATATTCTGCAGATAGGTTACCAGAGTTCTGAATGATTTCACAGCTAGACAAAACATCTACACCTTGTACCACCGCTGGTGCGTTGAATGTACTATAAGGTTGCCCAAATTTAAGGTCACCTCCATCGTTAATTATTTGAACATCAGTTCCAAACAGAATTGCACCGTCTCCACCAATTTCAAATTTTCCTGAATAGATCTGAATGGTAGAACTATCGTTCATGTGTATTCCTTGTCCGTAATCAGCAAAAAACACACCTCCATTTATAATTAATGATTCATGTTTTGCCAGCGGGAGATCTTCTGCAGCATAAGTCAGGTCAAGCTCACCGTCTGTTAAAATCTCGATGGTAGGAAATTCAAAATTAATAGGTCCTGTGAGGATATATCCAGTCTGAAAGTTAGTAACAAACTGATCAATAATAATGGAAGCTCCGGTGCTCCAAATAATGGTATCGAGTGGAGCAAAAACTGCCTCGTAACCAGGGTACATCACATTTGTTCCCATGTCCAATGTACCCGCTCCAGTAGCTACAAAAGCTGAATTAATATACATTGTGTCCAACAGTATCAGCGTACAAGTGTCCATGGTTACCGTCTCAAAGGTACCCCCGAATACTGTGTGAGAGAGGCCGTTAAATTTGATGGTATCACCTGCATGTTCGTAATGACCATATATATCCCACGAGGCAGCTTCCGTAAGCGTTGTATTGTAACCGAAACTGTTGTAAACCGCTCCATTGTCAACAAAAACCCCGCCTTTGGTTGTTATGTCTTGTTGTAAGTTAATGAGACTTCCTTCCATCAGGTAAAGCAGTGGAAGATCATTAAAACCACCATTAAGGTATCTTTCATACCCCATGAAAAACAGACTGTCAGTAGCATTGGCATAATAATTACCACCAAAATCTGCATCCTGAAGGACCAAAATATTAAAACCCCTTTGATCGAATGCTGCAGATGAAGTTACATGTAACAGGGTGACATCTACATCTGAATCAAGATATACACTATCTGTTCCGTTAATGGTTACTTCATTGATTAGGGACGGTACTTTCCCTCCAGACCAAATAGATGGGTTTGACCAGGCACCACTTAACACTGAGGATATCGTATGCGGTACCAGTGCATCACTGATTACCCACTCATTACCAGTCATGTTTTGTAATGTACCATCTTCTGCGCCTATCTGATCGATCAGATCAAATGAAGTCGGATTCTGATTAAAATCATAATAGTTCCAGAGATCCTGTCCATCCCAACCGTTCTCTTCAAATATCCTTTCGATTATTTCCATTCTGGAGAGTGCCCTACTCCAGATTCTAAGTTGGTCAAGCCACCCAGCCAGGTTATCTCCACCATTTAAAGTGCTTTGACCCAGCTGTACCTGCGTACCATCAATGGATATGTTGTAAGTCGCAGAAGCCTCTAAGGCTCCATCCAGGTAAAGACTAAAATCGCTCCCCTCATATGCCACTGCCACATGGTGCCAAAGAGTGTCATTTACATCACGGATTGATTGTAGGAGTTGGCCGTCCGGTGTTTCAATTTCCAATAGGTTGGCAGTATTTTTTTGAATCATAAAGCCCTGACCTGAAACATTGACTCCAGCACTAAATATGGTTTGTTCCTGACCTAATGAGTCAGATCGATACCAAATTTCAACTGTAAAGTCACGTTGACTATTGTCAAAAAGACTTATGTTGCTAAAGGTTACGTGATCATTAATTCCGTCTAACAGAAGGGAATTTTGCTGGCTAAAAGCATCAATAGAGAAAGATGCCAAAATTAAAAGAGTAAACCAGAGCTTAGTCAATGAGAAATTCTTGGTGTTCTCATGGACAGGCGGATTTTTAGTCTGGGTGGATTTCATAAAATCAAATTCAATAAAGATGCAATTTATGATAATTAGATTTATTGTTCCGCCGCTTACAAACCTTGAAAATAGAGAAATTTGAGGTAAGAACCGCAAAGTTCTCCAAAATTAAACACAAATTTTTCGACGAATACTCGGATAATTTCTACGAATAAAAATCTCCTTCGGCAGAATTCTCAAAATTAGTATGATACAATTAAATTTAGTTAAATTTATATTTATTAGCTATACATTGCAGATGGCAAACTAATCAAAATACACTCGAGTTATGAAGACTTATATGACCAAATATAGTGCTACATTATTGATTTTAACACTATTTCTACACACACAGCTACATGCACAATTTGAGTCAAAAAAGTTAGCAAAGCTTTACAACAAACTGGATGAAGCGTACTTCAACTATGATTACGAAACGATCCTGAATGAAGAGGAGGCAATCAAGTCCAATTTCTCTTCGTTCAGTGACACAATTTCGTTCAATGCGTACTCCTATCTTGCGGAAGCTTACATGTTTCAATATGGTGATCTGGACACCAGTTTGGATCTCTACACCAAGGTTTTAAATGGCATGGAGACCATAGGAGCAGATCTGGAAATGAAGAAAAATACCCTTTACAACATTGCCAATATCAATGATCAACTGGGGTATTATACAAAGTCCGAAGAGGTCTATTTACAGATCATGAAGAGCGATGAGAAAACCTATGGTAAAAACAGTCCGGAATATATTGAAACAGCCCTTTCGCTGGCTGTAAATTATGGTTTTAGTAACAGATATGAAAAGGGTATCAAATTACTAAAATCAATTCAGCAATATATAGACAAGGAGGAGGAGACTTATCCCAGATTGATGGCATTATTTGGAAGTTTATATGCCGGTAGTGGTTCTTATAACCAGGCAGAGAAACACATCAATCGTGCACTAATTTCATTTGAAAGACTGGGGTTGAATCCTTCAGTTGATTACATCGGTGCGCTTACAAATCTTTATGACCTCTATATGGATATGGGAAGGTACCCTGATGCAGAGGAAGTAATGTTGGAAAGCATTGATATGTCTGAAAGAATGGAAGGCGACATGTCTGACATTAATAGCTTGTTATACCACAACATCGCAGAAGTTTACAGGATCATGGGTAACTATGACAAAGCAGAGGACTACATCAAACAAAGCATCGATATTCAAATTGCCCTTGGTGGAGAAGAGTCCCCTCTTGTCGCTCAGGACTTAATGGTACTTGCTTCAATTTATGATAATTCAGGTCGCTATGAAGAGGCTGAAAAAACTCACTTGCGCACCTTGCAAATCACTGAAGCAAGCCTGGGAACCGAAGACCTCCTTTATTACAATCAGAAATCAAACCTGGCAAATGTTTATAGGAAAACTGGCCGGTTAGACATGGCTCTAAAGCTTACAAGAGAAGCGACAGAGGGGTTTGAAAAAAATCTCGGCGATAAGCATTACCGATATGCGTATTCGCTTCACAGACTAGGTGAAACTTATCAAATGATGGGTGACCTGAAAAAAGCGGAAGAGTACCTGGAAAAAAGTTTAAAGATCAGAAAAAATGTATTAGGTAAATATCATCCCCAATATGCTGTAGGAACCAAACAGATGGCCATTCTCAAGTGGGATCAGGATGAAACTAAAGACGTAGTAGATTATTTCAACGAAACATTCGACAATTATTTTGCTCAGATAGACGCGTACTTTCCAACATTGAGTGAAGAAGAAAAAGCCAAGTTCTACAACAATAAGATCAAAATCACCTTTGAGCAATTCAATTCATTTGCTGTAAAAAATGCTGAAGAAAACCCTCAGCTGAAAGGTGATATGTACGACTTTCAGCTAGCCACCAAAGCACTGATCATGTATGCTACAAATAAAGTGAGGGAAGCAATTGTGAACAGTGGTGATTCTGCCCTGATGGAAAAGTATGAACTTTGGATTTCCCAAAAAGAGCAACTCTCCAAGCTATTTAGCTCACACGAAGGAGATGTGACAGAAAGAAATAACAGGATTGACTCCCTATTGGAAGCCTCCAATGCACTTGAAAAAGAACTGGGTAAAGAATCCGCTGTTTTTGCCGAAAACATGAGTCGTAAAAAAGTGACCTGGCGAGACGTGCAGAAAAAGCTTAAAGAAGGAGAAGCTGCAGTGGAAATGATTCGGTACAGAGAATTCGTTCCGGATTCTGCCGGCACCTTCACTGGTAATGTCTATTATGCTGCATTAATTGTGAAACACGATACCAAAGACTATCCTGAAATGGTAGTGCTTGATCAGGGAAGTAAAATGGAAACCAGGTACCTGGCCAACTACAGAAATGGCATCAGGTATAAAGTAAATGAGGATTATTCGTACAGACTATTCTGGAAACCAATCTCTGAAAAATTAGGGGATGTCAAAAAGGTATACTTCTCACCGGATGGTGTTTATAACCAAATCAGCATTTACACATTGCGTAATTCCGAAACCAAAAATTTCCTCGTGGATGAAATTGATATGCAGGTGCTCACCAACACCAAAGACCTGGTCACCTTCAATTATGATGACAAGGCAAATTTTGATCAAAACAAAGCGTATTTATTTGGTTTCCCCAACTACAACATGGGAGCGATAGAACAAAATAATGGAAATGTTCAAAAGGCCGCTGAGAGTATTGCTGAAGCAGTGAGCCAGGGTCGTGGAAGAGGCGTATCGAGAGGTGCCAGAGGTACCAGAGGAGAGAGTGGTGGAGGAACCCGGGGAGGCCTGAGCAGAGGTGTTAGAGGTAACCTGCAGCGATATGTAAGTGGTAACAACCTGCTTTCACTACTTCCGGGTACAAAACGTGAAGTCGAGCTAATTCAAAAGTTATATGATCAGCAGCAATATCAACCAGAGGTGTACATGTCGAATGAAGCCATTGAAGAGCAGGTGAAAAAAGTAAAATCACCACAAACACTCCACATCGCTACTCACGGATTTTTCCTTGAAAATGAGCCTCCAAAGGCTGGTGAGGTAGTAGATGAGTACGTGGAGAACCCATTGCTCAGATCCGGGCTGATCTTTGCAGGAGCAAATAGCTTCCTAAGCACCGGCGTAATTGACCTTGATAAGGATATTGAAGAAGACGGTATACTAACCGCCTATGAAGCCATGAACATGAACCTTGATGATACAGAACTTGTCGTGTTATCCGCTTGTGAAACCGGGCTTGGCGAAGTGTCTAACGGTGAAGGGGTATATGGTTTACAAAGGGCTTTCCAAATTGCAGGAGCAGAAAGTGTTATCATGAGTATGTGGACTGTGGACGATGATGCAACTCAGGAGCTAATGACGACATTCTATGAAAAATGGATGGAAACCGGTGACAAACAACTGGCTTTCAATACCGCTCAAAAAGCCATCAAAGCCAAATGGAAAGCTCCATACTATTGGGGTGCATTTGTAATGGTTGGGTTATAACCGCTTAAAAACATGACATTTATCAGGCGCTTATTTATGATAAGCGCCTTCTTTTTTTGGTCTCGATTGGGTATCTTTTAAGTAAGCAGAAACCCAAAACACAGGCCCAATGAAAGATACAATTTTAGAAATGCTCAAATACAACCAATGGGCTAATCAGGAGTACCTGACTTTTTTGAAAGAGAAGCATATTACGAATGCACGAATTGACATGTTGATGAGCCATATGGCCAACATTCAGGAACTTTGGATAAAGCGTCTCAAACAACAATCTTATCAAATTACCGATACCTGGGAGAAGTGGCACTTTGAGGAATATAGTAACTCAATAAAGGAAATAGACCAGCAAATAATCGAATTAGTGAGCTCCTATACCGAAGAACAACTAAATGAGGGCCTGGACTACAAAAATGCACAGGGGTTAACTTACCATCGCGAAATTCGACACATTCTGATACATTGGGTAAATGATTGTACTTATCACCGGGCTCAGGTTGGACTTCTGATCAGAGAGGAGTTTAGTTACATACCACCAGCAACCGACTTCATATTTTATGAAACAGACATGAAACAACTTTCCTAAGCCATTCCTCAGATTCATTGAAAAAGAAAAAATGAGGGTATAATTGGGCAGTAAAATAATTGGTTTAATACCTTTACCGCCTATGAGCAAACCTGAAAAGAAATTATTTCTCTTAGATGCCATGGCCCTCATTTACAGGGCACATTTCGCATTGAGTAAAGTACCCACAATGAATGCTAAAGGCATCAATACCGGTGCTATCATGGGATTTACCAATTCACTTCTTGAAATAATAAATAAACAGCAACCTACACACATTGCCGTTGCATTTGATACTAATGCACCCACTTTCAGGCATGAAGAATTCAAGGAATACAAGGCGACAAGACAGGCACAACCCGAAGAAATCAATATTGCCATTCCCTACATCAAACAAATTATTGAAGGGTTTAACATTCCAATCCTGGTACTGGATGGCTATGAAGCAGATGATATCATTGGTACCTTCGCCAAAAAAGCAGCCAGAAAGGGCTTTGAAGTATTTATGATGACACCAGACAAGGATTTTGCTCAGTTGGTTGAAGAAAATATCTTCTTGTATAAGCCCGCATACATGGGAAATGCCGTGGATGTCCTGGGAATTCCAGAGGTACTGGAAAAGTTTGATCTCGAAAATGTAGATCAGGTAAGGGATTTTCTTGGGCTAAAGGGTGATTCTGTTGACAACATCCCTGGAGTACCCGGAGTAGGAGATAAAACGGCAGCTAAACTATTAAAGCAGTTTGGCACGGTAGAAAACATTGTAGCAAATGTGGGGGAACTAAAAGGAAGTTTGCAGAAGAAGATACAGGAGTTTGGCGAGCAAGGTATTTTTTCAAAAAAACTGGCCACCATCAAAACCGATGTTCCACTGGATTTTGAAGAAGAGGCACTAAAATTTACTGGTCCGAATGAGGATGTTCTTAAGCCATTATTTGAAGAACTCGAATTCCGTACGCTATCCAAACGGGTATTCAATTCTGATGAACCAGCATCAGTACCAACCAAAAAGAAAAAAGACGACTCGCAGTTGGATTTATTTGGTGGAGGTGAAGACACAGGGTCTCAGGCAAATGTGATGACGAGCGCAGATTCCGTAGACCATAAGTATCATTTGGTGAATAGCCCACAGGACAGAAAAAGTCTGATTGAAACATTGAGTAAGCAGCAACAGTTTTGTTTCGACACTGAAACTACAAGCTTAAGTACAGTGGATGCAGAACTTGTAGGCATATCATTTTCTTATAAAAAGGGTGAAGCTTACTACATACCATTTGGTGAAAACTTTGAAGAGACAAAAGGCATAATTCAGGAATTCAAAACCATTCTTGAAAATGAGGGTATTCTTAAAATCGGTCAGAATTTAAAATATGACATTCAGGTGCTCAGGAATTATGGTATCGAAGTAAAAGGGCAGATTTTTGATACCATGCTGGCTCATTACCTGATAGATCCGGAAACAGCTCACTCCATGGACCTCATGGCCCAAAACTATTTGAGTTATACTCCAATTGCCATCGAATCTCTAATTGGACCTAAAGGGAAAAAGCAAAAAACCCTCCGTGACATAGAGGTAGAAAAAGTAGTAGAGTATGCCGGTGAAGATGCAGACATCACCTTTCAGCTCAAAGAGAAACTTGAGAAGGACCTGAAGGAAAACCACCTCGAGAAATTATTGGTAGAAGTAGAGCAACCATTATCCTTTGTTTTGGCCGATATGGAATATGAAGGGGTGAACGTAGATGTAGATGCCCTTGCTGAAATGTCTAAGGAATTGGAACAGGAAAGCCTGAAAGCTCAAACAGAGATTTTTGAAATAGCGGGTGTTGAATTCAATATTGCTTCCCCAAAGCAGCTTGGTGAGGTCCTGTTTGACCAGCTTAAATTGGTTGACAAACCCAAAAAAACTAAATCAGGGCAATACGCTACTGGTGAAGACATTCTGGTCAAGTTAGCTTCTGAGCATGCCATTGTTCAAAGAATTCTTGATTTTAGAGAATATCAAAAATTGAAATCGACCTACGTGGATGCTCTGCCAAAATTGATCAGTCAAAAGGATCACCGTATTCACACAGATTATCGTCAAACAGTTGCTGCCACAGGTCGATTAAGCAGCAACAATCCCAATCTGCAAAACATCCCAATTCGTACACCCAAAGGCAGGGAAATTCGAAAAGCCTTTGTACCCAGGAGCGAAGCATATCAGATCATGTCTGCAGATTATTCTCAGATTGAATTGCGAATCATGGCATCATTTGCCAAAGACGAAAGTATGATTGAGGCATTCCGTGAAGGAAAAGATATTCATGCCAATACTGCTGCCAAAGTCTTTGGGGTTGATCTGGATAATGTTGAACCCAATATGAGAAGAAAGGCTAAAGAGGTGAATTTTGGTATCATATACGGGATATCCCCATTTGGGCTATCACAAAACTTAAATATCAGCAGAAGCGAAGCTACTGAGATCATAGACTCATATTTCAAGCAATTCCCGGCTGTCAAACAATACATGGATGATTGCGTCACCAAAGCAAGGGAAAAGGGATATGTAGAAACCATCCTGGGGAGAAGAAGATATTTGAGAAATATAAACTCCCGAAACTTTACGATGCGTAGCTTTGATGAAAGAAACTCCGTCAACGCACCAATACAAGGTAGTGCTGCAGATATGATCAAGGTAGCGATGATCAATATCCATCAATGGATGAAGGCAGAAAAGCTCCAGTCCAAAATGATCATGCAGGTACACGATGAATTGGTCTTTGATGTGCATGTAGATGAAATAGACATTATGAAATCCAAAACTGATGAATTTATGAAAAACGCCATTCCACTTGAAGTGCCTATGGAAATAGGTCTTGGGATTGGTAAAAATTGGTTGGAAGCACACTAAAATTATCAAAATGTCAGAATCAGTACCTAGTTTGAGCGATATTAAAAGAGCTCACCAGAGAATCAGCAAGTACATCATTCACACTCCTATCCTCACTTCTCATAGCATCAATGAAATGACTGGTGCGGATATCTATTTTAAATGTGAAAACTTTCAGAAAATTGGTGCTTTTAAAATGAGGGGAGCCGCCAATGCCATCTTCAGCTTAAGGCCAGAGGAAAGGGTCAATGGTTTTGCAACCCACTCCTCAGGAAACCATGCTCAGGCAGTTGCACTTGCGGCTAAACTGGCTGGCACCAAAGCATATATAGTGATGCCAAAAAATGCTCCAATTGTAAAGAAAAACGCAGTAGACGAATATGGAGCGGAGATTATTTATTGCGAACCAACAGAAAAATCCAGACAGGAAACCTGCGATAAGGTGGTGAAAGATACCGGAGCGATATTTATTCCTCCATTCGATGACTACAAAATCATTGAAGGTCAGGCAACAGCTGCCAAAGAGCTGATTGAAGATACGCCAGATCTGGATATCATCATGACTCCCGTAGGTGGCGGTGGTTTATCAGCGGGAACAGCATTGGTAGTTAAATACATTATCCCAACCACTGAGGTGATTCTTGCAGAACCTAAAAATGCGGATGATGCCTATAAGTCTTTCAAATCAGGAAAATTAAAAACCGTAAAAGAACCAGACACTATTGCTGACGGCCTGAAAGTCTCATTAGGCAAGCGAAATTTTGAGATCATCAAAGATCATGTGAGTGATATTCTTCTCGTGGAAGAGGAAGAAATTATCAATGCCATGCAAATCATCTGGGAAAGAATGAAAATTATTATTGAACCCAGTTGCGCTGTTCCATTGGCAGCAGTTTTGAAGAATAAAAAGCGGTTTGAAAACAAAAAAGTTGGCATCATCATTACCGGAGGAAATGTCGATCTAACCGACCTGCCTTTTAAAGCCTAGTCTTCACCGGCCATAAGCGTGTTTGGAGAAGCTGAATTATGATTGGCTACCAGAAAAAATGTTTTCAATTCTTCTGCCGTTCTTAATTTTAAATTGTTCTCCTTAAGAAAGTAAGCCAGTTGATCATAGTTGGAAGAGAAAAGGGAAAGAATCTCCTTTTTCTTTCCCAACTGGGTCACACTGCCATTTACCAGTGTAAAATATTCCTGACTCACTGATTCCTCATAAGATTCAAAAGACAAGCCTTCGCGATAAAGCAATGGGGTTTCTCCATCCACAACCGCTTCAAACAGATACCTCTCTTCATTTAACCCAAAATAACCGGTATAATAAACTTTGGACCTGCCTGCAATGTCAACCGAGACAACTTTTAAGATTTGATCCGCTTCATATTGCCTGTAGATTCCATCCTGCTGCAACAAAATATGATTTGATTTCATATTGACCATTACTTTACCAGCAAGCGAGTCGGAATAGGTAATGATATATCCTATTCCAGCATTTCGGCTATCAAAGGTCTGGCCAATTGAAACAGTAAAGGTGCCGATGAAACCGAATAAGATTGTCAGGATAATTTTGTTCATGATTCCATTAACTGATGTCCCGCGAATTTCACGCACAAGTCTGACATTGTGTACGTCCAAAAGGTAGATTTAATACCTATCTAACAGGTGAATTATTTATTAACATCTCCATCACCAACTGTTAATGCAATGGCAATAAAAACTTAACAAATACCGATTATCTCCAACTCTTCTTTCATGAATTTGAATCGATCGCCGCTAGTTTTATTCTGTAGCATCTGTCCTATTGGCGAAACTGGTGAAATTAAATACACCTCCCTGGTATCAATAACTGCTTTGCCCAAACTTACAGCAATAAAAAAATCAATGTTGGCTGTCCGGACTAAAGCTCCTAGAGCCCCGGTGGTATTCATTTTGTCAGGTTTAATTTGGGCCAGTACCTGTTTTAATTTAGAGGCTTCTACCAACTGCCGGAGTAGTTTATCCTCCTCTAATTGCGCCATAGCTCTACCCGTTTCATACTTATCTCCCATGCTGCTTTTGGTTTCCTGGGCTGCTGATGATTTATTCAAAGCTACTTGCTCATTAAGGTTATTGATCCTTTCAGATATCAGTTGCTCACAATATTCGAATACTTTTAATTTAAAGGTTAGATCTGGCATTATCCATTATGGGCTTGCATTCTTATTCGATATTAGCCATTTTATATGAATCGCAGGTAATAGGATTCATTTATTTCGTTATTACATTGCCAAATAAGGAGTTTTTATAAATCTTTGAACTCCTCAGTAGGATTCAGGTTGAGAAAATCACCCTTATATATAGCCCTTTTTAAGTTTGTTGTTATTGCACTACTGCTAATAGCATCCAGCTATTCCTATGGTCAATTGCTTGAAGACAGAGGGAAATTAAAAACAGAAAAGAGCCAGTACCGAGGGCTGATCCTGTTTGAAAGAAAAATCAAACAGGAAAAATCTAAAAAGGAAAAACCAAAGAAAGCTCCTGTAGATGTTAAATACAGCAGAGTGGGTAAAGTTGGGAAGCTCAGGAAGGTTTCTCCAAAATTTTCGGACCCCAAGGTAGCCAAACGGAGAACACCAGTGTCACCTCGTTTCTCTCCCAGACGAAGAGATGCGGTACAACTGGCTCAGAATCCCAGGTATAGCGAAAAAGGTAAAAAGCAGCCTCGCAGAACCATTGTTTCGCCCAGATTTTCGCCTCGAAGAAGAGATGCTGTACAGCTGGCGCAGGACCCTCGCTATAGTGAAAAGGGAAATAAAAAACCCCGAAAAGCTTTGGTTTCACCCAGGTATTCACCAAAACGAAGAGATGCGGTTGAGTTGGCTTCAAGTCCCCGATTTTCAGAGAAAAATAAAAACAACAAAAGAACAATAGTCTCCCCAAGATTTTCACCAAGAAGACGAGACGCTGTAGAACTGGCACAGGAACCCAGGTTCTCAGAAAAAAGGAAGAAATCTCCAAAAGTACAGGTATCACCAAGATTTTCGGAAAAGCGAAGGGATCAGGCCAAGGTCGCAGTGAGTCCCCGGTTTACTGAAAAACAGAAATCTCAAGGCAAGGTGCCTGTAAGTCCTCGATATTCGGAAAGAGATAAGAAGCAAGGCAAAATTCCTGTTTCTCCCAGGTTTAGCACACCTCCAAAGGAAAGGAAAATAATGGCTTCTACACCGAGGTTTAGTGAAAAACCAACTTGGGGTAAAAGAGCTAAAATTTCACCACGATTCTCAGAGCCGAGAGAAGACAGCAAAAGGATAGTAGTGAAACCACGCTATACTGTCGATAGAACAAAGTCACAGAAAATCATCAAGAAAAACGGATTTAGCATAATTGACTATGCGCTAGCCGTTTCTCCCAACGTATCCTTAGGATTAAAGCCTTACAATGAGCAAATAAAACTATGGCGTGGTAGGCTTAAGAAAAAAGACGTATACCTCACCAAAAGGGAATCCCATCGATCCAGAAATTACACTGGTGATTACAGGAAAAATATCAAGGTGGTTCAAAATTTTAAAATGAGAAGGCAAGAAGGCAGACTAGGCGGATACACTGGTGGCTTTACCACTAACCGTAAGTTTATTACTACTTTCCAACATAAAAAGCAGTCAGACCAGTTATCCAATTTTACCGGAAAACGGAAGTCTCAGAAGAAAGGTGGTAAAATGCACCCAAGCTCAGTTCATTTGATAGCCAAGCGACAAAGTAATAAAGAAGTGAAGGAGAGTATGCGAAAGTTCAATGTTTTTTGGTCAAGATTGAATGGAAACAAAGAACAACCTCCAAATGTCCGTGGCAAAGTGAAGAAGCCAAAATTCGACAAGAAAGAGAAAGACCTTTGGTATAATTAGATCATTTATGAATTGGAATAAGTTAGAAGGTATTGGCAGTATAGATGATATTATCATTCAATCAGAAAAATCCGCTATTTTAATTTTTAAACACAGCACAAGATGCTCAATCAGTGCCATGGCCATGGACCGACTGGAAAGACACTGGGAACTGATGAAGGTGGATCCATATTTGTTAGATGTCATCCAATTCAGAAAGCTATCCGATGAGATTGCTTTGCGCTTCAAGGTAAAGCATGAATCTCCTCAGGTGATTCTACTAACCAAAGGCAAAGTAATTTATCATGCTTCCCACATGGCTATTTCATATCAATCCATAAAAGAGCATTTTACAATTGGAGATCCAATTGAATTGAAATAAAGGCAAGGTATATTTATTTATTTGAGCCTTAAGTACTTGAGTTGTGTAATTCTTGTGTATATTTTATTACAGTCAAAAAAACTAATCGTATTTGATTGTTAAACTAAGTCAGGTTCTTCAGCGTATGACATGCATACAGATTAATTCTTTAGCCAATGATAGTTAATTTATATAAATATAGTTTAATCACTATTTTCCTGGCAATTTCAGTTGTCCAATACTCCTATGGTCAATTTTCAGATAGAGGATCAAACTATTCCAAAGAAATTACCTGGGGGTTAAACAAAAACACTAATGGTGGTCTGATTGGCGGATTGGTACTGAAAATGGGTATTTCCAGCGGAGATCAGTTATTTACCACATATGCCTTAGAGTTCAGTAATGTCAAGCACCCCAAAGAATTCTCATACAGGCAGGCAAGTTCGTTCGTATGGGGCAAGCAAAATTACTTATATGCGATTCGTGGACAGTATGGAAAAGAAAAATTACTATTCAAGAAAGCTCCCCAGCAAGGAGTTCAAATCAGCGTAGGTGCAGCCGTTGGTCCTTCAATCGGTATAATAGCCCCATACTATGTACAATTGAGAGACTTAAATACAAGTGAGCAATTTGACCCGGATAAACATCAGCATAGTGAAATTGCAGGCTCAGGAAGACTTTTTGAAGGACTTGGTGAGTCGGAACTTACTATTGGCGCAAACACAAAAAGTTATCTTAATTTTGAGTTTGGTGCATTTAAAAACAATGTTGCTGGATTAGAAATTGGTGCTATGCTCGAGGCATATATCAAGGAAATTATCATCATGCCCACTCAGGATAACAGATCAATTTTTCCGTCAGCCTACTTTACGCTTTACTGGGGAACACGAAAATAGTTGAACCAATTTTGTCAATAGCGGGTTTGCCTTATACCTTTGCACCTTATTTGTAGTTATGATAGAACTTCCTGTAGTAGACAAATCCACGATAGAAAAGAAGCATAATGCTAAGCCTAACTGGTTAAGAGTAAAATTACCCGTTGGTAAGGAATATGCAAAAGTTCGTAAAATTGTAGACGAAAATAAGTTACACACCATCTGCGAAAGTGGTAATTGCCCTAATATGGGTGAATGCTGGGGTGCTGGAACCGCCACATTTATGATTCTCGGTAATGTCTGCACCAGGTCATGTAGCTTTTGTGCAGTGGCAACAGGAAGACCCCCTGAATACGATGAAAACGAACCACAAAGAGTGGCTGAAGCTATTAAAACCATGGGGGTTAAGCATGCTGTCCTTACTTCAGTAAACAGAGATGAACTCAAGGACAAGGGGGCAGAGATATGGTATCAAACAGTTGTAAAAACTAAACAACTCTCTCCGGATACAACAATTGAGACCCTCATACCTGATGTGAAAGGTAAATGGGATGCCCTGTACAGAATGATTAGCGCTGGGCAAGAGGTTGTTTCTCATAATATGGAAACTGTTGAGCGGCTTTATAGAAGGGTGCGTCCTCAGGCAAAATATCACAGAAGTCTTGAGCAAACTAAGCTTACAAAAGAATATGGAAAACGAACCAAATCCGGAATTATGCTTGGGCTAGGCGAAACAGAAGATGAAGTCTACAAAGCAATGGATGATTTGGTAGAGCATGGCTTAGATATCCTGACCTTGGGACAATACCTACAGCCAACTAAAATGCACATTGAGGTAGCAGAATTCATCCACCCGGATCAGTTCGAAAAGTACAAGGAAGAAGGACTAAAAAGGGGACTTAAATATGTAGAGTCAGGTCCTTTGGTCCGATCATCTTATCATGCGGAAAGGCATGTAAATGTTCCTATCTAATACAGTACTGCTGCTGTTTCTAGTGGGGTTTTAAGAAAGATCATTGTATTAGATTCATTATTAGTTAATATCAACTGGCTCGAGGGGGTATTTATACGTACCTTCGGCTCTGATAATTTTGAATCTATATGATGCCCGCAATGAAAAAACATTTTTTAATTCCTCTTCTAATTCTATTTGGCTCAATTTGTTATGGTCAGGATATCCACTGGAAAAACTTAAGTGAGAGGAATAATGACAATATCTTTCGGGCTATATCAGTTAATGAAGTTGATTTATCTTACCTCCTCTCAAATGATGATCAATTAAGCATTGAGCTGCCCTTGCCTGACGGATCGTCTCAGGAATTTATTTTAACCCCATCCAGGCTATTGTCTCCAGGACTTGCTAAAAAATTTCCGGGAATCAAGACCTTCAATGCAATTTCAAAAGACGGCCGATCAAAAGGAAAAATCGATTATTCTGCCTCTAAGGGTTTTCACGCCATGATTTTTACAGATCAGGGAACAGTGTTCATTGATCCAAACAACCACAGAAACTATACCCATTACAATTCCTATTTTAGGGAAGAATATAAATCTAAACTGAAAGCACCGGACTTTTTAGAGGAAGAGGTAATACGTTATCAATTGAATGATACTAAAAAGAAAATTGACAACAATAACCAAAGAGCTGCTTCTGGTGCCGAATTGAGAAAATATCGCCTTGCAGTTTCTGCTGACAATGAATATTCGGCGTTTCATGGTGATACGAAGGAAGAGGTAATGGCGGCCATTGTCACGACCATGAATAGAGTTACCGGAATTTACGAATTAGATGTTGCGGTCACTTTTGAGCTCATAGAAAACAATGACCTGCTCATTTTTCTTGATCCGGAAACGGACCCTTTCAATGGTGCAAGCGCATCATCTGCACTTAGCATAAACCAATTTCAAACAGACAGTATCATTGGAAGCGCCAATTATGATATTGGCCATATTTTTACTACCGGTTCTGGCGGTCTTGCGGGATTAGGAGTAGTGTGTTCAACAACAAGGAAAGCTCAGGGAACAACCGGAACCAACAATCCTGTGGGGGATCCCTTTGACGTGGATTATGTGGCCCATGAAATTGGACACCAATTTGGAGGAAATCACACTTTCAATGGATCGTCTGGAAGTTGTTCTGGTGGAAACAGAAATAGCAGCACTGCATACGAACCTGGATCAGGTACAACCATTATGGCCTATGCCGGAATTTGCAGTCCTCAAAACATTCAAGGTAACAGTGATGCCTTTTTTCATGCTGCAAGTATTGAAGAAATAGTAAGGTACACAACAGTTGATGAAGGTAATACCTGTCCTGTTATCACAGCTTCTGGAAATACTCCCCCTGTTGCATCAGTTCCTGAAGGTGGATTTTCAATTCCCGTTAACACTCCTTTTATATTAGAGGGTAATGCCACTGATGCTGATGGAGATAATTTGACGTATTCATGGGAGCAATGGGATTTAGGACCGACTGGCCACCCAAATGAACCCGTAGGTAATGCCCCTTTATTTAGAGCATTTTTACCCTCAGGTTCTCCAATAAGGCAATTCCCCCAAAGTTCTGACCTACTTTCGGGCTCGCAAACATTGGGTGAAATCCTTCCTGGATATAGCCGTGAATTAAATTTTCGTTTTGTAGTCAGGGATAATAATTTGTCAGCGGGCGGAGTAGATACAAAAGACATTTCCTTTAATGTCTCCGCAGATGCTGGTCCATTTGTAGTTACTTCACAAACCACCAATGAAACCTTACTGGGAGGGTCTCAGATAACAGTAGAGTGGGATGTGGCCAACACAGACTTACCTCCCGTAAACTGCGATGCGGTGAATATATATTTGTCAAATGATGGAGGTCAGAGCTTCCCTATTTTATTGCGGTCAAATACAGCAAATGACGGCACAGAAAATATCCAGTTGCCAATAGATGCAGTGAGTGAAGCAAGGATAAAGGTAGAAGCGGCAAACAACATTTTCTTTAATGTGAATTCCTCTAATTTCGTCATTGAAGAACCAACCGAACCAGATTTTGTAATTGATGTAGCTGAAACTACCATAACAGTTTGTAACCCTAATGATGCTATATTCGACTTTACCACTCAAGGTGTATTAGATTTTTCCGGAGACATTACCTGGTCTGTCAGTGGGTTACCTTCAGCATTGAATTCATCGTTGAGTAACGCTACATCGCCTGTAGGGTCAAATGAAACACTTACAATTTCTGACATTGCCAACGCAAGCACTGAATCTGTCAGCTTTCAATTGACTGGTACCTCCGGCTCTTTATCTCACTCCGTAGATCTAACAGTTAATATTATTAGTGATTTCACGTCGGATGTTTCTTTGTCTTCACCAGGAAATGGCATTACCAATGTCTCGACAAGGCCAAATTTAATTTGGGAAGCTTTGGAAGGTGCAGACTACTATAGTCTCCAGGTTGCAGGATCTTCTGATTTTTCTTCTCCACTAATTGATGTTACAAACCTAAATGACACCTCTTTTATGGTGCAAGAAAGATTGCAACCCATCACCGAATACTTTTGGAGAGTAAAAGCATTTAAAGGATGCGACCATACGACTGATTATACAACATCAAGTTTCACAACAGGTGATGAAAAGATTCTTGACTTATATGAGGATCAATTGGACATTACTATTTCAAGCAGTGGCACTCCAACCGTGACATCAAAATTCACCTTTGACCAAACATTTGAAATTATAGATGTAAATGTTGTTGGACTTGACATTACGCATTCTTGGATATCCGATCTTACTGTGACTTTGCAGGACCCCTCTGGATATGAGGTAGTACTATTCGATGCAATTTGTGATGACCAGGACAATATTTTAATCAATCTTGACGATGATGCTGAGACAGGTACTTTACCATGCCCTCCAGTAGATAGCTTGACCTTCCGGCCCGAAGGTGCACTTTCTTCACTGATCGGTAATTCGACAAGAGGTAACTGGATACTTAGGGTTACAGATAATGTGAATCAGGATGGTGGAAGCATTAATGCATGGGGACTTGAAATATTGTACAAATTACCGGAAGTTCCAATGGCGCCATCAGATCTTGAAATTGTGGCCGCTGGTTCATTTATCGAAATGAGATGGACCGATAACTCCAATCTTGAGGATGGGTTTGTCTTACAGCGATCAAGTGATCTTGAAAATTGGGAGACATTAGATTCATTAGAGGCCAATATTACCGGATTCACTGACCTTCGCCCTCTTTCGACTACCAGCCATTATCGTGTTTCAGCGTTTAATGTAACTGGTAATTCAGGGTATTCCGAGCCAGTATCAAATGTAGTAACCTCGGCTATCGATTATTCTAACCAAATTAAAATTGCTCCTAATCCAGGAACAGACTTTATCAGAATAATGAATAATACGGGTTATCATGTTTCTGAAATAAGTCTACTCGATCTTAGTGGCAAAGAAGTCATTCGATCTCAATCAACAACAACAATTGATACATCACAAATCACAGGAGGCATTTACCTCGTACGAATGAGGGTTCAGGGTCAGCCTGTCACCATTCGATGGGTTAAGAAATAACCTCTGTTTTACGATTAGATCATAAAGAGGGTGTCTTAAAGGACACCTTCTTTTTTTTAGGAAATTGCTTTTGGGGAGCGCATTTATGCCTCCACCTTTTCCCTCTTTACAGATAAAATTTCATTGATGTTTCTGCGAATTTTGACGGAGAGCTCATTTAATGGCAAGTCATTAACATCAGTTCCAAAAGGGTCTTCAATTTCCTCGGATATCAATTCAATACTTACCAAAAAATAAAAGGCAAACAGCACCAAAGGAATGGTCCAGTATTCAATGGCACTAACAAATCCTATGGGCAATGTAATGGCATAAAGGAATAAAAACTTCTTGATAAACATTGAATAACTATACGGAATAGGGGTTGACTTAATCCGCTCACAAGCTCCTACAATGTCCGTAAAACTTTTTATCTCTTTATCAATCAGGAAAAACTGATCTGCAGTAATTACCTCTTCTTTTCTAAGTTTAGCAAGCCTTTGGTACATCAGCTTATTGATCACATTTGGTCTGTGCTTACTCTTAATGATTTGTTCCTTGTATTCATCTTTTACAAAATCCATCTCACCTACCAAAATACTATCTCTAAGGTGCTCCTTAATAGCAACAACCACGTTTCCAATCATTTTTCGAAAGAAATCCCTGTCCTCTACATGAGATTCAGGAAGGAACGCATTAAGCTTCATGCTAAGATTACGAGTATCGTTCACCAGTTGTCCCCACTGTTTTCTTCCTTCCCACCATCGGTCGTAAGCGGTATTGGTTCTCAACACCAGGAACAGTCCAAGGACCACCCCCAGAATAGAATGCACGGCAGGACTTCCACTGAAATCAAGCTCAAACGCATCCAATACTAAAAAGCAAAACAAGGCCGTAGAACTACCGATGAATAAAATCAGCGGTAATAGTGATTTCATCACATGCCTACTGTACACATCAAAAATGAGTGAAAACCACGATTTTGGATTATATTGAATCATATTAGTGCAACTTGCTCAGTTAAGGATTTTTAAGATAACAAATCTAAGTTAAGCCTTTAGCTTTATAAAAGTCTTTTTTGAAGTTCTTCTAAATAATTACTCTTCAGAATACCCAAATCACCTTTCATTTTCATGATCCTTTGGTAAGATGCATCAATCCTTTCTTCTGAAATTTCTCCGGTACTCACCAATTTTTTGATCATTCCATGTAAGTCTTTGACCGTAACATTTTCGTATCCTGGAACATTATTAGCGAACATAAGTACATCAACACCTGCCTCGATAGCAAGTTTAACTGCATTCTCAAACCCATAATGATCACTGATTGCCATCATTTGCATGTCATCTGAAAATACAACACCATCATATCCCATGAAACTTCTTAATATCCCCTGAACCACTTTTTTGGACAATGTTGCAGGGTATTTGTTATGGTCCAGATTAGCATTCACTATATGAGCTGTCATCACAGCATCAATCATCCCGGAATCCAAAAGCATTTTGTACGGGAGCAGTTCCTCAAATCTCCAGTAATTGGTGACATCAGCAATGCCTAAATGAGTATCGCTTTTGGAACTTCCATGCCCGGGAAAATGCTTCAATACGGTTCCAATACCCATTAATCTGTGTTGCTTGATCATTTCTGTAGCCAGAGCAGATACTTTCTCTGGGTCCAATCCGTAGCTTCGCTCTACTCTGGCAATCACCGGATTATCAGGATTGACAGCCAAGTCCACATCGGGCGCATAATTGAGGTTGATACCCACTTCATACATATTGCTCACAATGTTTCCAGCATAGTGCCTAACAGAATCCAAATCGTCGAACCGAGCCATTTTTTCCGCCGAAAGGGTTGGCAAAAAACCGTACTTTGTTTTAAGTCGGTTGACTCTTCCTCCCTCCTCATCTATGCTTATGAACAATGGTACCGCAGACTTTTTTTGATAATTGAACACCAGGTTTTTCAAGGCATTTTTAGGATCTCTTCGATAGATGTTTTTCTCATAAAGAACAATGCCTCCAACGTACCCCTGCTCTAAATAGCGGACCAATTGGTCGGTAGAATCATACTGATCGATTGATCCTATGCCAATCATCACCATTTGACCAATCTTGATATCCAGACTGTCTATTTCTTGTGCTAATGTTACCCTTCCCAAAAGCACGACTGTGATAAATATTAAAATCCTACTGCTCATACTGTTCAACATTTTGGCATTTGTTCAATTTTGGTGCCTCCCAAAGTTATATAGGAACCCATCAAGTTAGCGGTAAGGCAGGAATGAATTGGAATAATTCCAATAACATCTCCAATATGCAAACTATCCCAGATGCTCATATCATTTACTTTAAGTACACCGTGTTCCTGTGAAAGCCTCGTGAGGTAACAATTTTGCTCCATCAACTCCCAGCCATTTTCATGGAGTGTTACCATCTGCCCATATGATCTCTGGCCATTAATCTCAATGAAATCTTTCGAAAAGTGCACCGCACCACCATGGATTATTATTTCTTCCCTCGTTTTGTGTTTGGCCACTATTGGTGTAGCCATGCAAACTGCAATATTATCAAAACTGCAACTTGAAATGTTATATTGCATCCAGTCATAAAATATGAAGTTACCAGGTCGAACCTCATCAATACCAGAAAAATCCTCCACAACACTACATGTGGGAGTATCTCCAAAGGAAATTAGTGGGTCAAACGGGTGATACTTCTCCTTTAAAATTTGCAGCTTGGAAGTGGTCTCTTTGTAAACCTGTCTAATTTCATCATTGTTTCTGCAGCCATACGAATGCCCTGCGTGTGCCAGAAATCCTTTGAATAAAAGTTTTCCCTCAGTTTTTATCAATGAATTGAAGTCAGTTGTTACGGGTAATCCTGTTCTGTTGGTACCAATATCAACCTTGATAAAGTAGTTGACGGTATTCTCAATATGCTGACTCACAAAGTTTAAAGTCTCTTCATCTTCCAATACCAGATTGATTTTGCAATTTTTTGCTAAATCATTAATCACCGGAAGCTCCAGTCTGTTGAAAGGAAATGCAATGGTGATATCTTCCCAACCATTTGCTGCAAAATATTCTGCCATTGCTACTGAAGAAACAGTGCATGAGTTAACCCCATAAGCGCTGTACCAAGCTCCTATAGTCGCTGAAAAATGTGTTTTGAAGTGAGGCCTGAATGCTGTTCCGCTTTTTTGGGCTTTTTGGGCCATTTGCTCAATGTTTGCTTTCGCTATATCCTCATTGAGCAGTAGTGTCGGCCTTGTGATGGGCATACTTTTCAATAATCTTTTCTGTAAGTTGAGTTAACACTTTTCCATTTCCCGGACCATACCAATTCATGGTCCTGGTTTCGTATTTAGGCAAGTCGTACCATTCATCCCTGGTGAAGTAGCCCGCATAGTTGCCATTAAAACTAGTGATAATCAAATTAATGTTGTGATATTCTGCCACTGAATCCAGTTGATGCACCAATTCACCAGAAAAATCTCCAGGCATACCAATCAATAAGTTGTTTCCAATCAATAAAGAGCGAATCTCCAGGGAGCCCTCTGGGCGAAACAACTGATTAAATACCCATGGTCTCAAGCTTAAATACTCACTTATTCTAACCTGAGGTTCTCCCAGATTAACTGGCATATTAAACATTCCTATATCTTTTACATGCTCACACTTTATTATGTTTGATAACAGGTTTGTTTGTGTTGTGAAGTGATCGGATACATAATTGATAATTTCATAACCTGATTTTCCAGGCGCATCAATGGACATACTACCAACAGCACCAGCTGTGAACATAACAAAGTCAATGGTGGAGTCTTGTTCCAGGTTATTGGCGATTGCCCCCGGATAGTCTGCTGACAGGTCATTGAAATGATGGGATAAGCAAGTGGCATGTGCCGCATAAGTACAAAACAAACCGACTTTCCCGTCAGACCTTTCAATCTTCAATATTCTTAGCCAGGGATCAACTGTACCCTTTTCTCCAACCAGGCGATTTCTAATAATATCACTATTATCTACCTTCATAAATCCAACGTTGGCGTGCGCCAGGTTTTTTCTTGATGCTAAAAGTGCTGACAGGATGTTGTCCGAAATCATCTCTACCACTGTTGAATCAAAGGATCCGGCAAATAATTCGCCTACAAATCCGGGTTGCCACGAACCAATGCTTGAGTGGGTATGAGTGGCGGTAAAGTAAATATTATCAATATTAAATGGTGCGGGAAGCTTTTTACGAAGAGACTTAATGACCAATGGAGGAACAATCAATAAGTCAAGGTTAACAATGGCGTAGATATTTGAGGGGTTTTCGAAGACAAAAGTTCTCACAAATATTGAATCATGGATAGCAGTAAACAATTTGCTTTCTCTTGCGCCATACCCAGCCAGAGGCAAGACCCGTTTTGGAGTTATGCTTACCTTGGACCAACCTATTTTCAAAGAATCGAAACTTGAAGACCTGATAGTGTCTTTCTCTAGTTTTTCTACCGCACTAATAAATTCTTCTGAATCTAAAGGATCTGATCGATCAATCAGAGTAAATATGGTTGAAGCAAGAATAAGAAGAAGCAGCATAAAAATGAGTCCTATCCTTAGAACTCTGGACAACATACCATTGATACGAATCAACCTGCCCATCCTTCCCTATCCAAACTTCTATACTGAATGGCTTCAGCAAGGTGCTCGATCTTAATCTCCTCGGAATCGGCGAGATCTGCAATGGTTCTCGAAACTTTTAAAATCCGGTCATATGCCCTGGCACTTAAACCTAGTTTTTCCATTGCAGTTTTAAGAAGGGTCTTACCTGCCTCATTGATCTTACATATTTCTTTGACCATCTGGGAGCTCATCATTGCATTATTGTAGATTGACTTATCGGATTCAAACCGCTGAGACTGAATGGATCTTGCATTTACAACCCTTTCGCGGATTTCTTCACTGGATTCCGCTTTTCTGTCTGCCGTCATTTGATCGAAAGAAACTGGTGTCACCTCTACATGCAGGTCTATCCGGTCCAAAAGCGGTCCGCTAACTTTATTTAAGTACCGTTGCACAACCCCTGGGCCACAAACACATTCCTTCTCTGGATGGTTATAGTAACCACACGGACAAGGGTTCATGCTTGCAATCAACATGAAATTGGCCGGAAAATCCAGCGAAATCCTTGCCCTGGATATGGAAACCTTTCTTTCTTCCAGGGGTTGTCTCATTACCTCCAGCACGGTTCTTTTAAATTCCGGTAATTCGTCTAAAAACAAAACTCCGTTGTGAGACAATGATATCTCACCTGGCTGTGGTACACCTCCACCTCCAACCAGTGCGACATCACTAATGGTATGGTGAGGAGAGCGGAACGGTCTTGTAGCTATTAAAGATGCATTAGTGCCAAGCTTTCCTGCCACAGAGTGAATTTTAGTTGTCTCCAATGCCTCATGAAGGCTTAACGGAGGTAAGATAGATGGCAGTCGCTTGGCCAGCATGGTTTTCCCGGCACCTGGAGGGCCTATCATGATTACATTGTGACCTCCAGCTGCAGCAATTTCCAATGCTCTTTTAATGTTTTCCTGCCCTTGTACATTCGCAAAGTCTGCTTGGTAATTGTCCTGATTGTGATAAAATATGTCACGGGTATTCTGAACTTCCGGGGTGATTGGATTTCTTCCGTTCAGATGGTTGATGGCTTCTTTCAGATTTTCTACGCCGATCACCTCCAGGTTATCCACAATTGAAGCCTCAGAAGCATTTTCTTTGGGGAGAATAAACCCTTTAAATCCCTTCTTACGCGCCTCGATTGCGATAGGGAGTGCTCCTTTGATTGGTCTCAAAATACCGTCCAGAGCCAGTTCACCCATTACAATATATTGCTCCAACTCCGGTGCTTCTATTTGTTCGGATGCTTTTAGAATGCCAAGGGCAATTGGCAAATCATAGGCAGAACCTTCTTTCTTAATATCCGCAGGGGCAAGATTGACAACCACCTTTTGGCGAGGCATAAAATATTGATGAAACTTGATAGCAGATTCAACTCTTTGTTCGCTTTCTTTTACGGCAGAATCAGGTAACCCTACCATAAAAAACTTATTACCCTGACCAACATTTACTTCAATTGTGATGGTGGTGGCCTCCACACCATACACAGCACTTCCAAAACTCTTTGCTAACATGGACTACCTGATGGTTTTTTCAATCACCAAAATGATTGTATGAATAATTTTAATGTGAATCTCTTGAATTCTATCGGCAAAACCAAAATGTGGTACCCTGATTTCCAAATTGACCAATGGTGCCACTGCTCCACCATCATTGCCAGTAAAAGCAATCGTCCGCATACCCAAACGATTGGCTACATTTACCGCCTCCAAAACATTGGCCGAATTCCCGGAAGTACTGAAGCAGCACAGAATGTCCTCACTTTTACCTAGTGCCTCAATATAACGCGCAAACACCTGATTATAACCAAAGTCATTTGAAACACATGAGATATGGGATGGGTCACTAATGGCTATTGCGGGAAGTGGCCTCCTGTTTTCACGGAACCTTCCTGTCAACTCCTCCGCAAAGTGCATGGCATCACAGTGAGAACCTCCATTGCCGCAGGTCATTAATTTTCCTCCATTGCTGAAGCATTCAGAAATATAATCAGCGGCCTTTTGAATGTTTGCCAGTAGCTCCTCATTGTTGATGACAGAGTCTAGTAATTCACTGGCTTCTACAAATTGCTGCTTTATTAAGGGGTTACTTATCATATAATGTCTTCTTCATCATCTTCCTCTTCATCCGGAGAAGGTAACTGCTGTGATGAAGGTTCGGGCTCAGATGAATGCTCCTGATCGTACAATTTGGCTTTCAGCTGGGTGACTTCTTTTTCCAGAGAAGATAGCTTTCTTCTGTTTTTTATCTGAATAAAATTCTCATACCCCAGTTCAAATACTAACAGGAATGCAACAAAATAGATGAACTTAGACCCGAGAGCTGGTAATTCAGAAAAGTAATCATACCAACCCCATTTTCTAAGCGTATCTAAAACGTTTACCAGATCATAGGCAAGATAAATTAAGATGATAATGATTATCACATAGATCAGGTAATAGATAGATCTGAAGTTTTTGAATTTATTCAGCAGCTGGACCATAGTGGGAATTTAGAAAATTATTTTTAAAATCTGGTTCAAAATGACTGCATATCAATCAGTTTTTTATACAATCCATTTATCCTCATTAATTCCTCATGCCTTCCTCTTTGAATGATTTTACCCTCATCCAACACCAAGATCTCATCAGCCTGTTGTATAGTGCTCAAACGATGTGCAACTACCAATACTGTACGATCCTTCATTAGTTGGTCTAATGCCTCCTGTACCAGTTTCTCGGAGGCAGAATCAAGGGCACTTGTTGCTTCATCCAGGATCAGGATATCCGGGTTTTTGAAAATGGCTCGCGCGATGCTTATTCTTTGTCTTTGCCCACCTGATAGCTTGGTTCCTCGTTCACCAATGGTAGTATGATACCCGGCTTCTAATTGCTCTATAAACTGATGGGCATTGGCAATAGTAGCAGCTTGTACCACCTTCTCCATTTCCACATTTTCTGAACCCAGGGTAATATTGTTGTAGACCGTATCATTGAAAAGAATGGACTCTTGAGTAACAATCCCTATGGATCGTCTTAACTGATGCAACTCATATTGTCTGAGGTCCACATCATTGATGTAAACTGAACCCTCGGTGGGATCAAAAAACCTTGGTAGCAGATCCGCGATTGTTGACTTCCCGGCTCCAGATGGTCCCACAAGCGCAATGACCTTACCTTTTTCCAGTTCAAAAGATATATCATCAAGCACTTTTTCTTCTTCATAGGCAAAACTGACATTCTTAAATCTGATTCCGGTTTTAACCTCAGTTAATGGCACAGGATTTAGGTTTTCCCGAACAGTCGGCTGCTCATCAATGATTTCAAAAATACGCTCACCTGCGGCCAGGCCTCTTTGAATATTACTGAATGAATTGGAAAATGCTTTCAGTGGATTCAGAATCTGACTGAATATGAGTAGGAATGTGATGAATTTTGGAGCATCAATACTGGAATTTTCCGTTAATATCAAATCACCTCCAATTAGCAAGATAATTGCCATCACTGTTACCCCTAGAAACTCACTGATTGGGCCGGCTAATTCAAATCTTTTGGTAACGCCCAAATACAATTTTTCATAATTATTTACTTCAACATTAAATCTTTTGAGCCATTGTTGCCTCGCTCCAAAAGCCTTAATGATTCTTATTCCCCAAATGGTCTCGTCCAAAACATTACTTAATCTGCCAAGTGACTCCTGACCTGCTCTTGCTTTTGCCTTAAGCCTTTTGGCTATGAAAGAAATTACTCCCCCGGCTAATGGTAATATTGCTAATCCATACCATGTCAGGGAAGGTGAAATTGAAAATAATGCATAAAAAAGGCCCACCATCAAAAGGGGCTCCTTAATAAAAACCTTCAATGAGCTGATCACAGTAGCTTCTATTAAAAATGCATCAGTTGTGACCCTGGAAATAATGTCTCCTTTTCTTGCTTCCGTAAAAAAACCTACGTGCAGGTTTGTTATCGATTCGAAAATTCTTGATCGCATTCCTGATATAACACCTGCTCTTATTTTCGCCAGTAAGATTGCTGATATATACCTGAGCACATTTGCTACCGCATTACCAACGATCAAAATGACACAAACATATTTTAAAGCCGTAAATGCACCGCTGGAAGACAGGTAGTTATAGAAATGGTGATAAAACAGTGATTTGAAATAAGTCACCGTTAGAGAAAAGTCTGAAACCGGGTAATTTGTAGAAAACTGTGATTTGTCAATTGGCTCAAATAATACTTCCAACAGTGGAATAAACAACACAAAATTAAATACCTGGAATATGGTGTGTAAAATTGAAATAATCAGGAAAACCGGTATTAGCCATATATATGGTTTCGCAAACTCCAGTATCCTCAAATAGACCTTCATTTCTTAGAATAGAATATCGGTGGTCGCCAGGTTTAATCGCAAGCCTACAGTTGTAATGGTTGTATTCTCTTCGTACCGCGGAAAAGCTGAATCTGCAGATCGGAATACCTGATTGAAATCTAGAAACAAATTATGTTTTAGCTGATAAGAGACGCGCAAATCAGAGTGAACCAAATTAACCGTTTCCCCCTGACCAACAAAATGTTCATCATCCCGTGTTCTGGTCGTATAGGGTTCCAATATATCACTCCCCAGGTTTTCATCTTCCGGATCATTTCCATGCTGAGAAACCATAATTCTGCCTCTAATAAAAAGCCTGGGAATTGGTTGATACCTCATAATTCCCAGGAATTCCTGAAAATTAGCCCCTCTTGGATGAGCAAGCGGTTGATTGTAATGAGCGTAATTCGTGTAAAAGCTTTCATGTGTGTAGGTAAACGGCCTTGCAAAATTGTACTCCGCCTGAAGGTCAAGATTGTTGATGTTGAAAGCGTTGATAAATTTTCCGCCAACTTGAAAAGCAAATTTATTGGTCCAGTTGCCCTTATCGTTTTTTACATTGCTAACAATAAACTCATCGACCAGAAACTGTCCGTACAGGGAAACTCGTTTGGCTAAGTTCCACTTTAAATCTAATCCAAGAATGGCATTATCCGGGCTTCCTGTGTATTGCTCAACGGACCGATATAAAATGATAGGGTTCATATAATTCCATTCAAATTGATTGGAGGTTCCCAAACTATCTGTTCTGGCAAATATGATTGACTCAAAAAGTCCCACGTTGAAATTGGGCGTGAGGTTAAAGCTGAGGTGATGCATGGACATGAATTTTTTGGGAAACTGGTCAACCCCCAACGTTCCACCACTGAAATAACCCACATCAGCTATTAATTGAGCATATAAATTAGTGTACTGTAACTTCCATCCCTTGGTTCCTATTTTAAAATAAGGATAATTATTGGAGAAATCTGATAGCAAAAGTGAACGGTAACCATTGCCAATGAAAAACCGATCATGTCCCAGCTGGAAGTTAATGTGTTTGGTAGCATTGAATGAAATATGACCTTTGGCAAATATGAAATCGTAGGCATTTTCATCAAGCAGTTTCCAAAATCCCAATCCTGGTATGGCCCCATTATTCAACTGATACTGTCGAATATAAGCTGGATAACGCAATTGATTCTCAGTGAAAGAAGTATAAAAGTAGACCTTTTGATCCACTGACCCCCTAACTTCAACGCCACGAGTATTTCGATAAACAATTTCCTCAGTATCCCAGTCTTTACCAATCTGGAAACCAAAAATGGGATTAACATGAAAATCCAGTTCGTCGCTGTGATGATGATACAAATCCGATTTTGAGCGATAAAGTTTCTTCAAAAATGGCTTTTCGAAATATAATCGACTGAATCCGTGTGCTCCCAGTTGTCCTGAAGCAAATAGTTATGATTGAAAATATCCTGTTTGGTAGATGCGGCAGATCTTTGAATTAACGCTGCTATTTCATCCCGCTGTAGCGGTTTGAATGATGTAAATACTTCCTGTTGGCCTGAAAGGATCTCAGCTCTATCGATTATGTGATTATTGTAGTCATCATTAAGAGAGTAAGTGGTACTCTGCGAAAGAACAACAAGAGGTATTGAGAGAAAGAAAGCCACAAAAAACATTGCTTTCATAAGCATCAAAGGTTTTTTTGCACAAAATAGGGCATTTAGGAGGAGATTTTTAATAAATGTTCTGGTTTTATTGCATTGTGATTGTTTGTAATTCAAATTGTTATACATATCTTTGCAGTCCTTTTTAAGGAAACGCATAGTAATTACAAAAGACATTAAAGATGAAAAAGGAAATCCATCCAGAATATAAAGAAGTTGTTTTTCTTGATACTTCAAGTGATTTCAAGTTTTTAACGAAATCAACAATGACTTCTGAAGAGACTATCAAGTGGGAAGATGGTAATGAGTATCCTTTGATAAAGATAGAAGTAAGTTCTGCATCGCACCCATTCTACACTGGTAAGAAGCTTTTCGTAGATACTGCAGGAAGGGTAGAAAAATTCAACAGAAGATACAAAAAGAAGTAAGGGTCTTCCACCAAAAGAAATTGAAGTCTTCAGGAGTAATCTTGAAGACTTTTTTATTTTTGTGGCCATGAGCGTGATCCTTTTTGACCTGCCAGAAGTGCGCAGTGGTTTACTCCCTTTCACCTATACCAGACCGGTCTCGGAAATAAGAGTCGGTATACTTACCCTGGCTGAAAAGTGGAGACATTATTTAGAGCAGCCTGTATCCTATTATACAGCGGAATATCTGCAACAAAAATTTCCATTACAAACCAATCCGGAAAACATTGTAATCAACTCCTCTATCATTCCAAATGATCACCTCATCACACAAATACTGGGGTTGAAAGAGCGGGCCAGTCTTTATCAGGGAGATGTTTTCATTGCAGCAAAATGTAAAAAAGAAGACTTCAGTCATCTTACCGAAGGAAACTGGGATAGGTTTCCAAAACAGGAATTTAATGGCAAGTTTACACAAGTAACCAGACAGTGGGACATTTTCAAGAACAATGGAGACGAAATAAGAAACGACTTTCTATTGGTCACCAAAGGTAGATTAAGTCAAAATGTTGATGACCCACACACCATTATTTATCATAAGGAAAACGTATTTATCGAGGAAGGTGCATCAGTAAAAGCTGCCATTCTCAATGCGGAAAATGGTCCCATTTACATTGGAAAAAATGCACAAATACACGAGGGAGCAATTATCCGTGGGGCCTGTGCGATTGGAGAAAACTCGCACATCAACATGGGCGCCAAATTGAGGGGAGATAATACGATAGGCCCAAATTGTAAAGTTGGAGGTGAGGTGAGCAATTCAGTGCTATTTGCTTATTCCAATAAAGGACACGATGGCTTCCTGGGAAACTCCGTAATTGGAGAGTGGTGCAACATTGGAGCAGATACCCAATAGTTCGAATCTTAAAAACAATTATGCGGAAATCAAAGTCTGGGACTATGAATCCGAATCTTTTGCAAGAACAGGACTTCAGTTCTGCGGGTTGTTGATGGGGGATCACTCGAAAGCAGGAATCAATACAATGTTTAACTCCGGAACAACAGTTGGGATTTGCGCAAATATTTTTGGGCCAGGCTTTCCAAGGACTATCATCCCTTCCTTTGCATGGGGCGGTGCAAATGGGTTTACAACTTTTAACCTGAAAAAGGCGTTTGAAGCGGCCAATGCCATGATGAAAAGAAGAAATCAGCAGCTTTCCGAGGTTGATGAAGCTATTATCACTCAGGTGTTTAATGATTCTGCAAAATATAGAGTTTGGGAAAAACAATGAGATTTTCAAACATACCAGGTCACCAGGAAACGAAAACCGCGCTAATCAATGCGGTAAAAAATCACCATGTTGCTCATGCACAACTTTTTTTTGGGAAGGAGGGTTCTGCAAACCTTACATTAGCGCTGGCATATGCTGCATATTTAAATTGTGAAACTCCTACTGAAACAGATTCATGTGGCTCCTGTAGTTCTTGTACCAAAATTGACAAACTGATACATCCGGATTTGCACTTCGTGTTTCCAAAAACCGCCAAGCAATCTGGTGACGATGATAAAAACAAGGGTGACGTCATGTCCCACTGGCGGAACTTCATATTCACCAATCCCTATGGCAACTCAGTTGACTGGGCAGAATTATCTGGTTCTGCTGGCAAACAATTAAATATTTCAAAGGAAGAAGGAAAGCACATCATAAAAACCGTTTCGATGAAAGCGTTTGAGGCCCGATACAAGATCTTGATCATCTGGCTTCCGGAATTTATGAATATTTCTGCCGCCAACAGTATATTAAAAGTCCTGGAGGAACCCCCTGAAAACACAATCTATTTAATGGTTACCAATGACTATGAAAAGTTACTGACAACCATAATCTCAAGAACACAACTGATTAGGGTTCCGGATTTTAAAGAAGAGGATATAGAAAGATTTCTGGTTGAAACAATAAATGTTGATCAGGAAAAAAGCAGCCAGACTTGCTCAAATGAGCAGTGGCAGTATACGCACAGCGCTCAATTGGGAAAAACATACTGAAGAAGACAGTCAGGATTTATTTAGAAACTGGATGAGAGAATGCTGGGGACTCGATATTCTCAATCTGAACACCAGGAGTTACCAGTTTAATGAACTCAATAAAGCTACCCAAAAATCAATGTTGATGTATGGGTTGAATATTTTAAGAGAGTGTCTGGCCAACTCAATCACAGGGAATACCCCCAACAGGCCAGAAGGAGAAGAAAAAACCTTTGTTGAAAACTTCGCCAAAAATGTAGCTCCGGAAAAGTATGAGAAGCTTTCAAATGCATTAACTGAAGCTCACTTTCACCTGGAAAGGAATGGCAACCCAGAATAATATTCATGGATACAAGCATGCAGATTTCAGGCATATTAAGAAGTAAATAAAATTGGAAAAAATTAAAATTGGCACCAGAGGCAGCAAACTTGCTTTATGGCAGGCATATCACATACAAGATCTGTTAAACGCCGCTGGTATTGAAACAGAAATTGTTGTCATTGAAACCAGAGGAGATAAGATTCTGGATGTATCAATATCCAAAATTGGTAGCAAAGGTGTATTCACTGAGGAAATTGAGGAACAATTAAAGAATGGCTCAATAGATCTAGCTGTTCATAGTGCAAAAGATATGCAATCCCAATTACCTGATGGGTTTAGTATCCTGGCGTTCACGAAGCGGGAAAAAATCAATGATGTAATTGTTTCCCACAAGAGCATCAACATCAATGATAAAAACACATTAATAACACTTGGAACATCCTCTACAAGAAGGATTGCAACATTTAAGCACTTCTACCCTCATATAAAAACAGTGGATATGAGAGGAAATCTTCAAACCAGAATCAGTAAACTGGAAAGGGGTGATTGTGACGGACTCGTCCTTGCATATGCTGGGGTCAAACGAATGGGTTATGAAAATATGATTCAGCAAACTTTAGATGAGAATACTTTTATTCCGGCAGTTGGTCAGGGAAGTATTGCTGTTGAAATTTATGAGTCTTTGGATGCTGAAAAGAAAAAGGAACTGAGCAGGCTGCTGAACGACCCTATAGCAGAAAAGCAACTGCTCGCCGAGAGAGCATATTTAGCTGAACTACAAGGTGGTTGTAGTATTCCTGTTTTTGCCAACGCAGTGGTTTCTGGTGATGAGCTAAAAATCCAAGGTGGAATTATTAGTCTGGACGGATCCCAACGAATTGCTAAAGAATTGGTGGGGCCAATTGATGATGCGGAAGGCTTAGAAAGCAATTAGGTGCGGAGGTATTATCCTCTGGTGGTGATAAAATCCTTTCTGACATCAAAAAACAGATAAGTTAGTTATTTTAGGGAAGCAATAAAGTAATCAATTTAATCATGAAAAAATTATTAATCTTCGCAATACTTGCCATTACATTGTTTAGTTGCTCGGAACCTGAAGACTATCTGGTCATTATACATACAGAACATGGTGATATGAAGGCTGTATTATTTGATGAAACTCCATTGCATAAGCAAAAACTTTATTAAACTGGCAAAAGAAGAGGCCTATGATGAAACCATCTTTCATCGAGTGATAGAAAACTTCATGATACAGGGCGGAGATATTAATGCCAAGTCAGACAGTGATTTAAACATTGATTATACCATACCTGCTGAGATTCAAAGTGAACCTTAGTGGTAAGTTTCTGCATACAAAAGGTGCCCTGGCTGCCGCCAGACAAGGCGATGACGTTAACCCTGACCGTGCTTCCAGTGGGTGCCAGTTCTATATTGTAGATGGCCAAAAATGGGAAAAAGAGCAACTTACAGGACCAGATTGGACAAAAATCAATCTTGCAATGCGCGAATTAATTGAAGATCCTGAATACAGTTATGCAAAAGACACCATAATTAGTATGACCCAATCAGGTAGAGGAAATGAAATAGGGGATTTTGTTTTAACCTTTAAGGGAATTCTTGAAGAACGAGCAGGTGAAAAACATGGACCTCAATACCTCAGAAGAAAGAATCAATACCTATACAACTACAGATGGTTCTCCTCATTTAGATGCTGCCTATACTGTTTTTGGCCGAGTGGTTGAAGGCCTTGAAGTGATTGACAGTATCGCAGCTGTTACAAAAACCGGAAGTCGCCCGGTGAAAGATATTCCGATGACCATAGAATTGGAGGGGATTTCAAAAGAAGAAATAAAGCAGCTTTATGGGCTGTAAAAGTTAATGATCAGCGTCTTAATTACCGGGTCCAACGGATTATTGGGTCAAAAGCTTATAGATCTTTTGCTGAACGACCCCAATGTGGAACTTATTGCTACAGCAAAAGGTGAGAACCGATATCCTTTGAAGAACAATGACCTGAGGTTCTACTCAATGGACATTACCTCAGGCAAGGACATTAATGCAGTATTCAGGGAAGTAAAGCCAGATTATGTAATAAACACGGCTGCTATGACCAATGTCGACCAATGTGAAGGTGACCATGAAGGCTGCTGGCAACTTAACGTACAAGCGGTTAAAAACCTGATTGACGCTTGTGAAGAACATCGGTCCTTTCTACTTCATTTATCTACTGATTTCATTTTTGATGGTGAAAATGGGCCGTATACTGAAGATGACAAACCCCACCCGGTAAGCTTCTATGGAGAAAGTAAGTTAGCAGCAGAAAAACTATTACAAGACAGCAATATTGATTGGGCAATTGCCCGGACGGTCCTGGTCTATGGTATAAGCGCATGATATGTCCCGCTCTAATATTGTCCTTTGGGTTAAGGACTCTTTGGAGAATGGCAAAACCATAAAAGTGGGTAAATGACCAATGGAGAACTCCTACACTGGCTGAAGACCTGGCAATCGGATGTAGTCTTATCATAAAGAACAAAGCCAAAGGAATTTTTAACATATCTGGTAAAGACTTTCTAAGTCCCTATCAAATGGCCATTAAAACGGCGGAATTCTTTAACCTGGATAAGTCTCTAATTCAGGAGGTAGATGGCTCCATCTTTACACAGCCCGCGAAAAGACCTCCGAAAACCGGATTTATATTGGACAAAGCAATGCAAAAACTTGGGTATGACCCTAGGAGTTTTGACGATGGCATTGCTTTACTGTCTGCTCAACTTAGAGAGAAAGTTTAGTGCCTTAGTTATCCCCTTTCTTCTTCTTTTTACCCAAAAGGCCTTTTAGCTTATCTTTTGCTTTATCTATTTCGTCTTTGGCCTCATCCTTAAGCTCATCTTTGACCTCCTCAGCTGTTTCAGATACTATCTCCTTACCCTGATTGACCAAACTGTCCTTAGCTACAGTAACCTCCTCTTTAATTTTCTGTTTCTTTTCATCCACAACGTCCGCCACTTTAGCCTTCACGGAAGAACCTATAGAGGTCCCCTCCTTAGTTTCAATTCCGGCTAACCTAACCTTCGGGTCATCGTATTGTCCTCCCACATTAAATCTCATAATCAAATCGGAACTGGCTGCAAATGACTGTCCCGCAAAAGTAGAAATTGCCTGATTTACTGCCTGACCAATTTGTTTGCTTGGAACCTCCATTCGTAAGTTGTAATCCAATGAACCGTCTATTCCATTACTTCCGGAAATGTTAGTTTTATATCCTCCCAGTTTTACATTGAATGGCTTAAGATGTACTCTTCCTTCTTTAATCTCAGCAAACATTAATACATCTTCCAATTGCAACTTACCATCGTTCTGACTGAGTTTACTTACAGAGGAAACGGCAGATAAAAGTTTCAAATTAGCAACAGACGCCTGTGCAATGTTGAGCAGCCCGTCACCCTGTAACTGATCGTAAAGTGGCATCATATCATCACCGAGCGCACCACCAATTTTAAAATCCGTAGAAAACTTTCCATCCATTTTCTCAGCTATAGGTGCCAACAACTGAACAGTACTAAATGCCTGGTAAGCTTTAGAAATCGACAATTCTTTTATACCAAGTTTAAAATCAAAAGTGGGTTTTTCCGGATCAACCGTACTATAAACTCCGTCCATCACAAAAGTGCCATCAAGCAATCCGAAACTAAGGCCTTTCATTTCTACCTTGCCGTTCTTTACTAAAAGTGCGCCTTTTGCATCTTTCAGCGTCAGGTTATCATAAATAATTTCTGAAATGGACGAATTCAAAGTGAAATCAATGTTTGTTGGAATAACCACCACGGACATAGGTACCGTATCTGTCTCATCCGTAGATTCTTCTTCCACAGCCTCGCCCTCAATCATAAACTGGTTAAGGTCCATCTTCCGGGACGAAAAGTCAAATTCTCCCATAAGTATACCCTCCTCATGCAAAGCATAACCAAGATAATTGGTAATGGTACCAGATGCCTGCATGTCTGAATCTCCTATTACTGCCACAAACTTCTCCAGTTTCAACATCTTAGGATCAAAAGAAAAAGAGCTTTCAGTAATCCCAAATCCCTGTGGCAGGTCCGCACTTACAAACTTGAAATCCTTAATATCTACTTTCCCTGAAGTTGGTAGTTTGTCATACTGCTCGGAATCAACCAATGACATCCTTCCTTCAGTATTAAGTGTTCCGTTGATCTTGCCTTCAAGTATCATTCCTTCCTCCAACGGAACAACCCTGGTCAGTTTTTTCAAATCCAAATGAGCTTCTGCATTAAGCTTCCAATAGTAATCTTCCAGGTCTTTGAAGACCAAAGAAGCTGTCGTCTTCTCTCCATCCAGAAGCATAGAGAATTGGTTCACAACAAATGAAGTCTCTTTTAAATCTGCTGAAGGGTAAGAGAAGTTTGCATCCATATTAATACTTTCCAAAGGAAATGGGACGTCTGCATAATTGATCGTGCCGTTTTTCACTTTCAGGTTGGACTGAATTGCCGGCATGCTTTCGCTATTGTATGTTCCACTTACAGTGCCAGAAAATTCCACTTCACCGGTTGCAGTTAGCCCTTCGGTATACTCCTTATATATTCCCGGAATCAATGATAGAATGCTCGGTATGCCAATGTCGCTTCCTGCAAACGAAATGTCCATGTTGATATCGTCGTTTGGCATAGCAATGTTCCCTGAAAAGGAGAGTGGAAAATCATTCAGTTTTACCACATTTTCTTTGAAGGTATAGGTAGCATTTGGTAGATCCATAGACATGATGATCTCAGCAGTTATCTTCTTATTTGATAGGTATTCTACATTGTCATAACTTAAGCCGAATGCCTCAATGGAAGTAGCGGTGACCATATCAAATATGTCCTCCTCAAAATTTCCACTTCCTGAATGGTTTAGTCCTTCGATAGTGGTGTAAAAGGGTAGGGACAGGTCATAATATACAAACCGGGCATTATTAATTGACCAACTTTCTATGCCTATTGCAACCCCTGAGCCACTTGCATCTTCCTGCGTCTCATCAGCTACTTCATCCGTGGACTTCATGATGTCATAGTTGGCGGTTCCGTCTTCCAATACGATGATGTGGATATCTGGTTCATCAAGTGTGATCCCCTTGATTTTGATTTTGTCACCAGAAATGACCGACATAATGTCCAATACAATCTGAAAAGAGCCGACAGATACAAGGGTATCCTCTGAAAAAATATCCGCACCAATTACCCCAAACTCTTTCATGCCTACAGTGATATTAGGAAAATTTTTGAATAGTGTTAGCTCAAGGTGATCAGTATCATAGTAAACTGTTGCTTTCAGGGATTTGTCAATTTCTTTATCGATGGCAGCAGCAATGTCATCTTTAAAAATAACCGGAACAAGAATGGCCGCACCAACAATCAAAACTATTAGTACTCCAATAATTATTAAGAATTTTTTCATGGCTTTTTGGTATCTGGTTTAAGTATGCTCACCTCTTCCACTTCCAACGTTAATTTAAAGACTTATTTCTCTAAGTGTACAAAAATATCCTGCATTAATTGAAGCTTAACCTTACCTTCTTCCCTGGTTACAATTTTGTAGGTCATTCCATGTATCTGGTCATCATTAATCAGGCTCAATGTGTCATTACTTAATTTCCATTTTTGTGTGTGAACAATGGTATCTTCACCAAAAATGCAACCTTCGAACCCATAAGCCGCCACGGTAATTTCTCCGTTCTCTGTAAGGGTCCATTTTCCATCCATCGTAAATGATTCCACATCTGTTACTTCAGGATAAGACTCGGGAAAGGTTTCCCATTTCGCCTGCCACTCTCCTACTAATGACGGTTCTGATGAGCAGCCCATGATCATCACAAGGGCAATAAGTATGGTTAGCTGTTTTATTTTCATTTTATGTATTATTTCAACTTTGTTGCCGACAAAAATATAATATCAATGCTATTTTAAAATATACCTGAGAAATAGGTCAATGATTTTTTTGGCTTTTTTGTACGGAGGCCTTAACAGGGACATGTTGTTGAGACCCGATCGTTGTATCAGCACTGCCTTCTCGTTAGAGAATGAAAGAAACCCATATCTGCCATGCGATTTTCCAATCCCCGAATTATTGACACCTCCGAAAGGGAGATTGGGATGTGATTGTTGAATTACCGTATCATTGATCGCAACTGTGCCTGCTGACAACCTTTGCAAAAGGACCTTTCTGTTCTTTTTGCTTTTAGAAAATATGTAGAGAGAAAGCGGTTTTGGTTTTGCATTGACAATCTCAATTACCTCTTCTATTCTATTAAATGTTTTTATGCCCATGATAGGACCAAAGACCTCTTCTTCAAAAAGGCTTGAACCTTCCGGTAAGCCATCAATAACAGTGGGAGAAATGAACCGGTCCTCTTGATCGGTTTTGCCTCCATATAGAATAGACGCACCCTTTTCAATGGCATCCTGAATGATTCCGTTGAGTCGATCATAGTGTCTGTTATTTACAATTCGGGCATAGCTCTCAGAAACCTGATACTCGGAATTTCCTTCTCCAAACTGCAGTTCCATTTGTTCCTTTAGCAGCTTCACCAGCTGACTCTTCACAGAACTGTGTACAAGGGCGTAATCTGGGGCAACACATGTCTGGCCATTATTAAGCAATTTTCCCCAGGCAATACGAGAGGCTGCATCTTTTAAATTCGCTGTTTCATCCACAATAACCGGAGATTTTCCACCCAGTTCCAAAGTCACCGAGGTAAGGTTCTTTGAAGCTGCCTCCATTACTATTTTTCCCACCATTGGGCTACCAGTAAAAAATATGTGATCGAACGGTAATTTCAATAAATCTGTGGTGACTTCCACACCCCCTTCCACTACAGCAACTTCTTCTGCAGGATACAATTCTGACACCATATCATAAATAAGCCTGGCATTATTAGTAGTGATTTCGGAAGGCTTAAGAATTGCGGTGTTGCCTGCTGCTATCGCTGTGACCAATGGATTTAGCATCAGGTTGAAAGGATAATTCCATGGTGCAATGATTAAACATACACCTTTGGGCTCATAATGGACATACGCTTTGGTTCCCCAGAAAGTAATATGCCCATCAACACGCGCTGGTTTCGACCACTCTTTCAAATGAGATATGCAATGATTGATTTCCAGTAGGAGCGGTGCAATTTCAGATAATTCTGTCTCAGCATGTGGCTTTTGAAAGTCCTTGTAAATTGCTTCCGTAATCCTGGGTCGGTTTTCCAGGACCCAATTCTTGAGCCTTTTTAATCGCTCCTTTCTTTTATTAATTGATTCTACCCTTAACTCATCGCTTTTTCTCTTTTGTTTATCGAATAGCTGTGTTAAGGAAATATTATCCACAACCTTTGTTTCCATGTAAATTAAGAAGATTTAACAGTAAAAAGTCTATTTTTTTAACGTAACACGACCCATTAGGAAAACGTTACTAAGTTTGTTAACTTTGGCTTAACATTAAATTAACATTAAGTAATTCATCCAGCTTTTGAAATATTTCGCCTACATAAGTGTCATTCTCTTACTAGCATCAACACTGTTGCACGGGCAATCTGTTTCATCTAATCAAATTAACGAAAAAATTGATCCCATTCTATATTTTACCAATGGGAGTACTCCACAACCTGATGTCATCAAAAATTATAACACACTTTTTACTGCGCTTTCAGAAAAGCAAGAGAAGTTTAATGATGAGCTAAGGTTTCTAAAGCACCTATTTAACTATGTGCACAGAAAGCAACTCAATACCTATCAGCAGTATGCAACCATTACAGAAACTCTTGGTAAGTCCAAACGATACAATTGTGTGTCCGGAACCGCTCTCTATGCGATGCTTCTAAGTGATTTGGGTTATCATTATTCTATCAAAGAATTTGACTATCATGTTTTATTAATTGTTCATCTGGCAGACCGAGACGTTCTTCTGGAATCAACCGATCCTTATAACGGCTTTGTTGACGTTAAAGATGAAATCAATGAGATTCTGGATAGCCACTTAAAAGTGAAATCGCCTTATCAGGAAAATGAGGTGGTTAGTCATGTATTTGCTCAATCAATGAGGGACATTGAATTATCTGATCTTGCTGGACTACAGTATTACAATTCTGCATTAATTCACTACAACAAGCAGGAATATTTCTATGCATTGGTGGATGTTAAAAAAGCATATGCCCTTTATCCAAGCAATAGAATAAAGGGCATTCATGATCTTATCTCTGAACTACACCGCGAATCAAGTGTAGCTATTAAATAGTTTCAATAACTTTAAATTCAACTCTTCTGTTTTTCTGCCTGTTTTCCACTGAGCTATTAGGCACTGCAGGTTCATCCTCACCAAAATATTTCATGATCAGGCGATCTTTCGAAACGCCATTTTGGATGAAATAATCAACTACAGATCTGGCTCTTTTTTCAGACAGACTCAAGTTGTATTCACTAGGGCCTGTAGAGTCCGTATGTCCTGAAACTTGCACCTTCCCAATTTTGTTCTCCTTCAGTAATTTCAAAACTCTTTCCAACTCCGGATAACTCGAAGTTTTTAGTACAGACTTATCAAAATCAAAAAACACATTGTTTAGTTCTACTACCACACCCGTAACAATCGGGCTCAGGTAAAGGTCCCTGGTTATAGTACTGGATCCATTACTTTCATTTAAGTCCACATTTTCGTTTCTCGACAAATATCCCTCTGCCTGCGCAAGAAACCCATACCGTGCCCCTGGTTTGAGTTGAAATGAAAACTCTCCCGTTCTTGGATCAGATTGAATTGTGCCAAGTTCAACACCGTCAGGCAATCTCTCTACCAATACGGTTGCTGCAACCGGAGCTTTTGTTTGTTCATTTAATACTTTCCCTGCAATTGTGATGATCACCTCCTCAACAACCTCTACCGTATCTTCTTCGATAACCTCAGCGACTTGCACGGTATCCACCGGTGGCTCCACTATTGCTACAACTGTTGTGGTTGTATCCTGGATCAATGGTACATCTGGTTCAGTTATGTAAAAGTCGTCGGCCCTGAAGCTGAATATATCAGTATCTTCATCCACATCTCCTCTGGTAAAGTAAACATGCTTCCCTGACGTTGGAATATTGAAATAAACATCATCTCCTTTAGTGTTTATTCCTTTACCAAGGTTTTCAGGTGGAGACCAGTTGGTCCATGAATCATCCAGTCGTTTGGTAACATAAATATCTTTACCGCCATACCCTTTAAAGCCGGAAGTAGAAAAATACATTGTTTTTGTATCCACACTTAAATAGGGAGAGGCTTCTTCAGCAATTGTATTGACGGTAGGACCCAGGTTCTTCGGTGCTGACCAGGTACCGTTCCTTTTTTGAAATGATACATACAAGTCTCTGTCTCCATATGAGTCTTCTCGTTCTACAGCGGAGATGAGGAATTTTGTGTCGAACGTAAGGAAGAAGTCTGCATTAGCTGAGTAGTTGTACTCATCCTCAATATCAATGTTTACGGGCTGAGTGATCTTTCCATCTTTATCTATTGTGGCCATTGAAACCCCAGAGACCATCCTGCCTTTCTTTTCATATCGGTTCCCCAGCAATAATATAGTCTTATCGCCTTGTTGTACTATCGAACTGATGAAATTGGGACCTTCATTATTGAGTGGCTTACCAATATTTTTTGCAGGGAGCCATTCTCCGGTTTCCTCATCCAACTCAGAATACCAAATGTCTTCATTGTCATTTACTCCTCCGAGGTTTTCTGGGTGATATTGCCTGCTGAAGTAGAGTCGCTTTCCATCTGGTGAAAGAAGCGGAGAATGCTCTATATAGTTGCTATTGACATTGGTACTCAGCTTTTCCACTTCCAGTTCCTGATTTACATTTTGAGCAATATCTATCAGCACGTTGATTGGAAGGTTGGAGTCGGAGATACCGATGGCATCAATCGCGCTATAACCTTCTATGTTGGTACCATCCAATTCAATCCTGATAGCTTCAATCTCATAAGGTTGTTCTTCAAAAAATAAATTCAGTAACCTTGATTCAAGAGGAATACTTCTTGGTGTTAATTCGAAAAGTGTATAGTCATTGTAATCTCTATCATAAGCGATAACCTTGGTGATTGCTCCAGGGTTTTCAGATTCAGCAATGGCAATTTGTTTCGCCTTCACAGGTTTTTCGAATGAAACCATTAAAAAACTTGTTCCTGTCTCTGATTTGGGCCTCCAGGCATTAGGGTTTTCTCCACCATTAGGGTACACGTTTGGTTTATGCAGCGCCTGAATGGCTGAATACTCCAAAGGTGAATACTCTGACGACACATCAATTACTTCGTTTGCCCAGTAAACAGTTTCCTGCGCCCGAATATGTAACCATGATACACTTAATAAACTAAGTACTAGTAAAACTCTAGTCATAATTAATTGGTTGGTTAATTGTTTTAAGTTTCGCTTTCTGTCCTATTTTCCGAGCAAGTGTCAATTCAATATCCGGACTTCAACCCGTCTGTTTTTAGCTTTCGCTTCAGGGGTTCTATCCCTTGTAATTGGTTGAGTTCCTCCAAAGGCTTTTGTCAGAACCCTTTTCTTTTTAATCCCTTTAGAAACTAAGTATTTTTTTACTGCTTCCACCCTTTCCTGTGAGAGCTTCATATTTGCAACCGCATTTCCAGCAAAATCTGTATGTCCTTCCAGCTGAATTCTTTTATTTGGCCGATCGTTCAGCCAAATGACTAACTGATCAAGTTCTTCATAAGATGAATTGCTTATGACTGATCTTCCAGATGAGAAAATAAGGTTTTTAAGTTCAATGATTTGATGTTCTTTGTCTGGCTGAAGAACAAAGTTTCTCTTTAACTCGCCATTTACTACATCAGTAACCTCCAGCTCTCCTTCCCAGGGGTCAAAGCCTGCCGCTTTCACCTGAACCAGGTATTTGGTGTTTTTCAACATGAATAACTCATAGGCACCAGACTCCTCCTTAGAGGAAGCCATGCCCATATCATCATAATAAGGTAGCTTTTGATATGTAATGGTTGCCTTTATCCCTGAGCTGTCCAGATCACTTACTACCGTTCCAGTAATTTTGACCAAACTGTCAGATTCAACCGTAAACCCGTGCGCATAGCTGGCTAGAAATAGAATCAATGCTATTGATGCTAGTGGTTTTAGTTTCATAGTACTTTATTGTCGATTGGTGCCTGTATCGTAAGATAATACCAATTTTAGAAGAAAATAAATACTTAAATAAGAAATTGAACTATTCGGCTCTTGCCACAAAGGGTTCATTATTCAACTGTATCGCATCCAATCGATAGATTATTTCATCTCTTACTTTGTTGTATTCTTCCAGAAACTCCGCTTTGATTGGCTCTGAAGGAGGGAGCTCCACTTTCAATGCGTCCACCTGCCTACCATTCTTCCAAAACCGGAAGCATAAATGTGGTCCTGTGGCCAGCCCTGTACTGCCTACAAAGCCGATAGTCTGCCCTTGTTTTACTTTCACTCCCGGCTTTATTCCCTTCGCAATCTTAGACATATGCAGGTACTGAGTTGTATAATTGGCATTATGCTTCACCTTCACATAATTGCCATTGTTTCTTTTATATCTGGCTTCTATTATTATTCCATCACCAACTGTTCTAATTGGAGTTCCAGTTGGTGCAGCATAATCCGTCCCAAGGTGAGCCTTGTACCGTTTCTGTACCGGGTGGAACCTGCGCAAACTGTACCGGCTACTGATTCTGGTGTAATTCAATGGTGCTCTTAGAAATGCTTTTCTTAAGGACTTTCCTTCCTCGTCAAAATAATCAACTCCACTTCCCTGATCAAAGTAAACAGCGTAATACGAATTGCCAAAATGTTCAAAATAAGCACCCTTTATCTTGCCTATTCCTACTACTTCACCATCTACCAGCTGTTCTTCATAAATAACTTTAAACAAATCACCCTTCTGGATCCTGAAAAAATCAATCTGCCAGGCGAATACATCAACTAGCCTGTTCACCAATAGAGGAGAAGCATTCTTTTCCAATATTGCTTCATACATCGATGAGTTGATCTCGGCAATCAATTCACGTTCTCTTGTTTCAATTGGCTTTTCAAATTTTGCCGCCTTTATTGAGTCTTTTAATTGATAGACAACATACTCGAAGGCATTAGGCTCATAAATAAAATGTGTTGCTGTAGATAAGGAATCCTTTTTTGCCAGAATAATATATGGTTTACCATAATTCAGTTTCCGTACATCAAAAACGTCTTTGGATTTGGTTGCCAATTCATTGATCTGACTAAACGGCACATTATATCTGGTTAATATATCAGAAAGGTTCTGATTTCTTTTGATCTTATCACGGACAACTTCAAGAGAATCAATAACAATTCCATACAACCTGGTTGACTCAGGAGGAGCAACAGTAATTGCAGAATCAGGAGTAGCAACCACATCGTTGCTTACAGGTTGAGTAAGCGGATCAGGTAGAAATTCTGCCAAAAATATCATACCAACTACAACGATCGCCAATGCGACATAAATGAGGTGTTTTAATTTCATCGGTGCGTAAAATTAATAACAGGAAAAAGTGTACTTGGTGGGTTTATTTCTTGTTGTAGGCTTCTTTAGCTTGATCTAAGAACGAAACAAAATTAGAAACATTTAGGTCATATGCCTTAGGTTTTCCTAAAATATTTTCATTGCCGTCAAGAATGACGTAATAAGGCTGTGCATTGTTTCCAAACCTTTCTATTTGAAAATCTGCGTTCTTTTTACCAATTGTTTTCTTGGTTTTTCCGTCAATTTTAGATTTAATCCACTCTGATTCGGGTAATGTAGTTCTGTCATCTACGTAAAGCTCCACGACTATAAAATCATTCTTCAAACGACTTAATACCCTCGGATCTGACCAGACCCTGGCTTCCATTTCTCGGCAATTTACGCATCCATGACCGGTGAAATCAATAAATAACGGCTTGCGTGTTTCACGGGCACATTGAAGCGCCTGTTCATATTCAAAGTATGCGCCAATACCATGTGGGGCATGTAGAATATCTCCGTACTTTGGAACTTCACAAGGAGACTCCTTGAATTTGGTAAATGTTGGACCTATCTGGGATGATCCTAAATTAAATTCATTGGTATGCAATGGTGGAAGAAACCCAGCCAAAGGTTTAAGAGGCGCCCCAAAAAGTCCAGGAATTAGGTAAACAACAAAACCAAAAGTCAATATGGCGATTAATACTCTGGGCACGGAAACATTGGCCATATCAGTATCTCCTTTGAATTTGATCTTTCCTAAAAGATAGAATCCAATCATAGAAAAAATCACTATCCAAAGTGCAAGAAATATGGGTCGGTCTAAAATTCCCCAGTGATATGCCAGATCGGCAACACTTAGAAACTTCATCGCCAATGCAAGCTCCAGAAAACCCAGTATTATTTTTACTGAGTTTAACCAACCACCAGATTTTGGTAAATCATTGAGGTAGCTTGGAAAGATCGCAAAAGCGGTAAACGGCAGTGCAAAAGCCAACGAAAAGCCAAACATTGCTGCCACACCATTAATCAACTCTCCATCCTGCAGTGCCCCAATAAGTGCTGTACTAACCAAAGGAACAGTACACGAAAAGCTAACTACCACCAAAGTAATTGCCATAAAGAATATACCAATGTATCCTCCCTTATCAGCTTTCCGGTCAATGGCATTAACCATGGCATTGGGCAACCTGATTTCAAAAAGGCCAAATAAGGAAAGACCAAATGCCACGAATAATGCGAACAGTATGATATTGAAAAGCCAGTGTGTACTCAATTCGTTGAGCGCTGTTGCCCCCCATATCCATGAGACCAGAAATCCAATTACCACAAAGAGCACAATGATTGAAAAGCCATAAATAAATGCTTTTTTCAGTCCTTCAGCCTTGGTTTCACTTTGCTTCAGGAAAATTGATACCGTTATTGGTATCAGTGGATAAATGCAAGGTGTTGCAACTGCCCACAAGCCCCAGAAAAAACCAAATAGAATGATCCCAAAAAAACCTTTGCCTTCCAGATCATCCGTTGAAGATGATTCTTCAATTACCGGTTTGGCTGTCTTACCTCTTACCTCAAACTCTCCATCCCCGGGAATACATTTCCCATCAATATCGGTGCATACCTGAAAGTCATAAAACCCGCTAATCTTGAAGTCATCTTTCAATATTCTGACCTTCTGTCTGAATTGTGCTTTTCCAACAAAATAGGTGTACTCTCCTCCCCAGAGATCATCATACTTCTTTTTAGCATTGATTGGGCGGACACTGTCAATTAGTTCATAAGTATTGTTCTTCTCAAATTCGAATGTTGTTGGTACAGGCCCAAGGTCTGGATCAAAATCCGTTGAATATAAGTACCAGTCCTTGTCAATGGTAACATTGAATATTAACTCAACTTCATCTCCTGCTTTTGCATTCGGATTAGTTATTTCATATGACCACTTTGATGGTTTCAGTATTTGCGCCCCCAGCACCAAAGGCATCAGGAACACTAATGCTGCAAACAGTTTCTTCATTTGAGAATATTTCATATCGCAACTAATATACGACCTCACCTACTTATGGTTAAACAATGCTGGACACTACCGCGACATTTCAGCGAAGTGTTTATAAAACATGGTAATTGTTTCTATTCCTTTATAATAGTTGAACAGGCCATAGCTTTCATTTGGAGAGTGAATGGCATCTTCATCCAAACCGAACCCCAGTAAAATTGAATCTAGTTTTAGTACATCCTGGAATAACGCAACAATAGGGATACTACCACCTTCGCGCATCGGGATAGGTTCTTTTCCCCAGGTATCAGTCATTGCCTTTTCAGCAGCTTTGTACCCTGTAGACCCAGTAGAAACAACAGCGGCCTCTCCTCCATGATGTGGGGTTACTTTTACTTTAACCGATTTTGGGGCCAGGCTTAGAAAATGATTGGTAAATAACTTCGTGATTTCCTCACTTCTTTGGTTTGGTACAAGTCGCATTGAAATTTTTGCGTATGCCTTTGATGGCAATACAGTTTTAGCACCTTCACCTGTATAACCTCCCCAGATTCCGTTAACATCCAGAGACGGCCTTATACCAGTTCTTTCGATGGTTGAATATCCTTCCTCGCCCTGAACTTCTTCTATATCCAACTCTTTTTTATAGTTGTCCAGGTTAAAAGGTGCCTTAGCCATCTTATCCCTTTCTTCCTCGGATAAGACTTCAACCTTATCGTAAAATCCAGGAATCGTAATTTCTCCTTTTTCATTTTGCAACCTGGCAATCATATCACAAAGGACATTAATTGGATTAGCTACTGCGCCACCATACATTCCTGAATGCAAATCCCTGTTTGGACCAGTAACCTCCACTTCTACATAACTCAAACCTCTCAGTCCAACGGTGATTGATGGATTGTCATTATCAATGATCCCTGTATCAGATATTAGGATAACATCAGCAGCCAGTTTTTCTTTATTTTCTCGTACAAATAGTTCAAGGTTATCGGAACCAACTTCTTCTTCTCCCTCAATCATGAATTTCACATTACATGGGAGCTCATTGTTCTTCATCAGTGCTTCAAAGGACTTGATGTGCATGTACATTTGTCCTTTATCATCACATGCTCCTCTGGCATAAATCCGGTCATTTTTGATCACCGGTTCAAATGGAGGTGAGTCCCACAGCTCATATGGGTCCGCGGGTTGTACATCGTAGTGACCATAAACAAGCACCGTAGGCAGTTTGCTATCCAATATCTTTTCACCATAAACTATAGGGTGACCTGCAGTTTCTACAATTTCCGCTGAATCAGCCCCTGCATCCATCAGCTTGTCTTTGATGAATTCGGCGGCTTTACGTACGTCTCCCTTGAATTTTGAATCTGCGCTTACTGAAGGAATTTTTAATAATTCAATCAGTTCGTTTAAGAACCTATCCTTATTGTCCTTAATGTAATCAAGTGCTTGCATTGTTATTTTGGATTAAATTGTGCGGCAAATTTGGTGGAATAGATTTAGAATCCAAAACCATCGTCTTCTTCCTCCTCTTCCTCAATGGTATCAAAATTTTCATTGTCCTCTAACTGAACATCGTCCGGTAGCTCCAGGTTATACGGCTCATCGATACCCATGTGATTGCTCCGATAATTATTGATAAATGACAATACCTCATTAATTTCTGCAGTTAGAATAACTAAATCCCCGGGTTTTGCTGTTCCATTGTTGGATTTCGATTCAACCTCAGCGTTAAAATTGGCATTGGAAGAAAGCATAAATAAATGATGATCCTCGTAACCAAAGAAGTACCAGGTACCCGGAGCAGGTTGTAGGAAGATATTGATTACATCAAGCCCCGTTGAGTTTTGGGACAACTCCATAAATCCAGTCATCGAGGCGTTGATATCAGTACCACGAACATTGGAGAGTCCTAATTTGGTGGTGTTGTACCATACCCTGTTGTCATTATCCCATTTCAAATGAAGGTTTGAAAATACCAGCGTTTTATTTAATTCTTCACTTGTCTCGTTGAGAGGAATGTAGGTTTTTAAACCCTTTTCTTCATATTCTCTGGTTGCCTCCTCACCAATCATATTGGCAAGGTTATACATCAGCTGAATGCTATTGTCATGGGCTACAGATGAGCCTAGCCTTTCGATCAAATCAATCAGGTCGTAAGTCATGATGTCTGTGATGCTTAGCGGAATTTCATAATCGATAGCGATCATGGCATCCATTTCATACCTATGATCCTGCGCATTTCCACTACCTAATACTGTAGAAGCTATGTAAAAACCTTTTTCTGTAGCATGGGAGAAATTGAATGGTCCCTCAAAAATTACGTCCTGCGTATTGTCATCATAAATAAAAGTGCTTCCTACATAAGACTCACCGGCTGTTTTAGATGGTGTTTCTATGATGTAAAATTGATTATCAACATCGAATCTCAATTCACCTGAAGGGGTAAACAAATCATGGTCTCCATAATCTTTTTTATCACTAATGAAAGTCGGGTATATATCGCCTCGTATATCGTAGTGCAAGCCTGCAATGAGTTCATCACCCTCCTCGTACCTTGAATTGTCAAAGTCAATCACCACTTCATTTACACTGGCATCAGTTCTTTCGTAAAGCACCCATTTGTCATAGTCTGTCCCAAAGCTCTTGAGCAGAAGCTTTACCATACCATTAAGTTCCAATGGTTTTTTGTAGGCATACATCCTAACCGATCCACGATACAAGAACCCCGAAGAAATTTCAACCTTATCTGAATCACGGATCTCTCCTCCCGAAACGGTCATCAATCGCTTCTCTTTCTTATCGATTTTGACATCTTGTAATTCGAAGCTGCTAAACTCTATGTTGAATGTATCTAACTCAGCCGTAACCAACTCGTAAGTTCCATAGCCTTCAAATTTATTTCTACTAAGTATCTTGATTTCAGCGTCAAATAATCTATGGTAACCGTTAAGGGTGTCGATAACAACCGTTGCGTTTTCAAAAGGGGTAAGCTCAGAATTCTCAAGGATGGTCGTCTCGCCATTAGCTGGGGTAATTTTAGCATCAGCCACAATAATGTATGGAATTCCTTTGATGTCTAGCTCATAGGTATTGATGTCATAGACGGCCTCTTCAGCATTGAAAGCCAGGGAATCCAATTCTTCTCTGGTGGAATAGAAATATGAGTCTTCTATAGCCACGGTTGGTGGCTTTTTCATAGTTACAACTGAATCAGCCAGATCCCAGAATGCCTCAGTGATAGAAGTTTTCATCTGTGCATATGGAAAACTAATCGCTGCAACTCCAGATTTTTCAGGAGATATATCTGCAAAGTTCCGAATCAGATCAAATCGTAATGAAATGTCATCCCCTGCCATTGCTGGCTTCTCTGGGTTATCTGTTAGAATCTCAAAATTGGCATGTCTGGCGGAGTATTCAAACTCTTTAAATGTTAGCTCCTTTGAATATGATTTTGATCCTCTTGTTAACATGGTACCTGATCCAAAAACACCATGTTTAGTAACGTTCGCCTCTCCATTCAATGTCGCTGTCCCGTCGTAGAAGCGGAAAGGCTCTCCTATGTTAGCAAGGTACATACTGTCTTTCCTTGGAAGCCATTTCATACTGAATTGACCCAATTTTGCTTGTGGAAACGATGCTCCCTGGTATACTCCCGGGTCAATTTTTCCATGGGTCCCATAAGCCGTCACTGAATCCATATAAAAAATAAACTCTCCTGAATGGATAGAGGTGGTAAGATAATCCAGCTGCCCACTGGAACGGATTCCTCTTCCGTCCAGACTAATCTTGTTGTAAATCTTTGCCCCTGAGCTGTAAAGGTTATATCCTTCTGCCGGAACATCATGAACAAAGCCAAGTGTCTTGTCTGGCATGATGACCAGTTCTTCTTCAAACTCCGGGAAAACTCCAGATATAAGCCTCCCTTTAAATACGATTGCACCTACATCATCCTTGTTTACACTGTCCATTTCAAATGGAGGTACAATAAACTTAATGGACTTATCATATGCTCCATTCAGATATTGAGGGCTATCAAAGTATACCACCGCTTCTGAATCTGAAACAAAATATGGGTATGAGGGCTTGCTGGTATCCCCAGACTTATTTTTCGGTTCATTGAGATACAATGTCCCTGAAGTGTTCATGATGTGATTACCTAAAGCTTCTTTTTCGGGAGGATTACGTGAGTTTTCTCTTGTAGAATCAGGAAATGTGACCTGAATTGTAATCGAATCAATGGTAGGCATTGATATGAGAAACTGGTCGTAATCAAACGTAAACCCTCTTCCCGTGTATTGAAAGTCTCCGGCATTGATCAAACCATCAAATTCCAGTAGTCTGTTTCTTCCTAATACAAGTACACCACTGTCTGGTTCTATTCTGAGATCTCTGTCCTCAGATAAATAAAACTCGTCAATGCCTCTTATTGTCATTAGATCGTCATTGAAATGTACCGTGGCATTCGGTGATGATTCAATTAATGAGGCAATTAGTAGGTGATCATAATCAGCTCTTTTAAAGTTAGCATTATAATCCTGATACGCTTTCTGAGTTAATGATAACTGTCTCAGTCTTTGGTCATATTTCGCGTAACCATGTTTACTAAGCAAACTGGCCATTTCTACCGCCTGGCTTTCTGTTATTTTATGCTCTGCAATGATTTCATCGATGTAGAAAGTTTTAGTATTATATTTATTCGCATAGTTGACGGCAACAATTACTGGGTGAAACCCCAGGCCTGCACCATATTTTCTAAATCGTGTTGCTGAAAAATAGTCATCAGATATAAATATAGTAGGCACCAGTTTCCGGGCAGAATTAATGGAAATATCCAGACTATCAGCGCTCATGTCCCAGGAGATTGCATCGGTATGGAAGCTCATTTTATAGAAAGACGATTTAAACGCCGAGTTTTTATTGTGCCCCTTCGATTTATCCAACTTCAATAATGTTGTTGATGGATCGTACTTTAGCCTTACACTGGGATGTGTAATTGAATCGCTACCATGAATTATTGTAATAGAAGCATTTTCTGAGGTGATGAGTGAATCTACAAAAGAAAATTCTACAGATTTTGCTATTATGCTTCTTCCTTTACCATCAGAAATTTCAAGTGTCCCCTTTTCTTTTGAAATTGCTCTGCCATACATCTTGTTCCCATGAAAAGCGAGCCCTCCTGTATATTTTACATTATCAAATGGTAAGTTCACCTCCAGGTCCGCATTGTAAGACTCAAAGTATGGGTAAGGCTTGTCTTTTTTCCACTTGGTCTTTACACTCCTAAACCTATAGACTCCTTCTGCTTTGCCATCAAAAAATTTTGAAAATGAAATGGTTGCGTTGGGTGTCCAGAGTTCTGCTTTATCCACTTCAAAGAAATATTTACCAAATGCTACCTTTGCACCCTTCATCACCTTTAATTCCCCAGGCCACAATCCGTGACCCCCACTCCCGATGAATCGATGGCCTTTAAGTTCATATTGCCCTGATGTTCCCTCTATGATCATCGAATCATAAGGAGTTACCATCAATATATCAGTACTATCCAGGCTGAGAACAGGTCCCTCCAATACAGGTTCCAGATAAGATGCCTTCAATTCACCTATAAAGTCTCTCGTTGCGGGTGTAAAAGAAGCGCGCTGAGGTTCATTGGAAACATTTGATTGCGAAGTTCCCCATGGATCGGAACCCCAGGAGTCGTTATTACCCCAATCATCTGCACTATTATTTGCCCACGAATCATCGGCCCAACTATCGTCCTGATTGTTAGTGCCCCAAGGGTCGTCAGCCCAACTATCATCCTGATTGGTGTTACCCCAGGGGTCATCAGCCCAGCTATCATCCTGATTGGTGTTGCCCCATGGGTCGTCATTGGCCCAACTATCATCCTGACTGGTACCCCAGGGGTCATTTGTTACCTGATCTGCACTATTTTCGGAAACGTTTGTAGTCGAATCAAACGTAGCAATAGTTTCTGTGATCTCTTCAGAGACCAGAGATTCTGTAGGAAATTCCCCAATGTTTTCGAAAGTAAATGAACCCCCAACAGCTTTTGTATAATTAAACTTGCCCCAATAAAGATATTCGCGGGCGAAATAAAGGTTAAGTGATAATAAAAACTTGTGTAATTCCTCTTTGTTGTAGGTATACACCGCTGTTTTTGTGATTTCAAGAACTTTTGTCAGTTGATATTTATTAATACCAGCCTGCTTCACAGAGTAGGTCAGATAACCAAAAAAATACTCATAAAATGGTCTTACTTGCAGCCTGCGCTCAACCATTTTTTCTGTGATGCGCAACACAAGACTTCTCTGTTCGTCAGTAATATCGTAATCCCAAACACTACGGAAATCATAGGCAACCTTTCGTGCTGATTCTGTATCAATTCTGTTGAGTACATTAATTATTTCCTTCGGAAAACTCACAGAATCGCCAGAATAGAAAAATAATTGTGCTTTGGCCATTGGGGAAATGGCGATCAGACTAACAAACACAAATATTCTTCCTACGTTCATACTTCGCTAATTGTACATAAATTTAGTGAATTGAAACCAAATGCAATTCACCTCATCGCTTAATCCCAATCGCGGCAGCCCAATTATTTTGAACAGTGTATTTTTCAATTTGAATTCCAAAGGATCCGGCAGATTGACTGATATCTGAAACATCGTGTTCATAAAACCCGCTCAATACTATGGTTCCCCGATCATTAAGTAATGCACTATACTGCTCCATTTCTTCCAGAAGAACATTCTTATTGATGTTAGCTAATAGAATATCCACCTTCAGATCTTTGAAAACACTAACTGTCCCTAATTCCGTTTGGATGTGACAATTATTCAACGCATAATTTTCATGGCTATTATCAACACACCATTGATCAATATCATTAGCATAAACATTTTTTGCTCCAAGCTTATTGGCCATGATTGCCAGTATTCCGGTTCCAGTGCCTGCATCAAGCACTACTTTATCTTGATGGTCAATTTCCAGTTGGGCCCGAAGTATCTGATGTGTCGTATCATGATGCCCCGTCCCAAAAGACATTTTTGGTTCGATTATAATTTCATAAGGAAATGTAGGGTCCGGATCATGGAAGGTGGCTCTTACATAAATTTGATCCTTCACCTGAATAGGTTCGAAGTTTTTTTCCCACTCTTCGTTCCAGTTCACTTTTTCTATGATTCTGGTTTGATACACAATGGATCCTATGTGTCGATATTTTTCAATTACTTCATCTATAACTTTGGCATCATAGGTGTTCTCCTCCGTGTAAGCTTTTAAGCCGTCATCCGTTTCCTCAAAGGTGTCAAAAGGTAGTAATGAAAGCTCAGCTAAAAGAATTTCACAAAGCTCAGGTGTTGTTGTAATGGACAGTTCAATAAAATTCATAGGGAGCAACCCGCAAGGGATTCAAATTCTGTGAAATATATCTGGAAATCTGCGGAACCTCTTCTTTCTGTGAAGTAGACTGTGAAATCAGCAAAGTCAGGATTGTCGGTGAAATACCATTTTCCCTTTTTATCCGCCATCAGCCGGTTGTTTTCTTCAAAAATAATCAGCCTGGCAAATGCTTCTGAAGACTCTTCAAAAACTAAAAAATCAGCTCTTTCGGGATATTCTTCTACATAGATGGACCCGTAAACTTCACAGAAGTCAATTTGAGACTCCAAACATGGAGTCCCAAAAGAAAACAAATTCAATAGTATGACATAAAATGATATCAAATCAGATCGACTTTACGATATCCACAAATCCTCTTGATTCCAATGAAGCTCCACCAATTAATCCTCCATCTACGTCCTTGCCAGCAAATATTTCTTTGGCATTTCCTGGCTTTACACTTCCTCCATACAGAATGGAAATTTCTTCGGCAAGGTCCCCATATTTAGAAGCCAGGTGTGCCCTTAGTTTTTCATGCATCTCCTGTGCCTGCTCCGCTGATGCTGTTTTACCGGTACCAATGGCCCATATTGGTTCGTAGGCGATCACGACTTTTTTTAGTTGCGATGCATCAAGGTGAAACAAACTCTCTGTCAGTTGGTTGCAAACAAACGAAAAGTGATTACCAGCTTCCCTGGTCTCAAGGCTCTCACCACAACAAAATATTGGGGTCAACTCGTTTTCCAAAGCAATATTTACTTTTGAAGCCAGTTGAGCATTGGTTTCATTGAAGTATTGCCTTCTTTCACTGTGGCCAATAATGACATATGGTACATCCAATGATTTGAGCATCATTGCACTGATTTCTCCAGTGTATGCCCCGGCCGCATGCTCACTGCAGTTTTGCGCTCCAACTTTTACCTTGGATCCATCGGTAAGCTTCAGTGCTTTGTTCAGATAAACAAATGGTGTACATATCACTACTTCTGTGTCATTTAGAAGCTCGTCCTTTACCATGTTTACTACTTCAGATGCCAGCGTATTGGCTTCCTGCAGATCCTTGTTCATTTTCCAGTTGCCCGCAACAATATTTTTTCTCATGTTTCTTTAATGATTAGTTCAAAATGTGGATTTGCTCATCTCCGGGTTTTGAAGTATGCAAATAAACAATAATTCAGGCAATCAGGAAGAATAGACCTTTAGTAATTAGATCTTGTCTTTTAAAAATGCCGCTGTATGATTGTTATTCAGGGTTACCATTTCTTCAGGAGTTCCGGAAAAGCAAACGGTACCTCCATTTTCTCCCCCTTCCGGTCCCAGGTCAATGATCCAGTCAGCACATTTCACCACCTCCGTATTGTGCTCAATAATGATTACGGAGTGCCCTGTGTTCACCAGCGCATTAATAGAATGTAACAGTTTCTGAATATCATTAAAATGAAGTCCTGTAGTTGGTTCATCAAAGATAAATAGTATGTGTTCGTTTTTGGCCGAGGTGTTTTTACCAAGAAAAGAAGCAAGTTTTACGCGTTGAGCCTCTCCTCCACTCAATGAACTCGATGATTGTCCCAATGTAACATATCCGAGACCTACATCATTTAATGGCTTGAGCTTGTTGACCAATCCTGTCTTATCTTTAAAGAATTCCAGGCTTTCCTCCACTGTTAAATCTAATATATCGCTGATCGATTTTTCATTGTATTGAATGTCCAGCACTTCTTTTTTGAATCGCTTTCCCTTACAGTTTTCGCAGGTAAGGTTGATGTCAGCCATGAATTGCATCTCAATTTTAACCGTCCCTTCACCCTGGCAGGTTTCACACCGACCTCCTTCTACGTTGAATGAAAAGTGGGCAGGTTTATAACCTCTTTGCCTTGCGAGCGGTTGTTCTGCAAATAACTGACGAATAGCATCATATGCCTTCACGTAAGTCACCGGGTTTGAGCGGGAACTTTTACCTATTGGGTTTTGATCTACAAACTCAATTTGTGTTATGGTTTTATAATCTCCCTCCAGGCGATCAAACTTGCCAGTGGATTCTGATGCTGTGCCTAATATCTTGCCGATGGAAGGATAAACTATTTTTTTAATCAACGTGGATTTCCCTGAACCTGATACGCCGGTGATTACAGTAAGCACACCCATTGGTATTTCTACATCAATGTTTTTGAGATTGTTTTCCCTTGCTCCAAATATCCTGATGCTCTGGTTCCATTTTCTCCTTCGGTCGGGTACGTCAATTTTATCTTTTCCGTTGAGGTATCTGGCGGTATGCGAAACTGTCTCGTGTTTAATAGCCTCACCATCTCCCTGAAATACCAATTGACCACCGTGCGTCCCTGCCCCGGGCCCAATATCAATAATCTGATCTGCAGCTTCCATGATCTTTTCCTCATGCTCCACCACAATCACACTATTACCAATATTTCTCAATGTCTTTAATACATTGATCAAACGATCAGTATCTCTTGGGTGAAGCCCTATGCTGGGTTCGTCCAAAATATACATCGATCCCACAAGTGCACTGCCTAAAGATGTGGCCAACTTAATGCGCTGAAACTCACCACCGGATAAGGTTGAAGTAAGCCTGTTAAGTGTCAGGTACCCAAGGCCAACCTCTTCAAGATACCTTAGCCTGCTTTGTATTTCTGCAAGAATTCTTTTGGCTACTTTGAATTCCTGATCGGTCAATTGTATATCCTTAAAAAACCTACTCAACTGATCGACAGGCATTAATACCAGGTCCGAGATTGACCTGTCTGCCACTTTCACATAATCTGCATCTTGTCGTAATCTCGTTCCGCGACATTCTGGACAAGTGGTTTTGCCGCGGTACCTGGACAACATTACCCGATATTGGATCTTATGAGTTTGTGATTCCAAATGTTTAAAAAACTCATGCAAACCACCAAAATACTCATTACCAGTCCAAAGTAATTGCATCTGTTCATTGCTGAGCTCATTCACTGGCTTATGGATAGGAAAATCGAATTTCATCGCATTGCGCTCCAACTCCCTGAGCCAGCTTTTCATAGTTTCCCCTCTCCATGGAGCAATGGCTCCTTCATGAAGCGAAAGGCTTTTATCCGGAATGACCAGGTCAGGGTCAATACCTAATATCCTTCCAAAACCTTCACATCTGCGGCAGGCGCCATATGGATTGTTAAAACTAAAAAAGTTAACACTTGGCTCCTCAAATACCATCCCATCCAACTCAAACTTGTCAGAAAACTCCTGTTTCTCGTCCCCAACCACTTCTATGTAACAGGTTCCATGCCCTTCAAAAAATGCGGTTTGTATAGAGTCTGCCAGCCTGAATTGGTTCTGCTCATCATCCTTATTCACAACTGTTCTGTCAATCAGGATTTCGAGTTGCTCTTTTTCTATTTCTTCCTGATTAAGCAAGTCTTCTATAAAAGTAACTTCATCATTGTGAATCACTCTTGTAAACCCCTTACTCATCAGCAGTTCCAATTCCTGATGTGTGGCACGACCGTTTTGGGTCTCCAAAGGACATGAAACGGTAACTTTTGCCCCCTCTTTGTGCTTATAGACGAAATCCACTACTGTAGAAACAGTGTCTCGCGTAACCTTTTTTCCACTCACCGGAGAATAGGTAGTTCCTACTCTTGCAAATAACAATTTCAGGTAATCATAAATCTCTGTAGTGGTTCCAATCGTTGAGCGTGGGTTCCTGGTATTGACTTTTTGTTCTATGGCAATCGCTGGAGCCACTCCTTTGATATAGTCCACTTCAGGCTTTTCCATCCTTCCCAGGAACTGCCTTGCATAGCTACTCAGGCTTTCCACATATTTGCGCTGACCTTCGGCAAATAATGTGTCAAACGCCAGTGAAGATTTCCCTGAGCCAGACAATCCAGTAATGACTACTAATTTATTTCTGGGAATTGCCACACTGAGGTTTTTCAGATTGTTTACCCGTGCCCCTTTGATTAAGATGTATTTTTTAGGATCTAACTGATCAATTGAAACTACTTCCTGTACTTCTGTCTGCATCAAACTATTAAAAGTGTGAATCAAATTTGTCAAAACTCAACTGCAATATCGCCTTTTTTGTTCCTCATATCTTAAGGGGTGGCATGATTTTAGTTGTTACAGCTACACCTACTTAATTGATCAAAGTGGTGAACTGCATAAATTCTCAAATTTTTAATTGCCGGTTCCAACCATTTTTTCATGCTGGTAGTCTTAGTTATTTGCAGCTTTGGTTGCTGTCCGGGATGTCTAAAATTTAATGAGCAAAAGTCCCTAAAATATTTTAGAATTTTTTGATGATTACAGATTAATCCATAGTTTTGAGATTGTTGTAATCAAAAAAAATACTATTTCCACACAAACCCTGACAATATGATATAGACCTCTACGTTAACAAAACAGGTAATTTATGAATAGTAGTGCATTAAATGACAGCCAGCTACTGTCGTTGTACAAAGGAGGTAACGAAGAGGCCTTTTCAGAATTAGTAAACAGGCACAAAAACAGGGTTTTTACAACAATCTATCTTATTGTAAAAGACACCTATGTTGCGGAAGATTTGTTACAAGACTGCTTTGTTAAAGCCGTCAACACAATCAAACGTGGCAAATACAATGAAGAAGGTAAGTTTCTGCCCTGGATTTTGAGGATTGCTCATAATTTGGCCATTGATTATTTCAGGAAAGCTAAGCGTTATCCCACTATAGTAATGGAGGATGGAAGTAATGTATTTAATACATTAGATTTCTCCGAGGACTCCATGGAGTCTAAACAAATTAAAAATGACACCTATGCACTTTTGAAAAAGCTTATTCAGGAACTTCCTGAAGCGCAAAAGGAGGTGTTGATAATGAGACATTATATGCAAATGAGTTTTCAGGAAATTGCAGAAAACACTGGGGTAAGCATTAATACGGCTTTGGGGAGAATGCGATATGCTCTCATTAACCTGAGAAAGAAAATGGACAAAACAAATATCGCCTATGACAAAAATTTTTACCGAAAATGACTTGATTAGATTTATCTATGAGGAAACAACAGAAGCCGAATCTTTAGCTATTAAAGATGCATTAATGTGCAACCACGAACTCCAGGAAGTCTATAATGATCTAATGGAGATGAAAACAACCCTGGATACTAACCATTTATCGCCAGGCAAACATGTGGTGAACAATATTTTGAATTATTCAAGAAAATTTACCGACCTTTCCGTGATTAAATAAAATCACGGAAATTTTTTCATGCAGAAAAAACAACGGTACGAGGCATTCCTCAATCATTTTACTAAAAACTTCCCGGAACCGGAAACGGAACTACAGTATTCCAACCCTTTTGAGCTTTTAGTCGCGGTAGTACTTAGTGCTCAGTGTACTGACGTAAGGATCAATAAAGTTACTCCTGCATTATTCAAGGAATTTCCAACTCCGGAGCATCTGGCGGCAAGTAATTTTGACGAAGTTTTTCCTTTCATCAAAAGTGTCTCATATCCTAACAACAAAACAAAGCACCTGCTTGGGTTAGGGAAAATGCTCGTGAAAGACTTCAACTCTGAAGTCCCGGAGACTGTGGAAGATCTGCAAAAACTTCCTGGTGTTGGTAGAAAGACGGCAAATGTAATTGCGTCCGTCATTTATAATCAACCAACAATGGCAGTAGACACTCATGTATTTAGGGTATCTAAAAGACTTGGCCTTGTCACTCAAACCGCAAAAACGCCCCTGGAAGTCGAGAAACAACTGGTGAAACACATCCCGGAAGAGCATATTCCCAAAGCGCATCACTGGCTGATTTTACATGGCCGATATGTATGTCTGGCCAGGAAACCAAAATGTGAGGAATGCGATATCACACATTTTTGCAAATGGCATGAAAGAAACCGATTAGATTAAGTAGCACTAATAGGTGATTTGATCTCTCGATTCGTGTTTATGTAAACGTAAGCTTTTTGTTTCTCCAAATGCTTTGATGTGGATAATGTTCGTTTGGTCATCAAAGTGGCTGGTCAGGATGGTGGATTCTATGGTGATTTTCCTAAGCTTTTTTACTTTAGTTATTTCCATAAAGCACCACAAAACATCGTCCTCCACCTCAATACCTAAAAAATTTATTGAGCCTGGTTTATCATTAACTTCAATGCTGAGGTGATCAAGAAAGTAACGTTCAATGGCATTTATTGCGCTGGAGTCATCTGGGGCCAGTGTCAGGTTGTATGGTAGCCCTTCAGGGTTGAGAATAACCTCTCCTATGTCATCAAGAAATACTTTTTGAGCTATTTCGATAGCTTTTGCTTCCTCGTCGAACTCAATTTCTGCTACACTGATATGGAACGGATGAGAAACAAGAAGAAATATGTTTGCAAGAATATTAAGAATCACCATATGATATTTTCCTTATTTTAGCGGATTCAAATTATCAACAACAACTTACCATGGTTGTTATTACCTGAAAGCGAAGATAGAACATGTCACAGTTTAGGTTATATTTCGAATTAGGATTAGAGCATATTCTTGATGTAAACGGTTATGATCATATTTTATTTGTGATCGCTTTGTGTGCCATTTACAGTGTTTCGGAATGGAGAAAGATATTAATTCTTGTAACCTCATTTACAATAGGGCATTCAATAACATTAGCATTAGCAACCGTTAGATATCTCAATTTTGACTCGTCAATTATCGAATTTCTTATACCAGTAACCATATTTATTACTGCTGTTTCCAATTTGCTGGTAAAAGATCTTAGCAGTTACAATGCCAGAAAGATATCCTTCAACTATTTATATGCCGCCTTTTTCGGATTGATTCATGGGCTGGGATTCTCAAATTATCTGAAACAAATACTTAGCAAGGAGGAATCCATTGTTACGCCTCTTTTTGCCTTTAACATAGGATTAGAAGTTGGTCAAATAATAATTGTTCTGGTTTTTATGGTAATTACTTTTATTGCGGTTTCGATTGTCGGTATCAGCAGGAGAAACTGGAAGTTCTTTATTTCCTCTGCTATAGCCGGTGTGGCAATCATGCTTATGATTGATACTAAATTTTGGTGATTTCTAATTAAAAACTTATGAAAAGAGTTTGTTTATTGATAGTGTGCACATTTAGTGTAATGGTTGGGAAAGCCCAGGAATGGGATCAGAAATTTGAACAATTAGGGACAACACTGCCTACTCCTAATACTTATCGTACCGCTTCTGGTGCTCCTGGTAAGGACTATTGGCAACAAAAAGCAGATTACATCATTGACGTAACGCTTAATGATGAGAACCAATCCATTTCCGGGTCAGAAACAATTACTTATTTCAACAACTCTCCTGACGATCTTGAATACCTCTGGGTTCAACTTGATCAGAATATGAGGGCTCAGGATTCCAACACTCCTAAGACTACCACTAATTCTTTGAAGGATAGCTATTCCGGAAAGGCATTACAAAGATTAGCGCTAAACTACGATTATGATGGTGGTTTTAAAATCTCCAGTGTTACTGATGGAAACGGCAAAAGTCTTGATGCCTTCCGCAATCAGACTATGATGAGGATCATTCTTCCTGAGCCACTTAAATCTGGTGAATCCTACACTTTGAAGATTAAATGGAGCTACAACATCAATGACCGAATGAAATTGGGTGGGAGGTCCGGATATGAGTATTTTCCGGAAGACGGAAACTATCTTTATACCATCGCGCAGTGGTTTCCTAGAATGGCTGTTTACGATGATGTAGAAGGATGGCAAAACAAACAGTTTTTAGGAAGAGGTGAGTTTGCCCTAACATTTGGGGACTACAAGGTAAGTATAACAGTGCCTTCTGATTTTATTGTTGCTTCTACCGGCTCATTGCAAAATGCAAAAGAGGTATTGTCAAGCACACAAATGAAGCGGTTTGAGGCCGCCAAAAAAAGTTTTGACAAGCCGGTTTTGATTGTTACCGAAGAAGAAGCAATCGCCAACGAAAAAGATAGGTCCCGTGATACCAAAACATGGGTATATCAGGCTGAAAATGTGAGAGACTTTGCTTTTGCGTGTTCCAGGAAATTTATTTGGGATGCGATGGCTGTCAAACTCGATAGCGGCACGCCACTAGCCATGTCTTATTACCCTAAAGAAGGGAACCCACTGTGGGAAGAGTTTTCGACAAAGGCGGTAGCTCAAACCCTTAAAACTTATTCACACTACACCGTGGACTACCCATACCCTGTAGCTATCTCTGTGCACTCAGCATCTATCGGGATGGAATACCCGATGATCTGCTTTAACTATGGTCGGCCAGAGCCAAACGGCTATTATACGCCGCAGTTAAAGTATGGTATGATCAGCGTGATCATCCATGAGGTAGGTCACAACTTTTTCCCGATGATCATCAACTCCGATGAGAGACAATGGACATGGATGGATGAAGGGCTTAATACTTTCGTTCAATACCTGACCGAAAAGGAATGGGATCCGGCTTATCCATCTAAAAGAGGACCAGCAGAAAAGATTGTTGATTACATGAAAGGGGATAAAACCGGCATCAGACCAATCATGACAAACTCTGAGCAAATCCTTCAATTTGGTAATAATGCCTATGCCAAGCCTGCTACGGCTTTGAATATTCTTAGAGAAACCATTATGGGTCCTGAGCTCTTTGATTATGCCTTTAAGACTTATGCTCAACGATGGGCATTCAAGCACCCTTCTCCGGCAGATTTTTTCAGAACGATGGAAGACGCTTCTGCAGTAGACCTGGATTGGTTTTGGAAAGGATGGTTCTATACCACTGATCATGTTGACCTGTCAATTGATAAAGTAAGATGGGCAAGGCTTGAGTCAGACCAAAAAGAGGTAGAGCGACAGGTGAAGGTAAAGAACAAAGAAATTGAAGGAGTTGATCAGGAGCAAATGCTGAAATTCTCCAATTCCGCAGAAACCATTAAGTTCAACAACACAGATGAAGATGATTATAGTGAATTTAAGGCCAGGATAAACGATTATGAGATTAAAAAAGGTCTTGCAGATAAGAACTTTTATGAAGTCACTTTTTCCAACAAAGGTGGTTTGGTGATGCCTATTATTCTGAAATGGACATTTGAAGATGGCTCTGAGGAAATAGAAAAACTACCTGCAGAAATTTGGAGAATGAATGAGGAAAAAGTAACAAAGGTTTTTGTAAAGGATAAAAAGGTTACCAAGATAGAATTGGATCCTAACAAAGAAACTGCGGATGTCAATATTGAGGATAATATTTTCCCACGAGTTAAGATTGAATCCAAGTTTGACAAATTCAAAAAATCAAACGAATAACTCCTTGATGGTGCTGGTCAATTAGCGTGACCAGCACCTCTTATTACTCCCTTCCTAAGTATTTTCACTTTTTATCTTCTCCATAAAATTCCGATATTCGTCCAAGGGTTACCAACGTACGTTATCATGAAATACTTATATCTACTTACCACAGTGATTATTCTTGCCTCCTGTCAGAATTCTAGTGACAAAAAGCCCGAGAGCATTCAGAATATCTCTGAAGTCAATCCCCCTGCCAAGGGTTTTGACCTAGAAGGGTCCGACAGTGCAGCCATTGAAATTGCGAATCAGGTAATGGTCGCAATGGGCGGAAGAGAAGCCTGGGACCAAACAAAGTATTTAAAATGGAACTTCTTTGGTGCAAGACGGCACTTATGGGATAAACACTCAGGAATTGCGAGAGTAGAAGACGCAGGTTCCGACCTTAAAATTATTGTGGATATTAATTCCGATAGTCTAACCGGAAAAGTTTGGAAAGACGGGGCTGAGTTAACTAACCCAGATTCTTTGAAAAAGTATTTACAATTTGGCAAATCTGCATGGATAAACGACTCTTATTGGTTGGTGATGCCATTCAAACTGAAAGATTCCGGTGTTACATTGAAGTATAAGGGTGAAGATATGATTAAGGATTCTGTAACATGTGATGTACTAAACCTGTCATTCAATAACGTTGGGGATACACCAGAAAACTCGTACGATATTTGGGTGGATAAGAAAAGCAACCTCATAAAACAATGGGCGTTTTATAAGGACAGCACACAGGATAGTGCCAACTGGGTACTCCCATGGGACAATTACAAGCAGTATGGTGGCATACTTCTTGCGGACAAACGGGGGAAAAGCAACCTCACTGAAATTGCGGTGCTGGATTCAGTTTCAAACAAACTTTTTACAACATTTGAATAACCCAAACACATGATACAGAAGGCTTTAGTAATAATTTACTTTCTAACCTTTTCTCTTATTTCTTTTGCGTCAGACGGAATTAAACTGGTCGCAAGCTCTAAAGAAGTGAAAAGCGGTAATGTAAGTTTATCCACTTTATACATCAACTCTACTAGTCTGGTAGTGAAGACCAATATGAAAGGAACAGAAGCAACATTGTTGTTTGATGCCAACAAAGAGTTATTGACATATATCGATCATTCAAGTAAACAATATAGTGTCATAGATAAGGCAACAATGAAAGAGCTTGGGAAGCAGCTTGAGCAAATGGTTGTGATGATCAAAGCTTTCTATCAAAATATGCCCGAGGAGACAAAGAAGAAATTCAAACCATTGATCGAAGGTAATGCTGTGAACGTTGACTATAAAAAAATCGGTAGCGAAAAAATTGCAAGTTGGAGTACCACAAAATATGAGGCCCTGAGTTCCGGTGAAAAAGTGTTAGTCACTAATATTGCTTCATTTTCATCGCTTAATATCCAAAAGAACAATATCAGCGCATTGCCCAAATTGCTCGATCTCATCTCAACTCATCTGTCGGGACTGGCAGCAATTGTTCCATCGGGTTCCATCTTTACGCAGTGGAGTGGCGAATCAAATCCTATGTTTAATGAGGGAATTCCGGTTAAAACAATAACGTATACTGGTAATACAGCTGCGGAAGAAACAACTATTACTTCCATAGAAAACTCATCATTTAAGCTTTCTGATTTCCAAATTCCCTCTGGATATCAACAACAAAAAATTGACCTTAACAAATCACTGAAATAGTTACATGTGCTGAATTCGGAACATGGCTGTTCGGATTTGATACAGTTTTTGCCTATTTGAAATTTGTAAGCCCTTGATTTTTAGGCTATTGCTGGATTTGGCATAGGTTTAGCCTCAATGCTAGCACAAGGTCAAACTCAAAATTTCAAAGCAATGAACAAATTCAATAAAAAAATCGCATACATTTTAGCATTCGTTATTCTGTTTTCAGGGTTTTCTACAATGGCCAATGGGCTCGCTGCTGATTCTTCTGAAATCAGTATTCAGTCCTCTGAAATATTTGTCGAAGAAACAATGACAGATATTGAGATGGATGAAATAATGCTTTCACTCGAGAGTGATCATTCAAACTGGTTGGAAGATGCCGTAACGTACTATGTTTATGATACAAATGATAACCTGGTATTATCAGTAACTACCTCACGACTTGCTCCACTGGATGATGTATTGTTAGTAGAAACGCTTGCTAAAAGTGATTTGCTGATGACATACAACAATGAATTATACTACAGGCTGAATCCTCCAAGAAATGGCATTAAATAGTTACTTTGCCAGAAATCACTGAGATCGAAATAACCTAATTCTCCTTTTTTGGCAGTGTAATGACAAGAGTAGATAGTGTTTTTCGCATTAGTTCAAAGAGATCAAAATAAATTATGAGAATCCTTTCAGCCTTAATTCTTTTTATTAGTTTAAGTTGCCAATCTCAAGTCCATAAAAAATTTCCGTCTTCTGATGAATTGTTGGCGTTTTATAAGACCAGCTACAATAACAAACAGTTCGATGCAATTTATGAATTATATTCATTAAATATGAAAAGTTCTTTAGGTGAAAATAAACACAATCAATTCTACTCCTCCCTTTATGAAAATAATGGGACACTGAAAGAGCTTTCTATTGTTGATCATAATAAGTTATATGATACTTACCATTTCAAATTTCAACATTCTGAAAGTATAGTTAGATTGAAGTTGAATGAAGAGATTCTTATTGATGGAATGATATTCAGGAAATATGCAATGGAAAGCAACAAAGAAAATATCTCAACCATAAATGATCTAAAATTACCATTTAATGGAGAATGGTTTGTTCACTGGGGGGGTGATAATGTTCTTCTGAACTATCATTATCAATCTGAATGTCAAAAATTTGCGTTTGATTTTGTTATTAAGAAAGATGATTTGACATATAATGGCAGTGGACGTACAAATGAAGACTACTACGCCTTTGGGGAAGATATAATTTCACCTGTCGAAGGCAAAATTTTCAAGTTAATTGATGGGATAGAGGATAATAATCCTGGAAAGACCAACAAAAAAGCCGGTCCAGGAAATGTCATATATCTTCAAACAAAATATAATGAATTAATAACCTTGGCTCATTTCAAAAATGGGTCAATTCTTGTAAAAGAAGGTGAAACTGTAAAGCAAGGACAGGTGCTTGGGAAATGTGGTAATTCTGGTAATTCAACAGAGCCACATTTGCATTTTCAAATTGAGAAATTAATTTCAAATGGTGATTGTGTTCCTCTCAAAGCAATGTTTCAAAAAATCAAAATAAATCAAAAGATTGTCGAAAAAAGCTCCCCATTAAAGGTCAATTTGTAGAGCAAATAAAGGAAAATGGATTAAATTCATCTTCTCTCGAATAATTGCCTTTAGACGAATAGCAAATTTTGTTTTAGAAAAGTAATGATTAAACTTATTTGATTTAAAAAAAGACCTGTTTCCTTAAAAAAAGAAACCCTAACTAAGCACTTTGCCTAATTAGGGTCTCAACCAGCTACGGAACACAATCTGGAAGTAAAGTAAGCCCTTTTGGATTTTCGCTCCCTGCCAATTGACTTTCCATTCCTGCACATTTACCAATAATTGACGATTCTAGTCGTGCAACCCTCAATATTTTCATTAGTCTTTTTTAAAAATGGGTTGTCATGTTACGAAATGTATTTCTCTCCTCGCTTAGATCAATTGTCAAAACTAAAAGCACCTCGGCTTTAAACATTGCTGCGCTCTCTATTGCAATTTCCGCCTGTATGGTTGCGTATTTTCATATTACAAATGAATTAAGTTATGACAGGTTCCATGAAAACAGTGACAGGATATTTAGAGTTGTTACTGGCAATGTCGCAGCTGGTGAAGGTTGGGTAAAAGTATCTGCGCCAATTCCAGTAAAGATTAAGAACGCCATCCCTGAAATTGAATCATTCACCAGACTAACAGAATTCAGCTACAATGAAAAAGTATCTGTCGCATATGAAGAAAAGGTATTCAATGAATCATTTGTATATCTCGCTGATCAAAGCCTGTTGGAAATGTTTGATTTTGAAACTCTCTCCGGGAAGTTGGCTTTAGATAAATCCAGTATTCTAATATCTGATGAAATCGCCAAAAAGTATTTCGGACAGAATTCACCGATTGGTGAGAGGTTGACCATTGATAGTAGAATGAGTTTTGATGTCATAGGTGTCTACAAATCTATGCCTCACAACAGCCACTTTGACCCTCAATTTATTGTATCATTCGAAAACCTTGAAATTGTAAAACCCGGCACCAGTCTAACCGGCAATTGGGGGCAATTCAACTACTTTGCTTATGTGTTGCTTAAGGAAGGTGCCAATGACAAATTAGTTACTCAAAAAATTCAAAATCTCGTTGCTGAATATGGTAATGGACAATCTATGAAGTTTGAGCAACTCAATTTACAGCCATTGGTTGATATTCATTTTCAGCATAACCGGGGAAATATCTTTGCGTCTTATGATCGAAAATACCTGTTCATCTATGGTGCCATTGCGTTGGCAATATTAATGATCTCGTTTGCGAATTTTATGAACCTGAGTATTGCTACTTCTACCAGACGGATAAAGGAAGTTGGTGTAAGAAAAGTATTGGGTGCCAATAAATTTCAAATCACAGCACAATTTGTGTCTGAAAGTGTCATTACAGCAGTATGTTCATCTTTAATAGCTGCAATTGTTCTTCAAATGAGTTTTGAACAAATCAACGCATACATGGGGAGTAGTGCTGTATATCAATTTTCCGATCCTCTATTAATTTTTTGTATCCTGGGGCTCATTGCCCTAATAGGTCTTTTTGCCGGATTGTATATCTCCTTGTACATTCTTTCTATCAGTCCTGTATCAGCCATCAAAGGGTTTTTTAAAATCGGAAATAAAGGCAAAAACTTTAAGTCGGGCCTGCTTATTGTCCAGTTTGCCATCTCCAGCGTTTTAATTCTTTCATCAATTTTCATATACCATCAACTTAATTACATCAGCAATAGTGATATTGGAATGCAACAAAGTGGGATCATGACAATAAAACTGTTTGATGAGAAATCCCAAGACAACATTGATGTTCTAATAAGTGAGTTAAAATCCATATCCGGAATCGAGGATGTTTCAGCATCACGTTTCACCCCAGGTTCTACCAATTGGCACCAAACTGTGTCCTGGCCCGATCAGAAAGAAGATATTAGCTGGAACCTCATATCGGTTGATGAGAACTTCTTTAAAACCTATGAAATCGAGCTACTGGAAGGGTCATATGAAGACATTCAAAATAAAGCAGATCATCAGAAATACACCTATATCCTGAATGAAGCAGCTTTAAAAGAATCCGGTTGGGAGAGCGCAGTTGGTAAAACAATATCAGCGTTTGGGAAAAATGGTTACGCACCTGTTGCCGCAGTGGCCAAAAACTTCAATTACAAGTCCTTACATAATCCTATTGAACCTGTTGTACTATATGTGTTTAATCAGGAAAGATACAGCCAGGTATCAATAAAATTTAACACTTCCAAAGTAGCTGATTTAATCAGTGATGTTGAAAATAAATTTTATACAAGCATGCCAGGGACACCTTTCGAATATGAATTTGCTGATCAGCAATTTGCTCAACTGTATGAAGTAGAACAACAAACCAGCAGGTTGGTTGGGTTGCTAACGGTAATAGCTGTGATCTTGGCAATGATGGGCATTTTTGCAATGCTAACATTCACAATCAAAGAAAGAACTAAGGAAATAGCTATCCGGAAAATACTTGGCATCAGGATCACACAAACCATCGAATTATTGTCTAAGAGTTATTTGAAGTTAATGTTGGTTGGTAATCTCATTGGGTTACCGTTAACCTGGTATCTGATTCAGATCTGGCTACAGAACTTCAGTTACCATATAGAATTATCCTACCTCGCGCTGCTGATTCCTCCTGCACTGACATTGATTCTTATGGGGATTGTGGTGGGTTTTAAGTCACAACAAGTGGAGCGAATTAACCCAATCAATGCGCTACGGTATGAGTAAATGATTGACATTAATAATCCCCCTGTGAGAGTTCCTCTTAATGTATGAGGTTTGGGGGGTTATTTGCTTTAACCTCTTTTGAAGGCAAGGAAATTTGAATTGGACTCTTTTTCATCAAAATAATACCCCTCATAGTCAAAACCTTTGAGCTCCTCTGGTTGGTTAATTCCATTTTCAATGATATATCTTGACATCAGTCCCCTGGCTTTTTTGGCAAAGAACGAAACTATTTTGTACTCACCATTATTGAAGTCCTTGAACTCTACATTAATTACCCGGAAAGGCATTTTTTTTCTCTCTATGGACTTGAAATATTCCACTGATGCCAGGTTAATCAAAATATCATCTCCCTGAGCCTTCAAATCCCTGGCAAGAAGTTTTAATATTTTATCATCCCAATATTGATATAATGTCTTGTAGTCATCAAATGCCAGTTTGGTTCCCATTTCCAACCTGTACGGTTGAATGAGGTCGAGTGGTCGTAGTAAACCATAAAGCCCCGAAAGAATTCTAAGGTGTTTTTGAGCAAACATGAGCTTGTCCTCATCAAATGTTTCTGCTTTCAACCCCTGATATACGTCTCCCTGAAATGCAAGCACAGAGGGTTTTGAGTTTGCGGGAGAATGCGTTGCTTTAAACTTTTGATATCTTTTCACATTAAGTTCCGCGAGGTTGTCACTGATACTCATTAATTGCTTCACTTCTTCGGGTGACTTTTTTCTTAAAACATCGATTAGCTCCTTTGTGCATTCCAATAAACGAGGCTTGCTGGGCTTAATGTCATAGGGGCTTTCAAAATCAAGACTTTTGGCTGGTGAGACAACTGCAATCATAGTATCGTTTTTTTATCTACAACAACTGCAAATAAATGAGATAGTTTACGGAATATGAAATGGATCAATTGTTATTTCAGCAATGGAAAACTTTTGTGCTGCTGCCATCTCTTTCCATCATGTTTTAGTAGCCAAACTTGATCGCATTGAAAAGACTGTTCATAATTCTTCTCTTTAAAAACATCCCAGGCAGCATGAAATTCGCTTTTTCGAAGATCTCTGAAGGCAATGGTCAGGTGGGGCTTAAATGTCCTGTTCTTATAATCAGCATTCAATAAATTAAGGTTTAGTCTTAGATGCTTTGCCATATTTTTTTGCAAAGCGTTTAATTCAATATTTTCTATCACATCGATATATATTACCCTGGGAGGAAATGCTGCAAAATTTTTAAGGCTGACATCAAACTGCTTAATGTTTTCGCAAAATAAGGACACTGTTTTTATGAGGGTTTGCTCTTTTCTTTCCTGCCATTTAAACGGCATATGCAACGTGATATGGGGTGGTGATTTGAGCGCTGCTTTTGATTGATGATGGTTCGCAAAATATTGTTTCAACTGAATTATTTCCTCACATATTGGTGCTGGTGGAATTATTGCTACAAAGTAAAGTTGCTGAAGATGTGCCATGTTACCACTTGTAAAAGTATGGTATTGGTTACCAATAAATACCATTAATTTAGAACAAGTAATCAATAAACCTTACAGAGATGAATTTAAGATTCCTATTATTCCTCAATCTGATTTTAATTGGTTCTCGTGCGATTAGCCAGGATGGAAGTATTCCGGGCTTCTTTGATTTCAGGTACGATGAAGACCTTGGAAAAGTATTTCTGATTGTTGATAAGCTCGAAAAGGAGTTTTTGTACGTCAATAGCTTGGCTGCAGGTGTCGGATCAAATGACATTGGTTTGGACAGAGGTCAGTTGGGACAAACAAGAATCGTTAAGTTCTCTAAAGTGGGTAAGAAAATTTTACTAATCCAGCCAAACTACTCCTACAGGGCCATTAGCGAAAACCAGGATGAAGTAAAATCGGTGGAGGAGGCATTTGCTCAATCCGTTTTGTGGGGTTTCGATCCTATTAAATTGGAAGAAGGTTACCTGATTGATATTACAGAATTCTTATTACGTGATTCACATGGAATTAGTGAAAGGCTGGGTGAGCAAAAACAAGGAACTTACACTGTAGACGCATCGCGATCAGCCATTTACGCGAAAGGGCTAAAAAACTTCCCAAAGAACTCAGAATTTGAAGCCATGATTACTTTTCAGGGAATCGCGAAAGGTGAGAACATACAGTCGGTCACTCCAAGTCCCAACGCCCTGACGGTAAGAACACATCACTCCTTTATTGAACTCCCTGATGAGCAATATCAACCTAGTAAATTCGATCCCTCTGCAGGATACTTTGGAATCAGGTTTCACGATTATGCGGCAGCTATTGATGAGCCACTTGTAAAAAGGTTTATTTGTCGTCATAGATTGGAAAAGAAAGACCCTGCAAGTGATCTCAGCGAACCCATAAAGCCCATAATCTATTATGTTGACAGAGGAACCCCGGAACCTGTAAGGTCAGCGTTGATTGAGGGTGCGAGCTGGTGGAATGAGGCATTTGAGGCTGCAGGCTTTAAAAATGCTTTTCAGGTAAAATTACTTCCGGAGGGTGCGGACCCGTTGGATGTTCGATACAATGTGATTCAATGGGTTCACCGATCTACCAGGGGGTGGTCCTATGGAGCTTCTGTTATCGACCCACGTACCGGTGAAATAATTAAAGGTCATGTCAGCCTTGGATCATTGAGGGTTCGACAGGATTACCTGATCGCAAGAGGGTTATTATCCTTGAACAACAGTGATGATTCCAAGGAAAAAATGAAAGAAATGGCGCTTGCACGTTTAAGACAGCTGTCTGCACATGAAGTTGGTCACACCCTGGGACTCGCACACAATTTTGCTGGAAGTTACAACAACAGAGCGTCGGTCATGGATTATCCTCATCCATATTTTACAATCAATGAAAAAGGTGAATTGAATATTGATGATGCGTATGATACTGGAATCGGGGAGTGGGATAAGGTGGCCATACAATATGGATATGGTATTTATAATGAGGAGTCACAGGCCAGGGGTGTATTGAATGAGGCATTTGCTAAGGGCATGAAATTCATTACCGATCAGGATGCCCGACCTATAGGTGGAGCACATCCTTATGCACATCTCTGGGATAATGGCCAATCGGCCGTACAAGAGTTAAAACGAATTCTATCTATAAGAAAACGGGTTTTAGACAATTTTTCTGAAGCTACAATTGATCCTGGTACACCTTATTCCTCCATAGAAGAGGTATTAGTTCCAATGTATTTTATGCATCGATACCAGTTGGAAGCTGTTGTAAAACTTCTGGGGGGAATAGATTTCAACTACGCTGTGAAAGGAGAAGATACACTGGTTAACAAGTGGGTCATATCCGAAATTCAAAAGGGTGCACTAACAGCCCTGATAGACGTACTACAACCTGAACAACTGGCTTTTTCAGAATCTTTGCTGCAATTAATTCCGCCAAGAGCCTATGGTTACGAACGAAGTAGAGAGACTTTCAATGCTCAAAGCGGTGTCTCCTTTGATGCTCTCAGTCCCGCTTTAAGTTTATCAGATCATGTATTTGGAATGATTCTGCATCCACAAAGAGCCAACCGCCTCCTTGAACAGCATTCACGATTTCCGAATCAACCGGGCTTTTCTTATGTGGTCAGTGAACTAATAAACATGACATGGAAAAGTTCCCGTAGTGAGGGTTATCACAGAGAAATTCAAAGAGCCATTGAAATTCAGTTATTGTTGAAATTATTTGAATTAGCCAACTCGAATGAAGCGCAACATCAGGTTCGGGCATTAACAGTGAAGCATATTAAAGCACTGGACACGTACCTTGTCAAAGCAATTAAAAAAATCGATAAGGATGAAGAGGCACATTATGAATATGCCCAAATACTCATCAAAACATTTTTCAAAAACCCGGAAAAGTTTAAGCAGTCAAACGCACCAAACTTACCTGACGGTTCTCCAATTGGTAATGACCAATGTGTTTTTATTCCCTTTATGGAATAGTTGGTTTATTATAACTCATACAAAGGAAATTTTTACTAAACAAACAATATATAATTTTCGTTTCATTAATTGTCTATATTTGTAATAATTATGGCAAAACCAGAAGCATTCGACAGAGCATCAATTATTGAAAAAGTTACAAAAGTATTCTGGACCAAGGGCTACAACGCCACGTCCATGCAAGACATTGTAGACGTTACAGGCTTAAACCGATCGAGCATTTACAACAGCTTTGGAGATAAACACAGATTGTATCTAGAAACATTAAAGTTTTACAAAAAAAAGGGCCACAATGACCTTCTTGGGAAACTCGTCAATTCCTCTCCAAGACAAGCGATTCGAAAAATTTTTGAATCTGTAGTTGAAATCGGACAAAAAAACGGACAAATCGGATGCTATCTTACCAACTGTACCGCAGAGTTGGCAAACCAGGACAAAGAAACAGCAGCCTTCCTTGCTGAAAACATGGAAGACATGATTGATATTTTCATGAACCTTTTGGATGCAGGCATAAAAACAGGAGAATTTAAACCCAACATAGACACCCGTCAAACCGCCTTTTTCCTTTTCACAAGTTTGCAAGGCATAAAACTTACTGGAATGTTGGTAAAATCCAAAGACAAAATCAACATGGTAATTGACAAAATTCTTGCAGACCTGTAAAAATTTTATTTCAATATATTGAAACATTCATTTCATTAATCCGATATAATGAAACATACGTTCCATTATAAAAGATCAAAATGACAAAATTAAAAAACAAAGTAGCTGTCATCACAGGGGGTAACAGCGGAATCGGTTTAGCGACTGTTAAGCTTTTTTTAAATGAGGGTGCGAAAGTTGTTTTTTCCGGACGAAGGCAGCAAGCTCTTGATGAAGTTGCATCCAATCTCCAGGGAGATTTCATCGCTATCAAAGCTGATGCCGGTGTTGTTGCCGACCAGGAAAAACTGATCCAGGCAGCTACAGAGAAGTTTGGGAAAATTGATATTCTTTTTCTCAATGCGGGAGTGGCTCCTCCTCTACCAATCAATTACATCACCGAAGAACATTTCGATGAAGTGTTTAACGTTAATGTGAAAGGTCCTTTCTTTACCATTAAAGAATCGCTTGCTCATTTGAATGACGGAGCAGTCATCATCACCAACACATCTATCGTCAGTCAGAAGGGATTTGAAGGATTTGGTGTTTATTCAGCTTCGAAAGCAGCATTGAGATCACTATCTCGGGTGTTGGCTAATGAGTTGAAAGAGAAAAGGATTCGTACCGTAAGTGTGGCACCAGGTCCAATTGAGACGCCTATCTATGATAAAATGGGCTTACCTGAAGAACAACTGAAAGCATTTGGCGATACTGTAACTGCAGGAGTTCCTCTTGGGAGATTTGGTAACCCCGACGAAATTGCAAAATCGGTCCTGTTTCTTGCTTCCGATGACGCTTCTTACATTAATGGGGTGGAATTGGAAGTTGATGGTGGTTTAAGCCAGGTTTAGCAAAAGAACTTTAAGGTTAAAATTCGAAAACCCTGCCTTAATTAGGTGGGGTTTCCTTTTGATTAACCCAGTTGTCCAGGGTATTTCACAACTCATCTTCAATTCGGATTGGTTGGGGGAGATTTTTTACGCTATATCCAGCAACCTTCTGATAATTGTATTGTCCATTGAATAAGTAATCACACGCTAATTGCATCAATATGAAAAGGAGTTTATTAATCTTACTTGGAATTGCCTGTGCCGTTGCTTGTTTTTCGCAAGACAGGCCTCAGGTGCTGATAGGGGATAACATTGAGTCCATCTCGGGATTCGGTGGCCCAATGTTTCAGTTTACCATGGTTGGTGGAAAAGTTGCTGCCCTATCAGGTGGTGGAGGAGCAGTTATTTTAAATAATCAAATCTATTTCGGTGGATATGGTTTAAGTACTGTAACTGACCTTGAAAAAACTTTAAATACAAATTCATACGATATCAGCTTTGATCATGGTGGATTTTTAGTTGGCTATGTCATCAAACCAGTAAAAATCTTTCACCTGGCTGTTGGAACAAAACTTGGTTGGGGGGATATCCAAATAAGGAACCAGGACAATTCTATTGAGGACAATGAATCAGATGACGTTTTTGTTTTTAATCCTCAACTGGAGGGAGAGATCAATGTCACGCAGTGGTTCAAACTTAATACCGGCATTGGGTTTAACAGCGTGGTTGGGGTAAGCAATAACCTTTACAAGCCAATTGATTTTAATAAGCCACAAGTATCATTATCTTTAATTTTTGGATGGTTTTATTAATCAAAACTTAAGATGGAACAAAGTGCTCGCCGGTGGCTGCTGGGTATAATATTTATTGCGGTAGGAGGAATATTACTTCTTGATAATTTTGGTGTCATAGAGTTTTATCTGCCTGATTTCCTTTGGCGGTGGGAAATGATTCTGGTGATCATTGGAGCAGTCAATCTAATCAATAGAAATTACTCCGCTGCATTTGTATTATTCACGATTGCCTCTTTCTTCATAATTAAAGATTTGTATGATTTAAGGTACCGTGAACTTTGGCCTCTTGTATTTATTGTTATTGGGATATCGATAATTCTCAAAAGGACTTCAATTGGATCAAAAAAAAAGAGTGAATACAACAATGATTCCTTCGATGATGTTGCAATTTTTGGGGGAAATGAAAAGTCTGTAAGAACTGATAATTTTACCGGAGGGAAAGTAACCAGTATTTTCGGTGGCTCCTCTTTGGATCTTAGTAATTGTAAACTTCAGGAGGGCACCACGGTCATAGATGTTTTCACCATGTTTGGGGGTTGTGAATTAAAGGTACCATCTCACTGGAACATCAAACTTGAAGTAACTACCATCCTTGGTGGGTTTGATGACAAAAGAAAGGTGATCGACACTACTGATGAGTCAAGGATACTGGTCATAAGAGGTTTCACGATGTTTGGCGGAGGTGAAGTGAGAAACTAGTTTACTACCAGCTTCTCAACATACAGAATTCCTATTCTTCAATCTTTACACCTTTCCAGAAGGCCACATAGTTTTCAAATTTCTTTGCCAGATCACTGGTTTCAGGATAGTACCAGGCAGCATCTTTATTCTCTTTGCCCTGCACATTGATTGTGTAGTAGCTTGCAGTTCCTTTCCAGGGACAAACAGTATGAGTATCGCTTTTCTTAAAGAATTCCTTGTTAATCGTATCTGGTGGAAAGTAATGATTGTTCTCAATAACAATGGTTTCATCACTTTCTGCAATCACCTGATCGTTCCAAATTGCTTTCATATCAAACTTCCATTTTGTATTCCCTATAAAACAAAATTCAACTCTGATGTTTTAGTTTTCTCACTAAAATTTTATCCAAAATGAATAAAAGTGTAATGAGGTTTACAAATACAAATAAAGAAATCGTCTCATCGGCTATAAGTAATTTGTTCAAATACGATAAAGTCTCTGTTAACTGATCAGTGATTGGAGTTTGTGCGATTTCCTGGAAGGGAACAATAATGAATGAGGCAAAAGTAAATGTAACAAGCGCCGTAACCACAGTGATCCACCATTTGATCAATCTCCTACTTGATCTTCGAGAAACCATCACGTCGTACTTTAATAAAATATTGGTACGAACATGATCCGGAGTTTCAATTAAACCGGACTTTTTAATCGACTCCTCTAATCTCTCCAACTGCGATAATTCTTCCAGCTCAGCTGCACTCAAGGCTTCTCTGTCAATTTCTCCCGCTAAATATTTATATAAATTGTCTTTCATTATTAAATCAACATCTCTTTTACTCCACCAAGTTTATTTAATTGTTCCGATAGCTTCTTCCTGGCCCTGAACAATTTCACCTTAATTGTATTTTTGTCTAACCCAGTTAGCTCGGTCATTTCGTCCTGAGTGAATTCTTTTAAATAATATAACGTAATCAGTTTCCTTTCTTCGGGATTTAGTCCTGACAACAATAAATGAATAATATTTTGTTGATCAGACCTGGTTAGATCCTGTAAAGGTGTATCCGCAATAATTAGTTCATCATGTTTCTCAGAGAACTGTTCAGTTGCGTATTTTTTCTTTCTCAACCTACTCAATGAGGCATTACTGACTACACGATAGAACCAGGTACTGAATTTCGATTCTCCCTTAAACTTGTCGGGGTTCCTGGCAATCTTAAGGAACTGGTCTTGTACCACTTCCTCAGCGTCTTCCGAATTTTGAATGATGCGAAAAGCAATTGTATAGGCAAAATCCGAATGTCTGTCCAGCAGCATAGCAAATGCTTTACGATCATCCTTCTTAATCTTTTTAAGCAATTCTACATCGGAAATATTCGAATCCACATCACATTTGACGCCATAAGTTTACTTCAAGTTACAAACAAATTTTTTTGTAACCGACCAAATCGAATTGTAGTCATATAGGCAACTAGAAATTTAAAATATAGAAATTATGCACATGATACCTATAGTAGTGTCAACAGTGTCTACCATTAGCATTGTGACCATGATCATTTTTATCAGAAAGTTTACAAATGATGAGAGAATGGCGCTCATCGAAAAAGGAGCTGACCCCAAACTTTTTAAAGGAAACAATTCTAATGTTGCAATGAAGTTTGGGCTTCTATTAATAGGTGCGGGTGTAGGTCTGCTTGTTGGTGCATTTCTTGATGCCAATACCAGGTTAGATGAAACTGTGTCTTATTTTTCCATGTTGTTCATTTTTGGCGGTCTTGGGTTGTTTGCTTCCCACATTCTTGATAAAAAGGAAAGAGAGCATTAGTGTCTGGTCCGGTTCACAGTGAAATTAAATACATCATTTCTTTGGTAATGACCAGAAACATCTAATGTCATACTTTCCATAATAACCTCCCTGAGGTCAATTTCAGTGTGGATAATGGTTTCCCGATTAAAGACAGGATCAACACGGTAGAGGCCATCTGGCCCAATTATACAAGAGCCACCGTTAAGAATCATGTAGTCAGGGTCATTGGGTACTGAATCATGTAATTGAAGTTCGTGAGGCAAATCTTTTCTTTTAAGCACCTGGCCAGCTGCTAAAACAAAGCAACGGGCTTCAAACGCATATTGCCTGCTGGCCACCTGGTGCATTTCATGTACTTTTGGCCAAACCGCAACATGAACATCTTCACCACAATCGTGTAATGCCTGTCTCGTCAATGGCATCCAATGTTCCCAACAAATTAAACCACTCAGTTGCCCTACTGAAGTTTTACAACTTACCAAACCATTACCGTCCCCATGACCATAAACAATTTTCTCGGTGAAAGTTGGCATTAGTTTCCTGTGGTGATTGATTAATTCTCCTGCATCACTGATCATTATTAGTGAATTATAGATGGTTTTGTTACCAACCCCTGATTCTACTACCTCATTAATGCCCATTACTACATTAATCTTATATTCTCTTGCTACTTGTTTCAATTGAGAAATTTCAGCGCCATTGATTGTTACAGCGTTTTGATATGTTTGATGAAATATCTCTTTAGTGGCCTCATTATTCCACAGGCCAGCTTCCGGGCAGTAATCCAACCACGCAGGATAACCGCTGAGCCATGTTTCTCCAAAAACTGCCAATTGTGATTGGTGTTTTGAACACTCCTTGATGAGATCAATGGCCTTTTCAGTACTTTTATCTTTATTGAGATATTCCGGCCCATGTTGAACGATTGATACTGTTTTTTTATCTGACATTTCTCATGAAGTTTAAATTCTAAAATAGTCTTATTTTAAATAGTTTTAAAAGAAATTGATATCTGGTGGAAGAATTACAGGTTGTAAAAAAGCGTTTGCGAATAACCGGAATGGCGTTTGGGGCCATTATCACCATTGGTACTGTAGGGTTTAAGTTAATAGGAGGTGAAAATGCCAGCTTCTTTGATGGTTTCTATATGACCGCCATCACAATTACTACCATTGGCTACAATGAAGTAATTGTGCTTGACAACCTCGGGAGAGCTTATGCAGTTTTTATCGCCTTCACAGGAATTGGTATACTCACCTATTTCCTTACAAACATGGCATCCTTATTTATTGAGGGAGATCTTGTAAAGAGTAGAAAAAGAAGTCAAATGGAAAAGAAAGTTTCAAAAATGGAGGGCCATTATATTGTTTGTGGAGCGGGTCGCGTTGGCAGTAATATCGCCCAGGAACTATTAAAAACAGACAGAGAGTTTGTCATTGCGGATATTGATGAAGATAAAGTAAAATTGGCCGATGAGTTATATGAAGACGTGCCTTGTTTGCTTGGAGACTGTACTGATGATGACTTTTTATTGCAGCTCGGGGTAGATCGGGCACTTGGTATTTTTGTAACTACTGGAAGTGACAACATTAACCTGGTAATTTGTGTAACTGCCAGGCAGCTTAATTACAATATCCGAATTGTTGCTCAGAGCAAAGACATTAATCATGTGACAAAAATGAAAAAAGTTGGTGCTGATAAAGTTGTCTCGCCAAGCTTCATCGGTGGTTTGCGCATGGCGTCAGAAATGGTGCGACCTACTGTAACCAATTTCCTGGACGAGATGCTAAGGTCCCAGAACACTCCTCTGCGTATTGAAGAAATTGGGATTCCTGGAGAGCTCGCGGGTTCACCTCTGAGTGAATTCAACCTTGCTGATTTTGATCAAACATTAATCCTGGCCATTAAGGAGGGCGATCAATGGGTATATAATCCCAAAATGAGCTATTTACTTCAAAAAAACAGCAGGTTGATTGTGATGACCACCCCAAAAGAAAGAGAAGCTATCCAAAAAAGGTTTGGATAACTTCAATATGTTGTTAGCCTTCTACTTCTTCCAGAGGTTTTAGGTTATCAGGAATATGTTCTTCCTCTTCAGCATAAGGAAATACCTCCACGATATTGGTCAATGTGATGGATGGTACCTCAAACGGCACCAACATACTGCTTAGGTTATCTTCCACTCTTTCGAACGCTTCTTTAACATTCTCGGCACTTACCAAAAAGTAGGTGTTGATCTTAACCTCCTTCTCAGAGTCGCCATCCACCGTTGAATAAGTTACCTTACACTTGAACCAGGTCTCCTGATCTTCATAATTAATAACTTCGGAAATGTTGGTTTTTGTAATGCTATGCACAGAAAATTCACCAGCTATGTTTTGCTCCATAGCCTTATATATCCTACTCTCAGCTTCGGTATATGACATTGCGTCAACAAGAAACGCTTCAGTTACCTGTTTCATGATGCCTTCATCATTTTGTTTCATGTATTTTACCTTACAGCTGTACCAGATTTTCATATTTTAAGTCGAATTTTAATTTTGAAAGACCGCAAATATAGAAGTATCTGGAATTGGATAGATTATAAAAGAGGATTAATTATAAATAAATAAAAAACAGTACACTCCTACTCGATCATGACTGGAGATTTGATAGATGCTAATCTTTTCAGACAAAAATATTGAAGGTTATGTTTTCTGCCGGTAGAGGCTGTAAAGCCCCATATCACTTCACTATTTCCCCCAAAAATATCGTTGATCAGATCCTTTTTTCCATGATAAACTTCGTGACCATCCAGGTATACCCAAATGGACATGGATTTTGCTTCCCACATGAATTTAAAACTATGAAGAAAGGAATCTTCCAAATCAAATTGCATATCCTGATTGTTCCAATAAGTGAGGTGTTGATTAACACCATTTTCAAGATAAGCTACATGATCGGAGATCGGATCATTTTGCCAGGGGTTTTGATAAGTGTCAAACTCTATTGCAATGGATGGGTCAATTGAATTACCTGATGATCCCGGGCTAAACCTACCATAACCCATGCATTCGCCCCAGCTTCCAAAAGCATTAAATGACCTGACATCATCATGAATGACAAAGGTTATACCGTCTGCACCTTCATTTTTATCACCCAAAAAAATATCGAAATCAATGGAGAAGTTTCGGGTCAGGTCAAGTTTATGCCGGCTATATGCAATGCCCTCACTATAAGGAACATCAGGTGTTAACATGATGCAGCCATTACCCATTTCACTGGCATTGCCTATCAGGTGAAACTGTTGAGCCGACAAAAAGCCCGGCAGAAAGCACAATAGAATCAGAAGCCTACTCATGCATGATGTATAGATTATTATTCTATCAACGGATTAAAATCTAAAGTTGGTTCAAAATAAAATTGGAATTATTTACTTAACAAAAGTGAAATTAATAATTATATTTACATTTGTTAAGTAAATAGTGTTTGATGAAAGAACAATCGATCGGAGAATTTGAAGAACTGGTGCTGTTAAATGTAGCTGCCCTTCATGATGAGGCATATGGTGTAGCTATTTTGGAAAACCTGAAACAAAAATTAAATAAGAAAGTCAATATTAGTGCCATCCACGTAGCACTGAAAAGACTTGAAGGAAAGGGGTTTGTAACTTCCAGATATGGTGGAATCACTGGAGACAGAGGGGGAAGAAGAAAGAAATTCTATGTCATCACCGCTGCAGGAAAGAAAGTTCTCGATGCTCAATACAAGTTAAGAACCAGCCTCTACATGCAAATACCAAACATTTCATTTAGCTGAATAAACTCAAATCAATACATAAAAGGTCAATTTCATAAACTCAAAATCTATTAAAAATGAACTCATTAATATTTAAGCAAACACATTCCCGGTTAATCAGTTGGTTCCAATCATCGTGCAACCAACATGCGCAACATAGCTCATCAGTAATTTAAATGTTACAACCTCCTAAATCCTGGTTGAAGTTTCTTCGGTGGTACTGTAAAACAGAGTTCATTGAAGAGATAGAAGGTGATTTGATTGAACTCTTTGAGAAAAGAGCCCTCCAATCTCCCACATCTGCTAAAAGAAAGTTCATGTGGGATGTTGTCAAATCCATTCGCTGGGTCAATTTGAAAAAACACAAAATAAAAAACACCACTATGTACGCATTAGCCAATTATTTAAAAATTTACTTCAGAAGATTTCGAAGAGGGGTATTACACTATTCAGTCAATGTGCTGGGTTTAGTGTTGGGATTTACAGTCCTCACCTATGTACTACTGTACAGTAATGATGAACTAACTATTGATGGTTATCATCAAAAAGCTGACAGGATATATCGTGTCATTGAAAAAAGTGAAACCCAGGATGGGGTCAAATATTATTCTTCAGTTGCAAACCCGTTGGCAGCTGCATTGAAGGCTGATTTCCCAGAAGTAGTGGAAACCGCTAATATGTTTTACTTCGGTTCTGCCACTCATATTTACAAAGAGAACAGGATTGCCAACCGTAATTACGCCATTGTAACTAATGGGATATTTAATATTTGGGACACAGAAGTCATCAACGGTAATCCTCTAAAGGAATTTCAGGGCCCTGCTGCAGTAGTACTTACCTCAGAATTTGCAAAAAGATTGTTTGGTGAGGAAAACCCAGTAGGCAAAGTTGTGGAGAGCAAAATGGGTAATTGTGAAGTACTTGCTGTAATTGAAGACTTACCAAAAAACGCGACTTTCCAGTTTGATATATTTTATGTGACGGATCTTTCTCGCTGGAATCAACGCTTTCAAGGGTTTTTAACTTCATGGGACACCCATTTTATGAATGTTTGGGTTTTGTTTCGAGAGGGAACCGGGCCGGAAGACATTCAACCAAAATTGGATCAGTTCCTATCAAAATACCTGGATGAAAGCCTTAGTAAGGAACACCAGCTTAGCTTTCAAAATATACAAGACATTCACTTAAAATCTGGTCACCTCGACAGTGCCGGGGGAGACTTGATCCAGGCAATTCCTTATAGTGATATGGATTTTATTCAAATCATATTAATCATTGGAGCCTCAGTCATCATTATTGCTGCATTGAATTACATCAATCTTTCTTCTGTTCAGGCGCTAAAAAGATCTATTGAAGCCGGCATCAGAAAAGTAAATGGAGCAACAACGGGTCAATTGAAAGTTCAATTATATTTAGAAACACTATTCACGCTGATTATCAGTGGCGTGATTACAACAACTCTCGTAATATTATTACTGCCATATTTCAACCTATTAACCGGTAAAAGCCTAATAATCTACGACTTAATTAATTTAAATCTTTTTAACTACATTTTAGTTGCTTTTATAACAATCTGGTTGATTTCTGGTTTGTTGCCAGCCCTTTATTACGGCAAATTAGACAGAGGCCTGATGATGACTAAAAATGTGTTTGCTGGCAAGGGTGATAGCCTGCGTAAAGGGTTCATTTTTCTACAATATGCCATTTCTATGATATTGATCATTGGTGTAATTGTACTCTATAATCAGCTGGAATACATTCAGAACAAAAACCTGGGATTTAACAATAGCAACCTTATTACCCTTGACATCAACAGTCGAAAAGCGAGGGTGGGATTTCAAGGAATTAAAAACGGAATCCTGAGTCACCCTGCAGTAGAAAATGTCACCGTTACTTCAAGGTTACCCGGAGAATGGAAACAACTTCCAATAGCATCCATAAAAACCAGTGCTGCATCCGAGCCAGTAGGTGCAACACACTACGGAATGGATAAAGATGGCTTAGAAACCTATGGTATTTCACTTATTGATGGAAAAAACTTTTCGGGTAACGCTGCTTCAGATAGCCTTAAAGTCATTTTAAATGAAACAGCCGTTAATCAGTTGGGGCTGAAAAACCCAATAGGACAAACCGTTTGGATTGAAGAAGACACATTGAGTAAGTTTCAGGTAATTGGTGTGGTAAAAGACTTTCATTTTGAATCTTTGTATGAACCAATAAAACCAGCATTCATTACCAGCTGGAATAATCCCATTTTACCTATCGATTATTACGTCGTGCGGTATAACGGAGACCCTAAAGAAGTCCTGAGTCATATTGAAAAGGTAAACTCAGAGTTTGACCCTGAAACACCTCCTGAATTTCACTTTCTAGATGAGCAGTGGAAAAGGTATTATGTCGCTGATCAAACAAGGGGAACATTTATTTTAATTGCAGCGGTGCTCTCCATATTGATTTCAATAATAGGGCTATTTGGAATGATCCACTACACCGTGGAGCGGCGGACAAAAGAAGTCGGGATAAGAAAAGTGATTGGAGCATCAGTCCCTGCACTCATTAAATTGTTAGTTAAAGACTATGTCATATTGCTGGCAATGGCGATGGTTGTATCAGGGCCAATCGCCTGGTTTTTCCTGGAAGAATGGTTGTCATCATTTGCCTTCAGGATATCTCTCAATCTGTGGGTTTTTATTTCAGCGTTTTTGTTAGTTCTGACTGTCAGTGGCGTAACCGTAATGTCTAAAATATACCGGTTGGCCAAATCAAACCCAGCTATGTCATTGCGATACGAATAATTATTTGCCCTTTTCGGAATGCTTCATTCTGAAAAGGGCATTTTAATTTACCTATTTATCCTTGTACAAGATGTCCTGCACATCCAACTGCAAGTCCGCAAACTGACCTCTTACATCTCTGACTTCTTCGATTGCCGCTTCCCTCGCCTTATAATCTCTATAAATACTGATCCACCAACTTGGAGCCAAAATATATTGCCAGATCTTGATATCTACTCTTTCATAATTCACAGGTGGAATTTCTATGGCCTTTTCTCTCAATTGTGGGAAATCCAGTTTGGTAACAATGAACTGCTTCAATTCTTCTCCAAACCGAGCAAAAGTTTCCAAAACTTCAGGCGAGTTACTCCCATTTAGAATCCTGTCTGCCTGGGCTTGTAAGTCGGTGAGCTGTCTGTTTAACAATGAAAGTCTTCTTTGGTTGTCCATGGGATGAATAACATTTGAAAGGAAAAACTATTGCCCCAATAGCGTGATTACAAGCTTTCGGTTGCCTCCATAGTTCCGATGTTCGCACAGATATATTCCCTGCCATGTTCCAAGGTTTAATTGGCCGTTGGTAACGGGAATCTGAACACTAGAACCTAACATAGACGCTTTTATATGTGCAGGCATATCATCGGTTCCTTCGTAAGTATGAATGAAATTGGGAAAATCTTCCGGTACGGCCTGATTAAAAAAGGTTTCAAAGTCAGTTCTTACTGTCGGGTCTGCATTTTCATTAATTGTAAGGGAAGCAGACGTATGCTTTATAAAAACTTGCAGCAAACCAACCTTAACCTGTTTTATTTCTTCCAAGGCCGATATTACCTGGTCTGTAATTAAATGAAATCCTCTGGGGAAAGCCTTTAGCGTAATCTCTTTCTGAATGGAAATCATGGTTGATCTATTCTCTCGTAAGCTCCAATATCCGGGTTATTATCGCGCTCTTTCAACAAAATGTCCTGCATAATGCCGATTGCCAGACCTTTATCACGAGCAAATGCCAGAGAATCCAATTGATAATTCCTGTTATTAATATTGACAAAACCCGGGAAATTCCTGCTGGTACTGATATAGTTGTTTTCCGCTAAAGCATCATCACCTGATCGTATAATGTTGTTTCTAAGGTCAATGTCAACCTGGAAGTTGCCCAATGGTTCTCCAACAACGTACTCCTCGCTTAAATCACCCCAGATAATGTTATTAATCATTACCAGGTTAAGATCATCGGCGATGGCTTCTGTTTCTGAAACTGGTATCCAATTGGCAATTTGAATTGATGGATCATCTCTAATAAAGCTGTTAGGAGTATTGGTAAAAGTGTTATGGTAATAGGTGTAATTTCCTCCACCAAGATTAGCTACCATGTAAATACCACAGTTATATATTACATTGTTGACAGCTTCCAAGGTAACTCCCGTTGCAAAAATTCCTGCAAAAGACATGTTTTCAATGATCGAGTTAGAAACCGAAAGATCAACCGGATCAACATTTTCAGGGTTTCCGGCACTTATTCCAATTACGGCATTACTGATTACAGCGTGATTAATGGAATTACCTGTGCTTCCTTCCTGGAAATATACACCCAGCCATTGTCCGGGTACATTACTATACTTTTCATCTAATCTACTGTTTCTTAAAATTACCGGGCTGGCCGTATCGCCTTCAACAAGCAAGGTACCAGAAACCGCCAAAAATGCATCATTGTCAAACAATACACGAGTGCCCGGCTCCATTGTTAAAGTACAATTTTCACCTATTACTGCATATCCATAGATCACATAGGGTCTTGCGCTTGTCAGGGTAAAGTCACATTCAAACTCTTCCCTATTTAAGAATATCGCATCCTGGCCATATGAAACCAACTTTACATTATATTGATTTGTATTGCTTGCAACAACCAACGAATCTTTAACAAGATATGGATTGTCTTCATTTTGAGGGTCAATAAAAACTGTTAGCAGAATTGTGATTGAATCATTCCCAAAAATAATTTCATCCTGAAACGACTTGCCTTCCTGACCATTTACAGTAATTGAATATGGGGAATTTTCATTTAAACCCAGGCTGAGGTCAATTTCCAGGGCATTTTCGTTGGGATTGTAAATACGCAACCTCTTTGTTACACTTCCTACGTTTGACAGCAAAGTGTCAAATATTACCGTATCGGATGAAAACAGCAAGGTTGCGTTCCTGTCCCGGGAGATCTTTTCTTCTATCGGGTCACAAGCTATTGCCAGTATCAATCCGATGAAGAATATTATGAATATCGTGTTCTTCAATGTACTAAAATAATAATAGAAACGCGAGAAATTTCTTTTTATTCCTCATCCCCTCCATCCTTCAATCTTTCGGCGTTTTCTGCTATTCTAAGTTGCTCAATAAAATCAGCAATTTCCCCATCCATTACAGTTGGTAGGTTGTGTACTGAGTATCCTATTCTGTGGTCAGTTACTCTACCCTGAGGATAATTGTACGTCCTGATTTTATCTGATCGGTCGCCACTACCTACCATGGACTTTCTTTGGGACGAAATCTCGTCATTATGTTTTTTAAGCTCCATTTCATAAAGCCTGGACCGCAGCACAGTCAGCGCCTTGTCGTAATTAGCATGTTGAGATCTACCATCCTGACATTCCACTACCAACCCACTTGGAATGTGTGTTAACCTCACCGCCGATTCTGTTTTGTTAATGTGCTGACCTCCCGCACCGGAAGCTCTAAAAGTATCTTTTCTTATATCTCCCATATTGAGTTCAACATCCACCTCTTCTGCTTCTGGAAGCACTGCAACAGTTGCGGCGGAAGTATGTACCCTACCCTGAGATTCTGTAGCCGGAACTCTCTGTACCCGATGAACGCCTGACTCAAACTTTAACTTCCCATATACATCTTCACCAGATATTGAAGCGACAATTTCTTTGTAACCACCAGAAGAAGCATCTGTTGCATTCAACACAGTTAGGTTCCAACCTTGTTTCTCTGCAAATAATTTGTACATTCTAAACAAGTCTCCAGCAAATATCCCGGCCTCATCTCCTCCTGTACCAGCCCGAATTTCCAGAATAACATCCTTACTGTCATTTGGGTCTTTTGGAATAAGCATCACCTTTAACTCTTCCTCAAGTTCTACTCGTAACGGCTCCATCTCCTCCAGTTCCATTTTAGCCATCTCACGAAAATCGGGATCTTTTTCCTTCTCTAGTATTTCTTTAGAACCCTTTATATTTTCCAAAACCCTGGCATACTCATCATATTTTCTGACGATTTTTTCAAGGTCTTTATATTCCTTGTTGAGTTTAGAGTATTGTTTCATGTCAGACATGGCGTCTGGCTGCACAATCAATTGGCCTACTTCCTCAAACCGATGCTTTATCGCTTCCAGTTTATCTATCATTCTGCTGTAAGTTAAGTAAGCAAAATTAATAAATGGCCGCTCATTTTAAAGTGATTATTCCATTATGAAGGAAGTCATCACCAGTATATATGATTTTGTCCTAACTTTGATCTATGTTTTATAGGATAACAATTGCTTTGGCTGTGATTATTTTGTCATGCGATACCACTCAGAAAGTAAATCGAGAGGCTGTTAAAGAGGAAATGAAATCCCGTGAAGTAAAAAGACTTACGGATTCCCAGATCATGGAGCAGGCAACAGTAATTGGTGACATGGCTTACAAAGCATTACAATTGGGAGACTCTTCCTTGAGCGACTTTATAAATAAGATCAATATCCAAATTGATACAATGAAATGGGGTGATGACCCATTTAGCGAACAGGAAAAAAATATTCTTGAAGCGTATCAATATGCCATGGAAAACAAACTCCCTGCAGAAAGTGGCATTCAGGGAAATGATGGAAAAATATTCTATTTCTGTGCTCCTTATTTTGAAGAACAACAAATGGCCGGAGTTATTATATTGAAGATCCTTAAGAAAGATATTGTATTATCCATTAATTAATTCCTGATACCTGAAGCAGTCCACCGTGTGATCGTTGACCAGCCCAGCAGCCTGCATATGCGCATATACTGTTGTGCTTCCCAGAAATTTAAACCCTCTTTTTTTCAGGTCCTTGCTCAAAGCATCAGATTGCTCAGTAGTTGCCGGGCAATCAGTATGGTGTTTCCATTGATTAATGATTGTTTCTCCATCAACGAACTTCCATATGTATTGGTCAAAGCTTCCAAACTCGTTTTGAATTTCTAAAAACCGGCGGGCATTATTGATGGCTGCTTCAATCTTTCTTCTGTTTCTAATGATGGAACTGTCATTCATTAGTGCTTCTATTTTCTTTTCATTAAAAGCTGCCACACTTTCAATGTTGAATCCATCAAACGCATTTCTATAACCATCAAGCTTATTTAAAATTGTCGCCCAACTTAAGCCTGCCTGAGCGCTTTCAAGGGTAAGAAACTCAAAATGTTTTTGGTCGTCATGTACGGGCACACCCCAAACTGTATCATGATAATGCACATATTCATCGAATGTGTTTTCAACCCAGCCGCATCTTTTCATAATGATTTCCAAAATTTTAGCACATACCGAAAGATACTTTTAATTAATAAAAATCGTTAGATTCACCTCACATTAAAATTCAATATTCTTTATGATACCCAAGTTGGTACTTCTTTGGTTACTCACATTCAGTTTAATAAGCATTTCTACTAGTTCATTCAGTCAGCCTAACCTGGCAGACATTTACATGAATCAATTCAATACCTCAAGGCAAATACCTGATAACCTTCAGTCAACAAGGAGTGTTGTAATTGTAGTTGCATCTCCAGATGAAGATTGGAAAAAGTTATCACAGCAGGCGCATCCTTATTTAAAAAGAATGCATATAGACGCAGTTGCCTATTACAATGGACAAGATGTGTTTGCGGGTCTTGACCCTCTAATTGCTTTCATGAAACAGTTTGAAGAACGCCTGGTAAGAAACCTTATATTTATTAAATCTCCCAAAGTGAATGATGGTATGGCTGAGGTACGAATTATACCATTTAAGGAAAAACTCTCCCTTGATCCTGACAATGCCCGAAGTGTTTGGGGTGCATTAGGTCAGGAACTAAAGGATATTTTCAAAATTCTAGGCAATGATATCATCAAAGCAGATCTGGAGAATACAAATTTCCTGGTGATGGACCGTCCTTTGTATTTTGATGATGCAGATATGATTAAAGGAACCCGTTTTGAAGTGCATAGCCGGGATTTAAGAGCAGTAAAACTTGCTGTACCAAAGTTTAAACCGATCAATTCGAACCTCCCGGAAGCAGTGGATTACAATAATTCATTGGACGAAAAAAATGCAACACTGGAAGAAATAATGCTCAAATATCCTTACGAATATGGGTTTGTAACAGACCTGGATGAGAAGGCTTTGTACAGAGAGGGTTACCAATATGTTTTACTCAGTTTGAAAACGAGTGGAATAAATGTGAAAAAACTACTCAACTTGCAATTGAATCCAGGAGAAACGGAATATGTAAGTCTAAACGCAAAATCCAAGGAAGATGTGCAACTTCATCGTTACCCAGTTGAAAAGGTTGTCCATAAGTATTATGTTAAACATCTTTTAACAGGCGACATTTATGTCGGAGACAAGTGGGATAGTGGAGTAACCTGGGAAGAGGCACTGGATAATTTTTTGAATAACCTGATATTATTCACCGCCAAATAAATGTTCAATAAGGAAAAATACCTAAAGTTGCTAGGAGTCGACGTTTCTGTGCCTTCATTGCAATTTCTTAAAAAACTACAACTTCAACATCTGTATACTTTCCCTTTTGAAAATCTCGATATTCACCTAAAGCAACCTATAGTTCTGAACATTGATAAGATTGCAGCCAAAATAATAGATCAAGGACGGGGTGGGTTTTGCTACGAACTCAATGGTTTGTTTTTTGAGTTATTAAAGTCACTTAGTTTCAAATGTTATCTCATTTCGGCAGAAGTCTGGTCCGATGGAAAATGGGGCCCTCCATATGATCACATGGGAATTGTTGTAGTACTTGATGATATAAGGTATTTGGTCGATGTTGGTTTTGGGGATTGTTTTATTTATCCTAAGAAAATAGATGATGAGGCATGGCAAATTGATGGAAATGTGTACTATAGGTTGCGAAAAGAATATGACACCTTTTACTTAGAAAGAAGCACAGACATGCTCAATGCGGAACCACAGTATCGTTTCGCTGCAGATCCTCGACAATTCATCGAATTTATTGCTATGTGTGATTACCAGCAATACGATCCCAATTCCCATTTCTTAAAAAAGAAAGTAGTTTCCAAACTCACTAAAACAGGTCGCATTACTCTGAATAACGACAAACTAACAATTACAGAAAAGGGAATAAAATCTACTCAAGAAGTTCACTCCATTGAAGAGTTCAATATTCTATTAAAAGAACATTTCGGATATTCTTTTACTTAATAGTGGCCAGGGCAATGGGCCATGCTTCTTTATAAAATCTGGTAAGGGTGTAATATTGTTCTTCACTACTTAATCCAATCAACTCTGAGGATTTGAGGACGGCACCAACCCAATTTTCAATATGCCAGTAACCAATGTCAATATCGTGCAATTCCTCTTCATCAGGATATGGCCATGGATTAAGGTAGAAGTAGGGTTCATCAAATTCATCATCTCCAGGTGACATTCCCAAATTAATACTAGCTGAAGTTTCCGGGTTGCCTGTATCTTTTATTACAGCCAGACTCGCCATATCAAAATGGTGTGGCCATGTTTTAATGGGTCCCATTTGCTCTATTTCCCTATGTAACTCATGGAGGACCAGCGAAGTGTTGTGAAAATACTTACCCAGTTCTTTTAAATATTTGAGGTCAACTTTAAATGGTTTTTTCTTGGCCTGTGGATATTCAGGAATTTCATATGGCAGATTTAAAGTAATATCCGAAGAGTTGAATCCCAGGGTAGAAATCTGCTCTTCCAACCAAACCATCACTGCACCCTGCTTCTTTTGATTTAACTCGATAAATGAGACAGATTTCAATGCTCTGTTGACCAAATGAACTGTAAAATCTTTGAAATCAAGCGATGACCTGAAGATGATGTTTCCCTGAACCCATTGGCTGGCCAGTCGCTGCAATTCAGGAATCCAGTCTAGTGTTGCAAACTCATCTCCTTCCGATGGTTCAGAAAAACACCTTCCTACGGCCGCTACATTTTGAATGGCCTGGTGGGTTTGCTTTCTTGCTTCGGCTAATTGTTCACGGTCTACCTCCTCAAAGGTTTGCCAGGTTTTCATGAATAGGGTATGAGGTACAAAGTGGTTTATTCCTGATATTTCATTACAGCTTTTTTCAATGATTGCTTGTCGGCTGTAATAGACGGGTCACTGTAAATTCTAGATGATAGTGCGCCAATTACTTTCTTTTTAAAGCCCAGCTTTTCTGCAACCTCCTCGCAGTATTTTATTTCACTGAGGTATACCTGGCTATCAATTTTCATTAGTTGAACAACATTGTACAGGTGCTCAAATTTTTCGTCTTCCGACATTGAGGAAATTGGGGCCATGGGAATAGGGTTTTCCACCAGTTCATCAATTTCTTCGTTTGATAAGCCATTGGCTTTCCCGACCATATAGATGAGTTGCTTTTCATCATCGGCAAAATCATCATCTGCCTTAGCCAGACCTATCAACATGCTTAAGTGAGATTGAATACTCATATTTGTAAATTTAGATGCCTTATTTCAATTATTATTTTCTGTATTTCTGGGCCATTTCCATCAATACGCCTCGATCCGAAGTAATTGCCGGGTCGGCATATATTTTCGACGAGATTTCTTTTACCACCCCTTTATTATAACCCAATTTCTCTGCCATTTTTTCGCAGTATCTGATTTCTGAAAGGTATACCTCACTATCAATTTTCATTAATTGCACTACATTATACAAATACTCAAAACGCTGCTCTTCTGTAAGTACCTGAAACTCAATTTTGACAGGGTTTTTGTGCATGTGGTCATCCATCATCTGACGGATTTCCTCCTCCTTGATCTTGTTTGCTTTGCCGATCATGTAGATCATGTTTGACTCGGATTCTGCCATGTTATTGTCTGCCAGGGCGAGTTGAATCAACATGTTGAGATGTGTGGTAATACTATCCATCTAGTTTATAGTTAATTGACTTGGTATATAAAGATATGTAATTATTAATTCTATTGAAATATTTTGATAAAATGTCACTATTTCTATATGTCAATATATAAAACTGCCGGCATTAACATCAAAAGTAGATCCGGTGGTATGATCTGCCATACCGCTTGCCAGAAAAGTAACCAGCGGGGCTATGTCTTTTGGTTCTGTTAATCTTTCAAGTGCCAGGTCTTTGGTGGCATGCTCCTCTCCATATTGGGTAATAAAGCTTTTCGCCATATCCGTGCGAACAAAACCCGGAGCAATATTAAATGCCTTTATACCAGATTTACCATACGCTCGTGCAATGGTTTTGGTTAGTGATGCCATTCCAGCCTTTGATGCTGCATAAGCCATATAGTCTGCTGTGTCCCCCCTATGTGCAGCCCTGGAGGTCACGTTGATTATTCTGCCAGAACTTTTTCGTTTCAAAAAATGCTCAATGGCTTTCTTCGCCAACACACCGGGAGATGTTAAGTTGACTCTCATCGTCATATTCCAGGACTTCAGCCATTCTTCATCTTTAGTTGTCACGTCAGCGCTTAAGGCAACACCAGCATTGTTAACCAGAGTTTCCAAACTTCCATATTGACTTATCACCCGATCAAACAATTTGATGGCTTCTTCTGGTTTGGTCAGATCTGCCTGAAAAGCCTGCGACTCATTGCCTAGCACATGAGCCAGGTTTTCAGCCTCCCGCACGTGCTTGTTGTAATGTACAGCAATAGTTGCTCCCGCTTCCGCCAATTTTGTAGCGATTGCTTTACCAATGCCTTTGCTGGCACCCGTTACAAGAATGTTGAGACCTGAGAGATTGATATACATAAATTCAATTGAGCATTAAAAAGCACAAAATACCAAATTTATTTTTTTGTTCAACAGCCTCTTCGATTTTATGTGAGAATTTGTGACTGGTGGATTTAAAATATAGAATTCCTGATCGCGTCTATAATTAAGAACCAAACGTTATGCGAATGCGTTTGCTAATAACATATTAGAAGTAACGGAACATATTATGCCCGAAATAAATCCTTTAACAGATTTCCCTTTCAATACTCGGCTGAGCTTAAAAGGCCTTGTGGACTTTTGGAAAGGACAACTGGAAAGCAAAAACCCATACATCGCCCAATCGGCCAAACTTATCGTTAGATCGGTTAAAGAACACCCGGAAATTGAAGCCGAAGCAATTCTACTTGAAGATGTAGAAAAACACCGTGAAATTATTGACCTGCTTATGACCCTGGTTATTCCACCAGCATTAGCAGAGAGTGCAATGTCAGCTGCTTTTGCTCCGTTTAGCTTTGACCAGTTTTATGCCACTCAACCATTTAAGGACCTTGTAAAGTTGCATGGGTCAATTCATGGTATTGCTCGGGATGTTCCGGTTGAAGAAATTGCAATGCACAAAACTGTCTCTTCTTACATTGAGATCTTAAAGCGATTTTATGGTGTTAATATTCCTTTAGAAAAACCGATTGTTTTAAAAGCTGAGCACCCCGGAACAGGGTTGATTAATTACTACAAACTAGAAATAAACACCAAGTTTTGTGAGGTTGTAAGCATAGGGGAAATCCCCAAATTATCAGACACTGATATCAAACAACTTGTTGATAACTTTTATGACCTGGATGTGTGGAAAGCAAAGTTGCCACCAGAATTATTTGAATTCAGAGGATTTTCGGTGTACAGTTTTGTTGATATTTCAACGGAAGAAATTCTTTCATCAATAAAAGAATCGTTGCTGGAAAGAGAGACAATTACTAATGTGAAGAGTTATGAAGAGCTTCAACGAAAGTTTCGTTCGTTGCTTCGATTGAATGATTTAAAGATTGGTATCTCTGCGTACCATAAATCAAGAGGTTCATTTATTGGTTTTGGAGAACACTTCAAGGAAAGTATCAAGTTTCAGCAAAGTACCGATGATCACATTTGTGCCGCACAACAGGAGATGATCTTAAACAGGTTTAATCAATCACCAATTCCGATAATATTTGAAAACCTGGAGTCTTCCAGTGAATTATTGGGAATGGAGCAGTATTTCCTGGACCAGGGAATAAGAAACCTGATAGTTGCGCCCCTGTATTATGAAGGGGAGTTCATTGGTTTGTTCCAGGTGGGTAGCCCAAATGTAGGTGACCTAACCTCTTTGACATTGACCAAAATTGCTGATGTTTTAACGCTACTTTCAGTAGCCTTGAAAAGGAGCCGGGATGAGATTGAAAATAAAGTACAATCAGTAATTAAAGAACAGTATACTTCAATTCACCCATCGGTAGAATGGAGATTTGTTAATGCTGCATATAACCTCCTTGCGCAAGATGAGGAAGATGGAGCCAAAAAGGCAGAGGAAATTACATTCAAAGAAGTTTATCCTCTTTATGCGGCTTCTGATATCAGAAACTCCTCCCTCGAAAGGAATAAGGCGATCAGGAAGGATCTGAAGCAACAACTGAAAATGGCCAAGGAGGCTATACGACAAGTAAATAAGTCCAGAAAACTACCTATTCTTGAAGAGTTGGAGTTTAGAATTGATAAAATGTCTTCCAAAATCACCAAAACACTCATGTCCGGTGATGAGTTGACCATTATTGCATTTTTGCAGGAAGATGTGGAGCCTATTCTCAGAATGATCTCTTCACAGGGAAGTGCTAATAAAAAGGTTATTGATCAATATTGGAATGCACTTGACCCGGAAGTAGGCTTGATCTACGATTCCAGAAAAGCGTTTGAACAAAGTCTCACACAAATAAACGAATCAATCAGTGCTTACCTTGATGAACAGCAAAAAGTAGCTCAGGAAATGTACCCTCACTTTTTTGAGAAGTATAAAACAGATGGTGTTGAATACAATATTTATATCGGGGAAAGTTTGAGCAATAGAAAGGGGTTTGATCCGGTTTATATCAAAAACCTAAAGCTTTGGCAATTAATCACAACTTCCGAGGTAGCAAAAATGGCGATGGACCTGAAACCGACATTGCAACTTCCTTTAGACACCACACACCTCATTTTGGTACATAGCTCTCCACTATCTGTTAAATTCAGGATGGACGAAAAACAATTTGATGTTGATGGTGCCTACAATATGAGGTATGAAATTGTTAAGAAAAGAATAGACAAGGCATTGGTCAAAGGTACTGACGAAAGGCTGACTCAACCAGGTAAAATAGCCATTGTATACAGTCAGGATGAAGATGCGGTGGAGTACAAATCTTACCTGGATTACTTACATGCCAAAGGACTCGTAAAAGACGATGTTGAAGAGCTCATGGTTGAGGAATTGCAAGGTGTTAATGGACTTAAGGCCTTAAGGGTGTCAGTGGATAATTCCCAGAATCCAGTGATCAACGAACTTGAAAAGCTCAAATTAATTGAAACCAAAGAAAAGTAATTTTTTCTAATCAATTAAAAAGACCGACTCTTATGAGCGGTCTTTTTTTATTTGTTCCTGTCAGGTTATTCACTCATACCTTAATGCCTCCACAGGGTTCTTGCGAGCCGTCGATAATATTCTGGCGCTTGACACAATCATTGATAAAACAAGAATCGAACCTATTGGCAACAAAATAGTTACTGTATCGATTGGTTTATAATAAGTAAAAATGGAACCTATTAAACTGTCTATGGCAAAATAGGATAATATGGTCCCTGAGAATCCCGCTATTAATAATATGATGATAAAGCTTTTATTCATCAAAGCAAGAATGCCGGTAATTTTTGCTCCAAGCACCTTTCTTATCCCTATTTCTTTGATCCTTTTCATTACACTTAAAGAAACCATTGTAAACAGTCCAATAGATGACAGGATTACCGATAGAATTCCCAGAAATGAAAATATGATCACAATGTTGTTATTGACCTTCACAGACTCTTTTAGCAACTCCTCCTGATAATTGCCATTAAACGGACGGTCTGGTGCAATGACACGCATTTCACTTTCCATAAAATCATAGATATCTCTCACGTTTGAAACGTCTGTTTTAGCCACGACGAACCTTGTGTTTTTATCCGATCTTCTAATTCCCAAAGGCTGAATTTCATCCCAGAATCCGTTGTAATAAAAATCCTGAACCACACCAACTACCGTTAGCTTTACACTGTCATCAATTGAAAGCCGCTGACCAATTGGGTCTTTCCATCCAAATTCTTTCACAAGCTGCTGATTGACAATGATGCTGTTCTTTTTGTCGTACTCCCTGTTTTGTTCATCAAAGAACCTACCTTCCACCAATGTCACATCCATTGTTTCAAAATAGTTTTCCCCAAAATCCATCATATCCGCCTCGAGCTCCCGTGTAGGCTGACTCAAAGTGCGGCTATAGGTCCATCGCCCAATGTGCTCTTCTGTTAATCCTACGGCATGTACTTTAGGGTTTTTGCTTAGCGCAGTTTTCAATGCTTCAGCCTCATGTGGTTCCTGCACCTGTGTATAAACAATGGTTTCTCTATTGAACCCAAGATCCATGGTTTGTTGATAAAATGCATTTCTGGCGAATGCCACACTTGCAAACAAGCCTATGACTGTAAATGCATATTGAAAAGTCAGCAGCGTATAAGACAGCGCTTTGTTGTTACTAATCTTTTGATTACCTCTAAGAATATTTACTGGTTCGTAAGAACTAATGTATAAGGAAGGATAAGCACCTGCCAAAATCGCCGTGAAAAGTAACAACGCCAACAGGAACCCGATTAAGCTAATATCTTTTATCAGGTTAAATTTCAGTGTCATTCCTTCCCACATGGCACCATAAGCAGGAACTAAATATGTAGCAATAGCTATACTTACTAAAAGAGCCAGCAAGCACAAGACAACATTTTCAGACATGAACTGCACGACCAATTGTTTTTTATTGCCCCCCATAACTTTCCGAATGCCTATTTCTTTTAACCTTTTAGATGAGATAGCGATAGATGTATTGGTAAAATTGAAACAGGCAATTAACAACATTACAAATGCCATGATGGGAGGCACCATGATGGCCGCAGGGTGTGGTGCCGACCACATCCAGTTTGCCCTGATGTCACGCGCAATAAACCCAAGCTTAGTTAATGGTACCAGCGTATATTCATGAATTAACCAATCCTGTCTTGCTTCATTTTGTACAGCCACGAATTTCTGCAGTTGATTGGTAATGTCTGAAAGGTTCTTTTTGTCCTCCACATAAATAAAGGTGCCGGCAACAAATTTTTTCCAATCAAGATTTTCGGTATCATAAAAGCTTAGATAGTTATCAAAACTCAACAGTCCATCAAACTGCATGGAGGTGTTTTGTGGTATAGGCTGAAACACCCCTGATACTATAAAACTTCTAGGCTCCTGCTCGCCATTTCTAAGAGTAACTAATTTTCCCATGGGGTTTTGTTCTCCAAAAAATGCTTTTGCAGTTTCATCACTTAAGATGATATTGCCCTTTTCTCGAATTGATGCGGCAGATCCATATTTCAATGGATAGGTAAACATGTTGAGGTAATCATCATCAACAAACCCAAAGCCCTTGCTTAATACCTTATCCTCAAACTGCATTATCAGTCCTCCTCTCTGATACCTGCTAACCATTTTGATTGCTGAGGAATTCTGCAATGATTCGGCGAGAGGCTGAGGGGTAATGCCATACGGAATCAGATCTCCCTGAACCTGTTTATTGACATGAATCTTGTAGATGTTGTCAATATTTTCGTGGTTTCTGTCAAAGCTTACGCCAAAATCGTAATTGAGGTAAGCCACAATACAACAAGCAAGCGACAAACCCATGCCAATTATATTGATCAAAACATAGGTCTTATTTTTCAGTAAGTTTCTGAAAGTGAGTTTTAAGTAATTTTTAAGCATAGTAATTGAGTTTTAACCTTCTATTAAAGACTGAATAAATTACAGAAGGTTGCCTGTGTCGAAAAAGATAGTACTGTTTGGTGATAAAGTATTAAATTAGCAGTATTACATCTCTACTAGCGTAGGTTACAAAAACAAGAGAAGTTAAGTGTTTATGGGTATAATTATTCCGCTAGTCCTGATTACCGTTTGTTGTATCGTAATTTGGCGAGCAGGAGATGGTTTCATGACCGCCTCCGAGTATGTGGGACGAAATTTGTCTGAAGGAGTGAGAGGAGCAACGATCAATGCAATCGCCAGCTCCATGCCTGAGGTGTTCACCTCATTCTTTTTTCTGTTTGTATTAATGGATGCGGAGGGGTTCTCTGGTGGTATCGGTACTACTGCGGGTAGTGCAATTTTTAATGGCATGGTGATTCCTGCTGTTTCCGTACTGGCTGTGATTGGTATAGGCATGGCAAAAAGGATTAAGGTTTCCAAAAAAGTTTTGTTGCGAGACGGCATTGCCCTCATTATTGCCGAATTTATTTTTCTGGTCCTAATCAGTGGTAGTTCACTCGATTGGTATCATGGGCTCCTTTTGATGGGGGTTTACTTCATTTATCTTGGGTACATGTTATTCACCATGAAAAAGAAGGAGTTGGACAAATTCCTAACTGAACATGGTGATGAAACTGATGAAGATTTTGGAGATGATGACAGGAAGCGAATTTCAATTCCCAGGGCATTGCTTACGATGAATCTGGAAAGAATATTTCTTGGTACAGGAAGGATCAATGGTCCTAAGGCATGGTCTTTATTAATTTTTAGTACCACTTCCATTGCTATGGTAAGTTATCTCCTGGTGATTGCCTGCGAATGGTTAGGTGAGAAAACCTATGCTGTCCCCTATCTTGGTAGTTTTGAAGGACTGGACATTCCAGTGATGTTTGTGGCATTAATTCTGGCTTCTGCAGCATCAAGTTTCCCTGACACCATCATTTCAATTAAAGATGCACAAAAAGGACAATACGATGATGCAATATCGAATGCCCTGGGAAGCAATATATTTGATGTTTGTTTTGCCCTAGGCTTTCCGCTTTTTGTGTTTACTATAATAAAAGGACCGATTCATATGCCTCCAGAGATGATAGACCTGTCTACGGAATTACGATTCTTGCTTTGGGTGCTGACAATCATAGCGGTTGTCATTTATACCACTGGAGTTTATATCGGCAAAAGAAAGGCTACATTACTGCTTGTAATCTATTTTTTGTTTGTACTGTACATTGTAGGACGTGGCGCAAACAATCCAATTAGCAATGAGATTTCGGAAATACTGTTAAGCATTGTCAGGTTCTTCAGGATTTCGTAGGGAGTTCCACAAATATTCCATCTTGATCAATTGAAACCTTAAACCTTCTCAATGGGCGACACCTTTTATTACGCTCCTCTCCGTTGGTGAGACTAAACTGGTAATTGTGCCAGGGACAACTTATCTCTCCAAACGGTGTTGTCATGGCTTGAAAAAGCGGGTAACCCATATGAGGACAGCCATATTCAAAAAAATGAAGGTTTTCCTGAAGAACCACCGCTGCGTACTTTTCGTTTCCAACTTTTATGGTCTTTATCTTACCAGAAGGCAATGCCGATAACATGGCGGCCTTAGATTCAAATAATTTAATCTTTTCCAAAGCAATTGGATGAATGGTAGTAATACTCATTTATTCTTCACTAAAATAGTATTAAAATAACTTTAACCCGATGAGATGCCAAAGAGATAAATTTTCATTGCAACGCAAATACGCCTACCTGAATTGCGGATACATGTCACCAATGATGAAAAAGGTTGAAAAGGCGGGAAAGAAAGGTATCTATGCTAAAAGAAAACCTTATAAAATCAAGCCAGAGAACTTTTTTAATGAACTAGACACTCTTAGGTTGCTTTTTTCGAAATTGATCAATAACACTGATAAAAACAGAGTTGTCACTATTCCTTCGGTTTCTTATGGTTTGGCTAATGTTGCCAACAACATTGCAATCAATAAAGGGGATGAAATAATTATCAGTGGAGAACAGTTTCCCAGTAATGTATATCCCTGGTGGAACTTGAAAGACCGTGGCGCGCAGATTAAAACAGTAGATGCTCCGATCACTTTAACCAACAGAGGCAAAGAATGGAATCAAAAAATTCTGGAAGCCATAACGAATAGAACCAAACTGGTATCCATTGGACATATTCATTGGGCAGACGGCACTCTCTTTGACCTTAAATCAATTAGGAAACGGACCCGGGAGGTTGGTGCATTGCTTGTAATTGATGGAACCCAATCCATAGGCGCACTTCCATTTGATATAGCAGAATTTGAACCGGATGCATTGATTTGTGCTGCGTACAAGTGCCTTATGGGACCATACGGTTGCGGAATTGCCTACTACGGTGATGCCTTTGATTCCGGCAAGCCCATAGAGGAAAATTGGATCAATAGATTGAATAGTGATGCCTTTGATCAACTGATCAACTATGAGTCTAACTATCGGGAGAAAGCACTCAAATATGGTGTTGGAGAACAGAGTAATTTTATCCTTGTTCCAATGATGATTGCCGCAATCAAACAACTCCTTCAATGGAAACCAGAAAACATTCAAAATCATTGTAAGGAGTTAATCGCCCCCTTATTGCCTGTATTGAATGATCTCAATTGCTGGATTGAAGAAGAGGACAGCAGAGGAAATCACCTATTTGGTGTGCGCTTGCCAGAAGAGGCTGACCTTGATAAAATGAAGGAGGCGCTCACAAAAAACCGTGTGAGTGTTTCGTTTAGAGGAACTGCAATCAGAATATCGCCATCTGTATACAATGATGAAGTAGACATTAGAAAACTAATAAAAAGTTTTCAGGAAGGATTGAGTTAAATTATCTTCGCACTGTATTAAAATCTAAGCGTATGTTTTTTAATCCAGCAGTTACAGACGGAGTTGATTTATTTGTAAACATTGTGATTTTCATTGCAGCCTTTGGTGCCGCTTTGTCATTTATTGATTTCAAAAAGGAATCAAGTAAAAAGTAATCAATTACCTTCCTCCTTCCGGAAAGTTCATCAAATCTATTCAGGGTGCCAGAAGACTTGTCATCCCTGACATTCATGGCTGCTTGCGAACTTTAATCGCATTGTTAGACAAAGTGCACTTGAAGCCAGCTGACCAGCTTTTCTTTTTAGGTGACTATGTCAACAAAGGCCCAAGGAGCTGCGATACATTAGATTATATCATCAACCTTAGTTCCAATAATTTAAATATTCATTGTCTCTTAGGCAATCACGATCTGATCATTCTCAATCATTTAACGGGTACAATCACTCAGTCACATGAAAGGCTACATTCCTGGAATTCAGAGTGTTTTTATCACACTGGCGAGAGAGAGCACTATATCAATTTCCTCAATAACTTACCCTATTTCATTGAAATGGAGGATTGCTTTCTGGTTCATGCTGGTTTCGATTTTTCGGCACCTCAGCCATTTGAAGCCTGGGAGGCTATGTTAAATATTGTTGGCATTGATGTTGACAATAAATTGGTAATGGGAAAGAAAATAATTCACGGTCATTTTCCACAAACCTTAGATACCATAAAGTCAGCTATAGATAAAAACTCGCAGGTCATTGGCCTTGATAATGGGTGTGTGTATCAAGGAATCAGAAAGGAACAAGGCTGTTTATTGTGTCTCGATTTGACAGGAAATAAACTATACCAACAGCAAAAAGTGGATTAGTATTTTTATACGTGATCCCTCTTGTGATCGCTTACCTTTTCGTTTGGAATGATCATTGGGCATACAATGGCTGCAACAAATAGCACAAGAATGATTAACAACATCAACATAGTTCTGCAATTTTCTTAATGGAGTCCAAAGATAGCTTGCTCCGGTAAATTAAGGAAGTAATTTTTGAGCTTTATAAAGTGTATCATTCAGGCCCCTTATCTCGAATTCAACATGAGGAGTTTCTCCGGTCCACTCTACTTTAATCAACCCATAATTTTTTGCTCTGATGTATTCGCCTATTCGATGTTTATTCTCCTCTGGCCATGGTTCAGACCAGGTATGGGTGATCCCACTGGTCGTTAATTCGTAGAGAGGAAACTCCAACCCCGGTATATCTAATTTCGATATTTCAGCAATATGCCTGTCACCACTCACTAATATGGGAAATGAGGCTTTTGTATGACTTAACAATTCCAACAGCCTGGTTCTTGCGGTAGGGAAGTTTGCCCATTTTTCAAACCGATGCTGCTCTGGAATAATTTGAATGCCGCTTCCTATGATGTGGATTTTGGCATTAGAGTTTGTCAATTCTTGTTCCAGCCAATGCCATTGTTCTTCTCCAAGAATATCTCCGGTTTCATTTGGTATGTAATTGATTTCCGTGACTGAAGAGCGGTGAAGTGAATCACGAAAATATCTGGCGTCTAGCAGAATAACTTTGATTTCTCTACCTGAATCACCTAATGTATAAGAAGAATATGCACCTTTTCGGTTCCTTTGAGGGGCATCAGCAGGTACATCCAGGAAATCCAACAGTATTTGCTGACTTTCATCTTTCAAAGAATACTCTTTTCCACCGTCATTCAACCCATAATCATGGTCGTCCCAAATACCTATTACAGGCGTGTTTTCAATGAATGCAGCATATTCCGGATTAGTCTTCAATAGGTCATACTTTTCTTTTAATACCTGCATATCATCAGTATCACCGTATACAATATCTCCAAGCCAAACAAACAGGTCTGGTGACTGCAATGCAATATTATCCCACATGGACTGGTCTTGTGAAATTTTATTGCATGAGCCCAACGCAATTTTTGTGATGTCCTTTTCAACCATTGCGTCTCTGGTCTGCTCTTGATTACAAGCGAAATAGAAGAGGCAAACCGAAAATAGTTTGCCCATCAATTTTAAATTCATATTTTAAAGCTCTTTATACATGACCCTGGGCCAGCATCGCATCAGCTACTTTCACAAACCCTGCGATGTTTGCGCCTTTAACGTAATCTACGTAATCATCATCAACTCTGCCAAATTTCACACAATTCTCATGAATACTTTTCATAATCATTTTTAAGCGATAATCAACTTCATCACTAGTCCATGACAATCGTTGTGAATTTTGCGACATTTCTAAGCCGGATGTTGCCACCCCTCCTGCATTGGATGCCTTTCCAGGTGCAAATAGTAATTTGTTATTTTGAATAACGGTTACTGCCTCAATAGTTGTTGGCATATTGGCTCCTTCAAAAATTCCGAAACAACCATTCTTTACCAGCTCCTCAGCATCTTGTTCATCAATTTCGTTTTGCGTTGCACAAGGATAAGCCAGGTCACATGGAACGGACCATGGCCTGCCCTTTGAGAAAGTGGCTGATTTATACTTTTCAGTGTATTCACTAATACGTGCCCTTTTCTCGTTTTTCAAGTATTTAACATGTGCCAGTTTTTCTGCGTCAATACCATCTTTGTCATGTATAAATCCACTTGAATCAGACAGGGTCACGACTTTCGCACCTCGCTCTATCAGCTTTTCAGTAGTGTACTGGGCCACATTACCACTTCCTGAAACCACACAAACCTGATCTTTCAACCCTTTTCCGCGCAATTCCAACATTTCCTCACTGAAGTAAACCGTTCCATACCCTGTAGCTTCTGTTCTTATCCGACTTCCTCCGTAATCGAGCCCTTTGCCTGTAATCACACCAGTGAATTCGTCGTTGATTCTTTTATATTGACCAAATAAATATCCCACTTCTCTTGCTCCCACTCCAATATCTCCGGCAGGTACATCCTTATTGCCTCCAATGTATTTTCTAAGCTCAATCATGAAACTTTGACAAAACCGCATGATTTCTCCATCTGATTTTCCTTTAGGGTCAAAGTTGGCTCCACCTTTACCTCCACCGAGCGGAAGAGTTGTCAAACTGTTTTTAAACACCTGCTCAAATGCCAAAAATTTAAGGATACTCAGATTAACACTAGGGTGAAAACGTAAACCACCTTTGTAGGGACCCAGCGATGAGTTCATTTGAACACGATATCCGCGGTTCACACAAAAATTACCGGAATCGTCAACCCATGGTACCCTAAACATTACCACACGTTCAGGCTCACAAAGTCTTTCCAGAATATTGGCTTGCTGATACTTTTTGTTCTCAGCGATGAAAGGAATAATTGTTTCTGCTACTTCTGTTACTGCTTGCAAAAACTCTGGCTCATTAGGATTTCTGGAATCTATGAGGTTCACAAACTCCCTGATTTCCTTTTCTAAAGTATTACTCATTAAGGTTGTTGTTTATTCTTACCGCAAGGTTAATCAGTTTTTCCATTCAAACGATCTGATCTTTAATAATTTAACAATTTTACAGTAAAGACTAAGTAATAGTTTAGTGTTTTATTAGCGTCGTAAAATGTAAACCACAAACCACCAAGTAATGCAAGTAGAAAATGAAATCATGATTAGCTTGAGCAGGCTAGATGTGAACCAAAAAAATGATTTATTGGATTACGCAAAAAAATTAACCCTTAATAAACAACGAATGGATCGCAGAAGACGGGATGCGCTTCAACAAATCAGAGAGGCGATCAATAGCCCGATTTCATATTAGTCTTCGGAAAGAACGATTACGGTATCCTCCTCACTAAGCCTGAATACTTTTGACTTTTTCGGATTGACGTATACACCATATCCCTTTTCAGCCATTTTAGCTTCTGCCATAATACGGTAACCGATGGCTACTTCGTTCTTTTGTGCTGCTGATTCCAGTATCGTGTAGAAATTAATATCAACATTAGGCTTCACATATTCTTTAGCAGGCTTAATGTAAATTTCCGAGCCATCAGCATCGAAGAGGTCTTCAAAAACGCGCATCAGGTATTTATTTTCTGAAACCTGACTCATCAACAAACTAACCAGCTTATCACTAACGATAAAGTCGTTAGCGCTGGTGATGTCAGCCAATTGCCTGTTTCTGATATCCAACATTTCACTAACCATGTTGAACTTTACACCAGTTTTTTCAGAGATATTCCTGATGTGAAGGAGCGTAATTAAAGTTTGTGCATCCGCTTCCTGAATTGGGAAATAGCTTTGGTAGCACAGTAGAATGACGTATTGGTAAGTCTCCAACTGCATGTTTTCAATGGTTTCCCGATCCGTAGTGTCACAAATCTCAAACTTAAGTTCTATGTTTACCAGATCCTCCTGCAACTTATTGATGGCTTTTAATGCGTCTCCAAACTTAGTTTTTACCCTGACAATAGATCCTTCAGTGACATAGTAATCAAGCTCTTCTATGATATGCTTAGCCCTGTCATTCCAACCAATGATCAAAATATTCTCCTTCTCGTGCTCTACTCTTTCGGTGAGAACTAACGCCTTCTCATTGATTTTGTAATCTTTGATCTTGGACGGGATCAGTGTGTCATCGTCCTCTGTGATACCAATCACTTTATCACCGGGTCTCAAAACAGTATCCATTGGTGGGTTCACCTCAACATGGCCATCTGCATATTGGAGTCCCATAATGGCAGATTCCTCGTATGCAAATAGTACTTCCCTAAAAGTTTTCCCTATAACAGATTTCTCCTCGGTGAAATAAATTTCATCGCCATCAAAATCCATCAACTCCTGGTATACCACACTCAGACCATTTTGTCTACTGGTCTGAACCATGATCCTCGAAATAATTTCGTCAGAAAGAATTAGCTCTACTTCATCACCACCAACCATTTGAGCTACCTCAAGGTTCTTTTTATCTTCCATCTCCGCTGTGATGTGATATGGTTCTTTTCTACGATCGGGGTGAGTTACAATGGCAACAATTGTTTTGATAATCTGAGAGTCAGAGTTCTCATTATCTTTATCAAGAATGATGATCGATTTGGTGTCGAATGGGTTGGCAATGTACAAATCCTGGACATCAATAGGGTTACCTGTTCTACAGATTACCCTGGTATTACCAGTATTGCCCACTTTATCACGAATCTCATCCTCCATCAGGACTTTGTCCTTGTCTGCAAGAATGACAATACTTCCATCCTTCTGGTTCTCATTAGCAATGACCAATTCGGATATAATGGTAAATATTTTAGAAGACCAGCCAAGTATAAGCACATGATCCTTTTCAATAACGAATGAACGACCCTTTCTTAAATCTTCCAGCTTGGTAAGGATACCATTAGAAATCAAACCAATAAGGGTACTGAGCACTACAACACCGACCAGGGTTACAATGATCATGAAGATCTGGAAGGACACCGTTTCATCGCTATCTCCTAATGTTCCCGGGTCTAACATGTGTGTCAGGTTTTCCCATAGCGCATGCCACAAGTTAAAATTATCATCATGCTCAGGGTGAACACCAAGTATCAACAGCAATAAGGAAAATACAACAATTACCAAAAATGCTCCAAATGCCAGCCAGGCAATGAGTGTCCCTGTTCCCTTGGAAATGAGATTATCAAATAAATATTTTGCTCTGACCTTAAAAGGTACTTGTTTCATTTATTCTAAGTTGTTGAGTTATTATGCCCTTGTCCGGATTAATCGCGTAAAGTTATAACTACCCGATCAATTGACCATGGGAATTTCATTAAACGTTGCAATTATATCTGCAGACAAATTCAAGCACTCAATTTTAAACAATTTCTATGAGCATGATATTGTCCTACGGTAGACAATTTGCTAAAAGACAGGAATTTAATGAATCCATTTCACCAAAATAAACGATTATGGTAAAACATGAATTTTTCCAGAACCAGCATATTGCTACTACTTCTTGCCACCGCTGTAATTTCGTGTAGTCCCAAGAAGCAAACCTACAAATTCATTCATAGCGAAAACGAACCAGAGTTTACAATCACCAAAATCATAAAACGTGTTTTGGAGGAAAATATGAATGTAGAAATAGAATTAATTAACGGTGTGGGGTCCATTTCCAACCTTGACAGTTTATCAGCCAACAGTGCCGATATCACCATTGTTGAGAATAATATGCCGTATCGTGAAGGTATTCACTCAACCTTTCCCATTTACGAACAGGTGCTCCACATATTTTATAGAAATAATTCCCAGGCCAGGTCGTTTGCGGATCTCGTATATGGCAACAGAATCTACATCGGTACGGAGGGATCTTCCACTTATCGTTTTATGAATAATATGTTCGATTATTTCAGGCTGGATCGGAATAGATTTGAAATTACTGACAATATATTCGACAATGATGTCATCTGTGGTTTTACTGACATCATTACGGACGACAACTATATACAATCAATAGAGCATGAAGGGTATCAATTATTTAGTTTCGATCAGATAGAAAACTTTGGTAAAGGGTCAATTGCAGAAGGCATTGGTTTGAAGTTTCCTCAGTTAAAGCCGTTTGTTATTCCGGAGGGAACATATGGAAACATGACCAGGAATCCCATACTTACTATTGCAACAGATGCCATATTGATTGTCAGGGCTGACCTGAGTGATGATTTTATATATAACTTAACCAAAACCATTCTGAGAGATAAGCAGGAACTAAATGATGTAAGTCCATTAATTTATGAAACACTCCATGAAAATTTTAATCGTGGTAAAGTAACATATCCATTGCATAATGGAGCCCGGATATTTCTCGATAGGGACGAACCAACATTCATTGAAAGATATGCGGAATTAGGTGGCGTCATATTTTCAATCATTCTGGCTTTGGCTTCCGGTCTTGTTTCTCTTTCTAAATGGCAAAAACAGAAAAAGAAAGACCGGGTTGATGTATTTTACAAGGACCTGATTAAAATAAAAAATGGCATTCCCCGATTACAAACTATTGGTGAAGCTATTGCGGCAATCAAAAAAGTACAGCTGGCACAAAACAATGCTTTTGACCTATTAATCAACGAAAAGCTGGAAGCAAATGAAAGCTTTAGAATCTACATGGAGTTGTCTAAAGAGACAATCAATGAGTTGAAGGTAAAGGTCCGAAAGTTTAAAACACTAATGGCGAATACTAAGAATAAAGAGGTCCTCTATTGAAAATTAAGGCTGGTAATATTAATGACCAGCCTTAACCCAATGAGTTATTTGGCTTCCAACCATACCTTTCTTAACCTAAGCTGGTCTTCAGTCGCGTCCGGGTTGAACTCCAAAACGTCATTTCTTGTGGTAGTAACCGTTTGTGCTTTGGCTTTGAGCTTCTTTTCTTTAACTTTTCCTTTTACTTCCCTCGCAACCAAAACAGTAACTTTTTCCCCTGGTTTTGTATTATCATGAAAATCGGTTAAAATTTTTCTGGCGTCAACTAATGTTACGGGTGTTCCCTGCAGCTTTAATAGTACATCACCTTCTTTGTAACCCAATGCCTTTCCAAACTCATTCATTTCACTAATGTCATCAATTACAAGTTTGGAATCTTCATTTACGTTAATGCCTATGTTCCCAAATGTGATGGTCTGTGTTTCCATCTCTTCGGCGTAAGTAACTCCCACCTTTTCCAACAATTGGCTGTAAGGCAACCTTTTGTTACCCCCAACATATGTTTCAAGAAACTCACCTACTTCAGGGTAAGTTAGGGACGTGATCTTCGCAAATAACTCATTGTCTTTGAATGCCTTCGTTTTTCCATACTCTTTAGATAAGTCACTCATCAGCATTTGCAAATTATAACTTCCATCTGAGGAAATGATCAACTGAAGGTCCAGACACATGCCAATCAGTGCTCCCTTTTCATACACGTTTGGATATTGGTTTTCATATTTATCTAAAACATTGGCACTCATTTCAGTGAATGCCAGGTCACGATCATATCTCTTTGCATTCAACATTTTTGTTCTCATGTTTCTCAAAAAGTCTTCTTGAGAGATCAGACCATATTTTACCTGAACATGATTTGCAGAGTACTCTGTCACTCCCTCATATAGCCACAAGTGTTCGGACATCTCGGGCTCTATAAAATTAAAATTCTCTATTTGTTCGGAATGAATATTTAGTGGCGTTACGATATGAAAAAATTCATGTGCCGCCACATCCCTGATAGTCTGACCCAACAAACTGCTATTGGCCTCCGGTAAAAAATACAATGATGAGTATGAATGCTCAAGCGCACCATATGCACCACTGTTACTTGGGGAATCGAACAAATAAATTAGGAAAGCATATTTGTCAATGGGTAGTTCTCCTCCGAGGTAATCCTTTTGCGCCTTAAGTATTTCCTTCACCTCATCCATAACCTGAGCAGATGTAAGTGCTCCATTGGGACTAAATACTGATACCAGTATATCAGCTCCACCAATTTCCAAAATTGTAGTATCCGGGTTGGAATACATAATGGGCGCATCTGCCAAATCAAAATAATTGGGAGAGCGAAACCGGTCAGTTTCATCATCGATCTTTTCAGGGATCATGGATGTTGCTCCATACAATTTAGGGTCATGTTTTACTTCCAGTGTATATTCCATCTTATCATACCCTGATAAGTAGCCAATAAAGCCAAATGTGTTCATGACAAATACATTCCGATCTATTTCAATGTTTGTCCCACCTGGCTCAAATACTTTATTCGGTAATGAACTATCAAATGTGTCATCGACCCAGTAGCTGATTTTATTTAATTTCTTCCCATTTCGTATCAACCATCTATTTTCAGATATCTTCGAAACACTCAGTTCACTTCCCTCTTCATCAAACGCTTTAAAATCACTTACAAATCTTCCGAAATCAGAAATTGAGTAAGTTCCGGGGACAATCTTGGGCATATGATACTCAATACTATCCTCATTTATTGAAGGAGTCCATATCACCACTGGTGTCTTATCATCCTTTGTCTCTGATAAATTGATGAACACTTTATATTGGCCAACCACCTTTGAGGTAGTGATTAGCAGAACAAGAAGAAGGAAATTTCTCATTTCGTTTATTTTAAGTTTTTGTAAAAATATGAGATTAGGAAAAGATAAAGCTGTTTTTTTATATAAGCGGCTTTTATGGCATCATGATTGTAAATAAAACTTGAAGTCCATTTAATCCTTTTAGGGATTACTTGTGTCTAAAGAGAGCTAACAAACAATCAAAAGGAATATGTTTATTAAAAGAAATAGAACACTCAGAAGTATTGTCAGCAAAGCCATTGTCTACGTGATTTTATTATTAGGTATCTATTTTTTTCCTTCGGAAAGCACCACCACCATAGAGAAGCTTCCCATCGCTTTATACAATCTTATATTTTAGCCACGAGTTCTGCTGGCAACCCGTCCTTAACTCAATTAGTGAATTTCATTCAATTATATAGTGTAAATCCACTATAAGCAGTCCAGCCTTGATTTTATAACACGCTTAATTTCAGGCTGTTACAAAAAGAGACTGTTTGCTGTATGGCTGATCTTAGTGATTTTATTTTGATAATGCTTCTAACTTAGCAATACCAAACGGTGAAACAAATGGAGCTTATCAATAACATATTAATTGGACAAGACATACATCACACAGCCAGTGATTATCTCTACGATAGGCTTAGTTACCAGGTCCCTGAATTGATCATTATCAGGAGTACCGAAACCAAGAAATTTAAGAACCACTTTAACTCCAACAATAAACCTTCTGTTCATATTAAGGTTGACAGGAATGGGCTGGTGACCCAGCTCATTCCCTTTAATTTGAGCGGGAGTCATGCAAAGAATGGATATTGGGAAGGTGATGGTGAGTTGGATCGTAAAAGTATTGCGATTGAATTAGAAAATGCCGGGAAGTTGAAGTTTAAAGATGATGGGTTCTATACACTGGATAACGTTAAGGTTGAAACCGATAATGTTTTCACCGGTGTGCACCAAAACGAAGAAAAGCCAAGTTATTGGCAAAAATACACGGAAAAGCAGGTTTTTATGGCAGAACAACTGTGCCGCTTGTTGTTAATGTCCTACCAGGTGAAGTATATCCTCGGAAACGAGGAAATTTGCCCGGGTTTGAATGTCGACCCGGGCCCTGCCTTTCCGCTTGATAGAATTAGAAATAATGTTTTCTCTGAATTCTCTAAAGGTACCATTTTGGAACCCGCGTTTTGCTTCAATAGCAACGTGAAAGAGCAATCAAGTTATGCGATGCTCCTAAATGAAACATTTTTAAGAGACACAGAAAATAAAGGAAAGATTATAAACATCCGTCCCAAAAGTGGGGGCTGGTATAAGTTAAATATTGATTTAGGAGGTTGTATCAAAGAAGAATGGGTAAAAGTTTGACTAAGATTTTATGACTGATTACGCTTGAGCAGCAAATATGAGATCACCACGATGCTGTTCAATTAAAAGGTGAACATAAATATTGCCTCTGTCAGTTTGAATCGCTTAACTCTTCTATTACAACCAGGTCCACAGAAGGCAACCTAAGTAAGGGTTGCCTTCTTTCTATTTTTTAATGCAGGTAATTATGGAGGTAAGCGATTTTATTAATCAGCCTGGTATGAACGGCATCATACAGGAGGCACAATTCCTTAAGTTTTCTGATAAAAGAATATCAGATATCATTGATACAGACGGTTTACAATACATTGATCTGGTCATGCTGGGTAATGTACCGAATGATTATGCCCTGATCGGATTTTGTTTTGTATTGGAAGAAGCAGGAATTAGATTTTATAACCTAGCGGGAATTGGAGGGGCATCTTTACACGGATTATTCTATGCTATGGTGGGCAGTCCTGATCAGCACAAAAGCATCAAATTACTTAAAGGCATTAGTAAACATAATATTAGAGTTAAATCCAAACCGTTTCAGTGGTTTCTCAATAGCTCAACGCAATCAGAAATTAGTTCACAGAATTTTAAAAAATGGATAAATGATATTTTTAGAAATGAAGGAATAGACTCTATTCAGGAATTGTTGTCCACCAACAAACTGTACAACCTAAAACATAGAAATGGTGATAAACTCTCATCTTCTCCGATAATATCAATTTTTAGTACTGATATTACATCACATTCATTAGTGGAGTTTCCGAAAATGGCCAATTTATATTGGAACAATCCCCATGAGCTATCGCCTGCTGATCTACTTGAGTTATGCATATCTTCTCCGAACATACCGGGACACATAAAACTAAAAACCACTCCAAATGTCGGGAAACCTCAGATGGAAAAATTGGCTAATAATAATTCATTAAGTGAAAACCATTCCAATGAGGTTTCCTTTGCACCACATCCATTTCCAGAGCTATTACCATTAAACCTATTTCACAAATTCGATAAGGTGCCCACAAAACCAACATTTGGAGTGGTTTCTAACAGCATTTTAGAATCCGGAAAATATGAACCAAAACTACTTTCACAAAACTGCCTGCTCAGATCTAAGCAAATTGAATCCGTTAGAAATCTCATGGACCAACCGGATTACAGCCAGCTCATATGCAGCATTGGCAATAATATTACTTGTCATCTGACAAAGGTTGCGGATGATGAAAAACTCAAACAATTTAAAATAGGATCTGAAGCGGCAATTGACTTCTTAAATGATTTTAACTGGAGGTCCTACAAAAACTCGAGAAATTCATTGAATACTGTTGGTGCAGAGGTCAAAGCGAAATCACTTGTCAAAGTTCTTTAATACACACCAACCAAAATCATTCATCAGCATTCTTTATGGGTTTAAAAGTAAGTCCTCCCTGGTAATATCATTACATCCATGAAATTTATCTGCGTCTCTCAGATTAAACCCTGACTAGTACCTCAAGCTATATTCAAAGGCATATTCTATGAATTGTACACCCATTGTATACCCTGGAAAGTTAATTATTTGATCCTCACTTCCTACATTTGGGGGAATATTATTCAAACCACTATCTCGGAACTTCACAAAGAAATTAATCACATAAGTTAGGTCTTTTTCTGACCTAGAAAACACCAAAATGGTTAGCAATATTTTGGTTGAACTATGTCGCCTTGAAAACTCATATGGCTGGTGGTTGAGGAAGTAGGGGCGACCTTTTTCAATTTGCAATTCCATCACTTTATTTTACTATCTTTATTCCTCAATCAGATTTTTATGAAAAGATATCTTCTATACTTAGCTGGACTTAGTCTATGTGTTTCTATCGCCTGCAAAGATGAAAAGGAAACACCATTGTCGGAATTGTTAATAGGAACGTGGACAGCAACTTCTAATATGTCTCAAAACTGTACTGATACATTAGATAATGAATCGACGAGTATTACATGCGACAGTTTAAATTGTTTCAAATTGATCATTACAGATTCATTGCTCACAGAATTTACCATTGTAAATGGGGACAGCAGCACCAGGGAAAGAATCTGGGACATTGTAGGTGACCTACTTGAAATCTGTGACAGTGATGCTCCAGATGCAACCTGTAGCGAACGCACAGCAATCATTGATGGTAAAGAACTGAGACTAAAATCTCCCAAAGACGAAGATGGGTGCGACTTTACTGAAGTGTTCTCCAGGGATTAACCCAACCCGGTTATTGCATTGAGCCTACGATGGAATCATTGTCCTTTTTACCTTTTGCTGACGAATTTCTGTAAACACGAAATAGGCGGTAATGATGATAGATGCTAATAAATATACCAAAATGTAGTTTGAGCCTCCCGGGATTGAGTCGTTCAATAAAAACCAATTGTCCGTTGTGTAGATGATCGTCATTCCAAATGCAGCCTGAACAAAAGAAGTAAATATTGCATAGGTTTTTCTGTCCATCAACGTCGTGTAATTGAATATCATTACCGCGAGGAAAACACCATATATCACAGCACTGCCAGCACCTATTGCAGCAATATTGTTAAATAAATACATCATCAACAGAAACACGACCAAAAATTGTGTCCAGGACCATAAATGCAATGCAGTAGAGGATTTTGGGTTATATTTTTCATATTGATAAACATCTTCTATGGCATATACCGGGTACTTTTCTTCCACGTCCTTTGGTCTCCATCCAGTAGGCATGAACCAGATTCTTAATTTGTCCCAATATGATTTTGCCCTCCAGGCATCTTTGATTAGAAGCCATAAGTGATTGAAATTGATTAAAAAGGGGTTCCAGGTACGAACTGGTCGTTTTACGCCATATACTGGTGGCACCTCATCAAGTTCTTCCTGAAAAGTGCCAAAAAGTTTATCCCATATAATGAATACCTGAGACATGTTCTTATCCATATATTCTTTATTGACGGCATGATGAACTCGGTGATGTGATGGAGTGACAATAATATGTTCCAAAATACCCATTTTACCAATCAACTGTGTATGGTACCAATATTGAGCAAATAAATGAAGCGGTGCAATAAGAGCGATGACCTCATTAGGAACGCCAATGATGGCCGTAGGAATTAGAAAAAATGGAATAGTTGAAAATATGGAGGATATAGTTTGTCTTAAAGCACAAGCCAGGTTAAACTCCTCACTGCTATGATGAATAATATGTACGTTCCAAAAATAATTTACCTGATGTGCTAATCTGTGATTCCAATAACCAGCAAAGTCCAACCCAATAAACGCCAATACATATACATACCACTCTGATTCCATTTGAAAAATAGCTAAGTGCTCTTTAAACCAAGTATAAGAAACAATTATTATGGTGAGCCCTAATACGTCCTTAATGACGTTGGTAATGCCCGAACTTAAACTGGACAATGTGTCCATGCTATGGATGACATTTTTCTTTTTTCGCCAGGCAAAAAACCTTTCAATCAAAAGAAGGGACATAAAAAACGGAATGGCATAATTGAGCACCGCAGCGTATCGTTCCATTGTCTATTTGGGTTAATCGTAATTAACTATAAAGATACTAAAGAAATTTATTCTGCATGCATAACAAGTTGATTAAGTCGTTAATAATCATTACCTTCTGCTCCAGTTACCAAGGGCACATACTGTTTGGAAGCAGAAAATCAACATAATGAAATCCCTGAAAACAGCTCGGTTAACTGGATAGCGGTTGGTTATTTTTTTGCTGTTTTAGGAGGAATGGTCGGAATATTTATTGGTTGGCACCTTATGATGTCCAGACCGACAGAACCAGATAATGATCAGCGGTTTGCTTATAATAATCGGGAGAGAAATCATGGGTTTTGGATATTATTCATCGGGGTTTTGTCTATGTTGTTATGGGTCTATATCAACTTCATATATTTTCGTATTCGATAAAATGGATGTAAGAATTTTTAAGCTGGAAGACAAAAACCTGGCTCCCTTCGAATTAATGCTATTGGCAGATCCTTCACGAGATATGATTGAAGAATATCTTGTGAAAGGGACATGTTTTGTAGTTGAAAATGAAAACGAAGATATTATTGGTTGTTATGTGCTCAAAAGTAACTCTCCTGTAGAAGTAGAGATCATGAATATCGCAGTAGCTGAACGGTTTCAGGGCAAAGGCATTGGCAAAAAAATGTTGGAACATGCTATGAACTATGCAAAGAAATCCGGATATACTCAATTAGTAATTGCAACCGCCAATAGCAGCATGTATCAGCTATATCTGTATCAAAAAATCGGATTCGAAATGATGAGAATTGAAAGAGACTATTTTATTAATCATTATTCGAATAAGATTCAGGAAAACGGAATTCCAACCAAACACAAGGTTGTGTTAGGTATGAAACTTTAATTAGACAACTTCTGCCTGTACAATTCAAGAAAGTCCGGAAGTTGTTTTCTTCTGTATTGAAGTATCCATCGGGGATGTGGTAATGCTTCAATTCTCTCAAACAATTGATACTTATCATTCAAAAATTCCAGGTATTTGATGTTTTTTCCCTGCCCAAGGCTGTAAGCTATTTTATTGTTTCCTACCAACTCTGTATGCCATCTTAAGTTCTCAACCATGTATTGTTCAAGGTTTTCCTGCAACATTTTGTCATCATAATAATTTATATTTTTCCCCTCCTTTATAAAGCCCAATGGACAAACTGAAGTAATCAGGTATTTTGAGTAAAATTTCGCGGGACCTCCAAGATGGTTAATCATCTCGTAAATAAACGTAGAAGAAAGCTCTGGTTTCTTGTCAAAGGAGTTTTTGATTCCACAGGAGTATTCCAAATGTTTAGGATCTGTAAAAGGAATTCCAGTAACACCTCCTCCCAACCTCCCTGGATTAATACCAATTAGTAGCGTTCTACTTTTATTGTCGTTATAATACTCATGATAAAATTGAGTCATTACCTGAATAACCTTGTCCTGATTAAATGGGTATAGCAATTCAATTCCATTCGGAAGGATTGTTGGTCGGTCTATAGTGGTGTAATAGTCAATTATTCTTTTTGCAATGGTCATGTTCCAACCTTTTTTATAATCAATGACTCTAGTGATTGAGGACAATATTCTTTTAAAACTGAAGTAATGTCCCAATATAAATACAGACTCAAAATAACATTTTTTAATTATGAGAAATATAAGTTTAGCAATTTCCTGTCTGTTGGCAATCTGTTTTGCTTGTGAAGACGATATCACCAGAACCCAGGTGGGTAAAGTGAAAATTGTTGTGGGCGATGGAGCTACAAAAAGTTTCTCCAAAGATGCCTTTGAATTACGTGCCGTTGGATTAGTAGACAATCAGTTGAAAATTCACGTGTCTTATGGTGGCGGATGCGAACCACATGATTTTTCTCTGAAATGGGACGGTAAATGGACAGAGGAAGATGGCATTGAGACTGCTCAGGTGTATGTCGTACACCGGGATCTAAACAATGATGGCTGTGAAGCTTATCTTTCTGAAACCTTATCAATTGAGCTTACGGATTTGATACCTGCCGGATTAAATGCATCATCCAGAATTCAATTTATCAATGCATCTGATGAATCCAGAACCATCTATTTAATGCAAGATTTTATATGGAGTAGTCAAAGTTCTGATTGTGAATTAGAACTTGTGTTGGAAGAAGTCATCTGCGGACTTGGCGAATGGGAAAACAGGTGGTTTGTGTTGGACAATGATGGTAGCCACACCAGGTACTTGCAACCTGTTGAAGTTCCTATGAATTCTTTAAACCCTGAAGCAGGAAAAACATATCGCATTGGAGTTGAATATTTGTTTGGTTCTATTTACGACGGAGTAACCTGTGCTGCGTTTTCGGGTCCTTATCAGCCGGTCAGAATTAATTGCATTGAAGAGGTGCCCTGATTTGTGAAGACATTATTGTATTTTAAATCTCCATATCCCCATATAACATGGGGATTTCCTTTTTTCCCTGTTTTGGTCTAACTTGATTTGGTATAGTTTGGATGCTAGTATATGCTTCCTGTAAGAATCAAGTACACTAATGATAGATCAGCAACTAAAACTTTTAATTCGATTGGCAGGATCCGATGGGGTGATTGACGATGAAGAACGAAGATTGATAGAGAACCTTGGAACCGCTCATGGTCTCACAGATGGCGACATTAAAAATCTTATCACAGATCCAGGAGGGGAAATTGACTATGATAACCTCAATGATGATGAGCGATTTGATTATCTCTACAATCTTGTTCATTTGATGAAAGTGGATGGTGAAGTGTACAATCAGGAAGTGGAGTTCTGTGAGCGAATAGCCAAAAAGCTAGGCTACCAATTAGCAGCCATATACGAACTTTATCCACATGTACACCCCAAAGTAAAAATCCCGGGGGAAATAAAAACATTGAAACAAAAGGTCAACGCATTTCTTAAAAAGTAATTGAATGGCCAAATCATTGGATCGGATCAAGGAACAATTTAAGGAACTTGGTTTTGGTACACGTGGATTCCGGGACGCTGAGCGATTAATCAATAGGGACGGTTCATTTAATGTTGAAAAGAAGGGCGGTGGATTAGCCACTTTTAGTTTCTATCATTGGCTGATCAACATGTCATGGTGGAAGTTTTTCATTTTTGTAACAATTGCATATGTTTTCCTAAACCTCTTCTTCGCCACCATATACTATATAATTGGCCCTGATGCCATTTCAGACCATTTTGCAAAATCTAAAGTTGGAGCGTTTTTTCATTGCTTCTATTTTAGTACTCAAACATTGACTACCGTTGGTTTTGGGAGGTTAAATCCAATAGGGCATTATGCTAGTATAGTGGCATCATTCGAGGCAATGGTTGGCCTGTTGTCATTCGCATTGGCCACTGGAATATTATATGGTCGTTTTTCCAAGGCCAAAGCAAGAATATTGTTTAGCAAAAACATGTTGGTTTCACCTTACAGAGGAATAAGAGGACTAAAGTTCAGAATAGTCAACATGCGAAAAAACCAACTCATTGAAATGCAGGCAAAAGTCATGTACTCATATCTTGAAGTAGATGGCAATGAATTGAAGCGAAGATACAAGCAGCTTTCTCTTGAACTGGACTTTATCAATATGTTTCCTTTACCGTGGACCATTGTACACCCAATTGATGAAAATAGTCCTTTGCAGAACAAGGGTACACTGGATCTAAGCAAAGAAGAAGCAGAATTTATTGTCATTTTGAAAGGCTATGACGATACATTTAATCAGTATGTACATCAGACCTTTTCCTACCGACATGATGAAGTTGTCTTTGATGCCAACTTTGTTCCTATGTTTGATGCCGGTGGTAGTGGGAAAAGTACGGTTTATTTAAATAAGGTCAGTAATTATCAAAAATCAATAAAATGAATGTCATTGGAAATCTATTATGGATAATACTGGGAGGCTTTCTAGTTTCTCTTTTCTATTTATTAGGCTCATTGATACTTTTTATTACCATAGTAGGAATCCCTTTTGGCATGCAAACGCTAAAACTGGGTTCTTTTGCTCTTCTGCCCTTTGGCAGAACAGTCAGGCCAGGTGAAAGAATGAGTGGTTGCCTGTACCTGATCTTTAATATTATATGGATATTAAGTGTAGGAATAGAAATAGCAATTGTCCATATAATCTTTGGAGTTTTGTGTGCCATTACGATTATTGGAATTCCTTTTGCCCGAAAACATTTTGAATTAGCAATGTTAGGAATAATGCCCTTTGGTCATGACATAGTGCCCGTAAATTAGAAAAATTATTTTACACCATTGCCGCCAGTTTACTTGCCTGATTTATAGCAGCTTTCGCATCCAGTTCAGCAGCGGTATGAGCTCCACCAATGATATCAACATTAATTCCTGCTTCTTGCAAAGGTTTGAGCAAACTATTCTCAGAAAGCTGTCCAGCACAAATTACCACGTTATCAACCGGTAAAAGCCTATCTTCTTCTCCAACCGTAATGTGTAAACCGTCATCATCTATTTTCTTATACTGGACATTCGTTAGCATTTGTACATTTCGGTGTTTGAGTGTAGTTCGGTGAATCCAGCCCGTTGTTTTTCCCAGCTTAGCGCCCATTTTACCATTTGTACGTTGCAACATCACAATCTCCCGTGGAGAGTCTACTGGTTGAGGATCGACATTCTCTACTCCACCCCGCGCCTCATTTTGTGGATCTATTCCCCACTCACTTAAAAATTCTTCAATTGATTGCTCTTTACTGTCATGACCGTGACTCAGATACTCCGCCACATCAAAGCCAATACCTCCGGCACCAATAATGGCCACCTTTTTCCCCACTTCTTTTTCCTTCTGCAAAACATCAAGGTAAGACATTACCTTAGGGTGTTCAATACCGTCAATTCCAGGTTTCCTTGGTTGAATACCTGTTGCCAAAATTACCTGGTCATAATTTCCAGATTTTAAATCCTCAGCTGACACAGGGGTGTTGAGCTTTACCTCTACCGCATGTAATTCGAGTTGCTTTCCGAAATACCTTAGCGTCTCATTAAATTCTTCCTTCCCAGGAATTTTCTTAGCAATATTGAACTGACCACCGATTTTGTCTGATGCATCAAACAAAGTAACCTTGTGGCCTCTTTGTGCGGCGACTGTTGAAAATGCCAATCCAGCCGGACCAGCACCAACCACCGCTATTTTCTTAGGGTCATTGGTAGGCAAATAATTCAATTCCGTTTCATGACACGCACGTGGATTAACAAGACAACTGGTTAATTTATTCTTGAAAACATGATCCAGGCACGCCTGATTACAGCCAATACAAGTATTTATTTCATCTTCTCTGCCTTCCTCTGCCTTTTTAACCAGTTCAGCGTCTGCTAAAAATGGTCTGGCCATTGAAATCATATCTGCATGACCATCGGCCAGTATTTGTTCTGCCACCTGGGGCATATTAATTCTGTTGGTTGTCACTAGTGGAACATTGACCTCCCCTTTAAGTTTTTTTGTGACCCAGGTGAATGCACCTCTGGGAACCATCGTTGCAATTGTAGGGATTCTTGCTTCATGCCAACCAATTCCTGTATTAATAATGTTAGCACCAGCTTTCTCAACCTCCTTAGCCAGATGGACTACCTCTTCCCAACTGCTGCCTCCGGGAACAAGGTCAAGCATTGATAACCGATAGATAATAATGAAATCATCACCGGTAGCTTCACGTACTGCTTTTATTATTTCAATAGGAAATTTGATACGGTTTTCAAATGAACCACCATATTCATCAGTACGTTTATTAGTAGCAGCAGCGATGAATTGATTGATAAGGTATCCCTCTGAACCCATAATTTCGACACCATCATATCCCGCTTTCTTCGCAAGCCTTGCGCTTCTGGCAAAATCATAGATAGTTCGTTTAATCCCACCTTTCGTCAAAGCAAAAGGTTTGAATGGAGTAATAGGAGACTTTATTGCAGAGGGGGCTACATTCAATGGAGAGTATCCATATCTTCCTGCGTGTAAGATTTGCATGCAGATCTTGCCTCCTTCTTTATGTACTGCTTCTGTGATTAGTTTGTGTTTTCTAACATGACGATGACTGGTCATCCTGGCGGAAAATGGTTTTACCCAACCAGCCCTGTTTGGTGCAATTCCTCCCGTTACGATCAAACCTGCTCCACCAGCAGCACGCTCAGCAAAATAAGTGGCCAATCTTTCAAAACCATTCTTTACTTCTTCCAATCCAGTATGCATGGACCCCATCAATACACGGTTTTTTAATGTGGTAAAACCAAGGTCCAATGGTTCAAATAGATTTGGGTATTTGTTGTGTGCCATTCATTCAAAATTTTAGAACATTAATGTTAATGAATGGCACAGACTTTTCACAAGCTAGTATGCAGATTTACAGGACATTGTCCTATAAAAGTTAATGAAATTTGATTTCTAAATAAATGAAAAAAGCTCCATGGAAAATCCAGGAGCTTTTTTTAACTCGCTTAACCCTTTTTAGCGTAGGACAAAATAGGGTTAATTAACACACACCTCTCTACTAGAAATTAACTGCAGAGTATTTTCAATCTTTTTGAACTTCTTCCGATTCAATCAATACATATTGAAAAACAGGATCCGAATTGGGATCTTTTGAATGGGCCGCCATTTCTTCCATAGTGGCTTTCAAAACCTGTTTAAAACTTGATTGTTTCTTAGGGCCTCCACCCAATAAAGTTTTCAATTCATCAATACTTTCTTTCAACATAGCCCGATATCGCACGACTTCCCTGTATTTATCCCTTGCCTGGGCAAGAGTAAAATTAATCTTAGCAATTTTCGATGCTGATAAGTTGCTGGAAGGCCCGTCCTCGATGTGCCTTTTCACTATTGCATCGCCCAGTTGGATTAATTCATCCACATCATTGGGTAGATTGATTTTTAGGTGTTGGTCGTGATTCATTTCCTATTTGTTTCAGCTGTATCAATTTCTACTTCTATTTCCGATGTTTTCGATAGCCAGTCAAGCATCAATGTTTTCTTAAATTCCACAGATTGCCCAGGTGGTATGGATTCTTCCAGCATAAAATAGGTAGAAGCTTTCTTTCCCTGTTTTTCCGTGAAATACGTGATTTTAACTCTTATGTTTTCATAGGTTCTGCTCGATGATTCGTTTATCACTTTGCCTTCAACTTTCGAAAGATTTAGCATTGTCTTAGTCCAGTCATAATCAACTTTCAGAGATCCTTTGTCGATTGCAACTGACGGTTTGTGCGTCTTTAAATCATTACTCTCAACTACATTGACTGTCTCCTCAATAAAATCATACGCTATATCTATGCTATCCTTTGTTTTGCTGTATGACGCATAATCACCTTTTTCAAGGTAATAAGTATCCTTTTCATTCTTTCCAAATGCCACCAGGCCACTTCTTACCATAATTGAAACCGAATCTTCCCCAGGATATGCCCTTAAAAGAAAACTTGTTCCCAGTACATTAGTGACCGTTCCGTGTGCCATGATTTTAAAATTACAGGTTGTATCTCTCTTCACATCAAACAATGCTGCGCCTTCAAGATATACTTCCCTGTTATTCATATTAAAGTTTTTATCATACCTGATAGTACTTCCTACTTTGAGGCTAACCACAGTACTGTCTGGTAATATTACAGTTTTGTCGTAATCACTTGTCATCACCTGAATAATTTCAGGTTGTTCTATCAACTGAGTTTCTTGCGGGCTGGCGTTCACAGCTAATCCGTATTGCTCTTCTTGTGTAATTGATTTGTTGGTGAACCAATATCCTGAAACAACAAGAAGAGAAATTACAGCTGCGATCTGTAATGATCTATAAATATACAGCTTTGTTTTACTTTTTTCATCATATGTAAGCCGTTTATAAAAATCATCCCATTCTTTGTCAATACTATAACCATTCGGTTGAGTGATGTTAACGCTTTTCCATATCTCCTGATACTTGTCAAAATCACTTTTGAATTTTTCATCATCTAATAACCTCTTCTCCACTAATAACCTCTCCTCTTCGGTGCAGTTATCAGATAAATACTTCGATATGATCAACTCGTTGGTCATGAATATTTATACTCTTTTTTAGTAATAGCAACTTTTAGGGGGTTCACCCCCAAATGACATTCCAGGAAATTACAATAGTAGTAACAGGATAAACACAACCATAGCACTAACCAAGTCCAAAACAATGTAAGGTTCCAGGTCTTCCCTTAATTTTTTAAGAGCAATCCCCATTTGATTTTCAACTGTTTTTATTGACAAGCCAAGTGTGTCTGCAATTTCCTGATATTTCATTCCCTCATACCGACTCATCAAAAATATTGTCTGACACCTGCTTGGTAGGTTATCAATAGCTTTATCAATATTTTGTTTTAACTCTGATGCTACGGTCTCTTCGTGGGGGTCAGATGTTTTACGATGTTGATCCGGAAGCAGTCCCTCTTCTCCAAGGATCGTAAGGCGCTTAATTTTTTTTGCGTAATTGATGGAAAGGTTGACTGTCGCTTTATACAGATAACTTTTGATACCGGGTCCTAATTCGATTTTATCCCTGGATTTCCAAAACTGATAAAATACATCCTGAACTATATCCTTACACGCATCCTCATCGCGCACTATTCCGAAACTAACCCGGTAAAGTGCTTTATGATTGTCCCTAAACAATTTTTCTATTTCCTGCAGTTGGGCCATTTGCGTGTTTTATCCTAAAGTTGGCGCTAAAAGGGGATAAGGTTACGAAATAATGGTACCAAAATCAATTTAGAGTACTTAAATCAGGATATGTCTGTTGTGATCAGCGATTATATCGGGTAAAGAAATTTTAACTTTAAAAACAAAACCCCAACATTTGGTGTCGGGGCTTTATCGTGTAAATTAACTAAATGTATATCGATTAATTAAGGAATTCGTAAATACCAGCTACACCCTGACCTCCACCGACGCAAGCTGTAACCATACCATATTTTCCATTTCTTCTCCTCATTTCATTAAACAATTGAATGGAGAGTTTTGCTCCAGTACAACCCAGTGGATGTCCAAGCGCAATCGCACCACCATTTACGTTTAACTTGTCCGTGTCCAGGTCAAGTCCTTTGATCACTGCAAGAGATTGTGCCGCAAAAGCTTCGTTAAGCTCAATCAGATCTAAATCAGACTGTTTAATTCCAGCTTGCTTCAACGCTTTTGGCACAGCCTCTACCGGGCCAATCCCCATAATTCTTGGGTTTACTCCAGCAGCAGTATATGAAACCATTCTTGCAATCGGCTCCAGGTTTAATTCCTTCACCATTTTCTCAGACATCACCATAACAAATGCTGCTCCATCAGAAGTTGGAGAGGAGTTTCCGGCAGTCACCTGACCATTGTTTTTGAATGCTGGTCTTAATTTTGCAAGACCCTCCATGGTGGTATCTGCTCTTACACATTCATCCGTGTCAACCACAAATTCCTTTTTCTTTCGTCGTCCTTCCTCTACATAAACTTCCTCCACCGTTACCGGAACAATTTCATCTTTGAATTTTCCATCAGCAATAGCTTTCGCCGCTTTTTGATGGGAATTCATAGCAAACTCATCGGCTTCATCTTTGGAAATTTTATATTCCATCGCCACCTCTTCTGCTGTAAGACCCATGTTGAGGTACCATTCCGGATGGTTTTCTGCGATTTTATAATTCAATGCTGGTTTGAACCCCATCATAGGAACCAGGGACATTGATTCTGTACCGCCGGCAATAATACAATCTGCTGTACCGGAATGTACTCTGGCACATGCTAAATGGATAGCCTCCAAACCAGAGCCGCAATATCTGTTGATAATCATACCTGGTACTTCAATAGGCAATGACAACAATGAGATCATTCTTCCCATTTGCATTCCCTGTTCAGCTTCTGGTACAGCATTGCCAACAATCAGGTCATCAACTCGTTTAGCATCAAATCCTTCAATGGATCCAACTAAATGTTTTATTACATCAGCAGCCAAATCATCAGGTCGGTAAAATCTGAATCCTCCTTTTTTGGCTCTTCCAACTGCCGATCTATATCCTGCTACTATATATGCATTCATGTTTTTTAGATTTAAATGTCTCACCTGATTAGTCATCAGGTCTAATATATAATTTAGATTTTCACTGAAGAGTTCATTAGTTTCTCAAAGGCTTTCCTTTGAATAAAATACTATGAATTCTCTCCAATGTTTTCGGTTCACCTGTTAATGATAAAAATGCTTCTCTTTCCAGGTCAAGCAAATATTGTTCACTAACAGTCGTTGGAGCAGATAAATCACCTCCACTCATTACATATGCCAGTTTTCGGGCAATTTTTGCATCGTGCTCAGAGATGTAGGCACCATAGAGCATACCGCCAATTCCAGCTTCAAACATGGCCAAAGATGTTTTTCCATGCACTTTGATGTCAGTTCTTTCAACAGGTTGTGTATAGCCTGCTTCATGCAGCTGCAACACCCTGGATTTTGCATCAGCCAATAACCTATCTCTGTTCAGAGTGATCTTATCACCGGTTCTCATCAGGTTCATTTCCTTCATCTCTTCTGCAGAAGTGGCTACTTTTGCTGTGGCAATGTTCATGAAATATTCCTGAAGTGTATTTAGTTCTGGGTCACCAGCAGCGTATTCATCGGAAGAGCGCAAAATCAACTCCTTCGTTCCACCTCCTGCTGGAATAAGGCCTACACCAACTTCAACAAGACCCATGTAGGTTTCTGCATGAGCCTGAATAGCATCACAGTGCAAAGAGAGTTCACAGCCTCCACCAAGCGCTAAACCGGAAGTCGCAGCTACCACCGGTACGGTAGAGAACCGGGCTCTCATCATGGTTTTTTGGAATTGCGCTATCATGAGGTTGATCTCATCATATTCCTGATCTCCGGCAAACATAAATAACATTGCCAGATTTGCCCCAGCGGAGAATTGTTCACCTTCATTACCAATAACGAGACCATTGAAGTTCTCTTCAGCTTTTGCAATAGCCGTGTTAATTCCTTCTATTACTTCAGCTCCTATAGAATTCATTTTAGTATGGAACTCCAGATTGAGCACACCGTCTCCAATATCGTATAAAGTGGTTCCTGCATTTTGCCACACAACATTGTTCTCTTTGAAGCCATCCAAATAGATAAAGCCTTCCGTTCCTGGAATTACTTTGTATGACTTAGATGGAATATCATAATAATGTCTTTTTCCATTTTGGAATTTGTAAAACGAATCATTTCCTGCTGCAATCATTTCATCGACCCAGGCAGCTGGCGTATGGCCCGCAGCTTTCATTTTCTCAGCTGTTTCCTTTACTCCTAACAAATCCCATGTTTCGAATGGACCCATTTGCCAGGCAAAACCTGCAGATACAGCCTGATCAATCTTATACAACTCATCAGCAATCTCTGGAATTCTATTTGAGCAATATTTGAACAGATCGTAAAATGTTGCTCTGTAAAACTCGCCCGCTTTATCATCATAGTTGATAAGAACTGGCAATCTTTTTTTCAGGTCGTCAATATCCTTTACCGCTCCTAATGCATCAAACCTTGGTTTCGACTGTTCTTTGTATTCAAATGAATTGAGGTCGAGTTCAAGAATTACTTTTTTACCATTTTCATCGACGGTCTTTTTATAGTATCCCTGTTTGGTTTTATCACCCCACCATTTGCGGTCGTACAGTTCCTGAACGATCTTAGGCAATTTAAACTGATCTCTTGATTCATCATTTGGAAGCCCTTCATACAAATTGGTAGCAACCTTTACGGTAGTATCCAAACCAACTACATCCATGGTTCTGAACGTGGCTGATTTTGCTCTTCCAATAACAGGTCCCGAAAGTTTATCCACTTCCGTAACGGAAAGACCCATTTTTTCTATGGTATGCATGCCAGACATGATGGCGTAAATTCCAATTCTGTTGGCGATAAAAGCTGGTGTGTCTTTACACAATACAGTTTCTTTCCCAAGATATAAGTCACCATAATGCATGAAGAAATCAACTACATCCTGATCTGTTTTAGATGTTGGAATAATCTCTAGCAATTTCAGGTAACGGGGTGGGTTAAAGAAGTGTGTTCCACAGAAATGTTTTTGAAAGTCTTCACTTCTTCCATCAAGCATCAGGTGTATTGGAATACCTGATGTATTTGATGTTATCAGAGTTCCTGGCTTTCTGTGTTTTTCTACCTGATCAAAAACAATCTTTTTTATATCAAGGTTTTCAACTACCACTTCTATGATCCAATCAACATCAGCAATTTTAGCCATGTCATCCTCAAAGTTTCCTGTTTTTATCAGGGCACTGTTTTTCTTCGAGTAAAGTGGACTGGGTTTGGACTTCACTGCAGATTGCAATGAAGAATCAACGATTCTGTTTCGTACGGCTGGATGATCCAGAGAAAGTCCTTTTGCCTTTTCCGCATCTGTCAGTTCCTTGGGTACAATATCTAACAAGAGTACCTCGACACCAATATTTGCGAAATGGCATGCAATTCGGGATCCCATGATACCGGATCCAAGTACTGCCGCTTTCTTAATGGTTCTCTTCATTCTGAATTTGGTTTTCTAGTTCTTTAAATATGTTTTTGTCGTCTATTACTTTATTTATGGTATAGAGTACATCAAAAAATGTCCTCATATCTTTTTCTGAAACTATCGCTCGTACTTTTTTATTGAAAGTGCGAACCGATTGCCTTGACAATTCCCTTTTTTCTTTTCCTAGTTCGGTCAAAAATATTCTGACAGATCTTCCGTCATGTGGGTCTGGTACTTTTGTAATCCAGCGTTTCTCTTCAAAAGTTTTGAGCATACGGGTAAGGCTTCTGGATTCCATACCGAGGAGAGGTGCGATCTTGGTTGCTGGTGTTCCGTTTTCTACATCAATGTTTAACAATACAAATCCTGTAGATGCTGTAATGTCAAATGGGGACCCATAACTGTTATACATTTTGGAGATGGCGTGCCAGGTCGCCTTAATGTTGTAATCTACCGTTTCTTCTCTCTTCATAAACTATGGATTAATGTGCGCTACAATTACTAAGAATTAGTATCTTAGAGATCGGGCGGAACCAAAGATAGTAAAAAATATGTTATGCATGCATACTATTTTGTGTTCTTTTTAGCGTTTCTCATAGGATTTTTAACAGATACTTCATTTTAATGAGTGAACAGGAGGAAAAGGATAAAATTGATCTGATACCGGAAGATTTCTACAGTTATTCTACCGGTAAACCATTTGATCGATGCATAGAGTGCAAAAAATATCTGTTGGAAGATGAATTGTACATGATTGAAAAAGCTGTTCGTCAATATCAGGGGTATTCCGCTCAAGACGTAATATTTGAATATGCAATTTGCCTCCATTGTGCGGAGCACATGAAAAATGAATTGTCAAGAGAATCAATGATCAATGTACAAAAATTTTTTACTGAAAATATCGATCCATCCAGATTTTGGAACGGCGCGGGATCAGATGAATGCCTGATCAGTGGAAATAAAAAAAGTGAGCTCCAGGAATTTCAGATTTATGCATACTGCAGAGGAAAATATTTATCGCCGTATCAGCCGCCATTTATGATCAGTGGTCAGGTGATGGACCAGATTGCAGATCTAATGTCTGATGAAACCACTGATGAACTTAATCGGTTCATGGACAAACATTTTGGTCCACCACCAGAATGGCTGGAAGATGTTCCTGGTGGTCGAAAGCTTGTCTTACTTTAAATAATCGAAATTTTATGAGATTGAGACCGGAGTATTGTTCCAGGTTTATAATTGGAATATTCTTCTTTTTATTTTTTTCATACAACTGTCAGTCGGTACGGGAAACAAGAAGATTTAGTAAATGTCAATTCAAAATCAACAGAGTGGTTCAGCTGAAAGCAGCTGGGGTTGACCTGTTAAGTAAGAAGAAATTCTCCGACTTGAAATTCAATGAAGGTGTAAGACTAGGTAAGGCAATTTCTAATAACTCCATGCCTGTTTTACTTACCGTCAACGTGGATGTAAATAATCCCAATAAGCACCCGGCTGCACTTGAAGGTTTTGACTATCGCCTGTTTTTGGATGGAAAGGAAGTATTAATAGGCAGTTATAATAGAAGAACTGAAATTCCAGCTTACACAGCAAAATCTATTAATCCTTCATTTCAATTCGATTTGCTTTCGGTTGTGAAGAATACCGATTATAAAACTATTGTCAATCTGATTTTTGGTATGTTCAATGAAAAGCATGAGCCGGTAAAAATTGTCCTGCTCATTAAACCACACATTAGAGTATTAGGGAAAAAGGTAAAATATCCTGATTACATTAAACTTTCAAAAGCTTATCAGTAGTTACCAGGATCCACTAACGCCACCACCAAAAGATTTGTGAATATTGTTGTTATCCGAGAATCTACCTGTACCGTGTTTAAACTCTTCCCAATTGGTGTTTCGTCGGTTTTTATTAAAAATTAGGTTGATAATTGTTTTGGCGTCCAGCTTTTTAGTGGACATATGTTTTATACGTATTTGTTGAATTCGATAATACAAATAAACAGCTGAGGCAATTACTAGCACAGCGGGAATGACAAATTCTAATGGTAAATCGCTAAGAGCCGAAGGAAATTTCATCGGTTAATTCGTTTTCTTGGTTTTCGTAAGCTGGAAAATATTCCTTGAGTTGTTGACCGGTCATTAAAATGGCTTCCTTTAAGCCAAGGGTAAATTCATTATTCTGAAATCTGGCGATAAGATGTTCACGAACATCTCCCCAATAGTGATCTTTAATCTTCTCGTTGATTCCCCTATCTCCAATAATTGCAAATTGTTTATCCAATATGGCAAGATAAAAGAGAACACCGTTTCTTTGTTTAGTCCTTTGCATTTCCAAAAGACTAAATACTTCCGCTGCTCTGTCCAGAACATTTCGTTTACAATATTCCTCTATGTGCACACGTATTTCTCCTGAAGTTGCCATTTCGGCATCCTTGATTGCAGAAACAATTATTTCTTGTTCTTCTTTGGAAAAATATTTTCTTGCCATAGTCCTTCCTGATATGAGAAGTTTTTAGGGGTAACTCTTAAGATAACACATAATTGCCTTAGATTGAAGCTATTCCAGATATTAATTGCTATGAATTATTCATATTATTTTTTGATCTGCCTTATAGTTTGCACCTCCTGCAACCCTGACAAGGATAAGATCATTGACCTCAATAAGTTATCATTCAACACCACCGACGCATCTGAAATTTATTTCAAAAATGTAAGGGCTTCATATTATGATGAAGAAGACAAGAAGGAAATGGGAATAATCATTTACAGATTGAAAAATTGGGAAGAACAAAATGTGCAACCTGCTATAAGGCTCAGCATAGTTTACAATTGGAGAAATGATAACGCTTTTGTTATGACCCACCCCAATACTCAGTTTCCAGAGGTTTCCAGAATTTTAGCTGGAAATGATACGATCATATTTGCACAAAATAATATGAAAGATCAGTTAAATTCCCTCAGTATCATATTTAATGCGATTGTTCAGGAAAAACCACTTCATATTGAAACAAATAATAATTGGGTCTCCTTTTTGGACAATCCGCAAGACAGGGAGAATTTTAAAATCACAATGTATGATTTTTATCGGTTAACAGAATCCTTTTAGAATTTGTCTAATTCTTGACATTGCTAACAGAGAACATAACTGCACAAGGGAGTATGCGTTAGTTGAAATACTAAAATTTCGTTCTGGCTATGTTAAAATTTAGATTATCATTATTTACTTTTTTCCTTTTGTATTCTTACGCCTGGGTTGGTGCTCAAGATCATAAATATAGTTGTGGACCGGATGCAATAGCATTTGACGGAAATGATCTGGTTTCGTATTTTGATGGTGCTGTGAAAAAAGGTTCCGATAAATTTAGCTATCAATACGATGGTTTAAACCTGTACTTTTATAGTAACACCAATTTACAGAAGTTTAAAAATGATCCTGAAAAGTACTTACCAGAATACAATGGATGGTGCGCAATCGCCTTAACCAATGGTACTTTAGCAAAACCTGATTACAGTCAATTTAAACTACAGGATGGCAGGTTATTGTTTTTTGAAGTCCGGGCATTTTTTAACGGGAAGACAGCCTGGGACAAGGATCCTGATATCAACAAAATAGTGGCTGATAAGAAATTTGCTGAGATATTTTAAGTAGTCAATTATGCCAACAATTGGTGTTGGAATGCATACCTAACAAGTCCTACAGTATTTTTCGCTCCGGTTTTTCGGAGTAAGCTCATACGATGGTTCTGTATGGTATTTCCACTAACATTGAGTTTTTCTCCTATTTCCTTCATTGTCAATTCATTGCAGATTAGCCGAAGTACTTCAATTTCCCGTGAAGTTAATTGTACCTGCTGGAGAAATGCCGGTTTATGTAGATCTGCAGCTTTTCTTTTCATACCAGCCTGAATAGACTTGGCTACCAATTTGTTATAGTAAAAATCATTCTCCATCACAGCCTTAATCGCTGTATAGACTTCTTCTGGCTCTGCATTTTTTATGAGATAACTATGAATCCCTGTTTCTATCATTTCGTAGATGATATTTTCAGAAGAGTGCATAGATATCATAATGATTTTTGTGTCTGGAAATTTCGAAAATATTTGGTTTGCCGTTTCATATCCATCCATTATTGGCATTTCCAAATCCAGAAGCACCAAATCAAATTCCTGGTCTTTGAATTGACGCATGGCTTCCTTGCCGTTTGCCGCCTCTTCTACATCCGCGACCATGTCAAAGGATTTGATCAGGTTGGCCATTCCCTTTCTAAAAAGCGTATGATCATCGGTAACTAATACACTAATCTTCTTTGACTTCATCAGTTTTGGCAATTGGAACTGTGAGTATAATATTTGCTCCGCTATTTTCCAAGTTACCAAACACAACACTGGCATTTATAACTTCTGCCCGGTTGGCAATGTTATATAATCCAATTCCTCTTTTTGAGGGATCTAATTGATCAGTGGTAAATCCAATACCATCGTCTGTCACCGTTATTTGTAATTTTTCCGGATTCCATTGAAACACTATTTTCAAGTGGTGCGCCCGGGAGTGTTTTAATACATTATTCACCAACTCCTGAATGATTCGATAAATCATCAATTCTTGTTTTTCACCTAATCTTATGGGTGAATTATTCTCTTCAAATTCTATATGAAGTTTGTTGAGATGATTTATTCTTTCAAGAAATTCTCTTACCACACCAGAGAGACCAAAAGTTTTGAGGCCTGCAGGATGCAGGTCCCTGCTTATTGAGCGTACTGTTTCAATGGTTTCGTCCAGGTACTTTGTAATTTCATCTGTGGACTCCAATAATTTAGCAGGCTCATTCATCGACATCTTGATACTGAGTCGAATTGTTGATAGCATGGCCCCAACACTATCATGTAATTCAGATCCCACTCTTTTGCGTTCTTTCTCCTGTGAATCTATTGTGGCTTCAAGCAGTTTCTTTTGGTGTAGGGTTTCAAGGTTCTGCATTTCCAATTTATTGGTAAGCATCCTTTTTTGATAATAAAGTATAAAGAATACTACTGATGCAGAAAGGAGCAACATTACAGCAGTGCCTGAAATTATTAAGATTAGAATTTGCATTCTAGACGGAACTAACTTTTTTATTCAAGTAAAACATATAAGCAAACATAAAATTCTTGGCAATACCAAATACGTTGTGGATTGTCCACAGGTAAGAATGGTAGGATTTAAGATTTTCATTTGATCTCATATATTGGGAAACAAGATAGATCACGAATAATGACGAAAAATATAAAAAGAAGGTACTATTGAGATAAAACTGCGTGTTTTGTCTCAGGCTCTCCAATCTATCTGCGTTAACCAAATTGACATAATAAAAAATACTATAGATTATAAATACTACACTGGATACAGATCTGGGCAAAGAAAGGAGTTTAAATAAATTTTCATCTGTAAAGACATGTAACGTTGATAATATGGTATAAATGAAAATAACGGCAATTATTACCAATCTTATTTTCTTAGCCGGAAAAAGTTGATAGTATATCGCTGAAATTATAATGAACTGGAGAATGTGATATATGTTACCAGACGGATATGCAGATTTGATTCCAGAGAAAATAATAATGTATGATGCAATGTCGAAAGAGAATGACAGAAGTACAAGTGCTATAAGCAGCTTGAATATTCTACTTTGGTAGTTGATACATATTAATCCAATAATAAAGGCAAAGCCAGCGCTTGCAATACTGGTGTTTGCAAACGCTAATGCAATCTCTTTCATCCTAATTTTTACAAATCTGATTCTTCGTCATCAGGACAAAAATCAGGACAAGGTAATGACTCATCTGCTGTACCGGGCATGCTGCCACCAGCACTGGCTCCAATTGCTTTTGCTACAGGGGTCCTGTATAAAATGTTGTTCCTTTTCTCATCTGCACCGACCAAAATCAGTTGCGGATTTCCCTTTTCATCTGCTGCATAATATATTCTTATACCCTTACAGCGGGGATCATCCAAAATATCTCTAATTACATCACATCCGAAGAAATGGGCTTTTGTAGGATGTTTTGGATTTCTTTCTTTAAAATTGGCGACCATCTTTCTTGACTTTTCCACGTCAATGAAGTTACCTTCTGTTCCATCAAATTGTTTTTTTTCCATTATTAATAGAGAGGTTTTAGTTGATAAAATAATTAAAAGATTTGCCGCTTATTTTACTAATATGACAATTAAAATGCGTTAATCACAAATATTTTTGAGTTTTCTGATAAATGTGATGAAGTCATTCTTGGTCAATTATTTAGTTGATGAAGTCTCCTCTCAGTTTTCGGTATCTTTTTCTTGATTCTGAGATGTATAAGCTTCCAGGATATTTTTTCAAAAATTCCTCGTAATGATGCATTGCTTTTTCAAAATCTTTCAAATCATTTTCATATATATCTGCAATCGTGTACGCCGCATCATCAGCCAGAATGTCATTATTATATGTGGTAGTAATTTTTGAAAGCCATTCAATGGATACCAAAAAGTTTCCTTGTTGTCTGTTTATCCTGGCAAGGGTCCACCATATTTCATCAGTTAAATTATGCCCACTGTATGTCTTCAGCATTGATTCTAATTTTATTCTGGCTTCCTCCATTTTGTTTTGATAAACTAAAAGTTCAGTGTTGGCAAATTCCTGCATCGCTGCGTCTGTCGAGTCCAGAAAAGTATTATCGGTGATCAATAAGCTAAGTGCGATTGCATCATTTGAGATTTGTCGAGTCGTAGCAATTTTCAGAATATCAAGATGACTTTTTGCTAATGAAAAATCACCATTGAAGTAATGCAATCGTGCATTCTTAAGTTTTGCCTCATAGGCGAGTGGTGAGTCTTCATTTTCCTTTTCTACCTGGCTGTACAACAAAGTTGATTCCCATGGTTGATCATCCAAAATATAAATATCACCCAGATCCAATTTACAGTGACTAACAAATTTTCTTAGATTTCTTGATCTTTCTATGAGTGTTGATAGTATCTGAATTGCCTGATCATTCTCATTGAGATAGAAAGCATGTAAATGGGCCTTACTTCTCATTGCTTCTAATCCATGATAGCTATTATTAGATTCTTCATATAACAATTGATAATCGGCAGCCAACCTTTTAATCTCTTCCATATCCACGGGATAAGATTTTTTTACTTTTTCTTCTCTTGCTTTGATAGACATTCTTCTGGCGAGATAATAATTTGGCGTGGCAGGATACCTTTCAATTATATAAGCAAAAATTTGAATAGCCTCATCAAATGCATTATTCTCCAAAGCAATCATACCAATATCAAGAACTTCAGATCCACCTTCATTTAGTCTCCTGTCCAGTGCCTTGGCCTGGATAAATGCACCCATAAAATTTTTTTGTTGCAAATTCACCCAAATTAACAGCTCACTATATATTGTTTCCTCAGGCTTTTTCTGTGCCTTTTCGATCAGTTTAATTTCAAGGTTGGCCAGGTCATCTTGCTCTGTTAAAAAGTTTTGCAACACATTTTTGACATAGCTAATATTATTTGGGTTTCCTTCTGTAAAATTTAAGTATTCCTCGACCATCAGATCTTTATTGCCCATGATCCTATGCACATTGGCCAGCTCCAGGGCATATAGATATTTGTCGCCTCTCTCCTTCCTTACCTTTTTATATAGCAACAGTGCTTTATCAGGAATTTGTTTTCTGATAAAGTTCTGTGCCGCTAACCTCATTCTATGTCGATCAGATTTTATCTCGTTGATTAGTTGGTCTATTTCTTTTTCGTATTTATTGAGGTCCCCGGTTTCCTTGAATATCAGCGCATAGTCGATCCTGTAAATAACATTTGATTTGTAATAGCGCAGTACTCTTTTCATATATTTCTCGGCTTCACCAAACTGAGCTGTAGTCATTAGCAGATTGAAGTAATTAGAGTGGATAAGAGAAATATTCTGTGTTTTTTTGGCCAGTGCAGTATAAATATCAAGCGCCTTTTCTATTTCACCCTGCATGTAATACTCGTTGGCGAGCTGTATATCTTCTTGTTGAGCTGCGGCCGGTAAAGTAAAAATTATTATCAATATGAGGAACAAATTTTTCAATGGAGCTGATCTTTATATAAAAACTAAATTATTGAGTTATGCACATCTTCTATATACATATATATAATATATAAAGTTTAATTAATTCTTTTATTATTATTTATTAAGATGTGAATATGTGGGTAATTGATTAAAACTTAATTTGGAAATTTTAATTGTTTATTACTCGGTATTTATTTTGAGATGATTAACAGTTTATAAACATGTTAATTAATTGAAAGACAATAGATTATGAGGTTATCTACTTTTGTTTAGTTATCAGCATTTGGATAACTATGATTATTGATGGAATGGGTTAACTGGTGGATAATTTGAAAGTTTTGGAGACTTGTTATATGACTGAATGTTGAAAGTGTTACTTTGTTTATAAATGATAGGATCTAGTGTGCTTTATCTACAGACATACACATTTTATACACATAAACTTACGGGAGTAATTAAAAGGTTAAATCAAGATTAACTTCCCAGTTGGCTTTTAAATCAGTTTCAGTTTTTGGAAAGTATGCAGGTTCTGGAGGTACATTTTTAATATAGTTGCCATAATCCCAACGTTGATTTGCATTTAGATCATTTATTATTCTAAAACTGTATTTTCCAGGAGGGACGTTTTTGAATGTATGTTGCTTTTTATTAGAAAATTGAGCTATTACAGATAGATTTTCATTCTTTTTGGAAATCAATTGAACAATGAAGTTAGTAAATGAAGTTTTAATATTTACTTTAATTGATCCGAAATCATCTGCTATTAATTGTTGATACTTTGTTTTAATTAAAGTAGAACTGTCATTTTCAATGGATATAAATGAAGATTTGGCAGTTACCAAATTGAAATTGTTATTTTTAATTTGATATGTATTTGTAGCAGGTACAGTTTTATTGGTTTGTTTATTGGATGATTCATCTGGAAGATTTAAAGAGTCAATTTTCAAGGTATTGTTAATGGAATCAAGTTGTTTAAGGTATAGGTTGTAATTTGTAATTGTATCATTAATATATTGCCAGTCTAATGGTATTGATAATTCTAGCCTTGTCATGTTATTATTCCACTGGATTGAATCTACAACAGGTTTGATTGATATGATGGTATCTAGTTTAATAATGATAGATTCTGCGTTGAATTTTTTTATCGGTTTATTGAATTTATAAGTTAATGTTAGATTTTTTTGAATTTTACTGTTTGCTTTAGGTGATTGATGTATCTGTAATTGTTCTGGCTGTTTTTTACTCTCATTAAATTTCGCATAGATAGTATCTGTAACATTGTTACCAATGCTATCGAATGCCTGTATTATTAATGGTATACTGTCTGATTTCTTAAGTTGAATGTCATTATAAATTCTAACATATTCATTGTCTCTTACGATATTGGATGATGGTATGCTAAGACGATTATCTGTTGTTCGTAGGTTGTAATTATGTACGTGTTTTGAATATCTAATATCGAAGTACTTACCAAATGGTTTGGCTACTGTCATTTGCAGTGGACTGTTGTCAATTTTAAGTACTGGAATATCTATAGAATCAAGATTGTGATTGAGCAGTAATGTATCAGAAATAAAACCGAAAGGTTCTGTTTTAGGTTGATAGGTTAAACTTCTATTCTCATCTTTCCAGGAGTAAATTCGATATCTACCATTTTTGATATTTTCTAAAATGTATTGGCCATTATCATTAGTGGTAGCAAAATATTTTGGTTTGTCGTCAAAAACATTGGTGCTATCGAGTACATCATATAACGCAACAATGAATTCTGGCGCTGGTTTATTTGTTTGCAAATATTTTATTTGTCCGATTATTTGTAAGGAGTCTATAAACGATCCAGTTGATATGGCGAGTTTAAGATTAACAGCTGGGTTTTTTTCTGTGATGTCTACTACCCCATCTGAGAAATTGAATGTATAAGTGGTACTGTCTTTTAGAGGAGTTTCAAGTTTAATGCGTAAGATATTTTTTTTAACAGAATGACTGTATTTAATATCTGATATTGGGGTAATTAAGAGTTGTTGTTTTAGTTTATCAGCATTAATTTTTTCATCAAATTCGAGGTAGATGTCAGTCCCTTTAAAATTTACTGTTTGATGAGAAGGTACACTAACTAATAGGTTGGGTGGTATGGTGTCTTTTGGACCACCAGATGGTGTACCTTGTTTAGCGCAACTTGTTGAAAGACAATAAATGGTAACCATTGTTACCAGAGGCATAATTATTTTCTGAATCATTTTTTAACAACGTAGATCAAGCTGGAATAATTATTTCCATTTTTCCTGGCGTATTGGTTGGATTGCAATCCTATTCTGAAAGATTTTATGAAATTAGACTTATTATTTTTATTCTGTTCACTGAGAAGGGAAACATAAAATGAATCTAGTTTCATAGGTATCGTTTCAATTAATGATAGTTTATTTTTTTTAAGAAACGTATTCATAGTGTTTTGATTGAAATGATAAAGATGTCTGGGAACATCATATGCAGCCCAATGTTGTTGGTAATATTTAGCATCATAGCTATCCGAATTAGGTACAGCTATAAATAATACACCATTGTCATCTAAATGTTTCTTTAATTGTTTAATGGTGGATTTTAGTTCACTAACATGTTCTAATACATGCCAAAGAGTGATAACATTAAATTTTTGATCAGAAGAGAGTTCATTTAAATGTTGATACGTATCTATAGATTTATCTATTGATAGGGATCTTGCTTTGGAATCGGGTTCAATGCCAGTAGTATTAAATCCTTTGGTTTGTAAATAATTGAGTAGTTCACCCGTTCCACATCCGTAATCAAGAATTTTTCCTTGACTACAATACTTATTAATTAATTTATATTTTGACCTTAGAGTAAAATGCCTGGCAATTTTGTAAAGGAGGTTAACAATATTATTTCCTTTATTGGTATGACTTATATAATTATCGGATTTGTAGTAGTTAGGCAATGATTGTTCATCTGGTCTTGGATTGGTATAAAGCAATTGACATTTGGAACATTGAACAATAGCAAAACTTTCTCCTGAGACCAGATAATCTTCGCAAATTAGTTTATTGGTAGCATGTGTGTGTTTACATACAGGACACTCTTCGAGTCTTTCGTACATTACTTTCCTAAATAAATCATTAGGACAGATATATCGGCGGGTGAAACACCACTTATCCTAGATGCTTGTCCTAATGTGGCTGGTTTAATAGTTTTTAGTTTTTCTTTTGCTTCAGCTGATAAAGCTGGAATATTTTCGTATTTAAAATCTTGGCTTAATTGATAATTTTCAAGACTAGCTATCTTTTCAGCTAATTTACGTTCTTTATCAATATATGATTCATATTTAATTTGTATTTCTACCTGTTCTAGTATTTGTTCATCAAACTGTTCGAAGTAAGAACTAACATCCGAACTGATAGTTTTTATAGCATCAATATTTATTTGTGGTCTCTTAAGAAGATTAAGGATATTAGTTTTTTCTTTAATCGTTGCAGTGTTGTATTGTGATAATGTTTGATTGATAATTTCAGGTTGTACCTTTTTTTGTTTAAGGTCATTGTAAAGTCTTGCTACTTCATTTCTTTTATCAAAAACGTTATCTAGTCTATCTTGGTCGGCTAAACCTATACTGTGACCTTTTTCTGTAAGTCGAAGATCCGCATTGTCTTGTCTTAACAATATTCTAAATTCAGCCCTGGAGGTAAACATTCTGTAAGGTTCTTCAGTACCTTTATTTATTAGATCATCTATTAGTACACCTATGTAAGCTTCAGATCTTGATAATACAAATGGATCTAATTCATTTATTTTCTGATGTGCATTTATGCCAGCCATTAATCCCTGGCATGCAGCTTCTTCGTATCCAGTTGTTCCATTTATTTGTCCAGCGAAATAGAGATTGTTGATGAGTTTAGTTTCTAGTGTATTGTTAAGCTGTGTTGGAGGAAAGAAGTCATACTCAATAGCATAACCTGGTCTAAACATTTTGGCATTTTCAAAGCCTTTTATTTGTCTTATGGCTTTGTATTGGACATCTTCTGGAAGGGACGTTGAAAAACCATTTACATACACTTCTACGGTATTCCAACCTTCTGGCTCAACAAATATTTGATGACGCTCTCTCTCGGCGAAACGATTTATTTTATCCTCTATTGATGGGCAGTATCTAGGACCCAGACCTTTGATTCTACCATTAAACATAGGAGATTTATCAAATCCTGTTTTTAAAGTGTCGTGGACACCAAGATTGGTATATGTTATCCAACAACTTCTTTGCTCCTTTAGAGGTGTTGTTTCATTGGAATAAGAAAATTTACCAGGATTTTCATCCCCTTTCTGTTCTTCCATTTTGGTATAGTCGAGTGATCGACCATCAACTCTTGGTGGAGTACCAGTTTTCATTCGTCCTGATTGGAAACCTAGTTGCACTAGTTGTTCAGTAAGACCTGTAGCAGCCTTTTCCCCTGTTCTTCCTCCACCGAATTGTTTTTCTCCAATATGTATGATACCATTAAGAAATGTACCATTAGTAAGTACAACAGCCTTAGCAAGAATTTCGAGTCCCATGCCTGTTTTTACTCCAACTACATTGCCATCTTTAACGATAATTTCTTTTATCATTTCTTGCCAGAAGTCAACATTGGGATTTGCTTCAAGGGCAAGTCTCCACTCTTCTGCAAAACGCATTCTATCGTTTTGAGTTCTTGGACTCCACATTGCTGGTCCTTTGGAACGGTTGAGCATTCTAAATTGTATCATGGATTTGTCAGTTATAATACCTGACTGTCCTCCTAGTGCATCAATTTCTCTAACTATTTGACCCTTTGCTACACCACCCATTGCAGGATTACAAGACATCTGAGCAATGGTGTTCATATTCATTGTTACCAATAGCACTTTCGAGCCCATCTTTGCCGCGGCGTTTGCAGCTTCACATCCTGCGTGACCTGCACCTACAACTATTATATCGTAATTAGGAAACATATTCTTCTTAAACTATAAATGTTCCACGTGGAACATTATGCAACTAATTTGTTAATTACCCTCAATAGTGTTCCACGTGGAACACTATTTAATTATTGAATCTGCAGCAAAGATAAGCAAGCTTCTTCTTTTTCTCTCATTAGTAATTTTTCTTCATCGTTTTTGTCGTCAAAGCCGAGCAAATGCAACACTCCATGAATCATAACTCTATGAAGTTCCTGATCAAATGGTATGTTCAGGGAATTAGCGTTATCAGTTATCCGATCTATACTAATGAAGATGTCGGACATGATTACGACATCATCATCACTGTTGTTGAAAGTGACAATATCCGTGAAGGTGTCGTGATTAAGGTAATCCTGGTTGATGCTTAGAAGATATGGATCCGAACAGAATATGTAATTGATTTCTTCTAATTCTTTATTGTGGCGATGAATAATATCAATTATCCATTTAGAAATGGCTTGTCTGTTTTGAAGACTAAACTGAATGTCTTCTTCAAAAAAATGGATTTCACCCATTAGTTAAGGTAAAAACTTAATTCAGCGATTGTACCATTTTCTTTAAAACTCACCTCATCACACAGATGCTTCATTAAGAAAATACCTCTTCCACCTGGCTTGTCGATGTTTTCGGGAGCAGTAGGATCTGGTAGATTTTGGTAATCAAATCCTGGACCTTCATCCTTTACAACAAATTTGATTGTGTTGTCTTCAATTATAAGTGTGAGTTGTACATTCTTAGATTTATCATTTTTGTTGCCATGGACAATAGCGTTGTTTACAGATTCTGTCACTGCAATCATGATGTTGCCGTAGATGTCATCATCCAACTCAAACCGCTCCTTTGCATTGTCAATGAAACTTTCAATGATTCTAATGTTTTCTCCTAATGAAGGAATTTCAATTTTAATTGAATCCATTATTGATTGATCCGTTTAAAGTACTCGTTAACTTCTTTTTTATAATAAGGACTTAGCTTAATAGGTATGGTCCTTAACAATTCAATTTCTTTTTCTTTCGTTTTAAAATACTCCTCAAACTCTGGTGGAACTTTTCTTTCGATAGATTCTGCTTGTTCTCCCTCCCTTTCTTCGTCTAGTTCCCTTTCTCTCATGGCATCTTCAGCCTGGAGCATTCTAGTCACTATATCTTGCTGTCGTCTGATCAACTCATTACTCAACCTTTTGTTGACCAGATCTTGCTCATTCTTTTTCATTTGATCGATGATCTTCTCCATATTTCCATTTCCGCCTCCTTGTTCCTCTCCTGATTGTTCTTGCATTTTTTGCATCTCCCTTCGGATCATCTCTTGCTCAGCAGCAAGTTTAGCTAATTCCTCAGATAATTGCCTTCCCGACTTACCACTTTTCTTTAGCTCCTGAATTTTTCTACTCAACTCTTTTTGCAAATCTGATAAACCAGGCATGTTCTTTTGATTTTTTTGTTTACCTGATTTTGGTTTTCCCATTGCATCAGCCATTTGTTGCTGCATTTGTTGAAGTACATCATCCAGCAGAATGGAGAGATTATTCATTGATGTCATGGCAAATTGTTGTTTGCTCACCGCCTGTGATCTGTTTCGGTCTCTTAAGGCTTCTACACTCTCATCCATGTACTGGTTCATAGCACTTACTTCCCTGGTTACAAATGATGAGAGTTGGAAGACCCTTTCCGCTAATGCTAATAAGCTGTCCTGAATTATTTTAGAATCATCCTTAATCTTTAATTGCTGCTGCGATAAGGTAACAAACCTCGGATCACTTTGCTTTACACCCTTAAAGTTTTCCATCAACTCTTCCTGGTCAAATGAAAGCTTTACAAGATTATCTACAATATCTCTCAGATCGTCCAGGTTCTCCTGCATCATTTGCATCTCCATGCCTGCCTGCATCTGTTCCATTTTTTGTTTCATTTTATTCATTTGATCAGATGCATTCTGTTGATTCTCGGAGGCCTTGTTGCGTTTATTTTTATCCAGGTTTTGCTGACTTTCATTCATTTGCTCCTGAATATCGTTTTCTTCATCACTGAGATCCTGCATAGGTTCCGGATCCTTGAGGTCCTGATTCAATTCCTGGAGTTCATTGATATCTTCCTTCAACTCATTGAATTCTTTGTTTAGTTGCTCTTGTTGCTCGCTAATTTCATCCAGCTTGTTTTTCTTGTCCTTAGTCTCTTCCGATAATTTTTGTTGTTCCTGTTGTAGTTTTTCTAGTTTCTGGATACTCTCATCAAGTTTTGACTCCATTTTGAGTCGTTTAAATAATTCCAACGCTCGCTCCAGTTCCGCTTCAAGAGACTCTTCTTTATTTTTAATTTGTTCGATCTGATCCTGCATTTGCTCGACACTACTATTTTCTTCAAGCAATTTCTTTAGTTCATCATAAAGCTTTTTCGTTTCCTCATCCAGAATTTCTTCCATTAGCTCTTGTAGCTGCTTTACTTTCTCCTGAATTTTCTTATTGGGCTTTTGGAATTTTTCACGACTTTCATTCAACGCCTGATTTTCATTACTAAGCTTTTCTAATTCCTTAGTCAATTCTTCTTTCTTCTTGATGAGGTTTTCCAGGAGCTTTTCATCTTGCCAGTCTAGTTTTTGTTTTGTTTTTAGTCGCTCGTCAATGTTTTCCAGTTTTTCCTTAATGTCTTTCGCTTTTTCCAGACTATTATTAATTTGTTTTTCAGCCTTCTTGGTATTCTGATCTATTTTATCTGATATTTCTTTTTGACTCAATGTCTTGAAAGTGTAATTCTGGCTTTTAGTGCTTTTACTACCATTGATGCCATCATTATCGAACACTTCCAGAAAATATTCGATTGTTTGATCATCGTCAAGATGAAGGGAGTCAAGTTGCCATTGATAAAAATATCCGGATGCTATTTTATTCCTGGGAATAGAAATTTCCTGAACGGTATACTTACTGTCACCTGATCTCTTAAAATTTAATGTCAACTTCCTCAATCCATAGTCATCAGAGATGTTGCCACCCAATATCATATAGTTGTATAATACCGTATCTAGTAACTGATCCACTGATAATTTCGGATACTCATCGGCTATGACTTTATTGGTGTAGGCAATTTTGTTAATATTGGTACTTTTCTCATTTTTAAGCTTCAGTTCGAAATCGAAATCATCCATCAATTGCTTTTCAAATGAAAACACTTGATCGGCTGTACCTAATTTGTTTATAAGAGTTCCATTTGATGTGATGACTAAACTATCAGTGGAAGAAGTGCCGAAGTGCCAGCTTGCTTTGGTTCCTTCTGGTACAATCAAGGAAGCGGAGTTAGAGATGGTCTCATCTTTTCGGTTGATGTAATCCGGGTAATCCAATTTCACAAAAAATTCCCTTAACACAGGTCGGCTGTATACATTAATCGTGTGGTTATCAGACATATAGCCAGCTGCTTCTAAATGGAACTTTGTAGTTGCCTGAATTTTGGAAAATGTGTATTTGTACAGATTTTTTGATCCGTCAATTGGTTTTAGCTTGATTCTCCTGCCCCTTATATTGATGTAAGCTTGATCTGGAATGTATTCCCCGTCAATTGATACGAGTAATTCGAAATCCTCATTCTTAAATCCTTCGAGATTATCATTTTTTAATGTGAAACGAAAAGGAGCTTCAGGTATGAATTCTTTATCATATTTGATAATTCTTTCTGTACTTTCGGTAAGCATGGAAGGGATAAACATTAACAGAAGAAGAATAACTATTCCAGGATAGATCAGGTATTTAGCGTATTTTTTATTCTTTTTTAATTCAACCGCTTTTTCAAAGGAAACCAGTTTCAGTTCATTCGTTTTCTGTTCAATACTGGCAATGATCAGTTCGTTTTCTTCCTGATTTAAATTTTCTAACTGAAGAAGGTTAAGGAGCTTGTCCTGAACTGTGGGGAAAAATTGACCAATTTGCTTTGCTGCTTCCTGATCATCTAATTCTTTATCAATAAATATCAATTGATAGGCTGGATATGCAATCCAGATAATAAACAAGAATAATAAAACGCTTACAGTCAGGAAAAATAATACTGTTCTCACAGATGAATCGAATCGAAACGAAAATTCTAAAATACTAATAATTAAGTAGATAGATAGGAAAATAGAAGATAGTAGGATGAGACCTTTTAGTAAACGGTTTAAAAAATATTTTTTCTTATAGGCTCTTAATTTTTGATGTAGTACCGATCCTTCCATGACATTTATATTTAGTGTCCTACTTATAAACGCTTTTTAATTTTATAAGATTTTGAATGACATTAAAAATAGCTGATAATCAATCAATTTCCAGCAAAACCGGACAATGATCAGAGTGATGAGCTTGATTTAGTATTATACTTCTTGATATTCGCTCAATCATATTTACTGAGACTAACTGATAATCTAGTCGCCAACCGATATTCCTTTGCCTTGCATTATTTCGATAAGTCCACCAGGTAAATTCCTGTTTATCGGGATGCAACATGCGGAAGCTGTCTACGAACCCAATCTCGAGGAACTGACTAAACCAATTCCTCTCATCAGGCAGAAAACCGCTGTTGTTTTTATTGCCAACGGGGTTGCTTAAATCAATTGGGTTATGAGCAATATTGAAGTCACCACAGATGATAAGGTTGTTGACTTCATTTAATACTTCTTCTATGTAAGTGGCAAATTCTCTGAGCCAGTTTAACTTATATTGAAGTCGCTCATAACTTCGGGATGCGGATGGAACGTAGACTGACATTACTGAGAACTCATCAAAATCACACCTAATGATCCTTCCTTCCTGCTGATATGATGAAAACAAAGCGCCGAGAGTGAGCTGTACGGGTTTATCCCTGGACAATATTGCTACACCGGAATATGAGCGCTTTTGAGCTTCTTCTAAATAAAAATGATACCCCAGGTCATTAAATAGCTGATAATCAATAAGTTCTGATGTACATTTTACTTCTTGTAAACAAATAAGATCGGGGTTTACCTGCAGAATCCATTGTTCTAAACCTTTCCTTAAAGCGCTCCTGATACCATTAACATTATATGATACAATTTTCAATTGAAAAACATTTCTTTTTCAAAATATTCCAGGATGTGAGATTTGAGCAGTTTTTCTTGTTCCATTAAATCAAACCCAGGTAATTTTTTGGATAATTTCCAATGTGGCCAACCATCTTCATCTAAACCCTCTAATTCGTAAAAACCAGAATAACTTAATACTTTGCAAATGGCAATATGCATTAAATCCTGTTTTTCTTCTTTACTGAAATTTTTGTTACCCTTGCCCAGTTCCTGTACGCCGATGAGAAACAACACAGCATTGAGATCTGATGGCTTTTTGCCAACAACTTGTTTAAGTTTTTCCAGGAGGCTATTCCATTGGCGCTCCAGTTCAAGATCTTTTTTATACATCTTGATTATTTAGCTCCTCCCAAAATTCAATAGCCCTACGCAAGTGTGGAATTACAATTGTTCCTCCTACCAGGTGTTCCAATAGATAATATTTCCTCTAGTTCTTCACGTGAAACAACCTAGCTCATGACAAGTAATCAAGTGATATTTTACACAATCATCACATCTCAGGACAAGCGAGGATGAAAGCGCGATCATTTCCTTAGTCTTTCTGTCAAAGGTGTCCATCTACAAATGCATTCGTGTCCAGGTTAAATATTCTTTTGATCACCTTGTTGGAACCAGATAGGATTTTTTCATTCATTCTGGTTCGGTATTCATTAAATTCTTCGACTTTATTCATTATTTTAATAATTCAAAACCAAATATATAACCATTGATCAACTCTGAAGTCTGGAAGGATTTTATTTCCTTATTTTATCCTAGAATTTGTTTTGTATGTGATCAATCACTGGTAGCATCAGAAGAAGTTGTGTGTACACATTGTCTGCTGGATTTACCATTGATACATGAATCGGATCACGAAACACTTGATCGATTCCAAAGTAAATTTGCTGTTTTGGTCCAAAGTAGCTTTCAATTCCCTTTAATGAGATTTCACAATGGAGGTGCAGCACAAAAATTATTACATAAACTTAAGTATGAAAATCAATACAGGGTAGGAACGTATCTGGGGGAAATATTGGCCAAAAAACTCATCAGATTATTCAAAGAGAAAATGGAGGATATTGATCTTATCATTCCAGTGCCAATACATCCATCTAAAAAGAAAATCAGAGGATATAACCAAAGTGAGGCAATTATTGAGGGGATGATTAGTGTTTTAAATCTTCAGTACGATTTTGATAATCTGGTTAGAGTGAAGAAAACGGCCACCCAGACTAAAAAGACAAAGATTCAGCGGTGGAAAAATGTAGAAAATATATATGACGTAAAGGACCCCTCATTAATTGCAGGTCAATCTATTCTCCTGGTTTGATGATGTCATTACCACAGGAGCGACGGTCCTTGAGGCAGCAGAATTATTGATAGCGCATGGTGCTAGAAATGTTTCTCTATCGTTGCCTTGCTTCTGAGGCATAAAAAAAGTCCTGAACTATTAATTCAGGACCTTCTAAAATTTCTTATTAAATTTTTAGTAGTTAGTACCAGCTCTGATCATCGCACATCTAAAACCAATTGTAGATGTTGCAGAATCTTCAAAAAGGAATCTTCTTGTTCCTGGTGACATCCAGTAAGCAACATCAGACCAGCTACCTCCTTTATAAACTCTAACTCTTCTCTCATCACCTGGAGTACTACTTTCACTTCCTATGAAAGAGTAATTTTGATCATATCCACTTTCTTCATCAAGGAAACCGTCTCTTCTAACAGGGTTAAGATCTTCTACATCCTGAAAGGACATTGGTCGGTATACATCCTGTACCCACTCGTTTACATTACCTGCCATATTATATAGTCCGAAATCATTAGGAGGATAATCATAAACGTAGGTAGTGATCATGGCTCCATCATTTAATTTACCTGCGATACCGGCATAGTCTCCTCTACCTCTTTTGAAGTTAGCCAGGAAGGTTCCCATTGCTTTACCGTATGGATTTCTTAATGCGTGACCATCCCATGGGTAAAGTCTTCTGTGTGTCTGGTTCTCATCGAGCCATTGCGTACCAATCAAAGCCTGGGCCGCATACTCCCATTCAGCTTCTGTAGGTAGTCTGAAACTAGGTACCACCACACCAGACTCTAAAGGAATTCTTTCATTGCCTCCTGACTCTGCTCCTGCAAATTCATCCAGGTAGCCAGCTTGCTCCGCAAGACTCTGATTAACCACAGTGGTTCTCCAGCTGCAATAATCATTGGCTTGTCTCCAGTTTACTCCTACCACAGGGAAAAACCTAAAACCAGGATATCTAAGGTAGTGATCTACATATGGATCGTTGAATGATAAGTCTCTTGCCCAAACAGTGGTATCAGGTAGCGCGCTTTTATAAAAGTCTTCACCTGAATCCAACTTGATATAGTATAAGTACTCTAACCAGTTGATGTTAGCAATTTCAGTCTCATCAAGATAGAAGGATGCTACAGTTACAGTTCTTTCGATATTGTCTCTGGAATAAACGATATCTTCTTCGAATGTTCCGAGAACTGTTCTACCACCCTCAATAAACACCATGTTTGGTGCCTGAGGTTGGTCATTATATTCACTTACTTGAAATCCGCCTTCCTCGTTAAAGTAGAGTCCGGTAGTGTTGCTAAATGCACCCGGGTTTTGGCTAGTTGGTGCTCCTCCACTAAAACATGAAGTCACCAATACCCCTACCGATAGGAACATGGCAGATGAATAAAATGCATTCACAAATTTGTTCATAACCTGTTATAAATTTAATACACGTAGAAAAATAGTAAGAAATATCAATTTCTCAAAAATACCTACTAAACACAAAATTGGCTATAAAAATAGCCATTCTTATTTTATAATCTAATTTATATGAAAATATTGTGGTTAAATGGCAGTTTTTTCGGTCATATCCTGAAGCCCAACCATGGCTGAAAGGTGTTTCATAGCTGTGGCAATCGTATCCACCTGTTCAATAATTAAAATTAATCTGCCTTTCATATCTTTCAATCGACAATCCTTCTGGTTGGTTTGAATGTAGGCTAGTATCCTACCAAATTTTTCCGACTGAAAATAAGATTCATCGTTGAAAAAATAACATCTCATAACACCACTCTTGATTGTCAGTTTTTCAAGCCCTAATTTAATTGCCAATCGCCTAAGTCTGATACTTGCAATAAGCTGCTCTACTTCTTCCGGTAATGGACCAAAACGATCAATCAGAGAAGTTTGAAATTTAATCAGCTCTTCCTCGCTTTTTATATTATCAAGTTTATTGTATAGGCTAAGTCTTTCGGAGATATTATTAACATATTCTTCAGGAATTAATATCTCAAGATCTGTTTCTATATTACAATCCCTTGTTGATTCCAACAGAGACTCCTTGTTGATCAATGAATCCTGGAATAACTCTTTGAATTGCGTTTCTTTCAATTCCTGGATCGTTTCATCAAGTATCTTGTGATACATGTCAAATCCTATGTCCGAAATAAAACCGCTCTGTTCTCCACCCAATAAATTTCCGGCTCCTCTGATATCAAGGTCTCTCATGGCTACTTTGAAACCGTCTCCCAAATCGGAGAATTCTTCAAGTGTAGAGAGTCTCTTTCTGGCATCAGACGAAAGCCCACTGACAGGAGGGGAAAGTAAATAACAAAATGCTTTTTTATTAGATCGCCCAACCCGGCCTCTCATCTGGTGTAGGTCGGAAAGCCCAAACATGTGAGCTCTGTTGATTATTATGGTATTCGCATTTGGAATATCAAGCCCGGATTCAATAATATTGGTGGAAACCAGAACATCATATTCTGCTTCAATAAACCGCAACATCACTTTCTCCAGTTTGGCTCCTTCCATTTGACCATGCGCAATTCCTATTCTGGCATCTGGAACCAATTTGTGAATAATGTTGGCAACCTGATCAATATCACTAATTCTGTTATGGACGAAAAATACCTGACCACCTCGACGCAGCTCATAGCTTACAGCATCCCGGATGGTTTCTTCCTTGAACTCATGCAACTCAGTGGTTACTGGTTGGCGGTTTGGTGGAGGCGTAGATATGATGCTGAGGTCCCTGGCTCCCATTAAGGAAAATTGCAGTGTCCTTGGAATAGGTGTAGCAGTCAATGTGAGTGCGTCAACATTGACTCGCATTTCTTTTAATCTTTCTTTAACCTTTACACCAAATTTCTGTTCTTCATCAATAACCATTAATCCAAGGTCTTTGAATACTACATCCTTATTCACGATTCGGTGTGTACCAATCAAAATATCAATTTTTCCCTCTTTCAGTTCGGCTAGTACTTCTTTGATTTGCTTGGTAGTCCGAAACCTGTTGATGTAGTCAATCTTTATGGGAAAATCAGCCAATCGATCTTTGAAAGTATGATAGTGCTGGAGGGCCAATATGGTAGTGGGTACCAGCACTGCGGCCTGTCTCCCATTGCTTACAGCTTTAAATGCAGCACGAATTGCAACTTCAGTTTTACCAAAACCAACGTCACCACAAACAAGCCGGTCCATTGGGTGTGGCTTTTCCATATCCGCTTTTACATCTGCGGTAGCTGTTGCCTGATCAGGAGTATCCTGATATATAAAAGAAGATTCTAACTCTGCCTGCAGGAAGTTATCCTGTGGATAGGCAAACCCCGGAGCGGCTTTTCTTTTTGCGTAAAGGTTGATCAAATCAGTGGCTATATCCTTTACTTTCCGCTTTACTCTTTTCTTTTTATTGTCCCAATCCTGGGAACCAAGTTTATTGATAGATGGAGGAGTACCTTCCTTACCACTGTATTTTGTGATTTTGTGCAGAGAGTGTACACTTACATATAATAAATCGTCATCTCTGTAAACTAATCTCAGTACTTCTTGCTTATTCCCGTTTGTCTCAACAGTGTCCATCCCTGCAAACCGACCAACTCCGTGATCAATATGGACCACATAGTCACCAGGTTGCAGTGTTTTTAGTTCCTTTAAAGTTAAGGCTTTAGACTTGCTGTGTTTTTCTTTGAGCTTGTACCTGTGAAAACGATCAAATACCTGATGATCAGTATAACACAGTAATTGCAGATGATCATCTATAAATCCTCCCCGTAAACCAATGTTTAATTGGTTGAAAGAAAGCATCGGATTTATTTCTTCAAATATTGTTTGAAGTCGCTCTAATTGCTGGTAAGAATCCGCTGCTATGATTTTTGTGTACCCCTTAGACTGGTACTCATCAAGGTTATCAGCAACCAATTCGAATTTTTTGTGAAAGGTCGGCTGAGGTCGAGCTTCAAAATTGAAAGTTTGACTCCCCGACAGATAATACCTGTTACCAAATTCTATTTTTACATAATTTGATAATCCTTGTTTAAAGCTATCCGTTGTTTCAAACAAAGCTTCAGGGCCAAATACCACTTGTGTATTACTTTCATTGACGATAGAATTAAAAGAAGCCGATGCTTTCTGAAAATATTGTTCAATGATGTCAATGGTATGTTGATAATCCTTGATCCAGATTTTGCTATTATTTGGAATATATTCAAGAAATGATTGCCTCTCTTCCTGAAGCAATTTTGTTTGAACGTTAGGGATAATGTTTATTTCCTTGAGGTCTTCTTCTGAAAGTTGCGATTCCGGATTGAATGATCTAATGCTTTCCACTTCATCCCCAAATAGCTCTATTCTAAAAGGTAAATCTCTTGCGAATGAGAAAACATCTAAAATTCCACCCCTAACAGCAAATTGACCTGGTTCATATACGAAATCGGTTTTTTCAAAATCATAGGACAACAGTATGTCTGTCATGAATTCAATGTCCAATTGATCCCCTGGTTTAGCCGTTAAGGTATTGGCCTTGAGCGATCTTTTATTGATCACTTTTTCAGTAAGGGCTTCCGGATAGGTAACAATGAGTTCTCCCTGTGACGATTTGTGATTGATTCGGTTAAGTATATCAGCTCTCATGAGAATATTGGCGTTCTCAGTTTCGTCGAATTGATATGCCCTTTTGTAAGATGTGGGGAAAAACAACACTTCACGTCCCGTTACCAGGTTTTGAAGGTCATTAAAAAAGTAAGCAGCTTCTTCTTTTTCATGTAAAATAAATATGTGATTTTGATGGTTGATGTGGAATGTGGTTGCTGCAGCTATGGCATCCAAACTGCCCACCAGGCCCTTGAGCTGTATACTTTTATCCTCGTTTGGCTTTACTGTTTCAGCAACAGTTTTAAGAAGACTATCTTCTTTGTATAACTTTATTAAGTCCTTGCTTTTCAAAATTACTTTTTGTTCCTCTGTGCAAAATTAGTGAAACAAATTGATCATTTGGTCACCATTGAATAAACCCAAATATCAGTGAAATGATTACTCAGAAATGATTTGATTTTATAACTAATTGATTTGCAGATGGATAAAAAAAACTTTGATTCAAATACAAAATTTTTGTAACAATTCCAAGCGTGTGCCGTTCTTATTGTCGAAAGGTTTAACATAAAGCAAGAAACACTTTCAAAGAAATTTAAAAATAGGTTAGGTTGGTGATTAGGGCGTGTAACCGTGAGGTTCACGCCTTTTTTCTTGTAATAAGTTTCTGCTTCTTAACACTTCTATAACTCCCTCATTAAATCATTTTCCCATAGATTTGAACCAGATCACATAAAATGAATTATATGAAAAGATTATTCTTTGTTGCGATAATATTGGCAACTACACAGACAGCATTTTCCTGGGGACAGCAGGGACATAGAATTGTAGGTTTAATTGCTCAAAAACACCTATCAAAGAAAGCGAAGAAAAATATTCAAAAAATATTGGGTCCGGAATCTGTGGCAATGTCCAGCAATTTTATGGACTTTATAAAATCAGACAGCAAATACCGACACATGTCTCCATGGCACTATTGCACTATCCCGGATGGTAAAACCTATGAGCAAGCAGGCACACCAGAAGAAGGAGATATAATTCAAACCATTAACAGGTTAATAGAAGAACTGAAAACCAAGCAGTTTTCTGATGAAGATGAAGCGTTTGCAATTAAGATGCTTATACATTTGGTGGGAGACATCCATCAACCTCTTCATGTGGGCAATGGCCAGGACAAAGGTGGAAATGATGTGAAACTCGAGTTTTTTTGGAAAGACTCCAACCTTCATAGGGTTTGGGACAGTGGAATGATAGATAATCAAAAACTCAGTTATGGTGAATATGCCAATTGGATCAATCATGCATCAGCAGAAGAAGTAAGCAAATGGCAAAATTCCACAGTTGTAGATTGGGCTTATGAATCTATGAGTTATAGAGAACAGATTTATGATCTGCCCGAAAACATGAAACTTAGCTTTAGATACGAGTACAAAAACCTTGACCTTGTAAATCAAAGATTACTACAGGCAGGGATTAGATTGGCTGGTATTCTAAATTCGATTTATGGATAGGTCAATTAATTCGTAAAACGGTCTTTACTTTTCATAAATCGAATTGTAACTTCATTGCCCATAGTTACTTCAAACTTCAAACATTTAACAGAACGCAATGTTTTCATCTAGTGATTTAGAGCAAATTAAGAAAAGAGGCTCAGATGTCTCGACTGTAGAGCTGCAATTAGAAAGTTTTAAAAAAGGATTTCCCCCCTTAGAATTAGTAAGAGCGCCCAAACCAGGTGCCGGAATTACTGTTTTAAATGGTTCAGAAAAAAGTGAACTGGTTTCATATTATGATCAAAAATCGGAGGAGATAGATATATTGAAGTTTGTACCGGCATCCGGTGCGGCAAGCAGAATGTTCAAGACCCTTTTTGCTTTTCTATCTGAATACGATGGATCTGAGGAAGCCTATGCAAAGTTGCAATCTAATAATGGCAAGGGTTCGGCATTTGAGTTTCTTAAGCACATCGACCAATTTGCATTCCACCAGGATCTCAAGGTAAAATATGAGCAAATTCATGGGACAAGCATGGAAGAAGCCCATGTGAAAAAGGAATACCATAAAATTGTAGAAGCGCTTCTTTCCTCAAATGGTCTCAATTATGGAAAATTGCCAAAAGGACTATTGAAGTTTCATCAATATAACGATGGGGCAAGAACTCCGGTAGAAGAGCATTTGGTAGAAGGAGGAAACTATGCAAATGGGAAAAACAACGTAGTGAAACTTCATTTTACCGTAAGCCCGGAACATCTGGATGCTTTTAAGTCTCACATTGAAGATGTGAAGAATCGTTATGAGACAATGTTTGGAGTGACTTATGATATTTCTTATTCATTACAAAAAGCTTCCACTGATACCATAGCTGTTGATTTGAATAATGAACCCTTTAGAAATGAAGATGGATCTTTACTTTTCCGACCAGCGGGACATGGTGCGTTGTTAGAAAATCTGAATGAACAGGATGCAGATGTGGTTTTTGTTAAAAACATTGATAACGTAGTTCCAGATCACCTAAAGGCTACTACTTATGAATACAAAAAGGCATTGGCTGGCGTTTTACTTCAGACCCAGGAGCGTGTATTTGCCTATGCCTCAAATTTGCATAGTAATGATTTTTCAGACATTTCAGAGATAGAACAGTTCTTATTTGATGAATTACAGTTTTCAGATGATCATTATAAAACGCTTGACTCATCGGCTAAAAGATCCTATTTATATCAAAAGCTGAACAGACCAATCCGGGTTTGTGGAATGGTGAAAAATGAAGGGGATCCGGGAGGAGGACCATTCTTTGCCAAAAATCCGGATGGATCGGTATCAGCACAAATTGCTGAAACCGCACAAATAGATCTTTCAAACCCAACTCAAAAAGCGATATTTGATCAGGCTACACATTTTAATCCGGTGGATTTGGTTTGTGGGCTAAAGAATCACAAGGGAGAAAAGTTTGACTTACTCCAATTCCGGGATATGAATACTGGATTTATTACAGAAAAGTCTAAAGACGGCAAGGAACTAAAAGCCATGGAATTGCCAGGTTTGTGGAATGGTGCCATGTCCGACTGGACCACTATATTCGTTGAAGTACCAGTGATAACTTTTAATCCTGTAAAAGCAGTAAACGATTTATTGAAGACAGAACATCAAGGGCTTTAATTCCGGAATTTTCTGACTTTAGATTCAATGGTGACGTCATTATTCTTTTTCACGTGAATTTGAATATTAAGAAGCAATTCATCAGCACCGGCCTCTAAAGAGGCCGTTTTTATTTTTTTGATGAGTGTGACCAATTCCTCATATTCACCTTCAAGGCTCGTGGAGAAAGGTCCTACTTCATAAGCTAGATTGCTACGCTTTATCTCATCAATAGCTCTGTCCACAATTGAGTAGCTGTCCGGGTGATTAATTGGAACAACCTGCACAGCCATGTTTACTTTATTATTCATATTGATATAAAAAGACAATTTTGATTAATTACAACTAGTTTAAATACTATAATGGGTTTCTAATTTAGCTCATGATCACTGTACCCCATGCATTTTTAAATGGTACCAATGTTAAAAAAATAATGGTAGATGGTATGCATATTTGCCATTCGGGTTTTATGATCATCATTCCATATATACCACCAATCAAAATGAGTTAATTTATCTAGCAAGGGGAATTTATATAATCAGTGATCCAATTTAATCTAGTCAGACATTTTGTCTGCACCAGAGTGGCCGCCTGCCAAAATTGCAGCAAACATCATGTTGGCATTTTGTTTGTTTTTTGCTGCTCATCAAAAAGAATTAGAGCTATGAAAATAGATAGAAATTTAACAGCTAAGTTAGGGCATGTGGCAAACATCACTAATACCATTGGAGGAGGTATGAGTATGAACCAACTAGGAGTGAAGGCCAAAGATGATCATTACTTGGTTTCACTAAAAGCTCCTGGTGTAAGTGTTGATTCATTTAAAGTTTCCGTAAATAATGGTAAACTGTTGGTACACCAAATGTTGAATTTACCTGGGTTGAAATCAATCCCGTTCCTGATCAATTTTATGGATATTCCTTTTGACGTCAATGTAGAAGGGATTTCGGCAGAATACACTTCAAGTGGATTGGAGATCATTTTACCATTCAACGAATTTGCAAACGGATATCATAGAGATATTAGAATCGAATACTAGGAAACACTTATTGCTTAAGCATATGAAGCAACAAAGTGGTGAGTGTGTCTTTATTGAGTTTGTTTAAGTATTTCCTTAGTCCCTGAAGATCATCTTTACTCAGGAACTTTTCTATTTCTGTTCCAACATCTTCAGAAACAGCTTGCTTGATAACATTACTGATAGGTTGCTCCCCGTTTTTTACTGGAATACCAACTATTTCAATTTCGTCAATCAGGCTTTCGATTATTTCTTTGCCTTTCTTTTTACAAGTCTCGATTGGTTTGTAGCCAGAGTGACTATCACGAAGCGCCCAACTGCTGTAATCAATTTTCAACTCATTGATCTGTTTAATCCTGGAATCGTTTTCGCCAAATATGCTGCTGAGCCTTGATTGTGCAGCACTTTTCCATGCTTCCAGGTCAAAATCCGGATCCTTCAATTTTTCTATTTGCTTTTGAAGTATGGCGATGTATTTCTCTTGCTTTTCCATGGATAAGTCTAACGAACAATTGATTAAAAGATAGTATCAATTCACAATTACTTTAATAATCTCCGTAGAATTTAAATTGACTTAAGATAATTTAAACTAAAATCTCTGGCTTCAATATTGAGAGTGATAATCAACCATAACAGCTTTATATGAAAAAGACAGTCAACATTTTTGTAACCTTATTTGCTTTTTTAATTGCCACAGCGCCGCTAGTTGCTCAGGACGAATCAAACATTACGAGAATAGAAACGAAAGATGGCAGCATTTATCACGGAAAGATATTAAGTCAAAATAATGACACAATCCAATTTATAATTTCCGGAATTGGCAATGTTCGGATATTGAAATCAGATGTACTGAGTATCAGTGACATCAGCTCTAATTTAAAGAATGATCGAAAGCTATGGAGCACAAGCCCGACAGCCTATAGTTACTTTCTTGCTCCAAACGGATATAATTTAAACAAGGGTGAATTGAGATTCCAATCTAAAGCATTAGCAATTAATGAATTCGCAATTGGCGTAAGCGACCATTTTTCCATTAGTGCCGGATTGATACCAACGTTTTTTTATTCTTTTCCCACTCCGGCTTGGGTGTCTCCCAAATTTTCCTTTTCTCTTTTAAACAATAAAATCAACATTGCCGCAGGTGGAATTTTTGGGTCTATCCTGGGATTGGAAGATGCTGGTTTTAACATACTATTCAGCGCTGTTTCTTTGGGCTCCATAGATAGAAATGTATCTGTTTCAGTAGGATGGAGCTTTTCCAGAAATGGTTTCTCCCGTTCGGCGATACTAAATTTTGGTACAATGTACAGACTTGGGCCGAGATTTTATTTAGTTGGTGAATTGTCAAATATTCAGGAAATATATTCTCCGATCAACCTTTTGACACTAGGTGGTCGAAGCATAATCAACAGGTCTTCCATTGATTATGGATTATTGTTTTTGCAATCTGGTTTTGCACTTGTGCCACTACCATGGCTTGGCCTGAACATACCGCTTACCAAACCCAAAGGTTAACTGATTCGGGACCAATTGACCTCAGATTTCTTCAGCTTTGCCAGCTGCATTTTAATAGGTCGGTTTTTCTCGGAAATTAATTCAGGATCTTCTTCCAAAGTTTCTTTAGCACATTCACGGGCAATTTGCAATATGGGTCCGTCTTTTGCCAAATCGGAAACCAGCAGGTCTGCTATACCACTTTGTTGAGTACCCATGATATCGCCAGGTCCTCTCAATTGCAGGTCCGCTTCAGCGATTTCAAACCCGTCATTAGTTCTCACCATTGTGTCTATTCTAATTCGTGCTTCCTTGGAAAGCTTAAAATCACTCATTAATATACAATATGATTGATCAGCTCCTCGCCCTACCCGGCCCCTTAACTGATGAAGCTGCGAAAGGCCAAATTTTTCTGCATTCTCTATCACCATGACCGTAGCATTCGGAACATTCACCCCTACTTCAATCACAGTTGTGGCAACCATGATTTTAGTTTCACCTTTTACAAACCGCTTCATCTCATAGTCTTTGTCCTGTGGCTTCATTCTGCCATGCAAAATGCCAATGGGAATATTTGGAAACCCTCTGCTTATGCTTTCATAGCCATCCATCAGGTCTTTGTAATCTAATTTTTCTGATTCTTCGATCAGCGGATAAACAACGTACACTTGCCGGCCCAATTTGATTTGTTCAGCAATAAAACCAAATGCTTTCAACCTATTGGTATCAAAGAAATGAATGGTTTTAATTGGCTTTCTTCCTGCAGGGAGCTCATCAATAACAGAAATATCAAGGTCACCGTAGAGTGTCATTGCCAATGTACGAGGAATGGGTGTAGCAGTCATTACCAATACATGAGGAAATACATTTTTGTTTTTTTGCCAAAGTTTTGCGCGCTGTGCAACTCCAAACCGATGTTGCTCATCAATAATTGCCAGGCCGAGGTTTTTAAATTTTACTTTTTCTTCCAGTAATGCATGTGTCCCCACCAATATATTCAGTTCGCCACTTTCCAGTTCTGAATGAATAGAATCGCGTTCCGATTTTTTACTTGATCCAGTGAGCCGCCTTATTGTCAGTCCCAGAGAATCACAAAATACTTTTAGTCCATTAAAATGCTGCTCAGCCAGAATTTCGGTTGGTGCCATTAAAGCTACCTGGGCAGAACTACTAATGGCCAAAAGCCCACATATAAACGCAACTATTGTTTTGCCACTCCCTACATCACCCTGGACCAGGCGGTTCATCTGTTGACCGGATTTCAAATCCCGATATACCTCTTTGATCACACGTTTTTGGGCATTTGTTAGATCAAAAGGAAGGTGGTTGTTATAAAATTCTGTTACCAGGCTTGAGTCATTAAAAATTGCCCCCTTGAATTTATCCAATCGTGCAACTTTCATTTTCAGCAGCTTGAGCTGAACAAAAAACAGCTCTTCAAATTTTAGTCGGTATTGCGCCAGCTGTAATGTTTTTGCATCAGTGGGGAAGTGAATAAAAACCACTGCTCGCTTTTTATCCATTAGCTTATACCGATTGATAATTTCTAATGGAAGAGTTTCATTTATGTGATTAACTGCGCTTACTAAAAGCGTTCTTTGAAATTTTGAAATGGCCCGGCTATCTATGAATTTTTTCTTGAGTTTTTCAGAAGTGTTGTACACCGGAGAGAGATAACTGGCTTTCTCGTTTTTGGTAGTCAATACCTCTATTTCAGGATGTGTGATATTGATTTTGCTTCCAAACCTGCTAGGTTTACCATAAACAACATACTCAATACCGGGTTTTATTTTATTCGTTATCCAGTTAATTCCCTGAAACCATACTAACTCGATAGACGAAGTACCATCAGTAAAATGGCCAACTAATCTTTTCTTCCTTCCCCCTCCGACTAACTCAAACCGCTTAATCTTCCCCTTCACCTGAACATTGGGCAAGGTATCATCTAGTTCACTAAGCTGATAAAACCTGGTTCTATCTTCATATCTAAATGGATAATGTTGGATTAAATCGCCATATGTAAAAATGCCGAGCTCTTTGTTGATCAGAGCAGCCTTTTGGGGACCGATTCCTTTTAGAAATTCAATTTTGGTATCAAAAAATCCTGACATAGTTGCGAGCAGGCAAATTAACAAATGGTTGACCCAAAAGTAGTATCACAGGGGAAAATATAAAACTATCTCCACTCCAGGGTATTCAACAAATGTATCATGTCTGTTTTCACATAGTCGATAACAGGACGTAATGAATCGTTCTTAGTAGCTGTCTTAAAGTAAAGTGCTCCTCTTAAAAAATTATGTGTAGAATCTGTGACATGAAATTGAAATTGACTAGGTACTTCACCTTCAAGCTCAGTTACTGATGCGACATTTCCATTTGGCAATTGCAAAATGCTTTCCTCCATGGCATATGCTTTCACATTATGCTGTGATGTTAGCCGATAGGAATCTGAAAGATACTCCTCGGATAATTCTTTTTGGTTACGGATTGGCTTATAAGTTATTTCTACATCGGCATCAAAATATGGATAATACAGCTCAATCCAATATCGCTCACTTATCCAGCTTGAGTCTCTTAATAACCTTGCATGTTTAGAGTATTCGAAAGAGTAGGGAAAACTATCGGGTAATATTTGATATTCAAATTCTGGTAAATCAATTCGGTTGTAGCCCTTTGGTTTGGGCAGGTAATCCGTGTTGCAAGAATAAATGATTAAAACCAGTGTGAATAAGAAGACTACTTGTTTTCGCATAAATTTTCTGGACTTAAACTTTTGCCTGAGGAGTAATGTAAACCCTAACGCGCTTTATTCTTTTTTGGTCTACTGCAACTATGGTAAAAACAAACCTATCAAATTTGATCTTTTCACCGGCATTTGGAATTTTAGAATTCAATTCCAGTAATAAACCCCCCAGCGATTCGCTTTCTCCTTTTATTTGTTCGAATTCCGTTTGGTCAATATCTATGATCTTGCAAAAATCATTAAGGCTGGTTTTGCCTTCGAATATGTATGTGTTACTGTCTAGTTTATTATAGGCAACTTCACTGTCCTCATCGAATTCATCATTTATTTCACCTACGATCTCTTCTATGATGTCTTCCATGGTGACAAGGCCAGATGTACCTCCATATTCGTCAACAACAATAGCCATGTGTACATGTTTTTCCTGAAAGTCTTTGAAAAGGTCATCAATTTTCTTGCTTTCAGGAACAAAGAAGCCTGGCCTGAGCAATTCCTGCCATCTGAAGTCTTCCTCCAAATCCACATGCGGCAGCAGATCCTTTACGTACAAGATTCCCTCTATTTTGTCGATGGTCTCACTGTATACAGGAATTCGGGAGAATCCATTTTTATTGATTTGATCCATCAGCGCATGAAAGTCAGCACTAATTTCGATTGCAGTAATGTCCATTCTGGACTTCATTACCTGCTTCACTGATAGTGTTCCAAAATTTACAATACCCTTTAAGATGTCTTTTTCCTCTTTGGTTGAGGATTCTTCGTCGGTGGTGATTTCTAATGCCTGATGTAATTCTTCAACGCTAACATTATAACCTTTTCGCTCTACCCGTTTTTCAATGACGTTGCTGATGCTCATGAGGAACCAGCTCACTGGTTTCAACAAGGCATAGAAAAACTTTAAGAAGCCAGCCATTAATCTCGCAAAGCCAATTCCATTATGGCTGGCGTAGACCTTTGGAATTATTTCTCCTACGAAAATAATGATGATAGTCGTGGATAAAATGAGGACGGTATAGGCAAGTCCAGAGGGGTCCGTGGTTCCTAATAACTGCCATGTCACATAAGTGGAAATTGTAACAATCGAGATATTTATCAAATTATTAAGAATAAGAATAGTAGCGAGTAAACGGTGTGGGTGGGTGATTAAACTCAATACCCGCTGATCCTGTACGGAACCCGATTCCTCACATTCTTTCAACTCTTCTGGTTTCAACGAAAAGTAAGCCACCTCAGAGCCAGAAACCAATCCAGATAATATAAGCAGAATAATGATCACAATTCCATCCATAAGGACGGAGGACCATTCCATTGTCGCTAGTAAAACCGTCGGGAGGGGATCGTCTATACTTGTTTCCAAAAAATTGTTGTTAGTTCAACATCTTAAAACGGAAGGTCATCTATATCCGTATCCGGTGAATCTGTTGACCCACTACTTACGGGAGTTTCCGTGGCTGCTACCTGAGAAGACTGAGCGAAACCGGAATCTGAGCTTCCATATGCACCGCTATCTCCGTCAGAAGGTCTGCCACCGACTAAGGTCATTTCTCTTCCAACCACTTCTGTTACATATCTCTTGATACCATCTTTGTCATCATAAGACCTGGAAGTTAGTTTGCCCTCAATGTAAACCTGATTTCCTTTTTTCAGGTATTTTTCAGCTATTTCGGCCAATGGCGTCCACAACACAACGTTGTGCCATTCTGTTTTCGTAACTCTTTCGCCTTCCCGTGTTTTGTAAGTTTCACTGGTGGCCATAGGGAAATTCACTACCGCACGACCATTTTCCAGATGTCTTATCTCTGGATCTCTTCCCAAATTCCCAAGTAGAATTACTTTATTTACTCCTGCCATTGATCTGTCTTTAAATTAAATCTAACGAAAAAAAATGTTCCTTCAAATAGTTATCTATCAGCTTAGGTTTGGGCAAATTTAGTATTTCATTTTCATTGAAAGCTTCCATCTCACTTAAAAGTTCGCTAAATGGCTCAAAGTCCTGTATTTCTACAACTACAAAGGTGGCGTTTATTCTTTGGTGGGTCAAAACATGTCTATATTCCGACGAACTGTCCAGTATGACCAAACTTTCAATTTGTTTTTCAGAGAAGAGCTCTTCCAGGCTACCCTTATGACCTTCGATGAGATGGAAATCGAATAGCCCTTCCCAAATATCTTTCCCGGTTCGCTGTTTCATGTAGATCCGCTGTTGATAAAGGAAAATGATATATTGGAAGGACCTGTTTTTAATTTTGACCTTTTTAGTTTTCACAGGTAATTCACTTTGCAGGTCCAGTTGATTGGCAATACACTCATCTGAAAATATACAATCATCACATTTCGGTTTTTTGGGAGTACAGTGGAGTGCACCAAATTCCATCAAACCCTGATTAAAATCGTCTGGGTTTTTTGCCGGGATAAGTTTTCTAAGCAAATTTTGAAAAGTACCCCGGGTTTTGGAGTCCGAAATGTCCTCATTGATATCAAAATATCGGGCGATCACTCGAAAGACATTGCCATCGATCACGGGTTCGGGAATTTTGAAAGCGATAGACCCTATAGCCGCAGCGGTATAATCTCCTATCCCCTTCAGGGACTTTAGTGTTTTTATGTCTGCAGGAAATACTCCGTTATACTTTTCAACTACGGTTTTAGCACATTGATGTAGGTTTCTGGCCCTGCTATAATAACCAAGCCCCTGCCAAAGTCTGAGGACTTCCACTTCAGGAGCGTTTGCTAAATCAAAGATGGAGGGATATTGTTCTGTAAATTTCAGATAGTAAGGCAAACCCTGATCTACACGGGTTTGCTGAAGAATAATTTCCGAAAGCCAAATATGGTATGGGTCCGAAGAGTCTCTCCATGGCAGTTCTCGCTTGTTTAGGTGATACCACCTGATCAGTTTTTTACTGAAGGCACTTTGATTAATATTCAATTCTTCGATTTTATTTCTAATAAGACTTTTTTTATTTACAACCACATTCTTAACTTTGGGCGCTGAAATCAGATTTTGACGCTAAACCGTTAACAATTAAACACTTAATGTTGTGACTAAAGCAGATGTAATAAACGAAATTGCAGAGAAAACCGGAATTGACAAAGCGGATGTACAGGTAACAGTGGAGGCATTTTTCTCTGTTGTCAAAAATTCAATGGCTGAGGGAGAGAATATTTACGTCAGAGGCTTTGGTAGTTTTGTCAATAAGAAAAGAGCAAAGAAGATCGCCAGGAACATATCCAAAAATACAGCGATCGTTATTGATGAGCACTTCATTCCCAGCTTTAAACCATCCAAGGTTTTTACTGAAAAAATCAAGAGTAGTACTAAGATCAAATAGTACATGTCGAGACTACAACTACTGCTACTCCTGATTGGGGTAATCCTAATCGTTGGGCTATACCAGCTCCCCAGAGTAGTTGTTGAAAATGAGTCGCTTGAGCAGGCTGAGGCGTTAGGTGAGCCTCAGGATTTACCAGAAAATCATGCACTGGAAATGCCAGCAGATGTTCAGGCCAAAATTGATCAACTGAGGCGTCAACTGGAGCTTGCGGAAAATCAAAAAAATAGTATTATCTTTGCGGACTCTTTAGGAAGATTGTTTCTAAAGTACAACGAAGTAGATAGTGCTGCGAAATACGCGCAAACGATATTTGAAATAGATTCAACAGAAACCGCCAGGACAATGGCTGGTCTATTGATGTATGGGATTTTTGAGGTTTCAAATTCAGGTGGCCGCTCCATGGAATTTGGTGCATTAACCAGAAAATACCTTGAGCCAGTGTATGAAGCTACTGGTAATCCATCATTGAAGATCAAAATTGGGATGACTTATGTGGGAACTAACAATCCAATGAAAGGTATCCTGATGATCCGTGAAGTTTTGGAAGATGATCCAAACAATACGGAAGCATTGTTTAACCTGGGGTTCTTGGCCATTCAGTCGGGTCAGCTTGAAAAAGCTGTGGAACGTTTCGAGAAAGTTCTTTCATTGGAACCCGAAAATATGAATGCTTCTCTTTATCTGGGAATTACATGGATGGAGCTGGGAGAGGTAGATAAAGCCAAAATACAGTTTGAATATATTGTAAATAAGAGTAATTCCGTGGTGTTAGAACAAATAGCACGCGGTTACTTGGAAGAAATAAAATAGAATTTTTAAAAACATTTAAAAGAAAAGATTATGCCTTGCGGTAAGAAAAGAAAAAGACATAAGATCTCTACTCACAAAAGAAAGAAAAGACTAAGAAAAAACAGACACAAGAAGAAGTAGTCTTTCGCTAAGACATCATTTTGATAAAAATTAAACTGAAAAGATCTTGAGCGTTGAATTAGTCATTAATTCAACTCAAAATGGATGTCGAATTGCCCTTTTAAAGAATAAGCAAATTGTGGAGTACCATCAGGAAGAAGATGGTGCCCAATTTAATGTTGGTGATGTTTACCTCGGGAATGTCAGAAAGGTTGTTCCTGGACTGAATGCCGCATTCATAGACATTGGATATGAGAAGGATGCGTTTTTGCATTATTTGGATCTGGGTCCTCAGGTACAATCTCTTAATAAATTCACCAAGTTTGCTTTAACAAGAAAAAATACCAGTGCGAAATTGGGTAAATTCCGAATGGAGCCCGATATAGATAAATTTGGTAAAATCAATCAGGTTCTTACCAAAAACCAAAAAATACTGGTACAGGTTGTAAAAGAACCGATTTCTACAAAAGGCCCACGACTATCCTGCGAGTTGTCACTAGCCGGAAGATTTCTGGTACTAGTACCTTTCTCGAATGTGGTAAGTGTATCTAAGAAGATCACTGACAGTAATGAAAGAAAGCGTTTGCTTCGATTGGTGAGCTCTATTAAACCTGAGGGTTTTGGAGTTATCATTCGAACGGTTGCCAATAGCAAAGAGGTGAAGGAACTTGATAAAGACCTTCGAAACCTTGTTGAGATTTGGGAAAAAGGAATAAGAACCCTTAAAACAGCAAAACCCAGGGACAAAGTCATTGGCGAAATGAATCGCGCCAACTCAATCCTTAGAGACGTACTAAGTGAATCTTTTGATTCAATTACAGTAGACGATAAAACGCTACATTCTGAAATTAGCCAGTACGTTCAAAAAATAGCTCCTGAGAAAGAGAAGCTGGTCAAACTATACAACTCAAAAGTTAAAATATTTGAGCAGTACAATGTTGAGAAGCAATTAAAATCACTTTTTGGTCAATCAGTAAGCATAGCTGGAGGCGGTTACCTCATTATTGAGCACACAGAGGCACTTCACGTAATTGATGTAAACAGTGGGAACAAGTCCAATGCTGAAGATAATCAGGAAGCTACCGCGCTGAAAGTCAATCTTGAAGCAGCAAAGGAAATTGCCAGACAGCTGAGGTTGCGAGATATGGGGGGAATAATAGTCATTGACTTCATTGATATGCGAAAATCTGAAAATAAACGTCAGGTTTTCCAAAAGATGAAGGAGGAGATGAAAGATGACCGTTCCAAATTTACGATCCTTCCATTGTCCAAGTTTGGTTTAATGCAAATTACGCGTCAGCGTGTAAGGCCTGAACTTAATATCAAAACGAAGGAAGTTTGCCCCACCTGCGATGGAACCGGTAAAATTTCAGCTTCAATTTTAGTGGGTGATCAGATAGAGTCTTACATCGATCATTTACTTACCAAACAAAATGAAAAGAAGCTGACGTTGGCAGTGCATCCATTCTTGTATGCTTACTTCACCAAAGGAATTTATTCCAAACGAGTGCAGTGGTTCTTTAAGTATTTCAGATGGGTTAATATCATTGAAGATTCCTCTCTGGCAATTACTGAATACCATTTTCATAACTCCACGGGAGATTTCATAGAACTTTAATAAAAAAGGCCGTCAGTAACGACGGCCTTTTTTTGTCTTTGGGTCACTATCCTAGAACTTAATACCCAGGTCTATGGTAAAGGCAGTATTTCGAATTGCCAGTTCTTCATCCAGAGGTATAGTGGTCTTGATTGAATTTGCCAACCCCCTGTTATAAGTGAAACCCCCGAACAATATCGTACTAACCCCAACTTTGTATTCGAGTCCGGCTCCAAGTATTGCTGAGGAATCAAACATTTGGAACTCCTCTATTAACTCAAATTCCTCCCTGGCCGGTTCATCAAATATTTTCACTTCTCCGGTGATACCTACCTGAAAATAAACGGCCATATCTGGCTGTATTTCGTTGGTAAAGAGTTTTAGAGAAAGAGGAACCTGTAGATACTGGAGGTTATAATCTTCGATGCTATTTGTATAGCTGCCTCCGTTTTCTCCAATGATCTTAATGGCAACAGATTTTGGCAGATAGTTTATTCCTGAACTAAAGTAATAGGTGTCTGTGAGGGCATAATCAACCACTAAACCCATCGAGAACCTGGTGTCTACACCATTTCCCTCAATGTCGAGTGTATCTGAAAATTGATCAACTCTGCTATTGACGAAAGTAGGTGAAAATTTCAATCCCAGCTTAACCTGACAAATTGATGTAATGGACATTAATATACCAAAGAGTAAAAAAATCAGTTTTTTCATTGTCATATCAAACTAGTGTGAGCCTTTTCGAAGGTATTTTCTAATTTTGACCAAAAATAGCCTTTAATACAAAATTTTCGTATTAAACGACTTAAAGTGTTTTTAGTATGAATAAATACATTGCAGTAATTTCAATTGCCGCCACAATATTTCTTATCTCATCCTGCCGTGAAACTGAAACCTGCCCTGCTCCACCAGAAGAAGTACCCAGCATTGAGTGGATTAAATTTGATCATCTGGTAAAACAAACCTCAAGCCCGGAGGAGGTGAAGGAGCTGTTAATTGAACACCCTTCTTATAGCCGAATGTTTTTGCAAAGTCAGAATTTTCCTAACCTTGATGTATTGGCAAAGCAGGTTTATAAGTTAGCCAATAACCCTGCTTTTGACACCCTTAGAATGGAAACCAATGCTGCCTTTGGCGATCAGGAAGACATTAAGAAGGAATTTGAAATCGCTTTCGCAAGACTAAAAGGCTATTACCCCAACACTAAGATTCCAAAAGTCTACACAACATTGACAGGGTTTGGTAAGGAAATGTACTTGTCTGATACATTGATCATCATTAGTCTCGATTATTACGCAGGAAATGAAGCAACCTTTCGGCCAATGGGTATACCTGAATATATCTTGAGGCGATATGAGAAAGATTATTTGATCAACCTGGTGATGACTTATCTATCTGAGCAATACAACAAGGTGGATCATAAGGATAACTCACTGCTAGCGGAAATGATCAACTATGGAAAAACGTACTATTTCAACAAGCAGGTCTTACCATGTAAAAGTGATACCATCATTACAGGATTTACTAACAAGGAACTTCAAAAGGTACTTTATAATCAGGAAGTAGTTTGGGCTCACTTTATCGATAAGCAACTACTTTATGAGACAAATCATTTTGTCATCAATAAATACATCCAGGAGCGGCCAAATGTATATGAAATTGGAGATGAATGCCCTGGAAGAATTGGTCGATGGGTGGGATTGGAAATAGTGAAATCCTATATGAAAAACCATCCAGAACTTACACTCAATGACCTGATGATGGAAACCAATGCCCGGAAAATATTTACAGAATCGAAGTATAAACCAAAAAACTTATAGGTGTTCGGGTAATTTGAACTGGTCCTCAACCAGTTTATTTGTAATGATCTGATCAAGTGTTGTAACAAAAGTGTTTTTTTCAAAATACTTTTCGGCCACCTCACGAGCATTTTTCTGTGCATTGATCAGTAAAGCCTCCGAATCAAGGAAAGGCTTAATTTTATCAATAAACTCCCCTGGCTTCTCGGGAGTGTAATAGAAACCACACTTACTCTGTTCTATTAAATCTTTAGTCCAGCCGGAAAGGTTTGAAACTATGAGCTTACCGCTCGCCAGTCCATCAAAAAGTTTGTTTGGTGAACCGGAATGAAGCACCGGGATATTTTGAAAACAAACGAAGAAAGCATCGTGTTCGTCAATTATTCTCTTCAGTTCGGTCTGATTACAAAAGGGTAACACTGAAATATTGCTGTAATCTTTCGCCAAAGTTTCTATTAGGGGTTTTCTGGCTCCATCTCCAACGATTGTAAAATGAACTGGTAATTGGTTTAGCTTGCATGCTTTGGCAACATCAATCAAATATTCAAGATGGTTGGCTAGCCCGATAGTACCTGCATATAATATTTTCAAATTCCGTGATGATGACACAGTAGGGGCAAAGTTTTCATTATCACAAAAATTGGGAACGGTATAAATTTGTTTATGTGGCACTATCTGAGCAATGTAGGATTTGATTTCCGGAGATAGCGCTACAATTTTAGCGGCATTCTTATATACCTTTCTTTCGAGCCAGTAAGCGAGGTACTTTAATAGGGGGTTTTTTAGAATCCTCATTTTCACTGGCACCTCAGGCCATAAATCACCAACTTCAAAAATGTATGGGATCTTCCTGAAATGTTTTACCCAGAGCGCAATTACACCTGTACTAAGTGGGGTAGTCATAACGTAGGCCAGATTTATGTCATAGGTTTTAGCTGAAACGCTAATTGCCTTAACCAAAAATGTGATGAAGGCCCGGATTCTCTTGAAGAATGAAAAGGAGTTGTCGTAGGGTGCTGAGAGGTAGTGAACAGTAATTCCTTCAATATTTTTTGTTTCATCTGCTCCATTGTGTGCCGTTACCATAGTAACAGTATGCCCTTTGGCAATCAATCCCTTAGCCAGATGGTACGATCGTACACAGCCCCCTTCCTCCGGAGTTCGAAAATATTGATGTATGTATAAAATGTTCACTCAGTCCAGCAAAGTTTTTGACAAAGCTAATGTTAAATTGGTTGCGAGAAATGAAAATCAACCTCAACATGAATGTTATGGGATTGGTGCGGACTACTACACAATAAGAGTAAATAAATCGAGTCCACCGGTACAACTGCTATGGCGCACCACCTTCTCAAAAACGAGCATCAGGAGATTTTATTCAAGCCTTAGCTAAGTTTTGAAGTAGATTATTAATAACATCTACAGTTCAAAAATTGTCGTTTACTCAGAAATTTGGTTGTTTACTCATTGATTTTCAGTTGCTCCTCTGGTTTGTGCACCTTAGTGTTGTAATTAATCAACAAACGACACTAGCATGAAAGATTTTAATAAAACCGTAGGATACATTTGGTACAACCCAGATTTCGAATTATATCAAAAAGGAAAGAAAGAAGAGTACGAAACCTTCTATGCCTCAAGCACTAAAAGAGATCAGTTTTCATTGATATTGAGACTCACTCCAATAAATGACAAACTGGCTTATAAAATGGTAAAAGAGTTGAATGCAAGCCTGCAGGAAACCAATACTATGAAACTTGCTATTTAAAAAAAGCCCACTCGTATAAATTAATTTTTAAATATTCAGGACATTCATGAATTTCGGGGATTAACTCCGAAATTATGATGAGAAAAATTAAGTTATTTGCCTTTACACTTCTAGTTTTGGCCTCTGTTTTTGGATGCAACACGAAGGAGAAGTCAAACAGTATGAATAAGGCAATACCTAACCCACCAATAGCTGACAAACAGGATTCAGCGATAACCTTTCATAACCACACACGAATTGATCCATATTTCTGGATGAGGCTCACTGATGAGCAGAAGCACGCCAGCAAACCTGATCCTCAAACCAAAAAGGTGTTAAAGTACCTGGAGGAAGAAAATGCGTATACAGCCAGATTTATGAGTGATACTGAGTCGCTACAAACCAGCTTGTATGATGAAATAGTGGGCAGGATCAGTAAGAATGATGAGTCTGTGCCCTATTTCAAAAACGGATACTGGTATTACTCGAGATATGAAGATGGAAAAGAGTACAAAACTTACTGCAGGAAAAAAGGCACGCTAGAGGCAACAGAAGAAATAATTTTAGATGTCAATCAACTGGCAGAGGGCTCTTCCTACTATTCTGCGGTTGGGTTAAATGTAAGCCCAAACAATAAGATTCTGGCATTTGGAGAGGATACATTGAGTAGAAGAATTTACACCATAAGATTTATTGATCTTGAGACAGGAGAGTTTCTTGAAGACCAGTTGGAAAACACAACCGGCTATGGTGCCTGGGGAAATGACAACCGCAGTTATTTCTTCACAACTAAGAACAAAGTTTCATTACTTTCTGAGAAAGTATGGAGACATGTTTTAGGTGCTGCGAGTAATGACCTGGTTTATCAGGAAAATGACCCATCAAATTATATTGGTGTATACAAATCCAAATCGGATCAGTTTGTGATCATTTATTCAAACAGCACTTTATCCTCCAGTTACTTTATTCTTGATGCAAACAAGCCAGACGGTGACTTTAAGGAATTTACTCCAAGAGAAGAGGTACATGAATACTCCATTTATCATTTTGAAGATAAATTTTATGTTCTTACCAATTGGGACGCACTCAATTTCCGACTGATGGAAACGCCTGTTGGCAAAACTGAAAAAGAAAACTGGAAAGAAGTGATAGCACATCGGGATGATGTATTGATAACTGGTTTGGATGTATTCAGGAAATACCTTGTACTTAGTGAGAGATCAAATGCGCTCAACCAAATCCGGATCATAGATCAGGAAACTAACGCTGACCATTATATTGAATTTGATGAACCAGCATATATCGCATATACAACTTCCAATGTTGATTTTGATACTGAAAAGTTGAGGTTTCAATATTCATCACTCACCACTCCAAACACAACAGTGGATTACAACATGAGAACCAAAGAGAGGGAAATAAAGAAAGTGGATGAAGTTGTAGGTGGCCATAATCCAGGTGATTACAATACAGAAAGAGTATATGTAACAGCAAGAGATGGTGCCAGCATACCAATGTCGATCGTATATAAAAAGGGGTTCAGGAAAGATGGAAAGGGGCCGTTGCTATTATATGCTTATGGATCATATGGTGCTACGATCGATCCAGGTTTTAAGAGTAGCAGGCTGAGTTTACTGGATCGGGGTTTCGCTTTTGCGATTGCTCATATTCGTGGTGGTCAGGCGCTGGGCAGACAATGGTATGAGGATGGCAAGATGTTCAAAAAGAAAAATACATTTCGTGATTTTATTGATTGTGGGAAGTATTTAATTGATAACAAATACACCTCTCCGGATCATTTATATGGCCAGGGAGGTAGTGCCGGCGGTCTGCTGATGGGTGCAGTAGTTAACATGGCGCCAGAAATATTTAATGGAGTGATTGCCGCCGTTCCGTTTGTTGACGTGGTGAGTACCATGCTAGATGAAACCATTCCTCTAACAACAAACGAATTTGATGAATGGGGAAATCCTAAGAACAAACTTTCTTATGAGTATATGCTAAGCTATTCGCCTTATGATCAGGTCAAAGCCCAAGATTATCCGGCGATGCTTGTCACCACCGGATTATTTGACTCACAGGTACAATACTGGGAACCGGCAAAATGGGTAGCTAAGTTACGAGATAAAAAGACCGACGATAACATTCTTTTGTTGCACACCAACATGGAAGCAGGTCATGGAGGAGCATCGGGCAGGTATCAGCAACACAAGGAAACTGCTTTGGAATATGCTTTTCTACTTAAACTTGAAGGAAAATTGTAAAATCGAACAAATTTGAAAGCTGGTTGTGTGTGAATCAGCTTTCTTATGCTGTTGCTCTTAATATTTGCTCAGTAATATGATGTCTTGCGTTGTTGAGTTCTTTCACTAATTTATAGGCCAGGATATCAGAAGCATTGTTCAACTTCATGATCAGGGAGAATTCGTCTTTCTTATCACTGTTGTCTGAGAAAAAGTGATAATCTTCAAGACTACCTTTCTGATACATAGTGGTATCGGGGTTATACCAGATATAGCCGGTAATTTGTGGTTTCGTTTTCATAAGTCCCTTTGCCTAAAAGCCAGCGTTCGCAAAAATAGTTGAAACCCAAAATATTTTGGGCTGATGAATAGAAAATTATTAGACAGCTCGCTTCATGTCATCTGTGGCATCACCATCCAATACTTTCTGCTTCATATTGTTTAAATCTCTAACCAACCTATACGCAAGTAGATCTGATTGGTTTGTCAATTTTAAGATAAGTGAATACCCTTCTTTCATACCACTTCCTTCGTAAAAGAACTGATAATCTTCTTTGCTTCCTTTCTGATACATCCCAGTCTCTGGGTTGTACCAAATGTATCCGGTGATTTTGTTAGTTTTAGTCATAGCTCGTTAACATTATGATACAAATAAAAACATTTTAAAGATTGAAATAGTGCCAAAATCGTTAAGCATCCTGCCAAAAATATTCTGGTTCATGTATCATATATTCTAGTTCATGTAGCGTTTATTCCTGATCACTCGCTTATGGGTCGTACCAAGGCACATAACGGTGCATTGCTTAAAATGCCCCTTTTGACATAATGAGGGATGGTTTTCAGACTTTTTGCTTATAACGGAAGTGTGAATATGTGGCTAACAAGCACAGGAGCGTATTGTGTTCGGTTATACGGCTTTCTTTGCATTTTCCCCCAGATTATCCAATTCGACGAAATAAATAAATTGCCAGTTAAGCGGTATAGTTGATTTACTATTTAATTGGACGGAATGCTGGTGATCTTTACAAAAACGAAGTGATGAATAAGCCAGTTTTCACTATTGAGCATTAAAAAAGCTGATCTTGGAAAGATCAGCTTTTGTTTTAGTCGGGGTGACTGGATTCGAACCAGCGACCTCTCGCACCCTAAACGAGTGCGCTAACCGGACTGCGCTACACCCCGAACTAATTTTGGATGACAAATTTATATCATCCTCGAAATATTACTAGACAATGTGAAAAAAGTTATCCAAATAAATCACTACTCAAATACCGGTCTCCCCGGTCACATGTGATACATACAATTAGTCCGGACTCGATTTGCTCAGACAATCGAATTGCAGCAGCCAGTGCACCCCCACTACTCATACCAGCAAGGATTCCTTCTTCCTTAGCCATTCTACGGGTCATTTCTGTCGCTTCTTCTTCGCTGACATCAATGATACGATCCACACGTTCTTTTTCATAAATTTTCGGCAAGAACTCCGGAGACCACCTTCTGATGCCTGGTATTCTTGATCCATCAGTAGGTTGTGTCCCAATAATCTGAATATCGGGGTTTTGTTCTTTTAAGTACCTGGAAACTCCCATGATGGTACCAGTGGTGCCCATTGCAGAAACAAAATGCGTGATTTTACCAGCAGTGTCTTTCCAAATCTCCGGACCAGTGGTTTTATAGTGCATTTTCCAGTTATCTGGATTCGCAAACTGATTGAGAATATAATACCCTTCTTTTTCTGCCATTTCTTCGGCCAGCTCCCTCGAATATTCTATGGTTTTATCAGCCGGTGTTAGGATGACCTTTGCGCCATATGCTTCCATTGAGAGCACTCTCTCCTTTGTAGAATTATCAGGCATGATTAAGGTCATGTTGACGCCAAGGACTTTGGAGACCATTGCCAGCGCAATTCCAGTATTACCACTGGTTGCTTCCACCAGTTGATCTCCCGGTTTAATATCCCCCCGCTCCAGTGCACTTTTGATCATGTTGTATGCAGCACGATCTTTAACGCTACCTCCTGGGTTTTGCCCCTCGAGCTTGGCAAATATTTTAACCTTTTTATTCGTAGGGATACTGGTCAACTCCACCTGGGGTGTGTTTCCAATTAAGTTAAACAAATCCATTTTCTCTAATTTTTTTTATAGACGTAGAGGTCAGTTTCCTCAGTATCGCTATTGTGCATTTTTGCTTTATAATAAATTTTTGTGTTGGCCGGAATGCTCCTTGTCAACCAGACGTTTCCACCTACAATACTATTGGCTCCAATAATGGTGTCTCCCCCTAGAATAGTTGCTCCTGCATAAATAACCACATTATCCTCAATGGTTGGATGCCTTTTGGTCTCCGCATCCTTTTTGTCGACACTTAACCCTCCAAGAGTTACGCCCTGGTAAATTTTTACATTGTTTCCGATTACTGTAGTTTCACCAATTACCACACCGGTACCATGATCAATGCAAAAGTGTTCTCCAATTTTTGCTGCGGGATGGATGTCGATTCCGGTCTTGCTGTGCGCATGCTCGGTAATTATTCTGGGAATGATCTTAACACCCCTTGTTTGTAAAGCATGAGCAACGCGATAAGCCGCAATGGCATAAAACCCCGGGTATGTTCTTATGACCTCACTCTCGCTTTTAGCAGCCGGATCACCTTCGTACATCGCCTTGATATCATCTAGTATTTTTCCATGAATTTCAGGAAGTTCCCGAAAAAAGCTTTCTGCAACATCCTCCAGATCAACCACACCATGCATTGGGTTACGGGTTAGCATTTCATGCAACTCCAGCTTAAGTTTCTCCAGGTGCAATTCCAGTTCTTTCTGCGAGGAAAATGTTCGTTTGGAGAAATCCGGGAAAAGTGTTTGCAACAAATCAACAAAGAATTGTGCGATGACCACAGGAGAAGGACATTTTGGACAATCCTGATGACTTTGAAATAATTTTTTATAAAAAGAGTCAGTCATAAATCTTCAATCGGATTTGAGATCAAATTGTTCCATTAATGGGTCAGAATGTGAATATAGAACGGTAACCTTAGGAATGAAAGAATGAATGGCGATAACTGACGAGTTTGACTGCTACCTTAGCATTTCTTCGAAAGGATTGATACCATTATTTAATGCTTCCACATTAGTGGCGGACTCCACATTTGAGATTTCAATCGTGGTGGGACCTTTATGCATTTGAGGTAACATAGCACCCCCATCAATAGTTTTCCAGTTTTCCCAGCTAAATGAAAGTCCTCCTACGGGGATCATTTGCACCCACATTTCCCACTTATAAGGTTTGCCTGTTTCATCCAAATACCACAAATAGCTATCACCTGGTGTAACACCCCCGGAGCTATAGAATACAAGCAAAGCATCCCCCTCTTCAGTATTGACGATGGCTCGGGTGGTTCCTGGGTCGAAAGCCTTGTAATGTGCAACTAGCCAAAAGCTGTCATTAGCAAAATAGGCATAGGCTTTTTCAATCAACTCCTGATCATTTGCTCCTTCCTCTTTATTCAATACCAGGCCTTCCCTGTTTTGCGTGTTTATAACCACCTCAGCATCTTTCGATTTGACCAGCACAAGAGCATTTGCTTTATCCCAAATGAAGGTGTGAATGCCTTTAAAAGTCCATTTTATATATCTGATGGAGTCCCAGGCAGCTTTATTTGTCGCTAATTCCATTTTCCTGGCCAACTGATCTGCTTCAGGCCCAATTTTTCCTTCAGGTTTTGGTTGATCGATTACCCAGATGACGATGGCAAATGTCACTATAATTGCGATCAGGGCAATTCCAATTTTTTTAATCATGAGTTTACTCTTTGTTTAGTTTCCAACAATGAAAAGCGCATTTGAAAACAGAATCTTGCCTTCATACCAAAAATTACGAAACAGTGGATTGTCCACAAAGTAAATAATCTGCCCATTTCCCAGCGTTTCAACCCCAAAAACAAGGGTCTCTTGTAGCCTTTTTTGCAAATCTTCCCCTACAAAGCCGCTGACCAGGTTGGCATTGGATTGTATTCTTCCAATGTTTCCAGAGCCTGAAAGATAGCTGTACCTGGTGCCGCTAGTTTTTAAGGTGTAGTAGTCATCATGTAAGCCAAAGGTAAAAGGGTGAGAAAGGTCCAGGTCGACTTTGAATATTGCTCCGGCAGTAGTGCCTTTGAGCCAGTTTCGGGTTTGGTCGCCATGTGAAATGAGTGCATCATCTTTTTCCTGATAGGTGGAGGCAAGCAGGGTTTCTTCGTCCTCATCAAAGTAGGTTGTCAGGCTGGTGTATTCACTGTCTTTAAACTTTTTTAAAGCTCCTTCAATCAAAATAAGCTTGCCACCATTTCTAGCCCAGTCAATCAGTTGTTTTATTTTAGAAGTTGACAGATTTGGGTATTGGCCTGAAGGAAGAATAATAGTATTATATGAATCCAAATTGACGCGATCTATGTAATCTAACCGCAGGATTGTGAAGGGATGTTGCAGCTCCTGCTCCAGAAAGTAACGAACTTCGCCAAATGAGAGGGACGAACTTCCCTCACCACCAATGACAGCAATGTTGGGCTTTCTCAAAAAAGTCACTGCATCAGACCCTAAATCCGGACCATAATCTGAGAAACCAGAAGATATTGGGATTAGAGCCCTCTGGTGTTCATTTGCTAAATCAGTAATCCTGTTTTCAAACAAACCATTATTTCCTGCCCTGGTGATCACTACGGAAGGCTCAATTTCGATCCCATCAAAGCTGGCGGCTTGTCTGAGGAACCTGACAGTAAAATTATTTTTATGAAGGGTAGATAAAAATTTCGCATCCTCAATACTGTTCCATTTTGAAATGTATGCGTAAGGTTGTTTATCGGTGCGGGTAGTGATTTGAGTACTTTGTTGATTTGACCGGTTGACCTCAATCGTACTTTCATTGGCATAGGCCTCAAGACCATAGAAATAGGGAGCTGCCCATCCGGTAATATCATAAGTTAAACTGTCAATTAATTTTGTAGAGGGCTCAAAGAGTACCTCAGCAAGCACACCTTTGGGTTGATTGCCCGGAATTACAATATCGTTTGCAGTAAGCGTGTAATTTCTGATTGACCTTGATGTATAATGAAACCCCTTCATATTTCTTATGGTGTTCACTTTTCCGTACCAAATCCCATTTTTATCAAGCCATCTGAGCAGGTGGTTAACCCGGTCCTGATTGGTGTTTTTGATTACAAAGGATTTGTATTTGCCCACATTACCATTAACTGCTTCTTCGAAGAATTTTTCAAAATTTTCAAGTAACCTGGAACTATGAAGAGAGGCCATTTCGACCGTGGACAACCCTGTTGTTTTATGGTGTTCAATTCTGTCCCTAAGGGTAAGGAGTTGTCCATCTTCAAGGTATACTCCCAGTCCGGCACCACCATGCCCGGCTTGTTCATAGGTCATGCCAATAGCCCCATTAAAGGTAGGATAGGTGTCTCCGTAGCTGGGATATAAGAGGTCAAACACTTCTCCGGTGAAATAGAGCCATCCATTTTCATCAAAGTATTTGGCATGGTTTCTACCAATTTCCTGTTGAAAGCTTCTTTGCCATGGGGAAATTAATTCATGGTAAGGAGCGGCAGCCGGAGCGAAATAGTACGGATCATTTATGCCCTGCTCATGAAAATCGACATGAATTTGCGGCAGCCATTTACTGTATTCAATTATTCTTTCTTTTGTTTCAATTTGAGATTGCCATGCCCAGTCTCTGTTAAGGTCAAATAAATAGTGGTTTGCTCTACCTCCTGGCCACAACTCTTTGTGTTCAGCATCATTACTGCTGGGGTTGAAAGGCAGGTTGCCCCATTGCTCGTAGAAGTGAACGTATCGCTCCCTTCCGTCCGGGTTAAGACAGGGATCAATGATGACAACTGTGTTTTCAAGATATTGGTTGAATTTACTTTGTTTATCCAGTAACTCATAGGCAGTAATCATGGCAGCCTCCGAAGAACTGCTTTCGTTTCCGTGCACATTATAGCTTAACCAAACAATGGAGACATTAGACTCAGGGATGCCGGTTTCCAGCTTTGCCCTTTTCAGGTTATCGATTCTGATTTTATCTAATTGTCGTAAGTTTTGATCGGCAGAAATAATGGCCAACATCAGTGGTCTACCTTCATAGGTACGGCCGTATTCTCTGATAAAAATGTTTTCTGACTCAGCTTCCAGGTGTTCAAAGTAGTCAATGACTTGATGGTGATGACTAAACCTGGCGCCTAATTCATAACCCAAAAATTCGCCAGGTGTTTTAGGTTGAGTTATTCCCAGGTGGGCAAAGGCTAACAGCATTAACAGGAAGAGAAGCGATGGGTTAATTTGATTCATTTTTGTGTCACGTGTTAAAAATGGTAATATACGCTAAAATAGTTTTGGACTTTTGTTTGACGTCCTTTTACTGTTGGGTAGATTTGATAAAAACTAAATCGACTTTTACTATGGCAGAAATTACACTAAAAGGTAACCCCATTCATACCATTGGCGACCTTCCCGCTCTAGGATCCAAGGCACCAGAATTTAAGTTAGTAAAATCCGACCTTTCAGAGGTGTCTCTCTCAGATTTTTCTGGAAAGAAAGTCATCCTGAACATATTTCCAAGTGTTGATACTGGAACCTGTGCAGCTTCCGTGCGGGCATTTAATGCAAAAGCATCCTCTTTGGACAACACAGTAGTATTGTGCATATCAATGGATCTTCCGTTTGCTCATGCAAGGTTTTGTGGTGCCGAGGGATTAAACGACGTGATTAGTTTATCAGGCTTTAGAGATAACGGACAGTTCCAAAAAGATTATGGAATTGGATTAATAGACGGACCGCTTAAAGGCCTCAATGCAAGATCAATAGTTGTTATAGATGATTCAGGAAAGGTGGTTCATACGCAACTGGTTTCCGAAACAGTGGACGAGCCTGATTACGAATCTGCACTGGCGGCTTTGTAATGAATATGATCACATATAGTGACAAAGGAAAAAAGATGGGGTGCGCTCAAATCTTTTTTCTTTTGTTTGGATTAATGGTTGCCGGAGGATCACTGTTTTTCCTGGTCATTATGTATGTTGTTGATGAGAAGGAGTCAGCGTCGTATCTGTATTATGGGATTCCTCCACTTTCAATTGGTTTGCTAGCAATTTTTACTGCAATCAGGAATTTTAGGTTCAGCTATCGATATACCGTAGAACTTAACAAATCAAGCAAGAAGCTTATCTTCTTCAAAGAGTCAAAAGATCAGAAGCTGGAAATTCCTTTCTCCGAGTTTTCAAAAATCCTGCTCGTAAAATCTCATGTTTCAGGTGCTGGCAGTATGTCATCAACACAGCATATGCATTATCAGATTTATATTCAGTTGATCGATGGCGCCTGGTTTTGGTTATACTCTACCACAAGGAAAGAGGTTTTTATCGAGGAGGTAAACAGGTTAAAAACATTTTTAAACCTCCCCGTAGAGGATCAGTCTGGTTGCTCACTTGATAGTGATGGAGAAACATATGATGGCGGTCAAAGGAAAAGAGTACTGGAGCCTTCCAGGTTTGTAAAAATTGAATCCAACCAAATTGGTAAAACAATATCAATTTCGAAACCAGGCTACTTCATTGATGAGGTAATCAAACTGCTACTTTTGGTTTTCCTGGGTAGTTTGGTTAATATCATGGTTAACGCATTGGCTTATAGCCCGTTGGTTGTACAGCTTATGATGTTTGTTGTGTTTGGTGCGTTTTTACTGATCATGATTGGGTTTGTGTTTATCCTGGGCAGCAAGAAGTATTATGTGACCGTAAACCGAGAGGGCCTTATTTTGCAATTGCACTTCCCGTACAAATGGATTGATAAAAAACTGGGAAGAACCATAACCATCCCTAAATCAGAGATCATGCAAATTCGGACCTCAAGGTTGCATGAAGGGCACTTTTGGTTGTCTTGTATAACCAGCTCCACGGTCTCTCTGAAAGATTCTGTTTTATTTGGAATGGGTGCGTTTTCCGGAAGGAAACTAATGTCCACCATGAATAAAGAAAATGTACTTGGGCTATGGGAGGTTCCTAATTATGCCAAACATCGTGATACAGCGAATTTCATGGACCTCTATTATATTGAACAATGGCTTCAGGATCAGCTGCAACTTCAGGAATCAACCATTGATGCCTAATGACCCAATCATCAAAAAACATACTTTTCATCTCTCTTCCCGCTTTGATTGTTTGCATTATAATTATTGAGGTACTATTAAACACTTTATTGACGCCCATATCAATTGATGAGAAAACTGGAAAATCTCCTACACCTGATCCAATGTCTGAATGGGCAATCATTGATCCTTACGCAGCATACTCCGGAAAACCAGGTACCAACCAGGATGGGAAAACCATCAATTCCGAAGGGTTTATATCTACGCCTGAAATTTCAAGGATCCCGGATTCATCGACAATTAGAATTGCGGTTCTGGGAGAAAGTTCATCTGCTGGTACCGGATATATATTAAAGGACCAAGAGACCTGGCCCTGGCAAATGAGCTCATTACTGGATTCCACGGGTATCGATGTTGACTATATAAATGCTGCAATGGGTGGATATACTTCATTCGAATCCTATGGGCGCTTATGGAGTTACCTTCGTTTTTTTTCACCAGATATTGTGATTGTAAACCATGGATGGAATGAAATGTATTACTTCACAGACAACAAAGGAGCACTAAGAAAGCCTGGTTGGGACTTACATCAGGCAATTGAAGTTCCTGTAATCGAAAGGAAACCCCTGGATGATTTCATGGGCTGGTCTCAAATTTATTGTAGAATCAGAATAATGACCACATCACCAGAATTATCTGGAGAGCGAGGTAAGGGACGTGAAAAGCTTGCAAGTAACTTCAACAGGAAAGCGATTCAAATATGGAAGGAAAACTTGATACTGATCAGGAATTACTGTCAACTGAAGAATATAAAATTATATGTCTTTAAACAACCTACATTGATCACCGAAAATGCTACGGTAAATGATCGAGAGCGATGCAAAGTACATTTACATGGATTTGATTTTGACACCCATTTAAAAGCTTACCAGGCGATATATGATGTCATTGATGATATAATTGACGAAAGTATGATCATAGATGGTTCTGCAATTTCAGGTGAATCGAAATATTTTTATGATCATGTGCATCCGACCCCTGAAGGCGCCAAAATGATTGCTAAATTAGCAGTAAATAAACTTCTGGAAACTCAACTCACCACAAAATGACCATTCAAAGAACTGACCCGTCCGAATTCAAAGAAGTTGAAAAATTAGCGGCTCAAATCTGGAGAGAACATTATACCCCCATAATAGGTGCAGATCAGGTTGAATACATGTTAGATAAATTTCAGTCGGAGCAGGCGATGTTGGCGCAGGAAGCTGAGGGTTATGAGTATTATTGCTTTAGACTGGAGGGGAACCTGGTTGGTTACCTATGCATTAAACAAGAGCAGGACCTGCTTTTTGTAAGCAAAATCTATGTTTCTGACCAAATGAGAGGAAAGGGTTTGGGAAGAAAAGGGTTGAATTTTGTAGAAGTGGAAACCAGAAAGCGTGGACTTTTAAAAATCAGGCTTACGGTCAACAAAAACAATGTAAATTCCATCAAGACTTACGAGAAATTAGGATACAAAAAGAATAAAGAAATAATCATTGATATCGGGAATGGGTATGTGATGGATGACTATGAGATGATCAAGGTTTTACACTAGTCCTATAGCCTGTGGGTGTTTTTCCAGTCCATTTCTTGAAAGATCTAATGAATGTACTTGCATCTGCATAATTCAACAGGTGAGCGATTTCATTGATCTGAAAATCTCCGTTTTCTATATAGTTGATTGCCATTTCCTTTCTCAACTCTTCCAGTATTTCCTTGAACACCAATCCATCGGACTTAAGTTTTCTTTGTAGCGTTCTTACACTCAGATTTAAATTGGCAGCCACCTGGTTGATGGTTGGAAAACCCGGATCAAGGAGGTTTAATATAGTCTTTCGTACAATTTGATGGAACTCCTGAGCCTGGCGCATCTGAAGGAGTTTTTGATTCGCATGTTCGACTAACACTCGCAGCAATTTGAAATCACTACTGATTACTGGTGTTTCAATATCAGTTTTTTCGAAGAGGATGGCTGTTTGTTTTTGCCCGAAGACAAGCTCACATGGAAAAATTCGCTTGTATTCTGAAATATCCCCGGGCCGAGGGTAATTGAATTCTACTCTAACAGGGGCTCTTTTGCGAAAACTTAGGCTTTGGAATTCCCTGATTGTAAATACTACAATACCATCGGCTGTTTGCCTAACTACCTCCGGATTTTGATTGATCCATGGGGTGACTGGTGACAGGGTCAACCTGTAATGATCTCCTGTGAATTCCAGTTTTTTCGGAATGGCCCTGCAGCCAAGACTGATGTATTCGCAGGAATATTCGATCGCCTTTTTAATGGTTGGGCTTGATTGAGTAATCTGGCCCACCAGTCCCGCACCTGCTAGGCTCATCTGCTCTCCAGCATGTAATCCAAAGTGTTGATCTCCTGTCATTTCCATAGCATTTTGAATTACCTTGTTATAACATGAAGACTCAACCATACAATCCTCCTGCAATAATCTCTCCACCGGAAGCTCACTAATCCTAACCAGGTCCTGAATGTTGGCCCCCTGAGAATTGGCAAACTGAATCATTGAATAAAGAAAGCGACCACTGAATTGCATTGCACCAATTTACCAAAATTCCCTTTTGGCATCAAATGCCTATTGCATGTCGCTCCATGCAAATGTATTTCTGCAGCTAACATGTTCCTTTGGTAAAAAATCATTGCAATATGAATACCATTGAAAACACAAACGTCAAAACAGCAACACCTCCTTACACTTTATCAACAGAGATTGTGATTGAAGCTCCAATTGATATAGTATGGAATGTGCTTGTTGACAATGCTCACTGGGAAGACTGGAATCCTTTTATCGTAAAAAGCCACGGGCAAATGAAAATTGGAGGCCGTATCACCAATACTATGATGTTAAATGGCAACTCATTTACATTTAAGCCGGTAATTAATCATTTTGAGCCTAACAGCTCTTTGTCCTGGAAAGGCCAGTTAATTTTTCCAGGAATATTTGATGGAGAACATGTATTTAATCTGATTAGTCTGCCCGGTGGGTCCACAAGATTTGAGCAAATTGAAATTTTTTCGGGATTGCTGGCAGGTTGGTTTATGCGTAAATATGGAAAAGACACCCATGATAATTTTATCAAAATGAATAAGGCCCTTAAAACATATGTTGAAAATAAATGACGATACAGCACAACATGCCAAACGGGAAACAATTAGCTTTATAGAGTTATGAATAAGCCTTTTTTGATCCTACAGCTTAGACCCAGAGATGAAGTTTGTGAAAATGAGCTTCGTGCCATCATGAAATATGGAGGGTTGTCTGATTCAGATATAATGAGGGTCAGGATGGAGGAAAAAGGGATACCCAATCTCAACTTGCAGGAGTATGCAGGAGTCATAGTTGGAGGAGGCCCGAGCAATGTAAGTGACCCGCTCAATTCAAAACCAGCTTATCAACTTAGGTTTGAGCATGACCTGGACAGGTTGCTTTCCGAAGTGATTGACATGGATTTTCCTTATTTGGGCTGCTGCTATGGTCTTGGCATATTGGCAAGACACCTTGGAAGTGAGGTAATTAAGGATAAATATGGAGAGGAGGCCGGTGGGGTAGAGATCATACTGAGAGATGAAGGCAAACAGGACCCTTTGCTGGCAAATTTGCCAACCAGATTCAGGGCGCTTGTTGGTCATAAAGAGGCTTGCCAGGAGGTCCCGAACAATGCCACATTGTTAGCTTCTTCTGAATCATGCCCGATACAGATGATTAAGTATAAACAAAACATATACGCAACTCAATTTCACCCTGAGATGGATGCCGAAGGCCTTGTTGCACGTATTCTGGTATATGAGAATCAGGGTTATTTCGACCCTTCTGAAAAGGAGAACTTATTGACAAGGGTTCGCGAAGAAAACATCGTGTACCCACAGCAAATATTAAAAAATTTTGTTGATCGCTACCGAACAAATTGATTGTGATTATGGAAGAACATTACAGGAAACTAGAAAGAATGTATCTAGGCGCTAATATCAACACCCATTTTTATAATACGACAACTGTTTCAATCTGGGATAAAGGAGCTGAAATTAGCATAGAAGTTGATAAAAAGTATTTTCACGCATTAGGTGCCATCCATGGGTCTGTCTATTTCAAACTGCTGGATGATGCTGCGTTTTTTGCCGTAAATTCTATAGTACCGGATGTTTTTGTGCTGACCACTTCTTTTAACATACATATGATCAGGCCGGTCAGTTCGGGGAAGATCACAGCTACGGGATCTGTGAAGTTTCAATCAAAGAATTTATGGGTTGCAGAATCCACGCTGGTGAATGAAAAAGGTAAAGAGATTGGTTTTGGAACCGGAAACTTTGCGAGAAGTAAGGTGGAGCTCACCAAGGAAATTGGTTATCAATAAACATTAAAAATTGGCTCCAATGGATATTTCAACACCCTCCAACAGTACCAGGGCATCATTAAATTCTGCATTCACAGTTGCAATAGTTCCTCCAGTATTGCCACCTGAATACGCACCCACAAGGTTAACGGTACTTCCTCCCTTCAGGTATTGAACATCAAAAGTGATTGAAAAATCATCGGACACAAAAAACTCAAAACCGACTCCTGCCATCAAACCAGCTCCCAGACTATATTCTTCATCAAATTCGGAGTTTACAACATCCCAATCTTCAAATTCACGGATTGCCCTATCCATGTTACCATAATTCAACCTTGGGTTGATATGCCAGAGACCAAAGCCTCCACCCAGAAACTTAATATCTACACCTTTGAGGGGCAACCTTAAATAGAATTGCATGGGAACAAGAATTGAAAAATTAGGCCCTGTTAGTGGTTTGTCATATTCAAATGGAAGGTCAGTCATTCCTAAACCCGACATGTAATATAAGGTGGCTCCTGTTTCCAGTCCCAGGTAATCACCAAATGTAAGACCAACGCCCCGAAGAGAAAATGGACTGACCGGAGCTGAAATATATCCGTTTTTTGGGATTAAATATGAAAAAGACACCCCTTGACCAAATGAAAGGTTTGCCATTGAAACTGAAATGAAGAGCAATACACTAAGTAGATATTTCATAGCTAGAAATCGTAGTTATGGATTAAAAAAGACTCATTCACTAAACTAAAGAATATTCTTTAACAAACTTCTCCTCTAAGTTTACAGCATGAAGGTTGCAACCAAAAGATCCAGAGTTTATTCGTCGGCTATTTTAATAGCTATAGCTGGGATAGTTTTATTTTCCAGCAAAGCAGTGATGGTAAAACTTGCTTACAGGTATGATATTGATGCAGTTTCATTGTTGTTGCTTAGAATGTTGTTTGCGCTCCCATTCTATTTAACTGTGGCGGCAATAAAGAAACCAAGCAACCCGGAGTTGATCCAGAAACGAGATTATTGGTGGTTAATAGGCTTTGGAATAATCGGTTACTACCTGGCCAGTTATTTTGACTTTTTGGGCCTCCAATATATCAAGGCGAGTCTCGAGCGAGTAATTTTGTTTATCTATCCAACACTGGTCCTGATTATATCACGCGTATTTCTTAAAACCAGAATCACCAAACGTCAGGTCATGGCCATTTTGATTAGTTACCTTGGAATTGTGATCACTTTCGGTCAGGAATTGACTTTTGCAGGAGAACAAAGCAGCCTGATTCTTGGAGGTGTGCTGATTTTCCTGAGCGCCCTTACGTATGCCTCTTACATCGCTGGAAGTGGATGGTTGATTCCAAAGTTTGGTTCAGTCACATTCACCTCCTATGCAATGATTGTTTCCTGTCTCTTTGTTATAGGGCACTATTTTGTTGCAAATGGGTTTGTTTGGTCAGAATATCCTATTGAGGTATACTATTTAGGCTTTGCAATGGCGATTATTGCTACGGTAATCCCTTCATATTTGATTTCATATGCGATAAAAGGTCTTGGAGCTTCAGATTTTGCCATATTTGGAAGTATTGGACCAATAAGCACGATTATCCTGGCATATATTTTTTTAGGAGAGGCACTTACCAGTTTACAGTTGGTAGGAACGATGGTGGTTATTATAGGTGTAGTTTGGTTGACGAGCGATAAGAAGCACTAATCGAGCTCTTGGGTCATCAATTTACCAAATTGGTCTTATCTTGAAGAAGAATAAATAATGATGAGATCACTTTTAAGACAGTTGCCCTATCCCGTGAGAATGCGTGGTAAGCTATTTATTCGATGGATAAGTGACCTGACAAGTCTTACGTTGCTGAATATGGCTTCAGGAAAGAACATTTACTTTAAGCCAATAGATTGCTTTAGCCTACAGCAGCCTGTGCGAAAGTCATATTTATATGAAAATAAACTTCATAATTTAAGGTTGGCGGCTGATGGAATAAGTCAAATTGTTGTTGAACCTGGTCAAGTTTTTAGTTTCTGGAAAGCAGTGGGAAGCCCAACAGTACAACGAGGGTACAAAAAGGGGAGAAACCTGGTAAATGGCGTATTGGCAGAAGAAGTAGGGGGTGGCTTGTGCCAGGTAGCGGGCATTATTTATCATACCGCCATCCAGTCGAATCTGCAAATTTTGGAAAGACATCATCACTCCCTGGATATTTATGAAGAAGCGGAGCGATTTTGCCCTTTGGGCGCTGATGCCACAGTGGTTTATGGTTACAAAGATTTAAGGTTCAAAAACACTTATTCATTCCAAATAAGGTTAATAATCGAAGTGAATGAGGAGGTTATTACATGCAAGTTAATGGCTGCAGGTAAATTGGAACGGAGAGATATCCAGTTTATGATTATCAACGAACCTTCCAAGCGTGTAGTGAGTACAATTGATAAAAGCACCGGCCGTATCCTACATCAAGGAACTTATCATTGCCATAAAAAAATTTGAGGGAGGCTAATGCCTCCCCTCGGGTTGAGAAAAATATAATCGATCGACTGAGTATTGTCCTCCTCCGGTTATTAAAAGGCTGAGTGCCATCCCAATCCACAAAAGGAAAAATTCAATGCCTTCACCAGCCTGATTCCCTGCCCAATTCATGTAAAAACCATGTTGCGCATGAACAGAAATGATTATTCCGACCGCCAGAAAGAGAGAGAACAAGACCAAAGGTCTTATGGCCAAACCCAGGATAATGGCCAGGGCCCCAATAGATTCAAAGAGAATGATTGCAAGCCCTATAACCCAGGGAAGCCCAATTGTTTCTGTAAAAAAGGCCATTGTGCCTTCGAAACCATAGCCCCCAAACCATCCAAAAAGCTTTTGAACACCGTGAGCCAGAATTACTGTTCCCAGCATCAACCTTAAGACAACCGGAGAAAAAGATTTTGAGGTATTAAAGATTAACTTTTTCATGGCCAATCAATTGTAGTAGAACCTCTCATGAATGATCTGATCACCTTGCCAGGTTTGCACAGCAATTTGCTTGTAGTCCCTAAGACCCCACTCTTTGTGTTCATATTTAAAATACCACTCCACCATGGTAACATTACTTCCAGCGGTTACATTGAGAGGTTCAGCTCCATAGAATTGTATAATGTTACCATTAAATTCTTCCTCCCTTTCCCTGTTAGCGTCTTTTCCAATTGTAGGAGATTCTTCATTATCCTGCATGATCACATCTTCATGATAATACTTTTCAAATGCTTCCATCGATTTACCCTGAAGGATGAGGTTGTTGAGGTCATTTACTTTTTCTAATAAATTTGACATAGTATTTATTGTTTTTGTTTTGATGAACAAAGCTCTATGTCTCAGGGCTCAAAAAAATTCAGGTAGGAGTAAAAAAATGGTTCAACTAGATTAACAAAACGGCTTTATTGATTTAGTTCTGCTCTGATTTTACTTAAAAACTGCTTTGTTATGCCCAGATAGGAGGCAACAAGGTACTGTGGGACACGCTGTTCAATCTGTGGATAGCGGTCTATAAATGCCAGATATCTTTCTTTGGCAGTCATGCTCATGTTTCTGACAATTCTTTTCTCAGCGGCCACATATGCGTTTTGAAGAATAATTCTAAAGAATCGCTCCAAAGCAGGAATCTCCTGGTACAGGCGTTCCATTGATTGATGGGAAAACTGAGCGACAGTGGTGTTTTCAAGGCACTGCACGTTGAAATCTGCCGGCTCCCTGGATATGAAGCTGCCAAGATCGGCGGTCCACCAGTTTTCAATGGCAAACATGACAACATGCTCGTTTCCTTCAATATCTATAAAAAAGCTTTTGGTACAGCCCGAAATGATAAAGTTCTCAAAATTGCAAACATCCCCTTGCTGAACGATGTATTGGCCTTTGAGATAATTTCTAATCTTTACTTCGGCATGTAAGATTTCAATGTCCTTTGCCGTAAGGTCAATGTGTTGACTAATGTATGCGATTAATGGCTCGAGCATAGTGTTTAATAGGCACCACGAATATGATCATGGACCTCCTTTTTATAAAACGCTGATAATTCGTGATGTAACATGGAGCCAAGCGGCGGCAATACTGATACTGCCGTATTTGACTTTACCTGTTGTGTAGAGCTAGCTCCGGGTATTATGGTGGTAACAGCCTTATGGTCCAACAGCCATCGCAATGAAAGCTGGACCATATTAAGGTTTTCTGGCAGATACTGCTCTTTTATGGTATCCGATAGTTGCAGACCCTTTTCAAATGGAATGCCTGCAAAAGTTTCCCCTACGTTAAACGCAGCGCCATCCCGATTATAATTGCGGTGGTCCTTTGAAGTAAATTGGGTATCAACGCTAAACTTGCCAGTAAGCAGGCCACTTGCCAATGGGAGTCTGACAATGATTCCTACACCTTTTTCATATGCTTTCGGAATTAACTCATCCAGCGGTTTTTGTCTGATCAGTTTAAATATAATTTGCAATGATTGGATACCTTCCTGCTCCAAACAAATCAATCCTTCTTCTACGGTTTCAACGCTGGCTCCAAATGATTGTATTAAACCTTCACGTTTTACGTCTCGCAACCAATCAAAAATTTCTCCACGTTTTAATTGCTCTGTGGGGATGCAGTGCAGTTGCAGCAAATCGAGTGATTCGGTTCCCAGCCTTTTACAAGAACTATGTATTGCTGCTTTCAAAGACTCTTTTGTATAATTATTTGGGAAGACATCAGATCCCCTACCAAACTTGGTGGCAACCCTTACGTTATTTTGTCCGCGTAAAAATGAACCGATCAGTTTTTCGCTTCGACCATTTCCGTAAACATCTGCCGTATCAAAAAAATTAATGCCATGATCGACAGCTTCTTGTAAAATATCCATCGCTTTACTTTCGGCAATGCCGTCTCCCCAATCGCTTCCAAGTTGCCAGCAGCCAAGCCCAACCTCGCTTATCTGAGGTCCATTTTTACCAAGAACTCTTTTATTCATTTACCCCTGAGTACATAGATTTTTATCACCGGATCAAAAGTATCAATGCATCGGGAGACTTCTACATTATTTCTGTTGAAAATTCCCTCTGCATAGCCCTTTTGCATGTAGTCTTGAAATTGACGAAAATGCCCTGAAAATCGCTGATCTAGCCATAATAGCAGAGCATCTTTTCGGGATGTGGGTTTACAAAAGGCACAAATCAGGACCAATTCACTGGAACTTGTCATGTGCTGTACAAGCCGATCTGCAAGCTGAGGTGGCAATACATGCAATACCAGGCTGGTCATGGACACATCAAAAAACGCCGGGGTATTGAGACTTTCTTTTAAATCCTGATGTATAAAATTGATATTTGAAACCGCAAGGTTAGCTGCAGATTGGGTGGCGAATTTGATTAAGCCCTGGTCAACATCAATTCCTACCCCTTTAGATATTTTCTTTGAAAGCCGGAGTAACTGATTGCCACTACCACACCCGTACTCAATTACGGATTTTCCGTCAGGAACTAATTCAGTGATCTGCTCTCGTATCGGGGCGAGATATTTGTCGACAGTATTGCTTTTGATTGTTCCTTTCAATGTTACCACATTAACTGCAGTATTTACGTGCTGAATGTTTATGAAGTTCAAACATTAGAACTGGAAATAAATAAACTGTTGGCCAGACGTTTGTACAATCATTAGCCCAAAAAGCATAATCCCCCAAATAACAACCAACAATGGCTTAGGAACTTTCTCTATAATGGATACCAATGAGTGATTTCTCATTAGAAAATGAGCAAGGAAAACCAAACTCATCAATGCAAGAACCAAGACCAAATGGTTAGTAATTAGAATGGCCTTAGTACCATGAATGAAAATCATGGACAAAAGTAGGTCCCATGCAGTGGAGAAAGTTTCCGCACGGAAAAATAGCCAGGTGATATTGACACAGGTAAAGGTTAGGAAAGCAAGTACAAGGTTGGTCATTGCATTACTTTTGAAAGAAATGTAATTTCTTAGAAGTCGCTCAACAATCAGATAGGTTCCGTGAAGTGCACCCCAAACAACGAATGTCCAGGAGGCGCCATGCCAGAGGCCACCGAGTAACATGGTTAGCATCAGGTTGATGTATGTACGTCCTACACCTTTTTTATTTCCCCCCAATGGAAAGTAAAGGTAATCCCTCAACCAGCTCGACAAGGAGATGTGCCACCTTCTCCATAAATCTGAGAATCCAATGCTGCCATATGGATACCTGAAGTTGTCGGGTAAAGCAATGCCAAGCAACATCGCAATGCCTATGGCACACAATGAATAACCGGCAAAATCAAAAAATATCTGGCCAGAAAATGCCAATACTCCGGTCCATGCATCCAGAGGAAGTAGAAGGTCCTTTGACCCAAATACTTTATCGCTCACTGGACCCAGTATAGAATCTGCAAATACAGTTTTTTCAAATAAGCCTATGGTCAATAGGAGCAGTCCCATAAAAAACTGTCTTTCCGTTGCTTTTTTAGGTTCATAAAACTGTGGGACCAGTTCTCCGGATCTTACAATAGGTCCGGCGACCAATTGTGGGAAAAATGTCACATACAGAGCAAAGTCCAAAAATGTTTTTGCCTTGTCGATTTTCCTATTGTACAGGTCTATGGTATAGGACATGGTCTGGAAAGTGTAAAATGAAATTCCCATGGGCAAAAGGATGTCCCATTTTGGAGGGGTATAGCTCACTCCAGCGAGCTCCATCATCATTTGAGAGTTTTCGAGCAGAAAATTCCCATATTTAAAGAATGCCAGGAATCCCAGGTTCACGAATATGCTTAGCAGCAGCCACAATTTCCTCACAGATTTCCTTTCTTCTTTTACCAACTGATTTCCGGCTGTCCAATCCACTACTGTAGAGATCCATAACAATGCGATCAGTGGAGGATTCCATAAGCCGTAAAAAATATAGCTGGCGAGCAATAACATCATCTTTTTTTGCTTCCAGGAAAATGGAAAGGCGTAATACAGAATAAGTACAATCGCAAGAAAAACAATAAACCCAAGAGTATTGAAGAGCATAGTTATAGCAGTTTGTCAGATTGAAGTAGAGAGATGATGATTTTAGTGTAGGTGTCACTATCCTTTCGTGTGAGGTGTGACCATTCCGGAGGAATCATATCTGCAGTGACAGGGTGGTCAGCATAATGGTACCCGGGGCAATCAGACACTTGAAGCAACCTGTCCCAATACTTTTCTCTCGGAAATAACTTTGCTTCTGTTTCCAGATAATACCCTGTTACCGGGGGTCGGATAAATACCACTTTTCCACCTCGTTCCTTGAATTTTTTGACTAATCCAGCATAGTGATCCATGACTTCATCAAGGTGTTCTTCTACACGATTTTTGGGGTTGGGGTTAAACCAGATATCTTTTTGACGGTTTTGAATGGTAGTGTCGTTTTCCATGATCGGCAACATTCGAATGTTTCTGTATTTGTCCATATGAACCATTGGAGGCCAGATGTCTGGATGCCGAACCGAGTCACGATTGGGAATGGGAAGTCTTTCGATCAGGTTTTCAAGTGTTAAATCACCCTGTAGATAACTGAATTGGGGGTCGATAAAATCATATATTTTTTGATTGAATTTTTGAGCGTAGGTACGTTTATGATAGTGATCAACAAAAGTTTTCCCCCGATTGGCTCCCCAGCTGTCTTCGGTGGTGAAAAACAAGCCCGGAGAAACACCAATGATCAGCAGCCCATTGAAGCTGGTGTTTTCTACTATGTCTCTCACAGGAATAAAAGGTGAACTCCCCGGATAAGCTAGTTGCAACGGGCGAACTCCTGTAATCGAATCCCACAAATGGATATTGATATCAAAATGTGCCCGGGATGACCCTAATATGATCACATCCTTCTCGGTGAGTTGATCTACTCTCGATCTTTGATCTGCCCAGACATCAAGGTTTTCAAGGTCGTGCCCTCTGGGCCATTGTTCTACTTTTCTAAAATACCATTCATAGGGGATCAGCATTAATATGGCCAGGCCAAGTGCCATTAAAAAAGCTGTGCGATTAAGTTTGTTCATGACTGTTTGTCAAACATTAACTAGTGGACGAGATACACATAAATCAGATGCTGGCTATTCTGATCCCGTAAAATAATCAAAATTCCGATGAAAGAGGAATATGGTTTTGTGTGTTGTTCATTAATGTTTTAAACGCAGGTATTGCATGGCTTCATAAACTTTGAGCATGTCAAATTTATTGAAGAATGTGAGATGACTGTATTGCTTTAATTTAATGGGGTAGCCATTACCAGGGCCAACAAGGGAAAGACCACAAAAGCCTTTCATGGTATGATTTTCCGGACTGATTTCGTTCATTACAATGAGTTTGTTGAGCAAATGAAATAGTTCCCCCTGATCAAGCCCACCAAATGCTTTGAAGTATTCGGCCAGATCAAAATAGGTTTCACCATCATACAACTGCACAAGTTGTTCACTGAATGAAAATGACTCAGCATATCTACATTGAGTGATAAAGTTTTGAAACGCTATATCAAAGGCGTCAAAATGTTGATTTTTAATACAGGTCAGTGATTGGTACATTTGGGGAGATTCAGTTCTGGCAATCAATTTACTAAGTTGTAGTCCTGAAATGTCTGGATTTGTTAGTTGGCTGATTTCTGTTAAAAACTGCTCGAAATACAGATTTGGAGCACCCATTACGGCCTGGGAAAACATGGTATACTTACATGCGTTTCTCAACTCATAGATGGCCTCAATGGACCCCTTTGTGCAGACCTGCAGATAAACCAGTTCTACTTTTTTATCGGTCAGGTAATTGAATTGCTCAATTGCCCAGGCGATACTATCTATCCGTAAGAACCGCTTTTCAGGAAACTCATCTAATCCAACTTCATCCAGCTTTCCACCATGATCCAGAAAAAACAGTGCATATTTTTTACTGTTAATGTTCTTAGCAACCCACTTTAAATAGTCATAGTAAGATTTACCAGATGCAGATAAGTCATTGTTCACCAGTTCATGGCTGATCTTGTCTTTTTGAATCATTGATCTCACCATGCCCCCTGGACCAGGCATATCCTTTTGAATTGTAACAGTATAGTTTTCACTTTGAAGCCCACGACCAATCATATGATAAACTGAGTCAGTCCAAATGTGGAGGTTATTGTCATAAGGCATCCAGTAAACAAATGTGATATCAGCATTGATTTGCTGAGAAGCACCAGAGAAAGTAGTCAGTAAACAACAAACCAAACTGAATAAAAAAGAGGAAATTGACTTGACTTTAAACATCAGTCTATAGTTGAGACAGTTAAAAAAAGATAATCTCCTAACTCATTGTTGTATCTGGCCATCACCTGTTTTACAACACCGGATCCAATGTCATTTTTGAGTCTTGAAAGTCCCTCTTCAAGTTCGCCATTGGTTGCCAGAGAGCTAAATGTAGAAATTCCATTGATAACATCCTGGTCCAGATAAAGCTCCGGTTGATGCTTGCCGGATTGCAAAAACAAATCCTGCAAATCTGGTCTCACAAAATAGTTTTCTCTTTTAACCTGAAAATCCAACTGTTCTAACGAAGTGATCACAGCATTTATAGCAGGCATCTGAAGAATCGATTTCTCCATAGCACCCGGAAAATAGTGGTTGAGCCAGTAACGTTTCATTTGCTCAGGGTCCGAAGTAAATATTACAAATTTTCCTGATGCCTTAAGAACTCTTTTGATTTCGCGGAACCCAAGACCCAGATTTTTCCAATGATGAATGGTGAGGCAGGCCAATGCACCATCGAATTTATTATCATCAAAAGGGAGATTTTCTGAAACTCCCTGTTCCCAATTTATCACACGACTTTTTTTCTTAGCCTCGTGCAGCATTATTGACGAGGGATCTATACCGACCCAGTTTCCACCCACATCATTCAATGCAATTGTATAGTTGCCTGTGCCACAACCAACATCAAGGTAATTGCCATTCGGAGTAATTTCAAGTAATTCAGTCATCCTGGAGGCGAGGTATGGATCTGATTTCCTTGTACGGTTATAACCTATACCGATATCATCGTATTTTATCATGTTAAATAAACTTATCCCTGGTTGTTTACGTGCAATTCTGTTTAATACCTTGTTTGTGGGTATTATATTTTTTTTATTCTTGCGAGAGACAACTTACACTATGACCATAGAACATCAGCTGGATCAAAGAATCCGGTATTTTCAGGACATTGCCACTTCATACAATAAAAAAGCTAAAAAGCTCTCTTTAGCCCGTTTAATAGTGTTCATCACCATGGCCACTTTATTAGTATTGGGGATGAGTAATGGATTTCACCTTGTTCATTTGGTGCTTATCCTTATAAGTTTAGCAATGTTCATTTTCCTGATAATCTCTCACAGAAGAGCCAATCTACAATTCAAGATACACGATCAATTGGTGCAAGTCAACCAGGAAGAGTTGTCGAGGAAGCGTTTGCAGCTATCCGGCTTTGATGAGGGCAATAGCTATTTGGATGAACATCATCCCTACGCTTATGATCTCGATATTTTTGGAAAACATTCTATTTATCAATTGTTATCCAGGTGTACATTCAGGCATTCAACTGATTTGCTAAGCAAATGGCTATTGAACAGAGCCAATGAGCAGACGATAATTGAGCGTCAGCATGCTGTAAAGGAGCTGGCAGCTAAGATTGAATTCCGACAAAAAGTAGCTGCTGAAGCACGGGTTTCTCATGAGATTCACGAAAAGGAGCACCCCGAAGAGCAATTGGAGGGGCTTTTTTCATGGATGGAGTCTGATCTCGAGTTGAAGAATAGCAGGTTGCTTTATGCTGTAAGCATTCTGATGGTAGTGCTAAACCTTAGTTCTCTGGGATTTACCTTGGTTAGTTTACAATATTATCCATATTTCCTGTTGAGCTTTTTCTGTTCGATACTCATCCTTGGAATGGTATTTAATGTAGCCAGAGATTTGGGAAATAAACTAAATACCTCGGTACATATTCTGGAAGCCTATGTTGCTGTGCTTCAAATCATTGAATCAGAAAAATTTGATGATCCATACCTACAGCGGTTGAAGGATAAACTCGGTATCGGTGGCCAGATGGCCTCAGAAAGCATTAATACACTAAGAAGAATTGTCTATCGGTTTAGCTCCAGAGCAAGTATGTTTTATATGCTGATAGATGGGCTCTTCATGATAGATTATTACCTGGTGTACTCGGCATTTACCTGGAAAAAGAAACATGCACTGGTCATTCATGGGTGGCTGGATGTGGTGCATGAAATGGAAGTTTTGAGTAGCCTTGCAGGCCATTCATTTCTGAATCCGGAACACACATTTCCTACCCTGACGAAAGAACAATTTGTTTTATCTGCTAAAGCTATCGGGCACCCATTGATTGATAAAAACCAATGTCAGGTCAATGATTTTGAATCTAAAGGTGCTGGAAATGTGAACATCATTACCGGTTCTAATATGTCTGGAAAATCTACCTTTGAAAGGACCCTTGGCGTCAACCTGGTTTTAGCTCAAATGGGAGCACCTGTTTGTGCAGAAGAAATGGTTTTTTCAGAAACAGATGTGTTTACTTCCATGAGAACAAAAGACAACCTACAGGAAAGCACCAGTTCATTTTACGCAGAGTTAAAAAGGATCAAACAATTGCTGGATCATGTAGAAACCAGTGATTCTACATTCTATGTGCTGGATGAAATTCTGAAAGGAACTAATTCGGATGACAGGCACAAAGGGGCAATTGCGTTAGCCAACCAGTTGTCAGAAAAGAAAGCATTTGGGCTCATTTCCACCCACGACCTGGCCCTGAGTGATCTGCAGAAAGTGAACAATAAGGTCACTAACTATAGTTTCAACAGCATTATCCAGGGAGACGATATCATTTTTGACTATAAACTTACTGATGGTCCCTGCAAAAGTTTCAATGCCAGTAAATTGATGGAGAAAATGGGAATTATTGTCAACTAATTAGTCATTAACACCTCAGAGTAATATATTTAGTTAAGCAGCTTGATATAGAATGTTTCCATTAGAATGGTTTAAAGAAAACTGGAGCATTACTCCGGACACACAAATTCGAATTTTTCTCACATTAGCGCTATTGCTATTAACCATCATTTTGCGCTACATCACCATCAAACTAACACTCAACAGGCTTGATAATATCAAGGACCGGTACTATTGGACGAAAGGAATTCAGTTTACTTATGTGATCGTCTTTCTTATACTCCTGTTGTTCATCTGGCTCAATCAGTTTAAATCTCTGGCGACCATTATCGGATTGATATCTGCCGGACTCACAGTAGCACTCAAAGATCTGATTGTAAATGCAGTTGGATGGTTCTTCATTGTCATTAAAAGACCTTTTTCAATAGGAGACAGGGTGCAAATCGGGGACATGATTGGTGATGTTATTGACATGAGATTTTTTCAGTTTACATTGAACGAAATAGGCAACTGGGTTGATGCGGATCAAAGTACAGGCAGAATAATACATGTGCCGAATGGAAAGATTTTTACTGAGGCTCAGTTCAACTTCACTCAGGGCTTTAGTCATATCTGGAATGAAATCGGGGTGCTGATCACTTTCGAGAGTAATTGGAAACTAGCAAAAGAATTGCTGGGCAAGATTGTTGATAAGCACGCCGCTCACCTTTCGAAAGCCGCTGAAAAGAAGTTACTGGAGGCATCAAAAAAATACATGATCATCTATAGTAAGCTTACACCTATTGTATATACCTCTGTAAAAGATTCTGGCGTACTATTGACAATGCGATATTTGATTACGCCACGCCGAAGAAGGACATCCGAGGAGCTAATTTGGGAAGATGTACTGGAAACATTTGAGGAACACGATGATATAGAGCTGGCTTACCCTACTCAACGGATCTATTACCCCAAGAATGGCGATTGATTATTAATTGTTCAGGAGTTTCAGTGCTGTGCTCAGTGCCAGGTCATTGCGCAACCTGTCGTTAATTTCCATTTTGCTTAACTTTTCAAATACCTCAGGGCTTTGGTCGATGTAATAATCGGGGAGGAGACCTTTTGCCTGCCAGGAACGGCCAGCCGGACTGTACATGGCATTGGAAATAAATTTCACCCGATAGTTATTGGAAAGTGTGTATGTGGTCTCAATTACTCCTTTGCCTAGCGTTTTCTTTCCTATGATAGTTGCTCTTTTATGATCCTGAAGAGCACTGGTAATGATCTCAGCGGAGGAGGCAGTATTTTCGTTGATGAGTAACGCAATTTTGAAATTGACGAAACCATCAGTGTCTGGTACATAGTTTACAACCCCGGATGATCGGGTTTGGGTGCGCAGTGCAATTTCATTGCTTCGGAGAAACAATTTGGCAATATTAACACCTTCATTAAGTACTCCTCCGCCATTGTTTCGAAGATCAATGATGAGTGATTTTCTGCCTTCCAAATCCAGTTGTGATAAAGCTTGTTTTAATTCATCAGCAATACCCAGAGTTATCTTTTTGATTTCAATGAGTGCTTTGTCATCTCCAATATTTGTGACAATCAGGTTCTCTGTTTTTAATTTTTTAAATACTAATTCAATATCAAAGACCTCTATATCTCTTACCACTTTGAGAAGCAGCTTCTCTCCCTCATCTCCATTCAGCCACTCGTTCACTACAGATGTTTCCAAACCCACCAATGACTGATTATTTATTCTCACAATACGATCATTTACTTTTAGAAATTGGTCCGCATCGCTTCCTTCTTTAAAAGATGTAACTGTCAGACTACCATCACCGGAATTGAAAGTACTATTAAAGCCAACCGATACTGCAACTCCTCTCAATGAGTTTAAAATTCTCTCGTATTCCTCATCAGTCCAGAGCCTTGCCAGATCGGGGGTCTCTGGTGGGGATATATGTCTCAGCATCCCTTCTATTGCGGCGCGGTAAAGGTCTCCCTCAGTTAACCCATCGTAGTAATAATTTTGCAATATCACGTCCTTCACTTCCTCGAAAGTAGCTTTGGAACCATCTGTATTTTCAAAGTTGACATTGAATAAGGGTTTTTGCTGAGCGATAGCCCAATGACATAGAAGAAGTAAAGAAAGAGCAGGAATTAAGTTTTTCATAAATCGATGCAGATATGAGGAATTCAATGTTACATTAAAAATTAATTGCAACCAATTTATCCAGTTGGAGTATGAATTAATTCATGTTAGCCCACACTTAATTTATTCAAACACTCGCAAACCATGAACAACAAATACATTGCACAGATCAACATAGCCAAAATGAAGGGTCCTCTTGAGTCACCGGTAATGAAAGAATTTAATGATTTTCTTGGGCCAATCAATAAACTTGCAGAGGAATCGGAGGGATTTGTCTGGAGAATGAAGGATGAAGAGGAAGAAGCTATCATTTCAGGTTCCGGGCCTTTTGAGGATGATATGTTGATCATTAACATGTCCGTATGGGAAACAGTCGCACATTTGAAGGATTTCGTATACAATACTGCTCACAGCTATTTTGTGAAAAGCAGAAAAAAGTGGTTTGATCAGATGCAAAGACAACATATGGCACTTTGGTGGGTTGTTCCTGGTGAAATTCCTACGTTGGAGCAAGCAGCTGCTAAACTGAAAATAATAGATGACCAGGGACCAGGCGATGAAGCTTTCGACTTTAAGTGGTTGATGAAAAATGGTAATTAAGTAAAAGGAAAGGGGAATTCTTTGCTAAATTGATGACGAACAAAAAACAGTCATCACATCATGTTGCTAAAAGACAATTCAGGAAGAGCTAAAACTGTCGTCACTTCATTTTATGTATTTATACCTGTTACCCTCCTTGCAATAGCGTTAGGCATATACAATTATCAGAATTATGGTGATTATGCGCTAGGGACAGATGATAATATTATTATCATGCTTCAAGGATTGGTTGGCTTGGGCCAGGTTGTGATCAATATCGTACTTATTGTTGTCTTCATCAACTGGTTTAGGCGGGCTTATGCCAATTTGCACCGAATGGGTATTGGATATTTATCTCACACTGATTTGCATGCAGCCTGGTGTTGGTTTGTTCCTATATTAAACCTATTCCGTCCTTACCAGATAATGAGTGAAATATGGTCTGAGACACAACACCAGGTCAAAAAACTAAATGATGCTTTTCAGGTAAATACTACCAATGGGTTTATTGGAGCATGGTGGGCATTATACCTGATTTCCCGGTTTGTTTCTAATTATGCCACCAGGAAAAGCTTCCAAAGCTACTCTATTGAAGATCTGGAAAATTCTGCTTTGCTTACCATTATTTCTGATTTACTACACCTTATTTCTGCGATACTGGCCTTGATGGTGGTGAAAAAAATTAGCGGTATGGAAAGCCTGCTGACTCATGAATTGGAAGCCACATCATTTGGTCAAAAAGAAGAGGATAGCAATTTGGAAGAGCAAAATAACCCTGAAATCGGTTGACAAAGGTCTGTTGATCCCAGGGTCACAGTGTATTAATCAAATTAGGAATCACCGAGTGCTCTTAATTTTTCTATGTCTTTGTCGATGGACAAGATCAACAAGCAAGTTGCCGTACAAAATACCGGGCTGGTGATGCAATGGTGTCCGTTCCAACTGCCATTTTCATTTTGAATATGCAGGATTCTTCCGGCGGTATCGTCATACCATTTTTCCCAGTCATTACCACCTGCGATGACCATCGATTCCCCGGTTTGAAGAAAGCTGACAAATTCTTCCCCACCATTATTGCCGAAACCTGAAAGCACATCAGCTTCCTGAGCTTTGTCTTTGGCGGATTGATAGACATTGTATTGGTTGGCCAGGGCTTTGGCTTCCTCCCGTTCTATGCCAATTTCCTCAAGGGTTTGCTGACTTACAATGGCCCTTGCTGGAAGTTGCCCCTCAAGAATAGCATCTTCCAATAATTTTTTTGCTTTCCTGGCCTCCTTCGCACTTGCTCTTACGGATCCTGACACAGCGTACAAAACAATCCCAGCGCCTCTTTGTGTATTGACACTTCCACTATTTGCGTCGTAGTTGGACAATTGGTAGTTCTTCGCTGTTTCTATTGCAGCTTCATCTACTTCAATATCATTGAACTCGGCTATTTCCAGCGCTTGTGTTGCCAATGATGATTGCAATACGCCTGCCCAACCATCACCAGAAGTGCTACCATCATCGTTTTGCGTGTTCTGAATTTTCGTGACGCATTTTGCAAGAGCAGCTCTTACTCGTTGCTCCATCTGGTTGTCCAGCCCATCTAAACCAAGAAGGTTATTGAAAAACTGGGCGGTCATTACAGCATCAATGTTTGCTCCTAATTTTACCTGTATTTGTGTATTCTCCTGGTCAGTTATTTTATTGCGACTCGCAGGAGTGGACTCCACGGCATTTAGCAAATATTCAGTTGCCAAATGCAGTTGTTGACTGTACGGCCCGTTTTCAAGCGTGTTTCCGGTTCTGATTAAGGCCATTCCTGCAGTGGCAGTGGTTGCTGGGTCTGTTGCCACCGCATGGGCATCCATTACATTCTGGAACGCATGACCCCCGGCTCCCCAGCCTCCATCTATCTGTTGAGCGGAAATCAGATATTCCAGGCCTCTGACTAAAGCACTCTCAACTTGTTCCGGGCCCTTGAAGACCTGATAACCTTCTGAAGACTCTTCTCCAAACAATGTTTTAAAGGAGCACCCTTTCGTTCCACAGACTTTCAAATGTTGATGATCCAGAGGGTTTTTGTTGTAGGTCCTGGTACTTAGTGTTAGTAGTAGAAGGCAACAAGCCGAAAGACAAAGAGCGAATAGTTTCATTTTAGCATTCATAACATACCTGTTTAAATTTTCAACATCTTTCTTACTGGATGCCGTAATTGACAGAATTCCATAAATTGAGCGTCATAAACCGAAACATAACCTGATGATTTACCTTAATCATGCCGGAACTTCCTGGCCAAAGCCTCAAGAGGTGATAAAAGCAATGAATGATTTCAACCAGCTTCCTCCAGACCAATGGGAAAACTTGTATAACGAAGGGTTAGAAACAGTGGTGAGGTTTTTTAATATCCCCGATGCTGAAAGGTTCATATTTACAACAAGTTGTACTGAAGCTATTGCTATCGCCATGTCTGATTTTCCATGGACACCAGGTGATCGCCTACTGATGAGCCACATGGAACATCATTCCATGTCACGTTGGTTTAATAAGCTGCAAAATGAACGTGGTGTTGAAGGCATTATCATACCAAGGTCATCATCAGGCCCATTTGATATGGAGACTTTTGAGGAGGAACTAGCAAAGGGGGTAAAAATGGTTGCTATATCGATGGCATGCAATGTTACAGGTGAGATATTGCCTTATCAAGACATCCTCAAACGATGTAAAGAGGCAGGGGCCATGTGTTTTTTAGATGGGGCTCAGCTAGCCGGATTAGCATCAATAGATATTACAGCAATGGAACCGGAATTTTTTGTGTTTGCGGGACACAAAGGTCCTAAGGGCCCACAAGGAATTGGTGGGCTGTACATACAGAAAGATATTTCAATGAGCTGCCCTAGCGCAGTTTGTGAAGTAGATCATACGAAACGTAGCAGGGCAACTTTTCCAGGTTATTGTGATACAGGTTCTGTAAACATGAATGCACTTTCAGGCCTGACCGCCGGATTGCGTTGGGTAGAGCAACAAGGCATTGACAAACTACAGGTTCATCGATTTGAGCTTATGAATTATTTGCAGCAGGCAATACTTGAAATACCCCATTTAAGCATTTTGGGCACCCAGGATATTTATCAGCGTGTTGGAACCATTTCAGTAGTTCCTGAAAACATGTCTGTCCAGGAGTTGAATGAAACCTTATGGCGTAATGGAAAGATAAAAAGTGGAGCAGGTTTTCAGTGTTCTCCCATGGCTCATGAAGCTTTGGGTACGAAACATACCGGTTGTATACGTTTGAGTGTGGGACCAACCACAACCAAAGGAGAAATAGATGTATTGATTAATGTATTGAAAAAATTAGTTTAGTCTTACTCCTCCAATGGCATGGATTTTTTTCAGCAAGGCTTGATCTATGATTACTTTTCTCATAGTTGTGATCTGTTCTAACCTTGACCCATATCCATATTTCTGATTTATTTTCTGGAACTTTTGAGTGACTTCTGCAAGCGCATGAAAGGAAGCTGTTTTCTTATCTTCCAGGTGGTTTAGTTCATCCGAGAGGGACTCTATTTCAGATTTAAGGTTCCGATATTGTAATACAGGACCAAATAAAAGGTAGGTAATGGTTTTGCGTATGTAGTTTAATTTTTGTCTCATATTTTCGGGTATTAAGTAAGGAAAATGTGGGCGCTCTTTCTAAAGTTAACCCTTCCTTATCCAATATCATAACCCGATAGATTAATAATTGTTATTATGAACTAATAAGAGCGTTAGGAATTGGTCTTACGTAAGACAAATTCCCGAATCATTGATCTCTACTTTTCTTTCCTTGTATAGTGCCCCCAGTGCCTTTTTAAATGCCTTTTTACTAATACCAAGCGTTTCATAAATCAATTCTGGGGTGCTTTTATCATTGAGTGCCAGGCGACCATTATTATCCAGCAATGTGTCATAAAGTAATTGTACGTTGGTATCATTGAAATTGGCATAACCAATCGGCTGTAAAGAAAGGTCAATTTTAAGATCGCTTCTTATTTTTTTGACATAGGCCTGTAGTTCATCTCCTACTCTGATTTCTTCAAAAATTTCTGAGGCGTATAGTAATCCTTTGTGTCGATGGTTGATGATGGCATTGTATCCAATGTCTGTTTTGGACATGATCAAGGCTTCTACCTCTTCGCCTTCTTCAATGGTGAGCAGTTCAGGGTCGTTACTGATCCATTTTTCTATTTTGTTGCTTCCGTAAAGCCTACCCGTTTTTTGGTCATAATTCAGATAGACGATGTACCATCTGCCTGGTTGCATTTTTTGACGTTGTTCGCTATATGGAACCAATAATTCCTTTTCTAACCCCCAGTCTACAAAGGCGCCTACATTATTGACATCTGATACACGGAGTTGAGCAAATTCATGCAAAGCAATTTTGGGCTCAATGTTGGTGGCAATTGGTCGCTCCTCATGGTCCAGGTATACGAAAACTTCTATTTTGTCAAATAGCTCGTATTTCTCAGGGCAGTACTTATTGGGTAATAGTACTTCATTTCCTTTGCCATCGGTAAGAAATAATCCAACACTTGTATGTCTGTCAATGATCAGCTCATTGTATCGACCAATCTCTATCATGCCACAAAGCTAGTGAATTGATCTATCTAAAGAGAATCAAGTTCTTGCTGAAGGTTCTTTTTGGCCTGTTTTTCAAACTGATCCTGAAAATATTTTGTCTTAAATATGGATGCCATGTTCAAAAAGTGCTGAACTACCTTTTTTCTACCCGGTTTATAGATGAGGTCAGGGTAAATGCCGTATTCTTTTCTAATCTTTTTGGTGTATTCTAAATACTGCTCAACAGGAGCTCCCAGGATGCTTAAATCTGCATCAAGGAGATAAGCCGTATCACCTGATTGATTGGATTTATGCTCCTTGGTTGCAATTATTTGTTGTTTACATTTCTCAATTCTACTAGTGGAAACACCGAGTTGTGTTAATCTTTTTACTGCTAATTCTGCACTTTTTTCCTCATTGTTTGATTTAGTTGGCTTGTAGATGATGTCATGATAGAACACTGAAAACTGAATCAACTCCCAATCGTCAAGTTTGGCAGCCACTGGTTCCAGATGGTTGATCAATGCATCGATATGTTGCAGGTTGTGGTAATGCCGTGATTTCTGGGAATAATTATTTTCTACTTCAAGCCATAAAGAGGATATATCTGTCTCTTCATAAGGCTTTACCAGGTTCAGATATCTTTCTTTTAAATTGTTCATTATTGGCATTGGGAACCACAATATAGTGGTCCCCAGACAATGAGTCAATTCCTTTATGCCATTAAAACACCTCTTTGCAGCTGTCTGATTGAAATTACATGTAAAAAAACAGCAATAGGTAGCAGCACTGCTGCCAGCAATAGATATGGGAAAGTGACAAAACGCATGTTTTCCGTGGACAAGCTGATCGTGTAAAATGTGTAAACAAATGTTCCGGCCGTTACAGCCAAAATCATCAGTGAAACCACATTCCAGGAAAGAAGCGCCCGACGGCTGAGTTTTCTTTTATGAACCATAATGGCCACAGGAATCGCTGAAACACCAACAATTATGTCCATATTGGTTCCCTCAAAAGTTACTTGTTGCGGTAATATACCATTGAGAAATGCGCCATAAATTAAAAGCTCCACCAGGATTCGGAAGCTTTGAAAATAAATGATCAGGTGTGGAGGAATGCGGTCCAGGGCAGATGAAAATGAGGCCCTGCCTGACAGATAAATTCCCAGAAAAATGGCTGGGAAAACAACCAACAAAGGGATTCTGGGGGGAAGGCTAAAGTTCATCAACAAACCAGATTGCTCCAGCGAAAAAAGGTATATACCCCATCCGAGGAGTATCAAGACATATCTTTTCAATAATTTCTTTTGATCAGGACCATAGCTGATCAGATATCCACATAACAATGCCATCACCAGAGGAAGTGTATAGAAGCCAAATTGTACCATTTTTTCTCATAAAGTTATGGGTAACGCTTTGACCAGGTCTATCAAAAATTGCTAATTATTTCTGTATTGCATGGGAGAAATACCAAAAGCATTAGAAAATGCCCTGGTAAATGAATTCGGCTCCTGATAACCAATAATCGTTGAAATTTGTGAAACATTTAACGAAGTAGACTTTAATAACTCCTGGGATTTCTTAAGCCTGATATGGACAATATATTGTCTGGGAGATATGCCAAAGGCCAATTTAAAAGTTCTCAGAAAATGGAACTTTGAAAGCATTGCTACCGAAGCAACTTCATCCAGATTAATTTCATCATTATAATGTTGGTGGATAAATGTAATCGCTGTTTGTAACCTGCGTAGTATTTCATTTCTTGTTGACACTTTTAGGGCATCAAACTTTTCAATCTGTTGGAAACTCTTGTCACGAAAACTCAGGGCCTGCTCAAACAATGCAAATAGCAGTTCTTCTTCAGTCAGCTTGCTTTTTATGTTGTTTCGGTAAAATTGCTTCAGGGTAAGTACCAACGAACGTGTCCTCTCATCTTTCCAAAATGAGTTGGTCGGAAATGGGTAATTCACTTTTTGACTTTCAATGTTATCAATTAGGTATCTGTTGTCCCTGAGCAAAGTATTCATTGCATCATCATAGAACTGCTGTCCAAAATGAACATTGAATGTCTCTGTAGATTCCTCGGAATCTGGAATAACCAGGTCATAGGTTTCTCCTGGCTGAACCAGACAAAATGTGTTTTTACTTAATGGGATTGATTGTTTATCGATCCGTACCATACTCTGTCCCTTCAGGTTCATGAAAATGGTGAAGGGAGCAGTAATGTTCGTTCTTTCAGTCGCAAAACTTTGTGTGTTGAGAATTACCGTTGGCCATCCGGAACTTTTGATTTTTGAACCATTATAAGCCACCCCATCAGCAAAATTGTTTTTGGATTGCCTTCTTATCCAGTTGATATCGGGGAATTCCTTTAAAAGCATGAATAGTTATACGAAAACATCACTATGGGATCAATAAGTAATTAAAATAATAATGAAAACTGGATCAAAAAAAGGATCACCATGAAAATGGCTAGCGTGAGTTTGGTGTCCAGTGTTTTCATTGTGAATTTATACAGGTATGCTACCAGCATTACTATTGGGATGATAAAGCCGAATACCGCAAACAACCCGTAATACTCTTCATGCACAGCAACTCTACCGCCAACAGAAAGTTTTGCTGCCATCGGATAAGAAAGGATCTTTGTTTTCAGGACTTGTGCTGGTACTTCCATATCAATAGCGCTGACTTCTCCACTTTCAAAAATCATACTGAAGCCATCAAATTTGAGGATGTCATGGCGATGATAGCCTTTGTCATTCATTATTGTAATGGCTTCTTGTATCGGTTCAGAAACAATATCCTTAGGCAATTGATAATCTAAAATCAGGATCAGGTTAAAACCCACAATGGCTACTGCAACCCAATCAAATGTTTTCAGGACATTCCTGATAAGTTCCTGCTGAAGTCTTTCCTGTTCGCGGGCATATTTTCTTGCCCTGGCTCTGGCTTCCCTTCTCCACCTGTCATATTCACTTTCTTTTGGGCTGTAGTTATAATTGATGGTCTCCTGATGAGGTCTGGGGCCAACAGTAGTTAGGAAGTTGTATGCCTCATTTATTTCAATGAATTTATCTTTAGCATTTTCATCTTTGCTGATATCAGGGTGATAAACTTTGGATAATTTTCGGTAGGCCTTCTTAACTTGCTCTTTTGTTGCTCCCGGCTTAAGACCTAATATTTCAAGATATTCATTGTGCATGAAAATAATTTTATGGCTGCCTGTCAGTCACTACAAGCCAGATAGCATGAATCATTCCAGGAATACCTCCAATGATGGTCAGTAATATGTTGATGAAAAAGTGCGATGTAAACCCAACTTGTAATAGTGCGGCAATTGGTGGGAAGATAATGGCAAGAATTAGTTTGATGATTTGCATGATACAGTAGAAATTATTTTATGGCACTAAATTATATTAAATTCTTAATTGTTAGTCTACATCAATTACCACCTTGCCACTGTGTTTTCCCGCGCCAAAGTAATTGATCAGCTCAGGAATGTCTTCCATGGAATAGGGCCCGTCAATAACAGGCGCAATTTTACCTTCATCAAATAGTTCATTGATCTCTTGCAGCTGTTTGTTTTGCTTGAGGGCTACTACGTTAAATTTACTCTGGACTTTTTTCTGCGCCCAGTAGGTTTGTATGAGTTTAGACAGGTTGCCCCCTACTGTGCTGTAAATTCCTTCTGGTTTTAGTGCTTTCGAAATATTTTGCGGAGATCTGGTGGACTTAGCGTCCAGAATAAGGTCATATTGAACATTTTGTTTCGTAAAGTCAGTTTCCCTGTAATCCAATACATGATCAAAACCGATCTCTTTCATTTTAGACAACTTTTCGCCTGTATCAACTCCTGTAACCTCACAATTGAACGTTTTTGCTATTTGCAACCCAAAGGTTCCCATGCCGCCTCCCGCCCCATTGATCAGGATGTTTTGTCCATTTTTAATGCGACCTACTTCGACAAGTCCCTGGTATGCTAACATGCTGGCATGAGGAATGGCTGCCGCTTGCTGAAAAGACATTTTGTCTGTCATTTTCGTCATTGTTGTTTCCGGCACACTGCAATATGAAGCGAACGTACCCCATCCAATAGCGGAAATGTCTCCATAAACCTTATCGCCTACTTCAAACTTGCTGGTATTTGGCCCCAATGCTTCCACCGTTCCCGCTAACTCGATTCCCGGAATAATGTGTTTAGGTCTAAACAAACCAAATATCAACCGGTAAATGATGGGCTTTCCTCTCACCAGGCTCCAGTCGAAATCATTGATTGCAGAGGCATGTACTTTGATAAGAACCTCTCCTTCCTTAGGGCTCGGTGTTGGAAGATCTTCTAATTGTAGCTTTGAAGGATCTCCATATTTTCGGCAGGTTATTGCTTTCATAGTTGGTATGACGGGCTTCTTGAGGTTTGTATTGTTAGTTAGCTATTTCCTTCAATATATTCGGATGTAATGATTAGAATATATAAGAAAAATTGCATAGCTGTGGAGGAATAAATACTATTGAGTTGTCATAGTTTAGAAAACCACCACCAAAACCAAACCACCTAACCAATGATTCGAAACTCGCTATATCTATTATTTATTATTGTGGTCATTGGCTGTTCAGCAGAGGATTGTCCCCGAAACGGATGGGACGATGAATTTCCTGATGACATTGTTGCAACAGCCGGTATAAGGCAATGTGCGATATATAAGGTGTCGCATAATGATACTGTATTATTATCACAGCATTTTTTTGATGCCAAAGGAAGAACTGATTCTGCTGTATATCTGATTAATATATCAGGAGAGACTTTTTATGAGAAGTTGGATTTTGAAGGCAACTCATCATATCCAAATACCATTGCGAGATATTTACTTACAAGGGATTCTACCGGTAATGAGCTGATATTCAAATCTTATAAGCAGGGAAACAAAGTGTATGAACGGTACCAGGACCATGGAAAAACCACCAACTATTCTGAAGGATCATTTGATAGTAAGGGTAACCGGATTAACAGAAAATTTTATTCATCCGATTCTACTTTGATCTATTATTCCATTTATGAGTATGATGATTACGGGTTATCCCGAATTACAAAATATTCCTCGGATTCCAGCATGACAGGTTATCGCGCAATTGAGAAAGGAGATGCTACAATCATTGAATCAACTTACATTAAAGATACTTTATACCTGGAGGTGGAAAAGGCGTACCGAGATTGCTCGCAGCTAATTCAGGAAACTACCTATACGCATGGACATGAAATTGAATCCATTTCGTCCTATGAATACAATGATTTGGGGTTACCTCAAAAATCTACGTTCAGGTACTTGTCGGAAGATGAGGAGGAGGTATTTCATTATTTATATAAATAGGGATTATAGACAAGTTGTAAGCCCAGCTCCTAAATCACGGTCTTTCAAAATTGATGTAAAATGTTTTGCTTCAGCAGAAGGGCAAATATTATTGAGAAATTTATTTCGACTCATATTATCGGTATATTCGACCACAAATACCGCTTTTCCATTCTCAATGTATAATTCAGCTTGTTCATACCAATCATCAGCATAAGCGTCTTCTGTCAACATCCAATCAAAATTGTTTACTAGTTCGTCTACCAAGGTTCCTGCATTTTTCTGTCCAATTGACAGGCCTCTTTCATGTGCTTCGTTAGCCAACCATCTACAATATGCAATTTGATCATCTCTTGAGATGTCAAACCCGGGATCTGGATATTCAAACGCATCCATGTTGTCTGGCTCCACACCATGAAACCCTTTTTCCACCAGCATGTCTAACCTTGCTTCAATTATAGGCCCAATCAGATCAAGTCTTCGAATATCCAACCATTTTTCACCTTCCCAGCCATCATATTTCTTTCCAATGATTTCAGATGGAAACGCTTCAGTGTCTGGTCTCCAGTCTTCTATAGTCCCCACAGATAAATAGGCAACAACAATGTTTCCTTCAGAAACGAGACGTTCTACAGTTTCTTTTGAGGTGTCAAAACCATCAACATCCACTACAGATGAAGAAAAAGAGCTGTTACTAACGTCGCTCAATTGCCAATCGAAGGAGGTTCCTGGACTGGGCGTATACCATGATGTATTAGGGGTTTGCCCAGGAATTACCTCTTCTGTATCTGGGATGAAATCATCATTTGAACAGCTAAATAACGTAATGGCAATGAGGAAGTATAATATGGTTAATCTCATAACTGTAATAAACATGGATGCATTAAATTTATTGTAAAGCAATAGAATAGTATGACAACCAGGATGAAAATTCAGCTGAAGAAGTTGCTGGGAATTGTTGTTGCCTGGACCTCCATTGGCTTCTTTCAAACATTTTATGATCATTTTTTACTGACAAGCCACCTTTCAGCTGGTTTTGGACCCGAATATGATTTGATTTCTGCTTTGGTGCTTAATCTGGCATCTGGGTTTATGGGTGGGATCATGGGAGGAGTAGTTTTGATTTTTATTGTTGGTAGAAAGTACAGAACTGCACCATATTATAAAGGTATCCTGGTAGTATGTATAGCGTTTGTGGTCATTGTGTCCTTCATTACATTCCTGATGGCATTAGTCCAAACTCAGGTTAACTTCGGTGAGCTTCAGTCCAGTAATGCAAAGGAATATTTTAATGGTTTGGTTTTTACCACCATGCATGTGAAAAACATTATCCTGTGGGCGACAGTAGTTGGCCTTACCCAGATGACACTAATGATCAATGATAAATTTGGGCATGGGCTTTTGTGGAGTATGATTCATGGGAAATATCACCTCCCCCGTACCGAAGACAGAATATTTATGTTTCTGGATCTAAAGGGCTCCACTTCAATCGCAGAAAAACTTGGTAACGAGAAGTATCATGAGCTCCTCAAGGACCTATTTGCTCATATCACAGACCCAATTCTTGACAACAGAGGAGAAATCTATCAGTATGTAGGAGATGAAGTTGTCATATCCTGGCGATTGAATATCGGATTAGAGGAAAATAATTGCATCAATTGCTTTTTTGACATCAAACAAAAGCTGGAAACCAAAAAAGAAAAGTACATCACAAAATTTGGTATCGTTCCTGAATTTAAAGCAGGGATTCATTATGGAAAAGTGATTGCCGGCGAAATAGGGATTATCAAAAGAGACATTACTTATTCAGGAGACGTGCTGAATACCGCAGCGAGGATTCAGAGCAAATGCAATGAATTTAATGTGGATTTACTTACAACAAAATCGCTGATCGACAAATTGGCCTACTCCGATATTTATACGGCAGTTTCTCTGGGCAGCATCCCGTTGCGTGGAAAATCTGAAGAAATAGAGCTTTGTACCATGCATTGAGACCAATTAATGCTGCTTTTTTAGCTGGGGAATGCTTAATTTGCCACGTCATTATTTTTTAATCCATTGACAGATCCTATCATAACCACCAAACTTATCAAAGCCAACGGCCTTGAGTTTACTTGCAGAATAGCCGGGAAACCATCAAATCCACCAGTTGTTCTACTTCACGGCTGGCCGGAAACCTCAATCATGTGGGAAGAACTCATGACTCACCTGGTACTGGAAGATTATTATTGCATTGCGCCTGATTTGCGTGGGTTTAGTGAAGGTGCACGTCCAAGAGGACGATCCAATTATAGCATAGAAATTTTAGTTAAGGACGTCATTGCAATCGCAGCTTCACAGGAGATGCTGGCATTTCATCTTATAGGTCATGATTGGGGTGCTTGTATAGGTTGGCAATTGGTTCAGGATTTTGGAAATAAAGTTAGCAGTTGGACAGCCCTATCGGTTCCACATTTACAGGCTTTCGGAAAGGCGCTTGTTACCGACCCGGAACAGAGCAAAATGAGTGCATACATGAAAGGGTTTCAACTACCATATCTGCCAGAGCTAAGGTTAAAACAAAACAACTTCAAAGTGCTACGAACGCTATGGAAAAACAGTACTAAGGAGCATCAGGCAGAGTATTTAAAGGTCTATTCACAAAAAGGAGCAATCCGGGCGACCCTTAATTATTACAGGAAAAATTATCGTCTTTTAATCAAAGCCAAAGAAAAAGAGATTTTGAAGCCGATCAGTCACCCCACGTTATTCATTTGGGGAGACCGGGATATGGCCATAGGAAAGCAGTCGGTGTCTCTACAGAAAGATTATCTGAACGGACCATATGCAGTGATCATTTTAGAAAAGGCCGGACATTTTTTGATTCAGACCAGGTTCACTGAAATCAAGAACGCTATCCTGAAACATATTACTAAATACCCTATCGAAATAGCATGAAAATAGTAGACTTATCAAAACCTATCCAATATACGAAAGGAGACCCCTGGTTTATGCGGGTAAAAATAAAACACAAACCACACAAGAAAGCCAAATGGTTGATTCGATATTTGGGCTTACCTTTCAAGTTGTTTCCTAAAAATTTTATTGGCTGGGCAGACGATACCATTCAGAAAATGGGTGTACATAGTACCACTCATATTGACGCACCCTGGCATTATTCTCCAACTGTTGATGGTAAACGCGCAAAAACCATAGATGAGGTACCTCTGGAGTGGTGCTTTGGTGAGGGTGTTGTGATTGACATGAAACATAAGCCGGACTTTGAGGCCATTTCACAAAAAGACATTGAAGAATTTCTGAAAAAGGAAAACGTTACACTGAAGGCGGGGATGATAGTCTTGATAAAGACAGGTAGAGATAAGTATATGGGCACAGAAGACTTTTTTCTGAAAGGAACTGGAATGAGCGCAGAAGCCACCAATTATCTAATCGACAAGGGAATTAAGGTAATGGGTATTGATCAATGGGGTTGGGATCTTCCATTGAAATATCAGGTAGAACAGGCAAAGAAAAATAAGGATAATTCTTTGTTCTGGGAGGCACACCTGGTGGGTCAAAAGAAGGAGTACTGTCATATGGAGCAGTTAACAAACCTGGATGCATTGCCCGTAACAGGTTTTAATGTGGCTGTGTTTCCGCTAAAGATTGTTGGGGCAAGTGCAGCTCCGGCAAGAGTGGTGGCAATGATCAAATAAAAAAAATCGATCACGGGACATGACCGATTTTGAATCTAATTTTTTAACACATCACCATGGGATCTAATTGGCAATATGCCTATAAAACTTGAAACAAGGATAACGAATAATTTTAATGTGTGCAAATAACACAACCAAAAAATATTGATTTCCTGGTGCATTCAGTATATAGCTTATAATCTATTCATAAATCTAATTTGTATCTTTAATTATGGACAATGAAAACATAATGTCATGGCTGGAAAAGGGAATTGACGTATGGGTTCCGGGACAAACTGTGGATTGCGTAATAATCGGCTATGGTGACCATACACTTCATGTCCTGACACTTCGATGGAAAAATTCTAATTTTTGGGCACTACCTGGAGGATTTGTGCATCGTGATGAAAACCTGGATGATGCAGCAAGGAGGGTACTAAAAGACCGTACTGGCTTAGACTTTCCCTTCCTGAAACAGTTTCATACATTTGGTGATAAAGGCAGGCTTGACACAGAAATAATGAAAAATGAGTTGAAGTCTGTTGGTGTTACTAATTCAAAGGTATTTGAATTCTTAACGCAAAGATTAATCACAACAGGATATCTGGCATTGGTCAAACTGGATGAGTGTGAGCTGCAGCAAGATGTGTTGAGTGATGCTATTGAATGGAAACCAGTGAAGGAATTGCCCCAAATGATCTTTGACCACAATGAAATTGTAGAGAGGGCGCTTATGACCATTAAAATGGAAATTAATTATCTGCCAGTGGGCCTAAGTCTATTACCTGAAAAGTTTACAATGAAGGATTTTCAGAAATTGTATGAGTGCATCGCTGAAGTAGCGCTGGACAGGGCTAATTTCCAGAAAAAAATCCTGAAGCTTCAAATCACGAAAAGATTGGAGAAGCAAATGAATGGAGGGGCTCACAAGGCTCCTTATTTATATTCATTTGATAAAGAAAAGTACAACGAACTCCTGGAGAAGGGTATTGGTTTTATGTCCTGATGAGCCAGCGATCTGTCCTTATCATTATCGTATTTTCTCAGTTTGCCTGTACATCGCTCTGGTTTGCGGGCAATGCGGTGATCAATGACCTATTTGCCTCCTACAACTTGACATATGGCAGCCTGGGATATCTAACCTCAGCGGTGCAATTTGGATTTATCATCGGCACCCTGTTGTTTGCAATATTTACCATTTCAGACAGGTATTCTCCTTCTAATGTGTTTTTTATCTGCGCATTACTTGGTGCATTATTCAACATCAGTATATTTTTTCTTCCACAACACTTTTATAGCCTGTTGGCTGCAAGGTTTTTAACTGGTTTTATGTTGGCGGGAATTTATCCGGTAGGAATGAAAATAGCCTCAGACTATCATCAAAAAGGACTGGGAAAAGCACTGGGTTGGTTAGTTGGGGCACTTGTACTGGGAACTGCGGCTCCTCACCTGATAAAATCTACCATTGGGGGATTCAATTGGCAAATTGTAATCGCGGTAACTTCCGGGTTGAGCATTTTAGGAGGTCTATTGATTATTTTGCTTGTACCTGATGGACCGTATCGGGCTAAAAGCCCGGTATTCGATGTTAGGGCAATTTCCAGGGTTTTTCAGAATAAACCATTTCGTGCGGCTGCATATGGCTACTTTGGGCATATGTGGGAACTATATGCCTTTTGGACTTTTGTGCCAGTTATACTTAGCCAATATCAGCAAACACATGATACGAATTTAGCGGTTCCAATATGGTCTTTTTTAATCATTGCAGCAGGTTTTCCTGGTTGTGTCCTGGGAGGAGAATGGTCCATTAAAAAAGGTAGCGGCTTGGTTGCGTTTAGTTCATTGCTTGTGTCAGGATGCTGTATACTCACATTTCCTTTGATTTTTGACTTATCCAAACCGGTTTTAATGGTTACCCTGATTATCTGGGGAACAACAGTGGTAGCGGACTCACCACAGTTCTCTACATTGGTAGCGTCAACGGCCCCAAAACAATACATTGGTACAGCCTTGACAATAGTCAACTGTATTGGTTTTTTCATTACTATATTTTCCATCCAGTTACTTTCCTGGATCATTCCATTTCTTGATTTCAGGTTGGTGTTTTTTATACTCCTGTTAGGACCAATATTTGGGCTTTACCATATGAGACATCACCTATCATGAAAGTAAGCACATTTTTGAAGAGGCAGGGCTATACATTTGAACACCTCGATGATAAGGTCTATTTCCGTTCCAGGCGTTTGTACCTGCCCTTCGCCTTATTCCTGGCATCATTGATGGTTTTGCTGATGGTGATCATGATTGTTCAGCACTTGTATGGAATATTAGGAGGTTTAGCTTTACTCATTCCTGCCACCATGAATTTGTTGAAACAACGTAGGGTGAAGAAATCTGTCATTGTGGATGGGCAGTTCAGGCAAATTTTACTGTTCAACCAGTTTTTTGGTATGCACAAAATTCCTTTTGATGAAGTAGTATCTATTAACTATACACAACAGGTGTCGCTAAAAGAAGAGGGGATGTTTCATAAGCACCTTTCATTGTTATTAAAAAAGGGAAAAGAGGAAGAAATATTTTCGTTTGACACCAATAAAGAAAAGAAGGAAAAACAAATCACTGAATTAGAAAACTGGTTAAAGAAAGTGCTGTCAATTCAGTAGAAAAAATGCAGTGGCTGCTTATATTAGTAAAAACCGGGAACTGCCACTTTAATTAATTACCCATGAAAAATTTATTAATTGTTGTCATAGCCTGCTGTTTGGCTACTACTATAACCATTGGTCAGGGGACATACCAATTGATGGACACGGATAGCTTGTTTGCTGCACTCAAATCGGAGAAAAATGATACCAGCCGGATTAACATATACCTTACACTCCACAATAAATTTCGACTATCAGATTTTTTAGTTGCCAAATCATACGCAGATACTGCCTACAATTTGTCTCATGAAATTGAATGGAAAAAAGGTATTGCTCAATCAGCTATGCAACTTGGCATTGCACATAGTTTAACCGGGCAGGCCGATAAGGCAATTGAATTGTTAAATGAATCGATCAATTATGCCACCGAGATTCAGGACATGCAAAGTGTAGGCCGTTGTTACATGACACTTGGAAACATCCAATACGACAAGTCAAACTACGCTGAAGCACTTCCGCATTACCTCAATAGTTTTGAAACATTTGAATCCATAAAATACTATGCCGGTATGTCGGCGGCTCTTATTTGGGTAGGGATAATTTATCAGTTTGGGCAAAAGGATTATGATAAAGCAATCGAAACGTACAAGGAAGCGGATGAATATGCAATTCTCGGAAGCAGTGATCTCAATAGAAGCTATATCCTTTCCAACCTGGCTACCATTTATTATGAAACAGATCAATATGATTCTTCTATTGCCTATAATTTTAAAAGCATTGCAATAAAAACAAGGTTCAATGATACCCGCGGACTGTCAAATACTTATAGCAACCTGGCCAATTGCTATTTTGAATTAAAACAGTATCCTGAAGCCTTGGAATATTACGGTAAGGCTTTTGACATCAGAAAGGAAAACTCTGACAGCACAGGGATTGCCAACTCGCTTGTGAATTTGGGTAAAGTTGAATTTGAGTTAGATAACTTTAACAAATCTATACAGTACTACCAGGAAGGCTTGGCAATAGCTACCAGGATTGATCATAAGGAGGCTATTCAACAAGCTTATCAGTTATTGAGTCAGGCCTACGAGAAGCAGGGGAATTATAAATTATCCCTGGATGCCTACAAAGCTTTTAAAACCATAAGTGACACAATTTTCAATATTGAAAGTGAAGAGATACTGTCTGAACTACGAACTAAGTTTGATACCGAAAAAAAGGAAGACCAGATCCTTATTCAACAGGCGCAACTGGCGCAACAGCAAAGCGCTAATCAGCGTAACATCGCGGGTATAATTGCACTATCCATTGCGGCCATTTCACTTGTCATTGTGATCCTGCTCATAAGAAGCCGGGCTCGAAAAAAACAAAAATTGCTGCTCCAGGAAGGCGAGCTGAAAATCAAGGAAGCACAGATGAATGCAACGATAAGTTCACAAGAGAAGGAACGGTCCAGAGTTGCAAAAGACCTTCATGACGGGTTTGGTCAAATGATTTCTGTTTTAAACCTCAATTTAAAAGCCTTATCCAAAGATGGTGGAAACCAACATGAAATTTTTGAAAACAGTGCGGGTGTGCTGGATGAAATGTACGCTGAATTAAAAAGTATTTGCTTTAACCTGATGCCGCAAACGCTAATCAAATTGGGCATTGGTCCGGCCCTTACTGAATTTGCAGATCGCATCAACAAGTCCGGAACAGTCCATGTAACTGTTGACCTGTTTCAAATGGATGACAGGTTGCCAGAATTGGTAGAAATATCCCTTTATAGAATATCTCAGGAATGGATCAATAATATTTTAAAGTATTCGGATGCCAGGCAGGTCACTTTGCAACTTACCAGGGAGGAAAATGAGCTTACATTACTAATTGAAGATGATGGCATTGGATTTGACAGGTCCGTATTGATCAACGGAAAAGGAAACGGCTGGAGTAACATCAATTCTCGTGTGAATTTGATCAAAGGAGAAATAGACCTTGATACCGTCCCTGGAAGAAAAGGAACCACGTTTATAGCAGAACTTACCCTGCAAGAACAATTGGAACAAACCACCAGCTCATGAGACAAGTTAATTATTATCTGGCCGCCATTTCACTACTAGGAATCCTTTCATGTCAGGAGCCTGATCATAGTAAGGAAATTGAGAATGTGCAAATTGCCACATCTACCCTTCGATTTCAATGCCAGCGCATGTTCAGTGAAATGGAAAATAGTGTGGTGGAAAAAGGCAGCAGAGCATCCGATGTAGCTGTCTTGGAAACCGCAAAGGAGATTCTGGGGAAGGTAGCCAATGCTGAATCGGATGATACCCAGCAGCTGATCAATGAACTGCAGGAATACCTTAAAAACGAGGCTGAGTTACTGGATGAAATTAGCCCTCATTTGGACAGACTGAATTATTTTGCTAATCGTATTAAAGCCATCAATGAAGAAATGCCCGTGTCATTGGCAGCAGCCAACTGGGAGTTATCAAATGTTTTTATACAGGACGATTTGTTGCAGCATTATGCCGAAAAATTAGGAGCACAGGATCTTACGTTTTCCTCTGGTATCAATGCGGCAACAAACTTTAATGATGCATCAATTGGAAAACCAACAAGTGTTGTTTTACAAGGTACATTTCCTGGTTCCAAAATTTCTAATATCCATGTGATGGTTGACCAGGAAGAAGTGGAGGCGGAAGTAACTGAAATGAATGATATAGTTTTGGTAAACTTTACCCCCACCAAAAAAGGGAAATACAGTGTCAAGTTTGATTCTCACTTGTCGACATATGATACTACGGGTGTGTCTACATCTGCAATATCCATCAATGAACTAAGTGGGAAAGCCAATTAGCTGTACTTTTCAATTACTTGTTTGAGTTCGTTAGACTGTTTTACTCCAGAAGCTCTCCACTTAACCTGCCCGTTCTTATAAAGCACCATTGTTGGTACACCACGTATATTTAGCTTCCTGGCAAGTTTCTGGTTTTTGTCAACATCGATTTTGATGATGTGGGCCTTATCTCCAATTTTGCTTTTAAGGTCCTCCAGAATTGGTCCCATCATTTTGCATGGACCACACCAGGTGGCATAAAAATCTACAAGCACCGGTTTGTTTTCGTTGATTAACTGGTGAAAATTTGACATAAAATACTTTTTACCAGCGGTTGATCAGAAACCATACCATACTGAAAACCAGGACATAATGGCAGTGTTACCCCCCTTTTTGGTTTCTTGAAATATCATCCAGTTTCTCCAAAACCTGATCCAGTTTGTTTTCCAGGTCGTTTACCCTTTCTGACATTTTTTCCAGCCGGTCCTGGATGTCTTCATCCTCAATGAAAAAATCTGTGATGGTACCAATCATGGTGGAGAACATGATCATTCCCAATAATATGAGCACCACCGACAACATTTTTCCTTCCACAGTAACAGGTGGTATGTCCTGTAGAAAACCAACTGTAATGGTGGTGTAGGTAGTCCACCAGAGAGAATCCGACAGGCTATGGATATGGGGGTTTAATTTGTGTTCCAGTTCGTAAAAACTAAGGGTGAACAGCAGGATCACCACCCCATTGAACAGCATCAGGTTTCTAAGCGTGGAAAAAGAGTTCTTGTTATTAAAGAAAAGGAAAATAAATCTGGCAGACCTGACTACTCGTAATATTCGAAATATTTTTACGAGCCTTCCTGCCCGCAATGCGCCAACCATTGGTATGGAAGACACAAAATCAATCCAGTTGGCTTGTATAAATTTCCATTTGTTTTCCGCGTAATATAGTCCCCAGAAAAAATCCGCAAGAAAGATCATGCAGATGATGAAATCAATAATATCTCTGGCGAGAATAACTGTGGGAGTATAATCAATAATAGTACTGACATACAACTCCACTACAACATATGCAGACAAGATCAGCATGAATACTTCAAACTGTCTTCTGGTGATATTTCTATAGGCCCATGAATCTAATATCAGTCGCATACTTCCAGGTGTTTTCTTCTCGATTGATAAAATTAAGGAATACTTAGGCTTGATGAATTAAGCAAATGTTAAGTATTTACCAGAAGGTGAAATTATCAATTAATTCAGAGCAATAAAAATTCTTAATTTATGGATTTCCTGATTTTGATGAAATAGTAAATTGGAGAGTAGCTGAAGTTTAAAATGAGTAGCAAAACAAAATGAATTGCTTTTTTTCCATTTTTCCACTCGAAAACAAGGCTATAACCCCAAAGTATAAAAATAGCAGCATAAATAATGGAATAGACACCAGTCATTAGATATGGGTAATTGTTGTCAATGAGAAAGTCTGTGGTGCTCTCCCAGTCAATGATCATTGCAATGCCTGTGATGATCTTAAAAAGCAACCAGGTAATATTAAGCAAAACACATAGTAGTATGAATTTCTTCATTAGTATCTCAATGGGAAGTTTTATTAGCGACACAAAGTTATCGCCTCATTGATCAATTCCGTAATTATTTTCAAAGGAACGTCTTCACCAGGATCAACCATAAACACCTTCATTCTTGATCTGGACCCTTGTACGAGAAGAGGGTGGTTGATAAGTTTGCCCTCAACAAAGAGAATGTATGGATGACTGGTTTTTTTATCGACCCATAAGTAGCAGAAGTGTTTTTTCTTCCAGCAAAAACAGGGCATGCCATATTTTTTGGTTTCAGTGATGTTGGAATCCTGCGCAAGTATGATCTCCCTCAAGGCCAGTAAGCACCCTTTATTAGGTTCCTCGATTTGGTCATAAAAATCGTCCTGCGCTTTGAGCATTGCACAATTTAGCATGCCTCAGGATTCAATTCAAGCGATGAGGATAGTTAATGTTGATTAGGTTATCTAAATAATTCCAATGGAAAACTAACATTGAAAGCTGTACCAAGACCTGGTTCCGAATCAATGGAAATTGTACCACCATTGTTGTCAACTAATTCATGTACGATCGCCAGCCCGATTCCAGAACTTGATTCCCTGGCCATTTGATCAAACATAGTGTACAATTCAAACGCAGATTCCTGCTGTGACCTGGTCATGCCAATGCCATTGTCTCTGAAACTCAGTGTGCCATTTGACCCATTTTCTACATAGGAAATTTCAAGCCAGCCTTCTGCTTTGTCATTGTATTTGATGGCATTGGATACAAGGTTTTGCATGATCTGTCTCAGCACAATTGGAGAGATATGAGCTCCTGGTAAATTTTGTGTTCTGATCGTAAAGTTGTCAGGAATAGTGATCAGGCTTTTTATTTCATCAATCAGTGTTTGCGTCTCAACCCACTCTGGCATCTGCTGTCTTGTTTCACTAAAGTATTGCGTTATGCCATTTACCAACCTGAGGGATGAGTCGGCTTTATCGTTGAGTAACAGCAGTAGCTCATTGGTTTTTTCCTTCGACAGGTTTCCAGAATTAATCAATTCCAACACATTACCAATGGTACCGAGTGGTGATTTAAGATCATGTGCCAGCAGGTGATTGAATTTTCTTAGTTTTTCTACAGCTTTTTCTTTCCTTAACCTCGCATTGTTCGTTTTTCTCAGTTGGCCATTTAGTTGGCCAGTGAACAGGTAGAACATGTATATAGAAGTGATCATGGTGAAGTACAAATTGATGGTACCCACTGTGCCTGCAACCTCTTGATTAATATCCACCAGTGGGGTCAAATCTTTCAGCCACAATTCAATCACTAATAGCACGGGAATACCAGCAAAAACAAAAATCCATTTTTTGTTTCCTATCTCCTGATCAAACATAATCAGGGACATCCCAACACCAGGAATCAGGAAAAGATGAGTGTTGATCGTATAACCGAAAATTGGTGTAAGGGCTACAATGATCAGGTAGGAACAAGAAAGAAAAATAATTTTAGATAACAACTCCTTCCCTACTTTGAGTAATAGAAATGTTGAGCTAAACAATAAGAACAGCCCTATTAGAAAGAGATTGATGTATCCCGGAAATTCAAACAGGAGACTAAGCGCGAGTTGAATAAGGATAATTACTAATGTAAACTCAATGATTTTTCTAAGAATGAAAGGCCCATTGTAACTGGTGCCAGAGATGCTTCGAAGAACTAGTGTACCGGTTTTTCCCATTTGTTTGTTATTCCATGTAATCCGGTTGATCTGGATTTTGTATTCCCGAGTTTAAGAGGCAAGTTGTTTTTGAGATTGTTCCTTCGAGGTTTTGCTGGCTATATGTTGGTGCCTGGATGACTGTCTGCTGTTACCGGCGTTAATCCTTACAATAACACTTCTGACAATCTGTATTAATTGAAAGAAGGCTATTGCAAGAATTACTAACCAAACTAACCATTCATTTTCATGAACCATGTCAAAACCCAAATTCAGTTATTTAAAGTGAAGCCCTTTGTTGAGGTTAGCTCAACTTTGTGCAAATAACTACAATACGAATTTAGGCCATGTTGAATACACCAATTGAAGAAATTCGTCGGGTAAAGGGATTATCCTGATGAAGTATTAATATTACTGGTTAAGACATTTTTTGAAGCAGTCTTAAGTAAACACAGTATCCAACTCCAGGTATTTTACTTTGATAAACCCTAAACTGAAAGCTGCCGCAGAGGCACTGAAAACGGAGTAATCCAGAGGGCCTTTTATACCTCCGGTGATCGCCATCGATAACCCAAACAGCAGGAGTAAATACCCACTAATTTGTGCGGATAGTTCAGTTTTTACCCCAATGATGAGGGCGAAAGCCAGTACCACCTCCGCAACGGTTGCAACTATCCCCACGACAGGGACCAAAGACTGTGGAAACCAGGGATTTAAAACTGCTGTATAACTTATAAATGCGTCCCAGTTTCCCCAGGAAGATATTTCCTGCGGCCACAAACCAAAGCGATCAGCCACCGCAGAAAGAAAAGCTGAAGCAAGAGCTATTCTGAGAAAGGTTTTTAAAACTTTGATGTTCATCATGCAATATGGAATTTGAATAACATTTTGTGAATTTGCAGACTTCCCCTAAGATTAATCCTGAGACTGGTAAGGTGTTAGCTGAGTAGCCCGACCTATCCTGTTCCAGGCATTGATGCAGGTAATGGCCATTATAATGTCTGCAACCTTTTCTGAACCAAACATTTCTATGCCCTCATTATATGTCTCAGAGGATAACCCCCGATTAGAAATATTGGTGATTTCATCCGTCATTTTAAGCATTGTTTGCTCTTCTTCTGTGAAGAAAGGAGAGTCTTCCCAGGCATTTAGCGCATGGATCCGGTATTGTTTTTCTCCCAATTCAATCGCCTCTTTAATGTGTGACTGAATGCAATACGCGCATCCATTGATTTGGGAAGACCTGATGTAAATGATCAATAGCTCTTTGTTGCTGAGCCTACTTTGCCTTAGCTTTTTGTCAAGGTCGAGCAAGGGCCGATAGTATTCGGGTTGCACTTCATAGATGTCGATACGGTCTACCGCATTGATTTTTTCAGTATTCATTTGATCTTTTTTTAAGAATTCTACTGAAGCAAATCTATCGGTGAGATAGGACCAAAAAATTAATCTGGATTAAGAAATCAACTATCTTTTTTTCCCTCTGATCTTGCTAACGAACTCAGGAGTTAACCCCAGGTAAGATGCAATCATATATTGTGGTACTCGTTGTGCAAATTCAGGGTTAGCGGTCAAAAAGATATCTAATAATTCCTCGCCGGAAGATGAAAACATAAACTCCATTCTCTTTTGTATGGCGATGTAAGTTTTCTCAATGATCTTTCGAAATAGCTGATCAAGGGCTGGGATTTCTTTAGATACTCTTTCGAACACTAATTCTGGTAGTTCCAAAACTTCTGTGTCCTCTGTGGTTTGCAAAAACAATCTGGAGGGTTTCTCATTGACCAGGCTGTCGTAATCGGAGATCCACCAATTATCTATGGCAAAATGGACTATTTGTTCATTTCCCTTGTGGTCGATATAATATTGTCTCACACAGCCTTTTACAATGAAGTACCTGGCCCTGCAGATTTCCCCTGCTCTAAGGATATATTCCTTTTTTTTGAAATGTTTTGGCCTTAGATAACTTTCAAATGTAAGTAAGTCATCCTCCGTAAGTTCAATATACCGGCTGACGTAATCACGAAGATTTTGGTTCATTACCCTTCAGTGCTTTTGGCATTCATGGACCTTACGGCTCGTTCAATACCTGCTGGTGTCAACGGAAACATGGGAACGATTTCTTTCATTACCTGGATCGTGTAAGTATGTGGCCAGTATTTGAGAGGCTCAGGGTTTAACCACACTGATTTTTTAAATTTTTGAACGATTGATTTGATACTCTGAATACTACCGGCGGTCAACTCATAAGGCGCCATTGCTGAATCTCCTATAAAAAAAACCCGGTAAGATTGATGGTGCAGGAGTAATTTTTCTACAGGAATTGATTTGGTTCTTCTTTCATCAACATAAATCCGGTCATATATTGTATTATGGAAATAGTATACCTCCAGGTCATGGGCAAACCGGGTTTTCATTTTCCTGAATAGCTTTTGAACAGTCCTGATGTATGGCGCCATGGAATAACCCCCATTATCGATCAAAACCATCACTTTTAATTCTTCTATTTTATCATTGGTAAGTTCGGGAATGAATAACCCCCCTCTTTTCAAACCGGATTTAATGGTTTGAGGAACATCTAACCTTTCCCAGGCGCTCTCTTCAATTACTCCTTTAATTGAAGCCAATGCGGCATCTACATTGTTGTCGTTGAGCAACGCATCTCTGTCTATTGGGAAATAGTTTGTGTCTCCCATCACTCTTCTGGCCATTTTTCCACCTCCCTGACCACCTACCCGAATTCCATTTTTCGCCGCTCCACCATGGCCATACGGTGAAATTCCTCCCGTACCTATCCAATGACTTCCTCCGCTATGTTTGCTGTTTTGCTGTTCCCTAACCTTTTCCATTCTTTCCAGAAGTTCCTCCAGACTCAAATCAGAATAGTCTGCCATTTTATCCAGTACCCTCTCAGAATGGTCCAGGTCATCATCCATCGGATCTTTGTCGGCCAGGTCAGGGTTGTCTTTGTCCCAGATTTCCTTTCCATTGATCACTTCTTTTATATCATAACTGGTAAGATGAACCTGGTCCAGAAAAATATTTACCAACTCTTCATCGGTTAAATCCCGATCTGGTTCATCCAGAAATTGAGTTTTCCATCGGGCAAAAGTCTCTGAGCGTAAAATAGCATCCTCCAGAGTTTGCCCCGGCTGAACTGGTACATGCAGAAAATATTCATAGTAAGCTTTCGTAAATGGACCTATATCTGATGGTTCCTTTACAATTATCCCTTTCAATACATCGTGCAGGTCGCCGAGTGTCTTTATTAGTCCCTTTTGCATGGCTTTACGAAGCAACAGCAACGTTCGAGCGTCGGCTTTTAAGCCATGGTCACGAAATTTATGTGGTAACGAACTCAGCATAAAGTGTGATTTAGTTTAGTCCTCCATAACTTGAGTTATCAGCGCCAATCATCCGATTCACTCTTTCCATATCGGTCTGTGTTTTTATCAATGCACCAATGCCCTCCAGACCTTGAATTTTCTTCACAGCCTCCTTAGGGGCAATATCTGACATATATTTTAGCCAGTTCAAAATCTCTCTGGTTGTAGGTGCCCGTTCAAGTCCGAGTCGCCTTAGATGATAAAAAACATCCAGGGCTACCCGTACTACCTGTTCGTCTAAACCCGGGTGATGTTTTTCTATGATCCTTGCCATCACCTCCTGATCAGGAAAGTCAATGTAGTGGTAGATACACCGTCCTTTGAAGGCCGTGGGTAATTCCTGTTCTCTGTTGGATGTGATCACAATTGCTGGCATATCCTCTTCAGACACCTCAATTACCTCGCCTGACTCTGGCATAATAAATTTTCTATGGCTCAATGCATATAGCAGGTCATTTGGAAATTCCCTGGGTGCTTTGTCAATTTCGTCGATTAATAGAACTGAGTTGGGCTTGCTGTAAGCCACAGCTGCCGGGCCTTTGACCACATAATCGTTTAATGATTCTGGATTTCTACCTCCTGTAGTCAATTTTGACTCAAGCCCTTTTTCCTCCCGTTGTGCATTTAATATTTCTATCTGAGAATCGCGCAAATACTTGACATGATCAAACCTGGCCACAAATTGTTCCACATTACTTTTAGACCCTACAGGGTAAACTTCCAGGTGAAGTCCCCGGTCTTTTGCATAGTGAATTGGTAAGTCTGTTTTACCCGTTCCAGGTTCTCCTTCAATTAGTAGCGGCATGCCCAATACCCTTGCCATGTGGAACGCCTGCGCTAGCCCCGGGTCACACAAATATTTTTCAGATCCTGTCCAATGTGAAGTTTCTGCCATAGTCTTATTTAAAACCTGTTAATATTCTTTTAGTTCATTTTTCCAATTGTTCCAGTATTCACATCACGTCTTTTAATTGTAATACCTGGAAACTGATCCTCATAAAATTGTTAAACGAACTTAGTTAATATTCCTCTAATTAAATGTAAAATACTCAATATCAACCAAATGATGTCTATGGGAAAAGTACCAGTGTGACCCGTAATAAAGCACTAAATCTCATGATATTACAAAATGATTTACCAATTTTGAAGTTGTATCAGGGGAATCATTTTATCAAACTAAAACACATTGGGTAAGAAGAAAACTAAATCAACCAAAGCACAAGAGAGGTCATCTGATCGGTCAGTTGTGAAAAGATTGTTGCGCTTGAGCTTTTGGTCAGCTTTCATATTGATTGTGATGGGATGTACTTTTTTTCTTTATGTCTACCTGGGCATTCCCGCACCCTTGCCATCATCAGATGCACTAGCATCCATCGAAAACCCTGAGTCTTCAATTGTATATGACACGCACGGTAAAATACTTGGCAAGTATTACATCTACAACCGTACCACAACGAGGTTGGATAAAGTGAGTCCACATGTAATCAAAGCTTTACTTGCGACCGAAGATATCAGGTTTTATGAGCATAATGGGATAGACTACAGAAGCCTGATCCGAGTGTTTTTACGGACCTTAATTCTTAGGGATGCTTCGGGAGGAGGTGGCAGTACGCTTACCCAACAGCTTGCAAAGAACCTGTATCCGCGACAAGACTTTCCTTTTGCAAGTTTGGCCGTCAATAAAGTGAGAGAAATGATCATTGCCTCCAGGATGGAATCAGTACTCTCCAAAGATAAGATACTTGAGCTGTACCTGAACACGGTTCCTTTTAGTAGCAACGTGTTTGGAATCGAGGCAGCAAGCAGGAAATATTATAAGAAATCAGCCCAGGACCTGACGGCCAGTGAGGCGGCAGTATTGATTGGAACCCTAAAAGCCAGTACGTACTATCACCCCTACCATCATCCAGAAAGAGCAGAGCAACGAAGGGATGTGGTTTTGCACCAGATGTTCAGGGCTGGTTTCATCACCGGACAAGAGAAGGAACACTACATTGCGGAACCTATGATCATCAAGTATACCGGAAAGGAAAACAGCAATCGGGCGGCCTATTTTCTGGATCAATTGAAACTGAGCATTGAAGAGAAACTTAATGAAACCGGCAACTCAGATCTGAACCTTTACACAGGCGGGTTGAAAATATACACAACGCTTGATGCTACTATGCAACAATATGCTGAAAATGCAGTGGCAAAACACATGAAGAAGTTGCAAAAAGACTTTGACAATCATTGGTCTGGTAAGAATCCGTTTCTGGATAACCCTCGTTTATTCAGAGACGCAATTAAAAATTCTTCACAATACAAAAGTTGGAAAAGTCAGGGGAAATCAGAGGCAGAATTGATGAAACTGGTGCGGGAAAAGAAACCAATGATCGTCTACACACCTGGTGGAGAAATGGAAGTCAACTATTCTGTGGAGGACTCAGTCAGACATTATTTAACGACCCTACATTGTGGATTCCTGCTGATGGATCCAATGCAGGGGGAAGTGAGGGCCTGGGTTGGTGGTGTGGATCACAGCTATTTCAAATATGATCATGTGAATGTAAACACTAAGAGACAAGTCGGTTCCACCTTCAAACCATTTGTATATGCTACCGCATTGGAGAATAATGTGTCTCCTTGTCAATATTTCAGAGCATCTCAAAAAGCCTATGAATCTGATGGTGAAGAATGGGTACCCGGTAATGCTGATGGAGATTATGAGGGAAAATACACCTTACAGGGAGCGTTAACCAATTCCGTAAATACAGTGTCAGTAAAGGTTTTAGAAGAAACAGGCATTGAAAATGTCATTGCACAGACCAAACGGATGGGCATAGCTACAAAAATAGAACCGTATCCTTCTATTGCTTTGGGTACTCCATCCATCTCACTGATGGAAATGGTCACCGCCTACACCAATTTTGCCAATGATGGGCGACACATGAAGCCGATATTTGTAACAAGGATAGAAGATAAAGAAGGCAATGTCCTCTGGGAACAGCCAGAGAGAACTCCAATTCAGGCCATGTCACCAGAAACTGCACATTTGATGACTTCCATGCTGAGAGGTGTTGTTAATCAGGGTACTGCAAGGAGGTTAAGACTGACTTATCAGTTGGAAAATGACATTGCTGGTAAAACCGGGACCACTCAAAACAATGCCGATGGATGGTTTATAGGAATGACACCTGGGTTAGTAGGTGGCGTTTGGGTTGGTGCAGATAATCCATCTATTCACTTCAGAACAACGGCTCTTGGACAAGGCGCAAACATGGCCCTTCCAATTTATGCTGAGTTCCTCAAGCAGTTAAACAGGGATCCCAGGTACCAGTATCTGACAACTTCCCAGTTTGACCCATTGACACCTCAGGAACGCCGATTGCTGGATTGTGATCCTTTTAAAAAAGAAATCGATTTCTGGGATTTCCTGAAGCAAATGGCTGGAAATAAAAAGGGAAGAAAGAAATTAAGAATAAACGAAGATGGTCAGGTAGAAGAAGTTTCAGAACATGAAAGCAATTCTACCCAACAACAGGAACAGTCTTCTGAAGAACCAAAGAAAAAAGGTTTCCTTAAAAGACTATTTGGCAAAAAAGATGGAGATTAAAGCTGAACCATTTTCCTGCCGGCTTCTGTTACAGCGTATGACCGAAGCGCTTCGACGGTAGATTCGCCAAGGTTTGCTAATGAAGTTTTGGATTCTTCCGGCACATATTTTCCCTCCTGGTCAAACCACTCATCGGCCAGGGTTTTGGCCTTATCCTGATCTACATCAAAAAGGTGCATCTGTGAATCTGCCACAATCCATGGCTTATCCTGAGCCCCATATTTATTGAAAATCATTTGTCTCATGTTGGCAGCAACCTCATCGCCATTCTTAAAATAAGCGGTGGTATAAGTCATGGTATCGGGTTCTGTCATCACATTGTCCCAGAACTTTTTTGAGGAAATGATCTGCGCGGTGGTAACTAGATATGCAGATTCTTTTTCAAGTGGAGTTTTGCTCAATTCGCACTGAGCTCTGAACTTTTTCTTTTTACTTTTAAATAGGTTAAGCATGAATTTTTGAGTTTTGACCTTTATACATGTACTGAATTTTACCGGAAAGGTTACAAAGATAAATATCAGTTCCCGCACGTCGATACACCTGACATAACTCATAACCCACTCCCACATTCATCATAATTCCATCAGCAAGATTCCTAGAAATTTCCGGTAATTCCAATGAATCACTGAAATGTTTATCATCAAAATTTCTTTTGCTTTAGTGCTGAGTTTCATCATAAACCAGGCATGGTCACAGGTACAAGTAACTGTACTAGGTGAATCTGAAATCACGATCAAGGGCACTTCCACGCTTCACGATTGGGAGTCCTATTCCTCTGGATTATCAGGTGGAGGAATTGCAAGGGTTGAGGCCTCAAAATTATTAGGTTTTGATTCTTTTCATTTAACACTACCCGCAGAAAGTATCCTCAGCGGTAAGGCTAAAATGGACAACTATACTTACAAAGCCCTTCAAAGTGAATTGTTTCCAAACATTTCATTTACCATGAAATCGGCAAAAGTAGTAGCTGATAAGATGCAGGTGGTTGGTGACCTTACAATAGCAGGAAATACTCTGGAAATCCAGCTTTCATTGATCATGACACAAGATAACCAAAAGATCACCTTGGAAACTGAGAAGACAATTAACATGACTGATTGGAACATTAGTCCACCCGAACTTTTCATGGGCACACTTAAAACCGGTGAAGAGGTAACAATAGAGGTGAAACTCTATTGCAACATAACACAATCAAACAATTTAAAATAAGAATTAAATCTTCCTTAAAATGAAAAATCTAACATTTAAATCATTTTTGGTCTTAACGACATTAATGATATCTACAGTGCTTTATGCGCAATTACCAGAAATCCAATATTATCGAAGCAATGACAAAAATGGCATCAACGTATTTGAAACACCAAAGACCAATGATGTTGAGTTTGATGGTCTAAAAATCCGCGTTGGAGGCGATTTTGCGGTTCAGTATCAGGGTTTATCACAGTCAAATGACAGTGGAGAAGGTACGGTTGATACCCTGGTGGAGTTATCAAACAACTTCAGTCTTCCCACAGCAAACCTCAATTTTGATGTACAGTTTGCGGACGGGCTGAGAATGCACCTCAGAACATACTTATCAAGCAGACACCACCCGGAAGCATGGGTTAAAGGAGGGTATTTTCAAATGGACAACCTGAACTTTATCAGTGATGGATTTATGTCAGGCTTCATGAACATGGCCACCTTACGATTTGGTATGGATGAAATCAACTATGGTGATACGCATTTTAGAAGAAGCGACAATGCACGAGCCATTTACAACCCATTTGTAGGTAATTACATTATGGATTCTTTCACCACGGAACCTTTTGGAGAACTTACGGTGCAGAATTCAGGAGTACTTGGTGTAGTCGGTATATCCAATGGCCGGTTGAACCAGAACCCGGTGGCTGGCGATGATGGGTTTGTGTTGTATGGAAAACTTGGATACGATAATCAGGTAAGTGACGATCTAAGGTTAAGGTTGACAGGATCCATTTACAGCAGTTCTGACAAGGGAACAAGAGATTATCTATATAATGGAGACCGGGCCGGGGCGCATTATTATACTGTGCTGGAAGGAATTAATGATGCCAGGCCAAGTGACTTTCTTCCCCGATTTAATCCTGGTTTTGCCTACCACACCGCAATTCAGGTCAATCCATTTGTGAAATTTAAAGGACTTGAAGTATTTGGAGTAGTGGAGTTTACCAATAATGGAAACAGCGATGATGGAGGGGGTTACACCCAACTTGGTGGCGAGTTGATTTATAGACTTGGCGCCAATGAAAATGCCTACATAGGTGCCAGATATAATTCAGTCTCCGGAGAATCTTCAGATGCAGCTGCTACTCAGGATATCGTGAGGACTAACCTTGCCCTTGGGTGGTTTTTAACCGACAATGTGGTCACTAAAATTGAGTATGTGACTTCAAGTTACTCCGGAGATGGTTGGAACAACACAAAATTTCAGAATGCTGAGTTTAGTGGAATTACAATTCAGGCTGCAATCAGTTTTTAGAATAATCACACGTTCACACGATTGTTAATACGAAAGTGGACCGGCTTCCCGGTTCACTTTCTTTTAACTTTTATAGCATGGGTAAATCATTTTTATTGTTGCTGGTCGTTCTTTGCTTCTCTCCCTGGAGCAATAAAAGTGAACATCATTTCAAAATTGACCGTTGTAGCAGATTCCTGATCAAAGGGTCCACCAATGTGAATAAGTTTAATTGTGTGCTTGACCCAAAGGACCTTTCATCGGACACATTTACGATTTGGATTACCGAAGAATCCGAAAACATTCACTTGGAAAAGGCAATTCTCCAAATACCAGTCAGGCATTTTGATTGTGGAATATTTGCCATGAACAAAGACCTGCAGGCCCTGCTTCAAAGTGATCAGTATCCATATATAGAGGTTGTTGTCACCGGATTTTGTTCAAGGAAAGCAAAAGATGGGTTGTTGACCAGCATAGAAGCCGATGTAGAAATAACCATCGCACAGGTAAAGAAGGCATACTCCCTGGAAGGTGCAGTTTTCAAAGCAGGGAACGATTTTAGTTACACCGGACAACTGCATTTATTACTTAGTGACTTTAATATCCAATCTCCCTCAAAATTTCTTGGATTGGTTCAGGTAAGCGATGAAATTCAAATTGAGGTCAATCTCTTTATAACTGAATTAATTTGACCATTTCACTCATTGGCAGAAAATCTGTACCTTCATAAGGTCGCACCCAATTTTTACTAAGAATGACCAGGTCCAATTTATTTATTTTCGTTATTGTATTTTTTTCTGGGTTGGGCGCTCAAGCTCAGCAAACAAAACTTGAACCTCTGATTCCGGATAGAAGCCTTACCATTTTTCTGGATGATCTCAAGTATGCTGTTAAGACGAAGGACCGACAATGGATCATCAATAACCTGGATCCAGATATTAAATTTAGTTTTGGTGATGAAGGGGGAGCAGAGGCATTTATTCAGTTATGGAAATTTGATGAAACATCTGATTTTTGGAAAATCATGGAGAGAATCCTTGATATGGGTGGAGGTAAAATGAGATCTGAAGATTCCTATTTCATGCCCTACGTTTTTTCCCATTGGCCTGATGAATTTGATGCCTTTGAATACATGGCCATTACCGGAACTAATGTGAATGTGAGAAACAAGCCATCTACGTCAGGCTCCAAAGTTCTTGGACAGTTTAGCTATGATATTGTTCAGTATGACGGTAATAAGAGTATCTCCAATCCTGACCCGGATGATATAAAAGATTATTCATGGTATTATGTTTCGGCAGTTGATGGTAGTTTGAAAGGGTTTGTTTACGGCGATTTTGTTTGGTCCCCAATTGACTATCGGATAGGTTTCCAAAAAGTAGACAAAAAGTGGGTCATCAAATATTTTATTGCAGGAGACTAAAAAAATAAGCCAGGGTCACTAACCCTGACTTATTGAATCGAAACAAATAATTTGGACAATCTTTAATTTTTTAACAAAAGTTTTTGCGTAAAAGAAGTGCCCCCAATGATCAATTTGCCGATGTATAATGAAGAAGCACTTGGCAATTGACCTTGATTAAACTTAACCTCGTGATTACCTTCCTGCATGATTTCATCAATTAAAATCACCCTCTGACCAGTAAGGCTGTATATGGTAAGGTTCACGTGTTGTTTTGTGAATAAATTAAATGTTAAGCTAGTTTCATTCTGGAAAGGATTTGGGAAAGCATTGAATGTCACTTGTTGCAAACCCTCCTCTTCAATTGTCCGTGAACCACTGTGCGGATCGGAGCTGCTCCAGCTATTGTTGTACCAGTAGCTATCGGGTCCACAAGTGCTCAGGTCCGCTGTTTGACTACTGCCATTGTAACTAAAGATCACATTAGAGCAATTGGCAGGTATGGTAGCAGTATTCCAGTTGCCGCTAGTGCTCATCGCCGTTCCGGGCCATCCTCCCATCAAAGGGTTTTGATTATCATCCCAGGCATAAACATGCGTGTAGCCTTGCGCATAGACATTCAGAGTGCTACCACCACCACCGCCGGTTGGGTCATTGGCATGCCAGGAACCATTGTGATAATAGGTAGCGGTGTTACAGGTATACAGGTCCGCCGTTTGATTACTTCCGTTATTGCTGAAGATCACATTGGCACAATCCTGACCGATGGTCGCTTCCATCCAGCCATTGGCACCACTTGTCATGGCCGTACCAGGCCATCCACCGAGTAAGGGGTTTTGATTATCATCCCAGGCGTAAGCGTGGGTATATCCTTGTACTTTTACAGTTAGGGAACCTCCTCCGCCACCGCCTGAAGTTGGGTCTGTTGCATGCCATGTACCGTTGTAGTAATATGGAGCAGTGTTGCAGGTGTTGAGATCAGCCGTCTGGTTGCTGCCATTGTTGCTGAATATGATGTTGGAGCAATCTGCATTGATGGTGATTTCCATCCAACCGTTTGCTCCAGCTGTCATAGCTGTACCAGGCCATCCACCAAGTAAAGGGTTTTGATTATCGTCCCAGGCATAAGCATGAGTATAACCTTGCGCATACACGGTCATGGACCCATTGCCTCCACCACCGCCAGTTCCTTCTGTCCAGACCGCATAATTGGTCCCACTGGCCGACAAAGACCATGATCCTCCATGTCCCTCATTTGCCGGGTCTCCCCAATTGCCATATCCCATTTTGAGGAATACTGTCTTGTTGTTTCCGGCAACAGAGGCTACATACAAACCTGCTTCTGAACGATGTACGGTAACCGGGCTTTGACTATGAATGCCCGCATCCTTTCTTATTTGGATCAACGCTGCAATTTCATCATGGACACCATTGCCCCACTCGTACATATGGCTCCAGAAAATACATGGTACCCCTGGGTGCGTTAATAAGTAGGCATAAGCTTGTCCTACATTGTTCCCGTTGAGGACATTGTTTTGAGGGTCATAGTCCGGGGTATCATGATTTTCAATAAAGGTCGTATTGTTTTTCGGGTCCCAGCCAATACCACCTGCTGGCGATCCCTGATAAGCCAGATAGGAATAATTATTGTCTCTGATTACTCCTTTAAGTGCGTAATAAGTTGGGAAATCAAATGCGGATGATCCTGTAGCATCTATCCAGTTTTGGATAACCTGCTTATCAGAGTTCCAGTTTTCCCCAACAGAGAAAGTTGGATTCGTGTGCCCATTGTACATGGTGATGTAATAAGGATCAAATCCATGTACAAAATCATATCGCCATCCATCATAGCCAAAAGCTTTCAGGTTGTCCAAAAATGCTTTGATGTCGTTTTGAACAAATGTTTGAGTGTGATCTACATCTCTGGCGGCAGCATAAGGGGTGCCTGTATCATTGTTACCCCGTAATCCGATAGAGCTGTATTCAGGTTCGTTCCAAACTTCATCATCAGCGGTGATAGAATTGGTTCCCCAGGTTGGGTTGGTGAAATCCACCCAATTGGAAGATCCCACGCGGTGATTAACCACAATGTCAGCGATGGCATCAATTCCGGCATTATTTAGGGCGTTTAACAAGCTCTGGTGTTCTCCAAGGGTTCCATAGGAATTCGCAAAGTTGTTTAATTCACGTGGAAGGTATCCTTCCCAGGAACCTGCGTCGCTAGGAGGTGGAAGCCAGATCATATCGATACCAGAGGTTTGCATATCGCCAACCAGTGCTTCCACATACTGATACCAATCTCCATTATGATCGTGTGAGGACTCCCAGTAGAAGCCCTGAAGAAGTACACGATCGTCATTGTTAACTTGGGCGCCTACCTTTGCAAACACCAGCAGTGCCAGCAATAGGGTCAGGTAATTTTTCATTTTACTAAACATTTATAGGTTTTGGTTAATTACAAAGTGATCATTCAGTAAAATGCTTCGAGCAAGGAAGTGAAGCAGGCATTTGATCACAATGTTTTATAATTTTGAAATCGTTTTCTAAGATGCCTTATAGATTTCAGTAAATCGATACATTTTATAAATTGAAACTTTCAAATTATAAGCTGGGGTACTTAAAAAATTTGTAGTTTGATAACTTTCCAATCGGCTATTGTTGTAATAATGTTAAAATGAAGAAACTTTGGGCATGAGACTTGGGATTGTCTGTATGTTGTTGATTTTGTTGAGCACACACTCAAAAGGGGCGGACAAACCTGATACGGTCTATCATGAAACCACTTTTATTATTGATCAACTTCCCTCCACCACCCCACATGATGCTTCGATCTATCTGGCGGGAAGTGAATGGGGTTGGTACCCCGATGTAGAAACCAATAAGTTTTCAAAAAATTCAGAAGGCAGGTTTGAACTAACCGTCAGCCACCTGGCTGACACTTTTGAATACAAGTTTACAAGAGGAAGCTGGAAGGCAGTAGAAGGCAGAACCAATGGACGAGCCAGACCCAACAGGCAATACAATACTTCGATGGGGAAAATTGTCCTTGTAAGCATCGACACCTGGGAAGATATTGCAGTAGGCTCCTATGTGATTTACATGTTTGCTTTGATTATTTCAGCACTTCAGGGGATTCTTCTCATAGTGGCAATCAATACGATCAGGAATAAAAATAAGAAAGCCAACGGAGCACTCAGCGTTGCACTTTTACTGATTTCTTTTTCATTACTAGGTAGAGCTTCTACATTCGACCCGGCTATTTTCAATTGGCAACCACGATTAATTCTGGTTCCTGAAATTCTGTTGTTTACCTATGGGCCACTGTTTTACTATTATATTCATAAGCTCCTGGTAGTCCCATTTAATAAAAAACTGATTCCGCTGCATGTTTCGTTTTTTGTGATTCAGTTGATACTCTATATCCCATACCTTACCATGAACAATCAAACATTTATATATCGTTTGATTGACAGAGAACTGTTGCCCTATTTTGCCATTACCGGAGTGGTTGCTTTGTTTTTTAACACCACCTACTGGTACTTCTGCAGAAAGCTGATCAATTCTTATTCCTCACATGAAAACCTTAGCGAAAACCAAAAAAAATATACTCGCTTTCTGAATGGCGTTTTGAATATTAAAGCATTCTATCTGTCATTTTGGGCATTGGCTGTAGCAATATACCTCTTTGGTAAATTGGTGGACCTGGACTTACTCTTTGTAGTAGAACATATGATTGATATTCTTTGGTTGCTGTTCTCTTTCATCATTTTTGCCCTGGCCTACTATGCGGTCAAGCACCCCGAGGTATTAAGAGAGAAACAAAAATATAAGGATCAGAATATTAAAAAATCTGAACTGGACCATATCCTTGAACGACTGGATGACCTTATGAGCAAGGAAAAAGTTTTTCTGGACCCAAGCCTTACTTTAAATAGCCTTGCGTATAAAGTCCCAACCTCCCCCCACATGCTGTCTCAGGTGATCAACGAGCAGTTTAATAAGAGCTATACGGATTTTATTAATGGTTACAGAATAGACGAGTTTATTGACCGGGCCAGAGCCGATGAGCAGGAGTCATTTTTGAGCCTGGCTTTTCAGGTAGGATTTGGTTCTAAACCAACATTTAACCGAGCTTTTAAGAAGCACAAAGGAAAAACACCAAAGGAATATTTCCGCGAGAGTGCCTGATCAAATGAAATAAATTCTGGGTGGGAGGTAATCGTTTGCTAACATTTCCCAAAATGGTTAAATTAAGATATCATTGCCTATAAACAAATCATGATCATGTTACTCATTATACTTCTCAGCTTCTTCCAGGATTTTCAAACGGAGTTTGACAAATTAACCGTAGGTGAAGCAGTATCGACATCATTTGCCATCAACTTTTTAGATGCTGATCCGGATATTTATGGAGAGTCCGAAACATATGAGGTGAGGTTCAAACCGGAATTTGGTTCTTCAGAACTTCCTGCTTTGGTTTACAACTACAATAATGGCACGTGCGACGAAGATTACCTGGTAATATTTAATGATTCAGGAGAGATAGAGTCTAAAATGAAAATATTCGCCCGTTGCGATCATAATCCAAGATTGGCTACCTATAAAATCTGGAGTTTTGAAATAGAGCCAGAAGAATCGCTCATTTATTTAAGTATAAGAGGAAAAAGAGTAAAAGATCCTACCAAGATTGATGCAGAGGGCAACATCATTGGCAACAAGGGCATCCTTCAGCTGGAAACAGAGTCTTTCGAATACCTGGAAATATACGCGGTGGAGGCTGACGGATCCATTAATCAACTATCACTTTAACAGCCAGTATAACCTAATAATATGAGAAATTTAATCGTCATTTTCAGTATAATGATGTTGCTGGCTTCCTGTGCGGCATCCAATAAAAACAGCTCCTCCAAAATACTACCTGCATCTTTAAAAAAGGATGTTCAGTTTGGAATGTCACTGGAAGCATTCAAAATGTCCAAAAAAGGTGTCGACTTCATTATCAATACTGACGAAAGTTTTAGGGACGTATACATAGAAAATGTCAACCATCCCGAAATAAGCAATTACGTCTACTATTTTGATACAGATGATGATAAGCCATTGTACGAGATTATTATCAACTACAAATCAGAAGAATTGCGTGACAAGGCGGCAGAAAGTCTGTTTGGCGCCCCAAATTTTGAGGGTGGTGAATGGCGATTTAAAAGACCCGACTCATTTAATGTAATGGCATGGACCTTCAAAACCAAGCTGATCATTGTTGCATTGCTGCCAAAAACAGAGTGGTATGAGGACCCACAGGGTACGTGGTAATTATGTTTTAATGTTGGCATCATTGATAATCTTGATGTCATGCCAGCATCTCAATGATAACCCTTCTCAGAACCCTACGAAAAATAAAAGTAGCGGAGTTGGTTTGATCGTTCTGGGAACAGTTCAGGATGCAGGTTCCCCTCAGATCGGATGTAAGAAATCCTGCTGCCGTGAGCTTTTTAAGACCCCAGACTCAACCAGAAAAGTAGTTTCACTTGGCTTGGTTGACTTTGATAAAAAGCAATCATTTTTGTTTGAGGCTACTCCAGATGTTACGAGCCAGGTTCATCAATTGATACGATACGCAGGAACCGAAGCAGTGCTACCGGATGCAGTTTTTCTCACCCACGCGCACATTGGTCACTATACTGGCTTGATGTATTTTGGTCATGAGGCAATTGGGGCCGACAGCCTGCCAGTTTTTGTGATGCCCCGGTTCTTAAATTTTTTAAAAACAAATGGACCTTGGAGTCAACTGGTCAGTTTTGGCAACATACAATTGCACCAGCTTCAAGCCGATAGTACGCTTAACCCCACACCATCTATTTCAATTAAACCGGTACTGGTGCCTCATAGAGATGAATATTCCGAAACTGTTGGCTTTATCATAGAGGGGCCATACAGAAAGGCGCTATTTATTCCAGATATTGATAAGTGGCACAAGTGGGAGAAGAGTGTTATTTCACTGATAGAACAAATGGACCTGGCATTTGTGGATGCTACATTCTTCGATGCTGCCGAAATTAATCATCGCGACATCTCTCAAATACCACACCCATTTGTGATTGAAAGCATGAAATTATTCCAGGGACTTTCAGCTTCAGATAGAAAAAAGGTACATTTCATTCATTTTAATCACACGAACCCTTTGTTAAATCAAAATAGTAAGCAATATCAACAGGTGCTGGATTCAGGATTTCAGGTGGCCAGTATTAATCAGACATTCGATTTGTAAAAAATAAAACCGTACTGAAAAAATCAGCACGGTTTTCAGTTTGAGTTCCTTTTACGCTAATGTGACGGGTGTAATTTCTTGAGCTCTCTGTTCTTTCTGATTTCGTTGATGGAATATTTCCCTTCTCCATAAATGAAGAAAGCGATCAGGAATCCCAGCACAACAAGAGACGCAATGAATTCGGCGTAATTTCCACTCTGTAGTCTTATGAGGTTGAAATCAACCGCCCCGATCAATATGGGGATGTTGATGGCGGCACTCAATCTGGTGTATGCACCAAGGGCAATCACAGCCCCACCAACCAGGTGGATGAATATGATATAATGTGCAGCATGTACGGCAATAAATACCCATCCTACGGAATTGATATTCTCCGTGAAGGCATTAAAGTTCATCATAAACTCAATTCCCTTGTAAATGATGTATATTCCTACCGCTATTCTGAAAAAGTCTAACCAGGCTGGTGCCTTTTTGGCATCAAACCACGCATTTAATTTTGAAATTGTACCCATAATATTTTCGTGTTTGATATACTATAATTTACTGAAAATCAGGATGAAAGTCAATGGAAAATATCCGACAAGTACATTAAGGGGTTGACTAAAATCAACAAATCAAATATTTGGGAACAATGGTGGTGTTGATGATTTAAATTTGTAATACAGATCACCAAGAAATTAATTAAATTTTCGTTGTACAAATCAACACACCCATGAGACTATTTGCCACATTACTACTGCTAACCTGGTCGCTATCCACTTTTTCCCAGGATACCCTGAGGGTGGGGATCATTAAGTATAAGTCCGAAGAAAAGGTATTAAAAACATTTACCCCTTTGTTTGATTATGTGGCAAACAAACTGGACCGTACCCTGAAACTTGAAATTGTTGGGGAGGATGATCTGGGCTTCCATCTGGTGAATCATGATTATGACATTGGTGTATTTACTGTTTTTCCGTATTTGCAGACGAAAGGAAACTTCGGTGAACTGCATGTTTTTGCTACCCATACCGTGGAAAACCAGGATTTTTACTATGGTAGTATTCTGGTAAAGAAGTCATCAGGAATCTCGGAATTGTATCAGCTTGAGGGTAAAAAATTTCTTTTTGTAAAACCCACCTCTACGTCAGGGTTTAAATATCCTAAAGGAATATTCACGGAAAATGACATCAACATTGATGATGAATTTTTTAATTATGATTTCACCTACGATCATAAAGCATCGCTGGACTCATTGATCAATGATAGAGTACAGGGAATTGCAATAGACAGGTCCTATTTTTTGGAGCATCCGGGGATCAATAAGCAGGATTATGTAGAGCTCGCAACTTATAAAGTACCCTATCACGCTTACGTCATGTCTCCCGAAATCAACGTTAAAGATGAAGAGGAAATAAGGAGGATATTGTTTGAAGCCCATAAAGATCCCAAGGCTAGAAAAATATTTGATAACCCATTGAATGTCACCAGCATTATCCCTGAAGATGACAATTACTACAATGTGATCCGCAGGTACCTCCGAATAACCAGGGTCAAGCCTGTTGTTTATCTCGATATACACCCCTGGGGAAAGGCCAAGGAAGAGCTCTCCGGTGAAAATGACCTGTTACACCTGATGACCAGTAAAATAAAACTGGGCCTGAAAAGCTCTGGCAGATTTAGCAGTGAAGACTACTCCAACCAAAAGTTTTATGAGAAAGTCACGCTCAACTTATACCAGGTGGGCAAAGGAATGTATCATTATCAGGTTTTGTTGAATGATGTCCTGATAGACGAGGGAGAAGACATTCCCACATCAGAAATTGTGGGTTACCTGCCCAGAAAAATAAAGGACGATGTGTTGAGAAATTTGCCCATCAGAGCGATTCTTTTTTTCAATGGCAAAGACTGGTTCCTTTCGTATGGTAAGGAAGACGGCATCAACCTCGTTGACTATGAGTTTGACTTCTATCCTGAATCCGCAGAAAATTTCACTTTGAAAGGAGAAAGTGTAAGCAAATTGACGGACCTCAATACCCATTTTGCAACCGACAAAAGATTTAGAAAAGAGGCACCTGTAAACATTATTTATCGACCTGAAAAACAGGTCACTCATGACCCGGAAGACCCCACAGAAATTAATGCCTATAATATTTTTTCTGCGGCCTTCTGGAAAACCAACTATTGGGATAAGCTGGGGATAATGTTTGCTGTGATAGGTGCATTGATCTCAGGATTAGTTGGTCGGTATATTCAGAGCAAGAAGAAAGCCCGGTTCAAGGATATCCTTTATGGAACCAATGAACTCATCAAAGAGTATGTACATGGTCACTACGAAATGGAAGCCAAAATCATTGAGCAAAAGGAAAAGATCAGTGCGCTGCTGGACAAGGGAACCATCAATGAAAACCAATTTCTTATTCTCAAAAACAGGATACAGGATGTCCAGAATCTAATGGACGGAATAGAGCCACATGAGATACAATTAACAGAAGACCAGAAAAAGAACATTGAGGATATTGTAAAAGACAATAAGATCACTGAAAAGGAATTTCTCCAGATCATGAATATCCTCAAGAAAAGGAGCTAGGATTTGAATACATTATTTCCAGCGTCCTGACTACTGTCAAATACACGTATGGCAATTACTTCTGCTTCGGCTACTTTGATCCCTTCGGAAATTGCTTTGCAGTGCATTACCGTTTTTCGGTTCTTTACTTCGGTTACCCTGGTGCGTAACGTAAGTGGCTTATCGTTTGGTGTGGGCTTAAGGTATTTTACATTGAGCGTGCCTGTTGCATAGCGATATTCCGGCATGGAGTCAAGCGGTCGGTTTTCTCTTTTGTAGGCATCAGCCATTGCAGTTCCCATACAGTGACAATCAATGACGGTAGCTATTATTCCACCGTTCATCAGGTTGGACCACCCATGGTACTTTTCTTCTGAATGGAAAACACAAACGGATTCATCGCCCTCCCAGTAACTTTTTATCTGCAAACCATCCGGGTTTCCAATGCCACATCCGAAACAAACATTTTCATGCATGTGGTCCTGAAAGTAAGGGCTGTCGGTACTGCTCATATTTGGTGTCATTTATTTCCGCTTACAATTATAAGTACTTTGCACTACATTTGACCTAAACTGAATCAGACCTAAAATGATTGAACTTATCGACCTCAAATTTCAGGGCTTCAAAGGCGCCATCGCATCATATTTGATCAAAACATCTGATGGACCGGTCATCATTGAAACAGGACCTTACAGTACAATTGATGCCATGAAGGAGGCACTGGCCAAACATGGTTGGGATTTGAGAGACATAAAGCATGTTTTTCTTACCCATATTCACCTCGATCATGCAGGTTCTGCCTGGGCATTTGCCGAACATGGCGCCAGGATTTATGTGCACCCATTCGGAGCAAAAAACATGGCTGATCCTTCAAAGTTGATGTCTTCTGCTACCAGGATTTATGGGGATCAAATGGACAGGCTTTGGGGTACTATGAAAAATATTCCGGAAGAACTGCTGTATGAAGTCAGGGATCAGGAGGTTTTTAAAATAGGGGATGCAGCAATCAAAGCTTGGCACACACCCGGTCATGCAAAACATCATATCGCATGGCAAATTGGGGAGGCTGTATTTTCTGGAGATGTTGCAGGTTGCAAAATCGGTGATGGTCCGGTGGTGCCGCCATGTCCTCCTCCCGATATTAACCTTGAGGATTGGAAAAACTCCATTGAAATATTAAGAAAAATAAACCCCTCAAAACTATTCCTGACCCATTTTGACGAGGTATCAAATGTAGCACAACACCTGAATGAGCTGGAAGCAATTTTGGATGATTGGGCCCAATGGATCAAAAAGGAATGGGAGGCAGGGAAGTCAGTGGAAGAGCTTACCCCGGAGTTTTCCAAATACACCACACAGCAATTGCTGGATTTGGGGGTAGATCACGATGGAGTGAAAGTATATGAAGCCGCAAATCCAAGTTGGATGAGTGTGGCCGGGTTAGTAAGATACTGGAGTAAAAAGGCAGAACAATAAACCATGGATGCAAAAAATTATCTGGCAAGTTGCAGGCAACAGTTTGACTACTACCAAAGTCTGGGCCTTAAAACAATTGAACGGGTGCCGGAGAATCAACTCTTCTGGCAGTACAACCCTGAAAGCAATAGCATTGCAACCATAGTGAAGCACTTGTGGGGCAACATGATGTCTCGATGGACTGACTTTTTAACAAGCGACGGGGAGAAGTCCTGGCGTGAAAGGGATGCTGAATTTGAAAATGACCTCAACACCAGACCTGAAATCATAGAAAAGTGGCAAGAGGGATGGAATTGTCTTTTTCATGCATTGGACTCATTGCAACCTGAGGACCTTCACAAGGTGATTTATATTAGAAATCAGGGACATACCGTGATGGAGGCCATCAACAGACAACTTTGTCATTACTCCTATCACATTGGACAGATTGTATACCTGGGTAAAATGATTCAGAACGAAGAATGGGAAAGCCTCTCAATACCCAAAAATCGGTCCGGTGAATACAACAAGGAAAAGTTCTCCAAAGAAAAGAGCAGAGAACATTTCACCGATGAATTTTTGACCGGGGATCAGGAAGGGAAACCGTCATAGTCCTACCTTAAACTATTTTCCAGTACTTTGTAATGATCGCATCACGTTTTGCTTCATTCAGTTCTTCTACCAGCATGTCTATCATTGTCTCAGACGTTTCGGAAGTCATTTCATATAAAATCTGACACTCCTGCTTTTGTGTGCTGCTCTGATAAAACTGATGAAACTCCAGCTTGCTACCTTTTTGATAGAATCCTATTGAAGGATCATACCATACATACCCTGTTATTTGGCTGGGGTTCATTTTAAAAAGAGATAGTTTTAGTTCGTTTCGATTGTAAAGGAAATCATACTAACCTTTAGATATTTGCCAAAATCGTTAAAGATTCTGCCAAAAATGAGTTAATTAGTTATCTACAAACGATTTTTGACTCACTCCCACTATACCATGATGAGAATAGTAATCACCGCAATTAGCATCATTCTTTTCACCACATCTTTGATTTATGGCCAGACTCAGGAAGAGTTTATGCAGAAATACACGGATGTATTCATGAATTTGTCTGATACTGCTAAGGCCAGAACTATTGCAATGGAAGCTTTTCAGATGGTGGAGGAAAATGAAAGCCTACAAACCATGCAAAACTACTACACCCTGATGGCTGTATTTACTTCTGGAGTAGTGGATGAAGAGATGGCTGAACTTTGCCAAAAAAAGGCAAATGCCAAAATAGAGTTCAATACAAACACCACTCCTCAAAAACCTGACACCTACGATACACCGGAGATGGAGTGGATCTATGAGTACCAGTTGGAACTTTATAAAAATAAAGAAGAGGCCTTTGGTCGAAAGGCGCTGAAGTTTTTGGAAAATAACCCCTCATTAAAAAACTATACAAATTACGCTGCAATTGCAGGATTTTATGAAAACAAAGGCGATTTCAATAAAGCTGAGGAATTGTATGAAATGGCCCTCCAACAGGTGGATGAATCCAAAAACGAATTTGTAGGGCTCATTCAGCAGGTATTGTTTTACCTGAAATCCGGACAGTTTGAAAGGGTGGAGTCATTAATTGAATTGAATGAAGAACTGAAAACAAAAGCCGATCAATACACCAGGCCTGCTTACGAAAATGCATCAGATCAGATGGAGATGTTTTATTTCAATGCGATTGGAGATCATTTCAATTACATAGAGGCTGCCGGCAATTATTATGATAAGCAAATTGAATCTCTGCAGTCACAGGCGGCCACCAGTGAAATATATCCACTCATCTATCAGCAAACAAAGTATTCTGATCAGGCAAGAGGATTTGAATCAATAAAAGACTGGGATAACGCCCTGAAAAACTGGCAATTGGCGGAAGAATACTCCAGAGCTTATCTGGACAAAATGAAGGAAACGTACCCCAACTACCCCAATTATTACTTTCCGCTACTCCCGATGTATCTGGCCAAAAGAGGTACCCTGGAAGATTATGAAGGAACAATCGCTCAGCTGGATGAATACTACAATACCCTCAATAGCAGTGCCGGAGATTATGCAGCACTATCCAGTCCTGAGTTGCTGCATGGAAAAGCACAGCAATATGGATTTTACAAAGACAAAAGGTATCATGAATACTTTCAATCAATTTTGGATGAAAGTAAAAAGGTGAGGAACTTTTCATATGCCACCTTGCCGCTTGCCGGCTATGCTTATTTCAATATGAGGGATGCCCAATATGAAAAGGCTCTACAACTTTACAATCAGTTGTTCGCAGAAAACCTATCCTGGATCAATGACATCATCTTCACTTTTGGAGAAAAAGCCTTTGTGGCGTATTATAATTCAAAGCTCAATGAGGGATATGGAAACTACCACTCATTTGTAAAGCTGGCTCATGACAAACAAGTGTTGCCGCTGGACCAGTTAACTCCACAAGCGTATGAGAACTTATTGTTGACCAAGTCCATTGCCTTCAAAGGAGTCAGAAGGAGGAAAAAGGCATTTCTGAAATCAAGTAGTCCGGAGGTGGTGGCTTTATATAATGAATGGGTAGCAAGGAAGCAGGAGCTGATCAGAATGTATCAGATGGCACAGACTGATCAGGAAGATATAGCTTCAGCCCTCGGTTCTGAGGTGGACCCTGATAAGGAAAAGGCCAAATTTGAAGTGGATAAAACAGTATTACAAGACCTCCAAAAGGAAGTTGATAACCTCGAAAACCAACTTGCTGCCGCTTCACGAGATTTTCAAAACACCCTACAACTCAAAGCTCCAGACTGGAAAAGTGTAAAGGCCAAACTGAAGGAAGGAGAGGCGGCCATCGAAATAGCCCGGTTCGATTGGAAGAATCAGGTATTCTTGTCTGACAGTTCATATTACGCAGCATATATTATTCGACACGACAGCAAGTTCCCGGAAGTGGTTTATTTACCTTCCAGCGCTAATCTGCTAGACACGAGATTTTACAGGGTATATAAAAACTCCATTCGTCTGAAAATTGAAGATAAAACGAGCTATGATCAGTATTGGAAACCTATTAAGCCTAAGTTACAGGGAGTAAAGAAAATATACTTTTCGCCCGACGGCATTTATCATCTCATCAACCTTCCTACATTAAAAAACCCTGAAACCGGCCAATACCTTTTAGATGAAATAATGGTTAGCCAGGTCACCAGCACATCAGAAATCAGTGATGAAGAGTCAGATAAGAAATTTGGGCAGGCGGTGCTGATTGGGCGACCGCAATATGCGATGAAGGGAGCCCCTAGTCTGGAAGCCATGACAGAAAGGTCCTTTACCAAGAACTTCAGGAATGCTAATGTGACAGATTTACCAGGAACTGAAGATGAGGTGAAAGCCATTACTAAACAATTACAATCTCAGGGAACGAAAGTGACTCAGTACCTTGGTGCGGAGGCTACCGAAGATGTCATCTACGAACTGAAAGGCCCCAATATTTTGCACATTGCCACCCATGGGTTTTGGTCTCAAACAGACAATGCTACTTCCGCTTACAGGATGTTTAATGCCATGGTCAATTCAGGGCTTTTATTGGCTGGAGTGGTGGACTATTACAGTGCTAACCAATTGAGCAAAACAAATGATGGAATACTCACTGCATTTGAAGCGCAGGGGCTGGACATGGAATCTACCGAATTAGTGGTACTCTCTGCCTGTGAAACGGGACTGGGAGACTTTGATGCCGGAGAAGGTGTTTATGGCCTCCAGCGAGCATTTCGTGCAGCAGGTGCTAAGAGTATCATGACAAGCTTATGGAAGGTTGATGATTTGGCCACCAGAGACTTTATGATTGCTTTTTATCAATATCTCCTGGAAACAAAAGATAAATCTGAAGCATTTTTTAAAGCACAGCAGCAACTGAAATCCAAATACAACGACCCCTATTATTGGGGAGCGTTTGTTCTGATAGGAGATTGATCCAGCTTTGCAGCCTGGGATTTTAGAAATTGCTTTTCAGTCTTGTTAGTGGCAAGGTCTGAGGCTTTCATGTATGAGGTTTTGGCAGCATCATAATTGCCCAATTCTACCTCAATATGTGCCTTGATGGCGAAGTAAAGATGCTTTCTTTTGATATTTTCATCTTCACCTAATCGCTCCAGTTCCTTCAATGCCTCAGACGGTCCATGAACTTTACTGAAGGCAACTAGTCTGTGTAACGCCGATGAACCACCCGGATACTGAGCAACCAAAGTGTCATACAGCAACAGTATATGTCTCCAGTTGGTCTCTTCATAGGATGGAGCCAGGCTATGTGCAGCAGCAATACCGGCTTGCAGGTGGTACTCACTTAAAGTTCCAAACGAGCTCCGATCGAGGTAATACCGGCCATTCTCTATCATTTCCTTATCCCACAATGACCGATCCTGATGCTGGAGTGTGATTAGGTTGCCCTTTCGATCTATACGGGCATCAAAGCGGCTGGCGTGAAAAAACATTAGCGCCATGAGGGCGTAGGTTTTGGGGTTGGCCAATAATTTTTGCTGCAATATCAGGTAACAGAGCCTCATCGCTTCAGCACAAACATCTTTCTTGATTAAATTATCCGGATCAATTGAGTGGTACCCCTCATTGAAAATCATGTAAATGATCTTATGGACACTTTCCAACCTGTTATTCAAATCTTTGCCAATAGGAACTTCCAAAGCACCAATTTCCTCTCTAAATCTCTTTTTCGCCCTGGTAAATGTTTTGGCAACCGCCTCCTCCTTTTTTAAAAGCCCTCTCGCGATTTCTGAAATACTGAAACCACAAAGAATCTTTAGGGTCAGAATGATTTGGTTTTCTTTTGACAGGCTGGGGTGGCAGCACGCAAAAATCATTTTGAGAAGGTCATCATTTAATTGGATGTCCAAATCGGGTTCGTCTTCACATTGATGAGTTGCCAGAGACAGCTTCAGTTTGTCCTCATTGTTCCATTTGGTTTGCTCTTTCTTGAAATGGTCTAGTAATTTGTTCTGTGCTACCTTAAGAATCCAGGCAGAAGGGTTGTCAGGAATTCCTTTGAACGGCCAGTGTTGCATTGCCTTCAACAGTGCTTCCTGTACTACATCTTCAATGTGCTCCAGGTTAGAGGGACCATATTTTTTGGTAAGGGCTGCAATTATCCTACCTGACTCGTGTCGAAAAAAATGATCTACTATTTCTACTGCTTTAGACTCAACACCCATAGCTTCAAGTTAAAAAAGAAAGCCCGCATATTGATATGTGGGCTTATTGAATTTTACCGAAAGGCTGGATTACATTGGGAGCAACTCCCTAACCTCCGTACAACCATCATGCTCATAAATGGGACAACCTTTAGAAAGTTCGGTCGCCTCATCAAGGTCATTGGCTTTTACAATAAGATAGCCTCCAACAATTTCTGATCCTTCTGCAAAAGGTCCATCAGTTATTACTTCACCAGCTTTATGAACAATCTTACCTTCTGCACCTAATGGAAGCCCGGATACCAGTTTGCCATCTTCCGCCAATTGTTGCATCCATGCTCCCCATTTTTCCATATGTGCCTGCATTTCTTCAGGTGATTGTTGTGCTCTTCTTGCATCACCTCCTCTGAATAGATATAAGAATTCTTTCATTTCCGAATTATTTAAGTTTTATGTTCTAATTAGTTTTTCTCTGATTCAAGCAATTCTTTTAGTGGTCCGAGGTAATAATCATCCCAGCCACCATCAATAGATTTCACAGAACTTTCCGGGATATTTTCATGGATCAATTCCAGCATAGTTGATTCGCCATCAGCTGTGATGTTAAAAGTACACCGGCTATAGGCTTCCCAGGTTTTTTCTTTCCAGTCCTGAACGATCTGCTGCTCCGAAATTTTCTGATTGATTCCGTGAATATCTCCTTCCCACAGCGAGAATGTACCTCCCTCGGTCAGGTTCATTTCTGCCTCAGACCCGCTCCATTGTTCAATGATTTCTTTGTTGGTGAGTGCTTCAAACACTTTCTTAGGAGAGGCTGCTACTCTATATTTTTTTGTTACTGTACCCATTTTGGTCAACATGTTTGATATCCTTTAAATTATCAATTTCACCCATAGGACGAAAAGGATTTTAGGAAATGGACATCTGCTGAAAAATATTTTTAAGAAACCTGAAGTTTTTGTGGGACCAACTAAATAGCAGTTGATTCTTTATTTTTGTAGAATTGTATTCAAGATCCTAATTCTCCCAGTTATACATAATTATTCCATGGATGTGCTGACTCTTTACTTAATGGGGTAAAATGTCATTACATTTGAGGGTTGAGGGATAAACATTGAGATGAACTATTTCAGATTTGCACTGGCTTTATTACTGGCACTTAACTCATTGATGGGACTGGGACAGGTTGTGATTATTGAGGAGGAGAGTGGCACCATTTCATTAACCGATTACCTGGAATTATATGGCACTGATGAAGTTCTGAAACTGGAAGACACCACAGAAATTTTAACTGGACAGCAGAAGTATGATCAAGCAGTTGATTTTGAGTTGAACCAATATGGAATACTCACTTTAATTAATCAGACTCCTGAATTTAAATACCTATACTTTTCGTTTACCGACCTGGATTCGGTGGTTATCACAACCTACAATAATGAGGGAGTTCAACAAAACCTGATTTCCGGAAACTCCCTGCCTTATAAAAATAAAAATGTATTGGCAGGCGCATGGAGGGATAACTTCTTAAAAGTAGGCATTCAGGGAGAGGAACAACTTAAGGTATTCATTGCCATCCCGGCTTCAAATACACAAGGCAATGGCTTTTTCCCAAAAATCATTCTGGACGAAACATTCACCAAAGAGCAGGCAACACATCAGTTTGTACAGGGTGTTTATCAGGGTGTAATGTTGATCATTTGCACCTTTGCTATCATCCTCTTTGTAGCCCGAAAAAGAAAAGCTTACTTATATTATTCCCTTTTTGTATTCGCTCTTTATCTGGCGTACTTACCGGTGTTTGGTTTTTCCAAAGGCCTAACCGGAACGTTCCAAACTGATTTTATTTTCTGGTCCACCGTTAGCCAGCTGGGAGCATTGTGTTATCTTCAGTTTTTCCGGTATGCCATAGACACCCCAGGCAAATACCCACACCTCGACCACCTGATGAAAATCCTGATTTACACCAGGTTTTTTACGGCAGCAATTAGTTTAACTCATCCCCTATTTGGCCTGAGGCCAGATATTGCCATGTCGATTATCAATGTGGTAGACATTGCTACTCTGATCGTAAGCATTTATATCATCATCAGGCTGATCAACCAGGGAGATAAATTTGTGAAGTTCATTCTTGTCAGCACGGTAGTACTGGTGGCGGCATTGACATTGACCAAATTAAGCAGAATGTTGGGATGGGATTTTTACCACAATTATTTCCTTCAATCAGGTATTGTGGCTCAAAACATGGTGCTTAGCCTCGGCCTGGGTTATTTGGTGAAAACAAAATTTGAAGAAGAAATCGCAAGACGGCAAGATGATATCAGTCAGCAAATGGCGATCAACATGCAGTTGGAGCAGCAGGTCAATTTGCGAACCAGGGCACTGGAGAACCAGAAGGATTTCATCCAAAAAATTATTGATGAAATGCCCAACCATGTATTTGTGCGAAATGCTCAGGGCAACTATAAGATTGTCAATAAAGCGTTTGCTGATTATTATGGTAAGAAAAAAGAAGATTTTATTGGGAAGTCAATTTTAGAAACACATCCGGATTATGGGCAGGCACAAAAATACCTGAAGGAGGACCAGATGGTATTAAGCCAGGACATGAAAGTAAGTGATGAATACCTTATGGATCCACTATCCGGGAAATGGGTTTACTTCTATAAGGTCCCATTTAAACTGGGTCGTAAGTCCTATGTCCTCTGCATGGAGATCGATATTACTGATATCAAACAAACCTCCAACCAACTCAAAAAGACCAATAAAGAACTTAACAAAGCCATAGATCATTTGCATCAGGCACAGTCTGAGATCATTCAAAAAGAAAAGATGGCCGTTTTGGGACGGCTGTCAGCAGGGATCGCTCATGAGATCAATACGCCATTGGGAGTAATCAAAGGAAGTGTTGATTATCTCATCGAGTCCTTTGGTGACATTGGAGACATCATCAATACGATCAATGAAAAGATTCCAAATGAGCATCGGGCAACTGTCCTCAATATCGTCAACAAGGCCGCAGAAACATACCGTTTCCTGACTTCCTCAGAAGAAAGAAAACTTGTCAGGGCACTCACAGAACGCCTGGAAAAGGATGGAGTACAAAATGCCAGACACCTCGCTGAGCTGTCACTTCATCTGGATGTAGAAAATGATTATGATAAACTTCTTCCTGTATGGAAGTTGGAGGATAGCGAGCACATTTTTGAGGCCATACAGTTATTGTTTTTCAGGTTCAACAGCGTGTTCAATATCAAAAATGCAATGGAGAAGGCCAATAAGATTCTCTTTGCGATAAAATCATACACCCATTTTAAAAATGAAGGTTTGTTTAAGCCGGTTGACCTGCGCAAGAATATTGAGAATGTGCTCATCATGTTCGAAAACATTCTTAAATCCGGCATTGAGGTAGAATTTGATGTTCCTGATGCGGCCATGATCTATGGTTTACCAGATGAGCTTGGCCAGGTGTGGACCAACCTGATATCGAATGCAGTACATGCGATGGATAAAAAAGGTAAGCTCAAAATAGCCTGCAGTGAGACAGAGTCACACTATATCGTTTCGGTGGAAGACAATGGCTCAGGAATACCGGTGGATTTGCAGGATAAGATATTCGAACCATTTTTTACTACCAAGTCAGCAGGACATGGTAGTGGGCTGGGACTGGATATTATCAAGCGGATAGTAGAAAAGCATAGCGGCGAAATCTCATTTAAAAGCGAGCCTGGCAAAACAGTATTCTTCGTAAAACTTCAGAGAGAACTCAAAGCAGTTACAGAAGAAGAAGTTACTCAACCTTAATAATACATTGGTGATTAATAGGAAAGTTACAAGAATTGGCAATGAAGCACATTTCGTTGGCTTTATGATGCAATGAAGCTGCCAGCTCCTGTTTTTCAGCTTCCATTATAGTGACTTCCGGGTTGAGTTGCACTCCGGTAAATCTGCCCGACCCATCTTTAGATTCTTCCATTTGCCCAGAAGCATTGTCCTGATATTTTGTAACGGTAATCTTGTTCACTGAACACAAATGAAGATACCAAAGCATATGACACGAAGATAGCGAAGCGACCAGAAGTTCTTCCGGATTATGACGTTTGGGATCCCCCATGAACGCTGGATCCGAGGAAAGTTTGATTGATGGCTTATCACCTGCCGTAAAATCATGATCTCTGGAATATGCTTTGTAGGAGCTTGTGCCACTCCCATTATTTCCGGTCCACTCTATTGTTGTACTGTAGTGGTGTTCTTTCATGGTATGAAGATCTACAAAAGGATGCTACTCTTCACCTGTTTGGGCTAAATTATTTTCGAAAAACGCACGCACACCCTCCCTTCCACTATCGATGAGCGACTGTTTTTCTTCTTCAGAAAGGTTTTTGATTTTGGGCCCGATACCAGCATCAGAAACCGAAATAGTCCGTGACCAGTCATCCTGATTAAGATCATGACGGTTCAGACTCTCCACCACGTAATTGTAGAAGGCCTCAATGTAGTCTCTTACATTCTGAACATCATAGGGAGCGAGCTGTTGGTTGATCCGGTCATATGTAATCTGATTGTCACTATCTATTCTTACACCAAGTGTTTTCGGATTTGCTACCCTAAATCTTCTTCCTCTGATCAGTGTGTCAGTATCAAAAATATCGATTGGAAAATTTCCTGTGATGCCGCCATCTACCATTAGGTCCATGTCCGGGTTGGCTTCCTGGCGATGATAAACTTTTCCATTTTTGTCTACGAAAACAGCCTGAAAGTAAAGCGGAATGGACATTGATGCCCGGATGGCATGTTTCACTTGCATATCGGGGTAAGTTTCGTGAGAGAAAACAATATTTTTCTGATGGTTAAGGCTTGTGGCTACCACATAAAGGTCCTTATATCCTTGTTGGTGAAGTGCTTTAAAAGTTATATCTGCATTTCCGGTTTTAGACGCTATAAGATCTTCCAGCCACTGGGTGAATTTATCTCCTTTGTACCAACCGTAGTTGCGTTTTAGCCTCCTTACCCCACTAAAAATTGAACCATCATTGAAACTCGAGAAATCCGTGTCGTAAATGATTTCAGTTATTTCTTCGGGAGTATAGCCTAATGCAATTGCAAGAGAGATAATTGAGCCTGCAGAAGTGCCGCCCACTTTCTTCACGTCCTGCAAAATACCCATCGTGTCAAGTTCTGTTATTACTCCGGTGTAAGCCAGTCCCCGCATTCCGGCACCCTCAAAAACCAGGTTTTCAAATTTGCCAACAGGAGATTGTGCCTGTACCTGGAGAGATATCACAAGCAAAAGCACCAAAATGGTGCATTGATATTTGGAATTCATTGATCGTTGATTTTTTAATTCTCAACAATCAACGGGTAAATAATGCACATGTTGCCAATTCATGATCAATGGAGTATGTTAATGATCTGATTGTCGATTAATTCTGCTTTAAATAACAATATATTGCTTGACTTATCCCACTCAAAAGGTAATTCTTTGGCATCAGAAACAACTGAAGTGGGGGAGTTACTTAGACCTATAATGCGAAATGTGCCAATTCTTGTGGCTGGCTCGCCTTCATATCCTTCACCCTCCAAATTGGTTTTAAAAGTAAGGCTGCTTTCATCAGGCTGACAGTTAATATTAATGAGTCTGTACTGTCCTTTTTCAAATGCAAGAGGAGTCGTTCCATCATCTTCGTAAATGTGATTATCTGATGGTTGCTCACTATAATAGTAATTAAGTTCCAGGTTGCTGGTATTGTATTCAGTGGTATTGCCTATAGGCTCAACCATTGGAATGATGCTTCCTTCTTTTACAAACACAGGAATATTTTTTAATGCTACCGGGACATCAATGTGATTTCCTCCATGATGCATTGAGTAATCCCAGAAATTGTACCACTTGCCCTCTGGCAAATAAACGCTTACAGATTTGGTGCCCGGTTGCATCACTGGGGCTACCAGCATGGATTCACCCCACATGTATTGATCTTGAAGAGTATCGGCAATTGATTCAAATTCTACAAACATAGGTCTCGCCAACGGGATGCCTGTAACATGATTTTGCCAGGCAAGGGTATAGTTGTAGGGTAACATCTGATACCTCAGCGCTACAAATGGTTTGATTATTTCCTGAACTTGTGGATCCCAAAGTACTGGTTCGGACGGTGCGGCATTCGCATCACCATGGGGTCTGAAAATGGCAGTAAAAACAGCATATTGCATCCAGCGAATGTAAAGTTCTGCATCTTGAGGTCCCATAGAAAACCCTCCGGCATCAGAGTGCATGAAGCCAAGGCCAGACAAGCCCATACTTAATATGATCGGATTCTGAGCCCTCAGCCCACTCCAGGAGCGACCGACATCCCCGGACCATGGGATTATTCCGTAACGCTGAGTACCGGCAAATCCAGCTCTGGCAAGATTGAAGAGCCTTTCTTCGGGAAATTCTCTGGCGTACCCTTCTGACAACATTTTGGACCACTCATGACTATAAGCACCATGCAGTTCATTGGCGGACCCACTGTGGTGAACCATTTCCTCAGGATGTTTTTCGGGTTCTCCCAAATCAACCCACCAACCGGCAATTCCATATGCTTTCTGCCTTTTATATTCATTCCACATCCAGTCTTTAGCTTCAGGTTTGAAGATGTCCAATAAGCCTCCTTCCCCAAAGTAAAAGTCAGGAATTGTCAGGGTGTTGCCCTCTTTGTCTAGTGCCAGAAGTTTATTGTCGGACAGGTACTGAAAATTGCTGGACTTCTTAGTGAAAAAAGGTTCTGATACCGTGATGGTTTTCACACCTAAGTCATTAAAATTCTGAATCATCTGCTTTGGTTCGGGCCATCGCTCATCGTCCCAGTCTAACTTTCCCATTTGTCCGTCCTCCAACTCAGGTCCAAACCAATAGATATCAAGGATAATAGCGTCCACAGGATACCCTGCTTTCAGGGCAAGGTCCAGAATCTTTTCAGCTTCCTGCTGACTTCTATACCCAAACCGGGATTGAAGATGACCCATGGACCACAATGGTACCATTGGCTGGCGGCCTGTCAGATTGGTGTATTCCGATATTAGCTCTTTGTAAGTTTGCCCGTTGATAAAGTAAAATGCAGAATTTCCACCTTCACTGGAATATTCAAGAATGTCGTGTTTGGACTTGCCAATGTCCAATTGAGCCTTCGCCGGGTTATCCACTAGGACCATATATTTTTCTGATGACAGCCAATGGGGTATGGCATAATTTAAGTTATCCGTACCTTCCTGATAGCCGTATCTTGGCTGATTGTAAATTTCCAGCACCTTACCCCTTCTGTTCATTCCGGTTGCTCTTGATCCAGTACCGTAAATGGCTTCTTCAGATGAAAGACTAAAATTTAATTGAGACCGGTCATCGGTATTGTCAAATCCGTTCCCCGTCAGTTTGTGGCCCGTGTTTTTGTCCAGAAATTCAAACTTTGGTGGATTTAGCTGAATCTTGATTTCAGCTGTAGCTGTGGAGAGGGAGATGTTATTGTCATCTGATTTTTGAAGTGAAACCTTAGTGGCCTTTGTTAGGACCGGCGCAAAAACCTTGTCCCCATTAGCAAGGCTGTCACGGTAACTGACCTTAAATACCTGATCAGATACAGCTTTTACCTCATATGTTCCGGAACCGCTGGTGAACCTTAAAACGTTATTTTCAAACTGGTAATTTTCAGGAGCGGAGCATGCCTGTAGGAGTGAGATAGCCAGGCACAATAAAAAGAATTTGCGCATAAATCAGGGATGTAAAATTTACAATTTCCCTAATATAAGGTTGTTTTTAATAATCCAAATAACCATTTAGATAAGCAAACGATTGCGGATAGGATGAAATTGAAAATTAATTTTATGAACCTGTAAAAATGCCGGAATTCTTAGTCTGCAATATTGCCACTCATGGATTCAGCCAGCTTCATTGCCTGGTACGCATTGATCACCGCACCCGTGGTGCTTAATTTTTTGAATTTCGTCTTCTTACCACGCTTATCAGCAGGCAGATATACTTTGGTTTTACCAACGGGAATGGCAGACTCCAATAAAATTTCTTTTAACTGAACTGCAGTGAGTTCAGGATGATGGCTCAGTACAAGAGCAGCAACACCTGAAACTACCGGTGCAGCCATGGAAGTTCCGCTATTCTCTTTGTATTCATTATCAGGAACAGTGGAGTAAATATCTACTCCAGGAGCAAATACATGAACGGTTTTGTTCCCATAATTGGAAAATTCCGCTGTTAAATTAAGGTCTTTCGTCCGGTCAGAAGCGCCAACTTCAATCCAGTTTTGGGCATCTGCTATCGGGTTTTGAGGGTCACCAAAGTACCTTGTAGGGAAATGGATCACCTCATCAATATTCATACTGGCATTGCCTGCTGCATGAATAAGCAGTACGTTATTATCTTCTGCATATTTTATGGCGGCTTCTACGGCTTCTTTGTTGGGAGAATGGCCTTTTCCAAAACTCATATTGATAATTCTTGCCCCATTATCTACAGCATAGATAATTGAGTTGGCAATGTCCTTATCTCTTTCATCTCCATCAGGAACGGCCCGTAGGATCATCAGTTTTACATTTCCCGCTATGCCATCAATTCCCGTTTCATTGTTTCTGACTGCTCCGATGATACCTGCTACATGGGTGCCATGTTCAGAGTGCCCACCATCAACATCATTGTTACCATAGAACCTTTCGCTGGGATCATCCGGATTATCACCAACTATTCTTCTGCCATCAAATTCTATGTTGTAATGATACAATACCCTGGTATCAATGTATTTCTTATAATCCTCAAAATCCTGAAAAGTAAAACCTGCCTGAAACTTACTCAACATAAATTCCTTTGCAGCAAGCACACGTTCACTTCGAGCATGAATTGCCTCCAGGTTTGCTTCGTTGATTTCTTTGTCCAGTAGCTCCGGTTCCAAAATTGATTTCACCATCATCAGGGTTTGTTCAAACTGGTCCAGTTGCTCTTTTGTCTTCTTGCTTTGGGCCAGCTTATCTTCTGTGATTTTTTTGGTTTCAAGGTAAAGTTTATAATCCTCTTGTTCAGAGTCACTGATATCGTCTTTTGATCGGCCATCAAACTTTTCTCTGAGCTTCTTGTAAAGCCGTGTTGTTTCAAAGGTTTCCTCAACTACATTTCCATTGGCTCCTCCAAGAAAGTTCCAGCCATGAATATCATCTACATAGCCGTTATTATCATCATCCAGACCATTGCCGGCTATTTCATCTTCATTCACCCAGATGTTGTCTTGTAAATCTTCATGATCAAAGTCCACACCTGAATCTATAATGGCGACAATGATCTCAGTGGTTGATCTGTTCCCGTATTCTGCATAAACTTTGTTGACACTAGCCCCAAACACTCCATCTTCTTCTAAATCTTTGTTGAACCAGTCTTCATTCCTTTGTGCCTGGGAAGTGAATGTTACTAAAACAATAATTAATAACACTCCAAAGCTTCTCAATACGGTCATATTTTCTTATTTATTACTTTGTTCGAATCTACAAAAGTAACAATATCTTAATTTCTTTTTTAAAAGAGCTCCAAAATCTTGGGTAGATAAATGATTAATCCGGTGACCATTGCAAAAAAAGAGACAATCAAAACCGCTCCGGCTGCAAGGTCTTTTATCTTTCCTGCCATATGATTGTATTCAGGAGATACCATGTCAGTTAATTCTTCTATTGCCGTGTTGATCAATTCAAACCCAAGGACTAATCCTATAGCGAGTGACTGGGCGATCCATGCTATGGCTGAAATGTTGAAAATATAACCAGCCAGAACAATGATGATGGTCACGATCAGGTGGAATCGAAAATTTATTTCACTTCGATAAGCTGATTTAATTCCTCTGAGGGCAAATACAAACCCTTTTAAAAATTTCTTCAATATTTTATCGCTGATTGGTAAGGTATTCAAGAATTTCGACCACCTGGGATTCTTCTCTGGCCACAGCTATTGCCTGACTGTTGACCTCTTTTAATGCATGAGAAAATTCTTCAGGGTGTATCACAATGTATGGCTTGTCAAGTGCAGCTGCATACCCTGCATCAAAGGCCGCATTCCACTGCTTGTATTTTTCTCCAAACTTCACCACTACAATATCCGAGTCTTCAATTCCTTTCCTAATCCTTACGCTATTAATCCTTGCTGCTTTATAGTCTTTCCAAACCGCTTTGTCTTCCGGGCCCAGAATTTTCACTCCTACTTCATCACTGGCTTCATGCGTAACAACCGGGGTGTGAAATCTCACGGGAAGGCCTTTGTTGATACAGCCATTGATAATTTCATCACGCCATTGGCTATGGATTTCACCTGCCAGGTATACTTCAATTTCCATCATATTAATGTCGGTCTAAAAGAAAGTTTTCGCTTTTTCTAAAGTAGAACATAAATCAGTTCAATACAAGATGCAGGTCTTTGAGATGATCACCTTAGGAAGTCTTTGTGGAGGGAAGGGATACAGTGAAGGTCGTTCCCTTTCCTGGCTTACTTTCTACCTCAATATTACCTCTGTTGATTTGGATAAGGTCGTAAACCAGGTTCAGGCCCAGCCCGGAACCACTTTCTCCCGAGGTGCCTTTTCTGACATAATTGTCCTTGAAGTCAAAGAGTTTACTAATATCTCCTGCAGGAATTCCAACACCAGTATCGGAGATGAGTATTTTGGCAGAACCGTTTTGCTGACTTGCTGAGATCTTTATCTCTCCTCCCTGGTCAGTAAATTTAAGTGCATTGCCAATAATATTTCTCAGGATTGCCATCACAGCATTCCTATCAGCCCATGCCTGTACTGATTGGTCAATGTTCGTATCTATTGAAATGTTTTTGTTGTTGGCGTGAATGGTATGTAGTTCCAGGCTCAAATCAACACAATCTCGAATTTTTAGTAATTCCGGTTCATAGGGTACCATGCCTTCTTCCTTGAGGGCCCAATTAATCAGACCATCCAGCAAATCAAGAATCCTTTTGGCTGCAGCCTGTTGGTTCTTATACATTTCTTCAAGCTCTTCTGTCTGCTCAGGAGAAAGGTTTTCTTCTAGCCTGCGCCAAATGATGTCGGAAAAACCCATTAGCTGGTTGAGGGGATTGCGAAGGTCATGAGAGATGATTGAAAAAAACCTTGTTTTGGCACGATTCAATCTCTGTAGGTCATTGTGTTGAGACCTAATCATCTGATTGGACCGATAGGTTTTATAAAAGAGATATAATGACACAATCAACAAAATAAATATGATGGATAACCCTATGTAGGTGTTTTTTTGAATTCTCGATTTTTGCTGCAGGTCCATTTCGTAACCAATTCTGTCCATTTTCTGAGCGAACTCAAGACTATCTTTTTCCTGCCTGAATTCATACTCTGCTTCCAATCGAGACATTCTTTGCAGGTTTTCGTTATTGATCAGGCTGTCATTCAGCTCCTGGTACAGTAGCCTGTACCGGTAGGCCTCTGGATAATTTCCAATAGAAGCATAGCACTCACTAAGGCCTTGTAACGCATCTCTTTGATTGAGCGGGTTTCTGATCTGAATGGCAATCTCAGCAGCATTTTCGTAATTATTGATAGCATTATCGTATTGACCCAATAGATTGTAGTTGTTTCCCAGGGTATTGTAGGTTTGGGCCAGGGACCTGTTCTTGCCCAGGGATTTCCTCACTTTGAGTGCTTTAGTAGCCCATGCCAGGCCGTTCTCGTATTCTCCAGTTTCCTGCATGACTTTCGACATGCCGTCATAACTCCAGCCGAGCAACCTTTTGAAGGCCACCCTTTCACCTATTTCAATACTTTTCTTAAAATTTTTTCTGGCCAACTCATATTTACCAGTTTCGAGGTAAACAATGGCAATGTTGTTATAATAGGTGGCTACCCCATATTCATCATTGATGGATTGAAATACTTTAAAACCCTCCTTATAATATTTCAATGCTTTGGGGTAATCCCGAAGTTGATAAAACAGTACTCCGATGTTATTGTAGCTACCGGATATACCTTTTAAATTTTCATTCTTTTTTTCGATATCCAGTGTGGTGAAAAACTCGTCAATGGCCAGGTTGAGATTGCCCTGATTGGCGTATACAATGCCCTTCCTGTTCGCAAGCATTAGCCTGATATAATCATCTAATTCAATGTCAAGGTTGGATGCCATTGCAAAAAGCTCCAATCCTTTATCAGGATAGCCTGTTTGTAGCTCAATGATGCCTATGTTGTTGTAACTGTGCGCCATTCCTGTCAGGTAGTTGGCTTGTTTACATATTTCCAGGGCCTGAACCCCGGTTTCCTTTGCAAGCCGGTAGTCGCCAATTTCAAACGCCACACTGCTCAACCCATTCAGGCCATCAGCCATTCCTTCCTTATACCCGACTTCCCTGGACCGATCAATGACCAATTGAAAAATTTCCTGAGACCTTTCATAACTCCGCTTGCGCATATGGGCCCAAGCAATATGAAAGTATGCATCTATACTTCCAATAGCATCATTGTTTTGATCAGCAATTTTAATGGCCTTACGAGCATATTGAAAGGTTTTGGTGGAGTCACTATTACTGTATTTACTTGCCAGTAAATTTAATAAGGCGATCTTTTGAACCGGTTCGTTTTCATCTTTTAGCAATAGTTTGATGGAGTCAATTTCTGAGAACTGCTGCGCCGAAAGATCGGTGAAAACCAGAAGTGCTAGGACGAATATGCAGCTGAGTAATCTCAATTATTTGGGTGTTTGCCTGAGTTAGAATTTACGCATTTATGACCAAAAAACTAAACAACCATGATTTTGTTTTTGCCGCACCGATTTTCGGGTCATTTCAACCAACCTTGGAAACCAATTGGTGAGCGTCATGTCCTTTTAAAAACTTATCAGTAAAGACAAAACTTTCACTCATGACAAAAACCCTATTTGTGCTGAGCCTTATAATCATATGGGCCAATGCTTCAATTGCACAGGATAAAAGCATTTGGGACCAGCCAATACCATTGAAGCTCTCTATTGCTGACGAAACTATCGGTTTTCCGAATTTTTGGTTTACCAGGTATGGGTTTAATCCGGTTCTGATGATTGGCTCAGAAGTAATTCTTAAAGAAAGGAATAATCATAATTGGCATCTTACCGGAAATTTAGGATACTACCATCACAAAGGCTGGCAAAGTGCAGTTTTTGTAAGTTCTGAAATCGCTTACCGGCAATACATAGGCCGCCTGTTCTCGGTAAGCCCAAAATTTGGTTTGGGCTATTCTCATGTGTTTGCAAACAAACCGGTTTATCGACTTAATCACGATGAATGGGAACAAGTAACAGACTATGGCAGCCCGACATTTAATGTGTCCCTGGCAGTTGAACTGGAGCTTAAGCTAAAACCGGAGGCAAGCAGTCCGGCAATATTTATGAACTATCAATCCATGGTAGATATACCATTTAATGTGTACACTGGCATGCATCATTTTGTGGGTGTAGGCTACAAATTTTATCCATTTAAGAAGCACTCATCATGAAAGCACTCTTTGTATTACTTACACCATTGATATTGGTTAGTTGCCAGAGCACAGAGGAAATTAATGCTGATAACTATAATTGCACACTATCCTTTTCAAATAATAGCAGTTCGCACAGCCAATCAGATCAATTTCAGGACCTAATGGAGGAAATTGAAGCTTATTCACCTGGAATTCAAATGGCGGTTTCGACCAGAGAGGGCACCTGGCTGGGTACGCATGGAATGGCCGATATTCCAAATGGAGTTTCAATGGAACCATGCCACCAATTGATGATTGGCAGTATTAGTAAAATATTTACTGGCGTTTTAATCATGCAATTGCATGAGGAAGGAATCCTTTCAATTGAAGATAAGTTAAGGGATTGGCTGGAGCCATCAATCATCTCAAAAATTGAAAATGCCGATGAAGTTACAATTGAGCAGTTGCTCACCCATATGAGTGGCATCCGTGATTATCTTCATATAGAGCAACATTTAAATGCAATCAATACACCAGACCTGAAAGAAACCCAACGGGAAAAACTAAAATACATCTATGGGCTTTCTGCTTATCAGGAACCAGGGAAGTCTTTCATATACAGTAACACCAATTATGTGTTGTTGGGGTTAGTCATAGAGAAAGCAAGAGGGATGACACTGTGGGATGCGGTTGATACCTATATTGTTGAAAGACTGGGGTTGGAGAATTGTGAAATGGGGACTCACGATAACCCAATACCAGCAGGAACAGCCAGACCGTACCTGGCCATTCGTGGCAATAAGTTCATGGATGTAATGCCATATGCCGTCTCAGATGCAGCAACGGGTGACGGAGGTATTTCCAGCAACATGCAGGACCTCATTGTTTTTACTCGCGCAATATTTAACCATCAATTATTGAGCGAATCTACCGTAGAACTAATGACCTCCACTGCCGTTGATGCCTCCGATGCTTCCAGTTACCCTGATTGGGGTGGAGAGGAGTATGCACTGGGAATAGAGGTCTACCACACACCTCATGGTAAGGCTTACGGACACACAGGAAGTACCTCCAGCTACAGCGCTTACTTATTGCATTTTCCAGAAACGGAAGTCACAATTGCAATTGCATACAATGGCTATTCAGAGGACAGAGATCTTAATGACAGAACATGGCTGCTAATTAATGATGTTTTGGAAATTGTTTATTAGTAGCTGCCTCTTAAAATAGGGGTTGCCTCAACGGAATATTGAGGCAACTTACTTATATTATTTTAGTTTCTTGAAAACAGAATCACTACCCTCCAGCTGATAGCCCACTACTTTCCCGTCTTTCCAAAGGATAGTCACTTTCTCGTTGGCCGCATTCAGTAATACATCTTTAGTTTGGTAAAACAAATGACTGGGGTCGTTCTCGATGGTAGCTGTAAGGCGATCGCTGCTTTTGGAAACGGAAATTTCCACTTGCTTACCATCAATATACTCATAGACGCCACTAATTTCTTCCAGGTATTTTCTGGTTGGGAGCTTGTAGTTGGCGTATGGGTTGATGGAATCTAAAATGATGCCCTGACCGGGAGTCCATTTATCGTATTCCATATAAAACGCAGCTCTTTCCGCAGCAAGGACCCCATCTAGTTTTGCAACCAGATGTAGTGCTCCGTCTATTCCAGCTGAGACGCCTGCGGTAGTGATAATGTTTCCATTGTCAACAAACCTGGCGTCTTTTAACACTTTTATATTTTCGTAATTATCTAATCCAGGGATTGCTTCATGAAATGTTGTGGCTGTTTTTCCATCCAATACGCCAGCTTCTGCAAGAACAAATGCCCCTGTACAAACTGAAAAGTAAAACTCAGGTTGTTGCTGTTTAACCCAGGCGATTACCTCCGGGTCACTGGAAGCAGCACTCGAATTTCCTCCAAAAAAGGCGAGAATATCTGCCCTCGGTGCATCAGCAATGCTGTAGTCCGGAATGATGGTTAATATCCCTTGTGAAACAATTGGATCTTTAGTTTTGGAAACAGTAAATACCTCATATCCGGCATATGCAAAAACTTCCATCGGTCCTGCAAAATCCAATACCTCTACTCCTGTTTGTAAATAGAATCCTATTACCTTGGGTCTGGCCATTTGTTTTTCTCTTTCTTGTTTTGACTGTTTGATCAGCTCCATACCACAGTGATCGCACTCTCCACCTTTTTCAAATATGATGTTATCGCAAGAGCTGTTGCATGGTGGACAATAATACTGTGCTAAATTTTGAGATTGTTGTGCCAATAGTGTTGAGCAGATCAACATCATTGGCAGCCATAGTTGCTTTTTCATTTTGTGTTGTTTTTGTACCTCACACAAATTTAAAAAGCTAATAAATCAACTAAGAGGACATAAATGCACAGTATCAGGACAAAGTGAGACTAGAGCTGCCAGGGTTTTAGAAATTCTGCTCCATTATCAAATAGCTGCTGGTCATATTGTAGGGGCGTCTGTTCAGGGATTTCTACTTCATTATTAATGTCCTTTATGTCAGACCTAATAATGTTTTGCTGGAAGATCCTGATCATTGCACCCCCAACGTGAGCAAGCGGAAATCGGGTAACCAATAAATCCACATTGTTTCTCCATGGAATACGGTGGTCATTGCGAAGGGACCATTTGGCATACTTAAATAATCTGCGAGCGTATTTTGGCCTGAACAGTATGGCTCCTGTCTCAGTACTCCATGGATTTAATGGGGAGCACTTTTTTAATTCATATCCCTGAAAGTTTCCAATTACCTTGTACCTGGGTTTGTACCTGGAAAACCTTTTATTTTTAATGAATAGTTTGTTCATATCCCTTGACAAATGCACCATTCCTACTCTTTTGGGAATTTTATTAACAAATTCCTGGAGATCATTGGCGAATGTGTCAGTAACAATTCCATCATTCAATTGCAGATCATCTTCCAGGATCAAATAAAAATCATTGCCCGGTTGATTTCCAATGTGATACCACAGACACATGTGGGAAAGCAAACAGCCTTTGTGGCCTGGTGTCATGTCTGTGTTCATCCCTTCCACCCTTGAGCCACGTATTGCATCAAACCGAAAAATTGGTACGTCAAGTTTTATAGAATTGAAAATGTTTGTCATCTGCTCATATCGGTGCGTTGACTCCAGCAGATTGATACAATAGATTGCTTTCATTGATGTATTTCGCGATAGAGCATCAAAAGTAAGGCAATTATTTATTACTCCCCATATTTATATGTTTAGTTCAGAAGGTAACTTGCCAGTGTACTTTTTGAGAATTTCTCTAAGCTGGTTTGGGCTGTTGAGCCCGCATTGTGTTGCAACACTCTCTACCTTCGTGCCTTTTTCCAGGAGGTGCAAAGCGTGACCTACTCGCAGTTGGTCCAAATATTGTCCGATCGTGGTTCCTGTAGCACGTTTAAACATGCGTGTCAGGTTCCTGGGGCTGCTATAAACCAGCTCAGCAAGAGAATCAACGGTAACTTTTTGATTAATATGTTGTGTTAGCCAATCCTGCACTTTGTGAATTTTTTCTTCCATGTGGTTCCTGTATTGGAGAAAAACACTTAATTGTGGGTCGTCCTCACCACGCCTTAAATAAATGACAACCTCCCTCGCGATTTTGGATGCGAAATATGGTCCGAAAAGTTCTTCCAGAATATACAGTGCCAGGTCAATTCCCGAGGCAACTCCCGCACTTGAATAGACACCATTTCCCAGGACAAACAACCTGTTCCTTATGACCTCTGTAGACGGGAAAGTATCTTGAAACCGATCCAGGTATTTCCAATGAGTAGTTGCTTTCTGTCCCTCAAGAAGTCCAGCGTAAGCGGGCACAAAAGCACCGGTACAAACAGAGCAAATAATTATACCATTCTGATGTTGTTCAATGAGCCAATTCAGAAAAAGACTTATAGAACCAATGAATTCGCTACTTAATAGCAATTCTCTTTCCAGCCCAGGGATGAAAATGAGGTCACCAGAACGAAGACTGACTTCCCGAAAATCTTTTAACTCTCCAATATTAATACCAGCACTGGTGATGACATTGTCTTTTTGAACCATGGAGACAAAGACACTATCAACAGGGGCACCATAATCCTGAGCTTCATAAAATATATGGGCAGGTCCAGAGAAATCCAGCAGATGAGCTCCTGGGGGAATGACAAAAACAGCAGTGTAGTTTTTCTTCATACTATCTGTAGGGTACGTTATGAAGAACGTAATTTGCCCTCAATGGATTTAGCAATTTCCTCCTAATTCATACCAGGAAAACTTTCAACTACCTGAACCTTAAGGTCGGGAAAACTTTCTACAATCTGAACTTTAAAGTCTGGGAAACTATCAACAACCTGCCATTCGCCACAATCGTCAGGAAAGGCGCTTACGAACTTAACTTTTATATCCGGGAAACTATTGACATACTGAATCTTGATATCCGGGAAACTATTAACAAATTGGACTTTGCCATAAAGATTAAATTCTTTGAACCTGCAGTCATTAGAATGATCAACACTCACCGGAACCAGTGATGTGCAAATTAGCATTGTAGCTGTGATCACGGTGAAGGGTATGGCTTTTTTCATAATTGCATTCTCTGGTTTAGTACCAGAATATAATGAAAAACCTCCCCTGTTTCCAAAGGAGGAATTACTACACACACAATGAATGATGGTTTATGTGTGTAATGTTATGCTACTTAAATCATGGGTTGGCATATTCAAGAAATAATGCCAGGCTGCCATTGATAAAACCGGATGCGGCTAATTCGGCTCCTTGAATGTATTTAGATGCATCGCATTCTACCCGTTGCATGTTCTTTACCTCCAGATTTGATGGGCTAAAAACCCTGATTGCACCCATGTCCGAACCCCAGTGATCAACATCAGCGGCCTGTGAGGCTTTGTATTTTTTTTCATTGTCAAATACTCCTGTTATGGGCACATCTTTTTTAATTGTGTACACCCCCTGTGCCAGATTGGAGTAGTAAAAGGCCACCTGAGTTGGAACATATTCACCACTCATGCTGCCGGTTTGCACATAAATTCCCGGAGTTAGTCTGTAATTGGCCCGCGCAACTACTTTGGCAACCCCGCCGACCATTTTGGTCAAACTTTTACTTGCTCCAGACTCGGCATCTTCAAATACCGGGATGTTTAATTTCACGATGCTTACAATGGCATTGTCAAGTTGCTTGGAGAGCTTAATAATTTGATTGTAATAGAAGGCACTTGTTTTTGCTCTACCTTTTTTGATTTTCTGTTTGTAATAGCTAAATCCGGTAGGTGTTGTCTGAATATAGCCCGGATTTTGAGCCTGGCTTGGAGTACCTCCGGTAAGTTTTGTCCAGTCAGCGTAAAGGTCAGTTTTGCCAGCATCCTCAGGGGTGATTACCTCAAAGCCTGCATCCTTCAATTGTGAAATGTATTCGTTATACATTTTATCAGTATTTTCCTGAAGTAAATTCTCATCGATACCGGGAACACCAAGGAGCAGTGTGGCAGTGGCATCACCACGGTAGCTTCCGCCAATTTGCCGGCCGCCCTGAGCAGTCTCTGAAAAATTAGCCATCAACTGATAATTGATTTCAAACTCCGCAACGTAGATTTTCTTAGGTGCCTTTTTAAGTTTCTTTTCACCATATCCATTGCTTTTAATTTCCAATTCCTCCAATTGTTGAGCACTCAAAGTGGAAACCCCAAGGAGGATGAGTGTGAAAGTGAATAATTGTTTCATATCTAAATGTGTGTTTTAGTTTTAGGCTAAGTTCAGCATTTAGATAAGGTCAGATTAAGCGTGGTGTACGGCATTTTAATATACCGTGATTCCCTGATATGGCAAATCTGAATATTGGTTGTGGGTTGATCAAATTAAGTTATTGGCATAGGCAAATTTGATAAGGCCTACCAAATTGTGTGTTTTGGTTTTCCTGAAGATGTTTTTGCGATGTGTCTCTACCGTACGCTCAGAGATAAATAACTCCTCAGCGATTTGTTTGTTGGTCTTTTCCATAGAGATCAGTTTGAGAATTTCGCGTTCCCGAGAGGTTAACAGCTTCGTCTCTTCCTGCCCATGCAAACCTGACATTAGCATGCGATTGATTTCACTGCTCAGATATACTTTTCCATTTTTTACAGCGGTCACTGCATTGATCAGTTCTTCATGAGAGTCTTTTTTGAGAATGTAGCCATCTACCCCTTCCTTCAGGATTTCTTTCACCAGGTGGGCTTCATCATGCATACTAAGTACAATAACTTTCATGTGTGGGTATTTGCGCTTTACTTTTTGAACTAGCGCCAAACCGTCAGAATCGGGTAAATTGAAATCAGTGATCAGCAAGTCTACCTTGGTTCTTGTCAATTGATCTAAGGTATCCTGCACCGTACCTGCAGTACCGACAATTTCAAGTTCACTCTCTTGCTTCAGGATATTGACCAAACCGTCCAGTAAGATGGCATGGTCATCTGTAAGAAATATTTTCATCGAGTTGTTGCGATCTCTTTTTCCGATGAAAGATAATAAATTCATGGGGCTAATGTAGGAATCCCAATAGGCTAATGAAATACCGTGACAATGGTATTTTTCTGAATACAGTTGGTTCATTGCTTTTTTAATCTAATTGATGTTTGCTAGTTTTGCCAATTAACTATCGTATTGGTCATCAATACTCTAAACTGTCATGCACAAATTTTACACTTTTCTTTTAGCTGGTTTGCTTTATTCCCTATCAGCATTGGCACAACATGAATACCGGCCAGGTTTTATAGTAAACTTACAAGGAGATACAATCAATTATGAAATTGAATTTAAAGATCACCCAAGTCAATTTAATTTTTGCAAAGCAAAGGTTGACGGATCTGTTCAGGAGTTTACTGCTGATCATATACTTGCTTATGGTATTTATGATGCCAAACGGGTCTATCAGGCCGGCATTGTGGATGATAAGTTTGTAAAAGTTTTGGTTATAGGAGCATTAAACCTTTACAAAACAGATGATGGCTTTTTAGTAGAAAAAGAGGGCAAACAGTTTTCGCTTGAAAATACTTTCAAAGACATTTCAGACGCAAGAAATACTAACCAAAGAAGTCAGAAGTGGAAAGGTACTTTCGCCTACCTTATTTCTGATTGTTCTGCGACATCAAAATCTGATTCACAGATAAAATTTAATGAAAATAGCCTTACCAGGCTTGCTGCAAAATATAATGATTGCAGGGGTGTGGATTATGAGAAATATTTGAGCGATAAAAAGACCTCTTTTGTTGTTGGGGTTGTTGGAAGCCAGGTTTTTACCAATTTGAAAACGATTGACGATTTAGGCAGGTATACCTGGTTGAGTAACAATTATAAATTTAACGGCCCCTCATATGGGATGCAATTAACCATGTCTTCTGCAAATAAATATAGCAGAATGGCTTTGTGTCTGGGTATCAGATATTATTCCGGAAGTGTTGAAGAATTTGTATATAATGACAATGGGTCGTCTTTTAATAGTCATGATGTTTCAATTTCATTTGAAGCGCTTACATTCCCCTTTTCAATGCGATATGCAATGCCAGTAAAAATCGTCGAGCCCTATATTCAATTAGGTTTTCATGTAAATCACCTCATGAGTTCTTCTACCTATAGGGAATCGATTAATACCGTAAGCTCCGGAACGGAAAACTCTGAAGGCACAGCATTTATATTTCGTAAAGTTGTTTTTGGCCCTTTGGCGGAGGCGGGGCTTCATAAATCACTGGGTAACTTTGACCTTACTTTATCAGGAAGGCTTTCTTCAACCTCAGCATTTGTCAAAGAATCATCTGTAATCAGGGAATCCTCTATCTACCGAACCGAGTTTTCACTAATGGTTGGAAGAAGGATCAATTAAAAAATAATGTCAATACTCCAATCATTTTCTTATGTTATCCAGGATTATTATCACTACTTCCTTCATTCTCTTTACATTCATTAATGTATTTTCACAAAGTCCGAATGTAGAGAAGGCCGCTTATATCGTGCTGCGTGATTCGACCTACAAACAAGGGGAAGTTACGTTCTTTGAGGACGAACCCAATGTGGTCATTTTCAAGTCAACAAAGGACGATCTTAGCCGGACATATTATGCCAGAGAAGTATTAGAAATTGGGTTGCCTGATGGAAGAAAGTATTTCTCAAGAACGGTAGATAATGATGGGACAAAAGAAGATTTGTTTCTGAAAGTTCTGATTAACGGTAAACTTAACCTATTAACTATAGATGGTACTTTAATTGTTGAGTCTGACTCTGCAGCACAGTCTGTGTCCAGGAAAAATTACCAATCGGTGCTAAACCAATATTGTCTGCCATGCCAACCAGATTCCAGCTGCAACAGTGCCAGGTTCTCCAGACGCGAATTGAAGTTTTTTATTAATAGATATAACGCTGGAGTTTGCAATAGCAAAAACGTTGTGGCCTATGGAGCTCAGATTAATTATACCATCAGTGAGATGACGTTGGACTTGGATGAAATAGTCACAATTTTTGATGAGTTTAAGCTTAACAATAGAAACGTGTCGGGCGCATTATTTTACGAAACATTTTGGGACAAAAAAGGCATAATCAGTTCAAGGATGGAACTGGGATTCGGTCATCAGGTGTATTTAGGGCTTCAGGAAGAGCCTTTAGCCTTTGCTGAAGAAATAATTATCGAAACCAACTTTATTTCGATGAATTTAATCCCTAAAATTAATATTCCAGTTCGGAATATTACACCCTATTTTGGACTGGGAATGGGGTCACAACTGTTTTTGAATAGCAATTCGGAACAAATTGTTGTGCGACGACTTCAACGAATTGATGGATATACACAATATTTTCTGGAACGGAACAAGAACTTTACAGACATACCACAGGTTTGGCTTGGGTACCTGGTAAGGACAGGAGTAAGTCTTAACGTGATAAAGTCTAAACCAACTTTTATTTCAGCTGAGTTCGGGAAATATCACTCAAAAAGAGATTACTCAACGTATGGTTTTTCCTTTAATTTAAGTCAGTCCCTATGAAAAAACTTGCTTCAATCATATTACTTTTAGTGGTAACGGGGTGTACTGACTCTTCTGAGTTTGGAGAAAGCCTTGGAATACCATTTATAACCACTTTGGAACCGATAATTGACACCACAGGTGTTGTCCTGAGAGCAAAAATTAATTATTTACCTGATCAGGAGGTGATTGATTTCGGTTTTATGTGGAATAGAGAGAGTTTTACTTATAAACACAGCTTAAAGCATGTAACAACTTTGGAAAATTTCGAATTAAAAATCCAAAGTGACCTTAGGCCAGGGAAACTCTATAATTATCAGCCCTATATAATTACAGAAGGAAATATTGTGGTTGCCGGCAATCTGGTGGAATTTGAGCCTATTGCGAGTTCAGCAAAGATCGAATTAATTGATTTTTTCCCAAAGGAAGGTTTTTTTGGCGATACGGTGACCATTGTCGGTCGTAACTTTTCAGCGGCTACTAATGACAATAACAGAGTTTGGTTTATTGACCCAAAGAATAATGAGGCATTCCTGGTTACAGCATTATTCGTTTCGTTTGACACAATCAAAGCGCCAATAATTCAATCGAATTTAGGTCCAAAATTACGTTCTGTAGATAATATTATTAAGGTTAATTATAGAAATATGGAAGTTGCTTCTTTCAATGAATTATTTTATACCAACAAAGTGCAATTGGATCAGGTAATACCTAATGTAGTGAAAAGGGGAGAGCAAGTTGAGCTGGTTGGTCAAGGGTTTGAAAATGAACCCGAAAATAATATTTTATTCATTGATGGAGTTGAGATTCCAGTTAATAGTAGTAGCTTCAGCAATTGTACATTCACTATTCCGGAAAATGTAAGCACCGGACAAAAATCCATCTTGTTGACTATCTTCGGAAGATCATATGAGTTTGAACAACAACTAACTGTGGTAGAATAGAAGTATTGTAATACTTGTCCATCGAAATAAGGCATTGTGTTCTTATTCCAACTTTTAATATTATATTTATTAGAAAGGATTCGTATGAAATACATAATTTCTGTTTTGTTCTTGCTATGTCTGGTAGCCTGTGATGCACTCATGGGGGAAGAAATCGCACGAGTGCCGGTTAATAAATTAAGTACAGAAAACGAACAATTTATTGAGCAAACCACCCTTTCGTTAGAGGCAAATTCAGAAATCAGCTTCTGGACCGATCTTGACCTGAAATATGAGGGTGCACTTGGGTTGATGTACAAGGTTGATGTATGGAAAGATAGTGTTCGCCTTGGAGGAATGGATCTGGATGCCCTGAACCCTTCGATTAGTATGATGGAAGTAAGAACTGAAGTAAATGATAAAGTAAATTGGAGTTTCCAGGGTAAATTAGGAGAGATTACGCTCGAAGAACCAGGCGAATATACCTTTAAAATAATTCTACTTTCTTCTGATAATCCCTCCCTGTCAATTGAGAAATCTGATTTCCTACTGAAGAAATAAGTAATTACTTATCTTCTACAGAAAAGCTTTTGTTTACAATTAGCCACACGCCATTGATTTTGTGCAGGGTCATAAAATCATGAAATATTTTATCATCATATTCCAGTTTCAACCTGGCTACCGCAGTTTTTCCAGCAATGTCAATGTTAACTATTTTACACTTCCGCTTTAATGGGTCCCCACTCATTTTGGAGAAAAATTCCCGCGCATTGACCTGCTTTAACCCATCATCTTTGTTAATGGTCATGATGGCCTCTTCATGAAACGCTTTTTTCAATGTTTCAAAATCCTGGTTGGTGCCACCTTCCATGTAGTAGTTTAATGTGGTGGAAATGGCCTCTTTTTCTTCTTCTATCCCCGGATAAATTAATACCGCAAGAAGACATAATATTACTGTTTTCATATCACTGATTTTATTAAGGTTAATAATTGATCTACTTGATGATCAGTCCCTATGCTGATCCTACATAAATTTTGCATTGCACCGGAACGTCCGATACCAATGTCTATTTTTTCTTTTTCCAGTAATGGGACTAACTTCTTTTCAATAGGTGCTGAGTTGATTAAAATAAAATTGGTAACCGAAGGAAAGACTTTCAACCCCAAATTGCTCAATTCGTATTCAAGGTTTTTTCTGGTTTTGTCAATTTTAATTTTTGATAAACTGCGAAATTCCTGATCATTCAATGCAGTTTCTGCAGCAGTAGCACCAATACCAGATACACCTAATCCCCCGTTTTGATCCCATTGGTCCCATTCTGATATCCATGATGGCTTTGCCAGGATGTACCCCACTCTAAGTCCTGCTAAACCATAGATTTTACTAAATGTTCTGGTGATGATCATATTAGGGAACTGCATCAGATGACTGGTCATAGAATGTGATTCGCCACTATCCACAAACTCGATGTATGCTTCATCCATGATGATGGGTATGGTGGATGGTACGTTACGGCAAAAGTCCAAAATGGTATTTTTATCATAATAGTGCCCTGTTGGATTATTTGGGTTGGTCACATAAATAAACCTGGTTTGATCATTTATTCTCTTCAACATTTGATCAAGATCAATCGACTTATCCGATTTAACTGGAACTTTGATCCATTGACAACCACTTTGTTCCGCCTGTCGCATGAGTGCCGTAAAGCTGAGGTCTGGAGCGATATGATTTCCACCAGCTACCCCAAACCTGCTACCGATTATTCTTAATGCCTGGTATGATCCCGCATTAATTAAAATCTGGTCTTCAGAAATGTTATGGTATTGTGCAATTGCTGTTTTCAAAGAAGGCAAAGCGCCAGCTATTGGATACCTGTTTGAACTTTCAATTGCTCTTTGAATTGCCCTGGCCACTTCGGGAGAAGGACCATAAGGGTTTTCATTAGCGTTGAGTCTGGTTCTGTCGTACCCGTTCGTTTTGCTACCGACCAATGGAGTAGCTGAAATTGTAGGAACAGGCAGCAAGGAACCAGCGGCAATTAGTGAGCTAAGTTGTAATAATTTTCTTCGATGCATTTGAAACCTGAAGTTGTTTTTCAAATGAAACGAATGTTGCCAAGGGCCATAAAGGATCTTCTGACCAACTGCACGTGGAGGCTATGAAATGCACTAGCCTGCGTTTAAAGTGCGCTGTAATTCACTGTACTGAGCTCTGCTTATCGGTAAAACACAATTTTCCAGACAAGCTTCATATTTTCCACCGCCATGGTTTTTTATTGATTTGATTTTATCAGGAGCTACCAGATAGGATTTATGGATTCTGAGGAAACAAGATTTTAATCGGGACTCCAAAGCACCTAACGACTCTGAATGCAAATATTGCTGGCCATCTGAGCAGGAAACCTGGGTGTAATTTCCGGCTCCCTTGATATAAGCTATTTCGTTTAAAGGCAATACTTTTTGCTGGCCATGATGCTCAACCAGCAAGCTGTTTTTGAATACAGGAAGTTGATTTTTGAATCGATCCAGGGCTACTTTCAACCTTTCTTCGCGAAACGGTTTCGGAACAAAATCCAGGACTTCATAATTATAGGCTTCCAATGCTTTTTCACCATGTGAAGAGGTAATTATTGTTTGAAATTTTCGGTTACCTATTTTCAATAATTCAAATCCATTCTCTCCATTCAGGTTTAGGTCAAGGAAGCAAAGATCAACTTTTTCGTTTTGAACAAATTTTATAGCATCGTCTAACTGATGAAATATGGTGGTGTCAAAAACCATTTCTCCCGCAACTTTCAGTACCATTCTGTTCAGTCGCTTGGCGATTAAAGGTTCGTCTTCCAGGATCAGAAATCTCATGATGGAATTGAAATTTTCACCTCAAACTGACCGGCATTAACATCGTGTGTCAGATTCCATTGATCCCCATAGTTTTCAGCGAGTCTGTTTTTTATGTATTTAAATCCGGTCCCACAATTGCTTTTAGTGGGCGCAGTGTTAATGTCCCCGTTGTTACTGAATTTATAGGTTATCGTACCATTATTAGCCAGTTTATACAACCGAAATTCTCCACTTTCCTGTTTTTTAAACCCATGGGTGAACCCGTTTTCAATCAAAGTATGAAAAATTCCAGGTGGGATCATTTCGTTTCCGGTGATGTTTTCAGTGATCAATTCGTACCGCCCCTGCTTTCTCTGACTCATGATCTGCAGGTGTGCCTCACACAATTCAATTTCCTGAGCAATCGGCACCAGTTTGTTGTCTGCCATTTCACTAAATAATCGAAATTCATCCGCAAGAGCCTCAATAAATTTATTGGCCTGGATAGGATCAGTTTCAATTAGTTCCTGTAACGAGGTAAGGGAGTTGGTAATAAAGTGAGGTTGAATGGTACTTTTTAATAGTTGGTTCTCGAGGCTGACTGATTTCATTTGTGCCTCCCTATGCGCTTGCAATGATTTTTTTATACGCTGACCTACCAGTAAAGTCATTACTAATATAAACGAGATTACTCCCATGTAGTAACCTACGCCCAAATGTTGAATGAATTCTAATCGTGTAACTACACCAAATAATAAAAGCCCTACTAGAGCATATATTCCGCCAATTTTGTCATTCTTAATTGCCATAATAGCAATAATTGCAGAGCAGAAAAGTATCAGGCCAAAGGCGGGAATATTAAAGATCAGAAAGAGAATACTCAAAAAACTAAAAGCACCAATTAATAAAAATTTGCGCCTCAGGTTAAACTCAAATACCAGGAAACCAAATAGTGATATTCCAGCTAAAGTAAAGGGATAGTGATGTAAACGATCAAACAGACTGATCCAATATTCGGAAAGGATTAAAAAATTCTGATCTGGTTTGAGTAGTACTTTCAAAATATGAAATAAGCAGAAAGCGATAAAAAACACATACGACACTTTTCTCTGGAAGGCGAAATAGAGCACCAAATAAACCAGCGCCACGGTCAAAAAGAATGTTGCGATAAAAATGTAACCCTGGGATATAGATAATGAGAATTCCAATTGATCAATCTTAATTGTTCTTCAAAGATACGGCAAGAATTCAAGTTGGTTGGATAGTAAAAATTTTAGGGTCACCGATGAAATGGTGACCCCTGGTTTGCGGCAAATAATCTATTGTCACTTTGTGTTACTTAAATAACACATAACGGTATGTTAAATATAGTATAAAAATGGGCCACCAGTATACTAGCGGCCCAGTATTAAACAGGTTTAATAAAATTTACTCTTCCGATGCTTTAGCAATATCTGCAAGTTCCTGGGTGAGTGTCATCCCACCGGTACTGATTGCTGCAACGTTGAAAAAACCACCTACAATTGTTAGGGAATTTGGTGTGGTGCTTACAAAGTTGGTACTCACATTAGCCAATGGAGTGGCAAACAGCTCAGCAAAGCCCCCAGGTCTGTTAGTTTGAATGGCTACTTCTTGTAAGAAATTGAAGGCCAACACATTGATTGAATGAATCTCTACATATAAAGAATCACCAGGTAAGTATGGTGGATAGAATACATTATTTTCTCCAGGGATTTCATCATACGGATTTACTAAGTCCTGTATTGGTTGTATAAACACCTGGCCATCAATGGCTCCCCCTGCACTAAATCCAGCATCATATGCAAAATTAATTTCATCTGGTTTATTAAGAAATTCTCCATTTTTAAAGGATTTGATCCAATAAGTATTTCCTTCCCCTGGTAAATCTGTAGCAACAAATTCAGCAGTGTAGAAGTCTTCTCTTACAAAATCATTTTTTTCATTGAATGAAAATTTAATTGAATCCACAGGAGGCACCCCTTTCAAATCTGAATAAGCTTCAAACGTTTCTCCATCTACCGTTACAGATAGTCTGTAATAGTTTCCAATTACACCAAGAGGTTCTGTTCCTGGTGTCCATTTGTAGGACTCCTCATCTTCTATGAAGTTATATGTTTCTCCGGTTATTAAATCCTCAACTACAACAACAGCTCCGCTAACCTTATCAGGGAAAGAGTTTTCAAAATACGGTTGAGATCTGGTAACTTTTATTTCCTGGGTTTCCAAATTATTGTTTAACCATGCATCAATCACCAGAATTTCTTCTGCGGTTTTCAATTCGGGATCAATGGTTGTTTCACAACTAAAAAAACAGGCTATGCTTAATATGTATAATAGTTTTTTCATTTTTCTAGAATTTGAAATTGTAAGAGATGGCTGGTATGACACTACCTAATATTGATAACTGCGTGGCTGTTGTAGTTATAGGTTGCCCAGCCACAGGTCTGTCAGTTCCCTGAGAGAAATAAATGCTAAAAGGATTCTGTCTTCCATAAATATTATAAACCGAAATCACCAGGTATGACTCACGACCCTCTCGTTTATTTTTGAGCCAAACGTCATTGATAGTCAATGAAAGGTCTAATCTGTGATAATCAGGTATGCGGAAATTATTGCGTTCACTACCGCTAATGTATGGAATAACATAACCCTGAACGGTCATCCTGTCCGTAGGAAAAGTAGTTGGGGTACCAGAAATAAAACTGAAGTTACCTGACAGCACCAATTTCTTATTAATGTCATAGAATCCGGCAATTTTGAGGTTGTGCCGCTGATCGTATCTGGTAGGATACCAATTACCTTCCCTGCTGATCCTGTCATTGCCAAAATTAATGCCATCAACTTTCAACTCTGCCTTTCCAAGTGTGTAGCTGACCCATCCTGTTAACCTGCCAGCATTTTTTTTTGGCATAAAGCTCGAGTCCGTATGCTCTGCCTTTTCCGTCGAGCAATTCACCTTCCAGATACTCGTTGATCAACAAATCTGCTCCATCCACATAGTCTACCTGATCAGAATTCCATTTGTAGTAAGCTTCTGCTGACAACTCATATTTATTTCCCCGGAGGTTTTTGAAGTAGCCCAGTGCTACCTGATTCCCTTGTTGTGGTCTTATATTATTGGTACTTGGCTGCCAAACATCCACTGGGGTTGCAGCGGTGGTGTTTGAGATCAAATGAATGTATTGATTCATTCTGTTATAACTTCCTTTAACTGACGAGGAGGAATTAAGGGAATACCTAAATGAAAAACGAGGTTCAATATTCATGTAGGTTTTGATGGTCTCCCATTTACCTTTATCTTCCATGCCAATTAATGGTTTGGCAATGCCAGGAATGGTGTCCCCAAAGGTATACATCGTTCCTCCCAGGTAACTAAAAGTTGAAATTCTGGTACCATACTGCAATGATAGCTTTTCACTTATTTGTTGGTCATTTCCTATGTATGCGGCAGTTTCTATAGCTTTTCTTTCGTCAAGGCTGATATCAGTAGTTACTCCATCGCTTACACCAATAGCATTGGCCGGTTTGAACCGATACAACAATGCCTCACCCCCAAAAGTCAGTTCATTATTGGTGTTGATGAAATAGGAAAATTCAGGCTTTACATTGTAAGTTATGATTCTTGAGTCCCACTCAAATTTGTCCATATCGTTTTCTCCGAAGCTAAAGCCATAGTCGTAATCACTAAAAAACACTGTGAAATTGCTAAAGAGCTTATCGCTGAAAAGGTGATTCCAGCGAAATGTACCGGTCTGATTTCCCCAGTCAAATCCTTGTCTTTCGTCAAATTTGAATACATCTCTACCAAAATAGCCTGAGAGGTAAATTCTGTTTTTGTCATCAATGTTGAAATTGGTTTTAGCAGTGAGGTCATAGAAATATAACCCTGCTCCATCGTCAAAAACATCAGTAAAAGGACGAGCTAAAATATCTGCATATGATCTTCTTCCGGCAATAATGAATGAAGACTTGTCTTTCTTGATGGGCCCTTCTACCGCGAGCCTGCTGAATACTGTTCCAATGCCACCGGTTACATCATACTCCTTGCTGTTTCCTTCTTTCATTCGAATGTCCAGAATAGAAGACAGCCTGCCACCATATTTCGAAGGAACTCCTCCCTTATAAAGTTTTACATCCTTCACAGCGTCCGGATTGAAGACAGAAAAGAACCCGAATAAGTGAGAAGATTGATACACTGGTGCCTCATCCAGTAAAACAAGGTTTTGCCCTACGCTTCCTCCTCGCACATTGAAACCCGAAGCTCCCTCACCTACAGAACTTACGCCCGGAAGCAACTGAATGCTCTTGATAATGTCTACTTCACCAGCAAAAGCGGGTAATTTTTCTATGGACTTAATGTCCAGTTCAGCCACACTCATTTCTATGCTTTTCACATTTTCATCGATGGCTTCAGCAGTTACCACAACTTCATCTAATTGCTGCTGATTGGGTGTAAGCTCCAGGTCCATTCTTACATTGGACTCAAGAGTGATTTTTTTTGATACATTTTCAAAGCCTATGTACCTGTAGTCCACGGTATATTCACCGGAAGGCAATGTTACGGAATAGAACCCGTATACGTTGGTTACTGTTCCTCCCTGTATTTGAGGAATGTACACTGTGGCACCAATGAGCGCTTCACCGTTGGTCCCATCTTTTATGTAACCGCTGATGGTAAACTGCTGCTGAGCTGAGCACACAAAAACCGTCAGGGAACATAAGATGCCCAAGATTGTTGATTTCATCTTTTGATTTAGTTTGAGTTTTTATTTGTTAGTAGTTATTGAACAAGTCGGGGAAACCATGATTTGGTTCGAATCCCCACAATATTACTCGCTTGCTAGCAACAATGTTTCCAAAAATGTTCCGGATTGAAAGTTTTTAGCGACGAATTGAAGAAAAGACCGTTTCAAGTGGCTAATTGTTAACATTGAATGGATTAAATTTTTGTTAACTATTTCCATTTTGTCATTAGAGTCGCTCTAAGCTGAAGGTAAACCTTGTTTATGAGCAATTCCCCTGATAATTACCTCCGCGTGAACCCGGGAATTTTCGATAAACCATTTATTAGTTTTCAAGCCTCCACAAACTACCCCTGCCAGGTATAGATTTGGCACATTGGTTTCCATTGTTTCCGGGTCATGAATCGGCGTTAAAAATTCATCTTCTCCAATTTTTATACCCATTGAGGTAAGGAAATCAAAATTAGGCTGGTAACCTGTCATGGCAAGAACAAAGTCGTTTTCTAAAGTAATGCTACCTTCCGGGGTTTGCACATCAATTTCGGTTGCTCTGATTTCGGTGATTTGGCTGTTGAAGTATGCTTTAATCGAGCCTTCTTTAATCCGGTTTTCAAGATCTGGTTTCACCCAGTATTTGACGCTATCCCTGATACCGCTCTCACGAATGACCATCGTTACTTCTTTTGCCCCTTTACGAAATGTTTCCAGTGCAACATCTACCGCTGAATTAGCAGCTCCAACTATCGCAATCTTCATTGCAAAATATGGATGAGGATCGTCATAGTAATGTTTCACCTTAGGTAGCTCTTCCCCGGGTATATTGAGCATATATGGAAGGTCATAGAATCCGGTTGCCAACACAACAGACCTGGCGATGTAGTTGGATTTTGGTGTTACGATATTGAAATTATCGCCAGTTTTCTTCACTGTAGTGACTTCTTCATAAAGGTTCACTTTTAAACCCCAGCTGCTGGTTACTCTCCTGTAATACTCTAATGCTTCCGGGCGTGTTGGCTTTGGGTTATGTGAGATAAATGGAACTCCACCAATCTCCAAACGGTCGGAGGTGGAGAAAAAGGTCATGTTTTGTGGGTAATTATATATACTGTTTACCAGGCAACCCTTGTCTAATATTACATAATTTAAGGATGCTTTTTCAGCTTCAATACCACACGCAAGCCCTATAGGACCTGCCCCAATAATTGCTACATCAAGTATTTCACTCATTCAATTCAAAATCTGTATACCCCTAAATGTGTTACGCAGAGGTCCATTGGTATGTCATGGTCATCTGACTGCATGATCAAATCAAGTGGTGGTGTAATGGCCAAACCAATTTTCTGAACATCGTCTCTACATTCGGATAAAAACCGGTCATAATACCCTTTGCCATAACCAATTCTGTTTCCCCTGCGGTCAAAACTAATGAATGGGATCAGGACAACATCGATTTCACCGCTAAAAACTTGTCGACCATGTTTTGGTTCGGGAATTCCCCATTTATTCAGGGATAGTTGCTCTTTGCCCTCGTAGATGAAATGCTGCATTACATTGTCTTGTAAATTGCTGCGGGAGACTACCACATGGCACTTCTTGTTTAGCAGGTAATCAATGATGTGCCAGGTGTTGACTTCATGATTTTTTTGGATTGGGAGAAAAACATGAACCAATGCCCCTTCTGTTAAATCCACCGATTGAAAAAAATGAAAAACAAGTTGGCATCTTCGATCAAACTCCAGTGGGATCAGAGTCCTTCTTTTGGAGAGATATGTGTTTCGTAAAACATTTTTATCTACCTCTGCCATGTTGCCCTCTCAAAAGTTTGGTTTTAGTCAATAATTCTCCAGGTGATTCCAGAATCCACAAACCAGCTGGTTTCCTCGTTATTCCACGTAACTCCAAAAGAACCATCCCATTGAAATCTGGGGTTTACGCTTAATGCTACTCCTGCATCCCATTTTACATCCAGTCTGCCTGAAAAATCATCAGATGAAACTAATTCATTGTAATAGGAGCCGTATACTTCACCAAAAACTGACCATTGATCTGAAACGCTACCAGTCAGGTTAAAAATGTAATTGAGGTACGAAAAATCACTAAGTCCTTCAGTCGATCTGTAACCCAGATTTGTTGTCAGTCCCCAGTTATCTAAAATATTGATGCCATGAGAAAATTGAAAGTGGAGATTGGTAGTACCAATGCCATAGCTATCATTGGTCCAGGGTAATTCCACATCTGTACGAAAGGTTAGGGCATGGCCATTGTGGTCAGCTGGGTTTAATAGTTGCGTTCGGAAGCCCACTGACAGAAAACTTAATCCATTAGAATTTTCAACAATATCCGGTTCAGTCGGAAGAATGTCCTCTGTGGTGGTTTCATCAGCTCCAACACCAATTGAAGTATGAACTTCCAGAAAACGACTTAACCCATAACGCACATCTGTAAAGCTAGTATAACCAAGTGACCTTTCCTCCGGCCCTGATTTCGTTTTAGAGCCATGTATATCAACACCACTTTGAAGCAAAAGGAATGATTTCCCTACTACCTGTGTACTGAATGCCTTGCCTGGTCTGTCAGTATTGAGCGGTGCTTCCTGAGCAAAACCAAATTGTGCAGTAAGCACTAATACAATGATTATACAACTTAACTTAGTCATTTTTTGAGGTTGTTTCATAAACACCAATATAAGCCAAAAGGTGGAAATTAACCTTAATATATTAAGCATCAATCAACACATTGAACTGGTAATCAAACGGGTCAAAGGCAAGTCTTAATTCTTCAATAAAATTGGGATTGTTAAGATAAAAGTTCAGGAAGTTTTCTTTTCTCTCCTGCAATCCACCCCCTGGAAATAATTTTTCTTTAATGCTTTCTATTTGGCCAAGTGCCGTTTCGTGTTTTCGTTCCTCTGATTTTTTGAGTCTTTTTTCAATATTATCCAGCGTCTTCAGCACCTTGGCATTTTCTGCTCCAATGTAGCCTTCTAGGGAACCATCAATAGCGGAGGCTTTAATTTTCAGTCTATCGAAAAATTGATTAAGCTCTTTTTTTTCTTCTTCAAGGGTAAATTCACTTTCTGCTGCACGGTCCAGGTATGCAGCCTTAATATCATGTGTATCTTTGAAGATAAGCGGTATATCGAGATTATTTTTCTCAATCTTTTTGTAGGTGGCCTTATTAATTACCAAAGCAAAATTTCTTGGCATTAAGGCTGGAAAAGGCGTTTGATAATGATCAAAAATGTCCTTTAGTTGAAGCCAGTAAGCAATTTCTGCGGGACCACCTATATATGCCAGGTTGGGCAAAACGATTTCTTGATATAATGGTCTTAAAACGACATTGGGACTAAAACACTCTGGCTGGGTTTCTACAAGAGATTCAACCTCACTTTGTTGCAATACTATGTCGGTGTTGATTACCTCATACTGAGTACCACTTCTTACAATTCTCTCTCTTATACCATCGTCAAGATGGAATAGATTTATTTCTCTTGAATAGATCTGACTTTTATAACCAAGATCTTCCAGCTTTTTACTGGTTGCTTCAGCCAACTCGTTGCTTTTGCAGGTAAGTAGTTCGTCTCTTAATACAGATTTAAATAGGGATTTTAATGCATTACTATCGGCATCCAAAACAACTAAACCATAGGAACCGAAAAGGTCATTGACAAAACATCGGGTCGCATCTGCCAGGTTTTTGGACGATTTATAAGCATTTTCGAAAATTTCAACTCTCTCTGGTAATTCATCAAGAATTTTGGAGAGCCCATTGGGGCTAAAACGTCCAACAGCACCAGATTGATCTGATTCCCATTGATATGTTTTCCCAAACAAACTGAAGTTGTTGATCTCCTCGAAATCGTGATCTTCACTGGCCATCCAGTATACCGGTACAAATTTGTAGTTTGGGTATTTTCTGGCTAACAAATCACAGGTGTTGATTACTGTTAGAATCTTATAGATAAAATATAAGGGCCCGGTGAAAATATTCAATTGGTGACCGGTAGTAATGGTAAAGGTGTTGTCTTCCTGAAGTGCGACAATATGATCCTGTACCTGTGAGTGAATTTGCAATCCACTGTACTGCCTGGTCAATTCTTTGGAGAGTATTTTCCTTTTTTCCGATTCAAATCTTCTCTGACTGATAAGCTGCTCAAATGACTCAGCGGTTGGGAACTGATTGTAGAATGTTCTCAATGATTCCTTTTGCGCCAGATAATCCAGGAAAAGAGGAGAGAAACTACCTGTTTCTTCCAGGGTTAATTTTTGTAAATGCATGTGATGTTTATTGATTCCGGACCAGAGGCCTTACTTCAAATCAGTAATAACAGACGTAATTCACCTAAACAGGTTGTCCGTAAAGATCAAATGCGGTGACATCATTTATTTTAATCTGAGCAAAGTCACCAATCCTCAGGTAATCATTGGTGGCATCTATCAATACCTCATTATCTACTTCTGGTGAGTCAAACTCGGTTCTTCCAATAAAATTCCCACTTTCCAACCGATCAATCAGCACCTTGTAAGTCTTACCGATTTTCTCCTGATTCAATTCCAATGATATTCCTTCCTGCAATTCCATCACAGCATTTGCCCGCTCTTGCTTTACCTCGTCAGGTACATTGTCTTCCATGCTGAATGCGTGGGTATGCTCTTCGTGCGAATAGGTAAAAATTCCCAAACGTTCAAACCGGGATCGCTCAATGAATTGCATCATTTCCTCAAAGTCCTTTTCAGTCTCACCTGGATGCCCGGCAATCATGGTAGTTCTGATAGCAATCCCTGGTACCTTTTCACGGATAGTATCGATGAGCTGTTCTGTTTTCTCTCTGGTTGTACCTCTTCGCATAATCTTTAGCATGTTGCTTGATCCGTGCTGTAAGGGAATATCAAGATAGTTGCAGATATTAGGTTTGCTTGCCATTACATCAAGAATGTCTTCAGGAAACCCGGTTGGAAAAGCGTAGTGTAACCGAATCCATTCAATCCCTTCAACATCAGAAAGTTTGTCAAGAAGCTCGGCTAAATTTCTCTTCTTATACAGATCCAACCCGTAATAAGTACTGTCCTGAGCTATTAAAAGCAACTCTTTGGTGCCGTTTTTGGCGAGGTTTTGTGCTTCCTTAACCAGCTCTTCCATAGGTTTGGAAATATGCTTTCCTCTCATGATTGGAATGGCACAAAATGAGCATGGTCGGTCACATCCCTCTGCAATTTTCAAGTAGGCATAATGATTCGCCGTAGCAAGGATCCTTTCGCCTACCAACTCATGTTTATAGTCGGCTTTAAATCGTTTCAATAAAAGTGGAAGGTCTCGGGTACCAAAAAATGCATCAACCTGAGGGATTTCCTTTTCAAGATCGTCTTTGTAGCGTTGAGATAAGCAGCCTGTTACATAAACCTTATCGACCAACCCTTCTTCTTTCGCATCTGCATATCTTAATATTGTATCGATGGACTCTTGCTTCGCATTGTCTATAAAACCACAGGTATTGATAATGATTATATTAGAATCATCCTCCTGAGATTCATGGACTGTATCTATATCGTTACCTCTAAGTTGGGTCAACATCACCTCAGAGTCCACGAGATTCTTGGAGCAACCAAGCGTTACTATATTGACCTTATCTTTCTTTGTTCCTTTTACCTTCACAACTTCCCTCTTTAAATAGGATGCAAAATTAACAAATAAGCTGAGGGTTAGTTCATTGGAGTGTTAAAAAGATCTACTTAGGGGCATTTCTGAAAAATAATTTAGTCGGCAGAACAATTCACATTGCATGGAGATCGTAGTAATGTCTGAAAAACTCTCTTATTTTTGCCCGATCCGAATGAAGCCTTTAAAGAAAATACCAAAAATAATATTCATTGTTCTTGCTTTTACAGCTTGTAATGACATTCCGGATTGTCAACTGATTGATGAGGTGGAATACTTTCAGGTTTCCTTTTTTGAACGTGAAAACACGGGTCAGCCAGATTCGGTGATCTTCGAGAGTATTGTTGTTGAAGGATTTGGAGAGTTGCTTTCGGAAAGGGATACATTGCACAGTTTGCTGCTCTATGTAAATATAGCAGATACGTTAACTACCTTTTATTTCGAATCAGACATTGGTACGGATACTTTGTCAGTTTCGTATCAGACTGTTGGGTACAGAATAGAATCGGACGAATGTGGGCCTGTCCAAACAATCGAGGGTCTTGACACACTTCATCATACATTTGATTCATTGTCAATTGAAAATAATTTACTAACACGAGATGCAAACAACATCAAGATTTTTCTGGATTAGTGTTTTGATGCTGTTGTCCACTGGTGTGTTAGCGCAACAACAGCCTGAGAGTTCACCAACCCGTCCGGCCAAACAAAAATTGCCAAAAGAGAAACATTCATACAAGCCCACTGGCGTGAGGCTAGGCACTAATGCATTAAGACTGGTACGTTCGGCTTTTGAAGGAGGCTATCATAGCTATGATTTCATAGGAGACATTGATTTCTACCGATATATACTGGAAGTGAGTTATGGGAGGGAAAATTTTAAGCAGAAACGAGAACATTTTAATTACAGCTCGAAAGGAAATTTTTTCCGAATTGGGGCTGATGCCAATTTAATTAGTCACCCTGAGAAAGGAAATGCACTTACCCTCGGGTTAAAGTATGTGGTGGGGCAGTACGACGAAAACCTGAACTTTATTTCTGGGAATTATGCAAATAATGAAGTCAACCTAAGTAATAATGGAATAAGGGTAAATTGGGCAGAATTTAACTTTGGGGTGAAGGGAAAAGTGATCTCAAATGTACACGCGGGGTTTTATGTAAGATTCAAAGTGTATAAAACTGCAACTGGTGAAATGTCATTTGATTCTTACAGAATTCCAGGGTTTGGATTAGGAGAATTCGATAATAGAATTGGGTTTGACTACTATCTGATGTGGAGAATACCGTTCAACAAACCTATTGATCTTAGCGAAATATAACCTCATCAACTACTTCAGGGCCAAATTCTTTTTGCAGCATTTCAATTATTTTTTTCTTACCCATGGTCAATTCCTGCTTTAAAGGAGCAGAGGTGAGTGTCACAAATAGCGTTTTGTCCTGGATATAGAGATTAGAGGTTCTTTTAGCAATTGGTTCTCCCATTATTTTACCCCAGCTGCTAATTAATTGCGTCTGTTGATACTTACTTTTAATTCTGTAAGAATCCAGAAGTGATTCCACTGCTTCTTTTAAAGTGCTGGTATCGGATTTTCTTTGATCTCGTTTGTTCATATTGTTATGACATTTGCCTTCCCCTCTGCTATACTGAAAAATCGAACCTTTTCACCATAGTGTCTGAATATTGCTAATGAACGTTCTGGCCGGGCATCAGTGATGAATACCTGACCAAATTTTGATTCATTGATCAAAGCTACGAATTTTTCAATTCGTAAATCATCCAATTTATCGAAGATGTCATCCAGTAGCAGTAGTGGCAGTGACTGAGACTTTTCTTTAATGAGATCAAACTGTGCCAACCTTAACGCTATAGCAAAGGATTTTTGTTGACCCTGGGAGCCAAACTTTTTTATGGCCACCTCATTCATCTGAAATGCCAAATCATCTTTGTGCACTCCCATGGTGGTCCTTTGTAAGACCAGGTCTTTTTTCAGAGAGGACCTGAATTTATTTTCAAATTCAGGTTCCAGTAATTGGGAGTCATAGTGAATCGACACCTGTTCCTTGTCACTGGAAATATAATGATAGTGCTTTTCAAAAAAGGGTTGAAACTCCTTTAGAAAATTTGCTCTGGCCTGAAAGATCATATTACCCAATGAAAGCAGTTTTACGTCATAGGATTCAAATAAATCGTAATCCGGCTTTTTCTCGGAAGGCCAGTTTTTGAGAAGGTTATTTCTTTGTTTGAGGGTATGATTGTATTGTATGAGGTGATCGAGATATTTTTTGTCAAGCTGGGAAATGGTTGCGTCAATGAATTTTCTTCGTGATTCACTTCCTTCCCTGATAATATAAGTGTCATCAGGTGAAACAAACACCAATGGAATCGTACCAATATGATCGCTGAATTTGGCAATTTCCTCTCCATCAACTTTAAATATTTTCTTTTGTCTTGTTTGCAGCGCACAAGTCAGTTTGATTGACTTTTCATTTTTTTTCAAATAACCATTTATTGCGCACAAATTCTGATCATGTCTGATGCTTTGATTATCCTGACCATTCAAAGCACTTTTTGTAAAGGCCAGGTAATAAATGGCATCCAGCAGATTGGTTTTCCCTTCACCGTTGTTGCCGGTAAGACAGTTTACCTGAGGACCAAATTCAACAGAAAGGTCTTCATAGTTCTTAAAGTTTGTCAGTGCAATTTTTTCGAGGAACATTAAATTTTGTCTAGTGCCTTGTTTTTGGTAATTTCGCAGGGCATTGACCCGATGGACTACCAATCAATATTAATGTACTATGGCAGAATCAAAAGCAAAAAAGAAACCCGCATCCAAAGCTAAAGATAAATTTTCCAAAGAAACTTACATGACATGGTATGAGAGCATGTTAATGATGAGAAGATTTGAGGAGAAAGCAGGTCAGCTGTATGGTCAGCAAAAGATCAGGGGTTTCTGTCACTTATATATCGGGCAGGAAGCTTGTGTTGCCGGAGCTGTTTCGGCACTTAAGAAAGGAGACAGCTACATTACCGCTTACAGGGATCATGCTCATCCAATAGCACTGGGTTCAGACCCAAAGGCCATCATGGCTGAACTTTATGGGAAAGAAACAGGAATCTCCAAAGGTAAAGGAGGCTCAATGCACATGTTCGATAAGGAAAACCATTTCTATGGTGGTCATGGTATTGTTGGAGGCCAGATTCCTCTGGGAGCAGGAATTGCATTTGCAGAGAAGTACCGGGGTACTGATCACCTTTGCATGTGTTATATGGGAGACGGTGCAGTACGACAAGGAGCGTTTCATGAAGGTCTAAACATGGCAATGACAATGAAGTTGCCAGTGATTTTTGTGATTGAAAACAATGGTTACGCCATGGGGACATCAGTACAAAGAACCTCAAATGTGACCGACCTTTATGTTTTGGGTGAAGCCTACGAAATGCCTTCGGCTCCTGTTGATGCTATGTCAGTAGAGGAGGTTCATAAGGCAGTTGAAGAAGCAGCAGCCAGAGCCAGAAGAGGTGACGGCCCAACGCTATTAGAGTTCAGAACTTACAGATACAAAGGCCACTCAATGTCTGATCCGGCAAAATACAGAACAAAGGAGGAGGTAGAGCAATACAAACAAAGGGATCCAATAGAGCAGGTGAAGGCGACAATACTTAAAAATAAGTATGCTACTGAGGAGGAATTAGCTTCAATTGATGCCAAAATCAAAGAAGAAGTTAAGGAATGCGTAGAATTTGCTGAGAACTCAGCATTCCCAGATGCATCGGAGGCTTACAAGGATGTATACGCAGATACCGATTACCCTTATATCGAGAGTTAAAGAAAGAAAAAAGAGGATTGCACATTAATTCAAATAAATTTTTAAATTTGCGTCCTTAAATTTTGAAGAATGGCAAAGACCAAGAAGAAAGCTGCTACTAGCGGTAACGAGATTTATGAGAGCCCGGAGGCACTTGCAGAACAGCTGACTAAAGCGGAGCAATTTCTGGAAGACAAGAAGAACAGAGGGGTGGTTTTAGGTGTTGGCGGTTTGATCGCATTGATTGCTGCAGCACTTGTTGGTTTTAGATTTTATACCACAAACCTGAATGAGGAGGCTCAAAATGAGCTGTTTCAGGCAGTTTACTACTTTGAGGCAGACAGCTTGGGTAAAGCCCTAAATGGTGACGGAAACAACTATGGATTTCTTGAAATCATTGAGGAGTTTGGCATGACCGATGCTGCAAACCTTGCTAATTATTATGCTGGTGCGTGCTATCTGAAGCTTGGAGATTATGAAAATGCCATTAGATACCTGAAAGAGTTTTCTGCTTCTGATTTATTGGTACAGGCAAAAGCCTATGCATTAATAGGAGATGCTCAAATGGAATTGAATGATCATGAGGCAGCATACAATAGCTACATAAAAGCTGCTGACTATAAATCGAATGCTCAGTTTACTCCACTTTATTTAACGAAAGCTGCAGTGGCGGCTGAAACTAAAGGTGATAAACAGGCAGCTATAAAAGCTTATGGTAAGATTGTTGACAACTACAAGAAATCTTCATTTTACCAGGATGCTCGAAAACATAAAGCAAGACTGGAAGCATCATTAGCTGAGTAGCCGAACTAAAAGAATTTCGAAAGAAAAGGGATAAGGCAAAAAGCTTTATCCCTTTTTTTGTATCAATATTTTTGAATCACTAAATATAAAAATGGCATCATCACAAAAAAACCTAAGCGATTACAGCGGTAGCAACATCAAAGATATCTCCGCAAAGAAATTTGCAATTGTAGTGTCAGAGTGGAACGAAGAAGTAACAGAATCTCTTTATGCCGGGGCAGTTGACACCTTGAAAAAACACGGAGCAAGTGCTGATAATATCATTAGAAGAAATGTGCCGGGAAGTTTCGAGCTTTCCCTTGGTGCACAATGGATGGCAGAAAAAAAGGATATTGATGCGGTTATTTGTATCGGATGTGTGATTCAAGGAGAAACCAAACATTTTGATTTTATCTGCGATGCTGTAGCAAATGGTATTACCAATGTCAGTTTGAAATATAATAAACCAGTAATATTTGGTGTGCTCACCCCAAACTCCCAAAAGCAAGCTTTAGATCGCGCCGGTGGAAAGCATGGAAATAAGGGAGATGAAGCTGCGATTACCGCAATTAAAATGTTAGGCTTTGAATAACCCTTAACAATAACAACAAACCCTTTTGTCGTATTATTTTTCTAATCACTAATCAAAATGAAAGTTTTAAAATTTGGAGGAACTTCAGTGGGAAGTCCTGAGAGAATGCGTGGAGTAAGGGAAATCATTACCAGAGATAATGATAAGAAAATCGTTGTTTTATCTGCAGTTTCCGGCACCACAAATACACTGGTTGAAGTGGCTTCACAATATGCTGGTGGAAATGCTGAAAAAAGCCAGGAAATCATTAAAGAACTTTATCAGAAGTATGAAAAGTTTGTAGATGATCTCTATCAGGGAGATGATTATAAACAGAAGGGTATGGAGGTAGTGGACCTCTATTTTGATCAAATCAATAAGTTGATCAAGCAACCATTTTTTGAACAAACAGAAAAAATTCTTGTGGTTCAGGGAGAACTCATTTCTACGAACCTATTCATTCTGCACCTTAAAGAAGAAGGAGTAAATGCTAACCTGATTCCAGCGACCGACTTTATGGTGCTAAGCGAAAGCAACGAACCAGATTTGCTTGAAATTGAATCTCGTTTGAAACAACAACTGGAGGAGAATGAAACCTACGATATACTAATAACTCAGGGCTTCATTTGTAAAAATTTTAATGGAGGCATTGATAACCTAAAGCGTGGAGGTAGTGATTATAGTGCTACATTGATTGGTGCTGCCATTAGGGCAGAAGAAACCCAGATTTGGACGGATATTGATGGCATGCACAACAATGACCCCCGAATTGTTGAGAATACTTTCCCAATTGCTCAGTTGTCTTTTGATGAAGCTGGGGAGCTGGCATACTTTGGCGCAAAGATTCTTCACCCCAATTGTATCATTCCTGCACAACAGAGGAATATGCCGGTAAGAATTAAAAATACCATGGATCCTGATGCCAAGGGGACATTGATTACCTCCGAGAAAAACCCGGACACTGTTAAAGCTATTGCTGTCAAAGATGGAATTACGGCCATTAAGGTGAAGTCCTCCAGAATGATTCTGGCCTATGGTTTCCTTCGTAGAATTTTTGAGGTTTTCGAGAAGTATAAAACCCCCATCGATATGATTACGACTTCAGAGATCGCTGTATCTCTCACAATAGACAATCCTGAAAAGCTGACTGAAATTGTGGAAGAGATCAGTCCATATGGATCGGTAGAAGTTGATAAGAATCAGTCAATTATTTGTATTGTAGGGGATTTTGTGGCTCAAAGAAAAGGAGTTGGTAAAGATATCTTTAAAGCACTGGATGAAATACCCATCAGGATGATATCGTACGGAGGAAGTAAAAACAATATTTCACTCCTCATCGATTCCAATTATAAGAAGGAAGCCCTGATCGCTTTAAACCGAGAACTATTTGGTCTCTAAACTGGCTTGAGGGCGAAGAATATCAGCCACACCAACAATAAAAGAGGTACCAGAATCGGAATGGAGAACCGAATAATGTAGCCAAAGAAAGATGGCATTTTGATACCAACCTGTTCGGCAATGGATTTGACCATGAAGTTGGGTCCATTGCCTATATAGGTCATTGCTCCAAAAAATACTGCTGCAACCGAAATTGCCATCAGATTCAGAGTGGAGTCATGATAACCGCCATTTGAGTAGGCAATAACCTCGTTGATATTATTGATACTTGCACCATTAGATGCCATAGCGGCAGTCAGGAAGTTGATATAGGTGGGGGCGTTATCCAAAAAACCTGAAAGTATGCCCGTCCCCCAGTATAGTGTGTTATGGTTGATTAATGCTGCGCCTTCTGGTGATTTGGCGTAATCTCCAACCATTTCAAGGGCAGGCATCATGGTACCAAAAATTCCCACAAATATGAAAGCGACTTCCCGAATTGGCTCAAAACTAAAGTCATTACCATTGAGCGCCTGTTTATCAGCAAATTTGAATGAAAGGTAAGCACAGGTAAGCATGATGATTTCCCTTACAAATGAAAACTTTTGTCCATCATAATGAATGGCAGGAACCCAATCCAACACATTTGGATCCAAAAATACTGAACCCACAACCACACCCAGCCAAATGAAATTCCTGCTCCCACGTAAGCCTACTTTTCCAGTATGCTCAATCACCTCTTCCCCAAAAGAATAATCTGATTTATTGCCCTTATCAAAAAAGTAAAACACAGCAGTCAGAATTAAGATAGCAATAATCCAGGGCAAAAAATTGTTGGTAAGTGTCCAGAAGAATGGAACCCCTTTTAAGAAACCTAAAAACAATGGCGGGTCACCAATTGGAGTAAGACTACCACCGATGTTACTTACAATGAAAATAAAAAATATAATGTGATACGCTTTGATCCTGTTTTTATTTAGGCGTATAAAAGGTCGGATTAAGAGCATTGATGCTCCTGTTGTTCCAATGATATTGGCAATGACGGCACCTATTAACAGAATTATTGCATTAGTCATTGGGGTTGCCTCTTTATCCACAATTATCATAATACCGCCAGAAGCAATATACAATCCAGCCAATAGAGCGATAAACTGAACATATTCGGCTAAAGCGTGAACTGGAGCATGATGATTATGTAACCCAAACAAATAATACAACACAATTACAGCAGCTAGAAAAACTGCCACTATGGGATAACTTTTGTGCCAAAAATGTTCATAGAATAAGGGACCAGTGGCTATCATCAACAGTAAAATGATGAATGGCATTACGGTCCATGTTGGAGGCGCATGATGTGCCTCTTCCGCTACATGATTACCTTCCTGACCATGCTCCTGGTCTTTTGGATGGTCCTGATCAACAATTTCTGTGGTACCCTTACCATTATGGTCTGCAAAACTCACACCAGGAATAAGTAATATTCCGACAGCCAACACAAATGCAAAAAGAACTTTGAGATTTTTTAGTAAGGGCATTGATTAAAGTTATAGAATAAGGTTAATCATTCACACTATTTTATACAAATCTTAGGTTAATTGTTTTAAAGCAATTTCAAACGAAGTTCTGGCAATTTGAGTTTTGTTTGGGTTAGCTTTATTTGTTTTTGCCAGCGCTTCCCGTATGACCCTCGAGATGTCCGTAAATATAGCATCATCAGTGATTTTTTCATCATTTTCAGGGTCCATTAAGTACGCAAAAGTTCTGGCCATCCCACAATTGGCAATAAAATCAGGTAATAGCGACACATTATTGTCTACATATTCTGCGATTGGACCAAAAAATATTTCAGGATCCTCGAATGGTACATTGGCTCCACAGGAAACAACTTCCAGTCCATTGTTGATCATGCGCTCAGCCTGTTCCCTACTCACAAGACGTGATGCTGCGGCAGGAATGAATATTTCAGCACCGATATCCCAAATCTTATCATTCACATCCTCAAAGGAGAGCATGTTATCTGCTACCAGTTTATTTCCATCACGATGATAGAAAAGGTCCTTGATTTCCTGAAGTCCCATGCCTTCGGTATTAATCAATCCACCAACTCTGTCTATGATGCCTGAAATTTTCACACCATAGGTAGTCAGATAAGTAGCGGCAGTTGCTCCCACATTACCCCAACCCTGGATAATGGCTTTTTTGTTTGACACATCTCCACCCCATAACTCATAGTAATGTCTTACCGCTTCAGCCACTCCAAACCCGGTAATCATATCTGCTACGGTATATTTCTTGTCGGAGGTAGGAACATATTTTTGATCTTCCAGAATTTTTGAAACACCATGTCTCAACCGTCCAATCATTTGGATCTTCTGTGGCTTCTTCGGATTAAAGTGACCATTTACAATTCCTTCCTGCGGGTGCCATAGACCATAATCTTCCGTAATGGGAATAACCTCATGGATTTCATCTACATTGAGGTCTCCTCCAGTGCCATAGTAGCTTTTTAGTAATGGGAATACAGCTTTGTACCATCGCTTCAACACCTCACCTTTTCTGGGGTCATTGGGATCGAAATTGATACCGGATTTTGCACCTCCAATCGGTGGGCCAGATACTGTGAACTTCACTTCCATGGTTTTGGCAAGAGACTCAACTTCTCTTTTATCCAGTCCTTTTCTCATTCGTGTTCCACCTCCGGCAGCACCATTTCTAAGAGAGTTAATTACTACCCAGCCCTGAGCATCGGTCTCCGAGTCTGACCATTCAAAAACCACTTCCGGGGTTTTATTTTCAAACTTTTTTAAAAGCTCTTTCATAAAAAAATCGATGTTGTGTTATTTGAAAATTTGGCGACAAAGCTAGTCAAAAGACACCATACTTGAATAGCATCCCAGTGGCACTCTCTTTAATAAAAGGTTAAGATTAGTGACACCTTCAATTTTCCGCTATTTTTGATTCCCCAAAATTGAACGGAACTTTGAAAAGATTAGTCATAGATATTGGCAATACCATTACAAAAGTAGCTGAACCAGGTGATAAGGAATTAGGTGAAGTTTCGACCTGGAAAAGCTTTATAGACCTTGCTGATATGATCAATCAAGGGTCGTATGACATTGTTGGTATCGCTTCTGTATCTGGAAGAGAGCAACAACTGCTTGACCTAATTAATGCCGATATTAAGGTGATTACGCTTTCTTCGGGCACACCTCTACCTATAAAAGTGCATTATCATTCCATAGAAACGTTAGGTGTCGATAGAATTGCCGGAGTAGTTGGTGCTTTTGATAATTTCCCGGGTCAAAACAGCCTGGTAATAGATCTTGGTACCTGCATTACATATGATTTCATTGACAATCAAAATATTTATCATGGAGGGGCTATATCTCCCGGGCTGGGCATGAGGTTAAAAGGGATGCATCAGTTTACCGGGAAATTGCCATTAATAGAAGTGACTGATTTGAATGATCACATTGAGATATTAGGAAAGTCCACGAAAGAGTCACTGGAGAGTGGTGCCTTCAACGGAATGCTAATGGAAATCAATGGCTTTATTTCCCATTTCATCGGGAAGTATCAGGGAATCAACATAATATTGACCGGTGGTGACAGTTATCGTTTTGAATCTTTAATAAATCACCCCATCTTTGTAGCCCCCAAGTTGGTACTGCAGGGACTGAATCGCATTTTAGATTATAATGAGAAGCTTTAAGCACGTTGTAGCATTCCTATTTTTACTACAGGGAACTGCTCTAATAGGACAATCAATCAAGTCTCCATATTCCGTCATAGGAATTGGAGATCTAAACTTCAATGGATTGGTTCAAAATCAAGGAATGGGTGAACTGGGAATCGGTTACACCAGTAGAAGAAGTATCAATTTACAGAACCCAGCCTGGTTGTATCGAAACGCACTAAGTACATTTCAGGTGGCGATTGAGGGCGAATACAGGTCTTTTGCGACCAGTGAAGCCACGGAAGGAGGAACTTCCGCAGGGCTCAGATATATTTCGTTTGCTATGCCATTGGTAAACAATCGCTTGTCTACATCCTTTGGCGTTCTGCCATTCAGTACAGTTAATTATAACCTTGTTTCGCGGGACATAGAACCAGAAAGCAATGTGGAGTATCAGGTAGACTATAATGGAAATGGTGGCCTTACACAGGTTTACTGGTCCAATGGTCTGAGAGTTACCAAGTCTCTTGGAGTTGGTCTGAAGATAAGATATGTCTTTGGAAGCATAGATAATGAGAACATTGTGAGTATCAATGATGAAAACCTCACCGCACTCTATACTTCAGCATTTGTAGAGAACCATACATTTTCCGATTTCAATTTTACCGGGGGAATTAGTTATAGAAAAGATATTTTAAAGAACCATGTAATTAATGCTGGTGCAACCTATGATTTCAGTGCCATTCTTAGTGGTAACAGAGATGAATTGATGCAACGGCGAAATATTAACAACCAGGTGCTTCGTACAGATACCCTGGTGCTGGATGAGCCGGTTAATTTCAATCTTCCAAACACATTTGCATTTGGATTAAGCTTCGAACAAATCAACAAGTATACTTTTGGTGTCGATATAAGGATGCAGGATTGGCAAGAGAGTGGAGGGTTTGAAGGGCAGAACACGACCTACCAGAAAACCATAAAATTTTCAGCGGGAGGAGAGTTTATTCCACAATTTGATGACGTCAACAAGTATTTCAACAGAGTTGTTTACAGGGCAGGATTCAGCTATGAGCAGTTGCCTTATTTAGTAAAAGACGTGAAATTGAACGATTTTGGTATTAATTTTGGGGGTTCATTCCCAGTTGGGGGCATATCTAGTTTAGATTTTGCACTCAAAATTGGTCAAAGGGGCACTTTAGACAATGATTTAGTAAGAGAAAGATACTTTAGGTTTGTTTTTGGTGCAACAGTAAATGATCGCTGGTTTATTAGAAGAAGGTACGATTAAAAATAAGAATTATGAAAAAGCAGATTTCTACTAGTATCCTATCACTAGTGTTATTACTTTCAATGGGTTGTCTTTCAGCCATTGCTCAACCTGGCTGGAACTGGGGTGAGAATGTCGATAAAGCCAAAGAACAAAATGCGCTTTATACAGACAATCTTAAAGCAGGTAATTTTGAAGCCGCTAAAGCACCTTTGTTATGGTTATTGGAAAATACTCCTGACCTGAATGTTTCACTGTATATCAATGGGGCAAAAATATATGAAGGTCTTGCTGAAGCCACCTCAGACAAAGCGCTTAAAAAGGAATATCAGATGAAAGCGCTATCCATGTATGACAAGAGGATTGAATACTTTGGTGATGAGGCTAAGGTTTTGAACAGAAAGGGATACAGGGCTTACAAATTCTTAAAAGACGACAAGGCAAAATATCCAGAACTCCTAAAATTATATGACAGAATATTTGAATTGAATGGAGTGAATGTGTATGCCAACAACCTAGTAGCATATATGGATGTTGTCAGAAGAAATAAATTGACACGTTCTGACATAACCGATGCTCAGGTGCTTGAGCGATATACTGCCATTTCAGATGTAATAGATGAAAAACTAGCTAAAAAGCCAGGAGATGCAACCCTGACTAAAATGGCAGATAATGTTGATAAAATTCTATTGGCTACCATTGACTTAACGTGTGACCTTGTTACCGAAATATTCGGAACTAAACTTGAAGAAGCACCAGATGTAAGACTGGCTAAAAAAATATTTAAATTGATGTTGACGGGTAAATGTACTGATAGCCCGCTGGCATTTAAGGCTGCTCAAATTGTAGTAGAAGCAGAGCCTAACTACGGAATCTACAAGTTCCTGGCGCAAAAATCGGGATCAGATGGTAATACTGACGAAGCTGTAGCTTTCTATGAAAAAGCTGTAGAACTGACTGATGACAATACTAAGAAATCTGAAGTGTTAGTTAGTGTAGCCAGAATTTATGGCTCAAAAGGTCAGAAATCAACGGCCAGATCATACTGCCACAAGGCACTAAGCTTTGATCCTGCTAATTCGGATGCATACAAGCTGATTGGTGATCTATACATGAACAGCTTCAATGATTGTAAGCAAGGAGTTAGCAAAGTGGAGGATAGGGCCATTTTCATAGCAGCTTACAAAATGTATCAGAAGGCAGGTTCAAGTTCCTCTATGGCTGCAGCAAAAGCACAATTCCCTTCAATTGATGAAATCTTCAGCGAAGGATATGAGGAAGGTCAAACGTTAACAGTTGGCTGCTGGGTAAATGAAACAGTTACTCTTGAAAGAAGACCTGCACAATAAGATTATTAAAACAGATAAGGAGCGGCGACCGAATTTCGGTGGCCGCTTTTTGGTTGTACAGATGGTTGGTCTTATTTACGTCAGTTTGATTATGAGCTGTGGACAGGATAAGTCAATATTGAACCAACCGGTGTACGAAGGGCCGCTAATCACAATGGATAGCATTGAGACCCTGTATTCTGATGAAGGCATTGTTAAAATTGTGATAAAAGCTCCAAAAGAACTAAGTTTCGATGGAGGTAACAAAGAGTGGCCGCAAGGTATCTTTCTGGAAATCTATGACCCTGATACACGAAAGATCACAACTACTTTCAAATCTGACAGGGCGTATTATTACCATGATGAGGATTATTATGTTGGAGAAGGAGATGTGGTAGTATTAAATCTCGAAACCGGAGATGAGTTGACAACAGAACAACTTTTTTGGAAACCAAAAGAGGATCAGTTTTCTACGGAGAAATTTGTGACAATTAAGGAAAGCGATGGAGAAATACACACAGGAACTGGTCTTATTGCTTCGCAGGATTTTGCAACCTATGAAATCACCAACCCAAAAGGTTCACTAAACAGCCAATGAAATTAATAGATTACTCTGCCTTCCCTCTGGGGCTGGCATTTTTTCTAATTGCCTTACATCAATCCATGATGCGTGGGATTTGGGACTCATATTGGATTTTTATGTTAAGTTTCAGTCTATTAATTTTATATACTTATAGAAAAGGCAAAAGAAAAATGCAGGAAGACGAGGAACAATCCCGGTTAAAAGCTCAGAAAAAGAAATCTTCTTCCCCTGGAAATAAAAGGAAGGGTAAACGGAAAAAGAGATAAATGGTGTTCGACTCAAACATAATCCTGATTGCGATTTGCCTGGTGTTTTCAGGTTTTTTCTCGGGTATGGAGATAGCATTTATTTCTGCCAACCAACTGCACATTGAGCTGCAAAAGAAAAAAGGAGGTCTGCCTGGAAGAATTCTAAGTAATTTTATTGAAAGGAGGGCGCAGTTTCTCGCGACTACACTGGTAGGAAATAACCTCGCGTTGGTTTTGTATGGTATTTTCATGGCTGGGTTGTTAGAACCGCAAATTTCACCATGGTTTCCGGCATCAGAATTTGGGCAACTATTGGTTCTGATCACGCAAACAATCTTATCAACTATTTTAGTGCTGATCACGGCAGAATTTATCCCGAAAAGTATATTTATGCTCAACCCGGATTTCCTGCTAAGATTGTTCGCTATCCCAATGAATTTGATTTACTGGCTGTTTTGGATACCGGTATGGATTATCGCTCATATTTCAAAGTTTATAATCACCAGGATCTTAAGAGTTGAGTATTCTGAGGATAAACCAGTATTTGGATTAACAGATCTTAATAATTATATCAAAAATACATTTACGGTTGGCGACAATAAACAACCTCAGGACGTGGAGGTGGATAGTAATTTATTCAGCAATGCGATAGAATTTAAATCAGTACGGGTAAGGGAATGTATGATTCCACGGACAGAAGTGATAGCCCTGGAGATCAATGATTCAATCGACGAGCTAAGGAGACTTTTTATTGATTCCGGTCATTCCAAAATTGTTATTTATAAGGAGTCTGTTGATGATGTGATCGGTTATTGTCATTCACTCGAGCTATTCAAAAAGCCCAAGGACATCAAATCCATCATGAACCCAATTATCATTGTTCCGGAAACAATGCCAGCCAACGAACTCATGGTTCAATTCATCACAGAACGCAAGAGTCTTGCACTTGTGGTTGATGAATATGGTGGAACCTCCGGAATAGTTAGCATGGAGGATATCATCGAAGAGATCTTTGGCGAAATCCAGGACGAGCATGATGATGAATACCTGACCGAGGAGGTCATGGATGACCATAATTGGCTACTTAGTGCCAGACATGAAGTAGACTACCTCAACGAAAAATATGCACTGGGCTTGCCAGTTGGAGATTATGATACCTTGGGTGGTTTGATATTGGAATTCAATGAGAATATTCCAAGCAGGAATGATGTCATTGAAGTGCCTCCCTTCACATTTACAATTTATTCTATGGCAGACAATAGAATAGACAATGTCAAGCTTACCATCAACGATTTGGAGAACTCTAAAACTGAGCAATAAAACAATTTTTGATTTCTTGATAATGTGCGTATTTTTGCGCTCTTTAAAAAGATTTTTGCATGGCTTTAATTAACAAAATAAGAGAGAAGACAGGACTAGCAGTTGGTGTAATTGCCTTTGGTTTGATTCTGTTTTTAGTGGGTGGAGATTTACTTGGTCCAAACTCCTTAATTCTTGGTCAAAATAAAACGGTGGTTGGTGAAATCGCAGGTCAGGAAATCGATTATCAGGATTTCGTGCAGCAGGTTGAATTATACTCCAATAACATCGCAAGAAACTACGGGAGAAACCCTTCCTCGGAGGAATTAGTAGGGATCAGAGACCAGGTTTGGAAAAATCTTATCAATGAAATTACCTATGAGGCTCAATATGACGCTTTAGGATTGAGAGTTAGTGACAAGGAGATGGAGGAGATGATTCTGGGAGAGAATATAAGTCCTTTGGTACGACAGAATTTCACTAATCCACAAACCGGTCAGTTTAACAAGGAGGCCATCAGAAATTATCTGGCAAACATCACTGATGCTCAAAGGCCACAATGGGATGATTTTCAAAATCAGGTTGGGCTCTATCGTTTGTCAAGCAAATATCAGAACCTGTTGATCAACACAAATTATGTTTCTTCTGCTGAGGCTAAACTTGATTACAAATCAAAAAACTCAACTGCGAACGTGAAGTACCTTTATGTACCGTTCCTTTCTATTGCAGATTCTACCGTAAGCGTAACCGATGCAGAACTTAAGGCTTATCTTGACAAGAACAGCTCAGATTATGAGGTTGAGGAGACAAGAGATATTAGCTATGTCACATTTAAGGTTGTTCCTAGCAAAGAAGACAGTGCCATGGCATTGCAGGAATTGGAGAACTTGTATGAAAATCTTGCCAATGCTGAAAATGATTCTCTTTTTGCATTGAGAAATTCAGAGGCTTTTACGCCATTCAAATCTTACAATGAATCTAATCTTCCTGTTGAGTTTCTAATGCTTGAAAATATTGAAGAGGGAGCGATAGTAGGACCGAGCATCGTTGGCAATAGCTATGTATATTACAAACTGTCAGAAATAGGAGAAAGAGTTACAGAGGAAGGCACTGAAGCTTACTACAAAATTGCTCAGATTGAAAAGGAGATTTATCCTAGCGACGAAACGATCAACAAGTACTACCGAGACGCAGATATCTTTGCAACCAACGCCACTAATTTTGATGAGTTTAAAGCCAACGCGGAAAAAGAGGGCTTAAAGATTTCTAGTAAAAAGAAAGTTGGGACTAAGGACAGGGTTCTGAATACTTTGGTGAATGCCAGGGAAATCATATTCTGGGCTTTCAATGAAGCCAAGGTTGGAGAAGTGTCTAGTGTATATGACCTTGACAACACATTTGTTGTTGCAGCTGTAACCGCGAAACAAGAGAAGGGTACTGCTTCTTTGGAGTCTGTGAGATACGAAGTAAGAAGAAAAGTAATCAATCAGAAAATGGCCGAAAATATTAAGGCCAAACTTGCGGGTTTATCTGGCACTTTAGATGAAATTGCTACTGCTTATGGTGAAGGCGCGAGAGTACTTGATATGGCTGGACTACAGATGTCTGGAAATACGCTTAACGGTGTTGGTTCAGCTCCTGAAGCTGTTGGGGTTGCATTCACATTAGAACCAGGCGAGAGAAGTGGTGCGATTGTGGTCGATAATGGAGTGGTAATGATTGAGGTGGTAGACATCACAATGGCCGCTGACCTGGATGACTACACAGCGACAAAAGATCAGGTAGCTCAAAGCAGACAAATCAGAATCAGGCAAAACATTGATGACGCGATTACAGAGTTTGCGGAAATAGAAGATAACAGACACAAATTCTTTTAAAAAGATTTAAAATAAATTAAAGGCTGGGCTTACACCCGGCTTTTTTTTTGGATTATTATTAAATTTCAAATATGTCCTGGTCTACTACAGAATTTAAAGCGAAGTTGGAGGCAGAACACGATTTTCCTGGAAGTTATGTTTTCAAGTTTATCGTGCCAATTGCCAGAGAAAAGCAGTTGCAGGATCTGCTTCCACCGGGTAAACTGAGTAAAAGAAGCTCGAAAAATAATAAATACACCAGTATCACGCTTATTGCTCAAATTAAAACAAGCGATCAGGTGATAGCTGTATATCAGGAAGTTCATAAAATCCAGGGAATTATAGCCCTTTAATTATGTGGAAAGAAGAAAATAATAAACTCACGCAAACATTCAAGTTTAAGGATTTCAATGAAGCATTTGGATTCATGGCGCGGGTTGCACTTCTGGCAGAGTCGATGCAGCACCATCCCAATTGGTCAAATGTATGGAATACAGTTACGATAGAGCTTACTACACATGATGCGGGTGATGTCGTAACAGAAAAGGATCGTAAATTGGCCAAAGCCATTGATGAGTTGCTGAAGTAGTAATGGACACACAGCTATACCTTGTGCCCACACCAATTGGCAATCTGGAGGATATAACGTTTCGGGCCATACGTGTTTTAAAGGAAGTAGACCTCATTCTTGCTGAGGATACCAGAACTACCGGAAAACTACTAAAGCATTATGAAATAAGTACCCCCCAAAAAAGCTATCACATTCACAATGAGCATAAAGTACTCAATCAGGTCATTCAACAATTAGAGGAGGGAAAAAAAATTGCATTAGTTTCGGACGCAGGTACTCCTGCAATATCCGATCCTGGTTTCTTATTGGTACGAGCGTGTTTACAAAACAATGTGGTTGTTGAGTGTCTCCCCGGCCCTACAGCATTTGTTCCAGCACTTGTCAAATCGGGGTTTCCTACTGACCGGTTTTTGTTTGAGGGATTTTTACCACATAAAAAAGGTCGACAAACCAAAATACAATCATTTATCGAAGAACCCAGGACGATTGTTCTTTATGAATCACCACACCGGATGATCAAAGCATTGGAACAATTTGTTGAAATATTGGGTGAGGAAAGAAAAGTTTCAGTCAGTAGGGAGTTGACCAAAATTTATGAAGAGACTGTAACAGGAACTACTAAAGAAGTCCTGGAATTTTTTAAGCAAAAAGGAGCAAAAGGAGAAATTGTAATTATCTTGGAGGGAAAGAACTAAACTATGCATAACATCGATCAACTCCTCCAAAAAACAATCAATGTTGTTTATGAAGTTGGCAGATTTATTAGGGAAGAAAGAGAAAAGTTCTCAGTCAACCATATTGAGTATAAAGGAAAAAACGACCTGGTTTCTTATGTTGATAAAGAAGCAGAAAAATCCATTGTTTCCGGATTAAAGCATTTATTACCAGAAGCGGGCTTTATCACTGAAGAAAAAACCATCAACAAAACGGGAGACGTTTACAACTGGATTGTTGACCCCTTGGATGGGACAACCAATTTTATCCATGGTTTGCCAGTTTATTCTACATGTGTCGCTCTGCAAAGAAACAATGAAATTGTGCTGGGGGTAGTCTATGAGATTAACAAAGATGAATGCTTCTATGCGGTAAAAGATGGAGGAGCATTTTGTAATGGCAAGCAAATTAACGTCACGGACGCCAATGAGATTGGTGAAAGTCTTTTTGCTACAGGATTCCCAATACACAATTTCGAAAAGTTAAATGAGTACCTCGCAATACTCAATGCATTGATGAAAAACACGCATGGTTTGCGACGTATGGGGAGTGCAGCAGTAGACCTGGCTTATGTGGCCTGCGGCAGATATGAAGGGTATTTTGAGTATAACCTCAACCCCTGGGATGTTGCAGCTGGTACACTTATCGTGCAGGAAGCTGGTGGAATAGTGACAGATTTTTCAGGAGGGGACGATTATATTTTTGGCAAGGAGATGGTGGCTGCAAACGGAGTGCATCCAAAACTTTTAGAAGTGATTCAATCGCATTGGTAGTGATTACGCGAACACTTTAGTGCCCTCAGTACAATTTTTACACATCTCAATTTCCGATCTGGATCCAAGCAAACTCTTTCGAAAACTTTGGTACTGATCTGAGTTCCAGATTTCCTTAAACATCATGTGCTGAAGTTCTCCCATCACAAAGTGAGCATCCTTATCAAAACAACATGGGACCACTTTACCATCCCAGGTAATTACACAGCTATGCCACATTTTCCAACAATGATCCAATAGTCTGTTTTTGATCTTATACTTTCCGTTGCTTTGTTTTCTATACCTTGAAAACCTTTCAATGGTGGGGATTAAGGGGTTCCCGTTTTCGTAATCATAAATCTGAGCGGTTTTGAATACAACCTGGTCAACGCCCAAAGTTTTTCCAAGCTTACGCACTTCTTCTATTTGATGCTCATTAGGCCTTACCACAAGAAATTGGAAGATCACATGGGGTGTCTTTGATTTAAGCTCTTTGCGTGCCTCTAATATATTCCTGGTTCCTGAAATAACTTTCTCAAGCTTGCCTCCCACCCTGTAGGCCTCATAACTTTCCTGTGTAGTTCCATCTATAGATATAATTAAACGATCCAATCCTGACTTGACCGTCTTGATTGCATTTTCTTTAGTCAGGTAGTGGGCATTGGTGGAGGTAGCTGTATAAATATTTCTTTTACTGGCGTAGGTGACAAGTTCAAGGAAATCTGGATGCAGATAAGGCTCACCCTGAAAATAGAATGTCAGGTACAAAAGTGTTTGCTCCAGTTCATCGATAATTTTTTTAAATAAATCAGGTTGTAGCATGCCTGTTGGTCTTGTAAAGGACCTGAGGCCACTTGGACATTCCGGGCATCTGAGATTACAACTTGTGGTGGGTTCAATGGAAATGCTGATGGGCATGTTTGGATGCCTGGGGTTGCCATTCCCTCGAGATATATGGTAGCTCGTCCAAACGCCAATTGCATTTCTAATTTTTTTCAAGCTCAGTTTTGAGCCTAAGTTTAAAAGATCTTTTGCCTTGCTGTTCATGGAATGGTCACCTACCAATTGTGTGAATTTAACTACATTTGGCCGAATCTTTTTAATATCCATTTCATGATAAAGAGAATATTTGGTCTTATCCTTTGTCTTTGTATTTGCATTGGTGTTTTAAACGCACAAGAACTTTCCGATGAAGCTGAAGTTGCTGTTGTCACCCTTGGACCTTACCAGGGAGAACTTTACTCAGCGTTTGGCCACAGCGCTTTTCATATAAAGGACCCGGCCAATCGCCTGGATATAATTTATAACTACGGCATTTTTGATTTTGACCAGGAAAACTTCTATTGGAACTTTTCCAGGGGACTCATGAAATATAAACTCGGAGTAAGCCGGGCACCCAGGTTTTTTCAGTATTACAAAAGCCAAAACAGGTTCATAAAACGCCAGGTCCTTAACTTGAACACTGTACAAAAACAGCAGTTGTTTGAATTCCTTAAAAACAATGCTAAACCAGAAAACAGGGATTACATGTACAACTATGTCTATGACAATTGTGCCACAAAAATGTATACTGTGGTGAGGGACTTGTATGGTGATCAGGTATCATTTGACAGCTCATATGTAGAGAAGGGAGTAACGATCAGACAACTGATGGATCGATATCTGGAGCACCAATACTGGGGAGATTTTCTGATCGACCTGGGTTTGGGTGTGGGAGTTGATAAGGAAGCAACAGGAGAAGAATATATGTTTTTGCCGGATTATGTTTACGCGGCATATGCCAGGAGCACTATTGCAGACTCCAGCGGAATGAAACCTCTTGTTTTGCGATCTGAAAATATCTTTCTTCCAAAGGAAGAACAATACGAAAAGCCTCTGTTAACACCTCTAAACTGCTTTATTCTTGTTTTTTTTATTTTCGGATTCCTCACCAACATCAATTTTAAGAAGGAGAAACGTTCAAGGTGGATTGATACATTGCTGTTTGGATTTACCGGCACAGTAGGCTGGTTTCTGTTATTCCTATGGTTCGGGACGGTTCACATTTCATGGCAGAATTACAATTTAATATGGGCCTTACCTACACATTTCATCATCATATTTCTGATCAATAAAGAAAAATACAGGCGCTTTGTAAGACAATACTTTAGAGTAACCAGCATCATTTATGGTTTGCTGATTCTTACATGGTCCTTTCTTCCTCAGATGCTACATCTTGCACTGGTGCCCTGGGTATTACTGTTATTGCTAAGAGGCTTGTATATAGTATATGATCTGAGGAAACCAGCCAGACAATAATACCGGGTTCTGAAAAATTTTGAAAGCAACTGGGTTTAATCTCCATCATTTTACTTAACTTAAGAGAGTACCAAGTCTACCGCTTTACGAAGACCAAATACCAACGCAGATTGCTTTGGATCATGTCCAAAATTCAGTCGCCATTTGCCTTCTTTATATGAATAGACACGATCAATTAATTCAAGACCTCCTGGAAGGGAATACTAAGATGTCCCCAGAGGTACTTGAATTAATTGAGCCTCAATTGTTAATTTCTCATTTAATCATGATAGGAATTAACCCTTCAAAGAAAAAGTATTGGGGGAATGCCATACAGCTACTATCTAATTTTGTTGATGACCCTAGGGTAGTTGATTTCATGATTGATGCCTTGAGCGATCCAAATTGGCCCGGTTACACCATTGCATATAGTACGCTCTTCAATGTTGGGCGAAAGATACTAGATCCGTTGGAGTCAAAAATTAATCAATGCATATTAGATCGTGACGAATTGGCTCTTCAGTCTCTGCTTGATCTGAAAACTAAAATTTTAATCCAGGACTATTGAGGTGCTCAGGGAAAAATTGCCCGATAAAATTGTATTGTGAGCGTTTTCATGTAAGTGGGAAGGCCGATGCTCCATACTTTTACAAAAATAAGCTGCTTCATTGTGCTTCCTACACTATCAAAAGACCCAATAGCATAACAACCGATGAAATAGGAGAGCTAATCATAGCGCAACTTCAAAAATCGGGGGATGTCGCTGGTGGAAGTGGTCATATGAGTTATGTCACCACAGAGTTACTGCTGTCAAAGCAATTGTCTTCTCATGAATATTTTGTGTTGTTCGAAATAAACATACAATCTGAATTTAATGATTATTTCTATATAAAGGCATTTGATGTCATTTTAGACAGTCAAAACAGAATTACCGCTTTCAATCCCTTAGCCACTGAGAACCTGAATACTCCAGATAACCCAGATTGGGAATTCCCTATAGATTGATTGTTACAGCGAACTGGAATTGGAAGAACCCAGTAACTTAAAGGATCCGGCCATTTTTGCGAAAGTATCTTCATACTTATCACGGCTACTGTCCAATGTCCACGCCATGATCATGTATAGTTTATCATCACCTTCTATAAATGTAAAGAAGTATGCGATATCATATATAATGTCTGGCACACCAGCCTGAATCATAACCTGCTCAGCAAATAACCCATTTATATCAGAAGAAACTGGCGTAGATTCATTGATAACGGAAAGCCCTTCTTTCATATAAGAGAGTTGAATGTCCCGATAGTTTTTTACAACACTTAATGTGTCATTGTATTCTCCAAGCATTTGAAAGGTTTCTACAAACTCTGTTTTGGGTTCATCAATAACAATGACATAGGTTTCTTTGTATATGTTTTGAAACTGCAAAGAAGCATCATCATTTAGGGCAGTAGTCTTTTTCATGTAGTTTGGAATCATCATGGAGTATTCATCCATAATTTTAATACGTGAGAAGTCCTTTTCCAGAGAAAGCTCTTCCTTTCCCGTATTCATAATTTGACTACATGCCCCCAAAACGAATATGGAAGCCAGCATAAATAACAAAGGTCGGTTCATTTCTATCTTTTTGATACCCTTTCAAGATAAGAAATCAACATACCAAAACGAAATGTCAGTGCAATAAGATTATTCAGGAAATAGTGATTCATCTATCCCTGGGATAATTTTCAGGGCATTCTTATAATACAACTTCTTTAATATATCATCAGGTAGACCTAATCCATACATTCTCCAGAAGGCATGGTACTTTTTATAATATGGAAAATATTCATCTTCAGTCTCAAGTACCCTGAAATATGTGTAATATTCCTCAACGCGATAAGCATCTTTGCCAAACAGGACTCTATCCTGATTCTTTTCGAAAAACCAGTTGGCCATTTTAGGTTGTCTGCCAAGTTCAGCGATGATTGCTCCTATTTCTACATAGACATTGGGATATTCCTTCAGGAACTTATCAAGCTTGCTCAGATCATTAGCCATCCAGCCAAAATGAGCGTTAATAAAGGTGGTCTTTGGATGTTTTTTAAAAACACGGTGTTGTTCTGCAATGATTTGATCAAAGGGAGCAGGATCTGTGTCCGATCTTTTTCTTCCAGGCCGTACTTTCAACTCGAGCCATCGTTCATTGTATTTATCATGAGGTAACCAAAATTGTGCAGGATCAGCAGCATGGATCAAAACTGGGATATCTAATTCACCACACTTTGCCCAAATGGGATCAATTCTAGGGTCATCAATTGGTACCCTTTTGCCATCAACATCATTTGTCCATAAACCAAGACTTTTATAGATTTTGAGTCCCTTCGCACCATTTTTAACATCCTCTTCCAGTTGTTTCACGGCCTGTTCTGTCCAACCTGGCTTACCAATTTCTTTAAATGAAACATTAGTAAAAACCACGAATCGGTCAGGTGCAACCTCACTCATATCCTTCAACATATTGTTTAGATACTCCTGGGAACCAATATCTCTTGCAAACCTGTTAAAACCCCTACCGGATAGGTTGACCATCACCGCCATATTAAGACTGTCCATTTGCTGGACGAGTTTTTCTATGTCATTTTTTTCAAGGTTCCATTGATGATTATGCACATCGATGAAGGGGTATTTTGCGGCAGTAACGATATTCTCAGGGACTACTAATGTTGAAATAGGATCGTATTCCTCAAATGACATTTCTGGTCCATCTGCTTCAGTTTCCTGTGCCTGCAGCCTCACAATAGTAAATAGTAAAACAGATAATGCGGTAAAGAAGTGTTTCATAGTAATAATTTTAGGAAAATATAATCATCTAAAACCCTATTGTACGGAAACATTATATCAACGGTACAGCTGTATTGACAATTAGTGATGAAATCCCCAATAAATAAATACGATCTCTAACAAAAATTAATTTTTTCAAGATTCGTAATTGCTTAATCATTATCAAATTACTTATTTGACAGATTGTAATATAATTGATTATCTATTGTGAAATTCATAACAAAACCATGAAATATTTTGTGTTGATATCAAATTCCCAAAGAAAAAATTACGAAAGTCCCTTGTTTCTGGAATTTTAGTTTCATTTCTTTACAACACCAAAGAAGATAATATGTTACGAATTGTTACTACAACCCTAATCATTACTGTCAGCGTCATTATTGAACGCTTGCAGCGGGGAGTGGTATAAACTCGAGTATATAAGAAACTTGAAGCCGTCCCCAAAAAGGACGGCTTTTTTTATGTCAAACTTATAAAACAGTAGTACGAACAAGCTTTATGGAATTAAACAAGTACAGCAAAACGATTACCCAGGATCCAAGTCAGCCTGCTTCACAAGCACAGCTATATGCGACAGGGCTTACTGAGGAAGAAATGAACAAGGCCCAGGTGGGGATCGTCAGTACTGGGTTTGAAGGCAACCCTTGCAACATGCATTTAAACATCCTTGCGCATCAGGTAAAAAAAGGTGTGAGGGAAGCTGATCTTGTGGGCTTGATCTTTCATACTATTGGTGTAAGCGATGGCATTTCCAACGGTACTACCGGAATGAAATATTCTCTGGTGTCGAGAGACATCATTGCTGATTCTATTGAAACTGTAGTTTCCGCTCAGTTTTACGATGCTGTGGTGCCGGTAGTTGGATGTGACAAGAATATGCCTGGTTCCATTATGGCGCTTGCTCGTTTGAACAGACCTGGGTTAATGGTTTATGGAGGAACCGTCAGGCCGGGTAAATGGAAAGGCGAAGACCTCAATATCGTATCAGCTTTTGAAGCATATGGTAAAAAATTAAGTGGGTCAATTTCCGAAGAGGATTATAAAGGAATCATAAAAAACTCTATTCCAGGTCCAGGAGCATGTGGTGGAATGTACACCGCCAATACCATGTCTTCTGCTATTGAAGCAATGGGAATGTCTTTACCTTCCAGTGCATCCAACCCGGCAGAAAGCGATGATAAAAAACGGGAGACCTATAAAGTAGGACTAGCCATTAGAAACCTACTAAAAGAAGACATTCGTCCAAGTGACATTATGACGAAGGAAGCATTTGAGAATGCCATAAGAATAATAATGATTCTTGGGGGTTCCACAAATGCTGTATTACATCTCATTGCAATGGCGCATTCCGCTGGTGTGGATATTGGGTTGGATGACTTTCAACGGATTAGTGATAGTACACCATTCATAGCAGACCTTAAGCCAAGTGGTAAATATCTGATGGAAGACCTTCATAATGTTGGTGGTGTTCCTGCCGTGATGAAGGCACTCCTGCACGAAGGATACTTACACGGAGACTGCATGACGGTTACAGGGAAAACACTTGCTGAAAACATTGAAGAAGGTCCTGATTTGAAGGAAGGGCAAGACGTGATCTATTCATTCGCAGAACCAATCAAAAAATCAGGGCACCTGCAGATTCTATATGGGAATCTGGCAACAGAAGGAGCTGTAGCCAAAATTACCGGTAAGGAAGGGGAATACTTTGAAGGACCGGCAAGAGTTTATGACGATGAATTTGATGCCATCAGAGGAATTGGAGAAGAGGTTCAGAAAGGTGAAGTTATTGTCATCAGGTATTCCGGACCAAAGGGCGGACCTGGTATGCCGGAAATGTTAAAACCTACAAGTGCAGTAATGGGTGCAGGATTGGGTAAGGATGTAGCATTGATCACAGACGGTAGATTTTCTGGTGGTTCACATGGTTTTGTTGTAGGACACATTACTCCTGAGGCCCAGGAGGGAGGCAATATTGCATTGGTTCAAAACGGAGACATCATTAGCATTGATGCTGTGAATAATCGCATCGATGTGAAACTCAGTGAGGAAGAACTTGCTACCAGGAGAGCAGCATGGCAACAGCCACCTTTAAAACATAAATCTGGAATATTATACAAATATGCTAAAACTGTAGCCAGCGCCTCCGAGGGCTGTGTTACTGATAAATTTTAAGTCATGGAACTAGTAAATGAACAACAAAACAAAGCACAAACCGGTATGATGTCACAAAGAATTACAGGCGCTGAAGCCGTCATTCGATCTTTAATCGCTGAGGGTACTGATCTGGTCTTTGGATATCCAGGTGGTGCAATCATGCCAATATACGATGCTTTGTATGATTTTCAGGATGAACTGAAGCATGTCCTTACTCGACATGAGCAAGGAGCTATACATGCCGCTCAGGGCTATGCCCGAGTGGGTAATAAGCCTGGTGTTGTCTTTGCTACTTCAGGCCCTGGAGCCACCAATTTGATCACTGGATTAGCAGATGCTAAAATTGACAGCAATCCATTGGTTTGTATCACCGGCCAGGTGGGTTCTCATTTGCTGGGTACTGATGCCTTCCAGGAAACAGATGTCATTAGCATATCTATGCCGGTAACCAAGTGGAATTACCAGGTTACAAAAGCAGAAGATATTCCAGGAGCAATTGCGAAAGCATTTTATATCGCCACTTCCGGCAGACCTGGACCTGTGTTGATTGACATCACAAAAGATGCTCAATTCTCAGAACTTGATTTCCAGTATAAGAAATGTCTTGGTTTCAGAAGTTACATTCCAAAACCAAAACTTGATCTTGAAAAAGTAGAGGAAGCAGCGACCCTGATTAATCAGGCAAAAAAGCCAATGATCCTGTTTGGACAGGGGATCATCTTGTCTGAAGCCGAGAATGAGTTCAAACATTTTGTGGAGAAAACTGGTATTCCGGCAGCCTGGACATTATTGGGTCTTTCGGCAATGGACACGGACCATCCATTAAATGTTGGCATGCTTGGAATGCACGGCAACTATGGTCCTAACAAATTGACCAATGAAGCGGACTTAATCATAGCGGTTGGTATGAGGTTTGACGACCGGGTTACAGGTGATCTGTCCACATACGCAAAAGGTGCTAAAGTCATTCATATAGAAATTGATCCCGCTGAGATTGATAAGAATGTAAAGACTGATGTTGCCATAAATGCTGATGCCAAAGAAGCTCTAAAGGCATTAACAGAAAGTGTGTCGCCAAATGAACACAGCGACTGGCTCGCGCAATTTCATGCACATGACAAAATTGAACAGGAAAAAGTAATCGATGCAGAATTGAGACCTTCAAAAGAAGGCCTTACAATGGGAGAAGTGATCAGAAGGGTGAATGAGCATACAAATGGTGATGCAGTTATTGTAACTGATGTAGGTCAGCACCAGATGATTGCCACTCGCTATGCCAAATTCAGACAAACCAGGAGCAATGTTACCTCAGGTGGTCTGGGAACAATGGGGTTTTGCCTTCCGGCAGCACTTGGTGCTAAATTGAGCAGACCTGACAGAGAGGTTGTTGCAGTAATTGGCGATGGAGGATTTCAAATGACACTTCAGGAACTGGGAACCATTTTTCAGACGGGTGCAGCAGTGAAGATCATCATATTGAATAACCAGTTTCTAGGTATGGTCCGTCAATGGCAACAATTATTCTTTGATAAAAGGTATTCTTCCACAGAATTGGTGAACCCTGATTTTGTGACCATTGCAAAGGGGTTTGGTATTGAAGCTCAATCTGTTGAGGCTAGAAACAATCTTGATGAAGGTATTGAGAAAATGTTTACTCATGATGGTCCATATCTACTGGAAGTAATAGTGGAAAAAGAAGACAATGTATTCCCGATGGTTCCTTCCGGAGCATCAGTTAGTGATGTTAGATTATCCTAGAATTGATTAGAGAACAATGAAACAGATATATACCATAGTAGTTTTCACTGAAAACAAAATAGGGCTGCTAAATAGAGTAACCTCAATTTTCACACAAAGGCATGTTAATATCGAAAGCCTTACTGTCTCGGATTCAGAGTTTCCTGGAATTCACAGGTTTACTATTGTGATAGAGCAGGAAAAGGAAAAGGTGCAGAAGATCGTCAAGCAGATAGAAAAGCAGGTGGAAGTGCTGAAAGCCTACTATTTTACTGATGAGGATACAGTATTTCAGGAAATTGCATTATACAAAATTGATCTCTCCAAAGTTGATGACAGAAAGGCTATTGATCAGATTATAGAAGAACATGAGGCCCGCATTAATACAACAGTCGGAGATTTATTGATCATAGAAAAAACAGGCCACAAAGAAGCTACACATGCTTTATTTGAGGCACTTCAACCCTTTGGGATTATCGCTTTTGTGCGGTCGGGTAGGGTTTCACTTTCCAGGTATGCGGCATCATTCTCGGGTCACCTGGAACAATTTGAATTACATTCTAAAGAAATTATTACTAATCACAATTAAAAAAACAATGGCAAAATTAAAATTCGGAGATGTAGAAGAGAACGTGGTAACCAGAGAGGAATTTCCACTTGACAAAGCATTGGAAACCTTAAAAGATGAGACTATTGCAGTGATCGGTTACGGTGTTCAGGGACCAGGCCAGGCATTGAACTTGAAAGACAATGGCTTCAACGTGATTGTTGGTCAGAGAAAAGATTCAAAAACCTGGGATAAGGCAGTTGCTGACGGATGGGTTCCTGGTGAAACGCTTTTCGAAATTGAAGAGGCTTGCGAAAAAGGAACAATCATACAGTACCTACTTTCAGATGCTGCTCAGATCAAACTTTGGGATACAGTTAAGAAACACCTGACACCAGGAAAGACGCTATACTTCTCTCATGGTTTTGCGGTTACCTATAAGGAAAGAACTGGTATTATTCCACCAGCAGATGTGGACGTTATTCTAGTAGCCCCTAAAGGTTCTGGTACTTCATTGAGAAGAATGTTCCTGGAGGGAAGAGGACTAAACTCAAGCTATGCAATTTTCCAGGATGCAACTGGTAAGGCATTTGATAAAGTTGTTTCTCTCGGAATTGGAGTAGGTTCGGGCTATTTATTTGAAACAACTTTCCAGAGAGAGGTTTATAGTGACCTTACCGGAGAAAGAGGAACTTTGATGGGCGCAATTCAAGGTATACTGGCAGCTCAATATGAAGTATTAAGAGCCAATGGACATACTCCTTCTGAAGCCTTTAATGAAACTGTAGAGGAATTGACTCAATCATTGATGCCATTGTTTGCAGAAAATGGAATGGATTGGATGTATGCCAACTGCTCTACTACTGCGCAAAGGGGTGCTTTGGATTGGTGGAAGAAGTTTAAGGAAGCTTCTCAACCAGTTTTTGAGGAGCTTTACGATGAAGTTGCGAAGGGTAATGAAGCGCAAAGAAGCATCGATAGTAACAGCCAGGTTGATTACAGAGAGAAACTTGAGCAGGAACTCAAGGAGCTCAGAGAATCTGAAATGTGGAGAGCTGGTGCCACTGTAAGAACATTGAGACCTGAGAATAACTAAGGTCTGATATTCAATAAAGGTTAGTAAAATTAGACTCTGGAGAAAATCCAGGGTCTTTTTATTAACGAGCAAAAGGGGATGAAAACAGAGACCACAACATACAAACCTACAGTTGAACTTGCTGAACTGGCGCTTCAACGATTGAAAGGTGTAATTACCCATACGCCTCTGATGGAAAATATCAATCTATCTGATCAGTATGGCTGTAATATTCTTCTAAAAAGAGAAGACTTGCAGGTTGTGAGATCTTACAAGATTCGAGGTGCTTATAATAAGATAAGTACACTAAATCCCAAATTGCTAAAAAACGGTGTTGTCTGTGCAAGTGCAGGTAACCATGCCCAGGGAGTAGCATTGTCGTGCTTTAAACTAAAAGTGAAGGGCAAGATATTTATGCCCGCTCCTACGCCAAAGCAGAAGGTCCAGCAAGTTAGAATGTTTGGGAAGGAATATGTGGACATAGTATTGGGAGGTGATACTTTTGATGATGCCTATAATGACGCAATAGAATATGCACAAAAAGTTGATGCCGCATTTGTTCATCCATTTGATGATAAAAAGGTAATAGAGGGACAATCAACAATCGGTCTCGAAATACTTCGTGACAGTACTCAAAAAATTGATTATCTATTTATTCCCATTGGTGGAGGTGGATTGGCGGCAGGTGTATCGGCAATCTTTAGAACGCTAAGTCCGGATACAAAGATCATTGGAGTAGAACCTCTGGGTGCTCCTGCAATGCACGAATCCTTTAAAAAAGGGGTTCCAGTCACTTTGGATAAAATCGACAAGTTTGTTGATGGAGCTGCTGTTCAAAAACCTGGTGATATTACTTTTCAGATTTGTCAGGAACATTTACATGAAATCGCATTGGTGGATGAAGGCAATGTTTGTTCTTCTCTCATTAGAATGTATAATGAAAATGGGATCGTACTTGAGCCTGCAGGGGCTTTGACCATCGCAGCGCTTGATCAATACAAAGATCAGATAAAAGGGAAAAACGTCGTGTGTTTATTGTCTGGTAGCAACAATGATATTACACGAACTGAAGAAATTAGAGAAAGATCCCTGTTATTTGAGGGATTGAAGCATTATTTTTTGGTCAGGTTTCCACAGAGGGCAGGTGCATTGAAGGAGTTTGTGGCAGAAGTGTTGGGACCCGATGATGATATTGTACATTTTGAGTATTCTAAAAGGACGAGCAGAGAAAAAGGTCCAGCAGTAGTTGGCATTGAACTAAAATCCAGGGAAGACTTTGAACCGTTACTAAGCAGAATGAAGCAAAGAAACTTCTTTGGTGAATACCTTAATGACAACCCGGATTTATTTGTTTACTTAGTATAATAAATAACCTTACTTATAACCAGGCTTAAGCCTAAAAACCAGATGATGAAAGTATTAAAATTCGGCGGTACTTCTGTAGGAAGTGGAAAAAACATTCAACAAGTCGCCGGTATTTTGAAGGACCTTCCTTCCAATGTATTGTCCGTAGTAGTAGTTTCCGCCATGGGCGGGGTTACAGATCTGTTGATTGAAGGAAGTACATTGGCCTCTAAGGGTGACGAGGACTATCTAAAGGTGTTGAAGAAAATTGAAAAGAAACACCTTGATACCATCAAAGAAATTATACCTGTAAAGCAACAGTCTGGTGCCTTCAGTAAAACTAAGATGTTGCTGAATGACCTGGAAGACATATTTAGAGGAGTGCTGCTGGTGAGAGAACTCTCTCCTAAAAGCCTTGATTACATATTAGGATTTGGTGAACGACTTAGCTCATTGATTATTTCCTGTTATTTGCAGGGAGAGTTGAAAAATATCGAATTGGTTGACCCAATGAAATTCATCAGAACGGACAAGAAATTTGGTAATGCCAATGTTGATTATGAAGTCACCAACAAGCTTATTGAAGCGTACTTTAACGGGAGAACAGGAGTACAGCTTTGTCCTGGGTTTATAGCGGCTACCGAGGAAAATGAATCAACAACTCTGGGAAGAGGAGGCTCAGATTTTACTGCATCTATCATTGCTGCAGCACTTTCGGCAGAAACACTGGAAATTTGGACAGATGTTTCCGGAATTATGACATCTGACCCGAGGCTGGTTAAAGAAGCACATCCGGTGCACAATATCAGCTATGAGGAGGCCATGGAGTTATCTCACTTTGGCGCGAAGGTTATTTATCCACCTTCCATTCAACCAGCCATGGATAAAAGTATTCCTATATGGATTAAAAATACTTTTGCTCCCGGTGATTATGGTACTTACATATCGGACAATGTTGAATCCAATGGATCATTAATTAAAGGGATCAGCTCTGTTAGGAACATTGCACTGATTAACCTCTCAGGTAGTGGAATGGTGGGCATTCCCAGCTTTTCTCACAGGTTATTTAAAGCGCTATCAGAACAGAAAATAAATGTAATTCTGATTACACAGGCATCCTCCGAACATACAATTTGTGTAGGAATAGATCAAAAAGATGCTGAAATAGCTCGTGAAGCAATCGAGAACGAATTTGAACTGGAGTTGCAATTCCATAAGATCGATCCGGTTTTAATCGAAAAGGACCTGGCGATTGTAGCGTTGGTCGGGTCTGGCATGAAGGAACAGGTTGGGGTTAGTGGAAAAATGTTTGATACACTCAGCGAAAATGGAGTTAGTGTAAAAGCGATTGCACAGGGTTCCTCTGAGAGAAATATATCTGCTGTTATTACACAAAATAACCTTGTCAAAGCCATCAATAGTTTGCATGAAAGCTTTTTCCTATCTGATAAGAAGGCGGTAAATCTGTTCATCGTTGGAGTAGGAAATGTAGGTGGTGAATTAATTGGTCAGGTGCTAAAGCAACGCAAGTACCTGTTAGATAATGAGCACATAGACCTCAGAATTGTAGGGCTGGCGAATAGTAAAAAAATGGTGTTCAATGCGGAGGGCTATAAAACTAATAAGTGGAAGGAAGCCCTTCAGGAAGGTGAGTCCATGGAAATAGGAGCATTCATTGCAAAGATGAAGGAACTCAACCTTCGTAACAGCATTTTTGTAGACAACACTGCTAGCTATGAAATCTCTGAATACTATAAACAGATTTTGCAGGCGACCATTTCTGTTGTTACGCCCAATAAGGTGGCATGTGCCTCCAACTATGATAACTACCTGGACCTGAAGAAGACTGCTCAACGGTATAAAGCAAACTTCCTTTATGAGACTAATGTAGGAGCAGGACTTCCAGTAATCTCCACCCTGAATGACCTGATTAAAAGTGGTGATAAGATCAAAAAAATACAGGCAGTTTTGTCAGGAAGCCTGAACTTCATATTCAATACTTACGATGAAGGACTTAGCTTTACTGACATTGTAAAACAGGCACAATCAGAAGGTTATACCGAACCGGATCCCAGAATAGACCTTAGCGGAGTTGATGTAATGAGGAAAATACTAATCCTAATTCGGGAGTCAGGTTATCAAATGGAACTGGAAGACATTAAGAGTACACCATTTATCCCAGAAGCCTGTATGGACGCATCGTCAGTAGATGAATTCTTTGAAAAATTACCTCAGTTTGAGCATGTCTTTCAGGAAAAGCTGCAGCGTGCAAAATCTAAGCAAAAACTATTGAAATACGTAGCAACATTTGATAACGGAGAAGCTTCAGCAGGGCTACAGGAAGTTGGAAAGGACTTACCGTTCTATCAATTAGAAGGCAAAGACAACATTGTGCTATTTTATACGGAGAGATACCCGGAACAACCGCTGGTGATAAAAGGAGCCGGGGCGGGAGCTTCTGTAACAGCTTCCGGTATATTTGCCGATATCATGAGAATAGCTAACAGCAACTAACAATGGAAGCTAAAAAAATAAAAGTATTCGCACCTGCAACAGTGGCAAATGTCGCCTGTGGTTTTGATATTATGGGATTTGCGTTGGATGGTGTGGGTGACATGATCACGATAGAAACCACTGACGACAATCAACTCACCATTGGAGAAATCACCGGAAGTAATGGAATCCCAACCGATCCCCTTCAAAATGTTAGTTCAGTAGCCATTCAGGCAATGCTTAATGAACTGGGAAGTAACCAGGGTTTTAGGATATCAATAGAGAAGAAAGTGAAACCAGGTAGTGGACTTGGTTCGAGTGCTTCCAGTTCTGCAGGAGCGGTTGTTGCAGCAAATCATTTACTCGGCAATCCTTTTAAAAAAGAGGAGCTGGTGAAATTTGCTATGGAAGGTGAACGTGTGGCTAGTGAAAAGCCGCATGCAGATAATGTGGCTCCTTCAATTTTGGGAGGTTTTACCATTGTGAGAGGTTATGATCCGTTGGATGTTTTTAATATCTCGTTTCCGGAGGATTTATATGTAGCAGTAATTTTTCCAGCTGTTGAGGTTAAAACTGCGGATGCAAAAAGAATATTAAAAGCTCAGGTCAATTTAAGTGATGCTATCACACAATGGGGGAATGTTGCGGGACTTACTGCTGGGATGATCACGGGAAATTATGATCTGATTAAAAGATCTATGAAAGACGTCATTGTAGAGCCGGTACGTTCAATATTAATTCCATGCTATGACCAGGTGAAGGAGGCCGCTATGGCCAATGAGGCCCTGGGTTGCAACATTAGTGGATCAGGACCTTCTGTTTTCGCGTTGGCAAGAGGCAGGGACCAGGCTGAAGTTATTGGAAAAGCCATGGGATCCGAATTTGAAAAAATGGACATAGCTTTCGATACCTACATCTCTCCTATCAACTCAAAAGGAACAGAAATCATCGGCTAAATTTATTATTGGGTATGAAATTTTACAGCACTAAAAGAACAGCGCCTGAGACAAACTTCAGGGAAGCAATATTCAAAGGTTTACCAGAAGATAATGGACTTTATCTACCGGAATCTATCCCTCAGTTAAGTGAAAAGTTTATCAATCAGTTGTCCAATTATTCACTTCCTGAAATTGCATATGAAGTAGCATCAAAGTTTGTAGGTGATGAGATTCCTGCTTCTTCTTTGACATCACTGGTGGAAGAAGTAATGAACTTTGAAATTCCTTTAGTGGAAATTGAGCAGAATATTTACACACTTGAGCTCTTTCATGGACCAACACTCGCTTTCAAAGATGTGGGTGCGAGGTTTCTTGCGAGATGCCTGTCACATTTTGTGGCTCAGTCACAGGAGAAGTTAACTATCCTTGTAGCGACTTCAGGTGATACAGGAAGTGCTGTGGCCAATGGATTTTATGGCGTAGAGGGCATTGATGTGGTACTGTTATACCCAAGTGGGAAAGTAAGTAAAATCCAGGAAATGCAATTGACAACCCTCGGCAATAACATTACAGCACTTGAAGTAAACGGGACATTCGACGATTGCCAAAAAATGGTGAAAGAGGCCTTTTTGGACAAAGAATTAAAGAACCGCAAAAATTTAACTTCCGCTAATTCAATCAATGTGGCCCGGTTGATCCCACAGAGTTTTTATTATTTTCATGCCTACGCACAACTGGACAATGTTTCAAAGCCGGTGGTGTTTTCTGTACCTAGTGGCAACTACGGTAACTTATCAGCGGGATTACTTGCCAAAAAGATGGGTCTGCCTATTCACAAAATGATAGCCAGTAGCAATATCAATAAAATTGTACCGGAGTATTTGGAGCAGGGGGTATTTGAACCAAAATCATCCGAAATGACCATCAGTAATGCAATGGATGTTGGAAATCCCAGCAATTTTGCCAGAATGTATGACTGGTACAATGAGTCTGTGGAGGCAATGAGGGAGGATATTGAGGGGTTTTGGTTCAGTGATGAGTCTACTCGTAAAGTGATGCAGGAGGTATACTCAAAAACAAATTACATGCTGGACCCTCATGGGGCAGTGGGGTATTTGGGGCTTACTTCGTTTATCAATCAGAAGGAAAGTAATGTGACCGGAATATTTCTGGAAACAGCTCATCCTGCAAAGTTCAAGGATGTTGTTGATTCGACACTTGGAAAATCAATCGAAATTCCATCTGCTCTTGCGGATTGCATGAAAAAGGAGAAACAATCAACAGTAATTGAGCCTGGAGTAGAGCACTTGAAATCATTCCTTCTGGATAGTCAATAGTCAAAGCAAGGATTATAGCTTTGACACAACACACATTTTTTAAAGTCAAAGCTCGTAGCATGAAACAGTATTATATCTGGTACAATTCTGAGGAAGCAAAGTACTTTTATGGTACCCAGACTGAATTTTTGGAAGTGTCCACCAAACAAAATGACAGTTTGATCATTGCGGAGGAGTTTGCGCATCTGTCACAGGACTTTGCCAGGAAAATCACCCATAAGCTCAATGAGAATCTTTCCATCAGTGGAATGAGGTTTGGCTAACACCTGGACCATATTTGGCTGACAAATTCAATTAATTGTTCCTCGAAAACAATTACAATACTCAGCAATATCCCGGCGAACAACATTAAACCTGTCTGTAATCCTTTTGTCTCTATTTTGAATTGCAATTTCAAAACCTCATAATTTATTCCAATAACAACATCAATTCAGCCTCCCCTTACTGGATCACTGTGATTGAATAATGAAGATCATCATATCCTACTTAAACTGGTGTTAACGATATCCTAACTTTTGTTAATGGATTGTTAAATTACCTGATGCTGGATGGAAAAACATTAATTTTATTCCACGGTACTAATATAGGGGTATGAAAAACAGTCAGATCAGATGGTTAATTATTCTGGGCGCATTTTCAATTGCCAGCATATTGGTTGTGCAAATATTCTGGTTGCGCAAAGCATTTGATTTGAGACAAAGCCAATTCAATTATAATGTTCAACTGGCATTGAAAAACGTGGTTGAGTCACTGTGTCAATTCAATGGTAGTGATGTACCAGAGGTAAACCCTATTGAACAGGTAAGTAGCAACTATTTCATCGTACGAACCAATGATGTTATACCTCCACAGTCACTGGAGTATTTTTTGAAAGCTGAATTACAAAAGAGAACGATTAATACAGATTTTGAATACACCATTTACGATTGCAGTAATCAAAACATCGTATTTAGTCAGTATATAGATATAAATAGCAACGAAAATAAGCCTGAGCAGGAGATTCTTTCACCCCATTATAAAGAGAATGAATACTATTTCGGCGTGTTTTTTCCACATAAAACGGCCAGTATCGTTAACCAGATGGGCATTTGGATTTTTAGTACTTCTGCTCTCCTGGTAGTTATAATATTCTTCACCCTGGCATTATTTATCATATTCCGACAAAAAAGATTATCAGAAATTCAAAGAGATTTTGTCAATAACATGGCACATGAATTTAAAACGCCCATTGCTACAATTGCCATAGCCAGTGACTATCTCGCCCAACCGGATGCATCAGGTTTTCCGGATAAAATTATGAATTACGCTGCTATTATTAAGAAGGAAAATAATCGTTTGATGAATCATGTTGAAAGGGTTCTGCAAATTGCAAAGCCGGAAAAGGCTAATATTCTCGACATTCAGACCTTTGATTTGATGGAAGTCATTTTTGAAGCCAAAGAGGATGTTAAGCGAATGCATCAGGATGTGGCAATAGCGTTTGAGGTCAATAATCGGTTTGGAACATTAATGGTGACTGGAGATATGATGCATTTACAGAATGCAATTTTTAATTTGATTGACAATGCTGTGAAGTATTGCCGTGATCAACCCAGGATATCAATTGAAGTGCTGGAAAAGAATAAGTATGTCCTCATGAATATCTCTGATAATGGTATTGGTATTCCCTCAAAATATCAAGATTTGATTTTTCAGCGATTCTTTAGGGTTCCTACTGGAGACCAGCATGACGTAAAAGGATTTGGAATTGGGTTGTTCTATGTGAAAATGATTCTAAAAAGAATGAATGGTCAAATTAAGCTAATTAAGTCTACAGAAGGAGGTTCTACATTTCAATTGAAAATACCGGCAGCATGACAACTAAGAAAGCTTCCATATTATTGGTAGAGGATGACCCGTCTCTTGGGTTTTTGATGAAAGATGCATTGGAAGAAGATTATCATGTTAATTGGATTCTTGATGGTCAGTTTGCATCAGATAAGTTCAAGGAGGGAGCGTACGACGCATGTTTGCTCGATATTATGCTTCCACGAAAAGATGGATTTACCATAGCGGAAGAAATAAGGGCGGCTAACCAGCAGGTTCCTATTCTTTTTGTTTCTGCAAAATCGATGGAAGAGGATAGAATAAAAGGATTTTTGAAGGGAGGCGATGATTATATCACAAAGCCATTTTCGATGAATGAATTAAAGTTAAGAATCGAAGTTTTTCTCAGAAGATCTAACAACAAAAAGACTGACAGGTATACCATCGGTTCTTACACATTTGTTCCATCCACCTTTTGTTTGACGCATGGTGATAATGCTAAGAAACTCACCAGAAGAGAGTCAGAATTGCTGGAATATCTGGTAAAAAACCACTCTCAGGTCATAAAAAGGGAAGAGATATTAAATGCATTGTGGGGTAATGATGATTACTTTAATGGCAGAAGCCTCGATGTATTTATTAGCAAACTAAGAAAGTACCTGTCTGGTGATCCCAGGATAAAAATAAGCAACTATCATGGTGTGGGCTTTCAATTTGAAGTGCCCAAAGATTAGGGTTACTGGTGGAGTCGCTGTACTATCATTAAACATTCCTTAATCAAACTCAAATTTTGCTATTTGGACAATTCCATTATATTTGTTGTCCCCCAAATGGTAAATCTTCACCAGCACTACTGATTGGGAATATTATAAACGCAGGTAACAAACGGAACTCACACAATGGAAAACATGTATCCGACTGACACGGAAGAAGAACTTTTTGTGTCATGTACTCAGGAAATTCTGGATAATATTAAACAAGCATTACAATCCGCAAAATCAATTAGAGAGCAGCACCAGTGGCAAAAACATAAGTTGGTTGTGGAAAGAATTCTGGAAAAACGACTGTATCAAAATTAAAAAAGCCGGTACCCCGATGGATACCAGCTTCTGTTCACTTTGAGACTACTTCTATTCTAAAATCAATTTTTTGTTAAGCTTTCTTTTCCCACTGCTAATCTCGAGAATATATACACCTGGTTCCTCGTTGCTGAGGTCCAGCTCTTGTTTGAATAATCCACCGAAGCTGTCATAAGCCTCCACGTATACTTCTTGTCCTGCCAGGTCATAGACAGCAACTTTAAGAGGTGCTTGTCCAGGCATGCTGAATCTCAATGTGAATCGACCATCATTGGGATTTGGATAATACGAAACGTCATTCAATTCCAGGGTGCCATATTTATTTTGTGACTTTTCTTCCCTTTCTATGTCCTTGATTGTCAGTTTTTTTCGTTTTAGGAAAATGGCATTGCTATGAGGTCCTGATTTTGGTGAAATATTCAGGTTAAAATCAAAGTCATCAAATTGTTCACTCAATTCCTTTAACCTGCTTTCTATTTCAGCAAGCTCATCTTCCAGATCCTCCGGAAACTGATTGTCATAATCAAAATTATACCGCTGCTTGAGTTGATCTTTTAATTGTTGATCATTGTCAAAAGGAAATGCAAAACTCTGATCAAAGTCATCAAAGAACATTTTGAAATGATCATTGCCAAATTGCATATCAAAATGCTTCCTGAAGTCCATCATGATGTCCTCTGTATGCCCAAACCCAAAAGAGAAAGACTGCCCTCCATTTCCATACCAGCTAAAATCAGGGTCTTCTCCATAAAATTCTTTGTAGGCCGGGTCATTCATCATTTCCTCTCTGCTGCTATATTCTTTTTCAAAGTTCTTGATTTCCCCATCAATCTCCTTAGAGACTTTTAGCCTTATTTTTCCATCAGGCGACTGGCTTATTTCAACGCTGTTTGAAGAAGATGTTTGGGCCAATGATCTGGATGATGATGAGATCAACAAGATCATTGAAAGTATCCCAATGACGATTTTAAGTTGCGATTTTAACTTCATGATTATTCATATTTTGAGTTTAAGCTAATTTACCTTGAATGCGCTCAAACTGATGTTAAAGGCCAGTTAATAATTGTTAAAAAAGGTTAAAGTCAAACACTTAGCTGATCTTAGCCGTAAATTTGAGGCATGAAGAAAATTCCGCTTAAATGGATTATCACACTCATGAGTGGAGCAATCATTGGATTGATCATCTTCCAGTTGTATTGGGTAGATACGGTGATCAAAGCCAATGATGAGCGCTTCAAAAAGGATGTAATTGAAGTATTGAACCTGGTTGCTGAGAAATTGGAAAAACAGGAGTTGTTGCTATTCACCTACGATAATTTTAGTACCAACCTACTGTGGAAAACACCCCGTTTCAATAAAGATTCCTCTCAGGGTAACATCGAATTATTTGAGACAAGATTCGAAAAGAAGACACTAAAACCCAATATCCAGATTGATAGTCAGAATTGGAATATAAAATACGATTTTCAGGTGCTTGTTGAGGCTACCAAAGAAATGAAGGAGAGATCTCATACAGAAACAGTAGTAATTGATGATTCTGAAAATAATCATGTCATCAGGATAGAAAGAAAACTGGATTCCCTGAAACTCGCTAATGAAAGACTAAGGTCAAATTTTGCTAAAGTCACAAGAAAATCGGAAATGGTCCAAATGGTGATTCACGAACTGATGACCAACGACAGATCAGTAAAAAGCAGGCTGGATTTAAATCAACTGGATTCTCTTCTCGGTGCTGAATTACTGAATAAAGGCATTGACCTGGGTTATCAGTATGCGGTTATTGACAAAAGCAATGACTCTTTTATCCATATGGTTTCCCATAACCTGGAGAAGAAGAATCACTATGACCTCTACAATACAGAGCTAAAGGCCAATCTGTTTCCAAATGATATCATAGGAGAAACAGCTTATCTTGCGATCACATTTCCTGATAAATCGTCTTTTCTACTCAGAAAAGTGGGCTCTACTTTAGCCAGTTCACTCATTCTTGTATTAATCATCATGTTTTGTTTTGCTTATTCAATCAAAACAATTCTTCGTCAAAAGAGACTTTCAGAGATCAAGAATGACTTTATCAATAACATGACGCATGAGTTCAAAACTCCTATAGCCACGGTCTCTCTAGCCTGCGAAGCGCTACAGGACAAAGACATCAGCAGTACTGAGTCTATGAGATCCAGATATTTGGGCATTATTAGCGATGAGAACAAAAGATTAGGTAGCCAGGTGGAGAAGGTGCTACAAATGGCGATACTGGATAAAAACAACCTGAAGCTAAAAATGGAAGAACTGGCCCTACACCAGGTGATCAATAATGCCATTGATAAAATTAATATACAGGTCGAGAAAAAAGGTGGTAAGATTGAAACTGACTTTAGAGCTAAAAATGATAAGGTACAAGGTGACCAGGTTCATCTCACCAATATTATCAGCAATCTGCTGGATAATGCCAATAAGTATTCAAATGACTCACCAGAGATCAAAATCCAAACCAATGACAATGCTTATGGCATGGAAATTAAAGTCAGGGATAAGGGAATTGGCATGACCAGAGAGGCAATTAAAAATATTTTCAATAAATTTTATCGGGTACCTACCGGAAACCTGCATGATGTGAAGGGATTCGGGCTTGGTTTGGCTTATGTTAAAAACATGGTCGATGCACACGGAGGATCTATATCGGTAGTGAGTGAACCAAAGAAAGGTAGCGAGTTTACGATCTTTTTACCATACTCACATGAGTGATACACGAATACTAATTGTGGAGGATGATCCTAACCTGGGACAGATCCTGAATGAATACCTTGGGCTGAAAGGATTTAAAACCCATCTAAGCACTGATGGGGAACAGGGTCTTCAAGCCTATAAAGAACAAGATTTTGACCTTTGTATTTTGGACTTGATGATGCCCAAGATGGACGGATTTACCCTGGCAAAGGAGATTAGGAAAATGAACGAAGATATTCCCATCGTTTTTTTGACGGCAAAATCAATGAAAGAGGATGTGATCGAGGGCTTTAAGATTGGAGCAGACGATTATCTGACCAAGCCATTCAGCATGGAGGAGCTGCTATTGCGACTGGGTGCCATCCTGAAAAGGTCACGAAAATCTCCAGAACAGGATTCTTTTCCATCCATCTATGAATTGGGGACCTACCGGTACAATTATGATCATCATCTCCTTCAGTCTCCGTCAGGAGAGGTTAAACTGACCGGCAAAGAGAATGAGTTGCTTAGATTGTTTTGCGAAAAGTTTAATCAGACTGTAGATCGGACAGAAGCTTTGAAACGAATTTGGGGCGATGATAGTTATTTTAATGCCAGGAGTATGGATGTCTATATTGCCAAGCTTAGAAAGCATTTAAAGGAGGACGAAAAAGTACAGATTATTACTGTTCATGGGCAAGGATTTAAACTTGTAAAACTTAATTAATTTTAGTAAATTATTAAGGATAACCTCTTCGGTAAAATTTCTTCTCCTGGAATAATTGCTGAACTTAAAGTTTTATTAAATTCCGGCTGAATTGAGCCCGAAAAAACTATGATACTATGAGAATCGTTCCATCTATTTCTGTGATTAATGGTAGAACCACCAGGTTAACACAAGGGGACTTCACCAGTGAAAAGGTGTATGACATTAGTCCATTGGATGTTGCCAAGAAATTTGAAGATCACGGAATTACCAGGATACATTTAATCGACCTTGATGGAGCCACTCAGGGATCTCCGGTCAACTATCACGTACTGGAAATGATTGCTGGGTATACCAACCTGAAAGTAAATTTTGCAGGAGGCATTCATACGGATGGAGATATTAGCAAAGCATTTGAGTCAGGAGCAGAAAGCATTACTTCTGCAACCATCGCGGTATATGATAAAGAACTTTTTAGCTCATGGATCATGTCATACGGCAGACAAAAAATCGCGCTCGGAGCAGACTGCCTCCATGGTTTGATACGAGTTGGCGGTTGGCAAAAAGGCACTAAAATTGACTTGTTTGACCATATTCAGTTCTTTTACGACAGAGGGCTAAAATATTTAAAAACCACTGATATTTCCAGAGACGGAGCACTTGAAGGTCCGGCATTCGATTTATACAAAGAAATTATGGATAGATTTCCCGATCTATGCGTATTTGCCAGTGGAGGGGTGAGAAATATGGATGATATTCGCAAGTTGGATGAGGCCGGGCTTTACGGTGTAATTTTCGGTAAAGCGTTTTATGAAGGTAACATCACCTTAAAAGACCTTGAAGATCTAACAGTTCGGTAATTGCCCAGAAAATTGAGAATATTAATATAGAGCCGACATTGCATTGTCGTCTTTCGAATCTTCGTACTTGAATTTGTATAGGAAGTAGAAAATAAAATTGTACTTATTTACTGATTCACTTTTATCAATAGATTTTGGCTTTACCTCCACTTCTTCAGCTTCTGACGGAACGTTATTTGTGACTTCCGCCTCCTCTTCATTGATATTTGAAGGATTTTGTTGCTGCTGATCAGATTTACCTGGATTTTCTTTTAGCCTGTTGGGATGCTGCTGATGATCTTGCCATAACACTGGCGAGCCATAGGCGCTCATACCCAGGGTTAGTGTTAGAAGTAGTATCGTAGCAATTGACCTTAGCACAATTTAGAAATATAGACGAGATAACGTTTTCATAAATAAAAAGGTTTGCCAATATGCAAAATTTTTATTGGAATTGCACAAACCTTCTGTAATAAGTACCAATTATTCTATGAATAATATAGCGAAGAGCGCCCCAAAAACCATGGCTAGCAGAATAAAAGTGAAGTAAGCCAAAATCCAAAGGAGAATTGCTTTCAATACCCCAATAAACTTTTGCCTGATCTGATAGAAGCTAATGACAGCAAATGAGTGGTATGCTATTCCAAACAGACTAAATATCATTGTGGAATCACGCCATCCAATTCTAAAGAATATAAAGGACACGATGGTGAACCAAATGGCATGACCAGTTGAATAAATAAATATGACACAATGTTCGATGAAATTAAATCCGGGCTTGCGGTACAACAGCTTGGCCCAGATGGCCAGAAAGGGAATCATGGCTATTGTCAATAATCTAAAATGATCACTTACCCATTTCATTATTTTGTTGGTCAATTTTAATTGTTGGTCCGTAGAGGGCTTTTGGTCAACGCCCATTACCTCCTGGCTGCTTCTTAAATAGGCTTCCATGTCCAAATCACTGATCTCCACAAACAATACCATGATCGTGGAGATCAGGAATAAATAACCCAGTGGACCAATGAACCTAACTCTGTTACCAGCAATGTATAGCCTGGCGACAATTCCGGGGTTAATCGTTAGGTACCGTATGGTTCTTAAAAATTTATTGTCCCACCCCATCCACTTAGAAGAAAATTCCAGTATCAGTTCCTTCCAGGTGAGTGGTTTTACAGTTTGATGCTGGCCACAATGGTGGCAATATTCTCCAGGAGCTTCCGAGTTACAATTGATGCAGATGTTTTTTTCAGGCATGGTTTGGTGAAATAAGACCAGCATGAAATTTAAATAATTCAAGCCATAGTTATCTGAAATAAATCAAATTTTGAACGAATTATAAAAAGCAATCCCTTTGTAGTTGATGCACCATCATATTAATTTTGGAAACCATTTTTACATGGAGTATTAGCTCAGTTGGTTTAGAGCATCGCCTTGACAGGGCGGGGGTCACTGGTTCGAATCCAGTATACTCCACCACTTCTACTTAATAAAATTCCATCACTTCCTGCTGTATGATGGTGTGCTCTGCCTCATTAATCTGTGCAATTGCTGCATCAAATTCCTCCAGGTTATTAACCACAATACCTCCCTGATCAATACCGGTTGAACTGTGAACTTTAAATTCGTAAAAAACACGATCCAGCATTTCTCTTTTCTCCTCGGAAATCTCATTGTTACCTGTGACAATCCATTGAGTATGTTTTTGAGCAATGTCTACTATTTCTTCCTTTAAATCAGGGTCTGTAGGTAGGTTTCTTAGTGTGGCAATGTAATAATTTAGCTTGCCTGTGACATATGATCTGACATAACTATCACCATATAGCAATTCAAAGTCATCACCATATGACGCCCGGTATTCATTCAATTTTTCATTCAGGACCTGATGTGAAATTCCAGTATAATTCTTATGATAGTACTCACTATATCCTATAAATATTGCGCCCTCTGTAAATGGATATTGTTCCGCAATGTTTCGAAACAGGAAGTCATTTAAAGTACTTTTTATTGTTGCAAAATCTTTTGAGTATCCAAACAGTGTAACATATTCTTTTGGAGGGACATAATAATAGAGTGAAGTGGCACCTAATAAATCAATGGGTGTGATCGAATATTCCTGATTAACACTACTGAATAACGAGGTATAAATGTTATTCGATTTCAATTCAACATTGCCATCAGTAATATTGGCGAGTGACATATCATCAAAACTTGCATAACAAGATCCCAGCCCATCGATTGATGTTTGAATGTTATAAACAGTACCGTCATCTTTGCTGACCTCAACCTGCCTCAGACCCTGAGTGTAATCATATAATGCGGAAGCAGTAGTTCCAGTTTGAGTATTGACCTTATTAATACTGGAGATTGATCCATCATCGTACAGGAAAGTTGTTGTGGTATTTTCACCATATATTTTCTTCTGATTTAGAAGCCCATTTTCATACAACAAGGATGCATATAGATTTCCGTTTAGGTCGTAATACTTTGACTGCAATGGCTGGTTGGAATCATTACGGGAGTGTTCCATTTTTAAACCATCTGAAAGGATTGTATGGTATACCTTATACTCGGCTAAATAACCGTTTGGATGATAAACAACTTCATATTCCGTTTTGCCAAGGTAGTCAACTCTTCTGGCAGATTTAATCCATCCATTGTCATACTTTTCATCGATTTTAAAATATTCCGAAGAATTAATACTGAAATCGGGTTCAGTTACCGGTGTGATTTCCGTGTCGTCATTGTTGCAGCTGGTGGCGAATACAATTACAGCAAATCCACAAAAAAGTAAGATTGATCTAATCATGATTTTATTAGTTGAGGGTTTGACGAAAGTCTTAGGTTTAGTTACTTACCTGAGATGATTTCTTTGGTCTTATTTAATTGATATTTTAATGAAAATTGAAGCGATGAGGCACCATAATGCTTCTTCCGATCAAAAAATTGATTCGTTGTGAGATCTCTTATTCCTATAGTTAATACAGTGCTCATGCTAAGACGGTTTATAATTTCCCATTCATAGCCAATTATTGGGCCAAAGGTGTATTCTTTAAACACATCTGGATCTGGCGGGTTAAAATCCAGATTGGGATTAATCTGACTCAGGCGATGGGTGTAAGTACCTGTGTGGTCGAAACCAGAAAATTTTCTGATGTGAAATCCAAGTTGAACATTTCCCTGACCCATGTTGTATAACATTGAGCTTTGTAGTTCAGAATAATTAAGCCCTTCAAGCGTAACACCATATTCATAGTCATATCCCTGCCAGTGCATATCCCTTAAGTAACTTAATTTGAAATTGGGTCTGTGGGCCACTCCTAATTCAGTTTGCCATTTTAATTTTTTGGTGACTTGATATTGGAAATATATGCCACCGGATAGTCCATCAACCAAATAAAATTTAGATTTGAATGGATAATTTCTAAATGATGTATTGGTTCCAACTCTCAGGCCCCAGTAGGTAGGTAAAGGATTGATGCCACTTCCCAGTTGATGTGATTTGCGAATATGTTTGCTTAATAATTTTTTTAATTCACGACGATTCTTTCTGTTTTTCCTTTTCTCTTCCTGACTTAATTTGACTGCTTTAGCTCCTTCCTGTGATTGCGTGGGGCTAATGGTAGAAAATATTGGTGGCTCCAAACCAGAAGATAATGAGCAATTAAGACCGGGATTCCTGTGCTTAAGTAAAATTGGTTTAACATCAATGAAATCGGAATTTATCTTATTTGTACTCTCGTTCATGTTGGAATGACTCCATGAACTATCAAACTTCTCATACTTTTCACTTATGGTGTTACAAAGAATTGGGTTAGAAGTATCACCACATTCCTCTATTCCCTCAACATCCTTACTGATTTCCAAAGCAATGTTGTCCTCAGCATAATTTCCATAACTCAGATTAAGTCCTATCACGACAGCTACAACAATTAATGCCAGTCCCAAAAGAGGATACAGGTAGGAGCCATTGATGGGTTGATTAGCACTTAGTTTGGCTTCCATATGATTCCATGCAGCCTCACTGAATGGGAAATCAAGGGCATCAACCTTTTCTTTGATCTGTTTGTCAATTTCTTTATTCCAGTCTTTCATATGGCCAGGGGATATTCACCAATTTTTTTCAACATCATTTGCAATTCCTTCCGTGCATTTGCCAGGTGCCATTTGGAGGTGCCAATTGAAATGGAAAGCAACTCTGCAATTTCTTTGTGCTGGTATCCATCAATTGTATACATCATAAATACATTTCTGGAGGACGGTGCAAGGTTTTCGATGAGTGACATCAATTCATCTTTACCAAGATTTGAAATGGCATCTTCATTTATTTGGATTTCAGGCAATTCATCCAGTTCAATGGTTCGCTTATAGACTGTGTTTTTTCTAACATGATCGATGGAGGTATGAAAAACGATTTTGGCCATCCAGGCTTCCAAAGGTCCAGTTGCGTTGTATTTTTCGATACTGGTGAACACTTTGAAAAATGCGTCATTCAGCACCTCCTGTGCCTGGTTTTCATCAGTCGTGTAACGATAGCAAATCTTCATCATTGAACTGAAATACTTCATGTACAGACATTTCTGGGCCTGCCTGTTTTTCTTGAGGCAGCCTTTAATCAGGATTTCATCAGTACTTTCTGCGTTGAATTGCATGTATAATTGATTCTCTACTCATACTGTCGTAGGAGCACAGGCCATTGGTTGGGTAGGGTCTAATAAATATTTAAAAATCTTTGAATGAGCGTTTGAACAGTAGACCTACAGTTCCATGTGACAAAACCCTAAAGCCTTATCGGCGGAGCATTGAGTATTTCAGAATATAACCACGATCACCTTCACCCTCACTGCTGATGTACATGTCACCATTTGGCGCAAAGCAAATTCCTTCGGGTTGGCTGAGGAGTTTAGGCGAAATAGGATATGTTGCTTCTATTTCTCCATTTCTGTTTAATACAACTAGTAATTTGCCCACAGAAGCTAACACATAAAACTTTTCATGAATTGGGTGCCAGGCAATACCAGAGGGTTCAAATTTGATCCTTTTTTCATCATACTGGAACTCTTTGTGCTCCTCCCAAAAGTTTTTCAAGTCCTTTTTACTGATGGACAGCCTGGGTTTTTTCTTGAAATCGTCAGTATCCAGATCGTAGGCGTATACTGTTTTGCTTTTTGTATCATCTTTTTTGAGACCGCCTTCTTCTTTACAGGCAATCAGCAGTTGGTTTTTTTCAGGGAAGTAGCCTAACCCTTCAGTGTCGTTGGCTTTTCCCAGTGGCGTTTCTATTTTTTCGGCATTTACTTTGCGATCGGTGGTCATCCGGAAACGATAAAGGTCTCCGTCGCTTCTAAGTACAAATACCTGATCACCCACAACTTCTATTCCTTCATAATCACCTGATTTACCAAAAGTGATACCATAATCGATATCCTTTAACTTTAGGTCGTAGATAAAAACTTTGCCAACTTCATCCTCCACGGTAAGTAGTCTCCCCTTGTCATCCATGGTCAGTCCAGAAATTTCTGATAGTACATAGGGTAGAAAATATTTTTCGGAGGGCTCCTTCAGGTTATAGTAGATATCGGTTTTGCTGGTTACAAGAAACATGTCTTCCGCACGTTCCCTACTGGAAACCTGATTACAGCCTATAGAAATTCCACCAAACAGTATGGTTAAAATTATTGTTCTGGTGAGAAAAAATAAATTTAGTTTGTAGTGCATAATGCTTATTTACCAATAGGCCTGTGATGTATGGAATAAATTTAGTAGTTATATCATTGTAATTAAATAAATTGTGAGGACGAATTGGTAGAACAATTTATTGCTAGAACCTGAATATTCACTAATGGCTAAAGACCAGGAACTGATAGACGCTGCAAAGAAATTTGCTGAAACCATTTTGAAGAATGATGTTTCCAAGGATTTAATTTATCATTCACTTGAGCACACCCAGGGTGTTGTGGAAGCAGCCCGGAATATTGGCCAGGAGGTAGGTTTGGAAGAAGATCAGATGGAGGTTCTGGAATTGGCGGCTTGGTTTCATGATTTGGGCTATCGAGATACGATACAGAACCATGAGGACCAGAGCATGGCTATAGCAGACCAATACCTGAGTGAAGCCGGTTATGACACTCGAAAGAAGCAGCAGGTGATTGAATGTATCAGAGCGACCAAAATGCCTCAGGACCCTAAAACTGAAGTAGAGAAGGTGCTTTGTGATGCTGATCTTCTGCACCTTGGCAAAGATGATTTTTTTGACAAGTCGAAAATTTTGCTTGATGAGATGAATACTGTTGGGGACGAAGTAATTACTGAGTCCCGGTGGCTTGAACTCAATAAGGAATTCATACAAAACCACCACTTTCATACGGATTATGCAAAAACCAATTACGGACCAGGCAAGGAGGAAAATCTAAAAAAAGTAAAAAAGGAACTGAAGAAAGCAAGTAAAAAGGACAAGAAAATAGAGGAGCTACAGGAAAGTGTTGAAAAATTAAAGGAGAAAGTAGCGAAGACCAAACAGTTGAAACCTGATAGAGGCATAGAGACGATGTTTAGGCTTACATCAAAGAATCATCTGCAACTTAGTGCCATGGCTGACACCAAAGCCAATATCATGATCTCCATCAATTCCATTATCCTTTCTATACTAATGTCGGTATTGTACAGAAAGTTGGAAGAGTATCCTCACATGGTAGTGCCAGCGATGATCCTTACTGTGGTTTGTTTGGTAACGATCGTATTTTCCATCCTGGCAACAAGGCCAAATGTCAGTTCAGGTAAGTTTACAAGAGACAACATCATCAATAAAGAAACTAACCTTTTGTTTTTTGGAAATTTCCATGCCATGAAGTTGCCAGATTACGAGTGGGGAATGAAGCAAATGTTAAAGGATGCTGATTATCTATACACCAGCCTGATAAGGGACATTTATTTCCTTGGTGTGGTCCTTGGGAAAAAATACAGGCTTCTTCGTACTTCTTATACCATATTTATGTTTGGGTTTGTGATTGCGGTGTTGTCTTTCATTATCGCAGAAACATTTTTCAAATCACCGTACCCCTACTGATCAGGATTCCATGTTTCTGACAAATTCATATGTTCCGAATTGGGCAAGGATTTTCTTTTTACCTTTTTTGACAGGTTGATCGTTAATGTTTTCGTCAAGTAATGTCGCCTTTACATTGTCTTTCAGTTGAAGCTGGATAATTTCCTGAATTTCGTTTTTTAATATTTCATCGAGTATCGGAAAAATCACCTCTACCCTTCGATACAAGTTCCTGGTCATCCAGTCTGCAGAGCCCATGTATATTTCTTCATCTCCGCCATTATGAAAGATAAATACCCTGGCATGCTCCAGAAACCTGTCTACTATCCTTCGCATAGTTATATGCTCACTGATGTCCTTGAGGCCTGGTCTCAAACAACAAATACTCCGAATAATCATTTCGATTTTCACTCCAGCATTACTGGCCTCATACAGCTTGTCAATGATACCCGTTTCTTCCAGGTTGTTCAATTTAATAATGATATGGGCCTGTTTCCCCTGTCTGGCGTTTTCAATTTCCCGGTCTATAAGTTGGTAAAAGCGATCAACGATGTTGAACTGCGATACCAGCAGGTAAGAAAATCCTGTGGGCTGCTTTCTTTTGTAGAGGAATTTGAAAACCTGAGCAAGTTCATCGGTCATTCCATCATGGCAGGTAAATAACCCATGATCGGCATATATTTTGGCCGTTTCTTCATTGAGGTTTCCAGTCCCAAAGAAACCGTAATACCTTGTATTTCCATCTTCATGTTTCTTTTTGACCAGTGCCACCTTAGCATGAACTTTTAAACCCGGGATGCTGTAAATAATTTTCACCCCGGCTTCCTGCATTTTTGATGCCCACATCAGGTTATTTGCTTCATCGAATCTCGCTTTAAGCTCCATGAAAACTTTTACTTTTTTTCCATTCTTGCTGGCGCTGATCAGGGCGTCTCCTATGACGGATTTTTCTGCCATCCTGTAAAAAGTCACATTAATCTCAGTGACGTCAGGGTCTATGGCCGCTTCATTGAAAAACTGAAGCACATAATCATAACTATGGTAAGGAAAGTGAAGCAATTGATCTTTCTCCTCTATCGCAGAGAACATGGAGCGGTGTTGATCAAGAATTTTGTGCCTTATGGGAGGAAGCTTTTTGTACTCGGCCTCTGACCCAAGAGGATTGGGTAGCTGAAAATAATCGTTTAGGTTATGATATCTCCCACCCGCAACCATGTCTAACGGTTCGAGGTTGAATTGTTTTTGCAAGTGAAGTTTTAGTGCTTCACTGGTGATACTGTCATATAAAAACCTGCTTGGCTCGCCCAAATCTCTTTTTGTGATCTGTTTTTCAATTTTACTGACCAGGTCTCCACTGTATTCATCATCAATATGAAGATCCGCGTCTTTGTTGAGTTTGATGCTAATACATTCTTCTATTTTATACCCCGGGAAAATGATGTCCAGGTGTAACCTCAAAATATCATCGAGAAAAATAAATTGATATTTTCCCTTCTCTGTGGGCAGTTGAAAAAATCTTGGAAGTTTGTCTGAAGGGATATTGACATACGCAAAATGTGTTTCACCAGCTTTGGTCATTTTCACACTTAGGTACAATTCGCGGTTGTTGAGGAAATCCTCGCCTTTGGATATTTGCCAGATCCTGGGCTTCAGGTACGCCAGCACTTTAGTTTTGAAGTAATACAGCAATGCACTTTTTTGTTCACTGCTTAGGTCATTCCCTTCCTTGTAAATCGAAAGCCCCTTCTGATCCAGCTCGGTAAACACTTCACTCAGCGTTTTACCATAGATCGTGAGTTGCCTGTCCACCTCCGTTCTGATTTCCTGCAGCAAGGTAGATGGGTCAAAATTCAATTTCTTATTGATTTTTTCTTTGTTGATCTTCTCCAGACTTCTAATACCAGCGACGCGAACTCTGAAAAACTCATCCAGGTTCGAAGAATAGATTGCCAAAAATTTAACCCTGTCCATAATTGGTACAGATGGGTCTCTTGCCTCTTCAAGCACACGGAGGTTAAAAGTTAGCCAACTGAGATCCCGATTGAAGTATTTTTGGTCCATAGTCATTGAATTTTAATAATTTCTATTGCTTTATCGATCCCTTTGAGTTGCTGTTTACCCAGGTTTGTCCATTGATCAACACTTGAAGAGACGCCATCAAAAAATTCTTTTGACACCAAGAAGTGGGAATCATAATCCTTGTTTAGTTGCTCAAGTCTTGCGGCGATAATTACAGTGGTCCCGGAAACAGAAAACTGTTTTCTGTTATGATTACCAATATTTCCAGTGACTACTTCGCCACAATGCATTCCCATTCCTATATCCACTTCTTCAAATTGATTGACATGATCAAAAATTTCCATGGCAGCCTGGAAAGCAACGGCCTGATGTTGATCAATTTTCACAGGAGCCCCAAATGTCGCCATCAAACCATCCCCCATTATTTGGTTGGTGATCCCATGATGTTTATTGATAATATCTATCAAAGGGCTAAAAAATTTATTTTGAAAGGCAATTACCTCCTCAGGTTCTTTGTCCTGGGCGAAATTGGTAAATCCCCGGATATCTAAAAACAAAACAGTTACCTCCTGCCTTGAGCTGACATCCTGGTTTTCTACCAAAGCATCTACCACCTGCCTGGAGACCTGCTGGCTAAACAGTTGTTCCATTTGATTTCGTTCGCTCTGATATTTGACACGTGATTCCAATAGCTTCCTGAATCGGTGTGAAACAAAAGATGCACAGCCAGCTGCAATCAGGAAAATGATGCTTCTTAAGTAGTAAATGGCAGAAGGTAATGGCAGGTTCAAAATTTCATTGGGTGATTCCAGCGATAGTGCCCAGTTAATTGCCAAAGCATACGTCCCGGAAATGATAGCGCCACTCAGTAAGATCAGGCGGTAGTCCAGATGAAGGATTTGTATGAGTAAAATTGGGATGTAAAGGAAAACTACCGGAGAATCAATGAGTGCAGGAATTTTTAATGTGCTGATTAAAAATAGAAGCGTAATACCCGGCACAATTGACTCCACCACTGTTGTGAATACTTTATATCCCAAAAGCACTCCCTGATTTCTTTTGATGCGTTTGTTGATGTGAATTAAAGCGAAAATAAGATGTGCCACCAGCAACTGGCCCCCTATTAAGATCTTATAATAATCAGACATATCCTGGAAGACCTGCTCTATCTGATCACCAATCACAACAGAGTCTATAGCCGCGGCGGTAAACAGGCCTACCATCACTACCAGTGAGATAACAAGTCTGGTACGCTCAATTTTAGCGAGCTGATTTTCGAGCCTTTCGTCCCTGAACTTTTCGATTTCTCTGGAGGATGTTTCCAATTCCGTAACTTTCGTTAACTTTAGTTAGATGTCACTTTAAGCAACCCAATTTTTAAAAATCGCGCTTTAGAATGGAAATAAAAAATATATTGGTGCCCGTAGATTTTTCTGAGAGCTCTAAAAATGCCTTACGCATCGCCATAGGACTGGCAAAAATGAATAATGCCAAAGTTCATATGATGAATGCGGTTCATATTCATACGCCTCAGCCAGATTTGACTGGCGGTTACCTTATTGAATCAATTGTTAATGATTATGAAGAACAGGTCAAGCAATCCTTTGAAGAACTGGAAACAGAAATAGTAGAGTTGCAGGATGTAGAGCATGACAGCACCCGACTGATTTCTTATTTATCTGATGCCATTTATACCTGCATAAAAGAATATAGCATTGATATAGTGGTCATGGGTACAAGGCAGGAGCATGAAGAAATTGAACACCTGCTGGGAACTCACGCTACTGATGTCATTGGGTTCTCAGAAGTTCCTGTATTGGTAATCCCCGGTGGTTCCAAAAAGTTTTCCCCCAAGAAGATCGCGTTTGCCACTGATCTTGAAAGCATCAAAGACACTTCTAAACTTGAGTCGCTGAAATATTTTGCAGAAGCATTTCAGGCTAATGTGACTTTATTTCATGTCACTTCCGATTTAAACCTGGTTGCAGCCAAAGGACATAAAATTGCAGAGGCCGATAAATTGGAAGAATATTTTTCCGGGCTTAATTACACCGTAGATATAGTTGAGGAATCCAAAGTAGTGGAGGGAATATTTGAGTTCATCAAGGATCATCAAATTGACTTGTTAGCCATGATGCCCAGAAACCATTCTATTTTTGAAAAGATATTCAAATCAAGTGTCACCAAGAAGGTTGCCATTGACATAGAAATTCCGATGCTCACTTTTCACGAATAATGAATCATGACTTTGAGATCCGGTCCCTGCAAATTCAAGACCTGGACCAGATGTACACAGCATTCCTGGAAGCATTTTCAGACTATCAGGTGAATTTCGCCATCAGTCGGGAGCAGTTCAACAGAAGATTTCTTGGCAAGCTGAACCTAGACTTCAAATATTCAGTTGGTGCATTCCATCATGGTAACCTTGTCGGCTTCATTTTTCACACGATCAATAATTACCAGGGTCGACCCATGCTTTATAATGGAGGTACAGGTGTGGTTCCGCCAATGCGTGGAAAAGGGATAGTGTCACATCTTTACAACAATGTTAAAAAACTTGTGAGTGAGCAGGAAGTGCCTTTTTCGGTTTTGGAGGTAATTACAACTAATAATAGGGCCATAAGTGCCTACGAAAAGGTTGGTTTTGAGATTGCCAGAACCTTGAAGTGCTTTAAACTTACCAGAGCCCCCGATACTGAAATTAATCACCAAATTTATTTGAAGGTGTCTCAAACTTTGGCCATTGATCAATATAAGTTTGGAGATTATGAGCCTTCATTCATTGATACCCTGCAGCAACTGAAGCAAAACCCCAATGAATCAGTGATAGAGGCGTACTATAATGGTCAACTGGTGGGGTATCTTATCTTACAGACACATCTGGGTAGAATCAGTCAGCTTGCAGTTGATAAAGCTTTTAGACATAAGGGAACAGCGAGCACGCTGGTATCGAAAGCCTGGGAAATTTCGGAAAACAAACAGCTAACATTGCTCAATGTTGATGAAAGTGAATTTGAAATGATTAATTTCCTGACGAACCGAGGATTCGAAAATCAACTGGATCAATACGAAATGATAATGCGTTTAAAATAATCTCCTTTCAGCCCCTTATTCATTAGTGTTTAGTAATTTGTGGCATTACTTGAGGAACAGAATGGTATTTAGTGAACTAGATAAACTTACTGGTGGTGAGATCCTTCAATTGTCTCAGGACTTCACCATTACACACCTGGTCACTGACAGTAGAAAACTGGTGAACTATCCAGGAGCATTATATTTTGCAATTCAGGGAGAGCATCATGATGGTCATGATTTCATTCAGGAGGTCTATGAACAGGGCGTCAGACAATTCGTGATTGATAAAGATATTTCCGATTTGGGCGATTGCAATGTGCTCAAAGTGGACAACTCTTTGGAAGCACTTCAGCAACTTGCTATTGCACACAGAGCTGGATTCTTTTATCCTGTCATTGGGATTACAGGGTCTAATGCTAAAACAATTGTAAAAGAGTGGCTGGCAACTTTCCTGGAACAGAGATATCATGTGGTTAAAAGCCCAAAAAGCTACAACAGTCAGTTGGGGGTGCCTCTATCTGTCTGGCAAATGAACGACAATCATAACCTGGGCATATTCGAGGCGGGTATTTCCCAGCCAGGTGAAATGGCCAGGCTAGAGAAGATCATTAAACCAGACATTGGAATATTCACTAATATCGGAACTGCCCATGATCAGGGTTTTGAGTCGAGAGAGCAAAAAATAAGTGAGAAAGTAAAATTATTCCGGTCGGCTAAAGCCATCATTTATTGCAGAGACCATGAAGAAATTCATGAGCAGCTAGCGATGCTGAAAGGGGCGCAGTTGATCAGTTGGTCGCAGGATCACGATGAGGCAACAGTCAGATGCCATTTTAATAATAACCTGATTAAAGTTATTTATCAGCACCGCGAATATTTTTTCAGCACCAGATTTGAAGATGCTATTTCAATAGAAAACCTGCAGCATTGTATTGTTGCCAGTTTGGTCTTAGGTTTTTCGCAGCATGATATTCAGGCGGGAATAGATGGAGTGCCGGATGTTACCATGCGATTGGAGATGAAACATGGCATCAATGGATGTTATTTAATAGACGACTCATATAACAATGATTTCTATGGTCTGGAAATAGCGCTTGATTTTGTAAATCAGCAAAATCAAAGAGATAAGAAGACTATCATTCTTTCAGATATTCTTCAGTCCGGAAAGGAATCCTCAGCATTATATTATGAAGTAAATGAGTTGCTAAAACGAAAAGGGATTGATCGGTTAATTGCTATCGGTCCGGTTCTCAGTGAGGTTAAACATTTATTTGAGATAGAAGCTGAATTCTTTGATTCTACAGAGTCATTTTTGGATTCCTCCACCTCGTTTTCCAGGGAAATGATCCTGGTAAAAGGTGGGCGTCAGTTTGAGTTTGAGCGAATTGTAAAGCGGCTTGAACAAAAGGTACATCGTACAGTATTGGAAGTGAATCTTGATGCATTGGCTCACAACCTGAACTTTTATCGTCAAAGGCTGTCTCCAGAAACAAAGCTCATGGTGATGGTAAAGGCTTTTGCATACGGAGGAAGCTATGAAATCGCCAACCTCATGCAATATCACAATGTGGATTATCTGGGTGTAGCTTATACAGATGAGGGTGTTTTGTTACGAAAAAATGGCATCACCACTCCCATCATGGTCATGAACCCTACTGAAGACAGTTTTCAGGCCCTGGAGCAGTTTGATTTGCACCCTGAGATATATAGCCTGGCAATGCTTGATAATTACTTAACTTTTTTTTCCGGGAAAAGAAGAATACCTCCAGTTCACATCAAATTAGAAACCGGAATGAATAGGCTGGGACTTACAGAAGATAGCATTGATCAGTTGATAGATTACATATGGAATAATCCGGAATTGAAGATCGCCGGGATTTTCACTCACCTTGCTGGTGCCGATAGTGAGGAACATGATGACTTCAGTCATGATCAGATCAAAGTATTTAAAAAAATGCTTGATCGCATATTACCTCATCTTCAAAATAAACCAATCGTACATGCGGTAAACTCTGCTGGTATCATCAGGTACCCCGAATATCATTTTGACATGGTACGCCTGGGAATTGGTTTGTATGGGTTTGAGTCCACTGGCAAATTTCAAAGACAGGTAAGAGTTGTGAGTCAGCTAAAGACTACTATTTCTCAAATAAAGGAAGTTGGGAAAGGGCAATCAGTGGGGTATTCACGATCTGGCAAGGCTGAGCAAGGTGATATGAAATTAGCAGTTTTAGCCATTGGTTATGCTGATGGGTTTAGGCGATCCATGTCCAACGGCGTTGGGAAAGTTAATGTAAACGGGCAATTGGCTCCAGTAGTGGGGAATGTTTGCATGGACATGACCATGGTTGATATCACAGGTATCGATGCAAAAGAAGGGGATGAAGTAGTCGTATTTGGGGAATACCCCACCATCAGCGAAGTAGCCGGATGGATGAATACCATACCTTACGAAATCCTCACCAATGTAAGTGAGAGAGTGAAACGTGTATTTTATTCAGGATAATTATGGCATACAATGAACACCTTGCAGACAGAATTAGGTCTGTACTTAAGCACCGCAGCATTCCATCGGTAGAAAAGAAAATGATGGGCGGACTTACTTTCATGATAGACGACAAGATGTGTGTTGGCATAGTGAAAGATGAGTTGATGGCCAGGGTTGGCCCCCATTCCATGCCAGAGGCACTTTCCAAAAAAGGCTGCAGGCCAATGGACTTTACCGGCAGGCCAATGAAGGGGTATGTTTTTGTAAATCCTGAAGGCGTGGATATGGAAGAAGATCTGGAATACTTCATCGATCTTGCCCTGGTTTTTAACAAAGAAGCTAAAAGCAGTAAGAAGCGCAAATAGGCAGTTTACTTTTGAGTGATGGAAAATTTACACTAATTTTCGTTTCTAACTAATTACCAAACCTAATCAACATGTTACTATTCAACGCCTGGACTGCTTTCGGAGTGGTATTGATGCTCAATTTATCTTTTCTTGGGATAGCCATCTGGATGCTGTATAAGCTGGTCAGATTGCTTATTAATGTATTTCAGAAGATTTTTACTAGTCTGGGTGTTTCCAGTTTGCAGGTTTTACTCGGTCTAGGAGTCTCAATCCTATTTTTCAGCAACATACTTACAACTATCATTTCACGACTGGGGAATTTCTTGGCCAACAACTTTAGTTTTATTAGTCAGAATTTGGCTAACCCTGTATTTAGTGAGGGTTCGGCAAGTCAAAAATCCAGTAGTATCCTAAAACTATCAAGTGAGTGGACCCACGAGGTTTATGGCTCATTTCAGGAAGACATCTTAACCATTCCTTTCGAAATGATACTACTATTTCTGATCTGCTGGATTGTAATCTCATTTTTACTAAGAGAAATATTTACGCTGGAATCGAAATCAAGTGCCGTCACCGGACTAAGAAATTTTTTCCAAACTGCCCAATGGAGATACATTGTGTTTGGGGTCCTCATCTTTTTCAGTATCTACTTATCCATCGCTGCAATTATTGCAGTACCGGTGTTTGAAGATCATGCGTCCCCTCAAAACATTTCAGGAATGGACATAAGTAGTGAGCTTGACCAGTTTGAAGTAGATAGAAATGGTTTTTTAAGCAAGTATACCATCCAACCCGATAGTTCAAAACAGTTAGAAGCTGCGTTTACCCTTTCCATATTAGATAAATGGAATAATTTGGTTCAATCTACCTATGAGCAGATCAACCAAAACCAGTTTGAAGCGGAGACAAGTTTCAACATTACCAAAAGTCAAAAAATAAGTGCTGAGGACAAACTGGATTACTTACAATCCCTGGTAACCTGGGTTGTAAACAACAAAAGCACCCTGGTCAATAACCTGGAAAAATTAAAGCCGGGTGTTATGAATGCCGTCAATCTACTGGCTAAGACAATGCCATCGGATAGCACAGGCACCCTTTCTATGGATGACGCTAATGTGTTGAATCAGGCTAGCGTAACCATTCTTAGTAAACTTAAGCTGCCCACTAAGGAGCTAAACCCCATGCCGCGAGAACCCGAAATCGGAGAAAGATTTGGTCTGTTTGGTTGGATTGCCGGATGGTTGCTGAAAACAAACCTTCTCCCACTGGCACTGATTACCGGAATGTTTGGTTTTGGGTTATTTGGCGCGACCATATCAAGTATAGTGCGTGAGGACAATACAAAAGAAACGCCAAAAGGACTATTATCTACCGACTTTATTACGCTGCTAATCAGGGGTTTTTCGGCAGCTATGGTCATCTTCCTTGCTGTGAAAGGAGGTCTGGCTGTGTTTGGATCAGCAGAAAACAGTGTTAACCCTTATATATTATTTTTCACATGTTTTGTAGCAGCAGTTTTCAGTGAAGATATCTGGGCATGGGCCAGAAAGAAAATGAACACCTCACTGAATGAGAACACATAATCGATGAATAGAATAGCGCTAGTTTATGTTTTTGCCATCTTGATGGTCATAAATGGTTGTACTCCGCAACAACAAAATTCAGATAAACCAACCTTAGTTGAGAGTACACTGGTAGACTCAATCCTCACCTATAAACAATACCAGCCCGGGCCTACTGATCTGGTAGTATTAAGAGACCGGTATTACGATCAGTTGCAGGGATTCTGGTTAGGTCAATGTATCGGGAACTGGACCGGGTTAGTCACAGAGATGGACAAAATTGGCAATGTTGGGGAAATTAAAACTGGAGATTTCTACACCCGTGACGACTGGGGAAAACCCGACCAGCCAAGTATCTGGGGTGAAGGTGTTCCTAGTGATCTTTCTGCCACCATTGATTATGTTTTTATTGATGAAGACAGTGTTTGGGGTGCAGATGACGATACCGACATTGAATACATGTACCAGCACTTATTGTATACCAATAGCACCAGCATGCTGACGGGATCACAAATCCGTGATGGATGGTTAAAGCACATACGTGAGGAAGAAGAGAATTACTTATGGGTATCAAATCAGAAGGCTTTCGATTTGATGAGAGCGGGCATGATTCCACCTTCCACCGGAGATCCTGCTAATAATGAACATTTCGAAATGATAGATGCCCAGTTGACCACAGAAATTTTTGGGCTTTATGCGCCCGGCAGACCTGATATAGCACGTAAGATGGCGCTTTTGCCCATACAGACAACAGCCAGGGAAAATGCACAGTGGATTGCAGAGTTCTATGTGGCCATGTATTCCCTGGCAGCCATAGCACCAGCAGAATTATCCATGAAAGAAAGAGTTTTCTGGATGGCTGATCGGTCGAAAAAAGTATTGCCAGATACTTCATATGCCGCTGATATGTATTCATTTGTGTTGGGAAAATACATGGAAGGGATACCATGGGAAGAAACCAGGGATCTGGTATATGATCGGTACCAGGTACAGCAGGCCGCAGGATATAACATTACTGAGCAGAAGTTATATTGCAATGGATGTTTTGCAGCGGGGATTAATTTTGCGGCAAGCCTGGTAAGTCTTTTTTATGGAGAAGGTGATTTGAAGGAAACTATAAAAATAGGAAGCCTTACAGGTTGGGATTCTGATAATCCCACAGCAACCTGGAGTGGAATGCTCGGGTTTATGATTGGTAAAAAAGCTATCGAGGAGGCATTTGGGAGGAAGTTCTCCAATAAATTTAACATTCACCGAACCAGACAAGGTTTCCCAGATGATGGCATAGATACCTTCGATAGAATGGCCAGAATTGGCTTATTTATTACGGATAGAGTAGTTCAGGAACAAATAAAGGGTGGAGTTGACCTGGAAAAAAATGTCTGGTACATACCAAAACAATGATCCGAGTATTGATAAACTAAGAGCATAACGAAGCAACAATGAAAGCGGCATTTCTGATTCCGTGGTTAGCTGCCACTTTGTTATCAATGGTCTGCCATGAAAAGTTTGAGAGATCTTCTGTCGAGCCAACTGGCCAAAACAAAATCATGTTCCAACAAGATCAACCATTTGAATTGGTGTATGTCGAGTATCGCACTGATTACCCATCTTCGGACCCTGATACAAGCTATTGTCAGAATTGGAGCCTTAGTAGCACTGATATTGAAGAGGTTCTTACAAAAACGAGTCCAATTACAGGTAGTGAATGGCATTACCTTTTCGACCATATGCCATGGTTTATGGAGGAAAAATAAATCAGGGAAATTACACGTTTGATTACTCCATTAATGCTGGCTCCTGGGTGACCATCTCTTCCGATACAACTGTTTATTATGGGGATATTGAACAACTGTTAACCGATCTTTTTTTGGAGACCGTGTGGATTGAAGATGATCATTAAAAATAAGTAGCAAACGCTGATTTATCATACATAATGTTAGAATTCATAGAGCCTGTCCAGGTAATGTCCGGGTACTTTTCAAGCCTCATCATGGTTTTGTCCGGGTACAGGAGGCATTAATTGATGTGATGTTTTAGGAAATTGAGAACTGGTAATCAAACCTATTTCTAACCTAAAACCTTTAATGTATGAAAAAGATCTACCTGGCTATTCTTGTAGGCTTTGCAACTGTTTTTTGCAATGCGCAGGAATTTACATTCGGAACCATTCCAGATACACAAAACCTGACAGAAAATGATGGAGACGCCGGCAGAATAATGGACATGACCGGCTTTTATGTCGCGGAACGTGACCGCCTTAACCTTAAATTTGTAGCCTCCCTGGGAGACATGACCCAATGGGGTGATTACGGTCAGTGGCAAAGAGTAAGAAATGCTTATGACCTCCTAAAAAATGATAACCTACCCTATGCACCGTGCCAGGGAAATCATGACCCTCAGTTGGATCGCTTTAATCAGTTTTTCCCGGAAAGTGAGTTTATAGGAACCCCAACTTATGGTGGCAACTTTCGGGGAATGGAGAATGCTTACTACTTGTTTTCTGAAGCTGGTATGGATTTTATCGTTGTAGTATTACAGTCCCATGACAACTACATTGGTCATTATGACCTGGAGTCTATTCAATGGGCCAATGATATTCTAACCCAATATGCAGACCGAAGAGCAATCTTTGTCACACATGATTTCTTTGAAGAAAGAGGCCTGATTGATGACGTCATCAGGAAACATGACAACCTATTTTTGGCAGTATGTGGGCATTCTTGTCAACATCATGGAGAGTATCGATGGACTGAAACAACTCCGGGAGGTAATACTGTACAATGCATCATGACAGACTACCAATGTCGTCAAAACAATAAAGCGGCGATTGTGAGATACTATACTTTTAAACCCAATGAAAATAAAGTATACGCTTACAGTTATGACGCTTTCAACAGAACCTACCTGACAGCCTCGTCTTCTCAGTTTTCATTTGACTATGAGATGAACAGTACCCCTTGTGAAGATCCTCATCAGGCTTACCAAAATATTGTTGCGAACATACCAGGTACTGTGGAAGCTGAAAATTATAATGAAGGATGCCCTGGAGTCCCTTATTTCGATACCAGTGCTGCCAATGAAGGAGGGGAATATAGAGCTAATGGTGTAGACATAGAAGCATGTGATGAAGGAGGGTTTAATGTAGGCTGGACCGAGGCAGGTGAATGGCTTAACTACCAGGTCAATGTTCTGAACAGTGGAGCCCACACTTTTCAATTCAGAGTAGCATCACTGAATGGTGGAGGCATCATGCATTTGGAAATTGATGATGTGGATATATCCGGACCAATTACTATTAATGCTACCAATGGATGGCAAAACTGGGTAAATGTTGAGGTGAATAATGTGCACTTAAATGCGGGTCTGCAACACTTGAAACTGGTGATCGACGCGGGAGGCTTCAATCTTAATCACTTTACAGGCAGTTTTGAAGGAAATAATGCTCCCGTTATTGCTGGTGTTACACATTCTCCAGAGACCCCACAGCCCAGTGACAATCCTTTGGTCTCAGCCAGTATTACTGATGATGGCGAAGTACAATCTGCCACCATTTTATGGGGACTCTCATCTGGAAACTTAAACAACCAGATCATAATGTCTGCCAATGGAAACCAGTATTCAGGAAACATTCCGTCTCAAATTGAGGGAACAACGGTCTATTATATGGTGGTTGCTTCGGATGGCATAAATCAAAGCTCCTCACAGGAATATGCTTATACTGTAGCTTCTTCAACAGGACCCGTTTTAGTGTGGTCAGATGAATTCAATTATTCTGGACTGCCAGATCCATCAAAATGGGGATATGATACTGGTAATGGTGGATTTGGGAACAACGAATTACAAAATTACACGGCTAATAGATTAGAAAATGCACGGGTTGAAAATGGGTCCCTCATTATAGAAGCCCGGCGAGATTGGCATGAAGGGATAGAGTATTCCTCTGCGCGATTGGTTACCAGAAATAAAGGAGATTGGCTCTATGGTCGTGTTGAAGCCAGGGCAAAGCTCCCAGGAGGGCGGGGAACATGGGCTGCCATCTGGATGCTGCCCACAGACTGGGAATACGGTGGATGGCCTGATAGCGGCGAAATCGATATCATGGAAAATGTAGGGTACGACCCGGAAACAGTACATGGGACTGTTCATACAGAAGCTTATAATCACATTTTGGGTACCCAGCTGGCCAATACTGTAGACAGAACTGATTTTCAATCTGAATTTCATGTATATGCGATAGAGTGGGAGGAAAATAAAATAGATTTTCTGTTGGACGATGAGATTTACTTTACTTTTTCCCGACACGGAGGATCAGCAGAGTGGCCATTTGACAAGCGCTTTCACCTGATCCTGAACCTCGCTGTTGGAGGAAATTGGGGAGGTGCATTAGGCGTGGACCCAAATATCTGGCCTCAAAGAATGGAAGTTGACTATGTGAGGGTATATGATAACTCCTATGGAAATTTGACTGCCAACCTCCCCGGTACTGTAGAGGCAGAACATTACGCAAAAGCTAGTGGCATAAGAAATGAAGAATGCTCTGAAGGGGGGCTTAACGTAGGTTACCTTGATGCTGGTGACTACCTGGTTTATGATGTCAATGTGGCCACTGCTGGTAATTACCTCGTGGAATACCGAATTGCCAGTGATGTGGGTGGAGGTGTTTTCAATCTTGAGCAAAATTCCGGATCTACAGTCCTTGGCACTATGAATATTCCTAATACAGGAGGTTGGCAAACTTGGCAAACCGTTTCACATACGGTCAGTTTAAGTGCCGGTCCACAGGAGGTAGCAATCGGAGTTGAAACAGGAGGCTTCAATATCAATTATATCAAATTTACTCATCAGGGGACACCTCCAGTTTCTGTACACATTGAAGCTGAGGATTATACCATAATGGAGGGTATTCAAACAGAGCCGTGTAGTGAGGGTGGTGAAAATATTGGGTGGACAACTACAAATGATTGGGTAGTATACAATGCAGAAATACCAGCCGGCAACTATGAAGTAAACTATCGAGTGGCAAGCCAGACAGGGGGAGCTCAAATCCAAATTGAAAAAGCTGGAGGAAGCGCTGTGTATGGTCAGGTCAATGTAGGAGCAACTGGCGGCTGGCAGAGCTGGACCACTGTTACTCATTTCATAGACATCCCGGAACCACTGACACAAATTGCTCTAAAGTTCACCTCAGGAGGGGTAAATGTGAATTGGATTGAATTAACTGCTACCTCTGGCGCCCGAAGTGAACAGGAGGTATTCAGCCCTGGTACAGATCAGTCTATCCTGTTGTCACCAAATCCAGCCAATTCTTTGGTAAGGATATCTGGTATAAATCAGAAAATCTCTGACTTATCTGTTATTGGGGTGGATGGCAAGGTACATACACTTCACATCAGGCAGACAAACCAAGAAGTTGAACTAGACATTTCTGGTTTGAAAAAGGGACTATACCTGATAAAATTGAATCATGGAGATCAGCATAAAATATTAAAGTTTATTAAGAATTAATTACTCGTATCTATGCAATAGTTTAAAAGCGAAGGTTGTCCGACCTTCGTTTTTTTGTTTATCAAATCCGGAAAATAAATTCTTTTAGATTCTCATCCAGGTTTAAACCTAATTTCTTCCTTAATCTATGTCTGTTTTTTTCAACTCCGGCAACAGAAATATTCATGAGTTCGGCAATCTCTTTGGAGGATAAATTCATTCTAAGATAGGCGCAGAGTTTATTCTGAATGGGCGTTAGATCAGGATATCTTTCTCTTAGCCGACTCATAAATTTATTGTGTACCAGATCGAAATGCCTCTCGAAGACTTCCCACTCCTCCTGGATATCCAGTTGTTTATTGGCATTTTTGATGATTTCCATCGCTCTTTCCTTCAATGATTCGGGTGTTTTGAGTGCGGACTCCAGGTCATCTCTAAATTTTCGAATCGTATTTTCTTTTTGCGCAAGGCTAAAAGCAACCGATGCAAGTTGCTTACTGTTTTGCTGTATTTCTTTATTCAAATATTCGTTTTTCAGGCGCATCATCTCCTTTGCTGATTCTGCTTCTTTGGCCTTGTAAACCTTCAAATGAATATGAATGTAAAATTTTACTATAAAGTACAAAGCGCATCCGCTGACCAGGATAAATAGGGCAATTGCAAGATTGGTTCTATACCATGGGGGACTGATACTAAATCGCCAGGGTGAAGACCTGCTGACTTTTCCAAAAATGTTTTTTCCCTCCACAATGAAAGAATAATCTCCCTCTGGCAAATTGGTGTACTCTTTTGAATTGGTTACAGACCAATCTGACCATTTCTCATCATAGCCATTCAATTGGTATCGATAGACAATCTTATTGCCTGATTGAAAATCGATTCCAGAAAAAGAAAATTTCAGACTGTTGCGACTGTACGTTAAATGATATGTTACATCAGTTTTTTCATCAAAGCCGGCATCAAGGGTAATCACTGGGTTGCCAGGTTGCTCCACTTTTCTGATGGTTACAGGAAATGGATAGGAATCATTCAATTCAGAGTAATCATACAACGCATAACCTGTTTGTAGTCCAAGTATAACCTTATTGCCAAATGGAGCAATATGTTCAAACGAAGGAATCATCTTACCGGACAGTGAAATAAACGGATTGGTTACCAGTGTTGGCGTCTTCAATTCTTCGAACCTGATGTAGCCTGGAGTTCCTTGATTGACAAACCATATATTTCCCTTGTCATCTTCTGCAAGCTTACTTATGCTGGTGTGTTTACCCAGAATATCCTCGAGCCAGGTACATGGAATAAATCTATTGGATAACTCATTATATTCATAGATTCCATCTTCACTTGTAAATACAATCTGATCTCTTATTTTAAAGACAAACAACCGGATATCTGAGGGGAAACCATGAGCTTTTCCAAATAATTCGAGTTTGTTGCATCTCTTATAATTTCTATCAAGGGTCAATCTATAAATTCCCTTATAGGGGTGAGACATCCATAAGACATTAGGCTTTTCCATGACCAAAAACCTGGAGGATTCATCGATCCCTTCAATGCGATGAGAAAACTGCCAGTCATTGTTTTTCCTAAAAACATAAATGTTACTGTAATTGCCTTCCAAAATGATTTGTTCATCAGGTACTTTGATAAAGTCCCATCCTCCTATGTCTGATGGGTAATGGGCTAATTGTTCGTTTGAATACCTCATGGTACCACTTTGGTGTCCTACCCAAACATCATCATCAATTGATTGTACATACCAGGCTGTTCCTCGGGAGCCTGCTATTGCCTGATAAAAACCCCCCTGCTCATTCAGCTTAAATAACCCCTGGCTTGTCCCGAGAAAATATTCACCAGCAGCATTTACAGCCGAGGAATACCCAGCCCCAGGCACTCCCAACCTTTCATCAATCATTGTAATGGGCCCATTTACATCAATTAAAGAGAGGCCAGTGTTGGAAGCCACCCAAACCTGTCCAGACAAATCTGTTTTGAGATCTAAAACATCGAGGATGTGCAAACCTGTTTTTTTGTTGAGAACATAATTGAGATTACCACCCGGTTGCAGGCTGATCAATCCATGGTCCACGGTACCAATAAGTACATTGCCGTTTGGTAACTTCAAACCGCAGGTAAATTTAACGGCACCTATTTCTTGAGAAATGTTGTTTTCGAATGGCTCTAAATTTTGAAAATCGCCAATATATAGTCCAGAATAAGCCATCCCAATAAGCCACTGGTTTTCATTTAATGGCTCAACAAATGTGACGCCCTCTTTCTCAAAAATGGGATTCGTTTCTAATAAATGCAGTTCCCCATTAGTCCACTTATAAATGCCTTTTTTATGCTCCTGAATAAACAAGTCATCATCAAGGTAAAAGCCATGACGAAAAAACGATTCGCTTGGAATGGTCTTTTGAAAAACGTCATCTTTAAAAATGAACAACTGCTTGTTACTGAGAAAAATGAGCTGATTACCAATGGGTAAAATATCCCAGATATCGGCAATAAATCTTTCCGATTGCTTAATAGAGTCCGATAAGGAGATATACACGGGTCTGTTGAGAGAATCTGAGCTTAAATAGCCAAACTCACCCTGGCCACCGATGTAAATCACATTTTCCTTTGATGCAATTGACCTGACCCTGGTTTTATTGGGGAGTACCAGCTTGCGCCAGCTCAGGTTATCGTAGATCAATAAACCTTCGCTATTGGCCACATAGATTACCCCATTCTCTCCCTGGTAAACCATTTCATTGTCATTGCCACCACCATACTGTTCCGGATCAAAATGTTGAAATCGAGGGAGACCTTCAGGCAAGATTTCCTGAGCAGAGGTGACCACTCTGGATGCTAGACTAATTGAAATTATCAGAACAAAGAAGAAGTAAAACCTTCGTGACATCAGATATTCAGATCTGGTATTAGTCAGGAATAATATTAAACATAATTTACATTAGCCAACTTCTACCGGAATACCTTGCGTGAACAACCTGACCAATGGAAACTACCCGCAACCTAAATTTCGCTTGAGGTCTCTGTCAGGAAGTGCTTTGGGCTGCTCAGGTTCTTCTTCAATGCTGCTTTCTTCAGGCTTTAACTTTTCTTTCAGCTCTTTAAACCTGGCTTCTTTTTCTTTTAATTTTTTCTTCAGTTGGTCCATTTTTTGCTAACAGCTGAGACAACCAAATGATTCAATTTCTGGTCGTTAAGTAAAGATAATGAAATGAGATATCTTGTTCTTCCTGTGGTATTATTGATCTTTCTTAGCTGTGATCAAGATGAGGTGCTCAATGAAATAGTCACCCCAGTAGCGGTTGCAAACATGGAAGATTGTCATGCCACTAAATCCTGGGATCCTGCGAAAGTAAGAAATTCCCTATCGGGAAAATGGAGATGGATTTACGCCGTTTGCGCGGGTCAAACAGATTTTACACGATTTGTTGAGATTGAAATAGTTTTTTCTGGGGTCAATCAATTGCTTATCTACGAAAATCAAAAACTGTTCTACTCCACAGCATGGAATCTTGAGGCTAGCAATTTAAAATACTCACTGATCACTGATTTACAGAGTGATCTGCTGGATGGCGAGTTACTTTTTTGTAACAGCAATCAATTAACCTTCAAAGGTGGGGAGTGTGATCAGATGTTTTATCGGGTCCGTTAACTATTGAACGTCACAATTTCTGTAGACACCCGATCATTATCCAAATTAATTATTCTATAGCCAAAAGTCTCATTTGACAATTCTACCTCCTCAGCCTCTTTGACAACCTGAACCGAGCTTGCCATGGTAATTCGTTGCGTAATGTTTTGTTTAACCCTTTGATCATTAAAGTGATAATGCCCACAAAAAAGATCAATTGGCGTTGGTGACTTCAACAGGATCTGCTCCACCTTTTCTCGTTCCGCCAATGGAAAAGACCTGTCGGCCGCAGTATTGGTTACACTAATGATGGGGTGATGAACAAATACCAACAACTTTTTTTTAGTAACCAGTTCTTCTTGCAACCACCCCAGTTGCCTGGCACTTACCTGACCTTTGCTGGAATCCAGAAAAATCAGTTTATGGAACTCTTCTTCTCTTGTATAACATAATTCATCAAACCTTGCTTTCGATGATGGGCTAAAAAATTTGATCACGGTATTGTAAGAATCGTGATTTCCAGGAGAAATGTCGAATTGATATTTTTCAACCGCCTGGAAAAACCAGTCATTGGATTGAGGATCTCCTATGTCTCCACCAAAGATTATCCGATTGATTCCTCTTCTCCCGATATCTTCAATGATTCTAGTCCAATTCTTTTTGGGATTTACCCCATTGTCATGTGAAAATGGTTCGTCTAAATGAAGATCTGTGATATATGCTATTTGCAGGCTCATTGGTTTATTTAACCCTAACCAGCCATTCGGTATTTAATCGATCGACTCCCAGAGATTCAACCTTTTCTATACCGCTGGTGACCAAAGTGTCATTTTTAATGTTGTATTCGAACTCAAACTTATGGCCTTCCCAGCTGCGGTAGTTGCAGTAATCAAGGTACTCTATGTATTTGTTTCCTTCTGTTTTATAAGGGCCTCCGCCAGCAACAAAAACGGCGGTGCTGTCTTTCCCCTGATTCAGGTCATGTCGCAGAAAGGCAAAGTGATTTTCATTAATCACCTTAATTAATTCCTGACCTTTTGTGTAGTCTGTAAAAGTGGTGTCTTCACCCTCAATAATTCGGGCACGAACCAGTTTCCAGGTGCCTTCTATGGGCTTTTTAACAGCGTCTGCAGAAGGCTTTTCTTTACAAGATGTACTAAGAATAATTGATAAGATGGAAAGTAGAATAAATGAATTTTTCATGTTGATCTAATAGTTGATCGCTAAACTAATCATAGAATCATAAATAAAAATTTAAACGCATAGAAATATCCTACCAAGCAGGTGATTTTGGTATTCTGGAACTACCTTTACCAACCCACCGGCTTACCTGAAATTTCCGATTGCTCACAAAAAAAAATGACGATTTATGGACGTTGAGGTACTTTCCAGAATTCAATTCGCATTCACTATTTCCTTTCATTATATCTATCCGCCTCTTAGCATCGGTCTGGGACTGAATATGGTGATCATGGAGGCCATGTATTTATGGACCAGGGACAAGACATACTCATTAATGGCCAGGTTCTGGACCAAGATATTTGCATTGACATTTGGGATTGGTGTGGCTACAGGGATCGTTATGGAATTTGAATTTGGGACCAATTGGGCAACTTATAGCAGGTATGTTGGTGATGTGTTTGGTAGTGCACTGGCGGCAGAAGGTATTTTTGCTTTTGCCTTGGAAAGTGGATTTCTGGGGCTCTTGTTGTTTGGCTGGAACAGGGTAAAACCCGCTGTTCATTTTATCGCTACCCTGGGCGTTTTTTTAGGCTCCATGTTTTCAGCGGTCTGGATAGTGGTAGCCAATAGCTGGCAGCAAACACCAGCAGGTTATCATATTGTTGGTGAGGGCATGAACGCTAGGGCGGAAATTACAGATTTTTGGGCCATGGTATTCAACCCGTCGAGTGTAGACAGGATGCTGCATGTATGGATAGGTGCATTTCTAGCTGGGTCATTTTTAGTATTAAGTGTCCACGCCTATTATCTGCTGAGAGACCGGCATGTGGAGATCTCAAAAAGAGCTTTTAAGATTGCTTTGGCAGTATCTGTCTTTTTCTCATTGATGCAATTGGTAGTAGGTCATCATTCTGCAGAAGGGGTAGCTGAAAATCAACCCGCCAAGTTGGCTGCAATGGAAGGGCACTATGATAGCCTTGCTCCCGCAGATCTCTATATTTTTGGATGGGTCGATCAGAAAAAAAAGGAAACCACAGGATTGGCCATACCGGGTGGATTAAGCTTTCTAACTTACCAGGATTTCGACGAACCGGTTAAAGGTTTGGAATATTTCAAGGAAGACAACAGGCCGGGTCAGGTGAATGCGGTATTTCAGTTTTATCACCTGATGGTCGGTATAGGAATGATATTGATTGGATTGTGTCTGGTAGCTGCAGTGCGATGGTGGCAGGGAAAACTATTTCATACGCGATGGCTTCTTCATGCCTTTGCCTGGTCAGTGATTCTTCCGCAGGTGGCTAATCAGGCTGGCTGGTTTGCAGCGGAAATGGGTAGGCAACCATGGGTAGTCTATGGATTACTAAGAACCTCAGATGCTTTGTCAAAAACCGTAACAGCCAACCAGGTATTGTTCTCACTAATCATGTTTACCATCATCTACATGATCTTGTTTACACTTTTCATTTACCTACTGAATAAGAAAATAAAACATGGCCCCAATGACAAAGAGCTGATAGATGTAAGAAACCGTCAAAAAGATATTACTCAAGTAATTACCTCATAGCTCATGACAAACGAATTATCATATTTCCTTGGATTGGACTACCCTACATGGTGGTTTTTGATAGTGGGAGCAGTTTTTTCCGGTTACGCAATACTGGATGGATTTGACCTTGGTGCTGGTGCCTGGCATTTGTTCTTCAGAAAGGAGGAGAGCAGGAGGATCGCCCTTAATGCCGTTGGACCAGTATGGGATGGCAATGAAGTCTGGTTGGTAATTGGAGGTGGAGCATTGTTTGCTGGCTTTCCGGTATTGTATGCTACCCTTTTCTCAGCGATGTATATCCCATTTATGTTATTCCTGGCATTTCTGATTTTCCGGGCAGTGTCCATCGAATTTCGAAGCAAGGAACCAATGGCCTGGTGGAGAAAAATGTGGGACAGCGCCTATACCCTCTCAAGCATAATGCTCGCCTTTTTACTGGGAGTAGTCCTGGGCAATGTATTGCAGGGAATACCACTCGATCAGGATCATAATTTTTGGGGAAACTGGCTGACATTTCTGAACCCATATGCTGTTCTGGTTGGGGTAAATACCCTGGCCATTTTTATGGTTCATGGCGCAATTTATCTTACCATGAAAACAGAAGGAAGGCTTTTTGTAAAGGTCAACCGGTTGCTGTGGTGGGCCATAGGATTTTTTATCATCTGTTTTCTGTCTCTTTCTGTTGTGACATTGGTCTATATTCCGCACTTAAGTGATCGCTTTGTAGAGCAACCAATACTTTCGGTAATACCTGTTGCGATGTTTCTGAGCATTGCGAATATTCCAAGACTAGTGTCCAGAAAAAAGTACATTACCGCATTTTTATTCAGTGCGGTAACCATTAGTCTGGCACTCATAATGGTAGCAGTTGAATTGTATCCTGTGCTATTGCTGTCGTCAACTTCCCCAGAAAATAGTATAACTGTATACAATGCGGCTTCATCTCAAAAGTCGCTGGGAATAATGTTGACAATAGCTGCGATAGGTGGCCCATTGGTATTAGCATACACCGTATTTGTTTATAAAACTTTTTGGGGCAAAGTCAAGCTTGACGAAATGAGTTATTAGAATTTATAGCTCCGGTAGCTGACAATTTTTAATTATAAACTGCGAGCTTCCGGTATTTAGACACAATTTCATTAAATTATAAGTGTCACTTGTAACTCACGCATCATGACTAGATTTTCCGGTTGTGCGATTATACTATTATGCTGGTCAGGGTGTTTGTGGGCACAGGAAGACACTACGCAGATCAGCTATCTGGATATTCCACTTGATCAGTTAAGGCGAATTGAGATCAAAAGTGCATCAAAGTTTTCTCAGAAGATATCGGAAGCACCCAGCGTTGTATCCCTGATTACGAATGACCAGATTCAACAATACGGTTGGGTAAGTATGCATCAGTTTGTTACCAAATTACCTGGATTTTCTCCATCTCAGGATTATGATAGAAGAACAATCTCCAGCCGGGGGTTATTTGAAGGCTGGAATAATAATCACCTGCTACTCATGGTGGATGGTATTCCCATGAATGATAACCTCTATGGAAGCGCCTATACCTGGGAAGTCACCCCGCTTATATTTACCGAGTCTGTAGAAATAATTAGAGGTCCGGCCTCTGCATTATATGGTTCAAATGCCACCAATGGCGTTTTAAGCCTCAATACAATAGATCCTTCCGATATGGAGGAAACAGGTGAAGTAAGATTTAGGATAGGCAATAAAAACACCCGGATTTATGATCTTATGGTAGGAGCTGAAAATGATTTTGCTTCATTACTGGTGGCTTTCAATGCCTATGAAACTGACGGAAATGAATATCAGTCTTTTGACGATACCAGGGATGAGTTTGATAATTATCTTTCTACCAGGAGGGAGGTTAATGACAACCGTTCAAGTCAGTATTTTTTTACTAAAATCTCGGGAAAGAACAGACTAAAAGATATTAGTTTTCAATATCATGAACAAGCATGGCAATTTGAAACCGGTCATGGCTGGCTTTTTCTTATTCCGGATCAGCCTGAATCGATGAAAGAGTCTCGCAGGCTAATGGCTTTAAGTTATAAACCTGGGTGGCTGGATGACAAATTAAGAATGGAGATCTCCTCCAGGTTTCAAAGGCATAATGTTGACTGGAACATGCGATATTATTCAGACAATTCACTTCAGGGGTTTTATCCCAATGGCGTAACCGAATACCTCAAAACAGGAGCTTCGGATTTGTTCAGCAGGGTTCAGCTTGGATACGATCTTTCCTCCCAATCGTCACTTTTGATGGGCATAGAACATACTTACTTCATCTATAAGGGAGATGAAGCCCACGCAAGTAACATTGACCTCAACAACACGTATGGTCCTAATCCCAATAACCAGATTACTCCTGCCAATGCCTGGTTTGAATTTGCGTTGAACCAGCCTGTCAATACTATTGGGGTCTTTGGGCAGTACATTTCATCAAAATGGGGAGGTAAAATTCAGGCAACTGCCGGTTTAAGGTATGATGCTCAGTTTTTTGACTACATAGATATTTATGATGAAGACCAGATAAAACCCAAATCATTTAGTCAGCTCAATCCGAGGTTGGGGCTTGTGGTACTTCCTACCAATTCCTTGAGATTTAAACTGTTGGCAGGCAGGTCCTTTAGGACACCGGCACCAACAGAAATGTTTGGGGCGAACACCTATTCTCTTGCCTCTAATATTGGTCAGCTTGAGCCTGAAATCATCAATACCTATGAGATGGTAATGGATTGGAAATTCCATAAACATTTTGATCTGCGTATTAATGGATTCCTGACCGACTTTGAAAACCAAATCGCTTATAGTGTGGCAAACGCAAACCTGAGCACCAATGTATATTCTCTGACCACCGTTGGGTTTGAGTCCGAGCTATTGCTGCATGGTAGGAAATTCTCTGGGTTCTTCAATTTTTCAAGAGCATTCAGACTGCAGGAGGAAATTCTAGACAATACAATCGCGGAAGATAATGTGTTGACATGGGTGCCCTCAACCACCAGTAATTTGGGAATTGCATACAATACAACTCATCATTATTTCAGTGGTGTTCTTCACTATCAGGGGGAAGTACTCAGAAGATCATCAGACATTACAATGGCAACTAGCACCTTTCGGTTGGATCAGGTAAATGATTGGGTTGAGTTGGATTTAAAAGCTGCTTACAGGAAGTTTAAATTCATGGAGCTGGGGGTAGTGGTTAATAATATGTTGGGCACAAAAGGTTTTTTAATCAAGAACAACAGCTATCCATTTGACTATCAAAGGCAGGGACGGACATTTCTGCTTGATTTTAAACTGATATTCTAAAATCCGGCCACTCAATATCTGTTGAAATACAAAAACGAACCTGAAAAAATTTACAATTGTTAAGATTTTAATGACGAAATGAGAATCTAATGAAAAGAACACTCCACTGGCACATCATTGGCTAAGAAAAATTCATTAAATTCAAATATCATGGAACAGTTTATATCCTTTTTCGAAAATATTCCACCACAGTTCAGAGCTGGATTACTTGTTGGTGGAATTGTCATTTTTTGGATAATTGAAGGAGTTATCCCTTTGTACGCATTCAGGTACAGGAAAGTAAGACACGCAGGAATCAACCTGGTACTTACCGCTTTTACACTTCTTATTGGATTACTATTTGCCCGTCTTTTGCTTTGGGGATCAGATTTCACCTCTTCCCGTGAGTTTGGATTACTATATGTTATTGATCTTCCACTTTGGGGGCAGGCAATTGTGGGGATATTGCTTCTGGACCTCATTGGTGCATATTTTATTCACTGGACAGAACACAAAGTGAAATGGATGTGGAAATTTCATTTAGTTCATCACAGTGATACCACGGTAGATGTTACTACAGGATTACGACATCATCCGGGGGAAACAGTTTTCAGAATGACTTTTACAATCATGGCTGTGATGGTTGTTGGTGCGCCCATGTGGATCATTATGTTCTATCAAAGTTTATCCGTATTATTTGCTCACCTAACCCATGCCAACATCAAAATGCCGGCAAAAATAGACAGAGCGCTGAGCTATATTTTCGTGACCCCTTACATGCATAAGATCCATCATCACAACGAGCAACCGTTAACCGACACCAATTACGGCAATATCTTCGCTATTTGGGACAGAATATTTGGAACCTTCGCCAGTGTAGAGGATGTAAGCAAACTAACCTATGGTATAGACACCCACATGGATCCTAAAGAAAACGATCGTTTAGGCAATTTACTCGCTATTCCTTTTCAAAAATACCGGGCTCCAAAATCCTCTAAGTTTGGATCAGAGGAGTAGTAATTGATTATATTGGGTTACTAAACCAATTGCCTTACCGAATACTGATTAATGAAACATAATCTGAAGTTTATATTGCTGCTTGTTCTGGCAGTAGTGTTGACCTTTCGCATTATTTCGGAAAACGATGAAGAATCTTTGAAGCAGGATTATTCCTACGAGGAATTTTTGAAATCTGATAAGGAGAGGTACACCTCATTTCGACAGCATATCATTACCGAAGTGAAAAACAGATTTTATCTGTCGGAAAAGGAGCGGCTGGAAAACAAATACAATCACCAGCTAGAAATGACAAGTAATCAGTTTGAGGGTCCGCAAGTTCACCTGCAGGAGTTTATCTACAACAAAACTTCTTTTTCTTTAGACACTGTTCAGAAGTATTTGCACACAAATTCCGAAAAAGCAAAAGGGTTCAGCCGCTTTGATATACACTCCATCAGTTTTGATCCCGATCACCATCAATTGTACAAGCCTGACATTTATGTTCAGGTGGTGCCACCAAAACCATACGAGTTCAAAGAGAAAAATTTAAAGAAATTTTTCGGTTACCTGGATGGTGGTGCTAACGAAATTGGGCCTTATAAAACCTACAACAAGGAGGTGTTTACTATCAATGATGATACTACCATTTCGGTTGAGAATATCAATATGGACCTATGGCTGACAACATTTTCTGTAACCATTGCTTCTGACAGTTATACTAAAAAGATCAGACTTCAGGATGAGGACCATGAAAAAAGAGGAAACAAAGAATACCAAAACCAGAGACACCTTCCATTTACTATTGTTCTGAAAATTTTTCCTAATGTATCGCCATGGTATGTAAACAATGGTAGTTCGTTCGATAAAAAGGCGGACATGGCTGTTGGAGCAATATACTGCTCACATATTCGAAAATGGCCGAAGGATGATACAGATATCGGTGTTATTCCCAGAGAGGCCGGAGTAGCCCTTCCTTTAATCAAACAAGACTATTCCGTTGATATGACGGCTGACAACTATTTTGAACTGGAAGATTCCGATAATACTGTATGGAACAAACCTGTTTATGCCACCATCACATTTACGGATTTTGGTTCTTACACTAAAAAATGGGGACTTGAGCGGGGAGACGAAAAAATCACTTTCGATTTCATAATGCCATTGTTTGTACGGGGTTCCTGGGACATTCAAATTCCTACCGAGATCATTCCGGAATACAAACCAATTCCTCCGTACACCAGGAAACTTAGCGATATTTTATTGCCCAAGTGGGGATTTAAAGGATTTGGCCAAACCATATCGATGATGCTCTATCTGATCATAGGAGCTATCCTGCTGATCACATTTTTCCCTCTTCTTCCTTCAATAGTTATAGGCTTTATCAGGAATCTTGTAAAAAGCACGCGTGGCTAGGTTCAAACCTGACTAAACTACCAGTAATAAAAATCCATTTGACCATGAAAAAGACATTTGTACTTCTAGTTTTATTTGTTGCACCTCTTTTTTTCTATTCCTGTTCAGATGATAATGATGATCCTGGAATGGAACAACAGGAGGAAGAACAGCAAGAAGAACAACAAGAAGAACAACAGACTGACCCATTGGCAGGGAAAATTGGTGGAGATGACTGGACTTACAAGAAGGGCAGAGTGACCAGGGAACTTGATGGCAGGTTAGTTTTCGAAATGTTTGGTCAGGATGCCGATGATAGTGACGTTTGTGACACGTTTATTGCCAATATTGCTCGGATCAAACTCTTTATTCCAAGTGAAGCTGTAGGTGTCTACACACAACCCAGGGAGACATCCGCTGAGACAGTTAGGTTTATCCCATCTGCCAGTAACGGGGGATCGAGTCAGACCGCAATCAGTGGGAGTGTAGAAATTACCGATGTATCAGGGAATGAGATTACAGGCGTAATGGATGTAATGGCGGATGATAATCATTTTGTAACCGGAGCATTTACCATTACCAAATGCTATTGATCAGACATCCTGCACAAAAAAAATAGCGTTTTTATTGAGGTCATAGAACCCAAACTCATGAGTGCCCCATGGAGTATTCAGGTTTAATTTATCAGTGCCAATTGTTCCTCTGTCAACCAGCTCCTGGTAAATAGGATGAATATCCCTTACGAAAAACTTAACAACAGAACCTCCCAATAGAGGATCTTCATCATTGTCCGCATGCCATTGTAGGTGAATGTAGATTTGGTCTCTTTTCAGTCCAGCATACATATTGTCACCAAAATTATAAGCAAAACCCACTTTTTCTTCAAACCACTTAATATCCCTATTGATATCCGAAGAGGGCAATACAGGTGTTACAAAAAGTAAGTTCTCTTTCGATTTCATAAGCTACGTTTTTAGGGCCAGGCGAAGAGTCAGGAGGGCTAATATCAACGTGATTGGAGTAAATATTATAGTTTCCATACTATGTACTGCCATCAGGTTGCCCATTGTATTTAGGGTAAAAAGGCCGAAGAATAACCACATAAAGACTCGTGATATGCTTCGTGAAATAAATGGTAATGTCCCACCTGCAGCAAGTATCATTGTAATGATCAACAGATTGATAACAATAGAAATCGATTCAAATAAATACAATTCCTGTGATGACTGAAGTCTGCCTCCCCATACCAGATGACCCGGAATAATGCCTGAGATCACCAGGAGATGGAATATTACGACAGCACCAAGTATTGTGATAGCTAGTTTGGAAGCGAGTTGTTTTGGTATAGATCTTATCATTTTGTTTTTAAGGACTGAAGAATCCTGGTGAGGTTTACATTGACATGCATATTTAATTAAAATTTTCTATTTCTGCGTTCATCCAGTTTGCCCTAAACGTTAAAAACCCTTTTAGCTCGTTGACACTTTGTTCATAGTCGATCCCCATGTTCCATCTGGTATAATTTCTTGATGTTGCACCGTTTAATGTAAGGTAATCAGCATTTTCATCTACTTTCGATAACAGGGATTCATTGCTTAGTACATTCGGTCTTAATTCAGTCCAGCGCTGTTTTATAGCAGACCTAAAAATAGGATCCTGCATTAACCTGGGCCACCAAAATGGGACCATCCAGGCATCTCTTTCCACATACTGATTGTAATTATAAACCCATCCATCCCAGGGAACTCTGTCGCCGGTATCATAACCAATATTAAGGTCCCAAATCGGACCCATGGCCAGTTTACCATTTCGGTCTTTGTGCAGGTATGTACTTATTCGGTATCCGTCAACATTTCGGCATATTTCGTTGATCAGAAAGAAATCAACAAAACTCTCAAGGTCGATAAAATTGGTGTATGTCCTGATGTCGCTATTAAAATCATCATTTAATAGTGCGGTTTCAAACTGATGCATATAATCCTGAATGTAGCTTTTTTGCTCCGTTGTAATGGCATCAGGCTTAGGGTATTCATAGAGAAAGTACGTTTCTAAATATTGGTTGATGTGATAAGGAGCATCGTAAGGTGGGAATGAGACATGGCCACCATTGATGTCATAGGCTGATCTAAAACTATTTTCCTGGGTGTATCTGGCATCATCTTCCCAGTTGGTCAGAAAATATTCGAGTGGTTGATTTTGATTGTGCCCACCTCCAGCGGTTTTGTCTATTTTCAAAATATAGCCTCCAGTTACATTTGGACCTGAATTATCCGCAGGTGTCAGTGAAGTAATGTTTATTCTCTCCTGATCTCTTTTTAGCTTTTCCATAAAAACATAAACTCCAAGGTATTCATGATTGATTTGTAACTCCACAAACTGAGTACGACTACCGTATCTTCCCATTGATCTGTATAAGTCGTAACCGTACTTATGATACATTAGGGTTCTGTCAATAATGAAATTGTTTCCCAGGTTCACCACATGCCCCTGGAGTATCCAGTCTTCTTCCTCTGGAAATCCAAAAAATGATTGGTCAACATCATTGCCGCCAGCATCCCAGGTCTCTATACCAAATGATTTTTTATCCGAAATTCTAAAAGAGGTAGATCCTCTGTACTCGATTCCTATGTTAGCAATTTGCACCAGTTCTCCCCCTTGATAAATTTGCATCAAAGCCTCGATTTTTGGTTCATTTCTAATGGCCTGGTCGGTGGTGATGAGGATGTAAGGTATTGAGCTGTCACCGAGCTCAACAGCTATCTCATAGTCTTGGGGTATGGGGTTGTCATCATCTGATGATTGGTCATTATTGCAGCCCATGAACCACACCAATAAAAAAAGTGAAAGGGAGAAGAATAGCTTATTCATGGCACTTGAATTATGTTATAATTTAATCATTCCATAACTGGAAATGAAGTAATCTATTATAACACCCATTAGTTCTATTTAACCCCTATTGAGCTGTCAACAATCTTCAAAACCGCAATCCTCTTGTGACATTTCAAACTCGATTGTCATGTGGTGAATGTTTTGTCCAACAAGCAGGGCCTTTATTTCTTTTTTTAGCACATATTGAGCTTTCAGGGATATATTTTCCCTGAGAACCACATGTAAGGTGAAAATATTATAATCACCATCAAGGGACCAGGTATGGCAATCATGAATGTCCTGGATGTCGGGTATTTGAAGTACCTGCTTTCTGATTTTCTCAACATCCACATTGACTGGTGTAGCCTGCAGTATTATCCGGAAGCTGTTTTTGATATTTTTGAAGACATTGTACAGCACGAAAACTGCAATTAAGACTGAAAGCAGCGGATCAATAAACGGCAGATCCCAGAAATACATCAGCACACTGCCAATCAGGACGGCCACCCAGCCGAGTACATCCTCTAACAAATGAAGCATAACTACCTTTTCATTGATTGACTGGCCTTTTTTAAGCCGAAACACCGCCGCACCATTGACAATAATCCCAAAAAATGCTATTAACATCATCCCTTTGACATTGGTAGGACTGGGATCAAATAATGCTGGAATTGCCTCCATTAGGATCAGCGCGGATCCAACCACCAAAACGATCGCATTGATTATTGCTCCAAGTAACGAGAAACGCTTATATCCATAGGAATAGCGTTCGTCACGTTCCTTTTTGGATATTTTCTGGAAGTACCAGGCCAGACCAAGGCTCAGGCTGTCACCAAAATCATGAAGTGCATCAGTCAGGATGGCCAGCGAATTGGTGTATACACCACCGATGACCTCAATAACTGTAAAAGTTAAATTGAGAAAGAAAGCAAATCGGATGTTTCCTTCCGCGTGATGGTGGTGATGTGAATGATCATGACCCATGGAATCAAAATTAGATAATGATCCCATGGATTCCTTTCTTTTCTTATAAAATCAAATGCTACGATTTGAGTCTCCAGGGAGGGTTTTTCCTGTTTTCACCTGCATGATATAGAATCAGGGAATTTCCATCGAGATCTTTGAGCCGTGCCTCTCTCCATAGCCACGTCTGATCCTTCGGTAAATGCTCAAAAGTGATCCCAATAGCCCTAAGTTTATTCACGTACTCATCCAGCTTTTCAATTTCAAAATAGATCACTACTCCCGGACCGGTAGGCAAACTTTCTACCTGATGAATTGAAAATGTAGCATCTCCTTCTGGCAGTTCAAGTCTTGCATAAGCATCATGCGTATGTACAATCAGCTTTAAACCCAATTGCTCATAGAATTTAATGGCCTTTGGCACATTGAGTGAAGGAATTGTGATTTGATTCAGTCTCATTGGCCAAGATAAGCTTTCAGCATCCAATTGGTTTTTTGAAGTTCAGTGACATAGCCAGTGAAGGTGTCAGCAGTTCCTTCATCTCCAGCTTCATCAGCCACCTTCAGAATTATCATTACGTCATTAATGATGACATCATATCCTTTGATCAATGCTGCAACCATTTCAGAAGCCTCCCGGATTTGATACCCATCTTCGATATCAGCTCTGGTGGTATTGTCAACAATTGAGGCCGATGGGCTCCCACCTATAGAAAGTATCCGCTCAGCGGTTTCATCTATTTTGCTCGCTACATCCAGGTACAATTCTTCAAATTTTTCATGCAATACAAAAAACTGAGGGCCTTTTACATTCCAATGAAAATTCCGGAGGTTTTGGTACTGCAAATGAAGATCAGCCAGTAACTTTTTAGTTGAATCGATTACTTCTGTGTTGTTTAATGTTAATGTTTCCATTCTATATTTCGGTTAAGTACTGCTCTGTCAAACGAAAACCCTTACTATAAGTAACATCAATAATTTTTATATATTTATAGATTATAACTATAATTAATGTAGAAATTAATCACTTGATGAACTACAACATTCAACAACTGGAGTACATTGTGGCGCTTGACAACTTTAGGAGCTTTTCGCTTGCTGCCCAGCACTGCCACGTAACCCAGCCAACACTAAGCATGCAGGTGAAAAAGCTCGAAGAGGACCTTTCTATCAATATTTTTGACAGGTCAAGAAAACCGCTAATTCCTACGCTGCTTGGTGAAGAGGTCTTAAGCCAGGCAAGGAAAATTTTAACGGAAGTAAGCATATTGAATGAACTGGTAAGTGAACAAAACAAAGGGCTCAGCGGAACACTAAGTATTGGAATTATCCCAACACTGGCCCCTTACCTTGTTCCATTATTCATTGGTTCTTATCTCAAGGAATACCCTGATGTTGAAGTAAAAATTCAGGAAATTAAAACTGAGGAGATCATTTCAGCATTGAAAAAAGAACAAATTGATTTGGGCATTCTGGCCACTCCGCTGGAAATACAAGGGCTTCATGAAATTCCTTTATTCTATGAGAAAATGATCAGTTACGTAGATCAGTCACTTGTAAACAGATATTCCAACAAAATTGGTATACAGGAAATCCTGGAACATAAGGTTTGGTTGTTGTCTCAGGGAAACTGCTTCCGAAATCAGGTGTTTAATTTATGCGCCATAGATCAGATCGCATACAAAGACCTGAAACTGAAGTATGAAAGTGGATCTATTGAAGGTTTGATGAGGCTGGTAGATCAGGAGGGTGGAGTGACCCTGGTCCCTGAACTGGCAACACTGGATTTCTCAGAGGAGAAACTCGATCAACTCAAATTTATTGGAGAAACTCCACCTGTAAGAGAGATCAGTGTTGTGGTGGGAAGAAAAACCTTGAAAAGGAAGTTAATCGAATCTTTGCAGGCCACAATCGTAGCATCGCTTCCAAACCAGGTACGGGAAAACAAACCTGAACATGTCGTAGGGATCAATTAATCTTCGAGAATTTCTACGCTGTATTCACATTGAAAGACATCCCCCGGAGCTAGTGACTGGATTCCTTCTTTCGACATGTACTCGTAATCATGTTGTGTTGAGTCTGCCAGACCAAACCAGGGTTCGATGCATACAAAGGGAGAATGAGTGCTTTTTGACCAGATTCCAAGGTAAGGGAAGCCTTTGAAGTTGAATTTCAATACTTCCTGCTCTCCATCTGTTAGGATGACATGATCTGATTTCAGATGTTTAAAAACTACAGCATCTTCATCAAACAGGCTGTCTGTGATCTGCATAGCCTGCTGATTATTCAAAACCATTCTGGTGGCACCCGAAAACAAACCATTTTCCAGAAGGTATTTCCCTGATGTTTCAAATTGCTCAAATACCAACGTATAGTCACTCCTGCGTTTTCCAGGTTTGTGAGGACAGTTGAAGGCGGGGTGTGCACCTATAGAAAAATACATGGTGCTGTCTCCCTCATTTTTTACTTTGTAGGTAGTAAAAAGTGTTCTGCTACTCAGTCTGTAGCTGATCTCAAGAACAAATTTGAAGGGGTAAACACTTAATGAGCCTTCTGTCCATTTCAACTGAAAAGTGCACTCATCCGATTCGGCGTGGATCAATTCAAACCTTCTGTCACGAGCAAAGCCATGTTGAGGCAAAACATAAGAATGATCATTTACACGGTAGGTATCATTTTTCAGCTTGCCAACGATTGGAAATAAAACTGGTGCATGCCTGGCCCAATGTGCCGGGTCCGCCTGCCAGATGTATTCAATTCCACTAAATTTATTTTTGAAGCTTGCCAGTTCGGCTCCTTTCTCATGAAAAGTGGCTTCATGATAATCATTAGAAATACTAATCATATTTTACTGGTGTCTGAAACCAAATTTAGTAGTTTAGGGGCGAATCAGACCATAGACTGAGTGAATTATCTGGATTGGATCATATTATTGACCTTTTTTGGCTATGTGATCTGGGATGGAACCAGACATGCAAGAAAAACAAGGGATGCCGAGGAGCTGCTGCTTGCCAACCGGAGTATGCCCTGGTGGGCCATGGGGATTTCTATAATGGCCACCCAGGCCTCTGCGATATCATTCATAGGCACTACCGGACAGGCATTCACCAATGACATGCAGTTTGTACAGATGTATCTAGGGTTACCCATTGCAATTGTAATCCTGTGCATCACAATTGTCCCATTTTATCATAAATTGAAAGCTTTTACTGCTTATGAAGCACTGGAACAGAAATTTGGGATAAGGGTACGCCTAATCACCAGCTTTTTATTTTTGTTATCCAGAGGGCTTGCGATGGGAGCTATTGTTGCTGCGCCAAGCTATGTGCTGTCTCTGATACTGGACCTTCCACTCTGGCTAACGGTAATTATCATTGGTATTAGTGCAACAGTCTACACTACGTTTGGCGGCATTACAGGAGTAATTCGCACGGATGTAAAGCAAATGATAGTCATGATGCTCGGGTTAGTATTCATCTTTTTCTGGATAGTACTGAAGTTGCCGGAAGGTGTTGGAGCCATGGATAGCCTTAAAGTTTCGGGTGCGTTGGGGAAATTACAAACCCTTAATTTCTCCTTCGACACGGGATCGAAATACAATATCTGGGCAGGAACAATAGCAAGCATGTTCTTAATGTTATCCTATTTTGGTACAGATCAATCGCAAGTGCAAAGACTTCTGACTGCAAAGTCTCTACGGGATTCCAGAATGGGCTTATTACTGACAGCTGTTTTCAAGATTCCAATGGTATTTTTTATGTTACTCATTGGTGCACTACTGTATTCCTACTATGTTTTCAACCCAGCCCCTCAAAACTTCGCACCCGAAAACGGAAACTTCCACAAACAAAGTCAGCACTCAGAACACCTGGGCCTTCATGAAAAAAGGAAACAACTTGCGTATCAATTTTTGGATGGTACTGTGGCCAAGGCTTCACTGAAAGATGCGGACAGGCAATTTACGACCAAACAGCAGCAAAGTCTGGTTCAGGATGGTGAACAAAGAAACGACACTAATTATGTAGTACCATACTTTATTTTAACAGAGTTGCCTCATGGAATCATTGGTCTGATCATAGCAGCCATTTTTGCTGCCGCCCTCTCCAGTATTGATAGTGGACTCAATTCACTGGCTGCAAGTTCTGTGATGGACTGGTATAAAAAATTTTCTAACCCGCAGGAGAGATCAGCTGGGTTTTACCTTCGGGCTTCTAGAATTGCAACACTTTTTTGGGGGCTTTTTGCGACACTTGTTGCCCTGGCATTTGGCGAAACAAACTCAATTATTGAACTGGTGAATGAAATTGGGAGCTACTTTTATGGAAGCATCCTGGGAGTCTTTATGTTACTTTTTATCAAAAGGATTGCTCATGCCATGGTGATCCCTGCTCTGATCATGGGGATTTCTACTGTGTTTTTATTTGATAGTTTGTACATTAGCTCTACTAATCACCTCATTTTACAATCTCCTTATTTATTTCAGGCCATGGGAATAGGTTCCAATGTTGAAATGTACGAGAAGGCATTAAGCTTTCTTTGGCTCAATCCGATAGGTGCAGTTTCTGTGGTATTTTGGGCGGTAATATTTTCTTATGGGAAGAAGATATTCCAACCGGCAAAAACGATATAATTTTAGGTAATTAAATATTATTCTCAATGCATCCTGAATTTTTACATTTCGGCGATACCACGATTTACTCATATGGAGTAATGATTGCCATTGGTGCTGCACTTGGATACTTTTATGTTTCAAGAAATGCCAAAAAGGAGTTAGGAATTTCTACAGATAAAATCCAAACACTTGCGATTTATATTATCGCTGCTGCTTTCATTGGAGGTAAGTTTTTGTTTTATCTGGAAAACCCTGGGTATTATTTTAATCCACCCTCCAACATGCTCAAAGGATTTAGAACAGGCTTTGTTTTCTATGGCTCATTGCTTTTCGTAATTCCAACCGCAATCTGGTATTTCAGGAAAAACAAACTTCCTGTATTGCCAATGCTGGATATCATTGCGGTGGCGGGAACGATCATTCATGCTTTTGGCAGACTTGGATGTTTCTTAGCTGGCTGCTGCTATGGAATTCCTACGGAGGGACCATTGGGAGTAACATATACTCACGAAGCATCAAAAGCACCCCTCAATGTTGCGCTCCACCCAACACAACTCTACAGCATTACTTTGATCTTGACCATCATGGTGATACTGTTGATGTTTAAGCGCCACAAAAGATTTGAAGGGCAGTTATTCTTTATTTACATCATGCTTTATGCCCTTGGCCGTGGTGTAATTGAGATATTTAGAGGAGATGAAGCCAGAGGTTACATTATAGATAATGTGTTGTCTCACTCCCAGTTTATTTCACTCGTGTTGATCAGTGTGGTGCTTTACTTTTATGTTCGCCTGCAAAAAAAGGCCAGTCGGAAGAAAAATTAGTTTGTGCGGAATTGAAATTTGCCTGGAAGTACCGAAATGTTAAATGGTGGTTTGCCCATATACTCACCATCAATGTGAGCATTTAATAGGGGTGACTCATCAATTTTCACTTCCCTGGTTTCAAAAAAAGTGACTGCCTCAAGTGCGCCGTGGGTGCCATTCTGTAACCTGAGGACATTGAGGTATCGTTTGGCTGGAGAAAGTCTTTCTATTTGACAAACATTCAAAAACCCGTCATCTATTCTTGCTGTAGGAGTAAGTTTAAACCCTCCTCCAAATGTTGTCCCATTGGCGATGGTGAGCAGGATCAGCTTTTTGTAAAAAGGCTCGCCATCTATCTGGTAATTGAATTCCCTTTCCTTATAAGTAGATAAAATTCTCATGACGTGATAATAATAGGCTGCCTGTCCACTCAGCATGGTGCTGTTATTCATCATCTCAACTACGATTTCACCATCAAATCCAACGCCTACACCATTCATGAAAATCCTGTCATTGCACAAACCTGCATCGACATTTTTTGGTGTAGCGTGTACAGCAGTTTCAAATTGCTCTCTTTTCTTCTTGCCAATATGGAGCATTTTACTAAAGTCATTGCCGGTTCCTGTGGGGATGATTGATATAGGGATTTGATGATTACCTATGCCATTCACTGCTTCATTGATGGTGCCATCTCCACCCAAAATGACCAAATCTGTATGTTCTTTCTTTACAAAATGCTCAACTGTTTTCTGAGCATTTCGCTGCTTGGAGGTATAATAAAAGTCATAAGGAATATCCTGACTATCAAGATATTCCTTAAAACCTATTACTGTTTCAATAGATTTCTTACGCCCCGAATAGGGGTTGGCTACAATGAGTACATTTCTTGACATAACAGAGGTGTGTTACCTCAAATTATAGATTTTCAAGGACAAAATCAGTCATCATGGTATATAAATGAATTCTGGTTTGTAACCCGCCTATCCCATGAGCTTTGTCCGGGTAGTAAAAGGATTGAAACTGCTTGCCATTTTTAATTAACTCATTCTGCAATGCCACTGCATTTTGAAAATGAACATTGTCATCTCCGGTACCATGGATCAACAAATATTTTCCTTTCAGTTTTTCAACATGGGATATGGGTGAATTATCATCATACCCTTCCGGATTATCCTGAGGTCTCTGAAGGTATCTTTCCGTGTAAATGGTGTCATAATACCTCCAGGTAGTTACGGGTGCTACCGCTATGCCAGCTTTGAAAAAGTCCGCTCCCTTCATCATTACCAGAGATGACATGTATCCCCCATAACTCCAGCCCCATATGCCAATTCTGTCATCAGCTACAAAAGGCAGGGTTTGGAAAAATTTGGCGGCTTCTATATGGTCCTCAGTTTCAAGTTTGCCCAATTGCTTGTAGGTCATGTTTTTGAAAGCAGTACCTCTTCCTCCCGTTCCGCGGTTGTCTACAACAGCAACGATGTAACCTTTCTGTGTAAGCATCTGGTGATAGTAGTAATGACTTCCAGACCATTTGTTGGTAACATTCTGAGAACCAGGGCCACTGTATTGATATAATAATACCGGATATGTCTTGGTAGAATCAAAGTCATTAGGGAATAGGAAGAAACCATTTAATGAATTCTGATCGACGGTTTCGAAAGTGAAAAACTGTTTTTCTGCCAGTTTATATTCTTCCACTCTCTTTTTCAGTTCTGCATTGTCTTTTAGAACCTTAATTAGTTTGTTCCCCTTGTTTTGATAAAGACTGACTTTCAATGGGGAGGTAGCGCTGCTATGAGAGAGGACATAATATTTAGCATCATTACTCATGTCTGCAGTATTCCAACCACTTTCGGTACTCATTTTGTACTTGCCTTTCCCATCAACCCTAATGCTGTAAATGTGCCTTTCCAGTGGAGAATCTTCCGTGGATGTATAGTACAATACCGGAGTTTTGGGTTTTTGATCCAGCGCCAACATCGACTCAGCATCCCATTTACCTTTAGTAATTTGGGTGACTAACTGACCATCCATTCGATGTAGATAAAAATGCTTGTACCCGTCTCTTTCAGAAGAATAAATAAATTGGGTGCCATTATTAAGGTAGATCAGTTCATCGGTGTAGGTGATATCGATGTAAGTTTTGGACCTGTCTGTATAGATCAAATCGGTAGACCCGGATTTTGCATTTGCATGTAAAATTTCCAGCTTGTTCTGTAGCCTGTTGAGCCGGATAATTGATAGAATGTTAGGGTTTTTTGTCCACTGCATTCTTGGGATATAATGATCTGTTTCGCTTCCCAGATTCACACTGACTTGTTTATTCTCTTTGATGTCATGCACAAATACCTGCACAATAGAATTTTTTTCACCGGCCTTTGGGTACTTAAACCTGTAGTCCTGAGGATACAGTGCGCCATCATTCCAAACCTGCATGTTGTATTCTGGCACATCGGTTTCGTTGAATTTTATGTAAGCTAGTTTTTTGCTGTCAGGAGACCAGAAGAAGGCTTTTGTAATGGAGAATTCTTCTTCATAAACCCAGTCGCTACTGCCATTGATGATTTTGTTAAACTCGCCATCTTTGGTAATTTGGGTCTCTCCCATGTTGTCCAACCTCACTGTAAACAGGTTGTTATCTCTTACAAATGCAACCATTTTGCCATCAGGAGAAAAAGTAGCGTAGGATTGCGGACCATTTTCTGAAAGCTTTGTGAATGTCTTGTTTTTTAAATCATAAACATAGTATTCAGCAGTGAATGACCTTCTGTAAATAAAAGTTTGTTTTGTCAATAAAAGGATTTTGCTTTCATCAGTACTGAATGAGTAATCATCTATTTCAATTCCTAGTGAATCCCCGTTTACTAAAACAGCAACCGTACTGGCATCTGTCACGCGGTTTTTAATGACATTATTTTCTGAGAGTTCGGAATAAAACTGACCGTCTTTCATCCAGTTGAGACTTTTTACCCGCTCTTCAGTAAAAGTGCCATCATAAAAATTCTCAACTTTTATCTCTTTTTGAGCCATCAGCACTGAGCTCATCAGCAATGGCAGAAGGAAAAAAATTCTGTTCATCATAGTTTTTAGGAATATTGTTAGGACCGACAAATATATTGGTTTTTCAATATCAGAAAATTGTTAATACATGAATGGTTAGTGTATAGGAATATCTCGGGCTTTTGGTTGATGATCCAGGTGAAAATCCAGGTGATGGATTAGACTGAATCGTATAATGTTCCTGTTTTCATAACGATGAGGCGCACCATCGTGCCGGAAAGTATACATATAACCTCCCTGCATCTGAATTGACCTATTGAGGTTATAGCCTAACCCAACAAAAATACGATTGTCCTCAAAATGGTTGTACACTATTGATTTACCTGCCTGAATAAAAATTTCCTCGTAAATGGAAAGAAATAATGTACCTGGTCCAAAATCACGATGATTCAAAGGTAAATAGGTCGTGAGCTTGTACCTAAACCGATGTGTTAGCTGAAAGGGTGAGTCCATTTCGTACCTACGCCGGAAACGCTGCTCTATACGAAATTGGTGCATTACCTTAATGTGGTCAAACGGTGTAGCCAGCACTGCCTGTTGCCAAATTCTGTATTGAGGTACAACTTTATCAACATTTGGTGACTCGGGATTTGGTGCCCAATAATATGGGTTGACAAACCCTAATGTAACGTCAAGATACTTAGCCAATCTATATGTAGCTCCAAGTCGAAGGTAAACCTGGCCCATTTTTTTTAACCCATCTGTTCTTCTCAGGTGATATTCGCCGTAATATGCCCACTTATCATTGAAATGGTACTTGGTGTATATTCCAAACCAAACGCCTGAAGTAGACCTGAACTCTTTTCTTGCTGGAATATTTTGTCCGGAGGATTTTAAGGTACACCCCAGTATTAAGGCACATACAATTAAATAATGTACTATTTTCATGTGGTTATAGTTGGTGTTAATCAGAGAGGGGTTTGATGCAATAAATGTACACATTTTATTAACCTTTTCAGAAAATGTATAATTGAATTTGCTTAGGTTCATTCATTCAATCTGAACCGGTATCTTTCAATTGCTCGGTTTATATTTGCAGCATGACAAAACCGATCTCACAATCAAGACTTGGTGTCCTTGGTGGCGGACAATTAGGGCGTATGTTGATCCAATCGGCCATTGACTTTAATCTGGAAGTTAAAGTGCTTGATCCTGACCCAAATGCCCCCTGTAAGGACATAGCATCAACTTTTGAAACCGGAAGTTTGCTGGACTATGATACGGTCTTTGCCTTTGCCCAAGATTGTGATGTGGTTACTATTGAAATAGAAACAGTCAACACCGAAGCACTGAAAGCACTTCAAAAGCAGGGGAAGGCGGTATATCCGGAACCAGACGTGATTGAGTTGATTCAGGACAAGCGGAAGCAGAAGACATTTTATAAAGCCAACAGAATTCCTACTGCCGATTTCATTTTGGTTGAAAACAAAGAAGAGCTTAAAGAACATGTTGATTTTTTGCCGGCAGTTAACAAATTGGGCCGGGGCGGTTATGATGGCAAAGGAGTTCAGGTAATCCGCTCGGAAAATGATCTTCCTAAAGGATTTGATGCGCCAGGTTTATTGGAGAAACTAATCAACTTCAAAAAAGAGATTTCAGTTATTGTCGCCAGAAATGTCAAAGGAGCAGTTACGGCATTTCCAGTGGTAGAGCTGGTTTTTCACCCAGAGGCTAATTTGGTGGAATACCTCTTTTCTCCAGCTGACATCAGTGAGGAGGAGGAACAAAAGGCACAAAAGATTGCTGGTGAAGTGATCTCCAAACTGAACATGACCGGACTATTGGCAGTTGAAATGTTTTTGACAGAGGACGGAGAAGTTTTGGTGAATGAAGTTGCTCCGAGACCACATAATAGCGGACATCAATCGATAGAGGCAAACTACACTTCACAATTTGAGCAGCACCTGAGAGCGATTTATGGGCTGCCATTAGGAGATACTGCGGCAAAAATTCCATCTGCCATGGTAAACTTACTCGGGGAGGATAACTTCAATGGTGAGGCATTGTACGAAGGTTTGGATGAAGTATTGGGGATCTCTGGAGTTTCTGTGCATTTGTACGGTAAAAAAATAACCAAGCCTTTCCGCAAAATGGGCCATGTTACCATAGTGGATCAGGACATTGATCAATTGAAGGAAAAAGCAGAAAGAGTAAAGCATACATTAAAAGTAAAAGCATGAGCAATCCTGTTGTAGGAATCATTATGGGCAGTCAGTCAGATTTAAATGTTATGTCTGAAGCAGCCAAAATTATGGAAGAACTTGAAGTTCCTTTTGAATTGACCATTGTGTCAGCGCACAGAACTCCTCATAGAATGGTGGAATACGCTGAAAGCGCAAAAGAGAAAGGCCTGAAAGTGATTATAGCAGGAGCTGGTGGAGCTGCTCATCTACCTGGAATGGTTGCTTCCCTAACCACATTGCCCGTGATAGGCGTCCCGGTTAAATCCAGCAATTCCATAGACGGCTGGGACAGTGTGCTGTCCATTTTACAAATGCCGGGTGGTGTGCCTGTAGCAACAGTTGCCCTGGATGGTGCTAAAAATGCCGGAATACTGGCAGCTCAGATTATTGGCACCAACGATGAAAAAGTGGCTGTTAATCTGGCCAAATATAAAACTCAACTTAGAGAGAAAGTAGAGGAATCCATCGCCAAGGTAGAGGCTCAGGGATACAAAGGTTCTAAAATAGGCTTCTGATTACTGTTTGGTTTCCACCAACTCTGGTTTCTTCGGAAAGATCAGTGACAGTATAATGGAGGCAAACAAGGCAAACAGGATAATTCCAAAAGACAGGAATATTGGAATATGAACATGTTCTACATTGAATACCCATCCTAATCCCTGTTGTATGATTTCCATTTCCAGAAGCATTTTGGCTCCAATAAAAATGAGTACCACGGAAAGTCCTTTTTGTAGTAAATAGAACTTATCCAATACATTAGCCAGCAGGAAGAACATTGCCCTAAGTCCCATTACTGCAAATATATTTGAGGTATATATCACAAACTCATTCCTGGTGATTGCAAAAGCGGCTGGAATTGAATCTACAGCAAAAATCAAATCAGTTGATTCAATCAATAGGATTACTATGAAAAGTGGGGTAAACATCACTCTACCCATTTTTCTGATAAAGAACTTACCGTCGTAATCTGATTTTGTTAATGGCAATATCTTTCTGGCCCACTTCACAATTGGATTCTTTTCCGGCTCAATGTCCATGTCTTCATCCTCATTGAAAATTTTAACCCCAGAATAGATCAGGAATATTCCAAATATGTATAGGATCCAATGGAACTGGCTAATCAGTAATGCTCCTACAAAAATGAACACAGCTCTAAATACAATCGCTCCTAATATCCCCCAGAACAGGATATTGTGGTAATATTCTTCTTTAACCTTGAAATACTTTAGAATCAGCAGGATGACAAAGATATTGTCCACCGAGAGTGCCTTTTCGGTAACATAGGCTGAGAAAAATTCAAATGATGCCTCCGGTCCGGGACCGTAGAAATAGATAATCACTCCATAGCCCGCAGAAACGAGCACCCAAAATATAGATTGTCTTAAAGCCTCTTTTTGTGAGACTTTTTGGTGTTTCTTGTGAAAGACTCCCAGGTCAACAAGTAAAAATAAGATAATAACAGCCCCGAAGACCCCAAATAATAAGGGTTCATTCTCGCCACTTAGTATTGCTAACAGCATACAATCGTTCGTTTCATTAGTCCATGCTCTGTTGCAGCTGGTCCTGGATTCAAGCAACAAAATAACATATAATATTTCAATATAAAAACTGAAATATTTAAATAATTAAATCTGGACTGGTTTTAGTACAAATATTGCAATTCGATTCTTTCTCTCGACATTTTTTTATATATTTTATAAGGAAAATTGATTTCATCATGTCAGGACATTACATAGACTTATTGATCATAGGATTCCTCTATGGCATGCTAATGTCATTTGTGATAATCGCCTACTGGCGCAAGAAAAAAGGACCGAGCAATGATGACGATGATGATGGAGGAATTTCCGTTCCTAAAAACCCGGTATTGGACTTGCCCCCAGGTGTCACTTTACCTACAGGTCCAAGAGTGAAAATTACCGAAGATTTACCCGAAGAAATGCCTGTCTAGTAGACGTTTTCGCTTGGTTCCATTTGTAGCTTTACAAGATTACTGTAAACACCACCCGATTTTTCCAGGAGTTCATTGTGTGTCCCTGATTCTGCAATTTCACCCGCTTTCAACACAAATATTTGATCAGCTTCACGGATAGTCGCCAGTCGATGAGCGATAATCAGTGTTGTCCTGCCAGCCATAAGTGTTTCCAATGCTTGCTGTACCAGATGTTCAGACTCTGCGTCCAGTGAGCTGGTAGCTTCATCCAGAATTAGAATAGAAGGATCTTTCAGGATTGCGCGGGCGATAGCGATTCTTTGCCTTTGACCGCCGGATAGTTTCACGCCTCTTTCTCCAACCAATGTGTCCATTCCATCAGGAAACTCATTGATAAAATCAAATGCGTTGGCTTTTTTCGCAGCTTCGTTAATTTCTTCCAGAGTCGCACCAGGTTTTCCATAGGCTATATTTTCCCGAATGGTGCCACCAAACAGAATGACCTCCTGAGGTACGATACCTATGTTTTTTCGCAGAGCTCTTAAATCCAAATCGGCAATGTTGATACCGTCGATTAGAATTTTTCCTGACTGCAAAGAGTAGAACTTCATCAGCAATTGTGCAATAGTAGATTTACCAGCTCCACTATGGCCAACAAGTGCTACTTTTTGTCCTGCATTTATTTGGAATGATAGGTTTCTTAATACAACAACATCCTGCCGAGTAGGATATGAAAACTCAACAGCATCATAGGTGATTGCCCCTTGGAGTTCAACCGATTCCTTTTCCTGAAGATTTTCCTGCTCTGCCTGTTCTCCCAGTATCTCTAGAATCCTTTCTGACGAGCCAATGGCCTTTTGTACCTGACCGATTAAGTCCCCAAGTCCGGCAATCGATCCACCAATAAATATTGTGATCAAAACAAATGAAACGAGTTCACCAGGCATCATTTCCCCTGATGCAACTAAGGTTGCTCCATACCACATCACTGCCACAATGCATCCGAAAATGGTAAGGATTATGAATGAAATAAAAGCACCTCGATAAACCGATCCCCTGATGGCCAGACTAATCGCATTATTAAGCGTGGTTTTATACCTGGTTAACTCAAACAATTCACTGGTGAAAGATTTTACAGAGTGAATGGACTGTAGTGTTTCTTCAACGATCACATTGGTTTTAGCGAGCTCATCCTGTGTTTGCTTAGAAAGTTTTCTGATGTATCTGCCAAAAAACATTCCTGAGACAATGACAATTGGGAAGGTGGCCAACATTAGCAGAGTCAACTTCTGAGCCAAAAACACAATCATTCCGATCCCTACAGTCAACGTAATGATTTGTCTGATGAGTTCAGCAAGAGTAGTAGTGAATGTGCCCTGTAATGTAGATACATCATTAGAGACTCTACTCATCAGCTCGCCTGTTCTGTTTTTATCAAAAAATGCAATTGGAAGCATAAGCATTTTTTCATAAAGGTCGTACCTCAGGTCACCCATTGCCCTTTCACTCACTCTGGCAAACAGGTATACCCTTAGAAAGGAGAAAAGACTTTGTGCAGCTAAAATCAGAATAAGGGTAATTGCAATGGTGTCAACGGACTCAAGAAAATAATAGGCCTCACCTTGAGCGACATCCACTATTTTTCCAGCCAGCAATGGGAACGCCATTAGCATGGTACTACTAATGACCAGTACAATAAGCCCTAAAAGAAAAGTCCATTTATGTGGAAGTACATAACTGAATACACTTAAAAGTTTCCTGAAATTTTCTTTATTGAGTTTGCGTTTTTCTCCTTTCTCCAAAACTCCTCCCCTGTGTCTCGCCATTTTTATTGAGTTAAAATTTTGCCTGTCACTTCAAATGTAGATGCTTCCTTTAGCAATATTTTCTGAAAGCCGGATATGTGATAGGCACTTAAGTTGCCACCCGCAAAGGTAAGCTGATAATTTCGTTTTGACTGATAAAGCGAATTACTCTCCTCTGTCAATGCTTTTACAATAACAATGTCATTGATTTCTTCAATTTCCAGCCGTTGCACATTTCCTGTTCTCTGTGACGGCCTTTTGGTGTAGATTATTTTATTGCCTGATCTGTTTTCCTCATATACCCCTACAAGGTCAGGTTTGTTAAGGTCCAGTTCCCTTAGGATGTTCAGTTCCTTTTGGTATGCAATGGAATCCATAATTACCTCAGCAGAATCGCTTTCGCTATCGATCTTAATTAATTTCTGAACTGTAACTGGCCAGCTTTGATTGCTAAATTGATTGCTAATCAAAGAGTCGATAGGAAAGTATGGGCTAATGTTGTTTGTTTTCGGGGATATGTTTTCACAGCTGCATAACCAGGCAAGCAGGATAACAAACCCCCACCGAGAATTAATCATCATATCAAATTAGATCAGAAGATCTCCTGTCATTTCATCAGGAATCTCTATTCCAATTAATTTACAAATAGTTGGAGCCAGGTCTCCTAGTTTTCCATCCTTGATTGGTCCTTTTAGATCCTTATCCACAAAAATACAAGGTACCAGATTCGTGGTATGAGCAGTATTTGGTGATCCATCTGGGTTGACCATAATATCTGAGTTACCGTGATCGGCAATGATGATGGAAGTGTAACCATTTTCCAAGGCTGCATTTACCACGGCTTCCGTACAGCCATCAACTGTTTCACATGCTTTAACAGCAGCTTCAAATACTCCGGTGTGTCCTACCATGTCTGGATTAGCGAAATTGAGACATATAAAATCCGCTTCGCCTTTTTGTAGTTCCGGAATGATTTTGTCTCGAATGTCACCAGCACTCATTTCAGGTTGTAGATCATAGGTGGCCACCTTAGGAGACGGACAAAGTATTCTGGACTCTCCTTCAAACTCCTCTTCCTTTCCTCCGGAGAAAAAGAACGTTACGTGAGGATACTTTTCAGTCTCAGCAATTCGGATTTGTTTTTTACCATTTCTGCTAAGCACTTCTCCAAGGGTATTGTTCAGGTTATCCTTATCAAAGATCACCTTCACTCCTTTGAAAGTATCATCATAATTAGTCAAGGTTAGATACTCCAGGTCAAGCGTTTTCATTCCATACTCCGGGAAGTCGGTCTGAGTTAGTGCCTGGGTGATTTGCCTTCCTCTGTCTGTACGAAAGTTAAAACACAAGACCACATCCCCATCCTTAATTGTTGCTAATGGAGCACCACTTTCATCAGTATTGATAATTGGCAGGATGAACTCGTCTGTGACGTCATTCTGGTAGGAACTCTGCACCGCCGCAATCACATCATTGGTTTTGGCGCCTTCTCCTTTCACCATCGCATCGTATGCCAGTTTCACGCGCTCCCATCTCTTGTCTCGGTCCATTGCGTAGTACCTTCCTGTCACTGTGGCAACTTTACCGGTAGTTTGATCCATATGAGACATCAGCTCACGGAGATACGATACGCCAGCTTTAGGGTCTGTGTCTCGTCCATCCGTGAAGGCATGAATGAACACGTTCTCCAGTCCTTTTTCATGTGCCAGGGTACACAGTCCCTTGAGGTGATTGATGTGACTGTGCACTCCGCCATCCGAGAGCAGGCCCATGAAATGCACTGTTTTGTTGTTTGCTTTAGCTTGTTCTAATGTGCTTTTTAGCGTTTCATTGTCTCCAAGCGTATTTTCTTCTACTGCCTTGTTGATTTTCACAAGGTCCTGGTATACTACACGACCTGCCCCAATGTTCATGTGTCCTACCTCCGAGTTACCCATTTGCCCTTCTGGCAAACCTACTGCTAATCCTGAAGCTTCCAATTTGCTGTGCGGATATTGATTGTATAGTCCGTCAACAAAAGGTGTGTTAGCTTTGGCTATAGCCGATACCGAGTTGTCTGTACCCAAACCCCAACCGTCCAGGATGATTAGTATTACTTTCTTATCCATGGCCGCAAATTTAAACTTGCACATAGCAATATTGGCATAGTTTTAGTGTAAAATGTTTTATAATTTTAACCTGATGAAACAAAACAGCACTTTAATACTTACAATAGTCTTCATACTCATTGGCCATTTATCTACTGCTCAGGAAGCCAGCATTATTGATGATGTGGGCACAGCTTTAAGAACAGGTAGCTCGAAAGAACTGGCAAATTTTTTCAATGATGTAATTGAATTAAAAATAGATGGGGAAAAAGAAAACTACAGTAAAACACAGGCTGAAGTGATCATTAGAAACTTTTTTACAAAATACCCACCACAAAACTTTACCAAAATTCATAACGGAAGTTCACCGGATGGACTTCAGTATGTTCTTGGAAAGTATGCACACAAGGAGGGCACACACAGGGTTTACATGCTCATCAAAAAAACTGGTGGAGCCTACAAAATTGATACCCTTGATCTAACAAAAGAATAAGGCTCATCACAGGCACGCTCAAACGTCATGGCTAATATTTGCTGCAGAAAAGTAGCAGAATTCAAGTGGTTACTTATTTTTGCAGCGTGGAATTAACTTACCTCTCTGAGACAAGAATTAACGAGTTTATAGACCAGGCTTTGCAGGAAGATATTGGTGATGGAGATCATTCAACATTATCATCTATCCCAAAGGAAGCTAAGCGAAGTGGTCAGTTGCTATTCAAAGATGACGGAATAGTGGCAGGACTCGAATTGGCAGAAAGAATCTTCAGGAGGATTGATCCTGATGTTACCATTGAGATGAAAAAGCAAGATGGGGACAGCATACAGGAAGGTGAGGTCGGTTTTTTGATCCACGGAAGTGCCCGGACAATTCTATCGGGAGAGCGATTGGCGCTAAACTGCCTCCAACGAATGAGCGGAATAGCGACGTACACCAGCAAACTGAGGGAGTTGATCAGTCATACAAGGGCGAAATTACTGGATACGCGCAAAACCACTCCTAATTTCCGAATCATGGAAAAGTGGGCTGTGGCCATAGGTGGTGGTGTTAATCACCGATTTGGGTTGTATGATATGGTAATGCTAAAAGATAACCATATTGATTTTGCAGGAGGTATTAGGGAGGCCATCGAAGGTTGCAAAAAATACCTGGATCAGAATGGCTTGCATCTTAAAATAGAGGTTGAAACACGCAATCTGGATGAAGTTCAGCAGGTGTTGGAATGTGGAGGAGTGCATCGCATAATGCTTGACAATATGCTTCCTTCCAATATGAAAGAGGCTGTACAGCTAATCGATGGCCGGTACGAAACAGAGGCTTCAGGAGGAATCACAGAAAAAACCATCGGTGAGGTGGCAGAAACCGGAGTTGATTTTATTTCAGTAGGAGCACTAACTCACTCCTACAAAAGTTTGGACATAAGTTTGAAGGCAATTACATAGAAGATGATCGTAAAAACGAAAAAATACCAATTACCAACAAAAACGTATATAGGAATTGGTTTTCAGGGAGTGCTTAAACAGCAATGGTGGGTTGGACTGATCTATCTGGCAGTTTGTGCCGGATACTTTATCATTCCCAACTGGTGGTGGATCATAGGAGCTACTATCGCATTAGTGCTTTATCTATTGTTCTGGTTGATTCAGTTTGCTGGTGTTACCCAGCTGGAACAAAGTAAATTTATGTTTGAAAAACTGGCTTATGAGATCAACAGCCAGCAAATACTGATGAAGCTCAATACCAAACAAGGTATGCCCATCAAGTGGGATAATATTAAAAGAGCTAAAAAAGGGAAAGATTTTATGACATTGTATCTCAGCAAGGCTCAGTTGATACATCTGCCACGCAAAATCTTTAAGACAGATAACGAATACAAGTTTGTTGAGACCATTCTGAAAAGAAAAGGGTTAATCAACGAATAATCACCCGATGACTGAATCGGAACTGGAGCGTATAAAGAAGGCCAAAGTCAAACTTGCCAGGTATTGTGCGTACAGAGAGCGAACCCATGGAGAGGTTCGGTCAAAAGCATTTGAAATTGGATTGAGGCCCAATGAGGTAGAAGAACTTTTGTCCCAATTAATTTCGGAGAACTTCATTAATGAAAGAAGGTTTGCTCAGGTCTATGTTTCAGATAAGTTCCGGCTAAACAAGTGGGGAAGGCTTAAAATCATTCAGGGTCTGCAGCAAAAGGAGATCAGTGAAAGGTGTATACAGTATGGGTTGAAGGAAATTGACCCTGAAGAATACAGAAATCAAATGGCTGCTATGCTTTGGAAGAAGTTTGATTCAATTTCAGTGGAAGATCCTTTTGTAAGAAACAGAAAAGCTGCCGAGTATATCATCCGCAAAGGTTATGAACCAAATATGGTATGGTCGGTAATTAAAGAAGGCCGATCAGGCTCAGACTAAATCGCTGAGCCTGGCCTGTGCTTAATCAATATCAGCATCAATTTCATAGCCTCTGATTAGTATATTGAGTTTGGCTGTCACCCTATTGGCAGGAACAAGCTTAAGTTCCAACAGATTGTCATCTTTGATCATTAGTTTCCTTTCCATTCCCTCTGGGTAGTCAATATCTCCATATTTGATATTTGCATCCAGATTGAACGGAATGCCATTGCTATTAATTTCCAACTCATTGTACTTGCCTTCTACCTGAATACTTGAGGCTTCTTTGGTATATTCGTATAGGTTTAGGTCACTTTCGTACCCATCAATTTTAATGGAATTTGTGAGACGTCTTACCTTGAGATCCAGGTATTTACTTTTTGTGATCAGTTTACCCAGCGTTCCAATTACTATGTCGTCTTCGTATGACTCAAAGAAATTTAACTCTCCTGCCTCCTCTATGGTCATATCTGAATACTTGCTTTGGCTAAAACTGAGCTGTCCGCACTTCATAATTTCAAGGGTAAGTTCATAAATATCAAGTTCTGCAGTCTTGAGCATTTCATCAACATTGAGTGATCCGTATTTAAATATTCCCTTGATTTTTTCGGCAACACCTACGGTTATTTTACTTTCATAAGCTTCCATGTAGATGCTTCCTGCTTCCAGTAAATCGACCGTGGAATATTTCACATCAATTTTGGCGGAATTCAGGCGCTCTATTTCAATTTCCTGTTCATAAAGTTCCATCACGGCATCTCCGATATTGCCAAATGAGGCGTCCCCATATTTCAATTTTAGCTCCAGGTCTGTAAATGAGCCAGCTTCCAGGTCACCTGAGTAATGGTCGATCTCTACATTGCCAGCGTAATTACCCATGATCACCAAATCCTTGTAGGAATTTTTAACCATCAGATCGTTTCCTTTGGGTACCTTCACCTCGTAGGTAAGTCTCATTTCATCATCGGAGTACCCTATAATGAACCCAAAATATTTACTCCCGATCTGGACTTTATTGGGTTCGTCGAGACGAGTTTTTATTTCGATCAAGGATTTACTGGCACTAATACTGTTACGGGCCTCAGTCTCAAATTCATCAAGGAACTTTCTCACCCGATCTGTTTCCTTGCCTTTAAATTCAATAGTAATGGTGACATCTACCACGTTTTTTTCCCAGCTTTCAACAATTACATCAGTATTGCCTCCCGTAATCACGATGTTTGTGCTGGGGATTGTTTCAAAGGTGAAATGGGCCTTTTTGGTTTCATCCACAGTGTGTCTTGCTGATGAGTACCCCGTCAGCAGACAAATGAACAGCGAGATGCTAAGTGTTAATTTCAGTGTCCTTTTCATTCTTTCTTCTGTTTATTTCGAGTTGTATTCTTTTGAGTATTTTGATTTTCTTTTCATAGTAATCAATCAGTGGCCTAATGACCTGATCATTGTTTTTATGAAGTTTCAGGTCTTGCTGGTATTGTTGATTGACCTTTTCTAATATTTCCAGTTCCTCGAATAACCATGGAAATTCTTTCCTGTGTTTTTCTTCAATTTTTAGTTCAGTTTCTATCAATTGAATGACCTGTTGGTAATCATTTTCAAGCGCCTTGTATTCTTCGGAAATGTCTCCAAGTGTGGCCAATCTGTTATCCTCTGTTCCCCGGGAATTCAAAATGATCAAGAGCGTTACTGTTGTTCCGAAAAACAGTACAGCAGCAATCTTCCAAAAAAGTCCAAATTGACTATGGTGGTTTAGCCTGACGTTGGATTCAATATTTTCCCAGAGTTGTTCTGGTGGGCTTTCCACATCCAGTTCTTTACGTTTTTGCCTGATTAATTTTTCGATATCAAATGCCATCCACTTTTCTGATTAAATGCTCTCTTAATAATTTTTTACCCCGCATATATTGGGTTTTTGAAGTTGATTCCGTTATGCCCAATTCTTCTGCGATTTCTTTGTGAGTAAATCCTTCCAACAAATACAAACTCAAAACCGCTCTGGAGCCTGATGGAAGTTGTTTTATTTCCTCATGAATAATTGCAGGATCAATTTGGACAGTATCCTCGTCGCGTTCATTTGCTTGTTCGATTAAGGCCTCATTAATTTCCTGAAACTCCATTTTTTTTGACCGCAAGTACATTAGGCCGGTATTGATGACAATTCTTTTGAGCCATGCACCAAACGTAGATTCACCACGAAAAGAATCGATGTTGTTAAATGCTTTTATGAAGGCATCTTGTAATAAATCCTTAGCTTCCTCGCTGTTACCAGTTAACCTTACCAAAGTATTGTACATCGCTTTTGAATAATTATCATACAGAACTTTTGCAGCAGACATATCTCCTCGCTGCAGCTTTTTTATGAGGCTGTTATTAATGTCATAGGTCTTTGTCATCCACTAGTGGTGATTTAATTGAATGATGCCTTTTGATGGTAAGGGTTGTAATCGGCTGAAATTTTTTTTCTGATGTTGTCACCTACCCTACAAGTTTGCAATACGCTTCATAATTTAAAACTTTATCATTGTAGATGTAATTCACTAATTATGATGAGTATGAGAAATTTATGGATTCTTTTGATATTGATAGGTCCTCAGGTCTTATTCGCCCAGGAGGGTCTCAATTTGAAAAAAGGAATTGCAGCAGAAGGATATGATGTAGTTGCTTATTTTAACGCGGAGGCAGTGGAAGGGAAGAGTGAATTTAAGGTGTCATACGAAGGAGCAACCTATTTATTTAAGAGTGCAGCCAACAAAGCAAAATTTGTTTCCGATCCTGATAAGTATGTTCCCCAATATGGTGGCTGGTGCGCATACGCAATGGGAAAAGATGGTAGCCTTGTAAAGATAGACCCGGAAACTTACCGCATTTTGGATGGTAAACTTTACCTGTTTTATAACTTCTGGGGAACCAATACCTTAACCTTGTGGAAAGAAAACGAAGCTCAGTTGAAGACAAGTGCAGACAGGTATTGGAAGAACCGATCAAAGTAATTTTTTTTCAACATTTTGATAATATATTTTTCATTTCAGTTAATATTACCGTGTGTTCATCCCGCGATTTTAATTTTATACAATGGATTTAAAGGTAGCAGCTGATGATTTACTAGGCCAGTTGGAGGTAGTTGTGAGTCAACTTAATGAGGAGGATTTTAAAAAACCATTGGAGATATTGAGTGGCGCCTCATTGGGTCAGCACATCAGACATACACTGGAATTTTTCATCTGTCTTGTAGATGCCAGGAACGACGGGGTGGTAAACTATGACAAAAGAAACCATGATAAACTGATCGAGGAGGACAAAGGTCTTGCCCTTAGTGTCATCAAATCAATGAAAGAATTTGTAAATCAGGTGGATGAAAATATTGAACTCACCTTGGATATGAGTTATGGTTTTTCTTCAGAAGAAGAGGAGGTGCTTTCTGTTAAAACAAACCTGCTTAGAGAGTTGGCATATAACATAGAGCATGCTGTACATCATATGGCATTGCTGAAAATAGGTGTAGCCACTGCTTTTCAGTATGTTTCCCTGCCTGATCACTTTGGCGTAGCAAGTAGTACCGTACGTTACAAAGCAGACAATTAATTCATCACCTGCTATTGAAGTTCTTAAAAAGTAATTTCTGGATCAAGCTTACCAATTGGGAGTATTGGCCCTTTAATGTGCTCTACTTTCCAGTATTCTTTTATTATGCCGTTCAGGTTATCAAAAACAGGTCATTTTTTTATTTTACGGCATCAAATCCTCGGATAGATTTTGGTGGTATGCTTGGTGAGAGCAAGTCAGCAATTTTTCAGCAAATTCCTGATCAATATTTACCAGCATGGAAAGTATTCGAACCCGGAGTGGCTATGGAGTCAGTGAAAGATGGAATGAAAGACCTGAATCTGCAATATCCAATTATCCTGAAGCCAGATATAGGAGAGAGAGGATGGATGGTAAAAAAAATCACCAATGACAATGAGCTGAAAAAATACCTTAGTGAGGTCAAGGTGAAATTCATTCTTCAGGAATACCTGGACTACCCTTTGGAATTAGGAATTTTCTACTACCGATATCCGACACAAGAGAGAGGGGTAGTAAGCTCAATCGTTGCAAAAGAAATGCTTGCCATCACAGGAGATGGAGCGAAGAGTGTAGAACAATTAATTCTTGAAAACCCAAGGGCCAAACTTCAATTGCCCACACTAAAGCAAGTTTATAAAAGCTCATTTTTTAAAACAGTCCCCAAAGCTGGAGAAAATATCGAGTTAGTAGCGATTGGCAATCATTGCCTGGGCACGATGTTTTTGAATGGCAATGAATGGATCGATGAGCAACTAACCATAGCGATTGATCATTTGAGCAAAGAAATCCCGGAGTTTTATTTCGGCCGATTTGACATTAGGTGCAGTGACATTGAGCGTTTAAAGAACCTTGAGGGCTTTAAAATCATGGAGCTGAATGGTGCAGGAGCGGAACCTGGGCATATTTATCAACCTGGTTTTTCACTATTTGAGGCCTACAAGGTTATTTTTCATCATGTGAAAGTACTTTCGGATATCAGCAGGATAAATCATAAATTTGGTCATCCTTACTGGTCATTCAAAAGAGGGTCGGCCCGAATGAGGGAAATAAAGAAGTATAATAAACAAAAGTAATTTATGTCTTTTACTTACGTGCTCATTGTAGCATGTGTAGTCAGTTTTTTAGGGTCTATACCGCCTGGGACTATCAACATTTCTGTTATGCAGCTGGCCATGCAACACAGAAGATCAGCGGCTCTTGCCTTTGGTCTGGCAGCTTCATTGGTAGAATTTGTATATGCCGGGCTAACTGTTCGCTTTCACCTGTTTCTGACCGAGCACACCAACATCACTGACAATTTTCAAATCATTACAGCAGTTGCTATGATTGTCCTTGGGGTGATCAACATGAGATCTCATACCAAAACTGAAGATGTGCACACACCCTATGAAAAAGGACTCAGGAGACACGCATTTCGAAAAGGCTTGCTGCTTGGGATTATGAACCCAATGACCGTCCCGTTTTGGCTGGCAGTAACCGCCTATCTTGAGACCAATAAATGGATAGATCTTAACGCCGATAATTTCTTTGGGTATATATCCGGAATTTCGATTGGGACCTTTTTATTATTAGCAGTTGTAACTCAATTGGGGAGCAGGTTCAAAAAAGTGGCCAACAATGAATTTGTGGTCCATAAGTTGCCTGGACTTGCTTTTTTAGCGATGGGATTATGGAACCTTTATCAATGGTGGTTTCATTAAATAATACTACCTTAATATTTTCCTGACGCTCTCTTTAAGCGAAGGAAGAACAGCTTCTTTGAACCACGGATTTTTAGCCTGCCAAATGTTGTTCCGTGGTGATGGGTGTGGCAGCACAAAGTATTCAGGTAAATAGTTTTCGAATGTTTTCACAGTTTCGGTTAGCGTCTTTTCTGTTCGATTCCCCAGATAATATTGTTGTGCATAGTTACCAATCAGCAATGTCAACTCAAGGTGTTTTAGTTGCGCGAGAATCTTTTCGTGCCATAGCGGAGCACACTCGGGCCTGGGAGGTAGATCACCGCTTTTGCCAGTCCCGGGGTAACAAAAACCCATGGGAATTATCGCAATTATTGAATTGTCATAAAATTGATCTGACTCCATGCCCAACCAGGACCTCAGGTTTTCTCCACTTTTGTCGTTCCAGGGAATTGATGTCTCGTGAACAATTTTGCCTGGTGCCTGGCCTATGATGGCAATTTTACAATTTTCACGGAAGTTAAGAATTGGATTGGGACCAAGGGGAAGGTTATCTGTGCATACAGTACAACTCCGAATCTCATTGAGCAAATCAAGCATATTTCAAGCTAACAAAATTATTTCAGCTTACCGATTTTATGCTTACCATCTTCATTGGTTTGAATATAACTCCCAGAGAAAACTTCCAGGCCTGTAAGCCACTGTCCACCATAGGCATAGGTATCAAGGCAAACTGTGTGACCAAAATTGGCAATCTCTCCATTTTTTCTGGAAGTATGGCCACAAATTACCTGATGGGTTTCATTATAAGCCTCTGGCGTAAGATATTTCTTCCAGAATAGTTCATGTCTGGATTGTTCCTCTAACGGTTTCCCAGGAGTAATACCTGCATGCACAAAAATGTATTGATCAATTTGGTGATAGGATTTTAAATTGGTTAGAAACTGCCAGTGATGAGTGGGAATTTGTGGCTCCCATGTTTCCAGACTTTCAATTCCATAAGACAATAGGGTTTCCTTACCTCCAAAGTATAACCATTCACTGAGCCGATCGTTGTTTTCACGGGCACTTAACATAAACAGTTCATGATTGCCCATAAGAAAGACGATATCACATCGGGCCTTCAGCTCAATGAGTAATTCGATGACCTGGCAGGAAGCAGGTCCTCGATCAACGTAATCACCTAGAAAGATCAGTCGATCTCCCTTTTGTGGATTAATGATATCAATTAATGTTGAAAGCGCCTTGAAGCACCCATGAATATCACCAATTGCCCAGATGCTCATTGTGTACTATATTTTAGTGGCTCTTACCATTTCTTTCTTACCAGGTGCGCCGGGTAAAGTTTCTACATCAAATCCTGCCGTTTTTAGGTCCCTTTTCAGTTGGCCTTTTGCACAATAAGTAACCAATACACCTTCCTTATCAAGCATTTTATAACACTTCTCCATCATCTCCAACGACCATAATTCCGGTTGCCTGGAGGGCGCAAATGCATCGAAATATATTAATTGATAGGATGATGTAGGGAAATACTCTTGAAGGGATGTTCTTATCTTTTTTAAAGTGAAGCCTGAGTCAATTTTAACCTGCTGGCCCCAATCACATTGGTGCATTGTGGAAAACGCCTTTTGATGGCCAAGTGTATCAGTATAGTTTAACTGGCTGAATATTTCCTGTGTTAGGGGAATGGTTTCTACTGTATCAAATTCAACCTCAATTTTTTGTTCGATGGCCCTGGAGTAGGTAAGTAATGCATTTAGACCAGTGCCAAAACCGACTTCAAATATTTTTATAGGGTGATTGATAGCATCTTTTTGTAAGAGATGTTCCAATCCCATTTTTATGAAAACATAGGCAGATTCCTGAATTGCTCCATGAAAAGAATGATATGTTTCATTGAGATCCTTTCGGTAAAGAGAATGTGAACCGTCCTCTGTTTTGATTATTTTGATATCCATTTTAGGGGAATCGTCTGATTTCAGGTGGGTTTTCCGGGCGGTAGATTAAGACTACTGCATGAGCTGCAATGCCCTCCTTCTTTCCCACAAAACCAAGTTTTTCTGTGGTAGTAGCTTTGATGGATATATCCACCTGAGGAATCTCCATGACTTCAGCCAGACACTTTTTCATTTCCGGAATATGAGGGTTAATTTTTGGTTCCTGCAAACATATCGTAGAATCAATGTTGCCTATTTCGTACCCCTCTTTTCTGATGAGTGTTATAACTTGTTTCAGCAGGACCTTGCTGTCAATGCCTTTAAACTTTGGATCTTTATCTGAAAAATGATAACCAATATCACGCATATTAGCAGCACCTAGCAGTGCATCGCAGACAACATGGATTAGAACATCTGCGTCAGAGTGACCAAATGGCCCATGAGTATGATCAATTTGAATACCTCCAAGCCAAAATTCCTCTCCCTCCGCCATGGCATGAACATCGTATCCATAACCAATTCTAATATTTGGTTTCATGTGTATTTAATTAGATTTTCAATGGTCACATGGAATTCGCAGTAGCTGAAAACTAACCGGTTATGCATTTCTAACCGAATATTCACCACCGGTTGGTATGTGCAAACTTATGCTCATTTCATGTGAAAATAATTCTGATTTCATGTGTCCGATTTTATTTGCTGGTGTTTAATTCTTCTGCCATTTCATTTTTCACAGCGTGATAGGCCAGCGTGTTACTATTCTCTTTCATTAAGATTCGTTCTGCCATATTCTTGATCGCTTCTGTGCTTACATTTCTTATGTTATCCACTTCCTTATTGACCAGGTTTGGGTTTCCCAGAAATGAAGAGTAGGCCAGGTTCATGGCTGTATTCAGTAACTCCATTTCAGAGAAAACCAGGCTGGATTCGGCTTTGTTCTTCACTTTTTCTAATTCATCTGGCTCTACTCCATTCGCTACAATCTCATTGATCACATCCCATACCTTTTCTTCAGCCAGTTCAAATGTAGTTTGATCTCTTAGCTTACCACTGATCACCAGTAGTCCAGGATCTGCAGATCCAGTAACATAAGCACTGATAGAATTAAACAACATTTGCTCTTTGACCAGTGACTGGTATAGTCGGCTGGATTTTCCTCTTCCAAGAACATCACTCAGGAGATCTGCTGTGTAGTAAGCAAGCTCAGTTCTGGCAGGCATATGGAAAGCCATATAAAATGCAGACGCTGGAACATCTGCATTTACCTCCAGTCTGCGCATGGCAGCTTGTTTTGGTTCAGTAGGGTACTCCCTTACTATTGGTTTGCCCGAAGGGATTTCTCCAAACCATTTTTCTGCCATTTGCCTGACCTGATCACGTTTTACATTGCCTGCAACCACCAGAATCGCATTGTTTGGCACATAAAATTTGTGAAAAAATGCTTTGACATCATCCATGGTCGCGTCCTCAATGTGCCCAATCTCTTTGCCTATAGTGGCCCACCGGTAAGGGTGGTTTTGATAGGCGAGAGGTCGCAATTTAAGCCAGACATCCCCATAAGGCTGATCGAGGTACCGCTGCTTGAATTCCTCAATCACTACTTTTCTTTGCACCTCCAATACCTCAGGGTCGAACGAAAGGCTTAGCATTCGGTCACTTTCAAGCCAAAAGGCAGTTTCAAGATTGTTTGACGGAAGAGTAATGTAGTAATTGGTAATATCCGTAGAGGTGAAAGCATTGTTTTCTCCCCCTACCTGCTGCAAAGCTTCGTCAAAAGATGACACATGCTTAGATCCACCGAACATGAGGTGTTCAAACAAATGAGCAAAACCAGTTTTATTAGGATCCTCATCCCGAGAGCCAACTTTATAGAGTAGGTTCACCACTGCTATCTCAGTGTTGGGATCTTCATGCACTATAACTTCCAATCCATTGTCTAAATGGAACTGCTCAAATTCGATCATGGCGTCAAATTTAAGCAAGTGCTGTTTTATTTAGTTCACAAAATCATGATTCTTCATGTGGATTTCATTTGAAATTTTAGATTTGCGGATTAAATAACCCAAATATGAAATTCAACAGGAGCAAAAGATCCGATAAACAACTCATTTCCATATATAAATCATTGGTCACTCCCAGACTGATTGAAGAGAAGATGCTCATTCTTCTGAGACAGGGTAAGATTTCTAAATGGTTTTCAGGAATTGGTCAGGAGGCTATTTCTGTAGGAGCGGCACTGGCACTTAAGAATGATGAGTATATCCTACCAATGCATAGAAATTTGGGTGTGTTTACCTCCCGTGATGTGCCAATGGAACGTTTGTTTGCTCAGTTCCAGGGAAAAGCCAGTGGATTTACCAAGGGCAGAGACAGGTCGTTTCATTTTGGGACCAATGAATATCATATCGTGGGTATGATCTCACATTTGGGTCCTCAGCTAGGAATTGCTGATGGGATTTCACTTGCGAGCAAGTTAAAAAATGAAAATAAGGCCACATTAGTGTTTTCAGGAGATGGCGGATCAAGCGAAGGGGATTTTCATGAGGCGCTCAATGTTGCAGCAGTTTGGGATTTGCCGGTAATATTTGTGGTAGAAAATAATGGTTATGGCTTATCAACTCCAAGCGAGGAACAATTCAGGTTCAAATCATTTGTGGATAAAGGCCCGGGTTATGGCATTGATGCAATCAGTATTGATGGCAACAACATATTAGAAGTACTTGATGCCATACAAAAAGCAGCTGCAAAAATCCGTAAATCACCTCAACCAATTCTCATTGAAGCGAACACCTTCAGAATGAGAGGGCATGAGGAAGCATCCGGCACCAAGTATGTGCCCAAAGAATTAATGGAATTCTGGGGCAAGAAGGATCCGATAGAAAACTATCAGGAGTATTTGCTCAAGGAAAAGGTACTGGACCAAAAAGCAGTCGATAGTATCAAGGATGAAATTAAAAAGGAAATCAATAAAGCTGTAAAAATTGCTTTTGACGAGCCTGCAATAGCGGCAGATGTGAATGGTGAAATAAGTGATTTATTCCGCCCCTATGCGCAAGAGGTGATACAACCAGGCAAAAAATCTTCTGAAAAACGTTTTGTAGATGCCATTTCTGATGGTTTGAAACAAAGTATGGAAAAATACCCGGATCTGGTACTCATGGGACAGGATATCGCGGAATATGGAGGGGTGTTCAAGATTACAGAAGGATTTGTCGACTTGTTTGGAAAAGATCGAGTTAGGAATACACCATTATGTGAGTCTGCTATAGTTGGAGCGGCATTGGGGCTGTCCATTAAAGGCATGAAAGCGATGGTAGAGATGCAATTTGCGGATTTTGTGACTTGTGGGTTCAACCAGATTGTCAATAATCTGGCGAAGATTCACTATAGATGGGGTCAACATGCCGATGTGGTTGTCAGGATGCCAACAGGTGCTGGTGTAGGAGCTGGTCCGTTTCACTCACAAAGTAATGAAGCCTGGTTTTTTCATACACCTGGACTGAAAATTGTTTATCCAAGCAACCCCAAAGATGCTAAGGGTCTGTTGAACGCGGCATTGGAAGAGCCCAACCCTTACCTATATTTCGAACATAAGGCATTGTACAGATCAATTTCGGAAGAAGTACCGGATGATTACTACACGGTTGAGGTTGGTAAAGCCAGTTTGGTTTTGGAAGGAGAAGACCTATCGATCATAACCTACGGAATGGGTGTTCACTGGGCCAAAAAATACATGGAGGCTACCGGGATATCTGCCGATCTGATTGATCTGAGAACATTGCTGCCATGGGATAAAGAGGCAGTAAAAAGTTCTGTTGAGAAAACCGGAAAGGTGATCATCCTGCATGAGGATTGTATCACTGGTGGAATTGGTGCTGAAATTTCCGCATGGATTTCAGAACATTGTTTCCAGTCACTGGATGCACCAGTTATGCGTGTAGGAAGTCTTGATACTCCTGTACCGTTTGCTGCGGCGCTGGAAAAAGATTTTCTACCGGTATCACGATTTGAACAAAAGGTGAATCAACTAATTGAATTTTAATAAGCCGGCTTGAATATGACTCCTCCGGAACTATCTCTGGAGGCCCCTGTGACAGAGGCGAGACAGTTTATCTCATTTCTCCATCGAAGTACACCTAATAATCCAAAGATTATGGCTTCCTTGAACTGGATAATTGATTTTTCCGGGATCACAACGTTTATACGTCCATTGGCGTGATGAACCATTCTTTCAATTAAATATTCATTTAAAGCTCCTCCACCCGTAACAACCATTGATTTTTTTGTGTGCTGATCAGTTTTAATTGGTTGAACAATGGCTTGTGCGATATGCTCTACCAGTGTATTAAGTATATCCGCCGGACCCAGGTTAGATTGCTCAATTAGTGGTTTCAACTCTGATTGGAACTCTTCAAACCCTAAAGATCTTGGGCCAGATTGATGAATGAATGACAATCTATTAAGCTGGTTTAATAAATCGGTATTAATGTGGCCGGATCTGGCAATGGCACCCTTGTCATCATAAGCTTTGCCCATAGTTTTTGCGATAAAATTCAGCGCCATGTTGGCAAAACAGATATCGTATGATATCCTTCTTTTACGCTGTTCAAAAGAGACATTTGCTATTCCTCCAATATTGAGACAATAATCAAAATCAGAAAACAGGTATTGATCACCGATAGGCACCAAAGGAGCTCCTTGCCCGCCTAGGGTTACATCCATTGTCCGAAAGTCGCATATCGTGGTGATATTGCTAATATTGGCAATTTCCTGACCATGCCCGATTTGGAAAGTGAACCCATTTCCAGGCTGATGATGAACAGTGTGGCCATGGCTACAGATCAGATCTGTTTCAATGTCGTTTTTACCTAGAAAATTGGCGGCCTGTTTACCAATCCATTGACCATAAGAATGATGAAGACAAACCAATTCCGATCCTGTTAACAGATTTGCTGATGTTAGTTTATTTTTCCATTCTTCATCGTAATCTATGGTGGTGGCATCTAGCAATTGATAATTCCATTGACCGTTTTCAATCTCAAATCTGACAGCCGCTAAATCAAGGCCGTCCAGTGATGTGCCCGACATAATCCCAAGGGCATTGTATTGAGCAAATTGGTCTTTTCTACGTAAGGATGAGTTAGTGTTCGTCATTTGTTTGATAGCCTAAAAATACCTATCTTATATTACACAACATCATAAATTTTTTAAGAAATGGTAAAGAGCTTTAAAGGTGAAATGGAGAAGATTCCCAAAGTGCAGGAAGCACAGGGAATTACTGTAGAAGATTATATGGCCAAAAGGCTAATCACATTTTCTCCGGATCAATCAATTATGGAAGTAATTGCGGTTTTGTTGAAACACAGGATATCAGGAGGACCCGTTGTTAATGAAGAAAATGAACTCATCGGTGTTATTTCTGAAGGTGACTGTCTGAAAGAAATTGTAAAGGGTAAATACGACAACATTCCTACACTGACTGGCAAAGTACATGAGCATATGGCAGCAGAAGTGGTAAGCATTCCACCTGAGACCAATATTTTTGAGGCAGCTAAGATGTTCTTAAGTAAAAGATTAAGAAGGTTTCCTGTGGTTAGAGATGGTAAACTAATTGGTCAGATCAGCCAGAAAGATGTAATGAAGGCTGTAACTAATTTGAAATCCAGAACCTGGTAATTTACCTGAATACCCGTTCCATAACGGGAAGGTATCTTCCTTTTGGGTAGCTCTCTACTTTTGACACTGTTTGAAAACCAAATTTTTTATAGAATCCCTCTGCATTAGGGTCGGATTCTACTTTTATTTTGCATGGTGACTGCACTCCTCTTTTAAGTGATTCTTCCAATAGGTATTTCCCGTATCCCCAACCAATATATTTTGGAATCATCCAAAAATGGGTAATCTCAACCTCTTTCCCCGAGTTTTGTAATACACTAAACCCAATGATTTGACCATTGAGGGTGAGCTTAAAGGTTTGATGTTTTTCTACATGTTCCTTTCTTACTGTGAGATCATCTTCCCAGCTATTAAGCCAGTCTTCCGGGTAGCCCCAAAAGCTCTTCGATTGCATACTGATCTCATTTAATACTGGCAGATCTTTTAATGTGGCTTTTTCTAGGATCAGTTTCATTTTTATTTGGGTCTTGTTGGGTGGATTTTGACTTTTAAGTTAGTGCTATGAACCAATTTTTCAAAACGATTCTATTGCGAAATTAATAATAATAACGTTTGCATCGCTCTAAATCCTACCTTTTCCGATCAGAAACTTTAAATACCGTTGTTGGCAATTATTTACCGCTCATCTCAAAACGTTATTAGAATCACCAAAAACAGAATAATTTTTGGCGTCAATCCTACAATAACCTACATTTTATTGTTTTTTACCTACATGTTAAGAGATTCTACCTGAATAATTGATAACTTATACATGTAGGACCCATTTTATTTTTAATTAAAACCCAAATTAACTATGAAGAAAATTTACAGTTTTCTGCTTACGTCTTCTATGGTCGTGGGGCTCCTGTGCGGTGCTCATGCCCAGGACAGACGGGTAAGCGGCACAGTGACTGACGCCATCACCGGCGATGGTCTGATTGGTGTGAATGTGGTAATTAAAGGAACCACAACCGGAACCATCACAGATTTGGATGGGAATTATGCCTTAACGGCACCAGAAGACGCCATTTTGGTTTTTTCTTTTATTGGTTACAGAACAACAGAGGTGGCAGCTTCTTCCACTGAAATTAATGTTCAATTACAGGAGGACGTTACGAACCTTGAGGAAGTAGTAATTTCAGGATTAGCAAGCTCCGTTAAAAGGAGTAATCTAGCCAATGCGGTGGCTACCATTTCTGCTAAGGAGCTAACAGGGAATACAGGGCAGTCCACCATGGACGGAGCACTGTATGGTAAATTACCTGGAATAAATATTACTCAAAGTTCTGGAGCGCCAGGAGGTGGTATTGCTCTAAGGTTAAGAGGTATTTCATCAATTTTTGGCAATAATCAGCCTTTATTCATCATTGATGGAGTGTATGTTAATAACAGTGAGATACCAAACGGCTCGAGATTTGCCTCTGGTGCAAATAATGGTGCCGAAGAAGGTTCTTCCAACAGAGTAGGTGATTTGGACCCAAATGATATTGAAAGTATAGAAGTGCTAAAAGGACCATCTGCCGCTGCAATATATGGAACCAGGGCCAATGCCGGGGTAATCATCATCACCACAAAAAGAGGTAAAGAAGGTAAGACTTCAGTTCGGTTTGCTCAGGATGTCGGCTTTCAGACTATTCTAAACAAAGTCGGAAGAAGATCATACACCGCCGATCAGGTATTGGACGCATTTGGAGAAGATGAAAGAGACGCATTTGTTGCTGCACAAAATGCCGGAAAGGTTTTTGATTATGAGGATGAAATTTTTGGAGAAACAGGACTAATTACTGAATCAAGACTGAGTATCAGTGGTGGTGATAGAAAAACCAGTTTCTATGTTGGGGGTTCCATAAGAGATGAAGATGGAATTGTAAAAAACACAGGCTTTAACAGAAGGAATGTGAGATTGAACCTTGATCATGAAATCAATGACAATCTCAAGATTAAAGTTTCCAGTAACTACATCAACACTGATGCTTCACGATCTTTTACTGGAAATGAAAATGAAGGAGGTTTGAGCTATGGTTATACGTTAGCCTTTACCAGAGACTGGGTAGATCTTCATCCGGATGAGTTTGGCAATTATCCAATCAACCCTAACTATCCTGGAAACCCACTCCTCACAAGAGATGTCGCCAAGAATGAAGAATCCACCAACAGATTTATTCAGGGATTGGCGGTCGACTGGTCAATTTATTCTACAAGTTCCACCTCTATTCGTATGAAGGTAAATGGAGGAATGGACTACTATAAGAATGGCACATTTGTTTATGTTCCTGAATTCCAGCAAGCTCAGGTTGGAACCACTAATGGTTTTATTGCTACAGGTAATAATGAATCATTCAATAAAAACATCCAGGCATTTGGAATATTTGATAAATTCCTGAATAATATAACATTTAGCACCCAGGCAGGTATTTCATACCTGAATTTTGACAGGGATTTTGTTTTGACGCAAACGACTCAGTTAATTCCGGGGCAGACTAATGCAACTCAGGGAGGGTCTCAGCAAGTTACTCAGGTATTAGCTAGTGAAGAAGAATTCGGTATCGTATTTCAGGAAGAAATTAACTACGATGACAAAATTGTAGTGACTGGAGGCGTGAGGTTTGATAAATCTTCACTAAATGGTGACCCCAACAAGTATTTTGCATTTCCAAAGGCCAGTTTAGCGGTTAACATTGCCAATTTTGATTTTTGGAATTCCAGCTTAATCTCTCAATTAAAGTATCGTGCAGCTTATGGTCAAACTGGTAACAGTCCGACTTTTGGTGCACTATTTACCTCATTTGATGCAACTAATATCAATGGTTCTCCAGGAGTTATTATTGGATTGGATAGAGGAAACCCAAATCTAGAGCCAGAAACTGCCCAGGAATTTGAAACTGGATTTGATATAGGATTTTCTGATATAATTGGGTTGGAAGTTTCTTACTATAACAAATCAATTAAAAACTTGCTTTACGAACGTCAGGTTCCTAGTTCATCAGGTTTCACTTTCCAGATATTTAATGATGCAGATCTTACAAATCAGGGACTTGAAGTAGCGCTAAATGCAAGGCCCCTCAGTAGCTCCTCTGTTACTTGGAACACGAATCTAAATTTTTGGTTTAATAGGTCTGAATTGACCCGACTAGAGGGTGGTTCAATAGCGCCAAGAAATACTGCCTTTGGAACAGGTTTAGGGTCATTTTTCCTGGAAGAAGGAGAACCAATCACTCAATTGAAAGGAAATACCGCAAATGGACTTCAAACAGTTGGGGATGTTGAGCCGGATTTCCAAATTGGATGGTACAACCAGGTTAATTTTTTGCAAAATTTCCAACTTAATTTCTTACTACACTGGAAACAAGGGGGTGATAATTTGAACCTGACCAGATTGCTTTATGATATTGGTAGAACAAGCCCCAGAGATTTGAAGCCACTGGAAAACCCTTCATTCTATATTGAAGATGCCTCTTATATAAGATTGCGTGAAGCTTCACTGTACTACAACATAAAAGATGTTACTGCATTTAATAAAAACATCAGTAATATCCGGGTTGGTGTATCTGGAAGAAACTTATTAACGATAACGGACTATACAAGCTATGACCCGGAAACTTCCACAAAAGGAGGCCAGGGACTTTCTTCTGGTATTGAAGTTACCCCATTCCCAAGTGCTAAGCAATATTATTTCCATGTTGCATTTGACTTCTAAAAATTGAAATCATGAAAAGAATAAACATACTATTTATAGGACTTATATTGTTCTCAACAGTTTCCTGTGAAATTGAAGATCAGATTGATCCAAATGGAGCCTCACTTGGAAGTGTGTTGGAGAACGCCACTTTCACAGAGTTGAATAATATAGTGACTGGCATTGAGGCCAGAATGAGAAATGGACACGATGTTTACGTCACCGCGACCGGTACTATTGCCAGAGAGTTGTATTTATTCGATGCTGATCCCAGAAATCTAACAGATTTGGTTGGTCTGGAAAACGCTGAATCAGGACAGAATGCTATTCTGGATAATAATAGTTTTTATCTTACTTCGCCTTACAATAACAGATATAGGGTAATTAAAAATTGTAATATACTACTGGAGGCTGCCGATAATGCGAGCTCAGAAGTAACTGATGCTAATAAGCAGGGATATCGTGGGTTTGCAAATACAATTAAGGCTTATCAACTCATGATTGTTCTGAATTTGCTGAATTCCAACGGTATAAGAGTAGATGTCGCAGATCCTGATAACCTTGGTGGATTCGAGTCAAAAGCTGCAGCCCTTACTGCAATTAGAGCGTTGCTAGACGATGCACTTACTCAATTGAACGCAGCTGGAGACAATTTTTCTTTCTCTCTTACTCCAGGATTCGAGGGCTTTGATACACCTGCAACTTTTGCAGAATTCAATCGTGCTTTGGCAGCCAGGGCGGCAATTTATGATGAAGATTGGACCGGGGCTCTTACCGCATTGGGTAATTCGTTTTTTGATTTATCAGGCGATTTAAATGAAGGACCAAAACACGTTTACTCCACTGCAGGTCCTGACATTCTTAACAATTTGTATAAAGTTCCACAACAAAGTGGTGATCAAATAATTGTCAATAATGATTGGATTGCTAGTGCGGAGGCTGGAGACACAAGGGTAACAAGCAAAACTGCTCCCCGAAACAGTGCAACCAGTACGGGTGGTTTTAATGGAACGCATGAAACACGACTATATGCAACCAGTACATCACCAATTGATATTATTCGAAATGAGGAATTGATCCTTATTTATGCTGAAGCAAATATTCAAACAAATGATTTTACTGAAGCTGTTGCGGCCCTTGACGTCATCAGAACGGCTCATGGTTTAGCGGCTTATTCTGGTACCGTGGATCAGGCTTCTTTGATTGATGAGATGTTGCATCAAAGGAGATATTCGCTATGGGCTGAAGGCCACCGAATGGTAGACCTTAGGAGGTATGACAGATTGAATACTACTTACGTGGTTCTGGATACCAATATTGACCCAGATTCCGGAGAGGAACTTTCACAAGTGATCCACACTGAATTCCCAATACCACTATCTGATGATTTTTAACCAAGGTCTTACAAAAAAGGGGTTTTTATAGCCCCTTTTTTAATTATTTAGATGAAGAAAAATGAAAAACTTTTTATTCTTAATAATTGGAGCAACGGTTCTGTCATGTCACCAAAGCAACGGGCCAACAACCAAAGAACCTGTAGCTGATTTTGTTATAACAAAAGACCAAAAGCACAGTAAATTCAGCAAAAGAATCCCTCCTGTACTCAGTGTTCCTACAGGTTCAATTATTGAATTTCACACAGAAGAAGCTACCGATGGACAGCTGCAACTTGAGTCGGACACATCCGATCTTATGTCCCTAAGCTTTGATCCAATTCACCCTCTTACAGGACCTGTATTTGTAGAAGGAGCAAAACCTGGAGATGTATTAAAAATTAAAATTCACAAAATAGAAATAGGGGATTGGGGTTGGTCAGCCATTTTGCCTGGTTTTGGCTTTTTAGCGGATGAATTTGAAACTCCTTTTCTCAAAACCTTTGATTTTTCTGAAAACAAGAACGTTATCGAGTTTACTGATAAAATAAAAGTACCCCTGAAGCCATTTGCAGGTGTGATTGGAGTAGCTCCTGATACCGATTCGTTACTTAGTACCATTCCTCCCAGAGCAAACGGGGGGAATATGGATGATCCCAATATTACAGAAGGTAGTATCGTATACTTACCGGTGTTTGTAGAAGGCGCTCTCTTCAGTATTGGAGATGCACATGCAGCCCAAGGCCTTGGAGAAGTATGTGGAACAGCTGTGGAGGCACCAATGAGGTTTATCGTCGAAGTTGATATAATAAAAAACAATCCGATTATAAAAGAACCTCAATATGAAACTGAAGACTATTATGCGGTAACTGCTTACGGCCAGACTATCGATGAGGCGGCTAAAAAGGCTACAAGATACATGATTGAGTACTTAGTTGAAAATCATGGTCTTACCAGAAATGAGGCCTATGTCCTGTGTTCTATTTCAGCTGACCTGAAAATTGCGGAGGTTGTGGATGTACCCAACATGCTTGTTACAATGCATATGAGCAAAAAAGTTTTGGGTATCTGATAAGATTAGAGAAAACCGACATTTAATGGGAAAAATGCCGGTCTCTTTCATTTTTGGGAATCAAACTACTCATACTTCAGGTTATCCGCTGGATTACTTGATGCAGCTTTCAGTGCATGATATCCTGTGGTGACAATTGTAATCAAAAGTATGATGAGCAATACTACTACAAAATGTATGGCAGAGATGTTGATGTGAAACTCAAAGTTCTGCAACCACTCATTCATTGCATAATATCCAATGGCAAATGCAGGCACAGCACCAATTAATACCAAAATCACAAAATCTTTTACCAGCAAAGCAACTAAACCTCTTGTTTCAGCACCGAGAACCTTTCGAATACTGATTTCCTTGGACCTTTGTTCAGCTATAAATGAGGCTAAACCCAGTAACCCAAGACAAGCGATCAATATCATCATGGCTGCAAAAGTTAAAAATAGTCGTCCTCTCAATCTGTCAGTTTCATATTGCTCCATGAACTCTTCATCCAAAAATGAATATTCCAGGGGTATTCCGGGAAAAATCTCATCCCAGATTGTATTGATAGATCTTACAGCTTCCTGAGTGTTTCCGGAAGTTTTAATAAGAGCGGTATTGTTATTAAACCTTGGGAGAAATAAAATGGCCTCAATAGGATTGTAAAGCGACCTGTGATGATAGTTTTTGGCTACTCCAACTACTTTGTATATATGTACACTGTCTTGAGGGAATTGAAATTTTTTGCCAATTGGATTATCCCATCCTAATCTTTGCACCATAGCTTCATTCACAATGACGGCTGCTGCAGTGTCTGTAATATATTCTTTTGAGAAGTTCCGACCATTTATGATGTCGATATTTAATGTCGGGAAATAATCATAATCTACCGCGAACAGGTCAATTCCAAAGTCTTCCATAACTCCTTCCCTGGTCTCCACACTCATGACATTCTTTCCATAACCCTGCCCAGGACTAGAGTTGGTAGAAGCAACAGCTTCAATATTACTGTTTTGTAAAAGTTTTGACCTGAAAACGGGCCATTTATCCAATTGCGATCTGTTATTGAGACCAATGCGTAGAATACTATCTTTATCGAAACCCAAGTCTTTTTCCTCCAGGAACTTCATCTGGTTGTAGATTACCAATGTTCCAACTAACATAAAAATTGATATCGCAAACTGTAATCCAACCAGAAATTTTCTTAAAAATGAATTTCCTGACTTTTTGGTGCTCCTACCTTTGAGAACAACTGCCGGCCGAAATGCAGACAGGTAAAATGCTGGATAACTACCACTGAGCAAACTTGTTAGCAATATAATTCCCAGTATGATGAAGATCAGTTGCGGAGATAAAAGATGGTACACCATCATATTGGTGTTTAGCATAGCATTTAATGCAGGTACCATTATCACAACTAAAACCAAAGCAATCAACATTGAAATCAGTGTAATGAGAATTGATTCTGAAAGGAATTGACTAATCAATGAATTTCTGTGGGCCCCCATTACTTTTCTTATGCCGACCTCCAATGACCTTTTCATGGATCTTGCAGTGCTCAGGTTCATATAATTGATACAGGCTATTCCAATGAGAAATAATGCTATCGCCGAAAAGACATAGATGTAACTGATGTCACCCAATGGCTCGGGTTCTCCCTGAAAATCTGAGTAGAGATGAATGTCTGGAACTGCTGTCAATTCATACTTGATTTCAATGTTGAACTGATCAAAAATTACTGCTACATATTTGTCAATAATCCCTTCTAATTTAGCCTCAACCTCCTTGGGATTGGCTTGCGGTGTTAAAAGAATGTATGTGTATATATTGAACCCACCCCAATTTTGTGCATTATTTAAATCTGGAATTGAGCTCATTGCAATGAGTGCATTGGGTCGGATATGCGAGTTTTGTGGCACATCTTTGTAAACCCCGGTGACCTGATATTTTCTGGTTTCCGTTTCCAGCACCTGCCCTAATGGGTCGCTGGTGCCAAATATTTTTGAAGCCATGGATTGGGAGATGGCAATTGAGTTAGGGTTGTCAAGAATATTGTCGGGATCTCCTGCAATGATGTCGTATGAAAAAATATCAAACACCGTGGAGTCTACAATAAAAACCTTATCCTCAAAAAACACCTGGTCACCTTTATTGAATTTTACCTGGCCTACACCATTGAATCGAACAAAAGATTCTACCTCTGAAAATTCGGTGGCCAACGTGCGACCAAGTGGTAGTTGTGATGACGCCCAGCGAAATGCGTTATCCGGTTCCCTTATGTCTGATGAAACCCTGTATATACGATCCTTATTTTCGTGATAATTATCGTATGACAGCTCATTAGATACATAAAGCAATATCAATAAACTGCTTCCAATTCCGAGGGTTAACCCAAGGATATTCAGTAAAGCATAGGAAGGTTGTCGTTTCAGGTGCCTGAACGCAACAAGGAAGTAATTCTTAATCATCTTTTTATTTGAGTTTTTTGTAAACTACGAAATGAAGAGAAAAGCTAAAAGTAAAAATTATACGGGCGGTTATTGGTAGTCATCTGATGACATTGAAGAATGTGTCGCAGGTCCTAATAATTTGAATATTTAAACATAGAAGCTTAAATTGGGACTCATTTTTTAAATTCATACAAATAAGCAACTAAATGAGCCTACTTAAAAGAAGCTACTGGTTATTGCTACTGGCTGTTGCAGCCGTGGCATGTACCCCTCCGGATGAAAAAAAGTCTAAAGGAGATCAAAGTGGTAACGAGGAATTTCAATATTTAGCAGAGCAATTTGCTGACCTTAAAATTATCCGATACCGGATTCCGGGATTCGATAAACTTACCCCAAAACAAAAAGAACTGGTTTACTATCTTACCCAGGCTGGTCTCGAAGGTAGAGATATCATGTACGATCAAAACTATCGTCATAACCTCACCATCAGGAAAGCACTGGAAAACATTGTAAAAAATTATTCTGGTGATAAGGAAACTGAAGATTGGAAGAATTTTGTGGTATATACCAAAAGGGTATGGTTTTCGAATGGAATTCACCACCACTATTCCAATAATAAAATTATGCCTGGGTTTTCACGGGAGTATTTTACTGAACTGCTAAGCAGCACTGAAACCTCTCTGGATGAATCAATTATTGATGTATTGTTTGATCCTGCAATTGATGCGAAAAAAGTAAACCTTGACCCTGAAAAAGGTCTCCTTGCAGGTTCAGCGGTAAACTTCTACGCACCTGATGTGACTGCTGAAGAGGTTGATGCATTCTATGCGAAGAAAAAGAGTCCGGATCCTAATAGACCATTGTCATTCGGTCTTAATTCCAGGATGTATAAAAATGAAAATGGTGAGTTAGTAGAAGATGTATATAAGTCGGGTGGTCTTTACGGGGCTGCCATTGATAAAATTATCTACTGGTTGGAAAAAGCATCATCAGTGGCAGAAAACGAACCCCAGAAAAAAGCACTTGACCTATTGATTGAATATTACAAAACGGGAGACCTGAAAACCTGGGATGAATACAATATTGCCTGGGTAAATGCTACTGAAGGTGACATTGACTACATCAATAGTTTCATTGAGGTGTATAATGACCCTAAAGGATATAGAGGTTCTTTTGAGTCAATCGTTGAAATCACAGACTTTGAGGCATCTGAAAGAATGAAGATTTTGTCTGAAAACGTTCAATGGTTTGAGGATAACTCACCGATAATGGATGAGCATAAAAAGGAAAATGTTGTTGGCGTAACCTACAAGGTAGTCAATGTGGCTGGTGAGGCTGGAGATGCATCTCCTTCAACTCCTATCGGGGTTAACCTGCCAAACGCTAACTGGATTCGTGCTGAGCACGGCTCTAAGTCCGTAAGTCTTGGAAACATTACAGCAGCATATGCTGAAGCAGCAGGATCCGGATTGTTAGAAGAGTTTTCCTTCTCTGATGAGGAAGTGCAAAGGACCAAGGAGTATGGCAGATTGAGCGACAAATTACATACAGCGCTTCATGAGGTGATAGGTCATGCTTCAGGGAAACTTAACCCAGGTGTAGGTACTCCAAAAGAAACACTTAAAAGCTATGCTTCAGCATTGGAAGAAGGTAGAGCTGATTTGGTTGCACTTTACTTTTTAATGGATCCTAAATTGGTAGAACTTGGTCTTATTCCAAACCTCGAAGTGGGTAAGGAAGCTTACGATAGCTATATCAAGAATGGCCTGATGATGCAGCTAAGAAGATTAGAGCCGGGTGAAGTGGTGGAAGAAGCTCACATGAGGAACAGACAGATGATTGCAAAATGGGCCTTTGAGAAAGGAAAAGAGGATAATGTGATTGAACGCAAGGAGAAGGATGGCAAAACCTATTTTGTAGTAAATGACTATGATAAACTGAGAGAATTATTTGGTCAACTATTGCGAGAGGTACAAAGAGTGAAGTCGGAAGGAGACTATGAAGCCGGTAAGAATCTTATCGAAAATTATGGTGTTCAGGTTGATCAGGACTTACATGCTCAAGTATTAAAGAGAGCTGAAGCGCTGAAGTCTGCTCCATATGGTGGATTTATCAATCCAGTATTGGTACCAGTTACTGATGATGCCGGGAACATTACCGATGTTAAGGTTGAGTACCCTGATGATTTTACTGAGCAGATGCTTTACTACGCAGAGAAATATTCAAATTTGTAATTAAGTAAAACCAATGTAATGTAAAAGTAGGTGACCCACGAAGGTCACCTTCTTTTTTTTGGCTAGAAAAGAGAAAAGGCCATCTCTTGGAAATGGCCTTATTGATTGTTAAGCAAGTGTATAATTATTAGTAGACTCTGATAATTTCTCCGTTTACTTTTCCAATAATACTCTTCAAATAACCATTGACTACTTTCTCCATTGGGACAGGGTTATGTCCCGGAAAATAATCCTGGTATTTGTCTACAGCGTCTTCTACCAATCCAGCTGCTACCACATTGATCCTTCTGTCCAAATCCAATTCTAATGCAGCAGCTTTCACAAAGCTATGAATCGCCCCATTTACCATAGCGGCACTTGTTGTGTTGGGAACCGGGTCTTCAGCCAGAATACCGGTTGTAAGTGTGAAAGAAGCACCTGGTTTCAAGTATTGCATTCCTATTCTGACAAGATTGACCTGACCCATCAGTTTACTCTGAATGCCAATATAGTAATCATCATTGGTCATGTCTGTAAGTGGAGCCCACTTTGCAGTACCTGCAATACACACTACAGCGTCAAGTTCCGGGTATTTTTTGTATGCAGCGTGCATAGTTTCTTCATTCTCCAGATCTAAACTGACCTGGCCTGAATTTCGGCCTGCCACTAAAATTTCATGGCTGGGAGACAGCTTTGCCACCACCTTTCGGCCAATGGTGCCTTCCCCACCAATCACTAATATCTGCATGGAAAATTACAGTCTTTTGAAAATGTAAGGACCATTTTTTGAACCCCACACCTGATTTCCGCTGGCATCAAATCCTTTGTCCCAACTGGTTAGTTGGTCAGCGGCAATGGTTACTTCAGAGGTAGCATATCCAGACTCTGTTTTACAATCTTTGGAGTTGGATTTGCCAACATATTTTGCACCATCATATTTGATTGTCATATCGCATCCTTTCTTCTCTGACAGGATCGCATTGTCAAAGTTTTCAAAGTAGTCCAGGTCTTTCCACTTACCTGCAAACATTTCAGCATGATGGAAAGTATAAATGGTACTCTTAAATTCACCAGCACCTACTTCTTCCAGCATATACACTCTCTGCCGAACTGGTTCGTCAGGTTTGTCTGGAGAAACTTGTTCCACATAAAAATAGATCTCATCAAAATCTTCCCAGATACGATAAATGTGCATATTCACTTCAGGAATGGACTCATTAGCAGAGGCTTGCTCTTTGTTGGTAAATGACCCATTCATCATGGAAATCAACTGGTCCGATGATTGTGCATTTACTATGTTGGACAGGCTCAATAAAATAACAATAAGTATAGGTTTACCCATGATCATTGCGTTTGAATAAAGTGGTTTATTTTCTGTACCGAAAGATAATAATATTCTTGAGAAGGTGACATCATTCCATGGATTTCTGAATGAGAAGTGATTCAAGTTTTGACAAGCCAAGGGTGGAAGATCGGACTTCCCGATACAGGATTGGGATAAACTTCTCGTCCTGAAAGTACTTTTATAAACTCATGAAATAAAAAAAGTCCAGCATTGCTACTGGACTCTATTCCGGGTGGAAGATCGGACTCGAACCGACGACCTCCTGAACCACAATCAGGCGTTCTAACCAACTGAACTACAACCACCGTTTGGTAAAAGGATTGCAAATTTATGATTAAGGTTAGTTATTTCCAACATTGCAACCCAAAAGAATTTTAATCTCTGTCAAATAACAATCTCTGACCAAATAATTGTTCGTTAAATTGTCCGTTTTGATAGGCTAATTCACCATTAACAAAAGTGTGAGTTACTGCACTTTGAAACGTTGTGCCTTCAAATGGAGACCATCCACACTTGGCTAATATATTTTCAGGTTGAACTTTCCACGGCTTGTCAGGATTTACCAATACCAGGTCTGCATGATAGCCTTCTCGAATGTATCCTCTTTCCTGTACTTCAAAGAGAATAGCAGGATTGTGACACATTTTCTCCACTATGCGCTCAATTGATATCCTACCCTGTTTGTAAAACTCCATCATTGCAACTAAAGAATGTTGAACCAATGGCCCCCCCGAAGGTGCACTAAAATATAGGTTGGACTTTTCTTCTATAGTGTGTGGTGCATGGTCCGTAGCGATAACATCAATGCGATTATCCAAAAGCGCCTTCCAGATACCCTCTCTATCTTCTGCTGTCTTAACAGCCGGGTTCCATTTAATCAGTGCTCCTTTTTCCTCATATTCTGCATCAGTGAACCAAAGGTGATGGATACAAGCTTCTGCAGTAATCTTTTTGTCTTTCAACGGAATATCGTTTTCAAACAGCTCGGTTTCTTTTGCGGTACTGATGTGCAATATGTGTAGCCTGGCGCCATGTTTTCTTGCCAGCCCGGCAGCAAAACTGGAGGACAAATAGCAAGCTTCTGCACTTCTCACTTCCGGGTGATATTTGAATGGCATGGAGTCGCCATACTTTTCTTTGTACAGGGCAGTGTTTTTTCTGATGGTTTCTTCGTCTTCACAATGTGTAGCGATGATCAGTTCTGCTTTGCTAAACAAATCAGAAAGCGTTTTCTCATTGTCAACCAACATGTTACCAGTGCTGGATCCCATAAAGACTTTGATGCCACAAACGTTTTTTCTGTTGGTTTTGAGCACTTCATCGAGGTTGTCGTTAGAAGCACCCATGAAAAATGAGTAATTGGCCATTGAAGTCTTTGCGGCAATATCATATTTGTCCTGAAGTAACTCCTGAGTCAGCGCATTTGGGACAGTATTAGGCATTTCCATGAATGACGTGATACCACCTGCTACCGCAGCTCTTGACTCGGTTTTGATATTGGCCTTGTGGGTAAGACCTGGCTCTCTGAAATGGACCTGATCGTCAATTACACCAGGCAAAAGAAGCTGTCCATTCGCATCGATGGTTTCAATAGCTCCATCAATAGCAATACTGGAAGCAACTTTCTCAATTCTACCATTCTTTATAAGAACATCTCCGGTAGTCACCTTACCCTCATTGACTATATTTGCGTTTACAATCAGATATTTACCCATTTTTCTATATTTAATTTGACCCAAAACTAGCACGGTTTCATGTCTAATCCCACCCCCTCCTTTGAAGAATTAGGTCTCAACAGACAATTGTTAAATGCTATTGAGGAAGCAGGCTTCAAAAGTCCAACAGAAGTGCAACAGAAAGTGATTCCGCTGATAAATGCCGGGCACGACGTGATGGGTGTTGCACAAACGGGAACTGGTAAAACTGCTGCATTTGTCCTGCCTCTTTTGATGAAGGCGAAATACCACCAGCCTCAAAACCCCCGGGTGCTCATTTTGGCCCCAACAAGAGAACTGGCCATTCAGATCAGAGACCATGTGGCCATGTTTTCAACCTATCTAGATATTAAGTTTGCGGCTATTTATGGTGGTTCAGGAACAAAAGCACAGAAAGAAAGCTTGGAAGGCGGAGTTGATGTTTTAGTGGCAACTCCAGGTCGATTTATGGATTTCTATCGTGAACAACTTTTTACGACCAAGCATATTAAGACCCTGGTACTGGACGAGGCAGACAAAATGATGGATATGGGTTTTATGCCTCAGATACGCAAAATCCTGGAAATAATTCCTGTGAAAAGGCAAAACCTCCTGTTTTCAGCCACCATGCCCGAGAAAGTAATTGAGCTGTCACATGAATTTCTGGAATACCCGGAACTGGTAAAGGTGACTCCAAAAATAATGACGGCACAAACGGTGGATCAATTGCTGTATGCGGTCCCAAACTTTAGAACAAAGATCTCCTTATTGCAGCACCTGATCACGACTTACGAATCCACAGGCGAGCTTCAGAAAGCAATCATATTTACGAGAACAAAAGCCAGCGCTGACAATGTCTTTAAGTTCATTCAGCGTAAAGTGACTAAAGAAGTAAGGGTAATTCACGGGAATAAAGATCAGAATAGCAGATTGAATGCCATCAACGATTTTTCAGCTGGGGAAATTGGACTTTTGGTAGCTACTGATGTTGTGGCTCGTGGTATTGATATCTCAGATGTTTCTCATGTAATCAATTTTGATGTGCCCATTATTTATGAAGATTATGTTCATCGAATTGGCAGGACAGGTAGGGCGGAGAAATCTGGGAAAGCAATAACTTTCATGAATCCGGCAGAGGCATATCATGTTGACAAGATAGAGAAGCTGATACAGCAGGCAATTCCTAAAAAGGAATTGCCGAAGGAGGTGGAAATATTCCCTACCGAAAAGGAAGAGTCACAGGACATGGCAAGGGAAATTGATCGGCAGAAAAAGATGGAAAACCCGGATTATAAGGGCGCATTTCATGAGAAAAAGAAGAAAAAACAAAAGAATTTTAACAAGAAAAAGCGCTCTAGGGGCCGTTAATCGCTATGTTTGGTCCTATATCGTCTTATCTTTTGATAATAAATTTGTGTAAAAGTTTTTTTGTTTTAAATTTGTTGATAGGAAGATGTTAAAGTCTTTCTTTCCATAGCTGGTTGAAAAGATCTTGTGGGGAGTAGGTTCTAAGCCTAACCCCGCAAGAATCATTCCTCTCTCAATCCAATTTCACCCGATTATCACGATTAGCAAGTGCCCAGGCAGTATAAAATACTAACTGAGCTCGCTTTTTCATTAAATCCAAATCAATCTTTTCAATAGTGTCTGTAGGCTGGTGGTAATCCTCATGTACGCCATTGAAGTAAAAAATAATAGGAATACGGTTTTTGGCAAAATTGTAATGGTCAGATCTGTAATAGAATCGATTTGGATCACTGTCGGAATTGTATTTATAATCGAATTCCAATTTTAATGTTTTACGGTTGACCATTTCTGATAGCTCATGCAATTCTGATGAGAGTTTATCTGCTCCAATCACATATATATAGTCGGCTTTCCCCTCATGCTCCGGATCGGTTCTCCCAACCATGTCGATATTAAGATTGGTTACAGTCTTATCTAATGGAAATACTGGATTTTCTGTGTAATACATTGACCCCAAAAGCCCCTTCTCTTCACCAGAAACGGTCATAAACAATAAGCTTCTTCTTGGTCGATAACCGTTATCAGCAGCAATGGAAAATGCTTCCGCGATCTCTAATAATGAAGTGGTTCCTGATCCGTCATCATCAGCCCCATTATAAACCTCACCGTCCCTGGTTCCCAAGTGATCGTAGTGGCTGGTAATCACCACAATTTCGTCTTTTAAATCTGTGCCAGGAAGAAAACCAAGTACGTTTTCACTTTCAACGGTTATGATTTCATGCTTCACATTCATTTTTATAGTCCCCTCATTTTTCCCGATTTGGCCTGAGTCTTTGAGACTATCAAGAGATTTTCCAAATACAGACTTACAAAACGATGGAGGGGCAAAAAATAACCAGTTAGGTGTGCTTACATTAGGCTTTCTAAAAGAAACTTCATCGGTGTTCATAAAGGCCCTCATTCTACTCATGTTCTGACTAAAGATGTAATCATCACCACCCATAAATACCAATGTGCCTACAGCTCCTGAGGCAATGATATTTTCAGAGATCTCTCTCCAGTTACTGGCTGTGGTATAAAAAGCACCAAGTTTTCCTTTTAGATCAGCTGAATCCAACGTGGTACCGTCACCAAGGAAAACTACACCCTTTTCAATCTCTCCGGAGGTTTCAGGACCCCCAAAAGACATTAGATCTTTGAGGTATTCCAGTTTTTGAGATCCTGATGAAATATATATACCGCGATCATTTAATTTATAAAGATTGAACGGCTGAAAATAGCTACGAGAGTTACCCTCTGAAACTGGTGCTTCAAGACCGAATGACTCGAATTGTTTCGCAATGAAATTTGCGGCTTTCTTCTGGCCAACCGTACCAGTTTCTCTTCCTTCCAGACTATCTGAAGCCAGCACAGCTAACCGGTCATACAATTGGGACGATGTGATTGTTTTTGCAAACTTCTTAGACTTTTTAAGTTGGGCAACAGATTGAAATGAGCACAGTGCTAATGCTATACAGGATAAATATTTTAACATTGGTCGTTGGTTAGAGTGTGAGAAGCAATTATACAAATAGCGTATTCCAGCTCCAAAATTTATTTGCAGGGAGGTAACAATATTTTATATGATTGGTTCTTTTGGTGATGATTAAATTATGGTCAATAAAATATACCTTTGCGCTTGATAAGCAACATTAAGAAAATATACACCACATGACGATCGATTTGAATCAGAGGGTAGCCTTTGAAAGCAGACACAACGGCCCAAGTGAAGCAGATGTATCTGAAATGCTCAACGCCATCAATGCATCTTCTATCGAAGAACTAATCAATCAGACGGTACCTGAGTCTATTAGGTTGAAAAAGGAACTGAATCTTCCGGAAACATTAAATGAGTTTCAGTTTCTTAAACAGTTTCACCAGATAGCCGATAAAAACCAAGTATTTAAATCGTTCATAGGAATGGGTTACTACAATTGCGTAGTGCCAACAGTAATTCAAAGAAATATATTGGAGAACCCTGGATGGTATACAGCATATACACCTTACCAGGCCGAAATCGCTCAGGGAAGGCTTGAGGCACTGATCAATTTTCAGACAATTGTAACAGACCTTACCGGTATGGAGATTGCCAATGCTTCTTTATTGGATGAAGCTACAGCAGCAGCGGAAGCAATGATAATGCAGTTTGGCCTGAGAAAAGGGGCTAAAAAGAATGCGAGCAAGTTTTTTGTAGATGCGTGTACGTTTCCACAGACTATTGATGTATTACAAACCAGGGCAGAGCCATTTGAAATTGAGTTGGTTGTTGATACACTCGAAAATTTTGATCCCACGGATGAAGGGTATTTTGGGATCATGTTGCAATATCCAAATGGAGATGGTTCGGTCCTGAACTACAGTGATTTAATTTCAACAGCAAAGTCCAATAATATTTACGTGACTGTTGCTGCCGACCTTCTAAGCCTTACCTTATTAACCCCTCCCGGAGAGATGGGAGCAGATGTGGTAGTAGGAACCTCACAACGTTTTGGTGTGCCGATGGGATATGGGGGACCTCATGCCGCTTATTTTGCTACAAAAGAAGCATATAAAAGAAACATCCCTGGTAGAATTATAGGGGTAAGTAAAGATAGAGAAGGAAATAATGCCTACAGAATGGCACTTCAAACCCGGGAGCAGCATATTAGAAGAGAGAAAGCGACTTCTAATATTTGTACTGCTCAGGTGCTGTTAGCTGTAATGGCAGGAATGTATGGTGTCTATCATGGTCCCAAAGGTCTTAAAGAAATCGCTTCAAGGGTTCATGGAATTGCATCACTTGCTGAAAAGGCACTTAAAGATCTTGGGTACAGGAACCTCAATACCCACTATTTCGACACATTAAAGATTGTAGTCGATAATAAATCCCTGGTTCAATCAATCGCAGAATCCAAAGGAGTTAATTTCCGATACTTTGAGGGGAATGAAGTAGGAATTTCATTTGATGAAACACATACTCCGGAAGAGCTTAATCTTGTTGTATCCATTTTCGAAGAGGCGGCAGGAAAGAAAATTTCCTTTGATCTGGTAGAAGCAGCATCTGCAGTTGATTACAGTTTTCCGGAAGAACTGAAAAGATCTTCGGAGTACATGGAACACCCGGTTTTCAATCAGTTTCATGCTGAACATGAGATGTTGAGATACATTAAAAGGTTAGAAAACAAGGACCTTTCTCTTGTCCATTCTATGATATCTCTTGGATCCTGTACGATGAAGCTAAACGCAACCACAGAGATGATTCCATTGAGCTGGCCTGAATTCAGCGAGATACATCCTTTTGCACCTTCCAGTCAGGTTGAAGGTTATTTGGAAATGTGCAGAAACCTCGAAAAATGGTTGAGTGAGATTACTGGTTTTCATAGCACTTCCCTGCAACCAAACTCCGGAGCACAAGGAGAATATGCCGGGTTGATGGTAATCAGAGAATATCATAAACAAAATGGAGAGGCCCATAGAAATGTGGCAATCATTCCATCTTCTGCACACGGAACTAACCCGGCCAGCGCTGTAATGGCTGGTATGAAAGTGGTAATCGTTAAATGTGATGACCTGGGCAATATTGATGTAGAGGACCTAAAAGCAAAAGCCGAATTGCATAAAGATGACCTGGCAGCACTTATGGTCACTTACCCATCTACTCATGGAGTGTTCGAAGAGAGTATTCAGGAGATTTGTGAAATAATTCACCAATATGGTGGACAAGTCTATATGGATGGGGCCAATATGAATGCACAGGTGGGACTTACAAGTCCGGCAAATATTGGTGCAGATGTATGTCACCTCAACCTTCATAAAACATTTTGTATTCCTCATGGAGGAGGAGGTCCCGGTATGGGCCCCATTGGAGTTGCTGAGCACCTTGCTCCATTCCTCCCTGGCAATAAAGTAGTTACCACAGGTGGAGACAAGGCAATCTCAGGAATTTCTGCAGCTCCTTTTGGCAGTGCAAGTATCCTTACCATCTCATATGCATACATCGCCATGATGGGCACTGAAGGTTTGAGAAAGGCGACTGAGCTCGCCATTTTGAATGCCAATTATATGAAAGTGCGATTGCAGGATCATTTTGACATATTGTACACCGGAAAGAATGGTCGCAATGCACACGAAATGATCGTTGATTGCAGAGGTTTCAAACCACTGGGAATCGAAGTGGAGGATATCGCCAAACGTCTAATGGACTATGGTTTCCATGCGCCAACCGTAAGTTTCCCGGTTGCAGGGACAATGATGATTGAGCCGACTGAAAGTGAAACTAAAGCAGAGCTGGACAGATTTTGCGATGCATTGATCAACATCAAGAAGGAAATTGATGAAGTTGCCAATGGACAGGCAGATAAAGAAAACAATGTGCTTAAAAATGCACCACATACCGCAAACTTAGCATTGGCTGATGAATGGAACTTCCCTTACTCCAGACAGAAAGCAGTTTATCCACTGCCATATGTAAAGGAGAACAAATTCTGGCCGGCAGTGAGTAGAATTGATAATGCCTATGGTGACAGAAACTTAATGTGTAGCTGTATTCCTGTAGAAGACTTTATGGAGGAAGAGGCTGTTGTCTAAGCATTTAAACACAAAGTAAAAAAGAAGGGCGAATCAATATGATTCGCCCTTTGTTGTTGAAATTGCGTTATAAGTTAAATCTTAATACCTACCACGGTGATGTCATCTGTCTGATCTTCACCGTCCATCCATTTAGTCAAAAACTTATCAAGATATTGTTTTTGTTGTTGCATTGGTTTGTCATGAATTTTTTCAAGGATCTCCTTCACTCTCCTGATAGTGATCTTACCATTTGCACTTAATTGATCCCTGTACCCATCAGACTGCAAGTAGATGGCCTGGACATCTGTCAGATCAAGATGCTCATTCTCAAATTCCTTTTCACCAGCCCTCACGCCACCAATGGACATTCTTGAACCTTTGATGGTTTCAACTACACCATCTTTTATGTACAGCAGGTTTTGACTTGCACCGGAGAATTCCAGCTTATTTTTCTTCTTGTCGATAGAAACAATGGAAGCATCCATGGTTTCTTTTCCTTCTTTATCTGTCTTACCAAGCATTCTGAGTAGCCCATCTTCCATGTGCATCAGGATTTCATCCGGATGGTAAATGCTCTTTTCTTTTACTATCTTATCCAGAAGTGATTCCCCAATCATACTCAGCAAAGCGCCAGCTACCCCATGTCCAACACAATCCACAACAGCCATGATTTCAAGTTCCTTTCCAAGGTTCTCCACCCTGGCATGCCAAAAGAAGTCACCGCTTACATGTTCGAATGGTTTGTAAAGAATGAATGCATCTCCAAAATTGGCAACAACCTCCTCTTCCTTAGGCAGGATGGCTTCCTGAATCGTTTTAGCATAAGTTAAACTACTGGTAAGTCTGTTATTGGCTTCTGTGAGTTCACGGGTTCTTTCTCTCACTTTTTGCTCAAGGCTCTGATTGGCTTCTTCCAGCTTCTTGACCAGATTGTTTCTCTCATTTTTCAGCTCGTAGCTTTCCAGTGCCTTATCCATAGTGAGCTTCAACTCTCTATTGTCCCAGGGTTTGGTAATGTACTTGTAGATTCCAACTTTGTTGACTGCTCTGGCGATTGCATCAATATCAGCGAATCCAGTAACAATCATTCTGATGATATCAGGATACCTTTCCAGCGTTTTCTCCAGAAATTCAGTACCCAGCATTCCTGGCATTTGCTGGTCAGTTAGAATAAGTTTGATGTCATTGTTCTCAAGTACCTCGAGTGCTTCAGCACCGGAGGTGGCAGTGATCACATTGAAATCTCGTCTGAATGCTACTGAGAATAGTCTGAGATTAATGACTTCATCATCTACATACAGAATACTGTATTTGTCCTTCTTTTTATCGGATTTGGTAATCGGTTCCGCAATTTCTTCTAACATGGTGAGGGCCGCTTAATTAATTGAAAAATAGTTTTAGTTCTCGTTTATTGAAATGAATTTTAATCTTCCTCCATGATGTGATACATGAATTCCATATCCAGAATTTCACTGTAATCTTCACCTACTTCTTTCATGTCATCATCATACTCGTCGTAAAACCAGTTAATAGTGACTTGATTCCCGGATTTGCTAATTCTTTTGATTTGTTTAAAAATGTCGAACAGACATTTAGAGGAACTGGTATTGAAATGGACAAAAGCCATATTTACCTGCAGTCCCGTAGTGTGGCTGTCTTTGTAAGCATCCAATGCTTTGAATACCGGTTCGTAAAAAGCCAATGAGTTCTCCGGACTTGAAACACCTTTAAACTCTATAAGGCCTTTCTGTGGGTCCAGGTTTACAAACGGAGTATTTTTCGTCGGTTCCAGAAATAACTGCATAGTGATAAATCTTTAATTGCCTATTGATTTTGCCTTTTTTCCCAAGCTGATCTACCACTAATATACGATGCTTTAACATCGCTTTATTTTTTATTCGATGGATGGACACATCTTTGCTGTGAACCCCTCATTTTTAAAGATATGTAAAAAAAATGGATGAACAGGAATTAACCATATGTTAATCAGTGGGATTTTTGAGTGAATGGGAATCTACAAGTGTTGAATGGTTAAGGATATAAAAAAATCCAGCCCATATAATGAGCTGGATAAAGATTAATGGTGATGTGAAAATTAGTTAAATGCTTAGCGCCATATAGTTCATTTCTAATCCTAGTATATCGCTGTAATCTTCACCTACTTCCAACATATCTTCATCCTCTTCGTCATAAATCCAGTTAATTACTACCTCAGTTCCTTTGGAATGAAGCTTCTTGATGGATTTAAATATTTGGTACAAACATTTGGAGGAGCTTGTATTAAAGTACTCCAAAGCCATATTGACTTCCAACTTCTTGTTATTATAGTTGTCAACCGCCTCAAAAATCGGATTATAAAAATCTAACGAGTTTTCAGGGCTGGAAATTCCTTTCAATTCAAAGATCCCAGCATCGTAATCAAAATTTACAAACGGTGTGTTTCTGGTAGGTTCAATAACGTAATTCATAGCTGTGTTCTTTTGCATTTGGTAATACTAAAGTAGCTATGAAATCGCGCATTCCGTAATGACAAATGGCAACCTTGGAGTTTGGATGAGTAAACCGGAATTTTTGAGGAGTCAATCTATTTAGTTACAAATAGACACAGAAAAAATGCCTGCCATAAAATTGTTGTCATCCACCTTACAGTTGATAATTCCCCTAATCTCAAAATTGCTGATCAAAATGATTTCCACATAACCCTGGGTGGCTGTGAATTCCGTTTGTTCGTTCTCGTAGTGAAAGGTGACAGACTTATAAATACCACTTGGTTGATTAATAGTACTCTCCGTTAGCGGAACTTCAAAATCGATGTATGCTGTATTCCCCCCAAACTCAAAGCAGTAATCATTGGGATTTTGTGTGGCCACCGGGAAACTATATAGCTCAATACGATACCTCTGGTTGAAAGCATCGAAAAGAGCTTTTCCCCCATTATATTCCCAATCATTGCCATTGATCTGCCCTTCCAACGGCATGGTTTGTAATGGGTCCTGAATGTCTTCTTTGCAGCTGGAAAAGCTTATCAGTAGTATCAGCATTGTAATAAATAACCCATCCTTATAATTTCTCATCACCTCTATCAATGAATAAATGCAACATTTATTGTTCAGAACCAAGTTCAACTCCATTTAAATGTAAAGACTTTCCTTTCGTCCGACCTGCCTCCAACTGGATATGACTGCTCGATGATTTTGCCATTGCCATCATTGTCGACTAATAAAACTGTGGTACAGCAGGTACCATATTTTTCAGATGCTAAAAACATTGATGAAACAACCTTCTCCATTTCGTAAGACAGCCCTGTTTCAGGTAGCTCATTGTCTTCTGCAGGTGTTTTGTCTTTCATGAAATTGATAAGATCGTCTTCATAAATTTGGTTCTGATCGATTAATTCTGAAAACATTTGCTTCGCCCGAGACACTTTGGGCCAGGGTGTATCCAAAAAAGCATTGCTCAGCCCATAAACTCCGGGCTCAACCGTGACCAACGTTTTTTCCTGATTGTTGAAATAGGTAAGGTGGTCCGGGGTGCCATTAAGGATGTTGAACCCGTTATAGGACTCCAAGGTCGGATGTACTTCCTGGTAAAATTGTTCAGCGGAGATATTCTCCGTTAAAAATTTCTTTGTAAGGTCTCCTCTGCTTGGAGCATTGTCTTTGATGCTGGAAATGTCCCGATAGTTGGTAAGTGCAGTGAACTTCCCATTTTGATTGATGCCCAGCCATGTGCCGCCCGCGGAGAGGTCCTTTCCTGCAATAACTTCCGGGTGTTCTTCCCATAGTCCAAGGGATTTGGTAGGACGCTCATAAAACTCGTCGCGATTAGCAGCTACAATCAATTTATATTTTGGGTGATTATCCCAGGAAAAAAGAATCAAACACATAAAGCGAAATTAATTGAATTCCCGTTAGTTTAGCCGGCAATGAAAAAGATCATCTCCTTTATTAAAGATTTTCTCAGGGAAAACTACAACAAACAACTTTATCTATCCACCGCGGTTTTCCTTATTATTTGTCTTACCCTTAACTATTGGCTTGATTTTGAAGATGCGTACATCGACCAATATACAGGACAACCAATCAAGTGGCTTTGGATGTTTTTATTTCAGGCATTGCCATTTCTAATTGTTTGTCTTTTCATCTATTACTTTGGTGATAACAAAGAATGGATCACGAAAAGGTCCTTTTGGATTAAATTCTTTATTGGTTTTGCCATATTGGCGCTGGACAGATCTTTCTACGGTCATCAGATGTTGTTGGATGGCTTGAGCAGTGTTGACCGCAGGTTTATTGGGAAACTATTAAGATGGTCTTCGAGTCTGTTGGTGTCCGTAGTGCCACTTATCCTTTTTTATTTTATTTATGAGCGAGAAAATAAATCAGTTTATGGGTTAGCTCCAAGAAAATGGGAGCTGAAGCCATATCTTATCTTATTGGGTCTGGCAGGAATCGTCATAGCACTAGGTTCATTTCTTCCGGATATTCAGGAATTCTATCCTAAGTACCGAAGGTCTTATGGAGGTTATTTTGCTAACGCACATCAAATTCCTGAATGGGTTTCTGTGCTGTTGTATGAAATATCATATGGAAGTGACTTCATCTCTGTTGAATTATTTTTTCGGGGGTTTTTGATCATGGCATTTAGTAGGTTGTTGGGGCCAAATGTGGTATTAGCCATGTGTGCAACCTATTGCTTTCTTCATTTTGGCAAACCCCTAGGGGAATCAATCAGCTCTATTTTTGGAGGATTTATTTTGGGGGTGATCTCATTGAGGACTCAGCACATCTGGGGTGGTATAATGATCCATGTGGGTGTAGCATGGCTGATGGAAATATTCGGGTATCTACAAAGTTTAAGGTAAATTTGAGTTCATGGAATTGAACCTTTTGATCTTTCTGGGAATAGGATTACTGGTAGGAGGTGGGGCCTCCTGGGTGATTAGTAAATTAATTTTTCGGCAGACTGGCATTCAGCAACTTCAGGAGATGGAAGTACAGTTGAAGTTTGAAGCCGAAAAAGCAAGGTCATTGCAAGACGATGTACTGCAACTTAATGCCGACCTTAAAGGAGAACGGGAGCGATATACGGAATTGAAGTCAGCCTACTCTACATTGGAAGCCAATTATTCGAACCTCGAGGAGAAGCTTCGTGAACAAAAAAATGAAATAGCCAAGTTGCAGCAGCAGTTTGCAAGTGAATTTAAAAACCTTGCCAACGAAATATTCGAGGAAAAGAGCAAGAAATTCACAGATCAGAATAAAGTAAACCTTCATGAGCTGTTAAAGCCCCTTGGGGAAAAGATATCACAATTCGAACAAAAGGTGGATCAAACGAATCGTGACGGAATTGCCAGAAATGCTGCCTTGAAAGAACAAATCATGGGGCTGAAGGAGCTCAATCAGAAAATTACAGTAGAGGCAGAAAATCTAACCAAAGCACTGAAAGGTGACACCAGAACTCAGGGAAGTTGGGGCGAATTTATTCTGGAAAGCATTCTTGAGAAATCAGGGCTGGAAAAAAACAGGGAGTACTTTGTACAGGAATCAATTACACAGGATGGTAGACGGTTTCGTCCTGATGTCATTGTTAATTTGCCGGATAAGAAAAGTATAGTGATTGATTCTAAGGTTTCTTTGACTGCTTACGAAAGGTTTATGAATAATGAGGACGAATCAGACCTCAAACATCACCTAATTTCTATCAGGAAGCACGTTAAAGACCTTGGAGAAAAGAACTACCAGAACCTGTATAAAGTAGAAGGACTTGATTTTATATTAATGTTCGTGCCAATTGAATCCGCATTTACGCTTGCTGTACAGCATGAGCCGGGTTTGTTCAATGAAGCATATTCCAAAAACATAGTGATAGTAAGCCCAACCACCCTTATTGCCACACTTCGTACCATCGCCAATATCTGGAAACAGGAATTCCAAAATAGAAATGCGCTGGAAATTGCCAGACAAAGCGGAGCACTTTATGATAAATTCAAAGGGTTTGCTGATGATCTGATCAAGATTGGCAACACATTAAAACAAACTACGGTTACTTATGAATCAGCGATGAATAAGCTGACCAATGGAAAGGGCAATCTGATCTCCAGGGCTGAGAAGTTGAAGGAGCTAGGTGCGAAAGCAAGCAAAGACATGGATGAGCGACTTTTGGACAGGGCGGACGTAGAAACCAATAGTCAAAAAGGATTGTTTGAGTAATCAGAATGATGGATTATTTTTGCGCCGTTTTTAATTTTAGAAAATAAGCTGATGGAGTTGACTGCAGATAACAAGCTGAAGAAGCTATTAATAGTAGGTGACCGGGTACTAATAAAATTAAAAAAAGAGTCAGGCAAAACAGAAAGCGGACTTTATCTGCCCCCAGGTGTGAAGGAAAAGGAAAAAGTACAATATGGATATATTGTGAAGGCTGGACCTGGCTACCCCTTGCCAATGGCTACTGATGAAGAAGACGATTGGAAACCGGAGGAAGAAAAAATAAAGTATATGCCCCTGCAGGTTAAAGAAGGTGATCTGGCAGTCTTTTTGTCAACGGGTGCATTTGAGGTGGTTTATCAGCAAGAAAAATATTTTGTAGTTCCTCAGTCATCTATCCTAATGGTAGAAAGAGAAGAGGACTTATTTGATTGATATAATAAATCAGACCTTATTAAATCAATTTTTTACTGGCCAGTTCTTTAGCAAAATAACTCAGGATGATACTTGCCCCTGCTCTCTTGATACTGAGGACAGATTCAAGCATTGTTTTATCTCCATCGAGCCAACCTTTTTCTGCTGCTGCTTTAATCATGCTGTATTCTCCTGAGACATTGTATGCTGCGATTGGCAAGTCATAATTGTCTTTTAATAGTTTAATCACGTCCAGGTAGGCGAGGGCTGGTTTTACCATCAGAAAATCTGCTCCTTCTTCCTCATCAAGGTCAGCTTCAATGATCGCTTCCCTTTGATTAGCAGGGTTCATTTGATAAGTTTTTTTATCTCCAGCTTTAGGGGCGGAATCCAATGCGTCTCTGAATGGGCCATAGAATGCGCTGGCGTATTTCGCAGTATAAGACATAATACTCACTTCCTCATGACCATTTTCATCCAGAATGTCTCGGATATATTCCACCCGACCGTCCATCATGTCACTGGGTCCAATGATATCAATGCCGGTTTCAGCCTGAGCAAGAGCCATTGCACCTAATATATCAAGCGTTTCGTCGTTGAGTATTTTCCCATCTTGCACCAGACCATCATGTCCATCAACGGAATATGGGTCCATCGCAACATCAGTCATAATACAGGCTTCCGGGAAAGTTTCCTTTACCTTTTTCAAGGTTTTGAGATAGAAGAAATCAGGATCGTAACTGCGAGTAGCTTCTTTGTCTTTATGTTTCTCCTCCACAACAGGAAAAATATCAAAAGCTTTAATTCCAAGATTCAGGCAAGTTTCGATTTCCTTTAATAGATTATCTTCAGTCAATCTATATATGCCAGGCATTGATGCTACCTCGATGGCTTTATTAGCACCTTCCAACAGAAACAATGGAAACATCAGATCATTCGTAGTAAGTATAGTTTCCTGAACAAGATCCCTGATCGCTGCTGACTTTCTATTTCTCCTTGGTCTTTTAAGCATTGATATCTCTTTTGTTAACAAAAATAGTGGAGATTGTATTTACCGGAGAGTTATTCAATTGTGATTTTCGAAATTCTGCCATTTTTTCCTACAGCCCATCCTGATCCTTCATTCATAATTCCTATGGCCCAGTAATTGAGAGTGTCCAGATTGGTCCAGGTGCTACCCAGATCTAAAGAATAATCAATTCCGTTTGGGCCACATGCTAGCGCAATAGGTCTGCTCTTAAATGATATTACATCACATCCATAAAAGGCACCTTTTGTGACTGGATTTGGCCTTATCTCCCATGAAGACCCTCCATCAATTGATACAGCTACATTATTTGTATATGCATTGGGTTGGGTGAGATCCCCTCCCACTATGATTCCACTATCTTCGTCCCAAAAGTTAATTGAGGTGATACCAGCCGCCGAACCTGCTACAACTGGGGTATTGGCCACTTCCCATGTGTTTCCGTAATCCGTGGAAATCAATACCCTTGGTGAATTACCGGCACCTGTTCCAATCCATGCCAAACCATTCGAAGCTACCTCTACACAAGTACCGCTGGCGGCAAATCCTCCCTCATTTCCATCAGGTATAGGCAAGTTTTTTGGATCAATTCTATTCCAGGTGGTGCCACCATCTTCAGTTTTTAAGATAAACAAGCCATCACCTACAGCATCTCCGTAAGCAATTCCCCTTTGGTCATCCCAAAACGCAATGCAATCCAGAAACCCGGAATCAATGTCCATGACGTAGGTTGTGGCCCAATTTGTACCACCATCTTCAGTTTTTCTAATTTGCGAGTTTTCGCCAGGTCCTGCAGCCATCAGTATTACCCTATCCTGATCAAAGGCTTCTATATCTCTGAATTGCAAAGAATCAGCTTCTGAAATCTGAAAACTTTCCCATGTTTCGCCTCCATCAAGGGTTCTGGCGTAGGTGGCTTCATGTCCACTCACCCATACAGTGTTTTGATCGACGATTGATATGGCTTGCAGTAGTGCCTGCGTATTACTGTCTTGTTCTTCTATTTTTATTTGAACATTGTCGGGATTGCAGGCGGTCCACAACCAAATGGCGACAAATACATAAGCACTAATCTTTTTCATTCAGGGTTATCTTTTAAATAAAAAAAGGAGCTCAAAGGCTCCCTTAATTTATGCTAGTTCTTTTTTGCTGAGAAATGCTTCCTTGATTTTATCAACATAATCAAGCTTCTCCCATGTAAAGGTTTCTACCTCTTTTTCAATGGTTTCGCCATTACCTTTAAATGTCACTATCTTTTTTTCCGGAGTTCGACCCATATGACCATATGCCGCCGTTTCTGAATAAATCGGATTTTTCAGTTTCAGCCTTTTTACGAGGAATGCAGGGCGCATGTCAAATATTTTTGATATTACTTTGGCAATTTCCCCATCACTCATATCTACTTTACTTGTGCCATAAGTGTTCACATAGATACCCATTGGTTCAACCACCCCGATGGCATAAGATACCTGGACTAAAACTTCATCTGCTATGCCTGCGGCTACCAGGTTTTTGGCAATGTGCCTTGTAGCATAAGCAGCAGATCGATCCACTTTCGAAGGGTCTTTACCGGAAAATGCTCCTCCGCCATGAGCACCTTTTCCTCCATAGGTGTCCACAATGATTTTTCTACCAGTCAAGCCGGTATCACCATGAGGACCTCCGATCACAAATTTACCGGTAGGGTTGATATGGTATTTTATTTGATCATTGAATAGTGCCTGAATCTCTGGTTTTAGTTTCGACTTTAATCTTGGTATTAATATATTAATAATGTCAGATTTGATCTTTGCCAACATCGCTTCATCACTATCAAACTCATCATGTTGGGTTGAGACTACAATTGCTTCGATTCTAACCGGAGTATTGTCATCATTATATTCAATTGTTACCTGCGCTTTAGCATCTGGTCTTAAATAGGTGATCTCTTTATTTTCTCTCCTTAACTCGCCAAGCTCCTGTAAAATTTTATGAGACAGGTCGAGGGCCAAAGGCATGTAATTCTCAGTCTCGTTTGTCGCATATCCAAACATCATTCCCTGATCGCCGGCACCCTGCTCTTCTTCACTTGCCCGATCAACACCCTGATTAATATCTGGTGATTGCTCGTGAATTGCGGAGATGACCCCACAGGAGTTTCCATCAAATTGATATTCTCCTTTGGTATAGCCAATACGGTTGATGACATCCCTGGCTACCTGCTGGGCATCAATGTAAGAAGTGGTTTTTACTTCTCCACTTAAAACTGTGAGACCAGTAGTCACCAATGTTTCGCAAGCAACTTTGGAATCAGGATCGAAAGCAAGAAAATGATCTAAAAGTGCATCTGAAATTTGGTCTGCAACTTTATCTGGGTGGCCTTCGGAAACTGATTCGGAAGTGAAAAGATATGACATATGTTATTTATCTAAAATGTGATCTGGCCGCCAAATTTAGGTGAATTGATAGAAAAAGGAAAGCATTTACGGTAAATAGGACTCAACGGAGACTATTGCCTGTAAATGGAAAATATTGTAGGTATTTTGTGAAGATCAGGTTTGTTTTTCTTCCACTGACCAACTGATTTAGTCTGAATAAATTCATCCTTACCAGTAATATCAGACGCGATTGAAAGCAAAGTGCCTGGCCTTAACTCCAATAACAGATCGGCAAGTAGTTGGTTATTACGGTAAGGCGTGTCCATAAAAATCTGGGTCTGGTCCTGCTTTAGCATCTCGCTCTCCAGTGTTCTGATCTTTTTCTTACGGGCAGCCTTTTCAATAGGCAGATATCCGTGAAATGCGAATGATTGACCATTAAATCCTGAAGCCATTAATGCCAGGATAATTGAGGACGGACCTACATGTGGAACTACAGTTATACCTTTGCTATGTGCATAATTTACCGCCATTGCTCCTGGGTCTGCTACTCCCGGGCAACCTGCCTCACTCATGATCCCAACGTCGTAACCATCTTGCAGAGGGGCCATTAGTTTTGACAAATCCGATAATTTAGAGTGCTTATCGAGCTGTTCAAATCTTAATTCTTCAATAGTAACCCCCAGCTTAAGACTACTTATAAATCTTCTTGCGGTTCTAATGTCCTCAACGAGAAAATGCTTCAGCGATTTGATAGTGTTTCGAACCTCAAGACCAATTAGTTGAGTAGTTTCACTGGCAATCGGGGTAGGAATCAGATATAATTTTCCTTTTTTCAATTTCTCAGGAATTTTGTCACTGAATCGTATAATTCTTTAGGCTTTTCTGCATGAACCCAGTGACCAGCATCATCAATAACTTCATGCCGATAGTTAGGGAAATGACTTGCAATTAAGCTTAGGTCGTCAGCTAAAATATAATTGGATTTCCCACCACCAATAAACAATGTCGGTCCATGAAATACCCGGTCTTTTTCTAATCCCTGCCCTACATTCGTTATGTTCTTTTCAATTACATCGAGATTGATTTTCCATTCAAACCCATCGCTGTTTCGCTTGAGGTTTTTTAGGAGAAATTGTCTCGTGCCCACATCAGGGATTACGGTGCTCATGATTCTTTCAGCCTCTCCACGGCTATTCAGTTCGTTTAGTTTGATTGACCTGAATCCTGCAATCACCTGCTGATGGTGGGGCTCGTAGAATTTTGGTGCAATATCTACCACTACAAGCTTGTTTACAAATGAAGCATTTGAGGTTGCAAATTGCATGGCGGTTTTTCCTCCCATACTATGGCCAATGAGATGGACACTCTCTAATTGCTCTTCTTCTATTAGTTCCAATAAATCTTGTGACATCACTTCATAATTGAATTCATTGGAATGCGGAGAGTTGCCGTGGTTCCTCTGATCGATGAGGTAGACAGTAAAATCTTTTGCCAATTCTTTGCCTACGGTTTGCCAATTGTCGGAGGAGCCAAATACTCCATGTAGAATTAACAATGGTTGTCCGTTACCAAATTTTCTAAAGTGTAATTTCATGAGAGCTCTTTCAAATACATTTGGATTGTGTTTTCCAGGCCATAATATAAGGCATCACAAACCAATGCGTGACCAATGGAGACTTCATCCAGGTAAGGGATATTATTTTTGAGATAACTGAGATTTCTAAGGTCCAGGTCATGCCCTGCGTTGATTCCCAGACCTAATTCGTGTGCTTTTTTAGCCGATTCAATATAAGGAGCAATTGCTTTTTCCCGGTCCTCATGGAAGTTTGTGGCGTATGGTTCGGTGTACAACTCAACACGATCAGCTCCAACACTTTTTGCAGCTGCTACAATTTCTACATTAGGATCAACAAATATGCTTACCCTGATTCCCATCGATTTTATTTCAGAAACTACGGATTTCAGGAATTCATGGTGTTCAATTGTCTGCCAGCCTGCATTACTGGTGAGTACATTAGGTTTATCCGGGACAAGAGTCGCCTGAGCTGGTCTTGTTTTCTTAAGGATGCCCAAAAACCGCATATCGGGGAAACCTTCTACATTATATTCTGTAGTGACTACATCTTTTAGAGCAAGAGCATCATTATAAGTGATATGCCTTTCATCAGGCCTGGGATGAACAGTTATCCCCTGGGCTCCAAATTTTTCACAGTCTTTTGCAACTTGAATGACATCTGGATTGTTACCTCCTCTGGCGTTTCTTATCGTCGCAAATTTGTTAATATTTACACTAAGTCTGGTCATTTAGTAAAATTGATCATTAAGTATAACTTTGTCGATCATAAATACGATCAAATCAATAATTTCTATGAGCTTAAAATCACAAATCGAAGCTGACATAAAACAAGCGATGCTTGCAAAGGACAAAGATAAACTAAGAGCATTAAGAGCCATTAAATCTTTAATATTATTGGCAGAGACCGAAAAAGGTGGATCATCTGAGCTTTCTGAGGATGCTGAAATGAAAATACTAACTAAGGCTGTTAAGCAAAGAAAAGATTCACTTGAGGTTTACCAGCAGCAAGGAAGAGCAGATTTGGCAGCCGTAGAACAAGCAGAAATTGAAATAATAGAAGCCTATCTGCCAAAACAACTTTCAGAAGAGGAAGTGAAACAGGAGATATCAAAGATAATTGATCAGGTAGGTGCTTCCAGCATGAAAGATATGGGAAAGGTGATGGGAGTTGCTACGAAATCACTTGCAGGAAAAGCTGATGGGAAAATTATTTCCGGAATTGTAAAAGAGCTTTTAAATTCTTGAGCTTATTGGATATCATACTTGTGGTCGCTCTGGCATTTGGAGCCTACAAAGGGTTTAGGACTGGACTGTTGCTAAGCATCATCTCCTTTTTTTCTTTTTTCATCGCCATAATTGCGGCGATCAATTTTTCAGGGAAGTTAAGTGCCTATTTCATAGAGCAATATCCGGACAAGGAATCATTTATTCCTTTGATCGTATTTTTCTCGCTCTTTATAGTAGTCATATTGGTTTTGACCTTACTTGGGAAAATATTGAAAAGAATTTTGGACATGACCTTACTCGGAAGTCTGGATAATTTGGCTGGTCTGGCATTTGGTGTGTTAAAATGGGCTTTTTTTATCAGCACTGCCATCTGGCTTTTTTCTTTTGTAGGACTAAAAATTTCAGAAGACTATACCGGTAGTTCGATACTATTACCAATATTAGAACCTATAGCACCAATCGTGTTTGAGTGGGTTACAATTTTGGTGCCTGCATTGGAAGATTGGTTGCGACCGTTTAAGGAAATGGATTTCAAGGATAACAAATACTTTACTTTCAAATACTAAATAATTATTTATATTAAGTCATATTAGCCCAATTTTAGAAGATGGAGATAAAAGAGACACAAGATTTCAAATATATAGATGAAGGGGAAGGTGAGATTCTTATGTTACTTCATGGATTGTTTGGAGCACTGAGCAATTGGGACGGTGTTGTAAAAGAATTCTCAAAAACACACAGGGTGATTATTCCAATGTTGCCCATATATGAAATGCCAATTAAGCAAGCTGGCCTTGAAGGGTTAACAAAATTTGTGGAGGACTTTGTTGAAAAAATGAACCTTTCCAAAATTAATGTAGTTGGTAATTCCCTTGGAGGGCACGTAGGGTTGCTTTATACACTTGCAAACCCAGCTAGCGTAAACTCTTTGATATTAACAGGAAGCTCTGGTTTATTTGAAGATTCTATGGGAGGTTCGTTTCCAAGAAGGGGGAGTTATGATTACATCGATGAGCGAGTGAGGTATACATTTTATGATCCAAACACCGCAACAAAGGAGCTCGTAGATGAAGTTTTCGAGACGACCAAGAGTATTCCTAAGGCATTAAGGATCGTTGCTATCGCCAAGTCTGCGCAGCGTAATAATCTTGCTTCTGAAATAACTAAAATTAAATGCCCGACGTTACTAATTTGGGGATTGAACGATACCATTACTCCACCGATGGTTGGGCATGAATTTAATAAGTTGATAGAGAACTCGCAGTTAAGATTTATTGATAAATGCTGTCATGCGCCTATGATGGAGCATCCTGAGAAATTTAACCGCATAACAAAAGAATTTTTATCCAATTTGAACTGAAATAGATGATTGCAAAGGACCTGATTAATTACCTTATACCACCACTTCACCCGACCGACAAAGTCATAAAAGCAAAGCAGTGGATGGAAGAACTCAGAACATCTGAGTTACCGGTAATTGAAGGTAGCAATTACCTTGGTTTGATTACTGAGGAGATACTATTTCAGGGCGATCAGATGCTGGAGTTTGTGAAGGATTATGAGTTGGCCGGGAAAGACGCCATCATTGACCAGAACCAGCATTATTATGAGTTGTTGAAATTATCTAATAAGGAGGAAGTAAGCCTGGTGGCGGTTATTGATGGTGAAGAAAACTATCTTGGTGTTGTTGCGATAGAAGATGTAGTGGAAGCATTTGCTAACACATCTTCCGTGAGAAGCCCTGGTGCAATCCTGGTACTTTCACTCAATGCCATTGACTACTCCCTCTCGGAAGTAAGCCGTTTGATAGAATCCAATGAGGCAAAAGTGCTAAGCTCATATGTAATTGCAGATCAGGATGATCCTAATAGAATAAAGCTAACGCTCAAAATCAATAAAGAGGAAGTAAACCACATCGTTGCAACCCTTGAACGATTTGGATACTCGATAGAAGCCCGTTTTAATGAAGCATCCCAGGACCTGTCCGAGAAAGATCGTTTGGATGGCTTGATGAAGTATTTAAGAATCTAATTCTGTAATCTCCGGAACATGAAAATTGCTATTCACGGCAGGGCATACAGTGCAGAAGTGTCTCCTTACATTAATCAGATCTTCAGGGAGCTGGAAACCCGAAATGCAGAAGTTTATCTCTCGCAGGAGTTTGCCAGTGTAAATCATGCTCGTTCTATCGAATTTGATAAATACCAAGTGTTTGGGATGGATAATCTACCAGAAGTTGAAGTTGTGATGAGTTTGGGAGGTGACGGTACGCTATTGGAAACTTTGACTTATGTGGGTGCAAACGAGACACCTATAATGGGAATTAATACCGGAAGGCTTGGATTTTTGGCAACCATTGGAAAAACTGACATTGAAAAGGCATTCGAGTTAGTTTTTAGTGGTCAGTATCAATATGATGAGCGTACAATGCTTCATTTGGAAAGCAACGACAAGATTTTCAATGGGCAAAATTTTGCGCTCAATGAATTTGCGATAATGAAGAAGGATACATCTTCAATGATCAATGTGAGATGCTACATTGATGGAGAGTTCTTGAATTCGTATTGGGCAGATGGATTAATGGTGAGCACGCCAACAGGGTCCACTGGTTATTCACTTAGTTGCGGAGGGCCAGTAGTGTTCCCGCACTCGGAGAATTTTCTGATTACACCTGTAAGCCCTCATAATTTAAACATAAGACCATTAATTGTGTCTGACAAATCCACTATTTCCTTTGAAATTGAGAGCAGGGGGACCAATTATTTGGCATCACTCGATTCTCGGTCTGTTACTGTGGATGGGGAGGTAAATCTTTCCGTTCGCAAAGAGGATTTTAAAGCCAAATTGGTTACTTTAGAGAATTACAACTTTCTGAATACCCTAAGAAACAAGCTCAATTGGGGTCTTGATCTTAGAAATTAACACAGAATTAGCTTTGGAATTGGCGGTAATCACTATTTTTGTTTTTCTTTGGTATAAGAATATTTAATTCGAATTATGAAAAAGTCTCTTCTTTTATCGGTTATAGTTCTACTGGGTGCACTGATGGTAGCACCAGACGTGGATGCTCAAAGGAAGTATAAGCGAAGAAAAAGTAAGAACAAGAAAATATCAAATTACAGAGGAAGCAAAAGAAAATCTGGATCCTTCGGTAGGTTCAGACCCTATATGTGGGCAGGCGGAGGAATTAATGCGGGCAATTACTTTGGAGATTTAGCCCCTGTAAATAAAGCGGCAAGTACAGATATTTCTTTTACCAGACCAGGTTTTGGTGGGGTATTTGGATACAGGTTGAATCCCTATATGTCCGCTAGAGCAAATTTTAATTGGGTAAGGGTCAGCGGTTCAGATTTCTCTGCTGATCCGACAGATGAAACAGCTTCCTTAAGATACCAAAGAAACTTAAGTTTCAGAAACGACATATTTGAGCTAATTGGTGGTTTCGAAATAGATATCTTACCTAATAAAGGAGGGTCAAATTCAAGGGTGCCCATGACGCCATATATATTTATAGGTGGAGGTGTATTTATGCATAACCCAAAAGGCAAAGTTCCGATATACAACACTTTTCATAGTGAATATAATTTTATTGATCCTCTAAGTAGTCCAGCATCAGCTCAGTTTTCGAATGCAGGCGATTGGGTAAGTTTAAGAGATTTAGGAACAGAAGGACAGAATGTAACTGGTACCGGTTTGGAACCTTATGCGACGTTTTCCTATAGTGTTCCCATTGCAGTGGGATTTAAACTAAGGTTGCCTGATCAATTTGACGCTGCTATAGAGTTTGGCTACAGGCATCTTTTTATCGATTACATTGATGATGCTAGTAGTAGGGATTATCTCGACCCAACACTGTTTGATTCTGATTTGACTCGTGCGATGGCAGACAGAAGCCGGGAGCATATTGACGCCATCACGGGGGATGAAAGAGTTGTCATTCCTGGTTATTACTATAGTGTGGCACAGGAGATTCGAGGAAACCCAGACGATAATGACAAAATATTCGTTACCCAGATTAGGCTCACCTACATATTTGGTGGAGTCAAAAGGAAAGCGAAATTTAGATAGCATTGAAAACACTTAAGAAATATATTGCAAAGAGGTTATTTATAACCTCTTTCTTGTTGATGGGGATTACTTTCCATTCTTTCGCGCAATTCATTGAATATGGAGGTGGTGTAGGAACCTTCAACTATTCTGGCGACCTGATACGAGGATATCAAATTACTAACTCACGGTTGGCTGGTCAGGTGTTTTACCGATTAAACCTCACACCGTATCTCAGTAGCAGATTTAGCTTGACATACGGACGATTAACGGGATCAGATCAGAAACCAATTGACGCATTTGCACAGCAAAGAAATAGTTCATTCAGTATTACGCTTGGTGAAATTAGTGGGGCCTTCGAATACCACTTTCTTGATTATAAGACACAAGACGCATTGATTAAATTTTCACCTTATGTTGTTGTTGGGTTTGGGCTTTTCAAAATGTATGGCGTTGATGATCCGAATGGCAACTATAACCTTATTCAACCAACAATGCCAGTTGGGTTTGGATTAAAGCACTTGATTGGAAAAAGATTTAGTGCTGGTCTTGAGTTCACCGGAAGGAAAACATTTTTTGATTACCTGGATAATGTCTCAGACGGTGATCAAACAATCAAGAACTACCAATATGGCAATCCCAATGATAAAGATTGGTATTACTATACAGGTATTTCTGTTAGTTACATACTTTGGGATATCCCCTGTCCATTCCCATATGTCCCAAATCGAGCAATCATGAGACAATAAATTGCTATTAGTTCTATTTCTGTAAAAAAAGTGTCAACTTTGTAGGCTTTTAAAAGACAGACACACTGGGGATGACGAGTAACCAGCTCAATAGAGAAAATTTACCAAAACATATTGCCGTCATAATGGATGGAAATGGTCGTTGGGCAAAAAAGAAGGGTGCAGCAAGGATTTTTGGGCACAGGAACGCCATTACCGCAGTTCGGGAGACCACTGAGTGCTGTGCTGAACTTGGGGTTAAGCACTTAACTTTATATGCTTTTTCTACAGAAAACTGGGGACGGCCTCAGGACGAAGTACAAGGTTTGATGTCTTTGCTGGTGTCTACGATAAAGGATGAACTGCCTACATTAAACAAAAACAGAGTCCGGTTGACGTCAATTGGAGATATTGGCCTGCTACCGGAAAAAGCTCAAAAAAGTCTGAAGAGAGCAATTGAAGAGACTAAAGCTAATGATGGCCTAAACCTCATCCTTGCTCTAAATTATAGTGGGAGATGGGAAATTAAAGAGGCAGTTAAAAAAATTGCTTCTGAAGTAAAAGAAGGTCGGCTCACAGTCAACCATATTGATGAAAATGTCATTAGTAGTTATATGAACACATCCGGTGTGCCGGATCCTGAATTACTGATCAGGACCAGCGGGGAAATGAGAATCAGTAATTTTTTACTTTGGCAATTAGCCTACACCGAGTTGTATTTTTCAGAAATACTGTGGCCAGATTTTAGAAAAGAGCACTTAATTGAAGCCATTGAGTCTTATCAGAAAAGGGAACGGCGGTTTGGTAAGATTAGTGAACAAGTGAATATTCAGAATTAAAGAATAGATGAGAATTACATTGAAGGCGCTAAGTTTAGTATTGATCGCTCTACTCTCGGTTACTGCAGAGTTAGCCTCACAGAATATCAGTGGGTCAAATATTAATTATGGTAACCCTAGAGAATACGAGGTTGGGGGAATTGAAATCGAAGGAACTGCATATCTTGATCACACTGCTTTAGTTTCTTTATCCGGTCTTAGAGTTGGAGATAAAATTAAAGTGCCCGGACCAGAGATAAGTCAGGCAATAAAGAAACTTTGGAAACAGGGCATTATTGGGAATGTTGAAATATTTGCTACAAAAATAGAGGGGAATAAAATTTGGCTCACCATCAAACTTTCTGAAAGACCCCGATTAACAAAATTCACATTTGATGGGGTCAGCAAAACTCAAATTTCAGAACTGGAAGACAAAATTAACCTGGTAAAAGGTAAGGTACTGACGGATGCCATTGAAAAGAATGCAGAATTAACTGTCAAAAAGTATTTTATTGCGAAGGGGTACCTCAATACTAAAGTCAGACTAACTCAACAAAAGGACACAATTTTAAGAAATAGTGTGATCTTAAATATTGATGTCAATAAGGGCAGGAAAGTAAAGATCAAAAGGATCAACTTTATTGGCGATGACCATTTTGCTTCATCAAAACTAAGAGGTCAGCTTAAGTCTACAGGGGAGGCTCCCAGGTTTCTGCTGCATAAGGATCTTCTTGCAAGAACCATTAATTTATTGAGACCAAAAAATGCCAAGGTGTTTTTGACAAAGTCTCACAAAATGTCTGCGAAGGACTTAAAGGAATACTTAAGTGAACAAGTCAATCTTAATGTATTTAAGTCAAACAAGTTTATAGAAGCTGATTTCAATGAAGACAAACAATCTCTAATTACCTTCTATAACAGCAAAGGCTACAGAGACGCTGAAATAATAACCGACTCCACATATTATGTTGATGAGAAGTTCCTAAATGTCAATATTCATGTAGATCCAGGTACAAGATACTATTTCAGGGACATTATGTGGACAGGGAATTTTATCCATGATGAAAAAACCCTGGACCAGATTTTGGGGATTGAAAAAGGAGATGTTTACGATCTTGAGCTGGTCAATAAAAAGCTAAATTTTAACCCAAATGGAGCTGACATTAGTTCATTATACATGGATAATGGGTACCTTTTCTTCTCTGTAACCCCAGTAGAAGTAGGAATAGACAATGATTCAATTGACGTGGAAATGCGAGTCTATGAGGGGGCTCAGGCTACTATTGATAAGGTATATGTTACAGGGAATGATCGAACTAATGATCATGTAATAATGCGGGAAATTAGAACCTTGCCAGGTCAAAAATTTAGCCGAGCAGAATTAATAAGAACCCAGAGGGAACTGGCACAATTAGGATATTTTGATCCCGAAAAAGTAAACCCTGTTCCCATTCCAAACCCTATAAATGAGACGGTAGATATTGAATGGTCTCTGGAAGAAAGACCTAGTGACCAGGTACAACTATCTGGTGGATGGGGAGGTTTCTATGGCTTTGTTGGTACAGTAGGGTTACAGTTCAATAATTTCTCACTGAGGAATATACCACACTTCGAGAAATGGCGACCACTTCCTATTGGTGATGGTCAGAAACTGGCTTTAAGTATTCAGGCTAATGGAAGGAGGTTTCAAAGCTACAACCTAAGCTTTTCCGAACCGTGGCTTGGAGGAAGAAAGCCTAATTCTTTTGGTGTGAACTTCAATTATTCTGTTCAAAGAAATATCAATACCAGAACCAACGAAACATTCGGTTCTTTGAAAGTGGCAGGCTTGACAGTGTCACTGGGAAGAAGGGTAAAGTGGCCAGACGATTTCTTTACGGTAAGCAACTCTATCTCTTACCTTCAGTACAGTCTGTTTAATTTCGGAAGATCTCTTGGTTTTGATACCGGGGATGCTAATAGTTTCACATTCAATACAACGGTGGCAAGAAATAGCGTCGATCAACCAATGTATCCACGTCAGGGATCACAAGTTTCATTCACCGTTGCACTTACTCCTCCATATTCCAGATGGCGAAATATTGATTACGCTACGGCGGATAACGCCACACTTTACAAATGGCTTGAATACCATAAATGGAATCTGGATTTCAAATATTACTTGAAAATTGCGGGTAACCTTGTGCTTGCTCCAAGGGTACATTTTGGATTTATCGGCTCCTATACAGATAAAGCTGGAATTGGGCCATTTGAAAGGTTTCAACTTGGTGGAGATGGCTTGACTGGTCAGAACTTTTTACTTGGTACAGATGTGATTGGCTTAAGAGGATATGAGAATAACTCTATCGTTCCAGTTGATAATGAATCAGGCATTGAAGGGGGAGTAGCTTTCAACAAATTTGTCATGGAATTAAGATACCCAGTGTCACTAAACCCATCAGCAACAATATATATACAAGCCTTTGCCGAATCTGGGAATAACTGGAACGATTATCAGCAGTTTAATCCATATGAGCAATATCGCTCAGCTGGTTTGGGGGTAAGAATATTTATGCCAGCCTTTGGTTTGCTGGGACTTGATTGGGGTTATGGGTTTGATACTCTTCCCGGAAGATCTGAGCGAAGTGGACCGCAGTTCCATTTTTCTATTGGGCAGCAAATTCGATAGTAATGGAAGATATGTTTATCTTGCGATGCTATATCATTTGAATCATCAGTTCGTTATCCCTGTTGACAAATGAATTCACCGAAAGCGTAACATAAGAACCATGAGAAAATTTGGCATAATCATTGGTATACTTTTCTTGGTAAATAATTTTACCTTTGCACAAAAATTTGGTTATGTAGACTCTGACTACATTTTGAGCAAGATGCCTGAATACAAAGAGGCACAGGCGGAAATCGAGAAGTTATCCCAACAGTGGGAGCAGGAGATTAAAGAAATGTATCAGAGAATGGAGGAAATGGAAGCTGAGCTAAAAGCGGAAGAAGTTCTCCTAACCAAAGAGATGATCGATGAGAGAGAGGCTGAAATTGACAAGAACTGGGCAGAGGTGCAGGATTATCAAAAGAAAGTTTTTGGATTTGAAGGCTTATTCTTTTTGAAGAAAAAAGAGTTGATCAAACCAATTCAGGATGCAGTATTTGAAGCGGTTGAGAAAGTTGCAAAAAACAATAGGTTGCAAATTGTTTTCGACAAGTCCGGAGATTTGGTGATGATTTATACGGATCCGATTCACGACTATACAGATTACGTACTTGAGGAATTGGGATTAGGTGATAAAAACGATACAGTTTCGAATTAAATAATTGAAAGTAAAAACCATTGATATGAAAATTAGATTATTTGTGTTAGCAGCTGGCTTGATGCTGCTTTCTTTCGCAGGAAATGCGCAAAATTATAAGATTGGATACGTGCAGGTTGAAAACCTTTTTGCACAATGGCCAGAGTATCTAGCGGCTGATCAGCAATTAAAAGAATATGATGAGCAACTGAGCTCCAGGCTTCAATCGAAGGTACAGGATTTCCAAACCAAACTTCAAAAATATCAAGAAACCGGAGCTGGTATGGATGAAGTGACCAGAAAGGATACTGAAACTGAGCTAACAAATCTTCAAACGCAGATTCAACAATTTGAATTGAATTCTCAAAAATCTGTAGCTGAGAAGCAAGTGGCGCTTTTTAATCCACTTCAGAAAAGAATGAAGGAGACAATTGATGCAGTTGCTAAAGAAAATGGATATACGCACATTTTTGCTTACGGCTCATCATTAGTTTTCGCCGCGGATGAGTCATCAGACATATCTAATCTGGTAGCTCAGAAATTAGGATTTAGCTTGAATCAATAAGAAATAGATATAAGAACTTTGGAAAGGCCTGCATTTGTAGGCCTTTTTTAGTTGATGACTATTCCGGTAACCAATCCTGCTAGAATGATCAAAGGTGTAGGAACTTTGGTGAAGAAAAGCAGACCCACTGTTCCAATCATTAGCACATAGTTTACAGGGTTTGGTTCAATGGGCTCAAACAGTATAAACGTGGCTGCTATTACTAACCCTGCACTCACTGCCTGAATTCCTTCCAATGACGCCCTGACAATTCGGTATTCCTTGAGCTGCTCCCAGAACCGGATCACAAAGAATATTAGGAATGTTCCAGGTAAAAATATCCCCCAGGCGGCCATTAAGCCTCCAATGATCTCTCCGCCCACACCATATTCCTTAAGCGAAAGCGTCCCTATATACGCACTAAATGAGAATGTTGGACCGGGCAATGCTTGTGATAATGCATAACCGGAAATGAACTCATCCTTCGCCAGCCACCCCTTAAACTCAACAAACTCTGTATACATCATTGGCACTAATACCTGCCCTCCACCAAAAATAAGACTGCCATTTCTGTAAAAGTTCTCGAAAATTCTAATTGCAAGTAGTCCTGTGACCTTTCCTAATATTGCTACAAAAATGAATACACCTGCCCAAAGGAAGAAATTGGACCAATTGATTTTTAACTTGCTTTTCTCTTCAACCGGGTGATGAGATTTAAACTTGAATGATGTACAAACACCACCAATTGTAATGATAATTGGGAATAAAAAGGGGGATCGGTAGAAATAGGCTGAAAAGCAACCAAGAATCATGAGAAAGTAGCCCAGACGAGTGCTTACTACCTTACGTGATATTTGATAGGCAGAGTACGCTACAATGCCTACCGCAATGGGCTGAATGTACCGTAAGAAATCTAATGATATTCCCTGATCATTGAGGATGTTGATGAAAATTCCTGCGGCAATCATTACTGTAACGGCGGGTAACATCCATACCAGTAATGTCAAATATGCAAGATTCGGACCCCCGATCTTGAAGCCGAGTGAGGTAATCGTTTGAGTAGATGTGGGACCTGGGAGAATCTGGCATAGCGCATAGAGTTCCATCAGGTCCTTCTCTGACAAGTAAGCCCTTTTTTTTACCAGCACATCCAAAAACATAGCAATATGTGCGGTAGGGCCACCGAATGAAGTAAGGGACAGAAGTAAGATGTCTCTTAGAAAAATGAAATACCTTACCCTCCTTATCATCTACTTTTTGAGGCCAATTTCAGCAAGCCTTTCATCCAAAAACGCACCTGCAGTGGTGTCTTCATACTTTTTAGGGTTCTGCTCGTCCACGCAACTTTCCAGACAGGTGAGGTCCATTTCGGAGATTGGGTGCATAAAAAATGGTATGGAGTACCTTGAGGTGCCCATTTTTTCCTTTGGAGGATTCACCACTCTGTGTATTGTTGATTTCAATTTATCATTGGTCAACCTGGCAAGCATATCACCTACATTGACCACAATTTGATCAGGTAAAGCTGTGATTGGTATCCATTTATTGTCTCTTCTTAGGACCTGAAGACCATCCGCACTAGCCCCCATTAATAAGGTAATCAGGTTTATATCACCGTGCTCGGCAGCTCTAACAGCATCTTCAGGGATCTCATCAGGATTTTCAATAGGGAAATAATGAATTGGTCTTAAAATAGAATTTCCATTCCTGACTTTATCATCGAAATAGTGTTCATCGAGTCCCAGGTAAATGGCAATTGCCCTAAGCATTTCTACACCAGCCTGTTCGAGGGTTCGATAGGCCTCTAGTGTGTGTTTCTTAAATTCCGCAATCTCTTCAGGGAAAATGTTTTCGGGATAATCTCCCTCACCTGATGGTTGCCCAATATGATAAAATTCTTTTAAGTCTCCTGTATTTCGGCCTTTTGCTTTCTCTTTTCCTTTACTAATGTATCCTCTTTGACCGAATAGTTCTGGTTTCTCGTATTTCAACTTAACTTCTTCCGGCAACTGAAAAAATGCCTCCACTGATTTGTATAAATCTGAAGTAAGCTGATCTGACAAGCCATGATTTTTAATTGCTACAAAGCCAATGTTGTTATAAGCTTCGCCTAATGCATCTACAAACGCCTGTTTCTTTTCCGGACTTCCGGATTTAAAATCTGCTAAATCCAATGAAGGAATTTCATCAAATAACTTTTCCTGGGCCATAACTATTGTCTTTTGAATTAAGCTTGAAATTTACAATTTAATTTAATGAGGATAAAGAACATTCAATAATTGTTGTAGGTAAACGCTAGGTAAAAACCTGTCTCATTATTTCTAGAGATTTTATTCCACCAAAATTTTCCAGGTGTAAAGCATAATAGCTAACCATGTGTTCCAAAGCTTTATTCCTGATTGTTCGGTTGGAAGGAACATATTCATAGGTAGATTTTGAATTAATCGATTCAAGAAACTCCTGAATATTCTGGTCGCCATCTTCAACAGTGGTTTCAAAATCGGATATTCCAAAACCCAGGTAATATGTCAATTTTAATAGAATAAAAATGTGGAAGTTCTCATAGCCAGATTGCATGTCATCCAATACCTGAATAGAGTTGTAAAGAAACTGAAATTGTTCTCGATCTTCATTGTGATGTTCCTCTAATATTTTTGACATCAACTCTGTCAGAAAAAGGGCCATTGTATTTTTCCTTATATCATAAGGGATTGTTTTGAATGGATTGGCAATTTTAAACTCTGAGAGCCTTTGAATGTCCTTCATTTTGTTTTTGTAAACAACAAGGTCCAGCAGGGTCAGAGGTTGGAAGCTGCCGATGCTTTTTTTCGATTTGGCACTTCTGATACCATTAATGATATAGGCTTGTTTTCCAAATTCTTCAGTGTACACTCGGGCTATAATTGAGGTATCTCGATATTTTATGTAGTTTAGGGCAATTCCCCGAGTCTTATGTAACATTATCTGATTATCAGTAATTTACCTACATATGTCTCTGATCCATCCGAATTACTGCTGAAAAAGAGGTATACTCCAGATTGAGCACCAGAACCATTATAATCCTTAAGGTCCCACTGTAAGGACCCACCGTTGGCATTTATTTCTCTAATCAGCTTTCCTGATATGTCTGTGATTTTCACGTTATTGTCAGTTGCAAGCCCGGTCACCCCAACTACACCGTTATAGCCTGGCCTCACAGGATTTGGAAAAATCTGAACATCCTGATGTATATGTACTGACCTGCTGGCATCTGACCGATAAGAGACCATGCCTTTTGAAGTAAGTATGAAAACTTCACCCGAAACCGGATGAATGGCAATGTCCAAAACGTTGTTTGACGGTAAAGGTGAATTTTGTGTAGTAAAATGATAAACTAAAGATTGAGCGGCCTCTTCAAAAAGGTAGGCTCCCGAAGAAGTGCCCACCCATTTTCTGTTCCCGGGATCTACTTCTATGCAATTAATGTTTTCATCATTAAATAATAAACTGTTTTCAAATACTGGAATGATCACCCCATTGAACCCGGAAAATATATCAGTTGAAGCTGATGGGAGATAAGCAATTCCTAAAGTTGTGGCGATCCAAAGTTCATCATCCTGATCGATTTCAAAATCGTTGATGATATTGGATGGTAAGTCTGAGTTGCTGGTAGTTAACCTTTGTGTGCTTTTATCGATGGGATCAAAAATGACAATTCCTGACGGGTTTGTAGAAGCACTGGAAATAATTAGCCTTTGATTGGCGGAATGTTGAATCTTTTCCGGATTATTAAGGCTAAGGTCAAAAGTTTGCCAGTCGACATTGGTAACAAGATGCAGATTATTGCTATCGGAATTCGCATTCAAAATCCAAAATCCAAAGTCATTTTCGTGTATAGCAGCTATAGTTGTTTCATCATTTGATTCTTCAAACAAACTGCCTGCAGTTGAAGCATCGATTATTTCACCAGTAATCCTATTCTTTAACCCATCTCCGTAGGAAGCGAGGTACTGATTGGAGATGTCACTTACATCACGGAATTCTGTGTCAGAAATGGTCAACCATTGAGCTCCGCTGAAAGTGGAGTAAAATTCATTTTGGTTAGATTGATTCCCTCCTGAACGATATGGACCAAAACCAAAAATGGTATCATTAAAATATTTTATTTTTTCGAAGTGGTCGGTGACAGGTCCGTTGGGTTTGATGCTTTGTGAATTAGTTCCATCAAATTGAACAAGTGATTGGTTTTGATCTGCTATCCAAAGATCTCCGTTCACTTCCACCACATCACGTGGAGACCTGGTTTCAATGTATTCAATCTGCTCAATTTGTTCGTCCTGATATTTCAACAAGGAGGAATTACCCAAAATGTATAGCGTTTGATCATAAGATTTTATGCTATTTATTCCACTAATATCAGAATATATTGGATTTAATGTTTCACCGTCCATGTGGAATACAGTGGTATCATTTGACGCGTAGATGCTGTTACCCAGAGCGGCAATTGAATTTGGTTGAATACTTATACTGTTTGCAATGGTTTCCCAATTTGAGAAATCAAGTAGGTTTAAATCTTGCGTCAGGCTGGCTTTAAGTATACCTTCATCGGTGACTGCAAATAGGCTATCATTAATTGTAAGTGTCTGATATACTGAAGGTGTTGTCCCGTTCTGCCCTATTTCTCTATAAACTTCTTTTATAGTTCTTTGATTCAAATCAATAACAACTATACCAAAGGAAGTTGACAGAAATGCTTTTTCTTCATGGAAGGAGATGTGTCTAATGGTTTTTGGCGAAGATATATTTTCATTTTTAATCAAATCTATGTTGGCTACCCGGTCATTTAGAATAAGATCAATGTTACCATTTTCGTAACCTATTGTGAGAACCGATTGATCAGAATTAAATGCCATTGCTGAAATTGTAGCGTCACTTAAACCGTCAATTTTGGAAAATTTATTAACGGAGAAATCTTCAGTATCAACAAAGAACAGCCCGTTTTCTACTGCGCAAAAAATATTGTTGGTGGTAGTTTCTACTAAACTGGCATGCTCATAACTGAAATGTGTCCGCCAACTTCCCATAGGAATATTTTGTGCATTCAGCTTTATAGTCAAAGCATAAAGTGCAACAACAAAATATATTCCAAGCTTACTTTTCCGCCATTCCCTCATAAAAACATCTTCTGCATCTTGCTTCATATATATCAGTTTCTCCAAGGACTACTGTTTTATTTGATTTAGTTCTACGAAAAGAGTAGGAAGCAACATCACCACATTGTATACAAACAGCATGCACTTTCGTCACATATTCAGCTACAGACATTAATTCCGAGATGGGACCAAATGGTCTCCCTTTAAAGTCCATGTCCAAACCAGCAGCGATTACTCTCTTTCCGGCATTTGCTAATTTAATTGCTACGTCCACAATATCTTTATCAAAAAACTGGACTTCATCGATTCCTACAACTTCGCAATCGGTTGCCCGGAGCAGAATGTCATTGGCGAAATTAACAGCACTACTTTCTATTTCATTATCGTTGTGAGATACAACGTTTTTTTCATGATACCGATTGTCTACAGTGGGCTTAAAGATCATCGTCTTTTGTCGTGCTATCATGGCACGTTTCATTCTACGGATCAGCTCTTCCGTTTTACCGGAAAACATGGACCCGCAAACCACTTCGATCCAACCATATCTGTGAGGATCAATTCCCCCAATTTTACGTTCTACAAACATTATTCAGAATACTCTAAGTGTGGTAGTTTATATATATCCGGAACCTTCACGGTGAGGTCACCCGTAACAATCGCCTGGCATGCAAGCCTTTCGTTTTGAGACAATCTTTTTATTTCCTGGTATTTAATTTCTGGTGCGGTAATCTCTCCAAGGTTCTCCATTCCTTTTACTATGATCGCTTTACATGTGGTACACCTTCCCTTTCCTCCACAGGCCTGCATCCAGTCAACGTAATTTTCCTGTAAAATATGCAGCAAACTTTTCGTTTTACTATTGCAATGAATAGATTTACTAGAGAGGTTTTGTATGGTAATTTTAATCATTTAAAGGGTAAAGTTAGCAGTAGTATGGCGGATCGTAAAATTAACCATGATTATGTAGAAAACTACAGTGAAGTGTTTGCTGAAACAGTAGTTTCTAAATTTTTTCAACAGCAGGAAAGCATTAATGGTAAGGAGATCCTCAGTTTAACACCATCCAAGCAGGTCAATTTTCTAATCTTAAAAAGCCTGTATACCCAGTGGCAGGCAGAAATGAAAAAACTTGAGAGCCCTTATTTTGACTTTCATCATGAAAAAGTACGAGGGGCACTAATGAGATATATGAACACCGTTTCTCAATTCATTAGCGTGGGCAAGGAGCATTTGCAACCGCTCCTGAAGGATGCTGTGGAGGACGCTATCTATTTAATGTTTTCACCATATGACTTTTTTCTGGCAGATATTTCAGTTAGAAATCAGGCTAAATTGAGTGTTAAGAACCTTAAAAGTACCGGGAAGTATATCAAGATCAATAAGGATATTTTTGATGTTTTTATTTCAGAACTGGAAGATAAAAATGAAGATAAGCTAAGTACAGATGATGTGCTGGAAACTTTGAGCCTGGTGTTTGAGAACAATGAAACTGATGGCGATTATCGATCATTCATATCTGAAATATCAGAAGTGTTACATTTCAATGAATCTGAGTTTTTTGTTGAGGAGGAAGATTCCAATCAAACTCCACCCGATTCACAGGAAGAGGAAATAGAGAACCTAACAGAAGAAGAATCAACAGATTTAAGTGGGGCAGAGGATGAAGAGGAAGTTCAGTTTGGAGAAGAAGACTTGCCTGCTGATGACCTTGAGCACATTGAAGATGTTGAGGAGCTTGGAGACATCCAGGCTATTGCTGAGGAGGTAAAAGAACTTAGAGAGCCACCCGAGGAAGATGATATTGAGAATAACCTTAATAGCCAATATGCATCTGGGAAGACCAGTTTGAATGAAAAATTACAGTCCAAAGAGGAGGTGAGCATAGCAGATCATCATACCTCCAAAAAGGTGGATAGTGTACTTTCATCATTGTCTGTCAATCAACGATACATGTTTATCAATGAATTGTTTGAGGGCGATAATGATGAGTTTTTGGTAGCATTCGAAAAGATTGAGGACTGCAAGAACTTTGATGACTCTGTAGAGCTCCTGGTTCACGGATATGCTAAGAAGTACAATTGGGACATGGGTTCAGATATCGTGAAGGAGTTATTGAAGACTGTTTTTCGAAAATTTCGATAGTCCTACCGTTCGAATAGTTGCATTCTGTGAGCATCCAGCTTCAGAAAAATGAATAACAATATGGTGAATGACCATAAGGATGAGCCACCATAACTGATAAAAGGCAGAGGAATTCCAATAACAGGAAACAGGCCAATGGTCATGGCAATATTGATAGCAAAATGGAAAAAGAGAATTAATGTCACACCATAACCATAAATCCGGGCAAATTTAGACTTTTGTCTTTCCGCTAAAATGATTAACCTGAAAAACATGATGGTAAACAGGCCAATCAACACCATACTGCCTATCCATCCATATTCTTCTCCAATGGTACAGAAAATAAAATCGGTCGTTTGGGCGGGCACAAAGTCAAATTTTGTTTGAGTGCCATTCAGAAACCCTTTGCCAGAGAATCCTCCACTTCCAATAGCAATTTTTGATTGGGTTACATTCCATCCGGCTCCCATTGGGTCACTGTTTGGGTTGATAAGGGAGGTTACACGTTTTTGCTGATGTGGTTTTAGCACTTCCTGCATGATGAACTCCACACTTTGAACATAGAAAATGATCATCACAGAAGAAACGATGACAAGGACCACCTTTTTGGGCGATTTGATGTATAGCCCAATAAGCAGTAGCCCAATGCCTATGGATGCACCAATTAACAAAAACCGATAACCCAAGAGAGTTATAATTAACAGTATTACAGAAGCGAATGCCAGGTATAGAGGAACAGGTGAAAGACCTTCCCGATACATTACCAAAATAAGCACAGAAAACACCATAGCTGAACCAGCATCCGGTTGAAGTAAGATCAGCAATGGAGGTGTTCCAATGATCAGGAGGCATATGATCAGGTCTTTCCATTTTTTGAGGTCTTTCAAGCTTCCACCTAGGTACTTTGCGAAAGCTAGCAAAGTCGCAAATTTGGCGAATTCTGAGGGTTGGAGCCGGAATGATCCAATTTCGAACCAGGATTGTGCACCGCCAACTTCCCTTCCCACAAACAACACAATCAATAAAAGTAATATGGTGATGCCATAAATAATATAAGCCGCCAGTGAATCATAGAATCTAAAATCAATGATCAGGATAGCAACAATTATCAATACCGAAGTGCCTATCCACAGCAACTGCTTTCCGGAATTTTGTGAGATACTGAATATGCTACCAGCAATATCTTCATCGTAGTTAGCAGCATAGATATTTATCCAACCTAATATTACCAGGATGAAATAAATCAGGACTGTTATCCAATCAAATTGATATAGTGTATTCCCCTGCCTCAATAGATAAACTCTCCTCTTAATGCAAATTCTTCAATCCAGGGCCTTGTGATTTCCCCGGTAATGTATTTTTCCATGACTAATCCAGCAATTGATGCAGCTGCACGACCACCCCACCCTGCATTTTCTACATAAACAGCGATGGCAATTTGGGGATCATTCTTTGGCGCAAAACCCATAAAACCGGAGTGATCTTCCCCATGCGGGTTTTGAACTGTGCTCGTCTTCCCACACACTCCAAGCCCAGGGATGAATGCCCTGGTTCCAGATCCTTCCTTAACCACCAGCTCCATGCCATCGATTACCACTGGGAAATGAATGGAGTCAATCCCCACGTAGTTTCTCTTAAGGTACTTTTCCAACGGTTGATCCGATTCTCCTATGGATCTGACAATATGTGGTGTAAAATAGAATCCTCTGTTTCCAATAAGAGCAGCGAGGTTTGCCATTTGTAGCGGGGTTACCAGTAGCTCTCCCTGCCCTATACTCAGAGATCCTATGTTGCTGAATTTCCAACGGTTCTTTCCATACATGCGATCGTACCTTTGTAGGGAGGGAACATAACCTTTTTTTACATTTGGCAGATCAGTGTCCAGTGTCACACCCAGTCCGAAATTGTTGACGTAGCTAGTCCATTGTTCTAAACCAATTCTGGTATCAATAAATGGGCTAGGATCTTCGCCCCGATTTATCACTCTTTTGAAGACTTTATAGAAATAGTTATTAGAACTTAGTTTAATTGCTTTTTTCACATCATAATAACCATTTGGAGCCAGGTCTCCGATCAATGTCCCATCTGAATAAATTTTCTCTGAGGGAGAAATTACACCTTCCTGCAATGCTATCAGTGATTGTACCGTCTTAAACATCGACCCTGGTGGATACATGGCCATTAAAGGCCTGTTGAATATTGGTTTCAAAGAGTCTTGTTGCAGTCTGCTGAAATTTCTGCCAAACTCCCTTCCTGTCAGTAGGTTTGGGTCATATGATGGAGCTGAGACCAACGCCAGAATTTCCCCTGTTGATGGTTCTATGGCGACCAAACTTCCAACTTTTCCCTCCATCAGTTTTTCTGCATATTGCTGTAATGGCAAGTCTATGGTGAGGATAAGGTTTTGACCAGGGATCGATAAGGTATCATATTCGCCATCACGGAAGTCCCCCTTGACAACTCCTCTTACATTTCGCATTTTAACCCGTACACCTCTTTTCCCTCGCAGGACTTCTTCGTACTCAGATTCAACACCACTAATACCGATATAGTCACCCTGATGGTAGTAATTGCTACTGTCCCGTTGAAGCATACGCTTGCTGATTTCTCCGATATATCCAAGCGAGTTCGCAAGCGATTGATGTGGATATTTTCTAACGGTTCTGGTTCGAACAAAGAAACCGGGATAGTTAATCAATTGGTCCTGCACCCGTGCAAACATTTCCTGTGGGATCATCTCTATGAAAACCGAAGGTAAAGCGCTTTCATATCCCTTTGCTTTTAAAAGCTTTTGCTCAAACTCTTCCTTGGTAATTTCAAATAGTTGACAAAATGAAGCTGTATCCAGGTGATTAACCTCCCGAGGAAGTACCATCACATCATAGGAAGGGTTATTGAATGCCAATAATTCACCATTTCTGTCAAATAGAAGCCCACGGAATGGGTATTCGGTCTCTTTCAGGATAATATTGTTTTCCGCTTCCGTTTTATATTCATCATCTACGACCTGGATGTAGAATAAGCGGAATGAGAAGGTGATCGTCACCACAATAAATAGTGCAAATATTGTGAATCGTCTTTCTCTGTACATCTTAGATCCTCCGTTTTGTGGGGAGTAAAATTAAATGAATGGTTAAAAGGACCACTGCAGTAAAAATACTGCTTGTTAAGCTTTTTACTAAAATTGCCCAAAATCCAGAAAACCCATATCCTTCAATTGAAAATATTGCCAAATGGTGAATTATTATCATTGGAATTATATAGGTAACAAATGTTGTGAGTCCCAAATTCCTGATATTAATTTTTTCTCCATCTTCAAGGCTGCCACCTGTAGTAAAGTTGATCCAGGATGGGCGCAGAAACATTAAAAGCACCGAAGCTGCGGCATGGATTCCAATAGTATCGAAAAAAACATCCACTAATAAACCGATGGCAAAGCCAAGAATCAATTGATAAATTTTACCCAGGTTCTGTGGAAGAAATAACAAAAAGCCAACGTAGAAAAAGCAAAATGTTTGATCAAAGAGGACCAATTTGTTAACAAAAAACAATTGGAGGATCACATAGACAACAAAACTCCTGATGATGTCGATTATATCCTTTCCTATCATTGAATCAATTGGTTTTGTAAGCTGTCCAATTCATCCTTCATTGAATCATTGGTGACATATACATAATCAAGGCTCCTGAAATTGGCCGCTAACCTGATCGTCACATCCAGAAAAGTTTCGTTCTCTTTCAGGTCTACCCCGGAAACAGTACCAATTATAATACCCGCAGGATAAACAGAATTGAAACCCGAAGTAACAATGGTGTCACCTTCCAGAACATCAAGATGTCTTGGAAGGTATTTTACCTTAGAAAATCTTGCATCCACTCCATCCCACTGTGTGGTGCATAGTGTACCATTTTTTTTCAGTGTGGATGAAACCAGCAGATCGCTATGAAGTAATGAAGTAACTGTAGAAAATTTTCTGGTAGATTGCTTTACCTGACCTACAATGCCATTTCTACTGATCACTCCCATGCCAGGCGCTATGCCATGCAGCTCTCCTTTGTCTATGGTGAAATAATTATTGGCTTTGCCCACATTGTTGTTGATTACTTTAGCCGTTGTAATAACATATCTGTCAAACAGGCTATCATTTGCATTGGATAAGTAATCATTATTGTAAACGTACTTGGCAAGTGCTGCTCTTAATTGCGCATTTTCTTTGGCTAATTCATCATTAATCTCCTGAAGATCCAGATAATTTCTGGTGTTACTTGTAAGACTGTTGATTCCGGCTGCAGCTGCATTGGAAGAGCTGAGGAAATCAAGATTGTGATACCTGTTATTTTGAATGATCAGCCATGCACAGACGATCTCCAGTAAGATAAAAAACTCTAAAACTCTGAATCGATAGATGAATTGTAATAATCCACGCATTTAGTTTATGGAATCAATACTGCTTTGAAGGAATTAAGATTCTTCAGCGAAATACCTGTTCCTCTTACCACTGCTCTTAGTGGATCCTCGGCCACATGGATTGGAAGTTTCGTTTTAAGAGCCAATCGTTTGTCGAGTCCTCTCAGCAAAGCTCCACCGCCAGTCAGGTAAATACCATTGTCGTAAATATCGGCTGATAATTCAGGTGGAGATATCTCCAGCGCCTTAAGAACGGCCTCTTCAATTTTTGAAACTGATTTATCAATGGCAAATGCAATCTCGGAATATGAGATTTTGATCACTTTAGGAATACCGGTCATCAGGTCCCTACCTCGGATTTCGTAATCGTTTGGTGGTTCATCAAGTTCGGTCAGTGCTGAACCTACTTCAATTTTCACTTTCTCGGCAGACCTTTCACCAATTAATAGATTGTGTTGCCTCCTCATATAGTCGAGGATATCCTTATTGAATGTATCTCCTGCAACTCTTATAGACTGGTCGCACACAATTCCGGATAGTGCGATGACAGCAATTTCAGTGGTTCCACCTCCAATATCAACAATCATAGAACCTACTGGTTGTTCAATGTCCAACCCAACTCCAATTGCTGCTGCTATAGGCTCATAGATCATGTAAACTTCTTTGGCGCCAGCGTGTTCTGCTGAGTCTCTTACGGCCCTTTTTTCTACTTCAGTGATTCCAGATGGAATGCAGATTACCATACGGTGTGAAGCAGGGAACAGCCTTTTATTATTACCATCAATCATTTTGATCATACCTCGGATCATGTGTTCTGCAGCATGGAAGTCTGCAATCACACCATCTTTTAATGGTCGGATCGTTTTGATGTTTTCATGGGTTTTTTCGTGCATTTGCATGGCCTCTCTTCCAATTGCCAACACCTTGTTGGTGTTTTTATCGATGGCAATGATAGAAGGTTCATCAACTACGATTTTGTCTTTGTTGATGATCAAAGTATTTGCCGTACCCAAATCTATCGCAATGTCACTAGAGAAGAAATCAAATAACCCCATTTATACTTTATATATGCTTTTTGAAAAAAGTATCGAAAGATAACAATTTGTACTAATAATCAGATTTTATTACTAATTAATTTAATGTTTAAAGTGTCTGTATCCAGTGAACATCATAGACATTCCATTTTCATCACAATAATCAATAGAAAGCTGGTCTTTTATGGAACCACCTGGTTGAATTACCGACTTGATCCCTGCCTTGTTGGCAATTTCTACACAATCAGGAAATGGAAAGAAAGCATCAGATGCCATCACAGCACCTTCCAACTCAAAACCAAATACTTTTGCTTTTTCAATGGCCTGGTTAAGTGCATCCACACGAGATGTTTGTCCAACTCCACTCGATAACATTTGACCGTCCCGAGTTATGACAATCGTGTTTGATTTGGTGTGTTTGCAAATCTTACTGGCAAATAATAATTCCTTTTTTTCAACATCGGATGGCGCCAGTTTTGTTGCTTCTTTCAGGTCTTCCAGCGCATCAGTTTTCCAGTCGATATCTTGCGATATTACTCCATTGAGCAAGGTCTTAAACATTGTTTTTGTTTGTAGCTTTTCCCTTTGCTGAAGTAAAATTCGGTTTTTCTTTGTTTTCAGGACATCAAGTGCATCATTTGTAAAAGATGGTGCAATTAATACTTCGAAGAACAAAGAGTTCATTTCATCTGCAGCGTCTTTATCAACCTCCCGATTGGTGATCAACACCCCGCCAAATGCTGATAAAGTATCTGCCTGAAATGCTCTTTGGTAGGCTTCTTTAACTGAATTGCCAAGTGCCACCCCGCAGGCGTTGTTGTGTTTCAGGATTGCAAATGCAGTCTCGTCAAATTCTGAGATCAGATGAACTGCAGCATCAATGTCTACAAGATTATTATAAGACAACTCCTTTCCATTGAGTTGATCAAAAAGGTCTTCCAACTTCCCATGAAACACTCCTTTTTGATGAGGATTCTCTCCATACCTCAATACCTTGGATGTTCTGACACTTTGTTTAAAGCGTTCAAGACCTATATCTTCATTGAAATAATTGAAAATAGCAGTATCGTAATGTGATGAGACGTCAAAAGCTTCAGCTGCAAATTTTTTCCTGTCGTCCAGACTGGTAGCGCCGTTGTTCGTTTTCAGCAGATCGTATAATGAGTTGTATTGATCCCTTGATGAAATGATCACAACATCATTGAAGTTTTTGGCAGCAGCCCTGATCAATGAAATGCCTCCAATATCAATTTTTTCAATAATGTCATCATGACTTGCTCCTGATGCTACGGTATCTTCAAATGGATACAAGTCCACAATCACCAAATCGAGGTTTGGTATTTCATATTGTTGTTGCTCGGCAATGTCTGATTCATTGCTTCGTCTGTGCAGAATTCCTCCAAATATCTTTGGGTGCAAAGTTTTTACCCGTCCTCCAAATATGGATGGGTACTGGGTTTCGTCTTCAACAGCGATTACAGGAATATTGAGTTCTTCAATGAATTTTCTGGTTCCACCGGTGGAATAAAGCTTTACCCCTTGTTCATGCAATAATTTCACAAGTGGTTCCAGGTTATCCTTGTGATACACTGAAATTAGTGCCGATTCAATTTTTTTTATACCCATTTGCAGCAGTCTTAGTTAAATGAAGCTGCAAAAGTAAGTATTAATTGGTAAGATCACGACTCTTTTTCAAGGATGTAATTTTGGATCACTTTTGGGAAGAATTCATATTCCAATTGATGCACTTTGGAGGCAAGTGTCTGATGGTCATCACCTGGGTTTACAGGGCATTTGTGCTGACTTAGAATTCTTCCCTCATCATATACTTCATTGACCAGATGTATGGTGATGCCACTTTCTGATTCCTTAGCTTCAATGACCGCCTGATGAACTCGGTCACCGTACATTCCTTTCCCACCAAATTTGGGTAACAGCGAAGGGTGAATATTGATTATTTTATCCTGGAAATGGTCAATTATTGATTTAGGTATTTTGAGAAGAAAGCCGGCCAGAATTAAATAATTTATTTGACGCCCCTTCAATATACTAAGCAGGTTGCCATTTTCCATTTCGCTCCTATTGAAGGTGCCACACGGAATATTTAGGTTTTTCGCCCTCTCCAAGACATAGGCATCTGTTTTGTTGCTCAAAATAAGGCATACTGAAATCTTCTGATGACCCTTAAAGTACTTTGCAATATTTTCAGCGTTGGATCCACTGCCTGATGCCAGGATTGCTACATTTATTTTTTTCACCCTAATGTAGTTTAGAAAAATGTCATACTTATCAATCCACTAAGGATGATGAGGTTAGTATAATATTTCAATTGTGTAAAATGCTTCTTTGTATCAGCCATGATCAGTCGATAAATAAAAAACAATAAAAATGGTGATACAATGATGAAATACCACTCCACGATATCATTATTTACCTTAATAAGGAAGCTGATCAATCCAATGGCGGCCAAGGTTGCGATGAGGTATAATATCCGTTTTGTATTTCGAATACCAATTAATACAGGGAGTGATTTTACACCGAATTTCTCCTCGCCCTTCATATCCTCAATATCTTTAATTATTTCTCTCATTAACATGATGGACCCGGCGAAAAGGCAATAAACAAAAACAAGAATATCTGTGGCTTCATAATATAAACTGATTACCAAGATGGATAAGGCAGTTAATGCTGCTATCAGGACGTTTCCAATGAGTGGCATACGACGAAGCTGGTTGCTATAGAGCCAAAGTAAAAATGCTGAACCGAAATGAATGAGGCCGATCAGCTGAAAGGCAATCACTCCAAGCACAATGCCAAATATATTAAAACACGTGTGGTAGAACATGGCAGCTCTTCTTCTCAGGTCAGTTCCTACCACAACTTTATCAGGCCTGTTTACCATATCAATTTTCTGATCGTAGTAATCATTGATGATATATCCGGCAGATGAAATTAATAACGTACTTACTACAATCAGAAACAAGCGCCAGTCCAGAAGGGTAGCCAGCCATTCTCTGGATGCACCAACAAGAAAAATTGCGGTAAAATATTGAGTGATACCAATGATAATGAGATTAGGAACCCTTGATATCTTTAAGATACCTTTAATGCTAAATATTTTGGGTTCACGAACCATCAGCTCTTCAAACTTGCAATGATATTGTCCGACATAATTCTGTATATCTCTTTTAGATCATCCCTGTCTCCAAGCATTTCGATATGACGGTCCATAATGGTTTTATCTTCTCTGACAGCAGGACCCGTTTGTGTATACTTTGGTTGTAAAGCCAGGGCCTTAGCTACAGTTTCATCAATCAATGGTTTTAATAACTCGAAATCAAGGTTTTCCTTATCCAGGAGATCTTTTGATATGGTTAGAAGGTGATTAAGGAAATTGGATGCAAAAATAGCGGCCAAATGATACTTTGCCCGATCGCTGGAATTAACCTCTTTAAAATTAAAATTTGCGCTTTCACAAAGTAATTCAAGCTTCTCCAGACTTACATGGTCTTTTGCTTCCACCATATAATGGATGGAGCTCATGTCTATCGGACGGCTTCTCTGGATGGTCTGAAACGGGTAAAGAATACCATAATCTTCAAAACCGTGTCTTTCAAAAACATTTAGATCCAAAGTTCCGGAAGTATGGAGTAACTGTGCGTTTGAGATGTTTTTCAAATCGCCTAAAACCTGATCCATCGCTTTATCTTTGATCGCGATAATGATGAAATCACAGTACTCATTTTTATAATCTAAATTATCCTTGTGGGGAATGCTTGCAAGATCATCCATCCATTTCTTAGCCTGACGGGTATAGATAGAATTAATTGTATGACCTTTTTTGATTAAATGGTGAGTGAGGTGATAGGCAACATTGCCACTTCCAATAATAGAAATTCTATAAGATGTAGACATAAATAATTAGTATAAGCTAATGACGAATGCAATTTACAAGACGAGCATCATTTATGCCCACCTATATTTGAAATCATTCTACTCCCTTATCTCGCATTTTTTGAAATTCCAGATACCTTCTTCTGATGGCTATTCCAAAACCAATACACAACAGAAATGTTCCAAACCAAAGTAGATTGATAAATGGTTTTTCAACGGCTTCCAGAATCACCCAGTCCGGTTGAGTAGTTCTGACTCCAAACACAAAGCTATTATCTTTAGGCCTGATAGATTCAATACTTACCTTAATGCCCAAATCTTTTACAGTAAAAGGGATTTTTCCTGCCATTTGATCTTTGATGATGTATATGGGTTCGGCGATATAATCATCACTTTTTCCCTGAATACGAATTTTTGCCTTCACAGCAACATCATTCTCAGTTAATGGACGGCCATCTATTTCAAAAATTCTTTCCACACTTTCAAAAACTGAAACAAAGTCATTAAGAAAAAACTGTGATTTCACGGGAACAACAAGAGTATCTAGTTCACTCCACTCACCTTCATCTTCCGGATCAGGAAATGTGCGCACGTGAGTGTATAGGTCTGCCGTGAGGGTCCTTTTGATGTCGGGACTATAGACAATCATGTCCATTGATTCATTCAGTTGAACTCTCGGGTAAAGTGTGAAAGGCTTATTGTCACCTTTAGTGTATTCAATTTCAAAATAGCTGTTTTCCGGGCCAATAACCTGTAAGGTGTCACCTGTTTTTATTTGCTTTGAAGGAATGTCTGTCAGTGCGGTGTATTTTAGTGGGTCTGAAGTTTTTTGAACAAGTGTTTCATTCACATAACCTTTTCCCTTAAACTGCTTTCTGATGCCTTTGTAGTTCAGTACGTAATCTCCCATTTGTCTGGGATCATTCATAAATAACAATAGGTTGTTCCGGTTCACTTCATCGGGAAACTCAGTGCTCCAAACAAGCCCGGTATAATTTTCACTCACTATCCTGGAGTATCCTGAAGAGAAAAGAATCCCTACAAGCATCATTCCCAGGCCAATATGAGTGAATGATCCACCCGATAGCATAACATTAGACTTCAACAGCGGAATCAAAATTTTGACATTGGCTACAATCGCGTAGATGGCACACATCAATAGTAATGTGTATCTAAGGAACCTGAAGATGCTATCAAAATTCAGTTGGCCTTCCAATACGGTATTAAAGTTGGTAACGGTGATTACTACAAGGCTCAATATCAGAGAAATCAGAATTGGATAGAAAATGACTTTTTGAAGTTCTTTCTTATCCATTTTCTTCCACCAAAAGAATTGCCCTGTTCCTGATAATAAAGCAACGACAATTGCAAACCATATCTGTTTGTCGCTATAGGAGGAAACTTGATCTACCGGTGGTGCAAGGTTGAGGTCGAACCCGAATAAATCTGCGATTTTATTATAAACTGGATAAGAGGTAACAAATATGACATGGAAAGCCATAATGCATAAAGTAATGGCCCCCAATAGAATCCAAAATTCCCTGGAGTAAGTTGATACTTCCTGCTGATTTACTGGAATTTTTTTCCATCTCGAAATTACCAGCCAAACCGAAAGTACCAGGAATCCCAGTAAATAGATTAGCAATTGACCAGATAAACCAAGGTCAGTAAATGAGTGGACGGAGCTATCACCCAGTACTCCGCTTCTTGTAAGAAATGTGGAATATAATATTAGAATAAAGGTGCTTATCACCAACACTATAGCCGACTTCAGTGCGGTATCACTTTTTTTGAAAGCTATCATTGTATGAATTGCAGCCACCAAAACAAGCCATGGTACATAAACTGCATTTTCAACAGGGTCCCAATTCCAATAGCCGCCAAAATTCAGTGTTTCGTACGCCCAGTAGGCACCCATCAATATTCCTACTCCCAGCACCAGTGCAGAAAACTGTGCCCAGGGTAATGCTGGTCTTATCCATTCTTTGAATTTGCCTATAAACAATCCGGCAATACAGTATGCAAATGGGACAAGTGTTGTGGCAAAGCCGAGAAATAAAGTTGGTGGGTGAATAACCATCCAATAATTCTGTAAAAGAGGATTTAGTCCATTGCCATCTTTTGGAACGAATTCCGGGTTAATTTTAAAAATTGGCGCATTGATTGCATCTCGCAGCAGAATGAAAGGCGAGCTGCCAATCTTGATAGCGGTTTCAGGAATGACCACACCCAATATCATCGAGGATAGAAACGCCTGTACCAATGCAAAAACAGTCATCACTGGAGCTGTCCAGAACTTATTGGTATTAATGATGACCACTCCCAGAATCACATTCCAGAATATCCATAACAGAAAAGAGCCTTCCTGACCTTCCCAGAAGCAGGAAATTTGATAATACCATGGTAATATTCTGGAGGAGTGACTTTGAGCATAGTGATACTCAAAGTAATGATTATTAATAATCCAGTATAAACTGATGATGACCCCTATTACGGCAATGCTGTGTACATAAAATACGTACTTTGCGAAAGTAGCCCAGCTATTGGCTTTTACCAGGTCATTTTGCTGGGATGTACTGTAGAGGTAAGCAAATGCTGCAATCAAACTTGCCACAAAGGAGGTAATCACCAAAAAATGGCCAAGATTTCCTATAAAGTAATGTACCATTTATTAGCGGATCAAATTTTGATTTCTTCTTCTTTGTATTTGGATGGGCACTTAAGGAGAATTTTCTCTGCAACAAAAGTGTCATTTCGATAAGCGCCAATCACCACTACCTGTTCAGATCGAAGGAAGTCAGTTGGCATGGGGTCTGGTCTGAAAACCTTTTGTTCTACATTATTCTCATCTACCATGATAAATGAAAATGAAAGTTTATCGGGGCTTTGCTCGATACCTACGACCTGATTGTTTTGTTTTTTTAGTTTTCCCACAACGTGGATTGGTGTGGTATTGCCGTTTTCAGCCAACTCCTTTGCTTCGGTGAAATTCCTGTAGGAACTGGCATCACCTGTAGTAGAAATAACAATGGAAATCGCTATTGCAATAACTATTAGCCCTATTATATGTGTTTTTTTCATCCCTTAATTTTCCTTTTGCTCCAACTTCTTAATTTTTCGGTCGATGAATACGGTATAGGTTGCTAATCCTGCAAAAATAGTAATGATTACTGCAACAACCACGTAGATTTTGCCATTACTTCTCATCGTATCAGCCATGGCGACTTCCTGATTCTGATAATCGCTTTCAGTGATTTCGATTTTCTCCTGGGCCATCAGGCTACTTCCAATGGAGAAAAAGATCAGGAAGGTTGTTGTTCTAATCAGCTTAGATATACTCATTTCTTTTCAGTTCAATAAATTTTAATCTCATTCTTAATGTGGCTAACCAAAAGCCAAACAATGTCCAGCCAATTACGGCCGTGTAAAACACCTTTCTCAATTCATTATCCAGATCATAGGCATTAAATCCCGGATTTCCACCATTTCCCGGATGCAGTGAATCTGTGAGGCGCGGCAATATAAACAATAGTGGGACCAGGCAAACAAACGCGAAAATATTGTAGATGCTACTTATTCGGGCTTTAGTCATGCGATCTTCAATAGAACCTCTCAGAATCATGTAGGCAAAATAGATCAGTAAACCAATTGCGGAGGCATTCTGTTTTGGGTCGTTGCTCCAGGGGGCATTCCAGGTATAATTTGCCCACACCATTCCTGTGGCAATTCCAAGAATACCAAAAACAATTCCCATATTGGCAAGCTCCACACTGATCACATCATGCTTAATATTACCTGAGTTAAGGTATTTTATGGCATAGATCATTGAAGCCAACAGCAATAAGATCATGCCGAACCACATGGGCACATGAAAGTGCAAAACCCTTATGGTTTCATTCAGAATATTTAATCTAGGTGCATCAAATAGCAATCCTGCAAGGATCACATATGTCAAAAGGGCTATTGTGAGAAATTTCCACCAGGACTTATACATCAACTTCTCCATAAATAGGGATATAAAATTAGGGTGAGAACAAAAACTATAGCGTCCAATGCAATCAGTGTCCATATTTCATCTGTAGCCACTGATGGGTCTAACCCATCCATTGCAATTTTTGAAAGCTTTATGCCCATTACTAAAACGGGGATCACGATCGGGAAACTTAGAATTGCCATTAGTACAGGATTGTTACTTGCCTTGGAAGCAATAGCAGACACCATTGTCAGTGGAATTGCAAGACCAATGACACCTAGCCCAATACTAATTAGGAAAAGCCATTGATTTTGAACAGGATTTCCAAGTACCAGGCTGTAGAGCCCAATGGCAAGAGTCGCAATCGCCATTAATAAGAAGGTGTTGTAAATAAGCTTTGCTAAAATTATTGATTGAGGGTTGGCAACAAAGTAATAATACAGGTTTCTGTTTTCGCCTTCTTGTACGAATGTTTTTGCGATGCTATTGACTGCAGAAAACAATAGTATAATCCAGAAGAGTGCATTCCAGGTATGATTATCAATGATGTTGATAAAGGTGAGGTAGCAAATGAAGATTATACTCCCTGTAAACAAAAGGATTGAATTGAGAGCATACTTGAGTCGTAGCTCCAATTTGAACTCTTTCCAGAGTAAATGTCCTGTTTCTCCCAGAATCTGCGTCATTGGCCGCAAAGTTAATCCAGAAAACCGCAACCAACACCGATTATTGATTGAATCATTTTGGATTAAATGGGTAATCCCCTTAGCATTGCAGTAAAAATTTGATTTATGTCATTTACAGATAGTCCGATATTAGTAACTGGAGCTGCTGGGTTTATTGGATTTCATCTTTCTAAAAGATTGCTGGAAGAAGGATTTGATGTGGTGGGATTGGATATTGTAAATGACTATTATGATGTCAACCTGAAGTATGATCGATTAAAGATTCTGTCTTCATTTTCAGGATTTACATTTGAAAAGAAAGACCTTAAAGAAAAGGATACGGTACTGAAAGTATTTGACAAATATCAGTTCGAATATGTTGTTAATCTTGCTGCTCAGGCTGGTGTAAGGCACTCACTGACTCATCCGGAAACGTACGTAGATTCCAATGTCATGGGATTTGTGAATATTTTGGAAGGATGTAAAAAGTATGATATAAAACATTTGGTATATGCCTCTTCCAGCTCAGTATATGGTGCGAATACTACCTTGCCATTTTCTGAAAAGCATACCATAGATCACCCACTGTCGTTGTATGCTGCCACTAAGAAGGCAAATGAACTCATGGCTCACGCCTATGCAGCCAGTTTCAAGGTGCCATCCACGGGATTAAGGTTTTTTACAGCTTACGGTCCGTGGGGAAGACCTGATATGGCATTGTTTATTTTTACGAAAGCCATCCTTAATGACGAGCCTATCGACGTTTATAACAACGGTAAAATGAGTAGGGACTTTACCTATATTGATGATGTTGTAGAAGGCATTTATCGGTTAATACCGACTATCCCAAAAGGAGACCAAAACTGGAAATATGAAGAAAGCGTGCCTTCTGAAAGTTTTGCACCATTTAAAGTATATAATATAGGAAATAACAATCCGGTAGCCTTGCTCGATTACATTGAGGAGATTGAAAAGAATCTGGGCAAAAAAGCAGTCAAAAATATGCTGCCACTTCAGGTGGGTGATGTGCCATCTGCTCATGCCGACGTGAGTTCTCTTATGGAAGGAGTTAATTACAAACCTGAAACAACGGTAAAAACAGGAATCAGAAATTTTATCGAGTGGTATCAAAGTTATTATTCATAACCTTATGAAGAACATCTTAATAACTGGAGGAGCAGGTTTTATTGGGTCACATGTTGTGAGATTGTTTGTAAAGAAATACAAAGACTATCGTGTGGTTAACTTTGATAAACTTACCTATGCAGGGAACCTGACCAACCTCGTAGATATAGAAGAGGCTTCTAACTACTTTTTTATCAATGGGGACATTAATGATTATCAGCAAGTAGCTAAAGTATTTAAGGATTACGCAATTGACACTGTAATGCATTTAGCGGCTGAGAGCCATGTCGATCGCTCCATAAGTAACCCGATGGAATTTGTAAATACAAATGTAGTGGGTACAGTCACTTTGTTAAATGTCGCTAAAGAAAGCTGGGAAGGCAATTATGAAGGTAAATTATTTTATCATATTTCAACAGACGAAGTGTATGGTTCTCTATCAGTGGATGGATATTTCACTGAGACAACAGCATACGATCCGCAATCCCCATATTCGGCTTCAAAAGCCAGTTCTGATCATTTTGTAAGGGCTTATCACAATACTTATGGATTACCAACAATAATATCCAACTGTTCAAATAATTATGGTCCAAATCAATTTCCGGAAAAACTGATCCCTTTGTGTATTAACAATATCAAGAACAATAAACCATTGCCAATATATGGTAAGGGAGAAAATGTGAGGGATTGGCTATATGTTTTAGATCATGCTGCTGCAATAGATACAATATGCCATGATGGAAAAACTGGTGAGACATACAATGTTGGTGGTTGGAATGAATGGACCAATATTGAATTAGTGCAACTGCTATGCGATCTAATGGATGAGAAGCTTGAAAGAGAGTCGGGTACGAGTAGAAAACTGATAACATTTGTAAAAGATCGGGCTGGCCATGACTTAAGGTATGCAATAGATGCAAGTAAAGTGAACAAGGAGTTGGGCTGGAAACCATCCTTAAATTTTGAGGAGGGATTAAGTCAAACTATTGACTGGTATTTGGAAAATATAGATTGGTTGGATAATGTTACATCCGGGTCATATCAGGAATACTATAAAAACCAGTATAACTAATGAAAGGCATTATTTTAGCAGGAGGATCAGGAACCAGACTTCACCCTCTTACAAAGGCTGTAAGTAAGCAAATTTTGCCGATATATGACAAGCCGATGATTTACTATCCATTGTCTATTTTAATGTTATCCGGAATTAGAGAAATCCTGATCATTTCTACCCCAAGAGATTTGCCAGTATTTCAATCACTGTTAGGAGATGGTTCTGATTTGGGATGCAATTTTAGATATGCCGAGCAGCCTCAACCCAAAGGTTTGGCACAGGCATTTACAATTGGAGAGGAGTTTATTGGGTCCGATAAAGTTGCATTAATATTAGGAGATAACATATTCTATGGAGATGGATTAGCAGAGAAACTACAGTCGTGTACAAATCCCGAAGGAGGAATAATCTTTGCTTATCATGTTCAGGATCCTGAGAGATATGGAGTTGTACAATTTGATGAATCAAAAAAAGCAATTTCTATCGAGGAAAAGCCACAAAAACCCAAGTCTAAATATGCTGTTCCCGGTCTTTACTACTATGATAACGACGTTGTTCAAATTGCCAAACACCTTAAACCAAGCCAAAGAGGGGAGCTTGAAATTACAGATGTGAACAGGCAGTATATGGAGCAGGGAAAACTTAATGTAAAAATATTAAGTAGAGGGACAGCATGGCTAGATACTGGTACATTTTCGTCATTTATGCAAGCTGGGTTGTTTGTTCAGGCCATAGAAGAACGACAAGGGTTAAAAATTGGGTGTATTGAAGAGGTTGCGTTCAAAATGAATTTCATTGATGAGGAACAAATTGAAAATTTATCCAGACCATTGATGAAAAGTGGATATGGAGCATATTTGAAATCATTAATAAATTGACAATACAAGAAACCAAATTACAAGGATGTTATTTAATCGAACCTCAACTATTTGAGGATCACAGAGGTTCGTTTTACGAGGGATTTAATTGTCAAAGTCTTGCTGAAATACCGGGATTTGACTTTGAGGTTAAGCAAATGAATTGCTCCTATTCAAAGAAAAATGTTCTTCGTGGATTACATTTTCAAAAGCAACCTTATGCTCAGGCTAAGTATGTGTATGTGTCTCAGGGTGAAGTATTGGATGTAGTGGTTGATCTGAGAAAAGACTCTCCAACATACCTCGAACATATAAAGGTTACAATTTCTGCAGCAAACAAAATGCGGTTATACATACCTAAAGGTTTCGCGCACGGTTTCCTGGCTCTGTCAAGTGAAGTTCAATTAAATTATTTCGTAGATGAGTATTATTACCCTGATTATGATAGCGGAATTATTTTCAATGATGATCAACTCGATATTGATTGGGGAATTGCTGAGGAAAATCTGATTTTGTCAGATAAGGATAAAAAATTACTAACACTAAAAGAGATCATTAATGTCTAAAAAAAGAGTTTTGGTAACTGGGGGAGCTGGTTTTTTGGGATCTCATTTGTGTGACAGATTCCTTTCTGAAGGGTATTTTGTAATCGCCATGGATAATTTACTGACAGGGTCATTGCATAATATTGAACATTTGATGGGAAGAGAAGATTTTGAATTTCATAACTGTGATGTTTCTAAGTTTGTTCACGTACCTGGAGATTTGCACTATATTTTGCATTTTGCTTCGCCCGCGAGCCCTATTGATTATTTGAAAATGCCTATTCAAACACTAAAGGTAGGCTCATTGGGAACTCACAATTTACTTGGCCTTGCAAAAGCGAAGAAAGCAAGAATATTGGTTGCCTCCACTTCCGAGGTATATGGTGACCCACTTGTTCACCCTCAGAATGAAGAATACTGGGGAAATGTAAATCCTGTAGGACCCAGAGGGGTATACGATGAGGCAAAAAGATTTCAGGAGGCCATAACAATGGCATACCATACCTTCCATGGTTTAGAAACTAGGATAGTCAGGATATTTAATACATTTGGTCCGCGCATGAGGCTTGACGATGGAAGGGTTTTACCGGCTTTTATATCTCAGGCACTTAGAGGAGAGAACCTTACTGCATTTGGAGATGGCACCCAAACCAGATCATTTTGTTATGTTGATGATCTTATTGAAGGAATATACCGCTTGCTTTTCAGCGACTATGTTCAACCCATCAACATTGGAAACCCAGATGAAATTACAATTAATGAATTCGCAGAAGAAATAATAAGATTAACGGGTTCAGGTTCCAATATCATCTACAGTCCTTTGCCTAAAGATGATCCTAAGCAACGACAACCGGATATTTCGAAAGCTAAGGAGATATTGGATTGGGAGCCAAAGTATACCAGAGCACAAGGATTGGAGCCAACACTAAAATATTTTAAGGAGGCGTTGTTAAAATAATTTTGTACTTTTGCACCGCAAAACAGCATTGGAGGCTGACCTGATGGTACAGCCTTTCTTTGTTTGAAATATTAACGAATATGTATAATAGGGTTGCAGTTATCGGGTTGGGTTATGTAGGCCTTCCACTGGCAGTAGAGATTGGTAAACGTTACACCACTGTTGGATATGATATTTCAACAGATAGATTGCGGGAACTTTCTTCTGGAGTGGATTCTACGAACGAAGTTTCTCAAGAAGACCTGGCTGCTTCAACACACCTGAAATTCACTTCAGATAAGAGTGATTTGAAAGGGTGTGACCTGTTTATAATTACAGTGCCAACCCCTGTTGATTCCGCGAAAAAACCAAACTTGAAACCCCTTAGGGAGGCATCAAAAACAGTGGGGTCTGTTATGAGTAAAGGGGCTGTGGTAGTGTATGAATCTACCGTTTATCCTGGATGCACTGAGGAGATATGTGTTCCAATATTGTCAAAATACAGTGGTTTGGAATATAATAGCGGTTTTTACTGCGGTTACTCACCAGAAAGAATAAATCCAGGTGATCAAACTCACAGGCTGACCAACATTGTAAAGGTTGTTAGTGGTAGTACACCTGAGGTCGCAGAAGATGTCAATGAATTCTATAGCACTTTCATATCCGCAGGCACACACCTTGCTCCATCTATAAAGGTTGCTGAAGCATCTAAAGTCATTGAAAATGCACAAAGAGATATTAATATTGCCTTTGTTAACGAATTGGCAATCATATTTGAACGACTAGATATTGATACAGAGGAAGTATTAATCGCAGCAGGTACGAAATGGAATTTTCTTCCGTTCAGGCCAGGATTAGTAGGTGGTCATTGCATAGGTGTTGATCCTTACTATTTGACTTATAAGGCGGAAGAATTGGGATACACACCCCAGGTAATTTTAGCCGGAAGGAGTATTAATGACAATATGGGTGCCTACATTGCGCGCAAAGCCATAAAAGAGGCACTTAGGAAGAAGATAAATGTGGTTGGAGCTCGGTCACTTATACTCGGAGCTACTTTTAAAGAGAATTGTCCTGATATCAGAAATAGTAAAGTCTTTGATATAGTTTCAGAGTTGAATGATCACAATTTAGAGGTAGATGTATTCGATCCGCTTGCAAACCCAGAAGAAATAATAAATGAATACGGTGTGGAGACGGTAAGTGCTCCTACAGGTCATTATAATCTAATCATATTGGCGGTGGCTCATAATGTTTTTAAGGATTTTGATATCCAAACACTCAGAGCGAGTAATTCCGTAGTGATCGATGTTAAAAGCTTTTATCCTAAATGCAGTGTAGACTATAGACTATAATCCATGAAGCAAATACAAAATCATACTGCTTGTAGGTAACATATGGTTCTAATAAAAAAGATTCTATTAATTTTGCATCTTTTTGGAGATACAGGCTATTGAAATAGCAAAATTGCATCTGACAAAATTGATGCTGGAAAAAATAAGAAAGTTGTCTTAGTATTGAAAATTGAAAATGAGTAAAAAATCAAATAATATAATCCCTCACAATCATTCTGTCCTATTAGATGATAGAATCAGAAAGAACGGCTATCAACCAAAAGTAATATGGTTCACAGGCCTATCCGGTAGTGGGAAGTCTACATTATCTGATGAGCTTGAGAAGTACCTGTTTACTTTAAATTATAATACTTATATCCTTGACGGGGACAATGTTAGGACTGGGTTAAATAGGGATTTGGATTTTTCTGAAGAAGGCAGGAAGGAAAATATCAGAAGACTAGGTGAACTTTGCAAGTTGTTTTTGGATGCAGGTATTGTAGTACTAACTGCATTTATTTCACCATTTATCAAGGATCGTGAAACGGTCAGAAACCTGGTGGGAGAAAACAACTTTATTGAGGTATTTGTGGATTGCCCACTGGAAGTATGCGAAGAAAGGGACGTAAAAGGGCTTTATGCCAAAGCGAGAAGGGGTGAAATTAAGAATTTTACAGGAATCGATTCTCCGTTTGAGGAGCCGCTAAACCCTGACATAAAAGTTAAAACTGCAGAGCTGGCCCTCCACGAATGTCTTGAAATTTTGAAGAAAGAAATAATTACTAAGCTAAAATATAATTAGAAAATGCAATATAATTTAACGCATTTGAAAGAACTGGAAGCTGAGTCAATCTACGTATTGAGGGAAGTTTTCGCACAATTTGAAAACCCAGCGATCCTGTTCTCAGGTGGTAAGGATTCAATTGTGGTGACTCATCTGGCAAGAAAAGCATTCCATCCGGCAAAAATTCCATTTCCATTGGTTCATATTGATACTGGTCACAATTTTCCGGAAACGATCAAGTTTAGAGATGACTTGGTTGATGAACTTGGTGCAAAGCTAATAGTAGGTTCTGTCCAAAAGTCAATAGATGAAGGAGCAGCAATGGAAGAGAGAGGGAAAAATGCCAATAGGAATGCTATTCAGACAGTCACATTACTTGATACAATTGAATCTCACCAATTTGATGCATGTATTGGAGGTGCTCGTAGGGACGAAGAAAAAGCAAGAGCCAAGGAGCGTTTTTTTTCACACAGAGATGAGTTTGGACAGTGGGACCCCAAAAATCAACGTCCTGAACTATGGAATATTTTCAATGGGAAGCATTATCAAGGGGAGCATTTCAGAGTGTTTCCGTTAAGTAATTGGACTGAAATGGATGTATGGCAGTATATCCTTTCAGAAAATATAAAAATACCTAGCCTGTATTTCGCGCATGAAAGAAAGGTGATCAGAAGAAGTAATACTTGGTTACCTGTTTCTGAATTCATCAAAGTTGAGGATGATGAGGAAATTGTTACCAAAAGAATAAGGTTTAGGACACTCGGGGACATTACAATTACTGGTGGTGATGAATCGGATGCAGATACACTTGAAAAAATTGTAAATGAAGTAGCTTCTGCCAGACAGACCGAACGTGGTAATAGAGAGGATGACAAGAGATCTGAAACTTCAATGGAAGACAGAAAGAAACAGGGTTATTTCTAGTTGATAAACGGAAAAATAAGATGACAAACAATAAAACATACGACAATTCGGGCTATCTGGATATGGAACTATTGAGGTTTACAACTGCAGGTAGCGTGGATGATGGAAAAAGTACTTTGATAGGGAGGTTACTTTATGATTCCAAATCTATATTTGAAGATCAATTGGAGCAAGTAGCAAAGTCAAGTGAGAGAAAAGGATTAGAACAAACTGATTTAGCACTACTTACAGATGGCTTGAAAGATGAGCGCGAACAAGGAATCACAATTGATGTTGCTTACAGATATTTTGCAACTCCTAAAAGAAAATTTATCATAGCAGATACACCAGGTCATATTCAATATACCAGAAATATGGTTACTGGGGCTTCTACGGCTAATTGTGCATTAATTCTAATTGATGCTAGAAATGGTGTTATTGAACAAACCAGAAGGCATTCAATAATTGCCTCTTTACTTCAAATCCCTCACATCATTGTATGTATTAATAAGATGGATCTTGTTGATTATGATAGTGAAGTATTTTATAAGATAAAAGAGGATTATGAGTCTTTTGTGTCAAAATTAGATGTGAAAGATGTGAGGTTTATACCGATTAGCGCTTTGAATGGAGACAATGTGGTGAATCGGAGTGATAACATGCCTTGGTATGAAGGTTCAACACTACTTTACTCTCTGGAAAATATACATATCGGTTCGGATCATAATCATATTGACTGTCGATTTCCTGTGCAAACTGTCATCAGACCTAAAAACGATAAGTTTCACGATTATAGGGGTTATGCCGGTAGAATAGCGAGCGGTATCTTTAAACCTGGTGATGATGTGACAGTCCTGCCATCTGGGTTTAGCTCCAAAATTAAGTCTATAGACACCTATGAAGGACAAATCGAAGAGGCATTCGCACCAATGTCCGTTTCCATTCAACTTCAAGATGATATTGATGTTGGCAGGGGAGATATGATTGTAAGGACCCATAATAAACCGGTACCAACCCAGGATATTGAAGCGATGCTTTGTTGGTTAAACAACAGCGGTCCCAAGCCGAGAGCAAAGTATATCTTGAGACACACAACCACTGAAGCAAAAGCAATGATTAAAGATATTAGGTATAAGCTGAATATCAGCACTTTGCATCGAGATGAAGAGGATAAGGATGTGAAAATGAATGATATTTGTAAGGTTTTAATCCGTTCCACAAAGCCTTTGTTAGTTGACCCTTATCGCCGAAATAGAATTACAGGCAGCTTGATTTTAGTAGATGAGGCTACTAACGAAACTGTTGCCGCAGGGATGATAGTGTAAATATGAGAAAAATAGAAACACCGGAGCTCCTTCAGCTCGCCATAGATGCTGCATATAAGGCTGGGGATCAAATTCTTAAGATATACGAATCTGAGGAATTTGGTGTGTTGGAGAAAGAAGATAATAGCCCATTAACAAAGGCAGATAAAGCGTCACATGATGTTATTGTTGAGCATCTAAAAGATACGAATATACCAGTATTGAGCGAAGAAGGGTCGAACATTTCTTATGAAGAGAGATCCAAATGGGAATTGTTTTGGATGATCGATCCTTTAGATGGCACGAAAGAATTTATCAAAAAGAATGGAGAGTTTACCGTAAACATAGCATTAATTGAAAAAGGAAATGCCATTCTTGGGGTTGTCTATGCGCCGGTATTGGGCAAATTATATCATGGGGTTAAAGGTTCAGGGAGCTACTTGATAAAGCCCGACAAGTCGAGATCAATACTTTCAGTATCCAAATTTCATCCAAGCCAGGAGAACTTGCGGGTTGTGGCATCCAGATCACATTTAAATAGCGAGACCAGTAACTTTTTGGAAAAGCTAAATGATCCTGCTAAAGTGTCAATGGGATCTTCATTGAAATTTCTTGTTGTAGCCGAAGGAATGGCCGAATATTATCCGAGATACGCCCCTACGATGGAGTGGGATACAGCCGCAGCACAAATAATTCTGGAAGAAGCAGGTGGATTTGTTCGCAATATGAAGGGACAAAAATTAATCTATAATAAAGAAAACCTGTTAAACCCCTATTTCCTTGCCGGCGGTGAAGAGATTAGGACTTATTAAATGTTTGTATGGAGATAAACAACATACTTAAAATGAATAGGGTCTTATTGCTTTTAGTTTTAACAACTTTGGCCACTCATTCGTTTCCTCAAGTGGGAAGTAAGGTGCAAATGCAGGACGTTGATGTAAGACAACTTAGCGATGGTCAGATTAATCAAATTGCCGATGAAATAAGTAGCAGAGGTCTTACGGAACAACAATGGCAATTACTGGCACAGTCAAGGGGCATGTCATCAGCTCAAATTGCCTTGCTTAAAGAGCGACTTTATCAGCTACAATCATCTAATGTTGAAGACGTACGAGAGTACGGAGTATTGCGTGAAGAAGTGACCCAAAATAATGTCCAGTCCAATGATATATTTGGAGCCATTTTAAAGGTGGAAGAGGAAAAAAAAGATAATATATTTGGTCAAAACTTTTTCTCCAATCCTAACTTAACATTTGAGCCTAGTTTAAATGTGCCAACCCCGGTAGGTTATGTTTTAGGCCCAGGAGACGAGATTCTGGTGAGCGTATGGGGAGCATCCGAGCAAACGTATAGCCTTACCATTAATCCTGAAGGGTTTGTAGTTATACCTAACCTCGGACCCGTCCATTTGACTGGATTGGATATTAATTCAGCCTCAGAGAAACTCAGGTATAAACTAAAAAGAATTTATTCAGGGTTAGGATCAAACACCTTTGCTGAAATATCATTAGGGAAAATAAGAAGTATTAAAGTAAATGTGGTCGGTGAAGTAGAAAGGCCAGGAACTTATACTTTGTCTTCTTTTTCTTCTCCTCTAAACGCCCTTTACCATGCTGGTGGACCAAACCAGCGAGGGTCATTACGAAAGATTGATATTATTAGAAACGGGAAATTACACCGAAGTATTGATTTTTATGAATTTCTACTTGGAACCGGTTACCAGCTCGGAACACTCCACGACCAAGACATAGTAATTGTAAGGCCTTATGAGGGTCGTGTAAAGATTAGTGGCGAGGTAAAGAGACCCGGAGTTTACGAAGTTTTGGATGAGCAAACGCTTACAGGTATAATGTCACTTGCAGGAGGTTTTTCAGATATGGCTGTTAAGACCTCAGTGACGATCTATAGAGTTGAAGGAATGTATCGATCAGTTAGTTCGGTAGAAAAAGAAGATTTTGATTCATTTCAGTTGCAGGGAGGAGATGAAATACATGTTTCCAGAGTTACAGACATGTTTATCAATAGGGTTCAGATTGACGGAGCTGTGCAAAAGCCGGGAGACTATGAACTTACGGATGGGCTGACATTAAAAGATCTCATAAAGCGTGCTCATGGATTGAGGGGCGATGCTTTCTTGGGGAGAGGTCTCATTGTTAGATTGAACGAGAACTATACGTTTAGTAATATCAGTTTCAACTTGACTGAAGTACTTAATGGAAATGAAAACTATTTGCTTAAAAACAATGATCAGGTTTTGATACGTTCAATTTTTGATTTAAAAGAGGATTACTTTATTAGTGTTCAAGGTCAGGTAAATAATCCAGGTGAATATCCTTTTGTATCTGGAATGACTGTAGAGGATTTAATCTTTTTAGCCAACGGTTTCAAGGAATCCGCAGCAAAGTCATTTGTGGAGGTAGCTAGGCGATTGATGGACAATGAAACTCAAATTGGTAAATCATCCCAAATTTTCACCTTTCCAATAGATGAGAATCTGAACATTTCAGAATCCGCTTCTAAGTTTCAACTGGAACCTTTTGATTTAATTGTAATCAGAAAGTCACCAACATATAGCTCTCAAAAAATTGTTGAGGTAGAGGGAGAAGTGAATTTTCCAGGAAAATATACGCTTGAGAAAAAAAATGAAAGGATTTCTGATTTGCTGGAGAGGTGTGGAGGTATTACACAATTTGGATATGTTAAGGGAGCTACCTTGATTAGAAGAACCGAATATTTTGAAGGTAAAAGACAAGATTTAGAGGCAGTTCAAATTAGAATTGACAATCTGAAGCAAATTGTCAATCGGGATAGTACATTGGGAAAATCTAATATTATTTTACCCCAACAGGAGTCAATAGGTATAGACCTGGAGGCCATTATTAAGAATCCAGGTTCAAAACACGATATGATATTGCTTGAGGGGGACATATTAAGTATTCCAAAGAAACTGGAGACCATTAGATTACGTGGCGAAGTACTTTATCCAAGTACTGTTAGATATGAAAATACATTATCTTTCAAACAATATGTTTCACTAGCTGGTGGCTTCACTGAGGAGGCTAAAAAGGCCAAAACCTATTTGATTTACCCGAATGGTAAAGTCAATAAGACTAAAAACTTCCTTTGGTTTAAGGATTATCCAAAAGTTGCTCCCGGGGCTGAAATTATCATTCCAAGAAAGCCGGAGAGAAGAAGACTAACAACGCAGGAGGTAATAAGCATTGCTAGTGGAATAGGCACATTATCACTAATTATTAATAATTTAATTAGGTAGAAATTTCTAAGGCATGTCAGATTCTAGAAAGGACGAAATTAATTTGGGGCAGCTTTTTATGCTTTTTGCATCATATAAAAAAGTGCTACTTATTTGGGTAGTTGCTTTTTTGATATTTGGAGTAGTTATTAAAGTGATAATACCCAAAGATTATCATTCATCAACCTCCCTAATCTATGAACAAGGAGAACAGGTCAATAGTGGTTCTGATATTCTTGGTCAGATAGGTATTCCACTTCTTGGAGGGTCCTCGGGAAGCAGTTTTGATATATATTTTTTTGAAATGCTCATATGGAGCACTGATTTTAGTGAATACATACTAAAAAAAAAGGTGCTTGTCAAAGGAGATTCTATCACAATTCAAGAATATTTTGGAGGCAGTGAAGGCCTGGTTGGAAGGCTAAAAAATATTTTCTTTAATGATAAAGATAAACCATCACCTTTAGATTCAACCACTCTTCCAACGGGAGTTACATATCTTGAGGAGGATAAGATGAAAATTGCCAGATTAATTACAGAGAGAATTTCTATTACAGAGGATCCGACACGAAATTTGCTTACGATTGATACTTACTTTTCTGATCCTTATTTCAGTGCGTTGATGGCCATGTTTGTTAAGGAATATTTGACATCAAAAGCAATATTTTATCAAACAAAGAAAACTAGAGACGAGCTTTTGTTTGTTCAAAAACAATATGAAATCGCTGAGGAAAATTACCTGGCAACCTTAGAAAAGCTTTCTAAATTCAAAGATGCAAACAAAAATATTGTTGCAAGTTCCTTTACAATCGAAGAAAAAAAACTAACAAATTTAAATAATGTAGCATTTCAGGTGTATAACACACTTTCTTTGGAGTTAGAACAGACGAAACTTAAACTGGAGCGAGAAAAACCAGTTTTCACTGTATTACGACCTCCAAATATACCAGTTGATGACACTTCACCTGGAATAGTTGTAATATTGATAATAATGGTTTTCCTCGGCTTGTTTAGCGGTGGGTTACATGTTATAATTATTTATTTAAGAAAAGGTGATTCAACCAATAAATAGGGTAGTTAATTATATACAGGAAAGCACATTACTAAAAAAGGGAATTTCATTTTTATTCATAAAATCCTTTGGCGTACTGTCAATGTTCTTGTTTGTCGCAATTGTATCCAGATATTTTGGTACAGACATTTACGGCAAATATGTTCTTGCGTTGACAACTCTCCAACTTTCTGTGATAGTAGGCAAACTTGGGCTAGATGTTGCATCTCTTCGCCTTATTTCACAATATAAACATGATGAAAGCACCAATGTTAATGGCATTTTTGTCAAGTTGCTTTTAAAGGTAATAATCCAGTCTTCCATCGTAACATTTATTGTTTATAACCTTGCCGGAGTTATAGCAATACAAGTATTTCACAGTGAGGAGCTTAAGATATACATAGAACTCGCATCGTTTTCTATAATTCCCGTGGCGATTTTTGAATATATATGTGAGTCACTAAGAGCACTTCAGAAAATTAAAACATATGCCTTGATATACCACTTTCTTCGGCATGCATTGACAGTTTTGATTGTAGCGGGTTTTATTATTGGGGACAGTTTTATCAATCCAATTTTAGCTTTGCTATATACCAATACATTCTTAATGGTATTATGTGTTTTTTTATGGGTAAGGCAAAGCAAATCCTTGAAACGGCCATCCGCCATTCTTAGGAAGGTTCCAGTATATGCGTTATCTCTTCCTCTATTTATATCAATGTCATCCAACTATCTACTATCATGGATAGACCAAATAATGATTGGTGTGTATAGCACAGAAGCGCAGGTAGGTATCTACAATGCTGCCTTTCGGGTAAGTATATTACCAATGATTTTACTATTGTCTCTAAACTCGTCTTTTAAACCACAATTGGCAGAATATTATGGAAAAAACGATTTTGGTGCAATTAAACGGAGTATTGAGAAGTTTTCGAAAATAATTTTTTATGCGTCGATACCAATATTTCTGATAATTCTTCTGGGATCCGATATTATCATGAAAATTATTCTTGGTATTTCTGACCAGGAGGTTATAGCCATTGGAAGCACGGTCCTTGTAGCGCTTAGTCTTGGTCAAACTTTCAATGCTTTGAGTGGTGCTACTGGTGCATTTTTCACAATGACCGGAAATCAAAATGTCTTTCTCGTTCTTTCATTATCCACATTATGTTTGAAGGTTGTTCTAAACATAATATTCATTCCACAATTAGGAATTACTGGTGCTGCCATTACAAGCGCTACTGGTTTAATCCTCTCGAATTTAGCAGCACTTGTTTGGATAAGAAGAAAATATAAAATTGATACTTTTTATATTCCCTTTAAATAATGAAACGGATAGTTGAAATATTAAAGGTGTTTTTAATTTTTTTAACACTTTGCACGATTCCGTTAGCCTGGTTGAGAGTTACAATAGGTCCGCTAAACCTGAAGACATTTCATTTAAGTATTCTAATTTCTTTATTTATAATAATTATAGACAAAGAAAGCTTCAAAGCGGTATTTAGAGTTATAAATAAGCTTAAATTTTTTATTCTTTCATACAGCGTTTATGTTATCATAAATTTTGTGTGGTGTATATTTCCTACTCCTGGGAGTTTCACACCTGCAGTTAAAATATTTACATATTTTATTTTTTTTATTTCATTTCTATCCGTTCTTCTCACAATAGATTTGAATGATTTGGTGAAACACTACAAAAATTCAATTTTCCTTTCACTAGCAATATTTATACTAATCGCTTCTATAATATTTTCAATGGTTGGCGAATCCTTCTTTAACACTATAATATATGGTTTCCTCAAAGGGGACATTAATGTATTGAAATTTAGTATTTATAAAAAGCTTTTTAATTCTACCTTATTTGAAGGGCAATCTGGAGATACCGAATTCGGTAACTCATTGCGAAATACCGTGATTGGAGCATTCATCCTTTATTTTATACTTGCAAGAATATCGCTTATTTGGGTTAAGCGAAATATAGGCAACCAAATCATGATTTACTCTTGCTTGGCAATTAGTGCATTTTTCGTTATTGTCAGCCTCAGCAGGTCCAATATGTTAGGATTTTTAATGTCAGTATCGATTCCTTATATTCTTCATTTTAAATTTACTCCATTAATAAAGAAGAAATCATTAATTAAAAACTACGTCATTTTTAGCGGGATTTTGTTTGTGATTCCTTTTGGATTGATGACATTGGCCCCTTTTATTACTATAATTCTTGAAAGGATTAGAGAAATTGCGCACGATCCGCGGATTCAAATGTATTTGATCACGCTTAAAGAAATCGAATCCAGCTTGTTAATTGGTTATGGGACAAGCGCCCGACTTCTATATTTCCGAGATTTGCAGGTGCATAATTTATTTCTTGCATCAATTTATCAATTTGGAATTTTGGGTTTAATTTCAACACTTTGTTTTTACTTTGCCATCCTAAAGAAAGTCATATCCTACGCCATACAAGCAGCCACTATTAAGGAAAGTTGGCCATTGGCGTTGGCTGCATTACCAATTTTTAGACCATTGGTTTCTGGGAATAGTGGTAATTATACTTTTATTGAGTGGCTAATGCTTACTTGCTTTTTTTATTGGTATTTGAACTTTAAACAAAATGACAGATAGGTTAGATTTTATCATCGCAGGCGTTCAAAAATCTGCAACAACATGGCTATACAATTGCATCGTAAACCATCCTGAGGTTTGTTTAAGAAACAATAAGCAAGAAAAGAATTACTATGGAGGGAAGGTATTCAATGAAAAAGGAGAAGAGTGGTTTTGGAGTCAATTTACTTTAGACAATAAAGAAAATATTGTTGGTGATGTATCGGTTGAATATATTGTCGACCTAAGCTCGGTTAGCGAATTAAAGAGGCGTTTTCCAGAATTGAAATTGATATTATGTTTAAGAAATCCAGTAGAGCGGGCCATTTCGGCGTATTATTGGTATAAAAGAAAGTCGTTGATTCCCGATGTGCCTTTAGATCAATTCTTTAGTAGGGAGCAAATAGCAAATCCGGATAGTAAACTTGAAGATATACTCGAGAGAGGGCTATATGCTCAACAAATCACACGTTTGTTAGAGGTTGTACCTGCTTCAGATATTCAGATTATTTTTTATGATGATATTTCGCAGAAACCAGAAGAGGTTTTATTTAGTATATGGGACTTCTTAAAATTAGAGAACCGGTCTTTTGTTCCTCCTAATTTGAATGAAAGGCCTAAGAAAACCTCCAACAATAAGTTTTTAATATCGGTTCAACGGCAATTTCCAAACTCCAAGGTGGTTTTTAAACTTGCCGAATTGTTCACTAATTTATTTGAAAATAAAAATAGTGAATATCAGGATGAACATGTTTTTAATAACTTGATTGATTATTACCATACCGATATCATCAGTCTGGAAAAACTTGCAAAAAATCAGTTAGGGATTACCAAATCAAAAAAATTACCATTTAAAGATTGGATCAGCAGATGATAAACACTCCATTAATAACCAGGGCGCAATCGGCACAGCGATATTTAATGATAAAATACCTTTCGGGTAAGTTACCACTTTATATCGTGAACGAATATCCTAAAAGCGGAGGAACATGGGTAGGTCAATTACTTTCGAAATCTCTAAACTTACCTTTTCCCAGGAACAGTTTCAGGAAAATAAGAAAGTCCATCATTCATGGCCATTTTCAATATGATCCATCTTTTAAAAATGTGGTATGTGTTTGGCGTGACGGAAGGGATTTAATGGTTTCGTGGTATTATCACTGCCTTTTTCCCAATCAATTTGGAAATGAAAAACATGTAAACCAGGTACGAAAGCACTTACAATTTGATGATTATGAGGATATCAAATCTAACCTTCTGAAATTTATTGAATATAGCTTTGAACGTCAGGTATATCCAAAATTTAGCTGGTCAGATTTTGTTGACCAGTGGTACATAGACAATGAGGAAATTATTCATGTCAAGTATGAAGATTTGAGAAGAAATACAGCTGACGAATTGCAACAACTCACAAAGCGTTTGGGTTTTGAAGTTTCATCTGATAAAATCAGTGATGCTGTGGCTGAATTTGACTTTGAAAAACAAAAAAAAATAGCGGAAAAAGCACTTAAGGGAGGTCAGGTGAACTTTATTCGATCAGGATCTACAGGAGGATGGCGAAATGTTTTTAGCGAGGAAGATAAAAAAATATTCGATCACTATGCTGGTGCTCAATTAGAGAAATTGGGATATGAAAGGTGAGAATAAATCCGCGACCAGGATAATGGCTATTGCAGTGTTTCCACCTCCGGTCACCGGCATGACATTAATGAATGAGAGGTTTTTGAAACGCATTACTCAAGATGGGATAGTTGTTTATAAGTTCAATTTAGGGAGTGTTTTGAAATCCAGGTTCCTTTTTAAAATATCAAAGCTGATTGCAATGATTATTGCTCCATGGTTGATGCTTTTTAACAGGATATTCAGGAAAGTTAAAACTTTTTACCACCCGGCAAACTCCAACCTTGGTCTACTTTACACATTTATTTTGGTAGTTTCGGCCAGGTTGATTGGTGGTAGAACAATTTTACATCATCATTCCTATGCTTATATACATACGAAAAGGAATTTGATGAGCCTGGTAGCGAAATTCATGAGCTCCAGGGATTTGCAAATTTTTCTGTGCCCCGATCATCAATCTCGATATCAGCGTATATATAATGGTAGATATCAGGCTTCAATCTTACCAAATTATTTTTTTCTAGACACGAAAGACATTTCACTTAAACCAGAAAAGCCTGATAATCCATACAGGTTGGGGCATCTGAGTAATTTGGATGTCAACAAAGGAATTGATGAAGTAATAAAAATTTTTACTGAATTAATAAATAATTTTCCTGCATTGGAACTATATATAGCCGGTCCATTTAAGTCTGACTATGAAAAGAACCTGGTGAACGATATATGTAAGTCTTATCCAGATAACGTGAAGTATTTTGGTCCGCTTTATGATGATGCTAAGGATCAGTTTTTTGATTCCATTGATATGTTTCTTTTTCCATCTAAATATAAGATTGAAACACAGCCCTTAGTGCTAGCAGAAGCTCAATCTAAAGGTGTTCCGGTTATAACCTATAATATTGGATGTATTGGAAACAACATGCAAATGGGTGGAGTTGTCGTTGAAGTTGGGCGTTCAAGTGAATTGGTAGACAAACTAACTTCACTACTTAACAATATAGATCAATACAGAGAGCTGGTCAATGATGCTACAAAGAATATAAAGAACCTTATACTTTCAAGTCAAAAACATTACAAGAAGGTTTTGTCTGAACTTTGACAGATTACATTTGAACCGTCATAAATAAGTTTTAATCTTATACTTAATTGCATTATTAAACGTACAACTGATAATATATAATCCGTGATGATTTCTTGGTATGCGATATATATATTTTCCATCGTGTTTAAAAACACATGTAAGCTCCAGTTTTCTGCCGGTTAAATCAAACATATTTATACTGGTAATCGGTATCTTGGATTCTAAAATCAAATGTTGCTCCACAGTGCGCTGAATGAACCAAGATGATATAGGTTGATCGGCTACATTGTTGACTTTCTCAGGCACTTGATATAGATGTTCCGAAGACCACTCAAAATTTTGCTTCGACGATACTTTACGAATTCTTACACCTATTTCCTGACCAAATAAGTGATTGTCTGATAAAAATACCTGAGAAAGTCTGACATGATTTAACCATGTCAAAGTATCAAAAGTAACTGCATTTCTAAGTTTGTTTGTGATCTCAATTTCATATAAATAGTCAGTGTCAGATTTGTTCCAGCTTAATTCCAGACAACCCAATTCATTTGTCATAATGCCAATGCTATCTATGACACCTAATTCCACATACGGATTTCGATTTTTAAATTGCGCAATCATCTCTTTATGTTCTTCAAAATCATTTAGTGAGGCAAGATTATTCAATTCATTTTTGTCAGAAACTATATTATAGTACTCATGTTCACCCTGTGGATATTCTATTAGCTTATGATTGTTACTAATGACAGAATAAGTCTTCTTACTATTTACTGCTAAAACAGGTCTATTGGTATCCATCTCCTGGTGAAGGTAGCTTTTGAAACTTTCTCCATCCAGGGCGCCAGGACTTTCAACATCAACTAAATCTAATAAGGTTGGTAACAGGTCGATCAGACTAACATTGACAGCTACCTTTCTCCCCGGTTGAATGTTTGGTCCAATTATAATCATTGGTATTTCTTGCCCGTTTTTCCATAAGTTGTCTTTTCCGATTCTGGATTTTTCTCCAAGGTTATAGCCATGATCACTGGTAATGATTAAATATGAATCTTCAAAAAAGTTTGTGCTAAGCAATTTGTCATAAATACGGCCAATTTGGAGGTCAGTGAAATAAACACATTTTTCATATGCGTTTCTAAAGTTAGAAATCTGACCCAGTGAGTCCAATAATTTATAAGCTGGATTTCCTGTAAAATTTCTCAAATGGGAAGAAGCAAGGTGATCTGTATTTATCAGATCCGAATCAAGACTTGACAAATCTGCGCTGTTTACCCGTGAGTCCACAAAATTTGGATAATACAATCTGGTATGAGGTAACCTGTATCCTAAAAGCATGATATATGGCTCTGGGTGCTCTACTCTATTGATCCCAAATGACGTCACTTCGTACTCAGGAAACTGTTCTTGTGATATATTTAATGGCCCCCAGTCTAAACCATTGTAGATGTTTGCAGATTCTGGGTGAATTAAACTAGATGGTTGAGGTTTGTTGCCGCCTGAATTATATTGATCCCAATACTCTTTTTGGTTGAAAGGATCATGGTAAATTTTACCTGCTCCAAATACCTTATACCCCAAATAATGGAAGTAATCATTAATCGTAAACACATTTTGTAGTGAGTCTCTGAAATAATAATTGACATTGCCATTTTCCGTACGTCGGTAATTGCCATAGTAATTGAATTTGTCTGGATACAATCCTGTAAGAAAACTGCTTCTGGAAGGGTTACACATTGTAGAATTAGCATATGCATTAGTAAAAGTTATTCCGGCATCACTAATTCTCTTTAAGTTTGCGGTAGTTACATTTTGATTGTCATATGGTGAGATAAGTTTATTTAGATCATCATAAATAATTACAATTATATTTGGTTGTTTATTTCCTAAAAGAGGTAATGAAATAAACAGGACCAGAAGCAAATTCAAAATTTTTAACATATCATTAATTAATCATGATTTGGAGAAAGTATGTGATTTCCAAAAAGTTATATAGATATTCATTTGATCTTATCAGAATAATTTGGAAACCTTTAGTACCAAAACGCAAATATCTAACTAATCCCCCAATTATTGTAAATTCATTTCCTAAAAGTGGCACTCATTTGGTTATGCAGGTTATAGAAGCCATTGAAGGACCAAAAAATTTCGGAAACTTTTTAGCTTCTACACCTTCATTAACATACCGAGAGGTACATCCTGAAAAATTGGCAAAACGAATTAATAAATTGTTGCCGGGAGAAATTGTAGGAGCTCATTTACACTATTATGATGTGCTTAGTAGCGCAATGGAGAACATAAATGCTTTTCATGTATTTATATATCGTGATTTAAGGGATGTAGCTATTTCAGAAGCACATTATTTATACAATATGAATAAATGGCATAGGTTGCGCAAAGAATTCTTAAAATTTCCTGATGAACTAGATCGAATAAAGTTGTCTCTTAACGGAGATCCTTCCTTAAAGGATTGTAGTTACCCCAATATTGTTGAAAGGTTCAGAATGTTTGAGAAATGGATTAGCACTAAAAATGTGTTTGTGATTAGGTACGAGGATTTAATGAGCGAAAGACGACAGGAAATTTTGACAAACTTAGCTAGATCTTATGTTACTTTTAGCAAGAGGGAAATAGATACGCAAGAATTGATCACCAAAATGGAGAACGCAATTGAACCATCTAAATCGCATACTTTTAGAAAAGGCACAATTAACCAATGGAAGGAGAAGTTTACTGAGCAGATGAAACGCGACTATCAATTAATGATAGAAGGTGAATTTGAAAACCTGTTTCAAGATTAATTTCGAAAAATTACTTTAATGGCAGAGGATGATATTGGATCATAAATTATTAATGGTATACCGAGGTAACCTGTTGGGTCAAAATGTTGGTAAATGCCGTGATATATTTCCCTGCCTCTGAGATCGGTTATTAAAACTTTTACAGAATTATATGAGGAAGTAATAGTTGGTTCAACTATACAATCATAATCCATTAGATCAATGTGAATATTTGATGAAATTGTGTAATCAAAATAAAAGCTGGACTCGCTTGCAATTGCTCCTATTCTAAATTGTATATCATTAAGCGAAGATTTATTGATAGTTAGGTTGCCCCGATTTAGAGAAACACAGTCGCAATTGGAGTATTCAATTGCTAACGGATAATTTGATTCAATTGAATATTCAAGCTTATCGTGACTGTTTTTATTAAGAGTTAATTTTGGCTCAGCAATTTGTAAGTTGTTTTTTACAGAAATAACCTCTGTAGAGGTTGATATCTTTCTTCCATCTACATATGAGTCGATTGAAACTTCATAATCACCGAGTTGCAATGGCGTTAGATGATTTTCTGAAATTTGCAGTGCTACTTCATCTGCTTCATCAATGGTAATTTTTCTTACAATACCATCTGAGAAGTTATACTTTAATGGTCTATCAATATACAACACAGCGGGTAGCTTCCATGAGTCAATAACATTATTGCTTAAAATCGGAGTATAATTCAAGGGGGCATGACTTTTCATGTTTGTAAGTACTGAAAGGTCTTTTACTTTCTTTTCATGGGTTTCTGAAAGGTTAGTCTCCATATCTATTACAAAACCAACATTATTTGAATCAAAAAAATACTTGTATTTATTAGTGCGAATTACATTTTCCAAATGAGGATTGGGTCTTTCATTTGTTGGATGCCAAGAATATTGATCCAATTGCCATATCAAAATACGATCAAGACACTGTGGCGAAAACAAATAAGCACCATCAAGTCCATCAATAGTGTGGGAGAAAATTTTGGTAATAGAATAAAATATATCTACATGATGAGTGAGCTTATCATTCATATAGGTACCACTAATCATTTGAGGCCAGGAAAGTAAAAATGGTACTTTTATACCTCCTTCGTATAAGTCAGTCTTTCTTCCAGTGTAGGGATGTGCACTGCCCTGAATTGCAGGCCCGTTATCAGAAGTTAATATTAGTATCGTGTTGTTGTACAGGTCATTTTCAATCAGGTAGTTGATTAACCTCTGCAACTGTTGGTCACTGTACTCTATCAAATATTTGTACTTTTCTGGTTCGTTCTGGCACCTTTCTCCAGGTGGACATTGCAGAGGTTCATGTGGTGTATAAAACCATAAGTTTAAGAAAAACGGTTTCTGCTCTCTTGTTGAACGTTCAATAAACTGAATCGAATAATCTATCAACTGGTCTGGAAGGAATTTATCGGATTCAAATATCGAATCATTGTAAACTGAAAATTTAGCTTGATTGGAATAAAAGGTGCTATTGTTCCAATATTCGGATAGACCTGGTGAGTGTGTCAAATGACTCAAATAGGATTTGAATCCATGTTCCAATGGTCCAGGGATACTTTGTTTGGTCCCATTCTTTCTATTGGCAATGTCCGTAATTGAAGTTCCTCCAAGGTGCCACTTTCCTACATGAAATGTCTCATAGCCAACCGAGTTGAGAATTTTGGGAATAGTCCAAAGTTGCTCAGACAAATGCTTCCTAGCATTATCAAAATGAGAGGATATCCCTAATTTAGCAGGGAATATTCCGGTGAGAATGCTAGCTCTTGAAGGAGTGCAAACAGCTGAACCCGCATATGCATTTGTGTAGATTATTGAGCTATTTGCTATTTTTTCAATAGTTGGTGTTCGAATTCTGGATAAGGAATTATATAATTTCAGATCACCAATTCCCAGATCATCATACATCACTATGATGATGTTTGGTTTCTCCTGTGACCACAGAGGAAACTTAATAGCTATAATAAATAATGCAATTATAAAATATACATGAGCTTTCACTAAATTCGCACAATTATTCACAGTATAATTATAGTCTCAATTTAAGGCAAAATCTTTAGAAAAACTCTTAAGAGACCAATTAGTCGTCAGTATATAAAATATCTTAACAACACCTATTTAATTTGCGATTAGTGAAAAAGAGAATACTATTTGTCAGTCCGTTTTTCTTTCCAGAACCAATATCGACTGCTAAATACAATACCACATTAGTGAAAGAGTTGCTTGATGCCAATTGTAGGGTTGATGTCTTATGCTCGCACCCATTTTATCCTCACTGGAAGGTAAAAAAGAGCAAAGATGATTTCCCTGGCGCTCAGGTTATAAGAGGAGGTTCAAAAATAAAGTATCCCGGAAATACTTTATTGAGAAGAGCAATTTTGGAAATTTGGTTCTCAATTTTTGTAGTTCGACATATTATCTTTAACCGCAATCGGTACGATATATGTATTTCAATATTGCCACCCAGTCTTTTTGCTTATTTTATTCAACTATTTATAGGAAAGAATATAAAAACTATCAGTGTCGTACATGATCTCCAAAATGTCTATGCGAAAAAATCTAGTGGTATAAAAGGCAAAGTATTAACATCAACTATAGGTTTTATAGAAAAAAGAGTGCTGAAAAACTGCAATTCAATTATTTTCCTTTCCAATACGATGCGGGATGCGGCTGAAAAGGATTACGAAACCACATACCGCAATAGTTTTGTAAGTTATCCGTTCATAAATCTTTCTGAAGAAAACAAGAACGAGGACATTCCACTGCATTATTTACCAAAAGATCAATTTAATATAGTTTATTCTGGTGCTTTTGGGGAGAAACAAAACCCAAGAGTATTGTTGGATTTCTTTCAAAGGTATACCACTATAAAAGATGATACAGTGTTTACTGTTTTTTCAGATGGGCCAATATTTGAAGAATTGCAACAAATTTATAAAGCTAATCCCAAAATCCAGTTTTTTAATTTGGTTCCTCAAGAACAAATTCTCAGTTTGTACAGGAGTAGCGATTTGCAACTAATACCTCAAATTGAAGGTAGTAATGAAGGCTCTTTACCTTCAAAGCTCCCAAATTTACTTTATGCTGGAGTGCCAATCCTTTCTATTTCTGAGGAAAAGGGGGAGTTAGAAAAAATACTATCAGATTTTAGTGATTCTTACACTTTGACTACATGGGACTTTGATGAGTTTTGTAAGGTGATCGATATGATTAAAGACAAAAAAGGCCAACGATCAGCTTATCAAATTTATCAGGAAAGGGTTCAGGAGGGGAAGATGGAAAAATTTAATATCGAATCGCTTATAAATTACATCATTAGTAATGAGTAGAGATTTAATTTTTTGAACTAAATATGACTACTTTTGCGGGATGAAAAAAATTGCTTTAATTACTGGGATCACGGGTCAGGATGGTGCATACTTATCGGAGTTGCTACTTGAGAAAGGATATGAAGTACATGGTATTAAGAGAAGATCCTCTCTGTTCAATACAGAGAGAATTGACCACCTATACCAGGATCCACATGTTGATAATGCTAATTTAAAGTTACATTATGGAGATTTAACAGACTCTCTGAACCTAACAAGGCTAATCCAAGAAATAAAACCTGACGAGATTTACAATTTGGGCGCAATGTCCCATGTTAGAGTAAGTTTTGACACACCTGAATATGTGGCAAACGTTGATGCAATTGGAACATTAAGGATATTAGAGGCCGTTAGATTATTGGGACTTACAGAATCTACCAAAATCTATCAGGCTTCAACCTCTGAGCTTTATGGTTTGGTTCAGGAGGTTCCTCAAAAAGAGACGACACCTTTTTATCCACGATCACCATATGCTGTTGCCAAACTTTATGGCTATTGGATCACTGTAAACTACAGAGAGGCATATAATATGTTCGCAAGCAATGGTATTCTATTTAACCATGAATCACCCCTAAGAGGAGAAACATTTGTCACCAGAAAGATTACCAGGGCAGTTTCCAAAATGGCATATGGATTACAAAATGTCATGTATATGGGAAATTTGGACGCAAAAAGGGACTGGGGTCATGCGAAAGATTATGTAGAAGGCATGTGGAGGATATTGCAACATGATGTGGCTGAAGATTTTGTTCTTGCAACTGGTGTAACAACTACCATCAGAGAATTTTTGAAGATGGCCTTTAGAGAAGTTGGTGTTGAAATTGAGTTTAAGGGTTCTGGAATTGATGAGATCGGTTATGTTGCTTCAATTGCGAATGACCAATATTCATTGAGTGTTGGACAAGAAGTAGTTAAAATTGATCCGAAGTATTTTAGGCCTACTGAAGTGGAACTGCTCATTGGAGACGCCACAAAAGCAAAAGAAAAGTTAGGCTGGTCTCCGAAATATGATCTTCAGGCCCTTGTAAAAGATATGATGGCTGCCGACCTTAAATTATTTGAAAAAGACAAATATTTGCTCGATGGGGGCCATGACATATTAAACCAGGCTGAATAATTCATGGAAAAGAATTCAAAAATATATGTTGCCGGACACAGGGGCATGGTTGGGTCGGCGATTGTTAGGTTACTACAGTCAAAAGGGTATAACAATCTATTGACTCGAACATCCAAGGAGCTGGACTTAAGAAGTCAGGAACAGGTTATTAGGTTTTTTGAAGCTGAAAAACCGGAGTATGTTTTTCTGGCGGCAGCAAAAGTTGGGGGAATTCATGCGAACAATTTCTATCGTGCAGATTTTCTGTATGATAATTTAATGATTGAAGCAAATGTAATTAGTGCCGCTCACTCCTATCTTACAAAGAAACTTTTATTATTGGGCAGTTCTTGCATTTATCCAAAGTTTGCTAAACAACCCATAAAAGAGGAAGAATTGCTAACGGGTCCACTTGAAATCACCAACGAACCTTATGCAATAGCAAAAATAGCAGGAATCAAACTTTGTGAAACTTTCAGAGATCAGTATGGATGTGATTTTATAAGTGCCATGCCTACGAACTTATATGGACCAAATGACAATTACCATCTTGAAAACTCACATGTTCTTCCAGCATTATTGAGGAAAATTCACACTGCGAAAATTTCAGGACAGGAAAGCGTTGAAATTTGGGGTACCGGATCTCCAAGGAGAGAATTTTTACATGTGGATGATTTGGCGGAGGCCTCATTATTCTTAATGAAGAATTATTCTTCAAAAGAAACAATTAATGTAGGTTATGGAAGCGATTTGAGCATCAAAGAATTAGCTGAACTGATCAAAAAAGTTGTAGGATATACGGGTAGCCTTGAATACAATACTAGTAAACCGGATGGAACCCCTAGAAAACTAATGGATAGTAGTAGAATTAACAGTTTGGGATGGAAGCCAAGAATTGACTTGGAATCTGGTATAATGCAAACCTACAACTCAGTAGACAAATCCGATTGGCTATAGGCCTCTAAACTCCATTGTGACTTATAGATATTATTTTAGCAACAAATGAAGGTATTAATTTTTGGTGGAGAAGGTTTTATAGGAACTCATTTTCAGAATTTTTTACAAAATCAAAGTGGGATTACAGAAATTTTAAGTTACGACCTTGAACAAAAGGATGAGTCACGAAAAATTGATGTAAGGAAACCAATTAATTTAAAAGGCGATTTTTCGAGTTCTGACTGGATAATAAACTTAGCGGCCATTCATAGGACACCTGGACATCCAGATTATGATTATTTTGAAACTAATATTTTAGGAGCAAAAAACATCTGTGACTTTGCGGATAAAAATGGAATCAACAATTTGATATTCACCAGCTCGATAGCTCCGTACGGAGCATCCGAGGAGACAAAATATGAAGATACCCTGCCAACTCCAAATACTCCATATGGGATATCGAAGTTAGTAGCAGAGGAGATCCATAAGACGTGGGCCGCAAAAGACAGTGAACGTAAATTAATGATCCTCAGGCCTGGCGTGGTTTTTGGGAAAGGTGAAAATGGAAACTTTAGCAGGCTAGCTTCTGCCATTTCTAAAGGTTATTTTTTCTACCCGGGAAGGAAAGATACTATCAAAGGGTGTATCTATGTGAAAGAACTGGTGTTTCAAACCTGGAGTTTATTTAGAAAACAGGAGTCATCTGTAGAAACATATAATTTTGCTTACTTTCCCGCTTATACTATCGAATCTATAGCAGGTGGTATTGCTGAAGTTCTTGGAGCAAAGCCCCCCAGGATTTTGATCCCTTCCTGGATATTAAGTTCTGCGGCTTCAGTTTTAACATTATTTGGATTTTCTAAATTGGGAATCCACCCGGATAGAGTGCGGAAGTTAATGATTTCAACTAACATATCTGGAAAAAAACTCGCGGAGAAGGCAAAAAGCTACAAATTTAATTTTAAGGAGGCTTTGGATGACTGGTACAAGGATTGCAATAAGGAAGGTTTGTACTAGTTCGGACATTAATTAGGAGTTTTGTGTCCTTTATAGTTGACTGCTTTTGAGCGTTTTGCACCTTTTTGAAAATTAATATTTTATGCCGTACTTTGCTTTCTTTAATGCTTTCATAACTCTACAACGAAGATGATTAGGCATAGATATTCTAAGCTTTTCCCATATTTATTTTTACTTTTTGATCTGATAAGTTTGAATGTTGGGATAATATCTGCCAACTTCATTAGATTCTCCCAATTCCTATATTCTGATGATCGTTACGGATATTTGCATATATATTTAAATGTCGCATGGGTCATAATATTTTATTCAACAAAATTAAATGAAAGCAACCGGGAATTTAAAGTACTTGATGTTGTAAATAAAGTACTGTTGGCCCTAGTAATAAACCTCTCCCTTACATTTGCTATGTGGGTGGCCACCAGGTCTTATTACTATTCAAGAGAACATTTGTTTTATACCTATCTGTTTTTTTCAATTTTAGTAGTAAGCTGGAGGGTAGTTTTCTACTTCCTAATAAGAATATATAGGAAAAAGGGGTATAACCATAGAAATGTTTTAGTTGTTGGTTACGGCGATACTTCCAATGGAATAGTCAAGTATTTATTGAATAACCCATCTCTTGGCTATAGGTTTATTGGTTTTTTGGATAATCATTATCCATCTGGGTTTAAAAATATCCTGGGTACCGTTGATCAATTGGAGGACATATGTGAAGATCAAAAAATTGATGTGATTTTCTGCAGTCTTCCAAAGTTGTATAATGATGAAATAAAACGTGTGATAGATTATGCTGAGAATAATCTAATTCAGGTAAAAATGATTTCAAGATTTAGTAGTCTGCTAAACAGAAATCTTTCAATTCAAAAATATGGCGAAATTCCTATTATTAATGTAGGAGCAATTCCTCTGGATAGCCAATTTAACCGATTTGTAAAAAGAGCATTTGATGTAGTATTTTCTCTATCTGTAATTGTTATATTATTATCATGGCTTATACCTATAATTGGTATATTGATTAAGTTAGAATCGAAAGGGCCTGTATTTTTCAGACAGTGTAGAAACGGTCGTGGGAATAAGAAGTTTTTGATTTTTAAATTCAGAACAATGCGGGTTCATGAAGATCAGGAAGTGGTACAGGCAAAGAAAAATGACTCAAGAATTACAAAATTGGGATCATTTTTAAGAAAAACAAGCTTAGATGAATTACCTCAGTTTATTAATGTCTTCCTGGGAGATATGTCAGTAGTAGGTCCTCGCCCTCATGCTGTTCCTCATAACGAGGAATATCAACGGAAAATTGATAGGTTTATTCAGAGACATGCTGTAAAACCAGGAATTACAGGATTGGCACAAGCAAAAGGTTATAGAGGTGAAACAGCACAATTTAGTGCAATGTACGGAAGAGTTAAGCTCGATCGCTTTTATGTGAAAAACTGGAGCCTTTTGCTTGATTTGAAAATTATTATGCTAACGATTAGGTCAATTCTGCAAGGACAAGAAACGGCCTACTAAAGGACGTTAATTGGCTTTTTTATTGAGTGACGCAATGTCTTTAAATAAAATTCTACCCCCTTCAATTGCCAGCAAAATAAAAGGTAAACTTACCAGGTTCCTAAAAAGATCAAATGCAATATCATAGACAAATTCAAACTGTAAAATTTTGGATATGAACATGATGATTATAAGCGTGCTAATAACTGCGATTAAAATAAATGCAATTATATTTCTGATTTTTTTCTGTTTGCTAAATAACACAAAAACAAATATGAAGTGTAGCGCTATATACAGGAAATGATAAAAAATCCAACCGGCTAGATATTGTTGGTGATTGTTGGTTTTCAAAAAAATATTTAGCCTATCGTTCAAACCTGTGGAAAATATGTGGTCTAATTCCCGGATGATATAAAATTTAAAAGTACCAAAAATTAAAATCAGTAAAAATATAAGGATTGACAATAGTCGGGTTTTATTCATTTGTAATTGTAGAATACCTTTTCAACCAAAACCTCCAGATAAGAAATACAATTATGTAAACAATGAGAACATAGGTGTATTTATGATTAATTTCAAAGGACTCCCTGAAGAATTTGTAGTTTAACGCTAAGGCAGTTTCTCTTAGTACATTAACAATATATATAATAAAAATTCCAACAGGAATAAAGATCAATTTCATATCTAATCGACCAGGAAAAATAATTATGAAACCAGCATATAAAGCAAATAACTCTAAGCCATTACACCCATCAGCTATCAAAACGACTGATTCTCCGTCAATTTTTACTATATTATCTTCAACAGCAGCATTGTAACCCAAAACATCGAGGCAAAAATCAGTGCCGGCAACCACAGTAGCAGTTAAGTTTTTATTAATTCTACCGTCCGGAAGTATGAAACCATAATAGACAATAATCCATGTCGTAAATAAAATTATTGTCCTGATAACAATTTTTTTTATCAAAGTCGATTTCATACATATGTTGGGTGTAATACATACTAAATATAGTACACAAGATTAAATATATTTCACAAAGCATAGAAATCTATTAAATATATGAGCAGCTTTTATAATATTTCCCTATCTTTGATATCCCCGGCTGCTAGAAATAATCACAGTTTTTGCGAAAAAAGTTCTATTTAACCTATTCTGGATAAGGTTTATGGATAAAATATTTCTAATCAGCGTAACCTCTTTTTTTGTATGCCTTGTAGTTGTTCCAATTACAATTAGGATTTTCCGAACAATTAATTTGCTGGATGCCCCTGATAACAGGAAACTCCATACTGCTGAGACTCCTTCCATGGGTGGTATTGCCATATTTACTGGAGTATTTGTTGCTTCATTATTTTGGATGTCATGGGTTGATATTACCGCATACCGATATTTGATTGCTTCCGTATTTTTAATGTTTCTTTTGGGCGTAAGAGACGATATAGTGATGTTAAGAGCCCGTCATAAATTGTTGGCGCAAATTGCCATCTGTAGTATTGTTATTGTCTTTGCTGATATCAGATTCGAATCTTTTTATGGCATTTTTAATATATACGAATTCCCTTATTGGGCAAGTTACCTGATTACGCTTTTTACATTAATTGTGATTACCAACTCATACAACCTGATTGATGGGATAGATGGCCTTGCAGGAGCAATAGCTACGTTGGTATTGGGGTTTTATACCTTCTGGTTTTACTCAGTGGGTGATATTGCTCTTTCACTAATATGCTGCGCTTTTGTAGGTGCTATAATGGCCTTTCTCTATTTTAATTGGCAACCTAGCAGAATATTCATGGGAGATACGGGTTCGATGTTAATTGGCTTTTTTCTGGCTATTGTGTCAGTGTATTTTATAAACTCCAACTATTACCTTTCGCCAACAATTCCGGTTAAGTTCCCGGCACACATATCAATTGCAGTAGGATTGCTGATTGTACCCTTGTTTGATACAATAAGAGTATTTACAATAAGGATATCAAATAAAAGGTCCCCTATGGTGCCAGACAGGAAACATTTGCACCATTTATTGATTCAATTAGGTTTGTCACACAGTTCAGCAACATTGATTTTGTTAACTACAAATGTACTTTTCTTCGCCTTATCCTTTCTGTTACAACCATATGGAAATTCCTTATCTATAATCGTACTGATTTGCCTGGCACTGGGTTTAAGTTTTCTGCTAAAAAGGATTCACACAAAGTATGGTGTGGATGAAGAGAAGGAAGTGGCCGAACACCGCAAACAAATATTCCTTTCCAAAAGTGCTTAATACTTACTGCCAACCTTTATAATCAAACTGACATATCATAACTTTACGGCTTCAAATTTTTGAGTTATGTTAGAAAAAGTTGAGGCGTACATTGATGAGATTAAAAAAGTAAGTGTTTCTTCTGCTGAGGAACTGGAAGCTTACAGGCAAAAGTTTATTGGTAGAAAAAATGTCATTGCTGATCTATTCTCAGAATTCAAAAATGTACCTGGCGATAAGAGGAAGGAATTCGGAGTGAAACTTAATCAACTCAAGAACATTGCTCAGGAAAAGTTTGATGAACTCATTAAGGCTACTGAAAATGGTTCGTCTGAAAATCAGAACCAATTTGACCTCACCCTTCCTACAATTCCCAATGAGTTAGGTTCTTTACATCCGATTACATTAACTCAAAACAGAATCATTGAGATATTTGAAAGGTTAGGATTTTCTGTTCAGGATGGTCCTGAAATAGAAGACGATTGGCACAACTTTACTGCACTGAATTTTCCAGAGAATCATCCTGCACGGGAAATGCAGGACACATTTTTCATTAAGAGAAATCCTGATCAGTTGCTTCGTACACATACCTCCAATGTTCAGATAAGAATGATGGAGCATGGAAAGCCTCCCTTCCGGTCGATTATGCCTGGTAGAGTGTATAGGAATGAAGCTATTAGTGCAAGAGCACATTGCTTCTTTCACCAGGTTGAAGGACTATATGTTGATAAAAATGTTAGTTTCAAAGACTTGAAGCAAACATTATATCACTTTTCAAAAGAATTATTTGGGAAGGATACGCAGATCAGATTCAGACCATCCTATTTCCCTTTTACAGAACCGAGTGCTGAAATTGATATAAGTTGTTTCATCTGTAAAGGAGACGGCTGCAAAGTCTGTAAACATACTGGCTGGGTAGAAATTGCTGGCTCAGGAATGGTAGACCCCAATGTGCTGTCAAACTGTGGTATTGATCCCGAGGAATACACTGGTTTTGCATTCGGGATGGGTATTGAAAGAATTGCAATGCTAAAATACCAAATTGACGATTTACGATTGTTCTCTGAGAACGACGTAAGGTTTCTCCGTCAATTCAAAGGTGTTATATAATTAAAGTAACTGTTCAATTAATTTTTCTTCCGTAATTCCCTCAGCTTCTGCTTTGAAATTACGAACTATTCTGTGGCGGAGGATTGGCGTAGCGACAGCTTTCACATCCTCTATATCCGGAGAATACTTACCGTTGAGTAAAGCATTACATTTTGCACCAAGTACAAGATATTGTGAAGCTCTAGGTCCCGCACCCCACTCAAGATATTCATTCGCTTCATTTGCGGCTTTCTCAGTATTGGGTCTTGTCTTATGTGAAAGTGATACAGCGTATTCAATTACGTTATCAGTAACAGGTACTTTCTTGACCAATTCCTGAAACCTCATGATTTGTTCTCCTGATAGTACCGGATTTATGTCTTGAGTGATGTTGCTGGTTGTATTTTTTACAATATCTAACTCGGATTGATAGTCGGGGTAATCCAATTTGATCATGAACATAAAGCGATCCAGCTGAGCCTCTGGTAGTGGATAAGTTCCCTCTTGCTCAATTGGGTTTTGTGTGGCCAATACAAAGAAAGGTTTGCTTAAGTCATAATGTTTCCCAGCAATGGTTACTCCATACTCCTGCATTGATTCCAATAATGCGGATTGTGTTTTTGGAGGAGTACGGTTGATTTCGTCTGCCAGAATGATATTGGAAAAAATAGGTCCCTTTACAAACTGAAAATTTCTATTCTGATCGAGTGTTTCTGCTCCCAGAATATCTGAGGGCATAAGGTCCGGAGTAAATTGAATTCTGTTGAAGTCAAGGCTTAGCGCTCTTGATATCGTTTGAATAAGCAGGGTTTTTGCCAGACCAGGTACGCCAACAAGCAGTGAGTGGCCCTCGCAAAAAATAGAGGTGATTAATAATTTGATCACATTTTCCTGCCCTACAATTATTTTTGATATTTCAGTTTTAAGATCGTTATAAGCCTGATGAAGCTGATTTGCTTCCTCTACTCCGTTAGTCTTTGACATAAATTTTAATCCTTGTTATTGTATGATCGGTAAGTTACAAAAATCATAGTCCGGATCAACTTCAATAAATATTCCTTTCTGCGCTTTTTCGAACCATTCTGATAGTATACGGTTTTTCTTTGAATTTTGTGCTGCTGTAGCAATTTTTTGATAGTCGTCTTTCAAATTCGCTCGATGAGGAGGTGTTTGACTTTTGTAATAAACTATCCGATAAGCTTTAGAACCATCGGGCTGATCAAACTCCATGGCGGGACTTACCGAGCCAATTTTCATAGTGTCAATGGCAAAGAACAATCCGGGATCCAGTTCCTTTACAGATATTCTGGTTGCACCATCAGGTGCTTGCAAAAAGCCGCCACTTCCCGAAGTTTGTTTGTCATCCGAATACTCCTTTGCTGCAGCTTCAAATTTGATGCTGTCACTAATGATCTGAGTTCTCAGGCTATCTAAAAAGTCTCTGGCCTTCACTCTATCCCGTTCTGTAACTTTTGGGATCATTAAAATATGTCGGCTTTTGAAGGAATTACCTCTTTTCTCAATCAATTCGATAATATGCACACCAAAATCTGTCACCACTGGTTCAGAAATTTGCCCGGGAGAAAGACTTAGCGCAGTTGCTTCATATTCAGGTGCCAGTTCACCTCTTTTGAAGAAAGGTAACATGCCACCTTGTTGACGGGAACCTGGATCTTCGCTGTACTGTTTGGCCAAAACTCCAAAATCTATGCCTTCAAGTATTTGACTTCTGAGGTCATTGAGCTGATCTATTACTTTTTGTGTTGCAACCTTACCTGCCTTTGGTACTTTAACAATTTGCCCTACAGAGACCTCAGTTGAAAAATAAGGTAAACTATCACTGGGGATGGCTTTGAAAAATTTCCTAACCTCATTAGGAGTAACTTTAATTCCGGAGGTTATCTCAGATTGCATTTTTTGCACCACCAACTGTTCCTTGATGTCATCAAACAATTCAGCACGGAATTGGTCCATTGTCTTACCATAGAATTCTTCCAGTCTCTCTTCAGAACCAACCTGAGAGATGAAATAACTCATTCTGCGGTCAAGGTTTGCGTTTACTTCATTGTCACTTACTTCAACCGAGTCAATTTCGGCTTTAGCAACCATTAATTTATTGATGATCAGGCTTTCTAAAAGTTTGCATTTCCCTTCTTCCCCGGAAAAGCTTCCTCTGGCAAGCATCTCCTGATAGGCATTCTCCAATTCAGACTTCAGGATTATGTAATCATCTACTTTGGCAATGATTTTATCTACCACCACACCGCTGGAAGTTTGCGCAAATGTGCTGGCTGTGCTTATTATGGCAGATATTATCAGGACGTGCTTAATATATTTCAAACTCTTCATTCTCTCTTGCTTCTTTAAATATTCTTTCCTCAAGATTCCGTTTGATCTCAATTCTCCGTTTGTTAATTATGATGTTTCTAATGTCGTCTCTAATGAACTCTAACGGAGATATCTGATCGGAAATTTTGTAGTCTAATATCTTTAATAAGTAGATAAACTCATCATCGGTTGCCTCAACAAACTTATTGTTTTTTAAAAACTGAACTTTATTAGGAATATCAGACAGCACAGTGTTCTGGATGATTTCATCAAAATTGATCCATAGTGTATCTACCAAAGATGACTTGGTTGCAAATTGAAAGCAATAAGATCTGATGTCTTCAATGTCTGAGTTAGGATACCTTCTCATCCACTGGCTAAGATCATTTACCTTCGGGGCTTCTTTTGGCACCTTTGCAAAAAGGCATTGGATAATGTTTTGCTTCAACAGGAAGTTTTCGTACTTCTCTTCGTAGTATTTCACAATCTCCGCTTCGGAAACTTCTGTGCTAATGTTTTGCCCTACATAGTGCTTCTCATATTCATGGACAATTAGTGCATACCTGTAGTCAAGTACTTTTCTTTCTAATTCCGCCTCATTAAACTCAATTTGTGAAATTGCCTTTTCAATGAGCAATTGCTTTTTGATCCAGTTATCTACATATTTTTCAATAAAGGCAATACTATCTTGTGAGGACATGTTAGGAGTAGTCAAGCCACTCAGGTCCTCCTCATACAGGTATGTTTGTTTGACCCTTGCTATTGGAGTTTTTACAGTTTCCTCCTCTTCATTTGCAGGTCGTAAATATTGACATGACGCAACAGCAAGTGCAGATGTAAGTATTATGATTTTATATGCTAACTTCAATTTCACTAATCACTTTTTTTAGGATGTCATCATTAACCTTCACCTGGTACCTTGATTTAAGCTCCTCAACCCATGTGGCTTCAAGGTAATCCTGATAGTCCGAAATGACCTTTCCCTTTATTTCATTTAACTCAGGAATAACCGTGGGTTTATTCTCTTTAATGTGTACCAATATGTGCCGATTATTCTCTTCGTATCGATGCAAACCTACTTCATTATTCTTTTCTACCAATGGGTGCTCACCTCGTGCAAAATGTCCGCTCCGCACCTGAAGGTTTAGCGGTTCATCTTTATTGAGTTGGTTTTCGATTGAAGCCCGATCTTTAGACTTGTTGATCAGGAACTCCACCGTATCAATAGTTTGTTTGGACTTGGAAGTGTAAATATCCGTAAGTACCACATCCTTTTTGATGTATCTTGATTGGTTGTTTTTGTAGTAAGAGGCAAGACCTGTAGAATCCTGTGATGCTTTTTGCCAAACCATTTCTTCCATTACGTCAAACAACAAAATCCCATCTCTGTATTCATTTAATAAAGCACGGTATTCAGGATATTTAAATTCCAGTTGTTTGTTTTCGAAATCCAGAACCATTTCCCTCTCAAACATTTCATACAGTTCACCAGAGGATTTTTTCAGGTTCTTCCTGGTTTCCGCGAATGTTTCAAGGTCACTACCTTTGAATGACTTGTCTCCAATTTCAAACAGAATCTTTTGGCCGTCTTCAGAAGCCAGATTGCCTGAGTCCAATAATGAAATAACTGACGATATATTATCATTGTATTTTTTGAACCCATTTTCATTTTTGATTCTGTCAAGCACCACTTGATTTTTCACTTTAGTTCGGCTGTCTCTTCCAATTTTCCGCTCAATCTCAGACCGCATTGATTCGAGAGGTTCAAGGTCCTTTTTGTCAATGTATTTGATAATATGCCAGCCGTATATTGTTTTAAAGGGCTTTGAATAAATGTTGCTGGAATCCAGGGAATAGGCAACTTCCTCAAATTCTGGCACAAAATTACCCGTGCCAAACCATGGAAGTTCGCCACCTTTGTTTTTCGAACCCGGGTCTTCTGAGTAGTCAGCGACTAGTTGTTTCCAGTCTTGCCCGTCCAAAATCTCCTTATAAATAGCGTCAATTTTCTCTTTGCTTTTAACACTATCAGCTTCACTTTGATTTTGAGGAGTCCTTATCATGATATGAGCTACCCGTAACTTTCCTCTGGCTTTTCTTTTATTTGATACATAAATGAGGTGATAACCAAACCGTGTTTTCACAGGTTCCGAAACTTCTCCTACCGGTGTGGCATAGGCTGCATTTTCAAAAGGATATACCATTTGAAGTGCAGTGAAATAGCCCAGACTACCTTTGTTCATTTTAGCGGATGGGTCCTCGGAATACTTAACAGCTAAGGAATCGAAACTATGACCTTTCAGTGCCAGGTCACGAATTTCCTGAATTTTATTCCAGGCCTCAGTGGTATCTGATGTGCCTTCCTGTAACCTGATCAGTATGTGAGAAGCTTTTATTTCGGTTTGCAGCCGGTTATACGTTTCCTCAATAAGCTCCTCTGTTACTTTGCTTTCTGTGAGGTAGGGTTTGGCCAGGTCCTTTTGATATTTATTTAACTCTTCAATATAAGATTTGCGATCAGCATAACCCAGGGACCTGGCTTCATTGACTTTGAGCTTGAATTTGATATAAAGGTCGAGATATTCACGTACGTCTTCTTCCAGAGTCAATGAGTCGTTTGGCCTGTAATTTTTAAGGAAGGCATATTTGAAATCTTCCTTAGAAACAGCATCGTCATTGATGGTGAAAAGAGGTTTATCAGTAAGGCTTTTGGTAGATTTTTGTACCTGACATGAACTGATCAGCACTACCGGCAGGATCATCAGGAGATAAATTTTTTTCATGATCTGAGAATAGTTAATCTCTTAATTCTTAGTTCATTAATTTAATTAGCCTGCAAATATTGCTATTCTTTTCCGATTTAAATTCAATTTTGTCCATTATTCTTTTGACCAACATCAAGCCTAGTCCACCTTTTCGTTTTGATTCTACCAATTCATTTAGCGTGGGCTCTTTGTACTTGTTCATGTCAAAGCCTATTCCCTTGTCAATGATTTCAATAACTATTGACTTATTCTTGTTGAATGAAACTGACAGGCTCAAAGATTCTGCAGGATTGCAGTTGTTGGCATGTATGATAAGATTTGCACAGACTTCATCAACAGCTAAAACCAATTTGTGGGCTTCTACCTCCGGATAATCATGTTTTTCCAGGATGTTAGCTACAAATAGCCTGATGTCTGGCAAATTACTTTTGGCACACGATATGTCTAAATTATACTTCATTGAGTACATCCCTTGCTTGTTCCAAATCTTCTTTGATGGTTAGGAGTTGGTCAAGGCCCAGGATTTCAAATACATTAAATACTTTTTGATTGAGGCCAGATAAAATTAGTTTAAGGTTGTGTGTTTCGAGCTCCTTGAGATAGGACATGAATACTCCCAGTCCTGCAGAGGAGATATAGTTCAGATGTTCGAGATCTACGATGATGTCCTTTTTCTTTTCAATCGCCTCTGCCAATGCACTATCCAGGTGAATGGAAGAGCTGGCATCTACCTCTCCCGAAACTGAGAGAATCTGAAATTTTTCTTCCTCCTTATTTGAAATCTCAATCATTTTTAAAATTTTAATATTACTACTGTGTAATCATCATTAAGATCTGTCGATCCCATGAAATGATACAAGTCTTTGATTATTCCTTCCTTAATTTGAGTTGGTGCCTGATGAGAGCTTTTTTCAAGTGACCTTTTCAGACGATCATATCCAAACTGCTCTCCGTTTGAGTTGGTCGCTTCGGTAATTCCGTCGGTGTACAATACCAGTACATCACCTTCAGAATAGTTGAGTTCATTCACTTGAACGTATTTATGAAAGTCAGAGTTTCTAAGGATACCCAATCCCAATCCTTTATTCTGAAAATATTCGGTCTTTCCCTCTTTACTACAGTAGAAAAGCGAAGGGCAATGCCCAGCTCTTGAGTACTGGATCTGTTTTTTTTCAGTGTTAATTAAAAAGAATGATGTTGTAATGAATGATGTCTTTTCAAGGCACCTGCTCAATGCACTATTGGCATGGATTAGAAATTGTTTTGGGTCCAGGTCCAATTCGCTAAGGCTATGAAAAATACCTTTCATTTGCGACATATGAAAAGCTGCGGAAGTACCTTTTCCACTGACATCCCCGATGATCAACGCATACCTTTCATTACTCAATTCCAATATATCGTAGTAGTCACCGCCAACTTCATCAGCAGCCACCGAGTATGCACAAATGTCAAACTTGCCATTGTGCGCGAGATCTCTGGGGAGAAGTGCCTGTTGAACTCTTTTAGCGATCTTTAGCTCTTCTTTATATCGCTCGTTTTCAATGGCCTCATTGATCAGTCTGAAGTTCTCTACGGAAATACTTGCCTGATTGACAAAGGTGCTGATGATACTGATCATTTCTTTATTAAAACCATCAGTAACTTCTTTGAGGAGAACCAAACTGCCTACCTGATTGCTCTTCACCATAATTGGCAGAACCATGATAGACTTGTATGTTGGATGCCTAAGTGTGGCAGTGATTTTCTGAGCGCTTCCTGGCGATTGGTCATACTCCGCACTTAAAATTTTTTTGATTGTGGTGTTTTTTACAGATACCTTGATGTCGTTGACTTCATGTTCTTCAAGATTTCTGCAGATAAATTTGGAATGGCCATCTTCGCCTTCTATCTCCAACCAGGCACCATCTGCGAATACAGCACTCATTGTGCTATCTAATAATATTTCATAAACCTGCTCCTCAGTCTGACCAGCTGGAATGGACTGGCTGAGTCGTTGGAAATCCATGGCCTCCCTCAACTTTCTTTCAAATACGGATGAGGTGGGAAGGTTAAAGATTATAACTAATATCGATATGACTGCATAAACGAAAATGAAGGTAAATATGGCAATGATAAAAACCTCATTTAGCAGGTCCAACACCAGTGTGTAACTGCTTGAGAATGTGGTGAGGTTTGTGAAAAAATGCCACAGGTATATCCCAACCAGTACAATAAATAGTATACTTTTCCACTTTTGCTTGAAATTGAGGTACGCTACCCATTTCAGATTAAAGGACAATACTAATCCCTGCAATATCAGGAATACAAGCACCGCATTATAGACAGGATCGAGTTGTTCGTATCCAATGATGTCAAATAACAGTCCACCCAACAAAGAATATTCGAAAAGACTCCAGAATTGCATCAATAACTTGGACTTCTGATAAAGAATCAGCTTTTTCCAAATGATGAAAGTGGAGACCAGAAAGGCTGTTATTAATCCAATGTTGATGTGGTAAAAGAGGTTAATTACCAGGAGGTTATTACCTATTGCACTATTTCCAAAAACCATGAAAAAGGAGCGGATTGCCAAAGAAACAATTGTGGTAATCAATCCTGTGACAAACACCCTCCATAACAGGTCTAAAAAATTAAAATTTTCTGCTTTTGTTATCCTGTATCGATAGAAGAAGAACAGAGACAAAATGAAAATTGTCTGTAGAATCCTGGGTACATAATTAGTTAACCCAATAGGAAGATTATTCTTTTGATAGAACAGAATATAGAGGTCCAGATAAGTAAATGCCAGCCAGGAAATCATTCCCAGAAATAAACTGATGCGCATTTTTAACTTATCCGTCAACATAAATCGCCGGTAATTTAATGAAAGATATTTGATCTGCTTTTAAAGCAGCCTCTAAAAAAATTGCCGGATAAAAGCTGAAAACAGGTTCTATCCGGCCAAATAAAATTAAAAAATTTAAGAATTACTTTCTGCTGTAATTTGGGGCTTCTCTTGTAATGTGTATATCATGAGGGTGACTTTCAACAAACCCGGCACTGGTGATTTTCGTGAATTTTGCATTTTGCAACTGCTCAATACTTCCAGCACCGCAATAACCCATTCCGGCCTTTAATCCACCAACCATCTGATACAATACTTCCGAAACCAGTCCTTTGTATGGTACCCGGCCTACAATACCTTCCGGAACCAGCTTTTTGATGTCATCTTCCGCATCCTGAAAATATCGGTCTTTTGATCCCTCCTCCATGGCTTCAACAGATCCCATACCACGATAACTCTTGAACTTTCGACCTTCATAAAGGATCACTTCTCCCGGCGCTTCTTCTGTACCTGCCAACAGGGAACCTATCATGACTGTACTGGCTCCAGCGGCGATCGCTTTGACCATATCCCCCGAAAACCGGATCCCACCGTCAGCAATAATCGGGACACCTGCTTTCAATCCTACCTTTGCACTTTCATAAACAGCGGATAGCTGCGGGACTCCCACACCAGCAACTACCCTTGTAGTACATATACTGCCAGGGCCTACACCAACTTTTATTGCATCAGCACCGGCAGCTACAAGTGCTTCAGCAGCTTCAGCGGTAGCAATATTCCCAACTATTACATCTAAATCCGGATAGTGAGTTTTGACTTTTTTAGCCATATCGATCACTCCCCTGGAATGGCCATGAGCTGTATCAATGCTAACCAGGTCTACCCCGGCAGCCAAAAGTGCTTCAATCCTGTCAAGAATATCCTCTGTGACACCTACTGCAGCTCCTACTCTCAATCGTCCATACTCATCTTTACAGGCGTTTGGCCGGTCTTTGTTTTTTAGAATGTCCCTATAGGTGATGAGACCTGTAAGTTTGCCTGATCCATCTACGATCGGCAATTTTTCTATTTTGTATTGCTGAAGGATTTCCTGAGCCTCGTCCAGACTGATTTCTCCATCTGCCTTGATCAAATTGTCTTTGGTCATAATGTCCTTAACAGGACTGGCCATATTTTTCTGGAACCTTAAATCCCTGTTGGTTATGATCCCAATTAGTTTGTTGTCTTTGTCAACTACTGGAATCCCTCCAATTTTATGCTCCCGCATGATTTTTTCAGCATCTCCAGCTGTTGAATTGATATCAAGCGTTACAGGATCCAGAATCATCCCACTTTGGGAGCGCTTTACCTTTCGTACCTCGGCTGCCTGCCGCTCTATGGGCATATTTTTATGGATTATGCCCAATCCGCCTTCCAACGCCATAGAAATCGCAAGTCCGGCTTCAGTAACAGTGTCCATTGCTGCTGATACAAGAGGTATGTTTAGTTTGATGTTTCTGGTTAACCAGGAAGATGTGTCTGTGTCTCTTGGGAGTACTTCGGAGTATCCGGGAAGCAGCAATACGTCATCATAAGTAAGTGCTTCGAAGAGGAATTTTGAATTGTCAAGGCTCATGTGCAAATAATATTTACTTGTTATTATTTGCCGGGCAAAATTAGATACATTGCGACACATTATAAAAGTAATTGCCATAATTAATTTTCATCAATGGATTATGTCATTTCGGGAATAGTAGACGGAGTTGCTCAGACGGGTCTGTTAGAATGGGTCGCGGTAATCTTCGGTATTCTTAGCGTCCTTTTCAGTATGCGTCAAAATATACTGGTTTATCCTACAGGAATAGTCAGTGTGGTGATTTATGTATACCTGGCTCATCAGTATAAACTTTATGCTGATATGGGTGTGAATTCATATTATTTTATCATGAGTCTCTATGGATGGTATCATTGGAAGGATACAGCAGGGAAGTCAGATCAGATTCCAATTACTGTAAATACTACGAGGGAACATTTCATCACATTATCGATTCTTATTGGATCGTACTTTATTCTCTCACAAACACTTTTAAATTTTACCGATAGCGATGTGCCTTATTGGGATGCAGGAACAACTTGTTTTGCCATAACTGGTATGTGGCTGATGGCCAGAAAGAAACTCGAAAACTGGATTGCCTGGATCGTTACTGACCTGATATCAATTCCACTTTACTTTTACAAGGGGCTCATTCTAACTAGTTTTCAATTTTTAGTATTTACAATTCTTGCAACAATAGGTTATTTTACCTGGAAGAACGCATATGAATCTAATCAGAAAAATAGCAGTAGTTGGGCCTGAGTCTTCTGGTAAAACCACACTTACCAGAAATATTGCTAATCGGCTTGAAGAACCCTGGGTGCCTGAATTTGCGAGGAAATTCCTCACTGACCTGGACAGACCATATGATGAAACTGATTTAGTGGAGATTGCAAGAGGTCAGGTTGCTTCGGAGGAGGAGGCAAAAAACAGATCTGCTAAATGTATTGTATGCGATACCGACCATGTAGTCATTCGAATATGGAGCATAATTAAGTATGGAGTAATCGCTTCGGATTTGCAGGAAATACTTGATGCTCAGCAACCCGCCGATCTGTATATTCTTACGGACCCCAATATCCCTTGGGAATATGATCCCCTAAGAGAAAACCCATTCGATCGTGATTTTCTGTTTGAACAATATTTCAGGTATCTGAAAGAACGAAGATACAGGTTCAGGATAGTATCAGGATCACAGGAAGAACGACTATCACAAGCATTGGAAGAAGTGAAGACTTTGGGTTGGTGATAATTGTAAATTCTTCAGTAGATTTGTGCAAGGGGTGCCCAGTCTCGGGTTTATACCGGGATGAAAATACGGGCTGAGATTAAACCCATAGAACCTGTCCGGGTAATGCCGGGAAGGGAAGGTGCAGTAAACAAGAAAGCGGTGAACTTACCCCGGTAATCCGTATTGTTTTACCCAAATGAAAATTTCAATGCATAAGTTTTTGATAACAGTTGTCCTGTTTGCTATATCATCATTAACATTAGGTCAGGATTTCAGGTATGAGGGATCAGTTGTGGATGCGCAAACCGGAGAGGCCTTGTTTGGAGCAACGGTCCATGTTAAAGGCACAACCATTGGCACCCGAACACTCGAAGATGGTACCTTTAAGTTATCCTGGAATGAAGGAAAGGCAACTTTGGTGGTGAGCTATGTAGGATTTGCGGAGATGGAAGTGGATGCAATAGCCGGAAAAGCTATCCGTATCGGACTTCAGTCTGACTATAGGTTAGAGGAAGTAATCATTAAAGGGACAAGAGCAGGGAAATATACCCCTGTAACTTACTCGAATGTTGATCAGGAAAGTATTGAAGACCAAAACTATGGCCAGGACCTTACATACCTTTTGCGTTGGACACCAAGTTTGGTAACTACTTCCGATGCAGGTGCAGGAATAGGCTACACCGGTATAAGAGTTCGCGGCAGTGATGCTACCAGGATAAATGTTACCATCAACGGGATCCCGGTTAACGATTCTGAGTCACATGGAGTCTTTTGGGTCAATATGCCGGACCTGGCTTCTTCTGTAGACAATATTCAGGTACAAAGAGGAGTTGGGACATCAACCAATGGAGCAGCTTCATTTGGCGCCACAGTAAATCTGGAGACCAACTTTCCTCCTGCGGAAGCCTTCGCAAAAGTGGATAATTCGTTTGGCTCTTTTAATACCAGAAAGCATACCGTAATATATAACACCGGTCTGATTGATCAAAAATGGTCTTTTGAAGGTCGGCTATCAAGGATAAATTCTGATGGATATATTGATCGTGCTTCCTCTGATCTGAAATCTTTCTACCTTTCAGGAGGCTACTATGGAGACAATACAGTCATCAAGGCATTGGCTTTTGGTGGTAAAGAAATAACCTATCAGGCTTGGTACGGCACACCGCAAGCGAGACTGGAAAACGATGTAGATGGAATGATGGAGGTTGCTGCGAACAACTGGTTTTCACCTGAGCAAACAGCAAACCTATTAAACAGTGGCCGAACCTATAATTTCTACCAGTATGATAATGAAGTAGATAATTACCAGCAGGATCATTACCAGCTTCACTTAAGTCAGAAACTCACCAGTCAATTGACTGGGAATGTTTCATTTCACTGGACTGTTGGGAAAGGCTATTTTGAACAATACAGGAATGAGGATGACCTGTCATCTTATGGGATTTCTCCTGTCACAATTGGTGACACCACCATTACCAACTCTGATTTGATCCGTAGAAGATGGCTTGATAATGATTTTTATGGCCTTACCTATACGTTTGACTATGCTATTGATGATAATTCTAACATCCTGCTAGGAGGAGCCTACAACACCTATAAAGGAGATCATTTTGGTAGAGTGATCTGGGCAAGATATGCCGGCGAAAGTGAAATCAGACATCAATATTATTTTAGTGATGCCACGAAAAATGATTTCAACGTTTTCACCAAGATGAATTACGGTTTGGGAGACAAACTTAATCTTTTTGCAGACCTTCAACTTAGGACCATAGACTACCAGACGCAGGGAGATGATAATGATGGACAGTTCATTGATGTGGATGAAAATTATGTGTTTTTTAATCCGAAATTTGGCGCCACCTATCAATTGAATTCTAACACCCAGGCTTACATGAGCTTTGCAGTTGGAAACCGGGAACCCGTTCGGTCGGATTTCACTGATAACCCAACAGAAACCATCCCAGGTCACGAAACTTTGAATAACCTGGAACTGGGTTTCAGAAAACAACAGACAGATTTAAACTATTCCGTCAACTATTTCTATATGGGTTACAAAAATCAATTAGTGCTTACCGGAGAGTTGAATGATGTGGGTGCAAACATTAGAACAAATGTTCCTGAAAGCCATAGAATGGGAATTGAGTTACAGGCAGCAGTTCAAATTACCGATCAACTCTTAGTTAATGCAAACACCACTTTGAGTCAGAATAAAATTGACAGATTTACTGAGGTGTTGTACGATTATGGAGCAGCGTTCGACGAATACAATGTAATAGAAAATGACTATAAGAATACGGACATTTCATTTTCACCATCGGTCGTTTCCGGTGCACAGTTGATCTATTCTCCTATAAATAATTTAAACATTGCATGGTTATCCAAATATGTAGGCAAGCAATACCTGGACAATACATCCAATGAGGAAAGAACGATTGATGCTTATTTTGTTAATGACATTCGCATCGACTATACTTTGAAAGCCGGAGTTTTCAAGGAGATAAGATTTGGGTTGCTGGTAAATAATGTATTGGATCAGGAGTATGTCTCAAATGGCTATACTTTTGGATACTCTGGTGGACCTGATTTTACTGTTAGAGAGAATTACTACTACCCTCAGGCATTAAGAAATTTCCTTGCTTCAGTATCACTAAAGTTTTAATGATATTTGATCTGTGTCTTCACATCATATTATAAGAGAAAAACAGGAGCCTGCGCTTATTTTTCATGACCTTAACCAGTTGAACTATGAATATTTGGGTCAACTATTGGAATGGTCGCCTACTATATTGGTCTTGGAGGAGTGCCTGAGCGAAGTATTATCCCTTGGAATTAAAATAGACTATGCTTTAGTCCAAAAAGGCAATCAGAGTGGTTTATCAGCTCATGAGCATCAGGATCACTTGAAATACATCAAAGCTGAAACGGTTAGCTTGACAGAAGCTGTTCGATCATTAGTAGATGAGGAATACGAATCTGTTAATATCATTGGTGCCGATATTAAGCTGAGTGATCATGCGGCTATAAGTGAACTGAAGGGCCTAAAAGATCTTTCAATAATACGGGGTAAAGAAAGATGCATTCTCCATCGACACGATGCTTATTCCAAATGGTACAATGAAGGTGAGGCTATTCAAATAGTTTCACTGTACGCAAAGACAACATTTTCTACAACTGGGTTTAACGACGATTTGAATAATGACATCATTGATGACCAGCATAAATTAGTCACTCAAAGCAATGGACTAATTACGATAAAGACATCAGGGGAGCCCTGTTTTATCATTGAAATGCTATAGGGTTTTTCGGGATCGCGTTTGTTTATTCGATAAATCAGCGGTATTGTTCGATCGAAACAAGTGCAAAGGGAACTATTATTGATACAAAATATGTTACCTTTTCACCTTCAAATCCAGCCCAGTTAGCTATGAAGAAACAAATATTCAATGAAATTGAGGAGCTAGATAAGAAAAAGTATCAGGCCCTATTGAAATATGTAAAAAACCTCACTAAAAGTAAAAAGGGCTAAATCTCCCCATCCTTTTGAGGCAGTTCATATTTTTTACCACGAACCATTTTCCTGGCAGTATTTGCTATGCCTTCACCCACTTTGGATCCCGCCGTTTTAATGGACTCAAAACCAGACTTCAGTGTATCCACACTAGCTTTTTTGGTTGCAGTAGCAATTGAGGAGATGACTCTTCCCGAAGATTTAAGTACAATTTTTCCTAGCATTTCTGAGGCCTCAACATATGCTCTTTTTCTCACCAGCCCCTTGTTGTATCCATCATAGCTTCCACAATAACGTTTGGCAATAATGCCAACTCGTAATGTAAGGAACGCATTGGTGGTCCCCTCCAGTAAACTATCCATGACCAGATTGGCGGTGCTTCCCACAATAGGAATGGACTTAGTAGCTGTATTTTTCATCATCGCTCTCAGTACTGGTTGAAACTGTTCTGTCAGGTCCATGTCTTCGATTTCTGAGGCAAGAAATGTCGCGGTTCCGACATTCACATATAAGTTAATCAGGTCTTTTAAGTTGGGACGCTGGTAGTAGATGTGGGCTATTTTCCAAACCATTTTCGATTGTGTGGCCAATACGGTTAAGGCATCAAGTTTGCCATTTTGAGAGATTGCTGTTGTTAAAAAAACTGTTGAGGCAATTCGTTTTATTTCCTCATCGGCTTCATTATCCAGTATTGCAATTGCTTCTTTTAGATCACCATCTTTTTCTATCTTAAATTCATGTTTTTTCAACACCTTATTATTACTTAACCTCTTCTTGAATTTCCGTTGGTACTCCGGAAGATCAGACACAGCATCAGATGGATTAAGCGCCTTTGGTAATTTTAGAATTAATACCACAGGAAGAGAAAATAAGATAGTCATTAAAACAATTAAAGACCACAATACTATTTGACCAAGCAATGGTCCGATTCCATTGGCCAACTGATAGAGACCATTGATCTGATTGGCTAGAAAAAGTATGAAACCGGCAGTAATTAATACGCCAATAGCAAGAGTGATCCTTTTTAGTTGATTTCCCATAACCATACAACGTATTGACCGGGTTAATAGGTTTTTGCTCTCGCAAAACTGTCGTCCTGGATTTTGAAGTAGAAGGTTGCAAAATCCCGAGATACTTTAACTTCTGTACAGATGCCATCCTTATATCGGTAGGTGTTTACTCCATCAGGTGAGGTTAATTCATAAAGATGATCTCCAACTTTTTCCATAGTGAGAAATTTGCCAAACCATTGAGAAAATACTGAAGTGATATTGACAGGTTCAGTGAAGTAAAGATTGGAAACAGTATATGTAATATCCTTATCGGTAATATATGACTGCACACCATCTTCTGACACATAATACTTGATGCCATCCCGCTTTATGCTGGTGGTCTTTTGTTGACTACCATTGAATTTATTGTAAGAGTCACCACGTTGTAATATGCCATTATGAAAGGTTTCTGATAACCAGTACAAAGAAGTGAATGAAAAAAGAATTGTAAATTCCACCTCATTTTTAATGTCAAACTGAACTGTATTGCCCCTTTGGGTTTTGTTGACGTCCATATACCCTATGGTCTTAGATCCTTTGACCACATTATACCTTACATTCTGAGCAAATGATTGTCCCGCTGTAACTAGTACGAAAAGTAATACTGCAGATACCTGTTTATTCATAGTTGCTCAATTGTTTCTACAATGACAATATTTAATGCCTTTTGGTTGCTGAATTTTCCATAAATTGATGCAAGTCGTTTCACATCTCTGTCGGCTAACCTAAAGATACGCAAATTCATAGAAACAACTTTGACTAAAAAGACCCACTATGAGAACAACCAGATTAAGATTTAGAAATAAGTCGGGACAGGAGCTTTCTGCTCAACTGGAGTCGCCCGTATCGGGAAAACCCCGCGCTTATGCAATTTTTGCCCATTGCTTCACCTGTTCTAAAAATCTTTTGGCGGTAAGTCATATCAGTAACAGTTTGACTGCCAATAATATTGCAGTGCTGAGATTCGATTTTACGGGGTTGGGGCAGAGTGAGGGTGAGTTTGCGGACACTAATTTTGCTTCTAATCTGGATGATCTGGAGGCTGCATATGAATTTCTTGATGCTACATATGAAGCACCTCAGCTGGTGATTGGACATAGTCTTGGAGGAGCTGCAGTATTGCATGTTGCAGGCAAGCTAAATAAAGTGAAAGCGGTAGTGACAATTGGATCACCTTCAGATCCACCTCATGTTAAGCATTTATTAAAAGAAGACATTGACCAAATAGAATCAGAAGGTCAAGCCACGGTAGATATAGGTGGAAGACCATTCAAAATCAAGAAACATTTCCTTGAAGCATTGGAGGCTCATGACACAGATGCTTTGATCAATAACCTGGACAAGGCATTACTGATCCTTCATTCTCCACAAGATCAGATTGTGGGTATCGAAAATGCAGCACAGATTTATGCATCTGCAAAGCATCCAAAAAGTTTTGTCACCCTAGATGGAGCAGATCACCTGATGACCAGAAAAGAAGACGCATTATACGTTGGTCATATGATAGCAGCGTGGGCTTCAAGATATATTGAAGTAAAATACCAACCCATCTTAGAGACTGATGGTGATGTGCTCACAAGGACGTCTTCCGGGAGCTTTACTACAGAGATATTAGCAGGAGATCATTTTATGCTTGCTGACGAACCTGCGGAAGTCGGAGGTACCGACCTTGGCCCTACGCCATACGGGTTGTTGACTGCCGCATTGGGGGCATGTACAAGCATGACTTTGAAAATGTATGCCGATAGGAAAAAATGGGACCTCAAGGAGGTAAGTGTTCATCTGACGCATGACAAGAGGTACCACAACGATTGTGAAAATTGCGAGCAGAGTGCGGCTAAGATAGATCATTTCGACAGAGAAATTGTGTTAGAAGGTGATTTGGATTCGGAGCAAAGAAAAAAATTGTTGGAAATAGCGGATAAATGCCCTGTTCATCGCACTTTACATTCCGAAATCAAAGTCAATACCAGCCTTAAAGAATAATACAACATGAGATTTGGAATTATACCTTTCATTTTACTATCTGCATTCTGTGCATCAGGGCAAATGGCTCAACAGTTCATGACCAAATTTGAACTAACTGAAGGAACCGAGACAGTAACTTATCAGGAAGGCATCCAATATTACCGGACCCTTGCAGAAAATTTTAAATCCATTGAAATGTTGGAGATGGGAACCACTGATTCTGGTAAGCCACTTCATTTAGTGTTATTTAACGAATCAGGGGAATTCGATCTTCAGAAAATCAATGCTGGCGAACAGGGTGTGTTATTGATTAATAATGGAATCCATGCAGGGGAAACGGATGGTATTGATGCCAGTATGCTCTTTATGAGAGATTTGGCAGAAGCGAATGTTCTTGGTGAACAAAGATCGGACATTGTTGTGGCTGTTGTTCCATTTTTCAATGTTGGAGGAGCGTTAAATAGAAACAGCACTACACGAGTCAATCAAAACGGGCCCAAATCATATGGATTTAGGGGAAACGCGAGAAACTTTAACCTCAACAGGGATTTTACCAAAGGAGATACTCGCAACATGTGGTCGTTTTGGGAAATTTTCCATGCACTCGACCCTGATTTTTTCCTGGATACTCATGTGAGCAATGGTGCAGATTATCAATATACCATAACTCTCATAGCGAACCAGAAAGACAAATTGAGTAATGAGTTGAGGGAATTTCAGGAAGGGGTTCTTAAACCTGCATTGTTTCAGGAGATGGCAGAAGCAGGATATCCTATGACGCCATATGTCAATGTTTATGGCAGGAGTCCCGATGATGGTTTTGCAGAATTTGCAGATTGGGCCAGATACTCTTCAGGCTATGCTGCATTGTTTCAGAGCTTTGGGTTCATGACGGAGACTCATATGTTGAAGCCCTATAAGCAAAGGGTTGAAGCTACTTATCGATTTATTCTTTCATTGGCAGAGAATTTAGCTGTCAATCATATGAATGTTCAAAAAGTAAGGTCAAATGCCAGGCAAAGCTTACTAGCACAATCCGACTTCCCATTAAAATATGTCCTGGACAGTACAATAAACATGGAGCTGAATTTTAAAGGTTTTGAAGCAAGTTACAAGCCATCAGAAATTACTGCACAGGATAGGCTATATTATGATCGCACCAAGCCTTTTGAAAAAAAGATTACCTATTGGAATACTTACAGACCTTCAGTATCTGTAAAAGCACCCAAATTTTATGTGATCAGTGAATCCTGGTATAGTATTCTGGATCGGCTAAGGGCCAACGGTGTAAAAATGATCAAAATATCTACGGATTCACTTATGCAGGTTGAGGCTTACAAAATCAAAAATTATGAATCAATACCAAAGAGCTATGAAGGGCATCATTTTCACTATGATATAAAGTTGGAAGCGATATCGCAAGAGATAAACTTTCCTGCTGGCACTTACATTATTCCGGTCGATCAATACGCCAAAAGGTATATCATTGAAATGCTGGAACCATTGGGAGAAGACAGTTTTTTCAAATGGAATTTCTTTGACACGATCCTGGAAAGGAAGGAATATTTTTCAGGTTATGTGTTTGAAGAACTGGCCTTAGAAATATTGAGACAAAACCCTCAATTAGAGATTGCTTTCCGACGAAAACAAAAGGAGGATGAGCAATTCTCAGCAAACCGATATATGCAACTGGATTGGATTTATCAACGCTCCAAATACTATGAAAAGGAACACATGATGTATCCGGTGTTTCGCATTAAATAACCTTAATGCCATTGACTTAATCACTTTGGCAGGATTGGAAAGTCATTTGGCAATAATGGGGAATACCATATGTTTTCATTTGTGTTATCACAAATTCGAAAAATACAGCTATGAAATTTATTTGGTATAATCCTGACAAGAAAAACTACGAGATGGGTGCTGGGGATGACTTCAAACTGAAGAGATCTATCAGTAACAACCCTGATGGTTTTACATTATTATATAAATTAAATGCTACCTCCGGGCATTTAGGAAAGAAGTTGATTGCTGAGCTCAATAGAGCACGAGAGCAAGACAAAGCCAGAACAATGGCTGGTTCAGCAGCGTGATTGAGGTCACGTTATTGATCTAAGTTATGATACCCTTGATTCATTCTGAGTTAAGGGTTTTATTTTGATTCAAGGAATTGGCGGGATTGGAAAGCTTATTGACAGGTATTTAAAGTATCGAATGTTGATCTTTGAATTCACAACAACGAAATCACTAGCAAATGGAGTATATATGGTATAACCCGGATAAAAATCTCTACCAGATAGGAGCAGGCAGTACTTATAAAAATTTGAAGAAGACCAGTCGTAATGCAATTGGCTTCACTTTGTTATATAAGGTAAAGCCGAAATTGAAAAAACTGGGTCGAAAGCTCATTGCTGAATTGAACGCAGCTCGTGTCGAACATCAGCAACAAAATGTATACGAATTTGATCTCGCATCATAGTTAAATTGCTTCTTCATATATCACACTTAAAATCCCCAATCAAAAAGTTGGGGATTTTTTTATCTCCAGTCTGTAACCTATTCCATTTACCTCGGTTTTCCCTCCAGAACTACTAACTTGATTACAAAAAGAAGAATTGAATAACCTCGAGGATCATTCTTTAATGCTGAAAGTAAAAGCAGGGCAAATAGATAAGCTTGGCCTACTATACGAGCGATATAAGTTGCGACTGTTTGGTTTCTTTTACAAGATGACTAACGAAGCGTCACTGAGTGAAGACCTGGTGCAAAATGTATTTGTAAGAGTTCAGAAATATCGGGGGACCTATCAAACAGAGGGCAATTTCAGCGTCTGGATTTTTCAAATCGCCCGAAACATCGCTTTTGATCATTTTAAGAAAGCAAGGAAGATCCAATATCAGGAGGACCTATCGGTATGGGAGTCTCATTTGGCTGAAAACGAAAATATTGAGACAGCAATTTCGAAGATGGATGATCTGGGTAAGTTGCAATATGTATTGAAGAACATGAGTCGGGAGAAACAAGAACTAATACATCTGGCTAAGATAGAAGGGTTAAAATATCACGACATAGCAGAAATGTACGGGATCACAGAGGGAGCATTGAAAGTAAGAATTCATAGAACACTGGGAGAGCTGAAAGAAAAGTTTCATTCTTTAAATGACGTATAGATGGATAGAGACAGAGCTAAACAACTTTGGATTACTTCCCTGAAAGAGGAGTTGAATGAAGCTGATAAAAGCTGGCTCCAGACATATTTCAAACAACATCCCAATGAAGAGGCAGACTTTAAGAAGTCTGAAGAAATTTGGCTGGAATTGGGTGAGCTTTCTGCTGTAGTACCCTCAAACCAAATGGATGCAAAATTCTATCAGTTCCTGCAGGAGGAGAAAAAATTACAACCAACTTCATCTGGGAAGACAAGTCAATTTGCCATGCTGGAATGGTTGACGCGGTTTCATTGGGCATATGTAATTGTGCTGTTGTTGGGGATTGGAATAGGTTATTATTTACAGGCATTCAGATCGAATAGTGAGATCAACGAACTGGTCAGTGATGTGAAATCCATGAAGCAAATGATGGCGCTAACATTGATGAATCAACCAATGGCTCAGGACCGAATCAGGGCAGTAGGCCTTGTGGAGGACCTGCAAACGACCGATGATAAAGTGATGAATGCATTGATCAAAACTTTAAATCACGATCCCAGTGTGAATGTAAGACTGAAGGTGATAGAAACTATGCGTGAACTTCATATTAATGAGCAATTTCGGAGTGAATTGGTCACATCCATTTCCAGACAGGAACATCCATTAATTCAGGTTGCTCTGGCGGATTTAATGGTTCAAATGCAGGAAAAATCTTCGATTGATGAATTAAAGAAATTACTGGACAATGAAAAGACAAACCCTTTGGTGAAAGAAAAGATTAACGAGACATTAGAAGTCTTGATTTGATGTGAGTAATCAAGTTGGTAGTTCTGTAAAGCTTGGTTAAACACTTAAAATTTTAGAGACTTATGAAAAATTTAATCAGTATTATACTGACACTGGTGGTTCAGCTCAGTACAGTCGCAAGTCAGGAGCTGACTATTCCAGTCAACATGAAAATCAGCCCGCAAGGGACAGTCCTCATTGAAAACATATTCGGAAGTGTAAGGGTAAGAGGATCTGATGTGAAAGAAGTGGTTGTTACGGGTGAAATCTTCTTTGAAGGCAAATCTCAGGGTGATCTTGAAAGAGCCAAAAAGGAATTTTCAGTGGGGCATTTAATCAGAAATGATACGATATTTATCTTCAATAAGGCGCCTTTTATTTCAAGCAGAGCTTTTAGAAAGCATTACTGGACACATCATGAAGATCCGGGGTATCATTTTAAAGTTGACCTGATTGTGGAGGTTCCCAAAAGGTCAAATCTATGGGTTGGTACCATTGAAAAAGGGAAAGTTGAAGTGATCAATATAAGCGGATCAGTAGAAGCAAACAATGTGAATGGACCAGTCTTGCTTGACGGGGTGGATAAGGTGGTGGCAGCTAGATCCATCAATGGAATCATAGATATCGGGTTCACAGATATGCCGAAATCAAATGGTGTATTTAACACTGTGAATGGGGACATCACTATAAAAGCTGGTGGTGGGTTGAGTTCTACTATCGAGTTTGAGTCAATGAATGGAGATTTGTATTCTGAATTTGATTACGAAGGATTATCTCCATCAATGGTAAAAACGGAAGAAAAAAGGGGGGCGTCAGTCAGGTATCAAATTGAGTCAAAAACAAAAATTGTGATAGGTGAAGGAGCAATAGCACTTTCTTTCCAGTCGATCAATGGAAATATGTATATCAGAAAAAAATAGGTATCGATGAAACTAACATATAAAATTCTCGGAGCAATTATAATGATCATTCAAATCCTTCCGCTGATGGCGCAGGAAAAGGTGAAAGAAAGACTTGTTATACCGATTAGCCGACCTGGAGAGGAAGTGTCCATAACAGTGGAGATGGTAAATGGAAATATTGAGATTAGTCAGTATGATGGAAAGGAAGTACTCATAGAAGCCTCTGCAAGCAATTATGAGGATAAAAAACCAAAGGAAGTCAATGGCATGAAGCGAATATCCGGAGTTCCTTTTGACATTGAGGCAGTGGAGGAAAACAATAAAATTGAAATTAATACCAATTCATGGCAAAGGCGGATCGATCTGAAAATCAGTACGCCCAGAAATACCCAGGTCATTGCAAGCACTGTCCACGGGGACCTGACAATCACGGGAGTATCAGGAGACATGGAGATCTCAGGCGTCAATGGGAAAATCACTTTCAGTAATGTGTCAGGGTCCATTATTTCCAATACTGTTAATGGTGATATAAAAGGTAATTTTCTCAAAGTAAGCCCCAATCAGCCCATGTCCTTTGTTACCTTAAATGGGGATGTGGATATTACCTTTCCTCCTGACATCAAGGCACTTGCAAAGTTGAAATCAGAAAGGGGTGAAATTTATACCGACTTTGATATGAAAGTCACCAGAAGTCAGCCTAAGGTTGAATCTAAAAGTAATCGATACAAAGTGTCAATTGAGAGTTGGGTCACCGGAGAGATAAATGGAGGTGGACCAGAGTATACATTCAAAAACATGAATGGTTCCATTTATGTGCGAAAGAAATAAGTAAAATGGAGGAGCAATTCCAGATGCTCCTTCTTTTTCTGGCACCATTTTAGTGTTGGTGAGTTTTACTTAACTTTGGCTCACGACAATGAATGCACTAGACCAGATCACAATCAACTTCAGTACTGAAGCCATTGGAATCCTAAACGTAATTCTGGGTTTCATCATGTACGGGGTAGCCCTAAGCTTGAAAATGGAAGATTTTACCAGAATCTTTAAAGGTCCCAAACCAGCATTAGTCGGAATTCTATCTCAATTCATTGCATTGCCAGCATTAACATACCTGCTTGTACTCATTCTCCAACCCCAGCCATCGGTAGCTCTGGGCATGATATTGGTTGCAGCTTGTCCGGGAGGTAATATTTCCAATTTCTTCTCTCTAATGTCTCGAGGTAATGCCGCGCTATCTGTGACCTTGACAGCATTTGCTTCGGTATTAGCAATATTTATGACACCTTTCAACCTGATTTTCTGGGCCGGATTGTATGGCCCAACGCAGGAAATTCTTACCCGTGTGGAAGTTGAACCCTGGCAGGTGTTTCAGACTATATTATTGATTTTAATTATCCCGCTAGTATTGGGAATGGCCACCAATCGATATTTTCCAAAGTTTACAGAAAGGGTAAGGACCCCTACCCACTACATCTCATTGATGATGTTTGCAGGCCTGGTGATTTTTGCATTTGGCAACAACTTCAATATTTTCATAGAATATATTCACCTGGTACTATTAATTGTATTTGTACACAACCTGGTAGCCCTGGGGACAGGCTATTCTCTTGGGTCTCTGTTCCGACTTGAACACCCCGACAAAAAAACACTTGCCATTGAAACTGGTATCCAAAACAGTGGATTTGGTTTGTTATTGATATTTCAATTTTTTGATGGCTTGGGAGGAATGGCTATTATTGCAGCTTGGTGGGGTATTTGGCATATTCTTGCAGGTCTAACCATTTCCTATATATGGTCTGGCAAATTCTCCACTGCAGGTAAACTGGCTAATTAATCAGTCGCAAACATGATTAGAGAAATTTGGTACGAATGGAATAGAATCTATTTGAGGCAGGTACTGCGTGTATTCTATCATAAAATAGACATCATAGGTCTGGAAAACGTACCCACTAAAACACCTGTGATATTTGCACCAAACCACCAAAATGCATTCATGGATGCACTGATGGTAGTTACGTTTTGTAAATATAAAATCTGGTTCCTCACCAGGGCAGATATTTTTAAAAAGAAGTTTGCTATTTTTTTGCTCAACTCTCTGCGTCTCACTCCTGTTTATCGTCAAAGAGATGGGCTGAATGCCCTGGAAAAGAATAAAGAAGTATTTCATAAGTGCTATCTGAATTTCAATAAAGGAGAATCAATATTGGTATTTCCTGAGGGCAATCATAAAGCAAGAAGGCAACTGAGACCAATTAGCAAAGGAACCACCAGGATTGCCTTTGGCTATGAAGAGGACATGGGTTTTGACAAGGAACTGGCAATAGTTCCTGTGGGATTAACCTACTCAGAACCCACAATGTATAAAGGCAGTATCAAAGTTGTTCATTGTGATCCTATCTATATTCAGGATTACATGGATGAATACAGGGAAAGGCCACAGGTGGCGATGAGAAAGCTTACTGCTAAGATCAAGGAAGAGCTGGAGTCCAATATGTTGAATATTCCTGAAGACAACTATGAAATTATAGATACACTTTTCAGACTGGACGACAGGCTGTTTAATAATCACTCTGTACAGGAATTGCAGCAAATTGCAGAGAAAATGAATGAGCGGCTTAACCAACAACCAGAGAAAGCAGAGGAACTTCGAAATAAAATTAAGGGGATGCCCATCCTGAAAAAAGACAGGCCATCATTCTTCCAGCTGATTTTGTCGTTTTTATTTCTTCCAGTTTACCTGCTCTCATTCATCGCCGCTCCTCATTACCTGTTCGTAAGGTGGATCCTGAAAAAAATGAATGATGTAGCCTTCAAATCTTCGATGAAAGCGGGGCTGACAATGTATGTGGCCTCTCCGTATTTCTTCACACTAGCCACTCTGGCGGCAATTTTTATCCCGACCTGGCCATTAAAACTGGCAGGTGTGGCATTTATTTTTCTTAGTCTCTTTGTGTTCATTTACTACACCAACCTGTGGAAAAAACTGAAGAACTGGAAGTATTATGCGGTACGAAGTGAATTGCTAAATGAAAGAGACCAAATGCTAGCCTAAAATTTAAGACTTAGGGATTGAATGGCAAAGTTACTGTAGAGCTTCTTACAGATGGCACACCAATGACTGTTGATTTAGTGGACATGCAGGGTCGTGTGGTAAACAATATTTATATCGGAAAACCTGAACCAGGAAAGTTCAGTTTGAATTGGAATTCCTATGGTGTTGCCCCTTGAAGGTACTTTGTGGTGATGAGAAATGAATCTATCCGCAAGGCATTTGGAGTAGTTAAACAATAGCACCGGCATGATCTAAAACTATTTTAGCTCCATCCAAATAATATATTTAGGACAGTTTGAGCGATTCATTTAGTTTTAGATTTTCATGAACAAAAGTAAGCTATATTGGATTTGCCAGATTGTTGGTTGGTCGGCCTGGAGTATATTTGAGATTTTTCTCTATTCCGCCGCTCAGCAATTTGACCTGTATCAGATCTTTGGAGAGGTTTTCCAAATCTTCTTTAATATCCTGGTGACCCACCTGTTCAGAGAAATTATTGTAAGAGGTGGCTGGCTCAATTTCAGATGGGTCAAGTTGGTGCCAAGAATCATTCTTGCAGTATTAATCCTGTCGATATCAAATTATTTTTTCTTGTTAGGGTTCATTACCGTAATTGGTGAAGACCCCGGTACATTTACAGTATTTGGTTTTGTGGCTGGTACCATCGCGCCGTTTTTTACTTATTTCTTATGGAGCATTGTATACTTTACCTTTCATTATTTTGAGCGATATAACAAGTCGCTTCAGTATGAAGCTGCCATCAATGAATTTGAGTTGAATAACCTGAAATCACAACTCAACCCGCATTTCATATTCAATGCACTAAATAGTATCAGGGCATTGGTGGATGAGAATCCTCAGAAGTCGAAGGTGGCCATTACTCAATTATCCAATATCCTTAGAAACTCACTAATTCTAGACAAAAAAAGACTGATCACATTTTCTGACGAAATGAAAACGGTGAAAGACTATCTGGATCTGGAAATGGTACGCTATGAAGAAAGACTGAAGGTGAATTATGAGATCCATCCTGACTCTGGAGACTTTAATATCCCTCCTATGATGGTGCAGACACTGGTTGAAAATGGTATCAAACATGGCATTTCCAAACTAAAGAATGGAGGTGAACTTAGTATAAAAACTCTGATTGTGGATCATACGTTAGTGATACAGATACGAAACAGCGGCCAATATAAAGCGCCCAATTTAAATGGTCAGGAAGGGTTTGGTCTTAATAATACCATAAAGCGACTTGATTTAATTTATGGTGAGGAAGCCAAATTTGATATTGGAAATGAAAGTGAAAATACAGTACTTACAGAAATAATTATCCCAGAAACGATATGAAGGCATTAGTAATTGATGATGAAAGATTAGCAAGAAAGGAATTGATCTCATTACTTGACGATCATCAGGAAATTGAGGTTCTCGATGAGGCCGTTAATGTGGATGAGGCATATGACAAAATCAATCACCTTCAACCAGATCTTATCTTCCTCGACATCCAAATGCCAGGTAAGACGGGGTTCGAACTGCTGGAAATGCTGGATAAAGTGCCTAAAGTGATCTTCACCACAGCTTACGATGAATTTGCCATCAAAGCCTTTGACTTTAACGCACTGGATTATCTGCTGAAACCAATTCAGCCAGAAAGACTAACAGAGACCGTTCATAAGTTGCTCAATAAAGAGGAGAAGGCAGAAGTAAAGCCAAACAGGAAAGATAAGAAGTTGGGTGCCCAGGATCAGGTATTTGTTAAAGATGGTGACCGCTGCTGGTTTGTACGACTGGCAGATGTAAGGCTTTTCGAATCTGATGGCAACTATATAAAAGTGTATTTTGAAAAAAATAAACCAATGATTCACAAGTCGTTGAATGCGTTGGATGAGCGCCTGGACGATAGAAATTTCTTCAGAGCATCAAGAAAGCACATTATCAACCTCGGTTGGGTGGATACGATTGAGCCCTGGTTTAATGGGGGTCTGATGGTTCAATTGAAAGGTGGCGAAAAAATTGAAGTAAGCCGTAGGCAGGCTGCCAGATTTAAGGATATGATGAGTCTTTAGTCTTTCTCAGAAATTCCTACCTCTTTCATGAAATCTTGCTCTATTTCCCAATCTTTAGCAAGATTAAGCATCGCTGTAGTCTCCATTTCTGTGACATAACCTTTGTCATAGTTGTCTTTCCAGATGGCAACAAGTTGGCTTAGTTTTTCTTCGTGGGAGAGTTTTCCGATGGTATTTTTCAGAAATCCCCTGGCCCTTTCAAATGCACTGATATAATCTTCTGCAATGAAAGAATTGGCCCAGTTGAGTTCATCCATTCCATCTAGTTTTCTGGCTGTGGCCTCTAAAAGCACAGTTTCATCATCATCCAATCCATGGTAATGAAAGATCAGGGAATGAAGAAGAAGTGTTGCTTTTTTGAGTTCGTCCATTAGCTAGTTATTAAAGAATGAATCTACAAACTCAAATTTATTAAATACCTGCAAATCCTCTACCTTTTCTCCTACCCCAATGTATTTAACTGGTATTTTAAACTGATCACTGATGCCAATCACTACTCCTCCTTTTGCGGTACCGTCAAGCTTCGTAATTGCCAGGGCTGATACTTCCGTGGCTTTTGTAAATTCCTGCGCCTGAATGAATGCATTTTGACCGGTACTTCCATCCAATACCAAAAGAACTTCATGTGGCGCTTCAGGGATAAATTTCTGTATTACTTTTTTGATTTTCGACAATTCGTTCATCAGGTTGACCTTGGTATGAAGTCTCCCCGCCGTATCGATGATGACTATATCAGCTTTTTGGTCTACAGCAGTTTTTACGGCATCAAAAGCTACAGATGCAGGATCAGTATTCATGCCATGAGAAACAACTTCAACGCCAGTGCGCTCTCCCCATAATTTTATTTGATCCACCGCAGCTGCACGAAATGTATCTGCAGCACCTAGGATAACCTTCTTGCCAGCATTTTTAAATTGGGCGGACAATTTACCAATAGTAGTCGTTTTACCAACTCCATTAACGCCTACAACCAGCATGACGTAGGGAGTATCAGTTTCTGGCAAAGCAAAATCCTTGAGGTCCGTGGTGTTGTTTTCCTCCAGCAAACCAGCTATTTCTTCCTTTAGGATTACATTAAGCTCATCAACATTTAGGTATTTGTCTTTCGCAACACGGTGCTCTATCCGTTCGATGATTTTAATGGTTGTATCGACTCCTACGTCAGAAGTTATGAGAATTTCTTCCAGCTCATCAAGTACTTCATCATCTACTGATGACTTACCAACAAGTGCTTTTCCAAGTTTATTGAAAAAGCTCTTTTTGCTCGGCTCCAATCCTTTGTCGAGCGTTTCTTTTTTGTCCTTTGAAAAAAATCCTAGTAAACTCATTCGGATACAACTGTTATAGTGGGAATATAACAAAAAAGTCCCTATGCAGGGACTTCCAAATATTAAAATATTGTTTAGGACCTAATTAGTTGGAAGCAAGTACTTCTTTTACTTTGTCCTCTGTAACCATCTCTTCTCTGAAGGTGTATGCTCCTGTCTTATCAGACTTTACTGCCTTGATTACTTTTGCATACTTTACTCCACCTTTAGTTTTTAGCGTTGCTACTACTTTCTTTGCCATGATTACTTAATTTCTTTGTGTACAGTATACTTTCTTAGAATTGGGTTGTACTTTTTCAACTCTATACGCTCAGGAGTATTTTTCCTGTTCTTAGTTGTAATGTATCTTGAAGTTCCAGGCTGACCTGACTCTTTGTGCTCTGTGCACTCAAGGATTACCTGAACTCTGTTTCCTTTCTTTGCCATCTTACAATATTTTCAAATTGGTTGTTAACCGCTTTAATTACACTAAAATATTACCGTTTTTTCTAGCTTTCTTCAATACAGCAGTGATACCATTCTTGTTAATGGTTCTGATTGCAGAAGCTGAAACTTTAAGTGTTACCCACTTATCTTCTTCTGGGATATAAAATCTCTTCTTTTGAAGATTAGGATAGAATCTTCTTTTAGTTTTATTGTTAGCGTGAGAAACGTTGTTTCCTACCTGCGGTCTCTTACCTGTTATTTGACAAACTCTAGACATTTTCTGCGCCTTTTTTTAAATCGGACTGCAAATATCGTAGTATTTAATGGAAATGCAAACACTGGAAGCATAAAAAACAGAACTTTTTCCAGTATTACTTCAATGATTGATGGTTTATAGTCAGGAAGTTCTGAGAAATCTCTTTATTTTTGCTCTCCGGATGATTTCTCTCCGCACACCAAACGAGGAAAGGATGGCATCTCTCCGTGATGAGTGCATGGTTTATTTATTCAACATTTAATCACGAAAAAATGAGCATTACTCTATCTAATCAGCAATTATCATCTCAGGACCTTATTAAGCTGGAGGACAAACATGGCGCACACAACTACCACCCGCTACCTGTAGTTCTTGCTCGTGGCGAAGGTGTACACGTATGGGATGTGGAAGGAAAGCAATATTACGATTTTTTGTCGGCATACTCTGCCGTAAACCAGGGCCATTGCCATCCTAAAATTGTAGGAGCGTTGAAAGATCAGGCTGAAACGCTTACATTAACTTCACGGGCTTTTTATAATGATGTACTTGGAGTTTATGAAAAGTACATCACCGAATACTTTGGTTTCGACAAGGTACTTCCAATGAACACAGGTGCGGAAGGTGTAGAAACAGCAATCAAAATCTGTAGGAAGTGGGCATATGATAAAAAGGGGATTGCTGAAGATCAGGCAAAGATAATTGTGTGTAATAACAACTTCCACGGAAGAACAACCACCATTATTTCATTTTCTAATGACCCTGACAACAGCAACTTTGGGCCATACACTGCAGGATTTCAACGAATAGCTTACAGTGATTTGAAGGCGCTGGAGGAGGCGTTAAAAGATCCTAATGTAGCTGGATTCATGGTGGAACCCATTCAGGGTGAAGCAGGAGTGATGGTTCCTGAAGAAGGATATTTAAGAGGAGCATATGAATTGTGCAAGAAGAACAATGTCCTGTTCATTGCAGACGAGGTGCAAACTGGTATTGCCAGAACTGGAAAGCTTTTGGCTGTCGACTATGAAGGTATTAAACCCGACCTTCTAATCCTTGGTAAGGCTATTTCTGGAGGTGTATATCCAGTCTCAGCGGTACTTGCTGACGATGAAGTCATGGAGGTGATCAAGCCGGGTCAGCATGGGTCCACTTTTGGAGGAAACCCGCTTGGCGCTAAAGTGGCCATTGCGGCACTGGAAGTGGTGAGAGAAGAGAAGCTCGCCGAGAACGCTGCAAGATTAGGAGAAATCTTCAGGGATAGAATGAATCAGATGATAGAGAAAACTGATTTGGTCACGTTGGTTAGGGGTAAAGGACTGCTCAATGCCATTGTAATCAACGACGCACCAGATAGCTCTACAGCATGGGACATTTGCGTTGCACTGAAGGACAATGGATTGTTGGCTAAGCCTACTCATGGCAATATCATTCGTTTTGCTCCTCCTTTGGTTATGACTGAAGAGCAGTTGCATGAATGCTGTGATATCATCGAAAAGACTATCGCGGATTTTAAATAAAGGAGATATTTCTAAAATTTCAGAGTGCTCCAAAAGGGCACTCTTTTTTTATGCGCTATTGGTCCGTCCAGGGCTACTTTTTCCAATCCAGCGACCATTGCGTCTGGTCAGTTGAATACGTTTGCTGCGGGTCTCAAATTTTACTATATTACCTGACATTTTTTTAAGCGGCACCACAATCATGCAAAAGAAACAACTCATAATCCTGAGTCATCTGGGAACTTTATTGGGCTATTTTATTGCTTTTGGAAACTTCATCGTTCCATTGGTCATATGGCTTAGTAAAAGGGATGAATCGAAGGAAATTGCTGAACACGCCAGGGAATCGTTGAATTTCCAAATCTCAATGGCTTTATATTCATTTGTTGCTTTTCTCTTGTTCATAGCAATTGTTGGAATTCCTCTTTTGGCCGTAATCGTTCTGATTAATCTGATTTGTGTGATCACAGCTGCCATGAAAGCCGATCGGGGCGAATTTTTCAGGTACCCCCTTACCATGAGGTTTGTAAAGTAATTCTGATAATAAATCTTACAGAATATAAAATTCAGTAAATTTAGGTGGTTAAGATCATCCTCTACTCCACCTCATTATGTCCCAAATATTCAAAACCTTACATTTTTCCTTTTTACTGTTATTAATTCATATACCGGCAGCTATTTCTGTTGCTCAAACGAGAGAACAGGATAGTGTAAAATGGCATGACCATTACCTGACAGGATATAATTTATATCGATTGGGAAAACTTGATAGTGCTGAATTCCATTTTCAGGAAGCAGAAAATTTGTCAGATAAACATGGCCTTATCTATCAGAAGCTGAAAGCAAAATATGCAATGGCTTCCAGTATGATAGCCAGAAGTAATTACGATTCAGCCGGCAAGATTTATGATACTGCCCATAGGATGATACCTACAGATCATGAGAAATCAGATGAATTGATCGCTTTTGTCTACCTGGGTAAGGGACTTATTCATTACAGGCAGCTTCAGTACGATGGGGCAATCTCAAATTATAAGAAAGCTAAGGCTCTCAGGGAAAAATTTTTTGGAGTTGATCATGTGGAAACAGCTAAAAGCTATGCCAACATTGGGATGACCTATGAGCTGATCGGAGACTATGATAGTAGTATTTATTACCAAAAGAAAGCCATCGATACCTTTAAGAAAATTCTTGGACCATCTCATGAATATGTTGGTAGAATGAGCCACAACATAGCAATTTCCTATCATTTTGCTGGCGAATCTACAAAGGCAATTGAGTTTCTGGACAAAGCAGTTCGTATCAGATCTCAGGCTACTGGAAGGAATCATCCTCAGGTAGCAACAACCCTTGAGTTCATGGGAAGTGTATTCCAGGACCTTGGCAATTATAAAGCAGCAGATTCGATATATCAGGAATCCATTGCAATCAGGAATTCGATGGGGGTCAATCAAAATCTCAGAGATATCGGTGCAATGTACCAAAACCTGTCACTGAATGCTGCCTATAGAAAAGACAGCCTGGATGCCTATAAATACGCTGCACTTGCCAGAGAAGCCATGAGAAAATCAGTAGGGGAAAATGACGCTAATTATTTGATTGGGATTTTAAATGAGGCTTCTATCAATAAAACATTCGGTAAGTACCAAACAGCAATTGAGCAGGTTGATGAATTTATCCAGGCATATCAGTCAAATAATGTGAATTACATTTCTCAATACCTGTTGGCGTTTAACACCAAGGGTCAGTTGCAATTGGACCTTGGACAATTTCAGGAAGCAATCGAATCGTTGTTGCAAGGTCTTTCAGAAAATCAGATTGGGAAAGATTCGTTAACTGCACAATCCACATTTATTGCACCTATTGATGCTTTAAAGTCCTTGAATTTAATTGTTTCGGCATATTTAAAAATGAATGACTACAGAAAAGCTGAAGCTTATGCCGATATAGCAAAAGCAGTTTTGATCAATACCAAGTCTGAATTCTCCAATCAGGCAGATATCCTTGTAGTCAACAGGCTTTGGAGAGAGACCAACGAGCTGCTTTGTGAAATTTACTTTCAGCAGTATCAGCAGGATAAGGACGAAAGAATAGTTGAGCAATTCTTTAATGCCATGTCGCAGTTGAATGGATCTTTAATTGTAGCCAGGAAAAAAGACACCTGGGCCAAAAAAGCTTTTGGAATTCCTGATTCCGTTCAACTTTTGGAGAGAAATGTGGTGACTAAAATCAATTCACTGAAAAAAGAGCTTGCTCAGGCGGATACTGAAAAAGAAGCCCAGCTTGTTGATCAATTGATAGAAGCACAATTCCAGTTAGAAGCATTGTACAATCAAATTGAAAAGAATTATCCACGATATCACAAGTTGCGGAATGACATTACATCAATAAAACTTTCCACTTATCAATCCAGGCTGGATAGAAAGGAGGCATCATTACACTATGCTTTCGCTGAGGACCGTTTTTACATTCTCGTGGTACATCCCTCTGGTACGCAACTCATCTCCAGAGAACCTGATGGCATTAAGGAGCGGATACTTGATGGTCGCAGGATGCTGCTAAGTCAATCCGATTCGGTCTATCACATTTCATCATTATTGTATCAGGATTTTGTACAACCTATTGAAAGCCAGATTAGCAATTTTACGGACCTGGTAGTGTTTTCAGATGATGTTCAGAATTATTTCCCGATGGAGCTAACCATGGATCAGAATGGGCAGTACTTATTAAAGCGATTCAATATTTCTTATGGTATTAATCCCGGGCTAAAATACGCTCAGGATAATGAGATGTTTGATTCAAATCGGTTGCTCAGCTTTGCGCCGGATTTCAGCGATCAAATTGATTTCACTTCTGATGGTTTGCGAGAAAACCTGAAGCCTATTCCAGGTGTGCTTGAAGAGGTTGAGTCAATTAGAAAAATTTATGATGGAAATTCTTTTATCAATAATTCAGCAACCGAAACCAATTTCAAGAACAATGTGAATGGCTACAGTATTATTCACCTGGCTACTCATGCAATTGTCAACGATGAGTCTCCGGAATACTCAAAGCTTGCTTTCAATTTGGGAGACTCACTCAATGATGGTTATCTGCATGCCTACGAAATCTATGGTATGGACATCAAGGCCAAAATGGTGGCATTAAGTGCTTGTAATACTGGATTCGGGACAATCCAACGTGGCGAGGGTGTGATGAGTTTGTCGCATGCATTTGCCTATGCGGGCGTACCTTCCACATTAGTAAGTCTTTGGCCAGCATCCGATAAATCAACCCCTAAACTGATGAAGATTTTCTACACTCATCTGGAATCAGGAATGAAGAAAGATCAGGCATTAAGACAGGCTAAACTTGATTATCTGAAGAATGCACAACAAAAGGCTGCTCATCCTTTTTACTGGGGAGGTTTTATTCTTACCGGAGACACGACACCTGTAGAATATGATTTTACCAATGCCTATTGGGGATTTGGTATTGGTCTGGTTCTGTTAATCCTGATGCTTGGATTGCTGAAAGTGAGACTTAGTGCCTAATTGCTCAACTCTTTCAATAACTGTTGGGCTTGATCACTAAACTCCCCTTCTTTTAATGATTGTAGCATATTGATGCAATCATCAACCTGATCCAGTTGAAGGTATACCAGTGCAAGGTACCATTTGGCGGCTTGCTGATAGGAGAAATCAAGCTGATGTATCTGAGTTAATATTTTTTCACTTTGCTCCCATTGGCCAAGTTCCATATGACACATCGCAATAAAAAAGTGATCTGACTCTGCTGGACTCACAATTTGGTTGAAAGTACTAATAGCCTCTTCATACGATTTTTGATCATAGAGAAAATAAGCTTTTTCACGAATGGTGAGCTCATTACTTTGATTTCTTAGTGCAGTTACCTCAAAATTCTCATAGGTGTTGTAGTATTCCTGATAAAGATCCACCGAATTAGTGTATAGTCTAAAAGTTAAAGTGCCAACCAATATCAATACAGCAGCTGCGGACCAAACCTTCCATGATTTCCAGGTGATGCTTTTGGTGGAAGTGACCTCATTTTCCCATTGAGCGAACTTGGTCCTGGTTTGTTCCCTTTCTAATGACCTGAAAGCCAAAATTTCAAGCTCCATGTCATCAGCTAGTTTCCTGAATTCGTTCTCCTGATTGTACTTTTTCTCAAAACTGATTCTCTCTGATTCAGATAAAGAATCGTTAAAATAGCCGCGTATTAAGTCCTGATCATTCATGGGTTAATGTTTTAAGTTCCGCGGAATAATTGTCTCTTAACCTGTCGAGGCACCTTTTCTTTTGGTTTTTCGCCACAGATTCATTTTTGTAACCCAGCTTTTCAGCGATCTGTTTGAATGGAAGGTTTTCATAGTAGAACAGCTTAAGCAGCGTTTTGCACGGGTCAAGCGTCAATTTAATGGCCTCCCTGATTACCGCTACCTGCTTCGACTTTGACTCATCTAATGCCTGAGTACCGCTTAGAAAACTAAGGTGCTCTACCAACCGATGTTCATGATCAGTCATGGTAGCCGCCTTCCTGAATTTCAATTGCATCTGATTTTTAGCAATTGCATAGAGATATGTCTTCAGGCTACTGGTTAATTTTTGTAGTTTGCGCTGAAGAATATTCTCATAGACATACATTTGTACATCCTGATATAGATCGTGTGCCGCGTGGGTATCCATATTCCACTCTTTTTTACACCAGGCAATAAATGGCGATAATTCCTGTTGGTAAAAGCTTTTAAACAGGCTTTCATCCCCAGCAATTAACCGATCCAATATTTCCTGATCATTCTTCTTACTCATTGATAACCTTTGGCGGAAAAAGTATACATGCAAACCTAAATATCTTTCATTCCCTTTCATTTTCAAAAAAAATGTTGGGCTACTGTGTATACCTTTTGAGACTCATGATATAAAAGGGCAAACCAAATAATTGAAATGCCCTATGAAATACATTTTTACAACACACATTGTGATATTTTTTCTGGTTTGCCTGATCCCAAGAAGCTCAAATGGCCAGGAAGTATTAGCCAATTTTGAAAACTTTCAGGTTCAGGGGACCATCAAAAGCTTTGTTGCTGATGAAGATAATGGCCTTTTGTATGTAGGAGGTAATTTTAGCTGGATTGGCGAGATGAACAGAAATGGTGCAGTAGTTGACGGCACTAATGGCGAAGTGATGGCCAATTACCCGGAAATAAATGGTCAGGTAGAAGTTGCCATATCAGATGGAGCCGGTGGTTTCTATATTGGGGGAGAGTTTACAGAAGTCGGTGGTGTTACCAGAAATTACCTGGCTCAAATTGATGCCAGCGGTAATGTTACTAACTGGGACCCATCTCCAAATCAAAAGGTATTTGCTTTAGCATTGGATAATGGTATCGTATATGCCGGAGGTTGGTTCTCATCCATTGGAGGGGCAAGCAGGAGTAGTATAGGAGCTGTAGATGCTACGACAGGTGTTGCCACAAGCTGGAATCCCGGTGCAAATTCACCGGTTTATGGTTTGGAAGTATCAGGAAGCAATATTTTTGCTTACGGTGCTTTTACAACAATAGGCGGCCAATCCCGGGATAGAATAGCTGCTTTGGAATTATCTACAGGGAATGCTACTTCATGGGATGCTGGAGCAATTCCAAATTCCATCCGATGCATGAGTATTTCAAATGGAGTAGTATACGTAGGAGGAACATTTTCTACAATAGATGGGACGGCAAGAACAAATTTAGCAGCTTTGGATGAATCAACTGGGGCACTGACCTCATGGAATCCAGGGGCCAGTTCCACTGTTTATGAAATTTTGGCCGATGGAACAAATATTTATGTTGGAGGAGCATTTACTACAATCGCAAGTGTTTCCAGAACCAGATTGGCGTCATTTGTGGAGTCTACTGGTGCAATCACTAGCTGGAACCCTGTGGCAAACAGTAGTGTGTTAAGCCTGGATAAGGATGGCTCAACGTTGTATGTAGGAGGACAATTCCAAACAATAGCAGGCGAATCTAGACGAGGAGCAGCTGCATTTAATACAACCACCGGTAATCTGATCACCGGTTTTGATGTAGGAGGAACCAGTAAATCTGTGGCAACTGTTGCTGTGAGCAATTCAGACATATTTGTCGGCGGATCTTTTGATGGAATTGGAGGGGTAAACAGGTCTTGTCTTGCTGCGATAGATGTGGCTACCGGACAGGTTACTTCCTGGGACCCTCAGGCAGATGGCCAGGTCGCTGAATTGGTGTTGAGTGGCTCAAGCGTTTATGTTGGAGGTTACTTTTCAAATGTAGGAGGTGCCGCCAGGCAAGGTGTGGCGATCTTGGATGTCACTACAGGACTTGCCACCTCATGGAATGCAAACCTTTCTACAAGTGGCTCTGTAGAAGCCATTATTCTGGGGAAGACTACATTATATATTGGGGGGTCGTTTAATGCGGTTAACGGAACTTCTCGAAGCAATATAGCTGAGGTGAATTTATCCGATGGTACTCCAACCTCCTGGGATCCAAGTGCCAACAATATGGTTAGGGACATGGTTATTTCCGGGAACACGAAACTATATGTTGGAGGAAGTTTTACATCAATTGGTGGACAAACCAGGCAATACATTTCCGAAATTAATATGTCCGATGGTTTGGCCACTTCCTGGGACCCTAATGCCAGTGGCGCAGTTTATGACATTGAACTGGATTCCGATGGGAACGTATTTGTTGGAGGATCATTCACCACAATAGGAGGCCAGGCACGTAATTATTTAGCAGCGCTTGATCCTACTACCGGTAATGCCACCACCTGGGCTCCATCAGCAAGTAGTACAGTGCTCGATTTAAATATAGTGGATGATCTGGTTTATGCATCGGGTTATTTTACTACTATCGATGGTATGTCCCGTCCCAGGGTTGCGGCCATAAATGCAGATGGATCATTGAATTCCTGGACCATTGACCTGACATCATCTCCGGCTCATGCAACCATGAATTACGGGTTCGGTACATTTATAGCAGGGTATAGTTACACCGTTGGGTTGGGACATTCTGGCATGATTGCCATAGATCGTGCAAATGGTCCTGCTACAAACATCAACCTAAGTAATATTAATGTAGCAGAAAATAGTCCTGTCAACACGCTTGTTGGTACTCTTTCATCTGAGGATGATGCTGGAGATACACATACCTATGCTTTAGTTAGCGGTCAGGGAGATGTAGACAATGGTTCTTTTTCTATCGTTGGTGATGAGGTTTATACCAATGAAGTTTTCGATTATGAAGAGGACACCTATAAAAACATCAGAGTTCAATCTGTTGATAATAATGGCAATGTGCAGGAACAGTTTTTTGGAATATTTATCACAAATGTCATTGAAACAGGTACTGACATCACCAGCTTTTCTTTTCAGGAAGGTAATGGCTTGGTAGACATTGATACAGAAAACCATGTAGTGACCATTGACGCTGGTGATGGTGTGGATAGGTCTAGCCTTACACCTGATATTACAGTGTCTTCAGGAGCAACGATTTCACCAAATACTGGAGTTGCACAAAATTTTTCGGGTGACGTCATCTATACAGTTACAGCAGAGGATGGGTCAACTCAGAACTGGACAATAGACGCTGTTGGGTCACTGCCAGGAGGAACATACTATGTGAAAAGTGGTGGAGATTTTACTTCCCTAAAGCAATTTATGGATCGGGTAAACAACGATGGAATTGCCGGTGATGTAATTGCTGAAATTACCGGAAATCAGGATTCTAATCCATCAGTAGCATTTGTATTCTATGAGCACCTTGGAGAAGAAAATTATTCAATTACACTGAAGGCAGATGACACTGCTTCACCCTTTGAGTTAACCGATCCATTAAGACTGTATGGGACAAATAACTTCATAGTCGATGGTGGGAACAAAATGACAATCCCCAGTATTTTATTGTCTTCACAAACTGGGAACGAACTATGTGAGAACATTACAATTAAAAATACAATAATAGATGCTTCCTTTAATGTTTGGTATGCCGATAATCTATTGGTAGATGGGAATGTTTTTGATGGAATTGCGGCAACCAGCACGCTTACCCATTCAAGATTACTCTATTTCTATAACGGGACTGTAAGCAATGTCACCGTATCCAACAATAGGTTTAGCTACGACAATTCCTTTAATGTTCTGGCGAATCAAAGTAGTGCGGTAGGAATTCAGGTTTCTGAAGATATATCGGGATATGCCAATTTTTACAACAATGTTTTTTCCATCAAAGCAGCATCAGCTAATAACCTCTATGGCATCATTGTATCGGCATTAACGGAAGATCTTTCGATTCATCACAATACCGTGAAAATTGAAGGAGGTCATGCGGATTGGACCAATTATGCACACGGGATAACCGTTTCTACTGAACCATCCAATAGTCTTACTATCAAAAATAACCTTGTTGTAATGAACCCTACCATGACAGCTATCGGCCGAAATGTGGGGATCAAATTTTCAGATGCCTCTGTACCAACGGTTGATGTGGCACATAACAACACAACCTATTCAACCAGTGGCGGTCAATTCGATGCTTTCATGCAGGTGAATTCCACCTACTATGATGACACCAATGAAGCTACCATGTTCTCGCTTTACAATACAACCACAACTGATCCCACATTTACTGATGAATCCACTTTCGATTATTCCCTAACAGGAAGCTCATTGAGCGAATCGGATTTTCGTGGCGTTCCAGTGGCTATGGTAACTGATGACTTCAATGGTATTGCCCGAAGTGCTTCTGCTCCATCAAAAGGAGCCTATGAGTCTGCAAACAACATCACAGAGATCGTTGATATTTCGTTCACAGGACAATCTGGAGATGAGGTAATTGACGATGTTGCAGGAACAATTGATGCATTGGCCACCATAGGTACTGACCTGTCTGCAGTTGCAGTAGATGTAACTACATTTGCCGGATCATCTGTAAATCCAATTAGCGGTTCGACGCAGGATTTTTCCGGAGGAGGAGTTACTTACACTGTGACTGCAGAGGCAGCAAATACCAGGGACTGGACCATCAACATTTCAGAGGTAAACGCAGCACCTACAGATATTGCATTGTCTAATAGCAGTGTGGATGAAAATGAAGCTTCAAACACTGTAGTAGGGACGTTCAGCACTACTGACCAGAACAGTGGGCAATCCCACTCATATACGTTAGTATCTGGAACAGGTGATGATGACAATGCTTCGTTTGTCATATTTGGTAATGAACTTCGCACCAATAATAGTTTCAACTATGAAGTGAAGAATTCTTTTACCATCAGAGTCCAGACAGATGATGGAGAGAGTGGTCTGTATGAGGAGGCTTTTACGATTACAGTAAACAATGTTTGGGAGTCGCCAACTGGTATTGGATTTACCACATTTCCTAACGTAGATGAAAATAATGCTGTGGATGATGAAGTACTCACACTTACTACCACAGATGAAGACAGTGGGGAGACATACACCTATAGCCTTGTTGCGGGAACAGGAGATGACGATAATGCTTCATTCTCGATTACTGGAGATAAGTTGATCGCTGAGGAGGTGTTTAACTACGAGGTGAAAAGCGGTTACAATATCAGGGTGCAAACAGATGATGGCAATGGAAACCAACATGCCGAGGCTTTATTTGTCAGTATTCAGGATGTAAATGATGATCCTACCGCTATCAATATTTCGTCTGCTGAAATACAGGAAGGCAATAGTATCAATGACGTTATTGGTGCACTCACCACTGATGATGAAGATGGATCGGATACACATGTTTACAGTTTAGTTGCAGGAACAGGAGATGATGATAACGCCTCATTCAATATCAGCGGAACTGATCTGCGAGCGTCAGAAGCCTTCGATTATGAAACAAAGAACGCTTATACTATCCGTTTAAGAACTGATGACCAGAATGGGGGGTTGCTTGAGGAGGTGGTGTTAATTTCAATCACTAACCTGCCAGAAGCACCAACTGATATAGCCTTATCAAATAATTCCATTCAGGAGAACAATGCAACAGGAGCGTCTATTGGAACATTGACCACTACTGATGTTGATGCTGGGGAAACCTATACGTACACACTTGTTGCCGGTACTGGAGATGACGATAATGCATCTTTCACCATCGTAGGAGATGATTTCAGGGCCAATGAAGTATTTGATTATGAAACAAAGAGCTCCTACACGGTAAGGATTCAAACAGATGATGGAAATGGCGGATTATTCGCTAAATCTTTTTCTATCACCATTACTGATGAGAACCCTGAAACTATTGTCTGGGATGGCGCTACCTGGAGCAATGGTACAGGTCCTTCTTCAACAGACCATGCCCTGTTTAGCGGAAATTATGACGGTTCTTTTGAGTGCTTGAATCTTACAGTAAGTTCGGGCGTAACATTGAACATTCCAGCCAATAATACTGGTCATGTTTATGGTGATTTAAGCAACCTTGGTTCCATGACTGTAGCGTCTGGTGGGTCGTTAATTACCTACAGCACAGCAACCATTTCGGGTAACGACATTACTATAGCAAGGAATACCAGGTATGCTGATGGCAAATATAGTTTTGTAGGTACACCTGTTGAACAAAGCGCTACAATCACAGGATCTGATCTTGGTAGTCATGTTTATAAGTATGATGAAACGGTTGATTACGGAAGCAATGATGGTCTGAACAGATGGGTTAGTGCGTCATCTGATGAATTGGTGCCAGGAAAAGGATATACGCAAGCCAATCAACTGGTTGTTCAGTTTTCCGGGATGCCAAATGATGGTACTATCGTCTACAATGGCACCTACACAGGAGTTGCCGGAGATGCAACGAACGAAGATACAGAAGGGTGGAACCTCGTATCCAACCCGTATCCAGCAGCCATCAATGTAGGTGACTTCCTGACAGAAAATACCAATAATAATGGAGCGGTTTACTTTTGGGATGACAATGGATCAGATACTGGAAGAGGGGATAATGCCGATTACGTTGTAGCCAATGCTATTGCTGCAACAAATACTACACCAGCTGGTGGAGAAACCAGGTACAATCAGCACATTGGTTCCGCACAAGGATTTTTTGTGAAGCTTTCGAGCCATACGAATACAGACATCACATTTACTGAGTCCATGAGAGTCTCAGGAAATAATGAGGACGGAGCATTTTTCAGAACAACTCAGGTGCCATTGACCAGGATCAACCTAACAAGTCAGGACGGACTATTCCGCCAGACTGTATTGGGTTGGATTGAGGAGTCGGTTTCAGGAGATCTGGACAGAAGATACGATGCACCAGTATTTGACAGAAACAGCGAGAATGCCGTCTTTAGCTTGAAAAATGGACATGCACTTGCGATACAGGGAGTTGACAGAGCGGTAGAGGCAATTCCAATAGGTTTAAACATTGCAGAGCCAGGTCAGTACGAAATAGCTGTTGAAGTAGAAAATTTCACCGGATCATTGATTCTGTTTGACAAACAAAACAATGAATACACAGACTTAACATCTGACTCATACAGCTTTTATTCATTAGGAGGAGAAATCTCTGATCGATTTGAGCTATTGAATAAATCCGTCATTTTGGAAGTTGAGCAGTACCTGGCAACCGTGGTTTATGCATATAGGAAAAGCGTATTCATACAAAAACCAGATCATCTAACTAAGAATATAAAAATCTATTCTCTGGGAGGTCAGGTTGTATGGAACGGTGAAGTTGATGAAAGTGTAGAAATCAATCTTACCGATAAACCAGAGGGCCTTTATATGATCTCTGATGGTGAGCATACCTGGAAAGTACTTTTACAAGATTAAGAAATCAAAAACATTAAATGCCATGAAAAATTTAAAATACATATTAAGTCTTAGTTTATTAATTACTGCTGTTCTCCCTGCTTTAGCTGGTGGGGGAGCACCTCCGGCTACACCAATAGATGGTGGTTTGTCACTACTCCTTTTAGCTGGGGGAGCTTATGGAGTTAAGAAACTGAGAGACAGTAGAAAATCAAAGTAACCATCAGTTTCAAATTTTTCTAAAGGTGGGTCTGGTAACTGGCCCGCCGCAATTTGCAGAACTATGGGCACAATCATAGGTATCGACGTAGGGCATTCAGGTATCTATAAAAAAAATGGGCAGTTTTTACTGCCCATTGTGTTTTCAGGAAAAAATTATATTGAATTAATGATGATGTTCATAAAGTTTTTCTTTGTGTTTTTTGAGCTGTCTCCGTAAAGCTTCCACAGCTTCATCAGCCGCGGCTTCAAATGAATGGGATTGCACCTTTGCAAAAAGTTGGTTTCCAGGTATATTCATTTTGATTTCAACTATTTTGTTCTCTCGCGCTTCTCCTTTTTCCAAACGCATAAATACTTCTCCATCAATTATTCGATCATAAAAAGTTTCCAGTTTGTCAGCTTTCTTTTGTATGAAATTCAACAATTTGATGTCTGCGTCGAAGTGAATGGAATGCATTTGTAATTTCATAGTTATTTATATTTAATAGTTAAACCATTAGGCTTTTGGGTGCGCCTGCTCAAAGACAGATTTCAACTTCTCCAATGAATTGTGAGTGTAAACCTGAGTGGCCGCAAGACTTGAATGTCCCAAAAGGTCCTTTACTGAATTCAAATCTGCTCCCTTGTTTAATAAATGGGTAGCAAATGTATGTCTTAGTACATGAGGGCTTTTTTTGCTTTGTGTAGTAATCAGACTTAAATATTTTTTAACAATTCGATAAACCAACATGGGATAAAGTGGTTTCCCATCCTTGGTGATAAGCAAAAAATCTGAACTTTCGTTGGTTGCAAACTGATCCCTCACAGTGTTGTATGTCTTAATGTATTTAACGAGATTTTCGTTAATCGGGATGACTCTTTCTTTATTTCTTTTACCTAAAACTTTGATGGAGTGATCATAAAAATTTATTTGAGGTTTGGTAAGCCCAATGAGCTCTGACAAGCGAATACCACTTCCATATAGTAACTCCAGGATTAACTGATCCCTTTTCCCCTCAAATGAATCATCAAAAGTAATGTGGTCAAGGAGATGTGTAATTTCATTTTCCTTGATGAATTCTGGTAACCTCGAGGCTGTCTTTAGCGGTTTTAGCCGGTCGGTAGGGTTTTTGCTAATGATCTCTCTGGAAAGTAAAAACTTATAGAAAGACTTTAGTGTGGCCAGCTTGCGGTTGATACTCCTTGGCGAAGTACCATTTTCTGACAAATGAATAATCCAGGACCTGATGTCATGATGACTCAAATCCTGGATTTCAATATGATCTTCAATAAAGTTTCTTAGCTGATTTAGGTCGTTTTCGTACGATTTTATAGTGTGTGCACTGTACCGTTTCTCGTATTGGGCAAATCGAAGAAAAGACTCTATCATTCGGGTGTTCTTCTAAATGGTGAAGAACACTAACTTAATCAATAATAAAGACTTATGATAGTCAGGAATTAATTATTTTCCTGGTCTCTCATTTTTTGTCTGTAAGCCGCTTTAATGATCTCAGTTCTTCTTGAAACTGAAGGCTTGGTAAAATGTGATCTTTCTCTCAATTCTCTAAGAACACCAGTTTTCTCAAACTTCTTTTTGAATCTTTTAAGTGCCTTATCAATTGATTCGTTTTCTTTTACATTTACAATGATCATAATCTGATATAAGTCTTATTATTAATTTTTTCGAGGGCGCAAATATAATAATTATTTGAATTAACCCGAAAACTTCAGATGAGATTTAATAAAATTTTCGGGTTAAATACTTTATTTCAATAAGTCCCTGGAAATCACAAGCTTCTGAATCTCCGAGGTGCCTTCTCCAATAGTACATAATTTGGCATCCCTGTAATATTTCTCTGCAGGGTAATCTTTGGTATATCCATATCCACCAAAAATTTGAACAGCGTCATTTGCGACTTCCACTGCAATCTCGGAAGCGTAAAGCTTTGCCATGGCAGATTCTTTTGTCACGCTTAGACCTTTATTTTTTCTGTCAGCTGCATCGAAAGTCATTAGCTTGGCTGCATGTACCTTGGTGGCCATGTCTGCTAATTTGAAGCTAATGCCCTGAAATGATGAGATTGGTTTGTTGAACTGGTGTCGTTCCTTGGAATATTGGGTAGCAACATTCAGGGCACCCTCAGCGATACCACAACTCAAAGCGGCAATGGAAATTCGACCACCATCCAGTACTTTCAATGCCTGAACAAAGCCGTCCCCGATTTCACCAAGGATATTGTCTTTATGTACTCTGCAATCCTGAAAAATTAATTCAGTGGTTTCTGAGGCTCTCATCCCGAGTTTGTTTTCTTTTCTGCCGGCAGAAAATCCTTCTGTTCCCTTTTCAATGGCAAATGCAGTCATTCCATGGGAGTCCCCAACTTCACCTGTTCTTGCAATTACCACTGCAATGTCTGAAGATTTTCCATGTGTAATGAAATTCTTTGCACCATTCAAGACATAGTAATCGCCATCTTTTACAGCGGTGGTTTTCATGTTTCCTGCATCAGATCCAGTGTTAGGTTCTGTGAGACCCCAGGCTCCTATCCACTCAGCTGTAGCTAATTTTGGAAGCCATTTTCTTTTTTGGTCTTCATTGGCAAACTGCAGAATGTGTCCGGTGCATAAAGAATTATGCGCGGCTACTGACAGCCCAATAGCCCCATCAATCTTTGCGACCTCTATTATCGCAGTAACGTATTCATGATAACCGAATCCAGATCCTCCATATTCCTGCGGAACAAGAACTCCCATAATTCCCAGCTCTCCAAACTTCTTAAACAACTCCACCGGGAAAGTCTGGTCCTCATCCCATTGCATCTTAAATGGTTCTATTTCTTTAGACCCGAAATCTCGGATCATTTCAGCAATCATTCGTTGATTCTCTTGAGTTTGCATGGTGTCATGCGCTTCTAGTACTTCACTCATGTTATTTTGGGTTGTTGTTAGTAGCAAAATTAAGATATCCTTTTGTATTAACTATCAATAGAATAGAATCGTTGTGTCAGTGGAAGAAAAAAGAATACTTTTGCGCATTCAACTTGAAATTATAATTTATTATGAAAATAGCAGTAGTTGGTACTGGATATGTCGGATTGGTTTCAGGAACATGTTTTGCAGAAACCGGAAATCATGTCACATGTATTGATATTGATGAAAAAAAGGTTGAGATACTTAAAAATGGTCAGATTCCGATTTATGAACCGGGATTGGATGTGATATTTGAAAGAAACATTCGCCAGGGAAGGTTGGAATTCACCACAAACCTGAAAGAAGGAATTGAAGGAGCTAAAATTATCTTCCTTGCTCTACCAACTCCTCCGGGTGAGGACGGCTCAGCTGATTTGCAATACGTATTACGAGTGGCCGAAGATCTAGGTCCTCTTTTAAAAGACTATACAATCATAGTGGACAAGAGTACCGTACCAGTCGGAACTGCAGAAAAGGTAAAAGAAAAATTGGCTTTGAATGCCAGGGTAGATTTTGACGTAGTGTCAAACCCTGAATTCTTGCGTGAAGGAGTGGCAGTAGAGGATTTTATGAAGCCTGATAGAGTGGTTGTTGGTGTGGAGACTGATAAGGCAAAGAAAGTAATGGAGACACTTTACGCGCCATATGTAAGACAGGGTAACCCAATTATTTTCATGGATATCAGATCTGCCGAATTAACCAAATATGCAGCAAATTCATTCCTTGCTACAAAAATTACCTTCATGAATGAAGTTGCTAACCTGTGCGAAAAACTTGGTGCAGACGTTGATGCAGTCAGACGTGGTGTTGGTACTGATTCCAGAATTGGAAAAAGATTCTTGTTTGCGGGTATTGGATATGGTGGTAGCTGCTTCCCAAAAGATGTACAAGCTTTGGCAAAATCAGCAAGTGATGTTGATTATGATTTCAAAATCCTTGAATCTGTCATGGACATTAATGCCAAACAAAAACTTAAACTAGTAGACAAAATTGAGGAACATTACGGCAAAGACCTGACAAGAAGGACATTTGCCATGTGGGGTCTGGCATTCAAACCTTATACAGATGATATTCGTGAGGCGCCTGCTCTTTATAATATTGAAGAATTGGTTGCTAGAGGAGCTAAAATCAAGGCATACGATCCTGAGGCAATGGATAATGTGAAAGATGTTGTTGGAGATAAAATCGAGTATGCAAAAGATGAGTATGATGCGGCAAACGGTGCAGACGCATTGTTGATCATGACAGAATGGCCTGTCTTTAGAACTCCTGAGTTTGATCAGTTGGGGTCACTTTTGAAAGAAAAAGTAATTTTTGATGGCCGAAATCTTTATGAATTAAGCTCGATGCAGGAATTAGGTTATAAATATTACAGCGTTGGTCGAAAGACGATCTGATTTCTATAAGATAGATTTAAAGCCGCTTCAGGTAACTGGAGCGGCTTTTTATTTATTGCGAAATGTTGAGTGACCAATCATAAGGTAAATAGACAATCTTGGTTGATTGGGTTATTTCAGTTTTTGAGTACTGATTTATGAAATCTTCCAGACGCTGTCCGTTTGTGAAATCTCCTTTGTACCAACTGAACAACTTTGATAATTCTGCTTTCTTGGCAGTAATCTTATTTCTGAGAGGATCATTGATAAATAGAACTGTTTGTTCCTCCAATTGTTGATCTAGCAGATGACCTTTATAGGCTTCTTTTCTTAGGACAGGACAAGAAAATGATGCGCAATTCACCGCAAAATGAATCCTGGGCTCATTGAATTTTTCTCTGATGATTCCATGTTCAATGTTGTTTAGATCAAGCTTCTCATCACCAATTTCAATAAATTTTATATCCCATGGAGAATTTACAAATGGGATTTGTATGGAACTCCCTATGTCGCGAATACTTTTTACCGGATAATACTGTAACACCAGATCGATAGTAAAAGCATTATATGCATTGATCCAATATGCCAGCTGATCATTTTTGCTCCAGGAGTCGTTTGGGGCGTTCTTGCGGATTAAATCAAGGTATTTGTTGAGGATCTCCCTGTCTTTCTTAAAACCCTCATAATTAACCCAACCATCATCACTGACGTGTTTCTTTAGTAATTGGTCAAACAATTCATGACTAATGGGTTCGGATTGTGGGTTAGAAGGATGTGGACTCGAACAGGCAAGTGTGGAACTCATTATCAGGCCAATCAGGTAAATCATTATTTTATCTTTTTGAATGAACATAGTCATTAAACAGGTTAATCCATTACGAAGTTGGAAAGATCAATCCTGAGGTCAACCAGGTGACAAGGAAAAATCTTTCAAAGATTATTCCAAAAAATAAAGAAGTTCTTAGCAAAGCCACTATTTTTAAGATTGGTCATGTGTGAAATACTAATCAATATTTATGCTGGAAAGCCTTCTTGATAAACAATCTTTGATTCTCCTGGGAGGGTTTCTTATTGTTGCAATTTCTGCTAATCAGATTTCCAGAGTATTTAAACAAATACACTTGCCACTGATTACCGGGTTTATCATTACGGGGATCATTGCTGGCCCATACTTTCTGAGGCTGATACCTGCTTCAGTTGGTAAGCACCTAGGTTTTATCAATGAACTGTCCCTTGCTTTCATTGCTTTTGCGGCTGGAGCAGAGCTTTACCTGAAAGAGTTGAGGAGCAGATTTAAGAGCATCAAATGGAATACTTTTGGACAACTGGTGATCACTTTTGTAGTAGGAGGATTAGGGGTGTTTTTCATCGCAGATCTAATCCCATATATGAAAGACCTTTCAGTAACAGCTAAAATAGCCGTTTCGATATTGACCGGGACGATTTTTGTCGCCAGATCACCCGCTTCAGCAATTGCGGTTGTCAATGAGTTGAGGGCAAGAGGACCATTTACACAAACTGTAATGGGTGTTACTGTACTCAAGGACTTTATAGTGATCATATTGTTTGCGGTAAACCTGTCGGTAGCAAAAACTTTAATATCAGGACAGGACTTCAATTTCTTGAGTGTCCTTAAAATCTTATTAGAGCTGGCGCTCTCAATTGGCGTGGGGTATACCTACGGATTTGCCCTGAGATACCTGATGTCGTGGAAGATAAAAACAACTTACAAGACACTTTATATTGTGTTGTTGGGATATTCGGCCTATCTATTGGGACATGTCACTCATTATCTGACCGGTACTTATCTGCCCTTCGAAATGGCCATTGAGCCACTTCTGATATGTATTTTAGCCAGTTTTTTTGTGACCAATTATTCGAGGTATCGTGTAGAGTTCCTGAAAATAATTGAAGAGACATCACCTTACATCTATATCGGGTTTTTCACGCTGACTGGCGCCACAATGGAAGTGGATGTGCTGTGGAGAGTATCGGGGATAGCGGTGCTCTTATTTCTGATCCGCCTCTCTACAATGATTATGGGGAGTTATGTGGGCGGCATGCTGGCAAAGGATCCAATGAAACATATGAATTATGGTTGGATGCCCTACATTACACAGGCTGGAGTAGCACTTGGTTTGGCTACAATCATTGCTTCAACATTTCCCGGCTGGGGTAATCAGTTTGCCACGGTGGTGATTGCCGTAATAGTACTTAATCAATTTGTAGGGCCTCCATTGTTTAAATACTCGCTGAATAAACTTGGGGAAGATCACAGTAAAGCAGATGCCGCTGAGTTTGATGGGATTCGGGATGCTATCATTTTTGGTTTGGAAAATCAATCAATTGCCCTGGCCAGACAACTTCATCAAAAAGACTGGAAGGTACAGTTGGTGACTAAAAAAGAGCGAGGCAGTTTCCAGGAACCAGAGGACATCAACCTGGTATATGTAAAAGATGTTAACCTGGAAGTACTACTTTCTATGCACGCTGACAAAACTGAAGCGGTGGTGTGTATGCTCTCCGATGAGGAAAATTATAAAATCTGCGAACTGTGTTACGAGCACCTCGGAACACGTGACCTTATTGTCAGACTTAACGAAAGGTGGAATTACGACAAGTTCCTGGCACTGGATGTAAAAATAGTGGATCCTTCTACGGCAATTGTAAGTTTATTGGACCACTTTGTAAGATCTCCACTTGCTACTTCTTTGTTGTTAGGCATGGAGGAAGATCAGGATACAAGAGACATAGAGCTCGAAAACCCCAATATTCACGGACTACCATTGCGAGAATTGAGGCTGCCTAATGATGTGATTATTTTGTCCATAAAGAGAGCTGGCCATATGATTATTTCTCACGGATACACCAGACTGAGAATTCATGATATTGTAACGGTAGTGGGGAGCAATCATAGTCTTGACGAGATTTCTTTGAGATTCAGCAACTACCAGTAACAATTTGGGATAATTCTTTTAAAAGTCTGTTCAACATGACAATTTTGCGGCTATGGCTAAAATTGAAGAGAACAGCACGCTAAAAAACATCATTGCTCACTCCAAGGAATATGGATTTATTTTTCCATCCAGTGAAATTTATGATGGTTTGAGCGCCACCTATGACTATGGTCAGTATGGTGTAGAGTTAAAAAACAACATCAAGCAATACTGGTGGAAGGCAATGGTTCAAATGAATGAAAACATTGTTGGGATAGATGCTTCAATATTTATGCATCCAACCACCTGGAAAGCCTCCGGTCACGTAGATGCCTTCAATGACCCATTGATAGATAACAAAGACAGTAAAAAAAGATATAGAGCTGATAATCTTATAGAAGATTATGTGGCCAAAATTGAAGGAAAGATCCAAAAAGAAGTGGACAAGGCTGCCAAGAGATTTGGAGATTCGTTTGATAAAGAACAATTCCTTTCCACCAACCCAAGAGTCCTTCAGAATAAGGAAAAAATTGACACCATCAATGCCAGGTTTAAAAAGGCAATGGAAGAGGAAGATTTTGCTGATATGAAAGCCTTGATAGAAGAGCTTGGTATTGCCGATCCTGTTTCTGGTTCTAAAAACTGGACAGATGTGAGACAGTTCAACCTTATGTTTTCTACTGAACTGGGCTCTTTGGCTGACGGTGCAAATAAAATATACCTACGACCTGAGACTGCTCAGGGTATTTTTGTGAATTACCTGAATGTGCAAAAAACCGGTCGCATGAGAATACCTTTCGGGATTGCGCAAATTGGAAAGGCTTTTAGAAATGAAATCATAGCTCGTCAATTCATTTTCCGTATGAGGGAATTTGAGCAAATGGAGATGCAATTTTTTGTAAAGCCTGGTGAAGAGTTGGAGTGGTATGAAAAATGGAAAGCTACCAGAATTAAATGGCATAAAGCACTGGGACTGGGAGAAGAGAACTACAGGTTTCATGATCACCTTAACCTTGCCCATTATGCTAATGCTGCATGCGACATAGAATTCGATTTCCCAATGGGCTTCAAAGAATTGGAAGGTATTCACAGTAGAACCGATTTTGACCTGAAGGCGCACGAGGAACACTCTGGTAAAAAATTACAGTTCTATGATCCCAAAGAAGAAAAGAGCTATGTGCCTTATGTAATTGAAACTTCCATAGGACTGGATAGAATGTTCCTGGCAATATTGTCGGCTTGTTATGCGGAAGAGCAACTTGAAGATGGCAGTAGCAGAACCTTGCTAAGGATACCTCCAGCTTTGGCTCCAATCAAGGTAGCGGTCCTGCCTTTGGTAAATAAAGATGGGTTGCCAGAGAAGGCCAGGGAGATAATGGATGAATTGAAGTTTGAATTCAATGCCCAGTATGACGCTAAAGATGCTATTGGAAAACGATATAGAAGACAGGATGCCATAGGTACACCATACTGTGTGACTATTGATCACCAGACGTTGGAGGATAATACTGTTACAATCCGTGAAAGAGATAGTATGGAGCAGAGTAGGGTTACCGTAGATGAATTAATCAAAACACTCGGAGATTCAGTTTCCATGACCAAATTATTGAAGAACCTACAATAGGATGGTTTGCCAGGAATTCATACTGCTTCAACGACTGACTGCTGATGCCGTTGGGGCGGGTATGATGATGGGGCTGGCTATATTCTTGTTGATTGTAATATCGTCTATTCCAGGGGTAAATATTGGTTTTCGGTTTATTGGGTTACCACCAATAAAACCAAGGTACAAAAGAGTTCTGGAACAATATTCTGACTTTTACCAGATGCTTCCTCCCAAGAAAAAGAAACTATTTGAAGGGCGGGTACAGCATTTCATTAATATCAAGGAATTTATTCCCAGAAGAATCCAGAAGGTGACGGAGGAAATGAAGGCATTGATTGCAGCCTCAGCCATTCAGATAACCTTTGGGTTGCCCAAAATATATTTAAGTCATTTCAAAAGGATACTGATCTATCCAGACGACTACTATTCTACGATCAACAAGGTTTATCATAAAGGCGAAGTAAATCCAAGGGCGAAATTAATTGTACTGTCCTGGAGGCATTTTGTAGATGGGTACATTGATAAAACTGATGGTATCAACCTTGGTCTTCATGAAATGGCACATGCCCTTAGGTTAGAGAATTATATCATGAATGATGAGTATCAGTTCTTCAATGAATCTGATCTGGATCTTTGGAACTTTCTTGCCCGGAAAGAGATAAAAGCAATCCGAAGTGGTGAAGTCTCTATGTTCAGAGAGTATGGAGCAACAGATGAAGAAGAATTTTTTGCTGTAGTCATAGAAAACTTCTTTGAACGCCCAAGGATGTTTTCGGATTATTGTCCGGATTTATATTATGCAACAGTTAAATTACTGAATCAAAATCCACTAGAATATTTAAGTAAATGATGAACTGGGAAAGTTTATTGAGCTATCATCGTCCTGGATCCGGCATGCAGGTAGAGCACTCCATTGATCAGATCAGGAGTGCGTTTGAAAAGGATTTTGATAGAATTATTTTTAGCCATCCTTTCAGAAAACTGCAGGACAAGACCCAGGTGTTCCCAATTCCGGAGCAGGACTTTGTGCACAATAGACTGACGCATTCCCTGGAAGTTTCAAGTGTAGGGAGATCGCTGGGCAAGACAGTGGGTACTGAGGTCATTAGAAAACATCCGGAACTTAGTGAGAAATTTAGTGCATTTGACTTTGGAGCAATTACGGCAGCAGCCTGTCTTGCTCACGATATTGGCAACCCGCCATTTGGTCATTCGGGGGAAGAAGCTATTTCAGGATACTTTAGGTCATCATCCGCCAGGTCGTTGTTTGGGGAGGCGCTCTCTGACCATCAGTGGAATGATCTTCGCAACTTTGAGGGGAATGCACAAGGCTTCAGAATTCTCACCAGCGATCATTTCGATAAGGGGCTGAAGATGACCTTTGCTTCACTGGGGGCATTTACAAAGTATCCTCACCCATCACTCCTGACCAGCAAAATTGAAGGCCGAAAGAGCCAAAAGAAATTCGGGTATTTTCAGTGTGAAAAGGAAGCATTTCTAGAGATGGCAGATGTACTCAACTTGCCAAAACTCAACGATGAATCATATGCCCGACATCCGTTGGTGTTTTTAGTGGAGGCTGCAGACGATATCTGTTATCACATCATAGACCTGGAAGACGGTTGCCGATTGAACCTGGTTTCTTTTGAAGTGGTGAAAGACTTCTTTGCCAGAATCCTGAAGGAGAAATTCAGCGAAGAAAAACTCAGCAGAATCAATGGGAAAGATGAAAAAATCAGTGTGCTGAGAGCATTGGTAATCAATCAGTTGATCGCAGAGGTTTCAGAGACTTTTATGAAAAATGAGGAAGAAATCCTGGAGGCCAATTTTGATCAGTCTATCGTAGATTGTATTCCGTCATCCGCTATACTGGCAGAAATCAGCAAGTTGTCGATTGAAAAGCTGTATCGAGCACAGGTTGTGTTGGAGAAAGAAGCAGGAGGGTACGAAGTGATCGAAGGGTTATTGGAAAGTTTTTGCACTTCGATGTATGCCAATTACTATCAAAACGAAGCACTGACAGGTAAGAAGAAAAGTGTATTCAGGCTTTTGCCTGACGATCTTAAATCACAGCTTGATGAGGCTGGAAATCTATATGAAAGATTATTGCTGGTTACCGACTTTATTTCAGGTCTCACCGACAGGCATGCGATTTCATTGTTTAAAACTATTAAGGGGATCTCATTACCAATTATCTAGCATTCATAACAAATTACGCCTACTTATCCGCTAACTCTTAGATACCAAACAAATTTTGTTACCTTTGCCGACTATTAAAAAATGTGGACAAAACTTGCACATATCATTTTAAAATACAGAACAGCACTCGTCCTTGTACTGGCGCTTGTTACTGTATTCATGGGCTACCATGCCACCAACGTGAAATATTCATTCAAGTTGGCGGAAATTGTCCCTCATACCGATCCTGATAACATCTATTTCCGGGAGTTTAAAGAACAATTTGGTGAAGATGGAAACATCATTGCAGTTGGAGTCAAAGACAGCAGCATTTACAAGGTGGAAAATTTCCGCAACTTTGGCTATTTGTGCCGGGCACTCGGGGACCTGGAGGGAGTAGTGAATGTATTGGGCCTTCCCAATTTAAAAAAGCTCGAAAAAAATACTGAAAAGAAGAAATTTGAATTGCAGGCTATATTTCCTGAATACCCTGAGGATCAGGAAGAGTTGGATAGCTTATTGAATGGAGCTGCGAGCCTTCAGTTCTATTCCGGTCAGTTAATCAACAAGGATAATGGAGCCACTTTGGTTTTGGTGACCCTCGACAATGAAATTCTTGACACGAAATCAAGGATCGATTTGATGTGGGATATTGTGGATGTTGGGACGGCATTTGAGAATGAAACCGGGATCAAATTGCATTATTCCGGATTACCATATGCCCGTTCGGTTAACATGAGAACGGTGAAAAAAGAGTTGAATCTATTCCTGATTCTTTCTGTAGTAGTGACGGGATTGATCTTGTTCCTGTTTTTCAGATCCTTCAAAGCGGTATTCTTTCCACTTGTCATCATTGGAGTTATTGTGTTGTGGGTGATGGGAACGCTATCTCTTTTTGGGTTTGAAATTACCATCCTGACAGGTTTGATTCCGCCGATCATTGTAGTTATTGGAATCCCCAATAGTGTTTACATGCTCAATAAGTACCATCAGGAGTATGCGAAGCATGGTAACCAAATGAGGGCACTTAGTACGATAGTTCGGAAGATTGGGATTGTTACGTTGATCACCAACTTTACTACGGCAGTTGGCTTTCTGGTATTGCTTTCCACGGACATTACCATTTTAAGGGAATTTGGGATAGTAGCAGGTATCAATATCCTTGCGACATTTTTTGTTAGTATCATATTAATACCGGCAGTTTATTCGTATGTCTCACCACCTAGTTCACGTCATTTGAAGCATCTGGAATTTAAGTTCCTGAACATGTTTTTGAATGGTCTGGATAATCTGGTGCACAAAAGAAAAGCATTGGTATTTATCACTACTGCAGTAATTGTAGTGGTCTCTGTAATTGGTCTGCTAAAAATTCAATCCAACACGTACCTGATCGATGATCTCCCTGAGGATAGTCCTATGATTATGGATTTAAGGTTTTTTGAGGAGAACTTTAGTGGAATTATGCCACTTGAGGTAGTTGTAGATACTGGTAGAAAGAAAGGGGTTCAGAATATCCGAAATCTGCAGAAAATAGATGAGTTTGAAGCTTTCCTTGATTCCTGTAAGTACATTTCTCAGCCAGTTTCTGTGGTGAGCTTTATCAAAGCAGCAAATCAGGCATATTATAATCATCTTCCTAAATTTTATAAAATCCCATCGGGAAGAGATCGGGCATTTATCTTAAGGTATCTTTCGGAGGATTCCGATGAAGAAGGCATTTCCCAGGCATTTGTAGACAGTTTAGGACAGAAAATAAGGATTTCATTGAAAGTGGCTGATATTGGATCCGTGAAAATGGATTCACTGATTAATCAGGTGATAGAGCCCAGAATGCATGAAATTTTTGATGACACCAAAATGGAAGCCAGAATCACTGGAACAACTCCCTTGTTCATCAAAGGCAATAAGTTCCTTATCGACAACCTTCTTACCAGCATGGTGATTGCATTCCTGATTATTGCATTGATCATGGTGATTTTGTTCAGGAATTTTAGAATGATTGTCATTTCTCTTATTCCCAATATGATCCCACTTATTATCACCGCAGGTATCATGGGTTACTTTCAGATCCCACTAAAGCCTAGTACTGCGATCATATTTAGTATAGCTTTTGGGATTTCCGTGGATGACTCCATTCACTTTCTGGCCAAATATAGACAGGAATTGTTTGCACATAATTTTTCGGTTCCGGTAGCAGTCAGTTATAGCTTGCGTGAGACCGGGGCATCTATGATTTACACATCAATAATTCTGTTTTTCGGATTTGTGATCTTTGCAGCATCAGAGTTTGGAGGCACCATCGCCCTGGGTATACTGACCAGCTTGACCCTCCTTTTTGCCATGTTGACTAACTTAATTGTGTTGCCTGCATTACTTTTGCGTTTCGATACTGGTAGAAGGGATCAGAATACCCATCCGCTCATTGAACAATATCCTGACTTCTATGATGAGGAAGAAGATGAGGAGATTGATTTGGATCAGATTAAAGTGGATGTGAAGAACTCTTAATTAACCCAATTGGTTTTAACTCTTTAACTGTATTTAATCTTTAATTACTGTGGATAAGTATAGGGAATATAAAGGCATTAATTATGCAGAAGTAGCAGAAGACGTGCTACAATGGTGGAAGGATAATAATATTTTTCAACAGTCCATTGAGACCAGGGATGGGAACCCTACTTTCACATTCTACGAGGGGCCACCTTCTGCGAATGGAACCCCAGGTATCCACCACGTAATGGCCCGAACGGTCAAAGATATATTTTGCCGCTATAAAACTTTACAGGGATTTAAAGTGCAGCGTAAAGGTGGCTGGGATACTCATGGGCTCCCGGTAGAGCTACAGGTTGAAAAAGAGCTAGGAATTACCAAAGAGGATATTGGCACCAAAATATCAGTTGCCGACTACAACAAGAAGTGTAAGGAAGCGGTAATGAAGTTTAAAGGTGAATGGGACGACCTTACCGAGAAAATGGGTTATTGGGTAGATCTTGATGATCCTTACATCACATTCGACCGAAATTACATGGAGTCGCTGTGGTACCTGCTTAAGAAACTATACGACAAAGGCCTGCTTTACAAAGGGTATACCATTCAGCCTTACAGTCCGGCTGCAGGTACAGGGTTAAGCTCACACGAGTTGAATCAACCTGGCACCTATAAGGATGTAAAAGACACCACAATTGTTGCTCAGTTTAAGGTTGAGAAAAATGAAAAATCATCATTTTTATTCGATGATGTTGAGGGTGATCTTGCATTTCTGGCATGGACAACTACTCCATGGACTCTCGCGGCAAATAATTCACTTGCGGTAGGCAAGAACATAGAATATGTAAAGGTTAAAACCTACAATGCTTATACTCATGAGCCCGTTACCGTAATTCTGGCAAAAGAAAGACTTTCGGCATATTTTAATAGCAAAGCTGCAGACGTGGCTTATGAAGATTATAAGGCAGGAGACAAGCTTATTCCTTATGAGGTGTTGGCCACCTATAAAGGGCACGAACTGGAGGGAGTTGATTATGAGCAATTGTTGCCATACGTAAAACTTCCTAAACCAGCACTTACTGTTTTAATAGGGGATTTTGTTACCACCGCTGATGGTACTGGAATTGTTCACCTTGCCAAGACCTTTGGTGCAGATGATTATCGCGTAAGTGAGCAGTATAATGTGCCTGGTGTCTTTGTGAAAGATGAAGAGGGGCTGGACGTTCCGATAGTTGACAAGCAAGGAAAGTACGTGAAAGAAATCACTGACTTTGCTGGCATGTATGTGAAGAATGAATATTACGGTGATGATGCTCCCGACAAAAGTCTTGATGTACAAATTGCCATTAAGTTAAAGGAAGAGAATAAGGCGTTTAAGGTGGAGAAATATGAACACTCCTACCCACACTGCTGGCGAACTGATAAACCGGTATTATATTATCCATTGGATTCATGGTTTATTAAGACAACAGCTTTTAAAGATCGCCTGGTAGAATTGAACAATACCATCAACTGGAAACCAGCTGCCACAGGTACAGGTCGATTTGGTAACTGGCTGGACAATCTTGTGGATTGGAACTTAAGTCGATCCAGGTATTGGGGTACTCCTTTGCCAATATGGAGATCGGAATCCAGGGAAGAGAAATGCATCGGAAGTTTGCAGGAACTTCGTGAAGAAGTGAAAAAATCAGTTGCTGCTGGTTTTATGAAGGAAGAACTCCCTGAAGACTTTGACCTTCATAGGCCATATGTTGATGATGTTATTCTGGTTAGTGATTCAGGACAAAAAATGTATCGTGAGAAGGATCTCATTGATGTGTGGTTCGATTCCGGGGCTATGCCTTACGCACAGTGGCATTATCCATTTGAGAACAAAGAAATTTTTGACAATAATTATCCGGCTGATTTCATAGCAGAAGGCGTTGATCAAACCAGGGGTTGGTTCTTTACGCTCCATGCCATTGCAGGTATGCTATTTGACAGTATTGCTTTCAAAAATGTAATTGCCAATGGTCTGGTCCTTGATAAGGATGGTAATAAGATGTCTAAAAGACTCAATAATGCGATTGATCCTTTTGAGACCATTAAGAAGTATGGCCCTGATGCGACCAGATGGTACATGATTTCTAATGCCAACCCATGGGATGATTTGAAGTTTGACCTTGAAGGTGTTGGAGAAGTTCAGCGAAAGTTTTTCGGAACGTTATTCAATACTTACAATTTCTTCGCTTTGTATGCCAATCTGGACGGCTTCAAATATGAAGGAGAAGATATTCCACTGGGGGAAAGAACTGAAAGTGACCGTTGGGTTATCAGTAAATTGAATTCATTAATAAAGGTTGTTTCCACCGCCTATGATGAGTATGAGCCGACCAAGGCTGCACGGGCAATTCAGTCATTTGTCACAGATGATCTTAGCAACTGGTATGTAAGACTAAACAGGAAGCGTTTTTGGGTAGGTGAATTCAATAAGAATAAAGAAGCTGCTTATCAGACATTGTATACCTGCCTGAAGGTCATTGCAAAACTCAGCTCACCAATTGCACCATTTTATACAGAGCGACTTTTCAGGGACCTGAATAGTATTAGCAATAAAGAAGGTGTGGAGTCTGTACACCTTACCCAATTCCCAAAAGCTGATGAAACTGTGATTGATCAGGAGCTTGAGATCAGGATGGGATTGGCACAACAGGTATCTTCTCTTGGCCATTCGCTAAGAAAGAAGGAGAAAATTAAGGTAAGACAGCCATTACAAAAGGTAATGATCCCGGTGTTAAGTGAGACGGAGAAAATCAGACTGCAGGCTGTAGAGGATCTCATCATTTCTGAGATCAATGTGAAATCTGTGGAATACATGGATGATGCAAGTGGTGGTATTGTGAAGAAGGTAAAGCCCAATTTCAGAAAGCTTGGAAATGAATATGGTTCAAGAATGAAGGAGGTGACCGCAGTGATCAATCAATTTACACAGGATGACATTCGTCAAATTGAGAGCCAACAATTTATTGATATAAAACTAGGTGAGGACACTGTGAAGCTTACATTGGAGGATATAGAGATCTCACCGGAGGATATCCCAGGCTGGTTGGTTGCCAGCGAGGGAGGGATCACGGTTGCTCTCGACATCACAATCACCGATGAACTGAAAAAAGAAGGTATTGCAAGAGATTTTGTCAATAGAATTCAAAACCTGCGAAAAGAAAACGGACTTGAGGTTCAGGACAAGATCAATATTACCTGCTCAGCAGATGATGTGGTGACTGGCGCGATCCAGTCAAATGCCGATTATATAAAAAGAGAAACCCAGGCCATCGAATTGAGTGTAGTAGAAAGTGTAGCAGATGGCTTATCTTTAGAGATGGATGAGTATAAACTCCAGGTTAAAATAGAAGTAAATCAAGTTGAGGCGTAATGAGTGAGATTAAAAAGACATTCATCAGGTATTTTCTAATTGCAATGGCTGTAATTGCCATAGACCAGATAGTAAAAATGCTGGTATTCTTTTACATGGATAAAGGGTCTGCCGGTCAGATACACCTGTTGGGAGATTTTTTTAAGCTTCATTACCTAACCAACCCGGGAATGGCATTTGGTCTCCAGTTTGGGTCTGATAATGGCAAATTTGTTCTGACCATTCTAAGACTTTTTGCGATGGTTGGTATTACTTATTACCTGTTTTGGCTGGTTAAAAAGAATTCTCCTTCTGGTTTACTTTGGTGCATGGCATTGATCTTAGGAGGAGCCATTGGAAATGTAATCGACAGTACATTTTATGGAGTTTGGTTCGATAATGCCCCATATGATGCGCCCACCCCATGGTTTCATGGTCAGGTGATTGATATGTTTTACATTGATATCTGGGAGGGCCGCTTACCTGATTGGTTGCCGCTGTTTGGAAACGAGCACGTTGCGCTGTGGCCTGTTTTCAATGTGGCTGATGCTTCTATTTTCATCGGCATTTCGATCATATTGGTGTATCAGAAGAAATTTTTTAAAACTGTAGAGGAGGAGACAAGTACCAATGTTACTCCACAATCTCAGGAAGTGAATTCGGAAATCTGATTGAGAGGCTTTCAGATTTCATGAAAATTGGAACGTAATTTCACGATTTAATAAAAGTTTGAGTTCCGCAATCGTTTGCTTTTTGATAATCCTATTTTAGTCACTATTTTTAGTTGTTATCTCCCTCTGTTATTCAGGAGAATTCCTGAGAAATAACCGAAATGTAAGTAAAACAGGACCTGGTCCTGAATGAAGAAGTATAGAGTGGTAAAAACTGAAGTAGGACATGGTGGCACAGTAAATGTCGTACCAAAACATTGGATTTGGCTGGTGCTAATGGTCTGCTTGGGCATGGATGTTTCTGCCCAACAAACTACTCCTTCTGACTCATTTCAAGTGACTTTCATCATCAACGATTATCCGGAAAATACGCCTCATGATGCTACAATATACCTGGCTGGAGAGTTTGATGGGTGGTTCCCGGATGTGAGTGAAAACAAACTAACCAAATTTGCCGATGGTACTTACCGACTGACAAAATCCTTTTCTCAGAATCACTTTACTTACAAATTTACCCGTGGCAGTTGGAAAGCAGTAGAAGGAAGAGGGCACGGGCGTTCCCGGCCAAACCGGCATTATATCAGATCCGAGGATGGCAACACAGTCTACATCAAGATCAGGAGCTGGGAAGATATCACAAGCAGTACCTTCAATTCCTATGTATATATCCTCTTATTTGCTGCACTGCAATCGTTCCTGATGATCTTTGCCATTTATGCCATCAGGAATAAAAACCGGAAGGCCAATGCTTATTTAACATTCCAACTCATACTCATTGGGATAGCACTTATTGGCCGTGCTTCGATTTACCAATCAGATATTTTTAATTGGCAACCTAAAGTGTTGTTGTTGCCGGATATTATACTCTTCACTTATGCGCCATCATTTTATATCTACATTCATCATTTACTAAAGATTCCTCTGAAATGGGGAAAGTACTGGTACCTGCACTTTATTCCTGCCATTGTTCATGTGATACTGTATATACCGTACCTCACTATGGCCAATCAGACACTGATTTACAGAATCATTGACATGGACCTGTTTCCGGTTTTTGCAGCATCAGGCACTGTTGCTCTGATCTATAATACGATTTATTGGTTCATGGCATACAGGACGGTAAGAAAAGGAGCGAGGGAAGAGAAGCAAAACAAGGATTATCAGAAATATATTGGGTTTCTGAAAATTGTCTTGTGGATCATGTTGGGTTACCTGGGGATCTGGGCATTTGCTACACTGATGTATGTGGTTGGAGAGTGGTTTAACATCTACACCACTGACGTGATGGATACCGCCCTGGATCTGTTGTGGTTATTGTTTTCGGTGATCGTCTTTTATCTTGGTTATCATGCCATCAGACAACCGGAGCTCCTTAGATTGAAAGTAGAAGAAAAAAAATATAAAGACTCCCTCCTGTCGGATGAAGAATTTGATAAAGTAAAATCTACCCTCGAAAGGCTGATGAGTGTAGACAGAGTTTACCTTAATCCAGACCTCACTTTGCCTGAGTTAAGCAACAAGATCCCTACTTCCGTACATACATTGTCCAGGGTGATCAATGAAGGATTTGATCAAACTTTCAGTCAGTTTATCAATGAAAACCGTGTAAAGGAATTTATCAGTCGGATGGAAAATGGAGAAAAGCCTGAGTCCTATCTTAGTCTGGCATTTGCCGTAGGATTCAATTCTAAAGCTACCTTCAACAGATCTTTCAAAAAATACACCGGAACCACTCCAAGGCTTTATTTCAAGGACGAGAGTATTAATGAATAAATTTTATTGCAATTGATTTCATTTTGAGATATTCCTAAAGTATCAATCTATAAACCGCCATTTATTGAAATAATGTCAAAGTATCAATTTATATTTTGGAGCGTAGATGCAAAAATTTGATGGTAAGTTGGCTTCATAGTTTATAACCAAAACCAATATAAAATGAAGATTACTTTACTTACAACATCCAGGTATGCCCTTGCCTCTATACTTGGATTACTTCTTGTTCTTGGTTGCTCCGATCCTATGGAGGACCTTGATGTACCCGAAACCCCAGAAGTAGAATCAGTCAACACCAATGCTCTTCCTCCTGGAGGCCCGGTGATGATGCAGGCATTCTATTGGGATGTACCCGCAGGAGGAACCTGGTGGAATACCGTAAAAAATAAGGTAGACGACTGGGCCAATGCCGGAATTACTTCGATCTGGTTACCACCATCTGCTAAGGCACAAAATGGACCATTCTCCATGGGATACGACCCCTTTGATTACTTCGATTTTGGACAATACAACCAGCAAGGTTCTACAGAAACCAGGTTTGGGTCCAAGACTGAATTGCAAAATCTGATCAATACAGCACATAATAATGGTGTAGAGGTCTATGCAGATATTGTGATCAACCACAATAGTGGAGGGGATTCTGAGTATAATCCATACACTGGCGGAAATACCTGGACTGATTATAATCCTGCTTCCGGGAAATTTTATCGGTCGTACGGTGATTTCCACCCTAACAATATCCACAACAACGATGAAGGTGTTTTTGGGGGATTCCCAGATCTGTGCCATGCCCAGGGTTATGTATCCGGATGGCTTTGGTACAATTCCAATAGCGTTGGAAAGTACTACAAAAATACGATGGGATACGATGGCTGGAGATTTGATTATGTGAAAGGCTTTGGCGGCTGGGTAGTAAGAGAATGGGTAGATAATGTAGGTGGATTTGCAGTGGGCGAAAACTGGGACAGCAATGTCAATACACTAAATAACTGGGTGAATAGCACTGGAGGAAGAGCATCAGCATTTGATTTTGCGGCTTACTACAAAATGGATGAGGCCTTTGATGGCAACAACCTGTATAAGCTGAACGATGATATGCTTTGGAAGAGGAATCCGATGAAAGCCGTTACGTTTGTTGCTAACCACGATACGGACATCATCTGGAATAAAATGTTGGCATACGCTTATATTCTTACCCACGAGGGATATCCTACGATTTTCTACAGAGACTATGAGGAGTGGTTGAATAAAGAAAGACTGAATAACCTGATATGGATCCATAACAACAAGGCAACTGGTAATACTTCTATTCTTCATGTAGATAATGATGAGTATGTGGCCAGAAGAAATGGTAATCCAGGTTTGGTAGTTTACATTAACAATTCCAATTCCTGGAAAGAAAGATGGGTGCCAACTAATTGGTATAGCCGAAGAATCAAAGACTTTACCGGGCACTCTGGTTGGGAGCCTGTTACACAAAGTGGTGGCTGGGTGAAAATCCAATGCCCTCCAAAAAGTTACTCCGTGTGGTCATTAAAATAGTATCAACAATAAACAATTAACTTCATATTAACCAACTCCGCCTGTAACAGGGCGGAGTATTTTTTGATTATGATTAAATATTACGCTACCCTTTCAGCCATTTGTGCGATTTTATTTACATCCTGTGAAACGCCCAACAGCTTTTTTACTGAAGATCCCGCATATCTCCTCTATTACGGAAGTGAAGAAACATCTCTCGGAGGAGTTCAATTCAATGCACAATTGAAAGCAGAAAAAAACTCAGGAGACATTTTTGTACAGCTGCGTTGCTCCAACAAATCCGGGAGAACCCAAGAACTTAATCTTACACAAGCAGTACTCAACACTGGAGAACACAGGTCTGTTCCAGAAGATATCACCAGAGAAGTGGTGCTTTTGAAGCCAGGTGAAATTTCTGTTGATACTTTGACTTTCAGGCCAATTAATAACCGGTTGCTTTACCAACTGGCAGGGTTAAAGGGAAACCTGATTCAAACTTATCATTTTCTCCCCGGCGGAATCATCGATGAGGAAAGTGAGCAAAAAATTCTTTTTCAGGCAGAAGCATCTGATCATATGGCCTACTTACAATCCTATGGTATTGATGATTTGGTGGAGTTGTGGACGATCAATGACAATGACCAGCAATTTGAAGTCAGGCTGGCGTCTAATATTGATGCTGCTTTGAATTATTCGAAAACCCTGGAATTGAAACAGTTGTCTCATGCAGGTCACACTCACATTCAAAACCCGGAAAGGCCTGATTATCAGGTCACAAGCAATGAGATATTAATGGGAGGAGTAGTTTTAGGGATTCAGGCTTATCAATTACACGATCAGCTAAAAATCTCCACACGAATTGTGAATCATCAGTCTTTAGCATTGGATTTGGACCTTGATAATTTTAAAATAGTCTACCACAACGAATTTATAAGTCCGGCAGATACTGATCCTGATGTCAACTCGAATATGAAGTTGCAGAAGGGTCATAGAGAAAAAATTGAAATCACTTATAACCTAAAACCTGAAGGAGAATTTTTGTTTGTTCCTGATGTGAGGTTGTCTGGAATGGATAGGGCATTATTTGATTCTATTCCTATGATCAGGTTTAATCTGCCCAAGCTGGAGATGGCTCAAGAGGATTGAACAATTCATTGATATAATAATCCCGTTTGAACTGGTCCTGTGTGTAGAACTTCAGGATGTTCCAGTTGCCACCAAACATGATCGACTTGTAATCACCTGATGGAAAGACGGTATCATCATGTAATCTTTCAAGGTAAACATGCCCCAACTCATGGAAAATCAGGATTTCTCTTGACTCATCACTATTTCTCCATGCCAGGCATTGTTCGTCGATCAGGATCAGGTGTTGCTCTTCGTCATTCAACGGCCCTTCAGAAGTGCCGCACACAGGTTGATTGTTTACCTCAAGGTTATCTTCGAATCGGATAATTAGATTGTGCTGCTCCAAGTCCACTCCCCTTTCCTGAGCCAGAGTAAAGAATGCGTTTACATAGGGCTCAAATTGAATGGGCACATCATATACTGGCTGAAAATCTTCGTCTTCAGTACTACATGCAATCAGGTTGGTAACTAGAAATAAATAAAAACAATTAGTCCATTTCACATCTGAAATTTAACCATTCTGTGGACCAATTAGTATTAATTGATCTGGTAGCTCAATGTTATAGATTAATTAGTTGGTGAAATAAAAGATGAATTGCCTCGAATGGCTAAATCGTTTCTCACTAACGGTAAAAAAACCGGTGCAATCAAGGTTCCATACTATACTTTCGCCTTGAGGTTCCGGCTGATAAGGTATTTTTTTGAACTTACCATTCAGAAGAAGAGAGGTGGTGGTATCCCCCTTAGATTCAAAGTAATAAATGTTGTTGTAATCTTTTAACAGAACATCACCTTTGTGATTGATATCTCCTGCAGTAAAACCTGTGATCTCCAGTTCTCCTTTCTTACTGATGATAATTTTGCTGCCTGGCGTGAATGGGAATTGGTACAGTAATGCTTTGGGGTCTCTTTTACTTAAGATCACAAGTTCTTTCGATGTTGGGTCTATCATCAATGTTTCCGCATCTCTGGGCCCTTCTTTGTATGAAAAGGTCATAAAGTCGAAATTATTGACTTTGATCTGGCCCGTCGAACCGTCCCATTTGGGTTCTTCCAACCGATAGATTTTTAAATGATCCCGTACCGCCTTGTTGTCTCCAATATCACCGATGAACAAATAATCTTTACCATCTATGGTGTGTGAAGCAATATCTTCCCAATCGATATTTTGAGCACCATTTAACACAACGGTTAGTTTAAGCTCACCAGCAGGATTTACCAGGAACAGTCGTGGTTGATCACCACTGTCGTTGTGTACCCATAGGTATCCGGGGTTGGCTCTGGAAACAGCCAGGCCAGAGGCTTCCACCATCGCTGGGTCCAACAGCTCGCCTTTTTTTATTTGATTATTGAATAATGAATCTGTTTCAGATCCTGTGAATCCAGAAAGTGGTCCACATAAAAAAGTCGCAATCAGTATTAATGTTATTTTCATGGATTAATGTTATTACCAGGTGAACGGCTATTAACCAAGTGATTGCGTTCCGCAGTGCAAAGTAATTTACTTTTTTGATTACAATCAAATTAGAATAACATAGTTGCAATTAAATTAGCAACATTTCAATGGAGTGACCGAAATTTTTGAGGAAAGCCATAGTTTGTTCGCTTTAATTGCGATATTTACTTAAATACCGGTATCTCCGATTTTTCAACATTTTCCCAACGAAAGAGATTTGAGCATAAAATAGGTAAATATGGAGAAGAGTAGCACCCCGATGCTAGTGAAAAATGATCCCTGGTTATCCCCTTATGAAGTAGAAATTGCCAATCGCATTCAAAGGTTTCAGGATAAATTGTCGGCAATTGAAAAGGAGTATGGAAGTCTGGATGAATTTGCTTCCGCTTACCAGCATATGGGGCTTAATTACGACTCCAAAAAGAAGGGGTGGACCTACAGAGAATGGGCACCCGCAGCGGCATCATTGAGTGTTACAGGTGATTTTAATCAGTGGAGCAGAACCAAACACCCAATGACCCGAAACGAAAAGGGCGTGTGGGAGGTATTCATTCCTGAAAGTGAATTGCAGGAAGGCACCAAGTTTAAAGTACATGTTAAGGCTGCAAACGGTGATTTGGACAGGATACCGGCTTATGCAAAATATGTGGTTCAGGATCCTAAATCTTATGATTTTGCTGCGGTAGCATACAAAGCAAAACCATTTAAATGGACCGACAAGAAATTCAGTTTAGATCAGATCCATGAAAACCCTTACATCTACGAATGCCATGTAGGAATGGCCCAGGAAAAAGAAGGTGTAGGAACTTATAGAGAATTTGCGGACAATGTTTTACCCAGGATCGCTGATTTGGGATACAATGCTATTCAGGTAATGGCAATACAGGAGCATCCCTACTACGGTTCTTTTGGCTATCATGTCAGTAGCTTTTTTGCCGCTTCCAGCCGGTTTGGGAGCCCTGAAGATCTTAAATACCTTATAAATGAGGCACACAACAGGGGAATTGCGGTCATCATGGACATTGTTCATTCGCATGCCGTGAAAAATATCGCCGAGGGACTCAATGAGTTTGATGGGTCAGATGATCTTTACTTTCACCCAGGTGGAAAGGGGACGCACAGTGCATGGGATTCCAAGTTATTCAATTATGGGAAAGAGGAGGTTTTGCAATACCTGGTATCTAATGTTAAATATTGGATCAATGAGTTTCATATTGATGGATACCGGTATGATGGGGTAACGTCCATGTTATACTTTCATCATGGAGATCATGTGAGTTTTGATCATTACGACAAATATTTTAATGAGGTAGACTGGGATGTTCTAATCTACTTTCAGCTGGCCAATACCCTAATCAAGCAGTTGAAACCCAATGCCATTAGTATTGCAGAAGACATGAGTGGCATGCCAGGATTATGCAGACCTGTAGAAGAAGGCGGTCTTGGATTTGATTTTCGATTGGCCATGGGGATTCCGGATTACTGGATAAAGCTTCTAAAGCATAAGCCCGATGAGGAGTGGAACATTCATGAATTGTGGGGAACATTGACCAACAGACGATTTGGAGAGCGAACCATTGCTTATGCCGAATCACATGATCAGGCATTGGTGGGTGACAAAACATTGGCTTTTTGGCTGATGGATAAGGAAATGTATACCCACATGCATAAGGATTATGACAGTGCCATCATTGATAGAGGTATAGCATTGCATAAAATGATTAGGGCTTTCACCTTAAGTCTTGGAGGAGAAGGTTACCTTAATTTCATCGGTAATGAATTTGGTCATCCGGAATGGGTGGATTTTCCCAGAGAAGGAAACAACTGGAGTTATAAATATGCCCGCAGACAATGGTCCCTGGTAGATCATCCTGATCTGAAATATAAATACTTAAATGCCTTTGATGGCGCAATGATCCAAATGGCCAAGGAGCATGGTTTGGTTGGAGCATTGCCGGCACAACAGCTTAATATGGATGCAGAAAACAATGTTATCATATTTGAGCGAAACAATTTGATCTTTGTATTCAACTTTCACACTCAAAACTCTATACCTGATTACCGGTTTAGAGTTCCTTCTCCTGGTAAGTACAAAATAGTACTGAACAGCGACAGGGAGGAGTTTGGAGGCTTTGCAAGAATTGATGATGAGATGAGCTATCCTACGGTCACATTGTTTGGAGAGCATTTTTTGAGTCTTTATGTTCCCTGCAGAACCTGCATAGTGCTGGCACAGAAGAAGTAAACATACTTTTTTCAGGGCTCTTGAAGTTTTTCTCAGGCCTTCATCCTAATTTTGAATCATCAACAGGGGCCCGAACACCACAATTTATCAGATACAATGAGCATTGATTTTAAGAGGCTTAGTCTCAAAGGGGAGGTATATACAGACGAAACAACGAGAAGACTATACGCAACGGATGCTTCGGCCTACCGTGAACTACCATTGGCGGTAGCGGTACCCAAAGACAATGAAGATATCAGTGCATTGATTGCATTTGCCAGAGCGAATAAAACTTCTCTCATTCCACGAACCGCAGGTACTTCTCTGGCGGGCCAGGTGGTAGGACAGGGTATTGTGGTGGATGTCTCCAAATATTTCAATCAGGTAATAGAAGTCAATGAGCAGGAAAAATGGGTCAGGGTGCAACCTGGAATTATCCGGGACGACCTGAACAAGCACCTGGCTCCATATGGTTTATACTTTGCTCCTGAAACTTCTACTGCTAACAGGGCAATGATTGGAGGAATGATTGGTAACAATTCATGCGGTGCTAATTCTGTGGTTTACGGAAGCACAAGAGAGCACCTGATAGAGGCAGGCGGTTTTTTAAGTGACGGGACGTACACAACCTTTTCTTCACTTGATAAGAATGCCTTTCTGGCAAAGGTCAATGGCCAGAAAGTAAGTGGTCAGCTGGAAAACGAAATCTACTTTAATACCCATGAGATACTATCAGATCCCAAAAACAGGGAAGAGATAGCCAGAGAATTTCCTAAAAAAAATATCCCCAGAAGAAATACAGGTTACGCCATTGATTTACTGGCAGATGCCAATCCATTCAAAGAGGGAGGGCACGACTTCAATTTTTGTCAGCTGGTAGCGGGTTCTGAAGGTACATTGTTTTTTGTAACGGAGGCCAAACTGAATCTGGTAAATCTGCCCCCCAAACATAAAGCACTGGTATGCCTTCATTGCGAAACCATCGATGAGTCATTGAGGGCCAACATTGTAGCATTGAACCATCGTCCAACAGCAGTGGAACTGATGGACCATTATATTCTGGAATGCACGAAAAGTAATCGTGAGCAGGTGCAGAATAGATTTTTTGTAAAAGGGGACCCTCAGGCTATCCTGGTGATTGAATTGTCCTATGAAGATGTCGATGAACTGAATAGGGCTGTTCAGGAACTGGTCGATGATCTGAAGAAAAATAACATGGGGTACCACTATCCTGTAGTGACAGGAGATGATATTAAAAAGGTATGGACATTACGCAAAGCTGGATTAGGATTGCTTTCTAATCTTCCAGGAGATGCCAAACCTGCTCCGGTTATTGAAGATACTGCCGTTGATGTAAACGACCTGCCAGCATATATTGAGGAGTTTAATCAGATTCTGAAGAAGCACAATTTATACAGTGTACATTATGCACATGCGGGATCTGGCGAACTGCACCTTCGCCCTATCATCAACCTAAAGACCAAAGAAGGCAATGTCCTTTTTAGAACAATTGCGGAGGAAATTGCTACCCTGGTTAAGAAATACAAGGGGTCGTTGAGTGGAGAGCATGGTGATGGGAGACTAAGAGGTGAGTTTATTCCTCAAATGATTGGGCAACACAACTATGAGCTGATAAAAAAGGTGAAAAAGACCTGGGATCCCGATAATATTTTTAATCCCGGGAAAATAGTGGACACCCCTCCCATGAATGATCATCTCAGGTATGACCCGGGTCAGGATACTCCTGAAATTGAGACTTACTTCGACTTTAGTGATACGCAGGGGTATGTTAGGGCAGCTGAGTTGTGTAATGGTTCTGGTGATTGCAGGAAATCGGAATTGTCTGGAGGTACCATGTGCCCGAGCTATATGGCTACCGGCAATGAGAAAGACACGACCAGGGCAAGGGCCAATATCCTGCGGGAAATGATCACAAAAACGGCTATTAAGAAGGACAACCCGTTTGATCATGAAGAGATCAGGGAAGTGCTTGATTTGTGCCTCAGCTGTAAGGGATGTAAGTCAGAATGTCCCTCGAATGTGGATATGGCAAAACTCAAGGCAGAAGCCACCCAACACTATTATGAAAAGCATGGCGCTCCATTCCGATCTAAGCAAATTGCGAACGTTACCTGGGGTATGAAGATTGCAGAAAAGATCCCGGGAATTTACAACTGGGGAGTCACCAATCCTTTGACCAGTAAAATCTTTAAGTCTGCTATGGGATTTGCGCAGGAGCGACCCATTCCGAGAGTAGGAAAGAAAACATTGATCAAGTGGTATCAGCAGGACTTTGCTCCAAAAACGAGGGAGACTGGTAAAGGTGTAGTTTATTTTTTTGCTGATGAATTTACCAATTATCAGGAACAGGATATTGAAATTGGAAAAAAAGCAATTCTATTGCTGGATCAGCTCGGGTATGGGGTGAAGATTCCCGATTTATTGGAAAGCGGAAGAACCTGGTTGAGTAAAGGTTTTGTGAAAAAAGCCAAACAAATTGTCAATGAAAACCTCAACAGACTGAAGGATTTGATTGCTGAGGAGACTCCATTATTGGGATTGGAACCCAGTACTATTTTGAGCTTCAGGGACGAGTATTTGTCACTGGCTGATACACAAAACAAACCAATTGCCGACCGAATTTCAAAATCAGCACTTCTGGTAGAAGAGTTTTTACTGGAAGAGACGAAAAAGGGTAATCTACAATCAGATCAGTTTGTTGAGACTGAGCAATTGATCAAGCTGCATGGGCATTGTCATCAAAAGGCACTTGCTTCGGTAACACCCACCAAGCGATTACTGGAATTGCCCAAAAATTACAAGGTGCACATGATTCCATCCGGATGCTGCGGTATGGCAGGATCATTTGGTTATGAAAAAGAACATTATAAGGTCTCAATGGATATTGGCGAACTTGTATTGTTTCCAAAAGTCAGAGAGCAATCGAATGATGTGATTATTGCAGCCCCCGGGACAAGTTGCAGACACCAGATTGCAGATGGTACCGGGAGAGTTGCCCAACATCCTATTGCCATATTATATGATGCATTGAAAAAATAAAAGGCCGGTTTCCCGGCCTGATATCACTGCTTTCTTCTACTATCTCTTATTTTCTTAATCCCGTAGATTCCTCCTGCAGCCAGGAGGATGGAGAGCCCTCCATCAATGGGGGTGGCTGGCGGTCCACCCTGAGCCATCAAAGGATAAGTGGTAATCATTATGATTGCGGTTAACAATAACCTGTGATATTTATATATAGCGCTGATCATCTTTTTATGGTTTTAGTGGTGATTAAATTTTTGGTATCAGAGAGCTGGATCAGGTAAATCGTCCCTTGATTTAGTTGGAAATCACTCTCTATGCTGTTCTGAATGGAATTCACCTGCTCACTCCAGAGGACTTTTCCTGAGATGTCGAGTACCTCAAGTTTGAGTTGATCTGAGTCCAGTTTACCGCCCAATGTCAGCACATCATTTCCAAAATGAATGTTATAGTTTAAGAAACTACCTTCGGCTGATAAAGGTGAAGCCTGACTTAGAATCAATTGATACCTTTCAGTATTGTACCCTGGTGATAAGGTTAGCTCGACAGATTCATCTTCGCTAAGCATTTGATAATGTTGCTGTTGAGCATCAAATAAATAAACATCAACACTTTGGTTCCATATAGAAGACTTTTCAATTTGTAGTTCGTACGTACCAGCTTCTGAGATCTCTATCCCCAAAGGAATAGCCATTGCCTCACCAGTGAATGTGGGAAGTTCCTGGATAGCCATGGGTTGATTTTCAGCCAGGGTGAAGATATTGAAGTCATGATTTCCGAATAGTTTTTGGGCATCCAGATCGTCATTTGGAGATAACGTTCCATTTTCAGTTAATCCAAACAGGGTTTCGCTAAAGAATAAGTCATTGATTAATTTTACCCTAATCGTTTTATGCTTGTCGCCCTTTTCTTCTCTAAAGAAATTAGCATCCCAACTTCCATATTGAAACCTCATATCTTCAGTGAAGCTAAGTGTTTGTCCTGTTCCTGTTGCTTTGACGAAGAAGCCTTGAAATGAACCCAGATAACCATTGAAGTCGCCAGACCTGGTATCATTACCTGAGACCTGACCAAGGTCATTAATAATCATGTAATCGGCACTTGACCTTCTTCCGACATCTGATCCACCGTCTAGCCAAATATAAACTGATCCGGTTATGGCTCCAGAACCAGAAGATCCATTGGCGTTAATAAACGAGCTGAAATTCAAACCAGCGGGATAAGGATTAGATACCAAGTTGAAACCATCATAATTAGCCTCATCCCCTGTGCTGGTATTGAAATCCAGCGGTACGTCGATTGTGCCGCTATTTGGAGTGCCAGTGAATATAACCTCATTCGTAAAAGCAGAGAAATAACCTATTCCGGGAGTCATTGTTTCGGGAGTTGTTACCTGGATAAACCGGGCCAGGCCGTCATCACTTCCGAATGATTGTGATTCATCATATCTATATACCAGAGACCCCAAACTACTGGTTGATCCGTTTGTTACCGGTGAGCCAAAGACTCCATATTTACCTATTCCTTCAAATGTTGGATTTCTTTTAAATGTCAAGGCATTACCATTAAGTGTCGTTCCTGAATCTTTGAAGTAATTGGAGCCGGATTCAAAAACTATGGACCCATTATTGGTTAAGGTGCAAGAGTTTATTTGACGTAAAGGTGTCCTGTCCAATGTTAGAGTAACGCCATTATCAATTATAAGAGTGCCGAAATAAAAATTAAAATTTTGGCAATTGATAGTAAAGTCACTAGTTATGGTCCAGGTCCCTTCATATCCGGTAGATCCAATTTGCCAGTTTAAACCCACATCTATTGCCGGAGATCCTCCAAAGTCTATTTCTTCGTCTTCATTTGAGACAAAAAGTAAACTTGAGATATCAATAACAGATCCGGTGCTTGTGTAAATGGACCCGTATAAATCGAGATCATCCATAGCATAAGTTGGTGAATTAGTAGCCAGGGATCCATCAAAATCATGGCACTCCAAATTACTTCCAGTAATTACCTGCCCAGGTGTAGAGAATGAGTTGCTATCAAAAATGACATCACAATTTTTGTCGGGAGCAAATGAGTGCATGGTGGAGCCACCTGAAGTTGTAGCCCAATGGTTAGTGAAATCATCAAATGAACCTCCATCACCTACCCAATACATTTTCAGGTAGTCTACATTGAAAGTTCTGTCAACATTTGGAGCAGCATTGTAGTTGTCATTTCCACTTTGACTTGCGCGAATTGTTACCTGCCCCGGAGCAACTATGCTCACTGTATTTCCAGATACTGTTGCTACATCTGTATCTAAAGATTGAAAGCTAACGGTTAACCCGGAAGATGCGCTGGCCGACAAAGTAAAATCCGCGTCACCATAAGTCTTGTCAGAAGGTTGATTAAAGGTGATGGTCTGGTCAATTGGGTTGATAGTAACATTTACAGCATCTGAAGCAGGACAACCCGTGGAGTTGGTTACTGTGACGGAATAGGTCCCCTCCTCTGAAACATTGATTGATTGAGAGGTCGCCCCGGTGGACCAGTCGTACGAACTGAACCCCGCTCCGGCATCTATGTTGATGGAATTACCCGAGGGGTCATAATCTTCGGAAATATTTGGTCCAAGGTCCACTGCTGGAGGATTACATAAATTGAAGATTTTAGACCCTACAAGAATCACGTCATCATTATTAGCATCTTCAAAAGCATGTGTAATACCAAAAGCTACTTCATAGATTGAAAACCCTTGCTGAACACCGCTGCTGTTGAACCTTACAAAACCTGCATATGGATTGATAGCTGGATTGCCGTCATTGGGATCATCATCCACTACCAGGTTTCCTGCGACCACATATTCGCCTGAGGAATTCTTAAAGATGTGGACTCCTCCTGAGGACATGGCCTGGTGATCATCATCATTTGGTTTGGGCTCAAGGTCTGTCCAAAAACTTCTACTTGCTCCGGTGATATTGTAACCTGCAATAATCAGTCGATATGAAGGACTAACCCACTCCCTGCCAGTCATGATGGCCTTGGTGCCATCGACCATCACATCAGTGACATCATAAATGTCTGTATCAGTGGCACTGTAAAATGTAGAGCCATTGTAAGTGACTACTCCGGTGGTTGAACCGAGATCATTGACAAAGACGACATTACTTCCACTCACATCAAAATCAACAATATCGGACCATGTACTTGAAGTGGAGGCAGTAGAGGATGGGGTTGTTGAGGAACCAAAGCTCGTTGTGAATTTATGATAGATCAATTCATCATCTACAGGTTTTAAAGCAGCAATATGAATGGTAGTCGATACTACTTTAATTTTATAGCCATATTCAAAGCCACTTTCCACATTTAAACGAAGTGTTCTCGTACCCCCTGAGGTATATTTGGCAAGAACCAGGTCCTGACTATACAAGGCGCCAGAATACTGATTACCAACCACATACAGGGTAGATCCAGATAAATAGGCATCTCTGTATGTTCCTGAATATGCAGATGAGGTGCTGGTTGAATAGTCGTAAGTGTCATCCCATTGAAATGTACCAGCAGAATTGTACTTTACTGCCAGGCACTCTGTTTTGGATCCTTCCAGAGCACTTCCAACGATATACGAATTTCCAGACCCATCCACTTGCAGTCGGTAAGGTTCATCATCATCCCCTGAGTCGTAGGTTTTTGCCCATACTTTTCCGCTGCTGTTGTATTTTACCAACACAATATCATCATCGGTATTGGCTTTTTTCCCCAGGAGGTAGACATTGCCGCTGTTGTCATATCCAACGTCCACCAGTTCATCATAATCTGAGGCGATAGTTTGGTCCCACTTGCCAGTAAACTGAGCATTGGCCATCAAAGTGAACAGGCATAGTAAGACAGTTGTAGTTTGTAGTTTCATCTTGGTAATTGGTTAAAAATGAAGAATCAACATACAAACTCATACTATCCACCTCAAGGTAGTTTTAGTAGAGCCTGTTTATTTTTTAGTGGAACATGATTTGGTTCTAGTGAATTTTTTCACAAAATCTTAAATCGGTCAAACAATGCAGACTTGTAGCTTTGCCCAACGGTGAGCTGATAGTTGTCAAGGTATACAAAGCCTTCACCCACACTACTGATTTTATGAAAATTGATCAGGTAGGATCGATGAATCCTCACAAATGAATTCTTTGACAGTTTTTCCTCTACACTCTTTAAGGTATGGCTGATCAAATATTTTTCATTGCTGGTATGAATGTAAGTATAATTGTCGTAGGCTTCTGCATAATAGATTTCATCCTGATCAAGGGAGATCAACTGATGATCTTGTCTTACAAAGAACTTTTCCGGAGAAGGATCAGGCGTGCTGTGATTGTTGCTGGACTTAAACAGTGCCATTTCCACATTGGCGATTAATTCTTCGTTGTTGAAAGGCTTGATGAGGTATGCTTTGGGTGATGTTTCTCTGGCTCTTGCGATGGTTTTTTTATCGTAGTAAGAAGTGAGAAATATGAAAGGAACCTGGTGATAACCGTTAATGGCTCTTGCCAATTCTATTCCATCGGTATCTCCTTCTATATTAATATCCAGCAAAATAAGGTCAAGAGCGGTTTCATTTAGTTTTTCCAGGCATGATTTGGCATTGTTAACAAATCCTGCGACCTGATAGCCCGCTTTCTCGAGTTTTGCGGCAATATCCATTGCTACAATGACCTCATCTTCCACAATTAATATTTTGGCCTCACTCATCCTGCTAATTTGTATTTTTTTATCAGTAACTGCACAGAGGTTCCCAGGTTATTGGTAATGTTTAGCTCTCCATTCAGCTTCATGCAAAGTGCTTCAATCAACCGCATCCCAAAGGATTTTGACTTGTCCAAACCAGTTTGATCGATACCTTTACCATTGTCTTTTACTTCCAGTAATATACCATTAGACTCCTGTCTTAAGCCAATGAAAATCTCACCATATTCGGTATTGTTAAAAGCATATTTTAGGGAATTAGTAATTAATTCATTGATGATCAAACCCAATGGGATAATGGTGTCGATATCAAATTTTATGTCCTCAATTTCCAGTTTAGATTTTACTTCTTCGTCCGTTACTCCGAAGGACCGAAACAGAGAATCCAGTAAATTCTGAATATACTCATGAATAGATAAGCTTGACAATTCCTCGGTCTGGTATAGGTTCTGATGAATAAGCGCCATAGATTTTACCCGATTTTGACCCTCCATCACAGCATCAAGTGCATTTTTGTCTTCTATGCTATCGGCCTGCAGGCTCAGTAAACTTGAAATGATCTGCAGGTTGTTTTTCACCCGGTGATGGATTTCTTTGAGCAGATTTTCCCTTTCTTCAAGCGATTTAGAAATGATTTGATTCTTCTCTTCTAATACCAGGTTGTTTTTACGTTTTTCATTGAGCTGGTAAAAAAAGAATCCGGCAACCAGAAGACCAAGTACTGTGGCAAATATGAAGATGTTGCGCTGATTTTCATATTCCCTCAGGTCGATGGTAGCTTTTGTACGGGCTACTTCAAGTTCGGCAATCTGTCGTTCTCGTTTTTCTTTCTCATATCGTTGTTCAAGTTCGGTAGCTCTGGTAACAGCTTCCTCCGATACCATTTCAACCTGTAGTTCCTGGTATTTTTCGAAATATGAAAGCGCCTTTGCAGGCTGATTGAGTGCTTTGTAATACTGATAGGCCAGTTCATAGATTTTCATGGCAGGTTCCCTTAGTTTATCAGGGTCTACCACGCTCAGGGCCTCCAACAAATACTTCTCCCCCTCCTTAACACTTGAAACCGTGAAATAAAGATTGGCCATGTTAAAATACAGGTTGTTGAGATAATAGATATCTTCCTGTTCACCCACTAATTGCACGGCCTCCTGAAAAGCCCTTTCGGCTTCATCAAACTTTTCCAGTCTGGTGAGAATTGCCCCCACATTGAGTAATTCCGCTTTGTAGGCCGCCTGATCGTCTTCCTGTTTGGACAGCTCAATTGTTTTTTGAGAATATTTTAATGCACTGTCGTATTGTTCATTGGATAAATAGGCAGAACTAAGGTTGGTATAACTGTTCATTAATCCTTTTTTGTCATCAAGAGCAAGTTTGATTGCGACAGATTTTTTATAGATGTCAATCGCAGCACTATATTTTTCAGTCATCCTGTAGATACGACCAATGTTGTTATACAATCGTGCCAGGTTTTGTTTGTCATCTATTTCAATGAAAGTGGGTTCTGCCTTTAAAAAATAGTGAATGGCAGAGTCAACCACATTTTCAAAAATGTACACTGTTCCAATATTAAATAGAGAAACCGCTACTCCTTTTTTATCCCCTGTTTTCAGACTTAATTCATAGGCTTGCTGATAGTACATTCTTGCGCTATCAAATTTGTAATTGTAGTCATACGTCATCCCTTTCATTATAAGGGCTCTTCGGGAATAATCTCCAGTGGGAAGTTCGGTGAGGAGGGATGACATCTTATTTACATGGTGCAATGAAGAGTCAAAGCTGTATTCCAGGTAATGCGTGGCGATCAGGTCATGGATTTCAAATTGTAGTTGGGGGTCATTGGAGGATTCAAGCCGGGCCGATAAGGAGTCCAGATATTTTTTATTTTGCCCGTGCAGTGCAAAAATGCTGAGTAATACAAGTATTAAGCTACAGGTGAACTTCATAGAATGCCGGCGGATGTGTGTAGCTTAAATTAAACACTTCCATTAAATAATTTCAATCAATGGCTTACAAATTCAACCTTGATTCAATTTTGGAAAGAAAAGATGTGGGAATAGGACTAAGCTTTCTACGTTGATAATCAAAGAAAATAATACCGGTTTTTCCTTTCGCAATCACTATTTCATCAGAAGATCTGATCAGAAGATACCGCATGTCGAATCCAACTTTGCTAATGTCTGAAATGCCTATTTGGTTGATGATCTGGTCACCATAGAATCCCTCTGCTTTATATTCAATAGCCGCATCTGCAATGATGATTCCAGTGTCATCTTCGATATGAACTTCATCTTTATATCCCAGCGACTGGAAAAACCGAAACCGGGCTTCATGCATCATAGATAGAACCTTGTCATTTCCCAGGTGTTGACCATAATTAATGTCTGAAATGGTAACTGCAATGGTGGTTTCGAAAAGGATGGGATCCGGCCTGTCAATTTTAATTCTGGACATGCCCAAATATACTTCAGGAAATCAAGCTATTTTTGATCTTCTTGATTTTCTTCAATTTTACTTCGTCTGGTAAATTCGAAATCCTTTTTTCATTAAGGAAAATGCGGTAGTTCAGAAATTCCCTGTCGATAGCATTTTGCTTCACGTAGAATTGTTCCAATGGAACAGTCAATTGAGTTTCTTTTAGCTCGCCTTCATTCAATCCCTGCAGAGGCAAAAGGATCAAAAGTGTCTTCAAAAATCCATTAATCATTTGTTATGCTGATTGATTATTAACTTTAAGTTAGATAACAAAAACATAACTTTCAGGACATATCGATGAACCCCTGAGATCTTTCTACGAACGCATTATATGGATATATTGATGATTTTAGGTGGTTTCGAAATTCATGATATCCAGGATGGCATCTGTGATTATCATGCCTTTCTCAAATGCTGGTAAGGTCTTGTATTTTCCCTGCACTACTTCGCCTGATTCATTTTTGTAAATGAGGTTTCCAAAGTTTCCATTGGTTCCCGGATCATAGAAAACAATTTCCATTACAGTGACCCCTTTACCATTATCATACTTGCAGGTAAGCTGCCAATGAAATGAGGTTGTCTTGTCTTTGATCGTATTTAGCAGATTTACAATTGCAATTTCGTCCACACCAAATCTTGAAATAGTTATAGTCTTAACCAGGCGCTATAAAGTTAGCGCATTTAACCCAAATTTGTCATTAGAAGTTTGTAATGAGGGCTTTGGGTTTAAGTCTATTTCAGCTTGATTTGCGTCAGATAGTCATCTGTGGTCATATACAGAATGCTTTCATCTGCATTAAAGGCACAGTTTGCTGTAGCAAGTTCCGTTAGGATTGTCCCCAGCTGTTTACCAGTTGGACTGAAAACCAACACCCCTCCTGGTCCGGTAGCGAATATGGTACCACTTGAGTGTACTTTTAGTCCATCAGGAAGTCCTTTTCTATTGTCGCCAATCATATCAGTGGCATCAAAAAACAGCCTTCCATTGGCAACACCTTCTGGTGTGATATCATATGCCATCCATATGGCCCGCTTGGGATCGGAGTTGGCGACATAGAGCGTTTTTTCATCAGGAGATAAAGCAAGTCCATTTGGTCTGGTCAATTCTTTCGTCAGCACAGTTACATTTCCGGCGGTATCCAGTTTATATACTCCATTGAATGAAAGTTCCTTCAAGGAATCAGCATCTTGTCCTGCTAAGCCGTAAGGTGGATCGGTGAAATAGATGTCTCCATTACTACTCATTATAAGGTCGTTCGGACTACTGAATCTCTTGCCTTCATAATTGTTGGCAAGCGTAATAAAGCTGCTGGCTGGTTGATCAAGTGGTGAAGCCAGTTTTGCGATCCGCCTATCTCCATGCTGACACATCAACAGATTGCCTTCTGGATCAAGGATCAATCCATTTGCACCAGATTCCCTTGAGCTGGGAGCGATTCCAGTATAACCTGAAGGCTTCAAATAGACACTATTACCTTCACCGGGTACAAATTTGTATATCGTATTTTCGGGTACATCGGTGTACAATACTGCATTCAAAGAGGGTACCCACACAGGCCCTTCCGCCCAGGTAAACCCTTCTGCCAGTATTTCAATTTTTGAATCCTGCGCAATTAAATCATTGATACTGTCATCCAGTCTCTCTACAGACCCCAGCGTCTTGGTGTTGCTTTCAGAAGAATTATTATTTTTTGTTCCCGGACTACAGGAGATGAATAATAAGGCTGAGATAGCCGCAATAAGATATTTCATAAAATGCAATGTACAATTTCCTGTGGAGCAAGTTATGCTATTTATTGCTATTGAAAGAATTGTAAATCTTCCAAAGTCAACAGAAGTTGTAATGGAGGCATTCCAAACATGGGGGGTAAATATTCCAACACTTACAATTACTCCTTATAATGCGTATTTTTAGAGAATGAAGAAAATTTTATTTTGGGTAGCCCTGCTTTCCGGGCAACTACTATCGGCTCAGCAAAAGGTAAAATTTGAAAGACTACCAACGGGAATATCTCAAAAATCTGTCACCACGATCACACAGGATGCTTATGGATTCATGTGGTTTGGTACCCGTTTTGGTTTAAATAAGTTTAATGGTGTCAGCTATGAAGTATTAGAAGATGACACAGGAAGAGCATTCGCAGAAAGCAGCTATATCCGGGACTTAAAAGTTGACAGTAAAGGAGACATATGGATCGCTACGGAAGGCGCAGGCATCTCAAAATACATTTATCTGGAAGACAGGTTTATTACCTATAAACACGAAGAAGATAATCCTCAGTCACTATCCAGCAACAATATCAATGCAATATTTCTGGATGATAACAGATATATCTGGGTAGCAACGGCCTCCAGAGGACTCAACCGACTCGATGTTATCAACGGAACAGTAGAACGATTCTGGTCAAATGTTGATGATCCAAATAGCCTTTCCAACAATGATGTCACTGACATAGAAGGCGATCATCAGGGCAACCTTTGGATTGGCACATGGAACGGGATCAATCTTTACGATAAAACAGGAAGCAGATTCATTAACTACACCGTCAAAAACCAACCTGAGCTCATAAGCGATAAAGTGCGAAAGTTTTTAAAGACAAAGCAAACCATGTGGGTTGGGTGCCAGCGTGGTATCTATACCATTACTTATGATGAAGGTAAATATCAATTCAAAAAAATAGTCACCGACAATGTGGAAGCAAAAAGGAAGTTGTATCAATTTCCGGTGATGTCAATTCAGGAGGACAAGCAGGGACGGATCTGGATCGGGACCGAAAATGGAGGCCTATTCATCTATGACCCTGGATCAAAATCTCTGGAAGAGCTTCCACTGGTAGATCCTGATGGGGCAATCATAAGTAATTCAATCTGGTCGATGTATGCGGATGAATTGGGAGTAATGTGGATTGGTACTTTTAATGGAGGGGTAGTAAAAGTGGATCCATTTCATCATAGATTTCAGCATATCCATAATAAAGCAAACCAACCGACAGAAATAAGTCATAACATGGTGAGCAGCTTTGAGTCGGACCAACCAGGGAAGTTATGGGTAGCAACCGATGGAGGTGGACTTAATTACTTTGACCTTCAGACCAATACTGTTGAGCAGTTTTATGACATGTCCGGGTTTGGTGGCAGCAATGCCATTGTGGATCTCCTGGTCGACAGAAACAATGACCTTTGGATAGCCGCCTGGGAAGGAGGAATCACTAAACGATCTTTTAAAACAGGAAAGTTTGAAGTATACAAAGTCAATTCGGATGAGCCGAAAAATGGCCCATGCGGGAACGACATCTTTGATATTATGGAGGATCATCGTGGTAATGTGTGGATAGGGGCATTCAGAGATGGGGTGAGTGTGTTTGATAGAAAAAATAATCGGTTCATTCATTTACCAGTTGAAGAAGAAACCCGTTTGTCAATTCCGGGAAGAAGAATCATCAGTCTGCAGGAAGATAGCAAACAGAATATATGGATTGGAACACAGGGACACGGTGTTTTCAAGCTCCGTGTCAATGATGAATATCAGATTACACAACTTAAGACTTACGAACTGATAGAAGAGGATAACACCAGCCTTGGGCACAACATTGCATTATTTGTATTTGAGGATAGTAAAGGAAATATATGGTTGGGAACAGAAGGTGGAGGGCTAAATTTATATGATGAGTCAAAAGATTCCTTTACCAGGTTTACTACCAAGGATGGTCTGCCTAGTAACCTTATTTATTCTATGCAGGAGGATAGTTCCGGAAAGCTGTGGCTAAGTACTAATAATGGACTTTGCAAGTTTGATTCAGAAACCATGACCGTCCAGATATTTGATGAGGCGGATGGAATCCAATCTTCTGAATTCATCACGCGCTCTAGTTATAGGAACAAGGCAGGTGAACTGTTTTTTGGTGGAGTGAATGGATTCAACAGGTTTTATCCAGAAGTGCTGGTACAGAATGAACACATTCCGAGAGTTTATGTGACCAAATTCAATTTACACGGAAAAGAATTGGTGCATGAATTTGGTGCGCTGCAGCAGACCAAAAAGATCACATTGGATCATGATGAGAACGACTTTAGCCTGGAATATGCGGTGCTCAACTATGCCCAATCCCAAAAAAATAAATATGCTTACATGCTGGAAGGGTATGATGAGGATTGGATTTTTACTGATCAATACCTTCCTGTTAGTTATACCAATGTGCCCCCAGGTCGATACACATTCAACATCAAAGGCTCCAATAACAATGACATATGGAATCAGCAGGGAGCTTCGATAACAATATTCATTAAAAAACCATGGTGGGCAACTTATGCCGCTTTCGCTTGTTACGGAGCATTGGTGATATTTGGACTGATCTGGGTATACAGAGGGATCGTAAAACGGGAGAGGCTGAAGAAAAACCTGGAAATTGAACACCTGGAGTTGAACAAACTGATGGAGTTGGATGAAATGAAGTCCAGATTCTTTGCCAATATTTCCCATGAATTCAGGACTCCCCTTACTTTGATCCTGGGACCTTTGAAATCTTTGATCAATGGAACCTATAAAGGTGAACCGAAAAGTCAATACCGGATCATGCAAAGAAATGCCGAACGATTACTCCGGTTGATTAATCAGCTACTCGATCTTTCCAAACTGGAGTCAGGCAACATGAAATTACAGGCATCACAGCAGGATGCAGTCAGGTTTCTCAAACCTATCGCTCATGCATTCACAAGCTATGCCGAGAAACAATACATTGATTACAAATGTGAATTTCCTGCACATGATATACCGATGTACTTTGAGAAAGACAAGCTGGAAAAAATAGTGGTTAATTTGCTGAGCAATGCCTTTAAGTATACGGCAGAGTTTGGTAAGGTGAATTTCAAAGTTGCTGCTACAGAATCCCATCTGGTATTGGAAATTGAAGACACTGGTGTTGGGATTGCAGATGATCAATTGGAGTTGATTTTTAATAGATTTTATCAAATCACTGATGATAAAAAACAAAAAGGTACCGGAATTGGTCTCGCACTTACCAAGGAACTGGTGGAACTTCATAAAGGAAATATTGAGGTAGAAAGCCAGTTAGGAAAGGGCACCTGCTTTACGGTCAAGTTGCCATTGGGAGATAATCATTTGGCTGAAGATGAAAAAACTTATGGCAGTGAAGAGAAAAACCTAGTTGATGGCGCAATCAGCATAGGAATGAACCCTACTTCTTTATTGAATGCCCAGGAAGAGATTGGTGTACCTAAAGAAGAAGATGACGATTTGCCAATTATCTTAATTGCAGAAGACAATGAAGATATGCGGACATTCATCAGCGAACACCTGGTGACCAATTACAAAATTTTGGAAGCTAAAGATGGTAGGGAAGCATTGTCTTTAGCCAGGGAACACATACCTGATGTCATTGTTTCGGATATTATGATGCCGGAACTTAATGGGTACGAACTCTGTGAGAAAATTAAAAATGATTCGAAGACCTGCCATATTCCAATCATACTGCTTACGGCTAAAGCATCAAATGAAAGTGCTGAAAAAGGATTTGAAATTGGCGCTGATTATTATGTGACTAAGCCATTCAACCCAAAACTGCTGGAACTTAGAATAAAAAATATTCTTAAGACCCGAGAAGGACTAAAAAGTCAGCTATTTAACCAGGAAACCATAGACCTGGAACCAAAAGAAGTAAAGCTGGCTTCAAAAGATCAGGAGTTTCTTAAAAAGCTGATGGCGTTTATCGAAGATAACATCGACAACTCTGAGTTGAATGTAGATCATATCTGCAAAGAAATTGGATTGAGCAGGACTCAGCTGTACCGAAAACTCAAGGGACTTGTTGGTCAGTCGGCGAATGAATTTATCCGGTCTCTGCGACTGAAGCGTGCGGCCCAACTGCTCAAGCAAAACGAAATGACCATTGCAGAGGTCACCTATCAGGTTGGATTCAATGACTTGCAATATTTTCGGTTCTGTTTTAAGAAACAGTTTGGAGTGAATCCATCTGAATACGGGCAGGAAAAAATCTAAAAAATGCCCTGAAAGTACGGAAAAGCAAACGTTTGCATTATTCACCTCCCTAGTGTGGAACAATTATCCTCCTAAATGAGGCGAAGAATTTTGGAAGTTTGGAAATGAGATTAAATCAATTTTTCAATCTAACAAGCTTCGCTTATGAGAAAAACTTACGTGAAGGGAATCAGTAAGGTTCCTATTTTGATCCTTGTTATGCTACTACTGACAGGGTCAGGGTTATACGCCCAGAGAGCAATTTCGGGTATTGTAACTGATGATACCGGCGAGCCCATGCCGGGGGTAAACGTATTAGTAAAGGGCACATCCACGGGAACAGTAACGGGATTCGATGGAAAGTATTCATTGAACCTGGCTGAAGGTCAGGATGTACTAGTATTTTCATTCGTTGGTTTCAAGAGCACTGAAGTAACCGTTGGTAACCGAAGTGTCATTGACATCAACCTTGAATCTGATTTGACAGCACTCGAAGAAGTGGTGGTAATCGGTTACGGAACTGTTGAATCAAAGTTAGTTACAGGTTCTGTAGCTGGTGTTGATTCAGAGGAAATTAAGAACCTGTCAGCAGGTCAGGCGCAACAGGCAATTCAGGGTAGGATTGCTGGTATTCAGGTACAACCTCAATCTGGAGCACCAGGTAGTGGATTCAATGTACGTGTAAGAGGTACAGGATCCAATGGTAACTCTGAGCCTCTTTACATTGTAGACGGTATGAGAACTACCGATATCTCTTTCCTTAATGTAAATGAAATTGAGTCATTCGATGTACTTAAAGATGGAGCTTCTGCTGCTATCTATGGTGCTGAAGGAGGTAATGGTGTAGTAATCATTACTACCAAATCAGGATCTGCAAACAGACCAGCTGAGGTGAACTACAGTTTCCAGTATGGTACTCAAAGCGTCGATCAAACATTGGATTTGATGAATGCGCAAGAGCACGCCACCTACATGGAAGAGGCTGGCCTTGGAAGAACGCTGGCTGACGTTTCTGGAACTGGTACTAACTGGTTAGACGAGATTTTTGAAACGGCTCCTTTTCAACAACATGCCTTGTCAATAAGTGGCGGATCTGGTAAGAGCTCATATTTTCTTCAATTAGGTTACTATGATCAGGACGGAGTTATTGGAGGTGAGAAGTCTAATTACACCAGATACAATGTCCGTTTGAACATGAACAATGAAGTAAAGGAGTGGTTAAACTTCAAAACTCAGGTGGGGTATATCAGAAATAAAAAGACTGGAATCACTGAAGACTCAGAGTTTGGTGGAGTAATATCCAATGCGATTCTAATGGATCCGGCAACCCCTGTTTATACTTCAACTATTCCTGATTTTCTTCAAACAAGAATTGATGGAGGAAGTGTTTCGGCCAACCAATTGTTAGTGGCTCCTAATGGACAATATTATGCATGGTCTGATTTTGTAACTGGTGAAGTATACAATCCCCTTGCTGGTATTGATCTGGTAAGAGGTGATGGAAACATAGAGAACAAGGTATTTGGTACTGTAGCTACTGAGATCTCTCCAATCAATGGACTTACCCTTACATCCAGAGTTGGATTGGATTCTAAGTTTGGAACATTCCACCAGTGGCAGCCATCTTTCTGGTTCTCTGACACCAGACAATCAGGGGAGGCAACCATCGTCCAGGTTTCTTACAGAGATTACAGAGTGCAGTGGGAAAACTTTGCCAATTATGAGAAGACGATTGGAGAGAATGATTTCTCTATTCTTGCAGGTACTTCTATCTACGAAAATTTCACAGATTACATTCAAGGTGTAGGTACCGGGCTTATTGTACAAAGTGATCAGTTTGCTTTCTTGACTTCAGTTCCGGACAGAGTAAACAATACCAACGCAAATGGTGCTGAGATATTGAGTACACTGGCATCATTCTATGGTCGACTTTCTTACTCTTATGGCAAGAAATACCTTTTGAATGCATCACTAAGAAGAGATGGTTCTTCTATGTTGGCTGATGGCAACAAGTGGGGAATATTTCCTGCGGTTTCTGCCGGATGGGTAATCAGTGCTGAAGATTTCTACAATGTTTCTGCACTCAACTTCTTGAAATTAAAAGCTAGCTGGGGTCAGAACGGTAGCTTAGCTAACCTCAGTCCCGGTCAGTGGAAAGGTACAATTTCTTTTGGGTTCCAGTATCCTGATGGAAACGGACAATTACAAACAGGTGCAGAACCTGGCGTTTTGACCAACAGAAACCTGACCTGGGAAACTTCCGAGCAAATCAACTTCGGTTTAGAAGCAGGTTTGTTCAATGATGCACTTTCAGTTAATGTTGACTGGTACAGCAAGGAGACCAAAGATCTTATCACCACAGGATTCATTGCAAACTTTGTAGGGAATAACGCTCCTCCTGTAAACCTGGGAGCAATTAAGAATTCAGGACTTGAGATCGCATTGAATTATAAGAAAAATGTAGGTGATTTCAGCTATGAAATAAGTGCAAATGCCTCATTTATCAACAATGAAGTGACTCAATTGAATGAGAACATTGATGAGGTGACTGGACCTGGTATCGGTGCTACCGGATGGAGTCCTACCGGATTTAAAGTTGGATTGCCAGCATGGTATTTCAGAGGTTACCAAACAGACGGAATATTCCAGGATCAGGCCGAGATTGACGCATTTAATGCTGAATTAGAATCAGATCACGCTGCAGTTCCGGGAGATCCTATTCCTGTTGATGCAAATGGTGATGGTTTAATCACTCCTGATGACTACACTTATATTGGAGATCCTTATGCAGATGTGCTTTATGGTTCCAGAATTTATGTGAACTACAAAGGATTTGACTTAACCATGTTCTTACAAGGAACGATTGGTAATGAAAGGCTGATTGGATTCCAGAGAGGTGATAGAATTACTTCAAACAAACCATCATTCTTCTATGATAACAGATGGACTGAAAGCAACCCTACCAACGATTGGTTCAGAGCGACAAACGATGCTAGTGTAGCCTATCAAAGTGACTACATGGTGTTTGATGGATCTTACATGAGAATCAAGCAGCTGCAGTTTGGGTATAATTTCCCTAAAGCAGTGTTGGAAAACGTTGGTATGAACAGTGCCAGAGTATTCGTTTCATTCGACAACTTTTTCACTTTCACAGACTATCCTGGGTTAGACCCGGAAGCTTCAAGTTTCAACTCACAGTTGATTGGTGTTGATAGAGGTTTCTATCCTTCATCAAGAATTTTCAATGTTGGTGTTAACGTAGGACTTTAAATTTTAAGAAAGATGAAATTAAATTATAAAATAGTTTTTTCATTCCTTGCACTAACATTTGTTGTAATCAGTGCTTGTGATGAATTTATTGATGTAGAAGATACCAACAGATTAGATGTTGAGACATTCTACCAGACAGACGAAGATGCAAATCAGGCCCTATTCGCCACCTACGATATTCTCCAGTGGCACCAAAACAACTGGGGATGGGCTAGTCCGATATTGGTAAAAACTCTGCCTTCCGACGAAGGTACAGGGGGAGGTAGCGATCCTTCAGATCAGCTGCCATACCAAAATTTGGATGATATGAACTTTGATGCAGCAAACACAGCAATATATGCATTGTGGAGTATCCAGTATTGGGGTATTTACAGGGCAAACCTTGTGATCAACAACGTTGAGCCTACCAATGCATTAAGAGAGAGATATATTGCTGAAGCAAAAGCACTTAGAGGATATTTCTACCTTGAATTAGTAACTGCTTTTGGTGATGTTCCATTGATACTGGATGAGTTAACACCAGATGAGTATCAGCAAACAAGGACACCTGCAGCACAGGTATATGATCAAATTGAGCTGGACCTTACTGAAGCCGCAGCGGTACTGCCTGTGAAAAGTGCTTATTCAGCTGCTGACAGATTTAGAATGAGTAGAGGGACTGCTCAGAGTTTGCTGGGTAGAGCACACCTGTTTCAGGAAGAATGGTCCGAGGCAGCAACAGTCCTTGATGCGGTGATCAATTCTGGTGAGTATGGACTGGAGCCTGATTTTGGAGCAGTCTTTTCTGAAGCTGCAGAATTAGGTACAGAATCGATCTTTGAAGCTGTATTTATCGAAACTTTCGGTTACGATTGGGGTGGTAATGGCTTCTCATGGGGTCAAAGATCAGAATCCAATATTCACATTCAATTGATGGGTCCCAGAGAGGGAGAGTTTACATTAACTGATTCCATGGCTGTTGGATGGGGCTTCAATCAGCCCACCCAGAAGATGTATGACGCTTTCCCTGCCGGAGACTTAAGAAGACAGCATACTGTTTGGTCACAAGCCGAATTGGAAGCTGCAGGTGGGTCTGCCACGGGTAATGCTTACGATTACGAAGGTTACATTAGAAGAAAGTACGGATCTTTCACTACTGAGGCTTCAGGTGACGTTTTCCAATTGAATTATGGAACAAACTGGAGATTGATGAGATATGCCGATGTGCTGCTTATGGCTGCTGAGGCACACCTTAATGGTGGTTCTGCTGCTACCGGACTTGGTTATATCAATCAGGTGAGAAATCGTGCCGGACTTGCAGATCTTTCTTCTCTGTCTATGGCAGATATTGTAAGAGAGAGACAATTAGAGTTGGCTTTTGAGGGACACAGATACCTTGACCTGATCAGATGGGGAATGGCAGCTTCAGAATTGGAAGGTTTCCAGACTGGAAAGCACGAATTGTTTCCAATTCCTCAGAATGAGGTGTTGGCTGGTGGACTTGAGCAAAACACCGGTTACTAAAGAAGAAACCAAGAATTAAATTTTCTTCATTTTATTTTACATTGGTTATAAGGGGTGTCATATTGTGGCATCCCTTTCCTACCTTTTTTCACAAAATTTACAGCCCAAATTATGAAAAAGATACTAACCATATTATCAATTGCTTGTCTGTTTTCCTGTGGTAAGGAACAGTCAGAGGAGAAATCAAACAAAATCTTCCATTCACTTCCCTCTTCGGAAACGGGAGTAACGTTTGAAAACAGACTCACGGTGAACGACTCCATGAACTATTTCTCTTATGGTTACTTCTATATGGGTGGTGGTGTAGCAATCGCCGATTTCAATAATGATGGCTTGCAAGACCTCTATTTCACCGGCAACATGGTCAATAACAAACTTTACCTGAATCAGGGAGAGTGGAAATTTAAGGACGCAACAACACCATCAGGGACAGGAAGTTCTGAAGGACTTTGGGTTACCGGATGCTCTGTCATCGACATCAATACCGATGGGCTACTGGATATTTATGTGTCGGTAGCTGGAAAGTGGGCCTCCAGAAAAAATATTTTATTTGTCAACCAGGGAAATGATGCAGATGGAAACCCCATCTTCAAAGATGAGGCAGAAAAACGCGGATTAGCAGATGAAGGATATAGCATTCAGACCACATTTCTTGATTATGATCAGGATGGAGACATAGATGTATTAGTTGCCAATTACCAACCTACACCCTTCGCTTCCAAAGTAAACGATTACAAAAAATTAACTCAAAACGTCACCTGGGATCAATCAGATCACCTGTATGAAAACGATGGGACGGGACATTTCAGAGATGTAACAGAGAAAGCAGGGCTGATCAACTATGGGCTTACCGTAGGTGTAATCGCCTCAGATTTTAACAATGATGGTTATACAGACATCTATTTTTCAAATGACTTCAATACTCCTGACAAATTTTATATCAACAACGGAAACGGAACCTTCAGCAATCATATAGAAACTGCCATGATGCATACCTCATTCTATGGTATGGGGGTTGACGCAGGTGACATTAACGGCGATGGGTTGCTTGACCTGGTACAGGTAGATATGACCCCTAAAGATAACTTCAGAAACAAAGCCAACATGTCATCTATGGATATTCAGGGATTTTGGGACATGGTAGATGCCGGATTTCATTACCAGTACATGTTCAATACTTTACAGGTCAGCCAGGGTATAAATCCTGACGGAGTTCCTTTCTATGGTGAAATGGCAAAAATCAACGGAATTGACAAAACAGACTGGAGTTGGTCGTGCCTGTTTGCAGATTATGATAACGATGGATACAAAGATTTATACATCACCAACGGCACCAGAAGGGACATCAATAACAGGGATTATTTCAACTGGCTGGAGCGAACCGATATTAGTTTAAAAGTGAAATACAGGGAGCTTTCACCAATGGATCTCACCGAAAAAATGCCTTATAAGAGAGTGGATAACTATATTTTCCGAAACGGACCAGATCATGTCTTTAAAAAGGCCAACAAAGAGTGGGGCCTGCATTTTGAGGGATTCTCTAATGGAGCTGCTTACGGTGATTTGGACAATGACGGGGACCTGGACCTGGTGGTTAATAATATAGATTCAGTTGCCAGCATTTTTGAAAATAAGTCCAGTCAGGTAAAAGAAAATCAGTATCTCCGAATACGGTTACAAGGTCCAAAACTCAACCCACTTGGATTGGGAACCAAAATATTTATCAAAACCAATCAGCAGGAGATATACCATGAACATACCATGGTGAGAGGTTATGAGTCCAGTATGGAGCCATTTGTTCATGTTGGTCTGGGATCAGCTGAGATCTTAAAGATGACCGTAGTTTGGCCTGATGGAGCGACCCAGGAATTTGAAGGTATTTCATCGAACCAAACATTTACCGTTGACTATAAAAATGCGGCCCAAAGTACCAACGGCATTCAACTGGTAAACAGTAAAGAAAACTTACCCATGTTTGATCAGCAGGACCTGATTCAATATGCCCATGCAGAAAATGATTTTGATGACTATCAACGAGAAATCTTACTACCGCACCAAATGTCCAGATTTGGGCCCGCTCTGGCTAAAGGTGACCTGAATAATGATGGCCTGGACGATTTATATGTAGGGGCCGCTTTTGGTAAACAAGGGGTATTATTTGTACAGTTGTCAGACGGGAACTTCAAAGAAATGCCACTAGGCAATACGAAGATCGAATCTGGACACGAAGATTTGGCAGCAGCTTTCTTTGATGCTAACAATGATGGATTTGTTGACCTGTATGTAGTAAGTGGAGGTAATGAATTCGAGGCTGGACATGATGCCTATCAGGACAGGTTATATTTAAACAATGGTGAAGGTGAGCTTCTTTTGGCACCAGAAAAGTTGCCTGCAATTGGAATCAGCGGAGGAACTGTACAACCAGCTGATTTTGATCAGGATGGGGATACCGATCTTTTTATTGGCGGTAGACAATTGCCGGGTCAATATCCAATGCCTACATCAAGCTTGCTGCTGGTGAACGGTGGCAAGGAAAATGGCTACCAATTTACTGATATGTCTGCAGAGATCGCTCCGGAAATGCAAGACCTGGGGATGGTTACTGATGCGATTTGGGATGACTATGATGAAGACAATGATCTGGACCTGATCGTAGTAGGCGAATGGATGCCTGTTACCATTTTTGAAAATGACGACAATGAATTCAGAAAAGTAGTGCCTTTTGAAAACAACGTTGGCTGGTGGTTCAGCATTGAAAAAGGTGACCTTGATGGTGATGGTGATAATGATTATCTCGTTGGCAACCTGGGAACGAATTACAAATATCAGGCAAGTATTGAGGAAACATTTGATGTATACTCCTACGATTTTGATCAAAATGGAAAGCTTGATATTGTACTCAGCTATTACCAGGATGGCACACAATTCCCGGTAAGGGGAAAGTCATGTTCCTCTGAGCAAATCCCGGTTTTGAAGAAAAAGTACAGTACCTACAATAAATTTGCCTCCTCCGATCTCGGCCAAATTTATACCCCCGAGTTGCTGGATGAATCTTTGCATTACAAGGCGCACACCTTTGCCAGTGTAGCTATTTTCAATGGTCCGAAAAAAGCATTTGAGATCAAACCTTTACCAACACAGGTACAGGCGTCTTCGATCAACGATTTTGTAATCGAAGATGTCAATGGCGATGGTAACCTGGATGTGGTTTGTGGAGGCAATTTATTTGTGTCTGAAATTGAGACCCCCAGAAATGATGCATGCTTTGGTTGGCTGATGTTGGGAGACGGCAATGGTGGACTCAGATATGTGTCAAACTACCAGACTGGATTCTACGTGCCCTACGACATTAAAGCAATAGAATCTATCAAAACGAATAATGGTTCACACATTTTATTTGCAAACAACAGTGGGCCGATCGTAAGTTATATACGAAATTAGCGCTATGCGGCTAATTGGTGCTATCATAGTTTTATTAGCCATTGGTTGTTCCAGGGAACCTGACTACAGGTCCCCTGAAACAATTCAAATGGCAAAATATCTTGAGCTTAAAGCTGATTCAGCGAAAAGGTCTATCGCGTTTCCTTATTTTAATGATTACCTGATCAAGAGGATAAGTTACATGCTCAGGGGGCTACCTTACCATGTGAAGTCAGGGCAAAGACTAGATTACGGGTTGGCGTTGTTGATGAAGGGTGAAAACGAATTGTGCATAGAAGAAATGAAAAAGTGCATAAAGTCGTTTCCAGATTCTGAAAAGGTCAATGATAAGAATGTATATTTCTACAAGGTGCTCGCACTAGCTTATTTGAGACAAGCTGAGCAAACTAATTGCATAGATCATCATTCATCTACATCATGTGTGATTCCGCTCGATGGGAACGGCATACATCAGGATAAATCGTGGGCAAATAAGGCTGCAGAAGTTTATCGCAATCTCATGGTCTATGATTCGCTTGATGATCAATCGAAATGGTTCCTGAACCTGGCGCACATGGCGTTAGGAAACTATCCTGATGGTGTTCCTGAAAGATATGTGATCAATCCGGCTTTATTCCAATCTGGCCATTCATTCAAACCCTTTCGAAATGTTGCAATGAGTGCTGGGGTAGCCATTAATAATCATGCAGGAGCCAGTGTGAGTGAGGATTTTAACAATGATGGGCTAATCGACCTTTTTACTACTTCCTACAGCCTGGCAGAACAGAGTTATTTATTAACTAACCAGGGCAATGGCAAGTTCAGCGATGAGTCCTCCAGGTTAGGTTTACTAGGATTAACAGCAGGTTTGAATGCTGTCCAGGGAGACTTTAATAATGATGGATATGAAGACCTGTTTGTTGGAAGAGGTGCATGGTTGGGTAAAAATGGGCAAATAAGAAATTCATTGTTAATCAATAATGCCGGAAATGGATTTGAGGAACGAAGCTATTCAGCAAACCTGCCATCAGAAAAACCAACCGGGACAGTGGCAATTGCAGACATTGACCTTGACGGTGATCTTGATATTTTTATTGGGAATGAAGGAACCTTGCGTACACCTTTCCCTTCTGAATTAATGTTGAATGACGGAACAGGTAAATTCGAAGATGCTTCGGATCGTGCAGGGCTTGCTATAAATGAATTCGTAAAAGGAGCCAGCTGGGGTGATGTGAATAATGATGGCTACCCGGACCTGGTGGTTAGTATTTATGGAGGAAACAATAAGTTGTTTATCAACAGGAGCAAGGACGGAAAAGTGATGTTTGAGGAATCAGGAAAGATGGCTGGTATCAGCGAACCTATTTATAGTTTTCCATGCTGGTTTTGGGATTTTGATAATGACGGATTTCAAGACATAATGATCTTTGGGTATGATAACCGTCAATCGCAGTTGATCCCTTCTCACGTACTGAGAAACATGGAAAATAATGAAGATGCAAAAGATAAACCTCGTCTTTATAAGAATAATGGAGATGAGACTTTTTCAGATATTACCACTGAAGCAGGGCTCGATATACCCATATACGCTATGGGTGCCAATTATGGAGACCTTAACAATGATGGTTACCCTGATTTCTATACCGGAACAGGGGAGTTTAATCTTTGGGCACAAATTCCAAACAGGATGTTTCTCAATATTGAAGGCAATCGGTTTGTAGAGGTAACTTACGAGGGAGGGTTTGGTCAGATACAGAAAGGCCATGGAATATCATTTGCGGACTTTGATAATGACGGTGATCAGGATATTTATCACCAGGTTGGAGGGGCAGCAGAAAGCGATGTTTTTCACAACATGCTTTTTGAAAACCCGGGTTTTGAAAATAATTGGATCAGTATCGACCTTGAAGGAGCCGTCTCCAATCGATCCGCAATAGGCGCAACTCTCAAATTAAGTATACTCGATGAAAGAACAAACGAGCGTAGAATTGTATATCACCATGTGAATTCCGGAGGTTCTTTTGGTGCTAATTCTCTACGTGCCGAAATAGGTCTGGGGATCACAGGTAACATTGATACATTATCGATCACCTGGCCGAATGGGGAACAGGAAATGCAGGTATTTTATAATATTGAGCCCAACCAACATTATACGCTTAGGGAATCAGAACCACTGAAATTGGTGCAACGGAAGAAATTTAGTTTTAGTGAAATCCAATCAACACATCACCACGCTGCATTAGCGGAATATTGTGGTAAATGATGTGTTTTAAAGTCATTAGTTTTGACGTGACAGACCCAATTAGTGCCAAAAGATCTCAACATGTTAAAAAACATATACACACCTATACTTCTTATCCTATTCTTAATCTCTTGCTCGGGGCAAACACAAACAAATGATTTGATTCATGAAACCAGCGCTTATCTCAAACTGCACGCAAAGAACCCGGTTGATTGGAAACCATGGGGAGACAAAGCACTCGAAAAAGCAAGGAAGGAAGATAAGCTGGTGATCATAAGCATAGGATATGTGTCCTGTCACTGGTGCCATGTCATGGAGGAGGAAGCCTTTAGTGATGAGAAAATTGCTGAGAAAATGAATCAGCATTTTGTATCCATCAAAGTGGACCGGGAAGAGAGGCCTGATGTTGACAAAACCTATATGAATGCTTCCTACATCATTAACGGAACAGGGGGATGGCCACTAAACGTAATCGCCTTGCCGGATGGTAGACCAGTATATGCCGCCACTTACTTGCCTCCTGATAAATGGGATGAGATGCTTGACTTTTTTATTAAGATGAAAGCAGAGAGCCCCGAGAAGCTGGAGACACAAGCCCGATCAATGCAAACAGGCCTCACAGCCATTGAAGCTACTCAGTTTGAAGAATCGAAATTGCCGGTAAATGAAATATTGACTCAAGCTGTTAGCAAATTGAAAGAGGAAATGGACCCGGAATGGGGAGGCAGAAAGGGTGCTCCTAAATTTCCTATTCCAGTTTTATTGGAGTTTCAACTTCAGCACGCATACCTGTCAAAAGATTCTGCATTATTCAACCACATCATTTTGACACTGGATAAGATACTTGAAGGAGGAATCTATGATCACCTGAAAGGTGGTTTTTTCAGATACTCAACGGACAAATATTGGCGTGTACCTCATTTCGAAAAGATGTTGTATGATAACGGCCAACTGATAAATCTATATGCCAACGCATACAAAATAACTCAAGATCCTGACTATAAAGTAGCAATAGAGCAAACGCTTGATTTTATTGACCAAGACATGACCTGGGACAATGGGTTGTTTTATGCATCGATTGACGCAGACAGTGAGGGAGAAGAAGGAAAGTTTTATCTCTGGAAAGATTTTGATGAAGCAGGTCTCGCTCACTCTAAAATATTGGAGTATTACTTTGGGATTGATGGCGCTCATGAGTTGGATGGAAAGCATGTACTCTATCAGAAGCACAATGTTCATAAGGTCGCTAAGAAATTCAACTTAGACACATTGGAAGCTAGAAAAATTATTAATGAAGGCATTGTAAGGTTAAATGAACATAGGGAAAAGAGAATTAAACCATTTCATGACAATAAGATCATCACCTCCTGGAATGCACTGATGGCTACAGGTTATTTAAATGCCTTCGAAGCATTAGGGAACCCACACTATCTGGACAAAGCAAAACGTACAATTGATCAGTTACTGGATTCCAATGTGAAAAATGATGTAGTCTATCACCTCACAGACAGTAAACAAGCTTACCTGGAGGATGCTGTGTTTCTTGGTGAGGCGCTGATCAGGTTATATCAAAATACATTTGAGATTAACTATCTCAATAAAGCGCTTCAGATTACAAAGAAAGCCATGATTGAATTCGAAGATGAAGGATCTGAATTCTATTTCTATTCATCACCTAAAAATGGCTCTCTGGTAGTTAATGTGCATGAAATAACAGATAATGTTGTTCCAGGATCCAACTCCCAGATGGCGATTAATTTATACCAACTGGGACATTATTATTATGATACAGGGTTGGTCAATAAGGCTGAAAAGATGTTGTCATACAGGTTGGAGGATCTACGGGAGAATCCATTCGCAAACGGGAATTGGGCCATTTTGGCTGGATGGGTCAACACGGGCTTGTACGAAGTTGCTGTTACAGGACCTGGATGTATAGAACTCAGAAAATCCCTGGCAGCCAATTATATTCCGAATGCAATTTTCCTTGGTCACAGCTCAGAAGAAAACCTGACTTTGCTGGAAAACAAAGTATCGGCAGGAAGGTCTCTGATTTATGTATGTAGGAATAAAACCTGTAAGTTTCCAGTGCAGAACGTTGACAGGGCATTAAGTCAGTTAATTATCAAATAATCAATCCATTATAAACTATCTGATAACAGATTACCAAAGTGCAGATCAACTTTAGTGCTGTTCCTGCTAAAAAGCCAATAAAAGAACCTACAGCAGCACGAAATGCCTTGTCCTTGTCTTTTTGGTATATCATTTCCCCCACAAATGCTCCCACCATTGGACCTATGATAAATCCGAATGGAGGAAAGAAGAATAGCCCCAGAATCAAACCTATAGTGCTCCCCCAGACACCATACCTGCTACCTCCCCACTTTTTGGTGCCCATTTGTGGGACAATGTAATCCAGTGCGGTAATCGCAATGACCACAATAAGCCATATGATAAGAAACCGTGTTGAAAATGGAGGCGTTTCCTGTAATTGCAGGATAAGTAACCCAAGGTAGCTCAAAGGTGGTCCTGGAATAATGGGCAAAATAGAACCAATCACTCCAATGAGGCCAATCAAAAGAGCAATGATGGCTATAAATATGTCCATTCCTTATAATATGTCATTAAATTCCTTCGGCCTCCACTTCAGTTACATCATTTGGTAACATCCGTTTCAGTAGGTTTTCAATGCCGGCTTTAAGTGTAAGGGTAGACGATGGGCATCCACTGCAGGCACCTTGTAACAGCACTTTTACCCTTCCTTCTTCAAATGAATGAAATGTGATCGCTCCACCATCCTGCTCCACGGCAGGCCGAATATACTCGTCAAGGATTTGCTTGATTTTTATTTCTATCTCAGTATCTCCCTCAGAGGCTTCATTATTGAACTCCGCTTGCGTCAGGATTTGTTTTCCTGCCTGGAGAAAGTCAACAATATGCTGTTTGATCTCATTTTGTACCTCAGACCACTCTACATTTTCATCCTTGGTCACAGTGATGAAATTACTCATGTAGAACACACGCTTCACATAAGGATATTGAAACAATTCTTTAGCCAAAGGGGCATTTTCTGCACTCGCAATATCCGGAAAATCCTGACTCGCACCTTCAGGAAGTAGCATAAAGTTTGCTACAAACTTGAGGGAGTTTGGATTTGGATTAGACTCCAGATAGATATTGATTGGTGCATTTTGTATTGCTGACATTTTTTTGCTTTTTGATCTGTCTAAGCTATTAAACAACTGGCCACAAAATTAGTTCACATCTCAACCAATATGAACTAACTATCTGAATTCTTCAACATCTGCCTCTTTAGTCTGCACTTCCAGCTTTTCTTCCACATCCAGTTTTTCAGGATCTATTCCATGGGACAATTCGCCTTCAGAGCTGGCCACAAGACTAGCCACTGTAGCATCACCAGTAACATTTACAATGGTTCTGCACATATCTAGTGGTCTATCAAGTGCAATGATAAGAGCCAATCCTGCTGGATCTACGCCAATTGCTCCAAGCACTATCACCAACATGATCAGCCCGGCACCTGGTACGGCAGCAGCGCCAATGGAAGATAAGGTGGCAGTAAGTACAATGACTAACTGATCGGTAAGCGTAAGATCATGTCCAAATGCAACGGCAATGAAAACTGCAGAAATGGCCTGGTGGATACTTGTGCCGTCCATATTGATTGTGGCACCCATAGGTAAAACAAAACTGGCTACTTCCTCCGATACCCCAAGGTTTTTCTCTACTCTCTCCATGGTAACAGGAAGTGTGGCAGCACTTGAGCTTGTGGAAAAAGCAAGCAACTGTGCAGGAAACATCCCCTTAAAGAAATCTTTGTACTTGATTTTAGTAAATGAAGTTAGTACTACAGGATAAAACACAAAGATCATAAATGCCAACCCGAATAAAACAGTCAGTGCATATACTCCAAGGGCTATGAAAAGACTAGCATCAGCAGCAGTTTCTACAATAAGTCCGGCCAAAAGTGCTAATACACCAATTGGTGAATACTTCATAATGATTTCAACCACCTTCAGGATGATTCCATTAACCCCGTTAAAGAATCCCTTCACCGGCTTCATCTGTTCATTTGGCGTCATGATCATTGCTACCCCAAATAAGATTGCAAAAAAGATCACCTGTAGCATGTTCCCATTGCTGGTCATGGCTTTGAATATATTACTGGGAACAATGTCTTCCATGAGTTTCAAGGGGCCAGAATCCTTGACACCAGATGCAGCAGACTGTCTCAATTGTGCTTCGGAGGCATATTGTTCTTTTAATTGTTCTCTTTTTTCAGGATCGACGTAAGCCCCTGGATTGACAACATTTGCAAGGATCAACGCGATTGAAATAGCCAAAACAGTGGTAGTAATATAAAGACCAAGTGTTTTTCCTCCAATTCGGGATAGCTTGGCCATATCAGTCAGGTTTGAAATTCCATCGATTAAGGAAACAAGGATCAACGGGATGGCGATCAGCTTTAGCATGCTTACAAATATGGTCCCAAATGGTTTGATCCAGTCTATTACAAATTGTTCAAATCCAAAATAAGATCCAAGGAGTCCAATGATAACTCCCAGTACCATTCCAATTCCAATCTTAGCTACTAGTGATAGCTTCTTCATATCAATATTTGGGTTAGATTAATGCTACAATTTAGAAGTCTGATTGATCAAATAAAAATCAGTAATAACCAATGCAGACATGGCTTCCACAATTGGGACAGCACGGGGAACTACGCATGGGTCATGTCTTCCTTTGCCAGAGACAACTACCTCATTACCAGCTTCATCAACACTAGGTTGATCCTGCATTATGGTGGCTACTGGCTTAAATGCCACTCGAAAATAGATGTCCTCGCCGTTGCTAATTCCTCCCTGGATGCCACCTGAGTAGTTGGTGGTGGTTTTCACTTTACCGTCATCACTGACAAATGCATCATTATGCTCAGATCCTCTCATCTTCACTCCGTCAAAACCACTTCCATACTCAAAACCTTTCACGGCATTGATGCTCAACATGGCTTTTCCCAGTTCGGCATGCAGCTTATCAAATACTGGCTGCCCTAAACCAGGAGGTACCCCCTTTATCACACCAGTCACAACGCCACCTATCGTATCCCGATCTTTTCGCACCTGATCGATTAATTCAATCATCTGTTCTGCCATCTGCGCGTCTGGACATCTGACAATATTGTCATCGGTTTTGGAGAGATCCAGCTCCTGATAAGATTTTTGAAGGGATAGATCACCTACCTGCGAGACATAGGCATATACTTCGATCCCCTTTTCTTTTAAAAACCCCTTTGCCAAAGCACCAGCAGCAACCCTGGCAGCAGTTTCTCTGGCAGAGCTTCTTCCTCCCCCTCTGTAATCCCTTATACCATATTTTTCCTGATAGGTATAGTCAGCATGACTTGGCCGGTATTTATCTGCAATATGGCTGTAGTCTTTACTTCTTTGGTCTGCATTGTAAATGACCATTCCAATAGGAGTACCAGTAGTTTTGCCTTCGAATACACCCGAAAGTATTTCTACTTTGTCTCCTTCTTTTCGTTGCGTAGTGATTTTGGACTGCCCGGGTTTCCGACGGTCCATTTCCGATTGGATGAATTCAGGATCAACCGTTAATCCGGCCGGGCATCCATCTATTGTTACCCCTAATCCAACACCATGCGATTCTCCAAAAGTGGTAATACGGAATACTCTTCCGAAACTATTTGACATGCTGATCTGATTTATCGTATAGTAAAACGGGCATAAAGATAAACGGAATTAGCCATGAAAGAACTTCCAGCCCATTTTTTCTATCCTGAAATTTAATCAGATGCTGTACAAACCTTACAGGGAACATTGAGGTGAAATACTCCCACCAGCTTAGTTGGCAATTGACAATTTCTGCAAGCTTATAATAACCATAAAATGGCACCAAAGAGGTCCACAGTGATTTGCCATTCTTCCAATGGAAATAGAAAATGGCATTTACAAGTAGGTAAGCCAACACACCAACCACATGAGCAAAGATACTTGCCAGGTTATCAGGAATTTGATAATACTCGCTATTTCCTGAGATCAGATTGAAATAAAGGTAGACCGGTAATATTATGGCTAAATGCGATATAAGGGCATTCCAATAAGTTACCCTGCTTTTTTTATTGGAGATCCATTTAGTAACCTGAAAATATACTATTGCTACCAGCAACAGATTGGCAAAGAAATAGAAATCCATCAACGAACTAATGGAAACACTGCTATTGATAATTTCCACGAGTATCCATCCGAGGGTTATCACGATTCCCCATCCCAAAGAATAGACTACCACATTTTCACCAAGTTTTTCGAAAAATGTAAGTTGCTCTTCCTCCTGTGGATCATAAATAACTTCAGTGCTAACAGAAGGTTTTTTTAGCGTTGTTGTTTCTTCCTGTTGCTTAGGGTCTGAAGTGAACGCTTGTTTTGATATTCGTACGATCTCCCGGGAATTGAAGCCAATGATTGTGAGCAAAAGAATTACCAAGCTGGCATTCAATATCAGTTTGCCGTTGATGCCAGACTCCAATGATTTGAGATCATTGCTTTCGAATTCTATTTTGTCGTAAAAAGAGCCCAGATCACTGGCCAGGATAGACTCGTTTTTCTTGCTTTCACCTGTGACCTCTATCGTAAGTTCACTACTCAAGGTGTCATACCTTTCTGCAATAGGGTCAAAGTAAATCCAGGAGAAGTAATCCTTGAGATTGTATGTGCCGGGTTCATTTGGTATGCCGTAGTAATTAAATGATTTTGTGCCAGAGACCGTATTTCTACTTCTATTAATGTTTACCCGCTTATTGGGGTCATAAATATTGATATTGTCCTGATCAGCATTGATGATCGGGTCCTCAATGGCACTTATATTGCCTATTCCGGTGATATCAAAGGAGTACTCAAAGCTCTCACCGGTTTTTAATGTCTTCTTATCAATACTTTCTTTGAGACGGTAATTGCCAACGGTGACAGTTTCTTTCAAAGGGTGAGGAGGGAGATCCTTCACTTTTACGGTCTTAGGTTTTGATGAGAACTTTTGAAAATCTTCCTGCTTATTCCTGCCAAAAAATGACGGTGTTTTGGCTACTTTATATTTGATTAACTCAAGATCTACACTAGGAAAGTGAACTGCTTCAGTATTCCATGGATAAAATGTAGCCTGGTATACTTTGTATTGCGTATACCTTTCATTGTTGATTGTGACCGGCTCACCAGTGATATTTTCGATATTAAAACTCTCCTCCCAGCAGTTTGAAGGCTTGATGATGCTGGTAATTTCCGTGATTTGTTTGCCCAGTTCATAAAAACGCATATCAGCTTTGTTTCGAGCAGAGACATAAAATGCCAATGTGGTTGTGAATCCTTCTCCAAGGTAAACTTCATCCTTGTCTGTGGTGAGTGCAAGAAATGCATCCGCCTCAACATCTACAAACTCAACATTTCTTTTAGGTCTGCCAAAAAAATCCTCAAAAGGGTCATTATCAAAGAAACCACGCCTCTGCCTTTGTACAGGAGGACCAACTTTTATGGTCTTTCCCGGAGACTTCACTACTTTTCCATTGACCGTTATCTGAAATGGTGGAATTTTTATCGTGCCCTCCTTACTTGCAACATAATTCATGGTGCGGCTTTGGGAAGAGGACATTCTTCCATTGATGTAATTGGTGGTAGAGGAACTGCTGATGTTTCTCTTAGAGAGACCTGGGATATCCGGGAAATCCGAAAGACTTCCAAATGCTTCATTGTGCACAGTCACTGTAATTGTAAATGGTTGATTAAGTCCGATTTCGTCTGGACCTAAGTTTATTGTAACCTCTTGTGCATTAGCGGAATAGCCTATTAATATTAGTAAAAAACTAATGGATTTCGTGAGATATTTTTTCATATTCTCAAAATGTGAATGCAACATTATGAAATTCGAAAACGTTTACAATCCGAGTTACGTCTCTTGATTTATTGCCTTGGATTTGCTAAATTAAGAAACAATAAATTATAAACGAGTTCTTTAACGTCTTGAGAAACCCAACTGTTAATTTTTTAACAAAATTTATGAATTATGCTCGAATACTTTAAAACCATTTTATCCAAAGTGAGCTTTGACAAGTGGTTATTTGAGAAGGAGTTGCGTAAGGCAATTCAGTCTTTAGTCAATGAGGAAATTTCAAAACTTAAAGAATGGTGTTACGAAAATTTTGGACACATTTACCTGAATATTCTTAACAGACATTTTGAACAGCAAGCAGTGTAAAAACATTAAAAAAATTGGAACATGGAATCCCGCTACTTAGTGGGATTTTTTTTTGCAAAAAAGATATTTCTTTTTAACCCAGAATATTTAGCCCTTTTGACGGGAGAATTTTTGAATATAACTTTAAAAGTCTCCTCCGTGAGCTCCTCCCACTCTTTTTTACTTTTCACAATATCTCTCCTAGTGAATCTGGATTCGTGATGTGGCCGGGCAAACCTGTTCCATGGACACACATCCTGACAAATGTCACAACCAAAGATCCAATCTTCCATTTTTCCAGCAAACTCATCAGGAATCTCATCTTTTAGCTCGATGGTCAGATAACTGATACATTTGCTTGCATCCACCACATAAGGTGCAGGAATAGCATCTGTGGGGCACGCATCCATGCATTTTGTGCAGGTACCACAATAATCCTGGATTGGACCATCCGGGATCAGCTCAACGTCCAAAATGATCTCAGCCAAAAAGAAAAAGCTGCCCATAGATCTGTTTAGCAATAATGAATTTTTGCCTATCCACCCAAGCCCGGATTTGGCTGCCCATGCTCTTTCATGAACCGGAGCAGAATCCACAAACACCCTTCCTGTCATATCATGGCTGATCTCCTCTTTTAGCATGGAGAAGAAGGTTTTCAGCTTGTCTTTGATGACAAAATGATAATCCTCTCCATAAGCATATTTGGCGATTTTATAGCCCATGTTCTCCTCATTGACCGACTGAGGATAATGGTTATAGATCAATGAAATGACTGTTTTGGCGCCATCAACCAATTTGCGAGGATCAAGTCTTTTGTCAAAATGATTGGCCATATAGCCCATTTTTCCATGCATGTCCTGCTGAAGCCATTTTTCCAACCGAGGTGCTTCCTCTTCCAGAAATTCAGCTTTTGAAATCCCGCAGAAATCAAATCCTAGTTGCTGAGAAATTTGTTTTACTGAAGCTGTATGTCGCTCCTTTGTATTCATCAGTCGAAAAGCCCTCTTGTTCTACCCGGAGGCACTACTTTTAGGTGTTTGTAGGCCAGTTCAGTTGCTTCCCGGCCTCTGGAGGTTCGTTTGATATAACCCTCTTGTATAAGAAAAGGCTCATAAACTTCTTCTATCGTTTCTGCCTCTTCTCCACATGCAGTGGCAATCGTTGAAATACCTACCGGTCCACCTTTAAATTTATTGATGATCGTACTTAAAATGCGATTATCCATTTCGTCAAGGCCATTGGAATCTACTTCAAGGGCTTCCAGTGCCATCTCGGAAATGGCCTTTGTAATTCTACCATCGCCCTTAATTTGCGCGAAATCCCGTGTGCGTCTCAATAAGTTATTACAAATTCTTGGCGTACCTCTGCTTCTCCTTGCTATCTCAAATGAAGCATCTTTATCGATAGGTGTTCCCAAAATATTGGAGGATCGCTCCACAATGGTTGCCAGCAACTGCGTGTCATAATATTCCAGCCTCGAAGTAATCCCAAATCTGGCCCTAAGTGGTGATGTAAGCAATCCCGATCTGGTGGTTGCGCCAATAAGAGTGAAAGGGTTAAGCCCAATCTGTACCGTTCTGGCATTTGGTCCGGAATCCAACATGATGTCGATCCTGAAATCTTCCATGGCTGAATAAAGATATTCTTCAACCACAGGATTTAATCTGTGGATCTCATCGATGAAAAGCACATCGTTTTCTTCCAGATTCGTTAGCAGGCCAGCCAATTCTGAAGGTTTGTCAAGAACAGGTCCTGAGGTCACTTTTATATTGGCCTGTAACTCATTGGCGATGATGTGTGATAAGGTAGTTTTACCAAGTCCTGGAGGGCCATGCAGTAAAACATGATCCAAAGGTTCATTTCTTTGTTTGGCAGCCTCTACAAAAATTTTCAGGTTTTCAACAACCTTAAACTGACCGGTGAAATCATCAAAACTTAGCGGTCGTAGTGCTTTCTCAAACTCCTTTTCCTCGGAGTTCATACCCATACTGTCACCTGATAAATAATCTTCCCGCATGCGGCTACTTTTGTTGAAGGCAAATATAATTTAAAGTTTTTTGGCCTTATACCCTGGCCTAAGCGATTTTAAAACTTCTATAAATTCATTTGTGCAAATGGTTGATTAATTTCGCGCACAGGGCATAAAGCATTAAGCGTGAAAAGACTAATTATTATCTTAAGTATTTTGGCCATAGCTTGTCAAAATCAAAAAGAGGAGTCGGCAATACAAAGTTTCACTGGAGTAACCATGGGAGTAGTTCCCTATGCCATCAAATACGTCGGTAATTATGATGCGAATTTGAAGCAGGAAGTGGATCGAATATTAAATGACTTCAATAATTCATTGTCGACTTATGTGAATTCGTCTGAGATAAGTGAGCTCAATGCGAATGCAAAAGTGAAGTTCAGGTCGGATTACTTTTTGCCGGTGCTAAAGTCCTGTAAAGAGATTTTTGAAGTCACAGATGGTGCCTTTGACCCTACAGTAGGTCCACTGGTCAATAAATGGGGGTTTGGCCCGGGTGAGATAACCGAAATACCAGACAGCACGACAATTGACTCACTATTGACTTACACCGGATTCGAAAAACTGGCTTTCAATGATGAAGGTGCCACGATGGAACCTGGTATGTATCTTGACTTTAGTGCCATAGCCAAAGGATATGCGGTAGATCTGGTTGCTCAGCATTTAGAAAAAACAGGAAAGCATCATTTCATGGTTGAAATTGGGGGAGAAGTCAGATGCAAAGGGCAAAAAGCCGAAGGAAGCGATTGGGTGATTGGTGTTGAGGACCCTACGGTGGGGCAGGAGATTAAAAAGATAGCTGCTAAGGTAAGACTCAAAGATATTTCTATGGCTACCAGTGGTAATTACAGAAACTTTTACATTAAGGACGGTAAAAAATATGCCCACACGATTAGTCCATACACTGGATTTCCTGTGGAGCATTCACTTTTAAGTGCTTCTGTGTTTTCGCCGGATTGTATGATGGCAGATGCGTACGCCACCGCATTTATGGTGCTGGGACTGGAAAAATCAAAAAAGGTATTGAAGCAACATGAGCATCTGAATGCTCACCTTATTTTTGTGAATGAGAGTGGGCAACTTGAGTCATTTACCAGTGAAGGAATCAAAGATTATTTTATATTCGAATAGTGGGTAAGCAAGAATGGTTCGGTCAATGGTTTAATTCTCCCTATTATCATATCCTATACCAGGACCGTGATGAGAGAGAAGCGAAAGCATTTATAGACACTTTGATAAATTATCTGAAATTTTCACCTTCTGATAAAATCCTGGATCTTCCATGTGGAAAAGGCCGGCACAGTATTTATCTGAACCAGCGAGGTTATCAGGTGACGGGTCTCGACCTTTCAAGAGAGAACATTAAGTACGCCCGGCAATATGAGAATGAAACCCTTGAGTTTAAGGAATGGGACATGCGTATACCTTTTCGGCGTGGTAGGTATGATTATGTGCTAAACTTATTCACCAGTTTTGGGTATTTCGATTCGGAAAAAGAAAATTGTGAAGTCATAGGCTCAATCGCCAGCTCCTTAAAAGTTGGAGGTAAACTCCTGTTAGACTTTTTGAATCCCTATGTGGTGATCAACAATCTGGTAAATTCTGAAGTCAAACAAATTCAGGGCATTGATTTTCATATTTCCCGGAGTTATCAGGATGGGTTTATTTATAAGCAAATTCAATTTTCCGATAAGGGAGAGAACTATTCTTTCGAGGAAAAGGTTAAAGCAGTTCGCAGAACAGAATTTTTAGATTATTTCAAACAAGCAAATCTGGAAGTGGTAGAAGTATTCGGTGATTATGATCTCAATCCATATCAGGCAGAGCAATCAGATAGGCTTATTTTTTTAGCAGAGAAATAAATGGTATTTAATATTACACTACTGATTGTTTGTACTCTTGGAGCAGGTTTGGGTTACTTCGTGATCAAAAACCCAGAGAAATCTTCCTTCAGGCATTTGTTGGTATTTGCAGGAGCTTACCTGTTTTCAATCACTATCATACATATACTGCCAGAGTTGTTTGCAGAATCCAAAACGCCATTCAAAATTGGCTTGTGGCTGCTGGCTGGTTTCTTTTTACAGCACTTGTTAGAATATTTCACCAGCGGTGTAGAACATGGTCATATTCATAGTCACCAGCATACCAATCACACGGGTTCAGCTTACATGTTGGTGATTGCATTATGCATCCATGCCCTGCTGGAAGGCACATTATTATCTCATCCTTCCGCTACCCATGCACAACACGAGTCTGAAACAATCCTTTTTGGCATCATACTGCACAAAATGCCAGCAGCGTTTGCTTTGATGGCTATTATCAATGACTTTTTCAAATCCAGGACCAAATCAGTGGTGGTGTTGGTGATTTTTTCTTTGATGTCTCCACTTGGTTTGATTGTGCCGGGATTTATAACACTGGAGGCAAGTAGTGTAGAGTACCTGTTTGCAATTGTGGCGGGGAGTTTTCTGCACATATCCACCACAATTTTTGTAGAAAGCAACCCCGGACACAAATCAGATCTTAAAAAAATAATTGCCCTTATTGTTGGTGTTCTCTCCGCAGTATTGATCGAATCTCTATAAACCAGGTACGTTCGTCTAATTTCTTTTACATTCTCTATAATGGGAAGTATATTAGAAACACGATTTTTTAACCTTACGAAATTACGATGAATCACAAGATCCATACTTTAGCAGGCTATTTTCATGAATATCAAAAAAGTGTTAGCAACCCGGAAGCATTTTGGGGTCAAATTGCTGAATCCTTTTACTGGAGAAAGAAGTGGGACAAGACGCTGGAGTGGGATTTTGAAGGACCAGATGTCAAATGGTTTCTGAATGGGAAGCTAAACCTGACTGAAAATATATTTGAAAGACTGTTATTTACTCATGGAGATAAAACGGCAATCATTTGGGAACCAAACGACCCTGCTGAAGATCCAATCAAACTGACCTACAGGGAGCTCTTTGCCAAAGTATGTCAATTTGCAAATACCATGAAAGCCCAGGGGATTTCAAAAGGCGACCGGGTGATCATCTATATGCCAATGGTACCAGAAGCAGCAGTAGCAATGCTGGCTTGTGCACGAATTGGTGCGGTGCATTCGGTAGTGTTTGCTGGATTCTCCTCAACAAGCCTTGCCGACAGGATCAATGATTGTGAGGCTAAAATGGTTCTGACTTCTGACGGAAACTTTCGTGGGGCTAAAACGATACCTGTAAAAGCGGTAGTGGACGAGGCACTGGAAAAAACCTCTACAATTGAAAAAGTGATTGTACTGAAACGCACCGGAACCGAAGTTACGATGAAGGAGGGTAGGGATATTTGGTGGCATGAGGCCGTCGAAGGTCAGTCTACAGAGCACAAAGCAGAAGAGATGGATTCGGAAGATATGCTTTTTATACTGTATACTTCTGGTTCTACGGGCAAACCAAAAGGAGTAGTCCATACTACTGGCGGGTATATGATCTACACCTACTATTCATTTTTAAATGTGTTTCAGTATAGTCAGGGAGATACCTATTGGTGCACAGCCGATGTGGGATGGATCACTGGTCATTCTTACATTGTGTATGGCCCGCTCCTTGCTGGCGCAACCACGATCATGTTTGAAGGTGTGCCTACTTATCCTGATGCCGGTAGGTTTTGGCAGATTGTTGACAAATATCAGGTAAATCAGTTTTATACTGCCCCAACTGCTATTCGGGCATTGCAGGCTTATGGGTTGGAACCAGTAGAACCCTATAAATTAGATTCATTAAAGGTAATAGGTTCAGTAGGAGAACCAATCAACGAGGAAGCTTGGCACTGGTATCATGATCACATAGGTAAGGGTAAATGCCCCATTGTAGACACCTGGTGGCAAACAGAGACAGGTGGAATTCTTATCTCCCCTTTGGCAGGGATTACTCCTAATAAACCAGCTTATGCGACTTTACCTTTGCCTGGAGTCCAGCCAATCATTGTTGATAATGAAGGAAATGAGCTAAAGGGCAATGGTGTTGAAGGTAATTTGTGTGTAAAATTCCCATGGCCGAGTATGCTTAGAACTACCTATGGTGACCATGAGAGGTGTCGACAAACTTATTTCTCCTCCTTTAAAGGGTATTACTTCACAGGTGATGGCGTGAAGCGTGATCATGACGGATATTACAGAATATTGGGTAGAGTAGACGATGTGATCAATGTGTCGGGGCACAGAATGGGAACAGCAGAAGTAGAAAATGCGATCAATGAACATCCCAAAGTGGTGGAAAGTGCTGTCGTAGGCTACCCACATGACATTAAAGGGCAGGGCATTTATGCATTTGTCATTTGTGATATGGAGGGACGGACCGAGGAAAGTCTAAAAGATGAGATCAAGCAAACGGTCAACAAAATAATTGGGCCAATCGCAAAACCTGACAAAATTCAGATTGTCTCAGGCTTACCTAAAACCCGATCAGGAAAGATCATGCGACGAATTCTAAGAAAAGTTGCTTCTGGGGATACAGCAAACCTGGGAGACACCTCCACGCTTTTAAATCCGGAGGTAGTGGAAGAAATTATTGGTGGAGTAGGTTAGTCTTTGTTGTTGGCATTTAGTTGTTTGGCATATACCTTACGTATTTTCGCTGTATTTTGGGCTTCCTTCCATTTCTGAGTCTTCAAATTGAGGATGTAAAATCGAATTTCACCTTTGTCATTAAAGTTGAACAAATTTGAGTTCGTAGAAAAGAAACCTATCGCGTATTGATCTTTTTCATATGACCATGGTTTAGCAAGAATGTACTTCTTTAAAAATGGGTCATAGATTGTTAGATAAGTTGAATACTCACTAGTTACCTCAGCAATCATGGATGCTCCTATTAATTGAATGCTGTCATTGTGGAAAATTAATATGTTATGATCCTCCTTTAATTGTTTGTTAATTGGAGGCACACAACCGATAGTGGTAAACGAAGAATCATTCACTAATTTAATTGTTAAATTTTCAAAGTGTTGAGTAATAAGTTTTCGTTTTGATGGCGCTTCTGTATAGAGAGACATCCAAAAGAGGTGTTTTGGAGTTAGCTTTTTGAATGTAATACCCACCCGTTTTATGTCGGACCTGAGTTGATATCTCTTTTCTAGATTTTTGAGAGATTTTAATCTTACAAATTCTTCATTTACATTGATGTAATAATTCTTCGAAGATTCAATTCTTTCGAAGGTATCAAAATCAAATAAATTCCAGTGTGGAAGTATTTTTTCAGTTTTAATATAGTTCCGATACGTAATGTTTGGATTATCTGTAATCGGAAACCAATATTCTTTTTGAAAAGAGTAGATGTTGCTTTTTTCCTCCAAATAAATGGACTGGTTTCTGATCTCATTAATAATAAATGATTCATCGTAAAATTTGATTGGTCCGTCCCAAACTAATCGTAGTAATTTCTTGTGTCTTTCCGAGTAGATAAATTTGGTGAACTTACTGTCCAGGCAGAGTCCACTTCCATCATGTAACTTGATAAAATCAACTTCAAAAGGGTAGATAATTCTTGATGCCCCAGAAAGATTCATTTTAAATTCTATACAAAATGATTCTGTTTCACCCCTATGACTTAATATCATGCTTGGTGATAGTGGGGACAAGTCCGATTGAAGCTGCGCAACACAGTTTTTAGAAAATTTGAAATACCCGCTAATAGATTCTCCATTTTTGAGTTTGCAGTATCCTTTATTGAATTGATATTCCACATAAACTTGTGAGCTTAACCCAGTTGGACCAGGGATACTCCAGATTTGGCTGAACAATATAAAAGGTATGGCATTGAAGGTTAAGATCAGAAAAGGCTTGATTTTCATTTAAGATTTATGTTATGGCTGAAGGTTGAATTGTGTGAACTAACGCAAAAATATGAATTAATTAATTTTAAAATTAGCCTAAATTGTAAATATCATCCATTATGTTTGGTAATATTCAATCATTATAAACAATTCAGTCTTAATAGCTTATGATCATCTACGGAATACGATTCGGAAGAAAAAATAATGTGTCTTTCGAAAACGGCGTATGCCAGCAGTGCGGTGCACCAGGCCAATTGAAATCTTACGACGCTACCAAATTTTTTCATATTTACTGGATCCCACTGATTCCACTGGGAAAGAAAAAAATTCTTCAGGAGTGTGGTAGTTGCAAGCGACATTACGAGTCGTCATACAGGGACTGGGAAACAACTGGTAGACACGCGCTGGAGCGGGCAAAGAATCATTTCGAGCAAAATTTAAATGATGTTGAAGCAGGCCTGGAATACTATGAAGTTTTAAAGGTCTATGGAAACCAAAAGGATGCCGAAAAATTCAGTGAGTTTCTGCATGATAAATTCTCCGGTGACAGCAAATTGAAAGCTTACTTCAAAGATGCAGTGATCACCGTAGATGGATCAGAGGAGTCGACCAATAAACTGCAGGAACAATTGTCAAAGGACCCTGAGGATGAAAACACCAAATATGCACTTGGATGGTCCTTCTACAAGCAAAAAGATTACGAGAAGGCATACCTGACCCTCATGTCCATAGAAAATCCTGTACGTACTGTAAATGAATTTCATGCCATGGTATCCCTGGCCAGAAATCTGAATGCACAGGATTCCTACAAGGTATTAACTTTTTTAGGTGAGTCTTATCCAAAATTTGTGATCAAGCATGACCCTTATAATAAGCTTGTGGCAGAACGGGAGAAAGAATTAAATATTCCTAAAGAAAGCACAATCATCACCAGTGGATACAGATCTTATAAGAGGAATCAGAAACTGATACCTGCAGTTATTGTAGGTGCAATTGTTATTGGCTTTGGACTGTATTGGTTTTATCAATTCAATCATCAGAAGTTATACATCACCAATGGATTAATGGAGCCTATGACTGTCAGAATCGAAGGTTTAGATGAATATACTGTAGAGCCTAATCAATTCAAACAAATCGAACTTAAGGCAGGAAGCTATCAGGCCAGTGTTGAGAGTCAGGGCCAAACCAGAACAATCGATTTTACAATAAGCGGAGAATACGAAAACATTACAGATGATTTAGCCTATGTGCTGAATCCGTATGGGGCCGGAATAATTGGTTGGGAAGAAATTGTGTATATGGCTGTACCCACCGAGGAAGGGGGATCATTTGAATTTCATACCGGAGAAGAATTTGCCACCTATCGGAACATTGATTACCCATTTGTGGAACCGCCTGAAGAAATAAAAATTGATAGTTACAGCTCGAGAGAGTTTAAAACCTCTTTAACATTTATGGAAGCGGATCCAATGACAGGGAGTATGTTATTGATTTATTATCCCCAGGGGCATTCCCAGCAAAACACATTGAATTACATGGAAGCTCAAATTCGTTCAAATTACCAAAATGAGGAGTATCTTGAACTTTATGATTCCCTTAGTCAGGCTTACGGGGAACAGGAAAGAGCAATCACATTTTTAAATGAGTTGAACCTGCCAAAATAAAAAACAAGGGCAGGGAGAACCGGTTTGTTTTTAGATTGAATGATAGAGGGTAAGCGCATTTTTTTAAGATGTCCTTGAAAATCAGGATTTTTTGAATTCATTTTGCTGCTGCTTTTGTAAACCAATCTATTAGCTAGTGACAAAAATATCCTTTGAATTATTTGGACTGGAATTGCTGGAACCTCTCGGTTTTGCTTTGAATTGGGTCTTTGCATTTCAGTCATGGTATTTCTTCACGAGATTAAGGCACTGGAACAAATCACCTTTCGTCAGTTTTTGGCGCTGGTTTTTCTTGTTTTTTGGTTTTTCAGGGTTTTTCGGCGGGTTATCTCACCTGCTGTATAATTACACAGGGCTGGCAGGTAAAATACCAGGCTGGACCAGTGCGATTCTGGCAGTAACTTTTCTGGAGCTTGCAATGAGCAGTATCGCCGAAGGCAAACGAAGAAAGGGCTTGTATACACTGGTTTTTGTAAAACTGGCCATCACTGCGTTTGTAATGATCGTTTACTTTAACTTTAACATGGTGATCATTCATACTGCCGGGATGGTACTTTGGATCCTCATTCCAGGATTTTACTATTTATCAAAAGGGAAGCAGGAACTCACCTCCTTTCTATGGGGTATATTTTTTATTGCCTGCACATTACCATTTCGATTGCTTAAATATGATTTCCATGTATGGTTTAATCGGGATGACGTGGCTCATATTTTCATGATGATCACATTATATCTTTTCTTCTCAGGTGTTAAAAAGAGAGAAATATATTTGGCTAAAACCTCTTTACACGATAAGTAAATTTGTTTTTTTTTAGGAAAAAAATAAAATTTCTTCTGCAGATACTGTTAGAGTATTAATTAGCTGTAAATCAGTTATTTAAAATCTATCACCAGGGAAGCCGCATCGCCCAATGTCCTGCCACACTGTAGATTTACCGAAACCTACCAATTACTTGTGACGTAGTTATTATTAATATTGATATTTAAATATAAAATTATATTATTTCAATATATATTCTTATAAATATTGATATTCTAAGATTAACTATGACTATGCTCAAACGATTAACCAACCTCCTATTGAACCATTCTGATGATGAAATCGCACGAAGTAAACAATCAGATGTCGTCATCAACGATCTGCAGGATGCCATAAGTTCTATCAATGATCAGTTAAAGAAAATATCGAGACAGGAGAATGTACTTCAGGAAAGACTAAATCAGTTTAAAAATGTCTGTGCGGATAAGCAGACGCAAGCTCGAATTGCTCATTCTCAAAAGAATCGGGTTAAGGCTGAGAGTTTGTATCAGGAATCCCTGTTGGTAGAGCAGCAAATAGAGCAGTATAGAAGGTTGTTGGCAGAATTGCTGGAGACCAGAAGAAAGCTGACCAGCCAGCGCAATCAGTTTGGTTTGGCTAAAGATAAAATCACAGCAAAAATTGCCATGGGGGAAGCCAATGTGGATGCATCTCAGAAGCATGCTGAACTGGCTGAACAATTAATGCTGCTAGAGGAATCGGGTGAATTTTCACAGTATGAAGAAACAATATTAGAAGCTGAATGCCGCACTCAGGCCATTACCGAAATTCAGCAAATTGATGCGCCGATGGCTATCAACCTTAATGCTATTGCGAGTTCACCTGGAGAGCAGTTTGAGGCATATCTGAGAGAGGAAAAAGAGAAAAAGCTACAGGAAAACCTGGCCAGTAAACAAAAAATACTTGATCAGGTGTTTGGTCGGACAGCTCATATTCCGGATGAAGAGCAAATAAGAAACAAACAAGAATTGCTACAGCAGCTTAAAGAAGCCCAGGGCAATCATAAAAATAAAATGGAGTCATTTTTTAATCAGCCCATCTCAGCTCAGCGAGAGAAAGAGGACAGAATAAAGGATTTCTTCAAAAGTTGACCATGTGTCATCACCATCTATGGAAACTCAATTTTAATTATTAGTTCAATCATTTTTTAACGCTTAACAATACACACTATGCCTATTTCACTTAAGAAAGGGAGTTCATTCGATCTCACCAAAAGACAACCGTCACTTCAAAAAATCATGGTAGGACTTGGCTGGGATGTTCGCCCTGGCAACAACCTGGATCTTGATGCCGTCTGTTTTATGCTTGGAAGTAATAAGAAGTTAGTCTCAGATGAACATTTTGTGTTTTACAACAACCTGAGATCTCCCGAGAAATCAGTAGAACATACTGGTGATAACCGAACAGGAGTTGGGGAAGGAGATGATGAAATGATCCTTGTAAACCTTCCACTGGTAGACCCAAGAGTAGAGGAGCTACTGTTCGTTGTGACCATCAACGATGCAAATATCAAAAACCATCATTTTGGTCTGGTAGAGAATGCATTTATTCGGATAGTTAATGTTGAAACCAACGAGGAGATTTTGAGATATAATCTGGATGTAGATTATTCATCGGGTACCGAGGTGGAATTCGGGAAATTGGTAAAGGAAGGAACCAGCTGGAAATTTAATGCGGTCGGGATTTCCACTGAAAAAGGATTGCAGGGCTATGTTGACATATACGCATAATGATAGCGCTGGATAAAAAAACGGGAATTAACCTTAAGAAGGGGAGTTCCATTAAGCTGGAAAAAGAAGGTCAACCATTAAAGCACATTTGTATAGGACTTAATTGGGGGGCTATCGAACGAAAAGGTGTTTTGAGGGCGTTGCTTGGAGGGACAGTGCCGGTAGACCTGGATGGAGCAGTTAGTACATTTGAAAATGGTGAATTACACGAAACTATCTATTTCAAGAGGCTTTATTCAAGGGACGGTTCCATCAGGCACTCAGGTGATGACTTAACCGGTGATATGAATGGTGACGATGGTTTGGATAATGAGGTGATCACAATTGACCTGCCTTATGTGGGCGAATACATCGATACTATTTATATCTACCTGAACTCTTATCAACAACAGGATTTTGGAGATATTCCTTATTCGAAGCTTAGAATTTATGAGGGCACTCCTACACATGTCAATGAAGTACTTGCCACTTTCAATCTATCGGTTGAAAACAAGTTCAAAGGGTATGTCTCTATGATCATGGGGAAACTGGTAAGGGTAAATAATGGATGGAAATTTGAAACCATTGGAGAGCCTGTGGAAGGCCGCAAAATCCCGGATATTGCCCGCGATATTCGTAAGCGCATGCCATAATCATCCTGGAAGGGTTGACAAAGTATACCTCTGTCTTGTTTTCATTTTGCTGTCGTAAATTATTGCACACCTAATCGAAAACAGCTTTGTTTCAACCGTCTGAATCCCCCTGATAGGTTTTTTACCTCTGACGGGGGATTGCAGTCATTTTATCTATATGATGATAATTCAAATGTGTTGGGTATAATAATAAATGCGTAGGCTATTAATATTTTTTGCCTGTATCCAGTTTTCGGTTGACTTCACGCAAGACACGTTTATGGAGGTGAGATTCATTTGCTGCGATGAATTTTTCCACAGCATTGCGATCTACCTGAGAAAGTACTCTCAGGGCCCACGACATTGCTTTTGTAATCATGTCATGGTGGTCGCCAACTAATATGGAACAAACTTTTAGCGTTTGGTCAGTGTCGCCAGTTCCACCCCGGGCTTTTTGATTGAGTGCGATGGTCGCAACAATGGATACACGTCTTTTCCAGAAGTCTGAGGAGTTCGCATATTTCAAAATATGGTCCAAATCTACAACTTTCCTTTGCCAGGCAGCTCCCAAAACATAGGATCCGAAACAATCTGTACTTACCCAGTTATCAAGGTGACTGCCTAAATGGTTCAGGTCATCAATTGTGAGAACGGGGATGATCTTTCTATTGGTATCAATAAAATCAAAGCAGAGTTGATGGCACTCAAAAATTTCTGTATCAATCAGCTGTTTGGCTATTTCAATTTTAGTAGTTGCGGACTCTTTTTTGAGGGTTTTATTGAGGTCTTTGAGGATCAGTTTAAGATCACCGGTGATCACACCCAAAACCTTGAGTGAGGTAGGAAATGTTCGCTGAACAAATTCAACTCTTTCTTTGGAGGCCAGGGGTTGAAGCGACTTCACAATCTCAGAAACAATTTCCATAAAACAACATTAATAGAATTCCTGAACGAAGGCAAGTGCGCTCAGTAAAATGATTAACCTTATTTTTTAACCAACCTAAAGCTGTTCAGGCGTCTGTTGTTGTTGAAAACTTCTAATATATATACTCCTTTGGGAACCATAGCGACATCCACGGCATTCAAAAATTGATCGCTCATTTTTGATGTAAATAGCTCCTGTCCGTTTAGGGATCTCAATATTATAATTGATCCCATTGGGACATTCCCAACGTTTAATTCAGACGTCAATGGGTTTGGAAATACTTCCAATGGTTGGGTTTCAACTGCCACCCACTTGGTTTCAAAATATTCAAATTGACCATCAAAATCCGTTTGTTTCAGCCGATAAAAAGTGCCAGGAGCATGAGGTAGATAATCAACGTGCTGGTACGATAGTAATTGATTTGAATATCCTGCACCAGCAATGGTTGCAAATGCTTTCCAATTCACGCCATCATATGATTTTTCGAGTGTGAAGAAGTTATTATTTGTCTCGCTTGCTGTTTTCCATGTGAGAATCACCGTTCCGTAGTTGTTGCTGGCATCAAACGCTACTAGTTGTATCGGCAATGGCGTTTGAGATGAGTTCGTGCTCCCAACTGTAAACCGGTCCCCATTTTGAAAATCAACGTCACTGACAGTAAAGGTATTGCCAGCCATGGAGCCTGTGAGGGGAACTACATCATTGTCGGCAAAACCATCTCCATCTCTGTCTATTAGTAGCCTGAGATCCGTAGCAGTTTTGGCACCAGGCACATCTGTCAGGTCAATTGAAACATCTACATTTCCTACGGTTCCCGTTTCGGAGACTTGCCAAACTCTGCTCAATCGGGTATCTATGATGGTGCCATCTACATCAACATTGTTTGGCGTATGAACAGCCTCATTGTTGTGACCCCAGGCAATATATGACAGGTCCGTGGAAAAAACATCAGTATTCTCCATTGTAACCATCGCATCAGAAGCACTACTTATAGACTTTTTGATCAGCACTGAACCGTCATCATCCCGCCCAATGGCCGAAACATTGTTGGAATAGGCACTGTTGGCAGTTCTGTCCCATATTACGGTGTTATCAGAAGCCAAAAGGTTCATGTCATATTCCAATCCATATTTAATGGCCAGGTAGGATTCAATTTTTTGTCGGTCCCCGCTGGATGAGGTGCCCCCACCGTAAAGGATGATTTCTGCTACATCACCAAAACCACCTATGTCCTGAATGCTTAGTGACCTGTTTGTGGCACCTACGTTGAAATCATTGCTTCTTCTGGTGCCATTGATGATGTCCTGAATATTCATGGTGCTTGCAGTGTTGTCGGTTTCCAAAGTGAGGATTTTGGCACTACCATGTGAACTGGTGAGCGTAGATTGATAATCAGTGCCTGAGGAAACTGTATAACCATATCGGTTGCTATTGGATGTCTGTTCGAACCTGATGAGATTTTGCTCCGATCCGATGTTGCCAAAGAAATCGTTAGAGCCAGGATTGTCTGAATGATTGACTACAACATACAATGTGGCATCTGTGTAGGTGACATCAGTGGTGGATAATACAGCAGAGTTTGCATCAAAGGTGATTGATGATCTTTCCGGAACGAAGGAGTCATTATAGACTGAATTGCTTCCCGATCCGGTGTAATTGTTTTCGTTGGAACTCACATCATTCCAGCTGGTAACAGCAGCCTCATTTGTGGTAGTGTTGGTATTGGCGTCTGCTTTAAGCCACAATGCCAGATTAGTGGATACACCTGCAGGATAAACTTCATTCATTGTTACCCCAAAGACCAGGTCGTCAGTAGAAACGGCAGTACCAGAGAGATACATTTGTCCATCGGCATATGGGTTAAGGGAACTTTTGGCAATGGTTACAGATACAGAAAGCGTTAGTTCGAAGGTGTATGTGTTTTTAATTAACACTTCGGGAGGCTCATCCAGATTTATGGTGTTTGTACCTATCGCCACCGCCAGGCTCAGGGATTGAGAGTAAATACTTGTTCCTCCTGTACCATCGCCTTCGAATATTTCGAGAGTCCCTACAAGAGGTATACTTGCTGCAAGGGCGTCAAAAGATATGCTGGTTACTCTTCCGGAGCATTGAGGCTCAAAAGACTGGCCAAACTGACCTGTAAGTGAACTGCCATTCGTATTGGTTTCGGAAATAGGACATTGTGAAATGGCTGTATAATATAATATACAGCCAATACTGGCTAATAAATACCGTTTCATGTGCGTAATTAGTTAGATGTTTGGTTTCCTGGTTGGTGATGAGATTATTGCCGATTAATCGTTCATCACAGCCCCAAGGCTTTAATAAATTTACATATTGCCTGCACCGAATGCAAATAGTTGATCTTTTGGTTTATAAAACTTAATCTACATAAACGAACAAAAGCAACCTCCTGTAAAGAAATTGCTTTTGTCTAATTCACTTATTGAAATGTTTTTGCACTACATATTTTCCTTGGCAATAGGGGGTAAAAAGTCCATATTATACCAAATGAACGCATACTTATCGGCAGACTGCTCGATTGTTTTGGAAATTGGCGTTCCAGCACCATGACCCGCATCAGTTTCAATTCTGATAAGTACCGGATTTGTTCCGGCATGTTTTTTCTGCAATGTAGCAGCAAATTTAAAGCTGTGAGCAGGCACTACCCTATCATCATGATCCGCCGTAGTGACTAAAGTGGCCGGGTAACTTACACCTTCCTTCAATGCATGAACTGGTGAGTACTTATAGAGATATTCAAACATCTCCTTTGAATCATCGGAAGTGCCATAGTCGTAGGCCCAACCAGCTCCCGCAGTGAATTTATGATACCTGAGCATATCCATCACACCTACTGCTGGTAGGGCAACTTTTGCTAAATCTGGTCTCTGGCACATGGTAGCCCCAACTAGCAACCCGCCATTTGATCCACCTGCAATTGCCAGATAATCATTGCTTGTGTAACCTTCCTTTATAAGATATTCACCAGCAGCAATGAAATCGTCAAAGACATTTTGTTTTTGCATTTTGGTGCCAGCTTTGTGCCACTCTTCACCATATTCACCTCCTCCTCGTATGTTTGGTTGAGCGTAAATCCCACCATTTTCCAGCCATAATATTCTGCTGGTGCTGAAGGATGGTTTTAAGTTAACATTGAATCCACCATATGAGTATAGGTAGGTGGGGTTCTTACCATTAAGTGCTATCCCTTTCTTGTGAACTATGAACATTGGTACTTTGGTGCCGTCTTTACTTTCATAAAAAACCTGTTTTGTCTCAAAATCATCAGGATTAAAATCAACTTCGGATTTATTATAAAGTGTGGATTCCCCGGTTTCCATGTCATAACTATAAATAGTGTATGGCGTGGTAAATGAGGTGAATCCGTAATAAAGCGAACGCTCATCTTTTTTTGCAGAAAACCCATATGCTGTACCAATTCCTGGTAATTCCACATCTCTGATCAGTTGGCCCGACATATCATATTGCTTAACCAATGTTTTCGCATCTTTCAGATAGTTGGCAAAAATGTATCCACCTCCGGTGCTTGCGGACAATACATTTTCTGTTTCTGGTATGAGGTCCTTCCAGGTTTCAGTTGATGGGTCTGTGATGGTAGTTTCTACAATTTTTTGATTTGGTGCGTTGTGATTAGTAATCAGTAGTATTCTGTCACCTTCAGTAGTTAAAACATATTCCTCGGTCTGATCATTGGTGTCGGCGGCTATGATTTCTGAGTTGTTTTTGAGGTCCTTGATGAATAGCTGACTACCGGAAGTACTGTTGGAGGCAGAAATAACGAGGTACCTGCCATCCTCTGTAACTTCTCCAAAGATGTATCGGAATGGTTGTTTTTCACCACCAAATACAAGTTTGTCCTCACTTTGTGGAGTTCCGAGCTGATGATAATACAGTTTATGCACTTGTGTTTTGGCAGAAAGTTCACTGCCTTCTTTGGGCTTGTCGTAAGAACTATAGTAAAAACCATCATTCCCGTTCCATGACATTCCGCTAAACTTGATGTTGTGCAATGTGTCACCAACAAGTTCCATGGTTTCTGTATTCATTACCAATCCTTTCCTCCAGTCAGATCCACCGATAGAGATCATGTACCCGAACAGGCTACCATCCTGAGAAAAACTGGTGCTGGCCAGTGAGATGGTGCCATCAGAGGAAAATTGATTTGGGTCGAGGAACACTTGAGGTTCGTCCTCAGCAGATTTTCTTCTGTACCAAACACTCTGATTTTGCAAACCATCATTCTTTACAAAGTATTCGTAATCACCATTTTTCTCCGGTGCTGAAACCCTTTCGTAATCGAACAACTTTGAAAGTCTTTGCTTTAATTGATCCCGGTAAGGGATCTGTTCCAAATAACTGAACGTAACTTCATTCTGACTTTTAACCCATGCTGCAGTTTCTTCAGACAGATCGTCCTCAAGCCAACGATAAGGATCAGGTACCTCTACACCAAAATAGGTGTCAACAGTATCCACAGTGGCAGTTTCTGGATAGTTGAGTTTAGTGATGTTTTTTTCGCCGGGAGAGCATGCAATGAAGATTATAGCTCCCAGTAAGGGAATTAATGTTTTTTTCATGGTATTAGGGTTATTTGCAGACCAAATTTACCTGTCATGGAGGTAATTGCCAGTATAATTACATAAGTGGTATTGATGTCATTTAATTAAGGCCCAACTCTTTACGATATTTAAGATCGGAAACGCTGTTTTTGTTCCAGTAATCCGTCATCAATGAATTTATTTTTGATGCCTTAGAGGTCAATGTTTGCGCATTTTCTCCCCAACCACTTTTGTATTTTTCTTCCCAGCCAATGATTTCATAGGGGAACTCCTTATTAAATTCAATGGAAATGCTTCTGTGAGTGTTTGGGTAAATAAGTGAGAAGGTATTGGTTGAAGCATTATTCTTTAGTGAGGCGATTGCTTTTTCAATTTTGAAAGGCTGATGTCTCAGGCGTTGAGCAAATAATGAGGGAATAATTTCAATTTCTCCCGAAGGTAATTGCGTTGGATCTAATCTTATGAGGTTCCAAATTTCATCTTCGGTAATTACCTTATCCAGTGTCAAATCCTGATCACCCTCAGATTCGAAATATGATCTTGATTCTACTTCATAGCCTGTTTTTTTCAAATTGAGTTGGGTAAATGTCTGTCCACACCACTCTTGTGTACTCGACGTAAGCTTTAATGTTGAAGGATGGTTTTCACGATTTACCGGGGTAAAAACTGATTGCATCATGGAATATGGATAAATCCCGGTGTTGAATTTCTTCACATAATTGAGTTTCAATACTTTGACCTTGTCGTCATCTGCCGTTTGTGGGTTATCCAGCTTTACCTGCTTTTCTTTCGAAAAGTCTTCAGTTACGAAAACCAATACTGCCTGCCCTTTATGAATTTCTCCATACCTGGCCTGTTCAAGTTGATAGCTTGTGATTTCCGCTTTGCCCTGGTACCAGTAATCGCCAAAATCTTTGTGTAGTGATACCTGCTCTGTTTTTTCCATTGGAGTGCTTCTTAAGCTGCAGGCAATAAATATGACAGAAGTGTAAATGATCAATGTAAGCTTTTTCATATCATCAGGTTTGTATGATTAACAATCCAAAGTGAAGTGTTGTTCTTTAATGAAGGTAATAAAAAAAGGTCCGAACAATGTCGGACCCTTTGTCAAACTTCAAACATTAATATAAAAAAGCAATGGTATTTTATGCGTTTACAAACTGAGCTTCCTCAGTACTTCCTTTCATGGCAACAGTGGAGGCTTTTCCGCCTTGTACTGTATTTTGAATTGCATCAAAGTACTCAGTTCCTACAAACGTCTGGTGCTTCACTGCTTTGAAACCCTGGCTTTGAAGTGCAAATTCTCTCTCCTGTAGCTCAGAGTAACCAGCCATTCCCCTTTCGTGATAGGCTTTGGATAATTCAAACATACTGGTATTCAAAGCATGGAATCCTGCCAGCGTTATGAACTGGAATTTGTAACCCATTTCAGCCAGGTTCTCTCTGAATGTCGCCATTTCAGCAACAGTAAGATGGGAAGCCCAATTGAAAGAAGGGGAACAATTGTAAGCCAGCATTTGCTCCGGATACTTTTCCTTAATGGCCTGAGCAAATTCTCTTGCCAGCCCAAGGTCCGGGTTGGAAGTTTCTAACCAGATCAGGTCAGCATACGGTGCATAAGATAATCCACGGGAAATTCCCTGCTCCAGACTATTTTTCACCCCGAAGAATCCTTCAGAAGTTTTTTCACCAGTCAGGAATCGATGATCCCGCTCATCTACATCGGAAGTTAGGAGGTTTGCTGCTTCTGCATCTGTTCTGGCAATCAACACCGTAGGTACGTCACAAACATCAGAAGCAAGTCTGGCTGCTATCAGTTTATTGATTGCTTCCTGTGTAGGAACCAGCACTTTTCCTCCCAGGTGGCCACATTTTTTGGCAGATGAAAGCTGGTCTTCAAAATGAACCCCCGCTGCACCAGCTTCAATCATGGCTTTCATCAATTCAAAAGCATTGAGGTTGCCCCCAAACCCTGCTTCCGCATCTGCGACAATTGGAACCAACCAGTCACGATCGTGCGTGCCATTCATGAATTCTACCTGGTCTCTTCTCATCAAAGCATTGTTGATTCGTTTTACCACCTTAGGAACTGAATCTGCGGGGTAAAGCGATTGATCCGGATACATTTCACCGGCCAGGTTAGCGTCTGCAGCTACCTGCCATCCACTTAAATAAATTGCTTCCAGACCAGCGGCTACTTCCTGGATAGCCTGATTACCTGTAAGTGCACCCAATCCGGCAACAAAGGGTTGGTTATTAAGTTTCTTCCACAAAGTCTCTGCACCTTTTCTTGCGAGAGAGTGCTCTATATGAATGGTACCTCTTAATTTAAGGACATCTTCAGCAGTATAGGTTCTTTCAACATTTTTCCATCTGGGATCATTATTCCAGGCTTCATTTATTTTTGCAATTTTGTCTTGGTTATTCATTGTTAGTTGTTTTTCAGATTTATAATTTGATTAGTCAAGTAATTCATATGCCGGAAGCGTAAGGAATTCGTCAAAGTCCTGCTTTTTCACCAATTCATCAAAGAGAAGAATGGCATCAAGGAACCGGCCATTTTCGTAGGTTTTACATCCTACAAGCTCCTTGATTTTATGCATTTCACTTTTAATCAGGTCTTCGTAAATTCCTATAGTAAATGTTCTTCCATCGGCCAGTCGGGCATTGTTTTTTAGCCATTGCCATACCTGAGCACGAGAGATTTCTGCGGTAGCCGCATCTTCCATTAGGTTGTATAGAGCAGCTGCCCCGTTACCTCTTAGCCAGGATTCGATGTACAGTATTCCTACATTGATATTGGTACGAATACCTTGCTCGGTAATGGTACCTTCCGGTAATGCAAGGAGGTCTTCTTTGGTAAACTCATCGTCAAGCTGCTTGTCGATCTGATTTGGACCCGGCATGTAATCGTCAAATATTGCTTTGGCTACAGGTACTAAACCAGGGTGAGCAACCCAGGTGCCATCATGACCATTTTTTACCTCAGTCAGCTTGTCCTCTTTCACTTTGTCTATCGCCCTTTTATTGGCTTCCTCATCATTTTTTATGGGAATTTGAGCTGCCATTCCACCAATGGCATGTACTCCGCGCTTATGGCAGGTTTTAATTACCAATTTTGAGTATGCCTGCATAAAAGGTACTGCCATTGTTACCTGAGACCGATCTGGCAGAAGCCTGTACGGATAATTTCTGAATTTCTTAATGTATGAAAAGATATAATCCCATCTTCCGCAATTAAGTCCGGCAGAATGTTCCCTTAATTCATACAGGATTTCATCCATCTCGAATGTTGCCAGGATGGTTTCAATCAGTACTGTGGCTTTTATAGTGCCCCTTGGGATGTCCAGATACTCCTGAGCAAAAAGGAATACATCATTCCACAATCTTGCTTCAAGGTGACTTTCCAGTTTTGGTAAATAAAAATACGGCCCGCTCCCGTTGGTTAGCAATTGTTTGGCGTTATGAAAGAAATACAGCCCAAAGTCAGCTAAGCCGCCACTTATACTTTGACCGTCAATGGTAATGTGCTTTTCTTCCAGGTGCCAACCTCTGGGTCTTACCAATAGGGTTGCGGTTTCAGGAGCGAGCCTGTATTGTTTACCATTTTTGGGATTCTCATAAGAGATGGTTCCGTTTATTGCATCTCGCAAATTGATTTGTCCTTCGATGTTGTTAGACCAGCTGGGAGTATTACTGTCCTCAAAATCAGCCATGAAGACTTTAGCGCCAGAGTTAAGGGCATTAATGATCATTTTACGATCAACCGGTCCAGTAATTTCGACCCTTCTGTCCATCAAATCAGCAGGTAGTGGAGCGACTTTCCAGTCACCATCACGGACTGCTTTTGTTTCCTCTAAGAAATCTGGCAATACTCCATTGTCAATTTCAGCCTGTCTTTTGATTCTGTTTTTCAACAGCTCCAAACGAGTAGGATTAAATTTTTCATGAAGCTCAGCCAGAAAGTGTAGTGCTTCTGGTGTAAGAATAGACTGATAAGCCTCATTCATCTCACCACTAATTAGCATACCTGCAGGTATCCCTGAGGTAACTTTCTTTGGTTTTGGTGCAGCTTCTATCATCGTTTTAAAAGTTTTAATGTTGAGGCTAATATAGCGGAAATATTCAAAAAGCGAAAATTCGCTAATAATATTTTTTCGCTTTTTAGGAATATTCTCAAAATAGTGATGGAAGTATTATCTTTGGGTTATGACACAAGGCGAGATTGGGATCAGGCAGATTTTTGGTCTGAAAGTGCGGGAACTGCGCAGTAAAAAGGGATTTTCTTATCAGGACCTGTCCAAACTAACAGGGCTATCGGTTTCCTATTTGAATGAAATCGAAAAAGGAAAAAAATATCCAAAAGGAGATAAAATTATGAGTCTTGCTGAGGCACTCGGAGTGAGTTATGACTATATGGTCTCGCTGAAAGTGTCAAAAAAAATTGAACCTGTAGTAGCCTTATTACAATCTGATTTCTTTCGTGAACTGCCCCTGGATTTGCTTGGGTTAGATGCTCAGAAATTCATCGAACTCATTTCTTCCAATCCTGAAAAGATCAATGCGTTTATTAATACTGTATTGCAGATTGCGCGAAACTATGAAGTGGGACGGGAAAATATTTATTATGCTGCATTGCGCTCGTATCAGGAGATCAATGATAATTATTTCCCGGATCTCGAGGCTGGTGTCCGGGAGTTTAAAACAAAGTTTGATTTCAATGGCAACATAAAATACGAGAAATCGGACCTGATTCAATTGTTGAAGGATTATTTCGGTATAGCGGTTGATTATAATTTACTCAAGGACAAAAGTAAACTTAGGGATACAAGGTCCTATTATTCACCAGACAAAAAGGTTTTGTCCTTGAACTATGACCTGACTGAAGCTCAGGAGAAGTTTCTGATCGTAAGGGAACTGGCCTTCCAGTTTCTGGAAATAAAGGGACGTCCTCTGGAAACACCGCCGCAGAGAAACTACAGCTTCAATCAGTTGCTCAATAATTTTAAGGCTTCTTATTTCGCAGTGGCATTTTTGATGGACGAAAAAGAAGTGATTCGCGACATCAGAAACTTTGTGAAGTCAAAGCAATGGCATGATCAGGATGTACTGAAGATACTGGAGAAATACGATGCAACTCCCGAAATGTTGATGCAACGACTTACCAATATTCTACCAAAATATTTTGGATTCAATAACCTTTTCTTCCTCCGGTTTACCAATAAGCCAGGAAAAGATGGTTTCCGTCTGACCAAAGAATTGCATCTGTCTAAATTACACAATCCACACGCCAATGAGCTGAATGAACATTATTGTCGCAGATGGATATCAATTGGCATCATTCAGGAACTTCTGAAAGCAGGTAATAGTGAAACCATCGCCCGCCTCCAGATTTCGAAGTATCTCAACACAAAAAACGAATACCTGTGCTTGTCTGTGGCTTTTCCGAATAGCACTAACAGAGAAGAAGGAATCAGTATTACGGTAGGGTTTCAGATAGATGCTGCTTTGAAGGAGGGTATTAAATTTTTGGAGGACCCGAAAATATTGGAACGAGAGGTACACACAACCTGTGAAAGATGCCCGGCCAGAGATTGCAAAGAAAGAGCAGCGGAACCCTGGCAACTGGATAAAACATTAAGAAAACTTGAAATAGAAAGTGAATTGAGCAATTTGGAGAATAATTAAATAGGACCAATTAACTCCGTCAATTCACCATTTATATATTTCAACGCCATTTTTGAAGTGACAATCGTTAATTTACGGGTTAGAATCTTAAACCCAAATTAACAATGCATCTTACTAAACGAATCTTCATTGCTTTTTTTGCAGGAATTCTCATTCTGTCTGCCTGCAATACGCAACAACAAAACAATAAGAAGGAAGAACTTTCAATCGATTTTGAAAAATATACTTTGAGTAATGGTCTGGATGTCATACTTCATCAGGACAAATCGGATCCCATCGTAGCAATAGGTATTTTAATACATGCAGGCTCAAACAGAGAAAAGCCTGGTAGAACGGGCTTTGCACACTTTTTTGAACACATGTTATTTCAACGTTCTGAGAATGTAAAAGAAGGCGCGTTTTTCAATAACATCAATGACTGGGGAGGAACATTCAATGGAGGTACCTGGACTGACGGTACTGTTTATTACGAAGTGGTTCCTAAAGATGCCCTTGAAAAAGTGCTTTGGATGGAATCTGATCGTATGGGATTCTTTATTAATTCGGTCACCCTGGCTAGTCTTGAAGGTGAAAAGCCTGTGGTGAAAAATGAAAAACGTCAAAGAGTTGACAACCAACCATACGGGCACACGAGCTATGTGATCAACAAGGCCCTTTATCCTTCAGGTCATCCTTACAATTGGCAGACCATCGGTGAACTTGAAGACCTTACGAATGCGACTTTAGATGATGTAAAGGAGTTTTATGACCTGTACTATGGACCCAATAATGCTACGCTTGTACTGACTGGTGATTTTGACAAAGAAACTACCAGGCAATGGATCGAAAAGTATTTTGGGGAAATTCCATCCAGAGGGGTTGATACACCAATGGAGCCAAAGCCTGTTACCCTTGATAAAACGATTAGTTTATACCATGAAGACAATTTTGCCAGTTTGCCAGAAATTAGAATGACATGGCCAACCGTAGAGCAGTTTAATAAAGATCAATGGGCCCTTGATGTGTTGGGTCAAATATTATTTGATGGTAAAAGAGCGCCACTCTACAAAGAAATAGTTGAGAATCAAAAATTAGCCCCATCAGTTAGGGCATACCATGATTCACGTGAATTGGCGGGTACATTTACCATCAGGTGCCGTGCAAATAGCGGAACAGATTTGGATTCAGTTCAGTCAGCCATATTTAAGGCATTGGAAAACTTTGAGCAAAATGGAGTGGATCAAAGGGACCTTGATAGAATAAAAGCAGGATTGGAGACGGATTTCTATAATGGCATTTCCAGTGTATTAGGGAAAGCATTTCAGTTGGCCATCTACAATGAATTTGCTGGTGATCCTGCCTTTGTAAAAAAAGACATTGCTAATATCAAAGCCGTAACCAAAGAAGATGTTATCAGGGCTTACAACAAGTATATTAAAGGGAAGCCTTATGTGGTAACATCATTTGTGCCAAAAGGAGCGTTGGACCTTGCTTTGTCAGGTGCTGAAAAAGCTCAGGTTAAAGAGGAAGAGATTACCCCAAATACAGAATCGGCGATAGTAGAACAAGAAGGAAATGATGACTTCCAAAAAACGCCATCATCATTTGACCGATCGGTAGAGCCCGAGTTCGGAGAGGCTCCCTTGCTAAATCCCCCTACCATTTGGAGCTCAAAACTTGCTAATGGAATGGGTGCATATGGCATTGAGTCTAATGAACTTCCATTGGTAAACTTCAGCATTCGAATAGCAGGAGGTAAAATGCTGGAAAAACAAGAGAAAGTTGGCCTTACCAACCTGCTTACCGATGTGATGATGGAAGGTACAGCCAAAAGAACGCCCGAAGAACTTGAGGATGCAGTTGGGCAATTGGGTGCCAACATAAGACTATATACTTCAGATGAGTCGATCACTATTACGGCTAATTGTCTTACAAGAAACTATGATTCTACCATGGCTCTGGTTCAGGAGATTCTTCTGGAACCACGATGGGACGTTAAAGAGTTCGAGAGATTAAAATCTGCTGCACTAACCAGAATCAGGCAAAGAGATGCAAACCCAAATTCTGTTGCTAACATGGTGATGAACCGGATGTTGTACGGAAATACAATTATGAGCGAGCCAATAGGAGGTACGCTTACATCAGTTGAATCAATTACGCTTGATGACCTGAAGGAATATTACAAGCTATACTTTTCTCCAAAAGCAGCCAACTTTCACATTGCAGGGAATGTGACTGCTGAAATGGCAAAAGCCTCATTAGAAAGTATAGGACAAAACTGGCAGGGGAAACCTGTTCTATTGCCTTCTCTGGAGTTTCCACAAGCACCAGAAAGTCCCAAGGTGTACTTTGTAGATATACCTGGTGCCAAACAATCAGTGATACAGATAGGAAGATTAACTGTACAAGGTAATCATGAAAAATACTACCCATTATTTGTGGCCAATTACAAATTGGGTGCTGGTTCGTCCGGTAGGTTATTCAAAGTGCTGCGTGAAGAGAAGCAATTTACCTATGGAGCATATTCCTTTGTGTCAAGAGATGTTAACCCAGGACCATGGATCGCATCATCAAGTGTAAAATCCAATGTGACCAAAGAAGCCATGGATACCTTTAAGGAAGTGATAGGTAACTATGCTTCAACCTATACTGATGAGGACTTGGATCGAACAAAAACTGCTTTGATTAAGCAAAATACCAGGAACTTCGAGACACTGAATGATCTTCTTGGAATACTACATAATATTAGCACCTATCAGTTGTCCTTAGACTACATTGATCAACAGCAAAATGTATTACAACAATTGAAGAAGGATGACATTATTCAATTGATTAAGACGTATATGGATCTTTCAAAAATGAACTATGTTATTGTTGGAGACAAGGCCACCCAGTTTGACCGCTTAAAGGTGGATGGGATTGGTAACCCGGTGTTGGTTGATAAATATGGGAAAGTATTAGAATCAATGTAACCTCTTCGACCAATAATTATGAAAAACCATGGCCACATGAAGGTCATGGTTTTTTTATTGATTTCATGGTGGGATTTTGTTATATTAAATAACCACCAATGCCCTAAGCCATGGAAAAGAAAATTTCGCTTTTGTTAGTTTCAGTTTTTGCTTTAACACCTTTATTCGCTCAGGGAGGACCTCCGGAGACACCGATAGATGGTGGGCTAGGTGTTTTGCTGGCCGCAGGAGCAATTTATGGGGTCAAAAAGCTGAAAGATCTGAAAAACAAAAAATAGCCATTACAACCATTACTGCATTTTAATCATTAGCTATGTTCCTCAGGAGTATAGCCCAAGAGGATAATATTGTAATTTTTTTCAACCACCGATTAATCAGACTCGTCATCCGGTTTCATTCATTGATCAATGGAATTATGTTTTCCTTAAACCCCATCATAAATTCCGGTGAATTTCAGATTCACACACCACTTGGCTAGGGCTATTGAGACTGCAGAGTAGATAAGTCAGTTTTCCCTGCCTGAGAGGTTTCTGGAGTTCAAAAACCAAACTCATAAATTTTTAATTAACCAATTTAACACACTTTTTACTATGAAAAATGTTATGAAACTCGTGACACTAGTCTGTCTTGCATTCATGGTTTTAGTAACCGGATGTAATCAGGAAAATGAAATTGTACAACCTGAAATTACCCCTGAGGGTGAAGCAACTATCGGAATCAGCGCTGCTGTAGAGGCTTCCCTGATGCAAGTTGTAACCGGAGGTAGAACACTGGAAGAAAAAACCATTACTGGAACTTTAACTGCCAGAAATCTTGATTCCGGTGATTCGGAAGATTTTGACTGGTATGCTGTTATCGATGAGGATACGTTCACCATTGAATCAGCAAAAACAGTCGTACTCGTTCCAGGTAACTATGATTTCGAATTGGTTCTTACTGATGGGACTCATACCTATGCAGGGCAGGCTTTGTTGGAAACAGTAACAGAGGGAGAGAACATTATTGATCTTACCCTTAAGCCCGTTTTTGGTGATATCAATGTTGATTTCACCATTCAGGAATCCGCAAACTTAAGGTTCAACTATCCTGTTGAAGACCTGTCTGAACTTACAAACCCAATTATTGGAATTAGTATTGATGGCGGTGACGAAATGTTGTATTCTTTAAATCCGAATACTGGTTTTACCGAAACATGGATCAATGTATCATATGGTAGCCACACATTTGTATTGACGCTATCGGATGGAGATCAATTGGTAGGACGATCTATCCCTTCTCAGGAAACTGTAAATGTTCAGAGAAACACCAACATTCAAATGGATATTGTGCCACTCTATGGGGAAGTTGCTTTCAACCTTGATCTTGCAGGTGGAGAATTGACATTTAATTTCGAACTACCTCACGCAGTAGCTGATGAAGTGGGTGGAGCAGACAATCTGCAAACTGTATTCAGAATGACCAGTACTGTGAATGGAAATCAGGAAGTAAGCCTTGAGTTCAATGATTTCGGGGATGTAATTGAAGCCACTCATACTTTCACAAACTTCCGTTATGACATTGTGAATCTGGCGTTAGTATTCATTGATGCGACTACCAATGACGAAATTGGATATGCAACTTTCAGTGGTCTTGCGCTTGGAAACCAAAGTCAGGACATTACATTGGAGATTGACTTGAGAAGAAGAGCTTTGATTGGTGGCAATATCCTTGCTGTAGTTGGAGTCAATGTATTTGATTTGAATAATGCTGCAGTATCCGGAGCAGATGTATTTATCGATGGAGAGTTTGTAGGAATCACAGGAAGTGGATCATTTGGAACAGCAGGATACCTTAAACTTTACTTGCCACAAGGTGATTATAGCATAATGGCTGTAAACCCTGTTGACGACTTCTACGGAGAAGAGGCACTTTCTGTAGCACCCCTTGATGTAACTAATATTGACATCATTCTTGATACTGAATCTCAAACACTTGGTATGGGTCTTTTAAACAGAGATGGGCACTACGGCTATCAGGGATCTGCATCCACTTCATTCACTGGTATGGTTGACGCTGAATTCCAAACCGTAGATGTAGTTGCTGATTTTGAAGACTTAAGCCAGTTGCTACAATATAGAGCACTTGTACTTGATCTTCCGGCAAATGGAACGTATTCATTGACTTCAACAGAAATGAGTAACATCCAGTCATTTGTGGCGTCAGGTGGTAAGGTATTAGCAATAGGCGATCAGGTATACTTCCAGGGATGGAATGCTTCACTTGCTACGCTTGTAGGTGGTACATACATTCATCAGGCTTCTCCAAGTACTGTTAACAGGGTAAATGTTGTTGCAGGTTTGAATGAAAACGCGACTACTCTCTCAATTGCCGGTGGTACAAGAATCACAGGTGGTGGAACAGTATTGTACGGAACTGGTGAAGTTGTCCTTTGGGGTGATAAGCTACTGACTCAAATGGATGTAGACATCACAAGAGATCATTTCATCAACAATGCTCAAAATGCTACTTACACTCAAGATGTTATTACCTGGTTAAACAACTAGTCTTAATACTCACACATCTTACAGAGAGGTCCTGATTTTCAGGGCCTCTTTTTGTTTTAGCTTACCTGGAACAGGAGGATGGAAATAATTACTAACCTCTACAAGCGCTCTAAAGATGAGCGGGTACATACAAGAGTTTCAAAAGACTACAATGAGATGAACTCGGGCTAATTCCGGTTGATATAAATAAAAAAGGAGCCACACAATAAATGTGTGACCCCTCGAGTGTATTAAAAAAACGCAGATTACAAACTTAACTTAGTTAGCTGCCGCACATTTCACAGCCCTCCGGATCATCCAGAGAACATTGCATCGCCGATTGGTTTTGCTGTCTTTCAGCCTCTATCTCAGCAGCGGTTTTAGGTTTTTCTCTTTGTACCACAGTAGCTCCGCTTGCACCGGCTTCCACTGTTTGATTAGGAACTGTAGCGGCTTCTTTATCAACAGTGAATTTAATCGCATCAGCTGCAGCCTTGGTTCTCAGGTAATACATACCAGTTTTCAGTCCTTTTTTCCAGGCATAGAAGTGCATTGATGTCATTTTACCAAAGTTGGCATCCTGTAAGTGGATGTTCATACTCTGGCTTTGACAAATATAGGCTCCTCTGTCAGCCGCCATGTCAATTACAGCTTTCTGAGAAATTTCCCACACTGTCTTATAGATATCCTTGATGTGTTGAGGTATCTCAGGGATATTTTGAATTGATCCATTGGCCTGCATGATGCGATTCTTCATGGCATCATCCCAAAGATTCAATTTAATAAGGTCTTTCATCAGATGCTTGTTCACAACAATAAACTCACCTGAAAGCACTCTTCTCGTATAGATATTAGAGGTGTATGGCTCGAAGCACTCATTGTTACCTAAAATCTGAGAAGTAGAAGCAGTTGGCATTGGAGCAAGCAACAACGAGTTCCTTATACCATGCTTTTTCACTTTTTGCTTCAACTCATACCAGTCCCAACGGTTAGTGTCTGGAGTAACACCCCACATATCAAATTGGAATATGCCTTTTGAAGCAGGCGAACCTTTGAAAGTAGAATAAGGGCCATCTACCTGTGCAAGTTCCATGGAAGTTTCCATCGCCGCAAAATAAATGGTTTCGAAAATTTCCTTATTCAATTTTCTAGCCTCATCACTATCGAATGGGAAGCCCATTAGAATAAATGCATCAGCAAGTCCCTGAACGCCTATACCAATAGGTCGGTGTCTGAGGTTAGAGTTTCTGGCTTCTTCAACAGGATAGAAATTAATATCAATTACTTTATTGAGGTTTCTGGTAACGACCTTTGTGATCTCATAAAGTTTTTGATGATCAAATGTTTTGTCCTCTTCATTGACAAACTTTGATAGTGCAATAGATGCCAGGTTACAAACAGCAACTTCATCTTTCGAAGTATATTCGATGATCTCAGTACACAGGTTACTGGATTTGATTGTACCCAGGTTCTTCTGATTTGATTTTCTATTGGCTGCATCCTTATAAAGCATGTAAGGGGTACCAGTTTCGATCTGAGACTCAAGAATTTCAAACCACAGGTCCTGAGCTTTTACAGTTCTTCGTGCCCTTCCTTCTTTTTCATATTTCTCATATAAACGCTCAAATTCCTCACCATAGCACTCATGTAAACCAGGAGCTTCGCTAGGACTAAACAACGACCAATCGCTATTCTCCTCTACTCTCTTCATGAAAAGGTCTGGCATCCATAAAGCGTAGAATAAATCTCTTGCTCTCAGTTCTTCCTTCCCATGATTTTTCTTCAAATCAAGAAAATCAAAAATATCAGAGTGCCAGGGCTCAAGGTAGATGGCAAAACTTCCTTTACGTTTTCCTCCTCCCTGATCAACATATCGTGCGGTCATGTCAAAATTTCTAAGCATCGGAACGATACCATTGGAGGTTCCATTCGTTCCTTTGATGTATGACCCTGTTCCTCTGATATTATGAATACTCAATCCTATTCCCCCAGCAGACTGAGATATTTTTGCACATTGCTTTAAAGTATCATAAATACCATCAATACTATCATCCTGCATGGTAAGAAGGAAACACGACGATAATTGAGGTTTTGGCGTACCAGCATTAAATAATGTAGGAGTAGCATGAGTAAACCATTTCTCCGACATCAGGTTATAAGTTTCTATTGCAGCGTTAATGTCTTCTTTGTGAATTCCTACCGCTACCCTCATTAGCATGTGTTGTGGACGTTCAACAACTTTTCCATCCAGCTTCATCAAATACGACCGCTCAAGAGTTTTGAAGCCAAAATAGTCATAGTTGAAATCCCTGTTGTAGTCCACTGCCGCATCAAGTGTTGCTGCATGCTCTTTAATTATTCCATAAACATCCTTAGCTACCAAAGAAGCATTCTCACCAGTCTTCTCATCAATGTAAGTATACAATCTCTTCATGGTATTAGAGAAAGACTGACTAGTTACTTTGTGCAAATTGGAGATAGCAATTCGAGCTGCCAGCTTTGCAAAGTCAGGGTGTTTTGTTGTCATTGAAGCAGCCGTTTCAGCTGCAAGATTATCCAGGTCGGTAGTGGATACTCCATCATATAAACCGTCGATAACCTTTTTGGCAATTTCTACAGGCTCAATAAAATTGGGATTAAGTCCTGTGCAAAGTTTTTCGATCCGAGCGGTAATCTTATCGAATTTTACTGATTCCCGTCTTCCGTCTCTTTTTATAACAAACATTTAAGCGATCTGTTTAAATAGGTATTTGGGTAAAAATTTAAAAATCTTCGTCAAGTGAAAACTTAGGAGATTCTGATTCATTGTTGTTCATCACCCCAGCTTTCTGGTATTCTGCTACTCGCTTTTCAAAGAAATTTGTTTTTCCCTGAAGCGAGATCATATCCATAAAGTCAAACGGGTTGGATGCGCCATATATTTTTGCACATCCCAGTTCTCCCAGTAGTCTGTCAGCAACAAATTCAATGTACTGACACATCAGGTCTGCATTCATACCAATGAGCTTTACCGGTAATGCATCGGTCACAAACTCTTTTTCAATGGTAACTGCATCTTTGATGATTGCCTGTATTGTTTCTTCCGGTAGTTTATTGACAATGTGATTATTGTAAAGCAAGCACGCAAAATCACAATGTAATCCTTCGTCTCGGGAGATAAGTTCATTACTAAAGGTAAGACCAGGCATCAGTCCGCGCTTTTTCATCCAGAATATGGAGCAGAAACTACCAGAGAAGAAAATGCCTTCAACTGCAGCAAATGCGATTAGCCTTTCCTGGAAGTTGCCTTCATCAATCCATCTAAGTGCCCAATCAGCTTTCTTTTTCACGCATTCCATTGTTTCAATGGCGTTGAATAGAAAATCTTTCTGTTTTGGATCCTTTATATAGGTGTCAATAAGTAATGAATAAGTTTCACTATGAATGTTCTCGATGGCAATCTGGAAACCATAGAAAAATTTAGCTTCTGTATACTGCACTTCGGAAACCATGTTTTCTGCAAGGTTCTCATTGACTATTCCGTCACTTGCAGCAAAAAATGCCAGCACATGAGATATGAAATGTCTTTCTCCATCAGTCAAACTGGCCCAGTCCTTCAGGTCCTGACTAAGGTCTATTTCCTCTGCAGTCCAAAAACTGGCTTCTGCTTTCTTATAGAATTGCCATATGTCATTATGTTGAATAGGAAACAGTACGAACCTGTCTTTATTCTCTTTCAAGATCGGTTCTTCCAGTTTGGTCAAGTCGCTCATAGTGCTTTTCAAGTTTCGTTCGTTCAGTAATAGTTAGTTCTTTCCAAAATGAGTCAAAAAGATCACGTCCCTACTCAGAAAAGCAGGTAGCGTTTACTTAATGAATTATTTTGTGTTTTGGAATTTAGCCGAATCCCCATTTGAGAAAAATCAGGGTTTCAACTTGGTTCCGAGTGGTGTTTATATTCCCTCGCCGTGTTTACAAATGTGAAGAAATCATGAATAAAAACCAAGTCACTAAAGGGTGTGAAAGCTGATCCAGAAAAACCAACATAAAAGTCTGTAATACAATTAGATAGGTGGTATTATTTAATTGCTAATTGTGCCTAAAAACGTCAGAAATGGGGATTGAAAATTTTACGAAAAGTTTTCCACAGAATCAAGCACAATCCACAAGCGGATGTGGTTAATTACTAAGCGCTTCAAGAGCTGCCAAGCAGTCGGTCTTTAAGGTGATTTGGCAAGTATTCCAGGTGTGGCTGATCGTTTTCAGTAAACCATTCTTTAGGGCCGTAAAACGTGGTGTTGCTAATGGGGTCAGAGAATTTAGCATAAATACCAGACCGGGTTCTATTGGATAAAGCTGCTGAAACAGAGCTTCTTACTTTCTGTTTATCCTGTTCAGGTTCTTTCTCCAAAATGAAATCAACAATCTCTGCAGAAGTCATGATTTTGCCCTTATAGTCCTCATAATACGCAATTTTTCTCGACCAGGACCATTCTGCCTGATAAGCATTTGAGTTCCAGTTGATCTGCGGATACGTATTTCCATCTTTAAAAATGGGCATGCTGGTAAGCGCGCTGATATGGTTATCAATTTCCTGAATCTCTTTTTTGAATTCCTCTATCTTGGCTTCAAGCATTTGCTTTTTTTCTGATAAAGCCTTGAGGTACAGGTCCGCATATTTTTCAGGAACATTAATTTTCATATCTCTCCCTAAGAATAATTAAATGGCCTGCAAATGTCAAGCAGGTCAAGCAATATAAGCAAGCAAAGCAAGCGATTTCTTATATTCAAGCGTTACTTCATTATATTTGTGGGTGTTTAGATCATTAACATTATTATAATATAATTTCCTGTGATTTCTTGTGTGGAGGTGTTTGTATTTAATAATGATTGTTCTATCTTTGCAGTCCTTTTAAAAATAGTATCAAAGATGTACGCAATAGTAGACATAGCAGGAAGTCAGTTCAAAGTAGAGAAAGACCAGTTTGTGTACGCTCCCAAGCTACAAGGCGAAGAGGGCGCTGAGGTGACTTTTGATAATGTACTTCTTGTAGACAATGATGGCAAGGTAGATATCGGTACTCCTAATATTAAAGGAGCTAAAGTTACTGGTAAAATCTTAGGTCATGGCAAGGGGGACAAAGTGATCGTATTCAAAAAGAAAAGAAGAAAAGGATACAGAGTAAAGAATGGTCACAGACAAGAATATACTAAAGTATTAATCGAAGGCATTAAAAAATAAATTACCATGGCACATAAGAAAGGAGTCGGTAGTTCTAAAAACGGTAGAGAGTCAGAAAGTAAAAGACTTGGAGTAAAGATTTACGGAGGACAAGCTGCTATTGCAGGTAACATCCTTGTAAGACAAAGAGGTACTCAGCATCACCCAGGTGCAAATGTTGGTATGGGTAAAGACCACACGCTTTTCGCACTTACCGATGGAATCGTTACCTTCAGAAAAGGTAGAAAAAACAGGTCTTACGTTTCTGTAGAGCCAGTACAGTAAGATTGCCTTAAAATATAACAAAAAACCATAGTAGGAAACTGCTATGGTTTTTTGTGTTTACCATGATTTATAACATTTCCATTTTCCTATAATCTATCACCTAAATATTGTATTTTTTGGTGATAAAAAGTGGTGACACCTTTGCCAATAATCTGTCTGATATTCGAATTTCAATCGTTACCATTTTTCGCTTATTTATTGCAAAATCCTCAATTCGTCGGTAACATACAGTTCATTTATGAACATTTTTTCGAGCAAACAATATTTGGCCTGTAAGTCAATGGGTGCCGTTTCTTCTTTATTTATTTGGATAAATTTCTTTTTTGGTTAATTCCGTATCGGATAATTCTTAAAAATCAGTTTTTTATTCGTTTTAGACCAGCCTCTTCGCTTAACAAATTGTTAACGCCAAACTTTTATTTTTTGTAGAATATTATAAAATTCGGATTGACATATTTTTATAGACAACCTAATATTTAAACTATGAGGAGAGTTTTTTTACTATTAGTGGTTGTTTTTGTTGCCTTTTCTGTAAGGGCACAGGAGCGATCTATCTCAGGTACCGTCATCGACGATGAAGGTGAGAGGGTGCCTGGAGCAAACGTTTTAATTAAGGGTACCAATACTGGTACTGTGACAGACATTGACGGTCAGTTTAGAATTACCGTCCCATCTAACGATGCTGTTCTTGTTTTCTCTTTTATTGGTATGAAATCACAAGAGGTTGCCGTAGGTTCAAGATCTGTAATAGATGTAACCATGGCAAGAGATGTAGAGCAGTTGAGCGAGTTAGTGGTTACGGCCCTGGGTATTTCTCGTGAGAAAAGATCCCTGGGTTACTCCGTGCAGGAAGTGGCCGGAGATGATGTAGCAAAATCAAGGGAACCAAATATTGTCAACGCACTACAAGGTAAAGTAGCTGGTGTTCAGATTCAAGGTACTTCAGGTGCTCTTGGAGGAAGCTCCAGGATTACTATTCGTGGTGTAAACTCATTTACTGGAGATAACCAGCCATTGTTCGTGGTTGATGGTATGCCAATCAATAACGACAACTATGCTTCTGGTTCTCAGCAAAGAGGATTTGGTGGAGGTCAGGCTTACGACTATGGTAATGCTGCTTCTGATATCAACCCAGCAGACATTGAGTCTATCAGTGTATTGAAGGGTGCTGCTGCTACCGCACTTTACGGTGTAAGGGGATCTAATGGTGTGATCCTTATTACTACAAAGTCAGGAAAAGGAAAAAAAGGTATTGGTGTGAGTGTAAACTCAGCGGTTACGTTTGATGATCCTTTGACTTTGATTCCTCATCAGACAGAATATGGTGGTGGTGCAATCCAATCTACTCCAAGTGGATTTGTAGAATTCACACAGGATGGTGTTGATTACCTGGCTCCTTTGTATTCTAAGGATGGAGCATGGGGTCCTAAATATGATCCTAATGTAATGGTGAGACACTGGGATTCATGGGATCCAGGAAATTCTATGTACAAAGAAACCAGACCATGGGTTGCTCCTGAGAATAGCTACGAGGAGTTCTTCGAAACTGGTGTTACTTTAACAAATTCAGTTGCTGTTGAGGGTTCTAATGAGCAGGGATCTTTCAGATTAGGTTATACCAACCTTGACCAGTCTGGTATCATGCCTAACTCTGACCTTGCAAGAAACACTGTTAGTATTGCTGCTAACTATAAGTTGACTGAAAAACTTACAGCTTCTGCTTCAGCAAACTTTGTGGTACAAAATGCGAGCGGAAGAAACATCACTGGTTACAACAATGGTAACCCAATGCAGGCCTTCACGCAGTGGTGGCAGACACAACTGGATGTTGAGAGATTGAAGAACTACACCAGAACTGATGGTACTCAGCAGACATGGAATGCTGATGGTGTAAGAACTAACCCTGATGGAACGCTTAATGAGTACCTAACATCTCCTACTTTCTTTGATAACCCTTACTATGTAAGAAATGAGTTCTTGCAGGAAGATAGAAGAGACAGGTTGTTTGGATACTTCCAGTTAGCTTATAAAATCACAGATGAAATCACTGTAATTGGTAAGGCCATGAGAGATGGCTTCTCATTCCAGGCTTATGAAGGTGTACCTGTAGGTTCTGTTGATCAGTCTTTCTACGCAGAGACAAGCAGAACATTCAATGAGTACAACTTTGATGGAAGAATTATGTACAACAAAACGTTCTCAGATATCTCTGTTACTGGTACTTTAGGAGGAAACAGAATGACTCAAAGAAGAACTAGAACCAGAATCGAAACTGTAGGAGGATTGGCTCTTCCGGGCTTCTTCAATCTGGCGAACTCTGTTGATAACCCAGCTATCGATATTGATCCATCACAACCTGCACTTCAGGAGCAAGCGATCAACAGTATCTTTGGTTTGCTATCATTAGGTTACAAAGGAATGTTGTTTTTAGATGCTTCTGCAAGAAGAGACTGGGCTTCAACCTTGCCGGAAAAAGAAAATCCATATGATTACTTTTCAGTTTCTGGTAGTTTTGTATTTTCTGAATTGCCAGCACTTTCTTCATCAAACATCCTTTCGTTTGGTAAGTTAAGAGCGGGCTGGGGTCAAGCGGCGAATAACCCTGGACCTTATAGTCTAAACGACACATATCAACCATTGACTCCAAACTTTGGATCATTCCCAAGATATACTGTTCCTGATACCAGAAACAATCCTAATCTTCAGCCAGAGTTTACTACAGAATATGAGGTGGGTATAGAAATGAGGTTATTGGATAACAGAATAGGCCTGGATATCTCTTACTATAATAGAGAAACTTCTGAGCAAATCATGACAGTTGATGCGTCTCCAACTACTGGATACAATTCAAAAATTGTAAATGCGGGAACTATGGCCAATTCAGGTATCGAGATTCAATTGAACGGTACTCCGCTACAATTAGGAGATTTCTCATGGGATGTTAATGTAAACTTCGCTACGTACAACAACAAAGTGGTATCTCTTGCTGATGGTGTAGACAACATCAGAATGGGAAGCACCTGGGCTGCTGATCTATTGGTGGCGGAAGATAAACCTTACATGAGTATTTGGGGTGAGGACTTCATCTATGACAATGGTAAAATTGTTGTTGACGAAAACGGTTTCCCTCTAACTACCGGAGAATACGTTTATTTGGGAACTGCAATTCCTGATTTCACTGGTGGTATCGGAAACACATTCTCTTACAAAGGTCTTGCTCTAGGTGCATTGATTGATTTCCAGAAAGGTGGAAGCATCCACTCTACATCACTTCAGTGGGCGAATTACTCAGGTATGACTCCTGAAACTGTAGAGGTTGATGGTAGAAAAATCAGAGAAGATGGTTTGATCATCGACGGTGTTACTGAAGATGGATCTCCTAATACAACTCCGGTTGATCCTCAGACATACTATCAGAGCTACTGGAATGTTGCAGCACCTAACCTTTACAAAGCTGGATTCCTTAAGTTGAGAGAATTAAGTTTAACCTATAATGTTCCTTCAAAACTTGTTGCCAGCACACCATTCAAAGATGTTAGTGTTGGAGTATTCGGAAGAAACTTAGCCATTTTACATGCTGACCTTCCATACCTTGATCCACAGGTTGTAACCGGATCTGGTAATATCCAGGGGCTTGAGAATGCGCAGGTTCCTTCTACAAGATCTATTGGATTCAATTTAGGATTTAAGTTTTAATAGGAAATTAGGAAGATTATGAAAATGAAAACTTTAAATAAAATATTTGCCGTAGTGGTTCTTTTTATAGTAGCCTCATGTGCAAATAGCGAATTTTATGATTTAAATGTGGATCCCAATGAGCCGGTTGCGGTTCCTGCGGAGAACCTTTTGACTCAGGGTCAGTTTTCAGTAGCATATAACTACTGGGACAGAACAGTGAACTTTGAGTTTGGTATGCTGATGGTTCAGCACCTTGCTCAAAATGAGTACACTGAAGAGCAGCGTTATGATTTCAACCTGACAGACTTCAATGCGCCGTGGGCAATGATTTATGCTGGTGGGTACACTCCTGACTGGGATGGTGGTCTTGCGGATTTAAACAATGCAAGAGCTTTGGTTGAAGCAGATGAAACGTTAACTGATGCTGTTCGAGCTAATCAAGTGGCCGTTATCGATATCTTGATGACCTTTGCATTTCAGTACATCACGGATAGCTGGGGAGATGTTCCTTACAGCCAGACTTTCCAACCTGAAGATTTTGAGTTTCCTGCTTACGATTCTCAGCAATCTATTTACCAGGGGATGATCAATACAGTTCAGAGTGCTGTTAACTCTATTGATACTTCTGCTCCTGGATTTACTTCTGGTGATGTGATCTATGGAGGTAACATGGATGCGTGGCAGAAATTCGGTAACGCTTTACTTCTTAGACTTGGAATGAGAATTGCCGATAGAGATGCAACTTTAGCTGCTTCAACAGTATCTAGCGCTCTTGGTGGAAATATCATGAGTTCTGTTGCTGATCAGGCAATGTTCCAATTCCAGACTAATCAGGCAATTGCTAACCCATTCTACGAAGATGCAGTGGTTAATAACAGAGATGACTTCAGAGTAACTGAGATCCTTGTGAATACTATGCAGAGCATGAATGATCCAAGGTTACCAATGTATGCTGACCAGACGACTACTGGTGATTACGTTGGAATTCCATATGGCTTGCAAGATGGTCCTGCTACCGAGTTGAAGTTTACAACTTCTAATTTCAATGCATCTATCAGAGAAGCCACAGCTCCTGCATACTTCTTGAAGTATTCTGAAGTAAAGTTTTTCGAAGCTGAGGCAATCGAGAGAGGATTTGTATCTGGTGATGCTCAAGCCGCATTCAACGAAGCTGTTACTGCTTCAATGAATGAGTGGGGTATCACGGATGCAACTACAATCTCTGATTACTTAACTGCAAATCCTTATGATGCTGCAAACTGGAGACAGTCTATCGGACTTCAAAAGTGGTTAGCATTATTTACTAATGGATTAGAGGCATGGTTTGAGCACAGAAGATTGGATGCGCCCGCGCTTCCATTCCCTGCCGCTGCTGTACCTGGTGTAACTGCAATTCCTACAAGAATGCTTTACCCGGCAAGTGAGCAAAGTGCAAACGAGGAGTCTCTTTCTGCTGTACCTGGCGAGAACAGTTTAAATGCTAAGGTGTGGTGGGATGTAAACTAATCCCGGCGACTAGTTAAAAGTAGATCATAAATGAAAAAGGCCGTCTCAAAGTACATGAGACGGTCTTTTTTTTAATATCTGTATCCTTTCATTTTATCATCAACCTTTACGCCAAGAACTTTTTCTTTTGCTGGCACACGACCATCATCGTATGATAAAGAGTATGAAATTCGGGAATGGTTGGTACGATAATCTCCATATGGATATTTAGTATAATCCCTGCTAAAACCAGTCTCAATTGAAAGCATCTGGATGTTGTTGAATTTATTGATGGCCCTCCAGTTCATTTCCACGAAGGGTATTTCCGTAAGTGCCTGCCCGATTTCATCTCCATTAATTGAATTGCCTAGAATTTGAGACCAAAGATTCTCGGTTTGTCGATCATAGATAATCAAATTATTATTATATAAAAGACCAGATACACCAAATGACCTAAGCTCGCCATTTATAATTCTCTCGTAAACGGTTGTCGTCCCTGTTAATGGACAATAGGTTAATGTAATCGGAAGTCCGGCAATTTCTGTATTAACTATTTCATGCCAGTCAAGTATGTTGTATGGAAAAGCATATATTTCTCCATTGACTTTTAATACAGCAAACAAATCATTGTTGTTAAATCCAATTTCCAGGTCCTTAATACCAGAGAATTCAAAATAAGAAGGATTGTCTATGCTTGGGATTGATTCTTTAATTGCTGCCCAGGCTATGTGATCCGTCTGTACCAGCCAATCCGGATCGTCTGGAGATTGAATTACCTTTTCCTGCTCGATTTGATCACCTTCCAGGGTAACTTTTGGAAAAAAGGAGGCCAGACTAAACCAATAGCCCATGATTTGTCCCTCGATTTTTTCAAGTGGTTCTCCTGGGTTTCCCCGGGTAGGTTCACCAAAGATATTCCATGTTTCTCCTTCGCTATTTACTATGATGTCCGGGAAACTCTGGTTGACAGCATAGGTGTTTACTCCGTCCCATTCAAATGCAACCATTATTCCCAATGTCTCATTTTTATAGATCATCAACTGCTGGCCATTGAATTCATCAAATAATAGCTCGGCTCCAGATAGCGTTTCAGGGGTTGGAGTAATATCTTCTTTATCACTGCAAGCAGAAATAATTGCCAGATATATAATGAGTATGTAGTTATAAATTTTCATTGTTTGATCCTCATTGAAAGAGTAAGCCTGTGACTTGTGGTCAGTTGAAATCCATTTAAATTTCTATAAACTGGTATACTTTCATTAACCGAAAGGATAAAATTTGGGTTCAGATTAAATCCTAATCCCGGGTCTAATGTAAGCCAAATTCCACCAGTGTTGTTGTTTAAATTATTATTAACTGAATCCTCTGCTGAGTACCGCAACCTGATGTTAATTGATGGAGAGAGGAACATTTTTCCGATGTGTAATTGGTCTGCATAGCCTATCACGGTTTGTAAAACATTTCCAAATTGATACAATTCAACATTGGAAAATTGTTGTGTTTCGGTATGATATCTAAAAGTCATAGACACATTTAAATTCGCTTGTTTCCTGAAACTAACAGCTGTCGAATAGTTAAGAAATGCCAAAAAGTCTATTGAGCCGGTACCTGGTTGGAGGGTTGGTGGAAGAATAAAATCATTAATGCCTGTTTTGTTGGTTTTGCCTGTAGGAATTTTTATGCCAGTTCCCAGGGCCAGGCTAGCCTGGTTTCGATTAAGAATTTTATAACTCCCCAACAGTAGCATGTCACCAATTCCATGACTATTGAATCTGATAACCGGAGAGGAGGTCAGAATTTCTTCTTCCAGAAAAACATATGAAATCAGAGCGGCAATAGAGAGTTTTTCTCCTACACCATATCCTATCTGCAGGAAAAGACTGTTGGTCATTCTGAAATTAGTTTCATTATCCAGTTCGTTTTTTTCAATAATGAGATCATTGATGATGTTCCTGTCATATTTAAAATCAAACTGAAATCTTCCTGTTGCGATCGGATCAGTAGATACCTGTCCGGTAAATGGAATCCCTCCTGTACAGCAGGATTGGCCATAAGTCATAGCCGTTATCCCAACAAAGGTTACGATCATAATTACTCGCATAGGATAAAGTGATATCTATTTTAGCTCAATAACAAATATTGCAACGTCTTTGGTTTGACAAAGCATTAAGGTGAGTATATTAGCATTCACTCAATTGATAACTTCATTAATTTGCGAATTATTGATTAATTAGTATTTTGAGCTATAATTTCTAGCACTATGACCAAATTTCTAGCCAGTGTCCTCATCCTGTATTTGATAGGATTTTCAGCATATTCCCAACAGACAATTTCCGGAAAAATAAAAGGTGAAAATGATGTAATTGGCCTTCAGGACGTTACGATACTACTCAATGGAGAAGTCATTGGTAAAACAGATTTTGAAGGAGCTTTTCAGGTGAGTGTCCCTCCTGGTTCAACGCTTGTATTTAAGAAAAAGGGATTTCAGCCATTTACATTACAAGTTGGGGACAATACCAGCTATGATTTAACACTTACGAAACAATCTGAACAATCCAATGGTGAGGTCTTGTCAGTAGGGTACGGTACTACAACTAAAGAGGAATCAACGGGAAGTATTGCTTCAATTGAAAGTGAAGGGCTTGGAGCTCAGCCTGTGGTTACACTGGAACAGGCAAATCAGGGTAGAGCATCCGGGGTTTTGGTGCAGAACACTGGTGGTGAACTTGGTGCAAGCGCCAGTGTGAGAATCAGAGGAGGCTCTTCTTTGACGTCCAGCAACCAACCACTCTATGTAGTAGATGGTGTACCATTGACTTCAGGTAATCAATCAGATATTAACCCTAATAACATTGCCTCAATTGAGGTGTTGAAGGATGCTTCGGCAGCAGCAATCTATGGTTCAAGAGCTGCCAATGGCGTGATAATCATCACTACAAAATCAGGATCGGCAGGTAAAATGAAAATTGATGCTGATTACCAGTTTGGATTGAGTCAGACACCTAAGAAACTTGAGTTATTTGATGCTAGTGAACATAGGATGCTGGCTATTGAATTCATTCTGAGGCAGTTTGGATTTGATGCGGATATAACTAGAGAAAACCTTGAAGCATGGGAAGCTCAGGATAGCCGGGAGCTGAGTTTGCCTGTTTCCAATGCAACATTTACGCTTCCTGCATTTTATGATTCTTTGCAATATGAGACTGACTGGCAGGATGAAATTTTCAGGACCGCATTATCACACAGGGCAAACCTTAGTTTGTCTGGCGGTTCACAGAATGTAAGTTATTTTGGTGGTGTTTCTTATTTAACCCAGGAGGGAATACAGATAGGCAATGATTTTGAACGGTTCAATGGCCAACTTAATCTGAATGCCAGATTATCTACAAAATTGAAAGCAAATTTATCAGCTTCATATGCCAGAACTACTAATAACCGGCTTAATGAAGACAATGATCTGGGAAACCCTATTCAGGCAATTGTGCTGCCACCTAGTGATAGTTACGACCCTGAAAATGACTATGACTTAATTGTAAGCTCTTTATTTTATAACCCACTGACAGAGATAAATTTTTCTGATAATGTTGAAACTGCTAATGTGCTGGTAGGGAGCATGGGGCTGACTTATGAAATTAATAGCAACCTTAGTTTTACTGTTGATGGTGGAATTGATGTGCTTGACCAAAGATATGAGAAAAGGCAAGGGCCTGAGACACTGGACGGTGAACCAACAGGTTTGTCAAGACTAACGGAGACCAATGTTTTTAATTATCTCGTAAATGGTTATTTCACTTATGGTGGTAATCTGGGCAGTAATAAAGTTAATCTGGTATTAGGTACTTCATATCAGGAGTCAAATGCAGATGTACTGTTTAAGCTGGCTCGTAGGAACTCAATTGCTGAGTTGGAGGATTTACCAGAAGGAAGTCCTGATCTACTGAATAATCCTATCCCTGGTTCTGCATCCGCATTCTTATCTTACTTTACCAGAGTCAACTATACGATCAATGACAAATATATTCTGCAGTTGTCAGGTAGAGCTGATGGAAGCTCAAGATTCGGAGAAGATAATAGATATGGATTTTTCCCAGCTGTGTCTGCAGGCTGGAACATATCAAATGAATCATTCATGGAGGGGAATCCTTTCATCAGTTTTATGAAATTGAAAGCTAGCTACGGATTGATCGGGAATACGCCTGACGGTGACTTCTTATATGCAGCAAATTATTTCCTGGTTAATTACGGTAATGAGGATGGTTTAAGAGGAGAGAACTTATCAAACCCGGGCTTAAAGTGGGAAACCACCAGACAGACTGATGTAGGAGTCGAATTTGCACTGTTTGATGGAAAGGTTTCCGGAGAAATTAGTTACTACATTAAGGATACTGAGGATTTATTGTTTCCAAGACCAATAACCCAGATTTCGGGCTACAGTAGTGTGATTGATAATGTAGCCTCCATGTCCAACAAAGGATTTGAATTCAATGTCAGCACACTAAATGTGAGTCAGGGAGATTTTTCATGGTCGACTGATATTAATTTCTCTACCAACACCAATGAAATTCAGGACCTTGGTGGAGAGGAATTAATAGTGGGCGTTAATGCATTTCTTGAGGGACAAGCAGCCGGAGTTTTTTATTTACCAGAATACCTGGGTGTTAATAGCGCAACAGGAGAGGCATTGTATGCCTATACAGACCCTGTAACCAATATTGAAAGTGAAACTTCTGATTACGACCTTGCGCTATTGAATGGGCGTAAGGTTCTGGGTAACCCAAACCCTGGGTACTTTGGTGGCATTACCAATAATATTAGTTATAAAAACCTGACGCTTAGCTTTTTGTTTCAGTTTGTGGGAGATGTAGACATATATAATGCAACTGGTGAATATCTGGCCAACAGCGGCTTTCAGGCGTATGGTCAAAGGGCTGATCAGGCGGATAGATGGTATGCGCCAGGTGATGATGCACCGTTCCCAGCCCATGATCCCAATCAGATTAACACCAACCCGTCAAGCAGATGGTTAGAAGATGGGAGTTATATCAGGTTGAACAATCTGATGTTGACATACAACCTTCCGGATGACCTGGTGGGAAGATGGGGTTTAAGGAAGCTAAGCTTGTTTGTCGGAGGCCAGAACTTAGTCACATTTACAGAATACAAGGGCTATGACCCAGATGTTAATTCTATAGACCCGTTCTCAGGGACAATTGGTCAGAATATTTTAAAAGGAATTGACAATTTCACTGCTCCTCAGGCAAGAACATTTACTACAGGTATTAAAATTGGATTGTAATGAAAAGAATTAATTTCATATCAGGATTAATCGTTTGTATATTTTTATCCTCCTGTAGTGATTTGCTGGAGGTGGAAGCAGAAAATGCAATCATTGGAAACATTTACGACAATGATGAAAACATACAATTAGCTTTAACAGGGGCCTATTATAATTTAGGAGGAATCGCGGGAGGAATAGATGGAGGAGAGCTGCTTGGAGGTGATTTCATGATTATTCCAATGCTGCTAAGTCATCAAAATTCTACTGAGGTGATTTGGAGGGCAGAGCTAGGTGCAATTGATTATGAAAATTTCATTAACAAAGATATCATTGCAACAAACATCAGGGTGGAGTCCAATTGGAGAAGGGCCTACGAAACTATCAATATCGTAAACTCCATCATTGCTAACATTGACAATGTATCCAATCCTGATGAAGCCTCCAGAATTGAAGCTGAGGCAAGGGCTATTCGGGGAATAATTTATTTTGAAATGGTGAGGCTTTGGGGGCCTCAATATACCTCAGGTACAGCATCATCACTAGCTGTTCCGCTGGTTACTACTCCCATGAATTCTATTGATGAGTTGATCACACCAACCAGAGCTACTGTACAGGCTGTTTACCAACAAGTAGAAGCCGACCTTACGTCTGCTGCAACTACCTTACAACCATTGGGAAAAAATGGCACCAACATCTCATATTTTGTTTGTCAGGCCTACCTGGCTCGTATAGCGATGCAAAAAGCCGAGTTTGACCTGGCGGAGGATTACGCCACCAATGTGATCAATTCTGGTCAGTTTTCGCTGGAACCAACACCATTAGAAGCTTTCAATAACCCCAGTAACAGCTCGGAGGACATCTTTGCAATACAACAAACATTAGCAAATAATACAGGTGACCGAAGCAGTGGAACCGGAATAACGACTTACTATTCTTCTCTGACAGAAAGTGGACTTGGAAACCTTGGCCTGACACCTTTTTATCTGTCCAATGACTTAAATAATAGTCCGGTTTTTGGCGACAATGACCTTAGAGGAACTGTTGATAATACTGCAACTACCTCAACGACCAGTAGTCAGATCAATACAAGCTTTTACACCAATACTTTGAATCCGGTACTTCTATCCCCTGCCAAGTACAAAAGGGTTGATAATGTACTTCCTGTGATCAGGCTTGCTGAAATGTACCTGACAAGGGCAGAGGCGATATTTGAGCAAAACACCACTGTGATTGACAATGGAGCTTTAAGTGACTTAAATACAATAAGAACCAGAGCTGGATTGCCCGCACTTAATGCGGGAGATTTTGGCGATAGCTTCGAGTTTTACGATAGTCTTGTTCAGGAAAGAAAAAGAGAATTGTTTCTTGAAGGTCATCTGCTACATGATCTTAGACGCTGGAGAGCATTTACCGGGGATACTGGAGTTACAATAGGATTTAGCAAAGATCCATTAGACCCGGAGCTGATTTTACCAATCCCACAAACAGAAAAGGATGCTTCTGGCCTGGATTAACTTTTTCAGTTAATTTGTCGTTAACTTTCTCGAGAACTCAGCCTTGGTGTTGAGAATTTAAATAAATTGCGGCGAGTTAATTTTAATTCTAGCTATGTATATTTCAGCCGTAAGTCATTACTTACCAGAAATCGTAGTTCCTAATAGCTATTTTGAAGAGCTAAATGGTCTTTCCAATGACTGGATCATAGAGAGGACCGGAATACAGGAGAGACGAAAAGCGCAACCCAACGAGAACACTCATACCATGGCGGTGAGTGCCATTAAAAACATGCAGGAACAACAGGTCAGTCTGGACGATATAGACCTGATTGTAGCAGCCAGCTATACACCCTACGACACGATTGTTACCATCGCCCATTATGCACAATATTACTTGCAGGTCAATGAGATTCCTGCGGTGATGTTAAGTTCGGCGTGTTCATCTTTTTTGAATGCCATGGAAGTCGTGGAAGGATATTTTGCAATGAATAAATCTTCCCGGGCGCTTGTTATTCTTTCGGAGCACAATACTGCATACAATCATGAGGAAGATCCAAAATTTGGTCACCTATGGGGAGACGGTGCTGCTGCACTTTTGGTCTGCAAAGAACAACAGAATGATGATGACCTTAAGGTTCGGCAAATTATCACTGGCGGGGCGGCTTGTTCCGGAATGGCAATGGAGTCAGTAAACTTAAAAACCTTTGATGGTGGGCTATGTATGCCCAACGGTCGTGATGTTTTTATTAATGCCTGCAATTACATGGCCAAAATGACACTGAGGATTCTGGAAGAAAACAATCTTACCATTAATGATCTAAGCTATCTGATAACTCATCAGGCTAATTTGCGGATTGCGAGAAATGTAGTGGGCAACCTTGATTTACCTTTAGAGAAAACACTCAACAACATTCAATATCTTGGTAATACCGGATGTGCAGGTTCTGGTATTGTACTTTCCGAAAACATGAACAATATTAAAAAGGGAGACAGGGTGGTGGTCAGTGTATTCGGCGGAGGGTATAGTTATGGAGCTATGCTACTTGAAAAATAAAAGGGCCCCTGATGAGAGCCCTTTATATTATTGTACTGATACTAATACCTTTTCTCCGTTAGAATCACTGGTATTTTCGGCCTTAGCCTTAGCTGACTGATCCTTCTTAGGCCTGCCTTTAAATACCGTAGTGCTCTTAAACCCGTTTTTATATCTTTTCTTTCGTACTTTCCAGACTTTGTAATTGTCTTTGTTTCCTACTTTGAATTGGAATGCCATATGGTCTGAAGGACTCACCCAATCCAGATTAGTACTGTCGTTATTTTTTGGATTGTTGTCCAGGTGAATTACCATGGTATATTCAGAGGGAAGTACATTGATGCAAAACGCCTTGGCAACCTCCTTGTGAGGATAAACAGTTCTTCTTTTGCCATTGTCGTCAATCAGATCAAGAAAATAACACTTGCAGGTTTTGTTCCACCGCTGCTTCATGATTTTACCCTTGATTTTCATGTACGTCTTGCTTCCTTTGTGCCAGGTTTTTCTGTCCTTGCTCCTTACCTTCCCGCTATTTGATATTTCATAGTTACTGAAACCCTCAATTGCTTTCCATACTTCTTCTACTCGTTCTACTTTTTGGATAGCCATAAAATTGATCGTTTAATTCCCGTTGTTCTATTAGTCAATTTAAAAGTAGTACATTTAACTGTTCTACTCCGCTCCTTTTCGATGAAGGGGTACTTTTACTTCATATATGTTATTAATTTTTAGATTAACGATTTCTTATCATATGATAATAAAGACAATAGTAATACATTTTGTATTAAGTTTGGTAATGTTCTCATGTACGAATAAAACAGTTATGCCCGAAAACCTACCGGTCTACACTAAAGAAGACCTGGGCGCAGACTATTCCCCTACCAGTACTACGTTTAAAGTATGGAGCCCGGTTGCCGATAAAATGACATTACGACTCTACAGGGATGGGAACGGTGGCAATCCTTTGGCTGAACATGAGATGGATAAGGATGAATTTGGCGTGTGGAGCAAAGATGTAGCATCGGACCTGAATAAGATTTATTATACCTACCAGGCCACTATAGGAGGAACTTTAATGAATGAGGTGTGTGACCCTTATGCTAAGGCCGTTGGGGTTAACGGGCTGAGGTCAATGGTGATTAATTTGGCAAGTACAGATCCCGATGGCTGGGACAGCGATATACGACCACCAATGAAGGATTATAATGATATCATTTTATATGAGCTTCACATTAGGGATTTCTCGATTCACAAATCTTCTGGTATAAAACATAAGGGAAAATATCTGGCATTTACAGAGAGAGGAACCAAAGTAGCTGATGGCACGGCTACCGGTTTGGATCACTTAGTAGATCTTGGAATTACACATGTTCATTTGCTACCGGCCTTTGATTTTCGCTCAATTGATGAATCTAAACTGGAGGCAAACAATTACAATTGGGGCTATGATCCGCAAAATTATAATGTGCCAGAGGGTTCATACAGTACTGATCCGTATCATGGGGAAGTTAGAATCACGGAGTTCAAACAAATGGTTCAATCACTTCATAATGCTGGAATCAGAGTAATTATGGATGTTGTTTACAATCATACGGGATCAACATACGACTCTAATTTTGATCAGTTGGTGCCAGGATATTATTATCGTCAAAATCAAGATGGGTCCTATTCTGATGCATCAGCATGTGGTAACGAAACAGCTTCCGAACGTTACATGGTAAGGAAATTCATCAAGGAATCAGTAAGCTTTTGGGCCAAAGAATATCACATTGATGGATTCCGATTCGACCTGATGGGTATACATGATCTCCAAACAATGGAGGAAGTCTCTGAGACACTGAAGGAAATTGATCCAACAATCTTTGTTTATGGGGAGGGCTGGGCAGCATCTGCCAGTCCATTGCCGGATAGTATTCGGGCATTAAAAAAGAATACTCATCAACTGACTCGAGTTGCTGCGTTTAGTGATGATCTAAGGGATGCAATTAAGGGGCACTGGTCTGATGAAAAGGACAAAGGCTTTGTTTCAGGAAAAACAGGAATGGAGGAGAGTATTAAGTTTGGGATCGTTGGTGCTACAGGTCACCCACAAATCGATTTTAATAAAGTTAATTATTCCTCTAAACCCTGGGCCAATCAGCCATGGCAATCAATTAATTATGTGTCGTGTCATGATGATCATACATTGTGGGATAAGCTGACGATTTCAACAGGTGAAGCAGAGGCTGAGCTCATAAAAATGCAATTACTGGCCAATACGATTGTTCTGACTTCTCAAGGAGTGCCATTTTTGCATGCTGGTTCGGAATTTTTGAGGACAAAGGGTGGAGATCACAATTCTTATAAATCGCCGGATAGTATCAATGCTATCAATTGGGAGAGGAAAATAAAATATAAGGCGGTTTATGAATACTATAAAAAATTAATATCGCTAAGAAAACAGCATCCAATATTTAAGCTCGGTTCGGAGGAACAATTAAGTAAAAACTTAAAATTCATCTCTTCTGATGATGGTCTGTTGACTTATAAGTTGACCAGTACTGTGAAGGATGAAGGTTGGAATGAGTTATTTGTGGCATTTAATGGTGAGAAAAACGGGAGAACAATTACTATTCCTGCAGGTGATTGGAGCATTGTTCTTTCTGGTTCTCGCTTTTATGAAAATACAGCGATTTTGCCTGGAGGTGATTATTTTTTGAAGGGAACCTCGGCACTAATCTTGAGGAGATAATAGGTGATTTAGCTATAAACCCTTCACGATCAGCCTTGTATAATCCAATTTGATCAAGATATATGCCTGCTGATACTATTGAATGAGCTCATGATGCAAAATAGTAGCACTTTTGCGGCTACTATGAAAAATAAAGCTATGAAAAATCTATTGTTACTTGTAATCTTCCTGATCGCTACGTCAGCAATTGGCCAAAGTGGTGAAATGAAAGTGGTTCCACAAAAGAACTCCGATAACTTTAAGATTTATTTTCAGGCAGATATGAGCTCCTCTATTGTGGTGGAGGTCCGTGATGCACGTGACAAAGTGGTGCAGTCTTTGAAATTCAAAGATAAAGATGGGTTTATTTTACCTCTGGATTTCTCGGAATATAACTCAGGAGATTATACGGTTGAATTGCAGTCCCCATTTTTCACCCTAAGCGAAAAAGTAACTTTCCATTCCCAAATTGATCAGCTAAAAGAAAAAATCGAAACGGAGGTCATTTCAGACAAAAGGAGAATTCTCATTACTCTCCTTGAACCTATTGAAGGTGATCTGAACCTTTCTATTTCAGATGCGGATGGAAATATAGTGAGAGAGGAACAAATAGATGGTAAACAATTCGGTATGAGGGCATTTGATTTTTCGGACACCACTGCGGATGTTGAAATTACCATGTACTACGAAGGGCAACACCTCAATACCTGGATAATGGGAGATTAATTATCTCTTTGGATCATACTTTTTAGGAGCAAATAGAAAACCAAATGCTTGTCCTCCTTCTTTTGTATGCTTTTCGTGGTGAACATAATGAGCATTTACAATTCTCTTCAAGTACCGGGATTTTGGCTTGAACTTTATATTAATTCTTCTGTGAACGATAATATCATGGAAAATGAAATAGAACAAACCATAGGCCAGAATCCCGAATCCAATGAATTTCAGATATGACCAATCAGGTAACTCATAGCCCAATACGATCAATACAATAGATGGGAGACTGAAAACCAATGCAAATAAGTCGTTTCTTTCTAATGTATGATCGTGGACTCTGTGATGGGATCTGTGCCAGGTCCATAGGAAACCATGCATAATGTACTTGTGAGTTGCCCAGGCAACACCTTCCATCAATAGGAAAGTCCCAACAACGAGTAAAGTATTAATAATCCATTGCATCGGTTAAAACTTTAGGAGTTCGTCTCTGATTTCTTCCATTAACCACATTGGGGTAGATGTGGCTCCACAAACACCAACTGTTTCTCCAAAATTAAACCATTCCTGCTTCAATTCATTTTTGTTGGAAACAAAGTACGAATTAGGATTATTATCCTTACAAATTTGATAAAGAACCTTACCGTTTGAAGATTTGGTGCCTGATACAAACACAATCCGGTCATATTTCTGGCTAAACGATCTTAATTCTTTATCACGGTTCGAAACCTGCCGACAAATGGTGTCATGGGCATTTACAGTGATCCCTGCACCTTTCAGTACTTCAAGAATCTGATAAAAATGATCCGTACTTTTGGTTGTTTGACTATAAAGCGTGATCTCATCTGGCAACTCCTCCAGGTTCAATTCATTGATATCCTGAAATACTACAGCTTCATTATTAGTTTGTCCCATTAACCCAATGACTTCAGCATGACCATGTTTACCATAGATGTAAATGTCTTCTTTCTTGTCATAGGAGCTTTTTAACCTGTTTTGCAATTTGAGTACCACCGGGCAGGAGGCATCAATTAATTCCAGGTTATTTCGAAGGGCCAGCTCGTAAGTAGCGGGAGGTTCTCCATGTGCCCTGATCAAGACCTTAGCATCCCTTATTTCTTTGAGTTCATCAGCTCCGATTATTTTCAAGCCTTTTGACTGCAGTCTTCTGACCTCTTCATCATTATGCACAATGTCTCCCAAACAATACAATTCTCCAAATTCATCAAGGATATCTTCAGCCATTTCAATGGCATAGACTACCCCAAAGCAAAAACCGGAATTGGAATCAATATTTACGCTTAGGTTTAACATACTAAAACAACATTTTTTGAAGTGATATGTTTAAAACTCAGGAATGATTCTTTTGTAGAACTCTTTTAAATCGCTCATAAAAACTCACATTCATAAACAATAGGAGTAAGGCATACATCGAGTCTTCAATAGGAATGGTGAAGATTCTTATCCCGAGATTTTCCTGGTCATTGTACCAAACAATCGGAGCTTCGAGAAATGATCCCGTCAGCACCCCGTTAACCAGAAGAAAAGGAATCAGATGAACGACATACGCAATCAGGAACCTATCAGCGTCACGAAAACCCAATAACAACACAGTCATCAGGATATAGCTACCTGCAAATAGGAAGTTCCAAAAAGTATAGGCTTTGTCGGTATTGGCAAAAGCAAGTATTACCAGGCTCACTGCAACTATGATCATGACGGTCCTTCCATGACCATTAAGTGGCCTTTCCTTTACAAAATACAGCACACATTCATAGATAAATACACTTGCGAACGGTACTGTTACGAAAAACAACCATTCTTCAATTGGTAAGTTGAGGAAGTACAATCCGACCAGATAATCCGGATTAAACCCCCAAACACCCATTCCGGTAAATATGACATCCCAAATCAGAAAAAAGATAGCGGTAATGGCAATTGCCGGAAACAGACATTTCCATTTGGAGCTGTAATTGATCTTTTTCTCGAACGATCTCAATAATGGGAACGAGATGGTAAACAAGTTGATGTACAGATAGAGTGCCACTAGATGAAATTCAACCGGTGCATAAAATATGTTTTGGTGAGCAGTGCCAGCTTGTTTGAATCAGGGATTCTGATTCGCTGCTCCATGATCATGCCTACAGGTACATTTTTAATTTTATGAAATAACTTTAAATAATAAATGTACGCCAGGTAAACGCCCAATCTTGCTCCTTTGGGCAATGCCAGGATGCCCTGATATGCCAGATCGAAATCTCGTTGAATGTCTTCTTCAATCTGGTGTTTTTCCTTCTCTGTGAATGTTTTGAAATCAATTCCTGGAAAGTATATGCGTCCTCTTTCTTTAAAATCACTTTTGATGTCCCTCAAAAAGTTAACTTTCTGAAAAGCAGATCCTAATGCCCTGGCGGAAGCTTTCAATCTGTCATAGGATTCATTATTCCCTTCACAAAATACGCGCAAACACATTAGTCCAACTACTTCCGCTGAACCATAGATGTATTTCTTATAATCTGCTTCAGAGTAGGTGCCCTTGTGCAAATCCATTTCCATTGAAACCAAAAAAGATTCAATGAGCTCCCTTTCAATATTGTATTCATGCACTACTTTTTGAAAACTATGAAGTACTGGATTCATACTAATGCCCTCATCTATTGCAGCATAGGTGTCTTCCCAAAACCTCCGGAGTAGTTTTTCTTTATCAAATTCATGAAAGGTGTCAACAATCTCATCGGCATATCTCACAAATCCATAGATCCCATAAATGGGGTAGTGAAATTTCTTGTCGAGCGTCCTTATGCCAAGGGTGAAGGAAGTACTGTAGTGCCTTGTAATCAGTCGGCTGCATTTAAAAGTAGTTGTGCTATATAGGTCCATGAGTAAGGTGGTTTTAAATCAGGCATGGTCTTTCATTACTTCCTGAGCAACTACCTGCCCGGAAATAATTGAAGGAGGTACTCCTGGTCCAGGAACAGTTAATTGTCCTGTAAAATATAAATTTTTTAATTTTTTATTTTTCAATGATGGCTTCAAAATCGCTGTTTGTTTGAGCGTATTTGCCAGACCGTATGCATTTCCTTTGAATGCATGGTAATCCGAAATGAAATCTGATGCGGCATATGATCGATGATAAATGACATGATCTAAAATAGATTGACCGGTCAGGGATTCTAACCGCTTCATGACTAAATCATAATACTTTTTCCTTACCTCTTCTGAGTCTTCTAAACCTGTGGCAACTGGAATTAATACAAACAGATTCTCCATCCCTTCAGGTGCTGAAGTGGCATCAGTTTTTGAAGTGGCAGAAACATAAAATAATGGATTTTCAGGCCACTTTTTGGTAGTGTAAATTTCAGCAGCATGCTTACCAAAATCTGTATCAAAAAATAAATTATGATGCTCCAGGTTCTGAAGCTTCTTGTTAATACCCAGGTAGTAAATCAGGCAACTGGGGGCCATGACTCTCTGATCCCAATAAGCCTCGCTGTAATTGCTGAACTTTTTATCCAACACATAACGATCTATATACTGATAGTCTGCACTGGCAACTACTACATCGGCATTAATTACTCCGTTGTTGGTTTCTACCCCTGCAATTGTATTTCCTTTGTATTGAAAAGATTTTACTTCCTGATTCAGAAGAATCTTAACACCTTTTTCTTCTGCCAATTGAGTCATCCCTTCCACAATCTTATGCATACCACCTTTTGGATACCAAGTACCCAGACTCATGTCGGCATAGTTCATCAGGCTGTAGAGGGCGGGTGTATTTTCTGGCAGTGCGCCTAAGAATAACACTGGAAACTCCATTAATTGGATGAGTTTTGGGTGGTTGAAGAACTTACGAACATGTTTACTCATGGATTGAAATACGTCCATCTTCATGATGCCATAAAGGAGACGTGGATCCAAAAATTCAGATAGGGACCGTCCTGGTTTATACACCAGATCATTAATCCCTACTTTATATTTATAGGAAGCTTGTGCCAGAAATGATCGTAATTTTTTGCCACTTCCGGATTCGTATTGCTCAAATAAATCTTCAATTGCGTTCATTTCGGCTGGCACATCCATGATTTCTTCTGTCGAAAAGAACACACGATAGGATGGATCGAGCCTGTCCAAAGCATAAAAATCAGAAACCTTTTTACCAAAACTTTCAAAGTACTGTTCGAAAACATCAGGCATCCAATACCAGGAAGGCCCCATATCGAAGGTAAATCCTTCCGCGGAGAACCTTCTGGCCCTACCGCCGGTCTGCTCATTTTTTTCCACGAGCACTACTTCATGACCCTCATGAGCAAGTCTGGTGGCAATTGATAGCCCGGCAAAACCTGCTCCAATTACACATGCTTTAAGTTTTGGCATATATTAAACTACTTATTTAAATCGATAAGATTTCAAATTTCCCTTCAATTCTTTTCTTGCGATATGAATTCGGTTTTTCACAGTACCTATTGGAATGGAGAGTTTTTCCGCTATCTCATGGTATTTGAAGCCTGTGAAATGCATCATAAAAGGTTCTTTGTAGGTGTCAGCCAGTTTGGTGAGTGCTTTTTCAATGTCCTCCATTGTGAAGTTGCCGTAAGCATGGTTGTTAATTGTGCTACCACTGGAATTGATGTAATGAAGGTTTTCTGTAGTGTCAATGAAAGTACCCCTTCTCACCATTTTCTGATAATTGGTGATAAAGGTATTTTTCATGATGGTGTAAAGCCAGGCTTTCAGATTAGTGCCGTCGGTGTACTTTTCCCTGTTGGTGTAAGCCTTCAGCATTGTTTCCTGCAATAAATCGTTGGCATCTTCTCTATCTCTGGTAAGTTTCAATGCGAAGGGCTTCAGAGCAGAAGACATCATGTCTAGATTGTAATTGAATTCTAAGGTTGTCATTCTACTATTTTGTTTAATTAATATAATGTAATGTTAAACAAAATAATTAAGAATTGTTTAATGTATATAGAAAAAAGTTAAACAAAAAGTCGAAATATATGATGTGTATGCATAAAATGTCTCTGGAATGACCTTATTGGTCTGCATTTTGTTTAATGTTAATTAAACAAAAAATAAATGTAATGATGTTTGTGAAGTGGCCTAGATACTATCTGTACGGTAGACCAGGTTCGGAAACGGCCATTTGATCAATGAAATCAACCAGTCCTTGCAGATGATTAATAATGACTACATTTTCTTTTGCCCTGATTCCCTGGCCAACTATTTGATATCCGCTTACCAGGATGGTGCTTTCAGGGAATTTGTCGGCCAAAGTATCTACATATTGTTGGATTTTTGAGGGACCCGGGTGACTGGTCGCAATGGTAATTAAATACTCAGGCTTGTGTAAATGATAAACTTCCTCCAGGTCTCGCAGCGGAAGGGTTTGACCAAGGTAAATTGGCTTATGCTTGCGGGCTTTTATAATGAATGATGCGAACAGGAGGCTCAATTCATGTAGTTCCTCTTCTGGCAGGAATAAGATAAACTTCTTTGAATGTTCGTCTAATGCATTATACTGATTGTCAATCGCCACAATGAGCTTTTGCCTGATCAGATTAGAAATGAAGTGTTCCTGAGCAGGATTAATTGCCCCGGTTTGCCACAATACGCCAATTTTGGATAGAAAAGGATAAATGATGTTCAACATGGTCTTTTCAAATCCAATTTTGAGAATGCTGCTGCTTACAATTTTCTCAAATCGATCCTCGTCCAGATCAACCATCGCAATAGTAAGGGAGTGCACCTGATCGGGAAACTTCAGGTTCTTTTCAGACAATTTCAGTACCTCACGCTGCATGTCCCCTTCAGACATTTGAGCGATTTTGGATATTTTAAAACCATTCTCCTTCAGCAGGGATACATTAAGAATTAGCTTCAAATCCTTATCATTATAATACCTGATGTTGGTTTCAGTTCTTTTCGGTGAAATCAATTCATATCGCTGTTCCCATATTCTGATGGTATGTGCTTTGATTCCCGATAAATGCTCTAAGTCCTTGATGGAGAATGTAGTCATCTTAAATCTCTTCTAAAATCCTTTTCGTTTTAACTCCATTTGGGTAAGTAACTAATCATAATTCGGAATTGTTTTCCGTAAGCAGAAGGTACCCGTTTAGTGAGGCAAAAAATATCACCTGAGCAACCACAATATACTTAGAAATTCCATGAACTGCAGAAAGATCCCTGAACGATAATATGATCTGGATCATTAACCCTACCATAAACCAGCCGATATAATTGCTTAAAGGGATTGTCTGGTTTGTCCAGGTCCAATAATCAAATGCAATAGCGACTGGTTCTATGAGAAAATCAAGGCCTACCATCAAAAGAGCAGCAAGCGGGATTGCGAACCACCTGGTACTTATATATCGACTAACAACTGCACTACAGACGATAGCTAATAAGATCCAGTTAAAGCCAATCATTAAGGGAACTCCGGCCAGTTGTATGCCCAGGGTGCTTCCATAAGTGTAGCTCCCAAACAACAACTGATGATTCACTCCCAGGTATTCACTAAAAAAACCAATCAGATAAATAGTGATAAGCAACAGTATGCTGCTTATTGAAAAGTCTTTAAATGAATTGAATAAAAGCAGAAGCGTAATCGTCAGGTTAAATGGCGTCAGGAATAAAAAGTATTCTCGTAAATCGTCAACGACATAGCCAGCAACTCCCACTATATGCAGCACAAGGATGATAATGCCAGACTGCTTTTCATTTAAGCTTAAATTCATCTTACTTTGCCTTTCTGATTAAGACTTAGATAACTTATGATACTGTATAATGTTACCGTAAATATAGACTTTGATGTGGAAGAAGAATGGAAAGCCTGGATGAAGGATATCCATATCCCAGAAGTAATGGAAACTGGTTTTTTCACTGCAAATAAATTTTACAAACTGCTTGGAGAGGTTCCTGATGCCAACGGATCGACTTATTCTATTCAGTATTTTGCTAAAGACATCTCCAGCATCAACACCTACCTGGAAAACCATGCACCGGCTTTAATGCAAAAACATCTTGAAAAGTACAGAGACAAGCATGTTTCTTTCCGGACTATCCTGCAGGAAGTTTAGAAATCCAGGTGGCAATTGACCCATTCTTCATCAAAATGGGTCCCATATTTTTTGTAAAAATCAATCGCAGACTTATTCCAATCGAGGACCTGCCACATCATTCCTGTACAGTTATTGGCCTTACCTTCCTCGATTGTTCTGTCAAATAGTTGTTTTCCTAAACCCGTTCCCCGTCGGGATTCAGTAACAACAATGTCCTCCAGGTACAACCTTTTGCCTTTCCACGTACTGTATCGATAATAATAAATTGAAATTCCTACAATAGATCCCTCTTCCTCTGCGACAAACAATCCATAAATTGGGTTTGGTCCAAACCCATCTCTTTCCATTGCGGCGACTGTATTTGTTACCTGCTCTGGCGCTTTCTCATAGATGGCGAGTTCTTTGATCAATTCAAACACCTGAGGAAGGTCCTCCTTAGTTCCTGGTCTGATCATACTTTGGAAATTTTATCAAACCCGGTATAAGGTCTCAATACTTCCGGTATGATTATTCCGTCATCAGTCTGGTTATTTTCCAGCAATGCAGCTAAGATTCTAGGCAATGCAAGCGCACTTCCGTTCAGCGTATGAAGCAGGTGTTTCTTTTTATCATCCCCTTTAAACCGAAGCTTCAGCCTGTTTGCCTGAAATGTTTCAAAGTTACTTACTGAACTTACTTCCAGCCATCTCTTTTGGGCAGCTGAGTAAACCTCAAAGTCAAAAGTAAGCGCAGAAGTAAAACCCAGATCCCCACCACATAACCTTAATATTCGATAAGGTAACTCCAGCTTATTTATCAGGGATTCAACATGCTTTACCATTTCATCTAATGCCTCATAGCTTTTTGACGGATGCTGAATTTGAACGATTTCAACTTTGTCAAACTGATGCAGCCTGTTTAATCCCCGGACATGAGCACCCCAGGACCCAGCTTCTCTCCTGAAGCAAGGTGTGTGACCAACGTTTTTGAGAGGGAGATCCTGCTCATCAATGATCACATCTCTATACATGTTGGTGATAGGAACTTCTGCTGTTGGGATCAGATAAAGGTTATCTTCGCCCACATGATACATCTGACCCTCCTTATCCGGCAACTGCCCTGTACCGTACCCTGAATCTTCATTGACAAGTAAAGGGGCCTGAACTTCAGTATACCCAGCTTTTGATGCCTCATCCAGGAAGAAATTGATCATTGATCGGATCAGCCTGGCACCCTCTTTTTTATAGAATGGAAATCCAGCACCTGTGACCTTACTGCCCAATTCGAAATCTATGATGTCATATTCTTTAATCAGTTCCCAATGTGGTTTTGACCCTTCTTTCAATTCAGGTAGGTTCTCCATTTGAAAAACTACCTCATTATCCTCTTCGCTTTTTCCAGCGGGTACTGATGGATGAGGTATATTGGGAACGTTGTAAAGCAACGTTTTTAACTCTTCTTCGATTTTCGCAAGCTGGTTGGAGAATTCTTTAGCGTCCTCCCGTAATTTCCCAGCTTCAGCTTTGGCATTTTCAGCCTCATCTTTCTTGCCCTGCTTCATAAGCATTCCGATTTGCTTAGCAGCATTATTGGAAGCTGCCTGGGTGGCATCAAGCGATTGTTGCGTTGATTTTCTTTGATCGTCCAAGATCAAAATCTGATCAAGCGTCTTCTCAATATCTACCAGGCCTCTTTTTTGCAATCTCTCGACAAAAAGGTCTTTATTTGCTCTTATTTCTGCAGGTTGTAACATCGTTTGTAATCTTAAAAAACAGGGCAAAAGTAAGATTTATGAACGTTAGGAGAAGGGAATAACAGGATAAATAATAGGTACTGGAATAATTTTTGTAAATTATTTGTGAATTAATAGGTATTACTGTTAATATTGTGAAGTCATTTCAACAAAGAATCCTCTCCAAGAGATTCTTTCAAGCAAGATCATTTTTCGAGAAATAACAATTAACATACTTTAATTCTATAAAATCTCATATATAGAGTTCTTGATATCACACTAAAATTTTTATGTACAATATTGATGATTTGAATATTAAACTTCTGTCAGAGCTGAGGGATATTGCAGAAGGGATGGGCATGAAGAATTTCAAAAAATTGCCTAAGAAAGATTTGGTTTATGAAATACTAGACCACCAGGCGACATTGCCAGATAGTGAAATAAACAAAGTGAAGTCTGCTTTGAAAGGTGATGCCGAAGAAGTAGCTGCTGCGCCCGCAGTAGAAGAGAAGAAAGAAAAGCCCAAGAAAAGAAAAAGAGTAAATGTTGCTGACGAAAAAGCAACTAAATCCAGCGAACCGAAAGAGCAACCGAAGGCCGAACAAAATGGCGTGAAAGCTGAGAAGAAAGCCGAAGAAAAGGTTGAAGACAAAAAGGGCGGAGACAGCAAAGACAATCAGAGAGATCAGAAAAAGAGTGATCAGAAGTCGAAAAAAGCTGCTTACAACGCTAATGTTAAGGAATTTGATGGAGTAATCGAGAATGAGGGTGTTTTGGAGATCATGCAGGATGGGTATGGCTTCCTTAGATCCAGCGACTACAACTACCTGGCTAGCCCTGATGATATTTATGTGTCTCCTTCACAAATCAAATTATTTGGATTAAAAACCGGAGATACCGTTAAGGGACAAATAAGACCTCCGAAGGATGGTGAAAAATACTTTGCACTGCTCAGAGTTGAATCTGTTAATGGAAAAACTACTGAAGAGATCAGAGACAGGGTTTCATTTGAATACCTGACACCTCTTTTCCCTGATACCAAGCTTAACCTGAGTACTGATGCATCAAATTACAGTACTAGAATTCTGGATCTTTTTGCACCAATTGGTAAGGGGCAAAGAGGTATGATCGTGGCGCAACCAAAAACTGGTAAAACAGTATTGTTGAAAAATGTTGCTAATGCGATAGCTAAAAATCACCCTGAGTGTTACCTGATGATCTTACTTATTGATGAAAGACCTGAAGAGGTAACAGATATGGCCAGAAGCGTAAAGGCAGAAGTAATTGCATCTACCTTTGATGAGCAGGCGGATCGTCATGTAAAAGTAGCTAATATGGTCCTTGAGAAAGCTAAAAGAATGGTAGAGTGTGGGCATGATGTTGTGATCCTGTTAGACTCTATCACCAGATTGGCGCGTGCTCATAACACAGTGGTTCCTTCTTCAGGAAAGATCCTTTCTGGTGGTGTTGACGCTAATGCACTTCATAAGCCTAAAAGATTCTTCGGAGCTGCAAGAAATGTGGAAAATGGCGGTTCGTTAACGATAATAGCCACCGCATTGATCGAAACAGGTTCTAAGATGGATGAGGTAATCTTTGAAGAATTCAAAGGAACCGGTAACATGGAGCTTCAACTCGATAGAAAACTTTCTAATAAGCGTGTATATCCTGCTATTGATGTTCCTGCATCTGGTACAAGAAGAGAAGATCTGTTGATGGATAAGGATGAGCTTAGCAGAGTTTGGATCCTAAGGAAATTCATGGCAGATATGAATTCTACCGAAGCAATGGAGTTCTTACTAAGTAGAATGAAAGGAACAAGAAATAATGAGGAATTCCTGATTTCAATGAACGGGTAATCACTCAAGCAATCATAATAAAAAAGGTGTCTGCAACAGACACCTTTTTTTTATGTTCTAAATGATTCGTTTTGCTCAGACAGTTTTTCCTTCTACGAATTCCTGAAGATAGCTGTAATTTTCGGTAAGCTTTCCACCCTCAGTTATCGTGGCGTTTTTAATGATGCCTTTTTCATCTTTTCCAAGCAGACTTGGTAAAACATTGTCTATCAACATTCTTCCGAAATCACGCGAAGCGTCCCTTGGAAGTTCACAAGGAAGATTGTCAACAGCCATTACCGTAATATTGCCCTCTTCTGAAAGCGGTGGTTCCTCTGTGCCTTCAGTGGGATTGTAATCATAAATCGGATCGTCAATTACTGTAGGGCGAATGGTAGATGGAATTGATCCGTCAATATCACAAGTTACGTCTGCAATGATCTTTATCCGGAAATTGTTCTTTACCGCATCTTCTCTGGAGAAAAGTTTTGGGGCTTTTGGGTCCCAGTACGCACAAGCCACCAGTAAGTCTGTAACTTCTGCAAACTTTAGGAAGTCCCCCTCATATTCATAAGGGTGATCATAGAAGTGATGTCTGTTAAATTCACCGCCATCCATTCGCTTGTTATAATCACGGGTATTTAATTGAGTAAAGACCGGTTCATCAAATCGTTCGTTGAGAAAATCCGATGGGGTCACCCTTCTGATACCCATTCCATACATTACTTCCATTGCACCCTTCGCAACCCGGCCACCTCCGGTGATGGCTATTTTGATTGGAGGCAATTTAAATTTGGTGAACTCTGACTTCAAATCCTCCAGGTCAAAGCACTCATGGGCTCTGCGGATATCGAAAAGGTTATAGCGTTTGCCATAGGTCCAGATGCCATTGTAAGCACCTACAATTCCGGCATAACGACCAAATGCAATTACTCTCTGGTTGTTCTCGTTCACTAAAGTTTCATAATCAATCAACCTGATGTTTTTGCTGAGTATCTCCTGTAGTAATTCCCGATTGTACTCCTGCATTTTAATGGTGTGAGAGAAAAAGAAAAATGTTTTTCCATCAACCAGGTCTGGTATGGGCACTTCTTTAACACCAAATATTACATCGCAATCTGAAATGTCATCAACTACCTCAATGCCTTCATTGGCATAATCTTCATCATCATAACATCGGATGTCACTTTTCTGACAGTATATTTTTACTCCATCAAACTTTTCCTGAATTTCTTTTGCTTGTTCAGGAGTGATCGGAACCCTTCTATCAATAGGAACTTTACCTTCCCTGATGATACCAAACTTAATATCGGCCATTGCACGTATACTTTGAAGTGAATATTGTTTATTTGGAGCCAAAATTACAATTTCTAGTTCAATGGTAGGAGATCATTTACTCATTTTTATAACATGGCTGGTTTATTATGCGATACATAGTTTACTAGCGATGGATTCATTGAAAAGAAAGTGGCTGTCCTATGGCTTTCAGTTGAATCACTGGCGTATACTATATTCACTAATATCAGTATTGGGATTATTGATTATCGGATATCAAATATTAACAATTCCGTCTACATATTTCTATGAACCGGGGACAGTGTCAAGGTTCTTTGCAATGGTTTTTGCTACTTATGGTGTTATTGTTATTCGTGTTGCGTTCAGAAACTACAGCGTACAGAGTTTTTTGACAAGGGATGACCGATTTGATGATGATAATGATCTCAAAGTAAGTGGAGCTAATGCAAAAGTGAGGCATCCCCTGTATTCAGGAACCATTCTTATTTTTATTGGTATGTTTTTATTTGTACCTAAGTTGAGTGTGTTGATTTCGGCGATTATAACAATAGTTTACGTTCTAATTGCAATTCCACTCGAAGAAGGAAAGTTGATCAAAAAATATGGGGATAAATACAGAAAATATAAAACTAAGGTTCCTGCACTTATCCCCAAAATCAATATTGGATTCTAATTATTTATTATCACGGTCATTATTGTCTGACGATCCTTTATCAATGTCGTCCCGGTCTCTCAATTTCTTGTCATCCACATTTTTATTCAGGAATTGATTGATCTTATCAATATCGTAATTAGTCTGCAACTGCCCGAAAGTATCGATTTTAAGATCAAAGCCCTCCAACTCGGGATTCACATTTGGTTTTTTATTATCCTTTTTTTTGCTCATGATTTTACGCTTTCGGCAAGCTTATCAATCGCAACTTTTATTCTCTGAGAAACTTCTTTTGGCCCTAAAACTTCTATGATCTGCATCAGGTCAGGACCACCTCCGGCTCCAGTAATAGAAAGTCGCAACGCTTGCATTACTCTTCCTATATTTATACCGAATTTCTCAAGGGTTTGTTCCAAAATAAGTTTTGCATTATCTGCATCTATACTATCAAGGTCTGATAAAGCATCGGAATAATCTTCCAGTACAGTAACTGCTTCAGTGGTCCATTTTTTCTTAACCACTTTCTGATCGTAAGCTTCAGGGAGTTCAAAAAAGATTTTAGCCCCATCCCACAAATCCTGGGTAAAAGTTACACGCTCTTTTAGCAATCCGGCAATTTTATTGGCGGTTTCATCAGTGCATTGTATGTTGGCTTTTTTGGTTTCCTCTAATATATATTGACCTAATTCTTCATCAGGAAGAGATTTGATATACTGCTGATTAAACCATTTTGCCTTCTCTATATCAAATTTAGCCCCTGATTTACTGATCCTGTCAAGTGAGAACTGCTCAACTAAAGATTCTAAATTAAATACCTCTTCGTCAGTGCCTGGATTCCATCCTAGTAAAGCAAGAAAATTAATAAACGCATCAGGTAGATAACCTGCTTCCCGGTACCCGGAGAAATGTTCCTTTTCTCCATTTTTTGAAGGAAACTCTCCAGTAATTGGAAATACAGGGAAACCCAGTTTGTCCCCATCCCGCTTACTAAGCTTTCCGTTTCCATCAGGTTTTAGCAGGAGTGGTAAGTGAGCAAATTCGGGCATTTCATTCTCCCAACCCAAAAATTTATATAACATCACATGGAGAGGCGCTGAAGGTAACCACTCCTCACCGCGAATGACATGGGTGATTTTCATCAGGTGATCATCTACAACATTTGCCAGGTGATAGGTAGGCATTCCGTCTGATTTCATAAGAACTTTGTCATCCAGCGTGGAAGAATGAACTTTCACCCATCCCCTGATCAGATCATTTATTCTGATGTCTTCTTTTGCCGGAATTTTTATCCTGATGACATATGGATCACCATCAGCGATTTTTTTCTCAACCTCTTCTTTACTCAAAGTAAGGGAGTTGGTCATTTGCATCCTGGTGATGCTATTGTACTGCTGGTTGCTTACTTTGGCAGCTTTCAGCCGTTCTCTCATTGCCTCTAGCTCCTCCGGAGTGTCAAAGGCATAATAAGCCAAATCATCAGCCAGCAGTTGATCTACATATTGCTTATAAATTTCCTTTCGCTCGGATTGTCTATACGGGCCATAGGGACCACCAGCATAGGGACTTTCATCAGGAGTAATTCCGCACCATTCCAGAGATTCCCGTATATACTCTTCGGCTCCAGCCACATATCTACTCTGATCAGTGTCTTCTATCCTTAGAATAAACTGGCCACCATTTTTTTTGGCAAACAGATAATTATATAATGCCGTTCTAACTCCTCCAATATGAAGTGCACCCGTTGGGCTTGGGGCAAATCTTACACGTACCTGACTCATTCTGATTGTTTGGGTCCTCAATTTTATTTAGACCGCAAATCTACAAAAATTATGAGCCTGCCAAAAAAGATATTAAGGTATCAAAGCGCTGCAATGCAGGATATTTCTACATTCACGTGCTTTGGAAGGACACTGACTTCTACGGTTTCCCTTGCGGGAGGATTTTCTTTGAAAAACTGACCATAAACCTCATTGATTTTCCCAAAATCATTCATGTCAGCTATGAAAATAGAACACTTTAGTACATTGCCAAAAGTCATGCCGGCCTCAGACAAAATGGCTTCTAGGTTTTTCATCACCTGCAGCGTTTCTTCTTTAATATTGCTATTTACAAGATTTCCACTTTCAGGATCAATGGCGATTTGACCACTTACATAAAGCGTGTTATTGGAAAGTACTGCCTGGCTGTATGGGCCAATAGGTGCAGGAGCCTTTGTGGTATTGATTATTTTTTTCATTACTCTACAGTCACAGATTTAGCTAAATTTCTCGGCTGATCAACGTTGCACCCTCTCATCACCGCAATGTGATAAGACAGCAACTGAAGCGGCACAACAGAGACTAATGGCATTAAAGCTTCATGAGTGGCAGGCACTTCAATTACAAAATCCGCCATTTTAGGAATAAGTACATCGCCCTCGGTGACTACAGCAATCACTATTCCTTTTCGAGCTTTTACTTCCTGGATGTTGGATACAATTTTGTCGTAAGAACTATCCCGTGTCGCAATAACAACCACAGGCATTTCTTCATCGATTAGGGCAATAGGTCCATGTTTCATCTCTGCTGCCGGATAACCTTCTGCGTGAATGTAGGAGATTTCTTTCAGCTTTAAAGCACCCTCTAAAGCCACAGGGAAATTATAACCTCTCCCCAGGTAAAGGAAGTTTTTAGCATCTTTAAATAAATCTGAGATGTATTCAATTTGTGAGTTGGACTCAAGAGCCTTGGCTACTTTGGAAGGAATTGTTTCCAATTCAATTAGAAGTTCATGGTACTTTCTTTCGGCAATAGTTCCTTTTTCTATTGCAACTCTTATTGCGATCATACTAAGTACCGTCAATTGAGCTGTAAAAGCTTTAGTACTAGCAACACCAATTTCTGGTCCAGCGTGCAGGTAGGCTCCTTCATGGGTGGCGCGTGAGATTGATGATCCCACAGCATTTACTACTCCAAAAATGATTGCTCCCTTTGATTTTGCTAATTCAATTGCAGCTAAGGTGTCTGCTGTTTCGCCTGATTGCGAAATAGCAATTACAATATCACCTTCTTTAATAACAGGATTTCTGTATCGAAATTCGGAAGCGTATTCTACTTCCACAGGTATTCTGCATAATTCTTCTATAAAATACTCCGCTACAAGACCAGCATGCCAGGAAGTTCCGCAAGCGATAATAATTATTCTTTCAGCATGAACCAATGCTTTTGAATATTCCCGAATGCCACCTAATGTCAATGTCCCTTCAGTGGCATTAAGTCTTCCCCGCATACAATCTGCAATAGAATTTGGCTGCTCAAATATCTCCTTAAGCATAAAGTGAGGATAGCCTCCTTTTTCAATGGCTTCCAGCTCTATTTCCAAAGTATGGATATATGGTGTCTGAGTAACATCCTTAATGTTCTTAATGGTGAACTCCGAATCTGTTATCACGGCAATTTCTTCATCATTAAGATAGACCACTTCATTGGTATATTCAACGATTGGTGTTGCATCAGAAGCTAAAAAGAACTCATCTTTTCCCAGACCTATGACAAGTGGACTTCCTTTCCGAGCTGCGACAATTTTTCTGGGTTCTTCAACACTTAAAACTGCTATGGCGTAAGCGCCTACAACTTTGGTCAAAGCTACTCTGACAGCATCCTCAAGTGAATAGTCATTACTTTTTTTAATGTCCTCAATAAATGTAACCAGCACCTCAGTGTCAGTATCACTCTGAAAAGCATAGCCCTTATTTTGTAGTTCAGTTTTAATCGAACCATAATTTTCAATAATTCCATTATGTATTATGGCCAGTGATTTGTCTGAGGAGTAATGAGGGTGGGCATTTTTATCATTTGGTTCTCCATGTGTTGCCCATCTTGTGTGTCCTATACCCACAGTACCTGCAATTGAGGATCCATTGATATGGGCTTCAAGGTCAGAAACTTTCCCTTTTTTCTTATAGATATTTATTGAATTGAGGTCATTGATTGCCACTCCGGCACTATCATATCCTCTGTATTCTAACCTTTTTAATCCTTTAAGTATTATTGGTAATGCATCTTTCTTACCGATATAGGCGACAATCCCACACATATTGAGCTCAGATTTTGAGTTGTAATTTACTTAGGAACGGTGTAATGCACTTTAAGTTTAATTCCATCTTTAAAGAATGCTGTTTGATTCACTGAGCTGGTCCTTGTTGGAATCGCAACGAAAGCTTCAGGAAATACGGGATCTCTTGAACGGTTTATGTCATTTGCAATCAACAATTGTGTAAACAGGGTTACATCTCGTTCAAACGCAAATGTAGACTCCCTGATTTGTGTAACAGCAATCTGAGGCTGTCCACCGATATAACTGTTGTCAGATAATAGTATATTGTTGAATGAATTAATTATTGCTCCACTTCCATTAAATTTCCCAGTACTGTCAGCGAAAAAATACTGAAGAGTGAGGGAATAATCCAGGTACTCAGCGGTATCTGAAGGGTCAATAGGGAATACTAATCTGGAGGAAATAATATTGACATTGTCCTGATCTTCAAAAAACCTGTATACGGGTTTTAAATCTACCCATGGCAAAATTCCAGTGGCAGGATTCATGAAAATAAGATTAGGATCAGCATCGAATTTTTGCAGCCCTTCATTAGCCAGAAATGAAAGCTGGCTTCCACTGCGATCAACGGAGATTGCATTGTAGTGTGCATCATTTGCAAAATCCAACCTGTAGCTCAAAGTATCTCCATCTTCCTTGTAATGGAATACAATGCCGGATTCTGCATGTTGCAGGTCAAAGCCAAAAATTGCATTACCTCCATCTGGCACGATTGCAATGGGTCGATTTTCACCGTTGGAAAAGGGCGAGAAACTATCCATTCCTCTTAGCTTAAAAAACAGACCAAAAGCGTAATCAGCGTCTAATACAACATGGATTGCAGTATCTGCTTCAGGTAGTACCGTGTCCTCATATCGGCCAATTTCTGTTAATAGATTGGCCTTTCTGTTTGAAGTATATACCACATCATCATAAAGCGTATCAGATATTGTATACACAACGAAGGTTTGTGCGCTTGGGAATGTACCATAGAATTTATTGTATCTTAACGTCAACACCGCCGAATCAAATTCTGCAGAAGCTCCTGGGAGTGCAGCTGAGGTAGCGTTAAAATTAGTGTACCCCTCTATAGATATATTGCCAAACACTTCATCACTGTAATTTCCACAGAGCAGAAAAGGATCTGAATCAGTCCTGACACTATCAATAAATATATTAGCTGAGGGTAATGTAAATTCTTCGTAAGCGATGGTTAGTCGGTCGGTGCTGTTATCAATCTCCTGTCCAATCTGGTTTTCTTCATCACAAGAAAAAATTGTTAGGGCTAGTGGCAAAACCAGCCCTAACCATTTTTTATCCAACAAGTTCATTATATAAGTTATAGTAAGAATCTAAGAGGTTTTCGTCTTTCTCAATTGTATCAACTTTATTTTTGTCAGAGATGTCAGCAAGTAATTGATTAAAACTTTCGCTGGTCTCCTCATTGCCTTTGATTACTGCATCTGCGAATTCCATTCCTAGTTTGATGAAACCATCATAATCTGCAGTCTTCAATGGGTGCAACATCCCATCATCAATGTCAATCATTTTTACTTTGTGCATTAAATCATCTCCAAACTTGTGTGTAAACCTATTATCATGCACCGTGAACACACTTTTGCTGTTTTGGAAAATTGGATCATTCTTGTATGTAGTTTTCAGATACAGAGGAATTAGACTAGTCATCCAGTCATTGCAGTGAACGATATCCGGCGACCACCCTAGTTTTTTAACCGTCTCTAAAACGCCTTTACAGAAAAATATTGCTCTTTCGTCATTGTCTTCATAGAAATTGTCTTCCTTATCGAAGAATACCGACTTTCTGTGGAAATAATCTTCATTGTCTATGAAGTAAACCTGAAGTTTAGCGTTAGGGATGGATGCTACTTTGATGATCAAAGGTTTTTCTTCATCGCCAACTGCAATATTTATACCTGATAATCTAACGACCTCATGTAGTCTGTTTTTCCGTTCGTTAATCAGTCCAAACCTTGGTACCAATATCCTGATCTCCATACCTCTTTCCTGCATGCCCTGCGGAAGTTTTCTTACAAAATCAGCCACATCGGATGTTTTAAGGAAAGGGTTAATCTCGCTTGCTACATAGAGGATTCTAAGATTCGACATAATATGTGGGTTTAATTAAAAATGACCCCAAAATTACGATTTTTTTCGGTTTTTATCAATATTTATAAATTCATAATACTACTTTTGCGCTCCTTTCTAAGGTAATAATGCAGGTTTTCGAAGAAATAATGCCTCTAAGGACGTTTTTGAATAAAAAAAAATGTCAAAAATTAAAAATCGGTCTTGTGCCGACAATGGGCGCACTTCATAAAGGTCACCTCAAATTAGTCTCAGAATCTGTAAATACCTGTGATCTAACAGTCGTGAGTATCTTTGTAAATCCAATGCAGTTCAACGACCCATCCGATTTTGATAATTACCCGATAACGCTGGAAAAGGATCTGGAATTGCTGAAAAATGGTGGCGTTGATGCAGTATTTGTACCATCTGCACAACAAATGTATCCTGATAAACCTTCAGTGAACATAGGATTTGGGAAATTAGAAGAAGGCATGGAAGGTAAATTCAGACCAAATCACTTTAATGGAGTTGGTCTTGTAGTGACAAAACTCTTCAACATCGTAAATCCTGATGTGGCTTTTTTTGGACAAAAGGATTTTCAGCAACTTTCTCTAATCAAAAAAATCAACCAGGATCTGAATTTTGGGATTGAAATAATAGGAGTTCCCACTATTCGGGAAGAAGATGGTTTAGCCTTATCATCCCGAAATCAAAGGCTTTCTGAAAAAGAGAGAATGGTTGCTCCGGAAATATTTAAAACATTAAATCTGCTAAAAGAAGAACTTTTATCTCTAAAAAGTGTTGAACAAGCAAGAAAGGTTGCCATTGATTACATTCAGCAAACGAAGGAGTTAAAACTGGAATACCTGGAAATAGTCGATAGTTCCAATCTTGAGGCTGTTTCTGACATCAATGGACACGAACAAATATCACTTTGCATAGCTGCATATTTAGGAGATGTGAGGTTAATAGATAATTTATACTTATTTTCGCGGTGAATTGACTCAAAAATGTATATAGAATTACTGAAGTCTAAAATACACAGGGTTAAGATTACCCAGGCGGAGTTACACTATGTTGGCTCGATCACAATTGATGAAGATTTGATGGATGCCGCCAATATCGTGGAGAACGAGAAGGTGCAGATCGTAAACATCAATAATGGTGAAAGGCTTGAAACGTATGTGATAACCGGAGAAAGAGGAAGTGGTCAGATATGTTTGAATGGGCCGGCCGCAAGAAAAGCCCAGGTAGGCGATATCATTATCATTATCTCATATTGCTCAGTTGATGCCAAGGAAGCCAAAACTCATAAACCAATAGTGATATTTCCAGACGAGCAGAATAAAGTATCAGCTTAATGGAGAAAAAAGGCCGCCAGATCTTGGCCATTTTTAAGTATACCGTCTCAATTGCTGTTGCAGCAGGCTTGTTATATTACGTTTTCAAAGACATCAGATGGGAAGATTTCTTATCCAGGTTCGATAAGGTTGATTTTCGCTGGGTATACCTTTCCATAGCATTATCTCTAATTGCTTTTGTTGCCAGAGCATATCGGTGGAATGTCCTGATTCACCCCCTTGGCTATCAATTAAATACTTGGAGAACATTATTGGCAGTGATGGTCGGGTACCTCGTCAATCTGGCGATCCCAAGAGCCGGAGAAATCTCGAGATGTGCCATTTTGAAAAGAATGGATGGAGTTCCAATGACGCAATCTTTTGGAACAGTAGTTACCGAAAGAATTTTTGACCTTTTAATGCTCATAATATTATTGGCTTTAGGTTTTATACTGGAATTTGACAAATTATATGAATTCTTTTCGGGTGTAATGACAAGGCTGGCAATTGATCCAGTCATATTGATAATCTCTGCATGCTCATTGTTTTTACTCGGTATCTTATTCCTTGTATTTTTTGGAAGGATAGATCGTCATTTAAGTCGGTTTGTTATTTACAATAAACTAAGAGGGTTTGTAGTGGAGTTACTGAATGGACTTCTGTCATTTACTAAAATGAAACACAAAACCGGGTTTGTGTTGTCAACGATCCTTATCTGGGTAACCTACTTTTATATGAGTTACGTGATGGTGTTTGCGCTGGAGGAAACCAGTGAACTTAGCCATTTGGCAGGCTTGGCCATGTTGGTAGGCGCTGGAATTGCACTTTCTATACCCGTGCAGGGTGGATTTGGCACTTATCATGTTATTGTAAGTACTCTGCTGTTGCTTTATGGTATAGATGAGGTTACCGGGAAATTTTTTGCTACTTTGCTACACACATCACAAATTGTAACCATCGCATTGTTTGGGGCGATCAGTTTTGTGATTTCATTTCTCATCAGAAAAAACAGTAGTGATGGACACCTCAAAGAAGATTCTGGAACTGAATCATCTGATTAAGAAAATTAAATCCTGGAAGGAACAAAGAGAAACGATTGTCTTTACCAATGGGTGTTTCGATATTTTGCATCCAGGGCATATTGAAAGCCTGGAAAAGGCCCGGAGCTTTGGAGATAGATTGGTAGTTGGGGTGAATTCCGATTTGTCAGTCAAGGGATTAAAGGGGCCAGGTCGGCCAGTCAATGAAGAAAAGTCACGGCTTAGAATGATTGCAGCACTGAATTGCGTAGATGCAACCATTATCTTTGATGCTCCTACACCCTATGAATTGATCCAAAATATTTTGCCAGATGTACTCGTCAAAGGAAAGGATTATGACATTAGCAACATTGTGGGGGCTGATATCGTAATGGCAAATGGAGGGAGAGTGGAGACCGTCGAATTGGTTGAAGGTCACTCAACTTCTCAAATAATTGAGAGGATCAATAAATTAAACAAGGATCAAAAATGATTTTCATTATAATTGTTTTTATGCTCATCAGCTGGGCTGTGAGTTCCAGGCTGAGGAGTAAATTCAGAGAATATTCCCAAATAGGGTTAAGCTCTGGATTAAGTGGAAGAGAGATTGCCGAACGCATGCTTAGAGATCATGGTCTATATGATGTGGAGGTCATGTCTGTCCCCGGGCAGCTCACGGATCACTATAATCCGGTGAACAAAACGGTCAATCTTAGTCCTGAGGTATACGAGGGCAGGTCGGCTGCTGCGGCAGCTGTTGCGGCTCATGAATGTGGTCACGCTGTACAACATGCAACGGCCTATTCCATGTTGGAATTCAGGTCGGCAATGGTTCCATTACAAAACGTAAGTGCCAAAATCATCAACTTCGTTTTCATAGCGATGTTTTTTGGGGCGTTTTTCGTTCAGGGGTTGTTTTCTTTTCAAACCGCTGTTCTGGTAATCATCGCATGTTATTTTGTCTTTACACTCTTTGCGTTTATTACCCTGCCTGTAGAGTTTGATGCAAGTAAGAGGGCTTTGGCATGGATCAGGGAAAGAGGGGTTGTGAATCACCGGGAGCATGACATGGCTAAGGATGCATTAAAATGGGCAGCAATGACGTATGTCGTTGCAGCTATTGGTTCATTGGTAACATTATTATACTGGATTTTGATGTTCCTGGGAGGATCAAGAGATTAAATTAATCCTTCAGAGATCAAACAATAAGATATCGACAAGGGTTTGGACCGAAAGGTTCAAATCCTTTTTTTATATATTTGCGGCTCAAAAAATGAACACTAAACTTCCTGAGAATGAATTTTGAACTAACAGAAGAACAAGCAGCTGTAAGAGATGCAGCAAGAGATTTTGCCCAAACTGAATTGCTACCTGGTGTAATCGAAAGAGACGAGAAACAACAGTTTCCGGCAGAGCAGATCAGAAAGATGGGGGAATTAGGCTTTATGGGCATGATGGTGGATCCTAAATATAATGGTGGTGGAATGGATACTGTTTCGTACGCACTAGCCATGGAGGAAATATCCAAGATTGATGCATCTGCCTCAGTTTGTATGTCTGTTAACAATTCATTGGTTTGTTGGGGGTTAGAGAAATTTGGAACGGAAGAGCAAAAAGAGAAGTATCTCAAGCCATTGGCAACTGGAGAAAAAATTGGAGCGTTTTGTCTGTCGGAACCTGAGGCAGGATCAGACGCTACTTCTCAACGAACAACTGCAGAAGATAAAGGTGACCATTATCTCCTCAACGGCACCAAAAACTGGATTACCAATGGAAACAGTGCATCCATTTACCTGGTGATTGCACAAACAGATCCTGCAAAAAAGCACAAAGGAATCAATGCGCTTATCGTTGAAAAGGGGATGGATGGATTTGTTGTGGGTAAAAAGGAAGATAAACTAGGAATCCGCGGTAGTGACACTCATTCACTAATGTTCACTGATGTGAAGGTTCCTAAAGAAAACAGAATTGGAGAAGATGGCTTTGGTTTCACCTTTGCTATGAGCACACTTAATGGTGGCAGAATTGGAATCGCCTCACAAGCTTTGGGTATCGCTTCAGGTGCCTATGAGTTAGCTTTGAAATACTCTCAGGAAAGAAAAGCATTTGGAAAAGAAATATTTCAGCACCAGGCCATCGCGTTTAAACTGGCTGATATGGCCACTCAGATTGAGGCTGCCAGAATGCTTGTAATGAAAGCTGCATGGTTGAAGGATCAAAAGCAGGACTTCTCTCAGGCAAGTGCAATGGCAAAATTATATGCATCTCAGGTAGCAATGGATACCACGGTTGAGGCTGTCCAAATCCATGGCGGCTATGGATATGTGAAGGAATATCATGTTGAGCGATTAATGAGAGATGCTAAGATCACGCAGATCTATGAAGGGACTTCCGAGATACAAAAGATTGTAATTTCAAGGGGATTATTAAAATAATATAATTTCATAACCTCCATTTTTAAACACAAGGTTTGTAATTGAGACAATTTAATATTAGTTTTATCCAACAAATCTTGTGTTTATTCATGTTTTTTCGGCTAATAGTATAATTTTGTGGGATGGAGGATTATAATAAGATAATTGAGTCGTTATCAGTAAGCTTTATTAAAGCTAAAAATATTAATATTTTAAATCCTGTTTCAGTTAGTAATAACTACGATGTTGAAAATACCATCCTATACGTCAACAAGGGACAACTAAAGTTTGGTGAAAATAATGAGGTTGTAGAAGAAGGCGATATATTGTTTGTTCCCGGAGGGAAAATGTTGTCCATAACCTATGGAAGCGGAAAAGCAGACTCACTTACCAAAGATGATTTCTTAAACAACAAAGAGAGATACTTCCAGCCATCCGACCGGCTAAATTCCACTGAAAACGAAAGCTATTGCTATGTTTCTTTTGAAGCAAAAGTATTTGATTCAGTAAATTTCTTCGCATCCCTGGATATTCCCGCCTTCTCCATTAAGCAGGAGAGCAGTCTTGGTATGCTCATTAAAGAAGTGGTTTTGGAGACTTTTAGTAATCTTCCAGGAAAGGAAAGGCTAATCAAAATTCAAACCGAGCGATTGGTGGTTGAGCTTATCCGATATATCATCACCAATGGGCTTTTTGTAGAGCAATTCGCAACGAACAGTACTTATTTCAAGGATCCAAGACTGATTGATATATTTACATTTATTAAAGAGCATTTAGGAGAGGACCTTTCAAACAAAATCCTGGCAAACGTAGCAAATGTTTCGGAAGACTATGTTGGTCAGTATTTCAAAATGCTTACCGGAATCAACCCACAGGATTATATTGAATATCAAAGAATGGAAATGGCAGTAAATCTGCTAAGAACTACTAAGAAAAGTATCCGTGAAATCGGAAAGGAAGTGGGCTACAAAGATACCGCATACTTCTGCAGACGATTTAAGATGATGTTTGGTATTCCTGCTGGAAAAATGAGAAGAAGGGAGTCTTTGATTAACGTTTAGGCATTGCGATCCGAATCGCTGGTGTCGCTTACTCTGCTTTCCAGATATTTCTGAATGACTTTAATAACCAGTGGAATACCGGCCTTCAGTGCGGTCTCAACGATCTTTCCTGAATCAATAAATTTATTCTTATCTGGTTGTGTCTGATTAACTTTTATCTGGACTTTTTTTTTAGGCTTTTCGGGCTCTGTCTCTTCAATTTCTTCGTCTTCTGAGGATCCTCTTAGCACTCTATAGAGCACATAGCTTGCTAAACCACCTAGGGCCGCCAAACCTAAAATCCGAAGTGCATTTTTTTCAACATCGTCCGAAGCTTTATTTAAAGATTCCCGTGATAATGCCTCCTTTTCCTTTAATTGCTTAATTTTTCCTCTCGTGTGTATTGTCATAACTCCTACAATTCTTCATCCTCCATTTGCTCTGTGGCAGTCATGATTGCCCGTTCAATAAGTCCCTGGATTTTACCCGACCTCAACATAATCAGCATTATTATTACGATCAGTAAGTAGAAACCAGCTACAATTGCATACCCCCAAAACATGCTATCCAGCTGTTCATTGAGTAAGGTGGCCACAAAAAAACTAAAAAAGACCAGGAAAAACATGAATATTGAGAATGCAAGCATAAAAACTACCACATTAGCTACCAGTGCGGATAGTTTCTCAATAATGTCAACTTTTACTATCTCAAACTTCACTTTCAGGAAGTCTATTATAGCATCAATTAATGCGTCTATTTTCAATATTTTGGGCAAAATACTTTCCTTTTGATTTGAGGTTAAATTAGCTAATAATCAGCTGATCTTGGAATGTTTTGTCTCAATTTTTGCTTAAAAGGCATTGAGGTAGTATCACCAGAAGGAGTTTGACTTTTCTCTTTCAGTTCATTGTTGCTGCTGATGTAGATCAAAGTAAATGGAACCAGAAAAAACACTACCAGAATATAAGCAAACCCAGCCATTCTGTGCTTCAGTGTCAGCGCTCCCAGTTTGCGAGATAAGTTTACCGGAATCAATGTTACCCATGGGAAAGGTAGAAAGATAAGTACTCCAATAAGGTTGAACATCAGGTGAGCAATGGCTAAACTAATCGCGGCTTCTGATCGGAAAAGTGCTGCGATAAGCGCCGTTATGGTTGTTCCAATGTTTGCTCCCAAAATAAAATGAAACGCACGTCGTAGTGTAACTTTTCCAGTGGCAACCAATGGCACCATAAGCGATGTGGTAACCGAACTGGATTGTATCGCTGAAGTGATCAACAAGCCCCAACCGAAAGATCTGTATTTTGTTCTGAATACAAAGTCCTCCAGTTTGTTTTTTGATCTTCCAATTAAGTCACGATAGATAATTTTTGATAATACTTTGATCGCGCCAAATAGAAGGAAGAATGAGATTAGCAGGAGGATAATCGGGTTGCTGATATAATTTCCAATAGCAGAAGCTATGGATTTAAAAAAAACCGAATTGATGCCAATTATTGGATCTACACCTTCATTGGGGGCACCTATATAGATTAAACTGGTGATGTGTCTGGAGAGATCTGAGAGCAGATGAAACTTTAGTTCCAACGGAAAGAGGATCACGACCACTGCAATGTTAAATATGTCATGTACCGTTCCTGCAGAAATGGCTCTTCTGAATTCACTTTTTTTGGTAAGATAACCTAAAGATACGATGGTACTGGTCACCGTTGTACCTACATTCGCGCCCATAATTATAGGAATGGCACTTTCTATTGCAATGGACCCTCCAGCAACAGCAGCAACTGTCATTGTCGTGATGGTAGAGCTACTTTGTAAGATAGCTGTGGTGAGTAGTCCAATAAAGAGACCTATAAATGGGTTGGACGTTGCGTACAGAATGGATTCTACGGTAGCAGCACCAAGTAATCCAAATGAAGTGCTGATGAGGTTAATGGATAACAGGAATACATAAAGGGCAACCGCAATTATGATTACACTCCGGTACAGCGATTTTGGTTTATCTTCATCCGATATGGTGTCTGAAGCAAGCATCAAGTCGCGAATATACATTGATTTGGCCGGTTGGTGGTAAAAATTACAAATTTAACCTCATTTGACCCACCCTTCATTCCAAACCTGATTAAGGAATTCTTAATTTTTTAAGAATTTTTCAAAAGGCGTATTTTACGAGCGATTCTTTAGCTCCGCAATCGCCAACCATGCCATTAACCCCATGCCTGTTTTCAAGGCCTCTTCATCGATGTTAAAAGTAGGGGTATGAACGTTGGAAGTGATGCCTTTTTCCTCATTTCTAATACCTAGTCTGTAAAAACAAGCATCTATTTCCTGGGAGTAATAAGAAAAATCTTCAGCAGCCATCCAGAGGTCCAGGTCTACTACATTTTCTTCTCCCATGTAATCAACGGCTGCTTTACGTGCATTTTCCGTGAGCAACTCCGCATTTTTAAGATGGGGGTATCCAACATCAATACGAAAATCACAGGATCCACCCATTGATTCCGCAATCCCTGAAGCCATTTTTTTCATTTTCTCATGAGCTTCCATTCTCCATTTTTCATCAAATGTTCTGAAGGTACCTTCAATGTAGACTTCATTTGGGATGACATTTGTAGCGCCATTGGCAATTACTTTACCAAATGAGAGCACGGAAGGCATTTTGGGACTGGCAACTCTGCTTACAATCTGCTGCAGAGCTACTATAATATGGGAAGCGATCAAAACCGGGTCTATATTAAACTCAGGCATGGCCCCATGACCACCTTTACCTTTCACTGTGACATACAATTCATCAGCACTGGCCATATACATGCCCTTGCGGAAACCCACTTTTCCTACTGGAACCAAAGGCATTACATGCTGACCGATGATGCCTGTTGGCTCAGGGTCTTTAAGAACACCTTCTTTAATCATGATGGATGCTCCTCCCGGGAACTTCTCTTCTCCAGGTTGAAAAATGAGTTTAATCGTTCCTTCAAACTCATCCTTAAGGTCTTGTAGAATTTTTGCTGCGCCCAGCAAACTTGAGGTGTGAACATCATGCCCACATGCATGCATAACACCATCATTTTTTGATTTGTATGGGACATCATTCGCCTCCTGAATAGGTAATGCATCCATGTCCGCCCTCAAGGCTATAACTTTAGCGTCTGGGTTTTTGCCTTTTATGTTGACAGTCAACCCGGTATCTGCCATGGGTTGAATGTTATGAAGGCCGTAGGACTCCAAAGTTTTTCTTACAAAACTACAGGTTTCGTGCTCTTCGAAAGAGAGCTCGGGGTGTTCATGAATGTGTCTTCTTAAAGCTAAAACTTCTGAAAAATAATCTTCTGACAGGGATTTTATTCGTTGTTTTAAATCCATTTGAATTGTTTTTCCACTATACAATATTCCATGCTACTTCATTCTAAAGCGCTGTGGAATTAATAACGCATTTGGGAATTTTTGCTTCAGTTGTTTATGTAGTTTGTTGGCCTCAAGTTTAGTGTAGAATTTGCCAACTTTTACTTTGTAAACAGGCTGTGTATAATCGACCCATGGTGATGCCTGTCCCAGTACTGAATATATTTTCACCTGTGCTCTGTTGGCTTCATCCCTGGAGGTTCCGGTATATACCTGAATGGTATAACCTTCTACATAGTCCTTTTTATCATTATAATATGTGGTTAAAGAGACAATGCTATCCAGCTCTGCTTTGAGGTGATTAGTTGGGACAACATAAGCAATTTGATCCAATGTGTCATCAGGTACTGCCTCGAGTGTGTCCAGTGCCAATGGTGGACGGTATATGGTCAGGTCTTCAGAGTAATTGGATTTACCTGTGTTAGTGACTGTTTTTGGCGTACAACCATATATTAACAGTCCGAGAAAGGCATATATAAATAATCTATGACTCAACGATGACACAGCGATTGTTTTTAATATCGTCTTCAACAACTTTATATTTTACGTCTTTCATCACTTTACCATCAGAGTACTGGACGGTAACCCGTTGATTCCTGCTGGCTATCTTTTGTGATTTCACTGGCGCAGATTTTTCAGCCGGAGGTCTGGTGTCACCACCACGGTTACTCAGTAAAGATCGACTTTCCTCTTTGCTTTCGCTATAGTTTCTTTTGGCCTTTGTTCTTCTGCCTTCCTGTACATCATCTGGTTGCTGAACGGGAATCTCTGCTTTCATAAGGAATGACACGGTATCTTCATTCACTTTGGCGATAAATCGTTTGAATAACTCAAATCCTTCAAACTTGTAAATAAGCAATGGATCTTTCTGCTCGTATACTGCATTCTGAACCGATTGCTTAAGATCATCCATTTCCCTTAAATGTTCTTTCCAGGCCTGGTCAATAAAAGCGAGGGTGCTGATTTTTTCCATGGCTAGAATCATCTCCCTACCTTCTGTTTCAATGCACTTTTCCAGACTTTCAATAACGCCAATTTGCCGTTTTCCATCTGAGAATGGTACCTGGATGTCTTTAATGGTTGCTCCCTTGGTCGCCTGAATATTTTTCAATATAGGAAGTGCCCGCTCAGCAATGATCTGGTTTTTCTTCACATACTTGCTATAGGCCTCATCATATACCTTTTCTATCAGCTCGTTTTCAGGAATCTTCTCAAATTCCTCTGGAGTGATTTGGAAATCAAGAGCAAGTACACTCAGGCAATTCAATTTGAAGCTGTCATAGTCTAGACTTGCCTTGGCGTTAAGCACAATGTCTTCAGCCGTATCATATAACATGTTCATGATGTCCAATTGCAATCTTTCACCATAGAGGGCATTTCGCCTCCTGGTATAGATCACTTCTCTTTGGGAATTCATTACATCATCATATTCCAGGAGTCTTTTTCTGATGGCAAAGTTATTTTCCTCAACCTTCTTTTGAGCTCTTTCAATAGATTTGGTAATCATGCTGTGCTGAATGACCTCACCTTCTTTTAAGCCCATTCGGTCCATGATTTTGGCAATTCTGTCTGAGCCGAATAAACGCATCAGATTGTCTTCAAGAGACACGAAGAATTGAGATGATCCCACGTCTCCTTGTCTACCGGATCTACCTCTTAACTGTCGGTCTACTCTTCGAGACTCGTGCCTTTCAGTACCAAGAATAGCCAAACCACCAGCTGCACGCGACTCAGGAGTTAGTTTGATATCTGTACCTCTACCTGCCATGTTGGTGGCAATGGTGACAGTCCCGGGTTTACCGGCTTCTGCTACAACATCAGCCTCTTTGGCATGTTGTTTTGCATTAAGTACCTGATGAGAAATATTCTTTAGCTGCAGCATTCTGCTAAGAATCTCCGAAATCTCTACTGAAGTGGTACCTACCAGAACTGGTCGCCCTTGTCCGGTAAGCTCAACAATTTCATCAATTACTGCATTAAACTTCTCGCGCATGGTTTTGAAGACCTTGTCTTCCATATCCTTTCTGGCGATTGGCCTGTTGGTAGGAATTACTACTACGTCCAATTTATAGATTTCCCAGAATTCCCCCGCTTCAGTTTCAGCAGTACCAGTCATACCCGCAAGCTTGTGGTACATTCGGAAGTAGTTCTGCAAGGTAATGGTGGCGTATGTTTGAGTAGCGTCTTCAACTTTTACATTTTCTTTGGCCTCAATTGCCTGGTGTAATCCATCGGAATACCGCCGGCCTTCCATGACACGACCCGTTTGTTCGTCAACGATCTTAACCTTACTGTCAACAACAATGTATTCCGTATCCTTTTCGAACAGACAATATGCTTTAAGTAGTTGGTTGACACTGTGAATTCTTTGTGCCTTTACGCTGTAGTCCTGAATGATTTCATCTTTTTTGATCAGCTTGTCACTGTCACTTAATGATTCATCCTTTTCAATTTTGTCAAGTTCGACACCAATATCTGGCAGAATGAAGAAATTGGAGTCTTCCCCTTCTCCAGTGATGAGGTCAAGGCCTTTCTCGGTAAGGTCGATGCTATTGTTCTTTTCATCGATGGTGAAATATAGAGGGGCATCAGCTTCAGGCATATTTTTCTGATTATCCTGAAGGTAAAAATTTTCGGTCTTTTGAAGAACTTGCCTTATTCCGGTTTCACTGAGGAATTTGATCAGCGGCTTGTGTTTTGGTAGTCCACGATAGGTTCTAAACAGTGGTAATCCCCCGTCGGCCTCATTGCCTTCTTTGATTAGTTTTTTGGCTTCATTCAAATAACCAGTAACCAATTTTTTCTGTGCTTCTACCAGTTTGGCGATTCTTGGTTTCAGGTCGTAGAATTCATGTTCGTCCCCTTTTGGAATTGGCCCGGAAATGATCAGCGGAGTTCGGGCATCATCAATAAGTACGGAATCAACCTCATCCACCATGGCATAATGATGTTTTCTTTGTACCAGTTCCTCAGGATCTCTGGTCATGTTATCTCTGAGGTAATCGAAACCAAATTCATTATTTGTACCATAGGTGATGTCAGCCATATAGGCATTCCTGCGTTCCTCCGAATTTGGCTCATGTTTATCGATACAGTCGATTGTTAACCCATGAAATTCAAACAGCGGAGCATTCCACTCTGAGTCCCTTTTGGCCAGATAATCGTTAACAGTAACAATATGAACTCCACGATTGGCCAATGCATTAAGATAAGCAGGTAAAGTAGCAACTAGTGTTTTACCCTCACCTGTAGCCATCTCCGCGATTTTCCCCTGATGAAGTACTACACCACCAATTAGCTGTACATCATAGTGCACCATTTCCCAGATCACCTCGGTACCGGCTGCAATCCATTTGTTGTGCCAGATGGCTTTTTCCCCAACTATTTCAACATTGCTTTTTTGAGCAGCAATTTGCTTATCATGAAGCGTTGCTGTTACCTCCAGTTTTTGGTTTTCTTTCAGTCGACGGGCTGTTTCTTTTACCACGGCGAACGCCTGAGGTAGAATTTCAAGCAGGATGTCTTCCAGGTTTTTATTTCTTTCTTCCTCGAGTTTGTCAATCTTATTGAAAATATCTTCTTTCTCGTGGATATCAAGATCTGGTTTTTCTTCTATCGTTTGGTGAAGAGAGGCAATTTCATCGTCAATTTTCTTGAGATGTCCATTGATCACCTGCTTGAGTTCGGTTGTTCTATTTCTTAACTCATCATCAGTAAGTCCTGATAACTTGTTGAATTCGCTATTAATTTTTTCAACGTAGGGCACGAGCTCCTTCAAATCCCTTTCCGCTTTTGTCCCGAATACCTTCGCGATCCCTTTGTTTATGATTCCTAGCATAATAAAATTATGGTTGTTTATAATTTGAGAGCCCTAAAGTTAAGTGCTTTTCTGCAATAATCAGGCGCTCAGTGTTGACTTATAAATGAATACTTCCTTCAAATACTTTTTCGGCTGGTCCGATTAAAAAAACATTAGAAAAATGGCCGTTATTTCCATGATCAAAACTCACTTTCAAATCACCTCCGAGTGTTTTTATATTGACTGGGCTTTTTAGATTTCGAGTAGTAGCTGCTATGGAGGCAGCTGTTACCCCAGTGCCGCAAGATAAGGTTTCATCTTCCACGCCTCTTTCATATGTGCGAACAAAAATGGTGGAATCGTCCAGCAATTCTACAAAATTGACATTTGTTCCTCCCGGCGCGTATGCTGGCAGATGCCTGATGCTTCGACCTTCTTCAAAGACATTACATGCCTCCGCATTTTCCACAAATCGAATGTGATGGGGTGACCCTGTATCTATAAAGAGTTCGTCATGGCTTATTCTTTTCGTTTCGTTCACGTCTTTCAGGTGCAGGTGGACTATTGGGCCTTCTAACATGGCTTCATGTACACCATCTGTAGAGAGGAATTTAGTATTGCTGCCTTGAATCATGCCGAGTTCATGAGCAAATCGGACGGCACAACGGCTTCCGTTTCCACACATGCTTTGGGATCCGTCGGAATTATAATAGACCATCTCAAAATCTAATTCAGGATGCTCCTGTATGAGGATGACTCCATCTGCCCCAATGCCCTTTTTTCGATCACATAAGTGGCCAATTTGTTCAACTGACAAATGAACCTGACCTTTTCTGTTGTCGATCATGACAAAGTCATTTCCTGTTCCCTGATACTTTACGAAATTGATCATCATGTTATTAGACGAGTACGTAGCAAATAAATTTTGTGTTCACCGACTACAAATATTGAAGTTTTATTTGACTTGGGCACAAAAAAAGCCAACCGTTTGGAACAGTTGGCTTTTGATTGGTTATCAAAATTCTTACAGTTTCTCTTTGATTCTCGCAGATTTTCCTTTTCTACCTCGCAGGTAAAATAATCGTGCTCTTCTTACCTTTCCTTTTCTCAACACTTCTATTTTCTCGATGTTAGGAGAAAGGACAGGGAAAATTCTTTCCACCCCAATTCCGCTTGAGATTTTTCTAACAGTGAATGTCTCTCCATTAGAAGACACGTTTCTTCTTTGTAAAACTGTGCCCTGGAATTGCTGAATTCGCTCTTTGTTACCCTCTTTAATCTTGTAGTGAACGTTAACAGTATCACCAGGACCAAAAGAAGGTATGTTGTTTCTTACCTCAGTATATTCAGCTTCTATTTCTTTAATTAATTCGTTCATGATTTTAAATGGAATTCACCCTTTCTTGAAAACGGACTGCAAATATAGTAATTAATAGATAAAACAAGTGATTACTAAGAAAAAATAGTATAGGAAAATGAAATTATTATTTTCATGCATCGGATTGTTCTTCACCTCTCAGTAGATCCGGTCTTCTCTGCCTGGTTCGCTCCAGTGATTTTTGAAATCTCCACTCCTCTATTTTCTTCTCATGGCCGGAGAGCAAAACTTCAGGAACCTTCCAGCCTTTATACTCTGCAGGCCTGCTATATACTGGTGGAGCCAATAGGTTGTCCTGAAAAGAATCAGTCAGGGCAGAGGTTTCATCGTTCAATACACCTGGAATTAATCGTATGATTGCATCTGCCAATACTGCAGCGGCAAGTTCACCTCCTGAAAGCACATAATCTCCAATGCTGATTTCGCGGGTAATGAATTTTTCACGTACTCTTTCATCAACTCCTTTATAATGCCCACAAAGAATGATGATATTTCCTGCAAGCGACAGGCCATTGGCAATGTTCTGATTGAGTCGCTCACCATCAGGGGTCATATAAATCACCTCGTCATACGTCCTTTCGGACTTAAGTTTTGAAATGCACAGATCAATAGGTTCTATCATTAGTACCATTCCAGCTCCTCCACCATAAGCATAGTCATCAATTGAGTTGTGCTTGTTGGTGGCATATGTTCTTAAATCGTGAATGTGTACTTCTACTAACCCTTTTTCTTCTGCTATCTTCAGAATGCTTTGATCGAATGGTCCTGTCAGGATTTTGGGAAGTGCGGTAATGATATCAATCCTCATGCTTGTCACTGTTTAAATAGACATCCAGCAGACCATCGGGCAGCTGTACATAAATTTCTTTCTTGTGCTTGTCGACTTTAGTGACAATATCATCCTGAATCGGAATTAGCACCTCATTGTTTTGGACTGTGGTGGCAATCAGATCCTGATTAGGGAAATTGTAAATATTTTCTACCTCTCCAAGGGTTTCAGAGGCTTCAATGATGTTGAAACCTATAATTTCATGGTAGTAGTATTGATCTTCATCCAGTTCAGGTAAAAATGAAAGTGGGAGATAGAGCGCTTTGCCACAAATTTCTTCCGCGGATTCCCTTGAGTCTACATCTTCAAATTTGACAATGACTTTTGTTGGCTGAATTGAAATGGTATCAATAAAAAATGGAACCAGCTTTTGACCATTCAGGACAAAAACTGATTCCAGATTTTGATATGCTTCAGGTATATCTACATCCAGAAATACCTGTACTTCTCCGTGTAGTCCATGAGGTTTTGTAATGTTACCAAGTTGGTAGCAGTCTTCCACTCTCATGACAGAAAGCTTACTCTTCGCTTTTCTTCTCCTCTTCCGCTGGAGCTTCCTCTGCTGGAGCTTCCTCCGCTGGAGCTTCCTGTGCAGCAGCTGCTTCAGGTGCCTCTTCGGTGGTTTCTGCTGCAGCCTCTTCAGTTTCCTCAGCTACTTCTTCTTCCACCTTGTTTTTAGCTGCAATTGCTTCAGCTCTTGCTTCCTTCACTTTAGCTTCAGCTTCCAACTTAGCTTTTTCCTTCGCTGCTTTGTCTTTCGCAAGGGTGTCTACTTTACCCTGAATTTGCGCTTCCTTAGAATCTAACCAGGCCTGGAATTTCTCGTCTGCTTGCTCTTGAGTGATCGCTCCTTTGTTAACACCTACCTGAAGGTGCTTTCTTAGCATTACTCCTTTATAAGAAAGAATTGCTCTTGCCGTATCTGTAGGTTGAGCACCTTTCATTACCCAGTCCAATGCTTTATCGGTATCGATATCAATTGCTGCCGGGTTAGTGTTTGGGTTGTAAGTTCCCAATTTCTCAATAAAGCGACCATCTCGTGGTGCTCTAGCATCCGCTACGACTACATCGTACATTGCTAGTTTCTTTCGACCTCTTCGGGCCAATCTGATTTTTACTGCCATTGTTTTTAATCAATAGTTAATTGTGGAACACGTCCACGGTTTATAAAAAGGTCTGCAAAGATAGATTATTAATTAATAAATACCTAGCCCTGGAGTACTCTGAGTTTTCTGATCGTGGATTAGGCTGAGATACAATGATATTCGCATAAGCGAATTAGCAATTTTCGATATTAAAATACATGGCCTATATTTGTTTTAAAATTAAAGAAAAATACCTTTTCAGATGGATAAATACTCATATATATCCAATGCTCACGGCGCTTATATTGACGAATTGTATAAATCGTACAAGGAAGATCCAGAGAGTGTTGATATAAGCTGGCAGAAGTTTTTTGAAGGTTTTGAATTCAGCCTTCAGAAATACGGTGAAAACGGACATGAAACTGTTGGTGTTTCCAGCAAGGAAACTGCCGTTAGGAATTTAATTTTTGCATACAGGGGTAGAGGGCACTTAAAATCTGATACTAACCCTGTGAGACAAAGAAGACAACATGTTGCAACGCTGGCATTGGAAGATTTCGGCCTTACAGATGAAGATCTTAATGAGGAATTCGAAGTTGGCGCTGAACTTGGAATGGGCAAGACCACTCTGAAAAATATCCTGGAAAGACTTCAGAAATTATACCTTGGCCATATAGGCTTTGAATACAGCCACTTAAGAGATGCAGACATACTGGCTTGGTTTCGGGATAAAGTGGAAACAGGCGCTGTAGACATTAATCCTGATCAAAAAGAGAAGAAGCGAATACTTGACAAGCTTAATGAAGCCGTTGTATTTGAAAACTTCCTGCATACAAAATTTCTGGGGCAGAAAAGATTCTCTTTGGAAGGGGGAGAAAATACTATTCCAGCCTTGGATAAAATCATTAACAGGGCCGCTGATTTCAATGTAGAGGAAATTGTAATAGGAATGGCACACAGAGGAAGACTCAATGTGCTGTCCAACATAATGGGTAAAACCTATAATGAGATTTTCGCAGAATTTGAGGGTAATACGGACCCGGACCTTACCATGGGTGATGGTGATGTAAAGTATCACCTTGGATACTCGAGTTACATCGAAACTGCGAGTGGTAAGAAAGTCTATGTGAAATTAGCACCGAATCCATCTCACCTTGAGGCAGTAGATCCTGTTGTTCTGGGTTATACAAGAGCGCAGATCGATGATGAATACAGGGGTGACCTGAAGAAAGCAATTCCCGTATTGATCCATGGTGACGCTGCGGTTGCCGGACAAGGACTGGTATACGAAATTACCCAAATGTCGCAATTGGAAGGGTACACCACAGGAGGAACCATTCATTTTGTGATAAATAATCAGGTTGGGTTTACCACTGATTATGATGACGCCAGAACCAGTATTTATTGTTCGGACCTTGCAAAAATTGTTGATGCTCCGGTTTTACATGTGAATGGCGATGATGCTGAAGCTGTCAATTTTGCTGCAAATCTCGCTGTGGAATACCGGCAGGCATTTGGAAGAGATATCTGGATTGACTTATTGTGCTACAGAAGGCATGGTCATAATGAAAGCGACGAGCCGAAGTTCACACAACCTAAGCTTTATAATAAGATTGCAAAGCACCCCAACCCAAGGGAGGTTTACTTCAAGAAACTCACTGAACGTGGAGATTTCTCTGAGGATGTTGCCGCCAAACTTGATAAGGAGTTTAGAAAGCAGCTGCAGGACAGATTAAATGAGGTGAAACAAAATCCATTACCTTATGTGCCGCAGAAAATAGAGGAAGAATGGCATGCGTTGAGGTATAGCAAACCACAGGATTTTGAAAAATCACCTGAGACAGGGGTTTCTCAGGAAATCATCGATAAGGTTGGATCTGCTCTAACCTCCATTCCTTCAGGATTCAAGCCGCTAAAGCAAATTGAGCGACTTCTGAAGGATAGGAAGACCAATTTCTTTGAAAAGAAAATGCTTAATTGGGCAGATGGAGAGTTGTTGGCCTACGGGTCACTTCTTGCAGAAGGGAAAATTGTAAGGATGTCAGGACAGGATGTGAAGCGTGGAACTTTTTCTCACAGACACTCCTATCTGTTTGATGCCAATACCAACGAACCATACTGTAACCTCAATCATATCCTTCCTGATCAGAAGGAGCACTTTAGGATTTATAATTCATTGCTCTCTGAATTTGGAGTACTTGGATTTGAATACGGCTATGCCATGGCTACTCCTCATGCCTTAGTGATCTGGGAAGCCCAGTTCGGGGACTTTGCCAATGGAGCGCAAGTGATGATTGACCAGTTCATTTCAAGCGCCGAAAGTAAGTGGCAGAGAATGAATGGCCTGGTGATGTTGCTTCCTCATGGCTATGAGGGTCAAGGTCCGGAGCACTCCAATGCAAGGCCTGAAAGATTCCTGCAATTGTCTGCAGAAGATAACCTGATCGTGTGCAACATTACCACACCTGCAAACTTCTTCCATATGTTGAGAAGACAGGTGACCTGGGAATTCAGAAAGCCTGCGGTAGTCTTTTCACCAAAATCTTTACTGAGACACCCCAAGGTTGTTTCACCTGTTGCGGATTTTACCAAAGGTAGTTTTCAGGAAGTGATTGCTGATAGTTATGTAACTAATAAGAATGTGAAGAAAGTATTGCTCTGCACAGGAAAGGTATATTACGATCTTTTGGAAGAGCAGGCAGCCAGAAAGGCCAAAGATATTGCGATTGTTCGCCTTGAACAGTTACACCCATTCCCTAAAAAGCAGTTGGAATCAGTATTGAAAAAATACAACGATCCACAACTGGTATGGGTGCAGGAGGAACCGGCAAATATGGGATACTGGACTTATATTACAAGAGTATTTGATAAAGCCGGTGAGACTAAACTGCTTTCCAGAAAGTCAAGTGCTTCTCCGGCGACAGGTTATCCAAAAGTTCATAAAGCGGAGCAGGCAAAAATTGTCAATGACGCATTTGACCTTTAAATCAAATTTTATCTGAGAACTAAAGAATTAATACTATAAACAATGAGCTTAGCAATTAAAGTGCCATCAGTCGGTGAATCAATATCTGAAGTGACCATCGCACAATGGCTTAAAAAAGAAGGTGATCTTGTTGAAATGGATGAGGTGATTGCTGAATTGGAATCAGACAAAGCCACATTTGAGCTGACTGCAGAAGCAGCTGGCAAATTGCACCTTAAAGCAAATGAGGGTGATACAGTAGAAATTGGTAAAATTATATGTGAAATAGATACATCAGCAGCTGCCGAAACTTCCAAGCCAGCACAGTCTGTGCCAGATAAGTCTGAGGCTCCCAGCAGTGGTAGTGGCGCTCAATCGACCGGAGAGAAATTAGAAATGAAGGTGCCTGCGGTTGGTGAATCAATAAATGAAGTGACTATTTCATCCTGGGAAAAGAAAGAGGGAGATATCGTTGAATTGGATCAGGTAATCGCAGAGATAGAGTCTGATAAGGCTACTTTCGAACTAACTGCTGAAGCTTCCGGTAAATTACACATCGTTGCACAGGAAGGAGAGACCCTGGAAATTGGAGCTCTTATTTGTAAAATTGAGGTGATGGAAGGCGTGTCATCCGCCTCATCTGGTGCCACAGCAGCTAGCGCTGCACCGCAAGCCACAACAGCTGCCGGAAACCAAACCTATGCAACTGGTCACGCGTCTCCTGCAGCCGCCAAAATACTTGCTGAAAAAGGTATCTCACCGTCAGATGTCAATGGTACTGGCAAAGATGGTAGGGTAACCAAGGAAGATGCCATGAAAGCAGAGAAGCCTGCAGCCAAACAAGCAGCTCCGAAAACTGCTGATGTGAGCACTACAGCACCCCAGATAGCAGCTACCGGTGGTCGTGAGCAACGACGGGAAAAGATGACTTCTCTGAGAAAGACAATTTCCCGCAGACTGGTTTCAGTGAAAAATGAAACTGCCATGTTAACCACATTCAATGAGGTGAACATGAAACCGATTATGGACCTAAGAAAGAAGTACAAGGAAACTTTCAAAGAGAAGTATGATGTTGGATTGGGATTCATGTCATTTTTCGCAAAAGCGTCTTGTATGGCACTTCAGGAGTGGCCAGCAGTCAATGCGATGATAGATGGTGATGAGATCGTTTACAATGAATTCTGTGACATTTCAATTGCAGTGTCTGCTCCTCGTGGTTTAGTAGTTCCTGTGATCAGAAATGCTGAATCTCTTTCATTTGACGGCATTGAAAAAGAAGTAGTGCGCCTTGCGACCAGAGCTCGGGAAAATAAACTTACCATCGAGGAAATGACTGGTGGAACTTTTACATTGACCAATGGAGGTATTTTTGGATCGATGATGTCCACTCCAATTATTAATGCTCCTCAGTCTGCTATACTTGGGATGCACAACATAGTGGAGCGACCTGTTGTGGAAAACGGAGAGATCGTAATTCGCCCTATGATGTATGTGGCACTTTCCTATGACCATAGAATAATAGATGGTAGAGAGTCTGTAAGCTTCCTGGTGAGAGTAAAACAATTGCTTGAAGACCCAACAAGACTTTTACTGGGAGTATAATGAAAATCAAAATTTCTGCAATAATTACATTGTTGGCGTTTGCCATGATTGGTTATCTCATGTATGTCAAGTTTGCATTAGAGGAGCCCGTTGAACCCAAATTGTTGATACCTGCAGCATTACTGGCCGTTGTAGGGTCAGTTATGCGCAGAAAAGGAAAATAAAAAGAAAGAAAAAATTATAAATATATGGATTATCAGGTAGTTGTTATTGGTTCCGGACCCGGTGGTTATGTTGCCGCCATCAGATGTGCCCAACTGGGATTCAAAACAGCAATAATTGAGAAATATAATACCCTTGGGGGAACTTGTCTTAATGTGGGATGTATCCCATCCAAGGCTTTATTGGATTCATCTGAACATTTTCACAATGCTGAACATCATTTCAAAGAACATGGAATTGATATCAATAAACCGAAGGCAAACCTGAAACAAATGATTGCCCGTAAAGGAAAGGTTGTTGATGAAAATGTTCAGGGGATTTCATTCCTGATGAAGAAAAATAAAATTGATGTTCATACCGGTCTGGGTTCTTTTGTTGACAAAAACACCATTAAGGTTACCGGGGAAGATGGCAAAGAAAAACAGATTACAGCTGAAAAAGTCATCATAGCTACAGGTTCAAAGCCAGCTTCATTGCCATTCATTAAATTGGATAAGAAGCGAGTGATTACCAGTACAGAAGCTTTGGAACTTAAGGAAATACCTAAACATCTGGTAATCATTGGCGGTGGAGTAATAGGATTGGAGCTTGGGTCAGTTTATGCCAGAATTGGCGCTAAGGTATCAGTGGTAGAATATATGGACAATATCATTCCTACTATGGACAGTACCATGGGGAAAGAATTGCAAAAGAGCCTGAAAAAGCTTGGATTTGAATTCTATCTGAGCCATAAAGTGACCGCTGTAAATGCCAAAGCAAAAGAAGTTTCGATAACTGCAGAAACCCCGAATGGGGAAAATCTGGAATTGAAAGGAGACTATTGCCTGGTTTCAATTGGTAGAAAACCCTATACTGAAGGTTTGGGCTTGGAAAATGCAGGCATCAAGGTCAATGACAGAGGACAGATTGAGACAGATGATCACCTGAGAACCAATGTGGACAACATTTGGGCAATTGGAGATGTGGTGAAAGGAGCAATGCTTGCGCATAAAGCCGAAGAAGAGGGCGTATTTGTAGCAGAACAAATGGCCGGGCAAAAGCCACACATCAATTATAATCTGATTCCTGGCGTGGTGTATACCTGGCCAGAGGTAGCGAGTGTTGGATTCACAGAGGAACAATTGAAGGAACAAGGTAGAGCTTATAAGGCAGGAAAATTTCCTTACAAAGCCCTTGGGCGAGCCAGAGCGAGTATGGATACTGATGGATTGGTAAAAGTACTGGCCGATAAAAATACTGATGAGATTTTAGGTATTCATATCATAGGTGCCAGAGCTGCAGACATGATTGCGGCAGGCGTAACAGCCATGGAATACCGGGCTTCTGCAGAAGATGTTTCCAGAATGTCACATGCTCACCCGACCTATATGGAGGCTGTGAAAGAAGCATGCCTTGCTGCTACTGAGAACAGGCCTATCCATATGTAGAATATTTCTTGTTAGGAGTTGGTGTATTTTTCAAGCCAACTCCTACCTTTCATAATTCCCTCCCTATTATTTAACTCAGTGTCATATAAAGGTTCATAGGTCTTTACTATCCCTTCTCTGCAGCGGTTAAATTTGTCGGAACCTTGAGCTGATAAGCATTATTTCTTCTTCTGAACAAATCTGCTCATCCTTCAGAAAATATAGAATGTAACGTTGAAAATCTCTGTCAAAATCAGGAATTACACCTTTTAGTACCAGAGACATTACGGCTTGTTTGTCTTCGTTGGCATTTTTGGTTCTGCCAAAGATGTACGGAATGTTGAGGTCAATTGCCAGTCTGAGGAATCTGATCTCCACATTTTCCGGGTCCGTGGCTACCGCATGATCGATTAAAGAAATGTATTTCCTTACATAAGTATACTTGGTGTATAAATTGGCTGTGACGTTTGCCATCATGGCATTGCCAGCAGCCTGGTAGGCTTTTTCCAGGTTGTCCGGGTTCTGTATGTTGGACACCATCAGATAGAATTCCATGGTTTTGGTCTCATCTAATACACAGGCATGAAACGTTTTTCTAAGCACATCCGGAGAGATGTGATTCCCCCAAAGAATAGAAGGAAAGAGGAGACCAAAGAATACGAAACTTTTCATTGCAATATCCGACACGGAAAAATCCTGCAAATGTTGATAAAAAGGATGTAAATTTTCTGACTTTGATACCAATTTTTTAAGGCGCCTGATTGAGTTTGCTTCATTTGTTCAAAGGGCTACTTAAAAAAATATTCAATGGAAACGATTGTCATTTTTTCAATTGTTTAAGAATTCCAAATTGTGATGTACCTTTCAGGGAATTGGGTACATAAAGTGATAGTGCGTTTGAATGGAAGCCAGTAGAAAATATCAGGTAAATAAGCTAAAGCAACAGGAGTTTGATTTGGTCATCATCGGTGGTGGTATAACAGGAGCTGGGATTTGTCTCGATGCTGCTTCCAGGGGGTTGAAAACTGCACTTGTGGAGATGCGGGATTTTGCGTCCGGGACCAGTAGTAAATCAACCAAGCTGGTGCATGGAGGACTCAGATACCTGAAACAATTTGAAATAGCATTGGTTAGGGAGGTAGGTCGGGAAAGAGCCATCGTACATCGCCTTGCACCACATCTTGTTCAATCAAAGAAGATGTTGTTGCCAATCATAGAAGACGGCACTTTCGGAAAATTTATGTCATCCATGGGTTTAATGGTTTATGATATTTTAGCTGGTGTCGAGCGAGAGGATCAACGCAAAATGTTTGATAAGGAGGAAACGCTTGAGCTGGAGCCTTTACTTCCGGAAGAAAAACTGGAAGGATCCGGTTTGTATTCTGAGTATAGAACAGATGATGCCAGGCTAACCATTGAAGTTATTAAAACTGCTCAGGAACATGGGGCCATTCCTGTGAATTATGTGAAGGCTGTAGATTTTATCTATCAGAATGGACAACTCACTGGACTTAGTTGCAAAGACATGATTTCTGGTGAGTCATTCGACCTGAGGTCCCGGTTGGTAGTTAGTGCTGCGGGTCCCTGGGTGGATGATCTCAGAGATATTAATAAATCCAAAGAGGGCAAAAGGCTGCAACTGAGCAAAGGGGTGCATATTGTACTTCCTCATCATCGCTTACCAGTGAAACAGGCAGTATATTTTGATGTGCCAGATGGAAGAATGGTGTTTGCAATTCCGAGAGGCAAGGTCACGTATGTAGGAACCACAGATACCGTTTACGACGGAGATAAAAATCATGTAGTGCCTGATTATGAGGATATAAAGTATCTTGTGGATGCCACTAATCATGGGTTTCCAGGGCAGAATATCACATTAGAGGATGTGGAATCTTCCTGGGCGGGGCTGAGACCTTTAATTTTTGAGGAAGGAAAAGGATCCTACGAACTGTCCAGAAAAGATGAGATTTTCGAATCATCGTCAGGTTTGATTTCAATTGCCGGAGGCAAACTAACCGGCTACAGGAAGATGGCCGAAAAGGTAGTTAACCTTGTTGTTGAGAAGCTGTTTGATGAGGATAAGCCGCCATGTATTACAGATGAAATCGTATTGAACGGGGGAGTGTTTAGCAAACCAAAAGAAGTGAAAAGTTACATTAGGGAGATCGAAAAAATTGTGACAGAATTTGGTTTGGAATCTTATGTAGCTGAGTATTTGGTAAGTAATTACGGTCGGCAAACCGATCAGATTCTGGGATATTTCTCAGATTTTAGAGGCGATGATCCGGACCTTAGGCTGGGCAGAGCTGAATTACTTTTTACAGTCAAAGAGGAAATGGTGCAGACCGCCATCGATTTTTTCGAAAGAAGGACCGGCATGATTTATTTTGATATCAAAAGGGCTAAAAAGTTATTAGAGTACTTACTGGAGGATTTTCAGAAGTACCTGGGTTGGGATAACGAGCAGGTGAGTAGCGAGAAACATTCCGTTTTGCAGGTAATTAAGGAGGTTAGCGAATTTGCTAAACCCTAATGCAGACCTGACATTGTAAAATGGGACCTGATCAGAAAATGGTATATTTACATTATTAGTTAAGTCACACCAGTTTTTTACCAGCAAATAGTATTTATTTTTTTGTGGATGCCTTGAATCAATGCATTCAAATTTACAACAAGAGCAGTATTGAGATATTGTATTAGAACAGTCAGCTTTATATGGTTAATCCTGTGTTGCCATAGTGGGAGGTTATTAGCTCAGCATAATGATTCTATTCAGAATGATCTGCTGAATCTATCTTTGGCAGAATTGAGAACTGTAAAGGTATCTGGAGCAAGCAGGTACACACAGGATGTGGAAGAGGTCCCAACAGCCATTGAAGTAATCTCACAGGAGCAGATTGTCGACAGAGGATACAACGATCTCTCGGATCTGCTTAAAGATATTCAGGGTATTGATGTGTCTGACAATGCAGGTCGATTTGGTGAATTTTATTCGGTACGGGGAATTGCGGGTAACGACCGATTTCTGATACTGATCAATGGGCAGAAATTAAATCCCGCTACCGGTACATTTTTATCCATTGGAAATTCCATATCAATACGATATGCAAAAAGGGTTGAAGTAATTTTTGGTCCAACGTCTGCGGTTTATGGCGCGGATGCTTTTTCAGGAATCATCAATATTGTATTTGATAGTAATACGCCTGATGAAAATCGTTCCAGAACCCGGGCACATTTCAACCTGGGAAGCTTCAATTCAATTGATGGTGGTGTAAGTGGAAACTATGAAATCAATGAAAACTGGTCTCTCAATATCAACGCGAGGGCATTTCACGATAATGGGTTCAATCCGATTGGTGCTGATACCATATACCAAATCATAGATGCTCATCAGTCTCCTCTGTCCCAGGGTTTCGATCAACCTAAAAATGACCATTCAATATATTTCAACCTTAACTATAAGAACTTATCTCTTAATTACTATCGTCAAAGTTATGATGAGGGTCAGGCAATGGGATTTGATCCTTCCATCTACCTTTATACCCGTGAAAATCGATGGAAAACATCTACAGATATGTTGTGGCTGGATTACTTTAAAGAGCTTGAGAGTGGTGCCACATTGAACTTTACTTCAAATTTGAAATATCATTTACAGGACAACAACACCGCTTTTTTTCGTTGGGTTACTCCATTCGATACTTTGGGTGAGCCATTCAAACAATATATGACCGGCATTGACCGATCTATCAGAAATACCCTCACTTGCAATCACAGCCTTTCGCAAAAGTTTGAATTCATTATTGGTTTACAGCATCAGTTTACTTCCAGCATCCCGCCATATGGAAATGATGCTGTTTTGGGCCGTCCGGCAAAATATACCGGGAGTGCCGCCAAAGAAATAGCAGATGCTTTGACCTTAATAGAAAACCGGGTTGCTGCATTCGGACAGGTAGTGTATTCTCCTGTAGATGAGGTTGACCTTATTTTTGGATCCAGGTTTGACTACTCCACAAGATACAAAGGGGTATTTAATCCCAGGGCGGGAATGATATTTCGGATCAACTCTACCTCGAAACTTAACTTCAATTATGGCAGGGCATTTCAACCCCCCTCATTGTTTTACTTATATGAACAGTTTGGTGGACCGGTCACGGTGATGATCTCCACAAGGGAAATTCAGGAAACCGATCCTTCCTGGCAATTGAGGAATCAAATAGTTAATTCTTTTGAACTTGGCCTTACGCAAAAAATCAGTAAGCATTCTTATGCAACGTTTACTGCATTTTATAGTGATCTAAAGAACCTGATCGAGCGAAGAATATACACTGACTCAGTATATAATAAATATGCGGATAGTTTCACACCAGGACTAAGAAATGAAAATATCGGAGTTCAGAAAATCGCTGGAATTGATTTTGCATTCAACTCAAAACTTAATAAGAATATCCGATTCTACGCCAATTATTCATTTATAGACGCAGTTTCGGTAGATGCTGATGGGTTAGAAACAGGTATTCCAAGGATTGGCCGACATAAGGCATGGACTGGGCTTACGGCCTCCAATCTTTTTAATCACTTAACTATCTCGCCGAGATTCAAGTGGGTGGGACAAATGCATAATTTCAATGCAGTACTGTTTGAAGGAAATGATCAAAAAGGGTATACCAATTTAGACCTGAGCATTTCATTTCAGGAGAAAGATAAACAGCTACGTTTATATGCAACATTTGAAAACCTGCTTGGATATGACATAGAACATGGAGGTCTCTTCAACCAGTCTGTAATTTATACAGCGACCATACCACAACCTGGGTTGGTTTTCCGTTTCGGGCTGGAAGTAAATGTAGGTGATTGATCAAAAAAAGCGAGATCAAAAACCTCGCTCTTTTAATGATAGTCATATATACGATACTCTTCATTATGCGACACTATACCTCAGAATTGTTCTGAGCTTTTCTTCAGGAGTTTTCCTGGGGTCCGATAAATAAATCTCATGGTGAGTTCCGGATATCTGAAGTCCCTGGTCAGTAATGAACTGGTGAAGCTTTTCGATACTTTGTTCCTCATGATCATAGCTTCCAATGTGCAAAATCTGAGCGCTTCTCCCCTCATTGATCAACTCAAACTTGATGTCATCCAATTTTTCAATGCCCTTTTTCATTTTAGCATTCTCCAGGGCTCTGAAAAAATGGTGAGCTTCTACAAAGTCTGGCATTCTGATCGTGATCTTCCAGTTCCACTCATCTCTTGGGACGTCCATATATTGGGCCTGATTTTGAGCACCACCATCAACCCACCAAAAACCTTCCATCTTTGGGACAACAAAATCATTATCCTCAGCTTTACACAGGAATTTGATTCCATAGGCAACTGCATACAATGCTTCAATTGCCTGGTTGAACTTTTCATCTTCAGGAGCGGATCGGCCCTTAATGGTCAGGTAGTAATATGGGTCCAGATCTCTTAATTCAGGTTTTTTGCCGACTTTATAATAATTAGGGTCAGCTTTTGTTAGATCAAGTTTTGAAATTACCATGCTTAAAAAATTTTGAGTTTACTGTAAATGCTTAAAATGATTGAAGTAGACAGTTTCATTGAAATATTTTAGAAGATCTGTATACTCGGGATTATTTTGGACGGTTTTCATTGCAGCCTGTGCCTCCTCAAGCGAATTCCAGTCTACGATATCTGTAAGGGTCAATGGATCACCGCATGCCTGAAATGTGGTGACATCCTTAAACCCAGGTAGCTTTCTGACGCTCGTTCTTAGCTCGTCCAAAACCTGTGGAATTTTATCTCTGTACTCTTCTTTGATGGAGTAAACGATGATTTCTTTGATAGACCTTTGACTCATTGTGTTTTTCGTTTGATTGTAATACAAAGAAAACAGCCTCAGTGACAGCCTTATGTCACTCATTTTTTACGTTCAGATATTTTTTACAGAATCAGTTGAAATTGCTGTTCGTCAAGAATATTTCCATTGACCTGAATGGCCACCCGATGCTCTCCTGCGTAGTATTTTCTGGTATTGATAGGAATAAAGTGATGAGCTTTCCTGACAGGGACTGTTTCCCCGGGATTTATTTTTAAGGACTTCAGTTTAAAAACTTTTGGAACCAGCGTCCCATTTTGTTTCTGGTGGTAAATGATGTAATCTACCATCACCTGAGCAGGTTTCTTCGACTTGTTTTTGATCGAAAAACAGATATCGATGGCGTTACCAAATTTCACTTTAGATGGGATCCTGGCAAATGAGTCCAGTACAAGCTCCGTACTGTGATAACCAAGAATCGTCAGCGCTTTTTGATTGCCCTGTTTGACTAGTGTCCTGAGCCCTTGTTTTACAATCCAGTGTGTGTTCTCGGAGGTTTTTTTCATCCAGGGCGAAACCAGGTCAAGCACAACTTGTGGATTGTCTTTACTAATGTCATTGATATGATTGGCAACACTTTTTCTTACATATATTTCAGGGTCATCTTTGAGGTTCTCAAGAATTGGCAAAACGGGCGAGGGGTCATTGATAAATTCTGGTAATGCCATGGACCAGGGTAATCTTGGCCTACTGCCTTCACTGGACAGTCGCCTCACATGATAATTGGGATGTGTTGACCAGTCACGCATTTTTTTCATGCCCAGTTCAGGATACTTTTTAATCAATGGTCTGATGGCAAATTCTGAACTACCATGTTGGGTAAACAATTCCAGGGCTTCAAGGGATAACTCAGGGTGATCAAGTCCAAATTGTCGGACATAATCCGATAACAACATGCCATCAAATCCACCAAAATGATGGCAAACCGAACGTAAAATGGCTATAGCGCTCTCGTAATTTGTAGCTAATTGTTCATTCAGAACCTGAGAAGCGTGTGACATTCTTTCGGTAAGTGACCGATTTGGCCATTGCTCGTCATATAATCTTTGAATGAATTCTGAACATTGAAATGATGGATAGACTTTCTCAATCTCCTGACCAAGTTGAACGAAGAAAGGCTTTTGTAGCAATTGGTTTTTTAGTGGTTCTGCCATTTTTTGAAAGTTTTGATGGCAAAATACATTTGGTGAATGACAGCATTATGTCACTGCAAAATTACTTTTCTGCAAGTACACCATGATGTTCAATTAATTCGCTCAATAAATCAGATATTGTTTCTTTGAGCGCTTCAGGTTTAATGATTTCCACCTGATTGCCATAAGAAAGCAGCCACCTTCCAAAATACTTTAAACTTGGAGTGTAAAATGTCATTTCTACCTGCGATCCAATTGTTCTTTCCTCTACAAACCCATGGTGGTACACCTGTTCACCCAGGAATCTCGTTACGGTTTTATTGAACCGTACGATGGTTTCCGTTAATTCAGTACCCATAAAATTCCTTTCAAGGAAATCCATATAATTTGGATGCTTGGATGGATCAAACACTTCCTGTGTCAATTGGATATTCGTGATTCTATCGGATCTGAAGTCCCGGAGATCTTCGCGTAATCTGCAATACGCAATCAGGTGCCATTTACCACCATAAAATACCAATCCAAGGGGCTCCACATCTCTAGTGGTTGTGGTTTCATTATAGCCTGAGTAATAATCGATGCGAATGACTTTTCTTACGGCCAGCGCATATTGCAACTCCTCGATATTAGAGTCAGGAAATCCCGTTTTGGCTACTGTGGGGGGAGGGACAATGGAGATGCTTTCTTCCAATCGTTCCAGATACTCTTTGTCCGAATACCTCATCACGGCTTTTACTTTATAGAGTGCTTCCTGAAAAGTATTTGAAGTTCTTGTGTCGGCATGGTGCTGGATGAATTTAGCTCCCATCAGCAGTGCCGCTGCTTCTTCCTTATTGAATACAACAGGTGGTAAATGGTAACCTTCAACAATAAAGTAACCCTCCCCGGCATCACCTCCAATAGGCACACCTGATTCCAGCAGTGCTTTGATATCTCTGAAAAGTGTGCGTCTGGTAAGCCCAAACCTGTCTTCCAGTTCATCCATCGTTACCCTTCTTTTGGTTTGTAGGTGAACAAGAATTGCCGAGAGCCTGTCGATCCGATTCATAAGACGGGGATTTGAATAGTAATTTAAAGGAATTGCAAACTAAAAATACGAATATATGACAGATAGGTTGAAGGTGTTTATTGACTGTTTTTCAAATGAGTATAAATTTTATCATTTTTGTATTTCAGCAATCACCTGATTTAAATGAATTCTAATACTATCACATTAACGTTTTTTATTTCACTTACAATTCTTTATTCCGCTGCATTAGGCCAGGATTCATTGGTTTACCCAACTGAGTTAACATTCGATAATTACCATGAACAGCAGGCATATTGGCAACTGTACAATCAACAAGAGGAGCCATATTTTGAATTGTTCTATTTGCTTACTGATAGCAGCATTGATCGAATGAGGAATTATAAAGCACTTCTTTACAGCGAGTTGGAAACAATCAAGCGGGTTAAAAACGAAACGAAGTATGTAAAGAATATTTACAAAAGGTTGCATGAACGGTTTTTCTCAAAATATGAGGAACGGTCCTTTTTTGCTGATGTTTTTTCCAGCCGTACATATAATTGTGTGACAGCATGCGCGATTTATGGATTGGCCTTTGACAAACTAGGTATTCCTTTTGAGATAAAAGAAACACCAACACATGTTTATATCATTGCCTACCCGGACTCTCACCAGATCAGGATTGAGACTACTGATCCTGTTGGCGGTTTTGCATCTTACAGTCCATTATTCAAACAAGCATTTGTGACACGATTGTTGGAATTAAAACTGATTGACAATGATGATATGTCTTTAGGTACCAATGCTTTGTTTGATAAATATTATTTTAATGACTCAAAACTGGGGCTTAAAGAACTAGTGGCACTGCAGTACTACAATGCAGGGTTGTTTGAAGGTGACCAGGCAGAATATTACAAAGCTTACCGTTTGTTGAGTAAAGCGTATGTCCTTTATCCGTCAGATCAAACATCGAAATATCTTCTTACCAGTATTATTAATGAGTTGGCAGTGTCAAAGTATGATGAGGAGTATCATATTACATTACTTGCACAACTCCCCAGATACAAAAAGTTTGAGATTACGAATGACGAAATAGTAGGAGAATTTGGCAGGATCAATGAACAATATTTAATTAATACTTATAATGTTCCACTTTATGATTCCATCTATTATAGGTTAACTGCCCAGTTAAATGATTCCAGTGTTGTTAGTGAGATTCACTTTATTTATAACTATGAAAGGGCCAGACTCCTGTTCAACAAAGGTAAATACATTCAGGCACTACCATTTGCAGAGAAAGCGTTGGAGCAAAAACCTACTCATGTAGATGCTGAAACACTGCTTATCAGTAGTTTCATGAATTATCTTTCCCAATCCAGAAACCCCGAAAAGGCAATTGAAAAGTTGGAAGCTTACATCAAGAGATTTCACACTCTAAATGAAAACAACCATGTTCAAAAAGCGTGGCTGAATCTCAATTTATTAGCCATGGAGAAATCTTATGAAGATCAAAATATTGAAGCCGCAAAAACCTATGCAGCTAATTTTGAAAAAGGAGTTGAACGTAATGAAACAGCTGATTTTGATCGCTTCCTGGTTGGTCGGGCATATTCCACTGGTGCCATTTACTATTTCAAACGAGGTTATTTAAGCTCCGCCCGAAGATTACTCAACAAAGGACTGGAGTATGCTCCGGGCAATTATGAATTAAAATCCAGGCTGCAAATGATCAATCGTTAACTAATTTTCTATCGCAACATTAAATTTTTTCTGTGCGATGTAATAATCACCTTTAGCAGTCTTTTGGACACCAATGATGTTCAGTTTTTCCATCACAAACATTCCTGGACTGAGGTCATATTGGATCAAACCTTTTCCGCCACTGTTTAAAATTTCTTCACATTGCGCATTAAGGAACTGGCCATCCTCAAGATTTCCAACATAATATTTAGCCCTGTGCGCATTTCTGTCAAAAGCAACTTCTATAGTGTATTTACCTGTGCTACTAATTTGATCGATCACATTTAATTTTAATGCAGGGTATTTTTTTCTCACCTTACCTCTTTTGGTATACTCAGTAAGCCGTCCCGCAAAATCGTTTTTCCATTCTTGTTCTGATGCTATATTTCCATAGCTGAAATACCTTTTTCTGGTTCCGTGCTTCTTGCCATTTTTATAGGTTGTCTCCAGTTTTAATTTCCCATTCTCGTAAAACGTCTGGGCCAAACCATCTTTTTTCCCGTTGATATAGTTGATCTTTCGCATTGGGGTCCCATCAGGATAAAAACTCTGAGCAAGCCCATCCTTCCTCCCATTTTTGTAGGTCACTATACTGTGGATGTTTCCATTAGAATGGTAGGATGTGTCAATGCCATTTTTCTTTGGTTTTTTCTTTTTTGACAGGTCCACAACTTTTTCTTTATTCCCTGGACTAGTGTCACAGCTTACTACGGCAAACAAAAAAATGGTGATAAATACCAGCTTATTGATGAATCGATACATGGAAATAGTTTTGATGCTAAGTTAGTCATTGAGAAAGTCATCAGAAAACAAATGCTTGATAAACCAAAACGATTCCTCGATCAACTGCTACACTTACTCATTTACCACCTGTAAAACCTTTCTGATTCTACAGATTTGATTGTTTTCTTAGACTTACAAATCTGCACAATGAAAAAACTAATCACACTACTACTAATCTCAATTAGCTCGTATGGGTTAATAGCACAAGACACAGCAAGCGATCTGCTTGTACATTATGCACTCGACGGAGATGCCGTTGACGCCACAGGAAGTGGCATTGACGGGACCATAACCGGGGCAACTTTCGTGGAAGGATATGATGGGACTGCAGGAGGGGCCTTGTCCTTTGATGGCGTGGACGATGAAGCCATTTTTGGGGATATGGCATTGGCTGCCGAATCTTATACCATAAGCTTTTGGATCAAAATACCTGAAGTTGCTGTCTCCAGCACTGGGTATGCCATTTTGTCCAAAAGAGAAGTTTGTACCACAGGTAATTTTTTTGATATACGATATTATAATTCAGAAACGCTCGGTTACGCTATAGGATTTGAGCAAAGATCAGATCCTAATGGTAATACAGGCTCTGTGAATACACTGACATACACCAGTCCTGAAGTTTGGACACACATTGCTTTTGTAAAAGATAACTCTACAACAACTTCCAGAGCTTACATTAACGGACGTTTGGTAAGCGAAGCAGATTGGGCAAACACTGGTACAATCTCCATGGACAATGACGCCAGTTTGGGGATTGCTACCACGCCTTGTCTGACACAGTCAACAATTTCCCCATTTAATGGGACTATTGATGATATCCGGCTTTATACCAGAGCACTAACCGCTGAGGACCTTCAGTCTTTGACCAATTTTACTGTCAATGATACTTATCCTTCAGATGGAGCTACTGCAGCCTCTCTTTCGTCGGATGTAGTGATCAACTTTAATAAATCGCTTGACGAAACTACAGTCAACAATACCAATATAGTAGTGACGGGGAGTACTTCAGGTACATTGAGTCCAACTTTTTCAGGAGGTACTACTGATGAACTGATATTGGCCTTTGCTGATGGCCTTCCTGAAAATGAAGAAATTACTGTCAGTCTGTCAAATGTTCAATCTTCGGGCGGAGAGACACTGGAAACAACCAGTTTTAGTTTTACCACAGGGACGCTCGATCAGTCCCTGTTGGCTCACTTTCCATTTGATGGAACCACCGATGATGCTTCCGACAATGCATTGTCATTTGATATCGTAAGCGGAACAACCTTCAGTGCCGACAGACTGGGAGCTCAGGATAGCGCCCTTTCTTTTGATGGGAATGGCGATTATTTATCAATGAATGATAATAATATTTTTGATTTTGGTACCTACGAAGATTTTACCATATCCACCTGGTTTAAGGCTTCCGGGGGAGCTGTAACTTCTCAGCAGGCATTTTATAACAAATTCAGTAGCAATAGAAGGGTTTTTGCCGGTATAGCGGCAGGCGGACAATTGAAATTCCAGATATCCGGCTATTATGATGTGAGCACTGTTTTACTGACCACAGACTCATATGATGATGGTTTTTGGCACCATGCGGCATTTGTTGCTGACAGGACCGGAAGCATGAAAATTTATGTGAATGGGGCGTTGGTTGATGAGGCTACCATTGAACGGGTGAATGTAGACAACACAGGAGCTATAAGAATTGGTGCGTTGCAGGATAATACACAGTATTTTAATGGTTCACTGGATGATTTCAGAATTTATAATAGGACATTATCAGACACTGAAGTAAGTGATCTTGCCCCATTTTATTTTTCACCATTACCAGCTCCAGGATCCGAGACGGCAAGGAAAGACGCAAACATTGAAATAGAATTCAGTAAAAAAATAAGCACGGCAACTGCAATAGCAAGCAATTTTGAAGTGACAGGTTCCAAGTCGGGTACGGTCACTGTAGCGGTTACCGGTGGTGATTCCAGAAAGATCACCCTGGACCCTGAGACAGATTTTCAACTGGATGAACAGGTTACAGTTTCATTTAGCAACCTGCTTTCAGATCAGGGAGAAACAATTGCTAATGATAGTTTTTCATTTGAAACAGCAGATATCAACAAGGGGCTAATTGCATGGTATCCATTTGATGGAGACGCCACCAATGCTGCAAGTGACGAATATGATGCGACTGTAGTTGGAGCAACACTTATCGCTGATGAGGCCGGAAATGCCAATGCTGCCTATTCATTTGATGGAGACGATTATATGAACATTGGGACAATGGACCTAATGAAGTCATCATTTTCCTATGGATTTTGGATGAAACGAGATGAAAATGAAGAAGCCACCGTAATTATTTCTCAGAGACCATTTTGCAATGCCAGCCAGTTCAATCAGGTAACTTCAGGTTACAGTACGGCGACAGGTAAAATTAATGTAGCATTCACCGTGACAAAATCCACTTATGATCCCAAATCAGTTGCTTTTCAGATTACACCGGGAGAATGGACCCATGTAATGATGGTGGCTGACGCCAGCGATAATGAACTCAGAGCTTATAAAAATGGAGTGCTTGTAGATACCGAAGCGATTGACGCTTCATACTTCACATCGTTTGAAGAGACCATCGGGATCGGAACAGGAAATGCCTGTATCAATGTAGATGGTAGAATAAGACATACCGGCGACCTTGATGATGTAAGGATTTACCCAAGGGCCGTGCAGGAGGAGGAAATCAAAAAACTTTCTGACTTTAGATTAGAAGGAAAAAACATTATAAACGGCGGTCAGAACATAGCGGTCTCAAAACCCTTAATTCTGGATTTTAATGAAACTATTGCTCAAACAGGTACTATAACCGTAGAGGGCACCACTTCAGGTACGATTTCTACAACAAACACCTTTAGCAATGACACGCTAATGATCAAAGCAGACAATGACTGGCCATTTGATGAAACCATTTTAATTACAGTGGAAAACCTTGAAGCTTCAAATGGGGAACTGCTTTCATTTGAATATGAATTTTCTACCACTTCACTGGCAGCTTCCCTCATAACCCACTTCACTTTCGATGGGGAGGCCGTTGACAATTCTTCATTTGCACTTGGAGCAACACTTCAGAATGGCGCAGCATTTGGAAAAGACAGACTTAAAACAGACGAACAAGCCCTATTACTGGACGGGTCGAATGACTATGTGCTTCTTGATGGAGAGGATCCTTACAATTTTGGAGCGTATGGGGACTTTACCATTGCTACCTGGTTTAAATCTGATGGTGGACAGGTAACATCCCAGCAGGCGTTTTTCAATAAGTATTATGACAGTAAACGAATATTTGCTGGGATTGCTTCAGGGGGATTACTAAAACTACAATTAGTTGATGAGTCGGGTAATACATCGACTCTGCTGACGACCGAAAGGTATGATGACGGGTATTGGCACCATGTGGCATTCGTGGCTGATCGTGATGGAAATGCCCAGATATTCGTAGATGGTAGTCTGGAAAATGAAATGGCTTTTGCCACTATTGGCAATGTCAACAATATCGGTCAGGCGAGAATTGGTTCTTTGCAGGATAACACACAATTTTTTGACGGTTCATTAGATGATTTTAGAATTTACAACAGAACACTCACCGCCAGCCAGGTAGAAGAGATAGCACCAAACTATTACTCCTCATCCCCGGCAAATGGGTACGATGCTGCAGCTATTGATACCAATATTGAAATTGAGTTCGGTAGGCCTGTAAGCGCGGCAACTGCTATTGCCGATAACTTTTCAATTACCGGATCATCATCAGGAACAGTGACATTTGCAGTGTCAGGTGGGGATAGCAGAGTAATTACATTAAACCCTGATGCTGATTTCGCAATGGACGAGCAAATAACAGTTACGTTTTCCAACCTCCAAACCATGAGCGGTGCATCGATTGACGATGACAGCATTAAGTTTGAAACGACTGGTGTCAGCAAAGGGATGGTCGCTTTTTATCCATTCAATGGCAATGCGAATAACGAGGTGTCCAATGACTTTCATGGAACCGTGGTAGGGGCAACACTCACTGGTGATAAAGACAGCAATGCAGATCAGGCTTATTCTCTGGATGGTAACTCCACAATTACATTTGGAGACCTGCCGCTGGCTGATGGATCATTTTCAGTTTCTTTTTGGCTAAATGTTCCGGAATTGACTCAGGACATTGGTCACAGAGTACTGTCTAAGAGAAGCTCATGTACCGTTGGCCAATTCTTTGATATTCAGTTGACCAACTCAACCTCTCAGGGAGGATATTGGATATCCATCGAAATGAGAGATGACAATACCAACAATACTACTGGCAGTGTTGGGACATTACTTCCTGGAGCAAATCAATGGGTACACGTGAGTTTTGTAAAGGATAATAATGATGCGACCACAAAAGTTTATGTAGACGGTTCGCAAACTAATTCTGCTGCATGGGCTGGTGGAGCTACGCAATTGACGGTATCCAATGATGCCAATTTAGGAGTGGCAACCTCACCTTGTGTAAATGGTAGCTCAGTTTTAAGATACAATGGAATCATAGACGACATCAGAGTATACGACAGAAGCCTGAGTGCTGATGAAGCAGCAGCCATTCCTAATTTTACTGTAACAAGACCGACACTAACCGGTACAATTGCCGACCAGGAGATTGCGGAGGACAATGGACCAACCATGATCGCCGATCTTGATACTGTCTTTAGTGCTTCCGGAAATGTGAAATACACTTCTTCCAGTGATAATGACAGCATCAGCACATGGGTTGAAAACAATGAACTATATGTGCAAGGAGACGATGATTACTTCGGTAGCGCTTTGATAGAAGTAAGAGCATTCAACGGACTTGCAACTACAATAGAATTTAATTTGACAGTTAATGCAGTCAATGATGCTCCGGTTGTCAGTGCAAGCGGCGACCTGGAACTGGAAGAAGATTTTGTGGGAACCCAACAGGTTCAGTTCTCAGCAACCCAACCAGACAATGAATCAGATCAGACGATTACTTATAGTATTTCACCTGACCCATCTACCGTAACATTTGTAAATGTATCTCTGGACGAATCTACCGGTATTGTTTCAGTATCAGCAGTAGAAAATGCGTCAGGTACACAAATATTTACAGTAACTGCAAATGACGGTCAGAGTGAAAATGCCAGTGGAGAAAGTACCGCAACTATTACCGTAGCTGCAGTAAATGATGCGCCAGCATTTGAATTATCGGTTGAGACTGTTGCGTTAAGTATGAATTTTGCTGGTACTGAAACCATTTCATTGACGGACTTGTCACCCACTGATGAAACGGAAGCAATTACCTATACCATATCACCTGAAACCGTAAGCTTTGCCAATGTTTCTATCGATGCAGCAACTGGCGAAATAAGCATAACTGCCGTTGCGGATGGTACAGGTGAGCAAGAGTTTACTGTTACTGCCAATGATGGACAATCCGTGAACAACGAGTACAGTGCAACATTTACCTTAAGCGTGATCGAAAACAACCCTCCGGAAGTGGTTACGCAAATTGCCGATGCTTCTATTGATGAAGACGGTTCGTTGGTATTAACCAGTGATATCACCGCTTTATTTACCGATGCTGATGGTGACGCATTGACTTACGAAGTGAGTTCTGATACTTCAGGAGTTGTACCAACCATTGATGGAAATGCCATCAACATCTCCACAGCAGCAAATTATAATGGGACAGCAGTGATTTCAATAAGCGCTTCAGACGGAGCTGCTACCACTACTGATGAGGTTTCAATAACTGTGAATGCAATCAATGATGCACCAGAAGTTGCAGGTACACTTGGCAATCAGACTGCACTTGAGGATCAGGCATTCTCGTTGACACTAGATGCCAGTTTATTCAGCGATGTTGATGGTGACGAACTGACCATTACAGCTTCCGGGACACCAGCTTGGTTAACATTCGACAGTAGTACTGAACAATTTACTGGTACCCCAACGAATGAAGATGTGGGATCGACTACAATCACCCTCACTGCTTCAGATGGAGAGTTGTCTGCGGAACTTCAATTTGTACTCACAGTAGAAAACGTGAATGATGCACCTGAAATCGCACAAAATGAAGGCATCACTACCAACGAGGATGAACCGGTTACTTTCGATCTAAGTACTATTGTAAGTGATCAGGATGGAGATGCAATTACTTATGCACTGAATGGCACGGTTGAAACGAATATCCTTACAGTGGATTTAGATGGTAGTAACTTAACGGTCACGCCTGTTGAAAATCAGAATGGTTCCGTTACAGTAAACCTGAGCGCATCTGACGGAGAAGCCCAAACACTTTTCAGCATGGTTGTCACTGTGACTGCTGTGAATGACGCGCCGGCATTTACACTAAGTGAAGACGTTTTAAACCTTGAGCAGGACTTCACAGAAACTACCACGGTTGTAATTAACCCAGAAGTTGTACCTGCTGATGAGAGTGATGAAACAGTGACCTATTCAGTTACTCCAAATGATGGCGCACTGGTCAACATCACGGTCAATGGTACAAACATTGAAATTACAGCAGTAGCTGGAGCGTCAGGAACGCAGGAGTTTACCGTGGAAGCTAACGATGGTGGCTCAGAGAATGCGACATTTACAGCAAGCTTTACGGTTACGGTGAATCCATTACTGGGACTGGAAGAGAAAGTTGCATTAAAAATATTCCCTAACCCATCAACAGATTTCATCAAAGTGTCCAGTACAGAGCCTTTGAAAGTAGAACTAATGAACCTTCAGGGACAACTACTGAAATCATCAATGAACAATGAAACAATCAACCTGACAGATTTGTCCAGCGGGCAATACCTGATCAGAATAATAGATCAGTCGGGAGAACAACTCACCCGAACAATCATCAAGCAATAAGCGGAATACAACAGTTTCATATGCAGATAGAGGTCGTCCCAGAGTTTCGGGGCGGCCTTTTTTAATTTAGAATTGGAGGGTCTTGAATTTAGAATTTAGGGATCTTGAATTTAGAATTGGAGGGTCTTGCATTTAGAATTTAGGGGTCTTGAATTTAGGAATTGTTGAGGTTTTGAATTGAGCATTAGGCTTGAATGGGTGCCGATTTTGAGACCTTTCCATGTTGAAAAAGAGCTTGTATAATGGAGAATTTTTCAAAACATAAGGTTGTCCCTTCAAAACGACCTTTCGTTTGACCCTAAACATAAGGTCGTTTGCCTCCAAACATAAGGTCGTTTGACCCTAAACGACAGGTCGTTTTAGGTGGAACATAAGGTCGTTTTGGGAAATGAATAATTTCTTACCATAGGATTGCCTCCATCGATTAAAATTATAGGCTACAGATATCCGCTACAGCGCTGTTCAAATTGATACTCTAAATCATCAATCTGGTTGTCTCATGAAATAAGATTCCTGAAAGGAACCCTTAGAATTCTCCTTGATAGAAAATCAAAAATCTCCTAAATCAACATCAAATGAATATACTCAAAAAATAATCCGCCCATTCTTTGTCCAATAACTTCAGCGGACTAAATTTGCCCCAATTTATGCCTACCTCAAAATACATAAAAAAAGATGCCTAAGGACAATAGTTTAAAATCAGTACTAATTATCGGAAGTGGACCAATTATCATTGGCCAGGCTTGTGAGTTTGATTATTCAGGATCGCAGGCTGCCAGGTCATTGAGAGAAGAGGGAATTGAAGTGACTTTGATCAACTCCAATCCCGCTACGATCATGACGGATTCCGTTACCGCTGACAACATTTACCTAAAGCCCTTAACCAAAAAATCGATTATCGAAATCCTGGAATTGCATGACATTGATGCTGTTTTACCTACTATGGGAGGCCAAACGGCATTAAACTTAGCAATCGACTGTGATACCGCAGGAATCTGGGAGAAATACAATGTTAAAATCATTGGTGTTGACATCAATGCCATTGAAACCACCGAAGACAGGGAGAAGTTTCGACTTAAAATGCATGAACTGGGAGTGAATGTATGTAAAGGAGAAACAGCTACTTCATTTCTGAAAGGAAAAGAGATAGCCCAGGAAATTGGATTTCCTTTGGTGATCAGACCATCTTTTACACTTGGTGGTTTTGGAGGTGGGTTTGTAAACACACCCGAGGAATTTGATAAAGCACTCACCCATGGATTGAAGTCATCTCCAATTCACGAAGTGCTTGTTGAACAATCTATTCTCGGATGGAAGGAATACGAACTGGAGTTGTTACGAGACAACCTGGGTAATGTGATCATCATCTGTTCGATTGAGAACTTTGACCCAATGGGAGTGCATACCGGTGATTCCATTACTGTGGCACCAGCGATGACTTTGCCAGATACCGTCTATCAGAGAATGAGAGACCTGGCCATCAAAATGATGAACGGAATTGGAGAATTTGCTGGTGGTTGTAATGTGCAATTTGCCGTAAGCCCTGATGATGATACCATCATAGGAATTGAGATCAACCCGAGGGTTTCCAGATCATCCGCATTAGCCTCAAAAGCAACCGGTTATCCAATTGCGAAGGTAGCAGCGAAGCTGGCCATTGGTTACAATCTTGACGAATTAAAAAATCAGATCACTAAAACAACCTCTGCTTACTTCGAGCCTGCGCTTGATTACACCATCGTGAAGATCCCAAGATGGAACTTTGATAAGTTTAAGGGATCTGACAGAAGACTGGGATTACAAATGAAAGCTGTTGGAGAAGTGATGGGAATTGGTAGAAATTTCCAGGAAGCCCTTCAAAAAGCATGTCAGTCTCTGGAAATCAAGAGAAATGGACTTGGCGCTGATGGTAGAGAACTAACAAATCAGGAACAGATCCTTGAGAGTCTGGAGCATCCTTCCTGGAACAGACTTTTTCATGTCTATGATGCTTTCAAATTAGGGATTCCATTCAAAACAATTCATAAGCTTACAAAAATTGACCCTTGGTTCCTGACTCAGATTGAGGAACTGATTGCGGTTGAGAAAGAAATAGAGAAACACACCATTGATGACATCCCGAAAGAGCTTTTGGCAGAAGCCAAACTCAAAGGGTATGCTGATCGGCAGATTGCTCACTTGCTGAAGTGTCTGGAGAGCGAGGTGTTTAACAAAAGAAATGAGTTAGGAATCAGGAGAGTTTACAAACTGGTAGACACTTGTGCTGCTGAGTTTGAAGCCAAGACACCATACTACTACTCCACTTTTGGTGATGAGAATGAATCAGTTTCCTCGGATAAAAAGAAAATTATAGTACTAGGTTCGGGCCCTAACCGAATAGGACAGGGCATTGAGTTTGACTACTCATGTGTGCACGGTATCCTGGCAGCCAAAGAGTGTGGTTATGAAGCCATCATGATCAACTGTAACCCAGAGACGGTTTCCACGGATTTTGATGTTGCCGATAAACTCTACTTTGAGCCGGTATTCTGGGAGCATATCTATGATATCATCCTGCACGAAAAGCCTGAAGGTGTAATTGTACAGCTCGGAGGGCAGACTGCATTGAAGCTGGCGGAAAAACTGGAGCGATACGGAATCAAAATACTAGGAACTAATTTCAAATCCCTGGATTTAGCGGAAGACAGAGGGGAGTTCTCCACCTTGCTGAAAGAAAACGATATTCCTTACCCGTTGTTTGGAGTAATCGAAGATGCTGAGGAGGCCATTGAGTTATCGAAAGAATTGGGATTTCCTTTACTGGTGAGACCGTCGTATGTACTTGGTGGACAAAGCATGAAAATTGTGATCAATGAGCAAGAGCTGGAATCACATGTGATCGATATTTTGAGAGATATACCAGGCAACCGGGTACTACTGGATCACTTCCTGGATGGAGCCATCGAAGCGGAGGCTGATGCCATTTGCGATGGAGAAGATGTCTACATCATAGGGATCATGCAGCACATAGAACCTGCCGGAATTCACTCGGGAGATTCTTATGCGGTGTTACCTCCTTATAACCTGGGTGATTTTGTCATGAGACAAATCGAAGAGTACACCCGAAAAATTGCACTTGCTCTCAATACAGTTGGGTTGATCAATATTCAGTTTGCCATAAAAGATGACAAGGTTTATATCATCGAAGCGAACCCAAGAGCATCTCGTACAGTACCATTCATTTGCAAGGCATACGAAGAGCCTTATGTAAATGCCGCAGTGAAGGTGATGCTGGGAGAAGCGAAGGTGAAGGATTTTAAATTCAATCCAAAGAAGAAAGGATACGCGATCAAGGAGCCGGTATTCTCATTTAACAAGTTCCCTAATGTCAATAAGGAATTAGGACCGGAAATGAAATCGACCGGGGAGGCCATTTATTTCATTGATGACTTGATGGATGATTACTTCCTGCAGATTTACTCTGAAAGAAACCTTTATCTAAGTAGATAATTACCAGTTTAACAATAAATATGCTTTGTGTTACGTCTATATCGTAACACAAAGCTAATCTCATCAGTTAATAGGAATACCATGCTAAAGTTTTTCTTAATACTATTTTTAATCGCGTATTGTATCTACAAAGTAGGCGGATTCCTATTCAAATCATTTTTTGTTCAGCAACAGGCCCAGCGCCCGTTTGAAGAGACCACCCACAGGCAAAAACCTGCAGATGGTAACGTGTATGTCGAAAACCCACCAAAACGATCACCAAAAAAAGACAAGCAATTCGATGGTGGTGAGTATGTTGATTATGAGGAAGTAGATTGAGCATCTATCTCACTCATTGTAAACCTGCAGTCTTTTCAGCTTCATTTTTTAAATCCAGGGCATATTGATTGAAGTTGTCTTCAAACGGAGGCAAGTACTTTGACCACATCGGGAAGGTAAATCCACCAATTGTTTCGGTCATTGTGAATTTGGCTTTCCCCTTTTCAAGAGCTGTTAACTCAAATACCCTTAAACCTTTACCGTCCCCCCAGGTCATCCTATGATGAGGTATCATTTCTTTTATTTTGATTTTGAATATCCTCTTGTCATCCAACACTGATTTCAGTTTGATTTTTTTACCGGTTTTAATTTCACCTTCCAGCATTGTTACGGTAGAGTTCCACCTGGTAAATTCAGAGGCATTTGTCAGTATGTCCCAAATGACCTCCGGGCTGGCATTGATGTCAATACTTACTGTGGTAACCTGTTTGAATGTGCTTTTGGTGGTTTTAGCTCCCTGAGCCATGGCAGTTGTCGTCATCATGATCGTAATAATTGTGATTAGAAATTTCATTGTTTTTAAATTAATTTCTCTTTGGACGACCGACAGAAATGAAATGATAGGATTTGAGGAGATTTATTCTAAATAATTTTCCATCACTTTTCGATTATGATCCAAATGATGCAATTGTAGTTCGGCTGCTCCACTTTCAAAGGGATCAAGCTCTTCCAGTATCTTCATTCTGAGATCAAATAGCTCTTGTTTATCCAGCTTGGAAGCTTCGCGTGCCATTTTAATTTTTGTGAGCTCAATTTGGGTTTCCTGCTTAGGGTTGTAAATGCCATTCAATTCGGTGCATTGATGACAAATGCCCTTTTTGTTGATCAGGGAACAGCGATGGTCAAAGATATCAATCATTTTATTACGGCCTTCATTGAGATAATATTTCACCATGGCCACAGTATTGCCAATAATTGTCGCAATTTCTTTAACCTGAAAATGATAAACTTCTTTGAGAAAAATGACCAGTTGCTGTTCCAGCGGTAATGACCGGGAGACACAGGTAAAACAAAAAGCGATGTGCTCCCTGATTTCGAAGTTACCTTGTGGAGAGGTCATTCTGATATTCATCGATTCTGCAAAGAATGCTGGATTATTCAAAGCGGCATCTTTACAGATGTCAGTGACATTTTCAGGCCAGCGTTTTTTTGATCTCAGCAGATCGCGAGCAAGGTTTGAAGCAATGGCAAAGACCCAGGTTTTCAGGGAAGACTCCCCTTTGAAAGTTGTAAGCTTTTCCTGCGCTTTAATATATGTTTCCTGTAGGAGGTCTTCTGTATCATGCACACTGGTAGTCATCCTGAGTAAATAGGATTTTAACTGTCCACGAAAAGATTCAAATTGTTCAAGCAATTGAGCGTTGTTCATTTGAGATTTTCTTAAATGCTAACTAACATCATTAGATTTCCTTGCAGCCATAGCCTTCTCCCTGATCACAGTTTGAACTGGCTTACCGGTAATTTTACTATCCAGCCAGCTGATGATATCGAAGTATACGAAGGCACGTTTATCATATTTGCTTTGTTCCAGTTCCAGAAGCTTTTTACGAAGTGATTTGAAATTCACCACCAGCTCTCTGGGGGTCATGTCCTTAGAAAGGTTTTTAATGAATTCCAATATATATTGTTGGAACAAATGCAGGTCTTCCTTTTTCAAAATGTACCGGTACGTAGACTTGATATAGTATTCGATCACATCCTGGTTGCCAAGTTCGTAGTGCACAATCAGGTTTAATATGCGGGCAAATGACAACACGTCTTCCCGGATGTCCTGGTACTCACTATTAATGATCCTGTTCAGCCATTTCAGGGCATCTCCAAAATCATCATTGCCAAAATACAGGCATGCAATTTTGTAATACAGAATTAACTCAGAGTGCTTGTCGATATATTCAATAAAGCTCTCCAGCCGGTCTTCAATTTTACGCAGCATTTTCACGCCGGTGGTGAAGTCTCCTTTGATAAAGTAACCGTTAAACTGGTGCGCGTAACTGTATTTAAATAACCGAATCTGAATATTTTCATTAAGCTCTACCACCGGATGTTTTGCTAGAGATCGTAATTTCTTATGAGTTTGGTCAAATTCGTCAAACAAATTAAGGCGGGCCTGGGCATTGAGCAGGTGATTCAGCCCCTTCAGGTACATTTCAAAATAATAACTGTTATTGGGGATGGTCTCAAATAAGTCTACCCATTTAACAGCATACTGCAGAGATTTTTCATAGTCCTGCAAATAACCATAGTAGCTGAGTTGAATATTAAACCACAGTAATTTCTCCCTGAAAGAAAGTTGGTTTTCATCCCAGTTTGGTAATCGTTGCTTAAATGTTTGAGTAATGTGCTGATAGTCAGCCTTATTTTTGATGAAACCATTTCTTATATAAATGGCATTTAATTCTACAGAAAGATTGGTTAGGGTATTGGTTCTGGATATTCTCTCGTTTACCTGGTTAGCCTCTTCCACAATTTGGCTCACACGCTTTTGGTTGTGACGATCAATGGTGTATGGCAGTAAATTTTTTTCCCATTTCAATATCTCCAGATAAAGCTCAAGGTTTTCACTTTTAACAATGGTTTTTTTTAGCTTCTGCAGCATTGACATACTCTGGCTGTATAAGCTGCGGTCATAGAGTACCTGCACATAATCAATGTGTTCCCTCACATTAATGTCTTCATTAGAGGACTGGGCGTACCTTTTCAGACTTTGGAGGATTTTCTTATACAGATGTGCTTTCAGGTTGCTGAATTGCGATTTTTTGATCCAGGAGTTGTTTTTCAGGATGCTGTCCTCATCAAATTCCTGTTGTTTGTCGAGCAAGTCAAAAAGCTTCATGTACTTATGGTCACTCCCTGTTTCACTGGCATCCAGCTTGAAGTACCGCTTTTCACTTTTCCTCATCGACTTAACCAATAGAAATAAACTGTCAGACCTGCTTTTAGACATTGTAAATAAATGACGTTGAAATCATAAAAATAGACAATAATTTCAATTGAGAAAGGATTCTTGAAACCTTAGAAATCGTATTAAAATTATTTTTTGGTTTTTCTTTAGAAGAGCACAATCATACTTTTGAAGCTGTCATTCAACATTAATTAAACACGTCATAATGGAAATTACAGGAAGCAATAACCCTGAAGGAGACGTCACAGACGGCAAAGTTTATATTTTCGATACCACATTAAGAGACGGGGAGCAAGTTCCCGGATGTCAGCTCAATACTGAGGAGAAAATAAAAATTGCAGAAGCACTAGAGGCACTCGGTGTAGATGTAATAGAAGCCGGTTTTCCAATTTCCAGCCCTGGAGATTTTCAATCTGTTCAGGCGATTACCAAAGCAGTTACTGAACCTACAATCTGTGCACTTTCGAGAGCTGTACAGAAAGATATTGAATGTGCAGCAGAGTCATTGAAATACGCGAAGAGAGGAAGGATCCACACAGGAATAGGCACATCAGACCAACATATTTTCCATAAGCTCAAAACCACCAGAGAAAACATCATCGAAAGAGCGGTGAAAGCAGTGAAGATTGCCAGAAACCTGATTGATGATGTGGAGTTTTATGCAGAGGATGCCGGCAGAACCGAAAACGAGTTTCTTGCAAGGGTAGTTGAAGCCGCAATAGACGCTGGGGCAACTGTTGTAAATATTCCGGATACTACAGGATTTTGTTTGCCTGATATGTACGGGGAGAAGATCAAATACCTCAAGGAGAATGTGTCCAATATTGACAAGGCCATCATTTCCTCTCATTGTCACAATGATCTCGGGATGGCAACAGCCAATTCGGTAAATGCATTAAGGAATGGCGCCAGACAAGTGGAATGTACGATCAATGGAATTGGAGAACGAGCAGGAAATACCTCTTTGGAAGAAGTAGTGATGACACTTAAAAAGCATCCTGAATTAAACCTTATTACTGGCATTGATACAACGCAACTGTATCCATTAAGTAGAATGGTTTCAGAAACAATGGGTATGCCGGTACAACCTAATAAAGCGGTAGTTGGAAGCAACGCATTTGCGCACTCTTCAGGAATCCACCAGGATGGTGTGATCAAAAACAGAGAAAATTATGAAATTATTGCTCCTGAGGAAGTAGGAGTACAAAATTCAGATATAGTCCTTACAGCCAGAAGTGGTAGAGCTGCATTGAAATTCAGATTAGCTGCTATTGGGGTAAATGTTGAAGGTGAGGAATTAGATAACCTTTACAAGGAATTTTTATTGGTAGCTGATGAGATCAAAGTTGTGCAGGACGAGGATTTGAGGCAGTTGTACAGGAAACATCAAAAAGTAGCCTAGTATGAAAAAGAAGATAGCAGTATTACCAGGAGACGGAATTGGTCAGGAAATAACCAAACAGGCAGTGAAAGCATTAAATGCAGTTGCCGAGGTTTTTGATCATGAGTTTGAGTTCGAATATGGACTGATTGGCGCTGCTGCTATTGATAAAGTGGGAGATCCTTTCCCCTGGGAGACTGAAAAATTGTGCAAATCCAGTGATGCCATATTGTTTGGTGCAATAGGTGATCCCAAATATGACTCAGACCCAAATGCTAAAATGAGGCCTGAGCACGGATTGTTAAAAATGAGAAGTGCGCTTGGTTTGTTTGCGAATGTACGGCCTACTGTAAGCTACCCAATACTATTTGATCATAGCCCATTAAAAAACAACCTGCTAAAGGATGTTGATTTTTTGGTTTACCGTGAGTTGACCAGTGGTGTTTATTTTGGTAAGCCAAGTGGCCGATCAGAAGATGGTGAGCACGCTTACGATACCATATTATATAGTAAAGATGAAATTGTAAGGATTGCCAGGATGGCCTTTGAGTCTGCAAAATCCCGGAAAAAGAGATTGACTTTGGTTGATAAGGCTAATGTAATGGCCACTTCAAGGTTATGGCGCGCAACTATTGCAGATCTCTCTAAAGACTATCCGGAGGTCACCGTTGAGTTCATGTTTGTCGATAAGGCAGCCATGAAGATCATTACCAATCCGGCACACTTTGATGTGATACTTACTGAAAACCTTTTTGGCGATATCTTAACTGATGAAGCCTCTGTAATTGCAGGGTCGATGGGGTTGATACCCTCTGCTTCATTAGGAAATGAATATAAGCTATTCGAGCCTATCCATGGTTCTTACCCAGGTGTGGCTGGAAAAAACAAAGCCAATCCTGTGGCTGCCATTCTAAGTGCTGCCATGATGTTGGAGATGGCATTTGGAGCAAAAGCTGAGAGTAGAATTATTGTAGGTGCTGTTGAGGAAGCCCTCAATTGTGGAATAGTAACGGAAGATCTTGACAGTGATAAATATTATACAACTGAACAGGTTGGAGATGCCATAGCAGCTCTGATCAATTCAGATCAAATGATTGACTTTAATACAGTTACAATCATTTAAAGAAATTATCTTCTAGTACCCGGGAATATTTGGGTTGTTTTGTGCGTCCAAGAATTGGTTGTTGTTAAAAAAAATTGGACGCACAATCCCGGTGCTTTTGAGGAATTCATGTTAGAATTATTCTGCCTAAATCAACTCCATCCGAAAGATACCCTCCCATCACAACCTAATCTTAGATCGAGCTCAATAAAAACTACAAGTCACAGCAGACAATGTTTTAGATGAACATGCAATTCAATAACTTGAAAAATGAGCAACCACACACAGGCATGCTCAATGCTCAAACCCAAGAACTAAGAACCAAGAACTAGGAACTAAACAAAAGGCATCCTATCTTTGCCGTCCAACATTTTATAAGACTTGATGGCTTGGTTTCAGAGAAAAGATAAAGGGATTCAAACCCCGACGAAAGATAAGAAAGAAGCACCTGACGGGCTGTGGTATAAGACACCTAGTGGAAACATCATCCACATGCGTGAATTACGAAACAATGCATATGTCTGCCCTGATGATGAGTATCATGTGAGAATTGGTTCCAAAGAGTACTTTGAAATACTTTTTGATGGGAACAAGTTTGAGGAGCTGGATGCCAATATGACTTCTGGCGACCCATTGAAATTCACCGATTCCAAAAAGTATCCGGATCGAATCAAAGCAACTCAGAAAAAGACTGGCCTTAAAGATGCCGTAAGGACAGCAACCGGCAAAATGAACGGTCTGGACATAGTGATATGTTGCATGGACTTTTCATTTATAGGCGGATCAATGGGTTCGGTTGTTGGAGAAAAAATTGCCAGGGGTATTGACTACTCGCTTAAGCACAAAATTCCATTCATGATGATCTCCAAGTCTGGAGGAGCAAGAATGATGGAAGCTGGATTTTCATTGATGCAAATGGCTAAAACATCTGCTAAACTAGCACTATTGTCGGAAGCAAAAATTCCTTACATTTCACTTCTGACAGACCCTACCACAGGGGGTGTTACGGCATCTTTTGCAATGCTGGGAGATTTTAATATAGCAGAACCAGGAGCGCTGATAGGTTTTGCGGGACCGAGGGTGATCAGGGAGACTATTGGTAAAGATTTGCCAAAAGGATTCCAAAGCTCAGAGTTCGTGTTGGATCATGGATTCCTGGATTTTATAGTTGATCGACGCAACCTGAAAGCCAAAATCACAACCCTTTTAAAACTATTAAACAATTAGTGATCACAGGTTGTTGATAAAACCAATATGGATTTTCAAAGTGATGGTATATCATCTATATTTGTGACCGATTTCAAAAAATAACATTTCGTATAAATGTCATCAGTAATCATAATTTCTATCGTAGCATTCACAATCGTGATTCTGTTGTTGGTGCTCATCTTATTGTTTGCACAATCTAAACTGGTGCAATCGGGCCCTGTAAATATCATCGTTAATGGTGATAAGGATAACCCAATAGTGACAACAGCCGGATCTACATTGTTGTCTACATTGTCCGCTCAGAAAATCTTTCTTCCGTCAGCATGTGGAGGAGGAGGTACTTGCGCCATGTGTAAGTGTAAAGTGACTGAAGGTGGTGGAGATGTTCTTCCTACCGAAGTTGGACACCTTAGCAGATCTGAGCAAAAAGAAAAAGTGAGATTGTCTTGCCAGGTGAAGGTAAAGCAGGACATGGAAATTGAAATTCCTGAAGAGATCTTCGGAATTAAGAAGTGGGAGTGCGAAGTAATCTCAAATTACAATGTGTCTACTTTTATTAAAGAGTTTGTTGTGAGACTTCCAGAAGGTGAAAACCTGGATTTCGAATCCGGTGGATATATCCAGATTGATGTACCTAAGATTGAAGTGGACTTCAAGACAATGGACATCACCCCTCACCCTGAATTGGGGCACCCTGATGATGTTTACAAAGCGGACTGGGATAAATTTGGTCTCTGGGATCTGACCATGAAAAATGATGAGCCTATCTTTAGGGCTTACTCCATGGCCAACCATCCTGCTGAAGGTAATATTGTGATGCTGAACATCAGGATAGCCACTCCACCTTGGGATAGAGCGAAAAACCAGTGGATGGAAGTTAATCCTGGAATTTGTTCATCTTATGTGTTCTCTAGAAAAATAGGTGACAAAGTAACCATCTCTGGACCTTATGGAGAATTCTTCATCAACCCTACTGACAGGGAAATGATATACATTGGTGGTGGTGCTGGTATGGCGCCACTTAGATCTCACATATTCCATTTGTTCCATACAGAGAAAACAGATAGAAAAGTTTCTTACTGGTATGGAGGTAGATCGAAAAGGGAATTATTCTACCTTGATCATTTCGAGAAAATCATGAAGGACTTCCCGAACTTCAAGTTCTACATCGGTCTTTCCGAACCACTTCCGGAAGACAACTGGAAAGTGAAAGAATCTTTGGATGATGATAACGGTGATGGATATGTTGGATTTATTCACCAGTGTTTATATGATAATTATCTGAAAGATCACCCTGAGCCAGAAGAAGTAGAATTCTACTTATGTGGACCTCCTATGATGAACGCAGCAGTATTAAAAATGCTGGATGATATGGGAGTACCACCAGAAAACATCAGGTTTGATGATTTTGGAGGATAAAAAAATTGAAAAGAAATATAAACCGGAGACAACTTCTCCGGTTTTTTTATGTGCAATAACGAATGCCGTCACAAGATTCTAAACTTAGTTTTCACTAATTTGGCCCTAAAATACTAACGGAATGGACCCAAAACTTTTCTTTGATCCCGTCTCGGAGGAGATTGAATATGAAGGCTACAAAACCAATAGCGTTTATAACAACATTTCCATTAACAGAGGAAAACTGCCAGATCTGGATGGAGTGGACCTGGCCATTGTGGGAATTGTTGATACCAGAGGGGGAGTAACACTCAACAAGAATATTAGGGAAGCCACCACTCAAATAAGAAAAAAACTGTACCATCTCAAAAAGGGAATGGGCAGATACAGGGTTGTGGATTTGGGTGACTTAAGAAATGGTCCTGAACTGGAGGATACTTACCTGAGATTAAAAGAGGTTTGTGAACACCTGATAGAAAAGAATATTTTACCAATTATTATTGGAGGCACCCAGGATTTTGATTTCGCTCAGTACCGAAGTTATGAAGCGATGGATAAACTTGTGAGTGTCATCAATGTGGATTCATCTTTTGATTTGGACGAAAATGAGGGGCCAAACGGATCACACATTAATCGGTTATTTAGTCATGAGCCGAATTTCCTTTTCAATTATAGTCACATCGCTCAGCAAAGCTATTTGGTAGATGAGAAGGAACATGAATTGATGGAAAGCTTATATTTTGATTCCTACAGGCTTGGGGTAGTAAAAGAGAATTTGAAAGAAATGGAACCCATCATAAGGAATGGTGATATGATGACGTTTGACGTATCCTCAATAAAATCTTCCTACATGCCCGGTACACCACATCGATTGGTTTACGGCTTAACTGGTGAGGAGGCATGTCAGATTTGTTGGTATGCCGGGATCAATGATAAATTAAGCAGTATCGGAATCTATGAATACGATCCTGGCTATGATACCATCGACTATCAATCTGCCTTCGTTATCTCCACTATGATCTGGTATTTTATTGAAGGGTTTTATCATCGCAAAAATGAAAGTGTTTTCCGGTCAAATGACTATTTGGTTTATGAAGTAGCCATTGGTAGTGACCCTGAGAGTATTCGTTTCTATAAAAGTAAGCTTTCTGAGAAGTGGTGGATGGAAGTCCCTCACCCGTCTGACCAAAGAGTTGCGAAAAGAAACAGTATTGTTCCTTGCAGTTATTCTGATTATGAGACCGCCACGAAAGGTGAATTGCCAGAAAGATGGATAAGCACACAGGCTAAAATGATCTAGCCATATTCCGGAGGCATGACTGCCCATAAAATAATGTATACTAAGATTCCCGGAAATCCTACAAGTACTACTGACGCCACAATGTACAGGATCCTAACTAGCGTGACATCAATTCCCAGGTACTCAGCCAGGCCGGCACAGACCCCTGCTATCATTTTGTTGCTCTCAGAGCGGTATAATCTATTAGCCATAATTAGAAATTATTTTTTGATCCTCTGATACAATTTATGAAGATCTTTTGACAGTTGTAGGAAGGTGGTTGAATTATCAGGTGCTTTTTCCTTGACATTAGTTGCTAATAAGCTGTTGATTCTGGTTGAAATGTTTTCTTGTTGTTTTTGGGAATCAGCAAAGGAAAAGATGCCAGTATTAAAACTGATCATAAGCGCAACCAGAATCCCTAAAATGATGATCCAGGTTTTTACTCCAATTAGCTTGATATTTGATCGGTTAGTTGGCATTTCAGGACTAATAAACAATAAGTATGCCAAAGTGATTAAAGGTGCTTCTTTTTGATTTAAAGCGCCTTTTGTGAAAACTAATTGTACTAATACCGAACACCTTTTTGTGTGCGACCGAACAATTTTGGACAGATTGTCAGCTAATCTCTAAAGATTAATAAGTTAGAAGAATCTACCGAAAAGGTTATACGATCATTTTTTTGAAAGGTTGAGCGAGTAAGTCTGACATGCACATGATCAGTGAGTTGAGGTCCGGATATAATCAATTCTGTAAATGGTCCTCGGTAAATGATTTCCTGGACAATGCCAGCTAACTTACCGTCGTTCTCTACCCTGACAGCCTCGGGCCTGAACGCCACCTGACACGTGTCACTATCCATTTGGTTATTGCCTGGCAACTCACCGTAATCAGTGATGACTTTACCATCTTCAGCTCTTCCTTTGATTACGTTGATTTCGCCAAAGAATCGCCCGACATAAGGGTTGGATGGGTTTTGGTAGATTTCATTCGGGTGACCTAATTGCTGTAATTCACCCGCTTTCAGCACTGCGATTTTATCTGCTAATTCAAATGCATCCTGTGCGTCGTGAGAAACTACTATGGTGGTGATTCCAACTTTTTTGATGATCCTTTTTATTTCGGATCGTACTTTTACCTTAAGTAATTCATCCAAATTACTGAATGGCTCGTCCATCAACAAAACCTTGGGTTCTACTGCCAATGCCCTGGCTAGTGCAACACGTTGTTGCTGTCCTCCTGATAACTCATGAGGATACCTGTTTTTGAATGGAAGCAGATCGGTAAGCGTCAGAACCTCATTTATTTTGTTTATTCGCTGGCTTTTGTTGAGTCCTCTGAGTCCAAATGCAATATTTTGTTCCACGGTCATATGAGGAAATAATGCGAGATCCTGAAAAACGAGACTGACACCTCTTTTTTCTGCTGGAAGGTTTAGCCTGGCGGAACTTACCAATTGCTGGTGAATGGTGATTTCTCCTTCTTGTACATCTTCAAAGCCGGAGATACATCTTAACAGTGTGGTTTTGCCACAACCACTTTCTCCAGTAAGGGCTAATATTTCACCTTCATTGACTTCAAATGAGATATGCCGTGCAGCCCAGTGATGAGCCTGGCTGTATTTTTTGGAAACGTTGGATAGTTTAAGTGCTGCCGCCATTTGTTGTGATTAGTCTGTTCAGCAAAATTACAGGGATCATTCCGATTAAAATAATTAAAAGACTCGCAGGAGCAGATTCTGGTGCCATCTCATCATTGGCATATTGGAATGCGACAGTTGCTAAGGTGTCAAAATTAAATGGTCGTAAAATTAGGGTGAGTGGGAGTTCTTTCATTACATCTACAAAAACAAGGATTAATGCACTGAGAATAGAAGTCTTTAGCAGTGGAATGTTTATTCTAAATAAGCTGTGCAGTGGACCACTACCCAGAGAAGATGCAGCATCGTTCAGAGTGAATGGAATCTTCTTAAACCCTGATTCAATGGGTCCATATCCAACGGCAAAATACCTGACCAGATAAGCATATAACAATGCTCCTATACTTCCTGTGATCAATAAGTTGATTTTCAGACTAAATGCCGACTCCATCCATGTGATGATTGTTTTGTCTATTCCTATTATCAACACCATGATCCCTACAGCTATTACTGCTCCCGGCACTGAATACCCTAGTACAGATACCTTGGAAATGTTATTCCACCACCTGGAATTTTGAATTCTGGTGGAGTAATTCAGTAGTATACTGATAGCAACAATTATCATTGCGGATGCAGTTGCAAGCATTAAACTATTTGTGCTGAACTGCAGGAATTGAGGGGTAATGACTTTCTCTAAGCTAAAAAATGCCCAGTAAAGTAATTGAAAAACCGGAATAATAAATCCCAGTAAAATGGGAACCAGGCATATAATAAGCTTAAACACCAGTTTCCATCCGCGTTCTTTTTTCAGATTAATGTTACCGGGATTACGAAATTCGTATCTCGCTTTACCACGTTGCACTCTCTCAATCAGGATTGTAATAAATACCACTCCCATCAACATTGAGGAAAGATAGACTGCTGACCTAAGATCGCCCATGGACAACCATGATCGAAATATTCCAGTGGTGAAGGTAGTAACGCCATAGTATTTTACTGTACCATAATCATTCAACACCTCCATAACAACCAGCATGGTGCCGGACACAATTGCGGGTCTTGCAATTGGTAATGCTACTTTATAAAATGTCCTGAATGAGCCACTTCCCAAGCTGCGCGATGCTTCCAGTAATTTGCCTGATTGGTTAATAAACGCCGTTCGAGTTGTTATATAGATGTAAGGGAACAAGACACAGGACATCACTAAAATAACCCCGTAGGCATTCATGACATCAAAATAATAGTTGTCCTTCCCCCAGGACCTCAATAGGGTTCTAATTGGCCCTGCGTAATCCAGCAGCCCGGCATATGCAATACCGTTAATATATGCGGGAATAGCTATAGGAATAATCAGGAGCCATTCAATAGCTCGTTTGAATGGTAAGGAAGTGGTGGCTACAATCCAGGCTGTTGAGATACCAAATAGAAGTGTTAGAAAAGTAACACCAAATACCAATATGATGGTATTGGAAATGTAATCAATTAATAAGGTGTCTCTTATATGATCCCAGGTATCAGAAGGGGTTTTGAAGAGTTCAGAAAATATGATCAGAATTGGAATGCCAGTAATCAGGACAATCCAGGTGATATGTGCAGACCATACGTTGAACTTTTTCAAAACCCCTTCTTTTTGCAGGGCAATATTAGCCCATATGGCTTATTTCCAGCCTACTTCGTCAAAGATTTTAACGGCCGTATTATTATGCTCAGCTACTTTTGAAAAGGTGAGCTTGTCTTTTTTGAAGTCTCCCCATGCTGCAACAGTTTCTGCCGGGGCAACTTTACCGTTTGCTGGATATTCGAAGGAGCTATTGGCAAAAAACGATTGAACTTCTTCACTCAGAAGGAACCGGATCAGTTTTTCTGCATTTTCCTTATTGGGCGCATGCTTAGTAATTCCGATCCCGCTTACGTTAATATGTGTTCCTCTACCGTCCTGGTTAGGGAAGAAAATACCCACTGTTTCTCCAGCTTTTACCTCTTCCGGGTTTGACGAATTGAGGAGTAAGCCAACATAATATGTATTGACGATAGATACCTCACCAACTCCGGAAGCCATTGCTTTAATTTGATCCCTGTCACCACCCTGAGGTTCTCTGGCCATGTTTTTCACAATGCCTGCTGCCCATGATTTAGCTGTTTCCTCACCTTTGGCATTAATAATTGACGCTAGCAATGATTGGTTATAGGCACTGGATGATGAGCGAATTACAATTTTGTTTTCCCATTTAGCATCTGCCAGGTCTTCATAAGTAGATAATTGGTCTGGAGATACCTTGTCTTTACTGTAGGCAATTACCCTCGCTCTGTAGGTCACTCCCTGCCAATAACCATCTTCATCCTTTAAATTTTCAGGTACATCAGCCATCAGTGATGTATCCATTTTCTGAAGTAAACCTTTTTCTTTTGCTCTGTATAATTTACCCGCATCCACAGTAAAAAACACATCTGCAGGAGATGCTTCTCCTTCCAATTCTAATTTATTAATCAACTCATCAGCGCCAGCTTTTACTACATTTACTTTAATGCCGGTTTTTTCAGTAAACATTTCGAATGCTTTCTTATCAGCATCATAGTGTCTCTGTGTGTATACATTAACTTCCTTGGATTGACTTGTTGCCTCCCCCTTATTAGTAGGACCTGAGCAGCCTGAAATGCTCAAAAATGCTACGATAACACCAAGAATATAAATAATTGATTTTTTCATTGATTTGGATTTTTTATTAATCGAGTGCAATGATAGTTAATTATTTAGAATAGTTCTAAATAGTAAAAATGAATTGTACCAATTTGTGATAAGTGGCAATGAACAGCCATCGAGCTCAATATAGGATTGAAAGGTTCGAGTTGAGAAGAATATGACTTTCGGCTGATTATTACCAGGGTGATGAATGATTAAGTAAGACATTAAAAAGGCCGACCCATTTTGTTTTTGGGACGGCCTTTTGTATTCATTTAAAACTCTACGTTTCCAGGAGTTCTTGGGAAAGGAATTACATCCCTGATATTTCCCATTCCGGTAACGAATTGCATCATTCGTTCAAAACCAAGTCCAAATCCACTATGAGGTGTAGATCCAAACCTGCGGGTATCGAGGTACCATGACATTTCCTTCACCGGAATACTCATTTCTTCCATTCGCTGCTGAAGAAGTTCCAGCCTTTCTTCCCGTTGCGACCCTCCAACAATTTCACCTATGCCAGGGAATAATATGTCCATAGCAGCAACGGTTTTTCCATCATCATTCTGTCGCATGTAAAATGCTTTGATGTCTTTCGGGTAATTGTAAAGTATAACTGGCTTCTTAAAATGTTTTTCCACCAAAAACCGCTCATGTTCAGATTGCAGGTCTGTACCAAAACCTTCAATAAGATAGGTGAATTTCTTTTTCTTATTGGGTTTGGAGTTCCTGAGAATGTCAATAGCCTCTGTGTAGCTTATTCTTACAAACTCATTGTTTTTAACAAATTCCAGCCTTTCTATTAGGGACAGTTCGTTTCGCTCGTTTTGAGGTTTGTTTTTCTCCTCATCCAAAGCTCTCTTGTTAAGGAACTCAAGGTCGTCTTTGCAATTGTCCAGCGCATAGCTCACCAGATACTTTAGCATTTCCTCGGCAAGATCCATGTTGTCGTCCAGGTCATAGAAAGCCATTTCCGGTTCGATCATCCAGAATTCGGCAAGATGTCTTGTGGTGTTGGAGTTTTCAGCACGGAAAGTAGGTCCGAAAGTATAAATTTCTGAAAGCGCTAAAGCTGCTAATTCTCCCTCCAGTTGTCCGGAAACTGTAAGATTAGCTTCTTTCTCGAAAAAGTCCTGCTTGTAATCAATGTCACCGGTTTCGGTTTTAGGAACATTTTGCAAATCGAGGGTGGTAACTTTGAATGTTTCCCCAGCACCTTCCGCATCAGAGGCGGTAATTATAGGCGTGTGAACATTGTAAAATCCTTTATCATGAAAGAATTTATGAACAGCATAAATCATTGCATGCCTGATGCGGTAAATTGCTCCGAAGGTATTGGTACGTACCCTGAGATGGGCAATCTCTCTAAGAAATTCCAGGCTGTGTCGTTTAGGCTGTAATGGGTATTCATCCGGATCAGCATCACCAAGAATTTCGATCGATTGAGCGTTTACTTCCACAGTTTGCCCTGCCCCCTGAGATTCTACCAATACACCATGTACAGCAATACATGCACCAGTAGTGCACCTTTTTAAAATATCCTCGCTGATTGATTGAGGGTCAGCTACAATTTGTAGGTTCTTAATGGTTGACCCATCATTTAAGGCGATAAAGGTTACATTTTTATTATCTCTTTTAGTACGTATCCACCCTTTCACTACAATGCTTTTATCGAATTCACTTGAATCCAGAGCGAATTTGATTTTGGTGCGTTTTAATTTTTGTTCTTCAGTCATCGAGATAAATCTTATTGTAACCTTATTCTGTAAATATTGTATATTAATATCTGTGTTTTCCAGGTGTCAATTCAATCCTCTGAATTGATTAAACAGGACGCAAAAAAACGATATTTTAAGCTTTTTATCAAAGAATGAGCAATTTATCATAAATTTGGATCGCGTGATTTAGTAGTATGCAGAAACTCACATTAAGTCAGACTTTAAGTCAGAAATTATCGCCACAGCAGATTCAATTTATTAAACTGCTGCAGGTACCTACTGCCGAGCTGGAAGCTAGAGTAGAGGAGGAGCTAGAGGTAAATCCAGCGTTGGAAGAAGGTAAAGAAGAACCAGCCGATGATGTCGCACAAGACGATTACGAAGATTCTGAAACACAGGACGAGATTGACATCAACGATTATCTGGCCGAAGATGATTATGCAGGATACAAGATGCAGGGTGACGGTAGAAATGCTGATGAAGAAGACCGGGAAATGCCAATTTCTGCAGGATCCACCCTTCATGAAAGCTTAATGAATCAATTGGGTTATCTCAAACTGGATGAAAGAGAAACCATTCTCGGAAAACAGTTGATCGGAAGTATTGAATCAGACGGCTATATAAGGCGCGAGCTAAGTGCCATTGTGAATGATCTGGCTTTCTCCCAAAATGTAGAAACCGACGAAGAAGAGCTGGAGAATATTTTATACAAAATTCAAACTTTTGATCCCGCAGGCATTGCAGCAAGGGACTTGAAAGAGTGCTTGCTGATCCAACTGGAGAGAAAAACTGATCAGACTAAAGAAGTTAAACTTGCTATTGAAATCATTTCAGGTTGCTTTGATGAGTTCACTAAAAAACATTACGACAAAATCACTAAAAAGCTGGGCATTGAAGATGACGACTTATTAAAGGAAGCAGTTTTAATTATTACTAAGCTCAACCCAAAACCGGGAGGAACGGGAGAAGGTCTGGTAAAAACTCAATACCTGATGCCGGATTTTATTCTGGTCAATAACAATGGGAAGTTGGACCTGCAGTTGAATGCCAGAAATGCCCCTGAACTACGGATAAGCAGGTCTTATTCTGAAATGTTGGATAGTTATCAGAAAAGTGACAAGAAGGATAAAAAGCTTAAAGAAACCGTCACCTTCGTTAAACAAAAACTGGATGCAGCCAAGTGGTTTATTGATGCCATAAAGCAACGTCAACATACTTTGCTGAATACCATGAATGCAATCATCGAGTTTCAATATGAGTATTTTCTGGATGGCGATGAAAGTAAGCTGAAACCGATGATCCTAAAGGACATTGCCGAAAAAATCAATATGGATATATCCACTGTATCCAGAGTAGCCAACAGCAAGGCGATTCAAACTGAGTTTGGAATATTTCCTTTGAAGTACTTCTTCAGTGAGGGGATATCCACTGATTCGGGTGAAGATGTGAGTAGCAGGGAAGTGAAGAATCAGTTGAAAGCCGTAATTGATGAAGAAGACAAAAGTAAACCACTGTCTGACGATAAATTGGAAAAAATTCTTAAAGAAAAAGGTTATAACATTGCCAGAAGAACTGTTGCCAAATACCGCGAGCAACTAGGAATTCCTGTAGCCAGATTAAGAAAAGAGTTATTGTGACAAAATTGATGAGGGCCGTTTCGGCCATTTTCCACCCTTTACTGATACCGACCTGGATGTTTGGTGTGTTTATCCAATTCCATCCAATGGTGCTGTCCCCCTATAGTACCAGTGCTTACCCATGGTTGTGGGCAGTAGTTGCCATTACGACTTTTATTATTCCGGTAATTAGTCTCACTTTTTTAAGATTGACTAACAACATCCCGGATTTCAAACTCGCCTCCAGAAAAGACCGGGTACTTCCTTTTGTCTTTATTACATTTTTTTATGGAGTCACCTCCTACATGTTCCTTTACAAAATGAACATGAGTATGCAAATAGGCGTAATGATGATCGTGACCACTCTGTTGATCGCACTCCTTACTATTATAACCATTGCCTACAAAATCAGCATTCATAGCGCTGGCGTTTGGGGTGCGGTAGGATTCATCATGGGACATACCATGATCAATGCCGATCACCAGCTGGTCTATCCTCTGGCAGTAGCAGTGTTGATCGCAGGGATTGTAAATAGTGCTCGATTATATTTAAATGCCCACTCTCCCCGACAGGTTTTGACGGGATCATTGTTGGGGTTTGCCTTATGCTTTTCTGGAACGGTGCTGTTTGGCTAGCACCTAAAAGGCGTTGATGCTTAAGCCAACGGTGAATACGGATGCGTTTCCGTCAGGTCCAAATCCACTTTCAAATAAATCTGTGAAGTACATTCGGTAGAAGGCATTGATTCCTCTAGATCCAATTCTTCCAATTGCTCCAACCCTGAAAGGATTCAAATTGAAATCATTGCGTTGCTTGATCATAAAGTTATCATTCAACTCATCCTCGTATTTATATTTGGTGTGAGATTCGTACCTTACTCCCAGGGAACCTCCAACAGCAATAAAAAAGCCTCTTCCATCAGTGCTTTTGAATGGATAAAACCGAAGTTCCAACGGAACTTCCAGGTAATTAGCAATCAGTTGAGATTTATTGATGGAGCCCAGTGCTGAAATTGTATCAATCACTACATTCGCCTCATCATCAAATCCCAAAGTAACATCATTTTTAAATCCATACTTTTCCAACCCCAATCCTATTCCAGGATAGAAAGCGAAGCTATTTCCCATCGCTATTCTTTTGCTATAATAAATGCCCCAGGAAATGGAAGAGAGTGGTTTGATTTTCATTGATTCAGAAGATGAACTGAATGAATTGGAACCAAAGTTTACAATAAGATCTCCTGGTATATCTGGACTACCCTCATTGGATTGACCCATTAAACTTAACCCTGTGAAAACCCCAACTATTAGTACAACTACTTTACGCATGTTCAATGAATTTCAAATTTTAAGGTGGCAAAGATAGATGAATTTATCAATGCTCGAAAAATTATTCTTTTTTAAGAATGTCAATTATTATAGATTTGCACTTCTTTAAGCAATCATCGAGAATAAAATGCCATATTTAATCATATGGTTGCATTGATTTAAAGACATTTGGCCTCCTAGCTCAACTGAATAGAGCACTTGATTACGGCTCAAGAGGTTACAGGTTTGAATCCTGTGGAGGTCACACTGAAGGATCGGGTAAAACCGATCCTTTTCTTTTTTACCTCACACTCATTTTACCTGCCAAATATGTTCGTTTAATCAATGAAATTGGCTGGTTACGGCATTTCGTACTGACCGAAGTGGTGAAAAAACCTAAATTGTAATCATAATTATCAAAGATGTTATGAAGAGGTTTCTTCAGAAGTTGATTAAAGTACTAATATCAATTATACGGGTTATAGTATATCTGACTTATGTGATCATAATTATTGTCAATATGTTGGACAACCGGGTTGATAAAAGTTCACTATGGTTGTATGGGTCATTTCTGTTGCTGCCAGCAATCTCATTGCTTGCCCAATGGAGTATCAGAATTGTACGTCATCACCGGTTTAGGCTAAGGATATATCTTTTATCATGCTTTGTTGTGCTTGAAGCCTCGATGCTGGCCATTATCAATTGGGTCATTAAAAGCTTTGCATTAGTAGATCCTGAGTTAATTAATGAAGAATCGGCATTTGCTCTGTTGCTGTTCAGTGCGTTATTGTTCATGTTTTACTGGTTGTGGTGGGGTAAAATCTCAAGAGAAAAGTCCGATCTGAAAATCATAAAGAACTTTCAGAAGGTGCCCGATAGTAAGCGTGTCATGGATTCCAGAATTGTAGCGCTTTTAAAATCCAGCAGTGTGCTGAAGCACCGATTTCTGGCAAATGATGCCGGAGAATATTTCAAAGAATACATTCCTGTAATGATGAGCACATCAGATGAAACAATCTATTTTGGGGCACATTATTATGACGAGCAAATAAGAACCAGTGGACAAAGTAAAAATTACATTCATCAAACTCACCGCCACGCTTTTTGGGTATTTACGGGTGATCTACCTGATTTAGAGCTATCTAAAATAAATCACTGGAACAAAGTATTTGGCAGCATTGCGCTCAACCCACAACAGCGAAAACTTGTCAATGAGATGAAAAAAATCACTGATCAATATGATTTTGTTCGACTTGAAGTGCGTGATCGCCACATTATCTTGATTAGAAAATTTTTATTAAATATTGCTGCATTGGGCGAGAACCCAATTACTACCGAAGAAATTGCTAAGATAAACTCCAGAATAAGAGAAGTTATTAGTCTTTGATGAATGGGTTTTCAGCTACAATTTTAGCAATCTCCTCAGCTGTGAGCGATGGTGCATCAACATAAGTTGAATCAACTCCTATTTCAATGCTATGGGACTTCCAGCCATCGCCATATCTGGAGTGCTCTACCAGTTTTAAATCAATGCCTTTATCTCTGAGGTGATTGGCAATGATCATTATATCTTCCCGTCGTACTGAGTCACCATAGTATATGGCATTGCTTTTAAATTTTTGTAGTTTCTTTCGTGTTGGTCGTTCATGGATATAATATCCCAATTCTTTTAAGCTTAGTACCTTATCACCATCAAGGGGTTTTTTGTAGTAGCGAACTACCATGTCAGTTCGTACTTTTAAAGTGTCAGTAATTTCTTTGGTGGGAGCGAAAGATGTGGTATCCAGGCCAATTGATTCCAGGCTGTCTTTTTTATTCAAATCAGTTTTCATGGCCTTAGAGAGGGTTCCCATATCTTCCAATTCTTCAGAATCCTTCGTTTGATTCTTATTGGAGTCTTTCCTATTCTTTGAATAAGTGCTTTGATTAACGCCCTTTATTTCAGGTAGGTGATCACCTGATGTTTCCAGGTTAAAAATCCTTTCATCCTGAGGGCCCAGGAGCTTACCAACTCCAATAAATAACCCAAAAATCACCAAAAGTGTAATCAAATAATACAGACCATTATTTGCTTCGTGAGACATGTTTGAACGAATGTTTTTATCTATTCCATCTGAAAATAGAAAGAATTTTTCAGACTTGGAAAGAAATAGGGTTTTTTGAAGGTCAACTTGCACTGAATGAAAAACAAATCGCAAAAACTACTTAGTTGGTCTATCCGAATTTTGACGTATCAGAAATGTGATGGATAATTAGCAATAAAAAAGCCACCCTGAGTAACAAGGTGGCTTCTAGATGTTCTTACTTCTGATTTAATCAGTTTTTATGAGCGCATAACTCAAAGAAACCTGAAATACCTGATTTTTGAGTTCTTCGTTACCAGTGGTGTTAATATCCCAGTCGTATTCATCTGAAATATCTGACAATCCTAAGTTGTAACGGGCTTCAATGCCAAGACCAAAAGGTAGATCTACTCCTAATCCGAACACCGCACTCATATCAGTGTCTCTTAGTTCGCTTTTTAAGTCCTCTTTGTTATTATTGGTTAAATCAGTTGCTTCCTGCAATGTAGCAAATCCCAATTGTGGTCCAGCATAGATGTTTAACCCCTGTACCAGATAAAATTTCACTAAGACTGGTACATTAACATAGCTGCTTTTGAATTCCTGACGAGCAGTGGCAAAATCAATTTCTGCAGATTGAGTACTAAACAACACTTCTGGCTGAACTGCAATTTTTGTGGCCTTTATTGTGGCAAATGCGCCAAAATGATATCCAGTGGATCCGTCAGAGTTAAATTCAGTCTTGTAGTCTGCAAAATTGAGCCCACCTTTTACTCCTAGTCGAATTCCAGCTTGTGCAAAGGATTCTTCAGCAATTATTAGTGATCCAATTACAAGAATCACAGTTAGTAGTTTCTTCATCATAATTCTGGTTTGTTTTGATCAATATATAAAATATGTTCCATACAATTTTAATCAGGAACCGATTAAACAAACGTATTTGTGATCACTAATATTTTATTGATTCAGTTTTATGCTATCGTTTCCTATTAGAACAGGCTGACCAAACCTTCCTTCTTCATCCCGGTTTTCCAGGTTAAGCACACCTCTTGGACAAACTGCTGAACAAACCCCACAACCCACACAGCTGGACCGTACAATATTTTGACCTCTTTGTGCATACCATCTTACATCTATACCCATTTCACAATAGGTGGAACAGTTGCCACAGGAGATGCATTGACCACCATTTGTGGTGATTCTAAATCTTGATTTGAACCTTTGTACCATTCCCAAGTATGCTGCCAGTGGACAACCAAATCGGCACCAGACCCTGTTACCCATGAAGGGATAAAACCCGGTACCTATTACTCCGGAAAACCATGATCCAATTAATAATCCATAGGGTTTTCTTAAATAGGTGTAAGTATCAAGACCAAAAATGGTGTTGGTGCCACTGATGAAATTATAAATAACAGCTCCTGTCATTATCACGGCAAATACCAGCACAGCATGGATGAGGTACCTTTCTATTTTCCATGCACTAAGACGTTTGTCAGAAAGCTGTCTGAATGGATCACCGGCAGTTTCTGCTAATCCACCACAACCACAAACCCAACTGCAGTACCATCGTTTCCCAAAGAAATAAACCAATACAGGAACTCCCACGACAAACAATGTTATTCCCCATGCGAACATAAAAATGCCTAACCCTCCGGATTTTGTCAGCATATTGATGTGCCAGGCATCAAAAAAATCGTAATCCAGGGGCCACATGTTTTTAAAATCAAAATAGGGTTGATTCAGTCTGACCAGAATCTCTGGAAGAAGGAAAGCAAAAGCTAGCTGAAAAAACATAACTGATATGGTGCGGATTAGTTGGTATTTGTTATGCCTGTATTTAGTCAGCATCCTTACACCCATTACCACCACAGCAAAAGTGTAGAGAAACCCATATAGAAACCATTGACTGGACTCTCCGGAAGGATTGATGAGCTTCTTCAAAGGGTCAACCAGAATGATCCAGTTGATCATGTAGGCGTCATAGAAGTAAATAAGAATATAAAAGAGGATTAGAAGTGTTCCGATAGCAATACCCAGCCATCCCCTGTTATTGAGCGCATTGAAAAAGATGCCATTGTTTTTAATTCCTGGAGGACCCCACAATGAGACCTGAGGCAGGATGTACATTAATGCTCCAATTGTACCCACTGCAAACACCAGTATAAATAACCACCAGGTATGATTCAGTAGTGCACCGTGTGCCGAAGATCTGATCAATATTCCGGCATAATCATCCCAAATAATCTCGTTCCAACGCTGTTCTGCCCTCAACTGGTCATTGACTTCTTGTACGGCTTGATCAATGGCGTTGACAAAAGGAATGCTCAATTTAAATGTTTGGTTGTACATGCTTTCCAGTTCAGGTGAAAGCAGCTTTTGATGCTCAGAGTTTACATGCTGTTCAAATAATTCCTTTGTCAGTGTATAATCAGACATGAAAAATATGCCCAGGAATAAACCGAAAGAAAATAGAAAAAATATGAGTCCGGATACTCTAATCAATTTCATAGGTATAATTTAGTATGTCTGTGTCCTGAATTAATTAAACAACTTTTCCAATAGAGATCGCTTTTTGACAAGTACTTTATTCTCTGGAAACTTTTGATTGTATAAGTCCTGAATCTCAGGTTCAAACCTGCTGTAAAACTCAGGATCAAAATTGGCCTTTGGCAGATTCTGGATTACATAGGTGATCTCTCTCTCCTCGCGCAACCATTGATCCCATGTTTTATGCCTCATTCTGATGCCAAATACATTAATGCCCAGGACTTTCTTTGTAGTTTTGTCAAATACAATTTTCAAACACTTTTCACCATCTGATGCTTCCCAATAAAACTGGTCTTGCGATTCCGTTAATTGATTTCCTACTAAACCATATGTCTGATATTCGATATCAAAAAATTTAGCACTGTTAAACCAAATGCCAGGTTGGTAGGCCGTTCTTTTTCCTGCTAAAGTTTGTCCTAAAGATTCTCCCATCATCCTTCCTGCATACCACACAGCCTCTATGGATTTCCTATGTGGTAAAGGGGCTGCTATCTGGGCACAATCTCCGGCAGCATATACATCATGGATACTAGTTTCTAAAAATTCGTTTACCACAATTCCTTTGTCAACCTTTAAGGTCGTACCTTTCACAAGATCTACATTAGGACTCACCCCGGGTGTGAGCCCGACAAATTCACAGGATATTTCATCCCCGGAAGAGGTGCGTACAGCTTTTACTCTCCCATTTTCATCAGGAATTATCTCTTTCAGTTCAGTTTCCAGTCTTAAATCTATGTGATGTTTTAACAGATGCCGGTTGATTAGCCTGGCTTCTTCGACCGGTAAAACATTATCCCAAAAATTGGTTTCACGAACAAGAAAGGTGACTGGAATATTCCTCGAGTGAAGCATCTCCGCCATTTCAACCCCTATCAGGCCTCCACCAACAACAACTGCCCTGTTGATTGCTTTGGTGTATTTTTCCATGTATTCCAGGTCTTGCAGAGAATACAGGCCCCTCACACCATCAGCGTCCTGCCCCGGCCAGCCAAACTTATTGGATTTTGATCCTGTGGCAATCACCAGTTTATCGTACTTCAATTGAGAGCCATCATTTAATAGGAGCTTTTTCTCAATAAACTTGATTTCACTGACCCAGGCTTGTTTCAGGTTGATGTTGTTTTTATGCCAAAACCAGTCTTCATAAGGTTTAGTGTTCTCAAATTTCATATGTCCCATGTAGATGTACATCAAAGCAGTACGGGAATAGAAATATTTGGACTCTCCTGAGATAACCGTGATTTCATGATCACTGTTTTTACGAATGTGCCTTGCAGTAGTGATACCTGCAATGCCGTTCCCAATGATGACTATATGCGCCATTCAAATAGATTAATGTGAATTGTTTTGACAATGATACTGGGAATTTAGTCATTGGTAGTGTCAAAAGAAAGACAAACCATTGGTTAGAAGACTTGCGTAAAACCTACTGTCTTTTGGCTTACTTAAACTATAACCTGGATCGTTATGAAATTTAAAACAGTCCTAATTTTGTTATTTGCATTAAATTTTAATGTGTTGGCGCAATCCTCATTTTTTGATCAGGTGGATTTGTTTTTACAGAAGTATATGAAAAATGGTCAAATCAACTACGCTGCTATCAAAAACAACCCTGAGCAATTGAATAAACTGTATGACATGATTGGAAATATGTCTTTGGAGGGTAAATCAGAGGCTTTCAGAAAGGCATTCCATATCAATGCTTACAATATGTTAGTGATCAAGCAAGTGATTGTGTTTTATCCTATAACTACCCCGTTTGACGTCAACGGCTTCTTTGACAATATTAAACATGAGGTTTGTAGAGATGAGTTGACCCTGGATGAATTGGAAAAAGGATTGATGTTACCGACTTATAAGGACCCCAGGATACATTTTGCCCTGGTGTGTGCGGCCAAAGGATGCCCTCCATTGGCGGAAAAAGCATATCGACCAGAAATAGTTGAAGATCAGTTAGAAGAGAAGACTGTACAAATGATCAATGATCACCTATTTGTGAAAGAGCGCCCCGGGGAAATCAGGTTATCAAAAATTTTTGAATGGTATGCGGAAGAATTTTCTGATAATCAAAGTACGGTTCTGGATTATTTAAACCAATATCGGGTCTCTAAAATACCAGAACAGACTAAGGTCCGTTATGATGAATATGACTGGTCGTTGAATGATTTTCAAGATTAAATTGTTATCTTGTTAAGAAGAAGAAAGGTTGATAATTATTCATCTTCAGTTAGGTTGAACGAAAAAGGTCCTTTGGCAGGACCTTTTTTTTATGCTTTAGCAAATAGAGGTGCTTTTGATGGGTTTAAACACAGGTAAAAGCTCGCAAAAATCATGGCATTAAAAGCCAAATCTCCAATCCAGGTGAGTTTGAAAAATGGAACAGCCAATACAAAACAATTCACCAGACCATTAATATTCATTGCGTACATGCCACTGAACAACCAGACCGCCAAATTAGAGATCACAAAAAATAGGAGAGACCCCAAAAGAGATTTTCCGGCGATGGTCAAGATGTTATTGAGCCAATTTAATTTGGATAGATTCCATTTGGATCGAGCTAATAGTGCAGGTGCTGATAGTCCGGCGTAAACAGCAACCATAACTCCGGCATCATAGAAGCCTTTAAAAAATACATCTGTAACCAACATACCTGTTACTGTAATTAATATGCCTCGTTGATAACCAAATAAATATCCTGCGAACAATGCTACCGCGGCGGTTGCACTTACATTGGGTACACTCCCTAGAGTTCTGCTTGCTATCACGATGGATATTAAGGCAATGGTTATTAAAATTTGAGAAACTTTATTCAGGTTATTATTTAATCGCATGGGTTACTATCTTTTGTTAAAATCCACTTCAAATTACTGTCTTCAATAAGTTTCAACTCAGAAACGCCTTTGTTGGCCATTTTACCATTCACACAGTAAACCCAGTACTTCGAGTCCTGGTTTTCGATTCCTGAGAAACTTGTTACAAATTTACCAATTTGAGGATAGATTGTATCACCAAAAATGAGGTTATCTGAATTTTTACGCATTTGTTCCAACGTTTCCATCACCGAAGTTCCACTTGCCACAGTTATAGCTTCAAATTCCTGTTTCGCTTTTATGTCACCATAATCCACTGTAAGTGAGACAGCAATAGAATCTGATGATTCCCTTCCTGATTCTTTTCTATCAGTATTTGTACACGACCAACAAAAAATGATGGTAACAATTAGTATAAAGGCTCTCATTCCAGTAAAACTATATAATACATCAATTAAGATACGAATTGTTTTCTAAGAATTTCGTTGACTGCAGTTCCTGGATCTTCTACTCCGTCTTTGATTCTTTCCAGCTTCTTGTTGATCAGTTCTTTGATGTGTTGCTGCTCCATTAAGGACTCCAGCAATCGGTTTTGTAATAGTTCATGAAACCAATGTACATTCTGATCTTGCCTGTTTTTATGCAGGAAACCATTTTGAATTGCATGATCAAAAAAAGAAGTAATTGTGTTCCAAATGTCTTCAATGCCCTTCTCCTCTTTGGCTGAACAGGTACTTACTACCGGTTGCCAACCGCTTTCGTTTGGTGGAAACAAATGCAATGCGTTTTGATAATCCACCTTGGCCCGTTTGGCAGCTTTCACGTAATCACCATCTGCTTTATTGATCACAATAGCGTCAGCCGTTTCCATAATGCCACGCTTAATTCCCTGCAATTCATCTCCACCACCTGCCAACATGAGCAAGAGAAAAAAATCTACCATATCACGTGCTGCTGTCTCCGATTGACCAACTCCTACAGTTTCAATAATAATAACATCATATCCGGCAGCCTCACACAGCAACATGGTCTCTCTTGTTTTATTGGCCACACCACCCAGGGACCTACCAGAGGGACTAGGCCTGATGAAAGCCAGCGGATCCACAGATAATCTCGACATTCTGGTTTTATCACCAAGAATGCTTCCTTTAGTCTTTTGACTACTTGGATCAATTGAGAGCACTGCAACTTTCTTACCCAGGTTTGTAAGAAAGCTGCCAAAAGTATCAATAAAGGTGCTTTTTCCAACGCCGGGCACCCCTGTAATTCCAATTCTGAAACTTGAGTGGTCCTTGGTGCTAATGGCAGATAAAATTTCTGAAGCTAAAACCATGTCCTGAGGGTGTTTACTTTCAATAATTGATATGGCTTGTCCCAGGATCATTCGGTTATTGGTCCTTATTCCATCGAGATATTCCTGTAGTGCACGTCTGTTTCTGGGCATTTCGTCGAAAAAAATTGTTAGATTTTAATATTAAATTATATTTTACTAATTTTATCCTACCAAAAAGGTACGTTTTGAAAGTAAAAGTCGCTATTTTGTATCTTTAATAAATTACCAACATCAATATAAAATATGTTCCGTAAATTTTGGTTAGATACAATACTGGCAACAGCATTCATTTTTGGAATTGGAGGTTTAATTACTTTCGTCTCCGCCTTTAAGATCTTTGACGTATTTGATCCCATTGGTCAGGCTTTTGATGACATGGAGTTAACTGATATCGTGTTTTCTCAATTGAGGGAAGACCCAGTAGCAGAGGAGCGAATCGTCCTGGTTAATATTGGTCAGGTTTCAAGACCTGAGATAGGCGAGATGCTCAATATCATTAACAAGTATAACCCACGCGTTGTGGGCATTGATACCTTCTTTGATATTCCAAAAGATACTTTAGGCGACTTTGTTCTGGAGATGGCATTTGCAAACACCGAAAATCTGGTGATGCCTTCAAAAATTCTTTTTAGCATGGATGGCCCGGAGTATGATTCAATGCATTATTCCTACTGGCAATTCATGCAGCATGCTGATGATACCGCATATGTTAATTTACTGACAGAAGCCAAAGTTCAGGAGGATTTGAAAATGAATCGTCAGTTTATGCCAAAGAACGTCGTACAAGGTGAAGAACACATTGCCTTTGGAGTGAAACTGGCTTCATATTATGATCCTGAGGCAGCTGAAAAATTCCTTGCGAGAGATAATAAGTTTGAAATTGTCAACTATAGAGGTAACGTTCTCGACTATGGTGCAAGTAAATTTGGTAACAAGTTTTTTGCATTGGATGTGCCGGATGTGTTTGAGGAAAACTTTACCCCGGATATGATAGAGGACAAGGTTGTAATCTTTGCATATCTTGGTAGATACTTAGGGGACCGGGAGTCATTTGAAGATAAGTTTTATACCCCGTTGAATTCAAAATATATAGGAAGATCATTTCCTGATATGTATGGTGGGGTAATTCATGCCAACATCGTTTCAATGATTCTCAATGAAGATTATGTGGATGAAATGGGAGATACAACTGGTTTAATTCTGGCAATATTATTGTGCTGGCTTAATGTATCATTCTTTTCCATGATTTACCACAGGATACCGAAATGGTATGATGGAGCAACAAAATTGATTCAATTGATAGAAATAGGGATTTTAATTTTTCTTATGATCCTTGTTTTTCATAAATTTAGCTATAAGATGGATCTTTTTATCGCGGTTGCCGTTATAGCCCTCGCAGGTGATGCTCTTGAAGTTTACTTTGGGGTTATTAAAAATGCCTTTACTCGTGAAGGCAGGCAGCAACTCAAGGATATTAACAAATTATAACACAATTCAAAGAAAATATAAACTAGACACAAGCTTTAAATTTGAAATACCATGAGAACTATTTTTCTTAGAAATCTCGCTTTGATAGCTTTTCTTTTGATTGGGAATCTTGCCTATAGTCAGGGAGGATTTGTCTTCAAAGTATTAGCTAACAAAGGAGCAAACCAGGTAAAAAGAGCTACAGGAACAACAGAAGGGTTGAAAACTGGTGCCACCCTTAAAACAGGCGACCAAATAATTGCTGCCAATGGCGCTTACATTGGTTTAATGCATAAAACCGGAAAAACATTAGAAATTAAAGAATCTGGTGTGATCAAGGTTAATGATCTTGAGAAAAAGGTTGCAGCATTAAAAACATCAGTTACTAGCAGATATGCTCAGTATGTGATGAATAAAATCAACGAAGAGGAAGGTGGTGTTCGAAAGAACTACCGGTCAAGCATGAATGCTACTGGTGCTACTACTCGTGGTAACGAGGGTAACATTGCATTAGTACTTCCAATTGTTGATGAGAAGAAGTTTGACGTGTACAATGCAGAAGTATTCTTAAGATGGTTAAAACCAGCTGAAACATCTGAAGAAGTTACTTATGTAGTTACTGTCAAAAATATTTTCAACGAAGTTCTTTATTCTACTGAAACTGACCAGACAATGGTTAAGCTGAATCTTGATGACGAAGCAATGACCAATGAGTCTAACTTGTATATCGTAAAGGTAGAGTTAAAGAGCAATTCCGAAATTTCATCTGAGGAATATGCAATTCAGCGAGTTCAGTTGGATGAAGCTCCGGAGGTTAAATCTGAATTAGAAACACTCCTTGCAGAAGTAGACCAGGCTACCCCAATGGGTAAAGTCATCATGGCTACCTTCTATGATGAGAATAATCTTGTTCTTGATGCTATGGTTAGTTATGAAAAACTTGTAAAAGAAAATCCTGAAGTGGTTGATTTCAAAGACCTATATAAGGAGTTCCTGGCGAAAAATAAGATGGTGACTGGTGAAGAAGAAACCGAAAAATAAGTAGTAAAGATTATCTAGATAAAGTTTAGTTTATAGCCCCGACAATTAGTCGGGGTTTTTTTGTATATAGCATTATGAAAGTTTCAGCCATTTATTGTTATCCAATTAAAGGATGTTCCGGAATCTCATTAAAGGAAGCCGAGTTAACTGGTGAGGGCCTTAAATATGATCGTAATTGGATGATTGTTGATGAAAGTGGCAGGTTTATTTCTCAAAGATCACACCCACATCTGTGCCTCTTCAAAATCGCCATTCAAGGAGACCGTATTGCTGTACAGTTTAAAGGACAATCTATTGATATTCCGGTGGAAAGCAATTCTTTAAATTATGCGTCGGTTTCAGTCTGGGATGATACAATATCTGCTCAAGTAGTTTCAGAAGAAATTAATCAATGGTTTAGTGATCAATTAAATCAACCATTAAGATTGGTGAAATTGACAGCAAAAACCAACAGGTTGATCGATCCTAAATATGCTAAAAACAATGAAACAGTCAGTTTTGCAGATGGATATCCATATTTAGCCATAGGCGAGTCTTCCTTAGATGACTTAAATGAAAGGCTTGAGGAAAAGATTCCCATGAATAGATTTCGGCCAAACATTGTGTTTTCAGGAGGAAAACCATTTGAGGAAGATGCCTGGGAGAAGGTGAATGTTGGAGCAAGTACTTTTATCGGTGTAAAACGATGCGCAAGGTGCCAGGTGACAACCACTGATCAAGAGACAGGATTAGTAGGCAAGGAACCTCTTAAAACATTATCTAAATATAGAAGGGAGGGCAACAAAGTTTTCTTTGGTCAGAATTTAATGTTGGAAACAGGTAATTGGATCAAAGTGGGCGATTCTATTAATGTAATCTCCCGAAAAGTGGTATTGCAATGAAATGGGCAGGATTATACCCGTATTAAAAAATAAAGACCGACTCCTGTATTTGAGCCGGTCTCATTAAAAGTAATTATTTAAGATCCTTTAACTATTCCATTCCAATCATAACGAATGGTCCCCAGTAAATGGGATCTTTGTATTTATTTCGGATCTCTTTCTTCGCCTGCACAAAAGATTCTCTCTTATTGCCTGTTTCGAGCCATTTCTCGTAAAACTTCACCATGAGTTCCTGCGTGGCATTATCCGACACTTTGAACAAACTCATCACGATTGATTTGGCACCTGCCACTAGAAATGACCTTTGCAAACCATAAACTCCTTCACCAGCCTGCACTTCACCAAGTCCGGTTTCGCAAGCACTTAACACTACAAGGTCAGTTTGATCAAGGCTGAGGTTCAGTGCTTCGTAGGCTGTCAAAATGCCATCATCAACATTATAGTTGTACTTGGTCTGGTTCAGAATGTCACCTGCCCCTGTCAATAAGAGACCTGTTTTCAGAAGTGGGTTATCGTATAAATAACTTTCATTTTCATCCAGATCAGCTGTTTTTCGATCTGTGTTCTGGAAAAATCCATGAGTCGCAATATGGAAAATTTTAGGGTTGTTAACCTTTTTAATTGATGATTCGGTCGCCAACTCCTCTGTGTATTCTTCTGTTTTCCATCCTTTGTCATTAAGCAACTGCTCTAGTCCTTCCAGCTCTTTTTTTGTACCGGGAAGGTCGGATACCACGCTAGCGCTTGCCCTGGTTAACCCGGAACCCTGTACTGGTTGACCTGGTTGTGTAGTGACATAAAAACTTGGGTTGCCAAACATCATGGCAACTTTCGCATCACGATTTACTTGATTTTGCGATCTGTATTTGAATATATCTTTAGTGTTGGATACTAAAACGATATTAGAGTTATCAATGACATACTTATCTTCTTCAATTGGAATCGCCTCCAGGTTAATTTGGTTATAAACGCCATCCGGTGACAGGTAAATGGAGGCCAAAGAACCCACTTTATCTACAATCGGCTGCCAAAACTGTTGATATGAATACGTATCGTGTATTTTGTATTTGATACTGTTTCGATAGTACTTCAGGTATTTTTTCTCGAGATCTTTACCATTTGGAATGATGATAATTTCCGGCTTGCTTCTTTTTTCTGGGGTCAGATAGAAAACTGCATAAATCACGGAATCTGTAAATGTGTGATGGAAATATCTGAATCTGGTCATTTCCAATGCCACTTCATTTTCTCTCAATGAATTTCTGATGTCTTGCCATTTGATTTCTGATTCGGCATTAGATTCATTAAAAACAACTGACTTTTTACTAAGTTCTTTTTCTAATAATTCTACTTCATTGGAAAGAATATTTGTGTTAATGCCATTTTGAGCCAGCTGGTCTGAACTCATAGAAAGGGCATAAGTGAGCAACTCTTTTTTGTCAATCCATTCCATATAGGTGGATTTTAGTTCCTCATCACCACTGTTCATGATACTTTCACGAATTTTTTTACTTGAATTGAGAAGGAGACCCTTTGTAAGCAATGCATTGTTGTATAAATCCCCAATTTGGCTCCTGTTCTTTTCCAGATCGCTCAATACGATCGTATTATAAAATTCATAATCTGTTCTGATGGTATTCCAAAATTTGGCCTTTTCTCTCTCTGACAGAGAAGGGAAGTATTCAGAGATGAAATACTCATAATTTTCAAGTACAGATTCTATGGTCTCTTTAGCTCTTTTTACATCGCCTTTCATATAATAGGATTTGCTGAGCTTTGATAGCACTTTCACATATTCAGGGTGGCTGGTACTAAAGAATTTTTCATAGACCTTCTTGGCATCCAGATAGTGATTGTCTGCTTTATTATACTTTCTCTGCTTATAAAATATATCCCCTTTCAGAATACTTACTGTAGCGGCATTAACATTATTTCTTCGTCCGATTTTGCTAGACCAAATTTTTCCTGCTTCTTCCAGATAATTAAATGCCAAATCATATCTTTCATTAGCAATGTTAATTATTGCCAGATTTTTGAGCATTTCCGCGTAAGTTGGATTAGATCCTCCCAGACTTTTACCTATGATGTTTTCCGCTTTGAGGAAAATTGGTTCAACTTTATTGATTGGTTCTTCATTGTAATATTTAACCAGTGCCAGATCTGCGTATGATTTACCAAGATCCACATGGTTTTCGCCAAATCTGGTCAGTTGAATGTTAATTACATCATTAAGCACCTGCTCTGCCTTATCAAAATCTCCAATTGTCGAAAAGGTTTTTGCCAGTAGTGACATACTGGGAGCAACTTTAGTAGATTGACCACCATAGATTTCGAAATTGGTATTGTATGCCTTCCTGGCAAGCTGTTCAGCTTCTGAATATTCTCCAACTGTCAACTTGAGTTTTCCTAATAACGTGTAGGTATTGGATAGATGCCTGCTGTCCTCTCCATATCTTTCTTTCTTTTCTTTCAGAGATTGATTTAGAATGTATTCAGCGTCACTGAAACGTCCGATATTAAGGTACAGGTCAGCAAGATCATCCTCAATCTCAACGCCAGCACTGGCGATGGTAAGTGTACTTTTTCTGGTAAGCTTTTCTGATTTGTAGATGCAGTATTCAGCATCGTCATAGTTACCCTGTATGGTCAATAACTTAGCTTGAGTAATCAGGGCAACAGATTTATAGGAATCAGCATCAGCACTTTTCTTGGAGTCCATGATTTTAATGGCCTCATTGATATTTTTCTCGGCATTTTGATAGTCACCAATTTTAATCTGAAGTGCTGCAATTCTTTCTAATTCAATCGCGTAATCAAGGTCAGTTGGGTCGTACTTTTTGCGAGCAGCTAATAGCGCTTCCTCAAGTGTTTCGGTAGCTTTTTCGTAGTTGTCCGTTTCTTCATAATAGGTGGCCAGGTGATTGAGGATATCAACATACTTTGGATGTCCAAATGTGACCTCTTTCTGAATGACATTATAAAAGCTTTCTTCGTAAATCTGTTTTGGCGTCTCAAAGTCATTGGTATAGTCTACCAGGTAGTTTGCAAGATCAACTTTAGAGAAATGATACTGCGGAGCGTCACTACCATATAGGTTTGCCTTGATTTCCAGGATTTGGTCAAGATATTCCTGAATTCCTTTATAATTTTTATTGAGCTTTCCAATGTCATAGGCAAACTCCAGCAGCTCTACTCTTTTTGGGTGGTTTTTTGGAAGTTCCGGGCTGTTTACCAGCGTTTGTACAATTTCTTTTTCCAATTTTCTAATCTTCTGGTCGTCCCTGTCAAATTCATATTTGAGGCTCTCCAGAACTAATCTATTTACACTCCCCTTGTCAAAAGATTTCTTTAGGGTTGAGGCAAAAGTTTTTCCTACTGTTTTCAGTTTTTGATTGTCGTCATTCTTATAATAAGCCTTCAGAAGACTCTCCTGGATTTTGATATTAATATAATGGGCAGGAGAATACTTTCTCAGGCTGTTGTTATAGGCAAGTTGATAGAAGTCCACTAATGGTTTAATTTCCAGACCCATCTCTTCAAGCAATTTTGCGTTGAGGTATTGGCTCCATGAATAAAGTAAGTCAGCCTTGCTTAAGTATTTGTCAATCCAGTTTGTCGTGTAAATGAAGGCACTATCAGAGCTTTCGTAATTACCCATAAGCCTCAATGCATTGGATTTTTGAAGCATCATATAAGCAAATTCCCTCTTTCTTTCAAGTTGTTCCTGTTTACTTCCCCCAGGGGTGGTTGCTCTGGTCTGGTAATAGCCCATTCGGCCATCTATTAGATTGATGGCTTCCCTATAAAACCCCTTGCCAGTAAGAATCCGGGCTTTATAGACATCAAACTCTGCTTTTAGGTCTTCAGTGTATATATCAGCTCCTTCATAGACTGCTATGGCATCTGATAAATATTGTTCGGCTCTATTATAGTCTTCCCACAGAAGCATAATGTCAATACACTCCTGAACTATTTCACCGTGCTCTGCCGGAGCAGTTGTCGCATTTAAGGTTTCCGACATTTCCAGACTGGAGTTTATCAGGTTGTCTACATCACTGTAGATACCCATGGCGATGTTGTTTTTCGCCTCCCTGATGATTGCGGTAGCCAGGTATTTATTGGGAGACCCCAGCTTTTTTATGGATTTGCTCTTGAGTTTCCGAATCTTTTTTTCTGCTTTTGGATAGTCTCCTGTTTCATAGTGACCATCGATCTTATCAATGGCTTTTTGCCACTTTTGCGCATTGACTAATCCCACCGTAGCTGTTAATATCAGTGTTAAAATCAACGTTGCAATTTTTCTCATGATGATGTTATTTGGCTAAAAGATAAAAATACAAAAAATTGCTCTAAATGTGCTATTCAGAGGTCATAGACTCAAGAATCTCGCAGGCAGCTTTTGCTATCACCGTTCCCGGACCAAAAACGAATTTTACACCGTGCTGATACAGGTAATCGTAATCCTGTCTTGGAATTACTCCACCAGCCAATACAATGATATCACCTCTGCCCAACTTTTCTAATTCCTTCACTAATAATGGGAGCAAGGTTTTGTGTCCTCCGGCTAAAGTTGACGCACCCACTAAATGAACATCATTTTCTATGGCCTGTTTGGCAACTTCTTCCGGGGTTTGAAATAAAGGCCCTACATCTACATCAAAACCTATATCAGCAAAACTTGTAGCAATTACTTTGGCGCCACGATCATGGCCATCCTGTCCCATTTTTGCAATAAGAATTCTGGGTCTGCGACCATCATAAGATTCAAACTGATCTGCTAATTGCTGGGCTCTTTTAAAATCTTCATTCATTTTTATCTCAGATGAATATACTCCCGAAACTGTCTTGTTTACCGCCTGGTGCCTTCCAAATGCTTTTTCCATAGCCATAGAGATTTCTCCAAGAGTGGCCCGTTCCCTCGCTGCATCCACCGCCAGACTTAGTAAATTGCCCTTACCTCCTTTGGCTGCTTCTGTTATTGCTTCCAGACAGGCATTTACTTTTTGGTTGTTTCTTTGAGATTTAATTGTATTCAATCGCTCTACCTGTTGTTTCCGGACTTTTTCATTATCAACTTCCAGAACCTCCAACTCTGTCTCCTCATCCACCTGGTATTTATTCACACCTACAATAGTTTCCTTTCCAGAGTCTATTCTCGCTTGTTTTTTTGCCGCTGCTTCTTCAATTTTTAATTTGGGATAGCCTTTTTCAATGGCTTTGGCCATTCCTCCCATTTCCTCAATTTCCTGAATCAATGCCCATGCTTTTTTTACAAGTTGATCCGTTAGGTATTCAACATAATACGAGCCTCCCCAGGGGTCAACTACTGATGTAATTCCCGTATTCTGTTGTAAAAACAGTTGCGTATTTCTCGCTATGGCAGCAGAGAAGTCGGTAGGAAGGGCAATTGCTTCATCTAATGCGTTGGTATGAAGAGATTGAGTATGACCCAGGGCTGCAGACATTGCTTCGATACAGGTTCGGGTTACATTATTGTATGGATCCTGCTCCGTTAAACTCCAGCCAGAAGTTTGACTATGGGTACGTAGTGCCATTGATTTTGGATTCTTGGGGTTAAATTGTTTGATAATTTTCGCCCAAAGCAGCCTGCCAGCTCTCATCTTGGCAATTTCCATAAAGTGATTCATGCCAATACCCCAGAAGAAGCTCAATCTGGGAGCAAAGTTGTCGATATCTATGCCGGCGTTGATTCCAGTGCGTACATATTCCAATCCGTCCGCAAGTGTAAAGGCCAGCTCAATATCAGCAGTAGCACCAGCTTCGTGCATGTGGTAACCGGATATGCTAATGCTGTTAAATTTTGGCATATTCTGAGAGGTATACTCAAATATATCTGCGATGATCCTCATCGAGGGTTCAGGAGGATAGATATAAGTGTTACGAACCATGAATTCCTTAAGGATATCATTCTGAATGGTCCCGGTTAATTTTTCTGTAGAAACGCCCTGTTCTTCAGCGGCGATGATGTAAAATGCCATTACTGGTATTACAGCACCATTCATTGTCATGGAAACCGACATTTGATCCAAAGGAATTTGGTCAAATAAAATTTTCATGTCTTCTACGCTATCTATGGCAACTCCTGCTTTGCCTACATCTCCCAGCACACGGGGATGATCACTATCGTATCCTCTGTGCGTCGCAAGATCAAATGCTACCGACAGACCTTTTTGTCCTGCAGCAAGGTTTCGTTTGTAAAAGGCGTTGGAATCTTCCGCTGTGGAGAAGCCAGCATATTGCCTGATTGTCCAGGGTCGGGTTAGGTACATGGTCGCATATGGCCCTCGCAGAAATGGTGGTAATCCTGCTGAAAACCCTGTATGCGCTGCATCGGAAATGTCGTGGCTGTTGAATTCGTCTTTTACTGTAATATTTTCTGGGGCCTGCCATTCATTTTTGGTACTGGCTTGAGGAAGATCAAATTTTATATTTTCAAAATCAGGTTTCTGCATGGCTATTAGTGTTTGTTTGTAGATTGAAGAATTCCACCTTTTTTTTCGTTGACCAAAAATTGCTTCCATACCTGCTCAACGATTTGGTAGGTAAGCGAATCCAGATAGTACGAGCCTGATGCAGGATCATTTACCTTATCCAGATGGGACTCCTCTGCCAGCAGACAGGAGACATTCCGGGCTATTCTTTGCGAATGTTCGGTAGGTGTTTTCTCGTTACTATGTACCACCAGCGCATCCGACCCTCCAATAATTGCTGACATGGCCTGCGTGGTATTTGAGAGTAACATTTTCAATTCATCAGTTTCTTCAGATGTATGCGACTGAATGAAAACTGGAGCAGCCGGTTGATCATATGCTGTAGCAATTCGGTGGAACAATATACGTATTGCGCGGAGTTTACAGATTTCAAAAAAATATGTGTTTGTACAAGTATTTTTGATAATTACGCGATTGAATAATTCAAATATTGAGAAATTCTCAGAATTGGTGATGATTTCAACAAACTCGTTCAGTATTACGGCGAGTTGCTTAACTGTATCCTGGGGATTTGCCAGGGGAATATTGAATTGCAGTGTTTTGATATTTTGATATTCCCTGAACTGATCGGTGATATCCAATTTTGTGTTAATGGATTTGGCATCAGCTGCTACCAGATTATTGGACATCAGTGCCATTTGCACTTCACTTTTAGCTTCCGAATTTACAGTTTGATCCAGAAAGTTTTTAAAAGTTGCATGATCATTGGATTCCAATGCAATCCAGCAATACGGAAGTGAAATATCTTTCAATAACAGCTCAAAGTCAACACTGTCTTTATTAATTGCGAAATGAAGGCCGTTACACCCTGATTTTAAGGATTTTATACCAATTTGATTGCTGGTTTTTTCATCATCTGCTTTAATATATTGTGTATTAAACCAGGGGTCATAAGGCCGATGATGTTTGAGCGGAGATATGTTTATGCCACTACCGGGGAAATTAGACTGATCGTAGTATGGTAGTTGTTTTATTTCCTCTGTAAGATCAGTGCCATAAATCTCATCAGGATTTTTACCCTTAAGATCAGATATTGCTTTTTCCAGCCATTGCTGACGATCAACTTTCTGGAATTCGCTAAATAAATTGGTCATAATCACTCAATAATGGGTTATTGTAGCCGTAAAGTTATAATTATTGTATATACATTTTGGGATGGCAGAACAATACTTTAGGCAGAAAATAATTTTGTTGTATTTTTCTAAGAAAATTACGGAGTATATAGCCAAAAGTTGAAGAAGAAAAGGATTTGAAAAAGTCAAGCGCAAATCTATTTTTTTATTCAGAAAAAATGTCTCAACTTTGATGTCCCCCTAAAAACTAAAGGGCTATCTTAATTCATTTATTTACCTCTTAATAGATTTAAAAGGATGCATGAAAAAGTATGGAGCAATTGTCTGGAATTTGTGAAAAGCCAAATCCCAGAACAAAGCTTCAAAACATGGTTTTTGCCTATAGTGCCGTTGCGCTTGGTGGATCAGGTTTTGACCATACAAGTACCAAGTCAGTTCTTTTATGAGTGGCTGGAGGAAAATTATGTGTTGTTACTGAAGAAAGCGATTCAAAACGAAATAGGAGAAAGAGGTAGACTGGAATACTCCGTAGTAGTTGATAACGGCAATTCTCAAAATAAGCCAACAACCGTAAATTTTCAGGGGAATGGATCTCATGTAAGCAATGGTGCTAAAAACGGTTCGGAACCTTCCTATAAAAGTCCGTTTTCACTTCCCATGATTGATGGTGAACTGAGAAACTCAAACCTGAACCCACATAATAGCTTTGAAACTTATATAGAAGGTGATTGCAACAGGTTAGCAAGGTCTGCTGGTTTTGCAGTTGCTCAAAAACCCGGAGTTACCTCTTTTAACCCCCTAATGGTTTATGGCGGTGTAGGATTGGGAAAAACACACCTTGTACAGGCCATTGGAAATGAGATAAAAAGTAAGTTTCAGGACAAGTTTGTGCTTTATGTAGCGTCGGAGAAATTTACGAACCAATTCATTGAAGCATTGAAAAACAACAACATTCAGGAGTTTATTAACTTTTATCTGAATGTTGACGTGTTGATACTGGATGATGTACAGTTTCTAAGAGATAAAGAGAAGACTCAGGAAATCTTCTTCCACATATTTAACCACCTGCACCAAAATGGTAAGCAGATAGTAATGACTTCTGATTGCGCTCCAAAAGATTTGAAGGGCTTACAGGAGCGATTGGTTTCCAGATTTAAATGGGGCCTGACAGCAGATCTGCAACAACCCGATTTTGAAACCAGAATGGCGATCATTCAGAAAAAAATGCAAGCCGATGGGATTCATATACCGGATCAGGTGGTGGAGTATTTAGCTTACAGTGTCGATACCAATGTAAGAGAACTGGAAGGTGTACTAATTTCTTTGATTGCTCATGCCTCATTAAATAAAAGAGACATTGATCTTGAACTGGCTAAGCAAACTTTGATGAACATAGTTCAGGACATTGATACAGAAGTTGGTATAGACTATATTCAAAAAACTGTGTCTGAGTATTTTAATGTGGATACTGATGACCTGAAAGCTAAGACCAGAAAGAAGGAGATTGTAATTGCCAGGCAGGTAGCGATGTACTTCTCAAAAGATTATACGAATCATTCATTAAAATCTATTGGATATCATTTTGGAGGAAGAGATCATAGTACCGTGATACATGCAGTACAGGCGGTAAATGATATGATTGATATTGATGCCAAATTCAGGTATTCCATAGATGAGTTGAAGAAGAAACTGAAAATGAAAACACTGGTCTGATAGACCGGAAAAAAGAAATTGATTAAAGGACTTCCCTCATGGAGAGAAGTCCTTTTTTTATGGTTAAAATTAGAATCGATAAGGGAAATAAACTTTTCTTCCACGCTCGGTAATGCCAGAGATGATCACATTCCCCCTGATTCTTTCAATGATTTTACTGAATTCTTCCGGGTCCTCCATTGGTCTGTTGTTCACTTCGGTAATGATAAACCCTTCCGGAATCTCAAGCTCTGCGAAAAAACCACTCTTGGAGTACTCCAGAACCCTAATTCCATGGTTAATGGCATATAAATCTCTTTCTACTTTGGGGACCGGTTCAAATTTTGCCTTTAGAAACTCTGAGTAGTAAACGCGGCTTTCTATAAGGCTTGTGGTACCTTCTTTATTGGTAAGGATTAGTTTTTTCTCTATCTCCTTCCCATCCCGCCTGATCAGTAATGTGAGTTCATCTCCCGGATAGCTGTTTCCAATGATTTCTTCCAGATATGCTTTATTCTTGATCTCAATCCCATTAACGCGTCTAATCACATCTCCTTTTTTAAGACCAGATTTAGAAGCTGCACCCTGATCCTGAATGTATGCAACAATTACACCACTCAAATCTTTTAAGGCTAATTTACCGGCAATCTCACCATCAATGTCCAGGTACTCAGCCCCAATGAAAGCTTTTTGAACTTCACCATAATTTTTAAAATCATTGAATACTTTGTTGACAATATCGACTGGTACTGCAAAGCCATAACCAGCATAGGATCCAGTCCTGGATAAGATGGCTGTATTTATACCAATCAACTCCCCTTTAATGTTGACCAATGCCCCACCACTGTTTCCAGGATTGATTGCAGCATCCGTTTGAATAAAGCTTTCAATTGGGAACCGATCTTTCAAGATATTGATGTTTCTGCCTTTGGCACTTACTATCCCAGCAGTAACGGTGCTTTCCAGGTTGAATGGGTTTCCAACTGCCAACACCCATTCGCCCACATTTACCGACTCGGAGGTTCCAATGGCAATTTTAGGTAGGTTTTCCGCTTCAATTTTTATCACAGCAAGGTCCGTAGAGGGGTCTCGACCAATTAGGGTGCCGTCATAGGAATTTTTATCATGAATGACTTTGATTCGATCAGCTCCTTCCACAACGTGATTGTTGGTGACAATATAACCGTCCTCGCTCATGATCACTCCTGAACCACTGCCTACTCTTTCTGAAGGCCGTGATTCGAAAAACCAGTTCATCCAACTGCCTCTTCTATATTCTATTTCACTGGATGTTTGAATAAAAACCACACTTTTCGTACTTGCTTTGGACGCCTCTACAAAATTTACTGGCACTTCAACCGTCCGAACCCGATCCTTCGGGGTATTGTGATTAACAAGTGAATAATCAATCTCAGGTTTCAGGGTGGCGTAGTTCGTTTGTTGCTGGAGGTTAAAGTCCAATTCGTAAAGGTTGATAAACAATGCCACGGCACCTGCACTTACCAAACCTGAAACTACTGCCACTATAAAGTATTTTTTCATCTCATTCCAATTTTTCCAATCATCTAAACGGTATTACGCTAATAATAGCCATATAATAATGTTAAAAAATGCTAAATGTAATAAAGTTCATTTGGGATTCTTAACCGATCAATTTTAGGAATTGGATACCGCATTTTATTACTTTGCAGTTCATTTTTTGAAGTAGTATGGGAATAAGATCAATACTGAGTAAGCCTTTTGCCTCCTATGTTGTAAGGCAACAAAAGAAATGGGCTGCTAATCCCAAGTCAACACAGCAAAGAATTTTCAAACAATTAATTGCCAAAGCACAGCATACTTCTTTTGGTGTCGATCACAACTTTAAGGAGATTGAAACCTATGAAGACTTCAAGGCTCGTGTGCCGATCAGGGATTATGAGCAACTAAAACCCTATATTGAAAAAGTATTGCAAGGTCAAAAAGATGTTCTGTGGCCAGGACAACCTGCCTATCTTGCCAAAACATCAGGAACTACTTCCGGCACCAAATACATTCCCATAACCAAAGACTCCATTCCAAATCATATCAACAGTGCCAGGGATGCATTGCTCAACTATGTGAATGAAACCGGCAATAGTAAATTTCTGGATGGTAAGCTCATTTTCTTATCCGGAAGCCCTGTGCTTTCCAAGACTGCAGGAATAAACACAGGTAGGCTCTCAGGTATTGTGAATCATCATGTACCGGGCTATTTGAGAACCAACCAAATGCCATCTTATGAAACCAATTGCATGGATGACTGGGAGGCCAAAGTAGATCAGATTGTAGAAGAGACGAAAGATCAGAATATGTCTTTGATATCAGGAATTCCTCCTTGGGTACAGATGTATTTTGATAAGCTTGTGGCACTTAAAGGCAAAAAGATCAAAGATATTTTTCCCGACTTTTCACTCTTTGTATATGGAGGAGTAAATTTTGAACCATATAAGGCCAAATTGTTTGATACCATAGGTAAGCAGATTGATAGCATCGAAACCTACCCGGCCTCTGAAGGGTTTATCGCTTTCCAGGACTCTCAGAATGCCGATGGGTTATTGCTTCTGCTGAATTCGGGGATATTTTTTGAGTTTATCCCGGCGGATGAATATTTTAATGAGCATCCAACCAGGTTGTCAATTGATCAGGTAGAAATAGGCGTCAATTACGCTTTAATTATCAATAGCAATGCAGGGTTATGGGGTTACTCCATTGGTGATACTGTCAAATTCGTATCAAAAAGCCCGTATCGACTGATCGTATCTGGAAGAATCAAACATTTTATTTCGGCGTTTGGTGAGCATGTGATAGGAGAAGAGGTTGAAAAAGCCATGAAAATGACCATTGAATCTCATCCGGAAACAGATTTAGTGGAATTTACCGTTGCTCCTCAGGTGACACCTGAAGAAGGTCTTCCAAGGCATGAGTGGTACATTGAATTTAACAATCCACCTGCTGATTTAGTTAAGTTTGCGGAAGATTTGGATCAGAACTTATGTGATTTGAATTCCTATTACGATGATCTGATCACCGGAAATGTACTGACCAAATTGAGGGTATATCCTTTGCAGAAGAATGCATTCATTGAATACATGAAGTCAATTGGAAAATTAGGTGGTCAAAATAAGGTTCCAAGACTAAGCAATGACCGTAAGATTGCTGATCAGTTGATCAATTACAGTATAAAGGAAGAAGCGTGAAAAGAATTGCAATATTAGGATCAACAGGTTCCATCGGGACACAGGCACTTGAAGTTGTCAGGCAACATGCTGATAAATTTGAAATTACTGTACTGACTGCACAAAACAATGCGGACCTGCTGATTCAACAAAGCCTGGAGTTTCAACCCAATACTGTTGTGATCGGTAATGATGACAAGTACGATCAGGTATTTGATGCATTAGACCCAAAAGGCATCAAGGTGTTTGCAGGACAGAATGCACTCAATCATGTGGTACAATACGATGAAATTGATGTGGTGTTAACAGCACTTGTGGGGTATTCAGGACTTAAACCTACTATAAGTGCCATTGAGGCAGGGAAAAATATTGCACTTGCCAATAAAGAAACACTTGTTGTGGCCGGGGGATTGATTACTGAGCTGGCTCAACAAAAAGGGGTAAATATATACCCTGTCGACTCAGAACACAGTGCAATTTTCCAATGCCTGGTAGGAGAGTTTCATAACAAAATAGAAAAAATCATTCTTACAGCCTCCGGTGGACCATTTAGAGGAAAAGATCGAGATTTTTTAAAGAAGGTCAAAAAGCAGGATGCGCTTAATCACCCTAATTGGGAAATGGGGGCAAAGATTACTATTGATTCTGCGTCATTAATGAACAAAGGTCTTGAAGTGATAGAGGCCAAATGGCTATTTGGGTTAACCAGTGATCAAATCGAGGTGGTGGTGCACCCTCAGTCAATCATTCATTCCATGGTTCAATTTGAGGACGCTTCTATAAAGGCACAACTCGGACTGCCGGACATGCGTATACCGATTCAGTTCGCTTTGAGCTACCCGGAAAGAGTTAAATCTGATTTTCCGAGGTTCAGTTTTGCCGATTTTCCTTCTTTGACATTTGAAAAGCCCGATCTCGAGACATTCAGAAACCTTCAGTTGGCTTATGATGCTATGGAAAAAGGAGGGAATCATCCTTGTATACTTAATGCCGCCAATGAAATAGCTGTTCAGGAATTTTTGAAGGAACGAATTGGATTTTTGGAAATATCAGAGGTTGTTGAGAAATGTTTGGATAAATTGCCTTTTATTTCAGAGCCTGGACTGGAGGATTTCGTAGATACAGATAAAGAAACAAGAATTAAAGCCTTAGAAATAATTAATTAATGGAAGTAATAATCATGGTAGCCCAACTGTTGTTAGGGCTTTCAATATTAGTGGGATTGCATGAGCTGGGACACTTGCTTGCAGCGAAAGCATTTGGTATGAGGGTAGAAAAATACTCCATTGGGTTTCCTCCTAAAATTTGGGGATTCCAATATGGAGAAACGGAGTACTCGATCGGAGCGATTCCTTTGGGGGGATTTGTAAAGATCAGCGGAATGATTGATGAGTCACTGGATACAAAATCCATGGATGCTGAACCACAACCCTGGGAATTTCGAGCAAAACCAGCATGGCAAAGACTTATTGTAATGATGGGTGGAATTATTGTCAATGTAGTGACTGGAATTGTGATCTTTATTTTTATTGCTGCCAACGAAGGTGATAATTACTATACCAAAGAGGAAGTAAATAAACATGGCCTTGTCGCACTGGAACTAGGTGAATACCTTGGTTTCAAAACTGGGGATAGGATTGTTAAAATAAACGGACAGGATTACGATAAATTTCGAGACATACGGAGTTATGATGTCTTGTTAAATGATGACAGCTACTATACCGTAGAAAGAAATGGAGAATTAATTGAAATAAAGGTTCCATCAGATTTTCTGGATAAATTTTCAGACGAGGACGCCAGTGATAATTTTCTGATCCCTATGTTTCCATTTAAGGTAGGTGAAGTTGCTAAAAAATCTGCAGCGGATTCCGCAGGACTACAAACCGGAGATGTAATTACGGCAGTAAATGATCAGCCGGTCAATTATTTTCATGAATTCAAAACCCTTCTGGTTCAAAACAAACAAAGTACTGTAAAACTGACAGTCAACAGGGATGGAGCCAATAAAGATTTAATGGTGAAAGTGAGTGCAAACGGTACCGTAGGTTTTTACCCGGAAAGCCTTTTGGAGAGATCACACCGTGATTATACCTTCGGAGAATCGATCGTTGAGGGTACAAAGCAGGCATTTGGTATTGTTTGGGTGAATATTAAAGCGCTCAGGAAGATGTTTATCGGAGATGTTGACCCTCGCAAATCATTGAGCGGTCCGCTTCAGATTGCCAAAATCTATGGGGGCGAACTGCAATGGAGCAAGTTCTGGAGAATTACGGGATTGTTATCCATGGTACTGGCATTTATGAATTTCCTGCCAATTCCTGCATTGGATGGTGGCCATGTTATGTTCCTGACTTATGAAATTGTATCCGGCAGAAAACCATCTGATAAATTCCTGGAAAATGCTCAAAAGGTTGGAATGGTGCTATTATTAGGACTAATGGGATTCGTCATTATCAACGATGTATTTCGATTGATTGGATAAAATGTACTTACAGGTCCCCATCTTCAACCACAGGAGGTGCGGGCCTGTAAATTTCAAATTCAACCCTTCTGTTTAGCGCCTTATCAGATTCAGTTCTTTCTTCTACAATAGGTTGTGAGCTTCCAAAACCATCGTATTCAACCCTTTCCGGGTAAACCCCGCCAAATATTACAATATAATCCCTGATGGTTTTTGCCCTCTCTTTACTTAATTCAAGGTTAAAATCCTCATCTCCATCCGAATCCGTATGTCCTGATATTCTAAGCATAAACTCGGGATTGTCATACATGAAATTGACGATTTTGTTGAGGTCTCCATACATTTCAGGCCGCAAGTCAGATTCGCCATTAGCAAATTCAATCGATTGAAATTTGACCCTGCTGGCAATGGGTTCGGTGACCTGATCAAGATTGGTCGGCCCATCCAGATAGAACATTTCTTCAATCCTGAAAAACTCATCTCCCTGGATGATGAGCAAATAATTTCTATTGTTGATCAGATCAAATTCGAATGATCCATCTGGCTTCAGGTATTTAGGGGCCACCTCTGTTCCTTCGTCAAGGTCAATAATGGATACAATTCCCGTAAATGGTTCCCCTGTCAAGGAATCAGTAAGGGTACCGGTCACTGTAGTGTTGGCATCTGGCCGGCCCTGCATGGGAAGAGGAAAAGAATACAGATCCAGTTTGTTGAGGTCCCTCGTCGATGACCTGGCGTAGAACAGGTCCTCCGATTCTGAATCAATGCTGAAGTAAAATTCACTGCCTTTAGTATTTACTAGCGGACCAATATTGACTGGTTCGCTCCAGTAGTTGTCAATGCGTAATGATTTATAAATATCAAACTCCCCAAAATTGTAAAGCTGCCCGTTGGAACTGAAATATAACACATCAAATTTCGGATGATAAAACGGGCTTACATCATTGTTTCTGGTGTTGATGATGGGGCCAAGGTTTTCTGCAGGTGCCCATTCACCATTTCTTTTCTTACGGGTCATGTAAATATCTGATAGACCGAACCCTCCAATCCTGTCCGATGCAAAATATAATGTATCTCCGGTGTGGGAAAGTGAAGGATGAGAGTCCCAGCTGACACTGTTGACATTGGTGCCAAGGTTATGAATGTTGCCCCATGTGCTGTCCGGCATCATTTGAGCGACATAAATATCACAACTTCCAATTCCGTCTGGAGCCTCGCACCTTGAGAAGTATAGCGTTTTGCCATCTTTGCTTAAACAGGCACTACCTTCATTGTAAGGAGTGTTGATGTCATCCAATGGTTGACTTTTTGCCCAGGATCTGGTACTTGCGTCATACATACTGATAAAAAGGTCTTCATTTTCCACATCCCTAAGTCCTCTAACCTCTTCATTTCTTTTGGAAGTAAAAATAAGCGTTTGGTTGTCGAAACTGATTGATGGTCCATAGTCTGCCTTTCTGGAGTTTACCTGTGTGCCCATATTTAATAGCACTCCCCTCGGTGGTCTCAAAGTATCAATTGATTTTCGGTGTTCTACCAGCTGATAGTAGTAGTCGATCGGAACAAAAACATCAGCTTCCTGCCGACTTAATGAATCATAATAAATTTCTAATTCACGGATGTTGATCCCACCATGGTGATGTCTTAATGCCAGCCGATAGATTGGTTTGGCTGCTTCACTCCCTTCAAAAAGTTCAGTTAATTTTGCAAGTTTCCAAATCCAATAAGTGTCCTTGTAAAAATTTTGAATGCCAAAGTTCCCAACATAATCTTTGAGCGCTCTGTGTAGGTTAATCCAATCTTTGTTTTGTTCCAACCTTCTTAATCTGGCTTCTTTCTCAGGAGATCGATACTCAGGGATTTTGTTGATGTTTTTAAAGTCAAAAATATTAATGACTATATTATCAGGAAGTGAATCGGTCAAAATGGCAATTTCCTTCTTCTTTTTTCTTTTTTGTCCAAAGGAGTCACTACTTGCAGAACCCGCAATCATCAATAGCAAGCATAGCAATTTGGTTATTGGTGATTTGAATGGTGTGCCAAATCTTCTCACAGCTAATTTCATGTAAACCAAATTTAACCTATTGTATCCAAATTTTACTTCTGTTACTTCATAATCCCTAGCTGAATTGGTGGTTCTTATTTCCTATGTTAACTTAAGTATACATACAAAATTGTCAGATTATATGTGGTAAAGCAATTATTTAATACGAATTTCGATGTTTGGCACAGGGATTGACCAATAGAATGGCCTAACTTAACAATCGAATTACAGAGATTTTTAATGTCATTTTGACATACTTGATATATGCAAAAGAATAAACCATTTAGCAATATAATTTTTGCTGACGCAGTGGACGAGGACAGTGGAGAACTGATTCAGATAATCGAACCATCGGAAAATGATACTTTAGAATTGGAGGATATTCCGGAAGATCTACCCATCTTGCCCGTCAGGAATACCGTCTTATTTCCCGGAGTGGTACTTCCAATAACAGTAGGAAGGAGCAAATCCATCAAACTGGTAAAAAAGGCTTACCGAGGCGATCGCATAATTGGTGTGGTAGCGCAGAAAAATAACACCAAAGATGAGGCGACCTCAAAGGATATTCATCAAATTGGGACAGTCGCTAAAATCGTCAAGATGCTGGTACTTCCTGATGGTAACACAACCATTATCATTCAGGGAAAGCAGCGGTTTGAGATTACAGATATCGTAACCGAAACACCTTACATCACGGCAAAATTTCAATTGCGGGAAGAGATATTCCCATCAGAAGCGGACCGGGAGCTTCAGGCCATAGTGGCGTCCTTAAAGGATTCCGCATCAAAAATCCTTCAACTGAATCCTGAAATTCCTCAGGAGGCCCAGGTTGCACTGGATAACATTGAAAACTCTGCCTTTTTGACGCACTTTTTATCTTCAAACGTGAATGCGGAGGTTGGTGAAAAACAAAAGTTACTGGAAATCAACAATGGAATGGAGCGGGCTGAGTTGTTGCTGCAGTTCATGTTGAAGGATATCCAGATGCTGGAGTTGAAGCAGGAGATTCAAAACAAAGTGCACTCTGACATTGATCAACAGCAGCGGGACTACTTTCTTAGACAGCAAATGAAAGTGCTTCAGGATGAGTTAGGTCAGGAAGGGCCTGATCAGGAAGTGAGGGCTTTAAGGGTCAAAGGAGAGAAGAAGTTGTGGAGCAAGGAAATTAAAGAACACTTTAGTAAAGAACTCGACAAGATCTCAAGAATGAACCCCGCTGCGGCCGAATACCCGGTGGCACTTAGCTATGTGGAACTCCTGGTGGATTTACCGTGGGAGGAAGTTACGGAGGATAATTTTGATCTGAAACACGCCAAAAAGGTGCTTGATCAAGACCATTTTGGATTGGATAAAGTAAAAGACAGAATCATTGAGTATTTGGCAGTTAGAAAGTTGAAGAATGATCTCAAAGGACCAATTCTATGCCTTTATGGCCCTCCCGGAGTAGGTAAGACTTCTTTGGGCAGGTCTATCGCCAATGCATTGGGAAGAAAGTATGTAAGAATGTCACTTGGAGGAGTTCATGATGAGGCGGAGATTAGAGGGCATAGGAAGACTTATATCGGAGCAATGCCGGGAAAAATCATCCAGAATATCAACAAAGCAAAGACTTCCAACCCGGTATTTATTCTTGATGAGATAGACAAAGTGAGTTCTGATTTCCGGGGAGACCCTTCGTCAGCTCTTCTGGAAGTACTCGATCCTGAACAAAACAGTACATTTAAGGACAATTATCTGGAGGTAGATTATGATCTGTCCAAGGTGTTGTTTATTGCAACGGCAAACTCATTGGATACTATTCAGGGACCTCTGAGAGACAGGATGGAAATCATTGACATCAGTGGGTATACGCAGGAAGAGAAGCTTCAAATTGCTAAAAAACACCTAATACCAAAGCAAAGGAAAGAGCATGGGCTAACGGCAAAGGATATATCAATTCCTGATAAGTCTGTTAAGAAAATTATTGAGGACTATACAAGGGAATCCGGAGTACGAAACCTCGAGCGAAAAATTGGGTCGGTGATCAGAAATGTTGCCAAATCGATTGCAATGGAAGAGGAATACGAGCCAAAGATAAGTACGGACAGAGTTCGGGAAATTCTTGGAGCGGAGATCTATGATAAAGAGTTATATGAAGATAATGCCATTCCTGGAGTGGTCACTGGCCTTGCCTGGACACCTGTTGGAGGGGATATATTATTTATCGAGGCAAGTTTAAGTAGAGGTAAAGGGAAATTGACACTTTCCGGGCAGTTAGGCGATGTGATGAAAGAGTCTGCCATGACAGCCTTATCCTATCTAAAAAGTAATGCGGAAAAGTACGACATTCATTACAAGGTATTTGATAATTACGATCTTCATATTCATGTGCCAGCCGGAGCAATACCAAAAGATGGACCTTCTGCAGGTATTACCATGTTGACCGCACTTGCTTCAATCTACACGCAGCGTAAGGTAAAAGCGAAAATTGCGATGACAGGGGAAATTACCTTGCGAGGAAAAGTGCTTCCGGTAGGCGGGATAAAAGAAAAGATTCTGGCGGCAAGACGAGCAGGTATCAAGGATATAATTTTGTGTGAGAAAAACCGTAAGGATATTGATGAAATTAATCCCGATTACATTAAGGACCTGAATATAAATTATGTGAAAGAGGTCAATGAAGTGTTGGATTTGGCGTTGTTGAAAAATAAGGTGAAAAATCCGATAGAGTTTGTTGCCGCAACTTCCAACTAAACCAAATTCTCACCAATGAAGCACATTTTTCATTTGGGGTTCATTTTTCTAGTGACCATTACCAATGCACAAATTGGAGGTAAACGGTCATTTGAATTCCTGAATTTGCCCGTTAGCAGTAGAGTGACTGCTCTGGGAGGAGTGAATGTATCATTGGTGGATAACGATGGCTTTCAGTTACTGAATAATCCGGCATTGTCAGATTCCATTACAGGCGGTGAAATGGGCATCAGTTGGTTGAACTATTTTGCTGACGTCAATCAGAGTACGGTGCAGGCGGTAGTTCCGCTAAAGCAATTAAAATGGAACATAGGTGCGGTTTATTTGGATTACGGCGATTTTCAGGGGTTTGATCCTTCGGGCAATCCCACTGGCGATTTCACAGCCAAAGAGTATGCTTTGATCGTCGGTACCAGTCATCGATTGAATTCCTTCACCTTAGGGGGAAATCTAAAGTTTGCACATTCTCTACTGGACGGACACGGCGCAGCAGCTCTTTTAATGGATATCGGAGGAACATTTCGGCCAGGCAGCAGTGGATTGACGTTTGGGCTGGTTTTTAAGAATGTTGGAGTGCTGTTGTCAGATTATTCTTCCACAAGTGGATCAAGATTGCCTTTTGATGTTCAGGTTGGAACAACTTTTAAACCTGCTTATATGCCGTTTAGGTTTTCCTTCACTGCTTACAATTTGCCCAGGGAGAATATTGTCTTTTTTGATGAGACACTCAATCCCGGTCAATCTGAACCAGATTTTGCAGAACGGATTTTCAGGCACCTTAATATGGGAGCAGAATTACTTCTTAGCAAAAACTTTCATGTTCAATTAGGGTATAACTATCTATTGAGGCAGGAGTTAAGATTACAACAAAGTGCAGCAGGCGCTGGTTTTTCATTTGGGTTACTACTCCGACTAAAAAGGTTTGAGCTTAACTACTCAAGATCAAAATACCATGCCGCTGGAGGGGCTAATCAATTGACATTGGCGAGCAACCTCAATTATTTCAGGAATAGAAAAAATTTATAATGACATGCTAGATCAGGAAAAATACTATACGCCTAGACAGATTGTAGCAGAATTGGATAAATACATCATTGGACAAGATGATGCCAAGAGAAATGTTGCAATAGCCTTGCGTAATCGATGGAGAAGAATGAATGTCAAATCTGAGATTCAGGGTGAAATTGTGCCAAACAATATCCTGATGATTGGAGCAACCGGAGTAGGAAAGACAGAAATAGCCAGAAGGTTGGCCAAAATTGCTGATGCGCCATTTACCAAAGTGGAAGCTTCAAAATTTACAGAAGTGGGGTATGTAGGTAGGGATGTAGAAAGCATGGTGAGAGACCTTGTTGAGCAATCTGTTGATCTGGTAAAGACCAGGAAAAAGGAAGAAGTTAAGGAAAAAGCCTCCGTGATTGTGGAGAATATTATTTTGGACGCATTAATCCCGCCAGTGAAATCATCAACTGGGACAACTCCTGTTGGTTTCAATGGTGATAATGAGGCCGAACCGAAGAATGATCAGGAACTAAATGAGAGAACGCGGGAAAGATTCCGTGAAAAAATAGCCAATGGTGAGCTTGATGACCGGAAGATTGAAATCAGTGTCAAGCAACCGGCAAACACAGGTATTGGAGTAATGGGAGGAGGAATGATGGATGAAGCAAGTATGATCAACCTTCAGGAAATGCTTGGTAACATGATGCCTAAAAAAACAAAAAAGCGTAAAGTTACCATTGCTGAAGCCAGAAAGATATTACTGGAAGAGGAGTCAGCCAAGTTGATTGATATGGATGAGGTGAAAGAAGAGGCAATTGAAAAAGCTCAAAACACAGGGATCATTTTCATAGATGAAGTTGATAAGATTGCCGGCGGATCCAATAAGCAAGGTCCTGATGTGAGCAGAGAGGGTGTTCAAAGAGACCTTTTGCCCATTGTAGAAGGAAGTGCGGTTTCAACAAAGTATGGAGTAGTTCATACAGATCATATCCTGTTCATTGCTGCTGGAGCTTTTCACTTTGCAAAACCCTCAGATTTGATTCCAGAGCTACAAGGTCGATTCCCAATCAGAGTTGAATTGCAGAATCTCACCAAAAAAGATTTTCTCTCCATTTTGAAGGAGCCCAAAAATGCACTTACCAAACAATATACTGCACTTATTGGTGCTGAAGATGTAGAAATATCTTTTGATGAAGAGGCATTGGAAGAAATTGCCGAAATCGCTTTCGCTATTAACACAGAAGTGGAGAATATAGGAGCCAGAAGACTTCATACTGTGATGAGTCATCTGCTAAATGACATTTTGTTTGATATTCCTGATGTAATCGGAGCAAATGCGAAGGTGGTGATCACCAAGGAGAAAGTTAAAGAAAGACTTGACAGCCTTGTTCAAAACAAAGATTTAAGTCAGTATATACTGTAATTAGAATAAATCCTCAGATTATTTTCTAAGGCCAGTTTGCGTACTGGCCTTTTCTTGTTTTTACCAGGATGTTCGCTTGAGCTCTCTCGCCGCTCTCATAACATCCCGTCGACTGATCTGTCCTTTTAATTTGCCATTTTCTACAACAGGAAATCTTCTTACCATTCCATTAAGGAACATATTTGCAGCGTCAAGTACATCTTTGCTTATATCGATGGTTTGTACATCAGTGGTCATGTAATCGGCAACCACACTTTTTCCAGATGGGTGATTCATATAGGCAGATTCTACCATGATCTTCAGGCAATCTCTTTCCGAAAGTACACCTACAAGGTCTCCATTTTCGTTTAATACCGGACCACCTGAGATCCGTTTTTCAAGCATGATATCAATGGCTTCATCAATTCCCTGATCCGGTCTGAATGTGTGTAGGTCGGTCGCCATGTATTTCGTGATTGATTCGTACTCCATGGTAGGGGTTGCTTTCTCTTCTCTTTTTCCGGTGAAGTTCATATTTCGTAAGGTTTTTAATTAGTGAGTAATCAATTTTGGTCAGTAATTATTATTGGTGGGAACTTTCATAATAAACTTTTTTTTGATTTTTTCCAAGAGATTTTCTTATATTCAGCTTTCGGTAAATGGAAAATAAATTCGAACACGGGAAACTTATTTCAGAATTTTCAAGTTGATAGTATGTTTGGATAGTGTATATTTTGACCAGATCAAGAAGTTTGCTATCTTCGCGGTTCTTTGAAGTTGAATTTTGCGACTTCATTCAAAGGGTATTTTTACCCGGTCAACTGTAAATTATCCCAGCTTGTCGAAATGAGGCAAGGATTTGAAACATTTAGGTGAAAATTTACTTTATTTATAAAATACGACAGTATTATTACGAACAATAGATATTCAATATGCGACAACTAAAGATCACACAATCAATTACCAACAGACGTGAGAGCCATACTTTGGAAAAGTACTTTACTGAGGTAAGTAATGTTCCAATGATTACTCCGGATGAAGAGGTAGAGTTGGCCAAAAGAATCCGTGAAGGGGATGAATTGGCTCTGGAAAAGTTGGTGAAAGCTAACTTACGATTTGTGGTTTCTGTGGCAAAACAATACCAAAATAGAAGTCTTCCTTTGAATGATTTGATCAACGAAGGAAATCTTGGACTAATCAAAGCGGCCAAGAAGTTTGATGAAACCAAAGGATTTAAATTTATTTCTTACGCTGTATGGTGGATCAGACAGTCGATTATGCAAGCTTTGGCAGAGCAGTCAAGGATTGTTAGGCTTCCAATGAACAAATCTGGTGCAATAAACCAGATCAGAAGAGCTTATGCTGAATTAGAACAGCAATTTGAAAGAGAGCCAACCGAGGAGGAATTGGCAGATATCCTGGATATGAAACCTAGCGAGGTGAGAAATACACTAGGCGCTGAGGTGAAACAAATGTCAATGGATGCTCCTTTTGGTGAAGATGAGTCAGGTTCATTACTTGACGTACTTGAAAATCAAACTACCGGACCTACTGATGGCCAGATGGTGTTCAATGATTCATTAAAAGTTGAAACTATGCGAGCGCTTTCTACCCTAACAGCAAGGGAGAGAGAAGTGATTCAGATGAGTTTTGGTATCGGATGTGACAACCCATTTACACTTGAAGAAATTGGAGATGCCATGGGTCTGACAAGAGAACGTGTTAGACAAATCAGAGAAAAGGCACTTCAAAAGCTTAGAGAGCCAGGCAAAAACAGAAGACTTAAGGAATTCTGTGCGGTTTAAAGCATCAAGAAAAATATATATGGAGAAAGGCGTTCATCTGAACGCCTTTCTTTTTTTATATCCTTTTTATATTCTAATCAATTTTTCTTGCTACTTTTTGGCATGAGAAAGATTGTCCTGCCACTAATCCTCATCTTAGGGTTTCTGAATTTCAGTTATTCCCAGGAGGCGAGTAATGCAACTGAATCTGAAGAAGCCGTACTTAGAGAAGTCATTACAAGTTACTACCATGATATGTCTGATAGGGATTGGGCCACCTACAAATCCTATTTTACAGAAGACGCCATGATGACAACTATATGGAAAGCTCCCTCAGACGATGAGCCAAGGATCAATTCATATTCCATCAATGATTTTTTGAAGCAGACCAGAAAAGGACCTGATAGCAGACCTGTTTTTGAGGAAAAGCCACTTTCTATAGAGATCAGTATCAGACACGACCTAGCAACGGCATGGGTGAAATATGCGGCTAAGTTTGGTACCAAAAAAGATTTAATTGAATGGCAGGGCTATGATTTATTTTCATTCATCAGGTATAAAGGAGAGTGGAAAATTGCCTCCCTGGCCTATGTTCATATCAATGAATAGAAACTCTTTTGTCTAAATTTTTTGTTACTCTTTGATCTTTACCCTTTTATCTTGATTTTTGGCCTCCAAATCATATTAAGAGATGTCAAGATTATCAAACAGAATTGAAAATTTAGCCGAGTCTGCGACCTTGGCCATGGCTGCAAAAGCCAGAGAGTTCAAAGAAAATGGTATCAACGTGATAAGCCTTAGCTTAGGCGAGCCTGATTTCAAGACCCCTAAACATATACAGGAGGGGGCCAAAAAGGCCATTGATGAAGGTGAATATTTTGCCTACCCACCTGTGAACGGGTACCTGGACCTAAGGCAGGCAATCTCTGAAAAGTTTAAAAAGGAAAATAACCTCGACTATTCACCAAACCAGATTGTGGTTTCCAATGGTGCGAAGCAAAGTATAGCCAACATAATGTTTGCTTTGCTTAATCCTGGTGATGAAGTGATTGTGTTTGCTCCGTACTGGGTAAGTTACACGGCACTAATTGAATTGGCTGAAGGTAAGCCAGTATTTGTGACAGGAGGGCTTGAAAATGACTTTAAAGCTACTGCTGATCAGCTTAGGGAAGCAATTACTGAAAAAACTAAAGCGATCATATTCTCATCACCCTGCAATCCAACCGGATCTGTATTTACGGAGGAGGAACTCAATGCTATATCTAAAGTAGTTTTAGAGCATGAAGAACTTTATGTGATCTCAGATGAAATTTATGAGCACATTAACTATACCGGAGCACATTGCAGTATTGGTTCTCTACCTGGTATGCAGGAAAGAACAATTACAGTGAATGGGTTTGCCAAAGGATTTGCAATGACCGGATGGAGAGTGGGATACATTGGAGCGCCTGAGTGGATAGCAAAGGGAGCTAATAAGATGCAAGGGCAGGTAACCTCCGCTAACTGTTCTATCGCTCAGCGAGCTGCCTTAACTGCCCTTACCAGTGATTTGGGTCCAACCAAAGACATGGCTAAGGAATATTTGAAAAGAAGAGATCTGGTTTATGATCTGTTGAAGCAAATTCCTGGCGTTGGTCTCAATGTTCCGAAGGGTGCATTTTATTTCTTTCCGGATGTCAGCAGCTACTTTGGTAAGAAGGCCGGAGATAAAGTGATTGAGAATGCGGGAGATCTTTGTATGCACATTCTAGAAGAAGCTCATGTCTCTTTGGTTACTGGCGAAGCTTTCGGAGCACCGAATTGTGTGAGACTATCATATGCAGCCTCCGAAGAAGACCTGCGAGAAGCAATTAAACGGATTGGGGAGGTTCTTGCCAACCTAAACTAATGAAATATCAGGACCTGCAAGCGGTATTTGAGGCTTTTAAACAATTAAAGGTATTGATCATCGGTGATGTGATGATTGATGCTTATATCTATGGAGAGGTGGATCGGATTTCACCTGAAGCTCCAGTGCCGATAGTCAACGTCCTGAAAAAAGAAAACAGATTAGGGGGAGCAGCAAATGTGGCGCTCAATGTGCAGGCACTTGGTGCTACCCCTATTTTATGTTCCATTGTTGGAGATGACCAGGAAGCAGAAATATTTAAACAGTTACTGCAAGACCAGGGAATCACCAGCAAAGGGATCATAAAAAGTTCCAAAAGAATAACAACCATCAAAAACAGGGTAATGTCTGGGTCTCAGCAAATGATGAGAATAGACACCGAGTCTGTAATTCCCCTGGATGCTATTGAGCAAAATGCCATGCTTGATCATATCAAAAAACTTATCGATGAGGTGGATTTAGTGATTTTTGAAGATTACGATAAGGGAAGTTTGAATGATCGGGTCATTAAAGAATCTATCGTATATGCCAATGATAAAGGTATACCAACCGCAGTTGATCCAAAGAGGAAAAATTTTCACTCCTATGAAGGCTGCACCTTATTCAAACCCAACTTTCGTGAGTTTAGAGAGGGATTGAAAATAGATTTGAATCCCGATGATGATGATGCAGTGAATAAGGCGGTCCTTGACCTGCAAGAAAGGATGAGATTTCGAAAAGCCCTCATTACAATGTCCAGTAAGGGGATTTTTCTGATGGAAAACGGACAAAGCATCAGATTGCCCTCACACCTAAGAAGAGTTTCTGATGTTTCCGGTGCTGGCGACACAGTAATTTCAATTGCGGGATTGTGTGAAGCACTGGGATTACCTAATAAGTTTATAGCGGAATTGGCTAATCTGGGAGGGGGCATAGTGTGCGAATATTTGGGCGTGGTGCCAATTGAAAAAGAAAGATTGTTTCGGGAGGCGAGTGAATATCATATATTTGAGCTATTGGCTTAAATAGATGAGAAAGACGCTGATAATCTTCTTATGTGCATTTGCATTATTCATAACTCCTGATCTTAAGGCACAAAGCCAGGTCCCAACGGCTGCTGAAGGCGTACTTAATTTAAGTCAGTGGGATTTTAATAATGGCAATGTAGAACTTAATGGTGAATGGGAGTTCTACTGGAACAAACTAGTCCTTAATGAGGAATCAGGAACTTCAAAGAACTACATCAATTTCCCGCAGCTGTGGAACGACATTAAAATAGATGGAGTTACTACATCCAATTTTGGATATGCTACTCACCGATTAAAAATCATTCTCCCCTCCAACAGACCACCACTCGCTATTCAGCTTCCGGATTATTATTCCTCGTACGCCCTCTATTTGGATGACAGACTTTTGGCAACAAATGGTAAAGTGGCCTCTTCCAGGGAACTGTATGAGCCGAAGTTCTTGCCTATGACCAGAGCATTTCTCGCTACCGGGGATACCGTAGTTCTGACTTTGCAAATAGCCAATTTTGATCATTCAAAAGGTGGATCAAGATTGCCAATGGTGCTGGGAGAGTCGACGGGATTGTTTACTAAAAGAGTGATCAACTTCTCGTTGGATGTTTTCCTCACAGGAAGCTTAATGATGGGTGGTTTGTTTTTTCTTGGACTGTTTCTATTTGGCAATCAATCTCGCCCATTGTTATACTTTGCTTTGTTTTGCATTATCTATGGCTACCGGATCATGGGTTCTGATCTGTATACGCTCCATGCTTTGTTTCCGGGTATACCATGGCAGGTAAGCCTACGATTAGAATATCTTACATTGCACTTAAGTGGGTTGTTATTTTTAAAGTACCAGTCCAGATTATACCCTGAGGATTTACCTAAATGGTTTGATCAACTCTTTAGTATTCTTTTTGCCATTCTTGCGCTCAGTGCAGTGGTTACTCCAGCAAGTTGGTTTACAAAAACGTTGGATCCTTTTTTTGGGATACTGGTGATTGGCATACCTGTTATTATTATTGCTCAGGTAAGGAGTGTGATTATGAAAAGGATCGCAGCTCCATATATTGTATTAAGTACTCTGGTAATCCTTTTTGTGTTTATTTATAGCTTTCTGGATTATTTTGGTGTCGTAGAGGAGTCTGTCTTTGTAACCTTTCTGGGATATATCATTTTCTTTTTTCTTCAATCGCTGATCTTATCGTTTAGGTTTAGCTTTCGTTTAAAAACCGCCAAAGAAGCCGCTGAACAGGCTGCAGTTGCCAAGACCGAGTTTCTGTCAACAATGTCACATGAAATAAGAACTCCACTCAACGCTGTGGTAGGTCTCACAAATTACCTGATTGAAGAGGACCCACGGGAGGATCAGGTAGAGAGTCTGGATACTTTGAGATTTGCGTCGGAAAATCTTCTGGCTTTGATTAATGATATATTGGATTACAATAAAATTGATGCAGGTAAAATACAATTTGAGGAAAAACCGATCAATATCAGGGAGTTGCTTAACGGGCTGGTATCTGCATATAAGAAGGTTGCTGCAGACAAGAATGTTCAATTTTATTACAATTCAGATGACAATATTCCGAAATTCATTTCCGGAGATGCAACCAGGCTCAATCAGGTGCTTACAAATCTGGTAGGAAATGCCATTAAGTTCACAAGGGAAGGACATGTGAAAATTACGGTTGAGCTGATTGCTAGGGTGGAGAACAAGGTTGCGATCAGATTTTCTGTGGAAGATACGGGTATAGGTATTCCGAAGGAAAAAATTGGTGAGATTTTTAAAAGCTTTACACAAGCCTCCAGTTCAACCACAAGGGAATTTGGAGGGTCCGGACTTGGTTTATCAATTACAGATAAACTATTAAAGCTCCAGGGAGTAACTTTAAATGTAACTAGTGAGCCGGGAAAAGGATCCAATTTCTACTTCACTCAATATTTTCCAGTATATGTGGAAGAAGAAGAAGAGGCACTAATTGCTTCCACCAAACCAAAAGAACTTGCAGGCCACAAAATTTTACTGGTGGAGGATAATCCTGTGAATGTAATGGTCGCTATGAAATTTCTTAAGAAGTGGAAACTAGAGGTTGATGCTGCTGAGAACGGCCGTGAGGCAATGAAAATGGTGCATAAGAAGAAATATGACCTAATCCTCATGGATTTGCAGATGCCTGAAATGGATGGCTACAACGCTACCCTCGCTATGAGGAATAAAGGAATCGAAACACCTATAGTGGCATTGACTGCTGCTGCGCTTCAGGATGTAACAGAAAGAGTATATGAGGTTGGGATGAATGATTACATCACCAAACCATTTAATCCGGATGTATTATACCAAAAACTGGAAAAATACATCAACTGACCTTCGTGCTGCTGTATTCTTTTACGTGATTAATGAAACATCTTACTTTGTCCGGGTCAGTATCAGGGTAAACTCCATGGCCCAGGTTGGCTATATGCCTGGCTCCTTCAAATTCGTCCAGCATTAACTCGGTTGCCTTGCGAACTTCATCATAGCTTCCGTAGAGGGCACAGGGGTCCAGGTTTCCCTGGAGGGTTTTAGTGTTCTTGAATATCTCCCTGGCTTCAGAAACGTTCATGTTCCAGTCGAGCCCAATCGTGTTGCAACTTAGGGTGTTCATTTCATTCAGTGCAAAAAATGCTCCTTTTGCAAACACGGTAATCGGAACACTATCAATGGCCCGGCAAATTTGGTCAATGTATTTCATTGAAAATGTTTGATAGTGCATAGGGTTAAGAATTCCAGCCCAGCTATCAAAGATCTGAATCATATCTGCACCAGCTTTGATCTGTTCTTTTAAGTATGAGATGGTGCAATCTGTAATTTTTTGCAATAATTGATGCGAAAGATCAGGTTGCTGAAAAAGCATCTTTCGTGCCTTTGAGAAAGTTTTGCTACCACTACCTTCTACCATGTAACAAAATATAGTCCATGGGCAACCCGCAAAGCCAATTAATGGAACCCTGTCGTTAAGTTCTTTTTTGGTTAGTTTAATGGCTTCCAGGACATAGCCAAGGTCACTCAATGGGTCTGCAATTTTTAATTTTTCAATATCCTGTGGGCTTGACACTACCTCCGGGAAATACGGCCCTTTCTTTTCAACCATTTCATACCGCAATCCCATTGCTTCAGGGACGACCAATATATCAGAGAAAATGATTGCAGCGTCTACCTCAAGTAGGTCTACTGGCTGTATAGTTACTTCTGCCGCCAGTTCAGGTGTGGTGACTAACTCTATGAATCCACTCAATCGATTTCTTACTGCCCGGTATTCTGGCAATATCCTACCTGCCTGACGCATCAACCATACCGGTGTTCTTTCAACAGCCTCTCCTCTCGCCGCTCTCAATATTAGGTCATTCTTCAACATGGCGCAAAGATATAATATGATGTTTATTGTATGTGATCATTTGCAACCAATAATTCGGTAACTTTGATGTACCCAAAAATGAAATTGATATGTTGTTTGAAAGCTTTAAGGAGTGGAAAGACTACTGTACTGCCAATGATATGCCTTTGTGGCAACCTGTTTTGAACTATGAAATCAAACAAAAAGGCGCTACCGAAGAGCAAATATGGAAGCAATTGAATATAGCCTGGCAGGTGATGAGAGAGGCGGTGCAAACCGGCCTGAACGAGGACATGCAATCGGTGTCTGGTATGATAAATAATGGAGCCAAAAAGGTTTACAACAATCCTATTACCGTACTTTCCCCAGAGTTTCAGAAGCTTGTCTCAAGAGCACTCGCAGCAAAGGAGGTGAATTCCTGCATGGGTCGTGTAGTGGCAGCTCCAACGGCTGGTGCGTCCGGTATATTGCCAGGAGTGCTGGTTACACTTCAGGAAATCCATGATGTTGAGGATAAAACCATTTTGCAGGGACTTTTGATTGGAGCAGGTGTTGCTTTGATTCTCGAAAAAAGAGCTTCTATAGCAGGTGCTGTTGGAGGTTGTCAGGCAGAGACAGGTGCTGCTGCAGCTATGGCGTCAGCTGCCATTGTATTTGCATTAGGAGGAGACATTGATCAAACTTTTAATGCTGTTGCTATTACCATTCAGTGTATGCTAGGGTTAATTTGTGATCCTGTCGCCGGGCTGGTTGAAGTGCCATGCGTGGTAAGAAACGCCAGTGCAGCGGCAATTGCAAATTCATCGGCTCAAATAGCCCTCTCCAATGTCAGTGCAGTTATACCGGTGGATGAATGTGTTGAAGCAATGGGCGAAATCGGTCAGAGTATGGATACCAAGTACAAGGAAACCGCTTTGGGAGGCCTGGCGGCTACCAAAACAGGACAATCCATTTCGAAAAGGGTGCTAATACAGGATATTGAAATTTTAGATGACGAAGATGTTGTTTAAAAAAGGCAGGTAGTCTCTCAATATATCCCCGAAATATTTTAATGCGTAGGTAATAGAAACCGACCAAAACGCGGACCAAAGGAGCATGTATTTAATGATGTCAGATTTCTTACCTCCAAATGCATTGGCCAGTATAGTGCCACCAATGGGAGTCAGCAGTATAGGAGTAAAAAATGCTATGCCTCCAACACCATACTTATTCCAGATTTTGACGAATCTTCTGTTCTTTTTAGTGAAGACCTTTTTTTTCTTTTTGTTTCTCCGGAATAATGCAATAAATGCGCGGATTTGAGGGCCGAAAAAACTGAAAACCACTGCTGCTGTAACTGTCCCGAGGGTGGTAATGATGGAGGTTAGGATTACTCCAAATCCATAAGACAGGCCAAGTACAGGACCAAAAATAAATTTGAATATACTTAAGAAATAAACATAAGCGGCCTCATCAATCATATCCATTGAAACTAGATTTTTTCTCCGAAACTTAAGTCGCCGGCATCACCTAACCCCGGAACGATATAGGCTTTATCATTCAATTTTTCATCGATGCTGGCAGTCCAGATATCTAAGGGAACGTTGGTAACCTGTTTTAAGTTTTCCAATCCCTCAGGTGCAGCAATAACTGAAAATACATGGATTTTTGAAGGGGTGCCATTCTTTAAAATAGCTTCAATAGCTTCGATCAGAGATTTACCTGTCGCCAACATTGGGTCAATCAGTAACACATCTTTATTGGTGATGTCCTGCGTAGAAACATAATTCAGATCTACCTGGATGTCATCCATAGCTCCTTCACTTGCCCTGTATGCTCCTATGAACCCACTATCAACGTGATCAAAAAAGTCTAGAAACCCATTATAAAATGGTAAACCTGCTCTTAATACAGTGATCATCACCATTTTATTTTGAATCATCGGGATGGAGCTGGTGCCTAAAGGTGTATTGACATTTTCTGAATTGTATTGTAGGGTTTTTGAAAACTCATAGGCCATTAGAGAACCAAGTCTTTCCAGATTTTTTCTAAACCGCATCCGGTCGTTTTGGATCTTCGTATCTCGCAATTCGGCAAGAAAGTGATTGGCCAGACTATCAGTCTTATCAATAACATGTATTTCCATGGTTTCTATTACTATATTTGCGGCTTATTGAAAATTTTCACGCCTTTGGGTGCTGCCATTTTCGATGCATAGTTAAAAAGAATATACTGAATATTGGCTAGAAATCTTTACGATTTTCTGATTTGCAATGGATACCAATTTACTGAAGAAACTTTGTTCAATCCACGCTCCTTCCGGAGAAGAAAGACCCATAAGAGATTTTCTAATCAATTACTTTGAGGAAAACAAAACCAGGTATCCCGAAGATACCGAACTTATCTATGGTGACGAATTTCAGGATTGTCTGATGGTAAGGATTGGAAGTCCCAGAACGGCCGTCTTTGCTCATATGGACAGTATTGGATTTACCACCAGGTACGATAACCAATTGGTGCCTATTGGAGGGCCGGATGCGAAAAGTGGCTATAAGCTGGTGGGGCAAGATTCTTTGGGACCCATTGAGTGCAAATTGAAAGTGGATGAAGATCATTCATTGTTTTATGATTTCGGAAGAGGAATTGACCGGGGTACTTCGCTGACCTTCAAACCAGATTTTAGGGAAAATAAGGAATACATTGAAAGCTGCTACCTGGATAATCGTTTAGGAATTTATTGCGCCCTGAAGATGGCTGAAAAAATAACTGATGGGCTTTTGGTTTTTAGTTGTTGGGAGGAACATGGAGGCGGTACCGTCCCATTCCTAATCAGGTATGCCTATGAAAATTTCAACATTCGTCAGGCGCTTATCTCTGACATCACCTGGATTACTGAGGGCGTGCACCCTGGTGAGGGCGTGGTAATCTCAATGCGAGACAGAAATATACCAAGAAAGTCATTCATCAATAAAATCATAGCGCTGGCAGAAAAAAATGAAATCCCCTACCAGCTGGAAGTTGAAGGTGGAGGTTCTTCTGACGGTAGAGAAATACAGCAATCTCCTTACCCGATAGATTGGTGCTTTATTGGTGCGCCAGAAGATGAAGTACACTCTCCAAACGAGAGGGTGCATAAAAGAGATGTTCAATCAATGATCCAGATATATCAGACCTTACTAAACCAACTTTAACCCATGGAAGTAAACGGCAAAAACTTTAAGCCTCTAATTGCGCAGGAAGAAATAGAGAGCAAAATTAAATTTCTAGCCAGACGTATTTCAGAAGATTATAAAGATCTGGATCCAGTTATTCTGGGAGTCCTCAATGGTAGTTATATGTTCTTTGCAGAGCTTACTAAGTCTCTCTCCTTTGAAACGCAGATTGGGTTTATCCGATATCAGTCCTATGCCGGGACCTCAAGTACAGGCCAGTTTCAAATCTCACTTCCACTGCCCAAAGAAATCAAAGGAAGGCATGTGATCATTGTGGAAGACATCATCGATTCTGGTGCTACCCTTAAAAAAATCATGGAAGACGCAGCAGACCTAAGTCCTAAAAGTATTGAACTGGCTACTATGTTGATCAAGCCGAAGGTGTTCAGGAACAAGTACCCTGTGAAATACATTGGTTTTGAGATACCTGATAATTTTGTGATCGGATATGGTCTGGATTACGATGGGAGAGGAAGAAATCTTCCAGACATTATGGTTTTGGACTGATTAGAAATCAATTTGATATATATTTGAACCTTCAATTTTTGATAACTATTATAAAATGCTAAATATCGTCATATTCGGCCCTCCGGGAGCAGGGAAAGGAACTCAAAGTGAGAAAATGATTGAGAAGTACAATCTCTGCCATATTTCAACCGGAGATTTGTTCAGGTGGCACACTAAAAACGATACTGATCTGGGTAAACAAGTAAAAGAAATTATGAATCGTGGGGAATTGGTATCAGACGATATTACCATTGCCATGTTGAGGGAAGAGGTTGAAAAAAATCCGGATGCAAGTGGGTTTTTATTTGATGGATTTCCTAGAACCGTTGCTCAGGCTCAAGCGCTTGATGACCTTATGCAATCTCTGAATACCGAGATACACTCTGTTATTGAACTCAAGGTGACAGAAGATGAAGTTCGCAGGAGAATTGCCAGGAGAAAAGAATTGGAAGGAAGAGTGGATGATGCTGATGATAAGCTTGATCGCAGAATAAAGGAATATTTTGACAAGACTGTTCATGTTCTTCCATTCTACAATGAGCAGGGCAGATTAACCACTGTGAATGGTCTTGGTGAAATTTCTGCAATTTTCTCCTCTATAGAGAGCGTTCTGGATGAATATGTAGCCTAATGTCTTCACCCAATTTTATTGATTACGTAAAGTTTTGTTCCAGGTCTGGCGCAGGAGGGGCAGGTTCTGTCCATTTTAGACGGGAAAAGTTTGTTCCAAAAGGAGGGCCTGACGGAGGTGATGGAGGCCGTGGTGGACATGTGATCCTGAGAGGCAACAAGCAATTATGGACGCTACTCCATCTTAAGTATAAGAAGCATGTAATTGCCGAAAATGGTAAGCCTGGTGAAGGTGGGAAAAGATTTGGGGCTGATGGAAAGGATGTAATTCTTGAGGTGCCACTAGGGACTGTTGCCAAAGATGCCGAAACAGGAGAAAAAAAGGTAGAAATACTTGAAGATGGACAGGAAGTGATCCTGACACAAGGTGGAAGAGGCGGACTTGGCAATGATCATTTCAAGACATCAACTAACCAGGCTCCTCATCATGCTCAACCAGGAGAACCCGGAATCGAGGAGTGGATTATTCTGGAATTAAAAGTTTTAGCGGACGTAGGTTTGGTGGGTTTTCCCAATGCAGGGAAATCTACCCTATTGGCCTCAGTATCTGCAGCAAAACCAGAAATTGCAGATTATCCGTTTACCACAATCGTTCCCAATCTGGGGGTTATTCAGTACAGAGATTACAAATCTTTTGTGATGGCTGATATTCCGGGAATCATTGAAGGTGCTTCTGAAGGAAAAGGCCTTGGTACCAGATTCCTGAGACATATTGAGCGGAATGCGATCCTTTTATTCTTAATTCCAGCCGATACAGCGGACATCAAACATGATTATGATGTACTGCTTAATGAATTGAAACAACACAACCCGGAACTTTTAGACAAAAAAAGATTACTAGCTATCTCCAAATCTGATTTGCTTGATGAGGAACTCATGAATGAAATGAAACATGAATTGCCTCAGGATGTGCCAACCCATTTTATTTCCAGTGTTACAGGTTTTGGCATCACAGAGCTGAAGGATGACATATGGAGAGCGATCAATAGTTAATTACCATAGCCATTCCATCTGGCATAAAATTGTATTAAAATGAAGAAAGAGAAAGTCTATAGCAGACATTCCGGGAAAAGTCTGTTGTACTTAATGGTGTTCCTTCTGTTAAATGGGTGTGCCAACAATCAAACCAGTAAAGACCAATCAATTGCCAAAAGATCTGATGTCCCATCCTGGGCTCAGGAGGCGATCTGGTACCAGATATTTGTCGAAAGATTTCGTAATGGTGACCCTGGCAATGACCCAACAAAAGCTGACATTGCTGGTGCAGACCCCGAATACATACCGGAAAACTGGGAAGTAACAAGATGGGGACATGATTGGTATGAGCGTGAACCCTGGCAGGCCAATTCAAAGGCCACAGGTGGGTTTTACCATGTAATTCAGCAAAGGCGATATGGGGGCGACCTTCAGGGTGTATTAGACAAGTTGGATTATATTGATTCTCTTGGGATTACCGCTGTATATTTTAATCCTATTAATGACTCTCCATCACTTCATAAGTATGACGCCAGAAATTACCGTCATGTTGATCGCAATTTTGGTCCGAATCCAACAGGTGACATAAAAATTATCGCCAGCGAAACCCCAAATGATCCATCAACCTGGCAATGGACAGCTGCAGATAGCCTTTTTCTGAAATTGGTTGAGGCCTTTCACGAAAGAGGAATCAGGGTCATACTTGATTATTCTTGGAACCATACCGGGACACAGTTTTGGGCTATAAAAGATATCGAGAAGAATGGGGAGCAATCTCAGTTTAAGGGTTGGTTCAACATCAGGTCATTTGATGATCCCACAACACCAGAAAATGAATTTGAGTATGAGGGTTGGGCTGGCTATCGATTCATGCCGGTGGTAAAAAAGGAGATCATTCCGGAAGACGATGAACAAATGCCCTATGAAGGTAACCTTTATTCGGAATCCCTGAAGCAGCATATATTTAATGTGAGTAAACGATGGCTTGACCCGAATGGAGACGGGAATCCGGAAGATGGCGTAGATGGATTTCGCCTGGATGTAGCAGGAGAGGTGCCAATGGGATTCTGGCGTGAATATCGCAAGGTTGTAAAAGACATCAATCCGGAAGCCTATATTTTAGGTGAAATCTGGTGGCTTGAGTGGCCGGAAAAACTTCTGGGACCACAACCGTTTTTAAAAGGAGATCAGTTTGATGCCATCATGAATTACAGATGGTACCGACTGGCAAGAGGTTTCTTTGCCCAGGCTGAACCAGTGTTGAAACCTGTCGAATTTGTAGAGGGCATCCGGAATATAAACCGGGACATCTCTCCGGAAACATTACGGGCGATGATGAACATGTCTGCAAGTCATGACTCACCAAGGCTATCTACATCCATCTATAATAAGACGATGTACAAATATCAGGCTAAGCCTTCAGACAATCCTGAATATAAAATCGATAAACCAGACAGCATCACACGTCTTGAACAAAAGTTATTTTTGATTGCTCAGTTTACATTTCAGGGATCACCCCAGCTATGGAATGGTGATGAGTTGGGAATGTGGGGAGCAGATGACCCGGATTGCCGAAAGCCTATGGTGTGGGAAGATATTGAATACGATGTAGAAAAGGCTCATTTCAATCCAGACAAGCACAGAAAACCTGATTTGGTAAGTCAAGATAAAGCGCTTTTGGGTTTTTATAGAAAGCTGATTGCTATGAGAAAACAACATTCGGTGCTCGCTGTGGGAGATCTTCAATTTAATATTGCGGACGATGAAAATATGATTTTAGGTTATCTGAGGAGCGGTGGTGAGGGCCAAAGGATTCAGGTGATATTTAACCGGTCATCTGATATCAAGGAGGTTGCTATTCCAGAGAAAGGAAATTATCTGGACCTTCTGACAGGTGAGGAGCTGCCACCTGGAACCAAATCGGTAGAATTAGCACCAATATCTGCCAGAATTCTAAAGAAACTGTAATTGATCTGAGGGATGTCAGTCATTATGTCATGTTTTTTATGTTTGGCAAAAAAATTGCCCAACTTGCAGAAGTAAAAATTTTAGTCATAATCATCCATGGGAAAAGAAAAAACTGTGCAACAAGAAGAGAACCTTGAAAAGGAAGTGAAAGATCAGGAAGAAGCGGTTGCTGAGGCCACTGAACCTACTGAAGAGGAAGTGAAAGAAGGAGAGCAGAAGGAAGAAAAGGAAGAGGTTTCAGAAGTGGATAAATTGAAAGCAGAGTTAGCCGAGCAAAAAGATAAATATCTGAGAATGTATTCGGAGTTTGAGAACTTCAGGAGAAGGACTGCCAAGGAAAAGCTGGAGTTGATCAAAACTGCGAATGAGGAGTTAGTATTGCAGCTGCTGCCAGTGATTGATGACTTTGAAAGAGCAGATAAATCTTTTAACGAAGAGACAGATATAAAATCATTCAAAGAAGGCATAGACCTGATCTATCAAAAGTTTGTGAAAGCAATGGAATCCAAAGGAGTGAAAAAGGTAGAAGTGTCTGCTGGTGATGAGTTTGATGATGAGTACCATGAAGCGATCACCAGAATTCCTGCTCCTGAGGAAAAGCTGAAAGGTAAAATCGTAGACGTAGTTGAAAGTGGCTATTCCCTGGGTGATAAAGTGATCAGATTTGCTAAAGTTGTAACAGGGGAATAAGATGTCAAAGCGAGATTATTACGAGGTATTAGGAGTTGATAAAAATGCCAGCACGGATGAGATCAAGAAGGCTTACAGAAAGGTAGCCATCAAGTATCACCCGGACAAAAACCCCGATAACCCGGAGGCTGAGGAGAAATTCAAAGAAGCTGCAGAAGCTTATGAGGTACTCTCCAACCCGGAGAAGAAGCAGGCCTATGACAGATTTGGCCACCAGGGAGTAGGTGGAGCCGGTGGATTCGGTGGTGGCATGAATATGGATGACATATTCTCTCAGTTCGGTGATATTTTTGGAGGAGGTAGCCCTTTTGAAAGCTTTTTTGGAGGAGGTAGCCGTGGCGGAAGAAGAGTGAGAAAAGGTACCAACCTGAGAATCAAACTTAAACTGACGCTTGAGGAGATTGCTCATGGTGCGGAAAAGAAAATCAAAGTAAATCGGTTAGTTACTGCGGAGGGCGTAAGTTTCAAGACTTGTGGTACATGTAGTGGAAGTGGCCAGGTAAGAAAAGTGGTCAACACCATGTTAGGTCAGATGGTCTCTTCATCCACTTGTCCCACCTGTAATGGTTCTGGTCAAATAATCGACAAAAAACCACCAGGGGTTGACAACACCGGACTTAAGCAGCAGGAAGAAGTCATCAATATCAAGATTCCGGCAGGTGTGACCGAAGGAATGCAACTTTCCATGTCAAACAAAGGAAATGAAGCACCCAACGGAGGAATTCCTGGTGACCTGCTAATCGTCATTGAAGAAGTTCCTCATGAGGTTTTAACCCGTGATGGGAATAACATCGTTTACGACCTGTATTTGAGTTTTATAGATGCCGCTTTGGGTACTTCTGTGGAGGTGCCAACCATTGATGGTAAGGTGAAAATCAAAATTGAACCAGGGACACAGAGTGGTAAGATCCTAAGACTTAGAAATAAGGGAATTAAAGAAGTTAACGGGTATGGAAAAGGCGATCAGCTGATTCATATAAATGTCTGGACACCAAAGAGTTTGAGCAAAGAGGAGAAGGAAATACTTGAGGGGCTCAGAAACTCGAGTAACTTTGAGCCAAACCCATCTAAGTCGGAGAAAGGATTCTTCGAAAAAATGAAAGAATTTTTCTAGAGATTAACGCAACATGTGTCAGCTAATTACGTTTGTCTGACCATGTTGCGGTTGATTTTCACGATTGGGCTGGGGGTGCTGACATTGACAGAGGCGAGTAGCCAGCTCAGAAAGTTTTATTCTCTCAAAGAAGAGGGCACATTTGATACAGTCAGGTTGAAGCTTGAAGCCACATCAAGTACCTGTTTTGTTAGAACCGCTAAAAACAGCGATCCCCTTAATATTTACGGTAACCCGGATCTGGAAAGAATCAATCCTACCTACAAGGCAAGAATTCATCAAAATGTCTGTAATGTCCAACTAGGTTTGGAGGAGTTTGAAACAAGCAGCATCGGTGAGGGTTTTTCATTCAGCACCATGTTTGCTAATAATTCTTCCAAAAGCAATAAAGACTACTGGAAAATATATCTTTCAGATTCTAAGGTATATGACCTCAATATGAATTACGGAATCGGTGATGCCAACCTTGATTTATCTGGAACTTCTGTGAGCAAGATCAAAATCAATACTGGCAGTGCCAATGTAAAGGCAGGTTTCATGGATGGCAATAGCAATGGGGTGGAGATGGATACATTTTACGTGAAAGTAGATTTAGGTTCATTTGAAGCTCCCGGATTAAACCTGATGAGGGCATCACATGTCATTGCTGAAATTGGTTTTGGAAATGCAAGCCTTGATTTTAGCGATGCATTATCCAAGAAGTGTCAGATCAGTACTTCAGTTGCTGCTGGGAACCTGGATATTATTCTACCAAAAGAGGATGTTCCTGTAATAATCTATGTGAAAGACTCACCCCTCTGCGGAATCAAGCTGACCCGTGATTTTGAAGAAGTTGAAGATAACGTCTTTGTAAATATGAGTTATTCAGAAGATGCCGAAAATCTTATGGTATTTAATGTTGATGTTGCATTAGGAAACATAACATTTCATCATTAGGCGCTATTCTTTCCTCGCTATCCCCTGTACTATTAGAAATTGAGCTATAATGTAAGTAACCATTACATAAACATGGCTGCCCGGGAATTTGGTGACAAATTGCTCTATGCCAATTAGGGAGTCACTGATGACAAATATTACAGAGCCAACCAATACTTCTTTAAATCCCGGCACAGATGAATCTCTTAGGCTAGCCATCATGGCCATTGAGATCAGGCATGTACTGTAAGCAATTACCGGGATAATTAAAAAATCATCAATCCTGGGAAGAACATAAAACAGAAATCCCCCACCATAAACAATGTATGGTAATAAGTAGAGTCCTCTTTTCTTAATTGCTTCTTTTAGAGAATGTCTTACTTCCAGTTTGAAAATTACGATATACCCGATTTGGGTAACAAGGAATGCCCCAAGGCCAATGAGAAAACTGGTTTGATCATTCCACATCAGGAATATATCCCCTACCCATGAAAATATGAGCGCACCTGCAAGATAGAGGTGATATTTATAAACCCGACCCTCAGTTCGCTCAATTAAATAATAAATGAGGACGGGCATTAATAATGGTTTGGAGTACTGAGAAATCTCATTGTATCCCAGAAGTCTGGAGGTGATTTCAACTGCTCCAACAAGGAAATAAATGACTCTAGCTATTTTGTAGGCTTTCAACTGGTTTGGTTTTGTTCACTACCAAAATAATGAAACCAATCACAGCAAACAAACCACATATCCAAAACGGAGGTGTGAAGTTTTGATCCATCGCATTGAAAATATAACCGGATGAAATAGCGCCTAATCCAATGCCAGCTTCAAGTGCTATGTACATGGTGGCAATTCCTCTTCCAATTTTGTGGCTGAGACTCAGGTCGATGGTCCATGCATAGATTGTAGGTGAAATCATACCCATAGACACACCCATTAATACGCTTCCGGCAAACAGGTCAAATGCTGAGTCTGCATAACCCAGGACCAAAGTAGAAGCTAGTAATATCGGGGTGGTAACCCGCAGAACCGGAACACGCCCATATTTGTCACTGGCTTTTCCCGCGGCAATTCTTACTAATAAAGATGCAATTACATAGGCACTGAAGTACCACCCTCTGTTTGGAACGCCAAGTTCATCACTTAGAATTGGGCCAATGGTCAAGAGTGCTCCCATAGAAAATACTGTCAAAAATAGAATGGTACTTGATATAAGTACCCTTGGTTCTATTAAATCATTGGCTTTGAGCTTGAACATTTTTATGTTTAAGGGCTTTCTTTCCGGAAGGGTTTCTTTAATTCTAAATAATACAGCCACGGACAAAATTGCTGTGATTGCACTGATGGTAAACATGGTGTTGATCCCATAATGTTGAACTATTGTTGGGCCAATTGCCGGACCCGTTGCAGACCCCAGGTTGCTACAAAAGCCAAGAATTCCCATTGCTTCACCGCGACGGTTTGCAGGTACTATGTCTGAAACGAATGCTGCTGTTCCTGTAGGTTTGAACCCTGTGGAGAAACCATGAAGAAGTCTTACTGCTAAAAAAGGGATAACTGCTAACGCAAGCGGATACAGCAAGGAGGCAACTGCACTTATGGCAGCACCAAAGATCATTACGGGTACCCTTCCCCATTGATCAGCGAGTTTACCACTGAAAGGCCTGGATATAAGCGCGGTAAGTGTAAATAATGAAATGATGAGCCCGACATGCTGTGCTCCTCCCAGAGATTCCAGGTGAGATGGCAAATCCGGGATCATCATACTAAAGCTTATAAAAAAAAGCAGGCCACTCAAACAGAGCAGCCAAAACTGTATAGAGTATGTCTGTTTCAAATTTCTATTGAGATTCTTCCTGCCCATGTAGCAGGTATGCTTTGATGAAGTCTTCCAGGTCTCCATCTAATACGTTTTGTACATCAGTTCGTTCCACCCCGGTGCGATTATCTTTGATCAGCTTATAAGGATGAAGTACATAGTTTCTGATTTGTGACCCAAAGTCAATCCTCATTTTCCCTGCTTCTATTTCATCCCTCTTCTCATTTCTTTTTTGGATCTCAATCTGATAGAGTTGAGACTTCAGCATGTTCATTGCCTTTTCTTTATTCAGCAACTGCGATCTTTCCTGCTGGCATTCAATAATAATTCCTGAAGGAGCATGCCTCAACCGGACCGCTGTTTCGACTTTATTCACATTTTGTCCTCCTGCACCGCCTGACCTAAACGTTTCCCAGGTAATGTCTGAAGGGTTTACTTCAATCTCTATACTGTCATCTACCACAGGGTACACAAATACAGATGCAAAGGATGTGTGTCTTCTGCCTCCTGAATCAAATGGAGAAATACGAACCAATCGGTGTACGCCAATTTCAGACTTTAAAAACCCATAGGCAAAAGGGCCGTCAATTTCCAGAGTTGCTGATTTTAGTCCCGCGACCTCACCTGGTTGGTAGTTTACTTCTTTTACCTTAAAACCCTGTGATTCACCCCACATGATATACATCCTCATCAGAATTTCTGCCCAGTCCTGACTCTCTGTTCCACCAGCACCAGGATTTATTTCCAGCATTGCACTGAGTTGATCCTCTTCAGCACTCAGCATTTTCTTAAATTCCAATTCCTCCAGTGCCTTCAGTGCCATCTGATAGTTGCTTTCAACCTCATCCATAGAGGTCTCTCCCATTTCATAGAATTCATGAAGGGTTTCAACATCTTCGCAGGCAGTCAATACTTTTTCGAAATCTGTAACCCAGGACTTTTTCGCCTTTATTCCTTTAAGGATTTTTTCAGCTTCTTTTGGGTCTTCCCAGAAGTCTGGTTGTGTAGTGATAGTTTCTTCCTCTTCTACTTCTCGTTTCTTGACATCATAGTCAAAGATACCTCCTCAAGGCCTCTACGCTGGCCTTCAAGTCTTTCAACTGATCTGTGGTCATATTATTATTTAAATTTTAGAATGCGAAGGTACTTCTTTTTAGTGCAATTTCAGATATGAATCACTTAATCAATGATGGCAATTTTATTTCTTCCTTTGATCTTAAATTTTTTCTCCCGAAGTAGCCACAATACATAGCCGGTTGCTACCATTATGGACGAAGGCAAAAGAGAAGATTGGTCCACCGCTCCCTGATTGAGCCCATCCAGCGCAAGAAACCCTACGCCGGCAATCATCAGACTGGGGCCATATTGTCCTACATTGAATGCCCTCATGTGTTTGCCGCGAATATCAATCTCTGCAATTTCATCCAGATGGATGCTAAACTCTTTGAAATGAACAATGGAGTCACTTAACCGGTGAATCGGACCTCCAACATAATATTCTGTCGCTTTTGTTTTTAGTTTTAACTGATCTCCTGCTTTGTATACGATCTTATTTTTACTGCCAATCCGGGAAAGGATCAATTTTTTCTGGGCGATGAGTGTTGACACTGGAGAAATGATCAACAGGATTAGAATCACGGATATTTGAACCTTACAATTCATTCAATAAAAAAAGTCCATCGACTTTATAATGTCAATGGACTTTGAAATGTTGCTTCAATTTATTGGCTAAATTTTATAAAGCCAGTTGTATTTATCTTCTAATTCACCCGATTTGATCTTATTAAGGTCCTCGAGCATTTTATTACTGATCTTACGACCTTCAACCGGAGGTAATTCATAATCCACACCTTCATATCCGATCGCTTTGATTTGAGCAATTGTGGCTGCAGTCCCGGCACCAAAAGCTTCCTGCATTCTTCCTTCTTTTATTGCTTCAATAACCTCAGTCACCTTAATTGGCCTTTCTTCCACTTCAATTCCCCAATCTTTGGCCAATGTCATTACACTATCCCTGGTTATTCCTTTTAATATGGTGTCCCCAGTAGGAGCTGTTACCAATTTATTGTCGATAACAAACATCAGATTCATGGTGCCTGCTTCTTCAATGAATTCATGGTTTTTCCCATCTGTCCAGATCAACTGATTGTAGCCTTCTTTCTGAGCTTGAACCGCCGGATAAAGCGCGGCAGCATAATTTCCACCTGTTTTTGCGAAACCAGTTCCTCCGGAAGCAGCCCGGGTGTAGTGTGTCTCAATTTTTACTTTCACAGGCTCTGCATAGTAAGCGCCAACCGGGCAAGTGATGATCAAAAACTTGTAAGTGTCTGAAGGTCGGATTCCTACATAAGGATCGAATCCAAATATGAAAGGCCTGATGTATAACGAAGTGCCTTCTTTAGACGGGACCCATTCATGATCCAGTTTTAGTAATTCGTGTAGCCCTTCCATGAATATTTCTTCAGGTAGTTCAGGGATGCACATTCTTACAGCACTCTTATTCAATCTTTTTGCATTATCCATTGGACGGAAGACTGCAATTTCTCCAGCTTTAGTTCTGTAAGCTTTCAGGCCTTCAAAAACTGTCTGGCTGTAATGCAATGTAGTATTTGCCGGGCTTATTGACAGATCACCGTAAGGGACTATTCGAAAATCTCCCCACTCGCCATTTTCATAATCAGCAATAAACATGTGATCTGAATATAGCTTTCCAAAGACCAGATTTTCCTGATCAAACTGTGATAATTTTGAGTTTGTCGTTTTTTCTACGGAGATATTCATGGTGTCTATCATGGCTTTATACTTTAAATGCGAAATTAGGCAATCCCATTGAATTGAACCTTTACCGGACTAACATTTTTGCTTGTGACTTCCTATCTAATCACCTCGAACATTTGAGAAAAGTTATTTCTCCGGTATCCAATTGATTTCTGGTGCATCTAATTCAGCACCCATTTTTCTACCCAAAACAAAGAAATAGTCTGATAAACGATTGACAAATTTGAGGATAATTGGATCAACAGGTTCCTCCTGGTGGATTCTGATGATGCTTCTCTCAGTTCTTCTGCAAACTGTCCTGCATACGTGAGCATATGAAACAGATTGATGTCCACCGGGCAGAATGAAGTATTTCAATGGAGGGAGTTCCGCATCCATTTTGTCAATTTCATTTTCCAATCGAAGTATATGAGCATCTGTGATTTCAGGAAGTTTGAATTTTGTATAACCAGGCGTGGTAGCCATTATTGAACCGATGACAAAAAGTGTGTCCTGTATGAATTGCAGGATTTCCTGTCTGGAGCTGTTCACATCCTGATCCCTAAGCAATCCAATAAATGAATTCAATTCGTCTACATTGCCGTACGCTTCAATTCGAAGGTTTGATTTTTCAACCTTGGTGCCACCAATCAGTGAGGTCTTGCCCTGGTCGCCGGTTTTTGTATATACTTTCATGTGTATATCATTTTGATTTTAATTGTCACATGGAATTCGCAGTAGCTGAAAACTAACCGGTTATGCATTTCTAACCTCAATATTCACCACCGGTTGGTATGTGCTAACTAATGCTCATTTCATGTGTATATCATTTTGATTTTAACGGTCAAAAACCTACGTGCCGTAATGCCGCCACCTCGGCATGCAGGCATGGGATGTTCTGGAACGTTTTTTCAATTGATTAAGCTGTTTCTGACCTGCGAATATTGCTATTTAAATTGTCAGATTCAACCAGCCCATCTTTGAGTCTTATTATTCGATGTGCATACTCTGCAATGTCTTCTTCATGTGTAACCATGATGATGGTGTTTCCCTTATCATGCAATTCCTGAAACAGGTCCATAATATCATAGGACGTTTTTGAGTCAAGGTTCCCGGTTGGTTCATCAGCAAGAATGATTGATGGGTCGTTTACCAGGGCACGGGCAATGGCAACTCTTTGTCTTTGACCTCCCGACAGTTCATTGGGTTTGTGGTGTGCCCGGTCGCCAAGGCCCACTCCTTCCAAGGCCCCCATTGCTTTTTCTTCGCGATCGTACTTTCCATAACCGGCATACACCAAGGGTAATGCAACATTTTCCAGTGCAGTAGCACGCGGCAGCAGATTAAAAGTTTGAAAGACAAAACCAATTTCTTTATTTCGGATTTCTGCCAGTTCGTTTTCAGTCAGGTCACTTACATCATGTCCATTGAGTATATACTGGCCATGACTTGGAGAGTCGAGGCAGCCGATAATATTCATTAATGTTGATTTTCCGGAACCAGACGGACCCATAAAAGCAACATATTCCCCTTTATTGATAGAAATCGAAACAGATTTGAGCGCATTGATAGTCTCTGCTCCCATGATGTATCTTCTGCCAATTTCGTGAGTTTTGATTATACTAGTCATATTTGAGTTTAGCACCTTAGTAAGTAACTGACTTTGTTACTGTAGCGAATCTTAAGTAGTACGCAGATATTTCTTAATTCGTTGTAATTTAACATTTATGACTCATATTGTTTGCATAATTCTTCTCTCCGCAAGCGCGGTTTTACAGATAGAAAATGGATGGCATCTACTGGCTCAGGTCTCAATAGAGAAAAGGTATGATGATGTGCTTCAGATGGAAAGAGATTATCCAATTTTTAAAGATAAGTTGAAAAGTGCTGAAGGTAGTTTGATCAGGTTAGAAGGTTATATGATCCCATTGGATGAAATGATCACCCAGCAATCATTTGTTATTTCTTCTTTGCCATTTCAAACCTGTTTCTTTTGTGGCGGTGCTGGTCCCGAAACGGTGGCGCAAATAAAGCTGTTGAAACCTTTTCAATACACAGACCAGAAAATTGAAGTGGTTGGGAAATTACGACTCAATGATTCAGATCCATTTGAACTGTATTATATTCTTGAGGAAGCGGCTTTGGTTGATTAGCTATATCGCAATTTGAAAAATAGGATTATCCCGCTTAGTGTTAAAGTAAGCCCGTTTGCCGCAATTACAGGCACATCCTTGATGATTAGTCCGTAGGTAAGCCAAAGGCACACTCCTATGAAAAATACAGCAAACATGGTAAGTGACAGGTCCTTCGCAGATCTGGATTTCCACGTTTTAATTACCTGGGGTAAAAAAGATATGGAAGTCAATGTTCCGGCCAGCAGGCCAATGATTTCTACATGATTGATATTCATAGGTGCAAATATATGCGTTTTATAAGTAAAATATTTAATAATACTTGCAAAAAAACGCATAAAAATGCAAATTTGATGCATGCTTAAAGCAGAAAGACAGCAAATAATCCTCAACAAGATAAAATCAGGCGCTAGAGTTACCAGTCTATCGCTTAGTTCAGAGTTGAACGTATCTGATGACACCATCAGACGTGATTTGAATGAACTGGCCCGTGAGGGGTTGATTCAAAAAGTGCATGGTGGAGCAATTCCTAAACCAAGTGCCCCAGCCAATTACCTGGAGAGGTTACATTATGGTGAGGCCAATAAACAGGTCTTAGCAAAGAAACTCATTCCACTGATCGAACCGGGCATGGTGTTGTTGATCGATGGGGGGACCACCAATTTGCTTGCAGTAAGGCAGTTTCCACCTGACATTGCACTAACAGTAGTTACCAACAGCTTGCCCGTAGCATCAGAATTGTCAGGATATCCGAATGTAGAAATTATTATGTTGGGAGGAGGAATATTTAAACCATCTCAGGTAACCGTAGGAACTGAAGCATTGGAGCGATTGAATGAGATTTATTCAGACCTGTGTCTGATGGGTACATGCAGTCTGCACCATGAATTGGGGTTGACCTCTACCAATAAAGAGGAGGCTCAATTGAAGCAGAAAATGGTGAAATCTTCTCGTAAAGTGATATTAATGGCCACAAATGATAAACTGAATACAGCTTCAAATTTTAAAGTTTGTGATGTTGAAGCCATTGATTATTTGATACCGGAAGAAAATGCAGCTTCAGATCTGCTGGAATTATATCAGAAATCTGGAATAAAAATCATCAAATAGTAAACCATGCGTATAGAACATGTTGCAATCTGGACTGATAACCTGGAGCGGCTGACATCTTTCTATGAGAAATATTTTCAGGGAAAGAGAAATGAGAAATACAGCAATAAAAAGAAAAAGTTTGAATCTTATTTTCTATCATTTGATTCCGGATGCCGCCTTGAAATTATGAGTATGGAAGGAATACCAGCATCGAAAGATGATGTTTATCAGCAATTTGCCGGACTCATCCATTTGGCTTTCGACTTAGGAAATAAGATAGCGGTAGATCAGAAAACTGCGGAGTTGGTAAAAGATGGTTTTGAGTTACTCGATGGACCAAGGATTACAGGAGACGGGTATTATGAAAGCGTTATCCTGGACCCGGATCATAACAGGGTTGAACTTACCTGTACTGGTTGATTAACGTTTATAACTTATCTTACGATCATCAACAGAAAGAACTTGGCTGAAACAAACTTTTTTGAAGATGTAATGGAAGTAGCGCGACTTGTACCCGAGGGAAGGGTGACAAGTTATGGTGCAATTGCGAAGTACCTCGGATTTAAGCACAGGGCCCGTATGGTGGGTTGGGCTATGAATCAGGCAGGAAATTACCCAGGTGTTCCTGCGCACAGAATTGTGAATAGCGCAGGCAAACTTACTGGAAAGGCGCACTTCAACCCACCGGAGAAAATGGAGTCCTTACTAATGGCAGAGGGAGTACAGGTAAAAGATGATAAGATCATCAATTTTAAGAAGGTATTTTGGGATCCTGCAGAGGAATTATTGTAGCGCCCGCTTCGAAACAAGCAACAACCCTATGTAGGTAAGAAAACCGTTCACCAATAATATTTCGAATCCGAACTTATAACCTCCAAGAAGTATTTCACTGTATTGATTCAATAAATATGAAAGGATTGGTGAAACAATACAGATCAGTGGCACCCAACCGTCCTTTATTTTCAATCTGTTGAATAGACCAAATGCGTAAAGTCCAAGTAATGGACCGTATGTGTATCCCGCCACCCTGAAAACTGAATTAATGACACTGTCATCATTAAGCGCTTTGAAACCAACAATTACCAGAAACAAAAGAAAAGAGAAAGCAAGGTGTACCCATATTCTTGTTGTTTTGCGGGATTCAAAATTCTCTTCGGAAAACCCAAGAAAATCTACGCAAAAAGAGGTGGTAAGGGCAGTTAAGGCTGAGTCCGCGCTACTGTAAGCCGCAGCGGTAATCCCGAGAAGAAACAATGCTCCTCCGATTAACCCCAGGTGGTTTAGTGCAATCAAGGGGAAAAGGAAATCAGTCTTTTCCGGGATTGCAATGTTTTTTACAGCAGCATATTCATAGAGTAAAGCGCCCAGACCAAGGAAGATCAGGTTGACCAGCACCAAAATGATTGAAAACCAAAACATATTTTTTTGAGCATCTTTTATGTTACGACAGGTCAGGTTTTTTTGCATCATATCCTGGTCCAGTCCGGTCATTACTATTGCAATGAATGCTCCTGATACAAATTGTTTGAAAAAGTTTCTGCCACTTTTCCAATCCCAGTTAAATATTCTGGAATAATCGCTTTCAGAGATTTTATTTACTACATCGGTGAATCCAATTGACATATCATCTCCTATTAATTTGATGCACACAATAACAGCCAAAATCATAAATGTTGTTTGCAGGGTGTCTGTCCAGACGATGGTCTTTATCCCCCCTCGAAATGTGTATAACCAAATCAGGCCGATGGTTACTAAAACGGTAAGTCCAAATGAGCTATAGGGACTGTTTTTGCCAAATAATGGGATGAAAAAGGCCAATTGTAGTACACTTGCTACCAGGTACAGGCGGAATGCTGCTCCGGCAACCCGGGAGATCAGGAAGAAGAATGCTCCTGTTTTGTATGACCAGAAGCCGAATCGATCTTCGAGATAGCTGTAAATGGAAACCAGGTTTAGTCTGTAATACAATGGCATCAATACTGTGCCGATTACCAGGTATCCGGCCAGGTATCCAAGTACCATTTGGAAATAGAAAAACTGGCTGTTTCCCACTTCACCAGGAACAGAAATAAAAGTGACACCAGAAAGAGACGCGCCAATCATACCAAAAGCCACAAGATACCAGGGGCTTTGTCGGTTGGCCGTGAAAAAAGCTGCAGAGTCATTGGACTTGCTGGTGAAGAAAGAAATCCCAATGAGCACAAGGAAATATCCGGCTATGATGAAGAATACTATCAGAGGTGTCATACGCGTTGCTTAAATCACATTATTCACTAATGCGATTGAAATTCGGGCTGTAAATTATATTTTTGCAGTAAATTTGCAAAATGATGGAAGAGCTGGACTTAGAAGAATTAGTCGAGGTTGAAGAGGAAATTGGAAATGAAGATCCACGCGATTTGGTGGTTTATAATGACGACTTCAACACTTTCGAGCATGTCATCCAAACTTTGATCAAGGTTTGCAAGCATGATGTACACCAGGCAGAGCAATGTACCTGGCTGATCCATTACAAGGGAAAGTGTGCTGTGAAGAAGGGGATCTATGCCGAACTCAAGCCGATGAGAGAAGGTATTACCGATGCTGGTATCAAAGCTGCAATCCATTAAGTTCCTGTATGGAATATCCATCCAAACTGATTGAAGAAGCCGTTAACGAAATCTCAAGGCTGCCCGGTATAGGCAAAAAAACTGCTTTGAGACTTGCCCTGCATTTATTGAAAGCCAAAGAAGTGGAGACAGAGAATCTTGCGGAGGCATTGGTCAGGTTAAGGAAGGATACCCGTTACTGCGGTACATGCCATGTCATTTCTCACACCACTGATTGTACCTGTAAAACCATTAAAACAGACACCTCGATCATTTGCGTAGTGGAGGATACTCCCGACGTGATGGCCATTCAAAACACCGGACAATACAATGGGATGTTTCATGTTTTGGGAGGCGTAATTTCTCCAATTGATGGAATTGGGCCGGATGAGCTGAAAATAGAGTCTCTGGTACAAAGAATTGCCAATGAGGGAGAGGAGATTAAAGAAGTAGTGCTGGCGTTAAGTCCTACCATGGAAGGGGATACCACCTCCTTCTATATTACCAAGAAATTGAAAGATTTCAATCTGAAAGTGACAACCATTGCAAGAGGGATACCAATTGGAGGAGAGTTGGAATATGCTGATGAAGTGACTTTGGGAAGAAGTATTCTTACCAGAAGTGTTTATCAAACGGACTAACTCCGTCTGTTTCCGGAAAATGCAATAAAAAAAAGTAAAAAACCCATACCACTTGCCATAATCAATAATTTCCAGTTTGGCTCACCTTGTTTTACAGACTGATAAAACACCCAGGCAGCAAGGATAGTTACCAATGTTCCCCCCATTACTCCTACCGCTTTTCGCAATTTTGGATTCATGGAGCCAAATATAATGGAATAAGAGAATTTGCCTTATTTAATGTTGCGAAACACGTACATGAGCTCTGTTGCAATTTGTCTGCAACGTTCATCATACATTTCATTTTCTTTGTCAGTGTCATCAAATTCCTTGGGATCTTCGTAATTCAGGGGAATCCTGATTTCTGCATTGGGTATGAATGGACAGTTTTCATCAGCGTGCGAACAGGTCATAATTGCGGCAAATTTGTCTTCAGCATCGAATTCTTCATCAAAGCGCTTTGAATACAATTTCAACATGGGTTGATCGGCTCCAACGTATACTGAATACTCTGGGTTTTCGCCATCTGTTTCGGGGATGTCAAATCCAGCTCTCCTTAATGAGGCCACTGTTCTGGGATTGCATGCCGTGACCTCTACTCCACCCGAGGCTGATCGGACATGATTAATGTTATGGTAAATTGCCATAAACTGACCCCAGACTTGTGAAAACTGCGACCTTCTTGAATTATGGGTGCAGATAAAATTTAGGTTAATCGGATTTTTATTGTCTCGCTGTTGCTGAATGTATTGGATTAGTTTGTCTAATACCACATGCCTGTTGCCAGGAATTGTTTCCGTATCCAGTTGATCAACATAAGTACGTAATGATCCCGAAATTACCATCTCTTTAAATTTTGCAAGCAAGTTAATGGTTGATGATCATGCTTTTGTTATGTGAATATTAATTTATCAGGTCAAATGTCCACAGCATTGATTCTCTCCAGGTATTTCTCTTAATGGCAGGCCTTGTTGAATTTTTTCAATTTGAAATAATTGTACGGCAATGGTGCAATAAAACCCGCGAGAAGTGCTGGAATAAGGGCCATCCAGTACATGGGGTCATCAAATGCCGCTTTGCCACCTGTGATCATAAAATCTGTCAGGTTCATTGCTATTTCCATACCTACCATGGAAATAAAAGACATTCCAAAAGCTGTTTTCAAAGCAAATCCCCAGCTAAAAGATTCCCTGGTTTTTAGCAGAATTGTTTCTAAAAGTATGGAAGTAAATAGTCCGGCGATGATCGCAAGAACCATTTGCCACATCATCGAAGTGGAAGGGTAATAAGCCTGGAGGAAAATGATCATTCCAAAGTCTCCGATTGAACAACCTATCAGACAGTTTAGGGTGTTGAATGAAGCTCGCTTCCACAAATGACTGTCAGACCAAAAACTTGTGTTTTCCTCAGATGGAATTATCTGATACCCCGCCTGGTTCAGTAGAGTATTTATTTCTTCTTCTGAGATACCCTCACCAATCACTGTAACTGTTTTTAATTCAGGCTTGAGGTCCACTTCCCATGAATCGATCTGTGGTGAGTTATCGAAAACTTTTTGAACCTTACTTACACAACTTTCACAATGAATGTCAGTAGCAACTTTTATCTTTTCCATTTTGCTTAAGTGTTTAAATACACTACAAAGGAATTCATTGGTGAGGTGATTTTAATTACATAATTATTGAAATGCTTTATGAAATTCAAACCGCATGATCAATGGGTTTTCTGTTATTTGGAAAGGTCTTCTTAAATTCAGAGGGCGTCATACCGGTATTTTTTTTGAATTGACTGGAGAGGTGTTGTACGCTGCTATATCCAAGGCGGTAGCTGATTTCACTCAATGTAAGCTCATCATAAGTCAACAACTCCTTGATCCGCTCTATTTTTTGAAGGATGACAAATCTTTCGATGGTAATCCCTTCAACACTTGAAAAAAGCGAACTAAGACCAGAGTAATCTTTACCAATGTTTTTTTCCAGATAGTCACTGTAATTGATGTTAAGATTGGTTTCGGAGTAGATCTGATCGATGACAAGGTTCTTAATCTGCTCAATTAGCTGACTATTCTTATCCTTCAGTATTTCAAACCCACGAGCCTCCAGCCTGGATGCCAGGTCATTCAGTTGTCTTGAATCGATATCAGATGCTAATAGCACATGGCCCAATGAAATTTTGCTGATGTTTAGATTAAGGTTATTGAACTCTTCCTGCACGGCTTCTATGCACCTGTTGCAAACCATATTTTTGATCCTTAATTCTTTCATCATAATACAAATTTAAAAACTCAACATAAAGTTCAAATTGCGTCAATAAACCTCCTGAAAACAAGCGATTTAATAATGTGAATGGTTCAATCCTCCCTATTTTTCGATGAATGGCAGTGAAGTAACGATTACCCGTTTTTTTGTCTATAATGTGCTGTTTACCTTTAAGTTAATTAAATCCCAACTACAAAAGCTGCAATCTAAACAGTAATTGGCGAGGTAAAAAAGGCACGTATTGGAAGCCATTCTATTTGGGTTTTGAGGCGTGTGCAATCGCTATGGAAGTGACTGAATTATTACCTCAATTAAAGTTTCTGTATTTCCATTAAAATAAAGATCGTCATGAAGGGAATCCACCAGTTAAGATTAATTTCTATTCTACTCACCGCTATGTTATTTCATCTGGTACCAGATGCAAATGCTCAGGAGTACTCAGCAGGTATCAACATAGAAAGCCCAAACCCCAACGCAGTTTTGCATCTGGTTTCACCACAAGGCAATCAGGGTTTGATCATTCCTAAGCTTTCCAGCGCTCAGCGTACGGGGATGTCACTTTCTGCTGCAGATAATGGTTTGATGGTGTATGATTCAGATGAAAACTTATTTTATTTCTGGATCAATCCAAATTGGGTTGCCTTGTCCACACAGAGTGCTCAGACATTGTCACTGGCGGGGGATGTGTTATCCATTGCCAACGGGAATAATGTTGACCTAAGTTCAGTAGATAACCAGCAGCTGAGCCTTTCAGGAACAACTTTGAGTATAGAAAATGGGAATAGTGTTGATATATCTGTTTCGGAAGTTGATCCTACGGTTCCAGCCAATATAAAAGATGGTATAGACTGGACAGAAGTTACATCGATTCCAGCTGAGCTTTTAGATGGTGACGATACTGACGATGCAGATGCTGATCCTACCAATGAGATAGAATTACCTACACAGAGTGGAGCGGATGCCGGTCTGTACCTTCAGGCAGATGGTGCTGGTGGTGTGAGTTATGCAACAGTTTCAGTTACGGAGGTAGATGGCGATCCTACCAATGAGATAGAATTACCCACTCAAAGTGGGGCTGATGCTGGATTGTTTTTACAGGCGGACGGATCTGGAGGTGTGAGTTATGCTGCAGACAATGTTAATGATGCGGATGCTGATCCAACTAATGAGATAGAGTTACCTACTCAAAGCGGAGCAGATGCCGGGCTATATCTGCAGGCAGATGGTGCCGGGGGCGTAAGCTTTGCAACAGTTTCAGTTACGGAGGTAGATGGCGATCCTACCAATGAGATTGAATTACCCACGCAAACTGGTGCAGATGCGGGACTATTTTTACAGGCAGATGGTGCAGGTGGAGTGGCTTATGTGGCAGACAATGTAAATGATGCAGATTCAGATCCCACCAATGAGATAGAACTACCAACGCAAAGTGGTGCAGATGCAGGTTTGTTTTTGCAAGCAGATGGAAGTGGAGGTGTAAGTTATGTTGCTGAATTGGATGGTGACCCATCAAACGAAATAGAGTTGCCCACACAAAGTGGTGCCGATGCTGGACTTTATCTGCAGGCAGATGGCGCTGGAGGAGTTGCCTATGCTCCAGTTTCTGCAGTAGAGCTGGATGGCGATCCCACCAATGAGATTGAATTACCAAGCCAGACAGGAGCTGATGCGGGTTTATTCCTTCAAGCTGATGGCGCTGGAGGAGTGAGTTATGTTGCAGATAATGTGAATGACGCTGATTCGGACCCTACTAATGAGATAGAGCTACCTACACAGACTGCCCCGGATGCAGGTTTGTTTTTGCAGGCAGATGGTGTTGGAGGAGTGAGTTATGCTACATTGTCGGAAGTGGATGGCGATCCCACCAATGAGATAGAACTACCAAGTCAGACAGGAGCAGATGCGGGGTTATTTCTACAAGCTGATGGTGCTGGTGGTGTGAGTTATGTTGCAGATAATGTGAATGATGCTGATTCGGACCCTACTAATGAGATAGAGCTGCCAACACAGACAGCCCCGGATGCAGGTTTGTTTTTGCAGGCAGATGGTGCTGGTGGAGTGAGTTACGCTACACTGTCGGAGGTGGATGGCGATCCCACTAACGAGATAGAACTACCAAGCCAGACAGGAGCAGATGCGGGGTTATTCCTACAAGCAGATGGCGCTGGCGGAGTGAGTTATGTAGCAGATAATGTGAATGATGCTGATTCGGACCCTACTAATGAGATAGAGCTGCCTACACAGACAGCTCCGGATGCAGGTTTGTTTTTGCAGGCAGATGGTGCTGGTGGAGTGAGTTACGCTACACTGTCGGAGGTGGATGGCGATCCCACTAACGAGATAGAACTACCAAGCCAGACAGGAGCAGATGCGGGGTTATTTCTACAAGCAGATGGCGCTGGCGGAGTGAGTTATGTAGCAGATAATGTAAATGACGCTGATTCAGATCCGACAAACGAGATAGAATTGCCTACTCAAAGTGCTCCGGATGCCGGGCTATTTCTACAAGCAGATGGCGCTGGAGGTGTGAGCTATGTTGCGGATAATGTAAATGATGCAGATTCAGATCCTACTAATGAGATTGAGTTACCTACCCAGAGTGCCCCGGATGCTGGTCTATTCCTTCAGGCCGATGGAGCCGGCGGAGTGTCCTATGTAGCAGAAGTAGATGGTGACCCGACCAATGAAATAGAATTGCCTACCCAAACTGCTCCGGATGCCGGTTTATTTCTACAAGCAGATGGCGCTGGCGGTGTGAGCTATGTTGCGGATAATGTAAATGATGCGGATTCAGATCCTACTAATGAGATTGAGTTACCTACACAGAGTGCCCCGGATGCTGGTCTATTCCTACAAGCAGATGGAGCCGGCGGAGTGTCCTATGTAGCAGAAGTAGATGGTGACCCGACCAATGAAATAGAATTGCCTACCCAAACAGCTCCGGATGCCGGTTTATTTCTACAAGCAGATGGCGCTGGCGGTGTGAGCTATGTTGCGGATAATGTAAATGATGCGGATTCAGATCCTACTAATGAGATAGAGTTACCTACCCAGAGTGCCCCGGATGCCGGGCTATTTCTACAAGCCGATGGAGCCGGTGGCGTATCCTATGTAGCAGAAGTAGATGGAGACCCGACCAATGAAATAGAATTGCCTACCCAAACAGCTCCGGATGCAGGATTGTTTCTACAAGCAGATGGCGCTGGAGGAGTGAGTTATGTTGCGGATAATGTAAATGACGCTGATTCAGATCCTACTAATGAGATAGAATTGCCTACCCAGAGTGCTCCGGATGCCGGTCTATTCCTACAGGCAGATGGAGCCGGAGGTGTGTCCTATGTAGCAGATAATGTAAATGATGCTGATTCGGATCCCACTAATGAGATAGAGCTACCCACACAGAGTGCCCCAGATGCCGGTTTATTCCTACAAGCTGATGGAGCCGGCGGAGTGTCCTATGTAGCAGAAGTCGATGGTGACCCGACCAATGAAATAGAATTGCCTACCCAAACAGCCCCTGACGCAGGATTATTCCTACAAGCAGATGGTGCTGGAGGCGTAAGTTATGTAGCAGATAATGTAAATGATGCAGATTCAGATCCTACTAATGAGATAGAGTTACCAACACAGAGTGCCCCGGATGCCGGGCTATTCCTACAAGCCGATGGAGCCGGTGGCGTATCGTATGTAGCAGAAGTCGATGGAGACCCGACCAATGAAATAGAATTGCCTACCCAAACAGCTCCGGATGCAGGATTATTTCTACAAGCTGATGGCGCTGGAGGAGTGAGCTATGTAGCAGATAATGTAAATGATGCAGATTCAGATCCTACTAATGAGATAGAGTTACCAACACAGAGTGCTCCGGATGCCGGTTTATTTCTACAAGCAGATGGTGCTGGAGGTGTAAGTTATGTAGCAGATAATGTAAATGACGCAGATTCAGATCCTACTAATGAGATAGAGTTACCAACACAGAGTGCTCCGGATGCCGGTTTATTCCTACAAGCAGATGGAGCCGGTGGCGTATCCTATGTAGCAGAAGTAGATGGTGACCCCACCAATGAAATAGAATTGCCTACCCAAACAGCTCCTGACGCTGGATTGTTTCTACAGGCAGATGGCGCTGGAGGCGTATCCTATGTGGCAGAAGTAGATGGTGACCCCACCAATGAAATAGAATTGCCTACCCAAACAGCCCCTGACGCAGGATTATTTCTACAAGCAGATGGCGCTGGAGGTGTGAGCTATGTTGCGGATAATGTAAATGATGCAGATTCAGATCCTACTAATGAGATTGAGTTACCCGTTCAAGGAGCGCCTGATGCCGGATTATTTCTTCAGGCCGATGGAGCCGGAGGCGTGAGTTATGCAGCGGATAATGTAAATGATGCGGATTCAGATCCCACCAATGAGATAGAGCTACCTGTTCAAGGAGCGCCTGATGCCGGATTATTTCTTCAGGCCGATGGAGCCGGAGGTGTGAGTTATGCAGCAGATAATGTAAATGACGCTGATTCGGATCCAACAAATGAGATAGAGTTACCTACACAGAGTGCTCCAGACGCAGGGTTATTCCTTCAAGCTGATGGAGCGGGTGGTGTGAGTTATGCTGCAGATAATGTAAATGATGCAGATTCAGATCCTACCAATGAGATAGAGTTACCTACACAGAGTGCCCCAGATGCAGGTTTATTCTTGCAGGCGGATGGTGCCGGAGGCGTATCCTACGTAGCAGAAGTCGATGGAGACCCTACCAATGAGATAGAACTTCCCGTACAGGCAGCCCCGGATGCTGGTAATTTCTTGCAAGCTGATGGCGCTGGAGGAGTATCATATGTAGCGGAAGCAGATGGAGACCCTACCAATGAGATAGAACTTCCTGTACAGGCAGCCCCGGATGCTGGTAATTTCTTGCAAGCTGATGGCGCTGGAGGAGTATCCTATGTAGCGGAAGCCGATGGAGACCCTACCAATGAGATAGAACTTCCTGTACAGGCAGCCCCGGATGCTGGTAATTTCTTGCAAGCCGATGGCGCTGGAGGCGTATCCTATGTAGCAGAAGTCGATGGAGACCCTACCAATGAGATAGAGCTTCCCGTACAGGCAGCCCCAGATGCTGGTAATTTCTTACAAGCTGATGGCGCTGGAGGAGTATCCTATGTAGCGGAAGCCGATGGAGACCCTACCAATGAGATAGAACTTCCTGTACAGGCAGCCCCAGATGCTGGTAATTTCTTACAAGCCGATGGAGCCGGTGGCGTATCCTATGTAGCAGAAGCTGATGGTGATCCCACCAATGAGATAGAGCTTCCCGTACAGGCAGCCCCGGATGCCAATTTATTTTTACAAGCGGATGGAGCCGGTGGAGTTTCATATGCTGGTGTAGATCCTGTATTATCATTACTCCCGGGTGGTGCCACTGCAGGCCAAAGGTTGGAGTATAATGGATCAAATTGGACTCCTGTTCCAGCGGCCACTTTCAGTACTTTAAATGCCATACCAAAGGGTGATGGAACGGGTCTTGTTGCTTCAGACATATTTAGTAATGCATCCAACCAGGTGACCATTGGGATCTCTACCACATTGCCAAATGTAAAATTCGCAGTAGTGAACCAGAGTTCTCAATTAAACTTTGGGGGCGCAAACTTTTCAGACACACCAACAGAAGGCACCAATCACGCAGTGCTTCGATCACGTGGAACACCAGGAGGGGAGAGTCTCCTGTTGTCTGGAGATGAAATTGGTTCTTATAGCTACAATGTTTGGAATGGTGTTTCTGATTTTGAAACTGCAGTTTCCATGCGTGCAGAAGCAACCGCAAATCATGCAGCAGGCTCCAATTTTGGTAGCCAGTTTACAATTGCCACTATAGCAAATGGAACCTCTACACTTGCGGATAGACTAAGGATTCAAAATGATGGTACAATAATTTTAAATGATAATACTTCAATTGGTGCAGGTCCAACTACAGGAGCAAAACTTCAGATTAGTCCTGATAACGGTCAGGTCAACGCCCTTCGAATAAATCCGGAAGGAGGACTTTCAAATACCGGTGAGCTTCAATTTATGGATCTTGGGTCTAATTTTGTTGGATTTAGAGCGCCAGCCTCTGTTACAGCTAACACCGTCTGGACTTTGCCAAATGATGATGGATTTCTGGATGAGGTGCTAGCAACCGATGGAACGGGCAATTTATATTGGAGACCTACTAATCAGTTTGATTCCGATTTAGAGTTTTTAGATGGCTCACCAAGAAACATTTTTATTACACAACCAGCGGCAGGTCCAGGTGATGATCTTTCGATAACGGCGGGTGATGCGGCAATCAGTAGTAACGCCAATGGAGGAAACTTATACCTTGCACCGGGTAATCCCGATGGATCTGGCTTTCCAGGAGAGATTTTTCTGGATGGAAATACAACCATAGGTGCAGGATCTTCATTGGGAGCAGCCTTTTTCTTTGAAACGGGGACTGAATATGCAGGCTCTATCATTACTGCCTCAAATACACAGGGGAATGGTAGCATTATGTCAGTATCAAAATCAGCAGGCACATTAGGCGGAGAACTTCCGGTAACCGGAGGTGACAACCTTGGGTCATTCGCATGGTTGGGTTATGGTTCCACTGACTATGAGATTGGTGCAGCCATCACAGGTATTGCGTTAGAAGATTTTAGTACGGGATTTTTTGGTACCAATATTCAGTTCCAGACCACAGCGGTAGGTACTAACGCGCTATCGGTTATCGCAGAATTGAACGATGGGGGTTTTGAGATATTTGAAAGGGCATCTAATCCAGCAGGATTAACGATGTATAGTGATAATGCCAATGCAATACGGGTATCGGTTCCTTTTACGCTTCCTGCCAACTATAATTTTGTGTTACCACCTGATGATGGAAATCCTGGTGAAGTATTGTCAACCGATGGTGCAGGAAATACTGCATGGATTAGTAGTACTGCATTTAATCTTAACAATGAAATCCCAAGAGGTGACGGAACAGGTCAGGTTTCTTCAAACATATTCAGTGATGGAATTGATGTGGCTGTTGGTAATGTTAACGGATTAGGCATAGGTAAATTTATTATTGCCAATGAAGGCTCAGCACTTTTAAGTGGAGCGGTCAACTACTCGGCAACACAATCTTCAGCATTTAGCTTATTACGGGCTCGTGGAACGGCGATTTCTCCTACCAATGTCCAGTTAGGAGATGATATTGGACAATATGGCTGGAATACCTATGCCGGTGGATTCCTGGATGCAGCACAAATCAGGGTGACTGCAACAGAGAATCATGGTCCAAATGTAGGGGTGTCAATGGCTATAAGGACTGCAGCGAACGGCCAATCAGCTCCTCAGGATCGAATTGTGATTGATCAACAAGGCGATGTGAATATTATGAATAAATTCTTCGCTCAGGATCTGGATATTGGGGGAGGAATTACAACGATTGATAATTTAGGTAATTACGCTACTACAGCCAATGTGGTAATTGGACCAATGACAATCACCGGTTCTGGCAACATTACTTCAGGTGGGACAGCAGATTTTAACGATGTGACACTCAATCAAAATTTGATTAGTGTGCCAGATGTAACCGTATTTGATGCTGATGCCACAAATGTAGTGGCCAGTGATCATCGCTATGTGCGTGTCCAAAGCCCCGCTGGTGGAGGTGCCTTTAATCAAATTGTGGCTGGCACAGATGGTCAGGAAATCATCATTGTAAATGTGGGAACTTTAAATGTCGTTATGGAGTCCCTGGGATCAGGAGCCGTAAATGTATTACTGAACAATGATGCCCAATTCATAATGACACCAAGAAGCACACTACATCTCATGTATGTAGGCGGAACAATAAATAATTGGATTGAAATTGGTAGAGCAGCTCAACCTTAAGCATATGAACAAGTACTATATCATAATATTATTGAGTTGCTTAGCTGCTGTCCAGGTCCCTGGTCAGGGAACTTTCAACTTTGGTTCGCAAACAACTTTTGTGCTTAATGAAGGTACTGAGTTTTTTGCAGGAGGTAATACTACATTTGGTGGTAGGTTGATCAACCGAGGAAAGATTATCAGTTATAGTGATATCGATTTTGTGGAAAACACCGATGTGGGAAGACTTTCGTTTGTTGGGCCAGGGATACAAAATGTATCAGGAGATACATTGCTTGTAATCGATTTTGAAGTTAATAAAGCAGCCGGAGAAGTTGTTCTCCTTTCTGAGCAGGTACGCGTATCTGGTAACCTAAATGTAATCTCTGGAGTAATTGAGTCCGAAAACGAGGAAGATTTAATTGTTACAGGAAGTTCTCAGGGGTCCGATGGTAACGTCGGATATGTTGAGGGAAATTTGATTGGTTTGGCGGCTACTGGTGTTTTGACTTTTCCTATGGGGATTAATAATAATCCTAACTATATAACCCTTAAGACCGAAAATCTGAATGCCATATTCCGTGTGACATGCCGGGTGCCTCCGGTTGATCAGCTCAAACCAACTGAAGACATGATAGGCATTTCTGATGAAGTGGAGTGGTTGATTACATCCTTAAATCAGGATTCAGTAGAAGTATCAATAACTACGATTTTTAGCGGAGTGGACCTGGAGAACTTCAGTAATGGAAATTTTATTAGAGCGCAGGCCTATTCTCCTACAATAGTAAAACTAGGACCAAATGACACCATTTATCAGGACCTGGGAATAATTGAAGTATCTAATACTGACAATGTAAGTTTTGGAACAGTAATCAGTGAAACACCAATAACAATCACGAGAGAACCGACACACCTGGGAGTAGCTTTGATCCCACACCTTCTTGCCCCGGTTTTCTTTATACCCAATGCTTTTTCGCCAACGGCTGCCCTGGAAGAAAACCGAGTCTTTCGGCCCTACTTCTCTGGTGCTAATGTTACAGCCCTTCAAATGCAGGTATTTGACAGCTTTCAAAACCGATTGTATTCAGCTAATGAAGTCGGTGATAATATTGATCTGGGCTCCTATGGCTGGGATGGATTGCTTTCCGGGGGCAATAGCGCAGATGAAGGGGTTTATTACTACTCCATCAAAGTTGTGGCGGATGGAACAGAATACGAAAAGGTTGGCTCATTCATGTTGATACACTAGATGAAGAAACTGCTCTTTATATGGATCTTATGCCTGAACCATTTTGTCTTTGCACAGGATGGTCAGTTCTCACAGTACTTTACTACCACTACATTGGTAAATCCTGCGTATGCTGGTATCCGTCCGGAGATGGAATTCAGCACCAACTACAAAAAATCGGGTTCGCTGGATAATGATAATTTCTTCGAGTTGGCTCAGGCTACATTCATTGCCCCTTTGAAGGTGACCACCAGCTCAACCCATCAGATCGGAGGCGTGGGAGCTACTTTTTTCCGTGAACGTAGAGGATTTCAGGGGATTTACACCTCTCAAAAAGTATTACTGACAGGAGCATATTCAATCAGGTTGAGTCAATTCATAAAAAATTACGTTGTTTTTGGACTTCAGGCAGGCATTGTGCAAAACCGGCTTTCAGAGGAGGTGTTGAACTGGGGGTCTCAGTTTAATCGCTTCTATGGCTATGATGATTCGCTTCAGGGAGAAACCATTGCAACCGGAGCTTTTTATTACCCCACCGTAAATTTCGGGGTTTTGTATACAGTATTTGATAACCAGAATATTTATATCCGTGACAAAAGTCTTATTGTGGGATTCAGTGCGGAAAATCTGAATAAACCAAGAACAGGTGATAATTCCAATACCCGGAAAAATATTTTATACAAAGGATTTGGTTCAATGAAATTGAGATTTGCTCCACGGTTTTATGTGCACCCGTCTGTTTTAACACTGCTTGATCAAAGCAATCTTCAATTTAATGTAGGTTGTTATCTTTCTACAATGGTCAATTCGGTGAGATCCAGGACAAGTGTATTACTGCAGGTTGGATCATGGTATCGGCAGGGAGACTCTTTTATCGTCTTGGGAGGCTTTCAGGTACAGCACTTCAAAGTTGGGGCAAGTTTCGACCTGAATTCGGAATCTTTCAGCGAAAATGTGGTTTTTAGCCGCTCAAATCCCTCATATGAAATTTCTTTGACGTATATTATTACTAGATCCAAAAACGTAAGAAAGGTATCTAACCCGATATTCTAAGGAATTCCATGTTACGAACAGCAATCATAATCATTGCCATTTTGGGCAGTACTGTGGTGATGGGACAATCTTCTGTCCCAAAGCTCATGGAGATTGCTAATCAACACTACGAGGCAGAGCAATACACGGAAGCGATAGAGTTTTATTCACGGGTCATTAAACTGAATAAAATAAGAGGTGAGGCCAGGTTCAAGCTGGCCATGAGCCTTTATAAGACCCTTCAATACGAACGCGCAAAAAAACATTTCTTATTCCTGTTTGAAAATAAGTACCCCGACTATAAACATCTGGCTAATTATTACCTGGGAAATATCCTTAAGCTTACCAGCAAGTTTGATGTAGCAGACACAGTGTTTGCACATCTGCTGAAACAGTCTGGAGTACCCAACGAACTGTTACAGTTGGCCAAAAAACAACAGGAGGGGTGCCAATTAGCCATCAATCAAAAAAAACAAAACCGGGGATTTAAGATTATGGAGATGAAAGATTTCAATTCTCAATACCATGATTTTGGAGCCGTCTTGAATCAATCAACAGGTGATATGGTTTTTGTGACAACACGAAATACTGGAGGTTCTCAATATAAAGCTACGCAATACGATGGGCTGCTACCTGACCTGATCCAGTATTCAAGAAAGGGAGACAAGTGGAGGGAAAACACTTCAAAAAATAATTTTAATAAGCTCAACAGTCAATGGTCTGAGGGGTCGGGATCGTTTACCGGAGATGGAAAGTATTTTTACTTCACCTCCTGTCTCAACAATAAAGGAGCGGATTGCCAAATCATGGTAAGCAAACTGGAAGATGGAAAATGGACCAAACCTAAGGCATTGAATGAGTTTATCAATATGCCAGATGTAGAAAATAAGCATCCGTTCATTACACAGGGAGGAGATACTTTGTTTTTTGTGTCCAACAGACCAGGGGGAATTGGTGGTAGTGATATATGGATGAGCCTGAAAGGATTTGAGGAAGGTTCATGGACTCCTGCCATTAATTTGGGAGACATGATCAATACAGCTTCCAACGAGATCACTCCATTTTATTCTTCGGAATTTTCCTGCCTTTTATTTGCCAGTGATGGGCATGTGGGTTATGGAGGATACGACCTGTTTGCAGCAAAAGGGGAATCTTTCTTCGAGCCTCAAATCTATAACCTGGGTGATCCATTCAATTCCCCATTGGATGATACTTATTTCTTTATTACGGATAGTGTAGGATTCATGGCTTCCAATAGAATTGATAAACGGAACCTCAACCTGTATAATTTTCAGGTTTCTGATGAGCGCCTTTATCTTTCGTTATTGATATCGGGTGAGTCATTGATTGATGAACGTGTGGTGGCCCGTTACCGGGACATTCGTTCTCTGGACCTGACTACATTTCGGGTAGAGGACTATCAGGGATTCGAATTGTTTGATCCCGAAAAAAGAGAGAAACCCAAACCAGCACTACTGGCAGATAATCCATTTGATGGTGATTCTACACAGATCACAGCAGATGTGATTGTGGCTTCAAATAATTCCAGTCAAACCTTCAATGAGAACACGGGAGGTAACATTACAGTGGTGCAAACAACTGGCTCCACAGGCTTTCAGGAGAAGAAGTATAATACCCCATTCATTTCCAGTAATCAGGAGGAACTGGAACAGTTTAGCAAAACTTCATTTGAAAAATTATATTTCGATTTCGGCTCCACAAAATTGAACTATCAAACGGTGATATCACTACACAGATTGGCTGATCAGTTGAATGAGCAAGCCAGGACAATAAGGAAAATAGTGTTGGTTTCCAATACCGATGATGTAGGCGGGAGCGATTATAATTTTAAGTTAAGTCTGCAAAGAGGGGAGCTGATTAAAAAATTCTTAATGGCCAGGGGTATCCCGGAAGACCTGATCGATGTTAGTGCGCATGGAGAGCACAATTTAATTTCTAATAATGCCACCTGGTACGATCATGTTTTTAACCGAAGAGTAGAAATAAATATATATAGTGACAACCCAATTACCCTTGAGAAGGACAGGAAATTGCTGGTACGTCAGGATATCGATTTAGAACAGGCCCTTCAATTCCTGGGAATATCAGAAAAGGAATTTCTGAAATGGAATAAACCTAACGGAGATATGCTGAAGAGGGGTCAGATCATTAGAATAAAAAAGGAGTATGCGCAGGTTCCTATCAAATATTTCCTGGAAGAGTCTGATATCAGGTATCAATTTTTTCCCTACATAGTGAAAGAAGGAGAAACTGTACAAAGCCTGGTGAAAAAATTTGGAACTCCTGAGGAATTACTTGTTGAGATTAATCAGTTGGATGGGGAAGTGAATGCAGGCGAAGAAATATTTATCTATCAAATCAATTTCTAGCCACCAGAATATATGCGCCCCAGTTGTATGGGTTCTTGTTCTCTTCCTTGAAAATTGACCGTGCATTAAAAAAAGCATCCTGAGGGTCTTCATGAAGTCTGAGCTGTTCATAATATAAGTTCATAAACCTTCTTGCTGCCTGGTCATTGATCTTCACAAGGCTGATGAGTACATTATCTGCTCCTGCCACAAGAAAGGCTCGTTGTAAACCAAATACGCCTTCTCCATTTTTTACGGTACCCAGTCCTGTTTCACATGCTGCCAGTACTACTACACTGGTTTGGTCCAGTACAAGATTCATGGCTTCATAAGCGGTTAAAACGCCATCTTCTCCTCCTGCTTTACTCAAATAAAGCCCGCTACTATTCAGAGGTTCACTAAAATTTGGGTCTTCTTTGAAAAAGCCATGGGTTGCGATGTGCACAACACCCGGATTGTTCAGTTCCTTTACCCTGTCTTCTGTGGCATCATTGAAATAGTAAGTTTCAGATTTCCATTTTCGCACATCAAGAATATTCGTAATATCCTGGGCTTCTCTTTCTGCACCCGGCAAAGGAGCAAGTTGATATTCATCTCCCAAAGTGGCAAATGCAGGATTCCCAAAAATTCTTGCTTCCCGTTTCAAATTTTTGGGTTGCCTGTTAAGAAAATCTTTGGTACTGGTAATATTGATGATGTCATACTTATCTGACACATACTGATTTGATTCCCCATCAAAAAATACAGATGGATTGACCTTGTAGAAAATGCCATCTGGAGCCATATATACTCTTTTTACAGGAGGGATTTCTTTGTCAACAACCTTCCAGAATGTATTGTAGCTGGCAGTATCGATCACGCCAAACTTGAGCAAATTGGTGTATTGCTTATAACCTCTGTCAAAATCCGCATATTTCGACCATTTGATTGATTTCAATATGGAATCAGAAGCAATGATAAAAGCAACATAATCCGATCTGTCCTCAAATCCCTGATTGATCTGATCTCCTTCTATTCGGATGGTATAATTCCTGTATTGGATCACTTCCAGTGCCACGGAGCTATCAGGGAGCGCCTTACCTACCTGCTGCCAGGTGTAATAACCATCGTTCTCCTGATCGGAAAATACTTTAAAACTCAACGATAACTTCTTTTCCAGATCGGTTGAGGTTTGTTGAAGTTGTTCTATAGATATACCATGACTTCTTCTTTCTTCTTCCGATAATAGATAGGCCTGAGCAAGTTTATATTTCACATCTCTCCATTGTTCATATGTTTTTTTGATGGATTCGTCATCACTGCTTTGTACAAGTTTCCTCATCTTATCGGCGGCATAGAATAGAATACCCTTGGTGTTGATGAAGTGATTGAGTGCAATTTCCGACCATTCAGTGTTGAAATACTGATCTGAGAAAGCAAGTGCACAAAATCGCTCTACATTGTTTTTTGTTTCTTTGAAATACAGCTGACGTTGTTTTCTGGTCAGGACCGGGAATATCCTTCTCATGTGTTGAATTTCAGTCGTTAATGCGTCATTGAGCACTCTGAGCGCACTCAAAGTGTCCTGATTGGCCAGGTGGTACAATCCCATGTCATTCAACGATTTAACGTAAAGTGGATGTTGGTCACCCAAGGCCTGTGATCTCACTTTAATTGCATTGTCTAACAATTTACCAGCCAGAGAGGTATTCCCCAGTTGCATATAAATCAGACCAATATTGTTGAGTGTTGTGGCATATCGTTGATGGTTTTGTCCATAGATGACTTTGTCCATGTCCAGGACTTTCATGTAAAGATTCAATGCTTCTCCCAGGTTACCCAATTCTTTGTTGGCATGGGCCAGATTATTGATGCAGCTGGCATAATCCGGATGCATGCTTCCAAATAATGCCCTGAACCCTTCCGCACTTTGCTGAAAATATCTCAACGCTTCTTCTGTTCTCCCCTGACGCATGTATATGGTAGCGAGATTATTCATCATGTAGGGCTTGATAGTCCTCATCTCAGCGGTGAGCTTTAAGGCTTCTTCCAGGTGCTTCTGCGCGGAGGCGATATCATTTATTTTGTAGTAGAGCAGCCCCAGACCATTTAAAGTTTCCAATACTAAAATCGAGTCGTTTGGATAGTTTTTGTTTTTCATATCCAGGTTGTGCAGCAGATAACTCTCCGAATCTGAGTATTCACCCTGCTCGATTTTTAGTGCAGAGAGTCGATCGATCGCAGTGAGATAAAGGAGCTGATTGCCAATCTGTTTGGCTTTTTTAATGGCCTCAGTTAATTTTTCTTCACTGGCATCAAGGTCTCCGAAATGCCTGAATGTAGTGCCTATTTCAATCAGCAACCTGATTTGTAGCGAATCCTCCAGTTGTATTTCCTGACCTATGATTTCAGCACCATTAAGGGCAGTCATACTTTCATTGAACTTTCCTGTCTCACGGTAAAAAATTCCCTTTTTAAACTGATGTAGTACATTTTCCAGGCTTCTGAAGCCGTAAGTGTTTTGAACAATTTTATCAGCCTTTAACAACATGTTGCCAGCTTCAGCAAAATTGCCTTTTTCACTGTACAGTGCCGAAAGATTATAGTACGTGTCTAACTGATCAATGGAAACGGAATCTTCAGCAGTTTTCGCCAATCCAAGAGCCTTCTGAAATGCTTTCATCGCTAAAGTTTGATCCTTGGCTTCCCAAACCGCAAGTCCTACATTATTATATACCCCGATCAGGCCTATATCTACATTACACTCATTATTGTCCAGTTTTTGTAAAAGTGTTTTGCCATAGAATATGGTCTTTTCATTCTGGATGTATTTATAATGTAATACACTGTCTAGCAGTTGTAGACATGACTGTGCATTTGCACCAAAAGTGAGCCCTACCAAAAGGAGGGAAAATAAAAATTTAATCAATCTGCTATTTTTCAATTGCGATACTTTGCCGGTATACCTAAAAATAACACTTTTTAACACCCCAGTGATTATTCGAGGTTGATTTTCGATGAACTGGGAGTTTAATCCCATTATCAAAGAGATTGATTGTTGATCCAACAAACTAAGAGGTTAAGAGTTCTATGCCATGTGAACCAGACGAAAAGAAACTTTAAGAAACTAGCCATTGTCCTCGGAGACCAACTCTTCCCGGACCATAGCAAACTGCTCAACCAAAGCGATACCCTTGTTTTCATGGCTGAGGATTATTCTTTATGTACCCATTACAGCTATCATAAGCAGAAATTGGTGCTTTTCTTGTCTTCAATGCGATCTCATGCTGATCAATTACGGAATAGATATGATTTGGTATATCACAAGCTCTCTAGTGATAATAAACATCTCAGTTATGAAGAAAAATTGAATCAAACCCTGGAGGAATATCAGATCACGGAATTAATCACTTATCAAATCTCAGATCATTTTTTCAAAAAGCGACTGGAGAAATTTGCATCCGACCATTCTTATACCATCAATTATGTACAAACCCCGGGGTTCCTGACAACAGAGGAAAATTTTAAGGTGTACCTGAAATCAGTTAAAAAACCCTTCATGGCTTCATTTTATCAAAGTCAGAGGGAAAGACTGGATTTATTGATGACTAGCAGCGGAGCGCCCCTTCATGGGAAATGGTCATTTGATGAGGAAAACAGGAAGAAGCTTCCAAAAAAAATAAAGGTACCAAAGAGAAATTCGATGGAGCCTACTGCTCACACCAAAAATGCTCAGCACCTGGTAGATAGCCTGTTCCCAGATCACCCTGGAGATGTGCAAGGTTTTAACTGGTGCACAACCAGACAGGAGGTCCTGGAAATGTTGAATGACTTCTTAGAAACCAAATTCGAGCAGTTTGGGCCTTATGAAGATGCCATTGAGGAGGATCAGACATTTCTATTTCATTCAGTACTTTCACCATACATCAACATGGGATTGATTACGCCATCTGAGGTTGTGGAGGAGGTCATGCTGTTTGTGAAAAGAAATGAGGTACACTATTCAAGTGTTGAAGGATTTATCAGGCAGGTTATAGGGTGGCGCGAGTTTGTGAAAGGTATTTACGATCACTATGAAAATGATCTCCGAAGCAATTTTTTTGGACATGAAAGAAAAATGAAACCGTGTTGGTACGACGGGTCTACAGGAATTAAACCACTGGATGATAGCATAAAAAAAGCACTGACTCATGGTTATACCCACCACATTGAGCGATTAATGGTCTTGGGGAACCTAATGCTCCTTTGTGAGATCCATCCTGATGAAGTTAATCGGTGGTTTATGGAAATGTATGTGGATTCTGCGGATTGGGTAATGGTTCCAAATGTTTATGGCATGAGTCAGTTTGCTGATGGCGGTATTTTTGCTACCAAGCCTTACATCGGAGGCGCCAATTATATCCTGAAAATGAGTCACTATTCAAAGCAGGAGGATTGGGTACAAACTGTAAATGGGTTATACTGGCGATTTATTGACGTGAATCGAACATTTTTTTCAAAAAACTATAGAATGTCCATGATGGTCTCAATGCTTGATAAAATGGACAAGGACCGGAAAATCAGGTTGATCAAACAAGCTGATCAATTCATTGAAGCGGTAACAGAATTTTAATTTCATGGATTGTAAAATGTCACAAATTCGGGCATATTTGTGAATTGCTAATTTTCAATATTTTTTGGAATTTTAAGAATGGGTGAAGAAATCGATTTCGAATCAGCTAAGGCGTCATTAATTGAGGCATGGGGAGCATTGGGTTCCAACTGGGGCATTAATAAAACCATGGCACAGATCAATATCTTGTTGTTGATCTCGCCAAAGCCCAAAACTACTGATGAAATCATGGAGGAGCTCAATATTTCCAGGGGCAATGCCAACCTCAATCTCAGGGCACTGCTTGACTGGGGTGTTATTTATAAAAAACATATCCCTGGAGACCGTAAGGAGTACTTTTATAGTGAGAAAGATATCTGGGAAATGGCCAGAATTATCTCCAGAGAGCGGCGAAGGAAGGAGCTGGAGCCTGCGCTCAAAGTTTTGAAAAGAATCGGGGAATTGAAAGATGAAGGTAATGAAGAGGCCCAGGAATTAAAAAAAGTTTCTAAAGACCTTGAAGAGTTCACTACACAGGCCATGCAGTTGCTGGAAAGGTTGTCGCAAATGGAAAAAAGTAAGATTGGGAAACTACTCATTCAACTGATGTAAAATTTTTTATTTCGAATTTTCAATATATTTTGAAAATTTAAGAAACATTATAATAGTCTTTTCAGTTTGTATTATCAAGCAACAGAAAAGACAATGGAAACTACCTTTGATTCTGCATTAAATCATTATACAAAACCACTCATGGGGTTTGCTTTGAAATTAACAAGGGACTACAATGATGCCAATGACCTAATGCAAGACACCATGATGAAAGCCTATCGCAATCAACACCGTTTCGAGAAGGGAACCAATTTGTCAGCATGGCTTCATACGATCATGAAAAACTCATTTATCCGCAATTACCAACGAATGGTAAGGCATAAAACCTTTATAGATCAGACTGACAATACTTATTTCCTCAATTCTTCCAGTGCTTCCAAAACAGACGAGCCCATGGCCGAGTTGAGTTACAAGGAATTGCTGCGTGAGGTGAACCAGCTTGATGATTTATACAGTGAACCATTCATGCTCTATTTTGAGGGGTTTAAGTATCATGAAATTGCTGAGAGGATGGGTCTTCCTATTGGAACCATCAAAAACAGAATACACGTAGCAAGGAAACGAATAAAAAAGCTCTTGAAGAGCATCTAGTTGAATAGTTAGTTAGTGACCTGAAGGCAAAGTTTATCAAATACTTTGCCTTCTTCTTAGATCAGGTATGAAAGCAATTTTGTGGTTCAGAAGGGATTTGAGGATCAGGGACAATGTTACCCTGGTCACAGCACTTGAGAAGTTTGACGAAGTGTACCCTGTTTATGTTTTCAATAATAAGGACTGGAGCAATACGATTCTTGGTTTTCCTAAAACTGGTGCGTTCAGGACTAAATTCATACTGGAATCTGTCAACGATCTCAGGGAAAATCTCCGTTCTTTAGGTAGTGACCTGCAAACTTTTGTTGGAGATCCGGCTAAAATTCTGGTAGAGTTGGCAAGGAAACTTGGAGTGTCTCATGTGATGGCTACCCGCGAATGTACCCACGATGAAATTTTACTGGAAGAGCAGGTGGAAAGGAGTCTTTGGAAATCAGGAATAGCGTTAAACCTAATTTGGCAGCATACGGTCTATCATCTGGAAGATTTGCCGTTTCCCATAGCTCACCTGCCAATTACATTTACTGATTTCAGAAAAGTCATTGAAAAAGAGTGCGCAGTAAGGTCACCGGTTCCTGCTCCTGAACACATGAAACCCACAATCCAGAACAATTCTCCCCTGCCCGAATGGAATGTTTTTGGTCTTACGCCTCCTGACACTTCTGCGTCAAGTGCTTATCCTTTTAAGGGAGGGGAATCTAATGCATGGATAAGGTTGAAAGAATACTTTTGGAACAATCGCCAATTGAGTCACTATAAGGAGACTAGAAATGGCATGATAGGTACGGATTTTAGTTCCAAGTTTTCAGCATTCCTTGCTTTGGGTTGCATTTCTCCGAGAAGTATTTATCACGAGATTAGAAAATATGAGGAGCGGGTAGAAAAGAATGACTCCACATACTGGTTACTTTTTGAGCTCATGTGGCGAGACTTTTTTCAGTTCAATGCGAAGAAATTTGGTTCCAGGATCTTTCATGTTAATGGCTTCAGAGATAGAGAGGTGTCATTTCAGCAAAATCAAGACTTATTTAAGAAATGGTGCATGGGTGAAACTGGGGAGCATTTTGTTGATGCCAATATGAAAGAGTTGTTGCAAACTGGATACATGAGCAATCGTGGCAGGCAAAATGTAGCGAGTTACCTGATCAATGACTTAAAAATTAAATGGACCTGGGGAGCACAGTGGTTCGAATCACTTTTGATTGATTATGATCCGGCAAGCAACTGGGGAAACTGGTGCTACCTGGCCGGAGTGGGCAATGACCCAAGAAAGGATCGCTATTTTAACATCAAAAGTCAGGCGGAAAGGTATGATCCCAATGGTAAATATGTGGACCTGTGGCTAAATAGGGCTGAGGCCACCTGACTACCATGGTGTTCGATTGTGGCTACTTAATCTCCTTCTCCTTCTGAGCATTTACAAATAGAATATTACCTATGTCATCATAACCTTTCAGGATGCTATCTCCCAGTTGCTTGATGGCTTCACTTCGGAAACCTATAATGGTGAGGTCAGCGGTTTTGGAAACCATGTTGATGATGTCTTTATTACTCTTATCATCAGATTTGGCTATTACATTGATGTTTCCGGGGCGTATAGGTAACCTTCCTTCTCGAGCGATTTGCTTGAGTTTGGTTTGCTGTTCCTTAAGTTCATGCTCCGGGAAGATGGCGTAGATTTCTATTTCAGCGTTTTGCCAGTCCGGGTGTCCCATCATTATATAACCCAATAGGATCATCAGATTGGCATTGGCATAATCACTTTGGGTGATCCAGATATGAATTTCTTTCTTGTGTCCAAATCCTTTTTCTGAGCTGGCAAGAATACAAATGTCAAACTCTGCAGCTTTTACCAGCGGGATATTGTCCAGAATGTCTTTAGTGTTTTCGTTGGTTACCCTTGAATATTCAAACAGGAACATATTTCCCTCTTTCCCTGAAATACTAGGCAATTGCAGGGCCTGGGCAATTGCGGTAGTATAGGATGGTGATACCATTGTGTCCAGGTAAACATTGGATCGCTTACCTCCAGCCATTTTTATGAGGCTTTGCAGGTCCATTTGTGCTTGGATATTCGTTTCTCTGGACAAATAACCATTGATAAAGTGTATGTAATTCCCGAACCCATACCGATGGCACATCCATCTCAACAGGTCAAAATCAGCAGTTCTTTTAAAGGCATTCTTCGTGATGCAGATCACTGATGGTCTCCAGTCTTCATCGTTAGTTTCAGCATTTTGTAAAAAGATCTGTATCCTTCTGGACACCTGAAAGATGACCCCTTGAAATATTTTTGCCAGCCCTTGTTTGTCTTTGTTGGCCCTGGAAATAATGATATAGATGATCAACATTATAAATAGCGAACCAAACGCATAGGGCGCATTCATTGAAAACATCAGGTAGAAACACATCAGTGCACCAAGGAGTGACAGTGGCCATTTTGATTTGAAAGTAGGTCGGTAGGAAGGGTCTGCAGCGAAATGGTGTAGAAATGAAATGAGACAAATAGCACCATAAGTTACCATGAAAAACATCGAAATGATCTCAGCCACAAAATTGACATTGCCCAGTGCAACAAAGACTATGGCAATAATACTGGTAATGATAATGCCATTAACAGGTTCATTTTTCTTACTTTCTTTACTAAGCCAAACATTGAAATTTGAATTTCCAAACACTTTGTCGCCAGCAAGAGCCTGCAGTGTTCTTGGAGCGATAATGATGGACCCAAGGGCGGAGGACAAAGTAGCAGCCACTAATCCTATAGGGATGATTGGTCCCCAGTAAGCTATTTGGGACATGATTAGCTGGTCATTGGCCAGGTCTTCAGGGCTTGCAGAGATGTTCAGCTTGAATGCTGCCCCGATGTAGATCAACATGCCAAAGACAGTGGCCCAAATGGTTCCTGAAGGAATTGATTTTTTCGGATCTTTCAAGTCTCCGGATAAACCTACTCCTGCTGCCATACCAGTAAAAGCAGGGAATATTATGGCAAACACATAAAAAAAGCTGTCTCCATTGGGTATAGCCGTGAAGAAATCAATGCCATGAGTATTTTGATAATCCGTTGTTCCGGTGAAAAACATGAAGATAGAAACAAACAAAACAGTCACTACCAGGTATAGTGCTTTTACTCCAATGTCCGCTCCTTTTGTAAACATGATCAGACAAACCAGCAGAACCAAAGGAATACTTACATATCGTTTATCGTAGATCTGCAGGTTGTATACTTCATTCACATAATCGAAGACAGGAGAAAATGCCTCCGCACAGGCGATGATGTAGAATGCCACACTTATGGCCTGTGACAAATACAGGGTTATTCCGATAGCTGCTCCAATATTAATCCCAAATGACCTGGAGATGATGTAATAGACTCCACCACCTTCTACTTTTTGATTGGTAGCAATTTCTGCTACCGCCATGGCAGTGGGCAGTGTCACAAGGTGTCCAATGGCAATGATTCCTAAGGTGCCAAGAAGCCCAACATGACCCACAGCATAACCAAACCTTAAAAAAAGGATCGCTCCCAGGATGGTGGAAATGGTCGTTAAGAAAACTGGTAAAGTGCCAAATTTTGCTTTACCATTCGTTGATTTTGTCGACATCCAAAGTTCGGAATTAGTAGGGTACCAATATATGAATTTATCTTTTGCAGAAGTATGATCAAGCCTTAAACAATTTAAAATCTGTTAAAAATTGGGGCTTCCTATTATTTTTTTCAAATAAATAATATTCTGAAAAAACTTATCAATGAAAAATTATATTTCGCCAAATATTATATAGTAAAATTTGAAACTAATATATTAAAAATGATAAAATATACTGCTGGTTAATAAAAAACAGGTCATTTGTGATTCCTGAAAAAATTATATTTTGCGGTAGGAAAAAACAGAGGTAATCTGTTTCATAAAAGTAAATGGATCAGATAGATTCATTTTTGTTAATTAAGTCTAACCAAACAAATAAACAATGAGAAGAATTAACGCATTCCTCATGGCTGCAAGTGCATGCCTTATTTTCGCTTCGTGCGATAACAACACCGAAATTGCTGCAGTTGATGAAATCCCACAAGAAGTAAGAGCAAATTTAGAGAAAGCAGGTTTTGATGCTGAACATGTGATCACCTTTGAAGAAGGATATCTTGTAGAAGGAGATATTTACTTTACTGCGGATCAGATTAATGACCTTAAGCCAGCTGATCATTTGCCAAATGCAGAGCAGTATTCTACAGACAATTTAGTTACTGGTCTTCCTCGGGTAATCACTATGTATGCTGAAGAAGGTGGTAGAAAAGGATATAGCCCAGGAATGATTGCTGGATTGGATGAGGCTATTGCAAGATACAATGCAAGAGGTCTTCAAATAACCTTCCAAAGAGTTTCAAACAGAAATCAGGCTGATATCGTTATGAGCAGACTGAGCAAAAGAGATGAGAGAAGAGGAGTTTTAGGTTCTGCCGGATTCCCTACAGCTTCGGGTGATCCTTACGGTGAAATTAAAATGAGTGGTATTCTTGAGTCGTCTTATGGCCTTAGCACAGATGGTATTGCTACTATCATTGCTCACGAAATGGGTCACTGCATTGGATTCAGACATACTGACTACTTCAATAGAAGCATCAGCTGTGGTGGAAGTCCTTACAACGAAGGTGATGGTGGCGTAGGAGCTAATCACATCCCTGGAACTCCAACAGGAGCTGACCTTGCAGGAAACGGATCATGGATGCTTTCTTGTACAGATGGATCTGACAGACCGTTTACCAGTGCAGACAGAACAGCATTAGATTATTTATACTAAGAAATAGCAGAATCTGGTAGTTAAGAAGGTGCAGTAGCCGTTGGTTGCTGCACCTTATTTTTTTAATTTGAATCGAGCCATAATGTTTGGAGTAAACCCAAGGGCAAGGTTTTCAATTCTTTTAGCACCATTCATTCCATCATTTCTGAAATAGGTATTTACCAGATTCTTGTGTCTGGTGAGGTTCCAAAAAGCAATTCCAACTTCCCCAACCCATTTTTTTTCAGTGTCTATTTTGTACTTTGCCGAAAGGTCAACACGTAAATAAGCTTCCTGGCGCTCAGCGTTCGGATTCAGGTAGTTGATCACTCCACCAACTATGGTAGGGTCTCCGGGATTTGTATATGGACGACCACTATGCCAGTTGATGCTCGTGGAAATTTGTAAATTCTTGTTTTTGTAACCAACTCCGAAGGTTAGCTGATGCGGAATGTCCAGGTTGCTACTAAATGTGGGCGTATTTAATGGTGGAAATTTGTAGGTGTTTTTGGAATAGGAATAACTGACCCAGGTAGAATAACTGGCTATTTTCCTGTTGACAAGCAATTCCAATCCCTTGATAAGGTAACTACCCTGTGCCCTGACCAATTCGAATTGATTTTGAAAGGCCTGGCTGGAGGTCAGAATACCATCCACATTTTTAACAAACCCGTCAACTGTACTCATCCAGCCTTTTTTGTTGTATTGGAAACCAATAGAGGCCTGATAACTTCTTAAAAGCGGTATATCGTCCTCATTAGCGACTACCCATCTTCGCTTCTCTACACCAAGAAAATCGTTTTGAAGATCTATGATCTGTACAATGCTTTGACTTTTTCTTTCTCCCAGGAATTCAATGGCCAGGTACTCTGTTAACTGACGGTTTAGTCCGATACGAGGTTCCAATGTAAAAGTGGAAAGCTGGTGGTAGTAATTGGTTCTTAAGCCAAAGGAAGCATTTGTTTTTCCATCACTCGAAATCAATGAACCCTGACCGTAAAACACATGGGTCATCAGCACCTCTTTGATGTATCGTCGGAACCCGGGATTGTCCAGTTCTTCCAGGTTGCCGATGGCAATTTCTCCCAGGTGATAACCCGTTTCCAACTTCACAAGATGGTTCGGTTTATACACCATGTCCAACTTCAAATTAAGGTCGGAAATTTCATTTTGCTGATGTAACCGTTGCTCATTGAGAATGTCAAAATTGATTGAATTAAGGCGATAGAAGGAATGACTGCCGCTGATGGTGCCTGACCAATGTGTGTCCAATTTTTTCTTGAACTTTAGTCCATAAGCCATGGTTTGCTGTTCCAGTGTGCTGGTTCGGGACTCAATGTTTCCGTCAATTCTTCCGGCTTCTTCATGTTCCAGCTGATTATCGAGAAAAATAATGGAGGCTTCCAACTTTTCTGATGGGGATGGCTGGTAATTGAGCTTTAGGTTGGTGTCGATGTATTGAAAATTTTCATTGCTGAAACTGACCGAATCCGGATCATTGCTTAGGATTTCAGTGTCCCTGAAGGCACGCTTGGCATAACTCTCAAAAGTGGGTGAATCAAAAATGTCAGAAATTGAGCGTCTTACGGATAGTTGCATTGAAAGCTTGTTACTAAGTGGAGTTTGTACTACAGCATCAGCATTTAACAAATTGAAGCCACTGCTAAAAAAAGGTTTTAGAATGATCGATGAATTTGACTGTAGAGACAGTAGGCCGGAAACAGCTTCACCATATTTTGCCTGGGTCCCATTTTTTGTAATTTGAACATTGTCCACGATATATGGATTGAATGCTGAGATCAACCCAAAAAAGTGCCCTGTCTGAAACATGCGGATACCATCCCACAAAACAAGGTTCTGGTCGTTGGTGCCGCCTCTAATGTTAATATTTGAAACAGATTCATTGAAACTGGAAATGCCGGGGAAAGATTGCAGGGTGTAAAAAACATCAGGTTCTATCAGACCGGGCAGTATTTGCATTTGCTGTGTGGTTACCTGCATCTGTCCATTGATCATTTTATCAATACCCTCAATCAGGTAATTTGGAATCAGCACCTCTGGTAAAATCTGAATTTTAGGGGTGAGATAAATGGGGTCACATTCCGGTGAATATTCCAGGACTTTCGAAAATGAATGGTATCCCAAATGGATGATTTTCAAGGTGTCTATGTTGCTGTATTCCAACTGGAAATAACCGGTACTGTCACTTATTGTAGCTTCTTTGCCCATGCCGATTGAAGCAAATCCAATTCCCACTCCTGTTTGATTGTCTAAGATATAGCCACACAACATTCTGGGTGCTCCGGCGGCTATTGCAATATATTTCTCGTTGATCACCTGAAATGAGAGGCCACTCTGCTTTTGCAGATAAGAGATTTTTTCCTGAAGATTCCATTGTGCGTTTGGAGGAGTGACTTTTATGGGCAACACCAATTCATCTGCAAAAGAAAATGATACCTGATGCTGCCGTTCTATGCTTTGAAGAACTTCTGAAAGTGGAGTGGGTTGTTGAGCTTGTAAATTGGTGGATAAGAATAGAAGGACTCCCCAAATCAGGGGTCTAAGGTGTCTGTTGTTTAAATAGTATGATCTTATCCTCCTCAATACTGTAGGAAATATTAAATGGGATTGTAATTGCCATTAGTGCGGACTCCAGGTCATCATGACTAAATACACCAGTGAACAATTGGTCCTCATTGATACGCTTTGTTTCCAAAGATACATTGAATTGTCTTTCAAACTCTCTTAAAACGATATGGAATGGTGTGCTTCTGAATTTACTTTCACCTTTTATCCAGCCAGGTATATCCCCAATTTGTTCGTCCCATTTCAAAAACTGATCTTTTGTCCACTGTACACTCTGACCAGGAATTAATATGGTAGTTTCATTGGGTGACTGAACCTGTACTGTACCTTCATAGCAGGTTACCAGTAACTGACTTTTTCGATCACTTACATTAAACTGCGTACCGAGGACAGAAATCAGCCCATTCTGAGTGATAACATCAAACTTTTGTCCTTTGGCTACTCGAAAAAAAGCTTCTCCCGAGAGTTGTACCTTGCGTTGGTCATCCCAGTTGTCCCTGGCGTACCTGATGGTGGTGCCAGCATTCATGATGACCTCAGATTCATCAGGCAACAGCACAACTTTGGACTCTTGTTTGGACGTCACCACTGTGGTATTTTCCGGTAGGAAATAGAGTACCAGAGAGCTGACAATCACTAACACAGCCGCAATTTTTACAGCTATATGTAAATATCTTCTCTTTGATGGAGTATTGGTGTACTCTTTATATTCGAATGCTGATAATTCTTTTTGAGGAGCCTTGAATGACTTTAGGGTTTGATCAAGAGAGGTTATCAAACGGTAATCATCTGTACGCTTGAATTGCGCTAGCTCTTCACCGGATAATTCTCCATTCAAATACTTTAATATGGTTTCTTTTTTACTCATCTGGCATGAATAGAACAGTTGAATGGCAGTAATTCCTACTAGCCATCCTTATTTTGCACAAAAATATCTTAATAAACTTATATTTTGCCCAATTTCTTCTTTAAGATTTTTAAAGCCGTATATATTCTTTTCTCTACGGTCTTCCTCGAAACACCCAATAGCTCAGCAATTTCCTTGTGTTTTTTACCTTCTACCCTGTTCATCAGAAAGGTGACTCGCTGATCTTCTGTCAACTCCTCCAGGGCTTCTTTTAATAGGTCGAAATATTCTTTACCCTGATAAAGAAATTCCGGAGACTCGTGAGTTGTGTTTTTTTGAGTGGCTTCATTCCGATAATTTAATATTGTTTTCTTTTTCGATAATTCGTTGAGCATGTGGTTGTTGGCCACAGTAAAAAGAAATGATTTTGCTTTGTCTTCAGTTACTTTCTCGCAATTGTCCCATAATTTTGAAAAAGTTTCCTGAACAATATCTTCCGGATGATTATCGGGTCCAAATTTGTAATAAAGAAAGTTAAACAGATCAGAAGCATACTTTTCGAATATGCGATTGAACACTTCCTGCTTACAAATATTATCTTCCTTAGGTGATTGCACCCGCCAAATTAAGAAATTGTAATAGGAATTTTTAATAAATAACTGTTTCATTAATGTGAGATTGGTAAAAACATATCAACATAGCAGACTTCTGGTTTGGGTGTTACTGCTGATGTATATCATTCCGTCCTGTCGGGAAGAGGTTACAGAAGTAGATCCCATTGATGAGGACTTAGTATTTAGAAAAAACTCAGAAATCGGACAGGCGATTAGGGGCATTTCTTTACTGGATGGGTCTTCAGATAATATTCTTGATAACTCAAACCATCACAAGGTGGTGTTGCCTGTATCAATTACATTTAGAGGGGAGTCTTTGGTGATAACCAATGAAACACAGATTGCCGATCTTACTGAAGCCTTTATTCAAAACCCATATCAGGGATTACCAAAAATCACCTCGTTTCCAATTCAATTAATAACAAGCGATTACCTCAATATCACGGTTGACGATGAGGTTGCATTAAGAAATTTGTCTCAAACCTCCAGGAGCCTTCCCGATGAAGATATTGAATGTCTCGATTTTCGATATCCGGTAAAAGTGGCTACCTATGATGAACTGAACCAATTGGCTGATGTTGTAACGATCCGCGGAGATGAACAGCTGTATCATTTAATTCATAATGAGAAAGACAATGACTTGTTGAGTTTACAATATCCAGTGGTTATGACCCGATCGGATCAGGGTGAGGAGGTCATTGCGAATAACGAAGAATTTACCGCTTTGCTGGCCACTGATTCAGAATCATGTGATGAGAATGATTTGATCTTTGAGGAACAGGACAATCCGCCATTGCTTCAAACCTTATCGCTCTTTCTAACAGACGCCCCTTTCCCATACGATTTAATCGCCGAAGTAAATGTGCATATACTGAGAATTGAGGTAAAAACTGGTGCTGCCAATGACACTGTTCCATTCATTACCATCATGGATGACGAACAAACTTTTAATATGCTAAGCCTTACCAATGGCACCACTGCAGACCTTGGTCAGATTGAATTACCCGTTGGAAGCTACGAGTTTTTTAGAATGTTTGTGGATGATGGCAATGTAGTAATGAATGACGGAGAGGTCTTTGAATTGAAAGTGCCATCTGGCAGCCAAAGCGGTATAAAGATCCAGCCAAATGAGAATATAGAAATTATTGAAGGAGAGAATCCTGAGTTTTTACTGGATTTTGATGTCAGCAAATCGCTGGTAGTTCGTGGAAATCCAGATTCACCCAATGGGATCACAGGATTCAATTTTAAACCCGTAATCAGGGCGATAAACCTTGCCAATACTGGCAGCTTATCCGGAGAAGTAACGGCCTTCTCCAGTGGGGAAGTTCTTGCAAACGCACATATATCACTTCTGGCAGCAGATACGGTTTACACAACATCTGTGAGTAACGAGCTTGGTGAATATAAGATCATCGGCCTGGCAGAAGGGTCATATGATATCCTTGTTGAACTGGATAATTATCTTCCGTACGAACAATCGGGAATTTCGATTACTGCAAATCAGGAAACCATACATGACATTCAATTGCAGGAGGAGTAGAGACCTCTGGAAATGAAAACGCCCCAAATTATTGAGGCGTATTCAAAGCTCTGTCGTGCGTTGGAACAAGCACAACCTACATAACATCTGTGGTAATAAACTTTTATATCTAAAGGAAAGCGGAGAAAACCAAGAACCAAAAAATTACACAGATTTAGAAAAACACTTCTCGGCACGTTTTTGGTTTTCTCGCCCCTCAACTGCTTCACTATTTTAATCCAGGAAGATATGTTTGGGTTCCCATACCTTCCCGGATTCTGCCAGTAAATAGCAGTTTTGTGAACAGTAATCAACTATCGATTAAAAATACCCGGTTGAAATATGATCTTGCCATTACTAATTCACCAGTTCACAAATCACCATAATTTCAAATCATCCAGATTCCCAAAACACTGATGATAAACAACAGTTTAATGAGAATTTCTCTTAGTTTTGAGGTGTGTTGCGAACTCATCATTCATTAAACCGATGACTGTGATAAATTCCCACCTTGGTTAACGGTTTTATTTCGCTGATTCAATAAATTCCCACTCTCGAAATTTAAATTTTTATATTTAATATAAATATTGTTATATTTGAGGTTCATTAAATCTACTTTACCATGGAAAAACGGAACAAGGAGTGGTCTGCCATAGCAATCATGGTGTGTTTATTCATGATTAGCTCATTTACATTGAATGCTCAATCAGACAAAAAATCAGAATTAGCTTTATTAAGTATAAGTGCAACCCCGGGAGTTGAGAATACCTCATTCGAACTTCTTTTCGAAACAGATAGCCTGAATATACAAGGGCATGCACAAACTCATCTGGAAGGCTATGACAGTCTTTCGCTCTCTTCATATGAAATGATCGATTCAGAAGACGGTCCTTTATTGAAGATCAAAGGATACATGATCAATAAAGAGGATAATCATATGCTGCGATGGGTTTCTGCAGTAAATTATACAGCAATCCCAAAAAACTTATTAAGCAATGTGACTTCAGCTAAATTCATTCAGTTCGCTGCTTATTATAAACTTGATCATGCCATTGCAGGGTTAAAATTCTTTGAGGGTTTTGATATCGAGATTATTGAGATTGATGGCATGTATAAACTGGTGGCACCTTACAATAAGGACGAATTTAAAAAAGCCAGGACTAAGTATGCCGAGTACAACATTTGGCCTGTAAGTTATCAGGAAGCTCACATCGTAGAAGCTGATTATTAAAATAACAAGTCAGTAAGTTCGTTTATATAGATTTGTACAAGGTGCAACTCCCGTAGATGTTTTTGCATCTTTTCCACAAATCAATTCCGTCACTGATGAAAACTTACTTACTGACAACTATTTGTATTCTACTTACTTTCATTTTAAATGGTCAGGATTCATACTTTCAACAAGAGGTAAACTACAAGATTGCCGTTGAATTAGATGATGAAAACCACTTTCTCTACGGCTTTGAGCAGGTAGAATATCAAAACAACTCCGATCAGGACTTAGATTTCATCTATTTTCATCTGTGGCCGAATGCGTACAAACACAACCAAACGGCTTTTGCAAAACAACAGGTGAGGTCGGGATCTCAGGGTTTCTATTTTACTTCTGATAAATACCGTGGTTACATCGACAGTCTTGACTTTAAAGTCAATGGTGAGAAAGTTGAGACCAATGTCGATCCGAAAAACCCTGACATAATCAAATTGGTGTTGAATCAACCACTAAATGCAGGTGGACAGATTATAATCACTACACCATTCCGTGTGAAGATTCCATTTTCCTTTAGTCGGCTGGGCCATATCAAGCAGCAATATCAACTAACTCAATGGTACCCAAAACCTGCTGTTTTCGATAAAAATGGCTGGCACCCTATGCCTTATCTGGATATGGGGGAGTTTTATTCGGAATTTGGAACTTTTGATGTTTCCATTACAGTGCCACAAAACTACGTAGTAGGTGCAACCGGTATACTCCAAAACAGTGAGGAAGTAGCATTTCTTGATAGCCTGTCAACACAAAATGAGGCAATGGAGCAGGATAATGATCCGCGGAAACAGCATCCACCTTCAAGTTCCACAACCAAAATACTTAGGTATGTTCAGGATAATGTACATGATTTTGCATGGTTTGCTGACAAAAGGTATCTGGTGAAATCAGGTAAAGCGAAATTGCCTTCCGGTAGGACAGTGAAATTATATGCACTTTACAACAAGCAAAATAAAGAAGTTTGGAAAGATATTATTGAATACATGCACGATGGAATACTTTTTTATTCCAGGACAGTTGGAGAATACCCTTATGAGGTGGCAACCGTAGTAGATGGTGCACTGAGTGCCGGTGCAGGCATGGAGTATCCAACCATTACAGTCCTTGGTGCAGAAAGTCCTGTTTTGTTGGAGTTGGTTACCGTTCACGAACTTGGACACAACTGGTTTTATGGTATACTCGCTAGCAATGAAAGGATAAATACCTGGATGGATGAAGGATTTAATTCTTTTGTGGAGCAGCGGTATTTTGCTGAAAAATATCCGGACAGGGGTCTTATGGGAACTGATCCCCACAACACGGCAACTTTTGGCGGGAAAATGGCCAGATTCTTCAATGTATCTACCACTCCAATTGACCAACTTTATGGAATCGCTTACAAGGCAGTCACTGCCGCGGGTAAGGACCAGCCAATGCAGACGCACGCTGATGAATTCACCCCAATCAACTACGGCATTATTAACTATCAAAAAACTGCTGCTCTGTTGCGATATCTGCAAAATTACCTGGGAGAAGAATTGTTTGATGAGTGTATGATGGCCTATTACAATCAATGGAAATTCAGACATCCTGGACCTGCGGATGTGCGAAAAGTATTCGAGACAATAGCCAACCAGGATCTTTCATGGTTTTTTGATGATTTTGTACAAACTACCAAAGGACTGGAATACAAAATAAAAGGCATTTCCCGTACTGATGAAGGCTATGAGCTTTCAATCAAAAATACAGGAGAAATTCCGGGACCAGTTGAAATAGGCACTTTTTCCAATGGAACGCTTCTTAATTCTCAATGGTATCCGGGATTCACTGGTGAAAAGGCTATCTCAGTCAGTACCTCAGAACCAGTGCAATCATTTTTAATAGATCCTGGTTTTAGCATGCCGGATATCAATGTGCATAACAATTCTATCAAAACAAGTGGAATGTTTAAAAAGGGTCAGCCCATAAAGCTCAAGTTTGTTGGCGCTGTTGACTATCCGGATAAGCAGTCTGTTTATTGGTTACCTACAGTGGGTTTTAATACCAATGACAATTTCATGGTGGGGGCCGCATTTTACAATAGCCTGATCCCTGAGAAACGGCTAAGGTATATTCTGATGCCCATGTATAGCTTTGGGCTTGAAAAGCATGCCGGATTATACGATATCGCATATCACTGGAAAACTAAAAAATTCAGACGAGTTGAATGGGGAGCTCAGTTCAAGGATTTTGCGGGGTATCAAAAGTACATGACCGATCTAACATTTGAATTGAATCAGCAAAAACCAGCTACCGACGCAGATCAAACCATTACTGTTTCACAATCTTATATAGAGGCTGATCAGTCTCATCTTCCACTATACAGGAGTTCGGATTTTTTTACTTCCGTAGAATATTATCGTGTGAAGAGTAATGCACTAAGAAGGATATCACTTCAGGCGTCAATTACTTCGAATTTGGAAGAGTTTACGGTAGTTCAGACCAGTTTCAAGTGGGGGAAAACCTACATGAGAGGCCGTAGATTTGATTTGCGATTATATGCTGGTGCATTTTTACCAGGTGAAGATGTAGCTCCTGTTTATCAACTCAACTTTTCAGGAAGCCCCGATTACCAGATGAATGATCTGTTTTTGGATAGAGCGCAATCATCATCAAGCCTGGCCATTTTATCAAAGCAAACCGACTTACAGCAAGGTGGCTTTAGAGGTTATGTTAACGAGACCAGTGATGTTGGGATAGTGACATGCAATTTTCAAATTGATATCCCAGGAGCCAAAATGTTTGAGTTCTTTGTCGATGGAGGATTGGACCTGGATGAGTTCAACACTTATTACAGTACCGGACTCAGTCTTAATTTCAGGAATATATTTTATTTACACCTGCCACTTGTGGGAAGTAATTATAATGACAACCTGCCTGAAGATTTTAATGAATTCAGAGACAATATCAGATTTACACTTAAGCTCAATTCACTGAATCCGTATTCCATAGTCAGGGGTATTTTTTAATAAGCAAAATTTCTTAAGCATTCATTGGTTGTTGGCCAAACTGAAGGGATGGCCAAGAAATATTTGCAAAATAACTAATTGATCAGGCGATAATATTGGATATTTTAAAATAAAGTGTCAAATATTTTGCTAATTCTCCTTTCTATTTATAAATTGGTTGACCAGTTTTTGGTAATCCAGAAAATGTAACCTAAACCTTTAAATAAAATGAATATTAAAACACCCCATGCAGGGTATCGCCTAAAGGGCCTTACTCTGGGAATTTTATTATGTTTTGTGGGCTGGAGTTGTGAAGAGGAAATTGATTTGGCAAATATGTCATTAGAAGAAAAATCGGCAGCCGGAGATCAGGTAAGTATCTCCAATGCAGGATTCGAAAGTAATTGGTCCGGATGGAATGACACTGATCCATCTGCGATCTCCGGAAGTTCAAATTCCGGAACTAAATCTGCGAAGATCACAGGATCTTCTGGCAGGTTTGAGCAAACTGTAAATGTAAGTGCTAATACCAATTATACCCTTCAGGCTTATGTACTGGATCAGGGTAAAATTGGTGTAATAGCAGGAAGTAACGACTATAATCAAACGGTGAACAATACCAATTGGGAAGCAGTATCTGTTAGTTTCAATTCGGGATCCTCTACTTCTGTAACAATCTATGGTGCATATGGAGGAGGAGAAGGAAGATTCGATGATTTCACATTGACAGAAGGTTCGAGCGGTTCGTCCGGCAGTAGCCAGCTGATACCGGTGAGTGTTTCTGCTAACGGAGATGATGGAAATGTTCCTGCGAATACGCTGGATGGTGATTTTGGGACAAGATGGTCTTCCAATGGATACACCGGCAAATACATCACTTATGACCTTGGTTCAAACAAGTCAGTTTCAAGCATGAAGATCGCCTGGTACAAAGGTGACCAAAGACAAGCCTACTTTAAAATACGCGTGGGTACCTCTACAGCCAGTATGAGCACGGTATATGATGCCAGTACCACAGGTAGTAGCGGAAATACCACAGGATTGGAAACTTACGAGTTCAGTCCTGTAACCGCCAGATACGTAAGAGTGTCAGGTTTTGGTAACTCAAGCAATTCATGGAACAGCATTACAGAAGCCGAGATCTATGGTGATGGAGGTGGATCGGGAGATACTACTCCTCCTGGTCCTGTAACTGGCCTTAGTGCCAGCGCTGGTGATGGTTCCGTAAGTCTAAGCTGGAGTAACCCGGGAGATTCAGACTTTAGTCATGTGATCATTAGCTACTCTGGTGGTAATATTAATACTTCCAGTCAATCAAGAACTATCACAGGACTTACCAATGGCACCTCTTATACCTTTACTGTTACCGCTTATGATAACGCTGGTAACGCTTCAAGTGGAAGTGCTGTAAGTGCAACTCCACAGGGAGGAGGTAGTCAACCCGGGCAAACTAACCTTGCCAATTGGAAACTGACTTTACCGGTAAGTAATTCCAGTGGGTCACTATCAGGTGGTGCCGGAGATGCTTATGAGGTTCCCGCAACAACATTGGCTGGATGGACCAGCAATAGTGCCATTCCTAATGCGCTGGAGCCATATTTCTCCTATAATTCTTCGGGTAACATGGAATTCTATTGCCTGTACACAGGAATAACCACTTCCAGTAATACACAGAATTCAAGGACTGAGCTAAGAGAAATGATTACCGGTACCGACAACCAGTATAACTGGACTTTGGGAGAAGGTGGTGTAATGGAAGGAAGATTCAGAGTGAAGGATCTCAACAATGCTTCCAAATTGTTTGCTATGCAGATCCACGGTAAAGCACCAGTTTCCAAGCCATTATTGAAGATTATCTGGGACAATGGGAAAATCAGAGCGCTTAGAAAAATTAATAGCGGTGGTTCCTGGGTAGATGATGAGGATACCAGTACCAGAGTAAATGTAAGTGCAAATGAATGGGTAAAAGTAAAAATTACATGTAGCACTTCACAACTTCGGGTTGATGTAAATGATCAGGAAATGATCACATGGACTGACGGGTTGGTAGATGACTGGGGAACCAGTAATACATTTTACTTTAAAGCAGGAAATTATCTGCAACATCATGATGTAGATGAAGGACATAGCGCGGTAGTAGAATACGACTATGTCTATATAACGCACTAGTTCAATTTGATGGATGATACTCCTTGTCAACAATGTTTGGCAAGGAGTTGATTTTTGCAAGAGTGAAAATAACGAAACGATAAAACGGTATGGGATAGAAAAACGAACGAATTAACGCTATAAAATTGAAAATTTCCGTGGACCTTCGTAAATTGGTCAACCAGTTGATGGTAAACTAAGTGAAAAGCAAATGGCGAAAGAAATATTAAATAACTTCAAGGAGATAGTCATCGAAAAGCCGGTGGATAAGATCATTAATCAGATTAAAGAACTTATTTCCACAGGGCAACTAAAGGCTGGTGATAAACTTCCTTCAGAAAGAATGTTAAGTGAGAAGTTTGGGGTTGGTAGAACATATGTAAGGGATGCCATTAGAAAACTTGAGTTTTACGGAATTCTTAAAACGCTTCCACAAAGTGGAACGGTGGTGGCAGGATTTGGAATTACCGCACTGGAGGGTCTTATATCTGATGTTTTGCAGTTGGAAGGAGCAGATTTCAATTCTTTAATAGAAACCCGGGTAGTGCTGGAGACGAATTCTGCGCGCATGGCGGCTATGAGAAGAACAGACGATGATATCATCGCACTGACCAGGGCACTTGATGCCTACGAATATAAGACTAAGCAAGGAGAAACTTCTGTAGAGGAGGATTTACTATTTCACCTGAAAATTACGGAGGCAAGTAAGAATAATGTACTTAAATCTTTGATGTTGATTGTGACTCCTGACATTATTTCATATTTCACAGAAAATGATGTCTGCTCCGGAGATAAACCACTCACCGCATTGGAAGAGCACCATGTCATATTAAACCACATTATTGATCAGGAACCGGAATTAGCAGAGAAAGCGATGTATTCGCATCTGCAGGATATCATCAATTATTCCAACACAAATGGATTTTTAAAATTGTGATCGGTTAACTCAATGAATGGTTGGGTAGGAGATGACATCATTCAACTCCTGTGAGAAATTTTGATTAGCGGTTAAGTTCTAAAAACAGAAGCGCCTGATAAAGTAATCAGAGCTGTTACCAGTTCTATCCTGGTAAAAGAAATTATAGTTAGTACCAATACTTCTTCATTTTACTGCAATTAAGGTTCCCAACAATAGGGAACCCTAATTTCCAAAACGAAGAGGCAGAGGGTTTTTACTGTCATTACCATGTTCAAAACCTGTAGTTTCAAAATATGTTCCATAGGAGGCCTGCCACAGCATATTGCCTATTTTATGCTCATCGTTGGTGAATGTGTCATTGGCAGGCAAACTCCTTATTTGATCAGCTGAGATTTAAATAATGCAAATGGCCAGATTTTCAAGAATTGAAGTAGTGAGAAGAATGAAAGAAACGGGAGTTGTCCCAGTTTTTTATCATGAGGAGATCGACGTTTGCAAACAGGTTCTCGAGGCGTCTTATAGCGGGGGAGTACGGGTATTTGAGTTTACTAATAACGGAGAACTGGCTCATGAGCACTTCAGAGAATTGATTGTTTACTGCAGGGAAAATCTACCTGATTTGATCCTCGGTGCAGGCTCAATAGTAGATGCTTCTACTGCCGCATTGTACATCCAGTTGGGAGCAAACTTCATTGTATCACCGGTGCTCAATATGGAGATGGGGAGAGTTTGTAACAGAAGAAAGATAGCATGGCTGCCTGGCTGTGGCTCAGTGACAGAGATCTCGTTTGCAGAAGAGCTGGGTGCAGAAGTGGTGAAAATATCTCCTGGATTGCAAGCTGGGGGTCCTGACTTTGTAAGGGCGGTTAAAGCATCATTACCTTGGGCAAGCATTATGGCACGCGAAGGAGTGGAGCCCACGGAAATTAGTCTGAAATCGTGGTTTGATGCGGGAGTTCATTGTGTTGCTATCGGATCTCAGTTGATCTGCCAAAAGATACTATCTGAAAATGATTTTGGTGGTCTGACACAGCAGGTGAAAAATGTGATTGCCATTGTAAAGCAATTGAAACAAGAATATATGGATTCAAGCCCGGTAACGTAAATAAGTTGCCTGATCAATAAATCGCTTCTAATCGCTTGCTGCTTTTCATATTCAGGATAAACTTGTTGGGCATTTGAATTCATAAGAAGGTATCCAGATCAGGGTACCTTCTTTTCATTTTCGGCTTCCTGCACTATTGATTCAAATCTTCCAAAACAAACCCTCTGCCATGCACATTGGTGATTTTGATGGAATCATCTCTTTCCAGGTATTTTCGAAGTTTGTGGATGAAGACATCCATGCTTTTTCTGTTGAAGAAATCATTTTCTCCCCAAATCGATTTTAAAGCTTTACTACGATCTAGGACTTCATTTTTCTTTTCACATAACATATACAGGATTCGGGCTTCTTTTTCTGTGAGCCGCTGTGAATTGCCCTCAAAATCCAATGAGTGGTTGCTATAATCGAATTTGTAACGTCCAATATTGAAAATGCACTGTTCCACTCCACCATTATTGCAGGTTCTTTTCATAATGGCCTTAACCCTCGCAATAAAAAGTTCCTCATCAATTGGCTTGACCACATAGTCATCACACCCCAGCCGGAATCCTTTTAGTTTGTCGACTTTTAGTGCTTTAGCAGTCAGGAAGATAAAGGGGATTTCCGGGTCTATGGATCTGATATCTTTGGCGAGCGTGAACCCATCTTTCAGCGGCATCATTACATCGAGGATGCATAAGTCGAACCGGCCTTTATTAAACAACCTTAACCCTTCGTCTCCATCATGGGCCAGGGTTACCTTTAGCTCATGTATTTCGAGGTATTCCTTCAGGATGTATCCAAAATTGGCGTCATCCTCTACAAGAAGAATCTGATTACTGCTGGTCATTTCACTGCTGGTATGTATACTAAGAACTCACTCCCCTGATCCACAACACTGGATAACTTAATCTGTCCCTGATGAGCATCTACCAGTTTTTTAACATAGCTCAATCCAAGACCAAACCCTTTTACTCTATGTATATTCCCGGAATCTGCCCGGTAAAATTTATCAAATATGAATTTCTGAATTTCCTCTCCAATCCCAACGCCATTATCCCTTATTCCAATCTTAATACCTTCTGACTCGTTGGAGGTGGTAATTTCAATTTGAGGTACTTTCAGTGTGTATTTCAAGGCATTATCAACCAGGTTGTAAATAATGTTCACCATGTGGGTGCGATCACCTTTCACAATGGATTGTTGCGCATTGAGGGACAACACAATTTCTCCTTTTCTTTGCTCAATGGCTAAACTCATGCTGGCAACTACCTCTTTGATGATGTCATGTATGTCTATTTCCTCTTTTTCCAAACTGAAATTACCAGAATCCAACATGGCTATTTGAAGAATTTTATCAACCTGCCCCTCCAGGCGTTTGCTTTCCTGGTCGATCAGGTTAAGGTAATTATGTCGTTTATCAGGGTCCAGTTTGCTTCCTCGCTTCAATAGGTTGGCAGAGAGATTTATTGAAGCGATCGGTGTTTTAAACTCATGCGTGAGGTTATTGATGAAATCATTTTTTATTTCAGAAAGTTTCTTCTGCTTTCTAATGACCAATAATGTATAACTGAAGCACCCTATCAACAATATAATGAACAGGATCGACATCAAAAGCGCCTTGCCTGATTGGGCAAAAACATACCGCTCCTGATCAGGGAAAAACAGGGCCAGGTGGTAATTTCCTGATGATACTGGCGAGCAGGTCAGATTTGCCCACCCATGTCCTCTCTTGTCGGGATCCTCACAGGTCATTAGCGGAAAATCGAGACTTGCTCCCTCATCTCCCATGACAAAATCATATCCATCTTTCGATTCTTTGTCAACATATACTGCATATTCATAAGGGAGATCTATTCCGTGATCTTTAAGAACAGGACCAATGATAGCCCTGAACAAATGGTCCATTTCAGAGTCTTTGTGAACAGAACCTTCATTTACATTGGATGCTGCCTTATGAATTAACGTTGCGTATTCCTTGTCTTTTATAAAGGTTGAAGCGATGACTGAAGAAGCAAGATGGACTTTTTGGAGGAATATCTTTTTGTTGGTTTCAATGGAGGAATTGAGATGGAGAATTTGAAGAACTGAAAGTCCTATAAAGCCAATTGTGGCAATAATCACTACCATTAAAGTAGATGGAAGTCGTGTGCTTTTATCTGTCAATCTCATCATAAACTCTCCTCCAGGTATGAAAATACGAATATTTAAGCTATTCTTTTCGATATTAACTTTTCATTAACCAATTTAATCTTTTGTTAAAGGACCTTAACCCCCGATTAAACAACCCTCTCCGAAACTATAGGTATGATTGTAAAAACATGTTAGATGAGCAGCCTATTCAAGTTAATTTACAGAAACTACCTAAAGTTCAAAACACTCAACACATTAAACATTACCGGATTATCATTAGGGTTTGTAGCCGCATTCCTTATGGTATTGTATGTCGATCATGAAATCAGTTTTGACGCTTTCCATAATGAAGCAAATCAAATCTTCAGACTTGAAGCGCAAACCAATAGTGAAACCTGGCATGCAAGCCTCGGGCACGAAACCGCAGCGCAATTGTCCACGGAAAGCTTTCCTGAAATAGAACATTTGGTAATGTATGATCGGAAAGAGAGAGCTTTTGTTCAGGTAGGCGATATAAAAATTCCGGAAAAGAATGCTTTTCACACTGCTGTGGAATCAGCTTTTTTTGAAGTTTTTAATTTCAAGTTTCTGGATGGAGACGCTCAGACTGCATTGCAAAAACCATATAGTGCTGTACTGACCAAATCCACGGCGGAAAGATATTTTGGTAAGGATAGGGCAATTGGTCAAACGCTGCGATATGATTCTACTGCGTACACCGTGACTGCAGTATTAGCGGACCTCCCAACTAATACGCATTTCAACTTCAATATGCTGCTTACAGATCCGGAGTTTTTCTCCAGGGACCATTTTCATGTCCAGACATTTGTAAGACTCAATGAAACTTCAAACAGGGAAAGCCTTTCCAAAAAAATCCTTGACCTGGATATCGATTATGGAAATGAGTGGCACCAGCTAACAAAAGTAAGGCTGATGGCTTTAGGGGATATACACCTGTATTCCGATACATCCTTCGGTGCTGGAGGTAAAGGCGACCTGATGCAGTTGGGCATATTTGTAGCGCTGGCATTTCTTATCCTGGGAATTGCAGTGATTAATTACGTTAATATGACTTTTGCGATTTTCGTAAATAAGGGGAAAGAAATAGGTGTAAGAAAGGTTCTGGGAGAAAATACAGGCTCAATTGTTCTAAAGTTGGCCCTTCAGGCAATGCTTACCATTTCAATCTCCATACCAGTCATCCTTGTATTAACCTACATGGCTATTCCTGCCTTTAACGATTTCATGGGTGTAGATCTCTGGTTTGTATTGCAGGAGAAGCTATACTATGTTTTTGCGGGATTTTTATTTCTGGTGATGGTGAGCCTACTTACTGTAGTCTACCCAACACTCACCATTAATAAAATAGAAATATCAACACTTATCAAGTCAAAGTTACTGCTCTCTCAGTCAGGCGGGGTGCGGTATCGCAATGTGCTTACCTTATTTCAATTTGCACTTTTATTCACGCTGGGGCTCTCTGCCTGGTTCATGAACAGACAAATTGAATATCTTGATCAGAAGGACAAAGGATTTGACCCGGAAGGTGTGATTAAAATAGAAAATGCTTATGAATTGGGAGAAATTGGTGATTATCAAATCCTAAAAACCAACCTGTTGAGGTATCCGCAGCTTAAAGGAGTTGCCTTTGGTCCTATGATGGGTGACGGTATGAGCCCGTTATCCTACCAGCCCGAAGGATCGTCGGAGGTGTATGAAAACCTGTTGTCATATGGCGTGGATATCGATTATTTTGACGTCATGGGAATAGATATTCTCAATGGGTCATTTAAAGAAACGTTGACCAACTCCGAAGATGGTCAGATCACAAGCCTGGTCAATCAAACTTTTATCAGGAGATACAACTGGCAGGATGACCCGATTGGAAAGAAGATCATTTTAAGACCTGGCACTGAAAATGAATTGCACCGAAAAGTCTCTGCAGTTTTTGAAGATTTTCATTTCTATTCATTCAAAGAGAAAATATCTCCCCAAATAATTTCACTTCGTCCTGATCCGCGGTTCATCAATACCAACATATTGGTAAAATCAACTGAAGCTGGTTTGCGTGAAACCAAGAAAATTATTGAAAAAGAATGGTTGAAGATTAACCAAACGGTACCAGTTAACATTGTTGAAATGAGGGAAGCGGTGGAGGAATTATATGAAAAGGAAAAACAAACCGGCACTTTAGGAATTAGCTTGTCAATACTTGCGATTATCCTTTCTGCTATGGGGCTCCTTGGTTTTATATGGTATATGCTTAGTTTGAAGTCGAAGGAAATTGCGATCAGAAAAGTACTGGGAGCTACACTGCTGCAGATTGTTAATTTACTGAACCGACAACTCTTTATTACCATTATGGTAGCGGGGTTCGTCGGAAGTATTGCGAGTTTTTGGATGATCAGACAGTGGCTACAGGATTATGCTTATGCCATCAATGTAACTCCGGTTACGTTTATAGTTGCATTACTTCTGGTGTATGTTGCTGTATTTGGAGCTATAGCCGTCCAGACATTTCGATCAGCGCTCATTGACCCTGTAATTGTATTGAAAGAAGAGTAGGTGAAATCTGAAAAGATTCGGGTAGGAAAATCAGGAAGCTATCGGTTTTATAATTGAATTATTGTAGATGTACATTGGTACATGTATTTGGACATAGAGGTAGGAAGAAGGGGTTCCTGCCTCTTATTTTATGACAAAAAAAGAGCCATCCGTGAATACGAATGACCCCAATCAACTTACAACACACCTTGCTCAAAGGTTTCTTTTGAATTAGCTGTCCAGAATCCAGTGATCAGCTTCCTCATGAGCATTAAATCTCTTAATATTCATAGATGGAAAGAGACGAGCTATCGACTCAGTAATTCTACTTCCCAATGATGCACCATTTGCGTTAGCAGATGATATTGCTGCTATTTTTTTAACACTCTTGGCAAGTTTTGGCGCTTTGCCGAGTAGTATCTCCTTGTTAATGACCCGTCGGGCATCAGCGGTAAAATTTTTCAAATTGGTTCTGTCAAGAATGATTTTGTTACACAGTTTTTGAGCAACTAAATCACTGGCCAGGTTCAATACCTCTCTGGCAGACTTTCCATCCACTATTCCTTCCCAGCTTATCTTCACCACTTTGGCGTCTAAATCCGCATAAACCTTATTTCGGTTGACATAACCAAGCAATGTAAATTCGAGTTTCTCCATTACTTCCATGCGAGTTGTTTGTTTGGTTTCAAGTGATTGCAAGATAGTACGAGCCAACGGTCCACATTCAATTTATTCGGTGACATAAAAAGGGCTCAGGTTGAAATGTGAATTTTGCCCGATGAATTAATTTTTGCGGGTAATTACCCTTCAAAAAGCCTCTCTGATGCCATTATTTTCACTTAACGGTCATTTGTATTCGTTCAACCTGTATTTCACATCATTCAACTTACATATTAATTTGAAGGCATTATCTAGGCTAATTTTCGCGGGAGAGACTGGACTTCTAAATATTTAGTAAATTAAACCTTATATTCCATTCGATTTGATAATCGGACTAAAGCATATTTTATTTTATGATTAATAAGAAAGTGATTTTGGTTGGACATTTTGGAGTAGGTAAAACTTCTCTGGTAAGACAGTTTGTCCATCAGAAGTTCACGGACAATTACCTTACTACAATAGGTGTCAAAATTGACAAAAAATTGGTGAAGGTGGACGGACATGAAGTGAACATAGTTTTATGGGATATTGCTGGCGAAGATGCTATGAAGAAAATACCCGCTTCGTATAAGTTGGGTGCACATGGTATCATTTATGTATTTGATGTCACCAGACCCACGACCTACAAAGAAATTGATCAACACATCTCGGAGTTAAGAGTAACACTTCCTGAAGCACCGTTGATCAAATTGGCCAACAAGAGTGATATGCTAACTGATGCGATGAAATCAGATTTGAAAAAAGAGATAGATTTTGAGGAAGTCTTGTTTACCAGTGCCAAAACTGGAGAAAATGTAGAAACAGCTTTTGAAAACTTAACCAGAGAAATGATTTGAAGGCGCTGCATCAGGAAAAATTAAAATTGGTAGATCATCTGTCACAGTTGGTGCGATTCGATCTGGATGGGAATCTTCTTGACTCTACAGATGAGATCGTAGTGATGAAAGTAAAGACCAATCTTTTTGAAGAAATCCCATTGTTATCTTCCCTAAAAGACACACTCAAAGGGTTGAAAAGCAGGGAGAACATTACCTTTAAATGCATTCAGGATGATTACTTTGGTGTATCACAGTTTTTTGATTTCACCTTTTTTCACGAAAACACTGATGATGGACCCTGTATCCTCTTATTGATTCAGGATTTCACGACGCAATATCAAAAGGTATTGGAACTGCAACAGGACAGAAATGTGGAATCTATCGCCAAACAAAATGCAGAAATAGAAGCACTGAAGGCCTTGCCGGAAGCGGAAAATATTTTCATCAAAGTAGATTCACTACTGTTAAATTTTGACCCCAAGAATATCTTGTATGTAGAGGCCTATGGAGATTACATTAAGGTTCACACCCCGGATAAAATGTATATTACTTATACAAAGCTCAAGAGCATAGAGGACATCTTGCCCAAGAAAGACTTTATAAGAATTCACCGGTCCTATATTGTCAGAATTGATCAGATCATTTCTCTCAACCAGCAAAGGCTACAAATAAAGGATACCATTTTACCAATAAGCCTTACGCACAAAGAGGAGCTGCTTTCAAGGATAAAGAAATTAAATTAACTATTTTTAGTTACAGACAGAGAGATACAACTTATGGCCAAAGCTGAAAACAACCAGGAAAACCCCAATAATGAGATAGAGAAGATCAACGCCATACGAGATATCATTTTTGGTTCCGACATGCAGGAGTACAACCAGAAATTTGAATCGCTAAAGAGTCAGCTGGATGAGCGTTACCAGTCACAGCAAAAGGATCTGGAAAAACTGCAAAAAAACATCAATGCACAACTTGATCAACTCAATGACCAACTACAGGAATTGAAAAGCCATTTCGATACACGAATAGATTCTCTCACCTCCGATATGAACCTGGAACTGGATGCGCTCAGAGATGCTAAAACGGAGAGAAAAACCCTTGGGGCGCTGCTGGAGGAGTTGGGAAGAAAACTTCAATCTGACGAATAGGCATGTCCCAGAGTGGAGGCATAAATGAATTAAAGAATCTCCTTTTCGAAGAAGAGAGTAAGAAGTTTGCCCTGTTGGAAGAGAAGCTCGGCGAATTTCAGGACAAAGTTGCGCATGATTTTAAGCACCTGAAAGTACCCGAAGGTGAGGTGGAACAACTTGTAGATCACATTACCGAAATCATGCCTGAGCGATTAGGTCCTGCCATTACAAAAACTTTACAGAAGCAGATCAGGGAATCGCGTGACGAGGTGGTGCAGGTGCTATACCCGATCATGGGACAGATGATCAAGAAGTATATTCAAAAGGAAATTGAATTACTTTCTGAGAAAATTGATCAGCAGTTTGAACAACTCTTCTCATGGGATCGCCTGATGGCTTATTTCAAGGGGCTTTTCACCGGAACTAAACCTGGCGGTGATATGATAAGAAAGGCCGTGGAACCTCAGGTCGAGGAAATATTTTTGATTGAAAATGATTCCGGTATATTGCTGGCTTCCTACTCCAGAAATAAAACCATGGACCAGGATCTCATCGCCGGAATGCTGACCGCCATAAAGTCATTTGTAGGTGAGGCGTTTGAGAAGGAAAACCAGTCCCTTGAAACGATAGAATACGACCTTTATAAAATATACATTCAAAATTTTCAGAAATTTTATGTGGCTGTTGTATTGTCTGGTGTGCTAACTTCGGAGTTCAAGTCAAGGCTGGATGACACCATCATGAAATTTGTAAAAGACCTCACCATAAAGGCTGCTGATAGCGCTAATGAGGAGGTATACAAATTAAAACTGGAAGAATATTTTGCTAACCTCAATAAAATCACACAGTGAAGAATCTATTGTACATTGTATTGATCATCACTTTACCGTTGATAGGGTATTTTCAATATGCCAAATGGTCAAAGTTTAATCCTCCCAATCCCTATGATTACGTTGTGCCTGATTCAATTGATGTTAACTACTTTGATCAGGAGACAGTTAAACTTTACCTGGAGACTGCTTTTGAAATAGGGTCCTTTGCCAGAAGAATGTGGCGAAATGAAGGAATTGATGTCCTTTACCCATCTGATAATGAAGAAGCACTGAAAGCTGCAGCTCACTATAATCAAATGAAAGCCCTTGCCACCCGACTTGAAGGAAAACTGCAATTTGCCTACCAGCTAAAGCAAAATGGATACAATAATCAACAGGTGAAGTCAATCATTGAAACCGGAACTACCCCTGAAGCCTATGAACGGGAAAAACTAATGACAGAAATGCTGAATGTGTCTTTTGGAGATGTGAATGGCATTGTTTGGAGACTTCAGCAGCAGTTGAACACAAAAGGATATGACACACCCGTGGATGGTAACTTTCGGGTAGACACTCAGGTTACCCTTCGGCAGTTTCAATCTGATAATGGGCTTTTCCCCAGTGGAGCCCTTGATAAAGAAACCTATATGAAGCTGTTCCAGCCATAATTATCGATCAAATTTTAGCTAAACCAGCTATTTTGTGATTCCGACCAGCAAATACTTCAGGTCACCGAATATCTCAAACAAATGTCGGTGATAAGCTGTTAATTTACTCTAAACATTAACTTAAAACACAACAAAATAATTAAATGGATTACGATAAACTGATAGACAGAGGTTGGGATTTTGTACTGACTTACGGACCAAAATTGGTTGGTGCTATCATTGTATTCATCATTGGTCTTTGGATCATTCGAATTATTTCCAGGGCTTTTGCCAGGATGCTCCAAAACCGTAATACAGATCCCTCACTGACCCCATTTTTGAAAGGAATAGTGAACACCGTTTTGAAAATAATGTTGGTGATCAGTGTGTTGGGGATGCTGGGGATCGAGATGACCTCCTTTATTGCCATACTTGGTGCAGCGGGATTGGCTATTGGAATGGCATTGTCGGGGACCTTGCAAAATTTTGCGGGTGGCGTAATGATCCTGATTTTTAAACCATTTAAAGTGGGTGATTTCATAGAGGCACAGGGATATAGTGGTACGGTTAACCAGATCCAGCTATTTAATACAATATTAAAAACGGGTGATAACAAGACGATCATTATCCCAAATGGAGGGTTATCTACTTCATCAATGACCAACTATTCAACAGAAGCGAGGCGAAGGGTGGATTGGACATTTGGAATTGGTTATTCGGACAATGTAGATGAAGCCAAGGAAATACTTCGGGAGCTATGTGGGCAGGATGAACGTATACTGCAGGATCCTGCAGTATTTATCGCACTTTCCGAGTTGGCAGATAGCTCAGTAAACCTTGTAGTAAGAGCATGGGTGAATGCGCCAGACTATTGGGGAGTATTCTTTGAGATGAATGAAAAAGTTTTTAAGACTTTCAACGAAAGGGGCATAAGTATACCATTTCCTCAAATGGATGTACATGTCAATCAGCTATAGATAGAGGGCAGACAAGCGGGGTTACTTTTCTAATTTACCAAGCCAAAGTTAGGAAGGAAGGACGGCAGGGGACCAGTTAATGGTTCCCTGCTTAATTAATTACTCTTTTTAATGATTGACCCTCTTTTTAGCATTTTTCATTAGTCCTGAGATGGTGATTCCACCGTAGGAATAGAAATCTGCAGATGAAAATGACTTTTTGTTCAGGTCAGTTTTAAAATAAACCAGTTTAAAATGACAGGGGACCTTTTTGTCGTGATCTGGATCTGAAAAATAACTTTTCATTTTGATCACGACATGGTGTTTGTCAAATTCCTCCACTATATCTAACGGGTTTCTTAATTTGACAAGGTACCATTCAGTATCCATTTGGCCGTCTGAATCAATCAGTAATCTCTTCTTTACTACCCCATAATCATTACTAAAAAAATCTGCCAGATAGTGGTTGTTATGAGGGCAGCTTAACCTTAATTTCTTGTCAACCAAATTCACAGGACTTATAAGATTTTGAAATAGGAAGCTGGGCACAAACCTTCTTTCCTCTCTATCGCTGTGAAATTTAATATTTCGCCAAAAACCCGGTACTGGAGTAATTTGCCTAAACGATATTAAAACTAGTATGAAAAATACAAAAGTTAAGCCTGGCGCGATTGTCGAAAACTGATTGGTGTCATAATTGGGTACGAGGTAAAAGTTGATCAATACTGTTGCAGCAATCATAACACCTGCACCCGCAAGGATTAAAAACTCAGAATTTGTCAACTCAGACCTAACTCTGATCATATAACTTTTTGAGTTGCTACATACATTATTTAATATGATCATCCACATTGTTAATTGTGGTATAAGGAGTAGTAGAATTAGAATGGCAAGACCACCTTCCTGATAAAGTAAATTATTAATTCCAGCTAGCCCTATTGATAGAAGAAAGAATGTAATGCAATATCCCCATTCAAAGTTTCGCCTAAAAAAATATTGCAAAGTCCCATATAAGGCAATTGATGATTGGATCATATGAAGGAAACTAAAGCAAATTGCCCAGAATAGTAGAAAGTCTGTTTCTCCTTTTACGCGATACAAATTCTCAGAAAAGGCAAATCCAAGTGAAATCAGACAGGTCAAAAATATCAGCCGATCGGGGGCGTTCTTTTTTGCAATAAACAATAATAGAAAACCCGGCAAAATCTTTAGTGTTTCACTCAAAAAACCATAGTTAAATACCCAATAGATCAATTCTCCTATAAACGTTCCGGTAAGTTCATTTTGTGTTGCAGATTTGATTTGAACGGAAACTGGAACAGCCAGAAATGGAATAATCATTCCATAGATAATCAAGGAGATATTTAATAGTATATTCCTATTTGGCTGAAATATCTTCCAAAGCAGTAATAGACAAAATGAAACAGACAGCAAACCCGTCAATAAGTCAATCAGATTTAATTCAGTAAACACCCGGATGAAGTCCTGAAAAGCAATTACCCAGAAATTTGTGGTATATGGATAAGTTAGCCCAGATGTTAGTTGAAATGAATCTATTGAAATAGTTTGGTCAATTTTGATCACACTGGCAATAGCATAACCAACTATACATGTAATGATCAATGCTATGGTGCCCTTGAATAATCCGGTTTTAAGAAACAAATCCTTGTTGATGCTGCTCTTGTACCTTCGATAAACGAAGCTACCTAGTAAGAAATTGATGAATATAATGGAAATAAACACATTTAGACATTTAGATGAATTTGCAAAGATAAAAGAACTCTTTGAATAACATTTTCAAAGAGTTCTCAAAAAATATTTTCCGCTGCTTTACTATTAACCCGGATTTTCGATTTGAGCAAGTCTGACTTTTGAACTCTTATCATCCTTCAACTCTGTCCATGCAAAATATAATTGACCATTATAAAGCTCCATTTGTGGAAAACCACTTGCTCGGGCATCACTGGTTTCAGCAATCACTACTGGCGTACCTACCTGACCATTTAGGTTTACTTTACAGGTTTTTATTACCGTTTTTTCGCCTTCCTTGCCAAGCCAGCTGACATAAGCAGATTTATTATTGATCATTACCATATCAACTCTCCCAACAGGCGATTTTTCATCAATCATCACTGGTTTGCCAAATGAAGCACCCCCATCTTCCGAAAATATAACCTTCACCTGAGGTTTTCCATTGGGTACCGAGAACCAGGCAACACCTAGTGTGTTACCAATGGCGCTTACCCTCGGTCCATTGACCGGGCACCCATTGATTTTCCACTGATCTGAATAAATTGTCCTGGGCTCTGTCCAATTTCCGTTGACCATTCTCACGATAGCCATGTCCCGTATTTCAAGTTCGGATCGGTCTCTGTAGACGAAAATGGGACCATTGGAGGTCATAGCACCAGAAGTCTGGCAACAATCGCAAACCCGATTGTCCAGCACTGATTCGTTTGAGATATTGCCTTCTATGTCCATCACTGCTGTGCGCAAAGTCATAGCGCCATGATGGGCTCCATGATCACCCGAAGTATTCCTGCCATCCAGCCACGCAAGCTGAAAGCTCTGATCTGGTAATGGGACCATAGACACAAACCCATGTTCCGTTGGTGTTCCATCAGTATGTGGGATAATTGGTTCGGTCCAGCCAGTTCCAGCGTTTCTCCTGATGTTCACATCGTATGAATAGGTGCCCGCAGCGCTTTTTGCCAGGTAATGTGCCAGCATTTCGCCATTTTCATTGGCGGCAACCATTGGATAATCTGCCCAGTTTACAAACCAGTCTGTACCAATAGCTATTAACGAGGGCTCAGTCCATTGATCGTTTGAGAAAGAAGCATAATTCAAATAGGTGGAATCTCCTTGTTCCTCTACCCATGACATGTACATTTTGTCATTTGCTGCTACGAGCAGATATGGTAAACTTGAATTGCCATTTGCAGGCGATTCAATCGTGCTGGGGGTTTTCTGGACTTCATTGTCTGAGCTGGGTTGACTGCATCCAGCCAGAATTAAAGCCGGAATTAAATAATTTACAATTTTCATCATGATTGGGCATTCTTAATCTTGAAACTGACTTTGACATCATCCCAGCTAATTGCAATTATGCCTGTATTGTCGTCGATGGCTTGCACTTCGTAGGTAAGAGATTCTACCGTTTCATTTAATTTTTCAGGATTCACCTTGAGTCGAACGATATCTTCAGCTTCACTATAATCATCAGCAAGATGTTGATCCCAATTTTTATTGATAATAATTGTCCATTCCGCCTCCCCTGGAATTGTGAACAATGCGTATTTTCCAGCTTTTATTGCGGTGTCTCCAATTTCAACATCTTTAGAAAATTGAATAGAAGTAGCCTTGTGTGCTCCTGTAACCCAAACTTCCCCATAGGCTACCAATCCACCAAAAATCTGCCTTCCTCTTTTGCCAGGAGAACTGTATTCAATGTGCACGTGGTTTTCTCCTATGTTACTCATTGCCATTTGTTTGGGGCTTTTTGGCTTTTTCTTTCCATCATCAATCGCATTGGAATGCCCGTGATTATCATGGTGAGTAGAGCCTTTCTCTGAAGTACCACAACTACAAAATAGTATTACTGATACTAGTATGACCGTATGCTTCATTTAAGTGTGATTTATTTATCTGATGAGATTCAATTAAAGTTTTTCTTCCACCTTCCCACACTTCAGCATCATATCTCCAAAGTAAGGATTTCTGATTTCTTCTGAGTTACTTAACCAGTTTGCGCCGGTATTATCGAATGCCATGGGACAATACTGTACATAAATACCCTCTTCCTCGTCATTCGATTTTAATACCTCAATTAAACCATCAGTAAGGGATTTGAAAGCTGTGCGTTGTGCTTTGAGATCATCACTTGCAGCAATAGTTCCGGCAGCTTCAATAAGTTGGCTGCTCATTTGCTTCGATTTAAGTGCGACAACCAGGGCCTGCGCAGAAGTCTTTGCGGTAGCTGCATCAGATTTTACAAATGCATCCTTCAGTTGCATATAAATGTCCAATACGCCAGGTTGTTGGCTCACGGTTGATTCCTGCGTTTTATTGCTGGTATCAGTCCTGGATTCGGTTGATCCATTAGAACAAGCCATTAATCCAATTGATAAGGTTACTGTTAGTGCTATTGTTTTCATAGGTCTAATAAATTTTTGAGTATTCATTTGTTAAATTTTTATTCTGTTATTTCAATTCTTCTTCTACATTGCCACAAGTGAGCATAGCGTCTCCAAAATATGGATTGAGGATTTCGTCAGAGTCGCTTAGCCAATAAGCGCCCTCAAAATCGAAGGCCATCGGGCAGTACTGTCGGTAGCCGCCGGTTTCAACTTCAAATTTCACAAGGGTTTGGTACAACTGGTCACTTAAAGGTGATAAAGCCTGTCTTTGTACTTCTACATCACTATGGCTCAATATAAATTTTACTGAACCCTGAAGAACCTCCAGGTCTTTCATCCACTCCATATGAGCATCACCTGAAACCAGTTTCATATCTACCTTTTCTATTGCTTTTTGCAGCTTTCCGGATTCCGATTGCGCCTTGTCAGGGTCAGAGTTCACCAAGGCATCCTTCACAGGAATGTAGGCACTGAAGACTTTACCCAGTTGCTCCTTAAATTGATCATTTGACTGGAAGGTCTTGGTGCTGGCATTAACTTCTGGTAATTGTAAGTCTCCCTTATTTGCTCCCGATCCCGTTCCATGGTCATGCCCTGTATTTGAGCCACCCCCGTTTCTGTTCATCATTGATACTTTTCCCTGCAATTGTGCAGCTGCATCAATCTTAAAAACTCCATTGGTTGCAATCTCTTCACCTTCTTCCAAACCACTAATAACCACATAGCTGTTGCCTGCATCCGTTCCCAGCGTAATTTCTCTGAACTGAAAGGTGGGCTGATTGTAATTGCTTTGCTTCACATATACCACGGCCCTTTTTCCAGTCCAGAGTACTGCTGACTTGGGAATGGTGAGGGCCTGATCTTTACCGCTTATGTTGGCATGAATTGTACCTTCCACAAACATGTCAGGTTTGAGTCTTTTGTCACGATTGATGATTTCCGTCCTCACTGATGCGGTTCTGGACATTTTGTTTACTACCGGATCGATAAAGGTCACAACACTTTTGAATTCATCTTCAGGAAAAGTCTGGACCTTAAAAGAGATCGAATCTCCGACACGGATCCACCGCAGGTCACTTTCATAAGCATCAAATTGCACCCATAGCTTGCTGAGATTCGCCAGTTCAAACAGGACTTTTCCTTCCATGACGTGTTCGCCCTCCGCAACTTTTCGCTGAATGATGGTGCCTGATCGGGGAGCGTAAACATTGAAGTAGAATTGTGGTTCTCCTTTCTCAATGATTTCATTGATCTGTTGGTCCGTCAACTCCCACAACTTCAGTTTCTGAATGGCGGCTTCATAAAATGACGGATTAGATGTTTTGAATTTTAGTGCTTCGAATAGCTCTTTTTGGGCAGTAACCAGATCAGGAGAATAGAGAGTAGCCAGCTTCTGACCTTTTTGAATGAATTGCCCGGTGAAGTCGGCAAATAATTTTTCTACCCTTCCATTGAAATGAGAAGTCACTGTCGCAATACTTCTTTCATCAGCAACTATTTTACCAGGTAGGTACATGGTTTTTTGAGGTGAATGCTTTCCAGCTTTAATGGTCTGGATGTTGGCCATCTGAACAGCACTCTCCGACATCTGAATTTCATCAGGTTTTACCGATTGATCTCCTGAGGAGGATACCGGGATCAAATCCATTCCGCATAAAGGGCATTTTCCAGGCCCACTTTCTCTGATTTGTGGATGCATTGAACATGTCCACACCTCTTCGGCGGATTCACTGTGCACATGACCATTTGCTTCTGAACCACCTGAGGGGCTTAGAAACCATCCAATCATCAAACCGATCAGTAAGATCAGTCCTCCAAAAATGAATTTATTGTCAAATATCTTTTTCATTTTCCTAATAGGTAATTGATTTTATAAATCGCGTTATTATTGTCCACTATGGCCTTTTGCAGGGCCAGTTGATAGGTGAGCAGCTTTCGTTCCATACGAATGACCTCCTCAAACCCTGTTACTCCGGTCGTGAATTCTGTCTGAAGTAGGGACAGAGAACGTTCTGCCAGATCATGTAACTTTTCGTTCAGCCTGATTCTTCTTTGAGCGTCCAGATGACTGGTGATTAATCGCTCCAGTTGTGAAGAGAGGCTGTTAGATTCATCGCTGATCTGATATTCCAGGCTTTGTTGTTCCAGTTTAGCCTGTTCCTGCATTGCCTGATATTTTTTTCTGAATATAGGTACCCTTACTCCCACTTGTGGAAACAAAAACGCGTCCTGTCCATTTCCTGGCATATCCATATCTGTGCGTTCCGCAATATTGATGTAGCTTGCCCCAATAGTTAGTGATGGTTTCCCCATCAGTTTTGCAGCTTCCACCTGTTTTTCTTTACTATCCGCCATCAGTTGCAACTCCTGAAGTCTTAGGTTCTGATTGATGATGCTATCGTAAAGCACTTTTTTATCTTCCTTCAATTGTATGATTTCAAGTTGATCAGGAAATTCTATCTCATCTGAAAGCCTTGTATTTAACAGGTTTTCAAACTCAGCTCTTGCCGCGGATTTCGAATCTTTCAGGAATTGCAGTTGGGTGTGGAGTTCCTCTTCCTCCATTTCAACTCGTAATACATTGACAAATCCAGTTTTTCCACTCTCAAAATTGACCCTGGCCAATTCCTTAAAGGACCTTAGCAGTTCAATGTTTTCCTCTGTCAGTTGAATGGATTGGTGAAGGAAGTAAAGCTGATTATAATGCAGTTTGACATCACGAAACAACATCAGGCGGGCGTTTTCAAAGGCGACAAGTTTTGATGAGGCATTGGTGGCGGCCACATCTCCCTGTGCTTTAAGCGTGCCAAACCATGGAAAACTCTGATTGATTGCCACAGTAGCTCTTTGTGGTCCAACACGTGTTTCTACTGACTGCAAAAAGTACCCAAAGGCCACCTGTGGATCCGGGAGCCCTTTGGCCTGATTAATCCTTTCCATTGCAGCCAGGTAGTCGTTGAATTTGGCTTTTAACCCTGGATTATTTTCAGCCGCCAACTTTAGGTATTGATCCAGGTAATCCTGACTGTAAACAGGGGAGTAAATCATTCCCACTAATAATATGAAGATCAGCTTTCTCATAATTTTGGCAGTAATAAGGTGAATGAATTTGTTCCGGTTTCCAGTTCGTCTACATGTCCCATTTCTGCAAAGTCTTCATTCCTGACATGCATGTGAACTCTTGAATCGTGATGGGTAAATATTCCCTGATGATGATCGGAATAAAACCCTGTAATTGTCACCACTTGGTCGGTTAATTCTCCGATATATGCACCTTTCTTGTGTTGTGAAAAGTCGCTGTTCGGATCAAAATTGATGATATGATACATCAGCTTTGGAAACTTACCTTGTATCACAAAAGGGAATGGCGTATTCAGCTGTTTATCACTAGCGATACTTTCCAGGACTTTTTCAAGATTTGATGTAGTAACAACCATGGTGTCCCATTCATGAACTGTTGAATAAACCAGCAAGGTGGCCAGGACCTGATTAGATGCAAGAATAGAAGGGCCGATACTGTCTACAGTGGCAATTATACTGTGCCCATTTTCAATTAAAATTTCACCACGAAGGGAATCCAATGCACCTACTGCATATAAACCAGGTCTTGTGATTGAGTCGAGGGAAACCCTGGCTTCTATCTTTCCCTGATGCATGATCTGTCTTAATTCACCGACATGATCGACATCTACTGTCATCACTGGTGAATCACAAGCCTGAAGCAACAGGAATGCTATGATTATATGATTAATTTTCATTGTCTTGTCTTTTTAGTTGAGATTCCTGCCACCAGCAGTACAAAACTGGCACTACGAACATGGTGATGACCTGTATGATCATTCCACCAAAGGTTGGGATGGCCATAGGGACCATGATATCCGATCCTTTTCCGGTAGAAGTGAGGACAGGCAGCAGGGCTATAATTGTGGTGGCAGCAGTCATCATTGCGGGGCGTACCCGTTGTTTTCCGGCGTGCAACACTGCCTTCCTGACCTGGTCAATGGAATTAGGTTTCTCCTTTTCAATGTATTGCTTGAGGTAAGTACCCATGATCACCCCATCATCAGTGGCAATCCCAAATAATGCGATAAAGCCCACCCAAACGGCCACACTTAAGTTGATGGTGTCTACCTGAAACAGGTCACGCATGTCCCTCCCAAAAATCGCGAAGTTGACAAACCATTCCTGATTGTAGAGCCACAGAAATATGAACCCACCGGCAAACGCCACAAATACTCCTGAAAAGACCATTAGTGTACTGGGGAGATTTCCAAACTGAAAGTAAAGAATAAGTAATATGGCCAGTAGACTGATTGGAATGACAATTGATAGTCTTTTGCTCGCTCTGATTTGGTTTTCATAGTTTCCGGCAAACTTAAAACTGACGCCTTTTGGGATTAGGAGATTACCTGATTTTATCTGATCATTCAGGTATTGCTGCGCATTTTCTACAACATCCGTTTCCGCATAGCCATCAACTTTATCAAAGATCACATAACTCACCAGAAATGTATTTTCACTTTTGATGTTTTGAGGACCTCTTACATACTGAAGTTCTGCCAATTCCTGCAAGGGCACCTGCACGCCAGATGGTGTTGGTACAAGAATTTCTCCAATATCTTCGGGGTTGTCCCTGAGTTCACGAGCATAGCGTACTCGGACACTATACCGTTCACGGCCTTCTACTGTTTTGGTGAGTGTGTTTCCACCAATGGCCACACCCAAATACATTTGAAGGTCAGTCACGCTCAGCCCATATCGTGCAATGGCTTTCCTGTTGATTTTTATTTCCAGGTAAGGCTTACCTACCACCCGGTCAGCAAAAACTGAACTTGCTTTAACGCCCGGTACGTTTTTTAAATGAGTTTCCATCTCAAGACCAACCTGTTCTATCGTCTTTAGGTCCGGACCATATATTTTCATGCCCATAGGCGCCCTCATCCCGGTGGATAGCATCACTAGTCGGGTTGCAATAGGTTGCAATTTTGGTGCTGATGTCATGCCCGGAATATTGGTCACTTTTACTATTTCATCCCAGATGTCGTCAGGAGACTGAATATGACTTCTCCATTGTCTGAAATATTTGCCTTTTTTATCCTGAATCAGTAATGACCTGTCAAACCCAGCAAGATTCTCGTCTGTCGGCTGAAAGGTCTCGTCGTTTTTTAGTATAAATTCATTTTGTTTATTCACCTTGAACCTTATTCTGTGTCCATCTTCATCAAGAATATATTCAGGCTTGTAATTGATCACATTTTCAAACATTGAAATAGGAGCTGGGTCCAGGGCGGATTCAACACGACCCCATTTCCCAACAGTCATCTCTACTTCAGGAATGGCAGTAACAAGCATATCCAACAACTGGATAGTTTCAATGTTTTCTGCTATCCCGGAATGAGGCATAGTGGTAGGCATCAACAGGAATGATCCCTCATCCAGAGGAGGCATAAATTCTCTTCCTGCTCCCGGGAATGTTTCACTCAATTTTTTCCAGGTCGATGAATGACGAATATCAAGTCCTACGTATTCTCCACCGGTTGCGATAAAACCAAAAACTTTATTGAATCCCTGCCAGGAGAGTAAACCGAAGAGTAAAATGACAACTGGTAGTGTCAGAAACTTCAATTTATTGTGCAGGCACCAATTGAGGATGGCATTGTAATAGTGAACAACTGCCATTAGTATCCCCAGGATCACAATGATCATAAGGGCGACAAACAGAAAATTAACTACCCAGCTATATTGTGCACCAAGTGGCAACCATTCTTTGGTAAGAAAATACAGGACGGTGAGAAGGACAATGCCAATGTTGATGTACTTCGGTACATTTTCCCATTTTTCTTTCCATTGTCTACTCAATAAGTTGTTGGTGCCTATGCCAATCAAAACTAAACCTGCCCATGGCAACAAAAAAAGTAAAGCCAACCCTGCTGAAATCATCCCAATATTCCAGTATTGCTGATGGTTGCTTTTGCTTGATTTGATTGCGTATATCCAATGTGCAAAGGCAGGAATGATCACAATTCCTATGATTAAAGCTGCTACCAATGCAAAAGTTTTTGTGAAAGCCAGCGGCCTGAATAATTTCCCTTCCTGGTCCTGTAAAGCAAATACGGGGATAAAACTGATTATCGTAGTAGATAAAGCGGTGATAACAGCTGAAGCTACTTCAGTGGTTGCTTCATAAATTACTTTCAGTTTACCCTTGGTGTCTTTGTTTTTGTTTTGTGGAAGTTGGAGATGACGAACAATATTTTCAGTAAACACCACGCCTACATCTACCATTACGCCTATCGCGATGGCAATTCCTGATAAAGCCACTATGTTGGCAGATACTCCGGCATAACGCATGACAATAAATGTCATGAGCACACCAATCGGCAAAAGACTGGAAATTAATACAGACGCCCGTAGATTAAGCACCAAAATGATCACTACAATGATGCTGATCAGGACCTCCAGTGAGAGTGCTTCTTCAAGGGTACCAAGCGTTTCTTTAATGAGCCCGGTGCGATCATAGAATGGCACTATTGTGACCTTGGATACTCTGCCATCTTCAAGTGTTTTGGTGGGGAGCCCAGCTTCTATCTCCTTTATTTTTGTTTTGACATTGTTGATCACTTCCAACGGATTGGAGCCATATCGTGCTACAATCACACCCCCAACGGCCTCTGCGCCACCTTTATCCAGTCCACCTCTTCTGGTAGCGGGCCCCAATTGCACACGGGCAATGTCTTTTACCCTCACCGGGACATTATTTCTAGAAACAATGGCCGTTTCTTCAATATCATTGATGTTTTTAATGTACCCTAACCCACGAATAAGATACTCAGCCCGGTTATATTCCATAGTACGGGCACCTATATCCAGGTTACTTTTCTTTACCGCCTGCATGATTTGATCCACCCCGATATTAAAACTTTTCATGGCGATCGGGTCAATATCGATTTGATATTCTTTGACGAATCCTCCTACTGAAGCTACTTCAGACACACCTTTGGCGGAGGATAAGGCATACTTGATATAGAAATCCTGAATTGAGCGCAATTCCTGTGGGTCCCAGCCTCCTACAGGGTTACCATTTGCGTCTCGTCCTTCCAGTGTGTACCAGTAAATCTGTCCCAACGCGGTAGCATCTGGCCCCAGGGCTGGCTGTACACCTTCTGGTAACGTTCCTGCAGGGAGGGAATTTAGTTTCTCGAGTATTCGGGATCGGCTCCAATAAAACTCCACATCTTCTTCAAAAATCAGGTAGATGCTGGAGAGCCCAAATATTGAATTACTCCGGATCGTTTTTACCCCTGGTATGCCCAGTAATGCGGTGGTTAAAGGATAAGTGATCTGGTCATCAATATCCTGGGGTGAACGCCCCATCCACTCGGTAAATACGATTTGCTGATTTTCTCCAATATCTGGAATAGCATCAACAGGTACCGGGTCTCTTGGTATCAAATCGAGATTCCAGCTAAAGGGTGCCGTGGCAATTCCCCAGCTTATCAATGAAATAGTGAGAAGAAACGTGATCAGTTTATTCTCCAGGAAGAATTTAATGATGTTATTTAGCATAGCATTATTCCTTGTTCAAATGAATTTAAATAATGACCAGGTCAAAAGTGAATAACCTGGATCTCTGCTTTTCAGCAGCTAAATAAGGAATAATTCTATATCAGGAATGATTGGATAAGTACCGGAATGTCCCGATCAGGAAGCGGTGGTTTGTAATGGATGTTGGCTGTTACCTGATCTGAATGCTTCATTAGATCAAGGTCAACCAACAGAAACATAGTGGTTGCCAGCAATTTTAGATCGGGCGTGAGATTAAATGACTGACTAACTTTTTTTAAATCATCAACTTTGAATAATTCAGCGGTATCCTTACAGCAGTTCATGGGGCAATCTTCCGATTCCTTCCCCATCATGCCCATGCAGGATTCAGCTTTTTCGAACACAGCGATGTGCTTTAGTCTCCCCATGCAGTAGTGCTTGTGAAGAGTAATGCCAAGTGAGGCGGTAAGCAAGAGCCCCGCCATAATTACTGTCAATATGTTCTTAATATTCAGCATTTAATCCCCTAAAGGTACTAAAAATGAATTGATCAGGTAAAATTACGGGTTTTGTTTCAGGATGGTTTTACACAATATTTGAAATTTGTTATATGATTAAGGACGTAAATCCTCTTTACATTCTAACAATATGCCGTCTACCGTGTCACGACAAAACCCATGTTCGGAACCCAATTCAAATATCCGGCTAATGGTTGCTGGATGCAAGTAGTCCAGCTTTTTAAGTTCCCAAAAGATCAGCCGTCTGAAGGCCAAAAATGTACTGTATTGTTGTTCTGAAATGTTAAAAATCATTTTCTTATCGTGATTATGTGATCGAATAAATTAAGCGTTTTTAAGTGCTGGTCGAGCCTTTAATAGTCTTAAGGGTTGTGTGGATTTGATCCGATGTTTGATCCTGGCAATGAAAGGAATCAACTCGTAGTTATACCAGATTTCAAGTAAATTCAGAGGTATCCTGATGGAATCTCTGAAATTGAGTTTTGAACCATCCATATGGATCCACTCAGCCAATGATTTTTCCAGAAACCTTTCCCTGAATTGTTGGATACCAAGTTCCTTTTTTAGCCTCAGCAGGATTTCCACATCGAAGAGCCATTTACTGAAAAATCCTTTCCCATACATGATAGGAATCAGTTTACGGCTAAAAACTTTGGCGCCACATTGCGTGTCTTTGATTTTGAGCCTGGTGATGAAAAAGATGAGTAGTCGAATGGTTTCACTAAGCATTTTTCTAATTGGGTTTCGTTCAATTTGATTTTGCTCTCCACCCATATTTCTTGACCCAAATACTATTTGCAATGGGTTGTTACCAGCAATTTCGGAGACCAGTTCATTATAATCTTCAAAACTGGTAGAAAGATCAGCGTCCAGGAATCCAATGGTGTCTACTGATGTCTCCCTGTAAAGAAAAAGTGATCCCTGCCGTACTGCATTTGCTTTCCCGGCATTTTGCTCTACATTGAATACATGTACATTTTCATGGACCATATTCTTGATCCTGGCAAGAGTTGCTCTTGTTTTGTCGCTACTTCCATCATTGACGAAGCAAAGTGTTGCCCCTTTGTGTGTTTTGGCGAATTCAATGAAAGTCTCCAGATCGAGCCTTGAAGATTCATTGTAACATGGAATGACTATACCGTGTTGCATTTTTGTTTTTTCTTCAAAGCAAGAACTTCTTTTCCTGCCAGTGCACCCCAAACCCAGTCACAGGAGCCAAAGAAAGGTCGAATGGTTACCATTCCCCGATGAGTTGCACCGGGAAACGTGACATTCAGCTTATATGAATAATTCTACCACATGTCGATATAGTTATATTGGAGTGATTAGCTTAATGTTCATTTGAGGTATGATTGTAAAACAAAACAAGACATATCTCATTTTGGCCCTTGCTACAGCGGTGGGGCTACTTTTTCATGGGGCTTCTTTTTTCAATACCCTTGAAGATACCTATGATATATATGTCCACATGTTTTTTGCAGATCATTACTCAAAATCATGGTTTGAGCCATGGGAAGACCGGTGGTATACGGGATTTAATTTAATCAGTTATCCGCCAATCGTTCATCAGACCATAGCCCTGTTTTCTTATATCGGAGGCTTAAAGTTTGGGGCTTATTTGTTGGCCTTCGCCATTGTCCTGTTATATGTGACGGGTGCCTACAGGTTCTCAAAATTAGTTACGGTAAATGAAGAATCTGCTGGTTATGCAGCACTGGTGGCAGTGTTTTGTCCCTCAGTAATTGAAGCACTGCATGTATTTGGTCAACTGCCTACGGTGATGGGAATTGGTTGGCTGCTGCACTCACTTCCTGAGATTTACCTGTGGGTGAGATTTGGTAAATGGAGATATTTTTTAAATGCCATCAGTATTATAGCAGTTGCTGTTGGTTCGCATCATGTTACCCCCATTTTTGGAATGGTATTTTTCGTGCTACCAGTGATGGCCACTGCCGTAATGGATGGAGCAGCTGCAAGCAAAGGTAATTATAAGGATGTTGGGATTTGGTTGTTTATTCAATTTGCTATCAAATATATCAAGAGGATCATCATCTTCGGGTTGAGTACCATACTGGCAACCATCTTTGTCATCCTGCCCTATTGGATATGGTCCAAAAATGATCCCATCACACAAGTGCCAATACCACATGGATCCAGAGATAGCTTCTTTGAAGTGTTTAGTTCTGGGTTGGTATTTTTTATTATTCCCTGGGGATTCTTCCTGTTATTTTTCCCATTCCTCATCTACAGGTTCTATTCTAAAAGAAATTTGTTCCTTGGATTTTCATTCACTATGCTGTTTATCCTGGGCACAGGAGGGACTACACCCGTACCGAAGATGCTGTTGGGAGAGAATGCTTTCTCCATCCTCACATTGGAGCGGTTTACATTCTGGGGAACCATATTATCAATTCCATTAATTGGTGAGTTTCTATGGAGGTTTTTCGAAGGGAATTTGTATCAGGCTCTCGTATCCAGGTTGACCAAAGTTGGCTTTAACCTGATTGTGGTTATGCTAATCGCTATCATATTTTTCAGTAGCGGATTTACCATGAACCTGAGTTTTTTCAGGCCCCTGCAACCCGATCCTATTGAGTTAACACCTATTACCAACTTTTTACAAAGTGATAAACATTACAAATGGCGGTACCTGACACTTGGGTTTGGCGATCAGATGGCTTTACTATCTGCCAATACCCAGGCAAGAACCATAGATGGGAATTACCACTCCGCAAGAAGGATTCCAGAATTGACAACCAGGGCAATCGAACGATTGGAAAACTCGAAATACCGTGGAGTAGAGGGCATTGGGACGCTTCAGCAGTTTCTCACCGCTCCAGACATATTTCACCTGAAATATGTGTTGTCCAACGACAAATTCTATGATCCTCTATTGTATTTCACCGGGTGGCACAGGGTAAAACAATTGAGCAATGGCATTATGGTATGGGAACGCGCTGATGTCAGTCCATTGCCATCAATACTGCCAAAGAAAGACATTCCCCGATTTCAAAAAATCATGTGGGGTACCATCCCGATCAGCATGCTGTTTATTGCGTTCTTTTTCAATGTACAATTGCACTGGTTGCATCACATTACCGGAAGAAATGTATTGAGAGACAGTTACAGCAATCCGGAAATTATAAAATTCAATTTTCCCAAAGCATTGTTAATTGGTCAGCAGTTATGGGTGCTGGTGGTGCTCGTACTGGCGGTAATGCTAATCGCAAATATCTATTGGGTCAACCAAAAACAGGACTCACCGGAAAAAGTTGTGCAATCCTGGTACAATGCGATCGACTTCAAAAAATTTGACGAGGCGCACAGCTATCTGGATCCCATGGTGGGTAAAAGTCTGGATCAATTTCTTCTGGAGACTTCTGTCACCGATGGGTTGGTTGATTCATATGGGAAATTGAATACAATTCAATGCACTGTAATCAATGGACAAGATGGTAAAGTGTTTGTAAAGGCCAGGCTACACTGGGTTACTGCTTTGGAAGAATTTGAAAAAACAGTGATTCATGAAACAGTGCAAAGAGGTATGAAATGGTACATGGTACCAGAAGAGTTCAACTACAATATCCCAACCAATCAGTTTTTTGATCACCCAGGAAATCAGTTCTACAACCAGGGAAGAAGAACAATCTCTACGGAAGAGACTTTTCATGAAGATGTTCTTGACAGACCTGTGGTGGCTGTTGAGGAGGCGAAACTCGTTCGAAATGGAGCAAAATATGCGGTGATAGGGGCAATTCAAAACATTGATGACTATCCAGCTGACATCACCATTAAAGCAACTTTGATGGATTCCTCCAATAACTTCATCACCAGCTATTACGACAAGTTCTATCTCAAACACAAACTATTGCCTAAAGAAAGAACTGTATTCAGAATAGATTTTGAGTCAGTAGGATGGCTTAAGCTGGACAGTACCAGTAGCATTTATGATCCTGAGGCATATGAGTCCATGACTTATAAAGCGGTTCCGTCAAATTTTAAAGTGGAGATATTGAGTACAGTAGCTACTCAGGACTTGTACCACGATCTTGCACTGGAAATCAATAAGCTGCAGCCAGATACACTTTCAGGGACTTTGTTTAATCATGGCAACCTTACTGCCACAATGACACAATTATTGCGTGGGTTTTCTAATGAGAACGGCCTCTTCTGGGTTGATCACTATGTAATGCCAAAAAGCGTTTTTCCAAGAAGAAAAGAAAGTTTTCAATGCGCTCTACCCGATTTTGCCGATGTTGAAGTCATTGCCAGCGATGGAGTTGCCACTACCAATGGGCTAGAATCCAGGCAAATAGAACAGAAATACAGGTCTTCTGGCCGAGTGAAAGCAATTGAAGAGGTTTCCATTGGCAAGGACACTACGATTTCTATTCAACTCAATCCTTTCATCGCTAATCCAGGATCATTTTGAGAAAATCAATATACATATCATTATTATTAATTGGTCACGTTGTTGCCGCTAATGAAATTTCGTTACACAACGACCAAACCGAGTATTTGGCAGGGGAACTGATTGAATTAATCTATTGCACAGACAATATTCAGGACAATGTTCAGGCTACACTGCAGGTTACTCACAGTTTGGGGAGTCAATTAATGGTGGGGCAGGTAGTTTCAGAACATGTGATTTTTAATTTGCCTGAGGTCATCAGCAAAGTAGCCGGATATGTTTCTGCTAAATTGTACTTGTCTGGTAAAGTGGCATATTCCCATTCCTTTGAAATAAAGCCAAACACCAGTCATCCGGGAAATATTGAATCTTTTTGTGGACCAAAGCACCTGGTAGTTGATCGGAGAGATTACACCATGATCACTTCCACGGTATTGGATGCATTTGATAATCCTTATTTAGAAGGGACAAAAGTGCAGTTTAGCTTGCAGTCAGGTGCGGGAATCAAAAAAAGGATTGCACCATCGAGAAGACTTTACGCTTTCCAAAGATTCTATGCACCCTACAAAAAAGGCTATGGAACGGTAACAGCAAGTCATGAGGGCCTCAACGACAAAGCATTTCGCCTGGTTTATTATACACATGATCCTGTAAGCTTTGGCATTAGGTTTACACGGCAACATCAGTTTGCGGATGGGGAACAATTGGTGTCACTTACCACAACTAAAATCCAGGACAGGCTAGGCAACATCATTGGCAATGGAACCCTTGTTGCATTTAGCATTCTGCACAGCGATGGTCACATTACTGAAGTTTATGCCAACACCAAGGATGGAGTAGCCACCGCTGTGGTGCAGGCTCCTTCCATAAAAGACCGATGGAAAATCACCGCAGAGATTGACAACTACGCAAATTCAAGGTATCCGGTCTATACCACATTTAAGGCTTCAGTGCAGGATATTCCACTAGACATAAAGCAGGACACATTGACTGTTGGGCCTGTTTTGGGATTCATGGGCCAGTTTGTGAAAAATCAAACCCCTGTTAGAATTAACGCAGATGGATTTGAACAAATAATATATCTGCACGATGGATCGGCACAACTATCTGTCGCTGACTTACCATCCGGGTCGGAGTTGTCAGTTGTTGTCTGCGGAATCACCAGAAAAATCAAAATCCAATGATCAAGAAAACTTTTTATATCGCACTTTTTATTGTCACCACAGCTGGGGTCTTTTCAGGGCTACTGTTTGGATCTTCACAGGTGATTGCCTTTTTCAGGTCGGGGGCAGATCAATCGCAAATGCTGTTGCTGAGCGGTGAACAACTCAATGACTATTATCAGCCTAAGGTAACCTGGGCGGCAGATCATTCAGCGGAGGGCAGAGAGATGGAGCCAGGTACCAGAACCAAAATCACTGCAGATTATGTGGCTGGGCATTACTATCAGTTCTTGAGTACCAATGATGGAAGGGCACAGGGTTTGAAAGATTATTTTACCAACAAATCGAGGGAAAAGTTAATCAGACTCGCTGGCAATCAGGAAAGTCAATCAACGTCACACAAAGCCACCACGATTGAGCATCAGATGACTTTGAAGTTCTATGCCGAAGATGGTACGCTGGCGGTGCTCAATGATGTGGTAATTACCTACAATGAATTGGGTAAATCTGGTGAAACCCTGATACAGTATTACGACACCTCTTCGTATGAGGTCATGCTGTTGTTGGAAGATAATTTTTGGAGAGTACGGCATAAGGTCCGGGTAAATGAAACTGGTTCATTTGATTTTCCTCAAAGCAAATCAGAAAAGTCTATCCGGGGAGGCCAATTCACTTATGGACAAGACTCGTCATTTCAATTGAAATGCATGAACTACTACCCAAAAGACTTCCCATGGGAAGCCATGTGGTCAAACTTTGACAGTCTGGATTTACAGAGCGATTTTCAGGAAATATCGGAAATGGGTTTTAATAGCCTCAGAATATTCATTCCATATAAAGAATTCGGAGGTGCTAAGGTGGACGCAAGACACCTGTCTGATTTACAGCAATTGCTGACTGTTGCGGAACAATACGATTTAAAAGTCATTGTTACCCTTTTCGATTTTTTTCTGGGGTACTCCATGGAACAATGGACGCTGGCAGACAGACACGCCGAGCAAATTGTGATGGCCATGAAGGATCACCCGGCATTGTTTGGGTGGGACATTAAAAATGAACCAGACCTTGATTTTGAGACCTCCGAAGAACATCAGGTGATTTCCTGGTTGGACTTTATGATCAAAAGAGTAAAAACATACGATCCCGATCACTTTGTGACCATAGGGTGGAGTCAGCCGGAGATGCATGAAACCCTCAGTGATCAGGTTGATTTTATTTCATTCCACTATTACCGACCAACTACTGATCTGATCAATATTCAATCAGTAAAGCCGGTGATGTTGGGTGAAACGGGCATGCATAGTTTCTCAGCCTGGTGGTTCCCATTCAGCAAAACACAAGAAGAACAAGCACAATACATTGATGAAGTCTTGAAAATCATTGCTGACAAGCACTGGAGTTACGGACTTTGGACGCTTTATGATTTTCCTCAGGTTCCATCCAATGTGGCAGGATCAGCCCCCTGGAAAAAGGCACCTCAAAAAAGCATGGGCCTGATTCAGGTGGATGGTACCAAGAAAAGTGCCTACGATATCATCAGAAAATTTAACAATACACATTGATCGCATCTAGAAAAAGAAATGATAAGCAATAAGAAAACAAGTAATAAAATGAAAAAGAACTTAAAACTCGCATTGGTAACACCTTACCCTCCCAGTCTCACCACTTTAAATGAATACGGCTACCACTTTGCACAGCATATGGCTGAAAAAGAGGAGGTAGAATCGTTACACCTCATCACTGAAACCATGGAAGAAGGCGTAGAATATGCCAGTGATAATGAGAAGATTCACTTTCATCCCACATGGAAATTCAATAGTTGGAGCAATTCCTTCAAAATCCTAAAGCAAGTTCGCCAGCTTAAGCCGGATACAGTGATTATTAACCTGCAATTTCTACTTTTTGGAGATAAGAAAATTGCAGGAGCACTAGGATTGATGTTACCTGTCTTGTTGAGGATTTTTGGGATCAAAACCATTGTATTGCTACATAATATTCTGGAAGAAGTTGATCTTCAAAAAGCCGGGATTACCCAAAACCCAATCTTGCAAAAGGTATACAATCTCATAGGTAATGTACTGACACGGTTCATCCTCACCGCCAATATCGTTGGAGTAACAATTGAAAAGTATGTAGATATTTTAAAGGATAAATACAATGCAAAAAATGTAGTGCTACTACCCCATGGAACATTCGAGATTCCTGAAATGCCGGATTTTGATAGGAAGGAAGAAACACATCGAGTGATGACTTTTGGGAAGTTTGGGACTTACAAAAAAGTGGAGCAACTGATTGAAGCATTTCAGCAGGTACAGGAAACCACTGAAGAACCTATGGAGTTGGTCATTGCTGGTACTGATAATCCCAACGCGACCGGGTATTTGCAGGGAGTGAAAGAAACCTATAAGGAGGTGTCAGGGCTTGAGTTTACTGGTTATGTAGCGGAAGAGGATGTGCCAGGGTTGTTCACAGAAAGTAGCGTGGTAGTTTTTCCTTATACATCCACTACGGGCAGCTCAGGGGTATTACACCAGGCAGGCAGCTATGGTAAAGCAGTAGTTTTGCCCCATTTGGGAGATTTGGGGAGATTGGTTGAAGAAGAAGGATATTCGGGAGAATTTTTTGAACCTGACAGCAAAGACAGTCTGGCCACCGCCATCGAAAAACTGATCAAAGATAAATCGCATAGAAGAAAACTCGCGGAACAGAATTACTATGCAGCCTCTTCACTGAGCATGGCCGATATCACCGACTGGTATCTTATTCATATCAATAACCTACAAAACAGCCAATAACATGACAAGAGCAAAAATACTTATCATAGAAAATGAGTCCGATCTGGCACGATCCATTTCGGATTTCCTCGAGATGAATGACTATCAAACCAGCATGCTACATAGTGGAGAAGAAGCCATTGAATGGTTGTTGCACGAAACCCCGGATCTAATTATCTGCGATCTCATGATGCCCGGCATGAATGGTTACGATGTGCTGGATGCTGTCCGACAAATTAGAAAACTGGCACAGATACCCTTTTTATTCCTCACCGGAATGGCAGAGGAAGAGTACAGAAGAGCCGGAATGATCAAGGGGGCAGATGATTTTATCAGTAAGCCATTCAAATTTGATCAACTACTGGCCTCCATTCAGTCTGCACTGGAAAAAAATAATTTTAGGACAAGCGAGATTAAAAGACTTTCCACTGAGATAGAAAATCAACTTGACTCCATCAACCAGGTGAACTACCTCACCAATCATATGGTAAGAGCCAATCTGGCCAACATTATGCTGACACTCGAATTACTCCAGTCGGGTGAACTGGCTACACATGAGGCATTAGGTATTCTCTATGAATCCGCTGGGAAGATTGATCATAACACCGCGGACATTAACAATATCCTGCATCAGGATAAGGAAACCAAAGTGGGAACAGTTCCCTCGAAACTAAAGTATGATAAGGTAATGCTGGTTGATGATGATCCAACGCAGCTAATGCTCAACAAAATGGTGATCAGCAAGGTACTCGATACTGATTCAATTGTTACGTTTACCGATGGACTGGCAGCACTTGATCACCTGGCAACCCATCAGGTGGATGTCATTTTCCTGGATCTTAACATGCCCAATATGTCCGGAATGGAAGTGCTGGAAGCCATTAAAGTGAGCAGACTAAATATTCCGGTAATCATGCTCAGCTCATCACTGGATCCGGCACAAATCAATTCCTGCTACAGCTATGAAAATGTTACTCAATACCTGGTGAAGCCGTTGAACCCAGAGCGCTTGAAAAGGGTGATTGCTTAGAGATCATTGTACAAAATGCATCAATAAAAAAGGGACTCGGTTCAAACCGAGTCCCTCTTTTTTGTGAGTAAGCGTTGTTATCTGTGAATTTTCAAAATGACAAATAGTACTACCAATAAAGTCCCCATACTTACCACCTGAACCATTACAACCTCTTCAAGGCTGTTATGAAACCATTGGTAGCAGAACAATTGCGCAAGGGCAAAAACACCAGCCAATAAAACCGGCCAAAACCTGTCTATGGAAATAAAATAATAGATCACCAGATTTGACAAAGCAAAAAATGAAGTTGCCAAAGCATATTTCCACAATAACCCGGAAATAGGTAAAAACGCTTCACCAAATAGGATCATAATAGAGAATCTTGGGAACAGCCCTGTGAAAAGCACTATAATGGTAGAGAGTCCCGAAATAAGCAGGATGTTTCTGTACAGAAGGTGAGTGACAGGAAGACCTTTCTTCTTTCGTTCCACCACCTTCGGGATCAGTAGCATTACCAGTACCCAGGTTGCAAAATAGATCATGCGACCAACCAGTGAAATGGAGGTGTAGAGGCCCGCGGTAGTGTTGTCAAAATAGTGTTTCACCATGATCAGGTCTCCGTAATTAATCAGGATTTGTACCAGCTCATAGGCAATGGTAAAACCAAAGAATTTTAAAATTTGGATGCTTAGGGGTTTCGGTAACTTTTTCAGCCTAATGTTTATATCCACCGATGAGATGGAAGTGATGATGGAAAAAACAATGGCAAATGCCAGGATCAGACTACTTTGTGAAGGAAACATTACCAATAGCAGGAATGTGCTCAATATTTTGACCCACAATTCCTTTTGGTAAGAAGTGGATAGCCCAATGAATTGTTGTTTTCCCTGAAAAACACCTCGCTGAACACTGAGGTAACAATAAAAAGGGAACCCTAGCGAAAATACTACCAATACCAGAGGGTTGCTAAGCTGAAAATATACTGTAATGGGCTGAAGAAATGCAATAACAAGGAGCGTGAGGGCTGTACCTGTAAGAAAGCCGCCAACCAGCATCCAATGCTGAACGGACCTGTCAGCACTTCTGGTGTCACCAGCAAACCTGGTAGCGGTCAATTGAAATGTCATCCCGAATAAGGAGACCACCAAAAGCAGACTTAAAATGAGTCCAGCTTCCGCAAATTGTGTAGGTCCCAGGGTTCTTCCCAGAATCAGATTGAAACCGTAATTGCCTCCATTGACAATTAAACTACTGATCATAAATACAGAAGCTGGAGTAAACCGCCGTGTACTGATTCTATTCAATAATGAAAACATTGCTTAATTGGGTTTTATGAATAAGTGCTTTGATTCTATCCGAATTACAATTGGTATAGGTGAGTATTTTTCCCATTCTTCGCAGTTTCATATGGAGATTGAGTAGTGCATTGAAATTGGCCAGACTTACATGGTCCACATCTTCCATGTTGATGTTGAACTGCTCAGTTTCGTTTAGCCTGGTCTCAATAATTTTAGATAGTGAGGTCAGGTCTTTTGGTTGTTTTAGCCTGTCGAGTTTGATTTCCATTTTTCTTTTTTCTTCAAAGTAAAGCCTCCTATAGGAGCACTGAGGTAACAGTCCGACGAATGGAAATATTAGGCTGCCCAGTTGTTGCGCAGGCCTGATGACCGTTTGAGATGGCCCATTATCTGCGCTGAACTCCTAAAAATGGGCAGTCATCGATAATAAAATATGGAGGCTCAATCCTATGATACTTTTGAATCACTATGAAACGAAAGAGATATAAAAGAAAACTAATTATCATTTTTTCCTTTGCTTCCTGGATGTTGCTGGCAGCAATTTCCCTAACGGCAGAGGCACAGGACATGGAGCCTGGATTCAAATTGCTGAATGAAGGATCCTTCTCGGATGCAGGTCAGTTTTTTAAGACAGTATTAAAGAACGACCCTGACAACAAAACAGCAAAAATCTGTTATGGCCGGGCGCTTGGCCTTGGAGGACAACCAGCGCCTGCACTTTTATTATTTAATCAACTGGCAGCTCAATTCCCGGAAGACAAGGAAGTGCTACTCAACCAGGCAGAAGCCAGTCTGTGGAATAATAAGGGAATGGACGCCCTGGAAATCTACCAACGACTCACTTTGGCCCACCCTAATTCTTTCACTGCGCATCTTGGTTTAGCCAATAGCTTCGCCAGTATTAAAAAATATAGCGAGGCTTTCAATGCCATTAATATGGCACTGCAACTGGATGAAACTAACCAACAAGCGCAACTTTCCAGAAAGTACATCATTCTGGGTTATGCAAATGAGTTGGCTTCTATGCAACAGAATTTTGATAGGGCGCTGGAATTGATCGGAGTAAACTTATCAATTGACGGAAAAGATCAGGAGAGTCTCAATTTGAAAGCCAATGTGGAAATCATTGCCGGAAGATATGAATCTGCACTAGCGACCTATGATCAACTTGGTGATTCAACGGACAGGTTTATGGGAAAGTCCCTTGTTTTTCATTTGCAGAATAGAAATGTTGAGGCATTGCAACTTGCTGGTGATGCAAGAAGAACGGCCAACAATACCAAAACACAGATGCATTATTTCAATGCGCTGCTCTGGAATAATCAATTAAAAGAAGCAGAACACTTTTTGGACACTGTGGCAAAATTTGCGGCAACTGATAAAGAATTGTTAGCTGCAAAGGCAAGGTATTACCTCTATAAGGGAGATTTTCTTGCATCAATCAAGGGATACAATCAATTGCTAGCGCTTGATTCAATGTCTTTCGAAGGAAACCTGGGTAAAGCAGATGCTTATCATGCTTTGGGGATGGATAAAAAGGCCTATCTGGCTGGTTTTCAAACCACAAAAATATATCCTGGTCAGAAAGATGTGACTGGGTTCATCCAAAAGTTAAATGCTTCCACCAGTCCGATGGTGAACTCAAAATGGTCCTACAGTCGTTCGAATGATGGGAGCAGCAACATGAGCTGGATGGCGAGTGGATCACTTTCCCCGACACCTAATTCCAGGTTCAGTATCTCTCTGCAGAAAAAAAATTACTTAAGCACCTCACAGGAAGATCCAAGCAGGAGCCAATTAGTGAAAGGAACATTCAGTCAACAGGTAAACAGCAGAATTAAACTCAACGGGTCACTGGGCTTATTCCAGACCGCAACCGGTGAGCGGAGAAAGCAGCATTATTTGATGAAGGACGTCTGGGCTAACATCTGGGTTAATGAGCATCACAAATCAACCATCGGATTTTATCAGGAGGTTCAGGATTTCAATCAGGCCCTGGTTTTACAAAGCCTTCAGACTCAGCATTTGGCATTAAAAAATGCTGCATTTTGGAAATCTACGGGCTTTGGTTGGTACAGTGAGTATTACTACAGTTTTTACTCTGATAACAATCGCCGTTCGTTATTCTTTACTTCCCTTTACAAAAACTTTTCTAAAGCCAGTTTTCTTAAAACGGGAATCAACTACATCAATTTATCTTTTCAGGAGCAGTATCCCACTTTCTATTACAGCCCGGACATGTACAATCAGCTGGAGGTTTTTGGTGGTGTAGAGTTGAAATCAAAACAAGAAAATGCCATTCATTTTTTAGGAGATGCAGGGATTGGTATGCAAAGAACCAATAATAGCAATCAACTCACATGGCGCATAAAAGCCAGTCTGTCAAAAAAAATCAACCGATGGAACTTCAAAACGTTTGGAGAATACAGTTCAATCGCTGCAGTTGGGGGAACCGGATTTTCTTACCAAAACCTGGGACTGGAGATCAGTTTTCAGGTCACTAAACAACCAGTCTTTTTTAAGAAGCTTAAATCTGATTACTCAAAGTAGATTCAGTAAAAAGGTTACTGGGATTAGCTTGATTAATTGAGATGGTACAATTAAATAATCTCAATTTTTAATGTATCAAGCAAACTCATTAAAACTATCTGTTTAGAAACTCCTGGCAATCAAGATCAGTTGATTTCACGGTGAAGTTTGGTATGCATTGCAATAATCAGTGACACCTATCCCTCTGCAATGGGGATGAAAACAAATGATTAGCTGCAAACATTATTCATCACAATGGTCTGACTATCTGGTAATAAACATCTAACCAATAAATACCTTTAAAAGTCATGATAATTTTACACGGATCTCCAGCTAAATAAATAGAATGCAATATCGGGTAACGGATTGATAATAGGCTAAAGATCGAATCACCATGCGTAATCCACTGGCTTGATGAATTGTATGAAGGGACGATAAAGCTGAAGTACACAAAAGTCACTCCCAATATCCATCCCTAATTGGATCAGATTTACAAGTAGGTTGAAAAACAAAAAAGGACTAACACATCATGGTAGTCCTGGTATTCTCCGTGTGTCGGAAAACTGTATAGAATTTAATGAAATCATCAAAGCGTATTCAGTCGCTTCATCAGGTTGGGTTTTTGACCTCTGCTGATTGGGATGATCTGTTCATTGATCAACAGGTTGTTTTCTTCAATGTCTACCACTTTGTCAACATTTACTATGTACGACCTGTGTACCCGAACAAACTGATTGGGGTCCAGCTTCTCTTCCACATTTTTAAAAGTAGAATTCACTACATATCCCTTCTCTTCGGTTTTGAAAACGGTATAGTCACCTTTCGCTTCCACAAATAAAATATCCTTTATGTCAATCCTGATCAGTCTGGAGTTGGCCTTGATAAACAAGCTCTGCTGGTTGAATATACCACCTTCTTCCTCTTTGATGTCCTTGATATTTTTGTGATTTTGAATGGCGATCTCAATGCCTGCATTGATCTCTTTCATGGAATAAGGCTTCACAATATATCCGTAAGGACTATGTTCGGCAGCCTTGTGGATAGTTTCCTTATCGGCATAGGCGGTGGTGAAAATAAAAGGCAGTCGGAATTCATTCTTCAACTTCTCAGCTACGTCAATTCCTGATTTATCTCCTTTTAACTGAATATCAACCAGAGCCAGCTCCACATCTTCACTATTGAGCTTTTCAATGGCTTCATCAAATGAAGGGGCTACACCGACTACTTTGTGATCCAGTATTTCTAGCATTTCTGATAATGATGCCGCAATGTGTGGGTCATCTTCTATGATTAAAATGTTATAGGCACTCATAATTTTTTAATTTTTTGGAAATATTACTGTGAAGGTTGTCCCTTCATTTACTTTACTTTTAAAAGTGATTAGTCCCTTGTGTAGCTTCACAAATTCATTTACGATAGATAGTCCCAATCCTGATCCCTGAACATTTCCTACATTAGAAGCCCTGAAAAAAGTACTGAACAGTTTAGGTTGTTCCTGTTCCGGGATGCCAATTCCATGATCCGTAACATGTATCAAGACATCCGTATCCTGGTAATCAATAAAAAGTTCAGGTGGTTTCCTGCCTTCAGAGTATTTGTAGGCGTTGCTGATCAGGTTGTCAATAACATGAATAAACAGCTTTGGATCAATCGAAATCTCATATGGTTTCCCTTTTACGACCAATTTCAGGGCACGTTCTTTCATGCTGTAATTAGGCAATACCTTGGCCTTAATAAGTTCCTGAATGTCACATGCCGAAGGATTAAAAGGTACTTTTTTCGTATCCAGCTGACCGATTAGCAGAATGTTGTTGATCAGGTGATTTAATCGCTCCACGTTAGTGTCAATCCTGGAAAGAATGGATTTTAGTTTATCCTTCCTGACCTCATTAGGTTGGTCCACATGGAAATTGAGCAACTCTATGTCTGTGCTGATCGTGGTGAGGGGAGTTCTTAGCTCATGTGATGTCATAGAGACAAACTGAGATTTAAGATTATTCAATTCGGTCTGTTGCTTCAGGGCTTCCTGCATCGCCTCACGAGATTCTTTCAGTTCTGTAATGTCTCTTACAAATGCCGTGAAATAATGTGTTTCATCGTGTTCTATGGGAAAAATGGTAAGCTCAATCGCAAATTCCTCACCTCCCTTTCTGATTGCGGTGATTTCTATTCTTTTATTCAATACAGGACCTTCGCCAGTAGCATGAAAGTTCTTCATGCCTTCCTCATGGGCCTTTTTAAACGCATGAGGGATGATGGTTTCAGAAAGTTGTTTGCCGAGAACCTCCTGTTTTTCATACCCAAATATTTTTTCTGCCTGTGGGTTCCACTCAATGATCTTACCCCGATTGTCTATGGAGATCAACGCATCAAGTGATACTTCGAATAGTTTCCTAAGTTTGGATTCCTGGAAAGCATATTGCTGTGATAATTCTTTCTGTTTGGTGATGTCCAGATGAATCCCTATCGAACCGATCTGGTCTCCATGTTTGTCAAAATTAGCAGCACCACTGATCACAGTCCATTTTTTTTCTCCAGACTTAGTGAAAATAGGTAACTCATAGATGCCTGAATGGCCCGATTTGCGTTCAGCATTGTTGATGGCCATTTGCCTTCTGTCCTCTGGTGACAATAGCAGATCGGAAGCATTTTGCCCCTTTAGTTCCTCTAAAGTATACCCTGTAAGATTACAGAAAGACTGATTGGCATTTTGGATAATGTCATTATTATCAACCTCGAGGAGACCGAGCTCTATGTTATTAACAATTCTTCTGTATTTTTCTTCATTGGTTTTGAGGGATTTTTCTGCATCCATACGTTGCTGGATCTCACGCTGAAGATTCTGGTAAGAAAATCCACTTTTAAGACTTACTGCCAATTGGTTGATGACATCCTTGAAGGGATACAGCGCTTGTTTATCCAACTCCTGACTCTCAGATTTACTGTGCAGCTCCAGCAAACCAATTTCCCCTAACTTACAATAGGCATAACTACCCTTACTAACATTTTCATGTATAATGGAATGCTTGGAAAAGGCCATTGTATCATTGCCAAAGAGCTTTGAGAAATCAGCAATGGAAATGGTTGCTGTCTGTTCTGTTTTTGGGATACTAAACAAATTTTTGCAACGTATACAGTCCTCTGTCTGATGCTCAAATATCCATACGGCACCAAAACTTAAATTTTTACGAGACAGGAATTTTTTGACGAAGCTATTCGCTGTTTCTGCAGGGTCCAGGTGCTTAAGTGTAGTTACACTCAGCTCATACAGTAAAGAAATCTGTTGTAAGGGGTCGGTCATTTTAAAAAGGCTCCTACTACAATGGTTTTATTAAAAAACTCCAGATAACCCTCACCATAGGAGGATATCTCTCCTAAAGATAATACGCCTTCCAAAGAGAATGTAGGATTATGTTGATGAATTATCTCCTGAATGCTGTCAAGTTCATCCTTGAAATTGTCGCCCTCATACAACACCCTGCTGATGCAATCAACTACCAGCACATCATCACAAGGTTTAGTTATGGCTTCCTCAGAGGCCTTTTTTGCGCCTTCTACCAATAGCTGGTTGTCGCCTGACAGTATATTGACCACAGCGCTGGGAGTGATTTCCCCTACACAGGTCAAGGATACTTCATCAGTAATGATAGGATCACGTACCACATCCTCAGTGCCTTCCCGATAAATCCCGAATGGATATCCTTTCGCAGTTTCAAAAAAATTCTCGCTATTGATCTCTTTTCCTGAATGTTCCTTTACAACCTCCTGATAGACTTCAAAAGCAGGTCGCCAGTTAAGTTCTTGCACTACATTTCCATTGGAAGCACTTACAACAAATGGGCCCGCCAGTTTTTTCCAGCCATGGTTTACGCCGAGAGACAGGCTTCTGCTATCAAAAATGAGCAATGCAGCATTTTCAAGAAAGCCATCATTACTAAAAACGCATGGAGCTTGTTCTAAGCTTAGTGACCCACAACCTCCACCGATAAACCTGATTTTATCATAATAGGTATCATACAACTTCTCAAGAAAAGAAGCGATACCTGAAGTAAGGCCGTCAATAAAAATTGTGGCGCATTTTGCTTCAGAGGGCAAAGGAGGAACCTGAACCAGATCTGTGTTGTCAATGTCGCGGACCATGGTGTAGCTGGCTTCCTGTGTTCTTAAAATTACGCCCTCATCGGAGGATTTGTTTTGATACAAAACTCCAGGGAAGATACCTCCTGCTAACCTGATGTTGTTTGTGTTGGCATAGGAGATCAATTCCTCAATGTCGATGGCCGCTTTCTCTCCCACCATCAGGACATTGAGCTGTGTTGGAGATAAATGTTTTTGAATGTTGCCGGTCTCACTCTTACTAAAGAACATGAAAAATTAATTTTGATCTGACCACTAATTTAAGAATTGGATGGAAGCTACTGCAAGATGGACCGACGAGTTGCAGGTTTTTACGGTCGAATGGTAACGGGTCTGGTGAACGATGTTTGAATTCCATTGTAATCACCCTAAATTGCATTGAACGGAATGTTGCTCCTACATAATTGCTGCAATGCTGGAAAAAAAGCTTCAAAATCGAAATATAAAACCAACCACCATGCGACTGTTAGTACTCAGGCAGTTGGTGGAATCCCAATCGGCAATTAGTCTGAAGGAATTGGAATCGAAGTTTGAACGCGCAGATACAGCTACACTTTACCGGACACTCAAAACGTTTGAAGAGAAAAAACTGATCCATAGTGTGGAGGATGGAACGGGAGCGGTAAAATATGCTTTGTGTGAGGAAGGTTGTGAATGCGAACCGCAGGACCAGCATATTCATTTTCACTGTATAAAATGTGGTGAAACCTACTGCCTTATCCAATCGAAAATACCACAGACAAAAATTCCTTCCGGTTTTAAAGCGGCCAGTGCAAGCATGGTTTATAAAGGGATCTGTGCCAATTGTTCCTGAGTTTTGCAAACAACTTGCATTGTTAAATTGGTATTATTGCGTTAGTGAAAGCTTTTTCAGTCATATTAGCATGGTTATTATTAACCATGATTTTGGTGCCCTGCGGCGATGAACCGCAATCCGGTACTTTGGAAGATGCAACAATTTCCGTTTCAGATCAGCATCATGAAGAAGACCATCATGACCTTTGTTCGCCGTTTTGCACCTGCCATTGTTGCCAGACACATGTGGCTAAGGATTGCTCACTGTGCTTAAAATCGTTAACATTTTTTATTAGTTGTCCAACAAGCCAGCCATTTGTCTTCTTATCCAGAATTTCATTTTCCATTTGGGACCCACCACCGCTGCATAGCCTCTCAGTTTAGGAACATAATCACTATTAATTCAAATTTTATTTCAGAAGAACTTATTTTATGAAGCAGATAGCTTTATGCATGTTTCTGATATTAGGAACTAATGCATACTCACAACATATTTTTAAAGCGAAGGTATTGGACCAAGAAACAGCAGAACCACTGATTGGTGCAACCGTGCAAATTTCAAAAACAAACGGTACAGTAACAGGTGTTGACGGTGATGCGGAAATTGCCGGGATCACCAGGGATACCATAACTGTGAAGGTGTCCTTTGTCGGGTATCAGTCCATTTCGAAAACTTATTATTTGCCACTAAAAGAGGTGCAAATTATTAAGCTAAAACGAGGAGAGGAACTGGAGGAGATCATTGTTACTTCAACCAGAAGCAGTAGAACCATTAATGACCTGCCCACAAGAATTGAGGCCATCAGTGCTGAGGAGCTGGAAGAAAAAGCCATGATGAGGTCTTCCAATATAGCAATGGTGCTGAGAGAAAGTACAGGAATTCAAATGCAGCAAACATCTGCGAGTTCCGGTAATCAAAGCATCAGAATTCAAGGGCTAGATGGGAGGTACACCCAAATCCTGAAGGACGGTTTTCCGCTCTTCGGAGCATTTTCGGGTGGTCTAAGCATCATGCAAATCCCACCATTAGACCTTCGGCAGGTTGAAGTGATCAAAGGTAGTAACTCGACACTATTTGGAGGCGGGGCTATTGCAGGGCTTATTAATCTGGTTAGTTATACGCCGGAGGAGGAACGAAAACTTAAATTCATGGTGGATCAAACACTGGCCAGTGGGACCACATTAAATGGTTTTTATGCACAAAGGCTCAATCAATTGGGGTTCACTTTGTATGCCTCGGCCAACCGACAGGAAGCCTATGATCCAAACAGTGACGATTTTAGTGATATCCCACGCATCAGAAGTCTGACCGTTAATCCTTCAATCTTCCTGTATCCCAATGACCGATCCAGTCTTCGCTTAACATTAAATGCGACCTTGGAAAACCGCCTTGGTGGGGATATGCAAGTGATTGAGGAGGGCCGACAGGGAATACATCAATTTACTGAAGAAAACGAATCTGATCGCTTATCCTATCAACTCACATACCGGAACCAGTTCAGTGAGAATCAATCGATCAGCATCAAAAACAGCCTGACATATTTTGAACGGATGATTACAGAGCCGGATTTTGTTTTTAGGGGAAAGCAACGGTCTTCTTTCAGTGAAGTCGCCTACAATTATGGGTCGAAAAGAACGGGATGGATATCTGGATTAAACCTTTATACTGATCAATTCTCAGAACAACCATTCGACTCACTTCAAAGGGACTATCAGTACCATACATTTGGAGCCTTTACCCAAAACACACACTCCTTCACCAAAAAAATAGCTTTAGAAAGTGGCATTCGGTTCGATTATGACCTGGATTATGGATTCTTCGCACTGCCCAGGGTTTCTATTCTCAATAACTTCAATGAGACCTGGTCAGCAAGGATAGGTGGGGGACTGGGTTATAAACTACCTACCATCTTTACGGAGGAAGCAGAAAATCAAACCTATCAGGGAATATTGCCTATTGATTTAGCCACGATTGATGCAGAACGATCGATTGGTGGAAACCTGGACATCAATTATAAGACGCTGCTCGGAAATGACTGGACACTTTCTGTTAATCAACTGTTTTTTATGACCAGACTGAATGACGCCCTGGTCTTCCGTGAAAACAATGCCGGGCAGTATTTCTATGAAAATGCCAATGGGCGTGTTACAAGTCATGGTATGGAGACCAATGTGAAATTGGGGTTTAAGGATTTTAAGCTATTTGCCAATTATGCACTGATAGATACCCGATTAAAATACAACAACCCGGATCAGCAGAAACCGCTCACTCCAAAACATAACATTGGTTCGGTATTGATGTATGAGGTACATGGAAAATGGCGCATTGGATATGAGGCCTACTACACCGGCACACAGTTTAGAAACGATAGAACCATCACCGAAGACTACTGGGTCATGGGTTTTATGATGATGAGAAAATGGAACAGTATTAGTCTTTACATCAATTTTGAGAACTTCACAGACACCCGGCAACACAGGTTAGAGGACTTTCAGGTGCAGTCGCATTTTAAACCTGAGTTTCCCGAGATCTGGGCACCTACAGATGGTAGGATCATTAATGGTGGAATAATTATTGAGATATAGCCATGAGTTTCTATCAAATATTCCTTCCTTCAGCAACTTTCATTTTCATATTGATAGTTTTTGTGATGAGGTCAGTAATAATATGGAAACGAACAGGAATTAACCCTTTAGTATTTAGTCAAACAGAAAATGCACACGACTTTATAGGCAGGGTATATAAGGTCATGATGTTGTTGACCTGGTTGGCTATTTTATGTTATTCATTCAATACTTCGGTGTATCAGTATTTAATTCCAATCAATTATTTGGACAATGAATCAGTGAAATTGTTGGGCGCTGCGCTATGGTTGATTTCGTTCATTTGGACCAGCGTTGCACAATATCAAATGTCAGAATCCTGGCGAATTGGTATCGATTACAATGAGAAAACAGCACTGGTGATAACAGGCATATTCCGGTACTCCAGAAACCCGGTATTTTTAGGAATGATCATCTCATATTTGGCTACTTTCCTGATAATACCCAATGCTTTGACCGCTTCCATGCTGGCAAGTACCTGGGTAGTCATCCAAATACAGGTCCGACTGGAAGAAGAGTACCTACTGCAAATACATGGACAAGATTATGAAGTATACAGGAAGAAAGTAAGTAGGTGGATATCGCTGTGAGTAACCTTTGTTTAAGATAATAGAAGGTCTTAAAGGTAATTTCTTTAAACATCATAAAAAAAGCCTTGACTGTTAAGTCAAGGCTTTTTAATGCAGAGGAGGAGGCTATAGAACCCTTTGACGTAAGTGAACTATAATGTTTCTTTAAAAACGTCTAATACAGCCTATAATCAAAGTATGTTGTTTACGTAGCTTCACAATAATTCACCAAAATTCAAATTTGTTGACCCCTTTGTTGACCCCTTTTCCTATATTTGGAGGATGGCGACAGTAACTCTACAGTTAAAAGATTCCAATGCCAAGAAGACAGCAATCAGGGCTGTTATAAGTGATGGTAGGAACTTTAATATGAAGATATATTCAGGTATTTCAGTAAACCCGAAACATTGGAGTAAGAAAGGTAAATACGTGCTTTCTGCTGATCCTAATGCATCAGTTTTGAATACAGCACTAATGGAGATTAAGAAACGTCTCTTAGAGGCTTATTTGAAGGCTAAATTTGAAGGTGTCCTGGTCACATCAGATTATTTAAAAGAACAAGTTTGGCCCGCTCCTAAAAAGGAACTGAGCTTCTGGAATGTCTGGGATATATTTTTGGAGTCAAAAAGTGGAGAATTTAAACCGCATAGCTTTGCTAAATTTCGTGCTTTGGCCAATCATTTAAGAGCCTTTGAGGATTTTATGAATCGACCACTGATCTTAAGCTCAATTGATCAGATTTTGTTGGAGGATCTTCAAAGGTATTGTTACTCAGAGAAGAAATTAAATACTCAAAGCACGAGTAAATACATAGGCTTGCTCAAGATTTTTCTGAATTGGTGCTTGAAAAGGAAGTATACAGATAATACGGACTTCCAATTCTTTAAAGCAGCAAAACAACCTGACTCGTTAAAAGTTATTTTGACGAAAGATGATATCGAGGCTCTTGAAAAACTTGATGTGGGAGAGAAGCAATACTTGCATAATGTACGGGAGCTTCTTGTTTTATCCTGTGAAACAGGACTTAGGTATAGCGACTATTCCAGAATTCAAAAACAACATCTTAAGACTGATCAGGATGGGACCTCAATTTTGCAGATTAGGCAGCAGAAGACCTCTGAGATTATTGAAATTCCACTTACTCCCCGAGGTATTCAAATCATAGACCAATTGGTCAATGGAGGAATACATCCAATTAGTAATCAAAAAATGAATAAGTACGTCAAAGAACTTTGTCAATTGGCGGGTCTTGATGAATCGTTTGAGGTCTTTAATTTCATAGGGAAAGAGCAGACAGTCGAATTGAAGCCCAAGTATGAGCTAATCACAACACACACAGGCAGGCGAACCTTCGCAACCAACCTACTTCAGCGCGGTGTTCCAGCGGAAATAGTAATGCAATTTACTGGGCACAGGGATTACAAGAGCTTTTCCAAGTATGTGAATATCCCAAAAACAAGTCAAAAGAAAGTTGTTAAAGATGCAATGATTGAATCGTATATGAGGGTCATAGCTTAGTTGATAATGAAATATTACAGCAGACACAAGAATTGGACAAGAGAGGGGGAAAGGGAGTTTTACAGACAGATGTATGAGAAAGATTTAAGTGATAGTCCCATTACAGAACTTGAATTTGCTAAACGAAAACTTAAGCAAGTTCAAAGGAAAATAGACGCATGTGCAGCAAGTATGCCAGAACATGTTGATCAATTGAATTCAATTAAGGAAGCAAATTACGAGATCCATAAAGAATTCTTGGCGCAACGTATTTCTGAAATTTCTAAACAACCGATTGCTGAATTAAACTCTTCCTGCAAGCAAGTATTAAATGGAAACTTGGAAATTTTACGAATTGTGGAACCCCCAATTATATCTCATAAAAATGAGTACTTATTAGGCTCAAGAAGTAAAGGTGCGATTACAGCTTTTATTGATGCTCTTAAGCAGAAAGGTTTAATTGCAAGTAAAGTTTCTGATGCTGAATTGGCCCTGGCTATGAATGAATTAATTGTGGGGCTGAATCTTGGCAAAGATGGTCGCACCCTGAGAAATAGATCGTCCGCATATTTAAAATACTATAACAAGTTACTGAACCTCCTTGAATGATTGTTTTACCATTATTTACCAATGGTAAATCCTGGTAAATAGCTTTTTTCACTTTTGGCTGAAAAAAGAATCATGAATAAATCTGTGTACTTTTCAGTTACCCCTCAAGAGTTTCAGTCTCTTATCATAGAGGCTGTTAATTGTGCATTATCCGAGAAGAAGAAAGATAATTCGAAATCTGAAAATCAAGACATTTATAGATTGACTAGAAGGGAATTGAGCGAAAAATACAAGCTTAGTTTCGGAACAATACATAATTTAATGAAGTCTGGGAAATTACCTTATGAGAAGATTGGGAGAAAGACTTTGTTTAGGGTATCTGATGTTGAAAATTACTTCTCAGATCAACGAAATAACAAATTGAATACATAAATCAATAGGTGGTATTGATTATGTCATTTCCTTCTAGTTATAATGTACAAGAAGTATCCCCAATGGGGTTACCACCATATTTTGATTTCATTAGTCTTCAGAAGAGAACCAATAGTTTTAATTCGGATAAGTTGGTTAACCTGGCTCGTCCTGGTGCTTACAAATTGAGATTGAATCATACTGAAATTAATCTATATTATTCCGAGCAATATAATGTTTTGACACTTTGTGGCTCCTTACCTTGGTTTAAACAAGGTCATAATCTGTCATTTGGATCACTAAAATTTGAAAGCGCCATTAATGATATTCAAAATGTGATCGAACTCGACTTGTTCAGTGCCGGGGTGAAAATTTTTGAAATTTCTAAATTATTTAAAACAGTGCGACCGGTAATTGAATATCAAAACGATTTATTTGAATTAAAGGGATTCGAAAGAGTGCAAATGCGGAATTCGTTATACTACAATCAATATACCCGCCGAGGTAATAAAAAGATTACATTAAAATTTTATGATGCTCAGTTGAATGCTGTTGAAAAGAGAATGGTCCTAGTTCCGAATTGTCCTACTATGAAGTATGAAATGAAATTGCACAATGTGACCTCACATTTTGATCAGGTTATTACAATAAAGGACTTGATCTATGATCAAACCATAACTCAAAAAACCATATCTGAAATGAAACATCACTATAACGGTATTAGAAGAGGGGTCTCTATGAAATTACCTTCAAAACCAAGCTCAGAAGATTTAATAATAGCAGCACTTCTAAAGAATAATCCGAATCCATTGGAATCTATTAATCAATTGATTAATAGCTCTGAACTTAATAAACAAGAGCGCTACAAGCGCAGAATTTTGATTCAGGAGAAGCTTCAGAAAATCACCAAAACCGACCTGAAATTCGATCTGAATTTTTAGTTACGATTAGCGATCAGCTACACACAATTACACATCCAATAAAAAAGGAAGTTTGCAATAATATTGCACACACTAATTGCAATGTGGATGCAGAAGTATTGAATGTTGATGTAAGAGAGCTATTTAATTTCTCATATAGGTCGTTGATCATATTTGGGTTGATAAAGGTCTTTTAGATATTAATACCCATCCTTCAACAACTTTTTCAGTTTGCTCGTCCTGTAACCAAATGCCTCGCGCACCCACTTCTATCAAAAGTCGTCTACAATCCTCTTCTGTTGCTCCAATAGTCATTTGCAAAGTACTAAAGAGTCTGCCATCAGAAAACTTATCATCTTCTAGCATAGTTTTGAGTATTTTTTTTCTTGGAGTATCATACTTTTCTTCTAATCGTTTGGACCGGTACTTTTCTAATTGAAGTGGCCCGTAAAAGGAAGTCACAATAGAAGATATAAAGCCCATTATAGCCCCTGCAAGAGCTCCCCAAAATGTGATAGCACCAGTTTGACTATTATCCTCTTTTTTTTTCGGAGGTACTCTGTATTGTACCAGTAGATTTTTTAGGATCACTTTGATTTTGTACTTCTTCAGTACCGATTGTGTCTTGATTTAAATTAGTTGAGTCAGCATTCATTGCAGAGCTCAAAAGGATGAAGGCTGTAATTAGTGATTTCATAGGGATTGTATTCTTATGATAGATAAATCAGCGAAAATTGGATTTCTTACATTAGAGATGACTCAAGGCTGTTATCTATTTCTTGAGGCATTCCAAGGTGTCCGTAGTAATTCTCAATTATTAGATATTGAACAAATGCTCGGTCTTCAGTTGTGGAAAAAGTGATTGCCAATTGATTTCTATTGTCTTCCACACATTTCTCAGGGATCAAATATTTTCCAGTTGACGCCTCTGGTTGAACAAAACCCTGAAAATTTGGCGGAGAATATTGAAACGATTTGACAGGAGCGAATTTTGGTGTTATGCTTTCAATTTTAATTGCCGCTCCTTTGACTAGAAAACCAAGAACATAATTTTGGTTCGTGTTGAAGTAAAATTCTTCTAATTCCAAATATGGCTTAATCTTATCGCGATTAATTTGCCTGGTTAAATTTACTAATTCCCTATGAGCTCTTGCTGATTCAGCAAGCTGGGTTCGGTTTTCAGCAATTTCTTTGCGTTGTAGATTTAATTCTTGTGTTTGCAAAAGCGATGTGTAGATCAAAAATGCAAATGCCAAAGCTGTAAAAAGTGAGTTAACCAAACCAAAACTATCGCCTAGCTCATTTGGATCGGAAACCGAGAAATATACAATGAAGGTTAAGGCCCATAAAACGGACACAAGTAATATTGCTGTAAATAGTATTCTAGGAAGATTTAGGAAGCTTTCACTCTGTGATTTTATATCAATTTCTTTTTTGCTTAGCGTAAAAAATTTAACTATTCTATCCATAATTTAGTCGTGGTTAATTGTCATATATGTTTATGACTTTGATTTTACTTTGAAAATTTATCAGTATTTAAATAATTCTGGTATATTAAGTACTAGTTTTCAGTGGTCGGCTTCTTAATTATGTGTCTCCTTGTATTTTATTGTTTTAAGCAGCCAGATCGCACTCTAATGTGTGTTATGAGTCAAAAATATCTTTCTGAGCTGGTTATTACCAACAAAGGTTTACAATCTGAAGGTAACCAATTTGAAAATCTATTTACTGGGATTATGAAGAAAGTAAATAGCAATTTCAAGAAGGTAAAACCCTATGGTAATGTTGGTGATAGAAAGAATGACGGCTTCATACCTCAATCCGGCACATACTATCAAGTATATGCTCCAGAGAATATAGCGAACGTAAGAACTGTTGTAGATGCAGTCAAGAAACTTGAAGTAGATTTTAAGGAATTAGTTGATCATTGGGATGATACTAATGAGATAAAGGAATTCAAATTTGTTGTGAATGATAAAAAGAAAGGATGTCCAGCTGATGTTGAGAAAAAAATGCTGGAGCTAAAGAATCTCTACCCTGATAAATCCTTTAAAACTTATACTTTAGATGATTTGATTGTAGATTTCTTAAGGCTTGATTTAGATAGTCAATATGCTATAGTAGGATTTATACCAACTGCGGAAAAGCTAACTACAGGTAGCCTGTCCATATTATCGAATACGATACAATATTTGATTGACAATGAGGGTAAAAGGGATCAGTCATCTGAGGGGTTTAGTTCATCTGAGTTCTTTGAAAAAATAGAATATAATAATATATCCGAGCAAATCTCCGAACTATTGTTAAAAGCGGAAACGCAATCTTACCTATTAGAAGACTATTTCAAGTCCTCATTTAACAAAAAATTAAAATTGCTTCTGAGGGATATATTTAATTTTATTTATGAGGAGGAAAAAGCAAGAATTGATGTTCACGATAGACTTACTTCATCAATAATATTTTTTAGAATTCTGGAGAGAACAGCAATTGACGAGTCGCAATCAGGTAGAAATTCCGCATTAATTTTAATATCTTATTACTTTGTTTCCTGTGATATTTTTGAAACTAAACCATCATGATTTTACCTTCTAAACATATAAGTAATTGCGAAAGTCTATTAGGCTTAAGCAGCATTTTGATGCAATTTTTGAATCTACCAATTTCAATTGATGATCTCTGGATGAAATTTGAAAACATCAATAATAGTGAGGAATTTCCTACATACCATTCATTCGATAATGTTGTTTTAGCTATTGACTTGCTGTTTCTTCTGGGTAAAGTTGATATAGATAATAATTTATTGATAAAGAAATGAGACTAATCGAATTAGGTTCAGATAAATCGTCCTTTAGAACTATTAATTTCAAACCAAATGGCTTGAGTATTATAGTGGGAACTCATATTGAAGGTGATAGCAAAAGCACCTACAATGGAGTTGGAAAGACCTTTGCTCTGTACCTAATCCAATTTTGTCTCGGAGCATCCTCAAATGACAAACTAGTTCAAAATTTACCAGATTGGACTTTCTATCTGAAGTTTGAAATAGAGAATGAAGTATACACATCTAGTAGAAATACTTCAAATCAGCGAAGAATATTTTTAAACAATGATGAGTACGGCTTAAGTGAATTTAATCTATTAATGAAAAACTTGGTATTTGACATAGATGAGGAAATACATAAAGCTTCATTTCGGTCTTTAATTTCTAGGTTTCTTAGAATCCGAAAGGAGGAGTATGCCAAGTTCGATCGCTATGTGTATAAGGAACAGGATGATCGTGCAATGCTAAGTAACTCAATCCTTATGGGATTAAATTATTCTCTAGTTCAAAAGAAGTTCCTTCTTAGGGAAGAATATAATAAAGTAAATAGTCTTAGGACAGCAATTTCAAAAGATGAAATCTTTGTGTCAATTTATGGGGAGGAGGTCAATATTGATCAAAGGTTAGAAGATTTAGAAGAGTTAATGTTGAAATTGGAATCTAGTATCGCAGACTTTGAGATCGCCGAAGATTACAAAGAACTTGAGAATGCTACTAACGGATTGTCATATAGGCTTAAGGTTCTGTCTAATGAACTTGCTTTGTTGAGAGAAACTCAGAGCAATATTAGTAAATCTCTTGAGGTAAAATCGGATATGAAAGTTGATGATGTTTTAAACCTGGTTAATGAGATAGAGAAACAGTTAGGATTGGATCTGAAAGGAAGAATAAATGAAGCCCTAGAATTCCATGATAAATTATTGAATGGCCGTAGAGTTCGACTTTTATCTCATGGAGAAAAACTTGCTAAGGACATTAAGATTAAGAATTTGGAGCTACAGGAGCTTACAAAAGAATATAATCTGAATCTTAAATATTTGAACAGTGTTGGTGCTTTGGAAGATTATGTTTCCTTAAGTATGAAGCTGATGGATACAAAATCAAATTACGATAAACTTTTGTCTTCGGTAGAACTATTGAATAAATACAAAGAGAGAGAGCAGGAGATAAAGATCACATTGGCTGAAGATAATCTCAATACTCAAAGATATTTGATCGATGTTCGAGATACAGCATTAGCTGAGATAAAGAAGATTTATAAAGAGCTTACTGAGGAGTTTTATAAAGATAGAAGTGGAAGAGTATCAGTTGAGAATAATGAGGGGGAAAATAAATTACGATACAAAATCAATGCAAAAATACCAGACGATAGCTCTGATGGAATAAATGAAGTAGGTATATTTTGCTTTGATCTTATGTTGTTGAAATTGCAAAAAAATCATAACGTGAAATTCATCTTTCATGATAGCAGACTTCTTAGTAATATGGATTCTCATCAGAGGTTTGTAGCACTTAAACTAGGTCACGAGTTGAAGGCTGATGGGAAGCAATATATAATTAGCCTAAATCAAGACACAATTGATCTTTTACAAGCAGAACGATCTGATGTTGAATTTCAAGAAATTGTTAAGGATAATATCATTATCGAATTGAGCGGGGATGTGCCGAGCAATAAATTACTTGGAGTGCAGGTTGATTTAGACTATGTCAAAAAGTAAATGGTTGACCCCTATGATGACCCCTATATATAAGAAAAGCCTCAATACTCACCGTATCAAGGCTTTTATGCAGAGGAGGAGGGATTCGAACCCCCGGTACCTCGCGGTACAACGGTTTTCAAGACCGCCGCATTCGACCACTCTGCCACTCCTCTGTGTATAATCCCAGGTGGGATTAGGTCTTCAATATTTTCTTTCCCGGTTTTCAAGACCGCCGCATTCGACGGGCCCGCCCAGGGCACTCTGCCACTCCTCTGTGTATAATCCCAGGTGGGATTAGGTCTTCAATATTTTCTTTCCCGGTTTTCAAGACCGCCGCATTCGACGGGCCCGCCCAGGGCACTCTGCCACTCCTCTGTGTATAATCCCAAATGGGATTAGGTCTTCAATATTTTTCTTTCCCGGTTTTCAAGACCGCCGCATTCGACGAGCCCGTCCAGGGCACTGGTGTGGTCCATCAACCATCTGTCAATGGGTGTGCAAAAGTATACGAATTATCAAAAATGTCAAATCGGGGAATCAAAAAAGTGAAATATTTTTTTAGTCGCTTGCCAGATAGTCGATGGCCTGCTGATAAGTGTCAAAAGCAACTACATTTCTTTTGGTATATCTGTTGTATGCATTCAACAAAATTTTCTTCACCCCACTTACCCCAATCACGGCTGATTTCACCACCTTTCCCTGCGCTTGCTTACCCATTTCTTTGACCTTTGACATGAATTGTGGGTTGAGCAATACACCCTCATAATTGGTAAGTACCCTAAGTCCACCTGCAGATCCTACTACCTCATCCCTCAATTTGACCGCTAGATCCATCATTTGCTCATGGCCATCACATTCATTAAATGAAGCCACCAGTATATCCTTATTTTGATGTTTGATGTATTTGATAGACATGAAATGTTGCTTATTGATCCTTATTAAATATAAGCATCGCTACAGTAAAAATCTAAAGAACACCCTTAAACCTTTTCTTCATGGGAAAGGTCAACCACCTCATCGGATGCGGCAAGATCTACGCTGGCATTGAATTCAAACCCGGCTAATAAAATAAGTGATAATATCAACTGCCAGATCATCAGGGCAATAAGCGTTCCCAGTGATCCATACAGTTTATTGTATGCAGCAAAATTGTTGACATAGAATGAAAACATAAATGAAACCCCAACGCAGGAAAGGGTTGCAATGAATGACCCTAAAGAAAAAAACCTCCAACGATCATGAATGGCAGGGGCAAAATAGTAAATGGCACTAATGGCAATATAAAAGGAAAGAAAGACAACAAAAAACCGTAGGACAATCACGGCATAGTATACTATGGCGTCACTGAAGAAACCGAGCTCATCCATATAACCAATGGCCAGCTCACCGACTACAACAAACAATAACGAAATCAAAAGTACGAAGGCAAGGATCAGGGTGAGGCCGGTTGCAATGAATCTGGTCTTGAAAAAACTTCTGGTCTCCACCGTTCTGTAACAACTGTTGAAAGCTCTCATTAATGCACTCATGCCATTGGCAGCAAGGTATAATGAGAATAGTGCACCAAATGACAATAACCCTCCTCTGGTGTTGGACAAAAGATCAGCAATGGTTTCATTGGCCGCCAAAAACATATTTTGTGGCATCACATCGCTTATGAATTGCATGGTGGCCTTTCTGTCAATGGATGGTATCCAGTTGTGTATGAAGGGAATAAGTGTGAACAGAAATATGATCGCTGGAAATATGGACAATGTGAAATTAAAGGCTACTCCGCTTCCCCGCTCCATAATGTGATCATCATTCATTTTGTCGAGGAAAATGGTGAGTATTCTATACAGAGACGCCTTTCCTTTCCTCAGTTTTACACGCTTCAGAAACTGAATGAATCTCAGGTACCACTTGTAGTAGTACAGATGCCGGTGGATAGTTCTTCTTTTCACTGATAAAACGGGCTCAGCAATTGTTCCATTTCTTTTGGCATTCTCACAGGCCGACCGTTTTCCATGTTGATAAATGCCAGGATTGTCTCACCTTTATGGATCAATTTACCTTCTTCATTGTAGAATTCATAGCAGAATTTGATCTTTACTTTGGGCAATTCCGGAATGCTGACTTTAATTGTTAGTTCCTCGTCGTACTTTCCGGGGAGTAGGTAATAGCTGTGATTTTCCAGGACAGGCATCATTACGCCACGTGCTTCCAAATCCTTATACTTCATGCCAAACGATCGCATGGCTTCTACTCTGGCTACTTCGTAGTAAGTGGGGTAATTCCCATAATATACATAACCCATTTGATCCGTCTCAGCATACCGGACCCTGATCTTTACTTCAGATGAAAACATCTGCAATTATCTGAAAACTTTTTGCTGATTTAAAGCCCTTTGATATTTTCTGGCATTTATGTTATGCTGACGAAGGGTTTTAGCAAAGTTGTGATACCCGGAAAAATCTTCTTTTGCACACATATAGAGATAATCGTGAGATTCGTAGTTGAGCACCGCATCTAACGAAGCAATATTGGGCATCCGAATTGGTCCTGGTGGTAACCCGGCATATTTGTAGGTGTTGTATGGACTTTCCACCTGCTTGTCTTTGCGTAAAACTCTTTTTATGGTAAAGTCATCAAGTGCAAATATTAAAGTAGGATCAGCCTGCAAAGGAATACCTCGTCTCAACCGGTTGAGATAAAGTCCGGCAACTATGGGCTTTTCATCATTTTTGGAAGTTTCTGCCTGTACAATTGATGCCAAAGTGCTCACTTCTTCTTTTGAAAAGGACAATTGCTCAGCTTTCTGAAGTCTTTCTGGTGTCCAGAAATTGTTGTACTCTTTGTACAATCGATCCAGTAGTTCTTTAGGCTTAATGGTCCAGTACACCTCATAAGTGTTGGGGATGAACATGCTGATAAAGGTCTCAGGCTTGAATCCATAGCTGGCCATTACGGCAGAATCAAGAATTAATTGATCGAATTCTCCTGGTGTAACCTGAATGTTTTTGGTGATTTGTTCTGACAGGTCAGTAAGTTTTTTGGCCGAGGAAAATGAAACCGTCGTGGGTGTCTGGTCTCCAGCCCTTAGCATCCTGATGGCTTCCAGGTTGCTCATATCCTTTTTGATTTTGTAGCGCCCCGGCTTTACAGCTTCATGGTAATCCATCATTTTGGCAAGGAAGCTAAATGCGACAAGATCATTTACTATTTTAAGGTCATAAAGCGCATTTTGAACATATTTGAAGTCGGCTCCATCCGGGATATAAAAGAAAGTTTCTTCCTTGTCAACCTGAAGATTTGCTGTATACACCACCTGGTAGCTGTAGAAAGCAAATGATGAAAGCAGCGTAGAACCTACCAACAGGAGAACGACTAATATTTTTCTTTTTTTATTCATCCAACTAAAATTAATCCCGCAAATATCACAAAAACCATTTTTTTAACATGGTCTGTTTCTATATTTATCACCAGAATAAAAACACATGGCGGCTGAATTCATCAGGTTATACGAGGAAAACCCGGAAATTGATAAGATCCGTGAGATCGTCCGGGTACTAAAGGATGGCGGAGTGATCATTTATCCTACTGACACACTTTATGGGTTGGGATGCGACTTGTTCAATACCAATGCAGTGGAGAAGGTGATGAGAATAAAAGGAACAAAAGCAAAGAATATCAACCTTTCCTTCATTTGCTATGACCTAAGCCATATTTCAGAGTTTGTGAAGAGTTTGGATAATGCTACGTTCAAGGCCATGAAGAAGGCACTTCCTGGTCCATATACCTTTATTCTGAATTCAAGCAGTAGGGTGCCTAAAATTCTCAACGTTAAAAAGAAGACGGTAGGTATCAGAATTCCGAACAACAATATTCCCAGGGAGATAGTAAAAGAGCTGGGGCATCCGATCATTACAACTTCAATACATGAAGACGATGATGTCATCGAGTACTCTACGGACCCAAGTCTTATATATGATAAATTTGAGAACCTGGTCGATATAGTCATCGATGGAGGTCCCGGGCACATTGAAGCCAGTACCGTCATCGACTGTACATCGGGGGTAATGGAAGTGATTAGAGAGGGGATGGGTGATCCTGAGCTTGTCATTTAAAAAAAGACATGAGGATTGAGTTGCATTATTTGCCCTGTATTGAGTATTTTGTACTTTTAAAGAAACATAAGCAGATTGATATAGATGTTTTTGAATTTTATCAAAAGCAATCCTATCGAAACCGCTGTTACATACTTGGGGCAAACAAAGTACAACTGCTGACAGTGCCGGTTAAAAACGGCAACAAAAAGATCAGATCCAGAGATATTGAAATAGATTATCATCAGAAGTGGTTGAATGTGCACATCAGGGCTATAGAATCAGCCTATGGAAAAGCACCATTCTTCGAATATTATTTCGACTACTTTAGAGAGATTTTCGTTAAAAAAGAAAAGTATCTGGTAGATCTAAATTATCAAATGCTGTCATTATGTCTTCAATTGTTACAAATTGACAGTAGCATTAATAAAATTGATAATGAGGACTCAAAATTAGAAGAGGTTGATAATCAGTATGTTAATTTAATTAACAGAAAACAAGACGCTAATGAACGTCATTTATATCAGCCTTATGAGTACCAACAGTTGTTTGGCAGTAAATTTGTACCGAATTTGAGCATCATAGATTTACTGTTCTGTGAAGGACCAGCAGCATCGGAAATCATTGGTCTATCGACAGTTTAGGACCGTTGAACGAAAGCCAGTAACAGAACGTTTAAAAATTAGTTTTAATTATAGCATATAAGAGGGTAAACTCTTATTTTTACTAAGAATGAAATATCCAGATATGGAGGCAAAATTTTCAAATAGAGTAAAAGAAGTTATCTCACTAAGCCGTGAAGAAGCGCTTCGTCTGGGGCACGACTACATTGGCACTGAGCATTTACTTCTTGGAATGATAAGAGAAGGGGAAGGCGTGGCGGTAGGTCTTCTGAAAAAGTTGGGCGTAAATATGGAAGATTTAAGGTCTTCTATAGAACAGGCTACTAAAGGAACTGCTACCAGCAACGTGAAGAACCTTGCCAATATTCCATTAACTAGACAATCAGAAAAAGTTTTAAAAATAACTTACCTGGAGGCAAAAATTTTCAAGAGTCAACTGATAGGAACAGAGCACCTGCTGCTCTCAATCCTGAGGGATGAAGACAACCTGGCCACACAGATCCTCAATAAGTTCGACGTGTCCTATGACGTTGTAAAGGAATTGTTGGAATACCAGGCCGAGAATCCATTGGCATCTTCAGACACAGATGACGGAGATGAAGATTCTTCAAGGATTTTTGGCGGCTCATCAGGAGGTGGAGGAAAAGAGTCCTCTTCTAAAAGTGGTGAGAAGTCCCGAACTCCTGTTTTAGACAACTTTGGTAGAGACCTTACCAAGCTGGCTGAAGAGGATAAGCTCGATCCAATTGTAGGTAGGGAAAAAGAAATTGAACGGGTTGCGCAAATCCTCTCACGTAGAAAGAAAAACAATCCAATTCTAATTGGAGAACCAGGTGTGGGAAAAACTGCAATAGCAGAGGGACTGGCACTGAGAATTGTTCAGAAGAAAGTTTCAAGAGTGCTATTCGGCAAAAGAGTGGTGACACTTGACCTTGCTTCACTGGTTGCAGGAACGAAGTATCGTGGGCAGTTTGAAGAAAGAATGAAGGCGGTAATGAACGAAATTGAGAAATCACCTGAAGTGATCCTTTTCATTGACGAGCTTCATACTATTGTAGGCGCTGGAGGTGCATCAGGATCTTTAGATGCCAGCAACATGTTCAAACCTGCCTTGGCGAGGGGAGAAATTCAATGCATTGGAGCAACCACATTGGATGAGTACAGACAATATATTGAGAAAGATGGGGCGTTGGCAAGACGATTCCAGGTAGTAATGGTAGATGCCACTACTCCCGAAGAAACCATTCAGATTCTCAACAATATCAAGGATAAATATGAAAGCCATCACCATGTGAATTACAGCCAGGAAGCTGTAGATGCGTGTGTGAGCTTGTCAGATCGATACATTAGTGATCGATATCTTCCGGACAAAGCAATTGATGTCATGGATGAGGCTGGTGCAAGAGTGCATATCAATAACATCAATGTTCCAGATGAGATCGTAAAGCTTGAAGAAGCAATCGAGGATATCAAGAAAGAGAAGAACCGTGTCGTCAAAAGCCAAAAGTATGAAGAGGCGGCTCAGTTAAGGGATAAGGAGAAAAAGATGATCGCACAGCTTGAAGCTGAAAAAGCGAAGTGGGAAGAGGAGACCAAATCCAAAAGATATCAGGTAGATGAGGAGAATGTAGCAGAAGTAATTGCGATGATGACGGGCATTCCAACTAAACGTATTGCCCAGAAAGAAAGCAACAAACTGCTTAACATGAAAGATGAACTCAAAGGAAGAGTAATCGGTCAGGATGAAGCAGTTGAGAAATTGGTGAAATCAATTCAACGAACCAGAGTTGGATTGAAAGATCCCAAGAAGCCAATTGGCTCTTTCATATTCCTAGGACCAACGGGTGTTGGTAAAACGGAAATGGCAAAAGTACTTTCAAGCTACCTGTTTGATAAGGAAGACTCACTGGTAAGAATTGACATGTCTGAGTACATGGAAAAATTCTCAGTATCTAGACTCGTAGGAGCGCCTCCGGGATATGTTGGATATGAAGAAGGTGGTCAGCTAACAGAAAAAGTCAGAAGAAAGCCATACAGCGTGGTATTGCTTGACGAAATTGAAAAAGCTCACCCTGATGTATTCAATATCCTGCTTCAGGTATTGGATGATGGAATTTTGACCGATGGATTGGGAAGAAGGGTTGATTTTAGAAATACGATCATCATCATGACTTCCAATATAGGGGTAAGGGATTTGAAAGATTTCGGTGCAGGTATCGGATTTGCTACTCAAAGCAAGAAAGATAGCATGGATGAATTAATGAAATCCACTATCCAAAATGCCTTGAAGAAAGCGTTTAGTCCAGAGTTTTTAAACAGATTGGATGATGTGATTGTATTCAACTCGCTTGAAAGAGAGCACATTCATAAAATCATTGACATCACCTTAGGAAAACTATTCAGTAGAATAACTGACCTTGGATACAAAGTTGAATTGACAAAAAAGGCGAAGGATTTTCTTGCTGAGAAAGGCTATGACCCGCAGTTTGGTGCCAGACCACTAAACAGAGCAATTCAAAAGTATTTGGAAGATGCAGTTGCTGAAGAAATTCTTAAAGGAGAAGCACAGGAAGGCGATACCATCCTTGCAGATTATGATGGAAAATCTGAGGAACTCAAAATCAAAATCAAAAAACAGAAAGTGAAAGAACAGGATAAGTAACATTCATTCTGGTCATCATTATAAAAAGCACCTGTTTCTACTTAGTACAGGTGCTTTTTTATTTTAAATCTCGACTTACAGTCAAATTATTCAGTACTGGTAAGATTCGAACATTCAGAAAATACAGTAATATGCTTTACAAGATCAGACCATTTTTGGTCGGTAAAACCATTGATCACTTCAGGACAGTTTCCCCATAATGGAATAAATTCATTTTTATAATTCTTCTTCTTTATCCTGAAAGCTGGCTCTGAATCCTTGGCGATATAATAAGATTTAGCATTGCCTCCAACTACATCTACCATACCAACTCCAAGCGACATGGTTTCTTTGGCAAATGATAAACTTAGAGAAACCTGTCAAAATTTCTGTAACCTTTTATAATAAAAATAGGTTTATAATATAAACTACTTTATACTTGTCTAAAATTAACGCAAATGGAAGAAAAAACTCCCCTGTCCGAAATAGACAGCCTGAAGATCATAAATGAGATGATTGCTTCAGCAAAAGGTTACTATGATGCTCGACAGACATACTTTCTGCTGTGGGGTTGGATCGTTGCAATATGTAATCTATCCGTATATTATCTTGTGGAATATACTTCTGTTACTGCACCTCACCTGATTTGGCCTATATTAACTATCCCAGCTGGTATCTATACCGCAATTCACAGTGCCCGAATTAGTAAGCAAAGTAAGGTGAAAACACATATAGGGAGGTTAATGGGTTATCTATGGTTTTGCTTTGCAATATCTTTAATTATAGTGCTTGGTGCAATGGCAAAAGTTAATTTTCATGTAAATCCACTGATAATGATCATTACTGCTACCCCAACATTTATTACTGGTGTTGCTTTAAAATTCAGACCATTAATCTACGGAGGGGCGGCATTTTGGATTTTTGCAGTGGTAGGTTTTATGGTGCCGGTTCCAGAGCAAAACCTTGTCGCAACTGCAGCAATCATTGTAGGTTATTTAATCCCTGGCTATCTTTTAAAATCAAAAATTAAGCATGAAAGCATTTAGTGACCTGGATCCATTGCTGCATTCACAATTGAGGTTGGCCATTATGTCCCTACTCATTGGGGTAGAGTCTGCAGAGTTCGTCTACATCAAGGAAAAAACCGGAGCGACTGCAGGTAATTTAAGTGTACAACTCGATAAACTGGCCAATGCCGAATATATCGAAGTAACAAAACAGTTTAAGGGAAAAAAGCCGGTCACCTCATGTAAGATCACCAAAAAAGGAATTAACGCATTTGAAAATTATGTGAACATTCTAAAACAATACATCGACAAATAATTTTTTTCTTAATAAGGTTTATAATATAAACTAGTTTATTAATAAATGATATGAAAACAATCAAAATAATTGTGGTACTTCTATTTGGAATAATGGGGTCCACGTTTGCCCAGATCAATCAGGAAACTCAGTCATTGTCATATGTTGCCTACTTAAAAAGCAGTACAACACTTTGGGAAAAGGTAATTGAAAAGGAAAAATATCAAGTTGAAAAGAGTGCTACCGTTGATAACAAATTTAACCTGGCCATGGCCTATTATGGATTGTTAAATGCCACTATGGCGTCAAAAGATGAAAGCACTTTTGATAAATACCTGGGCCTGACTAAAGAATTATTAGAAGAAATCATAGACGAAGATGGTTCTCGAGGAGAGGCTCATGCCGTACTATCATCAGTTATGGGTCTTGAAATGGCTTATTCTCCTATGAAAGGCATGTATTTGGGCTACAAATCTTCATCTCACATGAGTTCAGCCACGGAAAAAGATCCTGATTCTCCACTGGTAGTAAAGCTTTTCGCAGGATCAAAACTTTATACCCCTTCCATGTTTGGGGGTGATATTGAGGCTGCCAGGGATTCATTTATAAAAGCCGTGGAAATTTTCGAGAAGACCCCCGAGAACATCATAGAGAATTGGTTGTACCTGGATGCTTTGGCCCATTTGGGGATCGCTTATCAAAAACTGGGTGATCATGAAAATGCAAAACGGGTTTATGAAAAAGCATTGCGTATCGAACCTGCATTTGACTGGGTGGGAAAAGCCTTACTTCCTTCATTAATAGCTGCTAAAGGATAGGTCATGAAGTGGATTATATTTTCGGTTTTGTTGGGCCTTGCCTTTGTTTGCCAGGCCCAAAAATTACTACAGGGTATCGTCACTGATGAATCGAACAATGAACCTCTGGTAGGAGCTAATATTTACTTGCTAAACAACTGGCGTGTTGGTACCAGCACCGGTTTGGAAGGGGAGTTTCAAATTTCAATTCCTGCTAAAGATGACCTGGATACATTGGTGATTTCTTTTGTGGGTTATCAGGAGAAGCTGATTCCTTTGTCTGGCTATTATGGGAATATCAAATTATCCCCTTTCAACGATAAGCTTGATGAAATTGTAGTAAGTGCTACTCCATTGATCGCCGAAGAATTTAAATATCAGAAGATCAATAAAATTGAAATCTACACCAACCCTTCGGCTAAAGCTGATCCTATTTTGGCAGTCAACTCCATGCCTTCTGCCACTACTGCAGATGAGTCTGCAAACATTAGCCTCAGAGGAGCAAGCCCGGTGGAGACAGGAGTATTTTTTAACGACGTGCCTATTTATGATGCTGTCCGATTCTCACAATTAAATGGTATTGGTACTTTCAGTATATTCAATACATCTATAGTAAAGAATCTTTCAGTTTTTGCAGGAAACCCACCTTTGGAATATGGAAATGTCACCAGCGGATTGATCAGTTTAGCTACTGATGACAGACCCTTTGAGCGTAATTTGAATACCGTTAATATCAGTTTGGCAAATATTGGGTACAACAGAAGTCAGCGCATTAATGACCGGAGTAGTTTAGTGTTGTTTGCCAACTATCAGCCCTCAGCATTCATCAAAGGAATCAATCAGGAATCGTTGGAAGCAATTGAGGAATTCGAGTTAGGAGATATTGGGTTGTATTTTCATACAGCGTTGGACCATTTAACCTGGAAGTTCTTCAACTACTCCATCACAGAATCCTATGACTACAGGTTTCAATCACCGTCATACAATGGTCTTTTCTCCCAAAGTAAAAAAAGGAACTTCAGCGTTTCAAAGTTGGAATATAAAATGGGGCAATCCGTACTTAGTTTAAATAATGGGTTTAGCATAAGTCGGTCGAATTTTGCTTACAGTATTTCTGATAATGACCTTTCAAAAACGGATTGGTTTATGGGCATCAACTACCAGTTGAACAAAGAGCATTTTCACCTGAAAGCGGGCTTCTCTTCCGACAACAGGAATCAAAGGATAAATGGAAGCTATCCGCAATACTATTATGCCATGGGCCCTGAACACCCTTTCATTGATTATGAATCCAGCTCGTCCATTCGGGTAAATGAGGGGTTTGTCTATGGGAAATATATTTTTACAGATCAGCTAATATTAGGAGGAGGAATTCGCAAGCACATTCCCGATAAAGAATTGTCGTACTGGAGTGGGCAGGCCAACCTGCAGTATCAGTTCAACAATCATTGGAGATGGGTAGTGGGAGCTGGTTCTTATAACAAACATGCATTGGTAGAAAATGCCGATGGAACTCAACAAATTAAAAGCAGACAATTGTCGTCTGATATCCAGTATGAATCCGGTGGTAGTGAGTTCTCTGCATCCTTTTTTGCAAAAGATAACCTGTATGGTGAAGATGAAATCACCTTTTGGGGAGTGGAGTTGTTCTGGTCACATCAATTTAGTGATAAGTTTAAAGCTGACTTAAGTTATACTTATTTGGATCAGCAGATGAATACGGTAGCAGATTTACCAGGAATCAGTTTCTATGTAAGAAATAACATCACATGGAAGCCATTTCATACCTGGACAATCAACTCGACAATACTTTACAGGGAAGGTACGGCATATTTACCGGTGAATAATGCGATTTATGACCAGGAAGTTGAGGCATTTGTTCCGCAGTATGCGGAAGGCCTTGAAGTGTTACCTGATTATTTCAGTCTTGGTCTGGCAGTAAGTAAAATGTTCTTTATCACTGAAGATTTCAATGTGATTGCATTTGCGAGTGCCAATAATGTGACGGATCATAGCAATATTCGGACTTACACCTATAATGAAGACTATTCAATCAGAGGTGCTCAACTGTTTTCCAGAAGAACCGTCTATTTTGGAGCAGTGATTAATTTCTAATAGCCGCCGGTGTACTTCCTGGTAAACCATTCAACAGATACCAAAAACATGATCACAAATAAGATCCACTTAATTTGCACCAGAGGAAGCAATGACTCCTCAGAGTAAATGATTCCCTGAGCTTGCAAATTGTTGAATTGACCATTTAGAGAACCGGCCATTGAGAAAGATGCACCGGTTTTTTCGGATATTCTTCGTAATAGATTGAAGTCTGCGGTGAGATTAACCGATTCAATTTGTAATTCTATAACAGAAAATCCACCTACTGCTTTTTCAGTTTTACCATTAATGTTGGCAGTTCCCACATAGGTGTATGCACCAGCGGGCAACTTACTTACTTTATAGGAGCTATTTACTTCACTTGTAGTGAAGGTGTAATTCAAAGATTCTCCCAGTTCGTTGGTGATGGTGATATTAACAGGGATATCGTAGATATTTTCATAAATATTATTGTACGCTTCTGCTTCAAAAATGACGCTTTCAGAATCAGTATATTCGTCTGCACTTGTAGTCAGCCGAAATTTCTTTTTGTCCTCTTTGGTGTTGAGATATTGGATTAGTTTTGAAACCCAGGTGTCAAAGCTTTCAGTGTCATCACTTTTTGCAAACTCCTGCATTCGCCATTGCCAAATTCCGGTTCCCAACAGAACAGCTTCCTTACGATCAGCATGTTCTCCAACCACAAGCAATGGTTTCTGACTTTCAATATTTCCAATACGCTGTGTGAGCAGTAATTCAAAAGGCCCCTTAAAGCCATAGTTACCATATGGGACCCTGATGGGAGGGAATTCACTCAGATCATCTGTTTCCGCATGGTCAAGTTTAAATTTTGTAAATCCGGTATTTACAACAGGGAAAACGAGATCAGTTTGCCCTCTGATCTGCTCAATCTCAATGATATTGTTGGACTTGTTGAATAGACTAAGGTTTGTGCGATCTCCCAATATGTACCAAATAGGAGTTTTATCTTCTTGTATTTGGTTTAGGAATTGATCCGCCTGTCTATTGTTGGTATAGGGTTGGTGGGCGATGACTACCCCAAAATCCTGCTCTTCCAGCTTTGTGACTCCAGGAATGTAATTTATGAATTCAAAATTTTTATTTTGATCAATGGCCTGCCGCAGCGATTTGATGTCTGGGTGAGGCGCTGAGGCAATCAATAAAATTTTATCCTTGTTGTCGATGATGTCTATGTAAATGTCTTTTTGGTTATTTCGTGCATTCTGTTCATTGGGAAGAACGGGAGAGCTTATTTCAAACCTGTTTAAACCCGCAGCATCAGTATCTACCAGGAAATTTATTGTTTGAAGGTTCAGCTTTTTATCGAATCGAATGGTTTTACTGTCTATCTTTTTGCCATTAAGAGCCAGGTTGATTCCTATGGGAACCCCTTCAAATCCATTGTGGAGCACATCAACTTCTATTGGAAATTTATTGCCTTTGGTGACAACCTTATTATACCGTACATTTTTTATGATGATGTCTTTTTTAGGAATGGTATCACCAATGCCTACTGTATAAATGGGATAGGAGTAGTTTGAATAATCCGGTGAGCTCCCAAGATTGTAAATGCCATCTGAAGCTAAAATACATAGAGAGAGATCTCCTTCGTCATAAGTACTGCCAATTTTTTTCAATACACCAGCCAGGTTCGTGGATTGGTTATCAAATCTGATGCTGTCAAATGTGGTCTCCTTTTCAAGATCGCGAACGATTACTTCAAAACCTTTATTACGGAGCTGATCTGCTGTTAACTTCAATTCGTCAATCAGTGAATTTAATTGGTCCCCTGGAATAGATTCTTTAAGGGAAAGCGAATTGTCAACCACTATGAGGGCTTTTGGAGGAACCGTTTGGTTTTGGATTTGTTTGATCAATGGGTTGATGATCAGTAAAATGACGATTGTTACCGCGATGGTACGCAATCCGAATAATATTTTTTCAACGGATTGCCCCCACGGACCAGCCTTTGAATACAGAATAGCAGCATAGACAAGTCCTACCAAAAATGCGACGAGAATCCACCAGGGTGAATTATTAAAAATTAGTTGTGATATCGTCATATAAAATGAAAAATGCCGTCAACAATCTAACGGCAATTTTATAAAATAGATATTACTTGAAATATATATGTTTCTCAGTAAAATGGAAATAAAAAATGCTTTTAAGTAAGCATTCCACCATCTACCTGAATCACCTGACCAGATACATAGGAAGACATATCAGATCCCAGGTAAACACAGCAGTTAGCTACGTCTTCTGGTTGCCCTCCTCGTTTCAATGGAATGGCATCTCTCCAGCCCTGAACTGTATTCTCATCCAACTGATCCGTCATTTCAGTTTCGATGAACCCTGGTGCGACCGCATTAGAACGAATGTTTCTTGATCCTAATTCCAGGGCGATCGATTTAGTAAATCCGATAATACCTGCCTTAGATGCTGCGTAATTCCCCTGACCAGCATTTCCTTTGATTCCCACCACGGAAGTGATATTAATGATAGAACCACTTTTTTGTTTCATGAAAGTTCTGCAAGAGGCTTTTACGGTATTGAAACAAGATTTCAGGTTAACCTCCATTACCCGATCCCACATTTCTTCAGTCATTCTCATCAGTAGGTTATCCTGGGTAATCCCTGCATTGTTTACCAGAATGTCAAGTCCTCCGAATTCACTAACTACCCCATCAATTAATTCCTGAGCAGCGTCATATTTGCTGGCATCAGATCTGAATCCTTTGGCTTTTACTCCTTTAGCAGTCAATTCAGCTTCTAAAGCCTGACCTTTTTCTACACTTGATAAATAGGTGAATGCCACGTTTGCTCCATGATCAGCATATGTAAGGGCAATGGCTCTTCCTATTCCTTTTGAAGCACCAGTAACCAGGGCAGTTTTTCCTTCTAAAAGTTTCATTTTAATCAGTTTTTTAAAATTTCGTCAATATGAAAGCACACTCCACGCCTTTCATAGAAATCAGGCTCGAAGATAAGAATATTTGCTTTGAAACAGGTATGAATGAAGAATGACATTGCGGTAAGTACAAATAATTTAGGAATTCAGAAGATAATTTGTATTGGTAATTAGCGAATTATGGGAATTAATTGTCTCTGTTAATTATCTTGCGGGAAAATTTTAACAACACATACGATATGGCAACAACATACGATCTTATAGTAGTAGGAAGTGGACCTGGGGGATATGTAGCAGCGATTCGCGCTTCTCAGTTAGGAATGAAAGTAGGTGTAGTGGAAAAAGCAGAAATTGGTGGTATTTGCCTTAACTGGGGATGTATACCAACAAAAGCATTGTTGAAAAGCGCACAGGTATTTGATTATGTCAATCATTCCAAAGACTATGGGGTAGATGTTAAAGACTTTTCGGCAGACTTTGGGGGAATGATCTCCAGAAGCCGCGAAGTTGCCGGTGGTATGAGTAAAGGAGTACAGTTCCTTTTTAAGAAAAACAAAATTGACCTGATCCAGGGAACAGCAGAGCTAAAAAAGAATAAGACCGTAGAAGTAACAGGAGCCGACGGCAAGAAAACTCAGTATACTGGTAAGAATGGTATTATTCTAGCCACAGGAGGTCGCTCCAGAGAACTGCCTTCTATGCCTATAGATGGTAAAAAAATAATTGGCTACCGACATGCTATGGTTTTAGACAAACAGCCGAAGAAAATGGTTGTTGTAGGATCCGGAGCGATTGGAGTAGAGTTTGCATACTTCTATCACACCATTGGTACAGAAGTGACTATCGTAGAGTTCATGCCAAATATCGTTCCTGTAGAAGATGAGGACGTTAGTAAACAACTGGAGAGGACCTTCAAAAAGTCAGGAATCAAAGTCATGACCAACTCTGAAGTGACCAAAGTAGATACCAAGGGTAAAGGCTGCAAGGTGACTGTGAAAACGAAAAAAGGAGAGGAGCAAATTGATTGTGACATTGTATTGTCTGCCGTAGGAATCAGTACCAACATTGAGAATCTTGGGCTGGAAGCAACTGGTGTTAAAACAGAAAGAGGAAAGGTTCTCGTTGATGATTACTACAAGACCAACGTTGATGGTGTTTATGCTATTGGTGATATTGTTCATGGACCAGCTTTGGCTCACGTAGCTTCTGCAGAAGGAATAATTTGTGTAGAAAAAATTGCCGGTCATAACCCAGAGCCTCTTGACTATAACAATATCCCGGGTTGTACTTATTGTTCGCCTGAAATTGCTTCTGTCGGGTATACTGAAAAGGCAGCAAAAGAAGCTGGATATGAAATAAAAGTTGGGAAGTTCCCATTTTCTGCGTCAGGTAAGGCTAAGGCTGCCGGAGCTAGCGATGGTTTTGTAAAAGTAATTTTTGACGCTAAATACGGTGAGTGGCTGGGTTGCCACATGATTGGCGCAAATGTTACAGAAATGATTGCAGAAGCTGTTACGGCAAGAAAGCTGGAGACGACTGGTCACGAAATATTAAAGGCGGTACACCCGCATCCGACCATGTCGGAGGCAGTAATGGAAGCTACTGCAGCTGCCTATGATGAGGTGATCCATTTGTAAAAAAAATGACTAGTCCTAAAAAAAGAGGTGTCTCAAAAGTCACCTCTTTTTTTATGGGACATACAAAACGCCCAAGCATTTTCACCCTTCGCTTGCGACTAATAATGAAAATTTAGTGTTAACGAGTACAATCCCAATCAGATCATATTAACTCTATCAAATAGGGTGGTTTATGTTTACAAGGAATGGAATTGGGGAAGTGATGGGGCCAGGCATAGTCTACAATCTTACCAATATGGGAAATTATTATTAATATAATTATTCCGTCCTCCGACCAATGATGATCTGAAAATTGAATGCTTAAATAAATAAAAAAAAACCGCCCCAATTTACCTTTGAGACGGCCTCATTTATAGCGGGAAATATTAAACAAGCCCATCTCTCAGAGGAACGGAGATAGGCTATATTAATTAATCCTGCTTTAAGACTCTGCTAATTGTTTGAATGTCTTTACTCACAAATCGTAAGAAATAAACTCCTTCCGGGTAATCGTACAATGAAATCGTTCCTGTGAACTTTTCATCATACTTACCAATTCTTCTTTCCTGAATTAAGCGGCCATTTAGGTCCAGAACCTGAACGGTAATGAAAAATTCTTTTATCGAAGGGTTCGTAACATTGAGCTGAAAAACTCCATTACTTGGGTTAGGCGAAATTTGAATTAATGATCCATCAATCCAGCCATCAGCATTGGTAATCATGTCTACCACTACTGTTTCTTCATAACGGCAGTTTCCATTTTCATCAACCACAACTTCATAACTCCCTGAAGCCAGTCCATCGAATATATTTGAACTTTGGAATGAAGCTCCTCCATCAATGCTATATTCATAGGGTTCTATTCCTCCTGAAGCAGTAATTACGATGGTCCCATTGTTGTTGATTGATGTTGCATGGGTGATTTCGATATCTGCCGTCAAGGCACATAATTCCGGACAAAAATCATTTGATTCCTGATTGCCATAATTGCCGTCACTAGAAATAAGTACCTCGCCATCTGAACTTACCAATTGATAAGACCCATTTCCTTCAGCACAGCAGATTCCATCTCCATAAGAATCGAACATTGTTAGGGTGTAACATAATGTTGGGTCCAGGCAGATTGATTCAATCAAAGTCGCACTTCCCTCATATGGGCCTCCTGAAAATAATACCTCTGCCTGACCTTGTTGGGTGATTTGCCAGGTAATTTCATCTGGATAGTCATCGGGAGTGATTTCAAGGGTAACGTCATTGAAGGAAGCATCAAACAGAATTGTTTTAGAATCCTCATTATTTTCAGGTACTTCGTCAGTAGAACCATTTGGATTTTCAAGTCTGACACCAATTACATGCTCTCCTTCGGTTAATTCAATAGTTTTTGATACCAGTTCACGGTCAAAACTGTAGAGTGAGCCTACCCAATTCAATGTCTCAATATCTTCTCCATCTAATTCAAATACCACATCCAGGCTAGCAATCATATCGAAACCATGATTAACGATCACCACATTGAATTCATATGGACTATTGCAAATCGAACTAGGAATTGAAATATCAGCCGACACATCAAGACCAATGTGATTGGTAATTAACTTAGAAATTTCATTATTTGAGGCATTTAAATCATCAGTAGCAGAAAGGGCGGCTTCAAATGAATAATCTCCATCTGCTGACATGTCTACAGTAATTGGAAATGTATAGTCAATAGTTGCTCCTCCGTCCAACTCTGCTATTACGCCTGTAGATATTTCACTGTTGTTCAGTGACAATGAAACATCAATATTGCTAATCAATGTAGATCCTACATTCCTGACTTTGATCGTAATTTCCTCGGCAACCGTGAATGATGATGCGCTTTCCAGGGCAACAAATTCCACAAGGGCCAAATCACTTGAACAAATTGATTGTGTATCAGAACTATTGTAATCGCCTCCTGATGCAATCACAGTTCCACTCCCATTTGAGATTTCATAGTATCCTTCCCCAAAACCGCAACAAATACCATCACCGGCTGAGTCCAGAATCTCGAAGGTATAACAACCCACAGGGCTCACACAAAAACTGGTTTCGTACAGTGTGCCTGTGGCTGTATAAGGTCCTCCGCTTGCTACAACAACGTCAGTATCATTATCAAAAACGCTCCATGTAATTTCTTCCGGGTAGTTATCCGTTAGTATTCTTATTGTAAACTCTTCCAAATTATCAGAATAATCGATCTGAGCAGAATCAAGGTCATTATCTGAAACCTCATCGGTTCCACCGTTGGGTCCAGAAATGACTGCCTGGATAGTATTGAGACCTAATTCCAGACTTCCAATACTTACTTCAACAGTTTCTTTCTGATTCAAATCGAGTGATCCTGTCCAGTTCAAGGTTTCCACAATATTTCCATTCAATGAGATTTCAATTGAAGCTTCTGTCACCGTTGTAACACCTTTATTTTTAATTTCGATTTCAGCAATAGTGCTATTCTCACAAGTAAATTCTGGAACACTTACTGAGGTGATTGCCATGTCCAGATTTGCGTAATGGTTGATCTTTGCAACAAGGGTATCATTGTTTGGATTATCATCTCCATCCATGGTTGTATAGACTGTGATAGCATACTCACCAAGTTCAGACATGTCAATGGTAGAAGTAAACGTATGAGTAAAAATGCTGTCTGATTTCAACTTGTCATTGTAATTGAAAGTCTCCAGTACTGCACCGTTATAAATCAACCCCAACTCAAAAGTTTCTACTGAATCGAGACCAAAATTCCGGACTTCAACAGTTACTGATTCGCTATTGGATAACCCACTTCCTGATGCCGGAGACACTATAGCAATAGGTCCAATATCGGTGGTATCCCTGGCCAGCTGGAAGGCGTGAATCCTGGTTAAAGAATTATCAGACCCATTTCCTGCATATTCAGAGGTGTACCAAAATGTTCTCTCATCTGATGGGTCAACACTCATATGGGCGTAATCTCCAAATCTGAATGTATTAATTGGGTTGGTTCCATCTACAATATTGACCTCATTGAAGGTCATTTCACCAAGAGGATCCGAGGCTAACCTACCAGTGAATCGTATTCCAGCATATGTTTCCGGACTACTAACATTATAGCTCAGTCCGATATTGCCATTTCCATCCATTGCGATTGAACTCATGAATCGGTGAAGCCCATCTTCAGGAGCAAATGTACCCTCCTGATATAGCTCCCAATTGCCACTTCCTTCCCTGCGAAGTTCAACCCATCTGATCCCTGCAAGGTTGTCACCATCAGTTACATCCGTAATGAATGAGAGAACAATTGCTTCATATGAACCAAAATTTCGGTACTGAGGCACATTCATGATTACTTCAGGAATACCATCTATACCCTGACCATCCAGCTGAGGGATACACGCGAATGTTCCCGGGACTTCAGCTGCACAAGGGTTACTATCAAATGGCGTAGTGGTAATGGTTGTAGTTGTTATTTGAGTGTTTGAGGCATTATTCCAATCAATGTCAAACTGATAGAGTTCAATAGCATCATCTGCAATATCTCCCCATGATGAATCGTTAAGTCTCATTACAATTGGAAGATCATCTGCAGGAGCTGTATCGCCAGCCCAATCCGCAGGGGTGGTGACATAAAATCCAGCTTCAGTATTGGAATTCCCTGTGATTTCAATTCTCTGAATGGTTACATTATCATCACCATTTAGCATAGAATTTCGATCAATAAAATACTGATGTAAAAAGCCAGGTCCTTGTTCATTGGTACTAACAACATAAGCGTTTGACCAGATACCATATTTTGGATAATCAGGAAAGTTGGGTGTAGTATACCTGTAGACATTGTACGTTCCAAGTGGATCTTCAGTATCTGATACGCCAATCAGTAACTCTGCAGGATTTGCAAATTCTGTGATTACCCATCTCTTTACTTCCTGATCATACATTATTATAGGGTCTCCCAAAGAAGAAACTCCTAATTCAGTCCATAAGGTATTCGCGGAGAATGAATCCAGCAGGTTTCCTTCTTTGTCATATTCGCCAATCGTTGTTGCATTTATTGCCTGAACATAATAGGTATGTCCAATAACTCCTGTAGGATCGTGTGGTGAGCCAAAACTATTAGATAGCCCATCTACATTGACAAGAGATTCTGCTGTTCTGCTCATTGATCTTCTCATTCCTCTTTGCCAAAGTGGATCAACTCCCTGGTGTTCTTTCTCGGGATACTTTACTTTGCTAATATTTCTACCATTGAAGTTATTAGGCACCATTTTTTGCCGTTTGGATTTATCCTTTTTTTCCTTCGATGTAGCAGGAACTCTTTTTAGTTCACTAACAGGCCGGGTTTTCCCAATGAGCGTTGCATGGGTAACTGATACATTAAAGTTATCAATCTGTTTCGTTGCATTTTGAGCAATAGCCTCAGACGCAATGCAAAAGAATAATATCAGAGGCCATGCCAGAAAGCGACGTAACCTATTCATTTTTGATTGGTTTTGATTTACCTTTTTTTTCATTAGTACTATTGGTTATGGTTGTATTTGGATTTTGATTAATCTCCTGCACGTCAATGACCAATTGCTCTTTTTGCAGCTGGCTCAGCATTTGTTCTTTTGGAATTGTAGTTGAAATTTTAACTAACCATTGATTGAGCGTGCGGTTACTCGGTTTTGCTTCCAGGATTTTAACCCTTTTGAGAGTTTCTACCTCTTCAGGAGAGTTTTCCCTACCTAATTCAATCAAAAAACTGTACTCAAAGGGGTTGGTTTGATGAGATTTACAGGCACCTATCAAAATAATGGTAATGAATAGAATTCTGTAAAAGGTTGGTTTGGAAAGCATATTCAAAATAATTAGATGACAAATATGCTATTTTTCCATTCCGTTATGTGAAATATAAAAAATAACATTGAATATGTGTACGGAATTATTAGAATGGAATTTCGTCTCCTATGTAAGTATCGTATTCGGAAGTTCTAATAAAACTGCAGACTACTAGTTCACGATCATTTGGCAATCCCACTATCTCGGTGGAGTAAGTAGTTAATTCAGAGGTAGTCCCAACTGATATTTCCTGGATGTTAAGCATTTGATTTTCATTAAAATCTTCAGGATCATACCACATAAATCCATATTCAACATCGTCATCACTTATTTTGACAACAATTTCCCCAGAGAAAGTTGTTACATCACCTACTATGGAGGGTTCATAAGTTCTCACGTAAAATTCCGTGGTTGTTTCTTCTTCGATTATCTCATCGGGTTCCGAAATGGTTAATTCAAACGAAT
>CBDEVW010000003.1:0-1770000 GCA_965243755.1 Cyclobacteriaceae bacterium
GCCTGTAAATAGCAGTTCCAGTGACCAGGAGCCATCGGATGCAAAAAACGATGCTGTTACCCAACCGGTGAAGATTGTTATCAACTGTATGGTCACTTTTCGTACCCTTTCCTTCTGGAGCGGTTTCTTCCTATTATCCACAGACTCAAACTCATTGGCAAGCCAGGGAATATAGGTTTTTAGGATTTCAAGCAGCCTTTCATTAGCAAGGCTCACACCCATAATTATAGCGATGATCTGTTCCATATTTTTTCTTTGAAAGTTTAATAATTTATTGCTGCTACGGAATACCCAGAAGTAGGTACTTTTTGCATCAAAAGTTCATATTGGCAAGTTCAGCCAATTATTAGACATAATCTTCACGATTAATTGGGGAAATAATGTACCGGAAAACCGGTATTAGTTGGTGATGACTATAGGAGTATTACCCTATCCTGGTACCGGAAAACAAATCATACATTGCCACGATGGTTTCTGAAATGGTAAGTACATCCTGATGTGAATATTTTTGCAGACCTTCTCTGTCTTCTATGTATACCGGGTTATATTCTTCCTCATATGCATTCCACATTACAATGAGATAATTATACCCAATCGCACTCTCTCTCCCTTTCTCCATCCAGGATTCAAAAAGGTCCTCACTGAGTGATTTTGAGAAATTTAAATTTTCAAACATTGTCGATTGTATTTTTGACCTTTCCTAATTATTCACCACCAAACAAAGTACCCAGATCAGCTAATTCAATATTAACACCCATCAATAATCCCGGGCCATCTCCACTGAAACTTAAACCCAGCACAAACTTCTCAAACCATAAGGTGGAAATCGCACCAGCCCAACCAACCTTCCCATTGTCTTCGGATATCAGCAGGTTGGGGCCTATTCCCAGCACACGGTTTTCTGGATTCTTTATATTTTCAAACATATAAAAACCGGCAAGATTGATACCTTCAAACACAGTAGAATTTGAATGATCTTCATCATTTGAATCTCCTAAAGGAATATTAAGTACTGATACACCAGCTGTTATGATCCATTGCTGCCGGGCACTTCTACGAATATAACCGGGGATCAGGATTGCCTCTCCTGCCGGGTTGGATATTTCTATATTAAATGGTTCTCCACGCTGTATGCCCACCTGACTGGTCGACAAGGTAGTTTGTATGACCTCCGACTCCTCGTCAAGTATTAACGGTTTTGGGACACCCAACCTGGTTCCATCAGCCTTTATGAATTGCGCAGCATATCTTTGAGGGTTTTGCTTGTCATAATCAAAAGCCAAACGTACACTACCCTCCTTGCTCATGACCCAGGTGGAATCTCTATATGAACCTTGTTTTGAAGTTAATGAGGCCTCCTTTTTTTGTGGTACAGGCCAGTTAGTTATTTTGATTGTCTCATCCAGAATAATATGTTCTTTGAGCATCACAACTACATTAAACTGGCTCAGTCTACATTCTCTGTCAATGCTAATTTCGAATACTTTATCACTTCCATTTGCTACCTCCGCAATATTAATGAGCTCATCGATGTGTAATATTCTAATGTCCTGAGCATTTTGAACAAATACTTTCAGCTTTCCTCCTCTAAAAACCTGATTACCAGACATTGTCACTACAGGTTTAACTAAAATTCCGTTTATTGACCCTGCCCAGGTCGACTTATCCTCTTTCGATAACACGAAATGCAAGTCATGGATGCCCTCTGGCAAATCTACCAGGGCCGAAAATGACTGAGCAGATTCTCTTCTACCTACTATTGCAAAAGCTTCTCTACCATTAATCGATAATTTGAAATCACTGTTAGTATCAAGGTCAAATGACTTCCCTCCCAGTTGTTTAAATAATATTCGGTTCTTACTTCCGGCTAGCAATGGCAAATTTTCATCATAAGCGATGGCCTCTACATTCTCTTCTTTTCTTATGATCGTAATGGTTTTAGGCGCACTGGACTGTCCATCTTTGTTGATCACCTTAACAATAAATTTCGCTTCATCCGTTAACTGTTCTGCATTAAAAAAGACCTCCCGTGTAATAGTTCCTTTGGAGGCAAACACTTCTGCTTCCATCACGCCAAGATTTTGCAATAGCTTTTTATGTTTGGGGTGTGCAGCAAATTCCAATTTGGCCCCAGGGTACAAATTCCTGACACTCAATGCCATACTAATCTTATTTTCATTCAACCTGGCCGGAAAAATCAGACCGGGTTCGTTAATCACTGGTGGATCTGATTCAAGCCTGATCTTTTGCTTACTGAGTTTATTTGAATGTTTTCTTTTGAATACCAATTCACTTTCTCCGAGTGCCAACCGGGCAATGGCCTCACTGGTCCATTCTTCACCCAGCACGTAAGTCGCGATTTCCGTTGGGTGTTTCTTCAGCGGAAGATGTTGTATGCTTACAGACTCAAAATTGCTTTCAACATTGGTTCCTGTTATTTGAAATCGAATGTTACCCAGTGACTGAGCTTTTGAAATCTTTAGTACATTTGATCTGGTTACCCCATCAAATCCTCTAATCATTACAGAATCGATTGTTGGCTCTGGGTCCACAATCCGAAATGTCCTTTTGTGGTGAACGGTACCATTTTTAATGACCGATACTTCATAACTACCCTTTTTGGGCTCACGAGCAAGACGTACTTTCAAAGGCATCTGAAAAGATCGTTTCTCAGCAACTCCCGGAATCACCAACCTGTCTTCAGGGCTGACCTCTGGTTCAAGGCATTTTGTTCCATAACATTCAATTTTTAGAAAACCCGTTTTACTACCAGGACCAAAAACCTGGATGGTGTCAGTATCCCTGTAAAAATGATTGGGGTGAGCCAGCTCAAGCATAATTATACTGCCACTATTCAGTTGGGACACATCAAATTCACCGTCTTCAATAGGAGTAACAGGTAATTCCTGGGTGAATGAAATGAAGGGTACAATCAAACTCAGCAATAACAATTGGAATTCTTTCATATGGCGACTCATTTGAAGCGCCTAAGGTATGATCAAATCAAGAGGTCTTCAATAATTTAAGTTTATTTTTCAATGTGTCAGTATCAAAAAATAGTAACGCCTTATTTAACTTGGAAAACCGAATACAATGAGTTAAATGTCAATAAAAATCATAACCATTGAAGTGAATTCATCCATTAATATTTTTGTAAAAACCTGGTTAATATTAATCTTCTTGCTATTGTCAGGTAAAGGTTTGTCTCAAAACCAGACGGATACATCGGTGGTCACCTTGAAAGAAATCGTAATTTCGGATGTTTATAATGCCAATAATTCTGATCCGGTCACCCATCAAAACATTCAAATTTCTTCGATTGAAAAAAAGCTTATTGGTCAGGAACCATCGTTTGTTTTGAGTCAGACGCCTTCCATGACCGTATATTCTGATGCAGGAAGCTACCAGGGTTATTCCTACCTCCGGCTCAGAGGTATAGATCAAACACGGATCAATATGACATTGGATGGTGTACCACTTAATGAGCCAGAGGACCAGGGTGTCTATTTCTCTAATTACCCTGACTTCCTCAATTCCATCAGTAGTGTTCAAATCCAACGTGGAGCAGGAACCTCCAAAAATGGTTCTGCGAGTTATGCTGGCAGTATTGAATTTGAATCACCAAGGCTTTTTTCGGACAGTACAAAAAGTACCATTGGAACAGGTTACGGCTCATTCAATTCATATCGTGTTTTTGGTGAACACCTGGGGGAGAAAAGGTAACAAATCGTTATACCTACGGGCAAGCTTACTGCATTCAGATGGGTTTAAGTATCGATCCTCAAATGATTCTAAATCAATATTTTATGGTAGTGGAATATATTTTGGTAATCAAAAACTAAAACTTATCGGATTTGCTGGAAATCAGCGCAATCAAATGGCCTGGATTGGAGTTCCTGAGGAAGAAATTGCTAATGACCCCAAAACCAATAGCAATACAGAGGAAAATGATAATTTCTCGCAGATACATCATCAACTGCAACATACTTTTGTGCCTTCCAATAAGCTCACCATCCAAACCAGCAGGGCATCTATTACAATTACCTCAAAGGCAATTACGATTTTGACCTGAACAATTTCTTTGGTCTACCTTCAACGAATGAAATGTATAACTATGCACTTTCTTCCCATTTTGCTGGTGGCTTGTCGTCATTGCATTATCATTCTGAAAGTATTCAGGTCACCGGAGGAATTTACCTGAACAGCTACCAGCGAACCCATACAGGTAGTGAAAGCTCTTCTGGAAAGCTTTATGAAAACACAGGGTTCAGAAATGAATTTAGTGCATTTGGGAAATTACATTTCAGGCCATCAGATCAATTCCTCTTATTCGGAGACTTGCAATACCGAACAACCAACTTCAGATATGATGGAACTGTAGAGATGGAACCCATGTCGTGGCAATTTATTAACCCACTCCTTGGTGTAACCTATTCACCAACTAAAAGCTTTCAAGTTTATTACAGCATTGGCAGAACCGGACGAGAACCCACAAGAACGGACTTGTTTGGTGGCTGGGATGACCTTCAGGATGATGGCTCTGGAAACCCACAGCTGGTAATTACTGACCCGGAATATGTGCTGGATCAGGAGATTGGCATAAGAGTAGATAATGATTTTGGACAATTGAAGCTCAACTTTTTCAATATGGACTTTGAAAATGAGATCGTACTCAACGGACAGTTTGGGCCAAATGGATTAGCACTGAATAGCAAAGTTGATAAAAGCTACCGACGAGGAATGGAAATCAATGTTGAGAAACATTTTAATCGCTTGACCAGTCGCTCTAATTTCGCATTCACGAAGAGCCAAATCAAAGAACAAAGTGAAGCATTTAGTCCAATACTTACACCGAAGTATATTATTGGGCAAGAGCTTAGCTACAATTACTTCCCATTCGAGGTATCCGCAGATTTTCGATATCAAAGTAAATCCTTTATCGATTTTGCCAATGCCAGTACCATTGACAGCTTCTTTTTTGTAAATACAAGGGTAAGTTATCATTGGAAAACAGTAACCGTTACTGGATTCGTGAATAACATCACCGATCAACAATACTTTACCAATGGATATATCGACCCTGCTGGCACCAGAAGGTTGTTTATTCAGGCTCCCAGGAATTATTACATCTCAATCGCATACCAGTTTTGAATAGTTTTCTTGACATTAATGAAATTGCTTTTAGTCTCTGGGGGTACGGTGTGAGTCATGTTGAGCTTATCGGGACCGTCTTTGGTTTGGTATCTGTAATGCTTGCCGCAAAAGGTAATATCCTGACCTGGCCGACCGGAATCATCAATGAAGCAGCATTCTTCATCATGTTCTACCAGGTGCAATTGTACTCCGACATGTATCTGCAGGTCTACTTCTTTGCAGTGACCTTATATGGATGGTACTTCTGGAATGGTAAAAAAACAGGAGAAGTCCTTCAGCTGTCAACAAAATGGCGCTTACTGATTCCTGTATTGGTAATAGTGGCGTCAGTGGTCACCGGTTACATGATGAGCAGGATACACGAATTTTTACCGCATGTATTTCATCAACCTGCAGCATTTCCTTATTGGGATGCTGTCACAACCGTTTCCAGCATTGTGGCGACCATTCTTCTCTCAAGAAAGCTAATTGAAACATGGATACTGTGGATCATAGTTGATGTGGTGTCCATCATGATTTATCTGTCAAAAGGTATACACCTGGTGGCTATTGAATACTTTGTGTTTTTAGTCATTTGTGTTGCTGGTTTTGTCAATTGGGGAAGAAAGTTATGAGAGGGTTTGTTTTCGGTAAATTCTATCCGCTGCATAAGGGACACCTGGCATTAATTGATTTTTCCCTGAAGCATTGTACAGAATTAATCGTCATGGTATGTGCCAGCAGTAGGGAGAATATCCCTGTAGACATTCGGGTCAATTGGGTGAAGGATTGTTACTCTGGTAATAAAAAGGTTAATGTCGTCCCATTCGAATACGATGAATCCCTCTTGCCTAATACTTCAATTTCCTCAAGAGAAGTGTCAAAAGTTTGGTCGCAGGTCTTTTTGAAAGCACTGCCAAAATTGGATATTCTATTCACCTCAGAGCCATATGGGAATTTTGTTGCTGAATATATGGGGATTCAGCATTTAATGTATGATGAACATAGAAAACTTGTAAATGTTTCTGGCACTGGAATAAGGAATTCTATCCTTGAATGCTGGGGTGATTTGCCGGATACCGTCAAGTCCTATTTCCAAAAAACTGTCATCTTGCTGGGAACGGAATCTGTCGGCAAAAGTACACTGGCCACAAGACTGGCAAAGAAATATGATGCCGTATTAGTTACTGAAGTGGGACGTGATATTATACCTGATTCTCAGAGCATTACCCCTCATCAGTTGCATCTGGTTGCTAAAGCGCACAGCAAAAATATTTCAGCTGCTAAGCGACAACTTGCCCCACTCGTCATAGTAGACACTGATGTGCATATTACCCAGTCGTACGCAAAATACAAATTTGGTAACTACCTGGAACTCCCCGAAGAAATATATCAAGCAAACAAAGGAGATCTGTACCTTTATCTCACCATGGATGTACCATTTATCCAGGACGGAACCCGGTTAGACGTCAACCAACGGACAGAACTGGATAGCAACCATCAATCAACATTAAAGCATTTTGGTATTTCCTATCATGAATTAAAAGGCGACTACCAATCAAAAGAAGATCAGGCAGGGAAGCTGATTGAGGACATGTTCATGGATTTCCAGTGAGCGTAAATCAACAAAATACTAATTAAATTTGATTGTGGTCAGTTTCTTTCTCATATTCCATGTAAATATTATTAGTCTATCAGCTTGTGTTAACTGGGAAACAAAACATATTGTACTGCGGTCTGACTTTGATCGGAATCCTTATTAGCGGTATTTTAACCGGTCAAAATAAATTGGACAGCCTGCAAAAAGCATTAGCTGATACTCCAGGTGAGAGTGTTGTCAGGTTGCACATTCTACTACAAATCAGTAAAGAATACACAGAATCCAAACCCGATACTGCCATCATTTTAGTAAACGAGGTGCTCAATCAAATCTCTGATCGTCAGGACTCACTAAATATTCATGCAAACATTTTGCTTTCCACCGCCTACAGTTTCAAAGCTGCCTACGATCAATCCATATCTTACTCCATGAAAGCCATGAAACTGGCTGAATTGGCTCAAGATACCGCGGCAATGTTGGATGCCTACAACAACCTGGGGATCGACTTTATGTTCAGTGAGGATTATGAAACCTCCTATAGTTGGTTCAGTAAATTTCGTGATCTAGCAGAGAAAGCAAGGGATTCCCTTCGGTTGGGACATGCCTACAATAACCTTGGAATGATCGAATACTATCGTGGCAACAAGGACAATGAACTGTCATTTTATCTGAGTGCCAGGGAGGTGTTTGAACAAATCAATGAAAAAGAAGGTTTGGCCAATGCCCACTTGAACGTTGGAACAGTAAAGACTGACAATGGGCAATATGATGCTGCTCAACCATACTACGAAGAAGCGTTGAAACTATTTAATGAGTTAGGGTACATCTCCGGGCAGGTATCTGTGTTTCAGAGCATTAGCGAAAACCATTTAAAGGCGGGCAGGTACAATCAATCACTGGAGTTTGCAGAGAAATCTCTTGATCTGATTACAGGTAGTGAATTTAAATATGACCTTACATTCTCATACGATTTAATGGAACAATCGTACCGGGCAAAGGGGAACTACAAACAAGCACATGAATACCTGAAGAAATATCATGAGCTCAATCAGGAGATATTTACAGAGGAGAAATCCAAGCAAATCAACGAACTTAACATTCGTTACGAAACGGAAAAGAAGCAACAAGCCATTGAATTACTTACCGCCAAAAATGAGATCAATGAACTACAGCTTTCCAGAGAACGCAGAAATAAGGTTTTAATGATGGTGGGATTCCTGGTTTTAATAGGAATTGGAACTTACGGTTATATCTCCAATCGAAGAAGGTATCAATTGAAAAACCAGTTACTTGCATCAGAAATCAATGAGTTGCGGGCTCAGATCAGGAATGCGCTCAACGGCCAACAAAAAAGCATTACACTAGATGAGGGCAAACTGGAAGAAATAGCCATCTCTCCCCTTTCTTCCCGTGAACTGGAGATCCTAAACTTTGCGATGAGCAACTATACCAATCAGGAGATAGCTGAAAAAGCATTTGTGTCCGTGAATACCGTGAAGTTTCACCTCAAAAACATCTATCTCAAACTGGGTGTAGGAAATACCCGGGAGGCATTGCAGGAAGCATTACAAGCTGGAAATGTCCCGGATAATTCGTAGTTAAAACTGCAAACCGAAACTACCATAAAGTCCGTCTGGAAATCCAGCGCCAACCCTGAACATATAAGGTTTTTGGGGATTCTGAATTCTGTAACCTATGTATCCACCTCCCTGCACCTTGATATAATCCCATTTGTCTGGAACGGGAGAGAAATCATCATAATAATCCGATGAATACAACTGTCTGTCATAATTGGTGAAAATGGAAGCCCCAATCTCCAAAAACCTTGAATGCTTCCCTTTCAAATAACTGGTTGAAAGCATGGTAAGCCGACCACTTCTATCCCAGAATGCCCATCCACCAATGCTCGCACGCAGGTTAAGAGAACCAGCATCAAATTGTTTGACATTTCTTTCGTAAGATGCCAAAGCTGTTCCTCCCAGGCCATTAAGCCCCAAAGTCCCAACAATAACATTTTTCTTTATTTCTGAATCTTCTTGTGCATAAAGTTGATTCACATGAAGGGAAAGAGCCGATATGAGCCCTACTCCTATTATCATTTTTTTAAAACTCATTGAAGTAATCAGTATGGGCCCAGATATGGTGCGTTTGATTATACTGCTCAAAGGCATTGTCCAAAAAGGTAATGGCAAGACCAAACATCACATAGCCGTCTTCACGTCCATATAAATAACCATCATACCACTGCTCTTTTCTAATGTGACTGTAAGGTGTTCCTTCAACCACAAATGTCGTATTTAACGCGGTGTGCGTTAATTGCTGCTCAGGGATATTAAAGGCAAATCCACTATGCAGTTTTTCTGAGGAAGGCACTGTAAAAGTAAAAGCCTCAGCAGTATCAATTTTAACCCAAAACGCCATTCCCTGACCATCCCGTGTTACCAGCACCCTTCCCAGGTCATATTGAAAGTGATTAATCGTATCTGTATAAATTTCCCAGACGAATTTTTGTGAATGACGAATCTCAGGCTCTGGCAACTCTTCTAAGCCATAGCAGCCAAAAACTAAAATGGACAAATTCAATGCCCAAAGTTTATTCAAGGAGCGCTTTATATTCATGGCAATTCATATCACCTTAGACGACAAATCCATGCGTAGGTCACAAACAAAAACACGCTTGATAAGCTAGTTAGATTGAGAGGAAAAATAAATGAATTCATTGCTGCAACATTTATTACCAATGCACAGTTAAAGGCATTACTCCAATCCAACAATGGATTGATTATAAATGACTTAGGCCATGAAATTCACCTACCTGGGAATCCTGTTGTTGTCAATCAGCAACATCCCCTCAGTTGCCCAAAAATACGATTCCATTCCCTTCAGCAATGTCAGGATGCAGGCTGGTCAATACGAACTGGATGGCTGGGATGTAGGTTCATTTCAACTGAAAACTGGAAGGACCTATCCTTTTCTGGAATTGAAACCGCAGGGCAAAGAAAATTTTGAAGAGGGTGTCTGGACATTGCTTACCGGACTCAATACCAGCACCTTAAGAGAATCAGCATGGATTTTTCCTAACAGCATTGAGTTCCAGCAATCTAAGAGTAAAACTAAAATACCTCTGATCGTAAAAGGTTATTATGAAAAAACCAGGGAAAGAGTAAAACAGGCCGATGGCAGCAAAACTTTGGAAACCACAGAAAACATCATGCTTTTTTTGGATGAAGGTGCCTGGGGCTGGTTCATTCATCAGAATGACACAGTTGGTGAATTTGCTGTCACCAAAAGAGGAGTCAATCAAGCCGGAGTAAAGTGGAACCAATATTTCGGAAGCAACCTGGCCTGGCTCCAAGAAAAGCTGAAGAAATACGGCCCGCTGGAAACACCTACTGACTTCTACATTGAAGGAAGATATAGGGGGGGAAAACTTTAAAATTCTGTATAGCGGACAATATTATCGCGCAGTATTGATAAAAAATGACAAGGTACAATCAATCTGGCAGGACACGCCTTATGCAGTGATGTTGGTGAAAAAGCATAAAATCAATCCTTATGTATTGATGCCCCAGGAAGCCAGCAAAGAGGAAGCTCAGGAAATGCTGCGTATGCTTGGGCTTGCACATTTATTGTCCAGGAACCTAATGGGGATATAGAACATCTGGCATTGCATTTCATGATATTTTTATGAATTGACCAATTACAATATGCAATTGATCGAATTCAATATAATTTGATTCCTTGCTATTTTCTTTTATTTTCACTGGCACACCTCAAGTCACTATGAAAATACAATTAAAGATTTTAGCGATTTTACTTACCATTTCGTCACAGGCAACTGCTCAAACTTTCTGGGATGATTTTGTCAATGAAGTCAATAACACAGTCAATCAGATTGATCAGGGGCTGAAGCAAGCCGAATCATGGACCAAAACGGCTGCTAACGACATTGAAAACTACACTACAGCTACCGGGCAGTCATTTGAAGAATTCACTAAGCAGTCGGAAACCTATATGACCCAAAAAGCAAACGACTGGATGAATGAATTAAAAACTGCCACAAACACAGCCAACCAGCTTTCAAAACTACAATGTAGTTCATATATTCAACCGGTCTCAAATACCCTTAAAAACATTCCTAGCCCTTTGGATAATTATGGCGCAACATCAGCAGCGTCTCAGCAATGCAGGGCATGTATGGTTTGGGCCACCGAACAATTTTTATGTGAAGTGCCACAAATTCTGGAAGGAAACATCTCCCTGATCAGACGATTCAATGAAGCCATGCAGCGAGCAGATGTTAAGCAACTGGATGACGCTTTGGAACCCGCGGGAGCAGTAGCAGTCATGGTGTATGACGACTTTTCTGAGTCCATGATGTTTGTAATGGGGCTTAAAGATGACATCCTGAACAAAGGAAATATCACTAACCCGGATTACACGAAGTTATATTCCCAGACAGCCTGTAAAATGTATGGCAGTGAGGCGCTGGGCTTTCTAATGGATAAACTGGAAGCTGAAAACCCAAAGACAAGAATCGAAAGAGTCACCAACAATATATTGGATATTCTGGGTACAATGAGCAATGCCAATACCTATGCCGGTTACTTTGACCAGGCCAGAAAATATGCCAGTAGTGCTCAGTACCTTAATGACAAGTCAAATACTTTACCAAAAGCACCTTCTATCTATGGTGATGGCGCATTGATAGGTACCGGATGGTTTCCAACGTACGAACGCATCATAACCAGCAACAATGGTTACTTCTATGGGATCAAAAAAAATGGGGATTTCCATCGATATGATCACATGGTTTTAAATACTCAGCAATGGGAAGGCGGTAATAAAATTGGGGCGGGATGGGATGAATACCGACTGATATTTGCCGGAACAGACAGGACCATATATGCTATAGATCAGGCCGGTAACCTTTGGTGGTACAAGAACACGGATCGAAGCACAAGCGGATGGATAGGCAGAAAAAGAATCGGAACAGGATGGCAGGGATTTACAGACGTCAAGGCCGGAAGCAATGGCATGATCTACGCCAGAAAACCCAATGGAGAGTTGGTCTGGTATCAGGCAACAGGCAATGGCACTGAACAATGGCACCCGAAATCGGGAACAGTAATTGGAACCGGTTGGACTGAATCCACTGTAAAGTTCTGGGGAGTGGGACAAGATGGAGTGATCTATTTGGTACGTCCTGATGGCAATGTTTACTGGTATATCAATACGACTCACGGTGAAATGAAATGGACCAACAATGGTTACGGCATATTAATCGATTCCGGCTGGCAGAAATATGCCTATGTCTTCGGAGGTAAAGACAACATGCTCTACGGTGTGACTCCAGATGGAGATTTGTATTGCCACAGATTTAAATAATGAAAAAGGCATTTTATTTCGTTTGTCTGAAAAAGATCGGTGATTAAGAACGGTGACACCTGTCACAAACCTGAGGCAGGATTGATCTCATTTGTCTTAGATAATTATTATCTTAATACAAACTGCCGGTATGAGGACAATTCTTATCACGATATTTTTAATTTTCGTAGGGTCCCATTGTGTTCAGGCACAATTAGGGTTCAGATCGGTATCTGTTCAGGATGGCTTATCCTCTTCTTCTATTACCTGTGTCATTAAAGATCATCAGGGTTTCATTTGGGTTGGCACCCAGGATGGACTTAATCGGTATGATGGACTTAAAATACAAACCTTCCGTAGAAACAGCCAGGTAAATGGTCTGCCTGGTAATCATATCGCTACAATGTCCATTGATACGATTGGACGCCTTTGGATTGGCACACTTAATAATGGCATTGTTTTATATCATCCCGAATCTGAAAAATTCATATCACCAAAGGCAGTATTTACAAATGAAGATGTCATTGGCAGTCAGATCAGAAAAATACTCTGTCATAAGGACTATGTAATTGTGGGTTCACTAAGAGGGCTAACACTAATAGATCTAAAATCTGGTCAAGCCTCAAATTATCGACGCAATTATGAAACCGGCTCTATTAGCCAAAACGAGGTATTAGATATTCTCCACCATCAGGGAAATAAATTCTGGATTACCACCAACTCAGGCAATCTGGAACTATTTGATGCTGCTACAGGAAAATTCGAACAATTCGGATATGCTCAAAACGCACATCAGGGGAGCAGATACAAACCATTAGCCAGGGACAATTATGGTAAGATTTGGATCGGTACGCAGGAAAATGGCATATTTATTTTTACTCCTGCAACCAAACAGTTCCAAAACATAACCACTGGTAATTCCGATTTGATTAGCGATGTTATCACTGATTTGGCATTTAATGATGAATCGATGTTGATCGCCACAGACGGAGAAGGTATACAGGCATATAGTTATGCAACTAAATCTTTTCATAAAGTACTGGATAATCCTATGGCTCAGGGAAAAAGAGAGGTTGTTGTAGATGTTTATCGGGATGATACAGGTACACTTTGGTGCTCTACGCTCTCGGGTCTGAAGGTGGCAAATCCGTTTATGAAAAAATTTAAGGTACTAAACAATAACGCTTATGACATTAAAAGCCTTTCTTCGGATGTTGTCATTGAAGTTACTGCAGATGATGATAAAATCTGGATAGGAACAGATGGAGGAGGCCTTAATGAATGGTACCCTACCTCTGGTAATCTCAAAAGATACCGTCAAATTCCAAACAGCAATCAAAGTATTGCAAATGATGTTGTAAAGACAATTTTTAAAGATCCCAATGGATTTTTATGGATTGGTACTTATAACGGTGGTCTATCCCGGTACAATCCAATAACAAACACATTTAGACATTTCCTTCATCACCCGGAAAACCCAAAAAGTATTCACGATAATAGCATTTGGGATGTCATTAGTTTGGATGAGAAAACGCTCCTTGTTGGCACACTTGGAGGGCTGGCAGTGATGGATCTTGAGACATCCGAATTCACCAATTACCCCTCCTTCTCAGTAATGAAAATTCTGAAAACCGATAGTGGAAAGTTTTATGTGGGTACCAGCCAGGGTGTTTGTGAGTTTGATGCATACAAGGGTCAATATAAATGGTTCAGACAGCATGGCAATGATGAGATCGATTTGAGTCAGGAGGAGATACCTACATTGTTGCAAACTAGATCCGGAAAAATATGGGTGGGAACAGCCAATGGGATCTCTCTTCTCGAACCTGCAGATCAGACATTACGCTACTTACCCTTGAGCGCTCAACTAAACAATCAATACATCAGCTCGATACTGGAAGATCAGGACGGCAATCTATGGGTAGGTACCAATGCTGGATTGAGCAAAATCTCATTGACCGACTCCTCTGTAATTAATTATGGATTGGATGATGGGTTGCCAGGATTAAAGTTCAACAATAATGCATCAGCATCGGCAAGTAATGGATTCCTTTACTTCGGATGCACGGAAGGTTTGGTTTATTTTGATCCGTCAAAAGTTTTTGAAAACCCAATCTCTCCAAAACCGGTCTTTACTGAGTTACACATCAATGGAGTCAAACTCAATGTTGGGGATACTGTAAACGGACGTGTCATTCTACCACAATCGCTTAATCATGTTACAAGAATCACGCTTGGCCCAAAAGAGTCGTATTTCAGGATTTTATTCGGATCAGGTGAGTACACCTCCCCCATTCACAATCAATTTCGATATAAGGTGGAGGGCCTTTCAGACGATTGGACTTACACCACAGGTAATGTGAATGAAGCAAGTTTCAGAAGTCTTCCTCCGGGGGAATATAGGTTATTGTTAGAAAGTGCCAACAATGATGGCATATGGAGTACCACGCCTGCCGTTTTGAACATCGCAATAGAACCTCCCTGGTATGAAACCAGTTGGTTTAGGATTGCAGCTGTGATCATTTTCATTTCCGTTGGTCTTTTATACTACAGGATGAGGACGAGAAACCTCATTCTTCAGAAAGAACGCTTGAAGGTCATGGTGGAACAAAAAACCAAAAAGATCGAAAAGCAGCGGGATGAGTTGAATAACAAAAATATGTTGCTTAACAAAAGTAATAAGGAGCTTGAGAAGACCATCGATCAATTGAAGGAAGCACAGGCGCAGTTGGTGCAGGCTGAGAAAATGGCTTCACTGGGTATATTGACTGCAGGAGTTAGTCATGAAATAAACAATCCTCTAAATTTTATTCGCAATGGAGCGCTTTTAATAGAACGTGAACTCACTGAAAAGGGAGCATTGGAAGACAAACTGGTTCCCTACCTTAAAGCCATCAACGAGGGAGTGCAAAGAGCCTCAAACATTGTAAAGAGCCTGGACAACCTCAGTAAAGACGGAAATGACCTGGAGGAAAAATGTATCATTGAGAATATTCTGGATGACTGCCTCCTGACGATGGATAGTCAATTTCAGAACAGGGTTACACTCATAAAAGAATATTCATCAGAACGAACATACATCAAGGGTAATAAAACCAAATTATACCAGGCTTTTCTGAATATTTTATCAAACGCAGAACAAGCCATAATTGATAAAGGAGAAATCACAGTCATCACTTTTTGCAAAGACCAAAAACATCATACCATCATTTCAGATGACGGAATTGGCATACCAAAAGACCATTTGAACAAACTTACTGATCCATTTTTTACCACAAAGGATCCAGGAAAAGGAACCGGACTAGGTTTGTCCATCACCTATTATATCATTGCTGAACACAAAGGATCACTGGAGATCAACTCTGATGCGGAAAAAGGAACATCAGTGCAGATTTCCATACCTCTAAACGTGTAGCTGTTCATCGTCAAAAAACACCTCATATTTGGTATCTTTAAATTGATCCTGCAGGAATTTGTAGTTGATGAGGAAGTCTGATGGATGATCAATATTTTGCTTTGACATATACGTGCTGACCTCCTCTCCCTGAACCTCTAAAAATTGAAATATTTTGTCAATTGTTATCCCCCTTTCACTGACTAAATTCTCATAAGTTACCTTGATTAATTGATGATGATCAAAAAGTTTATCATAGTAGCTTTCCTGCTGTTCCTGATACTGAAAAAACCTTAAACATTCCTCTGGTGATATGGATAATCTGATGCTATCAGTGACTTGTGGTCTTTCGTATGAAACCCACTCATTTGTAATTAAAGCTCGTTTTAATGAAATCAAAGTATCAAGTTTGTTCAATCTTACCAAATGGATAATTTTAAACTCCTTACTCTGATAAATAAAATCCCAGAACCTGTCAAATACGGAGGTTATTGAGTTTTGAAATTCCATTCTTAATGAATTCAATTGCCTAAATCTACGGGCCAAATTTTCTGATATGAGCGCATCGTCAATATTTTTCTTGAAATATTCAGGCCTCATATGATCATAGAATAGTTTAAAGCCAACAATGCCGCTTGACCTGTTGTTTAGCTTGTCATCAATATATTCAATTGGATCTGAAAGTATCAACCTTTGATCACTTTCTGAATACGCATCAAGGTTGAAGAGTTCACCCAAAATATTTATTTCACTGTGTGAGTTAAGAAGAGACAACAATAAATTTGACCCAGTTCGTGCAGAGCCTAGCAAGATCACTTTATCCTTCATTATTTATAATTTTAATGCCCATCTAATTTAAATGAATCAACACCTCCGAAAAAGGAATTTAAAAACAACGCAACTCCTTGATTTTCATTACTTTCCGCAATATAATCAGAAGATTTTTTTACAATTTCAATTGCGTTTTTCATTGCTATCCCAACGGATGCGTTTGTGATCAATTCAATATCATTAATGTCATCTCCGAAAGCCATTACATTATCTAGACCTAAGTTTAATAAATCACAGATGCTATTAATTGCTGATAATTTGTTAACTGATGCTGGCATATATTGCAAGTACTTTCCATGGTCAGATTTGAAATGATTGATACTATCCGGAATTCTCTGTATATCTTCAATCATTATGTTTTTTTCTAAGAGCACAAGAAGTTTATTTAGACGAAGATTATAAAACTGATCCAAATCTATTATCTGAGCAAAATGAGATTCATTATTGTAGGATTCTATTACGGAATAAATATTACCCGAGGACTCTCCGACGAAATAGATTTCATGCCTTAATAAATACCTAATAAGACCAGATAATTGGTTTGCGCGAAAAGAGTGATCAAATAACGTCTGACCATTGAATTGGCCGGTTGTTCCATTTGAGAATACCCAATACTGATCAGAAAATTCCGTAAACAGTGATTTTGGAATAGCCTTGAAACATCTGGCAGTATTAAACACCAGGTGAATTCCGCTTTGCCTGCAACACTCAAGAGCGCTTCTATTTGCTGATGACAACCTTAAATCTGATGTAAGCAACGTACCATCAAGGTCAAGAGAAATCAGTTTAATTTCCTGAACGTCGGTCATCTTTCATGCTAATAATTTATTTCTTGACTGTACAAGCTGTCCATCTCCTCCAACACTTTACTGATCCATTTTTCTGTAGTCACAGACGTCACAGCATATTTTGATCTCTTCATTTTGTCACGGCGCGTTAATTTATTTGATTGAATTGCTCTTAAAATTGATGAGGCCAACGCCTTTTCATCACCATTCTGAAATATGTAACATTCATCCTGGAGAAACTTTGTCGTTCCTACTGTATTACTCACTACTACAGCACCATCTCCCTTATTGGCCAGAATGTATTCCATAGGGGTTAGTGGCATAGCATCATAAGTTGAAGGCAATACAAAAATATCGGAGAAATGATACAAAATTTTTAGTTCATCGCTAGACCAATTTCTGTTAGACATATATGCTACTGAATTTTCATTAAGACTTTCAAATTTTCTCAATATTTTCAGTTCCTCTTCTTTGTAAAGCTTGGAATCTCTTCTATGATGAGGAGCAACAATTAACAATTTAACATTCGTACTTGTGTTTGCAACCAGCTTAATCGCATCCAATAATAATGGGATATTCTTCACAAAATCTAACCTTGCCACTAACAATATGTACTTATAATGCGCACTAAATTCGTGTCCAAATTCCTTAGAAAGGAGATCTTGATAGCTTCTCAATTGAATATTTGAGGTATTGCAATAATCTAGGTTTGGCCCCAGGACCAACGTTTTTAATATTGGCAATGAGGATGTTGGAAATTCATTCTTGGCAAAAGCTTCAAACTGTTCTTTATAGTCATCATGCAAAAACCACAACACATCACTTTTAAGTAGTCCTTTCGTAATTTTCCTGTAAATCATGTCAGGCTCTTCCATTGCCAGATAAGGCAAAAACCAAAAGAAATGTATCTCTTTGTTTCCATTTAAATAATTAGGAACATTGAATAAGTGATAATCGCAAAGTAAAATGTAATCTTCATTATCAATTTCCTCTGCGATTCTTCGACTTACTATATCAAAATCATTGAAATAATAAGCACTGGTTCTCAATCCTTTGTGTCCTAATATTCTGGGATACAGGTATTCCGACACATACTTAAAATAGTATCCATGATACACATCTCGTTGTACTCTTAATACTTGCAGGTCATTGTACTTAGACTCTACACGACCTTTTTCAAATTTATCTGACGCCACACAAATCCAGCGATCAGCAATTGCCTTATATAGCGCTGTGTAGGCATTCTGGGTACCTCCGGCTGCAAAATGTTTTAACTTATTGATTTCAAAATTCGGTCCTCTGTTGGAGACCAGTGTGTATTTTCCCTGAGCCATATTAGATAGCCATTTTTAGTAAGATGATTAAACATTTCATTTTCAAACTTTGGTAAGAATTGTGTCTTATAAGATTTACTTAATTGGATATGATTTTCAATTAACTGCCTGTTGGATGGTATTTTTAGTACTGATAGGTGTCGGGTAAATTCGGATGCATGTGAATTATTATATGATTTATCATCAGTAGCATATGGTAAGTCCGTATAGTAATAGATTGGATTAGGCAATCCGGCACAAGCTAGTTTTACTGCCAAATGATCAATATGGCCACCGAAACCACATGGCGCGAAAAGAACCTTATCTTTACCTATCGAATTTACCAATGAATGAATACCAGGAACTATTTCATTCAAAATACTTTGAACAGCAAAAGTTTCTGATACAAATAGGTTCTTTCGCCCGATACCTCGTAGAAGTGCTTCCGAAAACCCTCCATAATAAATTTCATGAATTCCAATGAGATTTAATGCTAACTGATCTTCTTCTTTCCGCTTTTTTGTGGCTTCCTCCCTGTCGCCTGTACGTTCAAATATGAAATTGGATTCTGAGAAAATATTTACCAGGCTGCAATTAAACTGCTTGATAAACCATGGCAATACTCCTCCGAGTGAAAATATAACGTCATCATAATGAGGTGAAATAAATAAAATATTTTCCCCCTGTAAACCAACCTTCAACTTATCCAACATTTACATTCCAAAATTCTTCCTGAATCAGCTCTTCTTGATAATTACTAAACCTGAATTGTAGCGCTCTCTTCACTTCTTTGTGAGCAATATCAGACCTGTCAAACATTATCAATCCATTTCCAATTTTTAGTTTCCACATGTCCTTCATTCGCCATTTTTTGTCTTCAACCTCCAAAACTCTTCCTTGTGATTTTGTGAGAGCAGATTTCAGGACTGAGGGCTCTATGGTAGTCAGGTAATCCCATACACAAATTCGGTTGTAGTGTGCTTCTTCAATGCCTCGAGAAATCATTTTTTCAATATCATACCCACCAGGTACATGAATATAGTGAACAAACTGCCTGTTTGGAAGATACTTGCTATTCATTGTATCTGCTTCCAGTAGCAACACCTCGTAATTTCTGAAATAAGTAGACAAGTATTTAAAAAAATTACTCAATAAGGGTAATAGCCTATCATCTTCAATACAAACAGGAACCATTATCGAAAGGCCATTTAAAGATATTTTGTTATCGCTTTCGTAAAATTCTGAAAACGACTCATGATTATTAATTCTTACGAGATCCTTCCCTTCAATATACCTGATACTTTTAAAATTATTTAAAACATACCTTCTCAGGTCCTTTTCATTTAATGACGTGATTCTCTCCCACTCTTCCCTATTCGTTTCAGAATAATTATTCATCAAACTATCTTCCAATCGCTGATGCTGCATGTGGTAAATATTATACTCCTCCACATCCATCAGGCTGTAACCAAGTTTCTTAATTCTATAGATAAATTCCATATCTTCATAACCGTATGACACAAAGTTGGGATTCCACCCACCAATCATATAATAAGCTTCTTTTCGATACAAAACACATCCTCCGGCACTAGAAAAATCACTGTTTCCATATAGTGGATACATGTCTTCAAATTGATATAATTCAAGATTTCGGTCAAAATCTCTAGGGAAAAACTTCAGGTTGTCCAAAATTGAACTAAAAGCATTTTTGCGCAACTTATTTTTTGAAATTTCTGTCATCACTCCATTGTAGGGAGAAACAAATGACGCTCCCTCCCGTAATTTTTCCATTGCACGTTTTAATGCTTCCTTAGGGCATATAACATCACAATCCAGCATCATTACATATTGCCGGGTTGCAAGATTTGTTCCCAAATGTAAATTTCTTGTTTTATAATGAACTTCACCTTTGAGAAGTACATGCTTTATTGTTTCTGATTTATACTTTTCAAGTATTGCAACTAAACCAGAATCATCACCCTGCTCGATCACTATCACTTCCAGATCTTTAAATTCTGAAAAGAGATAGGAAAGGTTACTTTTGAAATTCCAAATCCTGTCAGCAGAATCAAGTTTGATTGAAAAGATAACTGACAAGTCGGGTACACTAAATTTATCCATGGTGAATTACGAATTAACAGCGGGCTGCAAAACCTTGTTTCCTGCTAACATTTCTCTTGCAGCTTCATATAATTCAATGTCCTCTTTGACTTTCGTCGAAATAACACTTAATAATTCAGAATCAATTGAATTTTCCGCTATATGATTGTAAGAAAGATTGACGATTGGGACGGATTCCTTTATATTAAGTATTTGAAATAACTGCACAAAATCGGACTGGTCTTCAACAAACCCTACAAAATCAAATTTCCTAAGCGTTTGTAATACCTGATCGGTCCCTTCTTTTCCTTTGACAGAGTAGTCACATTGCCTGAAATGTTCCATTAATGGGTTGTATTGACTTGGAAGTCGATCCACCCATTCCCTGAACTCGTAGGGATTTCCATTATCATCGGTCATCCAACGGCCTAACCATTCATCGTCATATCCACTTATAATTTGAGAAATAGCAAAATTATAAATAGACTTAATTCTACTGACCGGATGTCTTAAAAACGTAAAATAGTATGGTCTCCTTTTTTCAAAATGATGGTGGATACCCAGGTATACATCATGGCCAAAGATAAATTTCACCTTCTTTTTGTTACTGGTCGAAATTCCAGTCAAATGTCTATCCAGTTTTTCTCTATCAGTAATTCCGGGAATGCTTGACTTGTTTTTACCATATTCATCAAAATGAACATGGATCCATTCATCATCATCGTAAGCTTTTTTGATACCTGAAGTAATGCTGGTTCCTGCACATTTCCGCACATGGCTAAAAATGAATAATGAGTCTTTATTTGTCATAATTGTTCCTGGTATGAGTGATGTTCCTCTAATTCTTTTATTGCAATCCCGGAATTTTCAATCACATTTTTAATAGCACTCATATATTCATCCACATCTGAAATCTGCTTCAAATCAGCAGTTACTTTTTTAAATAACTTTGTAGATATCCCGAGTACCTCATTGTCACCATTTGAGCTCACCGCGACTACTCGATTAATGTTTTTTTGGCATCCAAAGTGATCAAAAAACCGAATTAGCATTTTGTCATCCTGTGAGACCTCATTAATTTGAATCAATGTAAATGGGCTCCTAACCAGACTAGCCATCGCACTTATCGCTTTCGCATTCAGACTACTGTCTGGCTGCAACAACTTTATATTTTGAATATGAGCAAAAGGTGCATAAACTTCCTCAAATATTTTTATTCTGGTTGAATCATCATTCCATATTATTAATTCAAACTTTTCATCAATAACCTGTTTTGCATAATTGGAGATATTATCCGCAATCAAATCAGCCGAAGCACGTTGATTAAAATATAAAAATATGCTAACGTCATATTTGACCATTTTTTCAGTGAATCCTATCCGCTTTGGAAGCTCCCTGTAAATACTGGAATTAGAAAGCTGTTTGATAAACTGATCAGGCATGCAATACCTTTCTCTGATCCTTGCCAGGTGATCAATACCCATCTGTAAATATGTCAGATCACTCAAGAATAATAGTAATTCTTCTTCACTGGAAAAAACCAATGGATATTGAGGACCAAGGCATTCCTTGTGCGCAGAACCAGCACTAATTAAAACAGGAGTTCCCGATAGAATACAGTCCTTAATAACGGATAAACTAGTTAGCTCACTGTCATAAACTATGACAACATTTGTGCTTAATTGCTGAATATAGAAATCTTTAGTTAAGTTTTGTAAAGCCCTCAGGTCCCTTTTACTGGATAATGCTTCCACAGACTTACCTAAAACAGACAATTTTGCATTTGAATGATGTTGACCTAGAGAATCAATATTTTCTTTACCGGCACCTACCAACATTAACGATTTTTCAAGTTGGTATTCAGATAAATCAAACTGTTGTATCTGGGATGGCTTGAGCGTGGGCAACAGGCCAATTGGCAATTTATACCCAAGTAGCTTCAACATCTTTCTGACAGGTTCACCTGATACAAAAATACCGCAGCATTTTGAAGACTGCTTTTGCCAAAAAGAACTGCTACTTATTTGCTCCAGATAATATTCTTTGGTGTAGAAAGTAGGTAAGAAAATAACACCAACCCAATATTGATCTTCTAAACTCCAATCATTTCTAATTGCCTCATTTAAATTAATCAGTAACACATCATCACTCCCGGAATCAAAGTAATCAGCTAAAACTGTTTGCATCTCATCCCAGATTACATTTTCATTTTGAGAGTTGCCAAAGGTCTTAAAATATTTCAAAGCTTTCATTTGTAAATCCTTTAAAAATTTAAACAGTCAAGGGCACATTATTTGGCCAATTATTACGCATGTGATGTATATAGAAGTTTATTCTTTGATCAATCACATTGCTGTTATGAAACAGGGCTATATTTTCATCATCCGCACATGGAGTGAATTGTTGATGATCATCAGATTTAATTTTCCAAATTGGTATATCCAGTTTATCGGATATTATATATGATAACCAATAATCATCAACTAAGATAAAATCGTATGACTCCCATTCAAATTCCAAGGTACGTTCCCAAACAGTTCGTGGTATTAAACAATTATCCGCATGAAAAAAATGTATTTTACGATCCTTGCTGGATTCATCAAAAAACTTCATATACTTTCCGGATTCCCATACTTTTTCTGGGTGCTCCTCATTCAATTCGTGTGGTTGGAACACATGCCCTCTACTACAAATAATTGCTTCTGGGCCATATTCGAAATATTTATTGAAAAAATGCTGCAGGTAGCCCGGTCCCGGAACAACATCGTCATCACAAATCATCATTAAATCACTGTTAATTACCGAAGACATTGCCGGTCTTATCACGCAGTAATAGTTTTCGGTAGAATGAATCAGCGTTAATTGCAATTGCTCCTTGTATTTCTCACAAATTGACTCCAGCTGCTCTTTATTTTCATATTTGTTGTTCCAAATAAACAATTCAAATTTTCCTTCGAAACGCTGTTCACAAAAACACGCCAATAGGTTATCAATGTTGTATACACGGTTATAAGAACAAATCACTACACTGATATCATATGAGTTTAAATTCTCAGATCTGGAAGTATTTATGTCCGGCAAACCCTGATATATCTCACTATTGTAAAATTGTTGTATAAATGATTCTCTTCCAATAAGGTCCTTTTTCGATTTGGATCTCAGATATTCACTGGTTTGTAAAATCAATTCCTCATCTGTTAATTTCTCCTCAGCCTCCTCAATTGAACTATAATAGAATGGATAATCATCTCCCAGGTATTGCACAACGCCCCGAAGCTTATTGATCAATATTGGTGTGTTCCTGGCAAGACATTCTATCACAGTAGTATTTGCCGGCGCATCTATCAGGTCCAAGAATACGATACTCTCGGTTAGTAAGTTATCATATTCGTCATTATTTAATCGATCAAGAACTTCAATATCGGGATCGAAAAGTCCCATTTTCTCATATACGTCATTATTCAACAACATCTTTTGATATCCTGGTGCATTGAGATAATTGAACGTCTCAAACCTTCTTAGGAACTCCCCTATAAAAATAAGGTTTTTTTGTTTCTTACTTTTATATGAAGTATAGTCAAATTTTGGACATTCAAGGTCGGTACAGTAAGGTATTGAATTAATTGGTACTCCTAAGTTCCTGTTTTCAAGATAATCCTTTAAATAATCAGATATTACGAAAAGCCCCTCACAATATTGCAAATTGTGTCTCCAAACTTCATCCACCAGTAACCTCTCCAGGTCCGGAAAACCTCTAATATAGTGCCGGGGTACCTGGTGAATTACGCCAACCCAGGGTTCATTTATCTTTCTACCTTTCACAATTTCATTTTCCACAGCACTTAGAAATAACACCCCTTCACTACTATGAAAGTTTTGGTTGATAATGTCCACTACATATTTCCAACCTCCTCTATGGTTCTCCCAATAAACTGGATTGTACTGGTTGATTTTTTTTGGATATTGCTTCATTGCAATCACGGTTTAATCTATAGTTAATTTGATATAAGTCAGTTTGGTTTTACTGGGAATTCGCAATTTTCACAAATGTTTGATTTTGTATTTGTGTTGATTCAATATAATGGAAATATGATTTGAATTGTTCCATAAAATTTTGGTAATAATCATCAATATAATGTGTTACAAATGCCCCCCATTGATGCTGTAAACTGGCTACTCTATATTCGTCATTTACTTTTATTTTGATTTCTGGTTTTACAATTTCTGTAAAAACCTCATTGTAATGTTTAAAGTTTTCGTTGATCTTCTTTATTCTTGATTTCCCCTCTGGCCATCTGCGTAATCTACCCTTATCAATATAGTGAGTTGCAAAATAGCACTCATGCAAAATCACAGTGATTCCGAGATCGTCTGTAAATTCCTTAAATTTGCAACAGGCCTCTTCCCATAACCTGTTATCAAACTTTGAACCTCTTAAAAAAGCTGCTTCATTTGATTGAACTGATCCATCGAGCTTACTATATTGAGCGAGATATTCTCTGTGGAAATCAGAATTGGTATAAAATCCGTTTTTCCCTTTAGAAATTCCAAAACCCTCAATCAACAAATCCACTACCAAAATAGAATTTTTTGGCAATTTGATCTTCTTACGATACATGTCGTTATACACCTGTGCTGATTTCCAGTGTTGTTGCTCCATTAGAAACTGTGCATACTTATTTTCGTCCAATGGAGAAGAGTTCCAAGAGTGCAAAGACATCCTACTTATTCTCCTTTGAACTCTGGACCTATTACCAGTCATCTGAAAAGCATCAGATGTAACACATGCTCCAAAAAAATTAAACTTTTGGCTCGTTGGCATAAAATACAATCAATGAATCCCAAAATAATTTGGGTTCAGGTAAATCATCTATGGTTCACAATGAACCTTAGATATATAAATGGGAATTTTTTCTGTTTTTGTTTAATCGATACATAATTAGCTCATATATTGCAAAAATAAAACAGATTCATTCAAATTATTGATAAACCCTCCATTTCCGCACGGTGTGGAGGTCAATTACTCACAAACCTAAAGAATCAATATGTCTATTTACAGTACCATCAGGGATTACCTGAGTGTAGGAAAAATTGCATTCGGTTATTCTTTCAAATTCGTAAAGTGGAAAAGCATCGTCTTGATTATCATCGCATGTGTCCTTGCCATATTCCCCTACTTCAACTCATTTGTCCTTGGAAACTTAGTTGATCAATTGGTTAATAATGGTAACAACCTAATGAACATTCTCATTCCGCTATTATTTTATGCACTGATACTGGCTATACCAAACTTACTTGAAAGTATCCGACTTTACTTTAATAAAATCTGGTACTTCGATATGAACCTGAAAATGGAAATGATGGTTTTCAAAAAACGTTTAGAATTAGACATTGAAAAATATGAAGATCCCTCTTTTCAGAACTTAATGCAAAGAGCATTTAAAAACAGCTTTTGGCCATTGTTTGACCTATGCTCTGGTCAATTTGATTTGATCAGGCATGTCATTGCATTTACTTTTGGCACATTCATAGTTCTAAAGTTTGGCATAGTTGTCTACTTAATATTAATGATTAGTGCTCTTCCTGGATTGTTAACCCAATTTAAATATGGAAATGGAAACTGGAATATTTGGAAAGTAGACTCTCCGAATCAAAGAAAGATGGTCTATCTAAAGCGATTCTTTTCAACTAAACACAATGTTGTCGAGACAAAACTGCTGCAGTCCGGGCAATTATTACTGGAGTGGATCCATTCGATTCTCAGCAATTTTCAGAGTAAACAATCGAAATTGGAAAAACAAAACCTTGGCTTTTCTTTTTTATCAGAAATTATCTCGCTTGCAGGTTTTGTAACAACTACGTATCTCATTGCTGTTCAGGAATTAAATACAACCGGGAGTGTGGGAAATCTTGTGTTTGCGTTGGGAGTTATCGCAACTGTGAGACAATCTACAGCTGTCTTATTATTAGGGATTGCCAAATCATACGAACACCAACTTACAGTACAGGATATTCTGCAAGTGTTGAATCAAGAAAGCAAATTCTCCAATAATGCAACGAAAAATCAACTAACTCACCAAATAGATCGCCCTCCAACTATCGAATTTAGGTCAGTTAGTTTTAAATATCCTATTTCGAATAAGTGGAGTTTACGCAATATTAATTTAACAATTAATCCTGGCGAAAAAATTGGATTGGTTGGGAATAACGGAGCGGGCAAATCAACATTGGTAAAATTACTTTGTAGAATTTATGATCCAACAGAAGGAGAAATCCTGATAAATGGCAAGAACTTAAAATCTATAAACCTTCAAGAGTGGTGGAGTTATTTGGGTGTAATGATGCAAGACTATTCGAATTATGATTTACAGCTCGATGATTCCATTGCCATAGGGCGAACCAATGTGGAGAAAAGCCTAGAAAACGTTAAGAAAGCTGCGAAAATAAGTCTGTCTGATACCTTCATCGAAAAATGGCCAGATAAGTATTTACAATCTATTGGACTTGAGTTTGGTGGTGTAGAGCCATCAAAGGGACAAAGACAAAAACTATCTTTGGCTAAAATAATTTACAGAAACCCATTAATAATGATACTGGATGAACCTACAGCTTCAATTGATGCAGAATCTGAAGGTGAAATTTTAGATAATTTAAAGCGTTTACCAAATTCCATGTCCCTCCTGCTGATCACTCACAATTTTTCAACCATCAAAGAATGTGATCAAATCGTCTTTTTTGAAAACGGAGAAATAATTGAATTAGGTTCTCATCAAAGTTTGCTCGACAAAAACAAACAATATGCAGCAATCTACCAATACCAGGCTTCAAAATTCAACTGACATGACCTGCCCAATTAAATTAGACATTTGTATAAAATCAACTCTCAGGGATCTGCAGTGTTATAAACATTTGCAGCAAAATTTATTGAGGTATTCCAAATTACAGGGAAAGGTCTATCTGAGCGTTCCAAAAGAACATATTAATTGTTTTAAAGAAATTATTGATTCAAGCATTAACCTTTATAGTGATGAGGAATTACTTCAAGGCTTTGGGTATAATGGCAGGTATAATGATAGCTGGCATGGGCAGCAGATTATTAAACTGCTTATGGCAGCAAACATAACCAATGACGCAGCGTTAATTCTTGACTCCAATACTATATTATGTAAAGAAATTCACGAAAGTGATTTCCTAATGGAGAATCGCTTTATATATGAAACCTCCAGATTAAAGAATACAGAAAAAGATTTTTGGTTGCGCCAAAAGCAGGAGTACAAAACAGCTCATTTCCTTGGCTTAGACCATTCAACTGATCTGAACATTAGAAATATAATTCAGATCTTTCGTAAAGATACAGTATGTGAATTGATGAATTATTTAAGTAATAGAGAAGGAAAAAACTTTGTTGAACTAATTCAAAAAAAAATCCAATATACATACGTTACTGAATTTCACCTTTACGGCCTGTATTCCCATCATTTCAAGCCCGAGAGTCACAGCTTTACACAAAGAAATGCCGTAATGCAATTGCTTTATAAAAGGCAAATGAAGAGATTATTAAAAAATAAGAATTCTCTTGAATATATATTTAATGAACTTACGGTTCCTGAAAATTTGCTGTATCTAAAAATATATAAAACACGAAGTAGATACAGCTTAAACGACGATCAATATGATTTCTTTGTAAGGAAAATAAGTGATTTTCTCAAGGATAGATACCACTACTTTTTATAGTGTTTTAAAAGTTGATTAAATGCTATTTTTTTATGATGATCGTTTAAACCCATTTGGTTAAGCATGTCGGTAAGGATGTGACCTAAGATAACCCACTTTTTTGCATTGGGTTCCAGGTTTAAAAAAACTTTATCCAAACATTTATCCCAATTACTCGCTATTTGAATAAAATCACTGTCAGTTGTAAGCTGGAGATTACCTAATCCTGAATTCGTTATGTCATTAGTTGAAAGAAACCAAGTCAAAAATTCAAGTTTATCTTCATTTAACCCTCGCAAAAACTTATCTATTGTTTTTGCTGCCAAAATTGAAAATAGCCCAAAACAATTTTTGTCTGATAGGATCTGCCTTTCTAGAAACAACAAATAAGTTAAGTATGAAGCTAGTTCTGCAAGGTAAAATCTCCCGAAACTCCTCTTAGGAAACGGAATATGAATCACACTAAACTCTTCCACGCCTATTAACTCAAAACGAGAGAGATCATATCCAGATAAACCAGATTTTGGAGATAGCGTTAATTCGGTGGATTCTGCCAAATTAGTGAAAAGCCCATGATTATAAAAATGCTTCTTTAACAACTCAAGCATCTGCGATTTTAAGTGCTTTCGAAAATGAATAAAAGTAGTTTTGATGTGAATATCAACAAGGCTTGTATATTTGGGACTCAAAGTATATATTATTCCTTCAATATAATTTTGATAGTCCTGGTAAAATTTACGTAATTCATTCGGAAACCCGTAGTAGTCAATTTTGCTCATAGTTATGGTGACCCACCTTGTACGGTGTAAACCAATCGGCAATTCGTGGTTCTTAATATTACTCATTGATCCTGGAAATATTGTTCTTCGTGGTTAAGTTTATATTTTATACAGCGATTTTCATACTGAATTTTAAAAGTAAAAAAGTCAATGAATTTAGAAGCGGTTTCATGCATATGCATTACCCATAATCGGGTAAAAGAACTTAAAAATTCCATTAAATGTTTTGAGGCACAAAGCCACAGCAATAAAGAGCTCCTTGTGTTGTATCACAATGATAAGGCAACCAAACAATTTGTGAAAGAAAACGGCTTTACTTTATACATGCTAACTAAGGATAATCGAGATCCTGCATACAAATTTGTAAGGTCCGATACACAAAACAAATATTATCTTCTTAATGCTTTTGATGAGAATTTTGACCCATTAAAAGAAAAATGGGTCAACAAAAAACAAAATTATTTCGATTGCCAGTTTACCGACAAAAAACTGGTTGTATCTTATCGAGAGAAATTCTTAACCTATGACTTCAAAGCCATGAGGTTTAAAATTGGGCGATTTCCTTATCATTTCAATTATGGCTTTCAACTTGATGGCTCAATCATACCAGAATTAAATGGGAATCCAGTTTTACCTCACGATAATTTAGAAACCTTAGGATGGAATAAGCAACTTGCACAAGCTAACCCACATGGTAACATTATATTTTTTGAGCTTTCCACTGATATGGAGTTTACGTTAGGAATGAAGAGAAACCTGGCTATCAAATTAGCATTAAATGACATTATCTGTATATGGGATGATGATGATTTATATCACCCTGAAAGGTTAAAGAATCAAAGTATCTATTTGAAATTTTCTGACGCTGGAGCTTGTACGTTGGCAAATACATTGTTGTTAGATACTAAAACTAATAATTTGTACCTCAATAGGATCAGATCGATTGGGCATGAAAACACCATACTTTTCAGAAAAAGCCTGGCAACTATCTATTCAAATAAAAATCGAGGGGAAGACACTCCGTTCCTACAGCACTTTTATCATAACAACAATTTGGCAGTTATGGAAGACCCACACTTGTATATGTATCATTACCATGGCAATAACACTAGCTCTGAAGCACACTTTAACTCAATTTTTCAATTTGCAATGCCAGTTAAAGGTGAGGATAAGCATTGCATCATCGAAGCTTACCCTCTTTGGAATCATAATATTTGATTATTCATTTCGTAGTGTCTTTGTAGGATTCGTGATTGAAGCACGATAAGTGTGATATGAAATTGTTGCAAGAAAAATTATTGCAAGACTTCCAATAGCCATCAAGATTGAAATTAAATCCACTGACACTCTGTATGAGTAATTACTCAGCCAAAGGTCCATGACGAAATAAGCCACTGGCGTTCCAACTATAATTGCTATCATTAGAGCAGATAAATAACTTTTAATTAATAGCATCACAACCGTATTGATTGAGGCTCCAAATACTTTGCGAATACCTATTTCTTTTTTACGTTTAGCTGAAACAAGTAATGATAATCCAAAAAGCCCCATACAGGATATCAACACAGAAAGTAGTGTAAAAAAGTTAAACAATTTCCCAAAGTAATAATCTTGTTGGTCCAATGAACTAAACTTTTCATCCAAAAAAAAGTAATCAAAAGGTTCATTGTGATAAACTCCATTCCAGGCCTTTTCCAGTTGATCGATTTGCAACTTCAATGTTTCCGGACTATCAAAAGAAGACTCATGGAGTTTTATTGAAAAATGTCCGCGATTTGGATTAAACACAAAAGCCATTGGTCTAATTTTATTCTTCAATGAAGTCTTATGGTAATTTTCGGTCACACCAATCAACTCATAGGTTGTTCCATTATGATCTACTAATTTAATTGGCAGCAAATTATCCAAATCATTGAGACCCAATTTCAGCACTGCTTCTCTATTTATCAGTATGCTACGTTTATTCTTCCAGTAGGCGTCAGGGGTAAACGAATTGCCTTCTATTAATTCTACTTCATACTGAGACAGAAAATTGTCATCTACTCCATTTACAAACATTAGGGATCGCTCTTCGGAATCTGGTAGTCTAAAATATCGTTCTCCCCTATACTCTTCACTTGGAATAGTAGTGGAAGATGTAATACTTGATACAAATGGAAGCTCCGAACTTCTCTGTTTGAATACTTCCAGCCTTTCTGCTTTATTGTCCCACCCGTCCTTAGGTGCTCGAATGATAAGTGTATTTTGAAGGTTAATACCTTTATCTTTCTCCTTCATGTAATTAAGCTGATTGGAAATCACAAAAATACTGATCATCAAAATTGCGGAAATAGCAAACTGCCCAATCACCAATACTTTGCGTAAGGTAATGCTTCCGAGTTTACCTACGTAACCAGCCCTTAAGGCGGCACTGAAGTTTTGGGACTTAAATACCAGTACAGGTACCAATGTGGAGAACATCGTTCCTAAAATAAATACCCCAAACACCAATATATTTACGTTAGAATTATCGGGAAACAAAGGCAATATATGTCCTGCTGTAAAAGCTATTAACGGCTTTTGTAAAATCCAATAAAGTGAAATGACAATTAACAGGGTAATACCATTAATGATGGCTGCCTCAAATACGAATTGAACAAGTAGGTTCCTTCTTGTTGAGCCTAAAACCCTTAACACCCCAATTTCCTTAAACCTACCATATGACTGGGCAATCCATAGGTTTATAAAATTGATCCAGGACACGATTAAAATAAATAATCCAACACCTGCTAATAGCATTTCAAATTTGCTAAGTTCGACAGTGGCCAAATGGTCTGCTGTAATAGTAATCTCCTTGTCAGCACTTTTTATTGGGCCCTCCTGGGAAACGGCCTCTGAAAGCCTTTTCGTAAATAATTCCACATCCGTGCCTTCCTCTAAATGAAAAAATGTCTGAGAAGATGGCATATTCCAATAGTCGTTCTGACTTACCTTACCCTGACTAAGTAAGATTTTAAACTTAAACATTGTTCTATCTGGAAGGTCTTGCAATACTCCGGTCACCTTTAACTTTGATTTTTCTCCCCATGAAAGTCTCATGGTAAGTACCTGACCTAAAGGGTTGTCGTCACCGAAATATTTCCTAGCGATTTCTTCCGTCAAAACGATGCTGTTTGTCTCTTCCAGTGCTGTCGATCGATCTCCATAGATCAAAGGAAAACTAAATACTTCCAAAAAAGCCCTATCAGCAACAGCTATATTTTGTTCATTGAATGAGACAGAATTTACTCCATCCTGTTCAGAAATTATCAGAGACTCTACATGAGGTCGATATCTGGCAACATTTAGAACTTCCGGAAATTTCTGCTTACCGATTTCACCAATTCCCCAATAAGTTGCGCGACTTGTCCTTGCAGGGTACCCCTTTACGGATTCTTTCTGTATAATGGAGTAAATCTGATCCACATTAACATGAAAGCTATCATAATCCTTGGAACCGCCGATATATTTGGCTATTATCAGTGCACTTAAAGTTCCACATATGAGGCCAAATAAGTTGATGAAGTTGAATACTTTATTTTTCAAAAGATTCTTAAATGCCAATTTCAAATAATGCCTTATCATTCTTTATATTCTATTAATTACTGTCAGATATTTTTAATGCAAAGTGCTTAATTATTTCAATTACCCTTGTCTGTTCCTTTTCCTTTAGTCCAAGACCGCTTGGAAGGTAAAACCCTTGCCTTGATAACTTTTCAGCAACGGGAAAACTTTGATCGGTGAACAACTTCATTTTTTTAAATACTGGCTGTTCATGCATACACCAAAAAAATGGACGAGTTCCAATTCTGTTATTGTTTAAATAACTGCTCATTTCATTTGCAAGATCCTCAGATGAAGCAACAACTCCAAACACCCAAAAGATATTTGAGGCATATTCGGTGTTCATAATTGGCAATTGCACTCCAGGTAAACCTTCCAATTTAATTTGATAGCGGTTTCCAATCTCACGTTTTTTGGCTATTATGTCGTCCAAAGAATTCAACTGTGCCAATCCGATTCCCGCGTGTAAATTACTCATCCTATAGTTCCATCCAATTTCATGATGAACAAATCTCCTTCCTTTCGGTTCAAACGAAAGGTTTCTTAATTTAAGGCACTTTTCCTTTAGATTAGGGTCATTGGTTACAATCATGCCTCCCTCTCCTGTTGTAATGTGTTTGTTAGGATAAAAACTAAAAGTACTTGCCGCTCCAAAACTTCCACAAGGATTTGATTTGTATGTTTGGCCATGCATCTGAGCGGCATCCTCAATTAGTAGTAACCCATACCTATCACAAAGGTCAATTACAGGATCCATGTTCACAGGAAGCCCATATATATGTACTACCAAAATTGCCTTTGTTCTACTGGTAATTTTTCCCTCAATTTGGTTAACGTCCATATTCCAGGTGTCAGGATCACTATCAACTAAAACTGGTGTAGCGCCGGTATTCAGAATGGATTGTACAGGAGATATAATAGTAAATGTGGGTACTATTACTTCATGGCCTTCAGTAATGTCCATAGCTTTTAAAACAATATCCAACGCAGCGGACCCACTTGAAACAGCTATACCAAATTTCCTGTTGACCTTACTGGCAAATTGTTCTTCAAATGCACTTACAAAGGGTCCTTCAGAAGATATCCATCCTGACTCAACACATTCAATAACATTTTTTCTCTCCTCTAAACCCAGAATTGGTGTATTTACCGGTATAAATTCTTCTTTCATACTATTGTCCGTCTGTAACCAATTCATAAGTTGATTCAAACCTTACCTTATCTTTCTCTCCACAGTAAGGCCCTTGTTTTACTTCTATTATTTCAGATTCTTCAATCATTTCGAACCCATGGCCACCATCGGCAAGTAATATAACATCGCCTGTGACCAATATCCTACTCTGCAAATATTTCTCCTGATTATTATAAAAGTCAATTCTAACCTTACCAGCCCTGACAAACAACACCTCCTGAGTTGTTTTGATTTCTCGTACTACAAGATTGTGCCGATGAGGAGCTATCTCGTAACCCTGCTCCCTTTTCATATAACCCAACTGTTGTGAGAAATTATCAGGCGTAAAAAACCTGATACCACTTTGAGAAAACCCAGACCGGATGATAACCGCAAGCAATAAAGTCCCATCCATTAGATATTCAATATCATTAGCCATATCTAATTGCATTAAATTAAATTAATAGTCTATTTTATTACTACAAAAGGAACTAGCGAGAACTAAACCTAACTTATAAATTCCTTGCTCAACATTTCCAATCTATGGTTCACAATGAACCATAGATTCAATCCATTAAGTCAATACCTAGTCAATTATTATTTCAACTTCGCATTGACCATATATAACATCATAATCACTGCTTCCTATCGACCTGATGAAATTCACTGTTTTTTGCTGTTTTTTTGTACTGAATGAAGCTGTACCTATGTAAGTGGTCCTAATACAATTTGCCACAGAATTTTCCATTAACGTTTCGAATAAAAATCTGATTTCATCATTTCTTTCATCAACGATAATATTATTTAATAGGACAGCATTGTCTATATGAAATGATACAGACCACCCCTCTGGTTTCCTCACCAGGATCAATTGATGATGCATTATTACGTAAATTAGTTATGTAGGATTTGAGCAAGTATAGATCATTAATTGCAAAAAACGGTGGGATCAGGATTTTTTTTATATTATTTTCATTACCATCAGTAATATGTACATTTGCCCTGCTCGTAAGAAACATTTGACATGACCTTAAAATCAAAAAAAATTATAATTAAACCAGAATTCAAAGAATTTCTAGTCCCGCTAAGTCCGGAAGAGTTTGAAAACCTGGAAAAAACAATATTGACAGATGGATGTTTAACACCTCTAATCGTTTGGAAACAAGAAAATGAACAAATTCTAATCGATGGGCATAACCGTTACAACATATGTACTAAGCACAATATCTCTTTTGACATAGAGGTCAAAGAGTTTTCTAACGAGCATGATGTTAAATTATGGATGATCACCAACCAGCTTGGAAGAAGAAATCTTAGTTCTGATCAGGCATCATACTATCGTGGGATGAGATATCTACAACAAAAAAATAATAAGGGCGGTTATGACAAAATAATTAAAAAAGGAGATATCGAATCAAGTACTGCCAAATTATTGGCCAATGAATTCAATGTGAGTGAAAGCACCATTAAAAGAGATGCCAAATATGCCATGGGTATTGAGATCATTGGAAAATCAAATAGTAAGTTAAAGCTTCAAATCTTACAAGGAAATTCCAGCATTAAGAAAAAGGATATCCAATTCTTATCTACGATTACGGGAAGCCCAAAATTCAAAAATGAGGCCGATTTATTCAATAAAATTCATCATCTTAAATCGGATCAGATAAACGCATTAGAAGAGAAACTAATTGAAACCGAAGAAAAACTTAGCGAAGAGGAGATTTTTCCTGATTTTGAAGGCAGGGTAAAAAGGATCAAGGCACTTGTAATTTCTAATATGAATAAGGCAATAGAAAAAAAGGACCTCCAATCAATAAAAAAAATCCGCGCTATCATAGATGAATTGGAAAAGTTAATTTCAGACTAAGCATATACTATTTACTCTTGTAGCCACTTAGTTATTCCTGGGGTTGATTGAATAATTAGTCTCACATGGGAATAATAAATTCTAAGTTGAGACTCTCTCATTGGTCCTTGAACATATTTTGGTCCTTCCAGGCTTTTTGAAAAAGAACTCTCTCCAAGACCGGGCCAACAATTGAACTTTACTAAAACATGGAACAGGCTAAAACAAAATACGGGTTCTAAGGCCTAAAAACGTAATGTTCTCTCCCTCATTACCATTGGCTGATCTGACCCACTGTAAAAATGGTGATACCTGAAACTTACTTTCGAAATTGGTTTTAATGTATAATTCCCCGCCGTTCTCTTTTTCTGTAAAAGTCTGTTCAGAACGTTGTGGAGTGGTTTGGGTAAACCCAAGTCCTGAGGTTACCGTCCAATGTTTGGCCAGTCTTAGTTTTCTTAACTCTACACCAGCACTCATGGCTTTGTCAATTTGGGAATTCACCAGAATCTGATCATAATTTTTACCAATCCTTCCAAAGACATAAAACTTATCCCAAACCCTTAAATCTCCGGACGCTCCTATCCCCACTCCGGATTGCAATGAAAAGTCTTTATACATTAAGACCCGAATTGCCCCAACCTGACCATCCCTTGAGTTGAACATCGTTCCCAACTGAACAATCATAAACAGGTCCTCAAAAAACTTTTCCGGATCATTATTAGTACTGGTAAGTCCTACATCTGCACTGAAGATGTCGAGAATTTCAAAATCTGCCACAATCCCAGGGCCATTGCCAGGTATCTGGAGCATTGTATTATTGACCAATCCATTGGATACAAATTGCGAATACTCATCATTCGCAACAGAATTTGGGTCGAAGTAATTGGTGAGGTCAATCTTCCCGGCAATCAACCTGATATGTTTAAGTTTGAACTGCGTCCAGGCCTCCAGTACATTAACCGGGTGGATACCGCCATTCGCAACATTACCGGCTCCTGCATGAAAACCCTGAAAGCTGTTAAAAATATTTCCCGGACCTGCTCCACCAACTGTCTGAAGGTTGATGAATACCATATTGTAATCCCCAAAGGAAGAGGCCAGAAACAAATCCAGCGTTCCCACTGCAGTATTGACAGATTCGGATCTCAGCTTGCCATCCCAATGAAACACTGACATCAGTTGTCCGGTAATAGCTATTTCATTCTTATCAATAGAATTCAACAATGAATCGATGACCTTACGCTTTGACCTCCTGTCACTTTTGGTGAACTCCTGGTGATCCTCATTGATGGATCTCATGGAGTTTTGGCCGGTGATGTTGATCAGATTATTGTCATCTTTCATTAACTTTTTGAGAGAGTCAATTTCTTTTCGCAGCAGTAGATAGGTGCTGTCCTTCTGAGTGGGCTGCTGTGCCATACCTGCATCAGCAAGAAATATAGCAACCACCAAAATCAGGTGCGAGTATAGCGACTTATTCACCTAATTAATTTAACCAAATTCTACCGATTAAACTCCATTCTTACAAACATTTTATTAAACACTATTGTTTAATAAATCATTCTTTCTTAACATTGCTATTAAACACTACTGTTTAGAAGAATGCCAAAAAAGGTTGCCGAAAAAATTGATTGGGTGAAGCTAGGCTTTGAATTGTTTGCCACCAATGGTGTCTCTGGTCTCATAGTAGATACGATGGCCAAAAGATTGAATTGTAATCGATCAAGCTTTTATTGGCACTTCAAATCCAAAAAAGAATTCATTAGAGAAATCATTGATTATTGGATTCACATTGACACTACACAGATCATTGACGAAACTAATCACACAGACAATGCGGCTGAACAATTGAAGAGACTGATTGAAATCGTTTTTCGAAAAGACCCCAACATTGATTTTATATTTTATCTGAAACGATATGCCCAAAAGGAAAAGGCTATACAAAACATCATTGACCAAATAGACCAGCAGCGAATAGCTTACGTGGAATCATTATTAACCGCCATGGGACATGACGAATTTAACGCCAAAATTAAGGCCGGCTTATTTTACAAATACCTGATTGGCTATCATGAAACCATCAGGTATAAGCCTCAAAAAAAGAATTACTTAACACCCATTTATAAGGAATTAAATCAATTCATCGAATTATGAAAAACACTATATACGCCCTATCGATATTGCTATTTCTTATTAATTCTCCAATCACAATGAAAGCACAAAACACTTACGAAATCAGCGTCACAATCGACCAGGCTAAAGAAAATGTCTGGAAGGTAATTACTGATTTTAATTCATACGAACAATGGAACTCCATACTGTCTATGGCTGAAAATGATGAGCTGGTCATAGGAGAAAAGTTTGCTGTTACCATCCATGATCATGGAAAAGATGCACGATTCAAGGCTATCACGCTAACAAGAATTGAAAATGAATCATTCTCAGCACAGCAAAAAATTATTGGTAAATGGTTTTTTAGTGCAACACATTTTTTCATATTGAATGAGAAGGATGGCCAAACTCAATTCACTCAAAAGTGGAAGTTCACTGGTCTGCTTAGCAGGTTATTTAAAAAGCCAATATTCAAGCAATTGGAACTTTTTAATACGATGAATGATGAATTGAAACAATTCATGGAGAAAAAAGCGGCATAGTTCTCTTTAATCAAGTTTAAATTTTTGATTGTAAACATTCAAAGATGGCTTAATAATTTTAATGAACTCGTGATGAGTAGCCTGGTGACAAGCATTGCAAGACTGAAGCATAGATTGGTAACTATCTTTAAAATGTAACACCTCCTTGTTCCTAATAGAATTTTCAAGTGTTGCAATGGAAGGAGCCAGTATTTTGTTAGACATGTCACTAAGGTTATAACCTTCGTAGGTAACATCGCTGGTAGCTAGTTCATCAACCAATTCCTCCAATTCGTGTGCATAGAATTCTGCCAGATCCCAGTTTTCCGCTTCACCTGCAAACCAGACTTTCTGGGAGAATCTTTGGAACTGTTCCATCGTTTTTAGTACATCATGTTCCGGTATACCATCTTTGTTTTGAAATCCGCATCCGCCTAATAATGCCAATACACCAATAAACAAATAAGTGTAGACTCTTCTGTTTCCCATATTACCGTTGTTACTGTTTGCGGCAATGTTAGTGGTACCGGATGTATGACGAAAATATATAGTGATTACATTCAACAAATTCATTACAACTAGTGATATGAATCCCTAGAACTAGCGATTGCTCTGGCCTGGCCTCACCCATAGTTTTGCATTCGAATTTAAGATTTGAATGCCTTGAAAGCAGGAATATTCATTACGTATGTTTTACTTTTTGCGATTCCCGGAATGGCAATTTGCCAGGGAGTTGGAGAAATCAGCGGAGTGTTGGAAGAACCAGATGGTAACCCTGCTGTAGGCATCATGTTGGTGCTGGACGGTACCACGTTTGGTGACATTTCAAATGCAGAAGGAAGCTTTAAAATCACTAATATACCTGCTGGAACATACCATCTGATCATATCGGGTTTGGGATTTGAGACCATCAGAAAAAAGGTAGTGGTTGGTTCCACCCCCATTGTTCTTAAATTCATTTTGAATGAGGTAGTTACGGAACTGGAAGAGCTGGTAGTTGTAGGGAAATCACAAGCTACTGAATTAAGGGAACAAGCTTACGCAATAGAGGTAATCGACGCAAAAGGTTTTAAGAATCTATCCACCAATGGCAATGATATGCTGAATAAGATTTCCGGCGTAAACATCAGACAATCTGGCGGAATGGGCTCGGAATTCACAATATCATTAAACGGACTCTCAGGTAATCAGGTCAGAACCTTTTTGGATGGCGTTCCAATGGATTATTTTGGCACTTCACTTTCATTGAACAACTTCTCGGCGAATCTGATTGAACGAATAGAGGTTTACAAAGGTGTAGTCCCAATTCATTTGTCAAGTGATGCACTTGGAGGTGCAATTAATGTGGTAACAGGTGAAAGTATTCAACCATACCTGGATATATCGTATGCTGTAGGTTCATATGGTACTCACATGGCCTCACTTAACGGTCAATACAGGTCAAACATTTCCGGTCTTACTGTAAAGGCAAAATCCTTTTTCAACTCCTCTGAAAACAACTACGAGGTTCCGGTAAAACTGGTCAATTTTGACACGGGCAAGCAAGATGAAAAACCAACAATGGTGGAACGCTTCCACGATGGTTATCAGTCAAAAATGGGATGGCTGGAAACCGGATTTACCAATACAAGCTTTGCAGATCGACTATTGATTGGTGTGCTGTATTCGACCAATTATAAGGAACTCCAGCAACCTGCAAATGCCATTGGTCAGGCACAAATCCCCTATGGTGAGGTGACGACTGAGGAAAAGAAATACATTACAAATTTTACTTATGCCAAGCAAGGATTATTTCAGGATCGCCTCAATATCAACAGTTACATCGTTCGAGTAGTCTCAGAAACTTTGTCAAAAGACACCAGTAGTTTTCGTTATGACTGGTTTGGTAATAAAACCCCAAGAACCAATAATAATTCAGGAGAAATCGAAAACCGTAAAACCTTACTCACCCTGAAAAATCAAAACTATTTAGCGAACCTGAATGCTGAATACCAAGTTTCCATGAACCATAATGTTGCGCTTAACTACAGTCTTAATCATTTGAAACTAAAAGGACATGACGAATATAAAGCCCAAAACAATACGCAGTTCAGCAACCCCAGCACGGTATATAAACAAGTAATTGGGGGTAGTTACACCAACACATTTTTTGGCACAAGATTGAAGAACACCATCTTTGGCAAACAATACTTATATCATATTTCATCTCTTGAAACCAATTATCAGGGTACGGAGGTCAATCTGTTTAGTAACAGCAAACACCTGATGGGGTTTGGAGCATCTAGCACATTTCGCTTTGATAAAGTCCAATTGAAAGCATCATTCGAAAACGCTGTTCGGTTTCCTGAGGTCATCGAGCTATTTGGCGATGGACTGAATTACACACCAAATCCAACGCTTAAACCTGAGCGAAGCATGAACTACAATGTAGGAGTAATCATCAACACTCTGCGATCTGCAAAACTGGCGATTAATGGTTTTATAAGAGATGCCGAGGACTTTATTATCCCACAGGTACAGGGCATTAAAGTATTTCATATCAATAATGGGAAGGTGATTTCTAAAGGAATTGATCTCTCCGGAAGCTGGCGATATCACAAAAGCATGATGCTGTCTCTAAATGCCAATTACCTTGATCTTCGGGATAACAATAAATGGCGAAATGGTGAAGCAGGCATTACAAATGCACTCTATAAAGTGAGGCTCCCCAATGTTCCCTACCTCTTTGGAAACGTTACAGCGGCATACAATAAACCCAAGATCATTGGCCAAAATGATCAGTTGTCATTTTCTATCGTCCAGAATTATGTGCACAGTTTCTTTTATCGGTGGGAAAACCTCGCCAACAAAGATAAAGGTACTGTTCCCTCACAATTGACCACAAACCTGGAATGGATCTATAGCTTCAACGATGAGACTTACAATTTTTCATTTGGAATTTCTAACCTGTTTGATGCTGATGTATATGACAACTTTCAGCAACTGCGACCTGGAAGGACCTTCAACATGAAATTCAGATATTTTATCAATTAAATCAATTATGAAAAACGTGACTAAACAATTACTCTCACTTACCATATTATTTTCGTTTTTAACCGGTTGCTCAGACACAGACGAACCGGCACCCGAAATGACATCCAATTACTTTCTTGGCATTGAAGCATCAACAGATCCATCTTCAGATGTACTCAGCCTCGCTCCTTCACTGTTATCAGGAGTAGTATCGCCAATCAATAACGGATACGAGCAGCCAGCCTGGATGACTTTCTTTCAGGGACCTGATCAGATCATTGCTGGTGGCTACACCTCTGCTCCGGAATTTACAAGCTATGAATTGGTTGAAGGTGAACTTACTAAGGGAGAGAGCTTCTTTGTTGATCTGTCCATTTATGCCTCCGATATAGTAGATGCAAGCACCATGGTATTAATGGGTTCTGCCCGATCAGGATTGTCGGAGAAGAAAATATACCTGGTGAACACCGACCTGATGGAAATAGAAAAAACAGTTACCGTTGATTTTGGTAATGATGCCAATCAAAACCTATTGGCTTTTCCTGTAGACCTCAAGGTTAGAGGATCCAAAATGTTCGCAGCGTACTACATGATTAATGCAGATGGAAGCTTCTCCACGCCAGATGCAAATGAAGCCCGTATTGCCGTATTTTCTTATCCAGAACTTACTTTCGAGAAAATCATTACTGATGACAGGGCTCCAAATATCGGCAGATACTACACTACCAACGCCATTGAAATAGATGAAAACAATGACATTTACACCTTTTCCCCTTCTTCGCTTGCCTGTGGTTATTCACCTGTCCCCTCCACTAACTCAGGTATCTTAAGGATCAAAAACGGTGAAACGGACTTTGACCCTGACTATCATGTTGATTTCGAGGCACTGAGTGGAGGATACAAGATCAATGATATGATTTATGTCGCCAATGGAAAAGCTGTAGTACGTGTATTAAAGGAGGACGAAAACGACGGTTCGTATCTTTGGGCCACCTATGCTCCTACATCTCCTTCACCGCTATTAAGTACAGGGGTTATTGACCTCTATAATCAAACATTCACACTTCTTGATGAGGTCCCCAAAGCCGGTGGCGGATGGAATACAGCCTACCTGGTAGAAGGGACAAAATTGTACCTCGGCATTAGCCATAGCTCATATGCAGGGATTTATATTATCGATACCTATGACAATACTGCTTCAGCTGGGGTCGAAGTAGATGGCAACTATGCCAAGGCCATCTTATCCCTGTAAGCATAATGAATCCGATTCATATTAAGCCCGACCGCAAGGGTTGGGCTTATTGTTTAGTGCTCCATTATCATCAAATCAAACCTGTTCAAATTGAAAAAACTTATTCGTAAAGTCCACCTGTATATTGGTCTGGCTACTGGATTAATTGTATTTATTGTGGCAATTACGGGATGTTGCTGGGTATTTCAGAAGGAGATTACAGCAATTATCGAAGACCCCATAATCGTTGAAAACCCATCAGGTAGCTTTATCAGTCCGGATAGTGCTAAAGCTATTGCTCAGGAAGTGTTTCCTGATAAGTCCATTCACGGAACAGCATTCCATAGGGTAAATGAACCCATTGAAGTTATATTTTACGAACCAGAACCAGCCTTCTACCAGTCTGTATTCTTACATCCTTCAAACGGTAAAGTAATTAAAATTAAAAATCACTTTGAGGGCTTCTTCTGGTTCATTTTGAGAGGCCACCTTTACTTGTGGCTCCCTAAAAAAATAGGATCTCAAATTATGGGGTATGGTACATTACTGTTTGTTCTGATGTTACTAACCGGTATTTATCTATGGTGGCCAAAAAATAAAAAGGGAAGAAAGCAAAGACTTATATTCGACTGGAAGCCCAAAACGAATTGGAAAAGGAAAAACTTCGACCTCCATACGGTGGTTGGCTTCTATGTCTCATTGTTCGCACTTATTATCGCTTTCTCAGGGCTTGTCATGGCTTTTAACTGGGTTTATTTTGTTACTTACAAAACCTGGGGTGGTGAGAAGTCTCCACAGTTTATTATACCTCCAAATGAGACCACTGAGAAGACACAGCCAGCCAGCTTGGAAGTTTTGCTGCAATCTCTTCGTGAAGAATACCCAAATCATTATGCATTTGAATTCCACTATCCAAAAACTGACTCCTCCAGCATTTATGTAGAAATATCCACAAAGGAAGGGACCTATTACAGAGCAGATTATCGATTCTTTGATCAATTCACACTTAATGAGTTAGATGCAGGAAGTATCTATGGCAAATACAATGAAGCCTCCCTGGCGGATAAGGTCATCAGAATGAATTACGACATTCATGTAGGTGCCATAGGTGGGTTAGCAGGAAAGATCATTGCCTTTTTAGCCAGTCTTGCAGTTGCCAGTCTTCCTGTGACAGGTATATTGTTATGGTTAGGCCGAAGAAATAAATCCAGAAAACCAAAACAAAAATTAGCGCATGCCTGAGTTCAACTTACTCATCCCTTAATATTTTAGTAGGATTGACCAAAGTGGCTTTCAGTGCCTGGTGGCTGATTGTTATTAATGAAATTAGCACCAGCATTACACCGGAAATCACATAAATCCACCATGGCATATTGATTCGGTAGGCAAAACTTTCGAGCCAGTTGGAACTTACCAGGTAAATTACTGGCCAGGAAATTAATGTAGCTACCGATATGAGCTGGATAAACCTCTTTGACAATAATATAAATAACTGAACCACAGTAGCACCAAGTACTTTTCGAATTCCCACTTCTTTTAACCTGGACTGTACAGCGAAAGCCACTAAACCATACAGGCCCATGCAAGCAAGAATCACAGCAAGCACAGAAGATATCCTCATCAGCTTAACCAACGTGTGCTCTTGCTGATACATTGAGTCCAATCGGTCGTCCAAAAAGGTTACATCAAAAGGGTCCGAACCAACTATTTCTCTCCAATCTGCTTCCAGTGTTTTTAAGGTTGACAGCATATCACCCCCATCCACTTTCACCAACATTTTGTCCAGGTTCGTAAATGGCATTATTATGGCCATGGGACCTATGTCTGAATGCAATGAGTTGAAATGAAAATCATTAACAACGCCAATCACGGTTCGCTCACGTCCCGCAAAGTTGATTTTAGTTCCAATAGGCTCATCGAGTTCCATTAGCGTCACTGCTGTTTCATTCATCACCATTGCTGAAGAATCTGTTGGAAAGTCCTTTGAGAAAAACCTGCCGTCCTTTAATCTTATGTTTGAAAGCTTCAGGAAATCATGATCCGTCTGGTAGTACGCCAATTGTGTCGCCTGTCCCTCTGGAGCCCCAACTAATGCAGCTGGCCCGGAAGCACTTTCTCCATCAAAAGCATGCGTGCTAATGGCCACTTCCATTACCTCGGGATGTTGCCTGAACCTGTTTTTCAAAGATGTATAGTGTTTGCCCAGTACCTCGCGCGACATTTTCAACTCAAGTATATTTTCTTTGTCGAAACCAAGGCTTTTATTGTTGATGTAAGTTACCTGCTGAACGGCAATGAGACTGCAGGCAATCAACAAAACCGAAATGCTAAATTGCAACACCATCAAGGTATTTCGAATATAAGCGCCACTTTTACCGGTTTTAAGGTTTTCTCTAAGCGCAACAACTGGACTAAATGAGGACAAGACTACAGATGGATAAGCGCCGGAGATAATCCCTATTACCAAACTTCCAATACCAAAAATCACCGTCAGGCTTATTAAAGCATCAGAGGCAGGCCAATTAATTCCCAGGTTGTTTTGAAAATAACTCCGTGAAAGCCATATAATTACCAAAGCTACCGTATAGCTGATTAAGGCCACTACCATCGACTCAGTCAAAAATTGTCCCCTTATGCCAGATTTGGCGGCACCCATCACTTTTCTGATTCCTATTTCTTTTCCCCTGCCCAGTGATAATGCGGTGGACAAATTCATGAAATTAAAGCTGGCCATTACCAGAATAAGAACAGCCACGATAGATAGTCCATAGATTGTGGTCTCATTTCCGGTTCGAATGCAATCGCCAACATTGGTGTACTTACCAGATTGTAAGTATATCTCTCCCAGTGGCTGCAACGTTGTGCTCGTACTGATGTTGTTTCTATTGATGTGCTGATTGTACAGGTCAACAATCTGCTGATTGACCATGCCGGGCTCAGCATTGGGAGATAGCTGCAGATATGTGTGAAATCCTGCCCAGTGCCAGCTGGTCAGATCGGCAAGGTATCCATCTGGCACAACAAAGGTTTCAAAGGAAATCAGCATATCAAATGTAATGTGAGAGTTGGTTGGTACATCTTTCATTACCCCTGTTACCTTCAGTGGCTGATCATCACCAAAAACCATTATTTTTCCAAGCGGGTCGTCACTGCCAAAATATTTTGTAGCCATCGACTCAGTGATAACTATACTGTTTGGCTCTCTCAGAGCAGATGCAGGATCACCGGAAATTAAAGAGAAATCAAATATTTCCAGAAAGACAGAATCAGCATAGAAAACATTTTCCTGGCGGAACACCACCTCATTTACCGATATATTGTTTTCACCTGCATACCTTAACCTCGTGACTTTATCAATCCCTGTAATCGTGTTTCTGAGGGCAGGTGCTAATGCAGGAGGGGTTCTCGCCCAGTGAATGGTCCCGGAGGAACGCTCAAATGAATTTGTGATACGATATATATTTTCATAATTAGTATGGAACTGATCAACAGTAAGTTCATGACGCACAAAAAAGAAAATGATCATGCAACTTGCAATTCCAACGGCCAGTCCAAGGGAATTGATGGCTGTAAATACTTTGTTTTTCCTAAGATTTCTGAAGGTGATCAGTAAGTAATTGCTAAGCATCGTGTAAAAGTTTGAGTATGATGTTTCTTTGTTTTTATCTCTGGCAAGTGTGAATCGGTTAATGAATCTGAAAACCATCAGCCAGTAAATGAGTCTGGATCGAATTACTCCTTTTGTTTCAACATTGTGATGGAACTGTTCGTGCAGATCCCCAAGAATAGTTTCCTGTAGTCTTTCGTTGCAATACCATTTGAAAAAATGATCTGCCAAAATAGGTGGCTTAAAATGCTTTCGACCTTTCATAGACTTTCCATTACTACCTTAGGGATCATCTCCCATAATTGGTTTCTGGCTTCTCGTGAAGCTATCAGTGCTCTTTTTCCTTCCGCTGTAATGCTAAAAAATCGCTTTCTTCTCCCTCCTCTTTCTGCTGTAGCACCACCTACTTCAGATTTCACAAAACCCTTTTCTTCTAACCGATACAATGAAGTATGCACACTGCTAAGCGTAACAGACCTTTTTAAAGTTTCTTCAATTGCTGTTGTAATTGACAATCCGTAAGCCTCATTATTCTGTGAAGCCACAAGCAGCAATACTATTTCCTCAAACTCTCCCAGATTGTATTTCATCAAAAATTATTATTTACCCAATTGTAAAAGTAATGTATCCAACGGCCAAACAGATTGTTAGGTTGTCATTATTTTACAATACCCAAAACTTTGAGTAGTTTAGGTAATCTGTAAAAGGAAATAAACAACTGATTCATGAAATTTTACGCTTACATCCTTACTGTATTCATATTACTATCTGCATGTTCCGGAGATGATGATCCTTCAAATGACGATCCAAATGAGCAACCGGACGATACTCCCACTACGGCCCTGACTGATGATTTTGACGGAAATGGTCCTTTAATAGATTATGTAACCAACAATGCCTCTGCATTACCAGATGTTCAGCGCGTTGATGGCAGATACCATGCTCACCTTATTGATAATAGCAATAACCAAACTTTGCACTACCACGAAGATCAGGGAAGACTGGATGCCAAACTCGTTGAGTTTCCTTTTGAATTTATTGCGAGAAATATTGGTATTGGCACACCTGATGACAGTCAGACGGCTTCTTCACCTGCCGATGATCCTTATAATTTTTGCGGAGTTCAGGTGCATGTTACAAGCCTGGAAACCCCCACTTCTGCTCATGTGGTGGTTGGACACAGAGGCCCCACACACTTTACAATTGAAGGGAAAAACACCGTCAATGGAGTATCCGCTGTAAATGACATTGGTGCCAATACTGTTCCGGAAGCACGGGCTGATTTAAGAATAGTTGGCAATGAAGACCGAACCTTAACAGTATATTGGCAATTACCCAATATAGGAGATGCAAGTCAGGATAACTGGATTTTATACAATGGTACAGGTGAGTTGCCTGGTGAGGCTCCTGCCTTTGGTGAAAGTGTGTATGTAGGTTTGATTACCTATGCGTTTTACAATACCGGTTTGCCATTTGTTGGTACCTGCGATGCAATTGATATTAATTAATCATTCAAATCAAACTATTTGATCACTATACTTTCTGTGTTTCTTGCCACTTCCTGAATTTTACTGATTTGCTCCCTGGCGATATCAAGAATTGATTCGGACAATGAAACAGTGTCGGTAACAGAATTACTGATATTTTTAAATGCTTCTGAGGTTTCTGCAGTGGCTGATTCACCTTTCTGGATGCTTTCAGTCATTTGATCGATCATCGAAGAAGCCTCCACTGTATCTGCCTGTATCTGGGTAACCAGGTTAGTAATTTCTTTAGCCGATTTTTCTGAGCTCTCAGCCAGTCTTCTGATTTCATTAGCCACCACTGCAAATCCTTTACCTGCCTCCCCTGCTCTTGAGGCCTGAATGGCTGCATTGATCGCCAGCAGATTGGTTTGTTTTGACAAGTCGGTAATTACTTTCACCACCTTGGAAATGTCTTTCGACCGCTGTTCCAATACCCTGAATGATGCATTGGTATCACTGGCAATTTTGCTGATGGCAGACATGCTTTCACTCATGTTATTGACCAGGTTGAGCCCGTTACTGCTGGTGCTGTAACCGGTATTGGCAGTTTGATGAATGTTTTCTGCCTGAGAAACCACATTGCCACTGATGTTTTCAGAGGCTTTTACTAAAGATTTAATATCCCCAATGGCAGTTTTAAGGCTACTCTGCATTTGTACCAGGGCTTTCCCCAACACATCTGTTTCTTCTACTTCTGCCTTTGCGTCCAGGTGTCCCTCCCCTATTTTTTGAGCGAATTCAGTTTTCACTTGTAGAGAATCTACCAGCTTATTCAACGATCTGGATATTTTACTTAACTCGTCTCTCCCTCTTACTTTCAACTTGTTTTTTGAGTCCAGCTTACCCTGAGCGAGATCTTCCAGTAACCGCGTTGATTTGGATAATGGGTTTGTAATGGAATATGATATGTATAGAATTGAGACTGTCAGAATGATGAGGCCTACCAATAACACATATAGAGTTGCCCTGAATGTTGGAGTATAGGGCGCCATGATTTCTTCAACCGGTACCACGGTGCAAATGGTCCAGTTTTTCCCAGTCCTACCTACCGGAATTGGTGCAAAGTAAACATATACCTCCTCTCCCAGTGAGTTATCCATAATGGTATAACTGAACGCTTCACCCGCTTCCAGCATTTCCTTGACGTTGTATTGATCAGTACTAAGTATATCCAGTGTATCCATAGAGGTATTGAAGAGCCCTGGATCTTTGTAGGCACAAATAGTCCCCCCACTGGAGAGCAAGACCGCATAGGCATTGGATTCCTCATTGTAATTAACTTCCGAAATATCCTGAAAGTCCTTTATGGACATATCACTGCCTACCAGACCTGCGAATTTACCTTTATATTCTATCCTAATACATGGTGAAATAGCAACAAGTGTATCGGTAGAATCATAACTCTTAAAACTATAAGGCTCACTCAACAGTTCCTTCAAATTAGAATTGGTCTTAAAGGCTTCATATATGCCACTGGTGCTTATTCCATCCAACTCTAATACTTCAACCGTTGAATTTAAATTGTTGTTGATCATAAATGACTGATACCTCTCCCTGCCGAAATCGTTTTTCCAATTAGGGTCAACGAATTCATACTGAAGACTCACCCAGGTTGCGTCATACTTTGGATATTGTAATAATACCTCGTCCAACAATTCTTTCTTTCGTTTATCTCGCTCATCAGTTGAAAGATCTATCATATCTTCAACTGCTCTTGCCATTATTCTGGAGACAGCCATGTCCTCATCTAAAACGGCCTTTATTTTATTTGCTTTTTTCTCCGCAACCAGACTAGCAGACTTCCTCCCTTCTTCAAGTGCTTTGTCTCGAACTGAGTCAATGATGAACATAAAAGTGATGAGGTAGATCAATACTGTGAGCCCAAGGATGAGCAGTAGCATTTTCTGTCTGATAGATAAATTAGAAAGCATTGCCGGGTTAGTTGTCCATGTCCAAAACCTAAATTAACAGAATTCATATTAATTCAGAATGATTGCGACACAACATTTTTTAGAATTACCCGGAAAGTGCTTCAAATAATGATCATTTCAGTCATTAATCCTGTCTCAAAAGTTTTATAGGATTGGAATTAGCCAATTGATAGGCATGATAACTTACCGTAAGCAATGAAACTAAAATTATGGTAATTGCAACAACTGCTAACACCAATACAGAGATCTCAATACGGTAAGGAAAAGAAGCTAACCAATTATTCATTAGGAAATAGGCCAATGGTAACGCCAGTAAGAGTGCAACCACTACCAATACCATGATCTGCCTGATCAAATCATAAATGACCTGGAATATAGTGGCACCAAGTACCTTTTTGATGCTACTACTTTTTAATTTCTCCTTAGCCATAAATGATGAAAGTGCAAACAGTCCCATCATCGCCAATAAAACAGCTATACCTGCAAAAACCTGAAACAACCTGGAAAGTTGCCTGTCACTCTTAAAAGATTGATCAAAAACATCATCCACAAACTGATAGTCAAATGGGATTTGTGGGAACAGCCTTGCCCATACTTCTTCGACCCGATCTAAAGTTTCTGTAATATCATCCGATTTTAGCCTGATCTGCAATGAAGATTTGAATTTTGGGTATACCATTACGATTAATGGTTTTATTGCAGAATGCACTGACTCAAAATGAAAATCCTTCATTACCCCAATGACAGGTCCATTCATTTGAGGAAATGAACTACTGATCGTTTTACCAATTGGGTTGATTTTCCAGGTAGAGTCTACATTTGAAAATAATTTCACAGCAGCCTCATTTACCAGAAAGCCCAGGGAGTCGGAATGGATTCTGATGTCGAGATCACGTCCTTTTACGATTTCAATTCCGTAGGTTTTGGCAAAATCGTGATCAGTGAAAATGCAGGGATAAGAGACCTGTTCGTCATAACCTTCAGGCCGGAACCCAACACTCCATGAGGTCACTCCAGGGTGCGTTGATGACGATGTGACTGCAACAATGTCTGTCCCCCTTAACTCATTTCTAAGCAGCAGCACCTTTGATTTGTCATTGGAAATTGCACTGCCATCATTGATCAAAACCACACGCTCTGGGGTAATTCCCAGGTCCTTTTCTGCCATGTAATTCAATTGTCCTCCCACTACCAAAGTTCCTACAATCAGTGCGACAGCTATACAAAACTGCAGGGTGATCAGCACCTTTCTGGTCAGGTTTCCAACTGAAAGCGGATTATCGTTGGACCTCAGAATCTGCAATGTTCCAAATGATGAAATTAGGTAAGCAGGATATAAAGCTGCAATGGTACCTACTGCAACGGCAATCATTAAGGCGACAATCAAGTTCCATGGCTGTAGCACATCACGCAATAGAAACTCAACTCCGGCTAATTGGTTGATCAAATCCAGTCCTGCAATGATTGCGAGCACCGCTATAATCGCTGCAATGGTGCTTATTAAAATAGACTCTACCAGGAACTGAGCAATCAGCCGGTTTCGATCCGCTCCAAAAACTTTGCGTATGCCCACTTCCTTTATTCTTTTGAGCCATCTGGCGGTATACAGGTTGATGAAATTGACGCCAGAAATTAGTAAAACCATGGCCGCTACAATCCACAGGATGTTGACATGCTGTCGGGAACCCCTGGGTGTAAAATCAAACTCATGTGTGGAGTCCAGATAAATGTTGTGAAGCGGTTGCACTGAAGTAGTGAATCTTGCACTTAGCGCCTCATCACCATGCCTTAATAAAAAGTCCTTGAAGCGTTTCTGCAATAGATCGTGATCAAATCTGGAAGGAATATGCACATAAGTGTAGATAAAATGGGTAGAGAAACTCTCATAGGCGGGTGGATTAAAACTATACTCTATCACCGGTTCAAACGGTAGCAGGAAATCAAACTGCAGATGTGAGTTGGAAGGACATGCGACCACTCCCTCAACATTAAATGTCATAAAATTGCCAGTAATGCCAATGGTCATTGATTGATGCATGGCACGTTCTGGTGATCCAAAGTATTTTATAGCCGTATTTCGTTCCAATATCACACCCCTTGGATTTTTAAAAAATTTATCTCTCACACCTTCCAATACCGGAAAATCAAAGATTTTGAAAAAACCCGTATCTGCCACAATCACATCCCTTTCATTGATCACCTCATCTCCCTTCTTCACTACAATGTCATATTGTTGAATAGAAGTTGCTTTTTCAATTTCCGGGAATTCAGCTTCCAAATACCGGGTCCACTTAAATGGCATCATCGCCACCTGCCGCTGACTTCCAGAGAATGTGTCCCAGAGTCTGTAAATGTTTTCCGAACGATCATGGAATCTGTCAAAACTCAGCTGGTACTGGTTGTACATGTAAATGCTAAGGAATGAGAAAATGCCAATGGTGAGCCCAAGGATATTGGCAACCGAATAGAGCTTTTGTTTGCCCAGGTTTCTTATTGCCAACAGGATATTCAGTTTTATCATGGAATTTTGCTTTCCTTAAATGAACCCATTAGGCTGAAAGAAAGATGTATTAATAAATTGAATATATTTTAATAATTCATTAATTTTATTAATACATGGAATTAAGACATCTAAAATTAATCGATACGGTAGCCCGGGAAGGAAGTCTCTCCAAGGCTTCTGACAAGCTCCACCTGACACAATCTGCGTTGAGCCACCAACTAAAAGAGATTGAGCAGGAAATGGGCGTTCTTATGTTTCACAGGGTCAACAAACGACTTGAAATATCTGAAGCAGGAAAAATCATCCGTAGAGCAGCGCTGAATGTACAACAGGAACTTACCAAAGCACTGCAGGAAATCGATAAACTCCAGCATGGCTCACAAGGAGAAATCAGGTTGAGCACAGAGTGTTACACCTGCTATCACTGGTTACCAAAGACACTTGATTCAATCCATCAATCGTATAAGCATCTGGATGTACATATTCTTCCCGAGTTTACCAAACGACATTTTGAAGGGCTCAGAGACATGGACCTTGATCTGGTAATCACCAGTTTGCTTTCGGATTATCCGGAGATTGCCTACGAAGAACTGGTACATGATGAACAACTATTAATTGTTTCAAAGGAACATCCTTACAGTACACGGGATTTTGTAACTCCCGAAGATTTTAAATCAGAAACACTTTTAATCTATAGCCGCCCGGTTGAGGAATCTACCTTTTACAGGCACGTGCTTCTTCCGGCGGGCATTCAACCCAACAAGATACTGGAAGTAAGATTGACGGAGGCAGCAGTTCAATTGGTTAAAAACAACTACGGCGTAAAAGTGATGGCCAAATGGGCAGCAGAACCCTATATCTTGAATCATGATGTGGTTGGGATCAAAATTGGCCCTTCCGGTATGTTTAGAAAATGGTACCTGGCGTACAACAAAAATGCTGGGTGGCAGCAACATTACGACGTATTTAAAAGCCATCTTGCACAGCATTTAAATGGTCAACTCATGGAAACCACTTAAGCGACACGTTTATTATTTCTTGATTTTTTCTTTTTTGGAGCTTTATTTAAAAACCTGCTGATCATGGATTTGGAAATTTCTTTGTGCTTGCAGATTTCAGCGTAAAATGCTCCACTGTTCCTTAAAGTCCTTGCCTGTGTCTCAAAATCAACATGATACAACCCAAACCTTGCGCTGACCCCCTCTGCCCATTCAAAATTATCCATCGTTGACCAATGGTAATAGCGCCTGATATCTACTCCCTTTTTCATGGCACGTTTCAACGCTTTCAAATGCAAATAAATGAATTCGGCCCTATTTAAATCATCGGCATCACAGATCCCATTTTCAGTAATGAAAATAGGTAGATTATATCTCCGGTAAACTTTTTTACAAATCCTGAATAATCCTTTGGGATATATTTCCCAACCCAGGTCATTGACTGGCTTACCTTTTTTCACATAAAGTTCATTGAAGAGGGTGCCTGGGTTGTAGATGCCCTTTACCAGGTCTCTCGAATAATAATTTATACCGATAAAGTCAGCATAATTTTTCTTTTGAAATTTGGTATTAAACCACCACCTCATCGGAAATAAAAAGCGCCCGTGTGTCATCGCTTCCAGATACATGAACTGGAACAGATGATTGCTGAGATAGGCCGCCAGCCTTGTCAGGTGACGTCTGTCAAACAAATCAAAAATCCTAAGATGGTGCGCCACTCCCACATTGATTTCGGTATGACCTTTTGCTTTCAATTGTGCATGGATTTGATCATAGGCATAAAGATGTGCCTGAGCGAAATTTTTGGCTCCTTTCAGATAATGCCTGATTTTCCCCTGATCTCCCGGAGGCCACCGTCCTTCAAAATAACCAAAAAACAAATAGACATTGGGTTCGTTGATGGTTACCCAATCCTGTACCAGATCCCCCAATCGATCCACTACAAACCTTATGTATCCCAGATAGCGCTCTACCGACATTGGATTGATCCACCCCCATCATCCTCCATCCACAGTGGATTAGAAAAGTGCCAGAGTGTTACCAGCGGCCTTATGCCATTACTCACCAGCAACTCTATTTCCTTTCGGTACAATGCTATGCCTTCTTCACTGAATTTACCCTCTTCGGGTTCTACCCTGCTCCACTCAATACCCATACGGTAAGTTTCCGTATTGAGTGCCTTCAGCAGCTCGACATCCGATGCGATTCTGTTAATATGATCACAGGCGATCCTGCTATGAGACCCGTCCTTAATTTTTCCAAGTTCTGACCAACGATACCAGTTGTGAGCTTGTTCTCCTCCCTCAATATGAGTAGCTGCAGTTGCAGAACCCATTAGAAGAGTTTTGGGTATTTTAAAAGGTTTGTATGATGGCATTTTTGTTCAAAGCTGTAATCTAGTACAGCGGTAACAAATGCATGTTACATCATTATTATCTTACTATTAACCAGCAAGATTATGTCATTCTTATTTTTATGATGAATGATGAAACGAGGGTTAGTGCACCTATCAGCAATATGGCCCCTTCTATGCCAACCAAATCTGCAATCACTCCAGTAATGACCGCCCCGATCGCATAACCCAGGTCTCTCCATAATCGAAACACCCCTATACTCTCTGCCCTCTGCCCGGGGTGTGTATGGTCTGCAATGGCCGCTAAAAAAGTGGGGTAAACTACAGCTGTGCCTATACCCAGTAATACACTTAATCCCACAAAATGCAGTTTTGTATTGGCATACATGAGTCCTACGATGGACAACCCCTGAACCATCATTCCCCAGAACAACATGCGTTTCTTTTGGAGGTGATCCGCCATTTTACCCGTAACAAGTTGCCCCAAACCCCAGACAAACGGGTAAACCGCAACAATTTCCCCTACTCCTTTCAAGTCAAATCCTTTGATGACCAGAAACATAGGGAGTAATCCCCAGATCATTCCGTCGTTCAGGTTATTGACCAGCCCCGCTTGTGTGATAGCGCCAAGATTGGGATTGACCCAGGTGGTTTCCTTGAAAATATTTTTAAGCGTGGGGTGCTCACTGGAAGATGTTTCTGAGTGCACATGATGGATGGTATCTTTCACCAGAAAAACACTGAAAAGTAATCCCGATATAGCAAAGATCAGCCCCAGGTAAAATGGGACCGGCCGCAACCCATACTCCCCGGCGAGGTAACCGGTAAAAAACGCTACAAGCCCCACTGCGAGATATCCTGCTGACTCATTGAGCCCCATAGCCAATCCTCTGTTTCTCGGACCTACCAGATCAATTTTCATCACCACGGTGCTCGACCAGGTTAGTCCCTGATTAATTCCCAGCAATATGTTTGCAAAGACCACCCAATTCCAATGATTAGCATAAATTAAAATGAGGGGTACAGGTAAACCAATGAGCCATCCAATGATCAATAGTTTTTTTCTGCCAAGCCTGTTGGCCATTGCTCCCGTATAGTAGTTGGTTATTGCTTTTGAGACCCCAAATACCACGATGAATGAAAGTATTGCTGATTTGGCGGCCAAACCAAATTCGGAAGTGGCTAGTTCTGGTAAAATGGTCCGCTCCAGACCAATCATGCCTCCCACAAAACCATTGATGACTACCAGTAAAGTAAATTGTTGCCAGTTCTCCTTTAATCCAAGTTTAACCTCCATAAGTTGCTCAAAGCTATAAAATAAAAAGTGGGTAACAGCAACGCTGCACCCACATTGATCGCTAAACTACTATTGCTCAACCTTTTAAAGGCATCACCTACTATTTAAACAACCTAATCTATTCTTGCCATGGTTTTTGGTTTTTAGCTTTCGGCCCTACCAATCTCTTTCTCTGCTGCTTTTTAACAGCCACAGTTTCTGCCGTTGCTACTTCCTGATCCCAGGGTTTTATATTCTTAGCTTCTGGTCCCGTAATCGCTGATGCATCCTTCTTAACCACTACGGTTACTTCAGATCTTGAATCAGCCCATGGTTTATAATTTTTTGCTTTGGGGCCTTTCTCAGTATCTCCGTCCTGAGCAAATCCCAAAGTGGTTACTAAAGTCAAACTAAGCGTTATAGGTATCCAATTCATTTTTATATCTATTTAAAATGTGATGTTCTTTTGTTACTCAAATTAACGGCCTAAACAGGGTTTGGTGACTCTAAGAATTTTGGTATTTTCACTACCGTATTTGCACCTAGAGACCATCCGTATTTTTCCGGATGTGTGCTCCTAATCAGCATTAAACAAGGAAAACCGCTCCGGATGAATGCGGTGAATGTGCTTGTCCATGGCCTTCACCCTTTTGCTGATCTGGTGAAGATATCTGTTCAAACCGGTCTCCAATAGCTGCACCTGACCGTCATAACTTTCCTGCCCTACTTCTGATTTCAGTTCTTTCTTTTTGCGCTCTAATGACCGCTGGGTGGCGCATCCTTCTTGCAGATAAATTATAAAAGACCTGGTGCTGTATGTAGTCTCCAGTTGCTCCAGATCCTTCATGGTAGCATTATATACTTTTGACCAATCACCAGGGCTGTAGATGGGTCATTTAGAAAATCAAGCATTACGCTATCACAGTGATGAATCTTTTCCAAAATGGTTGTGGCATATTCCCGAAATTCCTCATCATGGCAAAATGCCGACAGCCCTTCATACAATTTGAGGACCTCTGACAATTCCAGCCATTGCTGTGTTAGTTCGTCATATTGTGCTTCAATATGTTCCTGTGTCCAGCCAATGCCGGAAGTCAATATGAGAAGAGAAAGAATATAAACATAGCGTTTCAAAAGCATTTTTAAACAAAGTTATCCGGACCACCCACCAATAGTAATCGCAACTTATTTGTATATTTTTTTGGTAATAAATGCTGAAGACATGCTCCGTAAAAATCCTGATTGTGAGATGATCAATTCCGGCATATATTTACAGCTATGTTGAGGAAATTAAATATTGGGGAGAAGCTGGCGCTGTTGATGATCAGTTTTACCCTGGTGGTCACCATTTTCCTTTCTTCCTCCTACTATATCCAGTTTGATGAAGCCCTCCGTGAAAGAGTTTTTCTTCAACTTTCGTCCGTAAAGCAACTGAAGAAAGTAAAAATCCTCAACGAATTACAAGACCATGTGATCAGTTTCAGAAAGCTGGCGAATGACAGTATTCAATATCCCACCGGAGACTTCTTATTTACCCTCCGGTCGAATGACCTGCCAGACTCCCTGTTAAATTATCAAATCCCATTCGTAGAGCCATCAGACAGCCTACACATTGTGGACCTCACCAATCAGCATCCTGAAGATGGCATCACTGTGGCAATCATTGATCACAAACCCCAACAAGTCACCACTTCTTTGGTTCGGTTACCGCAGGTGCAAGCAATATTACTGGAAAGGACAGGGCTGGGAGAAACCGGTGAATCCTATATCGTTAATGCATCACATCAGTTGATCACCAAATCCAGGTTTGATAATGTCAACTGGCAAAATTATGAGGTTCGTACGAGTGGCGTACTGCAGGCTTTCGAGGGGAAACCGGGAACAGATATATTCCTGGATTACCGTGGAATTCGCGTACTTGGGGCATTTGAACTCATCACATTCGGAGACATCCAATGGGTGATCCTTAGTGAGATCAATTATGAAGAAGCCATGGCGCCCCTGGCTGAGGTTAGAAGCAACTTACTGATCACATTTTGTATCATATTTGTGTTCATTCTTATCGTTTCCTATTACCTGTCCCGCCAAATCGTAAAACCTATCATCACCATGGAACAGCAGCTTATTCACCTTTCGGAAGGCAACCTGGACCGTAACATTCCTGCCATTAAAAACCGTAATCAGGATGAGATAGGTCATATGTTCAACGCCCTAAATAGTTTGATTGAAGCTTTGAACAATACAGTTGTCTTTGCAGGGGAAATCGGAGCAGGTAATTTCGATGCGGACTACAAGCCTCTGGGTAAGAAAGACCGATTAGGAAAGGCCCTGATACAGATGAAGAAGCAATTGCAGGAGTTTCAACTCAATGAAGAAAAGCTGAAGCGGGAAAACCAATTATCCATTGTTGATGGACAGGAAAAAGAACGCGCAAGACTGTCAAAAGAGCTTCATGATGGATTGGGTCCCCTCCTAACCATACTCAGGATCAATATTGAAGATACTGCACTACAACAGGAAGAAAAAGATAAGTTATTAAGGCAAATTGATGATGCCATCAATGAAGTAAGAAGAATGTCTAATAACCTGATGCCTAGTGTATTGGAGGACTTTGGGGTTGGCGAAGCAATTAAGAACCTGGTGAAACAAATCAACGATTCCAGTTCGGATGTAAAAATCCGGTATATCAATGATATGCAAAGGGAATCAAAGTTGGATAAATTGCATCATATTACTATATATAGAGTAGTACAGGAAGCAATCAACAACGCACTGAAACATTCTGATTGTAGTGAGATCAGGGTGTCTTTATCAGAATTTGATGAATATCTGGGTTTATTCATTTCCGACAATGGAAGGGGTTTTAAAACCAATGATCATTATGCAGGAAATGGTCTTAGAAATATCAAGGAAAGAATTAAAATGGTGCCTGGGAGCATCGATATCAGAAGTGACAATAATGGTACAACTATAGAAATTGAAATCCCATATCAATGAGTTTCATTAAGATTATAGTAGCAGACGATCATCAGTTATTCAGAGAAGGATTAATCTCCTTATTATCGAAATCGGAAGATATTCAGGTGGTAGCAGAAGCATCTGACCTTAAGGAACTTGATGAACACCTGGAGAAAGAAAAAGCACACATCGTACTGGTAGATATTTCATTGCCAGATGGTAGTGGTCTTGATGTAATCGCCACATACCGGGAAAAGTATCCTGATGTTAAATTTATAGTGCTCACCATGCATGCAGAAGGGCAATATGTAGTGAAAGCTGTTAAAAACGGTGCATACGGCTATCTGATCAAAAATGCCAATGAAAAAGAACTGATCACGGCTATCAGGCAGGTCGCCAATGGTCAAAAATACTTTAATAGTGAGATCTCTGCTTTGATGATCACAGACATGGCCGTAGAAGGTGAATCACACAAAAAACTGTCTGAACGTGAACAGGAGGTGTTACAATTGGTGTCCGAAGGGAAAACCACCAAAGAAATCGCAGAGCAGCTGTTTGTAAGCTTCCGTACTGTAGAAACACATCGGGTTAATATGATGAAGAAACTGAATGCCCAAAATACGGCTGAACTGATTAAAAAAGCAGCTCACCTGAGATTGATTTAATGGAACAACCGGACAGTCTCATTTATCCTCAATTCTTATTAACCCAAGGGACGAATTAATCAGTCCATCGAATAACCTGATCCTGAAGGTTTCTTTCTGTTTAAAATTGCGGTCATGGACAATGATTTCAACAAACAGCACAGACATCTCCTGATAATTGTGATTATTACTTTTATCCTGCCGCCTGTAATAGTTGGTGGAACACTCATGGTAAACGCTACCTTCACCTATCATGATTTCCTCACCAATGTCCTGATTGCCTGGCAGTTTCCGGTGTGCACCGGTTTCTTCTTTGTTGGCACCCCACTCTACATCAATTATCTGCTCAAAAGGGTGAAGCGATTACTGATCGCACAGAAGTATTATAAAATTCACGCTTATTATAAGAAAATTATCTTCTCATACGTTGGTCTGGGGTTGGCATACAGCCTGGCTGCTGTTTTAATTCCAAGGATGTTGGGTTATCCTATTAGAATATCTATCCTTTCTGCGACGATAGGAATGCTGTTTGTTGGTACCGCCAGTTTACCATTTTATTTATACTTTATTTCCAAACTGGATCAAATGCTGGAAGGTGTTCCATTTGATCGAAAAAGTCGGTTTTCTGTTCAATTTAAGTTCAGGTGGACCGCCATATTCTCATCTGTGAGTGGTATCGGAATTATTGCCGTAAGTGCAGGAATTTTAATGTGGCGTCTCCTGTATTATCCGGCGTGGGAACTTACCATTGAGGCTGTCTACTACCGCCTGGGTGGTTTATCATTATTTATAATAGGCCTGCAAATTATTCCCAACCTGTTTCTTGGTGCGTCATTTACAAACAATATCGCCAGGATTAGAAGTTTTGCTGAGCGCATGGCCAATCACGATTTGACCCAAAAAATAAAAATTACTGACCGGGATGAATTTGGGATGGCTGCAGAGGAAATCACTAAGATGGGCAACAACTTCAGGGAAATCATCGGACAAATCCGAGCCAATGCCAGTTATCTAAAAAATGCCAGTCAGGAACTAAAAAACCTGGCAACTTTGATGTCGGACAGCAGCAGCAACCAGGCCGCCAGTGCTGAGGAATTGGCTTCAAGCATGGAAGAAATGTCTGCCAACATTGCTATATCCAGTGAAAACGCTAATAACTCCGCACAGATCAGTAAAACCACTTCCGAGCACATCAAACTCGGTCAGGATTCAATGGTTACTACCATCAAAAACATCAAGGCCATTACAGATAAAGTTGAGCTTGTTCAGCAAATTGCCAGTCAGACCAATTTACTGGCTGTCAATGCCTCGATAGAAGCGGCAGCAGCTGGTCAATATGGGAAAGGGTTTGCCGTAATCGCCAGGGAAGTTCGGGAATTGGCCGACAGAAGCAAGCTGACCGCCACAAACATTTCTGAACTGGCCAATGCTACCAACAACAACTCTTCCGAGTTAAAGGAGAAAATTGATGACATTGCGAGCAAATCTGCAGAAAACGCAAATATGGCAGCCAATATTGCAACTGCATCACGGGAGCAACAGAACAGCAGTGATCAAATCAATGCTACCGTACAAAACCTCAATGACAATGCACAAAGGCTTGCAGCAAGTGCAGAAGAATTATCAGCTTCCGCGCAAGAGCTTTCCAGTAAAGCCAACATTCTGGAGCATACGGTGGTTACGTTTGCCGTTTAGGGCAGTCAGTATTAATACTGAGATGCTTTTACCAGTATATTCCGATTGCGCCAGATTGATATCAGGTTTAGTTTTGTTACTAAAATTGGTATTATGGGCATATTTGACATCATCGCTATTCTCATCGCTTTCTCGGGAATATTTCTTTTTGTAAACACCTATTTCCTGAAACTGCCATCTTCCATTGGGCTAATGATCCTTGCGCTCATTGTATCACTAATGGTACTCATTTTCGGAACAGCTTTCCCTGAATATCATTTGGCAGAAAAAGTGAAGTCATATGATTTTACAGAGGTAATGTATCATTTTGTGTTGAATGTCATGTTGTTCACCACCGCCCTCAATATCGACTTCAAAAAATTTGGTAGCCAGTTGATTCCCATTCTGGTCCTCACTGTGTGCGGCGTATTGATCTCCGCACTGACCATCGGCTCATTGGTTTACCTCCTTACACAAGCCTTGTCAATTGAACTACCTTATCTCGCCTGCCTTGTTTTTGGTGCCCTCATTTCATGTGCCGACCCGGTGGCCATCACTAAAAACATCAGAAAATATCGTTTATCAAAGGCTTTGGAAGCAAAGGTGGAAGGTGAGTCGCTCCTTACTGGTGCGCTTTCAATCATACTGGCCTTTTCTTTAGTGAAGATCTATCAATTGCAAAATTCAATGGAAGTGTTGGAAACCCTTAATGTTTCCATCATCCTGATCAGGGACCTGTTTGGTGGATTGATCATGGGCATCCTGTTTGGATGGGTTGGCTATAAGTTGTTGGATTTTATTGACAATGATGTTGTAGAAGCAGAGGTTTTGACTACCCTTGCACTAGTCATGACAGGTTCGTTCCTGGCAGACAGACTGGAAGTTTCCAGCATGTTGGTAGCGGTAATGACAGGCCTGATCATTGGAAATGTTGGTCGGGATGAAAAAAGTGGAGAAAAGGCAGTGGGCGATTATGTTTACAGGTTCTGGCAGCTAATGCAGGAAACCATCGCATCTATGCTTTTTGTGTTGATAGGATTCGAAATGCTGGTGATCCCACATAACCCCATGTACTTTGGTGCCGGTTTCTTTATCGTGTTGATCGTTTTATTTGGCCGATGGGTCAGTGTTTTCATACCGATTAAGTTAATGTCAACCCTAAAGAACTTCGACAATGCTACGGTTTCTGTGCTTACCTGGGGAGCCCTGCGTGGTGGTCTTCCGGTAGCGTTCACCTTGTCCCTCAATGACTTTCCCGGAAAGGAAATCATCATCACGTTCACCTATGTGGTAGTAGTTTGTTCTGTTCTTTATCAGGGCTTCACCCTCGATCCATTGATGCGGATGTATCACCAAAAAAATTTTAGCATGACCAAATCCAAAAAAATGCCGCAGAAACTCAATCAGGCGGCATAGGTCAGGTTACCTATGAATGAATGTTAGTAGCTCAATGGTTCAAGTAATTTCGACCTCCAAATCTTGAAATAATACAATTAAAATTCAAAGATTTAACGTGGGCTGCCTACAGTGTGCCTACGGAGTGCCTACAGTGTGAGTACACAGTGACCGTATTCCCGGGAATATTACTTCTGTACAATTTTCAATTTTAAGGCTTATTGACTTAAGTTCCTCGTCACGCCTTCAATCATTGCATACAAATGATTGTTTGATGATTGATCAACAAGAGTAGAATTTAGCAAATTGAGTCGTCTAAATTAAAGACCCTAAATTCAACCACCCGGCCTAAATGCCTTAATGACTTTTTCATTGACCTCCAGGTATGGTCCTTCTATTAAATCAATACAATATGGAATAGCCGGGAAGACTGCTTCCAGGCATTGTTGAATTGCTTTTGGTTTCCCTGGCAGGTTTACAATCAACGTATTGCCGCGAATGCCTGCAGTTTGTCGGGAGAGAATCGCAGTGGGCACGTATTGCAAACTGACCTGTCTCATCAGTTCGCCAAATCCCGGCATCATTTTCTCGCAAACTGCTTCTGTTGCTTCGGGCGTAACGTCTCTTTTTGCAGGCCCTGTACCCCCTGTGGTGACTACAAGACAGCATCGATCAACGTCCGCCATCTGTTTCATTGCTGTTTCTAACTGATCCTGTTCATCTGGAATCACCTTGTAAACGGGTTCCCATTCCGACAATAGATACTCTCCCAACACACGATTGACTTCTTTGCCGGGAAGATCTTCATAGATTCCCTTGCTTGCCCGGTCTGATACATTGATTATTCCAATTTTGATCATGCTTCAAAAAAAATTTAGGGCAAATCAATACCACTCTTCTTAATTCACCAACCAATTGCAACAAAATATAATCAAATCACTGGGGGGGCATTTCGTCCAATAGATGGTCCTATAAGTAAACCAAATCAGGAGACAGCAATGATAAATACCAATTCATTAAATTTCATTAGATTTGTGAATTCTTCTCAGACCAAACCCAATCACTTAAGCTGTTATTGCGGAACTCAGGATAAACAGTACCAGGGTGTGCTGCATCGGGAACAGACTAACGAATGCTTGTGAAAAAGGAAATAATCACAATGATGGCCAGTTCGGTCATACTTACATACATTTGGCATCATCACTTTTCTATTCAGGATAAAATACCAATCTATTCAGATACTAAAATTGAATCGCTGGATAAACGATCCAGAATGGATCTGGCAATGAAGCAGGAGTTTGAAAGAACCAAAGATCCAAAACTTGGTTTCATTCCAAAGGACAAACTTTACAAGGCATATCAGATCGCTGAGCAAAAGAGAGCATCAAAATCGTCTGGTTATTCCAATAAAGCAGCAATCACTGGTATAGAATGGAAAGAAAGGGGCCCTTCCAACCTCGGAGGCCGCACCAGGGCCATCTTGATTGACCCAAATGACGTTACCAACAAAACCATATTTGCTGCTGCCGTAAGTGGTGGTCTTTGGAAAACTACTGACATTACTAAAGAGAACCCTGACTGGACCTCCGTAGATGATTTCCTGGACAATATGGCCATTACTACAATTGCTTATGACCCATCCAACACCAACACAATGTATATAGGATCCGGTGAGGGATTCTTTAATGTAGATGCCGTTCAGGGCAATGGGATTTGGAAATCGACCGATGGTGGAGATACATGGTCCCAACTGAGCAGCACTGTAACGACCAACTATTCAACGTGTGCAGGAACTGGTGATTGCAACTTCCTTTATGTCAATAAGATTGTAGTAACCAGTTCAGGAACGATCCTGGCGGCAACAAGAGGTCAGTATACGAATAGAGGAGGTATCATGAGATCCACTGATGGTGGCGCTACATGGACCAAGGTTTTAACCGGTCTGAGTGGTACAAACTCGTGTTCGGGGGGTGCTAATTATCGGCAATGGGCTTCTGATATCGAAATTGCTGCAGACGGTGATATCTATGCGAGCCTTGGGATCTTTGACAATAATGGAATCTGGAAATCAACAGACGATGGAGCAAGCTGGGGATCGGCCATATACACCTCTGCTTGTACAGAACAACGCATCGAACTGGCAGTGGCTCCTGGCAACTCAGAATATATTTATGCCCTGGTTCAGGAAAATGACGCTTCCATTAATAAAATAATGAGAAGTACCAATGGAGGCACCTCATGGTCCACCTTGACCAATCCTAATTGGTATGATCAGAATTGTTCCACTCCTTCGACAGACTTTACCCGGGGACAAGCCTGGTATGATTTGGCAATTGCCGTTGACCCGAATGACGAAGAGACAGTTATCATAGGAGGAATTGATTTGCTCAGAACCACCAACGGAGGAACCAGTTGGACACAACTAACCAATTGGAATGGCGGTTGCGACTACCCTGAAGTACATGCTGATCAACATACCATTGTATTTCAGGATGGAAGCTCTGATGTCATCTACTTTGGCAATGACGGAGGAATCTATGTGACGGAAAATGGAAGTGCCACTTCTCCTACCTTTTCGAGAAAAGAATCCGGTTATGTTACAGCTCAATTCTATGCAGTAGCCATGAACCCCACCGCTAAATCACCGAATTTCATTGGTGGAACGCAGGACAATGGCAGCACCAAAATCACCGAACTTGGTTTGGCTTCAATTGTAGAAGTAACCGGGGGTGATGGCGGATTCGCACACATCGATCAGGACAATGCCAATTATCAATTTACTGCCTACACCAATTTAACACTTTACAGGTCAGATGACGGAGGTTTAACCTTCACCAACCTGATATCGAATTCCAGCGGTTCATTCATTAACCCCTCAGATCTGGCTGATACAGATAATAACATGTACGGAGGATTCGATCCCGGTACGTACTTCTATTCTCCAAACATTGAAGCTGCATCACCAAATTTTTACTCCAGTGGGGCAATAACCGAATTTAACAGCGGCCAAGTGACTCATGTATCCGCTTCTCCAAACACCTCCGAAAGAGTATTCTTCGGACTTGATAACGGGCGTGTTGTCAGAGTGGATAATGCCGCTTCCACAAGGTCTGTTACAAACATCACAGGAAGTAGCTTTCCCTCTGGTTCCGTGTCTTGTGTCGCCATTGAATCAGGTGATGATAACCATTTATTAGTTACCTTTTCTAACTATGGCGTTACAAGTGTTTGGGAAACAACTGACGGAGGCACCAACTGGACCGATGTAGAAGGAGATTTACCCGATATGCCAGTAAGATGGGCACTGTTCAACCCAAACAATTCAGATCAGGCCATCATTGCCACGGAATTGGGCGTCTGGTCCACAGATAACCTCAATGGTGCCTCAACAGTGTGGGAACCATCAAATGATGGACTTGCTAATGTCAGAACAGATATGCTACAAATCAGGTCAAGTGATAACCTGGTAGTAGCGGCCACTCATGGTCGGGGCTTATTTACCAGTGACATTTTCACCACTGCAGACGCAGATTTTACTGCTGACAGAAACACCATCTATGCAGAAGCCAGTATCAATTTTAGTGACGCTTCTTATCAGGCTACCAGCTGGGCGTGGGATTTTGGTGACGGAGGTACATCTACTGAAGAAAACCCAAGTCATACTTTCATGAGATCTGGAAAGTATACGGTTAGTCTGACAATCAACAGTGGCGCTGATACGGAGACTAAAACGGAATTCATTCATGTATTACCCAATGTCGCCACCCCATTTGCGACCTCCGATGGTGGTGATTTCGAAAGCAATGAAAACTATTTTGGCTCTGATGACCTCACTGGTGGGATCAATCTGTGGGAAAGAGGAACACCTGGAAATGCACTAACCACCGTAAATTCAGGCACCAATACCTGGAAAACAGGATTGAGTTCCGATATCACCCAGGCGGATTATTCTTGTGCCTTATTTTCTCCAAATTTCAACTTTTCATCGGCAGGCACTTACACGCTAAGCTTCAGAAAAAGTATGGAGAGTGCCTATACCAACGCCCCTATTGGAGTGCAAGTCCAGTATTCTACGGACAATGGAGAAAACTGGACCAGATTGGGAACAGATGATGGAAGTGGAACCAACTGGTATGACAAGGGGCCAAATTCAGCAGATAACATTGAGACGAACGTTGTTTTTGACCGATATGGTTTCAATAGTACTTATTCAAATCAGGTGACGAGCTTTGATGTATCCTCTTTGGCAGGTAATGCCACCGTTGCTTTTAGGGTAGTGCTCTATGTCAATGGTGGGTACGGTGCTGGTTATAATGTAGACGGATTCATGATTGATGATTTTGAAATATCAGGCCCCTCCAATGAAGCCAATGTCAACATCACCGAGAATGCCCCTGGTACAGCACTTTCATTGGATGGTACTGATGACTATGTCACACTATCCAATCTTACCATCAACGAATCTTTCACTGCGGAGATGTGGGTAAACCCAACATCTACTGCCGATGGTCAAACGATTTTGGCAAAACATGACCTCTCTGGTGGAGACATTTTCAAGATTGGATACAATAACGGAGGTGTGGAGGTAGATATTCGTGGCACTACGACCTCAGGTGGATCCAAAACTACAGGGATTCAACATCTGGCCGTAACGGTTAACAAAATAACAGGGACCACCTCAGAAGTTACGGTCTACCGGGATGGAGAACAGTTGTTTCAAAATACAATCAATGCTGTGATAGGAGATCCTGATGGTTTGGACTGGGTCATTGGTCAGGATTGGGATGGTGTAGGTGTACCTTCAGATTACTTTTCGGGTGAAGTAGACGAACTTAGAATCTGGAACTCAGTTCGAACTGAGGCTGAAATCAGAGCCAATAATTTTCTCATAGTTGATGGTTTAGACACCAACCTCATTGGATACTGGCAGTTTAATGAAACCTCAGGAACAACCACTACTAATAATATTACCAGTAACAGCGGGTTATTGACAAACACTACCTGGAGCACCTCAAAAGCACCTGTTGGGAGTGGAAGCAGTTACTCAGCAACCATATCCGCAGATGGGTCCACTACTTTTGGGGATATTCTTGACATCAACTTCAGTGGTGTTTCCGGCTCATTCGACGTGTATGTATTCGAGGTAGAAAACACACCTATAGGTACACAGCCAGAGGACGAGTATTCTGTCAATGAATCAATCAAAAATCCGTACTTTGTGATCAATGCCTACGGAACCGGAACATTTACCGGTGCATCATTAACCTATACATATGGAGGAAGCGCATTCACTGAATCCAATCCTGCGAATGTATATCTGTTAAAAAGAGACAGTAAATCCAATGGTTCCTGGTCAACGGCCATTGCAGCTGCATCGGTCAATAACGGTACAGGAGAAGCTGTATTTAATAACATCACTTCATTTAGTCAAACCGTGTTGGCGACCGGGGATAGCTTTTTGCCTGTTACCTGGAATTATTTCAAAGGGAACAGGGTCAACAACATCAATCAACTTGAATGGCAAACCGCTACCGAATTGAATTGTCAGAAGTTTGAAGTTTTAAGGAGCTATGATGGTTCCAATTGGGAAAAAGTTGGACACGTAATGTCAGCAGCCAAGAATGGAAACTCCAATGAAGCGCTGACCTATACCTTTAATGATGATGCATTCAACGATTCTGAAATCATTTACTACAAGCTTCGGCAAATTGATTATGATGGTCAATATGACTTTAGTGAAGTCATCTTTATCGATCATTCTATGTTCGCTCAAAGGAATTTGGAAATCTATCCAAATCCTGTGATTGAGAACATTCATTTGACCCTGGAAACTCCTGCAAGTGAAAGACTACAATATGAAATCATAACGATGAATGGAAACATTATCCGATCCAACATACTGGAGGCATCAATGGGCATTAATCAAACCGTAATTCCTGCTACTGATCTCAACCGAGGCATGTACTTACTTCGTGTGTCCGGTCAAAATTTTGAATGTGTCAAAAGGTTTCTGATTAGTCGTTAGACTTCAATTTCCCAAAACCATGGACAAGTTGTTTCCAAAAGGTTTTGGGGAATCTTTCCAAACCAGGAAAACCCAATTTTATATTTTGTCCATCTTTTGGTATATAGTTGGTCCCAAAGAGATAGTCCCACAAACTCAGGGAGATTCCAAAGTTAACACCATAAGGCCGCTCTTTAGGTAAATGCATGGCATGGTGCCATATGTGCATTTGTGGATTGTTGAATACATATTTCAAGGGACCCAATGGTACTTTAATATTGCTGTGATTAAAATGTCCAATGGCTAAAGTAAAAATGTGAATAATGAAAAAATCCCTTAACCCAATGCCAATCAGTGCCAGAGGGATGTATTCTAAAGTTCGATAAACGACATTCTCCATCCAGTGATACCGAAGATGAGCCGCAAATCCCATCTCCTCTACAGAATGATGTACTTTATGAAATTCCCACAACCGGGGTACCCTGTGCAATAGTCTATGGGTCCACCATTGTACAAAATCTCTCACCACAAACCCAACCAGCAAATGTGCCCAGGTTGGCCAACTCATTACTTCAAACGCCACAAGGTTTCTAATACCAATAGCTGCCAGTGCGTCCTGAAATGCATTTACTACCACATTGGAAGCTGCATTGTACACCACAAGCGAAAACAGGAAGAAATTGAAAAACATGTAGAAAAAGTCTAACCAGAAGTCCTTTCTAAATTTCCTTTGATCTGGTCTCCAGGGCTTCACAATTTCAAGCAGGAAGAAAAAAGCCGAGATTCCAATCAACCAGTAGAAGTAATTATGCCAGGATGGGTTGGTAATTTCTTCCCACAGGTATCGTGCATAGCCAATATAGCCTTCCTTGATTATGTTCCAGTACTTTTCCATTCTATCACTTTATTTCGTACCATTCAATATTACTGAGCGCTTCTCTCCTTCCCTTTTTCACCGGTGCATAATTTTTTTCCAGATAATCCAGAATGGCTTGTTCCTGTTCTCCCAGATCCCACAGGTTTTGGGTTTGCTGCATCCACCGGATCATGTTTAGCCACCCTTCTCTTGTAGCCCTGTTTTGAGTAATCAACCTGGCTGAATGACAGACAGTGCAATTAGTTGCCACCAAATCCTTCCCTTCACCATCCACAAGACCATCTCCCCTCACTTCAAGTGTGTCCATTTCATTGGATATAACAATTGGACCAGGAATAGGTTCATAAAGGTGTAAGAAGACGGTGGCTGCAGCCACCAAAAACAAAATGGCCAACATTCCATAAACTACACTAAGCAACCTTTCCATGATGACTATTAGCCTCTCCCTCTCATTCATCATACCACCTTTATTGCGATTCTATGACAAGCATTATTGAGGTATCCTTTTGGATTCCATCCCGGCAGGACCATCGGCTGTTGCTTTCCTTCTTCATTTGTAGCTCTGGCCCATACTTCATAATATCCTCTGGAAGGAAACTTAATGCGTTTACTAAAATGTTGCCATGCGAGTCGGTTCACAGGCTTTTTCACTTCACATGATTGCCAGCTGGCTCCAAAGTCAATAGAGATGTCTACTGCACTGACCTCCAGTTCTCCAGCCCAGGCATGTCCCCGGATCTCCAGTTCATCCCCTGATTGAAGAATACCTCCACTTTTGGGGTAAGTGATCAGTGATTTTACAGGCATTGATTCGATTATACACATGTTATCATCTTCTACTTCAGCCCCGGGAGCCACAGGTTCACAAGGTATACGGTAAGCCTTACCGGTCATTTTTACACCATCATGAACCTTATTCCTTACAACCAACTTATTGACCCATTTGCCTGAAGCGGAAGCTGGATATCCACCTGCCACTAACCGCAACGGGAATCCATGAGCTACTGGAATTGGTTCACCATTCATTTCATAGGCCAAAAGCGTTTCATCCTGCAGGGCTTTTGAAAGCGGAATGCCTCTGGATATGGGACTTTTACCAGGGTCACCACTCAAATGCTTATCCGATCCGTAATAGCCAATGTAAACGGCTGTATCATCTATACCCACATCTTCAAGCAAATCCCTCAACCTCAGTCCGGACCATCTGGCACAGGATACTGCTCCAAGGGTCCATTGATTGCCACTAGCAGGAGGGTTAAACTCCGATCGGCCATTTCCGGCACACTCAAGGGTGAGTTGGTAACTATATTTTTTAAACTTAGATTTTAATTCATCCAGCGTGTAGACTTTGTTCTTAACGACACTTTCTCCGGTGATTTCTAAACGCCATTCTTTTTCATTGATCTCCTGAGGTATTAGCCCATTACAGCGTACGAACATTCGATCCGCAGGTGTCACTTCATGATCCAGCAAATGTGCGGCTGCTTCCATATTTAGCGGACGGTCATTTAACAGCACCATCTCAGGATGTTTATTATAGCGCTTGTAAGGATCCTGAGGTTCAAGGAGCAGTGGCAAATAACCCTCTGGCATACTAGCAGCATAAACGATATCTGCTCCAACCATGGTAGAAAGGGTTGCCAATGACAATTTCTTAATAAATTTTCTTCTTGCCTTCACGTACTGAATTCATTAAATTAAGTGAGCTCCTAAAATAATGAATAATTTGAGTCCTCTATGTATCATTAGTTACAATGTGTCATTTAGGATAATTTTTTGAATTTTTATTAATTTATTGTGATATTACTGCTCAATTACACCAACTACAACATGAAGAACCTTTGCTACACCCTCCTATCAGGGTTATTATTTCTTGCATGTACACCACTACATGCACAAATTCCCAACACCGTAAAGTCCACATTTGAAGTAAAAATTACCGATGGGGTATGTTCCTTCCATGGGATTAAGATTGGAAGCAAGATAGATGATGTTGAAAAAGCCTTTGGAAAAACAGCGCTCATTAGCCAGGAAGGAAGTGACGATAACCCAACTTTTTACTTTTATCCCGATTATGGGTTGAAGTTTGGACTGGAAGGAGAATATGTACGGAGTATTTTCCTGTACCCAATCGCCGGATCCGTCATGGGCGACATTAGTAAGTTCCATATATTTTCCCGTAATCAAAGTGAATGGAAGTATAAAAATATGTCTATGAAGGCCGCTAAACCTCAGGATGTTATGCAACTTTTTGGTACCGAAAACATGAATACCAGGATTGGTAGTGGTATTACCTCTGCTATCAGCAATAATGTGATGGGTTTTAAGGTAGTCAATTCCGGAGGGACGCAGGAACTGATTTTTTATTATGATGGATCAAAGGAAGATACATTAGAGCATATTGCCAACAGACTGGGCAAGTCTTAGTAAAGAAATGACCGTAAAATGATAATCGTTATTAAATTCCTTAATATGTTTGTCATAACCGAGCACATTTGTACTACCGGGCATAACGAATCACCATATTTAACCGTATCACCGAATGTAATCCTTTGAAGTGCAATAAAACAATTACACAAAGGAATAGTTGCAAAAGTACAATGTTTCAGAATGGATAACCTTAGTAATCTTCAATTTGAGATCATAAATGAGCTTGTAGACGATGCTTTAACTCAGTCAGTAGCATCCATGAAGGATATGCTCAATATTCGTCTCAGGAAGGAATACGTCAACTTTGGTTTGGGACCATTAAAGAAAATTCAGGAGCTTGAAACACTAGGTAGGTTCAAGGTTCATGTTATCAAAGTAAACTTCAAAGGTGAATTAAAAGGAGCCTTCTATTTCGTCATTAATGCTTATGAAGTAGGTACAATCAACAGGGCCTGTCTTCCTGAAAGTGTTACCTCAGTGCTCTCAGCTGCCAATAAAGAAATGAAAATTGATTTCATTCTTGAAATAGAAAATATCATTGCGGCTTTATCCATCACTCAAATTTCGGATTTACTGGGTGTCCAGATCCTGGGAGAAGTACCCAAAGCACAGGTGTTGCGGGGTGAAGAGGTCAATGATTATTTCAATGAAGAGAACCTCAATAATAAAACTGCCTTTCACCTTCGTGCGGTATTGTCCGGTGTGGACCTGGATATTTCTCCTTATTTCATCTGGATGATGGATCAGGAATTTGTAGATAAGCTCAAGCAAAACATTGTTGAGCCAAACTAAATCACCTACTCATTATTCTTGCATGGCTTTTTTCGCTAATGGATAAGCTTTACCCGTTAACTGTGGAGGTTCTAATTCATAAAGAAAAGCATCATATCCTTCGTCAATTTTATTATTGACCCATTCACGCAACATGCTTACCATGGCAACATCAACTGAATCGGTTGCTTTACTGGCATATAATTCAATTTGCTCAATCATGTCCTGTTGGGTCAGTGCGCTTAAGTAGGGTGCACCATCGGCTTCCAGAAAATTCTTTTCACTATCATATTCCTCAATAACAAGGCTTGGAAAGGTTTCGTCAGGCTCGTCATCTTCAGTGCTCCCTGCATATAACACGAAAGCGGTCCTGTCATCCCAGGGAAAAACTTCAGCCTCAGAACGGGTGCTGCTTTCCTCGGATTCACTACCAGTATTCTTTCGAGAACTGCAACTAACGACTAAACCACATACCAAAAGTGCTATTAAAATACGTTTCATTTTGCTATTTATCTATTCTAAATATTCAACTCCAAAAGATAAAGATCAAATCCGGGAGCCCAAAAATCTTTTTGTGTTTCTCTAAGTGTAAATCCACCTTTTTCATAAAATTGATAAACCAGCTGGGTGGTTCTGACGACTATTTTATGAATACTCTTCTGTTGTTTTATCTTATTAATCCGGTATTGCAGTAAATCTAACCCAATGCCCCTACCCTGGTATTGTGGGTGTATCGCATCCCACGAAATTCTTGCTACTCCATCATTCCAAAAATAGTTGATCCCTCCACACCCAACAATCTTTTTATCAATTTCAACAACATAGTATTCTTCAAGGTGTTCCTTCAAGTAATCCAGATATTCCTGCCATTCCGACTGATCAAAAAACTCAGGAGTGTTGAGTTGGATCAGTTCCAACAGGTTTTGAACATCTGATTCCTTGTAAGCCCTTATTTGATGTGACATTAGTCTGTTAATTCCAATAAAATTGATTCTGTCGCCTCGGCGAGGGTCACTTTGTTGTTGATGTATGGCGTAAGGTGCTTTTTCAATGCTGGCAAATAATTACTAAACACACTATTTCGCTCCATATAAATCTCCGGATAGGTTACAGCTTGTTGTGAAAACAATTCTCTTGATATTTCTCCGGTAAAGAAAAAGAGGTACGCATGCCATAATTGTCTCGGTGGCTTGATACTCAGTTTGGTTGCAACATCCGCAATGGTCCCTCCTACAAAATAGTAGCCAGGAAGAATCAGCGGATGGGCCGATTCATGATATAACAATTCCACCCAGTTCCCAGGTACTTCCGCTTCACCATAGGCATTCATCACTACATGAGTAGGAAAAATTGATGTGTACGGTCGATTCCTTAGGTTCCATTTACTTGCTTTTGCAACGTAAACAATGTCTACTTTTATCTTCTCTTCCTGCCAAAACTGTCGTGTTACCTCCGTGTGTTTTTCTACAAATTGCTCCTCTGTATTTCGAACAAGCTCCAGGTTATCATTCAAGACTTCCAGACATACCTTTTTATGACCTGGCCAGAATTCAGACTGGTATATTGGATCAAATTTTTGTAGTTGCTCAAAATGTTCTATAAACTGCTCAGGTATATTATTCAAATCCGGCGAACCAGTAATCCACTGTTTAAAGTCCCTCATATAATCACTGGTTCTCAAATCCTCATGAACTAATCCTTTCACATAATACGCCACTAGCTGATCCACTGCCACTCTTGCTTTCTTATGCTCCTTGCCTGTCAGTTGAGAACTGTCAATCTCTGTTCTCAGCATAGACTCCAGCCATGCAAAATGGTGCATATTAAACCAATAATTAAGCTCAAATGAGTAATACTTACTTGTGTCACGGTGTTGAACAACAGTTTGGCCAAAAGACGTACTGACGATGGTAAGGGAAATAATGATCAAAAAATGGGTTAATAATTTCATATCGTTTCTGACTTTAATTCACGGCGCAACTTAGCCATTTCTACCGATAATTTTCAAATCTCTCCGGATTCACCGATTGTTAATCCGGGTTTACCGAATTCATTGCGATAAATCATTACGCCGCATCCTATCATTGCTACATCAACAAAAAACAAACACAATGTCAGAAACTACAAACTCAAATAATCGCTCCACAGTCATCGGGATCATATTTATCATTCTGGGTGCAATATTTCTACTGGATAATTTCATGATCCTTCCTTATCACTTTTTCGATTATTTCTTCAATTGGAAAGGGATACTGATTGCAATAGGTACCGTAATCGTTCTAAGCAGTGATAATAAAACGCCGGGATACATTATGCTGGCCATAGGTGGCTTTTTTATCATGAGCAATCTGTTCTATTACGAGCTTGGATTTCGTTTTTTTCATGCCGGTAAATTATTCTGGCCAGTCATCATCATCGGTATTGGAGTAATGATCCTTCTTAGAAAAGATCGGATAATTGGCCAAAAAAAAAGACCAATAGACAGTGATAGCAGAGATATGATCAACGTAACAGCAATACTTGGTGGTGGAAATGTCTCTATGAGAAGTAACAACTTTCAGGGCGGCAAGGTCACAGCATTCATGGGTGGAGGCGATTATGATCTCAGCTCATGCCAACTGGCAGAAGGTACGCATGAAATTGATGTATTCTGCATGTTTGGTGGCGCTTCCTTCATTGTTCCTTCAGACTGGAATGTACGGATTGAAGTCACCAGCATATTTGGAGGATTTACTGACAGTAGAAAATTACAAAGTAGTGTAACCCATGCAGATCGTGAGTTGGTTATCAGAGGAACTGTAATTTTCGGAGGAGGAGAAATTAAAAATTACACATAATCTAAAAACTCAAACAGGTCAAAAACTCGCTTAATTCCCCTGGAGGACTTCTCTTCCAGGGGTTTTTATTAGATTCGAAACTATGTTGAACCCTATCACCAAAAACCGAAAACACCTCATTGCCTATTTCCTGTTTTGGCTACTGGTATCGATCCTTCAGACCATGGTCATTCACTGGACCAAGGGCATAGATTGGCTTCCAGCGTTTATAGAATCTTTCATTTATGGAGTTGGATTTGGTGTAGTAGGATTAAGCATCTGGTTTGTGGTAAGGTTTACGGGACTAGAGTTTAGTAACCTTTGGAATGCCCTGATGAATCATATTGGTGCGGCTTCTATCCTTATTTTCATTTGGGTAGCAGTTTGCTATACCATCAATGCAGCTATCACCAGATCTCCTTATAATTTATTCAGCATGTCAATGTCTGAAATTGGGTGGCGGCTGGCTCTCGGATTTGTTTACTACCTGGTAGTTGCACTCAATTATTACCTCCTCATTTTTTATCAAAATTATAAGGAAAAAGAGTTGGCAGAACTTGAGGTAAAAGCTCTGCTGAAAGAAAGTGAACTAAGCATGCTCAAGGCCCAACTTAATCCTCATTTTATTTTCAACAGTTTAAATTCGATTAGTGCACTGACCCTGACAAGACCTGAAGATGCGCACGAAATGATCGTAAAACTTTCTACTTTCCTTAGGCACACCATTGGGCATTCCGAAACTGAACTGGTTACCATTCAAAAAGAAATTGAAACAATAACCCTGTACCTGGATATTGAAAAGTCTCGTTTTGGTGATCGGCTGCAGGTAGAAATCTATGGCTTGGAAACCCTGGACAAAGAGGTAAAAGTCCCTAATCTGATCCTACAACCCCTGGTTGAGAATGCCATTAAATATGGTGTTTATGAAAATATTGAAACCAGTCTTGTTCAAATTAGCCTGGCGATAAATGACCCGTTTCTTGAGGTTACTATTGTTAATAATTGTGAGAAAACTCCGGCTAAAAAAGGTAAAGGGATAGGACTCAAAAATGTAAAAGGCAGGTTATCTTATCTTTATGAAAGAAACGACCTATTAAGCACACATGAGACCAATGATCAGTTTCAGGTGACATTAAAAATCCCGCAACAAGGATAAGTAATGAGCAAATTTAAAGTAGTAATCGTAGATGATGAACCACCAGCAAGAGAGGTAATTAAATTATTTCTTAAACCATTTTCTGAATTTGAGGTGGCCGCTGAAGCTGGCAATGGGTTTGAAGGCCTCAAGATGATCCAGACACACGAACCAGACCTTGTTTTTCTGGACGTACAAATGCCAAAACTGACAGGATTTGAATTATTGGAATTGCTGGAAGAACCACCGTTGATTATATTCTCCACTGCCTATGACGAATATGCCTTCAAGGCCTTCGAGTTTCATGCTGTAGATTATCTGCTCAAGCCATTTAATAAATCTCGTTTTTCTGAAAGTATTGAAAAAGCCATTGCCCTACTTACAGCTAAGAGTACAGTATCCAAACCGAACGGTGGCGCTTTACTTGAAAGCTACCATAGAGAACCAAGTCACCAAATAGTTGTAAAAGATGGTAGCAGTATCACAATCATACCAACTGAAGAAATCATCAGACTGGCTGCACAGGATGATTATGTAGAGATCATAACACAGAAGGGTAAACACCTGAAAAAACAAACCATGGCTCACTACGAAAAAACATTGGATCCCACCGAATTTGCCAGAATCCATCGATCATCCATCATAAAAACATCCATGATTCAGAAAATTGAAAAATATGGAAAAGAGACACACATGGTTTATCTTAAAAATGGGGATGAAGTAGTTGCAAGTGCCACCGGCTATATGAAGCTAAAGCAGGTATTGGGTATATGAAAAAATGGTGGTTCCCAAACCGGGAACACACCATCCTTTTTGGTATTAGAAACAAATCGGATTGACATATTTATTTCCATAAGCATCTTCGAAATAATACTCTTTCAGTTCAGGGTAGATAATTGACATACATGGTACGCCCCCGGGAACCTGCGTGGTATCACTTGAAATCAAAGCACCAGTAAGTGTATTATAGCACTCCTCGATTTCCAGTTTAATTGCACCAAGTTGCCCTCTTGGGCAATCTCTTGGCACATAAACGTATTTAGTAATACAGTTTTTCACTGTATAAAAATCAACGCTTATTACCCCATCATTGTAAAAAACCATTTGATCAGCCGCTTTGTAGAACCCAGGTTTGGCGCTGGCCTTAATCTGTGATTGTTGGAATTCCGCGTTCGGAAATTCCTTTTTACAAGCCAACTGATTTTCCCTGAAGCCTACTCCCTGCTGAGCTTTATCACCTACCCAAAAAAAGCCATTGGAAATTTCAACCAATTGGTCAATGGGTCTTACTTTAAAGGGTAACCCTTTGGATTCAATTCCAGATTGGTCAGAAGGCTGAGGAAGTTCAGACTCGGTTTCAGAACAAGCATAAATGGTAAAAATAACTGCAAGCGCAATTAGCAATTTGAGTTTCATAGTATTAAAAGTTTGGTTTATGAGCACCAAATTGGCGTTTAACTATGAATCAAAAAAGCTGTTTTTAGCCAACTACACTGAATCATGAGTGTAATGACTATTTCTTGCAGTTAACGGTTTTACGTGTATACTATATAGCCTCCAATATCTTTTTCAGTCTTATCCATGCCTGCTCCCTTGCCACCTTATTGTCATCAGAAGCATCTGTTGCCTCACCAGATCTAAAAAAGCCATGCCCGGCACCATCATAAATCACAGGTTCGTAAACCTTTCCAAGTTCCTTCATGATTTTTTCGGTATCGGGAATGGTAGCGTTCACTCTATTGTCATTACCGCCATAGAAGCCATAAACGGGTACATTGATGTTCTTAAATACAGATGGTTCTTTGGGTGCAGTACCGTAACACACGATAGCCGCCTCAATTTGATCAGTGACTGTCGCTATTTGAAATGATTGACTTCCACCCCAGCAAAAACCGATGACCACTACCTTTCCATTACCTGCCTTTAGCTGTTGGGCATGTCCTATAGTAGCTAAAATATCTTTTACTACCTGATCCTTATCCAGTTCATAGATGGCAGTGCGTGCTGCATCTGAGTTTGGAAATGAAGCCGTTCCTTCTCCATTTGGTCCCTTGCCACTAAGTAGGTCTGGTGCCAGCGCAATATATCCGGCTTCTGCAATTTGATCTGCCAGGCTTCTCGCCCAATCATTTAATCCTCTGTTTTCATGAATTACCACAACGGTGGTTACGTTTTCTGATACTTCCGGGTAAACCAAGAATGATTTAATCACTTTATCTCCGGATTTAACATCAACCCACTCGTGGTGCCTTGGGGAACTCTCCAACCGTTCGAGAGGAGTCTGAGCTAATACTGTTGTTGAAATTAAGCCTATAAACAATAAATACATCGCTTTCATGATCATGGAATTATTGGTTGTTTGAATATAATGAAAAAAACCCGTAGCTATTGCCACGGGCTTAAACCAACTTTATCATGAAAACACTTATGTATATTCTTTAAGCAACTAGCTTGTTGCTGTTCTGTCCTAATTTTGGTTCGATTTCCTTCTGTACACACAAATAATCAAAGAAAGCCTTTTTTATCTCCGGTTTGAGCTGCCCCCATACGGTTTTTAATGGTTGTAGGCTCATGTATTTAAGTTTTCCCTTTTCAACTTCATTTTTCATTTTCATCCAGGAAAAATCATCAAATACAGAAGGTTTCTCTTCTAACATTTCATCAATTTCAATGATTTTATCGGCAATAGCGATCAAGGCTTTGCTCAATTGAGGTCTTTCGAGTTTTAACTCGTACTCGCAGGTAGCGGAATTTAGCTTAATCCCTTCTACTGCCTGAAAGTCTTTTTTGACCTTTTTGTAGATCAGGTTGAGCTCGTCGATACTATTTGAAGATAAAACTATCATAGCTGTCTGATGTGTGTGTTGTAGTTATGTTCCAATATTTACAATGTAAACTTATGGATAAAAAAGTATAGTTAACGACGAATAGAGCTGGTTTTCGATGAATGTCCCGTTTTGTTCTATGAAATTGGGCATTTCACTGATGCCGTTTAAGCAACAACACAATTGCATAAAAAAAGCCCCATGATGGGGCTTTTATAAATAGCATATTTTAAAGGTCGCTTAGTCCTCGATCAAATCAAGTTCTTTAAGTTTCGCTGTAATTTCTGCAAGCTTATCCTTTTTATTCATTCGGGTATAGAAGTTCTCCAGTGCGAAAAGTACATCAGCGTCTTCTGGAGCTAATTCATAAGCCTTCTCCATTAGTGGAACTGCTTTTTCCAAAAACACCAAAGCGTCTTGCTTGTACTTCTTTTCATTTCTATTATACTCTTTAGGACTCATCAAATTCAATTCATTGTAGAGCTTGTTGGCCTTGTCGTTGTACGAAATAGCATAATTGAAATATGCAGTCACGTTATTTGGATCAAGCTCTGTTGTCTTTTTGTATGCTGCCTGCGCTTCATTTGCATACTTCTCTAATAACTCATTATCTGGCTCATCTTTTTTCCTCTCAGCTCCAGCAAGTTGGTCATAAAGCAAAGCTTTCTTCAAAACAAGAATGCTATTTTCAGGTTCTGATTCTATTGCCTGATTGATTTTATCAATTGCTTCCTGTACTTTTTTAGTTTGGATTAATATATCAATCTCATATTTTCCAACAGTGCTGTTATCCTGCCCTAATACCCCTTTTGCTTCTTCAATTGTAGCCATAGCTGACTCCAAATTTTTCAATCCATCTTTCTGCACTGAGATTAGCGCACTGTAATTGGCTTCTGTCGGCTGAATTTTAACCAACTTTTTGTAGTTTTTCTCTGAAGTTTCGTAATCCTGAAGTTCGGTAGCTGCAGATGCTGCATATAAATAACCAGTTGTATCATTTGGTTTTACTAAAGAGCATCCTTCAAACGCTCTGATGGCTCCTTCCATGTCGCCCTCATTGTAATAACCAACTCCCTCATTAAGCAGGCCACCCCACAGTCCTTCAAGTTCAGCGTTTGCTTTAATGCCATACAACCCAGCTTCACCATCTAATTCGGTACTCTTACTAAATGACTCGCCCGCTGTTACAAGTGCATCTTCTTTCGAAACACCTTCAAAATCAGTACTTGAAGTATAAATTAACTTGTATACCATCCCTCTCAAATACCAGGTTCTGGCTTTGTCTTTTGTTTTTTCATAATCCACGGCAAGATCAACGTTGGTCTTAGCTTCGATCATCTCCTCCTGACTAAGTTCGCTTTCCTGACTTTTAGTCACCAACATCTCTGCTTTGGACAACTTAGGTTTTTGCTTTTTTTCTTTCTGTGCTAAAGACTCGCCAGCTAGTAATACACCGATTACTAAAATTAAAATCTTAATCTTTCTCATATTATCTACTCTTTAAAGGTTCTTATTCTTCGTTAGGTTTGTTTTCGTTTGTTTCTTCATTATTGGACTCACCGTCTTCCAGTTCATCGTCCTCTCCTTCAATTTTCTCTATTTTTTCCACAGAGGAAATCTCATCGTTTTTGTTCAATTTAATGAGTCTGACACCCTGGGTGGCCCTACCCATTACTCTAAGCGTATCCACACCCAGCCTAATGGTAATACCACTTTTATTGATGATCATCAGATCATCAGTATCCACTACTTCTTTGATTGAAACTAATTTCCCTGTTTTCTCTGTGATGCTTAGTGTCTTAACTCCCTTTCCACCACGCTTTGTGATTCTGTATTCAGAGATTTCTGAGCGTTTACCATAGCCCTTTTCTGACACCACCAATAGCGTAGCTTCCTCCCTGCTTACACATACCATGCCAATGACGTCTTCATCAGACTCCATATATATACCACGGACACCAGCAGCAGTCCTACCCATTGGCCTTACATCTGTTTCATGGAAATGGATGGCCCTTCCACTATCTGTTGCTATAATGATATGGTTATCGCCATTCGTCAATTTAATATCAAGCAATTTGTCACCCTCATTTATGGTGATGGCATTGATACCGTTTTGTCTAGGTCGTGAGTAAGCTTCCAATGAGGTTTTCTTGATGGTACCTCGCTTAGTACACATCACCACGTAATTGTTGTTGATGTAATCCTCATCGTTCAAGGTTTTCACGTTGATCACCGCTCTGACCTTATCATCGGACTCGATATTGATCAAATTCTGAATTGCACGACCTTTAGAGATCTTATTTCCTTCCGGTATCTCCCAAACCTTTTTCCAGAAGACTTTTCCGAACTCAGTAAAGATCAATAAATAATTGTGAGAGGTCGCAATAAACAAATGCTCTGTAAAATCACTGTCCTTGGTGGCAACTCCTTTACTACCTACTCCTCCTCTACCCTGTCTTCTGTATTCGGCGAGTGGAGTCCGTTTGATATAACCTTCATGAGATATGGTAATCACCATTTCTTCGTCCGGAATCATATCTTCTACTGTGAAATCATCCGCAGCATGTTCTATATCAGTTCGTCTCTCATCTCCATACCGATCCAAAAGCTCTGCCAGCTCATCTTTAATAATACCCATTCTCATAGGTTCATTGGCAAGGATTTCTTTCAAATGTTCAATCAACTTCTTGATCTCCTCGTATTCCTTGACAATTTTTTCTCTTTCAAGACCAGTCAATCGCTGCAATCTCATTTCAAGGATCGCTTTGGCTTGTATTTCGGAGAGCTTAAACTTCTCCATCAAACCAGTCTTGGCAATTTCAGGATCTCTGGATTCCCTGATCAGGCTAATCACCTCATCGAGGTTATCCAATGCAATCAGGTACCCCTCCAGGATATGGGCTCTCTTTTCAGCTTCCTGCAGTTCATACTCAGTACGCCTGATAACTACCTCATGCCTATGATCTACATAATTGGCGATCATATCCTTAAGGTTCAACTGCTGTGGTTTTCCTTTGACCAGCGCAATGTTATTAACACTGAATGAGGATTGTAGCTGCGTGTATTTATAAAGGTTATTTAATACAATATTCGGAATGGCGTCCTTTTTCAGGTCGTAAACAACCCTTAAACCATGTCTGTCCGATTCATCTCTGATGTCTGAAATTCCCTCAATCTTCTTTTCATTGATCAATTGAGCTGTCTTCTCAATCATTGAGGCTTTATTCACCATGTAAGGAATTTCAGTGACGATAATTTGCTCCTTACCTGACTTGGTAACATCGAACTCCGCTTTGGCTCTGATCACTATTCGACCTCTTCCGGTTTCGAAAGCAGATTTCACACCCTGATAACCATAAATAGTACCTCCAGTTGGAAAATCTGGAGCTGTAATGTGCGTCATCAGCTCCGCTATTTCGATATCATTATTATCGATATAGGCGGTGATTCCATTAACTACCTCGGTGAGGTTGTGAGGGGCCATGTTAGTAGCCATACCTACTGCAATACCACTTGCACCATTCAAAAGTAAGTTGGGCAACTTCCCGGGCAATACGGTAGGTTCATTAAGTGAGTCGTCAAAGTTGGGCTGGAAATCAACGGTGTTTTTGTTGATATCAGTCAATAATTCTTCAGCAATCCGCTTTAATCGCGCCTCGGTATACCTCATTGCGGCCGGCGAATCTCCATCAACCGATCCAAAGTTCCCCTGTCCATCTACCAATGGGTACCTTAATGACCATTCCTGGGCCATCCTAACCATGGTATCATAAACTGATGAGTCACCGTGTGGGTGATACTTACCTAATACCTCTCCAACGATCCTTGCTGATTTCTTATAAGGTCTGTTCCAATTTACCCCTAGTTCCTGCATTCCATACAGTACTCTCCTGTGAACTGGTTTTAGTCCATCTCGTACATCAGGAAGTGCTCTGGACACGATAACAGACATTGAATAATCAATGTATGCACCCCGCATCTCATCTTCAATATTGATAGGGATAATGTTCTGATTAGAAAATTCTGCTTCTTCTTCTGGATTGTCTCCTTCTGCCATAATAATTATCTAAATAACAAGGCGCAATTTAATGAAAATTAGCAATTAACACTTAGTTAATTTCAGGTATTAATACGGGTTTACTTTCTTCTTATTTCGCCACTTATTTTTCCACAATTTTCTATGGTTTTCACCGACCTTTGGATTCTGTCTTTTCCAGAATGGTTGTCCCCTTACTTCTATTCTTTTTCCGGTTTTTGGGTCCGTGAGAACATGCTTGAGTTGTACGTGATCGGCTTTCATCGGTGACCTGGGTATCTCCGGGTAGTTGAAACTAAATCCTATCTGTAACTGAAAGGACGGATAGGCGTGTTTCATGGTTCCACCAGAGGGCATTGCCACTGTATAGGACCGAATGTCTATACTGGGCCTTAACGTAATTCTAAAATATTCTGACCAGTTATCTTCGATGGTTACTCCGACATTGGTGAATATACCTCTATTAATTACTCCGGGGTTAAATTGCGGACCGGCATTGATCCTTCCTATTTGTAATTCACCAACAAAGGAGTAATTCCACCAATTATAAAACCGGTATCCCATATACCCATAGTATCGCCAGTAATGGGTAGATCGAAAATCTGTCTCGTAGGTTCTGATCTCTGATGCCAGAACATTAGGTTTTAATCTTCTTAGCCATTGTTTTTCGTATTGAACCCCACCTCCTATTCTTATGTCATTGATATTATAATGAATGGATAGGTTTATCGGCACACCATGACCATACCCAACATACATCAGATTCAAGGAGTCCGCGTTGTATACGCTTGTTTGATTTCCCAGCAATGGATTGTTTACAGGGTTTGATAACCTTTCATAGGGTACGATAAATAAGTTCCTGTTGATCAGGGAGTCTAAAAAAAGAGGGTTATTAAACCAATTGGTTGTGCCGGAAATGAGTGTGGTGTTGGGAAATTCTCCGTTGTTTGGAGTAAGTAATAAATCGTTGGGTGTCTGAATAAGGTAATAACCTTCTAACTGATGCTGATATCTTGTGATTGCATATCCAGTTGAAAAGTTGAGCGAAAACCCGTTCAGCACCTTTCGTATTGGGCTTCTGTAAATTCCACTTTCATCCTGCGCCATTGATATACTTGCTTGCGAAAAACAAAGCATAACAACAACACCATATTTGATTATTCTGGACAAAAGGGAGGAGATCAGTTATTTAATATTAGTTAATATTTACCAATTCAATTTCGAATATCAGAATTTCATAAGGGTCCACCTGCAGTGAGTATCCCGGAAGTATTCCTGCTGCTATAAACTCAGACTTGAAATAGCCCGGTATGCACCGAACACTTGATCCATATGCCAGGTTAGAGGATAAAATAGCCATTGCCCGCTCTCCTTCCACCATATTGCCCACTGCATCATCGAATCCCTGAATGACCAGGTTGGTGTTGTGCGGAAAATCAAAGGTCGCATTACCGGAGGTTTGGTCAAACACCACTCCGCTTTCAAGGTAACTGGCAGCATATCTCACCGATACAAATTGATTATCGGCAGGAGTAGCTGTCCCATAGCCTCGGACCAATGTTTTGAACCATACGCCGGAGCTGAGACGTTCCACAGAATCAGTCGGGTGCATGTCAAGGTCGTTTAATGCACTGTCTGAAATATAGGTGTTAATGATATTAGTCTCTTCGGTTAATCGCTCAGTCAAGGTCTGAACCTGGGCAACAGTCACCTGAAATACCACAATTGAGTTTGAAGGGATAAGGGAAGAGAATTCGAAAATTCCAAAAGCTTTTGCGCTTGGAAGGTATAAAGTGAATGTCTCACCTTCATTCATCAGGGCCAAACCATCGTCTAACCCAACCGGCCATATAGCATTGGCGCCTTGCTCCATTATTACAGGATCTCCATCCTGAACTGTATGCTCATCAAAAACAGATCCATTTAAAAGGCTTCCAGTGTAGTAGATAGAAACTACATTACCCTGCGCTGGTGTTCCTCCGGTATTTGCGGTGTCTACCACATAATATATACCGGAACCATCTTCAGTAGCTGAAATTCCATTTTCATCAAAATATTGCTGGAGTTGTTCCTTCTCAACAGTGGCTAAATCATCAGCATCCACAAAATCATTATCGATACTACAGGAACTAAGAAAACTAATCCCAAAGATTACTCCGAAAGTAAATAACCTATTCATACACAAACTAAAACACCAATATAGTAACGACAAAAGTACTCAATCTGTATCAATAACAGAACAATACTTTAACAGAAGAACAACCTTATTCGCTACTATTACTTTACTTTGAAGGTTTGAATGAACAGGTGGAACAAAGGCACCTTATCAAATCCGAGCTTTTTACCTATTTCTACCAACCGTCCATAATCAGTCTTATTGATGTTGCGGTAGGTAATTATATTTTCATCATCCTCCAGAAAAAATGAGGAAAGGAACCGAATGAATATATAAGGCATTTTAAGGACCTCAAGTTTATATTTTTCATAATCAAACTGGGTGTTGCTATCAAAGTGGCCCTCCAGTTCTTTTTTATTGAAGAGTTCCTGCATGGTTAGTTTGATTACATCAAAAAATTTATCTTCCCAATGATCATATGATCTGATCAGAAACTTCATAGCATCAACAACGGGGTCTCTTTTCATAAAGAACCCTCCTTTAGACAATTTCCTGGCCTTTTTATTAAGAGCCAGCTCTTCAAACAGACTTACGCTACCATTGGCTAAGGCAATTCCCACAGTTGGTGCAAGCATTATTAAAGAAAAAAATGTGTGGTCGCTTATTTCCAGATAAGGAGCTTCTTTCTTAACAAATTCCTTTTTTAAAGCCTGGGCTGCTTCCAGGATGGCCTGGTTTTCCACCATGGTATCTATCTCGTACTCTGTAAACATATTTGGTAAGGTCGTTTTGCCTAAAAATTTTCAATGGTTAATATAATAAAAAAAGGGTCGAATCATCAACCCTTTTCTACCTATTATAATTTCAATTCTGCTAAATCAATCCTTTTCTTCGTCATCAGTATCAGTGGTCTCCTCATCTGTAGACTGCAAGGACTGGTAGAGCTCTTCATACTTTGTTTTGAACGCATCATCTGCTTTCAGCTTTCTTTTGATTTTATTGTATGAAGCTGCCCCAAGATCCTCTTTCACCATCTGGCTAAAGGTTTCTTTGATCTCAGCAGCAATTTTATCATTCTCTTCCAAAATGCTGTTGTAGGCAGCCATTTCTTCCTCTGTTACATTTAATTCTGCCAACTTCGCTTCATCACCGTTCGCTTTCTTAATCTCATTGAATCTTTTTCCTTTCTGCATCAACTCGTTGCTCTTGATCAATTCAATGTATTTCTCTTTACCTTCCTCTTTCATCTCATCAACCTCAAGCATTACCTCAGCATATTTGGTCAATTCCTCTTCGGTAATTTCTTCTTCTTCCTGGGCATTCGCAGAAAATATAACAACAGATAGCAGCAGGGTACACAAGTATTTCAACACCTTAAAATCGTTCATTTAATCAATAATATTTCAGTTAAACATATTTTAGCAGCTTAAAATTATGAGGTTACGCTTGAAATCCAAACCTTCTGTCGGATTATAACGACGTTTTTACCTCACCCATTAAAAATTGGCAGTAATTTTTATGTTGGGAAATCTGGCAGAAAGTGCGTTAGGGATAGCAAACTGATTTCCGTTTAATGTTTCTATCCAATTGTAGCTGATCGTGTTATCTGCGGCCAGGGCATTTAACAATTCAGCAGTAATCCATAAAGTATTAAAAACCCCTGCGTTCTTATTGTAAACCAACACCTTTGTTATCCCAATATCCACACGATAGTACTCATCTCCATTGAATGCATTGCGCAATTTATCATTACCTGGTGGGCCAATTGGCAGCCCACTTCCAAAAAGGGTGTTCAAATAAACCCTCCAACTTGGATCCGTAGGAAGTCTGTCTTCGAAGTATATTCCCAAATTCACTCTTTGGTCAGAAGGTCTGCTTATGTAACCATCAGTCACTCCAGGTATACTCTCCTCAGTTTTAAGAAAACCAAGACTAAACCAGGATTCCGCACCTTCAATGAACTGACCATTGAGGCGAAAATCGATACCAGCTGCATAGGACTCTGCGGAGTTTTCACCAAAGTATCGTATTTGAACATTATCGATTTCATATGGGATGATGTCCCAACCTCTTTTGAAGTACGCTTCGGTTACAAACTTGAACTTCCTTCCCCACATGTAAAATATCCTGTCCATTGAAGCAATCGCGTGCCAGGATTTTTGCGCTACCACCTGATCATTAATCTCACCAGACCGATCTCTTAGCTCTCGATAAAAAGGTGGCTGGCTGTATATTCCTCCTGCAACTTTAAAAAGGGTATTTCTTTTCCAGTTTGGTCGGAATGAATACTGAATCCTGGGGCTGATCAATAACTCCTTACTAAAATCCCAATAATTTAACCGGTATCCCGCAGTAAATGTATGAATACTATCCAACGAATTAAATGTATACTGCCCATAATGCGTATATTGATTTGGAGCAATGGACAGGTCATTGAATATTCTTCCTGTTACCGTAGAGTAGTCAGCTGAATCAGCGAAGCTATATTCCCTTAGCTGATCATCAATGGCATTGTGCTGGGCACCTAACCCAAACTCGATTTTACCTCGTTCTCCTACCACCCACTCATTTCTGTTTTCTACATTTATAAGTCGTGCCTCAAGCTTATTTCTTCCATAATCGTAAACAGTGCCTATAGCCCTGACCACCGCACACTCATTAATGGTCGATGCATTGGGATTGTTATCTACGTCACATAACCGATAACCGCCTTCCACTTCAAAGTACTCTCTCTCAGTAGTATGAACACCAGATAAAATAAAGTTGCTTTTAAAGCGATCTGAAAACCTGTGACTAAGTTTGAACCCGGTTTGATAAGTATCATAATTTAAAATTTCTCTCCCCTGAAAAGCCACCAAAAACCGGAAATTCGCCTGAATACTACCAAACTCAGTCTCAAGTGTTTCTGGTATTGTGAGGTATCTGTTTCTGGCATATGAGAATAACCACCCCAATTCTGTTTGCCTTACTCTTCCGTTATCCTGTTTGGTAAGGTCAAAGTTTACAAATGATTGAAAATCAGTAAATTTCGGTAAGTATTGGCCATTAGTTTCGAGCGTATTCAGTAAATATTGACTGTTTTTATGCCTTATCCCTCCAATATAGTTAACTCTTTTGTCCTTTGAGCTGTTTGCATAATACATTGATCCGCCGAGCAGCCCAAATGAAACTGAACCGGCTAATTCTTCTGGTTTCTTATAATCAATGACCAGGTTTGAGGACAACTTATCTCCATATTTTGGTTGCCATCCGCCTGCAGAAAAAGCAATGTTATCCACCAGATCGGGATTGACGAAACTTAACCCCTCCTGTCTTCCTGCTCCCACCAGAAAAGGTCTGTAAATAGGAATGTTGTTGACATACACCAGGTTTTCATCAAAATTTCCTCCCCTTACTGAATAAGTCGAAGACAATTCATTGTTGCTAAATACGCCGGGAAGTGTTACCAGGATCTTATTAAAATCCTGAAAGGCAGAGGGGAGTTGTTTAATTGTGATCGGATCGATTTCTACCATGCCTGCCTCCTGCCGGAGTTCCTCTGATTCGGCGGTAACTTCGACGGCCTTAAGGAATTCTGTATTGGTTTCAAGCGTAGCATCAAGCCTGAACTGTTCCCCTTTTTCAATTCGCACCACCTTCTCAAGTGTAATAAAACCGATGTGGCTGATCCTGATCCTTACTTTTCTGTTTGCTGGAATACTAAGCCTGTAATCCCCATTCTCATCTGTACTGGTGCCATGCCGATAATTGATCGAATATACTGATGCGCCTATTACCGGTTGGCCATCAGTATCGATAACATTTCCAACCAATGTTGCATTTTGCGCAATACCAATAGAATTCAGGCAAAAAATTAACAGGAAGAGGCTAGTGATTCGCAGCATCATCCATTAAACGGATTTCAATTCCTTTATTGTGTTTACAGGATCCGGAGAATTAAAGACGAAACTTCCTGCCACCAGCATATCTGCACCGGCATCCTTTAATTTTGGAGCATTTGATGCATTTACACCACCGTCAATTTCAATCATCGCTTTTGACCCGCTTTTGATAATTAAATCTCTGGTTGCAGAAATTTTACTATATGTTCTTTCAATAAATTTCTGCCCTCCAAATCCAGGATTGACGGACATTAACAATACCAGGTCTACATCTTTGATAATATCTTCCAACAGTCTAACTGATGTATGAGGGTTTAAAACAACTCCTGCTTTACATCCCAAATCTTTGATCCCCTGAATGGTGCGATGAAGGTGATTACAAGCTTCATAATGCACAGAAATGATTTCGGCTCCTGCCTTTTTGCATGATTCCAAATAAGGATCAGCATCCTGAATCATCAAATGAAAATCTAGTGGCAGCTTGCTGTGCTGTTTGATTGCCTCACAAACTGGAAACCCAAAAGAAATATTCGGCACAAATACACCATCCATTATATCGATGTGAAGATAGTCGGCCTGGCTATTGTTTATGGTTTCTACGTCTCTTTGAAGATTTGCAAAATCGGCAGCTAGTATAGAGGGAGCTATTATCATTTACTGGTAATTTTCTGAAGGGCCAAAGTTAAGTGTACCTGTTAGAAATAAAAAGATGAATTATATTTTCACCATTCTTATCTCCCTGGTTTTATTACCCAGTGTTAGTTTAACTATGTAAGTAGCGCTACTAAGTGAAGATATATTCAACTCCAGGTCAGTATCGCCATTATTTCTGAACTTCTCCCTAAGATGTACTTTCCCATTTAAATCGATGAATGCCACTTTCAAACCAGACCAGTTGAGGTCATTATCGAGCTGAAGTGTAATGTAATCACCATAAACAGGGTTAGGATATATTTTGGCCTCATGGGCCATCAATTCCTCCACATTCAGTACTTCTTTGTCGACAGCAATCAGGTAATTCGGAATCCCAAACCCGGTTTCATTGTCTGGGTTTGTAGAATTGGATGAAGAAGATTTAATCAGTTGCTTCAATTCCGTGTTGGTCAGGTCTGGCCTTGCCTGCCAAAGAGCAGCTGCAAACCCTGCAATTAACGGTGCTGCAAAACTGGTTCCGTTCTTGGTTGATATGTTGCCGGACCCATTGATCACTACTGTCCCCGATCCCAAGGCAACAACATCTGGTTTTATTCTACCATCAGCAGTAGGGCCAAAAGAACTAAAACCGGCCTTATTGCCTGAGGCGTCTACTGCACCAACAGCAATTACACTATTGGCATCTGCGGGCATGGTCACATATCTCCAGGAAGAATTCCCTGAGTTACCTGCACTTGTCACCATCAGAATTCCTTTGGAAGATGCTATGTCAGTAGCCCTTGTAATGACAGAGGTTTCACCATTAAGATCATTGTAGGTGTAATCCATGTAAGCACTATCAAACGTATTGTAACCTACCGATGATGTTATGATATCAACACCAATGCTATCTGCAAATTCAGCGGCGATCAGCCAGTTGTATTCTTCAATGATAAATTCACTACCCACATCTTCAGTCACACACAATACAAAATTGGCATCATACGCTGTACCAACCATTTGTTCCTCATATTTCGCTGCAATACAGGAGAACACACTGGTTCCATGACTGCTGCTATGGTACACATTAGTATTATTTTCTACAAAATCCATAGAAGCAACCAATCTGTCATTGGTAACGATGTGTTCAAATGCGGCTGATCCGTCTGTTGTAGTAAAGCCACCATCCAATACCGCAATCATCATTCCCTCACCAGTAAATCCGTCTTCATGCATGTAATTAGCTCTCAATTGACTTAACTGAAACCCTGATGAATTGACGGTATTATCGGGAATTGTAGCAACATTCCAGGTGGGTGCGTCATCAATAAATCCACCAAGTCGGCTACCTGGAGCAACAAACTCCACTTCATCCACATAGGACAACTGTTCTATAGCGTCTGCCTGTTCCGGAGTTGCCTGAATTAAAACACCATTAAACCATTTTGTCTTGAAATACACATCGGCACCTGAGTCTTTAATGCCCTGAACATACACATCACTTACAGGAAGGTCTTGCTCAGAAATCGTAATATTTTGCTTTGTACGTCTTGCTATTGCTCTTGTAGATAGGAAAGCTTCGGGGTTTGATATGGAATAAGTTGAATTGTCTTTATCGGTAAAAAATACCATATATCGGTTTTGTTGCGCAAGCAATTGCAAAGATTGCAACAATAGCAAAACCGATATCATCAACACCTTACTCTGTCCCATATTCAAATATTTTTTGTTTTAATATTCTACCAGATAATATCTGACCTGTAAACTCACATCCAGTTGTACAGAAATTTAATGTTACATAATCTTTTTCAATTAAGCCGATACTCTTCATGTAATATTCATATCGCTGATCCTGTAAAACAAGGTTTTCAGGAATATCACTTATTGTTACCTGCAATAATTCATTGGCAGAGGTATCCGAAGGCAATAAAAACATCTGATATTGGTCCGGATCCTTGGAGTTAAAACTATTCCCATTCCATGTTAAAGAATCCTGCACCGGAAAGCTCACTTTCAACAAAGGCACATTATTTTCTATAACCACCGCATGATCGTTGGTCCTACGGGCACTCCAGACTGAATCGACCTGCCATGCGTTTTGACCATTGGAGCGCTTTGATCTTTCAATCAAAAAAGTGACCTCTGCCCCTCCATGAATGGTGTCAATGATATATTCTCTCAATTGGTAAACCGATGTATCTCCACCTTGAGAAGTATAGATGATTTCGGTCACATCATAGTGTCGATATTGCCCGATTTCTAAAGGGAAGTATTCATAGCCATAGTCAACAACAGACACCTCCTCATCAGATGAACAGGCGCCTGCTATTAATGCAATAATTATAACTAAGAATAAACTTCTAATTTGCATGTTGCCTAAAACTACTATGGATCCAGCCTCCGCCAAGCACATCGTCACCTTCGTAAAAGACTGCAGCCTGTCCGGGAGCAATGGCAGATACACCATTTCCGAAGAACACTTTCATAGTATCCCCTGCCTGTTCTATAACTGCCGGGTTTCCAGGATCATTGTATCTCACCTTGGTAATCGTATCCTTTCTCTCCCCTTCAATGGAAGCATATTTCACCATATTCAACTGGTTAACATACATTCCGTCTCGTGACAATTCATCGAAAGTGCCCAGAACTACTCTGTTAGCTTCTTTTTGTATCTCTGTTACATATACAGGATACCCCAGTGCAATCCCTAATCCTTTTCTTTGGCCGACAGTATAAAACGGATATCCTTCATGTGTCCCAACAACAGTACCATCTTCCAATACAAACTCTCCTCCTTGTACCTCTTCTTCAAGTCCTGGTAGTCTATGTTTCAGGAACCCACGGTAATCATTATCTGGCACAAAACAGATTTCATACGATTCTGACTTATTTACCAACTCATAGAATCCCATTTCTGTGGCCATTTCATAGATCTCCTTTTTATGCAGATGGCCCAACGGGTATTTTGTTCGGCTCAGGCTTTCCTGAGAAATCCCCCATAGCGCATAAGATTGATCTTTGTTCAGGTCCTTTCCGCGTGATATCACATGTCTTCCGGCCTCTTCCCTGATATTGGCATAGTGACCGGTAGCAATGTACTCACAGTCGAGTTTATCTGCCCTTCTCAGTAAGGCGTCCCATTTGATATGTGTATTACACAACACACAAGGGTTTGGCGTTCTTCCTGCCAGGTATTCATTGGTAAAGTGATCGATTACATAATCACCAAACTCATTTCTGATATCAAGTATATAATGTGGGAACCCGAGGTTTACTGCAATATTTCGTGCGTCGTTGATTGAGTCGAGGCTGCAGCAGCCGGTTTCTTTTTTCGAACTTCCTGAACTCACATAATCCCAGGTTTTCATGGTCATTCCAATGACCTCATATCCTTGCTCATGTAGCATGACAGCTGCAAGGGAGCTGTCGATTCCGCCGCTCATAGCGACTAAAATTCTTCCGTGTTTACTCATTGATCTCCGCCAGGTTCAAAGCCTGGTTTTAGATTTATTAAAAATTACAAACAGCAAAGATAAGTGCTTTACCTTATGCTTCAGTTAAAAATAGAATATTTGTCGCCTAATCTACCTCCAGGGTCTCCAGGATGTCTGCCAGCTCATCATAGTCCTTGTATCCTGGACGTATTTCCTCTGATCCCTTTAATGCAATACCCGCAAAAGAGCCATCAAGATTTTCCACAACATCTGTATCAAGTGAGAAGGCTCTGACTATTTTGTGGCGAGTTGAAGTGGATTTAATTAAGGAGGTAATCGCATCTTCTAAAGCATCGTCTCCTTCAACAACAACATATGCCAGGTCCAGATCTGGATTATTAATTATTGCTTTTAAGTCATCAATTTTCTCCTGGCTCTTGACATTTACTTTCAATATTTTCTCAACACCGGATATGGAATTTAAAGCATCCAGACTGTCACACTGAACATACTGCAACTCATATTGTGATAGGACTTCCTGGTAATCAGGCAATTGATCAGCTTCAAATTCACCACAGTATGACACGCCTGCCACCCAACCAACTATTTCCTGAAATGTTTCAGGTGCCACATAAGCTTTATCATTGGGATTTATACAAAACCCTATAATATCTACTCCCATTCCTGCACAATACCTTGCGTCACTCAGGTTTGAAACCTCTCCAACCTTCACAAATGTTCTCAATGCCATAGTCAACTATTGATTTTTTTCTGCAAATATGAACATTAGATTGGTGACTATCCAGTCTTAGGCTGGGTTTGATGATTTCTCCTTCACAAAGGCTCCAGGTATAGAACACAGAACAGTTGCAAGAAAAAACAGTATACCCAGACTTACTGCTATTTCTTTGTTCAGCCCAAAGTATTGATATCCCAACAAGAACGTGAGTTCTCTTGCCCCCAACCCTCCAATAGTAAGTGGAACAATAGCAATAATAGAAGAGAACAAGAAGATCGTTCCATATTCAACCAAATGTTGCGTCACACCCATAGCCATAACTATCAGTATCGCTGCTAATACCTGTAACACCTGTACCGCAATCGATTGAACTGTCGTAACAGGAATATCGCCTTTGTATGCATTAAAAAACTTGTTAACAAACAAAAGGTAAACAGGTAACATCAGTGAAATCCCAGTGAGCAAAGCCCATTTTAAAGCATAAAAGCCCTTGATTTCAATTGCAAAAAGTACTAAACATTGGGCCAGAAGCACTAACCCAACCAATCCACTTATCCTGTCAATTAATAAACAGGACAATACTTTCTTAATGGATACTTTATAGTTTTTATGCAAATAATAGGCTTTGTAGCCATCTCCGCCAATACCTCCGGGCAGTAGCAGGTTATAGAACATGCCCTTCAGATATAATCTTAGGTGGTTCTCATTTTTCATCCAAATTCCAGTGGATTGGTAAAAGCGATTTAACCTGTATGATGAAACCAACTTGGAGATGCCATATAAAATCACAGCACCAATGAATTTTGGCAGATTGATGGTCAATAATTGCTTGTAGATAAATGATAATTCAACTTTTCCGGATACGATCCACAATGCTCCTATCGTAAGAGCTATTTTTAAAGCTGGTTTAGTGTACTTTTTCAGTTTGTTCAGCACCAGTGTATATGTCCTTAATGCGGTAAGTTTTCCTATCTCTGGCTTCAAAGTAAATTCTTACTATCAATTCAGCAACAATCCCTATGGTAATTAATTGAATACCGCCCAGCAGCAACGTAATTCCCAGAATCAATAAAGGCCTCCCCCAAATGTCCTGTCCCATTAACTTGACCACCCCCAGGTATCCGGTAATTATCATTCCAGCAAGAAACGTAAGTATTCCGGTAGTCCCGAAAATATGCATGGGCTTTTGCAGGTACTTTTGAAAGAATACCATAAGCATCAAATCGCTCAGTACCTTGAAAGTTCTCCCCAGACCATATTTCGATTTCCCGTAAATCCTTGGGTGATGGCTGACTGGAATTTCGGTTAGTTTTGCCCCTTGCAGTTGTGCGAGCACAGGAATAAAACGGTGAAGTTCACCATACAATCCCAGGTTTTTAGCAATCTCTTTTTTGAAAACTTTTAGTGTACATCCATAATCATGCAGATATACGCCGGTGAGCTTTCTGATCAGGGCATTGGCCATCCGACTTGGAAATTTCCTCAATAATACCCCATCCTTTCTCTTTGCTCTTACTCCTGCCACCACATCCCAGTCTCCACTTTGCAATTCCTTGATCATCGCTGGAATATCCCTGGGATCATTTTGCAGATCACCATCGAGCGTTACAATTAAATCTCCCAAGGCATGGTCAATGCCTGCCATCATTGCAGTGGTCTGACCATAGTTTTTATTCAGAGATATTAATTTAACTGAATTGGTAGCATTTGACATCACCATGTTCCTGGTCTGGTCCAGAGATCCATCATCAACGAATATGATTTCATGCTCATATCCTTCCATGGCGGACTGTATGCTTTCAATTAGCGGCGAAATATTATCCGCTTCATTATATACTGTGATGACCAGTGAAATAAGCATATCTTCAACTTGGATTCTACAGCAACTTACTTCGGTTAATGCGCAAAACGAAATTTCATATACTTGATTTTCTCCCCTTTTTCAGAAAAGATCTTCTCGTATTTCGTTTTGATACCAAAGTGTTCATTTTGATAGGGTGATTCATACAAATCAAAGGTGTAGGCCAAATCCTGAACTTGAAGTGTACCATCATTGATGATCTCCAATGTATATTCAAAAAGTGAGGTGCTATCGGTTTTGAATTTTACCCAACCATCATTTTTAAGAATTCGCCTGTACATTTCCATGAATCTGGGGCTGGTCAATCTCCGCTTGATGTCCCGGTCCTTTGGTCGCGGGTCCGGGAAGGTGATCCATAGCTCATCTATTTCATCGGCTTCAAAAAATTTCTCGATCAGTAGAATTTGGGTCCTCAAAAAGGCTACATTGTTAAGGTTTCGCTCAATTGCCTGTGTGCTCCCTACCCAGATCCGGTCTCCTTTGATGTCAACGCCAATAAAATTCTGATTTGGATATTGCTCTGCCAGCCCAATGGCATACTCTCCTCTCCCACAGCCCAGTTCAACTACCAATCCATTATCATTTTTGAAATAATCAGACCATTTACCCTTTATTTCTTCGTAGAGTGGTTTGCCAGGTTCAAGTATATTTTCCCTCAGTGCGTTCTCAGCAAATCGCTTTAGTTTACTTCTCACAGTTCCTCCAATTCTGCCACCACGAATGTGCTGCCCCCTATCCAAATGATATCATGCGGGCCTGCAACTTTTCTGGCAGCATTTAATGCTTCGTTTACCTCTTTAATTAATCGATATTCCAAATTTCTTTTCTCGCCAATCGCTTCCAGTTCGGAAATCGGCAGGGCTCTTGGAATATTTGCCTCGCAAAAGTAATAAAAAGCATCAGTTGGCATAAGGTTAAATATTTCCTCCAGGTCCTTATCGGAAACTGACCCCCAAACCACATGCAATTTTTCGAAGGACATTGACTCAATTTGCCTGATGATAGCTGCTATTCCATCCATATTATGGCCAACGTCTGCAAAAGTGAATGGGCTATGGTTCAGTACCTGCCAGCGCCCCTTTAAACCGGTGTTTGACACAACTTTTTCTATGCCTTTCTTTATACAGGAGTCAGCAATAGTGAAATTTAAGTGCTTCAACTCGTGGATAACTTCTAATGCTACAGGTAGGTTTCTTAAGTAGTAAGCTCCAGGTATCGCAACCTTCAATTCATTCAATTTAAAGTGTGCAGCGTTAATCGAAACTACGCCCATAGCCATGGGACTGATGTTATATTGTTCTGCATGGTCATTAATGGGTGCACCCAAAGCTTTAGCCTGAGTACACAAAACCTGTTTGATGTTTTCGTTTTTAAAATCATACAGAACTACTGGCGTGCTTTGTTTAATGATGCCCCCCTTTTCCCTGGCGATGGCTTCCAGCGTATTGCCCAGAAAGGCTGTGTGATCAAGACCGATGGCAGTAATGGCAGTCACCAGTGGACTCACTACATTGGTACTGTCCAGTCTCCCTCCCATCCCTGTTTCAATAATGGCAATATCAACAGCTTGTTGCCTGAAGTACTCAAATGCCATTACAACGGTAATTTCAAAGAAAGAGGGCTTTAATTCATCAATGATGTCTTTGTTTTGTTCCACGAACTGCACAACAAATGATTGTTCGGCCATTTGTCCATTAATTTTAATGCGTTCACGGAAATCCTTCAGGTGTGGAGAGGTATGTAATCCTGTTTTGTATCCAGCCTCCTGTAATATTGAAGCAATCGTATGGGCTGTAGTTCCTTTTCCATTGGTACCAGCCAAATGGACGCATTTTATTTCCTTTTCGGGATTTCCAAGCGCATTACAAAGTGCTATGGTATTGGTCAAATCTTTCTTATAGGCAGCTGCTCCCTGTCTTTGATACATCGGGAGTTGGGTAAACAGGAAGTCCAGGGTCTGCTGGTAGCGTTGGCCCAGATTCATTGCAATTAATTGGATTTTATGATGAAAGTAATTTTCCCGGTGGAATATGGCGCGGGTTTGTAAGAAGAATTTTTACTGAACGTAAGTTCTTCTACGGCTTCTCTGTATTTCTTTAAAACTGCAGGAGTCACGGTAGTTTGCTCAACAACAATTTTCTCAATGTAGCCTTCACTATTGACAGTGATTTGAAAGACGATCTTGCCACTTTCTTCGGAATCATCATCCGGCTGAGGTAAGAAATCCCATTTCCAGCCTGACATTTCCAATTGTGCCCCATTGCTGGAGCCACTTTCTCCCATCAGTGCCTGTGAATCTATTGTACCTGTCTCACTTCCCTGATCTCCGGTGGTATTCTCCGTATTACCATCGGAATTACTTTGATTGCTCTGATCGGTATTGTCTACTGATTCCTTCGGCTGATTATTTTGATTGTTATTTTCGGTAGTGGATTCAGATGTATTGGAAGAACTCTGCTGATTATCGGAAGTAGCGGAATTGTTTTGTGTTTCCTGCTCCACCTGTTCAGTCACGTCCGGACTTTCATTTTGATTGACCACATTGGTTTGTTCTTCTGTCTGGATTTCCTCTGTGTCTGTTGATGTTTCAACCTCGGTATTCTGCTCAGTGTCATTGGTTTCAGCATCGTTGGACTCCTGCTGTTCCTCGGAAGTTACATTTTCATTGGATTGGGGCTGTGTATCACCAGAACCCACATTTTCCAGTCCGAAATTAAGTTCAATGCCATATTCAGGTATTGGTGGGTTGGGCTCTTTCCATGCCAGGATCAGCAGGAATAGCAATAGCAAACTACCATGAACACCAATGGATATTCCTATGGCCCATTTACGTTTTTTTTGTTCATCCTGCTCCATGACTAATTGGGTTTAGTGGCAATGGATACTTTGGCCTCCAGTGAGGTAGCTATGCTGGCTACTTTCACCAATTCATCTACTGGTACGTCTTTATCACAATGTAATACTACCAATCCCTCTTTTCCTGCAAACGAATTTCGCAATTCCATTTCCAATCGGTTGAAACTGATCTTTTTATCATTAACGAAATAATCCAGGTCTTTGGTAATGGTCACACTGACCTTTTGCAAAACAATGCTGGAACTTTTACTACTGGGAAGGTTCACTGGTAAACCTGAGGGAGTGATAAAGGATGCAGTCAACATGAAAAATATCAGTAGCAGAAAAATAATATCTGTCATGGATGACATACTAAATGCCGCCTCAATCTTATGTTTGGATTTTAGATTCATTTTTGTGGCTCCTGAAGTAGGTCAATAAAATCCACGGAATTGTATTCCATGGTATGAATAACCTTCTGAACCCTGGCCACCAGGTAATTGTACCCCAGGTAGGCCAAAATCCCAACAAACAACCCTGCAGCGGTTGTTACCATTGCTTCATATATTCCACTGGAAAGTAATTTAGGGCTCACTGCGCCTTCTTCCTGTGCTATGGAAATAAACGCCTGGATCATACCTGTAACTGTACCAAGGAAACCAATCATCGGTGCAGCACCGGAGATGGTCGCCAGTAAACTAAGGTTTTTTTCCAGCTTATAGATTTCGATCTTACCTATGTTCTCAATAGAAACCTCAATATTCTTGAGCGGGCTTCCAATTCTGGATATCCCTTTCTCAATCATCTTGGCAATAGGAGTCCCGACTTGTGTACAAAGTAGCCTGGCCTCTGCAATATTGCCACTAATCACCTTACTTCTGATTTCCTCTCTGAAATTAGATGGCGTTTTGGAGGCATTCTTGATGGTGATCACACGCTCAACAAAAATATATACGGCCACAATCCACAGTAGCAAAATGGGTATAATCATATAGCCTCCTTTAAAAAGGAGGCTTAGTACTGTTATTGATTCTTCTACTTGATTTGGATCTACCGCATCGGTAGTAATCTGTAATAGCATAACAAAATCATTCATTTGCTCTGAACAACGAAAGGTCATTCAAAACATTGTCAGGAAAAATTGATTAATATCTAAGTGCCCAGATGTCTTCACCAAATTCTCCTTTGTACAAATCCATAGATGAAGCTGCACTCTGGAAAGAATCGAATTCTGCAATCCCAACCCTGTAGAACTTGTAGTCCTTAAATGGTGGAATTATATAAGGGCTTTTTCCCTGTGATGCCAGATCATTCGCATGATCATTTGCCAAATCACCATCGATGAAACTCGCAACAATAATGTACGTCTTCCCTGTCTGTCCACTCAATGCATTAACAACGCCAGCCTGTGTTGGTGTTGGTGTCGAAGTTGTAGTGGTAGTAGTATTGGCACTAGTACTGGTAGTAGTGGCAGTTTGTTTAGGAGTAGTACTGGTCTGCTGTTTTGGAGTTTCAGTAGTAGTCGTTGTAGCAGCCGTTGAGGTATTGCTCTTTTCTTTCTTTGTAGCGTCTGTATTAGTTGCCTTGTTATTGTTCTTTTTGTTTGTTTTTGGCTTTCTGTTCTTAGGTTTATTCTGAGCAACCTTTTTGTTGTCATCATCTCCCCCACCAAATAACGTAGTGTATCCAATAAACCCAACGCCCAATGTTACAATTACAGCAACACCAATAATGATCACTTTAGTAAACCCACCGGTTTTCTGAGTATCCATGGACGGGGGCACAAATTCCTTTTCCTCCTGATAGAAACTATCCTCATCAGCTTCATTGTAATCATCTACCTGATAATCGTCATCTCCTGTTTCGAAGACACTGTCACTGGTATCGTCTGAGGCAACATCATCATCTATTTCAAACTCAGCGCCAAAATCATCATCATCCAGATCTGACTCATCCGCTGGCTCAAGGATTCCCTCAAAGTCATCGGAATCAGCTTCAGAATCGATGGAGTCAAAATCAGGTTCATCCAATGAAATTTCACTTTCACCAAAATCGTCGGCTTCAAAGGAAACTTCTTCTTCTATGGTTTCTTCTATTTCATCATCAGAAGTAGCTTCACTCTCGTCTTCAGTTTCTGTTTCTATCTCTTCATCTACAGAGAAAACATCATCACTATCCTCGGAGGAATCTTCTTCTACCTCATCATCGTCATCCAGTTCATCGTATTCCAAATCCGGCAAACCGAAATCCTCATCATCAAATTCGTTTTCTTCTGATTCGTTATCTAAGTTGTCCTCAGCCATCTATGTAATTGTTTTTTGCGAATAGTTTTACCTGTCGGAAAATGCCATTTGGGAAAAATCCGTTTGCCTTTCCTGCGTTAAATATAGAAAAAAATAGTTTAGTTATATTATTTTGAGCCTTAGAATGAATAGCTAAAACCTCCCTGAACCTGAAGTACCCTCATTGGATAGTTCATATATCTTTGATTTTCAGCCCCTAATAGGTTCATGAAGTTCAGAAATAAGCCTGATCTCTCCGATAAGATATACCTTGTCCGGATATCCAAATTCATGACAGGGTCCAATTTTTTCTGCAAACCTGAAGCTTCATTGTAGCCTTCAATGCCTCCCAAAACTTCCAGTGATGGCCTAATGATTACCTTGTTCAATAATTTATATTTTCCACCCAGCGTGAATTCATATTGGGGTCTGTGCCATGCTTCCGCTATTTGATCCGTATCGTACCCATTGAATGCGACACTGGCCTGTAGCCCGGCTTTGTCACCAAATGAATAGTTGAAGTCACTGTTAAGTCGAAACATCGTGGTATTGCCATCGTCATAAATCAGGCTAAACCGGGAACTATCCAGTTGACTATTGACCAAAAAGGCCATATTCTCATAACTACCTGTTGAGAAGCCAAATGTCACCTCAGCCTTGTCTGACAGGTTTCCCCTCAAACCTCCATAGACCTCAATTCTTTTCGTCTCATTTCTAACATCCAGGTTTTGTTGTATCCATTGGTTTTGCTCTGAATGAGCCGTCCAGGTAGTAAAAGACTGGTCCCCACGTAATCCCCCATAGATTTCAAATCCATCTGAAATAGGAAAAGCCATTCGTAAATCAGGAAATATTTTCACTGCGGCCTCACCTCCCGTGGTGTCTGTGGATACAAAAACATTCAAACCACCATGTAGCCGAAATTTCGACAACCCAAATTTAACTCCGGGGCTAAACCTGAATTGATTTCTTTCTAACCTCAACAACTCATCTTCATAGGTGGAAACATTACCGCTGATATCCAGGGAGGCAGTCCAATCATCGTTGATCCTATATTGCTGCAGACCAGTGAATTTAAAAAGTTGCTCAGCTGCCTCAAAATTATCCGATTGGGTCGCAAAACCTATTTCGTAATTGAGTCTGAATGGACTTTCAACCCTTGAAGTTGAAATGCCAGTAATTAACTCCAGCTTGTTGAATGCCTGCCTGATGCTATCCCTGTCAGGAGTAGGTATCTCATTGCTATATCCATAGAAATGATTATATCGGTTAGTGAAATTTATGCTTCCATGATAGGTGATCGCACCGGTATAACCCTTTGCGAATACTTCCGCCAACGATGTGCCTGAACCACTATTTTTATCATCAACTGGTCCTTTATTATATGACAGGTGATTAACATGTGCGCCTACACTTACTTTGTCACTCCTCTTGTTTGCGTACATCACATCCAGAAAGGGGCTTCCGAAATTCCCATATCCCAGTTGTACCTGTCCGTTATACAGTTTTTCCAATTCAGGCGGCTTCAATCGTAATATTCTGATTTTGGTAGGTGCAATGATTGGTGAAAATGAAAGGTCTTTCACTTCAAACTTCACTTCCAGGGGGCTTTGCTCTTTCTGATCGAACTTTATTTTTTCGTAAAACCGATTAAACGGTGGTAGCTCTATCTTTTTATCCTTTTCAATGACTATCTCTGCATCTTCCACCTCTCCGTCATCTTCCCAGTCACCCTGCTGCGCTAGCAAAATGCCTGGTACTAACAACATCAAAAGTGTCGTATATATCCTACTGTTCATGCTCACCCTGATTAGTATTTAAAGAATCAACCACCGTACCATCATCCAACACCTTCTTTTCAAGCTTTTCTATTTCAAGCAGTTTCTTTCTTGCCGCCAACACGATCTCTTCTACTTTTGATTTCTCCACTACTGAAGTCAATGTTGCTTTTGCCTGGAACAGCTCATCCATTGCGATATAATTCTCGGCAATTAAAATGAAAGATCTACCTAACCAGGTGTCATAACCAGCATACTGCTTATTGAGCTCAAAACAGGTTTCAATGGATTGTTTATATTTCCCTTGTAGGTAATAGACTCTTGCGAGATTATAGTGTGCCTGAGCTCCGTTCTCATCTTTTATATCGTTAATCAATTGAAGATACTGGTCTATGGCAAGATTGTACCTCTTTTGCTGTTTATAAATATCACCAATCAGCAATACAGCTTTTGCTCTGGTGTCCTGATTCAGTTTCCTGCTTTCCATGATCTTCTCGGCATAACTAATGGCACTATCCATTTGCTGTAATTCATAAAATGCCTGCATCTGGCCTACCCAGCTGTTCCCCTGGTCCCGGCTTGTGCGGGCATAGGTACCCAATTCACGGAAAACCGATAATGCTTCCTGGTGCTGATTATTTTCTTGCAGCAAACTTCCCAAACGATATAGGGCTCTCGTCAGGTATTTGCCTGATTTGTCGCTGGTAACTTCTTTCAGTTCTGCAATGGCATCCGCAAACTGATCTTTTTTGAAATGACATTCGGCGATCAAGTACGAAACCTCATTATTGAAGCTGCTGCTGGTGTATTTTAGTCTGAAGTTTTTCAGGGATTCATTGGCAGCTTCATATCTGCCACTATAATACAATGACTTGGCTGCTTCAAATTCTATACTTTCAAGACTTTCATCATTAGGGTTTGCTGCCTTGTATCTCTCCAGAAAGTCATTGAAATCAGTATCGTTTCCTGTTACGGCATAAAGTTGTTGCAAGCCAAGTAAAGCACCATTGGCTGTTTTATGGGTTAAATAATCATTTAATACGGCCTTATAATCTGATTCTGCTTCCTGGTATTTTCCAAGATTGTACTGTGCCACTGCACGCTTAAGGAGTGCATGCGGTACGAGCTGACTTTCCGGGTATTCAGTGATTAGTTGGCTAAATCCAACCACCGCAGTTTCGTAAATTCCTGATTCAAAATTCAATTCTGCCAACTGAAAAATCCCATTGTCCCTATAGGAGGAATTGGAGAAATTGTTGATTAGTTTATTGTAATGTGTTTTCGCTGGTTCCGGTTGTTCATTCAAACTATATACTACACCAAGTTGAAAATTGACATAGTCTAGTGCCGCATCCTGATTTCCTAATAATGATTGGTAAGTTGTAATGGCCTTCTCATAATTTTTCACCACATAATGACAATCCCCCACACGAATTTTTGCATCAGCTTTTAACGTTGGGTGATCAAGATCACTGTTCAGGAATGAATTGAAGTTAGCTTTCGCATTTTCATAATCTTTTGCATTGAAATAAGCATAGCCAAGCCCATATCGACATAATTGTTTGATATAGTGACTCTCCTGAGCATTATCATTGATGTACAATGCTGATTTGTAGGCATTGATAGCGTCTGTATATTTCTTGCCAATACTAAAAGCCTCACCCTTCCAATAATGTGCTTTGATATTCAGTAACCTGTTCTCCTTGTATTTCAGTGATTTGTCAAAATAATAGATAGCATTTCTGAATAACCTATTATTGAACTGATCAGATGCCTTTTGAAATGTTACTTTCTGATAGGTATTTTTGATAGAAGGAGACAACTGTTCAAGACTCTCGATATACCTGATGGCCAAATCATAATCAGACGTGTTGAGAAAAGCTTCAGTCAGCAACTCATTGACCTGTACGGTATATTGGCCTTTTGGGAAGTTGATCTGGTATTGTTTGGCCCCTTCAATACACTCTTTGTACTCTCCCAGCTTAAAGGATACTTTCACCAACTGGAATGTAGCTTCTTCTCTGATATCCAGTTGCTCTGACTTTAAAGCCTGCCAAAAGGCCGTTTTAGCAAATTCCAGGTTCTCCTGTTCGAGGTACAACTTACCCAGGTAATAGGAACTGTAATGCCCCACATCTGCTTTATCCAGGGCCGACAAACTATAATATTCAGTGGCCTTACTCACATTTCCACTCATGCGATAAGCTTCTCCAATGTTAAAATATACCTCCGGCTCAGCCTTGTTGTTGGATGCTGCCAGACCCTGTTCAAAAGAGGTGATTGCGTCTGGAAACAATTGTAGTTTCAATTGTGCGTTTCCCATTACAAAATAGAGTTTGGGATCTATTGCATAACCCTCCTTTTGCGCCTTCTTACAGAAATTGATACAAGCCCTGTATTTACCATTTTGCAAATGTATGGTGGCGATCATCAGTGCGGAAGAACCAATATAATCGCTACTGTTGGATGCGATCGTTAATGATTCCAGTGACTGTTCATACTTCTGCTGTTTGAACTGGATATAGCCTAAATAATAATGTGCGGCATAATAATACTCAGAATCTGGCTGGTCAACTTTAGCAAATTGCTCAGCGGCTTCTGGCATCAATTTTAGATTGAAATAACTGTATCCAAACTTAAAAGCCAGGTCATCCTCGAGTTGAACTGTTGCCTTAGCTTTTTTAAAATAAGTTACTGCTTGCTTATACTTTCCATTTTGGTAGAAATAACTCCCGATTTCATAGTATGCGAGACCAGCTTTAGAGTGAAAAGGGTATTTCTCCAAATAGGATTCCATCAGGTATTCTCCATCCTGATGATACAATTTCAGTGCTGACATAGCTCTGTAGTAGGCGGCATTCCCAAGGTTGTTTTGATTGGTACCTACTCGCAGGTATTGCTCAAACTTGTCTCGGGCCTGGTTGTATTGACCAAGTTCATAATAGCCAATGGCCTGTTGATACAATGATTCACTGGGGGTACTTGCGGTTCCAATCCAGGCATAACTTTGGAAAACCGTCAATAAGCATAAGGTTGCTATCAGTTGCTTCAAATTTTATTCTTTTTCCACACTAACGAAGCTTTTGCTTCAATATTTAATGCATGAGTTTGAAAATAAGTTCTTTCAGCAGATATCCTTCAGTAAGGTTTCCGGAAGCTCCAACGCCTTTTGTCATCATGTCTGCCTGTCGGATATGACCCAGGTTTTGCATGACCTTTTGTATCGGATAATTCTTTGCTGCTGTCATGTATTCATCCACAAAATACGGACTTACCCCTATCAGGGATGCAATTTCATTTTTGCCTTGATGACTGTTTTTCATCCTGGCGCCATGAATCAGCAGCAACTTATTGAAATAATTGAACAAATTAAAAATGACCAGTATCGCAGGATTGCTTTTGGGGTTAGCCTGAAAATAATTGATGATCTGGTTGGCCTTAAGTACCTGTTTGAAAGAAATGGATTTTTGCAATTCGAATACATTGTACTCCTTGCTGATGCCTACAAATTTCGACACATGATGATCTTCAATTTTGATGGGTTCACTAAAATTGAGAAGCATTTTGTCTATCTCATTGGATAACCTGCTGAGGTTGTTGCCAATGAAGTCAGCCAGCATTTGTACTGCTTTTTCAGTAACCTGAAACTTCTTTTCTGAAAAATAAGACTTGATAAACGCCGGTATCTGGTTGTCGTAAAGCTTTTTACTAACAATGGAAACAGTTTGCTTATCGATCATCTTGCCAATGGCCTTACGCTTGTCAACCGTCTTGTATTTGTGTGCAAATACCAAAATTGTTGAAGGTTGAGGGTTCGACAAGTAGTTCTCAAGCAGTTTAGCTCCGTTTTCCTTCGTCAGATCTTTGATTTCCTGTGCTTCCTTCACGATCACCACCTGCCGGTCAGACATCATTGGAAACCTACGGGCATTGTTGATCACAGCACTCATCTCAACATCCTTACCATACAACACCATTTGATTGAAGCCTCTTTGTGACTCCTCCAGAGCGTTATCTTCAATGTAATCGACGATCCGATCAATGAAATACGGTTCATCCCCCTGCAAAAAATATACAGGCGAATAGTTGCCTTTCTTCAATTCCGCGAATACACTTTCAAAAGTTGCTGCCATGGTTACAAATTTGCTAAATGATTATTAATAAATCACCATCAACACCTAAAATTGAAGTCTACCAATAATGTTTAAAATAGCTTAATGTTTAATAAACTTTTTTTTCACACTAAAACTTTTTTGACCTTTCTAAACAATTGTGTTTCAGCGGAATATTTCAACAATTTGACGCAATATATTGAGCACCTGATGAGTTACATGTCTGATACTAAACATATTCTCAAAGAACCATTAATTGTACTTTTTCAATAATTAACGGTATAATTTTTATTTCTAAGCCAGAATAAATAGATTTGTAATGGAGCATAGATTAGAAAAGTTAACATGCATTTAATATGGTACAATCCAGATACTTCTTCCTACGAGCAGGGACCTGAAGAAGATTATCTGAAGACAAAAGCAGCTAGTTTCAATTCGGAAGGATTCAATGTTTTATATGAATTCAGTAAGACGACCATGCATATTGCAGATAAGATCATCAAATCGTTGAATCTGGTTCGGGAGACGAGTCAGGGAAATGATTTACTGAATCGAATTGAGCAGGAACAAATTGACTTGAAATAAGACTGCAAATCAAATTCACTCCCCCCTTTTAAATCCTCAGAAATAAGGATAAATTAGCCGCTTGATGAGGCAGTTAATTTCAATATTATTCATATCTCTATTTATTTTTGGCTCCTGTTCAGGTGGCCGAGTCATTCACTTCACCAATAGTGAAGCTGAATTCTCCACTTACAAAACTTATAAGTTCAGAAGAATCAAACAGGACAGCATCAGCACTGATGGTATTAAAATCCTGGAAACGATTAAAGATGCTATCCAGGCTGAAATGAACCTGAGGGGTTATAAGCCCAACAACAAAGCTGATCTGCAACTTCATTATGACCTCATTTCTAGTTTAGAGTCCTCGGGCCCACCAGCTAATACTTATAATCCGTATTTCTTCAATCCCTATGCCCCGGCATTTATGCCCAGGGATATCTATAAGTCTGTGCTTTTAATTGAGATTTATGATTTAAAAAACAAAAAACTTGTATGGCAGGCCAGTCTTGATCTTTCTCATGTCAAAAGAGAAAAGAAGCGAAGTGAAATGCTTCAGAAAGCTGTTGCAAGGATCTTTTCTACCTATTTACAAACTGCACCAAACTAACAAAAAGCTTATTGATGGATCACTTTGGATTTTTGTCTGTTCTCCCACCGGTTGTCGCGATTATTCTTGCTATATGGAGTAGACAGGTTTATGTTTCACTAGCCGTTGGGATATTCATTGGATGGCTATTTATCGAAAATTTTAATCCTCTCCTCGCGGCGTTAAGCACCATCAACTCCTTTGTGGATGTATTTGCAGATGCCGGAAACACCAGAACGGTTATATTTACTTTGCTTGTTGGCTCCTTGATTATTCTTATTCAGGCCTCAGGAGGTGTGAATGGATTTATATCCCGTGTGGAAAGATTTATCGACCGGTATAAAGATGACAGCTCCTTTGGAAAAAGAAAGCTGGTTCAACTCCTGGCGGCACTGACAGGTTTGTTGATCTTTGTCGAGTCAAACATTTCAATTTTAACCGTTGGAACCCTCTATAGACCAATTTTTGAAAAGCTAGGTATCAGTAGGGAAAAACTAGCCTATATAGCAGATTCAAGTTCTGCTCCTTCCTGCATTATCATCCCTTTTAATGCCTGGGGAGCATTTGTAATGGGGCTCATTCTTCAAAACGGTTTAGAGCATCCTTTTCAGGTATTGTTTGGGTCATTACCTTATAACTTTTACCCATTTCTGGCAATCCTCTTAGTATTGATCCTCATATTCACGAGAAAAGATTTTGGACCAATGAAGCGGGCAGAGCGACGTGTTCGTGAGACAGGAGCTTTACTTGATGAAGGTTCCAAACCAATGATCTCTACAGAAATTACCACAGTAGAAGTAAAAGATCAGGTAAAAGGTAAAACCTACAACATGTTGATTCCCATTGCACTCATGGTACTTTGTATGCCTGTATTCTTGATCTATACCGGATGGAAAACAAATTTTGAAGCTGAAACATTCTGGGGTCAGGTATTTGAGGCGATCGGTAATGGAAGTGGTTCTGCTTCGGTATTGTATGCCGTGTCATTGGCTGTATTTATTGCCATCATCATGTATTTGGTACAGCGAATCATTTCTTTCAGGGAGGCTGTGGATTATACCTTGAAAGGCATGTCAGGAATGGTTTCTCTGGCACTGCTGATGGTATTTGCATTTGCCTTGGGGGCACTTTGTAAACAACTCGGAACCGGTTATTATGTGGCAGAAATCACCAGGTCCTGGTTATCTCCGGGTTTGGTTCCTTTTGTTGTTTTCATCACCAGTTGTTTCATTGCCTTCAGCACCGGGACTTCCTGGGGAACATTCTCGATCATGATCGCTATCGTCATACCAATGGCTGATGTGATGGATGCCAATCTTTACATGTCCATTGCTGCAGTTTTGGGTGGAGGCGTTTTTGGCGATCACTGCTCACCGATTTCAGATACCACCATCATTTCAAGCATGGCTTCTGCCAGTGATCACGTGGATCATGTAAAAACCCAATTACCCTACGCGCTTTTAGCTGGTGGTATCACAGCGTTTATGTACCTGATTGTTGGTTTCCTATAGGTTCGAACTATATACAGCCTGAATCTGGTCTCTCATGTTGTATTGGTTGGCCATGACCTGTCCATAAGCTCCTGATGAGAGCAACGCAATAAGATCTCCCCTTTCCGATTTAGGCAACTCAACTCCCTTTTCGAAAAAGTCGGTTGACTCGCAAATAGGTCCTACCACATCATAAACCTCCCTGGTATCAGTATCGGAGAAGGTGAATATTTTATGTTTAGCCTGGTAAAGCGCCGGCCTCATCAATTCAGTCATCCCTGCATCTACAATCAGAAAGTTTCTTTTGATGCCATACTTAACATAGAGGACCCTGGTAATCAATGCCCCACATTGGCCAGTGATCGATCTACCCAGTTCAAAATGAATTTCAAGGGGATCTTGCAGTTCCAGGTTCTTTTTAAATACACCAAAATATTCCTCAAAAGGTGGAATTGGATTTTGCAGCGGCTGCTCATAATCAATCCCCAGACCACCACCCACATTGAGGTGTTCCAACTTCATTCCCTTGGACCTGAATAGCTTTACCAGTTCATTCGCTTTGAAACACAATTGCCTGTAATTATCCAGATTCATTACCTGGGATCCGATGTGAAAATGAATCCCCTTGACCTTTATGTGCTGAAAACCATTGATTTTTTCAATCACCTGATCCAGTTCAGATATGTTGATCCCAAATTTATTCTCCTCCAGGCCAGTAGTGATGTTTTTGTGTGTCTGAGCATCAACGTTGGGATTGATGCGAAGCGCTATATCAGCGACAGCTCCTACCCCTCCAGCCAACTGGTTGATTACTTCAATTTCGTGCATTGACTCACAATTGAAGGCGAAAATCTTTTTATCCAGCGCAAATAATATTTCCTTGTCTTTCTTGCCAACGCCGGCAAATGCGATTTCAGAGGGATCGAAACCAATATCAATGGCTCTGCGAACCTCATTACCACTTACACAATCAGCTCCAAAACCTGATGCCTTTATGACTTTTAAAATCTCAGGATTTGCATTGGCTTTTAATGCGTAGTGAATATGGTAATTGGTGCCCTCGATAGCCGACTTGGCCCTATCGACAGTTGCCTTCAGTAAATCAAGGTCATAGAAATAGAAAGGGGTTTCAATTTCCTGAAACTTGTTTTTATACGATAATAGATTCAGCATGTCATACAAATAATCCGGTAAAACAAGTGATGGGTAATGTTGAAATCCTTTTGGGACTGCAATGATAACAGCGAACCCTCAAATTATCATTATCAGAGCACAGCTTTCTCTTCTATTCTCAAAATTCCCTGGTCACTATTGAATGTCGCAGGAATTCCAACCGGGAGTGTGGAGTTATCAGGGACATGACCGATGTTGAAACCATAGGCCACCGGAATAGAAAGTTTGCTTAACCTCTCTAACAGGACATCTTTTAAGGTATATACCCCGGCAGCCCTGGGCACATCGCATTTGAAGAAATTGCCAAGAATCACTCCTTTCGCTTCACTCAGCTTGCCAGACAACAACAACTGAGTTAGCATCCTGTCTATTTTATATGGTGATTCCTGTATCTCTTCGATGAACACAAGCTTATCCTTAAAATCAACAGCATAGGGTGTTCCTTCGAGTGAGCAGATGATGCTTAGGTTACCTCCTGCCAGTTCACCTGTGGCTTCCCCTGAATTTATTTTGTAATATTCATCGGTTTTCCCAATTAAGACCTGGTCTTTCGGTTCCATTAGAAGAGCTTTCAGGTTGCCAGAAGTATAGGTGGTAAAATCAGCTGAAGCCACTGGCCCATGAAAACATATCAGGCCGGTTTTCTGATAAAATGTGTTGAGCAGTACGGTGATGTCACTAAAGCCAATAAATGCTTTTGGATTAGACTTCACCATTTCCAGGTCAATCTGATCAACTATTCTGGCGGAACCATAACCACCACGCCCACAGATGATCCCCTTCACTTCGGGATCTTCAAACATCTGATGAATGTCGGCCAACCTTTCCTGATCTGTTCCAGCCAAAAAACCATTGTGCTTTTTTAGGTTACCGGTGAACTTTGGTTTTAAGCCAATTGACTTGAGGTTTTGCAATATCAAATCAAATTGTCCTTTCTTAAGGCCACTTCCCGGTGTGATTACCCCAATGGTGTCACCCACCTTAAGTCTTGGTGGTTTTATTTTTTGGTTTGGGTTTGACTGCAATGGTGATTGGGTGGGAACTGAATCCTGTGAATTGTTGGCTACAGAATTGCAAGCCAACATGGAAGCCCCCAAAGTTGCTGCACCTGATTTTTGAATAAACTTTCTTCTTTTCATGCGATTGCCTGGTTGGTCACAATATTAATCAAATGAAAGTGTGGAAGAAATAATCAATATAAAAAAAGGGAAGCCTTTAGAGCTTCCCTTTTTAAAAGTATTCTGTATGAATGCTTACTTCACTTTATCTACGATTGCTTTGAAAGCATCCGGGTTGTTCATCGCTAAGTCTGCCAACACTTTTCTGTTTAAGTCGATGTTTGCAGCTTTTAGTTTACCCATGAATTGTGAATAAGACATGTCGTGCTCTCTGGCACCAGCGTTGATCCTTTGGATCCACAACGCTCTGAATTCTCTTTTCTTGGCTTTTCTGTCGCGGTATGCGTAAGTCCAACCTTTTTCAACGGCGTTTTTAGCAACCGTCCATACATTTTTTCTTCGGCCGAAGTAACCTTTGGCCTGCTTCAAGACTCTTTTTCTTCTTGCCTTTGAAGCTACATGATTAACTGATCTTGGCATTGTTTTTAAATTTTTTGATTATTGGTGCCACTTGGTGGTCTTATGACCAATAACCTGGTGAATTAATTAACCTGATGCTTAAACTTAAATGTTTAGCATTGCTTTCACATTAGGCTCGTCAGATTTATGAACAAGCGTCATGTGAGTTAGATTTCTCTTTTGCTTGGTTTCTTTCTTAGTCAGGATGTGGCTTTTGAAAGCATGCTTTCTCTTGATTTTACCACTACCAGTAAGTTTGAAACGCTTCTTAGCTCCAGATTTAGTTTTAACTTTTGGCATTTTATATATATTAATTAATAAATACTTATTTCTTCACTTTGGGAGACATGATGAGGAACATCCTTTTTCCTTCCAGTTTAGGGAACTGTTCCACTTTACCATCTTCTTCCAAAGCCTGCGCAAATTTAAGCAACAGAATCTCTCCTCTTTCTTTGAAAACAATTGTTCTTCCAACGAAATGAACAAAAGCCTTCACCTTTGCACCTTCTCCGAGGAACTTCTTGGCATGTTTCAGTTTGAATTCGAAATCATGATCATCAGTGTTTGGTCCAAACCTGATTTCCTTGATCACCGTCTTCTGAGACTTTGCCTTTATCTCCTTCTGCTTCTTCTTCTGCTCGTATTTGAACTTGGAGTAATCAATGATTTTACAAACTGGTGGATCCGCTTTGGGTGAAATTTCCACAAGATCAAGATTTTGCTCTTGTGCCATTTTCAACGCCTGGTCTAACGGATACACGTCTACTTTTACATTTTCGCCTACTACCCTAACTTCCCGGGCAGTAATACGCTGGTTTACCCTGTAAGGTTCTTCAACTCGACCTCTCGGGCCCCTCTGAAATCTTTGTTTGCTAATCTTTTACCTCCTTTTTATAGTTCAAAATCAGGTCGCAAATATCGTGATAATTTTATTATATAAAAAAATCAATGTTGCGCTTTATGGAATATTAATGCTTATTCTTTGATATTTTGTGACTCCCGAGCTCTTTTTCGGAAAAATTCAATGAATTCTTCCCTGGACAAAGCGCCAAGGTCACCTTTTCCGTGTTCTCTTATGGACACTTTGCCCTCGGCCATCTCCTTCTCACCAACAATCAACATATAAGGAATTTTCTTAACCTCTGCATCACGGATCTTTCTACCGATCTTCTCATCTCTATGATCAATCAGTCCTCTGATATCATGCTCCTCGAGGAAGCTGTAGATTTCATTGGCATAATCGGCATACTTTTCACTAATCGGAAGGATGGAAATCTGATCAGGGGTTAGCCATAATGGATAATTCCCTGCACAATGCTCTGTCAATACGGCTACAAATCTCTCCATAGAACCAAATGGTGCTCTGTGGATCATAACTGGCCGGTGTTTCTGATTGTCAGCCCCTACATATTCCAGCTCAAATCGCTCTGGTAGATTGTAATCAACTTGTATGGTACCCAGTTGCCAGCTTCTACCCAGGGCATCTTTTACCATAAAATCCAGTTTTGGACCATAGAATGCAGCCTCTCCCAGTTCTGTAACCGTCTTAAGGTTCTTTTCTTCAGCAGCTTCCTGAATTTCACGCTCTGCTTTCTCCCAGGCTTCATCGGCACCAATGTACTTGGCTTTGTTCTCTGGATCCCTTAGTGAAATTTGTGCCGTAAAGTCTTCGAATCCTAATGAATTGAACACATACAACACCAGGTCAATCACCTTGATGAATTCATCTTTTACCTGATCAGGTGTACAGAAAATGTGTGCATCATCCTGGGTAAATCCCCTAACCCTCGTTAGCCCGTGAAGTTCACCACTTTGTTCGTATCGGTATACCGTGCCAAATTCCGCCAATCGCAATGGCAGATCTTTATATGATCTTGGCCTGGACTTATATATCTCACAGTGATGAGGGCAGTTCATTGGCTTAAGGAAGAACTGCTCACCTTCATTGGGTGTGTTGATTGGTTGGAAAGAATCCTCACCATACTTCTCATAGTGACCAGAGGTAATGTACAGTTCTTTGTTGCCAATGTGTGGCGTGACTACCGGCTGATAGCCTGCTTTTACCTGGGCTTTTTTCAGGAATCCCTCCAAACGATCTCTCAACATGGCCCCTTTTGGTAACCATAAGGGTAATCCCATCCCCACTTTTTCAGAGAACGTGAATAATTCCAGTTCTTTTCCAAGCTTCCGGTGATCGCGTTTTTTAGCTTCCTCTATCAGCTCAAGGTATTCCTTAAGTTCTTTTTGTTTTGGGAATGTAATTCCATAGAGTCTGGTAAGTTGCTTATTGTTTTCATCTCCTCGCCAATAGGCTCCTGCAACATTTAATATCTTGGCGGCCTTGATAAATCCCGTATTAGGAATGTGTGGTCCCCGACACAAATCTGTGAAGTTACCCTGCGTATAGAAAGTAATGGAGCCATCTTCCAGACCATCAATCAAATCCAGTTTGTATTCATCACCTTTTTCAGTAAAGTATTTGATGGCATCAGCCTTGCTCACTTCCTTCCGGGCAAACTCATTTTTTTGTTTGGCCAGTTGAAGCATTTTATCTTCCAACTCCTTCAGGTTCTCAGAATTAAATTCCTGATCTCCAAAGTCAACATCATAGTAAAACCCGTTTTCAATGGGAGGTCCAATGCCAAATTTGATTCCGGGATAAAGCTCTTCCAGGGCCTCTGCCATGATATGGGCAGAAGAGTGCCAAAATGTTGATTTCCCATCTCCATCGTTCCAGGTCAGCAAGGTTACTTCAGCATCGGTCGTTATTGGACGGGTAGCATCCCATACTTCACCGTTGACCTTAGTTGCCAATACATTTCTTGCCAGTCCTTCACTGATGGAAAGGGCAATATCCATTCCTGTGGATCCTTTTTCAAATTCTTTTACTGTACCATCTGGTAGAGTAATTCGAATCAATTCAGCACTCATTAAAATTCTAGTTTCTTCTTTGGTAAAATGAAATTAACAGGTGTTTTCTCCTGCTCTTCTTTTAATCTCCGCAAATATGCAATTTTTCCCTTTACTTTTTGCGTTTCCTGCAGGGCTTGTTGATTGGTACTATCAGTTTGTAAAACCAGATCGTAATACATTAGCGCTCTGGTCCACCACCCTTTTTGATCATATGCCCTGGCAATATTGATGAATGCAGGATTGATTGAGTCATATTGATTGGCAAAAAGGTTATTGAAATAGATGACAGAATCATATTTTCTGGTTTCAAAATAATGTTCGCTAAGCAACAATAACGCTTCTTCATCCCCATGATTGACCAATTCGCGCATGATGGCTTTACCTTCATTGGCCGCACCAGTATTCAACTTGGCCAGCGCCGACTCCAACAGGTAGCTTGAATCCCTGGTTGATAAAGTGGTGAGAACTTCATTGAGTTTATTCCAGTTTTTTGTCTGTTTCAGCAGTTCAATTAGTTTCCTGTTGATTGCCGAATTGTTTGGGTACTGCTGATGGTATAGGTAATAATGCCTCAGCGCTAACAATGAATCATTTTTCAGCAACCAGATATCTCCTTTCAACTCCAGCAACCTGGGGTCCGATTGCTTAAAATGGTAGCTGCTGATGATATGCCATGCTTCGTCTACCCGGTTGAGTTGATAAAGCACAATGGCTTTCTCGAGATACAGTGTTTCCAGATCAACATTTTTCGAAATTAACTGATTGATATCGGCCAATGCCCTTCTGTAACTGCCATTAGTAAGAAAATAGTCTTTTCTCATGGTTAGCAATGCTGTATTTGAAGTATCAAGCGCTACCGCAGCATTGAGTGTTGATATGGCCTGAGTGGGCCACTTTTGATCCTTATAAATGTTTAACTTTTGAACGTAAAGGTCAATGTTGTTTGGATCCTCACGGATCATTTTGTCCAGGTAGGTGACAGAATTTTGCCTGAAGGACTCGTCGATTGAGGGAATAGCAGGAATGGGATCCTGGGAATATTTATATCCACAGGAGGTTATCAATAATACTATTAAAACCCACCCCAATCGCATAAGAACAAAGCTACAACTAAAGGATCAATTGCAGGGAAAATTTGAGACCAAAATCATTCACACCAGGTTTGTTGGTATAAGTTAACCGATGGAACGCATCAATTCGAAATACCTTGAAAATATTCTCAATCCCATAACCAAATTCAGCATATGGTTTAGCTGGATCCAACGTATTGAAAGGTAACACTTCATTGCCCTGGTCATCCAATGTGGTGGGTATTATGTCTTTATTCTTCTGACTCATTCCTCCATAAAGTATATTGGCTGTCCCTGTCAGTCGCCATTTCAACCGCTTGAACAATGGTATCCTATTCAGGATCAGTCCTTCAAATTGGTGTCGGTACCTTAATTCCACAAACCGGTCACTAGAAAATTCAAAGAAATCCATCAGGTTATAAGTAAAACCAGCATAGATTGGTGTCTCGTTACCCAGGTGATTGGTAAGTATTGGATAGGGTATTTGTGAAAAAATGTATCCTCCGTTCAATCGAATATTGGAGACTCCCAGTAGTGCCATCTTTTGCCTCTTCTCTACTGCTACATTTACCTTGTGATAGGAGAAATCACTACCCAGAAATCCTTTGAAGCCATAAGTATATTTTAAATTAAAGGCGGGATACCTTACGGTCCCAAGGCTCAAACGGTCATTATCATTTAAAACGAAAAGTTCGTCCTTTGCCCAGCGGGTATCTATACTTACTTCAGCGATATCAAAACTGCTTCCGGTGGTCATGGATTCACCAGGCTCCTGGTAGTATCGGAAGTCAAAAAGCGGATTGAAATGCTCGTTTTTCAATTCAATTTTTTGTGTCAGTCCGGCAGCCAGTTGGGTTTCAAACCTTAAAATGTTCTTTTCAATGCTAAATGGTTGAGTAAGGGTTCCAAACCTTGAGAAGGAATAGAATAAACTGGTGGGACCTATATTCTCATTGAGCAGCCAGATTTGCTCCACCTCTTCCTGACGCTCTAATCGTATGGTGGTCCATCTGTTACGGTTAATGATATACTGTCCATAGGCCTGATATTTCCATTGCTTGTCATCGAATCCATAGCCAATATAGCCACCAAAAACCCAGTTCTTACTAAAGTCAATAGATGATTTTGCCCCAAAGCCTAATCGTGTTCCTTCAATATTATTGTTCCCATAAAAAGTGGACCAGTGGCCCAGTTCAACCAACCCAACCTTATAGAATCCGGTAACCGCCCATTTTGAAGCATCTGTACCAAACTTGATCAAAGGAATGGTTTTTAACGAATCGATCATTTTGTAAACATTGACCTCAGTACTCGTCAATGAATCGTGGCGATGGGTTGACCAATACTCATCACGATCCTCTCGCGCATCGTCTTCCAGTGTAACTGGATTTTGATAAAATTCATTGTCATATGGTTGGTTGACAATAATGTCCTTAGCGGAAACGTAAAACTTAAAAATCATGCCCGCGGTTTTTTTCGTCACCTGACTAACATCCACTATAATTCTCGACTTTTCAGGCAACCATGGGCCAGCCTCTGTCTTGATCAAATCCTGTTGTACCTTAATTTTTTCAATGAAATTAAGGTTAGCTTCTTTACCTACCGAACAATCAATTCTCTTCAGCGCCCAATCATCCTTCGTGATCCACATGGTTCCCCGAAAAGCAAGGTCCTGTTCACGTTTTGGAAAGAAATCCAGCCGGTAAACAAAATCATCATCGAGGTACAGGCTGTCAGTAAGGTCATATTCATAGAACTGTTTCCATCCATCAGCAATTGGGGAAACAAATTCTTTTGAAACAATACTGAGCCAGTTCTGATAAAAATTGTATTCCTGAAAAGTAGCCCCAATAACTTGAGAAGTGAGTGTACCATCAGTGATCCCAATACCAGACACTTTGGTTTTCAATACATTTTCATGCCTGAAGGTGGGGTCCTTTTTGTAATAAAACCTGCTAATGGCCTCTGAAATAAACAGGGGTAATACAGGTTTTCCATCCTCTCCGGCTATATGCTCTATACTGTCGATAATTTGAGTAATACGTTGTACCACCTTTCGGTTCTTGAATTTATCCGAAAGGTTATCAACATCGGCCTCTATCTTGGTATAAGATTCATATTCAAATGCAGAAAGGCTTCTCTTATCATTATACTTTTTATTCTTTACGACATTTCTTAAGATCTTAAAAGCGGGGTTTTCCCCAGCATAAACTACCAGTTCACTAAGATTAACCACATCTTCTTCCAGTTGGAAATTAATCGTTTGTTCCGGTAGGTTTTCCAGTTTTTTTGATTTGCTGACAAAACCTATGTAACTCACTTCTATGGAGTCATAGTACTGCTTCAGTTGCAAACGGAAATTACCATCAAAGTCAGAGATGGTTCCCAGGGCAGTACCTTTCACTGCTATGGTAGCAAATGGAACTGGTGCTCCGGTTCTGGCTTCAATAACTTTACCAGACACTATCATCTGCTGGGCCCATGTACCTGTGGCAGCCACAAAGACCCATAAAAAAAGAAGATATTTCTTCAACATACTATTTCCCAACCTGAACCAACATAACCCTTGAAAAGTATAGGGTCTCGGGCTATCCTGTTGCTATTTAAAAATGAGCAACGAAGGTAACGTAAAATACTTATAGCACGTTCAATTTTTCGTCAGGAAATCATCAATTGGCGACAAAAAGGTTATCTGGACAGGTCCCCTTTAATTTTCACTACTTCATTCTGCAGTTTTGAGACAACCTCGGTTAACTTCTCAATGGACATCTTCGACTCATCATCAGGGTCAGGAAAGTTCACACTGATGAATGCCCTGGCTTCCCATATCTCCAACACATCCGAAGCGTCCACATCATAGGCCGCATATGACTTGTTATCCGAAACCAGGTACAATTTATTCTTTTCATCGAGGTAGTTGAACACCCTTTTATAAACCACCCCCTCCTTAGCAGTGACCAAAACATAAGTTTTGCCATTACGGACATGTTTGAGGTTTTCCACATACTCCCCAATGATGACCGTACCTGGTTCCAATGGTAACATGCTGTCACCCTGAATTTCGAAGGCTCTGTAGGTAGCATTTCCGGGCAACATAGGCAGCCTGAATTTGGGCAACTCTTCTATGAACTCAGGATCCGCGTATCCATTGAGATAGCCGGCTGAGGCTTTTTGTGGTACCAGCTCAATGTTTTCGTTATCGTCCCGGTCAACTGTGATTGAAAGTATTTTCATTCCTCCCTCCTTGCCAGAACTGTAAAGCTCCTGATCGGAGAGTTTTGAGACGTCTTTATTGAGAAGTGTATCAACGGTTACTTTGAACACTTCACTCATCCGGAGCAGGTTATTTAATCGTGGGTCAGCTCTGCCCTCTTCATATGCCCCTACCAGGGATCGTTTGATGCCGATCAACTCAGCAAATTGCTCCTGTGTATATCCGTTCTTCTTTCGAAGGTATTTTATATTTTCGTTTACCTGTACCATGCTATATAAGTAATTGCTCTTTGTCTAAATGAATGATTCCCTCTTTAAGGGAACCTCTTGCTGGTCCGACTGACACAGCAAGAGGTTGGGTGGTTTATATACTCCAAGCAATATTTTAATTCAGCTTATGCGTCAAAAATAAGGATATTCGCGTCATTTGTGTGATTCTTTCCTATAGAATATAGATTGATGTGATGAAAACTATCCCGGTTTTTCACCTGATCCAAACGGTATTTAATCCGGTCCACCACATCCTTCAGCTTTTCGTTGGACTCCACCAGCACATACCCATAGAGGTTTTTCCTGGTCCTGACAGTCGCATAAAACTTCACCTGGCATTTACCGGATTTCAACTTCTTTGAAGAAAGTCGCAGGCGATAATCATGATCCAAAATCAAATCCTCTTTCAGCTGTGGCAAGTCCATCATATCCTTAATTTTTTAATCCTAAAATTATTAGTATTAACTGTTATTAATGAGTAATTTTGATCATAAAATTAGCAAACAAAGTATTAAAACAAAACTAATTACTAATTATTTTAGCTTAACTTAACGCGAAATGCTCATAAACCACCGCCCCATGAGAAAGAGGTTCTTCAATGAACTGCCGGAACGATCGATTATACACATGGATCTGGATTCTTTTTTTGTGTCTGTGGAGTGCCTGATGAACAGTGAATTGAAAGGCATTCCGCTGATTATTGGTGGCAATGGAAACAGAGGTGTGGTGGCTTCCTGTAGTTATGAGGCTCGCAAATTTGGTGTTCACTCAGCCATGCCTACTAAAATGGCGCTACAGCTATGCCCTGATGCCAAAGTGATTTCCGGAGACATGGAGTCATATAGCAAATATTCCAGGCTGGTAACTGAAGTCATCCGGGAAGAAGCGCCTATGTTTGAAAAAGCATCGATTGATGAGTTTTACATTGATGCTACAGGCATGGACCATTTCTTTGGCACCTTCAGGTGGTCAAGGGAATTGCGCCAAAAGGTGATCAAACATACGGGGCTGCCTATTTCAATGGGCGTTTCGCTCAATAAAATGGTATCGAAGGTGGCTACCGGTGAGCACAAGCCTAATGGCGAAGGCCTGATTCCGCATGGGACCGAAAAGAGTTTCCTCTCTCCTCTTTCGGTAAAAAAGATTCCCATGGTGGGAAAGAAAACTTCCCAGCATCTGATGGAGATGGGTGTGTACAAAATAAAGACGCTTCGCGAAATGCCCATCAAACTATTGGAAAAAGCGTTTGGTAAAAACGGAAAGGTATTATGGTACAAGGCCAATGGGATTGATCATTCTCAGATCGTACCCTACTCTGAAAGAAAGTCGATCTCTACTGAATGCACTTTTTCTTCAGACACCATTGATGTCAAAAAGCTTAAGACCATCCTTACTGCCATGGTGGAAAAATTGACCTACCAGCTAAGGGAAGAACAAAAGCTTACCTCCTGTGTCACAGTAAAGATCAGGTATTCCAATTTTGATACAGAGACCAAACAAATACAGGTCCCTTATACCGCTTCAGATCAGTTGATTATCAGGCATGTGATGGAGCTGTTTGACCGCCTGTATACCCGGAGGATGTTGCTGAGACTGGTGGGTGTCCGTCTGAGTGGGCTCGTGCATGGCAACTACCAGATCAACTTGTTTGACGACACTGAAGAAAGCATCCGACTCTACCAGGCCCTTGACAAGATCCGATACAAACACGGTATTGATGCCATAGTGCGCGCCGCTACCATCGGGGTAAACAAAAGGGTGAGAATGGAGAATAATGTCTTTGCCAGTCGTGGGGTGATGAGGGAGTAGGGTTTTGAGTTTTGAGTTTGGAGTTTTGGGTTTGGGGTTTTGAGTTTGGGGTTTTGGGTTTGGGGTTTTGGGTTTTGGGTTTTGGGTTTTGAGTTTGGGGTTTTGGGTTTGGAGTTTAGGGTTTTGAGTTTAGGGTTTTGAGTTTTTAGGGTTGGGCAATTTCTAACTGAAAACTTCAGATGTCAAATCTTTTTATTAATTGTTTAGCGCATATGTAAGCCCTATGAAAACGTGAGTCTTCTTTTGATAAAAACTAACATTGTATTTTAACTGCCATACATATTTCAGTTTTAAGTACGGGACCTTGTCGGTGGAGGCCTTGTTTGAGGAGGCTAAACGATGTGGGGTGCGGAAGCTTTGTCTGACCGATATCAACAATACATCAGGGTATATCGAACTGCTGAGAATTTGTAACGAACGAAGGGCCGAGTACGACATGCAGGTTGCTTTGGGTATAGAGTTTCGTCAGGATGATCAGTTGCTCTACATTGGTCTTGCCAAAAACAACCAGGGGTTTGAACAACTCAACGGATACCTCTCCAGGCATAACCTCAATGACCTCCCTCTACATAAAAGAGCTCCACGACTGGAAGATGTATTCTTTATTTATCCCCCTGACAACATACCAGAAGCTCCACTTTATTCAGATGAGTATATAGGTTTAAAAATCAGTGACTTAAATAAAATCATCACTTCACCCGTTAAAACTCAACTTCACAAAGCAGTAGCCTGGCACCCTGTTACTATTAAAGACAAGCTTTCTTTCAATATTCATAGGTTGTTACGGGTAATTGACCAGAATACACTGCTCAGCAAACTGGATCCATCGCTGCAGGCTTCACCGGATGAGTACATGATTCCGGAGCATGAGTTAAAGCACTACTTTAAAGATTACCCTCAGCTGATACGCAACATTGAAATGATATTGGAGCAGTGTCACATCAGATTTGAGTTGGGTACAGACAAAAACAAAAAGCATCTGCTGGGCAGTAAAAAAGAGGATTATCAATACCTGGTTGCCCAGGCCAGAGAGGGTTACCAGAGAAGATATGATGGAAAGATCACCGAAGAAACGGAGGAGCGTTTTGAACGGGAACTACGCATCATCAATCAAAAGAACTTTGAGTCCTATTACCTGATCAGCCATGACATCATTCGATTTGCTCAAAGAAGTGGTTATGATTATGTCGGTCGGGGAAGTGGAGCCAACAGCATGATCGCCTATTGCCTTGGGATCACTGATGTTGACCCGATCGAACTGGATCTGTACTTCGAGCGGTTCCTCAACCCCAATCGAACCTCACCTCCGGATTTTGACATGGACTTCTCATGGAAGGACCGTGATGCGATCTATGAATACCTTTTCGGAAAATATAGTCAGCGGCATGTGGCTTTGCTGGGCACCCATACTACTTACAAGATGCGATCGAGCCTGAGGGAACTTGGGAAAGTATTTGGGCTGCCCAAAGAAGAAATCGATCAGATGGTCTCCTACCCCGACCTCTACCGCAATAAGGATGACATTACCCGACTGATCTTTCAGTACAGTAAGGCCATGCAAAAGATCCCGGCAAACTTATCCATTCATGCCGGTGGAGTTTTAATCACAGAGGCACCCATCTATGCCTACACCGCTACTGACCTGCCGCCTAAAGGATTGCCGGTGGTCCATTTCGAAATGCACAATGCAGAAGACATGGGCATCTACAAATTTGACATACTCAGCCAGAGGGGACTGGGGCACATCAAGGACACTGTAGCTTTGATTAAGAAGAACCAGCATAAAACAGTGGATGCCAAGCGGTTTGATGAGTTTAAGAAAGATCCTAAAATAGCCAAATTGCTCAGTACGGGAAGAACCATGGGCTGCTTCTATGTAGAGTCGCCAGCCATGAGAATGTTGCTGGGCAAGTTGTCGTGTCAGGACTACATCACCTTGGTAGCAGCCAGTTCGATCATTCGTCCCGGGGTAGCCAGGTCCGGCATGATGCGGGCATATATAGAGCGGCATCACATGACCCAAAAGGGGCAGCCATATGAAACCATCCACCCCAAAATGGATGAATTGATGCACGAGACTTATGGCGTGATGGTCTACCAGGAAGATGTGATCAAGGTGGCCCACCACTTTGCCAATATCACCCTGGCAGATGCCGATATCCTGAGAAGAGGAATGTCGGGCAAGTTTCGGTCACGAGCGGAGTTCAAAAGGCTGGAGGATACATATTTTGAGAATTGTAGAAAGATCGGTTATCCGGAACATGTGGCCAAAAGGGTTTGGTTTGAGATCGAGAGTTTTAGTGGCTACTCTTTTTCCAAGGGGCACTCGGCAAGCTATGCGGTAGAGAGCTATCAGAGTTTGTTTCTGAAAGCCCATTATCCGCTGGAGTTTATGGTGGGTGTCATCAACAATTTTGGTGGTTTTTATCGCACGGAATTTTATTTCCATGAAGCACGAATGAGTGGTGCCAACATCAACGCTCCCTGCGTCAACAACAGTGATTACCTCACCAATATCAAAGGGATTGACATATACATTGGCTTCATCCATTTGAAAAGTCTGGAGACAAAAATCGCAGAGATGATTCCACGCGAACGGGAAGAAAACGGCCCCTACCTGAGTCTGGATGATTTCATCCGGCGCATCCCCATTGGATTGGAGCAACTGAGGATACTGATCCGGATTGATGCATTCCGGTTTTACAATCCTAATAAAAAAGCACTGCTGTGGGAAGCGCAGTTGTACTATGGCGGAAAGGCGATGAAGCATTATACGAAGGACCTGTTTAACCTGGAGCCTACCAAATATGATCTGCCCAACCTCTCCTACCCTAAACTGGAAGATGCCTTTGATCAGTTTGAGCTCCTGAATTTCCCACTATGCGATCCTTTTTTATTGCTACAGAATGAAGATGATTTGGGTAATATCCGCGCCCGTGAACTAATGAAAAACCTGGGACGGCATGTTCAGATCACCGGTTACCTGGTGACCACCAAGGACACCAGCACCAAAGATGGCCAACGCATGCACTTTGGCACGTTCTACGACAAGGATGGGTATGTGTTTGACACTGTTCATTTCCCTGATGTGGCCAAATATTATCCTTTCCGTGGAAGAGGGTTTTACAAGGTCTATGGTAAGATCGTTGAAGACTTTGGTTATCCAATGATTGAATCCACCAAAATGGAGAAATTGCCTATGAAAGATCGGGAGAAATTGGAAGAGGAAATTGAAGGTTAATGTGATAAGAGATTGTGTCAGATGCGTTCATATTAATGCTTAAAATATAAGTAGCTACTTACAGCGATACAAGTAGCTACTCACAGCGAGACAAGTAGCTACTCACAGCGAGACAAGTAGCTACTTACAAGGCGACAAGTAGCTACTTACAAGAAGCCCTGAAATTAGTGCTTTGGTAGCTGTTGGTTTGGCTTTGAATGCAAACCCGCCAAGACCATTACAACAGTGGCGTGAGCATCTCAGGATAACACTCCTTGCAATAAGAACAACTCTTACAAAATTTCGCTTTTGGGAGCCAGTTGAAAGTCAGTCATTGCCTTCAGGGATTTCCCATATCGACTTCCAATTGCTTCATATACCGTGTATACCAAACTTGAAAGATTGAAAAAAGAATGTTCATCAAAACCTGAAGTTCTTACAAAATAATTATTCGAGTCGACATATTCTATCAACGTTTCCTTTTGTTCTTCAGAATCGATATGCTCAACTATTATTTGCACATCCAACTCCTGTAGTAAGTTTTTAAATTCCTTTTCAATAAAATACAACTCAGAATTCAATTGGGTAATCTCCTCTTCGGTCCATCTTGGTTTTGAATATAAGGTATTAGAGAAGTTTTGAAATTTTGTATTGACTTCCTCGATAGATTGAAGGCATTTTGCTGCCTGAAAATAGGTATTGTAAAATTCAATCAGCTCTTTTTCTTTTTTAACTGTCTTCGCACTTTGGTAATTGTAAATAAATGCAGCTTTATCAAGTTCAGTTACAAACAACTCATCATCTTCTACTTCCTTCTTCAAGCTTTCTATAATTTTTACAGCATCTTTTCGCTTATGCTTTTTACCATCAAATTCGAAATACTTTATACCATTTTGTTTAATGGTAATTTGTTTCAGAATTTCAAGATCCAGCTTGTTAGATTCCAATCTTCTAATTCTATCTACATTTCCTCTACTGTATAGTTCCTCGAAATTTAGTGACTGGTCTCTTTCTATGAAGTCCTCAGGGTCAAACTTTGATAGATACCTGTTATCGTAGAATCCATTATAAGCTTCATCCAATTTATATTTATTCAATTCTGCCTGCGCAAAATCCTGATACTCATTGAGGTTCAAAGGTTCGAATTTCATATTAGGGAAGCCAATCTGATAAAGGTTTTTAGTCATTTCAATTCTCAGTTGCTGAGGGTTAGAAAAGATTGACCAGGCTGAGTCAGAGTTAACTTCAGCCACTATGTTAGCTTTCTTTATATTGGATTCTCTTTCCTTCAATGTTGGATGTGACGCCCATTGATCTTTGATGTTTAACCTGGACTTTACAATATTATTTTTTAGGTCTTCATCAGTAATTTTCAAGATATCATTGTCTACAGAGATCTTATTGCTCTTTGCAAGTATTGCCGTAGTGGACGTATGATTTACATAAATATCTTCAGAGGCTTTTTCTCTGGATGCCAGGGAATTAAGGTATTGTGTGGTGTAATCATAAGCAAACGACGAAAACTCAATTTTTCGGAGGGCATTTTTAAAGGAATCATTACCACTAACACTTACGGCGACTAAATCTGCATGATATTCCATCTCACGAGACAACTTTAAGTAACTCACATTGATTAAATTATAAGCTACTTTCATTAAGTCCCTGACTCTTTCAACTATCCAAAAAGTAATCCCAGCGAAAAAACCAAAGATACCCCCTGTTTGCGCCCAACCAGAAAGCACATTGTCCCAATTATCATATTCATATACAAGATTATAGATCACTCTGTTGACCGTATATATATAACTTCCTATTTTCATACTTCTTTGAGAGAAATGACCAAATTCATGGGCCAACACTGACTTAAACTCACTAACATTCAAAGAGTTGACTAATCCCAGACCAATTTCAAGGTTTTTCCTGACTGGAAAGAAAAGGCTCCAAAAACTAGAGTTATAAAAAACCATGGCATTAACGTCTGGGGATAAGAATATTTTTTTTGGAAACCTTGTTTGTGTATCAATGTTGAGTTGCTTTATAAAAGCGAATAGATTGGGGTGTTCATGCTCTTTAATTTCTATCCTGTAAGGGTTTTCGTCCTTGGTTCGAGAAAAAATAAATTTGAACAGAAACACAAAGACCATCACTCCCAATGCTATCATTCCACCACCTGCGGCAAGTGTAATGAAGCTGGGCCTAACCGTGATCAAAGCGATTCCTGCCCAGCCGGCAGCAAGCATAATTGCAGCAGATATTGCAATTAGAAGTAGATAAAACAGGAAAAATAGAATAATCGTAAATATTACCCCACTAACTGATCTGCGAAACTCCGAAGATGGATTGACAAAATCATAGTTAGACAGTACCGGTGATTTTGGATATAGTTTAGAATTCATTTTATGGTTGTGATTTTAAAATGGCAAATATATAAATATGTATTCTGTACCAAAAGCCTTCTGATCTTTATCACGCGGACTCCAACTCACGCCCTCAACTCTTCCATTTCCCGGATCATATCTTCGAGTTTTCGGAAAACATGACCGAATGCAATCTTCAGGTCGAGCATGTAGATGGCTTTGGCGAAATAGGACACTACCGCACTGGCTACCAGCGTTACTCCCCAAATGACTGCTGGCATTCCCGCTATCATGAGTGTATCCGGATTGAATGAAAGGACCCTTTCAACCAACTTTTCGTGCATTGAGGAGTACCAGACACCAAAAACTACTGATAACAAAAATGCGGGATAGAGCACACGATAAATATTGGTATACATGGCAATCACACTTTTGAGCCATTTGTCAAATGTGATCAGGTGCTCGTAGCTACTGAGGGTGTGATCCAATTCCGGAGACTTTTTCATCGCTCTTATCCCAACCAGAACCAAAAATCCCAACAGCAAAAACATCACCAGTCCCAACCAGGGTACCCCTATGAAAATGAAGAGCAGTAAAGCTGCTACCGCCATGAAGGACACCATCCACAGGTTAATTACAAACATCCGCTGCATCCGGTCCACCAGACTTTTCGACTTTTGTTCGTATAAGTTGTTGAGTTTTGGTACCACCAGAGCATTTTCTTTTAGAAAGCCTTTTTTCCAGGTATTTTCAATTGAGTTTTCCATCTAATATTTTCTTTAACCTTTGTTTAATTCTTTTGATCCTTACTCCTATATTGTTAGGGTTGGTCCCAATAATATCAGCAATCTCCTGATACGTCTTCTCCTCCAGATACAGTAGTATAACCGCACGGTCCACCTCCGACAACTGACGGATAGCACCGTAAAGTTCATTGAGGTCCTCATCCTGAAATGCTCCGTTGCTTATGCTTTGCTCCTCATAAACATCAAGAGACAATGGCTTGGGAGCGGTCTTATTCTTTTTTAACAGCGTGAGGCATACATTCAGGGACAGCCGATAAATCCAGGTCGTCCACTCGGCATCACCCCGAAAATTCTTGTGGCTTTTCCAAATTTGTAGACAGACTTCCTGGTAATAGTCTTCAAAGTCTTCTTTCGAATTGGCATAGGCACGACAGATCTTTATGATGATGCCTGCATGAGGTAATATTTGAGTGGTATAGAAGTCGGTGCTCAAGAGATTTAAAATTGATATTTATCCTGTTAGTGGCGACTATCAGAAATTATTACACCCTACTTGAAAAAACTTTCATCACGCTTTAACCGAATTCAAAATAATCGACCTGCGGTTGAAAACCAAGCTTCCTGTAAATACCTATTCCTTCCCCGGTGGCCTGTAAAATCAGGTGTTTAAAGCCTCTTTTAATAGACAGGTTAATGACATGCTGCATCATTTGAAACCCTAACCCTTTCCCACGGAATGATTCCAGGGTAGCCAGTCCATATACTCCTGCTGTTTCATGATCGGTGGGGAACAACTCGGCGGTTGTACAAGGTATTCCACGATAACTGGCTACCAGCAAACTTATGTCAGAAGACAAATAGTGGTCTGCTGTGTTCTCGTAATATTGAATTACATTTTGATCCGGAGGGGTCCAGTTTGCGGCAAGTACACGGGCGTATTCCTGAAGCATGATTTTTGAGCTTACTGTTACCACCTCTCCAGTGGAATCGTTATGTCCCTCATAGTTTGTCAGGTCCAGCACCATTCCCGTTTCTTCATTGGTTTTAATAAGTCCCTGGGAATTAAATTGATGAATTAGTTCATCTGATAGTTGTTGCTGATTAATCCAAACACAAAATTCCTTAGAGGCTTTTCTATAAAATGCGATCACTGAAGCCAGCTTTTCTGGTTCAAGGTTTGCCGCATCATGGATATGAAGAATATTAAAGGTATCGCATGAAAGTCCGGAATCTACATAGGAGAAACCATTTTCATGAGTCACCGACATCCCGCTAGTATGTGAGGGGATCATCGTAGCATGTAGCAGAAAATTACGATCAATAGCGGAGATCATTTGCCCATAACATCAACAACATCATAACCTTCCTCCCACTTATCCCGAATCACTTCCCACATTTCGTCCCATGAGTAAGACGAGTGGATGTGCTGATATTTGCTGTCAATGTCCATTACTGCTACCCATAAGCCATTACCATAAATTACATCCACCAGATCATAACCCTGAGCAAGTTTTTCATCGATTTTCTCTTTCAACTCTGACCAACTCGGGGCATTTCTAACGGCCTGACCGTGAGTTGCTTTATTGAAAACCGCCACCCAATGTCCATCGCCATATTCCAAATCAATCAGTCTGTAATCCAGGTCCCAGCGTTCTTCTATCTTGTCAAACAAACTGGACCAACTGAAAGTCATGTTGACGTATTGACCATGTGATGACTTATCGTAGGTGGCGATCCATTTTCCTTCACCATATTCCAGGTCCACCAGTCGGTAGTCATCATTCCATTTGTCTTTTATTCCAGTCCAGATCGCATCCCAGCTTGACCGGTATTGCAGGAATTGGCCATCACCACTTTTGATGTAGGTCACCACCCATTTCTTATCATAGCCATAGGAAACGTCCTTCACCTTGTATCCTTCATCCCATTTTCCTTTAATTTTTTCCCAGGTAGAAGTCCAGTCCCCGCCAAACTGCATGTATTGCGTCTCTGAAAGTTTGGAGAATGTGACCACCCAATTTTGCGCAAAAAGCATTTGGGTTGAGAGCATCAGGAAAAGCCAGCAGAGCAATGTCTTCATTGGGGAAAGGATTAGTATCTGATAAATCTAGCGTGAGCCACCGAGTTTTGCAACCAGATTTAAACTAAAGATTGGAGGCCAATGTGGTTGTGGTTGTACTTCTTTAATTAATTTGCAAGCTCATGGCTGTTGATCAACTGATATTAATAATAGTAAGTGGTCTTGGAGTAATCCATGGGCTATTTTTATCCATATTCGCATGGTTTTACGAAAAAGGAAACCTAACCGCCAACAAAATACTAAGCCTGCTTTTGCTGGTGCTTTCATTCAGGGTGGGTAAATCTGTGTTGCTGGAATTTTCTGAAGACCTGCATGTAAAGATCATATTCATCGGACTGGGAACTTTAATGTTGATAGGTCCTTTGTTCTTTCACCTGGTTAAGGTCAGTTTCCAAAAGGATTTCCGGATAAAATTCAGTAGCTCTCTTCACTTTCTGCCAGCAATGTTGGCCATTATTTTTGGTTTCTGGATCCGGGAGGAGCACCTTGAGACCTTACCCAATTTGCTGTTTCTCAGTTTGTTCATCACTTACTATATTCATCTTTTGTTTTATCTGATCAGAAGCCATCGGGAATTGAACAGGTATAAAAACACTCCTTCAGTGGCCTCCACTTATCAGCTGCTGCAGCTCATGATTTGGGGATTATATGTGATCTGGTTCGCTTATGTCCTAAATCTGCTCGATGAAATGATCCCCTATGTATATGGTCCAATATTGTATTCACTTGTGGCTTATGTCATAAGTTTTGAAGTGATTCGGAAAGGTCACCTTGCCAAGGTTGGTCATGAAAAATATCAAAGCACCCCGGCCTCTGATCAGCAGACAACCGAGTTGTTTGAAAACCTTTGTGAGTTAGTAGAACAGGAAGAGTGGTATAAGGATGCTTCTATTACTTTAAAGTTGGTAAGCAGTAAACTAAAAGTGACGCCACAATCCCTTTCTATGGCGGTGAATTCCAAAAGTGGATCCAACTTTAACCAATTCATCAATCGTTATAGAATCGAAGCTGCCATCCGCCATTTTCAGGATGAGCATTTTGATCACCTCAACATTGCATCGATTGCCTTTGAAGTAGGGTTCAACAGTATCTCCAGTTTCAATACTGCCTTTAAGCAACACACCGGAAAAACGCCCCTATCCTACCGCAAGTCGCTTTCGAAGTGATCATTTAGTCTTTCGGAATGATCATTTTGAAAGATTTTAAATGGAGATTAGTGTTCGTTTGTTTCAAAAATCAAAACAACAAACAGATGCAAAGGATTAAAAAAATTATCAAATGGTCATTAATTACAATAGTAAGCCTGGTTGCCCTGATTATAGCATTCGGTATTTGGTTTATGAGCCTTATACCTGCACCAGATAATCTGGAGGCCATCCGACAAACTTCTCCGAAGGACATCAGTTACCTGACCACTGATTCCATACCAGTAAGAGGGAGAGTTCTGGCTGTGGTAACCAGTCATGATACAATGGGATCTAGTGGAAAGGAAACCGGTTATGAACTGACAGAACTGGCCAGACCTTATTACATTTTTCAGGCCAATGGCTATGAAGTAGACATTGCCAGTCCTCAAGGTGGTACTCCTCCTGCTGTCATTGATGATGAAGACATGGGGGAATTTGACTATGCCTTTCTCAATGATCCGGTGGCCCAGCAAAAAGTCAGGAATTCCATTCCGCTTTCACAGATAGCAGAAGGTGAATATGACGCCATCTACTTCGCTGGTGGCAAGGGAGCGCTGTTTGATTTCCCGGATAATACAGCTATTCAAAGACTCATAACCAGGCACTATGAATCAGGGAGAGTCATTGGGGCAGTATGCCATGGACCAGCAGCACTGGTGAATGTAAAACTTTCGGATGGTAAACCATTACTTCGTGACAAAGAAGTCTGTGGTTTCACCAATGAAGAGGAGCTGTTTATAATCAAGGATGCGAGGACTATTTTCCCTTTTCTGCTGCAGGATAAAATTGAAGAGCAGGGAGGTATCTTTCATGAAGGTGAAATGTATCTCAACAATATTGTGGTCGATGGAAACCTGGTGACAGGCCAGAATCCCTGGTCCACCATAGAAATGACAGAAGCCATGATCCGTCAAATGGGCCATCACCCCAAACCGAGGGTAAAATCAGGACAGGAAAACGCGGTATCCGTATTAAAGGCCTATGAAATTGATGGTTATCAGGCAGCAAAGGAAGAAATGATTGAGAACCTCTCTGAAATTGACCATCAACTCATCGCCATGCACAGCATAGTGGCTGCCATGCAATGGCGAATGATAAAATCGGTGGATTTAATCAGGTTATTAGCTAATTCTTAGATGCTCTACAATCAGCACCTGTTCCAGCAAGACTCAGGAACGAAATTGTTTTATTCTGCCAGGGTAAAGTACAACCTGAATGAGGTTGTACTCCAACTGGCTGAAATCAAAGTCCATCCCATCTATTTTAAATGAGGAAAAAGGATACCACCGGAGATTTGTTCGCAGTATCAGGAATTCATCCGTTTTACCTGGAATGATGTCCCAGCCAAAACTCAGGCCCGGTTCCATTCCCTTAAATTTCAACTGTCTGGAATCTGTATTTTCAGATTCTGTATATCGAAGTTGGTCATAAGCTACGTTGACTCCTATGAACGGAGCAAAACCAGAGAAGTCAATAATATACTTATTCAGTTCCAATGAAACAGATGACTTTTTGATGGTTTGTTCCCTGCCGAACCCTTTGGTTTTGAAAACAGGGTTTCGGTATGAAAGTGCCATAAACATATCTACCGTATTGAGTTGATACCCTATGGCTACATCAAAATAATTCGAGGAGGTCAGTTGTTGACTCAGGAAGGGAAAGGTTTGTTGATTGTATTGAGAACTATTTAGTGAAAAAGAAGAAGAGGGACCTACACCCAGAAAGAAGTTCCCGACCTCACTTGCTCCCCTGCCGACCCGAGAAAACCTACTGTAGCTATTCCATTTATCGTTCACCTTTGAACGCTTGTCATGACTCTGCTCAAAGGAATATACCAACCCGAGTTGAAAGCTAACCCCCGGTGTGGAAACCAGCTCAAACCTGGACGCTGATACGGGATAATGCCATTGATTATTTCGATAATAGGTGATTCCCGCTCTGAAAGTAAAGTTCTGAACGCCGTATAACACCCCAAGGTCAGGTATCCACAAAAATTCTTTAACCATTTCAGGAGCATCATTTCCCACCTGAGTTGACTGTTGATAAGCCACTGAAGACCAGCTCATTCCAAGATAAGGCCTTAATTTATTCGTCTCATAAGCCCAGGGAAGATACCTACCGCCGGTTACTACATAGTGATTGTAGGTGAATTGTGATTCCCGGTCAGCTAATAATAGTTGCCCAAGAGGAAAGCTTACAAAGAACTCAGCATGTCCCCAAAAGTGAAACCCACCCCAATTAAGGTATGGCATGAATGACCAGGGATTCTTTATCTCAGACAGCTGATCGTTTACCATACCCATACCATCGAACGATTGAAACAAGTTGCCTCCAAGTTCAAAATAGGTCCTGGCAAAATCGAGTCGTTTTTTCTCTTCATCTTGTCCCTGCGAGACGGAAACAATGGTCATCAGCATGGTCAATAAAGTCAGTCTTTTCATTGTACAATTATTTGAGTTTTTGATACAACAATGACCAACCAAAAATGAATAGGTAACCGAAAAAACTAAAGGATCATCTTTTCCGAGCCAATACAAAACAGCAAATGATTGAACTTAACGTGCCCGGGGAAACAAAAGGAAGGTGCTGTTACAACACCTTCCTTATCATCTCTTATTTACTCACTTCTAAGTGCGGAAGCCGGGTTCATAGTGGCGGCTTTAAACGATTGCATACTGACCGTCAGTAATACCAGGGCAACAGTTGCCAAAGAGGCCAATATGATACTTAGTGGTGAAATATCAATGCGATAATAGAAATTATCCAGCCACATATTCGCAGCATAAATGGTAATTGGAATAGCCAGTGCTATTGAAACAAATACCAGGATCACAAATCGTCTTGACAACAAATAAACCACTTGTGTGATCGAAGCGCCAAGCACTTTCCTTACACCCACTTCTTTCTTCTTTTGGGAAGCAATGAACATGATCAGTCCGTATGATCCAAGGCATGAGATGAAAATGGCAAGGATCGCAAAATAACCGATGAGCTTGCCGAAATTTTCCTGTGTCTCATAATTATCCGCCAGAGATTCGTCAAGAAAGGAATGTGAGAATGTTTCATTGGGGAATATGGCATTCCATTTTGATTCTATAGCATCCAGTGTTTCTGGAATATTGCTGTTCTGCAGTTTTATGGAAAAGAAACTGTATTGCGCCGGTGAAATTTCAAGAATGATTGGTCTGATCGCCTGAGAGAGGCTGACAAAATTAAAATCCTTCACCACACCAATAACTTTAGCCTCCTTACCTTCGAGCCATATTTCTTTACCAAGAGCTTCTTCCGGAGTGCCGAAATTGAAATCCTGGACAGCTTTTTCATTGATAACAAACGCTTCCTGCTGATCACTTCCATAGGCTTTTGAAAAACTACGTCCAGCAACCAGCTCCATCCCATAAGTTTCGATTAAATCATAGTCAACAGACATTACAGGAGACAGCATGTTGTCTTCAGCTGTAAAGCCTTCAGGGATAATGTTTCTGTTCACCATACCGAACCCTGGAGGTGTACTGGATAAAGTACTGGCCAGCACGCCGGGGATAGTGGCAATTTCCTCTTCAAAAGATGCCAGTTTGGAAAGTTTTGCCTCATCAGACCCACCGAATACTGCATTGAAATTGTTGCTTTGAAGCGGCACAGTGATCATATGATCCTTGTTGAACCCTAATGGTTTGTTGCGTAAGAGATCAAGTTGCTCAAAGACAATCAGAGTACTGGAAATCAACACGATTGAGATGATGAACTGAACAATGATCAGGCCTTTTCTGAAAGACAGATTGTCCTTTCCGGTTTTAGCCATTCCTTTCAGGTTTTTAAGCGCCTGAAACCTGGACACAAAGAATGATGGGTACAATCCAGCCAGCAAACTGGTAATGATCACCATGAATGCAAACCCTATCATTACGATGGGCTCATTCAATACACCAATGGTAAGTTCCTTATTAGTGAGGTTGTTCAATTGTGGCAACAACAACATGGTAAACCAAACTGAAATGACCGCAGCGATAAGTGTAGTCAGAAATGATTCACCAAGAAACTGACTGACCAGGCTGCCTCGTCCTGCCCCCATTACTTTTCTCATTCCAATTTCTTTTTCCCTATCCAGAGACTTTGCGGTACTCAGGTTTACAAAATTGATACAGGCAATGATCAGGGTAAGAATGCCAACTGCAATGAAGATATAAATAAAATCAAGGCTTCCCGGAGGTTCTGCCTGAGCCACGACATCACTATTCAAATGGATGTCCAGTAATGGCTGTATCTCAAAAGTCTGCCCTTTTTGCTGACCTTCGGGAATTTTCTCTTTGACAAATTCAGGAAACCGCTCGTTGACAGATGCCGCTGTACTTCCCTCTTTGAGCAAAACGTAGGTAGGCGAGTGGGAAACCATCCAATTAAGCTTAAAGTTGTTTCTTATTGGTTCCTGCAAGCTGGTGGGTTCCAGGTCGTACATATTGTCGTAAGGAAGCAACATGTCAAAATGGACATGTGAATTGGAAGGAAAATCTTTCACCACTGCAGTCACCATGAAGGAATGTGATCCTTCCATGAGGATTGATTTACCAATGGCATTTTCGTCTCCGAAGTACTTTTTGCTGATTTCTTCATTTAAAATAACTGTAAAAGGCTTCTGTAGTGCACCACTGAGATCTCCTCTAACCAACTCAAAATCAAAAATCTGAAATATTTCGGGATCAACGAAGTTCACGTTTTCTTCTTCAAACCTTTTTTCTTCGGCACCTGTCAGGGTTGGTACTTTTACACTAACACCCCGACTGTACATGCGGGTGGATGCCTCTACCTCGGGAAAGTAGTCGTTTAGGTGTTCCTTGAAGATTGGAGGAACTCTTGCAATATCAAAATCACTGATCTTGTACCTGAGTCTGTATATTCTGTCTTTGTTGGAGTGAAATTTATCATAACTCAACTCATCAGAAACAAAAGTGAGAATGAGCATGGCACAGGTAAGCCCACCTGCCAGCCCGAATATAGTGATCATACTGAAAGTCTTGTTTCTCAGCATGTTCCTCAAAGCAGTCTTGAAATAGTTTTTGATCATATCTGTTAGTGAATTAAAGCCGGTTTCCATGTTCAAAAACCGTTCCATTAGGATTAATCAATTGTATTTCAGTTAGTTACACACAACCCCAAAAACTAATCTGTTCAAATTAGAACAGTTGATGGTTCGGAAAAGGGCCACTGCAATAAAGTTTTTTATGTAGCGTTAAATCAATGTGTTATGCAATAAAAGTTATGTCCTTGGGATATGGCTTATGATCACTGGCGTTCCCTTTCAGGAAGAACTGGGCCATGCCTATGAGATCATTGAATCCTACCCTATCCTCTACTCCGATGAACAATCATTGGCAGCTATCTCAATTGGTGCACCCGAACTCATACGATATCATCTCATTGCCGACCTGCTCGAAACCTCTGCACTGGAACTGATCTATGTCAATTACGGTACTTCTCATGTTGATTTTAGTATCGGTGAGTTTCAAATGAAGCCTTCCTTTATTGAGTCCTTAGAGCTACTCATCCAATGTGAACCGGAATTGAAAGAATACCTGTTCCTCACGAAGTATGATTCCAAAGCCACATCACAGGTCAGAAGTGAACGCTTAAGACGTATACATAACAAAACTTACCAACTTTATTACCTCAAAGCTTTTTACAAATACTCATCGTGTCATTTTGCACATCATCTCAAACAACTAAGCAAACTTCAGCAGATTGAATTCATTGCTACCTACTACAACATGGGGCTTACTACCTCATTGGAAGCAATCACTCAATACCAGAAGCAAGAAAACTTTCCATATGGTGCTGATTATCAAGGCGACCAATATGCCTATGGAAGACTTAGTTCAACAATTTATCATTCCCTAATAACAAAAAAATGTCTCGATTTAAATTAAAACTCGCTACACCAGTCCTATTGATTTGCACAATACTATGCAGTTGTAAAACTGAAATACCCCTGATCAAACCACCATTCCCAGAAGTATCCAGCCATTGGTACACCGCCGAATTCGACTGTACTGAGGGCCATGAAGTCTCATTTGACAATGGCAGCCGGCTTTCTATTCCTCCCAATGCTTTTGTCAACAAAGACGGTCAGCAGGTTTCTGGATCGGTACAATTCAGGTTTCGCGAAATTTCTGATGTCAATGAAATTCTGGTGTCCGGGATTCAAATGTTTGTATCCAGTAAAGGACCAGATGTCATGGTTTCTGCTGATATGTTTGAATTACGGGCTTATCAGGATAATGAAGCGTTGCATTTGGCTGAAGGTAAATCAATCCGAACGGAATTGGCTTCCAATACCGGAGGAAATGATTATGACCTGTATTACCTGGATGAGCAACAAAAAGGCTGGAACAATTTAACTGCCGTTGAACCAACAGAAAATCCAACAAGGAATGCCATTGGTGACTCCATTGTTGAAACCAACAGCCGTATTGAAAACCTGGACATGACCAACACGTTTGCACTAAACTATTTGCCACTCATTGATCTGAAGAATAAGCCCATTCCTCGTGACAAAACATTTCACTATCATAACTATGAGAACGATCCGTCCTACGCGGTAATTGAGAAACTGGTCTTAGCCAAGCTTAAGCAATATGGAACCCAATGGATATTCGGTTATGACAACAAATATGTAAAGCATGAAGGCAAAGTTTATCATGCCAGTATGGTCCTGTGGCAATCCGAGAAACCAATCCCCAGCTGGATTGTCAATAAGCGAAATGAATGGGGCAGGCACTTTTCGCTACGAGCTGAAGTACTTAAATTAAAATCAGGTAAGTATAAAATCTCGATCACCGAATGGAGGCGAACCAGCACCAAATGGAGTTACGTACCTATTTTTAGCACCATTGCAACGGTTAAAATTCCTCTCAAAGAATTATACAGTAAAACTCCCACCGTATGGAATGAAGAAATTGAACAACTACTTCAGGAAGCGGAAGACCTGAAGGCACAATACGAAACCCAAAACCTGTTTTTGCGAACCTTTGAAGTTACATCCATGGGCATCTACAACTATGACCGCATAAAAAAGGAAGAACAAATCCTGGTTAATGTCGACCTGCAGTTGGACGGAAAACCTCTGGAATGGAGTAGCGACATAGACCTGTATACTATACCAAGAGGAGATAATACAGTCATCAGGTATCATTCCAGTCAGAAGGACAGGTTTGTCGTTTACCCCGGGCAGGACATGATCGTGATGATGGTGATCAATGGAAAGCAAGTCGCTTTGATCGAGAAGGACTTTTTTGATAACCTGGATTATGATCAACTTAAAAAAGAGCCATCTCAAGGTCTGACACTAAAGCTACAGACTTACCCGGAACCCATAGCCTCCATGGAGGATGTACAGAAGATTTTACAATATCCTGCTAATGTTGGTGTTCCTGTGGCTATGACTCAATAGTGAACTCCTATTCCACCACCATGGTCTCCGTGTTTTTGGCGACCTGCTGAATATTGGAGATTTGCTGTTTGGCAACTGCCAGGATAGATTGGGAGAGATCGAGGGTTTGGTTAACTGATTCCGAGATGGATTTGAAAGCATTAGAAGTGTCTGCGGTTGCTGCCTCACCATTTTTGATGCTTTCCGTCATTTGGTGAAGCATGTCTGAAGCCTGCTGCGTATCGATAGAAATTTGCTCGGTCAGTTTAGTAATGCTTTTGGCCGACCCGGCAGAGTTTTCAGCAAGTCTTCTGATTTCATTGGCTACTACCGCAAACCCTTTACCAGCTTCCCCAGCCCTGGAAGCCTGGATGGCAGCATTGATGGCCAGCAGATTAGTCTGATTGGAAAGGTCCGTGATGACTTTTACTACCTTAGTGATTTCCTTCGACCTGTTTTCAAGGATCTTAAATGATTCACTGGTATCAGTAGAAAATGTAGTGATCTCGTTCATGCTGGAGTTCATATTATCAACCAGTTGTAATCCCTGTCTACTGGTCTCTGCACCTTTAGTGGCGGTTTCGTTGATGTTTTCTGCCTGCTGCACTACACTATTTGAAATACTCTCAGAGGCCCGAATCAACGATTTAATGTCTCCAATTGCCTGCTTAAGACTGGCCTGCATTTGCAATAGAGCCTTACCCAGCACATCATTTTCCGATACCTCCAGATTGCCCGCTTCCAGTTTACCCTCACCTATGCGTTTAGCAAACTGTGCTTTGCTATCCAGAGAATCAAACAGTTTATTGACTGAGAGTGAGATTTTGCTCAACTCATCTTTACCCTTCACCTTTAACTTCTGTTTGCTGTCCAATTTACCCTCCACCAGGTCTCCCAGTAAATTAGTGGCCTGGGAGAGTGATTTGGTAATGGTAGAAGCAGTATAGAATATGAATACCAGCAGGATGACCAAACCGATGATCAAAACCACAATTGTAGCCCTGAAGGTGTCTGTGTATGGAGCCATTACTTCTGAAACCGGTACAATGGTGCAAACGAGCCATTTGGTGGTGGTTCTACCAATAGGCACATGAGCAAAAGAAGCCAGCACCTGCTGATCGGTAACCGGATCGTAAAGGGTAGTGCCAAATGACTCTCCATTGAGGATTTTCTCCTGCTCGGCAATGGTCAATGAATTGAATAACGGTAAAGAATCCCTTGATTTTCTGAGTCTGTCAATTTCCGGATGAGCCACAATGGTTCCATTTTGAGTAGTTAGAAATGCGTAAGCATTGTCATAGGTATCAAAGGCTGTCATTTCACTGAAGTAGCCATGATCATCATCGCCCTGGCCTCCCAACAAAATATAAGCGCCAACCACTCCTGCTACTTTCCTGTCATCTCCAATGATCTTGCCTGTTACGGATGTTCCCCATACGGTAACATTCACCCCTCCGGAATTCTTGACAAAGGAGTACGGTTCCGGAATTTCCTCTAATACAGACTTCTTGTAGGACCTGTAAAAATCCAGCTCGTTCCCATCCACAAACTTCTTCTGGCGTCTTTCTTCCAGCCCATTGTCATCCACTTTGGCCAGAATATAATCCTGAGCTCCTGCCCTGTCACCCCAATCCGGATCAAGGTACCTAAGATCAATAAGGCTCCACACATGGTCGTAGTTGGGGTTGTTATTCAGCACATTACTGAAGTATCCTTTAATGTGTTCATCCTGAATATTCTTTGGTAATTTGAGTAATTGAGTTAGTCCATCAACAAGTGTCCGTGCCACTGCCATGTCATCATCCAGGTGGGCTTTCACTTCATTGGCCTTTTTATTGGCAGCCATCATAGCTGTTTTCTTTCCCTCCTGTAGTGCCTTACTTCTTACAGAATTGATCACATAACCAAAGATGAACAAGTAACTAATTAGCGTGGATCCAAGGATAAGGACCATCATTTTTTGTCTGATAGAAAGGTTCGCTAGCATGCTGGTGAAATAAATGTCCTTTTAAAAGATAGTAAAACATGCAACCGATCGCAAACATATGTTGATTGATGGTTTTAATTCCCTTAGAAAAAATCCCTACTATAAAAAAATCCCCCGATAAATACCGGGGGACTTTACGATCAACTAATTGTGTGGAAATTGTAACATACGTTACGTTAGTTTTTCACCAATCTTATGGTTTTGTTTTGCAAACCTGCAAATTGAAGCAAATAAACACCGCTTTCCAATGTGGAGATATCCAGCTGTAAATAAGATTCTCCTGCTACGGACTGTGACATGAATTTCCTGCCATCCAATCCATAAATATTTAGCATGTTGTAGGACTTATTCAACCCATTGACATACAGTGTATTTCCAGCAGGAACTGGGTAAACTGCTATTTCTGGAGTTTCCTGAACAAATTCATAGGTTTCATTTTCTACCCTTGCCCCACTGTTGGAAGCAATTTCAAACCAGTTGAGGTTCCATCCTCCTGCTGGTGCTGATATTCCAAAATCCTGAACTCCGGCATTTAAGTTTACGGTGTGTGATATTGTAGTCCAGGTCTGCCACCCGCCTGTCGCATTGATGTTTAATGTACCATAAACAGGGCTGCCACCAGCTTGCTCAAATTGTAGCTGACCTCCACCATTTTGACTCGCCACTCTGTAGCTGATGGTATAGCTTCCATTAGCCGGGATATCAATATCATGGAATGACAACCAGTCACCCGCATCGATCCAGCCCACATTAAGTCCACCTCCGGTATCTGAAGTATTTTCTGTTTGTATTCCACTCATTACTGAGTAGTCTTCAGCTTCTATTTTAAGAGACCAGCCAGGATTGCTATTCCCATTGTCGATCAATACCACATTATCAATGTATACGTCGGCTGAAGATGTACCCAGGTTGAAAAGTACTCTTGCATTATTATCTGTAGGGTTATTCATGGTGAACGTATAGCTAAAGCTTTGCATCTGGGTAGTCAGATTGACTGTTTCCGAATTGTGTGCTGTCCATGGGTCACCGTTCATTTCTACATTGGCTGAAATAGTTCTGTTGTTTGCTGCTCTCGCATCAAAACTCAGGGTGTAGGAGTTGCCATTGGCAATGGTAAGTCCACCCTGATACCATTGCACGTGCCATCCGGCTGAACCTCCATTGGATATATTGCCATGAAACTCACCACCAGACACGCCTAATGACGCACTTGCAGCACCATTCACATAGCTTTCCCATCCCGTACTTCCATTGCTAAAGTTTCCATTGGTAAGCATGTTGTTACTGGAGCTATTGGTCACCGTAACATCTACCTGTGCCGAAATACCATTTTCTGAAGCTGTCACCTGAAATACTCCCTCTGTGGTACCTGTAAAAACACCATTTTGATCTGCACCGGTCCAGGTTGGATTAGTGCCAATAACCTCTCCACAACCATTTCTACCAATTACATCCAAATCAATGGTCTCTCCAACAGCGATAGTAGGATTATTTGGCGTGATCTCAAGAGTAGCCAGATCAGGGTTGCTGCATTCGGAGCTGAAATCGATGTAGTTGATATTGAAACCATCTGAAGTAGCCTCTAATCTAATGGTTTGCTCACCTGCATTTAAATTAACAGAAGTGTTTACAGTAGTCCAGGTCTGCCATCCACCGGTTGCTGTAAAATTCACAGCACCTACCTGTACGCCATCTGCCAGGATATTGAATGATTTTGAAGCTGATCCATCTGCAGCTAATCGAAAATCTAATTGGTAGCTGCCAGCACCTGGCGCATTGACAAGGTATTCTATCCAGTCGCCAGTATCAATCCAACCTACATTTTCACCACCTCCTGCATCTGTGGTAGGCTCGGTTTGAACACCAGATTGGTTGCACCAGATTTCTGCTTCAACCCTACCGGGGATATTCACTGCGGTACATTGTGTTCCTCCTCCCGCTTTCCACGGCCAGTTATGCATCAGGTCCTGCAAATAAAAACCCGGACCTCTGAGGGTATAGGGACCTGTGCCTGGCGTACCCGGCGCAAAAATTGACCATTGCCAGTCGCCATCAGCAATTTTATCATTCACTGACCACATGCAATGGCTGATTTTGTTGTCTATCAGAAACTGCATCCAGATATCACTTTCAGGGTTAGGTGCCGCATCGGAAGGCCCCCACTCAGTGGCAAATACTGCCGCTCCCTGGTTCATCGCCGCAGTTACATTAGCCCTCAGCTGATGACGGTGAAACTGCCCATTCCCGGGATCATCGGGATAGAAGTGAATGGTGTACGCAATATTGGGATCCGGAATTTGGTTAGTAGCCGCATCATCAGGTCTTTGTGACCAGGTTTCGGTTCCAACGATGATCAGGTTATCCGGGTCATGCTGCCGAATGCTATTAATCACATCTACAGCGTAAGGTCTTATGTCTGAGTGCCAGTTGTTGTGCGTAGGCTCATTCCATATTTCGTAGATAACATTAGGATGGTGACCATACTTTTGTGCCATCTCTGAAAAAAATTGCTGAGCCTGTGACTTCCAGCTTCGGGTGTCTCCCTCCACGTGCCAGTCGATGATCACATAGACCCCTCTTTCAATTGCCCGGTCGACTATTGACTCCACCAGGGCTTTTTGTCCGGCCGGATCTTCCAGGTAACTTCCCGGCACAGATGATCCATGGGTTCCGATAGCCATTGCAGCCCTGACTATGGAGGTTTGCATTTCATCTACCAGGAAATCAACAGTGTTGGCATTGTAATACATGGGAGCCCAGTTGCTCCAGAAAAAACTATTACCTGCCAGTGAGATTTGTTCGCCATCTTCCGCACAAATATGGGATCCAAACTTCTGTAATCGACCATACTTTTCGACTACTGTCTGGGCCATAGATGTGCTGGAGACGATGGTAAACAAGGTTAGAAACAGGGTAAATATTCTCGCCAGTTTGATGCAGCGATCATGTTTTCCTGGTGCCTGCCACCAGTAAAGTGATGTAAAACTACTTTTCATTTTTATATAGGTTTATAATAAAATAAGTGATAAATAAATCCTTAATACTTGACCAAAGAGGACTGATAACGTCCTACATCAGTTGCTATCTGAATCTGGTATAAACCTGAATTCAGCACCGAGATATCCAAAAAAATTGAGTTCCCTTCTGTTTGATTATCAAGAAGATATTGTCGACCATTCAGGTCTGATATTTTAATGCTTTGTACTTGTGCTTGATTATCGAGGTTGACCGTCACTATGGAAGATGATGGGTTGGGAAATATCGTGAGATTGGAAGCGGCGCTAATTGCAGAGGTAGGCAATTCAATGGTAGAAGGCCAGTTTCTGATGTATTGTTTGACCAGGCTTCCGGAAATGGTCAGGTCTGTTGATGACCAGTTACCTGTTGTGCTGCTACCGGGTTTCACAATGGACCAGGCCTCTTCTTTATCATTGACGGCCCAATTGCAATGGCTGATCTGATGATCTTCACACCACTGCATCCAGGCCGCTGTTTCAGGGTCATCGGGAGTATCTCCCAGGGCACCCCATTCCGTAGCAAATAATGCAATGCCACTGTTCAATGCATCGGTGGCTCTGTCCCTCAGCCACTTGTGATGCCAGATGGAATAAAAATGTATGGTATAAGCGATGTTATCAAAATCGGTAATCGGGTCGGCCGCAACAAGGTCCACCTTCTGAGACCACTCCGGCGAACCTACTATGATGATGTTATCCGGATCAATGGCACGTATGGCCTCAATCACTGCCTCGGCATAAGGTTTCACAGTCTGTGACCATGAAACATTTAATGGCTCATTATAAACTTCATAAAGAACATTGGGAAGATGACCATAGGTAGTTGCCATTTCTTCAAAGAATGCAATCGCTTCTTCCTGGTAATCCTCCGCATGATGGGAGTGCCAGTCGATGATCACATAAAGGTCATTCGCAATGGCGGCATTCACCAGGGTGGTGAGCTTGTCCTTATTACCCTGAGGATTATTCAGGTAACCTCCAGGGTCTTCTACTCCCATAGCAGCTCTTATAATGGTAGATCGCCAATCCTGCTTTAGCCATTCTACCATGTTGGAATTATAGAATCTCTCCCCTCCCCAATTATCATTGCTCCAAAAGAAACTATTGCCAGCAAAGCTAACTACTTCATTATGCTGATTGACGATCTTGTTTCCGTTAACCTGAAGAAGCCCATTATATTCTACCACTTGTCCAACTGCCAGGCCAGGTATGAATATGATCAAACAGACTAATCTCCAGATATGCTCACTCAATTTGGAAGTCATTACATTTATTGGTTCAAAAAGTTTCTCGCAAGGTTTTCCTATGCGCTCTATTCAAACCAAGTTGATCCCAATGAATTTGTCAAAATAAGGAGGTCTACATTTTTTCGATCTTAGAAAGGACCGATGAGTTAGTGGTCCTACCCTTGTTTCAATCAGTCAAATTATCGCTCCACCGAATAGTTGCAACCCACAAAACACTGCTTATCAGGTAATTACGAACTACAACAAGAGGTAATATTAACCTAATGCAGGTTACTTGACCACAATATCTAATGCATCAATCAGGTTTGTCGTATAAATTTTGAGGGCTCCTATTAATACGACATTTATACTACAACTAACCTTTTAATTAGGCCTTAAGGGCATTAAATCGCTATTTTGGAGTATATTTTTGAATTCCTATCAATTGATTACCAAATCAGCCGATTTAAGGAAGATGATACAAAATACTCTAAAATGTAGTAATCAGAAGATGGAATATATCTCCTACTAAAATGGAATATTATTGTGATTGACCAGAGATAAGATTTGAATAGATTATGAAGTGATGCCTTATAAACTCAACATATCGATTGTAGTAAAACATTTGCTCCTGGTATTGATCCTTGTAAGTGGGTCCATTGCATTCAGTCAGGAATCATTGAAATTTGAACACCTTTCCATTAGAGATGGCCTTTCAGATAATATCGTAACTGATATCATTCAGGATCAATATGGTTTTTTATGGTTTGGTACTTACAAGGGACTTAATCGTTTTGATGGATATGAATTCAAACAATTTCAGTTTTCCGAAGAAGACTCTACCAGTATACAGGCCAATATGATCTCCTGCCTCTATGAGGATAGGGACGGTTATATATGGGTAGGAAGCTTTTCGAATGGTTTGGGCAGGTACAATCCCTGGTTGGGACACTTTGACTGGTTTGATGAAGGATCGGGGGAGCAATCGGTGTTGACCAATCATAGCATCAGGGTGATGTATGAAGATGAAAACCGCCACCTGTGGATTGGGACGGAATATGGGCTATCTGTACTGGACTCCTCAAGAAACCTGATCAGGAAGTTTGTTTGCACTACAGGCAATTGCACAGAAGGGCTCAATGGAAAGACCATTTATGACATGGTGGAGGACCGGCAGGGAAGAATATGGTTTGCGACTGAAAACAACCAACTGTCCGTCTATGACAAAATCACTGGTAGTTTCACTTATGTGACCTACACCGATCTGGAACTACCAGACAAGGACCATCATGTGCTTAAAAATCTATATATACATAATGATAGTGTCATATGGGTGGGGAGCAATCATGGTGGGCTTTCCAAGCTGGTCATGCATTCCGGTGAATACAAGAGTTATTCCTTTGACGGCACCAATAAGGGCCCAAGCTCACATCAAATACGGGACATCCTGAGCTTTGATGGTAAGCTGTGGTTAGCGACCGATGGTGCAGGGCTTGACCTGTTTGATCCGGTGACTGAAACCTTTTCTAATTATCAAAAAAGTCAACTGGATCCTTATTCCATCAGCAGCAATGTTTTGTGGAAAATGTACAAGGACCAACAAGGCATCATATGGATCGCAACCTATCAGGGTGGCATTAGTAAGTTTGATTTCCGCAACAATATTTTCCAGCTCATCACCAACGACCCTACCAGCTCCAATACCATCCCCAACAATCCGGTTCTAAGTCTGCTTGAAGATAAAAATCAAAACCTATGGATAGGAACTGACTGGGGTGGACTTCACAGCCGTGACCACAAGGGCAATTACCAAATGATGAACGAAGAAAACGTAGGTTTAGAATTGAAGGTCATTAAAAGTATTGAAGCTTCTCCAGATGGTAAAATACTACTGGGCTCCTACAATGAAGGATTATCTATACTTGATCCTTTCACGAAAACCACCAAAAAGTACAAAAGGGAAAAAGACCTGTACCCCAACCTGGCCAGTAATCACATATGGGATATTTATGTTGACAGTAAAGGCTTAGTATGGCTTGGAACTTTAGGCGGTGGAATTATACGGTTTATGCCAGAAACTGAAACCTTTGAAAACATCCCCTATGAATATTCTACTGGTGGACAACTCCATATTTATCATATTCTGGAAGACGCCAAATCAAATCTTTGGTTCAGCACGGATGATGGCATCATCAAATTAAACCGCAGACTGGAGCAATGGGAATACTACCAACTGGATGACTTTATACCCGGAACCAATCATGAAGTGAATCAGGTAAAATCGGTGTATGAAGACCAATATCATGTCATATGGATGGCAACAAGTGCCGGACTGGTGAAATATGATCAAAAATCGGAAGATTTTACACTGCTCAATGAATCCATCAACCTGCCTGAACTTCCACTCATGTATGTAACGGATGATACTTATGGTAACCTGCTACTAATCTCCAGAACCTTCATCACCCATTTCGATCCAGTAAAAGAGACAACCACGGCATTTAGGGTAAATGACAATGTGCTGAATTACAATGCCATGGTTAAAAGGAAGAACGGAGACGTTGTTGTTGGTGGTGTTCAGGGCATTACTGTCTTCAGTGCCCGGTCGCTCCGACAAAACGATCATATCCCTCGGGTTCACCTCACAGACATTCAGTTATTTAACCGTTCCGATCAAAGCAGTCAGTCCTTTAGTAAACCCATAGAACAAACAGCGTCAATCAACCTCAATTATGACCAAAATGTCATCACCATAAGCTTTACCGCACTAAACTATACTGAATCTGATCGCAATCAGTATGCCTATCAGATGGAGGGGTTTGATGAGAACTGGAATTACCTGTCTACCCGAAAGTCGGTTACCTACACCAATCTTGATCCAGGCACCTACACCTTCAAAGTGAAAGCGTCCAACAATCATGGCATATGGAACGAATCTGGCGCGAGCATTCAGATCAATATTAAACCTCCTTATTGGAGCACCTGGTGGTTTAAGGTAGGTAATGTAACAATCATTGTAATCATCGCTATCTTGATCATCAGGTTCAGGTTTAACCAGTTGAAAGCCAAGCTTGCCTATGAGCAGTTGAAAAACAATCAGGATGTAATCAGTTTGAAAAATGAGCAGTTGGAGCAACAGTTGCAGTCCACCAGAAGTGAACTGAACAACATTACCATGAGTTACATTCACAAAAACCAGAAGCTTCAGCAGATCAGGACCAAAATAGATGAGTCAGCCCAGCAGATCAATGGTCAGGAAAAACGGCTATTAACCAAGGTGGTAAAAGACATTGATAAGGAAATGCGCGATGAAGACTACTGGGATAAGTTTGAATACCAGTTTAACCAATCTCACGACAATTTCCTTGAACGCTTCAAAAAGCAATACCCAGACCTGAGCAAACGGGAACTTAGAGTTTGCGCCTATCTGCGCATGGGGCTCGACAACCAGGAAATAGCCACCTTAATGAATGTTACCGTCCGGACCATTGAAACATCCCGCTACAGAATCAGGAAAAAGATCCAGCTCGAAGAAAGACAGTCTTTCACCAAGATGATCCTACGATTCTGAACCAGAGATATTCACAGTTAACCTGGTATTGATCTTATCAGAAGCCGTACCTACATAAATGTAGTAAACACCTTGCTCAAGCTTCCATGAAGAAGTTTTCTCATCATAATACCGGAGACTGCTAATAGGGATTTCAATGGCTACCTGACCAGCCTCATTGGGATCAAGAAGCACCTTTTGATATCCCTTCAGTTCTTTCGGAGCTCGCTTTACCCCGGATCGCTTCATGCCAACATAGGCCTGGATGACTTCTGCCCCTTTTATTTTCCCAGTATTCTGAATGCTGGCGGTGACAATAATGTTGTCGTCACTACCATACAAACGCTTATCAGACTTCACGTCCGAGATTTGAAAGTTGGTGTAGGATAGTCCGTGCCCAAAGGCATACTGGGGTTTGATGTTTTGCTTGTCGTGCCATCTGTATCCCACGAATATTCCTTCCCTATACTCCTGATCAATGCTATCACCAGGATAAGAGATGGTTCCAAAATGGTGAGCAGCATTGTCTGACAAATTTTTAGGGAAAGAGAACGGTAGCTTTCCTGAAGGGCTTACATCTCCAGAGATCACATCGGCAAGTGCATTTCCGGTTTCACTCCCCAGGTACCAACCCTGAATGATGGCTTTCACTTCTTTTTCCCAACTCATTTCCACGGCATTACCGCTGATGTTGATGACCCCAATGTTATCATTCACTTTTACCAATGCGTTCAACAGCGCTACTTGTCCAAACGGCAACTCATAAGACAACCGATCGCCCCCTTCACAATCCTGGTGATGGTTCTTGTTCAGACCACCTACGAATAGTACCAAATCAGCATCTTTGGCGATTTTCACTGCAGCTGCTCTCAGTGAGTCGGCATCATAGGGCGAAGGGATGACCTGGGCATAAACGGGAGGACCAGAGGCATATCCGAGAGTATGGACAACCGTGGCTTGTTTGAAACGGTTCCTGATGCCTTCTAAAGGAGAAATTTCGTACTTTGGCTTGAGATCGGATGACCCTCCTCCCCTGGTCATTGGTCTGATGGCATTCTCTCCGATAACTGCGATTTTTATCTGCTTATCCGGATCAATTGGAAAGAAGTTGTCTTCATTCTTTAACAAAACGATTCCATTGCGAGCTACCTCCCTGGCAACTGCTTGATGGGCAGTGGAGTTGATACTTCCGAAAGGCCTGCTTTTATTCATGCTGGTTCTGTACATCAGCCTGAGAATTCTTCTTACTTTGTCATCCAGTACCGCTTCATCTACCTCATTATTTCTTAATAATTCCTTGAATGGACCTGCCAGATAGTAATTTTCATAAGCGTTTTCAAGAGAGTAGGTAAGCCCGTTGGTACCTGTTCCCATTTCAATATCCAGTCCATATAACGCTGCTTCTTTGCTGTCATGAGCACCTCCCCAATCGGTGATCACTACCCCATCAAACCCCCAGTCTTTCTTCAGGATTTCATTGAGTAGTAACTCATGGTGACAACAATGCTGCCCATTGTACTTATTGTAAGCACCCATTATGGACCATGCACCACCTTCCTGTACTGCTGCTTTGAAAGCCGGCAGGTAAATTTCATGCAGTGCTCTGTCACTTACTTTCACATTGATATGTCCGCGCCATTTCTCCTGATTATTGAGCACATAATGTTTTACACATGCTGCGACACCACTTTCCTGAACACCCTTGATGTACGGTACCACCAACCGGGAAGCCAAATAAGGATCTTCTCCCATGTATTCGAAGTTTCTTCCGTTTAATGGTGTTCTGTAGATGTTAACTCCTGGCCCCAGTAATACATCCTTTCTTCTGTATCGGGCCTCTTCGCCTATTGCTTTACCGTATTGGTATGACAAGTCTTCATCGAATGTGGCCGCCAGACAGGTTAATGCGGGAAAAGCAGTGATGGAATCATTGGTCCAACCGGCATATGCCCAGCTGTCCCATTCGATCTCTGCCCTTACCCCATGGGGACCATCAGACATCCATAATTCTGGTATACCCAATCGAGGTACTCCAGGAGAACTGAATTTTGATTGTGCGTGACACATGGCTACTTTTTCTTCCATGGTCAGTAATGGAATGATGCTGTCTATTTTGGATTCTATCTCCTCAGAAGAGATTTGTGCGTTCACCGAAATGGTGAAGAGCAGGAATAATGCTGTAAATATCTTTGTCATCGAATTCGATTGTTACCCTTGTTAATACCCAAATATCACCCAGTGAGGCTTTTTGCAGGGATGACTATTGTGTCATTTGGGATTGGTAATTAATTTCAAATGTCATTTATTCACCATAGCCGGCCGCCTTGCTCAGGGTGATGATATGAATTTAATGAACCCTTTGAACATTCGCACTTATCATTTCAATTATACTGTCACAAGTAGAGATCGCAATATGGTTTTGCGGCTATGTAAATAGTAGTATATTTATTCTAACATACATGAAATCCTTCGAAAGTCGAAAACTAAGGGCAATGACACAACATGCACCGCTCCATAGAAGAGAAACCGAGGGTTGGACAATGACAAAACCTGATCTATGAGAATTACTTATACATTGATAATTACCCTGCTGCTGAATTTACATGCCGTTGCACAGGACACCACCCTTGCCGCTTTTGAACCATTGATGGGTAAAACCTGGCTTGCTGAAGGCAAATGGGGAGATGGCAGCAACTTTAAGCAGGAAGTTACATTTCTGTACGACCTCAATAAACAGCTGGTCATTGCCCGCTCTAAAGGATTTACCAATGAAGAACAAACTGCGTTTGGAGACAGGAATCATGGCATTCGCAAGTATGATCCGGTGACTAAAAAATTCAGGTTCTGGGAGTTTGATGTATTTGGAGGGGTTACCGAGGGAGAAATCCTGTTTGTGGACCGAGACATCATATATGTTTATGAATATGGCGGTTTCACGCTGGCAGACCGGTGGACTTTTGTTGATGAGCGAACGTATGATTTCACCGTAGGCACCTGGAACAAAGGCACCCAGGATCAAATCTTTTTAAAGACTAAATTTGAAATTAAGGAAGACTAATCCTTTTTGATGTCTTCCAGCACGGCGAGCACTATGATGAGCATAATTGTGACTGTGCATCCAAAAAACATCAGCGACATTTCCTGTAGGAAAACAGCATTATAAAACACAGCGCCATACACTCCTCCTATTACTGGTCCCACTACTGGTATCCAGCTGTAGCTCCAATCGGATTTGCCCTTACCTGCTATCGGTAAAATGAAATGGGCTAATCTCGGTCCCAGGTCACGTGCCGGGTTGATGGCATAGCCAGTAGTACCTCCAAGGCTAAGGCCAATGGAAACAATAAGGAAACCCACGATCAGCGGATTCAGTCCTTTAGAGAATTCATTTGCACCGATGAACATTAGTGCCAGTAGCAATATGAACGTCCCGATTACCTCACTGAGTAGATTGGCCCACTTTTTCCTAATGGCAGGAGCAGTAGCGTAACATGCCAGTTTGAGGTCCATATCCTCGGTATTGCGCCAATGTGGAAGATAGTGCAACCACACTACCGCTGCACCGATCATCGCACCCAGCATCTGTCCCGAGAGGTAATAAAAGATTTCAGAAGCATCCAGTGCACCTGCGGCTACTAACGCGAGGGTTACTGCCGGATTGATGTGCGCACCACTAAAACTGCCTACTGCATAAATGGCCATGGTAACGGCAAGTCCCCAGGCCATGGTGATGACAATCCAGCCACCATTTTCAGCTTTACTTCCCTTCAATAAAACACCGGCTACTACTCCGTTTCCCAAAATGATCAGCATCATCGTTCCGATCAGTTCGCTAAGGAAATTTGACATGTTCACATCGATTGATCCGGCAGCAACTTAATGAAATTTTAAAGGAAGTAAAATCTGCAGGTGTAATAAAATTGTTGTGATTTTGGTGGATGGGAAATGATATTATCAAATCAAGCGGTGGTATGCCCTTCTAAAGTGGATAAGAGGCCTTGGGTCAATTTTCATCACGGCCTGGAGAACCCCTCGATAGTTTGAAAATCACATGCTTATTACAATCAATTCAACCCTCCTATTTTTCTTCCTCGTATATTCGTATGTATTACTATACAAGGGCCTTGATTCTCCAAAACCCTTTGTGTTAATTCTCTTTTCTTTAACACCTTGACTGATTAGGTATTTCTTTATTGCATCTACCCTCATTATCGAAAGTTTCATATTTTCTTCAGTAGAACCCTGATTATCAGTATGTCCAGTTAGTAGAATTCTCATTTTTGGCTTTTTCAGCATGGTATCTACTAACTCGTCCAATTGCTCAAAAGTATCAGGTTTCAACTCAGCACTACTTTGATCAAACTTAACATTTTCCAATATCAAATGATCCCCTGTGGAAAGCTCCTTTAAATTATTATCCTGTTCTTGAACGTTAGTTTTAGTTGTTGCCACAAGTTTGCCTGGCAGATGATAAACTTCAGTTTTAAAGTTTGAGATCGGGAGAAATAATTTGGATCCAACTGTACTCTCCTGAATAAATGGGGAAGCTACTACTCCTGATCCACTTCTTTCCAATAATATACTACCATCATGGTCAATAATATAGTACCTTGCCCGACTGGTAAATTTATGAGAGAATGCAGTTGGTGTATAGGCCATGTGCAACAGAAACTCCACACCCTCATCGTCATCAAACAAGTATTGAGATAGCCCCATAACTTTTAGTTGCTCTATTGGAACATCCCAAAAAAATGAATGATCTAACTTTAAGTTAAGGGTAATGGCATCAAATAAAGTCGAATCCATATTATAAAGATTCATCTGAAAAATATTGAAGTCTAGGAAATACCATTTTTCTCCAAATTCTTCGAACCAAACTAATCCAACATCATGGGACATTGATGATTTCATAACAACGCGCTTCGACTTAGGAGTTTCAAACGTTCTTTCTAGTTTGATCTGTCCGTAACTGTCAACCAGAATAAGTAATAGCACAAGAAGAATAATACAGGTACGCATGCATAATAGGGTTCTTAATGAAAATGTAAGGGTTTTAGTTGATATTCAAAACAAGAATATCATAAGTGGTTATCGTTAATGAGTTTTGTAAAGAGAGTTTGACTTCCCTGCCTGAAAGTTAAATGTTGATACAGAATGCAACCTGGTATATTCCAGTGTTAAACTAATGAGCAAAGTATAAGTAGCTACTTAGTACAAGATAAGTAGCTACTTACAGCGAGATAAGTAGCTACTTAGAACGAGACAAGTAGCTACTTACAGGATGACAAGTAGCTACTTATAAAAATGCATCAATTTTCTTAGCAGAAGCCTTCATCTTAAAGTGTTAAATGCCATTCTCACTGGTAAGCACAACAGGCGCTCCATCCGTAACCAGTATGGTATGTTCATGCTGTGCTACATAGCCTCCCTTGTTGCCAACCAGTGTCCAACCATCGGATAATTCCACAGCAAAATTGGAATGGGTGGCTATAAATGTCTCGATGGCTACCGTAGTATTTTTGCGGAATCGCTCCTTGTTGCCGCGAACTGCAAAGTTGAGAATGTCCTCAGGTTGCTCATGCAAACTTCTTCCAACTCCATGACCCGCCAGGTTCCTGATCACCTTAAACCCTGATTTTCTGGCTTGTTTCTCTATCAACCCGCCTATGTCCGCAATCTTCACGCCTCCCCTGATCCCGGCAATGGCTTCATTGAGAATTCGTTGAGATGTATCAACCAGGAGCTGATGCTGGTGGACATCCCTGCCCAGCACAAATGATCCGCCATTATCCGCCCAATACCCGTTGAGCTCTGCAGATACATCAATATTGATCAGGTCTCCATCCATCAACACCTTATCTGCCTTAGGAATGCCATGCGCCATCTCCTTATTGACGCTGATACATGTAAATCCCGGAAATCCATAAGTTTCATACGGAGCAGATCGTGCCCCAAACTCCTTAAGCATCCGCTCACCAAATTGATCCAGTTCCAGTGTCGACATCCCTGGTTTTGCATATTCCTTCATGGCGCTGAGTGTCACTGCTACCGCATGACTAACTGCCTGCATTCCCTTAAGTTCCGCTTCCTTAGTAATTGACATATTTGATCATTATCGCTTGTAAAATATATAATCTGTTTTCGGTGGTTCAATGCCCCGCTGACGAAGGTCTGAAATGATCTGGGCACGATGGTGCGTATGGTGATTGGCCGCATGAAAGAGTATTTCCTGAATAGAATTGATAAACTGCTCTCCACTACTTGTGGTGTACCGAATGGCCACAGAAAGGTCAAAATCTCCCAGTATTTTGGTGGTGTTGCGTAAGTTGCTACTATCCAGTTCTTTAATCTTTTCTAATGAATGCACATCATGCACTCCCAGTGGGTCCTGTTTAAGTATCCTGGCATTCCATACCTGGTGTGCATTGATCATGTGGGAAAACAAAGGGATCGTTCGTTCAGTAACCTGATCAAGGTATTGCTCCAGGTAGTCCGCGAGCTGTTGGTTATGATGATTGTGATATTCGTAAATATCTTCGAAAAAGCCGATTAGCATAATAAATTTGATTTGATTGACATATAGTGTGGAGTGATTCTAACCTTTGGTACGGCCCTAAAAATATTATGATTCATTTAATACCCTATCTTCACGAATTTCCCCGATATGGTAATAAGCCACAATTTCCTGAATAAGCCCATCATTCAGGTAGTACCACTCACTGACATCCAGGCTAAAATCATCACCCTGCCTTCCTGTATACCTTACGCAGGCCCTGTCATCATCATATAGCCCATCATGGAGATCAAAGACATACCCCAGGAATTTATCTTTGTTTTTCCTGACCAGCTCCAGGTATGCCGCTTTACCCGATATGGTGCCAAACGGACTGGTGTGTCTGAAATCATCTGTAATTGGTAAATTCTCAAAATCCCCCGACTTCCATAGGGCAAACCATTTTTCAATTAATTCTTTTGACTTCATTTAATATTACTGTTGGTTCCTGAATTGGTACATCGCTGGTTGATTGCAGCATTATTTCATCAAATTTTCTATCAACCCATTGAACTACAGAGTCTTCAACCTTGTATAATCTGGAGAAAGACCTGGCCATATGCCTCGGGACGGAATCATTGAATTGTTCGTAGTTGATGTTTCCATAAAATTCATTGCTGTAAACGTCCCAGTCGAAATTCCTGTACCTCAGTCTTAATCGGGTGTGGTAATCTCCACCGTGTTCCAAAACTTTTACTACAAGGTATTGATTGGGTTTGATGACCAGGTTTTCGTAACTGTTGCCGCAAAAATAAAAATAAGGCCAGCATTCAATTTGTTTCCACTGACCGGTAGAATCCACCGCCTCGTAAACCATGGTCAATGCACGCTCTTCCCGGCTCAATACATGATCTATGGTATCCAGGTTCTGTACATATACCGGGAAAGCCTGAAAATCTGCCACTTCCTCATGATCAAGCACATAGGTAGAATCAATGGTGAAATTAGCCTCATTAAGCCCAAATGTTGGCAAGGATAGTTTCAGCCTGTTGGCAGTGTCTACAAAGATGTTGAAATTAGTCACACGTTCGTTGACTGGAAACAGGTTCGGGCCCCAATAGGTGATGGAATCCCAGAAATTCCTGTTGCGTCCTAATCCCAGAAACCCTGTAGCATCAATGGTGTTGTGTCCTGCGCCCATCACAGAATAATGGACCCGGTTCAGACTGGTAAATTGCCCTTGCAAAGTATCCAGGGAATGTACCTTTTTCTCCATAACCCGGTCGTTGCACCCGATTGAGAGCAAAATGCACGCTGCAATGGAGATATGGCACCACAAAACATTCATTGTCAGAACTTTCTATAAAGGTAACGAATAATTGCACAGATATTCCCGAGCACTTGGTGGCTTACATTTAAAGGTCACTAAGCCTCAGCTCAATGATCTCATAATTTCCTTCCCGGTAACCTGTGATTAGGATCACTTTGCCGGAGGGTGACCAGGAGGGTAATGTATCCCCGTCTTTATTAAAGGTTAATCGCTTTTGCCGGGTGCCATCGGCATTCATCATGTAGATTTCGGGCCGGGAATCTGCCATTGAAGTAACATAAACAATTCTGGAATTATCCGGCGACCAGGATGGGCAAAAGTTATGAGTTGGCCAGTTAGTTAACCTGGTGCTTTGATTGGCATTGAGGTCCATCAGGTAGATCTCATCATCCTGGTTATCAGTGTCCTGCCGCGAGAAGTAAACCAGTCTGGTTCCATCGTTTGACCATTTAGGATAGAAATTACGAAAACTGTTTTGTACGAGCGTATCAGCAACTTGTCCCTTATCATTTAGCGTTAAAATGATGCTTGCCGTATCACTTACAATACAGGAAACAGCAATTTGTTTGCCATCTGGTGAATAGCTGGCAAATATGAGTTCTCCCTTTTTGGTATTGGTTAACTGCATTATCTGCCCGGTTTGGATATGGTAACTATACAGTTCAAATTTTCCATTACGTTGGGATTCAAACAGAATGGATTGGCCGTTGGGATGCCAGGAAGGTCTGCGGTCATCAGCCGTGTGGTAGGTTACACGCTTCAGGTTATTTCCATCTTTGCTCATCAGAAAGATGTCCCATTGCCCCTCCCGGTCCGACTCGAATATGATTTGTTTCCCATCAGGAGAATAGCTGGCATACCTATCCGATGAAGGATGATTGGTCAGGTTGTTTTCAATGTGATCCTGGCCAATACTCAGGAAATTGAATGTAAATAGAAATACCAAGCACAATACCTCTGACTTCATTCAGTCAATATAGTGAGTGGTTATCGTTTGAGCGAGAGTATTTTGGTTTTTGTGATTAGAGGGAATTAGGTGTGTTTCGTTTGGAATGCAGATAAATGAAATCGTATGTAATCAATCGTTCAATCAGTTCATCAATTGATATCTTGATTTGAGGAAATTTTCAATCTGTTGTTTAAGCTTCTGAAGTCTTTATTGTATTTTCCTAAAAACTTCAATATACTTTTTCACCTCAAATTCTAAATGTCCAATGATCATATCCTCCTTTTTAAACACAACCATTGATGTTGAATCAATTTCGATGATTGTTTGAAAAGTTGTTATGGAGCCATCATCATATTCTGCCCTTAATTTCAGCAACTTTCCAGTCTCATCAAGATTCCATGTGCCAGTTGAGATGATGTTGTCATTTGAGGAATAATTAAATCTCCCGTTTTTACTGAATACAATTGAAAGCGCATTATTTTGTAGGTCAGAGAGATTTATTCCTTTTTCATTTCCATAAGGAACGGACCAAATCTCAATCTCATCAAGCCCACTAGCATTTTTAACCTCTTCGAATGACTGCAGTTGCCAACGACCTGGAAGCAAAACTGCTGTATTTTCATTTTTTGGTATGGCAAATAGCTTAAACTCCTGTCTTTGTCCATACCGATCAAAGTGATATCCGGTAATCAATGTGTCACTCACGGAGTTTACAATAAAATATTCACTTCCTGTATCATCAACGAGATCTACGATTGATAGAATGTTATATCCTTCATATGCCGTCGCACTCCAGGCAGCAGTGTAATGTTGATCGAAATAGTTATTCTTTTTCTCGTGAATATCAACATTCTTCAAATGATCATGGTATTTAGGGTGTGTAATTCGGTAATCCAGTTGATTTTGACACTTCAACATAACGGAATCATTGAGCATCCAGGACTTTGCCAGTAGTAATGTTTTCAATCGCTCACTTAAATTCTCTTTGTGAGGAGAACCAATTGATAGTGTATATTTGACAGCAGTTACTGAATCAAATCGGATCATCAGGTTTTCTCCATTCCTCTTAACCTCGCAGACAATGGAGTCATCTTCCAAATAAATCTTAAGGCTATTGTCATTCAGAACATAGTTCCAGTTCTTAGCATATGTTGTACCTAATGTCGAAATACGCAGCGAATCATTGGTGAAAGTCATTGCATGCAACCGATATGAGTTTGGGAAGTCGGAGCTAATTGCCTTAATCGGGTACCATGTTTTGCCAAGGGATAGATCAACTTTCTTATGACAGCTTATTAATATTATTGATGCAAATAATATCAGTAATGGTTTCATTGAATTTAAACACTGATTTAATTTAGTTTAAAAACAATAGGCAGCACCATCTTAATGCTAACTGGCTGCCCTCTGACTAAGCCTGGATTGAATGGTTTCATTCGACTAACCACCCTAACAGCTTCTTCATCACAGCCTCCACCAATGCCTTTTACCACAGTTATGTCGTCAAGCGAACCGTCTTTGAGCACTTGAAATGAAACAAAAACTTTTCCTTCTATGCCGTATTTTCTCGCGGGTACCGGATACCTTACTTTTTTGCCAAGCTCAGCATAGAAACCACTCATTCCTTTTTGATGCTCAGGTAATTCGCTAACCTCGGCATAAGAATATTTATTTCCGTTTTTGTCAAAGCTTTCCCCCTGGATCAGCTGGCCTGATTTATTATATGATTCCGTATAGTAAAGGTTCCCATCATCCCAATAGCCTTTCCAATTACCAACTTTCAACGAACCCTTTAACTGGCCCTCTGATTCTAACATTCCATTGTCGTGAAAACTCATGTATGGACCCGTTCCCGACTGTACCTGATGATTGCCCAGTGAATCCCAATAATTGATCACCACATTGTTGGTGCTGATAATCTCATCCGGGTTACCTGGTCTGAATAATTTTTGTTCCTTTATCTGGCCATTAGAATACCAGTAGGTCCACAGACCGATTTTATTGCTATTATCATAAACCCCTTTCTTTTTGAGCTTACCATTGGGATAATAATACCTGAAAATGCCATTATAGATTTCACCTTCACCGAAGGTACCAGTCATAAATAATGTGTCACTGAGGTAGAAATCCCTGACCGTGTATTGATTCTTTAGGTCGTCCTTTTCCAACACTCTGTAGTATTCAGCCTCGTTCCTGGCACATTCATCCCAATCCTGATCAAAATATATTGTATCGACCTGAGCAAAACATGCCGTGGTAATAAATAATGTGAGTCCTGATATCAATACACGCTTTATCATTACTCAAAATTTAATGCTGACTGTTTGCATAAAACTGAAATCCAACAAAACCATAGATGATCCAGGTGAACATTTTCAGTGCCAGTACTGGTACTGTCACCGACGACAGTAGTAGTATCACACAAGCTATCCCAAAGATGCTCCCGGCTGTTTTTAAGTTACGTTTGCTCTTTTCGTAGGTGGCATTACTTACAGAACTCACTACTATGGTCACCGCTATGCCTGAGAACAGCAGGTACAACCCAACATTGTACCACATGATCAGGTCTCCCAGGGTCAACATCATGATTCCTCCAATGATAGAAAGGCTTAGTAAAGCTGCAGTATAATTAGCTGTTTTTAATTCGTTGGGTGTCAGCAGGTATTTGCCAAACGAATGGAATCTGAGAAAGATATTGGAGACCGGGCCAATGATCCAGGTGGAGATGGCAAAAACCAGGTATAAGGCAATGACAATTTCCGCAAGCACCGAAAAGGCCCCTAAACTCTCGGAGTATTCACTTAATCCTCTGATCAACAGATAACCGATGATCACTACCGCCCACCTTACCTGAGGTCGTAACCCCTGCATCCAGAAAATATATTTCAGGAACAACCGGTAATATAAATTGGTCGATTTGATGGCGTGAATCATTCCACTTCTGGCATAGTCATTATTGGGATCCAGCCGCAACGCTTCCCTGAAGTGCTCCTTAGCCTTTTTGATGTTACCCTTTTCCAGTTCTCCAAAACCCACCGTGGCATGAGTATGTGGGTTCATGGGGTTGTTTTTTAGCGCCTGCTGGTCAGCGGCAATGTGCTGTTCTGTTCGACCCAACTTGAGAAGAGCTCTGCTGAGCTGGTTGAGACAAAGTTCGTGCTGTGCATCAATCTCCAAACCTGACTGTGCTGCTTCAAGCGCCTCTTCAAAACGTGCTTCCTCGAACAGTACCAGTGACTTTGCAGCATATGCATCCACCATACCAGGATAAAAGCTCAGGGCACTGTCCAGGAATTTAAGTGCTTGTTTGCGTTTACCCAATCGGGCTTGTGTAACTCCCTTGAGGTACAGGATGGAAGGGTTTGAAGGCTCCAGCTTCACAATGTCATCGACAATTTCATCCGCTTTTTCGTCCTGCCCCAGTCCAAGGTGAGTTTGTGCCAGAATAACCAGTCCCTCTATGTCCTCTGGGTTACTGGCCAAATATTGCTTAACTTCATTCTGCGCCTCACCATACCGATCCTGATGGAGTAAGTGCTCTGCTTTTCTTAATAATTTCTCTGTTTCCATATGGTTGATTACTTATTGATCTTTAAATAGGTCAGGATCTCATCGTAAATGCCCGAATCATTGGCGTACACTGCATAATTTTTGGCTGTTTGAAACCACTCCTTTGTACTGGGCTTTACCGTCTTGATCGCGGAAGCAAGGTCTTTTGTTCGCAATGGTGAAGGTTTTCCTTTTTTGATGGCATCCTGCAGTTTGGCCTCTACCGCCACATCAATACAGGCATTGATATCAGCCCCGGAATAACCTTCCGACAATTTCGCCAGCTTTTTATAATCGATCTCTTCGATGGGCTTACCATTCAAAGCGATCTTAAATATTTCCGTTCTGCTTTCCAGCGAAGGAGGTTGTACAAAGATCATCCGATCAAAGCGTCCGGGTCTGCGAAATGCTGAATCGAGGTGCCATGGTGCATTGGTCGCTCCAATAACCAGGATGCCTTCATTGTCACTGTTCATGCCATCAAGCTCTGCCAGAAACTGGTTGATGAGGTTTCTTCCACCACTGGTTCTCAAGTCATTACGATTGGCACCTAAAGCATCGATCTCATCAAAGAAAAGGACACATGGTGACATGGCTCGTGCTTTTTCGAACACCATGTTCAGTTTCTTTTCGCTTTGGCCAATGTACATGTCCAGAATTTCGTCGATACCTACGGAGATGAACTGAGAATCGATTTCTCCCGCAGTGGCTTTGGCCAGGTAAGTCTTACCACAACCCGGAGGGCCATAAAACAGAATGCCTCCTCCTATCTTTTTGCCATACGATTTGTAGAGATCGGCATGTTGCAATGGGTGAATGATCTTGAGCTCAATTTGCTCTTTTTCATGTTGCATTCCTCCAACATCCCTGAACTTTACCTTATCCTTCTTCCCAAATATCTGATCCTCCACTTCATCCGAAAAGGATTGTTCTTCTTCATTGGTGGACTCCTGTCCTATGGGATCGATGATCAGTTTGGACGATATGCTATCATCATTGAAATCAGGTTTTAACACCTTAATTCTGTGGAAGGTCTCCACTGCTTCGTTGATGTTGTTTTCATTGATCTGGACTTTGCAGAGCAGCTGAAGTGCCTCTATATTTTCGGGGGATTTTTCCAGCAACTCCTCCAGAATAATGATGGCTGTGCCGTAGTTGGCTTTCCCAAAATAGCTTCTGGCCAGACCCAGTTTGGCCATTTGGTGCTGAGGGTCTTTGCTGATCAAATCAAGGCATTGGCTTTGCAGACCATCCCAATCTTCATGCCTGACCATGGCATCCAGCAGGATTTGCAGTAAGTATTCATTGTCTGGTGAAGCTGCCAGTGCTTCTCTGAGCTTTTTGATTTCTTCGTTCATAGGTTGAAAAATTGGCTCAAAGATAGGAAGATTGTTTGATCAAGCAATTACGGATTAAATACGCTCGATTTATTTATGCATTGTCACCAGATGTGGTTACATTTCTTATCATTGCAATTTCTTCGGCTTTTGAAACGGTTACTTCTTCCAAATCAAAATCATCCTGCAAACCAAGCCAAAATTTAGGAGTTGTACCAAAATATTTACCTAACCTTAAAGCAGTATCTGCAGTAACTCTTCGGTTTGCTCTCAGAATCTCACTTATCCTTGTCTGAGGAATTCCTAAATCTTTTGATAATTTGTAAGCAGTTATCCCCAGAGGCTTTAAAAACTCTTCAGACAGAATTTCTCCAGGATGTATATTCGGCAACTTACCAGCTCTTTTCATTTTCATTCATTTTTAGTGATAGTCCATTATTTCCACCTCCAAAGCATTTCCTTCCTCCCAGATAAATATGATTCTCCATTGGTCGTTAATCCTGATACTATGGAAATCCTTTAAATTACCTTTTAACTTTTCAAGCCTGTTTGATGGAGGAATTCTTAGATCAGAGATATTTTGAGAGTTGTTTAGCATTCTTAATTTTCTCCTTCCTATCGTTTGAATTTCCAGAGGCCATTTACTAACCCGTTCACCCAACCAAACCTTTTCTGTTTCTTTAGAACCAAATGTCAATATCATGATTAACGCTACACGTTAGTAACGCCAAAGGTAAGCAATAAGTTCCTTACATAAAAGTGCTTAAATTTCCATCCAGTTCCTTGCCGCCTTTTCCAGTTTTTGTTTCAGTTGTTTTGGGATGCTGCCTTCCTCCAACCAGGCATGCACATTTCCCAGATAATGCATTCCCAGGTAATTGGCAGATGCGCTGAATGGTACGGTAAATCCATCGTTCAATTCCTGCTCACCACTGCAACTGATGAGTGCCATGTTTTTCCCACGAAGCTGATACCCGATCTCTTTGTGTACCTTCAGACAATCAGTGAAGCGGTCGAAGAAGTTTTTCATGAGACCACTCATGGCATACCAATAGACTGGTGTGGCGAAGATGATGGTGTCATGATCATTGGCAATCCTTTGCATTAATGGGATAAAGTCATCGTTGTTTTTGTGGTGATAATCATAGGGTGATATGTGAAGTGATTTAAGCGCAACCACTTCAAACTGATTGATGCTTTTGACAAACTCAACCACTTTGGCGGTATGACCATCGATTCTGGAGCTGCCCTGAATGATAATTCCTCTGTTCATTCTTTCATTTATTTTGAACCCGATTTAAAGTTATTTTTCAACCTTCTGCTAATCTGCTAATGCCGGTTGTCTTTCATCAGCCTTAGGAACATCTTCACAGAAATAGACCATCCATTTATTCCTGAAGCATTGTTTTCCACATACTGCTTCATATTGTCAATGTCTTCTTTTTCATACAGGCTTCCATTATATACAAGGCAATCCATGGTGGTGGTGTTTCTGATATCTTCCAAAGGGTTTTCATCTAAGATAAGAATGTCTGCTATCTTTTTTTCGTCGATGGTGCCATAAGATTCCGATAAGTTAAAATAAGCCGCAGGTGTGATGGTGGCACTTTCCAATGCTTCTGCCGGTGACAAACCCGCCTTCACCAACTCTTCCAGTTCCCTGTGTAAGCTAAATCCGGGAAATGAATATGGGTCATAGGAGTCGGTTCCCGCCAATATTTTCAAACCTTTTTGATGAGCCAATCCTGTCAGCACCAACCCTTTTTCATAAAACTCATTCAGGTATTGCTGATTTTCTGCCAACTTCGAATACTCCTGCATTTCTGATACATCGTCTTGCCAAATCAGGGAGACCAATTGTGGAATGTACTTCAGGTTGGGATCCTGTAAAAATGCTTCATCATTTACAGAAGCCTCGTATTTGCGAGTAACATGCGTGGGGCAGAAATAGGTGTCGTTGGCGATCATCACCTCTACCAGTTCATAGAATTTTTCATCATCAAAACCTGCCAGCATCTCGATGGATGATGGTCTGTCCTCCTGATTTGGCTCATCCTCTGCATACAATGCCCTGTAATAGGCGCGATTTTGATCGGCCAGTGGATTCGAGTGCTTCAGAAACAGGTGGGCATGCTCAAAGCTCCTCTGTCCTGCCTTTGAGGCATCTATTGGGTTAATGGCATTGGGGTAATGGCCCGCAAAGACAACATTCTTCCTTCTTGCCTCCTCAGCGAGAGCAAAATACCTATCTGGTAAAATGCCGGAATAAATTTTAATGAAAGTCTGTCTGTCTTTGGCAGTTCTGCTTACCACCTCCTTTACGTTTTGATCATCGTAATTGGCTCCAACTATCTCATCTGCAAAACCGATTAATCTTGGCCCTAACAATAGTCCGGTCTCTATTTCCCTTCTCCACCGAATCCTTTCCTCATTGATATTAACTATCCCCTGCATGTCGCGGATATTGGTCACACCATTTGCAATGTGCAGCGGCATGATAACCTGTGGAGCAATCTGAAATGCCAGGTGCGAATGCATGTCCCATAATCCAGCCAGGGCATATTTACCAGTACCATCAACGATCTGCGTCAGGCTATCTCCGGGAATTACTCCAGAGGTGACTGCAACGATCCTGTTTCCCTTAATGTGAATGAATTGACCTGATATGATTGAATCATTGGCCACATCTACTATGTTGATGTTTGATATGATGTAATGGTTTTCGGCTGCTTTCTGAGCTAAAGGTTCCGGTGTAGGGATCAGGTACAGCACTATGACAAGACTTAATACTGATCCGGTTAAAATCAATGCATACCTGAGTAGCTTAATGGCTAATTTCTTCATTAATGGATTATTTGTAAGTGATTTGTAAAAATTACCTGAAGATGGTTTCAGGATTCAGAATGTTCTAACTGCGTATTATCAGGTGGTTGCCAGGTCCAGGCGTACCAGATGATGAATACCGTTGTAGAGATCTCGATTACAGCAAAAAATATATAGTGATAACTGGCCCCTCCCATCAGTAGTGTGGCTATCATGATGACCGTTTTGATAAACCCAGCGACAATATTTGCGATGCGATTTGTTTTATACTTCAATATTCGGGAAAGCAAAACCATGGCGATAGATATTTCCATTATAGCCCCAGAAATCAGCAGGGTAATTTCATTCATAGTGATGCCTGCTACTTCACCAGTAAGCAACGCGTTTAACAAATCGGCTGACATCAGGGACAAAACATCACAATACAGGTAGTTTAAGGTCACAAATATCCAAAGGGTAGATAAAATTACTTTTCTGTTTTTGACCGGTTCGTTGGTGTTCATCGTCATAGTTTTTTCGAATGACGAGCAACGCGGCTATTTGTTACAAAGTAATTTTAGATTGGGGCAGCAATTGTAATACAGCTGTTGTAACGGTTAAGCACCGCAACCACCACATCCACCGCAACCACCACATCCACTGCAGCCTGAGCACCCAGAGGAATAGGAGTCTCCACCTGATGCATCGAATCCACCAAACCAACCTGATGAGTCACTATCGCTTTCGTATGTTCCAAATGTTGACTGGAAATGCTCAGAGGCTGATTCCGCAAAATCCTGGAGAGCATCAAGGGTTTCATATATTAAAATCCCTTCCAGAACAGGCATTGATCTAAAATCTATATAATCGTAAGCAGGTGTACTTTCTACTACAGTGGAATTTATAGAATCTCTTCTCTTCTCTTTGTCCTCAAGTCTTTTCAGCACCATTTTAAGATCATTAGGTGTCCCTTCTTCAATCAATAAGATGTTAGTGCCAAGCTCTTCAAAAATATCTTTAATTTCACCAGGGGTGATCGTGTCTGACTTTAGTCTTCCCGCAGCAATGAAAATAATATTTTCGACTTCTTCTTGAAACTCAACACCTTCCTGGGTCAATTTAAATTTTGAAAAATAGCTAATAAGAGCCCAGGAAGGTGATGGCTTGAAATAATCGGACAATTGCGGTTGCAGGTATTGTTTTTTAAAGGATCTGGTGCTTCTTATTTTTGATTTGACAAGTTTCATCATTTCATGAATTGTCAGGTATAAATCTGCTGATGGTTCAAATGGTGCTGTAAATAACAATTCATGAGGTTTTGACTGATAAGAAGCCCAATTTTCACCTCGACTAACCTGCTTTGATGTGTAGTTTGATTTTTCAATTTCCTTATAGGCCAACACCTTTTTCAGTAAAAGATCTAAAAAAGTTAATCTCAGTAATTCCGCCAGTTTGCTACCATTTGCATTGATGAGAAATTTAATTTCAGCAGGAGACAGAGTTCGAAGTTCTTTCATTTCTTAAACAGATTTTTGATTCGTTTTGGTATTATTAGATAGTCATGTTTGGAAACTCTCATAAAAACTATTTTGCGAAAACGTTCATTTACAGAGGGCCATATATCACGAGGTGCTTGCTCATTGAACGTTGTTTCATACAATTTAAGTGTATTAGCGTACAGATCAGCATATTTAGCCTTTTCCTTACCTCCTCCTTTTGTAGGACCGTGATGGATTTTACGTTTTAATATACCTTCACAGAAATCATCCCAATAATCTCTTGTATAAATTAGATGTAAATGCCATACCTGATCAACCTGATCCGATGGTGTCAGAGAGTATGGTTGGATACATAAAAGAAACATAAACTTCTTATACTCCAGAACGGTCCTTATGGCGTATGAAAGGTCCCAACCATTTTCACGGGCCAATCTGTCAGAAAAAGAAAATTCCGCATCTGGCACCCCAATATCATATGATTTTATGCTTTCCCACAATTCTTTCTCTTCATGATTCATGCTACCTCATTCTCATTTATAATTGAATTAATCCAACAATTTAAATATCACTGGTATGACCATTGTCACTCCGGAAGGTTGTCCTCTAATCTTTCCTGGATAGAAATTATCTGCTTTCTCAATCACCCTGACTGCTTCTTTATCAAGACTGGGAAGCAAGCTATTCAGGGCTTTTACCTCTGTTGTATTTCCAAATTTATCTACTGTGAATTGTACATAAACACGACCTTGAACATTCATTCTTCGCGCGTAGTATGGATAATTAATTTCATTTCCCAGGTAAGCGAACAACGCCTGATCTCCTCCTATGTATTCCGGTGGTTCGAATATTGCATTGTATTGAAATTGTTTCCCTTCGCGATCGAAACCTGTTCCTTCCATTAAAACTCCATCAATATAGATTTCCTCAAAAGTATAATACCTGAACCGTTGACTACCTTTCCACTTACCAGTTTTTTTCCCTTCATAAACTTCACCCTCTGAGGTTATTGTATACCCTATCGATTCTTTGTATTTCCCGGTTCCATTGATGACCAGTTGATTCCCCTGCTGGTCGAAATACTCCAGGACAAGGTAAGCATGATCAATGTTCAAAGAAGTATCGTATTTGATCACTTGCTTGAGTTGATCGTGTTGGTAATATTCCTTAAAAATGCCTGTCCTTCTAAAGTTCCTGAAAGACCCGGTCGATGAAATGTTGCCATTTTTATATCGTATGAAAGATCCATTCTCAATATGTGATAATCCGGGATCAGGTATTTCATAGATTTCTCTTGCCTGAATATTGTATTTTCCTGCTATCAATGTTTCAGGCAACCAGGTATCCGGTGTGATATGAAGAAATGAATCCTGAAACCTTTCATAATCCCTCTCAAAATCGATGACCTTAACAGTGGTGTCATTTAAATATTTAAAGCTACGGACGAAATAAGCATGGTTCAGATCAGTCTCATTAAAATCCTGATCCAGATAATAATATTTCACGTCGGGTTGAAAAGGTGATTTTGGTTTAAATAGTCTTGGCAAAAACAACTCCTTTACCAGGATACGATCAAAGAAATATGGGCTAATCTTTTCCCTCCACTTCAGAAGCCATGGGATTATATAAGAACTAGCAGCAGGCGCCCCGTTTTCACTGGCGTCAATATATTCCTGAATAAATGAATCCTTTTTATTGCTACAGTATAACGCAATCAAAAATTTGGAAGAACTCAATGTGGACAAATGTCTGTCCAAAGTAATCGCCAGTGCTTGGTGGTCCCTGTGATTAAATTCTGATAATGCAATGGTATCTATCACGGTATCAACCCATTTAAGTCTTAAACCTGTGCTATCCAGGACATCATAGTAATAGTAATAAAGAAACAGTTGATCCCCAATTATAGCAGATGAGTCCGGATTCATGTCGAGGGCGCCAGACAGTTTACTTGACAAGACCATTTCTTTTAGGTCTTTCAGGTCTTTATCGAAATACCATTTGTCCGGATCTAAGCCATTTATTTCATCTATATAACTTTCAATATTCTTCACCTTTGTCATTCCATGGTAAGTAGTATCCAGGTGCACTTCAAAGGCTTTAACTACTTCTGTGAGCGCATGACTCTCGTTGGGACCAAGTATGTTTTCAAAAATGGCTATTGGATCATTCGAGTCCTGTGCAAACAGACCAATAGGAATCATCAGACAGCAAGCGGCGAAGAGTAATTTCAATGGTTGAATCAACATAAAAAGTTTTAACTAAGGACAAAAGTAATGTTTTTCTTCCAATACATTTAATCCACAATGCATCAATTCCATAAGTTAACCTGATAGTCACTGACTGTATCGGTTTGTATTGAATAGAAAAAGATTCCGTGTGTAAAGCAGTTATTACCCAAATCCTCTCCAATAATACCAATAAACCAATAACCCCACCACAACTAAAACACCCATCATTACAATGACCACAAGCCTGTTATTACATTGTTGGGATAGCTCGGAGGGTTCTCCGATCAGGATCAGGGAGGCCCAGTAATACGGATGCTTAAAGTACTTGTGGGAAGGTTCTTGAAGGAAATCTAACTTTGCCTGCCTCAGGGCTTCATCTTTACCTAAACCATTCTTCAAATGAAAAAAGAAACGATCAATCAAATACTGAGAATGTTTATCATTGGTCTCCCAAAGACTCATAACAATACTACTACAGCCCGCATACCTGAAAGCTCGCCCTAAACTGATGATCCCCTCCCCTCGACCCCATTGACCATAACCGGTGTTGCATGCACTGAGTACCGTCAGTTGCGCCTGTAGCGTTTCATTATAAAGTTCATAGAGATACAGGCTGCCATCTGTCTCTGAGGTCGCTGAGGGTTGCTCTGGTTGGTAAAAGATCAGCCTTGACAACTCAGGAAATTCATCGTTGATCCAGGCGTGCATAGAGAAATGTAAAATTCCTGCGGATTTGCCATGTTGCTTAAAATTCTGCTCTGTACCAGCCGAATCAAGAAATGCTAAACCGGAGAAATATGATTGGGCGCTCCTGACTTCTGCTTTGTTGTGCGTCAACACTCCCGGAACCTGGTCTCTCACGACTACTGTATTTAGATTATTCTGTGGATATGACGGGGCGAAACCTACATACTTTGAGTTGGCTTTTTTGTGCTGAGGTTTTTTATTTACCAGATAAGATGAGTAAGCATAATGCACATCGAAATCCTCTACCAAAAACCTGGGTGATCCTGAGATAGAAGTCACTAACATTTCGAAAGGCAGATAACCCAATGGACCATCGGGCACTACAACTATCTTGCTGACGTCCGCAGGAATAACCACCCGCTCTGGAAGCAGGCCGTTGAATAAGCTATGTAAGTCGGCATATAGCGTTTCAGGGGGCTCTTTCCCTGGCTCAGGATTTCTGGCAGTTTCCAGACATTTTGAAAGGAGATGGTTCAGGGACGGCACTGGTAACAGCTTTTCGAAGAAAACGCCAGTGTTGGTGATCGCAAAAACATAGGCTTCTTCATCTCCATAGAAGTATTCCATCAGCAGCGTCTTGCCTTCAAGCTTTGATTGTAAGACTTTCAGGTCCATTGCCGGTTCACCATTCTTCAGTTGGTGGTAGGCGGGGTACTCCATGGACAGCTGTTGGTCAAACTGCTCCCATTGCCTGTTCAAGTTGAACACCTCTTCCTGCAGTGCCTGGGTTTTTGTAATGTCTTTAGTAGATTCTGGTTGCTGTTTCTGCTGAAAAAGCATCCGGTTACTGTATTTCAGTTTTCGTTTCAATGCATTTTCCTTATCCAATACACTTTGAGGAATGTCGGCAAACTCAATGGTTTCATGAACACGTAAGGCATCCCTCAGTTGTCTGTTTTTATTTTTCTCCACAATCTGAAATGCCAGACGGGTATACTTTGCTGAATCGAGTCCTGTTGCAATGGCGTAGTAGCAGGCGGAGATAGCTTTTTCATAAACCGATAATGCCTTGGCTCCAATGAGTTGCCGGTAGCGGGAGGATACATATTTCGTGCGTTGTTCTTCCAATAATTGAATGAGAAGATGATAAGTCTCAATACTTTTTGAGAGTCTTTCTTCACGATCCTTCTGTGTTGCTTTTGCCCACTCATAAAGTGCGCCAGCTTTAAGTCTCAAACATTCCAGAAAGTCCCGGTTTGAAACCACCTCGCCGGACTCGGGATTGGCATATAGGTCTGTCAGGGATTGATTGTTGGTGGTGAGGTATTAAAAAGCCTGCTGGTAGTGCCGGATGGCTTCCTTCCATCGATTTTCAGCCTCGTATTGTTTCCCAATCTGAGTCAGGTTCCTGCCAAGAAGGTAGTGTCCTGGCCCTTTGTTCCTGGCAATAATGACATTGCTTTCTAAAAAACTTTGTCTGGCTTTTTCAAAATTCCCGATACGGTTGTAGTGCATACCCCAAAAACGAAGCGTCTCCGTGTGCTCCGGGTCCAGCAATTGGGCTTTCCTGAGATAATATGTGCTGCTGTCAGGCTGATCCAGTAGGCCATAAGCCTCTGATAACAGCGTGTAGCAACCTATAGGGCCAGTAGTATTTTTACTGTTAGACTTTGTAAAATAAGAGAGCGAAACCCGATAATGTTTCAATGCCTTTCTCAGCATGGCCGTATCGAGTTTCAGTTCATACATTTTTTTGAAGGAAATTCCCAGGTAGGAATAACTGAGTCCCCGGTAATAGTGATACTTATCATCTGCTGGCAGTTGTTCCAATGCCTGGAAGTGGTAGTCGATGGCCTGAGGGTAGTTATCCAGGTTGGAATAACTGTGGCCGATGTAGGAAAGGCATTTATACAAATACACGGGTTTCAGAGAGTCGAATGCCAGTATCTTCTCAAATGAAGCAATGGCTTGATCATACTCCCCAAATTGGTAAGCAGCATTACCATTGGCGTAGAGGATTTTCTGGTCCAGCTTGTCACGGACATGAAGCGGCACTGAATGGCGCGCTTCATTGAACAGGGACCTTGCGGCCTCCAGGTAGTGAACCATTGTGTCTACTTTTCCATGATATTGTGCACAATAATGCATGTTCAGCCGGGCCGACAACTGAACTTCCACCAAAGCGGCTTCTTCAGCCTTTTGCTCCACCCGCTTTAGTGCTGCTAGTGCGGCCTCATAATCGTCATAATAAAGGGTTTTGTAGATGCTATCAATTTGTTGCGTCAGTATTTCACTAAGGTTAACTCCACTATCCTCTTTTGGTGACTGACAGCAAACAATATGGGGGCCAAACGCCCCCAACAAAATATATAAGAAGAAAGTACCTGCCCGTGTCATTTCCGTTCTTTGGTAAATACTAAACCGAAGGGGTGTTTGAGTTCGATCTGACGCTTTTCACCGACTGCATTGACAATCATGGTGTTCATGTGGATCAGCAGTGGTTTGCCTGCGTGCTCAGGATTTTTCACCTGTATTTTGTACACCGCCTGTCGCTTTTCTTTATCGTACTCGGGAGAATTATTATTCACTGCATAGACCGCTCCTTCATTGGTCATCAATTTGAAATTGGAAGATTCAGGATCATCAGAGAAGATCACCATTTCCGTCCGGTCAATGTTGGCCATTAGTGATGTATCAGAGGGAGTAGGAAGCGGTTCTGCGCCATCTCCGTCATCAGCACTATAGTTGTAGGTGATTTGTGATGCCTCTTTACAGTCAATGTATTGCTGAATGCATTCATAATCAAAGAGTTCGCATTTGAAGTTACAGGGGTCCTTTAGTTCCTTGAGTGCAACCATGCATGAGGGCGTCCCGGAATTTTTTGCTTTCCCACCATCACCCAGGCGTTGAATGTGAGCGGCCTCTTCTGCAGCCAGTTCCAGGTTAAATAGCTGATACCGCAATACCAATTCTTCTTCCTGTTTAAGAGCGCTTTCGTCCTCTGGCTCATTTGCTTCCAGCTTTTTCACATCACATTGAAACAGGCCAAAAAGTCCAATAAGCATAAAAAATAGCGTGATCCTTTGGTAGATTAAGTTGTTTGTATTCATGATTTAAAATTTCCTGTTAGTGCTTCGTAAATGAAGAAGGTTACTTACAAGTGTTTAATTTTTGAATTTAGTTAGATTTTTTTACGAATGTTCATCAACCACAAATTAATATTGCATACAACTGTATTATTAGATGATATGACTGTAATCACTCCCCAATGTTGGGCTATATGTGAATGGTAAGCTTACTGGAACCAACTCATATCACCTTATCGGATAGTGGTATTTTTAGTTGAATGAAATGGATCATTTAATGAATTACGGGGTTAGGTCCTGTAAAAAATGCTGTAATCCGGTAACCTATTGAATTATTACGATACTAAATGAAAAACAGGCAACAAGCTTCATTCGAAAAAGTAGCCAAAGAAATATGTAGCGGCAATGAGGAGTTTACCCGTCAACTTTATAAGGGATACAAACCAAAGTTTGTCAGTTGGTTTATGAAACAGTATAAACTCAATCAGCAGGAAAGTCTGGAAGTGTATCATCAGTCGTTCCTGGTACTGTATTATCAAATCAAACAGGAAAGACTGACTTCATTGATGAGTACCCTGGAGACTTACCTATTTGGTATCGGTAAAAAACTAATGCTGAAAGAACAGGTGAAACAGAGAAACTTTCTTGATCTCGCGGAAGCAGACCTGGTGTCGACGTATGATCCCCATGAAAATGAGGAACAGGTACATAAAAAAATGTTGGTCAGGCAAATATTAAAGAGGGTTACAGAACCGTGCAAATCAATCCTGACCATGTACTACTACCGTGAATATTCCCTGGAGTCCATTGCTTTTAGACTGGGGTATAAAAACAGCGGCACGGTTAAAAAGAAGAAGAGTCTCTGCCTCAAACATATCAGGGAGCAGTTGAGCACCAAATTGATTAAAAATGGAACACATTGAATTAATAGAAGCATATTTCGGTAACAATTTAAGCCAGGAAGAAAAGGAGTCATTTCGGAGGCGTCTGCAAACCGATGAAGCCTTTGCCACTGAGGTAGAACACTACCAGCTGATCACCCGGGGGATCATACAACTGGCGGATGAAGCATCGCTGCAAGAGAAAATGGAACGCTGGGACAATGAGGATGCAGCTTTGAGGAGCCGTTCAATACTATCCTTCACGCCATGGAAGGTGGCGGCTGTTTTGGTACCTGTACTACTGATCTCTGGTTTGTTTTATTACTTCTCCACCTCTCCTACCAGCAATCAGGATTTGTTTGTTGCTTACTTTAGTCCTTATGAGGATGTCTTAAGCAGTCGGTCCAGTACCACAGGATCATTTGAGGCGGCCATGAATGCTTACAATTCCGAAGCATATAATGAAGCCATCCCTCTTTTCAACAAGGCCATAACCGAGGAAAAAGTAACTGACAAAATAACTTTCGCAAGGTTTTATCAAGCCATGGCTTATTTGTCTGTTGGTGATACAGAGCATGCAGAACAGCAATTAAATCAGGTCTCTCAGGCGGACAATCCTTTGCTTCAGGAAGTCTCTCAATGGTACTTGTTGCTGATATACCTCAAAACAGATCGAACCATACTCGCTGAAGAGCAGCTGACGCGCATTACAAATAACCCTGATCACCTTTACTTTAGGGATGTGAGTGAATTGAAGGATGATTGGGATAATCCATCATTTAAATAATGGGGAGCATAGAGCACCATAGTACCACAATTGTAGGTCTTTCTAACAAATAACCAATAAGAAGGGCCGGTTGCAAAATAGCAATCGGCCCTTTTTTTACTATGAGGCTCTTGTAAGAACACTGATAATCAGGGAGTCATTTTACTGTTGTTGGCGATGGATCAATATCGTGGTGACACCCAATTCCTTGTCATGATGGTACTCCAGGTTTTCGTTGGTCAGCTTGAAGGCTTCTATTCCTACGATCTTAGCGATATCATCATGCAGCATGATCTCTTCATTGAGTCTCCACGGCAGTGGTTCGGGATCGTAAAGCTGGATACCCAGACTCAGGTCGTTGGGTGAGAACACAGTAATCCAGGGCCATGGCCAGGGTCCGGGCCATGGGAACGGCCAAGGACGCGGTGGATAAGGATCATCCGGATTAGGCGTATAACCCACCAGGCCTATGCCATTTGCATGTTCTGCAATGACTGATGTCTCTACCTGCTCAAATCGTGGGTTAGCCAGGAACTTAGTCAGGTCCATGTCTTTGAACTTGGCCACACCGATTTGTTTTTTCTTAACGATCGGATAGCTATCCACAGATACTATGGCGTTGAAGGTACCATCTTTCTCATTGTAGGCTACCGGATACTTACCGGCAGGAATGATGTTTCCTTTCAGCCCCAGCGATTCTGCAGTTTTGGGATCCAGTTCGATTGACGTGTGGACATTAAAGATTTCTTTGTCAATCAGTCCAGGCACATCATTGAAGTACTGCATACCTACAAGATGTTCGTTGATCCGAAACATGCCAAAATCTTCCCTTGGATCAATGACATCCTTGAGGTCTTGTCTGAAATCATAGATGTCTCGAGGGTCCAGGTATTCTCTCCAGTCCCATGGATCTATCCACCATTCTTCCCATCGCCAGAAGCAATCCACGATGATCGGAAAACAAATTTCCCTTCCGGTAAAATAGGAACATTGGTAAGGACTGCCAGGCAGGCAGACGGATGAATTGAACCATAACCTGGTTCCGGGATACACTTCTGGAATGCAAACTTCCTGGATGATACATGGTCCCCCGAAATTTCTGGAAGGATGATCGGCTACTGCCTGAGGATTGTTCACTTCCTGAAGCGAGCCATCCTCACAGCCATAAAATATCAGACTGCCGGCAAGAGCAAGCCCGATAACTAAAAAACTGAGTTTTTTCATAATTTATGTTTTAAGTTAATTTGATGGCTTTAGTGCGGGGAATTCCGAAGAGGTTACCGTTATATGTGAAAAAAATTTTATTTGGGCAGATGGTTATACAAATAGTGTGGCCCCTCGGGTATTTCAAATACCATTGATGTTGTGGTTGCAATTATTTGCGACCAGGCAAAAATTCGTGTGCTTATAATCGCATTTCTGCTTTATAGACGGACAGGAGTCCTCATGTCCATGATACACACAGGTTGGGGACAACCTGCGCGAGCGATGAGGCAAAAATTCATGTGCTTACAATCGCATTTCTGCTTTAATGACGGGCTGGAGTCCTAATGTCCATGGTACACACAGGTTGGGGACAACCTGCGCGAGTGGTGTGTTTATGATTTTACAAATAGTGTGGTCTTTCGGGCATTTCAAATACCATTGAAGTTGATGGCATGTGTTTTGCGAATCAGCACCATCGGTCCTTGTCTTTCATAATTGTATTTTTCCAATACCATTAAATCTCCGACTATATTTCACTCAAAACCCGCGGGGACTTTTGTTAAAATCCGCGCGGGTTTTGAAAGAAATCCGCGCGGGTTTTGACCAATGTCTAAGCACGGTTCTCAAAACCGAACAAAATCACGCTCCATTGCCTTGAATGAGCGATTTTAATGACTAACCCAAGTATACTCCTAATCACTGTTTAAATTGTATTATTTAAAGAATTGATCAGAATTTTATTTTGCCATATCAAAAATACATGGAAGGTGTGGGTGTAAGACAATTGTTGACGAAGTAATAATAAGTGACTCCCATGGATAGATTTTTACGTTTTTATAACCAAAAGCTTTCCCCCTTTGAAGGGGGATTAAGGGGGATGATTCTATCATTCACTTTAACCCAACTCTCAATTCTTTACTGCACCACTTGCTCGGGCTGGGTTATTTAGCAGGTGGATTGGGATATTCATTATTCTTCCCTTCGGGAAACTTCTATCTGAGGTTATGATCCAATATTCAAACTTTTAAATGCTGTGTAATTGATGTTTTCAGCAGACAATTCTTGCGTTCTGTCTTTAATAAGATTATTCACCAGATTCCAGAGATCAGGATTAAAATGCCAAAAACCAGAATCAGAATTAAGAACTACCTGAAGCAGGTCGCCTTCATAAAAGCCTCCCTCAGCAAATAGATTTTCTGAAAGTTTTTCAATAGCTAAAGGGATCAGAAAATTCAATCCAATATTTTGTCCAATCATGATTCTTAGATCCTCGATTTTGAACTCATTCAACGGGACCTTTCTGAGTCTATGCACAGCGGTTACCAGATAACTTGAGTATGCTGGAAGACCCCAATCCGTTTTCTCAAGACTATCAAGGCTCCTATTTTTCCAATTAGCTTCAAATTTCATTTTGCAAAATTACATACCCTTACTCCGATTTGATTAGCTGATACTTCCCGCTAATTCCTGTTGATCATCAATTAATCGCATTTCTGCTATGTAGACGGACTGGAGTCCTCATCTCCATAATACACACAGGTTGAGGACAACCTGCGCGAGTGGTGAGGTGTGGGTGTAAGGCAATTGCCGACGAAGTACTAATAAGTGACTTCCATGGATAGATTTTTACGTTTTTATTACCAAAAGCCTTCCCCCTTTGAAGGGGGATTAAGGGGGATGATTCTATCATTCACTTTAACCCAACTCTCAATTCTTTACTGCACCAAACCCTCGCAGCTTGTACCCAACATGTGAGTAAAAAGACTGTAAGGATTCCTGCGGGGATACTTAGAGAATGGACGCTCTCCATCAACCTCCACCTGGTAAATAATTAACCTAAAGCTTGACACCCGCAGTATCAATTACACCCATTTGTATGCATCGGTTATACATGTCATGTAAATCAAATCCACGAACGATTTTCCCGTTTTCAACCGTGTACTTAAAGACAGTTTTGTAAGTCACCTCCCGATTGGTTGGTTGTGCCATCCCAAGCCGTGTAAATGTTGGGTTGGTGTGGGTGAATTTTCCGGTTGTGAACAACACGACCTCATTCCCTTCAGCGATCACTGCATCGATCTCATACCTAAGGTCAGGCATCATTTGTGCGAATCGCTGACGTCCAATACGCATCGTCTCAGGCGTGTAGTTTTTCCCCTGAAAATTGGTGGACGGGGCATAGTCTATATACTCAGGAACGATCAGGTGCTCGAGGGTGTCCAGGTTTTTCATGTTCCACATCGATTCAAAGAAAGTTAAAACGATGGCTTTGACTTCTTCTTTGGATGGAGGGTTGGATTCAGATGAGGGCGAGCAAGCCCAAAAGATCATCAACGATAAGCTAGTGATTATGTACAGTTTCTTCATGTTTAAGATTGAATTTTGGGTTAAATCTAACCTTATCTTTATTGGTTCCAAGGTCAATAGGCGCGAGTAGCCATATTATGGGTGTAGGATGATCAAAACAGGTAGTGAAGGCTAGGTTATTTGGTTCGTGGGAATACAGGTCTGTGTGCCACGGACCTGGGTTTGGATGGTCTGGAGTCCTCATGTCCGTAATACACACAGGTTGAGGACAACCTGCGCGAGTGTGGTTTTCAAGTTTAGTTTTATTATTACTTGGGAGTTAAAGTTCCTAATCTCAAGGTTCCAATTCTGTTGAATTCTATTGCCTTATCTAATTGAGCATTCCATAGAAAGAAGCTATTGTTACCCAATATCCTGTTAAATAATTTCTCAGTTTCTGGATTGGTCAAAGGCCCGGAGTTGGTACTTTCGAAGACTAAATAAATATCTTCATTACCTAGATGTTCACTGATTTTTATGGTCACAAGATTTCGGTTAACTCGTTCACCAGTTCCGAAGTGAATCCACTCTTCAGTTCCAGAGTTATGCCAGTCAAGTTTGTGTGAGAGTGCTTCTGTTGCTTTATAAAGTAACCTTGAATCCATGCGCTTATCTATTTCAATAACTCAATTACAGTTTATCTAACGCATTTAAATATCACAATTATTCATTAATTGATCATAAAAAAAAAAGCACTCAATTCATGTGCTAATTAATCGCATTTCTGCTATGTAGACGGACTGGAGTCCTCATGTCCATAATACACACAGGTTGAGGACAACCTGCGCAAGTGGTAGGCTCACTAATTCTACGGTTCGACTTAAAGTTTTTTTTAGCAGAGAAATATGTTTGAAGACGCAATCCAATTGACAGGTAAAGTCCGAATATTAGTAAAAACCAAGAGGAGCTACTAGTAATTATTGTGAATATGGACAGTACAATAAAAAAGGTCCCCAAAATGAACAACCCTTTTATTGCCCATTTTCTGTAGAGTAAGTGGTAATTGAGTTTGATGAAATCTTCCTGAGTCAATTTAGTTGTAACCTGTATCATATTTTTACTGCATTATATTACAGATAATGTACAAATGGATGAATTGTGCCACTAATAAAAACATGCACAAACGTAGTACATTTTGCGCAATAAGAATGTTGTCCGCTAAAGGTATGAAAAGAATGTGGATTACATAATCAAACTCCAACTCTCGCAGGTTGTCCTCAACCTGTGAGTAAAATGATCGTGAGGACTCCTGTCCGGGTACTTAGAGGGGCGTGATTTCCAGTAGTGACTCCCTCCCTGCATAAAATCCGGCACTTGAATAAATGTAATCCTCTCCTTGATAACAGATTCCGGCCCTTACAGGATTGTCATGAATGTAGTCCAGTTTTTGGTCCATCATATTATTCATATCAAGTGGTACTGGGTGGTTTTCATGTTTCCATATTTTCATGTTCTTATTTGAAGAACTTCGGGATCCCTGACTATCAAAGATCCATTTTAACCAATTTTTTCTGCTTTCCATACCATTAGAACAAAGTGCTTCATATAATTCCCTGGCTGTAAATCGTTTAAAGTCTCTAATAATCACTGATAAGTCTTTTTCTGGCCCTGAACTTACAATAGCATGGATGTGATTTGTCATGATTATATAGGCGTGAATCTTCAATCCCTTATTTGCAATGCAGTACTTAAAACTTTCGATAACAATATCCTTGTAACATTTTCTACTAAACAAATCCACCCATTCTACTAGTGTCATTGTAATAAAATGTGGAACATCACTCGCTGCAAAGCGATAAACAGTACTCATATGTTTCGACAATTGGTTAATCCCAAATGTACATAACCATGATGATTACAGCTAATTCAAATATGAATATGCGTTACAATTGATTGGAAGTAAATGGAACTCAATTCATGTGCTAATTAATCGCATTTGTGCTTTGTAGACGGACTGGAGTCCTCATGTCCATAATACACACAGGTTGAGGACAACCTGCGCGAGTGGTGTGATCAACAATTGCAGACTTACCAAATATAAAATAAAATGGCATTGGATGCTACTCCGCGAAATCAAAAAAAGGACCCCGAAAGGTCCTTTTTTACAGGTTTAGGTAAGAAATTATCGCTTAATGAGTTTCATGGTTCGTACTGAAGTGCCTCGCCTGATGCGGAGCAGGTAAATGCCTCGGTGCAGGTTGGGTGATAATTCAATCAGTCCTGAGTCACCAATGGACTCCCTGTCCAGGCGCAGCATGATTTGTCCGGCCTGGTTCAGCAGCTCTATTGCAGCTACCTCTCTGGGGTCCGCCAGGTGTATCCTGATGGTGTTGTTGAAGGGGTTGGGATAAACCAACGTGTGGTCCTGTTCAGCCTCAACTGACAGCTCATCTCCTCTTCTGGCAGCATTGCATGATGGAGGGGTGGCACTATTGCTGAAGTAGATCTGGTGACTTCCTGTTTTGGAAACCATCACAAAATCGGCTCCCACAAAGTTCACGTCATAGGCACCATCCAATCCCGGGAAGCCACTGCCAGAAAGCGTCACATCGGGTTGAGGTGCATTGAAGTTGTGGCTTGCAGCGCCTGTAAGGTCCACATACCAGCTGGGAGAGCCATTGTTGGTGTTCATGGAGAACTGCCATAAACCATTGTTCTGCAAATCCCAGTTGATGGTGAAGTTCGTCACGTTCGACAGGTCTGGCCCACCACTGCCCAGTACATGAATGTTGTTGTAGGAATGGTGCCCTGACGGCAAAGCAGAAGCTCTAGGTGTTCCAAAATCACAACCATTGGACCCACCCGTAGCTGATATCACCACATTGGCCTGGTCCGATCCACCATTGCCATCGGTCACTGTCACGGTTGCCGTGTAAGTACCTGCGGTGGTGTAAGTATGACTTGCAGTGGCACCAGTACCAGTTACACCATCACCAAAGTTCCAACTGAAGCTTAAAGCATCTCCATCCGGGTCGCTGGAACCAGAAGCATCAAACGAAACAGCCAGGGGTGCCTCACCCGATCTTGGGGTGGCCACCAGGTCAGCAATGGGGTGCTGGTTGCTGCCTCCGGAAGTGGAGAATACCATCTCTCCCAGGTTGAAGCTGCCACCATCCATGTATACACGCATCACCTGAACTCCTGCGGAAAGGGAAACTCCAGTGATCTGCTGTGTGATGAATGCACCCCATCCACCGGTAGGACCTACATTTTGAGTGCCAGTCAAGTCCACCCCATTGAATTCAATGTGGTATGCGCCACCTCCGGGATCGGAAGCCACTTGTGTGCTGATGGTATAAGTGCCCGCCTGTGAAACGTTAACCGTATATTCCAGCCACTCTCCTGCAGCAATCCAACCTACATTTCCAGCGGTGGTACGGAATTCAGTATCTACATTTTCGGTGGCCCTTGGTCCGTCACCTTCATTGCCAGGTGTGGTGTCATGGTATGCAACGCCCTCACCACCGGTATCAAAATTCACCGACTGGATCACTCCTGGTATAGCATGCGGCACACCATCGGGATAAGGCGCCTGGTTGCTGCTCACTTCTTCAAAACTGGCCACAATGCTGTGATCGGCCTGTACATTATTGAAGGTATAGTTTGCCACGGCTCCAACGGAAACTCCATCCACTACCACATCCAAAATGGCATATCCTGAGGCTGCAGTAATGGTGAAAGAACGGTTGGTGCCTTCATTAACTACCACATTGCCGGAGGGACTGATGCTTCCCACTGCACCGGCGGATGCCGCGATGGTATAGGTCGTGCCATTGCCACAGACAAAGTTGTCGGCCGGGAACAGAATATGGTCCTTTATGAAAGTACCGGATGCTGAGGTATTGTTCCAGCTGCCAGATCCGCACGAACCAGGTACCAGCGCTGCTGAAACCTCCGCTTTGTCGGCATAACTCCAGTTGATCCAGCTAACGTTCCTTGCCGCCATCCAGTCCATCCAGTTTTGGGTTTCATCGAGGAAAGGTCCTCCATCCCCACTGGCGGTGCTGGTCCCAAACTCGGTCACAAACAAAGCCAGGCCTGCATTGAGTGCCACATCTCCCTTATCTCTTAACCAACCGGTGTGTGTCCCGGGATAGAAATGCAGCGCATACATGATGTTGTCAAAATTAAGCGGGTCCTGAGCAGCAGCATCCACATCCTGGCTCCAAGTTGGGGTTCCCACGATCACGATGGTATTGGGATCGTTGGCCCTGATGCGAGGGATGATGTCTTCTGCATAGGATTTAACCGTAGGCCAGGTAACGCCATTGGGTTCATTTGCGATCTCATAGATCACATGGTCCTTCCCATTGTGTTGTGCAGACATGTAGGACCAGAAATCCCTGGAAGCGGTAAGGTTGGCATTCGGATCTCCGGGATTGAGTACGTGCCAGTCGATCATGCAATAAACACCCCTTTCGGCACACTCATCCACTTTTTGATCGATCCAGGCTTTCCAGTAATCGGGGTTGTTGACATAACCGCCTTCTTCTACATACATGGCAATCCTGTACACATCAATTCCCCAGTCATTCACCAGAGCGTCCATGGAACTGGTAGTGTAGCAATTCTCAAACCACTGCGGACCATGGGTACTCATTCCTCTCAGTTGAATCGGATTCCCACATTGGTTAACCAACTGGTTGCCTGACACACTCAGCTTTCCATTGATGGCTACCGGCGAACCCGGAGGATAGCTACCGGAAGTCTGATCCTGCTGAAATGTGGCACTGATACTTTGGTTGGCCATCACGTTGGTAAAGGTATAGCTACCAACAGCACCAATCGAACTGCCATTCACCACCACGTCCAAAATGGAATAACCACTTGAGGCCGTGATTGTGTAAGTCTGGCTGCCACCTTCCGCAACCGTAGTGTTACCTGCCGGAGAAATCGACCCTCCCGCACCTGCTGAGGCACTGATGGTATATGTACCGCCACTGGTTGCCGCGAATGAAGCACTGATGGTATGGTTGCTGGTCACATTACTGAAAGTATAGGTACCCACTGCTCCCTGTGATACACCATTGACTAAAACATCCGCTATTTCATACCCGGAGTTTGCGGTAATGGTAAACGTACGGTTGCTGTTCTCCGCCACAGATACCGATCCATTGGGCGAAATGCTGCCACCGGTACCTGCGGAAGCGGTGATGGTGTAACTGGTACCACAGGTACTTCCCGCTGTATTGGGAATTTCAGGGTCCAGGTGAGGAATGAGTTTATTCATTTTCCAGTCGTGGATACTGGACCAGTCATCGGTCAATATGCCGCCGGTATCTCCACTGTTGGGGTTCCAGCACCAGAAGGACCAGGAATAGCCTTTTTCTCCCATAAAGGCCAGGTAGGTATCGAACCATACCTCGTCTACACCGCCCTGGGTTTTGATGCCAAACTCACCGGCGAATAGTGGTGAAACATTCTGTGTATGCAGGTAATTGAAGTTCTCTTCCCAGATAGCTGCCATATTGGATGGGAAAGTAGGTTCTTCAAACCAGGTTTGTGGATACACCGTGGGACCATATTCGTGAGGTGAATACATCAGTTTGGAAGGATCATTCAGTCTTACCGGGTATTGTGCAGCCCCCTTCAGGTTACCGCCCCACCAGTACGTTTCTCCTTCAAATTCCTCTACGCCTTCTACCATGATCAGCACATTGGGATTCACGGCCAGGATGGCATTGCCACATTCTTCGGCTGCCAGTCTCCAGTCGTTGGCAATGTTGCCACTACCCCATCTGGAACCGCCACCATATTTACCATGAGGTTCATTGTTGATGTCCATGGCCACCACTGCGTCCTTGTTTTTGTACCGATCCGCCAGAAACACCCAGTCATCAATCCATTTCTGATGTGGGGTCTGGTCAGTATACCAGAGTTCTTCTGTTAGGTATCCGTCAGGCTGCCTGGAATGATTGTCCAGGATCACCTTTAGGTTGAGCTCCTGACAGTAATCGATGATCAGGTCCAGTAGCTCCAGCGGTGAACTCAGGGTGGATTCTACTTCATTGAGTAATCTTCCGGTGTAGGGATCTCCTACCGGCGCATTACTCACTCCGGTAAAAGTAGCACCCGGCTCCAGAATGGCGTTGCTCCAGGGAATGCGGACGGAATTAAATCCCAGGTCCTTGATCTGGATCAGCATACTCTTGCAGTCCCTGCTCCATAGTCCGTGAGGGGCTTTGTTAGAGGTTTCAAATCCAAACCAGTTGATGCCGGTAAGCCGGACGACATTGCCCTGTGAGTCGTAAAGTTTGTTGCCAGAGGTACTGAGGTAGTTCCCCGGACATTGTGCCTGTGCGTACATGATGAACATGCCCATCAGACACAACCAAAGCGTTAATTTTTTAAAAATCATATTGTAAGGTTTTAAAGGTTAAGTAAAGGGAGGTTGCCCTCCCTTAGGTTTTACTCTCTGATCAGTTTGATCACTTTTGATCCGTCGGGACCAGCTAACTTGAGAAAATAAAGTCCTGTGTTAATTTTTGGTTTTAGTAGCAGCGTACCTGAACAAGGGAGCTGCGCCTTGTCCAGCATCAAAATCTCGTGCCCTGACTGGTCGTAAAGCGCTACTTCATAAAGTCCATTTTCCGGGATCGTTAACCGAATAGAATGACGGAATGGATTAGGGTATGCCTTCACCTCCATAGCTTCCGGTGCAGCCGTCCCGTCCTGACCTGTTCTTGCTGATGAGCAGGCCGGAGGTGTGGCACTGTTGGAGAAGTAAATGGAGAAACCACCAGTCTTGGAAACCATCGCAAAGTTGCCCTGATCCCAGTTGACGAAATAATCACCATCAAGTCCCGGAAATCCGGTCCCGCTGAGGGTAGCGTCAGGCTGGCTGCTGCCGAATGAATGGGTGAGGCTGCTTCTCAGGTCATTCCACCAGCTGGGTACGCCATTATTGGTGTTCATGGAAAACTGCCACAAGCCGTTGTTCTGCAGGTCCCAGTTGATGGTGAAATTGGTCACGTTGGACAAATCCGGTCCGCCAGTGCCCAGCACATGGATTTGATTATAAGATTCATGAGCGGTAGATAATGCACTTGCCGCAGGCGTCCCAAACTGGCAATCATTGGATCCACCAGTTGCTGTAATCTGGAATGTCGCAGAGGCGGAACCACCTTGTCCGTCAGTAACGGTTACACTGGCAGTATAACTTCCTGCACTGTAGGTATGGGTTGCGGTAGCGCCGGAACCGGTAGAACCATCACCAAAGTTCCACGAGAATGACAGAGGATCACCATCAGGGTCACTGGAACCGCTGGCATCAAAAGATACCAACAAAGGTGCTGTTCCGGATAGTGGGTTGGCTGACGCCACCACTACCGGGTCCTGGTTGCCGCCACCATCGGCGGTTATGGTGATGGTGCCAATATTAAACGGTCCTCCATCAATGGCCAGCCTCATGATCTGAGTACCGGCGGTGAGGTTGACATTTGGAATAGTCTGGGTGACAAATGCCCCCCAACCACCGGTTGCGCCTACTGTCTGGATACCTGTTTGATCCACTCCGTCAAATTCAATGTGATAAGCACCTCCGCCAGGACTGGAAGCTACCTGGGTGGTGATGGTATAAGTCCCGGATGCCGCAACATCAACGGTATACTCCAGCCATTCACCAGCATCGATCCAGCCTACATTACCTGCGGTGGTACGAAACTCTGTGTCTACATCTTCATCCTGTCTTGGTCCTGGTCCAGCATTGCCGGGCGTAGTATCATGGTAGGCCTCTCCTTCTCCGCCAATGTCAAAATGCACGGCTTCTATTGAGCCCGGGATGGCATGAGGAACACCATCGGGATAAGCCTGTTGGTTGCTTACAGCCTCTACAAATGATGCAGCAATGGATTGGTTTGACGTAACATTGCTAAACGTATAAATGGCTACAGCACCCACGGATGTGCCATTGACCACCACATCATTGACCTGAAACCCTGCGTCCGGACTGATGTTGAAGCTCTGGTCCGCACCTTCTGTAACTGTGACGCTACCTGAAGGACTGATGCTTCCTCCGGTTCCGGCGGTAGCCGTTATGGTATAAGTGGGTGCCGCCTCAAACGAAGCACTGATGGTGTGGTTAGCAGTGACATTGGTAAAAGTATAAGACGCCACGGCCCCCTGGGAAATGCCATCCACTACCACATCAAGAATTAAAAATCCCGGATCAGCAGTGATCGTGAAAGTGCGGTTGGACCCTTCATTCACACTCACTGCACCGGAAGGTGAAATGGCTCCTCCAGTCCCTGCTGATACCGTAATGGTATGTTGAGGAACGATGATCTCGGTAAAGCTTGCCGCAATGGTGGCATTGGACTGAACATTAGTGAAGGTATAACTACCTACCGCTCCAACAGAAACCCCATTGACCACCACATCATTGATCTCATAGCCATTGCCAGGGGTGATGGTGAATGTACGGTTAGCACCTTCCGCGACCACCACACTTCCAGCTGGAGAAATGGCACCTCCTGCTCCGGCAGATGCTGAAATGGTGTATGTAGGTCCGGTGGGACCCGGTTCCTTGCCGCCCACCAACACGCCATCATCATAGATCGGAATGTTTTCTATCAGTTGTACCGATGAAGTCAACTCCGAACCAGACCAGTCGTTGGAAAGATCGAAGGGTACGCCTGAGGCTACCTGGATCTGAATTTGGGCCTCTTTGGCATTGTGACTGTAACCCGCAGGTGCAATGAGCACATCAGGGTCAAATTGTACTTCTACATAATAGATGTTGGCGGCAGCATCCCACACAAATGGTCCGCTCAACGAGGCACCTCCCTCACCAAATCCAAGGGAGATGTTGTAATCATTAATGGTAAAACCTGCTGCTACAGTCTCACTGATGTCCATGTAATACCTTACCGATGGGCCGGTCAGGGCTCTTGCAGGCCATGCGGAATAGTTGCTTACGTCCATAGAGATGGTAGCACTCGTGGCATTGGAGCTATTGAGTTTGGAGTTGGCAAAGATTTCAGCCCTGGTGGGTACTTCGTCCACTGGGAAGTTGGCCAGAGGTGTACCTCCATACTCCTGCACCATTCTGGCAATGGCTCCCTGAAAACAGGCATTGTAGTCAACAGCGACTTCATTTTCCTGATAGTCGGAAGTTTCGTCCGTATGCTGGTCATCTGCAGCACCAGGTCCGCCTACCAATGCCCCATAAAGCGTGTGAGTCGCCGGTACGGGATTGCCCCGGTCTGTTCCCTCCCATGAGCCGTGTACCGTGCGGTGGTGAGGGTTCTTTGGTGGGTTATTTCCAAATCCTATGACATAACTTCTGTTGGAAGGATTGTCACCAAGGATATAATTGATCTGTCCCTCTGCAAAAGCAATGTATTTATTCTTATTTGGAGTTGGTACCTTATCGGCATAGATGAAGGCAGTGAGTGCCGCATTGGCGGAATGTCTTAACGATCCCCATTGAAACAACCAAGCCTGTCCTCCAGGAGAATAAGTAATGTCATCCGACCAGTAGTCCAGGTGTCTCTCCGCATCATTTTTATACTTCTGGTCACCAGTAAGCTGAGAAAGAATGACGAAGCTGCCATAAGACTTGTCTTCCCAAACCAGGCTCCAAAGGAAATCCACCGGCTGGCCCTGGGGATTGGTCATCATATTGTCATATTCGGCTTCTGCTTTGTTCAGGTATTGCACATCTCCTGTGGCCTTGTACAACCATAGGGCACCCCATACCAGTTCGTCATAATAGTTGCCTGATGGATAGCAGCAACCTGCCGGAATGGGATCTGTATAAAAGCCACGATACTGATCACCAAAATCATACAGTGAGATGGCGTGATTCAGCAATTCTGCACTGTAAGCCGGATCACTGTCCTGAAAGATGATACTGGCAGACGCCAAAGCCGCAGCAGTTTCACAAACCACTTCCGTCCCTGGATTGGCAGCAGTCACTCTGTAAGCCTGGCGTGTGGTGAACAATTCTGTTAACTCAGCTGCCGCCCAAAGTGAGTGGTCGGTGGACTTATCAGAAACCTGTGCGACAAACTCTGTGGGCCCGGTATGGCATTTGATGAAATAATCAGTAACCCATTTGATGTTTCTTTTGAATATTTCATCCTGCCCGGTTTGTTCATAAGCTTGCTGGTACTCGAGAAAACCCCAATTGAGGGCCGTCACAGTAAAGGCCATTGGGAACCCAAACTTGATGTGATCCCCGGCATCATGCCATCCCCCGGAAAGGTCGATTCCTTCCAGGTGACCGTCCATGGTGTTGGCATCTCCTCTCCAGGAAACCCGGTTCCACTCCGGGAGCGTTCCAGATTGTTGTGCCTCATAAAAGAATAGTGATTTTTGAAGAACTTCAGCGTAATTGTAATGTTGTGCTTTGCTCCCAAATCCTAAAATCAGGAGCAGCAGAAAGGTCATTGCCCTTCCATAAATAGTGATCTTCATTTGAATGATATTTTTTGGTTTAGGTAAAAAACTAACACTCAAATGTATCACCTCAACAAGGCTTCAATTTCGACTAAAATGTCATTTCATTGGACTAGAATAGCACTTGTACTATTGTCTCACTGGTAGGAATAATGTCTATGAACACTAGGTGGATTGCATGAATTCGGTGGGAGATTTGCCATAGATTTCCCTGAAGCATTTGGTAAAGTAACCAGGGTCGCTAAATCCAACAGAATAGGCAACTTCAGAGATGGACAACTCCGATTCTCCCAATAATTCAAGGGCCTTTCCCAGCCTTTTATTTCGTATTAGAATGCTGACCGACAAGTTCAATTCATGCCTTACTTTCTTATACAATTGGGATCGGCTAAGGTTCATGTGTTCTGCCAGTTCGTCCGGACCAAATGCATCATTGCTCAGATGTTTTTCTATGACTTCATTCAGTTGTTTTACAAATGCATTATCGGGCTCCATGCCTTCCCCTGAGCGATCAACGAAAAAATGCTCTTCTTCCAACTCCGAGTTTACACATGATTCGAAATCCTTTAGTTGTTCTTTGAGGTCCAAAACCGGGCTAACCTGGCAATGTTCATACACCAATTGATCTACAGGAATCCAAATGGTGTATTGTCTGTTGGTTTGTGTCTCCTTATAACTAAAGTCTCCCCAGTGTGAGGTCACCACCTGCTCCACAAAAGCAGTCACAAAGTTCTGATCCGAGTTACTTTCATCATTCCAGTTGCGACGCTGGAGACCTGATGCCTGGTGGCTAATGCTAATCCGGGCATTTCGCGAAAGGGACCGGGACATGAGTTTATCCGGTACTTCTCGGGCATTGCTTTCATAGATTTCGAGGCTTACCAGCACCTCGTCACCGGGACTGGATTGTTTGAAAAGATGAGTCAGCAGGCTATAGAAGATCTTTTCCAGTTTGATAAGGTCAAAATGGACTTCAGCTTTGCCTATGTTGCACTGAAAACTAAAATCAAGGTGCCTTTTGTCGGCCTGGTAGATGAATGCATCGGTAAGTGACCGGCAGTACTGCACCATATCGTAGGCCGAAATCACCAAACTGGCTGAATCTGACCCAAAGCCCGAAATGTCGTTCAACTGATCGATCATACGGTGAAGTTTCCTGGTATTTCTGCTAATCAGTTTGTAGTATGTAAGCCTGGCATTGGGCGAGATGTTTTCATTTTCATTGATGAGTTTCCTTAATGGGTTTCGGATCATATCAAACGGACCCTTCAGTGCACCGGCAACTTCCGAGTAAAACTTCACTTTCAAGGCATCCAGCTCAGCAGAGAGCCTGGTCTGGTTGGCCTCCCAAAGATGCTGAATTCGTTTCCGCTCCCTGCGTATGAGGATTTTCCTGTATGCAAGCAACCCTATCACACCCAGCATCACATAGATGGCATAAGCCGTATAGGTCAACCAAAAAGGTGGTTTGATGGTAAAGGTGATCATAGGTTGTGGAGGGTGCCAATCGAAATTTTCGACAGAAGCTTTCAACATAAAAGTATAACTCCCTGCAGGAAGGTTGGTATAGGCCGCCTGCCTTTTGTTGCCCACTTCAAACCATTGCTCATCAAATCCTTCCAGTTTATAGGCATACTTCAGGCGGTTGGCCTTTTCAAAATTGATACCGGTGTACTCGAAGGTGATAGAATTCTGATGATGGCTGAGCGCTGCTCCAGATAAAAGGTTTTGGGTGTTGTTGTTGATTTTGACGTCTGTAAGAATGAGTGGAATTGCAATAGAATCTACTGTGAGGTCATCGGGATCAAACGTAAGTAGTCCGTGAGAGCCTCCTACAAACACCTGTCCCCCGCCAGATGTCATGGCACCAGGAAAAAACTCATTGCCCTCAAACGCATCGGACTCTCTGAATGTATTAATTTCCAGGGTTTTAGCGTCCAGCCTGGTTAACCCTGATTTTGATGCCACCCATAATCCATCATTATGATCATATTGGATTCCGGTAATGACATTCTCCAACAATCCATCTGCCACGGTCAGTACCTGAAATGATTCACTGGCCTGATCGAATAAGTTTAGACCACTCTCCGTCCCTACCCACATAGTGCCTGGAGCCGCTGGAGTCAGGACCCGTACCTTGTCGTGACTGATAAGACTATTCCTTTTTCCATAGGATCGGAATGAATGCTTCTGAGGAGAAAAAATGGTAATGCCTGCTACACTGGCAATCCAGAGTTCACCATCGTCATCAAAGGCCAGGTCGTACACCCAGTTATCACTTAGTGAATGCTCCCAGTTGAGATAATCTGCATAATATCGGGTTGCTTTTCTGGTTTCCGGATTGAATTGGTTGATGCCACCTCCATGGACCGCAAGCCAGAGGTTTCCAGACTCATCTTCTGCAATTCCCCGAATGTCATTACCGGAAATGGTCCGTGCATCCTGTGGGTGGTGCCTGTAAGTTTCAAAATCATTGGTCTCGGGCCTGAATCGCTGGAGTCCTCCCTCGTAAGTCCCAAACCACAATCTTCCCTTACTGTCTTCAAATATTGAAAATACTGTACCTTTTCCCAGGGAATAGGGATCTTCCGGGTCATATTCAAAATGCATGGCCTGTGACGAGCCTCTTTTCACCAAATCCACGCCTGAAGTGTAGTAACCCACCCACAGGTTGCCATGAGAATCATAATGTATTTTTGACACACTGTTTTTTGTCAACTGAACCGGACTGGAAGGTCTGCTGGAGTAGGTGGTGAATGGTATGTCCTGAAGGATCTGATTGACTCCTCCCTGCACGATACCAATCCACGTGTTTTGCTGATTGTCTTCAAATATTGCAGATACATCATGAGTGGCCACTCCCCATTCATTGGTTGGGTCAATCACATGTTTCTGAAAGTGGGTTTCATTTTTCTTTTTGCGGTAAAGCCCTGAATTATCTCCGACCCATATATTCTCCTGGTGATCCTTGTAGATGGTTTGGATACAGCCCGGTGTGCCAGACAATTGTACCTCAGCAATCTGCTCCCCTTTGATCTGGTAAAAACTACCATCTTTAAACCCAATCCATAAGGCCTCCTGATCAACCAACAGATCGCCCACTTCCTGACTGGACTTATTGATTTTATCAAGTACATGGTGATAGGATTTAAGATAGTTGGTATTCGGATTAAAATAGCTGAGCCCGTTGGACTCATAACCAATCCACAAATTACCCATGTTGTCTGGTTCGAGTACACGAATGTGCTCGGCATTTCTTTTCACATTGGCACTTCTTAATATCTGATCACCATATTGTTGGACCTGGTCGGGGGTCAGCAATGCCTGCAGCGCTTTGATGAGCTGACTTTCGTTGTGAAAAACGGAATCCATTATTTCTCTAACCGTTTCCACTACTTCATGGTCCACTCCCTGGTTTTTAAGTTTTTGCAGGGACCGACTTTCCAACAGATAACTGGCTTCAAAAAAGTACCTTTTGAAATCGTTTGATGCTCGTTGATAAAGGTTCAGCCCCAGTATGGTTCCGACCCAAAGGTTTCTATTAGCGTCCTCGGTGATGGACGTAACAAACTCATGGCTCAATGCATTTTGATCGTAAAACGAAGGTCTGTACTTCTCAAAAGCCTGTGAGTCCCGGAGATACCTCATCAACCCCGAATTCTCAGTACCAATCCACAGTGTACCCTGTTGATCAACATATAAAGAAGTAATGTGATTGTCGCTAATGCTGGTGGAGTCTCTGGGATCGTTTTTGAAGATATGAAACTCATAGCCATCAAACCGGTTGAGGCCATCGGTGGTGCCAATCCATAAATACCCATCGGGAGTCTGGGCAAAAGAGGTGACGTGATTGCTGGACAGACCTTCCCTCTTGGTGAATCGTCTGAAGTTGAGGTCTGAGACCTGGGCAACAGAGATACAGGCAATGAGCGTCATTGCAAGACCGCAGAATATAGGTTTAGACATAATAAGTTATCCAACAATACTGGCATTCAATATAGCCATATTGCGAATAACTGTTCTATAGAAATGATTCATGAGTGGTGGGTAAATGGTTCTATTGTCGGACCTGTCCCTGAAATTTTGACATCACTGATTGTTCAGGTGTTTCTCAAGGCCATTTAACCCACTTTCCAGAGTGGCCATCATTTTTCCTTTCATCAATCCGCTCAACCAACCCATTGGAGGTTTCATGCGATACCAGAATTCCTGGGTGATCAGGGTGTTGTCTCCCTCCTGCTGAAAGGTAAACTTACTCTCAAGAAAACCCATTGGTACGGAGGTTTCTATAAATTTAAGCTTAAAAGACTTTTGGTCTTCCCATTCGATGATCTCTTCTTTGATGTAACCTTTAGGATTGAAATCGCAATGCCTTTGGGTTCCCACCCCTTCCCTTTGCTCAGTTTCGAATCTTGACGCTTTGATCTCCGGATTGTAATCAGCTACATTGCCAAAGCCCAGTGCCACAGTTTCCCAAACCTTTTGGAGGGGATGTGGAATTTGTTTCTTTACCTGGAGGTATACTGGTTTCCCCATAGTTTCAATTGATTGCTAATCGAATAAGTTATGATATTCAAAGCCAACAACCAATAGTTTTACTACTTTTTCAAAAGCAGGGTCACGCATTGTAATTCATTTTCCAGTTCGTGGCATTCTTCTGCTTGTTCTGCCATAAACTCATCAAGGATCATAGTCATATGAGGGTGCCGCAACCTGAGCTCTTCCACCCTGTAGTTCATCAACTCAGTATTGCGGGCATTGGTCGCTCTTAACTCACTGGCATCCCATTTAATCATATTCACCAATTGCAATCCGCTATCTTTCACCTGCTGATCAAACTCTTTTTGATTGGGAAAATCCTGGTTGTTGGAAGAGAGGCTATAAACCGATTCAAAAACCAGCCACTTGCTTGGAGTGACAGGTTTGGTGACCATTGCAATGGAGGATCTGACATCTCCAAACACCTCAGAATCATGTCCATAGATCACCAGGTCACAATTAGCATATTGATCAACAGCTTCAGTAATATCACCTACTTTAAATTCCAATGAACCGATGTTGAATTTTGCTGCATAGTGATTCGCTGATTCGATATAAGCTGGCACTATATCTATTCCCGTGCCTTTGAAAGATAGATGCTGGTTCAAACGGACCAGCACCTCTCCTTTGCCACACCCCAGATCGAGGACATGATTTAACTCATCTGATGGAATGTGTTTAGATACCAGATCAATAATGCATTGAGAATTGCTGCCCAGGCTCCAGAGATCCTGGTGGATATAGGACAGGTATGGAAATATCTCCTCGGAGGCACTTAAAGAATCTAACAGATTGCTCATTGAGTTGTGTTTTGCCTGAAGTTAAAGAAATTTTTCAAGTAACAGTGGTACACATAATTCCAGGGAATAATTAACAGATTAAACGTAACCCCTGCGACACACACCCAAAAGAAGGATTGTAAATACTCATCTACTACTCCGGCTTTCCAGGCGGGTAAATAGGTGCCAATGATCCATGCGCCTTTATACAGGAACTGCAGCATCAATATGGGAAGAAATTGTAAGGGAAACCTGGCTCCAAGTAAATTCAGTAAAGAAAATGCTGCCCAGAAAGCAATTGTGACCCCAGTAAGGGTGTCCATTTGTGAGGTAGGAAACAGAATCTCCGACCAGTTTTCATATGCCAGGCCAATAAAATTAAGAAAGAAAAGGACTCTCATCACGTGGAGTCTCCATGAGGAAACATGAATTTCAGTAATGCCGTCTGATACGGTTGTTGCTTTAATGTAAGTCATTGAGTTTAGCTTTTAAGTTTCTAACCATTGGTCAGATGCATAAATGAAAGCTAAAGTTGCATGGCCGGTATTATGCTATGGGTAAGTTGTGTTGTTTCAGAAAGGATAACTTATCCCAGTACCCTCTTTGCGTTTTGATCTTGCCGGCTATAACATGAAAGAAACCACAGCCTCTCAATCCCAATGGGTCCTTCCATTCCATGATGGCCCAATCACCATCTTCAAATATGTTTTCCACGATACAGGTCATTTCTGCCTGTGCAAATTCCTGCCGGAACATGGCCTTTATGGCTGCTTTCCCGACAACAGGTTCATTAGCCACCTGGTGATTGATCGCATCATCATGATAAAATTCCGCCAGGGCCTCAGCATCTCCTTTGTTGAAGACTGCCACCCATTGTTTTACTAATTGTTTTGGTTTCATCTGTTGAATCCGTTAAAGTGTTGATAGAATCTATTCTAAGATTGTAGCACAGAGTTACTCAGAGGTGGACAAAGTTACGCAGAGCGGTTTGGTTCTTTCATTATGTATGTCGTTCCTTTAGTTCGAGTTTAACAAAGCATACCTATACTCATCCATCAATTGGTCATTTTTAAAAACGCCATTTCTAAAAACTCCCTCCAATTGAAATCCGCTTTTCTCCAATAAGCTTTGCGAGGCTTTGTTATTGGCAAATACTCCACAATACAATCTGACAAGATCCAGTTTATTGAAAGCATATGACACAATTTCCTTTATTGCTTGTGTCATAATCCCCTGATTCCAATATGGTTCCCCCAACCAATAGCCCATCTCTGCACTTTTCCTATACACATCCTGCTGGAGTGTCAGTGCAATTATACCGACTAACTTTCCTTCATGCTCAATGGCAAAAGTTGTCTGAGGGTTTTCCTCCTGGCAGGAATCAATAAAAGTCACCGCATCCGCTTTGTGGTAAGGGAATGGCACATAATCTCTCAGGTTGTCCCAGATCTTTTTATTGTTTAGTAATAATGCTATCTGATCAGCATCCTCGTTTTGTAGCTTTCTGAGCATGCTAGAACTGAAAATTGGGTATAGGAGTAGAAATGTCCACCAAGGCTCCATCTGGGTCCTGAAGCAGTAATCTGCGCTGACCGTAAAAAGTATCTTCAGGTTCCTGAATGATGTTCAGGCTGGCCGCTTTTGCCGTTTGGAATACGGCATCTACGTCCTCTACAACAAATGTGAAATAAAAGCCCTGAGGATGTTGTTGATGGCTTTTAGGCACAATATCGTGTCTTCGGTCAATGATCCCAATTTCAATGCCCTGATCTGGTGATACAAGCTGGATAAACCAGTCGCTTTCAAACTCAGCTTTGAAGTTGAACAGCTGCTGATAAAATTCTTTTGATTGTGACAAATGATCAGAACAAATACTGACCATAGATCGCTTAATCTGATGCATAATGTGTTAAAAGTTTAGATGAATAGTGACTACACTAATTGTTTTAGAATATTTCGATACCATTTGCCATTAAAACGGCCAACATCGGGATGATCAATAGTATTAGCAATTCCAGCCTTACTATCATTCTCACCCTAGCAGGAATTTCAATTTCATCGGCATCATCACCTTTTCGGTTCCTGAAGAAAAAGACAGTAGGGATAATTGACAGCAGCCCGACCACAATGAACAACCCAAGCTTCAGGTAGATGATCCCGTTCTGACTATAAAACTCGGCTGGTTTGCCTACACCCAGCCAGAGTATTAAACCGGCAGCCACTACCGCCATGGCACCCATACCATAGTATCCATCTATCTTAAATACAATCTTAAGCACCTCCCTTTTGATGACAGGCTTAAGTAATATCATTTCTAAAAACAAAGTGGCAAATACCAGAAATATGGCAATGTAGTGCAGGTACTTAACAAAATGAGTGATTTCCATCTTAATACAGAGATTCGTCAACAGCTTCCGGAAGTGTGGGCAAAGCCAGGTTGGTTCCAATCGCTTTATTCAACTTTTCAATAAAATAATAAGATAAATACGGGGAAGCTTTCTCCAGGTTCTGATGTACAAAAAAGTATAGGTTTTCCAGGCCTTTTTCCTTCCATTCAACAATCCGATCGATCCAGTCATCAAGCCTGGGGTAATCGCTGGGGTGATTGGCGCCTACATACCTCACAAAGGCTGTCGGGGTAGTTAGTCTCATATGCAACAGATCTCTTCTGCCGGCTGTGTCCGTGATGATATTGGAGAAATTGTATTTTTCAAACAATTGATAAATTTCATTGGCAGTTTCATCATCTGTAAACCAATTGGTGTTTCTTAACTCCACTGCCAATGGAAGGTCAACCGGCCAGTATTCCGCAAATGCGATCATACGGTCCATGTTCTTGGGAGAAAAATTATCATGCAGTTGCAGAAAAGGCATCCCCAGCTTGTGACTGAAATGATGGATCATATTGATGAAGTTATCCACCGGTTCTTCGGTACCATTGAGTCGCTTGAGGTGACTGATGTATCGGTGTACTTTGGGGAAAAATTTAAAACCTTCAGCTGTCTTAGTGACCCAATCCTCGATCTGCTCTGGTTTGTACCGGGAATAAAAAGTGGCATTCAGTTCGATAGAATTAAACTCATTGGAATAATAAGCCAGTTCATCTTTGGTGCCACGGGGATAAAATTTCTTCAGATCTCCTTTGTTCCACTTGGCACACCCCACATAGACTTCCTTGAGACCTCCTTTTCCTTTAGCCAGGGCAGCAGCAGTATCTTTATGGTCCGGGGGAAGGGTAAAATCTACCTCATCCGGATTATCGACTCCTCCAAATTTCATACTTAACGGTTATAAGCTATCAATTACCGGAATTTAGCACATCCCGGATCGATTCACAACCTGATTCCTGCGAATTAGTTTTGTTGCAATTGGATCACCGCATCTCTGCCTTGTGCAATGAATTGATTGACATCCTCCCCTTGTGCCTTCATGGGCTTACCGATGTTAACCCTTACTTCATTGGGATAGATTATATAAGTACCAAATGGGTTGACTTTTTCTGTGCCTTTGATGGACACCGGCACCACTGCAATATCGGATTTTGAAGCTAAGACAAAAGCTCCTTTCTTGAAAGTTCCAATCTTACCGTCCCTGCTTCGTGTACCTTCCGGGAACATCAAAACATCCTTTCCTTTTTTGATCAGCTGCCCTGCCCTTTCCATACTGGCTATGGCTTTAACACGGTTGGACCGGTCTACGAAGATCATCCCGGTAGCAAACATGTACCATCCAATAAACGGAATCATTTTTACTTCTTTTTTGGCCACAAAGTGCAGGTTGTGAGGAATGGCCTGAAACAAAACCGGTATATCCAAATAGCTCAAATGGTTGGATGCAAAGATGTAAGATTCATCGTCCTTTAAATTCTCCTTACCCGTAACAACCAACTTCACCCCAAAGGCCCACAAAATGCCGGGAGAAAACATAGTACGTGCCATCACCACAGGAATTTTTCTGTTGAAAGTGATGATCATGATGATAATAGAAGAAGTGATCATCAGCACGGTCCATATGACCGCAAAAAGGTATCTGAATGGGGTTAGGATCAAATTCATCGGCCGCAAAACTAGCCATTAGCTTTTAATCAGCCTATAAAATGGATTTAATCTTTCTGTTTCTTTTTGAGGCCTTCCATTTTAGCCGCCAAAGCAGCCCCAATAATGCCGGCATGATTTTTTGATTTAGCAGGAACCACAGGTGTGTCCAATGTGAAGTATTTGGAGAACTTATCAAACTTCTTGCTCACTCCACCACCCATGATGATTAGATCGGGCCAGAAGAGGAATTCCAGTCGCTTGAGGTATTCATTGAAACGTTTACCCCATTCTTCCCAATTGAGATCTTCCCTTTCTCTTACTGAGTTGGCAGCATAGTGCTCACCAATCTCTCCGTTGACCATCACAAAACCTAATTCTGTGTTAGGCACCAACTTCTTATCAATAAATAATGCCGTCCCGATTCCGGTACCGGCTGCCACCATGATGCAGGAACCTTTTTCTTTTTTGCCCGCTCCAAATTTCATCTCCGCCAATCCCGCTGCATCTACGTCGTTTACCAGGTGTGTTGGGCAGCCTGTAGCCTCTTCAATTCGTTCTGCGGCATTCACGCCAATCCAGCTTTTGTCGATATTGGAAGCAGTCTTTACAATCTCGTGTCGTACTGCTGCCGGAAAACCTACACCGATCACACCATGCCAGTCAAAATGCTTGATGATCTCAATGATGGTATTGATCACCGCTTCGGGTGTTGCTGGTTGGGGTGTTTCAATTCTGTGTCGTTTGGTGAGTAGTTCGCCTTTCTTGGTATCCACCACTGCACCTTTAATGCCCGTACCTCCTACGTCAATTCCTAGTATCTTCATTGCCATCAAACATAATCATTTTGAAAAAAAGTTACATTTGTGATACACAAATTAATCTTATACATATGGCTAGAAAAATCTTAATCGGCGTTGGAGTCGTGATTATGTTGCTGGGAGCAGCTTTCATTTACCTCAACCATAGAAACAGAACCCTAAGTCCTCCGGGTGAAGCAGAATTTACCAATGGTAACCTTTCAGTAAGTGTCACTTACAGCCGTCCATCGGTCCGCGACAGACTAATTTTTGGAACCGAAGAGCAGGAAGCTTTGCAACCATATGGGCAATATTGGAGATTGGGTGCGAATGAATCCACTGAAATCACCATCAACAAAGACGTATTATTCAATGGAAAGGACCTGGCTGCCGGTACCTACAAGCTATATGCCGTACCCGGACCTGAAACTTTCAAAATAGGGGTCAACACGGAGCTTGGCAAGTGGGGGTATTCTGAGCCGGATTACAGCAAAGACCTGTTCACCACAGAGGTGCCAGTCAACAAAGTGCCCAATGTGGAGCAACACACCATTTCACTGGAAGCTGGGGGTGAAAACGCCATTAATCTGATTGTGGAGTTTTCTGATGTGAGATTGGAAATACCCATCCAAAGCAAATAGCATCAACAATAATGATTGCCTCAATGATGATGGGGTAATCATTATTTTAGGCCTATATCACTTCTGTCACCCTTTTGTCCACCATCAAAAATTGCTTCCCTTCAACACATGCTTTTTCTTTACATCACTGTTGCTCCTATGCTTGGCTGAAATGATCTTGGAGCAATAGCGTTTCAAATTAAAGTGTTATTTGGTTAAAGTCAGTCTTGAGTATTTTTCGGTAGGACGTTGGTATTAGGGACTGACTTATTTTTCGCCTTATTCATTGGTCTGATAGTCTAAATTATGCCTTCCCCAACATTAGTCGCTGTAGAGACATCTAATGTAGTAACAATTGGTTATTTTTAGTAAGTACCGTTACATAACATTAAAAAGAAAATACTTATGAAATCTATGAAACCAGTTTTTGCAGTACTTATTTCAAGTGTAATGCTACTGGCATTCAGTTTGAAGCCAGCTGAAACTTACACTGTGGATACAGAAGCCAGCGAAGTAAAGTGGACAGGCTATCATATCGCCAAGTCATACGAGCATTGGGGAACAATCAAAGTAAAATCAGGCAGCATCACCATGGAAGGTGACAACATCACCGGAGGCGAGTTTGTGATGGACATGACTTCCATCGCCAACACTGATGTAGAAGATCAGGGTAAGAATAAAAAATTGGTGGATGACCTGAAGTCGGAGCGTTTTTTTCACGCCAAAAAGTTTCCTGAGGCCAAACTTGTGATCAAAAGCACCACCAAAAAAGGTGATACTTACAACATCAAAGCAGACATCACGATCCGTGGAATTACCAACGAAATCTCCTTTAGTGCTAAAAAGGAAATGACAAAGCAGCAAGTCACTTTCACTTCAGAATTTAATGTAGACAGAACGGTTCACGAAGTAATGTATGGATGGTCCCTGGAAAATGTGGTCATCAGCAACGAGTTCAAGCTCGAAGTTAAATTAGTTGCTAAGCTGTAAAAGGATTGGATGTTAGCAGCCCGAAGTTAGCAGTAACTTCGGGCTGCTGTCTTAGATCTCCATATTTTTGCTCCAGGCATCAAACAGCTTTTGTTGTTCATCTGATAACCTTTTCATCTTTGTCACCCTAATATTATTGCCTTCACCATTTACGGTCAGACCAATTTTGTTGAGGTATTCCTTGTATGGAAGGGGTTGTGCATCCAATACATATTGATCAAAGAAATTTCGTAATTCGGGGTAAGTCATGGCGACAATGTCATCAAAGAAGGTGGCCTCTGAAACAGGTTTACCTTTACCGTATTTGGCTACCAGTTGTAACATTAACTCACGCAATCCCATTTTACCCTCCGACAATTCCAGCAACCTGATATCCAGTAACCCGGCAACCAATGCTCCCCGAAAATAGATGTTGCCATATTGCTTCGCTCCTTCCCCGCCATTGAATGATTCCTCTGCCAGCTTTTTCAAACTCCATGAGGTGTCGAAATAATTCTGTTCGATCATGATTTTACGGGCAAGGGCGTTGCTCATATAAGTCTTCAAATCAATCACGCCACCCCGGTACAGTAAAATATTAGACGCCCATTCTGTCACCCCTTCGTACAACCAAAGGTGCACGGATGGTGTTGGCGAAACAAAATTGAATGATTCAATGACTTCACTATGAATGTTGAGTGGTGTCACGATATGGAAGAACTCATGAGAGGCAATGTCAACTACCTTGTACAGGTAATCGGGCGTAGGATCTGCTTCCGCCAGCACATACTCCGAGCTATAGGAATGCTCCCATGCTCCAGTTTGTCCTTTTATATTCGGTTCAAAGTGATACAGGAAGGTATATCGATCCACAGGTAGTTTCACCAGGAATTTATTCGCTGCATCGAGCATCGCAGACATTTCTGACAGCAACATGGCAGAGGTGATCTTACCGGTTGTGCTGTAGGTGTATATTTCAATTTTGGTATCTGCAACAGTGGTGTCAGCCATTGTGAGGGTGCCCAGTAATATTGGGGAGTCCACAGCATGATCAAAATCTTCTGCTACATATACATCGTTTTCTTTCAATAGGGCTGTACCTACTTTCCATGATTCATCATACTTTATTTTAATATGTATGGGGGACTTCTGTAATCCCTGGAAATATCCCATCATGGTATGGGCATTGATCAGGGCATGATCTTTTTCTAAAGATGACCCACACATCAGATAAATGGGGTATTCCTTCACCTTGGTGTCAAAAGTTTCCGCCACTTTGTATTTGATGGTGGATACTTTTTTGGCTTTAGAAAGCTCATATTGATTGACGGATAGTTTCTTCACATCAATCTTTTTTCCTTTTTTATCAAAAGCCTGGAAGTCACTGACGAACCTACCAATGTTCATCGTCTGATAGGTCCCGGGAGCAGTTGCTGCAAACTGAAAAATTGAATTCTCGGCAGATAGCTTTCCATCAACATCCAGTTCGACATCAATGGTGTCCAGGTTTTGAGTGAGGTCAAGTGTATACCTGATGATGTTTTCCTGCGCGTGGAGACCCAGCGTTACAATCATAAATAGGGTTGTGATCAATAATCTCATTGTTGTTTTTATTTCAAGTTTCCTTCAAATAAAAACAAATAATTACCCAATCACTTTTAACTTCTGATTAGTGGACTAAAAAGCAAGAGGAATGGAGAAATTGGTGCTATTTCCCTACAATACTAAATGCTCCCCAGTATTTTGGTGAGGGATATTGTGCTTTCACTTTTTGCTGAGCCTTTAAAAATGCGAGGTGTTTATCCCGGGTTTCAATCAGCTCTTCGTAAAACGCTTTCATCAACAACATGGTTGTCTGGTCGTTCACTTTCCAGTAACTCATTACCACCGATTCGGCACCTGCGATCAGGAAAGCACGTTGCAGGCCAAAAACCCCTTCCCCATTCTCTACTTCTCCCAATCCGGTCTCACAGGCCGACAACACTACCAGGTAAGTGTCATCCAGGTACATGTTCATTACTTCATAGGCCGTAAGGATTCCATCATCAAGTGTGAGGTCTGTCGGGCGTTTTTTAGAAGCTGCTCCTGCCAGGTATAATCCCGAATTGAACAATGGGTTGATCTTGTGATCACTGGGGTTGAAGAAACCATGAGTTGCCAGGTGTAGTATCGTGGGGTTCACCATGGCTTTCACATTGTCTTCCAGCGCATCCCCTTCCTTATACACCTTCGTGGTGAGTTTTGTCTTAGCAATTTGTGCTGTAATGGCCTGGATCTCTTCGTTGGTGCCTGGTAACTCCGTCAGTTCAAAATCACCTCTGACGGTTAGGAAACTGGATTCATCGAACTTAAATTCAGGCTTTTCCAGTTTCTGTATGGCATCATTTTGATCTAACTCAAAATCCGGATATCCCACTATGTATACATCACCCTTCTGTGGTAGCCTGGTTGACTTTCTTTCAATATCGCGAGTACTGGTGACCATCCTAATGTTGACCTCTTCCAACAGGTATTGTTTTGTTTCAGGGTTCAGCAAGGTATTTAAACTGATTTTGTGATAGACGCCATCAGGAGACACATAAACAGTATTAACGTCTCCCAAGGCTTTCTGAATACCTCCCCAGTAAGCTTGATATGAAGTAAGATCGGGTATATCGTAAGTAATAGAATTGCTGTATTTCCTAATTGCTGCCCCTTCCAGTTCATTGCCATTGGTGAGTAGTACTGGTGAGATTTTATTGCCCTCACTTCCTTTTATGACCAAGGCTGCATAATACACACTATCAGTAAATGACTCTCTGGCAAAATCATATTTTCGGAAACGAATGATCTCTACTGCGGCCTCATCGGGTTCCAGCTGCGCTGCTATGTTGCTGGCGTCATACTGCTCTTCAAACTGTATGGTGTTGTTGGTGAGCAAGGACAATTCTACCTCCAGCTCATCGATTCTCTTCTGTAAGGAATCCACCATCAAATCAGCATCAGGTATCGCATTATTTGTTAGTGACTTACTCAGCAGCGACCTGCTTCTTCTCCATTCTTCGAAAAGCTGTTTTAATTGAGGATCATTTGCGGATGCTATGGTCCTTCTTAGTTTACTTGAGGTGTTAAATAAAATTCCTTTGGCCAGTAACTGATTTTGATGTAGCTGTTGAATGTCTCCCTCCTTCATTCCACCATGGAAAAACACATAGGTGTTGAATATTTCATAGTACTTCTTCAAGGTATTATAAAACCTGTTTTTCCCCGCATCACTCAAGGCTGGAAAATAGTTATTGATCTGAAACTTCAGGTTGGTATCCAGAATACTATAATTATTCGCTACAAACTCGTAGTGACCTAAATTCATTTGTATGTGAATGGCATTGCTAATAGCAGGAGTTATCTGTGGCTGATGCAACCAGTACCTTTCAAAAAACTGTTCACTGATCTTTAGCCAGTAGTCGTTTGCCAACTCGTACTTACCTGATTTGGCGTACACCCTGCTTGCCGCGAGATTCACGTCAAAATCTGCGGCTTCATTATTCAGTTGGTCGGCCTGCTCTAGTGCACCTAGAATGAATTTTTCGGCCAATGCCAGGTTTCCCTGCTCGGCATAAGAAATCGCCACTTCTTTCCAGGAGGTCACCTTTTCTCTTTCACCCAGGCTTTCAGCTTCCTGAAGGGCTTTTTCGTGGAAATACACCGCACTGTCCATGTTGCCGGATTCCCTATAGGCAATCCCTATATTGGCATATGCCGCAAACAGGTTTTGGGTCTGTCCATATTTCTCTAGCAGCCGGATCGATTCCCTGTGCATTGAGATGGATTGCGCGTAATCTCCCCACTCCTCGTAGATCACCGCAAGGTTGGCATAAATTGCGGCCTGATCTGTCGTCAGGTTGTTTTCTATGGCCAACTGCAGGGCTCTTTTTCCGCACTCAGCAGCTTCTTTGTACAACCCAAACTCCCGGTAGCAATGCAATAACCATGACTGCATCGATTGCAGGTACTGACTCTCCACATACTCCTGTTTAGAATAATTTTCATAGGCTTCCTCAAATTTCCTGATGGCCTCCCACAAGTACCCCTGCTCAGCAAAACTGACGGCCTCCCGATAGCCATCCGGGTATCCCTGCCATTGATCCACCATTGGTGCGGTGGCACTAAGGTCATATTTATTGAGTTCAGGGAATTGTTGCCGGTAGTAATTCACGTATTGTTGGGTTGCCGGATTTTGCTGTAATGCTTTTTGCAGCAGTTGTGCGGCTTTTTCTGTCTGTCCCTCAGAGAGTTCTACCCCCGCCAATGCTGCCATTCCCCAACCAAATTCAGGAAACAGCTCCAGGCACCTGGTGAGGTAGTCTCTTGCTTTGGTAAGGTCATTACTGAAGAGGTATAGGTTCCCGGCGGAAAAAAGTGCTTTGTAAGTTGGAAGAATCTCAATCGAGCGGTTATAAGCCTCCAGGGCCTTTTCCAGGTTGTTGATGTTTTTGTAATAATCTCCCAACTCCATGTGCAGCTCATAAATGTTTGGGTTCAGTCCAAGGGCTTTTTCTACATATTCATGGTTCAGACGTAGATTTGGATCTGCAGGCTGCATGGTCCAGAGGTGGTAGTAGGTATATCCATGCCGTGAATCGAGCTCCAGGGCTTTCTCATACTGGGCCAGCGCATTTTCCATCGCATAGTTGAATTGTAATGCCCTGCCAAACGCAAGTAAGTTCTTAACATTTTGGGAATCCAGCTGATACAAATGGGTGGCATGCTGAAGCGCTTTTTCGTAATGAGGTCGTGCATCGCCATTGTTGAGCCCTTTTTGCCATCCTAACTCAATTTCACAACTGACCAATCCAAGATAAGCTTCCTGTTCCGCTCCTTTCTTGATCAATTTCTTATACAGGGAAATGGCTTCTTCATATTTCGCATTGGCAAAAGCATCGTAAGCCTGCTCTTCCAGGGATTGTGCGGATAAATATGCGGTGATCAATAAAGTCAATATGGTTGCCAGTCCCTGTTTCATTCGTGTTTCCTGATTTTAGTGAGTAAAGTAAAGTAATCTGAGGTTAAAAAAGGAGGTGTTCGGTGGTGGTTTTAATGCAGGCATTAATCTGTTGCATCCAATGCCAGTAATTAAGCAGTTAATGAGGAACAATCAACTAGACAATCATATAAGGGAATGTATATGGTATAAATCTCCCTGTCACTGACACAACTCCAGTCCAAATCGCTTCCTGAAATGGTTCAAAGTGCGGTTGTCTTTTGCTAAAATTCCACCGCATCGGGACAGCGCGGATTTAACCTCAATACTAGCGCCTTCAGACAACCTGTTAATATCAGTAACAGAGTTGGCTATTAGGTTTTGTGTCGAATAAGATCTGAACCGCTTTTGATGACGGTAGTCTGTGGCATCAATAATCAGTTTTGCGTTTTCACGGCTGAGTTGTGGGTCATTGAGCATAATTTTAATCAAGTTGCCCAGTCTGTATTGATCATTTTCAGCCTTATGCTTATCCCATCGCAAAAACAATTCGAAAAGCAGGTTACTCTCCTCAAAAGCACTTGACGACAATAGTCCAATCACCTCGTTCATCAAAGAATCGCTCGAAACCTGTTCAAACAACTGCAGTACCTGGCCTTCCTGTACATTATACAAATTATCCTCTTTCAATACCTGAGCAACAATTCCTGAATAGTCCCCGGCAGTTTCAAGCACCTGAAAATCAATCTCCAATGGTTTCCCAGCATCGCTTTCACTGGTACCTGGCGAACACGAGAACATGCCCACTACCATGTAAATAATCAGTGTACTTCTCCAGCTAAATCGGATCAAACTAATGTTGCAATTGACTTTTTTCATGACTATTTAAATCAAGGCTATCAACAAACTCCAAAAACACCTCTTTGTGACGTTGAAGGTCAAGACTTGGTGACACGGAAACCCGAGCTATGTAATCCTTATCCGACTCTTTCGTAGTCCCCTGCGTAGAGGTTGCAGGGATCGTCCAGTAACATCCCTTCAGTTGGCCGTAGCTCACACAATACTTGCTGTCATTGGGAATCTTACTGATCATTAAATTGATTAATCGCTCATTCAATTCCCGCTTATATGCTTCTCTCTCTGCTTCGGTCTGGCCTTTTGTAGGTAGATCCAATGAAAACACAGAGGGGGTAAACCCTTCCCTGGCCAGCGCTTCTGACACAAAGTTAATTTTCGCTTCAGGCAATGTTTCCCTTATAAAATTGACAAAATCGCGGGTGTTCTGATAAGCATCTGTAATGCGTTGATTCATAGAGGGCATTTGCTCGGCCAGAACCTTCACCTGCAGGTCAGTTGCCTGATTGTCGCATAATAACAGGTGCTGTTCGATTTTGTCGAGCAGGTCTTCCGCTGCTTTGTTGGCCACACAATAGCCAGCCGTACACTTCCCACCACTGGGAAACTTGGATCCACTGACATAAGCGATCGCTCGTATTGAAGAGAAATAGCTGTTTTCTGGCAGAAACTGTACATTAGGGCAAAAAGTCTGGTCAAGAATAAACACGGGATCCACTGCGAGATCACCGGAAGGTGTTGTTCTTTGCTTGCTCAATACTTCTTTCAGTTTTTCAAGATCGGGTACCTCTACCCTTGGGTTCGTCGGGATCTCAGCGATGATGTATGGTACAGCATTTTCTTGTGCTACCTTATCCAACACCTGGTCGGTGCTCTGTACCATATTATTATCACGGTCTACCGGAAGGTCCAGCACTTCAACCTGATCCAGGCAAGCCGCCACACGCCTGGCCTGGTCGTTGGTACCGCCGTAGCAGTTGGGTGGAACAATAAACCTGATGCCCTTACCGGGATGCTTTTCAATGGCATCATGCACCAGCCCCATCATGATCGCGTATTGAACGGAAAGACCGCTGGACCCGATCAGCGCCTTTTTTGTGGTTCCGGTGATGTTTTTAATCGTTTCCTCGACCACTGCTTTGTTTGAGGGTACGTCAATAGCTTCCTCATCAGTATTTTTGTGCCCGGTAATTTTTTGCAACAGCGTCAAACAATTGGCAGGTGTCATGGCGATGGTCTCACGTCTCCTCACGTGCTGGATTTCGGAAATATAGGATAGATTTTTTTCTCCGTTTACAGTTAATATGCTTCCCAAATCACCATGGTCACTCAGGATAAAATCAATGGATCCGTTGAGGTTTAAGTCTCCTGTTTCATTATTGTTAGCAACCAATAATGCAGTGTCTTCATTACCAGAAATATCCTGCGGTCCGGAGATTTTCTTTAATTCAAATTGGTAGCCATAAACACGCCTGACTGTCTCAGCATCAAATGAAGCCGGTAATTCATCGGTGTAGTAGATTTGGGTATTCTTATTCAGGAACAGGTTCTTTCTCAAAACCGCCAGAATTGGTATGGTCCGTGAAGAAAAACTGATCACCTGTGTGGGTTGGATTGAGTTTAGTTTTGCCAATGCCCATTCCAACACAGTAGATAGTGGATGACCAAGCCTGATATAATCATAAGCCGTAGGAAGCTCATTTAAGGCTGTACTATCTGTGTTATTGGAGGCATAAAGTTTCTCAAACTCTTCCAGAAACTCGGTTTTAGCAAGGGACTCATTGTAAATGTCCAGTCGGTGGGTAGTAAGGTTGATCCAGTCCTGGGGCAAATTCTTTAAAACGTTATCTATATACTTCAGCAAATTTTCGTCTCTCATCATCTCGTTTTAAACGGAGTAACTGCCTCTAAATTCAAGAACGCAAGCTCCTTTTTTGGGTTATTCTGATCCCTTTTAACAGACCTCCTGTCAAGGGAATTTTTATGGTGCTAAGATAATGAGGTCATACCAATTTAAGGAAAAAACCAATTGATCTTTCTATATCGGACTGCTGAAATGTCGTTTACAAAAGATACCGGCGTTTCTTGTTCACATCATGTATAAATTTAGAGGCATCCTGATAAATCCCCCGCCTACTTAATTCTTCTAAAAAGACACCCCCGCACCAGCATAGACACCCACAGAACCCACTCCTAACCTACCAATAAGCCCTCCACCTGGTTTTTGAAATCGATACCCCAGGTTGAGCAGAGGTACAGCATGAACACCCCTGGCATCCTGTGGTTCATAAGTGTTGACTACATGAATCCCCAGGTCGTACTCAATGTGATGACTTCTTTTCCCAAGTAAATGACCAAACCCAAAAGAAAAAACATTCATATACTCTCCAAAGCTGAAACCCCTTGCGAATCCAGTTTTCGCCATAACCCTACTTTTCGGAAGGTCCCGGATATTGCGATCATACATCACCGCTACTCCTCCTATAAAAATTGCATTAGCCACATTGACTGATACCGCATTGTAAGCGAGTGAGTCCAGTTGATCTATTTTCTTTTGAGCATGAAGTTCAACTGATTCGGCAATTGCAACAATCAACACTATTGTCAATAACATACAAGACTTCATTCTATTCGTATTAAAAATCCATCACCTACTAAAAAGATATGCCTAATCCGAGATAAGCCCCAGTTTTACCAATACCTATCCTTCCCATCAAACCACCCTGAGGGCGTTGGTATCGGTATCCGATATTGATCATTAGTGCTGTATCAACCGAACTGTAATACTCGGAATTATAAGCTGGATCCTCCAGGTCCTGCATCACATTGATCCCCAAATCATATTCGAAATGGTGTTTTCCGGTACCTAACACATGTCCTAGCCCAATACCGTATAACATTATTGCTTCATCGTAATCATACCCCTTGCCTACTACGCTCTTGATTAAAACCTGACTTTTAGGAAGTATGAAAAGGTTGCGGTCATAGTTTAAACTGAAGCTTCCTATGACTACCGCATTTGCGACATTGAACGAAATAGTATTTAGTGCCAGTGAATCAACTCGCTTCGAGTCGGACTGAGCCATCATGCATTCTGAAAGAACCATGACACCAAGTAAAAAGCTGAAGGATTTCATTTCTTTTCATTTATCAATCACCCTGAGCTAATGGAGTGCCAATTAAACGTAAATATGTTGGCTTAAGTCAATATTTATTTGCCGTATTATCAAACAGAAAGCTAATTTTATGGCGTATTATGATATAGTAAAAAGCCCTGTCATAACATTGTTCTAACAGGGCGCTTATCATCACAGTAACTAACTATTTGGCTGCATCAGAATGCAACTCCGGCTCCCAGGTATATTCCGGTGGAACCGACTCCAATTCTAGCCATGAAACCGCCTTCTGGTTTCTGATACCGATAGCCTGCATTGATCATTGGGACTGTGTAAATACTCAGATCTACATATTCTGGTGGATTGGGGTCAGGGTAGTCTTGTTTTATGAAATTGATACCCAGATCATATTCCAGGTGGTGATTGTCATTAAACAAAACCTGTCCGACCCCCAGCGAAAACACATTAAGATCATCTCCAAAATCATATGCTCTGGCAAAAGCAGCTTTTGCGATGATCGTACTTTTCTTAAGTTCTATCAATTTGTAATCGTACATTACAGCCACTCCACCAAAAAATACTGCTGTAGCTACATTGAGAGAGATGCTGTGATGGGTAACACTATCATTGTATTTTGATTCCGATGATTGAGCAAGTATTCCAAAAGGAAGCCAAAAAACCAGCATAAATGTCTTCACAAGTTTCATTTCAAATTATTTTAGATTTTGAAAGTCAAGCACTAATCCAATGCCAGAAACTTCTAATAATCTTACCATAAGGCAACAAATAACTCTTTCCGATGGTCAAATCTTAGTAAATTATGCTATCATCTCAGGTTTATGAAGTTTTACACTCTTGCAATTCTGGTTTTAACACAAATTACTGTGTCATTGGCGCAGTATGGATTTGCCGATAGCATATCATTGGCAAACCCATGTAAATACGAAATTGGGAATTTAAGACCCATCAGTCCTTTGTTGAATAACCCGTTTTGCTGGCAGGCATATGAACTTGAAGTGGACACTACTTACAAGGCTGAAATATTTAACAAACTCAAAGCCCCGGAAAAATTGGGTGAATACATGTATTATGATCCCGAAGATGAAGTATATGACAGCAGTTCACTGATCAGGGTGCAGGCTTCAAACATACATATCATCGATTACAATCAGGATGGCTTACCAGATTTTGTATCGTCCTTGTGGGTTCCATGGGGGAAGACATTGTACACCGAGTTCTGGAGGAATAATGGTGAGTCCTGGGAGTTCGATATTCGGATCGAAGGTCAAATTGCTGAATTGGGTTATGATTCCATCACCAATACCCCCTGGTTCAGGAGCTACCACAAGCTTTGTTGTGGAGACTATACCAATTACCTGTACACCTTCAAACTATCCGAAAACGAATGGATGATCTCTGAACGCATCGCCCTGGTAGGTCAATTCCCAAGGGACATTGAATCTCTCAAACCACGGGAAACCATTTTATTGACTGAAGCTGACACTTTATTTGCTTTCCGGTCATATGGTGGTGTAAGGATCATGAATCACCCCTTGTTCAGGTACCAATTCAAACCTGTAGCCATTCCTGAAGCTGGTCTCAAGGGAGAGGTGTACTTTCAATATCAACCTGCAAAAGACATTGTAATGAAGTTTGTTTTGCTGCAAAATGGCACTTCTTTTACGAAATCCGTCTTTGAAAAAGACCACAGAATCCGACATTTCTCAGATACCGTCAAATCTAATATGGTAACTTATTACTGTGGGTGGATATGGGATGCAAAGCGGTAGAAAGTAAAACTTCCCGGGGAGAACTGTCAACCCGGGAAGAACCAGCTACATAAATAAGTGTGAGTCAAAACACACCTACGGAACACATTTGTATAAAGATGCTCCATATAATGTGTAAGAGACGACTCAAATTAGTAACCGTACTCTTTTCTTTAGTGAACGTCACCAGATGGGTTTCAATTGATAGAGTTCTCCATCTGTAATGGTGCCGTTGATCGTCAACTGACTATATGGCTCATTAGGAAAGACCAGTTCCGTCATCACCAATTCACCATCGTTGATAAATACTTCAACCGAACTATCATCAAGAAATACTTTTAATCGTCTACATTCCAATGCCTCGGTAGAAGCGGAGTGTGTTGCAGCAAACTCACTGTTGAAAGACGAGTCTCCCGCTTTTGTTCTATCAACTGTCAATGACGAATCTGATAACGCAATGATCAATTGTTCTCCCAGCTTGTTACTAAAAATCAATTCATGACCAGGGGCATCAAATTCAACTTCTATTTCTGCTCTTGGCGTGTACAGCTTATTGGACCCATTGACCAGTGTTATTCTTGTTCCGCGTAATCGCTTGAGCTCATCAATGGGTTTTGAAGTAAGCAGGTAATCATTATTGACCTTTTTTAACCCCAAAGCCCTGGGAATAGTCATGGCACTTCTCCATTCTTTAGTAGGCACGGCCTGCCCATAAAGCCAGTTGCTCATCCATCCAACAAACAACCTTCTACCATCATCATCGGGAATGTCAGCATATGTTACTCCTGCATAATTATCAGCACCGTAATCTATCCATCGGACTTTTTTGTCAATCGGCTTGAAAGTGGTCCCATCAAAGTCACCTACAAAATATTGTGTAGCAGATCCACCATGTGGTCCACCAGGGTTGATACTTACCAAAAGTACCCATTTCGTATTGCCATACTGGTCAGTTAGTGGAAACAAATCAGGACATTCCCAGACTCCTCCATGTGCTCCAATGGTGGCACCAAATTCTGATAATTTTTCCCATTCCAGTAAATTTTCAGAGCCATAGAAGTTGATATGATCCTTCACTGCCAATGACATGATCCATTTGTTCCATTGATCAGACCAAAATACTTTGGGATCACGAAAGTCTTTTATGCCGGGATTTCCTAATACCGGATTTTCTGCATACTTCTCCCAGGTCCTGCCCTTATCCAGGGAAAAAGCTATACTTTGATATTGGTAATCAATTGCACCAGCCTGCTCGCTGGTCATGTCATGGTGACTAAATATGGCTACCATTGCCGGAGTATCAGCGGTTCCCAGGCCGGAGGTATTCTCCCAGTCAATCACAGCACTGCCAGAGAATATATGGCCTAACGAATCGGGATACAAGGCAATCGGTAGATTCTCCCATTTCACCAGGTCTTTACTGACCGCATGACCCCAGTGCATTGGGCCCCACACATTGCTATCAGGATAATGTTGATAAAATAAATGGTACTCACCCTCAAAATACACCATCCCATTTGGGTCATTCATCCATTGCGATGGTGGTGAGAAATGGTATTGAGGTCTGTAAGGTTCTTTATATGGAGTGACCTTCTCGATTTCCTCCTGCTCCTTCACGGTGGGTTGTTGACACCCTTCAATCAATCCAATCAATAGTATTACGGCTAAAAGTTTATGTTTCATAATTTTATTTCTTCCAGTGATTTACCTTTAGTTTCCGGCATTAAAAACATCACAAACAACAACTGAAGTACCATCAGACCTGCAAAGCCCAGGTACACTGCTGCAGGATTCAGGCCTACCAGCAAAGAGCCAAATAACGTGATAATGGCTGCAAAAACCCAATGTGTTCCTGCACCCCACGATTGTCCGTAGGCGCGAACTTTATTAGGAAATATTTCAGAAATGAAAACCCATATCACCGTACCCTGCCCTATGGCATGTGAGGCAATAAACAGTAAAATGAATGCCAGTTTGAATTCAGCAGCTGCCTCAATGTAAAATCCAATGGCTACCATCACCAGGCTAACAATATATCCTATGGATCCCAGGTACATCAACAGCTTTCTTCCGGATCGGTCTATCAACCACAATCCGAGCATGGTGAATAAGAGATTGACTCCTCCAATACTAATGGCACTCAGCAATGACTCTGAAGAGGCAAAACCCGCGCGTTCCAAAATTTCAGGCGCATAGTACAAGATGAAATTGATCCCTGAAACCTGATTAAAAAAAGCGATCAGGAATCCCAATAGTAATGCTTTGTTGTATTTGCCATTGAATAGAGATTCCCTGGGATGTTCCTTGCTTTCCATGGCGATAATGCTGTTGACAGTATCCTCAGCCTTTTCAGGATCATCCAACAGTTTCAATATCCTCAGCGCCTCTTCTCGATCATCCTTCTTCATGATCAACCATCGCGGACTTTTAGGTACACCAAACATCATCCCCACATAAATCAGTGCAGGAATGGCTTCCACACCAAGCATCCAACGCCAGTCATTTGCTCCACCCACTCCCTGCAACAGGTAATTCGAAACATAGGCCACCAGGATACCAAACACGATATTGAATTGATACAGCGCCACCAGTTTACCCCGATTTGTCTTATTGGAAATTTCAGAAGTATATGTGGGTGCTGCAATTGATGAGGCCCCCACCCCTAACCCACCTATAAACCTGAAAAATGAAAATATATATGGATCGGTTGCCAGGGCTGACCCTACGGCCGATACAAAATACAAAACTCCTATCCAGATCAGGGTAGTTTTCCGACCAAAATAGTTACTGGGAAAACCACCCAGTAAGGCGCCCACAACAGTTCCCCATAAGGCCATTGACATGATGAATGTACCGTGAAAAAGATCAGAAGTTTGCCAGAGTTCCTTGATGGGTTTGTTAGCTCCGGAAATCACCACCGTATCAAAGCCAAATAGAAATCCGGCAAGGGCTACTACAATGGCATAGTAGAGGACATTTTTCTTCATTAATACCTTATTTTGATCTAGAAGTGAAACCCAAATTTCACCAGGAACTGTGTTTCATCTTCTGTGAATGCAACAAAGGTGTTTATGGCCACCTGGTTCAACGGAGCGACCCAAATACCAAATCCTTTGCTGGTATGCAATATATCAGAATTTTCGTTTTCTACCCAAACCCGGCCTACATCATGAAATCCCAACAACCCTAAACTTCCTGGAAGTAAATAGGTCCGGAATGAAAAAAGTTTGAGCCTTAAATCGGCATTGTGATAAAAAGACGATTGCCCAATGAACCGGCTTCTTCTGTACCCCCTCATGTTTTGTTTACCCACAACGGCTCCATTGAAAAAGAAAGACTCCTGAAGGTTGTGAACAGCTCCCACTCTGTTCGCAAGCGTTACTTTAGATGGAATTCTTGTGGACAGGTAAAATACAAATTCTCCGCTGATGCGATCAAAGTCATCTGAAATTGCATTGGCCCCATAGAATCTTTCATATGTGGCACTCGCATAAATACCGCGACTAGGCATTCGTTCACTATCCCTGGTGTCGGCAATCAGGTCTGCACGTGCCCCGGTGTATTGATAGGTATCGAATATCGAGAAATCCAACCCGTTAGCAGGGTCATTGATGTATCGATTATTCTGGTTTTGTATATCAAATACAAGAAATTCCGGACCCACACGCAGCATACCGTGTTCACCCAGATTGTAAGTAAGGTTGACATAATTGAGAGACCTCTGGTAACGAATACGGTAGTAATCGATGGGGTCATCCGAACCGTCCGGAATATTAACTCCGGACATATCAAAGTCAGTCTCGTTTCCAACTCCAAAGAAATTGTCTACACCAAATGGTCGCTGAAAGGCCAGGTCGGCATTTAAATCCCATTTGCCAAGAATATCGGTGATGGTGCCATTGTAATAGAGGTTGAAGGCTCCAGTAGCTACTGCGAAATTTCCTTTTAAGTTATGCTGAGAAGCAAAAGGTTCCTTTCTCCATTTGTGATGCGTATAAATGAAGCCTCCCCCAAGAAACAGGCCATCATCCGGGTTGAATTCAGTACTGATAACAGGGACAGTTTTATCATATTTAAAGGCTGTCCGGTTATAAGCATTTATTTCCGGGTCGCTGCTCAGCTTAATTTTAGTTTCTCCTTTGGTTTCTACCTCAGTACTTTTTTTGCGATCATAGACAATTGTTTTTTTAGAAAGCCCCTTTACATTGGATTGATCAATGATTTTGTCTTTATCCGTACCTCCAATAATTCGAACCTTTATCCCCTTGCTCACATTTCCCCTGAGTTCAAATACATCCTCATCATCCAGTCCATACAATCTGATTTCCCTGGTTTCATCTCTCCTGAATGTTCGTTCGAATAGTACCTGTTCCTGATTGTTCTTCTTTTTGGAAAGTTTATAAACAGTAACTTTAGTTTTATCGTCATTAAGTCTTTCTACCAGAAAATATTCTTTTTTGTCGGTTCCTACCACTTCCACTTCCTTTGACAGAAATAGGTAATGAATCCTGGCAAAGCGATACATATCATCCCTCCTGGCCTTTAATATGCTGATAGTCTCATCAGCCACTAAAGCCCGAATGGTATCAGGCCATACATCAAATGCGGATTCAATCACCTCGTCGGTTAACCTGTTCTGCAGCAAATCAATTTGTTCTTTCCATTGGTCCCAGTCAAGACTATTGAGAAAGGTGCGGTCAAAAAAACGTGGGCTGGTATTGTAGCCTTCAGGATATCTCATGCGCTCCCGAAATCCCTCTGTATTAGGCAATACAAATTTTCTGGAGGCAAACCAACTCACAAACCCCTCTCCCCTAAAAAATGCCTGATCACGATCGCGGGGGATTGGCCGCCATGAATGACCATATTCGTTTTCCCGAGCCACCCATCTCCACTGATCCTCGTGCCTGTCCCAGTCGGCAATAAACATGTCAAATAATCTGGATCGAAGTGCGAATGGCTGGTCTACAGATTCGTCATTATCGTCTTTCAGTATCTCAATCAGGTCGGGAGTTCCTTTTACTTTTTTGCCACTACCAAAAAAAGGTTCACCTGCGGCTTCCTTATTGGGTCGTTCCTCATACAGACAAACCAGCCCGGCAAAAATCTTTCTATACTCACCAAACCTTGGGTCATCAGGTATATAGACAATCTGAGGGTTGGCATGATATACCCCGGCAGCATCTGCTAAAGGTGGGATGGCAAATGCGCCAAATGGGTTTGCTCCTGAAATCTGATCCTGCAGGACATCTGAGGCAATGGTCCTTTGTAAAGCTGCTGGCAACAGCTTATCAGTATATTTATCGAGGCTTCTCAAGACATATTGCTTTCCCTCCTTATCCTCCAGTCTGAGGGATTTGGTTTGGTTCCCACCTCCCATCTTCAATATCTTCAGCCCCCCATGTTCCTGTCCTATATTGAAAACTTTCATCCTCACCGGGGTGGACCAAATGTCCCGATAGTTTTCTCCCAAAAACATTTTCCTTGTATCACTGGCACCTCCATACTTATCACTTATAGGTAAAACAATCGTACTGTCGGTGAAATTGAAATCAAAAGCCTGCGCTTCCTTAATTTTAACTTCTTTTTGGTACAATTCGGACTCATAAACTGCTTGCTTTCCCGGACCATCCCAGAAGATCAGATCGACATTTCCGTCCGTCTTGTAATTCAGCTGGGCAAAGCCAATTCCCTCATGATGAAACCGGGAATACTTACCACCATTGATATTCGACGACTTAGACCCCGATCCGCTTACTACATAATGAATGCTATCCATTTGAATGTATTGCAATGAATGCTCATGACCGGCTGCATAAACGAGGTTTGGCACTTTGGAAAAAGCCTCTACCATGGCATTTCTAACAAGCTTGTACCTGGGATTGGCAATGTCCTGCACATTACCCAAAACAGACCGGTAGACAGGATAGATACTTCCGATTATTGGCAGAGGGATCTTCAGCTTTCTATTAACATCCGACAGTGGAAAAAGGTGCTGCCTGAATGTATATTTACCACCATGGGGACCATAGGAGTACATGGGGTGATGTCCAAACACCAACACATGCTTTTCCTTATTGCCTTCCAGCATATCGTTTAGGAGAATCAGTGCATCAGCGGAGGATTTCGCATCACAGTCACTATCCTCTCCCGGTTTTTCCCAGGGGAACAAAAGATATTGTGTATCAACAAATAGCAGGGTATGCCTGGGGCTCAGGTTAAATTCAAGAGGTCCGGGACAACCTCCTCCAGGCACAAAAACAGTTTCATCCTGCAGGTAGTTTGTCACATATTTTTCCATATTCAGGATCTGTTGCCATCCATTTTTCTTCCCTTTGGCCCAATCGTGATTGCCCGGTATGATGAATGACTTCCCCTTAAAATTTTTAATGATATCCAGAGATGCATTCAGCTTCTTCTCCATTTCCTCCCTATCGGGATGTTCTTTGCCTGGTAGTCCTGCCGGGTAAAGGTTATCACCCAGGAATACCAGCACATCCATTGCTGAAGCCTGCGATAGCCTTTTGTTAAGGAATTCAAGATTAGGGTCATTAGGAAACTTAGGCTCTCCGGCATCCCCAATGAGATAGACCGAAAATTCCTGAGTAAATGCGCTGGTTCCGGAAAAAAGTAGTGCTATTGCAAAAATTAGCCTCATAAATACCATTCAAAGTGTTTGATCATGCTCCCTCGTCCAACAATAATAAGGTGTCTTATGTTCAAATTAACACACAATGCGGAAACTAAAAGTGATTCTGTAAGAAAATGGTACCTTTTAAGCCTTGCAGCACTTGGTTGAAAATCAATTTACATCCGAAAGCACCACCCCATACTTTTCCATAAATTCCATATACTGCTGAGTCACCTCCTTAGGGGCCTCAATTTGTGGATAATGACCAATCGATGGTAAATGGACCATGTCCGCATTAGGTATAAGCTCCCTGAACCTTTCTGCCATATGCAAACCTGATATGGGATCTGCATTGCCGTTTATCAATCGTAATGGAATTTTTGTGTTTCGCAGTGCTTCTACCCATCGTTCGCGGTTGACCTTTCGCTCATCCATGTATTTGATAAGTAGATGAAAAACTTTAGCACCATTATTATATCTCAGCAATTCCCAACATTGGTTGATAAATTCCTCTGAGGGTGGTGATTCCTTGCCAAATATATCTTTGAAGTTATTATGCAGCGTTTTCCTGCTTAATGCCGGTGTGAGCCATTTACCGACCGGGGAGGTCAACAGTTTTTGAATGAGTTTCGGACGGTGGGTTTCAGGGAATAGTCCTCCATTGAGCAGTACGCAGGATTTATATTCGGGATATCCAGTGGCTCCTTTCCTTTCAATTTGTCTGGCCAGCAGTTCCTGTGCAATAGTGTCACCATAATCGTGAGCCAGGATATGGACTTCAGAAAGGTTGAGCTCAGCCAGTAGTTCTTCAACCAGATCTGCCTGAATCCCGATTGAATAATTAAAGTCAACAGGCTTATCGCTAAATCCGAATCCTAGGAAATCAGGAGCTACCAGCTGAAATTTGCCAGCTAAGGATTCCCAGATCAGATGCCAGTCCCAGGAGGCTGTGGGAAAGCCATGTAGCAGTAAAATTACCGGGCCCTCCCCTTCCTGAAGGTAAAATACTTGTTGTCCGTAGAAATCAAAAAAATCTCCACGTTTCTTCCATAGGTCAATGTTCATCATTCTTGCAATTAATACCTGATGCCAATTTTTCTGAATACATGCCCAAGTATCCATGCTGGCCCAATCAGTAAGAACTGAAGGTCCTTCAAAAATGACGGCTTCTTTCCTTCATGATTGTGTCCAATAAACTGAAAAACCCAGCTCACCGCAAAAATGATCAGTGAGATCAACCAGAGTGGCCACCAATCTGCCTGTGCCAGCAAGTAATTACCCCAAAGCACCACAAACGATATCAGTAACATTCCAATAAAAATTGGTATTGACATCCTCAAATAGAAAATCAATCCTACCAGGATCAATACAGTTCCAAAATGACCATACGGTGCGATTGATGCCGGAAGAAAAGAGAAAATGCTGCCTGTAGGAATTGAGGCCAGCAACCCAATGATGCTAAAGAAAATTGCTGGTACACAGATATAATGAATGAGTTTGTTTAGAGGGTCCTGGTGACTTTCACCATATTCATCGAACCACTGTTGTGCTGTTCTCATCTGTTGAAGTGTTTAGGTTAATATTTTTAAGGGTACATAAGTTCTGATTTCTTTATACTCCTCCAGTCCTTTCTCTGTAAGAAGTGGTAACAACAGGTTCCATACCATTCCCACGGGAGAAACCTTGTTGATTTGATAGTTATCGTCTACAATGATTTGAGATTGAGCTGTCCAAAATGCCATGGTCATCCATACCACATGTACCAGTTGATCATAATTCACGTTATCAGATTCCGGTATCATTCTTCCTGATTGCACGAAATAATCCAGCAATGCTCTTCCCTGTTTGAACCTTATCAGATTTGATGCTTCATATCTTTTTCCTACTTCAGGATATTCTCTGCTGATGTAGACCACATCGTTGAAAAAGAACTTATACCGCTGATTGAATTCATAGTAGTTGGACATGGCTTGCTCAAAATGGTGCAGTGTAATAAATCCACTGGTTTCCAGATATCCTGAGGCCTCCTCATGCATGATGTCATATATGGCCAGGAGCAGATCGCCCTTAGTTTTATAATGATAGGTAAGGTTTCCTGGGCTTATACCCAATGAATCTGATAATTCCTTCATGGAAACCCTGGAAATTCCTTTTCGATTATACAGCCTTACGGCTTCCTTAATGACTTTTTCTTTCAATGACATTTAGTATGTATTAACTAATTTATATATAAAATTAGTAAACTCATACTAAATTTCAAAATGTGTCATATCATTTCCTATATTTGCACTTTCAAGCAACATTTCAACTATGAGGCTCGGACAACTTGCCAGACATTTACAGATATCACAAAAGGAGATCACCGATTACCTGGCCTCAGAATCAATCGATATGTCGCATCATTTCAATGCCAAAGTTGATGCAGAGATTGAAGAAAAAATCATCCGTCATTTCAACCCGGAATTACTGGAAGACAAAGAAGAAACTACTTCTGAGACAACTATAACATCCGATCCGGTTGAGGAATCCAATCCTACTGAAACAGCCGAAGAAACACCGAAGCAAGACGCTATTGAAGCTGAAAAAGGCCCTGATGTAGTACAACCAGAGATGGGTGCACCAGAAAATACCATCGAACCAGTTGAAGTAACGGGCACTCCAAAAAAAGTAAGGGAATTAACTGTAGACGACCTGATCAGTGAACCCGAGGATTTAACAGAAAAAGAAGAAGCTTCTGCTTCACCAGAAATCGATGAAAGTGTTGAGGAGGTCATTCGTGTCAAAAAAATCAAGCTTGAAGGCATTAAAGTAGTAGGTAAAATTGATCTTCCGGAACCCAAGGTGAAAGAAGCAGAAGAAAATACAGAAACTGAGGAAGTCGAAAAAAAGGAAGAAAAACCAAAAAAGAATTACAGAAAAGACAGGAAACATCATCACAAGGGCAGAAAGCAGCGACGATCAGGAAAAAGAGAAACTTACGAAGAACGGATAAAAAGAGAAAAACGAGAAGCTGAGCTAAAATTAAGAAAGCTTGAAAAGCAGAAAAAGCTGAAGAAAAAACAGTATTACATTGAAAATGTACAGGCCAATGTACAGATCAAACCGCCAAAGAAATCCAAGAAGAAACTCAAGGCTGAGTCAAGGGTCCAACAGGAGATTCAAAAACCAAAAAACCCATTAAAAAGATTCTGGGGTTGGTTAAATGGTAAGTACGACAACTACTAGTCCGCTTCACACTACACCACACATCCTCCAAATCAACCATTGGTCAAAATATAGAGACCACTTCCACAATTCATGTAATTAATTGACCAGTTCTGATAACTTAACATTCAGAATTAATCAAAATAAAAAAACATGAGAAAATTTAGGATTACTTTCATGGTAGGGGCTATCATGGCAATGGCTTTCACCACAACACAAGCACAGGATGTAGATGAGATTATTTCCAATTATATAGAGAATATTGGCGGAGAAGATGCTCTTAAAAGCTTAAAGGGGGTAAAAATTACCGCTAAAGTAAATCAGGGTGGAATGGAGATCCCTTTGAACATGTATCAAATGGCTGACGGAAGGCAGATGACTGAGATTACTTTTCAGGGTATGACGATCAAGCAAGGGGTATTTGATGGAGAAACATTGTGGGGAACCAACTTCCAAACCATGAAAGCAGAAAAATCAGATGCTGAGGCTACAAGCAATATGAAATTAGATGTTAATGATTTCCCTGATTCATTTGTAGACTATAAGGAAAAAGGATACACAGCAGAATTATTAGGGACAGAAACTATTGATGGTAGCGAAACCTTCAAGATCAAACTTGTCAAAGAACCAAGAATGATTGATGGCCAGAAAGTTGAGGATGTGACTTACTATTACTTTGATACAGAAGCGTTTATTCCATTGGTTCAGGAAGCAGAAATTAAATCTGGCCCCATGAAAGGTAATATCCAGCAGATCAAGTTTAGTGATTACCAGGAAGTGGATGGACTTTATTTTCCATTCTCAATGTCTCAGGGCATTAAGGACCAGGGTTCCCAACCAATCATTGTAGAAAACATTGAATTGAATCCAGAAGTAGCAGATTCTGACTTTGTATTTCCTGAAGAGTAACAATGAGAAAGACATATCTAATATTTGCACTGCTATTTTGTGCGATATCAACAACATTTGCCCAGGAAGTAACTTTAAAAGGTGATGCCCTGTTTGGCAACATGCAGGCTCGCCAAATTGGCCCTGCCCTGATGAGTGGCAGGATCATAGACCTGGAAACGCACCCTACAAACGATAAAGTAATATATGCTGCAACCGCAGGTGGTGGCGTATGGAAAAGTAGTAATGGCGGCTCTTCATTTGTCCCAATTTTCGACGATTATTCCCAAAGCATTGGTGTAGTGGCCCTTGACCCAACCAATCCCGACAAAAACATCTGGGTGGGTACAGGCGAAATCTGGACCCGAAACAGTGTATCGGTGGGAGATGGTCTATATCGTTCTACGGATGGTGGAGTCAATTTTAAAAAAGTTGGATTCGAAAATTCCGAGAGAATAAGCAGCATTGAAATAAACCCAGAAAACAACAAAGAAATCTATGTTGGCGTACTTGGCGCTTTGTGGGGAAATTCTGAAGAAAGAGGCGTTTATAAATCTACGGATGATGGTCAAACCTGGGAGAAAATCTTGTACGTTGACCAGAAAACGGGCTGTGCGGATTTGATCATGGATCCAAATGACCCAAACACGCTGTATGCCTCCATGTGGGAATTCAGAAGAACTGGCTGGTCTTTCGAATCTGGTGGCAACAATAGTGCCCTCTACAAATCGACGGATGCTGGTAAAACATGGAATAAAATCCACAACGGATTTCCTGAAGGAAGGCTTGGAAGAATTGCAGTGACAGTTGCTCCATCCGATTCTAACATTATATATGCAGTGTTGGAAACCGAAAAAGACAAGGATAAGGGATTGTACAGGTCAAATGATGGCGGAAAGAGCTGGGTGTTACTTAATGGTGATTTTGGGCTGGTAGTTAGACCTTTCTATTTCTCCAGAATTGTGGTGGACCCAAAAGATCCGGATGTCGTAGTAAAAGCAGGTGTTTTTGGATCCATAAGCCGAGATGGAGGAAAAACTTTCAGGAATTTGGGCAATATGCACCCCGATATCCATGATATTGTTTTCAATATTAATAATTCCGATCAAATGTTCGTTGCTACCGATGGAGGTGTATACAGGTCCTGGGATGGCGGCCGAACAATGGAGATTGTACTGAACCTTCCAGTATCACAATTCTATCATATCAGTGTCGATAATGAGTCTCCCTATAATATTTATGGTGGTCTGCAGGACAATGGTTCGTGGTATGGACCATCGCAATCACCCGGAGGCATTGAAGCCAGAGATTGGAATGTTGTAGGCGTTGGAGATGGTTTCAGGGTATTGAGACATCCGTCTAAACGCATACTTTATTCTGAAATGCAAGGGGCTGAAAATGTATGGAGATACGATATGGATAACCACCAGACCAAATCCATTCAACCACTTCAGGTAAAGGGATATGATAAACTAAGATTCAACTGGAATGCGCCGATGGCCATCAGTGAACATCAACCGGATCGTTTCTACATGGGAAGCCAGTATCTTCACAAATCAGAAGACATGGGAAACACCTGGAAAATCATCAGTCCGGATCTTACTACTAATGACAAGACTAAACAACAACAGGAGGAATCAGGTGGACTTTCCAAGGATAATTCAGGTGCTGAAAACCATTGCACCATATTTACCATTGCTGAATCTCCAATTGATGAGAATGTCATTTGGGTGGGAACCGATGATGGAAACGTTCAGGTTACTCAGGACGGAGGAACAACATGGGCCAATACCACTTCAAATATTCCAGGTCTGCCACCAAACACCTGGTGTTACCACATAGAAGCCAGTGTTCATGGCAAGGGCATTGCCTATGCCGTGTTTGATGGACATACACAAAATGATGGTAACCCATACGTGTATAAGACCACTGATTTTGGACAGACCTGGAATGCTATTGTGACAGACGATATCAAAGGTTTTACCAGAAATATACAGGAAGACTATGTCAGTGAGGACATTCTTTTCCTGGGTACAGAATTTGGCCTTTTTGTAACGATTGATGGCGGTAAGAATTGGAGTCAGTTTAACAATAACGTGCCACCTGTTGCGGTTCATTTTATTGAATTACAAAAAGAAACCAATGACCTGGTGTTGGGTACACATGGGCGAGGCATAATCATTATTGATGACATTAGCCCTTTGCGTCAACTCAATCAGGAAGTCCTGGCCAAAAATGTACATTTCCTTGATACCAAACCAACCGTGATTAAGGAAACCGGAGGATTTGGAGGTACGGCCACAGAAAGAGAATTTGTAGGTCCAAACCCAAGCACAGATGCCAAAATCATTTACTACCTGAAGAAAAGACACATTTTTGGGAAAATGACTATGGAGATCCAGGACATGAATGGTAAAACACTCACTGAAATTTCTCCTGGAAAATCGAAGGGAATCAACATTGTTGATTGGGGATATAACATAAGACCTCCCAAAATAGCCAAAGGAAAAACATTTAGTTTTGGAGGTTTTACTCCGGCCAGGGTACCGGCAGGCACCTACAAAGTGGTGATGAATAAGGGAAAAGAAACTTATGAAACCACCATAGAATTGATCAATGACCCTAATTCCACCAGAACTGATCAGGACAGGCTGGCACTACATAAGACCACTATGCAGATTTACGATCAATGCGAGGACCTGGCATACCTGGTGTATGAATTGGATGAAATCCTGGCAAAAGCGGAAGAAGTTGCCAAAAACGGCGGTTCTAAAGTGGCCAAGCCTGTTATCAGTGAGCTCAACGAACTCAAAGAAACGCTGGTCATCACCACCGGAGACAATTACGTCGGTTCATCAGAGCCTCAATTACGTGAGAAACTTGTCACTTTGTATAGCAAGATTGCCCAGGGATTTGATCCCCCCAATGCTTCAGAGTTGGAAAATTTTGCTTTGTTAACCGAGCGTTTTGACAAAGCGAAATCCGATTTTGAGAAAATCAAATCCAAACGGGTGGCGAAAATGGAAAAGTTCATGGCTGGAAAATCCATTGAACCAGTTAAACTCAAAACCAAAGAAGAATTTCTTATAGACTAATTTGAAAGTATCCATCTAAAATGAAGCTGGTTGCTCATGCGACCAGCTTTTTTTACTTGAATGCAGCTACAAAGTGCTCTTTATAGGATTACTATAAAATATTGTAGCATTTTTTGTAAATAATAAAGGTATTACTAAATTACTAGAGCCAAGTGTACCAGGTGGCACCAACCCATTTGGTAATTCAATTTATAACACCATCTTCCACAGGGATTTGTGTCCTTTGGGAGTAAACTTTAACCAAATGACTCGTTACAATATGCAACGTAACCTCTGCTATGCTATTTTATTTATAATTGGGCAATTTTTCTTATCCTGTAATCCGGATGATTTGCAAGAGCTCGAGAAGAATGGTTATATAATTTTATCCCCTTCTTCTGAATTTGATGAGCTGTTGTATGAAAATATTTCAGTTACTATTTACAATAGCGATTCCATTGTTGTAATTTTTTATGAGTCTATTAATGCAGCCCCTGAACAGATAGAGTTGCCAATTGGAGATTATTACATTGTTGTCAAATCAAATTCACTTTTAGAGGCAGTTTTAGGTGTGGAAGTGTTTCTTGAAACTGATGTTTTTACTGTTGGAGAAGACGCAATAATAACAATCAGTTTACCAATGGAGGCTGTTGAGATCATTCCGGAGGATGGTATTCCTCCAATGAGAACTTTTGAATTGGCTGTTGGGAGTTCGGGATCTGATGTGGCGCTGGATGGAATAGAAAAGTCCACCGGTGGATACTTAGCAGTAGGATATTCTTCAGTGGCAAATAATGATGTTTCATCAAACAATGGAGGAAATGACTTTTGGATTGTTTCACTAGATTTTGATGGAGCACTTGAGTGGGAAGTCTCATATGGTGGTATATCAACAGAACAAGCAAACTCAGTTGTCGAAGCTTTAGATGGTTCTGGTTTCGTTGTTGCAGGATTCAGTCGCTCCTCCAATGGCGATGTGTCGTCTAATTACGGGAGTGACGACTATTGGGTTATAAAGATAGATAATGAAGGTAATTTACTGTGGGAAAAGAATTACGGTGGATCATCCCGAGATAGAGCCGAAGAAATCTTTGCAACTAAAGACGGTGGGTACATACTAAATGGCAGAACACAATCCACAAATTTTGATGTTTCAGGATTCAATGGTGGGAACGATTTTTGGATTTTAAAAATTGATGGAAACGGCAATATTCAATGGCAACATCCGATTGGTGGTACAAACAATGAATTAGGTTACGGAGTTATCCAAACAAAAGATGGTGGGTATGCTGCTGTAGGATACTCCTCATCGACAAATGGAGATGTAACTACTAATAAAGGAGGAGTAGATTATTGGGTGGTTAAACTAAGCAGTTCTGGCACGATTGAATGGGAAAAATCATTAGGTGGCAGTTCCAATGATGTAGCTTATGCAATTAGTGAAACCAGCAACGGAGAATTGGTAGTTGGTGGATATACGCTATCTTTCAATAATGGAGATGTTTCCGGTCATAACGGCGGGTTTGATTATTGGGCGGTCAAGCTTGATGCGAATGGAAACTTGATTTGGCAACATCCACTTGGAGGCTCAAGTTTTGATATTGGCCTGGATTTGATTGTTGATGATAATGATCGCATATTGATGAATGGTTACTCCCTTTCAAACAATGGAGATAAGATCAACCCAACCTACGGGGGTTGGGACTATTGGGTTGTTAATCTTGACACTGACGGAAGTCTACTATGGGAGCGAAGCTATGGTGGTACTTCCACTGATATAGGATATTCCATTTTTCAAGCAAGAGACAGGGGGTATTTCTTATGTGGATATGCTAGTAATGCTACCGGTCTTGTCACAGCAAATAAAGGAGGTACTGATTTTTGGATGGTGAAAATAGATACAGAAGGTGAATTTTTGGATTGACCAATTATAATTCCACTAGAAATTAGCTATCTGTAGATTAATATAGGGAAGTCGAATCTTATCAATCCAGAGTAGGCTTCAAGTTTAGATATTTCATTAACAGTTTTTGATGAATCCACTACAAAACTAAAAGTTTTTCCTTCAAATAAAGCTCAATACCAAAGTCTAATTGTACGTATTAATCGTTTAATACAGTAAACACTGGCAATCTCCAATAGATATTGGTAAATTATAAGTACCCAATATGGCGTGTCACTCAAATTAAGACGCTATGAAAACTCAGGAAGCCCAAACCAAAGAAGAAGTTGTCATCCTTTTTGCCGGAGATTCCGGGGATGGCATTCAGTTAACAGGCGGTCAATTCACGGAAACCGTGGAAATCTATGGAAACGACATCAGTACTTTTCCAAACTTCCCTGCAGAAATAAGAGCCCCTGCCGGCACCTTATCTGGCGTCTCAGGATTCCAACTCAAACTGGGTAGTATTGAGGTATTTACCGCGGGAGACCAATATGATGTACTTGTGGTGATGAATGCCGCAGCACTCAAAGTCAATCTTCACAACCTGAAAAAAGGGGGAATAATCATTGCCAATACAGCAGGGTTTGATTCAAAAAACTTACGAAATGCCAAATACATCGATGGCGAAAACCCTTTAACGAATCATTCACTTGACGGCTATGAACTACATGCAATCGATATTACCAAACTAACCCGTGAAGCACTGAAAGATTCGGGGCTCACGGTAAAGGAAATCGACAGAAGTAAGAACATGTTTGTATTGGGCTTTATCTACTGGATGTTTAACCAGTCCTTGGAAAACACCATCAAAAACATCAATGAAAAATTCAAGTCAAAACCTCAGATAGCTGAATCTAACATCAATGTGTTAAAAGCAGGTTACAACTTTGGAGATACCAGCGAAACTTTCAGTTCCAGATTTAAAGTAAAGCCTGCCAGACTACCGAAAGGGAAATACAGAAATATAAGCGGGAACCAGGCCATCTCACTCGGACTTATTTCAGCTGGTCAGAAATCTAATCTGGAATTATTTTATGGTAGCTACCCCATCACTCCTGCCTCAGATATCCTTCATGAGCTTTCCAAGCACAAGAATTTTGGCGTTAAGACCTTCCAGGCAGAAGATGAAATAGCGGCAATAGCCGCAGCAATTGGTGCGTCTTTCGGAGGTGCGCTTAGTGCTACAGCCAGCTCAGGCCCAGGGATAGCGCTTAAAGGAGAGGCATTAGGCTTAGGGGTTATCCTCGAAATTCCGCTGGTAGTGATCAATGTACAACGCGGGGGACCATCCACAGGACTCCCCACTAAAACTGAACAGGCTGATCTCTGGCAGGCCTTATACGGCAGAAACGGAGAGGCTCCTATGCCAATCCTTGCTGCTGCCACGCCCAAAGATTGCTTTCATATGGCTTATGAAGCCTGCAGGATTGCTGTTGAGCATATGACCCCTGTGTTCCTGTTGTCCGATGGCTACATCGCAAATGGCGCGGAACCATGGGCTTTTCCCTCAGCAAAGGACCTCAAGCCAATTATACCGGTTAGAGAGGTAGATAAAATGAAAACCTCTGAGGGACAGCTCCTACCCTACCGTAGAAACAATGATCTTGTAAGGCCCTGGATTATTCCCGGTATGAAAGGACTGGAGCATAGAATTGGCGGATTGGAAAAAGAGGCCAATACGGGCAATGTCTCCTACGATCCGGTAAACCATCAAAAGATGATTGAAACAAGGGAACAGAAGGTGCTCAACATTGCTACTGACATTCCTCTTCAAACCATTGAAACAGGGCCTGACAGTAGCGAAATTGCCGTGCTGGGATGGGGCTCTACTTATGGTGCCATTGAAACCGCGGTTAGAGAATTGAATGAAGAAGGCAAATCGGTATCCCATATTCATTTGAAATACATCTACCCTTACCCACAAAACCTCAAAGAATTGCTTTCCAGATTTCAAAAAATCATTATTCCTGAAATGAACCGTGGACAATTATCCAGGTTCCTCAAGCAGGAAATTGATATCCCGATAGTACCACATAGCAAAGTAATGGGACTCCCTTACCATGTGCAGGAAATCAAACAACTCATTTTAAACGAATTAAGTCATGCAGAAGCCTGAGACTCAATCCAACGGTCAACCATTAACCGCCAAAGATTACGCTACTGATCAGGAAGTGCGCTGGTGTCCTGGTTGTGGAGATTACTCCATTCTGAAACAGGTTCAAACTGTGATGCCACAACTGGGTATTCCCAGAGAAAACACAGTTTTTGTTTCTGGTATTGGCTGTGCTGCCAGGTACCCTTACTATATGAATACCTACGGGATGCATAGTATTCATGGAAGGGCTACTGCCATTGCCAGCGGCCTGAAAGCCTCACGACCCGAACTGGACATCTGGGTGATCACCGGTGATGGTGACTCTCTGGCCATAGGTGGAAATCATCTAATTCATCTGCTAAGGAGAAATATCGATGTGAACATTTTACTTTTCAACAACGAAATTTATGGGCTTACCAAAGGACAGTACTCCCCGACTTCTCCCCAGGGAAAAATTTCCAAATCAACACCACTGGGTTCTGTAGACCATCCTTTTAACCCTTTGGCACTTGCTCTGGGAGCGGAGGCTACTTTTATTGCCCGGGCTGTTGACAGAAACCCCAAACACCTGAGAGACACCATTGTAGAAGCACACAAACACAAAGGAACCAGCCTGGTTGAAATCTATCAAAATTGCAATGTATTTAATGATCTTGCCTTCGATTTGTTCACCAACAAAGACACCAAAGAGGATCACGCACTGTATCTGGAACCTGACCAGCCCTTAATTTTTGGTAAAGAGGGTAGCAAAGGTATCAGACTCGATGGATTCAAGCCTGTTGTGGTTAATTTGGAGGAAGGTAATTCCGTAAATGATTTATGGATACATGACCCTTCCGATAAAATTAAGGCGTCAATTCTGACCAACTTCTTTGATTATGATTTTAACAAAGGGGAACTTCCAAGACCTTTTGGGGTCTTCTATCAAAACTCCAGGCCTACATACGAAGATTTACTGATCGCTCAGATCGACCAGGCTAAATCATCAAAAGAAGCCAATCTGGACAAGCTACTTAGTGGATCAAATTTCTGGGAGATCTGATCAATCAGACCAAACTCCCAAAGAATCTAATTGTAGAATCACCAGATCCTTAGTTTCTTTCAGGGCACTTACATACTCGTGCAATACCCTACCCTGCGCATCATCGGAGTGAACCTGGAGATCGTAAATAAAGGAAAAATCCAGCTGCCCGAAAGCAGGGTCAAATTCCATGCATCGCTTTTGCAGACTTTGCAGGTCTTTACCATAAAGAGGTACTTCATCATGTGCCACCAAAAACGCGTCCAGTAAATTGACGATAGCTCTTTCTATGATATGACAGGTGGAGTACATTACCACATCTTCCTGAGGTTTGTTGTACTCTGACATCACTTGATTATATTCCTCAAGTGCATTGTCAATTAGTTCATCAATATTCCGCTTTTCCATGATAACTAAATGAATGTCAAATTGTTAGTTCCAGTTGTTAGATAACTAAATATAAGAATTTCAAATGACAAATACATTTAATAAAGGCACTTCGAAACAATTCTTCCTTAAATATCATTATACATTTGTACTATTAAATGAAAAACTATGATCAAATCAGTACAGCCTCTACAATTCCCCTGGCAAACGAAAGATCCTTTTCTGTTTTGCGCATATCACGAGGATCTTTATCCTAACGGAAACGATCAAATGGGTCCCGCTGCTTCTTTAGAGGGCCGAACGCTAGGCCAGGATTTTCAGTTGAAGGATGGCTGGAGAATGTATCATGGGCAGACCGTTCCCGGGTTTCCATCTCATCCTCACCGGGGTTTTGAGACAGTCACCATCGTCCAAAAAGGGCTGGTTGATCATGCCGATTCCCTGGGGGCAGCTGGCAGGTTTGGCAATGGGGATGTTCAATGGATGACTGCTGGCAAAGGCGTTCAACATTCTGAAATGTTTCCATTACTCAACCAGGAAGATAAAAATCCATTCCTGCTGTTTCAGATATGGCTCAACCTTCCGAGGGCAGAGAAATTTGTGACACCTCACTTTGCAATGCTCTGGCATGAAAACATTCCTAAAATAGTCATCAAAGACAAGGAAGGAAATCAATCAGAACTCACCTTGATTGTAGGTGCTTTTGACAATCACAAGGTGGAAGCTCCATCGCCAAAGTCATGGGCCGCAGATCCAAAAAATCATGTGGCTATTTACACGATCAAAATGAACCCGGGTGCTAAAATCACTATCCCTGCATCAGCCGATGGATTAAACCGCGGCTTATACTTCTTCAAAGGCGATGCGATCAACATTGAAGGTCAAACCATTGATGTAAATCATTCTATAGATCTGGCCTCAGACAAGGACGTGGTGGTGGAAAATGGTCATAATGAAGGTCATTTTCTGTTTTTACAGGGTAAGCCCATTAATGAACCGACTGTACAATACGGCCCTTTCGTGATGAACTCACCGGAAGAAATACAACACGCTATGCTGGACTACCAAAGAACACAGTTTGGAGGGTGGCCATGGCCAAGACACGATCAGGTGCATGACCGGTCTAAGGGCAGGTTTGCCAAATTTGCTGATGGGTCCATTGTGGAGAAGTAATTTCGGAGGTCAAAACTTCCCGTTGATCACTAACAAACGGTCATAGGTCGGAAAAAATGAACCTTAGCACCATAAGCCCGTTAATAGCACACAGGACATTTTCAAATAAATTTCTGTGCCTAAAAACATTAATCTACATCTTATCCTGGGATCATTATGGTTGCTGATGTTTGCCTCCAGTAGCCAGTTTTTCATCATCGCTCCCATTCTCCCTCAACTTGGCGACCAACTCAATATTCAGGAAAACATTCAGGGCACCCTGATTTCAGGCTATGCATTTGCACTGGCCATATCTGCTTTATTCATCGGCCCCATCTCCGATCGTATTGGCAGAAGAAGGATTTTGATTTTGGGAAGCGCAACCATGGCAGTAGCACTTGGGTTGCATTCTTTTGCTTATGATTATACCTCAATGCTTACCTTTCGCTTGATTGCCGGAGTAGCAGGAGGAATTCTCACTGGCTCCTGCGTTTCATACATCAGAGATGTATTTCCCTACCACAGGCGTGGATGGGCCAATGGTGTGGTTGCCACAGGAAGTGCAGCAGGACAAATTTTAGGAATTCCTATTGGTAAAATTTTGGCAGATCAGCAGGGTTTTGATACTCCGTTCTTGTTTTTTAGTGCAGTAATGGCGCTGGCATTTTTCATGATCCATCAATTTGTCCCTCATTCAAACCCCGAGACAAGATACAGGAAAATTGGGTGGTCCAACCTGAGTTTAGCTGGGTATAAGGAAGTGTTGAAAAACAAAAACTTCGTGACTTCTTCATTGGGTTATGTGCTAATGTTCTTCAGTATTTCAATGTTTATGGTTTATTATCCTACCTGGCTTGAAGTTGATCTTGAATTCAGTGGTGAATATGTGGCATTAATTTTAAGCGTTGGAGGTGTTGCTACGCTCATAGGCTCTCCTATTGCTGGTAAGCTCACGGATGTCATTGGAAGAAAGTCCATTACCATTATCAACAATGTAGGTTTAGCTGTAAGCATCCTGGCCATTGCAACGCTTGATCATACAGCGACTACCCTTCTGGTTTTGAGTTTTACTACAATGTTGTTTTTATCCGGCAGACTGGTATCATTCCAGGCGCTTATATCAGACATTACCTCAGATGTTTCCAGAGGTCGTTTCATGTGCCTCACCATTAGCATAGGGCAAATTGGAATGGGACTGGGTTCTTTTTTCTCAGGATTTGTATTTGAAAATTACGGATTCCTTGGTAACGTACTCACCGCGGGCTTTGCCTGCCTTGGAATGATCGCAATCATATTGATATTTGACAATGTGATGGCCGACAAAAAACACGTAGCTGAAATGGCGACTGCTGAAATGGGTTAAACTCCCCTTTTACTCCCGTAAACATGAATGTGCAGTCGGTCGGTATAGTTGAATCCCTGCTGCTTGCAAATCTCTATGATCCATTGCTGTTTCATATTCAGGGCCTCCGGGCTGGTTCCCTGGGGCATCAGATAAACGTACTCATGGGGAATATTGTAAGATTGCACAATACTTAACACTTCATTCAGGTCCCCTTGAGAATCGATAACGAATTTGAAGTTGGATTTTTCAGTTTGAGCAAAAAAGGAAATGGCTGTAGGGACAATTCTTTCTGCGGTTTCTACCTTGGAATTGCTGAGTTTGATTGAAACATTGTACTGATCCAGAAAACTATCAAGTTCACGGTTCGGGATAATGGTCCCATTGGTTTCTATTTCGATATGCTTTCCTTCATTTTTCAACAATTTGGCAAGCTCGGTCAGTGGTTTATGTTGCACCAGTGGCTCACCTCCAGTCAAAACAATGTTTTTGCAATTATATTGAAGGACCTCATTCAGTATTTCAGATGTGGTCAGCCTAATGATGTAATCAGATTTTCGAAATTTCTGGTACCCCTCCTTTTCATCATTATGATGAGCGAAATTGGTGTTCTCCCAATTCCAGGTATAGTCTGTATCACACCAGATGCAATAAAGGTTACACAATGAAAGACGGACGAACACAGAAGGCAACCCCAGGTTTTTCCCTTCCCCCTGAATGGTATAAAATATTTCCGGTTTGTCGTTTAATTTGGCCAGACTAAGCATCCTGCAAATCTAGCAAAGGTGCGGTCCATTCAATGATTACCTGATCCTTTTTTCAATGGCAGCTGCTATCTCTTTATCTGTGAGGTAAAATTTGTCGATGAACCTATCGCCATATTTTTCATACAACTCCTCGCAAGTGGGATCATTCCTGACGAAGTAAGCGTATTGATAGATCTGGCTTCCCAAACCATGATAAACGGGCATTAAATCTGTGGACTTCTCATGGGAGGCCCGGAAGTCATTATCTACAAGGTACAGCAAACCCCACTTGGCAATTTGTAGTGTACTGAGGTTATCATAGTACACCACATGACCCAGTTCGTGCGCTAAAATCCCTACCTGCGCATCGAAAGGCAGGTTTCTTAACAGGATCTCATCATAAGGCGTGTTGCTGGCATCATTGAGTAAAACCTGGTAGATTCTATCCTTTCTTTTGCCAAACAAGGAACTAATGACAAAATTGGACTCCATCGGTGCACCGGAGTTGGTCAATACCATCTCAATGCTAACATCCTTTAATTGAGGATAAGCAGCCAATGCCAGCAAGGCAGCTTTTTCATAACCTGGTGGAAGCTTTTTGTTAGAACCAACCAGATTCATCATGCTATCCCAATCGTATGACTTACCTGCAAGGGTATCTTCGAAAACATGGCTTGTGACCTGCGGATCAATTTGCTCAGGATCTACCTTTTGTGTGATAACAAGGGTAAAAAGAACAAGAATAGAAATAAGTAGTATTAAGGAGAGTTTTTTAAGCATATGCCCAACAATCATTTGAGCAATATAGGAATGAGAATGTGAAAAGTTGATGTAATTCTCAAACTATGAGTTAAAAAGAAAGAAGTAAGACAAGAGGTAACTTGTCAATCCATTGCTAACCAAAACAAAAATCAAATAAAATAAAGTTACCCCCTGAATAATCTACATGTTTGCTATTGTTTAAAAATTAAATCCTACTTTTCCAAAGAAGTATGCCCCGTCAGATCCCATCTGCACTGAATCCGCAAATCCACCCTGATCTGTCCAACCATCAAATTGAGGTGTTGGGTACACATTGAAAATATTGTTTCCTCCTATGGTAAATCTTACCTTATCAGTGATCCTGTAGGTGATATTGAAATCAACTGTCATTGCTGCTTCATAAACGTCTGTTGCAACTTCCATGAGTGCATCAGCTTCTGCTTGTGATGAAGGAGGACTGTCTATCCATTGAAAATCCTGTAGTTGTACTTCACTAAACCTGGTAGCCAACGCATTGATTGACCATCTGTTGGTAGTGAACCCTGCATTCAACCCAAACTTATAATCTGGCGCTGCAGCTTTCAGGTACGCCTGGGCAAATGGTCCAAAAAACGTCAAAGGATCAAGATCACCGCTATTAATTGCCTCTATAGTAAGGTCATTTACATTTCCGGTAAGGCCAATGTTCAGCTTATTCCCAATGCCTAACTCCGTCTGATAATTGATCACTACATCAATCCCTTGAGTTTTCGTATCCACGCCATTGGCAAAAAACTGGGCATCTTCTACGCCCAATCCCTTGTCAGAGGCATCAAACGCTTCGGTAAGGATGATTCGGTCCTTGACGGAGATTGAGTAAGCGTCTACTGTTGCGCTTAGCCCACCCATTGAAAAGGTAAATCCTACGCTACCATTAAATGCAGTCTCTTCTTTTAGTGGTCCAATGCCAAACGCTTTGGTTACCGTGCTGTTATTTGCCGAAAGCAATGATGGAACCGATTCACCAGCCACAATATTGTTAAAAATCAAATTGTAGTAGATCTGAGCCAATGAAGGAGCACGGAAACCGGATGATATCGAACCTCTCAATGAAAAGGCATCTGAAATCTTGTAACGTGATGCTAATTTGTAATTGAATGTTTCACCAAAGTCGCTGTATTCTTCAAACCGAAGGGCGGCTCCAATTAGAAATGCCTCAGTGACATTTAGTTCTCCATCAGCGTAAAGACCAATATTGGTTCTGCTTTGATCCACCTCATTCGCAGGGCTGTAACCTGGAAACCCTTGCGATCCACCTGGCAGATCATCACCATTGCTATCAGTGGCTACCGTCTGATTGGCGGGATCCGTCACAGGCACGCCGTTTACATCATATAATGCGTATGAAGCTTCTTCACCTGCGAAAATCTGAAAATTTTCTGTTCTGTATTCTAAACCAAAAGCAAGGTTTGTTCCAGCAGCGATATCATCATAATATTTAGTAAATCCTAAGTTGATGGTATTTTGCTCCAGGCTGTGACCACCAGCATCAAACTCAGTAGGACTGGCATCTCCAAGCGAAGCATTGTTGGTGCCTTTGATGTAATAGTGAAAGTTGTTTTTACCATACGTATTGCTGAAATCAACTTTCCAGTCATTGGTCATGGTGTGACGAATACCAATTGTTCCTGCATGGTCCGTAATGATTGAAGTAATTCTTGGGGTAAAACCATTGGGATACAAGCTTGGAACACTTCTGTTGTCTCCATCAGCAAAACTGCCCCGAGAAAATGCATAGGCATCTGTATATCTGTAATTCCTACCACCAAAAGCATACGCTTCCGTTTGAGCCGCCACCGGTACTGCCGCATTGACCATGAAGTTAAAACCATTCACTGCGGCCGAACCATATCCCTGACGCCACGAAAAACCTGGTCGTAGTGTTCTTTCTCTGTTCAGGTATTCGGTTGTGATATTCGCATAGCCACCTTTATCTCCTAAAGCAAGGCCATAGTTTAAATCTAATTTTAAGGTGTTTCCATCAAAACTTCTCTCCTCTCCATCGATTCTATTCTTACCTTCTACGTTGCTCAATGTTTCTCCACTTTCCTCGGCCCAGCCATCACCTACCGCGGTACTGAATGCTCCGTAGGTAACTCCTCCATTGAACCCTTCGGTCTGATCTTTCAACACAATGTTGATCACACCTGCAATCGCATCAGAACCATATTGTGCTGATGCACCATCTCTTAACACTTCTATTCGTTTAATGGCACTGACCGGAATTGAATTTAAGTCTGTCCCTGTATTGCCTCTTCCCCTGGTACCGAAAATATTCACCAGAGAAGACTGATGCCGGCGCTTACCGTTAATCAATACCAAAGTTTGGTCAGGTCCTAATCCTCTTAGCGATGCAGGGTCGATATGATCAGCCCCATCTGAACCGGATTGTTTGGTAGCATTAAATGACGGAGCTGCATATTGTAGAATGTTGTTGATTGCAATTTTTCCGTTTTGATTGGATAACTCTGCCACATCCAGTACATCGATGGGTACCGGGGTATCTACTTCAGTTCTGTTTTGGTTTCTTGTACCAACTACGGTAAATACCTGCAACGCCTCTACCGATGGCCTCAGCGATATATTGTAATTGGTCTGACCAGACCTGACAGTAATGGTTTGTGTTTCATAACCTACAAAACTAATGACCAGTTGAGCTCCCTCATCTGCCTCCAGGGAAAATTCTCCATTGGCGTCAGTTACAGCCCCCCTGGTGGTCCCTTTGATCACAATGGTTGCTCCAACCACAGGATCACCATTTTCTGCGTCAGTAATGCGTCCTGTTACTGCTACTTCCGGGGCAACCTTGTTGCTTTTTCGGATAATGATTGTTTTATCTTCAATTTCGTATTCAAATCCCTTTGAAACAATCAGCTGATCCAGAATTTCATTGATGGTTGCCTCACTGGTATTGATGGAAACTTTTGGCATCCCTTCAAACAGGTCACTCTGATAAAGGAACTTATATTCAGTACTTCGTTTAATTTCCTTCACCACCTGCTTCAGGGAAACCTGTTCCATTGACAGGCTAATTTTAGTGTTCTGTGAATAGACACTGGCTGCTGTAACCTGAAAAATCGCGACTGTTAGAAGAACTATTGTAAGTTTCACAATCAATATTATCTTATTCACCCCAATATGGGGTACCTTTGTACATGTACTATTCATATGTTTGGCTTTAAGTTAAACATGTGCCAAAAGGGAGTGTTGCAGCACTCCCTTTTACGCATTTATCTTCAATTCACAATGACTGTTCTGTTTTTCACTTCAAATGTTACTGCATTAGTTTTCTCTATTAGTTTTAGAATATTCTCAAAGGACTCGTACCTTTCTATTTCCCCTGTGAATTTGATCTCAGAAGCCTGAGGATTATTATAAAACACCTCTACATCATACCATCTGGAGAGCGTATTGAGCATTCTGCCAAGCGACTCATTTTCAAACACAAACAGGTCATCTTTCCAGCCACTATATACAAATGTATCTACCTTGGATCTTTTGTAACTTCTATCCACTTTGTTGACCAGCAACTGATCCCCAGGTGTGAGCGTTACTACGTGCTTACTTCTGAGATGCCGAGCGGCTACTTTACCTTCCACAAGTGTGGTGTGTTCCGTTTTCTGATCTTTATATGCTGACACATTGAATTCAGTTCCCAATACTGATACCGTTTGTTCATCAGTAATCACCATAAAGGGTCTGTCTGGATCTTCAGTCACATCGAAGTAAGCCTCCCCTGTAAGGTGGACCGTTCGATTATTTTTGGCAAACGTTGCAGGATACTTCAGGCTGGATTCTGAGTTGATCCATACTTTTGTTCCGTCTTCTAGTATCAATGAAAATTTTCCTCCTCTTGGAATGATCAATTCATGTGTGGCAGTAGTTCTGGAAGCCTTTTTATAGGTTAGCACACCCATATCAGACTCCATCGTCACACCATTGACTGACACATCTTTTCCTTGCTTATCATTTAATATGATTTCCTGGCCATCTGAAGTTACCAACATGGCCTTGGATGAACCTGGTATTATCAAAGATTCCTGTGTCGCCACTTGCATTGGTTGTACAGTAGTCTCCACTTTTTTATTGGTGAACAAAAAAGTAAAAGTCATCAAGAGCACGATGCAAGCCACTAAAGTAGACCAAATCCAGCGACGGGGATTTGGTCTTTTTTGGGTTTTAGTGAAATGTTTATTGATACGAGACCATGCCTGATCTATCGATTGGCTTTCATACTCATGTGGGGTTGCACTTTCCTCATAGTGAATCCTGACACTTTTGAAGTATCGCCTGTTTTCGTCGCTGGCATTTAGCCAATTGGAGAACTGCTGTTCTTCATGTTCACTTAATGTTCCATGTATCTTTCTCCAAATAATCTCAAAATCAATCGAAGGCTTACTCATATCTGTATATATGACAGGAAACTTTCAAAAAGGGGTGACAACCTTGTGGGTTTTTTTAGAATAATTGAGAAATAAGAAATGCAAAAGCCACAGTTCCAAACGATATTGAAGCTTTTAGTTTAGCCTTTCCCCGTTGCAATTGTGTTTTAACTGTGTTTTTTGATACGTTCAGAATTTCAGCAATCTCACTGATTTTTTTATCCTCGGTATACTTAAGTTCAATTATTTTCCTAACCTGCAGGGGAAGTTGGTTGATTGCAGCCACTATTTTACTTTCCAACTCTTCATTGATGGTATTACCACTTTTTATGGCCATCATGTGGGCCTCCAGGTATAGGATTTTGTGTTTATCCGAAACCTTTATGCTCGCCAACCGGTTCAGGCATTGATTTTTGACTGCCGTAAAGAGATAATCCTGAATGGTTCTTTCTATCACCATTGTATCTGCTTTTTCCCAAAACTTGATAAACGTTTGTTGGACCACATCTTCGGCTTCTGCCAGGTCAAAAAGATAAGATTTTGCGAAATTCACCAGGGGTTGATAATGTTGCTCAAAGATCAGCTTCAGGGTTTGCTCATCTCCCGAATTCAAGTTCCGCAACGTTATGTTTTTATGCTCTGGCAAAATATGGTGGAATAGTACTAGCGATCCCAAAATAAGAAATTATTAAAAAAAAGTAAAGTTTAAATTACTCATCACGAATAATTTCTTCCTGAGCGAATACACTTTAGGTACCCTGAAGATCGATAAAACCAATCAAGTTCACCCTTAATCATGGCCATAGAACCTCATAAAAATCCGCTCATCAATTGTAACTATTCTGTTTTTGTGAAGTCTCTCTTTACTGATTAAATTGAATAAAACTCAAAAAACAACTCACATGGTCAAAAACTACTTAGCAGTGGCTTTCAGAACGCTCCTGAAAGAACGCTGGTTTTCAATTATCAACATTTTCGGATTAGCCCTGGGACTTTGCGCCTTCTGGATGATCCAACATTATGTTACTTTCGAGAAAAGTTATGAGAATTTTGTTGAATCTGCTGATGACATCTACCGGGTTCAACTGGATGTGATCCGTAACGGGCAGCTGGTTTTTCAAAGTTCTGAGAATTACCCAGGTGTTGGCCCTGCCATGAAGGAAGAATTTCCTGAGGTCCTTGAATATGGCAGGTTCTATAATATGGGGTCCAAGAACAGTGTGGTCATCATCAGGGAAAAGGGACCAAACGGACCGATTACATTAAAACAAAAAAGGTTTCTTTATGCGGATGCTTCCGTACTTTCTTTGTTGAGTTACGAAATGATCAATGGAAACAGGGAGCAGGCATTGGAAAAACCTTTTACTATGGTGATTTCTGAAAGCACCGCAAAAAAATACTTTGGTAACGAAAATCCAATTGGTCAATTCCTACGGCTTCAAGATGATGATTTCAACGATGAATTATGTCAGGTTACAGGAGTTTACAAGGATTCCCCGAAAAATACTCACCTCAAATTTGATGTCCTCATTTCCTACGAGACACTATATGCCCGTGATGATGGAAGCGGGTGGACAAACATTAGGTATCGCAATGGATGGAGAAGAAAGGATATGTACACTTACGTGAAGTTATCTCCTGGAACAGATCCCAATAGTCTGGAAAGCAAGTTGCCAGCACTCGTCAATAAATTTAAACCTCAGTTACAGGAACAGGGAGGTGAAGACATATTAAAACTGCAACCGATCAGCAGTATTCATCTTACCTCTCACTTGACGGACGAGGCAGAAGTGAATGGCTCTGATGCTGTGGTCTTTTATTTATCTATAGTTTCATGGTTTATTTTGGTAATTGCATGGGTAAACTACATCAACCTCAGTACTGCAAAAGCAGTGAACAGGGCGAAGGAAGTAGGACTAAGAAAAGTGATGGGCTCACAAAAAACACAATTGATCTCGCAGTTTCTGGTTGAGGCATTTTTAATCAATGCATTTTCAATCATAGTTGCCATTGGTTTACTGGGGTTATTTATGCCCTTATTTAATCAACTGGTAGGATTTACTGAAGCTCCTGCTATCTGGGTTCAACCCTGGTTTTGGATTGCAGTTGGTTCACTTATTCTTGGTGGAACAATACTGTCCGGACTTTATCCTGCCTTTGTGCTTTCATCCTATGATCCACTTGCCACCATCAAAGGAAAATTTAAGAATTCTGAGCATGGGAATTTCCTTAGAAAATCGTTGGTGGTGACACAGTTTGCTGCTTCCATAGGGCTTATCATCGGAACATTCATCATTTACCATCAGATGGATCTCATGCTGAACAAAGATTTGGGTTTCAATGCTGATAAAGTATTAGTTATTCAACGCCCAGCTGTAAGGGATACTGCCAGGCAGGTGGCTATCAATGATTATAATAGTTTTAGAAATAATGTCAGGAATCTTGCTGAAGTAAAAGGTTTTGGAGCTGCATTGGTTAATCCCGGCACCAAGCTAAGGTTCAAAACAGAGATCAGACTCAATGAGGCTTCACCTTCAGAATCCCAGTCGTTTGCTTTCAACATGATGGACTATGACTATATGGAGATTATGGAAATGGAGTTGGCAGCAGGTCGCATGTTTTCGAGGGATTACAGCAAAGATGCAGATACCGCAATTGTAATCAATGAAACCGGAGCAAAGGCCCTGGGGTTTAGTGACCCTTCCATGGCCATCGGCAAATATGTCAGTCTGGATGACTGGGAATGGAAACCACAAATCGTAGGTGTGATGAAAGACTATCATCAGGAAACTTTGAAAGAAAAGATTATCCCACAATTTTTTATTCTCCGTGACTTTGGGAATGAATTCTATCTGGTCAAGTTAAATACGTCAGAACTGAGTTCCGCTGTACAGTCAATTGAAGATCAATGGGCAAAAAGCTTTCACAGTAACCCAATGGATTATTTCTTCCTTGATGAATATTTTAATAGCTATTATCGGGCAGAAAAGCAGTTTCAGGACATGTTCCTTTTCTTCTCCATACTGGCCATTATGGTTGGTTGCATGGGCCTTTTTGGACTTTCCCTGTTCACTACCATACAGCGGTCAAAAGAAATAGGAATTCGCAAAGTATTAGGTGCCAGCGCTGGAAATATTGTTAGAATTTTGGTGTCAGATATAATGAAGTTAATCATTTTCGCAAATCTGATTGCCTGGCCGATTGCTTATTTTGTCATGAAAAACTGGTTAGAAAATTACCCTTATCATATTGAAATCAGTTGGGTGTTATTTGTCAGCTCTGCCCTGATAGTGATCATCATTGCCATGGCCACCGTTGGCCTTCAAACCCTAAAATCAGCACAAACCAATCCAGTGGATGTATTAAAATATGAATAAGAACTTCCCTGATGTTTCCTATGGAAGCATCAGGGCTTTTCCAATACTATCAATCTTTTTTCTACGGAATCGTTGCTGTGTAACTCCAAAATGAACACACCTGCATTGTCAATAAAATCTAATGGTAGCTGAAGTTTTTTGGCGTTGATTTGCCTGCTAATTAGTTGCTGACCTTGTTGATTGATTAACCTGACCTGAGTGAGTACAGTACCTGATTCGATAATGATGTAATTCCTTGCGGGAACCGGGTAGACCCTGGTGCTCATTAGTTTTTCAGGTACACCCGTAACAACCGCATTAAATTCCTCATATATTTCGCAATTTCGTGCTTCTCCTGGTATATTTTCATCCATCCATAGCCCTCTTCCAGTAAGCCATGCTTTCATTTCGCTAAGTATGCCTTCATGGCTGGTAGGGGTTACAAAATAATGGGGATTGGGCCACAAATAAGTGCCTAAAACGTTCCACTGCTGAAAATTACGTTGCTGTGCCTCCTGTATAATCAGCGCCTGATCATTGATAAACTGCGTTACGTTCTGGGTAGCCAAAATATCACCCCTTAGTTCCTGCCACCTGCAAGCTACGGCATTGGTAAACGTAGTGTCCTGCAACATTCTGTGCCACCAGATTGGACTGGAACCAGTACATTGGTAATATTCCCATCCCGTTACATCATCACCCCCGCAATAGTCCCCATTGCCAAAGGCCAGATTAAAATCCCACAAAGGACCTGCTTTGATCTTGCCTCCTTTGCTGTCTTTGTCTTTATGAAAGTAGGTGCTTAATCGATAAGCATCTACGTTTTTACTAAATTCATTGATGATAAAATTGTCCACAAATGACCTCAGGTCGATATAGGAGGTATAGTGTTTACCCTTTGAATTACGATAGGTAGAAGAAACTACAGCCTCTTCAAATTCGCTCACATAGGTTTGTAAATAGATTCGCTGATCTCTGGTGGCGTCATCTTCATCGGGATAGTAAAACTGAAACCTCAACTTTTGATCTGATTGGTACATGTTTGTAAACCGAGTTCCAGCCTGCTTCATCTCCCCAGTGCTATTCGAAAGATATAGCCGCCAGTGAGGTCATCTCCGGAATTTTCATCGGGCTCCAACTTTGCAATGTCCACACGATTATTATCCCGTTTGATTTTTTCCATGATGACATATAATCCCTGATACTCATCATTCAGAACCAATTCGACGAACCTTGTTCTGCTGGCATATTGTCCCATCTGGGTTCCAAGGTGCATGGCCAACACATTATTCATCAGGGTTTTGTCAGCATAGGGACCATGCAAAACGAAATCCTCCTCTTCAGGGAAATTCAGAAAGGCTGCATTGAGGTCTTCACCATTGGCATCCCATAACTCAATACCGTAAGACCGTTTGGCAAAATGCTGGGACGAATTACCGCGAATTTCAATCCCGCAATATCCGTCATATGCATTAAATGGGTCCGTCAGGTTATTTCTGGTTCCCTCTCCATTAAAAATTATTCCCATGGTCGCCATGACTTTGGGTTCATCCAGTATGGTCCTTCCTTCTGTATTAATAACCAGTATGGGTAAATCTGAAGACGAAAAATCCAATGGAGGATTAAACCACCAGGGCGTATTTTGGAATAAGTTCTCTTCATTACTAATTCCAGCAATCAGAAAAGGTATCGCGCTCATATCGGAGGACGCGGTACTTTCATTGTGGACCTCCACAGCCAATATATTTTCTCCCTGATTAATAAGTCCCGGATCTATTTCCCATCCTTCAGGGCTAATTCCATTATATAAAGTGGCTTCATGAAGACCATCACTAGGCTGATCGTATCCTGGTACCTCTCCAGAAACCAGTTCACGGGCTATTTCTACTCCATTGAGATAGGCCACAAACCCATCATCAAAATCCATATACAGGAAAAGTTGATCCAGAAGGGCCGGATCATTAACATGAAAAGCCTTTCTCAGATAAACCGATAAGGTATTTTCGATAATGGTCTGATCATCGCCATCTCCATATCCAAATCCACTATTGCCAATGGACCAATCAGTATCGTCAAAATCAATAGACTTCCAGTTTGTCGAGGGCTGGGCTTGGGGAACAATATACCTCCATTCATCACCTTCCGTGATCACAGCCTCCCAATGATCAGTCTGGCCCCATGTCTCTGTAACAGAGTAAGTGAGCATTAATAAACAAAGGAAAACGAAATGAAGTGATCTCATGAAGTTAAGATTAAATAAAAAAGAATTAAATCAACCATCAATATTAATATTTAGACAACAAACCATACCTATTTGGACCAAATACAGTACTCATTTCAATACATCAAAAACACATCACTATTGAAATTTAGGTGGAATTAGTTTTCTCAAAAATTGTCACAATTGGGGCATATGATCATTACTCTTCCTGAATTGAATCATATACCCACATTTTGACGGGAGGCTTCCGCTTACTTTTGAATCAAATGAAAAGGTTATGAATCAAGTCAAATATTGGATTATTGGAATTGTCATGTTTACCGCGGCTTGTCCGGTTTATCCTCAAAGTATCGAGGAGCAGATAGACCAGCTGATGGAGAAGATGAGCCTGACAGAAAAAATTGGCCAGGTTTCACAAAGAGGTACATCTTCCAGAGAAAAAGGACTAAGTGAGGCACTAAAAAATGCCGTCCGGCAAGGAAAAGTTGGTTCTCTGCTCAATGTAATGAACACTGAAAACGTGAGGGAACTACAAAGTATAGCGGTGGAGGAAAGCCCAAATGGTATCCCTATCATTTTTGCCAGAGACGTGATCCACGGTTTTAAAACCATCTTCCCTATTCCCCTGGGTCAGGCCGCCACCTGGAATCCGGAACTGGTAGAACTGGGAGCTGATATCGCTGCAAGGGAAGCTTCCGCTGTTGGCATTAGATGGACCTTCGCTCCTATGCTCGATATTAGCAGAGACCCACGCTGGGGAAGAATTGCAGAATCTGCCGGTGAAGATCCATACCTTACTTCGGTAATGGCGGAAGCCTATATCAAAGGGTTTCAGGGTGATGATTTGTCTGATCCAACCAGTATGGCAGCCTGTGCTAAACACTTCGTTGGCTATGGCGCTGCTGAAGGTGGTAGGGACTACAATACCGCGGTAATCCATGACCAGCTTCTGCACAATGTCTATTTAAAGCCATTTAAGGCAGCAGTGGACAACAAAGTAGCTACATTCATGACCTCCTTTAATGAACTCAACGGTGTTCCGGCTTCCGGAAACTCCTATATTCTACAAGACATTCTTCGTGACCAGTGGGAATTTGATGGATTTGTTGTTTCTGATTGGAATTCAATTACTGAAATGATCAACCATGGGTTTAGCAAAGATGCTAAAGCTGCAGCTCATGTTGCTGCCAATGCGGGGCTTGACATGGAAATGACTTCACGAGCGTATGAGGATCACCTCACTGCATTAATTGCAGAAGGAATGGTAAGTGAGGCTCAACTGGATGAAATGGTGAGAAATATCCTGAGAATCAAGTTCCGAATGGGTTTGTTTGACGATCCTTATTTCATAGAAAACAAAAGTATCTTCTACGCAAAGGACCATTTGCAGGCTGCTAAAGCTGCTGCGGCTGAAAGCATGGTGCTTCTAAAGAACGAAGAGATACTTCCGCTTAGTAATCAAAAAATTGCTTTGATCGGGCCACTGGCAGATGCACCTCATGAACAGTTGGGGACCTGGACTTTTGATGGGGAGAAAGAGCATACCGTAACAGTCCTGGATGCCTTCCGGAAGTCAGACCTGGATTTTGAATATGCCAGTGGATTGACCTATAGCAGAGACAAAAGTCAGGAGGGTTTTGATCAGGCGAAACGCATTGCACAGAATGCTGATGTGATTGTTTTTGTAGGTGGTGAAGAAGCCATCCTATCAGGTGAAGCCCATAGCAGAGCAAACATTGATCTGCCAGGAGCCCAGGAGTCGTTGATCAAAGAACTATCTAAAACGGGGAAACCAATACTTTTAGTCATCATGGCGGGTCGTCCCATTACTGTTGGTAACATCATTTCAGATGTGGATGCCCTCCTGTTTGCGTGGCATCCAGGCACCATGGGTGGACCAGCACTTGTTGACTTAATGACGGGTGCAATAAGTCCATCCGGGAGACTTCCTGTATCATGGCCAAGATCTGTTGGGCAAATTCCAATTCATTATAACCACAAAAAAACCGGTAGACCGGCAAGTGAGCAGTCATTCGTTCACATTGACGAAATTCCTATAGGTGCATGGCAGAGCTCACTGGGAAACACTGCCCATTATCTTGACGATGGCTTTAAACCCTTGTTCCCTTTTGGGTATGGGTTGTCCTATGGCGAGGTAACCTATGATAATTTAAAACAGAGTGCTTCCATAATAGACATGGATACCAAACTGGAGGTTAGTGCAAGAATTACCAATACCAGTGCTATAGCATTAAAGGAGGTAGTTCAATTATATTTCCAGGACGAATACGCCAGTATCACCAGACCTGTAAAACAATTGGCTGGTTTTCAAAAAATTGATCTTGCTCCGGGAGAATCTAAAATTGTATCATTTACTCTCGAAAAAGAAGACTTTCAGTTCTATAATCTTGAAAGGCAATGGGTCGCAGAACCGGGAAATTTCAAATTCTGGATCGGACCAAACGCTGAGGAGGGATTAGAAGGACAATTTGAATTGGTTATACAGTTTGATAAGAGTGGGTTGGATTAACATTAGTTTACCTGACTACAAATTCTTTTCTCACTGTATTGGGGTTGCCTTCATTGGTAACCCCTTGAATTTCAACCACAAATTCACCTACCACATCTGATGTTCTAAAAGATAAATGCCAATCTCCTCCTGAATGTGATACCTCAGGGTTCCAATAAAGCTCATCCCTCATATCAGGAGCAGTATCTTCTATTGTTGGATCAATTTTACTTTTTACTATAGAGACTGGTAAGGTCTCCACCGGGTACAACAATGGGTCTTCATACCCTTCAAATATTCCATTAAATGTCTCAATAATAATAACACCATCAAATGCTGTGGTCCCTAAATAAAACCGGTTGTTTAAAACGCTTAAGGACTGAATCAGTGCAGGGTCATAATGCATTACCAATGAATCATCAACCGGAATTCCATCCAGCAACACCAACTGAGGTCTGCTAAAATCGGGACGGTAATAATTAGTATTCACATTAATTCGTTTGCCACGGATGTTTACCCCAAGCATATATTCAATCACGTGCTCCTTTAAAGATTCAAAACCTGGTGTAATCGTCCAGATTGTAGCTAAAATCATAGTCTCCAAACTGCGGCAACAAAGTGGACACCAGTTCCTCTTCATTGGAATTATCATTCTTATACGCATGAAACAACTGGTTTCTGATGCTTCTGGCAACCACAGCTTTCACCTTTTGACTGTCCAGTTGCGGTATAACATACTGAAAGGGTGCTGGCTTTTCATAAAATTTGGAATAAACTTCAACATTGGCATTCCGGTGCTTCAACCTTAAGAAGGAGCTGGTCTGGATTGGATTAGCGCTATATTGGATAACAAAATTTCCTAATGAGTCAGTAAGTGCGGATCGGATTTGCCCGGGTTTACCTGCTTGTGCGAAAAGTATTTCTTCTCCCCTCAATGGGTGACCACTTTCTGATCGAATATTCCCAAAAATTAGTTCGTCCCGTACCTCCGGTAGAAAAACGACCTTATCAGGGATCTCGTGGGTTGGAAAATTATTCTCAGTGTAAGTCCAACTGTACCAGGTCGGTTCTTTAAGCAGTCGCTGAATGGCTAATGAATCACCGGATTGATTTTGTAGGTGACCCAGGCTATGAGCGTATTTCATATCATATACACTATCAATAAAACCTGTTTTTTTTCCTCACGGAAACACTGTATTTGCCCGCCGGGAGAGGGTAAATCAATTGCTACGGTTTCCCCTGCAACCAAATTCATTCGCAATTACTTCATTCTCAACACCTTTCCAAAATGAATATTGACCTGCCTCTTGCACCCCATTATATACATTAATTGTATTTAACCCATAAGGAACATCTTTCTTTGTAATTGAAATCTTCGTATTGAGTGATAAAGACCTGGTGAGTAGTTGTTTCCCTGAATTGACCAGCGCCAGCAGTACCATTGATGACAGCCCTTCAGTACCGTGAACTTCAATGTAATAGCTTTCTCTGGTCTCCTCGAAAGTAACTGAAATTCCCTCTGAGGCTACCGCAGGCAACTTGTAAAAAGATACTTCTCCTTCCGAAGGTTCTAATAGCAATTGATAGGACATGTCATGAGCCGGAACAAACTCAATTTGCCCTACCTGACCAGACAAAGAGGTATCCTCAAACAGCACCGTTCCGTCCTCTCCTAATAGTTTAACACGCTGGTTAGGCTCAGGAGAAGAAAACCTGTACTGTATGTAATTAGGTATTTTACCAACCAAACCCCCAGTTGGCAGATTGTAAATTAGTGATGGCTCCACTTCAATTGTTTCCGCTAGCTTTTCAAACGGGTTAATGATGGTCAATGGCTTATGAAAAAAATCATTGAAATTTTTCATCCACAAGGTATGTGCTTCCAGCTGGTAAGTTCCTGTAGGGATTAAGGAGTTGATGAAAAATTCGCCATGTCCTACACCGTTTTCAAGCAATACTTTCTGCCTGAACACCAAACCATTTTCCCCAGTTAATTCCACGTAGAGTACTTTGCTCAAAGTAGAAAGTTCACCCCGTAACCTGGCTGGTACAATAGGCAGTGTATCGTAATGTTTCTCCTGCGATTAAATCAGAATAATTGGTGTGAAGGTAGACCTGTTCTTTAATGTCCCGCTGAGCAAAAACACCATTCACGCAAAGAAAGAAAATGAGGTATGTCTGCAATCTTTTCATTCCCAGAAATCAGGTTTTGTTGTAGATGAAAATGAAGTGCAGTCTGAACAATGCTCAGGAGCAATAGTTGCCGTGGGCGGCATTGACCCTATATTGATCAGTCTTCTTCTCGGATTCATAAAGGCATCAATTAAGTCTGGAGTTGTTTCTATGATTTCATTGGGGCTGCAATCAAAGCGATAGCCAGGACGTGAAACCGGTAAGTTCAAATCATCCCAATTAAAAAACACCCTCCTGCTTGAAACACCGGCAACTTCAAAATAGCCGAGCACCATTTCCGACTCATCCGTTGAGGAAGAGATATTCCCAAATACTGATCCCTGCTGACTATCAAACAGACTGCCTCCACCCTCGTTGATCTTTTTCAGTTGCTTGTAAAAATCATAGGCTTCCCGGTTGATGGCATGGAGCTTCACCTCAATCGCATACCGATACCTTAACCGTTCTGTTTCCAGGCTTACAAAATGTATTGGAAACTCCAATAGTCTTCCTGACACATTGGACGCAGATGATCCAAGTATGAGCTGTCGGGAACGACCACTTTCATAACAAACTCCGACAGGTTCCTGCCTTACCATCCAATTCCCCGGGCCCAGGTAATCCAGACTCGATGGATATGGCACACGGATTTCGTACGTCTCACTCCAGGTAGCCCGGAAAAATTGTGCGTTGGTTATCCCGGCATTTATGAAAACCTGCATACCCTGTTCATTTCTGTTGAGTATTTCTGACGGACGTTCAATCAGCTTCATATAAATGCTGTCAATATGAGGTGAGGATAACATTGGTTCCCACGAACTGCGATAAGTCTTGTTGGATGTCTCAATCACCAGCTGATAATTGACACCAGCCCTTGCAGAATATGCCTCATTGGAATAATAGCCAGAATCAGTCTCATGGTACTGATAGCTATCACCTGCCGAAGAGTGCACATAAACGGTGGCACCTCGTACAAAATTTTGTTCTTTATCGTTAATAGCTTTCGTGTACGAGAGATGAACTTCGTGTACTTTCAACTCATCTGTCAGGGACGCATCAATAACCAGTAATGAGTCGTTTTCTGAGGAAGTAAACTCAAATGGTTGAACACATGCCGTAATTAAGATGATTAGCCCATATGATATTTTTGACACTCGCATTAGAACCTGAAATTGAAGGATAAAGTGGGAATGGCAGACCCAAAAATGACCAATTTATATCCGCTGACCTCTCCGTCCCTTAAGTCGAAAAAGACTGAATATGCATTGTCCCTGCCAAGCAAATTGTATACCGATAGCGACCAGAAAGAATGGGTTAATTTTTTAATCCGATGGCCTTCATCAAGGTTGATCCCAATATCCATTCTAAGGTAATCTGGGATCCTGAAAGTATTTCTATCACTGTAATGCAACACCTCCATCCCTCTGAAATCATAAGCAGCCGTTGGGAAGGTAACAGGTCGCCCGGTGGAATAATTGAAGTTGTAGGAAAAACTAATACGTTTTGACACCTTATAATTGGCCACCAGATTGATACTGTGAGGTTTATCATAGTTTGTAGGATAATACGCTCCCTGATTGATCCTTTCTTCACCATGTTGTCCGTCCAGTTGGATAAAACTTCTGGAGTAGGTATAGTTTAGCCATCCATTTAATCTTCCGGCTCTTTTTTTAGCAGAAATTTCGATACCGTAGGATTTTCCTGGTCCCTGAAGTAATACTGTTTCCACATGATCATTCAACAGGAAATCAGCCCCAACTTTAAAATCAAGGAGGTTTTGTATGTTTTTGTAATAGGATTCAGCACTAACCTCCAGTTGATTATTGAATACATTCGCATAGTACCCCACCGAAACCTGCTGTGCCGTTTGAGGTTTGATGTGGTATCCGGAAATGGTCCAGATGTCCGTGGGGGACAGGGATGCACTGTTTGACAAAGTATGCAGGTACTGTCTGTTGCTGTTTAAACTGAATTTTACGCTTGAAAATGCATTCAAAACATATCTAAGCGCAACCCGGTATTCCGGACCGTGGTAAGTCTGCACAAATTTTCCTGGCCCAAACTGCAAAGTATCGCGAACATTGGACAAACTTTTAGGACCCGATTCATGGTAACGCAGTACTTGTTGAGGTCCAAAACTGTGGAACACGGAATAACGGCCTCCCAGCGAAAGCTTCAGGTTTTGTTTCATATCAAACTCCATGGCGCCATAGACATATGACTCCCTCCCTCTTTTTTTCTGCAACTGCAGTGATACGATTTCGGAAACTTCCCCAAATGGCTTTATGGAACCAGGATTGATCAAATAACTCTTAGTTCCTGCGCCGAAAGAATAGTGCTTATCTTCCCCGGAGTAATAATTAAAATCTCCCTTCAGCCCCAAGTCGTTAATAGCAAAATCCTGCCTAAAAGCACTAAGTTCAAGCTGATCATTCTGAAGTTCGTAACCATACCTGGAAAAGTGACTATGCACTAGCATCTCCAGATTAGGTGAAATCAATCTTTTCCAGCTGGCTGTTGTGATAGTATTCTGATACTGTATGTCAGAAAAACTCAACAATGAATCGGCAGTTAGTCTAAGCTTATCACTACTTATGTAGGTTGAGATTTTCAGATCGTTGGAATCATCGAGTTGATGGTCATATTGCATAAATCCGTCAGCGAATGAAGCCCTGTTTTCTCTGAAAGAAGCATTTTTGATCCTTTTGAGTATCCAGTTGGAATAGGTGGTGCGACCGCCCAGGGTCAATCCAGCTTTATCCTTGATAATTGGGATTTCAGCACTCAACCTGGAAGTAACAGGAGATAGCCCACCGGCACCCTTAAACGCTTCTTGATTGGACTTTTTCCCCGAAATATCAAATACCGATGACAATCGGCCTCCATATTGAGCCGGAATGCTGCTTTTATATACCTGCAGGTCCTCAATGACGTCTGTATTAAAAACAGAAAAGAAACCCATGAAATGACTGGCGTTGTAAACAGGAGCTCCATTGATCAGTAGCAGGTTCTGATCTGACTTTCCTCCTCTCACATTGAATCCTGCAGCCCCCTCACCCACCGTCTGAACTCCTGCAACAGTTGTTGCAACTTTGAGCACATCTCTTTCTCCAAGTACAATCGGGACACTCTTGGTGGCTTCCACATCAATTTTCCGTACACCCATTTCCAGGTTTTTTATATTGGCATCTCGTTCAGATTCCACAAGAAGCTCCTGAAGCGCGATCACATCCTGCTCCATATTGACATCCAGCTTACCATCAGACAACAGTATAATATGTCGATATGTATCCTTCATCCCGGCATGCTGAAAGTGAATAGTCTTTCTGCCATTGGGGAGATTTAATGAATAAAATCCTGAAACATCGGTAGTTACCGCGATGGTGGGGTTAGCACAATATACCAAGGCACCTATTACCGGTTCGCCTTTTTCATCCCTGACATACCCAATCAATGTAGCCCTTCCAGAGGCATCAATTTTACTTCTTGATCCAATTTCAATCAATTCAGTGGTCTGCTGACGCTGGTAATCGTCCTTAAATATTAATCCTTTAGCTCCTCCGGTTTGTGGGCTTTGGGTAGTTTGAGCAATTAATGGCTGGGCGATGATCTGAATGCCATGAGTGAGGTATACATTTTGATCAATGACCAGTGAATAAATATCAAGTGGATGGAATATCGATTGAAGTATGTCTTTAAGGGGTTCGTTTGCGAAAGTGCCTGTGTATGTAAGCGTGTCCAGCCACTGGTGCTTGTAAAAGAATTTCAGTCCGGTGGCACCTTCCAGCTCTGTTATCACCTCCAAAACAGGGGTGCCTTCAAAACTGAAACTGAAAGTTTGCTGAGCATTCACCTGAATTACAGCGAAGGTTAGTAGTATTGACAGTACTATTCTCATGGGCCTTCAAGGATTTGATTGATTTCCGAACCAAATTGATTCAACCATGAGACCGGGGTCTTACTAAATCTTCTAATTCTCAATGCTTTTCCTATTTGCTTTACTTCCTGTGCCTTGTCATCAAATATTTTCGCCACATGGGAGGCTCGGCTTACCTTTATAAATTCCTTACCTACCTTCAAATAGAAAGTGGAATAGGCTTCATAATTGGGTTGTCTGTCTTTTAATACAAGACTCTTGGACACCTTTTCATACATAGAAACGCTGCTTCCTTCATATATCGCCATGAAGAATCCTTCAGGCAATCCAGTACTATCGTTGGCCAGAAATACAAATTTTGAGTCGTCAATTACAAACCAATCAACCTGGTATTGAATGAGCCGGATGGGTTGTTGCGCGTATTCCGGATGTGTCATATTAATGGTGAGAACAACATCCAGTTCAAGATCATATAGAAGAGGGACATGCTCATACACCTTTCCCCGGTAACGAATTCCTGAAGGCTGCCAGGTTTTGTGGAAGTAAGCATGGGTATCCCTGGATTTCCTTTCCAACTGATGATACTGTCCTGTAAATACCTCCTGGTTGGCCTCCCCCACGTTTTTATCATACCAGTTTACTCCGTCCTTCAACGAGAACTCATCCAAACTGTATTGGGCCAACATATTCCCATTCAGTCCAGCAATGAACAACAAGACAGCACAGATCCTATGAAGTGAGAGTAGCCACATGATGTAGTAAATATGGGCATTCACTCCATCTGAGGGCATAGGTTTTTATTCCAATGAGGCAGGCTTATGTTTCATCATTCCTTAATGGACTTGAATCGGACGAAAATTGGTTCAGTTTTCTTTCGATATGGTTTATGAAATGCAGATGGTGTCTCAGGTCATCAATTGTAGCTTTGTAGGTCCTGACCTGGGATAACTTTGGGAATGTTAGTTTACCCTTCACCATCGAGAAAGATGCTGTAAGCACCAGATAATTCATCGCCAGTAAAACCACCTGAATTCCCTCCTTTGGCACCTCTTTGAAACCAACTTTGTTAGCTGTTCGGGTATTGATGATGTAGGAAGTACCAATAACAGTCATTGACGGTTCATCGGCGTGAAGTGCAATCAATTGCTTCAATCCCTGAACATAGGCCAACAGGACCTTTCTGGATCTCATCGCAGGGTTGTCATTCCTGGTAAGCACAAAGCAATAATCGAAAAGTGTACCTCCATGAACCCTAATGGAATGCTTTCCAGGCTGCCCCAACAACAAGGGTGAATAATATACCAGCTTACCCTGCTTGACCAACCCGGGAGTATCCACAAACGGTGCTAAAAAAGTAATTCCAAGCCATACAATCACTGGAATTATCCAATACCAGCCAATAATTGCGCTTATGACACTTATCACCACAATGGGACTGACAATTAGTAAAACAACGCTCAACAGAGCCATTCTTTGCTGTCTGGGTGTCTTCTCGTAATACCTGTGGCGAATTTTCATGCCTGCAAGAATAACTATTCTGAAGATTAAATCATCAGTAAGTTACCTCCACGTAGTAACCGGGAATCTTTTATGCCTTTGCGAAACCAAACTGCACCCTAAAAATTGTGCCTTTTCCATTGTTACTGATGGCTTCAATATGACCATTCATGGCATCCACATATCTTTTCACAATGGACAACCCCAGTCCAACAGATGATTCTTTACCGGTAGGTCTTGCAGATAGTTTTGCAAAGCGTTTGAAAAGCTGTTTTTTATCTTCCTGAGAAAAACCCGGACCCTCATCAATGATGCTTGCTACAATCGTATGATCTTCTTCATCCAGTTTTACCTCTATACAGCTCTTCTCTGGTGAAAACTTAAGGGCATTTGAAAGTAAATTCTCAAAAACCTGTATGGAGTAGTTGCGGTCAATGAAAGCATAATATTTGTTTTCAGGTAACTCCCTTTTCATATCGATGTGTTTTTCACTGGCACGAAGCACAAAGCTATCTGCAACTGTATTCAGTATTTCTGCCAAGTCACAAACCTGGAGATTCATCTTCAATGATTCAGACTCAATGGCATTGACATCCAGCACTCTTTCAATCAGGTCATTCATTCTGGCAGATGAATTTTCTATAAACCTGAAATAATCTACCTGATCTTTGCTTAGCTTGCCGTTGAGACCTTCTTTCAACAGTGCTGACAAATTGTTGATGTTGTTCAAAGGATTTCTTAAATCATGCGCCACCACACCAATGAGCTCATTTTTTTCCTGGTTCAGTTTAGCAAGTTGTGCATTAGACTTTTGTTTGTTGCGGTAAAGCCAATATAATGTCCCAATCAAAAGAACTGTCAATGCTAGTCCGGCAAAGGCATAATTTCTGGTGAGTACCTGCCGCTTAAGGTCCTCCTGGTATTGAAGTTCCTCCCTCTCCTGTCTTGCTTCTAAAAGCTGTTTTTCCTTTTCAAACTCATACCTCGCAGTTAATCTCAGGATTTCTGATTTATTGTTCTCACTATAAATTGAATCATCCAGGGCCACCATCAACTCATGAAACTCCAGCGCCCTCGGGTAGTCGCCTTTTAGCTTGTAAGCCTGGTAAAGTTCCTTTGATGCCAGGTGCGCCAGTGGGATAAAATTGTTTTCATGAGCTAATTGAAAAGACTTTAAAAAATTTCTGATTGCAGCGCCAGTATTACCTTTCTTCTGGTAATGTCTTCCTATGCCCTGGAGGGAGGATATCTGAAACTCCATCATCTGGCATCTCTTTGAGAGTTCCAGGACTTCCTGATAGTAAACTATCGCAGAATCCGGCTGATCAATACTTTCAAACAATCGGGCAATGCCTTCATAGATAAAAGGTGACAAACACTCGTTACCATAAGTGGCATTATGATCAAGTACTTTACCATAGTATTCCAGGGATTTGTTGGGTTGTTTCAGTACGGAATAGATGTAGGCGATATTGCTCAATGTCCCGGTATAATCTCTGTGGCTATTGATTTTTTCGGCCATTTCCAGTGATTTATTGAAGTAAACCAAACTCTCCTCATTATCTCCCTGCACAGCGTATATGATCCCAAGTTCATTCAACTGATTCATTTGCAATCTTGGATTACCAAGACTATCTGCAATTGCCAACGCTCTGAATAAGTAATCGCTGGCGATGGTCATTTGCCCCAATGAAACATTCACGGACCCCAAAAAATTTAGCGCCACAGCTTCCTTTTCTCTTTCACCGAACCGACGAAATACATTAACTGCAGACTCAGCAAGATCCAGGGCCTCATGCAAGCGCCCGATTCTGGTCAGCGAACTGGATTGATAAGCCTTTGCCCAGCTGATCATGATGGTATCATTAAGCTGTCGATACAATTCAATAGACTTGTCGAAATAATTCAAAGCGCTATCATGTTGATGCAGCAGTTGAAATACAGTTCCCAATTCATGAAATGCTGCGGCTTTGATTGGAGGGTAATTCTGAGCTTTTACTGCAATTTCTCTGCATTCCAGCATGGCATCATCAAACTTTGAGTTCATTCGAAGGTTGGAAGCCAGGTGAAGTTTACTCAGTAGCAACAACGATTGATCATGCCAGTTTTCTGCAATATTACGTGCCAGGAGACCATACTCCTCTCCCTTTTTAGAGTCCAGGTCCTTGTACAGCTCTGAAAGCTCGATCAATACTGGAAGGCTGTCCCTGGTAGAAGATACGATAGCAAGTTCGTTTAAAAGCAATTGCTGTTGCTTTTCAAGGATGGTTTGTGCTGCAACTTCATTAATCCACAAGAAACAAATGACCAAACTAAATATGCCTGATTTACAATAGATGAGGTGTTTTGCTCGGGTGTTTGGTGGGAATAGGGTGTTCTTTATCCTCTCCAAAAACCTCCACACGTGTATAGTTACCCGCATAAAAAGATTTTAAATGGCAGTAGGACGTTGCTTTACTAAAAATAATCAATTTCCGGGTGAGAAGCGACTACACCAAGCATTAATGTGATGGTCTGGAGAAAAGCCCAGGAACATCACTACATATTTGAAGGGTTTTGAGTCAATGCGTAAATCGCAAATGAACCCAACCAATGTCCTCCTTCATAACTGTCACCCACCAGGTTTGGTAGTGAATATTCCACATGTTTGTTTGCCAGGGGCTTGAGATGACTATACGCTACATATTGATTTGCCAATCCATACATGACCCATGCCCTGCTAAAATTCAATCCATCGAGGTGAACCATCTTGCCATCCGTCCTGTCAGAAACTTCTCCTACGGCTATGTCAAAGGTGGTCTTTTTCAGGTCTGGCGCAAACTGGTCGATCCATTGGTCAAACTCTTCTTTTGTCAGGATTTTTCTCATGATATCAATTTCCTCAAAACAGGGAGAAAGGAAATCATACCCGCTTGGCTCCCATTCAAATGGGCAACCCTGATCATTCAAATAAAACTCCCTGGCTTTACTTTCAATGGTTTTCTGCAAGATATCAGCATTCATGGTCTTCGCATAATCCCAGGCAAAAGACATCCCGAAGGCCGTATTGGTATGTTCTCCAACCCTGATGGGATATCTCAACTTTGGCAGGTAATCAATATACCTGGACGCGATAAGATCCGTCAAGGGTTTTAGATTGATTTCCAGCTTTTTGGCAAACGGATCATTCCATGTATGTAACTCTTCTGCCAGTTTGAGAAGCCACGCCCATCCGTACGTACGCTCGTAGGTCTTGTTGATCTCTTTACTGAAGTAAACCAGTTCTCCTCTTATATTCTCAGCGGACAGGTTCTGCTCCAGGACCGACTTCAATTCCTCCGCATTTTCAAGCTCTGGAAACTCCTTTAGCAACTTCACCATTGACCAATGCCCATGCACTGCAGAATGCCAGTCGAAACAACCATAGAACGCCGGATGTAATACGTGTGGTTCGTTCAGGTCCTCTTTGCTGCCAATGGTCTGTCCGAGCTTGTTCGGATATTCTGTATTCACACAGCCCAACGGTAATGCTGCCAGTCTTTCCGCCTGATCCTTTTCAAGAGATATTACCTTGTATTCGGGAATGACGGGATTATTTACCGTACCATCTCCAGGTCCATTCTGGCAGCTGATCAAAAAAAGTATGGTCGAAATCAAACTAAGTTTTTTCATGAAGCAAGGTATTTCGCCCCAATTTAAAAATTCGGATGGTAACAGACCAAATATCAACGCTTAGTTTACATTCACCAATGCCACACTGTGCAGGGCCTGCTCAATATCCCAGATAAGATCCTGGTGATTTTCAACGCCAACAGACAATCTGATCAATGATCCGGTGATGCCCAGCCTGGCCTTTTCTTCTGGAGAAACACCGGCATGGGTCATTGTATCCGGGTGCTGTACAAGGCTCTCCGTGCTTCCAAGACTTACTGCCAGTTTGATTAATTTCAATCCGTTAAGAAACTGAAATGCTTCTTTTTCACCTCCTTTTATGTCAAATGACAACATCGCACCAGGGGATTCATATTGCTTCTGATAAATATCATAGGCCCTGGTTCCTGGTCTCAGGTTTCCAGGATAATGTACTTTTTGAACTGCCGGATGATGTTCAAGAAACTCCGCCAGCTGCTGTGCATTTTTCATCTGCTGTTCCATTCGTACTTTCAGGGTTTCCAGACTTCTTAATAGCAGCCAGCAAGTGTGTGGACTGGCCATATTTCCTAAAAATGTACGAAGCACCCTTACACGATTCATCAGTTCTTTGTTGCCTAGCACTGCACCAGCAATCAGGTCACTGTGTCCGCCTATGTATTTGGTAGCAGAGTAAAGTACCAGGTCAGCGCCGTGTTGCAGTGGGTGAGACCACAAAGGCCCCATGTAAGTGTTGTCCACTGCTACCGGGATTTTTTTATCTTTTTCAAAATGGTCTGCCACTTTCCTGCAGGCCGCAATATCGATCAGGTCACCTGTCGGATTGGCTGGTGTCTCCAGGTAAATCATTGATAGCTTGTCTCCTTTACCTGATGCCGTGATTTTATTGATTATTTCCTCAGCGGTCATATCGGCAGTGAAGCCGATACTCTCCACCCCTATTTCTTTTAGAAAATGATGAATAAAGTGATCTGTTCCACCATAGGTAGGAGAACTATAAAGCAATAAGTCGCCGGGCTTAACAAATTCCAGTAAGACAGTGCTTATTGCAGACATTCCACTCTCAAAAACTGCACAATCTTCTGCCTTATCCCACAAGCATAATCTGTTTTCCAGGATTTCAAGGTTAGGGTTGTTGATCCTGCTGTAAATAAGTCCCAGTTCCTCACCTTCCGACTGCTCCCTTAGTCCATAAGCAATCTCGAAAAATGCCTTACCTTCTTCAGCGGTTTTAAATACAAAAGTAGAAGTTTGGAATATAGGTGGTTTAATCGCTCCTTCTGATAGTTCTGGCTTGAAGCCATGGGTCATCATTAAACTTTCTGGTTGTAGTTCTTTCATCTTCTGATTGCTTAAATGTTCAGGCAAATTTATTATTTTCAGGACTCAGCATTTACTTTTTATATTATATCAATAATTATTCCTATATTTCATGCTATATCAGGAATTAATACTTACAAAAGCAATTCAATATCATTAAGAACAGGAATTTTTCCCATGACCAACATTGACGAAACAGACAGGAAACTTCTGAACATTCTTCAGCAGGATGCCAAGTTCAATATCAAAGAGGTAGCGGCAAGTCTTAAGATCACCAAATCTCCAATATATGAAAGGATTAAACGCTATGAGCGCGAGGGGTTAATTGAGAGTTACGTAGCGGTACTGAACCGAACAAAAATCCCCTCCAGCATGGTGGTGTTTTGTTCGGTTTCCCTCGATAGCCAGAAGCTGGAAGAAATTGAAGCATTTAGTGAGGCCATAACGAGCATACCTGAAGTAATGGAGTGTTACCTCATGGGCGGTGCTAATGATTTTCTGCTTAAGGTGGTGGTCAAAGACCTTGATGCATACCATCAGTTTTCGTCTGGAAAGCTGGCAGCACTCCCTAATGTGGACCAAATCAGAAGCACTTTTGTTTTAAATGAAGTAAAAAGGTCCACAGTGTACCCTATATGGTAATTTTATTGATCTCCACAGGTCATTTCGTTGTTTATTCGCTCCATTATACGCATATTTAGTAATGCTGCCGCGGGTGACTATATGTCTGATATTAGCTTTCTGTTCCCATTATGTACTTGGAAATACCTGGGAAGAAGCACAGTCTACCAAAAAAGCACATCTTGAAATCCTCTGGACCACCAGCAAACCATTCATTTACACAGACCCCAATACAGGCGAACTCACAGGAATAGAATATGAAATTGGGGAACTATTAAAAGAATTTGTAAAGAAACGATTCAATGTTAGCCTCACCATTGACTGGGTTAAAAGAGACAGCTTTGTGGGTATTCTTGATCATGTTAAAACCGAAAAACGCCCTAATGTTTACGCAGTGTCGGCTTTTTCAATCACAGAAGAGAGGGAGCGATACAGTAAGTTCAGCAAACCATATCTGCCCGACATCACTGTGCTAATCTCCAGTGAAGGTACTCCTATTGTCCATACATTTGACGAGATTCATCAATTGATGGCCAACATGCAGGCGGTTACCATTGAAGGCACGACCTATGAAGCATTACTTCTTGACCTCAAAGAACAGCTTAATATCGACTTTGATATCACTTATATAGGAAGTGAACAAAATATATTTGACTTCATTCAGGCGCACCCCAATTACTTTGGGTTCGTTGACTTACCAGTCTATTTAATGCATATAAAAGGTGGGAGCGAACTGGTGCGACAAAATTTTTTCACAGTAAGAGGCACAGGGTATGGTTTTCTGATGCCAAAGGAAAGTGACTGGAATGTTCCAATGGATATCATGTTGTTTGATCGGAATTTTAGGCAAAGGGTCGAAGGTATTATATCGAAGTACATTAGTACAGAGTTATTTCAATTCATTGATGAAATCTACAACAATGACCATCTCAGCACGTCAATCCTTACCAAAGAAAAAGAGCTGCAACTGGCACTTATACAAAACGCCAATCTGAGACTCCAGGAAGAGCAGGAATCAAAACGTATTCTTGTATTTGCGATCATTGGCACCAGCGTGTTCCTGATGGCCATTGGGTTCCTGTATTATAAAAACAGACAGTATACCAGGTTACTACTGGCGCAAAAAGAAAAAATTGAAGCGCATGAAAAGGACATCAGTCAGATCAACAAACAGCTGCTAAACAGGAACAAACAACTTATTGCTATCAATGATAAAAAGAATAACCTGGTAAGGATTCTTGCTCACGATCTGCGTTCACCGCTTAGCCAGATCATCTCTCCGGCAGAACTTCTGAGTTCTCACAGCGAAAGCCTGGACGAAGAAGACAAGGCACTACTGTTTCAAATTGGGGAAGGTGCGAGGCGGATCAATCAAATGATTACTAAAATCCTTGATGTTGATACACTTGACAAGCAGCAAAACCTGGTTTTGAAAGAACCGGTAGATGTCACTGGGATTCTGATGGATCTGGAAAAAAACTATCGACCAATTGCCAAAAGGAAAGACATCTCCCTAACATTTAAAAACTGCAATGAGCGAAATTCAATCAATTCAGATCGAATGCTGCTTTACCTGATCATTGAGAACCTCATCTCGAATGCGATTAAATTCTCCCCTAAAAAATCCAATATCCTGGTGGACGTGAAATGTCAGGATGCTCACACTACTTTCGGTGTTCACGACGAAGGACCTGGTTTTTCTGAAGAAGACAAAAAGTTACTGTTTCAAAGTTTTCAAAAACTTAGTGCACAACCCACTGGTGGAGAGGAGTCAACAGGATTGGGATTGTCCATTGTGAACAAATATGTATCCGAGCTGGGGGGAAAAGTATGGCTGGAATCTAACAATGGACAAGGCAGTTCTTTTTTTGTAAGACTGCCTGTCTGATCACATAGATTGCCATTGCCTTTTAAGCCTTTTTTGCCCAGTTATCTCTCAACCCTACCGTTTTGTTGAACACAATTTTCTCTGACGTAGATTCCTTATCCACGCAGAAATATCCCATTCGCTGGAACTGGAACCTGTCTCCCGGCTTAACAGTCTTGAGGCTTGGCTCAGCATAACCCGTTACTACATGCAACGAATCAGGGTTGAGGAACTCCATAAAATCCTTGTCTTTGTGGCCGTCAGGAGCTTCATCCATAAACAACCGGTCATATTGTCTTACTTCGACAGGTAGGGCATGTTTGATGGACACCCAATGCAATGTTCCCTTTACCTTTCTCAGGCTTTCTTCTGTTCCACTGCCACTTTTACTTTTAGGGTCATAGGTACAGTGTATTTCAGTGATATTACCATCAGCATCTTTGACTACACTTTCGCCTTTGATGATATAGGCATTTTTGAGTCTTACTTCCTTTCCAAGGGTCAGTCGGAAAAACTTTCGATTGGCTTCCTCACGGAAATCCTCCTGCTCAATGTACAATTCTCGTGAAAAGGGCACTTCTCTGTGTCCAGCGGCATCATCTTCCGGGTTGTTTTCTGCCAACAACCACTCTTCCTCATTCTCAGGGTAGTTCGTAATGACCAGTTTCACCGGATTCAATACGGCCATTACCCGGGGAGCAATCTTATTTAAATCCTCCCGCACACAAAACTCCAGGAGCGACAAGTCAATAATATTATCCCTTTTTGCAACACCTACTTTTTCAATGAAAGTTCGAATAGCTGCTGGAGTATATCCTCTCCTTCTCAATGCGGACACAGTAGGCATTCTTGGATCGTCCCAACCGGAAACGATACCTTCTTCTACCAAACGCAGGAGTTTTCTTTTGCTCATGACTGTATAGTTGAGGTTAAGTCGGGCAAACTCTCTTTGTTTTGGCACAAGTCTCCCTTCTTCCACCACCTGGTCGAGAAACCATTCGTACAACTCCCTGTGTGGTTTGAACTCTAGGGAACATAATGAATGAGACACCTGCTCAATGTAATCACTTTCTCCGTGGGTCCAGTCATACATCGGGTAAATGCACCACTTATCGCCAGTTCGGTGATGAGCTTTCTTCATTATTCGATACATGATGGGGTCTCGCATGAGCATATTGGTGTGCTTCATATCGATCTTTGCACGAAGTACATGAGTTCCCTCATCAAACTCCCCATTTTTCATGCGCTCAAAAAGATCAAGGTTTTCCTCTACCGAGCGGTTTCTGAAAGGACTATCAGTCCCTGGAGTGGTAGGTGTACCCTTTTGTTGAGCCATTTCTTCAGAAGACTGAGAATCTACATAAGCCTTCCCATTTTTGATCAACGCTATGGCCCAGTCATACAACTGCTGAAAATAGTCAGAAGAATAGCATTCCTGATCCCATTGATAGCCCAACCATGCCACATCTTCCTTGATGGCATCTACATATTCCTGCTCTTCTTTTGTCGGATTTGTGTCATCAAACCTGAGGTTGACGGGAGCATTATATTTTTGTCCCAAACCGAAGCTAATCCCTATAGCCTTGGTATGTCCTATATGAAGATAACCATTCGGCTCTGGAGGAAAACGAAACCTTAGTTGCTCCTTTCCTAATCCGGTTGCCAGGTCTTCTTCAATGATCTGCTCTAAAAAATTGAGTGACTTTACTTCTTCTGCCATTTATTTGTTTCAAAAATGAGGAGCAAATTTATCAATTCGAATTCCAGAATGAAACACTGATGGGCGGTTTATTATCAGGGAAAGTAAATTCATATTTTTTTTCTCAGGTCAATGTCCATTTCCATACATGATCATCGTCCTTGTTGCAAATAACTTATTATATACACAAATGAAACGATCGAAATTTTTTATCTACAGCATTGCATTACTGTTTGCAACAAGTGTTTTTGCGCAAACTCCTCTTACCAAGGACGAGAAAAAGAAGGCACTGGATCATTTGAACAACACACAAAAAGAACTGCTTAAAGCAGTAAAGGGTTTATCCGAAGAGCAGTTAAATTTTAAAATGACGCCTGAATCCTGGTCAATAGCAGAGTGCGTAGAGCACATTGCCATTTCGGAGAACAACATTTTTGGTATTGTACAGATGACCTTGCAAAATGAACCCAACCCCGAGGGAAGAGCCGACCTGCAACTGGCCGATGAACAGGTATTGGGGATCATTACCAACCGTGAGCAAAAAGTAAAAACACGGAAGGAATTCGAACCTACCAACCAATTTGGAAGCTATGAAGGTTCGTTGAATGAGTTTAAAAACAAAAGAAAATCGAATATCAGCTTTGTGAAGTCGACTTCAGAAGATCTCCGGAACAGGTATTTTGAGTTTCCATTCGGAAAAGTCGATGCATTTCAGGTGATATTATTCATGTCTGGCCATACCCAGAGACATACCGACCAAATTAAAGAAATATTGGCGCACGAAAACTTTCCAAACGCCTAACATCAATGCCAGGTGCGGTATCACCGTGCCTGGTCAAACCTCCCCTAAAGATCGCCATAGATAGAAGGAAAGGTAACTCTTCCAATTTTCAAAGGGCTCAAATACCTTATCAATTACCTGCCTGTCTTTGTCAAATCCATGGGCTTTCATAGCCGCATTCAATCCTGAGTCACCATAAGGAATACATTCTGGGTCCTTCAGTGATTTCATCAAAGCATAGTTGGCCGTCCATTGCCCTATACCTCTGATACTGGTTAAATGATCGATTCTTTCCTGGTGATTCAACTTCATTAGACCATCCCTGGTAATTGCATTATCTTCAAATGCTTTTGCAATTCCAATCATGTAGTCTGCCTTGTTTCGTGAGAACTTCATGGCGAGCAATTCCTCCCTGTCACAATTGGCCACCTCCTCAGGTGTTGGAAAAATATAAAGTGATCCATGTTCTGAGATCACTTCTTCACCATATCGTTCAACGAACCGCCTTTTCACCTGGAATGCAAAATTCAAATTGATTTGTTGACCGATAATACACCAGCACAAACATTCGAAGAGATCCGGGATACCGATTAATCTTAGTCCCCGATACTCAGTAGCCATATAAGCAAATTGCGGATGGTGTTCCAACTTACTGTAGAATACTGAAAGGTCAGTTTTTAGATCCAACCAGTCAGTGAAATACTGATCAATTGCATCTCTGCATTTTGCATCAACGTCCTTTGAAAGGTCAATTCTTAAATGCTCTTTTTCTTCAGTAACACATGCCATTACCTGGTCACCTCCAAACTTAAAGGGCTTAATCACTACCTGATCATGGATTTGATATAAACATTCCAATTCATTTCGATCCATCATTCGCAAGCATTCCTGGTAGTTGAATTGTGCTGGCTTATCAATAAAAATGGTCTTACTCAACAACCACCTCACTTTCATGCTGCAAGGACTCAAACCCAAGCAAAGCACATTTTCTTTCCTTTCCCCAATGATATTGACCAATTGCACCGGTTGATTGTATCACCCTGTGACAAGGGATCAGGTATGCCACCGGATTAGCACCAATTGCTGATCCAACGGCCCTAACTGCTTTTGGATTTTTGACAGCCTGGGCTATTTCAGAATAAGTGACCGCTTTCCCATACGGAATCTTGAGCAGCGCTTCCCAGACCTTCAATTGAAAAGGTGTTCCCTTTAAATGTAACCTGATTTGTTCTACGGAGGACCAATTATTCGTTAGTGGTTTGAGTGCCATTTGATGGTACTCATTCTCAGCGGGCACAATGGTGGCTTTAGGGAACTGATTGTGCAATAATTGTACTGGTTCTTCCCCTTCCAAAAAAGAGAGATGACAAATGCCTTTGTTTGTGGATCCAACAAGCACTTCTCCAAAAATACTTTGATAAACCCCATATTCAATCTGTAATCCATCCCCCGATTTCTTAAACTCACCAGGGGTCATGCCATCTATGGTCATGAAGAGATCATGCAATCTGCTGGTCCCAGACAAGCCGGTTTTCAAAGAGGTCGTAAGTAAACTTTCCTGCGCCATCAAAAGTTGTTTGGCATGGCCCAGACTTACAAACTGCAAAAACTTCTTTGGGCTGATCCCGGCCCATTCGGTAAACATCCTTTGAAAATGAAATGGGCTGAGATGAACAGCAGCAGCAACTTCCTCCAATGATGGCTGGGTCCGGTAATTATCATTGATGTAATGAATGGCCCGTTTTATTCTATCAAAATCAATCATCTTTTTTGCTGTAAAAATCGGTAGTTACCCGTGTTGTTAAAACCCGAATATTGCTAAAATAACTCCATTTCATTGATTAATCTGTTCCAGTTAACAGCTATATAGGTTAATTCCGTTTTGTACGAACCAAAATTCACTTAAATTACATCATTATTCATTTACACTTGTAACCAAACTTCCGGACGATGAACTATCGAATCGCTATTTTTGCTGCGATCGTATTTGCTCCACTATTTAGTCAGGCTCAGACAGACTTTGAAAATTTTGTAGAAGCCGGAGCGGATGATGCAGCCATTTTATACAAGCACTACGCCAGCCCACTGCCTCGTGGAATCAATTTCGCTTTTACCAGGGCATGGAACACCACCGCCAAAACACATGATTTTCTTGGTTTTGATGCTTCAATCAACATTTCAATTGCCTATGTTCCTGATGAAGACTTATTCTACTCAGCAGCAGCCGTTAATGCGGAGTTACAGGCCAGTGGTAGTCCCAACAGCATTGTTGGAAATGGTGATGCTTTCCCAACCATTCTGGGACCAAAAAGCCCTACCGCACGAATCAGGGTGTTAAATTCAGATAATCAATATGAGGAATTTGATGCACCTGTAGGATTTGATCTGGCCAGCCAGGCCATTAATGAAGCAGTGCCAATCATAATACCACAGTTTGGCATTGGATTGATCAAAAACACCGACCTGAAAGTCAGATTGATTCCAAATATAAATATCAAGGATGTTGAAGTAAATATGTTCGGTGTTGGCATCATGCACGATATTAAACAGTGGATTCCTGGTAATCAGATCATTCCTGTTGATCTTTCTGTTCTCATTGGGTTTACCAACTTCAATCTTAATGTCAATGATATCAAAAGTGTTGGCAATAAGGTCGCCTTTGACGTAAACTCATGGGTCTATCAATTAAATTTCTCCAAACAGTTCGGGTCGATATTTACCGCATATGGTTCGGCAGGATTTGGCAGCAGCTCCTCCAGCCTTGATGTGTTGGGTACCTTTGATATTGCCACAAGTTCCACTCCTTTGGTTGATCCATTAAGTTTGCAGTTTGATGATTCAAGTGCCAACTTAACTATTGGTGGCCGACTGAAACTTGCACTAATCACACTAAACCTGGACTACACTTTCCAGCAATACAATGCACTTAGTTTTGGAGCAGGCATCACTTTAAGATAAGCTCAAACAAACATTATTTCGTTCACCTTGATGGTGAAGAGTTCGGAATCATTCTCAGCATCTGCACCGGTTGCTTCCACTTGCTCAAAATCGGGCAGCAGATACATGCTTTCCCGGTAGTAAGCGACGGTTTCTATAATGCTGTTGTAAGTGTGGGAATTGATCGCATAAAAATGGTCATCATCAAATCTTCTCTTGATGATGACTGCATCGGGGCTAATGTGTTTTGATAAAGCTGGCATAAGGCGTAATTGGTTTAATTATGTTGGTCCTTATAATTTAATAAAATAACCACCTCAATGCAAACGTTTGAAAAGCAAATTATGACACATTATCAATGAGCAGTACCAGCAGTTAGGGATGAACAACTGTCATATTCCAACCATCATCAGTTTTAGAAAACACCCTCCGAAAATGCAACCGGCTTTCATCAAATTCCAGCAATTCAATTCGTAATGGCTTGATCCTGAATCCACCCCAGGTACCGGGTCTTTTAATGTTTTGGTGATTAAACGAATTCAATGCATCTTTCAACTTATTAAAATCTTCAAGTGGTTCCCCTTGCCGACTAATGACAGAAACGATCTTTGATTGCTGATTTCTCTCACCAAAGAACTGATCGGCCTGACTAGCCGACAATCTTACCACATCTCCCTGAACCCGCACCTGCTTCTCGATATGCGGCCACCAAAAAGTGAGTGACGCTTTTGGAACCTTCTCCATTTCACGACCTTTTCTTGAGTTTAACGGGCCCGTGATCACAAAACAGTCTTCTATTAATTCTTTGAAAGAAACATATCTGGCATTGGGATAACCGTCCAAACCAATGGTTGATAAACAACAGGCTGTAGGAATGGCAACTGGTGATATTTCTGTTTCCTGCCTTAGCCAATCAGCAAATATCTCAAGTGGATTCATGAGTGATTGTCACGAGGATACTGGAATTTAGTTTGAATATTTCAACATTATTGATTCTCTTAGGGGGTCTGAATAATTAAAATATTCTTCCATTGAAAGCGCTTAGGGGTTTTATTCGTTTCATACTGTTCTCATCGTTTTTTATCTGGGTCATTTTGCAATTGATCTCAAACGCTTACGATAAGGAGGTCATCATGGAAGAATTTGCCCAACAGGACGGCTGCCAGGAGATGACGCTCACCGATTCCATCACAAACGACCATCATCATTTTAGGACCTGGAGGTTGCAGACCCGATTCAGTGATGTTTGTACTGATTACCTGTCAATGGATCAGCTAAGTAAGCAGCAAAAATACCTTCGGGAACAAATCTATGTCACCGGAAGGACCTATAATGAATACTGGGGAAGCGTATATCGGGAACTAGTCAATAATGACGCAATGTATGTGCAATTTCTGGCAGACTCTCTATACAACCTGGCTGTAGAAAAAGGCTTGAATGCCATTGAGACAGCCGAGCTGATCGTGACTTTCGTTCAGGACATCCCCTACAGTTACGTCAAAGTAGACGATTGCCGTAACGAAACCAAACCATGCTATGGCAATGCAAAATTTGGCATATTGAGTCCCTATGAGTTTCTTCACACCTTAAGCGGTGATTGTGATACCAGATCTGTTTTACTTTTTGCCATGTTGTCTTACCTGGGGTATGATCCAATGGTTGTCATCAGTGAAAAATACCTGCACGCCATGCTGGCTCTGCATATTCCGGCAAGTGGTGACTATATCATCTATAAAAACAAGAAATACTATTTTTGGGAAACTACCGCCAAAGGGTGGAAACTCGGATTTCTGCCACCATCAAATAATAATGTAAATTACTGGAAAGTAGCACTTGTACAATGACCTATAACATAGCCATTCTCGGATTAATTGAAATTGTCTCTGCCATTACCATTGGCGTATTCATATTATCCCTCACTTACAAGATCCTCCAATTCGCAGGACGAAAATACTATGGAATACATGAAGAAAACCTCGCCTACAGTATTTTCACGGCATCCATTATGTTCTCAACAGGTTATATGGTGAGCGGCGTATTACAACCATTGTCATCTGCCTTCCGATTACTGGATCCTGAAAGTGGCCTATTGGCACTTACTTTCAAATTTATCTATCAGGGCGCTATTTACATCTCTATTGCCTATGTAGCAGCTGTCGTAATTGGTTTACTCTCGGCATTTCTTTATGCCAAACTGACTCCAATCGATGAGTTCAAGGAAATCAAAGAAAATAATATCGGAGTAGCCATCATCATTGGAAGCATTGTGATCACGCTCACTTTACTTACCCGAAGTGGTGTAGAACTCCTGATCGAATCAATCATTCCTTATCCATCACTACCTCCAAAGTAGTCTAGCTTTCCGATGAACAGGCAAAATCGGTAGTAGGAATACTGGTCTTTTTGATTGCGTTCCATCCACCGGCAATGTCAATGACCTGGTGAAAGCCCCTTGATTTCAAAATGGAAGCTGCAATAACAGACCTGTAACCTCCCAGGCAGTGAATATGATATTCCTTTTCATGGTCGAGCTGGCCCATATTTTCATTGATGAAATCTAATGGAAAGGTTGCGGCTCCCTTAATGTGTTCTGCGTCAAATTCACCAGGCTTCCTTACATCCAATATGTTCAGGTCCTTTTCTTCAAATTGCTTTGCAAATTCTTCAGCTGAGATGGAGACCATGTCGGCAACATCCTTACCAGCGGCTTTCCACGCTTCAAAACCGCCGGCCAGGTAACCAAGTGTATTGTCATAACCCACTCTCGACAGGCGGGTCACCACCTCTTCTTCCCTGCCCTCGGGTGCGATAAAAATAATTGGCTGCTGTAAATCGGTGATCAAGGCGCCAACCCATGGCGCAAAATTCCCATTGATCCCGATGAAAATAGAATTTGGAATATGTCCCTGCACAAATTCTAAAGGTGATCTTGTGTCAAGCACAATGGCACCTTCATGATTAGCATATGCTTCAAATGTTTCAATATCCAATGGCACGGTCCCTCTTTCAAGGATTTGATCCAATCCTGATGCCATTGCTTTATTCATGGCCACATTTTTGGCAAAATACTGTGGTGGTGGCAGTAAACCATCTGTCACCTCGCTGATAAACTCCTCCCTGGTCATGTCTGGCCTGAGGGCATAATTGGTTTTCTTTTGATTGCCCAGAAGATCAGATGTTTCTTTACTCATATTCTTACCACAGGCGGAACCAGCACCATGAGCAGGATAGACTACAATATCATCTGAAAGTGGTAAGATCTTTTCTCTTAAGCTATCGTAAAGCATTCCAGCCAGATCCTCCTGTGTTAATTCGCCTTTCTGTGCCAGGTCAGGACGTCCCACATCACCAATAAATAACGTATCACCGCTGAAGATGGCCTGATGTTTACCCTGCTCATCAATGAGTAAGTAGGTAACACTTTCCAGGGTGTGGCCAGGGGTATGGAGTACTTTTATGGTCAATTTTCCTACTTTAAATTCTTCACCGTCCTTTGCTTCATGGAATTTAAAATCGGCGGTTGCGCCAGGTCCATAAACAATTGTTGCCCCGGTTTTATTACTCAGATCTACGTGACCTGAGACAAAATCAGCATGAAAATGAGTTTCGAAAATGTACTTGATTTTGGCTGCTTCCCTTTCTGCTTTCTCTAGATATGGTTGAGATTCCCTCAATGGATCAATGATCGCTGCTTCCCCTTCACTCTGAATATAGTAGGCTCCCTGCGCAAGGCAACCTGTATAGATCTGTTCTACCTTCATGCTCATTTTCGGTGTTGACGTTAATGTTGCTGCAAATCTACAAAGATTGAGCAAATGAGTCGAAATCCGGTCCATTTAATGATGAGCCGGCTACCAAAATGGTTCCTGTTTCATCCAACAGACCGTTTTGAACCATTCACCAATGTACATGAACAACACTTTCATTATATTGTGCCATCAAATTAAGCTAGGGGTAGCATTACTTAAACTTTTATTTACATGTCAAAAAACGGATTTATTATTTTAATCACCAGTGTAGCAGCGCTAGGAGGGCTACTTTTTGGATATGACACTGGTGTGATCAATGGAACACAGTTTTATTTTAGCAAGTATTTTGAATTAACTCCTGCATTAAAAGGCTGGGTAGTAGGAAGCGCACTTTTAGGATGCCTGGTAGGTGCAGCTGCATCGGGAATACTTACCAATAGCCTTGGTAGAAAAGTAAGTTTAATTATCGCTGCAGTACTGTTTACTATCTCAGCCTGGGGGTCTGGATTACCACAGTTCTTCCCTCAATCAGTTTCTTTACTGGTTTTTTTTAGAATCGTAGGAGGACTGGGAATAGGCCTGGCCTCTATGGCAGCACCAACATACATTGCGGAAATTGCACCTGCTGAAAAAAGAGGTCAGCTGGTGACATTTTATCAATTTGCCATTGTAACTGGTTTCTTTGTCGTCTTTTTAGTTACTTATTCAATTGGCAATAACCTTTCCCCTGATGAAAACATTCAGGTTGGCTGGAGACACATGTTCTGGTCAGAATTAATCCCTTGTTTGTTATTCCTGGGGCTTACTTTCTTTATTCCTAAGAGTCCACGATGGCTGGTAATGAAAGGACGCGATGAGGAAGCTAAAGCGGTTCTTGCAAGATTGCATGAGGAAGATGTTGCTCAAAGAGAAATTAAAGAGATCAAGGAGTCTCTTAAGCATGAAGAAAACAAAACCGTAAAGTCAGTCAATTACTTTCAAAAACCCGTCATCGCCATTATTGTGATTGGGTCCGTTCTTTCTATTCTTCAACAATTCACAGGAATCAACGCGGTACTGTATTATGGAGGAGACATCTTCGAAAAAGCACTGGGATATGGTCAGGAGGATGTTTTGCAGCAGCAAATATTGCTTGGTGGAGTCAATTTCCTGTTCACCTTTGTGGCTATGTTTACCGTAGATAAGTTAGGACGTAAACCTTTAATACTTATCGGTTGTGTGGGGATGATTGCTGGCTTTACCATGCTTGGAGGATCGTTGTACACAAACAATGTTGGACTGATTTCTTTAATAGGAGTATTAGTATTTATTGGTTCGTTTGCCATGTCAATGGGTCCTGTAACCTGGGTGATGTTGTCTGAAATGTTTCCTAACAAAATTCGTGGAATTGCCATGTCGATTGCCGTAGCGATACAATGGTTTGGAAACTACCTGGTATCCCAAATGTTCCCAATAGTTGCAGAAAGCGAAGCAAATATTAATGGGGTTTGGAATAAATCGCTACCCTATGTCATATTCAGCGCTTTTATGATTGGGTTATTTTTCTTTGCTAAAAAATATCTGATTGAAACCAAAGGCCGATCTCTGGAGGAACTGGAAGGCATGTGGGCTGAGAAATATGGAGAGATCAAAGATTAGTTCGATCAAAATCAGAACTGCCAATCTTAATGACCTGGATGCAATCGAAGCGCTGGAAAATGAATGTTTTCTTCCTTCCGAAGCTGCATCCAGGTCAAATCTTAAAAAGAGAATAGCATCTTACCCTCAAGGATTCCTGGTGGCTATCATTGATCAGGAAATTGTGGGGTTGCTCAATTGTGGGTGCACACACAAAGAAGACATTTCCGATGAGGCCCTCAAGTCGATGATCGGTCATGATCCTGAGGGAGCACACCTGGTCATTTTTGGACTGGCTGTTACTCAATCTCATCGGGGAAAAGGAATTGCCTATTCCCTACTCGACCACCTCAAACAAAGCTTTTCTTCAAAAGAAAGTATACTTTTGCTGTGTAAAGAGCACCTGGTGCCTTATTACGAGAAATATGGCTTCATCAATAAAGGCCTTTCTGAGTCTACTCATGGTGGATTTTCATGGTTTCAGATGAAATTCATCTTGTGATTTGAAGCATTTCCCGTATATTTTAGATTCGGAATTTCCGAAATCACCAATTATAATTGATGCGGCAAGTATTTACCTACATATGGTTGGCATGTAGTTTATTCGCATTTGGAAAGCTACAAGCCCAAAATACGCTCATAGACAGCCTGGAAAAAAGACTGGAGAACTATCCTGTGGTCGATCATTTAAAAATCGACCTCATGAATGACCTGGCTTTTGAATACATCAAATCAAACCCGGAGAAAGGCATAGACCTATTGAGTCAGGTATTGTGGCAGGCGGATTCTCTAAAATACACGAAGGGACTTTTCCGTGCTACTATCCACAAAGGCAGTAGCTTCTGGATCAGCGGACTATATGATGATGCACTCCGGTATTACCTCAAAGCATCCACTATGAAGGTTGATGACGAAAAGGGTTATGAATTTCTGTACAACAACATCGCCGAAACTTATAAAAAGAAAAACCAGGTAGATTCTGCCATCACCTATCTAAAAAAAGCCTGGAGCATCGCTGAAAACAGATCAGGTGAAGACATACCCCCCCTACTTGCTTCCAATATCGCAGAAGTGTTCTTCGCGTTGGAAGCTTATGATTCTGCCACTTACTATTACAACCTGTGTCTCAAGTTTTCCGAAAGAGATCAGTATGACAGAGGCAAGTCTTACGCACTTTCCGGTCTTGGTGATATTGCTTATGTGAAAGGGCAGACAGCCAGGGCATGGGCCTATCAAAATGATGCCTTTAAAATCAGAGACAGGATTAAGGACCAGCGTGGACTGATCAAGTCCCATCTTACTTTCGGTCAGTATTACCAGGATGATTCCGATTACCAAAAGGCTATCCGTCAATATAATATCGCGGATAGCATCGCTATAAAAAATGCCTTCTTCGACCAGGTCTATACCATTTATCTGAAAAAATATGAACTGTACAAAGCAATGGACAACTTTCAGATGGCAAGCCTGTACCTCCAAAAGTACCATATGCTGAAAGACAGCCTGGATCAACAAAATTTCTTAAGCAGAATCAGTACGATTAAAAACTCTCTGAACAGGGAGATCCATGAAGCCGAGAACAGTTTACTTCGGGCTCAGCAATTGGAGAATCAACGTTCTATTAGGATTCAGATCATAGTCATCCTGGCCATTTCTGCCGTGATCATTGTGCTGATTTTCTACATTTTCAGGAACTACCGGAAGCTGCATGAATCCCGTACCGACCGGGAAAAGCTCGAACAACTCAATAAACTGATTCTGAAGAAAAACGATGAAATAGAAGCCATCAACAAGCGACTCGACAGCAAGCTGGATAACACCAAGAAAATGTTGGCTGAAGGGCAACAGATCACTAAGCTGGGCAGCTGGGAATATGAATTTGAAAGTGGTGAAATGCACTGGACTGATGAAACTTATCGTCAGCTGGGCCTTGAGCCTGGAAGTGTAAACCCAAGCGTTGAGACGTTTGAAAGGTACACATCGCCGGAAAGTGCGCTGGAGATAAAGGAGATGATCCGCAAGGTGATCAAAACCAAAGAACAACATGAGACCCAGGCAGAAATCATAGCCGCCAATGGAGAGAGACGAGTGGTTGCCCTAAAAGTTTTTCCTGAAATTCACGATAACTGGATCACCCGATTGTACGGCACCAACCTGGATATCACTGAGCTGATTGCCCAGGAAGATCAGCAGAAAATGATCATTCAATCACTCCTGAACCTTTCACACAATGCCAACCTTAAAAACATCCGGTTCGACAAATTTCTGGAAGATGTACTGATCACTGCTTCTGAGACCCTTGAAGTCAGTCGTGTAAGCTTCTGGCAGTTTGATCATAACATGGAACTCCTGATATGTACCGCACTGTATGATGCGAGGGATAAAAGTTTCAGCTCAGGACAAACACTGCTTGGTTCTGATTTCCCGGAATATTTCCGAACGCTGACCAAACAACGAACTATCAACATTGATGATGTGATGCAGCATGAAACTACCCAGGAGTTTAAAAACTACATGGTAGATAAGCGGATCTGTAGTCAACTGGATGTTCAGATCAATAATGACGGTAAATTACTGGGGGTTTTAAGCTTTGCCAATTGCGATGTGGTGAGGAAATGGACTTACAGTGACCAGAGGTATGCCGGGTCCATCTCTGACATCATCAGCACCGCATATAGCAATTATCAGAACAAAAAACTTGAAAAGGAGAAAACAAGACTTATAGAGAAACTGGTAAGGAAAAACAAAAACCTGAGTGAGTTTGCCTATGTGATTTCTCATAACCTTCGAGAACCGGTAGCTCAGATCATGGGACTTACGCAAGTTTATAATTCTCCGGAGACCATTGAGATAAGGGAGGAAATATTTGACAGAATCGTAAAAGCGACCGGAAAACTGGATCAGGTGATTAAAGACCTGAGTGCATTGCTGACAGAAGATGAAGATGATAATTTCACTATTGAAAAGATCAAACTGGATGATATCATTAAATTAATAGAACTCAATCTTAACAAGGAAATAAAAGCAGCGTCCCCGGTCATTTCGAAAAGATTCGCATTGGATTATCAAATCCTTTCCAATAAATCGTTCATTTCCAACATTTTGTATCACCTGATCTCGAATAGCATCAAATTCAGGGACCCATCCAGAGAGTTGTCAATAGGAATTGAAGCAGAAAACATCGATGGTTATCACCAAATTACAGTGATTGATAATGGTACAGGTATCGACCTGGATCGGCATCAGGAAAAGCTATTCAAAATGTACCAGAAGTTTCACGGTGCTGAATCTGGCAAAGGCCTTGGCCTGTACATTGTAAAGAATCAGGTGGAATTACTATCGGGAAAAATTTCTGTGGTAAGTCAACCCGGAAGAGGGACAAAATTCACCATTAAATTACCCATCGATCAGGTAAAAGAAGAATCAAAAACTGCTGAGTTAATCAAGTAGCTGATGCTATCAAAAGTGATCGTTCACTATTTCATCCAGCATTTCTACTGTCAGTGGTTTGGAGCGAAAACCTGAAATATGATCGGTCTTTGCTGCTCTCTCCTGATCATTAGGATTGATGGAGGAAGTCAACATAATGATCTTTGTATTTGAGTTACTGGCGATCTTTGCATATTCGTCCACAAACTCCCAACCATTCATTAACGGCATATTGATGTCTAAAAATACCAGGTCCGGTGAATCGCCATTTTTCTGTTGTTCGGAGATATAATCCAGTGCGTCTTTTGCTTTCTGATAAGCTACTACTTCACTTGCCAACTTTGACTGTCTGATTACGATCTGATTGAGGAAATTGGAAGCCTCTTCATCATCTACCAATACTATTTTATTCAATTTCTTCAATTATATAGGTGTCAAAAATAGTTTTTATGTACCCGTTTGCTGGTTGAGTCTGCAAGTATACAATCTTCCGATCTAAAATACCATTTTTACAGCATGAGATAAGATGTACCTACAGCTTTTGCAACCATTGCGAAGTAGCGTCCACCAACTGTGGAATGATCACTTCCTTTTTAATCTTAAAAGAATGATCAGCACCCTCAAACATAACCAGATCGGCCCGGGAATGTTCATTCACTACCTGCTCAATTAGTTCCTGAGTAGCTAACTTGTCCTTCGTACCCTGTAAAAACAACATGGGCACCTTCACCTCCTTAAGGTGATCAGCTCTTTCGGTTCCCTCTTTCCCAATGGGGTGCAACGGAAAGCCGTAAAATATAAGTCCATGAATGAAACCGGGGTCTTCTTTCGCTACCTTTTGGGAAGACATCCTGCCACCAAACGACTTACCACTTAGAATAATATGATGGTGTGGATATTTTTCATGGGCGTATTTCGCAACACGCTCGATCGTCTGATGTGCTATGGCTGGCGGGTCAGGCCGTTTCTTTCCATTTTCCATGTAATGCAGGTTATACCTGAGTGTCGCAACTCCTGCATCATACAACTGCTGTGCGAGTGATTCCATGAACTGATGGGTCATTCCGGCACCAGCACCATGGGCCAATACCAACATGTAGGATGAACCGTCCGGGACCATTGCAATGGCGGAGACCTCCCCTAGTTTTTCTGAAATGAAGATTTTTGATTGTTGCTGCATACCGGTGGTGAATTTAATGGGTTAAGCGTTAAGTTCGTAGTTTCGTAGAAAATTTACTATGAATTCCTGACTTGTAGTCATATGGAAAATTGTATTACTTTTACCCACTTCAATTTTATAAGCGGCATCTAATGAACTTGAATAAATCTTACTTACTGATAATTGCTTTTATTGTCACTGCTTTTGTTCCGGTGATTGCACAGGAAACCGGAGAAGAGGATCCCTTCGCGGACTATTCCTACCTGTGGGAAGACCCCAAAGCAAAAGCCAAAGAAGAGAAAAGAAAGGCAAAAGAGGCTGCTAAAAAGCAAAAGGAACAAGAAAAACTTCGCAAAGCAGGGCTGTTACCTGAACCAACAGATACGGTAAAGACCGACACCACAAAGAGCGAAACCATAGCATTGGATACCATTCCTGCTGATTCAATTCCTCCATCAGTGTTGGACTCTATACCAGAAACCATCCCTGTTGACACAGTAGTTACGGATACTACCAGGGTGCCGCAGGATACCATAAAAACCGATACCAACATCCCGGCAGATACCGTCAGCAATGAACCGGAAGATGTTTCCATAGATGATGCCATTAAGGAGCGAAAGAAAAAAGAAAAGAAAAAGCGTGAAGCAGCAGCGGTCCCACCTATCGATGATTTCCGATCAGGCATGGCCGCAGAACCAGGGGGTGAATTCAATGGAGGCTTTACCTTCACTCAAATTGATGATCAGTATTATGCCGGGATGGTACTCTCTCCTGAATTTAAAATATGGAAAATAGGGTTAGGGTTGAATGTCCCCATCCTTTATGGCCTTGAGGATCAAAAGATACGAACCGAAATATTTGAGGACGGAGTAGGAGCTGCTCGTTTAATCAGGTATATCCGGTACGGCACTCAAAAAGTGGATCCTGTTTATGCCCGCGTTGGTGAACTAAGTGGCACAATGATCGGATTTGGAGGACTGATCAATAATTACACCAACTCCACTACCTACGAAAAAAGAAAAGTTGGCCTGCACTATGACATCAACGTGAAAGGAATTGCTGGACTAGAGGGAATGTACAGTGATTTTGATCCGACTTCTTTCAATTTATTTGCCATGAGGCCGTATGTGAGGCCTTTGGCAACCACAGGCATTCCTATCATCAAGACCTTCGAAATTGGATCAACTTTCGTAAAAGACAAGGATCAAACGGCAAGGCCAACCAGTGATAGCACCTCTTTCACTTACCAGTTTACAGAAAACGGTGTAGGCGCCTGGGGAATTGATGCCGGAATGACGCTATTGAGAGTACCTTTTATCCAAATTGACTTTTTCATGAACTGGTCGAAGCTGAACATGACCTCTACAGCGCTTACGGACTCTCTGAACAGCCTCTACCTTGCTAATAGCGGACCGGAAGAATTAGCTGATGGTTATGAAGACGGAAGTGGGTTTAGTGCCGGACTTAATTTCAGGATGCATTTCATTGCTGATGTATTCAGTACTGATGTCAGGATTGAAAGACTCACCTATAGTGAACATTACATTCCGCAGTTTTTTGATGCCAACTATGAGCTTCAGAAAGATGCAAGGATCCTCTCACTAGGTAGTGCACGATCGATGAGTGGAATTTATGGTAGTTTAACCGGTCATGTACTCCAAAAAGTACAGTTGGGTGGAAGTCTTATGATCCCGGATGATGTTTCAGAAAGTTCCCCGGCAGTAGTAAGGGTCAATGCAGATCTTGAGCGTCTGGCTGACAAAATTTCCCTGCATGGTAGCTATATCAAAGGAAACCTGGCGGACCTGAGCGATGCATTCAAACTGGACGAAAGGTCAATTGCTAAAGTGCGATTCATCTATCATCTCAACAAATTCCTGGCAGCCGGGGTAGACTACTACTGGGCCTTTGCACAGGTAGAGGACGGATCATACAAAGCCACCAAGTATGTGGCGCCATATTTTGGGTTAAGTATTAAGTTTTGATGATTGATTTACTCACCAATGGCCTAATAGCTTACTTACAATTGTAGCTTATGGGAAAAACAGACCTTACATCAGCCATTGTTTTTGGTGTGGCCACCTTACAGGGTTTGTTTCTGATCATTAATTTGTTGATCAACAAGAAAATCAGGACCACAGCACAACTATTTTTACTGGGCCTGATCATTGCTGTCGTACTCCTGCTCCTGCAAAACTTTGTGATCCTTAGTGGGTATTACACAAGGCTACCACACATCATTTTTCTATTCTATCCGGTAAATGGACTGCTGGGACCGCTGTTTTTTTTATATGTATTATTTCTCATTCGTCCGGGAAGAAGGTTTAAATGGTATGACCTGATCCATTTTTCTTTTTTTGGCTACATGTTTTTTCAGAATTTTCAATTTATAACTTCCGATGCACAGGATAAGATCAATGCGGCTGAGTACCTATATTTCTCAGATGTGGCCTTTATTCCTGCAATAATGCCAGGACTTATTTTTCAAAAATCGATTCCTGTGGGATATGGTTTGGCGTCATTGTACATTCTAAACAAGAAATTACTATTACTGAAACAATATTCCTCCAACAGCAATCAGTTGCATCTTGATAAATTCAAATGGATAATAGTTGCTTTTGTTTGCTATGCTGTTCTTGCTGTGCTATTACAAATCTATTCATTGATGTTTGAAGTCTATGTTGGTCAATATGAGATCTATCAACACCTGCTTAATTCAATCATTGTACTGGCACTATCCGTAATTGCTTCCAATCACACAGAATTGTTAACATTTAATTTACCTGAAGATGCTGGGAAACAATCTGGCAGTCAGTATAGGGACCAGGAAATTCTAAGTTCATTGAAAGAGTTGATGGAAACCAGGAAACCATTTCTTAATCCCGAACTCAAACTACACGACCTGGCACAGATGTCTGACTTCTCGGCCAAGGCAATTTCAAATGCAATTAATAAGCACCTCAACATTAATTTCTTTGAATACATCAACCAATACCGTGTGGAAGAATTTAAAAAAAGGCTTGAATCAAAGCAGTTCGAACACTACACTTTGCTGGCAATTGGTTTTGAAGTTGGGTTTAACAGCAAAGCATCCATGAACAGAATTTTCAAAAATCAAACCGGACTAACTCCTACTCAGTTTTTAAAAGAAATACAGGTCTCAAAACACGAAATTGAGACGATAGCTAACTAAATAGGCCATTGATTTGTCGAAAAAACGATGAATCAAAACACTACCTTATTATTTGTTGTCTCTTTTCTGGCAATCATTTTCTCATGTGACAGCAACACTTTAAATGATGATGACACAAATCCTGAACCCATTGAAGGTACCTTTGATGTTGACGCCTTTGAAGCTAAAGATTTAGACAATACAGGCACCAGTGCAGATGTATTCTTAGATTATCAGATCACTTCTGATATTAATGAAATAGATAAGCTATTTGTCATTATTAGTACCGAAGCTATTTCCCTGACCGAAGATTTGACAATTCCTGGCGAGGGCATGCATGAATTAGTTGTCCAGGCCAGCTACGCATACGCTCTTCCAGAAGGTGTAACTGATTTCAATGAGCAACCAATTCAAGAAAATATTCAATATTTCGTTTACCTGTTGGCAACATTTCATGACACCAGTTTTACACCAAGTCTGTCTGATCCTGTCGAAATAATTCTTAAAAATGAAAGCATAGTCACTACACCGATCTTAACAGGTACTTTTAGAGGTAATGAAGACATTGCCATTGACGAAAACGGCAATTTGTATGTGAATGGTGGAAGCTTAAACACTTCAAATGTCTACAAAATCACCCCAACAGGGCATAGCACTGTTTTCAGCAATGAACTGAACTACCCGGTAGGCATTGACATTGATGCTGAGGGAAGCCTGTATGTGTCAAATTTCAACAATCATTCAATTAATAAAATTGACGCAAACGGAACAACCACAGTATGGGCTCAAGACAGTCAACTATCTGGAGGTGGTGGCATTGCAATTGGGTCAGACCAAATGATCTATAACACATTTTGGAGCTCTTTTAATCTTTTCCAAATCTCCCAGGGTACCGTTGAAATTCACTGTCAGCACGGACAATTTAATGGTCCGGTTGGTTTGACTTATGTTGAGGAGACCGACAAGTTATATGTAGCCAGTTTCAATAGTGGAAAAATATTTGAAGTTATAGGAGAAAGCATCAACGAAATCGCTGATACCCCAGTATCAATTGGGCATATCGAATATGCCAATGGCTATTTTTATGTTACTGGTTACAGGGAGCATCAGGTCATCAAGTTGTCACTGGAAGGTGAAATTGCACAAACGTACGGGAATGGGTCAATAGGTACAGTTGATGGGTCTCCCGAAAACGCACAATTTTCTAACCCAAATGGAATAGCAATTTCTAAAGATGGTCTGTACGTGTATGTAAGCCAGGGAAATGGCAAACTCCGAAAGATTGTGAATGCCCGTGAAGATTAATTATTAACCTTTTTTGCTATTGGTCTCTCCCTACTCATTTTTTGGTTTGGGTTTGGGAGAGGCTACTTTTTAAGCTGACCAGTATGGTATTCCTATCATATCTCCAACTGATCGGCCACCCATTGCTCTAACTGGCCGGCCTTTTCCAGTTCCATGAGTTTCAGAATTTGTTTGTCCTTTTTCATTCCCCCAAGTTGATAGACATTTAATACCATGCGTATGCCGGCAAGATTACCTTGCATGACATCTTCCGAATAATCATTTTGCAGGGCGTACCTGGTCCAGCCACCCAGAAAATACACCAAAAGCTCAGGGTGTTTTTTGGTAAAAATCAAAACATTCTGATTGAGTTCTACATTAACAGTTGGTGAATTAGAGACCCAGGCCAGTAATAATGCCAGTTGATTATTTCGTGTTAATTCCTTCGATTTAAATGGTGTATTTTCGAGCCATTCAATGGTTGCCAGTACCCTTTTTTCGCTCGCCACAAATTGCTCCTTTGTTCCGGGAACATCCTTCAGTAGACCGGTTTCCTGCCCACTAACCTCTTCATTGAGCAGAAATAAAGCAAACAACGCTATAAAGTATACCCTATGCATCTCTCATTAAATTTAATAAGAATTATGCACGATTTGTAGCAATCAGATGATCGCAGCGAACAAACAGTCAAAAATGAATACCTACTACAATGTCAAATAAATTCAATTCTAAATACTAAATCCAAGATTCTAAATTCCAGATTCTAAACCCCTCACCGACATCTGCAATTCTATTCTTTTGATTTCCCGGACGATGCTGTTTTTATTCATTTGCATCCAATGAAAAACTTTGATCATGGACACTGAAAATCCCATAAAGAGCCCGCAAAACCCCCAGAACACCAATTCTTTTACCGTATCAACCATAAAAAACTGGTAGATACAATAAAACATAACTACTGTCATGGCCAATTGCATTATGGTCGCATATAAGGTAATCCACTTCAACTTACCCTTGTAAAGCCCCAGAAATTGGGCAGAAAGATCCTGCTCATCAAGTTCTTCATAGAACCTGGCTTCTTCCTGGCTCAGGGCCTTTTTGATCATTTCATCAATTTCTTCACTGCTCTTGTTCATAATTCTTAGCTTTTATGAGTTTCTTCAAATGTTCTCTTGCATAAAATAGTTTGCTTTTCACCGTTCCCACTGGTATATCCATGATCTCGCTAATGGCCCGGATATGCTGGCCCTCCAGGTAAAAAAGCCTGATGATCATTCGCTCTGATTGCTTCATTTCCTGGAGACTGTTCAGGATCATCGCAATTTTAAATTCCTCCTCTTCAACGGTGGTATCCTCAAATTGCTGTTTGATCTCCCATTGGTTTTCTAGTTTGTCCCTGTCCTTTTTCTTTTGGCGAACCCAGTCAACAGATTTCAGGTAAACTATCCTGTACAACCACGAACTGAATTTTTGAGGGTCCTTCAGGTTATGAATGGATTTTAACACGCTGGTCCAGACTTCCTGCACAACATCCTGTGCTCCATCCCTATCCTTCATCTGATAGTATGCCTGGCTCAGCACTTTGCCATGCCATTTCTCCACCAACATGGAAAAAGCCCGGCTGTCACCTGACTGGCATTTTAATACCAACCATTCATCATATATGTCTGCAGGTTTCCTCATCGAATTCCGCACTAATAGTCGGAATAATATAGGAAAGGTTCAAATGAGGAAGCGAAAAATAGCCAGGTGTTAGCGTTTCTTTTTGGGTTTGCCTTTACGAAACTTACGAAATCCACCGGATCTTCCCTGGCCCGGAGCATAATCTGGTCCATCTCCCAATCTCGCAGGAAGACTTTTGGTTTTCATCACCTCCCTTTCGATCAGTTTTTCAATTCTGGCAAATTTTTGTTGATCTTCTTTGTTGATAAACGTAATGGCCTCTCCGGTAGTAGCAGCTCTGGCTGTTCTACCAATTCTGTGTACATAATCTTCGGGATCCGGCGGCACGTCATAGTTCACTACAAGGTCTATCCCTTCTACATCAATTCCTCTGGAAAGGATATCAGTACCTATGATCACATTCACACGTTTAGCCTTAAACGCCTGCATGATTTCCTCACGCTCCTTTTGCTCCAGTCCGGAATGGAACGCCTCCACTTTTAAGTCAAGTGTTTTTAGGGATTTGAACAGGTTCCTGACATTGTCTTTGGTAGAAGCAAAAATAATGGCACTACTGTATTTACCTGTTTTCAGAAACCATTCCAATAAAGGCAATTTCTGTTCATTGAAGGTAAGAAATGCCTTTTGAGAGATCCCTTCTGCTGGTTTGGATATGGCAATCGTTACCTCCTTAGGCTCATGCAACAATTGACCAGCAAACTTCCTGATCTTAGGTGGCATAGTAGCGGAGAACAGTATATTTTGTCTTTTAGCCGGCAACTGATTCACGATTTTCATGATATCATCTGCAAACCCCATGTCCAACATCCTGTCGGCTTCATCCAGTATCAGATATTTCAGTTTGTCCAGCTTTACCGATTCCGAATTCAGGAGGGCAATTAGTCGACCAGGTGTGGCCACAACGATATCTACGCCTTTTTCGATGGCTTTCTTCTGCTGAGCCCAGACTACACCATCTCCTCCCCCATACACTGCCACAGAACTGGCATGTGTAAAATAAGAAAAACCTTCAATCTGCTGATCGATCTGTAGCACCAGTTCTCTGGTGGGTGCGATGATCAGGGCCTTTACCATATCGCCGGGTGCTTTGGCAATTTCATTCAATACCGGAAGTACAAATGCAGCAGTTTTACCAGTACCTGTTTGGGCACACCCGATCAGGTCCGTGCCTTCCATGATGATTGGAATGGCCTGTTCCTGAATGGGAGTAGCATTCTCAAAACCCATTGCCTGAAGGCCTTCCCGTAGTTCTGGTTGGAAATTAAAAGAATCGAAATTCAATGTTTAGCAAATATTTTTATTACAACCCGTAATATTAATGCAATATGCTTACTGCAACGACGATTATGGTGAAAAATTTCTTAGATACTATGCATTACTTTCAGGATGCTGATACGCTAAAATATTCTGTCCCTGCACAATGAATCAAATCCCATGCTCCGGCTATGAAGATTATTCTTTATTTTGGTGCCAACTAATTGGGTAACATGCAAAAGGGTATTACATACATAGTGATGGGTGTCACAGGGTGTGGTAAATCCACTATTGGTGAAATGCTAGCATCATCATTAGGAATACCATTTTATGATGGTGACGATTTTCATCCTGAAGCCAATGTCACAAAAATGAGCCAGGGAACACCTCTCACGGACCAGGACCGACTTCCCTGGTTAAAAATACTTTGTGATAATATTGGCCAATGGAACAAAAGCACTGGAGCTGTATTGGCCTGTTCTGCATTGAAACAGCAGTACAGAGCAATACTTTCCAGGGGTAATGCGGTGCAGTTTCTATACCTGAAAGCCTCGCAAGACCTTATTAAAAAGCGACTACAGCAAAGGACCGATCATTTTATGCCTTCATCGCTGATCAAGTCACAATTTGAGGCGCTGGAAGCACCAGAAGATGCCATGATACTTGATGCTTCTTTATCATCACAGGAAATAATCAAACACATCAAAACGGAACTACTCACTACTATGAAAGAAAAAAGCGGAATGGATATCGGACTAATTGGCCTTGGTGTAATGGGCAAAAGTCTCGCCCGAAATTTTGAATCAAGGGGATACGGTGTGGCAGTTTACAACTTACCCTTCCCAGGAGAGGAAGAGAAGGTAAAACAATTCACTGACGAATTCCGGGATAAGCAGTTCTATGGTGCAAATGACCTGAAAGATTTTGTTGGCGCACTGGCCTCTCCACGCAAAATTGTGCTCATGATCACCGCAGGAGAACCCGTGGATCAAATGATTGAGCAGCTCACTCCTCTGCTTGATCAGGATGACATCATCATTGATGCAGGAAACTCTCACTTCTCTGATTCAGAACGAAGGTACCAGTCTTTGAAATCTAATGGTTTCCGGTTCATTGGTTTGGGTGTCTCCGGTGGCGAAGAAGGTGCGCTTAAAGGGCCAAGTTTAATGCCTGGTTGTGAAGAAAGTACCTACCTGGAAATGGAGCCTGTCTTAAAAGCAATCGCTGCTATAGACAGAGACGGCAATGCCTGTGTCACGCATATTGGAAAAGGCGGTTCGGGACATTTTGTGAAGATGGTACACAATGGCCTGGAGTATGCTGACATGCAAATGATCGCCGAGATCTATGGGTACTTCAAGTCTGCCATTGGTTATTCCAACCTGGAAATTGCCAGCATCTTTGAAGAATGGAATAAAACCGAATTAGGTGGCTACCTGATGGAAATCTCTGTTGACATCCTCCGGCATCAGGAAAACGACAATTATACACTGGATAAAATCCTGGATGTGGCTGGCAACAAAGGAACCGGAAAGTGGGTGGTACATGCTGCCCTTGACCTTGGGGTTCCCATCCCTTCCATTTCTGAAGCTGTATTTGCCAGGTACCAAAGCACCATGTGTGATGTCAGACAAGAGGCTTTTCTAAAATATAAACCGGGAAAGATCAATGGAAAGCTTTCTCCAGAAGGGGTCAACAGCATAAAAGACGCACTGTATGCAGCCAAACTGATGAACTACATTCAAGGGTTTGATTTGATTAAATCAGCGAGTGACCAATTCAACTGGGACATCAACATGGCCAACCTGGCTAACATATGGAAAGCCGGTTGCATCATTCGATCGGAGTTGTTGTATGTATTAAGTGAATTAAAAATGAGTCATCACCTGATATTGGAAGATCAGATCATTGGGCTGATCTCAAAAAGGAAATCTGCATTGAGCCAAACCATGGCAGTCTTTGGATCCGGATCGGTGCATGCTCCGGTTATATCGGCTTCATTCAATTACCTGAATGGCATCACCCGTGATAAGTCAACTGCCAACATGATCCAGGCACAGCGGGACTATTTTGGTGCTCACCAATATGAAAGACTGGATCAGCCAAGAGGAACATTTTTTCACACCAACTGGATAACTACCAATGATTGATTATCAACTAATTACATCTGTTTTTGTTGGGATTGCGGTTTTACTGCTTTTGATCATCGCCCTGAAACTGAATGCATTTATCAGTTTGTTGATCTCCAGTGTGGTGGTTGGCGTAATGGCCGGAATGGAGTTCAATGCCATCACCGATGCGATCTCCAGGGGAATGGGTGGCACACTCGGATATGTGGCGATAGTAGTAGGGCTAGGTGCAATATTTGGAGCAATCCTCGAGAAATCCGGGGGCGCCAACGGACTGGCCAATTTCCTGATCCAAAAATTTGGGGACAACAAAGCCCGGTTGGCCGTCCTGATTGCTGGTTTTATCATCGCAATACCGGTATTCTTTGATGTAGCATTCATTATTCTTATTCCGGTGTTACAAGCCCTGAGTAATCGGACTAAAAAGACGGTGGTTTATTTTGCTTTACCATTGCTTGCCGGACTCGCCATCACCCATAGCCTCATCCCCCCTACTCCGGGTCCCGTGGCGGTTGCAGATATCATCAATGTTGACCTGGGATGGGTCATTATCTTTGGAACCATTACCGGTATTCCTACAGCCATTGTGAGTGGCTTGTGGTTTAGCAGGCTTGCTTCCTCAAAAATAAAGTCTGAAGTGCATGAAGCCGAAACTGATGATCACCAATCACTGGACACATCCATTGTACCATTGGTGCTTACCATTATAGCTGTTCCGATTCTATTGATCGTAACTGGAACAATTATAAAAATGAATGCAAATCCGGACTTATCGCCAGGTGTTGTAGAAAATGTGTTTGTTTTCCTTGGTCACCCATTTGTGGCACTGATCATTGCAACAATACTGGCCTTATATCTCCTGGGCAATGTTAAAGGTTACTCACGACAAGAACTTTTTGACCTCTCCAATAAGTCACTCGCTCCTGCTGGTTCCATCATTCTCATCACAGGGGCTGGCGGGGTATTCAAACAAATGCTGATAGAAACGGGTACTGGCACCATGATCGCTCAGTTATTCGAAGGAAGTGGAGCAACATTTGTTATCCCATTGGCTTTTGTAGTTGCCGCGTTGGTACGAATGCTTCAGGGTTCGGCTACAGTGGCAATGATTACAGCTGCGGGAGTAATTGCCCCAATTATGTCTGGGCTTGATTTTCCGGATGTTCAAAAAGCGTTGGTCGTATTGTCTATTGCAGCCGGTTCGGTATTTTTGTCGCATGTCAATGACAGTGGCTTCTGGCTGGTCAACAGGTATCTCAACTTAACCGTGCAGGACACACTCAAAAGCTGGTCTGCTCTGACGGTTGTTATTGGATTGACAAGTTTCACTATTATATTTCTTATTTCACTATTTGTTTAGCATTGACTGGTTTTGGTCTGTTAAAGACTCTGAGCACTTTCCTGATTTGAGAAGGTTCAAAAGTTTTGTTGACCACCATGACGCCAATCAATATGATCACACCTCCGGCTAATGCTTCTCCGGTCAGTGATTCATCAAGAAAAATGACACCCAGGATTACACCATAAATGGGCATCAGATAGGTCACCAGGGACAAGAATGTTGGCCCTGCAGACTCCAATACCTTATAATAGATCACAAATGCCACTGCAGTACCGAATGAAGCGATCGCAACAACAGCACCAATTACGGGCCAGGAATAAGTAGTGACTGCCGGAACGCCATCAACAAAAAATGCTAATGGTACCATGTAAATACTCGTCACCAGTAACTGTCCGGCTGGTGCCTGAATGGAACGTACCGATGTAAGGTGAATTCTACCATAGACCATGGCTACTCCATAAGCGGAGGCCCCTATGGTTACTGCCAATAGCCCCAGAAATGAAGCTTCCAGGTTCAGAGAGAAATTCGGGGAGATCAAGATCAGCAAACCCAATAAACCGATCATTGATCCCGCCAACTTACTGAATGTCATGCGATCATCTTTCACAAATATTGCCGCGAGGCATATCGTGCTCAATGGTGTGATGGCATTTAATATAGAAGCCAATGCACTATCAATATGCTGCTGACCCCAATTGATCAGAATGAAAGGAATGGTATGCGCAAATAAGCCAACGAACAACACATCTTTCCAGAATTTCAAATTGGTAGGAAGTCTGGAGCCACTGAGGAACAAATAACCATTGATCAGGATGGCAGCCAAACCAATGCGGAAGGCTGCCAGTGTAATTGGTGGAATTTCAACCACCGCTATTTTTATAAACAAGAACGATGGCCCCCATAGGGTGGCCATCAGAAAAAGGTTAAGTAGATTCTTCCATTTCATAGGCTCACTTGTTAAAATGGCCCAAACCAATGGAATGACCAGATTGCTGTTTCAAATATTGAGACCAACTGAATTTATCTGTTTTACTGACCTTGGGATCCAGCTCAGGTTTTGTTGATGATGGCCTTGAAATAGAAAGGTGAATGTCGAAAGATGCTAATGATACCCTCATAATTGATAATAGTTTTGATACAATAAATGTAACGACCTGCTATATTTACCGTTCTATTAATTGGATGAATAGATTTTCTAATATCCATGAATTTAATTAATACTGATGGAGATACGACATTTAAAACTGGTAAAGGAGGTGGCCGAGAAAGGAAGCCTCACAAAAGCCATGGATACCCTTTACCTTTCACAATCGGCATTGAGCCACCAGCTGAAAGAAGTTGAAACCCAACTAGGTGCCCCACTTTTTCACAGGGTAAACAAAAAACTGGTACTTACCGGAGCGGGTAAAATTGTACTGGACTCAGCAGAAAGAATACTCAAAGACATTGCCCAAACAGAACGGTCTGTCAAAAAGTACATCAGTGGCGACAAAGGAACTGTAAGAATAGCCACAGAATGTTACACTTGCTATCACTGGCTTCCGCAACTGATGATTGACTTCAACAACGAGTTTCCGAATGTCGACATTGAGGTCTTTCCTCAAACTCTGATTGATCCCGAACAGCAGATCCTTAACGGAGAACTGGATCTTGCCATTACCAGTACTGTGGTAGATAACCCTAACCTGAAATACACTGAGCTCTTCACAGACGAACTGATGGCCCTCATGCCCGCAGATCATCCGTTAACGAAAAAGAAATACATCTATGCTCAGGACTTTCAGGATGAATCGGTCATTATACACTCATACCCGCTGGATTCAGTATATCTTTTCAAGCATCTGCTGATTCCTGAAAATGTGACTCCTAAGAAAGTGATTCCAATTCAGATCACTGATGCCATGGTTCAAATGGTGAAGGCAGGTATGGGAATTAAGGTGATTGCAAAGTGGATCATAGAGCCATACCTTCAGGATAAGGCTTTAGATGTGCGTCCGGTTACTAGAAAGGGATTGTTTAGAACATGGTATGCGGTAACCCTCAATAAGGAGGAAACACCACAATACCTGGAAAATTTCATTGATCATTTGAGATGTAATATTGCCGGTATCTGTAAATGCAACTAAAAAAAATAAAGTTTGCAGGTCATTAAAAGGAACCTGAGTGACGAACCATCAGTTTGTGTGACCAGTGGGTTGGGAATTATTTATATCATCCGCGAAATTGCCAAAACATGCATGTTATTGAGTTGAGGTCAGTTGTATTTTAATTGGGTTTTAGTGCATCTGGCCTTAGCTCACCTCTCCAAGGAGATACATGGCTTCAAGGGTCGGCACTGGGCTACCTCCCTCCTTTTCCAGGGTTACTGCAAACGCAGCAGCATTCGAAACGTTCTTCATCGTTAGGAAATCAGTATCCAGATCAAAGACCCCTAAATCTGTTGGCTTGCCATCAACAATGGCCCACAACTGATACTGTTTCCCTATTGGAGGTGCTGGTAAATCATTCACCTTGAACAAAACTTTTTGATTATCAGGGTTCCAATAGACAATGGCCGAGGAATTTGGAGCCACGGGTAGTCCTTTGATGGTGACCTGTTTGGTACCTGATTCACTAAGGAACCGAAAGTCATCATTTAAGTCAGCATACGAATTATTTACTTGTTGCAGGTCCTGGGCCAACCTTTCATTATTACTCCTCAAAGCGATTACTTCGTCATTGGCAGTGCGCCATTTTTCCCAGTAATTGTACGCTACTGTGGACGACAAAATAAACAACGTCACGCTCGCTGCTACCAGGTATTTCCAAACTCCGGAGTTAAGGGTACTTTCATCGCTGTTGACCACTTCATCACCAGTGCCCGCCAAATCAATTAGTTGCTGTTTCAAATCAGGATTTGGTAATTGCTTTTTGCCCACTTCGCTCAATGCAAACAAAGTGTCTTCAATTTTATCCAATTCCTCATACAGGGACGGATCCATCTGCAGCATCTGTTCTACTTCCTGCACTTCCCTGGGGGTAAGTTCATCCAGTAGATAAGCTTCCAATATTCCTGACGATATGTATTCTTCTCTGGTCAATCTATTTTAAATATTCTGCGCAATTCAATTAATGCACTCCTTAATCTGGTTTTGACGGTTCCTAAGGGAATTCCATATTCCCTGGCTATCTCCGATTGTGTATACCCACCGAAATAAACCCATTCTATAATGTCCCTCTGGTCCTTTTTCAGGTCTTTTAATCCATCTTTAATTCCCAATGAATCAATGGGAAGTTCAGTGTATCTGTTCTTATTTATTGTATATACGTACTGATCAATCGGATCGGATTTCTCAGATGACTTAAAATCTCTGGATCTGAGCTTATCGATGGCTGTATTTCTCAAAATATTAATCATCCATGTAAATAACCGCGATTTTTTACTTTGATAAGATTCAATACTATTCCAGATCTTCATGAAAGAATCCTGCACTACTTCCTGGGCCAGCTCCTCGTTTCGGACCATTCTCAATGCTGTTCCGTAAAATGCATCACCATAGTTATCATACAACTCCCCTAATGCTGACGTATCGCGCTTCAGGAGTCGATCCACTAATTGAATTTCCGCAAGATTCTTTTGTCTGGTCAGTTTTTCTTATGTTTAAAGTAGAACGATTTACGTTCCTGCAACCAAACTAATAAATATTTTCTCATGAAAGAAATAGATTCTGCTCAGGTGTCGTTGAAATGGCCAGAAGTATACAGTCTGGCGGCATTGAATGCTGCAGTGGTCATCAGTTGGATTGCATACCACGAGTACCAACCAACACTGATCGAAAAGTTTAATTTTGGCTCACTGGCAGAGTTCCTGATCATCGCCAAAGCCATTATCCTGGTGATCATTCCGGCCTTTGCGGGGTGGCTGGCTGATAGAATGATCAGCAAAAACGGCAAGTACTTCATTGTATTTTCGGTAGGTATTGGTGCTACCGCTATGGTATTCATGACCGTTGCTACTATTATCGCTGCTGGACCATTAAGTGCCGTCAAACCTTTCCTGCCAATCATGATTGTGGTGTGGCTGGTAGCAATGAACCTGTTTATTAGTCCCGCAAACTCCATGATTGAAGCATTTGCACCAGCACAAAAGCTGCCAGTAGTAATGGGTGTGCTCTTTTTAACCACAGAGTTATTGTATGCCCTGGAGCCGGTAATTGTGAGTTTGGTGCAAACATTTGGTGACACACTGACTTTTGTAGTTGGTGGAATTTTAATCAGTGGGACCGGCTTTATTTTTCACAGGGTATCGTCCGAAGAAGTGATCCAAAGAAAAACAGCACAATCCAGCCATCAACAGGAAAAATTAAAGACAGCTTCACTTTTGGCAATCATTGCAGTAGGGTTAGAACTTGGTCTTGGTAAAGCGTTCCTGGTAGAGTTCCTTCCCAATCATTTTGATTCAAGGTTTGAATTAGCTGGAGACCATGCAGAATTGATCTCTTTTGGCCTCCTGGGGTTCTCTGCCATTCTGGGATTTATCATCAGTAAGTATGTGAATCGCATGGGATTGAAAAGGGTACTTACCATCAGTTTTATTTTTCTAATCGTAGGTGTTTTTGCATTAGTGGCTTCCACGATATATACTATTGCCCTGGGAGCAGCGGTGGTGGTTGCTATTTGCTTCAGTTTTGTCAACATCAGTGGACTACCCTTCGTTTTTCAGCGAATTCCTTCCAAGTACATCACCTATGGCGTTGGGGTCTACCTGGGCTGCTCAGAGATCCTTACAGGGATTTTTGAGTATTTGTTTCATGGGGAGTGAGTTTTGGTTTTGAATTTAGAGTTTTGGGTTTAGAGTTTTGGGTTTTGGGATTTTGAATCTTGTGTCTTGGATTTTGAATCTTGAATCTTGGATTTAGAATTTTGAATCTTGGATTTTGAATCTTGGATTTTGAATTTTGAATCTTGGATTTAGAATCTTTGGATCTCTGGTGTCCGGAAACGATGTATAGAGCTACTGAAATATGTGGTATAATGGTTTGGTGTCTCTAGCTTTTGCTAGCTATTTCACCAAGATGCTCGGAGAAGCACAGAGTTGTACGGAGATTGATAACGCTTTGTGCAACTCAGTGGTCCTCTGTGTAACTCAGTGACACAACTCAGACACGCTTAAATTTCGCTACATTTGGATTGTATTGCCTCTCTTTTTTTAAAATTGTTCTAAAACGTTCCAGATTGTCTGAGTTCAATTAAATACTTCAAATAATGCAATTTTAACCACTACACAACCCCAAAATAAAACATCCACATGAAGGCATAAAAAAAACCATCAGCTTATTGAGCTAATGGTTTTTGCAGGTAAATGGTTTGGACATATGGAAATGTCTCGTAAGGTTAAAGATTTGGCTGATGTGTTGATTTCTTATTGCCTTATCCAATTGTTTCGACTAAATTAGGCCATTATTCAAAGCCATTTATGGCAACATCTACCAAGAAGCCATTTGATTTTTTGCAATTTTTGCGGTCATCAGTTCAATAATTGCAACTATTGCAAAATGACTGTTTGGAGTCCCGATGTTGTGGCAAATAAGGCAGGTTTGGGGAATTACTATTGGAACACATGAGCGATACCGAATTACAACAACGCTTTTTGAATGAGGTGAAAGAAAAAATCCCCTCACATCAGTCATTTGTAGATGAGCTTGCACACACCTTACAAATCAGTACAGATAGTGCCTACCGAAGGATAAGAGGACAGACAACTTTGAGCTTTGGGGAAATCAAAAGATTATGTAACGCCTTTGGCATTTCCCTGGATGCGTTATTTGCAAATTCTGCAGAAACAGTTTCATTTAATTACAGGTGCCTGGATAACGAACAGTTCTCAATTGAGAAATACCTCATGTCGATATGGGACAATCTGAAAACGATCAATCGGTTTTCTACCAAGGAACTGATCTATTCTGCAAAAGACATTCCCATATTCCATTTGTTCCTGATCCCGGAAATAGCCGCCTATAAAATTTACTTCTGGTCGAGAAATATATTGAGGTTTCCAGAATACCGGGACCAGAATTACCGACAGGACATCATAAAGCCTTCAATAATGGAACTGGCAGGCAATATTTACAACGAGTATTCCTTCACACCATCAACGGAAATCTGGAGTAGAGAAACTGTAAATGTGACCCTTAAGCAAATCGAATTTGGTTGGCAAAGTGGCCTGATTACTTCCAGGGAGGAGGTATTGTTGTTGTACGCCAAAATGAAAGAACTTCTGGATTTCCTGAATAAGTGTGCTGACAAAGGAGAAAAATTTGGAGCCGGTAATAACAGTCAGAGTCGTGGGGCATTCAACATGTACCACAATGAAGTCACAATCGCTGACAATACCATTTTTTTCATCATGGAAAACACCAAGGTAGTTCACATTAATCATAGTGTATTAAACATCCTTACTACCACCAATCCTGGTTTTTGCGAGAAAACTCATGAAATGATCGATCATATTATCAGCAACTCCACTCCAATCAGCAAAGTGAATGAAAAAGGCAGGAATATTTTTTTCAGGGAAATGCACCGGAAAGTAGATGAATTGATCGCCAGGGCCTGAACTAAGGATTTCTGGGCTGGCACAATTTCCATGGCGGCACGATAAACAGGTTGACCTTTGCGTAAGCGGCATCATTGCTTCTCAGTCCGATGATCGCATCTCTGTTTCTACCTCCCGGATTGGTGAGATAGTACCTTAGGTTCTTATTCAGCCCCGCTTCGAAGCTTATCCATAACCAGTCATGTATCTCTCTTTCCAGGGTTAGAGTAGTTCGCAGGTCGGCTTTTCTAAGGGTGTAGTCACGATTTTCGTCAGCAAATGAACCATCTACATTGTAGCGCCATCCATTGACCTGTGTCTTTGCAATCAGGTAGATTTTATGATTGACTTTGTAACGCAATGAAGCAGATTTCGGCAGGGTCAAGTCCACTGTAATCCGGTTATTCAGCTTGTGTTCAAATTTCAATAACGGCCACAGGGAAATTACTCCAAGTTCATAGCCAGCAATAGCTCCGTAACCTAGCTGAGTCCTGCTATTAAGCACTTTCATATAAATTCCTCCTGCAAAAAACTTCGCCGAATTTTGATTTAACTCCCATTCGTGAGAACGCATTTCAATACCAGAGTAAAAAGTTAAGCTTCGGGAATCATCCAGGTCCTGCTTATAAAGAACCCTGAGTGAAGTATTATAAAAGGTTGTTTGGTTCAGGAACCTGTACAAACCATAATCGATGGTCTCATCATCCGTATCAAAATTGAATCTCTGCTCCGAATAACCCAACTGCATACCAAACAGCTTATTATCCTTCATATAGAGGGGCACTCCTACTTTGGCCCTGAGAAGGTTCTCTCTTTTTAATTCATGGTTGGCATTTCCAAAAGATTCTGAAACAGATGAGGTCTGATGTTCGAAGAGGGATTCATAACTGAATTGTGCCAGTTTTGGTCTGTACATATTCTCTATCACATTATTTTCATCATCCTGCGACAAGCAGTCTGCGAAAACACAAGCGAAGAGTACAGCGAGCACAATTTTAGTCTTCATAAAATGGAATCTGGTATGAATGACAATTACCTAATGTCAAATGTTGCCAAATATTTTATGTAATCAAATTATTTTGATGTGATCCGGCAGGACTTTCGACCAATCCCGATTTTAGCTGGATAAGTATCAAAGATACAAAAAAAAGAGCAGCGCATGAAGGGTATTCGCTGAGGCAGATCAATTGCCGGTCAAAACAGGCCTTTTTGGCTTTGGAATAAGCACAAAAAAAAGAAGGCAACAAATATTGTATACCTTCTTTTGGGGGTTGTTGTTTAATCGAAAAAAGCCTAATTGGGTTTGAGGAAATTGGTACTTTCAAAGATCTTGTCTGCCGACTGGGCAACAAATCCCTGGTACAATTCCCCATTCAAATCAGGGTATCTGTAGGCGAATTCATAGTAGCACGAGGGCACACTATAAAGTCCTTCTGCAAATTCTATGGCTTTATCATCAGCGATGGTGCTGGACTGGGCCAAAAGTTGCTCCGGACCTCCCTTGATCTCGCCTCCGGATTGGTTTAATTGAAAATTATTTGCACTCAAAAAGTCGTTTAGTTCCTCCAGGGAATCAAATGTCTGCAGTTTGTTCACATCTACGGTAAAGTGATTAGCGCAAAATCCGTAAACATATAACCAAGCAGCATATTCAGATTCTTCCTGTAGCTGCTGGTAAACCTGGTACGAAATTGTCCCCCAGGTCCTTCCAGAGAATATATACATTCCAGTTTCCAGTAACCCACGTGGAATTTTTGCAATACTCTGTAATACAATTTTTCTAAGCTCCTGTGAAAACTCCTCGAGTTTCAACTCTGAAATGAAAACCTTTGGCGCCATCGGGTCAGGATGCTCGTAATGCCTTGCCACCAATTTTTTCTTCTCAAAATCGTAGGTCCCCTTCTGGACATACCCACATTGAAGAAAAACCTGCTCAGTTTTGTCAATATTGATGTCAGGGTGGTTGAAAGTTCTGAAAGCGATATGATCATTCATGACTACTTCTCCCCTGCTCTCCAACAATTGATGGATCCTGCTCACTGAAGGCGTGCTCTTTTGGTATTCACTCCAAAAAATCTTGATCAGCGATTTATAATTTAAGTCAATCATATGATACAAACAAAGTCAAATCAACCGATACAAACCTTATCATGTCGTCAAATAATTCAATATCAACTTTAAAATGATTCATTTTTATTATTATTGAATTCATTTGGATTAATTTTAACTTTAGACACTGAAAAGAACTGTGGTTATGAGTCAATTTGACGCCATTGATAAGAGTATCCTAAAAGCATTGAGCCAAAATGCACGTATTGCTTATTCCACTTTGGCTAAGGAACTGGGCATTTCCAATACAATGGTCCATCAGAGGGTCAATAAGCTGAAACAAACTGGCGTGATCAATCAACCTACTTATCAATTCAACCCTGAAGTCCTCGGGTATACCACAGAAGCATTTACCTGGGTTGAGATCAGCAATCCTAAATACATTGATACTGTAGTGGGCAAATTGAAGAAGGTACCAGAGATTATTGTTTGCAATAACGTAACCGGAAAATACGCATTGATGTTGAAAATCATCGCCCGTGACAACAATCATTTGAGAGAAGTGATCTACAAAAAGATCCACCCACTTCCCGGCGTAAGTAACACAGATACAATCATTTCATTTGAAACTTCCTTCCAGAAAAACATTGACATTGATGCTTTATAAAGGAGCCCATATCGCAATAAGCAATATTAAATCTATGTTACGAGACGATTAAAGTTGGCATATCAGGTCCAACTTACACCGGAGTTGGTTATTATTGTCCCGTGAATATTTCTATCTCGGAATTACAGAATAATTCAATATGAAATTCGGATTGCTGGAGACGCTCAATTTAATAGGAGCTTTAGGGTTTTTCATTTATGGGATGAAAATAATGAGTGAAGCAATTCAAAAGGCTGCCGGATCCAAAATGAGGCAGTTTTTGAGTGCCATGACCTCCAACAGAGCCAAAGGTGTCTTCACAGGTTTTGTCATTACCAGTTTGGTGCAGAGTTCTTCAGCCACAACAGTTCTTGTCGTAAGTTTTGTTAATGCCGGCCTTTTATCGTTGATAGAATCCATTGGAGTGATCATGGGTGCTAACATTGGTACCACCATCACTGCATGGCTCATTTCAATTGTTGGATTTAAGGTGAGCATCTCTACTTATGCCATGCCAATCATCGCGATTGGGTTTCCATTGATATTTTTTAGTCGGGACAAAATCAAATCCTGGGGAGAGGTCCTGATTGGCTTTGCATTATTATTTCTTGGTTTGCAATTCCTGAAAGAATCTGTACCCGACTTAAAATCCAATCCTGAAGTACTGGAGTTTTTGGCTGATTATACTGACCTGGGTTTTCTGACAACAGTAATCTTTGTGATTATTGGAACACTGATCACGGTAATCGTACAATCATCCAGTGCAGCAATGGCCCTGACCCTGGTAATGGCCAACAATGGCTGGATACCTTTTGAAGTTGCTGCCGCTTTGGTATTGGGTGAGAATATTGGCACTACAATCACTGCAAATCTTGCTGCTATTGTAGGTAATATCCATGCCAAGAGGGCTGCATTTGCTCATTTTATATTCAATGTATTTGGCGTCATCTGGATCGTGATTCTTCTTAATCCATTCATCAATGCCGTGGATTATGTGCTGGTCGAATATTTTGGCGCTCAGTCTGCATTTGAGAATGCTACCGCAATTCCAGATGCCCTGGCAAGTTTTCACTCTGCATTTAATATCATCAATACGCTTCTACTGGTAGGGTTTGCAGGTTTCATTGCGCAGGTAGTGACACGGGTGATCAAATCGAAGGGAGACGATGATGAGTTTCGCCTGGAGTATATCAGCACTGGTCTTTTGAGCACTGCTGAATTATCCATTGAAGAAGCTAAAAAGGAAACAGCCAGATTTGGTGAGATCACATCGAGGATGTCTGGCTTTGTACACAAGCTACTACAAGCTACCAAAACCAAGAAGCAAACGAAATTGCTTGCCAAAATCCGAAAGTATGAGGAAATCACGGACAGGATTGAAGAAGAAATTTCGGATTATGTACAAAAAGTTAGTGCATCCGGTAACTTATCCGCAAAAGCATCTGAGCGGGTGGTCAGTATTTTCAGCATTATCAACGATCTGGAGAGAATTGGAGACTTGTTTTTTCAGCTGTCAAAAGACATTGATCGCAAAATTGAATCTGGTCTTAATTTCTCAGATGAACAGGTGAACAACATTGAAAAAATGCTCTTATTACTGGATGAGGCTTTGGAAATCATGAAACGAAACCTCAGCAGCAATTACGATGAGGTGACCATGGACGAAGCGGTATTGAAGGAAAATGAGATCAATAAGTTAAGAAACAAACTTCGAAAGGCCCACTTAAAAGACATTGAAAACGGTACCTATGATGTGAGAATTGGCACTTTGTACAAGGACATATTCCATGCCTGCGAAAAAATAGGAGATCACATTATAAACATTTCTGAGGCCATAACCGGAGAAAAAGAACGAGAAGTAAAAACTGAGATCATGGCGAAATAAGTAGTGCTGATTTATGCTGCCTCTTCCTTCTCCAGTTCTTTTACAATTCCTTTTAGTCGTTTGATTTTACGACCGTAGATCAGGTTGATCAACCAGGTCAGCAGTAAACCGATGATTGTCGCAAATAATAAGCCTACCCCTATTGTTGAAATCCAGAACACTGCAGGTGCCTCCTGAGCTTCGGGGGGCAGAGTGCTTTTGTCCATGCCAAGTGTAAGGCCATAGACAAAACCCAAAATCAATGAAACCCAAATCACCACTTTGTAATGCAGGAAGAAAAAATTGAGGTAACCGTAAAGTTTTCTGAGGCCCGTCCTTACATCCTCTGCATAATCAAACTGGTTGATTTCCCGGATTAAAAACTGATAATAAACCAGGTAGATCACGATGATAATTGGCATGATGACACCATATAAAAGCGGATCGATTTCAATCAGAAAATATACAGACGGAAGCGAAATAAGGTTTATCCAAAACTCGATCCAAAGGATAATTTTGATCCAATACAAAGGTGTTTTGGACTGTTTTCTGGAAATTTCCTCCAGGTTTAATTCATGTGATAAGGAAGTGTTGCCCTTACCTTTATTCCATAATGCTATGATATCAACCTCTGCCATCAATGATGCTTTTTAATTGGGTTTTCAATCGGTTTACTTTCACACCTACATTACTGACTGTTATCCCCAGAATCTCCGCTATTTCTTTATAACTTTTATTTTCAAGGTACAACAATACGATTGCCCTGTCTGCCTCTTTCAACTTTCTTACTGCTCTATATAACAGTTCAATCTGCTCTTTTTCTACCTCATCGATTTCTTCACTCACCTGAACATTATCCAACGAAACGGCATCTACTGACCTGCTGTTCTTTCTGGACATGGCCAGGCAAACATTCAGCGTCACGCGATAGACCCACGTGGAGACTTTGGAGCGATTTTCAAATTTCTTATGAGAACGCCAAAGTTGTATAGTCACCTCCTGGATAAAATCTTTGAGTTCTTCTTCATTGCGAGCATAAACCCTGCAGATATGACGGATCATATCCATGTTTTCACTCACAAATGTTTTAAAGAAGGTACTCGACACAAGCAATTCGGTTAATTAGTTGCCAGTTTAGCCAAAATATTTCAGAATTGGTGAATTTTTATTTCAAACTCGCCGAAATCACCATGCGATAGGCGTTAAGTCCACCTTTCAAATCGTACAATTGATGAAATCCTTTGGCATTAAGCGTATTGATAGCCTGTCTGCTCCTGACACCTGATTGACAAATCACTAAATAGGATTTATCCTTATCCAGTTGATGAATCTGTTCTTCCAGAGATGCTAAAGGAATATTTAGCCCACCGATGTTATCCTTTTGAAATTCCAGATCCGTCCTGACATCCAAAACTGCAACGTCTGCCTGTTCCAACAATCGTCCTACCTCTGCCGGGGTGACCAGATTGCCACTAGATCCACATTGGACCTCATACATCTTAAGGTCGCTGATCTGCTTGTTTTCAGGAACGAGTTTGATCTGAATGGAATGGTGAGACATCTGCAGTGCATCAATCATCAATAACCTCCCACTAAGTGTGTTTCCGATTCCGGTAATGATTTTGATGGCTTCATTCGCCTGGTAACTCCCGATCAATCCAGGCAACACACCAATCACGCCCACTTCCGCACAATTGGGGATCAGAATTCCTTTTGGAGGTTCAGGAAATAAACATCGATAAGTTGGTCCATCCTGATAATTGAATACAGAAACCTGCCCTTCAAACTTTAGGATTGCACCATACACAAATGGTTTTCCCAGAATAACGCAGGCGTCATTTACCAGGTACCGGGCTTCAAAATTATCAGAGCCATCCAATACCACATCGTACTGATCGATAATATCAAGGGCATTTTCGATGTTCAGAAACTCTTCAAAAACTTCTGTGGTAATGTGCGGATTGATTTGTTGCAGTTTGTAGCTGGCCACAACAGCCTTGTTCTGACCAATGTCCTGATTGGTGTAAAGAATCTGACGGTGAAGGTTGCTTAGACCTACTTCATCCCCATCAACGATACCGATCGTTCCCACCCCCGCTGCTGCAAGGTACTGTAGCGCAGGACAACCAAGACCACCCGCACCAATCACGAGAACCCTGGCATTCTTTAGTTTCTGCTGACCGTCCTCACCAAAATCCTGCAACAGGAAATGGCGACTATATCGTTCTTTCTCCTCCTCACTAAACATAACTCAAAGATAAGTCCAATCTTTCCAAACCGGTTGATAGCCGTTGCTTTTAATCATTTCCGCCACTTCCATTGGTTTTCGTTCATCTGAGATTTCAAATTGTTCCAGTGATTGTGGCTCCACTACATATCCACCCGGATTGGTTTTGGAACCAGCACTCATTGAGGTCACACCCATTTTCATCACATGATCTCTGAATGATTCTGACTCTCGGGTGGATAAAGACAGCTCTACCTCCGGGTTAAATAAACGATAAGCACAAATCAGTTGTACAAGCTCCCTGTCATTCATCGCCACCTTTGGTTCCAAACCACCAGAAAAGGGTCTAAGTCTCGGAAATGAGATGGTGTATTTAGTCTTCCAGTAGGTTTGCTCCAGGTATTGCAAATGCAGTGCAACAAAAAAGCTATCAACCCGCCAGTCTTCCAGACCAATCAATGCACCAAGTCCAATTTTGTGAATTCCTGCTCGTCCTAATCTATCAGGTGTGTCCAGGCGATAATAGAAATTTGATTTCTTTCCTTTGGGATGGTGTTTTTTGTAATCCGCCTGATGATAAGTCTCCTGATACACCAACACTGCATGCAATCCCAACTGTACCAGCTCAATATATTCCTCCTCATCCAGCGGCTGGACCTCCATACTGATCTGATCGAACTTATCCTTTAGCAACTCCAGCGTTCGTTTGAAGTAATCCAGTGCCACTGTTTGATTGGCTTCTCCTGTGACCAGTAATACATGCCTGAATCCCATGTTGAGAATGGCTTCTGCCTCCCTCAGAATTTCTTCTGCAGACAGGGTTCTCCTCCTGATTTTGTTATCCAGCGAGAATCCACAATAAGTGCAAATATTCTGACATTCATTGGACAGGTACATGGGTGCAAACAGCTGAATGGTATTACCAAATCTTTGTCGGGTCAACTGGTGACTCTGCTGGGCAAGTTCTTCAAGGAAAGGATCAGCCGCCGGCGAAACAAGGGCCTTAAAGTCTTCCAGGTCCCGCTTTTTTGATTGCAATGCCCGAAGCACATCCCGACTTGTTTTGCTGTAGATATCCTCTTTAACCTGATCCCAGGAATATAGATCAAAGATGTCTCTGAAACTACTCATTTAAAAAAGCTGTTAATGGACTACTAGCTGCAGCGGTAAGTTTTTGTTGACCTAAACCAGCTTCAAAGGCCATTCTTCCACTTTCTACTCCGCCTTTGAATGCTGTTGCCATGGTTACCGGGTCTTTTGCCATTGCAATCGCTGTATTCACCAATACCGCATCCGCACCGATCTCCATGGCCCTGGCCGCATCGGAAGGTGCACCAATACCGGCATCCACTACCACCGGCACCCTGCTTTGCTCAATAATGATCTGAAGAAACTCCAGGGTCTTTAATCCCATATTTGACCCGATAGGTGAACCCAGAGGCATGACTGCTGCAGCACCAGCATCCTCCAGCCTTTTGCATAAAACAGGATCTGCATGAATATAAGGAAGCACAACAAAGCCTTCCTTCACCAGCTTTTCAGTGGCCTCCAGCGTCTCAATTGGGTCTGGCATCAGGTACTTGGGGTCCGGGTGGATTTCCAGTTTGACCCAGTTGGTAGCTAATGCTTCCCTGGCCAATTGCGCTGCAAACACAGCTTCCCGTGCATCTCTTACACCAGAGGTGTTTGGAAGCAGGTTAATGTGCTCTGCCCTGAGGTAACTGATGATCTGATCGTGCTTGTCGGCACTCTCCAACCGCTTTAGCGCCACCGTCACCAACTCAGACCCTGAAGCATTGATTGCCTGCTCCATCAAATGATGATTTCCAAACTTACCGGTCCCAGCAAATAGTCTGGATTGAAATGTTTTATCGGCTATTTTAAGCAAACTCATGTGCTAATTGGTTTTGTAATTCTCCAATAATTTCCTTTTTACTATCTGAATGGTTGATCAATGAGGCTACTGCCACTCCATGAATACCGGTCCTTCTTAATTCCACCACATCTTCAATCAATATCCCACCAATCGCAATTATGGGAATCTCTATTTGCCGTTCCTGGCATTTTGCCACAATCGATTCATAACCCTCCAGCCCCAAAATCGGACTAAGGTTCTCTTTGGTACTGGTGAAACGAAATGGTCCTAATCCGATATAATCGGCGTAATTTGCTACGTTGATGATGTCATTAATCGTGTTGGCAGTACACCCCAGGATTTTCTGATCTCCAATGATATTCCTTGCCTGCTCAGGAGACATGTCGTTTTTACCAATATGAACCCCATCAGCATTAATTTCTTTTACAAGGTTCACATGATCATTCACAATAAATGTCACTTCAAAGTGATGGCAAAGCTCCTGAATTGCTAAGGCGGCTTCCTTCACTTCCAATTCGGATCCTGATTTCATACGGAACTGTAACCATTTCACACCTCCTTCACATGCCTGTTGAGCATTCTGAATTTGTTCTTCCCTGGAGGCCCCTTCCGTGATATAATGCAATTTCTCAATCATCCTTCCATGCAATTTCATGATGAAAACTTTCCTTCTTTTCTCCGGTGTTCAACAATTCAAAGACATAATCATTGGCCTGTTGAAAAGCCTCAACCAGGTTGTGTCCCTGCGCTATACAACTTGCGATTGCCGATGAATAGGCACAACCGGTCCCATGCTTATCTGTATTGTCCAGCCTTGGGTTAGACAAACTTATTGGTGACATGCCAACCCGATACAAGGTATCCACCGAATGATTTTTTGGACTAATCTCTCCTTTTACTATCACATCGCATTTGGTCATTATGTCCGGTGATACTTCTAGCAGTTGTTGCAGCTCCGAAAAATTGGGTGTCATTACAAAAAGATTTGTAAGTACCGCATCCAACTGCGGTTCATCAAAAACTTCCATAAACCTGTACCCGGTAGATGAGGTAATCACCGGATCCCAGATGATTGGGATGTCACCGAAGGTTTCCTTAACTGTTTCAGTAAGCCGAAGCAGATAACCCATTGATGGCAGTATCCCGATTTTCACAGCACCAATGGAAGCTCCGCCAACACTTCTGATTTGAGAAATGATATCCTCCAGTGTCAACCAGTTGATTCCCATGAACTGATGCTCATTTTGAAAGGTGATTGCAGTTGTTGCCCCATATCCCTGCACCCCAAATTGATGAAACACCTTGATGTCGGCTAACATGCCAGCTCCTGCGGAAGGATCGTGTCCGGATATGGCTAATACTTTATTCATGCGACTAATTTTAAACTGTCTCTGAAGTACTTCAACCGGTGCTGTACACCATCAATCATCCAAAACCCGCCCATAAAAGCAGCTCCAGAGAAACCATGGTCTTTCAACTGCAGCAGGTTACTCTTTTGAATACCCCCCAAACCAACAACTGGTATCTTAACGCTACCAATCAGTTGCGCTATCTTTTCAATTGGCAAATCAGATTTATATCCGGGCTTGGAAATACTTTCAAACACAGGGCTATAAAAGATATAATCCAATGGGAAGTCTGAGACCGTTTCTAATTCCGAGAGATCATGAACCGACTTGCTGATCCTGCCATTAAAAGCCTCAACAATCTGGTTGCTCTTAAAATGCACTCCACCAAGTTTCCATTCATTGGCAAGTTCTACATGCTGATGTATGGTTACATGTTTCAAGTGAGCCTTTGGGACATGCGACAACCATTGATCAAATTGCTCCCTGGTCCAGTTTGATTTCCTTAGGTGATAAATGACCTGGCCCGTGCGCAACAATTCGGTTGCAGTCTTTAATTCATCCTGTATAGGTACCTCCGGAGAGACGACAATCAATCTGAAATCATTGCTCAACATAGATCTCGCTACCCATTTCACCAAACTCTTTCGACTTCTGTTTCATTCCTTCCTGCAGCGCCTGCTCCTCACTGATGCTTTGTTGATCCGCGAATTCCCGAACATCCTGGGTGATTTTCATCGAACAGAAATTTGGGCCGCACATGCTACAGAAATGAGCTACTTTGGCTCCTTCTGCTGGTAGGGTCTCATCATGGAATTCTCTTGCAGTATCCGGATCCAGGGAGAGGTTGAATTGATCTTCCCATCGGAACTCAAATCGTGCTTTACTCAATGCGTTATCCCTGATCTGTGCTCCGGGGTGCCCTTTGGCTAAATCAGCGGCATGTGCAGCTATCTTATAGGTAATTACACCATCCTTTACATCTTTCTTGTTTGGAAGTCCAAGGTGTTCTTTTGGTGTTACATAGCACAACATGGCGCAACCATACCAGCCGATCATTGCTGCCCCTATCCCTGAGGTGATGTGATCATATCCTGGTGCAATGTCTGTGGTTAATGGTCCGAGTGTGTAAAAAGGTGCTTCGTCACACTCCTTTAATTGCTTGTCCATGTTTTCCTTGATCATGTGCATAGGAATGTGACCAGGTCCTTCGATCATCACCTGTACATCGTGCTTCCAGGCAATTTTGGTCAGCTCTCCGAGCGTCTCCAGTTCTGCAAACTGAGCAGCATCATTGGCATCTGCCAGGGAACCGGGTCTCAAACCATCTCCCAGAGAGAATGCCACGTCATATTGCTTCATGATCTCACAGATTTCTTCGAAGTGGGTGTAAAGGAAACTCTCCTGATGATGAGCCAGACACCATTTCGCCATGATGGATCCACCCCTGGATACAATTCCAGTCACACGTTTTGCGGTGAGAGGAATGTACTTCAGTCGTACGCCGGCATGAATTGTAAAGTAGTCAACACCCTGCTCGGCCTGCTCAATCAATGTATCCCTGAATATCTCCCAGGTAAGGTCCTCTGCTTTACCATTTACTTTTTCAAGTGCCTGATAGATCGGTACTGTTCCAATGGGTACCGGAGAATTCCGAAGGATCCACTCTCTTGTTTCATGAATGTTTTTTCCCGTTGACAGGTCCATGATGGTGTCAGCTCCCCATCTGCATGCCCAAACGGCCTTTTCTACTTCCTCTTCAATGCTTGAGGTGACTGCCGAATTTCCAATGTTGGCATTGATCTTTACCAGGAAGTTTCTTCCGATGATCATTGGCTCAGCCTCTGGGTGGTTAATATTACTTGGAATAATGGCTCGTCCTGCTGCCACTTCCTGCCTCACAAACTCTGGTGTAATAGCGTTTTTAGGAGTGTTAGCACCAAAACTCTCACCTGGATGCTGCCCAACCGGATCATTGGCTTCAGTCAACCTTTGATTTTCCCTAATTGCAATGTATTCCATCTCAGGTGTGATGATGCCTTTTCTGGCATAATGTAGCTGCGTCACATTTTCACCACTTTTTGCCCTGAGTGGCTTGGAGATGCCTTCAAATCGCAAATGATCCAGCTCCTTATCCTGAAGCCTTTGTTGTCCGTACTCCGAGCTGATTTCAGGTAACTGCTCTACATTGCCCCTCTCCAGAATCCATGACGCTCTGATTTTTGGCAGTCCTTTCCTTACATCTATGTTCATGTCAGGATCGGTGTACGGACCACTGGTATCATAGACTGTTACCGGGTCGTTTTTCTCCACAGGCGCACTTGGATTGAACTTCAGTTTGGTATCGTTGAGTTTGATTTCTCTCATCCCAACAGTTACACCTGGTAGTTTTCCTTTCACATACACTTTCCTTGAATTAGGAAATGGCTCTCTGGTAATAATGTCTTTGGTTGGAGTTTTCTCTGATTTCATAGTATAGTCTTCTAGCCGCCCTGAGTCGCTGTGATGATAAGTACCTGATCATTTGGTTCGATCTGGTGGTCTGCCCATGATTTTTTTGGAATTACCTCCTGGTTAACAGCTACTGCAATACCACCTTCAGGATTGATCGTTTCTTCCACCAGCATGTTGCTAATAGTCATTTTTGATTCCAAAGGACGAGGTTCACCATTGAGGACAAAGCGTTCCATGGCTAATTAATTTTAATTAGTTAAGATTGAATACAATAAACCTCAGGGAAGCGAAATGTGATGAAGACATTGCCAACTTTTCCCTTCGCCCGCATTACCGGGTTCAGGTTCAGAGGGTATTTCTCAGCCTTGTTATGCACAAAGCACCCCTAAAGTTTTGCGTAAATATAATACCCAGATCGATGTGTGCAAATCTTGTTTGCTAAATTAGAGCAGCCAATTCATCACTTTATCTCATAATAAACTGTAGATCAATAAGATGACTAAAAATAAAAACATGATCAGCAAAATTGGTTTAGGCATGGCCGCCATTGGAAGACCCGGATACATCAACCTGGGACACCATGATGACCTCCCCAACAAGTCCAAAGATGCGATGGAAAAACAAGCACACGCTTTGCTCGACCGGGCCTGGGATTTAGGGATCAGGTACTTCGACATGGCTCGGTCGTATGGCCTGGCTGAAAAGTTCATGAGTTCCTGGCTGGATAAAAAACAACCCTCTAAAAATGATCTAATCATAGCTTCCAAGTGGGGTTATGTATATACCGCAGACTGGAAAATTGAGGCAGAAAACCATGAAATAAAATACCACACCATAGACAATTACCTGGACCAGATTAAACTGACCAGGGAGTTACTCGGAGATTACCTGACTACCTATCAAATCCACTCGGCCACATTGGAAAGTGGCGTACTGGACAATAAAGAGGTCCTTCAGGCTATGGCGAAGCTTAAAAGCAACGGGATCAAGGTAGGTCTGAGTCTGAGTGGACCCAAACAACCAGAAACGCTGCAAAAAGCAATGGCAGTGAAAGTCGATGGAGTTGCTCTATTCGATGTGGTACAGGTCACCTATAACATCCTGGAGCAGTCTGTTGCACCGTACCTGGAAACATTGGGTAACAATGTTCATGTGGTCATCAAGGAAGCGATGGCCAATGGAAGATTAGCTTCCCTGGATCATGCCTGGATGGATCAGGAAAAAGCCAACACACTAAGGGACCTCTGTCAGCAACTGGAGCTTTCCCCAGACCAACTGGCAATGGCGTTCATAACCCATCAACCGTTTGTCAACACGTGTTTAAGTGGTGCTGCCCGCCTGGACCACCTGGAATCTAATGTCCAAAGTGCCTTCATCAATTTGCCTGATGATGTATTATCAGCTGTAAAAAACCTCGCAGAATCACCTGAAAAGTACTGGCAATCAAGAGGTAGTCTGCAGTGGAACTGACACAAATAATTATGATTTACATGCTGGTGCTCTTAGAAGAAACCCCTCATAGGGTGAGGGGCTTAGTCAACCAGCTATGGAAAATATTGGACAGGACGCCCAATGTCTATATAATTTCTTCAGTTACATTGTATAAGGGGAGCTTGTTCATCCCGTTGTGCGAGATAGCGCGTCAAATATGTAGAAATTGTAGATCAAACAAGAATTTTCAGCGCATCGATTTACAAATCTGGTGCGGACAAAATGCAGACATAGCCTTATAATTCAATGAACTCTTCGCTGACTACAATTCTTACACCTGGATTATACGATAGGATTTGTTGCGAAAGAACAAAGTGCAAAAACATTAGGAGTTTTAGGGTTATTTTGACACGGTGGCAGTATCCATTCGGGTGAGCAAAAAATGTTCATAAGTGCTTGATATTAAAGCGCTCCACGCCGGACAATTTGTTCTTGTAGCGAAATTCTATTGCATCATCAGGGTTAGAGGGAGGTTAAATATTTTTCAAGAGATTCTTCTGCGGAGAGGTCCATCTTCTTCCGAATCCTGTACCGGGCTTTTCTTACTCCGTCATAACTGATGCCTAGAAATGTGGCTACCTCTTTTGAAGAAAAATTCATTCTCAGCAATGTGCAAACCTTCAGGTCCTGCTGAGAAATGTTGGGGTGGCGCTCATTTATTTTGCTGCAGAAATCTTCATTGGCCTCCTCGAAGTTGAACTTGAATGTCTCCCACAACTGATCCTGTGACTGAGGTAGGTTGGTGAGCGAACCAGCAATTCTTTCTATGCCATCTACAGAGATTTGCTGGGATTTTAATTTCCGGAGTTTATAACCAATATGTTCAATGTCCATATTTTGTTTTAGCAGTTTCAATGACGCTCCGGTAAGTTCCTTATTCTTTTTCCTTAGCTTTTTCACCAATCGGTGTGTTTTCTCTTTTTGATTCATATAAGCTATCAGGATTGCAATGGAGAATATCAGGAAACCAACAATCACGCTGGTGAGTATGATCAATTCATTTTTGAGGGATACGGAAGCTAAACCAGGAACACTTGTCGCTGGCCCCCAACCTGATCGTGCCGTTTTGCTATCCTGATAGATCATATGAAGTTGACGGGTCAGTTCACCAAGCAAGGCCGTGTCTCTCTCCATTAAAACCATCAATCTGGCTTTTTCAAGGTAATAGATCATGCTGTCTCTTTGGTGCTGTGCAGAGAATAACCGGGCCTTGTGCAAACAATGATCAAGGTCCATATGCTCCAATTCCGATGCTATTTGTTCCCAGGAATCATCGTCAGATTGCCCGATCACCTCGCCTGATAAGACGGGAAGTAGTATAAAAGACAGTACCAGGGCAAGCAATCTCATTTAGCAGGAAAGAATGTTGAATAGCCTTCTGAATTTACGAAATAGCTGGCAAAAATGAAAATCGAATTATTTATTCGCTATTCCTATTGAATGTTTGTCCGATTTCTATTTATTTGACCTAAAAAAAATCAATCAATGGACAATATCAATGTAAATTATCAACCGATCAGTCTTGGTACTCAAACCGAAAAGGCTGAATTCATCAGACAAACCTATTTGCACCTGGCGCTTGCAGTGCTGGGATTCATCTTATTCGAACTCATCTTCTTTCAAACAGGTATGGCTTATACTTTGGCTGGCTGGATGCTTTCAGGCAAGTACACCTGGTTAATTGTGCTGGGAGGTTTCATGTTTATCTCCTATCAAGCAGAAAGTTGGGCAAGATCCAGTACATCTGTCAATACACAGTACGCTGGCCTGGCGCTTTATACCATTGGGGAGGCCATCATATTTGTACCCCTCCTATTGATAGCAGCCAATGTAGCAGGTCCTGGAGTAATATTAAATGCTGCTATGATGACCTTGTCGCTTTTTGTAGGTTTAACACTGGTGGTATTCACTACCAAAAAAGATTTTTCGTTTCTCAGAAACATCCTGGTTGTTGGCGGATTTGTGGCCATGGGATTCATTGTCCTGGGCATCATCTTTGGCTTTGAATTAGGGCTGTTTTTCTCAGTGGCTATGGTGGCTTTGGCTGCTGGTAGCATCCTTTATCAAACTTCCAATATGATCAACCACTACCACACTGGTCAGCATGTAGCTGCAGCACTTGGCTTATTTGCCAGCCTGATGTTGTTGTTCTGGTATATCCTAAGAATCTTACTGGCTTTTGCCCGTGATTAAAAAAATATAAAGCATTAATAAAAGCCGGTACTTTTCATCAAGTACCGGCTTTTTTATTGTCATTAGTACCACCTAATGCGCTGTGACAGAATATTTGATGCCTCTTGTTACTGCCTCAAATGAGTTTTTCTCATGTCCTCCATCATCTCCGATATTTTGGCCTCCCCTCCTTCTAGTATCTCGCGAACAATCCTGCCATCTTCAGGATCCACTGGTTTGTGCCTGAGACTCCACCTGGCATTTTCCATCAGTATTGGAAATAAGTCAATTCCCTTTTCTGTGAGGTAATACCTGATTTTTTGTTTATGATCAGGATCCGGCTTTTTGTAAACAATTCCCTCATCTTCCAACAACTTAAGCCGAGCCGAAAGAATATTGGAAGCAATTTTTTCCTTTGATTGTAAAAACTCGCGGAAGTAATGCTTACCTCCTATCATCATGTCCCTGATGATCAGGAGCGCCCACTTATCGCCAAGCACTTCCAAAAAAAGATTCTGCGGACAATGTGATCTATGATCCTTCATTCATATAAATGTTAAAACCAGTTGCAAATTAAAATTAGTTTACTAGATTTACAACTGGTTTTATTTTGCAACCAGTTAAACTAATGAACATGAGTCAAACAACAGCAACCAGTTATTCAACTAAAATCACGGCCAGGTGCACTCCTCAAAAAGCCTTTGAGGCGCTCTCCTCACGGGTGAGCGAATGGTGGGGTGATCAGGATGCCCCTGTATTAAAAAAGGGTGATGTTTTCAAAGTTTCCTGGGGTGAGCCCTGGTATCAATTTGAAGTAACAGATTATCATCCCAATGAAAAGATTGTCTGGACGTGCATTGATGCGCATCAGATCATTGGCGATCTGGAAGATGTTGAAAAGGAATGGGTCGGTACCCAGCTGGTCTGGCACATTAAGCCAATCAACGCTAATCAAATTGAAATCGACTTTACGCATCAGGGGTTGGTACCGGCGTTTATTTGTTATGATTTCTGCTCCAACACATGGGACAGGTTCATCACATTTAATCTGAAGAAGTTTCTGGAGGAGTAATGAGTGGTGCTTGTTGCACCATTCCCTTTGTTTGTAATAGCTTTATTCGTCCATCAATGACATCTGCAAAATGGATGGCTGGTAAGCCTTCACAAAATCATATTCACCGGAGCAACACGGAAACAACGAAATCTTCCATGCCCAGTCAACTTTAAACCGCTTATTGAGGTATTCCGGGTTATCTTCCTCCATAAAATCCTCATCAAACAAGTTGTAACCACTGTAGTTATTGTTTCCGAATCCAAAATCATAGAAGTTGCCTGCTGCATCTTCAAACTCCATATGAAAGTAATCGCCTATATCAGTTCCACGATAATAAACGACGAGTGGGCTGCTGACATTGGACCATTCGCTCAGGTAATACTGTAAATCACTTTTCAGTTCATCCCTGTTTGAGTCCGTGCATTCAATGATCAAATCATTCAATTGGTAAGTTCCGATTTCACCGGGTGAAATTATTGAATCCTGAACGATCGCTGCTGTAGCATCCGGGATAGGTTCTGAAAGTGGTCCGGGACCAAATGCCATTAATCCAATAAGACTGGAAACGAAAAAATATCTGATAATGACCTTCACACTGTTATTATTTTAATTCCTTTTAGTTCTATCTCCTGTACCATTCAGGTAGTTTCATCTTTATCCAATTAATTCCATACATAACCCTTTTGAATCAATGAGTCCAAAGCCTGGCAACCCGTTTCTTTTTTGAGGTTGGACACCATTTGATCTATGCCTGCAGAATCTTCGAGGAATAATGCAATAAGATACTCCATATAGATGCTTTCATTCGATTCTAACTCCATGAAAAGAGATTCCGTAAAGATGGAATCATTCAATGAGGCTGCCAGATTAATCCTTTTAAGGCTGAGGCTATTGCCTACCCAATGTGTACGAGGGATGTCGTACAGCGCACTTAATGCAGCCAGTGTATCACCAGATGCCAGTTTTTTATCTGCTTCCAACACTGCAAGATTAGCTTGTTGCCGCTCCGGAGAATAGGCGTCATATTTGGAATTCAGCATCAATATTTCACGAATTTTTTCACTATACCACATGTTTTCCTTCACATCATAAAAATCGTATATGTAAGGTCGCATTTCCTCGATTCCAATGCTGTATACCAGAAAGCTAAATCCCTTATTCAGTGTTAACAGTAGTGTAAGGTCCGCGTAATTTTCATGATGAGTAATCTTTGAAAGATATATCTTACCGCCCTGCAAGCTAATCTCATTGACTAAATGAACAATCTCGTATTTAATGCCTGGTTGTATATTTTTAGAATAAAAATGATTTAAGACGCTTTTTTGAGTCTTATTTATATCCTTGATCCTTCGTTTGAATTCCTCATGGTTCCAGGACTTCTTCAGGAGCTCATGATTCCGGTTATTAAAACCTTTTACCAGGGCCTTGCAATATTTTTCAATTTGGGTTCTTTGTTGATCACTTAATGGATCTCCAGGTCCTTCTTCCTTCCCACCACATGACACAAGAATTACCAGAGACAGGATCACAATCAAATACTTCATGAAATAGCAGCTTAGTTCAGTTGGTCAATAATTTGACTTGCAGCTTCGAATGTAAATAAATCCTGGTAAAGGACAAACTAAACACCCCAGCGTCCTGCCATTCAAACAAAAATCCCTCAAGTGCTGGACATATTAACAAAATATGATTAGGTTAATACCGTTATACGTTATTTTTTAATTTTAATTGCTAACCAAATGAACCTATTAACCCAGGCAGGGAGAGCCCTGCTATGTGGTTGTCTATTCCTGACGACCACTTTATTTGCCCAGGATGGTGTTTTCAGAATTGGTACAGAACATGATCAAAACATCTCTGTACGCACACCAGCTTCCGCAAGCGGTATTCTTTACGAAAAATCATTTTATTCCAAAGATGCCGGCTATGTCAAAATACATTTCTCCGACTTTGATCTGGCCCCAGGAGATTATGTAGAGGTCTATTCACCAAATACTGATGAGTCTCTCGTTTACCGATCAAAAGGTAAAACTGTAAGGGAAGGAAGTGCTACAATTAGTGATTTCTGGACCGGAGGCATCTGGTCGGATCATGCGATTGTAAGGCTTTACTCCCGGGGAGCAACAAGGCCTTCTACTTTCAAAATTGATAAGGTCGCCTATGGATTTACCCCAGAGGAGATCAACGCTATTTTTGAACAGCAGGACCGGTCAATTTGTGGTGCTGACAATAAAGATTGGGCCAAGTGCCATGAAGGGACAGCCATGTACGACAAAGCCAGGGCGGTCAGCAGATTGTATATCAATGGCTCGGGAGCCTGTACCGGATGGCTACTGGGAAGTGAGGGACACCTGATGACCAACAATCATTGCATCAGCTCACAATCAACCGCCGACAATACCGAGTATGAGTTTATGGGTGAAGGTGCCACCTGTAATACCAGCTGTACCGGATGGCTTTCCTGTAGAGGTGATATCGCAGCGACTTCAGGTACTTTGATCAAGACGAACTCCACTCATGATTACACATTGATCAAGCTCCCCGGAAACCTGTCAACATCTTATGGCTACTTAAGCTTCAGGCCTACATTACCTGCTGTTGGGGAACGAATTTATATTCCACAACATCCGGGAGCGAAAGGAAAGCAAATTTCGGTGTGGGATGACCAATCCAATGATTACTCCAATATTGCTACGATTGGCTCCACCATCCGATATTATGCGGATACAGAAGGTGGAAGCTCAGGGTCTCCTGTTTTGGGCTACTCAGACAACCTCGTGGTTGCGCTTCACAATACGGGAGGATGCACCAATGGAGGTAATGACAATGTGGACATCATCAACCATTTAGGCAGCTCAATGCCTGCCAATGGTGTTGGTGGCGGAAGTACCGTGACTGCAGATTTTACATCCAATGTGACGTCCGTGCTTGTTGGGGGAACCGTACAATTCACCTCCACATCCACCAATGCGACATCCTACTCATGGAGTTTCCCAGGAGGTTCACCTTCAAACAGCACGCAACAAAACCCAAGTGTAACTTACAATACTGTGGGTACCTATTCGGTGAGTTTAACGGCTTCTGATGGCTCCAGCAGTGATGACATTACCAAATCAAATTATATCACCGTAACTGATGGTAGTGCCACGGCTGATGTGGGATATACCACTGTGTACGGATCCACGTCTACCAGCTCCAGAAGAAGGGCACAGCCTGTAACTATGCCGGAATCAGGCACTATCACCAGCGTAACAATGTATCACACTGGTGGAAGTGGTAACATGATCCTGGCCGTATACGATGGTTCCTCCTCTCCTGCCAACCGACTGGCAACCACTGCTTCTACCCCAGTATCCGGCACCACAGGATGGCAGACCATCAATTTGACCAACCCCGTAACAGTAGCAGCCAACAGCACCATTTGGCTGGCATGGGTTTATGAAAACAATCCGGGTATCAGGTACCAGTCGGGGACTCCTGGAAGGGCACAGTCGACGAGCACCTGGTCGGGAGGTATGCCAACCAGTTTTGGGTCTAGCAGTCAGGCCAATTATGTGTATTCCATTTACGCGACCTATACCCCTGACGGAGATCCCGGGAATTGTGAAACAGGCAATATTTCCCTTAGCATAACGCTTGATAACTATCCTGAAGAAACCTCATGGACATTATCCAACGCTTCAGGTATTGTAGCACAAGACAGTTACAGCACCGCTAACCCGGATGGCTCCACCGTAACAGAGACCTTTACTAACCTGGCCAATGGGAATTATACCTTTACCATTAATGACAGCTATGGTGATGGTATTTGCTGTGGTTATGGAAATGGCTCATATACCTTATCCAGTTCCGGAGGTGTCATTGTTACCGGAGGTGATTTTGGCAGTTCGGAATCCACCGACTTCTGTATCTCTGGTAATGAGCAGGCCTCACCGGAGGTGGAGAGCCTTCAGAACCCAGTGTCATCTTTGAGTGTATTTCCAATTCCAACAAACAATGTGCTCAACGTACAAAGCACCCAAAACATCCAGGCCATTCAGATCTTTTCCATTACAGGACAGGAAATTGATTACCTGGAGGTGAATTCGAGCAATATTGCCATCAATACGAGCTTCTTCAACAAGGGCACCTACCTGATCAAAGTATTTAGTGCTGATGGTGAAACCGTGAGGAAATTTATAAAAGAGTAATTCTGTTTAACAATCCAATCCGCCGCTCCACAAGATCGTTTGTGGGGCGGTTTTTAATGCTCGTTAATTATCATTTAATCATCACAGGCAGTGCATTTTTGGAAGCTCTGCTACTTCTAGCCATGAAGTACCTTCGAAAACAGGATCCTTGGTCCTCTTTCCTGGGAGACGAACTCCCCTACCTTAACCATATCCAGTTTTTGGAGTACCCGAATGGACGCCTCGTTTGTGGGGCTTGCGGTGGCTACCAGTTCGTTTAATTTCATGTGTTCGCGGGCATACTGCAACCAGAATTGCCCCAACTCCTTCGCCAGCCCTTGTCCCCAATAATGCTCATGTAGGATGAATCCGAATTCAATTTGGGGTTTGTTCTGATAGTTACATTGCAATAACCCGGCAATGCCAATAAGTCTTTCCTCCGGTTTAGTCAAAACACACCAAAAGCCAATGTCTTCTTCTGCTGAATGTACAAAATCATTTTGCAGCAGCTGCTGAAATTCACTTTCCGTAAATACGCGACCTTTTAATGTGGTTTTCATGACCAGCTCATTATGGCATATCAGCTTTCGCAGGTCATCTTCGTAGTGGTTTTGTACTGGTCTCAGTATTAATCTTGTTGTTCGCAACATTGCAAGAAGTAGTGTTGACCATCAGTCCACAATCCTGGTAAGTTTGTACCTTCTTTTCACCGCTTTTTTGTTACCCGAAACTATTTGACCATCTTCGCCCAGTGCAAAGGTAACAGGGGTTAACTGCTCTTCCAGAATGAGTGAATCCCCTGAATTTTTTACGATTTTCAAACCTAATGTCATATCTCCGGTTAGCATAAAGCCTTTTGGGCTTTCAGGATCGGGAATTAACCAAAATCCAACCTCCAGGTTTCCATTTCGAACAAAAGCAGAATCTTCCTGAAAGGTAAAGACCAATTTATCCTGAAGCACCTCCTTCTCTCTAATCAACTGTTCATTTAAAATACTTTCAAGTGTTCGTACGGAATCCGAAGAAACAGTTTGTTCATATTCAATTTCTAAATGTCCGATCCATTGGCCAAGTATATTGGAAGTTTCGTGAGGTTGGGTACAGCCAATCAGCAATCCTGTGATTAGTGAAATAAGGTAAACAGATTTAGGCATTCTATGTCTTTTCATGTCCATTAGTTTTGTTGGTCTTAATCCTCCGGACCGATCCAGGCAAACGGATTATACGCTACCTCCCACAGGTGACCATCCGGATCTTTGAAATATGCATGAAACCCTCCCCATGCCGCTTTTTGTGCTGGTTTTACTATTTCTCCCCCTGCTGAAACGGCTTGCTTTAGCACTTCTTTTACTTCTTCTTCGCTCCGAACATTGTGGGCAAGGTTAATGCCTCGATAGCCATTTCCTTTAGGGTCAACACCAGCATCCTTTGCCAGGCTATCCCGGCCTGAAAGGCCAAGCCAGGTACCATTCAGATTAAAAAAGGCCACTCCGGGAGGCGATTGTATCATAGGCAAACCAAGACCATCACGATAGAATTTAATAGACCTCTCCAGGTCATCAACACCGAGGGCCACCATGCTTATTCTGGGTTTCATAGGAAGTGTTGTTTAATTGAATTTATTGGTTTTTGTTGTCAGCTGAATTTTGTTTTACGATTAAATATCGCCGTTCCAACGTACAATACCAATAAGAATAACAGGACATCAATCACCAGTTGATATATTATTCCTAATCCGATACCATGACCAGAAGAGGGCATGAATTCCCTATGGTAAGTTGTAATCATGATCACCAGGTCTTCATAAAAAAGGAAGTAAAGAAAAACCAAACCCGCCGGCAATTTCACCCACCTGCTTTTTCTTATCCTGGGAACCCAAAACATTTGTGTGAAAATTAAAAAAGACAACAAATATGACCAATACCTGAGCCCGTAAGGACCAGCCATTCGGTCACTAAGGGAGGTCAGTTGACTATTGGGGTCCGTAAAGACCAGCTGTCCCAACCAGGACAGGCCGAAACATAATCCACCAAAAATGACCAGGAATGCTGCTACATGATCAATCGCGGGTTCAAATCTATTTTTGATTTTAGGGAAGCCTGAGGTAGCAATGGCAAAAATGGCAAAACCCGAAAGCAATGTCTTCGAGCAAGTGGAAAGTATTTCTAATATCATACGGCTGTCAGGTAAAGGTTGACCAGGTCACTATTGGTGACAAACGTAAGGAGTTTTTTGCAATTCTGCGCACCATCATGTCATCAGTGCAAGAATAATTAGCACGGTATTTGTTTTGAAACAATAGTAAAACATTTCAAACAATGACAAAGGCCATTATTTATATCGCAATCTCACTCCAATTGATGCTCGCTGTGGTTTCAATGAGAATGGCTGTGCTGATTAATGGTGAAAATGGTTCGTCTGCTTCCAAAGCTTCAGCCATCGCAACAAAAAAGTCATTTGAAAGCATTGCCATAAACATGGGTACTGGCCCACATGGACCACTTAGTACCACAAAATCGACTCACCAATCGAATTGTACAATTCCAATAAAACCCCAACAATTCCCATCTCCGGTGCTAACACGCTCTGAATAAAGCGCTATGATTAATTAGGACATAGGCAGCATTCAATATTATCATGAAAAATGGTGGATAAAAAGTAGCTACTTAGCACCAGATAAGTAGCTACTTAGTCAACAACAAGTAGCTACTTAGTGTCCAGGAAGTAGCTACTTACCTTACCACTTGTAGCTACATTTTTTTTGAGCACAAATTTTCCGTCATTTGCTTTCAAATTGCCGGATTTCTGACACAAAACTTCCTTAGTTTCTTAGCTATCTTGGTAAACATAATTGTACTATTCCAAGATTAATCCCAGCATAGCCAACTGATCTGGTTGGTGAATGTAAAACCAGGTAACCTCATTCTGAACTTCAATTCACCGAATGCAAACCCATCTTATTCCCTTCCGAATCGATAAAAATGGCAAAAAATCCACTTTCGTCCGCATGGGGTGTTTTGGGCACCAATATTTTGCCACCATTCACCTCCACCTGATCCAGAATGGTTTGCAGGTCATTGCCGCCATTCAGGTAGATGGTGATTCCCTGATCCGATGGCAAATAGCCCTCCCCTTTCATTATCACACCGGTAATCACCTGGTTTTCATAAGGAAATATGCCCATTTCCATGCCCGGGAAGTCCATTCTTTCAATGTCAATGCCCAGTATGGTCTGATAAAATGTAATGGCCCTGGTGATATCTGTGGCAGGGATTTCAAAAATGGAGACAAAAGTATTCATGTTGCTGCTGTTTAGGTTTCCTGTTGAACTTTCTGATTGTGCCTGTACATCCATTGGCTGGATACAACTGAGACTTGTGAGAAATAGTCCCACAAACAAAACGTTTTTGTTGTTCATCATTGCTGAATTTCGTTTTAGTGCATAGTTACACTACCTCAGCAGCCTAAAATTGTAAAAGTGCGACAGCCTAGTCTTTGGAGTAAATCAATGATGAGAGGAGCATTTGATCATCCGTCAGATAATCGCCCGGATTAGTCCCGGTAAATTCCCTGAAATCCTTAATAAAGTGCGCCTGATCGTAGTATTGGTTTTCATAGGCGATCCTGGTCAGCTTTTCATCTGTTCTGTTGAGCATTGATTTGAGAGCTGCCTGCAACCGAATGATTTTCCCCAGTTGCTTTGGACTGATCCCCACCTGCCTGGAAAACTTCCGTTCCAGGGTCCTTCTGCTGGCCGAGTCGTTTTTCATGATGGTGGCGATAGAATTATTTCCCCTGGTCATGATGAGGATATCGATGGTAGATTTGACTACCTGATCAATCACCAGTTGATCCTGAAGTTTATCGAGCAGGAATTGTTCGATGGCTTCTATTCTTTCCCTGGTAGTCGTAGCGTTCACTATTGACTTTTCCAGGTCAGCCACTTTATGAGTATCAAACAAATCCGAGAGTGCTGTTTCTTTGTCGGCAAGCTGATGGATCGGTTGTGAGATCAGATTGGCAAATCCATAGGGATAAAACCGAACTGCAAAGGTATTGACATAGCCAGTTGGCTGTACAAAATAAGGTTTGGTGATCTGACCAAATACCATCGCCCTGGGTTGAATGATAAACGCTGTATCAGACGTAAACCTTTTGACATCATCTCCCAAAATGAAACACATTTCAATGCAGCCATCAGGAATCACGCGCTGCTTTGGGGCGTCCAAATCGGCGGGTACTTCCAGGGTCCAATGGCATTTGACAATGGCACTCAGGTCCTGGTGTGGCTCGTAGGTTTCGTATTTCATTGAATGCTGATAGGTGGATGGTAAAGCTAAGAGAGAGATCGTTGTTGCGCCAAATGAATTGTTGATTATGTTCGGTTATTTGAAGACTTTCCCTTGCCTGGCTTATCTGGCGCCAGTTGGGATACAAAAAAGCACGCAGACCAAACCATGTGCTTCCTAATCTCATTTTCTTATTTCAACCGCATTGCAAATGCTACAAGAAGATTTTTATCATTTATAAACTACGCCTGGTTATAGATACACGGGTCTTTGATCAACGGATCTCCAAAATACTAACTTAATAAATTTAGAGTTGCCACCTTCATTAAGGCATATATCGATTTTGTGCCGATATGGTGAAGGGTAATTGATTTGAACCTGTGAAATCTCATTAAAAAAGTTTTGCATACCCTGTTCACCCTTATCTGGCTCCAGTTTAGCCCAGGCGCAACTGGTGCCCCTGGCCTAGGTGTAGTTTAAACTACACCTTCATATCATGTCTATTTCCAATAGACTAAATAATCCCGAATAATTTCGAGCACTCGAATAAATGTAATCCTCCTGATTCTCAACCCATCCTGCCCTAACTGGATTATCATGAATATATTCCATCTTACTTTCAAAAATCTTATTATCATACAACTCAACCGCATGATTTTCGTGGGTCCAAAACTGCTTGGTTTTTACTCGTTTATTGTTTCTTGCATGATATTGAAATACCAGGTTCATCCAATCTTTCCGACTTTCAAAGTTTTCTTCACATTGCTTCAAGATCTGATTGGAGGTATACCTTTTTAAGTCTCTTACTACGTTTGATAAGGTCCCGGTTTTACTTTGAAGAATGACATGAACATGATTGGTCATGATTACATATGCCATAATTTTTAAGGCTTTGTTTTCTCTGCAATACTTAAAACTTTCTATCACAATATCTCGATAACTCTTTCTGCTAAATACATCTACCCAGCCCACGACCTGAAAGGTTAGAAAGTATGGTGCAAACTGATCACGAATTTGATAAGCATATCCCATGGTTGATTCTTTGATTGATGTGATGTAAAGGTGCTAAGAAAGCACCATAAATAAAAAGGTGTAGTGAATACTACACCTAGATTAGGTCTTCTAAATCTTCTCCAATAATTAGATCGATAACGTACCTGATGGTTTTGAATATCTTCTTTCCAGTGCTTCGGAGTTCCTGAGAAAAATTGCATCACTAGTGATATTGGACATTGCCTCTTTGATCAACGCCAGTGAAGATTCATCATCCAATTCTCGCCAATTCTCGATTTCTGGAGTTGAAATAATAGCTATAAAATCATCCAGATTAGTGGAAGTCCAATAATTTAACAGCCAATCCTTGTCTACAACTTTAGTAGAAATATTATTGATCTGGTCCAGGGCGTCCTCGACTTTAAGCAGGTTGTTTTCAAAATCCGTTACAATCTTTTTTAGACGATTAAATTTTTCATTCATAGAACCAGATAGGCTTTTTATTTGACGTATGCAGCTACGCCACTAATATTAGCAAATATGGAGAGAGCACACAACCTTTGCAACACGCTATATCATTACGCACAACTGTTTTATTCTGATTCACTGGATATATTCTTTGTTTTTAGCTTAATTTCAGCACACAACCTTTAAATGATAAAACTATGTTCAAGAAAATTTTTGGGCTGTTACTGCTATTCGTAACCGCTGAAACTTACACTCAAAACCTCCCATGTGAATTTTCATGGGCCAACGCTCCTACTACATCCGGGAACAAAAATTTTGTGACTGCTGTCAGGTCACAGCCCTATCAGGGTCCTTGTCTTGCTTTTGCCTTTAATGCGGCAATAGAAACCATGTACGGAATTGAAAATACCAAAACGGGCTCCAATCTTTTTTCACTTTCAGACGCCTACCTCGATTACAAAGTATGGCATGCACCAAACTATCTGAGTACTTTGAATTCCGGGTTTAAAATTCCTTTGCGGTCGACCAATCCTGATATTAACTCCTTTGCACCTTCTTCCTGCAAGGTCAATAATCCTGATCCCAATGGCTGCTCAATTCCCCGGTCGCAGGTGTTGAATTACATCAACCACCCCAACGGCCAGCGGTCATTCATGATTTATTTGGACGTGGACAACTCTCCTCCTGTATGGTCTGTAGCAGATGGTGGTCCACTTGGTAATTATGCCACTGTAGGCAATTCATCTCAAATAAGTGCCTCGCAAATCAATGATGATGACGACATCAAAAATAAAATAATCAATGACGGTCCGATTGTGGTGAAAGTGGACGGTAGTAAGGTGACGCAGTTTCGAAGTTATTCTGTGCCATCTGGTTTGAGCTATCATGCGTTTACCATCATTGGTTGGACAGATGACTCCAGGTGGGTGATTAAAGACAGCTGGCCGTCCATGGCGGGAGTAGTTAATACTCATCAAAACATCAATCTGGTGAGCCTTGTCAATAGCGGAGACGTAGAAATGTACCAGGTATCTCAGATCAGCTATAATGGTGGTTCTGCCAACACAAACCCTGCAGTAATTGACACAGGCAACACGAATTGCAACCCACCGGTAGCCTTACAACTGACAAACATTGGTGTAAATATTGACTATGTTTATATTGGAGGATATCTATATCACAAGTTTTGGGTCAACAGCAATGTGCCGGTTGATCAGTGGGTATGGGGTATCGACTATCCAAATGGTGCCAGAAAAAGGTCACAGGTGAATAATTCAACTTACAGTTCCGTGTTGCTAAGTCCTTTCTATAGCGGAAATGTGACTGTTTATGTCCGTGCCACAAAGGATGGCCAAAGTGTAACCAAAGAGCGAAACATTTATTTAAGCAATGGCCAGTCTGGTGGTGGAGGACTGGAAATGCATTAAAAGTTTGGGTAATTATCAAAAAATAGAGGCCGTCTCAAATGTAAAATGAGGCGGTCTTTTTGATCCCTTCTGGCACCAGTTGTTGATACTTGATTGATGTGGTGTAAAGGTGCTAACAAAGCACCAGACATAAAAAGGTGTAGCGAATACTACACCCACGGTGAGCATTACCAAACCAGATCATTTAAATTTATTAAAGAATAAACTATGGCAGGAAAATATTGGCATATATGTCTTGTTCTGTTCCTGATGAACTGCAAATCAGATGACCCAATCCCAGATATTTATACGGGAACTGCTTCTGCTATATGTAACAATAATGAGTGGAGTGCTTTATCATACACACAAGTAACGGAAGGCGGTTTTGTTATTGCTTTCGATATTTATAATGAGATGGGGTTTCTTCGTGAATCACTTTCGATTTCAAACTTGAATGCAGTATATGAAGAACAGCATATTGTTTCAACAATCTTTAACATGTCTGATGAGCAATATGCTTCATACTCCACTGTAAAAGATGATGGGGATGTATTGGGAGACCTTTACTTGCTGGATACCACATCGACAAACAATATAATTCATGTTACAAGTTATGATCCCAGGAAAAGCAATATAAAGGGAACATTCAATTTGAGGTTTATATTATACAGAGATGATGGAGAGGGCGAACCAGCACCAGAAATCAAAGAATTCATCAATGGTGTATTTAAGGTAAAAGTAGAAGATGGCTTGTTTTTATGATTACGATTTCAATTTATCGTGAGCATAATACAGACGATAAAATCTCCTTATGGCGCCAGTTAGTGCCTTGTTAGTATCGAAGCTTAGAAAGCACCAAACATAAAAAGGTGTTGCGAATACTACAATACTTTTCAGCCGCAGGCCTTCTCCAATTGCTGCATGGCACTTTTTTCCATGTCGGCAATCTGAATGAGTAGTTTCGAGGCTTGGTCTATGTGATGAACCTCATTGGTTTCCCCGGCTTTATAAAACAGGTCAGCAACCACTTTCCAATACTCCGCAATGGCTGAATACTTCTGGTATGCTTCTTCTATCTCTTTTGAATCGAGTAATTCACTGCACTCTTTCAGGAAGTCGCGATAAAGGTTTCGGAACAGTGACCCCCCGGTTCCTGCCCGCTCCATCAGCATGGCGGTGGTCTGGAAATCACATTTTACATTTTTGGTGGCATCAAACCACTTTTTGATTTCAGTACTCGTTTTCACTATGCCCTTGTATCCGATGTTTCGGATTGGGGGATTCAGGAAGTCTTTTGCGTTGTTTTTGATGGCCTTTCTTGCGATGGTCCCCAGGTCACCAGGTGGTTGTGTTTGCTGGATGATGTAGCTTCTGTTTTTGGAAGACATGGGTCCTTTTTCGTTACGTGCCAGTTCGAGGCTCTTTAAGGTGGTTTTCACTTTTCCACCCTGCTGATTGGTATCCACCAGGTACGCAAACTCATCGTCGTAACCATACATTGCCACATAATGGCCGGCGAAATGGAATTTGTTGGTGAAATAATCCAAATGGTAGCTGTCCAGTTTTAGCCCGACTGCTTTACCCCGATCCAACTGATCTTTAACATTGTTCCAGGCTTTTGTAATGGAGGAAGTTTCCTGTACCTGCAATTCCAGCCCCAGGTTGCGGCATAGGTTTTCTGTAAGCAAGTCGGTTTTTACCCGGCCACCAATGAATGGAAAATCCATTGTTTTCATCTTCCAAAAGATAAACCCCAGCCCCTCTCCCAACCCGAAGAGCATTGGTTCGGAAAGGTCTATGCCAACCTGTTTCAGCAGACTTCCTGTCGCGGTGGTTTCACAGTGTTGCCCCACAAATGGTTTGAATGCTTTGATTTCCATGTCTTTTTTACCAAAGGAAGCTGGTATCAGTGACAACCCTATGTCCCTGTTTGGGGATTTTTGTATAGAGAAGAGTTAAAGTCAGGATGTTCGTTTCCTGGCCTAGGTGTAGTTTAACTACACCTTCATATCATGTCTGTTTCCAATAGACTAAACAACCCCGAATAATAATTTCTTCTTCTGGCGCCAGTTGTTGATACTTGATTGATGTGGCGTAAAGGTGCCAACAAAGTTCCAAACATAAAAGGTGTAGCGAATGCTACACCCAGGGTAAGATTTTGATGATGACGCCTATTTACCAAAATATGCTTCAATCTTCTTCACCGTTAATAAATTATTATTCCTTGCTCAATGCGCTGACTTTTGACTTAAGGTCTTGATTTTCTTTTTTCAGCTGCTGAATTTCATCGTTGTGAGATTTCATATCCTTATTCATCTCAATCATATAAAGTGTAAGCTCCTCAACTTTTTTCAAAAGCATTAAATTCATTTCTTTTAAGTTGAGCCCATTTTCCTCCATCTCTGATGCGGATGGTATTTCAGGGAGATGACTATTCGCATGAATGTATTTTTCAGTTTCTTCCAGCGTTCTAAGGTCATAGTTGTCGTCAAAAACATAATCTGGTGCCACAGCTCCATTGAGATCAACTTTTACCTCATTCGTATGAATTGATCCTTTGACCGACAATTCTGCATCCGGGTGTAGCGTTCCAATCCCTACATGTCCATTTGGAACAATAACATTGCCTCCTGCTTCATTCTGAATATATAAATTTGAATTTCCAGACGAACCAAAGCCTATATATCCCATTCTTGAATTTATATCATAATATTCCAGCCACGCGAAAGCCGAACTTCCATCAGCGGAATTTTTTAACCTCATTACAGGTCTTGTGCTGTATATTTCTAATGCTTCATCAGGTGTTGTAGTACCAATTCCGACTTTTCCTGTATTTAGCGTCAGTCGTGGAAACCTTGATCCATTTGCATCAAATTCATCAAAACTCAATTTACTTTGAAGCCACGAATTCTGCTCATAACTAATGGACCATTGTCGCGAACTTGTTCCTTTAATGTCCAGAATATCGGTTAATGTACTTTGCTTAGCATCAATCGATAGTCTCCCGGTTGGACTAAAAGTTCCAATACCAATGTTCCCAGAAGGCATAATTATGTTCCCCCCAGCTTCATTAGAAACATAGAAATTGTTATTGCTGGACGACCCAAAGCCAACGATACCCATTCTAGAGTTCACATCATTAAATTGAAGCCAGGCGCTAGCACTAACCCCATCAACGGTATTCCTTAATTTAATTACAGGCTTGCTTCCAACGATTTCCAAATTTTCATCGGGACTGGTGGTTCCGATTCCGGCATTACCAGAGCCTGGAAAAACATTGGTTTGAGCAATCGTTAGGGTTGAAATTACATATCCTACGAATAGGCAGATGATCTTTTTCATAATTCAGATAGTTTATTTTTTCGCAAATATATAAAAAAACTTCTCGCCACTGATAATCCAGGACCATTTTGGCAGATGATTGTAGTAACCCCAAGACCAGGTGTAGTTTAAACTACACCTGTCGCTATACTATATACCCTATGGTTGTAAATAAATGTCAATAAGTAATACATCATCTTTTTGCCACCTTAACCATCCAATTTTCTCCGATCCACATTCCTGTATATAACTTGAACATGGCATTCCTTCAAACTCTGTCATGTATTGCTCAGAGGCGTAAATACAATCATATTGCACTTTGAGCCACTCTCCTTCTACTGCAATCACACAAAAGTTTTCATGTACCTTCAGCTCAATATTGATCTCTTGTGAGTTGTCATCGGCTTTTACTCTTAGTTTGTTCTCTGCCCTTTTGTCTCTCTTTCTTGTAACTCCATACGACCCACTAATCCGATTTTGCCAGGACTCAACAATCCAATTATCGTCTCTTTTTACATACCATTCTGTTTCATAACCAACAAGCACTTTGAAGTAACCAGGCCCCTGCTCCAAAAGGATAAATTCACAAATGCCATAATCAATTTCATAATACTTAGGATATATTTTCTCAGTAGGCTCTTCAATAATCCAGGTGGCCGCCGGTCTTGATAAACCAGGATCTTCGTAAAAGTTGATCTCCCTCTCATAGCCGAGCTTTAATAAACCAATCCCAAGTAGTTTTGTCGGATTTTCAAATTTCACCTGAAAACCATCCTTTTGTTTGGCATATACAATTTCTGGTTGTTGCGCTGAGAGTTTTAGACAACATAAAAAAGCAGGTACAAGGATACCTAACGTAGTATTCATTTCTCTACAATAAAACAGATCATTACATTCAACAGCTAAATATACAGCCTAAAGTTCTCTAACCAACAAATCAATGAGGGCTTTCAATCGACAACTATGCTCTCCGCCGATTCAACATACTTTATAATTAAATCAATCTGGTTTTCAGGTATCTTCGATAATCGATCGGAGCGTAGTTTGGGTTCAACCACACTTTTATGACTAATGATATTTTGATGTGTTAAATCGCCATCTTCGTAGTGACCTTTTAATGATTCTCCCAATGAACGAGTAAATAAATTATGACAGGATTTACAATACTCTTCAGATAATATCTCACCTACTAAGTGCTCATTAAAGTCTAAGGAATTTTGACTGTAGATTTCGAAAGATGTGGTGTCTATGCTGATGCCATAAATTGATAAAACAGTACCATTGGGTGAATAATAGGTCTCCATTGAAATCACTTCGATCGAATCTATATAATCAACCTGATAATCACTCTTTTTTATGGTAGTACCATAAAGGTCATTATATCTCCAAATACCCACTGGAAGTCCATTGTTTAAAGTACCCGAAACTAAATTCTCGTGCTTACTTTTTATATGGTAAGGCTCACACTTAGATTCTTCTCTCTGACACGAGAAGAAAACTATAAATAGGAGCATTGTAAGAATTAATTCAATATTACTTTTTCTCATGTTGTTTTAGGAATCTGAGAATGAATGATCAGTCCTCCCCGGATCAGGAAGATTCAGAACGGCCAGAATGCTCGTTTCTTTCTTAGCAAATGCCTCAGTGCTACTTTTTTTTCAGGCACACCAAACCTACTTTTAAAGTCCTCGTCTCGATTTAAACACTCAGGGATCATCTCCCATCCGGATATACGGTTTGTTGTACCATCTCCAAAATAGAAATTACGCTTTACCAAAAGTTGACCAACCACTTCAAAATCTACATTTGCTTTTTTGTAAAATTGCGCATAACTCCATGCCATCATCTCTCTATCTGCATATGTTCCCGGACTGAGCTCTTCTTTTTGAATAAGCACGTTGGCACTCTCGAAATCCCTGGTTGTAGGTTTATCTGTCAGCTGAATATCCAGAACAGCTATTAAGTTAAAACCGTGTTCCGTTTGACTTTCTGAGTGTAAAACAATTGCTCCTCCATAATTACCATTGGCTAATTTAAAGGTTAAACAATCTCCTTTTTGAAATATGGCATCTCTCAGCACCTTCTTTTTCCTCTTCCTTGCAGTTTTTCTTTCAGAGTTAAGTTTTTCCAGAAATTTTTCTAGAGCTCTTTTCCTTTTTGAAAGCTCTGCTTGACGAGCACCAAGTCCTTCCCAAAGTGCAAGATCCTGTCCGCTGTTAACAATGTTCGTAACTCGCTCCAAAACTGTTGTTTGCAAAGCCTTACACTCCCATTGACAAAGAGCCAGGGCAAACCAAAAATTATTTGAATCTTCCTTTTCTTTAATAAGTGTACCATTTGAGTTTATTAGCCTGGATGTAATTTCCTCTACCTCCAGGCCAGCGTCATAAAGATTATAAAAGTCGTCTTTTATATCCTCAAACACATCATTTGATGATATACCAGTTCCCCAGGTTCCCATATCTAAAGTATTTCAATAATGCGACAAGTAACTCAAATTGAAGACAATTGCATCACAGACGATGAGCTTGTTTCTGATGGTAAAATAGTTTTTCCAGTTCATTTATCAAATAGACTAAACAACCCCGAATAATTTCGAGCACTCGAATAAATTCTCCTGGCGCCAGTTGTTGATCCTTTGATTGATGTGGTGTAAAGGTACTAAGAAAGCAGCATCAATAAAAAGGTGTAGTGAATACTACACTTGGATTGGGTCATCAATTTGGAACTATTCCTCTATAAATCAATTATATTACTCTAAAACAACCTGTGCTCTATGAAGAAATTTTTCGTAACAACACTTTTTCTAACATTTCTTATAAACAACACATATTGCCAAAGGAAATCGGAATCCATTGTGAAATACAGTGATGGTTCATATTTCATTGGAGAAATATTAGATCGAGATGAGCAAAAGATTAAAATGCGGAGTTCCACAAATGACATTTTGCATTTGGATATTAAAAATATTGTAAAAATTCGTGAAGGTGAAGAAATATTCCTTTATAACAATCGGAAATTTCATCGGAAAAAGGGTTTCTTTATCTCTACCGATTTGGCTTTAATAAGTACGGGTTGGAATGTTTTACAAACAACACTGATTTTGGCCATTAGATTGCCAAGAAGGTTTGCTGTCGGTGGTGGAACATCAAGATTAAGAGTAGAAAGTCATGCTTTTCAAACATTTTTTGGATATGGTAGATATTATATAACCAATAACAAGAAAAGGTTGTTTACAGATTTAAGATTTGGTTATGGGTATGCTAGAGAGGGACATTTTACAATAGAAGAAGATCATAATGGCGGGGCTCACGTTCAACCGGGATTAGGTATTGTGTTCTCAAGTAAAAATAACTTCAGGTTCAAACTTTCAATGGCCCAGGTTTTACAAAAAACATCAGGATACTATGAATATCATCCCTCGCTGGCAGGACAACCATACAAAATCCTTTTTTCCTACACAATCTTAAAACTAGGTATTCAATTCATGTAGTATCTTCCTATGCAAATTTTAACAATTAACTTTAGACAGAGTTCAGTTGATTCTTTGATTGATGTGAGGTATAGGTGCTAAGAAAGCACCATCAATAAAAAGGTGTAGTGAATACTACACCTGGATTGGGGGCCCAACGTTCAACTATCATCCGTAAGCTAGACTTTCAAATAGCTATAAAAGTATCTCATAGCACCAACCTTTGCAAATAGCTCTGTAAGCTTATGGATGATAGTGTTTGTTAACGAATGTGAGTTTATTAGTTAAAAATTCAACCTATGTATGAAGGGTACATTTTCTTCACCAACTACTCCAGTAGATATTATCTGATCTATAGTTCTTCCTCCATTTTCGAATACACTTAATCTAATTTTATATGGGGTTGAAGGATTATCATTTTGAGACATAACAACTCCTTCAATTAATAAATATTTGGCCATCTTATTTCCTAATGAACCCAAGGATAATTCGTTGACAGAAGTTGAAAATCTCCCTACACTTCCAATAGGTTTACGATCTTCATCGTATGCCCATACTACACCTGCAAAGGATTGAGGGTAGTCTACAGATTCTAGGATCAAGGTTATACTTTCATCTTTATCTAGTTCGAGATTGGTTTCCATTGGCAATATGTCCTTGTTAGATCCAGTTATAGATGGTGATCGGCTTGAAAGCCCTAAGCCTTTAGTTATTAGCACCAGTTGCTCCGAAATAATTTTATTTTGATCTTCAACTCTTTGCTTAGAATTTCTTGCTGTGATATCATCAGAAATAAAACCTTTGAACGCCAGCAAGAAACAAAAAATAGCTAGTCCAAAGCCCCATTTTCCAGATTTAGTGAATTTTTTTCTATTGGGATTGGTAGGATGATCCTTGGTAAAATGGAATAGCCAAGTGCCCGAAAAGGCCAAGCCCATGGACAGAATCCATAAAAAATATTTTAGATATGTTTCCCACATAGAATTTGGATCTTTCTCTATCTAATGCAGACTTAATTTTCGCTAACATCCGAATATAGTACCCTAAGGTTCTATATCCGCATTTAATCATTTTAAAAACTATTAAATCAACTCCTGATTTTCATGAAAATACCCATTCACAAGCATTTACAAATGCGAACAAACGATCAATTGATGGCCTGAATCAATGGAGCCGACATATAAATATAAACAAGCCTTCTATTTTATCCCAGAACGGGTTGCTTCTTTGATTGATGTGGCGTAAAGGTGCTAAGAAAGCACCAAAAATAATAAGGTGTAGTGAATACTACACCTAGGTTAGGCGTTTTTACCTAGTCATAAAATTGTAATTCCTTACAACTTACCTCGTTCCCATTAAACTCAATAATGCAAGAAAACTTAGTTCGAGGATCATGCGGTCCTGCATTACCGATCAAATCACCTCAATGTTTCACAAGTGAAAATAGTCGTTCAACCGTCCAGCTGAGCTCATCTTGATTGCAACGATATTCATTGATTTCTCCGTGGGTACTGTAAGTTGAGATGTTAAAGCCTTCTTCAATATCATTGTACCAAATAACGTATTTGCCAGAAATTGCAACTACCCAAAATCCACCTCCTTCAGCTCCATAGGTTGGCTCTTTCCATTTAGAAGGGTTTACACGAATTAGTTCCCAGAAGTTCAACAACTCGCCTTTAAGATCAAGTTCGGCTTTCTGAATTTCATCATATAATTCAAGTTCCGTTATTGGTGTCCACTCAGTGCTCATTCTAGAAATGGTTTGTTCTCTGCCCTTTTGTCTCTCTCTTGTAACGCCATTGATTCGCTGATCCGATTATTCCCCGAGGTAGGTGCTAAGAAAGACCAAAAATAAAAAGATGTAGTGAATACTGCACTTAGGTTAGGGCATGTGCTATATCGTTTGTTGACAGTAGTTTATTCCTCGGAATCTTCACCGATATCGATATTGATAAGCACAGCGGCATGTAACGGTCCAGACCTGCGATAGAATAGAGATTGCAAGTTCTTGTCTTGTAAATTTTTGGCTATATATCCTTCCTTACATTCCAGAAGTAGCTCATTGACAAAAAACTCAAGTCTCCAGCCGCCAAGATGGTCATTTTTTGAATCCTTTAGATCAATATTATTGACTATATCTCTATATGAGATTAATGCATTCTTAGTCTTGAATTTGGAAATTAACTTTTCACTAGGTACAACTCTACATCCTACTTCGTTGTTCGTTGCATTTTCTTGTTCACCAAATGGTACTGAAACAGAAAGTGGGAGTTCATTCGCATTATAGAACATATGATACACGGGAATTGTAGTCTGCGCACTATAATTCCTAATAGCTTCCCACTGATCATCTTGGACTTTCATAGCTCTATATTTCGAACTTTCATCAAATGAGAAAACTCTAGTTTTAAAAGCATCTGAGAATGCATCAAGTCCTTCTAGGTCAGGTAAACCATATAGCCTGATCTGGTCTTCTTCTTTAGTAATTTCATTAGGATACATTCGCTTGGACTGTAAAAGGCCTACTTTGCTCTTGATCAGTCGATTGCCTTTTCTGAAAAAAATGATAATTGCTATATCAGCAATTTCCCAGACGTAATAATGCCTTCCAGATCCAGTAAAGATCGCATCTAATCTAACAGACCATGTTGAATCAAATTTTTTTGGATAGGCATAATCCTGAAGCGATCCAATAAACAATTCATCTAAAGTTGGCTCCTTCGTATTAGGAATCTTGCTGATTCTATTTGAGACAGATTCATTCGTTTCTTTGAAAATAGAATAGAGGTAACTCTTGATATCTTGAGGAATATTCATTTCTAATTGCAATTACTGCTAACATCCGAATATAGTAACCTAAGGATCTATATCCACATTTCATCATTTAAAAACTACTAAATCAAACTCCTGATTTTCAAAAACATACCCATTCACAAGCATTTACAAAATGCTAACAAACGATCAATTGATGGTCTGAATCAAGGGAGCCGACATATAAATATAATCAACACACCAAATTTATCCCAGTCACAGCAGGGAATCAATCTTTCAAATAAACCGTTTTCCCGGTTTTGGCGCTTTCAATTGCGGCGGAGAGTATTTTCATAACCACCATATTGTTTTCCAGCGATGACAGGTCATGGTCTTTCAACGTTCGCTCCTCGTATACAACGGCGCGTAGCAAGGCAAAGGGGTCGTCCAGTGGATCGGGTCTTTCCGGGAGGGTGAGCTGGCGGATGTCACTGCCTTCTTTTAACTGATACCTTAAATCATTCCTGTTATCCGCCATGACATAGCCTGTGAGTCCATAGACTTCCATGTCCTTGCGGGATACCGGCCAGTTCCATGAGGCCTGGATAATGCCCTGGGCCTTCGGGTAAGTCAGTATGATGGTCGCTTCATCGTCTACTTTGGGATAGGCCTCTGGTTGTAGCGTCTGGGTAATGCAGGTCACGGAAATGGGTTCCACTCCCTTCATCAGCCATGTGATCAGGTTGGCCCCATAACAGCCGAAATCCGTTACGGCTCCTCCCCCGTTTTGTACCGGATCGGTGAGCCAGTCCAGAAATTCTTTGTTCACTCCAATCTTCTCTGGTCCGGCATGCCCGTCATGCACCACCACCTTGCGGATTGGCCCAATGGCACCTTCATGCACCATCTCGTAGGCTTTGTGATTGGTGGGGTACCAGGTGGTTTCATAGTTGGTCAGCAGGTGGATATTGTGCTTGCGGGCCAGGTCCTGCATCTTCACTGCATGCGCCATGCTCACCGCCAGTGGCTTCTCCACCATCACATGGATCCCTCTTGGTGCACAGGTCTCCACGACTTCAAAGTGTTCGTAGATGGTGCCAAAGGCAGTTACCGCTTCCGGTTGTGCAGCATCCAGCATGGATTCCAGGTCATCATAAACCAGGTCCATGCTCAGCCCATGTTGTTTCATGTATCGCTGAGCCAGGTCTTTGTTGGGCTCCACGATCCCCACGATTTCAATATCTCCCCGATTGGGGCGTCCCAGTATCCAGTGCACATGGGTATGGGTGAGTCCCACTACGCCTACTTTCAATCTTTTCTGTGTGTTTTCCTGGGCCGTCACCTGCATACAAAAGAGGGTTGCCAGCATCAGGAGCATTGCTGTAATCTTCATTTCACTATAAATTAAAATTCCTACTTCAATCCGGATCGTTCATCAGGTTTCTGCCCTAATGCATCACCTGATTCAATAATAGGGGTAGCATCAACCATTACCTAGTTTATCCGGCTCAAATAAGTATCAAAGTGCAACATGACACTCTATTTCCCCATGGATTTGAAATATTCCCGGGGCGTGGTTCCCTTAAATTTCCGGAAGGCCCGGTGAAAGGATGATTTGGAGTTGAAACCTACTTTTTCTGAGATGTACTGGTAGGTATACTGGTGGTAATTGTCAGTCAGTACAAAGTTGACAAACTCCTCCACCCTGGCCTGATTGACAAAATCGAAGAAGTTCATTCCATAGCCGTCATTGATCACCCTGCTCAGTGTATTGCGGGATACCTGCATCTGATCCGCCAGGAGGTCCAGGTCCAGGTTGGGATTGCGAAAGGCTTTTTGTTCGTACATGATGGCTTCCAGCTTCTTTTTCAGGCCACTGATTTCTCCGGGAAGATTTTTCCTGCGGTGCTTACGTGCCCTTCGGTTGGGGAAATAGACATAGGCGGTAGACATCACCAGGGTTACTCCCCATAGTACAATGGTGATCTGTACATAGCTCTGCGAAGCAACAAACATTGATGATCGCCACCACTCCTGTACCAACAGCGCCACTTCCCATAAAATCAGCAGTCCATTGACGGTCCCGATCACATAGAGTAATCCCAGGTACCCTTTGAACAAATACCTTTTCCTGAAAAACTGCCTGAATACAATGGCAAGCAAAGAAAGCTGCAACACATTGCGCAGAAGTGGCAACTGAAACGCCCCTGCATGCATCGCCAGCCACTTTCCGGGAAGCAAACCGATCAGGTTAATCGCTCCTGCCAGCAGAAACAGCAATGCAAAAACCACATATTGCCACTGAGGTATCCTGAAATAATTTCTTTGACCAACCCACCTTAGGATCAGCAGGGAAGCCAGGGAAGTGCCCAACACCACCCAGTGCGACAGGTTTTCCAGCACAGGTTGCCACAGAAAGGCATCTACCGTAGTAAAGACCCTGCCTGCAAATACAGTCAGTAATATGGGAAAGAATGCGAGCGCTATCGTATAGGCGTTGTTTGGTTGGCGCACTACAAACTGTATGGCGATCACAAAAAACAGGCAAAACAGCAAACAGACAATGAGGGTAAAAGTGTACAGGTTGATCCCTATTCCCCGGTTGAGTTCCTGCCAGTTGGCAATGGTTACCACTACTTCCTGTTGTCCCTGCCCTGCTTTAAAATGCCTGTTGGGCCTGGGGAGGGAATTGATGTCGCTCTCAACAGTCAGCCAGCTTCCCCTGGTGAATTTGTAATCAAAGTCCACGGTATCAAAAGGCAGCTCGATATGGTAAGTACCGGTGCTGTCTCGTGTGAGTTGGTATTTGGCGTCTTTCGGTTGCCAGTCATTGAAACTTCCGGTGATGTAGATGTCTGCAGCATCGGGTGTATTTGGTGGAATTTGCTCTACTATGATCCTGAGCTGCGCAGCTAAATGCCAGTTGACCAGTAATAATCCCAGAAGTATTCCTGCAACTCTCAAAACTGTTGTCCTATTGTGCTTCCACCAATGCTTTTAGTTTTTGGTAACTATCATCACTCTGTTCCATGAAATGACCTTTCATCAGAAACAACGATGACTTCATCAGCAGGTCCTTGCCTTCAATTTCAACAGAAGTATTCAACTTCGTTCGGCCGTTGAGGTGGGTGAAGATGGTTTCCACTTCATTGGTCAGCACATCGTTTTCCAGGAGGATGGAGATCTTATAATGTTTGTCTATCTCGGTGATGGTTTCTATGATCTCATATTCTTTGCCATCATCTTCCACGATCATTCGGTATTTACTTCCCAGTCCGTTTTTCTTTCCGGCGATCAGTTCGATGCTTTTCAGGTTGGGGATCCACTGGTACATGAGTTCTTCATTCATGAACACCTCCCACGTGAGCTCGATGGGTCGTTCTATGGTCACATCATGACTATATTTCACCTGTGGGTTAATTACACCAAGCGCAAAAAACAGTATCACGAGGATAGCGATCAGGTAGATAAAGTATCTTATGATTCTCATAGGTAGTAAGTGTTGTAAATGGCAGAAGCAATTTAGAAAATTCCTGATCAAATTGTCATCAGGTTGAATGCGATTTATACATGAGCACCCTGCTGTAACCTCGGATCACCTGGTATCATTTCGCATCAGTCGGTAAAAAAAAGGACATAAAAAAAGGGTCGCCCGAGAAGACTCCCCATTTTGCTAACCTAAACCAATAAGTTTTAAATATCTTTTTCTATGCCAAACACACAAACTCGTAGCACTTGCGCTTGGTATTCATGTAGTACACCTCTCCTTTCTTCAATACTGCCCACGTTTTGTCGGCATCTCTGAATACTACCTTGTAACCGTAAACTGTAGATTTAATTGCATAAAGCACGGTATACTTTAGAGCTGTCACAAATTTTTTCATAGCTGATCTGATTTAATATTAATGTTACGCTTCGAAAGTAGGTACGAAAAACGAATCAGCAATCATTGGGTAAAGTGAACCGGAATTTTTGTCGATAAGAACCGGAAAAATCGGGTTAATTATTCCTGGACCGAATAATTATTTTAGTGATGAACCAAATACACAACCTGATGAGCTGAATTCAAAATATTGTTTGCTGCTAATCAGCGAATTTTGTTGATAAAAATGAATCAATCGGTTCCAAATGGGGTTAATATTGGCTCATTGCATTTATTGATAACCAAAAATCACATTCAGTCATGGCGGCAAAAATAGAAACCAGCACATTAAAATTCCTGAAAGAACTCAAAGCGAATAACAACCGGGAATGGTTTAATGAAAATAAAAAACGGTACCAGGCGGCCCATGAAAATGTCATTGCATTTGCAGACGAACTACTGGATGCACTTAGTGCCATCGACCAGATAGCAACAGAATCAGGAAAGAAAAGCCTTTTTAGAATATATCGTGATGTGCGGTTCTCCAAAGACAAAGCACCTTACAAAACCAGTTTCAGTGGTGGGTTTCGAAGGGCTACTGCTGCACTGAGAGGTGGCTACTACTTCAGTATTGCCCCGGGGGAATCGATGGTAGGTGGTGGATTCTGGGGCCCCAATGCAGAAGATATCAAGCTGATCAGAAGTCATATTGCCGCAGAACCTGAGCGGTTGAGAAGCATCATAACGTCAGAGCAGTTTCGGGCAGCATTTGGTCAATTGGATGGCGAACAGGTAAAGACCGCCCCAAAAGGTTATTCGAAGGACCACCCGGCCATTGACCTGCTTCGGTACAAACAATTTCTGGTGGGAAGCACCTTTACAGACGCCCAGGTCACCAGCAGTGAATTTACCGATATCATGGTTGGAAAATTCCAGGACATGAGGCCGTTTTTTGATTACATGAGCGAAATCCTCACCACCGACCTGAATGGGATTTCTTTGATACAGTAATAATTTAATGGCTCTGCTTATCCTGCAACCACTTCCTGAAGTCAATGTAATCAAGCACCTCGGCACTTATGAGTGACTCACCTGCTTCCGGGAAGAGCTGCTCATACAACTTCTGATAAAGCGATGTATGCTGAAGGACCGGTGTTTGGCCTATCCGGGAAAAGAACTGTAGCATCACTTTTTCATAGGGTTCTATTCCCTTCTGCTTTTTAAGGAACCTCCGTGTACTGTCCACAAAATAGCGCATGACAAAGAAATTCTGCTGCTCAAGGTGGACCATCAGGTTTAGGATCCTTGCAAACCCCTGAATGTCTCTCCTGACTTGTTTTAGTCTGGAAGTATTCAATAGTTGATTGATCCATTGCAGGGACTGTTTATACTCCTTTCTCATAAAATGGATATTGGCCAGCTGGAACCAAAAAGAAATGACATATTCTTTGGGCATTTTAAATTCATACCTGCCCACAAAGGACTCAATGCTGTGGAAGGCCTCCTCATTGAGCTCATGTAAGTGGGTACGAATAATCTCCAGTTCCATGTTGAGTGTACGTAGTACCTGGCGCAACACATTCCGGTTTTCAGATATGGCTTTAAGGCTGTCAACAAACGCTTTTACTTTGGCAATGTGCTGTCGTGCCTCCTCATACGACTTATTGAATATGCAAAAACTGATCAGGTTGTTGATCGTGGATATGTACAGGCCCGGATCCTCTGAGATAAACCCGGGCTGCCGATCAAGCTGGTCAATGAGCTCCTCGATACAGACCTTGCCTTCCAGACTCTGGCCCTGCTGAATTTTCCGGAAATACAAAGCATTGAAATGCATGACCCTGGCCTCCATTGATTGCGCATTTTCCGGATCTTCCAGTAAGTATTCTTTTTCAGCTTTGCGAGGGGATCCGGTACCAAAATCTCTTGCCACATCGATGATCAACTGGTGATAATCCTGTTTATTGATCAGCAAATCAAGGCATTGTGCTTGCTTAATCACGATTTGCTGCAACCCTTCATGGTCCTGGGGGAATTCATTTTGGTGAAGTCTCCGTTCCCAGTTGTGAATCTCCAACAGATCCAGGTACAACTCGTAATCACTGGCAATTTGCTGAGCGCGATGCAATTCCTTCTTGCAATGCCTGTAAAGCTCCTTGTTAAATAATATTTCAATATTTCGAAGGATATCCTTTACGACTGCCTTTTTCGAACCACTATGAAAATTTCGAAGGTCCTGATAAATCAGGTGCCGCAACTGGTTTTTGACCACTGCCAACTGATTATCAGAAAAATACTGTTTGGACCACCTTTTGAGCTTTCCCTGATCAAATGCATCCTGCTGATCTAAAAAATCAAACAACTTCAGGTATTGCTGATCACGTTCCGGATGCTGATGGCTCAGTTTGAAATGACGTTTTTCAGATCGGGTAAGTGAATGTATTAATTCGTAAAGTAACTCCAATCCATTTCAAGGTTAATATATAATATCATAATAAACTAATAATCAATAATTTAAACAAAATAACTGCCTTTTAAAACTTTAATAATATTAAAATAATTACAGGCAATTGGTGTTGATTGGGTCTACCTTACTTTCAATTAATTCTAATCAAAATTCTCAAGTCTATGTCAAACGTGATCAACTGGTTTGAAATACCAGCAAAAAATTTTAATCGGGCCTGCAGTTTCTACAGTGAAGTTTTGGATGGTCCGGTACAGCAAATGGATGAAAACGGTGGAATCAAAATGGGTTTTCTTCCAGGGCACACGCAAGGAGGTGTGGGTGGAGCAATTGTAACTGGTGAAGGTTATGAACCTACTGAGTCCGGAGCGGTAGTTTATCTCAACGGTGGTGATGACCTGTCTGTGCCGCTCGCCAGGGTAGAAAAGGCCGGTGGTAAAGTGTTGATGGACAAAACTGCCATAGGAGAAAATGGCTTCATCGCACGATTTGTGGATACAGAAGGTAACCGTGTGGCACTCCATTCAATGGCGTAAAAATTAATTTAGGTTTTAGGAAGTCATTCGAAATCGGGTGACTTCTTTTTTTATTCATTACTGTCCAGGTAATTCCCGGGGTCCTACATTTTCCTGCGATACATTCATCAGAGCATGTAATTTGATGAAAACGTTATGGCAAGTCCCTAATCATTAAAAGGGTTACTCCATTTTCATTCTCCTTATAATTCACATCTTCCACCACTCCCGCCGTGGGGGCTCCTACTTTTTGAAAGACCAAAAACTGGCGGTTCGGCGTTCCGAGAAAAAGTCTTTGGGAAATTATTAGCACACGGCCTTCCCAATGCCCCTTTTCACACAAAGCCAACCCAATCCTGCAACACGGCCATCATCGCGCAAGCCGCCCGCCATTTCCCGTCCACCCCAGATATGAATCACATTTTTACTCAAGAATCATAGTCCAATGAGTTTTTCGTGGACAGTAATGTTTTCGATTAAAATATTTCATCCAATCGATGAATCAAATTCATCCATTCCTGTCTCGCAGATCTGTTAATACTGTTTATATTCACCTGCTTTTTATGCTGATAAGGTAACCATTGAAAATTAACAACATCATCCTGTTTATTATCCCGGCTGTGATCTGGGGATCTACCTGGTACGTCATCAAGTTCCAGTTAGGCACTGTTGACCCAATGTATTCAGTGAGTTATCGGTTTATGCTGGCAGCATTGGTTCTATTGATCTACTCCAAAGCGTCAAGACTCAATTTACGATTTTCAGTGCAGCAACATTTATGGATTGCACTACAGGGTTTCCTGCTTTTTGGCATCAACTACTGGCTGGTGTACTGGTCGGAGCAATTTCTTAGCAGTGGACTGGTGGCCATCATGTTTAGCACCATCATCTTCAACAACATCTTTTTTAGTGCCCTGTTACTAAAGACTCCTGTAAAACCGAGGGTTATTCTTGGGGCAATCCTGGGGTTTGGTGGCACTATTGTGATATTCTACCCGGAACTGATCCGGATGCAGTTTAACCAGGAAGTAATTGTGGGGATCATCGTTTGTGCTACCAGCGTGATCTCAGCCTCTCTTGGTAACATTACATCTGCCAGGAATCAGAAAGCAAGTTTACCCATCATACAGACCAATGCCTATGGAATGCTCTATGGAAGTCTGATGATGTTCACCCTGGCATTGATATCAGGAAAAACCATCACCTTTGACACTTCCGCTTCTTATGTTTTTTCGCTCATCTATCTTTTTATCTTCGGGTCGATAGCCGCATTTAGTGCTTACCTTACTTTAATTGGGCGAGTTGGAGCCAGTATTGCTGCCTATGCGATTGTTGCAGTGCCAGTCATTGCATTGACCCTCTCCTACTTTTTCGAGGACTATCAGCTAACGTATTTCACCGTTACCGGAATAATTCTTATACTTTGCGGTAATTTTATTGTCCTAAGGAAATAACTAAAACAGCAATGCCCAATAAATACATATACTTCTTAATGCTGCTTCTGGCCACCTCCATGACCAATTGCCAGCAAAAGGAACCTGTATCCATGAAAGTAAGTCATGACCAACTCATGGAGCTCCTCGACAACCCGGAGATTCAGATAGTAGACCTCAGAACACCAAATGAGACACAATTCGGTATCATTGAAGGTGCCGTGGAGATTGACTTTCTGGGGAAGAAATTTGAAGAGAAGATCCAGGCACTAGACAAAGACAGACCAACCGTGATTTATTGTGCTTCCGGGGGAAGAAGTGGTAAGGCCATGGAATTGTTCAGAAAAAATGGCTTTAAGGAGGTCTATGATTTTAGCGGTGGGTTCAAGGAGTGGAAAAAACGACATCCCTGAGTTACTTATATCCACTTGCCTGAAGGTTGAACAGGTGGGCATAGATTCCGTTGAGATCAAGTAATTCCTGGTGGGAGCCCATTTCTGCAACAGTCCCTTTATCCAATACCAGAATTTTGCCAGCCATTCTCACGGTAGAAAACCGGTGAGAAATGAGTACGGCGGTTTTGTCTTTGGTGAGTTCGGCAAATCGCTGAAACACCTCATGCTCTGCACGTGCATCTAAAGCCGCGGTAGGTTCGTCCAGTATAAGTACCTGAGCCGACCGCATATATGCCCTGCCAAGTGCAATTTTCTGCCACTGCCCGCCCGATAGATCAACCCCGCCCTCAAATCGCTTACCGATCATCTGATCATACTGGTTGGGCAAGGACTCAATCACCTGATCGGCCAGACTCTTCTCCGAGGCGTCTTTGATGCGGTTGAGTTCCTCTTTGTCTTCTATTTGCCCTACCGCCACATTGAGCCCTGCAGTAAAGTTGAACCGCACAAAATCCTGAAAGATCACCCCCACATTTTGATTGTAGTCTACCGGATCATAATCCCTGAGATCTACACCATCCAGTAAAATCCTGCCCTCGGTGGGATCGTAGAGCCGGGCCAGTAATTTCACCAGGGTCGTCTTTCCTGCTCCATTCTCACCTACCAGCGCCATTTTCTCACCGGGCAACAACTGAAAGTTTAGGTCCTTTACAGCATATGCTTCTGTGTTCTCATACCGAAAACTTACCCCTTCAAACACAAAACCCTTTTTGATCGGGCGGGGTATTTTCTGGCTTTTCGGGTTAGCAGTGATTTTCGGACGAATGTCGAAGAATTCAAAAAAGTCCTGCAGGTACATGGCACCTTCCGTTATTTTGGAAAAGCGATTTAAAGCTCCTTCCAGTAGCGTTTTGAATCTTAGAAAAGAACCGGAAAGAAAGGTAAGGTCCCCCAAGGTAATGGTACCTCTCACCGTTTGCAGGATGATGTAACCATAAGTTCCATAATAAGCAGCTGTACCTAATCCGGAAAATACCACGCCCCAAAATGCTCTTTTCCTGGCAATGTTTTTATTCAACAAGTAATATTCATCCGAGAGTTGCTTGAATCTGCCGGTAAGGAAGTCGGATAGCCCAAATACTTTTAATTCCTTCGCTGTAACATCACTGGCGCCTGTATACCTGAGGTAGTCGAGTTCTCTCCTCATTGGAGTCCATCCATGGACGAGTGAGTATGTCCTTTCGTTGAAGTGGTTCTCACCAAGGAAAGCCGGAATCACAGCAATAATTAGCAATACGATCAGTAATGGATTGAAAATCACTAAACCTACTCCCAGAGAAAGCATGGTCACGATATCCTGAAACTGACTCAAAACTTGTGACATCAACACGGTGCGTCCCAAAGTTTGGCGTCTTGCCCGTTCCAGTTTGTCATAGAACTCAGAATTCTCAAACTGATCCAGGTCCAGTGTGGAGGCATGCTTCATGAGCTGAACGGATGTTTCGTTAGCAAACAAGTCACCCAGCAAACTATCCAGTAACGCGATTGCCCTGTTGAACACATCAGACAGAATGGCCAAACCAAACTCCACCACCACATAGATGGTCAGTTGCTCAATGTCTGGCGAGTCCTGCGCTGAAAGCAATACGATCTCATCGATGATAAGCTTACCAACATAAAGCATGGTAATAGGCACCACAGACTTTAATACACGAAGTATGACGTTGGCAATGGCCATGGAAGGATTGCTCTTCCACATTAGTCGAAGAAATGCAGGAATGTACTTTAAGGCTTTAAATTGATCTCTTAGGGAAAGTTTCTTTGCCATATCACTGATCTGAAAATAGATAAGCCACAATCATAGGAAATAGTTCTATGACGACCAACAAATCAGGGTCATTGCGTGGGTTGCCAGGGATAAGGCAATAATTTTCATAGGTAATATCCAGCTGTTTATCGATTATAAGTTTAAATACATCTAGTTAATAGTCTGTTTTTTAGTAAGTTATGAAAAATAACTAAATTTGTCTTGTTGGTCATACTTACAGCACTATGAAACAGATAAAGATTGTAATGACTGCATTGATCATTATTTTATCACAAAGTGTGGCAAAATCGAATGACACGATTGATAACAATAAAGAGCTTGCAGACGAAATGATTGAGGTGGCGGATCTGATAGTTACCGCCCTGGGAGAGCGTGATTTTTTCAGTGCGCGGGAAGGCACAGAATCCTTATTGCCGATGATCAGAAAAGACCTGAAAGAGCATAAAAAGCTTATTGTATTGCTCAAAAAGCAGGATTTATCGGACGAGGTAAAACGGATGAAAGCACAGTACAAAAGGAAATCAGAATTGCATGAAAACTTACAACACCTGCTCGAAGTATCACCGGCAGCACTGCGGGTCCGCTATCAGGAACTTGCTATGCTGGTAGCAGAATACCGGGAGATGATGACAAGATAATTGTATTTTATTAATAGCTGATTGTAATTAAAGGTTAATTCGATTGAGTTAACCTTTTTTTATACAATTTTTACAAAAATAAATGCAATTTTTCCCCAAAATCCTTGAACAAGAAATAATTTAATTATATCTTTGAATAATCAAATTTAGAAAAAGGCACAGTTTAACCGTTTAACACATTGCTACGATGGAACTTATAAGAAAACTTTTATTCAGCAACTCCACCGATGACAAGCTGAAACTCAAGTATGATAAGAATGAGAAAACCTGGATCGTAAGAAAAGGTGGCAGCATTCTATATTTAGGAAGTGAAGAGCAATGCAGAAAGTATATTGAGCACCATACTCACTAACTGCAAACTCAAAAGAAATTTAAGCTGGAGAACGCTAATACCCTATTTCCTAACCAAACTTAACTTGTCGGCAGAATAATTTTGGACGGCCCATTACCGTCCTTTTTTTAGGCATCAATACGCAACCAACCATTTCCATTTCAAACCAGGCACCTTCCCCCATTGTGCTTTTATAAAACATAAAGAATTTCCTCACAATAAAAATGTGCTCATACTAGCTAATTATTTTAGCTTTTACTAATTTTGTTAGCAAATGAGAACATTCGGGAGTTTACTAAAAGCGGGTTACGAGCCTAGAAACGGGACATTTCTATGGCGCAAGAACGAAGAACAGCCCTACGTAGAGTGGTGCCGATGGAAAGATTATGCTTCCAATAAGAAAAATCATCTCAGGGAAGCCATTATCAAACCATATCAGAAAAAGTACGATCCATATGAGCTTTATATCCATCAATATTTACCGGATAAACCGATTAAGTGTGTCAAGATTGTGAAACCCTTTCCATTTGCTAAGTTTGGGTATACCCTGGCATTGACCGATGGTTTTTTATGGCTCAATGACAACATTAAGTTCTCGGAAGAGGACATATATTTATTCCCTACCTATTTTAAACCGATCTACAGCATTTGACTGGATGAAGCCAAGCCCGAATTATGCATTAGCAGGCAGCCAGGTCCTGAACATTTAATATTCTTGTGGTTGGCATGCTTAGCATAAATCGGGTGAAATGGTGAACTTTGGTCTTTGGATGCTGTTTTGTTGTAAATGAACTAATCATGCTGTACTTATATAAGAACCCGACGGATGCCCTTGGAGAGGAGATCGAAGATAAGCTGCTGGAAATGTCTGCAGCCCATCAGATAGTGGTAACCGAAGAGCCCTCCCACCTTGCTGAGAATGATGTGAAAATCAAATCCAGATCGGCCATATTCAGCTTCCTGGAATCGTATCAGCAGGAACTCAATACTCCCCACTCCATTTCAGCGGATGCCTGCAGAGTAGATCCTTGCTCTGGCAAAATATGCTAGTCTAAACTGTTGGTGTGGATAGCAGGATGTGCTAACTTGAGCTAATGTCCAATCCATACTCATGAAATGTTCATAAAGGAAGTGCTTTATCAACCGAATATGAATATAAGAGGTACAAATGACAATATTTGGTTCAAAACGTTGTGGAACATTCCATGTGACCGTTGAAATCAAAATTACATACACATGAAACACCATTTATTCATCCTCATATTGCTCGGTCTCAGTACGCATGCTTTTACTCAGGACCAGGGCGGAGCGTTTTCCCATCCTACCGGACCATGCCTTTTACCGAAAGAAAGAGCAACAATCCAGCAGAGGCTACAAGATAACCGAAAGTTGTTGTTAGTGAGCGCTGGGCTCAATACTGTCAGAAGCAAACAAGTTAATCTCAGTCTTCCGATAAAGGCATCATCATCATTCGCGGACCATCACTTCTTTGGCATTTCAAATTATGTGGACCACAACGAAAACATTGGGGAGCTGCTGGATTATAATTGTGGTGCCAGGTCTTATGACACAGAATCAGGCTATAACCATCGTGGCATAGATTACTTCTCCTGGCCATTTTCATGGAGTCTCATGGATAACGACATGGTGGAAATCATCGCAGCAGCACCAGGCACAATCATTGGTAAGGATGACGGGCATGATGACAAAAGTTGTTCCTTCAATTCCAGTCCCTGGAATGCTGTTTATATTGAACATACAGATGGCTCTGTCGCATGGTACGGTCATTTAAAAACTGCCTCCATCACAAGCAAAGCGGTAGGTGAAACGGTAGAAACAGGTGAGTTTTTGGGAATAATGGGCAGTAGTGGTAACTCTACGGGCCCTCATTTGCATTTCGAATTATACGATGCATCAGGCAATTTGGTGGACCCATATGAAGGCAGCTGCAACCCCACCTCAAATACCACATGGTGGCATGAGCAGGAACCTTATTACAGTTCGACCATCAACGCGCTGAAGACTCATGATGCGGCACCTCAGTTTGGTTGCTACAATGTGGAGTCTCCAAACATTGAAGATGAGTTTACGGTGGGGCAAACCATTTATTTCGCCACATATTTTCGGGATCAGAAGATTGAACACATTAGTTCACATCAGGTACTACGCCCGGATGGCTCTGTTTTTGAATCATGGACTACCCAAAGTAATGCTGAACACTATTCGGCCTCTTACTGGTACCGTAGCTTTCATATTCCCCTGAGTGAACAACATGGCGTGTGGACATTCTCTGTGGAATACCTGGGTAAGCACTACCAACACACATTTTGTATATCCCCTACAAGACCATTCATTTCCACCAATGGGAATCAACTGATCTCATCAAGTGACGTAAACAACCAGTGGTTTCTGAACGAAGAGGCCATTGATGGCGCTACAGCCAAAACCTACAACGCCACTGAAAATGGTAGCTATACCGTTCATGTCACTGCCGAGGGTTGTCCTCCGAGTGCTTTTGCCAGCGCACTTGATTTTGAAGTTATTGTGACCGGTAGTGATAATCTAATCAGTGAGGTAGAATTGTATCCTGTGCCTTGCGGCGATCAAATCAGACTGAATAAACTTCCGAAGGGTACATCATTAACGATTTTCAGTCTGGCGGGCAATATCAGGTTACATGCCAGTGAAATACAGGATGGATGGCTTGATATTGCACATTTAGCTGCAGGAATCTATATATTTAAGATCAGCACTCCATATGGCAACAAGCTGCACAGCGTAATAAAAAACTGACATGAACATCACCAACGAACAGAAAGACAAGATCCTGAATATGATCAAAAGCGGTCAGAAGATTGCTGCCATTAAATATATCCGTAAGGAATTTGGAATTACGCTGCGTGAAGCCAAGCGTCTGGCAGATGAGCTGGACCAATCCCTTGGTGGCCATGTAAGTGTCGAAACACAGGAGGTAGCAAGCGCGGCAGGAAAAGCCATTAGTTGCCTCGGCATGGGGTGCATAGGTGGTTCATTTGGTCTATCTGGCCTGTTGCTGATTCTCTTTGGAATAGGATTGGCCATTTACAACCAGCAAATGATTAACAATGGCGAATTAGTAGAAGCAGTGGTAATCAGTGATCCGCATCAGCCAGTGTTTGAGTACATGCTTTACGGTGAAAAACGTACCTACCAATCCTCCACCTACACCGATCCCCCCGACTATATGGTTGGCGACCAGGTAGAACTCTATGTAAATCCCTCAGACCCGGACGATGTACTGGTCAATTCTAGTTTCGAACGTTGGGGATTTTCGTTGATATTACTCGTATTTGGGGGTATTCTCCTCAGTATTGGTGTAGGGCTTGGCTTTTTATTTAAAAGATTCGGCAAAAGAGTCAGAGGCTCATCTTAACCAGGCCCTCTGATGGTAGTGGCTTAATGCCATGTTCCCGGACAGGGATCCATTTTGGTCCGTTTTTCAAGATCACCCTGGCAATTACATTCAACGAATTGGCATCTCCTGAAAGCACGCGAATGTCAAAAACTTCTCCCTCTGGTGTTATGTTAAAGATCAATTCAGCCTGATAACCAAGGAGTGAATCGCCCATGATATCCCTACGTTCCTGTTCCACATACTCCCAGAATGCCTCCAGTCCATTTTCCGGATAGGTCATCTGCGCAGAGGCATCATATTGGTATTTGTTGCCATAAATATCATAGGATACCCCATGCAGCAGCCTCCCATCATCATAATATTCCCTGAAATGTATATTGCCGTCAGGATGGTACCCATAGCTAATGCTGTCCTTTCTACCCCCTGTATAGTATTCATATTTAGCCAGCACTCCATTGGTGTGGTATTCCCGAATGGCGCCCTCCCCTTTTGAAACCTGCAGTTCCAGGCTGTCAGACCAGTGATTGATCAAATACCCCTGGTCTCTAAAGCGAATTTCATCCTGCAAGTGCCCTGACTTACTGAAATATTCCCACTTTCCTATTTTCCATTCTTCCCTGTACCTCCCTGCCGACTCATACAGGCTGTCTTTGGAGTAATAGATAAATACCCCATCTTTCAAATCTGCCTTGTATTCACCTTTCATCTGGATTCCTCCATCAAGGTAATAGTCCCTAACTGGCCCATCCCATCTTCCCAGGCTGTCTTTATAACCTCTTCTGTAGTATTTGGCATTTGTAATGTCACACTTCTTCCAGTCCTTGTCATAGAATTGCTCTACCACGACAAGGTTCTTTGATGGTTCCGAAACTTCTTCTTCAGGTGATGCATTGGCTTCCATTCTCAGGTTATACTTCAAAGGTTGTCTTTGCCTGTACACGGTTTGCGCCCACTCAATGCTGTCATAATAGATGTATGATTCTCTTTCCAGAAGAGTGATGTAGAAACGGGTTTCCTCTTTTCTTTTTTGCACAGCCCTCTGAACTTCTGCAAGGTCTGCCTGAAGCTCATCAGGAATATCGGTCGGCAATGAATCCAGCCCGGTTTGAACCGTGTCAAGTAATCCTCTTAAACCTCTCAAACGGCTCAGAGCCAAACTATCATCTTCTGCTTCAAAAACAGCACTGAATTGATCTTCTGCTTTGATAAATTCCTGAAATGTCTCGAAATACTGCACCTGGTACCTCGGGATTGCCAGGTAGATCAGGACCATGACTAAAGCAGCCGCTCCAAACTTCAGCAACTGCGTAGATTTCCGGAAAGGGAAAAGCACAAACAAAACAGCGAGTGCAATACCGGTAAACATCCCACCAAAATGCCCCGCATTATCGAAAGGTAAATATTGTCCGGCTACAAAAATGATCGTGATGAACAGGAAAAAATTGAACAATACTTTCCAAAGCTGTAATGGATCTTTTCTATTGACTACCAGCAAGAGTACAATCTCAAACCCATACAAACCAAAAATCGCCCCACTGGCCCCAACACTGATTGTAAACAAGTTCCAGTAAACACTCAACAGTCCACTTCCAATGGCACTTAACAGGTATAACGCCATAAAATATGCACTGCCTACTGCTGGTTCCAGTTGCCGGCCTATCTGGAAAAGCGCCAGCATATTGACCAACAAATGCAATAAACCACCATGCAGAAATGCACTACTGATTATGCGCCACCATTGATCATGCAATACATAAGGGGCGAAGTTTGCTCCCCAATCTAAAATTTCCGGACCACTGGTCACCGAGACACCTGATATCAGGAGGTTGATGGCAATCAGTCCATATGTGACCAGGGGTAATTTCATAGATTACTCTTCTTCATAAAATTCGATCAACGATCCAAAATAACTTTGGTTCCACCCTTCTACAAAATCATCATAATCCTCATCAGGGATGTTGGTATGTCTCAACTCAACTGAGGTCCCTCTCTTATGTTCATGCAATATGATGGTGACGATAGATTCCTCTTTTTGTTCACCAAAATACCACTGCTGTTCAATTCGTTTACCGGGCTCAAAACTTAAGTTCTTTCCAGCAATGCTCCCATCCCACATGGAGAACTCAGAGCCGGGTTCAGTGGACATTTCGGCAGGTTCTCCTGTCCACAGTTGAATGGTCCCTGGATGCGTGAGTGCACCATATACTTCTTCGGGTGGTGCTGGTATGATGTAATATTTTTTATAATCTTTCATTGCCTTAATTACTGGTGTCTTTGGAACCTGTGAAATTAATACTTAATTGTAAAATTAACTCCCGGGTCGGTCATGATAAAGCGTTCCCTTCCACCTATCTGGTAAGGATAAACGGCATTTAGTCGCTTGATATATTCCTTTAAATTGGTTAACCTAACAACCTTCTTTCTTTTTTTCTTATATCGCACAAAAAAATCCTCCCAATGGCATATCAGAATCATTTCTGGTTCCAGGTGATTCACCAGGGCTTCCGGGTAATCTGTGGTGAACTTATAGGATGCAGCACCCAGGATGGCCAGGTCAACAGGTACTTTTTTGAGTGACTCATTGAGCCAACCATGTTTAGGAGGGGCAGCTGAACTTTGAATATATATCCTGAAAGCAACCTCATCATTCTCATCGAGATAATCAATCAGGAAAGCGAAGGTCTGTCCCAGGCGCCATTTTCCGGGTCGGGATCTTTGTCCTGGTTTCTTAAATTTCTTTTTCGTTTCCGCCTCTCCTTCATACAACCGAAGACTTTTATAATGAGGGGCATGTGTAGTGGCGATCGGTGTAATCACTACAGTACTGTCACGATCAATGGGATATGAAGTGCCCTCCTGGTACCATGACGCCAATGGCTTTTGCTGTAAATCAATGACCTGCTGAGGATAAACAACGGATTCCAATATATTTTTTGCGGAGCTGGAGCAATAAATCCTGTTGATCGTTGTATCCGTCCGTTTCAGGTGAACGAAAGGCACATCCATCAAATGGTCGTAATGAGAGTGACTGACAAGTATTGCCTTGTTCTTCGCACGAATGTTTTCTTTGATTCCGTCGAGACCATGATTTACATTTCTTCTCTTGGTTTTAAGCCCAGTAGTCAGTAACCCAAGCGGATTTGTATTGGAGAAAAAAGGATCGATCAGCAATGCAGAACTTCCCCTCTCCAGGTAGAATCCACCGCACCCGAGATACCGTGCTTTAATCTCCTGACTGTGTTTTTTGTCAAAAGTCAGTGCAAAGGATTCTTTTTTGTAAAATGATCGGTTGACATACGGAGAGTCTGTTCCTTTAACGTTCCCGTCCTTATTAAATAATCGCCTGGTTGACTTAGAACAGGAAATTGTTGCAAGTATCAGCAGGTAGAGGCCAACGAAAGTACAATAGCGCTTCATCTATATGAAATTTTGAATTCTTTCCATGACCAGGTTACCAGCATTCCTTATAGCCTCCTTTGTTGACGTCTCCCTGCCTGTCAGTGAAACTACCTTATCCAGTCCAAGCTCAGCATAATCCTTTTGTTCCAGATCTGTCGTTCCGCAAATCACGCCAAGGGGTTTCCCCCACTTCTGACACCTTTCGGCAACTCCGGCAATGACCTTACCATAAATGGTTTGCTGATCAAACTTGCCTTCTCCGGTGATTACATAATCTGCTTCTTGTAGAAGTGTATCGAAATTTATCAGATCAAGCATGGTTTGAATACCGCTTGCTAACCTTGCATTGAGAAACACCACAGCACCTCCTCCCAATCCACCAGCGGCTCCACTTCCAGCCATTGCCTGAAGATGCACACCTTGTTTTTGTCTGACCAGGTTTGCAAATTTCTCCAGTCCCTGGTCCAGGTGTTTGATTTCCTGTTCATTGGCTCCTTTCTGCCCGGCATACATCCTGGCAGCACCCTGAGGTCCATAGAAAGGATTGTTTACGTCCGTAACGACATGAAAATTCACTGTTTCATCGATCACTTGTGGGTCCACCAGTTGATAGTCATGCACCGACCCCAGACATTCTCCGGTGGTTCCAAGGTTCTCTCCATATTCATCATAGAACTGATATCCAAGTGCACTGGCCATCCCAATTCCAGCGTCATTGGTAGAACTTCCGCCCACAAAAAGGTACACTTCTGTGGCTCCATTGTTAATGGCATCAACGATTAACTCGCCGGTTCCATAAGTCGAGGTGTGCATTGGGTTTCGTTCTTCGGAGGTCAAAAGCTGCAACCCGGAGGCCATGGCCATTTCGATAAAAGCGGTTGAACCTTTCCTGTAATAGGTGGCCATTGTTGGTCTGAACAGTGGATCATTCACTTCAAGAATCACCGGTTCAAGATCGAGATGGCTGCTGAGGATATCGATTGTTCCATCTCCTCCATCCGCCAAGGGCAATTTCAACACTTCCACCGCTGCATTTCGCCGTTTCAAACCGGCCTCTGCGAAATCACACACCTCCTGAGCAGAAAGAGATCCTTTGAATTTGTCTGGACATATCAATATTTTCATAGCACCTTGTAAGGTCTGTTTGGTTATGCTGAGAACTGTCATCCTCTCCAACTAATCTATTATTGATCACTCAGTAAACCAACTTACCGGCTCGATTCATTGAGATTTATTTTTTTTCAATTGGTATTACGACAGACATTTGGCTGCTCCATTGAAGAACTGCATTGAATAAATATGGTTTTATGAAGTATTTTTTGTAGATTAAAGTAGCTTTGAGCTTAGTCTGCAAATGTTGGAACAAGCATTCGGCTAATTGTAGTCACCAGCTACAGAACTTTGGCACACAAATTATTTCAGAGTGAATACTATCATCTAAAGTACCAATATGCTTAAAAAGCTATCTGGTCTGCTACTAGGATTGATATGCGCTTTTGGGAATAGTGCGCTAGGATCAATCGCAGACCTGACACACATCAATCCTGAAGAAGGAGCAATTCTCAACGGCAAATGGGAATTCTACTGGAATCAATTCGTGACCAGGGATCATCCCGGAACGCTTGATTCTTACATCGAGCTACCTTGCTACTGGAACAAAGAGTATCCCTCATTCGGCTATGCTACGCTTCAAAAGCAAATCATTCTCCCTCCTTCCAACCAACTTCTGGGTATTGAGATTTCCCATATTCATTCTTCTTACCGGATAATCGTAGAACAAGACACATTACATACTAGTGGTGTAACGCATATGGACCCTGCCATTCACCAGCCGAAAAGACAACCAGTGGTCATTCCACTTAGTGGCTTCCCACCCGGGGATACGCTGACGCTTTCTATTCAAATCTCCAACTACTCTCATTACCTGGCAGGAGTTGAAGGCCATATCAAAGTGGGACTTTTCAAAGACCTTGAAAACTCTATGTTTCGAAACCAGGCACTTAACTTATTTGCTGCGGGATGTTTTATAGTAGTAGCTGTCACGCTGATTATATTCTTCTTCATGTTTAGTTTTCACATTAAACGTATGGGTGGTGAAGTAATCTCCTACGCACTGTTTTGTATGGCCATAGGGTATCGCATTTTGGGTAGCGGCTCCTTCCCTTTGCACCGTTTGATCAACAACATGAACTATGAATTGTCTCTGCGATTGGAATACATGAGTTTCTTCCTTGCGGGGTTGTTTGGCATTGTCTATTTGTGGTACCTCTACCCACGGCAATCCAACAGGACCATCATCTTCTCATACGCAGGAATTTCAGGCTTAGGCGCATTCCTTTGCTTGTTTCTTGACCCTGTTGCGCTGGCCATGATCAGCAGAGGACATATATTTCTTGCGGCCCTGGTTACCCTACATGCAATACAGGTGATTTATCGAGCAATACAGGATGATGAGAAAGGTGCTAAAATAATTGCCATTGCCTGCGGTATTATGACAGGCCTGGTGTTGCTTGAAATGGCGGTCGCCACTGACAACCTGATGCCTAATAACCTTTTTCAGACACTGGGACTGCTGTTGTTCAGTTTTGCCAACAACATTGCTCTTTTGGACCGGTTCATTTATGGTTACAAAAATTATCAAAACAAAAAGTACGAAGCTGACATCAGTCAGAATCAAAAATTGCTGATGTCATTGGTTGCACATGAGATCAAAACGCCTCTTAGTCAATTGAAGCTCAACGCGGAAATGTTGCAAATGCTGAGCGAAAATGGGGAGTACGAGAAACTAATGGAAAAAGTACCCCGGATTGTCGGGAGGACCAGTGCTTCTGTGGAAAATCTCAATGGTATGGTCACAGATCTGATGCATTTCACTTCTCAAAATAACATGTCTAAAACTCCTTATAGTCAGACCTGTATTGTGGATAGAATGGTGAATGAAATCAACGTAAAAGTGACCGACATGACCAAATACAAAAACCATATTGTCCGGACCAATGAAACGGTCATGGAATACCTCATCCACACCCTGGTAAGTAACGCTCAAAAATTCACTCCGGAAGGTAATCAACCACCTGAGGTGATCATCTCAGACAAAAGAGGTAAACTGATCATCTCCATCATCGATTATGGTATTGGAATGAGTGAGGAGGATCAAAAGGAACTGGGTAAGCCATTCATTAAGATGAATTTGAAAAAAGATGGTACAGGTCTTGGGTTCTACCTTACTAAAAACCTGATTGAAGGTTTGGGGCACGAGTTGGTCGTGGAAAGTGAAAAAGGAAAGGGAACAACTGTAACGCTTATTTTAGATGCCTTCAATTCCAGTGCATTCAGAAGATTGAAGTTAAGAAAGCCCCTGAACAAACCTACCGACGATTCCGACAATCAATGGATATCTACCGGAGCAGCTTGATGCTTCCTAAAAGGTGAGCCCTTTGTCGCCTGCTGACCGGAATGATCTTGTCCTGAATGACCAGGTTGCTATCATCAATATCTATTACCTTTTCGATGTTCACAATGTATGACCTGTGAACCTTGATGAACCGGCTCTTGTCCAGGTAGTTTTCCAGGTTTTTGATCGTTGAGTGGACGATATAATCGCTCTTATCTGTTCTGAATATGATATAATCTCCCTTAGCTTCTATGTAAAGAATGTCGTCATAATTGAGTCTCACCAATTTGGAGTCAACTCTTACAAACAATCCTGTATCGGCATTTCCAGTAGCCTGCTGGGTAGGAGCCTGTTTCTTTTTGAAATTACTGAGCGCCACTTCTATGGCTGCATTGATGTCTTTTCGGCCATATGGCTTCACTAAATACCCGTAAGGATTTTGTTCTGATGCCTCCCTGATGATATCTGAATCAGCAAAGGCTGAGGTGAAGACATAAGGAATATTATGGTACATGGTCAATTCCTTTGCCAGGTCGATCCCTGTTTTATGTCCGGACAGTTGAATATCAACCAGTGCCAGGTCTACTTCACGGGCGTTCAATACATCCAATGCCAAATCCACGGAATCCACTATATCAACCACCTCATGTCCCAACATATCCAACATATCGGACAGTGTCTCCGCAATGTTTTTATCATCTTCAACTACAAGAATTCTAATTTTATCCACTCCAATAGCTTTGTGTAAACCAAATATACACTTTTAAATGAATACCATCGAACCGGATGGAAGCTATGGAATATGAAGCAACAGTAGTTGTAAAAAAGAGGCCCGCCATCCTTAAACAACGGAAAGCGGACCATTCCTCATAGTTATTGTGCGATAAAAACAAAGTCACTCATGGATTCATCGGATCCAAATGAGCCAAATCTTGGAATCAAAGCAAGGTTTTCCATATTCGCTTTGAGTTCTGATAATGTCAATATGCGGTCACTCCCTCCTCTTGTGCGGAGTGCCTGTATAATCTTTGCTGCAAACGGGGAATGTTGTCCGGGAATCCCATCGGAAACATACTCCTTTCCTCCAGAGGTAATGTACTTTCTCGTCTTCATGCTGAGCTTCCTGACGATCATTTCATCTGTAGATACCGAATAATCTTCCAGCGCCCTGGATCGGGCAAGCACCGGATCGAACGTACCTCCGAAACAGACATCCATCGCCAGGAGCACATGCTTGCAACCTATATTATCAATGTTGTTTCGCAGGCGATTGTGAGAAATATAGGACGATTTTGCCTCATCACTGGCCTTTGCGTCTGTAGGCACTACATACCCCTCTCCGAAAGTTTCATCATATTGTCCATGCCCTGCAAAGAAAATCATTAGTTGGTCCTGAGGATTGTAGCTGATGTCCGCATAGCTTCTGATCTTTGCCCATACTTCCTCCTTGGTTGCATTTTCTACTACCTCTACTTCAAAACCATAATGGTCCTTCAGCTCTTTAGCAATACTATGGGCATCATCAATTGGATTGACCAAATCATCCCATTCCTCGTACCGGTCCGTTGCAAAGAATAATGCATAATCCTTTCGGTTCATCGCCAATACATTTTCAAATGCATTCTTTCCAACTAAAATTGACCTGGTCTCCATCACGGTAGCTCCCAGGGTGTTAGTGGCTGAAATTTTCACATACGAAGTGCCATTTGGCAACCACAGTGACTGACTAAGCGCATGGGCGAAAGTGCCCTCTTCTATCTTAATATCCTTTGTCATCAGGGCCTTATCCTTATTTTCCTCTCCTACAGTCATTGTTATCCTTAATAAGGGATGTTTGGAGGTAATATTAGCGTTCAAAAAGACTTGATTACTTTCCGAGCTGGTATAGTCTTCTCTTGGATTTTCCCAGGTCACTACAGGTAAGCTACTGGCCTCACCCAATTTCCCGTCTTCAAATTTCAATTTGATGGCGTTGGTTCTTGCAGAAAGGTTTTGCCCGAAAACATTGACCGTTACAATGATCATCAGAGACAAAAGCAATAGTTTATTTACTTGGTTCATACTTGTTCGATTTTAATGCTGAATAATAATTTTCCCTTTGTGGTGGCGTAGCTGGCCATTACTGGTATAGTTGACAGTGAAATAATAAATTCCTGACGGCACAACGCTACCCTCACTATTTAAGCCATTCCATCGAAATGCCTTTATTCCAGAAGCCCAGTGGCTGTTCAATGATTGATGAACCACCTGGCCAAATTGGTTGTGAATAGTAAGCTGAGCACTTGCCTGTCCCTGCTGAAAAGCAAAGTCAAACGGGATGTTTACTTCTTTATTGGACGGGTTAGGATAGGCATCATTAAATGATATGCTGGATACCTCATTTAATACATCCACGGGGTACTTGCTAAAATAAATACTCACCTGATTTGCTGAAGCAGGTAGGACCACTTTGTCTTGCAATTTCATATTGATCAATTGCCGTCTTTCGGGTAAGAGCATGTACATTTCAGCTTCCATTTCCTGAATTACGTGACTGTTCCATTCCAGTAGCACATCCTTTTTCTGGTTGTGGTCAATACTGAAGTCCCACTGATACTCGTCTTGTAAATTCACCACATCCTGTGATAACTTCAACCCATCAACTGTAGTAGACATGTTGATGTATGTTGCCAGGTGAGGAGGTGTTACCAGATCGAATCGGTCTTTCCTGTTCGTCGCATCTGATGACATTCCAATGGCTACCAGCGTGTTGGTGAGGTCACCTTGCTTGAGCACTAGCGGCAGCTTCCAGCCTTTACTTGCTTCTGCTGTTCTGCTTCCAGTTTTATCTGATCTTCCTGCGGAAATTTCCTCATCCAGTGCCATTGAAATTGGGATCTCCAGCGTAAGACTTTCATCGGCGTAGACAAATCCTCCTTCATAAGGATTGAATGCATCACTTTGTTGTAAGGATTTGTGTTCGCTATTGTAAATCAGGTAATTGCCCACTCCATCCGGATTTCCATTATGGTCAAGTAATTCCTGCCAGCTGATATCAAACGGCATTGGATTGGAGATCTGATTGTAACCTCTGTCCAGTTTTAGGCGGAATGGTTCTTTCACCAGGGCTTTGTCATAAGCTTTTCCGTCACCCAGGTTAAATTCTACCGGTTCTTTTGAGATGAACCAATAAGATTTACCCCTTTGAAACGGAAGAGATCCAACACCTTCTTCAATGTCTATGTTTTTACCTCTTTCATACCTTAGGAATCTCCATCGGTTCTTATCATGACCCTGCATCAGTCGAACCATTATATCATTGATGTCATCCTGCCCTTCTAATTCGTAAGGGATAGAAATCATCTGATAGTTTTCCTGACCTTTGCCAAAGCTTTGTATATCAACAATCTGGTCAAGTGGATCAGTCAGGTCAATATCTTCAAATTCAATGACCTCATTTACCACATCAGTTACCACAATCTTATATTCCCATCCAAATACATCTTTCCATTCTTCTTTGATTGGAATCTCAAATTGGTTGTTTGTTCCGGCTGATATCTCTACGGGTCCCTTAAACTCACTTTCCGATAACTTTTTATGGAACAATTGCAGGCTTTGCAGATTGCCATTGTCACTGGAGGCTGTAAAACTCAATTCAGCGCCATTGACATTTACATTAGTGATTTCAGGCCGGGTAATGGTCCCATCAACGTCCGCTGTTTTGAACTGATGGGTTATGGAATAATCAGATTTGAGTCCTGCTGCATTCACCGATTTCATTCTTACCCGGTATACTGTGTTTGGCTGTAGGCCCAATAAAAACGCATTCTGAGTTTTACCGGTTAACTTTGGATAGCCATCTAAGAAGTTTTCAAAATTGGCGTCAGTCGCTACTTCCAGTTCATAGTCTTCTGCACCAGCAGCCATGTTCCAGGAAATTTCAATGGACTCATGATCGACCTCTACTTTTGAAATGCCTGAGGGTATCTCGGGAAGTGTTTCTGTGTTGATCGTCACATATTGTGAAGAACCACTGGTGTTTACAGCTTTTACTCTGATAAAATATTGGGTACCTACTGCAAGGTTTTTTATCAACAATTGATTTTCCGAAACTGTTAGTTGACTATAATCCGATAGCACTTCATCAAACAACTGGTCTGTTGCCACATCAACTTCGTAATGACTTGCTCCGGTAACCTGGTTCCATTCAATGTTAAATGATTCGTAAGCATAGTTATTTGCACTTAATCCAACAGGTTCACCTGGAATAAGCAAGATCTCTTCTACCTGAGAATGATTTGAAACACCATTTGCGTTCCTTGCACGTACCCGGAAATAATAAGTCTCTCCAGGATCGAGATCCGAGACTGTTACTTGCTCACCCGTAATAACCATCGACTCGTAATCAGGTAAAAAAGAACTGAAATCCGCCAGTTGAGAAACATCGAACAAATAGGAATCCACTCCTGTAACGGCCTCCCAACCAGCGGTAAATTCAGTTTGTGTAATCGCTGAACCCATTGCGCCAGTTGGGTCAGCTGGTACCAGTATCACGGATGCTCCTGCTGAGTATCCTGAGATTCCGGTTTCGTTTTGCGCCCTGATTCTGGAGTAATACGTCACTCCGGGCTGCAATTCTTTTACAGTCAATTCCGGTGTGCTTGTCGATACATTCTGATCAACCATCGCTCCGAATTCTTCATCAGTAGCTACATCAACAAGGTAAGACGCAGCACCATGTATTTCCTGCCAGGTAATATGATAGGATGTTTGCGATATGCTTGAAAATGTCTGGACACCAGGATTTGCAGGAATTAACTTCACTTCTACCCCATCGGAATGCCCGGACTCCCCGGTACTGTTTTGGGCACTGACTCTATAATAGTAGGTCGCTCCAGGATCAAGGTTGCTCACTAATGAGGTAGTGGAAGTAACTACCTTGTTTTCATAGCCTGCAACATAGCTGTCAAATGCCGAAGAACCAGATACTTCAAGCAGGTATTGTTCCGCTCCAGTCACTTCTGCCCAGTTAGCAACAAAAGCGGTTTGTGTAGTATTGGTTTCTTCCAGTACTTCGGGATTAGCAGGTACCAGTAATATTGTTTCCACTTCTGAGTATCCGGAAACACCTGTAGCATTCTCACTGGACAACCTGGCGAAGTAGGTTTGCCCTGGTTCCAACCCTGAGACAGTAGTTGAAATACCGTCAATTGCTATCCCATTATAAGCAGGAAGCAATTCGTCGAATGTACTGGAAAGAGACACTTCCAGATTAAAGTGTTCTCTTCCAGTAACTTCCTGCCAGCTTAAAACGAATGAAGTCTGAGCGATTGCCGATGCGGCACTGATTGTGGGGTTGGCAGGAATTAAGATTGTTTCTATGGTCGCGGAAGTCCCTGACTCTCCGGATTCATTATAGCTACTTACTCTGACATAGTAAGTTTCGCCGGCATTAAGACCAGAAACCTGCTGCGAAGTACCATTAACTAAGAGATGATTATAATCCTCAAGTAAGTTATTGAAAGTTTCATCACGGCTTACATCCAGGTAATAATGCTCCGCTCCTAATACCGGTTCCCAGCTGACAATAAAACCAGATTGTGTAATTTCAGTGGCTACCTGCAATGTTGGATCAGCTGGAATCGTATAGAACGAGGCTACAGCAGAATAATCTGATATTCCCGATTGGTTTTGTGTCCTTACCCTCACAAAATAGTTTTCTCCGGGCGTCAGGGATTCCAACATCATGAAGGTATCGCTGGAAGGTTCATCACTCAATACCAATTCATTAAATGAATCATCAAGCGCCAGGTCCACCAGGTAAACATCCGTACCCAGCTGTTCTTCCCAGCTTATGGTAGCAGCTGTTTGAGTGATATCAGATATACCAGGCTGCCCCGTTTCATCCGGGATCATCAATACCTCTAATACCTCTGAATAACCAGATTGACCGGATTCATTGTAGGCTTTCAACCGACAGTAATAGGTATCTCCAGAAGTCAGGTTTGATATGGTGGTGGAGTTAGACGTGATCGTTGCGCCTTCAAATCCATCCACATAGACATCAAAAGTGGATGAAGTAGAGATGTCCAGTAGGTATCCATCAGATCCAGTCACATCAGACCAGGCAATGGTGAATGCAGCTTGTGTGATCGCTGATGCAACCAGATCAGATGGTTCCGTCGGTATCAGGAGTGTCTGTGTACTTGCTGAACTGGTTGAAGTGGCTGTTTCGTTACCGGACCTTACTCTGGCGAAATATTGGATTCCTGCAGACAAACCACTGATGGATTCTGAAGTACCATTGACTTGTTTGTTGCTGTAGTTGGACACTAGATCTGTAAATAACTCATCTGTTGCGATATCGAGAAAATAGTGATCAGCCCCGTTCACAGCATCCCAACTCAAATGGTAGCTTGTTTGTCCAATGTCTGATACCTGCAGATTCTCTGGTACTGAAGGAGCAAGTAGTGCTGAAATCACACCTGAATATCCCGAATTACCTGACTCATTTTTTGCGATGACTCTATAGAAATAGGTATTCCCGGCAATCAGTCCTTCCACCAGTGATGATGTACCTGATACCTCCTTTTGATGATACCCTGGCAACATTGTACTAAAAGCATTGTCTTCTGCTACATCCACTAGATAGGAAGATGCGCCGGTGACACTTTCCCAGTTTGCAACAAATGAAACTTCATTAAGGTCTGTTGGGCTCAGTGCATTGGGGTCTGCAGGAATCAACAAAACCTGTTCTACTGAAGAATGCCCGGACTCTCCGGTATTGTTGGATGCACTTACCCGACAATAGTAAGTAAGTCCCGAAGATAATCCACTGACAGCATGTGTTGTTCCAGTAATCGTAGCATTTTCGTACCCCTCTACAAATGAACTAAAATCTGATTGCGGGGAGATATCCAGATGATACTGTTCTGCTCCGGTCATTTCATCCCAGGTCAGGTCAAATCCAGCCTGTGAGATGTTCATGCTGCTTAAACCGCTGGGATCCGATGGAATCAATAACACTTCCTGCACTTCTGAATATCCAGATTGACCAGCACTATTTTGAGCAGCCACCCGATAATAGTAAGTCTCTCCAGAATTCAATCCTGTCAATACTTCAGAAACTCCAGTAAGTTGTTTTTGCTCATAACCAGGAAGGTATGTTGAAAAATCCGAGGATTGTGAAACATCCAACAAATACTGATCCTCTCCTACAACAGTGTTCCAGTTGGCAGTGAATCCTGTCTGGCTAATATTAGTTGCTGCACTTGCTACCGGATCCATTGGAATGGTGATGGTGCTTTCAACACCGGAGTGTCCTGACTCACCAGAAGTATTGACAGCACTTACTCGCACAAAATAATTGGTCCCACCTGTGAGACCTGACACATTGGTTGAAGTACCATTGACCACTGCATTCTCATAGCCTGTGACATAACTTGTAAAAAGGGAATTTTCCGAGACATCCAATAAATAATGATCCACACCAAAAGAAACATCCCAGGAAACAGTCATGTCATTTTGAGAGACGCTAGTGATATTGACATTCGCCGGATCAGCAGCAATTAGCTGAATGGTTATGGTATTTGAAAAGCCGGATGCTCCAGAAGTGTTTTGAGCAAAAACCCGATAGTAATAAGTCTCTCCGGAATTTAGCCCGGTTAGGACTTCATTAATTCCTGTTATTGCCTTCTGTTCATAACCAGTAAGGAATGTTGAAAAATCAGATGATTCTGATACGTCCAACAAGTACTCATCCACACCAGCTTCGGGATCCCAATTAGCGGTGAAACCTGATTGACTGATATTGGTGGCGACATTTGCCGTAGGGTCTGCAGGAATGGTAATCGTGCTCGATACTGACGAGTGTCCTGATTCACCGGTTGAATTCACAGCGCTTACACGAACATAATAGTTAGTTCCACCTGTAAGACCCGACACATTGAAAGAAGTACCATTGACCACTGCATTTTCGTAACCTGTGACATAACTGGTAAAAAGGGCATTCTCCGAGACATCCAATAAATAATGATCCGCACCAAAAGAAACATCCCAGGAAACAGTCATGTCATTTTGAGAGACGCTACTGATATTGACATTCGCCGGGTCAGCAGCAATTAGCTGAATGGTTATGGTATTTGAAAAGCCGGATACTCCAGAAGTGTTTTGAGCAGAAACCCGATAGTAGTAAGTCTCTCCGGAATTTAGCCCCGTTAATGCTTCATTGATTCCTGTTATTGCTTTCTGCTCATAACCAGTAAGGAATGTTGAGAAATCAGAGGATTCTGATACGTCCAACAAGTACTCATCCACACCAGCTTCGGGGCTCCAGTTAGCGGTAAAGCCTGATTGACTGATATTGGTAGCAACATTTGCCGTAGGGTCTGCTGGAATGGTAATCGTGTTCGCGACTGACGAGTGTCCTGATTCACCGGTTGAGTTTACGGCACTTACCCTTACAAAATATTCAATTCCAGGATCCAGACCTGAAACCAAAGTCGATGGGGCATTGATCACTGCATTGTCATAACCGCCAATCAATTTGGTAAAGGCTGCATCTTCTGCAATATCTAACAGGTAGTGATCTGCTCCAAAAGAAGCATCCCAGGATATGGTCATTCCATTCTGAGAAACATTGCTAATGACCACATTCACCGGATCAGCAGGAATCAACTGAACAGACTCGGTGGATGATAATCCGGATTCACCGGAATTATTTTTGGCTAAAACCCGGTAGTAGTAGGTTTCACCAGCATTCAACCCGCCAACAGTTTCCGAATTTGCAGCCACTTCCTTCTTCTCATAACCCACCAAAAAAGTAGAAAAATCAGATTGCTCTGAAACATCCAATAAATACGATCCTGCACCTTCCATGCTGGTCCAGTTTGCCGTAAATGCAGCTTGACCAATAGCCGAGGCACTTTGCACGGTTGGGTTTCCGGGCACAGTAATCACAGATGCCGCTTCTGAATTTCCGGAAACACCCGAGACATTGGACGCTCTCACCCTATAGTAGTAAGTAGTTCCCTCCAACAATCCAGTGACTGATTCATTGGTCACCGAAAGGACCTTTGATTCATATCCTGCTAAATAGGTAGCAAAATCCGAATCCTGTGACACATCGAGCTCATACTGATCAGCTCCGGTAACTGCACTCCATGAAACATCAAATGCATTTTGCTTGACATTGCTGGTTGACAACCCATTTGGGTCACCTGGAATAAGTAGCACCGTTGAGGTACCGGAGTAGGGAGATGCCCCACCATCATTTTCTGACCTTACCCGATAGTGATAGGTAGTACCAGCATTGAGACCTGAAACAATGTGATTCGTACCGATTAAACTATATCCTGAATAACCTGGCAAAAAGGAATTGAAATCAGAATCTTCTGATACATCCAGTAAATAATTGTCTTCACCTGACACATTGCTCCAATTGGCCTGAAAAGAAGTTTGCCCAATATTGGATCCTGCATTCGCCACTGGAGTTGCCGGAATTACTTCCACTGTCTGTGTTGATGAATAGTCAGACAATGAATTACTGGTGTTGGCTGACTTGACCCTGTAATAATAAGTGGAACCGGAAGATAAGCCAGACAACACCTCAGAAGTTCCAGAGACTACTTTGCCGTTGTATCCACTAAGGTGACTGGTAAAGCCAACATTAGTAGAGACATATAACCTATAATCGTCAGCTCCTGAGGCAGTTCCCCAATTGGCCTGAAAACCCGACTGGGTTACGCTGCTGGCTGCAGTGACGTTTGGAGTTGCAGCCAGTGTTTCAATAGTTGTAGTGCCACTATTTGAAGAGGTTTGATAGGTAGTTCTTGCTCTTACCCGGTAATAATAGGTCACTCCGGGAGTAAGTCCAGTGACCGAAGTAGCGGTGGTAGCCCCTCCGGAAATGTACTTGTCATTATATCCTGAAACATAATTACAAAAGCTTGAACATGTGCTTACATCCAATTCATAGGCAGTTGCTCCATTGGTTGTAAACCACCTGGCCGTAAAGGAAGTAGCTTCAACATTGGCAGCACTACTGACCAGCGGAGCATTGGGTTTGGTAGTGGTTGTTCGGGTATTCGAACTGAGTTTGGAGCTAATGCCGGGTAGCGGGTACCCGGTCTCGGGATCATAGTACGTGTAATCACAATACGCGTAGACCCGAAATACATAAGTGTTTCCCGCTACAAGTCCTGTTACTGTTTTGGAGGTACTGGTAGTTGTACCACCACTGTTAGTAAATGTCGATCCCCCATTGGTACTGATCTGCAACCTGTAATAATCTGCGCCACTGCTGCTACTCCATGAAACAGTCATTGATGTGGTAGTGACACTGGAGGGTGTGTATACCGAGAAAGATCCCAGTGAGCACTGTGCCTTTACCGCTACAGATAATCCAATAAGGGTTATTATTAATAATACTTTTTTCATAGCCATGGTCATTTAATTTTTTTCAGATGGAAGAATGGGATCCTGAATTTGATCCGGGGTGAGTTGCATGGCGGCATAAGCACCTGAACCTACTGCAATAAATGGCACCATTACTGTCACTATTAATGGCACTTTTCTCTTCACAGTGAAGCGGGGGGTAAAAACTACCTCATCGGCATTTTTACTATCACTAATTTTGAACCGATACCCCTTTCCCGATTTCACTGTTTTTGGGATAGTAAGGTTGAAATGGCCTACATTGGCGACATTTGGAAATGTGGCTACTTTCTCGTTTTTGCTATTATACAATTCGAAATTCAGCACATTACCAGATCTACCACCTGCCCAGGTGACATTATAGTCCAGTTTTTTCTTGAGGCTTTTCACATCATTGAACCAGGGCACATTGATAAACGGCACATATATTCTGGCGCGAAGTTCAATGGCAATGTCACCATCAAACGCTGCACCCAGTTCTTTGACCGCATCCCACCTCAAGGTTCTTTCTCCGCCAGGCAGAATCTCGTGCCCGACATCTCCGGTGACTTGTTTCAGGGGATTTAAAAAGTTGTCATGAGAAGCATAAGCCCTGACTGTATATACCCTACCGACCAGGGTATCATTAACCTCATACTTCACTTTGATGAGGTTCTCCGAGAACTCGATGTTATTGATCTGCAGTTCCTGTGCGTTGATCACACTGGTGCCAATAACAATGGAAATAATTAATAGAATGAGACGATGCATATCGTATAAGTGGATTTTAAATTGTTCGATTTTCCAAATGTACGAGACCACCTTCTCCACCTATAAAATATGAGGTAAGCATACGGTAAGCGAGCTTTGACAATCGCACCAAAACAGGTATACATTATGTAAGCTTCAGCCCTGTAATTTCATTATTTCAAGAAGGAGTAACAACTCAATTACTCTACTAAAAATTCAATCATATCACCAATATCAATATCAAATCTTAAAATATTACAAAAAAGGAATCAACTTACCAGAAACAACAATAGTACTTTACCAATGTAACTCGTTAAAAAACAGGAAAATGCTTGTATCAGGCATCATTGCATCCGGGCTTTGATAAATCATCCTGATATAACTTGAATGAAGTGGTCATTTTTGGTTTGTAGAAAGGGGGGCATTAATTAGATTTGTCAGGAATAACTACGCACCTGATGACAAAAGCAGAAGCCCAGGCGGAAATAGCATCTTTATCTGAGAAAATCAGGTATTACAATCACAAGTATTACCAGGAAAGCATTTCAGAAATAAGCGATTTTGAATTTGACCAATTGCTCAACAAACTCATAGCGCTTGAAAAAGAATTCCCGGAATTAATAAAAGAAGACTCCCCTTCTCAAAGGGTTGGAGGCACCATTACCAAGTCTTTTAACACAGTAGTCCATGAATATCCCATGTTGTCGCTGGGAAATACCTACTCGGTAGAAGAAATCAGCGATTTCGACGGAAGAGTAAGAAAGAATCTGGGACATACGGATTACGAATATTTTTGTGAGTTGAAGTTTGATGGAGTTGCCCTTTCTGTGAAATATGAAAATGGTATTCTGAAACAAGCTGTTACACGGGGAGACGGTGTAAAAGGAGACGACATTACCAACAATGCCAAAACCATAAGAACTCTTCCATTAAAACTTACCGCTGATGACATCCCAGAGAAATTTGAGGTTCGGGGTGAGGTTTTTATGCCCAACAAAGTCTTTGAAGCACTCAACAATGAACGAGAAGAGCTGGGGGAAGAACGGCTGGCCAACCCAAGAAATACTGCCTCCGGAACTTTAAAAATGCAGGATTCATCCATTGTGGCTAAACGCAAGCTGGATTGCTATCTGTATTCCCTTTATGGAGTAAATGTACCCACACACGAAGCGGCGATAAAGCTTTTAGAAAAATGGGGCTTTAATGTCTCCCCTACTTACCGTAAGTGCCAGACCATTGAAGAAGTCATTGCATACATCAATGAGTGGGAACATAAAAGACACGAGCTTCCTTTGGAAACAGATGGTATTGTCATCAAAGTAAACGATCTGCAGCAGCAGGAAGAGCTGGGTTTTACTGCTAAAAGTCCCAGGTGGGCAATTTCTTACAAGTACAAGGCAGAGAGTGCCATGACCAGGCTGAATGACATCACCTATCAGGTTGGTAGAACAGGAGCAATCACACCGGTAGCCGAGTTGGAACCAGTATTGCTTGCAGGTACCACAGTAAAGCGGGCTTCTTTACATAATGCCAATGAAATCGCCCGACTTGACCTGCGCGTTGGTGACATGGTTTATGTAGAAAAAGGTGGAGAGATCATTCCGAAAGTAACGGCGGTGGAACTTACCGAAAGACCACCAAACTCAGAGGCCTTCAATTACACAAAAACCTGTCCCGAATGTCAGACTGAATTGGTAAGAAAAGAGGGGGAAGCAGTGCACTATTGTCCAAATGTAAATGGCTGCCCTCCCCAAATCCTGGGTCGGATTGAGCACTTTATTCATCGTAAATCAATGAATATAGAGTCTCTTGGCCCTGAAACCTTACGCGGTTTACTGGATAAGGGACTGATTAGAAATTATGCAGACCTGTATCATTTAACATTTGAACAATTGAATGGATTAGCATTCGAGGTATTCAATGAGAAAAAAGGAGAATACAGTACACGATCACTTCGGGAAAAGTCTGCCCAAAACATCATCGACTCCATCAGCAAATCACGCGAAAATCCATTTGAAAATGTGCTGTTTGCGTTAGGTATTCGGTATGTAGGAAAAACCGTTGCGGAGAAGTTGGCGGCACATTTCAAAAACATTGACAACATTATGGCAGCTACAGTTGAAGAGCTGGTGAGTGCCCATGAAATTGGCGAACGCATCGCACAGAGTGTGCGTGATTTTTTTGCAGTACCGGAAAATGTTGCCCTTGTAGAAAACCTTAAAGCGAGCGGGTTAAAATTTGAGGTGGAAGAAAAAGAATCCACACAAATATCAGAGGCACTTGCGGGGAAGACATTCGTGATCTCAGGTGTCTTCAGTAAGTACAGTAGAGATGAGATCAAAGCGATGATTGGTGATCACGGAGGAAAGGTAGTGTCAAGTATTTCAGGAAAATTAGACTTTTTGGTGGCTGGAGACAAAATGGGACCTGCTAAGTTAGAAAAAGCCACTAAATTAGGGACCAAAATTATTAGTGAGGACGAATTCGAGGAAATGATTAAGTGATGCTGGGTAAAACGATGATAAAATACCACACCAGGTCGGCCCTGAAAAAAAATGCTTCAGTGAGGCAAAATGTAAGTTTTCCGGAGGCTACCACAGTCGGCATCATACATACTTATCAGGATTCCAAAAGTCTTGAAGAAATATACAGTTTCTTCGATTTGCTTGAAAATCAGGGTAAAAAAGTCAAAGTTGTGGTGTTAAAAGACAAAAAAGACAGCATCAAAATACCTGAATTTGACCTTATCGATGTTCAGCAATTGAATAACATTGGCAAGTGGAGCAATGACAAGGTGCCTCAATTTTTTGAAACAAGATTTGATTATGTCTTCCACCTGGACCTGGAAGGAAGCAAACTCACAGACAACATTCTAGCCAACAGTAAAGCCAAATGCAGGGTAGGAAAGTTTCAGCAAGAAAAGGAACAATTCTACGAACTAATGGTACGCCCCGAAAATGATAACCTGCAAAAACTAATCGAACAGATTTATCAATTAATTAAGAGATTTTAAAAGGGAGATGATTGAGTTGAACAAATTGCACGGCACAGGGGTAGCGCTGGCCACACCATTTACAAGAAATTTAGATGTTGATTATGACGGTCTGGAAAAATTATTGCAACATGTGATGCATGGAGGGGTAGAGTACATTGTAGTGATGGGAACTACCGGAGAATCTCCCACAATTCATGCCGATGACAAAAAGAAAATCCTAGATTTTATAGCAGAAAAGGTCAATGGGGAACTACCTATTGTTTACGGCATGGGTGGAAATGATACCGCTAAACTGGTCAACGATCTCAAAGCACTGGACACCACACATATTGATGCCGTACTGTCTGCAAACCCCTATTACAATAAACCCCAACAAAACGGTATTATTCACCACTATGAAATGGCCGCTGATGCCAGCAAAGTACCTTTAATTCTCTACAACGTACCAGCAAGAACAGCCTCTAACCTATTGTCCGACACTACCCTTGAATTGGCGGAACATGAAAATATCATCGGTACCAAAGAAGCTTCCGGAGACCTGGTTCAGTGTGCCAGGATTGCAGCGCACAAACCTGCCGACTTTCTATTGATTTCCGGAGATGATATGCTTACGGTTCCTATGATCAGCATTGGTGCTAAAGGGGTAATATCGGTTATCGCCAATCTGGCACCTAAACCGTTTTCTGATATGGTAAGACTTGCGCTTAATGGTGATTTCGATGGAGCTAATGAGCATTACTACGAGCTGCTTTCACTCAACGACATCATTATGAAGGAGGGTAACCCTGTAGGGTTGAAATATGCCCTGAAAGTGGTTGGAATCTGTGAAGAATATTTAAGGCCACCATTAATGGCAGCCTCAAAAAATCTTCGTCAGGAGATCGATAACTGGACTTCCTGATTAATTACAGTATTTCTTAATGGCACTGGCGGCTTCAGGCACATCAAGTCGCTGAGCCATTTTCAAATCTGAACACCCTGATTTTGTCTTATCCATGGTCATTTTGAGTGCACCACGGTATAGGTAGGCTTCACCCAGAGAATTGTCTATAGAGATTGCCTCATCATAAGACTTCATTGCTTCAGTACGGTATCCCAACTGATGCTTCGCCTTTCCCGCCATCAGGTGTGCCAGCGCATTGTGACTGTTTGTTTCTATTACTTCTTTAGCAAAACCGTAGGCTTTACCAAACTCCTTTGTTCTGTAATAATGTTGAGAGAGACTTAGTTTGGCATTATGGTTCTTTTCTTCTATGTCCAGCACTCTCATAAAATCCTTGTAAGCCTGGTCGTATTTACCCATTTCCTCATAAGCTCTTCCTCTATTGTAGATGGCACTTACATCTCTTGGAGACATTTTTATGGTTTCTGAATAGGCCGATACGGCTTTATCAAATTCTTTGGCGTCAAAAAAATAGTCTCCGTTCTGCACTTGCTCACCTCCGCAAGACCACATAAGTGTTAATAATAAGATTGTCGCTACGCTTCTCATACCCTTGTCAAAATTTCAGCTTGCAAATATAAAGCGCTGAATTGGTTGTTTTAGTGTTTTGTGAAAATTAATAAACACATAACATCCCGCTTACCCCCAAAGGATGATCTAAAAACTATACAGAAACGCTATTTTCTCTTAATGCGTCATTGAGTGAGGTCTTCTTGTCGGTACTTTCTTTCCGCTTTCCAATGATCAAAGCACAACCCACCTGGTAATCACCAGCAGGGAATTTCTTGGTATAAGACCCTGGTATCACCACCGAGCGCTCTGGAACATACCCTTTGTATTCCACAGGCTCATCTCCTGTTACATCAATGATTTTTGAGCTGGCAGTAAGTACCACATTTGCTCCAAGTACAGCCTCTTTGCCTACCCTTACTCCTTCTACCACAATACATCGTGATCCTATGAATGCATTGTCCTCAATAATGACCGGAGCAGCTTGCACTGGTTCAAGTACACCACCAATTCCAACACCTCCACTAAGGTGAACATTTTGACCAATCTGAGCACAGCTACCAACAGTTGCCCAGGTGTCTACCATGGTACCACTATCCACAAAAGCACCGATGTTTACATAAGACGGCATCAGTACTGTGTTACGATTGATGAACGAACCATATCTGGCAATTGCATGAGGTACCACTCGCACACCGAGTTGATCGTACCCTGACTTCAATTTGATCTTATCATGGAATTGAAACGGTCCTATTTCAATCATTTGCATCTTCATTAATGGGAAGTACAGGATAACCGCTTTTTTGATCCACTCATGAACTACCCATTCACCATCAACAGGCTCTGCAATTCTTCGTTTTCCATTATCGAGATCGTCAATCACGGTTTTGATTGCAACGCTTGTTTCTTTTTGCTCTACAAGGCTTCTATCTTCCCATGCTTGTTCAATTAATTCTCTCAATTCCATGAATTCTTTTTTTGCTTTATTTAATATTGATTACAATGAAAAAAGTCCAAATCGTAATAGCCTCAACACTAAAACCGGTGGATGATCCACGCAGTTATGATCGATTTGGACTTTCAATGGCGAAAACAAATAAATATGCCATTAATATCATAGGATTTGGAACAAAAAATAAGTGCAAACATCAAGATATTCATTTCACCCCCCTTGGTAACTTCCATCGTTTATCCATCAAACGGTGGTGGTCCAAATGGAGAATATACCAACTGTGGACAAGCCTGAAACCAGATCTTATTGTAGTACAAACCCACGAATTATTAATACCTGCCGTTCTTTATAAAATCATATTTCAATGCAAGGTGATTTATGATATCCGGGAGAATTATTTCCGTAACATCTATTATCAAAATAATTTTCCGCCGGTCATTAAGCATGTCATGGCTAGTCTTGTACGATTGAAAGAAATCAGTTGCTCAAATCTAATTAACGCCTTCATCCTGGCTGAGTCCGGCTATGAAAATGAATTCAAATTTCATAAGAAAAAACAAAGCATAGTTATTGAAAACAAGGTGCAATTAAGTGATCCCCCTAAGTCGTCGCGGCACATCAAAAACAGATTCATTTTTACAGGAAACCTATCGAAAAACAGCGGGGTGATGAAAGCCATTGATTTGTTTGAATCAGTACAAAATGATCTTGATAAATCGTCACTCCTGATCATTGGACATTGTCCGTCATCTGCTTTTTTTCAGACCCTTAAAAACCGGATCAGTTCGAACAATTCTATCGAACTTATTGGTGGTGCCAGTCATGTTGACCATCAGCTGATCATCGAGGAAATTTGCAAATCATCTTTTGGGCTGGTGACTTACAACATCAATCCAAGTAATGAAAACTGCATGCCCACAAAGGTGTATGAATACCTGGCACTAGGCCTGCCGTTCATTTCAGAAGCAGGAGCTAGCTGGACCAAATACGCTGAGCAATATGGCATGACTATTCCTGTCAATTTGCGACATATTGATGGCAAAGCATTGGTCCAGTCCATCCAAAACTACCAACCCACTACAAAAAGTAACACTTTCTCAGCATTCACGTGGGAAGGCGAGGAAACAAAACTCCTCCAGTTTGTCAGTCAAATTATTGGTTAACATATCTATAATTAAATAATTGATTAATAAGTCATTAAATACCTCTGTTTTTATTTGTTAAAAAATATTTTTAGATTTGTCTAAATTAATTTTTTAGTCAAATAAACAATGAAACTTAGTTTTACTGAGGAGAATTACATCAAAGCAATCTATCACCTATCGGAGGCGGGTAATAAGGAGGTTAACACGAATACCATCGCCGATGAAATGAAGACTGCTGCCGCATCGGTGAGTGATATGATCAGGAAACTTTCCGAAAAGGACATGATCAATTACCGGAAATACCATGGGGTGAATATTAGTGAACAGGGCAAGTCTGTTGCTCTTCAGGTGATTCGGAAACACCGGCTGTGGGAAGTCTTTCTGGTGGAGAAGCTCAACTTCCATTGGGACGAAGTGCACGAGGTAGCCGAGCAGTTGGAACACATCCGCTCTCCCCTGCTGATCAAGAGGCTTGATGAGTTTTTAGATCACCCGAAGATTGACCCTCACGGAGACCCGATCCCCGATGAGAATGGCAACATAAAAATCGGACCGCAGTATCCCTTGCTCGATATGGAAATTGGTTCTCACGGGGTGATCACTGCAGTAGAAAATTCGAGCAGAAAGTTCCTGAAGCACCTGGACAATAAAGGCATTAGGTTGGGGATCAAATTCATCATTCAGGACCATGATGAGTTTGATGATTCCATGCAACTCAAATTAGAAACAGGTGAATCAATCTTCATTTCAAAACAGGTTTCAGAAAACTTATTAGTTAGACAGATTTAAAAAACACATGAGATATTTATTCATTTTTTTAGTGCTTTTAGTTTTTGGCTGTGGCAATTCAGGCAACTTGGAAAAGTCCAATAAACTGATAGTGGTCACCACCACTGGAATGATCTATGATGCGGTCATTAATATCGGCAAAGATTCCGTAGAAGCCACAGCCCTGATGGGACCAGGTGTGGACCCTCATTTGTACAAAGCCACGCAGGGAGATCTGGTAAAATTAAATGAAGCTGATCTCATTCTTTACAACGGATTACACCTTGAAGGTAAGATGGGTGAAGTCTTTGAAAAACTGAGCAGGATCAAGCAGGTGGTACCGGTTGCCGAAGTGGTCCCTAAGGAAAAACTTCGTAAAGATGCGAGTTTCCAAAATGCCATTGATCCACACATTTGGTTTGATATAACCTTGTGGAAATATGCCGTCAGGGAAGTGAGCAACCAATTGATTAAGAACGATCCTGAGAGTGCTGATTACTACCGAAAAAATACGACCCAATACCTGACAGCTCTGGACAGTCTGCATCTAAAAGTAAAGGAGCAGATAGCCTCTATCCCATCCGACCAAAGGATCCTGATCACCTCGCATGATGCCTTTGGATATTTTGGTGATGCCTATGACATTGAGGTAAGCGCGCTACAGGGAATCTCTACTGTTTCAGACTTTGGATTGAAAGACGTCACCAACCTGATTGATATCATCACAAAGCGAAATGTGAAAGCCGTGTTTGTAGAAACGTCCGTATCGGAGCAAGCTATAAAAGCAGTAGTAGACGGAGCGAAAGAGAAAGGGCAGGATGTCAAGATAGGAGGAAGTTTATATTCTGATGCTATGGGGAATTTTGGTACACCGGAAGGAACTTACATCGGAATGATGGATAGTAATGTGAAGACGATTGTGGAAGCTTTGAAGTGATGTTTTGGGGCTGTTAGCTTTTTAGCTTTTGGCTGTTGGCTTTTTGGCTGTTGGTCTTTGGTTTTTGTGATTGATTTAAACTGGAGTATGAGAGATTTTAGGAAATTGGAAATTTGGAAGGATAGTCACAAGATGGCTTTGAGGGTTTACCAAATAACGAGACAGTATCCATCTGATGAGAAATTTGGGTTGATCTCTCAGATGAGAAATAGTGCTGCGGCTGTCCCTACCAACATTTCTGAGGGATGTGGCAGATCCACCGAAAAAGAACTGGCGAGGTTCTGCGATATAGCCATGGGATCTGCATCTGAATTAGAATATCAATTCATTCTAAGTAATGACCTGGGTTATATCAATGAAGAAACCTTTAATGACATAGAAACTGAATTGGTTACACTTAAAAAACGACTCAACAAGTTCATTAGCAGACTAAGAAACAGCTAAAAAGCCAAAGGCCAAAAAGCCAAATAAAAAAACAATGATACAACAAGTAGAAGATCCGGTACTGGAAATACATGATTTATCGGTGAGTTACGATCGTAAGCCGGTATTGTGGGGAGTGGACCTGAGTATTCCCAAAGGTGCCCTGGTAGGTGTGGTGGGCCCCAATGGTGCAGGAAAGTCTACATTGATTAAATCAATCATGGGGCTGATCCCGGTTAATGGTGGGTACGTCAAGCTCTTTGACCAGGACCTGGACGAGGTGAGAGAGATGGTGAGTTATGTTCCGCAGCGTGAGTCGGTGGACTGGGACTTTCCCGCCTCTGTGATGGATGTGGTATTGATGGGTAGATACAATAAGCTGGGACTTTTCAGCAGACCAAGAAAAGCAGATCGCGATGCTGCCCGATACGCCCTGGAACAGGTGGGCATGCAGGATTTTGCGAAAAGACAGATTTCTCAGTTGTCCGGTGGTCAGCAACAACGAGTGTTCCTTGCAAGAGCATTGGCTCAGCAGGCAGAGATATATTTTATGGATGAGCCATTTGCCGGAGTGGATGCGGCTACTGAGAAAGCCATTATCAACATCCTCAAAGACATGTCGGCAGCAGGAAAAACGGTAATAGTGGTGCATCATGACCTGCAGTCGGTAGCGAAATACTTTGACTGGCTGATCATGCTCAACCTAAGGCTGGTAGCTTCGGGCCCTACTGACAAGGTGTTTAACCAGAAACTGTTGGAAGAGGCTTATGGTGGAAAATTGACCTTACTGACCGAGGTTGGACAGCTAATCAAACAGGAGAAATTCCCGGGAATAGAAAAATAGGTCATGGAAACATTCTACGAGTTTTTCACATTTCAATACCCCAACATCAAGTACGTGCTGCTTGGATCTATTTTACTGGCGGTCAGTTCTGCTATTGTCGGGTGCTTTACCTTTCTGAAGAAAAAGGCCCTGGTTGGTGATGTGGTGGCTCATGCAGTTTTACCTGGCATATGCCTTTCATTCCTGTTCAGCGGCAACAAAAATCCCTTTTATCTTATAATTGGCGCCTTTATCACGGGATGGATCAGCATTGTAGTAATAGATGGTATCGTGAGAAAATCCAAGCTTAAAGAAGACACTGCCACAGGACTATCGCTATCGGTTTTTTTTGGCATTGGCATATTGTTACTGACTTACATTCAGAAATCAGGAAACGCTGCACAAAGTGGCCTGGAATCCTTTTTGTTTGGAAAGGCAGCCGCATTAGTTGGTGAGGACCTTTATTTGTTTGCTTCGGTATCCGTTGCTTTGTTGATCGCAGTATTTCTTTTATTCAAGGAATTTACCCTCATTAGTTTTGATCAAAATTTCGGAGCGGCCATAGGGTTTCCGGTGAAACGACTCAACCTGGTATTAACTACCCTTACCGTACTGGCAGTGGTCATAGGCATTCAGGCAGTAGGTGTTGTGCTGATGGCAGCTATGTTGATCACACCGGCGGCAGCAGCCCGGTTCTGGACTGATGACCTTAAAAAGATGATCATTCTGGCAGCATGCTTCGGCGCTGTTTCAGGTACCGCTGGTGCCTATATATCTTTTGTTGCTCCTTCCATGCCTACGGGCCCATGGATTGTGATGGTCATTTCAATTATCGCCCTGTTTTCATTTTTCTTTGCTCCCAAAAAAGGAATCTTATACAAGGCCATCAAAAGAAAAAGGATCCGGAGCATGATCTTGCAGGAAAACATCCTGAAAATGTTTTTCCAGTTAGGAGAAGAATCGGAAGAATTTGGGACAGAAAGAACCATTGAAGAATTGCAGGAGAAAAGGGCCTTTAAAACAGAAGAAATGGTTTCTGGTTTGCGGAAACTTCAATTACAGGGGTACCTGACCAACAAAGGAGGTAAATGGACGATCACGGAAGAAGGAAAAAACCGGGGCAGACGAATAGTAAAATTACACCGGCTTTGGGAGCTTTACCTTACCACTTATTTGAGAATTGCTCCTGATCATGTTCATGAGGACGCAGAAAAAATAGAACACATCATAACTCCCGAGCTGGAGGCACGACTAGAAAAACTATTAGATTATCCGGAACTGGATCCACATCAAAGCAAAATCCCTTATCAATAATGAATGATCTGATTATCATAGCTACCGGATCTTTGGTCGCCATTTCGTGCGGACTGCTTGGATGTTACCTCATTCTCAGGAAAATGGCAATGGTTGGTGATGCCATCTCACATGCCGTCTTACCAGGAATTGTCATTGCTTTTTACATTTCCGGCCACAGAGATTCCATCGTCATGTTGATTGGTGCCGGGTTGATTGGTATTCTCACTACTTTTCTGATTGAGTTTTTTCACAGAAAAGGCAAACTTCAGTCAGATGCCTCCATTGGAGTGACTTTCACGTGGTTGTTTGCACTGGGTGTTATACTCATCTCCTACTATGGTCGAAATGTTGACATAGACCAGGACTGTGTGCTGCATGGCGAAATTGCCTATGTCCCAATAGATCTCTGGATTACTGAAAGTGGTACCATTTTAGGGCCAAGGGTATTGTATGTAATGTCCTTTGTCACACTCGCCATTATTGGGTTTGTGCTTATTGGATACCGTGGTTTGTTTTATACGACTTTTGATCCCTCCTATGCCGCAGCAATTGGTATATCTACAGCTTTGTGGCACTATTTGCTAATGGGGTTTGTCAGTCTGGCCACAGTAGCTTCTTTTGAGTCTGTTGGGGCCATCCTGGTGGTAGCCTTTCTTATTGTACCCCCTGCGACTGCCTATTTATTGACTACCGAGCTCAAAAAGATGTTGTTGCTGACCATGTTGTTTGGGATCACAGCAGCTATTGGCGGGTATTACCTGTCCAAAGAACTGGATGGCAGTATCGCCGGGGCTATGGCCACTGTGGCCGGTCTACAGTTTGCGATAGTTTTTATAGTCCACCTGGTTTATGGTAAGAAACCAAAAATTACCTCCCCTCCGATTGCCTCCCGGTGAAACACTGGACAATAGAAATAATTCCATGATCGTAATCATTTGCAAAATGCCATTAGTTTTGCAGTCTGAATGATCAAATATGAGCTATACTGATTTCAATGACACCATTATTGCATTAGCGACCCCTCCGGGTGTTGGGGCCATAGGTGTGATCAGATTGTCCGGAAAGGAAGCGATTAGCAAAGTCAACGAAGTTTTCAAAGGCAAGGACCTCACCAAACAAGACAGCCACACCATTCACTTTGGTACCATTCGGGATGGCGATACCATCATTGATGAAGTACTTGTATCGCTGTTCATTGCTCCTAAATCATTCACCAGAGAAGATGTGATTGAAATCAGCTGCCATGGATCCAACTATATCATTCAGCAGATCATCAAGATATTCATGAAAAATGGTGTGCGGCTGGCCAAGCCGGGTGAGTTCACGCAACGAGCTTTCCTGAACGGGCAGTTTGACCTTGCCCAGGCAGAAGCTGTAGCAGACCTGATCGCCTCTGACTCAGAAGCCTCGCATCAGGCTGCATTGAATCAGATGAGAGGTGGATTCTCGGGCAGGATCAAGGAACTCAGGGAGCAACTGATCCACTTTGCCTCTATGATCGAACTGGAACTGGATTTTGGTGAAGAAGATGTAGAGTTTGCCAGCAGGGATGACCTGAAAAAACTGGTCCTGGAACTTAATCAGGTCATCGTACAGCTGATTGACAGTTTTGAGGTAGGAAATGTGATTAAGAATGGCATTCCTACCGTAATAGCGGGCAAGCCCAATGCCGGTAAGTCTACCCTGCTCAATGCGCTGCTCAACGAAGAAAAAGCAATCGTTTCAGACATACCAGGAACCACCAGGGATTTCATAGAGGACCATATGGTGATTGATGGTTTCTCCTTCCGGTTCATCGACACGGCTGGAATTAGGGAATCGGGAGACAAAATTGAGACCATGGGTGTAGAACGTACCATGGCCAAAATGAAAGATGCGTCACTGATATTGTATGTATTCGATCTGGCTACAGACAGCACCACGGAAATCTTCCAGGAGATCAACAAACTTGAAAATGGAGGCAGACCATTCATTGTGGTAGGTAACAAATCAGATATTGCTCCACAAGCAACGATCGAACAAGTTGCCAAAGACCCAAGAGCAGTGATCATTTCAGCCAACCAAAAGGAAAACCTGGAAAACCTGAAGAAAAAGATCATCGAGGTGGTCAATCTCAAGAGTTTTAAGACTGGCAATACAGTAGTAACTAACGCACGACACTACCAGGCGCTTTACGAAACCAATAAGTCACTGGAAGATGTACTCAATGGCATTGACGGCATGGTCACCAACGACTTCCTTGCCATGGACATCCGCCAGGCCCTCCATCATCTTGGTGAAATCACCGGAGAGATCACTACTGACGATTTGCTGGCGAATATTTTTAGTAAATTTTGTATCGGGAAGTGATTAAATACCATTATTTACATCTTCCGGAACATATGAATCCCGACAATAAATTACCGACTATTGCCTGATCGGTTTATTGTCCCTGCTACTGAATTTCCATTCTTCCTCATAGATGGAGGTGTAAGTAAGTTCAATACTCCAGGGAACCTGGTTTTGTGCGGAATCTATTCCAAGGTATTTAATGAGGTTTGGCAGGTCCTGCGCATTGGTTTCAAAGGCATACAAAGTGACGCTTTCACCAGGCATCAATGTTAACTCTACCGGAATCTGATTGAGTAGTCTGATTCGCCCAAATTTCTCCAGGTCTGGATATTTTTCGCTGAATAATTGATTAAAGTCGATAGGATATCGATCTCCTTCAAAAGCAATCTTGCCACCAGTAACAATGGCAGGTCCCAGGCCCTTGTTGGTAATGATTTCAGAATAGGTTACAATCGAATCATTGATTACCTGGCGGTTGTTGTAGGATAACCTTAGTCTAACGGACAACCTGCTTTGTTTATTGATGATGTTAGTCTGGTAGATAAATATGGCTAATGTCAGGGAACTAATCAGCACAGCGGTTAAACCAATCAGTCGATCTGTAGAGGGGAATTTAATTTTCAAAGTATACCGTATTAGAGATTTTGATTTTTGAATGGCGAATATAGCTAATGACTTCTAAAGGCTTAGGCGATGGCGCATCTTCATCCCCCTTAATCCCCCTTCGAAGGGGGAAATCATGGCTTTATGTTAGAAATAATAATTACTCTTTCTTCACCCCTCTTAATCCCCCTGCTACGGCGGGACATTTTCAAAGGGGGAATTCTCAGTTTTATGTTTACATCTCTCAAATTGATGGTTATGGATACAGATAAAGACTTTACCTCACCTGTCTGTGGCATACAAACCGGAACCTCAGTACTCACGTTTCACCCACCAACCATGACAACTCCATGCTTTCTTTTACATTTGATGACATCTCCTGTGTGGGTATCCCGTTGTAACCATCATATTCCTGCAGTCTGGCGCACAAATCAGGAAAATATTTTTTCAACTACAAACACTACGAAATGTCAAAAACTCACAAGCTCACTGTTATTCTTATGTCCATACTGTGCTCTTCCTATCAACTAATGGCTCAGTCTGGCATAAAAGGACAAATCAAGACTGGTGAAGAGGTTGTCCCCTTTGCCAACATACTGCTGCTGAACCCGGCAGACTCCTCCCTGCAAAAAGGGACCATTTCTGATCCGGAAGGATTCTTCAGTCTGGTGTCTCAACCAGCTACCTACCTGCTTAAAGTAACCTCTGTTGGTTACCAGGACTTTTTCCAGACCGTCACTTTAACGAACGCTCCACTTGATCTGGGTGTACTCGAGATGGCGGAAAACACCGAAGTGCTAGGAGAAGTGGTCGTAACGGCCCAAAAACCCATCTTCGAGCAGAAAATAGACCGAACGGTGGTAAATGTTCAAAGCAGTGTAACCGCCAGTGCCGGTACAGCACTCGATATCCTGGAGAAATCACCGGGAGTCACCGTTAACCGAACCAATAATTCCATTGCCATGGCGGGCAAACAAGGTGTTCGTATCATGATCAATGGAAAAATCACCCGAATGCCCCTGGATGCCGCCGTGCAAATGCTGAATGGTATGAACGCGGAAAGTGTAGAAAGTGTGGAACTGATCACTACCCCACCGGCCAAATATGAAGCGGAAGGCAATGCAGGAATGATCAACATCGTCCTTAAACAATCCACGGACCAGGGCACCAATGGGTCTTATTCCGTTTTCGCAGGATATGGCGATCGTGAGAAACTTGGCGGCAACATGAACTTTAATCACCGCAATAAAAAGCTTAACCTCTTTGGAAATTATTCATATCGGTACGATAATACCAGGCAGATCAACGAAAACCGAAGGACCATCATCGACAATAGCAATATTGCAAGCACCACTGAAACCATCAGCCGAAGAGATCCCTACACCATTACACACAATGCCCAACTGGGTTTCGATTATAAACTCACTGATGCTTCAATTCTGGGAGCCAGTGTGAATTACTTTAACTCTCACTGGGACATGGATGCCAAAAATGAAGTCCTGATCAGTGAAGCCAGTGAACCCGTTTCACATACTTTGCTTTTGAATCAGGAGGTAAATGACAATGCGTACCTCATTGCCAACATCAACTTTGCCCATGACATCAATGACAAGCAAAATATCTCCCTGGAAATGGACTATATCAACTATGATAGTGAAAACCCCACAGACTACCAGCAGACTTTTACTGATCTCTCAGGGTCCAACAATGAGATGATTGAAAGTGAAATTGAATCCAGAAAAGTAACGCCGTTGACCACCTGGGTTCCTCGAATTGATTACACCTTTCAGTTGAATGAGAACTCCACATTTGAAGCAGGGCTGAAAGGTGCCTTCAACCAGCTGGAGAATGATGTTGACGTGACTTATATCAATAACAATGTGCGGGAAGTGGATGAAAACCTGACCCGAAAAGTTTTCCTTACTGAAGATATTCTTGCAGCTTATGCCTCTGTTAATTTTAAACTCACCCCTAGTATTGATGTAAAAGGTGGGTTACGATATGAGCAAACCATCACGGATATAGACAGTGAGTCTGGCGAAAAACTGGTGAGACGTAATTTCGGCCGGATGTTTCCAAGTCTGTTTTTAAACAAGAAGATCAATGACAACAACAGCTATACCCTGTCCTATAGCCGGAGGATCACCAGACCGCAATTCAGAGATATTGCCCCTTTTGTGATTTTCCTTGATCCCTACACCTTCTGGACAGGTAACGAAGCACTAAAACCTGCCATCACTGACTCCTATAAGGCGGAATATCGATTCAAAACATATCTGATCACCGCACAGTATGATCAGCAATCGGATGCCATTGCAGGTTTTCAGCCGAGGATTGCTGAGGACGGAGAAACCCAGCTTACAACCGTAGAAAACCTGGACAACATAGACAATTATTCTCTATCCCTGGCCATCCCTGTACAGGTGACCAAATGGTGGGAGATGCAATACAATGTCACGTCTGGGTACAGCATTAGCAAAAGCAGCCACCTTGATGTGCCAATTACCAATAGGAACTTCTTTTGGTTTGTCAATGGAAGCAGTTCTTTCAAGCTTCCCAAAGGATTTACCATTGAGGCATCCGGTTTCTATTTCAGCACGCAATATTTTGGTATTGTAAAATTCAAAGGAGTGGCGGTAATCAATTTTGGTTTGCAAAAGAAGCTGAAGGATGACAATGGTTCCTTCAAACTATCGATTAATGATGCGTTTAAAGGAAGGAACTTCCGTGGTACTGCTGTGGTGCCGGAAGAAAACATCAACATATTCTCTCGCTTCGCAATGGAAACCCAGATATTCAACCTCACCTACTCACGAAACTTCGGCAACAACAAACTGAAAAAGCTCAGAAACAAGACCACATCCAATGGCGATGAGCGGAGACGGATTGAGTAACCAGGTCCGTAATTCCAGTGATTCTGGAGAATAATTACAGGGCATTCCACAAGTAGCTACTCACAGCGACATAAGTAGCTACTTACATCAAGACAAGTAGCTACTTACATCAAGACAAGTAGCTACTTAGGAGGAGATAAGTAGCTACTTACAAGGTCACAAGTAGCCGCTTGTGATTTCGTGCTTTTGGTGAGGCTCTTTTTGTGATGGACAACCATTGTTTGACAGGTAGGAAAAGTTCTGGACTGTGGGTTACAGATCAGGGAATTGAAAACCAGGGAGAGTATAGAAGTTGTGGTCTGTGAGCCACATACCAAGGATCAAAACAAGGGAGAGAAATTATGATGCTACCTTTGCATGATTGCGCAAGCTCAAAAGTGTCTCTTTGAACCGTTCTCTTAAATCTGGACGAATTCTATTAATATTCATAATCTCTTCACCTTTATGTCCTGCTAAATGAATCTTGACCTTTTTAGAATTGACCACCTCAATGTCGGCGATATCTTCAATTAGGATTTCATTATGAATGGTTTCATTTACCAGTATTCTATCTTCTTTGAATTCAACATTGAATCTCTGCTTCTTATTTTTGACAAGTGCTTCAGCAGCATATATCACACCAAAGACTGTATAAATTGCACCAAAAAAATGATCTCCTAACTGATCATATAAATTCCATATGCTGTTAAGAAAATTGATGGAAATACCTGACTTACTCCTATAAACATTGATTTATATGGGAAAAATTTCTTTTCATTAGCTGGTTTGTATGACTCTATTTTCAATAGATACAGACCAGAAAAGCCCATATACAGCACAAATAAGAAAGTTAAAACCACTACATAGTGGTCAAAACTAAGATCCCCATATTCCTTAACCACATATGGAATGATGATCAGAATTAAGAAGCTGATTTGTTGTAGGCCCTTGATGTATTTTATTTTCATCTCTTCACAAGTTTAACACCTGGTTCAGGAACATATTTGACTTTCTATGGCTCATGATGAATAATTTGGTCAATATTAAGTATAAAATTTTAAAAGGGCTGTTTATTGAAAGAAGAGATTTGACAGGTAGTTTATCAGGTTGAGCAGTTCTGGTCTGTGAGTCACAGACCAGGGGTTGGTTCTGTTCTGTGAGTCACAGACCGGGGATTGAGAACCACGGAAGTTCTTGTCTTTGTACCACAGCCCAGGGATTGTTCTTTGTAGGTGCCACTCAACAAAAAAACACGACCGGCAAATATTCACTGGTCGTGTAATTAGTTAACCAAAAAATAAGGTTTTTATTCCACCAGTAGCTTTTGAGCCACCGATGCTTCACCATTAGATAGCCGTACAATGTAGGCACCTGGCGACAATGAAGTTATCCGTGTGCTTCCTGAGAAAATTGTGGCGTTATAAATTACCTGGCCAGTCATGTTAATCACCTCCAGTCTGTTGAAACCCGGAGCATCTATCTGTACCCAGTTGTGGGAAGGATTTGGGTAGATACTCACCAATTGATCATTGTTGCCATTCAACTTCTCCCCGGTTTTACCCAAGCGGGCGCTCCCGGAAGTTCCCCAGTTGAACACTTCCCAGCCCTGGGCAGTTGGCCTGTTGCACATCATCGCAGATTGCCCGTTTTCACTTGAAACATATTGACCATTGCTTCCCAATAATGAAAAGGCACCATTGCCCTGGTCTATCCACTGGAAAGTTTCCCAGCCTTGTATTGAAGGACGATTGCACATCATTCCCGACTGTCCATTTTCTGAAGAAACGTAGAGGCCATTGCTTCCCTGAAGTGCGATCAGTCCACCGCCGGCATCTACCACTGTAAAATGTTCCCAGCCCTGTGCAGACATGCGGTCACAATTCATAGGCGCCTGTCCGTCTTCCGAACTGACAAACAAACCATTGCTCCCCTGAATCCAAATCGTTTGACCAATTGGTGGTCCTGATGGATCTGAACCTCCAAAACACCCGGTCGTCCATGGGTCCGGCATTAGTTCGGTAACTACCGCTATGGTGTTGTGATTAGGTATGGCATTTTGGAATTTGATGTTTTCCAGAACTTCTGCCATCACCGAAGCACCATCCGCAGGGTAGCTTCCCGGTAGCCTCATAATGGCCGCATTTTCTCCTACATCATGCCTTTTATAGGTCCAGTGTGCCCAGCCGATGTTATGTTCCTCCAGCCATGCGATGTTTTGTCTCAACCACTCATTGGTGTTTTCACCGGTCTCTCCTACCCATACCGGCACATTGTGAGCATCACGAAAATTGATCAGGTTGATCATTTTGTTGATCTGGTTGGGGTTAGGGTCTGGTACCCAGTCGTCTTCCGGGGCAATCCAGTACCTGTGGGCATTGTAGACCAGTCCCCAGTTGGGTGAAAACGTAAATGGCTCCAGATAATCATAATTGTTGCCCCATCCATTGCCCTGGATCATCAGCATGTGGTTGTCTCCATTGTTTCTGATGGTGGTAATCAGCCGCTGGAACAATGGGTGCATGGTTTGTCCTCCGCCTGGCACATTATTGGGCTCATTGATCAGGTCATAAAATGCAATGCGTGGTTCATCTTTGTAACGCTGCGAAATACGCAACCACAACCGATCCGTAACATCCTGAAATACTGGAAAATCCCAAAGGTTATTGGCATGGAAGGTATCGGCGATATCTACATTGGAGCCCTGCCCTCCAGGTGCTGCATGTAAATCAAGGATCACATATAATCCATTGGCTTCACACCATTCCAACAACCGATCGATGGTTTGAAATCCATCCACACTGGTGTCATTGAAAAGCTGATTGTTGTCGTACCAATCACGCAGCGCATCCTTGTAAACATCATGACCATAGTATAAATCGGTAATGACGTTATTCCTGACGGCCCTTTGAGATGGTGTCAGGAAGAGCTCATAGTGCATAGGGAGCCGGATGCTGTTAAACCCGAGGGAGGCGATATAATCAATGTCTTCTTTGGTGATGAAATTATCTCTCCACGCCTGGTAAAAAGCTTCCACCTGGCTGGCAGACTGTCCCTCATTATAATATTGTAATTTCATCTGCCACTGAGTAGCCGGACACCCCTCGCAACCTTGCGGGTGAAGCATGTAACCTTCCTGTAGCAGCCAGTTCCCTAAGTTTAGTGTTCGTAATATGATCGGTTGTCCTGTTTCCGCATTCACAATCTGGGTACCACTCGCTTCAAGCCAGCAACTTTGTGCTTTTAAAGTCATTGACCAGGAGCAGAACAGGAACAGGGTGAACAATTTGAGTATAGTTCGATTTTGCATTATTTATAGGTTTTGGTTTAAAATCGCATGTGATGGAGACCAAAGATTCGGGGCTTCCCATCATGTTAATCATTCATTTTATTGCTACACCGGCCAACGGTTAATTTCAAAGCTATATGTTTGCATCTTACTGGCCCAGGGTACCGCAACGCTTAAATTACACCGGCAACAATTTTAACTACTTCATTATTACGTCTTTCCGCTCAGCTTACTGAATTACAGTAGGTTACAACCATAAAACCCATCTCAATTCCGAGTGTATTACCCACCCAACAAGACCTATATCACCGATATGCTTTTTGGATTTTCTCATTACATTTACCCACAGCATGGACAAAAACTTCAATGGATCAAGCATTTTTTATTCCTTCCATATATAAATCACTGATTTGCTATCTCGCAATTAATCTCCTGGCAGGTGATGCATTTAGTTTAGAGGTTCCAACTATTCCATATGAGGGATCGCCAACAGCGGTGCATTACAGCAGGGCGGATTTCCAGAGTGACGAACAATTCTGGACCATGACCCAGGATCCTGAAGGTTATCTGTACTTTGGGAACAATCAAGGTGTATTGATTCATGATGGAGAGCATTGGCAAATGGTTCAACTGCCAAATGGGTCTTCAGTGAGAAGTCTCATGTGCAGCAAAAACGGAAAAGTCTATGTGGGAGGTTACAATGAGTTTGGCTATCTGGAAAAGAATGCTTTTGGTCAGCATGAATTTACCTCACTTACTTATCTGCTCCGGTCAGAAGATTCAAATTTTGATGACATCTGGCAAATCGTTGAGATTGATCACTATGTTGTTTTCAGAAGTTTTAAGCAATTGATGGCATACAATGGAAGCAGTATCACCACTGTCCCCTCCAAAGGAAAAATCCTGCAGATACAAAACATCAATGAACGGCTGATAATGGCAGATCACCAGGGGCTGAAATTGCTGGATCTGTCAACCCTGGAATACGAACCAGTGATTGCTGCTGAACAATACCAAATGGGTCAGGTGTGTGCCATACTCCCTGGAAATCAACCAGACCAATTGATCCTTTTTAGCAAGGAAGGCAACTCTTATGTCATTTCAATCAGCCAAAAATCACTGATACAACAATTCAACCATCTCCTGGCAGGCTCGAATGATCAGGTGTATTGCGCCATTAAGGCGGGAAACGGTCACTTCTATATAGGAAAAGTAAATTCCAAAATGAGTTCTTTTAAATTAGGCGAGGATGGGATATCTGAGGAGATGAATTACCAAAACCTTCAAAACAATACGGTCTTAGGCATCTTTCAGTCTCAGGATGGTAATATCTGGGCGTTACTCAACAAGGGAATTGATTGCATTCAGGTGGCATCACCCAAACGAACGATGTTTGAAGGGGCAGCTGTCTATGATGCGTTACACTACAAAGGCCAATTGTATATCGCTACGAATCAGGGTGTGTACAGGAGATCAGGAAATGATTTTGAACTCCTCACCGGTCTGCAGGCACAAACATGGTCCCTGGAAGTCATCAATGATTACCTGGTCATTTCACACGATCGTGGGGTGTATGTCAGTGATGGGGTTAGTTTCAGCCATGTGGAAGGAACCAATGGGATATGGAAAGTAATTCCGGCCGCTGACCATCCCAATCAGTGGCTTGCCTGCGGGTATGATGGCATTTATGTACTGAAATATCGCAACAACACATTTAACCTGTCCCATAAAGTACAAGGATTTGACATATCCGCCAGGGACATTTTGCCTGACAAAGAATCAGGAATATATTGGATTTGCCACGGCTACAAAGGCGTATATCGCGTGAAAGTTGACCACCAACTGAAGGAAGCGCTTGCCTATGAACTTTATACCGATCAGAACGGGCTTCCCTCCACATATGGCAACAATGTCACCATGTGGAATGATCAGGTAATATTTATTACCACTGCGGGTGCATATCAGTTCAACAGCCCGGATGGTACATTTACACCACTGGAGCCACTCAATGCAGTTCTGGGTGACCAGCATCAAATATCTACACTGAAGGACGCCAATGGCATTACCTGGTTTGTTCAGAATGGTACGTTGGGTTATTTCAACCCATCAGATGCCTCCCCTAATCTTCATAAAAACACTTTTTTAAGTTTGAAAGGGACCTTTCTGTCGGGGATGGAATTTATTGAACCATATGCCAACAATAAACTGATGGTCGGAACCACCGAAGGGCTTTTTTTCTACGACCTCAACAAGAAAGTAAGTGCCCAAACCGCGCAAACCAAAATTACCGCCATCACTTCATTGACTGAGCAGGACAGTCTGATGAGATTCCCGCTGGCAGGGACTCATCCACAGTTACCAAATGACTTCCGGGCCTTGAAGTTCCATTTTGCCACTCCGGCTTTCGCAGGTCAAAAACAGCTGCAATACCGCTACAAACTGCAAAACCTGGATGAAAGCTGGTCGGAATGGCAATCCAGGTCCATCTTAAGCTACAACTACCTGCCTGCAGGATCATACGTTTTGCAAGGTCAGTCGAGGGACCACAATGGAAATATGGCCGCTCCGGTTAGTTACCAATTCAGGGTACTACCCGTTTGGTATCGCACCCGACTTGCCATGGTCATATACTTTATGCTATCAATGGCATTGATCGGAGTAGTTGCCCTAATGGTCAGGAGAAAAATAACCAGGGCCCGACAGGAAACTCAGAAAATCAAAGATGTACTGGAACTGGAGATTAAAAACATGAAGCTCCTAAGGGAAAAGGAAAATATAGAAGCAGATTTCATTCACAAAAGTAAGGAGTTGTCCAATTACACCATTCTGCTCTTTAAGAAACGTGAGCTCCTCAATCAACTGGCCTCCGACCTGAAAGAACTGCGAAAAAAGATCAAGCTGGAAGAAAACCGGGAGCTGGTACGCTCTATGACCCAGCAAATCAACCGCAATCTACAGGATGAAGAGCATCTCAAAGTCTTTGACATCAACTTCGAATCTGTCCACCGCGAATTTTTCAGCGAACTGAAGACACAGTACCCTGAGCTTTCACAAAAAGACCTCAGGCTATGTGGTCTGGTAAAGATGAACTTCTCCAACAAGGAAATTGCGTCAATTCTTAATATCTCCGTCAGGGGTGTTGAAACAGCCCGGTATCGGTTGAGAAAAAGAATGAGCATCAATAAGGACGTCAACATGGCGGAATTCCTGGAGCAATTATCTTCGGGGCAATCTGAAGAAGCTGTTGATCAAAAGTAGAGCGATTGCTTTGGTGATGGCTCGTTTATTAGCCTCTGGCATTAAATTCCAACTCCCTAATGTCCACTTTATTTAAACACAACAATTAATTAACTCATTGTTTTACAGTATGTTACAAACACCCCCTCCCAATTCAATCCACTTTTTTACTTTACGCGATGGACTTTGTCAACACCAATCGCCTACTTTACAACAAGTTCAGCTGAAAGTATCCTAAAGGGATATCCTATCTAGATAGTCCACTACCAGTGCAACATATGCGTCAAGTCATTGAACGCCATTATAACTGGTAGTATCCAATAATCTAAAACCGAAACCAATAAAAAGATGAGTAGAAATCTATTTCTCATTCTGATGGTGCTATGTGGCACCTTAACTCAGAAAACCTATGCCCAACAGGTCGACGTTTGGGCCACCAAAGGAGACGAATCCATTAAACTTCAACAGCTCGGAGGAACCAGCTTTGGCAGCAATGGCAATGCACCAAACACCATCACCATTCAGGAGGCCACTACCTACCAGTCAATCGCAGGGTTTGGCTTTGCGCTGACCCAGGGAAGTGCCGAAGTTATCCAGGGGCTTAATTCCAATACAAAGAATTCACTTCTCCAGGAATTATTTGATCCAAATACCGGGAATGCCATCTCCATCATCAGGATCAGCATAGGAGCATCTGATTTAAGTAACTCCTCTTATTCATACAATGAAACACCTGGGGATGTGAATATGAATAATTTCAGTCTTGCCGGTCCGGATCTCACTTACCTGATACCAGTGATCAAAGATATCCTTGCGATCAATCCCAATATAAAGGTACTGGCAACTCCATGGACGGCTCCCACCTGGATGAAGACAAACAATGCATGGATTGGCGGAAGCCTGCAAACCCAATATTATGGGGCCTATGCCAATTATTTTGTGAAATATCTTCAAGCCATGCAGGCAGAGGGAATTCCAATATGGGCGATCACACCTCAGAATGAGCCGGAAAACCCCTGGAATGAACCCAGCATGACGATGAACTCCACCGAACAGAAAAACTTCATCAATAATCACCTGGGACCTGCTATTCAAAATGCCGGATTCAATACCAAAATCATAGCTTTTGACCACAACTGCGACAATACAGCTTATCCTATCGATGTATTGAATAACAGTTCCTACGTAGAAGGGGCGGCATTTCACTTGTATGCGGGAGACATCTCTGCTATGTCCACCGTAAAAAATCAAACAGGTAAGAATGTCTATTTCACTGAGCAGTACACGGATGTAAATGGCAACTTTGGAGGCGATCTGGGGTGGCATATGGAAAATGTGGTGATCGGATCACTCAGAAACTGGTCACGCTCCGTGATTGAGTGGAACCTGGCCACAGACAACAATCACGGGCCAAGGACTCCCGGGGGATGTACCGAATGCCTGGGGGCACTTACTATCCATAATAGCAATAGTTTCACCAGAAATGTCTCCTATTACATCATTGGCCAGGTATCCAAATTTGTACAGCCAGGTGCTGTTCGAATGGAATCCAATAACACCTCTCAATTGGTAAATGTCGCATTTAAGAATCCTGACGGGTCCAATGTATTACTGGTTTACAACAAATCAGCAGCAAACAAGAGCACCCAGGTGGAATTTAATGGAACTTCATTTGTTTATGACATCCCTGGTAATACAGCGATAACCTTCACCTGGGCGGGTAGCTCAAACCCAACCCCACCAAACACCCCAACTAACTTAACAGCCACAGCACAATCATCATCCACGATTAACCTAAGTTGGAGCGATAATTCTAATAATGAGAGTAATTTTATCATAGAGCGCTCAAACAATGGCAATAATGGCTGGACTACCATTTCTACACCTGGTGCCAACACCACTTCCTACAGCGACAATGGTTTGGCAGCTTCCAGCACCTATTACTACCGTGTCAGTGCTTCGAATGCTGCGGGGAACTCAGGATATTCCAATACCAGTAGTGCAACGACCAGTGCTCAGCCAACGACTGATCCATTCCAGGTCATTCAGGCAGAGAACTACAGTTTCCAGTCTGGCACCCAACTGGAAAACACTTCCGACACAGGTGGTGGACAAAATGTGGGCTACATTGATTCAAATGATTACATCGCATTTACCAATGTTGACTTCCAGGGTGGTGCCACATCTGTTGATGTAAGGGTAGCAAAAAACACCAGCTTCACAGGTGAAATCCAATTCAGATTGGGCAGTACCACAGGGACCCTTATTGGGACCTTATATGTGGAAAGTACCGGAGGATGGCAAACCTGGCAAACAATGACCACCAGCATATCAGGAGTGAGCGGTGTTCAGGATCTTTACCTGGTATTTCAGGGAGGAAATGGCATTTGTAATGTCAACTGGTTACAATTTGCCAACCAAACCTCATACAATGACCAGATCATTTCAATCCAGGCGCCAGATGAAGTTTCTCCCGGAAGCATAGTCACTGTGACCGTAAATTATGAAGCAAGCACCACACGCGATATCAATGTCCTGTTTCAACTGAACAGAGGTCCCTGGACATCCTACGGAGAAAACACACAAACCGTAAACGCGGGAAGTGGTACCATCAATGTGAATATCAATGTATCTTCAGGCACTCCTATCAGTCCTAATGAAGCCAAATTTCAGGTTTGGATGACTCCACAAGGGCAAAATAGCTGGAATGACAGACTCAGCAACATCGAGAAAGGTCCTGTGGCCGTTGTGGCTGGTCCCTTATCTGCTTTTGGGAAAATAGAGGCTGAATCCTTTAACAATCAAAGTGGTATTCAGGTAGAAAACTGTAGTGATACTGGTGGTGGTCAGAATGTGGGCTGGACAGACACCAATGATTACATTATGTTCGAAAACATTGACTTTGGAAGTGGGGCCAGTGGGGTGGATTTGAGAGTAGCCAAAGCAACCAGTTTTACGGCCAATATTGAGTTACGTCTTGGAAGTACCAATGGAACCCTCATAGGTACCAGTTCATTTGGCAGTACCGGCGGCTGGCAAAACTGGCAAACGCAGTATACCAATATTAGTGGTGCCAATGGCATTCATGACCTCTACATTGTTTTTAAAGGAGGATCAGGAATCTGTAACCTCAACTGGTTCCAATTCTATTCAGGAAGTGGCTCGCGAATGGCATCTGCAGATACAGACATTGAACAGACTAAAAATTTCTCGATCTATCCCAATCCCGTGATCAACAACGAGCTGCAAATAGAGGTGCATGCTGATGGCTTTAATAATGCGGAAATCTCCTTGATAAACCTGCTTGGGAAGGTAGTTTATACTTCTGGAATTAATCAAGGCATGAATTCGATTCAGTTACCGGCATCAATAGTTCCAGGGACATACCTGATTAAAATTTCAGGTAGTGGTCACCAATATATTGATCGACTACTTATAAGACCCTAAACCAATAGGTTATAAACCCGATTTAAAGGCCGTCCCGAAAGGACGGTCTTTTTCTGTTTTAGGAAGAAACTTATTGCTGGCACACAATCTCCACTTCCAGGAAGATTTTCGGGTCTACCAGTTTTTTTTCCAACCAACTCCCCTGCTCTCCTATTTTCCAGTGGTGCCTATTTATCGAAAACAATGCCTGGTATTTGCAATCTGCGAGTTTTCTGGTTTTTAATTGAATTGTCCGGGCAATCCCTTTTATGACCATAACCCCGGTAATCTGAGAATCCTCTTCTCCTTGTCCATGCACATTCGTAATTCTGAAAGATGCCGTTTGGAACTTCCGGATGTCGAAATCAAGGGATAAATGAGCCATTAGGTTTTTACGTGGAACCGGATCTCTCAGAGGTATATCGGTGTTCTCCAGAGAGGTCATATCAACCACAAACTCACCGCCAACAATTTTCTCTTGATCAAACTGAAGGAATCCTCTGTTAAATTTCACTGTACCTTCATGACTACCAGCCCCCATAAGTTTGGTGCCTTTCCATCGAACAATAGATTTACTCACGTCAATTGATCGATGCTCAGATGGATACCGGAACTCACTCACCACTTTGCAATGCTCTTCGTAGCTTATGAAATTACCAAGCCTAAATTGATTGGGCAGACTCACAAAAAGTATGATGAATAGTCTAATCATATGCCGGGATGTTTGCCCCTAATATTAAATCCCGTTCAGCAACCAATAAACTGGCCTTTTTTTCCAGACTCACCAATCCAGTGTTTCCACCTCTTTTTTCATTGATCGAGGATGCAGGTAGAAACTCATCCCCTTCGAAAAGATATTCTTCAACCCAATAGTACCTGCCACCAGGCTCCAATAAAGTAATATGTACATGCGCCGGAACGTTGCGTCCCGGATAGCTTGCTGGTTTGCTCGTGTAAAAGCTGAACTTTCCATGGTGATCTGTTTTTGTCCAACCTCTCAAATAGCCGTGTCGTCTGCCCCATCCCATTTCACCTCCTTTTGTGGGATAAATACCTTCTTCATTGGTATGGTAGATGTAAACAATAACGCCGCAGGCCGGGTCTGCACCATTCGGTTGATAAATGGTGCCAGTGATCAACAAAGGATTCTCCTCCTTTTTAAATCCCGGCAAAGTGTCAACTGGGTTGATTGCTGCTAAATCGGGTGCTTCCAGTATCGCCTCACACCCTTCGCAGGGTCCGCCTACCAATCGCTCAGTTCCCATTTTAAATTCCGGACACCTTTGAGGTAAACGCTGATGTTCGCCCCCCTGACAAGCCATGTGAATGACCATGAGCGCGAGTAATAGTTTTATACCTGATTTCATATTTCGAATAGATTACATTTCAATATTACGTCAGATAGTGTTTCTCTGGCATTAAATTTCCCATGTTTTGGATAAGGTGATGGATAAACAGGACAAGTGGAGTAGTACCTTTTACATCGGTATATCAATGAAAGCCTTAAAGCAGAACCCCCTTTACTGATTTTACATAATTCCTGCTCAATCGCAACACTTCGCCACCCAAGAGTATCACATCGTAATCTCCATTAAGCCTGGAATTCAATTCCTGGATGCTGGCAACATTCACAATAGTGGATTTATGAATTCTTCTGAAATGATTCGGATCAAGTTGGGTCAACAGATGCTTGAGGGAATCAACAATCAGGTATTTTCTGTTTTCTGTGAATAGGGCTACATAATTGCCTTCAGACTTAAACCATTTGATTTGATCAACCTGAACTACTACCAATTTATTTCCAATTCTTACTGAAAGCTGCTTGATGTAATCATTTCCCTCTTCTGTGTCTTTTGACCATACCAGGGGGCGAACAAACACCACCAAAGCATAACATGCAATGGTAATATAAAGCCTGGTGGAAAGTTTCTCATTCAGGATCAAATCAAAGGACCAGCCAGTCTCATGTATCAGGGCTGAAATCACGAAGAGCAACAAAGTAAAAACCATTAAATGAAGCAATATGATACCCATTGACGCAAAAATGGATACTAACCAATAGGCTCTTTGATCAAATCGGTTTTTAATTAGATCAATGAGCGTGGTGAATACAATGATCCCCGGAATGAATAAAAGCCAGAAACTTTTGAAGGCCAAAGACTCAACAAAGACAAAGGACTTGTCATTGAGCACGCTATCAATATAATTCTGCCCCAATTCAAGAACAGCAATCATTGTCCAAAATCCAAGCAGTATTAGTTTTTCATTTCTTTGGAAAACCTGAGTCTTTAGGGTCAACACTATCGCAGTTTCTTTATTGATATTGAATAAAGTTATTATTGCAAAGAATACCAAATTCCAGGGAAAGGACTTAGATTCAAATAAGGGGTTATTTGATCTCAATTGTCTAAGACCAAACAAAAATCATAATCATTAAAAAATGCACCTTATCAAATCCATATCCACATTTATAATTCTTATTGCTTTAATCTCATGTACGCCTGACAAACAAAAGCCAACAGCTGAAGCACCAAATAACCCATTGATAGGCTCATGGCAAATCTCCTCCATTTACTGGATAACAGCAGATACCACCTATGCCATAGAAAAAGCTCAGCCTGGTCTGTTCATGGTTAATCCAACCAACTATTCCATTATGTGGACACCCACTCCCACCCCCAGAACACCCTTTGAGAACCTGTCAAAACCCACGGATGAAGAAACCATTGCAGGATTCCGATCAATTGTCTTCAATGCTGGTACCTATACACAGACAGACTCTACGCTGACCACCACTGCTCAAATCGCTAAAGTACCGGGATTTGAGGGAGGTGTGCAGTATTACCGCTATCATATCAAAGAAGACCAGCTTGAATTAACCATGTTCGACGAAACATACCCTGATGGCTCAAAACCAGACTGGTACGGCAAATACCAAACTAAATTCGTCATGTCCAGGGTCAGGTAGTTGAGTGCCTGTTCAACTTTATTGTTTCCCGTCTACACAATATTTTTCCCAAACAACAAATAGCGAACCAACTGGATGCATTTTTACTTTCTGAAATCACAAGTTGGGTGTACATTGGGGAAGCTAATCAAACGGGAAACAATTAATGCCACCAGGTATTCTTCGGTCACTAGCATTTTGGCTACTGCTTTCAAGTATTGGTCCGTACATCTCATTCGCCAATATCATCAATTTGAGTACTAACCCTGGGAAAATTTCCATTCCCGAAAGGTCTCTCTGGCTTAGTGATACCGGTAATGTTTGGAAGCAATCAGGGATTGAAGCTTGCCTGGAACTCAAGGGATACAATCAATACAATAGAAATGCCTTTGTGTACAGAGAGTTCCGTGGACCTGCGATTTTGCAATTTCAATTAGCAACTGAAGATGTTGCCGGAGAATACATCCTGGAACTCAGGAACACTGCAATTGATAAAGCACAATTGTTGCTTATTGATGACGAGGGCAACCAGTATAAAACCAGGATCATTGGGGACGTCTTTCCATTTGAGGAGCGATACATTCAATACAGGACCCTGGTATTTCCGATTGAATTGCAGGCGGGAAAAACCTATCGATGTTACCTGGCGCTGGAGAAGAGTAACAGGATCCTTTCAACAATCATCGAACTATTTCCCACCCCGCTCTGGGAGCAGCGGTCAAAACACCTGAACCTGATCTATGGATTGTTTTTTGGTTTGTTTGTGATGGTGATCATCATCGCATTTACCATGCTGCTGATCATGAAACACAGGCTATTCCTTTACTATGGGTTGTACGTTTGCTTCATGCTCCTGCTGCTTTCCTGCTTTCATGGCTATAGTTACCAATATTTATTCCCGAATAATCCAACAATACAGCAATACTTCATGCTGGTGGTCCAATATTCAGGGATGATTTTTGGTAACCTCTATGCCTTTCAATTTCTGGGATTCCGGCATCATGACCGGGTCATCAATCCTGCAAGAATGGTATTCGTAGCAATTTACTCATTGGGTATAGTCAATTCAATTTTTCATCAAGCGATACCTCCAAATGTTCAAAGTGTCTTCAACATCATCTTTGTCACTGTAGAAATCTTGAACACCATCTTATTGGCAGGTCTCAGCATCTGGTACCTGATCAAATACAAATCTGAGGTAGCCCTGGTATTTCTGGTGTCTTTCATATTTGTTGGGATTTCGGTTTTTTATACCAACCTGTCATTTGTGGTTGAATCCCTTACCTATATTCCGGTTGGGCATTCATTATTTGTAGGATTAGCCATAGAAATGATCATTCTAACGTTGTACATGATCCTGCAGTACAAAAACCTGGAAAACAGAAAAATCCGCGCTGAGCATCAGTTTGCTGAAGAAAAAATCAAATCACAGTCTGCCTTTATCAATGGTCAGGAATTGGAAAAACGGAAACTCGCACTCAACCTCCATGACAACATTGGTTCCTTACTGCTGGCGCTGAAGCAGCAAGTTTCTGCACACCCCGACCCGGTCCTGCTGGAAAAGGCTATCAACAAAATATCTAATGATGTCAGAAACATCAGTCACGAATTGATGCCGAGTACCCTGGAACAACTTGGACTGGTAGCTGCAGTAAGAGAGTTAGCACACAAAAACAACAGTCTCAAATTCCACATAAAGGAGATCACGCCAACCCCATCCATCAACCCAAATGTTGCTATTCAGCTTTACCGAATCATCCAGGAGCTGATAAAGAACACCTATACACATGCAAATGCGGGTAATATTTTCATTCAATTCCTCACAGAAAATGAATCATTGGAAATTACCTATGAGGACGATGGAAAGGGCTTCAATCAGGCGACTATTCTTAAGGGAGTAGGTATGAACAGTATACAAACCAGAACACAATTAGTCAATGGAAATCTTTCAATAGAATCCGGAGTTGGTCAGGGAATGGTAGCCATCATTAAAGTGTTTTTGTAATATCATGGTTTTGGGGATATGATTATTTCCACGACCTTGGTAACATTACATACGACAATCTATTTTTTTAAATGAAAATCCTCCTGGTTGACAATCACGACCTCATCATTGATGGATTAGCCCGTTTGCTCAAATCAAATGGAGTTGCCTCAGAAACACTAAAAGCTCATGATGGTCTTTCAGCGATCAGTATTGCCAAAGAAATAGACCTGGACCTGATCATTAGTGACTACCGCATGCCGGAAATGAATGGAATGGAGTTGTTGATCACATTGAACTCAGAAGGCATAAAAACACCTATTTTATTTGTTTCCATGATTGATGAAGCAGCCATCATTGAAACTTTGATCAACCAGGGCGCATCCGGATTCATCAATAAAGAAGCCACTACAGACGAAATGGTTTATGGGATATCCCAGGTGCTTGCAGGCAAACAATACTTGTGCAGAATAACCCAGCAAATCCTAAAAAAGGCAACACCTATCGAAGATGACTCCTTCTTAACCAGGCGAGAATTACAAATCTTAAAATTAGTAGTGCAGGAGAAAAAGAATAAACAGATTGCCGAGGAACTACACATCAATGTCTCAACCGTAGAAACCCACAAAAAGAACCTCATTAAAAAACTCGGCCTGAAATCAACATTAGGGCTGGTAAAATATGCCTTGAAGCACAAGCTTTTTGAATGATCTGAATACTAATCAACTAATAATACCGGAATTGGGGATATGATGGCCTGCCTTACAACATTAAATTAGCCACAGGAACATTTGACACGGAAACTAAGACATGGAAGGTCTCACTTTCCTGCTGATGCTACATTCAAAAAATTAACCACATGAAAAATCTTACTTCATTATTCCTGTTGATGATACTGACCTGGGCAGCTTATGCGCAGAATTCATCCAAAATCCCGTTTCAGGGAAACCTCACTGAGGAAGGAACACCAGTGAATGGACAAAGAAAATTTGTTTTCTCTATTGACGCAGTTGGCTGGAGCGAAACCTACAACGAAGTTTCAATAACCAATGGTTTTTACTCGGTAGTCCTTGGAAGTGTCACCCCTTTGCCCGATGACCTGTTTGATGAGGTGGATTCCAGACAACTTAGCATCTCTGTCAATGACACCAACCTGGGAACACTCAGGCTTTATGCACCATTTACCACCAGGGCCCTCACCCCTGACTCATTGGTGGCTCAAAGTTTAACCGCGCAAAGCAGCTTAAGAGTTAGTAACAGATTGGTCTACGATCTCACCTCAGGAGACCTGAAATTATTTAATGAAGAGGGAATTGAAAAACTGGACCTCAACATCTACGAAGATAATGATGCCGGATCCCTGGTACTTTATGGCAATGACGACCAAAGAGCAGTAATTCTTGGAACATCTGGCGCAAGAAGTGGCAACACAGGATTCCTGGGGTTATATGATAGCATCGGCAATCAGAAAGCTTCTTTGAGAGTTGACGAGCTGGACGGAAGCGCTACAGGCGGTGTATTGTCCATACGCAACAATGTAATTAATAATGATAATTTCTTTACAGAAACCATTAAACTGAGCAATTACAATGACGCAGGTACACTCATACTACGTGATGCCAATAATAGCCAAAACATTGAATTATATGGTGAAAATGGAAGTGCCAACTTCGCAGGAGATGTTACTATAACTGGTAACCTCAATGTTTCCGGTTCATCAATGCTCACCCTGCCTGACAGCATTGGAAAACTGACTGATACAGATACTGGAATCATCAGTGGATTCACCTCCACGATCACAGGAACGGCAGTAACTACAGCCAGAGGCCTGTACGGTCATGCGTCCACAGAAGGCTACAATGTTGGCGTTCACGGAACCAGTGAATCACCGGCTACAAGCACCGCAAAAAACAATGGCCTTTATGGTATCGCACAAGGTGAAGGAACGGGTGATCACAGAGGAGTTTTAGGATATGCCAAAAGCGCAGGAAAATACAACTTAGGGATATTTGGTATCGCTGAAGGCGCAGGCAATGGTGATACTGGCAAAAACTACGGTGAAGGCTCCATCAATTTTGGTTTGGAGGGACTTGCTGGTGGCAATGCCTGGAACAACACAGGTGTTGAAGGATCAAACTACGGCACTGAAGGTCTATGGAACTTTGGGGTACATGGAATTTCCAACGCCGGAAGTACGGACTCCACAGAAAACCATGGTGTCGCGGGAAGAGCTTTCGGGCCCGGTATCAACTATGGAGTGTTTGGACAAGCGGCAGGAGGAGTTGAGAACTTCGCTGGTTATTTCGAGGGTGACGTGAAAGTGACAGGGAACCTAACGGTATCAGGATCTTCAGCACTCGATATACCAGACAGTCTGGGCCGTACCATTGCAGCTGATACAGGTACTGTTTCTGGATTCAGCTATACCTTAAATGGTGATGGCCGAGATTATAACTATGCTCTCCATGGAATTGCAAAAACCAGTAAATATCAAATTGGTGTGCTGGGCGTAGCAGAATCTCAAAGTGGTAGTACCACCAGCAACACAGGGGCATACGGTCAGGCAACAGGAGAAGGGACTGGTAGCCATCGGGGTATGGTGGGCTATGCAAATGGTACTGGAAAATATACACACGGTGTTTTAGCGATCGGTCAGGGAACCGGTAACGGAGATACTGGAAAAGGATATGGAGAAGGTTCGATCTCCTTTGGTTTGGAGGGTCGTGCATCTTCCAATACCTGGAATAATACAGGTATAGAAGGATCAAACTCCGGTGATTATGGACTTTGGAACTTCGGAGTACATGGAATTTCCAACGCCGGATCTACAGACACCACAGAGAATCATGGCGTAGCAGGAAGAGCTTACGGGCCAGGGATCAACTATGGCATATATGGGGAAGCAGCTGATGGGGTAACCAATTGGGCTGGGTATTTTAACGGGAACGTCCAGACTAACGGGACGCTCAATGTTGATGGGGATATAGAGGCAACAGGAACCATAACTGGTGCCACTTCCTCCCCTTCAGATAAACGCCTGAAATCAAATATAACACCCATTCACAATGCCCTTGAGCTCACAAAACAACTGTCTGGTGTCCGTTATACCTGGAATAATTTGGCCTCAGGAAACCGGCAGGGCAAAGCAGACATTGGCGTCATCGCTCAGGAGGTGGAAGTTGTATTTCCAGAATTGGTTACTGAAACAAGTAATGGTTACAAGGCTGTAAATTATGCCCAATTAGTTGCGGTACTCATTGAATCCATCAAGGAAATGGACGATAAGATCACTGCGTTACAGCAAGAAAACCAATCCCTGAAGGCAGAGCTGGTGAATTCCAACAATGCATCCATAGCCGCACTAAGAAAAGAAATCGAAAGCATCAAAGCCATTTTGAACCTCACCCCAAACAATGACTCTCATGGAACAGAATAAGGCCATTATCCGACTGATCATTTCTTCCGTAATCTTCATAGCACTGATCACCAGTTGTTTTGGACAGAATTATGAAACCAGAGGCATTGTGACCAATGGAAGTGGCATATTGAAAAACGAAACCTATCAATCCGTGATCATATTAGGCGATCCTGCGGCAACTGATGACATGATTGATGAAGGTGGGGTATCACTTACTCCAGGGTTTCTTTATGTTGTAGAAGAACCCCTGGTAATTACCACTTCTCCACAACACGTCACTCCACCCCTTCTTTACCCAAATCCTGCCCGGAATATATTGCATGTTGCACAGGACCTGCTGAGTTCCGGTGAAATAAATGTGGTCATATACACCACGGAGGGGAAAGTCATGTTAAACCAACAATACACCATATCCACAAATAATTTACTGACCATTGATGTCAGTCAGTTGGAGCCGTCATATTACATACTATCCATCACAACCCATGGATCATCGCTTTCACAACAGGTGCCATTCGTAAAAAATTAAACCAACCTTTTTTTACGGATTTTTAGCTCCCGCTTTACACCTCCACTTTGTCCAAACTGCCGTTTCAGAATTCCTGAAGCGGCTTTTTTTTTGTAGCTCACGGTACTGAGTCAAACCTCACTTCGTTATAAGTCCAATATTCATTAACTTCATCCGCATGACCAACAAACACATTATATATACCATATTTATTGCTATCGCCCTGATAGCAAATCTTTCTTCATGCAGCTCAGACGAAGAGGTGACCAACCCTTCAGAAATTGGTGCATGTTTCAAAGCATCTGATTACAGATTGTTAAAAGGTGAGCTGGTAGTATTTGAAAATTGCACTGTTAACGGCAATAGTTTTTTGTGGGACTTTGGTGATGGTAATACTTCAACCGACAGATCCCCAATTCATACCTACCAACGTGGTGGAATTTTTCCAGTGGTGCTTACAGCGAGTAAAGATGGTGTCTCACAAATCATTGCTGATACCATTGAAGTAGCCCATCACATCAATGTAGAAATTGTTCAGGACGCACCTGCATTCGGAGATCCTGATACAACATTGGACCCAATCATTCTCAAGGTGACCGACGAAAATAATGAACCCGTTTATGGTGTGCCGTTTTTAGCTCAGTTGTCGGACCTGCCCGGCAATACACAGGGTGGAATACTGGACGCATTCCCAACTTCAGATGAAAATGGCCTGGTTGAAATTGAATGGACGCTGGGCGGGTATTACGATGTACAGGAACTGGAGGTAAAACTTCCTCCTGCCTACTCCGAAATATTTTTCTCACCGGATTCCACCATTATAAAACTGAATTTCGAATCGCAGGTAAGGTACTTCCTTTCAGCAAGTATCAATGATGAAGTAGTAACCTACGATAATTCGACACAGGATGTAGAAGACCTTAAATTCAGGGCATACTGGGATGAAAGTTCGGCAAGGTATTTTCTGGTTGCCAACTTCTTATGTACTGCCGTCCCTCAATACTCGGGTATACAATGGGCTTTTGAAACTATGGGAGATGGTTGTGGAGAGTATACCATCACCGAAGGAACCTATGCATTTGATGATGACCCGGATCCATGTGAAGTCAATCATATAATTGACTGGTTCAACTCTTTGCTCAGCATCAGAGTATCCTGCGAATCGAGTACAGGTAATAATTCTCCGGGACCTGAAGGGTTAGTCACCATCAACAAGGCTACTGACACCTGGTTGGAGGGCACTTTTAATTATGTTGAAACACAATGTATTGGTGCGGTATCCAACAGAACATGTCTGGAGGGCTCTAATGAATATGTCATAGAAAATGGCACCTTCAGAATCCCTGTCTGTAACAGTTTCTTTGGAGATTGCTATTAGTTTTTAGCCTATAAAAAATTGAGCCACTTCAGTATAATTTGAAGTGGCTCAATTTTGATGTGTTCATGGGGTATCTCTAGCAATCTGCATCGTCAAAGTTCTCATCCCAGCAGTGCCATTCTTCATCTTCAAAAGTAACGGGATCCATTATTCTACCTGCACCAGTTGAGCTATTCCAATCTATATTGACATCACTGGACCTGGAAGGTAATGATATTTCATAGTAGGCATCATAGCCAGTACCTACTTTTCGACCATATTCGATAAAGCCACCTTGATTAGCATCTCCCTCGATCACATTGGTATAAGTAATCAGTCCTATGTTTTCTCCGGTCTTCACCCAGTCCACTCTTAGCTTTGGTGCTGGGTCATTGGCATTATAATTCAATAACCAGTATCCGGAATTACCGTTCACATTGGTTTCTCCTGTATACCAGGTCACATCCTGGAACCCATTTTCTTCACTTATATTCATCTCCCAGATAATGACCGAAGAAGTGACAACAGCGGTCAATTCTGAGGTATAGGTTCTCCCAAGCAACTGATAATCATAAGTCCATACCCATCTTTCACGATCAAAATCATAACTTGGCGTTTCATTAATGGCATTTGCAAATGAAGCAACAGGAAGCGCTAAATTGATGGATAATATTGCATTCCATACCGCAACATGAACGACAGCTGTGCCCCAGTTTTGTTGAGTTTCCAGTCTACCTCCGGAATTTCCATCATCAAACCCGGAGAAATCCATTACCATGGACTCCAGAGGTGGTAATGAAGGTGGGGTGCCGGGATCTACTTCATCTTTACATCCTGTGGGAAACAGAGCTATTGACACAACGAGTAAAATTCCTATTATACTTTTTAGTTTTTCCATAATCATGATTGTTGGTACAAAAATTAAGATACAAAATTAAGCTGTTTGGTTGGAAGTATGTCATTTTGAGTGTCAACAAAAATTTTAAACAATTTGTACTCAAAACTATTTTAATACCTGGGAAAGAGGCAATTGTCTTCCTCCGACTTTAATAACACGATTTATTTAAGTATATTATTAAAAGGAATTGAAACAATCTAACATGGGAACACTTCAAAACAATGTATCCAGTCAGCAGTTGTTGAAAAGTATACTGGATAGCTCTCTGGACGGAATAATGGCATTTCAGTCTGTCAGGAATTTAAGAGATGAAATCATAGATTTTGAATGGATATTTGTCAATGACGTGGCTGAGGCTATAGTGGGCAGAACGGCGAATTACCTACTGGGTAAAAAATTACTGGATGAAATGCCCGGAAACAAAGATGCCGGGTTGTTCGACAAATACGTTCGTGTGGTTGAGACAGGAAAATACATTTCTTTTGAGCAGTACTATTCTGCAGATAGAATCGACAAATGGTTCAAGATTTCAGCTGTCAAACTAAACGATGGTTTCACCGTTACTTTTCAGGATATCACGGAATTGAAACAGGCTCTGATCGAGCAAAAGAAGTCTTCAGATTAACCATATACCCTGGTCACGGTATATCAAAATACACCTTCGTACGTATGGAAACTGTTTTTGAAGCCTCCTAATTTGTCTTCTAAAAACACACATGATACGCACACACTACATTTTCATAGTTATTCTACTGATTTCCAATGCATTATTTAGTCAGGAAAAGGAAAAGAAATTCAAACTCAAAAAACCTAATTTTAAAATAGGAGCAAAAATCGGCGAACTCACTGGCAATCTCATGACCAGTAAGACCGATGATCTTGGAGCAGTTTCCATCAAGGGTCACATGATTTGTGGCATCTATCCCCCTGAAACCGGCACCACAGAAATGGATATCATGAATGGTAAGGCCAAAGAGGGGGATTTTATTGCTGGTATATCTTTTCTCAAACAAGAGGGAATTGGAATGTATGAAATAAAAGGTGACGTAACCTGCAACGGCGAACCCATGGAGTACTACGGACTGGGGTCATACGGAAAGGTTTTTGACTTTCCTCCTCTAGAACCGGCAATCATCAAAATTACCACAGAAACAGGTGATCATTCGGCTTTCACCTTCAAACCAATTGCTGGAATAGACCTCATGAAGGTAAATGGTGAATTTACGTTACCCATCATAGACCTTGGTGAAGACATGGCAATTGAATTCTGGAACCCTAATGCCGCTGTAGGAACAGATGTAAAAGTATCTATGCTTACCGATGTAATGGGTGTTCGCGCACTCAATCATTTCGCTGAATTTAAAGTAAAGAAAGCTGGTAAAATGAACGTTGTGATCCCCAGGGAAGCACTTGCCAATCCTGAGATTGCCGGTGAGTTGGGAGTAGGAAATTTCAAGCAAGGTGAAAATTACCTGATCATTGAAAGGGAACAAATAACACATAAAGCAGACCAGCCCAGTGGACAAAACCCGGGAAAAGTACCCAGTTACGAAATCAGCGCCCGATCCTATTCGTCAATGCCAGTAATTGTGAAGGGTAAACAAGATGGTGGGTTACTGGTAAACCTTAAAATAGCAGGCAAAACAGAAGACAAAACAGTTGGATTTGATTTCTCAAAACCCAACGCAAACACCGGAATTCCATTAATCAAAGGAAAGAAATTTGGACTGGTATCATTTACAATGTCCGCAGAAACCTACAAAAAAGAGTCTGAAACCTCCAGTTCGTCTTACACCGTAGGGAACACACGCTATACTACCACCACCACTACTACTACCACCTGGGAATTCCCTCAATTGCCAGATAGTTATTGGGACGAAGTAATGGAAAAAATATACGGAAGGGTTACCGGTTTCTTATACAGTCAGTACGGTATCGAATTTGTGCCGGTGGATCAGGTGACCTCTACCCCAGAGTATCAGACCCTGTTCCCAGCCAATCAGGAGAACACTAAGAAAGGTGTTGAAAAGAGTTACAAGAATACAATGCGAAACACCCCCAGGGGATTCCAGGAAATATTCGGAGCAATTTCCAGCAATCAAACTTCTGATAACCCTACAGTAAACATGATGAAGCATGCAGGCGATCTGGATGGGTTATTGGCGATGAGGCTCACACTTACGGTAGGTGCCAATCGTGAGGGAAACATCGTATTATTTCCTTCCCTGCATATCTCTGCATATGGGCGTGACGAAACCAATGATGATAAACAGGGTGTATATTTTAATGGGCTGGTTACAAGAACAGTGGGCGAAGCTTTCAACGAAGAACTGCTCAAGTCTGACCCATCGGAATTATTAAGGGTTGTAAGCTACCCAGAACTCACCACCGGACTGGTGATGGGCATACAAACGCTACGCAAGAAAGAGATTGAGCTGGGTTACGATAAAATCTGGTCAATCGGTGACTGATTCATATATTGCCAACTTACATTTCTCAATCTCCATTCTGTAATTTGATATTCAACCATCTGTCCACATTTAAAAATCTGTATCTTTACAATAGGCACATTCGACTTTACTTATGGCTTAAGACATTTTTTCTATAAGTAGAGTAAAAAGCACCCTATGATCATCTACTGGTTAAGGAATACATTGATTCTATTAGTTGTCTATTGGCCACTGGCATCCATAGCCCAGGCGTTGGTGCAAATGGACAAAACTGCTCCATACTATATCCGGCAATGGACCATGGAAGACGGGCTGCCTCAAAACTCTGTCCAGGATATTCTTAAAAGTCAATCAGGATACATCTGGTTGGCTACCAATGGAGGGCTGGCAAAGTTTGATGGCATTCAGTTCGATGTATATGACCTCAACAATTCTCCAAACCTAATTTCAAATCGTATTGCAAAAATTACCGAGGACGCTGCGGGAAAAATCTGGATTGCACTTGAAACCACTGGAATATCTATACTGGAGAATGGGCAGTTTATTAAATTCGATGAGGGCGGAGAATTTGCCGGAATAAGAGCTACCTGTTTCCAGGAAGACCTTAACCATGAGATGTGGATTGGGACTACAAATGGTATTATAAGGACTAACGGAACAGCTCACCACTATTACAGCGATGCAAATGGCCTGGAGAACATACACATCGACAAGATCATTATGGATCAGAATGGCATAATTTGGGCCATTGGCGGTATTCCAGGAAATAAAGGATGGTTTTTATTCAGGTTCAACAATGACACATTTGAAGTGATTGATCAATCCGACCAATCACTCTACAGTTTGTTTGCAGACGATCAACAGATCTGGTACGCTACCCCTCAGAAAATCTATCAGGTCGACATCAACACGCTGGAAAAGACTTCCCGGGTAAACAAAAAATTCAACGGCTTTTTAAAACTTATGCTGGACCAGCAAAACAATTTATGGATGGGTTCACAAAATGGCTTGTTCCTGGTAGGTGACCGGCATGGTGATCTGTCAAATCCCTACACATTTAACGAACCTCTCAATTCTGTTATAAAATCCATTTTTCAGGATGACGAAGGGAATATATGGGTCGGTACTGATGGGAAAGGGTTGGTGATGCTCACCAAAACACCAGTTACACGCTACATACTTCCCAAAAAATACAACGTGAAAAGTTTCAATCAGATCACCTCAGATGGGCTTGGTGGATTTTGGGTTGGCTCCCAGTGTGAAGGACTAGTACACTACAGTGATGGAAAATTCAGACACTTTAGGTTAAAAACCAACTGCATTGGCGCTCTGTACCTTGATCAGAATCAAAGGGTTTTAGTAGCTACTGATCACACTATAGGCACAATTGACCCGTCCGGGAGGTACGAACAAGTCTTTGTTGGACCAGATGAAACATCAGGTGGCATTATCAATGCCATATACCAGGATTCCTCAGGCGATTTTTGGGTAGGGACTATGGGAGATGGCGTGTATCAGGTGAGGGATTCCGTAATCAGTGAATATAATACTGAAAATGGATTGAGTAGCAATAGAATCTACAACATCCAGCAACGGTCTAATGGAGATATCCTTGTAGGAACCGAATCAGGTCTTTCAATGATAACACAAAATGGCAGTATACAAACCATAACCGCTTCCTCCGGACTTGCGCCAGGTGCCATTAGAGCAATCTATGAGGATGAAAACCTTAATTTATGGATTGGTTCCTACGGAGGCGGGTTATCCAGGATTTCAGCGGACACTATCATCAATTACAATACCTCCAATGGACTTTCTGAAAACATCGTATCCAGAATACTTGAAGACGATAAAGGCAACTTATGGATGATGGGAAACTTTGGACTCTATTTCACCACATTGAAGCAACTGGATGCATATGCGGAGGGAAAGGTCAGGCAGATTCAATGCATAAGCCTGGGGTTCAAAGAAGGTATGGCGGAGGGCAATGGTGTCGGAACTGCCGTTCAAACCGCTGATGGTACCTTCTGGTGGCCGACAATTGAAGGAGTGGCTAATATCGATATTGCACAATTCGAGTATGATACACTTACGCCACAGGTTGTTGTAAGAAGCTTCAGGGTTGGAAATCAGGTGAAATCCATCGGGGAAAATAATATCATTGAACTGTCTGCGAAAGAACGGGATTTTGAAGTCAGTTATAATGCGCTGAGTTTTAACCCCCAGGATAAAATCCAGTATCAATATCAATTGAAAGGATATAATGATGATTGGGTAGATGCCGGTAACAGAAAGGTCATCAACTTTACAAACATCAGCCCCGGAGAGTATGAGTTATTTATCAAAGCTTCCAATAATCATGGAATCTGGGAGAATAAGTGGACCAGCGTCACAGTAATAGTTAACCCCACCATCTGGCAGACACTCTGGGTACAATTGTTGATTATAGGCACAGGAATTTTGATGGTCATTGGCATTATCAGATGGAGAGTGGCCTATCTCACCAAACGAGAGAAAGAACTCGAAACCCTGGTAGAAGAAAGAACTAAGGCTTTGCTTGCCAACAAAACTGAACTGGAAACCGCGCTCACCAGTCTGGAGCAAACACAACGACAATTAATTGAATCAGAGAAACTGGCTTCCATTGGTACATTAACTAGTGGACTGGCTCACGAACTCAACAATCCTCTTGGTTATATTGGAGGTATTGCTCATCCCTTGAGAATGGATATTGAGGAAATTAAGGCCTACATACCTGAAGACCGCAGAGATGAATTTGAAGAAGTACTGGAAGAAATGAATAACCTGTTGAATAACCTTGAATCAGGTGTCCAAAAGGCTTCCGGGATTATCAAAAACCTCCAGAATATCTCCCCTGATGGCGACACGGATCAAATCATTCAGTTCAACCTGTCTGAAATCCTGGGCACTACCAGCCTGTTGTTGCAAAAATCTAATCCCAGCACTACCATTAATCAGGCCATAGAGCAGGATGCCATGATCCAGGCCAATCCTATAGAGATCAATCAACTGTTTCAGAACATCATTCAAAATAGCATTGAAGCCATTCCTGAACAAAATGGTGTAATCGATATTGAATTAGTCAAAAGTAATGGTGTTGTAAATGTCAGTATCAAAGACAATGGCCCGGGTATCAGTGAGGAAGTAATGGGGCATATTTTTGAACCGTTTTTTACTACTAAAAGACCTGGCAAAGGTACCGGACTGGGATTGTTCATATCTTATACCATAATCAAGAAGTATAATGGTGATATCAAGGTATCGTCCAACAAGGGGAATGGAGCCCAGTTTGACATTTCTCTTCCGTCCGTAAAATCATAGCACGATTCACCGGAATTCCCTCAAATTCATTCTATCTTTTCGCAAAAATTAGCTCGACCAAATGCGAAAACCCCGATTCGAAACCCTAGCCATTAAAAGTGCCGAAAATCACTATGAAGATGCCAGACCGGTAGCGGCTCCAATATACCTCTCCACAACATATCATCGCAATGAAGACGGAAGTTATAACCATGGATTCGGGTACAGCCGGCACAGCAACCCAAACAGGGCCATCCTTGAACAAAGCATAGCTCAATTGGAAGAGGGAAAGCATGCGTTTGCATTTGCTAGCGGAATGGCCGCAATACATGCAGTATTCCAAACTTTGAAATCCGGTGATCATGTCATCATCCCCGACGATGTTTATTTCAATGTAAAAACATTAACTACCCAGGTATTTGATCGCTGGGGATTGGAGGTCTCAGTAGTTGACTTGTCTGATGCACAAACACTAAAAAAAAGCATCCGGTCCAACACTGTGCTGATCTGGGTAGAAACACCTTCCAACCCTCAACTAAAACTCACCAATGTATCACAAGTCTGCCAAATCGCCCGGGATCACAACATTCTGGTCGCAATAGATAATACCTGGCCTACACCAGTGCTCCAGCAACCCCTCAAAATGGGAGCCGATATCGTCGTTCACTCCACTACCAAATACTTCGGCGGACACAGTGACGTACTGGGAGGTTGTGTAATCGTGAATGATGATCAGATTAGCGAAAAATTGCACCTGATACAAACCCATTCGGGAGCAGTTCCCTCACCTTTCGATTGTTGGCTGATTAGTAGAGGAATTCAAACCCTGGCACTTAGAGTGAAGGCGCAATGTACGTCAGCGGCTGAATTGGCAACATTCCTGGAAAACTGCGATGGAATTGACCAGGTAATCTATCCCGGGCTTCCCTCCCACCCACAACATCAATTATACCAGGAACAAATGAAAAATGGTGCAGGCGCCATGCTTTCGGTCCTCATAAAAGGAGGTGAAAGTGAAGCCGTAAAAGTATCCAATGCACTACAATATTTTTCTGTAGCGACCAGTCTCGGAGGAGTAGAGAGCCTTGTTGAACACAGAAAATCCATAGAAGGTCCAGATAGCTTAACCCCTGATAATTTGTTGCGTCTATCCGTTGGACTTGAACATGTTGAAGATTTAAAAGAAGATTGGTTACAAGCCTTGAAAACAATTCAATAAGTCAAACAAATTACACCATGGACCCAATGTACAACACCTTTCGCCCCAGTGGTTTTCATACCATAAACAGCTATTTATTCACTGATTTCCCTGTCCAACTGATTGATTTTCTAAAAAAAGCATTTAACGCTCAGGAAATGTCCCGGACCATTAATCAAAAAGACGGAACAGTTGCTAATTGCATTTTACAAATCGGAGATTCTGCCTTCATGATCAGTCAGTCAACCAAAGCTTACCCGGCAATGCCTGGTGCATTTTATCTTTTTGTAGCAGATACGGACATGGTCTACCAAAAAGCACTTGCTGCCGGAGCTACAAGTGAATTAGCACCAATGGACATGGATTACGATGATCGTCAGGGTGGTGTAAGGGATGTTGCCGGTAACATTTGGTGGATATCCACCAGGCTGGTAGAGGAAGATTACAAGGATTGATGGGCTTACGTAGAATTCTATTCGTTTCGAACTAAATTTGCGGGCCTATGGAAATACACTTCATCCTGGTACGGCCGGTAGTCCCGGAAAATATTGGTTTTGTTTGCAGAGCGATTAAAAATATGGGTTTCAATTCACTCATGGTCGTCGGTTCTGACAAACACACCAAAAAAGGTGCTCAAAACACTGCTTACGATTCACATGATATCCTTGAGAACATTAGAACCTTCACTCAACTGGAGGAAGCCACCCGTGGGATGGACCTGGTCATTGGCACTACTGCAAAAAAGAGAAAGCTTAGGCACGAATACATCCCCTCTGAAAATCTTAAAAACTTCCTCAACGAAAGAGAAAAAGAATTAAAACATGTAGCAATAGTATTTGGATCTGAATCTGACGGTCTGTCTGGTGATGAGGAAAAGTGCTGTGATATACTGTCAACAGTTGCCATGGCCCAGGACTATCCTTCCATCAACTTATCGCACAGTGTCATGATCTATGCCTACGAGTTGAGTGAATTGGCAGGTGCTCCACTTAATCAGGAATCTGCAGGACCTCAGGACACCTCTAAGTTTAGTGCATTTAAATCACAGGTGAATGATTTTCTCGAAATACTGGAAATTGAGCAACGTCAACCGGGCTTATTCCATGAAATCAGGGACCGGTTATTTCAAATGAAACCAAGAGATGTAAGTTTATTCATGTCTGCCTCCAGGTATTTAAGAAACTATCTCAAAAAATAGAGCCTGCTGAAATTTTCAACAGGCTCACTAGTTAGGTGAACGACAAATGGTGGATGGTAACCAAACCAACTATATAATTCGATGATGCAATGATTCACTATAAATCTGATACTGGGGGCCTGCGCCGAATTCGGGTCCTTTCAATAAACCAACATGAAACCGTATATTGATCAGACTCTTTCAGTCCCTGGTTGAATATGTCTTCTATGGAAGGAAATTGTTGCTCTGCCTGCTCCATTTTCTGATTATTCCCACTCTTTTCATAATAATCATAAGCCAACCAAAATACTGACCGATCTTCCACCTGATTTGCTCCCTCCTTACACTCCTCGTAACTACTCAAATAGAGGTCGCCAATAAATTCGTAAGCCATTTTATTGTTTAATCCGGTTTCGAGAGCAGATTGAACGTATTTTCGGGAACTTAATAAGTTGCCAGCTTCTCTTGAATTAATTGCCAACAACATATAAAGTTCGCTTCGGTCCTGTTCAGTAATCTCCAGTTCAAGCCCTTTCAAATACATTTCCTCCGCCTTCTGATATCGCTTCATCTGATGATACCTTGCCGCTAAAAACTTAACCAAACCCAGTGTTGGCTTATGATCAAACAAAGTATGAACTGCGGACAGATAGTATTCCGTGTTGGTGCAACCCATGGCCAACCCAACTTTTAAAACCTGGTAGGCCAGTGTGGTATCGCCGGGAGAATGGGCCCATTTGGGCATTATCCAATCCCCCAGCTCCTCACAATTCAGGTTCACATACTTCACTAATATTTCATCCAAAACGCTCTTTGTTCTTATATTCCCATCAGCTGGTTGAGCATTCAGAGTTTCCAGCAACTGATCATACGTCATCAGTAAATCCCAATCACTCACCTCTCCTCTAATTTTCATTCTCCTCACAATGTCCATTTTTGCAATCAAAAGGTTCCCTGGAACATAACCTTCATTCAATGCAATAGCGGAATCAATCGTGGCAAGCAATTGGGAATACTTAGTTGGTTCACTTTTCCAAAAACTGTACATCCAATAGGCTTTTCTTTTCAACACGGCTTTCCTGTTTCCGAAATGTCTCACCCTGGAGTTCATGGTAGCAATCATTTTATGCTGCATAGAAACTACACTATCAGGATGTTGCTCATACTTCAACAAGCCACTATAAAGTTGCTCCGCATGGATATAGATCGAAAGATCATATTGCGGTGCGTTAGCCAATAACCACTCCAGCGGAGCTTTTGCCCCATCTAAATTTCCTGCCCTTAGGTCATCGGAATAAAGTGCCACTTTTCTAACCATTTCAGCACTATCTAAAGGCTGAGTTTGTGCAGTGGAGTGCAATCCAATGCATATCAGTATAAGTAGGAAGGTGATTCTCATCATTATTCAGCGGTTAGTAAAGCGGCACTTTTCACTAAAGACAGAAGCTCACTTCTTTCTTGATCAGGTTTGTTCACTGGAATCATAGCGACAATCTGATCGTAATCAAGGTTGTTTCTGAACTCAGAATCTCTTAGGATCATTCCAAAACCAGCCACAGCTGCGGATAACCTGAAATTATCACTGGTTTTCTCCCATTTTACTGGTTTGTCTTTTATATGTTGAACAATTAGCTCACTATCATCGCGCCCGATGGGTTTATACCGGAGCTTTAATGTGATCAGCTCGTTGGAGAGTGCTTCTTCGGAGGGTACATTTTTTACATATCGTGAAGATGAACCGGTAAAGTCACCTTCGTCAGTAATGAGTTCATACAAGGCGGTCACACTGTGGCCTGCTCCTAATTCTCCGGCATCCTTCATGTCATTGTCAAAATCACTGTTTTCCAACACCCTGTTTTCATACCCTATCAGGCGGTAGGCCTTTACCTTTGTAGGATTGAATTCCACCTGAATTTTTACGTCTTTGGCAATGGTGAAGAGGTTGGCTCGCATTTGAGTGACAAACACTTTCTCAGCTTCTCTTATGTTGTCGATATAGAAATAATTGCCATTACCGGCATTACTGATCGCTTCCATCCTGGAGTCTTTATAATTACCCATGCCAAAACCACAAATAGTGAGGTATACCCCCGATTTTCTCTTCTCTTCGATTAGTCTGACCAGGTCACCAGAAGATGATACACCTACATTAAAATCGCCATCAGTGGCCAAAATCACCCGATTGTTTCCTCCTTCAATCTTATTGGCCATTGCAATTTCATAAGCCAGGTTTATGCCGGCACTTCCGGCGGTGCTACCTCCCGCTTCCAGATCATCTATGGCTTTAAGGATTGATTCCTTTTTGTCTGCAGGGGTACTGTTCAAAACAACTCCAGCTCCACCTGCATAAACCACAAGAGAAATTCTATCCTGATCCGAGAGATTTCTGACCAACATTTTAATGGCAGATTTTACAAGAGGTAACTTGTTTTGGTCCTGCATTGAGCCTGACACATCAATCAAAAAAACAAGATTGGAGGCGGACAGGTCCTCATAATTGAGGTTTTGGCCCTGTATCCCAATGTGTAGTAGTTGGTTTTTGGTATTCCATGGACAGGAGGACAACTCCGTAGTAATTGAGAAAGGATGAGGTCCATTAGGTTCAGGGTATTGATATTCGAAGTAATTAACCATCTCCTCAATTCTGACTGCATCTTTAGGTGGCAGCTGATTGTTGGACAAAAACCTTCTCAAATTGCTATAGGAGGCATTATCTACATCTATTGAAAAGGTTGAAAGTGGTTCATTTAATGTAGCGTGAAAATTGTTCTCCTTTAGATATGTATATTCCTCAGTGTTCCATTGCTCCGTTTCCGTCTCAGCCGGGATAGCCAACATATCCTCAAATTGATCCGGAGATGCCAATGGTTGGGGTTGAGAGAGGTGGTGTCGTTCTTTGGCACTATGCAGATGGCTCCCTGTCTCACATCTAAATAATAATAGCGATAAGATGAGGACAAAAACGATGATATTCCAATTGATCAACAGCACTGACTTCATGCGTACGTTAACCTCTTTTTGCTTTAATCTACTCATGGGATTTCAGTTTAATTCGTTCACCAACTTTATCCAATCACCCATGAAAATGTTAGGAAACTATCTGTAAAACGATTGTAAAACGTTTTACAATCAACCGATTTTGCCCTGAATTAATTAATATCGCATTAGTGAAGAAGTCTGAAAGAAAATCGCTCGACCGACTAAAGAGCCAATTGGTCTCTCGCCTGAAAGAACGGTATCCGGAGGTGCCGGAGGACATTAGTGCCTGGAAGAGTAAGGAAATAGCAAAGTTTCAGGAGGACCTCTTGGAAAGAGTAAATGGAAGGATCAGTGAGAAGTGGTTTTACACCCATATCAAATCCAACCATCATACATTGCCTAGAATTGACATTCTGGATTTATTAAGCCAGTATGTAGGTTACAAAGGTTGGGATCAGTTTATTGGTAATAAAACTGGCCAGACAAAGCCAGTTCAATGGTTATTCCTATTATTGATTCCCCTGGTTGTGGTCTTGATTGTGGGGCTGTATTATTCAGGAAACGGGAGTCATCAATTTTGCTTTGTAGATACGTATAGTAAGCAGATCATTCCCGCAGAAGAAATAGAAGTTTTTCGTATAAAAAAAGGGGAATCACCAAAAAAGATATTGCCTGATTCCAGTGGTTGTTTTACGTTCCTTACCGGTGCATCTTCTATCAGGTTGGTAGTAAAATCAGCTTATTACCACACAGATACTATAGTCAGGCAATTTGATGAAAGGAGAACTTTTGAAATTGTCAGCCTTAAAACAAATGATTATGCCAGAATCCTGCACCTGCTAAGCAATGATAAGCTCAAGGAGTGGACAGAGAGAAAGAAGGGTCTGGAAAGAATGTTTACCGACAATGCAAAAATCTACCAACTGATGGAAAACGGGAACTATGCCCTGGCCATTTACAACAAAGAGGAGTTCATCCGGAAGCTTATGCTTCCTTCGGGATCATTGAAAAGACTGGATGTTTTGGAAACAAGCTATGAAGGCGACCAAATAAGTGTTTTAAGATTTAAAATTGGGAAGAAATGAGGGCTGCAAAATTTTTATGGATAGGAATATTTATGGTGGGTTGTGCCATTGGAGAGAAAGAAATGCGATCGCCGGAAACGCCCAACCAGACCAGTAAACGAACAAGCATAGACGAGGACATTGAGAGAGCCATGCTGGACCCCGATGCAGTTAATGCTTTTGAGCTACAGGCTATTGAGAAATTTAATGACCTGGTAGCGTACATTCAGGTTGCTGCTGATACAACACTCAACGAAATGTTAAGACAGGAAGCCAATGATGCAATCGCAAAACTGCTGGTCACAGAGGGAGATCAGGAATCGATTGTTTTGACACCAATAGAACTGCAGAAAACTAAGGATCAGCTGTTCAAAGAAGGTAAGTCCATGAAGGAGATTGTATTTTCCAATCCATTCAGGCCATTGAAAAAGGAGCTGTTTGCCGGAGAGATTACCTATCTGGTGAGTGATGGTATTGTCAGGCGTACACTTAACGTCTATTTGCTAAGGGTTAAAAAGAAATTTGGACAGGAGCAGCATGAAGTCTGGGAAATCAAATTTGGTCAAATCAGATAATTAATTGTCTTCTTTGAACCACTCCGCATAGCTTGTTCCGGTTTCCCTGAGTGACACGGTATGTAAATCCAGGTCACCAGGTAGCTTTTCCTTCAAAATATCAACGATCTCTAATAGCATATTTTCACATGTCGGCTGGTAATCGACATACCTCACACGTTGATTGATTTTCTCAATGTCTTTGAACCTGGAGTCATTTCTCAGGATCAGGCGGTGGTCAAACAACTCGTAGACATCTTTTTTAACAATGGCTTTCAGATCACCAAAATCTACAACCATACCACATTTTGGATCGTCCTTATCATCTATTACCTCACCTTTTACGGTAATTTTCAATTGATAAGAATGACCATGGATATCCTTGCATTTACCATCATAGCCATCAAGAGCATGTGCTGCTTCAAATGTAAATTCTTTAGTTACTCTTACAACTCTCCCCATATCAATATCCAGGTCTTGCTTTAATAAGACCGCAAATTTAGTGAAAGAGATTGATTTGGACAGTCAGGACATCAAACATTCCATGAAATTGATTGTTTTAACAGGCAGGAAAAATAAAGATTGTATCAGGTTTTCCTATATTTGGCATGCGGATAACAGGAAGTAATATGTTCGAAGATGACGATGATTTAAGCAGTTCACAAGACTCTCCTATTTTTAAAAAGGGATTGGAGATCTATGAGATCGCACGAACCATTGTCGATCTCATTCCTGATGACAATTCACAACTACAGATCACCAGGCAGTTTATTTTAGAGGATGCCCTTAATCTTTCTGTAAAAGTTGCAGGTGCAGAGGGATCTGAGTTATTTGACCTGAAAATGGAGTCTGCTACCATTATCAGAAAGTCTGCCCGAGATCTCGTAGTACACCTGAGAGGCCTGGAGATGTTCGGGTTTAAAGAAGCACATTACCTTGACCTAATTCGTCAGGAAGTAGAAGAATACCGCCTGCTGTTCATCGACTGGATCAAGTCATTCGATCAATGGAACTATGTTGTAGATCGCTGGGGACTATTCAACCCTCCGGGAGTCAGCCCTTTCGATGAAGATCAGGATGATCATTTATAATTATGTCTGCTGCTACATTTACTGCGCCCATTCTCAATTTTAACAGCAAACTATGGGGATATCATTTCCCGGTACCTGAGGACATTGCCAGACGTTATACCGATGGCAATAATCGTAGAGTTAAATGCACTATAAACGGCCAAATAAAGATCCAAAGTGCATTGATGGGCTCGAAATCAGGCTGGTTCATCTTACTCAACAAAGAACTGGTAACAAAACTCAATCATCCTGAAGAAATCACTGTAACAATGGAAAAAGACACCAGTGAGTACGGAATGGAAATGCCAGAGGAACTAGCAGTGTTACTGGATCAGGATGAAGAAGGAAGGAAGCATTTTGACGCACTTACTCCAGGCAAACAACGTAATCTGATTTACATTGTCAATAAGGTCAAAAACACTGACAGCAGGCTAAACAAAGCATTGGCAATAGTACATCACCTAAAGGAGGTGAATGGTCAGTTAGATTTCAAAATGTTGAATGAGACCATCAAACATTATAATAACAGGCATAAACCGTTAGGCTAAGCTTGTTTAAATAATTATTGCCTCTACAATTACTAATTTGACACGATCTTACAATTTCCACCGACCGATCCCCGTGCAGATTTCGGTACAATGCCAATGGCTCCCTTAGTCTTGGAAACATAATCAATCACCATATTGCTGTCTCCAAATTCCTCAGGAGCTACACCATTTCCGGAAAACACCCTTTTGGTCCAGAAGCTTTTAAACTTAGTTTTACTGGTAGAGATATAATTCCAGAAATCATCATTATCCACATAAGCAGGTTTGATCTTCTCAAAATCTTTCCATTGTGTGGTAAACCCGAAATAAATTCGTCTCAATGCACTTTGATTCAGGTTATCTTCCTGAACCCCACTATTTACAATGACTAAAAAGTCATTTTGTGCCAGACTTTCGCTAAAAGTAAGACTAAATAGTAAAACAAGAATTGCATAAATATATGTCTGTATCCTTTTCATTTTTCTTCCATTTTAGCTTAAAATCCAAGGACAATTGCGGCCTGAAACTCTGAAAAATTCACTCCAGTGAACCTGGAATTGTTGTCACCGGAGGTGATGTTATTGTACTGAAGTTTTAGAAAGTAATTTTCGTCCACTCTCGTATTTAACCCAAAACTGAGCATACTCGCATTATCATCATCAATATCTTTGTTGGGCTCCAGAAACTCATAGCGTATGTATGGTGTAAAGCGATCGGCTATTTCATAGTATACCATGCCTTCCAAACCACTTTTCTTTAAATCACCACCTGCCGAAGGAGATGTATTACCAATGATGTACTCAAATTCAAGACCAAAGTCCGAAATACTGTATTCGATATGGGTACTCATACTTGATACTTTGGTACGTTCCCCAGTATCTTCCCCTAAGGTATCTAATTCCGTCAATTTATCTCCATAGGTGGAAAGGCCTATTTTCATCCCCGTGGTTGGCTGTATCAGCAACCTGGTAGCAAGCGCTTTCTGTTTGTTGTCATCCTCTTCAAAAGGGTTGGTATTTTCCTGAGAACCATTACTCACCTGCACGATGTATTCAAACTGAATATTGTTGACAGAAAAATTACCTAAAGCCGACATCCCGGTTGCCCATCGGGGATAAAACCTGTCATCAGCACCAAACTTGTCAGGTTTATTGGTACTGAGTGGTTCTTTTACTGCAAGAAATGCTGGTTTGGCAGTGTGTATTTCGTTATAAATCCCAAATGGAACAAACATTTTACCGGCTCTTATTTTAAGCCAATTCCTAACAGTGTACTCAGGGAAAGCGTATTCAACAGCTGCATTTCCTCTACCATCCTCGGTGGCCGTTCCATGTTCCCAGGTGATGTCAGTAGCAAATCGTAATCTTTTACTGATATCCACATTCACAACCAGGTCAATCAGATCTGCATCAAAAGAGCCATTTTTATCACTATTGCCTTCATCTGACAGTAATAGTTCATACTCAAAACTTGAGTAACCATTTAGCTTAAACCTTTCACTAAATTGCGCATCGCTGACTGTTGGCAACATCAAAATAATACCAAATAATAGTGTCATTACTGGTCCGCCTGTCAGTCTCCATTGAAATCCCGAATTCCATTTCCGCTTGGAACGAAACCCTCTTTTGTAGTGATGTGTGTATTTCATAGGAATGATTTATTAATTCATTGTCTCTACTATTCATCCATTACTTGCTCGGGTTCAATGTGATTTCCCTGCTGATTTGACCCGAGATCAAAAAAGGAAACAACTTCCCTTAAATGATCTGCCTGAGCTGATAACTCTTCAGAACTGGCAGACATTTGTTCTGAGCTTGCTGCATTTTGTTGTGTGATTTGATTGAGTTGTTGCAAAGCATTATTGATCTGCTCAGCACCCGCGTCCTGCTCTTCACTGGCCCGGTTGATGTCTTGTACCAGGTCGGCAGTTTGTTTTATGGTCGGGACCAGGTTCTTAAGCAATTCTCCGGCATTATCGGCTACTTTTACACTGGATTGGCATAAAGCATCGATTTCATCGGCCGATTGCTGACTATTTTCAGCCAGTTTTCTTACTTCTGAGGCAACTACCGCAAATCCCTTTCCTGCATCACCAGCCCTGGCTGCCTCCACTGCGGCATTCAGAGCCAAAATATTTGTTTGCCTCGCAATCTGTTTGATGATCAATACTTTATTGGCGATTTCCTTCATGGAAGAAACTGTATTTACGACTGCTTTTTTACTGTGATTAACATCTTCAACGGCCGTCAATGCAATCTTCTCAGCCTCCTTTGAGTTATGGGAGTTTTGTTTAATATTAGCTGCCATCTCCTCCATTGAAGCTGAGACTTCCTCGGAAGAGGCTGCCTGTTCGGTCGCTCCGGTTGACATAATTTGCGAAACATTTGACATTTGCCCGCTGGCCATGGTAATTTCATTGGCTTTCTGGCTTACCTGTGACACGATATCCCGAAGCTTAAACACCATCGTTTTCATACTTCCATACAATCCGATAAACCTCTTTTTATGGAATGATATATCTAGTTTTCCTGCAGCTATTTGCCCTGCAATATCAGCAACCTCCCTCGGTTCTCCTCCAAGGTTTTTCATGACGCTTCTGGTGATCATAAGCCCCATTACCACCCCTAATACTGTTGCCAGAATTATTAACAGCAACATGACTTGTTCTGCCTGACCGAAGTACTCATTTCTTGAGGCGATATGGTCTTCAGATTCCGTTTTCAATAAAGCGATAAACCCATCAAGTGTGGCCAGGTTCTCATCGATTTGAGGAAGCACTTCTTCATCATAAATTGCCACCGCATCAAACAGCTTGATGTCGTCCATGTAGTCTCCTTCCTGAGAAAGGCTATTCATTATTTTCCTCTCTGAACTCATTATCAAGTCGATTCCCTCTAATGTGAGTTCTAGAAAATCAGCATTCTCATCACCCATCCATGTGGCATAGAGGGTCTTTATCTCGTCGATAATTGCCGGATAGGTTTCATCATGAATGTTTAAAAGCCTTTTTTTATCATTATCATTGGGTAGGTAGATCCAGTTGTTGGTAAGACTGACAGAATTCGCCACCATTGAACTCAGCTGATCCATTTTATTTAGAAGAGGAAGGTATTGTTGCGTGATTTTGGTGCTGTATTGCAGGCTTGCTCTCAGTACAAGTATACCATACAGGCTACTGCAAAATGCAAGAATAATAACAATAGTAAATCCAATGCCTATTTTCTTGCCAATCCCTACACTTCTGAAATAGTTTAAGATCATGTTTCCGCCATTTTGCATTGCACAAAATCCAATTATACCAGCTTAGTAAGAATGTGATTTGGAGAAAATAAATCAGAGTTCGCTGGTGCCAGGGTTTTTAAAGGTCAGTTGAGTTTAGACCAAATTGGAAGTTCAAAAGCCTGGTACTTCTTAAGTTAAGGATAAAATGTATTATAAGCAACTGAGCAATTACTTAATAAGTTACGGTAATGTGGAAGGGATTTCTTTTAGGAAACTGCCAACTCTGCGGCAAAAGGAAACTTAATTCTGAACTCAACACCTCCATCAACATTATGGGCAGTAATATTGCCTTTATGCTCCTGAACCAGTGAATAAGTGATAGAAAGGCCTAGTCCTGTACCTGTTCCCGGGGGTTTGGTGGTATAAAACGGATCAAATATTTGCTTAAGTTTTTCTTCCGGGATATGTCCTCCGGAGTTAAAAATACTCACCTGTGCAAACTCCTCCTCCCCTTCTTTAATCAGGTCTGTCCGGATGATCACATCATGATTTTCCTGATCTTCTTTGGCAGCTTCGAACACGGCATTGTCCAGTATGTTCAAAAAGATTTGATGGACCTTCTCTTCAAATACAGGAATAGGTATATCAAGCTTATATTGTTTCTGAACCTTTACATTGTTGCCGGTTTTGGCCTTGAGGAAGAGCAAAGAATTGTCAAGTATTTTGTTGAGATCAGTCTCCTGAAGGACTGAAGTCCCACTAAAGGAGAATGTCATTAATGCTTTCACAATATTGGATACCCTCGCCATTCCGTCGGAGATCATCTCATGAGCGGTTTCCAGGTCTTCATACTCTTCTGTGCCTTTGTGCTGCTCAAAGTCATTGAGTGAGTGCCCCAATATATTTTGTCCTCCGGCAATAAAATTCAACGGGTTATTAATCTCATGTGCAATTCCTGCAACAAAAGTACCAATGGACGCTAGTTTTTCTGATTGGATCAATCGGTCCTGAGCATCATTGAATTTCTTCAGCATGGTCTCCAGCTCCTTATTGGCTTTGACCAGTTCTTCATTGGTGTTTTGGAGATCAATGGTTCGCTCACGGATCAATTTCTTCAGGTGCAGCCTGTGTTCATCCAGCTCAGATTGAACCTCTTTCAATTCTTTAATATCTGTTCCCAGTCCGAAGAAGTATTGTTTACCATCTCTCTTGAAAGTTTGCCCATTGACATAATAAGGAACTTTCTCTCCACATTTCTTTCTTAATATGGTTTCTAATTCCACATACCCCACATCAAGCATCTTATTGATGGCATTGGCAACTTTTGATTTTTCATCCTCATCAACGATGAACAATGGCCCCTGGTGCTTGATCTCATCGTCGGTATAACCCAGTTCTCTGACCTTATTGTAATTCCATTGAATCAACCTTGGTCCGGACTCATGCATTTCGTAGAGGTAGAATATTCCCGGAAGGTTATTGATAATAGATTCTGTAAACCTCTTTTCTTTTTCTTTTGCTTCTTCGGCCTCTTTTTCGGAAGTCACATCCAGCAAAACTCCATTGTAAACCAACTCATCACCTATTTCCGCAACAGTTGATACGCCTTTAAACCACTTCACTTTTCTTGCATCTGAGAAGATCCTTCCCTCAAAGGACCAGTCAGATTTTTTCTCAATGGCATCCTGAATTGATCTAACCAATGCATCCCTGTCTTCTGGGTGAATTTGTTTAAATCTTGGCCATTGACTCTTTTCCTCTTCGTTGATACCAAAAATCTGACTTGCTTTGGAACTTACATAGCTGAAGTAATATGGTCTTCCCTGAGGTGCTCTCAACTGAAATACAACCCCCGGAACGGAGTTGGCAATACTGGCGATTTGCAAATCCTGCTCCACCTGCCTTTTCACCGCCTTATTCTGAGTCTCGACTGTCGTGGTATAAATATAGATCAGCAAGACCATGATGGTAACATAAGTAAACAACATGGCCATCCACTTACCAGGGGTATCAATGTATTCCTGAACATCAAATTCATAGACGGAATATCCACCCAGGTACATTACAGCAGTCAGTGTCAGGATTGCGCCACAAAATACGATGGAATAGTAAGCATATTTTTTATTGAGAAAAAGCGCAGTAAATAGTGGTACAATGATCAGAAACGCTTTGGATTCACCAAAGTAACCAAAAGTCATCAGTCCTGAAATGGTAGTAGCTAACAGGAGTGATAAGAAAATAAGTGTCTTTAATTGAACTGATAATCTGTGCCTAAAGAAATAGGTTCCGATCAGGGTCAGCTCCAGTAGTACCTGGATGACATAAAGAAACTTGAAACCTGTGAGGGTATACCGATTGATAGAAACCACCAGCGCCGGAAGGATAATTATCATGCTGATCAACAAAATGCGGTTGATGATTTTGTCTTTCACCTGATTGAGTACCTGACTTATTTCCTTATTTCCAAAATTTGTTTTCACTTCCCAGATTCAATTAAAAAATTGTACATGTGATATGCCGGTGGAAGAAGGACACTAACTATCCTGCAATAAATTTAGCAAATTGTACAATTTATCAAGACTTTTTAGGCTGAATAGGTAAAATGTTGCTGTAAATGAGTAAATCACAACTTACTATTTCTATTCTATTAGTAATATTTCATAATTATTACATGGATTATAGAGCCTGATGATATCAAATCCCTGAATGGTCAGGTAAAAGGCATATAAATCCCCACCTTCAAATATTTCATCAGTAATTTCCATTAAATATTGTTCATCTTCCGGCCCAGGGGTCTCAGAAAATATGTAGTTATCAGTAAGTTGGATGTGAACCATGTTTCCTACCGTTGTAGTAGGTTCAAATTCTCTCAAATAAGTCTTTTGGGACCCATCTTCATTCTCTAAAACAAACCCAAGAGAATAAGGCGTATAAGTCTCCGAACTATAACCATAACTCCATACAAATGCAGTGGCATTAGGAAACTTCTCACCAATACTTCCTTCTTCCAGTAAGGAATTCACTTCTCCATCAAAAATAAACAGCACATTAATGGAATAAGGGATTGTGGTTCGTGGCTGAAATCGTTCGCCTTCACTTGTATACAAACTCTTTAACAATTGCACAGGCCCCTTACCAGGAACAGAACCAGTATATACAGCAGTATTCACCGGATTCAGGTCACAGAAAACATTCCCGGTGAGCGACAGGTCTTGTAACTGAATCTGGGTAATGGAAAACTGCTCCGAACCAACAGTAAACTCAATTGGTTGTTGCAGAATCATCGCCCCGTCAAGGTATCCAAATCCGGTTTTTGTTCCAATGTAAACTTTCGAATCATTGGATTCTATCTCCTCAATGCTGGCTCCCACTCCAGCCACATCTATTTCTAAAAATCGTTTATTGATGTCAATTGCCCAGAATAATGAAACATTGCTGTTTTCAAAATACAGTTGCTGTCTTATTTTGGGGGATCCCGTGCCGAAATTAATGATTGGATTGGTTCCCAGATAGGCTTCCATATTGGTGGCTATATCCCGGGAAAAAGGATCTGATGAAGGTTGCTGATTAGGAACAAGCGTTATGACAGAAGGAGTACCTATGTCTGATTTACTTTCAAAGTTTAGGTTATCCCCGTCCTTTCCTTTATACAGGAACTCAAATTCTGCACCAAATGAAGCCTGGTCCTGTTCGAATAAATAATGAAATGCCCCATAAGTTTCAAAGATCAATTCAAGGTGAAGTGCATAATCAATTCGATAGGCAATGGTATGATCGTAGTATGCACCACTATCTCCCGGAACATCAGATTGTATCCGTACCGTACCATTTTCATCAAAATCAAGCAGCATATAGAAGATACCTGACTCATCGGTAGGGCTATATTGCAGAACCCATCCATTTATGGGGTCGGTAAGTTCATCCCTTAGCTCATCAATTGCAGACGCTACTCTTTCATCCACCGGGGGCAGATTGCTGCTGTCATCATTCCCACAGCTAACAAGTGCCATAGACAAACCTATAATCAATACAATATGTAGTAATGTCTTCATGACTTATAATCTAGCTTGAATAGCAGCACGAATACTTTCCAGATCCATACCAGTGGCCCGTTTATAATGCTCAACAATTGCCGCCAGCTTTTCATTGATCATTATCTTCCCGTTATTGCTTTCCTGACACTCAGCGGTATCACAATTGTTGTCAAGAATGATAAAATTCTCATCGAAATCAGGATCAAATAAGTAAAAGGCCACCGTCTCAGCAAAATCTTCATTTGGAGAACTTGTGGCATAAGGTGATACGAATCCTCTTCCCAGGGCCTCCTCATCGGTCAACACAAACCAACTTCCCCCACTGGTATATCCCGTGGCACTGATCGTCTCAAATGCGGCTGGCAATTTGTACTTTTGGTGAACGATATGTGCAAATTCATGATAAACTGTCTGAAGTTGTAAATCCCTCCAATCAAGGTTTTCAGGATCAATTGCGTTGACATTGGTGAAGGTGATTTGCGCCCCGGCATCTGCTGTTCCCAAGGTGACTGTTCCGTCATTGTTAAAAATAAAACCTCCTAAAAACACAATCTCAGCTGGCACATGACGTTTAAAGAAATCCTCTCCGTTTTCAACTTCAAGATATGGATCAATCCAAAATTCCTGAATAAAATCGAGCATTGGTCGAACGACTTCAACTTTGGGGGGTGCCACTCTTTGTGTTGGTGCCACATAATTGTCTACATACCGGTACCTGATAGCCATCCCATACTTATCCGTAAAGTTTTCCTGAATGTACTGATCAAGTGCTGTATTGGGTAATTCAGGTCCTTCATTAACAGGCACATTAAGTGTTTCCTCCTCATAACATCCCACGAGAAAGATTACCAAACCAGCGATTATAAATTTTAAATGTGAATTCTTCATACCCATGACTTATCTTGGATTAGGTTCAAGTCCACCAACTTCAATTGCAGAGGTTGGAATTTGAAGGACCCTTCTTGGATCTTCAAACGGCAGTGTAATTTCAGTTTCATCATCTTCCAACACATGTGTCACTTCAATTCCCCATCGCTTGATATCAAACCACCTCATGCCTTGCATTAAAAACTCCTTACGACGTTCCAGCAGCAAGTAATTCAGGAGAATAAACTGATCACTTAAAGAAGGATCATTCCCAAAAAATTCTCGTAACAACTCCATACTCAGGGTCACATCCGCTCCAGAATACCGTTTGTTTGACAGAATCTGGAGATCTGCAATAGCTTTATCAAAATCATTGTTTACAATGTAGCATTCCACCCTGTTTAGCAGCACTTCTTCACCTCTGAATGCAATTGCAATATGGTACGGAAAGCCTACATTACTGTTGAGACTACTTCTTTCGAACAAGCTTTGATACCTCACAGGGAAAAGTGCATTTTCACCTTTTATGAATGCTGGGTTTTCTCTCCTGTCTGTACTTCCCTGAAAGGGTCGGGTAGCAAAAAGATCCCCATAAAAATTCCTTTCAACACCAAATCCAAAATCTGTCCTTTGCACCAATGAAATCTTCCTGATAAGCAGGAGGTTACTTGGAAGATCTGGTGAGGAGTACAATTGTGGATACCCCTGGATAGAAGAGCTTGCCGCAATGAATTCATCGGAGGTCAGGTCACGAACAAATGATGAAGGATCACTCCCCAGAAGTTCATCACTGTATTGCAAACATCTGATATAATCTCCTTTGAATAAATAAAACCTGGAGGCAAATGCCAGTGCCGCATTCCTGTTGAAATGATATTTGCCTGAATTGGTATAAAAAGTGTCATCTATGAGGTCAAGGCCGTCCAATAAATCATCTTCGATATCATTATAAACTCTGGTGACAGACTTTCTTTCATACTCTGCAAGAAATGTAGTCTCCGGCTGAGTGATGTATGGAACACCATCGCCACCCTGCCCAAAATGATTTCCAAACATGTTGACCAACATAAAATGACCATAAGCTCTGATCATTAACGCCTCTCCTTTGATGGCATCTCTCCACCTTTCATCTTCATCCGATTCCACAGGCAATTCATCAATGACGGCTAGAACCTCATTTGCATGAGCAATCGCACTGTAGGTTTCATACCAGAAAAAATCCGGCGAATCCGGTTCTGATGGTCCGGTTGTTACATCTTCCCACAGGTACAACTGCCGTTGACTCTGTCTGATATTGGTACCTTTGGTCCAGCTAACATCATCTGTCATAAAATCAGTAAATGCAGGGCTGGCTGCAGAATAACCATTAGTTAGTAACTGAGCTGCCCGCTCCAGGTTATCCAGCTCCACACGGTTGTCTGGCACCTCATCCAAAAACTCCGCACAGCCATTAAACAATAGCAGTGCAAATAGCGGTAATATGTTTCTTATGCTAAGTCCCATTAGTAAATTGTCATAGTCCAACATTTAATGAGAAAGTGATCAACCTCGGCTGTGGTAATGATACACCACCAGAACTGAAGAATTCCGGATCTTGCCCCTTGAGTGCATTGTCTGAGTACAGCAATGCCAGGTTCTGACCTTCAACACTCACATTAGTGCTATTTAATCCAAAACGTTTCACCCACCGGGATGGAAGCTGATAAGCCAGCCGTACAGTTTTCAGGCGCACATAGTCACCGTTGGCTACACGGATATCACTTTTATTATACAATTGATACGCCAATACTATGTCCCCATTGGTTTGTGCTACACCTCTATCCAGTATGACTGGAACATTAGTTCTTTCTTCATCTCCCGGCACTACCCAACGATCAGCTAATTCTCCTGGCAAAGCATCAAAATCAGTATAGGTCTGGAAGATGGCGTCATTGAGCCTGATTTTGTAATCGAACTTGTAGGATAATAATACGCTTAATGTGACTCCTTTATAATTGAACGTATTAGTTAACCCCCCAGCTCCTCTAGGCTCCACGGGACCTTCATATTTCAGCAAATCTTCCAACCCTTCCCTGTCCTGAAGATCGTATTGAAACACCGTTTCTCCATTCTCATCAAAAAAAGTTGGGACACCCTGATCATTTAATCCTGCAAATTTTGTGGAATACAACCCTCTCCTTGGTCCTCCCAGTACTGCAGCACCTCCCTGGCCAATAGCATCAACTATCCTTGGTCCAAAATCCAGCCTGGTAATTTCATCCTTTGTATAGCCTACATTGAAGTTGGTGGTCCACCTAAAATTGTTTGCGTTAATGTTGTTGGAAGTCAGAGAGACCTCAAAGCCGTATGACTTCATATCTGCAAAATTTCCAAGCTTCAACCCTTGTCCTCCAACCCCACTGGTTTGAACCAACCCAATAAGATCAAAAGCATTTCTGGTATAGTAGTTTAATGATGCTGAATACCTGTTTTTATCCAGACCTATATCCATTCCAATATTGAATTCCTTTAACTTTTCCCAGGTCAGCTCTGTATTGGTAAGGTCTGCAATGTACAAGTAGGGTTCCACATCGGTTGGCCTTACGGTAACGTCCGATCTTAAATTTAGAAGGGCACTGGTATTGGGCGGCAAATTTCCGCTAATACCGTAGGTTCCACGGATTTTGAGTTCATTAATAATAGGAAGAGCATTAAAAAATACCTCTTTATGAGCATTCCATGCACCACTGACATTCCAGGTGGGTAAAAACCTTGCCTGATCACTTTCTCCCAATTGATTTGACCCATCATATCGTACGGTAAAGTTTCCTACATATTTACCCTTATAAGCATAGCCACCATTGAGGAATGAACCTATAAATCTATCTCTTTCGGTATTGAGGCTATAATAGTCGATATTCTGAAGATTGAAGAATTCAATGATATTAGGATCTGTGACAACAATTCCACCACTTCCATAAACAACACCCAGTCCTGTTGAATTGCTGGATTTTCTGTTGGTAAATCTTATTTCCTGGCCTGCAAGGAGATTGATTTCATGTACGGTGTTGAAGGTTCTGGAGTATTCCGCACTTATCCTACTGAAGAAATTAAGTAAATCACTCAAATCCAGGTACTTGAATCCCCCTACAGGTAGAACCACCTGCGGATTTAATCCTGGATTATCCGGGTCTCTGAACAACAAATTGTTGGCGTCCTGTATAAACTGGGTATCATCCGCTCGATAAGCTTCAGCCTGGTTGCTATTTTCATGGACAGTATGATCTCTTTTAGTACTGGCGTACCTGGCCTGAAATACACCTTTGACGAACAGGTTATTGGTGGGTTTAATCTCAAAGTCAGTTTGAGCCGAAATATCCGCCACCTCAATGTCGATGAAATTATATTCAAGTTCATCCAGGATATTAAAGTCGGTAAAGTTTCTCCTAAAATATTCTCTGTCTCCATTCTCATCAATTGCCCTGATAGACCGGCTGGTATTCAATGCGTAGCTAAATGGATTAATGTCAAAATCCCGGCTAAACCTTCCCGTAATCGGGTCAAACTCCCTGTTTCTGGTACCCGGAACCTGCTGATCTCTGTAACTTGAAGTAATCTTCAGGCCAAATGAGAATTTATCTGAAATAAAATAGGTATTCCGTGCAGTACCTGTTATTCGCTGCACCTTATCAGCTATCGTCTGTCCCTGATCGTTCAGAAAACTAATGGAGTAATAGCTGTTGCTTTTCTCATTTCCTGCAGTAAAGCTCAATGAATGCTGTTGTTGCAAACCAAAGTCCCGAAACAGCAGGTCAAACCAATCTGTATTTGCATTTTCATACTGATTCAGAAATTCCTCGTTAAGTCCTCCTCCAGGCCCCCATTCTAACTCATGGGCAGCAATAAGGGAGAACATTTTGCCCATAGCACCATAATTTTGAGCCCTCACAGAGGTACTTATGTCGATTAGTCCTTTGTTATACAATTCACGATATACTGACATCTCCTCAGCACTGTTGAGCAAATTGAACTGGTTGTAAGTTGGCCTGATTTTACCTGAGAATGAACCAGAATAATTCACTCTCAATTCACCACTTTTCCCTCGTTTAGTTGTAATTACAATGACACCATTGGCAGCCCTTGCACCATATATTGCGGTGGCTGATGCATCTTTCAATATTTGGTAAGAAGCAATGTCATCCGGATTCAGGTTGGCCACAGAGGAGCTGATTAAAGTATTGGCATTCCCCGAAATGAAATCATCTGTACTTACATTTGCCAAATCCTCGAGAATCACGCCATCAATAACAAACAACGGCTGATTATTTCCATTAATAGAAGCATTTCCCCGAATTCTTATCTTAGGGGTAGTCCCAAAAGTACCAGAGACATTATCTACATTCACTCCAGCTACCTGTCCTTCAAGTACGCGAGACACATCCACCATTCCTTTGGCCTGAATATCCGACATTGCCAGATTGTCTGAAGCCCCGGTAAATAACTTTCTGTCTACTGTTTGAAAACCGTTGACTACCAATTCCGTAAGGATTTCAGTAGATTCTTTCATGGTAACCGTGATGGTCCGGGATCCCGAAACTGTCACCCGGAGGCTTTCCATTCCTACCATAGAAAAAAGGAGTACATCTCCGTCAGAGGCTGACAAGGTAAAATTCCCGTCTATATCTGTGATTGCTCCGGTTGATGAATTCTCTACCTGAACGGCGACACCAATTAACGGCTCGCCACTTTCATCAATAACCCTTCCTTTTATGGACTGCTGCCCAATTGCAGTGAAAGTCAAAAAAAGTGATAAAAGGAAGGGTATTGTCCATATGTTAGCTAAACGTAGCTGTGTAAACACATTACTTTCTTAAAAATTAGAAATTAGTTGCTTTTTCTTTCAAAGGCGAATATCAGATCTAACGTAACAGAATTAAGTAATTGATTTATTTCCTCATCTGTAAGGGTATCAAGCTGTGCTTGAGTTACGGAATCATGAAATAAACTGAAGTTGGACGTCTGAGACAACCAAAGGTCATCATCTTCATTTTCCACCACATCCCATGCTTGTTCACCGAACTCGTCTGAATCAAGAATCAGCTCATCGCCATCTAATGTCCAGGTACCTGTATCTTCATCGTCTAATAATCCAACCTCAATTTCAATTGAATAAGATCCATCAATATTCAGGTCAAGAGTGTATGAATCATAAGAAACTCCACCGAAATTAAGATCAGATAGCCCTAATTGCAAACCTTCATAGCCCGTAAATCCATTTGGTAGATTACTTAGTAAGAATCCCTCCAGTTCCCATGTTCCTACTTCATGAGTCGGTTCCGGTTGGTCATCATCTTTTCCACAGGCAGCTAAAAATAAGATAGGTAGGATCAACAGATAGAGTAAATGTTTTTTCATTCTTTTGTTATTTAAATGTAAGTAAGTGCAATTGCCTTTCAATAAAATCAATTCAAATCAGGTAAACCCTTATACCTGCTTCAAATATCCAAAACATGTGCTAATTAAGTAAATCTAATGAGCTAAAATCTCATTTTTTAAATCATATCTCAAATAAAACAGTTTTTTTCCTATAAAATTACTCTATAATAGGTAGAAATTCATCGGCCAAATCACCCTTCACATAGAAAAAATGCCTTTCATGAAATGGGGTTACTTCATTTTTCGTTAATTTAAAGAAGATAACAAATCGGGTGTAGCGAATTTGGGAAAGCTAAACATCTTATTGCTGGTATTGTGCCTGCACGGACATCTGGCATTTACTCAGCTCAATGATAGTCTGAGCGCCGTTTTGAAGCGGCTACCAGATGACAAAGCAAGAATTTCATTTTTGTGTGGTGAAAGCGAACGCCTCATGTTCATCAACAACGATCTGTCCATCACCTTAGCGAAAGAAGCCTTAAGCAAATCCAGAGAAATTAACTACGATGAAGGAGTAACTGAAAGCCTTCATCAACTTGGGTTATGTTATTATACCATATCAGATTTTGATGTCGCTACGCAATATTTTGTAGAGTCGCTCACATTGGCCGAACAGGTGGATAATCAAAAATGGATCGCTGAAAACCTCTGCAGCATTGGCCTGGTGAACATGAACCGGGAAAAATTTGATGTGGCTCTCGATGAAATGCACAAGGCGCTGGAATTAACCAGGTACCTGAATGACAACAAACTATATGGCAGGATCATCAATTCCCTGGGAGTATGTTACTGGGAAGCTGAAGATTACCAAAATGCACTTAGATATTTTGAAGAGGCACTGCAATTCGAATCTGATGCTGCAATTGATTCCGGGCGGGTCGCAGTGCGTTACAATAATATTGGTATTACCAATTATTACCTGGGTAATTATTATGAAGCCCAGCAAAACCTAAATACCGCAATAGAGTGGGCAAAAAATGACGATTTTGAACATTACAGAGGACTAAGTATCAATAACCTGGGGAAACTCCACACCGCCTTAAAAAAATATGACATTGCTGATTCCCTGCTGCGAAAGGCCAATAAAATCCTTAAGGAGAAAGGGCATTTCAGGTTGAGGGCTTTCAATTTGGAGGACATGATTGAATACAATGTGGCTATCAATAATTACGAAGAAGCATTTCGGCTTCAACAGGAACTCATTGGTGTCTACGATAGCATATTCAATGAAGCCCGTGACAGAGATGTCGCCAACCTGATGGCCAGGTATGACGCTGAGAAAAAGGACCGTGCGCTCCTGAAGCAACAACTGGACCTGGAAAGACAACAGAAAAATGTCAACATCTTTATCGCCATCACTATCTTCTTTGTGTTATTCCTGCTCTCACTTGGATACTTCATCAGCAGGCTGAGAAAAAACAACCAATTGCTTGAAAGCAGCAAGCAGGAACTGGCCAAACAAAATGTTGACCTGGCTGAGACCATGGATGAATTAGTTCGCACACAAAGTCACCTCATACATTCTGAAAAAATGGCAACCCTTGGAACTTTATTTGCCGGGATCGCCCATGAAATCAATACACCTCTTGGCGCAATCAAAGCATCTGCAGAAAGTATGATCACCTCATATGATCAGGGCCTGGATGAAATCATGGAGATTGTTGAGTTATTGCCTAATCCACAATTGTTAAGTTTTTTCAGGCTTATGAAAGAAGGCATCAAATTCGATACCTATCAAACGTCCAGTGAAGAGAGAAAGCTGAGGAAAGAGCTGGTAGAAAAACTTAAACAAACAAAAGCAGAGAATATTGAGGAATGTGCCGTTTACCTGGCAAGTATGGGAATCGAAGAAATAGATACTTATGTGGATTTGTTGAGTCATTCTGAAAATGTAAGGATCCTAAAAGCGGCAGAGTCAATCACCATTCAGGGGAGGCTTAGTAAAAATATTCTCATGGCAGCCAACAAGACTAACCGGATGATTTATGCCATGAGGACCTATAGTTTTAAAGGTGGCGGAGAAATGTCTGAGACCAACATCAAAGAAACGATAGATACCGCTCTGATCCTTTATAACAACCGACTCAAGAAAGGTGTGGAGACCATTAAACATTACGACGATCAACCAGTTTTTGTCAGCTGCTACCCAGACGAAATTACGCAGGTATGGGTAAACCTCATTCATAATGCACTGGATGCCATGGATTCTAAAGGCCAACTATCCATCGACATCAAAAACAACAATGGTAGCATGATTCAGGTGTCAATCTCTGATACAGGCACGGGTATCTCAGAAGAAGACAAACAACAAATCTTTGACCCTTTCTTCACCACAAAGAGAAAAGGAGAAGGTACCGGGCTGGGGCTGGATATTGTGAAAAGAATAGTGGATAAACATGAGGGACAGATTGATTTCGTCAGTAACTTAGACAAGGGAACGACATTCAATGTCTACCTACAAAAGAAAAAGGTACTCGTTGCGCAATAAATGAACCTCTTTCTTTATTTAGTACAAATAAATATTTAAATTGTGCTTTATTTTAGATTGTTGGATTTAGTTGAATACGGGACAAACACTTTAACATGAATTATCAGGTACTCTACAAAAACATTTATGACCCCTCTATCCTTCTGCTGCATAAAGGACACATTTCATTTGAGTTAATTGAGTTAATTCTGGGATCTCTGGAAAGCAGTGTCAACAAATTTGAAGAGGACAGACAGGTCAAAAAGAAGTTTAATAACATCCTGATGGAGTCCTTTCAGAACCTGGGACATCATGCAAAAAGAGACACCTATCGAAATACCGATTTATTGATGGTAGTCTCAAGGAAGCGATTTTATAAAATTATCACAGGCAATCTAGTAGCCAGAGATACTGTGGAAGATTTGAAAAAGCAACTGGAGTTAGTCAACTCCATGGACCCGCAAGAACTAAGAGCCTATTACAAGCAAATAATGTCTGAAGAAGGTTTTTCCGAAAAAGGTACCGCTGGACTGGGTTTCATTGATATGGCCAGAAAAACCAAGCAAAAGCTGACTTACAACTTCTTTGACATAGATGAAGACAGGTCGTATTTCTCGTTTGAAGTACGGATTAAGAAGGAAGGTGTGCCTGCCTGATCCCCTGTTTAAGTATCTGAAATGCCATATTAATTTCTCTCTCATCCATCGATGCAAAACCTAAGCGGGTATGTTGTTTGGATTGATAAGTTTCGGGATTCGACAGGTATAGGTCATTGTTGGCACAAAATTTAATGACCTCCTGAACATTGATATGATCAGCAAATTTTACCCAAACAGCCATTCCTCCCTCAGGTTTTTTATAGCTAATTTCTTTTGCCAGATCTTTATCCAGCAAATCACATAGTACATCTCTTCTTTTTTTATAAGCCACATTTGCCTTGTTCAGAGACCTTCTGATTTCACCACTTTCCAGCAGTACACCCATACTTCTCTCCAAAAGCGGGTCCCCCGACCGATCTATATAGCGGCGTAGCTGACTCAGTTCATATGCCCATTCCTTTTGTAGCACCAAAAATCCCAGGCGAAGGGACGGAACCAGCGTCTTGCTAAATGACCCGGCGTAAATGATCCGATCCTTCCTGTTCGTACTTGCAAGAGGCAAAACGGATGAACCTTCATAGTGAAAATCATAGTCGTAATCGTCTTCAATGATCACAAAGTCATATTTTTCAGCTAATTCAAGTAACTGAAGCCTTCTTTCCGGAATCAACTTAACCGTAGTAGGATGATGATGATGGGAAATGACGTAAACAAACCTTACATATTGCCTGCTGCAAATCTCTTCCAGATGAGCTACATCCATACCATATTCATCTACCCTGACTTTTAATAGGTTTCCACGATGGAGTTGGATTAATTCATTGAAAGTCTGATAGCTGGGGTCTCCTACCACAACATTTTCGCCAGCCTGTAAATATTTGGCCAGTATTAAATAAAAACCCATGATACTGCCTCTGGTCAATAGAACCTCTTCAGGTTCAGCAACAATCCCTCGTGACTCATGAAGGTATTTGCACAGTTGGTACCTTAAATAGGAATCTCCCATGAAATCAAACTGGTAATTCAATGTTTTATGGAAACGCCTGTTTTTAGTTAAACTGCCATATTCACTGATCAAAGACCTTATGGGTGCCAACCTCACATCGGGGTGTCCGTCATTGAAACTGTAGTTAGGATATTGCGGTGGTGTGAATGGTGGCAAATTAACACCACCCCAACCTTGCTGTATCAATCGATCCGATTGAATCACAGGAAGCGCCTCATTGACAAAAGTTCCAGCTCCTTTTCGTGATACCACCCACCCCTGAACCAGCAATTCTTCATATGCCGCAATCACAGTTTTTCTATGTACCCCCAGCAATTCTGCTAATTGCCTGGAACTTGGCAATCTCATGCCTGAAACCAGTTTACCTTCCGTCATCAACTGAATCAGGCGACCAGACATTTGAAGGTACAAAGGTGTATCCCTATGGTGATCCAGTTTGATTAGGGAGGCATAAGGCAACATAATTGGTCCGTTATTAGATTTAAAATTGGACTATAAAAGTAGTCCAATTTTAAATTACATTTGGACAAACGTTATAATTATGTTGAACATAGCCCCCACTGTGAGTGAAGATCTGCCTTCTATAGTAGCTATGGAAGCGCATGAAGACAACAAACAATACATATTCCCATATGCTATCGAACGCCATCAGAAGGTAATTGACAACACTGATGAGTTTCACCTAAAAATTCTCGATGAAGCAAATGAGATTGTAGGGTTTGCCATAATGGTCGCTTCAGAGGAGGAAAAAGGCAGTCTGGAGTTTAGAAGGCTGGTCATTAATAAGAAAGGTAAGGGCTATGGCAGGGCAGCCGTTCAGTGGGTGAAAGACTATTTCTACCAGCAAAACACTTACCACAAACTATGGCTCGATGTGCTGGAAACCAACCATAGAGCACAAAAACTTTATAGTTCTGAGGGTTTTGAAAAGAAATACAGCACCAGGGAGTTTATTGATGGTGAATGGAAAAACCTGATCATAATGTCTATTGAAAAATAAATCTTAAATATGGAGCAGAAAACTAAGGTCAAAAGAGTACCCAAAAGAGGACACTACGATAGCGAAACAATTCACAGAATACTTGATCAGGATTTTATATGTCACATTGGTTTTGTACATCAGGGTTACCCGGTAGTGATACCCACCCTTTACGGAAGAAGCGGTAATCAACTATATATTCATGGCTCTACAGCAAGTAGAATGATGAAAGACCTTAAAAATGGCATTGAATTAAGTCTTACGGTCACCCAGGTGAATGGGCTGGTGCTTGCGAGATCTGCATTCCATCATTCAGTCAACTATGAGTCTGTGGTACTGTTTGGAACCGCAGAACTAGTAGAAACCGATGACGAAAAAATGAAGGCCCTGGAAATCGTGACCAATCATGTAATACCGGATCGATGGGATGAAGTGAGGATCCCAAACGACAAGGAATTGAAGGGAACTATGGTATTAAAAATTGCATTAGAATCAGCTTCAGCCAAAATCAGGACAGGTGGACCCGTTGACGACAAAGAGGATTATGAACTGGACATTTGGGCGGGCACGATCCCAATCCAAAAATCTTATGGACAACCCATACCTGATGAATTGATGAATAAGCCATTACCAACTCCTAACTCGGTTATGTCAATTATTTAAGCAGTATATTTTGTAGATTAGGTCAATGAAAAAGAAATTATTGGACCTTGGATTGGATTTACTGGTAGTATTCATCGGAGTATTTGCAGCCTTTCAATTGAGTGACCTGAAAGAATCCCGCAAAGAAACTCAGACCAAACTTCGGTATTTCGAAAGCTTCAAAAAGGAATTGGAAAGTGTAAACCAGGATGTCATCACATTGAAGGATACCATTGGCACAATTCTGCGTCAATACGAAACCGCAATTGCGAAAGGCGAACAACCTGAATTACTGGTACCCAGAAAACTATATTTTATTTCGAAACCTCATATAGTAGAATCAGCATTTGATTCTGACATCTTCAATAACCTGCATCCCAATTATCTGGTGAGTATCAGCAGGGGTTCCAACCTGTTCTATTGGATAGATCACAGTATTAAATCTTACAAAAGTCGGTGTAAAAACCTCTTGTATAATACGGAGAGAAAGTCATCTTACTATTATGATCAGTATGGGTTGAAGAAAGAATATCAATGGTACCTTGACGACCTGAAGGAGATTCACAGCCTGTTGGATTTACTCCAGCAGTCCATTGAGAAGGGTGCGATTCCGGGAACGGAATATCAAATGAAGCAAATGAAATAGGAATTGCCTATACCAATCCCAATTTCATCTTGATCATAAATACAATTCTTTTAGGGATAGATACTAATGAATGTACTATAATGTTCGTGATGTTTTCTAATAATGCCATTTTCCTAACTGTTTAGTGTAGTACTAATTTGGTCTTTTTTTTAATCAATTCCACCCCCATTTCGACGAACCGGAATTTTTCAGCGCTGATTGGGAAAAATTAATCGATCAACCCAAAACATGGCTAATCAGGCACATTGAGGCTATAAAACCTTATCATTTCACCCCCGTAATACAGACTAACATTTGTTAGTGAGAAATGCTTTTAAAAATCGATTAAATTATTATATTGTCGTATAAAAACAACTTTTTTTTAGTAACCCAAAACAGATTAGGAGATGATACAGGCCATTCTTAAAGAACACTATATCTATAGTGACCAATATGGCCCCAGACAAGGGGTAAAGGAAGAAATATTAGAGACCAGATACTTTAGTTCTGAAGAGAAGTTTAAACAATGGTATGATACCTTCAAAGATAAATTGTGGGAAGATATACCTGGCTCAAAAGATTTGTGCGAAGGCCTATATGTAGAGAAGCATTACATCCCTGTGGATAACATGGCTCCTCCGAAGGAACTGCGCAAACATGCTACTTTCAGGAAGGGTGTATCCCGATACTATGCCAACCTGCATGAATAAGGTACCAGACCAGCCAGTGCTGGTCTTTTTTATTTCACCACAATTCGATTGGATGTCCCATTATGGTCAATAAAATATAGTCCTGGTCTTATTGAATGCGGAAGCCTTACTTTATTAAATCGTCCCACTCTGAAGATTCTGATATCAACTAATCTTCCAGTGCTGTCCCATACTGTGATATCGTTAGCTGTCCCTGATATTAAAAATTCTCCATTGATAACAGGGTTTGGGAAATAATTGAAAGTATGTATTGGTTGCGAAGCACTGGTTACTACAAAATCGGACAATTGATCTTCTGCCGTTTCAGTCCTTTTGTCAATGTAATTTTCCAAACCATAAGGCAAATGATCGGCAAGATCGTTTTGGTCAAAACTTCGATCAAAGTCTTCGACTGAAAACCCAAATGTTTGAGGGTAATAGGTGTCTCTCGAAATGGAAGGCCGCAATAGAACCCGGTAATCCTCCAAAATAGCGCCAAGTTGCAGTGCATTGAAGTGATTTTCCAAAAGGCTCCTCATTTCTCTCACGTAATAATTCAGGTACTTTTGCTGAGCAAGAACCTTCTTAACTAAAGGCCTCCCCTCACCATGTTTTGGCCAGTCAAGCACATCTCGCTCGGCCCAGTCTCTGTTTACCCAGTCGATTCCAAAAGTATTGTCCACATCATATGGAATGAATGAAACGAGACCGGTAGAAGGATCCTCGTAGAGATAAAAATTGTTTTTATTGTAGCTGTATCCATCCCAATGCCCTAGTATTGCTTCTGCTGCAAAATACCTCACCAATGAATAGACATCAAGGTGTTGTTCTATCTCCTCCAGGAATACAGTTTGGTTAAATTCATTGAGCACATTTACAAGATCCACTAGTTTTTGTCGATCATTGAGAGCCTCATTGGTTTTTAATTCAAACCGGTTATTATCCCAAACCTGTCCATCATCTTCCAATGTGGCACCCCAGTAGCATTTATAAATATTGCCAGAATCATCGTCAAAACGTTCTTGTACAAATTCATCATCTATTTGCTCTACATTCAAATACAGCCCCATATATTCACCATTGATGTAAAGCTCAACATGCGAAGACCTTGCGGCAGGCACATTCATCATTCGGAAAATCTGTAGAGACAAATGCTCTCTGATCATAGAGGGGTCATTGTTTTCAGCCTTCAGGTTAAACTTTTTAAAGTCATGAAATTTCGGTCCTCCAAATTCTCTGAAGTCAATTTTGAAGGATTTCTTAGGGTGATACCGAGAAGTGTTTCCCCTTAATCTTATCCCTACGTTATTAGCTACCTCATCTACCTGTGAGTTTACAAAATGTACATTGCAGGGCTGGTATTCATTACTTTCAAGATTATCAGGATTGAGTAGGTACTCTTTGTCGGCTTCATCCATGGTGACATAGATATAAGCAATTTCACCGGAACGGTAGATTTCATTATCTGATGGGTTGATGTTTTGCGAGAATACCTGGGAATTCCAGGTAACAAACACCAATAGCAGGACCAGGCGTATCGCCATAATTTCTTCATTTTAGTACAAACCCAAATATATGCAAAGCCAATTCAGGGAAAAGGTTAAACACTTAATTCCATTTCCAAAAAATGTAAAATTTTGTAAAATCAGATTCAATATTGACGTAATTTCCGGGTTACGTTAATGTTATATTAAAATTAACTTAACTTGGAGCACCCGAAAATGATGCCATCATAATGAAGATAGAATGATAAGAGTATTTTTAAGCGCCTTCGCCCTTTTGGCTTTGTTTTTCCTGAATTCCTGTAGTAAAGACGATGATTCTCCACTTGAGGAGTCAGACCTTGAATTGTTCATCAATGAGATCCATCCTACTGGTGGGCCTGACTGGTTAGAAATATACAATGCCGGTTTTCAACGAGTAGATCTGGGAGGGTTTCTGATCTATGATGACCCGGAAAACAAATACCTGATTCCTTCTGGTATTTCCATTGAACCCGGAGGATTTTCAATCTTTCTATGTGATGATCTTGCATTTGAAAACCATACTAATTTCAAATTGTCATCCAGAGGTGAAACCATCACACTGGAGTCTAACATCAATGAGTTGGTTGATGTGGTGACCTATCCGGAATTGGTGGAAGGAAGTGTTTATGCCAGGTTCAGTGACGGATCTGATCACTGGGCAATCTCCAGTAACCCCACCCAGGGTGCAAGTAACGGCTCCTCTCCTTCGGTAGTAATTAATAGTGTTTCACAAACCCCTATTGTAGTAGAGCCCGCTGACGATGTAATCATTGAAGTCTCGTTATCTTCCTCCAGTGTTACCAGCATCAATCTTAATTACCAAATCAATAATGGTAATTTCACTACTATTCCGATGAGTGCAGGATCTGGAGCTCTTTATCAGGCAACTATTCCAGCCTTAAATGCATCAGGAGAAGTCGCTTACTATATTGAAGTAGTTGACAGTGAGTCATTTGTGGTAAGGAGCCCGGTTGCAGCTGAAGCCTATTACCAATATACCACCTCCACCGATGAACTCCCGCAACTTTACATCAATGAGTTTTTGGCGGTTAACCAGTCTTGTTGTCCGGACACTGATGGTGGTACAGAGGAGTTTGATGACTGGATAGAAATTTACAATGCCGGTAGTGCTTCCGTAGATATAGGTGGGTTTTACATTACTGACGATAGTGCTGATCCGTTTAAATACCAGATTCCAACGGATGCTCAGTCCTCAACAACCATCCCTTCCGGCGGGTATTTAATTTTATGGGCGGATAATGACACTGAGCAGGGACCTTTGCATTTAGGTTTTGGCCTTAGTGGAGAGGGTGAAGACATCTCACTAAATTACCGGGATGGAAGAACAATTGACCTCCATTCCTTTGGTGTTCAAACAGCTGATATTTCGCAAGGAAGGATTCAGGATGGAAGTGAGACATGGACCTCATTTTCCAACCCTACGCCCGGTCAAAGCAATAACTAACCCATCATGTTCGAATTGTTTCCAGACCAACCAGTGAGCGAGTTTCCTACATTGATCAATGTAGCATACGCGATGATATGGGCCTTCGTGTTGGCAGCATTAATTGCAATTACGCATAAATTAACATTCAAAGGAAAAAGGTATCCATCCAATTTTTTTCAGTCTTTGGTGCTTGGTGCCATTGTAACCTCTATGGTTATGATGGCCATAGGAGACAGTCTGGCCAGAGGGTTGGGCGTTTTTGGGGCTATGGCAATCATCAGGTTCAGGACCAGGATTGAAGACCCACGAAACGTATTGTTCTTGTTTGCGGCATTAAGTGTTGGTCTTGCCATTGGTGTATATGGATATACCATCGCATTTGTTGGTACTGTAATATTTTGTGCGGTGGCATTTATACTTCATTTTTCTGCCTTCCAAATGAATGGTCAAAAAGGAAAGATCAATTTCACTTTGCTTAATTCTGAAGATCTTCCGGCGGTACTCGCTGTTGCTCATCAGTTTTGTTCAGAGCTGCACAACATCAACATGACTGCCGACTCCAGAGAAGACCGAAAAGTGGTAAAATATCAATATCAATTCGCATTGGCATCCGGAAAAAGTAAAGACGAACTTTTTGAAAGATTGCAAAATGAAACCGCTGTTATCCAGTTGAGAATAGCGATGGATGAGGACCTAAATTGACCCAGCAATGAAAAAACAAGCTACATTTTATTTCATGATCGGCACCCTCTTCATTGCACTCCTGCTATTTAATGGTTATTTTTTTGGAGGGGGTAATAAGTATGTAGGAGTAACTTATGCCAAGGAATATAAAGTTTCCACAGACAAATCTGCGCTTGTAAAGAAGGTATATGTTACGCCTGGACAAGCAGTAAATACAGGTGACCTGCTTGTAGAACTGACCAGCAATGACCTGGATATAGAAATTGCCAAACTGCAGAACAGGATCAACGCAGCAAATGCGGATAGAGATACTAAAACTACCCTAATTGATGCAGAAATTGAGTACATTAAGAGTGAAAGGAACTTAAAAATAGACGCTATCGAAAACGATATTGATGAACTAAAGGTCTCGTTTGCCAACAAAGTGAACATGCTGAAGTCATTGGGAGAAGTTGCTGATTCAGCAGAGTTGCAGCGAAAAATAAAGACCCTGCTAAACAAAAAGCAGCTACAATATCAGTCCGCGCAGTATAAAATAAATGACCTGTCCACCGATCACCAGGCTGAAATACAAACACTCAATACCAGAATCAATTTACTGGAGCAGGAACTGCAAATACTTCAGGACCAACAAAAACAACTGAACAAATATGCCACGTTTGATGGTGTTGTAGAAAACGTCTATGTCAAAGATGCGGAACAGGTGGCCGCTTATTCTAATTTACTCTCAATTAATCCGAGCAGACCATCATCAGTAGTAGGTTATTTAGTTGGTAAACAGGTGTCTGCCAATATTATTGGATCATCAGTGAAGGTTTTCAGATATGATAACCGCAATACCCAGATTGAAGGAGAAATAATTGGATTAGGGGCAGTAGTTGCTTTACCTGATATCCTGCAAAAATCTACGGCAGTGAAAGCCTATGGCCAGGAGGTGTTCATTCAACTAGATCAAAAAAACGAGTTTACCGTTGGGGAAAAAGTACTGATCAAATAATATGAAGAGACTCGCATTGTTGGTCATAATGTTAATTTGGTGCATTGATGTAGCAAGATGCCAGGAAGTGGAAATCACAAACTACCTCCAGGATGTGATGCAAACCAGCGATCTGATTATTCAGGATGAAAAAGCGACATTGCTGGATGGCAAACCCTACAAACTATCTCCTTTCCGAAGAATTCAATTCAGGACTGAAAATGATGAACTGGCCGAAGAACAACAAGAATACGCATTAAGGGTCAACGCCACCAACCCTTTCTATATCAAGCGCAACAATGACCTGTTTCTTGAAGAATACAAAGCACTGAATCTCGAAAGACAAGTGGCACTTAAAACAATATTAAAGGAGAAATACCATCTTGTTGTTGATTTCTGTGTGCTCTCCACCAGGCTCAGTTATGAAGAGCAGTTACTGGAATTGGCCAAACAACAGGAAAAGCTACTACTGGCAGAGGCAGAAACCAACAGACTCAATACTGACAAACTTCTGGACAACAAACTGGAGCAAATAGAGCAACTGGAAAAGGTTGAGGAACTCAAATCAAGGCTAAACCTGCTTTCACAAAAGATGGGCCTGATCAACAGCGGTCAATCTAATTGGAAAGTCACCGACCTAATCCCGGCTGACTCGCTGATCAAGGTGGCCACTAAATTACAAAACTCAGTCTACTCAGCACCTGAATTGGCATTGAAGCGACATAAAATCAATCAACTGAATCAGGAAATCAAACTAGAGAACACCCTGGATAACCTGGGCTTTCTTCAAACCGATTATTACCCGCATCGGACGGAGAAAAATAAGGTTGGACTTAGTGTTGGGATTACCCTGCCAATTGTAAATAACAATAAGCCCGATGTAACAGAAAGAAAACTCGACCTTATTGAGGAGCAACATGAGCTAGCCGCAGAAGAACTGGAACTACAGCAAAAACAAAAGATGGCATTTGACAAGTTGAAAAGTGATTGTGAGAGATACACAAGCTTCAAAAAACAGATCAGCGATATTTTGTCTGATGATATTCTAAAAGCTTATCAAAAAGAACAGGATCAGGATCCATTTAAAATTTTGAAGATCAACAGAGGAAAGCTCAAACTGGACATCAAACTACTTGATCATCAGGAGCAGATCTACCGGTCGTATATTGTCTTTTTATCCTGCCACAACCTGTTGCAGCAACAGCCGCTTAAAAACTACCTGGCTACTTACTGATCCCCGCCAAACACCATATCTGTACTGGTGTAAGAAGTTCCATAATTGTCTGCCAGCCTGACCACTTGCCGTAAGGCGTCCTTAAATTGTTCTACGGTTAATTCACCCAGGGGATGGGTATAGGTTGACCACAAAATATCCTGAAACAACGAGTATTTGGCGTCTAAAGCCCTGTCAAAATTAGCTTCCAGAAGAATTTCAAGGTCTTCAGCTTTCAGGTCCTTCCGTTCTAGTATTGGGGCAATGATTCTCATTCTGTTGTGAGTACTGTCTGTGATCACATAGAGCGGTCGTTCTTTGTAGATTACCTTCCAATTGCCCGGGACACCTTTTACCTCTTTTGACTCCCTCAGCAGGATTTTGTGCATTTTCTGATTGGTCATTTTATCGAACGGAGACTGGCCAAAACCGATATTGCTGCAAATGATCCAGGTGATGATGAATATGAATGATTTTTTCACAAATGTGTTCTTTGGTGCAATCTATAAATTAATCAATAATTCATTTTCTGCCTCATCCAGCTTGTAAACTGAATTACATATGGGTTAATTTTTATGGCACTTGAAGGAATTGGTGTTGACAATACAAGCCCATCTAGAGAAGTACATCTTGAGAGTGCAACATAAACCTGTCCTTCGCTAAATGATTTTTCCAGATCTGCCACCACATGATCAAAAGTTAATCCCTGACTCTTGTGCACGGTAATCGCCCAGGCTAACCTCAGCGGGTATTGCTTCCAGGTACCAATTACTTTCTTCCTGATTTTTTGTTCTTTCTCATCCCACTCATACCTGATATTTTCCCATTCTTCCCGGTCAACATGGATTACTTCATGAATACTAGTTCGAACAACGATTTTTTGTTTACTCACCTCTGTAATTGTGCCAATGGTGCCGTTATGATACCGCTTCTCATCTCCCCCATCATTCTTCACAAACATTACCTGCGCCCCTGTTTTGAGCTCCAGGACCTTTTCTGTTGGCGCTGCAGCATCCGAAAAATCCCCTGTAACCTGCGCCTTAAAAAAATACGAATCACCTTCCAATGCCTCCAGTTTACTGTTGTTTATGGCATTAACCGTACTATTATGAGTAGCAAGGGTAACATACTGCTCCTCCTCTTTGATAGGTTTATCTACAGCATCATTTAATTCTGCCAGCCTAGCTTCCGACAACTCATTGATTCGTATATGATTGAGTATATCAATGAATTTTGGATCATTTTGCCGATACACCTTTTCCAGTTCATAATACTGAAACCCTGTTTGCTTAAAAGCCATGGAGCTAAAGAAGAACGGGCTCCTGTAAAAGGGTGATAAAAGGCCCCACTCCTCTCGGTTCACAACTGGTGGCAACTGAAATACATCGCCAATCAACAAGGTTTGAACCCCACCAAAGGGATCATAACTGTTTCTGTAGGTCTTAAGTATTTTACTTACCAGGTCCAGAAGATCTGCCCTGACCATTGACACCTCATCAATAATAAGCAGGTCGAGACTGTTGAGTAATTCAATCTTCTTTTTATTGTATTTAAAATGCTTTCTAATGTTGTCCTCACCGTACTCCTGGTCATTTGGAAGCAATGGTCCAAAGCCGATCTTAAAGAAGGAATGGATCGTCTGGCCACCGCATTGATGGCAGCAACCCCTGTAGGAGCCAGTACCACCATGGTCTTATCTGAAGTCAATTTCAGGTGCTTGAGAAAAGTGGTCTTGCCGGTTCCGGCTTTGCCTGTCAGGTAAATGGATTCACCACGGTCAACCGCTTTCAGCGCTGTGTTAAAAACTCTGTTTTCAATGTCTATGTCTGGAAACTCTTCGATGACGCTAAGATAGAACTAAAAGCCTCAAACAATAATGCAGGTCAAGCTTTTTGATCAGTAACATCCCTTAAAAATGCCGCACCTCCAATTGGTCGTCCATTGGAATCGGTAATTGGGTTAAAGTAACCTTCAAAATGAGTATACTCATTGGGGGTATAAGGGTATTTGATATCAACCTGAACTCGCTCTCCATCAATTACTTTCCGAAAGATCTCAAGATAATGCTCCTTCTGAGCCGGATCAAAAATATAGTCACTCCCTATTTCAGGCGGCTGTCCCGTTCGTCGCTCATAGATGTCGCGGTATCTTGAATTGAAGTAAATGAATCGTTGTTTCTTATCCAATGCAAAAATAAAATCCCTTGTGTTTTCCATCATGGAACTTAGTATCGCACTATTTCGCTCCAGCTGCTTCTGTATCTCCTTACGTTTTGAAATATTGCGTGTATTGGACTGAAATGAGACCGCTTCCCCATTCTCATAAACCTTTTTATTCACCGTTTCTACCCATACATAAGTACCATCCTTTTTACGGAACCGATACTGGGCACTGCTCAGAAATGAGTTTTGAAACCGTGCTTCTCTTTTAATCTCATTGAGATCGTCCGGGTGAAAATAGGAATAACCGTTGGTACCCACCAACTCTTCCGGTTCATATCCGAGTAACTCTTTACTGTAGGGAGAAACATAAAGGAAAGTTCCATCCAATTTTGTCAAACACGTGAGATCCCTTGAGTTCTCTGCCACCAACTTATACAGGTTCATGCTTTCCTCCAATTGCTTCCTCAGCGAAACAAGGTCCGAAATATCTCTGGCAACAGCCCTAACACGTGTCAACTCGCCATTCTCATACTGAAAGGTCACATTCTGGCCTATCCACATCTCCTCTCCTGTCTTAGATGTAATTCTGAATTCCTGATATCCCGAGCGGTGATTCATACTTACAATCTTGCGGTGGTATCTTTTCACATTTTCTACATCATCCGGATGCACTACCTGTTGATAATTCATTTGTAGCAACTCCTCCTGGGCATATCCCGAAAATAAAGCTAATCTGGAGTTTACAGTAATGTAATTTCCCTTTCCATCGAGCTCGTAAATAATGTCTTTTACGTTTTCAATCAGGTCCCTGTAAATGTGCAGGTTGACGGAAGACAATGAAGAGGAGATTTGCTCCGAAAGAATCTTAAGGGATTTGCTTTGCGCGGGGTTCAGTTTGGTAATAACATCATCTAGTACACACAAAAACCCCACAGGTGCATGATCCGGACCATATATTTTAAATCCGGCCATGTATGTAAAAATCACTTCTCCACAAGAAAAAGGATGAACAAGAAGCTCCAGTTGCTGGCTTGACGAGTAGAAATTATTTGCTACGGCTTCATGGTTCCAATGTAATTCTCTTTTTCTGTCCAGCCCATAGGAGGCTTGAATTTTCTGATGGTCATCGACAAACAAAATAATGACAGCTGCAGAAACTCCACAACTTTGAGTGGCGAGATAGCACACATCCTGAAATGAAATACCCTCGAATTCATGCTCAGAATGAAATATCTGATTAAGATGAGGTTTGCTGAAGAGATGTGGTATAGACATAATGCTAACGAAGTGTTTAAATACAACACCATGATTTCCTCTCTCTATAGCTCCTTACAAAACTAGTTTATTTTTTCTTTGTTCGAAATTTTGCAATTCTTTCATCAGTTCTGGAAAGCAGATACCACCATTCCTCATCATCCTTGTAAGTCCGAACGGCCCCTGCTCTCACCAGAATTTTCCTGAGCTCATTTTCCTCTTCGTCCCAGCCTCCAAGCGTTTTCTTGATGGCTTCAAAGCTTCTGTCGGTATACCCTTTGTGTTTGAGTAGTTTTTTGGCCGCTTTCTCCGCCATGATATTGGTCTTGTGAGCATTCACATCCTGCCGTAGTTTCAAGTATGCCAAAGTGGTTGTCAATACAGCCGGTATTGATGAAATTATAAGTGTTTCTGTAAAAGTCATGGGTTGATTAGTTAAATATTGCGATTAGTTCAATGCTTTTTTAATAATGGAGGTCTCCTCATCAGTTAGTTGCAGTTGAAGTGCCAGTTCATGTCCTTTCTCTGTCATCTTGCCCCAGGTTTTCCTTACTATATCAATCACTTTGGGTTCGTCATGTTTGGGTATAAATTCCCCGAAGTAGTATTTGAGGAACACCAGACACACCACATCTTCTAATATCTTACTTTCAGGATCTGTCTTTAACTTTTTCTTGGTCACCATGGTCACAACCTTCTCAACCGCTTCCTCGTCATAGCCATTTTCCCGCATAATTTCTGACAAAAGTTCTCCGTGCATCAGCTTAAGTTGGGTTCTCCATTTGAGGTAACCCTTTCTGTCCATAGGGAAATCTTTTCTGGGGATAGCCCACCTTTTGATGTGTTGCCCCCTTGCAGCAATCTGTAGTTCATCGGAACTTTCGGATTGATACTGGTGCAACATTTCAGTCATGCGCTCTCCATAGATCAGTTCATTTGGATATGAGCTTCCGTTAACTATGATTTGATTGGGATCTGTGGCATTGATTTCATCTATGCCGTTGATGACAGCTTCAAGTTTATTCATTTGATCTTCTGAATTACAACATGAAGTTAGGACAAATTAAGAACGTATTGCCAACCTATGGCTCAAAAATTAGAATTTCTGAAAGGTATTGTTCACAGAAAACGTTATATTTAAGTAACCCGTCGACTGATATCAGCTATTCATCTAAAGAAAGGATTAACTGACTGAAAAGATTAGTTAATTTGTTAGAAGTATGACATTTTAACCAGCACAATAGACTCTTGGAAGTAAAATCAGACACACCGCAATCTGCCGAGAAAAAAAGGAATTTTAAAGTCTATGATATCTTAATCATAGAAGATGATCCTATTCAGACGCTGCTACTGAAGAAACTTTTTCAGAAGTATGAGCATATTTACAATCCAATCTTTAAGGATTCGATTGCGGCTGCATCAGGTTTCCTCGAAAAAAATGAAGTTAACGCCATTGTTTCCGATTACAATTTACCTGATGGTACCGGAAGTGATCTGATATTTTACGAGCCGGATGTTCCCATCATCATCATGACAGCCACCAAAGACATTGACCTGGTGGTAGAACTCATGAAAAATGATGAGATCTATGATTTTGTATTGAAGGAATACGAGAAAAACTTCATTGAAATCCTCCACAGGACCCTTCAAAGAGCCATCAAAAAATTCCAGCTAAGTATCGCCCTTGAAAACCAGAAGGCGCTATTCAAGCAGTTGGTTGAGAACATTAATGATGTTATCATAGAAACCAATGCCGCTGGTCAGATCAAATATACCAATGCGCAGGTTTATGAGCTGGCAGGATACAAATCACTGGAATTGCATAGTAAGAGTTTTCTACACCTTATCCAGGATGATGTTGCTAAGGACATTGAAAACTTCTATAAAACTCAGGTAGCAGAGAAACAAGATCACAGCTACTACGAATTTCCTATAAAAACTAAGGCCGGAGAAACCAAATGGGTTGGACAAACAGCCAAAATCAGGTTAAACGGTCAGGGTGAATTTGCCGGTTTTTTGTTTGTGACCAGGGACATTACTGCCAAAAAAGAACAAGAAGATAAGATCAAAGAGCAAAATGCCCAATTACAACACCAAAATGAGGAAATCAAAAGGAACTACGAAGAATTAGCTAAAGCGAAATCCAGTAGAAAAGCCCTTGGAATTACATTGGTTTTAGCAATCATATTATTCCTTGTATCAGAAGCATTCTTAGAGCCAATCATTGAAAGTCAGACGGGTAACAACCTGACTGGTCTTGCGATGAAGGGAGTTATCGCACTGATGCTGAAACCATTTGACAATATCGTAGAGAGGTTCCTTGTAAAAAGGCAAATCAGAAAGAACAAAGAAAGAATGGAATCCACTTAGTTTGGATTCTCATAGACAAAACTGTTCGTTCTCCTGGTCCATCCCTTGAGAAACTTTTGCAATACAGGTTTTCTGGCTACCAGATTTTGATAATATGCTAATCTATTGGCCTTAAACTTATCGAAAAGCTGTTCTCCGTTTAATCCATTGATACCTCCAAGAGTGGCCGGCCCCATTTTTCCATCTACACCAATGTTACCTCCCAGGTCATTCACAGATTTCTGCATTGTTCGAATAGCATTGCTACCCGCATTGATATAAAAGTCAACAAACTGATAAGCCACCTGAACATCTTTGATCTCCTCACCTCTGATGCCTCCCCAGTATATTTTTTCATATATGATACCTGCCTGATCATCAGTCAGTGACTTGAGGTTTTCCAGGGTAGGTTGTATGCCCAGTAAATGTGCGTATCGTTCAAAAGTCTTGATGGTAATCCCTTTGTTGGTGGCGCCACCCGGGTCATCAGGGTCATTTACATACCCTCCTTCATGTTTTAAAATAGTGGGTAAAAATTTGCTGAATTTGGCAGAAAGAACAGTAGACATAAGTTTGCGAAATTAGTTTGATATCAATTTAGCAAATATGTCTATTCAATTGGTTGAATTGCTGAATAAAGATTTCAGATTCTTGTTCAAAATTATATTTTTGAGCTTTCAAAACCCGAATACCTATGCTCGATAATCTGTTTACACTTGTCATGCTTATTCTGTTACAGGCAGTGCTTGGATTTGACAACCTTTTGTACATTTCAATTGAATCAAAGCGTGCTCCTCTTGAAAAACAACAGATGGTTCGTAGCTGGGGTATAGGAATTGCCATCATTCTTCGTCTGGGTCTTTTGTTTTTGCTGGTCAACCTCATGAAATATTTCCAGGATCCTATTTTGCCGGTTAAGCTGGGTTTCATTGATGCGCACTTTTCCATTCATAGTCTGATTGTACTGGCGGGAGGTATATTCATCATGTATACCGCCGTAAAGGAAATTTGGCACATGGTGTATATGGAGGAACATGAGGAAAGCGAAGAGAAATCATCCAAATCTATTGCCAGCGTCATTGCATCGATAGTGTTGATGAATATCATTTTCTCTTTTGATTCGATTTTGAGTGCAATGGCATTGAGTGATGTGTTTTGGGTCATGGCTGCTGCGATCATAATCAGTGGGGTCATGATGATCTGGCTTTCGGGTACTGTTTCTACATTTCTTCATAAAAACCGATTGTACGAAGTTTTGGGGTTATTCATACTATTACTTGTTGGTGTGATGTTACTCTCCGAGGGTGGACATCTGGCACAATTGGAGTTATTTGGAGGCCATGTTACACCACTTAGTAAAACCACTTTCTATTTCGTGATTTTCTTCCTGGTGGTGACGGACATTGTACAGGGTCGATATCAACGAAAACTGCTGAAAGCTCGTCAGAACAAAGGTTAGCTTAAAGTGCTGTTTTTGTATTATTAGAAGATTACCTATGGTTTATCTGCACAACTCATAGGGAAGAATTATTCATCTATCGGCGAATATTGTCAATTGATCGAGAATACATGGATCTACTAAGATTTCTCTGTTTTTCTAGCGATTTTTGTACTATATTATAGTATTGAAAAGAAGCAAACTAGTTACGATCAGGCTATGAATTTTAAACGACTTCCCATTCTCATTCTCTTGGCACTACTTGGAACCTGGAATAGCTCCGAGGCTTTTGCACAACAAGACAGTGTAGAGAATCTTACTGAAAAGTTTGATGATGTCAGTTACCGGTGGGACCTGATAGCAGAAACACTTGAAGACTACAGAGGTTTGATTGGTTATTGTCAGATTGATAGCTTCCGATACGAAGTGATTTCTGTGTTAAATGATATTCACCATTACGATACACTGATCTATCGCAGACTCATGGAAATTTCTTATTACCAGAACAATCATGAGATTAAAAAAACATTAGAGCAAATCCGTCAATTTGAAGAAGAGTATAGTGTAAAGAACTTTATTCATCACCTCAACAAAGAATGTAAGGAAAGTAAAGAAGTGGAACATGAAAAGGATAAGACCCTGTCCGATATTGGCCATAATAGCTACAGTGGCCAAATGCTCAATGTTGAGAATGCTACTTTCCGATATGTACACCATGTAACAAAGCTGGTAGATCACATTAGAAACCATGTGCATCACCTTCATGTTGATGACTTGAGTGTAACCTACGGTTTCTAATCCAAATTCCCCTTTTGCATGTGATCTTTTCACCAAGGTCATTATCTTACCTGCATGAAAAACATGTGGGTCATTTTGTTTTTTTTGAGCATCGGTCAATTACAGGGGCAGGATACTCTGCTCAATATGCTTAACAACGCCCATAATCTGGCCAATTCCAATCCGGATTCAGCCATAGTAATCTTTGACCATATCCTTTCCAATTCCAATTCGGACTCATTGATTCACGTAAAAGCACTGACAGGAAAAGGTAATGCGCTTCAGTTCAAATCATCCTATGACAGCTCCCTCTCTATACGCCTGAAAGCACTCAAGATCTCTGAAAAAAACGGATTCATTCATGAGGCTGCTTCAAACCGAAATAATCTTGGTTCTTTCTACATGACGCTGGGAGACTTAAATGAAGCCCAGAAGTATCTGGAACAGGCATACGGTGAATTTGCAATATTGGAAGACACTATATGGCTCACCAGGGTAATGATCAATCTTGCGGGTGTTGACTTCATGTCGGGTAACACTGAAAGCTCCCTGGAAAAACTAAAGAAGGCTGCAAGACTATGCCAACTCACAGGTAATATCCAATCTGAAGGTGGTACCTACACCAACATTTCAATAGTATACCGATCACTTGGAAAAGTGGATAGTGCACTGGCTTATGTTGACAAAGGAATTGAATTACTCAGGCAAAATAATGACCACCGGGCCATTGTGCTCAGTTTAAAAGAAAAATCAAATATCCTCAAGGCATTTGACCGTCTGGAGGAGGCTCAAAAGGTACTCAATGAAATGAATCAGCTGGCACTGAAAATGGATTATAAGGCAGGTGTATTAGACAGCTACAGTCTTTTGGCATCCATTGAAAAAAAACGAGGCAATCCGGACATTGCTTATGGTTATCTACAAAAAGCACTTGAGTGGAAAGACAGTGTACTCACAGAAAAAAACATCGAAACTGTCAATGAATTGGCAGCTAAGTATGAATCTGAAAAAAAGGATGCGGCCATTAGATTACTATCAAAGGAGAATCAATTACAGGAATCAGAGAAGAATACCATTATTGCTATCGGAGCTGGTATATTGGCTATTGCCTTGCTGGTTACGGTACTGTTCATTCAAAAGCAAAGAGTCAATCAGGTCCTTGCAGAGAAAAACAAAACCATTTCCAGATCGCTGGCCGAACGTGAACTATTGCTGAAAGAAATTCATCACAGGGTTAAAAACAACCTGCAAATAGTGAGTAGTTTACTTAATGTACAATCCAGATTCCTGAAAGATGAAGCTTCAAAAAAGGCAATTCAGGAAGGACGAACCAGGGTACAGTCAATGGCCCTTGTACATCAGAAGCTTTATCAGAACGAAGACCTGGCCAAAATCGCCATTCCTGAATACTTGGGGCAACTCAGTCAAACACTTTTCGATACCTACAACATCAGTGAGGAGCAAATCAAATTGAACACGAATATAGAAGCAATTGAGCTCGACCTGGACACCACAATTTATCTGGGGCTGATGGTCAACGAATTGATCTCCAATGCTTTGAAATATGCATTCCCGGAATCTCAGGAAGGAATTATTGAAATTTCCTTGAAGAAGAAAGATGATTTGGTTGAACTCAAAGTCGCGGACAATGGAGTAGGTACCAGCCCGGGAGGTGATTCAGGGTATGGTCAGCGGTTGATTCAGACACTGTCCAGAGGCCTACAGGCAACCGTGGAAACATTGCAAAATAATGGAACAACGATATCAGTAACTTTTAAAAATAATGAGCCTATCCCTGTTAATAGTTGAAGATGAAGCCATCATTGCGGATGACCTGAGCTTGAGCCTGGAAGATCTTGGCTATCAGGTTTGTGGAATTGCCTCCAATTACGAGGAGTCAATCGAGATACTTCAGCAGGAAAAGCCGGATATGGTACTGCTGGACATCATGCTAAAAGGTGAAAAATCAGGAATCGATGTGGCTCATTACATCCAGAACAACCTGAGCATCCCTTTTGTATTCCTGACTTCTTTGTATGATAATGCCACTGTATCCAAAGCGGAGAAAACTACTCCAATGGGATACCTGGTAAAGCCTTTTAAAGAGGCCGATCTGCAGGTTACGCTTCAGATGGCATGGAAAAAACACAAAGCAAAACAGGTCGAACCGAAGCAAAATCAAAAAATTTTTGTACGACATAATGGTACGATGATTCCGCTTACCCCACAGGATATTTATTACGTTGAAGCATCGGATAATTATTCAATATTTTATACTTCGGACCGGCAATATGTCGTTTCCCAAACCCTAAAGAAAATTGAAGATCAGCTTCTCGGAACTGATTTTTGCAGAATACATAAGACCTATCTTGTTAATCTCTCTCGAATAGAGTTAATTGAACAAACTGTCGTATTTATCAATGGCAAGCCTATTCCAATTGGTAAAGTCTACAAAAAAGACCTGATGGAACGATTGACGATATTCTAAAAATAGTTCACCCTCGATTTAAAGTACTTCCCTCAACCAAATCGTCGTTCACCTACTTTATGACAGCATTTAGTAATAGTGAGTGATAGTTTTACTCTGGTGATCAAATTACAATCCACTATGAGAATAACTATTATAACCATGCTGTGGCTTACACTAGGCCTGTCTGTCACAGCTCAGAAAGTACCGAAATTACTGGAAAAGGCAATGGCGGTACAGGCACCTTCAGAAATCGAGTTTTACAGTGATGAGGAACTAACTGACAAAATTGAATCTATCAGCGATGGCACATACGAATTTTATGTGAAGGTCCCCATTAAGAAAAATTTAGCGCAGAAATGCCAACATTACCTTGGCGTAGAGGTGAGCTTAGACTTAACCAATGAGCGGACAGGTGTATACAGTCATTATGAGGACTTGCCAGAAAAGATGATGTCTTATGCAAAAGGTGATGGTTACCTTACATACAAGATTGACCTTAAAAATGAAGGTAAAGCCGATTTGATCTGGTACTACATCCAGGATGCTGAGCAAAAAGAATATGAACTTGTGTGCAAATTTGATGGGGGAAGAAACAGAAACATCCACCTGGCTACAGGCACCCTGAAGTTTGATCTTACATCAGGAAACAAGCAATACCTTGATTATCTCTTATCAAGAAATGCCGATTTTAATTTTGATTATGAGGACCAATTCATTGATAACGAACTGAAAGCTGAACTGATTAACCATTTCAAATCACTAAAGAAAATTACAATCACCAATTTTGCATGGGGTGAGCGTGTTCCTTATACCAGGGATGGTGTAAACTACAGGCGTCATACCGCTGCAATTACTTATAAAGATGACAATGATGGCAGGTGTTATAGTGCAGGCTTATCCGTGTTTACTGATACACCATACCCAAGGACCGACTACAAGTTTGATGGGGAAAGTGTTTATATCAATAACAGCGAATTAATCCCATGTGACAATATTTAATCCTGATTGAACATTCCAGTTATTTTCAAAGCTGGTTCCTGAAAGGTCAACGATCATCCGTTGGCCTTTTTTAGTACTTTTTTAAAAATAGACATCAATCATTTTCAATTTTCCATCAACATACTTTCCCCACCCCTTAAAATTTCCATCTTGATTGATTATCTTTCATAGGTGAAATTATCGCAACACACCAGCACGCACACACGGACAATTACTGGAAACGAATTGGTTACTTCGTGATAAGTGCCAACAAAACGAAGAGTACATTGAGAAAAGCAAGGAACTTCAAATTTCTCAAAACTATCGGAAAACCCATCGAATACAGGCTTTTCGAAGTAGTAAATACCATTGCGGTAATTCTAATGGGTTTCTGGACTGTTTACGGGTTTCTTGTTGGCTTTGAAACTCCTATCATGATCATATATGGTAGTTGCTTCGTCTTTTTTCTTTCACTGTGGATCGCATTTCGAAAAAACGTAAACTTCAGGTTAGTAACGGGGTTATTTTATTTATTTGGCGCGATTGCGATTGGTCTGGCCTGGTTTCCCTCAGGAGGAACTTATGGCGCAATCATGCATGCCTTTATCCTGGTTTACATTTCAGGCTTGCTCATACTCACCCCCAGGGCTTTCCTCAGCTATAGTATCCTCATGGTAGTCATCGTTGCTGTTGCTACAACTTTGGAATATATAAATCCAGATCTGGCAGCACCTTACACGGATAATTATCAACGGATCATGGACATTGCAATCGCCAATATTGTCACCCTGATCATTGTTGCAATTTGTATTTACCTATTCAAAAAAGAGAATTATTTGGATAGGGAAAAGGTAGAAACCTTATTTGAAAACCTCGAAAAAGAAAAAATAAAAGCAGAATCAGCAGATCATGCCAAGTCTCAATTTCTTGCCACCATCAGCCATGAGATGAGAACACCTCTCAATGGAATTTTAGGCATTTCAGAATTACTTAACCAAACTGAACTGAATGAAGAACAATCCCAGCTTGTGAAGAATCTGATCGTAAGTAGCGAGATGCTACACAATCTGGTCAGTGACGTATTGGACCTTACCCAGATCGAGGACAACAAACTGGTACTGCATGAAGTAGACTTTGACCTGGCATACGAGATTAAAAACATCGAAAGCATTTTTGTTGACAGGATTAGGCGAGAGGAAAAAAATGTGGAATTGGTCTTCGATTTTGATGATAAAATTGACCTTATCCTAACGGGTGATGTACTAAGGCTCAAGCAAGTGATTATCAACCTCGTTAATAATGCGCTGAAGTTTACGGAACGAGGAATGATAAAAGTTTCTACCGAGCTACTGGAAGCACGTGAAAAAGAGCTCCTGATCAACGTATCTGTGCGAGATACTGGCATTGGAATTCCCAAAGATCAATTGAAGAAGCTGTTCAATAAGTTCTCGAAAATTGATACACCCGAACACAATCGAAAAGACGGCACTGGACTTGGTTTGGTGATTACCAAAAATATCGTCCAGGCAATGAAAGGGGAAGTTCGGGTCAGCAGCGAATTTGGTGTTGGCTCTGTTTTTAGTTTTATAGCCCCATTCAAAATTGCCGAAAATCAGGAACTTGAGCAGTCAAGTGTAGAAAACATGGACTTAAGTCCTCATAAACTGAAGGTGCTCATTGCAGAAGACTATGAAATCAACCGGCTTGTTGCCACAAAGACACTGGTCAATCTGGGCATTGCAGAAGTTGAGACAGCCATTGATGGCATGGAAGCTTACGAGAAAGCCGTCATTGGAAGTCCGGATTTTATATTAATGGATATGAAAATGCCAGAACTTGATGGTCTTGGCGCTACAGAATTGATATTGGACAAATACAGGGAAGATCACAGAAAACCACCGGTAATCATTGCCACCACTGCCAACGCACTGAAAGAAGATATAGACGCATGTCTTCAGGTGGGAATGTCCCATTTTGTTTCAAAACCTTACAACCAGCAAACCATCTACAATGCTTTTAAAAGGTTTCTAAAGAACGGACGAAACTAATGGATCCAGGTATTTTAGTAGAATTAACCCGATTCAAGATGCCCTTTGGTAAATATAAGGGGCGTAAGATATGCGATCTCCCCTCCTATTATTTGGAGTGGTTCAGTAGCAAGGGTTTCCCGCCCGGCAAACTGGGCATGCTGTTGTCTACCATGTACGAAATAAAAATCAATGGCCTGGATTACCTCCTGGAACCTATTAAGGCTAATAAACTGTAAACTTGACTGGTTCGGATAACTTGACTGATCCATCTGGCAACTTAACCCTGACCTGAATGTAAAAACTTTCATCAGATGCCAAACTATTAATTAATCGTTTTTGTGATTGACTCAATACTGTTCCTTTGGTTCGACTACTGTTGACACCCATTTGATCAGTCGAGACGATCAGGTCGATTACTTCAATCAGATTAACATCAAATGGCGTGTACCACTCCAACGCTATCTCACGAAGCTTAAACAACTCATTCCGTCCAACATACCCACCCGCAAAGCCTTTTAAAGAAGGATATGGAATAGGTAGTTCCTCAATTCGAAAGACTGTTGTATCTGTTTCAACCAATGTACTGTCTGCTCGATAGGTTTTTGATATTATTGAGCTGGTTCCTTTATTGAATGGTCTTGCGTAATACTGGCCATTTTCATAAGAAATTTCACCGGATGTCATTTCTACTTCCATGTATCCTCCCTCCACATCAGCCATGGCAACCCTAACGGGATTTGGCATTCCCAGGTAGAGTGTTTCCTGAATGGAATCACTGGTAACCCTATGATCCAAAACAGCCAGTGAATCTTTGACTACCATCGATAAAATACCCAATGCACATCCCCTCTTGCCTTCTCTGAAGGAAGAGATGAGGGTATAGGTTTTAGTCGCCAATGGTGTGTAATCAAATTGCTGATGATCGACTTTTGAATTCAAGTCAAATGTACTTCCAAGTATTTCATTTCTATCCAGTAGCTGCATGATTACCTTACCTTCAAAATCAGGGTTATTGACTACAGAGACCCTATAAGTAACACCGGAATCCAGTTGAGTCCTGAATTTCCTAAATCGCACCGGTGACTTCATAGTTCCAGCTTTCAGCCTGACAGGCAACTCCTGCAAAAAGAACGCGTCAATACCTGCGGATTGAAGCGCCTCTGCCCTGACCTGCTCATGACACTGGCCATGGACCTGCACAGCACCTATCAGCATGTATACCAGTATGATACATTTAATAATAGCTCGATATGTAATGTTTATGCTCACTTTTCTATTAACACATCTACATTGATTAACACATCAAAAGGCTGGTTCAACTGAAACCATGTTCTAGACATTGAATAATGCCATGTATTATAGTCTTTGCTCTTTCTATAACCCAATTTCTGACCATAAGACAATACCTGCTGAATAGCCACTTTTCTCTTTCTGGATATTTGCCGACTACTATCACCGGTCATATAAGCCTCATAATCGTTTGGAAATACGCCTTCCATCGCGACAAAAAAGCCACCATCTGGTAAGGAAAGGTCATAATCCAGCAAGTTCACATCGTACCACCCACCAGTAATATCAGGTTGCACTACCAAAAATTCTTTCAATAAATCCTCGCCGGGTCCATGGTTCAGCGAGTCCACCTCATATATCCTGATCCGAAATGGGGCATTGGTGTTTCCTTTTTCAGATAAGAAGTACTGGACAGATTCAATTTTACCTTGTGCATCACCAGTTTCAAAATATAATGCCGTTTGCTGCCCATGCGTATCCATATATAGTTCTCCTTTGGGCTTTCTGGATGTAACACCAAGCGTTCTTTCTCTGTATGCCGTTGAGGTGACATGCAGGGGTTTTAATGTTAGTTGACTGGGATTCAGGTAAATCGTATCAGGAATCTCAGATGTGATAGGAAATATGCGTTTTTGATACCCCAGTGAAGAAACCTGAATGCTGTCTGATTGATACCTGGGGCTTACTTTCAACTTAAATGAACCGCGAAAATCACAAACTTCACCAATCATATGTCCTTTGACTTGCACTGTAGCATATGACACTGGCAGCCCGTTTTCCTCATCGATCACAACACCAAAAATCACACGCTCTGAAGGTTCTATTTTACGCCTGAGAATGACTATTTCATCTCTTATCAGATATTCAATATTGGTGTTTTCAAGAATCTTTTTCAATGTGAGTTGTAGCGAGTTGCTCCCAAAGGTTCCTGAAATTTTTGTTTTTTCCATGGTGACCAGATCACTGGAATATGAAAAATCAATTGGATAAACCTCTTTTAATTTTATCAGTGCTTCACTTAGGGTTACATCGTCAAACTGAATCAAGCTGGAGTCTGACTGGGAGAATGAAAAAAAGGGTATTAAAATAAACGATATGATTAAGCAGAATGCCTTCAAATATTTGCCCTATTGTGACTTTAGAAAATATGTATCTTCAGTTTTTGTAATGTCCAAATTTAGTGTTAGTGCAATAATTTCCAATACTTCTGCAACAGACTTGTTGTTAAACCGGCCTGTATACAATTCATCAGGGTTGTCCACCTGAAGTTGAATCTCAACATTGTAATGCCTGGCCAGTTCTTGACAAACCTGAGCCAACTTCACTTCCTTGTAAAATAACTTGCCGGTACGCAGGAATTGGTGGTTATCATTCGTCACGGTGCGTATCTCCATTTTTTTATCAGTCTTTGAAACGCTAATGACCTGCCCTGGTGATAAAATCCTCTGGTTCGACTCATGTTGTACCGAGACTTTTCCTTCATCCAGATGCAATACCATCACTTCTATATTTTTGGGTGCCGACAGGTTGAAAGACGTTCCCAGCACAGTGGTCTTGACATCATCAGTAGAAATAGTGAAAGGATGATCAGGGTCTGAATAAACCTGAAAGTATGCTTCTCCCGTGAAATTGATTTTTCTCTCCGTATTGAAATCGGGGTAATAACTCAATGCTGATCCGGATTTCAGCCAGACCTTTGTTCCATCAGGAAGAATTTTCAGTTCACCATTTTCGGTAGCCTGATATTGAATCAATTCATGATCTGTATCAATTAGGAAATTATACATCAATCCCAATATCAGTGCTACGGTTATTGATGCAGCGACCAGTAAAAACCTGTTTAGCGGAATCAGCTTTGCCGTTTTTGGTTTGGCTAGAATCTCTTTTAAGATTTGCTCACCCTCTTCTTCAAATTTTCCTGTATTACCGGGAACATGCCAGACTGCTAAAAGCATCTGAAACTCTTTCTCATTGCCCTCACGCTCAGTCCTCCATTTTTCAAGTTCATTTGCTTCCTCTTCCGATATCTGGCTGGTAATGTATTTACCTATTAGTTCATATGGAATCCGATCTTTAGTCATTACTTTATTAAAATTAACCCATCATTGCTGATAGCTGTGGCTTTAGTATTTCTCTTAGTTTCCTGAGGGCTATTCCCATTTGGTTCTCTACGGTTTTTTCAGAAATACTCATATATTCTGCAATTTCTCCGTAGGTAAGGCCATCTTCCTTTGCAAGCTGATACACTTGCCTGCATTTAGCGGGCAGTTGCGCTATTGCTTCATTAACAATATTCATAAACTTCGTTTGATCCGCATCATAAAATGATTCATATGCTTCAAAGTGCTCCTCCAGGTAATTTGACTCATACTTAATTCTGGTTTTAATGGACTTAATTTGATTATAACATTCATTTTTTACTGCAGTGATCAAATAAGCATTCACCGACTGATCAATAAACAGGCTTTTGCGTTTCTCCCACAACTTTGTAAATACCTGCTGAACGATATCCACTGCCAGATCCTGGGATTTCACAATAGACATCACAAAACCACACAGTCTGGCAAAATATTTTCGAAACAAGGCTTTAAAGGCATCATGATTACCCTCCTTGACCCTGCTCATTAATTCCTGATCAGTGATCTCTTCTTTCAATTGGTTAGATTTAGTAATTGGCTGAAATGTTGACAGGTGCGAATTATATCACCCCTAAAAAAATTGAAATTTATTTTTATTTATAATTCATGAAATTTAATAATTCATCAACGCAAGCGTCCTGATCAAAATACCAATAGCTATAGGGCAAAGGAAATGTAGGAAGCCCTGCCCTGTTTAAAATCTTTAACTCTTCCACATTTAGCACCCCTTCAAATTCGCCTGGAAAACCTATGAGGTTTATTCCGAAGTAGCTTTCACCGTATTCTACCACCATATCAACCCTCATACCTGCTATTTCATATCCCGGCCAATATTTTATGGATAATTCATCGAGCTTTTTCTTAACTGCATTCAAAAAATCGTCCTCAAAGTTCAGATACTTCCCATTGCCAGTTTCAACGTTTGTCATTGATGATATATACCGACCTAGATATCGACCTTTGTTATTCAAATCTTTAAATGACTTCAGGATATACTGCCTAGATCGAGCCCTTGTAATCGAGACATTGAATACATCAGGTTTGTTGATGTGATAAATAGCGGTGCTGTGAGCCTCGTCATCAATTGCAAAAGACAGCAAGATGACATCCCGTTCTTCACCCTGAAACCCATAAGGGGTCGCACAAAGTATTTGATGCCTCTCTATCAAATTAATATCAAATGCTTTGAGCAACAACGTATTTATAAAATCAACCTGATCCCGGAACGGCGATATTATACCAATTGAGTGTGCCAGATGCTCTTCAATTGTGGTTTCGTCCGTAATAATTTCCTTGATAATGGCTATTACCTTTTCAGCCTCCTGCTTATTTGCTCCATTATCTCCCCTTACCCCATCAACATCTATCAGTTGGAGGCTTTTCAGGTATTTTCTCTTGGGAGTAGTGGTCATTAACCTTAGCGCACTTTCATAAAACTCACGATTGCTGAACTCAATAAGATCAGGATTGCTCCTGAAATGCTCATCGAGGAAAACTACTTGTCTCTGGTCTCCGATCTGGTTATCAACCAAGTCAAGAATACTGAGGTTTCGGTAATCGAGTGTCATGCTGTTGTCCGCAAGTCCATGTTTTGCTCTCAAAGATTGCTGAACGGACTCTGATAAAAATGACATGTGTCTCAGCTGCCTGGGATCACCAACAACTACTACTCTTTTTGCTCTGTAAAATATTGGTAAACAACTTGCTATGTCACATTGGCTGGCCTCATCTATGATGGCGAGATCAAATTGATTTTTCTGAAGTGGTAAAAAATCGTGTATCTCTGACATGTTCACCAGCCAAACCGGTAAAGTTTGGAAAAGAATGGCATAGTCAATTTCTTTAAATAAACGTTCTTGTTTGGAGCTGTACCTGCTTTTAATGGCACTAATAAACATTCTAAACACTTGCCTGTTGGTAATAATGGCCCGCTTAATTTGCTCCTCAAACCCCAATGCGATATGCTCCCTGATGAGTAATATCTTTTCTTCCAGATGATCAAATAATCTGGCAATGACCTTCCAGTGGGGGTCTTGCAATCCATTTCTCCAGTTGATGTAGGATTTACGGAAGCGAACAAAAAAGCCCTGCTTGTGGCCATTTTCAGCCAGGTATTTCGCCCAGGACAATTCATTTTCTGCCTGGTCCAGGAATTCACCTTCTAGTGTCTCCAGCGAATGAGCACGCATTTTCAATTCCTTCTCAATAGCCAACAAAGCATCTCTCTGACTGTTCTTCACTTTTCTGGAACGAATGCTTGACAATCGTCCTTCCAACTTCGCCCTTAATTCTTTTTTATAGTTCCTTTTTCCAGCCCTGGTTACAATATTGGGCACATTTAAATCCCTTTCTATCTTTCCGGCAATGACATCAACGGCCTGGTTTGTTTTAGATGATATCAGCACAGACTTTCCCTTGCTCATGAACTCGATGGCCAAAGCAGCTATACTATAAGATTTTCCGGTTCCCGGAGGGCCAATAACCAATGTAAACGGGTTACGATTCACGGACTGCAGGATGCTATGCTGAGATTCGTTTAGTACTGCTGGCACATAACCTTCTTCCAATTGGGGAACAGCATATCTGAACTGAGGATCAAATAAATTCCGAATAAGTTCAGATTCATTTTGGCTTTTAGATATGTCATCAAGTTCATTGAGTATTCCAAGGGTATAATTTGATTTTTTAATCACTCCAAATGCCAATGACGAGACTATTTTAAAGCCTGGTGTTTTCTTAAGCACTCTGGGTTGGAGTTGCCTCTTAAGCGCTGCTTCAGACATTAGCTCAGGATAATGCAGTATTTCATCACCCACAAAGTCCAGCAACTCCGATTCCAGTACCCTTTTAATTTTCCCAACTGATTCAAATGAAATGTACCCCGGAGTTACCTCTCTGTTTAATGTTTCAAACAAATCAAGTTTATCATTACCTTCCAGAGTTGACAGAAAGTTGTTATTGAGTATTCGTTTTCCGGTATCGATTTCAACAAAATGTAAACCTTCCTTTTCAACTAATCTTGCAGGATATAAAAACAATGGAGCACAGATTTTGTGAGATTTCTCCATTGAGGCTTCAGATGTGCCCATGATAAAGAACGCACAAGCGTATAATTCCTTTTCCTTACTGTATAATGTTAGGTTTTTGGAGACTTCATCAAAATACTTCTTTGATACAGGAAGGTAAGGCAGGTGTCCATTTAGTAACTCATCCTCACCATCAATGACGAGTTTATTTTCAACTTTTGTAGAGAAGAAGTTAGTTAGAGAAAGTGTTCTTGTATCAGCTAAATAACAATCCCGAAAATATGAGATTATCCTGGATATATCTGTCATTGATAAACTACTTTGAATTTTGGAACGCTCCCATGTATATAAATTAATTCAGCGGAGCTTATTGTCCCAATACTTTCTTTTCCAATTCTGATAGTCTCTTCTCCATCAGCATTACCTTCTCCTCCAATACTTTTGGCGGATTAAGATACGTACTAAAAACGCCTTTTACTTCCCAACATTCAAGTATATCTGTATGAGCAATCTCCAGTTCCGGATAATTAGGATCGTCACTACCAAGTTTCAGGTGTGTTTTAGTAATTTCATTCACACGATGTGTCTCAAGCATTTGATTAGTGACTACCACCACAATTTGCCCCGCCTTCAACTGCTTTCTGGCCAATTGATGACACATTAAGATATCTCCATGGTGCAACCCTTGTTGATGATACTCCATTTCACTGCCATTCATCTCAAATGCCCTGATTGTACCCTTCATTTTCACAGGTAAATTGACGCGCTCCAGGTTATTGATAAAGTCTTTATTCTTATGCTGAACCATGTATTCCACATAATTCTTCACACTGACAAAAGGTACGCCTTCTCGTTGGCCGACAGATTTGTTGGATTCTGGTAATTGGTGGGCACGACTTAATTTCTTATTAAGGATATCAATATTATAAAGGTCGTTGATCGATAATTCCTTAGTCAGCAACACATCAATCGATAAGCCAAAATAATTAGCTATTTGAATAATTGTTTCAATCTTTGGCTCAGCTCGTTCTTCCTCGTATGCGCCCACACTTGTTCTGGAAAGATCAAAAATCTCCGCAAATTGTACCTGAGAGAGCTTTTTAACACTCCTAATTTTCTTGATGTTTTTGCCAATAAAGGACATTTTTAAAAATTTATGCCAAAAAAATGAGCAACTCCAAAACTTTTGTCATAAAGCTACCGTATAATTAATCACAACGCAAACAAAAACTCATAAAACAAAACATGACACCAATGAAACTTAAACATAAAAAACCACCTGTCTGATCATTAATTCAATCCAGGGTCAAACTCAAAATAAAGAGGAATTACTCAACCTCATCACACATCAACCACTGTCTTTTAAAAATAATTCGGGCGGTACTTTTATAAGGTCTTAAACCTATGAATAAATTAATTAAATTAGCAAAAACTCAAATTATCGACCAAACATTTAGACACTATGAATAATTACTTTGAAAAAGTAAAGGATTACCTCCTCGAACTAGATTTTTCCATAATCACTGAAGATGAAAATGATGGGATCATTGTAGTTGACAATGAGGATGACGGAATTAAAAACCTTGTACTGGTTATTGCAGACCCCCTTTTGATCGTAGAGCAGTTCATATTTGAATTGCATCATACCTCAGAGGAAGTTTACAAGCAATTGCTGCAGAAAAACAGAGATATCATTCACGGCGCTTTTGTCCTTGATGAATCTGGAACCAAGGTAATCTTCAGAAACACACATGAGCTTGAAAACCTCGATTTGAATGAAATTGAAGCGACATTTAACTCGCTTTCGATATTACTAAGTGAGTATTCACAAAACTTGTTAGAATTTTCAAAATAAAAAGACATAAACAATGAACGTATTTAGAAGAATATTTAAGATCGGAGAAGCTGAAGCACATTCGGCGATAGATAAGTTGGAAGATCCAATCAAAATGACTGAGCAAGGGATCAGGGATCTTAAAAAAGACCTGGATAATAGCCTGAAAGCTTTGGCAGAAGTAAAAGCAATGGGCATCAGATCTAAAAATGATGTTCAGAACTACACCAACAAGGCAAAAGACTATGAAAGCAAGGCAATGCTGATCCTTAAAAAAGCGCAAAACGGTGACCTGGATCCTGCAGAAGCAGACAGACTTGCCAGTGAGGCGCTTGTGAAAAAAGAGGAAGCAAGTCAGAGTGCAGCACAAGCCAAAGCTGAACAGGAAAGATTCGAGAAAAATGTAGCACAACTTGATGCTAATGTTAAAAAGATCAGATCCAATATCTCGAAATATGAAAATGAGCTACGAACGCTTAAAGCTCGTGTAAGAGTAAGCGAAACAACAAAAAAGCTCAACAAGCAAATGTCTCAAATCGACTCTACAGGTACCGTATCCATGCTGGAGCGAATGAAAGAAAAAGTAGAGCAGGAAGAGGCATTGGCTGAAGCATATGGCGACATTGCTAATGAAAGCAGAAGTCTGGATGAGGAGCTTGACAGTGTTATCGGAGAAGGCGCTGCAGAAGCAAAAGCCTCAGATGACCTGGCTGCTTTGAAAGCAAAATTAGGAATGGATAAAAAGGAGGAATAATTCCTCCTTTTTTCCCTCCTGAAACGCTCAACTACACAACCTTAGAAAATCACTTTTTGAACCATCACCTATGCAAGAACTACTAAACCACGCTGTATCTGCTGCAAATGTCATCCCTACATTCTTATTGATGTTTTGTATCGGCTATTGGCTGATCGTTGTAATGGGATTCCTGAGTATGGATTCCCTCGATATCGATGTAGAAGTAGAGATGGATGTAGATGTGGATGCAGATGTGGAGGTGGATACGGGCCATGCCGGAAGCGGCCATTCAGTAAGCTGGTTAAACCAAATCCTGATATTTTTCAACCTTGCCCATGTGCCATTTATGGTATTTTTTAGTTTTCTGGTGCTTCCTCTATGGATAGGCTCGATGTTGGGAAATTATTATTTTGGCAATGAATCTTTCCTGATTGGACTGATTATATTGATCCCATTATTTATCATCAGCTTATTTATTGCAAAATTTTTAACAACCCCTTTTGTGAAAGTTTTCAAACATCTGTCTCAAGGTGAAGTAAGCACAAAGTCTTACATCGGTAAAATCTGTCGCGTCATTTTGGTTGCCAAAGAGGGTGTAAAAGGACAAGCGGAAATCAAAATTGAAGGTGGCTCCTACCTTATCACAACCACTACCCAGTCAGGTGTGACCATTTCAAAAGGAGAATCCGGTTTGATCATTGATTATTATGAAGCCGATAAAACTTATTTAATTGAACCCTATTACGAATAAACTATGGAATTTCTGTCAAACGTTATTTTTATTTCTATCACACTTGGAGTTCTTGTCCTACTTGGGCTATTTGCTTTGATCGCACGGCTTTATCGAAAAGCCCGACAAGGTGAGGCCATTGTTATTACAGGTGCAGGAGGTACAAGGGTGTTTTTTAGTGGTACTGTTGTCATTCCGGTTTTGCATAAAATGGAACTGATGGACATCACCCTGAAAACAGTTCAAATCAACCGAACTGGTGGTGAGGGTCTGGTTTGTAAAGACAACATGCGGGCCGACATCAAGGTGACTTTCTTTGTGCGGGTCAATCAAACCAAAGAAGATGTGAAACAGGTAGCTCAGTCAATTGGGTGCTCACGAGCCTCTGATCAAAATCAATTGGAACTGCTATTTGACGCCAAGTTTTCTGAAGCATTGAAAACCGTTGGAAAGCAATTTGACTTTGTTGAATTATACAATTCTCGTGATGACTTCAAGCAACAGATCCTGAATATTATTGGTACTGACCTCAATGGTTATGTCCTTGACGATTGTGCGATTGATTATCTCGAGCAGACCCCACTGCACTCAATGGATGAGAACAACATTCTTGATGCAGAAGGTATCAAAAAAATAATTGAACTCACGTCAACCCAGAAAATCCTGGCCAATGGCATTGAAAAGGAGAAGGAAAAAACATTAACTAAACAAAATGTTGAAGCCAAGGAAACGGTTCTTGAACTGGAAAAACAATTAGCAGAGACTGAAGCAAAACAAAAAAGAGAAGTCGAAACAATTCAGGCAAGAGAAGAGGCTGAAACTGAAAAAGTAAGAGAAGAAGAACGACTGAAAGCTGAAAAGGCAAGAATTGCAGCTGAGGAAGAAATTCAGGTAAGTGAGGAAAACAAACTCAGGGAAGTGCTGGTTGCCGCAAGAAACAAAGAAAAAACTGACGCAGTTGAAACCGAAAGAGTACAGCAGGCACAGTTGCTTGAAGCTACAGAGAAAGAAAAAATCGTTGAACTGGCTCAAATTGAAAAACTAAAAGCAGTTGAGGAAGAAAAACGCAAAATTCAGGATGTGATCCGTGAAAGGGTCGCTATTGAAAAAACAGTGGTGGAAGAAGAGGAAAGCATGAAAAATACCCGTGCTTTTGCGGAAGCAGATCGTACCAAAAAGGTCGCCATCACGCTGGCCGAAAAAGAAGCTCAGGAAGCACTTGTGAAACAAATAAAGAGTGCAGAAGCGGCTAAGGAAGCAGCAGAGCACCTTGCAAAACAAAAGCTAATTGATGCGCAGGCTGCTGAGACCGCTGCTACTCATGAAGCTGCCGCTAAGAAAACACTTGCTGATGCGCAGGCTGCTGAAGCTGCTGCAATCGGACTTTCAGAAGCCCAGGTAATGGAAGCTAAAGCTGAAGCCCTTGAAAAACAGGGAGATGCAGAAGCCAGCATGATAGAAGCAAAAATGGGAGCTGAAGCAAAAGGTATCGAAATGAAAGGTGATGCTCAAGCTTCCGCAAATGAGCAAATAGGTATGGTGCAAGCCAAAGTAAACCTTGAGCAGGGAGCTTCCGAGGCTAAAGTGATTGGCATGAAAGCTGAAGCTGAACAAAAAATGGGACTTGCCCAGGCCAAAGTCATGGCAGAAAAATATGCAGCTGACGCCAAGGGAATCGCTGAAAAGGCTAAAGCAATGCAGGCACTGGATGGTGTAGGACGCGCCCATGAGGAATTCAAGCTGAAACTGGAAGTGGATAAGGAAATCGAATTAGCGAAAATCTCCATACAGAAAGAGATTGCGTTGGCTCAGGCTACAGTGATCTCTGAAGCGCTAAAAGCGGCGAATATTGAGATTGTTGGAGGAGAAACCATGTTCTTCGATCAAATTGTAGGATCCATAACAAAAGGTAAGTCTGTTGATAAGCTGATGACACACAGTGAAGTCCTTACTCAGGTGAAAGACACTTTCTTTGATACCGAAACAGGTGGTAACTTCAAAGATAAATTGCAGCAGTTTGTTTCCCAGTTTGGCATCAGTGCCAGTGAATTAAAGGAACTAAGCATTTCTGCCCTCCTGATCAAACTGATGGGACTTTCCAAGGATGATGACACCAAAGGTGTACTTGGACAACTAAAAACAGCCGCAGAAGCACTGGGGATTTCAGAACAAAGTGCCAGTGCCCTGATTTAAGGGCAAAACTCACACCCCTCCCCTTGTGAGTTGGGAGGGGCAATTTCTGAATTCAACTGCATGTCAAACTACACTTATGGCTGAAAACGAAGAAAATATAGAACAAATACCAGGAGAATCTGTAGAGCTGGAAGCCGGCACCTATGAAGTATTACGTAACCGGCTAAAGCAAAATGGAGCTTCTTTACATGAAACAATCAACCAACTCAATGGTGCACGAAAATCTGTCTTTGGCACGATAGAAACTGAACTCATCCACACGGATAGAATCACTACTTCAAACAATTGTGTTCCCTGGGACATGGTGCCAATTGGTACCAATTTCATTTTTGGCTACAATGTCCACATGGGCCTTAAAGTGGAAACCAATCTTTCTGATGTTTTCAGTATCTACAAATTTGAGAACAATAGTTTCCATGAGCAGTCACTTGATCTGATAAAAGGAAAAGAATTTGAAGCGGACTTCAAACAACTGTACAAGTATTACAAAGAAACAGTATTTGTGAAGTTTGCCAGAATTGGACCATTCCTTCATATGGTTTTCAGGATTGGAAAGGAAGTTACAGATATTAAAACATTCAAATGGCAGATCAACGATGACCAACTGCAATACCTGGACAATCGAAGCGCACATGAATTTGTATTTCCTGAGCAACATCAGTTCAGATGGAAGCGCACCAGCCGGGAACATCACCGGGAAGGACGACACCCGCATGTCTCAGTAGAGGACCTTGTCTTTGTAGAAACCGTTGGTGGCGACCTGACCATTAAAGTGGAAGACAATACAGATGATGGCAAAGGCATATACAGGGAACCTGTTGAAAATCAGGAACAAACTCTCGCAGATGCTGATATCCAATATACCATCATTGGCAACCTGATTATTCTAAAAATACGGCCTTATCAGGAGGACTACCGGTATATAGTATTCAATTCTAAACTGGAAAAAGCACAAAGAATTGACGCCCTGGCAGAATCATGTATCCTGCTCCCCGACGATCACGGCATAATCTTTAGCAACGGTTATTACTTGCAAAATGGTGAATTCAAGCAGTTTGATAACGACCTCACCAACATGGTTTTTGAGCGCAGGATTGATGCACCAAATGGAGAAGATTATCTGTATGTGTTCTACAACAGACAGGACGGTGTTTATTTATTGCTGAATTACAACCTGATCAATCAGGGAGTAGACAACCCATTGATTTGCCATGGTTTTTCGATTTTTGATGATGGCACCATGTGTTTGTTCAGAGGTGATAAAGAGGCCAAAAAACACCATGTGGTTCAAATCTGGAAAACACCTTTTACTCATGCCGATTTTGAACAACCTACCAAAGACAAATCCCTGATCAGCAAAATTGGGAATAAGGAAATCGTAAGAGCAATGGCTGAGTGCCAGGAGATCTTAAATTACATCAACCGGGAGGAAGTCTATTCCTCACTCTACATCGATTTGATAAAGATGAGCTCTGATGTTTTGGATAGCTATCACTGGTTGGATAAGGAAGAAGTCTTCAATATATCAGCACCATTAAAAGCCATTAAGGAAACAGCTGCAGCGACTGTCGATGAATTTGAAAAGGTTACCAGAATAAAAAAAGATACTGCAGAAAAACTTGCTGCAACTGGTGAAAAAGCGGAGGAGGCCATTAAAAATGTCAAAAAACTACATGCTAAAGACATCAATGACTATGTAGGGATTCTCAACGAACTTCGTATCGTACGAGGTGAGGTCATCTCACTCAAAGACCTTAGGTACATTGACCTGAAACGAGTAGAGAAATATGATCAGTTGCTGGAGGAATATTCTGACGATATTTCCCAAAAATGTGTCAATTTTCTGCTTCGCGATAACTCTCTCGAGCCTTACATTGAGAGGGTTCAGTCACTCTCCCATTCCATCGAAGAAATTAAAAAGGTTAAAACTGCGGACGAAACCAGTGAGCAGATTGATGTGGTATCGGAGGATCTGAAAATGTTGATTGACACAGTAAGCAATCTGGCAATTGATGATGCAACCGAAACGACAAGGATCATCGATGAAATATCCAACATTTATTCAGACATCAATAAGGTCAAGGCGGAACTAAAAAAGAAAAGAAAATCACTTAGGAGTTCCGAGGGTAAGGCTGAATTCAATGCGCAACTTAAACTGGTCGATCAGGCAATAATCAACTTTCTTGATCTTTGTGATACTCCTGAGAAATGTGAAGAATACCTGACCAAGCTAATGGTTCAACTGGAAGAACTTGAAGGACGTTTTTCAGAGTTTGATGAGTTCATTGACAAAATCAGTGAAAAAAGGGATGATATTTACAATGCTTTCGAATCCCGTAGAGTAAACCTGCTTGAGGCAAGAAACAAACGAGCAGCAGTATTGCAACAATCAGGTGAACGAATCATTAAGTCAATAAAATCCAGGCTTTCACGCTTCGAATCAGTGAGTGAAATCAACGGTTATATGGCCTCCGACCTTATGATTGACAAACTGAGAAAAATTGTTGAAGATCTCAAGTCAATTGGGGATACTGTGAAGGCTGAAGACCTCAACAGCAAGCTCAAAACCACCAGAGAGGACGCATTAAGGCAACTTAAAGACAAATCTGAACTTTACTCTGGTGGAGACCAACTGATCAATTTCGGAACCTATCAATTTGCCGTAAACACACAAAACCTGGATTTGACGATTGTCCCAAGAAACGGCGAAATGTATTATCACCTTACGGGAACGGACTTTTTCGAACTAATACGGGATGAAGCGTTTGAAAAGACAAGAGAAGTCTGGAATCAGGACCTGATCTCAGAAAATGAATTGGTGTACAGGGCTGAATACCTGGCATATTCCATCATTGGTAAAGCCAGGGCGAAAGAAAATAAACTACTGAGCGGAGAAGAGTTTCAGTACCTTACTTCAAAGGAATTGTATGAACTGGATGAAAAAGGGCTTCTAAGTTATGTTCAGCAATTCATGGCATTGAGATACAATGAAGGCTACCTGAAAGGAGTTCACGACCATGATGCAACTCAAATTCTAATTACACTGCTAGACCTTTTACAAACGGCAGATTTGTTAAGGTTCTCTTCAGTGGCAAGAGCACTCGGCGCTTTATATTGGAAAGTGTTCATTCCAGAAAATGAAAAGCACATTCTCAATACACAAATTAAAGGTGCTGGACTTATTCTTAACATATTTCCCGATACCCGGGAGTTCAGCAGTATTCTGGAGGACATCAGAAATCAATTGACCGATTTTCTGAAACAACATCCCTTGTTTGATGACCATCTGATTGAAGATACAGCATATTACCTTTTTTACGAGCTCGCCAGAGGTGATCAGTTTATTATAGATCAGGAAACTGTTGCATTTGAGGGGGCATTCAGGGAAACGCTCAACAAAAACAAGGCCACCAAAAAATTCAAAGAATCCATAAAAGAACTCGCTACCAGGCCAGAACTCGAGTACAGGCTGATCAGAAAATGGCTCAATGCCTATATCGATCAAAACGATGCTGAACAGTGGCGAGAATATGTTGATGAATGTGCAGTATTGGTAATGCTGGATGATTTCAACCCCAATCGGGTCATACATACCAATTTAAAAGTGACCGTTAGTGGTCTTCGTGGTGATCATGCATTGATAGAGGACGGAAACTATTTCTTTGATTACAACCACTTTATGATCAAAATGAATCATTTTGAAAATCATACAGTGAACCTTTACAACCGCTTCACCGACTTAAAAAAGGAATTGGCAGCACAGTTTGCAGAAGACCTCAGGCTTAATGAATTCAGACCCAGAATTCTGTCCTCATTTGTCAGGAATCAGTTGATCAACGAAGTATATCTGCCGCTGGTAGGGTCAAACCTGGCTAAGCAAATTGGTACAGCCGGCGAGCAAAAACGTACTGACCTGAATGGACTACTTCTACTAATATCTCCTCCGGGTTATGGAAAAACAACACTCATGGAGTACATCGCCAATCGCCTGGGGATCATATTTATGAAAATAAACGGTCCGGCATTGGGGCATTCTATCATTTCTCTCGATCCAGGGGAAGCGCCCAATGCGACTTCACGTGAGGAGCTGGAAAAACTGAACCTTGCTTTTGAAATGGGCGATAACGTCATGATTTACCTTGATGATATCCAACATTGCCACCCCGAGTTATTACAGAAATTCATTTCCCTCTGTGATGCCCAGCGAAAAATTGAAGGTGTGTATAAGGGCAAGACTAAAACCTATGATTTCCGGGGTAAGAAGGTGTGTGTAGTAATGGCTGGAAATCCATATACCGAAAGTGGCGAGAAATTTCAGATTCCAGACATGTTGGCAAACAGAGCTGATATCTATAACCTGGGTGATATCATTGGAGACTCAGCAGATGTATTCAACATGAGCTACATCGAAAATAGCCTCACATCAAATCCTGTTCTGGCCAAGGTAGCAGCGAAAAGTCATAAGGATGTTTTGAAGTTTGTGAAAATAGCAGAAACCGGAAAACAGGAAGGACTTGAATTTGAGGTAAGTCATTCCCCGGAAGAACTAAGTGAGGCAGTAGAGATCCTCAAAAAAGTATTGGTTGTGCGTGATGTAATTACCAAAGTGAACCAATTGTACATCAAATCAGCAGCTCAATCAGATGAATACAGAACAGAACCACCATTCAAGTTGCAGGGATCTTACCGTGATATGAATAAAATATCCGAGAAAATCGTCTCAGTAATGAATGATGAGGAATTAGACACCTTGATCATGTCCCATTACGAAAATGAGGCACAAACACTTACCAGTGGTGCAGAGGCTAATTTACTTCGGTTTAAACAACTGATTGGTAAACTCAATGAAGGTGAATCCAGGCGGTGGGAAGACATCCTTGAAACATTCAGGAAACAGCAAAAGATGAAAGGATACGGTCAAAATAGCCAGGTGGGAATGGTCATAGAGCAAATGGAAGCGATTTCAAGCGGCATCAATGGCATCAAAGAAGAGATCCTGGAAAAAATGAGGGTATATAACGTAGCAAGCAGAACAAAAACTCAAAAAAAGAAAAATGACACTAAGTGATTTAATGAAAACATTACTGGTATTGATAGTACTGTTTATGGTATTTGGTTTTTTATTCAAACTGCTGTTTAAGGTAGGGATTATCGCTATATTGGTACTGATAATATTGTATTTGTATAAACGTATTTTTACCACCTGACCATTTCCAGTGAATGGGATGATCAGAAAATAAAAAAAATATCTGAGGTTAAAACTAGAAATAAGATATGGGATTATTCGACATGTTTAAAAAGAAGGAGAAGAAGTTAAGTTACGATCCAAATAATGTGAAAGTCACTGATCTGGATTACAACTTCATCCTGGATTATGATCTGAAATCATGGAAAGTAACTGATGTTTATGAATATGATTGGGGAGACAACAATTTCACCTGGGAATACAAAATAGATGCTGGTGATGATGTGGCATTTCTTCACGTAGATGACGATGTACAACTTACACTCACGCTAACAAGACCTGTTAAAATCCGACAGATTGATGAAGACCTGGTGGAAACGATCATCAAGGACGAGAAACCACCAAATAAATTGATGTGGGAAGGGGAAAAATATTACCTGGATACTGATAGTGCCGGTTATTGCAAGGATCACTCCAAAGAGACCAATGATTGGGAAGAATTTATCATGTGGGATTATTACAATGAAGATGAATCCAAAGTACTCTCAATCACGCAATGGGACGAAAGAAACTTTGAAGCTTATGCAGGGTTAGTCATAGAAGAGTTTCAGATTGAAAACATCATTCCGGCAGATCCTGAAGCCTGAGATCAAATTTTACAGGTCTCAGGATTTCTACTATATTTAAGCTATTATTTGAAGCCATTAGTAATTCAAACACCAAATGAAACTCGTTAAACTATTACTTTCTTTTACAATTATTATATCCATCTCGTCTTGTGGGGGCGGTAAAAGGTTCCAGAAAAACCCGGTAGATGAAATGATCCGTGACATGCCTTCAGACAGGGTATTCTCAGTTATCCTTCACGACATGGACGTACAGGGGAATTTTTCAGAAACGTACTATCATCAATACAAGGTAATAGAAGAAAAAACTCCTGGAAAACCTGAAGAGCGTGTCACCGAGTGGAAAAGAGTTCCTGAAAGCTATTTCCAAATGCATGTGAACAATATGGGGATGGAAATTGCTTCCAGAGGTGAAGATGGAAAGTTGGTAAAATCAGCAAATCCTCCGGGATACAACAACTACGTAGGGAATCCGAAATACGGTACCTGGAGGCAAAGAGATGGTTACAGTTTCTGGGAGTTTTACGGACAGTATGCTTTTATGAGCAGCATGTTCAATATGATGGCTTATCCAGTTAGACGGTCCTACTATGATGATTGGAGAGGAAACTATTACGGTACCGGAAGAACTTATTATGGGCCAACTTATGGTAGCGGAAGATACTACGGAACCTCCAGTAGCTACACCCAATCTTCCCGACCAAATTCTACCTGGTCTAGTAAACCAAACAGCTTCAAGCAAAGGGTTCAAAACAGAACATCACGATCCAGCAGCAGGTACAGTAGTTCTAGCTCAAGGTCCCGTGGAAGTGGTTTTGGCAAATAAACCATTCAATGATCAATATCAATACAAGACATTATAAATAACCATTAGCCAAATTAGCTAAACTTAACCTTATCACTATGCCAATATTAGATGGAATCCTGACAACAATCGTATACATCGCGGTTGCTTTCATTCTCTTCATCATCGGAAAAATAGTTTACCAGCTTTTTCACCCAAAGATCAAGGTAGCCCATGAGTTGGTTGAAAATGACAATTTTGCATTCGCGATTTCCTACGTTGGGTACTTTACAGGCTTGTTACTAGCTATTGGGAGTGCGGTCATGGGAGAATCTAGTGGAGACCTGCTGTATGACCTGGAAATGATAGGAATCTATGGTGGATTGTCAATTATATTGTTGAACCTTTCCATCATCATCAATGACAAGATCATTCTTCACAAGTTTAAAGTAAAGAAGGAGATCATTGAAGATAAAAATGTTGGTACCGGGATTGTTGAAGGGGCCAACTCTATGGCTACAGGACTAATTATTCTCGGGGCAATACATGGAGAAGGTTTTGGAGCCGGTGGACCAATCATTACCGCGTTGTTGTATTGGATTTTGGGGCAAGGCATTATGTTTGTAACTTCTTTGGTTTACAATCTCATTACACCCTACGATATTCATGAACATATCGAAAAGAACAATGCGGCTGTTGGGATAGGCTATGCAGGAGCAATAATTGCTATCGCTAACCTCATTAGGTTTGCTCTGATGCACGATTTTGAAAGCTGGATCGTCACATTGGAAGATGTAGGAATAGATGTTGGGATTGGGCTGGTCTTCCTGCCTATTGTAAGGTTTTTAACTGATAAAATATTACTTCCAGGACAGAAGCTGACTGATGAAATTGTGAATCAGGAACACCCTAATCATGGAGCTGCTATGATTGAAGCTTTTGCTTATATAGGAGGATCTGTACTAATTTGCTGGAGTCTATAAATCAAATCCAAAAAATAAAATCTATGGTCCCTTTCAGAATTCGAGAGGGACTTTTTTATGATTACTCATGAAGGTTCAATCCCATATACTGAAAATTGCCCTTTTTGCTACCGGTCTTTCTGGTATTGTCGCGGAATATGTGTTGTCTACACTGGCTACCTATTTCCTGGGTAACTCCGTTTTCCAGTGGACCATGATTGTTTCAATCATGTTGTTTTCCATGGGTCTGGGAAGTAGAATCAGTAAGTACATGTTGAAAGACCTGCTGCAAAAGTTCATCTACATTGAATTTACGCTTTCCTTTCTGGCAGCATTCGTTTCTGTCATAACCTATTTGACTGCCGCTTTTGTAGGTATAGAAGGCACCATTATTTATTCTCTGAGTGTCATTATTGGGTTACTTATTGGAATGGAAATCCCCTTGGTGATCAGGTTAAACGACAAATATGAAGCGCTAAGGTCAAATATCTCCAGCGCAATGGAGAATGATTATTACGGCAGTTTATTGGGAGGTGTCTTTTTTGCATTTATCGGACTCCCCTACCTGGGGCTTACCTATACACCGTTTGTGCTGGGCTCAGTCAACTTTCTGGTGGCAATTGCCCTGATGTTTATGCTATGGAGTCAGATGGAGGCCAGGACTAAAATAAGGCTGGGAAGTGCGGCATTGCTTGTTGCAGTATTATTGTGTACTGGGGCATTATTTGCCAAAAAGATCATTGAGTATGGTGAAAACAAAAGATATGCTGACAATGTGATCTACACAGAGCAGACACCTTATCAAAGGATCACCATTACTCAATCGCATGGAGAATTCTGGTTATTCATTAATGGGAACCAGCAATTGAGCACCATAGATGAGGTAATGTACCATGAGCCACTGGTACACCCTGTAATGGACCTGATCCCCAATCCACAGGACATATTGGTATTAGGTGGTGGTGATGGAGGAGCAGTAAGGGAAATACTGAAATATGAAACCGTAAAAAACATCACCCTCGTTGATCTGGATCCAGCAATGACACAATTGGGCCAAAGCTACCCGCTGTTGGTAGAGATGAATCAAAATGCCATGAATCACCCGAAAGTAAAGATCATAAACACGGATGGTTACAACTTTCTCGAGGATACCAGACTATTCTTTGATGCCATCATCATTGACCTTCCTGACCCAAAATCAATTGAACTCGGTCGCCTTTACTCCTACGAGTTTTACAAATTATGTTACCGTCAACTCAGGCCCCATGGGGTGATCATTACACAAGCCGGAAGCCCCTATTTCGCAGCAAAGGCATTTAACTGTATAGACAAAACCATGCAGCAAGCTGGTTTTACCACTGCACCGCTTCATAACCAGGTAGTCACTCTTGGTGAATGGGGGTGGGTTCTGGGAGCAAAAGAAATTGGGAAGGAGCAATTAAAAAGAAAATTACAATTACTGGATTTTCAAGAAATACCTACCAGATGGATCAACCAGGAAGCCATGACCCTGATCACTTCATTTGGCAAAGCTGCATTTCCGGAAGCAACAGATTCAGTTGAAATTAATAAAATTCACAACCCCGTGCTGTACAAATACTACCTTGACGGCAAATGGGATCTGTACTAAGCATGTTGCCACCTCATACCCCAAAAAATACCTCAACTACCCAATCCGGTCACTTGTCTACAGGATTGAGGCACCCATCGAATAACTCTGAATAATACCGTTCTGTGTATTACTTTAGTATCATAATTAACGTATTTAATAAAGACAACAAGCGGTACTTATTAGAATTTGAAATCGAATTATTGGACAGGACAAATTAATTATTCGGGTAAACATTCAAATTCTGAGTCGAAAATATCGGTACATTAACGAGCACTTATTTAGTAGAAATCTTCGGATTAATATTATGGTTTAAAGAGAAGCGTTCTGGGCTTCTCTTTTTTTTTATGTCAACCAGTTGAACCCGTTTTATGTATTGGGATTCTAAGCGAAAGGGTAAAGCGCAAGAATATCAAGTATTTAGGGTTATTTTGGAACGGAAGCATCGCCATCATTATGGTGAGTACCAAAATATTCATAAGTAATGGAAATTGAAGTGATTTGAACTTGCAGCAGAATGTTAATGCATAAATCGGGTTAAATCCATGGCTGGTCATTGGTAGTTTTCTCATGTTTTACATCTCCTGTATGCTTGGTGTCCTTTGGCTCAAATAACAGACAATAGACTTCATCATTCCTGGTCCGTGGCAAATGCTCCACGCCTTTAGGAACAATGTACATCTCCCCTTCTCCAACTTCCACAGTTTTGTCCCTCATCTCCAGAATTAAGGTCCCCTTAAATACCATGAACAGTTCATCTTCATTTTCATGCGCATGCCAGACCAACTCACCTTTTAGTTTGGCCAACTTCACATATTGACCATTTAGTTCGCCTATGATTCTGGGAGACCAGTGATCAGAAAATTTGCCAAACTTCTCAAGTATATTGATTGTATTCATCCTATCAAGATAAACGACATTTTAAAATTTACCAGCTTTTTTTAGGGGAGCATTTATTGGGGGATGTCTACATTAAAACATTTCTCATCTTCCATCTCAATACAGAAGGTAACTCAAGGGGTTACCTTCTCTTGTATCAACTCTATCCAGACAAATAAAAAACCACCTCCACAAAATGCAGAGGTGGCGGTTGGTGTGTTAATGTAAGATAATATCACACAATCTTACACACGCAGACAGCTGAAATTAATTCCCTGCTGCGTAATAGTTTAATCATGTTTTTTACGCCATAACCAGCCCTAACCTATCTGACTAATCATGAATAAATATCTGAATTTATGTTTGAACTACTAAATTGGATGTGTGAATGACAGGATTATTGTGCGAACGACATTTATTTCTATGTAAATGAATTTCCCCACTTGAATTCCCTATTTCATAAAGGATTCCAAAAAAACAGCCTTCTTCTTAGGAGCCACTTCCAGTTCTTTATCGTTGCTCATAGTGACGTATCCTCCTTTGCCCCTGGTATACCTGGTGACAAACTGCAGGTTGATCATATGAGACCTGTGTATCCTTACAAATGACTCTTCGCTAAGTGATTCTTCAAAATACTTTAATGTCCTGCAGATTAAATACTCTCTATTGTTGGTCAGGTAAAATCTGGTAAAGTTGTCGTCGGCTTCACAGTAGATGATATCATCTACGGCGACTATTTCAAACCCTTCCATGGTTGGGAGCATCAGGCGCTTGGGCTTGCCATCTGACTTAAGGTTATCCAGTAAAACTTTAGCATGAATAACAGGATCTTCAGCTTCAACTGATTTTGTAATTTTATCTACAGCCGCAACTAGTTCATCAATGTCAATTGGCTTTAAGAGGTAGTAAGCAGCACTCTGGTTCAGTGCTTTGATGGCATAATTATCATAGGCTGTCACAAAAACTGTTTCAAAGTTGACCTCTTCCACCTGATCCAAAAGGTCAAACCCATTACCATATGGCATTTCTATATCCAAAAACACTATCTGTGGTTGAAATTCCTTAATCGCCTTCAGGGCAGTTTTTACCCCTTCGCATTTCGCTTTCAAATCTACATTGGGGCAGTATTTTTCCAGGTAACGGGACAGGATTTCTCTACTATCCTGCTCATCATCGACCAATATGGCGGTAAGTTTTTTCATTCGATAACTCCATTTTGAGGCAACTGTAGCGTCACTCTCGTACCATGATCTGGATATAAATCCTCTACCACCACATGATATCCCTTATGATAAACCCGGTTGATGATATCAATTCTTTCCCTGGTGTTTCGCAAACCTGTAGACCGGTGACTTTTCTGGTTTTCAGTCTTAAGTGCTGCCGATTGCTTTCTCCCAATACCATCATCCTCGATGATTATTTGAACACTCCCCTCTTCATCGACAAACCTCACATTCAGTTTGCCCTTTTCCTTTTTGTATCGTAATCCGTGCCAAATGGCGTTTTCCACATAGGGCTGCAGCAACATCGGAGGTATTTCAATACTATCTAATGCTATGGACTTGTCTACTTCAAAAGTATAGTCAAACTTGTCTCTGAAACGATTATGTTCCAACTTCAGGTATAAATCGAGTATGGTTCTCTCCTCTTCAAGGGTAATGAAATCCTCCTGACTATTGTCAAGCACCAACCTCATCAACTTTGAGAAATCGGACAGGAATTTATTAGCAGCTCGTTCATCACTGATTGCAATGAACTGATTGACAGAATTCAGTGCATTAAAAATAAAGTGCGGATTCATCTGGCTTCTTAGTGACTTCAATGCGAGGAGTTCACTCATAGTTTTCGTTTTCCGAGCATTCTTTAAAATAAAATACACCGAAATGAAAGCACCTATTAACAACAGCAATAATCCATAAATCACCAGCTGCTGCAGCGCCAACTGATTTTCCTGTAGTTCAAATTCCCGTTCGTCCAACGCAAGCTCGTTGGATAATGAAAAAATCTCCTGCTGCTTTTTTAAGAATCCTTCTTTCCGTTGTTGATTAACACTCCGCTGCTGCTCCAGTTCATTGACGGCATCTCTAAACCGGCGATAAGATTCCAGAGACCTGGCGGAATTTCCCGATTTATAGTATGCATCTGCAAGTGCTTCATAAGCCGAAGCACGTTCTTCCAGGTCATTGCCCTTTGTGGCCAGCACAGCAGCATCCTCAAGTTCTTTGATGGCTTCATTGGTATTTCCTGCATCAATTAAAGTCTTGCTTAGCGCTACTTTTTCCCTGGAAACTTTTTTCGTAAGCCCCTTTTCACGGTTTTGCTGAATGGATTGGTTCCTCAAATTGATCTCATCAGTGACTCTGTTTTGCCGACTATAAGCATTGAGTAACTCCTTTCTGGTTTCTTCCAGGGTAGCATGGTTTTCATTATTTGTAATATCTGTGGAATCAAGTTCCAATGAAAAGGACTGGCTTTGCTGATAGATATCTTCTGCAGCATCTATTTTATCCATTTGCGCCAGAAGTCTTGCCCGAATAGCCTGAGACCTAACCTTTTGCCCCTTTAATCCAAACTCTTTAATGATAGCATCACCATACTTCATGGCATTTTCTGCTCTGTCATAATTGCCAGATTTTAGATAGACTTCTGCCAGATCAAGGTATGTACCGGTTTTGAGCTCATTTGAAGTTACCACACTCAACTTTTTATCAAGATTCAAAATGGCCTTGTCATATTGTTCGAGGTACTCATATGCTTTGATCAATCCATTAAGTGCCTCAACGTATTCTTTTGTCGCTGTATATTGACTTTCCAGTTTGCGAATGGCCAATTGAAAGATTTCAACAGATAGTTCCCATTCCTCAATATCCTGATTGATCTCTCCTAACAGAATATAAGACCTGGCCTCATCCAACTTGTTGTCTTCTGTAATACTGAGGGCGAGTGCTTCTTCTACCAAATCCAACGCCCCATAGTTATCAAATTCCATTTGCTGCCGGGCATCCTCAAGTAATTCTGATACTGATCGGTCAAGCTTCAGATTTCTTCGGGAAATACTTTTGTACTTGTCCAGACTCTGCTTTTTTTTCTGACCATTCACCATCAGTGGCCCGATCAATAAGAACATGATCAATATTGTTCGAAATCTATGCATAATTGCTTATACGGGCAATATAACAATATATATACATTCAGCAGAGACCTCAAGCTTCCAAAACAACCCCCTTCACTAAGTTTCTCCCCTCTCCCACTAAGTGAACCTGACTCTTCCCTAATTGCGGAAATATTTTGTTCAAAAATGTCGTGAAATTAGGTGTAACAATTCAATAATTTAACATTTAAAATCATGTATGCTAAACCGAAATACTCCTTCCAGCTACTTACAATAGTTCTAACATTATTAATCACCATTAGCTGCACTTCCTCCTATTCCTCACCAGAGCGGTTGGAATCGACTCATAATGAAGCAACTAAAAAGCAGAAGATCATGCTGGCCTTGCTACTGGATACTTCCAATAGCATGGATGGTTTGATTGACCAGGCAAAATCACAGCTGTGGAAAATTGTTAATGAATTAGCTACAGCCAAAAGCGCTGATGGTGAAAGGCCGGATATAGAGATTGCACTTTTTGAGTATGGAAACGATGGGCTTCCTGCATCAGAAGGCTACATTAGAATGGTCACTAACCTCACTACGGACCTGGATGAAATTTCTGAGCAGTTGTTTAACCTTACCACCAATGGTGGCGATGAGTATTGCGGACAGGTCATCAAAAAATCCATTGATAAATTGGATTGGTCAAATTCCAAGGCCGACCTTAAAATGATCTTTATTGCTGGAAATGAGCCTTTTACACAAGGAAGAGTAGCGTATTCTACCGCATGCAGCCTGGCTAAAGACAATGACATTGTTGTTAATACCATATTCTGTGGGGACCATGAGGAAGGCATTAGCACTTCCTGGAAAAAAGGCGCCACACTTACCGGAGGTACATATATGAGCATACAACAAGACAGAAAAACTGTATACATAAAAACGCCTTATGACGCCAGAATTGATCAATTGAATGATGACCTGAACAAGACATACATCTACTATGGTTCGCAGGGACGGAGAAAAAAGGAGATGCAGATGAATCAGGATAATAATGCTCAATCATATAGCCAATCCAACAAAGTACACAGGGCAATTTCTAAAAGTTCGCATGTTTACAAAAATAGTAGCTGGGATCTGGTAGATGCTTCAGAGGAAAATGAGTCAATCATTGAAGAAGCAGATGAGACATTTTTACCTGAAGAAATGAAAGGTATGACAATCAATGAAAGGAAAGCATATGTGGCAGTTCAGGCTACCAAAAGAAAAGCCATTCAAAATGAAATCCTGCAACTGAGTGCTAAACGGAAACAATACATCATTGAAAATCAGCCAGCAGATCAGGAAGGCATGTTAGATGATGCCATGATCAAATCCATCAAAGAAGTGGCGGCCAACAAACAATTGATCTTTGACTAGCGAATGCACTAATCTCTTGATTGAAAGCTGATTAAGCTAAAACTTAATCAGCTTTTTTTATCTTCAGATCTTTCAACTAATTGGTAATAACCGGAACTTCCTCACCACTCAACCACTTCATCAAAAAAGCTTCATTATGAGATATAGGAGTGATATAAAAGTCCATAGAAAACAGGAATGCCTCCGACTGATCTGCTCTCTCTATCACTACCTCCGCTGGGAAACCATAATTAGAGTGTATAAAAAACAATTCAGAGTCTTTCAATAATAGGAAGCCAACATGACTGGATAATCCCACCAGATACATGCCTTCAGTAAAATTTGATTTGATATACGAAACAACTTTGTCTGCTACCGAGTTTGGAAAAGCGTATATAGTTCCGTTCATGGATACGGTTTGGACTTCCAGCAATGATGCCTGCTGGGCCAGCGTATAACGATTCCAGTTGATTCCCATATGTTTTAGTGTGGTAGAAACAAAATAACCACAGGCGATGGCACCCTCTCGTGGTGTGTTAGTGTATCCATTAAAATCCCACCTTGTGCCATACCAGTATGGAAATAAAGAGTTTACCAGTGTTTCCTCAAAAAATACTGCTACAGAGTCAATTGAAATACTGTCTTCTGACAGCTGTTTATTCAGTTTTAATCTGGTTTGCTCTAATTCAGAAAGTAGCTGGGAATAAGGGAGTTCAGATGGTTCTGTGACAATGTGGAATTCCTCAAAATTGATGGGATCAGGAAGAGTTTCTGTCAAATTCCAGTAATCTACCTGGGCCCAAACCGAATCTGGAATATCGGTCTGGGCCTTAGCCAATGAAACGACCAGTAACAAAAGGACCATTGCGAGGTGTGGTTCTTTACGCATAACACAAACAAATCGAGTTCAAAAGAAATAGGCTCAGGTAGGATCTATTTACATAACGTGTCTTGAATGCTGTTTATTTAAAAGCGATCTGACAACCAAAATCAGCGAAAGCCATTTCGGCATTTTTCTGGTAAGAATGTGCTTGGTAGTGGTTTGTGTATTGGTTAAAGTCTGCATCTTTTTTACGTATTTGCTAATAGGATGCAGCAGAAATTGCTATTCCATAAAAATTATTTCATCTTTTCATAATCCACTTAATTTCAAAGCTTTAACAGCTTCCAGCCCGCTATCTACCGCCTCCATCAGTATGGGTAACCTGGCATGGTCAACTCCTGCAAAGGCGATGTTGTCTGCAGCGGTACTTCGGTTGATGTCATTAAATAAATGACCAGGTTTAGGGATCGCCATAGCATGTCCCATCGCATTAATCAGCACAGATTCGACCCTTTCTTCTATGGGCTTCCCAAAATATGCACTGATGTAATGCATGGTTTTTTCAACAATGGCATGTTTATGCTTACTGATATTGCCTGTAAACTCACGCATCCCGGAAGGAAAACAATAATAGGCTGTTAAAACCTGCTTATCCTGAATGGTGGCATGTTGCGCATTGGAATTGATGAATCCTAAAAATGACTGATCATCAACAATCATTTCGTTTTGCCAATAACCAAAGTCATCAAATGGCTTATTCAATATGAAACTAATTACCAACCAGGGTGCATATTCATTCTTTGCAAAATGATGTGCGTATGATGGACAAACAAACTTAAGTGCATGCTTTTGTCCCGCATAAATCACTTTATCACTGAGTACTTTGAAGGTTTTCTGATTGACGACATCTATGACTTCAGCCTCCCAGGTTTCACCTTTCTTTTTTAATGATTTTACCAAATGGTTGATTAAAAGCTGATCATTGGGAACCTGTTTAGCCATTTTATCCACGAAGTAACTATTTCCCTGCGGCGGAGAGAATAATTGCACAATTTCCCGGTAATACGGCCTACACTTAAAATAATGAATGCCAGCCAGAGCACTCACCTGGTCTGCTGTACCACCCCAATCATCGAGCATATGGTAATCCAGCCCTCTGATAAAGTCTTTGTCCAAACTGATTTCCTTTTTCAGAAAATCCAGAAAAGTCAGTTTATCCAGCCCATGATATTTTTGATCGATTAGCCTGGTGGGCATAGGCATTTTATCATCATACCGACTGAGCAGATAAAGAAAAGATTCCTTCATTGGTCCATCCTGCAAAACATCCTCGCGGATATCACCATGCTGAAAACACTTGTTCTTAATGGCATCTGGCACCACATATTGTTCATCCACAAATGCCCAGCTTCGTTTCCAGGGCTGATGATAAATTATTCCAGATTGCTCAAAAAACTCCATCAATTCCCGACCGTAGTAGTCAGGATACTCCAGATCATAGTGAGCCCCCTGTGCCAAAGATATCCCATTGTATTCAGCAGAGGCAGAAGTACCTCCCAGCCTGCTGGATAACTCACAGAGCAGAAAATCCTTGCCTCCTATCATTGCTGCAGCACTCACTCCAGCTATTCCCCCTCCAACGATTAATACCTCAGTCTTTTGGGTTGGCCCGCTATCGAACTGCAAACTTTGGAAAACCAAATGTGCAGTATCCATATCGCTAAACACCTTGATTTCACCAGCATAAGAACCTCGTGAAGGAGTTGAACATGAATTTAGCAAAACCGGTAATGCTGGCATTGCTGCCGCCAGCTTCAGAAAGTCTCTTCTATCCACTGATTAATACTTTTTTGACATAAGGGTTTTTATGATTTCCCTTCCAAATAAAACCATCCAACACATAGTGTGTAGCCTGGGGTATGGTAAGCAGGGCAATACCAGCAGCCTGTACCCAGGGATTGTTGAGTGCTTCCCTGGTCAGGGGCATAAAGCTCCCAAAAAACGCCTCATTATCTCTATAAAGCCACATGTCCCACAAATACTCCTCTCCAAATGCTAGTACCATTACAATCGCAAGCATCACCACCACATGCCTCGCAAGCGGTTTCCATCGCAGAGCAGATATTTTTCCTTTGATGTGCTTCTTTCTTTCCACGTAGAAAAACACAAGTGCCATGTATGGAAGGCCGTGGGCCACTACATTGGTAAGTGTAAAAGCCAGGTCTGAATTGAAATATACAATACCGATGTACCAATTGCCCGCAGTGGTCATTGTCCAAAGGATTTTACCAAATGGTATGTTCGCCCTGTCATTTATGATTTCCTGCACCATCCAGCCAATCATAATCAACCAGTACATTATGTTGCCAACTGTGGTGATCTGGCCGAATACATCCTGAGGAATTAGTTGGTTAAACAGGAAAAAGTCACCCTCCACAAACCACTCGAAATTTCTCTGAGGGCTAAGGTGCCAATAAACAACCGGGTAAAGCATTGAAAGGTAAATGACCCACTCATCTTTAAATACTTGCCGTTTAAAATTCCCATGCTTTGCCTTATATATCCTAAGAAAACCATACTGCTGTTTGATAAAATGATACAGCGCTAAATAGGCCAGAACTGACCAAAACAACATCTGCGAGTAGGAAGCAATTGCAAAAACGGTTACAAACACCAAAATGGGGGAAGTGATCAGTAACTTCCGGTGCTGTCGAAACTCTTCTTTGTCAAGGTATGTCCGAAAAATAGTAGTCCACACATGACTCACATCGATTCCTACCACGACCACCACCCATACCCATAAAGGGACATCAGCATGTAAGGTAGATTCGGGTAAGAAAAAACAGACCAGCCAAACCAACCAGACCGGCAGGTAGAGCACCATTAGATCAATCGGTTTACCGAATAACCAGGCTTTTTTGGTTTTGGTCATTTGAATATCCAATTTCCGGTGGTATAATACTCATGAATCACAGGATGGACAAGACGATTTACCTCCATACCAGAAGTATCCACAGTCACTTTCCCGAAGGCCATCATCATCTTCATCGCTTCCTGATTTAACCAGGTCGTTTCTACATCCCCAAAATCTAATGCTTTCAGGGTCTCCTTCAGTCCATCAGCCGATTGATCCATTGACCCTACAAACCAGCCCCATTCTCCCAGTGTCAAAACCTGGTTGTGCAGGGGCACCACATCGAATCCAGCATTTCTCATCGTTTTCCCAATGGCATAATATGCTTTTGTTGCAAAATACGGACTACCAGCCTGTGTAATCAGATATCCACCGGTTGAAAGCTTTTCTCTACACAATTTATAAAATTCCACGGTGTAATATTGGTTATATTCCAGGTTGGTCGGATCAGGAAGATCGACAATAATCACATCAAACCGACTGGTATCAGTAGCCATAAATTTCCAGATGCTCTTATTCTCAATTTCTACATGATCCATGGGCATTACTTCTTTCGGACGGTCATTATTGCTTTCAAGAAACAATAGCAACAATTCGTAATCCTCAGGAACCAGGGTGATGGCAGGCTGATATTTATATTTCAATACTTCCTGCATCGCACCGCCACTTTCTCCTCCAAGAATCAATACGTTTTGTGGTCTTCTGGCAGTCATTACCGGATGGACCAATGGTTCATGGTATAGCCAGTGGTCAAGGGAATTGATTCGGTTTTGACCGTTGACATAATACCAATACTGATTTTGCCATCTGGTGACGTCCAACCTGGATTTCCTTGTTTTATCCTGTGCCACCAAATGATCCTCATACTTGCTTTGCCCTGGTAGTATATCTGGTGATTTTAATCCCAAAAGCGCCAACACCACCAGCCCAATGGGAATTATCTTCATAAACGGCTTTAACCTTCTGGCCGTTAGCGAGATGATCAGAAAAATAACTGCGAATAAATAATCGGCATTCGGAAGATAAAAAGCGGCAAGAAAACCAACAATAAGCATCGGCAACTCAACCAGACTGAAAGCCCCATCAGCTCTGAAATGAATTGCCATCAACCCTCCCAACAGTGCGGTAACCAACACAAGATCCCAGCTGAAATAAGTAATCTCCACCAGGTAGAGTAGTGTTTGCTGGCCAAGAAACCACATCATTGGAAAAATAATTAAACCGACGAGCAGCAGATTTAATCTCCTTCGTACCCACCAGCCCATCAACATACCAAATGACGTTGCACCCAGAATAAGCAATGCTTCCACCCACAGCTGATCAGAAAAAAGCTTTACCCAGTTTAACTGATGACCCATAAAAAGGCCCAGCAAAACTGCGGGAACCAAACCAGTAACATTATTTCTCAATGACTGGATCAATTTTCCTCCTGCTCCTTGTTTTTGTCTTTTTCCGCCAGCGCACTTTCAAAACCTGATGCAATTATTCCTGCAGGAAGAGCAAACATACCAACACCCAAAATCGCAATAAAGGCTCCCAACAACCTTCCTAGTGGCGTTATAGGATAAACATCACCATACCCAACGGTCGTCAATGTAGCGACTCCCCACCACATGGTAGCAGGGATACTGGTGAATGCTTCGGGCTGTGCCTCATTTTCTACATAATACATCAGACTGGACGAAATGATCAGCATAATCACGACGATCGTAACTGAAATCACCAATTCCTCCCTTCTCTTCCTAAGCACCCTCACAATTGATTGAAATGCCGCTGAGTATCTCCCCAGTTTAAATATCCTGAACAACCTGAATAACCTGAGCACTCTGAGAAACCGGCCGTCCATCGCGACAAAAAGAGGCAAATAAAAAGGTAAAATGGCCATCAGGTCTATCAGCATAGACAAGCTGAAGATGTACTTGATCCTCCCCCATATGGGGCTGGCGTAGTATGGATCCGCCGTACATGCCCATATCCTGATCAGGTATTCAATGGTAAATACCGCCACCGAGAAATATTCAAAATATTCAAACTGCCACTGATAGGCCTGATGAATGGAATCCACGGTTTCGAGCACAACCGCAATCACATTGAGCACTATCAGTGTCATGATAAACAGATCAAAATAGCGGCTGACTTTGTCTTCTTCACTCTCGGCCTTATCAAGGGCCCTCATGATACTTTTTTTAGTGACCTTCATGTGTTAGTTGGTGATTAATGTTAATCGACAGTTTCTTTGGAATTATAGATTTCCAATAAAGATAAAAAATCTTCAAACATCTGACGGTTACAGCTGCTCAATTCAATGTAGGTCTTATTTTGTTCGGGAAAAGTATGAATGGCAAAATGGCTTTCAGCAAGCAGCCAAAGTCCAGTCCAGCCCTGTGGCTCAAAGAAATGTTCCATGAAATTAAGAATCCCAAAACCCGATTCCTCCAGCATTTTGTCAAACAGTGGTTTCAACACTTTGGGATCGGTCTCTTCAATCCAGGTAGAATGGTTGTCTATATGTGCTTCCAAATTTCGATTAAAAGTTAAAGTTGTCGGGATCCGGTCCTACCCTTTCATGACGGTCCAGTGAATCAATTAATTGCATGTCCTCATCTTTGATTTTAAAATCAAAAATGTTCGCATTGTCAATGATTCTTTCCTTTTTTACACTTTTTGGGATAGTGATTACTCCTTTCTGCAAATTCCATCTCAGCACCACCTGTACCACTGTTTTCCCATATTTAGCTGCCAGATCCTGCAGTTCATTTACCTCAAAAATTTTTCCCTGCATCAATGGGCTCCACGCTTCATAGCGAATCTCCCTGGCATGGCAAAAATCCACCAGGTCCTGTTGTACCAACCGTGGATGAAATTCCATCTGGTTCACCATTGGGGTCACCTCGGCTGTTTCCAGCAAGTCTTCTAGGTGGTGTTGCAGAAAATTGCTGACCCCTATTGCACGCACCTTTCCTTCCCTGTATAAATGCTCCATGGCTCGCCAGGTATCCGCAGACAGGTCCTTGGGCCAGTGAATAAGATAAAGATCAAGATAATCAAGGCCAAGTCTCATCAAACTGGTCTCATATGCTTTAATGGTGCTATCGTAACCCTGGTCACTGTTCCATACTTTGGAGGTAATAAACAATTCCTCTCTATCCACTCCACAATTGCGAATAGCCTTGCCAACTCCCTCCTCATTTTTATATATAGCAGCTGTGTCAATGGATCGATATCCGGCATCAACAGCGTATCTCACCGCATTTTCTACTTCTTCCCCAGCTTTTGACTGAAACACCCCTAATCCAAAATATGGCATCTCCACACCATTATTCAGTTTTACGGTTCCCTGTAGGTCAGTTATTTTCATGCATTAAAATTACAAATCCTAAGCAATTTTAAGCCGCTATCCCGCTTTTTATTCAGTCAGCTTAGTTGACAATAAAAAAGTGACCCCATGGAAAAGATCACTTTTGATGAACCGCACATTCAACACACGGGCAACCGCACAAGGGCTCTCCGCGCTTCAGCCTGCCATCGCCTCACCCATTTCGGTCTTCTGCTGCTCCTAGTGCAAATTAATTTGTAGCGGGTTTGCAGATGGAATTTCAACCTTGGAGTCCTTGAAAGATGGTGGGCCAAACATGCCCATGGCGTCATTGGAAAAACCATATGGCTCAGAGGGAATACCTACAAAATTGGTATCGAGCTCCTGATTACCATTTAAATCCTGAAATACAGAGATGGCATATACTCCCGGTTCTAAATCCAGTGAAATCAATACTACCCCTTCTTTTACAGTTGCTTTGTAAGTCTTCAATGACTTCTTCAGGAAGTTTTCTTCAGTATCATATACTGCTACATAAACTTCACCTGTTACCTCTTTTACCTTTACGTTAAGTTCAGTGGCGTTACCCACATTAAGTAACAATGAAAGACAAATTAAAATCAATCCCATAATTTTGTGTTTTTGTTAGTTGATCAAAGCTCCCTGTTCCTGTCTCCTAATCCAACTTCAACATGACAACCTGTCGAATTTCCACGCTGAACTGTAAGGCCGCAACATCAATCAATAACTACAGAAAGAATTACCATCCATGATTCTAATTAAAAAACAATTCCATAGCACATGATGTTTCCAGATTAAAAGAAGTAATTCTTATTCATAACAACATTAAATTTTGTATTTTACAAAACACGGAATTATTTTCTTGTGCAGAGACCGAACACTATTCAGCTGGCGAAATATCACCTCATCATTGTATTGTGCTTTGCAATGGTATTGGGATCCCATGCGATGGATTTTACTTTCAAGCACTATAATTCAGAACACGGTCTCTCCCAGATCACCATACTTTCAATTTTCGAAGATTCAGATGGCTTTATATGGATTGGCACCAGAAACGGTCTCAATTTTTTTGATGGGCATGAATTTACCAGGTTCTTCAACAATCCCTGGGAAGACAACAGCCTTTCCAACAATGTGGTAAATGCCATTACTGCAGACAAGAATGGTGTATTATGGATTGGGACCGAGGCAGGGTTGTGCAGTTACAATAAAGAGTTCCATCAGTTCAACAGATACGACCTCAAAGAGCTGTATAAAGGAGGTTGGAACATCACCAGCCTTCAATTTGATGATCAGGGCAACCTGTGGATCGCCTCCAATTTTGGTGTTCACCGAATGGACCGGGGCTCCATGGAGATCTACCCTGTTGCACTATTGACCAATGGACCCAAAATTGAAGACAAGCATTTTTATCAAATCATCAAAACAACAATAGGAGATGTATTTCTTGCGGGGGCTTCCGGACTGTACAAAGTGGATCCCAACCGACTAAATACGGTAATCAAACAATCTTATTCCTTCCATGAACAGGTGTTGGATTTTGCAGAAAGCATTGCCGAAACTCCAGATGGCAAACTGCTGGTCAGTAGCCAATCAAAGCTTTGGGAGGTGAACCCACAAAATTTTGAAGCAAGAATTTTCAATAACCAGTACAAGGGATTGTCTTTTGGCAGCAGAAATATCATTGTTCTTGATCAATCGACTGCCTGGGTGGGTAGTTATGACGGAGTTTTTATTTTGGATTATGAAAATGGACAATACATCCACAGATTACATCACATCGGTGACGATCACCTGAGTCTTTCTGACAATTCTGTCCATGGCATGCTCAGATGTGTTAATGGTGATATCTGGATCGGAACATGGTCCGGAGGGCTCAATTATTATTCACCTTACCAGAACATATTTGATGTCTTTCAACATTCCGTGAAAAACCCAGAGTATACGCTCAACTCCGACATTATTAATTCATTTGCAGAAGGACCAGATGGCAAGCTTTATATCGCCACAGGCCGGGGAGGATTAAACATTTATGATGAATCCACCGGGACCTATCAGTATGTATTGACCAATCTAAACATCAGAAGGCTATTGTTTGAAGATGAGAGCACACTTTGGTTAGGAACTTATTATAATGGCATTGTTAAATACGACATTCAAACCAGGCAATCAAAATTCTACAAGCATCAAAAAGGTGATCAGGCCATAATTCCTGCTAACACCAACCATGCGCTATTGAAAGATAAAAATGGCACTATCTGGATAGGCTCCTGGAACAGGCTGTACAGGTATGACCCGGAGAAAGATCATTTCGTCAGATATGCATACAAAGTCGCTGACATCAATGATTACCATACGATAGAACAGATCATTGAAGTGGGAAACAACCTTTGGTTAATTACCAATACAGGCATTCAGGTTTTTGATCCGGCAAATCAAAAATTTATTCGCCGACATCAATATGAACCCGGTGATAGAAATGGATTACCAGGGGATGTTTTGTTTCATGCAACAATCGATAAAACCAACAAATTATGGATAGCAGGTCAGGGAGGCATTAGCTACTACATTCCGGAATCACAGTCTTTTTATACACTCACGGTTGAAGATGGTTTGCCTTCTAACATGCCTGTGTGCCTGGTAGTGGATGATGCAAATAACCTTTGGATAAGTAGTGCACATGGTTTGTCCGTGTTAAATCAGGTCAATATGAGGTTCAGGGTGTTTGATCAAACCAATAACCTACAAAGCTATACCTTTCGGGAAGGCTCATGCTATCGCTGCAAGGATGGTACATTATACTTTGGCGGCATGAATGGATACAACAAAGTTGATCCCAGGGCTGTGAAAGTTGATCCCAACAAACCTCGCATTGTAATTACAGATCTCAAGTTGTTTAATAAAATCATTTCTCCTGAGAACAACCCTATATTAGAGCGAAGCATCAGTGAATTGGATACACTGGTACTTGATTACTTCGAAAATGTGATCACTTTGGATTACGTAGCAGTTGATTATTCAGAGCCCTACAAAAACCAATATGCCTACATGATGGAGGGTTTCGAAACGGAATGGAATAATGTTGGGAAACTGCGAACTGCCACTTACACCAATTTGGCCCCTGGCACTTATGTGTTTAAAGTAAAAGCTTCAAATGGTGACGGCATTTGGAATGATCAGGGGAAATCACTGGTCATTAAGATCATCCCTCCAATCTGGTTGACCAACTGGTTTAGGGTCATGATGGTGTTAACTATTGTTTTTGGAGTAACGCTCTTTTATAAACTAAGAGTAAGGACCTACAAGCGAAACCAGGTGTTACTGAAACAAACAGTAAGTGACCGCACAAGAGAGCTTCAGGAAATTAATGAGCAGCTTGGTGAGAAGAACGAACAGGTATTGGAACAAAAAGAGGAGATCGAGGCACAAAGAGATTCTTTGAAAGAGACATTAAGACACCTGGAGCAAACTCAGGAACAGCTGGTAGAATCAGAGAAAATGGCATCTGTGGGGACAATAACCGCCGGACTTGCCCATGAATTAAATAATCCATTGAATTACATCGTTGGATTGTCCGATCCCATCAAAAGGGACCTGCAGGATGTTTTGGAAAATGTACGTGAAGACAAAAAAGAAGAATCAAAAGAACTTATTGAGGAAATAAACAATTTGCTCGACAGCATTGCTGATGGTGCGAAGAAGGCTGCTACAATTGTAAAGAACCTGCTGGACATTTCTCCAAGAGGTCCAAAAAGTGATAACCAGCTGTTTAGTGTCAATGAAATCATCAGTGCCACCACGCTTTTAATCAGTAAAACCAATCCTAATGCTGAAATAAAGGTGGAGTTAAAGGATCAAATTCAGATTTATGGCAATCAGGTAGAGATTAACCAGGTGCTGATCAATATGATCCATAACGGGTTGGATGCAATCCCTGCTGAGAAAAAAGCCATTGTGGAAGTGACTGGCGAAAAAGGATCTGATTCCTACTTGCTCAGCATCAGGGATAACGGAATTGGCATGTCCCATGAAATCATGCAAAAAATCTTCGATCCCTTCTTCACGACCAAGCCACCAGGACATGGTACGGGACTGGGCTTATACATCAGCTATTCCATCATTAAAAAGCACGGCGGTAAAATTGACGTAGCATCAACCGAAAATGAAGGGACCACCTTCACAATCCGGCTTCCACTACCCTCATCAAGTCAGGTATTAAAAAAAGCTAATTAGGTATGTTTAGCTAATATGTACATTCAACATTGGTACTGAGAGATGATTCACAATGTGTTGAGCCAACCTATTATTACTACGATGAGTAACCATTCCAAGAATATCTGAATTCTGATCAAGAAATTTTGTGAGCCCCTCCTGATAATTTGTTGCATTATAAATCGTACAACCCTCTACCATACCTTTCCCATAATCCTTAAAAATGCTCATCCTACTGAGTGAATCCTCTGTTGTCATGAAAGTATTAGGTGTATTGACAAGCAACAAATGAACTTTCAACTTTGTTGATTGAGCAACTGAAATAAGCTTTTTAAATCCAGCCAGGCCTTTAATATCAAAATCGGACATAAAAACAATCCTACCACAATCCCAATTGACAGGGAAATCCTTAATGACCAAAACAGGCACTGTTGACGTCTTGACAACTTTTTGAGTATTGGAGCCAATGATCATTTCTCTGAACCCGGATACTCCATTGGAACCCATTACAATATAGTCGTATTGGTGATCAGCGGCCAGTTTAGAAATATATTTAGTGTCTTCATTAAAAATTAGATATTTCTTTCCTATCAATCCAATTTTCTCGGTGGCCATCACCCGTTCATCAAGTTCCTGATGAGCAACTTTAACTTTTTTAGTCACATCAGGATACATAACATCCTGATCTCTTTCCTGCAGCATAATCCAATCATGGGGTATATCCATGATGTGTATATAGTCAACCTCCCCGTTTGTTACTTGTGCCAATTCCATTGCTGCTCTGGTCGCTTCATCAGCGCAATGTGAGAAATCCGTTGGTACTAATATCTTTTTCATAACATTTCTAATTATGTATGAAAAATACAAAGCCTTCAGATGTCATCGAATGACCCTTGTCAACCAGCTAAATGAGAGTTATCAACCTCAGTAAACTTTGAACCTGCCCGGAGAACTAACAACTGCCCTCAGCACTAACATATAGGAAACGCCTTGTTGTAATAACGTTATAACATTTCAGGAGCAGTTGCTCTGATGTTTACTTTTTCTTCTGCCAACATTTTCAATTTTCTATCCTCTTGTTTTTCGTCTTCCAGGTTCTTGTGCATTGCGCTCGCAAGGTCATTTAGGTTGAGTGTTTTTGCGTAGGTACATATCGCTCCATAGCCAGCAATTTTATAATGAATGATGTGCTGTAACGCAGTTATCAGTGCCGCATCCAATACTTCCGGATCCATACATCGGATGATCAACGTTTTTATTTCCTTCAGCAAAGTGTGAATGGTCATACAAACCTCGCCTTCATCTGGTACATACAGACTACTAAATGCCTGTCTCAAACGCATCAGACCATCCTGATTGTATTGTCTGTATTCGTCTATGTAATTATACAAGGTAGTGTCAGTGGCTTCTTCTCGTATTCTCTCCAGGGTTTGGAGTAATTGCTGATGGGCATGGTAGATATCGCGCATTTGCTCTATCATCAAATCGTGTAAATTAAAAATCTTCTTCATGGTTTTACTGCTTTGGAATGTCTATAAAAGATACGAAAAACCAGGGACAAATGCTTGACAAAATTCAGGGAAAAATATGATCTCTTACTTCAAAAAGAAAGGTGATCCTAAGCATTGGATCACCTCATCTCGCGAACTCAAATACGGAAAAAAATTGATCGCTATTCCGGTACCATACGGTACGCTGGTATTGCTGCTGGCAGTTATTTCCTACTGTCCCGCAACTTCTTAATTCCGTATAGTCCTCCTGCCGCCAAAAGGATACTGAGCCCTCCATCTATCGGTGTAGCAGGTGGTCCACCAGGTCCGGCAAACGCCAGGGTAGTAACAAATATTAAACCGGTAGTAACTATTAGACTTATATAATTTTTCATGACGATTCTCTTTTAATTGAACATTACCTTATGGGTGAAAAGAAACCCATCCCTAATCTCTCGAACGATGTACAGACCATCTGGCACATGGTGAAATGGGATAGTTACATTTGCATTTACTGAGGATTCATAAATCACTTTTCCTGACACATTCAGCACCTGAATTTCAATGCCGTCAGTTTCTGGTAATTGAATAATCAAATCCTTGTGTGCTGTATATACTTTGGATGGACCAACTAATGGAACGTCGTTGACCACAGCCCGATCCAAAATCAATTGAAACCTGTCCTTATGACTTCCAGACGAAGTGGTAAATTGGTATTCTTCGGTTCCTAACTGTATCAGCTGGTCTGTTTGCTGATCCAGTAAATAAATGGGATTCTCAATTCCTGCAATTGAAGCCGCAATCGTAAAGGTCCCGGATTGAGGTAAATGAAGCCCAATGTCCACAGTTTTTACATTTTGGGAGATCCCCTGTATGGCCATTGAATTGCCCAGTTTAACTGAAAACAAAGCTCCCGAAGCATGCTGATCAAACAATGGTGCATCGTAAATTCTATTGAATTGATCGTCTGTAATTCCTTTTACCCGGCCTATCAATGTTTCCCTGTAAAATCCGTCCTCTCCCTTCACACTTAGCTTGATTTGTGGAATATTGATTTTCTCTTCCCTGAAGAAATTTGCATCTGCATTGTTTCCCGTAACCCTCATAGATTCTGTAAAATCCAAATCTGTATCGGCATCACTTAGAAACTGAACAAAGAATCCCTGAGAAGACAGTATGTGGTTGTTGTACCTGCCTCCATTACCAGCCTGGCTATTACTGGTCACTCCAATCGCATTGGCTACTACATAGTCAGCATTGTCACCTCTGGAAGTTTGCGAATTATTGTCATCCCACAAATAAATTGCTCCCAGAATATTGGTATTTTCAGTCAGGAACTGATCCACATCTATCGCAGCAGCAAATGGGTTCGAAACAAGATTCCAGCCTTCGTTAGCATCATCTGTATCCTGAGTATATGATCCCGAATAGGTTATTGTTCCAGAATTTGGAATACCCGTAAACACCAACTCATCCTGAAAAGCCTGGGCATAACCCTTTCCGGGAACCAACTGCTCAGCAGATGCATCTAACCACCTGTTGATCCCATCGGCTCCAAATGGAACTGATTCGTCATAACTATAAACAACATTCCCAAGGTCAGCCCCAACAATACTACCGTTTGATTCAACAGGCGTACCTACAAAGCTATATTTGCCATCACTGTATCGAGTATTTCTTCTGATTTCAATATCATTACCTGAAATGCTGTTTCCGTCGTAAGTAATCAATGAGCTTCCAGACAGAATGGTAATCCCTCCTGAATTTGAGATGTCACCATTAACTTCCAGCGTACCATTGCCATCTACCTGCAGCTCAACCCCGGCATTCACAGTCAGGTTTGTACATTCAAAGCCTCCATTATAATGTCCTGTTATCAATACATGATCGGCGGAAGTCGGCCCTGATCCATTGCTCCAGCTACTTCCATCCCATTCAATCGGTGGCGCGTCTCCTGTTACAAAATCCCATGTTTCACTGCCAGATACTGAGAAAGTCTGACCAAACTCGTCAATGAATACAGCACTTGCAATATCTATGTAGTAATGCCAGTTTGGACTCAAATCTCCGAATGCATTAAAATGGAAAGTAGCTTCATTGCCATTTACCGTAACATCGTCTGACGGCAGTACGATGGTCCTCGCAATACCACCAGTAGCATAATTCCTGATCCTGATGGTTCCACCTCCACTCAACGTAAGATCATTGTTTGTCGTGAATGTAAATACCTGATCCACGGCAACATCTACTGCCTCGTCGGCCGGATTCATGGACAGTATCTGTGGCTGCCCATAAGTTCTGAAGCGCCAGGTATTCTCATCGCTGATCCCAGCTATTCCATTGCCATCAGCATCATATACAACTGGGTACCCATAAATATCAGTTGCGTCTAACAATATATAATACTCAGTATCCTCGAGCATGGTATAGCCATCAGGAATATCGAAGGTCACTGTGAGGTGATCTTCACTAACAGTAGCAAGGCTGCCAATATTGTAAAAAAGGACATCTCCTCCAGCATTTTCCCGATAAAGTCTAACCTCACCATTGGTCCCTCCAAGGTATACAGGCTCATCAAAGGTCATACTAAAAGCCACATTTAGTCCACTTCTCTGAACCTTTTCCTCTCCATTTGCTGGTGATAAACTAACTAAATTGGGCCCAACTCCGTCATTTGCGGAAGTTGAGAAAGTCCAGGTAGAATTATCATCAATTCCTACGCAACCATTGCTGGCATCAGAGGCATCAACAAACATTCCTTCAGTTAACAGTACATAATAGTTTTCATTCGGTGTGATTGGATAGGGCCATCTGATTGTTGCGGTGTTTCCATCTACCGTGATATCACCATATCTGTTGATTGATACCACTTGCTGGTCGGCTGTGGTAAATACTCTTAAAAATTTGTTGGTGAGACTAGTCAATGCAATATCCCGGTCAAAAGTAATTTCATATACAATACTTCCTGCTCCGGATGTGGTTGTTGGAGTAAAACCTGTGATTTGTGGCCTGGGATCTGCTGTAGTAAAATTCCATGATGTTTCGTCAGCAAACCCCGTCCAGGTATCCGATGGATTAGCATCACTTCTCAGGTAACCATCAGAAACATTAATATACAGGTCTTCTCCCATAGGGAGATCGGATGGAAAGTCAAAGGTGATGGTGGGGCCGGAAATGGTCATGTAAGTACCATTGTAGTTACTCAAACTCGCTACTAAAACATCATCTGAAGCCCGGAATATTTGGATATTTCCTGCTCCTATGCCTGCATCCTGATTAAAGGTAAGTGACAGGTCTGCATCAACGGATACTTCTGTACTATTGTCCGCCGGACTCAGGGAAACCAGGGCAAATGGTTCTGCCTCAGTAGTGAAAAGCCAGTTGCTGGAATTGGTACCTGCAAATGCATTTCCTGCCAGGTCTTCAATAGCAGAAGATGGTATTTCGATATAAAAATCGCTTTCGTAGGCCATTTCATAGCTACCTAACCCCCCATCCGCATTGAAATCTATTGTTAGTTCAGCCCCTGAAATAGTGGTTCTTACTGTATTTACCAGTGCCGTGGTAATTGTTGCATCGTCTGATGAACGCTTCAACCGAATCAGTCCACTTCCAAACTGGATATTCTCATCAAAGGTCACTACATACACCCAATTGGTGACGGACACTCCTGTGGCATTATGAGCAGGACTTAAAGACGAGATAGTTGGCGCGGTAACATCTCCTGCCTCGGTAGTAAAACTCCAGCTTTGATCAGATATCCCTCCAAAATCGTTACCTGCTACATCCTGAAATGTACCAGAGGGCATGTTTACATAGAGTTCTGTGGAATTAGGAAGGTCGATTGGTAAATTAATTGATACACTGCTACCGGAAACCACTACATCTGAATGTCCAACTGAAATGGCTGTGAGGAGTAAATCATCAGAAGCCCGGTGAACACTTATTGAACCAGTATTCTTGATAACGTTTTCGTTGAAAGTCATCACCAGATTTTGATCCACCGCAACATTGGTCGCATTGTCTGTAGGGTTCAAAGCACTAATCGTTGGTGGAGTCACATCACCGCTTGAGGTTGAAAAAGACCAGTCAGGTTTCGCAATTCCTGCAAAAGCATTGCCGTTGAGGTCTTCAAAGGCATCTCCTAAAACAACTATATAGTATTCAGTGTCTGACGCCAGGGTTAATGAACTATATTCAATGGTCACTACATTGTTGGTAATGTCAACCTGAGTAGAATTACCTGCCAGTACCTGAGTAACTGCTGCGTCATCACTAGCCCTGTATAACCAAATCTGGCTGGTACCGACATTCACCTGAACATCCTCACTAAAGGTTATGGTGTATGTATCTGTATTGATAGGAACAGCAGTAGCATCATCTGCAGGAGAAAGTGCTGTAACGGCCGGAGGTACCGTTTCTTCAGGTTCTGTAGTAAAATTCCAGGCGGTAGTGCTATTGACCGTGTTATTAGGACTCCCTTCAGCATCCTGAAATGAATTGTAATTAATGGTGATATAATAATCGGTATTGTAATCCAGGTCTATAGTAGAAGTAAATGAGGTTTGATTTCCCGAAACGGTAATGTCATCATTCTGAAAAATCTCCACAGCAGTACCATTCATTTCATTGATCCTTATATACCCAGAGATTTTAAACACAGGCTCATCCCAGGTGATCGTGAAAGTTTGCCCTGAAATTGACACATTCCCTGCATCATCAGCGGGGCTCAAGGCAGATATTTGAGGTGGACTTGATGCTTCCGTGGTAAAGTCCCAAAACTCACCTGATTGTGCACCTACTGGGTTGCCAGCCAGGTCCTCCACAACTCCGGCGATGATCTGCACATACAAATTAGTTTCCAACAACAGTTTGTCTGGCAAGTCGACGGTCATCTGATTTCCCGTGATGGTCACTTCTGCACTGTTTACATCGACAGACTTCACAGCAGCATTGTTGTCCATTCTCCTTACCACTATATTCCCTGTACCAGCCTGTATGTCTTCATCAAACGTTACAACCAAATCTGTGAAAACACTTACATCGGTAGCTTCATCCAAAGGAGACACTGCAGTAATCACCGGAGGATCAACATCTGGAGCTGCTCCGGTGTTTATTTCCCAAAACGTATTTGAAGTGATGGCAGCCTGCTCATTGCTGGCATAGTCAATAACAAATCCCTCGTCCAATCTGATGTACATTTCCGTATCATCTGGTAAGTCATCGGCCAAATCTATGGTGATGGTATTACCGGAATACGTAATTTCATCACTATAGCAAAGGACAAAATCAAGTTGACTGTGACTGGTTTTGTCACGAATTCTAAGCGCATTGGCAATAGCAGCAGTGTTAGACATTGGCCTGACAGGTTCATTGAAGGTTAGCACCAGGTTGGTGGCAACATCTACTTCAGTACTCCCGCTTACCGGAGAGACAGCAACCAGTGTAGGTGGGGTAACATCCGTTTCATTGTTGTACACCGCGAGCTGTACATCATCACTAAAATCTCCGGAACCAATTTGCAGTACCCCTGCATTTACATCAAAATCAACACCAAGGTTCTCATAATTAGCCGTAACATATACTTTATCATTGTCGTCAACATAGGCGACCTTCCCAAGGTCATGGTCATAAACCGTGGTACCATTGGAACCATCTATCTTTACAAAATCCCAGGTATAGATGTCCCCATTACTATCAAAATGAATTTGATTGGTCGCATAGGTAAGGTTAACGACAGTGGCACTTTTATTGCCCCCCAGGTTCCAGCTCTCCAACACCCTTGTATGTGTATCATCTGACCGTACCACCCAAAAATATCCATTTGGGGCTCGTTTCACATCATATGCCACATTGTCCTCGTTTCTAACCCATTGATAAGCGAAACTGGAATTGTATTTTGCCAGAAACGAACTACCATCAGAATTCCCTGAGACGATATTGGAACCAGCTCCTGGGTTAAAATCAGTACTGTTTTTAAAGGTACCCACAACATACAGGTTTCCGGATCCATCTATTTCCAACGCGTTTATTTCGTTGGCATAACTGGTAGCGACGGAGGTATGTAATAGTCTTTCCGAATCCACAAAGGACCCGTCCGACTGGTCAAATGATACAATGCAGGACTCCACTACCATATCGCTGGGGAATCCGTCATCAGGTAATCCAAGAATCTCACCATTATACCGACCAACTACATAAACATCGGTTCCGTAAAGCTCAATATCGCGCAATTCCAACTCAGTACCTGCAGCGTTGGGGTTCGTTACCCAGGTTCTTTCTCCAGCCGAATTGACACGCACCACAAATGGCTGTGTCCAGTCTGATGCAGGAACACCAGTGGACTGGCCTGTGACCTGCGTAGTTGCACCATTGGTAAAAGCCCAGTACGCTGCTCCACCAGTCATGTCTCCGGCGATATACAGGTTCCCAGATGCATCTGTAATAATTCCTGCCAGGCTGAGGCTTGGGTCCTGGCCGTGAGCGGTGGCGCCTGTTGTATAACATGCAATAACCCACTGAAAATCACCTGAAGCATTGTATTTCGCTACATACAAATCAAAATAGCTGTCATTATCTGCCCAGGTACCAGGATCGGGTGGTGTTTCAGTATTGCTGGTAGGATCAAAATCAATACTTTCATCACCGTAAAATCTGCCTGCGACAAATATGTTACCCGAAGCATCGGTGGTGACATGCTCCTGAACAATCACCCCAGGAACATCAATAATGTTTTTAGCAAACTCAAGGTTTTGGGATTGAGCAAATGATGAGATGACCAGGCAAATCATCACAACTAAAATCTCAAATAACCATAGCTTTCGCTCAAGACAACAATGGTCTTCTTTAGAATAAAATAATTTCATAGCGTTTCAAATTTTTCCTGATACCAAGATCGATTTTAACACCATGAGTTTTACCACCTACAAGGGGTAGTTGTACACCTATCCGGGTGGATAGTTTTTATAAAATGTGCTTTTATTGCCACAGAAGAGGGATTTTAGAAATTGTAGCGAAAGGGTGAATCCTATGAGGTGATGGAGGTTAAGATTTAGATATAAGCATTTCGAGAGCTTCTTTTCGGTTGGTAACACCAAGTTTTTCGTAGATATTACGAAGATGAAACTTGACAGTACTTACCGAAAGGAACACTGTTTCTGCTATCTCACGATTGTTCTTTTCCGAAAGGGCATGTTTCAGTATTTCAAACTCACGTTCAGATAAAGGCTTGATCAGCCCCTTATTAATGGCCTCCAATGTCAGGTTAAGTACCTCCACTCCCCCGCCGAAAACTGAATTGATCTGTGCCCTAAGCGTATCGATTTCCTGAGACAATAGGGCTCTTTTAATTCTGAAGCGCTGAATGAGCAATAATATGGCGATAGCACTAAACAATGCAATTACACCTATCAGTACGAGTAAAAATTGTTTAAACCCCTGCTCCCGTTCCAATGCAGCCCTGGTTTCAGTGATCTCTTTTTCTTTTTTTATGGTCTCATATTTAGTTTGCAGTTCGGAGACAGTCTTTCGTTGGTCCTCACGTCTAAGGCTATCTGACAGTGCTTTAAATGCTTTGTGATAATGAAGTGCTGACTTATAGTTATTGAGATTTGAATACACTTCTACAAGAGAACTGGCTGCTCCAATCTTGAGGTGCATGGACCTTGAATGTTCATAAGCCAGCGCCGCATATTTGGATGCTTCCTGGTATTTCCCCACTGCGTTCAGGGTTTCCGACAATTGAAAATAGTCATAAAGCAATCCAATGGAATCCTGATTAAGGATGTCCAGGTCAATGGCCTGCCGAAAATAGAATTCAGAGGAATCAAAGGCTTCTAAATCATTGAAAATGGCTCCCAGCATATTTTTACCTACAGCCAGACTTCTGTAATCTTTCAACTCTTCTACCAGTTGATTAGACTGTTTTACGTAATACAAGGCACTGTCATTACTCCCCATCATGTTGTAGATCTGCCCCAGGTTTTGCATCGTTTTTGCCATGGCCCCAAGTTCATCTGCCAGCTGATATAATGCCAAAGCCTCTTTAAATGCGGCCAAACCCTTTTCATTTTCATTACTATACTGAATATAAATGATGGCCAAATCGTTGATGGCCTTGGCTTGTTCCTTATAGACTTTGTGGATTTCAAAAGTTTCCCTGGCCTTTAGTAGCATCGACAATGCTGTATCATATTGAGATTGCCACAAGAGATTCTTTCCCTGGTTCAGAAATATTTTGGCTTGCTCCAGTTCCTTTGTATTATCATCAGCTATGTAAACTGTCAGGTTCAATGCCCTGTTAAAATATGAGGTCGCCTGATCAAATTGATTTGCAAAGGTTCCACGAACACCCAAGAGACGTAATGTTGTGATTCTGGTGCTTAAATCTACCTGTGTGGAATCTGCGTCCAGAATTTCATTGAGCAAATGATCACTTTTGGTGGGATTTGAATCAAAGTATTCCTGAGCCTCCAACAGGGTTTGCTGATAATTGTTTTGTCCTGCAACCAGAAAAAATGAAAAAGTGACTATCAGAAAAATGAAGGCAGGTTTGATCATAGTACTAATTGGTTATTGGAATTTAACCAATCAGTAAGAAAATAGAAATGCAATGGATGAGATAATGCTACCGTCCTTTCTCAAGCGCCTCTGATATCTCAGGAACATTGATAGGTTTATTGAATCTGGCTGCAACTACTTTGGCCTCAATGGCTCTTTGTATCTCTCTGTTGTTGTCAAAACCCGTGAGGATATAATAGGGTATGTCATGTTTTTCTTTGGCCTTGGTGATGAATTCAACTCCATTCATATCAGGCATATTCATGTCACTGATTACTGCATCAATCTTTTTATCTGATTTTTCCAGTTGCTCCAGGCCCTCCTGACCTGAAAGCACAGTAATGACCTTGTACTTATTCCTGAAGTTTGCTTTGAACACAAAGAGATTGTGCTCCTCGTCATCCACGTAAAGGATGGTCTTATCCCGTTCTGTTGTCATTGTCCAAGCTGATTTACTCGATTAACAAATTTACTTCTAAGTCCGTCAATAAGCAACCAATAACATTGAATCAATTAGACTATTTGAGTGTCTTTTTAGGCTTTATTTTCAAGTTTTTGTACTCTTTTGATTAATTCTGGTACTTTTCTGTTAGCTGCGTAAACACGCATGTATTCCTTCACATCGATGACTGGTGTACCCATCAATTCTTTACCCTGTTCTTTTACATCCGACATCACCCCTGCTTGTGGTCCAATTTTAGTACCATCTGCAATCACCACGTGTCCTCCAATTCCTACCTGACCGGCCAACATGCAATTCTTTCCAATTTTGGTTGATCCGGCGATTCCTGCCTGCCCGGCAATCACTGTATTTTCGCCAATTTCACAATTGTGAGCGACTTGTACCAGATTATCTATTTTCACTCCCTTTCTTATGATTGTTGAACTTACTGTAGCTCTGTCAACACAGGCATTGCAACCTATGCTAACATAATCTTCAATAATTACATTGCCGATCTGTGGGATTTTTATGAAAGAGCCGTCTTTTTGAGGGGCATATCCAAAGCCGTCTCCACCAATTACCGCTCCAGCGTGGATTTCACAATGATTTCCAATAATGCAACCATTTAATATACGAGCTCCTGGGTGTATGATACAATGTGTGCCAATGCTTACGCCCTCACCGATATAGACCTGGCCCTGTAACTGAGTATTAGAACCAATTGATGTATCGCTACCAATCACTGTAAGATGGCCAACAGAGACGTTTTTACCAATCTTCACATTATCGGCAATAACAGCAGTAGGAGCAATTCCCTGTGGTACGGAAAAAAGCTGTGATTGCACCAGGTGCAGTAATTGTGTAAAAGCCAAATATGGATCGTCAACTTTTAATAGCGTGGTGTTAATGGGCTTTTTAGGCTGGAATTTTTCAGATACGATTACTGCTGATGCTTTGGTGGAGTAGATCTCTGCTTCATACTTCGGGTTTGCGAGAAATGATATATCGCCGGGTTGTGCGTTTTGAAGTTCTGCCACTCCGGTAATGAGTGTGTCCTCCTTTTGTGGTGGCGCTGCTTTAATGTAATCAGCGATCTGCTTTATGGAAATTTCCATTTGTCCTTCATTATTGAGTAAACACAAAAAACCCCGTCAGAATTGCTTCCAACGGGGTTTAGTGTCTTATATCAAAAACAAATAATTAACCTTTGTTCTTTATGTCTTGTACTTCTACTCGAATCTCTTGAGAAAGATTTTTCAACTCTTGCATGCCTTTTCTTACTCTTGTTCCAGCAGCTTGATTTCCTTTATCATAAAATTTGCTGAAATCATCTTCCAGGGATGCAATTAAGTCTCTTATTTGTTCGAATCTTTTCATATTAATATTCTTTAAAGGTTACTGATAATTATTCGCTGAGCAATATAGTTAAAATGTTTAAAATTTTATAGTTAGGAGCGTTTTTTACAAAAAAAAACGTTTTTTCTTACTTTGCTATTGCTCCTTCCACAGCCTCTTCCTCGTAAAATCCAGAATCAAGCTTGTCTTTGATCGATTTAAAGGCTTTGATTGTCTCCTCCACATCCTCTAGTGAATGTACAGCGGTAGGAATGATCCTAAGCATAATCACTCCTTTAGGAACAACTGGGTATACAATCATTGAACAGAAAATATTCATGTTGTTTCTAAGGTCCTTCACCAGATTAGTAGCACTGATCAAAGAGCCTTTCAGGAATACAGGAGTAACTGGAGATTTGGTTGTACCAATGTTGAATCCATTGTCTGTTAATCCTTTCTGGATAGCGTTCACTATTTTCCAAAGGTTTTCTTTCAATTCCGGCTTAGATCGAAGCAACTCCAATCTTTTAAGGTTTCCGATAACAATTGGCATTGGAAGCGACTTGGCAAAAATCTGAGACCTTACATTATATCTTAGGTAATCAATGATATCGTGATCACCAGAAATAAATGCACCAATACTTGCCATTGATTTAGCAAAAGTTGAGAAGTAAAGGTCAATTCCATCCTGAACTCCCTGCTCCTCGCCAGTACCAGCTCCGGTTGGACCCATTGTACCAAATCCGTGAGCATCATCTACAAGAAGTCTAAAATTGAATTTCTCTTTTAATTCAATAATGCTTTTCAGATCACCCATGTTTCCAGACATTCCGAAAACTCCTTCGGTGATCACTAAAACTCCTCCACCATTTTCATTAGCCAATTTGCTGGCTCTTACTAATTGTTTTTGAAGGTTTTCTATGTCATTGTGTGGGAATACAAACCTTTTCCCCATATGCATTCTAAGTCCATCGATGATGCATGCATGAGATTCTGCATCATACACAATTACATCTTTTCTGTCTACCAATGCATCGATCACAGACATCACACCCTGATAACCATAGTTTAAAAGCATGGTATCTTCCTTCTGAACAAAGTCAGACAGTTCCTTTTCCAGCTGCTCATGGTATTCAGTGTTACCAGTCATCATTCTGGCTCCCATTGGATAAGCAAGACCCCATTCTCTCGAAGCTTCCTCATCTACCTTCCTAATTTCCGGGTGATTAGCTAATCCCAGGTAATTATTCAGACTCCAGGTAAGTACTTCCTTACCCTTAAATTTCATTCTTGGCTTAATCTCTCCTTCCAACTTAGGGAACATGTAGAAATTTTTGTCCAGGTTATCATCAAGATAAGAGTGTCGACCTAATGGTCCTTTGTCTTGTAATAATTTTTCAAATAGATCCATCTAAAGACTTTTAATTTTCCCTTCTAAAAAACAAAACACAAAGGTAACATTAATTGGGATGAGGACAAATGTAGTACTTCGGAATTAGTTTAAATCCCTGCATTCTTAACAATAATTTCAAACTACACACCGAAAAAATGCAATATTTTCAATGATAAACCTCAAATCATTCCATCAATCCAGAGTTATTGAACCGGATTCATCAAGCAAAGCTCCTTCTTCCATTGGTGGATATAGCTTCTCGTAGGTCATGCAATTGGTCATACTGATTCGCCTGTTGATGTATTTGCGCTCTATTTGTGTATGGTCCCTGATCCCGGCTGCAGCCAGTAATTCCACAAAACTGGTGACTGTCTCCTTATGGAAGTTTGCGACTCTTTTGGTTTTATCTTTCACGTTCAACCCCCTCATCAGCATGCGATCCTGTGTGGCAACTCCTGCAGGACAAGTATTTCTGTTGCATTGCAAAGCCTGAATACAGCCTAACGCCAACATCATTGCCCTGGCAGAATTGCAAATGTCTGCACCTAGCGCCATGGTTCGTATCATATGAAACCCAGAAATAATTTTCCCTGAACCGATCAATTTGATGTCTTTCCTCAGATCATAACCCACCAGCGTATCGTGAACAAACGAAAGACCATCTCTTAATGGCATTCCTAAGGAATTGGAGAACTCAACCGGAGCAGCTCCTGTTCCTCCTTCTCCTCCATCCACCGTAATAAAATCTGGCTTGATCCCTGTTTTGATCATGGCCCTGCAAAAATCCTTGAATTCTTCTCTACGGCCTACACATAACTTAAAACCAATTGGCTTTCCTCCTGAACGCTCTCTTAACAACTGAATAAATTGCATCAGCGATTCTGCACTGTTAAAGGCACTGTGACCAGGAGGTGAAGCTACTGTGGTATGTGGCTCTACTCCTCTGATAGCGGCAATTTCCTTTGTGTTTTTAATGGCAGGTAAAATCCCTCCATGCCCCGGCTTAGCCCCCTGAGACAATTTGATCTCGATCATCTTAACCTGTTCCAGTTGGGCCTTTTCCGCAAACTTTTCCACATCAAATCTCCCTTGTTTATCCCTGCAACCAAAATATCCTGTCCCTATTTGCCAAACTAAATCTCCCCCTGGTTCCAAATGGAATGGACTTATCGCTCCCTCCCCAGTATTATGATAAAAGCCTCCAATTTTTGCCCCGCCATTGAGGGCAAGGATGGCATTCTTACTCAGGGAGCCATAACTCATCGCAGAGATATTGAGCACACTGGCGTGATAGGGTTTCTTGCAGTCCGCTCCACCAATAATCACCCTTGGGTCATGGTCCATCCCATCGTTAATTGGATACAATGAATGCGCCATCCATTCATAACCGCTACGGTAAACATCTACCTGCGTGCCAAAAGGCGTTGTATCATTTACCTTTTTTGCCCTCTGATAGATCAGGGATCGAAATATTCTATTGAGTGGTCTGCCTTCCGTATCTGTTTCCACAAAATACTGTTGTATTTCAGGACGAATGCTCTCCAGTAAATAACGCAGGTTTCCCAGAATGGGAAAATTTCTTCTTATGGTGTTTCGCGGTGCAAAAGTATCTCTGATGCCAATGATCAGGATCGGACCTACTATTAACAAAGTCCATAGCCCTGGTGGCCAGTATAAGTAAAATAACACTTCAGCAGTAATGGAAACTATCGCAATCTGATAAAACCTGTACCTCATTCTTACAAATGTTTACTCTTGAACACCAACAACTTTTCTCTTGACATATCCTCCATAGAATACCTGATCCCACCTACACCAAGTCCCGAGGAATCCCTTCCTCCAAAAGGCATCCAGTCCACCCTAAACGCTGTATGGTCATTGATCATCACTGCTGCAGCATTGATCTGATGTGAAATATTAATGGCACTGTCCAGATTAGAAGTATAAACTGAAGCCTGAAATGCATACTCCAAACCGTTTGACTGATCAATAGCTTCCGACACATCATCGTAACCATAAAGACAAACAACAGGCCCGAATATCTCCTGGGCACTAACCTTACAATCAGCAGGTGGATTCAGAATGACGGTTGGGGCATAGGTCGTCTCACCAAGTTTAGTTCCTCCCAATAATATCTCAGCTCCTTTTTCTTTGGCTTCATCCACCCATTCTGCCACCCGATCTACTTCCCTCGGCAGGATTAGCGGCCCACAATCTGTCTCTTTTTCAAGTGCACTTCCAACTTTCAATTTTTTTGCGGCATCTACAATTTTATCTGTTGCAGTTTTCAGAATGCTATTGTGCACAAAAACACGTTGTACGGAGACACAAACCTGACCGGAATGATAAAACGCTCCTTTGATAAGTCCTGGAAGCATCTCCTCGATGTTGGCATCTGGTTCAACAATCAATGGTGCAGCTCCGCCATGTTCCAATGCACACCTGGTTCCCGGAGATAATTTGGAGCGCAGGTACCAACCTACTTTTGCCGATCCTATGAATGAGAAAAAATTGACCCTATTATCTGTCACCAATTGCTCAGCCGCTTCATTACCACAAATTAGATACTCACACCAACCTTCAGGCAATCCGGCTTCTTTTAAAATTTCAACAAATCGTATACAAGACCTGGGGGTAGTCAATGCTGGCTTTACCAATACCGGGGCTCCAACGGCAATAGCTGGTACAGTTTGATGCACAATCAGGTTAAGCGGATGATTAAATGCACTAATTGAAGAAACCACCCCAATCGGTTCTTTTCTGGTAAATGCCATTCTGTTGGCACTTGATCTGGTCTGTCCCATTGGAATTTCCTCCCCTCCAAAGTAACCCAGGTCTTCTATGGCCAGCTTCACACCATAAATGGCCCGCTCCACTTCAACCATGCTATCCACCCAGGGCTTACCACCTTCTTCCGCAGCAATTTTTGTAAGCTCCTCTTTCTGTGATTCCATTATCTTGATTGTCCTTTCCAGGATCTCAACACGTTCATACTTTGGAATCCATTTTGACCTATTCTCAAATAAACCACTAGCTTTTTTCAATGCTGCTTCCACCTCCTTTTTACCTACCATGTCAAGGTTTGCAATGGTACTGAGGTCATAGGGATTGACTACTTCTAATTTTTCGCTCATGGGTTGTTATTTTTTGCTTTGCTCGGCTAATCCTTTAATTAAAATCTGATGGTTTAATGAATAATCTACGGGAACGTCCATTAAATGTACCCCTGGGGTTTCAAGACATTTTTTAAGCGTTTCGGTGAATCCATTGCAGCTATCAATCCTATACCCTATTGCACCGTAACTTTCTGCATACTTTACAAAATCAGGGTTCTTGAAATCCAGCCCGAAATTATCAAACCCCATTCCCTCCTGCTTCCACTTGATCATTCCGTAAGCACTATCATTTAATATGATCACCACAAGATCCAGCTTTAATCGTACGGCTGTTTCCAACTCCTGGGAGTTCATCATAAAGCCACCATCCCCACAAACCGCAATTACTTTTCTTTCTGGATGAGTAATTTTAGCGCCCATTGCCGAGGGAAGGCCTGCTCCCATTGTAGCTAGTGCATTGTCTAGCAACAAGGTGTTTGGCTGATACGCTTTGAAGTTTCTGGCAAACCAGATTTTATACACCCCATTGTCCAATGTAATGATCCCATCCTCAGGCATCAGTTTTCTAATCTCATTGACAATACGTTGTGGCAACAATGGAAACCTTGTGTCTTCAAAATACTTAGTGATGTGACTTTCAATATCTTCCTTAAATGTTAACAACTTATCCGTCTGCCAATGAGACTGTCTCTGAACATGATCGGCCAGATACTGAACACTTGTCGCAATATCTCCTACGACCTCAACCTGCGGAAAATAAACCGGGTCCACCTCTGCGGTAAAATGATTGATATGAATCACATTGCAGCCATCTTCTTCCATAAAAAATGGAGGCTTTTCGATGACATCATGTCCTACATTGATGATCAGATCTGCCGTATCAATGGCATTGTGCAGATAATCATTATCTGAAAGAGCAGCAGTACCAAGGAATAAGTCATGTCGTTCGTCGATCACTCCTTTCCCCATTTGGGTATTGAAAAATGGAATCCCTGAACTGTTCACAAAATCCGTTAATGCCTGACTGGTTGTATTCCGGTTGGCACTTGCGCCTATTAGTAACAAGGGTCTTTTTGCCAGATGGATCATTTCCAGGGCGGCATCCAGGGCTTTTTTGTCAGCCTCAGGCCTTCTTACATAACTTTTGGTAAACAACCTGTCATGGCATTCTTCGTCAGCAACATCTTCCGGTAACTCCAGGTGAACTGCACCCGGCCTTTCTTCGGTTGCCTTACGGAAAGCTTCTCTTACGTTGTTTGCGATAGTGTTGGCATTGACAATCTGGCGAGTATATTTCGTCAAAGGACGCATCATATCTACAACATCAATGATCTGAAAGCGTCCCTGTTTGCTGGTTTTAATAGGTTTTTGTCCGGTAATCATAAACAAAGGCATGCCCCCCAGTTGTGCATAAGCAGCTGCTGTTACAAAATTGGTAGCCCCCGGCCCCAAGGTAGAGAGGCAAACGCCCGGTTTCCCAGTAAGCCGGCCATAAGTTGCAGCCATAAATGCTGCTCCCTGTTCATGGCGCGTCAGTATGAGTTTGATACTTGAATTCATTAAAGAGTTCAGAAAATCAAGGTTTTCTTCTCCGGGAATTCCGAAAATATACTCTACATCCTCATTTTCGAGGGCTTTAACAAAAAGGTCTGATGCTTTCATGTGTGTTTAATTGGTGTTGATTGATCAAGTTATCTGGTACGGTTGCCCTCTCACCGAATCATAAATATTTTGTTCAGGCAATGGAAATTCTGGGTAGTAAACATGGATTTCAATTTATCAAATTACGAGAACTCCAGCAACTCATCTTTCGGAAATGCCTTTAGGCGACAAACCGGTAGCACCAACAATTGTTTCAAATGGCACATTTAAAGAAGCATTTTAGCAATAATTTAATTAGCATTGCGTACCCGAACCTGTAAATATGGTAACCACATTTAAACAACATTAAAACTTAGATTTGCATGGGTAAGATCAACAAGATCCTGATCAGTAACAGAGGAGAAATTGCGGTTAGAATCATTCGCACTGCCAAGAAACTCGGAATTAAAACAGTAGCCATTTACAGCGACCCTGATAGAGACGGGTTACATGTAAAATTAGCTGATGAGGCATGGAGGCTTGAAGGCTCTACTTCTGCTGAAACCTACCTGAACGTTCCAAAAATTCTGGAAGCCTGTAAAGCACTCAATGTAGATGCCATTCACCCGGGTTACGGATTCCTTTCTGAAAATGCTGACTTTGCGAATCAGGTGAGAAAAGCTGGGATCATTTTTATTGGTCCATCGGCTGAAGCCATCGAAACCATGGGGAGCAAACTTGCGGCAAAAGAAGCGGTAAGCAATTATGGTGGTGTACCAATGGTACCTGGAATGGAAGGAGCCATTAGCGATGTGAAAGAAGCAATGGCAGTTGCCAGAGAAATTGGCTTTCCTGTACTGATCAAAGCAAGTGCTGGTGGAGGAGGTAAAGGAATGCGTGTCGTGGAAAACGAACAGGAATTCGAAGAACAAATGAACCGGGCCATCAGTGAAGCCAAATCCGCTTTTGGTGACGGAGCGGTGTTCGTAGAAAAATTCATTACTAATCCCAAGCACATTGAAATCCAGATTTTAGGTGATCAGCATGGGAATATCATTTACCTCTTTGAAAGGGAATGCAGTATTCAAAGAAGACATCAGAAAGTAGTTGAGGAAGCACCATCACCGGTGATTGATGAGGAAAAAAGAGCTGCCATTGGACAGGCCGCAGTGAATGTTGCGAAAGCGTGCGGATATTATGGTGCAGGTACTGTGGAATTTATCTATGATGAAAGCGGAGAATTTTATTTCCTCGAAATGAATACAAGGCTTCAGGTAGAACACCCGGTTACTGAAGAGATCACTGGCGTAGATCTGGTTGCTGAACAAATCAATATTGCTGAAGGAAACCCATTATCAATTCAGCAGGAAGACCTTAAAATCAATGGACATAGCATTGAAATACGGGTTTACGCAGAGGACCCTTTCAACAATTTTCTACCTGACTCAGGCAAGCTTAACAAATATGTTAGGCCAAAAGGCGAAGGAGTTCGTTTGGATGATGGATTCGAAGAAGGAATGGAAGTAACCGTTCACTACGATCCCATGATTGCCAAATTGATCACCTGGGGTAGAGACCGCAATGAGGCGATTGAAAGAATGAATAAAGCCATTGATGATTATGTCATTGAAGGTATCTCAACGACGCTTAAATTTTGCCAGTTTGCAATAAACCATCCGGATTTTAGAGATGGCTCATTTACAACCAAGTTTGTCGAAAAATATTATTCACCAGAATTGCTGGCCGGAGCAAACGAAACCGAAAAACAAATTGCTGCGCTTTTTGCCGGATTTCATTACCGAAAAAACAAAAAACAGGTATTGGACCTGAACATGGGGGAATCCAACTGGAAAAACAGGTTATCCTAAGCACCATGGCTGAGATTCGTCCATTCAGAGCATTTCGGTACAAGCCCGATCTGACACCTCAAATTGGTGATTTAGTGTCTCCCCTATTTGATGTTGTGTCTCAAAAACAAAGAGAAGCGCTCTATCAAAACTGTTTAAACAGCATTCATCTGTCAGTTCCAAAAGGTGAGAATGCTGCTCAAAAGGCCAGAGATTTGCTGGATGCATGGAAAAGGGATGGAATCATCCTGCAAGATGAATCTCCTGCTATCTATGTTTACTATCAATACTTTTCATTGCCAGGTAGCACCAAAGAATACGTTAGAAAAGGGTTCATATCAAATATCAGAGTTTATGATTGGGATGAAAAAGTCCTGTTAAGGCATGAGAATACCATGCCTCATTCCGTAAACGACCGCCTGGAACTGATACAGGAGACAGAATTGAATGTGAGTCCTACTCATGGATTGTACACGGACGAGAACCATACCATTGAAAAGTACCTGGACGAGAGCATACGCAATCCAATTTATGAAACTGAAGATTACCAGGGTGTAAGAGACGTGCTGGGTGTGATACATGATGTTAATATCATCACAAAAATCATTGATATCATGTCTACAAAACAGGTCATACTTGCAGATGGCCATCACAGATATGAAGGTTCACTCGCCTATATGAAGCAACAAAAGGCTAATAATCCAAATCATACCGGTGATGAAGGCTACAACTTTCATATGATGTATTTTACCAATACGGAATCTGATGACCTGAGGATCCTGCCGACTCATAGGCTGGTAAAAAATGTGCCTGATTTTTCTGAGGAGTGGTTATTGAAGCAGTTGGAAGAATACTTCTTTATCAAAACTGTTGACAATCCACCTGATGTCAATGAGATTATTCTTGGTAAACAATGGGCATTTGGTTTGCTCGTAGGAGAAAATGCCTATAAAATCAGGCTGAAGCCTGAAAAAATAAATGACATTCACTGGAATTTCCCTCAGAAGATCAAGGAAGCGGACCTCACCGTGCTGCACTATTTCATTTTTGAAAAAATATTAGGCATTCCCGGAAAAAAGCAGCGTGATTCAGATTACTTCTATTTTGAAAGGAACTTTACGGAGTGTCTCTACGAGGTAATAAAAGGAATGGCCCAGTTTGCCATCATCACCAAGGACGTGCCTATTGAGACAGTAAAGGAAGTCTGTTATAGTGGCTATACCATGCCTCAGAAATCCACCTATTTCTATCCCAAGGTAATTTGCGGATATGTTTTTGGCTCAATCAAAGAAGATGAATTTAACGCACCCACTGATTTTAGCATCTAATTCCCCAAGAAGGCAACAAATTCTCAGGGATGCAGGCTTTGACTTTGAAATCTACACCATGGAGGTCAATGAAGATTTTGACAGTGAAATGGACGTAAGACGGGTAGCAGAACATCTCGCCGCTAAAAAAAATCAGGCTTATCATAATGTACTCCGAGACAAGATTATTGTCACGTCAGACACTACGGTAGTTTATGATCAATATATTTTAAACAAACCTGCAGATTCAACTGAGGCCATGGAGATGCTTCGAGCGCTCTCTGGAAAAAGACATGAGGTTATCACAGGTGTAGCCACATCACTCAACGGAAACACCACAAGTTTCAGTGATGTGACCTATGTTGACCTAAAAGTATTAAGTGAGGCAGAAATTGATTTCTATGTAAAGCACTACCAACCACTTGATAAAGCAGGGGCATATGGGATTCAGGAGTGGATAGGAATGATTGGGGTTGAAAAAATCGAAGGGTCTTTTTACAATGTGGTGGGTTTACCAATTCACCGTGTCTATCAGGAGTTAATGAAATTTCAGGCATTATAGCGTCATTGGCCAGAAGATAATGTCAACTCGCCTGTTTTTCATTCTACCTAATTGTGTACTGTTATCATAAACAGGATTGAGTTGTCCAAAATCCTTGCGTTTGATCATTTCTTCCAATATGTTTCGTTTTTTTAACAATTGGATTACTGCATCGTTCCTACGCTCAGATAACCATTCATTATACTCCACACCTCCAATATTGTCTGTATGACTGTGAATGGTGATTGAATAACCTTCAATATTCGGAATCGAATCTAGAAATTCGTAAAGTTTTCCTGCCTGAAAATCATCAATGTAATAGCTTCCTCCTCCAAAATAGATACTCTTTATTACGTACCCATCGTCCTCCTGAGCAAATCCTGAGAAGGTAATGTTGAGTATTAACAAAAGAGAGAAACCTATTTTCATAAGCTATATAACCTCAGATTCCTTGATTGGGTTTCATTAATAGAAAAGGCCACCCCATTGGGCAGCCCTATCTTTTAAAGTTTAAGAATTTAAAATTTAGTCGGTTGATTCCTCATCCTTTTTTTTCTCTTTTCTTTTAATTGCATCATCCTGCTCAAGTCGTTTTGATACTACAAGAAATGGACCCGACACCACTTCATCTCCTTCTTTCAAACCCTCCAGTATTTCGATGTTTTCAAAATCTGAAATGCCTGTCTTGACTTCTACCATTTTTGCAACACCATCAACATTCACGAATACAACTTCTTTGATTTTTTCACCCTCCAGTGCTGAAATGGTCACCTCCTCATTATCTTCAGACTCTTTGTCTTTTTCATCCTCAGGGTTTCTGGTTGTTACAGCTGCAAGAGGTACTGCAAGTACATCTTGCTTTACTTCAGTCACTATATCTACACTTGCAGTCATGCCAGGCTTAAAGGGATATTGCATACCTTTTTCCTTGATCAGGTCCCTGTATGAACTGTTAAGAATCCTGATCCTAACTTCAAACTCAGTTACTGCATCAGCGGATACTTTGTCATTGGCGGTATTGGCAATCTGAGTAACTATTCCCTTGAATGTTTCATCCATGTAACTGTAAGAATCAACATCTATAATCGCTGTATCCCCAGGTGATATTCGAATGATGTCATTCTCATTAACATTTACCCTGACTTCCATTTTGCCCAGGTCTGCGATTCTTAAAAGTTCTGTACCCTGCATCTGTGATGTACCTACTACACGCTCTCCTTTTTCTACATTGAGCTTAGAAACAATTCCGGTCATCGCGGCACGTATCGTCGTGAGGTTAAGGTTTTCTTTGGCATCTGCAACATTAGCCTGTGCACTCTTCACCAAATACTCGGCAGCAACTACACTCTGAATTGCCGAGTTGAGATCTTCCTGAGCAATCTTGAAATTAGCTTCTGCCTGTTGGAAATCTGCGTCTGAAATAACTTTTTCACCATACAGCTTTTTCTGTCTTTCAAACTCTAACTCTGCGCGAACAAAAGATGCCCTCGCTCTGGATTCCCGTGCTTTTGCTTCCGCTAAATTTGCTTTTTGCTGATTAAGCGCCGCAATTGTTCTCTCCAGGGCATTTTGAAAATTATCCGGTCTTATTTTCACCAATAAATCACCAATATGAACCGAGTCGCCCTCTTCTACTTTTAAAGCAATTATTTCCCCAGAAACCTCCGGACTGATCTTGACCTCAATCTCAGGCTGAACCGAGCCGCTGGCACTTACCTTTTCAACAATAGTAAGTTTTTTGGCTGTTGCCAATTCAACCTCAATCTGCTTTCTCTGACCGATCCAGCCTTGATTTTTACCAACCATGGCCACCACCAGAAGGAATACGATGAGCCCTACAACTACATAAATTATTTTATTACCTGATCTTCTTTTTTTTGCCATGATTAGTCGAGTGAAATGGGTTTACCCTGATAAAAGTCTAGAATTTTGATCTTGAAAATGAAATCGTATTTAGCTCTGATTAAATCCGATTTAGCCCTATTCAAATCGTTCTTAATCTGGTTATATTCTACAACATCTGATGAACCTAAATTGAACCTTTTCTCAGCATTTCTAAAGGACTCCTCCAGAGCTGCAACTTGATTTTTAGCTGCCTGCCAGCTTTTAGATGCCGCAATGGCATCCTGATAAACTTGCTCTATATTTTGTCTAAGCAAATTCCGCTCATTCAAAGCATTTAATTTGGCCTGCTCCAATCCTATTTTAGCACTTGCCAATCCATTTCGAGCCTGCATTCCATTGAATATGGGCACATTTAGACTTAAACTAACAAAAGTGTTACGATTAAAATCAAGTTGATTCACATAGGTGTTCTCAGTAAACTCAGATGGAACTGAAGTTGATGTTACAACCGTCTGCCCTGTATTCTCCACTATTCCGATAGGTTGTGAAATAATAATATTGTCAGCTCCCGCTGCGGGAATCTGATCTGGAGCGAGGCTAGAATAGCTGGTTGCTATTCCTCCGTTCAATGTCAAGACTGGATATAAACCAGCCTCATTAATTTTCACATTATACTCAGAACTTGCAATGGAAGCATCGGCACTCTTTATACTTGGTTGAACCGCTACAGCCTGCTCATAGATCATTCTAGGTGATCCAAGGACTATCTCATTATCGGGATCAGGCAATTTTGGAATTTCAATCTGAAAATCTTCTGTTGCTGGAACCTGCATCGCTTGTTGAAGATTCAATTTAGCTAACTGAAGAGCGTTTTCTGCTTGTACTAAATTGAGCTCATCATTAGCCAATTGCTGTTGTATTTGCAATAAGTTTTGACGTGCGACCTGACCAACCTCAAATTGCTTTTCAGTTCTCTGTAATTGGAGTCTGGTTGAAGCAATGGCCAGTTGAGCATTTCTGACCTGTTCTTCATTAAGTAATATGTTGGTATAAAAGGTGACAATGTTTAATATCGTAATATTCTTCGTGTCCTCAAGGTCATACATTGCTTTATCCACCTCTATCTTACTTTGTTTAATGCTGTTTGAAATTGCAAAGTAGTTAAACAGCGTAAGACTGGAATTCACACTATATCGTTGCGAACTAATGTCATCCGTCTCAATAGTGTTGGTAAAGGGGTTAATTGATCGACCTGTATTAAAATTGTAACTGGTTGAACCATTTAACGAAGGTAACCTTCGATATTTTGAGGATTGAAGGGCTATTTGATTTTGTCTTGCCGAAAGTTCGCTCTGTTTAATTTGAATATTGTTTTTCAAGGCCTGACTAACACATTCTTCCAATGTCCAGACTTTTCCAGACTGACTGTATCCCAGCCAGGGTAGCAGGGTAATGAGTAATAGTAATTTGAGTTTCATGACCAATTGATTTATTATTTATTCTATATCCGGAATGTATATTACCTTCCTGATCCAGGCAAGGCTCTTGAGATATTCGATGGTAATAGGTCGCAGACCAGAGTCCATTTCGAGGATTTGACATGCCAGATCATGCTTTCCCTTTCTGGATACAGTCATGGTGGCGATGTTGCAATCATCATGAGAGATCACATCTGCAACAAACGCGATACTTCCAGGACGATCTTCTGCTTCAATAATCAATGTATGAAGACTAGCCGTAAAGCCAGCAGTAAACTCATTGACCTCTACAATTTTAATTACTCCACCTCCTCTGCTCTCTCCTATTACAGTTGCAGTGCGATCGTCTTTTTTCAATTCCAGCTTAACCGTATTGGGATGCATTGTGTTGGCATTGCCTACTGACCTGAATTGATAGGTAAGGCCAGCTTTACTGGCTTCATCAAACGAGGTTTTGATCCTTTTATCGTCAGTTTTAAAATCGAGAAGTCCGGCAATAATTGCCCGATCACTACCGTGTCCCTCATAGGTTCTGGCAAAAGAATTGTAAAATGTGATTTTAGCCTCATCCGGGATTGCCCCCAGAATGCGCTTTCCTACTCTCCCGATTCTTACTACCCCTGCCGTATGTGAGCTGCTTGGTCCGATCATTACAGGTCCAATCATATCGAAAACAGAGCTCTTTTCTGCCATTTATTGGATTATTTAGGGTTTTATTGATGGTGTAAACCAATTAATTTACGTGAGAACTAACAAATAGTTCCTTAAACAGCCACTGCTGCCTTTATATGTGGGTGAGGATCATAATTCTCTAAAGCAAAATCCTCATACTTAAATCCAAAGATGTCCTTCACCTCAGGATTGATTTTCATTGTTGGCAATGGTCTTGGGTCTCTGCTCAACTGTAGCTCTGCCTGTTCCAAATGATTGCTGTATAAATGAGCGTCTCCTAAGGTATGGACAAAATCACCGTATTCAAGATCACAAACCTGTGCTACCATCATCGTTAATAAGGCATATGACGCGATATTAAAAGGTACTCCTAAAAATACATCAGCGCTTCTTTGGTACAACTGGCAACTCAATTTTCCATCAGCCACATAAAACTGAAACATGGTGTGACAAGGAGGCAGAGCCATATTTTTTACTTCCGCTACATTCCAGGCGTTAACCAACAACCGGCGTGAGTCAGGGTTGGTTTTGATCATATCGATTAATTCAGCAATCTGATCAATCGTTTGACCATCGGCGGTGGGCCATGATCTCCATTGTACGCCATAAACAGGCCCCAGTTCGCCTTTTTCATCAGCCCATTCGTCCCATATAGACACCCCGTTTTCTTTAAGATATTTGATGTTGCTATCTCCCTTCAAAAACCAAAGCAGCTCATGTATAATTGACCTCAGGTGCAGTTTCTTTGTAGTAACCAATGGAAATCCATCCTGCAAATTGAACCTCATCTGGTAGCCAAATACACTGATGGTGCCGGTCCCTGTTCTGTCTTCTTTCTTCACTCCGTTATTCAGGATGTGCTTCATCAAATCGTGGTACTGCTGCATATTTATGGTTTTTAATGCTCTAAGAATTTTTAAAATTACTTCAATTTTCGACTAACCAAAAACAATGTAATTCTAATTCTTTTCCACATCATAGATAGTTGTATTGATGTTGCTCTTTGAGGTTATATTGCTAACCGATATATTTAAGCCAATGAGCATCAAACGCCCAAGTATTGCAGAGTTTTATTTCTCTAAAAAGTCACTGACCATATCACTGGTAATAGCCACCCTTCTTTTCCTGTTTTTTGGCTGGCAACTCAGAAACCTTACTTTCGATTTTGATTTTGAAAGTTTTTTTCCAAATGACCATCCCGACCTCACATTCTTTAATGATTTTAAATCGGCTTACCAGTATGATAATGATTTTTTGTTCATCGCTATTGAAAATGAACCCACAGTTTTTGATTCCACATTCCTGGTAAAGTTCCATCAGGTTCAGGAACGACTGGCTGCATTACCGGGCACTGAAACTATTGTTTCGCCAACTACTTTCTCAGTGCCAGTAAAAACACCAGTGGGTGTGTCCCGAATTAGAACTTTGCACACGGACGATGGTGATAGGCTGAAACTGGATAGTTTACGAATAGTGAATGCAACACCCACGGAGCAATCATTTTTTAGTCGTGATATGAAAGCTATTGGTCTGCACCTGCAACATCGGCACTTTGACTCGGTAGAAGAAGCTGACACCTATGTTGATAAGGTTTACGACATTTTATCGGCATTCCAAGATGACCAGGTGCATATAGCAGGCCGGCTACCAGTGCAAAAGGATTTTATCGCATTGATCCAATCAGATTTTGCATTCTTTATCATAGTTGGTCTCCTGATCATTATTGTAATTCTCGCCTTGCAATTCCGAACCTTCAGTGGTGTCATTATTCCGCTAATGATCATCGTGTGGAGTACCGTGATAACACTAGGCTTTATTATTTGGATTGGAGATCAATTGAATATTTTAAGTGTATTAATACCAACAATAATTGCTTTTGTATCGCTTTCAGATGTGATCCACTTTTTGACCAAATATGAATCACTGATCCAGTACGATGTTCCAATAAAAGAGGCACTACTTACAACGATTAAGGAAATAGGGTTGGCGACATTTCTTACGTCTTTTACCACCACCATCGGTTTTTTATCACTGATCTCCATTCAGGTAATGCCTATTCAAACATTGGGAATATACACAGGACTTGGAGTGATGCTTGCCTACCTGATCACCATGATCCTGATACCTGCCAGAATTCATTTCTTTAGCAAAAGTGTGATTCGAAATGCTGGAAGCGGCAAAACCTGGTTGAGCTTTTCACATGGATTTTTTAAGTATGCCATAAGACATCAAAGAGTGATTATCACCAGCGCATTGTTTTTCATTTTGCTAAGTGTATTTGGGATTGCCCAGCTTCAAATCAATGCAGAGTTACTGGATGATTTACCTGATCACCATCGTGCCAGGAAGAACTTCGAGTACTTTGACCAGCAATTTTCCGGAACTAAACCATGGCAGCTTGCTTTAATCACGCCTGACTCAGGAAAATCTGTCTACACGCTCAATACATTGCGGGAAATTGAAAGGATAGAAAATTACCTGATCCGAGAGTATCCGATAAAGAATATTATTTCACCAATTCAAAAGGTTAAATTTTTGAACATGGCATATGAAGGGGGTTTAATGTCCAATTACAAACTGCCTGAAAACGAGGAAAAATTAAAAAAACTTCTTCGATTTGAGCAACGGCTAAATATTTCTGATCAACCATTAATCGATACTCACGGATTCTCAAGAATCAGTGGCTATATCACAGAAATAGGCTCCAGGGCTACTCAGCAGAAAGACGCTGCTCTATTAAGGTTCATAGAAGCAGAAATAGACCCCAAAATATTGAAAACCAGGATTACTGGTACTACTTACCTTATAGACAAAAGTCACGAGTTCCTCAGTGTGAATTTATTTTGGGGAATTGGAATCGCTTTTGGTGTGGTTGCTCTCATTGTATTTATTTTATTTCGTTCAGTGACACTGGTGTTTGTTACACTCATACCTAATGTATTACCGGTTTTAGGTATTGCTGCACTTATTGGTTTCATGGGGATACCTATCAAACTTAGTACAAGCATCATATTTACCATTTCATTTGGTATAGCGGTAGATGACACCATTCACTTTATCTCAAAATTTAAAATTGAAGTAAACAAAGGGTTATCTGTCTTACGTGCATTAAAAAGCACTTTTCAGACCACAGGAAAAGCCATGATCATCACCACCTTTGTTTTGTGTGCAGGATTTGCTCTGTTTTGTTTTTCAAGTTTTGGAGCAACATTCTATCTGGGCGTATTTATTTGTGCAACCCTGATATTTGCATTGTTGACAGATTTGCTTTTGCTGCCTGTGCTGTTACATATCTTTTATCCCCACACCAGGAAATATCGTAAAAAGGAATGATGAGATCTTTTGGTGTTCCGGTTTTGTTATGTTTTAGTGCAATTATTGCCCTTGCGGTTTTTTCATGGGGCGATGATGATGTCTCGCTGAATTCTTCAAAAATAAATGGTGTCAACTACGTCTCCAGTCCAGAACCCATGAAACCGGCTGATGCTGAGTCTGTAGTCAATCTGGGAAGCAACTACATTGCTTTGATTCCTTACGCTTTTATACCTGGCAGAAGTACAGAAGTCATCTTTGATGCACCACAACAATGGTATGGTGAAACAATCGCCGGAACAATACAAATGATAAAACAAAGCCGCGAAAAAGAATTAAAGATAATGCTAAAGCCACATGTCTGGGTAAAAGGAGATGGTTGGGCTGGCGATTTTCAGTTGGAGACTGAAGAAGAATGGCTAAAGTGGGAAAAGGCGTATGAGAAATATATACTTGCCTACGCCAAAATTGCTGATTCATTGGATGTCGAATTATTCTGTTTCGCCACTGAATTTAGAATGGTGGTTCGGAACAGACCCTCCTATTTCCCAAAATTGATTGAAAAAATCAGGACTGTATATGATGGAAAACTCACCTATGCTGCCAACTGGGATAATTATGATCAGGTAACCTTTTGGAATCAGTTGGATTATATTGGCATTGACGCATATTTCCCACTGTGTGATGAGCGTACCCCTACCGTTAAAAGCCTGAAGCACCTATGGCTACCCTACCGGAACAAGCTCATGCAATTGGCCTTAATAGAAGATAAGCAAATCCTGTTTACAGAATTCGGTTACCGCAGTGCTGACTATGCAGCCGGCAAGCACTGGACCTTTGATCGAACAACTCCTTTGAATCTGGTCGCCCAGCGCAATGCTTATGAAGCCTTGTTCCAGACATATTGGAATGAACAATGGTTTGCAGGTGGATTTCTATGGAAATGGTTTCCAAATCACAGCATGGCGGGAGGTAATAAGAATAATGAATTCACACCTCAAAACAAACCCGCAGAAGATATAGTTACTAAGTATTACAGACAATACAAAAATTAGATACTATGCTGAATTCAGGAGATCAACTTCCGGATATTACATTAACGAACCAAAGCAATGAGTCTGTTAATCTAAGAAGTAGCATTGGAGCACCTCTGGTGGTTTATTTCTATCCTAAAAATTTCACACCCGGTTGTACCATTGAGGCCTGCGCGTTCAGGGACAATTACAACAGGTTATTGGAATTGGATGCAAAGGTAATTGGCATCAGTGCTGATTCTCCTGATAGTCATGCCAGGTTTTCACAGAAATACAGATTGAAATACACGCTGCTCAGTGACCCTGAAAGAACTGCAGAAAAAGCATTTGGCGTCAAGAGAAATCTGTTCGGGGTCCTTGCGGGAAGAGAAACATTTGTCTTTGATACAAAGGGTGTACTGGTAAAAAGAATATCTTCAGCCATCAATCCCATTAAACATGTTGACGAGAGTATCCTGGCGCTGGAAAAACTAATGCAACAACGGGAAGAATAAATTTCACAGTACCTTAATTTCCTTCATCACCCGAATTGTGTTATTCGTCAACCTGATTTTGTCGTTCACACATTTTATTTCTGTGGGACAGGTTTCCGTTGCATATTTGAATCAGATAACAACAAGAAAGACTAATAGTAGAATAAAAATATAAAGATCCTTTTTTCCATAGCTGGTAGATTCGAAAAGGCCATCTCGTTTAGAACGGATGGCTTTCTCTTTTTATCACCAGTGATGATTAATCCAAATTGTTCTCATCAAAAGAGAAAGGAAGAATATCCCTCACAGAATCAATTACAATTACCTGATCATCTTTGGAATCAATCAACAGCTTTATTTTCTGATCGAATCGGGACTCGAATTCAACCATGGCCTGTCGGCAACTGCCACAGGGAAACCCAGGTTTATTTTGAGATGCAATGGTTATTGCCAGCACCAAAGGTTTCGCTTCGGGAAAATTAGTACCTGCACTGAATAGTGCGACACGCTCTGCACATAGTCCAAGAGGATATACTGCATTCTCCTGATTATTGCCCTGAACAATCTGACCATTGTCCAATAAAATTGCTGCACCCACTTTGTAACGCGAATATGGAGCATAAGCATGATCAACCGCCTTGCGCGCACTGATCATTAATTTTTGTTCGTCTGATGAAAGTTCCTTGTGAAAGTCTAATTCCGTAAGTTGGGTTGATATGTCGATCTTTTTCATATTACTCCTCTGGCTCTTATTAATTAAAAGGGCCACCGAAAGTAAAAAGAAAAGATGAAACCACCACTTTATTCATTATTTAGTTTTGGAGGCTCCCCTCCTTCGGGTACAAATATGAGTGCCTCTGAGTTGATGCAATATCTTTTACCTGTGGGTTGCGGCCCATCATCAAAGACATGCCCAAGGTGAGACCCACTTTTGCTGTCGATTACTTCCCATCTCTTCCATCCGTATTTTGTATCCAATCTCAGGTACACAGCATCTTTATCATACGGCTCCCAAAAGCTTGGCCACCCTGATTTAGAATCATACTTGGCTTCCGAGCTAAATACAGGTTGAAGGGAGGCTGCTGAATAATAGGTGCCTTTTTTATAATTCTTGTTAAGCTCGCCGGTAAATGCCCGTTCTGTACCCTGCTCCCTTAAAATCTCATATTGAAAATCGGTAAGTCTCGCTTTCCATTCTTCTTCAGTCAACTTCATTTCGAAATCATCGAAATCTTCGGAAACAATGGTCACTCCGTCATCACTCTTTTCCTGCTGACTAAAAGCACAGGAATGAATCGACATTGCTACAATAAGAGTAATTGCAAAATTCTTCATGGGATCATCGGTTATTTGTAAAAATAACGCCAGATGGTTGGTACTGTTTACATAATAATCCGATTTGTCAAAATTCTTACAAGCAAACTAAATTCCTGCCTGATACCTTGACCACATCTCATCAATGTACATAGGTTCTGTAATTACTTCACCGTTCTCGAGTTCATTTTTGAGAATGACATACCCTACGTGCTTCCAGTTACCGTCAGCAAACTCCATGTCAAAAGGAACAACTGTGCCTTGTTGTTGAGGTCCATTAGGATACATTGTGCGGATTGATTCCACATATTTTTCATTGTCAAAGTAATAGGTTCCTGAACCAAGTCCATAGACCATGTCACCTTCCGCATCATATTGAACCCATACAAAATGAGTCGGAGTAATCAGTTTCATGTATTTGATGAACTCCGGGTATTCTTGTCTGGTGCTGTCTGATTTACCTCTGTATGAATCCAGGTTCCAGGTACCAATGATGGAGGTATTTGTAGTATTGACAGTAGCATCGGTCCTTCTCCAGATTTCCTCAATTTTAGTACTGTCAATCATTTCCATGTCCCCGGTCTCAACATCCATTTCCATCACTTTTGCATAACCCTTGTGATACCACTTTCCATTTTCCCGCTTATAATTAAATGGAATTGATTGGCCCAGCTCGTTTGAACCAGGAGGAAAAAAGAAGTCAATATTTTCAACATAGGTCTTCCCATCAAATGTGTATGTCCCTCCTCCGGCTCCTTCCATTTTCTTGGTAGACTGATTGTATTTTACCCAGATAAAATGAGTTGGTGTTATAAATTTCTCGTAAATGATATCCTTGGAATATTGTGTCCATTGATCAGGTGTTTCGCTGGCTGCATCTTTATAAGATTCCAAAACCCAGGTACCTTCAATCGAATTTTCATCAACAACTACTGTTTGTTTTTTTTCAGGACTAGTACAGGAATATGCTATCACAAAGCATAAGATAATGATGCCGGACTTCTTCATTCTTAGTTCATTGGTTACGTATTTAAGTTATCCAATAAATGAAACATCGCCAAATTTTATAAGGTGTTTTAAAAGCAAATAATGCCTAAAGCCACAAAATTGGACTTTTTATAGAAGGAAATTTTTGATGAATGGTTTATCAATACTTAAAATGCTTACTGATATTTCTTTTTCAGCAGGTGCTTGAACTGTTTTTCAAACTTTTTCACTTTTGGTTTAGTGACATTCACAATGTAGGATTGATTAGGGTTTAGCTCATAAAAATCCTGATGGTAGTCTTCTGCCAAATAGAACCCAGTAAATGACTCGATTTCGGTAACAATCGGTTTCCTGAATTTCCCGGAATCTGTCAGTTGTTTCACATAGCTTCTGACAGCTTCCTCCTGCTTGGAATTATGATAATAAACTGCTGAGCGATATTGCTCCCCAACATCCGGTCCTTGTCGGTTGAGTTGTGTAGGGTCATGGGTAGCAAAAAAGATCTCTAACAGTTGATCATAAGTAACAATTTTGGAATCATAGGTAACCTGAACAGCTTCCGCATGGGAAGTCATGCCATAGCTTACCTGCTTGTAAGTAGGATTCTTTTCTTTACCCCCTGTGTAGCCCGACACTACGTCCTCAACGCCTTTTACCCGTTCAAAAACAGCCTCGGTACACCAAAAACAGCCCCCCGCAAAAGTGGCAAGCTCAAGTCCATCTTCTAATAATACCTGTCGAAGATTTCCGTCACCCTGATTGCCCGATTGAGCGCATGAAAGATTAGCTGTTAACACGAATATGATAAGTACTCTGGGAAACATTTGCATCTTGATTTTTAAAAATAAAACTCCTGTAGAGACAGTCAGGTTTTACATTCTGAACAAATTGTAAGACATCTTACAATTACTATTCGAAGTTCCAGAACTTCTCATACTGTTTGGTCCATTCGTGCATTTCTTTGATTGGAAATGGATTAGCCATGCAGAATTTTTCCCTTCCCACTTTTGTGATCTCAATCAGTCCGGAACTTTTTAAAATTTTCAAATGCTTGGTGACTGCCTGACGGGTCATATCAAATTGTTCCACCACCTTATTGATGGGCATTCCGGCACCATTGTTAAGCAAGATTCCAATAATTTCTCGCCGTGTAGGATCTGCAATGGCTTTAAATACGCTATAGGCCTCCTCATTCATGATTCCTTAAATTTTCCCAAAAATGTGCTTTTAATTAGTCCTACTAATCAAATATACAAATAATCAACCAAATAATTGCATATTTGGGCTGAACGGGAATTTTTGGAGAATGACCCTCAATTGTACCCTAGTGCGACTTTCTGATATTGATCCCTATCGATTTGGATGCCGGTGTATGGCTTTCTCTGGCGCTCAACTCTAAGGGGACCAAAGGATTTGCCTCTGGAAAATAGGTCGCCACACACCCTTCCGGAATTTGATAGGAAACAACCTTAAAGTGCTTTACCTCTCTTATTTTACCATTGTACTCATTCCACAGGTCCACCAAGTCACCTGGATTCAGGTTAAGCTTAGCGATATCATGATCATTCATGAAAATCACTTCTCTACCGCCATAAACTCCACGGTACCGATCATCTAACCCATAAACGGTTGTATTAAACTGATCATGACTTCTGATGGTCATCATCAGGTAATTATGACCATAGAGAACATCTTTAGACAATTGATTGATAGTAAACTCCGCCTTTCCCGAGGAAGTATTAAAAACTCCTTCGCGTGCTCCATTCGGAAGAACAAATCCATTTTCTGACTTTAACCGATCGTTATAACGTTCAAACCCGTCGACAGCTTTGGCTATCAATTCCCGGATGTTATCATAGTCTTCCACCAATGACAACCAATCGATATTGGAATCCGCCAGAGAAGCATTCGCAATCCCTGCAATAATTGAAGGCTCAGATTTCAGCATCTTCGATCTGGGCATTAATACTCCTCTTGAGGAATGAACAATCCCCATTGAATTCTCAACTGATACCATTTGCTCTCCAGATTGCTCAATGTGTTTGTCTGTACGTCCAAGGCAAGGCAGAATAAGGGATATTTTACCTGGTGCAAGGTGAGTACGATTGAGTTTTGTTGATATGCTAACGGTCATGTCGCAGTTTCTTAGCGCCTCTTCAGTGCGAGGGGTATCAGGTGCAGCCGGTAATAAGTTACCGCCCAAAGCCATAAATACTTTCACTTTTCCATCCAACATGGCCTGTATTGCTTCTATCACATTGTATCCAGGGCTCATGGGTGGCTTAAAGTCAAACACCGATGACAGCTTATCCATCCATGCCTTAGTAGGTCTCTCCCATATGCCCATTGTCCTGTCACCCTGCACGTTGCTATGACCCCTCACCGGACAAGTACCAGCACCTTTTTTTCCAATACTGCCTTTGAGTAATAATAAATTCACCACTTCCTGGATATTGTCTACAGCATTGACGTGCTGGGTTAAACCCATGGCCCAACACGCGATGATCTTGTTGGTGGTGGCCAGCCAATGAGCCAATTGCTCAACATCTACAGTCTTCAAACCCGTTCTGGCTATTAATTGGTCCAGGTCATATTGGTCCAGGTCTGTTATTAATGAATTGTAATTTGCGGTTTTTGCATCAACAAATTCTTTGTCAATGATTCCTCCTTGGTCCAATTCTTTTGCCAGTAGCATTTTCATTACCGCTTTCAGCAAAGCAACATCTTCGTTGATCCTGATCTGGAGATACAAATCAGAGATGTCTACCCCTTTGCCCACCAGGCCTGAAACAGTTTGAGGGTTTTTAAATTTTACAAGACCAACTTCTTTTAGTGGATTGATGGTTACTATTTTTGCTCCATTTCTTTTCGCTTTCTCCAGCGCGCTAAGCATTCTGGGGTGATTTGTTCCTGGGTTCTGACCAAAAATCAAAATAACCTCTGCATGTTGAAAGTCTTCCAGTGTAACAGACCCTTTTCCAATTCCTACAGTCTTCTTTAATGCTACACCACTTGATTCATGGCACATATTGCTGCAATCCGGCAGGTTGTTGGTGCCAAACATTCTTACAAATAGCTGATAGAGAAAAGCAGCTTCATTGGAAGTTCTCCCTGAGGTGTAAAAAACCGCTTCATCTGGATTTTCCAGTTGTCGGAGCTGATCTCCAATTAAGCGAAATACCTCATCCCATTGAATTGGCCTGTAATGCGTATCACCCTCCCTGAAAATCATCGGGTGTGTCAATCGGCCCTGTTGCCCAAGCCAATAGTCCGATTGTTCCTTTAGAAATTGAAGGCTGTGGTTCTCAAAAAATGATCTGCCTGCAGACTTATCCATGGTTTCTTCCACGATAGCCTTGACACCATTTTCACAAAACTCCCCAAGCTTTGATCTCTTAGCTGGATCAGGCCATGCACAACCCGGGCAATCGATTCCTTTTTTTTGATTGAGGTGAGTATATAGTTTCAGATTTTTACTAATAGAGGTGGCTTTGAAAGCCAAATTTGCTGCTTTGAGCACTGCTTTGGCCCCAGCTGCAGAAGAGGAAGGTGATTTTATTTCAATTTCATTTTTCGATTTGCCCATTATGCATCTCTGCTTGATTAAACCTTCAAATTAAGGCATGCGATCATCATTTCCACTTTAACAGAAGCATTCCTGGTATTTGAGATGATCGGTTATCCAGTTTATTGATGAATGACACAAGACCAAATCCAACCTTACAAACAGACAAAACAGGCAACTCCTTCATTATCCTCACAAATCTCTTTGGTCTCGTAGCACGTATCTGACCCATCTGTTGAATAGGGATGATTACTGGTACACAAACATTCTTCCAGTGGCTCCTCACAGGAAACAAGCTGTGAAATTCCAGCAAACACGACAATGACCAAACTGAGTTTAAAAATTGTTTTAAGACCTTTCATAAGTAAAATTTTATGGATCGCTTACAAGTTCTGTACCACTTTCTTATTCACCAGAAATCTTTCTACTGGTTTCATCAGTCTGATTATTCCCGGTAGCCTTTTTCATTGGCTTCTTCAATGGTTTAAGATTCAACGGAACATCTGCCTTGCTAAGTATCCGCTGGTTTGGAATATAAAAATAACCCAGTTCATTGAGTTCTTCTACAATCCCTGCATATTCATTGGCCTTTTGGGTGGTAAGAAATTCATCTGACCTTGTGAGCATGACCTCCATTATACCAAGTGCTTTTTTAAGTAAGAAGGCAATGCGATCAGATCTTTCCATTACATTAAATTTTTAAGGTCATTAATTAGTGATTCTACGGATTTGTCGGGATAACCCAACAGCTGTTGATAACGAAGTAAACTTCTGATTGCTTCCTCATAGCTTTTTTCCTCTATGAAAAGTAAAGCCAGGTTATAGAAACAATCAGTCAATTTCGGATCGATGATCAACGCGGTTTCATAATGAAACTTTGCCAGTTGATTATTTCCCATATCGGAATACACATTGCCCAGATTGAAATGCGATTCAAGGTGTCTGGGATTTTCCTGTAGTGCTTTCGAAAACATATCTACCGATTCGGGTAACCTACCCTGACGGGTTCTTAGAATCCCAAGGTTGCAATAGGCATCATCTTTCAGCTCACCTTTATCAATGGCCTTTTGGTAATACTCCTCTGCCATCTGATCATCTCCATCCTCATCATGATTGAGCGCAATGTCAAAAAGGTTTTTAGGTGGAGTAAAATGTATCACCTTAGAATCATCGGAAGCGAACATATTCAACTGTCCATGATCTTCAAGATCTGGCTTCTTCCTTCTGCGAACTTTTTTAAGTCCGAGCTTAGAAGAATAGTCGTCCGATAACCTTATCACTTTTGCCACAACGCAAATTTACGTGATTAAAAACGCAATGTATAATCCGAATTATTAATCTTGATAAAATACAATTTAAAGCTAGTGCTCAACAAACGACTGAATTACTACTTGCCATTATCATTCAGACAACTTAGCTTGCTTTCTTACCCTCCTTCTTCTCTTCTTTTTCAGCTTTGGATTTTCCAGTTGCCTTCTTCATTGGTTTCTTGTCATCCTGTGCCTTTTCGATGCTGGCTTTCAATGCCGTCATGATGTCAACAACTTCTGGTTCCTCCTCTCCGACAGTAACAATTTCTTTACCCTCAATCTTTGCCTCGATAACTTCTCTGAGTGCATCGTTGTACTTGTCTTCCAATTCAATATCGTCAAACTTTTTAGTCATGGAATCTACCAGCGTTTTAGCTAGAGCCAACTGTTCTTTCTCCACCTCAACATCTTCTAACTTTGGCACGGTGTTGATATCCCGAATACTATTTGCATACCTTAATTTATAAAGTAGGATTCCTTTTTTGTGAGGTGTAAGTAATACGATATTTTCCTTGTCACGAAGCACTACTTTTCCGACACCTACTTTACCTGTTTCTCTCAAAGTCTCACAAAGTAATCCATAAGTCTTCACTGCAATATCTCCATCAGGTCCGGCGAAATAAGGTGTGTCAAAAAGTGTATGATGAACTTCATTGGCGTCAACAAACCCTTCAATCTCAATGACCTTAGTACTTTTCAATTTTATCTTCTCAAAATCTTCCTGCTCGATGATCACATATTGCCCAGGCTCATACTGATAACCTTTTACAATATCATCTGTTGTCAGGACTTCATCAGTTACTTTGTCTTTCTTTTCGTACTTCACCGGGTTCTTATTCTCCTTGCTTAATAGATTGAACTTAATGGATTGCTCGGAATCAATTGCCGAATAGATTCTAATGGGAATTGTCACCATTGAAAACCGGATGTGTCCTTTCCAAATTGCTCTCATGAGATGAAGAGTTTTATGATACGGTATAAAGTTACAAAATAATCTTAAATAAAGTGATAATTTAATTAAACAAACCTTACTAACTGATTAACAATAATTTATAAAAATAAAACTGACAACTTGTCATACCAAATCCAGCCTTAGTTTATGAAACACTGGCTCCCTAAATGTCTGGTTATCAGTAATTGACGCATAAAACACTTCACATGGAATATAATTTTCCAGCCACACTGAAATATTTTCTTCTTCCACTTTTTGTTTAAACGGTTTTTCTCCTTCACCAAATTCCTTCATTGTCGCTCGTAACTCTTTCATTTGCTTGAAGTTAAATCCAGTACCCACTTTCCCCCGATAGATCATTTCATCATCTACAAACTCTACTAAATGTAGCGCTCCAAATACTTTTTCTCTTTCACCTTTCCCCTCTGTAAACCCTATGATCTGGCAATCTGCTGTCTTCCTGACTTTAATCTTTTGCCACGCATTATTCCTCTTTCCAAGAAAATATTTACCCTCTTTTTGCTTGGCAATTATACCTTCAAGTTCATGCTCTTCTGCTGCTGCAAACAATGCCTCCCCATCTTCTATTATTTCACTTATTCTGTAATTTGTACCCTTACGAACGGAGTCTTCCAGCCAAATCCTTCGACGATGAAACGACTCTCTCACCAAAGGTCTTCCATCAATATATAGTGCATCAAAGAGGTAGCAGTACACCGGATTTGTCACAGCTTGCCTTTTGATTTCCCCTTCATTTTTCATCATCAATCGCTTGATCACTGACTTAAATTTTGGTCTGCCCACAGGGTCAAGAGATACGATTTCTCCATCGAGCAAAGCATTGGTTATTCTGAATGAATCCTTCCGCGACTGCAGTTCCGGAAACTGACTGGTGATGTCATTTCCATTGCGGGAATAGATGGTAAGTCGGTCATCCTCGATCTGAATTAACGCTCTTATCCCATCCCATTTCACCTCATAGACATAGTCCGATGGTGCTGGTATTTGGGTACTCAACTCGGCTAGCATAGGGGCATGAAATCCTTCCAGAAAATCGATGACCGGCTGATCCACTTTCTCTAGCAGCCACTCCTTCCCTTTCATTAAGTGCATCCTGTATTCGCCGGTAAGATCCTTAGAATTCAACTGAAAATAGAAGCCGTTTTTCTTCTCCTTGGTGATCTCATACCTGCCCAATGCATAGACCCACATGTCTCCACCACCGTACTCCTTTTTAGGAATTGTCCCTTCAAAATTGAGGTATTTAAGTGGGTGATCTTCGGTCTGTACAGCAAGCCGTTTTACACCCGGTTTGGATGGCAATCCCCTTGGAAGGGCCCATGATTTGAGGACTCCATCCTGTTCCAAACGAAGGTCGTAATGTAAATGAGAGGCATGGTGTCTATGGATCACAAACCCATTTCCTTCTCCAGGTGGGACATAAGGTTTGGGTTCAGGCGTCTTGGAAAAATCCCTTTTTTGTTCATACTCTTTAAGCTGCTCTTCCGACTTGTGCTTATCAGAAACCGGCAACTTTTTCTTATTCACAATACGAGCTTCTTTGTCTGTATGTAGAAGCGTTGCAAACCCTCTGATGCCCTCCCATGCATCACCATTGGTAATGACCAGGTCAGCCACATTTCTGACTGTGAAACGTGTTGGACTTTCAAGCGATTCAAGATCCTCCCAGGACAGAGGCATGGATACTGTAGCCTCTTCTCTGCCCCTCATGCTGTATGGTGAAATGATGGTTTGCGAATTCCGATTGCGATATATATCGATGAGTACCCTCCCCTTCCGGGCTTCCTTTTTGATGTGCAAAGTGGTTCGTGAATCCTTTTTAATATAACCGGATCCAATGTCCTTTAACGCTTCAAAGCATTCATCGTAAGAGTATTTTGCTTCCAGCGGGCACAAGATATGAACCCCTTTACCACCCGTTGTTTTCACAAAGGCATTGTATCCATAACTATCAAGGTCCTCTTTCAGGTTGAGGGCGATATCTACCACATCTGTGAAGTCATAACCCTCCGGAGGATCAAGGTCAAATACGATGTAGTCTGGTATCGTAAACTCAGGTTTACGAGTTTGCATCTGATGGATTTCCAGGCATGCAAGGTTTGCCAGCCAAACAACGGAAGCCTCTTCTGTGGCTAATATATATTCCTTCTTCTGTTCTTTGGATCCGAGGAACGTGGACTCGATCCATTCTGGCGCCCACTTTGGTTTATTCTTCTGGAAGAATGACTCTCCTCCAATCCCATCAGGAAACCTCACCAGTGATAATGGTCGGTTTTTGATGTGTTTGAGCGTCACAGGTGCTATCTGATGATAATACTGAATTACTTCAGCCTTTACCACTGATAGCTCATGATAGAGGACTTTTTCCAGGTTGGAGAGTTCGATCGTTCTTCTCCCCACCTGTACATGTACAGATTTTTTGGCCATTACAGCAAAAGGGTTCTCTTGCTGTAATCTAAAAAAGAAAAAGGAATTTAATTCTGCGGTTCTGTTTCAGCAAAATGATGTCTGGTAAAGACATGTTCAGCATCAATTCTGATCGTTTCAGGCTCTTCATCTTTACCTTTGTAGATGCTCACCATCACATGCTCTCCATCTAAAACATAAATCACTATACTTTCCAGGTATTTGGTTCTTTTGCTTTTGAGGAATTTCTTCTCCACCGTCGTGATGGATTCATGGGCAACATAGCTTTCGTGTAAGATGGCTTTACCCTGGAATCCTCCCAATTCTTTAGCCACATGCTTGGTGAGAGAGTTACCAATCATGTATTTATTTTTCTTGGTCATGAAGTCATCTATGTCGTCATACAGATGAGGATATTTGCTGACCTGAAATTCAGCTTCGCCGTAGTAAGCCTCATAGTGCCCTACAAATATTTTGATTGAGTCTTTGACCCCTTCAATATTCATATTGTATAACCATTCGCTGTGTCTCGAGCCATTGTCAAAATAATCCTCTTCCCTGAACCACGCATCCTCGAATGTTACATGTACATTCTTCTTCTTAACTTTTACGGAATCGATGTGAAGAATTTCGCTGGCGTCTTTTACAAGCAATTGCATGTCTATGCTTTCCAGCTTGGTTGCATGAGAGTCCTGGTGTTCCAGAAATTCCTGATCGGACTCATTGATTTCAATGTATTTGATCTCTTTAAACTTGGCCGATTGAGCCAATGCCGACATAGATGAAAATGCCAACAACGCTGTTGCTATCTGCAGTTTTATCCTCATTCCTATCTGGGGTTGTGTTAACTTATATGATGATCAACATAAGTTCTTGTTCCAGCCACAATTTAACTAATTTTCAATGGCTTTGCTGAAAAAACATGGAACAATGGGATTTCCCTTAAAGTGCTTCCTTTATGGACTCAACATTCTTCTTGCTGTTCCCTATAAATATCTGATCACCTATTATAAAAACGGGTCTTTTTAAAAATGTGTATTCTTCCAGAATGTATTTTCTGTAATCAGCCTCGCCAAGCGCCATTTCATTGAGCCCCATACTTCGGTACTTCATTGCTTTCCTGCTAAATAGAGACTCATAGCTTCCTGCAAGAGATTTCATTTGGTCCAACTGATCAGGAGTAATACTTTCCGTTTTGATATCCTGCTTCACAAAATCATGGCCAATATTTAATTCTTTTAAAATTCTCTGGCAGGTGGTGCAGGTGGATAAATGATAAACTTTTTTCATGTGTGCCTAATTAATCTAAAATTTCCCGCTAATTAAATAAAAAAAAGCCTACCAACAGTAGACTTCTTTTTTTCAAACCAATCCTAAATAAAATTTTATTGCTATCAACTATTCCTAATTGATATCTTCATTGTTTTCAAGTTTTTTAAGATTTGCCATCAAAGCATCCATTTGTGGTCCTTCGGGGCAATTTTTCTTTGCAAGTTTGATGTATTTCAATGCAGTACTATAACTACCGAGCGCTGAATAACCCCTAGCCAAACCATAATTTACAGGCCAGGTATCTTTGTTAATTTTTGCATTGAGTTTGAAAACCTCCAATGCTTTGTCCTTCTTACCCTGAGCAATCAATTGTCTTCCATAAGCATGGATCTGGAATGGCGTTGTTCCCGGCGAATTGATTGCTTCATCCATGATTTTTTCGGCTTCTTCAGATTTGCCCATTTTGGCAAGAATCTGCGCTTTAGTAGACAAAGTATTGAAATTCTTCTGGCCAATGAAAGGAGCACTTACCGCACTCTCAGACCAGGCCAATGCCTGCTCAAGATCACTTTCGTCCCCATTGTTGAGTAAATATCCTGCTGCTGCATTCCAGTTTTGCCATTGGAAGCCAGCTGGTCCCTGCAGTTCGCGGCTAATTTTTGCAACATAAATGTCCTTCATGGTAGGTACCTCTATGGTAAATGGTAGTTTGATATTCTCCCACTTAAGCGCAACCGTGGTAGATTCAGGTTGGCGATCGATAAACTCATATGTTAACCATTCCTGAAACTCCGACTCTTCAGGTGTGGCTTCCACCTGGAGTGCATCATCTGCCGGGTCATAGAAAAAGCTGCCCCAGGCTTCTGAATTGTTGGAGAATATAATTTTCCATGGTCCGGTTTCTTCAACTACCACATGTAATCCATATGTTCCGGCGGCTATTGGTTTTCCCTGCACCGTTACATCATGAGAAAAAGTGATGGTGGTGTTTTCATTGGCTCCAGCTCTCCAGGGAGACGGGTTCCTGAGACCAAACCCAAGGTCGGTTAAACCATAAGGAACCAATTGTCCCCAGATTTTTCCAGTACGGTCTTCGCCATTCGGACCGGTTACATCGGGGCTATTGTAGGCGATCTCAACATACACCAAGCTACCAATATATTGTTTGGTCACACTCTTTTGGTTCCCTCCACCTGGCGGTGTGGAAATACCCTGTGCGGTAGCATCTGCCATCATGGCAAATAGGGCCAGTGCAAAAAATGTGGGTTTTAGTAAATGATTAAAAAGTTTCATAGGCGTTCAATTTTTAGTGATAACACTATAAAAAACGATACACCTATCCGGCCCAGATTATTTTTATATAACTGGCAAATTTGATGTACTAGTGGCTTATTATTTTTTTATGCTAATAGCCGACATTTTCATTGTCCTAAATCGTACAACATGGTGAAGAATTGTAACAAAAACGTACTATTGAGGTGTCCGGTGTTTAAACAATAGTCACTTCTATCCTATCTATTTTTCCTGACCTTCCAAATAAGTGTCGGGTGATATCCCGTCCTATCTGACCACCACTGAGTTGTTCTGTCTTACCATTATCCCAATAAAGTTTGATTGACTTAGCTTCACCTTTAGCGTAGATAAAAGGCACCTGACAATAGGTAAAGATCAAAGAATCTTGGTCTGCAACTATAGATCTCTTTTTTTGTGATAAGTCAAAGTATTCGAAGTGGGTTGCATCATTCAGGTATTCTCCATTACTTAAGAAAAATGGGTTTATATGGAGTTCTCCATTTTTGAGTACAAGACCAAGCTCTCCCCACCTGTTTAGAATATCCTCTTTGACCTGTCCTGTCATTCCTGGTTGCTGCGCACCCTTATGCCACGGGGTGTGGGAATAAGGATCTGTTGGATAAGCACCATACAAACTAGCAGGTTTATTGATTCCTATACCCGCCCGAATTTCATAATAATGATCAATTAATCTACCCAAATCAGTCGTTGAAGCTTTTTCCTCATGGGCTGTTAATAGATTTTCCTGCACTGCCAGCAACAGTTTAGATACCATATGCCAGTAGATGCTTCCTAACCCTTCATATCCAAAAAATGTCCCTGATCTACCTGTAAACTCTTTGTGGTTGAAGGTCTTCTCAAACAGCCGCTCGATATTGCCGCCATCTGCATTCAATTTATCAATGTAGGCTTTCTCCGAACTCAACTTTTGCAACATGGATTTCAAATCCATTACATTGGTGAACTGGGCATTGAAGTGGTATTGTCCCTTCAGGTCCTGACCTATTATCCTGTGGTCCTTTCTGGATAACATCAACTGAAGCAGTGGATTATTTTCAACCTCTTGAGCAGGCACGATATTTTTATCCAGAAATCCCTTCAATTCACGATTTGGATACAGCAGGTAACTGTATTGGTCTTCTCTGAACAAGGCACTTGATTTAAGCGAATCCAACAACGCCACAGCCTCCTGTGTATCTAAAATACCGGCACTTAAAACAGCTACCTGACCTTCCAGCATTTCATAAAGGTAATTGATCTCTATGCTGTCTGTCCCAATGTCAAGTAGGTTGTAGGAATGGTATAACCCGTCCTCTCTTTTGTTGTGACGAATCGTTTGTCTGATGTGAAGTTCAACATGATCGATCAATGCGCTTACACCTTCATTTGAGACTTCTTTTTCCTGTCCTGTGAAACCGGCATAAGCAGATTTTCTATATTTTTCGCCGGCTATCCCCAGCTCATCTACCATCGCCTTCCTTTGCTTTGGATCAAATCCATTGGCGACTGCTGGCTGGTATTTCTCGAAAGCAGCATTTATGTCCTCAAGAAATGTGGACACTTCTATTGAAAGCTGGAAGGCATTTCCATTGCCCAGTATATTGTTGAAGAATTTTAGAAATCTTTGAATGTAGCACAAAGTGACCATCGATATTCCATAACCCACCAGTGCATTGTTGGCATCATTCCATTCTGGCCGCTGAGTATTTAACCAAATGCCACCATCCGGTATGTAATTGGATAGCTTAGTGAGTAACATGACCAGCAATTTCTCAATAAGAGATACTTTTAATATTTCGCCGTTTTTAGCAATGACCAACTTTCCATCGTATCCCATTTCCTTAACCCTGTTTTCAATTAGACGATCCAGGTCATTGTCGAAAATAATGGTGTTGTATGGGTCCGCCAGTATCTCATTGTAGGACTTTATTCGGTAAGGAACATTGGCGAAGGTATAATTCTTTTCGTTGAGCAATCCTGCTAGTTCTCCTGGGAAATGCTGTTCGAATGATTCCAGTAATTTCAACAAATAAATTACCTGATGATCTCCCCAATATCCTATAAATGCCCACGGATCTTCAGGGTCTTCCCTTTCCCAATCCACACCTTTTTTATCGATGCGGTATGGATTGTATCCATCAATGGTAGACGCATTAAGGAACTTAGTAAACATGTTTTGGATGAACCCAGGGTATGATCTCCCCAATGTCTCCCAATTCTGAAAAATATCTCTCCAATTGCCTTCATAATTGATTAATTGTGAGCCATCTTCATTTTTCAGTCGGATGTTATAAACGTTCCAGGGTCTGCTGGGATCGCCGTGCCGTCTACTGAAAGTTAACGGCATGTATTCAAGACAAATTCTATTTAAATCCTTATCATTGGATGCTTCACAAATTGCCTTTAACTGATCATATTGTATTTGAGCAGGAAGTTGTTCTAATCTTTCAATGTTACTGGCATATACGGCTTTGTTCCAATCTTTTACAAATTGAATGAAATCACTGCTATCAACCTGATAATTATTAACAAAGATTCCACCTCGCATTACATTAAAAGTGGTGTTAGCAAAGTGCCTTACCACACTGTTTTTGTCTGCAGACACCTGAAGCCCATCGGATGAGCCAACAATTTGTTTCAGTTGCTGCTCGCCGTATATTATATCATTGGAAACATCACTTAAAATATCACCTTCTTTGTATTGCTCCACCAACTCCATGACTTGAATCTGATCCTGGTTGGTGTCCAGGACAATGTGCCAGTTTTTTTCTTCCAGGTATTTCAAGGAGAGTGAAGTAACCTGAAAGAACGCGCCCCGTTCTCCCTTGATGTCGCTCTCCGGTTGAATTAAGTTACCTTTTCGGAAGTTTGACAACTGGCCGCTACTCAATAAGGTATGGGCATTTTCCAAACCTTTCGACCAGGCAGTAGTGGCTAAAAGTGCTTCACTCGGTTCAGCCCGATCGACAATGTTGGCACTAAGAGTAATTAATCCTATAGCAGTACCGGGTACAAGTTCATTTCTTTTGTAAGCATTAACAAGATTGCTTTTGGTGAGTTGCATACTTTTACTCACGTTTGGAGGAAGTATATTTTGAACACCATCAAGTATCTCAAGGTCGATCTCCTCGTTTTTAAAACTCATTACTGAGGATTTTTTAACTAATCCGTATTTATCCGAAACAGACCATTGATACCTGAATTGAAGTTCCAGATCATAGTTAATCTCTTCAAATATGATGGTATTCCCCAGGGTACTTTTGTAAAGGTTTCTTGAGATTTTATGTATTCCTACGTAACGATCAGAGAAGGGCTCCCATATGGTGCCTGCCGTTTTGATAATGGTCTTGCTTCCCGTGACTTCAGTGTTATCAATGATCTTATCATCTGTTTCATAGGGAAGAATGGCATGATCTGCATTAACTCTACCTGCGGATACTCCTCCGTTACTTGACACAAATAACCAAAGGTCTGATGATGAAACAATACTCATAAAAAAGGGCTTCATCTCATCTACATTGTGAATCACTGAGTATTCCTGTCCATCAATCACAGTGTATTCATTGTACACTTCTTTCTCGTGAAATTTCATCTTTGAGTCAGAATTCAACTTTTTTTGTGCCATCGTTGAAGGTTTCATTAAGCGCAATTAAAAAATTATGGTCTGTAAACTTTCGGCTGCTATTTCAACTTCTTTTGATTGATTATTGTGGTTAAGCTGAAATGCCTGAGGCGAAGAACTCATGTTCAAAACTGTGAGCACATAGGAGCCATCCGGATTCCTAAAAGCACTTACCATAAGTTCCGTCTCCTCCAATTCAAATCCTATTCTTTTCGCCCCCGGCCTGATAAACTTACTGAAGTGGGACATTACATAGTATAATGGCGTGTAATAAACTTCGTCTGTTTCAGGCTTTACTATGATGGGTGCAACACACCAGTTTTTGGCATGATTTGGTCCACCTTTCGTATCAAGTACCATGTTCCAGTCGATCCAGCCCTCTACCCAGTTGTTCATGCAGCCAATTATATCACGAGCATAGCGGTAAACTGGAACATATTTAGGGTGATCGGCTTTTTGATGATCAGGTGCCCAGTCATACCCCCAGTCAGTAGCTTCTTTCTTCCAGTACCAGGCGTCATCTTTCCAATGTGGTACTTCCGCATCTACACAACCTTCCGTATGGATGATGTGTTTGGATGGTGCCAACTGGTGTGCTTTATTGAGTGATTCAGGGTAATACATGAATGTACTTGTGTACCAATGCACAGCGGTCCCATATATTTTTTCCAATACTTCATTATCTGTCAACAATACATCAATCCATTCATCCATCTCCTCTCCTCTGTTTTGGTCATACACCAGAATATTCACATTCAGGCTGTCCTGTTCCAATTGTGGTGCAAGGTGATTCTTGATAAATTTTGCCATTTCAATTGGTGTGAAATGCATGCTTTCCCAGTTGGCGCCATTACCTAGAGGTTCATTTTCAACAGTTACTGCCCAGATCGGAATTCCTTGCTGGCGGTATGCATTAATGTATTTACTGAAATACCTGGCCCAAACCGGATAATATTCCTCTTTTAGTTTCCCTCCAAACCACTCGTTGTTGTCTTTCATCCATGGAGGAGCTGTCCAGGGAGAAGCTACAATCCGGAATCCGTCTTTAGAAATTTCCTGTGCCTGTTTAATCATTGGAATGATGTCGTCCATGTCCTCCTCAATTGAAAAACTTGTCAATAAAGTATCTTGTGGAACTGGAACGTAGGAATAACTATTTAAAGAAAAGTCACAACTATTGATGTGTGTCCTTGTGAGGCTGTAGTTTGCGCCCTCCTCTCCGAAATAGGCATTAAGGATTTCATCTCTTTTTTCTTTGCTTAACTGATTGAGCAAATAAGCTGAAGACTCGGTAAATGCCCCTCCAAACCCAGTAATCGTTTGGTATTCGAGATCTGGCCGAATGGTTATTTGAATGGCATCACTGCTGGTTGGACCAGCAGAAATTTGTTCCATTTTCTGGCCACTGGCTGATGTCTGGTAAACATCAACCACTAGCACATTCTCCTTATTGCAACTTAAAAACAGGAAGAGCAAACAGGCTAAGCTGGTATATTTCATCGCATCACTTTAGTTGATAAACCCTTACATAATCCAGTATGAATTTTTGAGAAGACATTGATTCATCTACTCCCCGGGCACCACCCCAGCCTCCACCAATGGCCAGGTTTAGAATGATATTTTGAGGTTTGTCAAACGGCCATTCCAGCTCGTTGGCATTTTTATCATAGGTATAATAATGTCTGCCATCTACATAACCTCTGATTTCCTCAGGAGTCCATTCTACCGCATAAGTGTGGAATTCGGTGGTAACATTTGGAACATCAGTTACGCTACTGATCTGGTTGTTGATCTTAAAATAGTAAGCCGGCGTATGAACAGTAGAGTGGGCGATACCGTTACCATTATTCATTTCATACCCCACCGTTTCCAGGATATCTATTTCTCCACAATATGGCCATGAAAGTTCATCTACATAATCATCTCCAAGGGTCCATCCGGCAGCCCAGGTACCTCTTCCTTCCGGAACCATTGCGCTAAATTCTATTTTGCCGTATTTGAAACTAGTCTTTCCTCTGGTGGTAAGACGGGCAGAGTTCCAGGAAACACCATCAGCATTTTTAGTTGCTTCAATGATTAGTTTGCCATTTTCAACCCGTGCATTTTTTGGATCATTATCGGTATAGTACTGTAATTCATTGTTACCCCAGCCCCAGTCACCGACATCAAACAGCCATTTGCTGGTATCCACACTGCTTCCCTCAAACTCATCTGACCATACCACTTCCCATTCATCTCCTTGCATTGATTGCATTAGAGCAACGGGAGTTGTCTGATGTTTTTTCATCAATTTGAAATTAACCTCATTTAACGCGAGACTTCCTTCATAATGCAATTTAATCCTGTGCACACCCTGGTTAAGTGGTGAACCATATTTTGAGGTGACTGTTGGTGCTGCAGATGTGTTTAATTTGTACTTTCCGGTAATATCATAAGTTCTACCATCCTTGTTGTCAATATAATCTTCAATCCATAATTTGGTACCATCGGCGGATGCTTGACCCGTTATATCAACCTGGTACCTTCCGGCTGTTGGCACCTTAATTTCATAGGAGAGCCAACCTTTTCCGTTAACCTTTACTGATCCATCAGTCGTAGTTACAGAATCGCTGGTTTCCAGAAAGTCACCTGCTTTGATCGTAAATTGATCCACCGCTGGTGGTGGTGTATTTTGGCTTTCATCGGTATTGTTATTGGCCTCACAAGCCAGTATAGAAAGGCCAAGTATGATAAATGCTACCCGAGAGAAATAATTATTCATTTTGCGTTTAATTGTGTTTAACTAATATTTTTTCTAGTTCTTCCAGTGATTTTCCTTTTGTTTCAGGAATTACCCAAATCACAAAGAAGAAGCCGGCTGCTGCAAACAGGCCGTAAATTAGGAATGTGGTACTGCTTCCAAGGACCGATAGTTCCCATGGAAAAATGAGTTGGACAATGAAACTTACGCCGGAATTGACAAAGCCCGCCAACGATATTGCAAGACCTTTGACCCGCATTGGAAACAACTCAGAAAAAAGCACCCACATGATTGGTCCTATCGAAAAAGCAAATGATGCTACAAAGCCAAGAATACCTATTAAGATAAGTGTTGGATTCATAGTAATTGATGCCGTGATTAATTCGGACTCATACTTCTTTCCTTCCGCTTCACCCAGGGCATCATATATGGCCTGTTTAAATTTAACGTCGCTTTCATAAACATTTCCAACCACCATAGTGAGTTTAGATTTATCCAATGTCTCCGGCAGGTCTCCTAATGATTGATCGGACAAAGAGTAAGTTGCAGTTCCAAAACCGTAGGCAAGTAAAAACATGGTCACGGCAATACCTCCAACTCCAAAACTTAATAGTGGTTTTCTTCCAAGTCTGTCAATAAAAAGAATCGCAACTACTGTAAATATAAGGTTTGTAAGTCCAACCAGTATTGCCTGAACAAATGAAGCATCAGTACCAATACCAGACTGTTCGAAAATCATTGGTGCATAAAAGAAAACAGAGTTTATCCCAGTAATCTGCTGAAGCATCGCCACAACTACACCGATAATAAGCACCAGTTTCATTGCTGGTTTAAATAGTTCTTTAAAAGGTACTTTTTCCTGTTGGCTATCCTGTTCGATATTGGCTTTAACATCCTCAATTTGTTTCTCAACCTGCCCGTTTGGCAATACCTTATTCATCACTTCCCGAGCCTCTTCATACCTGCCTTTGAGAATTAACCAACGAGGACTTCTAGGCACAATAAACAACCCAACATAATACATAATAGCGGGTAATGTTTCAAGCCCAAGCATCCATCGCCAATTATATTTCCCAATGCCCAGCGTTTCTACCCAACCAGCATCTGATTGTCCCCACTTTAAAATAAGATAGTTAGTAAAGAATGCAGCAGAAATACCTATTACAATATTCAATTGATTTAGTGACACCAGCTTTCCTCTTTCTTTTGGTGGTGCAATTTCAGCGATATACATTGGTGCCAGTATCAGCGATGCTCCAACACCCAATCCACCAATCATTCTGGCGATGACAAGAAAAATGAAGTTTGGAGCGAAAGCAGAAGCTATTGCAGAAACGGCATAAAGAATGGCTGCATATTTTAATACTTTCTTCCGGCCGATCATGTCACTGAGGGGACCAGCCGTTAACATGGCTAATGTTGCTGTTAGGGTCAGTGAACTTACAGACCAGCCAAGCTCCAGCTTTGTAAGGTCAAATTCTATCTCAATAAACTTCACTACTCCAGAGATCACTGAAGCGTCAAAGCCCATTAGGAATCCTCCAAGAGCCACTATTAGTGCAATTCGAAATATATAGGATTGGGTTCCTGTCATACCTATTATCGTTAAATAAATTTAAGTTTTTATTGATACACCCTCACATAATCCACAATAAGTTGTTGTGGCCAAATGGAATCATCTATTCCCATTTTTCCTCCCCAATTGCCTCCTACTGCAAGATTTAATATCAGGTGAAATTCTTTATCGAAGGGCCATCCATTTTCGCCCTCATTCCCCTTTTTCAGGGTCAAATATTCTTCATCATCAACTGACCAGGTGATTTGATCCTTATCCCAGGTAATGGCATAAACATGAAACGCTGTGTGGGCATCATTTACCAATATACTGTCAGACTTTTGGGTGCCGATCATGTGATTGTATTTTTTTGTATGGATCGTTCCATAGATCATGCCCTGGTTGTATCCCACATGTTCCATAATATCGATTTCTCCATCTTTTGGCCAGTCCAGCCGCCTGTCCAATGTGGGCAGCATCCATATTGCTGGCCAGGTTCCCAATCCTTCCGGCAACTTTGCTCTTACGGCAATTTTGCCATACTTCCAGTCTCCTTTATTTTTGGTTACCAGTCTTGCACTGGTATAATGATTTGTATGGAAGGGTTCCTTATGAGCAGTGATCACAAGATTTCCATCTGCCACATAGGCGTTTTCTTTACGGTTCTTTGTGTAGTACTGAAGCTCATTGTTGCCCCATCCGTTTCCTCCTTCTTTATAGCTCCATTTTTCTGAATCCGGTAACCCTTCGTAATCAAATTCATCACTCCAGACCAACTCCAGGTGATTTGGATCCTTATCAATGGAAGCCCCGAACCACAGGGCTCCCAATAACAAAACTGTGTAACTTGTAACTTTCATTAATTTACCCCTAAATTGTTGAAGTCCCTCTCCACTAGTTATCTTGAAACACCCTTACGTAATCCACATACATTCTTTGTGGAAAAGCAGTGGTGCTATTTGGACTTCCCGGCCAGTTGCCTCCAACAGCCACATTAAATATAAAAAAGAAGTCCTGTCTAAATTCATCTAAAGCTGTGGGCGTTATATCAATGACGTGATATTGCACATCATCTACCAGCCACCTGATCTCTGAAGCATTCCATATAATGGAGAAAACATGAAATTCTTCATGAAAATTTAATCCCGATATTGAATAATCCCCTCCATAGGAAGCATATGATCCATTGTTGTCCCAGTGGACCGTTCCATGCACCGTATTTTCTCTGCCATTTCCACCAATCATCTCCATGATGTCTATTTCACCGCAATCTGGCCATCCGACTGACGGGAAGTTGGCGCCAAGCATCCACAGTGCAGGCCAAATACCCTGGCCTTCAGGAAGTGCGGCTCTTATGTCTATTCTGCCGTACTGAAATGTCTGTTTATTTTGAGTGATCATTCTGGAGGAAGTATAGCTCCTTCCACCAAATGATTCTTTTCTAGCCTCTATGACCAAATGTCCTTCAAAAATTGATGCATTTTCCTCACGATAATATTGCAATTCGTTGTTTCCCCATCCATTGTTTCCAGTTCCAATTTCGAAGGTCCAGTCGTCAGTAATTTCGTCAAATTCATCCCTCCATACCAGTGTCATTCCATTGTAGGTTTCAGGAGAGACATAACCAGTTTCAGGCATGGTTTGGTTTGATGGGTCCCCTTCATCGCGATTTACGATGGTAATAACCCCAATATTATCAGCGATAATTACGTTAACCGGGGTTGATAGCTGAATTTCGAATGTCTCATCCAACTCAGCTTCTTCATCATCAATGATGACAATTTCAATGTTTTTACTGGTTTCTCCAGGCTCAAAAACGACAAAGGAAGATTGTATTGCTTCATAATCATCTGGTGCAATGGCAGTCCCATCCACAGTCTTATAGGCTACACTTACTTGTTCTCCAAATTCATTTGAAAGTCTTAGGCTGACTGTTGCGATTCCTGTTTCTTCAATGACAGATGCATCCAAAACAGATATTTGGGGAAGCTCCCCGGTAGGTTCATCATCATTACAAGCGAGTAGGCCCGCAATGATCAGAGTGAATAATATGTATGTTTTTGTTCTCAAATTCATATTTATAGCTTGAAATTATGGGCCAGTCAAAGTAACCGGCCCATAGTGCTATTGCAATTTATTGAATAGAAAAGTTTCTAATATAAAACTCGCCACCTACGGTATGACCACCACCACCAATTGCGATGTAGATCATGTCCATATCATTTCTTTCGAATACGGTAGCACCATTGCCAGTATTAGCAACATAAGCCGGAGCATCGAGATTGAAAGTAATAGTAACCCACTGATCTTTTGCAACTTCCATTTGCTGATACTCATGCTGATCTTCCCACCAGTTTGGAGGACAGGTAGTAGCTCCAAATCCTACGAATACATTGTCAGTTAATGATCCTGAGTAGTCATTTGAAGAAGGCATGTAAACATCTAAAGAGATGGTTTGCATGTTCTCAAAGTTAATGGCATTTGCAGGTTCTAGTTTGAACTGAAGCTCCTGATACTCTACTCCTTCTACTCTTGTATATTGCCCAACTTTAGTTGCACTGGCATCAGTAGGATCGTCAACACCCAAAGTAAGTACTGAACCAGAAGTAGCAGGTTGTAACAATACCCATTCCGCGGCATCATCAGAAGCAAAAGTGTGTGAAATTTCAGTTGGCGAAACAGCTGCCAATGGCTCACATGCAGGTGGGTTATATTCTTCTACCAATGCAGGTTCCAATGAAGGGTCATCATAAGACACATAAGTAATAGGCCAGTAAGTTCCTCCATAGGTAAAGCTTGCATATAGTGTGTCAACACCTGATTCACCGCCATCTACAAGAACCGCATCAAATGTAACCGCACTTTGAGGTGTGGTGTAGTTATCCGCATCAGTTCCCAATTTAGGAATACCAATCCAGGCACCATTTCCGCTTAATGTGATCTCACCAGTACTTGCGTCATAAGTGTAAGTATGTGTACCAGACAACCATGCACTAATGTCATCTCCACAAGCATTTACCATATTTTCAGCTGTTGCGTCAATACAAGACTCATTGGTGATGTTAGTATCACAACCTTCAACATTATTGAACACACCGTACTCAGCCCAAAATGTTCCGCCATCATTAAAGGTGTAGGATCCATCTCTACCGAAGATGAATTCATCATCATACATACATGGTCTTTGTCCGTTATTGGATGTTCCTTCCCAATAAACGTCTCCTCCGGGAGCAGACATCAACAACAAGGCAGTACCTTCTCTCAACAACTTCCAGGTTTTTGAAGTAGTACCTGATAATAGTGTCAGGGCTTCATCAGGATCTGTGATTGTTATGGTCTGTGTTTGAGCTGCTTCTACACCAGCATCATTTGATGCAGTAAGTGTCACATCATAACTACCAGACGCAGCATAAGTATGAACTGGCGCTTCGTCAGTAGAAGTATTACCATCGCCAAAATCCCATGAATAAGACGTAGCATGTTGGCTGAAATTAGAGAATGTTACCTGTAGAAAATTTGTCTCATCCACAGCAAATTGAAAACTTGCAACAGGCTCGTCCGTTTCGGTTCCTGGCTCATCATCGCCGCAGGACCAAAGAAAAACCAGGGATAAGCTCGCTAGTGCGGCCATTGATACCCTTAGTTTAGATAATGATTGCTTAAACATATTTAATAAAATTATTGGTTATACAATTTGATTTAAATCTTGAATTGACGGCTCCTTGCCTAGTAGCCGTCATTTTGAATAAATGCTCCTCCTGAGAGGTCAATCTCAGCTTGTGGGATTGGAAAAAAGCCTCTGGTTGCCGGGTTAAAAGTCACATCAAATATTTGCTGATCACCCTGATAGTTGGGTCCTCTTTCGCCAGACATAGATAATTGGCTGGTGGCATAGTCCATACCACGTCTGATCACATCAAAATACCTGATGCCTTCCAGGGCCAATTCCATTCTTCGTTCGTGGTAAATGTTATCAAGCGTGACAGGTACACTTGGCAGACCAACTCTCGCTCTTACCTGATCCAGATATGTTTGAGCGTTGGCGCTTCCCAATTCTGCAGCCATTAGTAACACATCAGAATACCTTATCACCCTGTGGTTGGCTGTTCGAATCAACTCAAACTGACCCAAAGCACCAGCGTGTTCATTATCAGAAGTGTATTTCTGTGAATAGTAGCCAGTATGCTGATAACCAATCGCCAGGGTTCCGTCCAACTCTGATTGGAACAATACTGTAGCATCCAACCTCGGATCACCAGCCATGGCCTGAACCAAATTCTCAGAAACTGGTGCAAAAGACCATCCACGGGTCCAGTTGGCAGAACCACTTTCCACCCTTGGCCCCTGCATTTGAGCGGCGAGATTACCCTCTCCACCAATCACGTAACCCCAATCCCACCAGGCGGGATTATCACCGTACGAAATTTCGAAAACTGATTCTACACTAAACTCATTGGCTAATCTGAAGATATCCTCATAGTTAGGTAGCAGATCATGGCCGCTATTGGTAATGAGGTCTTCCAGGTATGAAAGAGCAGCTGCCCGGTCAATGGTGGTTCCTCCTGCATTTAATTCTGCACCATAAACGCCATTATAGAATAGGTACACTCGTGCAAGTAAAGCTTCAGCTGCCCACCTGCTTATTCTCCCAGACTCATTGGCCGGTATTGCCCTTGGCAGGTCTTCAATCGCCTCCACTAAGTCCAAAGCAATTTGATTATAAACTTCAGCAGGTTCATTCTGTTCCTGCTTATATTCAGAAGGCCCTTTTATTGTAGCAGTAAGCAGTGGCACATTTTCAAAGAATCTTGCCAGCTCGAAATAGAAATAAGCCCTAAGGAACTTTGCCTCTGCAGTAGTTCGTAACTTAAACTGATCAGATGCGCTAATCCCGTCAATGATTTCCAGGTACAGATTAGCTCTGTATATCCCGGTATAATTTTTCATCCAGGTAGCCCTGACAAGCAAATTATCCGTTGGGATTTCAAACCTGTTTAATTCATCTTCATTAGCACCATCGTTGGCATCTCCACCTCCAGCGAAAGCATCGTCTGAAAGAATATCCGAAACTGTTATAAATGGTGCCCAGGAAACGCCGGGAACTGATTGGTGACCAAGGACATCATATACCGCAACCAATGCCTCCATTGCATCATCTTCGGTACGATAGAAGTTTGAAGAAACCACCTGATCTAATGGCTGTCTATCCAGAAACTCATCTGAACAACCGAAAGTAAGTACACCTGTAAAAATTAAGGCGATATGTATATTCTTAATATTCATTTTTCTCTACTGTTTATTGATTAGAAAGTAAGAGTAGTACCGACTCTGAAGGTTCTGGCCTGAGGGTAAATAGCCCTGTCAATACCAATATCGAATGAGCTCATCGCTCCAATTTCAGGGTCTGCCCCTGTGTATCCTGTGATTGTAACTACATTCTCACCGGAGATATAAACTCTCCACTGGGTAGCTCCAATTTTTGACAGGAAGCTCTGAGGAAGGCTGTAACCTATTTGGATGTTCTTCAAGCGAACATATGAGGCATTTTCAATGTAGAGGTCTGAAATACGATTATTATTGTTGGTATCAGACCAGGTAAATCTTGGTACTTCATTGGAGCTTCCAGACTCTGTCCACCGGTTCAATGATGCAGCAGGAAGATTGGTATATCGTAAATCTCTTCTGGTTATCCCGTTAAAGACATCATTACCAAATGCGCCATTGAAGAAAATAGAGAAGTCAAACCCTTTGAAGTCAGCAGTTGCGGTGAGGCCAGTGGTCCAGGTTGGTGTAGGGTTACCAATCATGGTTCTGTCATTATCATCCAGGACCCCATCTCCATTGACGTCTACAAATCTCACATCTCCGGGAACTGCGTTAGGTTGCAGCGGAAATCCATCACCACCGATATGGGCAAATACCTCGGATTGATCCTGGAATATGCCGTCAGTTTTGTATCCCCAGAAATATCCTATAGGAAGTCCTTCTTCTCCTCTGGTCACTGCTCCTGCTACGGCCCATGAAGCACCCTGAATAAAACCATCAGGATTCTTGATTACCGTCATTTTGTTTTGATTGTAAGCAGCATTCGCGCTAATGGAATAATTCAAATCTCCTTTTCTGTTCCTGTAGTTCATGGAGAGCTCTATCCCCCTGTTCTCCACGCTACCTACATTATCTACAGGAGGAGCATTTCCTACATGACCTGGAATTGGGATTACTTCTAATAACTTTTCAGTAGTTTTCACATAGTAGTCAGCGGTGAATGTGATTTTGTCCTCAAACAATCCGAAATCCATAGCCACATCCAGCTGCTTAGATTCTTCCCATTGAATATCGAGATTGGCTACAGATAGTGGTGATGAACCTACCAGTGAATTACCACCAATGATATATCTTCTTGTTTGGTCAATTCTTGATACGTACTGGTAATTACCGATATTCTGATTACCATTTACTCCATAAGATCCTCGGATCTTCCAAAAATTGACAGGCCCCAGGTTGGAAAGAAATTTCTCATCCGAAGGTACCCAGGCAACACCCACTGAAGGGAACCACCCAAATCTTTTATTAGGTCCAAACTTTGATGAACCATCTCTTCTTAGAATAGCTGTAAATGAGTATTTGCCTTTAAAATCGTAGGTTACCCTTCCAAACAGAGAATATAGAGCCTCATGAGCAGCACCGCCACCAGCCTGATCTACTGTATCTGTTGCCAGGTTGAGGTAAACATTATTTGGGTCTATGGTAGGTACACCAGCATTGAATCCAGACAGGTCCTCGTAAAGTCCTTCCAGGGCAGTCATCCCTACTAAACCACTCATGTTGTGATCTCCTACCTGTTTGGTGTAGGAAGCTGTATTTTCAAACTGCCAGGTAAAATACCTTTGAATGCTTTTGCTCACCGTGCTGACACTTCTATTCTGAGCGCCATTGAGATAATAGATCGGTATGAAACCATCATTGGTAACAAAAGCGAGATCAGTTCCCAGGCTTGACTTCAATTTTAAACCTTCTATAGGCATCAATTCTCCATACACCTGACCAACAAATTTGTCAACCGTTGTTTCAGAGTGAGTATTTTCAATCAGTGCCAATGGGTTTACAATTTCAGCTCCTATGTTGGTTGATATTCCATACACGTTCCCGTTCTCATCAGTAACCACCGGCTGATTAGAATAAGGTGGCTGACTTAAAATATCAGGATCAGTTTCAAATACAGGAGTAAGCGGATCGAGGTTTACTGCACTACTGTAAGCACCATTGAATGATTGGTTTGAGCCAATGCCTCGCCTAATGATATGTGTATAAGCAAGATTGTTCCCAAAATTAAACATCTTGTTAACCTTGTGAACAGAATTTATTCTTGCCGTATAGCGATCAAATTGTGATTTTTCTCCCCCGATTATACCCTGCTGAGAAAATGCTGATAAAGAAGAAGAGAAAGAGGATTTAGCATTTCCTCCCATCACTGTAATTTGATGATTAAACATCGGAGCGTTTTCCTCAAACAAAGCATCCTGCCAGTCTGTATCATGTGCGGCTGGAACCGACAAGTCGAATGGTTCGGTCAAGCCTGCATTCCTCGCTCCTTCGTTTTGCATCATACGGTACTCCTCCGCATTCAGCATGTCGATTTTCTTAGCAACATTTTGAACCGCAACATATCCGGAATATGATACATTAAGTTTTCCCTCTGTTCCGGTTTTGGTTGTAATCAGAACCACACCGTTTGCAGCCCTGGCCCCATAAATGGCAGCTGACGCTGCATCCTTTAGTACATCAATGGATTCAATATCACCAGGGTTCAGGTAGTCAATTCCACCAACGACCAATCCATCAACCACATAAAGCGGCTCAGCATTGAGCGTAGTACCTGCACCTCTGATACGGACAGTTGGCGCTTCCCCTGGTTGACCTGAAAGGTTTGTTACCTGTACTCCGGCAGTTCTACCTTGTAATGCCTGTTCAACCCTTAGTACCGGTGTTGCATTAATTTCTTCAGCAGATACACTGGCTATTGCTCCGGTAACCACTTTCTTTTTCTGAACACCATAACCAACAACCACAACCTCCTCTAATTCTGTGACGTCAGTGTTCAATTTGATATTAATAACTGTCTGCCCCGCTACTGCAACCTCTTTGGTTTCATAACCTATAAATGATATGACCAGCACATCATTATTAATGTCATTTACTGAAAGTGAAAAGTAGCCATCGATATCGGTTACAGTACCGTTTGAGGTACCCTTTAGTAGTACAGTGGCTCCTGGAACTGACTCACCGGTTTCATCGATGATGTTCCCCCTCACTGTTGTACCCTGCGCATGCGCTCCTAAAATAGAGACTTGAAAAAGTACAATGAATAGTAAGAACTGCTTCATATTTTACATTAGTTAATTAAGATGGGATCTGCATTCCCGTTTTGTTTAAGAAAATTTCAACTGCAAACGATTGGAAATTCCTTTCTTTTAATGTTCCTAATCAGAAATCAGTGAAAATTGTGATTTTAAAGGTATGAGAGGGGCTGAAATAACACTAAAATCGATCTACATCAATAACTCAACAACTCGAAAAAATAAATACATCAATAATACATCAATCAGCTAAAAAACTTGCCTAAAATGAACGTATGAAGTAATTTTAGAATACATCACAGTTTAAAATATTTTCACACGTTATTTCTTACCCATTTTACAAGTGAATAGACCTATATACATAGCCAGCATTAAAAAAATTCAATTTGTAATCACTCTGTCATTATTGCTCTGTTGTCCTGTTCTGGCTCAGAATTCTTTTAAAGGCATGCCATTTATCACCAACTTCAGCACAGATGATTACCAGGGAGGAATTCAAAACTGGGACATTACACAGGACAAGAGAGGTTTCATCTATGTGGCAAATAATTTTGGCTTGTTGGAGTTCGATGGAAACGAATGGAGGCTATATGACATCTATAATAACACGAAACTGCGTTCCGTACATGTTGCTCAGGATGGAAAGATTTACATAGGGGGTCAGTCCATATTTGGTTACTTTGAAGCTGATGAAACAGGACTGTTAAAGTTTACTCCGCTACTTGACAGGGTACCTGAAAAGTTTAGAAATTTCGATGATGTCTGGAAAATCTATGAATCTCCTTCAGGAATTATCTTTGGTACATCAGTCCATCTATTCGTTTATAAAGACAATCAGATCAATGTATTGTCCTCCCGTCAGAATTTCATGATACCAGAGCAGTCTAATACCAGGGTAATTTTGACTGATACAGAAAAAGGCATTGTTACTATTGAAAACGGAAAAATCGTCGTACTTGCTGAATACCTGAAAGGAGAAAACATAAGAGCAGTACTTCCTTACACTAATAACCGATACCTGATCATTTCGTACGATGGTAAATTTTTCCTCTATGACGAACATGGGATTGAGGAATGGGAATTCGCTGCATCCGAATTTGTTAAAAATGCGCTGGTCAATACCGCTACTATCCTGAATGATGGGAACATTGCGCTGGGCACTCAGAACAGCGGATTGGTGATCCTCTCTCCAAATGGAAAGATTACGGACAACTTCACCGTCAACAGAGGGCTCAATAACCGTACAGTCAATACAGTCTATGAAGATGGCTTTAATAACCTCTGGGTGGGGTTAAACGATGGCATATCTTATATCGAGAGAGGTTCTGCATTTTCGCATATCAATGAGGATCTTGGGCTTAGAGGAATCGGATATGCCGCAGAACTGCACAATGGAAACCTGTACCTGGGAACATCCAACGGCCTTTTTTACGCATCGCAGGAAGCACTAAGTAAAGGCAAACCATTTGAATTTGTAGAAGGGTCCAGGGGGCATGTCAATAATGTTGAAGTCGTAGGAAATGATCTGCTGATGTCTCATCATGATGGTGCGTTTATTGTAAGGGAAAATAAAGCTTACCAAATTTCGGACGTTTCTGGCTCATGGAAGTTCTTTAGTCCAACCAATCTCCCAGACATATTGATTGAAGGAACATATTATGGGTTCAACTATTACAGAAATCAATCCGCACAAAAGGAACTGATCGGACATGTTGAAGGCTTTGGTGAGTCTTCACGTGTGATCGAACAGGATGGTACGGGCAATGTCTGGATGACCCATGGCTATAAAGGTGCCTACAAAATCAGATTTGACGAGGATGGAATCGCAAGAATGAATTTTTACAATTCAAAAAACGGTTTCCCTGCAGATATATTGATTAATGTCTTTAAAATTCAGGGTGAACTGGTCTTTGGAAGCCAGGATGGAATCTATCGATACGATTCAGAATTAGACTCTTTTGTGGTGCACTCCAAACTCGACCAATTGTTTCAGGAGGAAAATTATGTTGGCCAGTTGAAAGAGGATATCATGGGTAACATTTATTTCATTGCCGACAATAAAATTGGCAGGCTCAACAAAAACAATAATAATTCCTTCCAAAAGGAGGTCAACCTGTTTAAAAAAGTCAACCACCTTTTGAACGATGACCTGCAAAACATTCATTGCATTGACTTACAAAATGTGCTTATTGGAGCAAAGGACGGTTTTATTCATTTCAACCCCACTGTTTCGAAGGCTTTGCCCGAAAAGTATCATGCTTTTATCAGACAGGTGAAGGTAGAAGGAACCACCGACAGTCTGATTTTTGGTGGCGCACATACCAATAGCAATATGTCCCTGTCCGTGCAGCCGGAATCCAGTATTCCTTCCCTGCCCTATGAATGGAATAACATTAAATTCACTTATAGCACCCCTTATTTTGATGGCCTTAAGAATGAATATAGCTATAAACTCGAAGGGTTCAACGACAAATGGTCTGATTGGTCAACATTCAACACCAAGGAATATACGAACTTAAGAGAAGGGAATTATACTTTTCAACTGAGGGCGAAGAACATCTATGGCAAAGTAAGTGAGATCACTTCTTATTCATTCGATATTGAAGCACCCTGGTACCGCTCCATTATCGCTTATGTAACTTATGTGATGATTTTCCTGGCCATTTTTGGAGTCTCGTTGGCAGGGTTGGATAAAAAACACAAGAAGGATAAACTGGCTATGGAGTTGAAGCAAAAGCAACAGCTTCAGAAAAAGGACAGTGAATTGCATGAGGTTACCAAGAAATCGGAACAGGAGATAACCAGTCTGAAAACTGAAAAACTACAGGGGGAAATCCGTCATAAAAATAAAGAATTGGCCAGTGCAACCATGTATATCATCAACAGGAATGAGTTCATTCATGAAATTAAAACCAGTTTGACCAATATCGTGAAGAAGAAAAATGGTGCCAGTACCGATCTCAATAAAATCATCAAAGACATTGAAAAAAACACCAATGAAGCGGAAGACTGGAAACAATTTGAAGTTCACTTTGATGAAGTGCATCATGGATTCACCTCCAAGTTACGGGAAGAATTCCCAGACCTTACACCACAGGAAATTAAGTTAAGCGCTTACCTGAGAATGAATATGACCACCAAAGAAATCGCCAGTCTGATGCATATCTCACCTCGCGGAGTAGAAATTGGCCGTTACCGATTGCGTAAAAAACTAGGACTTGAGCGAAGTGTCAACCTGGTAGATTTTATGATGAATTTTAATTAAGGTGCCCCCTTTCATCAAATTTGGCTATTTGAAAAACTGATCCACTATACGTCAAATGATACAGGCACAGGTTTTCGTGCGAGAACATGTCCATGTATCTCAAATGATGGTTTAACAACCAACATAACAAGATGCGCATTGCTCGTCCATGCATACAGATCAATACGTTCTTTTCATCAGACCTTGACATGATCACTTCCATGGCCTCCTTTTGGCGCTTCATAACATCCAGAGGAGATTCTCCACCAGGAATCTTGTATTCCAAATCCCCCTCATGCCAGGCATTGATCATCTCCTGATAGGTTTGATGAGAATTGTCAGAAAAGTACTGGCCTTCTTTTTCGCCCCAACAGATTTCATTGAGTCCTTCTAGTTTTTCATAGGCCAAACCATCATCAATAAATCCTTTTGCCGATTCGTAGGTTCTAATGAGCCCGGAAATGTATAATTTGTCAAAACCGTAGTTCTTGTAAGCCTCGTAAAACTTCTTAGCTTGTTTCCTTCCATTTTCATTCAAAGGCGCATCAATTCCACTACCTTGTACCCTTCCCTGCTTATTATAGTCCGTCTGACCGTGTCTTACGATAAGTAAATTCTTGGTTTTCAAATCAAATCTTCTTTTGTTTGCTACGTATTTAAACTAACTCAATGTTCCACCCGGAATTCTCGCTCGAAAATATCAATAACTTTTCAAAAGGCTGCATGGTTGAGCACCTTGGAATAGAAATTTATGAAATTGGTAATGATTACGTGAAGGGCAAAATGCCTGTCGATGAGCGAACAAAACAACCCCTTGGCCTGTTGCATGGAGGAGCGTCAGTGGCGTTGGCAGAGACCCTGGGAAGTATTGCTGCAACAGCTTGTCTGGATCCTACAACCCAATTTGCTGTTGGGCTTGAGATCAATGCCAATCACATTAAGAGTGCTAAAGATGGTCATGTTTATGGAACTGCAAGACCCATACATACAGGTAGAAATACCCATGTGTGGGAGATCAGAATCGAAAATGAAAAAAAAGAGTTGGTTTGTGTGAGTAGGATCACACTTTCTATAATGGATAGAAGATGAATATATTTCCAATCACAGATAGCAAATTCCAAACCTTAACCGTAGAAGAAAAAATACGAAGACTGTTTTATCAGGCCACTGCTCAAAACTATTCGGTTGCGCTGTGGAGTCTTCCTCAACAGAAAGACTTCAATCTGTTGATTGACCTGGGCCAGGAAATCACGATGGGTAAGGTAGAATTGGAAAATACGGACCCAGGATTTATCGTCTCACCGTTTTTAAATGACCAGGGAAACAAAACGCAATTTTTAAAAGCAAATATACTATTTAGCGCAGCTGATGAGACCATCAAGATCGACCCAACACTGAGTAATGAAAAATATGACCTGGCGAAAGACTTGATTGATGCAATAGGAAGCGAGCCATCGGATAACACATTACATAAAAACAAAGAATTTACCGAGCATGAACCAGACTTTGAAGAGCTGGTGAAAAAAGGTATAGAAGAAATCAATCGGGAGAAATTTGAGAAGTTTGTCCCTTCCAGAACCACCGAAATAGGTTTGACCAGGAATTTTGACGCTGTTGAAAAAATCATGGAAATCCGAAAGGCCTATGACGGGGCATTTTGTTACCTGCTTTCATGTCCTAACTTGGGAACCTGGATGGCAGCTACTCCGGAGTTGTTGATTGAAGTAGTGGATCAGAGGTATTTTAAAACAGTAGCACTTGCAGGAACTCAAAACCTGGGAGAAGGAACTTCACTAAGTGAAATCGCCTGGACGCAAAAGGAAATTGAGGAACAGGCCATGGTATCCCGATACATCATCAACTCATTTAAAAAAATAAGATTAAGGGAATTTGAAGAAAGAGGCCCGAAAACTGTCAAAGCGGGTAATCTTGCTCATCTCAAAACCACCTATTCTGTGGATATGGAGGATACCAATTTCCCACAACTAGGATCGGTTATGCTGGATCTACTTCACCCCACCTCAGCAGTTTGTGGTATGCCCCTGGAACCAAGCCTGGAATTCCTCATAGATAATGAAGGATATGATCGCGAGTTATTTGCTGGGTTTCTTGGACCCGTTAACATTAACAACAGCACCAATATCTTTGTAAATCTGCGATGCATGCAAATCATTGGGCAAAGAGGTATACTATATGCTGGTGCGGGAGTTACAGATGATTCTATTCCTTCAAAAGAGTATAAAGAGACTGAGCTCAAATTCAGAACATTGTTGAATATCTTAGGATAACCCATGGTAATTCAGGCAATTCATGACATTTCGGAGATTTGTGCAAAAAAAGGAATCACACAGGCAGTTTTGTCCCCTGGTTCCAGATGCGCACCCCTGACCATTTCGTTTGCAAGAAATAAAAACATCAAATGCTGGACATTTTCTGATGAGCGATCAGCAGCCTTTCAGGCCATTGGGATGGCTCAATTTACCAGGAAACCAACCGTATTGGTATGTACCTCAGGTTCAGCAGCATATAATTACGCCCCTGCAGTAGCGGAAGCTTATTTCCAACAAATCCCCTTGATTATTCTTACTGCAGACAGGCCTACAGAATGGATTGATCAATTGGATGGTCAGACAATCCGGCAAAACAACATCTATGGTAATCATGTGAAAGCCTCCTATCAGCTCCCTGATCAATATGAGGCAAAGGAAACCTATTGGCACATCAATAGAGTGATGAATGAAGCCATAAACTGCGCTGAAGAGTTCCCTGCCGGACCGGTTCACATCAATGTTCCTCTAAGAGAGCCCTTTTATCCGGATAAAGAGGAAGAAACTTCATATTCATCTGAGATCAGGATCATTGATTCCCATACAGCCAGACCAAAAGAGCTGCCTGATGAATTGTTTGATAAGATAAAGGACTATTCAAAAATCCTGATTGTTTGCGGACAGGGTTATAAGGATGATGCACTGATCACTGCCTTGAATGAACTTGGTAGTTCAGCAGCGATCGTAGCAGATGTCATAAGCAATATGCAAAGTGTGGATTCCTCGCTTAAACATCAGGATATTTTCCTTAATGGCGTTGATGCGCAGGTTGCAGAAAATTTACAGCCTGAGTTACTCATCACCTTTGGTAAATCTGTGATTAGCAAACACCTGAAGTTGTTCTTAAGGAAATATGCCCCACAGGCACATTGGCATATCCAGGAAAATGGATACACAGCAGACACCTTTCAATCACTGAGTAAAATCATCAGGGCAGATGGCTTACAATTTTTCCAGGGATTGTGTGCGTCACTTGACTCCCTTTCTGATGATTTCACCAAGCAAAAACGATCCAACTATGCACAAGCATGGAGCTTGCTTGATAAAGTCACCCATGAAAAGCTTAACATCAGTATTGAAGCCAGTCCATTTGGGGAGTTGAAAGCTATTGACTTTTGCATTCAACGATTGCCTGATAAAAGTGTATTGCATCTGGCTAACAGTATGGCTGTTAGATATGTTAATTTTATTGGGCTACATGGAAAGTCCGTAGAGGTTTTTGCAAACAGAGGTACCAGTGGAATTGATGGCAGTAATAGCACCGCTTATGGTTATTCTTTGTTAGCCAATGAGATGGTAACCCTAATTACGGGTGATTTGGCGTTTTTCTATGACAGAAATGCTTTCTGGAATAACTACAACCCCAATAAATTAAGAATCATCCTGATCAACAACCATGGTGGAGGAATCTTCAAAATGATTAAAGGACCATCAGATCAGGAGGAACTGGATGAGTTCTTTGTGACCAATCAACGTTGTACCGCCAGAAAACTTGCTGAGGAGTATCAATACAGTTACTTTCTTGCCCAGAATGACCAGGAATTAAAGCAGGTCTTAACGAGCTTTTATTTACCTGATGACAGCCCTAAAATTCTTGAAATTAAAACAAACCCTGCAAATGACATTGAGTTGCTTGCAGGTTTAAAAAAGCAGATAAAAAACGATTAACAACCTTTACCGGAGAGCTTATAATTGTTTCCTGACTGGTCCACCTGCAGGTTGAAAGTCTTCTCAATGATCTCCATGATCTCTTCTCCCTTACGGTTTTTGAAAGTGGCAGTTAATTTGCACCTTTCCAGTTTTGGGTTTTCAAAGGTAACTTCTATGCCGTATAGTTCCTTCAACAATTCGGTAGCATCACCAAGTGAGGTTCTGTTAAAATACAATACGCCAGTTTTCCAGGCCAGATAGTTCTTGTTATCATTCCTGTGTTTGATAATTCCTGCCGAACGGTCTCTGATCAATCCAACCTCACCAGGTTTCAGCTTAACACTGCCAGGCTTATCAACCCGTGAAATACTGACTAATCCGGACTCAACAGTGATTTCAGTTTCATCAACGCTGTTATCTACTACGAAAGAAGTTCCTAACACTTCAATTTTTGCATTTTGCGTATGAATAATAAACGGTTTTTGCTCATCTCTGGCGACATCAAAATAACCCTTCCCTGTCAGAGTAACCTCACGGGTTTGTGATGTTGAGAAATCTGTTTTCTCTTCCAATACAGCCCCCTGGCTAAGTACCACGGTAGTACCATCCATCAGTTTACTGATCTTTTCCACCGCCCTGGTCTTTCCATTATCTGCTATCGTATTTTTCGCGGAGCGCTCAATCGCCATGTAGGCTAGGAAAGATACCACCGAGATCAAAACTAAACCTGCGGCATATTTCATGAATGTAAAGGAAAGCGTCCTAGATTTTGCCTGAGGTTGCTGTGCTATTCCAAGCTTGTCTTCAATTGTGCTGAAGGCCTTAGACACATCGAATCTATCACTATGAGCATTGGACCATGCTTCCTTGTAGGCGATAAACTGCAACTCATTTTCCGCACTCTCCCCTTTCCAACTTTCGACAGTTGTTCGCTCTTCCGAATTTACATTTCCGGAGAAGTATTTTGCCAATAATTCCTGAACTTCCATTTCTTCTTTAATTCACTTCTATAAACAGCTCAAAAGTTGATTACCCTATTATTTTTTTTATTCTTCTAAAGATAAATAAAAACTTAGCGGTAATGCATCTGCCAATCGCTGTTTTGACCAATATCCATAAACCATGATACCATCGCTCACATCGAAAAATTCCTCAAAATTAATATTGTTTTGTTGAAATGTGGTATCTAATTTTCCGATATAACTTAATTGATCTGTACCATGCAAAATCTGCATGTATTTACCCTCCGGTAAACTTTCACATATGTTTTTCAACCTGATCATCTCCTTAGACTTGAGATTTGCAGGATAATACTTTAATTCCTCTGATTCCGGTACCATATCCACCACTTTCACCCGAAATTTATTCTGTTTCAACTGACCTTCAATTTCTGCCTGTATGAAGTGCCGGAGCGAACCTTCATAAGCATGGTTCCTTTTCTTATTCCATTTCCTTTGGTCCCGGTTTCTGTCAGCTTCAAGTGATTCAAAATTTGTTTTACCCACGTACCTGATTACTCCTGCTTTGGATTTGAAAAATATCAAATCGTAATTCAATTTATATCCCAATGCCTCGTTCCTGATTACCAGAGGTTCTGTGGTAAACACCTCAAATTCCTTGTAAGAGTCAGTCGAATCAAAAAGTATTTTAACAGCTTCAGGGTTTTGAATGATGCATTTCGATGCATTTTCGGATGTCCCGATAAATTCATCAACAAAAATACTATAGTATACATTCCAAAATTTACTGCGTGAAGAAAGAACCTTGAACTCATCCAGTAGCAATATTTTTGGAGGAATTTTCAATTGAAAAGCATCCAGACCGTCATTTACATAGAGGTAATAGTTTTTAATGCCATAAGATACGTGTGAAATCACAAGTTCGTAAGTACCCCGTGGAACACCTGGGATTTCAAAGCTACCTTTTAGATCTGTGTAAGCCCCAAACTCCGTTCCATCAAGATAGACATGCGCATTTTGAATGAATCCGTTACTCAGGCTGTCAGTGATCGTTCCTTTTACAGTATATCTTTTTTCTGACTGTGATGGAAGGTTAAATATGACCTGATCTTTGAAAATGGCGTAATTTATACCTGTACCAACCAGGAGTAAATCCAGCACTTCTTCTACTGTAGCATTGGTGACGCTAAGTGTAAACCTTTGCCCCGCTGGGAACAGTTCAGAGTTATATGAAAAAAAGATGTCCGATTCCTCTGTAATGATATCCAGAATCACTGAAAATCGCTCCTCAAACACATCAAGATCAATCCTTTTTTTTAAGGGAGATTGTGCCTGGATTACAGACATTTTTAGGATTAGTATGGCAAAGACAAAAATTCTCCTACTCATTCCACTGTATTGTCTTGCCTAAATTTATCACGCAAAATTCGCAATGCTTTTCCCATCTGAACTTCTACCGTTTTGACTGAAATCTGTAAATGCTCTGCTATTTCCTGATATTTCAAACCTTCGTATCTGCTTAACTTGAAAATCTCGCTACACCTGGGTGGAAGCTTTTCAATTTCCTCCCGGATCAGCTGGATCAGCTCTTGTTGCTCTGCTGCAAGGTCATTTTTGTCGGAAGCAACGGAATGATAATTGGTCACATATTCACGGTACGCATCCTTTACTTTCTGATGTTTGATGTAGTTAAGACAGGTATTGTGTACCGAGCGATATAAATACGATTTTATAGATGAATCAGGGTCGATGCTTTCACATTTTTCCCAAAACTTTACAAATACTTCCTGAACGATCTCCTCTGCCTGCTCATCTTCATTCACGAACCTTGCTGCATAAGCACACAACAGCGCATAATTTTCATTAAATATTAATTCAAATGCCTGTTTGTCCTTATTGATTATTCTTCTTACTATGTCGCTCTCTGAACTCACTAAATAATCTTCTTTGGGTTAACTATCTTTACCGCCTATCTATCCAGTACCAAGTTAGTATGATCATTCACTTTAAAAATAAATCCATAGCCTCCGTTGATCTGAAAAAATGGAAAAATAAAGATTTTTTTTTAAGTGCAGACGAATTAATCGCTGCTAATTTTATTGAGGATTGGTTGGCTGGCATTTCCGAAATTAAAGTAAATACTTCTGGCTCAACCGGTAACCCCAAGCAAATTACCATAAATAGAGAACTTCTAATAATAAGTGCACAAAACACTTTAAAATCTTTAAACATCAAAACCGGTGGGAATGCTTTGCTCTGCATCAACCCAAGGTATATAGGAGGTATTATGATGTTGGTAAGGGCGTTATGCCATGATCTGGATCTCCATTTCAGAGCATTGTCCTCAAATCCATTGACAGAGCCATTGCCTTCTAAAATTGACCTTTGCGCAATGGTACCTGCACAAGTTTTTGAAATACTAAAAGATGAAAAAAGCAGGAAAAACCTCGAAGATATTGAAAACCTGCTGATTGGAGGAGGTGCCATTGACCCTACTTTGTCTGAAGAAATTTCCAGGTTACCCGGTAATATATATCACACATACGGAATGACGGAAACGATCTCTCATGTTGCTTTAAAAAAGATCAACTCCAGATTCAAAGAGCCATTTGAAGCTGTTGGCGATAACGTGTTTGAGGTCAATGAAAACAATCAACTGATTATCTCTGGAGCAGTTACGCATCATAAAAAGCTGCTGACAAATGATGTAGTTCATTTGATCAATGAACGGAAATTCGAATGGATTGGGAGAATCGATCATGTGATAAATTCAGGAGGGATCAAATTATTTCCTGAACAGATTGAGCAGAAACTTGCAAAATCATTTACTGCAAACGGCATCAATAATCGTTTTTTTATTACTGGACAGAAAGATGAAAAATTTGGTGAAGTTGTCACTCTGGTGATTGAGGGTGAAATCAATGAAGACCGATTGAAACTTGCCTATGACAGTACCATAGAGAAGTACGAAAAACCAAAAAAGATGCTTAAAATTGATAAGTTTGCGGAAACAGCAACTGGTAAAATTAACCGGCCAGAGACTTTAAATCTAATTCATGAAATTCGATCAAATTAAAATAGCCTACACCACTCACGAAATCCCTCCGCCATTTGCTCATGAATATGATTTAGACATCAAGTTCCAACCCGATAAACTTCAGATTGATTACCAATTGAGATATATTCTTAGGGACGAAATCTCACCAGATGAAATAGAAGCGGAAGGTTTTTCTGCAAATGATGATTTCCAGTGGAAGGGAGTGCTTCACAAAAACTGGATTCAGCCGATTCAGGAAGTATTGGATCGAATAAACTGGTCGGCAAACGAGGAATTAAGTGAATTCACACAACAGATTCACACAATTGATGTAAAGTTTAAAGGAAAGGAATCTCAGGTATCGCTTTACGACAACCAAAGGCTAGACCAGTCTTTACAGGAGATCCTTCAGGCCATATATGAAACTGCAGGTATTGAACCACCGCTAAGTATTAAGCTATCACTGAAAAAAGGATCTGAAAAGAAAGACTACACCTTTCTGGCCCACTTCAAAAACCGAACGGTCAATATGGAGGTGAATGGTAACGCAAGACTCATGGAGTGGGAACAAGGTAAAAAATTCATGCAACTGGTATTTGAGCCTGATTACCTTCTACCTCCTGAAAAAATAAAAAAAGATGGCTTGTATATCAGTTTTCTAGATGACCAGTGGTATCACTTCGACAAAGTAACAAAAGAAGAACAGCTTGATGGCTTAGTTGAAAAAGTACTGAACTTCCTGCCCTAAAACAAAGAATAGTTCCCTTTATACCTGAACTTGGAAAAGTTGTAGTCGGGCATTGTTCTGCCATCGAAATATTTCTTTTTACTTTTCTTAAAAAGTTGCTCTATAATGGAAGAATAATGGCCTGTCCCTTTCATTCTTTTCCCCCAGTCACTATCGTTCAAAGTACCACCATGCATTTCTTTGATTTGATTGATTACCTTCGAAGCTTTATTAGGATATTGCTTGATAATCCAGTCCTGAAATAAGGGGCCAATTTGACCATTCAGCCTTACTACGGTATAACTGGCCGTAAGTGCTCCAGCATCTGATGCCCTTTTCAGCAGTTCAGGTATTTCCTGATCATTTAGACCGGGAATTATTGGTGCAGCCATTATTCCAACAGGAATTCCGGCATTGCTCAAAGTTTCAATAGTCTTAAACCTTTGCTCAGCAGTAGATGTCCTGGGCTCCATGGTTCTTCTTAAATTTTCATCACAAGTAGTGATTGAAATCATTACCTGAACAAGGTTATCTGATGCCAGCTCAGAAAGAATATCAATATCTCTGGTGATCAATGCATTTTTAGTGATCATTCCGATGGGGTTACGGTATTTTGAAGCTACCTCAAGTATTTTCCGGGTGATCTTAAACTTTCGTTCCAGGGGTTGGTAACAATCAGTGTTGCCTGACAACATAATGACTTCTGGTTTCCACGACCTGGACAAAAACTTCCTCTCCAACAATTCTGGAGCCTTCTCCTTAACAACTATCTTTCGTTCGAAATCAATACCACTGTTGAACCCCCAGTATTCATGACTGTTTCGGGCATAACAATAAATACAGCCATGTTCACATCCCTGGTAGGGATTAATTGACTTATCAAACCCAAGATCCTCGCTTGTGTTTTTACTGATGATATTATGAGGCGTCTCATAAAATATTTCAGTTTTACCAGACAACTCATCCAACTCCGATTGTGGATCTTCACCGTAATCGTAATGCAGGGCTTCAAACTTATTGCTGGTATATGCTTGAGAACCACGGCCTTTTATCACTTCTTTCATAAAACAAATATACTAATTTTATTAGTATTTACTAATATTATTAGTTGTTCAGTTTTATTTATTACAAGAGATTATTGAATTAATTCAATAATTATGGCTAATTTCGAAGTAACATTTAGAATTTTTAACCACACCAATTACACAATGAAACTCAGAGCGATACTAATCGTACCAGCTATCTTTGCGTTTATTTCTCTCTCTTTTGGGCAAAATCCTTTCAGCGTCGAACAACAATGCGGTGATTATGTCTTTTACAAATGGAAAATTAACAACCTAACAGGGACACGAATCCAGGTTGAGGTTCAATCCCTTCCAAGTCTAACTTCCAGTAAAATTTGGATACCAAAATCGGGTAAAACCATCAAAACAAGAGTTGAAGATGGGAGTACTATTGTCTTGTCTTACGAAGATTTTGCTACCACTATTATTTCGGAAGACATACTTTGTGAAATTACTCCTATAGAAGTAGAAGGAGTGTGCTCCAACAATCCCAATAAAAGCAAATTTAGATTTAGAAACCCTAATGATCATCCGGTCTATGTCTTATATGAAATAGTGAAGAAAGGAGATGATGATGGAGGAGATGATGGAGATTCTGATGGAGGAGATGGTGACGGAACTGGTGATGGAGATGGATCTGGTGATGGAGATGGATCTGGCGATGGTACCGGTGACGGTGATGGGAAAGGAGATGGTGATGGATCTGGAGATGGTGACGGATCAGGAGATGGTGATGGAACCGGAGATGGTGAAGGAACCGGAGATGAAAAATCAAGAGTTTCTACAAAGGTGGTAGTTAATCTTGCTGACCTTAATGGGTTATCTGGATTCTGGCTTCCAAAGGCTGGTAAAGGACAACCCGGAGGACCCGATTTACCGGCTCTTGAATACAAATTCAAAAGCTTTCCAACACTTCAGGAAGATGAAGAGCTAAGAATTTACTTCGGAAATAATCAAACCGAAGAGGCTAAGGCCATTCCGGGATTATGTTTTGAGCCAGGAATTGAATTCTCTCCTGTTTGCCATACTAATCCAAACAAAAGCAAATGGCGAATGAGAAACCCGAATGATCATCCGGTCTTTGTGACATGGGAAGTTCAGGATGCCGTTGGTGCTGTTTTAGCAACGAAATCGATATGGTTACCAAAAGCAGGTAAAGGCAAAGAAGGCACTCCAGGTGATGGCGTATTTGAATACAGGTTTTTCCAAACTTCAGCACTAAATGATGGTGAAAAAGTGGTAGTCAGGTACGGAAATCAACAAACGCTGGAATCATCAATTGCTGGTGGAGTTTGTGAGGTTGCGGAAGGCACTTTGAACATCACCTCTGTTTGTTCAGATAAACGTAACAGAAATAAATACAGAATTGAAAACCTCAATGATTACCGTGTTTTCATTACCCTCGCTCACAACGACAAAACCAGGGGTCTTCCGAAAGCTGGTACCGGAAAGGATGAAAATGGAAATTCCGGATCCGGAAACTACACTTTCATCTATACTCATAAATCTGTATCCACCTTATCTATTTCATTTGGTAATGATCAGTCTATGTCTCACGACTACTGGGCGGGTCCATGCGAAATGGATGTCACCCCAGACGATTGTAACCTTGGACAAAGAAGTTACATCGCGGACAATGCTGTCTCTGACAATTATCACGGCGGCAATGATAATCACAGTCTGTGGTTGAGTGGGTTTAATGATGGTGGAAATGCGAAACTTTCCTTCGAAGCAGGCGCTTACCTGACATATTCCACAGATGGGAAACACGCCTACCTTTATGGTACGGCTCATATGGTGTCAGGCAATTTGCAAGGGTCAACCTGGGAAGTATTTGTTCCCTTCGAGCAAAAAAGTTCACACGTGGGACCTAAAAAAGAATTGAAACCTTCGGCTTATGATCCATCGGATGGTGGGGTCGATACTGACTTATGGATCTATTATATGCTGTCTGATGAAGCCTTTATGAACAGGCTGGATGGAAACGGATATATTCACATGAGAGCTATGCCTGCAAATGGCAACTATGGATTACAAATAGGTAAAGGTGCCAATGGCAAAAACATCAACACAGGTGCCAGCGCATGGTTTCATTATTCATATAACGGACAAGAGGAAAAGCAGGGTGATGTAAATATTGACCTTACTCCTCTTTGCGAAGATCAGGATCTTGCTACTTGTGACATCTTCTACATTGACAACAGTACAGATAAAATATATTCCGTGGTTCCTGACCTCAATCAGGGAACTGCAGTGATGACCGAGCAGCTAATCTCTCCATATGGAGGTGCCCATATAGCACTGGACCCATCAGGAGAACACCTATTCGTCTTCCAAAATGGTAATGGCAACCACTACGGTTACTTCGATCTCAATACTGGATCATTTACTGAAATTGGATCGCTGAATATCGGCAAAATCACACAGGCCGCTTTTAGTCCATATGGTCAGCTGTACATTACAGAAAATACATCAAATGAAGTACTGGTGTTTACAAACCCGTACAACAGTAGTTATACCAGCTATGGAAAAATAAAGATTGATGAAACCAATAGTTACGTCAATACCGCAGGTGCAGATATTGTATTTGATCAGGATGGCAGTTTTTATCTGGCTACACACAAGGGAAATAAGTTATACTCTGTTTCAGGAATTGCTGACCACCTGTTGGCAGTTGAAATTGGAAATACAGGATCCTCCAAAGTTACCGGACTGGCTATTTTGGAAAGTGGAACAGGCAACCTGATTTACTCAGCAAAAGACCATACGGTACTTACAATTGTTGACGAGAATGGTAATCAATCACCGCTCACTATGGTTGGTGACATAACAAAATCCGGATGGGGAGACATGACAACAGGATGCATGGACCTTTTGGACGCCTGCTCAGGGTATGCCAGCAATGTGATAGAATATACGCCAGGAACCAGGGCAAACGGTTCAGGAACACCTCCTGCGGAAAGAATGGATGCAACTAAAGCAACCGGAGCACCTCAGGAATCTGACAACCTTAACTTTGTATCCCTTGGATTTGGCGGTGAGCTAGTGCTGAAACTTGAAAGTCCGGTCTACAATCACAATAAAAATGGTGTATACGTGGACAACCCTAACTCCATCAACTATGGAGAAAAGTCTTATGCAGACCTGATCATAGTAGAAACATCCTATGGCAGAATGAATCAGAACTGCGGTGAAGATAAAGACAAAAATTACCCGGAAAAAGTGATGGTTTACGCCAAAGAAAGCCTGGATGATGATGAATGGGTCTTGATTGGAGCTCCTGATGGTGAATGCAGAACCTCTTTTATAGATATTGCTCCTGCAGTTGATGCTGGGTTGCAATATGTACAATACCTGAAACTCGTTGATGTGACAGATGCTTCTAAACACAACGGCAGTGCTGATGGCTATGATGTAGATGGTATAATTATTTGTCCTGGAGATGTTATTTCTGCCATCACTGGTGAAGGTCGCACTTCCCTGACCAATGCGAGAGGAGATGTAGATGTTGCAAGTTCATCATTGGATCACGAATTTGTCAACAAAGCACCAAATGATGTCCCTCTACTGCACGAATTTGTTGCGGCTTATCCAAATCCAACCGAGGATATAGTAAAGATTAGTTTCCCCAATAACAACAGCTACACCGTTGGTCTGTTTGATCTTACTGGAAAGGAGATTCTCCCTAAGACCACAGCTATCAAAATGACCAGTTTGGACTTATCCGGTTTGGAGAATGGAATTTACTTACTGAAATGTACTGATGCTGATAAAATTGAGTACACCGTAAGAATCGAAAAACAATAGTGTAATCGCATCAGTGAAAAAATAATATGGGCTACCTTGAGAAATTGGGGTAGCTTTTTTTATTGATCTAATTATGAGGTTACCCTTCTGACTTTGCTATGCCCAAAAGCAGTAGCGACTCCCACCACTGCACCCATCAGGTGAGATTCCCAACTTACAAAACTATTGAATGGTAGAACGCCATAGATCATTCCTCCATAAAGCAATAATATCACGATCGAAATTAAGATAGACTTGGGATCCTTTCTAAAGATTCCAAAAGAGATAAGGAATGCTGCCAGTGCATAGATCAGTCCGCTTGCACCTATATGATAAAATGGCCTGCCAATAAACCAAACAAGCAAGCCAGGAATAAAATAACATTGCATAAAGATTCGGTTGGCGATTCTGTCATAAAACAGATAAAGCGTACTTCCAAGAAATATCAAGGGCAGTGTATTAGAGGCAATGTGAGAGACATTCCCATGGATCATCGGCATAGTTAGTACGCCAATCAAACCATAAAAAGTAAGTGGCTTTACTCCCAGGAAACCAAGGTCCCAGTTATTGGAATAGGCCAAAACAAAAACGGCCCACATGATGAACGTGAGCCGCAATGGAGGTACAATACTTTTGTTAAGAAAACTCAAAAGAACTTAGAATTTCGATGGATCATTGATCATATTAAGCTCCATCAATTTAGCTTCCTCATAGCTTACAGAAAGGTATCCAAGTACCCCTCCACTAGCTTCAGCTATTTTCTTAGCAAGGTCCTTAAGGCTTGCATAGAATTTCACTGCAAAGTTCTTTTCTACCTTAGGGAGAATTCTGTTCAATCTCTTCAGTTCGGCAATGATCATAGGGTTTCTTTCCTCTGGCTTACTTGGAAATGTGTTGATCATGTCGTTAAATCTGGATTCAAATGTCTCTCCTACCAGCTTGTAGTAATCTACCAGTTGCTCTCGGGCTCTGCTTTGTTTTCCCCTTGCTATAGATACAGCCTCTTTAACTTCTGCCTTATCAATGGTACCATCGGCACCTGCAATCAAAACAGAAACTAACACCGGGGCTTTAAGCATTATTTCAATCTCTTCTTCCCTAAGCTTCTCAAACTCTTTTATCATAGTTGTGTTATTCTACTCGGACTTCAAACTTTAGCCGTGAAATTAGTAAAAAATTCTGAATTTCTAATTCAATTATTATCCTTGATTAACATGAATTTAAAGTAAACCGGAAGATGATCAGATATCTCCCCTGCCTCTTGTAATACCCTCGCCGAAACTGGCTCAATCCTATCTGCATTGTAATAGATGTGATCAATTTTCCTGTCTGGTGACGATGAACTGAAAGTGTAGTGCTGTTCTGGCGTTAATTCTACCACCTCAGTCGGTATTGCTCTTTTGATATTTAGCCCTTTCTCTATGGTGTTAATGGTCCGATCAGCATCCAAACCTGGAAATGGCGCATTAAAATCCCCTAAAAGAATTACCGGATATGCTTCCGCAAAAAAGTTATAATGATCCAGGACCTTTTGTGCATGCCTCATTCTCGTTTCCATATCAAATGCTTCGAGATGAACATTCATGACAATTAATTCAGAGGAGTCGATTTGTAATTTTGAGATTTCAATCAATCGGTCAATATAAAAAGCATCATAATAAAAAGGCAGGTTATCAGGTCGATCCAGTACCACTCGTTGATGGAAATTAACTGGAAATCTGCTTAAAATTCCCTGACCGCTATTGATCTTGCCAAAATGAACACTTGGCGGCCAATATGGGAATGGCACATAGGATTTATCCCAATTGATGACATGCAAAGCCACATTGAACTCACAACCCTCTGCCAGTGCTTCTAACTGATTGATATTGAATGACCTGTCAGCATTAAAATCAACTTCCTGCAACGCGAGAATGTCCACATCAAGTGAATTGAACAGGTCAATCGCTTTGTCAATATTTCCCTGAAAAACAACCTCGTCTCTATCCATTGGTCTGTTGTTAGTCATACCGGAAGCATACCCGATGTTATAAGTCACTATCCCCAGTGTGTCTTTCCCGGTAACAAATTGATTATCGTAGGTTGTTACTTGCTGGTAGTCGGATGAATCCAATGTTGATGATTTGCCATACCAATACAATGTGGCAACCATGACCAAAAAAAGGAGAATAGAGGCCAGAAATATTTTAAAGATCAATTTTATCATATAAATTAGAATCAAATTGAGGCCAGCGAGAATAGCAATGATCCATCACCGGATGTGTTGGGCTCAAAATAAACAAAAAGTCACAACATGAGCAGAATAACGGATTTATCTTACCTTGAAATGGTGAGTGATGGGGACAAAGAATTTATCACTCAGGTAGTTACTTCTTTTATTGATAATAATAAGGAAATTATTGAAGGATTGCAGCAGGGCAAGCAAGATGAAAACTGGGAAGAAATGGGTAAGTTGATCCATAAGATGAAACCTTCTCTGGAAATGGTTGGGCTTACTCCTCTTAAAGAAAAGATCATCCAGGCTGAAAGCAACCTGAAAAACGGTGAAAATATTGAAGAAACACTCCCACTGGTGGATGAAATTATCGCCAACTGCAACCAGGCTATTGAAGAGTTGCAGGCTGATTTGTAGTTTTGCTGCAAAACATACAGATGAGTAGAATCAAACTGGCTGTTCTGGCTGGTGGAAAGTCCGCAGAACACACAATTGCTTTAAGGTCAACACAAAGTATACTTAGAAACCTTAACCAGGACAAGTACGAAATATCTTTGATCTATATTGACAGATCAGCGCAGTGGTTCCTTGTAGATGGAGACATTTTCGAACTTGATATAGAGCATCTGGAGAAGAGCTTCCTTCAGGGTGATTCAAACCTATTCACAAAAACCAACCCTACCCAAGCCCTGGAAAGCCAAGAAATTGCATTCCCAGTTATCCATGGCACGTATGGAGAAGATGGCGTGGTACAAGGTGTGTTAAGAGATCAGAACATCGCCTTTGTGGGTTGCGATGTGTTAGGGTCTGCCGTAGGAATGGATAAGGAGCTTTGTAAACGAATTGCCAGAGATTCCGGTGTGGCCATTGCCGCATTTCAGACCATCTACGCCCATCAAAAAGATACTGCCAACTTTGAAGAGATTTCTGTTTCCCTGGGGCTCCCTCTATTTGTCAAACCTTCCTCAGCAGGTTCATCAGTAGGAGTGCACAAAGTGCAAAATGAAGCGCAATTCCATGAGGCCTTATCTGATGCTTTTAAGTATGATAAGAAAGTAATTGTTGAGGAAGCAGTATCTGGACAGGAAATAGAGTGTGCTGTACTCGGCAATGAATCACCAAAAGCGTCAATTATTGGCGAGATAGTCCCAACAAAAGATTTTTACTCCTACGCGGCAAAATACATTGAGAGTGATGGAGCGGATTTACTGATTCCGGCTAAGTTATCTACGGAGACCATGGAGGAAGTGAAGAAAGAGGCCATTAAGGTATTTCAGGCATTGTGTTGTGAAGGATTGTCACGAGTGGATTTCTTTTATCAGCAGGACGGAACTATCGTTTTTAATGAGATCAATACTTTTCCTGGGTTTACCAGTATAAGCATGTACCCTTCGTTGTGGGAAGCTTCAGGCGTTGCATACCCTGATTTATTGGATGAATTGATTTCACTTGGACTGAAGAGGCATCAGAGAGATCAACAGCTCTCGGTTGATTATCAGTAATCTCAATCCCCTAATTCTATGTGTTCCTTTTGACCCAGGTGAGTAGGTTTGGTATCGAATACAAAGACGTCCAATACTGCTTTTACTCTGGCAAAATATTCCCTGACCACAGTACTGGTAGCTCCTTCATGATCAGGGAATTGAGCTGTATAGGCAACTACATCCATGTCATGATGATTGGCTATAAAAACAGCACGATACGCATGAAACTCCTGCGTAATGATGGTTACGTTGTTCTGGCCAAAGATTTCTTTACATCTCACGACCGAATCAAAAGTACTGAGCCCAGCAAAATCCTGTGTAATCGCTTGATCAGGTACATTTAGATCAGTCAATGCTTTATGCATATCTCTGGGTTCATTGTAGTATTTTGTTCGGTTGTCTCCACTCACAATGATGTGCCTTACTTTCCCCTGATGATACAATGATGCTGCAGCTTCGATTCGCTTATAAAAAAATTGATTGTCACCACCACCAACCATTCGTTTGCTGGTACCAAGAATCAATGCAATATCTCTTTTGGGCACTTCTTCCACTGATTCATATACCTGACTGGAAGTTGAAGCAGTTATCCAAAAATTGAAACCTACGGCGGTTACGATGATGGTCCCTAATATATATTTCAATAACCTGTAAATCCGGGTCATCAAGGTTGTGTGTCTTGTTTTAAGAAGTTCTTAATAATTTCATCTGCGTGCGGTGGTATGTTTCTGTACCACTCAAATCGCAGTTCATCCTTTTCCTCAGCTGACAGTCCCCAATCTAAATTGCTTTCTTTTAATTTCAATAACATTTGATCCAAAATAATTCCGGCACTTACAGAAATATTGAAACTATCTGTGAAGCCCACCATTGGTATCGTTATCAATTGATCGGCCTCATCACGAATGTATTCACTGATTCCGGAATGTTCTGTCCCAAAAACTATGGCTGATTTTTGATCGACGTTGATCTCATTCACCGGAACCGCCGTTGGATCGACAGAGGTCGCCAGAATCTGATATCCCTGTTTCCTTAAATGACTGATGCACTCAGGTGAATGCATTCCATTTCCATCACCATACTGATACAGGTTCATCCACTTTAAGGCCCCACGAAGCACATATGGGTTTACTGTATAGGGATTTGTATTCTGGACAACATGAATATCCTGAATACCCAGACACTCTGCAGTTCGGATCACCGCGCTGGCATTGTGTGGTTTAAAGATGTCTTCCAGCACTATTGTAATATGCCTGGTTCGACTACTGAGTACTTCTTCGATTCGGTTTTGTTTGTGTTCAGTAATATAGGACTGTAGGTGCCTTGTTATTCTGAACTTTTCCTCCTTACTAAATGTACTACTCATCCCCTCCAAACAGACCAAGCTGTTCTTTGTCTTCTTTGTCAACCTCCTCTTTTATGACCTGCTTCAGCGACTCAAGATCAGGCTTCTCTTTCTCGATTGGTTCCTCCTTCTTGATTTCATCTACCTTTTGCACATTCTGTACTGGTAATTTATTCCCCATAGCTCTCCAGCCCTTTATGTCAATTAGGTCATCCAGCTTCAGGTTCTCTGTATGTTTTTTGTTCTTTTCTTTATAAGTAACCTCCACTTCCGGAGATTTTGTTGAAGACACAAACAACAACTTACTGCCTTTTGATTCACTGATGAACTTGAATTTCTTACCTGCTGTTGTGGTTTCTATTTTAAATCTTTTGACATAGCAAGTTTTACTTTCTCCATCAAGATGAATAGCAGAATAGACACCTTCCGGCTCAAATTTGCTGATGCTCAAAATTGCGTTGTAGTCATATCGGTTGGTCAGTTCAAAAGAGGTAAGCTCGTAGTTTCCGTCATTATAAAATACAATGATCTGGTCTTCTGCCTTAAAGTTGCCCAGGTACTGCCCTCTCTCGTCTCTGTTAAGTCTTCCTACGTTTTCATCATACCAAATATTGGATCCTCCAAGTGTTGATACACCAGCTGATTTGAATGTAATCTTCCTTACAGGGTATTTCGTCACTATATTGCCACCTGCACTTCTACCTTTTATTTCAAGATCAGCAAAGTCGAAATCAAAAATCTTCTTTCTGGCCGTTGAGGAAGCTGATAGGTAAACTGTCACTACCTCTGCTTCACCATTAGGATTCGCTGAAAAATAAAGCACTTTCGATTTGGCATCTCCTTTGGTGAGATCATATTCTTTGTCCCTCGTAACCGCCAGCACATTGAATCGCTTAGCCATAGACCTTCCTGTTTTACCGTCCAGGTAGATCATATTATATACCATACGTTCATCATTCTTCTTGAATACCCCAACATGAATGATGTTTTTTCCCATAAACACTTTCTCAGAAATTCTGGAAACCATGCACTTGCCATCTTTCCTGAATACGATAATATCATCGATATCTGAGCAATCGCAGACAAACTCATCTTTCTTTAAACCATAGCCGATAAAACCATCTTCGCGATTAACATATAGCTTGGCATTGTTTGCTGCTACAACTGTAGCTTTTATGGTATCAAAATTGGCGATCTCTGTTTTCCTTTCTTTCCCCGCTCCATACTTCTTCAGCAGGTTTTCATAATATGCAATGGCATACTCCACAATATTTGCCAGGTGGTACTCTGTTTGTTTGAGTTCCTCCTCCAGCTTTCTCATTAATTCATCCGCCTTAAATGAATCAAACTTGGAAATTCTCTTGATCTTAATCTCAGTAAGGCGAATAATGTCATCCTGAACGATCTCTCTGTAAAACTGAGGTTTGTATGGTTCCAGCCCCTGATCAATTGTTTCCAATACTGCCTCCCAGGTTTCACATTCTTCAATGTCCCTGTATATCCTGTTTTCAATGAATATCTTTTCAAGTGAGGCAAACAGAAGCTTCTCCAGTAATTCCTTCCTTTTTATTTCCAACTCCTGACGAAGAAGGTCAACTGTCTGATCGGTGTTGATCCTCAGGATTTCTGAGACTGTAGTAAAAAGTGGTTTATCATCAACGATAACACAGGCATTCGGGGAGATAGACACTTCGCAATCCGTAAATGCATATAATGCATCAATCGTAATATCCGGCGACTGCCCCGGAGCTAGCGAAATAAGTATTTCAATATCCTTAGCAGTATTATCTACCACTTTTTTGATTTTGATCTTGCCTTTGTCATTCGCCTTTATAATAGAATCGATGAGGCCCGTAGTGGTTGTTCCATAGGGAATGTCTTTGACGACCAATGTCTTGTTATCAAACTCCTCAATTTTGGCCCTAACACGCACTTTCCCTCCACGCTGGCCGTCATTATAGTCTGTAACATCGATTTTTCCTCCTGTCAGGAAATCCGGGTAGAGTTGGAATTTCTTTCCTTTCAGGTGCTTGATAGAGGCGTCAATTAATTCAATGAAATTGTGAGGGAGCATTTTGGTACTCAATCCTACCGCAATGCCTTCTACCCCTTGTGCAAGCAGCAGTGGGAATTTAACCGGAAAAGCTACCGGCTCATTTTTTCTACCATCGTATGACAGTTGCCACTCGGTGGTTTGATTATTATAGATGACATCCAGGGCAAACTTAGATAGTCTGGCCTCTATGTATCTTGGAGCGGCCGCACCGTCTCCTGTCCTGACGTCCCCCCAGTTACCCTGGGTGTCAATCAACAGGTCTTTCTGCCCCAGATTAACAATAGCATCTGAAATGGAAGCATCACCATGCGGGTGATATTGCATGGTACTACCAATAATGTTGGCAACCTTGTTGTACCTGCCATCATCCATCTCCTTCATGGCATGGAGAATTCTTCTTTGTACAGGCTTGAAACCATCCTGTATCGCTGGAACTGCCCGCTCAAGAATTACATAAGAGGCATAGTCCAGAAACCAGTTTTCATACATCCCGGAAACCGGAATCACATCCTGTATCTTATCCTCGTCTTCCTGACCATTTTGGCCCATATTGTTCTCTTCCATGTTGTGCTATGTACTCTTTGTCTACTGTGAGATAATTTCTTCTAATTCTTTTTTATCTACTACCAAAATTCCCGGAGCAATCAACCGCCTGGTCAATTCCCTCCAGTTGTTGTCCTGTTCGAATATCAATTTAAACATCGGGAGCGCTTCCTGAAGCTTACCCTCATTAGCCAGATTGATCGCATGCCAGTACTTCATTTCCAGGTTATCAGGAAACATGGCTTCCGCCTTTCCATAGTTCTTTGAAGCAGCTTCAAAATCACCGGCTTCAATGTCCAGGTCACCTGCATTCATGAAATCATAGGCCTGTTTTACTTTTAGTAACCTTTTAATTTCCTGCACAGGGTTATCAGAATCGTCCACTCGTAGGTCCACCTTTCTATCGATCCAGACTTTCCCGGTTGGTTCTCCTGACACCACCAGTAATGCGGCGGATTGTTTCCCTCTAATATCCCCTTTTTCATTTTGAGCAGCCTCCAGTGCAGCCACCAGCCTTTCGGCCAATGTTCCCTCTGTACTTTCAAATGCATCAGCCATTGCTTTCCAGACAGTATTCTTAAGCATCATATTAGCCTGAACCGCATAGTACTTTCCAACAACATTTCCCGCTTCTTTAATGTTCTTGGCACCTGTATGTGATGCAGCTAATCCTCTTGCATCAATAATACCTACCTGTCGATAGTCTTTGCCTTCATCCATTGCCAACAATGAATCAAGTGTTTCCTGTGCATTTAATCCTTTTTTTAACAATGCCAGGCCATCCGGACCAAATGATGGGTTTGCAAAAGACTGAGTAGCAATGGCACCTACCCCAGCTTCCGCCCAGGAAACGATGGTACCAACAGAGAACCAATGCGATTGCACTGCAACACCCATATCTCCGGTAACAGAATCATAGGCCACTATGGAATAAGTATGGGCGAATGGAGCTTCCTGATTGAATTGGCCAATCGCACTTTGACCAAATACAATTAATGACCAGATAGTGATAACAACAACTTTATAGTTCATCTGCGAGCGTATTAAATACATCTTCCAAATAAGGTGAAACCGCCGGACCATGATCAAGACCCTCGTATGTTTTAAATGTTACTACTTCTGTTGATGCTCCGTTTGTTATAAAATAATTATAAGCCTCCACGGATGCTTCGTAAGGAACTACCAGGTCTGCATCTCCATGTGACAGGTACATTCTTTTCGTCGGAACCCAATCTAAAACACCATTCTCTACTTCAGCTGAGAGATACCCTTCATATTTAGAATCAGACTCCAGGTTAATGAAGCCTGGAGACAATAAGACTGACACAGTATCATTTAGAAAATCTCTGACTTCAGCACCCGTTTTGGACCCATCAAATAAGGAGGGCATAAGGCTGGCATAGGGTTCATTCCAAAAGTCAGTTAATTCAAGGTTCAGATCATGGTGATCATAATAGGCATAAAGCCTGAATGAATAAAATTCAGGATTGTTTAATGTGACGGTCGATTTTGTTTCTTCTTCTGTTGTGGTAAGGTTATAGATTCCAGCACCTGGAAATGATGCCTTCAAATTCACGCCATCTATTCCTTCCTGTTCCATTGCTTTGTGGGCGACCATGGTGGCATATCCCCCTTCAGAATAACCCGCCAAATACAGGTCTCCGTTAAAATTGATTCCTTTCTCTGATGCAAGTTCCATTGCTGCTTTAAGGTTATCCAGAACAGCATTCGCATAAGGTTCTTCAATGAGGTATGGGTGTGTAAACTCTCCAGAAGCCGCATAACCAATGTAATCAGGAATAACCGCTATTAATCCCGGACTTCCCATTGTCGCATGAAACAGCCTTGAACCTGAAGCTGAGTTTTGCAAGCTGGGAGCTTCACTATCTGAAAGGATTGTTCCATGCTGAAAACTTAGCATAGCCACAGGCTGATCTGTGACAGGTAAAACTACAACTCCGGAGGCCTCAATTTCCGCTCCTTTGTAAGTGGTTTTATACACAACTTCATAGAGCTCTACATCATATTGCAAAATATTCAGATCTACATTAAGCTCAAATTCTTCAATGACCCTCTTGGCTAACTCACTGGTTGCAGTCATTGCTATTTCGGAACTGATTAACCTTGTTTCATCAACCGGTGCTTCATCATCTGAAGAACATCCCTGCAGGAATAGCAGTAGCAAAGCCAGGTATAGCAGCTTTGTTTTTTTAATTTCAATCATTGGGGTCTTGTTTAATTTAAGATTTCTTCCACCAGGTCTTTTTCAACCCGAAGTTTATCAATAATAAACTGCTGTCTGTCTGGAGTGTTTTTACCCATATAGAACTTCAGCAACTCATTGATTTTGGTTTCTTTATTGAGAATAATCGGTTCCAATCTGATATCCTCACCAATAAATTTACCAAATTCGTCCGGTGAAATCTCTCCCAAACCTTTAAACCTTGTTATTTCGGGTTTATTTCCCAGCTCGTTAACCGCCTCTCTCTTCTCTGCTTCACTGTAGCAATAGATGGTTTTCTTTTTATTCCGTACCCTAAACAATGGAGTCTCCAGAATATAAACATGACCATTCCTGACTAAATCAGGGAAAAACTGAAGGAAATATGTCAATAGCAATAAGCGAATGTGCATACCATCCACATCTGCATCTGTAGCGATGATGATCTTACGGTATCGCAAGCCTTCCAGTCCGTCTTCTATGTTTAAGGCATGTTGCAGCAAGTTGAACTCCTCATTTTCGTACACTACCTTCTTGGTGTGACCGTAGCAATTGAAGGGTTTTCCCCGCAAACTAAAAACCGCCTGGGTTTGTACATTTCTTGATTTGGTAATAGAACCGGATGCACTGTCCCCCTCGGTAATGAAGATCATGGTGTTATTCTTCTTATCATCATCACCTCTTTTGTCATCAAAATGAATCCTGCAGTCCCTTAATTTTTTATTATGCAGATTGGCTTTCTTAGCGCGTTCATTCGCTAGCTTTTTAATGCCAGCTATTTCTTTTCGCTCTCTTTCAGATTGCAGTATCCTTTTCAGTAGCGCATCTGCAACCTCAGAATTTTTGTGCAGGTAATCGTCAAGTTCTTTCTTTACAAAATCATTGACAAAAGTCCTCATGGTGGGTCCATCAGGTCCTACGTTTTGTGACCCTAATTTGGTCTTTGTTTGAGATTCAAATACGGGCTCCTGTACCCTTACAGCAATGGCTCCAACGATGGAAGCCCTGATGTCTGTGGCATCAAAGTCTTTCTTATAAAAGTCCCGAACAGTCCTTACAATTGATTCTCTCAGAGCTGCCAGGTGGGTTCCTCCCTGGGTAGTATACTGACCATTGACAAAAGAGTAATACTCTTCTCCATATTGGTTGGAATGTGAAATGGCCAATTCGATATCAGAACCTTTCAGGTGAATGATTGGATACCTAAGGTTTTCTTCGTCTGTCTTTCTTCTCAGCAAATCCAGCAGACCATTTTCTGAATGGTACTTCTGACCATTGAAATTGATGGTAAGCCCTGCGTTTAGAAAGGCGTAGTTCCAGATAAGGTTATCGAGGTATTCCGGAATGAAGTGATAGTTCTTAAATACTGTATCATCCGGTTCAAATGCGATTAGTGTACCATTTCGTTCCGAGGTTTTGGCTACTTTGGCATCATTGGTGATTTCTCCTCTGCAAAATTCGGCTAACTTGGTTTCTCCATCCCTGAAAGACTGAACTTTAAAATAATTGGACAATGCATTTACAGCCTTTGTACCAACCCCATTCAATCCTACCGACTTCTGGAAAGCACCGGAATCATATTTACCACCAGTATTGATCTTCGAGACACAATCGACTACTTTGCCCAGTGGTATTCCCCTACCATAGTCCCGTACTTCTACCTTATGATCTCCCACCTTCACGTTGATGGTTTTACCGAAACCCATCATATGCTCATCAATACTGTTATCAATGACCTCTTTTACCAACACATAGATCCCGTCATCCATTGCCGAACCATCACCCAGTTTCCCGATATACATCCCTGGCCTGAGCCTGATGTGTTCTTTCCAGTCTAATGATCGAATACTATCTTCGGTATAATTAGCCGTTTCCGCCATAGTTTTGTCCTAACGTCGTTTTTAAAGGTTCATTAATTGAAATCCAGCCTTGAATTTATCAGTTTTTTAACTAAAAACCTTAATAATAATTTCACACCAACTGTTTGATATTTACACTAACAATTGAATGTAAAATCATTAATTGGTTGATTCAGAGGTGATTTGATCTCTCTGAAAAAAGATGAAAATTAATGCTGAAATCCACCCGATCAATAAAATCGGCCCCAGGTAATTGAGATATCCATAATTATTACCCTGAAAATTTGAGGCATTATTGAGAATACCAATGTAGCCTACCATAAATGTCAAATACAAATTGAGCATGACTGGCAGAGTAGTTACCCATGTTATTAAGTTTTGTTTACGGGCAGATTGACTGGTTAAATCAATGTTTTTATAAAGCAGGATCAGAATCGTAAATAGCAGGTTGATCAGCAGAAACAATCCGAGGATGATGTAGAAAAAAGTTTCCTTGTTCAAAGAAGTGTCTATAAAATACAGCCTTACGTCCAAAGGCAGGTAGGCGTAGACAAATAGAAATACACCCAGAAAAATTATCACTGAAAAAAACCTTAAAACCCTAAATACTTTGCTCATCCCATTTAATTTTGTGAACAAAGTTAAGATACACCGGGCCTACCTGCTACAATTTTCATGAATAAAAATTCAGTACCAATGCTTCGAATGACCTTCTTATTACTCACATCATGCTTATTGGTTGTTACGGGTTGTAAAGATTCCCTTCCTACCCTTACGGGATTTGATAAAACGGCGTGGGTGAATGATAAGTATGGTTGCAATGGAGATCGGCAAAATCAGCTTGATGTAGTGACCCAACAACAGGATAAACTCCTGACACTTAACCAAAACCAGATCAAACAATTATTGGGCAACCCGGATGAACATGAGCTCTATGAGCGTACCAGAAAGTTTTTCCACTATTACATTGACCCAGCAAACAAATGCGATTCAACATCCAACAATCCAGCTCCAAAAATCCTTCAGATCAGGTTTAATGCCCTGGGTTTGTGCAACGAGGTGTTTGTGAAGAATGGGGAATGAAGTGAGTTTAGGGTTTTGAGTTTAGTGTTATTAGCTTGATTCAAGCAGCAAATTGATGGAAGAAGCTTCTATACATTTAATATACCAGTATTGAGGGTTATTGAATTACCGCGCGGCTTATGGTCCATGTTATTCTGTAATTAAACTAGTTTGAGTTTGCAGCCTTAGTCCTGGAAATATTACTCACTCAGAAATTCCATACTAAACTCAAAACCCAAACCTCCAAACTCCAAACTCAAAACTCTATACTCAAAACTCAAAACCCTAAACTCAAATCATATTAAAAAACTTTTGTACTTCATCGCGGTAGTTTCGGCCGATGGGAATTTCATGATTGCCGATGAACATCCGGTTGCCTTCCAGCGCCTCTATCTCTTCCAGGTTTACTACATAGGACCTGTGAACACGAAGGAATTTCTTATCATTGATCTTTTCGTGAAGTGTACCCAGCGTAACAGCCAGCACATATTGTTTACCCTTTGTAAATACCTTCACATAGTTGCCTTCTGCTGACAAATGTGTGATGTCAGAAAAATATACCCGCTCAAACCGGAATTTGTCTTTGATGAATATTCGATTATCAAGCAGATAGTGATTAGATAGGTCTTCTTCCTTTACTGTTGTCTCTTCATCAGGTGCCGGAATCTCTTCTTTGTTCTTGTGATTGAACATTGCCATTTCCAAGGTAATCAGTAGATCCTGATCTTCAAATGGCTTTACCAGATAGGCAGCAGGTCTTGTTACCTTGGCTCGACTAATGGTTTCTGTATCTGTCATCGAAGAAGTATAGATCACAGGGAAATCATGGTGTTCGTTGATGTGTTTGGCCAGCTCTATCCCATCCAACTCACCTTTGATCATAATGTCCAAAAGTCCAACATCTACCGGATTGTCCTTTAGAAACTCTATAGCATCTTTTGCATTATCAAAGCATCCCACAATATCATATCCTGAGTCCTCCAGGTACATCTGAAGATACTTCACATAGATTTTCTCATCCTCAACAACAAGGACCCTTGGGTTTCCCATAGTAACCAGCTGGATTTAGATTCATCACTTATTCAACTGCCGACCAGTCTTACCGGACTAAGTTAGCAAACTTAGCATGAAATTCTACTTCTGTTGGCATTTCCGAACAATAAAAAAGTCCGTCCTGCTATTACAGGCGGACTTTCAATGTTCACGAATTGCTTTAATCTAATATGCTGAATTACGCCCGGATTGATCCACGATCTCTCTGAGCATTCCGTTAAAGCCATCTTCTTCAAGCAGTTGCTCCATGGTAAGGTGGAAGCGATATTTCCAAAAGTGCTCCGGGTTAGCTGGTACATTGATCCTCTCCTCTTCAGGCACAAGCCTTCTCAAACCACCATCCATTGCCAGTAAATCCTGAATTGGGAATATTGCCCACATACTTGGTGAATGCAGATGTTGATTGATCACATCTTTTGCGATCCACGGCTCACAGTAATATGGTGCCTTACCCGGATGCCCTAATATGTTGTTGTAGAACCTTTGTGTTGTTTCTTCATCTTCCTGCCACCATTCGCGCAAGGTACTCATATCATGACTGGAGGTACTGCACACTGAAAGGTAAGGTGTGTCAGCAGGATGCCAGAATTCCCGATCGTCATTTGGCATTCGCTGTATGGCAAGACTCAATATCTTTAATTCGTCCATTACTCCAGGCACACAATCCGGTACCATGCCCAGGTCTTCTCCGCATATCAGCATGTTGGTGGCTTCTTTGAGTGCAGGTAGTTTGGTCATGGCCTTTTCGCGCCAGAAATCATTGTGTCGTTTGTAGAAATAATGCGTATATAATTCATTCAGGCGCTCTTTGGTATATCCATCTAACTCCTGATAGGAATATGTACTATGAAATGCGATTCTTGGATTGAAGGCTTCTCCATTCGAAAATGGTGCTTCCAGGAAAATCACCTCACTGATCAGTCTGTTCAGGTTATGTCTCAACCAGGTAAAATGTTGCGCTCCATTGGGATTCTCCTCTGTGAGTTTATCCAAATGCCTTTTAATCTTTCGTTGCGTGTTGTATTCTTCTTTCAGCTGAAAACATCCCGGGGCGTATTCTTCCAGGTATTCCTTTTTCACAAACTCCTTCTGATCGCCCAGTATTTCAGTCAACATGTGCTCACGAATGTACGGTTTGCAAAAGCGATCATAATCAATGTTTAAGCCCCATTGTGCCAGCTCGTTTCGGTGAAATGCCAGCGATGGATTGAAGTGCCCTAAAAGCCCCTCCACCGCATCGAATGGTATTTCCCAAATCCTGAAAAACCCAAGAATATGGTCTATGCGGAATACATCGAAATAGTCAGCCATCTTTTGCAGGCGCTTAGACCACCAGTCGTAACCGTCTTTGGCCATTTCCTCCCAGTTGTAGGTTGGGAATCCCCAATTCTGACCGGTGATAGAAAAGTCATCTGGTGGGGCTCCTGCCTGACTGTCCATGTTATACAAATGTGGATCTTTCCAGGCATCCACGCTGTTTCTGTAGATACCAATCGGAATGTCCCCCTTCAGCACAACCCCATGCGTCCTGGCATATTCCGTAGCTTCTTTCAACTGCTTGTCCAGGTGAAACTGTAGGTAGTAGTAGAATGCTACCTTCTCATAGGATTTGCTTTTCGCAGCAGTAAATTCATTGATCTGTTTATCGGTAACAGTTTTATACTTTTTCCAACACGAAAAGCTTGGTGTACCATTTTCATCTCTCAGTACACTGAACATGGCATAAGGCTTCAACCACTCTTCATTCTGCTTGAAAAATGCTTTGAATTCCTTCGACTTCAAAAATTGTTCTTTGTTTTGATTAAAGCTTAGCTGTGCATACTCAAACTTAGCTTTGACTACCGGTTCATAGTCCACAAAGTCCTTGGAATTGAGCTCTTCTCTTAAGGCGTCAAATTTCGCTTGCTGTTTTTTATCTTTTAGTGCCCCTAGGCTTTGGAGATTCAAAAACATCGGGTGCAAAGCAAAAACAGATATCGCTGCATAGGGATAGGAATCTTTCCAGGTCTTAGTGGCAATGGTGTCATTAATCGGCAGAATCTGAACCAGTTTAAGTCCTGTTTTTACCGCCCAATCTACCAGCAATTTAATGTCTGTAAACTCTCCCACTCCCGTGCTATTCTCTGACCGGATAGAAAATACAGGAATGGCAACCCCTGCACCTTTCCAGTTACCCAGCGGATAGTTGAAATACTCATCAGTACGGATGTGCAGCTTTTCTTTTTCCAGGTTGTGAACCTGCAAATATCGGTTATCCCCTGCCTCCCAGGTCTCAATTTGTTTGGTTTTGGTGTCGTATATCCCGTATTTGTATTGCGCCGGGAGATCACCTTTCTTCATTGGCACGTCGACTTCCCAGATCGGGTATTCACGACATTCCATGATCACAGCCTTTTGCTCGTCCCAGTTTCCAAGAGCCTCAGTACTCCCGATCACACATAATTTCAGGTTTCGTCCTACCCTGGGCGCCCTGATTCTGAATCGGTAATAACACTTTCGCTTATCAGTTTTATCTGGTTCTGAATTTTGCTCACCTGGAACAAGCAGTGATTGCTGAAAAGGGGATGTGTACAACGAGTTTTGTTCATGATGCTGTGACCGCCAGTAATCCCTGATATCCAGTTCTCCAAACCTGTCATTAGGTATTTTCACCTTGCGGTTGTCCCCAAACTCAAAGCCTTTCCAGCCATGATTTTCATCAAGCGTGAAGTACTTGTATTCAAAGTCTGTGGTACCATCAGGTACTTCTACTGTTGCTTCCCAGGTTTCTCCAGCTCTGAGTGACATTTCCAGTGCCTGGTCATGGTTCCATTTCCCGAGTGCTTTAATGGATCCAGTAACCATCAGCTTCTGACCCCAATAGGTCCGATAGTCAATACTAAATTTGATCTTCATTTTACTACAAAATATGTTCTAGGCAGACTTTTACCCCTTAGTCTGCTCATCCTTGTCATCCACAAATTTCATGAGCACCGCAGCAATGATCATGGCTACCCCACCAGTGATCAATACATAAATGGCCTGATTGTCAAAAAACTTCTCCACTAAAAACCCATAAATACTGGATGCCGTGATTTCTGGTAAAACAATGAAGAAATTAAAGATCCCCATGTAAACCCCAAATTTATGAGAAGGGAGAGATCCGGTTAATATGGCATACGGAATGGATAATATACTTGCCCAGGCAATACCCACACCGATCATTGATACTAATAATATGTTGGGATCAGCGATGAAATAGATCGAGATCAACCCGAGTCCTCCCAACGTCAGGGCGAGAGAATGCACCCATTTTCTTCCAATACGGGCTGCTAATGGTGCCAGTGCAAATGCGATGAGCGCTGCAACACCATTGTAGGTTCCAAATAACACACCTACCCAATCTGCTCCGGTATTGTAAATTGCAGAAGTGGTGTCATTGGTACCGTAAACATGACTTGTTACCGCAGGTGTCATGTATAGGAACATGGAGAATAGTCCAAACCATGTAAAAAACTGAACAAACGCCAATTGCTTCATGGTTTTTGGCATTTTGAACATATCGTTCAGTACTTCTACAAATCCTGAGTTAGCGCTTCCCTTTTGAGTCAGCAATCCGGAGATCAATTGTATAATCCCAAAAGCGATCATCCCAAATGAAAGTACCAATGGCTCCTCGTGATCCGCATACTTCAGGATTACAAATGTCAATATTGTACCTGCAATAATCCAGATTGGCCCGTTTTTATAAAACACCTTTTGGTCAAGAGGAGTGGGATCGTAGACTAAATCAGTTTGGGAACTGTCCTGCTTTTCACTTTCCTCAAAGGACTTCATTTCATCCGGAGAATACTCCCTGGTCTTCAAAACAGTCCATAGCACTGCGATGAAAAACACAATTCCACCCGCGACGAAGGAAATTGTTAAGGAGTCCGAGATTTCTCCTTCAGCAGCTTTGTTAGACACATTAAACCAATTGGTCAGAATGTAAGGAAGCAATGACGCAATCACAGACCCAACTCCAATAAAAAAGCTTTGCATGGCAAAACCACTGGTCCGTTGGTCTCCTGGTAACATGTCCCCCACAAAGGCCCGGAAGGGTTCCATGGAGATATTGATTGATGCATCGAGAATCCACAACATGCCTGCAGCTACCCATAGTGCAGGTGAATTGGGCATGATAATCAACCCGATGGAAGCTAGTATAGCACCCGTTAGAAAGTAAGGTCGTCTTCTACCCAATCTATTCCAGGTGTGATCACTCATATGACCAATGATCGGCTGAACCAATAGTCCGGTAACCGGAGCTGCAATCCACAAAATGGCTATGTCTCCGATATCAGCTCCGAGTGTCTGAAAAATCCTGCTGACATTTGCCAATTGAAGGGCCCAACCGAACTGAATTCCGAAGAATCCAAAGCTCATATTCCAAATTTGCCAAAATGATAATCTTGGCTTCTCCATAGATATTCTTTTTAAATTTTTTTCAAAACAGTAGCCTAATGTAATGGTAAAAAATCAAAAGTTGGGAGGCCTTTTAGCAATAAAATTTACGCACACGTTTGCAAAAGGCAACATTTTTTTAATCCGTTTCAAACTCCGGTGAATTTCATTAAAAATTTGACAAAACATAAGAAATTGCGCCCTGGTCAGGATAGAAGAAAAATACGATTATATTTGCGGCATTAATCCAGAAATTGGTATTAATCAACATACAATTTTTAGCATTATGAAATTTAGACCAGGAGTACTTACAGGAGAAGAAGTAACAGAGGTATTGAACTACGCAAACGAACAAAATTTTGCGTTACCTGCAGTAAACGTAATTGGTAGCAATACCATGAACGCCGTGATGGAAACAGCAAGAGAGGTGAACTCACCAGTGATCATCCAGTTTTCAAATGGTGGCGCACAATTTAATGCAGGTAAAGGACTTAGCAACGATGGACAAAAAGCCGCTGTTGCAGGTGCCATTGCTGGTGCACATCACGTACACCATATGGCTGAGCTTTATGGGGTGTCTGTAATCCTACATACCGACCATGCAGCCAAAAAACTACTTCCCTGGATAGATGGTATGCTGGAAGCTAGTGAAAAGCATTTCGAAGCAACAGGTAAGCCATTGTACAGCTCACATATGATCGATCTTTCCGAAGAGCCTCTGGAAGAGAACATCGACATCTCCAAAAAGTACATGGAGAGAATGGCTAAAATGGGCATGACGCTTGAAATTGAACTAGGTGTAACCGGCGGTGAAGAAGATGGTGTAGACAATACTGATATTGACAGCTCTAAACTTTATACTCAGCCTGAGGAAGTTGCATATTCATATGAAAACCTGAAAGCAATCAGTGATAACTTTACCATTGCTGCTGCATTTGGAAACGTTCATGGTGTATACAAACCAGGTAATGTAAAGCTTACTCCTAAGATCCTTAAGAACTCTCAGGATTATATCATTGAGAAATTCGGAACAGGACCAAACCCTGTTAATTTCGTATTCCACGGAGGTTCAGGATCAACTACCGAAGAAATTAGAGAAGCCATTGAATATGGTGCCATCAAAATGAACATCGATACCGACATGCAATGGGCATTCTGGAGTGGTATCAGAGAATATTACAAAGCAAAAGAGGGATACCTGCAAACACAGATTGGAAGCCCTGACGGTGATGACTCTCCTAACAAAAAGCACTACGATCCAAGAGTGTGGTTAAGAGAAGGTGAAAAAGCATTCGTTACCAGATTAAAGAAAGCTTTCGAGGACCTGAATTGCCTGGATAGAAATAAGTAATTCGAGCACATATTGCTTATCAATAGAGGCCACCTTGAATAATGATCAAGGTGGTCTTTTTGTTTTACCTCAGGTGGGTAGGGCAACTGCTCTCGAAAACCATAAAAAGCATTATCTTCAGCTCCTAAAAAATATAGTTAAGTATGTCCCAAAGAATTTTATTGATTATCACCCTGCTTTTCTGCTTCAATTTAACGGAGGCCCAGAAACCAAAAAAAAAGAAATTTGATCATATCGTTACCATCAGCACCGAATATGGTGACATGAAATTGATCCTCTATGATGAAACTCCGAAACATAAAGCCAATTTCATCAAACTGGCGGAAGAAGGTTTTTATACCGGGACAACCTTCCATCGGGTGATCAACAATTTCATGATCCAGGGAGGTGACCCAAATTCTAAAGACGAGGACAAAACCAATGATGGGAAAGGTGGACCTGGATATCAGGTTGATGCTGAATTTGTCGAAGGTAAATACCACAAAAAAGGTGCACTCGCTGCTGCAAGAAAACCAGACAGTGTTAACCCTGAAAAAAAATCCAGTGGTAGTCAGTTTTACATTGTGATGGGAGAAAAAATCAATGAAAGAAGTCTGGATAGTTGGAAAAATAGGGGTAAAAACTTCACAGAACAAGCGATCAAAGACTATCAGGAATTTGGTGGCACTCCACACCTAGATGGTGCATATACCGTCTTTGGTGAAGTCATACAGGGGCTTGACATCATCGACATCATAGCAGCTCAGGAAGTAGACAGGAAGAACCGTCCAGTGAAAGACATCAAAATGACCGTCACCATTGAAAAACTGAAACGCAAAAAGATTACTAAAATCTATGGGGTGGAGTTTTGAGTCTTGAGTTTTGGGTTTGGAGTTTTGAGTCTTGAGTTTTGGGTTTGGAGTTTTGGGTTTTGAGTCTTAAGTTTTTGGGTCTTGAGTTTAGAGTTTTGGGTTTAGAGTTTGTAGAAACCTAAATAAGGTTGACCGTTTTTAGTTTGAGTTCAGATAGCTTATTCGGCATACACAACCATTGAGGGGCTAAAAATATTTCACAGAACTAAGAACAAAAGAACTAATAACTGTTAAAATAGTCCCACAGCGAAATCCATTCCTGTTCAAGTGTACCTTCAAAAAAGGGTTTATTGGCCTGGTTGTACCAGTATCGGGCGTTCCATTCGTCTCCTTCTTTGCGATGCAGGTAGGCATGAATCCAGGCTGCCTCTGTGGTGTCCATATCCTGGATAATGTCATGGGCCTTCTCCCAGTTGCCCAGGTTGTCCCAGAACAACGACTTCTGGTAATCATTCCAGGATTCATTCATTTTGATCATTGGATGAAAATAGTAGAATTTTTGAAACCAGTCAATTCGAAGCGTGGCTGTTAAGATATAACAGATTGTAATGCCTCCTTAAACGATCTCACCGACCTGGAAATATCCTCCTCGGTTGTGGCCCAACTGCAGACACTTACCCTGATCACTTTTTTACCTTTCCACTCGGCACCACCAACCCAGCACTCTCGGAGTTCCTGGATCGCATTGGTTGTCTTAACCGTCAGCTCATCAGAGTGGCATTGCACCAATACCTGGTTAAATACTACTTCATTGGGTACTTCAAAACCTGCTATCACCGATATCTCACTGGCAAACTGCCTGGCTCTTTCAAGGAGATGTAATACCATATCGTTGATCCCTCTTCGGCCAAGAAACTTCATGGTTGCCCATAATTCAATACCCCTGGCTCTTCGTGACATCTCCGGTGTATAAAACATTCCATCACGCTCTTCACTTACAATGATATAGCTACCAGTCATGTGAAGCGCAGAGACTAGCGCATCTCTGTGTTTGCATAAAATGATACCACTGTCATAGGGAGTGTTGAGCGTTTTATGACCATCAACTGCCCAGGAATCCGCCAATTGAATGCCGTCGGTAAGGTAGCGCAACTCATCAACTGCCTGAGCCCACAAGCCAAATGCACCATCAATATGCACCCAGCTATTTGCGCTATTAGCTATCTCACAAATCTCTCTGAAAGGATCAAATGCCCCGCTGTTTACATTTCCCGCCTGAAGAATCAATAAGGTTCTCGCGTCCAACTCTGGCATCTCACTAACGATCATCCTTCCTTGTTCATCCACCGGTACCCATTCAATATTGGCTTTGCCAAGCCCCAGAATTCCAATGGCTTTCAAGACCGTGGAATGAGCATCTCTTCCTGCGACGATTCGTATACTTGGCGCACCGTTAAGCCCCTTTTCATTAACATCCCAGCCAGCTTTCTTCAGCAAATGATACCTTGCTGCTGCTAATCCACACAAATTCGCAGCAGAGGTACCACTGACAAATCCGGCGACAGTAGAAGCAGGTAAACCAAATAGTTGTTTCAACCACGATTCCACTACTGTTTCCAACCTGGAGGTGATGGGTGACAAGACATGCATGGCGGTATTTTGATCCCAGTAGGTAGCCAGGGATTTTGCAGCCAGACCAGCGGGAACAGCATTACCATTTACAAACCCAAAATATCGACCGCCGAGCTGGGCCACCGTTGCAGGACTTCCATATTTGATCAGTTTTTGAATGACTTCATGCCCATCCAATGTTTGCTCCTGTAATGCTTCATCAAAGGCGTCAAGGGCCTTAATCGCTTCCTCAGTGGGGTAAACTTCCCTGTCATGTATCCCCTCGATATAATCCTTAATTCCCTGACTAACCAATGCTGGTAATTCTTCTGATCTCAGCTCCTTAAACATTTGTTTCTGCAACTTCATCATATCGATAATTCTAGGTTTGTAAATTCGTATTCATAAAAAAAATCACAGTCCATTTACGGCTGCTTTATAAGTTTGGATGGTGTCCTCATCCCGTTGGTAATAAGTCCATTTACCTATCCTTGTTGCCTTTAAAAGTCCCACTTTTTGCATCATGCCCAGGTAGTGAGAAATGGTGCTCTGCGACAGGCCTGATTTCTCCTGTATAAATAAACCGCAAACACCAAAGTCAAAATGTCCTAATTCTTTATGTGGAGGAAAATGTTTTTCCGGAGTTTTCAACCATTCCAGAATTTCTACCCTGATCGAATTGGAGAGCACCTTGCTGACTTCCACTATATCCATGGGTAAATATACCTACATATCGAGAATTATCAATATGTATTAGTTTGTTTCTTGCGGTTGCCTGTTGAGTGTAAGGCTAAACCCCTCATCATTGGCACCCAGTACCTGCACAAACAATTGATTTTCCTGTACAAACTGGTATTGAATCTTTTTGGGGAAATCGTGGTTCAGGTTTTCAAAAGACAGTTTTCCGGTAATCTTTGGATTGAGGATAAATAGAATACTTTGCCCTTCATTTTGATCAGGAACTGTCGCTGTGTATATCCACTGATCGCTGGATTGATAAATGGTGAGGTATTCAAAAATAACTTTTTCACCATTCTTTATTTTATACCCCTCTCCTTTCAAAGTATCATTGGTAAGCTTCCAGGATTCAAATTGCTCCTTCCCATCAACTTTCCATATACCTTCCAGCTTCAATATTGGATCCTGGCTATTGCAGCTAAATGTTACTGCTAATAAAATTATTATGGAGAGTAATTTCATAGAGGTAATTGTTTATCAGGTACTAAATTAAAATTCTGACAGGACGCTATATTGTAAAAATCCGACAATTGTCAATGAAGGAAGAAATTAGCCATATTGATCTTATCAAAACCATATTTTGAAGGTTCTTCTCCTGTAAAGGTTTTAAAATCTTTGATAAAATGTGCCTGATCATAGAATCCTCCGAGGTAACTGAGCTGAGCCCAGTTGTTGTGATCTTCTCTGACTAGTTTAAATACATGGGCCAGTCTTATTATCCTCGAGTAAAGCTTTGGGGTGAGGCCAATGTGCCGTTTGAAATAACGCTCAAGTGATCGCTCTGAAATTCCTGCTTCTACGACAATCTGAGAGACTGATGCTTTGCCGTTTCTTGCTATGATCTCTTTACAGGCAAGCGCCCCTTCGTTTGGAAGTTGCCTGGTCTTGTGCTTTAGTACCCATTCCTCAATTGCGCAGCACTTCTCCTCAAATGTCATGCTCGTGGTAGCAATACTTAATAATGGCATTACCCGGTCAGTCATTGTGGAAAGGTCCAGCACTTTGTTGGTAAGTGTGGACATGTTGTATTGAAACCATAAAGCTGGAGTCCATGGCTGTAGCTTTATCGCAAACATGCCAATGCTACCTGTGTTTTCCAGGTGAAAAAAATGGGTGAACTGTCCAGCCAATAGGATTTCCGATTGTTTTTCCCAGCTTCCTGTGGTATTAATTTGATAAGGGTTTCCATAATGAAAAATCAATTCGGGATATCCATCTGGTACTATTTTATCGCTGATGATGGGAAGTTTAGCCCGGCGCTCGATTTGCCAAAATGATTTAATCCATGGTTGCAGGGGTTCTGAGGCTTCCTGTTCATAAAACTCCATCGATCAATGTGCCAATTTTTTAATGCTATCAATCGATGATTCCAGCAAAAAACCGGCTTTGTCCATTAACAATACATCAAAAGGTTCAAAAATGGTGAGTAGGTGATGAAGTAACCCGGAGTTCATTCGCGACCCGGTTGTGCTGATTACCACCTCCTTTACATATTCATTTTCCACGGCAATCCAAATATTTACCGTGCCTTGAAACCAGCTGCTTTTTGTCCAGTGTAATTGGTGTTCATGACTGTTGGGCGCTCTTTTCATCAGGTCATCTACTTTGATTCCTATTGCGTCTCCTCTTATAGGTTCCTCCTCCCACCAATTGATCGTAAGTGCATCTTCCCAGTCTGGACTGAGATGTGGGTATTCCTTTTTCTCCTCCCAGTAATTCTCCCAGGCTTTGTGATTGATCTCCAGTGCTGCAGGTGTTTTTTCGAATCGTTTTATTAAGGTGCTCCTGGGAATCAGTGAGACATAAATCTCTTTATTCTTCATAAATTATAATGCCTGGTACAATTTGATTGCTATTTAAAGAAAGGTATAAAAAATAATTTGTATTGAAGAAGAATGCCAAAACAAAGTCTGTTTTGTGTTCATTCATTTAAGATTAGTATTGCTTAGGATGAGAAATAAAGATAGATTAGCAATCATGATATTCATCCGCTACTTTCAAAGAGTTGGGATCATCCTTACGTTTCTGGTGGCTTACTGGCTGTTGCTAGTAATGAATGCCATTGGAATTAATGTCTGGCTACCGTCCTGTCCTGTGAAGTCTACTTTTGGTGTAGAATGTCTTGGTTGTGGCTTAAATCATGCCGCAATTGCTTTATTTCAGGGAGACCTTAAAAATGCATTCGAATACAACTGGCTGATATTTGTTTATATCCCCGTGATCCTGGGGCTTTTCACTTACGATTTAATCAATTATTACACTAACTATAAAAAATCTACTCTATGAGCAAATTTGATCATCTAATTGAAAACGGGTACTCATTTAACATGGGCCAGTATTTCTCTGAAGGATGGGAGTTATTCAAAAAAGAAGCCGGTAGTTTCATTGGCTTTGGGATTCTCATGATCATAATGGTATTCATTGTTTCTTTTCTTCCAGGCGTAAGTCTTGTGTCAGGTATACTTAGTTCTTGTTTAGGAGCAGGAATATTTATTTTCTGTCGCGGAATAAGAAATGGAAATCAAGAATTTGGTATGTTCTTCAATGGGTTCAACTACTTTGTGCAAATCCTTCTGTATTCTCTGGTGCTGCTGCTATTCTATATACCTGCCATAATTCTGATTTTCACCGTAATGATTCCGTTTGAGTTGTTACCAGAACTTTTCAGTGGTATGTCTGATCCGGAATACTTTGCAGAAGAGTTTGCTTATATCATGGAAGGAAGAATAGGAATATTCATCGGAGTTGGTTTACTGGTATTTATCATGGCGATTTATCTTACCGTATCTTACTCATTTGTAATTCCATTGATTGTAGATGAAGAAATGAAGTTTTGGGATGCAATGGAAACCAGCAGAAAGATTGTGGCCAAACAATTCTTCAGCTACCTGGGGATGTACATATTACTAGGCATTATCTTAATGCTCGGTGTAATAGTCACCTGTGGACTGGGCTACTTTGTGGTGACCCCAATATACGTATGTATTTTATTTGCAGCCTATGATTCAATTCTTGACCCCAAAAAAGATTTAGGCATTACTTCAGCAATTGATGAATTCGGTCAAAAAGACCAGGATATCAATACTGAATCGCAGGATTCTTGAGAGGAATAATCTTGAATTTAGAATCTTGAATCTTGAATTTTGGATTTTGAATTTTGGATTGGTATTAATAATATGTTTCAGAGTTGTCGGGAGGCTGGTTTTGGCAGTGGCGACAACTCTGAACCTTTCTTACGCATGAACTGAAATTGGTCAACCATCAAAATTACCAGCAAAGAATAAACTCTTGAAATAATACAATATCCATTAAGTATTTAACTTAACGAAGCAATCACCTCAAAAAGGCCCTTTACAGCCATTAGAGCAGGATATTTCCATTGATTTAATCAGGTGCCGGGATTCTGGCTAAAGTCCGCGCGGATTTTGATCAAAACCCGCGCGGGTTTCGCAAAAAGTCCCCGCGGGTTTTAAGTGAATGCTAAGCAGATTTTCAACCACATTGGAAAAATACAATTTATAAGTGCACTCACCTGTTCTAATTCCACACTATCAACTGTTTCTAACAGCCCTTGCAGATCCATAATTCTTTTAATCAAAAGCCTTACTCAACTCAAAACTCAAAACTCAAAATTCTCTCAGCCACCGAAGCTTTAAGCGAAGGCGGCTAAAGCATACCCTGCGACTTGAATCTTAAATACTCGTTGATTGCACTTACGGTAAGGTCCCTGGGCTCTGTAAGGATGGGGTATATGCCATTGTTGGTCAGTTCTTTCGTGATCAGACGTTTATCGTGCTGAAACTTCTCAGCAAGTGTTTGTTTGTAGGCTTCATTCAGACCAAATGTCTTGGTCTGCGCAAGGGCATTGATTTCGCTATTATCAAATATTACCACACATAGCAAATGGTTCCTGCTGATTGCTTTGAGGTATTTCATTTGTCGCCTCAGTGTGACCAGAGAATCAAAATTGGTGAACAGAATCAGGAAACTCCTTTTGCGAATCCATGTCTTGATGTTTTTGTAGAGCCTGGCAAAATCACTTTCTCTTAATCGTACCTCCTGATTGTACAATGCATCTGCAATCAAACTCATTTGGGTCTTTTTGCCTTGTGCTTTGATGAAGGTTCCTATTTTATCTGAGAAAGTTAACAATCCCGCTTTGTCGTCTTTACCGATGGCTACTCCAGACATCACCAAGGAGGCATTGATACTGTAATCCAATAATGAAAGCCCTTCAAAAGGCATGTGCATCAGTCTACCTTTATCTACAATGCAATAAACATCCTGAGCCTTCTCCTCCTGGTATTGGTTTACCATCAGGCTCTGATGATGGGCGGTGGCTTTCCAGTTGATGATCCTGTAATCGTCACCAGAGACATATTCTCTGATTTGTTCAAACTCATTGCTCAGACCCAGCTTACGGATCTTTTTTACACCTACCTCCTCCAGTCTGTTGCTGATTGCCAGGAAAGCAAACTTTCGGTATTGTATAAACGATGGATAAACTTTCACCTCCTGTTCAGCATCGAAGGTCAGTTTACGGGTGATCAACCCTATTGGAGTATTCACTAATAAGTGGATCTTACCATAGCGATATACCCCTCTTTCAGTAGGCCTGATCTCGTAGAGCAGTTCCTCTGTTGTGTTGGGTTTGAAGTGTTTAAGGTCAAAATGTTTATTTCTCAGCTGTAATTGTACCGGAAACTCATCGATCACCCTAACATTGGTTTCAAAAGAGAGTTCATTAGATACCTGAATGATTACGGGGTTGTAGTCTCCATTGGACAATTTGCCTTCCACAATTCGCGAAGCTGAAAACGGGGACCTGACACTAAATAATAAGGCCGCATCTACTATTAATGCCAACGCCATTAGGGTAAATAAAATCTTTCCTATGACCACCAGGATGGAGAAAGCAAAGCCAAATGCGAAAATTGCTGCAATCCCCACGCACACAAACAGTGCCCTTTTATGTAAGTAAAAATTTATCAAGGTGCTTATCTTGGTACCTCTATTTGTTCCAGAATTTCTTTAATTACATCATTGGTGCTTATCCCTTCCATTTCCCTTTCCGGGGTTAGTACAATCCTGTGATTAAGTACCGGGTAAGTCACAAACCGAATGTCATCGGGCACTACAAAGTCCCTTCCATTGATTGCCGCATAGGCCTTGGCTGCATTCAATATACCGATACTGGCTCTGGGTGAAGCCCCTAAAAACAAACTTGCGTTGGAGCGTGTGTGCTCTACCAGCTTAGCGATGTATTTCATCTGATTGGGTTCCACCCTTACCTGTTGAGTTTGTTCTCTGAATTTCTTAAGGTCTTCTTTGCTCATCAGCGGCATCATCTCCTCCAGGTCGTGAGTGATTACCTGGTTGTTTACTCCTTCCAGTATTTTCACCTCTTCGTCTAATGACGGATAATCAATGGTTACTTTGAACAGAAAACGGTCAAGTTGGGCTTCCGGTAATCGGTAGGTACCTTCATGTTCCACTGGGTTTTGTGTAGCAAGAACAATAAATGGAAAATCCAACTCATGAGATGTACCATCAATACTGATCTGCTTCTCCTCCATACATTCAAATAAAGCAGCCTGTGTTTTTGCAGGAGCCCGGTTGATTTCATCTATCAGCACCACATTGCCGAAGATTGGACCTGGTTTAAATTCAAATTCGGAAGATTTCGCATTAAATACACTCGTACCAGTAACATCAGAAGGCATCAGGTCCGGTGTAAACTGAATCCTCGAAAATACCGCGCTGATCACTTTTGCGGTCAATTTTGCTGTATATGTCTTTGCCACCCCAGGCACTCCCTCCAGTAACAGGTGCCCATCGGCAAGAATTCCTGTAAGAATTAAGTCGATCAGTTGCGTCTGCCCAACCAACTTCTTTCCTATTTCATGTTTGATGTCCCTTACTTTGGAGGACAATTCCCTGAGGTCCACTCTTGCTTCAAACTGTGGTTCAGATACTTCTGATTGCGGCTCTGGCTGAATTTGCTCTTCTTCGCTCATAATTATTTAAATTTTTGCAACAACTTATGGAACCGGATAAACTCCAGATCGGTAAGCTTATCTTTTTTGATCAACTGATCGTAAGTTTTGAAAACATACCCTACATTCTCTACACTTACACCAGACTGACTGGCTAGTTTTTCTATAAATTTTTCATCAATTTTTCTGGTATCCAGATGATAAGTGCTTCTAACCCATTCCAGGAAATAGGTCATCTTCTTCTTCATCATCACCTTATGGTCCCTTTTTAGAAAATACAGGTTACTGATGGTATCCACAAATTTAAGGGCATCATTTGCAGGTGGTTTCACAACGGGTACTGGTCGCTGCACTCTCCTCACCTGCAAAGCAAAATAGCTCAGTATTGAAAACAAAAGCAGGTAGAAGGCCCAGGTCAGTGCCTCCTGTTGGTGAATGTAATCCATCAATGACCGCTCAGGTTGCCTGTACTTTCCTCTAAAATAATTGGTCCACTTTACGTCTTCTACAGGCAGTGTGGTCAGTAATGATGACGCAACCTCCTTTTGGTCCTTCAATATGTAATAGTTTGAAAATACAATTGGCATGGAAAATAATGTCAATGAACCCTCCCCAACCTGATACCGCAAACCCAGAATATCCCCATGTTTACCTTTGGCAATGACTTCCGCTGAATCGGGAACATTTACTATTTTTGAGTACCTGTCGCCGTGAGGCTTTACCTTGTACTTATGCCCCATTAGCTCAATACTAAAAAGGTCATTCAGCGATGACTCTGTTTTGAATGCAAGATTGGAACTCTCCATTCTGATCCCAAGGTATTTAGACAATTCCGGAGATAGGTCATAACAGGTTATCAATGCATTGTTACCCTGGTATACATGTTGTAAAAGGGCTCTCGCGTTCAATTCATCAATCACAAAAAAATCAGCCAGTGCCAATACATTGAATGGTTTGTAACTTTCCTGATAGGTAAGGTCTTCATAATACAATACAGTATCTTCCTCATAGACATAGTCATCTGTTTGCCAGATGAACTGATCCATTGACTGGTAGATATCAAAGTCGCTTTTATCAAGCTGGGTCACTTCTTTGCCCGGGAAAAATCCATTCAACTGATCAAATAGTATGAAAGTACCATAAGGCTGCCTGTCGTAATTTTTTAAGCTCACGTCCCATCGGAAAGGCTTGGGCTGCAAAGCTTCATGAATGATTGCTGAGAAGAGCAATAAGAAGATAATGCCGGCGATGATAAGGATCAGTTTTTTCATTGAACACCTCCTGTTTTAGATTCAATGTCAGCGATGTTGTTTTTCATTTTTCTGAACAACTCCTCTGAAGCCTGAAACTCTCCATACCATACATACTCATAAACCCGCAGCACATCATTAAAAACAGGCTGAAAGTCAACAGGGAGCTCGTAGTAATAATCTCTGTTGGTTTTTTCCTTATGCCATTGGATCAGCTCCGCCATTTGCAGTTTCTGCAACGTAATGATGTACAAATAGCGTATTGCCAGCCGATAATTCTGATTGGCCAAAGCATCCTCCAGGAGACCAGAATAATCAATGGCCTGAATGTCCTGCTCAGGATCATAATGCAATACATCCTCCTCCTTGACCCTGACTTTTTTCTTCGGGACCCTTACATTGGTTACAATCACCCAAATCAGTCCGGCTACCAGCAGGATCAATGCAATGTAGCCTATAATGGAGCCAAATACCCTGGCAAAAAAACTAAAGATCTCTGCAAAAATATTTAGAATAATATTGGGCTTACGCTCAATTTTCCGATCGTAATCATACCTTGGAGACTCATTGTATTCTGTCAGTTTCTGCTCATCAAAGCCACGATGTACAGTGCTATCTATAGCAACTACTTCACCATAAGATTGAAGTGAGATGGTGCTGGAAAAAACAAAAAAAATATAAATCAGTAGTCTCTTCAAAGTCTTTTTCTTAGACGTATTGGATAGATGATGAAATACCAAATAATAAATGCAAGTGAGCCAAAGATAATAAAAGCCCGCAAAATGTTAGGAGCTTCAGTATACCTGGTCACAAAGCTTTCCAGAAACCCGGCAGCAACAATTAATGGTGCAATCCCGATGAATATTTTCACAGCCTCCTTTGCCCCTTTCACAAAAGACGCCTTCCTTGGCAATGAGCCCGGAAACAGATAGCTATTACCCAAAATAATACCCGCAGCTCCAGCGATCACTATGCAGGAGATTTCGATGGTACCGTGAATCCATATTGTCAGAAATGACTCCAGAAATAAGCTCTTCTTCACAAAAAAGTACTGAAACGTCCCGAGCATTACTCCATTAATAAACAGGTAATAATAAGTCCCAAGCGATAGCAGTAATCCGGCCACAAAAGTGTACATGGCCACCCTAAGGTTGTTCATGGTGATGTAAAGAAACATACTATTGCTCTCGGCATCTTTGTAAACACCCATAGGATCACCACTCTCAATATTTTTAAGAGTCATGTCAACATACTCATCGCCCAGCACCACCCTTGGAAAGGTCTCGTCATAATGGGTGGATACCACTCCTATGAGCACCGACAATACAAAAAATCCAAAAATGAATAATAACTCTCTGTGATGCCTTTCGGTAGCTAATGGAACTTCATACCGCCAGAAGTTGACAATCTTCCCAAGCTTTTCTTTTCTGGAACTACTGATTTTCTGGAATATACCTCCGACGATGGAATTGAGATATTTTGTAGTAACAGACTGGGGATAATGGGTTTGCGCATATGAAAGGTCATCAGTTAATTCGACAAACAGATCTGCAGACTCCTCTGGTTGAAGGTCGTTTTCCTTGTCGAGGATAGACTCTACTTTTCGCCATTTTTCTTCGTTTTGACTTAAGAAGGATGCTTCTCTCATATTGTTTATTAAATTGCCGGAATAATACGGAGTTTATGGCACTTTTGAAAGTTCGAACTGCACAAAATGTGCAACTGGAATATCAACTGGCAAACATCGGTCAAAGAATACTGGGCGCCTTTCTGGACCTGTTGGTCGTGGTTCTCTATTTCTTCCTCTTAATATATGCCATGGGGACGCTGGCGAACATCAATATTTTTGAGGACTCACTGGATCTGCTGATCTATATCATGATTGTAGTGCCACCTGCGCTCTACCTCCCTGTTTCAGAATATTTCTGGAAAGGCCAAACCATTGGGAAGAAGATATTGAAATTGAAAGTCACCAAGACGGATGGTTCAACGCCATCCATGGGTGACATCATTCTCAGATGGTTGCTCCGTACCATTGACGTTAAGTTTGGGTTCCTATTCATATTTTTTATTCCTAAAAATCCGGAAACTGAACTGGAAAGCCTCTTCTACTTTTGGATAGTGTTTTTTTGGGTAGTCCCCTTTCCAGTGGTCGGGATTCTGTCCATGGCTTTTAGTCCATTGAGACAAAGGCTGGGAGACCTTGCCGCAAACACTACCGTGATCATCAATAAAAGACCATTCTCCCTGGATGACACCATATTACAACTGACTAAAGAAGACTACACACCAAGATATCTGAATGTATTGGAACTGAGAGATAAGGACATGTACATTATTAAAAATGCCCTGAAGCATGCCCGGAAAAATCATGATTACAAATCCCTTGATCCTTTGGCTGCCAAAGCACGCGAAATCCTGGATATTCATGACAATGCGAAACCGCTTGAATTACTGGAAACACTGGTAAAAGACTACAATCACCTGGCCAGACAAAGGGACCTTGTGGATTAATTGTTTCTGGAATAAAACTTCAAGCCATTTTGATGGAGGATTTTATCTAATAGCTTACTATCAAAGTTGTCCTTCAGTAAGTTTAGGTCATTCATGGAAAACCTCTCAGGAGACCTGGTAGAAGGAAGATCACTGCCAAACATCAGGGCGTTTGGGTTTATTCGCATAATTTGTTTCATGGCTTCTACAGGATCAAAGTCCAGTCGGCCAAATCCCGTGGCTTTTACCATGGCTCCCTTTTCTACCCAATAATACAATTCGCTGAGGCCCTCTTTTTCCAGGCCGAGGTGATCGATACAAAATGAGTTCAGTTGCGACAATTGATTTCTTATATGTGCGAGTTGAGAGGAAGCGACATACAACTCTGTGTGCCACTGACATAATTCATACAACCTGGCACTGAGGTTGACCATCTCTGAAAGCCTCTCCGATCCTCCGCGAAATAAATTAAACCGAACTCCGGCAACTCCTGCTTCATCCAAAATCAAAACTTCATCATCACCAATGGTCGAAGGTATGTTTGCAACACCGTGAAAACACTTTCCCAGTGTACTCAAACAAGCCAACAAATAACTGGTATCAAACCCCTGGAAAGACCCGGAGACCACTACCCCTCCTGTTGGTTCCAATGGTTTCATCTCATTGAGATAATTATTGACCAGGTAAGTCTCTGGCAGGAACCCCTGATTTGGAATCAAGGGAAATGTAGGGTCGATAATGTGAAAATGAGCATCAAATACTTTCATTCGGAGGCTAGAGGTTAAATGTCAAAAATAGTCACAACCTGAACTGCAAATGGTGAAAATTTAAACATTCAACAGTATCTTGCGCGAGGGTAAACTGATAAACTTCTCTCGGAGTTTAACCATTGCCATTCAAAACCATTAGATACTAATGTAGTGAATATGATGAAGAAAAATTTTCTAGCTCTGACTATAGGGCTTTTCGTTGCACTATCGTGTACTCAAAATCAACAGATGAAAACGGAGGAACAAAGCAAAACCAAGGTCACCAAACCTGTCATTTATCAGATGATGACCCGACTATTCGCCAATACAAAATCCAACAATGTAGTTTGGGGAACTTTGGAAGAAAATGGGGTAAGTAAATTTGATGACATCACTGATGAGGCACTGGTACAGATAAAAAAGATGGGTATCACTCATGTTTGGTATACTGGTATACTGGAGCATGCAGTGCTGACAGATTATACACAATACGGTATTCCACTGGATGATGCTGATGTAGTGAAGGGTAGAGCGGGATCTCCTTATGCCATCAAAGACTACTATGACGTCAACCCTGACCTGGCCAATGATGTACCCAACAGAAAGCAGGAATTTGCTAATCTAGTAGAGCGAACTCATAAAAATGGCATGAAAGTATTGATCGATTTCATTCCTAATCATGTCGCTCGTTTCTATCAATCTGATGCTAAACCGGAGGGCGTGATTGATCTTGGCGCGGATGATGACAATAGTAAGACTTTTGATGTCAATAATAACTTTTATTACCTCCCAGGAACCAACTTTAAAGTACCTGAAGGTTACAACTCTCTTGGCGATAATGAATTCCCTACAAAGGATGGCAAGTTTGATGAAACACCTGCCAAGGTTACGGGTAATGACGTATTTCGCCCGGATCCAAGTGTCTATGACTGGTTTGAAACAGTGAAACTCAATTATGGTGTAGACATTCAAAATAACCGCACGAAATACTTTGATCCCATTCCAGATACCTGGCTGAAGATGACCGATATACTGCTGTATTGGGCCGCTCAAAACGTCGATGGATTCAGATGTGATATGGCAGAAATGGTTCCCGTGGAATTTTGGAATTACGCCATTGCAAAAGTGAAAGAACAATACCCTGAGATCATTTTTGTAGCTGAAATATACAATCCTGCAGAATACAGAAATTATATTCAGACCGGTGGATTTGATTATTTGTATGATAAGGTGGAGTTATATGACACGCTGAAGCATATCATTCAGTATAAAGCCAGTACGGACGACATTACAGCTATCTGGAAAAGACAGGAAGGCATAGCTGGTAATATGCTAACTTTCCTTGAAAACCACGATGAGCAAAGAATTGCATGCCCGGAGTTTGCCGGGGACCCCTGGAAAGCGATACCTGCCATGGTTCTCAGTGCGACCATGAATGTTGGACCTGTGATGATTTATTTTGGTCAGGAAGTAGGTGAACCTGGAAAGGGACCTGAAGGATTTGGCGGTGATGATGGAAGAACCACTATTTTTGATTACTGGGGAGTACCTGAGCATCAAAAGTGGGTCAATGATGGAAAGTTTGATGGTGGGCAACTTTCAGAGGATCAGAAAAGACTTAGGGGCTTCTATACTGAATTGCTAAACCTTTGTAACCAGTCCAGTGCTATCAGAGAAGGTGCCTTTTTCGACCTACACTACTACAACAGAAATGAAAATTACACAGGATACTCCGACAGGATGTACGCTTACCTGAGACATTCTGATGAGGAGGTACTTCTTTTTGTACTGAATTTTGGTCAGGAGGAGCAATTGGCTGAAATAAAGATTCCGTTACATGCTATTGAAGTAGCACGGTTGGGAGAAGCTCCATATGTCATTGAGGAATTTTACAACTGGAATGAAAAAGCCGAACTTTCACTGCAACAAATGACGGAATACGGTCAGCCTGGACTGAAAGCAAGAGTTGGTCCTAACAGCTACAAAATCTACAAAATCAGAAAATAAAATTACAAGGGTTATCCGGGTTCGTTATCCGGGTAACCCCATCCCCAATAACCATCGTCAAATTCCTGTCATATTCCCTATCATTATATCCCATTTTCTATAAATTTGCCCGCACAATAACCCGAAATTAGATTATACTAACTTTATGCAAAACATTTCTGTAATTGGTTCCGGCACCATGGGCAATGGTATCGCACACGTATTTGCTCAAAACGGACACAATGTAGCGCTTATTGATATTTCTGAAGAGGCCCTGAAAAAAGCGCTGGCCACAATCGAAAAAAACCTTGACAGACAGATCAAAAAAGAATTGATCACTGAGGCAGATAAGCAATCTACTTTATCCAATATCACCACTTTCACAGATATCCCATCAGGTGTAAAAACCGCTGATCTGGTAGTAGAAGCTGCAACAGAAAATGTAGAACTGAAACTTAATATATTCAGGGAGATTGATGCCAATTGTGGTGAAAACGCAATTCTTGCAACCAATACCTCATCAATTAGCATCACAAAAATTGCGGCAGTAACTAAAAGGCCAGACCTGGTCATTGGTATGCATTTTATGAATCCTGTTCCGGTAATGAAACTGGTGGAAGTGATCAGAGGATATGCTACATCTGATGATACCACCAATAAAGTCATGGAACTTTCCAAAAACCTTGGCAAAGTTCCTGTAGAGGTGAACGACTACCCTGGTTTTGTAGCCAATCGTATCCTGATGCCTATGATCAATGAGGCGATATACACGCTTTATGAAGGTGTTGCCGGTGTTGAGGAAATAGATACAGTAATGAAATTGGGTATGGCTCATCCAATGGGACCATTACAACTTGCAGATTTTATTGGTCTTGATGTATGTTTGTCTATACTGAATGTCCTTTACGAGGGATTTGGCAATCAGAAGTATGCTCCATGTCCTTTGTTGGTCAATATGGTGACTGCTGGATATAAAGGCGTGAAATCCGGAGAGGGTTTTTATTCGTATACTCATGGCACAAAGGACCTTGTGCTTGCTGAGCGATTCAAAAAATAAAGAAATGATCATTGGTATAGGTGGCGTAAGTAGAGCTGGGAAAACCGAACTTGCAAACCGACTCAAAGAAAAATATGAAGCCGAAGGGAAATCGGTTGATATTTTTGCCCTGGATGATTTTGTGAAAGCCAAAGAACATATCCCTACTATTCAAGACAGGATAGACTGGGAGCATCCGGATGGAATCGATTTCAAGTCACTGTACGACACCATTAAACTGGCCAAAAGCAGATATGATATCATTATTGCTGAAGGACATCTGATATTTAGTGATAACCTACTTAATTCAATCTTTGATAAAAAACTATTCCTGGAAATAGACAGAGATGTTTTTCTGGAAAGAAGGCGAAGAGAAACAAGGTGGGGGGAAGAACCGGAATGGTACATCAACTATGTATGGGAAGCGTATCAAAAATATGGTTCCTATCAGGATATCGAAAAGCATGTAATCAACAGTAATGATAAAATTCCTGCACACGAGTTGGAATTACTGGCCAGTGTATAATACAATAAAATGAAAAAGGTGCGGAAAAATCCCGCACCTTTAATCAACCAAATCAACCTTACTTAAACTATATCTTTTGCGTTTATACGCTTAAAACTCTTTCCCAATCTCCGAACAACCAGTTTCCTTTGGCATCCGGATCATCACTTCTGTAAAACTCTTCTACGGCCAACTCCAATTCCTGCTTGCTGATAAACCCGTCGTTGTTTACATCCATGTTTACAAAACTTCTTGCTGAGTGTCTGATTTCGATTCTAAAAGCCATGAATAAATCAATGTACTCTTTGAAACTGATGACATTATCACCATTCTGATCAAACATCCCAAAAATGCCATCCACCACATTTCTCACATACACATCGTAATCTTCTTTTTTCCCATTTACAATGTACTTGTCAGCAAAATCCAACCATTCAGACTTGGTGGCACTTTTAAGGTTATTGTTTCCAATACTTGCGAGTAAACCAGTCCATTGCTTCGTTACACTGGACATGATTCTTTGGTATTCGCTGGTACCTGGTAGAACATCCCATAAGACGCACAAGTTCTCTCCTACTCCCGCAAAATCATCCTCTTCAATTGACCCGTTTCCATTGTGATCGAGTATATCGAAGTAGTGAGTTAGTTTGCGTTCTTGTAGTTCAGTGAGCATCTTTTTTGTCTTGTTCGTAATGTAAAGTTGTGTTATTTAACCGAGAATCTAATGGTTTGGATTTCCGTTTTCGACAAACCGTTTTTTACAAACTACGAAATCAGATTATTCGGCTATAAATTGTCCTATAGGAATATAACGTTTTTCTGTCATTTTTCCCCATACATAAAAAAAGAACCCTCTGAAACGAGGGTCCTTTAGTACAAAAAATGATTCTGAAATGATATTTTATTGCTCCAGTGCCTTTTCAATTAGCAGGGCCAGGTGTTGTCTGTGTGCTTTAGTGGCAATGTCATTAGAAGACGTTGAAGCGATTTTCTGAATGTTCTTTAAGTTATACAACGCCATTGATTTAGACATATTTGAATAATCGTCCGAACTCAGCATCTTAATGAGCCTGTTCACATATTCTATCTGGAGGTTTTGTCTATAGGTATTCACCCTGGTGTATCTGTCCGCTTTAAAGATGGCATCATTGAGATCAACCATATATTCCGAAAGTTCATACTCATTACCATACAACGAAGCATCCGAGATCCTCTGAAGCGTTGTGGGGTGAAGAATATGGTTCAATACTGATTTTTGAGAGGACAATACCCGGTCATGTAATTTAGGGTCCTCCGTTTTGGTGAAGAAATTAAATCCTCTTCTTTGCAGGGCCAGGTAATTAAACAACCCGTCAGGTACATCATATGCATCTGGAGCAAAAGCGTATTTCGCCAGGGTATTCATCGCTCTTTTCTGATCCTTATAAGCAACTGGCGTATATGGCTGAGTAGCTCCATCCTGACCAACCACAGATCGGTCCACATATACACCTCCAATAAATCTGGAGATTACATTAAGGGCGTTGGCATATTGTCCATGTAATATTGAAAATGATTGTCTCAACTCCTGGTAGGTGTTGCCATCAGTCAGGTATTTATCTTTTAGACTTCCCATCACCTCGTTAACCAATTCCATGCGGTCAGTCATATATCTGATCTGGTCGTTGGACAAGTCTCCAACATTAACCCTGGGGTCAATGGCTTTTCCGGGCGACCTCATGTCATCTGCATCGTTACCAAAAATCAATTGCGGATCTGTAGAACGGGAAAGTATCTTTTCAAGCTCCTCATCGGAAACCTGGCTGTATCCATATTCTATGGCCCATATATCATAAGGTCCTACTGTTACAGAATAATATTGCCCCTGGTTTTCCTTTTCCGGTGTTACATTCACATTTGCATAATCCATGATGGATCCTGTAAGGGCAATGCCATTGGTGAAAGATTTGTCATATAATTGATCGACAGAAAGAGTCTGGCTTGATTTCATGTTGTGATTGAGGCCAAGTGTGTGACCAACCTCGTGCATGATCAACTGCATCATCGCTTCTTTCTTCATTCCTTCCATTTCAAGGTCAGACGCGCCAAATGATTTTAATGCAGCCTGCCCAAACAAATTGTTCATTTGCATCATTTCTCCAAAAGAACAGAAATACTGGTCCTCCAGCAATGGATCAATACTTTCCGGATCGAATGCTTCTTCTTCCTGGAAAGTAAACAACTTGTCAATCTTGACCCTGTTGGTGTGAAATACAAACTCCAGCATAATGTCTGCCCCTAAGATCTGACCTGTTCTAGGGTTAACGAAACTTGGGCCATACCCACCAAACGGAGGGTTGGGAGAAGATGTCCATCTTAATACGTTGTACCTGATGTCTCCGGCATCCCAGTCCGCATCATCTGGTTGTGTTTTAACGACAATCGCATTCTTGAATCCTGCCTTTTCAAACGCCTTGTTCCATTCCAAAACTGCTTCTTCAATGGTAGGTCTAAATTCCTCAGGGGTAGTATTTTCGATCCACCAGGTGATTGGTGTTACAGGTTCTGAAATCTCTGCTGAAGGATCTTTCTTTTGCAAATCCCATCTGTTAATAATATCACGGTAGGTAATGGCATCAGTAGAAGTCATATCGTTTACCTGCTGCATGAAGTATCCCACCCTGGGGTCATCAAACCTTGGCTGGAAATTATTCTCTGGTACCTGGATCAAACTATGTTGTACCACAATACTTACATTTCTGGCATCAGTAACTGCCCTTGATCCAAAATTCTTTGGTAGTGCATTTTCATACACATACTCTACTACAACATCAGCATTTTCAGGATATGATCTTGCACCCTTATATTTCGTTTTGGTTTTACTAAGGCTTCCTAATTTAAATGCTTTCGGATCTTTCGAGCGTGATGGGAATTTCACCATACCAACCGTTTCTTTTAAGAAAAGCTCATCCGCATCTATCAGATACTTGCCTTCTTTTTCGCTTCCTGCTTCAATTTTTCCAGAGAATACAATCGCCCTCGAAAAATTAGCGTCTGCTGCTTTACTAAGCGCATTTTCAGGGTCAAAGTATGATGAGGTGTTTTGTGTGACAAATTCTATCCTGTCGAAATACTTTTCAATCGTAAAAATTCTTGACCCTCTGAATTGACCCTTGAAAGCAAATGCCTCTGTAGCGCCATTCTCAACATAGTAGAAGTGAATAAACTCCTTGTTGATCTGATCTTCATTGATCACCATTTTCAAGGAACCAGATGCTGTATCCCTGTAAAATGTAAAAAGACCCTGGATAGTTGTCATGTCCTTGACAGCATCAGCTACGGTCTTACCTTTCTTTTCCTTTTTTTCTTCCGTCTGCTCTTTTCCTTTCTTTTTCTTCTTTTGGGCTTCAACGGAACTGATTCCAACTACACATGCCAGTAATACCACCGTCAAAATCCGACTAACCAATACTTTCATATTATTGTGAATTATCTTGTTGTTTAATCCGTGAAAGTAATAAAGTCAGGAATAATTGATAAACGTATTTACTTAACTGGACAGACAAGTTTATTAATGGTAGGATGATAAGCTGGGGGTCTTCTTTGGGGTTGGGAGTTGGGAGTTGGAAGCACTAAGTTTTTTCGGGGGTGTAAGAAATTATGGCGCTGCTTCTTTATAGACCGAAGACGGGAGACCGGAGACCGAAGTTTGTGGATTGCAGGGAATTATAGGGCTGCTTCTTTGTAGACCGAAGACCGGAGTTTTTTTGTGAGTACTGGGAATTATAGGGCTGCTTCTTTAAGAGCAGAAATGGAAGACGGGAGACCGGATTTTTTTTCTGTGCTGTAAGGTCTTTCGACCTGACAGTGCTTGCAGTCATTGAGTTCTAGTTGGAAGTTGGAAGTTGGAAGCGTGGAAGTTCGTGGGTGCTTGGGAATTGTAGGGCTGCTTCTTAAAAGACCGAAGACGGAAGACCGTAGACCGAAGTTTTGGGAGTGCACTGAATTATAGGGCTGCTTATTTTAGTTAGAAGTTGGAAGCGGTAAGTTTTTGTTAGTGCAGGGAATTATAGGGCTGCTTCTATTAAGACCGAAGACGGGAGACCGGAGACCGGAGTTTTGGGATTGCAGGGTTGGGAGTTGGAAGCGCGAAGTTTTTGTTAGTGCACTGAATGATATGGCTGCTTCTTTGTCGTTGGATAGGATTTAGGGATTATTCATGATGTGACAGGATAATTAACCTCTTCCTGTGCTGTAATGTAAGGTCTTTCGACCTGACAGTACTTGCAGTCATTGAGTTCTGTAATCGACCATCAGCTTGGTTGAGCTACTGAACGCCTGTGACATCCAGTTCGGTTGTGTTCAATTAACTGTGTCATTTTTCATTCTATACCCAACCTTTGGGGATGTGTAATTGCTAATATTCCTATTACTTTTGACCAGGATCTAGGCCTGGACCACCTTTTTTGAACATTTGAACTTACTAAGTGCTCTTTCAGAAGGAAGGGCACCTTTGGATTTAGTAGCTTTTCTAATTTGCCTATTAAATCCTTCTATAGAATTTGTTGTATACATAATAGACCTAACTTCAACCGGATAATTATAAAAGTTCATCAGTCCATCCCAATTTCGTTTCCAAGACTTGATCATAGCAGGATATCTTTTTCCCCATTTGTTTTCAAAGGATTCAAGACTCTCTTCTGCACTTGATAGATTTGCTGCTTTATAGATAGTCCTCATATCTCTTATGACCTCCCGTTGATCACTCCATACAACATATTTGATTGAGTTCCTTATTTGGTGGACGATACATAATTGCACATCAGTTTGTGGGTACATTGTCTCAATTGCTTCTTTAAAGCCCTTTAAGTTATCAATGCAAGCGATGAGGATATCTTTCACGCCTCGGTCTTGTAAGTCGGAGAGTACCTGAAGCCAGAAAGAAGCACTTTCGGTTTCTGCTAAATATATTCCCAAAAGGTCTTTTTCCCCTTCGACATTCATGCCAAGCACCAGATAAGCAGCCATGCTCTTGATTTGACCATCTTGTCTGACTTTATAGAATAATGCATCTAACCATACAAAAGGATAAACATCATCCAATGGACGACTCCTCCATTCTTCTATCTCTGGCCAAACTCTATCAGTTATGGCTGTTAACTGTGCTTTGCTGAGCTCCATCCCATACATTTCTTCTATATGTCCTGAGATATCCTGATAGCTCATTCCAAGGCTATATAAGCTGAGGACTTTACTATCTAAACTGGGTCCGAGTGTACGTACACGCTTTGGCAATAAAGCAGGGTCATATGTGCCATCCCGATCTCTTGGAGTCTCAATATCAACAGTGCCATGACTTGTCTTTACACTCTTCTTTCCTTTGCCATTACGCCTATTGGGGCGGCTCTTTTCAAGGTGAGAATCCATTTCACCTTCCAAACTGGCTTCAACCAAACGTTTTATCAAAGGTCCTAATGCACCATCCTTACCGTCAAGTCGTTTTGTCTTCTTCAACGATTCTAATGCATCATTGAATAATTTCGAAATATCATCTTGGTTACTATCCATTGCACTCATAAGTTAATTGTTTAAATCATCTTATGACACACTTAACTGAACAGTCTCTGTTAGTGCACTGAATTATAGGGCTGCTGCTTTAAGACCAGAAATGGAAGACCGGAGAACCGGAGTTTTTGTGTGTGCACACTTGTCATGCAATCCACCCAGCTCAAATTATCCAATTCATCATTCAGAGCGCTCCTCCTTATCAGAAGCTACCAATCTTAAGAGTGAGGAAGTAACTTAGGGTTTCAAATGCGTTTTGATCAGTGTTGATCAGTTCAAGGTCCTGAGTATAACGTTTGCTTACTCCTCCGGCTAACCGAAAGTTTCGGGATACATTCAGTTCCAGGTCCACCCCTGGTTCTACATACCAGAATACATCATCGTCAATCAGGTCATCGGAATAGGTATTATTACTATTCTCCCAATCTTCATAGTACCCGAACCATCCTGCGCCTCCGGATACCGGAAAGGTCACATGCAACACCTGATTGGAGAACAGAATTAACTCCAGGAACATGCCTCCATATCCACCGAGTGTAACCACCTGCTCAGGGACAATGTCATCAAATTTTGCAGTAGGGATAGCCCCATATCCTTCAAAGCCGATTCCCAGTGTTCTGTTGACAATCCATCCTCCACGCAATCCAGCAAATACAATTGCCTCATCCCGTATCTCTGTACTTTTAAATGAGATGGCTCCAAACCCTCCACTATGACTCATGCTTCCCGCAAGCGTCTTTATTTCTTTTTGGGAGCCCTGTTTCTTCTGGCGATAATAATTATCCCTATCGTAATCATCATCCCTGTCTCCTTTCACCGTCTGGTAGTAGATGATTTTGGGTTCTTCTTTATTCACCGGAGCGGGTTCCGGTGTTTGTGGATTAACTGGAACTGGTATGGGTTGTGGAGTTTTCGCTGTATCCAGTGGTATTTGATTAGAAGAGTTTTGAGTATTGACCTTAGGGGTATTTTTAGTGGAATCAGCGGGCAGGTTAGTATGTTGTTTGAGTGAATCTACCGGTGATTTCTTTTGATCCTTTTCATCTTGCCGAGCCAATAGTGAAAAGCTCAGCAATAGTAGCATGAGTGTACAGCTTATTTTAGTAGTCATTTAATCAACCTTTTTTCCTATAGACACTGCATTGTGGAGGAGGTTTCCATATTACTTGGTTTTTATTTACTAAAAATTTTCATTCTGGGAAGTGATCACCTTAATTTTGGGCTCTTTATTGAAAAATCTGCGAAAATGGCTGAATACAAACATCAGGAAATAGAGAAGAAATGGCAGCAATACTGGAAAGAAAACAAAACTTTCAGTGCCAGGGTAGATCCCTCAAAACCAAAGTTCTACGCACTGGATATGTTTCCATATCCTTCTGGGGCCGGACTTCATGTAGGGCATCCACTTGGGTATATTGCCACTGACATAGTTTCCAGATTCAAAAGACTGAATGGATTTAATGTCTTGCACCCTATGGGGTTTGATGCATTTGGCCTTCCTGCAGAACAATATGCTATCCAAACCGGACAGCATCCAGCCATTACCACGGAAAAAAATATAACCCGGTACAAAGAACAACTTGAGAACATTGGCTTCTCCTACGATTGGGACAAAGAAGTAAGAACCAGCGATCCTTCATTTTACAAATGGACACAATGGATATTTAAACAATTGTACAACAGCTGGTATAACAAAGACACTGATAAAGCGGAGCGCATTGAATCATTGCTGGAAAAATTCAAACAATCTGGTAACCAGGAAGTAAACGCTGCTTGCGATGAAGACACGCCATCTTTCTCTGCTAAGGACTGGAATGCATATGACTCCAGGAAACAGGAAGAGCTTCTGCTCAAATATCGATTGACTTATATCGCTGAAACTACTGTCAACTGGTGCCCTGCCCTGGGGACAGTGTTGTCTAACGATGAGGTAAAAGATGGTTTTTCAGAAAGAGGCGGTCACCCGGTGGAACGCAAAAAAATGCCTCAGTGGTCTATGAGAATTACTGCTTACGCCGAAAGACTTCTTGCCGACCTGGAAACGATTGACTGGCCGGAACCAATCAAGGAAATGCAAAGAAACTGGATTGGAAAATCACTGGGTGCTGAGGTTTCTTTTGCAGTTGATGGTCGTGACGAGACAATCAAAGTGTTCACTACAAGAATTGATACCATCTATGGCGTTACCTTCATGGTAATTGCTCCGGAAAGTGAAATGGTACAGTGGCTTACTACTCCTGAGCAAAAGGAAGAGGTAGATGCCTATGTGGTGAAAGCTAAAAACAGATCGGAAAGAGAGCGGATGAGTGATGTGAAGACCGTATCTGGTGTTTTCACCGGATCTTACGCGATCAATCCATTCAACGAAGAAAAAATACCCGTTTATATTGCCGATTATGTACTCGCAGGCTATGGCACTGGTGCAGTAATGGCGGTACCTGCCGGAGATCAAAGGGATTTTGATTTTGCCAAACACTTCAACCTAGAAATAAGACCCATCATTGAAGGAACGGATGTATCAGAGGAAGCTGACCCTACTAAAGAAGGGATCATGATCAATTCTGGCATATTGAATGGCCTGTCTCCTGAGGAAGCTACACATAAAGCAATTGCCTATGTAGAAGAGAAGGGAATTGGAAAAGCAAAAGTCAATTTCAAAATCAGGGATGCCATCTTTGGCCGACAAAGGTATTGGGGTGAGCCGTTTCCAGTTTATTATGAAGATGGCATTCCAAGACTTCTGGCGGACGATCAACTGCCATTGGAATTGCCTCCGGTAGATAAGTTTTTGCCAACAGAAGACGGTGAGCCTCCGCTGGGACGAGCAGAAAACTGGCATACACCTGAAGGTCATCCTTTCGAAATGACTACAATGCCAGGCTGGGCAGGATCGAGCTGGTATTTCTTCCGCTATATGGATGCAGATAATGACAAAGAATTTGCCAGTAAGGAAGCCCTTGATTACTGGCAGGATGTGGACTTATACCTTGGAGGGTCTGAGCATGCCACGGGGCACCTGCTGTACTCAAGGTTCTGGACCAAGTTCCTTTATGATCTCGGCTATATTAAGGTAAACGAGTATGCCAAAAAGCTCATAAACCAGGGTATGATCCAGGGAAGGTCCAGCATAGCATACAGGATCAACGGAACAAATAAATTTGTTTCTAAAAATCTGGCGAAAGATTATGAAGTAAACAAGCTACATGTCGATGTTAGTTTTGTAGAAAACGATGTGCTGGATCTTGAGAAGTTTAAAAACTGGAGACCAGACCTCAGGGAAGCAGAATTCATTCTTGAAGATGGCAAGTTTATCTGCGATGCTGAGGTTGAGAAAATGTCGAAGCGGCTGCATAATGTGGTAAATCCTGATGATATAGTAGAAAAATATGGAGCTGACACCCTTCGTATGTATGAAATGTTCCTTGGACCGTTGGAGCAGTTTAAACCATGGAATACCCATGGAATAGATGGCGTATTTAAATTCCTTAGAAAATTCTGGAACCTGTTCCATGTCTCTGAAGCTTTCCAGGTATCTGATGATAAGGCAACTCCTGAAGAATTGAAAGTATTACACAAAGCCATTCAAAAAGTGTCTGAAGATGTTGACAGGCTTTCATTAAACACTTCAGTTAGTCATTTTATGATCACAGTAAATGAGCTGACAAGCCTGAAATGCAACAAAAGAGCGATTCTTGAACCGCTCACCATTATCCTTTCTCCTTTTGCACCTCATATCTGTGAAGAGATTTGGGCAAAACTTGGTCACACTGAAAGTATCAGTTACGCCACGTACCCGGAATTCAAAGCTGAATATGTAACAGAGGAGTCACACGAGTACCCGATATCCATTAACGGCAAGATGAGAACAAAAATGAGTTTTGCTCTCGACATGCCAAATGAGGACATAGAAAAACAAGTATTGGCCTCTGAGGTGGTTCAAAAATGGACTGAAGGCAAAAAACCAAAGAAGGTGATTATAGTTCCTAAGCGAATTGTCAACATTGTAGTCTGAGGACAGCTTCGGCTTTAATTTTAAAAAATGCAATATGTGAAGGACATATTGCATTTTTTGTATCTATAGTTGCCAATATTCATTATTTTTAGGTTCATTAATTTTTTTGGATTACTAATCAGCAAGCATCCTGAACCAAATCAATCTCGGGGTATGGTACCAGAAAAATTTGAATTTGAAGAAAATTTCAATTTCTGAGGGGTAGCAAATGAATCGTTTGGTAGCGTTGTGGATCACAGGACTGATCTGTTTGAACGGATTTGGTCAGGTGACCTTTGTAGTAGAAGAAATTCCCTCCACCACTCCAGGTGAGGATACAATCTACATATGTGGTACCTTCAATGACTGGAACACAAATCTAAAAGAGTATGCACTCACCAAACAGCTGGATGGTAAGTATTCAATTACCCTAACGCCCAATCAGCCCTATTTTGAATATAAATTTACCCGAGGTTCATTCCAGAAAGTTGAAACTGACGAATCGAACAATTACATCGCCAACCGAATTCATGAATATTCCGGACATCCGGAAACTGTCAATGTGAAAATCGTCAACTGGGTAGATCTGGGAGGTGTCAAACCAATTAACTTGTGGGTGTTTTATTTTTTTACTGCTGGAATTATTGGGGTTATCATATCGGCACTATTGATCAGTACGCCTAAAAGGAAAGTATCTCTGACCCATTCCTTATTGGTCCTTACTCTTTCGGTCAGCCTTATCCTTATTGGAAGAGCATTGTATGGAGTAGTCAATCCTATTTATCAGTCCTATCTGTTATGGGTATTCAATGCACTGCTTTTTATACCGGGTCCATCAGCTCATTTGATCAGACTCAGTAGTCATCAGGAGATTAAATTAAGGAATTACTGGCCACATTTCATTCCGGCTCTTATTCTATTGGTCATTGCCTTAATCAGGATATCAGACGCTGGCGTGATCAGCTGGCTATCTGGTCAGTTTAATCTGACGTACAAATTATTTGATACAGTATTATTGTCGGGTGGACTCCTACATACCGGTATCTACCTGCTGATCAGCTTAATAAATACATGGCCTCAATTAAAAGAGTGGAATGGAGATAACATCATTACCAATGGCACATGGAGCATTATGATTGTAGGCCTGGTATCCAGTCTGATGATTCTCATTTCAGGCTTAAGCAAAGACCTGTTTTTTGCTTTGCTCAGTTTATACATATTCCTGGAAGGCTATCTCTATATCAGAAACCGGGAATTATTTCAGAAAACGAGTACAAGTAACTTAGTTATCCCCAATAGTCATGAAATCATAGGTAGCCTTCATCACCTGATGGAAGATCAGAAACCTTATATGGATCCTGCTTTAAACATTACCGACCTGGCTGAGCAATTAGGGATCAAACCTCACATTCTTTCCAAACTGTTGAATGATGAAATCAAGCAGAATTTCAGAGATTATGTGAATGCTTATAGAATCAAAGAATTCATTCAGCTAAGCAGAGAGGATAATTATAAAAATTACACCTTCCTGGCCCTTGCCCACACAGTTGGATTCAATTCAAAATCCACATTTAACAATGCTTTTAAGAAAGTAACCAACCAGACACCCAGGGAATACTTCAAAAATGAAGGCACCCTCGAAAAGTCAGAAAGTAGCTAAATATCAACTACTTACAAAGTACAATTTTCTAAAATCAAACAAACAGGTAGCGTTCAATTTGGCTCAATTTATAAAATTGAGCGTTTTTGGTTCATGGTTTCAGCAAATTCCAATCATCAAAATCAAAATGTATATAAAATGAAGAGACTATTTACATCTGTAATGATTGTTTTGATGTTGGTTACTGTCGGAAATAGGGTAATCGCACAAAATGACGTAATGATGCAGGCATTTTACTGGAACGTACCGGTTGATGAAGCCGGGCTCAATGGGACCTGGTGGGATGGCCTTGCTTCGGACGCTACCTTACTTAAGAATGCAGGGTTTACGGGCCTGTGGTTACCGTCTCCTGCCAAAGGAAATTGGGGAATCATAGACATGGGTTATGGAATCTATGACCATTACGATCTAGGTAACTACTACCAAAAAGGTACCACCGAAACCAGGTTTGGTAGCAGGGCCGAACTTGAAAACCTGATCTCAGTGATGCACAACACGTCTGGAGGTCAGCCATATGTGGATCTGTATGCTGATATAGTGTTGAACCACGTTTACTCCAGTGATGAAGATCAGGAAGTGAATCCTGCTGTGAAGGAATATGTATTTGATGAAGCCTTCAGAAACGGCACGCAATATGTGCCCTACCCTACCAATGAAATCACCTGGGTAGTGCCTAACGCACAGGCTGGAAGCTACTGGATTAAAATCAAAGGCTATGACATTAAAAATGCCGATGGTTTTAGCCAGGGATATGACGTATACTTTGAATTCTCTGACACAAACGTAGAGACTGATTTCTGGGAATCAGAACCTAATAATGGGGGCGGGAATTATGATGTGGTGTCCAACTCAGGAACCACTGTACATGGCAGAATGGGTACCGGCGATGACACCTCCGATATCGATGAATATAACATCACCCTAAGCAGTGCGCATGATATCATCATTAAGCTTGTACCAAGACAGGAACCCACCAGTGGAACTTGGTACTGGGGTTGGGCAGATGCCACCAATGGCTATTATCCATTCGAAATCTGGGGACCATCCGGCAATGTTGCTCCCACTACATTAGAAGCCAGAACCAATACCGGCATCTCTTATGTGAATCACACAGGTACCGATGAACCCAATTTAACCTGGAACTACTCACATTTTCATCCTGTAGATGAATTTGATTTTCTTACTGGTTGGGACTGGTACGGTCAGGATGCTATAATCCCTAACACAAAAGGATTTGGTAACGACTTTAACACCTACGACCCTGTTGTGAAACAAAGGTTCCAGGACTGGGGTGTATGGCTATCCAATGAGATCGGATTTGATGGATACAGACTGGATTTTGTACGAGGTTTCCAGGCAGATTATGCCGCCGACTGGATCAATAGCCTGCCACTTCTAAATGGTAGTCAGCGATTTATTGTAGGTGAGTATTGGGGTGCCGATTTCAGAATTAAGGACTGGGTTAATGACCTGGCTGCTGACGGTGCTGATGCCGATGGATTTGACTTCCCCTTAAAATCTTCCCTAACAGGTATGTGTAATGGCGACCAGGGTTACGACATGAGATGGCTAAACAATGCCGGAATGATCCGAAATGCAAATACAGCCAATAGTCTACCGGGCACTTCGGTGGTCACCTGGCTGGAAAACCATGATACCGGAAAAGAGCACGACAAGTGGGTGACGAAAGACTGGAAAATGGGATATGCCTATATCCTTACACACGAAGGACGTCCATGCGTATTTTACCCGCACTATTATGGCGTAACACTTGTTGATAATCACGATAACAGCCAGACGGTAAGCATCCCGATCAGCCTTAGAGATGACATCAATCAACTGATGTTTGCTAGAAGAACTTACATGGGTGGAACACTTGAAGTGTTAAGTGATGTTGGAAACCCATGGCCTGCAGCTGATGCTCATGATGTGTATATCGCCAGAAGACAAGGTAACGGAACAAAAGATGGTGCCATTGTAGTGATTAACAATAACAACAACAGCACCAAAGGACTTTGGGTTGATAGTTCCCCTGCCGGATTTAGTAACTGGGCAGGACAAACTTTAAGAAATGCTTTTACAGGCGCTACAACAACAGTATATGGAGATGGACGAGTATGGTTGGAAGCACCAGCCAGAGGCTATGCCGTGTACGTACTGGATAGTGACTATGTAGCATACTCACCGCCTTCTGCAAGAGAAGGAAATGAATTAGCCTCAGAACTGATCAATACAATTGAATTAGACTACCAGATCTTTCCTAATCCAGCTAAGAATACTGCTAAAATATTAGCTTCAATACCTGACAATGGGCAGTTGAGTATCGAACTGTTCGATATCAATGGAAAGAAACAGCAACATGTATTAGAAACTCAAGCCCTTACTACAGGCGCGCATGAAATCAACGTCGATCTATCTGGAATGAATCCAGGTATATACTTCTTCAAATTCCTATTCAATGAAGACGTTGTAACCAAACGAATAGTCATTCAAAACTAGTTTATTGGAAAGCTATTCCGCTGAAAAGACCAGGTGAGCAATCATCTGGTTTTTTTATTCGTTCTCCTCTTCGGATTCCTCTTCTCCCTCCGATGGATTTTCTTCCGGGGTTTCGTTTCCACCACCATTATTTGGTGGAGGAGGTGTACCAAACCCATCATCTACAGTGGTTGAATCAGTTGGTTGTCGTAATTGCTGATCTGTAGCATTGATCAAAGCGTCTACATTGAATGTACTGTCCACTTCAACCTTTCCTTTTCCAAATAAGCGCTTAAAAAAGCTTCCTTTGTTATTTGCCAGGGAATCCTGTGGTTGCGCCGGTGGCTTTGGACGTGGCTTATAGACAAGTGACTCCCCGAAGTATTTATTATAATAAACCTGATCCATGTTATAAACCCTGTTTTCAGGATCATATTTATAAAGATATTTCGGACCCTGATCCTCCTGAGTTCTTACAGCCAATGGAACGTCCACAATAATAGTATCAGCGAAATTGACTGTATCATTCCTTGCGAAAGCCAGGGAATCACGAGATAGGGCAAGCGAATCTCCAGATTGGAAATCACTGGCGATGAAAACCCCTTCGTCATCAATTACCTCTGGCTCCTTAGGAAGCCCCAGCACGTTTTCCATTGGTGCAGTACGCATTCGGAACTGCTTCAGCAGATAAGGCTGATACCTGATAATACCATATTTATTTTTCTTAACTTCTTCTACCGGAGGAATATAGGGTTCTACATAAGCAAAATACTCGGCTCGTGGGGTGGTAGAAACTTCATCCGGAATGGTATCTTTTGCGGTCTGTTTGGCCAGATAAGCCTGACGTTCCTTTTCATCCAGTTTCCATAAATAGGAAAAATAGGTTTGACGGACTGAATCATCGAGGATATAGGTACTCTGAAAGGCAGGGCATATTACCTTGTCTCGGCATGATGACACAACCATCACCACCAACATAACACAAACTATAAATCTCAGCAGTCGCATCTGGAAAAGGTGTACCTACACTCTTTTTTTAATCTAAATTAGGATTATTTATGATTTGAACTCAAATTAAATGCAATTATTTTGTTACGATTGAACTCTTCGATGAAATAATTGAAAATATCGACTATTTCAACGCCTGATATACCCATTCGCTGGTCAAATTTACCCAATCAGCGTACATTTTACCTGAAGGATGAAGGCCGTCTTTTGCAATCAGCTCCAGATCTTCCTTTGCTTTCTTCGAACCCGATGTGATATCAAAAAACGCTACTCCCAAATCAGAGGCAATCTTATTGGCGATCGCATTATATTCATCAAGCTCTCTGGCTATCTTCTCGGGATCCTTTTCTTTCGCAAATGGTGTCACGCCATAGTCCGGTATAGATATTACAAATACGCTTGAAACATCCCCACCAGCAAACTGAATAGCCTGAACCAAAAGTTCTTTAAACTCTTTTTGATATTGCGCGATGGGATAACCACGGTATTGGTTATTTACTCCAATTAGTAATGAAACAAGATCGTAAGTTTGTCCATCTATCTTCGCCTTCTCAATGCCTTTTTGTAATTCATCGGTGGTCCACCCTGTAGTAGCAATGATCTTCACAGGCTCCAGAGCAACGCCACGTTTTTCAAGCACCGCTTTTAACTGAATTGGCCATCGTTCATTCTCTTCAACTGCTTCTCCAATTGTATAGGAATCCCCCAGGGCTAGAAATGAAAATTGTTGTTTATTCATATAATTTTGGGTTTGAGCAAAAGACGTGATGTTACTTAACAAAAGATACAACAAGATGGAGTAGAATAGTCTCATGGTTTTATCCTAATTTCTTAAGTGACTCCTGATCTCTTTTCGGAAGGCTTTCTACCACTAATTGATAGGATGTGTCTATCAGTTTTCTTATCAGGTTATCCGGAACATCCATGTCCACTTTTACTGTATTCCAGTGCCTTTTATTCATGTGATAACCAGGAATGATCCCTTCAAATTGTTCGCGCAGTTCTATGGCGTAATCCGGATCGCACTTTAGGTTCATACTGACAAACTCGTCAACATTGGCCAGTGCAAACATCTTATTCATCACCTTAAAAACTAATGTCTGACTATCAAATGGGAAAGATTCTGTCACCCCGGGCTTAGCCATGCAATAATCTCTGTACTCTTCTATATTCAAGGTTACAATGCTCTGATGATAACTCTTGTAATAATAACGATTAAACAGATTAAGAACATGATAATAGATATCTTATTGATACCATGCATCAATTTTATATTGGTATTGGTAGGTCTGTTGGGGTCCTTTTTTCTGAAGTAATAGGTCAATACTTCGCGGAAGTTGAAATAATACCCCACATCTTTTTTTTCTTCTTCCTTATTTGTGTTGCTCATAGTATCCTAATTATTTTCAACCATTTCTGGTTCCAGCCAGTTTCCATCGGCTCTGATGATTTCAATTAACTCGTCTACCGCATGTTCAGAGGGTACTCCCCTTTTAACAACTTCCTGACCTTTGTACAATGTGATTTTTCCTTTTCCTGAACCCACATATCCATAGTCCGCATCGGCCATTTCCCCAGGTCCGTTCACTATGCATCCCATGATTCCAATCTTAACTCCTTTCAGGTGATCGGTTCGTTTCCGAATCATTGCGGTAGTCTCCTGTAAATCAAAAAGTGTTCTGCCACATGATGGGCACGAAATGTATTCCGTTTTGGTCATCCTCGTCCTGGCAGCCTGCAGAATTCCAAAAGCGATCTGATTGCATAGTTTAATCGCGGTTGTTTTATCTGCATCCATTGAAAGCATAACACCATCTCCGTATCCGTCAATAAGCAAACCACCAATATCTGTAGCTGCATACATCATCAGGTGATCTTCCTCCAGGGACTCATAAGACCTGTTAATAATGACGGGTACATTGATCTTACGATCAGAAAGCTGAAAAAATGCTCTTCTCAGTGCGGGCATTGCATGAAGGTTCGTGGTTTCCAACATAATGACCCATTTACCCTCATCCAAATCAGGGAGTTGATCTATCTCCTCATCACAGATCAACAGGAAATTAAGTGAGTCATGAAGTCCATCCAGATTTTCAAGCTCATCAAGGCGAATCAGCGGGTGTTTATTCACCCGATCTTTTGATTTGATCCAGCTATTGTAATTTAAAATCTCTTTTAATCCATTGGGAAGCATGAAAGGAACAGGCGTATCCCCGGTGTATATATAATCACATCCCTGATCATTCATCTTCCATTTATCCAGCTCCGGCAGGTAGAAGTGACCTACTGCCTTAAGGTCCTTTGGTTCCCTGATAGGTGCTTGTGAATAATTGGCGATAACTCTTGGAACATTACTACCTCCTATATTGGTTACCTCTTTGGTAATTCGTCTTTTGTAATTGAATGGGTCATATTTAGGGTCAGCAACTTCTGGAATGGTTGCATGTTGAGATCTGTGGATGTAGCGGTCTACCAATATTCTGCCAACAGGAGCTTCTACTTCCGGTGCTTCTGTTAAAGATACTCTCACTGTATCTCCCAGTCCGTCTTCCAGCAAGGTCCCAATTCCCAATGCTGATTTAATTCTTCCATCTTCTGCCTCCCCGGCCTCAGTAACACCCAAATGCAAAGGATAGGGTTGCAGTTTCTCTTCCTCCAGCTTTTGCACAAGCAACCTGTACGCCTGTACCATCACCTGTGGGTTAGAAGACTTCATGGATATGACCACATCATAGTAATTGAGGTCTTCACAGATTCGCAAAAACTCCAGCGCCGACTCTACCATCCCCAACGGCGTATCTCCATACCTACTCATGATCCGGTCGGAGAGAGAACCGTGGTTGGTACCTACTCTCATTGCTGTGCCATACTCCTTGCAGATTTTAACCAGTGGGGTGAACTTCTCCCTAATGCGGTCGAGTTCCTCATTATAACTGGCATCTGTGTATTCAATGACCTCAAATTTTTTCTTATCAGCGTAATTACCAGGATTGACTCTTACTTTCTCCACAATACGGGCAGCCAGCTCTGCGGCATTTGGTGTGAAATGAATATCCGCCACCAAAGGCACATCACAACCTCTTTTACGCAACTCTTTTTTGATCTCCTCCAGATTTTGGGCTTCCTTGATGCTTGGTGCAGTGATTCTGACATATTCACATCCTGATTCCACCATTCTTAAAACCTGCTCCACGGACCCCATAGTATCCATGGTATCTACAGTCGTCATGCTCTGTACCCTGATAGGGTAATCACCTCCAAGAGGGACACCTCCAATATCTACTACCCTTGTTTTTCTTCTGGAGTAACTGGTCAGGCTGTTACAATATGCCAATTGCTGCTTTAATGCTGTAACCGATGGATCCATCTTGTTCTTTTGAGTGAGTTTTAATTGATTAAACCCTTGTATTGTTGTTTTGTTCCTTGATCAGTACTAAATATCTCCGAGTTGTGGTCTCAGTACAAGGTCCTCTACCACAGTATTTCCTTTCAGGTTATAGCACATCATTACCGCCTCGGCGATATCCTCAGAGGTCATGAACCGGTCTTCAGGTATATCAACTCCTTCCCAGCTTGCCGTGTATGTAGCTCCTGGCAGAATAGCGGTCACCCGAATGTTGAAAGGCTTCAATTCCTCTCTCAGTGATTTACTCATCCCATATAAGGCAAACTTTGAGATTCCATAAGAACCGCCATTGTCATATGCTTTAATACTGGCAATGGAGCAAATGTTGAAGATATGACCAGCTTTCCTTTCCTTCATTCCCGGGATAATACCTCTTGATAAATAATACGCACTATAGAGATTGGTATTGATCATTGTTTCCAACGCTCCATCCGGCTCCTCATGAACAGTACCCGGTAAAAATATTCCGGCATTATTAACCAACACATCTACCGGCCGGCCTGTCAATTTGATAAAGTCAATGAAATCATGGATCTCCTCCTTCCTGGACATATCGGTTTGATGAATAAATACCTTACCCTCAAACTTTTCCTGCAAATCCTGCTTCAGTGCTGCTAAAGCTTCTTCATTCCGCGAACAGGTAATAACATCAAAACCATGCCGCATAAAATGCTCTATGATTGCTTTGCCTATTCCCTTTGTTCCTCCTGTAACAACCGCCAGTTTATTTGCTGAAGCCATAATTAGTTAGGATTAAAATATGATCAGTAAGTAATTCGTTATGGGTTATGTTCATTTACAATATCTTATTAATTGATATTTTAAGCAATAAACCATGTCGATTACCTCCTATTTATTATTTTTCCGCAAGTTAACCAAAAGACAAGTCAGCACAAACTAGAAAAACTGAATGCATAGTCTGGGTAAGTATCTAATTTTCTTAAAAAGCCTTTTTGTCAGAAGAGAAAGTTTCTCCACTTACCTGTCATTAACCCTGGAGGAATGCATTAAAATCGGGTATAATTCCGTTTCCATTGTTGCCATTGTGTCCACTTTCATGGGTGCTGTAACTACCTTGCAGACTGCCTACAATCTTGTTAGCCCGTTAATACCTGACTATATTATTTCCCTGGTGGTACGAGACATGACAATACTGGAATTGTCTCCGACGATCATATCAATTGTACTGGCCGGAAAGGTAGGGTCCAATATTGCAGGTGAACTGGGCACCATGCGCATCACTGAGCAGATAGATGCTTTGGAAGTTATGGGGATCAATTCTTCCTCTTACCTGGTATTTCCGAAAATAATTGCCTCACTGATCATGTACCCAATGTTGGTGATCTTCTCGGGTTTCCTTTCAATATATGGAGGTTACCTAATTAGTTTGGTCACCGGGGTTGTATCCGGTTATGATTACATCTACGGGCTGAGATATGAGTTTATTGAGTTTAATGTCACATTCGCTATCATCAAAGGGTTGGTGTTTTCATTTTTGATTGCATCCATCTCCGCCTACAAAGGTTACTTTACTGAAGGAGGCGCGCTGGAAGTGGGTAGAGCTTCTACCAGTGCGGTTACCAATAGCTGTATAGCGATATTGTGTGCTGATTATGTTCTTGCTAAATTGCTTGTCGGATGATAGAAGTACAAAACATTCATAAATCTTTTGATGGTAAAATGGTACTGGAAGGGATTAGTGGTACATTCAATAAGGGAATGACCAACCTAATCATTGGATCCAGTGGTACCGGAAAAAGTGTACTCCTGAAGTGCATAGTAGGACTTGTCCACCCAGACGAGGGAAGGGTTCTTTATGATAACCGCGATTTCACCGATGGAGATAACAAAGTCAAAACAGAGGTAAGAAGGGAGATTGGTATGCTCTTTCAGGGTAATGCCTTGTTTGATAGCAAAAACGTTGAAGAAAATGTGATGTTCCCATTGGATGTCCTAACCAAAACACCAAAGGATGAAAAGCTGGATCGGGTAAATTTTTGTCTGGAACGTGTTGGACTTGCTAATGTCAATAAGAAAATGCCTTCAGAAATTTCAGGGGGAATGAAAAAAAGGGTGGGTATTGCCAGGGCGATCGTGAATAAACCAAACTACCTGTTTTGTGATGAACCCAATTCAGGCCTGGACCCTATGACCGCCATCAAAATTGACAACCTGATCAAAGAAATCACCGACGAATACGATATCACCACTGTGGTTGTTACTCACGACATGAATAGTGTAATGGAGATCGGAGACAACATCATGTTTCTTTACCAGGGGCATAAACTTTGGGAAGGCAGCAGCGATCAGATACTGGATACCGATGTAGAAGAGCTTAACAACTTTGTGTTTGCCAACAAAGTAATGATGAGGATAAAAGGTTAATCCACCAGGGGTAGCCTGATATAAAAGGTGGTACCATCATCGGAGGTTTCAAACCACAAGTCTCCATTGGCATGTTCAATTCCTCTTTTGGCAATTGCCAGACCAATACCACTACCACTCTCTTTAGTACTAAAATTGGGAATGAATATTTTATTGTGCAATTCTTCTGGAATTCCACTTCCATTATCAGCGATGGAAATCAACACTTTGTTTTTACCTTTTCTGCCAAACTTCACTTTTACACATGGCTGTCTGTCTTCCGGAACTGATTGAAAGGCATTGATGAGTAGATTGTTAAAAATCCGACCGATAAGCTTAGCGTCTCCATCTACAAAAAACTCCCCTTCTTCAATTTCAGCTTCAATGCGACCATTTTCGTTTTGAAACAACAATACTGATTTACGCAATTCCTTAGAGATGTCAAAGCGATCATGCTGAGGTACCGGCATTTTAGCAAACGTACTGAATGATGTGGCTATATCACTCAATGTATCTACCTGGTGTAGCAAATTGGCTACTGTTTTGGCAGCTTTATCATCTTTGCCCATTACACGCTGCATCTGCTGAAGCGTCAACTTCATTGGAGTCAGTGGATTTTTGATCTCGTGTGCCACCTGCTTGGCAATTTCCTTCCAGGCCGACTCTTTCTCGGTTTGAGCCAATGCTCGTTTACTTTCCTCCAGTTTCTTCAACATCAGGTTGTATTCCTGAACTAGTATCCCAATTTCATCATTGGCCGTATACTCCAGGGGTTCATTGATTTCCATCAGTGAGGTCCTCCTGATTTTCGCCGTTAGCAAAGTTAGTGGCTCGGTCAAAATCCTGACAGCAAAATATGATATTACCAGGGATACCATCAGTATTACAATGAATATGTTAATCAGGTTATTAAAAACTTCCACCTGCTGGCGAATCAAATGGTTTTTGGATTCAAAGAAGGGCATACTAAGTATTCCCAGCATCTCACTGGTCTCCCGGGATCTGATCGCGATGTAAAATGACTTATAAACCAGGTCGCCAATGGATTCATCCAACACAATTCTTTCCTTCTGATTTTCTTTGATCTCATAAATGGCCTCAGGGTTCATATAATTTGAAATAAGTCCGCTGGTGAATATTTTCGGCTGACTAGAGGCAATCAGTTGACCATCATTACCATAAATATTCACATCATTTTGCACCAGGCCTGTGATTCCAGACAGTCTTGATGAAAGCGTTTCCCGATTGATCTTATGTTGAAAAAAAGCAGTCACATCCTCATTGACATGCTCCTCAATTCTTCTGGCCCGTTTCTCGTAACTACGGTTGATCTCTTCTTTGTAGCTTCGGTTCAATGAGTTTAGTACACCCACACTCACAAAGAACAAGGGAACTAATGCCACCGCACCTAAATAGAAACTTATCTTGGTAGCAAAATTCAATTCAGGTCGGGGGTAGACAAAGAAAATATTGGAGGTGATCACAATGATGGCAATCCCAATAATCTGAACAAAGAAGAAAAACGAGAAGTTGGATAAAACATTACTGTTTGGATACTTCCTGGAGGTAATAACTATGGTTCTTCCCTCCTGCCCACGCACACCCAGGTGATGATACCTGTTTCTGGTGATCCCTGTCCCATATAATTTTGGAACTTCCAGAAACGCTCTGTTGAATTCCCTGCTGAAATTATAGTTTCCTACATGGTACAGTTCCTCCCCATTTTGAAAAATTGCATAATCAAACTGGCTTGAGGTTGCTCCTGAGTACTTATTCTCAACCAGCAATTCCGGATAGACCGAGCTGGACACGTATTTCTTTAAGGTTAGCTCGAGTAATATTGTACCAAGTTCATTATTCAAACTGGTGATTGGTATGAATGCGAAATATCGGTCTTTTAATTCTGGTTCATTCACATAAAAAATGTTGGGATAATCAGTTTTATGCCTGGGACTAATAATTAAACTGCGGGCAGAGTCTAAAGAAACCTGCATTTCATTGAACCGGAATGGCGATCCATTCCTGTCAAAAATATGAACCTTGGCCTGATACTTATCAAAATAATCAATAAGGTAAGTACGATTGATTTTGTCTTCAATAGTATGTTCTGCCAGTCTTTCACTATACATACGAGACACCACATAGCCATCTTTCTGAATGACCGGTAATACCTGAGACAATAAATACTCACCTAAAATGTCCCTTTCAATGAGCAAATTGTTGGCAAATTTCTTTTTCTCATTGACGGTGTCCTTTTTAGCTTGCTTATAAACCGCAAAACTTCCAAATACGGAAGCTACGCTGGCGGTCATAAAAAAATACAGGAAGGCTGAATACCTACGTTTGCCAAGATTAAGAATAAACTTCAACTGACTGGAAGCCAACCAGTATGCCCCTATCAACCCAAGGAAAAGGATGTAGTTTTTTTCATACAAACTGTAATACGCCAAACCGGCAACAACCATACACGCAGCAAGCAACCATGGCGATCGCTGATAAGTCTTGATCAGGAGTTTTAGGTTAAAATATTGAAGAGCAAAAAAGATCAGCGTAGTAACCAGAAACGAAAACAAAACAACTACCCTTAATGCGTCAAAATTTATGCTGTTGGAGATATCCATATCAATTTGAGAATTGATGAGTATCTCTCTGAGGTTCTGATAAATGTAATGTGCAGATATCAGTGATAGCAGTGTATAAAGGATCAAACCAATCGACCAGATCCAGTTAGGCCTTGAAATCAGCCATTTCTTAAACCGAACCGAATATCGCAGACTATGAAGGGTAAACAGGACAATCACCAACACCGTGATCTGATTTAGCACCAGATCTCCCAAAGAGGAATTGATTGAGCCTGAAGTAAAATTGATGGGGTTAAATACTGCGGAATTCACCATGGAAAAAGGAAAATCCAGCCACATCATGAGAATACGCATCAATATAACTGATACAGTAGTCCATAGCCATGATACCAGGTAATGCCCTTTCCTCACAATCTTATTGGCATTGTACAAAAGCAATAACAATAAGAGCAGAATTGCAATGGTGATGGAATAAACTGTAATCCATTTAATAACTCCAGGAACCCAATTGTTATTGGCACTGGTTGCCACATTGAAGAGGTATTGCCCCCGAAAGCTAATCGGATGTTCGCCTTTTTCAGCAGAAACCTTCAAATCACTTTGATCACCGGGAAAGATCTTTTTGTTATAGGAAGAACGCAGGTATTTGTTATCGATGGGATATTTTTTATACAGATCCAGAAGAGAATATACTTCCAGTTGATTTTCACTGTATGGCACGTATTGCTTTAGTACAATAAACTTTCCGTGACTCAATTCAACATAGCCAATTGAATCAATGGAGGTAAGTTCGCTATACGGCGGGACGAAATTATGATCACTCCAATATTTGAGGCTTCCTTTATCATAAACAAAAATGGGATATTTGTATGAACTGGCATGATCAAACAAAACACTGCTGGTGGCATAATCCTCCATGAAGTGATGTAGGTCTGCATCAATGATGGAGAGTTCCTTTTCTATGCGTTCATTGATTTCATCTACCAAAAAACTTTCGTGACTCCTGAGATAGGCACCAAAATGGTAGGTGATCAATCCAATAGCTGCAAAGATTGCGATTCCTAGAAGAATCTTTCTGTTAGATATTTTCAAGCTTATGTGATTTGGCTATGAAATTAAGAAATTATTCTATGACTTACTCCTATCAAATTTCACGCCACCAAACACGTGCAACAATATTATTCTTGAATACCTGAATACTATGGGATATAATAATAAAGATGATATCAAAACGGACACCACATAAACCCAGATGGCCGGGCTATCAAAAAATATGGTCAACACCGCAAAATTAATGATAAAGATAGCTACCGAAAAAGCGTAACTAACATACATGGAACCCATGTAAAACCCTGGCTCCACCTCGTATCTCAACCCGCAGTTTTCACAGGTCTCATACATATGATTGATTTTGCTTAAGGCAAACATGGGAGCCTTGAACATTTTGCCTTTGCGGCATCTGGGGCAATCACCGCTTAAGCCGGCTGCTAATGCTGATTTTGGGGGCATTTACTTTGCTGTTTCTGTACCACAAATATGCTATCACTCCAACAATGATGTATGGAGTAAAGAAAAGGTATAATATGCCAGTATTTAGGCCGGCTGCAAAGGAAGTTGAATCTCCATTGCTGACATTATTGACTAGTGTTGTCCTACACATAGCACATTGCGCAAAACTTGTTATGTTAATTACAATGAAGAATAAGCCGGTAAGTAAATACTTTTTCATTACTGCAAATTTACATCACAACGAACGAAACACTATTGATAGTAAGGATTAATTAACCAATAAGTGAGTACTCCTGTCACCGAAACGTACAGCCAAATGGGATAAGTATATTTAACCAACTTTTTATGGTTTGCGATTTTTCCTGTTAATGCGTAATAAAAGGCAAATAAGACCAGGGGTACCACTACAATGGAAAACCCAATGTGGGACAACAAAACCACGAGATATAAGGTACGTGTTCCGCCAATATTGGCTAATTCACTATCACTAAGCACACCGTTTCCATCGATATCTCCAAATTTCACCGACGGCACTGATGAGTGATAAAGCACATAGGAGACCAGAAAAATGCTTCCCAGGATAAATGCAGTAGTCATCAGTGAACGATGTATAGTCACATTCCCATTTTTCACTGCAATCAGCGCACCAATCAGTAATAGTGTTGTAAGGGAATTTAAAATCGCATTTAGGGTCGGTAGGTTTTTTACCCAATCTCCGAATGCTAGGAACTTTTGTGGTGCAAAAAGTAAAATTGCCACTGCTACAGGAATAAGCACTGATAGTACTATGATAATCCTGGTGTAATTTTTATTGTCTGCTGTTAATGTTGCCATCTATCTGGTAGTGTTTTCTTCTTTCCCTATTAATAAAATATCAACTTCCATGAACAGGCGGTCGACTTCACCGCGCGCTATGTCATAAATCCCCCGAAGGTTATTTTGTTTGTCGAAAAGTAAAAATTTGTTGCTGTTGTTGGCAAACCTGTTCATACATTTCAAAAGACTGCTGTCAGAAATGAATGTAACTACCGGATACTTTGCAGTCATTTCCATATAAGAACTGTCTCCGCTATGTAAATACATCCCCACAGCACCTCTATTCTTAAACCGCTGAACCACTCTTCTAAACTGATTCACTGCTTCCAGGGAATCTTCTCCAGACTGATATTGGTAGTTTATCAGGCTTAATTGAGTAGAGGGGGCTTTAGCTAGTACCTCCGTGCATTCCACTTGTTCTTCAATTATAGCTACGTCGAAGGTATTGCTACCAAACATTTTAAGGAATACAAACAGTGCAACAGGCACCACAAATACCACCACAAGGATGAATACTTTTAACTTAGATCTCATAATTGCTATTAATCAAAAAAAAATCATGCTGAGTAAACAGCATGATTTATATTTTTAGCTAAGGCCAACTGATTAACCCATCAACGCTTCATAAATCTTAGCTCCCTGGAACAGGAATATAAAGAGCATGAAAACGATGAATAATGTTGGTAATAATATTGACCAGATCAAAGATTTTCTTTCGTGTGACAAGTGCATGAATTCACCTACAATGTAGAATGCCTTCACAATTGTCAGTGCGATGTACACATAAACTTTTACTGGTTGAGGCATCAGAGACAATGGGATAGCAAGAGCAATGATAAATTCCACTGCTGTAACAGCAGCGAGGATCAACATCACTTTCCAAATACCCCAGATCTTAGCTTTATCTGCAGGTTGAACCTGAACTTCTGGATTTTCTTGTTCCATGTTAAATATCTTTTTTAAAATTTAAACCAAGTAAAAGAATGTGAACACAAATACCCAAACAAGGTCCACAAAGTGCCAGTAAAGGCCAACTTTCTCCACCATCTCATAGTGACCTCTTCTTTCCAGTATACCAACGGTTGTCTGGTAGAATATGGCAAAGTTTAGCAGTACCCCACTAAATACGTGGAATCCGTGAAACCCGGTGATGAAAAAGAATAGCGCTGCAAAGTTTGGAGGTCCGTATTGGTTCAATGAAAGGTTGGCACCATAGAATATTGAGCCATCCAATAATCTTCCACCTTCCTCAGTACCATGAATGAAGTGAGTCCACTCCCATGCCTGACAACCCAGGAAAGTGATCCCTCCAAGAATGGTCCAAAGCATCCATTTTTCAACCGCTTTCTTGTCCTTTCTGTGGCCGGCTTCTACACCCAATACCATAGTAACACTACTTAGGATCAGAATGAAGGTCATGATCCCAACGAAAACAAGTGGAAATCCATGCTCTATTCCAAGTGCGTGGCTAAGCTCATGACTACCAGGGAATGCATCAAATACTTTCTCCGGAATTGGCCACCACTCCTGTGAAAAGGTGAAGTCCTCTACAGAACCTTCATAAGCAGGGTTCTTAAATCTGATTAATCCATAGGTAATCAAAAGTGCGGAGAACGTAAATGCGTCTGAAAGCAGGAAAAACCACATCATCAGTTTTCCATAGCTTGCTTTCATGGGTTCTACGCCACCTCCCCATAAATTCCTGTTGTCATCCTCTACAACTACTGCAGTACTTGCCATAATATTAGGTTAGTAAAGTTTAATTGTTCAGCACCAAAAATAAATATAAATACAACCAAAGTCCACCCAAGAAATGCCAATAAGTGGTGCACATTTCAATCTTAGTCAGGCTTTTTGAATGAACTTTATATCTAAATGAAGCTGTGAGCATAATCGCCAGGAAGATGACTCCTCCAATGACGTGTGCTACATGCAGCCCTGTAAAAATATATACAAATGAACCAGCGGGGTTACCTACAAAAAACACGTCCTGAGCGACTAATTCATCCCAGGCCATGTACTGTCCGATCATGAATGCCGCAGCTAATATTGCTGTAGCAATCAACCCCAACCTTATATGTAATAAATTATTTCTTTTCGCAGCAATATATGACCAATGCATCGTAACACTGCTCAATACGATAATCACAGATGTTGTTTTGAACAGATCAGGAAATTCAAAAATCAGCCAGTTACCTTCCGACTGTTTTACAATGTATGCACTCGACAATGAAATAAATATCATTGTGATTGATACAATAAAGAGCCATAACCCAAACTTCTTGGGATTCATTGCTCTTACTTTTCCAATTGGTGCGTTCATCTGTGCTTCAATCATCATCCTCAAACTTTATCCAACATATATGCAATCTGAACGATCGGCAGATACAAAAACGACCCAAACATGATCCGTAATGCCGACTTCCTTGAATTATCTTTCATCAACATCAACGTTTGGCCTAAGAACAAGGCTCCACAAACTGTTGCTACTACCGCAGAGTTGATTCCCGTAATACCAAGATAGGTAGGGAACAAACCAAGAGGTAAAAGAAACAGGGTGTAGGTCATGATATTGATGGCTGTATTTAGATTCTTACTCCCACCGCCAGGCAATAATTTAAACCCAGCCTTTTTATAATCTTCATCAGCTACCCAGGCAATGGCCCAAAAGTGGGGAAACTGCCATACAAACTGAATTCCAAATATGATCAACGCTTCTATCGATACCTGTCCAGTTGCAGCAACCCACCCGATCAATGGAGGAAGTGCTCCTGGTATTGCGCCTACTGTGACCGCCACAGGCCCCACCCTTTTCAACGGGGTGTAGACATAAGCATACAATACAGTTGATATTAATGAAAGTACTACAGTGATAGGGTTAGTAAACAAATACAGCAAGATCAAGCCTGAGACCAACCAGGCAAACGCTGCAAGGTATGCTTCATTTTCAGAAATTTTGCCCGTAGGGAGTGGCCTGTCCATGGTTCTTTTCATCATGGCATCCAGATGCTTCTCTTTGATCTGGTTGATGGTTACAGAAGCTCCTGAAACTAAAAAACCGCCTAAGGAAAGCCCTATAAAACTCCACCAACTGAAACCTGATGATGCCAGCACATAGCCAAACGCAGATGAAAAAACCACCAAAAAGGAAAGTCTTGGCTTCATTAACTCAAAATAAGCCATCAACTTTGTTCTTACATCAATCTCTATCGTCTTTACACTAGACATTTACAGCTTGTATCGTATTAATCTTTCTTGCCATTAAAAAGGCATAATATTGAATTCCAAATATCAAAGTGGCCAGTGTTAAATGTACCGGTTGAAGCATTGCTGGTACAGCAAAATATGATAAAACTGCACCCGTTAATACTTCTAAACTTATTAACACAACCAGTATGTAAGCCAGATTCCTTAACCTACTCCACACATTTGTTTTGTATAGTTTCCAGGCTATCATAACATGAACCACTAAAATGATGAGAGAGTAACTTCTATGGATATAAAATGCCATACCCATGTGCTCAATCCACTGAGCTCGATCGCTTAACTGCATGGCAATGACATCTATCATTTCTCTTACCTGAGTCCCAAGGGCTATTTGTACCAGGAATAATCCCAGGCCTATGAGCAGCCATAATTTCAATTGGCCGAGTTCCTGAGCACCAGATGTAGTTTCCACCTCCTGTTCATCCAACCTGTAGGCCAGATATATCAACACACATACCAATAATACCGCTAGTATCATATGCGCCGTGATCATACCCGGTAGCAAGTTGGTAGATACCACTATGGAACCTAACCATCCCTGAAATGCAACCATTACAAATGCCAGTAACGCATAGGGTAAAATGTTCTTTGCTTCTTTCCTAAGCACAAATGCGGTTACAAGAACAGCAAATATGAATAGGCCTATCAGCACTCCCAGTAATCTGTTGAGGTATTCTATCCAGGTTTCAGTTACATTAAAATCCTGCTCCACCATAATATTAGGATCATTCAGGATTTTATTTGCCAGTCTGTCAAAGCCAAGAGCAGCTATCATTTTCGCAACTCTCTCATTCTTGGCAACACGTTTGGCCAAGTAAATTTCTTTATAGTTCTCAGGAAGTTCATCAACCGATGTGGGAGGAACATAATTCCCAAAACACTTCGGCCAATCAGGACAACCCATCCCGGAACCAGTACTTCTAACAATGCCGCCTACCAGTATTAACAGGTAGACGGCAATGATTGTAATTATATTAAGTCTCTTAAAAAACTTCTTAGTGACTATCCCCGACATTTCTTGCCTCCCTCACTTCCTCGGTCTTTGCAATTTCATTCTCTTCTGGAAGGTTGGATTCTGGCGTTTGAGAATATGGAATATGTTGTGGAATAAAATCTTCCTCAGCACCAGGTTTGCTATAGTCGTAAGGCCATCTGTAAACTTTAGGAATCGCTCCAGGCCAGTTTCCGTGACCAGGGTTTCTTGGAGTAGTCCACTCCAAAGTATTCGATCTCCATGGGTTTGCAGGAGCTTTTCTTCCTCTAAACATGCTATAGAAGAAGTTGAATATAAAGATAAACTGTGCAGCAAACGTGATGATAGCAGCCACACTCACAAATGTATTCAGGTCAGCAAAAGCACTGAATGCATCAAAGTTTGTGAACGCATAGTATCTTCTCGGGAAACCAGCAATTCCGATATAGTGTAGCGGGAAGAATACAAGGTAAACCCCAACAAACGTAAACCAGAAGTGAATGTACCCAAGTTTGCTATCCATCATTCTTCCAAACATCTTAGGGAACCAGTGATAAACTCCAGCCAGTAGACCAAAGAATGAAGCACTACCCATTACTAAGTGGAAGTGAGCTACAACAAAGTAAGTATCATGCAGGTTGATATCCAGTGCTGAGTTACCCAGGAATATACCGGTTACACCCCCTGATATAAAGAACGATACCAAACCAATAGAGAACAACATCGCTGGAGTGAAAACAATGTTTCCTTTCCAAAGTGTTGTGATATAGTTAAATGCTTTTACCGCCGAAGGAACTGCAATGATCAGTGTAAGGAACATGAATATTGAACCAAGGAATGGATTCAATCCTGACACGAACATATGGTGTGCCCATACTATAAATGAAAGGAACGCAATGGCAAGCATTGATCCAATCATGGCACGATATCCAAAGATCGGCTTTCTTGAATTGGTAGAAATAATTTCTGAGGTAATTCCCAGAGCAGGAAGTAATACGATATATACCTCAGGGTGCCCCAGGAACCAGAACAAGTGCTGGTATAGGATAGGGCTACCACCAATGTTTGGTAATGCCTCACCACCAATAAAAATTTCTGATAAGTAGAAACTTGTACCCATCGAACGGTCAAACACCAAAAGCAACGCCGCTGAGAATAATACCGGGAATGACAGCAATCCAATTACTGCCGTAATGAAGAATGCCCAGATAGTAAGCGGAAGCTTTGCAAAAGACATACCTTCCGTTCTCAGGTTAATTACTGTAGTGATATAGTTGATACCTCCCAGTAAAGTAGATGCGATAAAGAAAACCATCGAAACCAACCAAAGCGTCATACCACCTGCTGATCCCTGGATCGCCTGTGGCAGTGCACTTAACGGAGGATAGATTGTCCATCCACCTGCTGCTGGACCTGTTTCCAAAAACAAAGAAATAAACATTATTACACTGGATAAGAAGAAGAACCAGTATGATAACATGTTCATGAATCCAGACGCCATATCCCTGGCACCAATTTGTAATGGAATCAGGAAATTACTGAATGTACCACTTAGACCGGCTGTCAATACGAAGAATACCATAATGGTACCGTGCATTGTCACAAGGGCCAGGTAAAATTCCTGATCAAGCTTACCAGCATCATCGATCCATTTACCAAGGATAGGTTTTAACCATTCTAAAGTCATATCAGGGAAGCCAAGTTGTAACCTGAAGATTACACTGAACGCTCCACCTATAATTGCCCAAAATATACCTGTGATCAGGAATTGCTTGGCAATCGTTTTGTGATCAGTTGAAAATATATACTTCTCTATGAAGCTTTGCTCATGGTGATCGTGGTGATCGTCATGTGCTGTATTTTCCTGTATTTGAATATCGGTAACTGACATAATTTCTTACTTTACAATGATGAGTTTTCAGTGTTTGAAAGCTCAACACTTTGATTACTTTCAATGTTTTCTAAATCAGCCGAAATAATGGCTACTTCTTTCAGGTTATCAGGCACCTGAGCCATCAATCCTGGATTTTGCTTCAACAATGCTTCTTGCTCATTGTACCATTTTTCATAATCCTCAGGTTCATCAACCACAATGGTAGCTTTCATTGAGAAGTGTGCCTTTCCACAGATTTTGTTACAAACCAGTTCATAATTAAAATCAGGGTTGCCAGTTTCCTCTCTCATTTCTGCAGTGGTTTTAGTAGGTACAAACCAGAATCTGGTTGGTAACCCAGGCACTGCATTCATTTGCAATCTGAAGTTAGGTTGGTAAACACTATGAATTACATCCCGGGCTCTGATCTTCAAATGAACAGGTTTTCCTTTTGGAACATGTAGTTCTCTGCCCATAAAGTCATCCAATGCCGCCTTATCGCTATAATCAATCCCCACCTGGTTGTTATTGATCGGATCAATTTTTCTATAGTCATAAGCTCCCAGCTGCTTGTCAGCTCCAGGGTACCTGAAAGCAAACGCATATTGGTAGCCATACACTTCAATCACCTCTGCGTCATCTGGTGCCGGACCAGTAATATCTACCCAGATCTTCCATCCTGAAATAATCAACACTGCCAATACTACAGCAGGAACAGCTGTCCAGATGATTTCCAGTTTGTCGTTGTGTGGGTAAAACTTCGCTTTATTCTCTTCCTTATATTGGTATTTGAAAGCAAAACCAAATAGTAAAATCTGAGTTAAGATGAACACAAAGCATGTTACACCCATGGTTATCCAGAACCACTTATCTGTTTCTTTACCATGCTCACTGGCCAGTGGCTGAATAAAAGAGTCATCCAGTCCACCAAAAGAGTAATAGAAGAAACCAACTATTCCAGCTATTAAAAAGGCTACAAGTAAAGCTGCCTGAACCTTGTTGGATCCCGTAACCCTCTTTTGATTATCTCCTTTCGCTATTCCAACCAATGTTGTAACCCTGAAAATGGTATAACCAATGGCCAGGATTAAAACAATCGCTACAACTATTATTAGATTGAACATATTGATCTACTTATTAGTCTTTTAATTAAATATGGTGATGCAAACTCTCCTGCAACATTGGGTGGTTTTTCGCCACGAGTGGAGCTTTTGCCAAATTACTAAGTGCTACATAAATGAACGCTGATGCATACATGTGAGAAGTCCTAATTCTATCAATCCGAAACCTCCGTTTTCCTGAAGTGTTCCCGGAGTGATCATCAGGTAGAAATCTAACCAATGCCCAAATACGATAGCGGGACAAACTACTTTCAATATCCTTGTATGTCTCTTGGCATCTCTTGTCATTAGAACAAGGAATGGGAAGAAAAAGTTAACGATCAGATTAATGAAAAATACTGGTGCGTAGTGATCATTTTTCCATCGCTCTACGAAGTAGATGGTCTCTTCCGGAATGTTCGCGTAGTAAATCAGTAGGAACTGAGAGAACCAGATATAAGTCCAGAATATACTGAAAGCAAAAACAAACTTACCCAGGTCGTGAATATGGTTTGAATTTACAATGGAAAGGTATCCTTTGTCTTTTAGTAAAATTACAATGAACGTGATTAGCGCCAGTCCTGAAACCCACCAGCTCGCAAACACATACCATCCAAACATGGTACTGAACCAGTGTGTATCTATTGACATTACCCAATCCCATGCTGACATTGAAGATGACACAGCAAAGAAGACAAGGAAGTAAGCAGAAACAGATCTGATTTTTTTCCATTTGTCAAGTCCACCCTCAAGATCCTCTTCGAATGCCAGTTTCTTTAGTTGTCTGAAGAACAACCACCAGGCTCCAAAGAAGACAACAAATCTTCCTAAGTAAAATATTTTATTTAAATACCATGACTTACCAGCAATGATTTTATCATAGTTTTCACTTGCAGGGTCATACAAAGTTGAATCTAACCAGTGGAACAAGCTATGAGACGGGTAAGCAGCAGCAAACGTAATTGCCATCAACACTCCACCGATCAAAATCCAGTTTCCAAATGATAAAGGAATTCTTAACATACCGGCAGACCATCCAGCCTGCGCAGCATATTGGATGGCAAAAAAGAAAACGCCAATTAGCCCCAGTCCAACAAAGAAAACATTGTTGATCCAAAGGTTAGCAAACAGTCTTTTGTACCAGGCAAAACCGTGACCATCACCGTGTGCGGCGGCAGCTTCAGCTCCATGTTCAACAGCACCATGATCACCACCAAGCAAATTCAGGATAAGAAAGCCCAGAGCAGTCATGATGATTCCTGCCACAAAAGCAATCATTAAATTCTTTTTCGCTCCTGATGTAAATTCGTATTTTTCTTCAACCATTGTCTGAATCAATTATTGCTTTTGTAATGTTTGAACATATTTTACAATCTTCCATCGCTCCTCAACACTTAATTGAGAGGCATGTGCGCCCATTCTTCCTTTACCCATTGTGATGACATGAAAGATATGACCTTCTGAAACATCTTTCAATGCTGCAGAATTGTAAATCGGAACTCCAAGTAAAACTTCTCCAACAAGGCCATCACCTTGTCCTGTTTTACCATGGCAATGCTCACAGAATCTGTCATAAAGAGCCTTACCTTCTTTCACAACCTCTTTTGAGTCTGCCAGAGGGCTTTTCAATTCGGCAGCTGCCAGGGCAAGATCATCTTTTGCATATCTGTAAGGAAGATCATCTCCTCTTCTTACTGTATTGGCTACAGGCTCCCTCATGGTCATCCCAAACTCGTTGTAAGGGTTTGAGTTATAAAACTCACCATGCTCATCCTCAGGGTTTGAGTCGAGCCAGGTACCTATGTTTTTATCCTGAATCTGAGACAATGGCTCATACGGAGTTGAATGATACATCTGAGGTGCATATTCCAAACCCGGGTAGTCATCCTTGGCAGCACATCCTGTCAAGACATATACCGCAAGAACAAAAACTGAAAAATGTAGTACGTTTCTTTTCATCCTATGAGTTGTTCTCTTATTCAAAATCCTTATTGTTTACTTCCACTGCACCAGCACTTTGCAATGCCTTTTTGATGTCAGCTTCATTCATATCGTTCTGTGCCAGATCCACAGCCATTACGTGCTTATCATCGGTAATCCTCAAGTCGAAAATTCTTGGCTTGGCCCATGGCTTCAGGTTACTGATCACCATGAAAGTACCTACCATTCCGAATGCTGCCAGTAATACAGTCATTTCGAAAGTTACTGGAATGAAATCCGGCAATGCTACGTGATCCTTACCACCGATGATCATTGGCCAGTCCACACCCAACATACCAATTTGCATAGTAAGTGCCAGGCAGGTTCCGCAAAGACCAAATAAGAAAGCAGCAATTGAAAGTCTGGACCTTCTGTATCCTAAGGCATCTTCAATTCCGTGAACAGGAAATGGTGAATACACTTCATGAATTTTAACTCCAGCTTGTCTGACGTCTTTGATGCCTTTCAAAAGCACATCCTCATCGTCAAATACTCCTAATACATAGTTCTTTCCGCCTTCCATATTAATTTTCTATTTTTTCAGCTTCTTGAGCCACTTGAGAACTTGAACCAACGCCTTCACCAGTTGCTTTCAAAATACTTTTCACCTCTGCCATGTTGATCACAGGGAAGAATTTAGCAAACAGGAAGAATGCTGTGAAGAATAATCCGAAAGTGAATAGGTAAACTCCCATATCATACTCAGTTGGGTAGAACATTGCCCAGCTGGATGGTAAGAAGTCTCTATGTAGTGAAGTCACAATAATTACAAATCTTTCAAACCACATTCCTATGTTCACGATGATTGACAGAATGAATGTGGAGGCCAGGTTAGTTCTGATCTTTTTGAACCAGAATAACTGAGGCGAGATCACGTTACAGGTCATCATTGATGCATAAGCCCACCAGTAAGGACCAGTAGCCCTGTTGATGAAGGCATATTGCTCAGCTTCTACACCAGAGTAAGCTGCAATGAAAAACTCTGTGATATAAGCGATACCTACTATCGAACCTGTGATGATGATTACTATGTTCATCATCTCTATGTGTTGGATAGTGATATAATCTTCCAGTTTATAAACTTTTCTGGTAACCAACAACAAAGTCAATACCATGGCAAATCCTGAGAAAATCGCTCCTGCAACGAAGTAAGGAGGGAAAATTGTGGTATGCCATCCCGGTATTACTGAAGTAGCAAAGTCAAAGGATACAATGGTATGTACTGAAAGTACCAGAGGAGTAGCCAAACCTGCAAGCACAAGGGCTACAGTTTCGTATCTGCTCCACGTTTTTGCTGCACCGTCCCATCCGAAACTAAGTGCACCGTACACTGCTTTAGATATTTTATTGGTAGCTCTGTCTCTGATGGTTGCAAAGTCAGGAATAAGCCCGATGTACCAGAAAACAAGAGATACAGAGAAGTAAGTCGAGATGGCAAATACATCCCATAGCAGTGGTGAGTTAAAGTTCACCCACAGGGATCCGAAAGTATTTGGCAGAGGCAATGCCCAGTAGAATCCTAACCATGGACGCCCCATGTGTAATACAGGGAACATCGCCGCACAGATTACTGCGAAAATGGTCATTGCTTCAGCAGCTCTGTTAATGGACATTCTCCATCGCTGTCTGAACAGCAATAGAATCGCTGAGATCAGTGTACCGGCGTGACCGATACCTACCCACCATACGAAGTTGGTGATATCCCATGCCCATCCTACTGTTTTATTTAATCCCCACATACCAATTCCATCCCAGACTGTCATGGCTACTGCATAGCCACCAACCGCCAAACATCCAAGGGAAATGGCCATGGCCAATAACCATGATGGTGCAGGTTTTTCTTCTACCCTACCAGCAATATCGTTGGTAACGTCGTGGGCTGTTTTCCCACCTGTAACTAAAGGTTCGCGAATTGCGGATTCTGCAATCATAATTTATCAATTAAGCGTGTGCCTCTTTATTAGTTTCTTCGTCTTTATTTCTGATCTTAGTTAGGTACCAAACATTTGGCATAACTCTCAATTCCTCCAAAGCGTGGAATGCTCTTGGCTCCTTAGCAGTAGCCATCTTATCCTTTCTCTCAATTTTCAATAGTTGAGAAATTCTGCTGTTTGGATCTTTCATATCTCCAAATACCAATGCTTCACTAGGACAAGATGATGCACATGCAGTGTTGATCTCCCCATCCTCAGGTCTTCTGCCATCTTTTCTGGCTTCAAGTTTTCCTGCCTGGATTCTCTGAACACAGAAAGTACATTTCTCCATCACTCCCCTCGCTCTTACTGTAACATCCGGGTTCAATACCATTTTACCCAGGTCGTTGTTCATCGAAAGGTTCTTATCGAACTGCTTATTGTCATGGTATTTAAACCAGTTGAATCTTCTTACTTTATAAGGACAGTTGTTTGCACAGTATCTTGTACCAATACATCTGTTATAAGTCATCTGGTTAAGACCTTCGGAACTGTGCGTTGTTGCAGCAACAGGGCATACTGTCTCACAAGGAGCGTTGTTACACTGCTGACACATCATTGGCTGGAATACCACTTCAGGATTCTCAGCGACTCTTTCCTTAATTTTGATCTCATCCAATACACCGGTCTCGTCAGTGATCTCATCTGCCGGGTAGCTGTAGTATCTGTCGATTCTCAACCAGCTCATCTCCCTTCGGTTGAGGACTTCCTGCTTACCTACAACCGGTACGTTGTTCTCTACCTGACAAGCTACGGTACAAGCTCCACAGCCAGTACATGAGTTCAGGTCGATGGCCATACCCCAATGGTGGTTATTGTATTCGTGACCACTCCAAAGCGTAATGGCGTATGGGTGATTCTTATTACCACTGGCATCAGTGATTGGCAATGTATGTCTTCCAGCAGAAGGATCTTTCTGATAATTCTTAAGGATGCTTTCCTGAACTACGAAATCTCTTCCTGCATAAGTTTGTGCAGTTTGTGTTTGAGCAACTTTATATGCTTCACCGGTTAAAGTAATTGATACTCCGGAAGAAGCTAGTGAAGTCACGCCATCTTTAACAGTGAGTAAAGGATATGCGCTTACTCCCACACCTTCGGCTACCTTTCCAGCTACTGTTCTACCGTAACCAAGCGCGATACCAACAGTACCATCTGCCTGACCTGGCTGAACCATTACTGGTAACTTAAAGGTCTGACCATTTACAGAAACCTCTGCAAGCTGTGTGGTCATGTCTCCAAGCACCAAACCTAATTCATCGGCATGCTTAGCGGAAACAGTAATGTAGTTGTCCCAGCAAGCTTTGGTGATTGGGTCTGGCATTTCCTGTAACCATGGGTTATTGGCCTGGAAACCTGCACCTACTCCACCATTTTCGTATACCAACAACTCAATTCCTGAAACCTTTCCATTTACCGTTGCAGCAACACTCGCTGCATTGATATCTGCATTAAAGGCAGGTTGAGAAGTTGCAGTGAAGTTCTTATATACACCTTCCAGCAAGCACTTATCAAAGAAAGTCTGGAAATTGCCCTCTCCAATGCCATTTGCTTTCCAGGTATCCTGGATGAACGTGTAGTAATCAGTGTTTTCAACACCTGCCCAGGTAAGGAATGAAACCTGTGCCTGTCTGGTATTGAAGATATTTTTAATTGTAGGCTGAGATAAGCTGTAGTGACCTTTTACAGGCTGGAAATCATTCCAGGACTCCAGGTAATGGTGGTCTGGAGCTACAATCTTACATGCCTTTGATGTTTCGTCTAGTCTATCAGATGTTGCCACAGAAACCGCAGCTTTACCCAATGCCGAAGCAATGTCTCCTCCTTTGGGGTGATCATAAACCGGGTTACAGTTAAAGAAAATTACTGCACCAGCAGCTCCCGCCTTAAGATCAGCAACAAACTTTGACATTTTCTTATCATCACCCTTTCTCAGGTTCGATACTTTGTCCATGTCAATTGTTTTGCCATAGCTACCGAGTAAGCTGTTGATCCCATTTACAAGGATTTGTACATTCACATCGTTAGATCCTGAAACTACAATCGAATTTCCTTTTGAAGCAATGAGGTCCTTTGCAGCTTTTTCCAGGTTGGCAGGTACATCTGAATTCTTGTGAACACTCAATGTAGGTTGTCCTAATCCCTTGGCAACAAGATTATAAAGCGCATTGATCGCTTTTGCTTCCTGTGAAGGTTTAATTGGTGTTCTATAGTCAGCATTTGCTCCTGTAAGTGAGAAGTTTGACTCAAAGACATATAGTCTGGACATGTCTTTCTTATTGTCTCCCAGTTTTCTTGACTGAGCAAACTGCTTGTTATTTAATGTCTGTGTTGGTGAACTTCCAAGGAAATCAGCATTGAAGCTTACGATAGTTTTGGCTTTCGAATAATCGTAAGTTGGAAGTGCTCTAACGCCGAAGCTTGCCAGGTTAGCTTCCAGTGCACCATGAGATGACTTAGGGTCATACATCACGTGCTCCACATTGCTATATCTTGACTTTAGCGCTTCAATAGCTCTAAGTGTAGACGGGCTAAAGTTGGAATAACTTACGATAGTCACCTTATTGGCACTACCAAGACCTGCTACCACCTGAGCATCTACTTCTTCCCAGGTCGCCTTCTTACCACCGATCTGAGGGTCAGTATATCTTTGTTTGTCATATAATGAAAGAACAGATGCTTCAGACTGAGCAGTGGAACCACCGCCAGTTACCTCAGACAACTTGTTGCCTTCTACTTTAATAGGTCTTCCTTCACGGGTTTTAACAACAACAGCGTTGTAGTCATTACCTACAAAGTAAGTAGAAGCGTAGTAGTTGGGAACACTAGGGTCTACATCTACTGGTTTCTTTACATAAGGAATGGCTTTTCGTACTGGCGCCTCGCAGGCTGCCAGTGATACCGCCGCAATCCCGAATCCCATCATTTTAAGGAAGTCCCTTCTGTTAGGTCCCTCCTCTTCATTCTCATTAATGGGTAAATATTCAGGAAACTCTTTATCGGCATTTTTAACGAATTCAACGTTATTGGTCAGTTGCTCAAGCCCTTTCCAGTATACTTTCTTCGTTTCTTTCATTTATTTTATTGCTTCAGAATCAGTCCGTTAACTGATGTTATTGAAAATCCGATTTTTATTAATAGTGACACTTTGAACATTCCAAACCGCCAATGTCCTCAACTGTCATTGGGTCTTTGCTCTTCGCTTTATGAATCTCTACCAGATTATCATAGTAAGCATTGTCCTTAGCATTGACTTCAGTTTCTCTATGGCAATTGATACACCATCCCATAGTAAGTGGCGCATATTGGTACACTACATCCATCTCCTCGATAGGACCGTGACAAGTCTGGCACTCAAGGCCACCAACTTCCACGTGCTGGGAGTGATTGAAATAAGCCAGGTCAGGCAGGTTGTGAATTCTCACCCACTCAATTGGCTTGGTGTTAGGACCATACTCCTTAGTTTCTGGGTTATAGTCGATTGCCGCATATATCTTTTGAATTTGCTCAGAATCTTTTTTGATTTCTGTGTGACAGTTCATACAGATGTTGGCTGATGGAATGTTGGCTGATTTCGCTTTTCTTACACCAGTGTGACAGTAATTACAGTCAATCTCATATTGTCCTGCGTGAATTTTATGAGAGAAAGCGATTGGCTGCTTAGGCTGATAGTTCTGCTGAACACCTATAGTAAACAATCCATCGATACCAGCTTTCATCAGCATGGCAACAAACAGGAATATCACTAATCCAATGATACCATTGCTTCTCAGAAGTTTCTGAAAATCAAATCGTTGATTAACCACTTCAGCATCTGCCTCATCAAGATCTTTTTGTTGCTTCAGGTAGTTGGTCAATACATTAACGATGATGCCAAGTACCACAAGGATCAACACTAAAACGACTACAAGAATGATTAGAATGGCCGTAAGGTAGCCAGAGTCTACTCCGGCAGATTTGGTGCCTGTATCGCCCTTTTCATCGTCTGTTATAACCTTCTCTTCAGGAACATTAGCGCTTTCTGCTTTGACATAAGCAAGGATGGAAAGGATCTCATCATCGCTGAACCCAAAGGCTGTCATTTGAGTTTTATTATATTCTTCGTAGAGGTTCACTGCATATTCATCACCACTGGCGATTACAGCAGAAGAGTTTTTCACAAATGCCTGTATCCACGGAATGGCAGGTTGTGGTACTCTTGTCCATACATCTTTCAATGCGGGACCAATTACTTTTTTGTGAACCTGATGGCAAGTTTTACAGTTGCCATTAAACAATTTCTCCCCGGCGCTGATCACTGCTGGATCAGTAGGAATTCCATCATCGTCCTGTGCGATGAGAGGGTTTACAGCCGTTAAAATAGAGAAAAAAACTAGAAGTGATAGGTGAGTTAAGTTGACTCTCTTAAACATTGAAGTTGTTTTTATATCCATTATCGATCTCCGTCCGAATCAGAACAGCACAAATGTAATATGGGGTTACTGTTTTTCAAAGGTGATTTTTACACTGAAAATATGACGCCCCTTACGTATAGAATCAGCGAAAAGTTAAGTTATTTAAAATCAATAAGTTATATACCTATATCCCCCAAAAATATCTTTATTTAGAATAATTTTAAATAAGAACGTGTCGGAACTTTTTACGGAAGCTCAAATTGCCATAAATAACAATTACTAATTGACCAAATAAAATTTTGTGATTATTTATTTGAGTTGGGAGTTGGAAGTTGGGGGAGTTGGGAGTTGGAAGTTGGGAGTTGGAAGTTTTTCGGGTGTAGAAACCTAAATAAGGTTGACCGTTTTTAGGAAAGGTTAAACTTAAATATTAAGGTAAATATATATGTTAATAATTTAATTATTATTACTACTATAACTATACGTTTAGAAGATGAGGGGGGACCGGGGGGAGACTCATAACTTGTGGATGATTGTGGATAAGCTAACACCCCTGGATATCCGATCTTCATCCTGCTTTTAATAATTCAAATGCCTTAGGTGTGATCGCCCCTAAGGATTTGTGTGGCTTTTGCTCATTGTACATTTTTACTGCTTTAGTTAACATTTTTCTTAATTGCCGATAATTTCCTGGCCCATATGGAATCAAATAATCATGCTTGATTGTCCGGTTAATTCGCTCAGCATGAGGGTTTTCATAAACTGACTCACACATGCTGTTCAATAGTCGCCCTTGAGTAAGTTTCAGGAAGTCTTTACTGTAATACTGACCTCCACCATCTGAATGAAATATAGGAAGATCTGATGGCTCTAAACGCTTCAAAGCCATCTTAAGAGCGGGTATGGTAGTATCTACAGTCCGTAGTGTTTTACTAGCTTGCCAGCCTACTATCCTACGACTAAATAAATCCATGATAAAGGTTAAATAATGAAACCTATTGTTCAATTCGTAATAGGTAATATCACTCACCCAAACCTGGTTGACTCCTGTCAACTCAAAGCCATCTATCAGATTAGGAAACCGAATGACTCCTGTGCTATCTGTGGTTTTACGATAATTCTTAGGTTTACTGATTCTCAGACCTTGTTTATAGCAGAAGTTTATAAAACAATCACGCCCCATCCGTTCAGGGTTCACCAGCTTATAAAGCGTTCTTGCTCCCATACGAGGATGATCTGATCGAATCTCATCTATGATAGTCAATAACTGCGCCTGCTCTTCCTGAAGCGCCAATTGCCTATTAAGCCGCTGGTGAATATTTTGCTTGGTCGTGCCTATACTGCGATAGAACAGGTTCATTGACCAGGGGTGTTGCTCTCTGTTTTGCCAGAACCAGTAGACGGCTTGGAACCAAACTTTTTTTTAATGTCTACCTGATAAGTCTCTTCAGCTAGCTCTATCATCTTTTCTTTAAAATCCAACTGGATCTGCTTTTGGCCTATTGTACGCTCTAGTTCCGCTATTTCCTGTTTCAGAGCTGCTATTTTTCGTGTGTCACTCAATTCTTCTACTATTTGTTTTACTCCTTTCTGAGCTAAAGTCCCATACTTATAAAGCCATTTATATACCGCTGTATTAGATACTTCATACTCCCTGGATATCTCACTAACTGTGGTGATATTTCGCTCCAGTTCCTGGACTTTCTTACGCTTAAAGGTTTCACTAAAATAACGATTTTGTCGCTCTTTTCGACTTGTAGCAAATTTGTCTCTTGTTGCCATTTTATGAGTTGTTTTGAAACTCCCAAGTGGTCAACTTATTTCAGGCACCTACAGGGAGTGCTGGGAATTTTATGACTACTTCGATTAGACCGAAGACCGGAGACCGGAGACCGAAGTTTTTTAGTGCCGTAAGGTCTTTCGTCCTGACAGGGACTTGCAGTCATGTGCCGGAGGAGTGGGACTTCCAGGCGGGTGGTTCCGCTGTTTATCTCATTGGAAGTTTTTCGGGAGTGCTGGGAATTTCATGACTACTTCGATTAGACCGAAGACCGGAGACCGGAGACCGAAGTTTTTTAGTTTCGCATGGTTTTTTGGGAGTGCTGGGAATTTTGTGACTACTTCGATTAGACCGAAGACCGGAGACCGAAGTTTTTTTAGTGCCGTAAGGTCTTTCGTCCTGACAGGGACTTTGTACCCGTGTTTTATTCGGGAGTTGCGAGTTGACATCCTATTAGCGCATAATGCAGTGATAATAATGCCGCGAAACAGGATAAATTTAGACGGGTTTAGTAAGTAGCTACTTGTTGCTTTATAAGTAGCTACCTATCTCCTCCTAAGTAGCTACTCATCTCGACTTAAGTAGATACTCGTAGAACGCTAAGTAGCCACTTACCCGGAGTAGTTTGGTCTTACATTTTCTGTTACCCATGCCGTAAGTACTTACGACCTGAAGAAACAGCTATAGCAACCATATACATCAATAGTATATAGGTCAAATACCAAGTATATAGGTCAAATACCAAATAGATTTAAAGATTGTGAAAGTGTGTAGCTGGTTTGCTGAATGACCAGAGGTTCATTAAGCAAGGCAAACGTATTCGTAGCAGCTTTCCCTGGTATCCAGGCAGTAGATTTTATCATCTTTCATAATCGCCCAGGATTTGTGTGCTTCCTGATATACGACCTTCCATCCGTAAAAAGTAGTCTTGATGGTATAGATGATTCCGTACTTTATGGTTTGCAATAAATTTTTCATAGCTGAGAGTATTAAAAGTGTTTCAATGACTTAAACCTGATATGAAATTAATAAATGTAGTTGGAAATTGAAGTGTGTTTTTGGTGAGCTGGGTAATTTGACGGTTGAATTTGGTAATTATTAGGTTGACTGGTTTTCAACTTTCTGGGACATGATACAATCCAGAATGTAGGTATAGACGATGACCTTCTAATAAAATTTGATATTCCCGCAATTACAAATAATAAACCCCGGCCCAAGAAAATGAATTCAGAATGGTCCGGGGTTCTTCTTTATTTTGTTGTGGTATTGTCAAACGCTGTTCTGATTACTATGAATTATCAGGGTCCTCTGCTTTTACGATCCAGTTAATGCCTACTTCTTCCCAGTTGGAGGTGGCTGAAGCATCAATGTATCTTTCCCATTCATAAATCCCCGTTTTCTTGGCAATACGTTTGAACTGCATGGTGGTAATAGAATTATTCAAAATAACTACTGACCTGACCATACCTGTTTGTTTATAAAGCTTCTGCCCTTTTTCCATTTCTTCCTGGGCATCCTGAGGAAGCGGTTTCAGGGTTCTCATGTCAACGAAAACCCCAAATTTATCTGGTAACCTGGGCATTACCTTCTCTGACTCCTGAAGCCACATCGACATCTCGTCCTTATTAATAAAGTCACCAAAAGTTAGTTTTACTCCGTAGCTTTTCTCTTCAATTTTATACATAGCTAGTTATCCGTTAATGTTAATAATATGAGTGATAGTTCTTTTCCGGTTTGTTAGAATGCCCTCCTTCATACAGCAACCTCCCAAATTCAAAACATGGAAAAAAGATAATCACTTTGCTGCATAATATTTGGGAATTTCGTTTACCTCCCGTGATTAATCGATTAGTGGTATTTATTTGATTATTAAGTGAGAATATAAGTACCAGGCCCTTTATATTGATCAATCCAATACATCATAAAGCACCGTATGGATCCCGGGCCTTATATTCAGTTCGTAGATCTTTCGATTGTCTCTGGTGGGGTGCACCCTATTGGAAAGGAAAATGAATAGCAGCCCATTTGCCGGGTCTGCCCAAACGAATGTGCCGGTATACCCACTGTGCCCGAAGCTGTCGGGACTTGCTGCCTCTGCTACACTACTCTTTTGAGGATGATACTGTATTAAAGGTTTGTCGAAACCCAAACCTCGTCTATTGCCCTGTTCACAATACTGACAGCTGGTGAATTTCCTTACCGTATGGTGGCTCAGGTATTGCTTTCCTCCATAAGTTCCCATATTCAATAACATTTGCCACATTTTGGCTACATCGATGGCCTTGCCAAACAACCCGGCATTGCCCGATACTCCATCCATCATGGCCGCCCCCTCATCGTGCACTACGCCATGTAAGGTGGTCTTTCGGAAGAAAGTATCCACCTCCGTGGGTATAATCCGCTCCAGTGGGTACTGCCGGCCAGCATTGAAAGTCAAAGTATTAGCTCCCAAGGGTTCATAAAACTGTTCTTTCAAAAAGTTCTCGTAAGTTTTTCCCGATAGCTCACTGATAATCTCCGGGTACAGATAGAACGACAATCCGGAATAAACATAACCTGGTTGCTCATTGAGCTTGCTGTACTTGATCTTGCGATAGATCTTCTGCTGGTAATTACGATGCAGGTAAAGCTCATCGGTAAGCTTTGTTGGGTATTGATTCGATGGTGTTTTTGATAATGTATTAAACCGATAATTGCCCCATCGGTTGATTGCAGTCTTCCAGTAAGGTATCCAGGACTTCAATCTTGCATTATGGGCCAGAATAGCACGGAAAGTGAGGTTGGCTTTTCTTGTCCACTTAAAATCAGGCCAATAGGTTTTCGCCGGGACATCAAGGTCAAACAGTCCATCGTCGTGCAATTTCATCAACCCTGCTGTAGCCGCGGTTACTTTGGTGACTGATGCCAAATCATAAATATCCTCTTTTCCAACAGTTATTAAACTATCGTATGTATGATACCCGTAGGTTTTATGAAAAAACACTTTCCCATCTTTTGCTGCGAGGATCTGACAACCCGGAAAAGCATTTGATCTCAGCCCTTCATTGACAATAGAATCGATAGCATGCTCAAGTTTTTCACCATCAATTCCTAACTCCTCCGGAAGAACAAAACCAAGTCGATTACTTTTTGATACCAATTGATGTTCCGTATCATATAGATCAACACCTCCAAAAACAGCCTGCCCTGCAAGATCCTGATGTCTCCTACTGTTGCCGTTTGCATGAATAACAATATTCGATCCCTGGAATTGATCCTGCTGATCAAAAAACGATTGATCCTGCATGACTACATGCACTATAGGAATATCCTCCTGCCAGTCATTCAGGTAACCCAATGTGGACGAGTAAAGGCCATTTTTGTAATACCCTACAATGATCAATTGATAATCCAGGATGTCCTGATGAAACTTTTGAAAGTCACTTTCATGTTGCAGGTGATAATGGGTGATTGAGGCATAATCATCGAGGCGATGTTGGAAGGTTTTTACAGAATCCTGCCCAATATGCAGGGCAGCAATCTTCGTTTTGCTGAGGTCTGTAATGGGAAACTTATCGGATTGATTGCGGACCAGAATAATGGAATCCTTGATTTGCGTAATTTTCAATAAATCGCTAGAATTTTGCGAATACGCTAAATTTCCGAACAAAAAACAAAAAAATCCAACAATAACATCCCTCATATTTGGGCAGTCTCCTATTTTTACAAATGATTTTAGTAATCCTCTAATCTAGGACGAAAACGGATGGAAAATAGTAAAAATTTTGTAATTGATTTTGACAGTACCTTCACACAGGTTGAAGCGCTTGATGTACTGGCCGAAATATCACTTGAAAACGCCAGTGATAAGGAGGAGGTCATCAGAGAGATCAAGGAAATTACAGACCTGGGAATGGAGGGTAAGATTTCTTTCCGTGAATCCTTAAAGCGTAGAATCGATGTGCTGCATGCCAACAAGCGGGACCTTCCAGAACTGATTGACCGGCTCAGCACCAAAGTTTCTCCATCTTTCAAAAGAAACAAGGAGTTCATCTCAAAATACAGAAACAATATTTTCATTTTATCCAATGGCTTCAAGGACTTTATTGTGCCTATTGTGGAGCATTACGGCGTGAAACCTGAAAATGTCTTTGCCAATGATTTTGTCTATGATGAGGAAGGCAACATCATCGGTTTCAATGAAGATAATTTATTGTCAAGCAATGGAGGTAAACCAAAACAAATAGAATCACTGAAACTCGATGGTGAGGTATATGTCATTGGTGACGGCTACAATGATTATGAGATCAAAGCTGCAGGACTGGCCAAAGAGTTTTATTTATTTACAGAAAATATCAAAAGAGAAAGTGTTGTGGAAAAAGCAGACCATATTGCACCTTCTTTTGACGAAATACTATATAAGAATAAGATGGAAGACAGGGCATTATCTTATCCAAAAAACAGGATCAAGGTTTTATTGTTGGAAAATGTGCACGATCATGGTGTGCAAAAAATGATCAGCGAGGGGTATGATGTTGAGGTGTATCCGGCTGGTTTATCGGAAGAAGAGCTGGCTGAAAAGATCAAAGATGTCTCCATCATTGGAATCAGGTCGAAAACACAGATCACCAAAAAGGTACTGGCAAATGCGAAGCGTCTGCTGGCAGTAGGAGCGTTTTGTATTGGCACCAACCAGATTGACCTTGAAGAATGCCAGAAGAAAGGGATTGCCGTATTCAATGCGCCATTTAGCAACACCCGATCAGTGGTAGAATTGGCCATTGCGGAGATCATTCTGCTGATGCGAAATCTTCCTGACAAGGTTGCTTCCATGCACCAGGGCAAATGGGAGAAGTCGGCAAATGGAAGTTTTGAGGTGCGAGGAAAGCGACTTGGAATAATTGGATACGGAAATATTGGCGCACAATTGTCAATCGTGGCAGAAGCTTTGGGTATTGACGTGTATTACTATGATATTGAAGAGCGCCTTGCACTTGGTAATGCCACCAAGCTGGATTCTTTGGACGAATTGCTAAAAATAGCAGACATCATCACTTTGCATGTAGACGGCAGAGATACCAATAAAAACATGATTGGTGAGAAGGAATTTGCCAAAATGAAAGATGGTGTAATATTCCTCAACCTCAGCAGAGGACATGTAGTTGATATCAAAGCCCTGAAAGCAAATATTGAAAGTGGCAAGATACATGGTACAGCCGTAGATGTGTTTCCTGAGGAACCATTGAGCAATAAAGAAGAGTTCGTTTCGGAATTGAGGGGACTACCAAATACCATCCTTACTCCTCACATTGGCGGAAGTACACTGGAGGCTCAGGAAAACATTGCCGATTTTGTACCCAACAAGATCATGAACTATATCAACACGGGCTCAACAGCCAACAGTGTGAATTTCCCGAATCTTGTATTGCCAACTTTAGTAAATGCTCACCGGTTCATTCACATTCACCACAACGAACCAGGGGTACTGGCAAAAATTAACAACGTGTTGGCCAAACATGAGATCAACATTGTTGGGCAATACCTTAAAACCAATGAAACCATCGGTTATGTAATTACCGACATCAATAAAGATTACAACAAGGAAGTAATGACAGATCTTAAGAAAATTGAAGGGACGATTAGATTCAGGGTACTTTATTGATATCCTGGCTTAATCTATCTTTATTTTTAAACATAGATTAAAAGATAAAAGACTTAAGATAAAAGGAGGCTCAATCCTATTTGAGCCTCCTTACTTCCGGGTCTTGTGTTACCACACCCTGCTTTCACCATTTTCATAATCGAAATTTTCGAGCTCCTGCCAGATCACTTCAATTAACGAATCATAATTTTCTGCTACCAGTTCATGGATGATTTCCTGAAACTCGTAATCAGCAGGTGGCTGGGTACCGTACATGGCCATGTAGGTAATCATGGAAGCGAGGAAATAAACCGTAGGTCTTCCATGGGGCGAATTGTCCTCATATATGTCTAAAATCGGAACATTTCTTAGCTCAGTATCAAGTAAAAGTTTGGCAATAATTGGTCCTACCGGAATCATTTTTATTTCGAGTTCTGGTCTTGCTGCTACCAACTCATCATGATACGTGATCCACCAATCGTGAAATTCCTGTTGTGTGATTTGGTGATAGTTAATGTATTCTTCACTTGTTGGAGGGAAATCCTCAATGTAGCCAGACATGTCCGGCCAGTTTTCATAGATGTAATAAGTAACTCCTGGTTCCAGGGCCTCTACCCTGTCAATGACCGCAATTGTAGCGTCTACAGGGGAGAAATCTTCTCCAAAATAGTTTTCATTGGGACCCTGGTACTGCACAAAGTTGGCTGCTGTAATCATTATTGTATTAAAATCGGCCTCATCAAACGTTTCAAAATCTGAATCCCAGGCGCTTTCAGTATCTACAAATCCCCACTGCGAAAACATGTCATCATTGGCATGTTGTGGTAAGAAGCCGTATTTACCTGAAACTGCAAAGTCATATCCCGCAGCACCGGCCAATTGGCCCATCCAGTACGGCGCGGCAGTGCTGCTTGGTGGAGTGATGTCCTGATAGGCCTCACTGATGGCTTCATGATTGATCAGACTGTGTCCAAATATAAAAGTGCGAAGGGTAGTAGTAATAGGTTCGGCTGGTGGGAGATTACTGGTGGTATCACCTATGGTGGTGGTATCATTTTCATCGGGTTCCATCGGAGCTGGGTCGTCATTTGAGCAACTGGCTACATAGATCAAAAAAGCCATGAGGCCCAAAAACAGATAATTTTTCATGCGTGTTTTGTTATAAAAGTTAAAAGTTTCAGATCATGAAACGATTAACTCACAATGATCCCCCCTACAAAAAGTAAACTATTATTGATATTGGTAAAATAAAATTTTGAAGTACCTTAATGAAACGAAATATTTCAGAATAAAAAGTAAATGGATACAGCAATAGATTTTTGGCAGGACTACTGGTATTTGTTTGTCATTTTCATGTTTGTGTTACCTGGTTATCGGATAATGAACAGGAAAAACAAACAGCGCAACAATCAAAAGGAGGACTAATTACCTAGTAACCAGTCACTTTAAATTCTACACGGCGGTTTTGCATTCGCTCATCTTCATTTCGGTTTTTGGTAATTGGCTTTGACCTGCCATAACCCTTACCTGTGATTCTGGCTTCATCAATGCCTTTTTCCACCAGGTAAGCTTCTACGGCCTCTACCCTCATGGTCGATAATTCCAATAAGGCATTTCGGTCACCCCGGTTGTCGGTATGTCCACCTAATTCAATTTCCAGGGAAGGATTTTCTTTCATTAGCGCTACCAGTTTATCAAGTTCCTGATAGCTTGTACTAATCAATTTGTCTGTACCTCTTTCAAACAAGACATTTTTGAGGTTAAATACCTTTCCCACGGCAATGGGCTCCAGATAAAGATCCTTTTTAATTTCTTCTGTTTGCATACTGCCATCGATCTCAATGTGTTCACTAATGGCCACATGCCCGGGTGCCGATGCTCTCAGGTCATAAGACTCCCCCAAAGGCAATACTATCTGGTAATAGCCACTGGTGTGATCAGAAAGTGCCACACCTGATTCCTCCGGTCTTCCTAGCACATCGTATCGAATCTCAGCCTGCATCGGTTGATTTGAAAATTGATCATATACCACTCCGCTTATCCATACGACAGGATATGGTTTTGCATTATCTGCTAATTTTATTCTAAAAGCATCTCCTCCCCCATGACCACCTTCATCATAGGATACCATGTAAGCATAATCTCCCTTCGCGGAGATCGTAAAATAAGCATCCCAACCTTTACTGTTAATTTCAGGCCCCAGGTTTTGGGGTTTGGTCCAGTTGGTCCAGGTGTTATCCTTCCTCCTGGTCATATAGATATCTGCACTACCATAACCAGGGTATCCATAGCTGGCAAAGTAGAGCGTTTTGTTGTCGGCAGCCAGGAATGGCGTCATATCCTCCGCAAAAGTATTGACGTCATCCCCAAGATTTTTAGGAGCAGACCAGGAGCCATCTGGTTGAAGGAAACAAACATACAGGTCTTTCTCGCCATAGGTGTCGTCGCGTTCAAGCGAAGTGATCATGGTCTTTCTGTTGGCCGAGATATGATAACTTTCATACTGATTGTAGTTGTAATAGTCATCAATGATTACCTCTTCTGGTGTTGTCCAGCCGGTGGCTGTGCGGTGCGAGAAATACAGCCCCTGTTTGTCGCCGGTTTCATCACCTTCATCCATATCCATAAACAAAGTATTATTGTCCGGAGAGACAGAAGTAATGCTGTTGTGCCAGTCGGTATTGAGTGGTGCTGGCATTTGGACAGCAGGTCCCCAGGTATTGTCCGCCTGCAACTTCGACATCCATATGTCTTGCAAGCGTTTTTCTCCTATATTTTCCTTGTACTCATCCCGAGTAACGTAAAGCGTCTTACCATCATGCGAAACCAGAGGGTGAAGTTCATCAGCCTCTGAGTTGACATTCGGACCCAGGTTTTCTTTTACATATCCCATTTCTACATTTGGTACGAGGTTGATGGGTGTTGCGGGATGTTTTACAATCAGGTAATCGATGGCTACTTTGGTTTTGCTCCCCACAGTAAAGCCGGTGTATTTCCCCATTACTTTCAGACCTTCCTGGCGGTGAACTTCTTTACCATTGATAAAGAAGATAGTAGTGTTCCCGGTTTTTCTGATGGCAAGAACATTGGTCCCTCCTCTATTGATGATTTCCGTAAAGGTCCATTCCTTGTAATAGACAGTTTCTTCATTAATATACCCATAGATGAGAAAGTACCCCCCTTTGGAAATATCAAAATAGTACTTATCACTTCCTGATGATGCCCACAGCAAACCATATCCATAGTTGTCCTTTCCCTGATCCAACAAGGTGATTTTGGTTTCTATATAGTAATCTTCTTTGGGGTTGAGGTAGAGTTCCTGGTAGAAATTTCGTAAGGAGGATTTGGTATCGATGATGTATGAACCGTTTTCTACTTTGGTTTCATAGACCTCTGTTTTTCTCGCTACCCATCTGTTTTGGTTATCATCGAATTGTTCGTTGAATAGCAAGTGATCCTGGGAAATGACGGTATAGGAAAACAACAGGCATAGCAAAAGGTTAAAGTACTTCATTCTTGTTGGTTATTTTGGACAAACGATAATGTCAATCAAGATACCAAAGAATGAGGCAACAACAAAGTTGTTACAACATGTTGGCTAGTTTGGTCATAAGTTCCTGTTTTTTGGTACGGGCAACATCAATCTCCAGGCCGTTGCTAAGCACGATTGTACCGCTTCTTTTACTATACTTTTTCACCTCATTCAGGTTCACAATATATGAACGGTGTATTCTGAGGAAATCAAATGTGTCCAGTAACTTTTCATAGTCTCCAATCGGCTTACTAGCGATCACTTTCTGGTCATCTTTCATTTGAAATATGCTGTAATTGCTATCTGCCATGATGCAATAAATGTCTTTGGTGTCAACAATCTGAATGCCATCAAGGTTGGGGATTGCAATCCTTTCCAGTTTATTAGGTTTTGCAATAAGCTCTTTGAGTAATTGAATGCTAGGTGCCTGGGATTGTGCTTCTTTGAAATGCTCAATGGCTTCTTTCAGTTCACGATAATTGATTGGTTTGAGCAAATAATCCACCGCGGATAACCTGATGGCCTTTATGGCATATTCCTGATGGGCGGTGGTAAAGATGACAGCAACAGGATGCCCTTGTAGTTGCTCCACCAAGTCAAGTCCCGTTCCATTAGGCATATTGATGTCCAAAAAGATTAATGCGGGATTTTCGTTCCTTATTAGTTGATAACCATCATGGATGTTGTTTGCAGTACCGGCAATTTCCAATTCCGGGCAATGCTTGTTGATCAGGGCTGTAAGTGATTTTATTGCACCTGGTTCGTCATCAATTAGTACTACTTTAATCATGGTCAGAGATCATTTGGGAACTTAATATTTACTTCAGTGCCAACATTGGGTTCACTTTTTATTACCATATCAAACTCAGCTTCATAAAACTTGGTCAAAAGTTTTATCCTGTCTTTCACCAGACTGGTTCCATAAGACTTCCTTGTGGACTTATTTTTCTGATTCATATCAAATCCCACTCCATCGTCTTTAATGGTCACCGTAATGATACCGTTCTCATCTCTAAACTTCACCCATATATTGCCTTTATCATTTTTTGGCATTAACCCATGCCAGATGGCATTTTCTATGATTGGCTGAATGATCATGGATGGAATGGTCGTCATGTATTCATCCACTCCCTGGGTATCAAAATAAACCTCAAACTTGCCATCGGTCCTCAGCTTTTCAATTTCGGTGTATAATTTAAGCGTTTCAAGCTCCTCATTCATAGTGACCAGTAATTTATTGGAGTGGTCCAATACTTTTCTGATGAGAACACTGTAATCTGTGAGGTATTGCTCAGCATCATGTTTTTGATCCTCCACCACAAAATGCTGTATAGAACTGAGTGCATTGAAAAGAAAATGCGGGTTGATCTGCGCTTTCAATGCTTTCATTTCTGAATTAATCCTGTCCTTGGCCAGCTTTTCTTTGATCCGTTGGTTTCTTTTAATCGCTCTGTATATCAGGAGTGTAACAGAAACAGACACCAGAAAGCATCCTGCCAGGAACCACCAAGTCTGATAATAAGGCGGTTTAATACTGAAGATTAAGGATGCCGATGGAGACCAGGGGGTATTTCTTGTTTTTGCCTGCACCATCAATTCATACTGATCCGGCTTTAATCTGCTAAACCGAAGTTGATTTTCGCCTGTTTCAAACCAGGGAGACTGATTGTCGCCAGACAACAGTTTATACCTGTATATCAGACTTTCTCTGTCTGCAAAATGAACTGCTGCAAATCCTACTTCTATGTTATTGACTTCATGTGACAACTCCAGTTTCGGTACAATTTCTCTCTCTTCAAAGTCCAGCACCAATGATTCAAAATAAATGGGAATTTCCGTTTGTTTGATTGTCCTAAGGTTTGCATCAAAATGAAAAAGCCCCATATCAGTTCCAACATACACGCTATCATTGAAAACTTCCATACTAAATAACCTTTCACCAATCAGGCCATTTTCTTCGTGGATGTACCCGTATATTTGATCTGTTTGGGTATCAATAATCGTAATCCCCTCTTTGGATGCGACATACAGTTTATTTTTATACGATAATATTTTTTGACAAAAGTTATCCAGTAATCCCTGTTCCTGATTGAATAACATTGTGTTGCTTCCATCATATTTGATGAGCCCTATGCCATCTGCTGCAATCCAGGCACTAAAGTTTTGATCCACCTCCAAATCCACCATTCGAGACCCTAAAAGAGGATTTTGATGAGAATGATTGACCAGCGAGTCTCCAAGATAGGTAAACAGTCCATTTCTTCCGGCGATCAATATTGAATCATATGAAAATATTTGAAAATCCTGTATATCTGATTCGTTATAATAGAAGAACCTGGCAGATCTTGGTGCAAAATCTACTCTACTAATGTAATCGATCCGACCTCCTTTTGGTAATCGGAACAAGCAATGTGGTGTAGAAAAAACATATTCATCATCAACCAGTTCCACATTTTTGATCACCGTTACATCAAAAATAAACCCGGGAAAATAGGACTTCTTTCTTCCAGCTACCCAAACCTGACCGTCACCATTAATTTCCACATCCTTTATTCCTCCAGTTTGAGGAAAGATACCATGTTGTCTCCACTTGTTGGTTTCATGCACCATCATTCTTCCATCAGTCAGAAAAGCATGGAGCTTGTTGTTTGCAACTTTTAAAGCTTCTACACTTTCCGTAATGCTCCTATCAGGAAAAACGTTTTGCGCTGCTTGAAAATATACTCCACCTGTAAGCGTAGCAATCCATTTATTACCCTCGTTATCAAAAAACAGGTTTGAGACTTCCGGAATATCACTGATTTTGTAAACAGAATGATCAATTAACTGATAAAGGCCGTCACTTGCCATCAAAAACACCTTTTCTCCAATTTTTTTAATGTTATATAGTGTGGCATTCACCCCAATATCGACAAGATTATAAGTCCAGGTGGATGGATTAAAGACAATAAGCTTGTCCATCGAAGCATAGCTGATGTATTCGTAGCTATTTACACTGACATGGTGCCAGTACCCACGAAATAGTTCCAGGTTTTCATCATATCTCTTTTTTAACTTACCATTCGCAATACTTCCTGAAACTGATCCTCCAATGATATGCAAAGAATCCTCGCGAAGGATCAGATAATTGACCACTCCATACGGCAGATCTTCCAGTAGCTTTGGTTGAAATGATTTGAATGACGAGACCTTGCCATTTGAAATGTACACAGCGGAATCAAATTCAACAATGTCCACCACCTGATAATTACCATCCAATTGGGTTAATTCCGGAGTGTTTTTGGAGGTATAAATTCTGCCTTGATGAATATACCCTACCTTGCCATTAATAGTGTACATCCAAATGCGATCCCTTGAGTCTTTGAAGAAGTTGATGATTTCATTATCAGGAAGTCCATCATCGGTTGTAAAATTTTTGAAGGATCTTCCATCAAATCTGCTCAGACCAACATCAGTTCCTATCCAGATATAACCACTTACGTCCTGTTCAATACAATAAACCATATTGGACGGAAGGCCTTCAGACCGGGTGTAATTGATGTAATTATCAGTCTGACCAAATAAAATCAATGTGCCGTAACAAAAAAAAATGGTTAGGCTGAGTTTCATCTTATGTGTAAAAATTAAAAAACCCACGAGTCGAGTTATTTAAACCTCTAATAAAAAAGGATTTGAGCTATCACGCAATCTCAACAGTCCACTGTTAACCTACTCTGCAAGCAGAATGAGGTCCCGAAAATTCATTCGGGATGAGGCCTTGTTTTAAAAGCAGACTTCACTCGGTAGTATTTAAGTGTTAGGTTTAAAAACTATCCTAATAACCCGTGGGTATACTTTTAAAGTCTTTAGGGAGTAAAAGAAATTCCCTTATTCTTTTTTTGGTTGGTGCTGTCCCTTAATTTCGAATCAAATTTAGGTAACCATTATTGCTATTCAAAAAAACATGGGTAAAAAACTCTTTTTCACACCGGGACCCGCTCAGTTGTTTTATACAGTGGAGCAACATATCAAAACAGCATTGAAGGAAGACATTCCTTCCATATCGCACCGTAGCAATCAATTCCAAAACACCTTTGTGTACACAGTAGATGCCATCAGGGCACTTCTGAATGTTCCTGAAGATTATCGCATTGTATTTACCGGTTCAGCCACTGAGGTCTGGGAAAGGGCCATTCAAAACCTGGTAAAGAAAAGCAGTCACCATTTCGTCAATGGATCGTTCTCGAAGAGATTCTATGAAATTGCCCAGGCCTACCATATTGAAGCAACGATAGAAGATAAAAGTTATGGTGGTGCCTTTTCACTAGAGGTTCCCGGAAATCCAGAATTAATAGCGATTACTCAAAATGAAACCAGCATTGGTTTTAATTTTCCCCATGAAGAGATCAAACATGTCAGGGACAATAATCCTGAAAGTTTACTTGCTATCGACATGGTGAGTTGTACACCGGCAGTACCGCTTGATTTAAACCTGGTAGACCTGGCTTATTTTTCTGTACAAAAGAGTTTTGGGCTTCCTGCTGGATTGGGGGTATGGATATTTAGCCCACGTTGTATCGAAAAAGCTCAAAAACTTGAAGCTGAGGGTCATATTACCGGATCGTATCACACCATCACGCAGCTCCTGAAGTATGCTGAAAAGAACCAGACTCCTGAGACACCCAATGTACTATACATTTATCTGTTGGGCCAGGTAGCAAATGATATGCTGCAAAGAGGCCTCAAGCAAATTCAAAATGACACAGTATATAAATCGACGATTCTCTATCAAATGATGAAAACCTGCGAATGGATTTCGCCATTCATAGAGCAGGATAAATACCAATCGAAAACCGTAGCTGTGGGGGAAATTAATGGGGCAACACCTTCAGAAATTATTGCCTACGGGCAGGAAAAAGCAATGGTAATAGGGTCGGGTTATGGGCCATATAAAGAAGAGCATATACGAATTGCCAACTTCCCAACGCACAGCAGAGAACAGGTTGAAATGTTGGTTGATCACCTAATGAAATTCTCAAAATAAGGGTGTAAAAAGTAATGGGAAGATTGATGAAAATTGTCGGAATAATTCCAGACTCTTAGAGAATCCCTGCTACCTTTGCACCTGCTTACCAAAGGCACCTAGTTATGTACAAATTCAGGAAGATACTTGTAGCACTGGATAATAGTTCGATGGATGAGAAACTGATCTCTGCAGCTTCTTATATCTGTGAAAGATCTGACTCCACGGATGTCTATTTCACCAACATTATTATGGATGTGGAAATACCATCTCAACTGCAAAAACAGTTTCCTGATTTGCTGGATAATGCCATCAAAGATCGGGAGAAAGAGATTGCTGAAAGGGTGAAAAAGTTCTTTATCCCCGAAACAGCCAAGATCCATATCCAGGTACAGAAAGGACACATCCTGAAAGACTTGCTTCAATTGTCAGACAAGGAGGACATTGACCTGATCGTTGTAGGAAGGAAGGATAAGAAAGACGGAGGAATACTCAATACACGTCTCGCCCGAAGAGCAAGTTGCTCTTTGCTGATCGTTCCAACTGGTGCCAAAATTCAGTCTGAGAAGATATTGGTGCCAGTGGATTTCTCTGAGTACTCCGAGCTCGCTCTTGAAAAAGCAGTGGATATTGCCAGTTTTACCGATGCTAAGATCATCACACAAAATGTGTATCAGGTACCTGTGGGTTATCATTATTCAGGAAAGAGCTTCGATGAGTTTGCAAAGGTCATGGAAGAAAACGCTCGTAAGGATTTCACGGCTTTTGTGAATAAAATTAAACTCCCTAAGGCTAACATTGAACAAATGTATACCCTTGTGAAGGAGGAAGACAATATCATGACGGATGTGTACAAAACCGCCTTAAAGGTCAACGCTGACATCATGATTGTAGGGGCCAAAGGTAGAACAGCCGCAACTGCTCTTTTCATTGGAAGCAAGGCAGAAAAGCTTGTTCAGATCAATGAGAAAATCCCACTTCTTGTGGTACGTCCCAAAGGCCAGAATGCTGGTATCATTGACTACCTACGAGAACTTTAAGCATCAAGAACTAATAGAAGTCATTATTGATTGGAAGCTTGTCTGTAAATTGCCCTAGCCATTCACGCGCAATGGATAAAGCGTTCGGATAATCTTGCGTAACGATCTGATCATCCTGAATCTCGAGCGGAAAACCATCCAAAACTGGTGCAAGCAACTCCATTACCCTGTAGGCACAGGTAATACGTCCCTCAATTTCCATGTCTGCTGGCCTACAGTCTAAACTCTCCCTCATGAGTAATTCCTTGAGGTAGCTAAATCCTTTTGCTGATCTGCTGTAAACAAGATCTGGCAATACATCATACACTAGTGCATCATCTACTGGCAATCTTTTGATCCTGTTGACTATATAGTCTTCATATGTTGGATCACCAACCCTCACCATGGCCAGTCTCACATTCCATCTTGTGATGTTTGATATTGTATCTGTCTGTTCCAGCAATTTTAGGACTTTTATTGTACCCTCGTGATTGATGTAACCTGCCAGTCTGATAAGCTTGTCGAGGTGTTGAATATTAGTTTGTATCTTATTCAGGATCAATTGCCTGGAATCGACGGAAAATTCATCCCTTTCAAAATTTTTAAGGTAGGCAATGGTATTTCCGATAATTCCACCATCCTGATCATTCAGCCCCTTGCTCAACAGTGCTGTTAATTTGACTCTATTTGCTTTGCTGGGTGTAAAATCCCGCATCGTTTTAATCATCCAATAGCAATTCCTCCTTACCTCAACAACCGAATCACTGAGGTTGCTGCGAATGATGTTTAATGCACCTGAAAAATCCTCCACCCCTTCAAACTGTGTTCTTGACAAATAAGCGTAATCTCCATTGCGGGTCCCATCTATGGACTGTTGTACCAGCTCTTGAAAGGATTGTGCGCAGATGTGTTGGGTAAATGATAATAAGATCAGAATAGGGATGATATTTTTCATGTGTATATAATTTTGATTTTAACGGTCACATGGAATTCGCAGTAGCTGAAATCTAACCGGTTATGCATTTCTAACCTCAATATTCACCACGGTTGGTATGTGCTAACTTATGCTCATTTCATGGCGCCAATTTATTAAAATAAAGTCTAATGATACTGGAGTGACAACAACCCATTATGAGAACTTTGCTAACTTCGCGTAATGGCTACTGTGCTACTTGTGACACCTCCCTTTACGCAGCTCAATACACCTTATCCAGCAACTATGTACCTTAAAGGTTTTCTGGATAGTAAAGGAATTCCTACGCACCAATGTGATCTCAGCATTGAACTTTTTACCAGAATCTTCACGAAAGATTTTATCCGATATGTATTTGATGAGGTTTCTCAAAATGAAGAGATCGTATACCCTGAAGTTTGGGAGCAACAGGAGTCTTACATCAACAAAGTAGATGCAGTGGTTAAATACCTTCAGCATCATGAGGTTACGCTTGCACACCTTATCAATCACAGCAGCTTTTTACCAGCCGCTCACAGGTTCGATCCTGATGTTGATTTTGATGAATGGGCCTTTGGAAATCTGGGTATACTGGATCGTGCAAAGCACCGGGCAACTCTATTTATTGAAGAATTAGGAGACTTTATCCAGGCTAATGTGGATGAGTTTTTCGGGTTCACCAAATATGCCGAACAAATAGGTGCTTCCGCCAGCAGCTTTGATAAAATCGATGAGTTTTTGCAGTATCAACCTAATATCGTTGAAGAACAACTGATTGCGCTGCTGGAACAACACCTGCACCGGGCAAAACCTGATCTTGTGGGAATCACGGTACCATTTCCCGGTAACCTGTTTGCCGCACTCAGAATTGGTCAGCACATTAAATACCATCACCCAAAAATCAAAGTGGCGCTGGGAGGAGGATACTGCAATACTGAACTAAGGTCCCTCAATGATCCGAGGGTTTTCGGGTTTGTAGATTTTATCACCCTCGATGATGGTGAATCGCCACTACTACAACTGGTTCGTTTGCTCGACAATGAGATTCAGGAAGATCAACTGGAACGAACATTTTTACTGGGTAATAACAATCAGGTCAGGTATCAAAACAAAATCCCAAACACCATCTATCATCACAGTAAATTACCAGTTCCAAGTTATGAAGGACTGCCGCTTACAAATTACCTCTCCTTTTTGGATGTCAAAAACCCTATGCACCGTTTGTGGAGTGATGGGCGCTGGAATAAGTTGACAGTTTCTCATGGCTGCTACTGGATGCAATGTTCATTTTGTGATGTTACGCTTGATTACATCGGCAACTACCAAAACACCACCGCTGATAACCTGGTTGACAAAATTGAACTTCTCATTAATCAAACCGGGCATACCGGATTTCATTTTGTGGATGAGGCGGCACCCCCAAAAATGCTGAAAGCATTGGCTGAAAAGCTGATTGAACGGCAGGTTCACATTACCTGGTGGACCAACATCCGTTTTGAAAAAACATTCACGCCCGAACTATGCGAACTTCTGGCACAATCCGGATGTATTGCAGTGACAGGTGGATTGGAAGTGGCGTCTGATCGCCTACTGCAAAAAATGAAAAAAGGAGTAGACATTGCCCAGGTCGCCAGGGTAACACAGGCATTTTCTTCCAATGACATCATGGTTCATGCCTACCTGATGTATGGTTTTCCTACACAAACCGAACAGGAAACCATCGATGCGCTTGAAGTTGTAAGACAGCTTTTTGAGAACGGACTTGTGCACTCAGCATTTTGGCACCTGTTTACAACCACCGCCCATAGTCCTGTAGGCCTTGATCCAGAGGGTTTTCAAATTGAGATTACCGGGCCAGCATTTGGTGGGTTCGCCCAAAATGACCTGCAACATATTGACCCTCAGGGAGCCGATCATCAAAAGTTTGGACCAGGTCTGAACCTTGCCCTCCAGAACTACCTCAACGGTGTGGGATTTGATATAGCTCTACAAGAGTGGTTTGATTTTGAGGTTCCCCCGACTACACATCCAGTAGATTTAATCAGAAGTTTTATTACATAGATTTTAGCCCAGTTTACTCCGGTACATCTATACCCAGCTTTTTAAGAATTCGCCTGGTCAGGTCATGTTCTACCGGTCCTTTCAGGATGATCGAAACACCATTACCATCAACACTATTGAGAATGTAATCATAGCCTCCCTCCTTTTGGATTTGACCCAGCACTCCATCCAGTTTATCCAAAATAGGTTGAAGCAGTTCTTCCCTTTTGGTCAACAATTTATTTTCTGAATCCTGAGACGCTTTATCATATTCTGATTGCAATCTATTGATCTCTTGCTCCATGTTTCTCAATTGCGGATCATTCTGATTGGCCTGGTATGTTTCCTGATACGTATTGTACTTGTCCTTGATGTAATTTTCTTTCGCACGGAGACTCTCGGCCAGCTTGTTTTGATAGGCCCTTAAGGCCTTATTCATGGCGTGAGACTCAGGCATGTATGTAAGGATCAACTCAATGTTGGCATAACCTATTTTTAAGTTTTGGGCATTATTGTGATGAATGAACAGAACTGAGACGATCGTGAGCAACAATATTTTGCGAAGCATGGGATATATTTTTGTTTAGTATCAGATTTATGAATTCAAGATATATAAAAATAGTTGTACAATGAATCAATACTTGTTGATAATCGTTTTAACTTAGTACCAGATAAGAAATATAAATTCCCAAATGGAACCACTTAAAAACATTAAAAGTTACAAAGACCTTTCATTCGATCGATCCAACAGGCGCTTTTCATTTCAGGAACTGGCAAAGTCTAAGAAGATGAAAAATGAATTCAAAAGCCTGATCGAGTATGATGGTGCGAGTGAGTTGCAGATCAGTGGATCCATTTTGACGATCATTCCGGGACTTACGGGATTGACTATTCCTACGCTTCTGGAATTACTAAACATCAGCAAGTCTACTTTTTACAGGACCAAAGAACAGAAGTACCTGGAACCGATTACCGCAGACAGGTTATCAGCCCTATTAAAACTTTACGAAAAGGGAGTTGAGGCATTTGACGGGGACAAGGATGATTTTGATGAGTGGCTGGAAACCAGAATTCCAAACCTTGGAGACGAGCGTCCTATTGACCTCTTGAAGACGGAAACAGGAAGAAATGCTGTCAATGAAGCCATTGCCCGTATTGCTCACAACATCTACGGTTAATGCTGATATATAGGATTGAGCAGGCAAAATACAAGGATATTTTCCCTCCAAGAGGATCATTTTATGTGTCAGGCAGGTGGCATAAAAAAGGTGCATGGGTAGTTTACTGCTCAGAAAATATTGCGCTCGCGAAACTGGAAGTATTGGCCAACTCGGGACAGAAACTTCCGAATAACTGCGTTTTGAAAGTACTTGAAATCTCCAAGAATGCACCGCTCGCCAAAATACAAATCAGTGATCTGCCAGAGGACTGGTTTCATTTCCCGGCACCTCATCAACTGGCAGAAATGACTCAGAATCTGATCAACTCTAAAATGTTTGTGGGGGCCATTGTACCATCAGTTCACTCATGGCGAGAACGAAACTTCCTATTATTTCCGGACTTTCCGGATTTCGATCAGTATGTCAAAGAGGTTGAGATCGAGGAGGCTTATTTTGATAAACGGTTGAAAGGCTAAAGTCGACAATATAGACACCCAGTTAGGCTGCCATTCACCTATCGCCCTTCCCCTGGTTACAACCACATCTTCGTACGATTGCAAACTAACGAAGTGGTGATCAATTGCGGATATTTACCATTGGCTTTCTGCATCCACACCCAAATGGATATTTTTTTGTGAACCCATCAATCATTATTTTGGGGTTATGAAATTACGCACCTATCCCTACTTCCTGTTGGTATTCGTTTTGTTTTCAATTGCCACTGCGCCTACCCATGGGCAACCAACTATAGAAACGGCATTCTTTCAGGCATTTCTCATCAAGAACGACAGTGTAAGGAGGTATGTAAGCAAATCTCTGCAATTCGATTACCAAAAGGTAAGTCAATCACCTCACGTGAAGGCATTGGATCCTTCTAAACTAATGGCTACAGACAGCAGGTATTTTGTAGTATTCTATTTTTTTGATGCTGACAGTAATCTCATTGAAATAGAGCGTACCGGATATGACAAAGTCTACCTGGATGTAGTGTACAATAGTCATAGAAATGGCAATACAAGGAGAAAGCACAAACAGCTTACCATCTTATCTACCAAGGACAAATATGCCGGTTGCATTGCCCTGGATGCCCTGGATAGGATATACAGGCCCCACCCACTCACCATACAATTACGAAAAAAGTCCGGACACCAATTGGAATTGGTCAGTGACCAGTTAAACTATGCCTCATATCCCTACGACCTGGACAAAGAGTCTGCACTTGAAACATGGCTAAATGTTTATCATCCCCCCAATGACACTCCCATTCTGGAAACATACCTTCATGAAATGGTGAGGGCCAATTACCATTCCATGTATGTAGGAGTTCCTTATTTCAATTACTTTAAACCAAAGCCTTCCCCCAGGCTGGAGGATAACGAAGGTGGCAATCCTTTTCCGTTTCTTTTGGAAGGTAATCTATCCATGCCCTTCACATTAATTGAAGGACGAAAAGACCAAAGTCGGTTTCTCAGGTCATTTAGTGTTTCCCTGGACCCGGAATTTACCTGGCGAGTTACTACCGATAAGACCTCCGCTCCCATTTTGCCCCTAAATACCAAAGTCGGCTTTAGCTTTAATAAGTCATTTATTGCGAATAAAGCATTTCGCTATAATAAAGAGGATCTTGCTAAACCAATTAAACTGGATTCCATTAAAAACCTGTCAGCATGGCAACTCAGTGCTCAACTCATGCATTCGTCCAATGGACAGGACGAGGGAGTCTGGACCGATAGCACGGAAAGCAGAATTGACTACCGGACAGGTAATTTCAGTACTAATTTCCTAAAAATTGGATTGAACTATAATTCATTATCCAGTAACTATCAGCTGTGGAGCTTTGGAGTTGCCGCCAGTCTTCATGGTCGCTTATTGATAGCAGAATTTGAGGAAACACAAGCCTCCAGGTATGGACGATTGCACCTTCACAATTTTATCCAATGGCGGTCTAAACCAAAATATTTCAGGAATGCCAGATCGAGTAGCCTGGATAGCCTGGGTCTTGTGAAGGTGACTGTACCAGCCTTTATTGAGCACGTTATCAGACTGGATTCTGACATTGCCTTTTTCAATGTAAATAACTATCAAAGACACCTTGACGGGTTGTCACACTCCAGCAGAAGGTTTAATATAAGATTACGCTATACGGTTAACTTTCTCCGATACAAATCGACCGGTATCTTCGCACAGGCTCATTTCGGAAGAGATTATCTGAACATTCGGTACCATTTGTTTGGGTATTCCTTAATGGCGGGAGTTGCCTACACACTCAATAAAAGGACACCAAAAAAATGGCAGTATAGAAAAATCCTGGAACATGCTCACAAAAATTACACATCCAACTGAATGAGAATCAGTCAGTTACTCCATTAACTAATCTAGCAATAGCTACTCAAACTAAAAAATTGCAATTTTCCAGTAGGAATTTGGACTTTCAGGCAGTTTTATAAGTAAACAATTATAGATCTAAGTTATGAATACCAGATTAACCAGTTTATTTGTAATACTATTATCCTTTTACCTGATGAGTTGTGGTGATGAATCAGGATCCGCATCTGTCCAGGTTGTGATGGTGGATGCCCCGGCTGCTTACGAAGCAGTCAATATATCCATTGAAGATGTAAAATATAAGGTAGGAAGTGACACTTCTGATGGTGGCACCTGGACCTCTTTGGAAGGGTTCACCCCTGCGACTTATGACCTTTTAACACTTACCAACGGTGAAGAAGCCTTTTTAGGCGAATTGGAAATGGGTCAAGGGACTTTGGGGCAAATCAGATTGATTTTAGGCAGTGAGAACAGCCTTACCATTGATGGTCAGGAGCATGAGCTTAAGGTACCATCCGGTTCTAAAAGTGGTTTGAAACTAAATATCCATGAAGAGGTCCTGGAAGGAGTATCTTACAAATTGGTTTTGGATTTTGATGCTGCAAAATCCATTGTAGCTTCAGGAAATTCCGGCAACTACAATTTGAAACCTGTAATCCGAGCCTCAATGGAAGCCCAATCCGGCGCTATTTCCGGTATCTATTCACCGGCCGAAGTGAGTAGCGTTATCTATGCCATCATCGATACGGATAGTATTTCTACCTACCCAGATGAAGATGGTAGCTTCCTGATCCGGGCTTTGGAACCAGGAAATTATGCGGTAGCAGTAGTCCCTGACGAAGCATCCGGGTATACAGCTGAAACAGTCAGCAACGTGGAAGTAACCGCGGGAAGTGTTACTGAAATGGATACTGTAAAAATTACCAATTAGAAAGGTATTACGAATTAAAACTACTTAGTCAGCTGGCTCCTGCCGGCTGACTTTTTTATTGCAACCATCCTATTTATCTTGTATAGATAATGCTTATCATTACTTAAACAAAAATTAATCATATATTATCTGATTAGTTAAACAATAATTAATGATATTCGTAGAGATTAGTTAAACAATAATTAATGATATCAGAGAATCCTGATAATTCGGACATGGAATCCAATAGTCATCCACCGCAATGGGCAGACAAATTACTATTGGCGCTTTGCAGGTCTGATTATGTCGATGAGATCGTTGGTGACTTGCATGAAGCTTATTACTGGCGCCTCAGTAAAAAGTCTCCTGGCAAGGCATATCGGTGGTTCATTTGGGAAACGATCAAATCGCTTCGTCCGGGAAATCTGAAATCAGTACATACCTTATCCATTAATACTATGATCTACGGCAACTACCTCAAAATTGCGTTCAGGAACATTTTCAAAAGGAAATCCATATCCTTTATAAACATATTTGGTCTATCACTTGGAGCGGCAACATTCTTACTGATTGCAATGTATGCTCACTTTATTTTGACCTGGGACAGCCACCACACCAATAAAGACAATATATTTCTGGCATACAAAGAGCGGATTACACCCAATGGCACCCAGGCCACCTACGACACGTGGGTGCCCATGAAAAATAAACTGAATGATACCTACTCCCAGGTGGTCAAATCTGCCATGTTTTACCAAACTGAAGCGCGGGTTATTCAGGACAATCGATACATGAACGAAGATTTAACCTACACCAATCAGGAGTTCTTTGACATTTTTAATTACCCTCTCAAGCACGGTAACAGGAATAAAGTTTTTCAGGACAAAGGATCAATTGCCATTACAGCTGCCATTGCCTATAAATACTTTCGTACAGATAATGCCATTGGAGAACAAATGGCGCTTTACATTCCCGAAGAGGATACTACGGTTCGGTTTAAGGTAACTGCCATTCTGGAAGATTTCCCGGAGAATGTATCCTTACGACCTGGCATGGTCATTCAACCAGAAGCATTGCCGGTATTTGAGCGGCTTTCCAACGAATGGGGCAACTCCTTTTTGGAAACCTATGTGATGTTGCAAAATCCGGAACAGGCCAATGATTTAGAAAATGCTTTTCCAGATTTGGTTGAAGAAATCTGGGGTGCAGAGGTAAGGTCCAATACCAACCTTAAACTACTCCCCTTTGAAGATTATTACGACACATTTCTGGGTCGAAAAGAGGATGCCCGAACGTTGCTGCTCATTGGCATTGGCATATTACTGATAGCAACCATCAATTTTATGAACCTCTCTACCGCTCAGGCATCACAGCGTACAAAGGAAATTGGTCTCAGAAAAGTGCTTGGTGCTTTCAAAAGTCAGTTGAGAACGCAGTTTGTTGCGGAGGCATTTGTGTCATCATTTATTGCTGCAGCCCTTGGCTTTGCACTGGTCCTTATAGCATTGCCTGATTTCAACAACTTCTTCGATTTAAACCTTTCTGTGTCCATGTTCACAATTCCGGAGATCGTATTGGGAGTATTGGTTCTATCCATTGTTATGGGCTTACTCAGCGGAAGTTACCCGGCTTTTTATCTCTCGTCCATCAAAGTGATTGAAGCACTAAGGCAGAAGGTAGGGTTTGGTGGCTCTGTCAGGTTTAGAAATGTGCTGGTTGTCCTGCAATTTACTATAGCATTATTTCTGATCACCACCACAGTATTCATCAAAAATCAAATTGAATACATGTCTACACGATCGATGGGGTTTGAGGGTGATCAGTTGGTCATTATGGAGGCCTCAAGGAATGATTTTGTTGACCAGGAAGCAGGAATGGTGAGGTTAAATACCTTTAAAAATGAATTAACGCAACTTGCTTTTGTAAAAGAAGTTTCTGTCAGCAGATCAGTGCCTACCAGATGGGCCGGGGCATTTACTTTCGTAAAACCTGATGGCTGGACTGGTGACCCAATGCGAATGAGGTTCACATTTGTGGATGCCAACTTTTTCAATACCTACCGTATCCCCATCAAATATGGTAGTAATTTCCTGGATGACTCCCAGGGGGATCAGAGGCAATCTGCCATCATCAATGAAGCAGCAATGCAAGCATTTGGATTTGATCCGTCTCAACAAAATGTGTTAAAATTTGGTGATTATGCAGTGAATGTTGTTGGTGTGGTAGAAGATTTCAATTTTGAATCCCTGGAACAAGAGATCGCACCACTGATCATTTTTCACCGAAAAGCCTCTAACCCTGTCCATAGATACATCACGCTAAAAGTGGATATGGGCAATGTGATGGCACATCTGGAGGAAATCGAAACCCTATGGGAAGATCTTGGTTCCACCAATGATTTTACTTTTAGCTTTATGGATGACAGGATCAGGGAGATGTATCAAGCTGAGGAAAGGTACCTGGGCATGGTTTCCATATTCTCTGCCCTATCAATCGTAGTAGCCTGTCTGGGGCTGTATGGGCTTACCTTGTTCATTATTGAAAAACGGAGAAAAGAAATCAGCATACGAAAAGTGTTAGGAGCAGAAATCAACCAGATTTTAAAACTGATCATCAATGATTTTGCAAAATGGGTCCTGATTGCCTTTGTATTGTCAGTACCTTTTGTCGTGTATTTTATCCAGGATTGGCTGACTACTTTTCACTACCGCATTGAGTTATCCTGGATTACCTTCGCCCTTACCCTGGGTCTTGTACTGTTTTTAGTAATCCTGACAGTTGGCTATCAGTCGCTCAAAGCTGCCGGTGCTAATCCAGTGAAATATTTGAAGGAAGAATAGGGGTTTGGAGTTTGGAGTTTTGAGTTTGGGGTTTTGGGTTTAGAGTTTGGAGTTTTGGGTTTGGAGTTTGGAGTTTTGAGTTTGGGGTTTTGGGTTTAGAGTTTGGAGTTTTGGGTTTGGAGTTTTGGGTTTGGAGTTTGGAGTGTTGGGTTTTGGGTTTGGGGTTTGGAATTTGGGTTTTGGGTTTTGGGTTAATTTCTTGAAATAATACAATTTATTTAGAAGGAAACGGCTGTTTCTGCCTACAGTGTGGCTACAGTGTTGCTACCATGTGGCTACACAGTGACTGTATTCAGCCTAATCTTAAAAAAATACAGTTTTACTTGCCATACTAATCTGTTCGCACGAGCATTAGTATCACATAAAATATGGCACCAAACCAAGAACGAAAGAACCAAATACTAAACCCTCAACTCATTCCCCTTCATTAATTCGCCGGGGGCATGGCCAAAGTGATCTTTGAAGCACTTGTTGAAATAGGATGGGCTGCTGAATCCAGTCATGTAACCAATTTCTGAGACAGTACCTACCTGTTGACTCAAAAGGTCCGCCGCGCGTTTTAGCCGGATATCCCGGATTAGTTTCCCAACAGATTGACCAGTGATTGCGATTACCTTTCTGTGCAACTGGCTTCTGCTTAGTCCCACCTCACCGGCAAGGATTTCCACACTTAGCCCATTGTTGCTGATATTATTTTCAATCTGAGTGATTACTTTGTTTAAGAATATTTGATTCATCGAAGGAGCTGATTCCTGCTTTGGTTCCAGCAACTTGTTCTTATAGTATTCGTGCAATGACTCCCTTGAAGAAATCAGGTTTTCTATCTGAATAAGTAGTTCATCCTTATCAAATGGCTTGGGAATGTAAGCATCTGCCTTAGATTGCAGGCCCTCCAACTTGCTGTCCTGATCTGATTTTGCTGTCAGCATAATGACCGGTATATGGCATGTAAGCGGATCTTCCTTCAGTTTACCCATTACCTCGTGACCATCCATTTCAGGCATCATGACATCCGTAATGATCAAATCCGGAATATGCTCTTTTGCGATTGCTATGCCATCTATTCCATTAGCAGCTAGTATTACCTGATATTGTTGCGCCAGCACTTCTTTGACATAGTCCCTTATCTCTTCATTGTCTTCTATATACAACACTTTACGTTCATGCACTTCCCGTTCATCTTCGACTTCAACGCCACCTTCTGGTCCTTCTAAGGGAACATAACTTGCTTCGATTGGTGTGTCATTTACATTTAACTGTTCTATGATGAATTGAATATTCTTTTGCTGAAACTGCTCTTCAGTCAGTGGTATGACCACTGTAAATACACTTCCTTTTTGAGGTTGGCTTTCAACATTGATGGTGCCTCCATGATTTTCTATCAATTCCTTGGTCAGGGATAGTCCGATACCAGTGCTGGGCTGTAATTTGCTTTCAGTATGATAAAAATCTTCAAAAATCTGCTGCAGTACTTTGTTGTCAATACCGATTCCGGTATCCTCCACCTGAATCACAGCTTCCTCATTATTACCACTAAGTTTTACTGTGATGCAACCTCCTTCAGGAGTAAACTTAAAAGCATTTGAAAGTAAGTTGGTGACGATCTTTTCCAGCACATCATGATCAAACAAACCGATGTGTTGATCCTTCTCTAAAGCCACCACCAGTTCAATCTTATTTGAGTCAGCCAATGATTGAAAGGAATGGGTTACCCGACTAATAAATTGCGCCATATCCGTTTTCACCAACCTTAAAGGCCTTTTACCGGTTTGAAGTTTTGATAGTTCCAGGATTTGATTGACCAGTTGAAGTAATCGCATGGCATTTCTTTTCACAACGCCCATGTGATGCTGTACAACCTTATTGTCTGATTGCTCCACTATTTCCTGTACTGGACCAAGGATTAGCGTCAATGGTGTTCTAAATTCATGTGAGATGTTGGCAAAAAACCGGGACTTCATGCGGTCTACCTCCTGCTCTTTTTCCAGTAAAAGTCGATTTTTTCGAATCCTGATGCGTTGTTGATTGAGTAATAGCAGACCGATAATTACCACTAAAATAATGCTAACAATCAGTAAGTTTTTCCGAGTCTCGGCCAGTTGATTCTGCTGCTCCAGGTTTGATATCCTTTGTTCCTTAGATGCCAGCTCAAACTTGCTGTCTAGCTCAGCGATTTTTTCCCTTTGTTTTTCATCCTTCAAAGAGGTTTTGATTGAATCATAGATCTGATAATGTTTTAATGCAGACAGGAAATTACCTTCCAGGGAGTCAACGGTTATCATCAACCGGTGAGCTTCCATTAATTTGTCTGGCGCCCCTATTCGGTATGCAATGTCGTATGCTTTTCTGGCGTACTTAACTCCTTCTTCTATTAAATCCGGGTTTTCAGTTGCAAGTTTAAAATTAAGAGTGGCCAGATTGCTTAGGAGTAATACCAGTCCATTGGAAGGACTTTTTTCATCCATATATTTGAGGGATTCCTGATAGTAATAGCGCGCAGAGTCAATTTGATTTAACTGTTGATAGGAATAACCAATTTCATTATAAGCACCTCTTATTAAGGATGTTTGATTGGCTAATTCTGCCTGAGCAATGCACTGTTTGAAGTACCCAATGGCTTCCCTCCATTCTCCCTTTTCATTGTGGATAATGCCAATTCCTTCCAGGTTCCTTGAAGCACTCATTGGAAAATTCAATTTGAGATTGAGCTCGAGTGCTTTTTTATAATGTTCCAATGCCTTATCAAGCATTCCTTCCGGACCATATAACCAGGCGATATTATGATGACATGAAGCCATTATCCGCTCATTATTCATGGATTCTGCCATTTCGAGTGCATTGAAGAAATATTCCAGCCCCCTGGAATTGTTTCCTTTACTGGAAATTACAATAGCCATATTGATGTAGTAATACAGAATGAATTTTGTGCTATCCAGCTCTTCAAATATTGGTTTGGACAATTCCAGAAAGTAGATGGCACTATCATAGTTACCTTCATAGTAGAAATTCATTCCATGCCTGCTAAGTGTCCAACCCTCATAAAATTTGAGGTCATGTTTTCTTGCCAGGTCAATGGCCTGTTTGGCATACTTCTTTGCTTTAGGCACATCAAAGACCTGTGTTGCCGCCACCAGGTCGGATAATAGTCTTGCTTTCTCATCGTGAGTAGTGGCAGAATCCAACTGACTTAGCAACTCACTTTCACGGGGTAACTGACTCCAGGCAATGGAAAATGAAAAGCAAAGCAATGCCAACAAATTGAATCGTGAATAGGTCATTATTTCATAGATAAAAGTTACGTCCTACGGTATTGAAGGGTGTGTGCTGTTATCCTGAGCCCAAAAAAAGCTCATTTTATGTAACAAAAAGAGTGTTGCAACAATATTGTAATGATTTGCAACATATATAACATCCTCTCAATCACGCTCACCCTACCATTGCCATGTTTATCAACAAACATAGAGCTGATGAAAAGAACATTATTACTATTCATAGTCATAGTAACTACAAAATACAGTTATGCACAATTTACACTAAACCCCACAATTTCCGATCAACTGGATTCCATTGCTTTTAGCTCTCTGGATATTGCAGATTATGATGGAGATGGAGATTTGGATATTCTGGTAGCGGGATTGTGGGCTCAAAACGGAGGTATTGCAGGTGTAGCTACCCAAATCTATCGAAATGACAATGGCAATTACACCAACATTGAGGCTCCTCTTTTGGGGGTGTGGGGTGTAGCTCGTTGGGGTGATTTTGATAATGATGGAGACATGGACCTGATTGCGGCGGGAGAGGGTGACAACACGGCAATAGTTTCAAAAATATATCGCAATGATAATGGGACTTTCGTAGACACCAACGCCAACATAAAATCGCTGAAGTGGTGTGATGCTGACTGGGGTGATTTCGATAATGATGGTGATGATGACCTGCTATTCAGTGGCATTGATGGACAAGGAGACTCCTATTCCATCATCTACGAATCGCGGGATGGAGCATTTATTGACATTAATGCCGGGCTTACTAACCTCAACTATGGCTCTGCTGATTGGGGTGATTTTAACAATGATGGGTGGCTGGATGTGCTGCTCACCGGGGAAAACAGCGAAACAGGTGTTGGCCTGGCCTACACTAAACTGTATCGTCAGGTAAATGGAATTTTCATTGAAGAAGAAACGACCATGCTGAATCTTACAGGAGGGGATGCCGAGTTTGCAGATTATGACCATGATGGGGACCTGGACATCCTGTTGATTGGCCTAAATGGGTACACGGACCCTCCTATTTACACCAAAATTTACCGGAATGACAATGGACAGTTTGTAGACATTGAAGCTAATCTGCAGGGTCTGTATGATGGCTTTGGGACATTTGGGGATTTTGATGGTGACTTTGACCTGGATCTGTTGATCACGGGGACAGAAGATGCCGTTATTCCGGTAACTAAAATCTACCGAAATGATGACGGCACATTTACAGAATTAATCACTACCGTAGAAAACTTTGTAGGAGAAGCCCGGTTTGCAGATATGGATCAGGATTTTGATTTGGATCTGGTGATGTCTGGTGCCGATAGTGAATATGTTCCATTTACAGAAATCTATGATAATGATCTTAATCCTACCTACGTAATATGGGATGGTATTTCGTGGAGTAGTGGCGAAATGCCCGTATGGGAACATGTGATCATTGACGGAGATTATACAATACCTGCAAATGATTTTTTTGTCACAAAAAGCCTGAAAGTCACTTCTGGTAATACTTTGACAATTAGTGGGCAGTGTCAACTCTTTTTGGATGGGGATGTGATCAATAATGGAACCATCAATGTCGCTCCTGCTTCTTCCCTGGTGATCAGTTCGGTCAGTACTTTTCTGGGAAATCCAATTAACATGGAGATCAAAACAAGATATGGAGATGGCAGGTACAGTTTTGTAGGGTCAATGATGAAAAAATCACCGACATTATTTGGTTCGGATTTGGGAAGTGTGGTTTATCAGTACAATGAAGCGATTGGGTACGACCTTGATGATGGCTTGAGCAGATGGGAAAATGCGGCATCACAGGAACTAGTTCCAGGTAAAGGCTATGCACAGGCGTTTAAAGACACCATAACCTTTACGGGCATTCCCAATGAAGGCATTATTGGGATACACCACCTGTCCCATTCTGTTGATGGCACCACCAATGAAGCAGATCGCGGATGGAACCTCATTGCCAACCCCTTTCCCACAGCTGGATATTTGCAGCACTTTTTTACTACCAACCCTCATATCGATGGTATGATTGCACTATGGGACGATCCTGGAAGTGATCTACAGCGCGGTTCAAATGCAGATTACCTAATCGTGAATCAATTCGGAGCAGTGGGCGCTTCCCCAAATGGTGGTCAATGGGATGGCAATATTCACCCTGGGCAAGGTTTTTTCATCAGAGTCACGAACCCAACGGAAGATACAAGTGTCGTTTTTGACCGTAATTTCACGGCCATAGCATTTTTTGATAATTCCGGATTTTTTAGAACCTCAGACGAAAAGCATAGTCAATGGAGAATTCAGCTCAGCAATGAAAATGATCAAATCGCTGAAACATTAATCATTGCACACCCGGAAGCCACCAATGACAAGGATAGGCTATTTGATGCCATAAGGCTAAAGGGAAGAACCGATTTACAATTATATACCTATATCAATGACCAGCCCTATGCCATACAGGGAATTCCTGACATTGAGAATGAAAGTACAGTACCATTGGGAGTCGACCTGGGTGCCGGATGGTATGAACTCAGACTTACTGATGAAGATCCAAATTATGAAGCATGGTTATATGATCGTTCCATTGGCCAATACATCAATTTGTCAGAGGCTGGTTACCAGTTTCATTCCGGAGAGGTTATAAATGATGATCGGTTTCATTTGTTAATTTCAGCAACAGGACAACAATTCCACACAGGTTTGGCAGGCCACATGTCGCTCGGCATTAAGGATCAGGTACTCGAGTTAAGATCCCAATTGGGTACAAAAAAAATCACCGGGAGGTTAGCAGTGCACACCATATCGGGCAGGAAGGTGACCGAATACAACAATATCACTGTAAGCCCTGATCATCCATGGAAAAGTAATGTCCTGAATTATGAAGGTATTGCCATCATCACCTTCCAATCGGACGATCAAAGTAATACCTGGAAAATATTAATGAGATAACATCATGACTACATTAAAGAATCTGACAATTTTTCTACTGCTCCTCTCAACCCCTTTCGTGCTTAATGCGCAGGGAGCACCTCCTCAAACCCCAATAGATGGTGGTCTTAGTTTATTATTGCTTTCTGGAGCTGCATATGGTATACATGCCATAAGAAAGGCTCAAAAAAAACATTAAAGATCCTGAAGCTTCGTAGCTCAGAGTGTTTCGGAAAATAGGTTATATCTGAAAGTACCCTGGCAGTTGCCGGGGTATTTTTTTATTCTTTTTGGTCAAAGCGCTTTACTTGTTGACTGTTCCAAAAAAAAACCTGCCAGCGATAGGTGATAAATCAGTAAATTATGGAACATACCTACAAATACCGTTTTTCTTATGGAGGTAAAAGATCGAAAAATTGCGAGGAAAGATCAGGTGCTTATTTGGTACCGGGAAGCATTTCCTCTGGCAGCTGCATATATTAAGCAAAGGGGTGGTAATCTTGAGATTGCAAGGGACCTGTTCCAGGATGCCATTATTCTGTATTACGAAAAAACACAGCTTGAACAATTTGAACCCAAGGTAAGCGACAAGGCTTACCTGGTAGGAATTGTAAAAAAACTGTGGTTCAGATACCAACGAAATAAAACCAACACGGAGCAGATTGATGAACTTCCATTGGTCGTAGTAGAAGACCAAAATCCTGCTACCCGCAAACTTCTGGATTTTCTCAAAGAATCTGGAAAAAAATGCATGGATCTATTGCAGTCTTTTTACTATGAAAAACTCAGTATGCAGGAACTGGCCCAGCGATTTGGATACAATAGTGAGCGCTCTGCAACCGTGCAGAAATATAAATGCTTGGAAAAAATAAGAAATGAAGTAAAACATAAATCACTGACCTATGAGGACTTCCTTAATTGAAACACAGGAAATTGAGCATTGGATACTTAATCAGGGTAGCAGTGGAGAATGGCTGTTAACTGATGCAAAGCTCATTTTAAACAAAGAGTTTAAGGACAAAGCAAGGTGGCAGGAGTATACTTATGAGTTAGTGGGACATTATGGACGCCAAAAATTGCGAGAAGAAATTCGAAGCATTGAGAAACAGCTATTTTCTTCACCCAGATACAGCGTATTCCAAAAAATCATCAAAAACATATTTAACCATTAGATAAATGATCATTCAATCCAATGTAATTCCTATGGTCATTGATCAAAATAGTAGAAGTGACCGAGCCTATGACATCTATAGCCTGCTGCTGAAAGAAAGAATAATTTTTTTGGGCAGTAATATCGATGATCAGGTAGCCAACCTGATTGTAGCGCAATTACTCTTTCTAAACAGCCAGGACCCCAAAAGGCAAATCGACATGTACATTCAATCGCCGGGAGGTGCCGTCTATGCGGGATTAGCGATCTATGATGCCATGCAAATGATCAGCGCTCCTGTTTCCACTGTGGCGGTAGGTTTTAGTGGAAGTATGGCCACTGCACTGCTGACTTCAGGAACGAAAGGTAAACGGTACGCCCTGGCACAGGCTACTATTCATCAACACCCAACAGGAGGTGGCGCCAAGGGATATACCGAAGACGTTAGAATTGCCACCAGGGAGCAGGAGCGTTTACAGACCCAGCTATTTCATCTGATTGGTAAAAATACCGGCCACAGTTGGAAGGAAATTGAAGAATATTTTCGCAGAGACAGGTTTCTCAATGCACTTGAAGCTAAAGAATATGGGTTGGTTGATGAAGTCCTGGGAGACACCTCCAATCTCATCAGTGTAGAGAATAAGGAGCCAGAGGTCAGGTTCTATCATCAGGAGAACAATCAATAAGATGCTCTCTTTGGATCATAGATTGGACCGTTAATCACAAAGCTGGCGTAATTGCAATTAAAATGTCAATTCTCTTAATATATTTAAGAAACATCACCAAAAACAGATGATTCTTAAATACATACGTCTGGCATCCCTGGTATTTATTCTATTGAGCTGTAAAAATCCGATTGATACAAAAAGTGCCAACAAAACCTATGAAACTTTAGCCAATGATGACGAGGTAAATAACATCCTCCCCAAAATTTCTAACTGGAATAAATGGGGAGAGAATGATCAGCGAGGAACTATAAATTATATTTCATCGGAGCGTATAATCGAAGCTGCCAGGTTAATTACTGTTGGACACACGATATCCCTGGCCAGGGAAACTTCTATCACACAAACCAGTGGAGTCAGAGAAGGGCAGTATGAAATGCAAAAAGGGAAATATGGCAGTAGAGATTTTGTAGGTGCCGTATGGCATGGGTTTGCGGTAACCCATCTTGATGGGCTTGCTCATGTTTTTGCGGATACACTTCAAATGTACAATGGCTACCCTGTCCACCACCTTACCAACGATGGAGCTGGCAAGTTGGGTATGGAACACCTGGCATCCAGTGGAATAGCAGGCAGGGGTATTTTAATAGATGCTGGAGAATATTTGAAGCCACAATTGCAACTTGGTCAGGCCATCCTCCCTGACCAGCTGGATTGGGTGCTTGCTGAACAAAATGTGTCATTGAAATCCGGAGATATTGTTTTTATCCGAACAGGCTTTGGCGAATTAAATTCCAGGAAAATCAGAACGGGGCTTCATCCAAGTTGTGTCATTTGGGCGCATGAAAATGAAATTAGTCTATTGGGAAGTGATGGAGATAACGATGCTCATCCCATTGATTTCGAGCGATGGTCTTCTCCATTTCACACCATCGGAATTCCATACCTTGGATTACCGCTAATTGATAACGCAAATCTTGAAGAACTCAGTCAATTCTGCAAAAGAGAAAAACGCTATGAGTTTTTTGTGACCATCAATGCATGGCGAATCAAAGGAACCACCAGTTGTCCCATCAACCCGGTTGCAATATTTTAAATGAATTAATATGCTTTAAATTGGCTTTTGCCGTTTATTTGTTATTATAATCCATTTGTTAAGATCTAATTTGGAACTTGTTATGAACAACCATCATAAATTATATTGTTTTCTGTTTATTTCACTAATTCTCTCATGTTCAAAAAAGGATGTACCTGAACCTGAACCGGAGCAATTTAGTTTTATTGAACAGGTTGACCTGACTGGTAGAACGATGGATTTATGGGGAATCACAAGAGGTGATAATGAGTACGTAATAGTCACAGGCATGCCAGACGTCTCTAGTGATGGTTGGACGTATATTATTGACATAACTAACCCATCCGATCCGGCAATAAAAAGCGTCATAGAATATGGCGGAATGGATGTGAAAGTCTGGGGAAATTATGTCTATGTTGCTAATGGAAACAACGTCATTTCAGCCTATGAAAGCAAAATATTTGATATATCTGATATTTCAGCTCCCAAACTGGTTGGGTCATTTCCTTCCTACCACAATATTTTCATTGACGGGGGAAACCTATTCACAAATGGCTATTACGGTAATTTGACAACTGCAGATTCTATTGGGCAGGACATTGCCATATTCGACATCAACGAAACACCTGAAAACCCAAAACTGATCTGGGCTAAAGACTCAGGTAGACTCGTAGGTCCGGTTCATGATATTGCAGTAATCCGAAATAAACTCTATTCCTTTGATATCTCCGCGGCTAAAATAGAAATTTATGATCTCGCAGATCGGACAGTACCTCAATTATTGGGACAATATCAATTTCAGGGAGACTATAATGTTCACAGTGGGTGGGTAACAGAAGATGATGGCTTCCTGTTTGTTTGCATGGAACAAAGTGAACCTGGAGACATTGACATTGTCATCCTCGATATTTCTGATCCTGCATCAATCATAGAAGTTGGTTCGATTCATGATCCGGCTCATATTGCTCATAACCTGTATATTATAGACAATTATGCATATACATCCTTTTATTCAGCTGGATTAAGAATTTATGATATTTCAAATCCCGCCAACCCAGAACTTGTCTATGATTATGATACAAATGGCGATGTTCCGGGGGCAGGTGCTTTTGGTGTTTATCCCTTTTTTCCAAGTGGGGTCATCTGCGTTAGTGATGTTGATAATGGTCTATTTATCTTCAAAAAGAACTTCTGAGTTGGTGTGATAAACCAGATCATATTGTAGAAAAAATTCCCCAATTAGTGCCCTCAGACCACACTATTGAATCAATAATCTGTCTTTACACTTCATAAACCCTCCCGGCACATGATTTGACTTATAATGACCAACATTCATTAAAAAAGCATAAAATCATGAAAAAGCATATAATCGTTCCATTCAATTTCACACCCATTGCCGAGGCAGGATTAGCCACTGCTATATCTATTGCCAAAAATATTAAAGCGGGCGTCAGAATAGTCCATGTGATCGACGAACCAAATGTTCGTTTCAATACTATGGCGGATATGCTGGCTGTAACGAACCAATCATCCGAAAATGACCGGTTCATGGCCGAGCTGGTAAGAAAAAGAAAAGCGCAACTGGACGAACTGATCCAGGGCAGAAAGGAAAAGGAGCCTGAGTATTCCTCCGAAATTCTATTTGGACCGTTTGAAGCGGCTATGGAAGAATACCTGGAAGAGACTGATGATGTACTGATGGTAGTAATGGGTACATCCGGAGAAGCCAGTATTTCTGAGTTTTTCTCTGGTAACCATACTTCTCAAACCATGAGAGCTTCCAACGTGCCTGTATTGTCAGTAAAGGATTTTTACCTCACCACCGGAATGGACCAACTTTTACTTTTGATCAACACTTACGAGTACGAGGAGTCAACTTTAAAAATGATCAAAAACCTTGTGGAACTGCTGGATTTACAGTTGACCATTGCTTATGTGAAGGAAACAACTGAAAAAAATGAGCACATGATCAAGAGTATGATGCATTTCTTTGCCACAGACAGGGGACTTGATGAAGCTAAAATAAAAGTCCTTCCACTGGGTGATAAAATAGATGAGGTACAGAAGTATGTTGACAGTCAAAACGTAGACCTGGTAGCGTCCATCACCTCAGTGAAATCCAAATTTGTGAGATTGTTTTATGGTAGTGACACAGAGGACTTTGCAACGTCCCTGGAGCAACCTGTAATCGCTTTCCCGGAATAAGGGGAAGCACCTTCAAACATACCTAAAAGAATTTCTCACCTAAGACATTAATAAAATGGACTTTAATTTTAATAAAGCAATAGAAATAGTTACTGGAAAAATGGAATCCTGGGCAGAATCAGTGGTATCGATGATGCCTAATCTCTTTGTCGCGCTCATTGTCATTGTTCTGTTTTATTTACTTGCACGGGGTGCCAGACTGGTTGCGAAAAAACTATTGAATAAATTTTACGCTAAAGATGCCATCAATAGCCTGTTCTCTACCATTATCTACCTGGTGGTACTGGCTATAGGGTTGATGGTGGCGCTCAACGTTCTTCATCTGGAGCAGACTGTAACTTCCCTGCTGGCAGGTGCCGGAATCATAGGTTTGGCACTTGGTTTTGCTTTTCAGGATATATCGGCCAACTTCATTTCGGGAATATTCATGGCCTTTCGTAAGCCCATCAAGGTAGGAGACATCATTGAGACTAAAAACTACATGGGTGTGGTTGAGAAGATCGATTTGAGAGTCACAATTCTTAGAACATTCCAGGGGCTTCATGTTTTGATACCAAATAAAGAGGTATTCCAGACACCAGTAACCAACTACACCAAAACGCACGAAAGACGGATCGACCTAGAGGTAGGTGTCTCCTATGATGCGGATCTTGAGCAGGTGAAAGAAATTGCACTTGGTGCAGTAAATGAATTGCCGTATTTGCTACCTGACAAAGAATCGAACCTGTTTTACAAAGAATTTGCCAGTAGTTCCATCAATTTCGTCATCCAGGTATGGGTGAAGTATCCTGATGAACCCGGTTTCCTTCAGGCGCGAAGTGATGTGATAATGAGCATTAAAAAAGCATTTGATGAAAACGGTATCAATATTCCATTCCCAATCAGAACACTCAATATTGAAGAGCCATTTCCATTGAAGCAGGCATGAGTTCAGTGATAGGGTATGTAGAATAAATCCTCATGCCCTATTCATTTTCAATTGCGTCATATAGTCTGCCGAAATAAGGCATTTTAAAGTAAGCACTGAAGTAATATCTTTTTATTGGATCACCAGCCGTGAATATTTCTTCCATACCGGAAATATTCACAGATTCAATAACCTCCTCTTTAGTCAATCCAGCTGCTTTTCCCAGAGAAACCTGCGTATAAACCTCGTCCAACAACCCGATATACAGCCTCAGGTATTCCTTACCACTTTTTACTTCTCCATGGCCAGGAATTAAAGTTTTAATATCCATTTGTTCTACCAGTTTCAATGTTTCCAACCAGTCACCACCTTGTTTAGAAAAACCGTATGTTATTGGGGCGACTACTGCGTCCCCCGAACAAATGATTTGCTCGTTTGGGAGATATACCCACAGGTCTCCAGCCGTATCACCATCTCCGGGGTGCATCACCTCTATCACCCTGTCTCCTGAGTAAATCGTTAATTTATCCTCTACAGTAAGGTTTGGAGGTGTTATGATCAGGTCTTGATATGCTTTCTGTCTGATTGGCAAATCGTGATCCCGATACTGCTTTAGGTTTTCAATCACGCGCTCATTTCCAGGGTGTCCTTCTTTCTTTACTCTTTCAATTTCTTTATTGATGTAATCAATTCTGGAATCTATACTGTTGGCAATGTCTCTTACATAATTAATTTTTCTTTCATTGGCAGTTAAATATGCTCTGGTCTCGGGGTGTCCCACAATCTTTACGTTAGGATAAGCTTTCAGAAACTCAGTGTTACCAATGGTGTGATCTCCATGACCATGTGTGTTTATCAGATAGCTTACTGGTTAGTTGGTGAGTTGTTTTATTGCTGCGATCACCTCCTTTGCTCCTTGTGGACTCCCGGTAGCATCCACCACCACAACATCATTGTCGTTAATAATAATTGTACAATTTCCTTCCACCAAATACCGAAGAGGATTTGGGCGATAAGCCACATAGATGTCATCCTGCAACTTCAGCAATTCGAAATGGAACGGATCATCATATTTTTGTGCCTGAATGGAAAATGACAATAAAGCTACTGTTATAGTGATCATTATGGATGTTCCCAGTTTCATTGAGGTTGAGTTTGTTGTTAAGGAATAAAGAATCTATCGGAGAGTAAATACTTCCCGTTTTGTTTGACTAAAGTAAATACAAGGTTGTAACGTCCTGTCTCTGCCTGCGCCCATTCAATGGTGTAGGTAACCCTTACTAAAGAGTCATCTTCCCAGGTTCCAAAGTCCTTTTTCAAGTCCTTCAAATGAGCAAAATCCTCCAGGTGATGATATAGCAGGAATTGAGCTGGATAAACTTCGTTTTCGGTTGCTTCTTCAATGGAAGTGCAGTCTACGCATTGAATACTATCAAGACTGTGTGTTATCAAAAACCCGATATCCCTTTGTTCAATTGCCGTGGCAAATTCCAGCCATGTACTATCTAAGGTGGTGTATTCTCTGGAACGATTACTATTAGTGCAGGATACCATCAGAGCAATGAAGGTCACCAGGTATATTTCGGAATATTTTATCATTCTTTCATTAAGATATTATTCATCTTACCAAGATATTCAACATTGTAAGTCATGCCATTATGACCCTGACCCTTCAATGTAATTAATTCAATTTCTGGCACCATCTCCTTTAATTTCAATGAAGACTGATAATCAATCACTTTGTCGCCATCTCCATGAAACACGATAATGGGCATGTTACAGTCCTCCAGGTATTTGTAAGTTGGGAAATTATAGCTAAGAATAAAATCCGGGATCACAGGAAACTTCCTGTTCATCAAGTCCAAAAGGCTGTAATATGGTGCCTGAAGGATTAACATTTTGGGTTGATTTTGAGAAGCTAGTTTTGCGGCCATACCAGTACCTATGGAATAACCCAGGATGATAATTTCATTCTCATTGTATCGCTTTTTTAGTTCATTGTAGACTTCCTGATTATCTGCGTAAAGTTGCTCTTCACTTTTTATGGACCCTTCACTCTTCCCATAACCCCGGTAATCTAAAATAAACACATCAAAATTATTGGAAACGTAAGGTTGGGCTACACTTCCCCATTTCCTCAATGAACCTGCATTACCGTGCAAATAAAAAATCAGCCCCTTTGCACTGTCTGCCTTAAATAACAGTCCATTCAAATTAGCACCATCATGCATAGTAAAGCTCATTTCTTCAAACGGTATCTCAAACTGAAATGCATAATCCTGTGGTAACTTTTCAGGGAAAAATATCAGGTTCTCCTGAAATGCATAAAGAAGTACGAAGAGTGCGATTGTTATCAAAACAACTGTGAGCGATAAGTTTTTCCAATTAATTTTCAAAGGTCTGTTATTTTGGTATTTATTTTAATCCGGTCTCAAACTGGTCTTAGCGTCACGCTGAGACCCAAAGGTGCTGAGCGTCTCGCTCGTCAACAGTAACCTGGTCTTAGCGTCTCGCTGAGACCCGAAGGTGCTGAGCGTCTCGCTCGTCAACATAGATAAACAATTTCCAACAATCCTTTACCACCACTATAGTCTCTGGCACTACTATAAACCCAATGTTCCGGTCTTTCTACCCAACCTTGTTTTACTGGGTTTAAATGGATATAGTCAAGTTTATTATCCAGTAAGTAATTGCTATTCAATTCGATAGGATGAAAATGGTGTTGCCATAGCTGAAAATCCTTATTGCTCGATCGGTAAGTACCTTCTCTTTTCATAGTCCAAAGTATCCACTCTCTCCTACTTTCCTGCAAATCACACTCCATTGCTTTTCTAATGTGTCTTGAGGTAAAACTTTTCAGATCTCTCACTATGTCCTGAATTTTATTGCGTCCATCACTCCCAATGATCATATGTATATGATTCGACATGATACACCACGCACCAACTTCTAAACCTTTTTCTCTCTGACAATATCTTACACTCTCCAGAAATAACTCTCGGTAAGATTGCCGGATAAAAATGTCCATCCAGTTTAGTATAGTGAAAGTTACAAAATGATATTTTGACTGGTCCCTTACAGCATACTTTCTTGCCATACCCAAAACTACCTGTACCGGTTCTAATTATGGTGGACTTGGAACGAGTTCCACTTTGAGCGGGACGCTCAACAACTATTAGATCTCAGCCAGATGCTAAGACCAGTAACAAGTGACTGTGGATTTCTCTCTACAATATTGCATCCAGTTCCACAATTCCATCTTCAAAAAAGCCTATTTCATACCCATTAAGTGCCATTTTGGTTCTGGCACAATATTTCTACCACACTAGGCAGTCACTAAAATTCAAATTTATCATGAAATCAATATTAAAAACATCAATACTCGGTACACTAATCATTTTTACGCTTGCTGCCTGCAACAATCAGCAGGAAGAACAAAGAAAACTGGAAAAAGAGAAACAGGAACTCTCAGAATTCCTGGAAAGCAAGAAAGAGCAGCTCGATGAAACCATTGAGCAACTGAAAGACCAGGCGAATATCGATGAATCCAAACTGGAGCGTGGCATTGAAAAACTTAAAGACAAAGCCAACATCGATGAATCCAAAGCAGAAAGAAATTTTGAAAAACTAATCGAAGAATTGGAAGATCAGAAATCTGAAGTTTCAGAAAAACTGAACGAAATCAGAGCTGCTTCCAAGGAGAACTGGAAAGCACTGAAATCTGATGTGGATCAGCTGTCCAATGAAATCGACAAAAACATCGAGGATGTAAAGGCTGATCTGAAAGAACTTTTTGCAGGATCTGAATAAGCATTCATAAAGGGGCCTGGAGGTCAGGCCCCAACATTGATAAAGTAAACAAAACTGATCATGAAAACACTTAAAAGCATTTTGCTGGTAGTTGTAATGGGATTTTTAATGGCTTCATGTCATGATTCCTATTATGCTGCCAATACAAAAAACATCAACAAGCTAGATGGTGAGAAACAAGCCACCGCAAAAGTGATGGTAGAATTGAATGACCACCTCATGTTGCTTAGAAACATGAATACGCTTGCGGCAGAAAAGGCACAATCAAGGAAGACCTACCTGTTGGCCACAGATCTGGAAACCGAATTCAAAGAGTTGATGATAAAACTGGAGATGAAGGCTACTATCAGGCAATACACACTGGCAGATGAGCTCAGCAAGTCAAACAACGACCTCTATTACCAACTCTACAACCAACCAGATGAAAACTTCGACAGTGCCTACCTGGAGCTGTCAAAGCAACGGTTGGAAGAATTAACCATGTACCTGGATCATCATATAGCTGATCCCGCTACACCGCAAATAAGAGAATTATGTAACGACTTTTTGGCGGAGATCAATCTGATCTCTGCGAGAGTTGGTGATTTGAGTGCTTGAGTTTTTTGACTTGTTTAAAACCGTCTCAACTCGTTTTGAGGCGGTTTTTTCTTGATTTAGATTCCAGAATATAGTACCGTTTTGTCAAACTCCAATAGTGGCATATCAGGCAACATCACTAAGATCAGGATCCACATCATGTTCATAGGTCCTGTCTCCTAATTGCTCTTTTTCAATGATTTCCCACTCCCTTTCCCATGAGTCGTCTCGTCCTTTGTCGGGACCATCCTTTTCTTTTTCGGAGGTTGCGTTATCCTCAATCAACCGATCGGTCATAAAGTGGTCATTTTCCAGCCTGGACCATACGTCCCGACCTTCTCCATCATTCATGATCTCACGATCAAACCAATCCTTAAACTCATAGGAATTCACTGGTACTTCATTGCGTTCTCTTTGCCACCTGTTTTTTGACTCAATTGCACGCTCAATTTGCTCATTGATTTGATTAATCAGATCAAAATTTCCATGAAGTATGTAATTGATCAGATAAGCATACTCTGATGTAATCAGGTAATAACTATAGTCTGTATCATCCCTGAAAATTGGAGAGACAGGAAGATTAGCCACCTTATTGGCGGCATCTGCATAAGAGTTATTAAAGAATGCCGCCCGCTGCACATAAAATTGTGGAATTAAAAACACTGCCTCTACAATAAGGTAGTGAACGCCTGATTTTTCACTTGCTTTACGAAGCATCTGGTCATAAGCCATTTCATTTTCAATATTTCGACCTGGTCCATCAACCATCTGATCAACGTATTCCTGAAACTGCAATTGGTGTGATTCTATTTCACGTTTTCTCATGTACTGGTCAACATCGTAAATGGTAATGTCATTGTTGGTCCGGCTTCCTTGCTTGAATGTATGCATCCTTTAATCCCGGGTTATTTCCACATTAATATATACCGTCACCAAATCAACATCGTCAACAATCGTTTTAAGCAGTTGGTCGTCATGCAACTTCAACCTCCATTTTCCTACCGGGTTAATGTTTCTAATCACATCTCCACCATAAAATATCGGGGCGGCTCCTTTTAAAAACCCTGATGATCTGGAAGTCACCAATGGCACATTGAACACGAATGATTTATTGCTTCGATTGGTATAATCTTCCTGTGCTTCCAACTGCTGTAAAGGGGGCGTCAACTCCGCTGGCAATGTGTACCGAAGGTAATCTTTGAGTTCAACAGTTTCGTAATTTTTATTCGGGTCATATGGTCTCTTAAGCTTTCCGAATTTCTTATTCTGTCTTACTTCCTTCAGGTTAATCTCCAGAAATATTCCCTTGAACCTGATTGACCGGAAATTACCTGCAGGATTGAATTCAAACTCCAGATCTCCGTCCGCCCAATGGTCTTTGACCCAGGTGGCTTTGGCTTTTTCTTTCTCAAATTCATTAATAGCACCACCATCCGAATTGAATGGAATTATATCTACCCAATGGAATTGCTCCACCATTTTGCTTGCTCGCACCTGGCTGACCAGGACCGTTTCATAACTATCTAATTGAATGGCTTTCAATTGCTTTATCGTTCCCCACAGATAATCTCTGATTAGGTCCTCATATTCAAACAGGAATCTCTTTGGTTCGATATAATCACGAATTGTTAGTTCTTCCAGGTTGTCCTTTATTTCCTGCTTTTCCAGCTGCTTTAGAATGTCTGCATTATGTTTTGGCTCCATCCCAAAAATCAGATATAAACCATGCTTGATGGCCTGCAGCAGCATTACCAACTCGGTAAACTTGTACCAATACTTTATTTCTGCTCGTTGCAGATCGATTTGGTCACTATACAATGAGGTAATGGTTCTCTTTTCCTGTCGGATCTTTTCCCGGAATTTATTCGTGATTTCCTTCACTGACTGGGCCAGTGCTATCTCTTTTTCAGTAGCTTCTTCATCAAATGTTCCGGTGGTTTCTCCTTCGTTGGTCTGTAGTTTTTTTGCATAAGAAATGTTGGTGGATCGCATTCTTATCAACTCCAATTCCTGTGAAGCAAATTCTTCCAGCTTTTTTTCCAGCTCATACTGATCATCCTCCACCTTCTGCTTCAATCTGATGTTTCTGACTTGTTTACGCAATTCAATACAGTCAGCATGCAGGTTGATTGCATCCATCAAATTTTTATTCACCGCATATGGATTATAGACTGCCCTGTCGTAGTAGAACTTGTAGACCTTCGGTTGGACAACAGGTGCTGTGGGGACTTCCCCTCTCAAATATTCCAATAGCCGATCATCAATCTTTGGTTCTGGAATCGGTATTAGCTCAACGGGAAATTTCAATGGTGGCCCGTCTACCCACTCCGGATTAATGAATTTCAAATCTTTCTCAGGAGAAATGGTGATCTCGGAAATGTTATCTCCCAGCAAAATCTGTAGATTTCTGGGCAACTGCTCAAGTTTCATGGATTGTGGTTATTTGGTTTATGGTGTGAAATAAGAAGGTTAATTCGGGTATTAATAGCGTCTTTCTTAGTCTGAAAAGCGTTGGTAGTGATTTTGAACAACCTGTTCGAGGTATATCCTGGTGTCCGTACATTTGAATCGCAACATTTGGTCCAACTGGCCAAAAAGTGGAATACCCTCACCCAACAACACTGGTATTGTTGTGATTACCATATCGTCAATCAGGTCCTCCTTTAAAAAACTTTGTATCGTCAGTCCGCCATCGATGTACAACCTACAAAATCCTTTTTGATGTAGTTGAGCTAGTACCTCTTTCAGGGTTCCTGAAACGATAAAGGCCTTGTCTTTGTATTTTTCAGGTACCGACTTAAGCTTATTGCTTAAGACAAAGACAGGTTTTTCGTAGGGCCACTCCACATCAAAACCTACCACAGTCTCAAAACTGTTCCGTCCCATCACCAAGGCATCAATTCCTGAAATAAAATCCAGATATCCCATGTCATCCTGATCCGGATTAGGTACAGTATCCAGCCAATCGACACCACCATTTTTGTCAGCAATATATCCATCCAGACTGGTTGCTATAAAGACACTATTTCGTTTTTCCAATGATTCGACTTTTGTTTGTCCCTAATTTAACCAGAGAAAAATTGTTGCTATGATAGAATTAGATTTTTATTGATTCTGGTTCCTATTCATGTCAGGCATTTGGCATCATTTTTATTAGCATTGTAGGGATTTAAAAAACCAAGGAATTATATTCAGGTATGCATCTCAAAGTCGTACTGTGTTCATCGTTGTTATTGTTGTTTATCATTCCCTCGGTTGCACAAAACCAGATTCAATACAAAGCACAGGCAATTGATGTTAGTCTGATATCTCTCAATCCCAAAATTAAAAATGTTGGATTTGATGAACTCATGAATGCTTCACGCTTCGGTCAATTACTTACCACTCCAACGGATACTTTTCGCAACAATGGAAGCCTCAGCGTTTCAGGATTTGTTATTGGAATCAGTGTAAAACCCCTCGATAGCTTACTGAAACATGCCTTTGAAGTCACCTTTAGTTCGGAAACAATTGAAGCTCAATGGGGGGAATGGACCGGCGACAGTGCTACCACTTCCATTACCGGCCGGTATGAAAATTTTCTCCTTGGTCTGGGGTATGAATACTTCCTCAAACGGGGTAAGTTTTTGCAATTACAGACCGGAATCCACACCCATATCAGCTTTCCTGTTTCCGCAATAACCACCGAAACGGTTCAATCAAATGATGAGTCTTCTTCTGTTGACTTATTTGGACATAAAAAAGTTGGATTCCGTAGTAGTATCCCATTTGTAGCAAGTTTTAAGATCTTCAAACCGGTGAGGTTCACCTTCGGGATTGTTCCTACCATCAATGTTTATCAACTGGATGGATTGAAGAAGACCAAATTTTGGGTAGCAAATGAAGTTGGACTTAGATTTTACCTGAAATGAGATTATTGATCACATATTGCTTCTTGATATCAGCAACTCATTGTTTATGCCAGAACACCATCAGTGGGTACATCACCGATGCGGATAATGGCGAGTCCCTGATAGGGGTAACCATATATGATGAAACTACCCAGACCGGCACCATCACCAATGCTTATGGCTTTTATTCACTGACATTGGACAATGGCGAACATCAGTTGAGAATATCTTACATAGGTTATGAAACCATTAACCGTACTATTGACCTTCAAACCAATCAAAAACTGGACATCTCAATGGCAACCTCAGTTCAGCAATTTCAGGAGGTTGTGATCAGTGCAGACCGATACATTGTAGAAGAGGAGGTGAAATCCACACAAATGGGAAGTTTTAACCTGAAGCCCAAAGAAGCAGCAATCATCCCGACTATAGGAGGGGAAGCTGACATCATTAAAACTGCGCAATTACTCCCTGGTGTTTCCCGGGGCGGTGAAGGAACTACCGGAATGTATGTCCGGGGTGGAACCGACGATCAGAACCTGGTCACATTAGATGAAGCAACGGTCTATAATGTAGGACATCTTTTTGGTTTTTTCTCAGTGTTCAACACTGATGCAATTAAGGATGTTCAGGTGATTAAAGGCGGTTTTCATTCCAGTTATGGGGGTAGGCTTTCGGCAGTCATTGACACCAGAATGTACGAAGGAAATCAGGATCGGTTTGCGGCAAAAGGGGGCGTAGGGATACTGACAAGCCGACTGGCATTGAATGGACCAATTGGTAAAAAGTCCTCTTTCATGATTGCAGGCAGAAGGACTTATATTGACAAGGTATTTGGCTTGTTTGGCGTTAGTATTCCCTATTATTTTTATGACCTCAACACAAAATTCAATTACAAAATATCTGCTCGGGACAGAATATTTGTAAGTGGCTATTTTGGCAATGACATCCTGGCGTTGCAAGAAGACGTGGATGAAGAGGAAGAGTTCTCCAATGAACTGACGTTTGGGTTTAACCTTGGCAACTTCACTACCTCAGTTCGGTGGAATCACCTTTATCCCAATGATAAATTATTCCTCAATGTCACCGCACTACAGACCAATTTCAAATACGACATTAATGGCTCCTTTGTGGACAATAACCTGTTGATCAAATCTAAGATTCAGGATGTCGCGCTGAAAGCTGATTGGGACTATTTTGTCAATCCTAATAACACTGTCGAATTTGGTGTTCATTCCATCGGGCACTTTTTCAGACCAAATGTGGTCAACACCGGTGGAGACATTTCAGATTTTCTAAAATCTCAGGAAGGCGACCTTATTCCTACTCAGGAATATGCCATCTATGCAGGTAACGAACAAAAATTTAATTCGAAGCTTTCAGCTTATTATGGTTTGAGAATCTCTTCTGCCAATGTAAAGGGGGCGTTCTACTATGGTCTGGAGCCACGGCTGAGTACTAATTATTTACTCGCTGATCTTACTTCTCTCAAAGCCAGCTATAGTGTAATGAGTCAGTACATGCATCGGGTAAGTTCTTCGTCTATCGCGCTCCCAACCGATCTGTGGTATCCGGTGACCAGTTCGGTAAAGCCACAACGATCGCACCAGTGGTCATTGGGCCTGTTTCATGGAATTGAGCGCCTGAATCTTAACCTCTCTGTTGAAGGGTTTTATAAAACAATGGATAACCTCATTGAATACCGGGAAGGAGCTCGTTTACTATTGAATGATAACTTTGAGGAAGAGCTGATCAGTGGCATTGGGAAATCTTATGGAGTCGAGTTTTTAGTAAGAAAGAAAAGCGGACCGATCACAGGGTGGGTTGGTTATACGATTAGCAAAGCCAACCGGACATTTGAATTGCTGAATGACGGTCGCACCTATCCTGCAAAGTATGACCGTACGCACGACCTGTCGGTAGTAGGAATTTTTCAACTCAACGAAAAGGTGTCTTTTTCCATGGTGTGGGTATACACCAGTGGTGCCAGGTACACGGCTCAGACCGGGCAATACCTGATGCCTAATGCTAGCTTGACCAATGTAGAGCTAATACCTATCTATTCTGAAAGGAATGCCATTAAACTCTCCCCATCTCACCGCCTGGACCTTAACTTTATTCTTAAAAACAACCCAATCAAGAAGTTTAAAAGTGAGTGGCAAATCGGTGTTTATAATTTCTATAACCAGGCCACACCTTATCGTGTAAATGTCAGATTCAACGGAAAAACGCTGGAATATGTGCAACCCGGCTTCTTTGGTTTTATCCCTTCAGTTTCATTCAACTTTAGCTTCTGATGAAAATAATAAATTTCATATTACCCATTGTCACGATCCTTTACCTGGGTTGCTCCCCGGAGCAGTTGTTCATTGAGGTGGAACCAGCAGAGGAAAAACTGGTGATTAGTTCTCAATTCATTCCAGACAGCATTTTAATCGTTACGGTTACCAGAAGCTTTTCTGCATTGGTGACTAAAAGTACTGAGAACCTGGAAGCTGACGACATTGAAAAGCTCATCGTAGATCGAGCATTCGTAACAGTCACCCACAATAACGAGACAACAACGCTATATCAGGTAGGTGAGCAGTCGGGCATATATGTAGGAGCAGTAGGTTCCATTAGCCCGGGTGATTGGGTAGACCTGTTTGTGTATGATTCACTAACCACAGATTCCATTCATTCAACCACAGAGGCAATGCCACAAGTAATGATCGAAGAAGCTTTTATCACGAAAACTTATGAGGGAAATGACACCACCAGCACATTTCACTATAGTTTTAATGACCCTGCCGGACCTAATTGGTACATCCTGCATGCTTACGGATTGGATGATGTGCCTTCAGTTGTTGATGATAGCCTGATCTTTAACCTTGTTGACCAGAATCTGCTGATCACCTCAGAATTGATTTCAGACATTACGTTTGAATCAGATGAGGTCTCCCGGGAAATAGCGCTACCATTTTACAATTCTCCGGACACTGTGGTATTTATGCTTACCAATATCAGTGAGGGGTATTTCAGGTTTCTGGATGCTCGACAAAGAACAGGTGGTATCATTGCCAGTGCCACCGGTGAGCCTGTCAATCACCCGACCAATATCGAAAATGGTTACGGATTCTTCAACATCCATCTTCCACATTTGGTGGTAGGATACAATGAAGATTAATTATTTGAACACGGTGATGGTATAATCCAACAAATCTGGCCCTCCATGCTTTCCATGGCCAGGTATTACGACTTTTAAATCATTCAATGCTGATTTAATATTGTTGATTGTTGTTGGCCATTCATTCACGTTAGCATCACCCAAATAACCTTTCCCCGCTCTAAGGGTCTTTACAAGACAACCTCCAAATATCAGTTGTTCAGAGGGAACATATGCGATGACATTATCCAGGGTGTGACCGGCACCAAAGTGTCTGATGATCACTTCTTCTTCCCCGATCATCAACGAATATGAGTTTTTAAATTTCTTTTGTGGGACTACATTTCCTTCCTTTTTAGCCAATTGTGCGGTAAGCTTATTCGACAATGAGGTGATCCCCTTCTCATGAAAAACATCGAGGCTCCCCAGACAGTCAATATGAAAGTGAGTAGGCACTATATATTTTATGGTTGCTCCCAAATGACCCTGAATAAAATCTATCAGCTCGCTGGCTGCACCAGGTTCTGAGGGTGTATCAAAAATTATGGCTTCCTGATCCTTTATAAAAACGTAACCATTACAAGAAACCTTTCCGTAATCATCGGTTTGTAAAAATGTTTCGTGAATATAGCTGTTAGGGCTTATTTGATGGATGATCAGTTCTTCGGTTTGATAAATGACTGAATCCTGCTTAGTGGGAATACTCCAGATGGTTCCACTGATCATCAGCAACCAACTTAGACAAATAATTTTATTCATTGATTTCGATTAATTACAGGTATTTTCTGCCCACCAGTTCACACTTTTCAGTCACGTTCCAGAATGCAAATGCGGGCCGTCCAGATGGAATTCTCCAGTAGATCACTTTCTTTTCTTTGGTTTTGATACCAAACTCTGACAAGAATCCACTTTTTTTCACAGATACCGGTTGACCCGTTTTGGGATCAATCACCGGGGATTTAAACCCGACATGGCGATCAAAATTCTTGTAAGGAATGGAACTGATCGCCCCGGCATCCGATCGGACAAAGCGAGTGGTGGTATTCACAATGTACTCATCATCCGAAACCTGAAAATAAAGGACTGGCATTTCTCCGTTTTCCAGATCAATTTCTTTATAGACCCTTTCTTGCCTGGTTTTAGGAAGTTTTTCAACCATCGTGAAAATCTCCCTACCAGATACCTCTGCATCAGATTTTCCGTGATACTTTAAAAACCAAAAAGCGATCTGTTCCTTTATTTTCTGGTGAGATTTCATTGGCTGATAAATATAATAAAATCCCCAAATGAGTCACAAAATGAAACGCCTTATGGTGCACAAATTTTCCTGATCGGATCCTGGGTTCCTGGTTTAGCTGCTGCACCATTGGCCAACCTGAGTCCCCTATACCATATCCATGCCCTTACCTTGCTCATACCATCTTCAATCAACATTTTTTTGAATAACTGATCGGCCGGAACAATTTGCGATTGTGGGAGGCTTTCCAATCTTAATAATTGATAAAAGGCATCATGCACAAGGGATGCCCGCATACTGTTTTTGGTATCCCATGTGGGCCCGCTTGCTCCATCCCATGCGTAATGTTTCTTAATCACAAGTTGACCATCTTCGCGGAGCTGGATAAAATCATGGTTAGCTTCAAACCCGGTAATGGTGGTTTGGTAAGAAAATTCCTCAAGCAACTGATATTTATAGTTACTGAGTTTCCTGTAACATGCTTTTGAGTTCATGAGTGTATTTTATAATTAGATATAACAGTGCCTCCTAAATTGTGCTAAAAGCAGCATATACCTTTAAACTTTCTAATATTGCACAGATTATCGTACAAATAGCCTACAAAATCCAAAGCAAAAGAAGCGTGCCAGCTATCGTCAGGAATATACCTACCAAAAGTTTAATCCTGCGTTCTTTCTTTAACTGCTTTTCCAATTGCCCCTTCCACAACTCATATTGCTCGGGATTCATTTCATTGTATTGCAATTTTTTAGCTGATCGTTCATGATACAAAGAGTTGATCTCCTTTAGGGACTTCTTTCCTTTTAAGGATTTATTGTTTTTTTGATAGACCTTCTGCATGTCTGCGCCTGCCCCAAATCCAAAGCTCATAAATGTGATTTTTGGTTGACTATATGTGAGATTTAGCTTAAATATAAATAATTAGACGCACTTGGTTCATGTCGTATTTGACAAGAACACAGATAACTGTTTGATTACCATTGTCCAAACGGATATTTACTCAAATAGGAATTATAATATTTCTTATCACCAGATACTTCCTCACCAATCCAATTTGGTAAGTCAACCTGTTGGTCCTCACTTTTCAGCTCCACTTCTGCTAGTACAAGCCCTCTGTTTTGGCCTTCAAATACATCAATTTCAAATAAATGCTCACGGAATGGAACTTCAAACCTGGTTTTCTCAATAATATGATCATCACACATTCCTAACATTTCCCCGGCATCTTCACAAGGGATGTCGTACTCAAACTCAGTCCGGGATATCCCATTTTTACTGGAACCCTTGATGGTAATAAAACCATTATCACCTTTGATCCTTACACGTACTGTCCGGTTCGGATCTGTATTCAGGTAACCTTGTTTTATGATCACCTCTTTAGACACCATCGACTTCCATGTGTCATCTTTGATTAAAAACTTTCTTTCTATTTCTTTTCCCATATGCTCCGTTGCTAGGTTGGTCCCGAATATTTGGCTTATATCAACTTTAAAATCACAAGATTTTTTGCTATATTTTAAGTAGAACTGAAACTATCTCAACTAACTGTTAAAATTAAACTATTATGCTACATACTTACACCATCCTGAAGGACTATGGTTTGATCGTTCAGAACCATACAGGTCCCTTTACGGCTGATGATATGAAAAGAGTGAAATCAAGTGTGCTGGATCACCCGGATTTTAATGTGAATTTCAATTTCCTGGTAGATTTAAGAGACAGTCAAATCAACATGACCACTGATGAACTTATAGCATACGAAAACTGGCTGCTTTCCCATCCGGTTCTGGGCGACATTAAAAAGTTCGCCATATTCACCAACACCCCTCAGCAATTCGAGAAAGCTATTGATTACATCGCTCATGTTGGAATAAGAGTAGATCATTACAAGATATTCAGAACTTTGGGTACCGCTTTGTTCTGGCTGGGAGTTGATACCACCCATAAAACAAAAATCAATGAAGAATTAAAGTTGATGGTTGAGCAGGCAGAGAGCATTTAACATCAAGGGGTATTGTTGCCACTTCTCATTTTATCTAACAGGTTGTTCAATTGTATGCACTCTTCATCAGATAAATTCCTGTATTGCGATTCCCAGGTCTCAAGGAACTCATCTATTTTCTCAAGTAACTGAAGGCCCTCATCACTGATGATGACATCCACAGCTCTGCGATCATTCTTACACTGGGCTCTTTTAACCAATCCTTTGGCCTCCAGGCGATCTACAATTCTTGAGGCATTCGACATTCTGTCCAGCATTCGGTCTATAATCAGGTTTACCGTAGCTGGTGACGGGTATTGTCCCCTTAAAATCCTCAACACATTAAATTGAGGTCTGGTAAGATCAAATTGTTTAAAAAACCGGTTCTGCTTCTCTCCTAACCAACTATTGGTATATACCAGGTTGATGATCACTTTGTTGAATTCATTTTTGAATTTCTTCTGCTTAATATCCTCAGCTATGCCCATACGCTATATACTTTAACATTAAATGTAACGACATTCAAATAAATTACGTTCGCGTTATCCAATTATTTACCACTGTTAAGTGACAATTTAGAGTGATTCTAAAGGGTGAACGACCTGATTACATCAACCAATACGAGAGGGATATCTTGATGACAATCAAATAAATTTTTGTTCCGGTTAAACCTTTTACATATTTTGGTTTCTAACAGGCATAATCATCACTACACTAAAGATTGGAAGAAGAATTTATCATCGCTAAGGTAAAGGATCCGAAACCAGGAATTATGGTTTCAATCTGATTGTGCAGGAGTATCAGGAAAGGGTCTACTGGCATGTAAGGAAAATGGTCATCGATCATGATGATGCTGACGACCTGGTACAAGAGGTTTTCGTGAAAGTTTGGAAAAACCTGGACAAGTTTCGTGAGGATTCCAGGTTGTACACCTGGATTTACCGAATAGCGACGAACGAATGCCTTAATTTTCTCCAACGTAAGAAAAAAAGGTTCTTTCTTCCAATTCATGATGTAGCGGGTGAATTAACCGGTAAACTTGATGCGGCGATCCTGTTGGATGGTGATGCTATCGAAATGAAACTGCAGAAGGCGCTCTTGAAATTACCAGATAAGCAGAGGCTTGTATTTAACATGAAGTATTTCGATGATATGAAATTTGATGAAATATCTGAGATTACAGATACCAGTGTTGGTGCTTTGAAGGCAAGCTATCACCATGCGGTGAAAAAAATTGAAGAATTTCTCAAAACGGATTAAACCATTGGCTAGTATATATGTCTAAGAAAAAATGAGCAAGAAGGTCAACATAGAAGATTTGAAAAGGGATCACTCCATGTACAAAGTACCGGAGGGTTATTTTGAAGGGCTTACCTCAAAAATTCAGGCTCGTGTAAAGGAGGAAGAAGAGGTTAGTGACGAACGGGTCTGGATTCCACGTCTGGCCTGGATTGCTCCCGCACTGGTATTGGTCATTGGTTTCTTTCTGTTTTATCCATTCAACGGACAAAAATCTGCCGAGGAAATCCTGTCTGAAGTCTCCACAGAAGAACTGATCAATTACCTGGACATGAGTGATGTAAGTGAAGAGGAAATCCTGGCTTATGTAGATCTGGAAGCGCTGGGAGAATCATTTGATGACACCTCTGGTGAATTGGACCTGCTTGATAATCTTGGAGAGGATGAATTGGACGGTCTGTTGGATGATTACAACATGAATGAAGAATTTTTATGATATTTAAGCTGCAAAAGCAATGAAAAAAATAATACTCATATTGGCAATCTCTTTTGGAATTACACTGGTTTCTCTGGCACAGGACCCGGCAACAAATCCAAAAATAGAGGCAGCACGAATTGCATTGATCACAGAACGGCTGAATCTAACCCCTGAACAAGCTGAGAAATTTTGGCCGGTTTATAAGGAATACACCAATAAAAGAAGGGAAATAATGCTGGAGTTCCGGCAAAGAACCCAGGGTGTTGATCCCAACACTGTGAGTGACGAAGAGGCTAAAAGACTTGTGCAAATTCAGCTGGAAAGGAAGCAGAAAGAATTGAATCTGGAAAAACAATATTCGGAGAAAATTCTGAATGTGATCAGCACCCGACAGCTGGTTTCATTGAGACAGGCCGAACAAGACTTCAGGCGGATCATTTATGAAAAGATCAAGCAAAGACAAATGCAACGGCAACAAAACATGCAAAGACAGAATAATCAGCGAAGAAATAATTAGTACCGGTCAGGCAATCAGGGAAATCAAACTCAATCAGTAAATCTTTGTATTCAAACTTTCCAATTAGAGGTTTGAATTTCCCGTTTCACACCAATTATAAAACTGCTTATGCGCCAAAAGTTATTGATCATTACCTTAATCATTGCCTCCTTTATAACTCAAGCGCAAACATTGGAGGAACTTGAAGCTGAATTAGCCCTGTTGGAATCCGAATTAGATTCATTAGGTGTAATGGACTTAATGGATCTTGAGTTTTTGGACAGCCTGCTTTCACTCGAAGAAAAAGAGACCGAGCTGAATATTGGATTTGGCTATTCCAGTCAGGTGGTAACCGCCGGACAAACACTTGGCATTGATCAGTATGGCCTCACACCCTCCCTCAGTTTTTATCATAAATCGGGATTATTTGCTGACTACACCGGTTTCTTTAACAGCGACGCTGATCCTCAGTATTTCCTGCATAATGCCTCTGTCGGCTACATGGGGACTCTTGGTAAAAGTTGGAGTTATTCCGCTTCTTACATGAAACAGTTCTATGAAGAAACAAGCAATCCACTTGAACACTCATTCAATTTTTCAGGAACTTACAGCTTAAAAAAATTCTCAGCCAGCTTAGCATACAGTAGATACTTCGGTGAGCAGTCGTCCAATTTATTAATGCCCTCAGTTTCTATGTTCATCAATAAACCTGACTTCCTGTTCCTGAAGTCAATTTCTATCTTTCCAATTGTTAGCCTGAGCTATGCCAATCCCAATTTGCTTTATGCATCATTTACAGAAAGGTATATCAAAGGGGTGTGGCTGCAGGAATCTACTGTCAACCTCACCGATACGGAGGTGTTTTTTTTATTCTCTACCAATATTCCTGAGCGCATTGCCAACAGATATTACGACGGCCGAAGGCTCAAAATGGCTGGAGCCCTGTTGGAAAGTGTTGATTTTACCGAAAACACCCGATTTGGGCTTACCAGTACAGCATTCTCACTTCCGGTAATTATGGAGTTTAACGAACGGTTTACTGTAACATTAAGCTACACCTATATCATTCCTGAAAGGTTGTTCCTGGGCACCATTTCAGAGTTTAAAGAACCAATCCCGACACTTGCAGCCCAATTTGATCGATTCGGGCAAGTGGTATCCACGATCGACGAAACAAGTAAAACCATCGCATTTGATATTGAAAACATGGGGTATTTCGGGATAAACCTCTCCTACTCCATTCCATTCAAGTCGAAAGGTAAGTGATTGCTGCACCTGGCATGAATGTTCAAAAGTTTAAGAACCAATCACTTAAAATATTTCTTAACATAATTCCGTCAGCTTAGTATTATTTCCTATTTATATCTCTAACTTTGCATCCCGTATATCAAAGAAATATTACCTAATTAATGGCTTCTACTAAATACATCTTTGTTACGGGCGGTGTAACATCTTCACTGGGAAAAGGAATCATTTCAGCATCTTTAGCGAAACTGATACAGGCGCGCGGCTATTCCGTTACCATTCAAAAGTTTGACCCTTATATCAACATTGATCCGGGTACACTGAATCCATATGAACATGGCGAGTGCTATGTGACCGACGATGGAGCAGAAACGGATCTTGACCTGGGGCACTACGAGAGGTTTTTGAACATCCCCACATCTCAGGCTAACAACGTTACTACCGGAAGGATTTACTATAACGTAATTACCAAAGAGCGTCAGGGAGAGTTCCTGGGTAAAACAGTCCAGGTGGTTCCTCATATTACTGATGAAATCAAAACCAGCTTTTACAAATTAGGTGAAACCGGGGAATATGATTTTGTCATTACGGAAATTGGAGGATGCGTGGGTGATATCGAATCACTGCCATTTATAGAAGCAGTTAGACAAGCTCGCTTCGAATTGGGACCTAACAACTTTGTTTCCATTCATTTAACACTTGTCCCCTACCTTGCCGCAGCGGGCGAACTAAAAACCAAGCCCACCCAGCATTCTGTAAAACAACTATTAGAAGCTGGTATTCAACCGGATATACTGGTTTGCAGATCGGAAATGCCTCTGCCCAATGACATAAGAAAGAAATTAGCATTGTTCTGCAACGTCCCTATCAATTCCGTTATTGAAGCGCGAGATGCAGAGACTATTTATGATGTTCCCCTATTAATGAGAAAAGAAAAACTGGATGAGCGCGTATTGTCCAAACTTAAGATTTCTCATAAGAAAGAACCTGTCATTGACAACTGGAAAGAGTTTCTGGGCAAACTAAAAAACCCGACGAATGAAGTCAATATCGCATTGGTGGGTAAATATGTAGAGTTGAAAGATGCCTACAAATCCATTGCTGAATCCTTCATACATGCCGGAGCATACAATGAGTGCAAGGCCAACCTTACCTGGATCCAGTCAGAAGAAATTGATGAAACCAACGTAGAGAGACTACTAGGTGAAATGGATGGTGTGTTAGTAGCGCCAGGGTTTGGAGAACGTGGTATTGAAGGAAAAATCAGCGCGGTAAAGTATGTCAGGGAAAATAAGATTCCATTCTTTGGAATCTGTTTGGGGATGCAATGTGCAAGTATAGAATTTGCCCGAAACGTTTTGGGTCTTGAAGATGCCTGTTCCACGGAAATCGACACTGAATCTCCAAATCCTGTGATCGATATGATGGAGGATCAGAAAAACATTACTGCCATGGGTGGAACCATGAGATTGGGGGCATACACCTGTGAACTGGTGAAAGGTTCCAAAGCTTATGCCGCCTATAATCATGTAAAAATCCAGGAAAGACACCGGCACAGATACGAATTTAACAATAAGTATTTGGAGCAGTTTGAAAAAGCTGGTATGATTGCATCCGGAAAAAATCCTGATACTAATTTGGTGGAAATCATTGAGTTAAAGGATCATCCGTGGTTTGTGGGCACCCAATACCACCCGGAATTGAAAAGTACGGTATTAAACCCACATCCGCTCTTTGTGAAATTTATCAAAGCAGCACTGACACATAAAAAAAAGAAGGATAACGATTAGAAGCAGAAAGAAGAATTAGAAATGGATAAAAATCAAATATTTGGGTTGGTACTCATGTTGGTCCTGTTGACTGTTTATTTTCAGTTTTTTGGAGACCAGACGCCTCCTTCGCAACTTGCAGAAGGACAAGATACCACATTGGTGGAAAATAATACCGCCATCAATCCGATAGCAACGCCGGCAGCAGAAGCCAGCGAGGTACCGGATTCCGTAAAATCAGCAGAAGCCTATTTGCAATATGGTGTATTTGCTCCATTGACTATGGAACAGCCTGTCAAAGAAATCATAGTAAGCAATGATGTCCTGAAAGTGGTATTCTCTTCAAAAGGGGGCAAAGTAAAATCCGTAGAACTCAAAGAATTTAAAACCTGGGATCAGAAACCTTTGATTCTTCTTGATGAGGAAAGCAATAATATTGACATAGCTTTTAGACATTCCGGAAGAAGGATATCCCTGAATGATCTCAATTTTAATACGACTACCCCTTCTACTACTGTAAACAAAGGTGATTCTATCGTTATAACCTTTACTGCCGCATTGGATAATGACCGTAAAATTGAACAGGTCTACACCATTAAGGACGGGTATGAAGTTGGCTATGATGTAAGAGCCATCGGCATGGGCAACCTGATCGACGTACAGGATGTTGAGTTCTTCTGGGTAGACAACCTGAAGAAGCTTGAACAAGATCTTCCCCAGGAAAGAAACAGAACCAACCTGGTTTATTCCCAAAACGGAGACGTTGATGATCTTACCTCCAGAAGTAATGCCCTTGAGGAAGAAACACTTGGCACCAATGTAGATTGGGTCTCATTTAGCCAGAAGTTCTTTACTGCCGGTATTATTACGGAAACACCCTTTAGCAGTGGTTATGTAAGCATGGTTGGTGATGACAATGACACTACCGTGGTGAAAACAATGACCGCCAACATGAAAATCCCGGTGACCAGCTTTATGGGTGATGGGTTTCAGGGGAAATATTTTTTCGGTCCTAATAATTTCAAGATCCTAAAAGATGTAGCTCCTGGTTTTACAGAAAATGTGGACCTTGGCTGGAGTATCCTTAAAGTAATTAACAGGTTCCTGATCATTAACATATTCCAATTCCTGGAAAGGTTTATCTCCAACTATGGATTGATCATTTTCATCATGGTGATCCTGATCAAATTGATGTTATCTCCATTGACCTACAAATCGCACATGTCAATGGCGAAAATGAGGGTATTAAAGCCGGAGCTGGACGAAATTAAAGAAGCCAATGATGGCGACATGCAGAAAACGCAGGCCGCACAGATGGAACTGTATAAGAAAGCAGGAATTAACCCACTCAGTGGATGTATTCCTATGCTATTACAGATGCCTGTATTATTTGCCATGTTCTATTTTTTCCCTAATTCTATAGAGCTAAGACAGGAGGGTTTCTTGTGGGCACACGATTTATCCACCTATGACGCCATTTTCTCATGGTCTGCTGAAATTCCCCTGTTAAGTACGTTTTACGGTAACCACGTCAGTTTATTTACTTTACTGATGACTGCCTCTACAATCCTATATACCTGGTCAAACAGTCAGGTGTCTTCAGTGACAGGTCCTATGAAGACTATGCAATACGTGATGCCGATCATGTTCTTATTCTTCCTGAACAGCTATTCCTCTGGACTTACGTTCTACTACTTTGTATCCAACATCGTCTCTTTCGGACAAATAGCCTTGTTTAGAAAGTTTGTAGATGAGGACAAAATCAAAGCCATCATGGAAGAGAATAAGAAGAAAAACGCAAATAAGAAGAAATCAAAATTTCAGCAAAGACTGGAAGAAGCCATGAAGGCAAGCGAACAAACCCGTAAACAAAAGACGAAGAAAAAGTAACTTGAAATGTTCATAAAGGAAGTGCTATACCAACCGAGTATGAACATTAGGGGTGCAAATGACAATATTTGATTCAAAACGTCCCAAAACATTCCATGCCTGCGTGCCGAAGTGGCAGCAATCCGGCACGCAGGCACCAGTGACCATTAAAAATCAAAATCACATACATATGAAAATGTTGTTAATGCCTGTCGTGAGTTTAGAATCGTGAACCAATGCAAAACAATCTTAAAACAATTTTCTTCATTTGTTTTGCATTTTTCTCATCATTGAAATGCTTGGCGCAATTTCAATTATATGTTTCACCTCATGGGACTGGCACAAATTGTTCACAAGACAAGCCATGTTCCATTCTGGATGCCAAACAATTGGTCCGGGATTCTATCAAAATGGGTTTCGATGGTGATATTGAGGTAATCCTAATGAAGGGTGACTATTGGATTTCTGAGACCTTACTATTCAATGAGCACGATAATTCAGCATCGGGTTCTGTGGTATGGAGAGCAATGGATGGACATGAAAGAAAGGTTTTTTTCAATGGAGGGAAATTAATCCCCAATAACCAATGGGAACTATTTGATGCTGCCCGAAATATTTGGAGAACCAAGGTTTCCTCCCACAGTTTTAGACACGTTTGGATACATAATAATTCCGGTAAATCTGCTGAGTGTAGAATTGCAAGGTATCCAAACAAGGGGGAAAGGTTTCAGGCACTTGGATATCATAAGCCAAATGACTTGAGATATTTGAAGTTTTCCAGGGATTTGAATTACGCATTTGTGAAAACTGCGAAAGAAGTTTTCGTGCAACATAAATGGCAAAGTCATATACTACCAGTAAAAAAGCTGGACACCTTGGAACAGGCTTATTTGATTATTTATGATTCACCTGCAGCTGAGTTATTTTTAAATTTGGAAACTAATGTCCAACGAGATACTCAATCAACTTTTTATTTCCAAAACAGCCTGCAGTTTATTGATTTAGCAAATGAATGGTGTATATCAGGTGAATATTTATATTTTAAGCCCGATGGTGATGAGCCGGTAAACATTGTCATACCTGCTCTAAACACCATATTGCATGTAGCCAATGTTCAAAATCTCACTTTTCAGGGGATTGTATTCCAATATACCAAATGGATCTCTCCTTCTAATAATGGATTCATCTCGACCTGGGGAGGAGGTTTTTTCAAAACTAAGATTTCTAACAAAGGGACAGTAATTCCATCATCAGTAAACATCATTTCCAGTAAAAATGTAAAGTTTACAAATAATGTTTTCAGAAGGATGGGAAAAGGAGCCTTAAATCTGGCCAATGGAAACGAGGGAACTATAATTCACGGAAATTTATTTTACGACATTGCTGCCACCGGAATTTCAGTATTCGATAAAATAGAAAACTACCAAAATTTTGAAATTGATAAAAACACACGAATCACAAGTAACTATTTCTTAAGATGTGGAAATACTTATACATCCTCATCTGCCATTAATGTAACATACAGTGAAGACATTCTGATCGCTATGAATGAGATAACCCAAATGCCTTATAATGGAATTAGACTTGGTATAGGGTTTTGCAATCCAGATAATCCCAATAAAAACAACACCGTAAAGAATAATTATATTCATGAAGTTATGTTGCGTCATACCGATGGCGGAGGTATCTACACCCAGGGAATTCAAGCGGGATCTCATATCTCCGGTAATTTAATTGAAAACTTGTATCGCAGTAACTATGCAGAAAACTGTAATGAAGCACCAGGTGGAGGTAATGGTGGGATATATCTTGATGTATTTTCAGGGGGAGCAATAAATGCAAAAGAAGAAAATCAAAAACTTATTATAAAGGACAATTTTATAAATTATGACTCTTCTTATTGTGAAATATGGTCGTGCAAAAAAATGTGCCAGGAGAGAAATATTTTATACCAAAATAATCACCTGCCGTTTGCTATCAAACAACATGGTGCCAGACATTATGATATTGCATATGAAAACAATTATCACAAGAATTCAAATTCTACTCAACTACAAACTAAATTAGCCAAAAGTTTATGTTACAACTATAATAGAAAATATCTAAAAAAAAATATCATTGCCAATACCTCGACCGGAACATTAGAAACAGTAGGTGGTATAGCCAGAAATGTCCCTATCCAGTTTGTTTTGCTCACAGAACAGAGAGATATTCAACCCACATTCAAAATAAACTCTGTCTCCTGGCAAAAGGAATTTGAGGACTTTCAATCGAATTACCAAACACCTGGCCCAGGTGATATCATTTTAGAGTAGCTTACCCCAACAATATTTCAATGGTAGTTTAAAATGTGAATAAGTTCATTTTCTCCACAACTTATACACATTCAGACTCATCTGGAATCTTCTCTGTAAATTCTATTTTTAAAAGCATATATTTGTCGTTCTTAAAAAGAAGTGAGTTACTTTTGAATAACAATATTGGTTAGATCAGTATGGGCAAAATAATTTCAATTGCGAATCAAAAAGGTGGTGTAGGAAAAACAACATCTTCAATAAATCTTGGTGCTTCATTGGCAGCTTTAGAAATGAAAACTCTGGTTGTTGATGCTGATCCCCAGGCAAATGCTACTTCCGGGCTCGGTTTGAACCCCAAGGAAGTTGAAAACAGTATTTACGAGTGCATGGTAGACGGTGTACCCGTAGAGGACTGTATTGTTCATTCAGAGTTGGAGTACCTGGATATTATTCCTTCCCACATCGACCTGGTAGGTGCCGAAGTGGAGATGGTAAGCATCGAAAACAGGGAAGAAAAGATGAAGCAGGTACTTGCAAAGGTGGCTGACCAATATGACTACATTATCATCGACTGCTCACCATCACTTGGTTTGATCACAATCAACGCCCTTACCGCATCACATTCTGTCATCATTCCTGTACAGTGCGAGTACTTCGCTTTGGAAGGGCTGGGTAAACTATTAAATACCATTAAAATCATTCAGGGGCGCCTTAACCCTGACCTGGAAATTGAAGGAATCCTACTGACCATGTATGACCTTAGGTTGAACCTTTCCAACCAGGTAGTGGAAGAAATCAACACTCACTTCAAGTCGATGGTTTTCAAAACCTTGATCCCAAGAAATATCAAGTTGAGTGAATCTCCTAGTTTTGGATTGCCTGCGATTGCACATGATGCAGATAGCAAAGGAGCAATTAGTTATCTTAACCTTGCCAAAGAAATATTGGAAAGGAACGAGGTAAAAGCTTAGCATTTATAAATTATGGCGAAGAAGAGAAGTGGATTAGGAAGAGGATTGGGAGCCTTGCTGGATGAGCAGGGAACTACCAAGCCAGAAGCAATAAGTGGTGTAGGTGCCGCTCCCAAAGGAGGCATTAACGAGATTCCAATCGATCAGATAGAAGTCAATCCGTTTCAACCAAGAACCGACTTCAATCAGGAGGCTTTGGAAGAATTGTCTGAGTCCATTAAGGTACAGGGCATCATTCAACCCATAACCGTTAGACAACTAAGCGAAAATAGTTATCAGCTTATTTCCGGTGAAAGAAGATTACAGGCTTCTAAACTGGCACAGCTGGAAAAAATCCCTGCATATATCAGGAAAGCCGATGACCAGCAGATGCTGGAAATGGCTTTGATCGAAAATATTCAAAGGGAAAATCTCAATGCCATTGAAATTGCCCTTAGTTACCAACGCCTCCTCGCTGAATGCGACCTGAAACAAGAAGAACTTGGTGACCGGGTTGGTAAAAAGCGAACTACCGTCAATAACTACCTTAGACTCCTGAAGCTTCCCCCCGATATTCAAATTGCTTTGAGAGACGGAAAGCTATCCATGGGGCATGCCAGAGCCATTATCAACATTGACAATGTAGACCTGCAACTGGATATTGCTAAACAGATCATCGAAAACGATCTCTCTGTACGGAAAGTGGAGGAACTGGTAAGACAAAAGGTTAAACCTGCTGCACCTTCCAAACCAAAAGCTGAGCCGTCTTATGAAATTGTAAAATTACAAGACAAGCTATCTTCCCATTTTGGCACCAAAATAAAAATCAATTCTGACGTTAATAACAAAGGTGAAATCAAGATACCATTTGTATCTACAGACGACCTCAACAGGATTCTTGAAATTCTAGAGTTATAATGAAGTCAGTACATTTTTTTTTGATTTTAGGGTTCATTGCAGTTTCAGCATCGGTCTCTGCTCAGACCAACGCACTGGACACTTTGTACCCGTCAAAGTATGGTGATGATATAGAATTGTTTGAAGAAAAATCAACCTTAGATCCGGATAAAGCCGCACTTTTGTCTGCAATCCTTCCTGGTCTGGGACAAGTCTACAACAAGCAATACTGGAAACTACCAATTATCGTTGGTGCTGGATTCACAATCGGTTTTTACATCAATTATAACCACAGCTATTACCAAAGTCTTAGAAACTCACTCATTGCAGAGACCGACGAAAACCCCAGGACAATTAACCGGTTCGAAAACCTTTCCCGAGGAACCCTCGAATCTCGGACTGAGCGGTTTAGGCGCGACAGGGATTTCCTGATAATTGTGGCTGCCGCCGCTTATCTGCTTAATATTGCTGATGCTCATATCTCGGCACATTTAGAAGAATTTGCAATTAACGATGAACTTAAACTAAGTTTACGCCCTTCTATGCAACAGATGCCCGTTGGATCAAATAATGTAGGACTATCATTGTCCCTTAAATTTTAAAAAACTTTTATGAAAATTCTTTTGATTGGATATGGCAAAATGGGTAAGGCCATAGAGCGGTTAGCGACTGAAAGAGGTCATGAGATTGTTGGCAAAATAGACGTTGAAAACATTAATCAACTTGCTGATGTAGATGCAAATGAAATTGATGTTGCCATTGAGTTTACCCGACCTGAATCTGCCTTTAACAACCTTAAAATATGCATGGAAAAAGGGATTAAAGTGATCTCTGGAACTACAGGGTGGCTGGATCAATTGGAGGAACTGGTTACTCTATGCAAAGAACAGAACGGAACTTTTCTCTATGCATCCAATTACAGCTTAGGCGTGAACCTGTTTTTTGAACTCAATAAAAGGTTGGCCAGATTGATGAATCCTCACAAACAATATCAACCTGTTATGGAGGAGATACACCATACCCATAAACTGGACTCCCCTAGTGGAACCGCCATAACGCTTGCCGAAGGGATAATTGAAAATTTTGATCAAAAATCGCGATGGGTAAATCAACCCAAATCGAGTGAGGAAGAATTAGAGATCATTAGCTATCGCGAAGGTGAGGTGCCTGGTACGCACACCGTGATTTATAAGTCTGAGATGGATGACATTGAGATCAAACATACTGCTCATACCAGGGATAGTTTTGCATTGGGAGCTGTAATTGTCGCTGAGTGGGTGAAAGATCATCAGGGTATATTGACTATGCAGGACTTTCTACAACTAGATAAAATCAAATAAAATCTTAAATTGCGCAAAAATCATAAGTAATGGACGAGACTTATTTTCTGTACGTTTTCATAATCATACTGCCGTTCTATATTGCTCAGTCGGTGGGATTATATATGCTTTTCAAAAAGACTGAGATTCCTGCCTGGCATGCTTTTATTCCTTTGTTGAGAATGTTTGCAATGGTAAAACTTACAGGCCGTCCCTTATGGTGGTTTGCCTTATTATTTATTCCTGTAATTGGCATTATCATAGCCGTTGGTATATATGTAGACTTTTTAAGATGCTTCGGTAAATCAAAACTTTCGGACTATACACTTGGACTTGTATTTTCATTTGCCTTTTTGCCCTACATAGGTTCACAGAAAGATGTCAAATATATTGGCACGCTGGACGAACTTCCGGAATTGAAAAAGAGCAGCGGGCGAGAATGGACAGAGGCCATTGCCTTTGCTGTATTTGCTGCAACCTTAATTCGTTGGGCATTTATGGAAGCTTTTACCATCCCTACACCATCCATGGAAGGATCATTGCTGGTAGGTGACTTCCTCTTTGTGAGTAAGATCAACTACGGCCCAAGGACGCCAAAAACACCATTACAAGTACCTTTGACGCATCAAAAAGTCTGGGGAACCGAACTGAATTCATACAGCACTGCTATTCAGCTTCCCCAATATAGATTCCCTGGCTTTGGGTTTGTTGAAAGAAATGATGTGGTGGTTTTTAATTATCCGGTTAATGACCGCTATAATGTCAGATCTGATGGTGATTATCACCCCCTCGACCTTAAAACGCACTACATCAAGCGATGTGTGGCTGTTCCCGGTGACACCTTAGAAATCCGTGACACCCAACTATATATTAATGGGCAGAAAGGAGAAAATCCCGAACTGATGCAATTCAGATATCTCCTGGTTGCGACCCAGACGATTAGAGAGAGGAACTTCAAGAAATTAAATATCTCTGAATACGGGGTAATTGGTTCTGGCGATGGCCTGGTGCAGTATTCCATAATGGCCACTCCGGAGGCAGCTGCAGAATTGAAGGCCTACGATTTCGTCAAAGTGATTGAAATGGCTAAGAGAGCTCCTGGAGAAAGAGAAGGAAGACCACTATTTCCTGTTCATGATGAAAACAATTGGAATGCCGATCATTACGGTCCGTTGATGGTACCAGGAAGAGGCATAACCATTCCAATCAACGAAGAAACAATCAAGACCTATCAATCAACCATAGAGGATTACGAGGGATTGGAGAATGTTAAGTTTGAAAATTCCAAAATGTTTATTGATGGTAAAGAAGTAAAAGAATACACCTTTCACCAGGACTACTTCTTTATGATGGGAGACAACCGGCACAATTCTGAAGATTCCAGATATTGGGGATTCGTCCCTGAAGAATATGTAGTTGGTGAAGCTGCCTTCATCTGGTTATCAATAGATCAAAATGAGAGTTTCCTCAACAAAATCAGGTGGGGAAGAATCTTCAATGGGATTGATTAAAGCATGAAAACTACCACTGAATGACCTTTAGTCCATGACGGCCAAGGTATTCATTGGTCTTACTGAAATGCCTGTTACCAAAAAATCCGCGGTGTGCAGCAAATGGTGACGGATGGGCGGACTCCAGTACCAGGTGTTTACTTCGATCAATCACTACTCCTTTTTTCTGGGCATATGCTCCCCAAAGCAAAAAGACTACATGCTCTTTTTGTTCACTAACCTTTTGGATCACGGCATCTGTAAATTGTTCCCAGCCCTTTCCCTGGTGAGAACCCGGAGTAGACGCCCGTACTGTAAGGGTAGCATTAAGCAGAAGCACACCCTGATCAGCCCAGCGCTCGAGGCTTCCATGTGGTGGCAGGTCGGTACCGAGATCGCCCTTGATTTCTTTGAAAATATTCACCAGTGAAGGTGGCATTTTCACATCTTCATTGACAGAAAAGCATAAACCATTGGCCTGTCCAGGTCCGTGATATGGATCCTGTCCAATGATCACAACTTTCACCTGATCGAATGGACAGTGATCAAAAGCATTGAATATTTGCTTACCTGGTGGATATACTTTGTGCTTTTGATACTCAGACTTTACAAACTCCACTAGCGAAACAAAATAGTCTTTTTGAAATTCCTCCTCCAATACCTGGCGCCAGGAGTCTTCAATCTTCACATCCATGCTTTTCAAGATTTTTTTCAAATAAATTGGGAAATTAGTAAGATTTTATTATAACTTAGGTATTATTGATTCTAGAAAAATTCGTTGTATCTGTAATGACCACAGCAACCACCAATGGAATAAAAATCAGCGTTGAAACAGAATACCAGCAGGAGTACTCCAGTCCGGCTCAAATGCATTTTGTTTTCACCTATAGAATCACAATCGAAAATCAGTCAGAAAACACCATCCAATTACTCAGAAGACATTGGGATATTTTTGATGTAACACATTCAAATCGGGAGGTAGATGGAGAAGGCGTGGTAGGAAAACAACCGATCCTTGAGCCTGGGCAAAATCATCAATATGTCTCTGGATGTAATCTAAAATCCGGTATGGGTAAAATGAAAGGCCGATATCTTATGGAAAGAGTAATCGACGGCAAGCAATTCGATGTGGCCATCCCTGAGTTCACCATGGTGGTTCCATTCAAATTGAATTAAGGCAATAACCACTAATTCTTGAATCAACAGTTCTTCCAATTATTTCAATGGTTTCGCTATTGGCTGCTTCAGGTAGATGAACATTCCTTGCAACCTCCTGGAATTTATGATTTTTACACTAATGTTATCAAAGCCCCAGCCACTCCTGTGAGAGAAGTGGAAAAGCTACGCAATACTTATCTAAATAATCGCCATCATATTGAAGTTCTTGATCTGGGGGCCGGGTCCTCTATTAATAATCAATTCAAGCGATCCATACAATACATCACCAAAACTAGCAGTAGTAGTTTGAAATTCAGTTCTTTTTTATTCAGAGTCGCGCAATATATGGATGCACGATTTATACTGGAACTGGGAACTTCATTTGGTTTCAACACAATGTATTTTGCGCAAAAAAAAGATGCTCAGATTGTTACAATGGAAGGGAGTCCTGTTATTGCTCATATGGCAAACAAAAATTTCAAGCAGCTGGGTTATGATCATGTTGATTTGGTCATAGGTAATATAGACAAGACACTCAATACCGCTCTTTCAAAAATCTCACAATTAGATCTGGTATACATGGATGCAAACCATACTTATGAGGCAACCTTGGACTATTTCAATCAGTTAAAGCCCCTGCTCCATCCTGGAAGTATCGTAGTGATTGACGATATCCATTGGTCCAGGGGGATGAATAATGCCTGGAAAGAATTGATTACAAATGAGTTGGTTACCATGAGTGTAGACCTGTTTGATGCAGGAATAATATTCTTTGAAAAAGGTATGACAAAAAACCACTACATCATCAACTTTTAGTATTTTCAGTCGCCCTGCTTTATCAATTTGATAAAAAGTTCCCTCCCACTCCTCGGTCTAATTGAATTATAGCATTCTTCCATGATGGCTATTTCAAAGTACGGCTCAAATATTTTTAAATACTCCGATTGGCTTCCACCAAAAGGCGGTCCTTCCTGAAATTCATCAAATTTCCATAGTAATCCCACCAGTTTGCCGGAAGGTTTCAAAAGTTCATGGGCTTTTTGGGCATAATGAGATCTCAATCGCCGATCAATGGCACAAAAAAAAGTTTGTTCAACAATAAGGTCATACGAATCCTTCAGATCAAAAAAATTCTGATAAAGCAAGTGGCTCCCATTAAATCCCGGGTTGCGCCTTATGAATTTTTCTAATGGTTCTCTTGACACATCACATACAAAAACCTGATCAAATCCATTCTGATGTAGGTATTCTGCTTCATAAGCATTACCGGCACCTGGTATCAGAATACTCAGAGATTTGTCTTGTAACTGATCAAAATATTCCTTGAGTGGTGTCGTTATTGCACCAACATCCCACCCAATCTGACCAGACTGATATCGCTCTGACCAATAGCTTTCATCTAACATCATGCGCTAATTCCTTGATAACCTCGAACTATAACTTATTTTTGCACACGAAAATTAAACGGTAAGTATCCGAAATGGAAAAAAATTCTGAAAATCCACAAAAGCCAACCACTTCATCAACTGAAGACGTAGCACCAGTTTCATTCAATGATGAAGCCAGAGGTAAGAAGCCAATAACTACCTTATTGATCTTTGTAGCACTTATCCTCGCAATAGTTGCTGCCTTTTACTTTGTCAGAAGCTCATCTCAGGAAGAGGAATTGGCAAAACAAAAGGAAGAATTGGATCAGACTTACTACCAATTGGATTCCATCAGCACCCAATTGAACGATAAAATCCTTACCATTTCGCAGCTTGGTGGCCAGGTGGATACACTGATTGCTATCAGGGACCAACTGGAGGCTGAGAAGGCTCAACTTAGAAAAACACAAGCATCTCAATCGAGACAGATCAAAGCATTGAGTGACAGGGTTGGCGGTTACAAGCAACTACTTCTTAAGCAGGATGAAGAAATCGCCCGGTTAAAAGTACTTAATGAAGAACTCCTTGCTGAAAACACTAACCTGAAAACTGAAAAAAATCAGTTGACAAAAACCATATCATCACTCAATACGGAGAAAACTGAGTTGCAGGAGAAGGTAGCCTCAGCTTCTCAGTTAAAGACTGAGGGAATGCAGGTGGTTGCCATAAATAAACGTGGTAAAGAGTATGTGAATGAGTTTCGCAGCAGAAATATTGATAAGCTTCGGATACAATTTTATATATCAGAAAATAAAGTAGCCCCCATTGAAGGGAAAGAGATTCTTCTAAAGATCATAGGAACTGATGGAAATGTATTGTTTGATGTGGCTACCGGTTCCGGCACTTTCATTTTCGAGGGAAGAGAGATGTTTTATACCGCAAAGCAGGAGGTATTGTATGATCGAACGAGGAAGCAGGTTCTTTTTACTTACGACAAGGGCAGTGAGTATACAAAAGGTGTTTACAAAGTAGAAATTTATACCGACGACTACCTGATGGGCAGAGGTTCTTTTACGGTGAAATAGGACCCTGTATTTTAGATATTCCATTCATTTGTGTTTTGCACAATAAATGGTACCTTTGCACCTCAATTTTATAAAATAAATCATTTAAGATGACTAGAAACTACGAGACGGTATTCATTTTAACTCCCGTTTTGTCTGATACTCAGATGAAGGATGCTGTCGAAAAGTTCAAAAAGATTCTACTCGACAATGGTGCTACTATCACCAACGAGGAGAATTGGGGTTTGAGAAAGTTGGCCTATACTATCCAACACAAGACCACAGGTTTTTACCAACTATTTGAATTTTCGGCTGAGCCAAATGTAATTGCTGCGTTGGAGACAGAATTTAAGAGGGATGAGAAAGTAATGAGGTTCCTTACAACTGTATTGGACAAACATGCGTTGGCTTACAACGAAAAGAGAAAAAGTGGTGCGTTTAACAAAAAAGAAAAGGAGGCTGCAGCATGACACTAATGAACGAACCTGTTAACAGGGAACAACAAAAGAAAAAGTACTGTAGATTCAAGAAGAATGGTATCAAGTATATAGATTACAAGGATGCCAATTTCCTTTTGAAATTTGTAAATGAGCAAGGTAAAATCCTTCCAAGAAGAATTACTGGTACAAGTCAGAAATATCAGAAGAAAGTTTCTCAGGCAGTAAAAAGAGCAAGACACCTTGCTTTACTTCCTTATGTGACTGATTCATTAAAATAATCAAGTAGAGATGGAAATTATATTAAGAGAAGATATCAAAGGACTTGGTTATAAGAATGACATTGTAAGTGTAAAGCCTGGATATGGAAGAAATTACCTTATCCCTCAGGGACTTGCTATTCTTGCAAACAAGTCGAATAAGAAGATGATTGAGGAAAACGTTCGTCAGGCAGCTCATAAAGCTGAGAAGCTTAAGAAAGATGCTGAAGCGTTGGCTCAAAAAATCGGCGATGCTGTATTGGAAATCAAAACCAAAGCTGGTGAGAGTGGAAAAATCTTTGGTGCTATTACTGCACTTCAGGTTGCTGATGCACTTGCTGCTAAAGGATTTGATGTAGATAGAAAAAATGTTACTTTCAAAAGCAACATTAAAGAATTAGGTGAGCACACTGTGACTTTAGACCTTCACAAAGAAGTTCATCATGAAATCACTTTGAATGTTGTAGCTGAGTAATCAATATACAACGAACTATTTAAAAACGCCTTGGATTATTCCTGGGCGTTTTTTATTTATACAGGTATGTTTAGAACTGAAATCACAATTACGGATTCTGAATATAAAATTGATCTGGCCGATTCAATTTTTACCATCGGTTCCTGTTTCAGTACCACCATAGGAAGAAAATTAGAAGACTTCAAGTTCAACACACTTAACAATCCCTTTGGCATTACCTATAATCCACATTCGATTGGCAAACTGATTGAACAAAGTATTTCCGGCCTTAATCCACCTGATGAGTATTACCTGGAAAGAGATGATCTATGGTTTCATCATAATTACCACTCCCAAATCTGCGCAACCTCTAAGGATGAGTTGCAAACTATATTAAACCATAAGACCCGTGAGGCTGAGGGTTTTCTCAGCAAAGCACAGTGGGTTTTAATCACATTGGGTACTGCAGTTGTCTATGAATTGAATGGCAATACCGTATCCAACTGCCACAAATTACCGCAGAAAAACTTCACAAAAAGGCTCCTCTCTATGGAAGAGACCAAAAGCCACCTGAACAGGTGCCTAAGTAAATTGCAAGATTTTAACCCCAATATCCATGTGGTACTTACAGTCAGTCCGGTTCGTCACCTCAGTGACACCATTCCGGTAAACAATAGAAGTAAAGCCATTCTGATCAATGCAGTTCATGAAGTTTGTGACGAGCTCGACAAAGTGAACTACTTCCCGAGCTATGAAATTATGATGGATGACTTACGTGATTACAGGTTCTATAAAGATGACCTGATTCACCCAACAACTTTTGCTGAAAATTATATCTGGGAAAAATTCCAGAAGTGCTACTTTTCTGATGAGGTTGCTCAGTTTGTTAAAGAATGGAATAATATTCTGGCAGGTCTCAATCACAAGCCGTTCCATCCCAAATCAAAAAAGCATCAGCTATTCTTAAAAAACCTGCTTGAAAAATTGGAAAACCTTTCTGATCGTGTGAATGTTGTAGCTGAGATAGAAACGGTCAGGAGCCAATTGATATGAAAAAATCCAATCGCTTAATTGATAGTACCAGCCCCTACTTGCTTCAGCACGCCTACAATCCTGTGGATTGGTATCCATGGGGTGAAGAAGCGCTTAACAGAGCTAAAAAAGAAGATAAACCAATCATTGTCTCCATTGGCTACTCCGCCTGTCACTGGTGTCATGTGATGGAGCATCAGTCTTTTGAAAATGATCAGATTGCGAGGGTGATGAATGAAAACTTCATTTGCATCAAGGTGGATCGGGAAGAACGGCCTGATGTAGATCAGGTCTATATAGATGCTGTACAGGCGATGGGACTACAAGGTGGGTGGCCCCTGAATGTTTTTTTGACTCCTGAACAGAAGCCCTTCTATGGAGGTACCTACTTCCCTCCTAATGGCTGGCTGCAATTACTAGGTAGTGTGGCAGATGCCTTTCAAAAAAATCGTGATAAACTGGAAGAGTCAGCTGAGAAATTCACACAACACCTGGCAGAAAGTGACCTGGCCAAATATGGCATTACTCAAACTGATCTGAACATCACGCTAAAAGACCTGGACGAAATTTTTAATATTTTATCTACCCGGTTTGATCATGAATGGGGTGGTATTAGCAAGGCGCCAAAATTTCCAATGCCTTCTATATGGAGGTTTTTAAACCGATACTATCATTTCAGCGGGAATAAAATAGCCCTGGACCATAACCTGTTCACATTGAGGAAAATAGCCTCTGGCGGCATTTATGACCAAATTGGTGGTGGGTTTGCCAGGTATTCCGTAGATGCTGAGTGGCACGTACCCCATTTTGAAAAGATGTTGTATGACAATGGACAGTTACTAAGCCTATACGCCGAAACGTACAAACTAAGTCCGGAACCATTATTTAAGAAAACTATCGCCCAAACCATTCAATGGGTTAAAGATGAGATGATGACTGCTGAAGGTGGTTTCTACTCCGCACTGGATGCAGATAGTGAAGGTGAAGAGGGCAAGTTCTATGTATTCACTGAAGACGAAATAAAAAACCTTGCAGGAGATGATTTTAAAATTGTCGCGACTTATTACAATGTAACAAAGACAGGCAATTGGGAGGATGGTAAAAATGTACTGAGGAGGTTACAACCAGATCATCATATTGCCAGACAATTTAACCTATCAGAAGAACAACTATCCGATATCATTGAATCATTTAACAACAAAGCACTGCAATACAGGTCCGATAGGGTAAGGCCCGGATTGGATGACAAAATACTCACTTCCTGGAATGGATTGATGTTAAGAGGGTTGGTTGATGCCTACACCGCTATTGGGGACCCTGCTTACCTGGAAATGGCTATCAAGAATGCCGGGTTCATTCTTGATAAACTGAAAGATGGGAATGGCTTGTACAGGTCTTACAAAGAAGGCAAAGCCAGATTATATGGTTATTTAGAAGACTATGTGTGGGTCATGGATGCGTTACATGGCCTGTATGAAGTCACGTTCAATATTAAATACCTGGAAGAAGCTAAAAATTTTGCAGATCATGTCATTGAACACTTTTACGACCATGAAGAGAAATTCTTCCATTACACAAGCGCAATTGGTGAAAGACTCATTGTAAGGAAAAAGGAACTATTTGATAATGTGATCCCTTCATCCAATGCTGGAATGGCCAATGTTATGTATAAACTTGGACTGGCTTTTGAAAATGAACAGTATCTTACTATCTCGCAGGAACTATTGGCATCAATGGCAACACTAATTAAAAAAGAACCAGAATATCTTTCATATTGGGCATGCAGCCTCATTGACATCTGCTTGCCTACCGCAGAAATTGTAGTCAGTCCTCCCAATCCTGATAGCTCAGAACTCAAAGCGCTTTACCGAAAATTCATCCCAAATGCTGTTATCCTTGGCCCACATAAAAGCCTTCCATTAACCGCCAATAAAACTGCCAGCCAGGATCAAACAACATTTTACGTTTGCTTCAACAAAACATGCAAAATGCCGGTAATTGATGTAAATTCAGCGCTTGAACAAATCAACAGCAGAATTTGAGTCAACTGATTTTACAGCAAACTGATCACGAGGAAAAAAAGACCTGTTTCGCAGAAATTATCCTTCCTCTACCCATTCATGGGACATTTACCTACAGAATCCCATTTGATCTTCATGAGCAAATTAATGTGGGTTCCAGGGTAGTTGTACAGTTTGGAAGAAAAAAAATACTAACCGGTATAATTTATAAAATTCATAATAATCCACCGGAGAAATATGAGGCAAAGTCGATTCTTGACAGTCTGGACAGTGAACCCATCATCAACGAACAACAGCTGAAATTCTTTAATTGGGTATCTTCCTACTATATGAGTTCGTTGGGTGATGTAATGAATGCTGCCATCCCATCCGGACTTAAGCTATCAAGTGAATCCCATATACAATTAAACCCCTCTTTTGACATAAACGCTTTGGATGATGACATCACGGAAAGAGAAGAGATGATCATCAACCAATTGATATCACAGCAACAACTGAGCTATGAAAGAATAGAAGAACTGCTGGGCATCAAAAATATCTCCCCCGTCATCAAACAAATGATGCAGAAAGGAATCATTCTGTTGTTTGAAGAGCTTAAAGAGAAGTTCAAGCCTAAATATGAAAAAAGAATACGTCTCGTAGATTCATTTACCCATGGAGAAGATGCCCTGGAAGAGCTATTTCAGTTGCTTGATAAAAAGCCTAAACAGGTTGATGTGCTATTGAAGTACCTACAAGCCATACCAGTTCTCGAACTACAGGAACTTAATCCAAAAGGGATCAAAAAAAGCGATCTGATTCAAACCGGAATATCCGAGTCTTCGCTGAAAACCATGGTGAAAAATGGCATCCTTGAAGAATTTCAGGTGGTCATTCCAAGGATCGATTTTTCGGGTGACCATAAAGCACACCAATTCGAATTATCTACCGACCAGCAGCGGGCGTTTAATGAAATAGTTGGACAGTTCGAAACACACGATACTGTATTGTTTCATGGCATTACAGGGAGTGGAAAAACGGAGGTATACATCAAGCTCATCGAACAGATATTGGAACAGGGAGGCCAGGTGTTGTACCTGGTTCCGGAGATTGCTCTTACCACCCAGATCATTAAAAGGTTGAAAAAGCACTTCGGTGACAACCTCGGGGTTTTTCATTCCAAATATTCTGATAGTGAGCGGGTTGAAGTATATAATGGCATCATTTCTCAAAGATACAGTTTTGTGATAGGTGTGAGAAGTGCAGTATTTCTTCCATTTGATAACCTTTCACTCATCATTGTGGATGAAGAGCATGAAACTACCTTCAAACAGTTTGACCGAAACCCAAGGTTTAATGCCAGAGACTCATCGATCGTATTGGCACAAATACATCATGCGAAGGTACTATTGGGAACAGCTACTCCAAGTATGGAGAGCTATTATAACGCACTCAATAATCGGTACGGGTTGGTCAGACTAAATACCAGGTATGGTAATGTACAACTACCTCAAATCTTCCCAATCGATATGAAAGACCAGCGGAAAAGGAAGCTGATCAAGGGGGACTTTTCATCAGTACTTCTAGAAGGATTAAAAGAGAACCTGGAAAACAATGAACAAACAATCATCTTTCAAAATCGAAGAGGCTATGCGCCATTTCTAAGTTGTGATGATTGTGCTCACATACCTAAGTGTCCTAATTGTGCTGTGAGCCTCACATACCACATGTATCAAAACAATTTGAGATGCCACTACTGTGGATACAAAGAACCTTCTCCTACGCATTGTGAGTCCTGCAATTCAAACCGCATCAGGACTGTTGGGATTGGGACTGAGAAAATTGAAGAAGAACTGAATACCATGCTACCAGAAGCCAGGGTCCAACGTATGGACCTGGATACTACCCGAAGAAAATACAGTTACCAGCAAATAATTGAAGACTTTGAACACGGAAATATTGATGTCCTGGTAGGTACGCAGATGATCACCAAAGGTCTTGATTTTGATGGCGTCACCAAGGTTGGTATACTGGATGCTGACGGTATCATTCACTTCCCCAACTTCCGGTCTCATGAAAGAGCTTTCCAACTCATCACCCAGGTAAGCGGAAGAGCTGGAAGAAGGGACAAACCTGGAAAAGTAATATTACAAACAAATAATACCGATCAGTATGTTATAAGAAAAGTAGCGGCTTATGACTTTGAAGGTTTCTATCAGGCTGAAATACTCGAAAGGGAAAAGTATCACTATCCACCATTTTTCCGATTGATCCTGATCACCTTCAAAGACCGGGAAAAGGCAATCAGTTGGGATGGCGCCCAAACCTACTATCAATTGATCAAAAATGAATTAGGCCCTCAACGAATACAGGGTCCTACGGAACCTATCATTGGTAAAATAAGGAACCAGTATCTTACTGAACTATTGGTCCGGTTGGAGAGAGACAAGATTAACCTCGCTGCTGTAAAAAAACTGCTACTGGAAAAACTGATGTTACTTGAAGGAATGAAACAATTTAAATCTGTAAGAGTCGTTTTTGACGTTGATCCGTATTGATATTTACGATCAAACTTAGCGCCCCCATCAAAGGAAATTATATATTTGCAGCGCATGAGAAATTGGAGTTTCATTGTTGGTCTAATCGCGTTGATCACTTTAGCCGCGTGCGAGTGCGATGATTGCGGTCCCTTGGTCTTTAACCCAAAGTTTGATGCGAAATTCATTAACAAGGATAGCCTGGAGTCCATCGTCATTATTACTCAAATCACAAACCGGGAGAATGGAGAAAGCATGGTTCCTGATACTTCCAACGTTTATCAAATTCCTTTGCCCCTGGGGACCGGTCAACAATCAGCAAGTTTTGAGTTTTTAATTCTCGGCAACAGTTACAACCTCGATGTGACATTTAATGCCATAGAAACGGTAGACGCCCTGGGGAAAATCAGACTATCCGTTTCGGACCTGACCATCAATGAGTCCACAATGGGTTTTGATACCTTAATAATCCAGGATGGCCCCATATATCAGTTTGAATTTTAGTATATTTAGAGAATGATAGCAGCACATATGAGGGATTTCTTCAGATGTGTTGTTTTTAATAATGATTGCTCGTTGAGGCCAAAATCATAATTAAACTATGCGCCAGTAAGATGATACTGACTCCTCGACAGCTACCAGCAATTTATGAATCAATAAAGGCAGTCAGCTAAGGAAAAAATAGGTTTGAAAGCTCAAGCCTATTTTTTTGTGATTTATGAAAGATTTCCCCCTATTTTGAGTTTTAAAACGAAAAGAGATTGGTGAAGTATATTTTCAGTTTGTTCCTGGTAATTTCAGGATTCTGTGTGACGGCTCAAACAGATTCCGTAGTAGTGGTTGAGGATTCCATTCCTAAGCTTCCTAAAGTTCCAGTGAAGCTATTTCCTGGAGTCAGTGCCTCTTTTGATTATGGGAAGTTTATTGTAGGATTCTCGGAATTTGAAAAAAAAATGGAGTTTACCGGCCACCTGTCCGTCTTACAGTGGCAAAAGGATTCCACAAAAACGATCCAGCGCCTACAGGTATCAGGTGAATACGGTACGGGTTATCTAAAACCGAATGGGGCTTACAAAAACGGTAACTACGAAGTAGATGGTAACTATTTCCGTTTAGGATTGGACTATATGAGAAAAATTGATGCCAAGAATAACATTGGGCTAGGCTTCAGGTACGGGTCCGGAACTTTTTCTGATCAAGGTGAAGTCGAAATTAAGAGTAATAATGAATTATTCCCTGATTACAGCAGAAGGTTCGAGAGAGTCAATAAATCGGCAAGCTGGTGGGAAGCTATCATCATCACAGAAGGAAAACTATTCCGGATCTACAACCCAGATAGAGATGGAAGAATCATCAAGTATCTTAATAACCTTTATATAGGAGGAAATATCAGGTTGCGGTTCAACGTAGATTTTGACCAGGTGCCTCCAGAAGAGGATGCTATAGCCATTTATGCTATACCCGGGTACGGTAGAGCAGAGGATAATCTCGTTCCTGCTTTCAACCTATTCATCAAATATAAACTGGACTTTAACTAAGGCAATCAGTAATCATAGCAACTCTTCAGCTCTTTTACCAAAGCGCTTTTGGAACTGCTTATTAAAATTAGTGCTATTGGACATCCCAATTTTGCTGGCAGCTTGTTTCACTGAGGTCACCTTACCAGCCTGAATAAGATCGTATGCAAATTTGAATTTAATGTCCTTCACATATTCATTAGGTGTCTTCCCGGTAATTTTTTTCACTAATCGATAAAGACTTCTTTCTGTTGTGTTTAATCGATCAGCAATCATGATTGCAGTAATATTGGAATTTTCTATTTCTTCAAGAATGACACTGTTTAGCTTTTGCAATTGTATGTTTTCATAGCTTTCATGACTATTAACAACTTGCTTGATCTCACTTTCTACTGGTTGGTGGCTAATTAACTGATTAATCCTCAAAATCAATTCGTCTTTATCAAATGGTTTACTGAGGATTTCCGTCACTCCTTTTTCCAGCACTTTAAACTTGTCATCTCTGGAGCTTCTTGCACTTACTACCATCACCGGAATATGTTGTAACCTTGGGTTTTCCTTCAAGCCATCAATCAGCTCAAACCCATCCATCACTGGCATCATCAAATCGGTGATTACCAGATCCACTTCGACCTTAGCCATTTTTCTGAGTGCTTGTGCGCCATTTCCAGCAGTGATGACTTCATAGGTTGGCGCCAGCAACTCTACCATATAATCTCTGACATCCGGGTGATCCTCCACCAGAAGCACTTTCTTCAGTGACTTGTCACCCAGGTCAATTGCGATGTTGGAAGGCACTTTATCAATGTCATGCAGCTCCTCTCTGAATTGCTTTTCCCGATCGATTATAAAACTACTCGGTTGGAGTGGTTTAGTGGTGGTCCCGTTTTCTTCCACATATTTTTCAAGGGTAATGGTAAAAGTTGTTCCTTTATCGGGCATGCTCTCGACATTGATTTCTCCTTCATGCAACTCCACGATTTCTTTGGCCACACTCAAGCCAATTCCCATGCCTTCTTTAGCCTTACTATTATTGCCTGCCTGGAAGTTTCGATCGAAAATACTTCTTAAGTGATCTGATGGAATCCCAATGCCATCATCAGAAACCTTCACGAGCACTTTGCCTCCCTTTTCTATGACCTCAACTACAATTTGGCCATTGGTATGGGTAAACTTGAGTGCATTAGAAATGAGATTGAACATTACCCTATCGAACTTTTCAGGATCAAGGAGCACACGGCAGTTGGCAGACACTTGTTGCTCAACCAGCAAATTGATATTTCTGATGTCCGCAGCAGATTGAAACAACCCCGCTACGAGCGAAACATAGTTACCAATGGGCACTGGATGTTTTTCCAGCTTAAGGTTGCCCTCCTCCATCGCCACCAACTCACTGATATCATTTACCATCGCAACCAACTTTTGCGACACTTTTTCCATACTAGCCACATACTTTTCGGTAGCGGAAGAATAGAAAGAGTTTTCGTCCTCAATAATTTGCTTAATCCTTCCGGAAAGCAATGTAATAGGTGTACGAAGGTCATGTGAAATATTGGCAAAGAATTTACTTTTGAAGTTATCCAACTGCTGCAGTTTCAGGGCTTTTTCCTCCAGTAATTCATTGGCTTTACTTAACTCCACAGTCTGGTCGTTGATCAGTTGCTGTAATTGTTGTTGCTTCCATTTCAGGAATCGAATCCTTCTTTGATATACAACGTAGGCAATTAAGAAAATCAATGAGGCATAGATCAGGTAGGCATACCATGAGATGTACCAGGGAGTAGTTACCACAAAACTGAAGTTAGCAATATCAGTATGCGATCCGTTCAATGAAACTCCCCGTACCTGGAAGGTATAATACCCTGGATGCAAGCCACTATAGCTAGCATATTTTCTCTCATCCCATTCTGACCATTCATCGGTAAGACCCATGAGTCTGTATTGGTAATAAGCCTTATCTGCCAGTGCTCCGAAAGACGAAAACTCAAATTGAATATTATCGAGCCTGGGGCCCATTTCGGCAATTTGATTTTGATTAGGAGAATAAATAGTTTCTTTACCAGAGGCTTTTACCTTTCTAATGAACACCTTTTCACTGGTAGTCTTGGAAGCCTGGTCGTGTTGATTGATCACTTTTATTCCTGAAATACCTCCAAGAAGCAAATGATCCTGATCCTGATAAATAACAGCTGGTTTAAATTCTGAATAGAAATACGATCCGGTAGGTTCAAATTGCCCCCTTTTATTCTTCACCAGATCACAATAGTAATTGCTTAAATCATCCTTATAACAAACGTAGCAGCTCGACTCATCCATTTGGGTAACCATCATCACTTCATTCGTTTCAAAGGAGAAATTCACACTTTCGTTGGTGCCAATGATGGAATCTGAAGTTAACTGAAAGAGTTGTGTTCCTGTAACAACTGAAAATTCATTATTATTTTGAAGAAGGTAACCGTGTTCTGGCAGTTTGTAGGTTTTCAGCACCCTGGCAGACTTGGTTTCGGGTTCTATCATCACATCATACAACTGATGAGCCTCTGTCCTGATTAAATAATTTAAAGGACCCTTTTTCACAATCTGCGTAACCCCCCGGTCAATTTCATCAATTGTATAGTGAACCATCGAATCATCCATAAAAAGAACTGAAGCTCCAAAATAAAAGCCTGCAGAAACTATAATTTCAGGATGGTCTGTTTGAATAAGTTCCCTTGAGTTGATCCTGTATAGCTTCTTAAGTGAATTTCTTTGATCATCATATTCATGAATTCCTTCCAGACTTGTCACCCAAAGTTTCCCTTTATACTCGAACAGGTCCAGGCAATCAACAATCAGGTCTTCATTAATTGGTTCAAAGTGCTGAGCATCTGTCAACTTATAGAATCCATCATTACATGTCACATAAAGTGAGCCATTGTGCCTTAAAATATCTGTTATTTGCCCGGTAATGCCATATTCCTGTTTGATAAAACGGTAAGGAGATGCATATGAAATCACGTTGATACCATTCTTCATACCAACCCACAGCTGACCATTGATTTCAATCACAAACAAAGGCCGATGTTTTCCTAACCCGTTGGATGAGTCAAACCTAAACACCTCTTTTCCGGAAGGGTCAATAATGATTATTCCATTGCCCATGGTTGAAATGGCATAGTTTCCGTTTTCAAGCAGCTGACCATCATAAATCTTGTAATCAATAAGGTATTGATCACATGTGGTATTGAATCGTCTAACACCTTTTTCCCGGTTATAAATAAAAAGTCCCTCAAATCGGGTGGCCACCATCAGCTCATCATCGCCATAAGCATATATTCCATTGACCTTTCTTTCTGCAAAAAATTCTGAATTGGGTAAAGCATGGGAGGCTTTATTGGCATAATAATGTAGACCTAAGCCATAAACCCGGTAATAAACCGTATCTCTTGCAGCAAATGCCACATCAAAAGCACGCCCACCTTCTGGCGGATCCAGGGGAATGATTGATTTGGATCCATAAGGATAAAAATAAGAGTACTTTTTGGACCGAAACAATATGCCATTTGGGTCAGCTCCAATTTCCCATACTACATTAAAATCTTTGTGTGAATCCGGTATATACTCCAGAAATGACTGGTAGGACACCTTTCCATTAGCATCAGGCACCAGCATGCCCAATTCTCCATTGGCACCTACATAAATTTTGCCGTCATGTCCTTTTTCCAGCCAGTAAGCTATTTGATTTTCTGGTAAAGGAATCAGTTCCCATGTGATGCCATCAAACCGCAGGATTCCTTCGTCATTACCTACATAGATAACTCCCTTCGCATCTGAGGCGATGGCCCAATTACGATTTCCTTCTTTGTAATCCTGAGGTGAGAAATATCTGAAATGTGGTGTTCCAATTTGTGAATACCCACTGCTGGCCAAACATAACACACCGAGGAAAATTGTCCATAAACTTCTAGACCAACTCATAAATACAAATTATAATTTGTGCTATTGGTCCTAATTTCCTTAGAGGTAGCTTTATACACCGGGTATTCCCCAAATACCACAGCGTCCCGATTTTTCCGAAAGAATGAGTGATTAGATTATTCCCAGATTCTAACCATTCCGTTCAATAGATTCCTAAAGATCACAAATATCGATGGAATAAGTAAATAAATACCAGATTTTCTACTTACACATCCCAGTCTTCGTTCAATATACTGATGGCGTGATGACCAGTAAGGTCAAACTGACATGGGACGACAGAAACGTAGTTTTGTGCAATTGCCCACTCATCATTGTCCTGTCCCTTATCATGATTAACGAGGTTGCCAATCATCCAGAAGTATTGTCTGCCATAAGGGTCTACCCTTTGCTCAAAGTCTTCTTCCCACCATGCATTGGCCTGTCGGCACACTTTGATGCCTTTAATCTGCTGATTTTGGATTGGAGGAATATTTACGTTGAGGGCCACTCCTTTAGGGATACCCTTTGTTATTGCCTCATTGGCAATTTTCAATATATATTCATCGACATGAGACAGATCTGCTCCCGGATTATAGTCGCACAATGAAAACCCTATAGCTGGTGTACCCTCAATAGCCCCTTCTATGGCAGCACTCATGGTACCTGAGTAAAGTACACTAATAGATGTATTTGACCCGTGATTTATTCCGCTGACCACCAGGTCTGGTTTTCTGATCTTAAGCACATGATGTTTGGCCAGTTTAACACAATCAGCAGGTGTCCCTGAACATTCATAAGCCTGAACACCCAGGTCGTCAAAAATGTCATTGGGAGTTAATCTCAGGGTATCTCCTACGGTAATTGCGTGCCCCATACCAGATTGCGGACTATCTGGCGCTACCACCAGAACCTCCCCTATTTGGGTCATTAATTCAACTAGTTTTCTTATACCCCTGGAGGTAATACCATCATCATTTGATACTAGAATAAGTGGCTTAGACATGTAGATGTTTTAGATAGAGTTATAAAATGCTGTAATTCTAATTAAATCTCGAATTTCATCAGACTTCAACCTGTTATTTTTGATGAATTCTTTCATATGTTTTTGCTTTTTGTTCATGATATTTAGCAAGTCAGCCTTCTTGCCATTGTAGAATGTAATATTTCCTTTATTGTCCAAAAAGTAAAAAGTGTAGGCTAACCGCTCGCGTACATATGAATTCCCATAAATTGAAGTTGTACTAGGAACTGTTTCCTGTGTAATCTCTTCCCTGCATAACAAACTTAACGGGCCCTCATAAAGCAACTCAAAAAACACCCTGGTGCGATACTGACTTCTTAGGGCGTAGGGTAAAGAATAAAATTCGCGGTAGTTATCAGCCATTTTATCAAAAATTTTGACAAACCTGGTATTGTGGCTGGAAAACGATCGAATTCTGTGCCCCAGATCAACCTGAACAGCATTTGTTTCCATATCGTACTTTACCTTTCCTTTGATAGTATCCCCCTGCAAACTGACAACAAAACCTGAGTGCCAGATTTGAGATGGGAACTGTTGCGCATGTCCAAAACCAAAGTAAAAAATGGCTGCTACCAGCAGTAACAATCGTATTAACATACTCCTCATAGTTCGACTATCAATGTTTATTAATGTCTCCTAAGATTTCATGCCCAAACTTATCTCTTTTAGTCTCCAGGTATTTTTGATTATGTTCATTGGGCTTCACCTCGATAGGTACATTACCTACAATTTCAAGTCCATATCCCATAAGACCAACTCTCTTTTTGGGATTATTGGAGATCAATCGAATTTTACTAATGTTCATTGCTCTGATGATCTGTGCCCCAACACCATAATCTCTTTGATCCGCCTGAAAACCGAGTTTCTGATTGGCCTCCACGGTATCATATCCCTCTTCCTGAAGTTTGTAAGCTTTTAATTTATTGATCAGGCCAATTCCACGACCTTCCTGATTCATATACAGCACCAAACCCTTACCTTCTTTCTCTACCATTTCCATCGCAGCATGTAGCTGATCCCCACAATCACATCGGAAGGAATGGAAAATGTCTCCCGTCACACAAGAGGAATGGACCCTCACCAAAACCGGTTCATTTTCATCCCAGGTACCTTTTGAAAGTGCAAGGTGGGTTTCTCCTGTGTTCGTCTGTTTAAAGGCAGTTAATTGAAAATCGCCGTACATCGTCGGCATATTTACATCGATCACTTTTTCGATCAAAGATTCCTTCTTCAGCCTGTAAGCAATAAGATCTTTGATAGAAACTAGTTTTAAATTGAATTTGTCAGCAACTTTCCTGCAATCCGGCAGTCTGGCCATGGTACCGTCTTCGTTCAGAATCTCTACCAACACGCCAGCCGGATAGAATCCCGCCAGGCGAGCAAAGTCTATCGCCGCTTCGGTATGACCTGCCCTTCTTAGCACGCCTCCTTTTTTGGCTTTCAACGGAAAAATATGCCCTGGTTTACCTAATTCCTCAGGCTTTGTATCCGGGTTTACCAATGCTTTGATGGTTTTTGCTCTGTCTGATGTAGAAATACCAGTAGTTGTGCCATAACCTATCAGATCAATAGAAACAGTGAAAGGTGTTTCGTATGCTGCCGTATTTTTCCCAACCATTAGGTCAAGTTGTAATTCCTCACAACGATCCTCTACAATAGGTGCGCAGATTAAGCCCCTGCCCTCCTTCGACATAAAGTTGATGATCTCAGGAGTTACCGCTTCTGCAGCACAAATGAAGTCTCCTTCATTTTCTCTGTCTTCATCATCTACTACAATTATTATTTCTCCTTTTTTGATTGCTTCAATAGCTTCTTCAATACTATCCAGCATACTGTTATCTGACATCTATCTCTGAGTTAATCTTAAGTTGTTACATTTCCAAGGATCTTTGCAAGTTGCATTCCTTTCTGTTTCAGCTTCAGGTGCTTCTCCTGAAACTTGCTAATACTTTCTATATCCTGCGATTTTTCCAATTCTTTTTTATTGTCTTCTATCATTTTCTGAATGATCCTGAATTTTAACCTTGCAATATTTAAAAATGTTGCATCACGTGGTTCATCTTCCAATCTTGCAATCTGGATTTGATATTTATCCCACCACAATTCACTCACATCGTACTTTTCAGTGATCAAATCAATAACAACATTGGTTATATCAGGGTCGTCTAATGCCAACAAATATTCCGGCGTAATGATTTCACCTTCTTCAAACCGCTCCTGATACAGCGAAAGGATCTTTTTATACACTGGATTTTTATATTCAACGTCCTCAGTCTCTGAAAAGAAATAATTGATGAGGTATTGCTCATCTTCATCTCCATCTTTGACCAGGGTCGTAGCAAAATTAACCAACATTTTCAGGCTTTCCCTCTCCCATGCCTCTACCAGCTGGTTGATATCAAACTCCTTAACCTCAGTTTCTTCAAAAACTTCTGGTACAGGTAACGGTTCCTGATGTGGCTTGCTTTTCTTTTCTTTACTGGCTGTAATCAGGATCTTATTGAGTTCTGCAACTAATACTGCTTCGCCAATATCCAACAACCCGCTGCATTCCTTCAGATAAACCGTACGTTTTATGGGGTCTGGTATCTTTGCAATACTCTGAACAATCTCTTTGATTGTACCTGCCTTCTTCAAAGGATCGGCACTTGCCTCTTTAACTAGAAAAGACGTCTTAAACTTGATAAAATCAGTAGCCTCTTTTTGAAGAAAGTTTCGAAACGCTGAGGTTCCCAATTGCCTGGCATAGCTGTCAGGGTCTTCTCCTTCAGGAAATGCTATCGCTTTTACATCTAAACCACCCTCTAAGATCATATCGATTCCTCTGGTGGCTGCCTTTATTCCAGCCGCATCACCATCGAAAAGTACCGTTATATTTTTGGTATAGCGACCGATAAGTTTTATTTGATCCTCTGTAAGAGCAGTTCCTGAGCTGGAAACTACATTCTTTACACCCGCCTGATGCAATGAGATGACATCAGTATATCCTTCTACCAGGTAGCAGTTATCTTCCTTTCTAATGTCCTGCTTAGCCTGGTATAATCCATAGAGGATCTTGCTCTTCTGATATAATTCTGTCTCAGGGGAGTTGAGGTATTTGGGTTGTTTTTTGTCCTTTTTGAGAATCCTGGCGCCAAAGGCTACCACCTTCCCGGTAATGTTATGGATGGGAAAAATGACCCTTCCTCTAAATCTGTCGTATTCCTTTCCCTCTTTTACTACCTTCAGACCGGCTTTTTCGAGGTACTCCTGCCGGTAACCCTTCTTCTCAGCTTCCTTAATCAGGCCATCCCACGCTTCAAGACTGTAACCCAATCCAAATTCCCTGATAGTGTCTTCAGAGAATTCTCTTTCTTTAAAATATGAAAGACCTATTGATCGGCCTTCTTCGTTCTCCCAAAGTAACTCCTGAAAATACTTCTGAGCGAAATTGAGAACGATAAACAGGCTTTCCCTTTCATTTTGGGCGGCCTGATATTCTTCATCAGGAATTTCTTCTACGATCTCAACACCGTATTTCTTGGCCAGGTATTTCAGGGCCTCCATGTAGCTAAGGCCATCCACTTCCATCACAAAGGATATGGCATCTCCCCCCTTACCACTACTGAAGTCCTTAAATATTCCTTTGGAAGGCACTACATAAAAAGATGGCGTTTTTTCATTGGTGAATGGACTTAGGGCCTTATAATTCTGCCCGGAACGTTTCAGGGTCACAAAATCGCCCACCACTTCTACAATGTCAACACGGGATTTTATTTCATCTATGGTGGCCTGATCTATCACTTGTCTTCCAATTGCTAATCAAAGGCACAAATCTAACTTATTTCCCAGATTATTTGCTGATTGGATCGGATTCAATGTAATTTGCAATTGAAAGAAGATTTGGGCAAATAATGGCAGAAATTACAAAAGAAGCAGTACTAAAAGCACTTTCCACAGTTGAAGATCCTGACCTGAAAAAGGATCTGGTAACATTGGGAATGATTCAGGAGTTGGCAATAGAGGGGAATAAAGTGTCTTTTCAGGTGGTGCTTACCACACCGGCATGTCCACTCAAAGAAATTATTAGAAGAAATTGTGAGAATGCATTGCTGGAACAAGTCTCATCAGAGATTGAGGCCGATATATTAATGACATCCAATGTCACCACAGTTCGCGATAACGCGCCTCTTCTACCAAGTGTGAAGAATATAATTGCCATTGCCTCAGGTAAAGGAGGTGTTGGGAAATCTACTGTAGCTGCAAACCTTGCCGTCTCACTGGCGAAAAAAGGAGCTAAAGTTGGATTGATTGATGCTGACATTTTCGGTCCTTCAGTACCAACCATGTTCAATTGCGAGCATGAACAGCCAAGTGTAATCGAGCGAAATGGAAAAAACATGATCGTTCCGATTCAACAGTATGGTGTAAAACTAATTTCCATTGGCTTCCTGGCACCCGCTGATAATGCGGTTGTATGGAGAGGGCCAATGGCCAGTTCAGCATTGAAACAGTTTTTGAGTGATGCTACCTGGGGAGAGTTGGATTACCTATTGATCGATTTGCCTCCGGGCACCAGTGACATCCACCTTACTTTGGTCCAGTCTGTTCCTGTTACCGGTGCAGTGATAGTAAGCACACCTCAAAAAGTTGCACTAATGGATGCACAGAAGGGGCTGGCAATGTTTAAGCAGCCACAAATTAATGTTCCAGTATTGGGAATAGTTGAAAACATGGCCTACTTCACTCCTGAAGAACTACCAGATAATAAGTATTATATATTTGGAGAAGGAGGGGGAAGGAATCTTGCAGAGAAATTTGATGTTCCTTTCTTAGGCCAGATACCAATTGTACAGTCAATCCGTGAGAGTGGCGATAATGGATACCCGGCTGTTTTAAAGGATGATGTTACGGCAGCATCATTTAGTGCACTGGCAGAATCACTGGCACAGCAAGTAGCAATTAGAAATGCTAACTTTGAAAAGACAAAAGTTGTAGAAATTAAAGCATAGTATAATGCAAGAGGAAAATACACGTTTAATAGATCAGGTCGAGACAGCATTGGATTCTATCAGACCCTATCTGGTTGCTGATGGTGGTGATGTAAAGATTCTGGATATTGAAAACAATATTGTGAAGTTGGAGCTTCTGGGAGCTTGTGGCTCCTGCCCAATGTCTACCATGACACTGAAAGCTGGAGTAGAAGAAGCAATCAAAAGAGCAGTTCCAGAAATAGAAGGCATAGAAGCAATCAATATTACCTCACCTGATGACCCCAATGCTAAATTACCTGGAACACTAGTTTAGTAAATACCAGAGTGTGAATCATATACCAACCATAATCTTTGCTTGCTTGTTGAGCATTAGTATAGGCTTTGCTCAAAAACGTTGTGCCACCACTGAAATACATCATCAACTTCAAAGGAAGTACCCTCAAAAATTTGATGAGCAGGCTTTTGAAAAATGGATCTCTGAAAAGAGAAGTGAGAAAAAACAATTCCATCGTAAAGAAAATGAGGTTTATCAAATTCCTGTCGTGGTACATGTCATTCACAATGGCGAAGAGATTGGGGCAGGCACAAACCTAAGTGATGAGAAAATCATTGAACAAATAAATCTGCTCAACAAAGACTTCCGAAGAACCAATGATGATGCGATCAACACGCCGTTGGAATATCAGAATGTTTGGGCTGACGTTGAAATAGAATTTGTATTGGCTGTTAGAGATCCGGAAGGATTACCCACTACTGGCATTACTCGCACCAGAGGCACAAAAGACCGGTTCAAATTTTCGGAAGATGCAATTCTTAAGTCTCATATCAATTGGCCGGCAGAAGATTATATGAATTTATATATCGCAGACTTGCAGGGTTTCCTCGGCTGGGCGCAGTTCCCGGTCATGAATCTAGATGGTCTGGAAGGGGAATTTAAAACAGAAAGGCTTACAGATGGTGTAGTGCTTGACTACAAGTATGTTGGATTAAATGAGAACACCAACAATTTTGAGAGCTTTGGACGTACCGCAACCCACGAAATTGGACACTTCCTTGGTTTAAGACACATTTGGGGTGATGGAGGGTGTTCACTGGATGACTATTGTGAAGATACGCCCTTCTCCAATGATGATACTGATGGATGTCCGTCAAATAAAGAGTCCTGTGGCTCAAGAGATATGATTGAAAATTTCATGGATTACACCAATGACGAATGCATGAACCTGTTTACGCAATGCCAAAAAGAACGGATGCGGATCATTATGGAAAACAGTCCCCGAAGGAAAAGTCTTCTTTCCTCAAATGCATTAACACCTCCCCAGGAGTATACCATTGATTTGGGGATCAGAAGCATTAATATTGATACCGATCTGGGTGTCTGCAACTCAACTGTTACACCTCAACTACAGGTTCGCAACTATGGAGGTGAAACTTTGGATTCCTTCAAAATAGAAATGCGTATCAATAATGTATTGACGTATGAAGAAATTAATTACACAAAACTCACATCCGGTGAAATATTAACAATCACATTTCCTCAATCCACTTTTAGCACTACAGAAAACAATACCATTACTTTTGAAATCACTGAAGTAAACTCAGGTCAGGACGAAAATCCTTCAAACGATTTGTCTATCAGACAGTTCACCATCCCACCTTCCGAGGATTTGCCACTGGAGGAAGAATTTGAAGATGCTTTGAACGCCTGGAGTCAATACAATTTTCCAGTGAACAATCCATATTGGCAAGAATCTACGGCCCCCAATGAATCTGTAAATAATACCGCGTACCTGGCCCCATACTATAGCACCAACAATAACGTCTATGGTAACTTCGATTATCTTATCACACCTGTGGTTGATCTTTCCAGTTTTAATTCCACCGTACTGACTTTCGATTATGCCTATGCTCCGAGACCAGATTTTTTCACGGATGGGTTAATCGTTGCGGTAAGTACTGATTGTGGGCTTTCCTTTAAAAGAGAAAATTATTTGTTTGAACGCTATGGAAATCAATTGGCCACAGCCTCTTCACTCGATCAGGAGTTTTTTCCAATATCAGTAAATGATTGGCAGTCAGCATACCTGGACCTTAGTAATTATTCTGATGAAGAAAATGTAAGGATAGCCTTCATTGGTGTCAATGGTGGTGGCAACAACCTTTTCATTGACAATGTATCTATAGCACCGGTTAATCAGTTTGTCAGGGATGTTGGAATAGGTGAAGTCAATAACATCAGTGTGCTGTCCTGTATTGGGGAATTTACCCCTACGGTGGAAGTGAAAAATTTCGGTACAGAACCAGTCACAAGCCTTGAAATTCAATACAGGACAAGGCCCAATAGTACTTTTCAGACGGCTTCATACGATAATTTCAGTATCCAATCTGGAAAGAGCAGAATGTTTTCATTACCTGATGATGCTATCAACAATCAAAGTACTATTCTGGAAGTACAGGTAACGACCATCAATGATCATATGGATGACGATGATAGCAATAATCATTTCCTAACAAACATTACCATAAATGATGATAATGATGTTATTCCGTCAAGAGAACGGTTTGAAGGGACCATAGAATGGACGCAAACCAATAGCAGCGGGTCCACAGATTGGGAAATATACGATGACAGCTTTAATAAGTCACTTTTTATCAATGGGTACAATATTGAAGAATTAGGAAAAGAAAACTGGTTGGTAAGCCCTGTCTTTGATGCTCAGGATGTAGAGGAAGCAAGTATGTCATTCAAAGTGTCCTATGCCCAAAGACTCAATCGGGTTGATGGACTCAAGGTTATGGTGAGTAACAACTGTGGTTTATCATGGGATCATGTGGTCTACAACAAGCAAGGTAGCACACTCGCCATTGCACAATCCAACACGGAATGGATTCCTTACTATGAAGAGGACTGGAGAACAGAATTTATTGACCTCACAGCATATCTTCCTGAAAACACTTCCCAGTCGCTCAGGGTAGCTTTTGTAGCAACCAATGGGAATGGGAATAACATCTACATTGATGACATCAATATATACAACACCTCAAATCCCAATCTTAACAGGCCTCCACAGGAAGTTTCCATATATCCCAATCCTAATTCAGGCAACTTTAATGTAACAATGAACCTGGACAAGAAGGAGGACATTGAGATAATTCTCACAGATATCATGGGCAAGGTTGTGTTAAGAAACAGTCAGAAAAATGTACTCAATCAGAACTTTGCAATAGAAACCGATGGATTAAACGGGCTGTACTTGCTTTACCTGGTCGGAAAAAATTTTGAAGCTTCACAACGGGTAATCATTCGAAGATAATTGCGTGACTGTGATGATTAATTAGAAATCTATTAATATTGAGCTTTCAAAAAAAATTCGGCCTACTGAAATATGTTAAAATACCTTAAAGCAGAATCCTGGAAAGACCTGATCATTCATTTCCTGCTGGCTAGTGTTTTGATCGTATTGTTTATTCTTGGAGTGTTTTATGTTTTTCTCCCGATTAAAACAAATCACGGTGAATCCATTACGGTTCCCGATGTTGTGGGGATGAACATAGAAGAATTGCCAGAATTTTTAGATAGCAAAAAATTAAGGTACGTGGTGACCAAAGATTCGGGCTACAATGCAGAAATGGAGCCACACACGGTCCTCATACAATTTCCAAAAGCCAACACTTCAGTAAAGGAAAACAGGAAAATTTACGTGACACTCAATTCAAAGAAAGCGCCACTGGTTAAATTTCCTGATTTTCCAGCGAGCAGGTCTTTCAAAAATGTGCAATTACAATTTGCTGCACTTGATCTAAAAATTGGGAAAAAAGACTACTCCCTTGACCATTTAAAACACAATGTAGTGGGAGATTTCTTTCTGGATGGAAAAAAAATTAATCCTGGTGATTACATCCCAAAAGGTTCGGTTATTGACCTGACGCTAGGTACAGGAAAGGGTAAACAATCTTTCAGGATTCCAGACGTTATAGGACAAGATTTTGAAAGTGCGGAAATAGCGCTCCGAGGTGCTGGTTTAGAAATTGGTGAAATCAGTTACCAGGAAGTGGACAGCCTGCCGGGGATTGTGGTAGAACAGATACCAGCGTCACCAAATGTGGTAAAAGTAGGGCAACTTGTAAACCTAACCGTTACAACATTAGACTCTCTTCGGGCTGTAAAAGCGGCAAACAATGACAATGACTAAAGCGGTAGTTTTTCTGATCATCTTACTCATTCAGTTTTCTGTGAGTGCGCAGCTCATTATGAAACCTATCCCCCAAAAGCAATTTGCAAACAGAAAAAACACTACCGACACCACGATAACTCTACCTATTTACGAAGACTTTTCCAGGGGAAATACGCCGGACCCCAACATTTGGGAATTTGGAAGTTCAGTACAAATAAGCCCCACAGCCGGCTTGAATCCACCTACCATTAATGTCGCCGTTATGGATGGAGTAGATGCCCTTGGTGTCCCTTACGATATAACTAGCGGCAGAACCAACCCAGCAGACAGCCTTATATCCTATCCCATTGCCATGACAAGGGTACCTGTCAATAAAAGAAATACTATTTATATGAGTTTCTTCTGGCAAGCTAAAGGATTAGGAGAAATGCCTGATGAAACAGATTCCCTTACCCTTCAGTTTTTAAATAGCGACAGTGTGTGGGTCCATCAAAACATCAATACAGAAGATTTCTTCAATCACGGTTTAGTTGGTGGCGAAAATGCATTGAAATTTGACCCTGAAGACACCACACAACTCATATTTCAACAGGTAATACTGCCGATTACAGATAATTCTTATCATCATGACAATTTCAGAATAAAGTTCCAGAATTATGGCAGCACCCAGGGACCGTTTGATTCATGGATATTGGATTATATTTATATTAATTATGACCGTGGGCCAGATTCCATTTATTATCGAGACAGGGCAATGACTATGTTACCTACGTCACCATTTGGCGAGTTCTACTCTGTACCATTTGATCATTATGAGGAGAATAGTGGGATTTTCACTAACGGTATGATAATGGAATCGAATTATCTACAGGAACCTCTTACGCCTCAAGCACTTTCTTTCGACGTGAATATCCTTGATGCCAACAAGAATATAGTAGGTCAAATAAACAGGGAAACCGAGATACTTGGAGGAAGTACAATGCAAAGGATTAAATTCTCCTCGGCACCTTTGAACATTTCAGACTACTTTGCAACAAATGACACCTTGCAATTTTATGTTCAGGCCATACTGATTAGCGGGGACACAACAGTTCCAAACTCAAACCACCTCTATTCTTACCAGCATAATGACACTATTTCCAGATCATATACCCTGGAAAGACACTATGCTTATGATGATGGCACTGCAGAGTTTGCGGCAGGCATCAGCATTAATCAGGGTCGACTTGTAGTGGCCTATCCCATTCATTCCAGGGACACGTTGACTCACATAGACATTAATTTCCCTCAAATAGTTCCTGGGCAAAATGCAGACCAATTAGATATATTGGTTTTGAAGGACCTTTCCGGATCTGATGAAAGTGTACTGGTCAACCAACAGGGTTACAGACTTACGCAGGCTTCTGAACTCAATGAGTTTACAAGAATTAAATTAAAGGTTCAACCAATTGTTGAGGATACAATCTATATCGGATTTGAGCAAAAAGTTAACAGGTATGTGCCAGTTGGCCTTGACAAAAACACTGATTTCTCCAGCAGAATATACACCAGAATCGATGAAGAATGGGAACAAAATGAAAGTGTTGCAGGAACACTGATGATCAGGCCTGTTTTCGGAGAACCATTTCTTCCTGTGAGTTCAAAAGATCAGTTGGAAGAAGTGATAACCCTTTATCCAAATCCAGCCAGGAGCAGGTTGCATATCAAAGGAGGTTCCTTCGAAAGCATTAAAGTCTTTGATCTTAGAGGTGTTGAACAATCGGTGACTGTTACCAATGACACTATAGATATACAACAGCTACAATCAGGGATTTACATTGCCCTGTTTTCTACTATCAGTGGTACCAGGGCTATCAGGTTTATCAAGCAATAATTGGCTTTGGATTTGGCCTTCATTTTCGATTTGTTGTTGCCTTATCACCTCGGGATCAGGAAACGCTATTATTAAGGGTTTCGGGCTAAATGACAATATAAAAACCAGCATCGCTATCCAACCCACAATTTTTCTACCAGTGCTCAAAGGCCTGTTGTCTGCGACTGGTGGGTGGTGCACCCCAAGAAACCGCCCCACCAAAAAGAGAAACAGTAACCAACCCATATACCCTTCAATTCCCGGAATTAGCAAAACGGTGAGGCACTGAACCAAATAAACGGTAATCGCTACGAACCACCGAAATTGTCTTTCCGGATGTAGGCTATACAGGCAGAAATACAAAAAATAGATGTACAGGACAGACCAGATTACAAATGTGAAATCCAGGTCCCTGGGATCAAATAACCCAAGTCCTGCGTAGTAAAGTACCCCGATGTAGAAAATCGGAGCAACTATTCTATGAACTTTCTCACCAAGTATCCCATACAACACATGTCCTCCATCCAACTGACCAATTGGAAACAAATTAAGGGAGGTGAAAAACAACGCCAGGTATCCTGCCAAAAAATAAGGATAGTGTATGATCTCATTAGGATGAGGCAACAGGGATCGATCAAATGGTAAAGTGTTTTCAAAGATCCAATACAATAAATTGGGTCCAAATTTGATGACACCAAATTGGGTATTGTCATTATAAATTATGTTGGCGTAGTTACTTCCATATTGCGCATAATCAGGGTGTATCTCAAATAAGTATTCTAAGCCAGGAAGGTTCAAAAAGCCATAAATAATAACCACCAAAGCCACTACAAATCCCGCTAGAGGTCCGGCTACTCCAATATCAAAGTAAAGCTTACGTGATTGCACCCTTTCCCTGATCCTGATAAAGGCCCCCATGGTGCCAATCGATGGGGCGCCTGGAATAAACCCAAGCCAAAGTGGTATATAATAAGGAAATGATACTTTTACGCCATGATATTTGGCTGTCAAATAGTGTCCAAATTCATGAAATGTTAGTATCGTTAAAAAGGCGACTGAAAAAAATAGTCCTCCCGGTATTTGTTCCGGCAACAATGGATCCTCTCCATAGAAATACTTACCATACCGCCACTCCGCCCCTGCTATGGTAGTTGTGACCAGTGTAATAATAAACAGAACGATCTGGATTATTCTTCTTTTGCTTCTTGGTGAGATTGCCATCAAACTTCGCGTATCAATTCAACAGAGCCTCCAAAATAATGGTCAATGTTTCAAATACCTAGGCAACTCGGGAAATCATCTCCAATTCTCTTAAAATTTCCATCGTATGCATAGGATCACGGATTTGAATGCACTGTAATCCTAATGATTGACCCGCTTCAATGTTATCAAGGCGATCATCAAGAAAGAGTACCCTGGAAGGATCCAATTGTTGCTCATTGATAATCATTTCCCAAGACCTCAATTCAGGTTTTCTCGTATTGATCTCATGTGAGAAATAAACCTTGTCGAAAATTCCATGCAGATCGGAATGACCTGTACTTTGATGTAATATTTTATTGAAGGCACGCTCGTGAATGATATTGGTATTGCTCAGCACAAACATTTTAAATTCTGTTTGCAATCCCTGAATCTTTTTGATCAATACCTGATCAATATTTCCCAGCATAGCGTTCCATGCATCATCAATTGTATCATCAGTTAACCCAGGCTGCTTTAATGCCTCTTTGATTGAATTGCGGAAATCACTATCAGCAATCTCACCACGTTCAAAGGCATGAAAGAACTTATTTTCTTTATAGATCTCCTGAAGCTGATCAGTAGTAAATCCAGACAAATCCATAAATGCCTTATCTGTTCTGGTCTCCTCCAGATGGATAACTACCCTCCCCAGATCAAAAATTATTGCATTGATTTCGTTAAACTTCATACACCACGAATATAGGGACTGTATCTGGGAAAGGGAAAATCAATCCTAAGGATAAACTTCTCGCCCAGGTAAATAACAAGACCTTGAAAAGCAAAAAAGCATCCTAAGGAAATTAGGATGCTTTTTAAATTATGTGGGCCCACCTGGGCTCGAACCAGGGACTTTCTGATTATGAGTCAGATACTCTAACCAACTGAGTTATAGGCCCAATGAAATCTCTGTCTAAAGATACTTCATTTTTTGGGAGCGCAATAATACGGAATACTACGAAATAGTCAAAACTTCAAACCATGAAAATATACGAATCTTACTCAAATTCATGCATTTCCCACATAATCCATTGATAATGTGGTGTTTCCCTGTTCACTACAATATTTTCATGTTCATACACCCAAACCCCTTGCCTAAAGCATCACAGTAGGGAATTTAGGTATGCATGCATAATTTAGTAGTGAACTAAAACACCAGTGAATATGAAAAAGTTAGCACTTGTTATTGCAACATTCCTCCTAATAGGGAATGGGTTGTATGCAAAACCAGTCTCAGAGAAGAGCGAGATTAAAGGGAAAGACGAAATCAAGGTCGTTACGACAAGTAAAGTCGTAAGAATTAAAATCAGCGAGGACCTAAACGACCCTCTTGGAGTATTTCTATTTGACAAGAAAGGAAATCAACTGGATTACAAATACTGGGAAAACACCAAACTGAGAATCATTGAATTCGAAGTGCCCAATGAGCAAATTCCTAAAGTACTTGTTATAGAGGTCACAGAAAACGGAGAAACCATTTTCCGTAAATCAATGAAAGTGGCAGAACAATAGCGCTAGACATTAACCACGATATATTACAAGACCGCCTCAATTAATTGGGGCGGTCTTGTTGATTAACATACTTTTTATTCCGTACTACACAGCCTTTTTTCCCAAACTTCAAACTGCCAATTAAGTACAAATCATCCAACGTTTTCTTATGCTTTGAGGTACGTAATCCTCAACGTGTACTTTCTTAGTAAAATCATATTATCCGGATTTGATTTAACCCAAATGATTCCCGCTCAAAACAGCATTTTCAGGCTTACTGAAGCATTTTTCTTGTTGCATAAATGGTGTTCTACCTTAGTATTAGAAATCACAACAAGCGATGAAAAAATTGGTACTCATATTCGTTCTTACTTCACTTTCCTGCCTCAACCTGATGGCTAATAAATTGGAGTCAGAAAATGCTTCTCCAGTTCCGTCGACTAGCAATGTTATAAGAATCAAAATCAAAAAGGGGATATTTAAAGCAGCGATCAAAGTAGCACCTCAGATGGCTGTATCAACCAGCCAATTCTAATCACCCTACATCGCCTCCACAGCATTCTTAACATCATCCAGCAATTCCTTATTTTCCCAAGGTTTGTGAATGACCTTATTTATTCCGGCTTCTTCTATTAAACCGTCAGACGTATCTTTGTTGATCATGCCCGACAATAGAAATTTTGCAGAATCTGGTGTGAGTTTGTTGGCTTTCCCAAGGAATTCGTCTCCCTTCATTCCCGGCATTAAAAAATCAGAAATAATTACAGATACCTTAATGTTTTTCTCAAGGTAATTATTCAATATGGTGAGTGCTTCTTCCCCGCTAGTTGCAAATTCAAGATAATAATCCTTAAAATCTCTCCTGAACATCGCCTTCATTGTCTGAAGGATATACGGTTCATCATCCACGGCTAAGATCAATCCTTTTTTCATAGATGGGTTCTTTCTTTCCTAATCAATTTAATTGAGCTGATTATCCTTTTTGTCCTGCAACTTAATTTTAAAAGTTAAATGATTCACCTTATTAATACAAATTTTGTAAGATTTTTAGAAATCCCTCAATTTGCCAAATTATCAATTTCTCAATGATATGTGCTGATATGTTTGAACATTTCCAATTTTTCATTGCATTTTCACCTATTTCCTAATTTTTTATTTTAACCCATCATTTTTTTAATTCTCGCAATTTGAATTCGCCTGAACCACCTTGAGTTGCATAAATTCAAAAATATATTGCGATTATTGAAAATAAATCAAAATAATTGCCATTTCATTGGATTATCAATAAATAATTCACTATTTTATTAGAAGATTCTTTATTAATTTGCTATTTCGTTTACATCACACTAGACCTGGTTTTCAGGGCTACCTGGGAACAATTAAAAGATAAAAAGATACCTATGAAGAAAAATCGGGAAACCTTATACGTACCCCAACAGGAAAAGGACAATTGTGGGATTGGGTGTGTAGTCAATATCGATGGTACACCATCATATGACATCATCAATGATGGTATCAACATGCTTGAGAACATGGAGCACAGAGGTGCCACCGGAAGTGACCCTCAAACTGGTGACGGTGCAGGTATTCTAATCAACATCCCCCATGACTTCCTGGTTGAAGAATGCCAACTTGCTGATATCCAACTACCGGAAAAAGGCGCTTATGGATTAGGAATGATCTTTTTTCCGAAAGAAGAAAGCATAAGAAAGGAATGCAAAAAGGTATTCAAATCTCATATGGAAGAACTGGGATTTGAACTTCTCGGGTACAGAAAAGTTCCAGTGGACCCCGATATTCCCGGAAAAGCAGCGAAAGATACCCAGCCGGTAATAGAGCAGGTATTTGTTAAACACAAAGACGGCCTTACTGATGATGCTCTGGAAAGAAAACTTTTTGTATTAAGGAATTATACCACCCATTTCATCGGTCATTTTGTACCAGGTAATAATGGACGGTTTTATATTTCCAGTTTCTCATCCAGGATTGTGGTATATAAAGGTCAGCTACGAACAGATCAGGTACGTCAGTTTTTTTATGATCTTCAGGATACGCGTACCACCTCGTCGCTGGCAATGGTACATAGTAGATTCTCTACCAATACATTCCCCAACTGGAAACTGGCCCAGCCTTTCCGGTTTATCGCCCATAATGGAGAAATCAATACAATCCGGGGTAACCTTAATAAAATGAAATCGAAGGAAGCGTTGATGAAAACAACGCTTTTCACAAAAGAAGAGCTTAAAATGCTTCTGCCGGTAACCGACCCTGCTCACTCTGATTCCGCTAATCTTGATGCTTTGGTAGAGTTATTGGTTATGGGAGGAAGACCGCTGGCTCATGTAATGATGATGCTGGTTCCTGAGGCCTGGCAGGATAATAAAATGATGGATGCGGAGAGAAAAGCATTTTATAAATATCACGCTTCTCTTATGGAACCATGGGATGGTCCCGCAGCACTTTTCTTTACCAACGGAAAACAAATTGGAGCTACGCTGGACAGAAATGGCTTGAGACCTTCGCGTTTCTGTATCACAAAATCTGGTAAACTGATCATGGCCTCCGAGGCAGGTGTGATTCACACCGATCCGCAGGATGTGGTGAAAAAAGGTCGTCTAGAGCCAGGAAAGATGCTCATTGCGGACCTGGAACAGAAAAAAATCCTATTTGATGAGGAAGTGAAAAGGCAGGTATGTAGCAACAAGCCTTATTTCGACTGGATCAAACAACAAAGAATAAAGCTTAGAGACAGACCTGATCCAAAACTTGAAAAAATTGAAGTCGATCCCCAGGAACTCAAGACAAAGCAAATCGCATACGGGTATACCTATGAAGATGTAAAGCTGATCATCAAACCGATGGCCGAGAAAGCCACGGAACCTGTTGGATCTATGGGAGCAGATGCACCGCTGGCAATTCTATCTAAAAGAAGTCAGCATGTCAGCAGCTATTTCAAGCAATTCTTCGCCCAGGTGAGTAACCCACCCATCGACCCCATCAGAGAGAGAATGGTCATGTCGCTCTTCACCAGAGTAGGAGAAAGCCTGAACATATTGGAGGAAACTCCTGAACACACCAGACAGATTCACATTTCACAACCTGTCCTAACAGAAAAAACTTTTGTCAAACTGAAAAACTTAGAGGATGAAGGGTTCACCCACATCACAATTAATTCAGTTTTTAATCCGGACAGACCTGAAAACCTGGAGAAAGCCATTGATCGAATCTGCGCGGAAGCAGAAAAAGCAATATTGGCCAACAATAAGATTCTGATCATCTCCAACCGACAAATTAGCAAAGATGATGCTCCAATCCCTTCACTAATTGCCATTGGTGCCGTACATCACCATTTGGTCAGAAAAAACCTGCGAACAAAGGCGGGATTAATTGTAGAAGGTGGAGACGTCTGGGAAACTCATCATTTTGCTACGATCATTGGATATGGAGCCAGCGCTATATATCCATACCTTGCACTAGATACCATAAGCAATTTATGTGCAAGCGATCGCATTTCTGAAGGCATTGATGAAGAAACCGCAATTGCCAATTACGTACAGGCTGTAGGATATGGTTTACTGAAAATCATGTCCAAAATGGGTATTAGCACCTTACAGTCTTACCAGGCTTCTCAGATTTTTGAATGTGTAGGACTTGGAGACAAAGTAATTGATAAGTGCTTTAAGGGAACCATCAGCAGAATGGGTGGGCTCAACTTCATGGACCTGGCTAAAGAGGCAATAACGCCGTTTAGGGTAGCGTATCCACTGGAAAACCGTCAATCTTCACTATTGGATATTGGTGGGTACTATCAATGGAAAAGAAGAGGTGAAAAACACCTGCTCACGCCAGAAGTCATTCACCTGCTTCAAAAAAGCACCAGTTTGGGGGATTACCAATTATACAAGGAATACACCAAGCTGGTCAACAAGCAAACAGACGCTCATATTACACTGAGAAGTCTGCTGAAATTCAAAAAACATCGTAAGCCAATTCCGGTGGAGGAAGTAGAACCAGTAGAAAGCATCTTAAAGAGGTTTGCGACTGGTGCCATGTCTTTCGGGTCACTGTCTCATGAGGCACACTCTACTCTTGCGGTAGCCATGAACCGTATTGGTGGAAAAAGTAATTCTGGAGAAGGTGGAGAAGATGAAGCAAGGTATCAAACACTACCGAATGGAGATAGTCAGAGATCTGCTGTAAAGCAGGTGGCTTCTGGCCGGTTTGGTGTCACTTCTCATTACCTGGCCAATGCCGATGAGATTCAAATAAAAATGGCTCAGGGCGCAAAACCCGGTGAGGGTGGACAACTCCCAGGTCACAAGGTAGATGAGTGGATTGGAAGAGTAAGACATTCCACCCCTGGAGTAGGGTTAATCTCCCCTCCTCCACATCACGACATCTATTCTATTGAAGACCTTAAACAATTGATCTACGACCTCAAAAATGCCAACCGATTTGCAAGAATCAATGTAAAGCTGGTATCGGAGGCTGGTGTAGGTACAATTGCTGCTGGTGTAGCAAAAGCAAAGGCTGATGTGATTATGATCTCTGGTGCTGATGGCGGTACTGGTGCATCTCCACTAAGTTCTATTAGACATGCCGGCTTACCATGGGAGATTGGGTTGGCCGAGGCACATCAGACCCTGTTGATGAATCAGCTGAGAAACAAGGTAACACTTCAAACTGATGGAAAAATACTTACTGCCCGAGATATTGCCATTGCAACGCTTCTTGGTGCTGAAGAATGGGGAGTAGCCACTGCGGCATTGATCGTAGAAGGCTGTATCATGATGAGAAAGTGCCATCTGAACACCTGCCCTGTTGGAATTGCAACACAAAATCCTGACTTAAGAAATCTATTTACGGGTGATCCGGACCATGTAGTGAATCTGTTCAAGTTCATGGCAACTGAACTGCGAGAAATAATGGCCTCACTAGGATTCCATTCAATTAATGAAATGGTTGGTAGAGCAGATTTTCTACAGGGAAGAGAAGAGCTGTCACACTGGAAACTTCATAAATTAAATTTGAAACCTATCCTGCATTACAACCATGAGTTAAGTCAGTCTGGAAGGTTCAAGCAGGTAGGCCAGGATCATGAGATTGACTATGTAATGGACAAAGCTTTGATTAAGCACTCTTACCCCGCGCTTAAAAATCACCAACCTGTTTCTAAAACAGAAGTCATTACCAATGTAGACCGATCTACAGGCACCATGCTTTCCTACGAAGTAAGCAAACGATTCGGTAGTCATGGTTTACCTGATGATTTTATTCATTTCAACTTCACAGGTTCCGCAGGTCAAAGTTTTGGAGCATTCCTTAATAAGGGAATAACACTGGAGCTGGAAGGAGAATCTAATGACTACTTTGGAAAAGGACTTTCTGGTGGCAAAATGATCATCTATCCTCCTAAAATCGAAGGATATGAAGCCGATAAAAACATATTAATCGGAAATGTAGCTTTCTACGGTGGCACCTCAGGTGAAGCATACATCAACGGGATGGCAGGTGAGCGTTTTTGCGTTAGAAACTCTGGGGTAAAAACAGTAGTTGAGGGCGTTGGAGACCATGCGTGCGAGTACATGACAGGTGGTGTTGTGGTGGTTCTTGGGTCAACTGGTAAGAACTTCGGGGCAGGCATGAGTGGTGGTATCGCCTATGTTTATGATGAAAACCAGGAGTTTGAAAAACTGTGCAATATGGGTATGGTTGGTCTTGAGCAACTGGATGATGAGGATCAAAGTGAACTTAAAGCATTGATCGAAAAACATAATGAATACACTACCAGTAAAAAGGCTCAACGTATTCTGGACAACTGGGACAATGAGGTCGATAAGTTCATAAAAGTGATGCCTCATGATTACAAGGCAGTATTAGAAAAAAGAAAGGCACTAAAAGTAGCGGTATAACATGGGAAAGATAGACGGATTTTTAAAAATTGACAGGGAGCTACCCAAAACCAGGGATACTTCAGAAAGAATAAAAGACTCAAAGGAAATCTATGAACCTTTTGAGGAGTCCAAAACCAGAGACCAGGCTGCAAGATGTATGGATTGTGGGGTACCATTTTGCCATAATGGATGTCCTTTAGGCAATCAGATTCCTGAATTCAATGATGCAGTCTACGAAAACGACTGGGAACAAGCTGTCCAGGTATTGCTATCTACTAATAATTTCCCTGAGTTCACAGGAAGGATTTGCCCGGCTCCTTGTGAAGCGAGTTGTGTTCTTTCCATCAACAAACCAGCGGTAACCATCGAACATATAGAAAAGTCGGTCATTGAAAAGGCTTTCGAAATGGGATGGATCAAACCAGAAATACCTAAAGAAAGGACAGGAAGAAAAATTGCCGTGATCGGCTCGGGACCTGCCGGATTAGCCGCTGCTGCACAACTGAATAAAAGTGGCCACTCTGTTACCGTCTACGAAAAAGATGATCGCATTGGTGGATTGCTTAGATACGGTATCCCTGATTTTAAAATGGAAAAGTGGGTACTTGACAGAAGACTGGAAATCATGGAAGCTGAAGGCATTGAATTTGTAACCAATGTAGAGGCTGGTAAAGACATTTCTGCTGTAGAATTAAGAAATGAATATGATGCAATCCTACTGTGTACTGGGTCAATAGTACCACGGGATCTTCCAATTCCAGGCAGAAAACTGGAAGGAATACACTATGCAATGGAATATCTCACCCAACAAAACAAACGAGTGGCTGGAGATAAAATTCCAAAAGAGGAGGAGTTGCTTGCCAATGGGAAAAATGTAATCGTAATCGGCGGAGGTGATACCGGATCTGATTGCGTTGGTACGGCCAACCGACAGGGGGCAATTAGTGTTTCTCAATTGCAATACAGAACAAAACCATCTACAACGAGAGGCAAAAGTAATCCATGGCCCGAGTGGCCAATGACGCTGACAACAAGTTCTTCACATGAAGAAGGTTGTGAAAGAAATTGGTCCATTCTTACCAAAGAGTTTGTAGGTGATGAATCAGGCAAGGTTACCGGGTTAAAGATTGTAGAATTAGAGTGGGTCAGTAAAACGGAATATATAGAGGTTCCGGGATCCGAAAAAGTTATGCCCTGTGACCTGGCACTACTGGCCATTGGTTACGCGCACCCCAAAAAAGAGGGCCTACTTGAATACCTTGGCGTTGATCTGGATCTGAGAGGCAATGTTAAAGTAAAAGACTGGCAGACCAACATTCCTGGAGTATTTGCAGCAGGAGACGTCCATAGAGGCCAATCACTGGTGGTTTGGGCAATAAGTGAAGGTAGAGAAGCTGCGAAAGCGATCGAAGAATACATCATGGGAGAAAGTAAACTCGAAGCAAAAGATAGTTCAGAGATGCTGCTTTCATAAGCAGCATCTTTTACTTAAATTTCTATTATTTCAAAATCCTCTCCTTTACCATACCTGGTGAGGTCCGACATATTGTATTGCTCAAGGGTATACAGGTCCTTCAAAGTAAACTCCTCATCCCTTTTTATATCGACCACCTCAAATTCGTAGACCTCACCGTAATTAGTGAGTTTGTAACGTTTCCCATATCGCATACTGTTGAATGCCAGTCCCTTCATGATTTTGTTGCAATTATTTGAAATCATCTGACCACCAAATGTCTACCGGCTTCAATGATTTATTTAGCAAATTAATTCCGATTCCTTCAAAAATGTGTTAAAATTGGCCATTAGTTTTTACAAGGATCAACCTAACAACTATGAAAATAAACCTTAGTAAACTTACAAACATGGCAGTTGCAGTAGCAATGGCCGCATTTTTCACTGCATGTGGTGGCGGAGACAATAAAAAAGGAGCCATCAATTCAAACGAACTTACCGAAAGCGAGAAAAAAATCGTTGCGGAAATCGATAAGGTAATTCATGACATGCCACCTCCTACAGAGGTACCATTCCTATTAAAAGAAACTGGAGCGGACTATGATGCATCTCTGCTAAATGACCTTGCTAATGTGGAGAGCCACACGACTAACAGGGACAAAGCTGCTCTGAATGCAGGAGTTTATGCTACAGATATTGGATACCTTTCATCTTACGAGCAGGTTGAAAATGCATTGAGCTATCTTGAAGCTTGCCAGAAACTAGCAGAATCAATTGGTGCTGGGTCAGTATTCAATGTGGAATTAATGGGAAGGTTTGAGCAAAACCTGGGAACACCAGATTCTTTGATCGCTATTGTAAATGACGTTATGGCGAATGCTGAAACCAACCTTGAGAATAGCGACAAACTAACAAGTGTTGCCCTTGTATTGGTAGGTTCTTACATTGAAGGCATGTACCTGGCTACTCAGGTAATTGATAATTACCCGGATGACATGCTTCCCGAAGATGCAAGAAACCTGATTTTGCAACCATTGGTAAGAGTCATCATCGAGCAGGAACAACCTCTGTTGGACGTGATTGCTTTGATGAAAGATCTACCTGAAGATGACATCATTGATCATATGATTGCTGAATTAAGCGTTCTTAGAATTCTGTATCAGGATGACCTTGCAAAAATTGAGCAGCAAATCGAAGAGAATCAAGGAAATTTCCAATTGAAACCTTCCATGCTGAAAGACATTATAATTGAAGTTGCCAGAATCAGAGGAGACATTGTGAAGCCTGGCGCATAAGATATTAAACCAGATCAATTTTACTATAAAGAAGCATTGGATTAGTTTTCAATGCTTTTTTTATATATTGGCAGAAATACACAATACACCAACTTACCAATGAGCGAAGAACTTCTAAAAGCCCTGATCCAGCTATTGGCAATTGTTGCCACCGAAGATGAGGTAACTGCAGATGAACGTGCTACCATTGAAAATTTTCTATTAGAAAATCTCAGTCAGTCCGAGGCAGATGCATACCTTGAAGTATTTGACAAAGTCTCCACCGAATTATCCGCTAAAGGAAAAAAGACCAACGAGCAAGATCAGAAAGAACTAAGCGCGATCTGTCAGCAAATGAACAAGGAACTGACCAGTAGACAAAAAACTGCTGTGATGCTTAACTTAATCATCCTGATCATCGCAGACGGTAAAATCACAGACCGTGAAAGAGAGTTATTATATTTCATTGGGAATCAAATCAATATTTCAAAGAAACTTATTGACTATCTGAAAGCTTTTGTGCTCTACACAGATAGAAGTAAACTGATCAGTTCTCACATCCTGATCATTGACAATGGCACCTTTGAAATCTCCGAAAAATCAAAGCACTTAAAAAATGCTAACCTTGAAGGCTTCCTGTTCTTCCTTCGCATTCCGGATACAGAAATTTACTTTTTAAAGTATATCGGCACACAACACCTTACGCTGAATGGTGATCCTCTGCGGACCAACAAGATTTACCCATTCTCTTCCGGAAGCTCCATTAGAGGAGAAGTGATTCAATCTATTTATTACAGCGATGTTGTCAACGCTTTCAAAAGTGAGGAGCAAACCACTAAACTATCTTTTCTGGCAGACAATGTATCCTACAAGTTCAAAAACGGGAATATTGGTTTAAGAAATGTACAGATTGCTGAATCCGGTGGTAGACTCATAGGCTTGATGGGAGCCAGTGGATCAGGAAAGTCGACACTACTCAATGTCCTCAACGGAAATGAAACACCTACCTCTGGTAGCGTAAGAATTAATGGCATAGACATTCATCTCAACAAAAAAGAGATAGAAGGTGTAATTGGATACGTCCCACAAGATGATCTTTTGATGGAGGACCTCACGGTTTTTCAAAACTTGTATTATGCCGCAAAACTCTGCTTCAAGGATTACTCAAAAGGTGAGCTGGTGGACTTGGTCGAAAATACACTAGAATCACTGGGACTTACAGAAACCAGAGATTTAAAAGTGGGTAGCCCCCTTGAAAAAACCATCAGCGGTGGCCAAAGAAAAAGATTGAACATAGGTTTGGAGCTACTTCGGGAGCCATCTGTGCTCTATGTTGACGAACCTACGAGTGGATTATCTTCAAGAGACAGTGAAAACATCATGGACCTCTTACGGGACCTGTCCCTCAAGGGTAAAATGATCTTTGTGGTGATCCACCAACCGTCACTGGACATCTTTAAGATGTTTGACAAACTCATCATTTTAGATGTTGGCGGGTATCAGATTTATTATGGTAACCCACTGGAAGGGATCAATTACTTCAAAAACATCGTCAACCTAAAAGATCAGGCCACTCCAAATCCAGAACAAATTTTCAACATTGTGGAAGCAAAGGTGGTCAATGAATATGGCCACTTTACCAAAAACAGAAAAATAGTTCCGGAGCAATGGTATGAGCACTTCCGGAAAAACATTCAAATACCAAGGATCAAGGAAATCACCGATGAGCCAACAAAAACGCTAAAAATACCTAATAAAATCAAGCAAGCAGCTACGTTTACCATTAGGGATGTTTTAGGTAAACTGAGCAATAAGCAATACCTCATCATTAACTTTCTGGAAGCTCCTGTCCTGGCTTTGTTACTGGCATTTATAGTGAGATACATCCCTGCAAACCAGGAGGGTTATATTTTCAGGTTGAATGAAAATCTGCCTGTATTCTTCTTTATGAGTGTGATTGTGGCACTTTTCATGGGCCTGACTGTCAGCGCAGAGGAAATCATAAAAGACCGTAAAATCCTAAAAAGAGAGTCCTTCCTCAACCTTAGTCGTGGAAGCTATATTTTATCCAAACTAATTATTTTGTTTGCGCTATCAGCTATTCAGACGATAACCTTTGTTATTGTTGGCAACCTGATCCTCGAAATAAAAGGGATGACCCTCTCCTATTGGGCCGTATTGCTGAGCATTTCATTTTTTGCCAATGTCCTAGGATTGAATATCTCATCCGCCTTTAAGTCTGTAGTGACAATCTACATCCTTATACCTTTACTAATCATTCCGCAGCTTATACTAAGTGGTGTGGTGGTGAGTTTTGATAAACTAAACCCAAGCATTTCTGCACAAGATAAAGTACCACTTATTGGTGAAATCATGGCTTCCAGATGGGCCTATGAAGCCCTGGCAGTTTCTCAATTTACGGACAATGCCTATGAAAGTAATTTTTATGAATATGATCAGGCCATTGCCATGTCTGAATACAAAGTGGTATACATGATACCGAACCTCATGACCAAGCTTGAGTACTGCCACCTGCATAATGGAAATGAAGGACAAGAAGTTCTTGATCAAATTACTTATAATCTGAATGTGATCAGATCAAGTATAAGAGATGAACTTGGCGATGCGACAATAAATAGCAACTACCCATTTGTGAATGACCTTACAACCGATAAGTTTTCTGAGGAAACCTATACCAAAACCGACAAACTTCTTAAAACTATCAAGGCTCATTACAATAGTAAATCAAATGAGGCTAGTGATGCCAAAGAACAACTGATCAACGATATGCGGGAAAATGGGGTTGACTTGTTGAGACTAAAAGACTTGCATTATAATGATCGTATGTCTTACCTCGTAAAAAATACGTCTACGGCCATACGTATGCTGGAGGAAGAAGGTGAGTTGATCCAAAAGATTTACCCTATTTACATGGATGCATATGGCGATCATCCATTGGATTTCAGGGGGCAGTTTTACCAGCCTAATAAATCTATCTTCTATCAAACTATACCTACCTTGTGGTTTAACATTGCAATTATTTGGGTTATGTCAATCATTTTGGTGATTACGTTGTATTTTGATGTACTAAGAAAGATTATTTCAGGTAAAAGAAGATAGGATGTTCTTCATTCTCTCTAAGTTGCTGTACGTAGTAATCCTGCCATTGACATGGGTTCTAGGGCTATTATTGTTAGGCCTCCTATCCAGGCAGCCCAGATGGAAAAAATTTGGTTTCAGGTGGGGATCAATATGTTTACTGATATTCACTAACCCATTATTGGCAAACTGGAGCATGAGCCTCTGGGAAAAAGACCCGATTGCATACTCGCAAATCAACAAGAATTATGACTATATAGTTGTGTTGAGTGGTATTACTAATCCTACACAGGAGCCTAAAGACAGGATACACTTCAATAAGGGGGCAGACCGGATTGTTCATGGCATTGAACTTTACAAAAAAGGTGTCGGCCAAAAGTTACTAATTACGGGGGGAAATGCTTCAATACTACGAGATGACGCTAGTGAAGGTGAACAACTGCTTTCATTTGCGATCATGTCTGGAGTGCCACAGGAGGATTTAATTTTAGAAAATAAGGCTAGAAATACTTACGAAAACGCATTATACACCAATAAAATTATTGAAAATGACTCGGAAGTTCTGGTTGTAACCAGTGCATTTCACGCAAGAAGAGCGATGGGGTGTTTTCACAAATTAGGCGTAAAAGCTGACATCTTTCCAACCGATTTATATGCCAGACCGTATTCATGGACACCTGATGAATGGCTAATCCCACAGTTAGGTGCATTGCAATTCTGGAATATTCTGATCAAAGAATGGGTGGGAATCACAGCATACAAAATGAAGGGTTATTTATAATCCTATTTCAGTAATCTTTTTGATCATAAAAAGAAGGCCGACACAATTTAAATTATGTCGGCCTTTTTATATATATCTTGAAAGTTGCTGTTACTCTTCAGTCTTCTTCTCTGCCTTCTTCTTCGCAGCAGGTTTCTTTTCAGCTTTTTCTTTGGTCTCCTCTTTTTTCGCTTTAGGAGCGGCTTTCTTCTCAGCCTTAGCCTTTGTTTCCTTCTTAGGAGCCTCTACAGTCTCAGCTGCGGCTTTGGGCGCTTCCTCCTTTGGAGCTTCCTCTTTCTTTGCCTTAGGAGCTGACTTCTTAGCAGTCGCTTTTGCCTTAAATTCCTCTTTGAGCTTCTCAATGTCCACCTTTTTGATCACAGGAGTAGCACTCAAAAGCTTCATTTTTTGGTTTCTTTTCTTAGCAACCGCTTTATTTTTTCTTCCTTTTCTTTCTAATCTAGTAACAGCCATCTCGTATTATTATTCAAATGATTTTTTCAAACGAGGTGCAAATTTACAAGATTCAGTAGTTTTGTGCAAAATTTATTGATAATGTCTAAAGAAAAACCTTCATTACCTAAAGGCACCAGGGACTTTGGTCCATTACAGATGGCAAAACGGAATTATATCATTGATAATATCCGAAGTGTTTTCCAATTGTATGGCTTTGCGCAGATTGAAACTCCGGCGATAGAGAAATTATCCGTTCTTACAGGCAAATATGGTGATGAAGGTGATCAACTACTGTTCAAAATCCTAAATAGCGCTGATTTTCTTACCAGTGGGAAAATCTCAGAAAGTGACCTGCAAAAAGGATATAAGCATGTGACAACCCAAATCTCGGAAAAAGGTCTTAAATATGATTTAACCGTTCCCTTTGCCCGGTTTGTTGTGATGAACAGAAACGATCTGGCATTCCCTTTTAAGCGATACCAGATTCAACCCGTTTGGCGCGGTGATAAGCCACAGAAAGGACGATATAGAGAATTCTATCAATGTGATGCTGATATGATTGGCTCAAAATCCTTGCTACAGGAAGCAGAAATTGTCTTAATGATCAATGATGTATTTGATGCTTTGAATTTTCATGATTATCAGATTGTTTTCAATCACAGAAAGCTTCTGACAGGGATAAGTAAAGCCATCGGAATGGAAAGTAAGGAATCTGAGTTCTGTGTAGCAATTGACAAACTGGATAAAATAGGTAAGGAAAAAGTTTTCCAGGAATTGGTAGAAAAGGGATGCCCTGAAGAATCACTGGTGGAGTTGAGCCTTGTTTTGGATGGTAAGGGAATAGACCAATTGGATTATATCAAAAAATTAATAAAAGATGACCCTGATGGGCTTCTAGGTATTTCAGAGGTAGAAGAACTTCAGCAAAAACTGGATGCTACCGGAAGAAAGGACCTTCACCTTGTATTTGATGCGAGTCTGGCCAGAGGGCTATCTTATTACACAGGTGCCATATTTGAGGTTAAGCCAACAAATGTTAAAATAGGAAGCATAACCGCTGGAGGAAGGTATGATGATCTCACTGGGATGTTTGGAATGCCAGATGTATCGGGGATTGGGATCTCATTTGGACTAGACAGAATCTATGATGTGTTGGAGGAGCTTAATCTATTTCCTGAAACGCTTCGACCATCAGCACAACTTATGCTGGCAAGCTTTGATGACGAAGCACAGGCATATGCCCTTAAACTGGCGATCAAAATGAGAAAAAACGGCATACCAACAGAAGTATATCCGGATGTAGCGAAAATCCAGAAGCAATTTAAATACGCGGACAAGCAAAATATCCCATATGTGATCGTTATAGGATCAGAAGAAATGAAATCTGAGTTGTTTACCTTAAAAAATATGGTTACTGGTGAGCAAACTACACTTGGAATTGACGAAATTATTCAAAATATTTTGCGTTGATCAGTAAAATGTAATTGCGCTGAAGTGTCTTAAATACATACTAATACTTTTAATTAACAGCTGGCACCTTTTAGCTACTGCACAAACTAGTCAGTTGGGTAGGTTTTCTGTTGATTATGCCAGAGGGTGTGCGCCGCATCACGTTAATATTAGTGAGCATGACAACTTTGACCCGTCTTTGCAAAGACAATATAGATATGAAGGTCCAGACGATAACGAATCAAATGACACCACACATATTTATACTATCTCTGGTACTTACCAAATCATTCAAACCATTCAAAATGCAAACCCTGAAACAGATACTTTGGTCGTTGAAGTTTTGGAAGCTACGATTCCAACATATGAAATATACAGTTGCTCAAACAATGCGGCCAGAATTGCGATTACAGATACAATTTATGACTACTATCAAATATTTTACAACAATGATTCCGTAAGGGTTCAGCCTAATACCATTAGCCCCATATTAAACTTTCCTAATAGTAACAATCAACCCATTACGATCAGAGGTTATTATGAAAACGCAGCTGATAACTGTGGTGAGATTAATTTCGTTTACGCACCAATAGCTCAAATAGCCCAGCCTGTAATCAATAGTGCAACCTACCACCAAGACTGTGTTGATATTATAAATGCAACGCTGGACGTTACAATTAATAACAGCGTTCGTCATCAGGTTGCTTTTAGTACCGATAGTCTTACTTTTCAAGTGATAGATACGGTTTATAATAACGCGCAAATTCAACTGAATGACCTGAGTTTGACTGGTTCAACAGCCTATTTTCGCGTAAGTGCTATAGATGAATGTACTGGTGACACGTCACTTTCAGGAGATTTTGCGATATACAACATCCCAAATGAGATTGAACCCATTGAAAACATTCATGCTTCCTATTTGGGGAAAGCCGCAGTGCTTACTTGGGTCGAGCCAGGTTTCAATAATCTTCAATACAATATTTGGCAAAGTAGAAATGGCGCACCATATACATTAGATGGACAATCTAACGCGGCAACATATACAAGTACCGGATTAAATCCTGATTTTAACACCTATCAGTTTCAAATCATTGCGGAGGATTCCTGTGGTAATCAGTCCACAAATTCCATTACTGCAACTCCAACCTACCTTTCATTTGAGCATCAACAAGGTAATTTTTATAATATCTTTTGGAATGACTACCAGGGATGGGTTAGCGGTGTTAACAGCTATCAATTTCAAACGTTATCCTTAGATGGCGCTATCCAGGATGAATTTACATTGGTGGAACTAAACGAAAAGCTTCTTAATATCTCTAATCTACCAGGTAACCGCTTCAGAATAAGAATAGTAGCAGCAGAAGGAAGTTATGAGGCTTATTCCAATGTAATTGCTTTAGCAAAAACAAAAACCATTTTAATCCCAGATGCTTTCACTCCAAATGGCGATGGACTCAATGATGAGATTGCTCCTATCCTTGACTCAGCTCAGCAGTACGAATTTCTGATTTATAACAAATGGGGTGAGCTGATTTTTCGTAGTGATAACCATCTCATTGGATGGGATGGGAGCTATAAAAATGGAACTGCAGCAGAAGGTACTTATATTTACCGTATAAAATATCAAAATGAATTTGGAGAGCTTTTTGAGCAATCAGGTACTTTTATATTAATGCGCTAAACTTGTGGCTTATGTTTGATATGATGAAAATGATGGGCAAAATAAAGGAGGCCCAAACGAAAATGAAAGAGGCTCAGGATGGGTTGGTAAATATCACAGCCAATGGAGAATCAGGAGCGGGATTGGTGACTGCCAAGGTTAACGGTAAAAAAGAAGTAATTAGTATCAACATTGACAGCTCATTGGTCAACAACGAGGACCGGGAAATGATGCAGGATCTCATTGTAGCAGCTGTCAATAAAGCGTTAGAAAATGTCGACAGTAAGGCAAAGGAACATATGAAAAATGCCACTGAGGGATTATTGCCCAACATACCTGGTATGGACTTAAGTGGGCTGATGTAATGGATGAAATTGCCGTTGTGATTCTGAATTACAATGGGAAGAATTATTTAGAGCAGTTCCTCCCGACACTTATTTACCATTCATCTCCAGCACGTGTTATTGTAGCGGACAATCAATCTACCGATGACTCAGTAGATTATCTTCAACGCGTTTTCCCTGATGTTGAACTTATTGTACTGGATAAGAATTACGGGTATGCAGGTGGCTATAATGAAGCATTAAAACAAATTGACGCGAAGTACTTCCTTCTGATCAATTCGGATGTTGAAGTTACGCCAAAATGGATTCAACCACTATTAAATTTACTGGAGCAAAACCCTGCTATAGCGAGTGTTCAGCCTAAAATTCGCTCATTTCATGAAAAACAAAAGTTTGAATATGCGGGTGCAGCCGGTGGATATCTGGATTGGCTTGGCTACCCTTATTGCAGAGGGAGGATATTTGATACCACAGAAGAGGACCATGGTCAATATGACGATGCGCTTCCTGTATTCTGGGCCACCGGAGCATGTTTCCTAATAAGGTCAAAAGACTTTTTTGAGGCTGGTATGTTCGACGCAGATTTCTTTGCTCATATGGAAGAAATCGACCTTTGCTGGCGGCTTAATGCCATGGGTAAAGAAGTCTGGTATGAGCCCCGTAGCATTGTATATCATGTAGGAGGTGGTACTTTAGCAAAAACCAATCCCTGGAAAACAGAACTCAATTTTCGGAATGGACTGATATTGTTGTTTAAGAACCTTCCGGCATTTCAGTTATATTATAAGTTTCCGCTCAGAATAATGTTAGATTTTATTGCAGCAATGAAATTTCTAATTGGAGGTGAGTGGAGACATTCCTTAGCAGTATTCAAAGCTATTTTAGGATTTATATCAGGAATACGAGGCAATACAGTTAAAAGGAAAGCTATTAAATCAAAAGCTAGTATTTCACAATTTAAAAAATCAGGTAAGCTGATAATTTGGGAATACTTTATAAAAGGGAAAAAGAAGTATTCAGCACTTTAATAGTACCAAAGGGAATGTCTTCTTCTCAAATGCTTCCTGATATTCATCACAAAAGCTAAAGCCAGGTACAGAAGAATTGGTGATCCAAAGGTAAGGAAGCTGGTATAAATGAAAAACAAACGGATAGAGGAAGTAGGAATATTAAGCTTCTCCCCTAGTCTGGTGCACACACCGAATGCGTATTTTTCAACAAACTCTTGCATCTCTTAAAATTACAGTACAAATATAACGATATACACCGATAAAATGTTAAAATTCTTTCCATAGGATAAATATTTTTAACTATTATTGTGGAGATTCCCAGAGAGTTTGGGGATCGTTCAACCAATTTTTATTTAACTTATTTCTTTTAAACAAAAAGTGATTCAGATGAAAAAAATCAACCTTATTATGGCCCTTTTTATTGGTGCGGCCGTATTTTCCGGTTGTGCTTTGAACAAGATGATAAGTCTGGCCAAAGACCAGGATTTGAAAGTGGAACCAAATCCTCTGGAAGTTCATGGTGGCAAAGTAGACTTTGAAATGTCCGCTGTTCTACCTCCAAAAATGCTTCCTTCAGGAAAAGTTTACACATTAAAGACAATCTACAGATACGGAGACCAGGAAATGAACCTTCCAGGAGTAGAATTTAAGGCTGATGATTTTCCAAGCAGCAGCACTTCTACTTCAAGAAAAAGTCAGGATTATTCTTTCGATTATCAGAAAGGCATGAATCCTGGAACTTTGTTAATTCAAGGTGAGGCAAAAGACCCTAGAAATGGTAAAACAAAATCTTTGGAACCAATGGAGGTTGCTAAAGGTCTGATTACCACTTCTACCCTTGTGAAAAATGTATACTATGCTGCTTACGCAGATCATGGTTACAACGACAAAGAAGAATTGATTCCAACTAAAGTTGATTTCTTCTTCGAACAAGGAAAGTCTGTACTTAGAACTTCAGAAAAAAGAAGTGACAGAGGTGCTAACTTTTCTGCTTTCATTGCGGAGAAAAACGTAACCAGAACTGTTACTATTACAGGTCTTCACTCTCCTGAAGGTACTGAGAGAATAAACAGTGACCTTGCAGAAGACAGGGCTGCTGCTATCGAGAAGTACTACAGACAGCAAATGAAGAAGTATGATTACAAAGACCTTGCTGACAGCATTAAATTTATTCTTAAGCCTGTAGTTGAAGATTGGCAACCATTCAAAGATGCTTTAAAAGCATACGATGGAATCGACGGAGTTGCTAAATCTGACATCCTAAGAATTGTTAATGGTACTGGTTCTTTTGAAGACAAAGAAAAAGCACTTCAGAAACTAAGTTCTTACAAAAAAATCTTCAAGGATATCTATCCTCCTTTAAGAACTGCGAAAACAGAAATCCTAACAGTTAAGCCTAAGAAAACTAATGCAGAAATAGCTGTTTTAGCAAAGGCTGTTGCTGATGGAAGTGCAAAAGCTGATACCTTAAAAGCTGATGAGCTATTATTTGCAGGTAGCATGACTCCTTCATTAGAGGAGAAAGTAGCAATTTATACTGCTGCTACAAAAGCGAACCCTAGCTGGCAAGCTCATAACAACCTGGCTGCAGCGTTGTTAAACCAGGCTAAAGCAGGCGCTACTGATAAAGTTGATGCTGCTATCACTCAATTGGAGATTGCTGCTAAACTTAAGAAAACTGCTGAAGTTCATACTAACCTGGCAACTGCTTATGCAATGCAAGGTAACTATGACAAAGCAATGGAAAACGTGCAGGCTGCTGAAGGTCTTGGTGGTTCAAGTGCATTAAAAGCTGGACTTAGTGCAGTGAAAGGTGCTATCCTGATCAGACAAGGTAACTACTCTGCAGCAAGTACTGCATTGGCTTCTCCAACAAAGGATACTGATGCAATGTTTGACAAGGCTCTTGCGCTATTGTTAAACAAAGAATTTGCACAAGCAGAAGCTGCATTCAACGATGTTACTGCTGCTGATGACTCTTATGCAATGGCTTACTATGCTGGTGCAATAGCTTCAGCAAGACAAGGTAACTCCAACGATGTAGTGTCTAAATTGACTAAAGCAGTAAAACTTGATGCGAGCTTAAAAGAAAAGGCATTAGGTGATCTTGAATTCAGAAACTTCTCTGCTGCTCTAACAACAGCATTGAAATAATTCAAAAAAAATATCAAATTCAATGAAAGCTCCACTAGTGTGGAGCTTTTTTTTTGCATTATACATAAAAATGCATCTTTGAAAAATTTTTTATAATGCCCTTCCATCTTTAATTTAGCAGCACATTTAAAACATCAGATTTCCATGAGAGTAATTCAATTCAGAGAAGCCTTGGGCGAAGCAATGAGCGAAGAAATGAGAAGAGACGAAAATGTCTTTTTGATGGGTGAAGAGGTTGCCGAATATAATGGTGCCTACAAAGTAAGTCAGGGTATGCTGGATGAATTTGGAGCGAAAAGGGTTATTGATACGCCTATCGCTGAACTTGGGTTTGCTGGAATTGGAGTGGGTGCCGCCATGAATGGTCTAAGACCAATTATTGAATTCATGACATTTAACTTTTCATTGGTAGCCATAGATCAGGTGATCAATAGTGCCGCAAAAATGATGTCTATGTCTGGTGGTCAGTTCAATGTTCCTATTGTATTCAGAGGACCAACTGGAAATGCCGGTCAATTAAGTTCGCAGCACTCCCAAAATTTTGAAAACTGGTACGCTAACACTCCCGGGTTGAAAGTAGTGGTTCCTTCAAACCCTTATGATGCCAAAGGATTACTGAAGTCTTCAATCAGAGATGACGATCCTACCATTTTCATGGAATCTGAATTAATGTATGGTGATAAAGGAGAAGTACCTGAAGAAGAGTACCTTATTCCAATAGGTCAGGCTAATGTTACCAAGAGTGGAAATGATGTGACAATCATCTCTTTTGGGAAAATGATGAAAGTCGCAGACCAGGCCGCTGCAGAATTAGCTAAAGAGGGAGTTGACGCAGAAGTAATCGATTTGAGATCAGTAAGACCTATTGATTATGAAACAATTATCAACTCTGTTAAGAAAACCAACAGAATGGTAGTGGTAGAAGAAGCATGGCCATTGGCTTCCATTTCTGCTGAACTTTCTCACCAAATACAATATCACGCTTTTGACTATCTGGATGCACCGGTAGTTAGAGTAACAAGCAAGGATGTTCCACTTCCTTACGCACCAACATTAATAGAAGAAATTCTACCGAACGTTAAGAGAACAATCGAGGCTGTAAATTCGGTAATGTATCGATAAACCGCAGCACTCATATATGAATTATCGGGCCGACTTAATTGAACATTAAGTCGGTTTTTTTATATTAATCCTTTTTACCCGATTTATACATTAGCATTCTACTAAAGCTCAAACCTCTTCAAATCAAGCACTTATGAGCATTTTGACACTAATCAAAATGCATTAAACAGGTTTAATAGCAACAAAAAAGGTGGCCCATAATTGGACCACCTGAAAATATTTCTTCTTTTAGTATCTACTATTTCCCAAACATATTCATGTTGGATAATGCGCGTTTGGCCCCTCCCATTTTGTTCATGGTCTTCATCATCTTACGCATCTCATTGAATTGCTTGAGCAACTGATTAACCTGTTGAATGGAAGTACCGCTACCTTTGGCAATTCTCTGTCTCCTGCTTCCATTAATGATATCCGGGTTTGTTCTTTCTGTTGGTGTCATAGACTTAATGATGGCTTCAATAGGCTTAAAGGAATCATCATCGATATCTACATTTTTCATCATTTTCCCCATGCCAGGAATCATCCCCATAAGGTCCTTAATGTTCCCCATTTTTCGGATTTGCTCCATTTGTGAGAGGAAGTCATCAAAACCAAATTGGTTCTTTCTAATCTTTTTGTTCAGTCGCTGAGCTTCCTCCTGGTCAAATGTTTGTTGTGCTTTTTCTACCAATGTAAGCACATCACCCATCCCAAGTATTCGCTTAGCCATACGATCAGGGTGGAAAACGTCTATCGCATCCATTTTCTCACCGGTACTGATGTACTTGATAGGTTTCTCGACTACTGTTCTGATCGTAAGAGCTGCACCACCTCGCGTATCACCATCAAGCTTGGTCAATACAACTCCATCAAAGTTCAGTCTATCGTTGAATGTCTTTGCAGTGTTTACAGCATCCTGACCTGTCATTGAGTCTACCACAAACAGTGTCTCCGATGGATTCACAGATTCCTTCAGTTTCTCGATCTCCTGCATCATCTGCTCATCGACAGCCAGTCGACCTGCGGTATCTATAATTACTGTTTTCTTGCCAGTCTCCTTTGCATGTTTGATAGCTCTTTTGGCAATAGCAACAGCATCCTTGTTTTCCGGCTCAGCATATACCTCTATTCCAATTTGCTCACCTAACACCTTCAACTGATCAATCGCAGCAGGACGATAAATGTCGCAAGCTGCCAAAAGCACTGTCCTGCCTTGTTTCTTCAGTAGTGATCCAAGTTTTCCAGTAAAAGTAGTCTTACCAGAACCTTGTAGTCCACTAATGAGAATAATATTAGGATCACCTTTGAGATTGATCTCTTCCTGAGAACCACCCATTAGGCGGGTCAATTCTTCAGCGACAATCTTGGTAAGTAGTTGACCGGGAGATACTGCAATCAATACATCCTGTCCCATCGCCTCATCTTTGATGCGGTCCGTTACCTCCTTGGCTACTTTATAGTTAACGTCAGCATCAATAAGTGCCCTACGGATCTCCTTTACCGTAGCTGCAACATTGATTTCAGTAATTTTTCCCTGCCCTTTCAGCGTCTTAAACGCCCGGTCTAACTTTACACTTAAATTATCAAACATGCTGTATTAACTTTTTCGAGGCGTAAAGTTAACCCAATTCCGGAAAAATTTCCTCTACTGATTCAGAGATGTCGCTAATAACCTGTTAAAATAATCTGGTCCATTTGCAACCTAATTGGCTTTGCTCAGTATATATTATAAATTAGTACCTTGTATTACAAAATACCAAAAAACTCAAACCATGAAATGAGTAGAACTTCGAACACCAACTAGTGATGAATATTGCCTTCGCAGGTTGATGTTTCGGAAGAAGCGAATTTCATTCGGACTGGCGTATCAGTAACCGTTTAAATCAAAATTACAAACACATGAAAAGGATATTACAAACACTAACATTGATGATGATCTTAGGGGTCATTTCTTCTGCAGCAATTGCTCAGGACAAGGTGAGAAGAAGCGATGTTGAGGGCAAAACCTGGAAACTCAAAATTGACATTGACGATGAACTTGAAGAAGAATTGGATGATGCAGATGATGCATTTGAGCGCATTATTATTAAATCAGTCGCCGGATTAGTTGATGGAATAATAGATGGCATTGACATTTATTTTGAGTTCATGCCCAACAATGAATTAAAAATAACTGTGGAAGCCTTCGGCGAAAGAGAAGTTGAATACACAGAATGGTACATCAATAAAAATGGCGCCTTAGTCATTGAAGACACTGACAGCTTCGATACTGATAGTGATGATATCTGGCTATTTGTTGATGACGTACTGGTTGCTTTTGATGAAGACTGGGATGGTGATTTAGATGACCAAAACGTGTATCTGGTCAGAATTGACTAACCGAAAAAACAAAATAGAACGAAACCGTCACCTCAAGTAGTGACGGTTTTTTTTGTTTTACAATATTGATTTCAGGTCCGCTGGGCTATAGTTGATTGATTTTAATGTTTTATTGTCTCCATTTCTATATACCAGAAACAAACCGTCCTGCTCAACATAATAACTATCTGTGTTTTTCTCCTCTTTGTAATGTTTCACAGTTGCCTCTGCTTCTTCTTTGGTCTTACATGCTTTGCTCATATTTGATCGTTGCACTTCATTGAACAGATCAGCAAATTTATCCCCCAGCCCAAATTCAAGGACAGCTCCTGAAAGTACATATTGAATATCACACAAAGCATCTGCAATTTCCACAATGTCTTTATCAGCAATGGCTTCCTGCAACTCTTTTAGCTCTTCTGCGATAAGAGAAACCCTTAGTTCACAGCGATCAGCAGAAGGTATGGTTGGTTCACTCAGAATGGGATGCTTGAAAGTACGGTGAAATTCTGCAACTTGATTCAATGGGTCAATTTTCTTCATAAGTATCCTATTATTCTGGTGTTTAAATATTTCAGTCGCCAAAACTAAATAACAATCTTTAAACTTAATTTTAAGCCATGCAGATTCTTTACCAGGATAGTGAAATAATTGCCATCAACAAACCTGCAGGAATGCTGGTCCATCGGACTAAACTTGCCACGGATGTTACAGAAAATTTCGCTGTGCAAGTACTTCGGGATATGATTGGTCAACACGTGAACCCTGTCCATCGTCTGGACAGGCCTACTTCAGGTGTGCTGCTCTTTGGTCTAAACTCAGAAATTACGGCACTTTTAAAAAAACAATTTGATGATCATACGGTAAAGAAAGAATACCTGGCAGTTGTCCGTGGATATTGTGAAGAAAGTGCTGTCATTGAAGAACCTTTGTATAAGGAAAATGGAACATTACAAGAAGCCATAACCCATTATCAATTGATCGCAAAAGCTGAGCTTCCCTTTGCGACCTCTAAATTTCCATCCAGCAGGTATTCACTGCTTAGGGTACAACCACAAACGGGTAGAATGCATCAGATACGGAAGCATTTTGCCAAAATCAGGCACTATCTAATTGGTGATACAACTCACGGTGACTTAAAACAAAATATTGCTTTTAGTAATTACACTAATGCAAATGGACTCATGTTGCACGCCCATTCCCTTTCCATGATTCACCCAAGGACTTCCAGGCAATTATACATTCAGGCAGATATCCCTGAACGCTTTGAATTGATTCTTCCCTTTTTTAATCTGGATGATATCCCGCCCTCTAACCTGGAGCGGCTCCCAGCAGACCATTAATCAATATAATAAGGATCACGATGGGAATTAATACCAGCATAAAAGGCTTCCACATATTGGTTACTCTGACTTTACCTGCGCCAATGTTGATGTCATTTTTAAATTGATCAAACCCCCACACATAAGCAGCAAATAAGGAGATCAACAATCCCCCTAATGGTAGCATGATTGACCCAGAGATAAAGTCAGAAAAGTCAAAAAGGTCTTTACCGATTATTTCAATGTGACTCCAGGCCCCAAAGGACATAATACTAGGAATACTTAACAAGAAAGTTGCCCCCAACGTTACCAATACAGCTTTGGGCCGTTTCCAGTTTCTGGAATCCATCAGGGTCGCTGTAATCCCTTCAACAAGACCAATAATGGATGTCAAACCCGCAATAAATACCAGGAAAAAGAAAACTGAGCCAAGGAAATTTCCCATTGGGACCTTAGTGAACAGAGTGGCCATGGTAACAAAAAGCAATCCCGGTCCGGAATTTGGTTCTAACCCGAATGCAAACAGTGCTGGAAATATTAGCAACCCAGCCACAATAGCAATTCCGGTATCAAAACCCACTACCATCATCACACTTCCAGGTACATCACTTTTTTCTTTATCCAGATATCCGCCAAATACAAAGCCTGCAGCAAGCCCTACTCCAATACTAAAAAACACCTGTCCCAATGCGGCAAGTATAACTTCGCCATTAATCTTTGAAAAGTCAGGAGTGAGATACCAGCTCAATCCTTCTCCAGAGCCCTCCAATGTGTTGGCCCACACTGCAAGAACAATAAAAAACACCAGCAGAAGTGGCATGAAAATTTTAGAAACCAATTCAACGCCTTTTTGTAATCCTCTTCCCACAATAAAGTACAACAAAACAGAGATGCTGGTGGCATAAGCAAACACAGTTCCTGGCTTACTCACTAATACATCAAAATTATTATTGACATCTGCCGGTGACATGGTGGCAAACTTGCCAGAGACGTATTCCACAAAATAGACTGCTACCCAGGCAATAATCATGAGGTAATAACCCATAATGATCAAAGCCGCTGCGGATTCGATCCAGCCAATGGAATGCCAGAACTTTTTTCCCTGGGCCAGTTGCCTCATTCCTGCGATTGGTGTTAATTGAGATTTTCGACCCAGGCCTACTTCTGTGGTCAAAAGTGGAATCCCAATGAGTACCGTAAGCACGATGTAAACCAGAAGAAATGCTCCTCCACCACCTTCGCCTACTATGTATGGAAATCGCCAAATATTGCCCATTCCAATGGCAAAACCGGCAGTGGCCATAATGAAACCAAACTTGCTGCCCCAATTTTCTCTCACATTCATCGCTAATACTTTTTGCTGATCTATATTTTTGGATTAAACCCCGAAAATATAAAATTCCTGGCAAAGCATCTGCCCAATTGTGATTAACGGGTTGTATTATTCGTCTTTCAGGGAATGCGCTGGATTCATGGTAGCTGTAAAATAGGTCTTATAACCTACAGTAACGATTGCGATCACCAGGGTAACTCCAATAGCAAACAAGTAATGACTGGTACCGATCTCTATTCTGTACTTGAAAGCCTGTAGCCACTCGTTCAAAAAGTAATAAGAAATGGGAGCTGCTACAATAAAAGCAATAATCAGCAGGTAAACGAGCTCTCTTGAAAACATATTCACTATGTTCCAGACGGTAGCACCCAGTACTTTTCGCACCCCTATTTCTTTGATTCGTTGTGATGCTATAAACGATATTAGCCCATATAGGCCGAGGCAACCGATGAAAATAGCGATTATAGAAAAAAGCTGAAACAGCGATGAAATCCTTTTTTCTGATTCGTATCGGGAGGCTAACTCCTCATCATAAAAATTACTTTCGAAGATATACTCGGGATACACTTCGTTCCATGAGTTTTCAAAATGTTTCAGTACCTCGGAAGTATTAGCTATTCCTCCAGATCCAGCCATCTTTATACTTACTTCATAATATAGCTCGGGATCGTATACCAGAAATACATAGTCAACATCCTCTTTCAATGATTTGGAGTGAAAATCATCCACAATCCCAATAATTTGTTTGTTACTTCGAAACCCACATTCAATTGTTAAACCAAGGGCATCTTCATAATTTTCCAGGTTGAGTAACTCAAAGACCTTCTTGCTGATAATGGTCAATTGCATACTATCTGATGACTTGAAGTTTCTTCCGGCAAGCAATTCCAAACCAAAGAAATCCAGATAATTCTCATCAACTGCTTTGAAATTTCCATGATAGTCCCGCTCACTATTGGTCAGTGCATGGTTAAAGTTTGAATGCGAATTATTTGAACCCGTCGGAGGAGCAAACGAAAAAGTAACTTCCTTTATGTGTGGTGATTCCTGCAGAGAAGCCCTTAACTGCCTTACTTTGGACGCATCATTTTCCGGAATATAGGCAGAAACAATTGCCTCTGTATCGAACCCAAGGTCCTTAGACAGGAAGTAATCCATTTGTGAGCTCACCACCAACGTCCCAATGATCAATGCCTGTGAAATGGTAAACTGAGCAATGACCAATGCTCTTCTAAGCGATAATCCACCACCCTGGGCAGCAGTTGTAATTTTGTTTTTAAGCGCCATCACAGCCTCCATTCTAGATAATAAAATGGCAGGGTAAAATCCTGACAGTAGCGTCACTACAACCACCAAAATAAAGATAAATAAAAGGATCTGGGGCTGACCAGAAATGTCAAGGGATATACTATACCCCAATATTGAAGTAAGATTTTGCAATAAAAGCTCTGCAATTCCAAGCGCGATTATTACAGAAAATAATGTAATGAGGAATGTTTCACTTAGAAATTGTATGATTAGTTGCTTTCTGGTAACTCCAATAGATTTTCTGATCCCAATTTCTTTTGAACGCTTGACTGCCTGTGCAGTAGCTAGATTCACAAAATTGATACAAGCTGTAATGACCAGGAAGAAAGCGATAACTCCCAAAGCCAACAACAACTCTTTACCCATGGTACGTTCATTATAGTTGAGAAATTCACTATTGTAATGAATGTCGGATAATGGCTGGAGGGTATATTCAATTTCCTTCGTCTCTTCTTCATCCCAATGCCTGGCCACAAACTGTGTAAATGCATCGTTGATGGCAGGAATCATTGACGGGTCTTTTAGGATCACATAACCCTGAGTAGTACTGGTTGAACTGTTCCATTCTTTTCCATCCCGGAAATAAGGATCATAACCATTTTGGGCATCATATGAAATCAGCATCGAGAACGGGAAATCTGTATTTTTTCTGGGGTCTTCCATTATTGCACCAATAATCAGATCCTTCTCGTTGGCCAGATTGATCGTTTGGCCCAGTACCTCCTCATAGTTCTGATTAATCCCAAATATCCTGGTAACCGCAGATGTTGACAAAATCACCTGATTTGGCTGAGCTAAGGCGTGTTCACCATTTCCTGCAATAACTTTGATGTCCAGAATTCGAAATATTTGAGGTTCTACAAACGCAATCCCTTTGTCAAATTTGAATTTTTTAAGATTACCCTTTTCATCTATTCTATTGATTTGATCACCCCAGGCGTAGTTGATGGTAACGACCTCCTCAAAAAATGACATCTCATCTCTCACTGCCCTCATAAATGGATGTGGTAGGCCTTGTCCCCACTCTTCTCTGTCAGGGTAAATGTTCTTTTTCACTACCCGATAAATGTGGTCATAGTTAGGTTGAAAACGGTCATAGCTAAGTTCGAAAGTAATGACCTTGAAAATCACGAGTGCACATCCTATACCTAGTGCCAGACCAAGTATGTTCAGCAAAGCATAAATACGATTCCTTTTCAGGTTCCTAACGGCGGTTAGTAAAAAATTCTTAAGCATAATTATGGGTCATTTCGAGAAACCCTTCCCAAATCTAATGCCACTTTTATATACTTCTGATTTTCAACAACATACAAACAAAGTGTAGGAACTCATGTTCACTTTATTATCGTATTTATGTTCGAAAATGTACATGATTAATAATACGTTAGCAATTTTGATGATTGCCTGTTAACAAGCCAATTCAGTGTTTTATTTTCAAGCTTATTTAACTGGTAAGTCCAATAGTCTTAATTTACTTGCGTTTATCCTTCAAATGGGCAATTTTTGAGAAAATCTAAAATCCATGACCAGAAACATTGTAGCATTCACACTTACTGTCATTTCAATTGCCCTGCTAATTCCAGGACTTCTTTTTCCTATATTGAATATTAAAATTGGGGCTGAACTTCCAATGTTGGGTGAATTGGTACTTTTTGAAAGAACCCAGAACATTCTTGAAACTACGGAAACGCTCTACAAAAACAAGAATGAGTTTGCGGCTATTTTAATTATTCTTTTTAGTGTGATAGTTCCATTCTTCAAAGCATTGATTGTATGTGTGGTACTTTTCTGGAAAAATAATCCCCTACGCAAACGACTCTTTCAGTTTGTTAATGCCATAGGAAAATGGTCTATGGCAGACGTTTTTGTAGTTGGCGTGTTTATAGCCTATCTCACCACCAAATCTAATGATAACATAGTTGCCGATCTGGAAACCGGCTTCTACTATTTTGCAGGATATTGTATTGTTAGTCTGGCTGGCATTCAATTGATGAAAATCGATACAGGCGATTAATTGTAGTAATACTGGCTTCCTGATGAGGATTTGCCATTCACATTGATTCCTCCTCTCTTAATGATCAAGCGATCATCTGAACGATCATTCCCTACCCTCAGACCTCCGGAACTCGCTTTTAGATCAAAACTCATGGTAGATATATCGTTACTTAACTCAATATTGATACTGCCTGAAGACGACTCGAAAAAACTGTCACTGGTCAGGGTAATATTCTCGCCTCTGATACTGCCGGAAGAAGATTCAACATCCAACTTACCCTCTACGTCTTGCAGGGTTACCCCTCCGGATGATGTTACTGCTGTAATATGACTATTGGAGACTTCTGAAAGATGAATTCGACCTGAGGATGATTTGCAACTGAGGTTTCCATTCAATTCTTCAATTCTCAAATTTCCAGAACTTGATTTGGCAGAGGTATTGCCCTTCAAACCTGATGCCCGAAGGTTACCAGAAGAAGTACGTAAATAAATGTTTCCAGTGAGGTCATTAGCCTCCAGATTTCCGCTGCTGCACTTCAATGATATTTCTTCTCCTTCCAAGCCTCTGGCGTACATATTACCACTTCCATTTTTTGCCAGAATGTTGGTATTAGCCGGCAACTTGAGTTTTAATTCACCATCAATATTTCCCCATGTACTCTTTGGTTGTTCTATCCAGATAATCAAAGTTGAACCTTCCAAATTTGACTTTATAGCAATTTCGCCTTCATATTTTCTGGGGCCTCTGATCAGCCCTTCAAACTGAATCTCTTTTCCAGAGGTTTGCTCAATATAAACATCTGCAAAAGCACCCTCAATTTCTACCTTTTCTATATTTTCAGCATCGAAGCGCTCTTCCGACAAAGTCACCTGGGCACCACAGCTTGTAAAAATTAATACTAAGGGTAAATAGAAATAGGGAAATTTCTTCATGTTGATTTGGGTTATGTTCTTTATCAAAGAAAACTAAAATTATTAAAGGTTGCTATACCGCGACTAATTATTAAAGTTTATAAACAATGAAAAGAAGACGACAACAACTTATACTACTATTCATCTAATATTGCATAAACTTTTTAAACAAACAATGGGGAAAATTCTTACTGTACTCTTAATAATAGTCACATGGAGCTGTTCCAACGAAAAATCGACAGAAAAGCCCGAGCCAAGGTCCAGTTTTCAAAAAATGCAACAAGCCCATGGAGGAGTTGACACCTGGAACCAGTACAATAGCCTGGAGTTTGACAGGATCTCCGATGATGATACTGTACATCATATGATCAATTTAAAAACTCGGGAGGAGTTGATGAGTAATAGTCAATACACCGTGTTCTTTGGCAAGGATCATTTGTGGATTTCGCCGGATAAACAAGCGTTCGGAAAGGAAGATCCCAGGTTTTACAAAAACCTTTGGTTCTACTTTTTCTCGTTACCATTTGTTTCTGGAGATGAAGGGGTCAATCAAATAGACACTACTGGCCGACAATTGGGGAATTCATATTACCACGGGGTAAAATTGACATTTGGTGATGATACAGGTGATTCTCCAGATGATCAATATCTACTTTGGCTAGACTCTAACAATTATCAATTACAATGGATCAACTATTCAGTCACTTTTTGGAATAAGGAAAACGCCGATCGGTACAGTGCCCTTGTGTATGAAAATTGGAGTGAATCTGGAGGATTATTAGTGCCCGGCCTGCTAACGGGTTATAGATGGGAAAACGACAGCCTTGGTAAGGAACGATATCAATACACATTTGAGAACATTAAGTTTAGCACAAATTTTCCAGATTCAACACGCTTTGTAATGCCCGAAGCAGCCTACGCTGAGCAATTCTAAAAGGGTAAAATAAACATAAAAAAGACCGCCTCATTTTATGTTTGAGACGGTCTCTTATAAAACCTTTAATGCTTTCTCAGTTTACCCAACTCTCATCTTTGCCAGCTCTGCCAGTAAACGTAAACCTTCTTTCAAATAAGGGTCGTCTAACAACCTGGAATCTTCTGTGGTTTCATTAGCCACCTCTGATGTGTTAATCTCAGTGGAGAGATTTCCACCATTTTCATCATCATCCTTATCCGCTTCCATTTCCTTCATTCTTTTTTCCAGATTAAGGGAAATGGTAGTTTTTTCCCTCTCCCTTTTGCTTTTTTCAATATCTGCCACCAGCTTTTTCAATTGTGGATCATTATTGAGGTCCTGCTGATAAAGCTGGTAAAGTTTTTCCACCATCTCAGGCGATACCTGATCAGTTCGATTAAAGTTGCTGGTAGATATTTTATCCCAGGGTAGTGCACTTGGCCTGCTGCTTTCACCGTATTCCTCAGCACTATAAATAGAAGGGAACTGAATGTCAGGTGTTACTCCTTCATGTTGCGTGCTACTGCCTGTTACTCTATAAAATTTTGCAAGCGTGAGCTTTAGCTGACCCAATTTATTTTTAGGGTCATTGATCACCCGATTAAGACTGATGAGGTTTTGTACAGTCCCCTTTCCGAATGTCGTTTCTCCGACTACAATTCCTCTCCCATAATCCTGGATAGCCCCACTAAATATCTCTGATGCACTGGCGCTGAATCTATTGATAAGTACAGCTACCGGACCGTCATAGAATACATCACCATCATTGTCTCTCAACTTATCTACCGTCTGATCAAAATTTTTCACCTGTACTACAGGTCCATCTGGAATAAACAGGCCGGTTAGTTCAACTGCTTCCTGCAACGAACCTCCACCATTAAATCTCAGGTCTATCATCAAACCGTCCATTCCTTCCTTTTCAAGTGAATCAATCAGGACTTTGACGTCTCTTGTGGTACTTCTGTAATTCCTGCTTCCAGTCCGCGCTTCATCAAAGTTTCTGTAAAAACTAGGAATGCTGATCACTCCTAACTTATAAGTGTTCCCATCATTGGTAATTGGAATGATCTCTCCGGTTGAGGCCTGGTCATCAAGGTTAATTTTATCCCTCACTAACCTTACTGTATCAGGAGCATCGTTTGGTCCTGCATCTGCTCTTTGGATCAACAGTCTTACTATAGACCCCTTTTTCCCCCTGATCAGTTGCACTACATCATCTACTCTCCATCCAACCACATCTTCAATCTCTCCATCATCACCCTGACCTACTCCGATAATTTTGTCCTGCTTATTGAGTTGCTTGCTTTTGTAGGCTGGTCCTCCTACCACAATCTCAGCGATCTCAGTATAATCAAGATTTTGAGAAAGTCTTGCTCCAATTCCTTCCAGAGAAAGACTCATGTTGATATTGAAATCCTCAGCAGCCTTTGGAGAGAAGTAATCAGTATGTGGATCAAATGTACTCGTGAAAGCATTCATGAAGGTTTGAAAAATATCTTCACTCTTATTTTGATAGATGGCTTTTCTCCATTGTTTATACCGCTTTTCAAGTGCAGAAGAAATCTCATTCCACTCCTTCCCTTTCAACTTATAACTGATCGCCTGGTTTTTAATGTATTTTCTCCATAGCTCGTCCCATGATTCCCGATCTTCCATCCAATCACTGTCTTCCCTATCAAACTGATATTCCTCTTCTGTCGTGAAATCCATTTCGGTTTTAAGTAACTCGGTCACAAAATCCATTCTGTCGACCGCACGTTCCCTTCTTACATGAAAAATCTGATATGCGAAACCTAATTTTCCTGTTTTGAAATCATCATCGATGGTGTATCTGTACTTCTCAAAATACTCCATATCGGCTTTCAGAAAATACATTTTTCCTGGGTCCAGCGCTTCGATGTAGTTATCAAAAACTACTGATGATAAAGAGTCATTTAATGGAGCTTTGCGGTAATGATATTGATTGAGCAAACTGGATATGTATTGCATTTCAATCGGATGCTCTGCCTTTGGTTTTAAATAGACCAGACTATCTGTTGGGTTTACGTCATAAACAGGTACTGGCTTAACCTCTGCAAATGCGATAAAAAACAATAAACTTAATGAAATTACTAGTGCTTTCTTCATGTCAAAATCCCTTTGTCAATCCTATACGTTCTTTAAAAAACGTAAAACGAGAAAATAAAGATATGACTATTTTGCCCAAACGAAAACCAATTCATCGATTTGGACTGTCACATCATCGAAAATAACACGTTCGGCAACAATCGTGCTACTTATTTTAGCCAATCAGGCTTTGTAGTTGTGATGTTTGCCCCCAGGTCATTGAGGAGATTATATAATCCAAAATATGTGCGATTGATATACAATGCATGCTTTGAACCTCTAGCCTGACTGGATTTTCGTAACTCTTTCATTCCTGAAAGCCTTTCTCCCATCTGAAAAATTTCATTAAAATATGCATCATCGGCAAAGTCAAAGGAGTCAGAATGAAAAGGTCTTCCTAATAATTCAATCATCTCTTTAAACACCCTGATATACAAACTCTTTTCTGCCTCAGAATCGGTTTCATATATAATTTTTAGCGCATAAAATGCCTCTTCCAACATTTGCTCATCTTGCACAATATTTTTACTTATCAATTGAAAGTATCCCTTGTAAAAATCTTCTGGAATCTCTTTCACACATCCGAAATCTATGATTCCCAATTTCCCATCTTGCTGCATTAGAAAATTACCAGGATGTGGGTCTGCATGCACCTGCTTCAGGTTGTGTACCTGATGATGATAGAAATCCCAAAGTGCCTGACCGATCTTATCCCTGATTTCCCGAGATGGATTGGTTCCTAAAAACTCTTTAAGGTGCTGACCTTCAATCCAATCCATTGTGATAATCTTATCTCCCGAATACTTTGGGTAGTAATTGGGGAAGAATACACCCTCAATGTGCGCACATGCTTTTGAAATAGCCTCTGACCTCTGTAGTTCAAGATTGTAATCAGTTTCTTCCAGTAATTTAGATTCTACCTCCTCCATGTACTGGTCCAGTTCATGCTCATTAAGGTTAAACAAACGTAGAGCAAAGGGCTTCACCAATTTCAAATCTGAAGCGACACTGTTACCAACGCCAGGGTACTGGATCTTAACTGCCAATTTTTTATCCCCTAAAGTTGCCTGATGAACCTGCCCAATGGAGGCTGCATTAATGGCATTTTTTGTGAATGAATCAAATAATTCTAAGGGTGATTTACCAAAATGCTCTCTGAATGTCTTCACTACCAGCGGAAATGACAAAGGTGGTGCACTGTATTGTGCCATGGCAAACTGTTGCTGATAGGCATTGGGCAACAGGTTTTTGTCCATTGCCAGCATCTGTGCCACCTTAAGAGCACTTCCTTTCAACTCACTTAACGAGTCATAAATGTCATGCGCATTATTTTCATGCAGCTCATCTTTGGTAGTGGCGGGGTTTACCATTTTTTTGGTGTAATGCTTAATATAGTTACCACCAATCCTTGCACCTGTTTTTACAAATTTGGCTGCCCGCTGAACTTTGGAAGTTGGAATACTGGTTTGCTCTTTCATTGCATTCTGTTTTGATACATAAATTTTGCAAAATCCAGCATGGAATCGATGGCTCCCTTACCGATGAGGTCGAAAGACAAGTTGACCGTTTTTTCAATTGCTGCGTCGGTCTTTTCAAACTTTCGGCTGGTATCTTTTACCCAGAAGTGAATGAGGAATAACAGTTGCATCCAAAACAAATTGGCATATTGTTTCTCAATAATTGGTCTTTCGGCCACCTCGCTGGTGTCTTTACCTTCAAGCAATAAATTATTGATATAGCCGGAAAATGTTTCCTTTGATCTTTTTAAAAAGGAGGGCATTTTTAAGTTAAACTCATTTTTATCTGCTTCAGCCAGAATGTAACTTCTGTTTTGCTTTAATTCTTCCAGGAAAGAATAATAGAAAGCCAGCAGCTTTTCTCGAACTGAATACTCCATGTAAACTGGGTCCGATTCCATCATTTTGATTGTTTTAACCAGCATTTGATTCCATATCTCCGCTTCCAGATCTTCGAAAGAATTGAAAACATCATAGAAGTCAACCTCTTTGATCTTTAGTTCTTTACAGAAAAGGAATATCGATGGAGGGGCTGATCCATGTGTAAGCTTATAGGTAAGGAATGCATCCAGAATTTTTTCTGTCACCCCTGTCTTCTGCGCATTTCTGCCTTTTTTAACGGTTTTTTCCATGGTGTTAAGATGAATTACATGTTCGCTATCTCTTATAATTAATAAGTTATAAGGCACTGAAAGAGTTTGTTCATTTCCTTAATTTTTTTATAAATACCAGGAGGAATATTCAAGTCAAATCGTTTTATTACTGAATTCACGTACAATTAGTTTACTTTTGACTTTAAATTAATTGCGGCATTCATTAGAAAAGTAAGATTTAGTTTAAATTGAACCCTTTGGTAATGCCAGTTTACGTAACACATATTAGCCGACTTTTGTTAGTTGGGATGCTCGCTTTTGTTTTTCCCCTAGAAGCAAAAGATGCTAGAACATTCCAGGATGGTGATGTTTTGATTGCCAATTATTACAACGATGTAGCCTGGGATTACAGAAATTCCTATCCCGATTCAACCATATACTATGCTAAGAAAGCCCTTGAACTTGCCAGGAACGACAAGAACCTTGTTGAAGAACTTCGTGCTTACAACATTTTAGGAATAGCAGAAAGAAACAAAGGAAACTACTCCAAAGCATTTGCTCATTATATGGATGTTCTCAAAGGATCTGAGGATGTGCCTATTGCCAATCAGCAGCGAGGTTTCGGGCTGATCAATATCGGTAACCTTTATATCTACCAGGGCAACTATGATGATGCGCTTAGCTATTTCAATCAGGCATTGCTTATGGCAGACTCAATTGGGGATTACAGGATGGAAGGCTATGTGTTCCTGAATATTGGCAGAACATACCGAAGCATGAGTAATTATGATGACGCAGAAGAAGCTTTCGTAAAGTCATTAAGTATTCGTGATTCTCTGAATGATCTCTCAGGAATTATTACGCTTAAGGTGGAATTGGCTGAGCTGTATAGATTGCAGGGAAAAACGCAAAAATCACTTGAGTACTTCATTGCCTCTTTGGATGAGATTAATGAAATCAAGAATTACGGAGCACTATCTTACAGCTGGAACAATATCAGCCAGATCTACAGAGAGATGGACAGTCTCAAATTAGCTGAGTTCTATGCCAAAAGTGCCCTGCAGGTTGCGGAAGACATACAGGCAAAATACGATGTTCAAAAAGCAACGGAGAACCTCGCACAAATTTATCAGGCACAGGAAAAATATGAATTGGCGTTTGAACATCTCCAACGATCCAGCCAGGTAAAGGATAGTATTTTCAATGAAGAGAATACCAGAGAAATGGAGCGGCTGATTGCCAAATACGAGGGAGAGAAAGTTGCTGCCGAAGCTGATTTCCTCAGGGAGCAGGCTGTGTTGAATGAAAAGATCATCAAAAGGCAGCAAGTGATTATTATACTTTCTGTTGTGGGTATTCTGCTTTTCGCGATCGTCTTCCTGGTGACATTGCGGGCATTCAGACTTAGAAATAAATTGAACAGCGAGATCATAGCTCAAAAGAATAAAATCGAGCATGACAAAGAGATCATAGAAAAGCAATCCAGGAAACTGGAAGAGCTGGATGCTGCAAAGTCCCGATTTTTTGCCAACATTTCTCATGATCTTAGAAGTCCTCTTAGCCTAATACTTGGTAGCCTGGAAAATGTAATGCAGGAGGAAAACAATTACCTCACCCCTACTTCCAAGGAGGACCTTGACATTGGATATAAAAACAGCAAACGGCTCTTATTCCTTGCCGATGAAATTAATGAACTGACCAAACTGGAAGAAGGTAAGCTTCATGTCAATTATGAGGTAGTGAAAATCAACACGTATATGAAGTTGCTGGTAAGGATGTTTAGTTCTGCCGCTGAGTATAAGGGCATAACTCTTTCTTACGACAGCAAGGTCAGTGACGAAGAGGTTTTAAAAATCGATCCCGGACACTTTGAGAAGATCATTTATAACCTCGTATCCAATGCGATCAACCACACCAACAGGGACGGGAAAGTGACCATAGGTCTGGAGAAATCGAACGACCGGATCAATTTGTCCATCAGTGATACCGGAGAAGGTATTCCCGAAAAAAGCATCCCTCTGATATTTGACCGATATTATCAGAGCCCAAATAATAAGTACAAAGTCAGGGAAGGTCTCGGGATTGGACTGGCATTGGTGAAAGAGCTGGTGACACTGCATGACGCAGAAATTAACGTCACGAGTGAAATTGAGAAGGGAACAACATTTGAAATATCCTTCCCGGCATACCATGCTGAGGAAGAGGGTATGATCCCTGAACACTCAGACTACCTCAAAGAGAAAAACAATCTATGGAGTGAGCTTATCCAGAAAAACGAATTCCAGGCTGGCAAGAAGAATATTACCATCAAGAAGCTTGAGGAAGACAAAGAATACACCCTTCTTCTGGTGGATGATCATCCTGAAGTAAGAGAATACATTAGAAATCTGGTCATAAGAGATTTTACTGTTTTAGAAGCAACCAATGGACAGGAAGCCCTGGATGTTCTGGAGACCGAACATGTCGATCTGGTGGTCACTGACCTGATGATGCCATGGATGGATGGTTTCGAACTCCTGGAAAAAATGGGACAGGATTCAAGATTGAAAAAAATCCCTGCACTCGTTGTATCGGCCAGAACCAATGAGGAGGACAAACAAAAGGTACTTTTCCGTGGAATCAATGATATCCTTTACAAACCTTTTAACCGGGAAGAACTTATCCTTCGTATCAACAATATTCTTACCCACAAGTCGGACTGGGAAGGCGAAGGCACCAACAAAATGATTGTGGCCCAAACCGAAACCATTGACGACATTGAAAAAGGGATCATTGAAAAGCTGGAGTCAGTAATCATTGAAAACATCAACAATCCTCACCTGTCAGTGGCCCTTTTATCCGATACTATGGCAGCAAGTGAAAGAAAGGTCTATCGGATGATCAAGAAACTTACAGGATTTACTCCACTGGAATACATCAAAGAGGTGAAGTGGAAGTATCTGGAGGTTTTAATCCGCGAAAAAAAGATCAAGAACCCCACAGAAGCCGCCAAGTCCATTGGACTCCAGAATGTAACTAAATTCAAGGCCCAATTTGAAAAGAAATTTGGAAAAAACATTGATCTGGTTCTTGACTATGGGCTGGAATAAGATTTTTTAGTAATTTCGATCCTACATTTTTTTGTCAGTATATTTTCAATATTAACCACTAAATTTTTGTAATGGGAAGAGCATTTGAGTTCCGTAAGGCACGAAAACTAAAAAGGTGGGGGCAGATGGCAAAAACCTTCACCCGAATTGGTAAAGACATTGTAATTGCAGTGAAAGAAGGTGGACCTGACCCTGAAACCAACTCAAGGTTGAGGGCTGTAATGCAAAATGCCAAGGCAGCCAATATGCCGAAGGATAATGTAGAGCGGGCCATCAAACGTGCCGTATCCAAGGAGCAGAATGATTACAAAGAAGTGGTGTATGAGGGGTATGGACCTCACGGTATAGCTGTAGTGGTAGAATGTGCTACTGACAACCCCACCAGAACTGTTGCAGCGGTGAGAAGCTACTTTACCAGGGCAGGTGGATCATTAGGAACAACAGGTTCCCTTGACTTTCTGTTTGAAAGAAAATGTATTTTCAAAGTCAAAATGAAAGACGGTCTGGATTTGGAGGAGCTGGAACTTGAATTGATTGATTTTGGTGCAGATGATATTGGTCAGGATGGAGAGGAGATCATCATTTATGGTGAGTTTGAATCCTTTGGAGCAATACAAAAGTACCTCGAAGAAAATGACTTTGAGATTGTAAGCTCGGAATTTGAACGCATTCCAATGGATACCAAAGAACTGGACCCGGAAGCTGAGGCAGAAATTGAAAAGATGCTGGCAAAGTTTGATGATGATGATGATGTGCAAAATGTTTTTCATAACATGAAATGAGCCGTATCTAGCGAACGCTAACCGGTTATGAATATAGAGGCTAAAAAGACATAACTGGTTGATATTTTGGATTGATGCGAATTCCATGTGACCATTAAAAATCAAAATTACATACACATGAAATAAGCCTACTTTTCCAAAGATTAATCACATACTTTAGCTGAATTATCAAAATTATCCATTAATTTTCTGGACGAAGTATACTGTGCTTCAACAAATTACCTAAACCTAAGGGAAGTTCGTCTTCCATCCGGTCTAATTTATTTACATGAGCACCAAACCAGCGAAGGATAAATTTTTGAGTGAGGAACTTATTGTTGATCACACCAATGACAACAGGTTTAATGATATCGTTAAACTTGCTTGCCATCTTTGCGAAACACCCATCGCCGGAATCAGCTTCAAATCAGATGATGGCTTTGTCTTGCAATCGAAAATAGGCATTGAATTAACCCGTGTGTCCAATCAGGATTCTTTTTGGAATTTCAACCGACAGGAGATCACATTTGAAGTTCCGGACACCCTTAAGGATCCAAGATTCAGAAAGAATAACCTGGTTATCGCTGGCCCTAAAATCCGCTATTACTGTGGAGCTGCATTGCGCAACATTCATGATGAGGTGATTGGGGTTTTATATGTCATAGATAAGAAGCCCAAAAAATTAAGTTTTGAGAAAATAGACCTTCTCGAGTCACTCGCCAGGCAGGTAGAACTGCTCCTCAACTCCAGAAACCGCGTGCAGGAACTGGAAGCCACCACACGAAAGCTAACAGAAGCACAGCACAAGATCAAACAAAATGAAATCTACTATCAGTCTATTCTGGATAGTGCCGGGGACATGCTTTATGAACTGGATGAAACAGGAAAGTTCATCTATGTTAATAAACTGTTGGAGCAAACTACCGGCTACAGCAAGGAGCAGCTCTACGACATGTATTACTGGCAACTTGTAAAGAAATCGTGGGTCAAGGAGCTGGTAAGTTTTTACATGACACAAATGAGTAATCAGGATGAATACTCATACAATGAATTTCCAATTGTCAATCATTATAATGAGTCATTGTGGATAGGGCTGAAAGTAAGGATGCTTTTTGAAGGATCGAAAGTGAAAAAAGTAATCGCCATTGCCCGTGACATCACCAAACAAAAACATGTAGATCAACGACTGGAGAAATACAGAAACGGGCTCAGGTTACTCAATGAAATTGCATCTAATATAAATTTCAGTGTTGAAGAACAGATCAATATGGCGCTCGAGGTTGGCAGAAACTATCTGGGGCTTCATGTTGGAGTAATTGGGTCAGTAACCGAGGATACCTATACAATCAAGTATTCTAAGATAGACTACAAAGAAAATGAAATCACATTAGCCCCATCTTACCCGATAGATGAGGTATTTAGTAATATTACATTTTATCAGGATAACGTAGTTGCGATTCATAACATAGCACGGTCCAGGTTTCAGGATCATCCCTGCTATAAGAGTCTGAAAATTGGGGCATACGTAGGTACCCCCTACTACATTAAAGGCATTAAAAGAGGAACTATCAGCTTTTTTTCTCTCAAACCACGGGCTCCATTTGACGAAAATGAACTTGATTTTGTGCAGATGCTCTCCAGATGGGTTGGGTTCACGCTGGAGCATGAAAAAAATAAAAACCTGCTGCTTTCTGAACAGGATATGCTAAGGGCATTTGCTTCATTTTCGCCTGCCGCTATCGCAATGTTCAACACTAAAATGGAATATATAGCCGCTACGGCAAAATGGTATACAGAAAATGATTTGGTAGGTAAACAAATCCTGGGTAAAAATCATTACGAAATATCTCCGGGTGTTAAGGAAGAGTGGAAACCAATTCATCAGAGGGCATTGCAAGGTGAAGTCATCAGTAGTGAGGAAGATTCATATCTGGATAGCAAAGGGCAAATCAGGTACCTGAAATGGGAAGTACGCCCCTGGTATAATTCTGAAAATAAGATAGGAGGTATCATTTTATTTACGGAGGACATCACCGTAAAAAAAATGCAGGAACTGGAATTGAAAAAAGCCAAAGAAGATGCCGAGAAAGCATCGCAGGGTAAAGATCAATTCTTGTCTACCATGAGCCATGAAATCAGAACTCCCCTGAATGCGGTAATCGGAGCAAGTCATTTGTTGCTACAGGAAAACCCACGGAAGGACCAGCAACAAAATCTTGAATTGTTGAAAAACAGTGGTGAACATTTACTGGCGCTGGTCAACGACATCCTTGACTTTAGTAAAATAGAAGAAGGAAAACTAAAACTGGAAAGCGTACCATTCAATCTTGAAAAGTTATTGGATAGTATCCGGTTTTCGATGCAATATGCTGCTGATGACAAAAACATCTCCCTAATCTGGGATGTGAGCAAAGAATTACCCCAAACACTCATTGGTGATCCCACAAGGTTGAATCAGATCCTTATTAATCTAATAAGCAATGCGATTAAATTCACTGAAAAAGGGTTTGTAAAGCTCGGGATAGAAAAACTTACCAGCTCGGAAAAAGAAGCTACCATCTATTTTGAAGTAAGCGATTCAGGCATTGGCATAACGAAAAAACAACAAAAAACAATCTTTGAGACTTTCACCCAAGCAGATGCCGACACCACAAGAAAATATGGTGGGTCTGGATTGGGCCTGACCATTACGAGGAAATTACTAGAGATGATGGGATCCAGGATACAGTTGGAAAGTGTAGTTAATGAAGGTTCGAAGTTCCACTTTACCATAACTTTCGAGTACAGTGATGAGCAAATTGCTCCTGTTCAAAAAGGCACTGATGAAAATGTATTAGAAAACATTCCAAACAAAAACATACTACTGGTAGAAGACCATGAAGTAAACCGAATTCTGGCTACAAAGTTTCTCACCAAGTGGGGCCTTACTGTTGATACCGCAGAGAATGGTTTAATATGTCTGGAGAAAATAAGGTCCAAAAAATATGCATTGGTATTGATGGATCTGCAGATGCCTGAGATGGATGGTTATGAAGCTACCTCCAGAATTCGGTCTGAAAATGACCCATATTTCAAGGAATTGCCCATACTGGCCTTGACTGCCGCAGCAATTGTGGAAGCCAAAAGAAAAGTGAGCGAGGTAGGCATGAATGATTTTGTCACTAAACCCTTTAACCCTACAGAGTTTAAACAGAAGCTGATCAAATACCTTGCTGCATTAGCCACCAGATAGCGTCTTCTTTCTTCGAAACGCTACGCCAATAGGAATATGAACCTGCAAGGAACCCATTAATGTATTTTTTAGTATCGTAGAATTATCCATAACCAGGTAGTTGTATCCCACTCTAAGGGTAGCCAGATACATAAAGTCCACCCCTATATATGGTTCTACTCCCCAGCTGACCTTACTGGAATCAGATGGCAAATTGATGTTATTTGAAATGCCAAAATTCAACAAAAATAACTTACGTACATCTTTCCAGGGAATGTATATCGCATTGACAACATTGGCAGCATAATTATCTGCAGAAATGCCGATGGTCAGTTCTGGTCGATAATCCCAGTCGGTATCTAAAATGGAGAAAGCCTGACTGTATCCTACATCAAAATAGCTCAGGTCTCTGTATTTATACCCTAAAGTAATAGCAGATGTACTGTTTCTGTTTTCAGTTGATTTCCAGTAGCTGTACTGTGCCACAAGTGTCTGCGAAGAGAATATTAACAGGAGGACTGAGGTGAGTAGTTTTTGCATGTTGTCATATTAGGAAACCTAAGATAGAAAAAGATGACAAAAAGGAAAAACCAACTCAATGAGCTGGTTTTTTCAAACAAGGTATGTGGTATAATAAAACTATATATGTGTTACATCTGAAAGACTTCCCCAAAAAAAAGAAGTGGCTGAACAACTTCCCCTCTACCATTCCACTTTATATCAGCCACACTCCACACAGCTAAACATTTAGAAAAACCACTTACTTTTGTAAAGATTCAAATTTGTTGGTGGCAAAGGGACCTACCTGCCAACAGGCCCCAATGCCTTAACCAAAGCGTAGCATATTTCCTATTCCGAGCCAATAATTACTCAAACGCTACATAAAAAAGACAAGACCCGAGACCTGATACCCCCCCTCCCTAATCAAATATTTTTTTCAGGTGACATTTAATTCCAATACAACTATTGTATATACAGTGATTGACACCAAAAAAACTATATGACAACTTTTGAATTTTCGTAGAGCCGTCTTTCGAACAATTGCAAGTTCTCCAACAACGTCTCCCTCAGTGAATCTTCAGTGATACCTTTATTGTCTGAGAAGTGTTTGTTGAAAGAGGGAAGTGAAAAATGCCCTATCACATCAGCTCCCTGATATGGGAATGTATTTACTGCTGTATTGAGCACATTGAGAGCACCTCTGGGGCCTGGTGATGTGGCCATCAGGAACATTGGTTTATTGCTCCAAACGGGTTTTTCAAGACGCGAAATCCAGTCGAGTACGTTTTTGAAGGCAACAGAATAACTTCCGTTGTGTTCCGCAAAAGAAATTATTATTCCATCCGCTTCATTGATCAGGGATTTGAATTGCCTGGCTAACTCCGGTACTCCGTATTCACTTTCAAAATCAACTCCATACAATGGCATTTCATAATCATTGAGATCGAGATCTATCACCTCGGTATTTTCAAGTTGATTTGCGGTCCATATGGCCAACTTCTGGTTGATGGATTCTTTGCTATTACTTGCTCCAAATGCTATGACTTTTTTCATAATTGTGTTTCTCCTTTTAATTTTCTTATTAAGTTTTTTAATTGTGCTGCTTCCTGTTCTGTCAGGTTGTTGATCATTGGTTTGTGAAAATCATTGACCTTTTTATTCAGCTTTTTGAGTAGATCAGCCCCTTTGTCTGTTATAGTAATGTCCATTTTTCTTCTGTTGCTGGAACACTCTCTTCTTTCAACAAGCCCCTTACTCAAAAGTTTATCGATGATCCTGGTTACATTACTCGATCGCTGAACCATTTCACACTGAATTTCCTGTACGGATATGGGTTCACCTTTTCTACCTTTCAGAATTCTCAGCACATTGAACTGCGGCTCGGAAATATCAAATTCTTTCAGTTCAACGGCAACCTGATCCGTGATCCAGTGTCCGGTTCTGATAATTTCTATTATTGCTTCATAGTATGAATTAATCATATGTCTTAACAACTATTGTACCTACAACAATAACGTATTGAAAATGGAAATGTTTAAAGATTTCGAATTATTTATAGAAAGGTCACTTCTCCAGGCTTATATAATAAGAAACCGCCTTAGTAATTACTAAGACGGTCTCGAACTGTTCATCCTTGTAAGGTTTTTGGTTAGCTAGTCAGTTTGAGTGACCATTTTTGCTATGCCGGTAGTATCTACATTACTCACTACGGACCATGCAAAGTCTGCTTTCAACAATCCATCAAAAACGGGATCATCCAGGCTCACATAGGCATCTCCGCTATATGGTGGGGTATATGAAGGTTTATTGACATCATATGCGGCATAGATGTGACAACTCATGCAATTGGTTCTCACTCCCGCATCAGTTGGTATTTTAACACCATTCTTTACGACATAACTGTTACTTCCAGTAAAAACACCAGGCCCGAAACCAGATTCCAGGTAGGGATTAAAGGCAATTACCGTATCTCCAACACTTTGCCCACCAGTGTATGGTTGCGGTGGCGAAACCATATAATAGGCATTTGTCATTGCGTAGTGACTTGCTGCTCCATTTAAATAATCGACAGGCATTTGGCTTGCAACTTCTTTGGAGCTTGGTGTTGGGGGATTTTGCGGATCGGGAGTCCACCAGAAAGATTGCCATGTCCATCTTTTAATCTCCCGCGTGCCTACATGCATTCCGACAAGAATTGCATAATCTCCAGCCTGGGCGTTTAATCCAAATTCCTGGTTATAGTAGGCTACATCTTCTTCATTAAGCGCATAATAAATGAAATCTGTCAGGTTATAGGTAGTTTGAGGAGTAGGTCCGTTGCAACCAATATCAACACTACCATCTCCGGCACCACCATTATTAATGTCTACATAAGTACAAGCATTCCATGCACTTTCCGGAAATGAGGCCACACTATCGATTGGTCCTACCCATGTTGGCATTGGGTAAAGATTGGAGGCATCTAGTTTATCTTTCGTAATGACTTTAAAAACCGGCTTCAATGTAATCGCATTCGAAGGGAAATCCGGGATGGATGTGCGTCCCTCATCTGCGTAAGCTTTCATTGTACTGTATAGAAATATCTTGTTGTCAAGTGCATACTTGGTAGCAGCAGGGCTATAACTGACAGATTCAGCAATATCGGTATCGGGATTTTCTCCGGATTTTGCCAGGGCATGCCCAAATTGCTTTGGCTTATTCAAGTTGGCTCTGCCTATTCTTTTGACTGGTACGTTCTTCATGCTATCAAGAATCTCTGAAGGCGTGAGCCAGGTTTCAAACACAAGTAGTTCCTGTCCACCTATTGACTGGCCACTGGGAGCAGTTAATCCTGCCCATATGCCCCAGCCGTGCTGATAAATAGCCGTCTTGTCTTCATTAGCCACCCAACCATTGACAGTATTAGAGTCTGTTGGAAAGGTAAAACCAGGGATTCCAAGATCCGGAAAGGGAGCAGGCGTTATGTCTGCATCGGTTTGCAGATTATCCTGAGATTTGATTTGTTCTTTTTGTGGACCACAGCATAGCAACAACACCGCTACGCCAGCACAGGCTAGTTGGATTAGTTTCATTGGTAATTAGTTTAATTTGGTTAAGTATGAGAAAAACTCAATATTGGTTTTCTGCAATGAATATAGCCATATTAAACCATTGATTCAATGAAAAACTGATGTATTGCCAATAACGGTGGGCGATAACGGGATTTCGGTATTTGAAGAAGATCAGTCAGTGTAGTGACCAACTCTTATTTCCTTGATAAAAAGCCTTCGATAGATGTTGGAAAGCCCGTTGTAGCCGTCCTTATTTTCATTAATGAATGACTCGTATGCTGGTTGGTCAACCCACTTATCTACCAGAACATAATGCTCAGTCTCTTTAGTAGGTTTTAGAAGTGTGGTACCCTGATAATACTCCGATTGTGAGAAGAATTTATGCCACGCTCCTCCATTACCATATTCCATCTCAAACTCCGCTGCATTTTCCGCAGGTACTTCGTATTTCCAAATAATGTAATAGCTCATATCAGTCCCAAACAAATTTCCATTGACCATCGGGCTGTTTCCTCCAGACTGTGTGAAAAACACCCCTATTTTCAGTAACAGTGCCCAGCGAATCTGTGACTCTGTAAATATATTTACCGTAAGTATAACCCATATCTCCACTAGAAGCAACATCTACAAAATCCGGTTCCCAGGTTAATACCTCATTGCCCTCATTTGCATTGAAATTCGCCAGGTATGCTGCCAGTGAGTCCCTACCAATTACCAGGCGATTTTGTCGCTTAACTACCACATCCTCAGCAGCGTATGTTAAAAATGCCTTCTCTACTCCCTCTTTTTCCGATAATCTTGAAAAAGCCAGTTCTGTTTCATATATCTCCTGCTTCCATTTTTCAATTTTAGCTGATTGATCGGTCTGGCAGGCAAACAACATGGAAAACAATGCAAGTATTAGTGTTTTTTTCATGTCTATATTATTAGATTTTCAATGGTCACAGGTACGCCAGTCCAATTGGAATTCGCTTCTTCCAATGCATCAACCTGCGAAGCTATCTCAGCTGCAATATTCATAAATCGGCTGGTGTTGGAGAGATTATGCTCATTTCATAGTCATTTTTTGAGATGCCCTGATTCCATACTTTCTTCCAGCAATTCCAGGACATGTTCCCATATGACTTCCGAACCATACCTGATTACGGATTTCTTATCTTTTACTGTATCGTAAGGTACGTTAAATTCAGACCAGGTACCACCCTCATTGGAATGGTTTTGCAGAATAGGTTCCAGGTGATCAATGGCTTTGGCAAACCTGGCTTCTCGTGTAGTTGCTGCTTCAAACTCCTCCCATATAGCAATATATTCTTCAGCCTGGTCTTGCGGAAGCATTCCAAAAATTCGCTTAGCCGCTTTAAGCTCTTCTTCAGTATTGGTATGACTCTTTTGGGTATCAAATAGAAAAGTATCCCCTGCGTCTATTTCAACAATATCATGGATGAGCAGCATCTTTATCACCTTTAGAATATCCACAGGTTCATTGGCATGCTCTGCTAAAGTCATTGCTATCATGCACAGATGCCAGCTATGCTCAGCGTCGTTTTCATGGCGGTCACTGTTGAACAGTCTGGTCTTTCGAAAAATGTATTTTATTTTATCAATTTCTCTGATGAAATCCAGTTGGGCTAATAGTCTTTGTTTGCTTTGCATAGGCTAGAACATGCTGAGGAAAATCCATTTCACTATTGCAATGATGATCAGAAACGCCACTGTGAAGAAAAGGAATTTATAACCTCTTTGTTTGGTATTGGTTGAGTCATCTGCAAACCCCTTGCGTAATGTGCTTAAGGTAAGATAACCCCCAAATAGCAGAACGATTATTGAAATAATATTGAATACAATGTTGATAGCTGTCTCCATAAAATATTTTTTTCCAAGGTAAACAATTCTGTAAAAACGCTATTTAATGTGTGGATTAAACTTCGTAAATTATACCTAACACATTTAAATAATTACGAATATGACCCGATACCTGAGTACCCTATTGATCTGCCTGACCATTGCCGGGAGTGCAATTTGCCAGGACCAGTTAAATACCAAAAAATATGGCTTCAAAATGGATATTCCCAGTGGCTTTGAATTTGACACCTATGAGGATGGGAATTTTGGTGGACTTGAAGGTTATGAACTGGAATCTGACACCTACGTAAGTGCCTATGCCTACAAAGGGGAGGCTACTAAAAATGAGATTTACCAGTTTGGAATCGATCAGACATCCATTCCGGAATCATACTGGAAAACTGTAGGAGAAGGAAAAAATGAAAATGGTTTCAAGTGGTGGGAAGTTTATAAGGCCAAGTATGATGGCAAACTGCTCTATGCCATTCTGGGTAAAAATGCGACAAAGGAAATTTACTACCTGTTTTTCGTCCTGGCCCCAGAAGAAAGCTTTGAGCTATTTGAAGAAGACTATATGAACTGGATTGAGAGCTGTCAGGGCATCTAGGTCTCGATAAACATTTATGAAAGGAGAGTGAATTAATTTCACTCTCCTTTTATTTTTTAATCGTTTGTACTCAATTTGGAGAACAGCTTAAATAGCAGGTAGGTGGCTACCGCAGCAATTACTCCCAGGATAATACCCACGGTGTAATTAGCATATATAATGGCGCCTATTGAAAAAAGGCAGCAGTAAATCGCAACACAACCCACAAATACCATCAGGATTTGAGAAGGCATTTCCCACTTTTCATTATCGTCAGTAATTGATTCACCATCGGCCCTGGCTTCTTCAATCACTCTTCTCCATCCAGGACCACCAGGTTTAGTTTTCTGATAAAATTTTCTCAGTGTTTCTTTTGCTTCGGGCTTGCCAAAAAATGTGGCCAGTAACCATGAAATTGAGACAAGAATCAATGACAACAGCAGTCTAACCGGAAATGTTACGGCGTTGATTTTGCTTTCAACAGCAAGTACGGATGCTCTTGAGTCAAATTGCTGCAGGATTTTAACCTCATCGCCCGATAGCCCGGAAGATGATAAGTTATTAAAGTCAAGGGTGCTTTCGGAGGCCACATAGTGAATGATGTCGTCTGTGAGTCCCTTCGTTTCTACAACTATCCCTGCTACGGTAGATTTGTCTATGACCAGAACCAATAGGATGGCCAACACCGTTGCTGAGATCATCGCAACAATTTCTGTCAGCGCGTTGATCCTCCACCAGAACCATCTTAAAATATAAATTAACCCCGTTCCTGCTCCGGACAACAATAATATATCAAAGGCCTGTGTAGCATTTTCCAGGAATGTCAATACAAATACGGCTGAAATCACCATTAACATCACCGTACTGAACCTTCCCACCATCACCAGTTGTTTCTCGCTGGATTGCGGGTTCACAAATCTTTTGTAAAAATCATTGACTACATAGGATGACCCCCAGTTCAGGTGAGTGCCTATGGTGGACATGTAAGCTGCTATAATGGAGGCAACAACCAATCCCTTCCAGCCAGCTCCCAACCTTGTCAACATGGCAGGATAGGCCACATCATGTCCAAGATACTGTGTATCAATTGTAGGAAACTCCGATTTTAATGTAGCCAAATCTGGAAAAATTACAATAGAACATAACGCCACTATGATCCATGGCCAGGGCCTTAATGCGTAGTGAGCGAAATTAAATAACAGCGTCGCTCCAATGGCATTTTTTTCATCCTTTGCAGAAAGCATCCTTTGTGCAATGTAGCCTCCACCACCTGGTTCTGCGCCAGGGTACCAAACACTCCACCATTGTACAGCTATTGGAATTATCAATAAGGGTACATAAACCAGTGGATCATCAAACTCCGGAAGAATATCTAATTTGCTTTGTACATCAGGGTGTGCAAAAAGATTGCTCAGGCTCCCAATTTCTGGTTGCTGTACGGAGATAATTGCGGCATATACAGCACCAAACATCGCAATACTGTATTGAAAAAAATCAGCCCATATTACTCCTTTGATTCCACCAAGGGTAGCATAAATTACTACAACAATCGAAGCACCAATGATTACTTCCATGGGTGACAAACCAAACATTACAGCACCTATTTTAATGGCTGCCAGGGATACTGTTCCCATTATGAGGCAATTAAAAAGTATCCCCAGGTAAAGTGCCCGGAACCCTCTAAGGAAAGATGCCATCTTCCCGCTATATCGCAATTCATAAAATTCCAGATCGGTATTTACTTCTGATCTTCTCCAGAGTCGGGCATAAATAAATACTGTAACCATTCCTGTGATCAGAAATGCCCACCATGCCCAGTTTTTTGCGATTCCGTCTTCCCGCACCATTCCTGTTACCAGGTTTGGGGTATCTGCAGAGAAAGTACAGGCCACCATACTGATGCCCAGCAGCCACCAGGGCATGGAACGACCACCCAAAAAGAATTCCTTGGTATTTTTACCAGCTGTCCTGGAGGCGATCCACCCAATGGAAAGCACAATAAGGAAGAACACTGAGATGATAATCCAGTCAATAGTTTCGAGAATCATTTGTCAATCGCTTTTTTAAACTTTTAAATAGATTTTTTTCTTGTCGAGCCACCAAACGGGCAGAAAGATAAAGACAATAAATGTGAGTGCAAACATCAATGAAGCCAGGTAAGGATCAAGCCAGGAGTTGAACAGGTTTTGATAAAGCCAGCTGTATAAATTAGTGTCGGCAAAAGAAATGGAATAGAGAATACTTGCCATTAAAATTGATAGCGCATAAGATGTAATGGCATTCATTCCGAAACTCTTTAATGGAGACACAAATGCTGGTCTGATGCCTTTAATATCAAGCACCTGATACAACAGCAGCCAGATTATATACCCTAATCCGGTGGTCAGCAATACATAAGAGCTGGTCCAGAGGCTCTTATTGATCGGAAATATCTGGTGCCACAATAGCCCGATAATGATCAAACCAAGCCCCTCTAGTAACAGGTGGTTAATGTTATTTTTTTCTTTATTAAACATTCTTAGTCCAAGGCTCAATCCCAGAACACAGGAGATCACAGCAGGAAATGTGCTAAGAATGCCTTCTGGATCCCACGTTTTGGTATGGCTCCACATGTGACCCATTAATACTTGCTCATCCAGCCATGCAGCCAGGTTGGTGGTGGTTTCAATGCCAGTAATTGAAGTACCCGGCACAGGAATGTGATTCATTACCAGCCAATATGACACCAATACAATGGCCGAGAAAATATATTGTTGTAAAACAGACAGCCGAAACAGGATAAATGAAGCGATTAGGAAGACCAGGGCTATTCTTTGTAGTACTCCAGGTATCCTGATTTCGGCCAGGTTGAATTCTGGAAATGTATTCAGGAAAAGGCCGATGGCAAATAACATCAGGGCTCTTTTCACTATTTTACCAATCACAGGTTTATGGACTGAAAATGGTGTATTGGCAAATTTCTTCATGCTAAGGCTCATTGATAGCCCCATGATGAATAGAAAAAATGGAAATATGAGATCTGCAAAGGTACATCCATGCCATTGAGCGTGTAATAATGGCTGATATGTAGTTTCCCAGGATCCAGGTGTATTTACCAAAATCATTCCAACGATTGTAAAACCACGTAGGATGTCCAATGCAAATACTCTATTCATAAATTTATTTTAGTCGATTAAAACCAACTTTGCAAATCCAGAAGGTTTGTGAAATACATTCAGGTTCATGTAATCGTAATAACGGTACTCGTTGGTCTCATCATCTCTGTCGTTGATACAAAGATTGATGCCCATGGTAAGCCCTGCTGAAGGCTTCACCCCTAGTTCTTTCCATGGCACAGCCACTTCCACCTGGTACCCATCATCCTCATCTTCGGGGTTATTGATGGTCCCAGAAATATTAACTGCCGTCACAGCGGTACCATCCCAGCTGTTGTTGTATTCCCCACTTTCGGTGAGCCCCCGATCATCGATAATGGCATTGAGTACGTTGATGTGGTAAGCAATGTCGTCAACTTCCCAGTTTGTCGACTGATCTCCTTTGGTATCAATCAGAAATTCCACCCCATCATCCATGTGTAAACCTACCGCATCGCGGGTTGATTTCTGAGCCTGTAAATTGGTGTTGGATACTTTGAAAGCGATAAAGAGGCTCTTTTTATTCCACTGAATGGCGTATTGGCATGAGTCCTCCCAATCATTATGAAGAAGAGGAGTGAATTGATTCCAGCTCGCATCACTCCAATCACCCAAATTACCGTCCACTTTAATCTTTCCAGTTGCTTTATCTGCAGGTAAAATTGCCATTCGATGCTTGATAAGTCTGATCATGTCTTTAATGATTGCCAGCTCAGTTCTTCCCGATTGTTCCTTTGCCTTTTCCAGCATTTCCATGGTTGATTCAAACCACTCCAATTGCTCCTGGTCTGAACTGAAGCTGCTATTGATGGCTGTTTTCCCAGCCTCACCTATTTTAGATAAATTCTCAGACATGGGTTTCATTTCCCTCAGGACAGGCGACTCCTGCGCTAACTGGTTAAATTGCTCATGATTTTTCTGCCATTGGTTAAACATTTCGTTCAACTGGCCTTTAACTTCCTGCTCATTTCCTTCAAGGTATTCATCTACCAAATCATTCAATTTCAGCGCATCTGGTGGGTCTGCTATGCATACATCGGCAAATAAGGTAAAAGGTGAGTGTGTCTTGTACATGTCTCCTCCCGGGTTTCTGTGATAGCCCTGTAAAGGACTGGCAACATCGGCCAATGTTCTGACCGTTTCAATTTCCCTACCACCGCTTAAATTGCGCATGATCACTTCCCTGTTTCGGAGATGTGTTAACCCGTGCTCTTCCAGCTGTAGTGAAATCGCATTCATTCTTTTATACATCGACTCAATATCTCGGATATGTCCGGGAGACCAGAGTCGCTCTGCGATGACTGCTGTTCTGGGCCATATCCGGGAATCTACAGTAAGTGGAGTCACCAGTTCGCTCCACATGGTGGCCTCACCACCCAGTACATTTTTCTTTTGATCTTCCGTGAGATCGCATCCTTCTGGTAAAGGATCCATCAGGTAGTGCTCACTGGCAGGGTGCAACAGATCAATATAATAGCCATTAGACAGTACCGTCTTTCTTCCCTCTTTTGCCGAAGACAATAGTGCTTCTACGCCTCGCCAGGAATGAATGACCGTTTCTTTCGGTAAGTCAGGATGAAGGATTTCGTCCCAACCCATCATTTGTTTACCATTTTTCTTTAGTGTGGTAAGGAGTCGCTTATTGAAATAAGTTTGTAGTTCATGATTTGACTTCAGTCCTTTTCTTTTCATGAATGCCTGTATTTTAGGATTTGCATCCCAATGGTGTCCTTCATTTTCATCTCCTCCAATGTGAAAATACTCATCCGTGAATAGTTGCGCCATTTCGGTGAAAAGACCATTCAAAATTTCATAGGTCTTCTCATTGGTAGGATCCAATGTCGGATCAAATATCCCAGATCTTCTTTCTGGAGAGTAGTTTTCAGGTGCGCTGGAGATTTCCGGAAATGCTGTAAGCCAGGCTGTGGCATGCCCCGGAACATCAAATTCCGGAACAACACGTACTCCCCTGTCCTCAGCATATCGAATAATCGTCCTGATTTCTTCCTGGGTAAAGTACTCGCCATCCGATGCAAGTTCATGCAGTTGTGGGTAAACATTACTCTCTACCCGGAACCCCTGATCGTCAACCAGGTGCAGGTGCAGGACATTCATCTTCACCGCCGCTATGCCATCAATATTCCTTTTGATCACTTCAATGGGGTGAAAATGTCTACTGACATCAATCATTAATCCTCTCCATGCAAACCTGGGTTGGTCGATGACTTTGGCTCCCTGAATGTAATATCCCTGATCATCAGCTTTAATCATTTGCAGGATTGTTTCCATTCCCCGCATCAAACCAATATCGGAGGCACTTTTTAATGCTATTTTATCATTGGAAACAACCAACTCATAGGATTCTTCCATTCCTAATTTCACCTTTTCCACATTGTCATATGTCAGGATTACATTAGGGTTTGGTGTGGGGAACTCATCGTACCCAACAAATCCCTGATTAAAGAATGTACCCGTTCGTTGGTCCAGTCTTCTCATAAAGCGGGTTGCATAACGCTGCAATCTGGGATTTTCAGGCCCGTTAATTTTCAAACTAAAGTCCTTATCAATTCTGAATTGATCGGTGTTGAGCTCATAATTTGCAGGAATGGGCATCCAGTTCAGGCCACTATCTGGATTTTGAGCCTGAACTGCAATAATGCCCAACCAAAACGTGCATATGAAAAGTAATATGTTCGGTTGTTTCAGTTGTTTCATTAGTTTAATATTCATATCTCTTAAATGCTTCTATAGCTTCATATTCTGCTAGTCCAAGCTGGTCGTATATTTTCGCGGTGGTTCTGTTTCTGTCCTCAGCTCTTTGCCAGAATTCCCTGCTATCTGAGCCTGGGAACACGGCGGTATCTTTTTGTGACTGATGTTTGAATATCGCTTTTCTTTTTCTAAAAAGCTCACCCGGACTCAACGGAACTGCCATATCAATATCGTTAATATCCCATTCCTGCCACGCACCTCTGTATAACCATAACCAACAATCGTCTGTCCATGATTCACTTTTTAAGCCTTTTAGTGCTTTAAATATTGCATCCAAACAAACTCTGTGGGTACCATGAGGATCTGATAGGTCACCTGCAGCATAAACCTGATGCGGCTTGATTTGTTCCAGCAGTGCTGATACAATTTTGATGTCCTCCTCACCTATCGGTTTTTTGGCAATCTGGCCGGTTTCATAGAATGGAAGGTCAAGAAAGTGCACATTTTCCTCTGGTATGCCTACATACCTACATGCTGCTTTTGCTTCACTTCTACGGATCATGCCCTTAATTTTAGCCACTTCCTCAGTATCAGAGTCGCCGGGTCCCTTATTTTCAATTGCGCTGACCACCTTTGCATACAATTCGTCACCGCTCCTGTTTGAGATCTCAAAGTCTTTGTTCAAATCTCTGAAATAGTCAGTGAATCGGATCACATCATCATCGAATACGGCAATGTTACCAGAGGTTTGGTAAGCCACATGAACTTCATGCCCCTGGTCTACCAGCCTAAGGAAGGTACCTCCCATGGAGATGACATCATCGTCAGGGTGCGGACTAAAGATCACCACTCTTTTCTTCTCTGGTAAAGCCCGTTCAGGTCTGTTGGTGTCATCTGCATTGGGTTTACCGCCGGGCCATCCGGTGATGGTATGCTGAAGTTCGTTGAATATTCTGATATTAATGTCATAAGCGGGTCCGTGATCAGTAATAAGATCACTCATCCCATGATCCATATAATCACGTTCGGTCAGTTTGAGTACCGGTTTGTTTAATTTCTGACTAAGCCAGATAATTGCTCTTTTGGCTAAAGTCAAATCCCAATCGCAGGGTCCAACTAACCAAGGTGTTTTTTGTCGGACCAACTCAGCTCCTGCCGCAGTATCCAATACAATTTTGGTATTTGGATGAGTCTGCAAAAAAGTGGCAGGAATCTGGTCGCTTATGGTACCTTCCACCGTTTTTTGAACAATTGAAGCCTTTCCCTCGCCCCAGGCCATCAATATGATCTTTTTGGCCTTAAGGATTGTTCCAACACCCATTGTAATAGCTCTTCTTGGGACATTTTCCTCTCCAAAGAAATCAGATGCAGCATCTATACGGGTGATATGATCCAGCGTGACCATTCTGGTCTTTGAGTTGATTCCTGATCCAGGCTCATTGAAACCGATATGTCCGGTTCGGCCTATGCCAAGTATTTGAATGTCCAGCCCCCCAACTTCCCTGATTTTATCCTCATAACTTTGGCAATAGCTGGCCACCAATTCTTTGGGAAGCGTGCCATCTGGAATATGAATATTTTCTTTTTTAATGTCGATGTGATCAAAAAGGTTTGAATTCATAAAGTGGACATAGCTTTGCAATGAATTAGGCTTCATTGGAAAGTATTCATCCAGGTTGAAGGTGATCACATTACTGAAGCTTAACCCTTCATTAACGTGCATATTGATCAGTTCTTTATACAATCCGGTAGGTGTGGAACCTGTTGCTAAACCCAGCACACAAGATTCTCCTGCCTGCTCCTTTTCTTTAATCACTTTCGCAATCTCCTCTGCGATTGCCCGAGATGCAACCTTAGAATCCTGATAAATGGCGGTAGGTATTTTTTCAAATCCACCAAATTGTGATTCATTCTGAACAAGGGTTGCGTTTTGCTCAATCGTATTCATTCTAGTATTCTTTACAGTGTTTTTTCCATTACTAATTGTTGATTATTCATTGCCAATGCGGCTGCACCTATCAGTGCTAATTCATTACTTTGGCTTAAAGAATAATCCAGGTTTACTTTGCCGCGTAAGTGTTTTATTAGGTTTAGTTCAAAGGATTCTTTTGCAGGTTTCATCAGAAAATCGCCTGCACCTACAGGTCCACCAGACAGAAATATTGCTTCCGGTGCGTAGGCAATGGCAAGATCGGCCAATGATTTCCCAAGGATATCACCGGTTAATGCAAGGGTTTTGATCGCCAGTTGATCACCAGCATTTGCTTCTTCCCCAATTTTATGAGCCGATATATTTTCCAATCTTGATTTAATTAAATTCATATCTATCGACTGGCAGGCAAGTTCCTTTAGGTAGGACCTTATAATTCCGGAAGCAGACACATAAGTTTCCAGGCACCCTCGCCTGCCACACTTACATAATCTTCCATTCCGTTCCACAACCATATGTCCTACTTCCCCGGCAAATCCTGCATTGCCGTGTAGCAGGTGGTCATCTACATATATCCCGGCTCCCAGCCCGGTACCGATGGTGATAGATATAAAGTTCGACAATTTCTTTGCCTTTCCCATGGCTTTTTCCCCCAATGCCGATAAGTTGGCGTCATTTGTTACTGTGACGTTGACTCCATAAATCTGTGACAGGACCTTTTTTATGTTTAGTGGTCTCTCCCACTCAATATTTGCAGGTGCTTCAATTATTCCAGTATGATAATTACCGCATGGTGCTCCCAATCCAATGCCTTGTAACTGCCCTGCCAATTCTCCGATCAGATCGTTCAATTGAAAAGACAATTCACTTAAAAACCCTGATCCAGATGGATAGGAAGCTGTTTCAAAATGCCTTTTTTGAAGGACATCATAAGCCGGACTAACAGCAGCAATTCTGGTATTTGTTCCTCCAATATCTACCCCAATGAAGTAATTGCTATTTGACATCTGCGTAATAAATCTTTTTAAAATAAAGCCCACAAAAGAAGTGGGCTTTATAAAGGTTAGTGATTACTTAGCCCACCAAAGTTTGGTAGTCATTCTGTCGGCTCCCTGAATGCTAACTGCCTCAGCGAGGTTATCACCGTTTAACGTATATGAAGTAGTAGAGTACTGTAATCTTTGTGGCAGCACGTTATCGGACCACCCTGAAGTATCAGCAAATCTTGCATCTGTTTTATCTTCAATGACCGGGTATCCTGTTCTTCTAACGATTGCCCACGCTTCTGGTCCATAAGTATATACCGAAATCCATCTCTGAATGGCAATCTGCTCAAACTGCTCCTCCTGTGTACCACTCAATGAACCAGCCGGAGATGCCAGGAAGGTGGCAATATCTGCTTCCGCTACACCCCATTGCTCCATTGAAGCTCTGATACCTGCCTGGAAATGACCATTAGCATCTGATCCTCCCAATCCAAATAATGCTGCCTCTGCTAATAAAAACTCCACTTCTGCGTAGTTGAAAACCATACTTGGCAACTGTGGATCGGGACTGTAAACTGAAGGATGTGGCTGTGAGAAATCTTCGATGGTAGAAGCGGATGCTACAGCTGATGTTAAGCCAACTTCCTGACCAACATAAGTTCCTGAATTTACACTTGGCTCAGCAAACATAGGAAGTCTGGGGTCAAACTGACCGAAAACAGTTCCATCCATGTGTTGAACCAGTCGCTGACTCATCACCCACTTTGGTCCTAAAGTTTCGCCAAAGCCTCCCCAGATATTGGAGAATCCTTGTCTTAATGCCGCTACACTAGGGTCTCTTTGAACGTGTAGGTTATCATCATTACTTTGCAACAAAGGAGAAGAAACAGCTTCTGCTATGGCAGTAGCAGAAAAGTTATTGCCTGAAGCACTTCTGGCTCTCATTGCGATTCGGAGTTTCTCTGAGTTGGCCAATCTTTTCCACTTCTGATAATCCCCGGCATATACCTGATCTGCTGCGCCTAATCCAGAATCTGTAGCATTACCAATCATTTCCATGGCTCTGTCGAGATCTTCAATCATCAATGGGTACACTTCTGACAGCTGTTGAAATCTTGGAGCAGCTACACCCGTTCCTGCATCAGTATAAGGAACTGCACCATAATTGTCAGCAACTTTTTGAAGCAGCATTACCCGCATGATCAAGGCCACACCATAATCCGGGGCGCTTTCAAAATCACCCCCAGGGCCTGTTAGCCTCATGATCTCAGCCAGGTCACCGATGTTATTGTTTGATACTGCATTCATCAATCCAAAGGAATCATCCCAAACACCATCGTGCCAGTCTTGTCTTCCCTGAAATCCGGATGCATCGCCAAACCACGTACCGGAGAAACCAAATGACCAATGCTCAGCAAATCTGGAAGCGAAGATCAGGTTTTCTCTCCAGGTAACGAATCTGGAGGGAGCATAAATGTTTTGTTGAGCATGTGTCAACAGGGGCCCAATATCGTCCAATACTGCCGGACCATTTGGGTTTGTATTTAGTTCTTCAAAGTTGTCTGTACAGGCATTTGACAGAGAAAGTAATGCGCCTAATGCCAGTACTTTGAATATATTTCTATTAGTTTTCATTGTCTTCATTGTTTAAAAATGCCTGAGATTAAAACTTCACGCTAAGATTGAATCCATAGCTTCTTGTAGAAGGCAAAGCGAAAGTTTCTATACCTCCTGAACCGTTCGCTGTGCTGAAGCTTGTTTCAGGATCGAAATTCGTAGTATGCTTCTTTAAGAAAAACAGGTTTCTTCCCACCAGGCTAATGTTCACCGCTGAGATCGGTGAGCTACCCAGAATGGCTGAAGGCAGGCTGTAAGAAAGCGACATCTCTCTCATTTTTACAAATCCTGCATTGTATACAAAGTCATCAAGGATTCCGTTATTCCAAACTGCACGGTGGTAATCCTGAACATTCACATTGTTTACCGTGATGGGCTCCAGTGTACCATTATTATCCGTAACACCAGTTACATTAAATCCACCTTCTCTTCCTTCCAGTGAAGCAACACTCGTTCCTGCTACATTCATTACAGCATCTCTTACGCTCACTACTTCTCCACCCTGTTTGATATCGATCAAAGTATATAGCGTGAAGTTTTTATATTTGAATGTATTGGCAATACCGCTAAGGAAATCAGGGTTAATGTTACCAAAGCTGACCATTTCCTCAGATCTCTCTGGTAACCCGGTTGAACCGTATACTATGTTTCCATTATCATCTCTCCGGTAGGTAAATCCAATGATCTCACCATATGGACTTCCCACATCGGCAACAACCTGAATTTTTCCACCACCTCCACCTTGAGTAATCAGGTGTCTAGTAACATTATCATAAAGTTCAACGACCTCAGAGTTGTTCTTGGTGAACGTAATGTCTGTTTGCCATTGGAAGTCTGAATTGCGAACGATTGTTGCACCAAGAGCCAACTCAAAGCCATTGTTTTGTATTTCTCCTGCATTTCTTATTACACGTCTAAATCCAGAAGTTAATGGAGTTCTTGTAGATAGGATCTGCCCTTTGGTTGAAGCCAGGTAGTAGGTTGCATCTAGCGTTAATCTTCCATTAAGAAACCTTGCATCCAAACCAAATTCACTGGAAGTAGTTATTTCAGGTTCTAAATTAGGATTCTTTTTTTCTGTGTCATTGGACGCAACAGGTTGACCATTATAGGTGACTCCACCCTGAAAATCGTATACCGGAGATAGCTGATATGGTCCCGGGTCATTACCAACCTGTGCCCAGCTTCCTCTAATTTTTAAGAAAGTCAATGCGGAACTGTTAATATTCAACATATCACTTAAAACAACACTTGCGCTAACTGAAGGATAGAAAAAAGACCAATTATCTTTGGGAAGTGTAGATGACCAATCATTTCTCGCTGTTAAATCAAGGAAAATCATATTTTGATAAGATAACTGCCCAAATGCATAAAGTGAATTCAACTCACTTTCAGCGATGGAAGATATAGAAGTTGTATTGGCTAAATTGCTAACTGTGTAGGTGTTTTTAGCAATCCAGGTATCACCATCAAAACCAATTGTCTCGTTGTAATTCTTTCTATGGTTACCACCAAAATTGAGAGACAAATTAAAGTTTTCAGATATTCCTTTATTAAACATAACAAGGAAATCTGCATTTGTTTCCTGATAAGTGAAAAGAAGCTCTCCGAAAGTTCCGTTCGGGCGGAATGTATGGCCTATTGGCACTATATCCACGTACTTTTGGGAAGTATAGTCAGTTCCCACTCTACCCATCACACTTAACCAGTCAGTGAACTTATAAGTCAATGAGGTAAAACCAAACACACGGTTTCTTACATCATTGTTTTGATTAGCATGCTGTACAAAGTAAGGGTTATTGAAGAATCCGCTCAGTGGCGTATTGGAAGATCCATCCTCTTTCTGGTAGTTCTTTAGATCCTCAATTCTAACATTTCTACCCATTTGTGAAAGTGTCAATACCGGATTGTCAGGCCATAAGGATAATGTTGGTCTGTTTTCGGTATTTTGATTGGTATATGAAACCTTTGTATCACTTGTCAATTTACCAAGCGTACCACTTCCTCTTAGTGTCAAAGACTTTCTTTTCAATTCATTGCCAGGAACGATTCCTTCACTTTGAAGATCAGTGTAAGAAAGTCTCACAGATCCATTTTCACTATTTGACGAAACTGCGAATGAATTGGTCCATGAGTACCCGGTTTTAAAGAAATCTTTAAAGTTATCAGGTTGCGCAGTGTATGGAGCCGTATCACCATCACCAGTCCAGGTTGGCTGAGTAGATCCGTCCATTCTTGGGCCCCAGCTACTTTGTGTTAGGATTTCTGCATAAGATGGTCCCAACACTCCCTGGTTTCCTGTGCCGTATTCATTTTGGAACTCTGGCAATACTGCTGCCTGCTCCATGGTAAGGTTGGTGCTGTATGAAACGCTGATTCCTTTAGCTCTATTCCCCTTTTTGGTGGTGATCATAATTACACCATTAGCACCTCTGGCGCCATAAAGTGCACTGGCAGATGGACCTTTCAACACCGTCACTGATTCAATATCGTCCGGATTAAGGTCTGAGATACCACTTCCCAGGTCAACACCACCGATGTTAAGCGGGCTGCCGCCTCCTCCAGGACCAGAAGAGCCGTTACCCCACTCATCGGCACCACTAAGTCCTGATGAGTTGTCAATTGGAATACCATCAACCACATACAAAGGCTGGTTATTGTTTCCAATGGAATTGTTTCCCCTGATGACCACTTTTGAACTCGATCCTAAACCCGAAGAGGCCGGTGTAATCTGTACCCCAGCTACTTTTCCTGATAGGGAGTTTACAAAATTGGTTTCCCGTGCTCGTACAAACTCTTTGTTACTCAGCTCAGTGGCTGCATAACCCAAAGCTTTCTTTTCTTTTTCCAACCCAAAAGCTGTAACCACCACCTCACTAAGTGCCGTGATGTCTGATTCCAGCTGAATGCTTAACGTAGATTGACTGCCGACCGCAACCGATTGCGTTTGAAAGCCCACGTATGAAAACAGGAGGACAGTTGATTCATCTGGTACTGAAATAGAAAAGTTGCCGTCAAAATCTGTGACGGTACCGACGTTGGATCCTTTAATAAGGATATTTACGCCAGGAAGGGCCTGTCCGTCTGTATCCTGGACATTCCCTGAGACAGTTCGCTCCTGCGCATGCAAAAATGGCGAGAAGCAAAAAGCAAGTAATAGTAAAATGTAAAACTTCTTCATAATTTAAAAGAATTTTGTCGTAGGTAGACTGTTGATCGCAAGTCTGAAAATTTCAATTATTCTGGAATTTATCCTGTAAGGGTCTGGTTATGAAACTTTTTAGACCAACGACACTGAAGTGTAGCTTTCCTGCAGGAATCCGCGTTGATGCCACAAATCGACAATCTGATGTCGATGAGCGATTAAATTTGACGGCTTAGCGAGTTGATTATTAAATTACAAAGTAGATGTTATCTCAATATTAATAGACAAAATGACCCCTGCTGCATTACAACGAAAGGATTCCATAGCCGACATTACTAACAGCAACAGCATGCCAGTGAAATACCATGTCATTTTCTGGGTAGGATATTTTGTGCTCAACTTTGTACGATGGGGCCATTATTTTGGTGATTATCAGTATTCATTCAATTCTAATCTGGTTGAGTTCCCGATACACGTTATTCTTGTCTATTTCAACCTTTATTTTCTGGTGCCAAAGCTGATACCGGCAAAAATGGTTCGGTATATCATTTTCATCTTGTTGGCAACATTTGCTTTATCAATGTTGCGAATAGTAATCACCTACGAACTGGTGACTACCGAAATATGGCGGGAATCGATTATAGAACAGACTGAATTATTCAACATTAATTATATATTGGCAGTATTTATAGGGGAGCTATATGTGGTTGGGCTTACCATGGCCATTAAGCTTACCTATGATTGGATTAAATATCAGCGACTTACCAAAGAGCTGATGCAGCAGAATCACGATACCCAATTGTCTTTTTTGCGATCTCAGATGCAGCCTCATTTCTTTTTCAATACACTCAACAACCTGTATTCCTTAACCCTTGACAAATCGGACCAGGCTCCTGAGACGGTATTGAAGCTCTCTGACCTGATGAGCTATGTAGTATACAAGGGAAAGAAACCCCAGGTGAATCTGATGCAGGAAATACAGCATCTTCAAAACTACCTGGATCTGGAGAGACTGAGGTATGGTGACAAAATTGATGTTTCGTTTGATATTGAAGGAAATATCGATGACAAGATCTTGCCGCCTTTAATATTGATCCCATTTGTTGAAAATGCTTTCAAACATGGTGCAATTGGTGCAAATGGCAAATTTCATGTCGATATTTCTCTGAAAGCCGAAGAAGGTTCACTAACTTTTAAAGTAGAGAACGACAAGGCCGACAGGCACCATAATGACCATACCTTTCAGCCGGAGCGAACCTCTGGTATTGGGCTAAAAAACACCAGAAAGCGACTGGACTTACTCTATCCGGAAAATTATAAACTGGAAATAGAGGACAATGGAGAAAAGTATAAAGTAAACCTAAACATTCCCGTGTGATGAAATTTCGATGCATGATAGTGGATGATGAGCCCCTGGCCATCAATGTGATCAATAAGCATTTGTCACAATTAGAAAATTATGAGATCGTGGGTACGGCCCAAAATGCCATAGAAGCCTACAATATTCTCAATGCCGAAAAAGTAGATTTAATCTTTCTGGACATTAACATGACCGGTCTCAATGGCATTGATTTCATAAAAACATTGGATGTAACGCCTGGCATCATTATGACCACCGCCTACAGGGAATATGCAGTAGAGAGCTTTGAGCTGGATGTGATCGATTATTTGGTTAAACCGATTGCATTTCCACGATTTATGAAAGCACTTAACAAGTTTAACAGGCTGGCAAATATCACTTCATCGGATGACTCCAAAGAAGGGGAAGGCGATTTCATCTACTTGAAGGTCGACAAAAAGATGATCCGCGTACCACTGGATCAAATCCTTTACATAGAGAGTCTGAAAGATTATGTGCGTGTAAAAACGGTGTACGAAGAACTAATCACTCACCATAATTTATCGGGAATCACATCACTTCTGCCGGGTCATAAGTTTTTCAGAATTCACAAAAGCTACACCATAGCGATCGATAAAGTGAAGGCACTGGAAGGAAATACGGTGGAAGTAGGTGGAAAGAAACTACCTATTGGAAGAAACTACCAGAAAGAGATCAGGCAGGAAATTCTCAAAAAAGCGATTTAGGGTCTTGGATCTGGGATTTAGGATCTTGGATCTTGGATTTAGAATCTTGAATCTTGAATCATTGGTGTCCGGAATAAATCTCAGAACGAGTAATTTGAGATGAATACATGCAGTAGACACTCTTTTTTGGTGAATTTCTAAAATGAAGGTAGTATTACAAGTAATTTCCATTTTCTTGTAGAATCACACCTTCCACCGCTTTTGCCGCGGAGGCACTTACTTTTTGAAAGACCAAAAACTAAGGAAAAAGTCTTTGGGAAATTATTAGCACACGGCCCCCCAATGCCCCTTTTCGCGCAAACCCAGCCCAATCCTGCAACACGGCCATCATCGCACAAGCCGCCCGCCATTTCCCATCCTCCCCAATTAAGAATCACATTTGTCCAAAATAATCATACTTGAATTAATTTTTTCCGGACACCAGTGAATTTAGAATTTAGATTTTTTTGGATTTTGTTTATTAGGTGAATAGGGGATTTGGGATGGTGGATTCGGTTGTTGGATGATGCAAATTTTGGGGCTGAAGATGTGAATAAATTGAATGAAATCCGCGTGCTCATCTTGGAATAATCCAATTTCAAAAAAGGATACGGCCTTTTGCTGCCTACACAGTGACTACAGTGTGGCTACACAGTGGCTACACAGTGGCGGTATTTAGAGAATATTACAAAAGTACAAATTTCACTTTTTTGGTTGGACGGCATCAGGTTTTGGCTCTAATATATTCATCAGAATTGGTTAACTTAAGAAGAAGTCTGAACAGTATTATGCCTATGATTGTTTAACAAAATGTGACTCTAATTACTCCCGCCTATGACCAAAGACAGCCAACAAAGAATTTCTCAATTTAGGGAGGAAGTAATCAATAAATCTTTGGTGGTGAGTTGCATTTTAGCGATTGTCACTTATTTCCTTAGCTTGTTGCAGTTTTTCAACAGTGGCTTTGAAGTTTCTTTCGTTACAGATTTCATTGTGGTCCTTGTTATTTCTCTGGTAACCGTCTATCGCAAAAAACTAGACATCAAATTGAAAAGTACCATCATATTGATTGGAATATTTGCCGTGGTGATGGTAGATATCTATGAAATAGGAATACTATCTGCTAATAAAGTACTTTTAATTTTAATACCTTTTTTTGCGTTTATCTCCCTCTCTGCAAAACGTACCTTTCTGTATCTCATTATTACATTTTTGGGTTTCACAATTTTAGCAATACTCCACATAACCGGAATCCTAAAACCAATTCCCTACAAAGAACTGGGATTTGTGGCATGGGGCATTAATCTTCTGCTCATTCTTCTGGTAGCCTCAGTTATAGTTTTTATTGTGAGCAGATTTAATAACGAATACGAAAACTTAATTAGGGACTTAAAAAATCAAAATGATGCCCTTCAGGAAAAAGAGAGAATATTAGCGAAGTATCGGGATGAATTGGAAGAAAAAGTAAAAACAAGGACCAGGGAACTCAATCAAAGTAATGAGGTGCTTAAAAAACAGAAAAAGGAACTTTCTGAAACAATTCAAAACCTTCATAAAACGAAAGAGGAATTGGTTCAGACAGAAAAAAATGCTGCACTAAGTAGTCTTTCTTCCGGACTTGCTCATGAGCTTAACAACCCCTTAAATTTCATAAGGGGAGGTGTCGAAGTTTTGGACATTTTTGTGAAGAATAATTTAACTGAACCACAAATAAAGGACTTTGAAAAACTGGTTAATGGGATTAAGGAAGGAGTAAGCAGAAGTGCCAAAATAGTAGAAGGTCTTAATCAGTATAATTCGGTCGTAGAAAAAAACGAAAATTGTAACATCAACAGTATTCTCAATAATTCCATTGCAATGCTTCAGAAACAAATGGCTGGCCGGATAGATGTGGTGAAAAACCTTGATGTTGGTCTACCAGAGTTGTGGGGAGATAAGTATCAATTCTATCAACTTTTTCTAAATCTGATACAAAATTCGATAGATGCCATTGAAGATACCGGAACCATAATTGTTTCAACCAGCTCAAAAAACAGCACTGTTTACATCAAAATTGAGGACTCAGGTGCCGGAGTGGCAAAAAGTAAAATAAAGAGATTATTCGACCCATTTTACACGACAAAAGAAATTGGTAAAGGAACGGGATTGGGCTTGTTTATATGCTCTGCTATTGTTAAAAATCATGATGGTAGCCTGGAGTTTGAATCGGAAGTTCACAATGGATCAACTGTCTCAATTACATTTCCAGTAATTTCACAACCGCATGTTCCTACACTCAAAGTTTCTTAATCCTGGTCTTCCAGCTCCTAAAATCCTAAATTCAAGATCCAAGATCATTGCTGTCCTGTTAAAATTAACTCAAGTATGATTCTTGAGTAAAAATGTGATTCGTATTTGGGGTGGACGGGAAATGGCGGGCGGCATGTGCGATGATGGCCGTGTTGCAGGATTGGGCTGGATTTGCGCGAAAAGGGGCATTGGGAGGTCGTGTGCTAATAATTTCCCAGAGACTTTTTGCTTACTTTTTGGTCTTTCAAAAAGTGAGTGCCTCCGCGGCAATAGCGGTGGAAGGTGTGAATTATAAGGAAGATGAAAATGGATTAAACCTTTTAGTGATTAGGGACCATGGTATTACGTTTTTATGAAATGACATGCTCTGATGCAAGTATCGCAGGAAAATGTAGGACCCCAGGAATTACCCCGGACAGTAATGATCCAAGATTCTAAATTCAAGATTCAAGATTCTAAATCCTAACCTTCGCTTTCAGCCAGAATGAAGTTTGTTCAACGGCAGGGGCACCATCAGAGAGGTTGGCTTCATTCACATTGTTGGTCATTGGGTAGAGATTATCAGCACCCAACAGGTTTAACCCATGAAGTGACAACTCGAGGAAACTGAATAACTTATACCTCAAACTGGCATTGACAAGAAAGTTCCCAGGCACTTCCTGATCGCTGGGGGAAAACCATTTATAGTAATAAAGTCCATTGGCCCCTATCGAAACTGATTCTCCTAAAGAAAGCAATGCATTTAATCGGGTAACGTTTTGTGGGTAGGCCTTAAAGTGATTTTGGGCATTGAGATACATGCTTCCTTTTTGTTGTTCATCCGCTGACACCACTTCTACAAGAGAATGGTTCAGGCTGGCAAACAAACCATCAGATTTATAGAAAACACTCATTTCCATGCCCATCGCATCTATACTCCCCTCAGTATTTTTAAAAAACCAATAGCCATTCCAGTCACCAGGAACATCCGTTCCAATATTTGGTAACATTTCTACCTCCGGATCGCGGAAGATCACACCTACATCAATTACATTTTTTACCTTATTATAGAATCCTACCATAGTGAAATTGACTTTTTCATTCCAATCGTAACTTACGGTGAGTTCTGAACTGGCTATTTTTTCGGGTCTTGTGGGTGCCAGGTTTGGTTCGATTCCAATGACATTACCCTGATCATCGTAACGATTGATCTGAGCACTTTCTACCTCACTAAAGTTTTCACTTTGCAGGAAACCGTCACCACGGAATCCTCCGCTGTACAACAAACCAACCGCTCCCCGGAAACCCTGTTGAAAAGTAAACTTAAGGCTGAGATCATCCCTTACCTGCACAAACGAGCCCACCCTGGGTGATATGTTGGTATCCCAAAAGGTATGGTTGTCATATCTTATTGCCGCAAATACAGCCCAGGAATCATTCATCTGAACATAGTCTTCTGCAAAAAAGCTATACAGGTTCACCCTCTGATGATAGACAAACTGCTTGTTGAGGTTGGATTGCGCAATATAATTAGGGTCTGAAACATCATCGGTAACTACATTGTTGATGAAATTGTGACCGTTTCTGTTTTCATGTCCCATGTCAAAATGGCGATATTCTCCCCCAAATGCCAGGCTGTGCATTTCAAAGGAATTGTTTTTAAGGAGAAGTTTTGCCCCCCTCCTGTTTTCGCTGGTTCCCCCCATTGTATAGCCTTCAATGGAACTGAGACCAAAATCATCAAGACTATAGTTCACAGAAGCCTGTAGTGAAAAACTATTCGATATTCTTTTGGAATAGCTCAAAGCGGTAGTCCATTGCGTTTGTCGTATCTGATTTCGATCCCTGTAAAACGAATACAGGTCTCTGCTTTGATTAAAATACGTTCCAGTAAAGTTGAAGTCACCCATGGAAATTCCCGCAATTAGATGCTCGTTATCGGTTCGCTTCAACCGGGTTCCAATATCTGCTATTGCACCACCCCGAAAACCCTCATTAACCCTGTCTCTTGCCCATCCTTCATTGCGGAGAGTTTGACCATTGTAATGACTTATTCCACCGTTGACATAAGCACGTAACTTATTATTTTTTATAGCCAGGTGACCTGTGCCTGCCCAAAGCTGATCCAATCCTGAAGTCAAGGCAACATCAGCATTTATGGTACTTCCTGAAGCAACTGTATTGAAATCCTTTGTAACTATATTGATCACACCAAGTAACGCCCCCTGCCCAAGAGTTACAGATCCTGGTCCCCTGATTACTTCTATTCTATCGATGTAATCATAGTTGGTACTATTTAAAATGGCCCCTGGTGGACCCCAGAAAAACTCTGTGTTCAGATTGATGCCATTGACAAGCAACAATACTTTGGAATTGTTATCAGCAGCAAGGCCTCTGAATCCTATAATGGTATCATCCTGATCTTCTACTACAAACACCCCTGGTACAAAAAGCATGATTGCGTCGGCAAGTGTTCTTGCTCCGGATAGTTCCAGTTGTTCGTGTGTAATGGTAGTCACAGATGCCGGTTGTTTTCTCAGTTCCTCCACCACATTTGAGGCAACAGAAACTTTCACATTGATGAGCTCTTCCAAAGACATGGAAAACAAATCGAGCGTATCACTTTTGTTTTGCGAAAAGCATAGAAAGGGTAGAAATAGCAAAATAGAGACCCGTATTCCCTTCATGTTGTAATAGCTGGAATGAAGTAATAATATAGTAAAAAAATCTGTGAGCATCAAAAAAGGTGTAGGTACATAAATTTTTATAGGTAATTAGTACACAATAGAAAAATTTATATATATTTGCATCACAGGGCCGTTCCCAGCGGCTCTTAAGACAGATGGTTGATGAATAGTAAAAGCGAACCTTACATTTAGGTTCGCTTTTTTTATTTTGTGCCAATCTATTTTTTGGGGACTTTATTCTAAAATCCATTATATTGATTAAAGACATTCAAACCTAATCCGTAATTTGAAGGACAAGTCGTTACTATACCTGTTGCTGTTGCTCTTAATTCATTTTAGCGGGATTGGTCAGAGTTATTATTATAAGAAATATGGTGCTGACGAAGGTCTGCCTACTGAAATCATCAAAGGAGTTGCCCAGGATTCGCTCGGTTATTTTTGGATTGCCACCGATGAGGGATTAGCAAAATATGATGGACTGGGATTCACTACGTATACCAACGAAATCAACAACAATTACATCAAGGGCTTTCTTCAAAAACGTAATGGGGGATTAATTGTATTTGGGGATCTGGACCTGATGGAAATAAATGCATTGGAAGGAAATACGACCTTCAGTAGCGTTTGCCCCATTTCGAGGGTTCCAAATGACAGTGCGGTAAGTTATCCCAAATATGTCTATGAAGACTTGCAAAACTCCATATGGATTAGTGAGGCTGAATCGATTGTTAAAATAAAAAATGGCCAACTTACCCGGTATAAATTTGGCACGGCCAACCGTACCACACAATTTCTCCGGTCCTTTTCTGTTTTTGAAGATTTGGCGGGTAATTTATACACCTCCTCATTTCAGGGTAATGTGTTCCGATACAATGATTCCACGGACTCATTTGTAGCCTACAACATTAACTTTCCCTCTGAAATTGAATTTGCCCAGGTTTTGGATGGCCAGCTGATAATTGGTGCGCTCGATGGCTTGTATGGGGCTACATTGTCTGCGGACGGAGGGATAGATATTGTCAAAAAGCTTAAGGACATCCCCTCTGTGTCCTACGTGAATCGAATTGCAGATAAAAAATACCTTATCGTTACCCGGGGTTCTGATCACTTCATTGCAAATGATGCATTTGACGACATCAAACCATTTCCCTATAAGATCAATAATATCAATCATGTTTATGTGAGCACTGAAAATGATGTCTGGATCTCTAGTAATGAAGGGTTGATATTGATAAAAGAGAACATTTTTCAAACCGTAGGGATTCAAGGTACCTTCATTGAAACTGTCACATTTGATCACAGTAAAAACATGGTCATCTATGCTACCAACCAGAACATGTACGAATATGATCCTATTACAGGGGTAAATCAGGAAATACTATCACTAACTGATGGATATTTTCAATCGGTGGTTTCCACAAGCGATGGCATATGGGTGGCAAATGCATTTAAGGCTTTGTTATTTGAGGACGGCATTATCAAAACAGAGTTTGATTTTAGTGAACAGGGCATGTTTGTGACTCAAATCACTGCTGATTCCAATGAGGAAATCTGGCTCACCATCCCCGGGCACGAAAATGCTTACAAAATTGACCGCAACAAGCAACTAATTTCCTACCCTGTCCCACTGAAAGATGAAGCTTTGATCAACATCATAAAGAGTGGTCCGAATGGTACATATCTGGGTGCATCCGGAGAAGAAAGCTACCTTTATTTTATGGCTCGTGATGAGTCTGCATTCAGAAACATCAGCCTTCCTATGAACCTTACGGATCAGTCAAACATTGAAGTCACCGACCTGGCATTTTTAGGTGATCAGCTTTATATGGCCAGTTCCATTGGGTTGTTAAAAATGGATAGCACAAAAGTCACCAGGGTAGATATCGGACCAAAATACACGACGTTACCAGTGCGGTCCCTGGTGAAGTATCTTGATGATAAACTGTTGTTGTCCTCCTCCTATGGGCTGTTGATGTACGATGTAGAAAGTCAGGTGGTGGATCTGTTCAATGAAAGCTACGGATTACCATCCCGTACCATCACACCAAATGGCATCATGATCAATGACCATCAGGAAGTATGGGTCTGTACTTCTGAAGGCCTCTCGTATGCTTCGATAACCCTTGACAAGTCAAAGAAATCTAATCCAGCCAAGATCATTTCTCTGGCCATTAATGGAACAAATCAACCTATCGTACATCATGCTGAAATTGATTATGGTGCATTTGTTTCTTTCAAAGTTGCTTCCATCACGTTCCCGGAGAAAGATGTAAATTATCAATACCGTCTCAATGAAGGAGAATGGATCAATACTGGCAATGAAATTAACCTGATCAATCTGCTACCTGGGAGTTATACCATGGAGGTTCGGGCGCAAAAATTTGGGCCTTACACCTGGAGTGATACTTCATCCATATCATTTGAAATTGAAAAGCCTTACTGGATGCAGTTTTGGTTCATCGCCACTATTTTAATGGGAATAGTTGGGTTAATGATAGTGACCAAACTGATCGTGCAATCAGAAAACAGAATCTCACAATATCGGTTACAGGTGTCAATCCGGGAAAAAACCCGTGATTTGAAAAAGGCCAATGATCACCTGCATCATCTTAATGAAGAGAAAAATAAATTAATCGCCATTATCGGACATGACCTGAGGAATCCTCTATCAGCAGTAAGAAACCTTAGCCAACTGATTACATCTGACACACTGGAAGAAGAAGACAAAGAATTCATTATCGAAATTGGCACCACCATCAGCAGTGCAGCCAACAGAAGCCTCAGTCTCATTGAGGAAATTATAGATTGGGGTAATGTTACTACCCAATCAGATAAGTATGAACCGATTGATTTTGCTGATATGGTCAATAAGATTTTAGACCTGTTTTCTCCCAACATCAATAAAAAAAGCATTTCCTGCAAAGTTGAATGCAACAATAACCCGATCATAGAAAGCAACCGGTTTGTCCTGGAACTGATCCTCAGGAACCTGATCTCCAATGCGATAAAATACACACCCGAAAAAGGTTTTATCACGATCTGTCTCAGTAAGCAAGAGCAATTTTATCGTCTGGAAGTAAAAGATTCCGGCGTAGGAATGGATGAAGAAACGGCTTCAAAAGTGCTACAGATGGACTCCAAAATCACTAAAAAAGGTACCAACAACGAAGTAGGAACCGGATTGGGTTTAAAACTGTGCATGGATGCCATTGAACGAATGAAGGGCAAAATAGAGATTGATTCCATTGTTGGTGTAGGCACTACGTTCAGGGTGTTTATACCCATTAACGAACCCGCATCTCAGTCTTCTTAACCCCTCGTATTTTATTATTTACTAAAATATTAAACTAAATCTTTAGCCTATCGTTTTAGTAATTACTAAAATATTTAAACATGAGTAACACCTGCATCAGAGTATTGGCGGACCCTGCACAAATCAGGGAATGCAAACAATCACTTGATCAATTGGAAGAGGACCTTTCATTAACCACACAGATTTTCAATTTATCTGGAAATGCCATCAGGCTAAAAATTTTATTTCTTCTCCATAAAGAAGGCAAAATGTGTCCTTGTGATCTTAGTGATATATTAGACATAACCGTTGGTGGCATCTCTCAGCACCTCAGAAAACTCAAGGACGGGAAACTTATTAAAGACAAAAAGGTGGGTCAGACGGTATTTTATTCACTGATTGAGGAAAACAGTTCATTGATCAAGCCTGTTTTGGACGCACTAATAGCTAAAAATCAAAATCGAATTCCGCATGAAAAAGGTTAGCTTTTATTTTGGGTCCAGTGGCATGGGAATCGGATTATTTTCAGCACTCCTGGCTTCACTTTGTTGTATTACTCCGGTAGTTTCTTTGTTGGCTGGTATTAGCGGTATAGCAGCTATTTTCTCCTGGATAGAGCCATACAGACCATATCTCGTTGTAATGACCATTGGTATACTTTCTTTTGCCTGGTACCGCCAGTTAAAGCCCTCAACTGATCATCAAAATTGCGAATGTGACGTTCCAAAAAAATCAGTTTGGCATTCTAAAAGGTTCTTGAGTATAATATCCATTTTATCAATTCTCCTACTCTCTTTCCCCTCCTATTCTTCACTTTTTTATAAGGGAGAAACAGATTCAACAATTTCGATGAGCGAGACAAATGAATACATTATAGGGCAAATGATCATCAAAGGTATGACCTGTGCTGGGTGTGAACACCATGTAGAACATTCCCTACTCAAACACTCCGCAGTGATTGATGCCTCTGCTTCTTACCGGACAGGAGAAGCCAAATTCAGGTTTGATCAATCTCAGGTTTCTTTGTCCGAATTATCTTCCCTTGTCCACAAAGAAACTGGCTATGAAGTATTGCGAACTAAAATTATACCGTGATGAACCTGTCAAACCTTTTAATACCCTGCCTGACTATCCTGGTTGTACTTTCCTGCAATCATTCAATCAAAAATGATCAAAATATGACTTCTCAAAATAATCTCTCCCCCTTATTTGAAGCAGCGCTTCAGTATGACAACAGTGTAAATGTAGAGGTGCCAACGACTGGACGAACAGGAGACTTCATTGGTAGTGGCAAAGGTACGCTTACCGGGAAAATAGCGGGTGAAGTCTATTGGCAGTTTTTTGCTGAAAACTGTGCTTATCTATGGGTCAAAGACGGTGAGGAACCACCGGAAAATCAGCATCTCTGTAAAACTAACCCCGGTGGCATCATCAAAACAGCAGATGGTGCAGAAATTCGGTTTGATGCTAAAGGATATGGTTTCAGGGGATATGATGAATCAAATCCACACCTTTGGAAATTAACTGCTGCTTTACAATTTCATACCAATGACGAAAGATACTCCTGGCTAAATACTTCACTGGGCATCTGGGAAGGCACATTTAATGAAAATGAGGGAAAAGCAGTCTATCGAGCCTATTTGCAAAATCAATGAAATGAAAGAAATAATCTATCAATCGGAAATCACATGCCCCCATTGCACTTACTCAAAAGTGGAAACCATGCCGGTAGATGCCTGCCAGTATTTTTATGAATGCGAAAATTGCCAACAAGTCATCCAACCATTAAAGGGTGATTGTTGTGTTTTCTGCAGTTATGGTACTAATAAATGCCCTCCAATGCAACTGGGAACATGTGATTGCTAACTATTTATATCATGAGTAGCCAACAAATAAACCCCAAACCCAAAATCTTTGGTCGGCTTTTCCGCTTAATACTAGGTATATATTTCGCAGCAGAAGTATGGCCTGTTCTGACAGGTGTACCCCTGCATGGTGTGTTCATCCGGTTGCTTTGGGTTGGAATATTGGTCATTATTTATGTAATCATTCATTTGATAATCATCAAGTTAGCACCACAAATCAACAGCATTGCAGGAGCAATAATAGCTTTCACGCCATTTTTAGCGGTTTTTCTTTTGGGGTATGGAGGACCAGCTGCCACCGGAGCTCTTACCTTCTTGTCCTTGTCACTGATCATCGCAGCTATTAGAGGGGATTCTGGTTGTGAAGTAATGACCATTCCAGCCCTTATATTAGGAAAACATACCCATTTATGCTGCCTATTATTTTCTCCAGTGGATTGGTGTGAACAAAAGTTTTATTAATTTTTATGATGCAAACCACCCAAGTGATACCCATCCTCAGAATATTTGATTTCCAGAAAGCTCGTGAGTTCTACATTGACTGGCTGGGATTTAAGATTGACTGGGAACATCGCTTTGAAGAAAATGCTCCGCTGTACCTACAGATATCAAAGGATGATTTGGTCCTTCATCTTACGGAGCACCATGGTGATTGCACTCCTGGTAGTAAAGTATTTATCCATTGTACCGGACTGAAAGCCTTTCATAAGGCACTTGGCGAGAAAAATTATGCTTACAACAAACCGGGAATTGGAAAAGCTCCCTGGGGAGATCTCTGCATGGAGGTAGTTGATCCGTTTATGAATAAACTGATTTTTAATGAAAAAATATAAACCATCGGAACAACAGGTCCATTGTTGTTCCGATGACATGATACTTTACTGACCGCCGGATGGAGGACAATCTGGAGGGCAAGGTCTGCCATCATTTAGGATCATTGCCGGATTTTCAATTTGTATTCCGTTTGCATCCAGATCATGAATATTGATGAGGTCTTCCAGGTTATTTTGTACTGGCATAAATAAAATGCTCTTGTGTAAGGTTAAGCTGCCATTGATTGTAGAGTTCTTTAATGATTGATAAACCCTGATTTTGGTCAACTTTTCATCACCTGATCTTTTTAGATTTTCAGCACGAATTCCGTCAAGGAACGCCTTCACTTTATTCAACCCATATGAAGATCCGTATGCCAATTCAATTGATCTTCCCTCTGCCAGATCCTGCGCTCTTTGATCAAGCATATTGGTTAATTCTACATTGGCCTTTTCTAATGAAATAAAAGAGCCCATGATATCCACATCCTCTGATCGTCCGGACGGACAATACGGAGGACAGTCAGAACCATCATTCAACGGCCCAAAACCGCCATCTTCCAGTCTTCCGGCAGAAAAATAATCAAAGGCGTCTTCAGTCCCCTTAATAGGCACCCACATCATATTTCTCAGGGTAGCCTGTTCGTTTAAAACATTGTAAATCCTTATCCCAGTAATGGGATCTCCGGGATAAATACTATTGTATTCATCAATTTTGTTGACCAGTTCCTGAACTTTCTCCAGGTCAAACAGCCATCCGTAAGCCATCTCCAGGTCACGACCATTTGTAAGGTCCAGCGCCCGCTGTTCCAGGAATAATGAAAGGTGATCATGTGCTTCTTTGGGAGAAATGAAGTTTCCAAAATCAAGTGGAGAAATGGTTTGATTTTCCAATGCCATTTCTTCTGATGGCGATTCAACATCTGCATCAGAGCAGGCAGTAATGGCCAATACCATCACCGCAAGAAGTAAGGTTAGGTTTCTCATTGTAAGATTAGGTTAATTTGATTGATTGCCAGAAAGATAGAAAAAAAACGGGACTTTCATTATGAATAATTCAATCCTGTTCTGTCCGCATCAAATAACATCTATTCAAAATCCTGAAATTGATGCAAGGTATACTGCTTCTTTAAGCGATCGTAATAACCATATATGAAGCTATTGTTCAACTTATATAAAACCTCGTAACCACTTCTTTGCAGCAAGGTTTCTTCATCCATGTTCTGCTGAAATTTCTCAATTTTGTCAAATGCTGTCTCAATAGCTTCATCTCCTTTTAAATGTTGGAAGTTCTCACTATCAAATATCGATTGCAAATAAACAGCTCTACTGTATCTCATGCTGTTATAACCATCCATTAAGGTGACATTCCTATCATACCCGGGACCATAGACAGTAAATTGACCGGGTGCACCACCCGGGACAGCTGAAGGAGTAGGGGCAACTTGCCTAACTTCCTTATACCCACCAAGGCTAACAATTAACCGATCATTCATTTTATAGGCTGATATCCCCACTTCTCCGGTAGATATTTTCCTGAGAAATTGTGATGTTTTTTGGAGTTCCCTGTACGCTTCGTGAGTATAGATAGATGTTCCTCCACGTTGGATAACTGGTCCGTTTTTAAACTCGATTTCACTGGTGTCTCTCAACAAATAATTTGCCTTAAATTCTCCAGACTCCAGGTCTGTTACTCTCATCGCCAAGGCGGATTTGCAGGATTTCACCTGAAAAAGTAACTGATCTAAAACAAAAGCATTCGAAGTAATTCTGCGATCATTGAAGCAGTTGGCAGGTGGTTGCCTGTAAACATTGACTTCAGGTTTCATAGACTCTAAGTCAATCTTAATCAGCTTGGTGTTGACCAATTCATTATCAATTGAGATCTGAATGTAATCATCCCCAATGTACAGTTTGCTCTTAGCGGAAGCGGTCTCCATTGCAACAGGAATTTGCCCATTTATCTTTGTCACAAGTGGTCTCTTCTCACCGATTGGTATGCTCAATTGCAAGACAGTGTACAGATTTGAGAGGCCATCTCTGGAAAATTTATACCCGGACAGGTCAAAATCGAATGTTTTGGTAGGTTTGCTCCCCTCAAACTCATATAACTTAAGTAATGAGGAATTCTTTCTTATGGTAAGAAAATAGATTTTGTTTTTGTAGGGTATGGCCTCCAGAAACCTTTCTTTTTTTAATTTCAAATCAAGTTCCTTCCAGCTGTTGGTATTCCCTTCTACATTAATCGTATGAATCAAAAACTGATTCTCTCTGTTGTTGGAAAAATACAGGTAATGGTTATTATTCAGATAGCTATGCGCAAGTAATTTACTGAAAGAATTTGCCTGCCTGGCAATAATATATTCCCCAGTTTCCTGAAATTCCTGGTCCAGTTGAATTATGCGGATCTCCAGCCTGTCCAGAAAAAACAGAATACTCTGATTATCTTCGGTAACAACAGGGAACACCTGACGCTTATCATTCGCATCCGGGTTGGCGGATATATTTATGCCGGCCTTCAATCCAATATCCCTTTGATAAACCATTTCCTGACTCCAATTGTAACCAGAGCAAGCTAGCATTAACAATAAAAATAAAGTTGTATAATGGAATTGTGTTATGTTCATGAATTTAATTGTTGGTTGATTATTATGACCATGTCTTCACTCCCCATGAACGCAAAAAATTCTTTGATACGCTATGTGAAAGAGTGGCCGAAAATAAATATTAATTTAAAAGAGTCAAAATACTAACAGATCTGATTCTTGGTAATTACCACTTTATTTCCTCGCAAGAAATCTGCCTTCTGATGTCCTTTTTAAACTACAGCCTTCGTCTTTAGTATAAATTCCTGAAATGATCAACATAAAAATAACCTTTTCAATCAAAACAATTGACAACATTGATGAGGTCCATTCCCTCATCAAAGCGTTCATTACAAACATCCGGAATAACGAACCGGACACTGTATTCTACAAGTCATTCCAGGAAAAAGATAATCCTTGTGATTTTATTCATATAATGTCCTTCAAAGATGAAGTGGCACAGCAAAAACACAGAAATAGCCCATACTGTAAGGAATTTGTTTCCAAGCTGTACCCGCTCTGCTCAGATGCACCGGTGGCTGTTGCTTTGGACGAAATTTTTTAAATAACTGGAATCATGGTTGATGTCATTACTCAAATCACAATAAAAAAGCCGATAAAGGAAGTTGCTGAATATGCCTCCGATCCGGATAATGCTCCGATGTGGTATAAAAACATTAAATCTTCCATTTGGAAAACTCCTGGCCCACTACAAGCTGGTGAACAAATCGATTTTGTAGCTCATTTCTTAGGCAAAAAGCTGGCCTACACTTACCAGATATTGGAATATATCCCACAGGAGCGGCTGGTTATGGCCACCAGGGAAGGTCCCTTTCCAATGCAAACCACCTACACATGGACCACTACTGAGCAGGGGCATACGTTAATGACACTACGCAACACAGGTTATCCTACCGGTTTTTCGAAACTGGTCGCTCCCTTCATGTCCATAATGATGAGAAGGGCTAACAAGCAGGATTTGAAGTGTTTGAAAGGGATTTTGGAGATTGAACAGGGTTAAAAGAATGCCAACCAATAAGGCATCAGGTAATACTACTTTACAATCAATCGGATACTTTGATGGTTAATGCTTAAAATATAAATACCAGCAGTTCGCACATTACTGATATCGATATTTACCATTGAATCATGCATTGAAGTAATTGCAACAGGTATTTCACCCCCTTTGATATCAAATAACCTGATACTTGTAATTTCATCCGTATATGAAAGTCTGACCAGTTGATTTCTATTAACAGGATTTGGAAAAACATTGCTTTCAGGCGCTATCTTATTACTGGAGGTTACCACATTGTCAAAATATTCCATGGCCTCAATAAAAGTCGCCTGACCTACTTCAATTCCAATCAATCTGCCCCTAAGGTCATCCGCAGGGGAATTTACACCACCCCAAATTCGGGACAAACCACACTGGTCTGATGCATCCCTGTAAGTCGCCCATTGTAATTTCACCTCTGATTCAGGACCGTTTTCTATCTTCAAAAATTCATTTTTTCTTGCGGTAAATTCCCCCAGACCACCAGGAAAATATGCTGACCCTGTTAAAAGTGTGAGCACTTCTGCTGCTGCCCGGGAAAAAGTGGAATGACCAGATACAAAACCGGCAGAGGGAGGTGTAATCCGTGATTTTTTTTGATAGGGCAACCAGTTCTCTGCCAACACCCAACCTGCTCTTGCAACCCCAGTGGAACTCTCCGGTAAATCGTGCCCTCTCCAGGTATACAATTTGATCTTACCCACATTTTCACCACCTGGGCCAGCCAGTTCATCACCTGCTGTAACTACTTCAATAAATCCATCAACCAACTGAATTCCATGCTCATTGAAAGAGGGTAATTCTTCATCAGTGCTTTGCCCTTGCTGCGCCATATACCTGATTGCGGAAATGGGACGTATATAATCATACCAGCCTTTTATGCTCCATGCGGCAATTGCAGCATCGTGAAGGGCTCCTCCCAGCATAAAATATGACCTGATGTCCCATTCTAACCGATCCAAAGTCTCCCCATCTCCACCGATTTTTCTTTCCAGCCCCGGTTGATCACTGACATAGTTTAAGATGGTAAACCAATGTCCGGGAGGTGTCTCTGAATCCGGGCCATCTGCCCAATATTCCGCCAGCACACGTGTATAATCACCTCTTGCTACCAATTGAGGCTCGTAGAATTTTCCAGTTGATGGGTTGATCGCATGACCATTGCCGGGATTACCTCCTTCAAAGAAGTTATAAAAGTCAGGATACATTTCCCAGCTGCCTGGAAACTCCCCAGTTGTCAGATTTCCCATACCCGCAGGAGATACATCCCAGATCACCCCATCATTTGGGTCCAGGTGGCTACCCCAGATTGAAACCAACGAGAAACCCCACTTATAATGATCGTTTGTTGTTGAAGTAAATCCCTGGTGGGATATTAATGGTGGATTACCCGGATCATAAAACACACTAAAGTCACCATAAACAGTCAGGTCACTGCCATTCAGCGCAAAGGGTTTCACATTACCCCATTCCGGACTTAAAAAATCAGGCGTGTAAGGTCCAACGACATTTCCATTTTCATCAATGTATTGATTTAGTTGTAAGGGCTGCCACCTATTGGGGTCAGTCAGGCTCGCATTACCAGGTATTTGTGGGTTCAAAGGTTGATTCACCGGTTGATAATGGTTATTACGGTATCCAAATTGTTCCCTTGATCCATCACTAAAACCGTACTGGATCATTTGATTCGCCAGGTAATTTCCTATATCCGCAGGGTTTCCAGCAGAATAATTCTGATGATAATAGCCGGGATCCAAGCTCTGTAGAAGCATAAAATCCTCTATCATACGTTGTATCCGCTCTTTACCTGCAGAAGTCGCGAAACGTGAGTTCAACAGTCTGTACATTGCATAACTCAAGGCAACCTCGAAAGCTTCCGGATCAGTACTATCCAGAAGCGCCTGGATCTCCTCAAAATTTTCATATGCCAAATATGGTTTCCCTTTGCCGGTATATAAGACAAATATATCATGCATTAAGGCACTGCTGTGAAATAGGTTTCTGGCATGTATCGTTGGCATGGCATCATCGTTTCTGATTGCCTGAAGTAACAACTCATTCCACATCCGGGCAATAGAGAATTGTCTGTTGCTGGCATTGCCAGCATATTGAACCTGTAACTCTGCCAAATCACTATGACATTCTCCTACTTCGTAGACTTCCAGTTTTCCTGTTGCTGCCGGCAACCACTGCACCTTCAATTCTGAGGTCCCCTGTCCATCGATTATTCTCCCTCCCGATATTGTCCAGTGAGCACCGTTTCCTTCCGCAATTGGAAATTGATAGGTTTCGATGTTAAATGCGCCGACAGTAGAGTTACCCTCTATCCTTCCAGGTTCCAGATACGTACATGAACCGTCATCAATTGTAGCCATCGGTTGATAAGAACATGAATTAGGATCGGTACATCCCGGAACTTTATTACTTTGAAAGTTTAAGATTTCATATCCTTCTGTTTCTGTGATGCGGATAGTAGAATTAACAGGTAAGTTTTCAAAGTTTTCAGTGATTCCTGATGGCCAGGTTATTTCAATTCGTCTTATAGCGGACTGCTCTCCCAATCCAAATAATACAGGTTGTAGACTTTGCGTCATAAAACCTACTCCGGTATAATAAGTGACTTGTTCTGAGTCATCATCAGAGATCACTTTTACAGTAGTACCTATTGCGCTTCTATTGGAAACAGTCCCGACCAGATCAATTTTGATCCAGTTTGGGGTATTCATCGAATCCATTCCAATGGTTTGGTTTTCCAGAAAGAATGGTGCGCCTTCAAGCTCTGTTACCAATACATCCAGGTCACCATCGTGATCGTAATCAAAAACTTCCAGACACATGCTGTTGGAAACACGAGCAAATCCACTATTCGCAGACTCATTAGTAAACGACAGGGTACCGTTAAAATCATTTCGCAGATAGTAATTGCCAAAATAACCGATATAGCCATTTGCCACCAAAATATCCCTATCTCCATCCAGGTCCATATCTACCAATCTGGTTTGCCAGGACCACTCCGTTTCATGCACCCCCAAAATCTCAGCAAAATCAGAAAACTGGTCTCCTTCTCTGATCCACAAACCATTCCTGTTAATGTCGGAGATGTAGATGTCTAATTGGCCGTCGTTATTCACATCCTGATAATCCGCTCCCATGTGATTACGCGGATTAGCTTCTATAAATCCATAATCTGTAGTTTGATCTGTAAATACTCCCTGATCATTAATTAAAAGGACATTATTTCTAAAATCATTCACCATGAACAAGTCTACCCATTGATCTGAGTTGACATCAACTGGTAGAATCATCCAGGTATTTGCATCTCCTTCTACTGCGATTGCCTGTGAATTTTCAGTAAACGTGCCATCACCGTTATTGACGTACAGCCTGTTATCTTCACATAGTGCCCATGAGGAAACAAAAAGGTCAAGGTCACTGTCGTTATCATAGTCAATCCATGCTGCACTTGTTGAATAGCATTCCTGATTGTCATCGAGACCGGCGATTGCTGTGACATCAGTAAAGGAGCCATCACCGTTATTTTCATAAAGTTTGTTAACCATGAAATTCGTCAAAAAGAGGTCAGGGTCGCCATCATTATCAAAATCGCCCCAAGAGGCCCCATGTCTCAGTTCCCCTTCAAAATCATATGGTAGAGTTGACAATCCATGCCCGTCGTAATCATAGGACATTTCAAGGTTTGCCTCCTCAGTCACATCAGTAAATGTTGCATCATTGTTGTTGCGAAATAACCTGCTGTAGGTATAAGTGAGCCCTTCAACCGTCTTATCTGTTGCGACAATAAATAAATCAGGGTGTCCATCGAGGTTATAATCAGCGACCGAAACTGCATTATTGTTCCTGACATTTTCAATTCCTATCAGTTGCTTTTCGATAAATGTTCTATCGTTTTGAGCAGTCAGTTGGTATCCAAAGAGTAGAATACCGATTACTATTGAGCGTTGTTTAAACCTCATATTGGATTCGTCAGGACTGATGCTGATATTAATAGCAGCACTCGGTCATAACAAAAATATGGAATCCTGTAATTAGAAGGATCAACATGGTGCAATCTCTTATCAAAATCTGCTTCAATGTCCTTTGAATGACTCGGTAATAGACTAGCGTTCCAAACTTGGTCTGTACTAAAAGTTGTTGATGTAAGGCTCTACGCCGGGATAGACTTCTCGTCCACTCTATAAACCAAAAAAAACCCGCAAAATGCGGGGTTTAACGTGATTCCACCAGGACTCGAATCGCACCGGCGACCCGGCTGGAACCTACTGCTTAGAAGGCAGTTGCTCTATCCAGTTGTGCCTTAATACTTTCGTAGAAATGTCTTTTCTAATCGTAGGTCTCATCCAATAAAGTTTGGGAACCCCCTAAAACCAAAAAACCCCGCAAAATGCGGGGTTTAACGTGATTCCACCAGGACTCGAACCTGGAACCTACTGCTTAGAAGGCAGTTGCTCTATCCAGTTGAGCTATGGAACCTGCCGGCTACTGATGTAGCAATTTTTTCATTGATCCTCCTACGTAAAAATTCGGAGTACAATGTAGAGGGTGGGGGATTCGAACCCCCGGTACGCTGTGACACGTACGACAGTTTAGCAAACTGCTGGTTTAAGCCACTCACCCAACCCTCTGGGTAAATTTTTTCAACCTTTTTGCTTCTCCCTGCTGGAAAAGGACTGCAAATATAGCATTTCATATATTTTTCAAAAAGAACTACACAACAATTTTTAGATAAAGTTCCTCTTCCGCCTCCACCACACTCTCAATCAATCAATTACGATACATCTGTATATCTAATAATCATAAAAAATGTTAAAATTGAATCCTTCATCATACCCCTTCAGTACTATTCGTATATATTTGACGCTGCAAAAATGCAGCGCTAATTGGTTGGCATGAAGTGGAACAACACAATAGGTATAACAGAACTGGTAATCATTGGGACTTTTGTCCTGTTCTATATCTTTTTCATCGCCCGGGTCCTGACGGCCGCAAAGCAATTTCAGAACTCCGGATGGCAAATTATATTCAAATTTATCATCAGAAGCATCTATTTCGGACTTCTCATTGTAGCGCTACTGGGTCCCTCTTTCGGGGAAGGTACCAAAGAAGTAAAATCGATCGGCAAAGACATCTTTATTGCCATTGACCTCTCCTCTTCCATGAATGCCACCGACATTGCCCCCTCGAGGCTGGAGAGATTGAAATACGAGCTCAAAAACATTGTCAACACCTTTAGCTCTGATAAAATTGGTCTAATCATTTTCTCAGATGAAGCTTTTCTACAATGCCCACTTACAGACGACAAAAACTATTTAAGTAATGTCATCATAGACGGGCTATACACCTACCTGGTCTCCAGCTCCGGGACAGATTTTGGGCCACCTTTGAAAATGGCGCTTGAAAAACTTCAAAGTGAGGAGACTTCAGTTACTCAGCCTAAATCAAAAATCATTGTGCTTATCAGCGATGGTGAAGACTTTGGAGATGAAACTGAACAAATCGCCAAAGAAATTGAATCTTCGCATATCAAGCTTTTTGCACTTGGTATTGGAACAGAGCAAGGAGCAAAACTCTCCACCCGTTCAGGTTTCAAAAAAGATCGGGATGGCAACTTTGTGGTCACCAAACTCAACCCAAAATCTTTGAAAAAATTGGCTGCAGATACCAACGGAAAGTATTTCGAAATCAGTGATAGCAGGAATGATGTCTCTAAACTGATCAATACAATTGACAATATCGAAGGTGAACTTAGAGACACCAAACAAATGGATGTAACCACCAACAAGTATTACTTTCCGTTAATGATTGCGTTAGTATTGATGTTGTTAGATGTTTTAATAAGCATTAAGTTAATCAGGTTATGAGCAAATGGTTATTCATATGGTTGGTGCTATTTACAGGTTCCAGTGACCTTACCAAAATCAACAACCTCAAAAAAGAGGCTGAGGCTGCATATAAGAGCAAGAACTTTGAAGTAGCCGCTAAAAAATACAGCATGCTGGTGGATAGTATGGATGTAATGGATGATCAGATACTGCTCAATTTAGGCAATGCATATCTGCAACTCAGTGATTCAGCTAATGCTAAAAAAAGCTATAACCGGGTAACTAACTCGGATAATCGTAAAGCAAAGTCAATCGCCTATCAGCAACTCGGAGTAATGAATGACCAACCACAAAACCTTGAGGTAGCGCTAAACTATTTCAAGGAAGCCCTCAAAGCTGACCCATCCAATGAGGATGCCCGGTATAATTATGAGGTGGTAAAAAAGAAACTAAAGCAACAACAGGAGCAACAGCAACAAAACCAGGATCAAAACCAGGAAAATCAGGATCAGGAAGAAAACGAACAGGATCAGGAGCAGCAGCAAAATAAGGATCAGCAGCAAAAAGGAGAAAACGAACAAAACCAGGATAGCCAGCAGGACCAGCAACAGCAGAATCAACAGGAAAACGGTCAGCAGGAAGAGAGTGAGCAGAAGCAGGGCGAAAATCAGGAAGGAGAACAGAAGGAAGGAGAACAGAAAGAAAACGAGCAAAAAGAAGGTAAAGAAAAAGAGGGCGAACAGCAGGAAGGCGAGCAGTCACAGGAGAACGCCAATACCGAAAAGTCAGAGGAGCAGCGCATGAAGGAGCTCAAGGAGAAATTACAGGAGCTTAACATAAGTCCGGAAAAAGCCGCTAAAATCTTTGAATCCTATGGAAATAAGGAAATTCAATACCTGCATCAAATGAAAAAGAGAAATACCAAACCTCGTGATCGCAACAAACCCGATTGGTAAAACACAACACATTTCCATGTGATTTTTCCATAGTCGACCCCATATGATCCGGTATTGATGTGGATGCTTTGAAAATTATTAGACACCTTTGCGCGTAGCAAACAACATAAAATTTAATAACCCATCACAAACATGGAAGAAGTATATATTTTATCAGCAGTAAGAACACCCATCGGTAGCTTTGGTGGTGCGCTGGCAGGATTCTCAGCAACACAGCTCGGATCTATTGCCATTAAGGGAGCACTTGAAAAAGCAGGGGTATCAGCAGATCAGGTAGAAGAGGTATATTATGGAAATGTAGTCTCTGCAAACCTGGGTCAGGCACCCGCACGACAGGCTGCAATTGGTGCTGGTATTGGAAATAATGTTCCTTGTACAACAATCAATAAAGTATGTTCATCAGGTATGAAGTCTACCATGATCGGTGCGCAGGCCATCATGTTAGGACAAGCAGACATCATCGTTACCGGTGGAATGGAAAGCATGTCCAACATTCCATACTATGTGCCAAAAGCCCGATTTGGTCATAAATATGGTCATGGTGAAATCATTGATGGTTTGATGCATGATGGTCTATGGGAGATATATAATGGATTCCCAATGGGTAACTGTGCAGACAACACTGCCAAGGAAATGAAAATTACCAGAGAAGAGCAGGATAACTACGCGATTGAATCTTACAAAAGATCTGCTGCAACTACTGAGGCCGGATTGTTCAATGACGAAATTGTACCGGTAGAAATCCCTCAAAGAAAAGGCGATCCGGTGATGATGAAAGAAGATGAGGAATTTAGAAATGTAAAGTTTGACAAAATCCCATCACTAAGACCAGTGTTCTCGAAAGACGGTACCGTGACTGCTGCTAATGCTTCAACGATCAACGATGGTGCTGCTGCGCTGGTACTGATCAGTAAGAAAAAAATGGAAGAACTTGGGCTAAAAGCAGTGGGTAAAATCAGAGGATTTGCAGATGCGGCGCAAGAACCTATCTGGTTCACTACTGCCCCATCACTGGCCATCCCGAAAGCTTTGAAAAATGCCGGTGTAGAAAAGAGCGATGTAGATTATTGGGAAATCAATGAAGCATTCTCCGCTGTGGCAATCGCCAACAACAGACTGCTGGAACTTGATCCTGAGAAAGTAAATATTTTCGGTGGAGCTGTGGCATTGGGTCACCCGCTAGGTACTTCCGGAGCAAGGATCATTGCCACGCTGAACAATGTCCTCGACAAAAAATCCGGCACAATCGGAGTAGCCGGAATATGCAACGGTGGTGGTGGCGCCTCAGCTATCGTTATTGAGAAAGTTTAGAGAAAGATTTAAAATAAAACTATAAGAAGGTGGCTGATATGGTCACCTTTTTTGATTTGTGACATTTTAAAATGCCTGTAGATTTTAGTATTTGACAGACCCTCTTTATGCATTTGAAATTCAGATCATTCCGGTTAAAAAAGTAAAAAGTACAATATCACCACCACCAGTAGTATGGCAATCCACTGAATCGACTTGCTGGATTGGGGAAATTCATAGCTACAAACAGGACAAACCTTTTCGTGCTGATCAATTTCCATGGCGCAGGAGGGGCATTCTTTCTTCTTCATGACTTAAATATAATTTTTGATGGCTGTAAAAAATAGTCCACTGCAATAAACGTTATGCCTGTGGAATTTTAAGCCAAACGTTGATAGCTTTGAATGGAAATTTGTGTGTTATGATTAAAGTGTTCTTCAGAATTATCCTGTTACTGACACCATTCAGCCTGTCTGCTCAGCTACAAACCATCAAAACCTATTACCCTGATGAAGCCAATGCGCTTAAAGAGGTCTATCAAATTGCCAATGGAGACTCTTCAAAAATTGAGGGCGAATACAAAATGTTTAGTGCCAACGGGCATCCAATTGTAACAGGAGTGTTTCACAATGGCAAAAAGCATGGATTGTTTACCAACTTTTATGAATCCGGCGCAATACAGCGAACAACTACCTATCAAAACAACCTCAAAGAAGGCGTGACCAAGGTTTACTCTCCGGAAGGCAATGTCTTGCAGGAGGCAATTTTCAAGAATGACACCATTGTAGGCGACCTCATATTGTACTATCCCAATGGGCAATTGAAAAGTAAAACGGAATTTCATAATGGCAAACCTGATGGGCTGGTAACCCATTACTATGAAAGTGGGGCGATCCAGGAAGAAATCCAGTATGCAGATGGAAAACCCAATGGGCTCACAAAAAAATATTATGAAAATGGGGTGGTGCAAGTGGAAGCTCACTACCTGAATGGTCTGTTGGACGGAGGTTTCAAGACCTATTATGAGAATGGCAACATAGAAGTGGAAGCTTACAATAGTCAGGGCAAGAAATCGGGATACTTTAAACAGTACTACCCCTCCGGAAACCTTAAATCAAGTGCCACTTATGTGAAAGGCGAACTGGATGGAGAGGTAATCTCGTATTACGACAATGGGCAGATCTACCAGTATCTGTTTTATCGTAACGGCTATAAAAGTGGAGAAGAGAAGGTTTATTATGCCAATGGGGACATCAAAAGGTTGGTCTTTCATTCCAACAAAGGATTTGACGAAGATATCGAGGAGTACAACGAGAAGGGAAAGCTAGTCCTGAAAAAATCCCTTGTAAGTGGTCAGCCCAATGGAAAATGGACCTACTACAGCAACAATGGTGATTACAACCTGATTGAAAACTATCAAAACGGGCAATTGCATGGCTTAAGAAGCATCTTTAGTAAAGGAAAACTGGAGGTCACTGAAAACTACAATTTGGGCAAAAAGTCAGGACTCGAAACAGGCTATTTCTCTAACGGGGACAAATCATGGGAACAGGAATATGCTCACAACAAGAAACACGGCCGGTATATCAAATATCACAAAAACGGAAAAATGGCAATTGATGGCAATTACCTCAGAAATGAAAAACATAAAACCTGGAAATACTTCAACAAAAAAGGCGTACTGGAAAAGACCGAAGTTTATTCTTTAGGGGTTTTGGAGGAGACTATTGTGCCGGAATAGTTAAGATAACTAATTTTCATAAACATGGATACTTATAAGAGCGAGTTCAATTTTATAAGTTATAATGCATAGCTTCGTTATCATTAAATGACACATGCAACTGCCATATCCACATTGATCCTAACGATCATCCTGGCCTGCACCCAAAGCACTCCTACCGAAACAAAAGTAGTTAACACCAAGAACTCAAATCAGGACAGCCAGCAACCGATTATAAACACACAGGCAGCAACCTTACAAAAGAGGTTCTCCCCTCCTCCTGGCTTTCGTCGAATAGGTGCTAAAGACAGCTCCTTTGCTGCGTATCTCAGAAACCTTCCGTTAAAACCACACCAATCAAAAGTACTTCTCCATAACGGATCCATCAAAACAAACAATGTTCATGAAGCAGTCATCGATCTTCCAATCGGGAAGAAAAACCTGCATCAATGTGCTGATGCCATCATGAGATTGAGGGCTGAATACCTTTGGCAAACCGACCAATTTGAAAATATCCATTTCAATTTCACTAATGGTTTTCGCGTAGATTACTCTAAGTGGATGAATGGAAACAGAATTGGGATCAGTGGCAATAATACATTCTGGAAATCTTCCACTACCCCATCCAATACCTACGAAGATTTCTGGGACTACATGGAGGTAATCTTTACTTATGCCGGAACCCTCTCGCTTTCAAAAGAACTTAAACCGGTGAGCATAGATGATATGGAGATTGGCGATGTGCTGATTCAGGGAGGGTCACCGGGTCATGCAGTGCTCATTATTGATATGGCAGTAAATGAATCTAATGGCGAAAAATTGTACATGCTGGCACAAAGCTACATGCCTGCCCAGGAAACCCATATCCTAAAAAACAATCATAACCCCGAATTAAGTCCATGGTATTTGCTGGATGATCACTTCGAGATACGAACACCTGAATGGACCTTTCAAAAAACGGACCTAATGAGGTTTGAGTAAGCAGTCTCAGATTACTGTTCGATGTAATTATAATTCAATTCAACTGTGACCTATATAACCTCAAAATTGGGTAAATTAGGTAAACTTGATTTTCAATGTTGCACTGCAAAAAGCATATTGTATTGATCCTGACCACCTGCAAGGTAATTATTCTTGGTGGCTGTGTCACTTTTGCTCCACCCTCACCTTTGTATACTTATGGCGGTCCGCAAACTACACCGGAAGGTACCTCGGAGGCTGTTGTAGCTGTAGGTAGCGGAGTAACCTTATTTGAAGAGGGACATGCTGGAGGTACCGGCTGGTTAGGGAGATATAAATATGGCGTATCTGATCAACTGGATCTTGGTTTTGACTTCTCGGGAGTTCAACGAAATGATGGAGGTTATTTTGGAGCCAAACTTGCCTCCAGGTACCAATTAACAGAAAACACCAGACTGGAATTGGCACTTGGAGTTGCGGATGACTCTGATGGAAAAAGCCTGAATGGAGATCTTGCTTACACAATAGGCACCATTAAAGACAGGAACTGGAATTACTACTCCAGTCTTAGGTTGGCTTATGCACACGGGTATCCCGGAAATGCACTGGTCCTCCCCGGTCAACGAAATGATGAATCCGACTCCATAGCGCCACCTAATACCTTTTTTACACTGATCAACATTGGTGCCCAAGGTGAAGTAAACGAAAATCAGAAAGTCATTTTTGAAGGAGGCTATGGCTATGTTTTCCCCAATGGAGAAGATGTGGGACCTGCATTATACGTTTCTGTTGGTGTACTTCTGCAAATTGGAGAAGAGAACTCCAGAAATAAGAAATAATTTTTATGTATTTACTATTTTGTGCTCGATTCTATCTGCTAACAGAAGAAACAGACAATTTTCATTAGCTTACAGTCGCAATCATGAAATACCAATGAACACGACACCCGAACATGATGAGCGCATGGCAAAAATGACCTTCGCATCAGTTTATCCGCATTACGTTACCAAGGTGGAGAAGAAAGGAAGAAGTAAAGAAGAACTCCATCAGGTCATTGAATGGTTAACTGGCTTTGATGGCACGACCATTCAGCAGCTTATAAATGACAAGGTGACTTTTGAGACATTCTTCCAAAAAGCAAACCTCAACCCAAATGCCTCATCCATCACTGGAGTGATTTGTGGTTATAGAATTGAAGAAATTGAAACTCCCCTGACCCGACAAGTAAGGTATCTCGACAAACTCGTAGATGAGCTCGCCAAGGGCCGCAAGATGGAGAAAATTCTGAGGAATTCGGAATAACATCACAACGATATATTCAATGACTAAATGTACGCTATTATCCCTGGCAGTGCTTTTACTATCAGGTTGTTCCCATAATGATCAATCAATCTATGGACTATGGGAAACGGAACTTCCCGGTAAGAAGCCCTTGCCATTTAATAAAGAATTGGTTCCTCCGGGAAAACTAATTCATAAGGGCACTTTTACTCCTGACTTACAACGTTATTACTACACCATTTCAGATCCGAATTTCACGCAGTTTGATGTCTGGGTCTCCGAATTTGTAAATGGAAAATGGACCTCACCTAAGGAAGCATTCTTTAACACCACATATAATGAACACGGTATGAGCTTCTCACCAGATGGAAAATCGGTCTATTTTAGTTCTACCCGACCAGTAGGATCAGATAGTATACCTGACACCTGGCACCTTTGGAAGTCTACTCTGGAAAATGGCAGCTGGAGTCCAGCTCAATTCATTGATATTCCCAATCTGAGGAACAAACTGGTATCACACCCAACAATCGGCAATTCTGGTAAGCTCTATTTTCATGCGAGTAACCTTGATTACAGCGAAATGGATATTTATTCTTCCACGGTACTAGATGGCCATTATCTGAATGCCACAAAAGTAACATTCCCAACTGGCGGCCCTTCTCACGGAAGGTGTACTCCATTTATCTCGTCAGATGAAAGCTATCTGATATTTGCAGAAATCAATGAGCAACTGGAGATTATGATCAGCCTAAAAAATGAAACAGGTACCTGGATTAATCCCAGGAAGATGGCCCCAAACATCAACCTGAATTCGCAAGGCAATCCATACGTTACGCCAGATGATAAATATCTATTCTTCACCAAAGAAAACTCACCAGACGATTGGTCAGTGTATTGGGTCAATATTGAAGAGGAATTGGCATCCCCTCAGAACAAGTCAAAAAACTAAGCACTAAAAACCAAGAACTAAGAACTAATCCCTAAATTTGCCAGCCGAAGATGGAAGCAATAAAAGAAACCAATTTTAAGTTCGAGGGCCAGACGGGTAAATACGTGGGAAAGGTCCGTGATGTCTATGAATTTGATAAGAAAATAGCCATTGTTGCCACTGACAGGATTTCGGCATTTGACGTGATCTTACCCAGGGCCATCCCTCACAAGGGTCAGGTACTTAATCAGATTGCTGCAAAGTTTTTGGAAATGACCAGGGACATTGTGCCTAACTGGTTGGAATCCACCCCTGCTCCCAATGTTTCCATTGGAAAAAAATGTCAGATATTTCCGGTAGAAATGGTTATTCGAGGGTACCTGGCCGGACATGCCTGGAGAGAATACAGGGATGGTAAACGTACGCTGTGTGGTGTACCACTTCCGGAAGGGTTAAAGGAAAATGACAAACTTCCTGAACCAATCGTCACGCCTACTACCAAAGCCCATGAAGGACACGATGAAGACATTAGCAGAGAAGAAATATTAGCTCAGGGTATCGTTGAAGAAAGCAAGTACAAGCAACTGGAAGCTTATACGCGTGCATTATTTGCTAAGGGCACTGAGTTCGCCAAATCCCAGGGATTGATTCTGGTAGACACCAAATATGAATTCGGTGAATTGGATGGTACAATCTACCTGGTAGATGAAGTTCACACACCTGATTCTTCCAGATACTTTTACGGTGACACTTATGAAGAGCTTCAGGCCAAAGGTGAACCTCAGCGCCAACTCTCGAAAGAATTTGTCAGACAATGGCTAATCAGCAATGGTTTCCAGGGTAAAGACGGACAAACCGTACCTGAAATGACTGATGATTTGGTTAATTCGGTCTCAGATCGTTATATTGAATTATTCGAAAAGATCACCGGAAATCAGTTTATCAAGGACGATTACAGCAATAAATTGCAGCAAATAGAGAAAAGTATAAAGGAACTAGTACAATAGTCCATTCAGGACAGTTTTTTATATAAATTTGGAATATGAAGATTTCATTAGACAAACAAGAAAAATACACCATCCTTAAACTTGACGAAGAAAAGCTTGACAGTACGCTGGCTCCAGATTTGAAATCGGAGTTTGTAAAGCTGCATGCTGAAGGTGCCAAAAACCTGATTATTGATCTTTCCGGAGTGAAATATTCAGATTCATCCGGATTAAGTTCGTTACTTGTTGGGAACAGAGTATTCAATGAAAGCGGAGGAGCATTTGTTCTTTGTGGAATCAGTGAACACGTGATGAAGCTGATCAAGATCAGTATGCTGGATAAAGTATTGGATATACTACCCACAGTACAGGAGTCGGTAGATGCAGTTTTCATGCATGAAATAGAAACCGACCTCAAAAGTGGGGCTGAAGGAGAAGAATAATTTTAGCAGCTGAGAGTGTTTCATAATTGTCGTTAGAATTAAAAATATTAGGTTCCAATTCTGCAGCGTTTGCCCACAACAGGCATCATACATCGCAATTTTTAAGAATTCAGAACACCTACTTTTTAATCGACTGTGGTGAAGGCACTCAGCTTCTGCTCAAAAAACATAAAATCAAATTAAGCCGTATCAACCACATTTTAATCAGTCATTTACATGGTGATCATTACTATGGGTTGATAGGGCTTATTTCTACCATGCACCTTTTTGGTAGGAAAACAACGCTCCACATTTACGGTCCTCCAATGTTGTCGGACATCATCACCCTGCAACTCAAGGCTTCCAATACCAGGCTTTCTTACGATATCGATTTCAGGCAGTGGACGCCAGAAACGCAGGAGGTGATTTTTGAGAACAATCACATGACCGTTACTACTTTTCCAATGAATCACAGGATTCCATGTTCAGGTTTTCTATTCAGGGAAAAGCCCAAAAAAAGAAGGATCAACAAGGAGGTAGTGAATGGAATGCTCACTCCTATCCAGGTCATGGCCCTCAAAAATGGAGAGGATGCCCTGGACATGGATGGAAATGTCCTCTATGAAAACAAACTTGCTACACTACCACCAAGGCCCTCCCGGGCTTATGCTTTTTGCTCAGACACGCAGTATATACCTGAGCTGGCCAAGGTAGTAAAGGGTGTAGACCTGTTATATCACGAAGCTACCTTCACAGAAGATATGGCTGACAGAGCGACACTTACGTATCATTCCACCGCTAAGCAGGCCGCTCAGCTGGCCCTGGAAGCCGATGTGGGCAAACTATTGCTGGGTCACTTTTCTACTCGGTTCAGGGAACTTTCACCTGTACTGGATGAAGCCAAAGCAGTGTTCCCAAGAAGCGTTCTCGCCAGTGAAGGTGAGGTATTTTCAATTGATTAACCATGGAAAACAAACGCCGTAATCTGTTTATCATTCTTTCAGGCATTTTCCTGACCAATGCACTTTTGGCAGAAATGATTGGTGTTAAGTTATTCAGCATGGAAAAACTCCTTGGAATGGCACCCGCAAACATTCCCTTATTTCAGGAGTATGTGTTGGACTTCAACCTGACTGCAGGTGTAGTGATATGGCCAGTGGTTTTTATTACTACCGATATCATTAATGAATACTTCGGAAAAACAGGTGTCAGAAAGATTAGTCTGCTTACTGCTGGATTGATACTTTATGCATTCATCGTGGTATATATTGTCACTTATCTTCCGCCTTCAGAAGACTGGCTAAAGTTTAATCCTGAAGACCCGGAGGGAAACAAATTCAATATCAATTATGCATTCCAATCAGTTTTCAGACAGGGACAGAGGATCATCATTGCTTCATTAATTGCCTTTGTTATCGGTCAGTTATTAGATGTTTTTGTCTTCCAACGATTAAGGAAATTCACTGGAGAAAAGATGATCTGGCTCAGAGCCACGGGATCTACATTGGTATCACAGCTGGTAGATAGTTTTGTGGTGCTGTACCTGGCTTTTCACCTTTTTATAGATGATCCAGATCAAAAATGGCCCATGGCGCTGGTACTTTCAGTCGGAATCATTAATTACATCTACAAGTTCATTATTGCCATTGTACTGACTCCAGTGATTTACCTGGGGCATTATTTAATAGACCGCTATTTGGGCAAAGAGCTCGCAGAAGAGATGAAAGCTGAAGCAACTCAGGGAAGTCAGGGTTTCTTCTAAGATTATTCGTTTACCTGCTCATTCACCTGCTTGATCATGATCTCATTTTCAAGAAATCCATCCGCCAGAAATCGATATTTATCCAGAATTGAAATCACAGCATTTCTCAGGTTCCGGTCATCCTGAAACTTAATCCCTCCAAACTCACTGGTAGCATATCCCTGCCAAATGGACTTTTGCTGCTTTCTGTCAAAAAACTGGATCAATAATGTACCCTGTTTTAAGTTGAAATCCTGCTCATTATAAGTTTCTTGCTCTTTAGTTCTTCGCATCACCCAATCTTCAATATCGGGTTGATTGTACCCGTTAAACTTTAGACTGTCATAAAATATGCGGTATGAAATCAGGAGATTAGGCTTCTTCTTAGACTGCTTGTAACCTAGTATTCCCATTCTCTTGATGATAGTTTCTTCAATCACATCCCGGTATAATGAGGAATCTGTGTCGATTGTCGCTTTCTCAAACATGTCAAAGGTTTTATACTTTGTAAACCTTGCGCTGTAGCTGTAGTCGTACTCTACAGGTAATTCTCGATAGCTAAAACATCCGGATAGGGAGATGGCTAACAATAGGGTTGGAAATATTACTTTCATTTTAACTAATAGCGGTTTAACTAATTTCAAAGACGAACTCTTAATATAGAAAATAATTTGATCTTATTTTAGTAACTCGCTGTAAATGATGTTGTTCAAATAATTATTCGTTGCACAACATCTGCTTGGTGACAAAATGAGATGCTTATTCCAAACCACTCATTAATTTGGTTTCACCCTTTCTGACCACAAACTCAGCTCCCAATATTTCAGCTGATGACTGTGAGGTGAGATCATTGATGTAATACCACTGTGCCCTGGCATTGTCCGGGTACAAAGTGATCAGCAAATAGCCATGATCCCTTAAATTGGCGTATTTCAAATGTGGGTTCATGTCTGGCGCCATTATCCTTTGTTCATGAGCTAATACCGTGTCTGTAGATGTTCTTTCGTCACTATTAGCAGAATTGATCGAAGTGGTGCCAAACTCAACAGCTATGGCTCCTTCACCTGTCTCCGGATCATATTGATCGAATGGATCTCCCGTAACTTCGAAGGCCCATGAGGAGTGTGTGTCACCAGTTGCAAAAACAATGTTTTGAATTTGATTTTCCGAAATGTAACTTGAAAGTGTAGTTCTATCTCCAGGATAGCCATCCCAGGCATCCAGATTTATAGTGAAATTAGGCCATCCCCAATTCAGGTAAGAAAATATCACCTGGTTACCAATCAACTTCCAGGTTACGGTAGTGTCATTCAATTCATTTTTTAACCAATTCATTTGCGCCTCTCCTAATATGGTATGATCAGGTGAGGTCCTCAGGGTATCATCAAGACTTTCTGGTATGGCAGTTCTACCTTCCAACCTTTCCTCCAGCATGATCACTTTGGCAAAGTCTCCAAACTTGAAACTCCTGTACATTTTTCCTTCACGAACTGGTAGCCACTCATAATAGGCCTTTTTTGCAGCTAAACTTCGCTGATCGTAAGGTCCTTCTGTTTCTTCCTGATGATTTTGTGCACCTGTTTTGTAACTGTTGTTTGCAATTTCATGATCATCCCAGATGGTGATAAATGGATGATTCTGATGCACTTTTCTCAAATCCTCGTCTAGCCTATATTGTGAATATCTGTAACGATAATCTTCCAGTGTGATCAGCTCATGTTCAGGGAAGTTTCTTCTGTCAAATCTGACCGTGTCTCCGTAGGTCCCAGGTCCATATTCATAAATGTAATCCCCCAGGTGAAGCACCGCATCAAGATCCTGGCGGTCAGCGATCTTTTCATAGGTATTGAAAAAACCAAATTCATAATTAGCACAACTCACAATCGCAAACTTCAAACTGTCAATTGAACGGGTGGTCAATGTTTTCGTTTTTCCAGTGATGGATACTGATTGACCATATTTGAACCGATAGTAATAAGCCGTACCTGCCTGCAAACCATCTACGTCTACCTTTACAGTGTAGTCCCTTTCCGAGGATGTGGTAAACGATCCCGAATTAATGATCTCATGAAATCCTGGTGAGTTTGAAACTTCCCAAATCACTTCCATCTCTCCTGGTTTTTCTGGGGTTAACCTGGTCCAAATAATTACTTGACCTGGTAAAGGGTCTCCAGAGGCTACACCATGGTAAAATGGCTTTAAGACCTCCTGAAATTCAGCCTGGATTTGTGGTGGTTCCTGATGTGAAGTACATGAGAAAAGTAGTAGTACAAGGAAAATTGGGCCAATCGATCGCATACCTGAAATAGTTTTGCCCTAATATAATGCAATCGATTGGTCTGAAGGTAATGGAAGAATTAAGTAATCATCAAAATTAATTAACTACTGACAACCGCTCCATCCTCCAGTCTGACAATTCTGGAGCCATATTCTGCATTCTTCTCAGAGTGAGTCACCTGAATAATGGTCATACCCTCTTTGTTCAATTCTTTGAACAATCCCATGATTTCATCACCCTGCTCAGAGTGGAGGTTACCGGTAGGTTCATCGGCCAATAGTAATTTTGGCTTGCCTATAATTGCCCTGGCAATTCCCACCAACTGCTGCTGCCCCCCAGACAATTGCTCCGGAAATAAATCCTTTTTCGCCACAATATTAAACCTGTCCAGCATCTCGGCTACCAAAGCTTTTCGTTCCTTGCCTTTCACCCCACGGTATAGAAGTGGCGTTTCAATATTTTCATACACTGTAAGTTCATCAATCAGATGGTAGGCCTGGAATACAAAACCGATATAGTGCTTATGAAGCTCAGAGGTCTTTCTATCCCTGAATTTGTGAACAGGCTCATCTAAAAAATAATACTCACCAGCATTTGGTTTGTCGAGCATTCCAATAACATTTAATAATGTGGATTTCCCGGAACCACTGGGTCCCATAATGCTCAAAAATTCTCCTTGTTCTACAGTAAGATTGATTCCTTTTAAAATGAATATCCTTTGGAATTTGGACTCGACGTATTTGTCGATATCAATGAGTTTAATCATTAGTTGTGCATTAAAATTTAGCTGAATCTACATAAAAAATATGCCACTTTGTACAAATATCTAATATTCAGCAGGTTGAATTTATTTCCCTATAAAATATGACCGATTATGGACACCCTAAATTACTAATTATGAACATTACAACTTCATTAGTATGTCAGAAATCACTTCATGCTCCCCTTTGTAAACAGTGGTTTCCAGTTGCTCACCAAAAATTGATCTCATGTGGTCAAACTTCTGCTGAATGTCAGGCAATTTAAAAAACTCATCTTTATCCCCCATTAATGCCACAACCTTTGTATCCGGTCCAAGTTTGAAATCCTTTGACTGAAGTTCAGGCGGAAAGGTGCCCGCCCAGAGTATCAATTTCTGGACTTTAGGCTTCACATGAGCTAAGTATCTTCCGATGGTTGCAACTCCCTGCGAAAACCCCATCATGTACACCTCTATATCAGCAAGATCAACCCCCGCAGTGGCATCTTCCCATACTTCCTGCAAATACTTAAATTGATTATCTATATCCGTTAGCCGATCTTCCTTGGTCATCCATGAAGCGCCAACGCGTGAATGCCCGGGAAGGTAAAACTTGTGAATGCCCTGGGGGAATATTAAATAATTGGAGTCATCCAGTACTTCAAACTTTTTTGAAAAATAGCGGCTTAGCTGACCATACCCGTGGCAAACAAACCAGATTTTTTTTGTTCGCTCATTCAGCTCATTGATGGTATAGTAAGGTGCTTTAATGGTGACTTCAATGTGTTTTTCTTTAGCTGCCATAAATGTCCCTTAATATATCCTTGAATTCACTTAGCATCATGGCAGTGGCCCCCCAAACTACCTTGCCCCCTATGTCAAAATAAGGTGAATCCAATTGTATGGATTCTCTGACAGTAATTATTTTATTCTTTACCAGCCGATCATCCAGCAGTTGTTCAACCTTAGCTTCCACTACTTCACTAACCTCGTATCGATCCGGAATAAATTTTGGTTTCTGCTGGTAGTATCCCAGTACCGGCAATACCAGGTTGTTGCTGGCTCCTACAAAAAACTCAGTCAGGTTACCAATCACTTCTATTCTATTGGCCGGCACACCAATTTCCTCTTCTGTTTCCCGAACAGCTGTGTGAAATGTATCCTGATCAGACTCCTCCTGTTTACCCCCTGGAAAGGATACCTGTCCACCATGAACGCCATTATAATTTGGACGTTGAATCAATGGAAACTTCACTTCACCATCATCTTCGTACAAAAGAATCAACACCCCGCCTGGACGGGTTTTGTTGTTCCTTGTAAACCTCAGCCGACTCCCCTCAATTGCTTTAGGAGCCATTTTCATATGTGATTGTTCCCCTGGTAAGGTATATTTTAGTCGCTCCTGGAGCGCTTGTAACAATTCTTCTAGTTTCAAATTTGCCTTCTTCTTTTCCCTGCAAAAACTGCTTTCAAATTAATTAAATCTTTGTAAATTGAACGCAACCAATTTTTTAAAAATGGGAGAAATTCCACTTTATGTATCCATCACCTTCATTGCGGTAGTTGTTGCCACGTTTGGTTTCTTAATGTATGCTGCCAAAGTAGCTTCTCCTGGAGAAAAAGACTTCTCTCCAACAGTTATCGGTACTTATATCATTGTGCTGTTATTTATCACCGCTCTTTTATCATACAATGGTTACTACCTCAACTTCAACGATAGTCCCCCAAGACTTCTGTTAAGCATTTTGGTTGTATTGATTTCCATAGTGGTGATTTTTTCAACCAAAGTTGGGCGCACCTTCATTCAAAAGATGCCACTGACCACCCTAACATACATTCATATTATAAGAGTTCCGGTAGAGATTGTCCTATGGTGGCTATACAAAGAGGGCCAGGTGGGCGTACTACTGACCTTTGAAGGCATCAACTATGATATTGTCTCAGGCATTACCGCTCCTTTTGCGGGTTTATTCCTTGTTGGCATGCGAAGCAAAAGTAAATTTGGGGCACTAATCTGGAATTTCGTTGCAATGGGACTGCTGATCACTATTGTATATCATGCGATCCTGTCAACCCCATATCCTTTTCAGAAATTCGGATTTGAGCAACCTAATGTAGCAGTCTTTTACTTTCCATTTATTTGGTTACCAACTTTTGTAGTGCCAGCGGTACTATTTTGCCACCTGGCATCTATATATAAACTCCTTACCGAAAAGGATGAGGAGGATGAATATGTTTAATTGCACATGGCTCCACGATTTAAGGAAATAGGTTCTTTTCTTTGTTGACCTTTCCTGAACATCTCGCAGGCTTTTGACTGTTGATTTAGTTGCAAATACGTCAATCCAAGATAAGAGTAAACATTTTTTACATAGTCCTTTTCATCCAGTGCCCTCAAAAGTAGCCTTTCAGCTGATGCAGGATCGCTCATCTTAAGGTACCAATACCCCTTGTTGCGGTAAGACCAAAGGTTATCAGTATCTCGTAAAATGCTTTGGTCAATATCCTCCTTTGCCAATTGCATACTGTCCATATTGATATAGGCAAACCCTCTGTTGTTAAGAAGGATAGGATGATATCGATCCAGGTTTAATCCCTGGTTGTAATAATAAATACTTTTCAGCCAGTCTTTCCTGGCGTCATATACCTGTCCCAGCAAGTTGTAAGCATATAATTCATCAGGATTTAGGTCAATGGCTTTATTGGCATATAAAATAGCTGAGTCCAATTGGTTAGTATGAAAATGAACTACGCCCAAGTTAACATAAATCTCCGCATTTTCTGGTGCAAGTTTGGCTGCCTGATTAAAGTAGTGTTTTGCTGAGTCCTGAGAACCATTTTGATGATGGGCCATGCCAAGGGCAAATTTCACATAAACACTGTCCTGATAAACTGAACTTACCTTATGCAAGTCGGCAATCGCATCGTTATACCGCTTGAGCGAAATAAAGACCCGGGAACGGTTATAGATGGCATCAATGAATTCCGGATTAATTCTAAGCGCCTGATTGTAATCCTGTAAAGCGAAAATGTGATCCCCACCTTCAAAATAGGCTATTCCTCTGTTATTGAAAGCATCAGCATATTTTTCATCAATTTTTATTGCCTCTGAGTAATTGTGAATCGCTTTCCCATACTCCTTTTCTGATAGCGCTTTGTTACCCAGGAGGAAAAAACGATCCCTGTCAGCTTCCTTTTTGCTGCAAGAACTAATCAATATTACAATTACATAGAGTATAAATAAACCAAGTTGCCTCATCATGCTGCAAATGTAAAAAGCCCACACCATTTACTGATGCGGGCTTTGCATTATCTAATGAAACTTCCTAATTAATTGGCTTTACTTACTTTTCCAGAGCTGTTTGATTCAATCATTACATTAGTAGGACTTCCTTTATAATACACTTTTCCAGAGCTGTTAGCTTCCGCTTCCAGTGTTCCACTCAACGTAATTTCTGCTTTTCCAGAGCTATTGGCTTCAATTTCTACATTACCTCCTTGCAGGTCGAATGCGTATAGTTTGCCTGAACTATTTACTTCTACATCCATATTCTTTGCTGATCCTTTTAATTCAGCTTTCCCACTGCTGTTACACTCCACTTCAAGCTGGTCTACATCCAGTTCCAACGAAGCTGCTCCAGAGCTGCTTACCTCCAAATCAAATTCATCTGCTTTGATAACGCCTTTGGAATAAACATCAGCTGAAGAACTTACATCAAGACTTCTGAGATCTTTGAAGGTAACTGTAACCTTCACATCCACATTGCGATAGTTTCCACGTGCCATCTTTATTCTCAATTCGCCACCGGTTACTTCGGTAATTACATCCTCCAGGTCAGTGCCATCAACTTCTACAACCACTTCTTCTTTGGAGCCGGGAATAAGGTAAAGGTCTATGGATTGCCCAACTGATATTTCATCAAATGAGCCAACATTTCTGGTTTCTTTGTTCTGAGCCATCGCTACTAAGCTGAATAGGCTCACCAATACTAGTGTGAGGAGAGTTTTTGTCTTATTCATTTCAAGTTTTTTATTTAAAAGACTCCCCGTAATTTGAAGGGTTGCTTTTAGCCTCGAAAAATATTCTCTACTCCAGTCAAGCTTAATATCAGATATCAACATTTATAAATCAACCACTTGTAATCAACTGTTTTATAGCTAGTTACAATCAATAAAATTTTTTGGCACAGCAATTGCAACTTCCTGATAAAAATTGTTAAACTCAAAATTTCAAGGTTATGAAGACAATTATACTTTCACTTTTCACGTCAATCGCGGTTGCATTTGCAGTAGAAGCACGTGACTTCACGGTAGCAAGTTTTAATGCACAGCAAGGAGGTAGATTTATTTTGACAATTAACGGACAGAGAATGAATGGCCAACCTGCATCTACCCTCAACCTGAATCATTTGAGACCTGGCAGAAATATGGTCCATGTAGAGTATTATAGAAATGGACGAATGTTGCGCACCAGACAAGCAATATTTCTTTCTCCTGGTCATGAGACGGTATTCAATATAAGAGGTGGTAGATATGGTGCCTCAATCAGTAAAATTGGTGAATATCCATTGAGAGGAAGAGGTCGTGGTAATGGCAATGGAAACGGGTACGGACATGGTCATGGTCATGGTCATGGAGACTGGGATAATTATTATCACAAACAACAGTTCAGGGACTTTATGGCTGTCTTGAGAAATGCCCGTTTTGAAGACAGAAAATTTGCAATGACCAAAGAGTTTCTTAGAGGAAGAACGATCAATACAAACCAGTTAAACCGAATTCTGAACCAGTTTACATTTGAAAGAGACAGAATTGATATCACAGTATTTGCATACAAGTACCTTCGGGATCCAGAAAATTTACCCAATGTGTTTCACCAATTTCATTTCAGATCAAGTATCAGAGAGGTGAATCGTAGAATAGATGCAAGATACCACGGAGGACCAGTTTGTAACCCTCATGGTTAAAGAATATAAGTAGTAGTAGTTTAGCCATAGGAGACCAGTCTGATTTCAGGCTGGTTTCTATTTTTTATGTCATTAAAAAGGGGCTTTCGCCCCTTTCAATGTTTATGGTTTACTCAAAAAATGCCTGTCTTGGCTTAAAAATCTTTTCAAATAACCGCTCATCCAGGAAGAAACCATCGGTATTTCGATCGGAATGGATCAACCAGCCTTTTTCTGTTTGTTTGGCTTCCACCTTATAAATTTCTCCCTTTACAGTGATGTCAACAGCCAGTTCAGGAAACTCGAAATTTAGTTCATCATCAAATTTGGTACTGGACAAATATCCGATTCCTGACAAATAATTGGCCACTTTAACAGAGTCAGCCAATTCCCCGTCAATGTACCATTTACCGTCTTGTTTGCCCAATACAAATGAACTGTCGGGATAGTTGAAGGCAATTTGATCAATGGAATCCTTTTTGACCTGGAATAACTTTGTCTCACGGAACCCTGCACTAGTCCTGCTGAGACTGATTCCCATGAAATCCTTAGCATTGTACACCTCATCATCTTCAGCCAACCTAACAAACGTACTATAAGACCGCTGGCCATCCATTGCAAATCTACCGATGATGATATCCAGCGTTTTTTCTGATCCCTCAAAGACCTGTACTTGTGCTCCCGTTGAGTCTACCTGGTATTCTCCCCACTTTTCTTTTTTCCGTGTAGTGATTGCTCCAGGCTTTATCGTTTCGAGAGTACTGAGAAAACTTGTCACGGCAGATTCCTTGGCCTGTACCGTCTTTTGCTCATTGACCTTTACCATCCATTGTTCATTCTCTTTATAAACTTCTACTGCTCCATCCTTGGAGTTCACTCTGATTTTTGTCACATTTTCAGGGTTGATCTCTACCAACTCTTCCCGAAATGACTTACTTCTGCTTTTGTCAGTCAGGACATTTACGAGCATATAAACCCCAACCAGTAAACCAAGAAGAATAATTAATTTTATTGTTGAAAATCCTTTCATCATTTAGCGTATTTTGGTTGTTATATATTGCCCTGAGCCCAGGATTGTCGTTTTCTTAAGTTCTTTTGTCGTCTAATGAAACCATAAAGCAATACCAGTACCACAGGCACTATGGCATTGGCAATCTTATAGGTTTGTCGAGCTCCATCTTCAATGGTTTTCAATGAGCGTGCTGTTACACCTTTGGTTCGCAATTCAATCAGCCCTGTGTCGTCCGACAACCAGTCAACTGCGTTGGAGGCCAGGTTGACGTTCTCTGGTTGAATTGGTTGAGGCTGACCCTGATTGAGCGGATTGATGATAAATTTACCATTGTTGATGATCACCATTTTTCCAGCTCCCTCTACATTGGAAACTGCCGCTGCAATTACCTGGCTACCGGCAGTGAAATCCGCCTCTCTCCACCTTCTCTGAATATCAATGTAAGTAGGTGCTGATTGAAACCCTGAGTTTTCGGAAGTTCTCAACAAAGGTTGGAACGTCATGGTGCTGTCCTTTCCTGAAAATGAGATGGCGTTAACAAATGGCAACACCAGTTGCTCGAGTCCTGCAACAACAGGGTGATCCTCAAATGACGTCACTATAGGAAAGTATGGAAACTCTATGCTTCTCACCATGGTCATGAAACCGGTCTGTTCCCTCACCTGTACAGGACTACACTTTGCGTCAATCACGAACTGATCATCCATCTCAATACCCTTGGAGGCCAGCCAGCTCTCAATACCAATTTTTGGCTTCCTGGTCAGTGCTCCCTGAGACAAATCTCCCTCCACAGTATTGTAGGCCAACATGATTTTTCCACCTAATGACAAGTAATCATCTAGTTTGGAGAAATTATTATTGTCGACTGTATCAGTAGGGTTCACCCAAATTAAGGATTTGTATTCCGGACCTATTGACGATACTTCTTTCAGGTTGACCGGTTCCAGTGTATATAATACTTCTAGCTGCTGACCCAGCTGAGCAATTTCCTGCATGCCTGGTTCTCCATGCCCGGCGAGTACCCCAACCTTCGGCTTATCTTTTACTGACAATTTTTTAATACTAGTCGTAAGCGCGAATTCCATCGCAGCACCAGGGCGAATTTGTGGGATCACTTCCTTCTCCTCTCCTAATTGCAATATTGCACCCATATACGCTCGCATCTGCACCACCTTGTCATTTTCATTGACATTGACAATTAATGGGGCTATGCCGTTTTGCTGGGCCTCCCTTTCAAGCTCTTCAGATTCATTGGGATTGATGAACTCAAACGCGATATTACCATCGCTTCGTGATTCATATTCTACCAGAAAATCTTCAAAATCTCGCTTGGTATTCATCAATTGAGGAGGTAAATCCCCGGAGAAATATGCTTTTATCGTAATGATATCATCTACATCTTTCAATACATCCTTGGTGGCATTACTCAAGGTGTATCTTCCATCTTCGGTGAAATCTAACCGGAAATGTAGTTTGTCGGAAATCAGGTTAACCACAACCAAAATTCCAATCACTACAATCACTCTTAAAATTACTTGACTCTTTTTCATTGTAAAAATTGATTATGGTTAATGTTGCCAGTTTCTCTTCGATAGCATTGTTTTGGAAAGTAATAACCCGGTATACATGATGCTCAAAAAGTAAATCACTGCTGTAGAATCTATTACTCCCCTACTTAATGAAGCATAATGCGTATTCAGGCTCAAAAAACTAAAGAGGTTACCAAAAAAACCAGTAAAGCTTGCTGCCAGCGATGAAAATATAAATGTGAACAACAAACTAATGATCGCGGCAAACAGGAAAGCAACAATCTGGCTATTGGTGATACTACTTGCCAATAATCCTATACCTATATACGCCGAAGCAATTAATATCAAACCCAGATAACCACCAATCACTGCACCATGATCCACTGGTCCAAGCATCGATACTGATACATAATAGGGAATGGTAAATGCCAGTGAAATAACTACAAGCAATAGGCATGCAGTGAACTTACCAATGATAATTTCCCAATCGCTTACCGCCTTGGTCATTAAAAGTTCTATGGTCCCTACCCTGTTTTCTTCTGCTACCATTCTCATGGTAAGCGCAGGTACCAATATAAAAATGGCAATGTAGGCCACTTCGAAAAATACTGAGAGATCTGCTTCTCCACGAAGGAAAACATTGGCCATCGGGTAAAGCCAGGTGAAAAACCCACATCCTCCCAGAAATAATATCAATATCACATAAGCGATTAAAGAGTCGAAAAATGAGCCTAGCTCTTTCTTCGCTATGATCCATATCTTATTCATGTCTTAGTTGGTTAAGTTTCTAAATACGTCTTCTAATCGGGTCTCAATTCCTGCCATTTCGTGCAGATACCACTTATTCTCGACACACAAATCGAACAGCGCCTTCCTAGAAGAAGCATCCGGTTTACTTTGTACAATTAAGTAACCCGGCTTTTCTTCGTGCGCTTTGGCGGTCTCTACAGACGCCAGCCCTAGTACGGCCTTCTGTGTATCCGTTCCGTTTGGAGCTTCTATTTTCACCGATAACAATTCCTGTCCCTGTGCTTGTTGTCTCAACAATTCACTGCTTCCATCTGCTACGATTCTACCTTTATTAATAATGAGGATCCTGTCACAGGTGGCCTCCACTTCACTCAGAATATGGGAACTAAGCAAGACCGTTTTTTCTTTCCCCAACTCCTTGATCAACTTTCGGATCTCAATGATCTGGTTGGGATCCAAACCGGTGGTAGGCTCATCCAGAATGAGTATTTCCGGGTCGTGGATCATGGCCTGCGCAAGACCAACTCTTTGACGGTAACCTTTAGAAAGCTCATTGATCTTTTTATGCTTTTCCCTATCCAAACCGCACAGTTCAATCATCTCTGCAATTTTTTGCGAGATCTTCGACTTCTCTACCCCTTGGATTGCAGCGGTAAACCGCAAATAATCAATGATAGGCATATCGGTATAGAGTGGATTATTCTCCGGCAGATATCCTATTTTCTTTTTGATTTCATCTCCATCATTGTGGATGGACAGGTTATCAAGTCTCACATCTCCTGATGTTGGCGCCATGTAGCAGGTGATCATTTTCATAGTCGTACTTTTCCCGGCACCATTAGGTCCAAGAAATCCGACTACCTCACCGGTTTTGATCTCGAAGGAAATGTTATTGACTGCTTTTTGCTCACCATATTTCTTGGTAAGTGACTCGACTGAAATTGCCATAGTTACAAAACAGTTTTTGATTTGGTAGTTTTTAACAAGGTGGCAATGTTAATAAGCCTGCTGAAATTTGTCAAGCAATGATTTTTGTGAGATGTTAAAATTTGTTAATGCCAAAAAATGACAGCAGATTTGGCATCATTAAAGTTCATTGAATGATAAAAATTGGCCTGATTTCGGATACTCATGGATACCTTGATGAACAAGTCTTCACCTACTTCAAACACTGTGATGAAATCTGGCATGGTGGAGATATTGGAACGATGAAAGTTTTGGAAGACCTGGAACAATTCAAACCAACGGTCGCAGTGTTTGGAAACATTGATAATAACCTGATACAGGCGGCTACCAAGGAAGATGTGTGGATGGATCGAGAAGGAATGAAAATCTTTATGACACACATTGGCGGGAAACCTCCTACTTACAACCCAAGAGTTAGGAAAGTGATAGAAGCCGAAAAGCCGGATGTTTTTGTCTGCGGACATTCTCATATACTACGGGTTATGACAGATCCCAAGCGACCTCCGCTACTTTATCTGAATCCCGGAGCAGCAGGAAAACATGGATTCCATCAAATGCGAACATTGCTGCGTTTTAGTATCGATGATCGAAAGATCAGTGAAATGCAGGTCATTGAACTAGGTTCACGAACAAAAAACAAGCACATTGCAAACAATAATTAATCCACTTTATTAAGTTTAAGCTGCATTTTAGCTGTTGCTTTACCCGGACATTTAATTATGGATAACATACAACTTATTGAGGTTTCATCCGCTACTGACTACCAGTTTGCAAAAGTGTTGTTCAACGAATACGCGGACTCACTGGAATTTGATTTGGGTTTTCAGGGAATCGAACAGGAGTTTATGGACCTGACCAAGCAATACTCCAAACCGCAGGGGGCTGTCATACTACTGAAAATTGACACCAAACCAGTTGGGTGCGTAGGTGTACGATTGTTTGAAGACACCATCTGCGAACTCAAAAGGATGTACCTCAGAGATGAAGCCAGGGGAAAAGGATTAGGCAAGGCATTATTGCAAAAATCGTTTGAAGTGGCCAAGCAACTGGGTTATTCCAGAATGAGATTGGATACAATTGCCTCCATGACCAGCGCTACTCAACTTTATGAAAAATCGGGGTTCTATGAAATTGCTCCATATCGCTACAATCCTATGAATGGTGCCAAATATTACGAACGGCTGCTTTGAGGCCTTTGATTATGTCGATATTGTTGAACTGCAAAAATTGCAACAACGATAGCAACAACCGCAATAATTAAATACCCGGCATTACTCAATCCAAACAATTGGAAAACTACAATTATCAGACTACCTAACACCCAGCCGGCATCAGCCAGAGAAACTGATAACACGGTAGGATAGTCATCAGCTTTGCGGATTATCACAAAAATCAGGTAAATACAGAAGATCAATAGCCCAATTCCAATCATTGGAAGCAAAAAGCCATTCTGAAATCCCATCAACTGCTGTAAATACTCATTACCAAACATTAAAAGCAATCCGCTCGTGCCGGAAAATCCTGCATTTAGTGAAAGCCATAGTTTTAAATCCTTCATATCTTAATTTAGTTTTTCACAAAAATCCGGAGAACTCATCATTCAGCCATTGTTTAAACGCGACGATTAATTGATAATTTGCGACAATCCTTTTCAGACTATGTCTGTTGATTTAGCTTTAAGTGATGGAAAACCTGAAGATCTCAAAACCATTGTTTTTAAACCTTCTACAGTTCGCACAGCAGCGAGGAATCTCTAATGATGTTATTGAGCGATACCTTGGTGGCAGCATTCAGCAAATATCAGAACAAGACAATACGGAAATGATACCCCTTCGGTATCAGGTCTCGCTTTATGAATTGCTGGTGAATAAGCTTGGTGATCCCATTGTTGGATTGCATGTTGGTGAACTTTACAACGTAGCTGCAATGGGAATCGTGGGTCAACTCATTCAAAATTGCAGAACACTTCAACAGGCACTGGAAAAAAGCATTGAATATTTTAACCTGATCAGTAATGGTTTTGAGATGATCATGAAACATGAACCTGATTCATTTAGGTTGATTTTCAGACTGGACCAGGGATTACAACAATTGCACCCCGTGGGATCTCACCAATTGATACTAGGCTCGATGGTTTACGCCTACAAAGAGATCTATTACCTTACCGGAAAGCATATCGAACCAACCGCGGCTGCCATTGTTTTCGATGCGGAATCTACTGAAATGCTAAGGTTACTTGGGAAGCAGCCTGCAGTCAATGCTAAGGAGAATTACTTAAGCTTCAACAATGAAATCTTACAAACCCCAATTACCCATAGTGATTATGAGCTGTTGATGATCCTGGAACAGGTCGCATGTGACAGAATGAGTGTCCAGCAATCAGATAACATGGTCTTTACTCATCAAATTGAAAGAATGATATATTCTCTGATAGATCCTGCTTTTCCCTCCATCCAGGAAATTGCCAGCAACCTGAATACAACGCCCAGAAGCATTCAGCGCAAATTAAAAGATGAGCACACATCCTATGCAACGATACTGGAGAAAATAAAAAAAGAATTGGCCGTAACTTACCTTAAAAAGGACCTGAGTATCAAGGAAGTGAGCTATTTAATGGGATATGCTGAACCTAGCTCATTTGTCAGTGCTTTTAAAAAATGGTTCGGGCATACACCGGTAAAATATAAATCTCTTTTATGAACCAATTTACCGGGAATGTAGTTACTACCTTTCTTAGGAAATTGTTTTCCCTGTTTGAATTGATTAAATTATTGATTCAAGGCTAATTACGCTCAAATAAACAATAAACTTGGAATACAAAAAATGGACGTATGAAGGGGGTTCCCTCATCGTGGAAAAGTACATTGGTGAGTTTGAAAAAAGTTTCATTCTCAATGCTCAGGAAGAGTTGTATGCGCCTATTCCTGCTAACACAGCAATCTCAATGTTGACTGACCTAAGTGAAGCGACTTTCCCCAACCTAACTGTAGATGACCTGAAAGAGATCCTGGACGTACTGGCGGTTCACCATAACCAGTATGCAAGTTTTCATGGGGCCATGGTAACCAGTCTTTCTCACTACGAAGATTTTGAAGTCGCTTATAACTATGCCATGCAGGCGAATGATAAAAACATTGCTGTTATCATATTTCATTCGGTTGATTCTGCATTGGATTGGCTGAATGTATCGACCAAAAATGCTGAAGAAATCAAAAAGGAACTTGGGTTCAACTCCAATATACAAGAACACAGCACCTCTGATTAAATTCAGCAATCTAAATCAATCAGAAGTCGGAAAAAGAAGTGAAATTGCAACATGAGCCATTACACCGAAGGAGTTTCTTATGTTCAGGAAAACTTCACCAATCATGCATTGCCAACTGGAGAATACGAAAATTGTGAATTCCAGCAGTGTAATTTCAATAATTCTTCATTGAAGGATGTAGTGTTTGTAAACTGCCAGTTTAATGAATGTGACCTCAGTAATGCCAACATCAATCATACGGCTTTTCGTGAGACTAATTTCCTGCATTGCAAAATGATCGGATTACATTTTGAAAATTGCAATAAGTTCCTGTTTGAAGTCAATTTTGACAATTGCCAACTTAATTTTTCATCATTTTATCAGTGCTCACTAAAAAAACAGTCGTTCGCAAACTGTCAGTTACACGAGGTGGATTTTAGTGAAGCTGATTGTGAAAACACAAAATTCTCTAACTCCGACCTCATGGGAGCAATTTTCGAACAAACCAAACTAGCGGGTACGGACTTCTCCTCAGCTATTAACTATCGCATTCACCCCGAAAACAATTACCTTAAAAAGGCTAAGTTCTCTAAAGAAAGCATTGGTGGTCTTGTAGCTCATCTGGATATAATAATTATTTAAGAAAATTATTCTGATGGATGAAACTTTGAAATTAGAAAAATCGTCTTAATTTTGTAAGTGATTACTTACTATGACCGAAAAACAAGAGAACATTATCAAAGCTGCCCTGGACCTGTTTGCGAAGGAGGGGTATCATGCCACCTCCACCAGTAAAGTTGCCAAACAAGCTGGAGTATCGGAAGGATTGATCTTTCGGCATTTTGGCAATAAGGAGGGACTATTGAATGCCATCATACAGGAAGGGGAAGATCAATTGAAAGCGTTATATGTGGACATTGTTCTTGAGACTGATCCCAAAAAAGTAATCAAAAAAAGTCTTGAATTGCCGTTTTTGGTCCCTGAAAGTGAACATGACTTTTGGAAATTGCAATTCAAACTAAAGTGGGAGCTTGAAATATATAATCATGAAAAAATGGAACCATTGATGATCGCTCTTACTAATGCATTTCGTAAACTGGACTATCAATCTCCTGAATTGGAAGCGGAACTCATCATTCACTTACTGGACGGTTTGGGAAGTGCTATCCTGAAGGGTGGGTTGTCGGACCTTACAAAAATGAGAACATTTTTATTAGAGAAGTATCAGGTTTAAAAAAATTTTAGATAAATAATAAGTGATTACTCACTTTTAAATTTAAGTCAATGAAGAATAACAAAGTAGCCTTAGTTACCGGAGCATCTTCCGGCATAGGGAAAGCAACCGCCAAACAATTACTAAAAGATGGTCTTGTCGTATATGTTGCGGCACGCAGACTGGAGCAAATGCAGGACCTGGAAACACTAGGTGCCAAAGCATTGAAAATGGACATTACCTATAATGAGGATGTTAAACGGGTGGTTAATACCATTATCGAAGAGCAAGGTAAAGTCGATGTGTTGGTTAATAATGCCGGATATGCCATTTACGGAGCAGTTGAGGATACCAGCATCGAAGACGCAAGAAGACAGTTTGAAGTTAATCTCTTTGGGTTGGCCAGGCTCACGCAATTGATTTTACCACACATGAGAAAACAAAAGTCTGGCAGGGTTATCAATGTTTCTTCTGTTGGAGGGAAAATTTATACGCCACTAGGTGCGTGGTATCATGCCACCAAACATGCCCTTGAAGGCTGGTCCGATGCTTTGCGGATTGAACTCAAACAATTTAATATTGATGTGGTCATCGTTGAGCCAGGGGTAATCAAAACGGAATTTGGTGATGTGATGACCAATCCGATGCTGGAGCGCTCAGGAAATGGTGCTTATGCTGATCTGGCTAAAAAAATCGAGCAGGCCACTTATGAGACTTATGGCAAAAAGGGAAACTACTCTCCCCCATCGGTGATTGCAAATGCTATTTCCAAAGCTGTGAAGGCAAAAAAACCAAAGACCAGGTATGTAGCTGGTAAACTAGCTAAACCCTTGTTGTTTGTCAGAAAATGGGTCAGCGACCGTACATTTGATAAGGTCATTATGAGCCAGGTAAAATAGTAGACTTAACTCGTGATTATAAAACGAGTTTGAACTAAAACTGGCCAGAGAAATTCCCTGGCCAGTTTTAGTTAGGATATTTATAAAGTCGCTTCTCTGATAGATTTAAATTCAGAGCCTTCTTTCCAGTTGATCATCCTGTCAGAATTTACCAATTCAAGTCCCATCTCATAAAAAAGCTGTCCGTCCAGCTGCATTCCACTAAAATCCCAGCTTTCGTCATATTCGTCCTGGGGTCTGTGGTACATCGTATTAAGGTACTCATCAGACTTCTTTTTGATGTAGTCTACTCCTTTTTCCATGTGTTCGTAGCTCCCTGAAGCAAAAATTGCAGGTATGCCTACTTTGGCAAAATTGAAATGATCCGAACGGAAGAAGTAACCTTTTCCCGGATCTGGATCTGGCATAATGTACCTTCCCTGCTTTTCTGCAAGAGTAGCCGCCAGGTCATCCAACTCAGACTGACCATATCCAATAACTGTAAGGTCTTTCATGGGTCCTGCGTAACCTACACCATCCATATTGATGTTGGCAATGGTCCTGTGGGGAGGATAGATTGGGTTTTGCGCATAATAAGCAGATCCCAATAATCCCTGTTCTTCAGCTGTCACCCATAAGAATACAATGGTTCTTTCAGGTGCTGTGCCCTTAGCAAACTGTTCTGCAATGGCCAATAAAGTGGCCGAACCTGAGGCATTGTCATGTGCTCCGTTGTATATGCTATCTCCGTCAATAGGCAATCCAATGCCAAGATGATCCCAATGAGCTGAATAAATCACGTATTCATCTGGCCGTTTGGTTCCAGTGATTTTTGCGATCACGTTCTTTGAGATATCTTTTTTAATACCATTTTCAATTTTAACAGCATTGATTTTCATCCCCAATGGAACAGGTTGAAAATCAGAGTTTCTGGATTTGGAATTGAAGTTACTTAAGTCCTTACCAGAAGCTTTGAAGATTTCAATGGCCTTATCTCTGGTAATCCATCCCTGTACGATTGGTGCGCTTTGATCATTTCCTCCATCCAAATAGAGGTTAGCACCGCTCCAGGAATTCTTTACTACCGTCCATGGATAACCGGCTGGAACTGTTTCATGAACAATGAGCACACCTGCAGCGCCCTGCCTTTTGGCCTCCTCATATTTGTAGGTCCATCTACCGTAGTATGTCATGATGTCCCCTTTAAACAAAGTGCTGTCTCCAGAACCAAACCCCGGGTCATTGACAAGCACCACAACTGTCTTTCCGGTCACGTCCATGTCTTTATAATCATTCCAGCCATATTCTGGGGCAACCACGCCATATCCGGCAAAAACCAGCTCCGAGTCCTTCAATTCTACAGATGCTTCAACACGCTCTGTATAAGCCACAAAGTCCTCTCCTATTGTCAACTCAATCTGATTTCCGTTCCCTGTCACTGTCATGGATTCACTGGGACGGGCGTCAAGTTCCACCAGTTTTACTTCCTGAGTGTAAGATTCTCCGTTCCCAGGCTCCAGGTTTAATTTTTTGATTTCACCAACGAGGTAATCTACCGTTTTTGTTTCTCCCTCTGTAAAAGGCTTCCTTCCTTGAAATTCATCAGAGGCCAGGGTAATCAAATGACGTTTAATGGACTCCTGGTCCACCTGGCCAATGGAGGTTTCTTTTTTTGTCTCTCCACACGACAGGAGCAGCAATCCTGCAACAGCTAGTAATAAGTAAGGCTTCATATTGTCTATTCTTGTTTCAACCCCGAAAATAAACATTAATTGGTTAACTGGAAATGGACATTTACAAGCAGCATTTTTTTTGTTTTGATGGTTGACATTATCTTTAAGCAAACCAATTACAACATGACGACAACTAAATCAACTTTACTCCTTGCAGGGTTCATTGCGTTGTTTGCTTTTGCATGCAACAACCCCGGCACAAAAGAAACTGATACAAATACTTCGGACTCAACTACAGTTGCCCCTGCCATTAAGCTTGAAAAGAAATGGGAAACTGACACTGTTCTTCAAACCTCAGAGTCAGTGCTATATGATCAGGAAAACCAGGTACTCTACGTTTCCAATATTGGCAATCCTCCTCCTACAGCGAAAGATGGTGATGGATTTATTGCCAAAGTCTCACTGGATGGAGAAATCCTGACCGAAAAATGGATAACTGGTCTTGATGCACCAAAAGGAATGGGGATATATAATGGAAAATTATATGTAACCAATATTACTGAATTGGTTGAGGTTGATCTGGCCACTGCCTCCATAACCAATCGTTGGGAGGTGGAAGGAGCCCAGTTCCTCAATGACGTCACCATTGACCCAGACGGCAACATTTATTTTTCAGATTCGAACACGAACAAGATTCACCTTGTTTCTAACGGCAATCTATCCACCTGGCTCAGCGACAGCACCCTGGGAAATCCCAATGGATTGCTTTTTCAGGGAGATAAAATCATGTTGGCTACTTTTGGGTCAGGTGAATTAAAAAAAATCAATTTGGCCGATAAATCAGTGGAGCTAATCAATGGTGAAACTCCTGGTGGCGATGGTGTGGAATCGGTTGGGGAGGATTACCTGGTTTCCAGCTGGCAGGGAGAAGTTTACTATATCTCTGCAAGTGGTGAAAAAACAGTGCTTCTCAGTACACAGGGAAAAGCGAATGCTGCTGATATTGAGTTTATTGCTGAAAAGAATTTACTTTTGGTACCAACTTTCTTTGACAACAGAGTGGTGGCTTACGAACTTAAGAAATAACACACCTGTCGAATTTACTTCACCAACTAAAAAAGGGGCCGTCTGGCCCCTTTTCATTTTATGCGTCCCGAAATGAAATGTCTTACACAAGTGAAGTATTGATTTGCAATTCTGGTAGTTCCTCATCCAGTTCTATCCAGTAAGTATTCATCAAAACTGCGACCTGAATGTTAATCGTTTTTAGGAAATTCCATTTGTACTCTTCCAATTGTTTTGGCGTGGTATCAAGTAATGTGAATTCCAATAATATTTTTTGACAAGCTGCTCTCATTTTACGCAAAGGAGCTTGCGCATTAGAATGAATTTCCAACCCATCTATGGTGTCATTGATTTTCTTTCTCGTGTTGTATACCAGGAAAAACAAGCTCGGATTCCTGCTCAAATAGTCCCCAGAGGTGATTTTATTATCGTTGATGTACTTAATTAGTTTATTAACCTGTTTTCTTTCATCGGAAAATTCCGCCCATGATAAACCAAAGAATGGTTTTGGAAATTCACTGCCTTTTTTAAAAAAATCTCTCACTCTTTGAATTAGTTTTATCATTGTTTTCGGAATTAAGTACAGTTCAAATATATTGATTATACCTACCCGATTTTTTTTAATACGGTGAATACAGGTATTATTAGATTAAACTCCATTTTTCTTAGACTAACACTTTTTGAGCATTTCGATTTTTGTCATTTTTCAGGACTATCCATTTTACCAACCGATAAAATTATCCTAATTTGTAGCTGACATTACCAAACTAACCCAAACATGAAAAAGCTACTTCCTATCCTGATGCTGACTGGAATCATTTTCTATTCATGCAATAATCAATCTAAAGAACAAACTACTCCTGAGGAAACCGTTTCTCCAATCCAGGCAAAAGTTGAAGCGTATACACCGGTGACATTAAAAACCGACCTGAGTAAACTTAGTGACAAGCAGCGGCAAATGATCCCTTTGCTGATTGAAGCTTCAAAAATTATGGATAAGTTATTCTGGATAGAAGCTTATGGTAATAAGGATTCCTTGTTATCTACAATTAATGATGAGTGGACCAAACGATATATTGAAATAAACTATGGTCCCTGGGATCGCCTGGATAATAACCGGTCATTTGTTGAAGGTGTCGGCAAAAAACCAGCAGGCGCCAATTTTTATCCTGCTGATATGACCAAAGAAGAATTCGAAGCAGCAGCGCTGGAAGGAAAAACAAGCCTGTATACATTCTTGCGAAGAGACGAAAACAAAAACCTGATAGTAGTTCCGTACAAGGAGATGTTTGCTGAGGACGTACAAAAAGCTGCGGACCTATTAAAACAAGCTGCAGAGCTGGCGGAGGATAATGGTTTGAAACAATATCTGTTGCTGAGAGCGGATGCACTGTTAACGGATGAGTACTTTGATAGTGACATGGCCTGGATGGATATGAAGGATAATACTATTGATATTATCATTGGCCCTATAGAGAATTATGAAGACAAACTATACAACTATAAAGCAGCACATGAAGCATATGTATTGGTAAAAGACAAAGACTGGAGTGCTCGACTTGCAAAATATGCTGACTATCTGCCTGAGCTTCAAAAAGGACTTCCTGCAGATGAAAAATATAAACAGGATGCCATTGGATCAAAGGCTGACCTTAATGCTTATGATGTAATATACTATGCGGGTGATTGCAACTCAGGTTCGAAAACAATTGCCATCAACCTGCCAAATGATGAAAAAGTTCAGGCTGCAAAAGGCTCAAGACGTCTGCAATTAAAAAATGTAATGAGAGCTAAGTTTGATGAAATACTGGTTCCTGTTTCGAAGGAATTGATAGAATCTAATCAGTTACAATATGTCAAGTTTGAGGCATTTTTTGAGAATGTCATGTTCCATGAAGTGGCTCATGGTCTGGGAATCAAAAACACGATCAATGGTAAAGGCACAGTTCGCGAAGCATTGAAGGAGCACAGTACTGCTCTTGAAGAAGGCAAAGCGGATGTACTGGGACTTTATATGATTACCCAACTCCATGAAAAAGGAGAGCTTACCGGATCACTGGAAGAATATTATGTGACCTTTATGGCTAGCATATTCCGGTCATCCAGGTTTGGGACTGCAAGTGCACATGGAGTTGCCAATATGATTCGATTCAATTATTTCAAAGAAATGGGCGCATTTGAGCGTAACCACCGAACTGGAAAATACCAGGTTAATTTTGAGAAAATGAAGGAAGCCATGAACTCTTTGTCTGCCCTAATATTACAGCTGCAGGGCGATGGAGATTACGAAGGTGTTTCTAAGCTGGTAGCCAAAAAAGGAGTGATTACCTCACAACTAAAAAAAGACCTTGACCTTTTAAGAGAAAAAAACATTCCAGTGGATATAGTATTTGAACAAGGAACTGAAGTATTAGGATTATAAATGGAAGTAAAAGAAATCAACGGTTTCCCACATGTAAAATACAGCAGGGAAACCTACTCCCCAGAAGAAGTCGTTGAGCGCAGTAAATCGTTCTATCAATGGATGGACCAACGAAGAACTGTTAGGGATATCTCTGATAAGCCCTTTTCAATTGACGTGATCAACAACATTGTGATGAGTGCCAGTACGGCACCATCAGGAGCTCACAAGCAACCCTGGACCTTCTGTGTGATCAGTGACCCTGAAATAAAAGCTAAAATCCGGGAAGCTGCTGAAAAAGAAGAGTATGATAGCTATCATGGCAGAATGAGTGATCGCTGGTTAAAAGACCTGGAACCAATTGGGACAGACTGGCATAAACCATTTCTTACGAAAGCACCATATCTGATTATTGTGTTTAAAAAGGTATATGAAACTAAAGAGGGAGAAAAGGCAAACAATTATTATGTTAATGAGTCGGTAGGTATAGCTTGTGGTTTTTTGTTGGCAGCCATACACAATGCTGGCCTGGTTACGGTAACACATACACCTAGCCCAATGAATTTTTTATCAAACATCCTTGATAGGCCATCCAATGAGCGTCCCTATTTGTTATTGCCTGTTGGCTACCCAGAGGATGAAGTTTATGTACCAAAATTGGACAGAAAGGGTCTCGATGAGGTCATGAAGCTGTATTAATCAAAAAAAGTTGGAACTATTGCTATTTAAAAACACTTTTTTTTATAATTTACACTATCACTTCACTCGGGGCGTTAAAACGTAGATTACAGAAAAAAGGCGAATCTATTTGAGATGGAAAAGGTTATTTTTTAATTAAATTAAAGATTAACCTAAGGAAATAGTTGTTTTTCAATTGGGTTGTGCTGAATATTGCACCGCCATTGGTTGGGAACACAATGTTTCATCTTGAAATAGTATAATTTGGCAGGATTCGAAAGAATTTTGGCAATTACAGAACGATTTTTATAGTTTTTTTTGTTCAAACTCGTGGTGACTATGAAGCAATTGATTTGGTACAATCCGGATTCGAAAGAATACCAATGGGGCTCCAGTTCTCATTTCAAAATTTTGAGAGCAAGGAGTGCCAACAAGGATGCATTTACCTTACTGTTTAAATTCAACGAGACCAATCAGTCGCTAGCAAAAAAGATAATTAGAGAGCTTAATTCAGCACGAAAGGATGAGTCCTGGGAATCTGAGTTAAAAGAAGCATAAAGATTTTTATATAGGTTTAGGTTAGCAATAGGGTCCGGCAATCGCCGGACTTTTTGTTTTCATACCCCATAAACAATGCTCATCTACACCCTAAAAACTGCCTCAATCCACCCAAATAGCCACATTTCCTAATTTGGCAGGATTGGAAAGCCAATTGACATCCAAAAAATTAGGTTCTGTTGTTTCTTTACATCAGACAATCAGGGATAACGATTCCTGAACTTCAACAGACTTAAAATATTTAAAAATAGATTGTGTTCCGTAGCTGGTTGAGGCCCCAGAGTTTCCAAGGGTCATTTTGGGGTTTCTTTTTTCCACTACCAACACCAACAGCATTAAAGATTAGATTGTGTTCCGTAGCTGGTGAGACCCTAGAAATACAAGGTGTTTTTAGGGTTTCTTTTTTTAACCAGAACAGTACATTAAGCCAAATCATTAGCCGTGTAGAATAATTTTTGTGTCCCGAATGAATAAAAGTCCCAATCTAAAATACCTTGGGACTTTTGTTTTTATCGCTCATTAGCTGGAATATCTTTATACTTTCTTTTCAATTTCAACAATTTCCCCTGATCAACAGGTTGGTATATAGAGTTTGTTGAAGGAGGGAATTTAGTTAGTTGCTCTTTCGGCCTGACAGGCCTGTTCTCAAAACCACCACCACAATTTGGGCAAATATTCTCCAGAATGTTTTGTACACAATCCCTGCAGAATGTACACTCATATGAGCAAATCATGGCCTCAGCTGAATGTGCCGGGAGAGGTTTATTACAATTTTCACAGTTCAATCTAATTTCAAGCATGGCACAAGAAAACTATTAACTCATTGGATAAAAAGGACAATTAAGCACAGAATAAGGACAAAACCACAATTTGGCAGAAACGGAAAGTTTATTGACAGGTAACGCTTTGTTAAATACCGTTACTTTACTTCCAGATATCAGGGGTAATACTCTGAATGTCGTAGCAAACTTTAAATATTAGATTGTGTTCCGTAGCTGGTGAGATCCCAAAAGAGCAGGAAGTTCTTTTGGGATTTCTCTTTTATAGCTACTGCATATTGTTCTGTAGCGGAGAATTAACTGCTTCACCAAAAACCAGTTCATATTCCATATATCCTTCAAGAATTTAGTCGTTCGCTATCTCATTATATTGACAGCATCTGTGCAATAAATAAAAGTTAGCGTTTTCCTAATCCTAATAATCAGGTGACAAATTCTACAAAACCTTCTAAAATTGGCAATTATAAGCATTTTGATGGGTGACAAATAAAATGGCAGGATTGGAAAGTTGTTTGACAGCAAAAAACATTTCCAGTGCACTTACTTTACTTCCAGATATCAGGAAAAAGATCCTGACTTGAAATTGACATAAGATACTTAAGAATAGATTGTGTTCCGTAGCTGGTTGAGGCCCCAGAGTTTCCAAGGGTCATTTTGGGGTTTCTTTTTTCCTCTACCAAACACTAACAGCATTAAAGATTAGATTGTGTTCCGTAGCTGGTTGAGGCCCCAGAGTTTCCAAGGGTCATTTTGGGGTTTCTTTTTTCCTCTACTAAACACCGACAGCATTAAAGATTAGATTGTGTTCCGTAGCTGGTTGAAGCCCTAGAAATACAAGGTGTTTTTAGGGTTTCTTTTTTCCACTCTCAACACAAGAAGAAATCATCCAACCGATGTGTTCCACAATAAGAAAAGCCTCAGAACAATATATATGTTTTGGGGCTTTTTGCTTTTAGCTCCTGGTTAAAACACCATAAAATACCTCCTAATTATACAAATGGCAGGATTTTGATAGATAATGGCAGGATTTTAAATCTGCAACCAGCTTTCTTAGCATTAATAATTTGTGTTCCATAGCTGGTTGAAGCCCTAAGAGCAAACGTGATCTTAGGGTTTCTTTTTTTATGCCCTAAGCAAGCAAACACTAATGTACTATATCATGATATTGTCCATCATGATACCTTCTACAAATCATTTCATTGCGAAGTACTGATGGTTTCAGAACGGATTTGTTTAAAAGCATTCTAACGCATTCCTGAATCCCCTCTATAATGGATGGATGAGGATGAATCAGCTCAGCCAACTCCCTGATTCCTTTGTCCATGGAAATCAATAATGCCACTGCCTGTATTGCGCTGGATGCGTGCTCGCCGACTACACGCATTCCCAGTATTTTCATTTCATCATCGTCTGTTACCAGAATCTTAATAAATCCCTGTGTATCTCTCATGGCGACAGCCCTGGGAATGGTGCCATAGTTCAAACTGACCAACTTATAGCTAATCCCCTGTTGTTGTGCTCTGATCTCATTAAGCCCCACTCCTGCTACCTCTGGCGCCAGGAACATGATGGTAGATATGTTCTCATAGATCAGGTTTTTCTCCGGTTTACCAAAAATTCGCTCAACGGCATACCTACCTTCCAGCTCACCCACGTTCACCAGAGATATATCAGCAGTGATATCACCTACAGCAAAAATATTGGGCACACTGGTTTGGGTGTCATCATCAATGATTCCACGCTGATCAATTTTAATCCCGACATCATCACTAAATAAACCTTCGTAATTAGGTACCCTTCCTACTGCCAGCAATGCCTTCTCTACCCGGAATACTTCTTTGCTTCCATCGGTATATTCCAGTGTATATGCCACTTGTCCGGATTCAACCCGAATATCAATTAATTGGGAGTTTCTGTGGATCAGAACATTCTTTGCTTCCAGGTTCTTTTCAATTACATTAACCACATCTTCGTCTTCAAAAGGCAAGATCCTGTCCCCTTTATCGATGAGATGCACTTTGGTCATGCCAAAATTGGAAAAAATGGTAGCATACTCACAACCGATTACCCCTGCTCCCACTATTACGATGCTCTTTGGAAACGCTTCCAGGTCATCGATTCCCTCACTGGTGAATATGATCTTCTCATCTACCGGAATATTGGGTAAAATTCTTGGTCTACTGCCTGTCGCCAAAACAATATAATCCGCCTCGACTTTCTTGATACCTTCACTAGTGGTGATCTCAATATTGTTTTTGCCAGTCACCTTAGCATAGCCGTTGATATAAGTGAATAGCTCATTTCCAGTACCCAGGTTGATGTTATGCATGTGATGCTCCAGTAGGTCGACCCGTTCATTGATGGCGGTAATTACTTCACTTTTAATTTTCTGGAAACTGAATGGTCGCTTGGAGATATCAAATGCATCTCCATTCTTTCTCAACATGTAGGCTTCCCTGGATATCTCCCACCAGGTTTTACTGGAAAGGGCTCCATGATGCAATCCTGCACCACCCAATTGTTTTTTTTCGATGAGTAAGACCTTCTTTTTGAAGTCAACAGCTCTCATAGCTGCAGCATAGCCTGATGGACCTGCGCCAATGACACAAATATCAAATTTTTCCATCTTCCCCGTTTTTTAGGTAACTGTTTATTTCCCTAATCTACGTAATTTTCAGCCATTTATCGCAATAACAGGAACAGAACAGCAGTCAAAACCTCTAAAAATCGACGATTTGGCGGCCTTTTAAGATGAAATACCTGAAATGGCAGATTACTTATGTCTACCCTCCAGAACCTTAGCAATATCGCTCAAGGTATACCCCTTTGCCTCCAACAGGATCATGTAATGGTAGAGTAAGTCTGCAGCTTCGTTTTCAAAAAGCGCTGCATTATCATCTTTTGCCTCAATCACTACTTCAACAGCCTCCTCTCCTACTTTCTGAGCAATTTTGTTAATACCCTTTTTAAATAGGGAAGCGGTGTATGATTTTTCTGATGGGTTTTCCTTTCTGTCCCGAATAATGTTGGTAAGGGTATTAAGAAATTGAAGGTCTTTCTTATTGTCTTCCTTGAAGCAGGTATCAGCACCCGTATGACAGGCCGGCCCTACGGGATTAACAGTAACTAACAAAGTATCCCGATCACAGTCCACTTTGATATCAACCAAATTCAGGAAGTTGCCAGAGGTTTCTCCTTTGGTCCATAACCGGTCTTTTGAACGGCTATAGAAGGTAACTTTGCCAGTCTCTCTGGTTTTTGTGAGAGATGCTTCATTCATATAACCAAGCATCAAAACTTTTCCGGTTTCAGCATCCTGCACAATTGCTGGCACCAAACCATTGCCTTTGTTAAAATCTATGTCCATAAAATTATTGTCTTACCACGATCCCGGCAGAAGCCAGGTCTTTCTTCAAATCTCTTATGTCTACTTCCCTGTAATGAAATATACTGGCAGCTAAAGCTGCATCCGCTTTCCCATTGGTAAAAGCAGCCTCAAAATGTGCTTTATTACCTCCACCGCCTGACGCAATAATAGGAATATTCACAAGTTCACTAACCATAGCTGTGAGTTCATCAGCAAAACCATTTTTCGTTCCATCATGATCCATGGATGTCAACAAAATCTCACCAGCACCTCGTTGTTCAACTTCTACTACCCAATCCAGGGTTTTAAGTGGTGTAACCTGTCTCCCTCCGTGTGTATGTACAAAATGCTCACCATCAACAAATCTGGTGTCAATGGCAACAACGATACACTGGCTACCAAACTCTAGTGCCAATTCATTGATCAGTTCTGGCCTTTTGACTGCAGATGAATTAATCGAAATTTTATCTGCTCCAGCATTTAACAACGCAGATACGTCCTCCACAGAACTTATGCCTCCTCCAACGGTAAAGGGAATATTGATCCTCTCTGCGACTCTTGTCACCAGATCTACAAGGGTTTTTCTCTTTTCAACTGTCGCAGTTATGTCCAGAAACACAAGTTCATCAGCCATTTGCTCAGCATAAAGTGCTGCCAGCTCAACCGGATCCCCAGCGTCTTTGAGATTGACAAAATTTACACCTTTCACGGTGCGCCCGTCTTTAATATCAAGGCATGGTATGATTCTCTTAGTCAGCATAAGCGGCGAATTCACTTAATTCCTTCAATGATATTCTATTTTCGTAAATTGCTTTTCCTACAATGGCAGCATCCAAACCATTTTTTTGTAATTCTCTCAGGTCATCTATGCACGATACACCACCACTGGCAACCAACTCCAATTTAGTAAACTTCGCCAGTAACTCTTTATACAAATCATGTGATGGTCCCTGCAAAACCCCATCCTTCGAAATATCAGTGCAAATCACCCGGGTTATTCCTAATTCCAGGTACTCCTGAATAAACCCGAATACATCAAGATCACTAACTTCCATCCAGCCTCCTGTGGCCACTTTTTTATTGAGTACATCTGCTCCAAGAATGATCTTTTCAGGTCCATATTGGTCAATCCATTCTTTAAACAATGATTGATTTTTAACAGCAACACTTCCTCCTGTAATCTGCTTTGCACCACTTTCAAAGGCAATTCTGATGTCTTCATTGGACTGGATACCTCCTCCGAAATCAATGTGCAATGAGGTTCCGTTCGCAATTTTTTCCAACACATCACGGTTAATGATCTTTCTTGCTTTTGCACCGTCCAAATCTACCAGATGCAAGTATTGAATTCCAGCATCTTCGAACTGTCTGGCAACTTCCAACGGGTCATTATTGTATTCCTTTTTTTGATTGTAATCACCTTTGGTCAGGCGAACACACTTACCATCTATGATGTCTATGGCTGGAATTATTTTCATATCAAGTCAATTCTATAAAGTTTTTTAGTATCTGCTGACCGGTGAGACCGCTTTTCTCAGGATGTGCCTGAATGGCATAGTAATTATCCTTATGCAATGCCGCACTAAATCGATTAGCGTAATCACATGTCGCAATGGTATCCTCGGCAGTTTCTGCGTAATAGCTGTGCACAAAATACAAATAAGAGGATTCATCCACATCTTTAAATAGCGGCCCCTTTAAATCTGTAATAGTATTCCAACCCATGTGTGGCACTTTTTGGGTAGGGTCAAATTTTTTAACCTCATTATTAAAAACACCAATGCAGGTGGTATCATTCTCTTCGCTGTGTTTGCACATCAATTGAAGCCCAAGACAAACTCCGAGAAAAGGCTGATGCAGATTTCTGATGACTTCATCAATTTTCTGTTTTCTGATGTAATTCATCGCAGTACTGGCCTCACCAACGCCTGGGAAGATTACTTTATCAGCTTTCTGCAATTGTTCCGGATCATCTGTTAGAATTGGTTCTATGCCCAATCTATTGAGTGCAAAAGTCAGTGACTGCACATTTCCGGCATTGTATTTTATAATTGCTACATCCATTATTGTTATTCCGATATAATCAGTTCGTTTTTATGTTCTGCCACCATATTGGCCAATACCGTTTCAATCTCCGGGATGGCATTATACAGTTGCTCATAAGAAGATATCACAAAGTACCTGTCCTGAAAAACGTCTTTCCTGTAACCTGTCTGAGCAATTTGCTGCACATCAAATTCATGGTGAGGTACTTCATCGCTTAAGCTATATTTAGTTTCTCCTGCTGATGAGAGAATGCCAGCTCCATAAATCCTTACTTCGTTATTTTCTCTTATCAGACCAAACTCTACTGTGTACCAGTAAATTCTGGATAGCACTTCAATGGCATAATCATTGCCGCAATATTGCAACCCGATTTTACTTAAAGCCTCCAGAAAATCGACAAAATGTTGATTTGTTAGAAGGGGTACATGGGCAAATACGTCATGAAACATGTCAGGCTCCTCCAGGTAATCAAGTTCCTCCATCTTTCTAAGCCAGGTAGTTGCTGGAAATTTCCGGTTGGACATCAACTCGAAAAAAGTGTAATCAGGCACTATTCCCGGCACTACCACCAGCTCCCATCCGGTAATTGACCTAAGTAACTCGTTGGTACTCTCAAAATTGGGTATCGCATCAGGAGTAAACCTGATTTTTTTCAAACCATTCAAATAAGCCTCAGTTGCAGCTTTTGGAAGGTTTACAATTTGCCTTTCAAAAAGTACTTTCCATACCTCCTGATCCTGGGCCGTGTAATTTGAATAAATCTGTTTCATTTTTTGGTTGTATAAAATCAAAAAAAAAGCCTGAATCGGTATCAATTCAGGCTTATAATCTATGTTGTCTTGTTTTAACGCATTATACATAATCATCATGCCCGAACCGATGGTCCAAGTAATAGTGATAATAATGATGATATGTATGTACTACGTTGTTCATTTGTTGTTCAATTCCGAAAGAATTCCCAGCGAAGATAGTTCATGTGAGTTAATAATTCAAAACCTAAGCAATTTATCAATCTGTTCTCTCCAAAATGGTTCACCGTCATAAATTTGGCCAGCTGACATGAAGCGAAATATTATTTTATCATGACAAATTATTCAGACTTTTTTTATTATATTTAGATACATTACTTCACAAGAATATCTTATTGATCAGCTATGGATATTCTTTTTTTTGTGCCTACTTTTTACTTCTCCAGGCCACCAACTCTTTCGTTTTCCTGATCAATTTGGATGACTCAATGAAATCAAGTGTTTGCTGTCCATCAGAAAATGCTTCTTCAGGTTTACAGTGCGTTTCATAAATGATTCCATCCGCGCCTGCAACCACCGAAGCTAATGCTACCGGTTCTACATGATCTCTCAGTCCTATTCCATGGGATGGGTCTGCAATTACAGGTAAGTGTGACTTCTCCTTTAATATTGGAATGGCATTGATATCAAAGGTATTTCTACTTGCTCTCACGAAGGTCCTGATACCTCTTTCACACAACAAAAGGTTTTCATTGCCTCCTGAAAAGACATATTCTGCACTCTGCAAGAGCTCATCAATCGTTCCTGAAATCCCTCGTTTGATCATTACTGGTTTATCCACTTTTCCAAGCTCATCCAGAAGATTAAAGTTTTGTGTATTTCTAGCTCCGACCTGATAGATGTCCACATAATCATACATTTCCTCAATCTGAGATACCTGCATCACTTCAGTAATGATCTTTATACCAGCCTCCCGTGCGGCTTTGTACCAGGTTTTTAATCCCTCGAGACCAATTCCTCTGAATGAATAAGGTGAGCTCCTTGGCTTAAAAACACCTCCACGCATGATGGTGATGCCATTTTCTTTCAAATGTGCGATGGTTTCATTGATATTGTCTTCACCTTCAATAGAACATGGGCCTGCCATGATCTGAAAGTGTCCATTTCCTATTTTGATCCCATCGCCCAGATCGATTTCAGTTTCGTGGACTTTCCATTTTTTTGAAACCAGTTTAAAATCGTCTGAAACAATATGTATGTCCTTAATACCGTCTAGCGTTCCAATTTGGCGAATGTCAAAATCGTTTTTACCGATACCAATGACATAATTTCCTTTCTGTGTATTAACTTCTTTGGTTTTGTACTTCAGGGACTGAACTACATCGATTATTTCCGATCGTTCCGTGTCGGAAATACCTGGGTTTAGTTGTATTATCATATTTGCGCGCGTATTAGTTTAAAATCAACCATTAATTCCTTTAATCTCATGTATAAACCTGGTGATGTCACCATTCAGATCATTGGAGTCCTTTAACAAATTAATAAATGCACTTCCAATGATTGCTCCATCAGCATACTCACAGGCCTTGAGAAATGTTGCTCGGTTACTGATCCCAAATCCAATCAGGCGCGGGTTCTTAAGGTTCAAACTGTTAATTCGCTTGAAATAGTCCACCTGATCCTGGCTAATTCCCTTTTTTGCTCCAGTTATACTGGCAGATGATACCATGTAAATGAAGCCGGCGCTATTTTCATCAATTTCCTTGATTCTCGCCTCAGATGTCTGTGGCGTAATAAGAAATATATTGTATAAACCGTAAGAATCAAAGATTTGTTTGAAGTTATTCAGGTAGTCATGCATAGGTAAATCAGGCAAAATCAAGCCATCAATTCCTATTTCCTGACACTTCTTACAGAAAGCTTCAATTCCATACTGAATTACCGGATTCAGATATCCCATTAAAACGATAGGAACATCCACTTGGTTCCGAATACCACCTAACTGACTGAATAACAGAGATATAGTCATTCCATTTTCCAGGGCCTGCATGTTGCTGTCCTGTATAGTTGGTCCGTCCGCAACCGGGTCCGAAAACGGCATTCCAATCTCTATAATGTCAGCACCGGCAGATGCTAAAGACTTGAGTATTTCTGCCGTATCGTCCAGCTTTGGGTAACCTGCGGTAAAGTATACATTCAGTAACTCTCCCGAATTCTCCTCAAAAACCTGATCAATTCTATTCTTTTCTAAAGTCATTGTCATTGGCTTAATATTTTCCCCATTTGATATAAGTTTCCAGATCTTTATCTCCTCTTCCGGAAAGATTGAGCACAACGGTATCACTTGTTTTTAGTGACATTTTTGATAGTGCAGCAAAAGCATGGGCGCTTTCGATGGCTGGTATAATTCCTTCCAGGCGGCTCAACTCCAACCCTGCTTTCATTGCTTCTTCATCCGTTACACTCATGAAGGTTCCTCTACCACAGTCAAACAAGTGGGCATGGATGGGACCTATTCCAGGGTAATCAAGTCCTGCAGAGATGGAATATGGCTCCACCACCTGACCATCTTCTGTTTGCATTAAAATGGTTTTACTCCCATGCAGCACACCTTCTTTACCCAATTGTGTGGTAGCTGCAGATTGACCGGTATCATTTCCCAATCCTGCTGCTTCTACAGCAACTAAATTTACTTTTTCATTATCCAGATAATGATAGAATGCTCCAGCAGCATTGCTGCCACCTCCCACACAAGCAATTACATAATCAGGATCTTCTTTGCCGGTATGTTCCTTAAGTTGCCATTTCATCTCCTCACTAATGACAGATTGAAACCTGGCAATCATATCCGGGTATGGATGTGGTCCTACTACAGAACCTATGATGTAATGTGTATCAACCGGATTATTGATCCAGTGTCTCAAAGCCTCGTTAGTCGCATCTTTTAGTGTTCGGCTACCGCTTTTTGCAGCCCTTACCTCAGCACCGAGAATCCTCATACGTTCTACATTAGGCTTCTGGCGCTCCATGTCAACTTCTCCCATATACACAATGCAGGGAAGCCCCATCAGCGCGCAGACAGTGGCAGTTGCCACACCATGTTGGCCAGCACCCGTCTCTGCGATAATTTGTTTTTTATTCAGCTTTTTAGCTAAAATGATTTGTCCGATGGTGTTATTGACTTTGTGTGCCCCGGTGTGACATAAATCTTCCCGTTTGAGATAGATTTGTGCGCCGTATTGTGCAGAAAGTCTTTCTGCAAAGTATAAGGGAGTTGGTCTACCAACATAATGCTTTAGTAAATCATTAAACTGCACTTGGAAACCTTCGTCATTGATAATTTGTAGATAATTGTCACGAAGTTCCTCCACATTGGGGTAAAGCATTTCAGGAATGTAAGCACCTCCAAACTTCCCGTAATAACCATGGTCATCAACTTTAAACTTCTCTAATGTCTTCATCTAGTATAATGCTTTATCAAAAACTTTAATTAATTCTATATTTTTCTCTCCCGGAGCATTTTCAAATTTGCTGTTAATATCCAAAGCGAAAAGCTGCGGTAAGTGTAACTGCCGGATTTTAATGATATCACCTTCGCCAATTCCACCACTGAGAAAGTATGGTTTATCAAGTGCATAATCACTTAAAATGCGCCAATCAAAATGGACACCAGAGCCTCCAAAATGAACAGTCTTTGTGTCAAACAAGAAGTAATCCGTCACTGATTCAAAGTCAGACAACTCCTCAAGCGGTAACCTGTCTTTCACTGAAAAAACTTTAATTACCTCGAATCCTGCATGCTTTACAGCGTCACAATAATCCTTTGACTCACCACCATGAAGTTGAATGAGGTCCAGGTCAAATTGGTGTGCTTTTGCAATGAGGTTTTGGACAGTCTCATTAACAAATACCCCAACTTTTTTGATTGAAGCAGACAGATTTTTTATAACCTCCTGATTATTTTCCTCCAGTACATATCTTGGTGATTTGCCATAGAAAATGAATCCCATGAAGTCCGGATGCACTTTTTCCAGATCCGATATGTTGGCTGGAATTCGCATCCCGCAAACTTTTAGTTTGATATTTCTTTGCTTAGGATTCAATGGTTTCTTGTTCTAGTAGATTCAATCGATCAATAAAATCCTTAGCTGCCCGACCTGGGCGGCCATTCCGCATGAAATTTTCTCCAATTAAGAACCCCTCAAACCCGAATTGCTTTAGTTCGTGAATGGTTGCCGGATCACTAATACCGCTCTCGCTCACTTTCACAAATTCATCCGGAATCCTGGCTGCAAGATCCTTGGAGACCTGTACAGATGTTTCAAAAGTTTTGAGGTTTCTGTTGTTTACACCCAGAAGATCAATATGCTCATTAAGACACTTTTCTAACTCCTCCTCATTGTGAACTTCCATCAGTACTTCAAGACCAAGTGACTTGGCAAATGCTCCGAGCGCCTTGAGTTGGTCAGCCGTTAAAGCCGCAGCGATCAACAGTATTGTATCTGCACCAATTGATTTTGCTTCTACTATCTGATACTCGTCAACGATGAAGTCTTTTCTGAGAATTGGACAGAAGTTGTATTTCCTTGCAATTGAAAGATCTTCACTCTTTCCTCCAAAGTATTTAGCATCTGTAAGTACTGATAATCCAGATGCTCCGGCCTGCATATAGCCAATTGAAGTTTGTTCTACGGTTGCATTTGGATTTATCACTCCTTTTGAAGGGGATTTCCTTTTGAATTCTGCGATGATTCCTGACTTATCCGGCCTGCAAACGTAGTGCTTCATGGAAACCGGTTTGCCTTCAAAAAATATGCTTTTCTCAAGGAGTTTAACCGGGTACAATGCTTTTCTTTCTGCAACTTCCTTTTGCTTGTGAGCAATTATTTCTTCTAATATATTCATAGGGTTCTCAGTTCAGGCTAAAAATTTTTTGTTCGTTGTTTACTAGTTTTTTAAACTTCTCAAAGGCCCTTCCCGATTCCAGAGATTCCCTGGCCTGATCAATTCCTTCAGCAATACTGTCCAATTGCTTTCCACAATAAATGGCTAGTCCGGCGTTCGCCAATACCGCATTTTTTTGTGCTTCAGTACCATTTCCGGAAAGCACATTGACAAATATTTTTGCTGATTCCTCAATGGTTGCTCCACCAGAAAGCTCCTCAGGCTTTACGGTGGACAGTCCCAGGTCTTTCGGGAAAAGGATTTGTTCGCTATTGTTGGCAATCATTTTAAAACCTCCGGTAAGTGAGATCTCATCATATCCATCCAAAGAATGCAGGATCACAAAATTCTTATCTGTTTTTTGGTAGAGATAGCCGTATAACCTGGCCAATTCGAGGCTAAAAACACCAACGAGTTGATTTTTGGGAAATGAAGGGTTTACCATAGGCCCCAGCATATTGAAAAATGTTTTCACACCCAGCTCCTTTCGTATTGGCCCCACATTTTTCATGGCTGGATGAAATAATGGCGCATGTAGAAAGCAGATGCCTGATTCGTCCAGACTTTTGATCAAATCCTCTTTTTCATTGGTGAATTCATAACCAAAATATGCCAATAAGTTGGATGAACCACATACTGAAGAAACGCCATTGTTTCCATGTTTCGCCACATTCTGTCCGGCCCCTGCCACAATGAATGACGACAATGTAGAAATATTAAAGGTATCTTTTCCATCACCACCGGTTCCACACAGATCAATCGCATTGTACTCTTCGATTTCCAGTGGAATACACAATTCCAGCATGGCGTCCCTAAACCCTTCCAGCTCTTCTACAGTAATGCTTCTCATCAGGTACACCGTTAAGAATGCTGCCACCTGACTTTGATTGTACTCTCCCTGAGCCAGGTTTTTCAGGATGTTTTTCGCCTCATCACGAGCAAGAGATTTATGTTCTATTAATTTGTTTAGTACTGCCTTCATGATCAAATGTTAATCCAGTTTTGAATAATTTCTTTGCCGTGTTCGGTCAATATAGATTCAGGGTGAAACTGTAATCCCCGAACATTATAAGTCTTATGTGATATGGCCATCACGTTATCTTTTTCGTCCACTGCGGTAACCTCCAGCTCCTCCGAAATGGTCTTTGGATCAACGGACCAGCTGTGGTATCTACAAACATTAAAAGATGCTGGTAACCCTTTGAAAAGTGGTTCTTCTTTGGTCGTTTGAATGGCTTTGGTAGCAATCCCATGAAAAACCTCAGGTAGATTGAAGATTTGAGAACCGAAAGCTTCTGCTATTGCCTGATGCCCAAGACAAACACCTAGAATGCTTTTGGTAGGTCCGTATTTTTTCAACAAATCCGGCATTATTCCAGCCTCTGATGGTACACCCGGACCTGGAGAAAGTAAAATCTTATCATATTGATCAACATCTTCCAGGCTAATCTTATCATTCCGATAGATGTCCATGTCCATTTTTAGTTCCCGTAGAATATGAACCAGATTGTAGGTAAACGAATCGTAATTATCTAATACCAGTATTTTCATAGTTTTTCTGCCTCCTCCAATGCCTTCTGTAATGCCGCCAACTTATTATAAACTTCCTGAACTTCACTGTCCGGGTCAGATTTGGAAACCACGCCTGCTCCAGCCTGAAAAAACAACTGGTTATCCTGACTTAGAAATGACCTGATCATAATGGCGTGGTTGAAGTCTCCATTAAATCCCATAAAACCAATTGCTCCTCCGTAATATCCGCGCTTCACACTTTCATACTGATCGATCAGTTGCATCGCTTTGTGCTTGGGTGCTCCGGAGAGTGTCCCTGCCGGGAACGTACTCGCTACCATCTCCAGGGGAACAGCGTCTTGCTTCATTTTACCAGTCACTTTGGAAACCAGGTGGATTACGTGTGAGTAATATTGAATCTCTTTGTAAGTTTCAACATTCACCTGATCACTACTTTTGCTTAGGTCATTTCTTGCCAGGTCTACCAACATGATGTGTTCACTATTCTCCTTGGGATCGGCGTATAATTTTTTTGCCAGTTCTGCATCCGCTTCATCATCACCAGTCCTTCTGAAGGTTCCGGCAATTGGATAAATGGTGGCGGTATCTCCTTTTACCACAATCTGAGCTTCTGGAGATGAACCAAATATTTTGAAGCTACCGTAATCAAAATAGAACAAGTACGGTGAGGGGTTGATAGAACGAAGTGCCCTGTATAACTGAAACTCATCCCCTTTGTAGCCAATAGAAAATTGACGGGACAGCACGATTTGAAACACATCTCCAATATCGCAGTGATGGATTCCCTTTTTTACAATATCCAGGAACTGTTCATCGGTAAAATTTGACCTGGTATCACCAACCGTATTGAAGCTAAAACTGGCAAAGTTCTTACTTGAGATCAGGTTCATGACGTGATCCAGGCCAGTAGCTTCCTTATTATCTAATGTGTATTCAAAAACATACAGTTCATTTTTAAAATGGTCTAAAACAATCACAAACCGAAAGACACTATAATGGACTGTAGGTATTTTGAAATTAGCCTTTTTATCAGCGTCAAGTGAGATATCTTCATAATGTTGAACAGCATCGTATGACATATAGCCAAACAAGCCATTTTTAATAAAGTTGTGCTGACCGTCATGAGCTTCAAAGGAACCTGCATATTGATGGAGCAGGTCGACCAGCCGATTTTGATCATTTACCAGAACATCCTCCGTTTGTCCGTCAGGATATTTGATGCTCAGTTCGTTATTGGTGAGGCTAAAAGTAGAGATGGGATCACAACAGATATATGAATAACTATTTTCATTTCCATGGTAATCTGAACTTTCCAGCAGGAATGAATTTGCAAAGTGATCCCTCAGTTTGAGGTAGATGGATACTGGCGTTACAGTATCAGCAAGCATTTTTCTGCTTGTTCCTTTGAGTTGATATTTCTGATCAAACATTTTTATTAAGGCTATAAAACAAAAAACCCCGCTTAGCAGCGGGGTTAATATCATTTATTTTGAATATTGTACAAGAATGCTGCTAGTCTAGGAATCTATTCCAGACCACCACCATGCAGTACAATATGTATTTCTTGCTTTCACTGGCACTAAAGTAGTCCAAGAAAAAGTAATTGCAAATGTTTACTGATGAATTTTTCCCAAAAGTTTGTGATTCTTTGAATAAGGATTACATTAGTCAAGTAAAAGACCATGTTTGAACCTATAAATTCCCACTGATCAAAAAGTATTCCGGGGTAAAGGGAACTTGGTTAGATTTACCGCAAGATAAAAGCAATATAAAGAATGCTACCATTAGAAGATCAATTGAGCTTACTAGTACATTTATCGAAGGCAGATCACTTTGTTGCCGAACAGGAAAGTAAAATGATTCATTTAATTGGAAAACGTGGTGGTTTAACCCCGGAAGAAGTAGAAAACATCATTGATCATCCCAAACCCGTCCCTAATCTTCGAAACCTTCCCAGCGATGAGAAGTTTAATTATTTGTTTAATACAATTCAGTTGATGAAGATTGACGGGAAAGTTCACCAAAGTGAAATTGCATTTTGCGAAAAAATTGCGATCAAGCTTGGCTTCAAACCTGGAGTAATAGCAGACCTTTCCGCTTATATCTACAGTGATCCTGAAATTGTGACAAACATTAAGTTTTTGAGATCTGTTGCGGAACAACACGTCATTCCTTACGGCTCTCAGGAAGATCAGGAAGATTAAGGAATTTTAAGACAGAATTTACTACTTAGTGAAGAAAATAACCCTTTTCATCATGGTGATGAGTGGGTTGATATTTTGTGTTTATTCACAAAATCCAACGCAATCTACTCAACTACATATACAAAAAAGCATTTCTCCAATAGTCATTGATGGTGTGCTTGATGAGGAAGCGTGGGAAGTTGCGGATGAAGCCTCCGGGTTCTACCTTACGTTTCCTGTGGACGACAGGCTGGCAGAAGAAAAAACCATTGTTAAGACCACTTATGATGATAAGTACTTTTATGTCGGTGCAATTTGCTACACGTCCAGCAATGAATACATGATTGAATCTTTGAGAAGGGACTTTAGCTTTGGCAATAACGATGTATTTGCCATCTATATAGACCCATACAATGACCAGTCAAACGGCTTTTCTTTTCAGGTCACGCCTTACAATGTACAAAGAGAGGGATTGGTTACTTTGGGAGGAGATGTTTCAGATAACTGGGATAATAAATGGTATAGTGAAGTAACACGGTACAACGACCGGTATGTAGTAGAAATGGCGATCCCTTTCAAATCATTCCGATACAACAGTGTTGGTACCTGGAACATCAATTTCCTAAGGAATCATCCATTAATTAATCAGCGTAGCACATGGATTTATGTACCCATACAGTTCAGATCATCTGATTTGAATTACTCGGGTAAGTTAGTTTGGGATACTCCACCAAAGCCCACAAATTCCAACATTGCGTTAATTCCCTACAACTCTGTTCAAATTGTTTCTGATTACGAAAACAATGAGGGAACCAATACAAATTTTGGAGCAGGCCTGGATGCTAAAATCGGTTTGTCTCCATCGCTAAATTTAGACGTTACTATAAACCCGGATTTTTCACAGGTGGAAGTAGATCAGCAGGTGAATAACCTGGGTAGATTTGAAATCTCTTTTCCCGAGAGAAGGCAATTTTTCCTGGAAAATCAGGACCTGTTTGCACAAAATGGATTTCCCTTAAGCAGACCTTTTTTTTCAAGACGAATTGGGATAATAGGATCGGGAGCTAACGCCAAACAAATTCCTATTCTGGGAGGAGCTCGCCTAAGTGGCAAGATTGGAAAAGAATGGCGGGTTGGCATGTTGAATATTCAGACCGGAGAAGATCACATAGAAGATGATGAAAATGGAATAGAGTTCTTTCCAGGTCAAAATTACACCGTTGCTGTGGCGCAAAGACAACTGGGCAGATCCAACCTGGGAGCAACATTAGTAAACAGGACCGGTATCAACTATAACCCAAATGACACAACAATAACTTCTACAAAATATAATCGGGTGGTTGGTTTTGACTACAATCTGGCCACTACCGGTAATAAGTGGGAAGGGAATACCTATGTTCACAAATCACTTACTCCCGGGATAAATGGCAAAGACTACTCGCATGGCGCATTTCTGGGTTACCGCTCGCGTGAACTACGAGTTGGTTATTTTCATGTTTTTATTGGTGAAAATTATCAGGCTGATGTTGGCTTTGTCCCCAGGACTGGGGTCAACTGGTTTGGAGGTTTTGCCAACTATTCCTTCTGGACAGAGCAATCCGATAAAGTGATCAACCATGGACCGGCAGTTGATTATAATATGGTCACCAACAGTAACCTTACTACACTTGACCGGGTAATCACCTCAGAATATGGCATTAATTTCAGAAATACCATCAGGTTTGAAATTGGCTATGACTGGAATTCAATCACACTTACGGATAGTTTTGCTCCGAATGGTATAGAAGCAGACTCCCTGGAAGCAGGTGGACAGTATCAATTTGGATCTTACAACCTGTTTTTCAGAACGGATACCCGAAAGCTGTTCACTTTTAATACATTCATGAGTAACGGTAAATTTTATAATGGAGAAAGAACCAATATCCGAATGAATTTTGGGTATAGAATCCAGCCAGTTTTTAGATCCACGCTACGGATAGATTATAACAACATAAGGTTTGATGAACAATTTCAGGACATAGAATATCTTTTAATCGGAACCAGGCTGGACCTTACGCTAACTAATAAATTGTTTCTTACCAGTTTCCTTCAGTACAATGACAGAGACGATAACTTCAATGTCAATATGCGGCTTCAATGGCGGTTTAAACCAGTGTCGGATTTGTTTCTGGTTTACACTGAAAATTATGGAGGAGATGTGTTTACTGAAAATGTGATACCAAGATTCCAGAATGGCTTTCAAAAGAACCGGGCCATTGTAATGAAAATCACTTACTGGCTAAATCTTTAGAAAATAAAAAAACCGGGAAACCCCGGTTTTATTTACTTCGTTTTTAATGCGTTTTCTATATCCGTAATCAACTTTTTCGATACTTTTCTCGGGTTATCCGCTTTATATGCTTCCAACGCCTTCAATGCCTTACCTCCAATTTCGTAAAGACCTACCGGGTTCTTGTCGAAACTGTAGCTCCCCAATACATAATCCAGCTCAGACTGGATTTGCTCCTCAATACCTAAAGATTCTAGTTTCTCTTTAGCTTCTACACAAGCTTTTTCAATTTTTTGTTCTGCGCTTACTACTGCCATGATGCTATTATGGTTAAAATTTAAAATTTTCACAAAATTATAAAAACTCTTACGAAATATCCAAAATAAATATCATATCATTATCAATCACTCAATGTTATTAACTATTTGTTATCAATTTGTTTTTTCTCATATGATAATGAATTACCGCAAACCAAATTGGTGGAATAATTGATAACATCATCATTCCGGGGTAGCCAGTGGGCATTTGAGGGCTTTCCTCCATGTGTCTTAGGATTTGGTATTTTCTATTGGCCATGTAGTGGTGATCGGAGTGCCTTGAGAGTTCAAATAATAATAACCTGCCGATCATATGATCGCTGTTCCAGGAATGTGTGGGCATCACACGCTCGTATCTGTCTGCCGATACTTTGTTTCTGCTCAGTCCGTAATGTTCAATGTAATTGACTGTTTCCAATAGCAGAAAACCAAATACGGCACTGGCCACAAAGCACAAAGATGCTTTCCATCCCAATAGGAAATAAATTGTCAGCACCGCTCCCAACTGAAAAACCTGGAACCACAGCATTTCATTTTTCAATGAATATCGAGGTGCGCCAATCTTTTTCATCCTTTCAAACTCCAGCTTCCATGCGCTGAGGTAGGCATTCACTACAGACCTTACCCAGAAGAAATAAAGGTTTTCACCGAGTCTTGCTGAGGATGGATCCTCTGGTGTGCTCACTTTTTTATGGTGTCCCCGATTGTGCTCTATGAAAAAATGCATATACAATGAAGTCAGAAGCAACATTTTAGCCATCAGTTGTTCATACCATGTGTTTCTATGTCCCAATTCGTGGGCCACATTGATTCCAAATACACCACACATTATTCCCATTGCAGATACTCTTCCGGCTACTTCCCACCATGTCAGATCGGGTTGATTAACCTGTATCAGGAAAAGGATCAGAAAAACATACTGAACTGGTACAATCAGGTAAAGAAGAAAATCGTAGATGCGCTCTCCTTTAAGGCGCTCTTCCTCCTCAGGGGATAAGTTGGTGGTCACAGCAGGAAAAAAAAGCTCAAGAACGGGAATGAATACGAAGGAGTAGATCAATGGAATGAAGGTATATATACCTCGATTATAAAAGGCAACATAGACAGCTGCTGGTAGGGTTAGAACCATTAAATACTTGAGTGCTCTCATCTCTGGGTCTTTTAATTTTACTAGAAAAGTTAAAAGATAAAACAGAGATAAAGAAAGTTATAGTTCCAATTTTCCTATTTCGATAAAGTATCCTACCCTGAATCCAAAGGATATATTATTGGACGTATCGGGTATTCCCGAATACCTCTCCCCAAAATCCAGAATGTTGGTAATGCTGTATGACAGTTCTCCTGCCAGATGAATTACGCCAAATCTGAACTTGCGAAATATCCCAAATTCCCCCACAACACCAAAACCTTTATCAAAGTCAGTATTTGGGTCATACTCAAACACATCATATGGGCCCTGGTTGATAAACTCATCATCCGGATCATCATCCTGTGGAGTTCCATTGGTATCTACACTTTGAATAAATTCCCCATAGACTCCAGGCGACAGAAAAATCTTTAGTTTGCCTCGACCCGCATAGACAATCGCTGAAAAGGGAATTGTCAGGTAATTGAGGCGTACATTGTAATCCCTATGTATGTTTGGAAATACCTGAGTGTATCCTTTTTGCTGATAGTTGACACCAAGCTGAAGACCTGTATTAAGGAAGTTGTTCCTTTTGTAAGGAAAATGTTTGATTGCCAACCCTCCAAAAACACCAGGAATTACAGAGGCCCTGACATTTGTAGGAAACGCCAGGTGATTGAAATAAACTGTACTGAAATTTCCACCACCCAATAGCCCAATATGGGTTTTGGATTGAGCCATCCCGGACTCTATTACCACGAAAAGCAGGATAACCCCTATAATTCCTTTCATCTAATTGCTCTCCTACTCACAAAGGAGTATTATTTTGATTCTTGCTTTTCAGCTTTCTTAACTTTTTTTGGTCTTCTAACACCAAAAGTACCTTTTGCAATTTTACCTTTTTTTGTCTTTTTATCTCCTTTTCCCATATGATTATTGGTTTAATGTTTAGAATAAAAATATTGAGAACAGTGTCAAACTGCAACTAGTAACGATTTTTGCGTAAATTTATGAGATTCTCCGAACAATTTTTAATCACAAATTGTAGAGAAAGAAAGAAGTAATTATGGCACATCCTACACCAGAACTAATTTCAGCATTGCAACGAACTATATCAAGGCTTACAGATGGTGCTCCATACGAATGGGGACATATGGGAAGTTGCAACTGCGGAAATCTTGCGCAGGAGATCACTAAACTATCCAAAAAAGAAATTCATGAATATGCCATGAGAGGCAGAGGCGACTGGAATGACCAGATCATGGATTTTTGTCCTACCAGTGGTATGCCCATGGACCTGCTGATCAGTCAATTGATAGATGCCGGGCTTACCAGAAGGGACCTAATGAACCTTGAGAAACTCAGTGACCCTGAAATAATCAGTAATCTACCTCAAGACAAAAAACACCTGAAACACAATGAGAGGAATGATGTCATTCTCTACTTGAAAACCTGGCTAAAAATGCTGGAGAACGAGCTCCTGAATGAAATAAACATCAACATACCAATTAACGAAAGCATAACAGTTTGATAAATAGAATCAGGACTTTTATTTTAGAACCCGAAACTATTTTTGATTTATGAACTATAAAAATCTAGACGAGGATACAGATATTGTGGACTTTGCAGATGAGTTTCTGGATGATCTACCGGTTTCCAGAATTTTCAATGAAGATCTTGCTGAAGAGGATGATGATGACGATCTTCGAAGGATAGAAGATAAATAAATTGGTTCACGAGTATTATAAGAAAGAAATAGAGGGAGTGAAAATTTTGGTTCAGTTGAATCCAAAAACTTTCGAAGGATTAGAGCTCATTGTACACCCCAACAATGAAATTGAAAAGACTCCCAGGACATTTGATGAAGAAATTTACGAAGATCTGGAAGCAGATGAATTTGTAAGATCGAGTCCGATAGAATTTAATCTATATTTGAAAGGAATTTTTTAGTGCCATTGCATTGGTATTAATGAAGAAATTATACCTTTGCGCTGGCAACTGGTACGACCAGCTCCTGCTGAATCCCCCAGGCCTGGAAGGGAGCAAGGGTAAGCGGTTGAGCGGTGCGATATCAGTTGCTATTTTTCTTTCCACTTCTCCCCTATTAATCGACTGTCCTTTATAGATTTGCATCAAATTTTTCACAATTCTTAATCATACCTTAGATGAAATTTTTCATAGACACAGCCAATTTAGATGAGATCAGGGAGGCTTACGACCTGGGTGTACTTGATGGCGTGACCACCAACCCTTCGCTAATGGCCAAGGAAGGCATTACCGGAGAAGCAAACATTAGAAAGCATTACAAGGAGATCTGCGACATTGTTGATGACAATGTAAGCGCGGAAGTTATCGCTACCGACTATGAGGGAATCCTGAAGGAAGGTAGAGAACTGGCCAAAATCGATGACAAAATCGTGGTTAAGGTGCCTATGATCAAAGATGGTGTAAAAGCAATTAAGCAATTCACTTCTGAGGGAATCCGTACCAACTGCACCCTGATTTTTAATGCAGGCCAGGCATTATTAGCAGCGAAAGCCGGAGCTACTTACGTTTCTCCATTTATTGGAAGACTGGATGATGTTTGCACTGACGGTTTAACACTAATCGAGCAAATTGTTCAGATATTTGATAATTATGGCTATGCGACTGAAGTACTTGCAGCTTCTATCAGACACAATATGCACCTTATTCAATGTGCAGAAATTGGTGCCGATGTAGCAACATGCCCATTGAAGGTGATCACCGGTTTGTTGAAGCATCCTTTGACTGACATTGGATTGGAAAAATTCCTGGCAGATTACCAAAAAGGCAACAAATAACAGCTTTGACGGTTTCTTCTACTAAAACCAATTGTTGATGTACATCATTAAAGTAAAAGGCAAAGCCAAAATACCAGACTACATCCAACTGAGAGATGAGCAATTTGTTTTAATTGCTTACTTTCGGGCAGACAGGCCATTGAAGAAACTAGAAAAATATGGACTTGAAGGTAAGGAAGACGCTTTGCAGGAAGTGATCAATTCCTTACCTTTTGGTAAATTACAAAAACTAACAATCTGATTTTTTTATGTCATTTTCAGATCTTCCCATTATCAAGGTTCAGGATGCTACTATTTTTCAGGAAAATAATGCCGTTCTTAATCACATAAATTTTGAGATTCATAAAGGAGAATTTGTGTACCTGGTTGGAAGAACTGGAAGTGGTAAATCCTCTCTGTTAAAAACGCTATATGCTGACCTTCCACTAAGAATTGGTGAAATAACAGTGGGTGATTTTCAAATCAGAGATATTAAATTAAAGGACAAACCTTTTTTAAGGAGAAAGGTTGGTATCATTTTTCAGGACTTTCAACTTTTACAGGACAGAAGTGTGGCTGAAAACCTGTTGTTTGTAATGAAGGCTACAGGTTGGAAAGATAAATCGAAAATGAAATCACGACTGGCCGAAGTGCTGATGCGTGTAGGTCTTGGCTCTGTTTCCTCCAAAATGCCTCACCAACTTTCTGGTGGTGAACAACAAAGGGTGGTCATTGCAAGGGCATTGATCAATGAACCCATGATCCTAATTGCCGATGAGCCTACCGGAAACCTGGATCCCGAAGTATCTGATGGTATATTCAAATTATTCCTTGAAATCAATCGTAGTGGTACTGCCATATTAATGGCCACACATTATCACCAGTTTCTGGAGCAATACCCTGCCCGCATACTAAAATGTGAAAACAATAAATTACTAGATTCCAACAAAGAACAGTTTGAACTCACTGGCATCTATTAATCCCGATTAAACAGCCCAAATTCCTATTGGTCCGGTGGAAATTGTCAATTGCCCCTATTATTGGCTAAATTTCTAGAAGAAATGAAGAAAGCTTATCCTTTAGGGGATCTTCAAAACACACACGCAAATATTTGGGCCCGGGAATGTGTAAAAAACGATTAACGCACAATTACAAAACAGGACTCCTACTGCTCCTGTTTCTTCTAAACAGTTATTTTTCAATAGCCCAGGGACCCGTTTATCATTTCAAGGAGGGAGAAGCTCTTTCTCTGTCAGGACAATGGAAGTTTAAATTTGCTCCCACGATTTCACAATTGGATAGTGTGCAATACCAACTTTATGATGCTTCCGAGAGTTCATGGATTAGTTTCAATGATAAATTCACGAGAGTAGGAGCATGTGCCTACCAGTGTACAATTATCAATCCGGATAAAGCCCAGCTTGGAGTCCTATTCCCCTTTATTGTATTGGATTATGAAATATATGCGAACGATGAACTCATCTACCGGACTAAACACTATGACCCGGAAAATGTGCCTTCCGGAACACCTGCCAGGATAAGGTCATTTTTCAAGCTACCACTTTCGGATACTATTAAGATAACAGCGAAGGTGAAAAATGCGATTACTCATGAGCCGGGCATACTGCTTCCTCCTTTGGTTGATCATTATTCAAAATTGTACTTAAAGGAAGAAAAAAGGCAGATATTTGAGTACGCAGGAATAGGAATCCTGTTTATAATGGCGTTGTATCATTTTGTCCTTTATTTCTTTATTGACAGTCGATCAGCACTGTGGCTTGGCCTGGTATCATTGATCATTTGCATTAGAGCTACTGTTGTGTATGATGGCACCTTCATTCTGTATCAACTTTTCCCCGCATTGGATTTTTCATTAGCGAAACGCTTCGAGTACAGTTTTCTTTACCTGGCTCCAATTTTCAGTGCATTGTTTTTCAGGGATCAGTTTTTGGTAAAAAAGTATGATCAAATATTCCAACTTGTTGGTGTAGCGTGTATTATAATGGCACTACTCGTGTGGTTTATTCCGGTTCATTATTTTGAAACCAGTGTGGATATTTTGCATATCATCTCAGTGATCGTGTTGTTCATCACTTTTGATATCCTGAGAATTGCCATCATCAATAAAATCAGAACTGCTAAAATTGTCCTCATAGGCTATATCATACCAACAATTCTGGTAATTCTGGAAATTCTTAAAACTGACAGCATCATTTATATTGATATGGGCCCAAATATGCTGAATACCGCAATGGTTATTTACATACTTGTTCAGGCCGTGGCTGTTTCTGCACAGATCGCAGCTGTTTATCAGGAAAATAAATTTCTCAACCAGAACCTGGAGAAATCAGTTGAACAAAAAACAATTGAATTGAGTGAATCGAACAGTACCAAAAGTCATATTTTATCGGTACTAAGCCATGACCTTATGAATCCCCTCAACAACCTGAAGGGTGCACTAAATTTGTTAAACAAGGATTTCCTCACACCCCAGGAGCTTAGTAAAATGAAGGAAGACTTCACCTCTCAGATCAACCATAACATCAAACTGATGGAAGAGGTCCTGAGTTGGTCATCTGTAGAACTGAAAAAACAGCGTTCCAACGAACACATGAAATCCTGCAACCTTAAGATGGCCGGTGAAACTGTATGCAAACAGCTTAAACAACAGGCTCTTGATAAAAGGATTAAACTGAAAAATGAAATTCCGCCTGCTACCATGGCGGAAATAGATCCCGATGCAGCCGTTATTATCCTCAGAAACCTGATCGGAAACGCCATTAAGTTTACCCATGCTACAGGAACTGTGAAAATCAAAGCACATGTCAACAATGGACATGTAAAAGTGGGTATACTGGATAATGGCATTGGCATACCTGACGACATGAAAACAAAGATCTTCTCTCCTGAAACTGCAGGCACGCGATATGGTACCGATAACGAGAAAGGAAAAGGAGTCGGCCTGCTCATAGTGAAAGACCTTGTTACCCAGCATGCAGGCAAAATATGGATTGAAGATAATTCGGAAAGCACAGGCACAGCTTTCTTTTTTCAACTAAATCATCTGAAAAGTAATTAAGATCCCCCTCACAAGTCTTATTAAAGGCTGATAATACTACTGTTGTATATGATAAAAGCTAATTGGCAGAATAGGAAAGTCAATTGACACACTTGTGATTAACGGTATGTTTACCTTTAATCTTGTAAACATTGAATCAAAACCTATTAAGCTATGATAAAGATTTGTTCAATATGTATGGTGCTTCTCATTGGAAGCTTCATTGGCTGTTCAAAAATGAAATATACCTCCGAAGTGGAGACAGCACAAACAGAAATAAACGAAATGCCCCAATCCGAGATGGCGCAATATGCTGCAAACGATTAAACCCTAACCAAAACATATTTCAACCAGTTGTGAAAAGCCTCGTATGAAAATGCGAGGCTTTTACATTACCAGTCAATTTTATTCAATTCCTCTTGTGGCACGTCTTGTTGCATCTGCTGAAACCATTGACGCTCCTCCATCCTGATATGCTTCTCCAGCATCTCTCCCAGCTGGTTCAACTCATTAACCGAAGTTTTCGCGTTGAGTTGCTCAAATTTTAATGACAGGAGTTGATGGCCCTTAATGACTTTATCAGAGATGGCATCCAAATCGGCAGACACTCCTTTAATGACTGGAATTAATAGTGTCTCTTCCTTTTTGAAGTGATTTGATAGCCGTTCTGAGTAAAATGACTTTGCAAACACAATCTTATCTTCCCAGCTTTCCGGATAACCCTTTACTTTCGGTGGATTCTTTTTGAGAATAAGGGCAAGAAAAAGGACACTTCGATGAAATCTGGAAATGGGAATTAATGCGGGATGCCGTCTCATACCCTCAAAAATAACAGTTTATTCATGTAATTATTCGAATTGTAATTTCATCAGATTAGCTTTGCACCGAAATTTACGCGAGATGATGTTATACGTGGTTGAGTTTTTGGTGATCTTTCTGATAATTTATGTGGGGTTCTATATTATCCCCGCAGGCATTTTTCACTTAATGTATCACCGAAAAGAAGGAAAGCATGAATCTAAAAGAATTCAAGCTAAAAAACCTACCTCAAAGGACCTAAAAAGAGAATTTAGGCTATCAACCTGGTCGGTGTTGATATTTGCAATATGTTCATTCATCACCTTTCAGTTTGTGAAAGAAGGTTACTCATCGTTCTACTATGATTGGAATGAATACTCTACACTTTACGGAATAGGAAGTTTTTTTATTTGTCTCATTGCGCATGACACCTATTTTTACTGGAGCCACCGATTTATGCACTGGCCTCCTGTATTTAAATATTTTCACCTGGGGCATCATCGCTCACTTACCCCCTCACCATGGGCCATTCTGGCTTTCCAACCGCTTGAAGCCCTTATACAATTCGGGACATTTGCATTAATTATATTTTTGGTACCAATCCACCCGGTCGTTTTTGGGATATATCTAATCTACGACTCTATAGTCAATACAGCCGGGCATAATGGATTTGAGCTGGTACCCAGATGGTTTTCTAAAAATAAAGTGTTGGGATTGGGCAATACGGTGACGCACCATGACCTGCATCACATCCATTTTGAAAAAAACTTTGGCGCCTTTTTCAACATATGGGATAGGCTGATGGGGACATTTCTGGATGATGATGAGGCCCTCAAACTGAAAAAACAAAAGTAACATTTGTTACATAACTACCTGAAAATGACTTTCATCAGTTGCAAGGCTGTTTGAAAATCAGCTTTTCTCCTCCCTTTGATATCTACCTTGATTCATGTAAAAACAAGCATGAATTATGGCAAACATTGTAATATTAGGCGGGAACTTCGCAGGAGTAACTGCCGCATTGGAATCAAGAAGGAAATTAGGAAAATCACATAAGGTTACGGTAATTTCACCAACCCGAAATTTTCTCTATGTTCCTTCCCTGATTTGGGTACCTTTTGGAAAACGCAAACTATCAGACATTTCTTTTGATATAGAATCTGTCCTCAGGCGAAAGGGTGTAGCATTTATTCAAGACAAGGCGGTTGAAATAATCGCTGAGAATAATGAAGTCATCACCGAAAGCCATGGCTCCATTACTTATGATTACCTGGTTGTAGCTACGGGAGTTTCCTCGGATTATGACGCGCTGGATCATCTTCACCCGGATGATGGATATGTGGACACCATTGTTGAACCGAGATTTGCTCAGAAATCAGCTCAGAAATTCGAGGAATTAGTAAATAACCCCGGACCGGTAGTGGTGGGAGCAACACAAGGTGCAAGTTGTATGGGTGCTGGTTATGAATATTTGTTCAACCTGGACAAGGAACTACGAAAACAAAAAGTAAGAAACCAGGTTGAATTGACTTGGGTGACTCCCGAGCCTTTCCTTGGTCATTTTGGTATTGAAGGAATTACAGGAGGCAAAATGATGGTAGAGACCTTCATGAAAATGTTTAAAATAAATTATATCACCAATGCCTCTATTGAGACCATTGAAAAAGATAAAATTGTCCTGAAAGACGGGAGAGAACTTCCTTATAAAATGAGTATGCTGATACCACCTTTTAAAGGCTCACAGGTTGTGCTTCACTCAAAAGGCATAGGTGATGAGAAAGGTTTTATTCCAACCAACGAGGGTTATCAGCACATCAATTACCCCAACATCTACGCGGCAGGACTTGCAGTTCAGGTGGCATGTCCTTTTCCAGGTGGCAAGGTTCCGTTTGGAGTCCCGAAAACGGGATATCCCAGTGACGTAATGGGTAAGATTGCGGCCGAAAACATCATGCACTCAATCAAAAAGGATGGAAAGTTCCGAACCAAGAAATTCGGCAAAATACCAGGTTTGTGTGTGATGGATGCCGGGCATAAAGAGGTCTACATTGTGACTAATCACTTATTTAAACCCAGACAGTTTGAGCTGATGCTTCCTAATGTGCTGAATGATTTTGGTAAGCTTTTCCTGGAAAAATATATGATTTGGAAGAACAAGCGTGGTTTATCCTTTTTACCATGATATTAGTAAAGAGGTCGGAAGATAACTCCGACCTCACCTACTACATAACTCGTTTACTAAAATCCTAATCTTAAATCACCATAACTGGACTCCACTTTTATAGTACCCTTTTGTCCATTTCCTATCTTGCCTTTATATGATGCACTATGCATTTCCTTTTCCACATAGCTCATTTTAATTTCATCTTTATCATAAGACATTGAGGCAAATTCAAATTCTGCTTCTATGGATGGAGTTGCTCCTTCCTCCAATATGATATTATAGTTTCCAAATTTTCCTTCAATATCAATGTAATCAAAGTCCTTTGACACTTCATCAATTCTAAATCCTGAAACATATGATGCTACCAGTTTCAAACTTTTATTGAGGCGGTCAATTTCAAATCCAGAAAAACCAACTTTACCGCTCACTGACTCCACGACACCAAATTCCAGACTACCATATTTGCTTTCAAGGTCTACATTACCGAGTTGGTCAATTTCAACATCAGAAAACCCCTGAGTCAGATCAATGTTTCCAACTTTCTCAATGTCCAGTTTGGAGTATTTGATGGTGAGATCACCCCCTCCTATTTCTTCAATATCACCACTTCCAAAAGACAACTTAAAGTCCGTCTTACCTGTAAGCCTGCCTGCTTTGATATCACCATAAGAAATATCAACTTCCGTTTCTCCGGAGTGATTTGAAATATAGGAGTTACCAAAGGAGTTTTTCAATTCCAGGCGATTCCCTTTGGGCATATATACTTCATAATCAATACTAAATGACTCTCTGCCATTCGAATTGAGTTTGTTGCTAATCGAAGTTTCAAACCGCTTTCGGTCAGACGATTCATCTATGGTAATGTCTATCTTCTTTAGCATTTCCATGGCTTTATCCTCAGTCTTTGCTTCAGCGGTTACCTTCACGTTGACTGTCATTTCAGCCTTGTCCCAGGTATTGACATGAACTTTTCCAAATTTGTTGGTTATGTCCAACACTGTGTTGCCATTCACCTTGTAGCTTTTATTTATTTCTTTCTGTTTTTCAGATTGTGCATTGACCTGAAAAACAATACCAAACATTATGGCCAGCAATAAACTATGTCGAAATATTTTCATCACTTTTTAATTTTTTTAACCTTTCCAAAATTTCTAACTGTTGATTAAGTATGTTGAGTCGGAGTTGTAGGTTTATGATCATAGCATCCTGGATTCGCTCATTACTTTGATTGTAAAGCAATTCGTTCTTCAGTCCAGAGTAAATAGAGTCTAGCCGGTCAATCTCCTGGAGAAATTCACTGCTTAACGAACCATCCTCTATTTTCACTTTGACTAATTCATTCCTCTTCTGAAGAATTAGTTCATTGTAATACTTTTCAGCTTCAGCAAATTCTCCACCAGCAACTGTTTGTTCTGCATACTGCTGATCTCCTGAAAATTTATCAAACAGCAGCCAGCTGGTACTGAACAGCAATAATACAGCAGCCACCTTCCAGAAAATGGAAATTCCAGATTGGCCGGTACTTCGTTCATGTGACAGGTCAGCATCAATTCTGGACCACAAATCGGATCCGGGTTCCAATTGATCAAACTTACTGCTGTTTTCTTTTACAAACTTTTCTAGATTTTTCATACCACTTCACTTAACAATTCTCTGATTTTGGCCTTTGCCCGATTTAATTGAGACTTGGAAGTTGATTCCGAAATTCCCATTATTTCACTGATCTCTCTGTGATCATATCCCTCGATCAGGTAGAGCGAGAAAACGGTTCTGAATCCATCGGGAAGCTGCTCCATTGCTTTTTTTATCAGTTCCACTTTTAAAATATCTTCAGGAACAGATTCTTCATCATCCATGAACTCTGAATCCCCATCATGTAGGTCCACTGTCTCAATTCTTCTTTTTTTCAACTGAGAAATAGCCTTATTGATCACGATCCTTTTCAACCAGCTGCCAAATGAGGCATCTCCCCTATAGTGTTGAAGGTTTTTGAATGCACTAACAAAAGAATCCTGCAAAATATCCTCCGCTTCTTCCACATTGTTCAATACCCTATAGGCAGTATTGAGCATGGCTTTGGAGTATAATTTATAGATCTCATATTGCGCATTACGATCGCCTGTCTTGCAATGCTCTATTAGCTCCTGGTGAATGTTTGTCGCTATCTCCAATTCTATACTTAATCTAAACCAATGACTGTTGATTATTTCAGAGGTTGCATTTAACACTGAAATAAATCTGCAATCGGATAAATTTTATTTGATACTGTTAAAATGTAAGGAATCTTTGTAGATTAATTGTTAGTATGCTAATGAAACACATCTTATTATTTTTATTGCTGTTTGGTTCAATAGGTTGTATCGCACAAATTAATATTCAACCAGACACAGCAATTGTATCAGATTCATTGATTGTCGAAGAGGAAAAACCCAATAAATGGCGGGAGTACCTTGTTCAGGTATATTTAGGCCCATCGTATGAAGTAGCCCCAACTCCTGAGGGATTGAATGAATCTATAGGTGCGGAACTTGGGATGATCTACAAGTCTCATTGGATTGCGGGGGGTTATGCTATGATTTATCAGGGTGATTATAGTTCCCGGGTAGTATTTCCTAATTTTTTCAGAGTAGAATACAAGCATGGTGGCTTTTACATTGGCTACAGCACATTCAATAAAAAGTTATTTGACATCAGTATTCAAAACAAATTGGGGTTTGGTGATATGCTTTGGCAATACGAGTTTGATAATGAGGATTTTATTAAAGACAATTTTCTGCTTATCAATCCTACAATTGGCATTGACTTGAACATAGAAGGATTTGTAAAAATGTCATTTGGTGTAGGTTACAGGCATTTCCTTGGTTTAGACCTTACAGGCGTTGAGTCTAACGAATTTAATGGCATTACAACTTCAGCAACCTTTAAGATTGGCAGGTTCAATAAACGAATTTAGATGAGACTTCTTTTAGCAATACTTATAGTACCATTATTTGCTGGTTGTTATTATGATGATGATATTCCACCAGATCAATCGGTATGGGACTATGCGTTACCTTCCAGGCATAACATTAGTGATGACGCACTACTTCAGCTGGATCAGGAAATTTCTTCAGGTTTGTACGGAAATATCAACAGTTTAATAATTATCAAAAATGACCAATTAATATTTGAAAATTATTACAACAATGACAATCGATCTACACAGCACAATGTTGGTCAGGTCGCAAATGGATGGATTAGTGCTGTTTTTGGAAAGGTTTTAGAAGATCAATTAAATGATCAGCTCGACATACCTATCTATGGGTATTTAACTGAATATCAAGACATTTTCGAAGAAGATACTTTAAAAAAAACCATCACTATCAGGCATGTTCTTGAAATGAGAAGTGGTTTATCATGGAATGAAATCATAAAAGTTAATACGGAACTGGACTCAGATATGAGAATGACGATGGAATCTGATGATCCTATTAGATACATTCTGGAAAAACCATTGGAATCATTTCCTGGAGTCAGATTTTCTTTCAACAGCGCTTCATCATTATTACTGATCAGGATTATGGAAAGTATTGTAGGAGAATCCGCTGAAAATTACCTTAACAATTCCTTATTCAATCAAATTGGAATAAATCCCAATTATGCAAAACTGAAAAACGGCACACTCAACATTCCAATGGGTGTTTCAGTGACGGCTTTGGATGCTGCAAAACTCAATTACCTGATAATGAAAAACGGGGATTGGTTCGGAGAACAAATACTTTCTTCAGATTGGATCGAACGTTCAACCAGTATCATAGTAGCTCCTAATAATAATTCTGCGTATGGGTACTTCTGGCGAACATTTGGGCCTGAATCCTTCGTTGCTTCGAATTACAATATAGACGATACCATTTATTTAACTGGAGATAGCCATCAGGCTGTTTATTTTTCCAGATCTTCAAATCTTTTAATATGCATAAACGCTGATAATCCCCCAAATGGGTCCTCAAATCTTCCCCTTTCGTTATTTTTAAGAGTTTTGGCTTCCAGAAATGTGGAGCTGTAATTGATGGACCGAAAAAATATCATATTTGTCAGGAATGAAACTAAATCAATGACTACAGTTTTCGCCAATGATACAATTAAGCCAATTCACTTATATTTAATCATATCTCAATTAGAAAATGGCGAAAAAAGTAAAGTGTAGAAATTGTGGAACCGTCTTCATTGGTAATTTCTGTCCAAATTGTGGTCAGAATGCCGATGTTCACCGATTTACTTTTTCGTATCTACTGAAAGAAACCTTCATTTCATCGCTTGACATTGAAAACGGATTCTTCTCCACCATTAAAACATTAAGCCTTAATCCGGGAGAGGCCATTAGAAATTATCTTAATGGAAAAAGGTTGAGCCTGGCAGTGCCAGTAAGGTACCTGATTATCATGGGAGCTGTTGCCACATTTCTTTCTATTCGATATAAGATTTATGTGGACTATGCAAGCGACAAATCGTGGTTTGAAGACCTGCTCATGGTGAAACATGGATTCTGGGAATACGCCGCGGAATTCAATACTGTGGTTAATATTCTGGCAGTACCGGTATTTGCTTTTTTTACCTGGATTTTCTTTAAGCCAAAAGGCTACAACTATGCGGAAAATTTCATTTTGAACACCTACATTTCCGGGCAGCAACTCTTTTTGTTCCTGTTTTTCTTTCCTTTCATAGAGATATTTCTTCCTCACAAGAACATGATCCTGGATATATATAACATCATATCCTTACTTTATAGTCTTTGGGTTTATGTCACTTTCTTCCGAATGGTTAATCTAACTGGATTTATACTGGTAGTACTGGTAACAATATTTTCATTTGCCGGCCAGTTTATCGTTAATTACGGTACCTACCTTATATTGGAAAGTCTAAACCTTATCCCCCATCTTAAGCAACTGGATTTTTAATACTTAATCTAAAAACTGCTTTTCATCGAGTTGCAACCAGTCGAGGGTTGATTTATAGAATATATTGTCAAGGTCTTCCTGCGACAGCCCCATATCAAGCATGAATTTGCCTATCTCTAAGTCACCCAATGGGAAAGGATAATCAGAACCCAACGTTATTTTGTCACTACCAATATGATCCTTTACATAGTTGAGGTACACCGGATCATGAGTGATGCTGTCAACCCAAAACTTCTTGAGGTATTCTCTGGGGTTCACATTATTGTGCACTGCCACCAGGTCTGGTCTGCAATTAAATCCATGCTCAATTCGCCCCAGAGTAGCTAAAAACGACCCTCCGGCATGTGCAAAACAAACTCTTAAGTTCGGATACCTTTCAAAGACTCCTCCAAAGATCATCGAACAAATGGCACGAGTGGTTTCAGCGGGCATTCCAACCAGCCATGGTAACCAGTACTTACCCATTTCTTCTTTGCCCATCATATCCCAGGGGTGAACCAAAATGGCCATTCCTAATGATTCGCATGCCTCGAAGAACTCGAAAAATCGTGGTTTACTTAAATTATTCTTGTTGATATTACTCCCAATCTGCACTCCTGGAAAACCAAGAGACTTGCACCTTTCAAGCTCTTTGATGGCCAGGTCAATATCCTGCATAGGTACAGTTCCCAAACCCACATAATTCTTTGGATATTTTTGAACAATCCCGGCAATATGATCATTCAGAAACTCTGAAACCGCCAGGGCATCATCTGGTTTGGCCCAATAACTAAAAAGGACAGGAATAGTACAGATCACCTGAACCTGAGTATCAAATTTGGCATACTCTTCGATTCGTAATTCAGGATCCCAACAATTTTGCAATATTTCCCTAAAAAAGAAATCCCCTTTCATCATCCTTGCGGCCCCTTCACGATGGTGCATGAGACTAATAAAGCCATCATAACCAAATTTTTCAGCAAAGTTTGGCAGGTGTTCCGGGATGATATGCGTGTGCATATCGATTCTTAATTTGGGTTTGGGTTGTTGCATATAATCACACTTTTTTCCTGTGTCAGGCAAAAATAAAAGATTTCAAAGGAAGTGAAAGCCCAATTCAATTTTTGCAATGCTCATTCCACATTTCTGTGGCTTTTCCCATACCAAGCTCCGAAGAATTCAGCAGTTTTCTACACCCTTCTTTTTTCTGTCTGAGCTGCAGGTGGGCCATAGCTGAATTATACAATATGCGCTCATCATCCGGGGCGTAGGATAAGTATATGTTATAATATTGATTGGCCTTTTGAAAGGAACTCTGCCTGAATAGTATATTTCCTATCCTATAGTAATTGGCTACAAAGTAACTGTCCAGAGACAATGCTTTCTCAAAATCTTTTAATGCAAGATCAAACCGTCCAACTTTCTCGTGCGCTAAACCCCGGGTGGAGTAGTAGTCGGCCTCTTCTGGAGCAGCTTTAATCGCATAATTATAGTACACTATAGATTCCTGATAATCACCTGCTTCAAATGCATCAAATGCCTTTTTGGCAAAGGCATAGTGAAAATCCTTGTCAGTAAAAACCACCTCAGGTAATTCATAAGATGGATCTAGCAAGTGCAACTGGTACGCAGCTGATTTATTTTCCGGGTCTATCGTTAGTGCTTCTCTAAAACTTTCCCTGGCACCATTCAATTCCTCCATTTGAAGTAAAATCATACCCTGTATGGTATAATATTCCGGATTTCCGGTATCTGAGGCGATGAGTTGCTGAATGTCCTCCAACGCCTGATCATAATTGCCCATATCCCGATAAATGATGGCCCTTCGATAAAGCATGTTATTTTTCATTGAGGTCAGAGAGGTCACTGAACTTATGTTGCCCGTAGAAGGTCCACTGGTATACCCTGATGACTGGAAGTAGATGGCTCTCGTTTCATATTGTCCATCGAAGTTCAGCACATAATTCAAATCTTTTATGGCATCTTCATAATTTTGTCGCTGATGATAAATTAAGGCCTTTCCAATGTAGGCCTCCAAAAAATCAGGGTTAATGCGCACAATTGTTTCATAATCGATCAAAGCCCCCATGGGGTCCGAATTCAACTCTTTGAGTACTGCACGTAGGTAAAGCGATTCTACATTTCGTGGGTTTATTACTAAACTGGAGTCAAGGTGCATCAGCGCAAGATCATTATTGCCTGACTCGTAATACCCAATGGCCAGTTCATGGTGCTCCTCCGAAAGCTTCCTGTCCACTCGGCTCACAGAAGTTTGGCCAAATGAAAAACCAGTAGTCACCACTAATATTGCCAATACCACATATTTCACCTTCATGGGCCCCATGTTTTTGCATTAAACTTAAGTATACGAAATGAAAAATATTGATGTTTAGCTAATGGCAGGATACCTTTTTAGTGATGGGAAAACTTCAGTTGTTGTCTCATTTGCAAAACTGGGTCATGACTTATATACCAGTTAGATTGCAAATATTCTCCTAATCTCAACAGGGCTCCAGCGGTAGCTCCTGAAAAGGGTAAAGGCAACTCCCTTAGATTCAATATCCTGGAGATGTCTTTACCCAGTAGGAACGCCATAGCTGGTTCAATTAGTGCATGAAGACTTTTTAAATCCGGCTGGCTTCCAATACTTTCAATCAGAGATCTTGTCAAAATAATACCAGGTTCAGAACTTTTAATTTCTTCTTCAGCAATAATTCTGCACAACCAATGGGCATGTCTTGAATCCTGGGGTAATAATGGAGACTTCAGCCCAAGCAGGCTGCTAATTACGTTCCATAAATGTATATATGCTTCCGCCTCTTCCCTACTTACTGAAACTCCAAGTCTTCGTAAAGAACGAATGGTAATCAATGAAAATGCCAGGTTGGTGCCAGCCATGTCCATTTGGTTCACAGGTAAACCGTATAGCTCAACATTCCATTCGTTCCTCATCAGGTGCTGCCTGATCATATGGTGGATGTACCTCACTTTAAATATTGCACTAAGCGCCTGTCCATTTTCCCTGAACGACCCGAAGCTGCAAACATCTAATAGAAAAGTAGCCGTTTCCATTAATCGCCTATCCGTATCATTTTTTAATCTTGTACTCGCCAATAGTACATGAGCGCCATTGGCATGGGCATAACAATACGGTAATGCAGCAAGCCCCAATGAAGACATTATTGCCCTTAAATTCTTTTCAAAAAAATGCTGACCTTGTTCGAGAAGTTTAAAATTAACCCAGTGTGGGATTGACATTAGATTGGCAATATCGATTGGTAGTGATAACCAACCACTGTTGAAATGCACCCCTCCCAATATGTCTGCCAGAAATTCTTTTGAATGCCTCTTACAAATAAGCTCAAAATCACTATCCCCGGTAAGCCTAAATTGTTTTACTGAATCTTTTTGAAAGCGGTGAAATGGCATCATTACTACATAACCGCCGTGACTAAGGATTGTTAGTAGACCTGATGGATTTGCATCGTACTATGGTTACTGAGGTGATGGAAAGTACCCTCTTCATATTTGAAAAACCTTACCGCAAACACAAGGAAAATTCCTGTATTGTCCGACACTGGTCTCCCGTTCTTGGCTGAGAGTTGGGCAGTAAAAGGTTCAATTGGCATTTTTAATATTGGAAGCATTTGACTTTCATACGTACCAAATTCTGACCGTGATCCTCCTCTTCTAACGGAAGATAGGTTCCTAAGCTCTTCTGAATAATGCAAAATCCGATATTGAAACAAGACTTGCGTTGATTTTAAAATTAGTAGCTTCCTCCGGAGCTATTGAAAGCTGTTTTCGGAACAAACTCAGGGAAGTGTAAGAATGACTGTGACCCTCTGTGAGAACCCTGTCTTATGAAATATTTCGCGTCGAATGTCTTCATCAAAGGGGCATTCAGAATTAAACTCAAAACCGGTAAGATTGCCCCCATGTTTACTTGAGTTTCAATGGCCTTGTTACCAGTCTTCTCCTTCTTCAAGCTTTGCAAGATTTCTAAATTGGGCGGTCAGTCTTCCTGAAACGTAAGTTTCACAAATCTCAGACATTCCCTCGACTTAAAGCAGTCTCTCAGATACTTTGGCCATCATGGAGGCTACTCCAAACTCTTTCTGGTTATTACGAAGCTCCTGGTAAGTTTCTTTGTTTTTGATTTGGTCTGCTGTGGGACCTCCTTTACGAGCTATTACCGGGTGATCAACACCTTTTAAATTATAGACGCGATATCCTCTTGGCGGCTTGTTCACTCCATTGGTCAGATCAACATTAATGTCCATAGGTTGGGTAGGTCTAACTTTTTGATTTTTAGTTAATTAATAGCAGGTGCTTAAATATATAACAATTGGCCATATTATAAAAGCCTAATTTTTAAAAAGTTAGCTTTGTCCACCATTTGTAACCCAGAAGTACAATTAAAGAAATGAAAATATAATAATTTGATGATTTAGTTATGAATTATTAACAATAACGACTTTTTTGGTTGCACTTTTTACAGTACCGTTAGGTTTAAAGTACCCATTATCAACCATTGACCTCACATAAGAAGAGTTGACACTATCACCAACGAATGAAATCGTACTTCAGTAAAAAATGTAGTTTATGCTTAAAGTAATTATTAATTAGAGCAGAAAAATAATTGTCCACCTTCAGCGTAAGTTGGGTATAAAACTGTTATAAAATATTGTATTTTGCATCCATGTTAAAAAGTCCGAAAATCATATTTTACAAAATATTGTCCATGTATATCATTGTATGTGGCTGCTTTTTTACGGGCTGTTCATCATCAAATGGTCGCGTCAAAACTGTGAAGCCTATCGCTAGGCACAGGTACTATAACCCTAAAAAAGACCGTCACAGAAATCGTACAAAAACAGTAACTAAGAAATTAAACCGTTCTCACAGGTGAAATATTTTTCTCTTCTATTGATGCTACTTGGTGTAGCATGTCAAAATGTAAAAACCAATAAGCAATATCAAAAAACCGGGACCATTGGAGATTCTGCCATGGTGGTTACTACACACCCGCTTGCCACCCAGGTTGGGCTCAATGTCTTAAGAAATGGTGGAAATGCCTTTGATGCAGCAATTGCGATTCAATTTTCGCTGGCTGTTGTCTATCCTATGGCTGGTAATATTGGAGGTGGGGGTTTCGCTATATATCGAACTGGCAATGGAGACATTGGAAGTTTGGATTTCAGGGAAAAAGCACCAAAAGTAGCCTACCGGGACATGTTTCTTGATCAGGATGGCAATGTCATTGAAGATGCGAGTACCCTGGGTCACAAAGCTGCTGGTGTGCCCGGCACTGTCGATGGGATGATCAAACTCCATGAAAAGTTTGGTACAATACCATTTGCCAACCTGGTTCAACCAGCTATCAGCCAGGCGGTAGATGGTGTAGTTCTCACAGCATTTGATGCTTATAACATCAACAAATATCAGGAAGCATTTCGAAAAGTCAACAGGGATAGTATCTACTATCTTAACAATGGCAGTTGGAAAGCTGGGGATACACTGTATCATAATGAACTTGCAGGAACGCTCTCTTTCATCAGGGACTTTGGTCGGGAAGGGTTCTACAGTGGCATTGTCGCCAACCAGATTGTAGCAGAAAGTGTGATCAATGGAGGCTTTATTTCGAAAGAAGACCTTGCGGACTATGAAGCCATTTGGCGAGACCCTTTAACTGCTGAATACAATGGATATAAAATTATTGCTATGCCTCCGCCAAGTAGTGGTGGTGTGGCGCTGATACAATTGTTAAAAGGCGCAGAGTCATATCCAATCAGGCGATGGGGGCACAATACAATCAAAACCATTCACTTGATGACAGAACTGGAACGAAGGGTTTATGCTGACAGAGCCACTTACCTGGGAGATCCTGATTATGTCGATGTTCCTATTGATATGCTATTGAGTGAAGACTACAACGAAGAGCGATTTGATGACATCAGTTTGAAAAGAGCTACTCCTTCTGAAGACATTAAACAGGGAAAAGTTGATGTCATTGAATCTGTAGAGACCACCCACTTTTCTGTGGTGGACAAATGGGGCAATGCTGTTGGGATCACCACAACACTTAATGGTTATTTTGGATGCAAAGTACTGGTGAAGGGTGCTGGTTTCTTTCTTAACAATGAAATGGACGACTTCAGTGCCAAACCCGGTGTGCCAAATATGTTTGGGTTAGTTGGGGCTGAAGCCAATGCAATAATGCCGGAAAAAAGAATGCTCAGTTCGATGACGCCTACCATTGTAGAAAAAGACGGCAAGTTATCAATGATTGTAGGTACTCCCGGAGGATCCACTATCATCACATCAGTGTTTCAAACAATACTGAACGTAATTGATCACGGCATGTCTATGCAGGAAGCGATCGATGCACCTAAGTTTCATCACCAGTGGCTTCCTGATAGAATTTTATACGAGACTTCTCAAATTGACACCACCACCATTACGAAGCTCATAGAAATGGGTCATGAAGTAGAACCTCGTGGAGCCCTGGGAAGAATGGATTGCATTCTCATCCACCCCAACGGTAAAATAGAAGGTGCTTCTGACAGAAGAGGTTATGGTACAGCAATGGGATATTAATTCCCAATCATTCTACTATACTGAATTCTACCCTGCGGTTCATTCGTCTGGTCTCCTCTGATTCATTGCTGGCAATTGGTTTTGTTCCTCCAAATCCTTTACCAGAAATTCTGCTGGCATTGATACCATGATCAACCAGGTATTGCTTCACGGCATCTACCCTATCCTGAGAGAGTTTTATGTTTGATTTCTCATTACCAGTATTGTCTGTATGTCCGGCAAGGAATATTTTCACCTCTGGGTTTTCTGTCATCATACGAACCAAAAGATTGAGCTCGTCTTCCGAACCTTTCAGGAATTTATTTGAAGCCCTTTCAAAAAGCACATGCTTGAGTGTAATGGTATTGCCTGCCACCAAAGGTTCTAATTGAATTAACAACTCACCGTCCTCTTCAATGTCTGAAACACTGATCATTTCATGATAAGGCAGGTATTTCTTCTTATCTATCATAATATCAAGAAATGCTCCCGAAGGAATGTCCAATTGAAAATCACCGTTATCATTGGATGTAATGTTCAATGAAGAGCCTCCTTGTTCTATCAGCACCTGTAGGTTTGCCTCCAGACCACTGCCCGTTTTGGCATCTACAATTCGCCCCGAAATTCTGGAGAAACCGGGCGCTAATAGGGTAGTCTCCGGGGTATCGACTTCTGATGTACTATCAATACCAATCTTCACACGTTTGATATCACCATATCCATCACTATTCTGAGTAGAAGTGAAGTATGCATAATTTGACCCTGGAAGAAAGAAGAATGAATGTTCTGCACCTTCCGTATTAATTTTTGAAGACAGACTCACAGGTTTTGACCAGTTTTTCCACCCCTCACCTAGTCTTTCGCTGACAAAAAGATCAAAACTTCCTTTTCCTCCATGACCATTTGAGGAAAATACAAGGTAACGATTGTCCGGTGTTAGATATCCACTTAGCTCCTGAAAAGGTGTATTGATGGTTCGGCCTACATTGATCAGTTCTCCCCAGGTTCCATTGGCTTGCAATTCAGAAATATAAATATCCTCCACACCATATGTTCCCAGTGATTGTAAACAAAGTACCAGGTGCTTCCCGTCTGCTGATACCGAACCAGCGATATACAATGAATTCTTTTTAAAATACGGGATGTCAAGGTTTATTGGCGCCTGCCACTTATTATTTCGGAATTCCGATATTGCAATACCGCTACTTGAATAAATGTTTTTTGGGCCATATTGTTGAGCAATCAGCATATATTTTCCTCCACCAACGAAACCCAGCAAAGAGTTAACATATTCCGTATTAACTGGTGCCCCAATATTTACAGGTACCGACCACCCCGTGACACTATCATATTGACTAAACCAAATGTCTCCTAAATCCTGTATCCCATTGATATTCTGAGGATGATTTGCCCGCTCAAAAAACAACATCTTTCCTTCAGGATGCATCACTGGGTTACTTTCATAGTATATGGAGTTTAGCTTTGATACAGGTTCTATTTCCCCTGATATTTCCACCTGGGCAAATGAGTAATGGGCATAAAAAGTCAAAAGCAATGCCATTAACACCGCATGAGTTTTATGCATTTTTTTAATATTTTCTTGAATTAATCCGATAATAATTCTTGTTTTTATCACTTATTTTATGTTATTTTATCAATCTGGAAAAAACCTAAACTTATAAAAATTGTCGTATACGAAACGACAAACTGCTATTAACAAGTGTGTTGAATAGAATTTGCGAACCCGATAATTCATTGTCGGGTTTTGTTTTATTTAATAGCCTCTTTCTTTATCAACCACATGTTGTAATTTATCTCCTCTTTTCATTCTCTGGTAATTTTCATAGATAATCGGTACTGCTGCTTTAGGGTTAGTGATGCTGGCAATATGTGGTGTTAATTTTATTTTTGGATGACGCCACAAAGGACTTGACTGTGGGAGTGGTTCGTTTTCAAACACATCTAAAAAAGCACCGGTTAATTTTCCCTCCTCTAACGCTTCCAGAATATCTGCTTCGTTTTGCTGAAATCCACGGCCAACACTGATCAGGTAACACGGATTTTTCAACCTTGAAAACAGCGCTTTGTTCAGATATCCATAGGTATCTTTGGTCATTGGTAGCAAGCACACCAAAACATTAATTTCATCATAGAATAATTGAGACTCTGATGTGATATAACTCCTCACACTTTCGATCATTTTTCTGGTATTACTCAATCCGCTCACCTTAATTCCCAGCATTACCAGTTTTTTCGCCAGGTCCGTTCCTAGTTCTCCAAGACCTGCTATTCCTACGTGTACCTCCCGCTCAGGGAAAGTATCCTGATCCCAAACTTTATCTTTCTGGTCCTGCTCATATTTCTCCATTCGCCTGTGATACTGAAGAATGGCCATGATCACATAATTGCTCATAGAAGTAGCAATGGTATCACTGACTATTCTGGTAAGAGGTACATTGGGTAGTCCCGGGTCATTAAGCATATGATCTGCACCAGCTCCCATTGAACATATCAGTTTGAGGTTTGGAAAATTCTCCAGGCAACCATAGGGATGAAGCCACAGCACCGCACATTCAACCTCCTCCGGATTTTCAATATCCGGATATACTTCCACTTTTAGATTGCTATCAAGTAAATGGAACTCATCAGCCCAAATCTGGCCATTACGTGTGGGAGCAATAATTGCGATACTCATAATTGACACGCAAATTATTCAAATGTCTTTAAAAATTGGGCTTACTTACCCATTTATTGGATTTCATGATAAATCGCCATGGCAATTGTGCATCTTCTCCTGCATAATCCACCCCAACCCGCTTCCTCGTCTCCACTTGAAATCCTGAAACATTCCGATCTTCTATCCAAATAGTATTGTCAGTCAGGTTGGTCCCGTCATAAGCTCTGTGAATTCCGAGTGCCTTAGCCGCACTTCCTGGTCCGGAAGTCAATGATATGTTTTCAGAGGATAAATTTCGACGCTTCTCCATGAATTCAATACCCTCTAATGGCTGTATTGCACGGATCAAAACTGCATCCGCTAATCCTTTACGATTGGTGACTACATTAAACAGATGATGAATACCATAACAAAGATAAACATAGGCTATGCCTCCTTTCTGGTACATCGTTTCAGTACGTGGAGTTCTTTTTCCATAAGCATGGCATGCTTTATCGGTCCTGCCATTGTAAGCCTCTGCCTCCACAATCATTCCAGAAGTGTATTGACCGTCTATACAGGTACACAGGACCTTTCCTATCAATTCCCGTGCAATTAAAACCACATCCTCCCGTTCATAAAAATCTTGCGTCAATTTGGACATGTTTAACTTTTAAATAACTTTTTACAACAACCTAAATCATTATTATTGTATGGAAAATTAAACAAAACCTATTATAACCATGATAAAAATGAATGCACTTAAAACTGCCCTTTCGGTAGCGTTCTGTTTATTGTTAACCACAGCATTTGCCCAACAGGTTAACACCCCTGCTCCTAGCCCAACCAGCACTGTTGAGCAGGAATTTGGATTGAGTACGGTGACCATTGAATACTCCCGTCCTGGAGTTAAAGGTCGAACTGTTTTTGGAGATCTGGTTCCTTATGGAAAGGTTTGGAGAACAGGTGCCAACGCCTCTACTAAAATTAGTTTTTCGAGCGACGTTAAGCTTGAAGGGAATGATGTGCCAGCGGGAAAATATGCGTTATATACCATTCCTGGAGAAACTGAATGGACTATATTGATCTATAAGGACCTGAACTTAGGTGGAAATGTTGCTGCCTATGATGAAGCGAATGAACTGGTTCGGTTCAAGGTTACTCCTGTAAAAATGGGAATGTCTGTTGAATCATTTACCATTGACATTAATGATTTACGTGATGACTCTGCCACACTAGGTCTGATCTGGAGCGACGTGTATGTTCCAATCAAAATGTCAATCGACACCAAGTCTGCTGTAATCGCTCAGATCGAAAGATTTGCTGAAAACCCTAAAAGAGCTTTAGCCAATAACTACTATTCAGCAGCTGGTTATTACTTAAGCATCGATAAAGACCTGGACAAAGCTTTGGAGTGGATCACAGAAGCAGTGCAAATAAGACCGGAAGCTTTTTGGATCTCCAGAAGAAAAGCATTGATTGAAGCCAAACTAGGTAAATACAAAGAAGCAATCAAAACTGCTGAAATGAGTAAAGAAGCTGCAATTAAAGCTAAAAATGATGATTACGTGAAAATGAATAATGATTCTATCGCCGAATGGAAGGCAAAAAAGTAATCTCAACGAAAATATCATCAAATAAAAAGACAGGCTTGCGCCTGTCTTTTTTGGTTTAGGTCGGCAATATCTCCACAATAAAGTGGGTCTTTCGCCAGAAGTTTTGGTTAGCAATATTCAACCAAATTAACTAAAAAGTTAACAATTATTTAATCGGTTGAACAACGCTATTTAACAAGTTTAATAACCAATACAAAATTTTAAAAGTGATATTTTTCCCTTGTAAAAGTCCAGTTATGTTGGCTTTCCTATCGGTTTATTATCATATGAAAAAACTCACATGGTATAAGTTTTAGAGAATCAAAGAGTTAAGGTTTTTGCGATGCTGTTAAAAAAAATTAATACTGCAAGCCTATTTGAATTCTCACTTCATCTAGTAAACTGATTAACTCCAGACTATTTTGCAAGGTCCACAAATTACTCTCGGTTTTCTTTTGCCAGAGACATTCCATTACATGTTGAGCTTCATAACTGTATCCAATTGTTTTGTAATCAAATGTCTTTTCAATTGGTCCGTCCTTCGTGATGATTGAAACAGAAGATGGTTCATGAAAACGGGTATTGATCTTGATAGTGCCTTCTTTACAATATACAATTGCCTCTGTAGGGGTATTACAGACAAGTGAGCTCCTTAAAACTGCGGTTTGCTCAGATGGGTAACTAAAAATCATTTTGGTCTCCTGATCCACAGAAGTTTCAGCGAACGACCCTACCGCAAGAACTTCCGTAGGGTATCCCAAAATGGTCAGTGCAGCGAAAATCGGATAAATCCCTATGTCCAGCAGGCTCCCCCCTCCTAATTCTCTTTTCCAAACCCGGTTCTCGGGATCGAAAGGTGCTTTGAAGCCAAAATCAGCCTCTACCGAAATTACCTCTCCATATTTTTTACTTTCAACCAGATTCAACACATATTGATAGTGAGGCAGAAATCTGGTCCATAGAGCCTCCATTAAAAATACTTTCTTTTCCCGGGCCACCTGGATCATTTCATTTACCTCATCACTATCCATTGCAAATGGTTTTTCGCACAATACTGCCTTCTTATGATTGAGACACAACAATGAATATGATGAGTGAGACACATGTGGTGTGGCAATGTATACAACATCTACTTCCGGGTCCTGAGCTAGTTCCTCATAAGAGCCATAAGCGGAAGTGGCCCCATACTCCAGTGCAAATCCCCTGGCTTTGATCAGGTCACGTGAAGCAACAGCCTGAAGTTTGGCCCCAGGTAGTGTTAATAAATCCTTTGTGAATTTGGTGGCAATTTTCCCAAGTCCCAGTATGCCCCATCTAATTTGTTGTTCTTCCTCCATTGATAGCTTGAATAAGTAGGCTTAATAACATGGTTAAGAAACATCCAATGGCATTGTACCATAAGTATCCCAGCTCAAAATAACCAAAGATTGTCATAAAATGGCATCCTATGACCACTAGTTCTGCAACTATTGCTGCAATAAATACAGAAGTCCCATCAACGTGCTTTAAAAAGAATGCCACAAGAAAGATTCCCAGAATTGTTCCATAGAAAATAGATCCAATAATGTTGACCGCTTCAATTAGATTCTCTGAGTTATTAGCGAGGATGGCAAACAAAATGGCCAGACATCCCCAGATTAATGTAAAGATCTTAGAAATATGGAGGTGTTGTTTTTCTGTTGCATCTTTTTTGATTAATCGCTTGTAGAAATCTACAGCAGAAGTAGAGGCCAGAGAATTCAGCTCCGATGAGGTACTGGACATTGCTGCCGAAAAAATGACCGCAATTAACAAACCGATCAGGCCATGTGGCAGATAGTTTAAAATGAATGTCAAAAAAACGTAATCTGAATCTTTTGTTTCTGCACCAGGATCTGCTTTTTTGATGATTGCTTTGGCTTCTTCCCTGATGTCTACCAGTTGCTGATCTCGTTCAACCAATTGACTTTTACTATCATCAGTGCCGTTCAACGCCATTGCAGCTTCTCGTCGTTTCTCAAAAATATCTAAATAACGCGCTTCTACTTCCTGATAGGTCTCTGCATAAGATGATTCTTTCACCATCTCTACTGATGCCTGTTTGAAATGTAGTGGAGGTTGATAAAACATAAAGAACACGTAGACTAATACACCGGTCAGTAATATAAAGAACTGCATGGGGATTTTTAAGATGGCATTAAACATCAGACCCATTTTACTTTCTGTAGGGTTCTTACCCCCAATGTACCGCTGTACCTGCGACTGATCAGTACCAAAATATGACAAAGCCAAAAACAACCCTCCTGTGATCCCTGACCATATGGTATAGCGTTTCTCGAAATCTAAATCAAAGTCCACCGCATTGAGTTTACCAAGGGTACCCGCTATGGTTAATGCTCCAGAGAAATCGGTGTATTGAGAAATGTAGTAAACAATGATACCAAATGCTATAAACATACCAACCAGTATAATAGCCATCTGATGCTTCTGGGTTAAGCTTACTGCCTTAGTTCCTCCACTATACGTATAGATTATTACAAGAATCCCAACCATTAAAATGGTAAGGGTGAGATCCCATTTAAGAATGGTAGAAATAATAATTGCCGGCGCATAGATGGTGATCCCGGCTGCAAGCCCTCTTTGGATCAGAAATAGCGAAGCACCAAGGATCCTGGTCTTAACATCAAATCGTGTCTCCAGGTATTCATATGCGGTATAGATCTTAAGCTTATAATAGATAGGAATGAAAACTGCCGCCACAATGATCAATGCAATGGGCAAGCCGAAATAATTTTGCACAAATGCCATTCCACTTTCATAACCTTGCCCTGGTGTCGAAATAAATGTAATGGCACTTGCCTGGGTTGCCATTACAGATAGGCCAATCGTTCCCCATTTTAATGTATTGTCTCCCCTCAGGTAATCCTGTACATTGCTAGTGTTTCTTGTTTTCCACACACCATAGCTAACAATACCTAGCAGGGTTCCAAACAAAATGATTAAATCAAAACTATTCATGAATTTGGGCTTAAGAAAAAGCGATAGAGAATATGTACAATAGCAATATTACCATGCCTAGTGAAAGTAATACAAACCAATATAGTGTACTCCAACGATTAAAAAATGGCGGCTTATCATCAAGTTCTTCTGTCATCTGATGGTTAGTTTTGTATCTCGTCTCCTAATGAAATCATATTTACAAATATCCTATATGCTCCGGGAACTCCTGCCGGCAACTCTCTAAACCAGGAATAGCCTGTATAAACATAGTAGCCTTTCCCGTATCTGGCTACCAGCAAACCACCATTTTTTGGATCTTCCCCAGGATCGTTGCTTGACAAAATTGCGGTGAATTCGTCAGACCATTCATCAGGGAAATAAAGTCCTCGTTCCTGCACCCAACCCTCAAAATCTTTAGCCGTAATTTTATTAGGGAAATTCATCACCGGATGCTTAGGAGCTAAAATAGTTACCGGCGCTTCTTCAACAGCAACACGATCCCTGGACAACTTAAGTGAGTAAGGAGCCAGTTCCTCGGTTTTCAACCTGTGCCTGGTATTGTATTGAACAATCACATTACCACCGTTCTCTACATAGGAAAATAATTCATCTGTTTTAAATTTCAACCAATCCAATGTGTTAAAAGCCCTGATCCCCAGGATTACAGCGTCATATTTATCCAATTTCTGTTGATTCACGTCTTCCTTACTCAATAGGTCAACCCGATAACCCAGTTGCTCCAGGCTGCCAGGAACTTTATCTCCTGCACCCATAATATAACCAATTCGATCCCCCTCAATTTTCAAATCAACCTTGACGATTTTCGCTTTACATACCGGATAGTATGATTGTGTTGGAATATGGTCGTAAGTTATATTTTGGTAGGAAATATCATAAGACTTGCCATTAATTGACACACTTGCCTTTATTTCACCCTGACTCTGACCATTAGGGGGTGTTACTTTAAAATTAAACACCTGCTCACTTCCCTTATTCTCCAGGTCAAAAGAATAGTTAGTCGGTTCTATGCTCCATTTCGCAGGTACCTCCAAATGTACCTGTCCACTAACCTTATCTTTTCCCGCTCTCACAATCACTTGAATTTCCTGAGGCTCGTTTTTACTAAACAAATAGACTTCTTCCTTTAAATTGACGAATACCGGAGGAGAGACCTCAAGGGGTTGATAAGTTTCACCATTCACAGGGTCATTGAATTTGTAGATAACGGGTGATTCGAAAGTTAACAAGGTGTCGGCTATTTCTAATACATACGCGGCGGTCAATACAGGATCATTTTCAGGCTTTCCACGTTTAAGTTGGTCAGCTACATGATACATACCATTAGAGGCATTTTCATTTAACCAATAGGGACTTGAATACTGAAAATTAGTGGGTATCACGGTGCTGAAATCACTCGAAAACTTAAGATTTTGGTTCAGTTCCTGTGACGGCTGGATCTTTACATCTCTCAATTCTTTAAAATATACCTCCACCAATTTTGCATCAAGTGCTGATCGATTGATTGCTTCAAACGAAATTGATATAGTATCTCCAGGCACGTAGGTGTCACTATCACTTTTTGCTTCAAGGTAAAGACCCATACAAGCCTTAATGGTCTCAATGATTTCCCGGGACTTTACTGATTTCCAATGTTTGTCTTCAATTATCTGTAAAGCCTTGAGTGCACTCACTAAATCAGGGACAATAACCCAGGGTTGCTCAGGATCAAAACTGTGAATGGCATTTTCAATATGGAGCTGAACATCTTTTCCTCCTTCTACTCTGGCCCAACTAACTTCGATATCACCAAAGGGTTCCCTGGTTGTCGCACCCTCTAATGGTTTCAGGTATTCAATTTCTACTCCTCTGGTACCCGTTGCACCAAAACCCTGGCTCTTGTGCATGCTTCTACTTAGTGCCGCGATCTCAGTATAGGACTTACCAAGCAATGGGTTATATTTTCCTACATCCACTTTTGCGAGTCCGGTGGTGTCAAACTCTTCGCCGGTCCTTCGGTAAAACCACCAGCTAGTATTCCAATAAAGTTTTCGGGGTTGCCAGGGCTCTACATATTTAAGTTGCTCGGGAAATGCTTTTGGATCTCCGGCCAGTTTGTATGCCTCATGTGCCAATATTGCAGATGCTGTATGATGACCGTGCGTTACCTTAGGTCTTTCACTAAATCTTGTGATCATTACATCTGGCCTGAATTTCCTGATTATCCATACAAAATCTGACAGTACCTGGTTTCTATCCCAGATATTAAATGTTTCATCAGGGTCCTTAGAATAACCAAAATCGTTTGCTCTGCTGAAAAATTGGTGACCTCCATCAATTCTTCGTGCAGCCAGCAATTCCTGTGTACGAATGATTCCAAGCTTCTCTCTAATCTCGGTTCCTATCAGGTTTTGTCCTCCATCTCCTCGTGTTGCAGCCAGATAGGCAGTCTGCATTAGTTCCTCATTGGCATAATAAGCGATCATTCTTGTATTCTCATCGTCAGGGTGTGCTGCTACATATAATACTGAACCCAATACATTGAGCTTTTTGAGCATCAGCTGAATTTCTGAAGCAGTATATTTTTTGGGGGCCTGAGCGAAAATATGAGTGGATAAAACAATTAAAAGTACCGAAAGGAATCGTCTTTGTAAGATCAATTTGAGCATGGTAACGTTACGATTTTGAAAAGCCTAAAGTTATTAATTCCTGATTAAAGGAAAATCCCGAATTTAAACTAATGGTAAATTATAATTTACTGAACTCCACGGCTATTTGAAAGCGCCTGGTTTCTCCCGGGTTAAGTTCGATCAACCCATCTTTCGTATTGAGCGCATTTACACCACAAGTCATGGGTTCAATGGCAATAGATGCTCTGTCAGGAGGTGTGAAAATTTGCAAAAACTGAAATTGGTTATCCTGCGTGACCTTTAATTGGTACCTATCGCTGGAAAGTATCAACTGATAGGGCGTTTCAGCATACCTGAAACAATCATCCAGGTTCATTTGTGTAAGTTGAGCAGTATTGGACATCCGCTTCTCATTACCTGTCGGGATTTGTTTCCCATCCAACTCAACGTGATTAAGTGCTCCAACATCGACCTTAAGTTGTGTTAACTTTTGGTCCAATACAAAATAAGGATGCCAGCCAATTCCAAATGGCATTTTTCCATCTCCTGTATTGGTTACTTCAATAGTTGTTTCAAACAATCCCGCTGTTGTTATGCGGTAGGTGATTGTTGTATCGAAAGGAAAAGGAAACCCTACCTGGTCCGCATGGTATTGGTGATCAATGGTTAGCAGTATTTCATTTTCACGGTTGTCCAGCGCAATATCTTCAGCCCATAATTGATAAAAGAATCCATGCAACGCGTGCCTGCTGTCATGGACAGATTTGTTCAGTTGGTAATTAGTTCCTTTGAATCGATAGCTCCCATCAGCTATTCTATTGGGAAAAGGCATCAGCCAAAAATTTCTGAACCAGTGGTTATTTACAAGGGTTTCTTCTGATTGGATAGGCTCTGTAAATATGTGACCGAAAAATTTGGTGTGGACGGGTAGTGCTCCAACATCGGGTACAAAAACAAACTTGTGATCGTATTCATCATCACTGATCACTACAGTTTCATAACTACCTAATTTCCCGGCGTTTACTTTGAATGCCATATTGGATCGCTGGTTTACAAAAGTGAGACAGTTGATGTTAACCTGGTAAGCTGCTAGGTTTCAGGTGGGACAATGATATACATGGTCTCGTCACCGACATCAGCAAGAATTTTGATCTTTGCATCAGCAAGAAGGCTTTCAAAGATTCCATACTCCACAGGTTCTCTTTCATCATCCTCATCCAGAAAACACTCTTTGGATTTTGGCATAACTACCAGATAGTTCGATTGATCCTGTAATTTCACTAAAACTTCATCTAACGAAAGTGCCATCGCTTTTTCTTGTAAAATGATATAATTTCAACTAAATATCTAATTTTTTCGACAAACCTATTTAATTCCCCGTTGAACTTAATTATAAAAAAACAAATCTAAAAATTCTACCATCCCAGCTAATATTAATTCATTTCTATAGAATTAAATCCGCCATATAATTTGGTGAATAGCCAAAAAAACCCAGTCAATGAAAGACTGGGTTTTTGAAAGTTTGGTTAAAGTTATTTACTAGAAAATTCCTCCACCAAAAGAATACCCAACCTTTACCCCAACCATGAGGCTACTGGTATAGATATCACCCTTACCTAGAATATTGTTTATACTGGTAAGGCCTTTGGTATATTGAACTTCAGGTATAATTCTCAAAGATCCAGTGTCGATTGACCAGCCTGCAGAAATAAATGCCGAGACTTCATCTTTCACAATTCTTTCTTCCACACTGATATATGTGTAGCCTTCCGCACCATCTAAACTTTCAAGTACTTCAGCTTCTGCATTATAGAAGAAATTGTAGCTAGCTCCCCCTGCGACTCTTAAATTACCTAGGTAAAGAGCCGCTCCTATTGGAACTTCCACCCTGTGATAGAGTAAATTCACTTCTTTAATGTTTCCCTCCTGCACTATGGCTTCTCTATCGAAAAATAACTGTTCGGTTCTTATTCCATTCGTTCCACTCAAGTGGTAATTGCCACCGGCGGTAACTGCAAGAATGTCGAGCAATCTATACTCAACAAAAACTCCACCAGCCACTCCTGATCTCCATTCATAGGATTCCTGAATCAGCGATTCTGATAAGAAATTTTGAGAAAAATAAACCTGACCGCCTACAGTAAATGGGCTATCTGAAGAGCTATCATCCTGGCTAAAACCAGAGAAGGATATCAGGCACCCAAGAACCATTAATATTGATATTTTATATTTCATTAATTAAAGCTTAAGGTTTTAAAGAAAGTGAGGAGCCACGCTCCTCACCGTTATTTTATTACTCAATAATAACTCTTGACACCTCTGCAGTATCTCCCATTTGCACAAAGTATACACCTGGCTGAATGTCAGAAACATCGATATCGGCAATTCCAGCGCTTGTCACATTAAATGACTTCACTACTCTACCTGCCTGATTGAAGATTCTAACCGTTACATTAGCTTCAACTTCTCTGATTTTCAGCACCTTATCTGCAGGGTTAGGGAACATCCTGGCTTCAGTCACATCAGTATCCTGATTACCGTCCTCACCTATCACTTCTGCCTGCTCCTCATCGTCGATATCACCATTATCCACTACAGAGCTGGCATTAACTTGAATGGTGTAAGATTGTGAAGCTGATGCCTGTCCATCAGAAACCTCAATCGTTACACTGTGGTCACCGGCATCAGGATTATTTGGATCACCAATGATTCTGGCAGAACCATTACCATCGTTGATCAAAATCGCCCAGCGAGGCAATACCACTGCCTTAAACTGCAATGCATCACCATCAGCATCTGTTGCAGTGATGTTATAAGTATAGGTACTGTTAGCTGTCACAACATCCGGATCAGTTGGTGTACTGGTGAATGTTGGTGCCGTATTGGCGGCATTTACTGATACAGTAAACGTCTGATCGGTTGTAGTAATACCATCAGTAACCTGAAGTGTTACATCACTGTCACCCACCGGAAGTGAGGCGGAAGTTAACTCTCCAACTCCTCCACCAAGGTCGGTAAATGTAAATCCTGCTGGAATTGATCCGGCATTGTATGATAGCGCTGAACTTCCCTGTTCATCTGTTGCAACTACACGATAGAAATAAGTATCTCCTTCAGTACGAGTTTTAACAGGAGGGAAAGTCTGGAACTCAGGAGCTCCATTTGCCTGAACAGTAACCGTAAATGATTGCTCAGCAGTGTTTCCGGATGCATCCGTCAACAATAATTTAACTGCATGAATCCCTACTTCTGATGCAGTTGGTGTACCTGATATAGTAATTGAGTCACCAACAACAGCATCTGACAGCCATGATGGCAATAATTCAAATGAAGCTGTCACCACTTCTCCCAACTCATCTTCACCGGTAGCTGTATAGCTGTAGGCCAATCCTTCAGTCGCAAGTACTTTTGGAGAGGTCGTAAATTCCGGTGCAGGGTTCTCAGTAATGTTGATGGTAATATTGAGGAACGCAGTGTCCAGTCTATCAAAGGCTCTAACCTGAGCAGTATACTGCCCTTCTGTGCCAGTTCCATCAGTACTGATATCAAACCCAGCAGAAGTCGCTGTAAATGTCAACCAGGTCAGGTTATTATTAACCAGTTCTGCTGTCCATGTGTCAAACTCCTGAGGATCCTTTACAATGATATTTTCAGATTCACTTACACCCTCAGTGATATTATAAGTGACGCTGGTAACAGGAGTAGTAATATCTACACCAGTACTTCCTCCACGAGGATCAAAGAACTCGGGAGCGCCGTTATCTCTGAAATACATTCTGATATCCAGGTTTCCATCATCTTCATCGTCAGTGTAAATGTTGTTTTCATTTCCTCTGACATATGAACCAAAGTCCTCTTTATCATCTCCTGGGATAGATCCCGCAATTGCCCAGTCATTATCCGTATCATCAATTGGATTGACCATCACTACATAATATCCTGAAGTTAAATAGATATCATTATCAAAATCCGGATCATCCTCAACTTGTATGTAAGAATTATCATTGGCTTCAATTGGGTTATTAGCAGCATCTTCGTCAATAGTTGCTACCACAGTTCCGGAAGTAGCATCCGGATCAGTAACTCTAATGATAGAAATAGAGATGTCCTCGTTTCCACTTCCTTGTTCCCAATCTATGAAAATGGCAGATAGATAATCAGCGTTAGCAAGGTAAAATACCTCACCCATTCCATCGCCAAAATCTCCACTTGATAATTCATCCTCATCATTACCTAAAAATCCACCTAAAGAATTATCTTCATCGCTATTAAAATTGTCTGTAGCATCACCGACTCTTAAGGTTGTATTCTGATTATCATCTGCAAAAGCTGAGTTATTATCAGTTCCATCTCCCTTCACATGCTCAATGGTGACGTCAAATGTATAAGTGTCATTGGCATCATCATCTGGTAAGAAAGGATCAAAATTATAAACGTAGGTTACTGTATCCTCTGAAGCAAAGTCTACACCAGCATCAATAGTGTTAGAAAACTCTACATCTACCCAGTCTGGGTCGGTGCTGGAAATAGTGGCAGTTAGCAACAGCTCACCAGGAGTTGAATTACCTCTTTTAATTATAGTTGCTTCAAAATCGTAACCATTGGTGAAATCAATCTGAGATCTTGGTATTTCCTCATACTCAGTGTTGGCAATAACAGAGTAGTTAATGTAATCACTGAAGAATGCTCTGATATCTACATCTCCGTCATCATCTTCACCTCTATACAGGTTACCTTCGTTACCCCTAACAAAGTCACCAAAATCAGCTCTATCATCATTTGGATCACTACTGTCTATTTCAAATAGCGGATCCGATTCATCAGTTGGGTTAACCATGATCACATACAACCCGGCATCAAGATATATGTAGCTATCAAAATCCTCATCATCCAATACTCTTACATCATCGTCTGTTGTATTGGCATTAAGGTCAAAACCATTCTCATCATCAATTTCAGCAATCAATGTACCGGATGTTGCATTTCTGTCAGCAATTTCTATGACTTTAATAGAAAATGTTTCGCCGTTATTGGTCCCAAAATTCACATAGAATCCTCCCAGATAATCAGGATTAACTAATTCTATAATTGTACCAATTCCATCACCAACATCCACGGTTTCCTCAGTATCGTCCAGGCTAACTAAACCTCTAAGGTTATTTCTGATATTGTCATCAAGAATGGATGTACTAGCGTCTCCAATAGTCACTGTTTCCGACTGATTGGTGTCTCCAGTTGGGTTGTTATCAGTAGCTGTTAACGTAATGTTAAAAGTATAATTATAAGACGTTCCGTTATCTGGTATATTGAATATACCATTTAAGGTAGCTGCAAGTGTGTCATTGGTAAAGTCACCGGCTGAAATTGAAACCTCCTGGAATACATCAAGGAAATCAGGATCATCAGTAGACGAAATGCTCAAAGTCAATTCCGCATCCGCAGGGATCATTTGACCTCTGTTGATTACCCAGTATTCGAAATCATATCCACCTGTAGTATCTACCTGAGATCTTGGGATTTCAAGATAAGCACTTCTGGCTATTACAGAAAGGTCTACCTCCTCATTGAGGTCAACACTTACATCATCTAATCCTAAATCTGTCTGATATTGGTTAACGTTACTCGTCTTATATTGGAAAATGAACTGAACTGCCTGACCATTATAAGATGTAACATCGATTTCTGCAGTGAAATCCCCATCATTAAGGATATCCTCAGCATAGTCGTCATCTGTCCAAATCTCGGTCATCGTGTCATCTGCTTCTAATACCCATACTGTAATATCAGCGAAGTTTCCGTCTCCATCCGCACCAGATCCGAGAACACTTGGATTACCTCCCACAAAGTTTCCTTCCTGACCTTTAAAATCAAGATAGAACGACAGCAAGTAATCCTCTGATCCCGAAACAGTTGGCAAATTGATAGGAGGCGTTATTAACCACTCATTTTGTTTGGTATTTCCCGCATCCTCGTCTATGAACATCTCATTAAGGTTCTCCCTCCATGATAGTTCAGAGCCATCTCCATTACCATCAACATCTCTGTTTAACTCCCAGTTTGCAGGAATCTGTCCAGCAACTACATCGTTAAAGTCTTCAGAAAATGGAATATCGAATTCTACTGAATTGACAACTCTTAGCGTCAGGTCCGCATATTGTCCGGAATAAGTAGTACTATCAGTAGCATTGACATCATCTTTTACACTAATGTATAATTCAATGGTACCAATGTTGCTCACTGATGGTGTGCCTGATAAAGTAGCCGTTCCATCACCATTATCTGTGAAAGTCAGCCAGTCTACATTGAAACTAGGTAATGTGTCGTACAAGTTGAATATTGGAGTATCTCCGTCCTCATCTTCTGCAGTAAACGTATAAGAACCAGCTTCTCCTACTACCCAAACGATTTCATCACCAGGAACCCTTTTGGTAAACTCAGGGATGGTAGGTGCCTCTGTAGTGATTGCGATATCCACATCACCTCTGTCTTGTCTGTCAAATTCCCCATCTACATTGAAGAAAATAACCTGACCGTCATCATTCACATCTTCAGCATCCAATGTAAACGTGGTAGTTGTAATCTGATTAACCATTATTACATACCAACCTGCAGTTAATTCAAGATCAACATTGAGTGTTTCCTGAGCACCAGCCGCGGAAACCTGCTGAATTGGTGAGGTATAAATCACGGTTCCAGTACTTACTGTTCCGCTGGTAGTGGAGTATACTGTTACGTTATATTCAGTATTTGCTGCTGTAGATGCACCAAAGTTGATTACAATCTCAGAGATGTTATCATCTACCATTAATTCAAACTGGTTACCAACGGAACCATAAGTCCCGGGACCAACTTCCTCTGTTAGTGCTGCATCATCTGCTCTTGCATAGCTATTGCTTGTTACATCAACTGCTGATGCCAACGCGGTAACGGTGGAAGTAAAGTTTCCATTTTCCCAGGTACCGTCTAGTGTCAAATCGTTTGTACCAAAATCAAGTGTGAAAGTGGCATCTACGTAAGAACCTGTAGCGTCATCCTGAATTATCTCATTAAATATGGTATCAGGAAACACAGTAGCTCCTGCGAAATCATTAGCCTCGGAAATTGAATCTTCACCGAAAGTATTACCTCCCAGTGTTACATTCAGTGTATCCGTCGTAAAACTTACACCATCAGTCCAGATATAGTTTGCTGAAGCCTTATAGCTAGACTTCACATGCTTTACCGGGATTTCATGGTAGGGGACCGGTTGATTAAAATATACATCAACCGTTTGCGCAAGTCCATCATTGATGCCAATTCCGAACAATACGCATATAAGGAATAATATTTTTTTCATTGTTGAAATATTTTTTAAATCTCTAAAGTGTATTAATTGAGAATTGGACATTATTCGAATAGGTCAGATGTCCTACGACCTGTTCCCAGGTAAATGTCTCTCACATACGTCTTATCCGTAAATGCATCGATAAACAGATTGCCGTCACCAAATATTTCTACGGTTTGCTTACTGGTAGGAATATTTCTACCTGTATACCCACTTCCCTGGTTAGTAATAAATGCATCGTCTACTTCTCCATTGTCGATATAAGTCACGCTGGCTGCAGCTCCTGAACCTCTTCCCGGAAGGATAGGCACGATGGTAATATTTGGTACTACCACATAACCTTCACCGCCATCATCAATGCTTATACCTGTTACATATCCCTCACTGTTGATGGTTAAACTAGCTTCAGCTGTTTCCGTAAACGTAGGAATAATCAGGTTCACATCCGGTTCACTCACATACCCACTACCTGGATTGTCGAGTATGATATTAACCACTCGTCCATTCTCAAGTACTGCAGTTGCCGATGCTCCGGATCCACCGGTACCATCATTAACAAATTCTACTAATGGTTCAGTCTCATAACCGGATCCCGGATCGGTGATGGTGATATGCGACAATTGACCAGCACTTTGAATTACATCTGCATCCAAAGAAACGGAAGATATAAATATCTCAATATCAATAGTATAAGTACCAAAAGAAACCAGGTCATCTCCACCGCTAATGATGTTGAAACCGGTTACCTCTCCGTTTGAAATGGTCGCTTCAATCTCAACATCCTCTACTGTCGTAGAAGTATGTTCAAGAATTACATTTGGAGGGAAAATATATCCTTCACCACCATTGGTAAGTTCAATGGAAGATAATGTTCCTTCTCCTAAGTTGGCGCTAAATTCTGCACGTGTGTCACAGTCATCGCAACCAACAATAACATCAATGTGGCTTGAAAGCTCATATCCTGAACCTCCGGTGATTAGCTCCAATTCTGAAATATCAAATAATACCTCAGCCGTAGCTGCAGCTCCTGAACCCTGGCCAAAAATAGGGTTAAATACTACCGTAGGTACAGCCTCATATCCATCTCCATTGTCTGTGATGGTTAAACTTGCAATAGAAGCATTTGGTCTAACAACAATATCTGTTTCACTACCTAAGGCAAGAGAACCCCCTCCGTTAAAGTCGTCCAAAAGGTTTCCGCTGGCATCATATAATTCAACATCAGGCTCGTTATTGTACAAATCTGCGGCTCCTGCATTATAAGCTACATCATAACCTGAACCAGGATTGATCAATGTGATTTCATCTATTTCATACCACAAGAATATATCGGCTGTGGCCTGAGTTCCACCAGATACTGGAGAACTGATCGTAATGGTAGGTGTACTTGTATAACCACTACCTCCATCTAGAATATTAATGGCTACAACTTCTCCAGCGCCATTAATTTCAGCATCAGCAGCAGCACCTTGTCCACCACCACCAGAGATTAATACAGCGGGGGCCTGCTGATATCCTGCACCAACATTGGTCAATGCTATTCTTCCGACAAAACCATTAGAAGTATTTAGTGTCGCAACTGCTCTTGCTCCACTACCAGTACCGGTTTGTACGATTCTTACCGTTGGCGCAGTTTCGAAAGTACCATCATAATCATCACTCAATAAAATAGAATGAAGCGGATTATATTGCGTTAATGTTACAGTAGCCTCAGCCTCGTCATTGGCAACTCCAACGAAAGCAACCTCTGGTGGTGCTACATAGCCACTACCAATATCTGTTAAAGTTACATCCGTTACAATACCATCTAATATAGCTCGAGCACTTGCACCACTTCCTTCTCCGGATTCTATCGTAACACTTGGTTCTGAAGTGTATCCTGTACCAGTGGTGTTAAGTGTAAAATCTGTAATTGAAAATGTAATGAAAGGATCTGCTGTTGCTTCATCATCCAGGTTATTTACTGGCGTAACATTTACTGTTGTTCCCAAATCATATCCGCTACCGGACTCGGTCAGAACAATAGAAGTCACCCGACCATTGGTAAGGAAAGCCTCAGCCTCAGCAGGAACCCCAAGTGGGTCTGCAGGGTCATCAATGATTAATTCTGGCGGTTGTGTATAGCCAAATCCCTGATCAACTATAGTGATCGAAGCTAACCCGGAAGGCGCAAGGTTTGCATCTGCAAATGCCTGATCATCAGGAGGGTTACCAGCGGTTCCTGTAGGCGCGTCTATGAATGCCAACGCTCTCGGAACACTTGGGATATCACTAATATCACTAGTGGAGGTAAACTCCGAACTAAACACAGTCCTTACGGTTCTTACATCATTGATCACATCTCCGTGGAACTCATCAATCAGAAGAGTTTGATCTGCGGCAAACTCTGATATTTCTACTTTGATAGGAAGACCATGAGTGGTAGAAGGTACTGCCAATGTGTAAGTACCATCTGCTGCGGTTGTTGTAGACAAGGCTGCATCAATGTAAGCCATGTTCACAATTTTCGCTATTTCTTTACAATCAGTACATCCGGATGTTCCATAGAATTCCGCATCTGCAAAATAGTCATCCCTAAAATCAGGGTCGTCGAAATCTATTGAACCCACTACTGTGATTCCTCCCGCATCTTCAGGAAGAGAATCAGTAAGATCAGATTCGAAGGTTACTTTACCTGAAATAAATGCTAATTGCTCTGTGGTTGAGAAAAGCGGAATCATTGTGGCAGCCTGGCGTTCAACTCCAGTCAGCAATATTGCCGCAGAGTCTGGCTCCACATTTAAATAAACCAATGCATCAACATTGGTATAAGCTGTATCGTCAACACTTATGCTCACTGTACCTATTCTAAGGTCTGCGAACGCTGCGATACCTGTTTCATCTGTTACAACAGTCTGAGTAGTTCCATGTTGACTGATTGTCACAGTTACGCCTGCCAGTGAAGGATCTCCTTCCGGACGGCCATCAATGAACCCTGAACCACTGGCGGCAACTAAATTGATACTGTAATCAATAATACCACCAACTGCTTCCAAAGAATCCCTCACGGCCTGGATGGAATCCTCAAAAGTGATTTGCTCCCTGGTGGCATCCAATTCGGAAAACTCATCCTCCTTACAAGCGAAGAAAAGAGCGATACCAGTCACTAGGAACAATCCATAATGTACTATTCTTTTCATAGAAATTATTATTTGGTTAAAGTGTGTATAAAAAGTTTGTAGAATATATAATTAATAGAAATTAATATGCGTTATTGATTCATTTGAAATGAGATTTACGGTGTGAACCCCGTGAGATCGCAAAGCATCGTGCTTCCTGCGCTGGATAGGAATTATTATAATCTAAGTTTGTGGACCTAACATAGTGCATAGGACGTTGGCGATGTTGGTTTCGGGTTAAAAATAGAAATCTTTCTATCATTGTCAAAGCTATATCCTTAAATAATTACAATTATTTAATGTAAAGATCATATCTTTCGAAATAATCTTCTGTTTAACAATTTCCTAATTCCCGTAAGAATTTAATCAAACAATTGAGAGAATCAAAAAATGATGGAAGTTTTTTGGAATACCGGATCTTGGATTTAGAATTTAGAATCTTGGATTTAGGACCACTGGTGTCCGTGGGAAAAAATTAGTATGGAAGATATTAATTGAATTCAGACAATCTGGAACGTTTTAGAACAATTTTAAAAAAGAGAGGCAATTCAATCCAAATGTAGCGAAATTTAAGCGTGTATGAGTTGTGTCACTGAGTTACACAGAGGACCACTGAGTTGCACAAAGCAGTATTAACTCCGTCCAACCGTGCATCTTGGTGAAATAGCTAGCAAAAGCTAGAATTTGACACCAAACCATTATACCACATACTTCAGTAGCTCTAAAACATCGTTTCAAGACACCAGAGGGTTTGGAATTTTGAATCTTGGATCTAGAATCAACAGTGTCCGGGGAAAATTAATTGGATTATGGTTCTTGAGTAAAAATGTGATTCGTGACTGGGGTGGATGGGAAATGGCGGGAAGATTGTGCGATGATGGCCGTGTTGCAGGATTGGGCTGGATTTGCGCGAAAAGGGGCATTGGGAGGCCGTGTGCTAATAATTTCCCAAAGACTTTTTCCTTAGTTTTTGGTCTTTCAAAAAGTAAGTGCCTCCGCGGCAAAAGCGGTGGAAGATGTGATTCTACATGAAAATGGAAATTGCTTGAAATACTACCTTCAATCTAGAAATTGACCAAAAAAGAGTGTCTACTACTTGCATTCAGCTAAAATTATTCTTTTTCAGATTTATTCCGGACACCAATGGATCTAGAATCTTGAATTTTAGAATTTTTGGATCTTGGATTTAGAATTTGGATAATTTAACCTGGTTGAGCTTGATGCTACCTAATGTTCATATAATAACTGACCGACATCCACGCTTGGATTTCCTTATCTTTCGTGATCGTATGCCGGTAGTCAGGTCCTAATTCCAGTTTGTGGCTTCTGTTGAGGTAGTAACCCACGAAGGGTAAAACCCGGTAAGAAAACTGATAGCTCTCGGAACTGAATTCATTGATAGCTTCCAATGATGCTTTGAAATACCATTCACCATCATTAAGGTCCCGGCCATTGAGCGGAATTTCTACCGCCACCCGATACCGAAACCTGAAACTCATTGGCTCATCTTCTGAAAACGTCTGATCGGTCCTTATCCTGTGACCAACTCTACCCAAGAGCCCTCTGTTCACAAAACTGGCCTGCTGTATGAACCGCTTTACAACCATGCCTTCGGTCCAACGGTTTAAGTATCCTGCTCCAAATGACCAGTGAGGGCCTGTCCGGTATGTTAAAAAGGTGGTCCAGTCATTCCTGATTAGTTCGTACTGATCAGATGATCTTTCACCATGTTTTGAATAGGCCTGAACCATTGTTTCAAATTGTCCCGAAATACGCCAGTCACTCCACCGATAAGATACATTGACTTCTGGCAACCCCCCGACTGAAACATAAGTCTGAGCCCATAGCATAGCCGGACTCAACAAAATAATGATTACCATCCATCTCCTCATAGATCAAGATTGTCTACCGGTCTTAACTGGATTTCTCGGATCAATAACAATTCCCCCTCCTGATCGAACAGGCCTTCCCACAGGGTGTGCTTTCCCTCCCACAGGGCTTTGAACTCCACTTCATAACGAATGGTCGCTTTGTTAAAATCATTTTGAAGAATGGCCTCTTTTAAACCATCAGAGTCCGGACCACTCCACTGCTCCTGCAACTTGATTAATTTAAACTTTGAAAATGACCTGAATTTCCTGTTGAGATTATTCCTGGATGGAGAATCGAGTTCCCTCAACGACCTGTTGATCTCCACATCTTCCACCTCACCCTGTGCCGAAAACTCCACGCTCGTCAGGTGGCCGTTGAATTTAAATTTAGCTTCAAAGCTGTTTTGCATTTCAGCCATGCCATATCGCGATGACTGCTCCTGATACCATTTCACCTTTTTGATTTGTGGGAAAGTTGCCGCCATCCACTCCCGGGCCTCTGCTGGCACAAGCTCCTCTTCTACCCGATGCTCTTTTTCAATCTTCATCTCCTGGGCATGGAGCGAAGTGTGGAGAAAAATGACTGTGCTGATAAAATAAATAAGACGATGAGGAAGCATTTGTTTTAGATGTTACAGGCGCTAAGTTAACCCAGAGAATGAGAAACCTAAAAACATGACTACATATAGTGCCCATAAATTTGCTTTGCTTAAGCAAAAAAGGCCCCATATTAAAACACACGTGTTTCGCCTTCCAAATACACGTGTTTTATTGATCAAACACATGTGTTTCAAGTGATAAACACATGTGGACTTAGACTTTATCAGTGCCTTCTGCTAAAGATTAGTTACTTTAAAGACCTGATCCTAATTTTATGAGCAGTTATTGTAGTGAATTTACCGTACAAATCATCGCCTCTGCTTTTAATCAGATCTAATAATACATTAATAACTGCCGGGGTTTCGACCCAATTATATCGCAATAATATCACACTTATATCGTGCTCATTGTGTGCATAAACCCACTCTCCAAAATCTTTGTCTTCAGTTAATATAATACGTGGTGGATCCTTTGATATATCAATAACTTGCTTATCATTTATTCCTCGATAGTCTTCAAAAATTGAGATTACTTCAATATTTTCTGATCGTAGAACTGATATAATTTGAGCATCTATATTCTCATCCGCCAAAATCATGACGCGTGCGGGATGATTATCTCTTCGTTAGCAATGAGATCTGATGCATAGGTTAACGCGGCATAAATATCTTCTTTTGAAAGATTTCCATATGAAACCAACAATTGATCTATAGACATACCCTCTGATAATTTCCTCAATATCAACTCCACAGTGATTCTGGTACCTTTGATCACTGGCTTCCCCAACATAACTGATGGATTTGTTACTACCCTTTCCGTATACTTCATATGACGTACGTTTACTACAAAATAACCTATTATTATCATTTTTTTCTCCATTATGAGATAAGAAATTTTGTTCTCCAGTGATAGGACACCATCCGACTGGTAATATGATTGTCCTATCAAATATTAGGTTCTTTTAATGGTACCTGGAAAGCGTAAGCATTAATATGGTACTGCCCCTAAATAAAAACCAAAACCAAGCGACATAGGGTTGTCATTGGTGCTGCTGATATTTGATGAATAAATCATTAAATGTCCAATATCATGAATTTTTACTGCTTAATTTTTTCAATTATGACCACTATTACTCAACTTCCTGCACAAACATTGGAAATGGAAACCAAATCAATTCACCTGGAAGACCGCCAGGCCAACATTAGTTACCTCGATACCGGGGAAGGCGAAACTACACTGCTGTTTCTTCATGGCTGGTGCATCAACAAGCGTTACTGGGAAAATCAAATGGCGTACTTTCAGCAAGACTACAGGGTCATTGCCCTGGATCTCCCTGGCTTTGGTGCTTCCACTGCTTCGCGAACCAACTGGACCGTTCAGGATTACAGCAAGGATGTCGTCTCTTTTATTGAGCGTCTTCAATTGGAAAATGTTGTTTTGATTGGCCATTCCATGTCGGGGGAGATTGTGGTGGAAACCGCCATGCAAAACCTGGCGGCAGTGAAAATGATCGTTGGAGTGGATAACTTCAAATTTGTGGATGTGGCCTTCACTGCCGAACAAATGGATCAGTTCACTCAACAACTGACCGCATTGGGTACCGACTTTAAAAGTAACATTCCTCAATATGCGGAATACATGCTCCTGCACCCAACAACTCCGGAAGAAATACGAGCAACACTAAAAAATGACCTGGTAGCAAATGATGAAACGGTAGCCATCAATTCCATACAAAACTACATTGCCCATCTCCCTAATGTCACACAACAGCTGGAACAACTCAACTTAAAGCTACACCTGATCAACACTTCACACATCCCGACAAACACAGAAGGCTTGAAAAACCGATGCAAATCGGGTTATCAATTGAAGCTGGTACCACCTTGCGGACACTATCCCATGGTGGAACAGGTAAGCGCTTTTAATGAGGCACTGGTTGAGGTTTTGGCTGAGCTGTAGTCATTGGTATGCAACCATGATCTAAGTGTAGTTTAACCCGCATCATAATTGCACTATTCCAATACCAGTAAATTACCGTGCGGATTCTGATTAAAATCCGCGGGGGTTTTGAACAAAGTCCGCGCGGAATTTGACACCCCCCCCCGCGGATTTCACATGTTTTCACGGCATGCAACTGACAACATTCCAAAATCTGCCTCCACTGTGCGTAAAGGCTGTTTTTTACGAAAGTTTCTATTTTTCAGAATTCTTGATTGAAATTGCACTATTCTAATGTACCCTCACAATGCAGTAAACGCGATCGAGTTTGTGTCTCTCACCCTTTTGATCAAAGACTCTAATGAGCTCATTTTAACAGCTGTGAGACTTGCTACTCTTAGATTGGCGAATGCGACTCCATTTCATTCAGTCGCGCTCGAGCTGTGAGTGTTACCTTCACTAAGCAGGATCACTCCCAACAAAAGTGAAATTTCTGGATCAACAAAAAAAAGTAAGTCACAATCTTCAATTTGAATTTCAATCAACCTAACCCTGGGTTTGGGGAAAGTTGATAAATTCTCAACAACCTCCTGCATTCCTAAATATTCAACATTTTCAAATTCCCTTAAAAACCCAAGACGAGTTTCATAGATTGAAAGAATTGATTTTGTTGAGGCAGTAAAATCCTCAGTAATCTTATTTTTTTGAAATAAGTCTTTAAAGAGGGTTAACATGTCTGTAGTTACGTCTAAATAAAGTACTTCAAATTCAGATTTTTTCATGATTATTTTAGGTAAGGAGTCCAGGTACCAGAATTCCAAGAGGGAATAGGTGTTGCGCCATAAATCGGGCCCATCAATTGAACATCCATTTCTCCAGGGTACTTATTAAAAAATTGTGCATTATGAACCTGAGTCAATTCAGTAAATGTAAAGAATCTCCTTAGAATTACGCCAGGTACTGCTGCCTTACCTCCTTGCGAAGCTCGGTAAATTGCTACATCAATTCGTGGAGTCCATGAAGTCCAAGGCCTTCTACGTTACCTAAATTATGTTGTCGAGCTGTAACTGATGGGTCAATATTCCAAAGAAATACTGTCCCACTTAGGGGTTATGCCTGGCCGCTTTTATTCTGTAATTCTAATGTGCTCATTTAACAGCACGGTGAGACTTGCTGTACTTAGATAGGTGAAGGCGACTCCATTTCATTTAGTCGCGCTAGAGCGAGCTGTGGTTTACGCTTTCCATGGATTTGATATATCAACGATTCTAATGTTCATCTGTTCGGCAATTAGAAATTCAAGAAATCTATTAAACTTTAATCGATCCTCATATGATTTAATAATAATTACACTTTCCTCATTATCATTTATCTTAATTCTTTCAAACCATCTTTCTCCACCATTTACTATATAGGGATTAAAATACTTCAAAATTTCCAGGATAGTCACCAAGTACCTATTGCTAATTGATTCGCTTATTCGCCGTTTATGAAATATTGTTAATGAGTCCGAGTGATTTAACCTGGTCTTTCTACGATTTTCTAAAAATGAAACTTTGACACAATCACCTTCAAGCGCAATATTCCCAATTATTCTGAAACTAAATTTCCAATTTAGATAACCACACAATAAAAACGAAGGTATAAATGCCAATAAAATTACGATTATTTGGTTACTCCAAGACAAAACAATAATAATTGATACCACAGTTGTAATTAAGAATATAATAGCTAATAATAATCGCCAAATCACAAAAAATCTGTACTTCGCTAAATAAATCATTCTTCGGGGATTTGATTAAGTATAATTTTATAGACTTGATCAGATGGAATTATCAATAAATCATTCAAATCGAAATTTTCATCAAATATAAATGGTTCATGAATTTACTCCTGGGCTTCATTTATTCTTTTCAGATCAAGAGCTGAAAGAACCGCCCTCCTATTTTCTTATCCAATCCTGCACAAACTTTGGGTTTTCCGGTTTGCGCGAAAGCGCTAAGAAAGCACCTGGCACGGTCTTCCCCCCCTTTTTAAGTCGCCCAATAGTAAGGTGTAGCAATATGCATACACCTAGTTAGTTGTATTTGTTGATAAACTGTGACTAGTTGAGTCTATTTAGTTGACTCGACTAACTCCAAAACTCTCTTTCCTTTCATCAAATGGAAAAATGGAAAAAAGAGCAGCATGTAAAACACGTACTCACCGGAGAAATAATTCTGTAATTTATTGTACTTAAGAATGGTCGAAGCTAAATAAAGAATAAACCATATTCCAGCATTAAAATAGACTAAATTCGTACCATCAATATTATTTATGTTGAGCACACTAAAAACAATTGCTAGCATTAATAAGCTGTCAATAATGATTAGAATTGATAAATTCTTTTTTGACTCCCCTGTTAAAATGCCTACCAATTTAATCATGTTATAATTATAAATCATTAAGTATATAAAATGCACTAAGGGAATTATTGAAAGTACAATGAAAGAATAAAAAATTATGACCCTATACCGAAAGAACCACATATCAGTACAACTTTATTTCTAATTCTATTCCCAAAATTGCTCTCATCGAAAATTGAAACAGTCGCGCTCGAGCAGTGGGCTGTAGGAAAATATCAACGACTTAATTCAGGTAAGGTTTTAAGGTTACCTCCACTTACATATATCAGTGAATCTTTATTTTTTCTATAAAATTTTCTTTGACCAGAATTTAACATCCCTTCATCGTATAAAAACTTATAGTACCCCTTATGAAAAATGGTATCTCGTTGACCAAGATTCGAGTTTATTATTTTAAAGAAAATAACAGTATCACAATGAAGCAGCCTGAAATTCATGTAGCTACTATCAGTCCTAATATCAAAATATCCACGAAGTACATTTGAAATGGAGTCTTTGTAAACCCTCAATAATTTATTTTCAACACCTTGATACTTAAACTCATAAAGTCCACCTCCAGAAGATATCTCTACCCAATTATTAAATTCGTCTAGTACCAATCCTGGACATTGAGAATCCACTAATTCTAGTATTTCAATCTTTTCTTTGACCAGCTGACCATTTCTACGATTTCGATCGAAACATGCAGAACAACAAATCAATAAAAATAAATATAATCTAAAGACCCGCACACTTAACATAACTTAGAAAAGTTTTATGATCACTAAAATTCATTGACATAATTGTTGCCATTCGAACTTAAAAACAAGACAGCATTCGGTACTATATCCTCATCAACATAAACAGGCATAATCTGATTTGTATTTTTGTTAACAGAAAAGTTTTTATCGTAAATTCTTATTGAAACGTATGACCCATTTTAAAATTTTGATTATTCGTTTAGCATTGCTTGTATTTGTCATTGATCCTAAATCTAAATTTCGGATAGCACCGGGCTGGCTGTCCTCTGGTCCACTGCTCACAAAATCTGAAACAGTCATTAAATTTCCATCAGGCGATCTACCACCATCATTTATGTAATATGTCCAACTTACTAAGTAATATGTCCAACTTACTAAATTATTCATAACATCTGCTGGACCATCGTTTACAAAATCGATAGAATTTGGGGTGCTAAGAAAGCACCTGGTACGGTCTTCCATCCTTTTTCACTCTCACAATAGTAAGGTGTAGCAATATGCATGCACCTAGTTAGTTGTAGTGATTCCTCATGAATATATTTCTGAACCATAATACTTTGTTCCAGGCGACTTTCACTTCTCGGCACACCTTAGACCAGACTTGAGATGATTTAGTTTTGATTCTTTAACAGAAATATTAATTCCTCTTTTAAGTATTTGGAATTATCATCCAAAAATTTAAATTTATTTAATCGAATCATTTCTTCAAAAAACTCGTCAACCGTATGTATGTCTACAAAAACCTGCCTAGAAACATACTTTCTAAAAATAAGTAACAAAAAACCCAGAGGCACCCAAAAAAACACAATTGCAATAATTCCAAAATTCAGTGTAGCTCCGAAGAATATCAGCTCATCAAAGTTTCGAAAAAATACAAACACTAGCGCAGTAGCCATGATTACAATAAATAATAGAATCAGTAGAAAGGAGCTATTTGCTAAAATCATTGTTGGGAAAGTTAATCCAGTTTTTCCCTTTAAAAAATCAACATTTCTTGTTATCAGTTCTATGTTAAATTCCAATGAACCATGTTTTCCTACTATTGAACTCTCATCCCTTATTAATAGTAACTCATAGGCCAACCTTTCTTTGATAGTAGCTCCAATTAATGAATCCAGAATCACTTCATTCTTACTGTCTTGTATTGATCCGATCACTTGATTCAATGTTTGCGCTGGTTGAATACGAAGCTTATATCTATCTATAAATGCTGCAAAATTGGGCAGCTTACTTATAACTACATCCATATCACCGAATATTAATCAATAGACTTTTTAATAATGGAATTACCAACTTTTACTCCCTTTTCAATCATTTTGCCACATTTGGGTCTTTGAAATGCTCACTAAAGTAAGTAAGATGTAAAATAGCTGATCTACCAAGTTTAGTCTTGCCTAATAGTGGGGTAAAGAATCATTGGATATAAGGTTTTCTGATTTTGACCAATCTTGATAAAATTTGACTATAGCAGAATCAGGCTTATAAGTTATAGGTGATGGAGGCTCCAAACCAGAAATATTTTTTAGTGCAATCATCTTGCTTTGATACATAGAGAGCCCCTTGAATTTACGGTGATGCGAAATTTTTTGGTTGTACGGGTCTTGCAATACAAGTTGAACCAAATTCCTTTTTTTGTATTGTCCCGCTAAAAAATTACCTTCGAACACTTGATTAGGGTTTTCGCTAATGAGCAAATTCCTGATTTTCTCCTCATCCTCCTCATTTTTACAAGCAAGCCCTAAAACTATCATGAAAACAATCCATATAAACTTTTTCATACAACTTATCTAACTGTGAAGAATAACTTATCCTTATTATACGATCATTTTGGCCACTTTCAAGAATAGACCAAAACTCATCAAGTGCAAAATCTGGAACAAATATTGGGTAGAGGATTACCTGCATGAGAGAGGGTGAAAAAGAACCACGCTTCTATTTTCTTATTTCACTCCCTCTCAGCGAACCGAAGTTACAAACTTCTACGATTTTTCGTTATTTCAATTTGCAGGCGGTAAATGGGCTGGAAGTTAGCCTAATGCCAATCAGGAACGAAAGGGCATTTTGCTGCACTGAGATTGGCGTAACGCGACTCCATTTCATTCAGTCGCGCTCGAGCTGTGATTTTTGATATCTAGGATCTGGGCTTGATCCTTCGCCATAAACATTGGCCCAAGGAACGTCAAGGTACATATCACAAAAAGCCATATCATTTTTAGGGGGATTGCTCTTTTTGTTGCCATATTGAACAAATCCATGAACTTCTACTAGCTTTTTTCCCCTATAAACATGTTGGAACGCACTAGCATACACAAACCCATTATCTAGTGTGTCAATATCGTAGATATAAACCTCATTATAAGGATTAATACTTATACTATTTAAAACTAACAGCTTAACACCATCAGAGTAGGAAAAATCGTTAAGGATGTACCAATTGCAGTAGTCTTCAAATAGCTTCAGATCACCGACCAATTGAGCCCTCTGGATACAGTTTGAGCTGTTATAATAGAAAAAACATTTTTCTATTATTTTTTTCCTCCTCTGAAACAAGCTGTCATCCGAAAGATAGTCGAAAATTGAAACTACGGACGTGATAACCAAAGAGGCGATTAACGTAATTCCGGCAAACCAAATGAACCTTCGAAAAATATTAAGTGTATTTGCCATTACCTGATAACTTTCAAATTCACAATTAATTAAAATAATGCAAAATTTATAATTGTTTACGCTTCGCTAAATGAACCAGCGAACTCTTTTTCCGCCTCACAAATTTTTATTTGTAATAGCAATGATCATTATCTTTAAACCATGATGAAAATGGATTCCAAAATTACAATTGCAATCCGACTAATATATCTTGGAATAATCCTTTTTTTTTGTTGGGTTTATTCTTCTGGTTAATGACTCGATTATAGGAGGAATCGCTCTGCTAGGACCAATAACTACTATAACAGGAACCCTCATGTGGTTTCGAATGAAAAAAACACCTGCAGATAATCAACCACAAAAAACAGATTACCAATTTGCGATTGACTGGTATATAGCCAGTTTTTTTAGAAATTATTTCTTGAAATTCTTATTATTCACCTATTTGCTCTTTTCTCTTTTATTTTACAATACACTGTTTTCAATTACTAGAGAAATGTATATTGAAAAAATGAATAAAATTGATTTCAGGTCAGAGTAAAGTTCAATAAATGCCCTGTTCTAATATCTTCTCAATAATTTCTTTCATCATACCTTAGTACCTCAAGGCAATCCCTTTCTTAAGTATTTGGTGAACGCCTCCACCAACAACAATCTTTCAAAATTCTCTCGAATCAGGAGATGCCTTTTCCACTTTCCTAAGTAACCTAGAGGTCGCCCGAGCTGTGGGGCTTAACTAACCGTCCAGTTAAATTGTAGCAGGTCCAGTTTAAGGCACAAATTACTTAACCTGATAAGTTATTGATATAGGCATGGAACCGATAACAAGTTTTTCCTTATCAACACTAGATTATGCTCTTCCAAAGTACCCAGTAAAAGACTTAGGCTATCAAAGTGTGAATTAATCACCTTCAAGGCTACATCTTCTCTTTTCCCAACACTTAATGCGTCATCTCCATTACGAAAATAACAAATGTATCCAATCTCTTGATTTTTAATAACTGGATTATTATTACATGCATAAATGAAAAATGTAAGGAAAATTAAAAACCTATTCATTTTTAAGCCAAATCCGATCATATCTAATGTGGTCCTTGTAGTAAAGGTACTACCTTGAAGTTTACCTTGCTTTGATTCAGTTTTGTCCATGGTCCGAATTGAATTCTGCAGCACTCCTTATTCATAAATGTGGCAGAGGATTAAATTGTCACTCCGTTTTGCAAATTTTAATTTTATTAAAGGGTGGATCATGGTTCCTATTATGCATAAAAAAATACCCACTAATGCGTTCATTTATTCCTGAAGGAACTTGAAATCCCTTTCCGATTACCAAATCTACTGGCAATGTGTCAAGTTCGGTAATATAAACAAGATGATATGGGTCTATTAACAGGATGTCTGTCGAATCCATAAATGAACCATCATGAAAGGGTAATTTTCGTTCCTGAAACATTCGAATATATTTTCTGGTACTCTTAAGGTTTGTAATAAAATATGATTGCCTAATACAATCAGGAAACTCATGGTAGAAGTAAGCACTATCAATAACTTCTTTATTTGGGAAAATTTTATCTCCAGAAATATTATCAATAAATAAAATGACAATCCAACAACTAACAGCGACAACTCCAAAAAGTAGGTATTTTTTCATTTTAATAGATTGAGTAAGGCTGGTGAAAATCTCCAGATACTATACCTGAATGCCCTTTAGCACTAGGTCAGGTAAAATAGGGCGCTCGGGAGACTTTTGCCACAACACAGCATTAAACCAACAACTCCGTTATACCATCGTGGTATCTTTCTTCATTATAGGCATTTCATGGGTGTGGAATTTTAAGAATTTCAACCTTCAGTTGCTATGTCCCGTAATATTGAATAAGTCTGTTAATTTATAATCCATTTAAAAATCTACCCCGCTAAATGCTTAACCAGTAAAAACACCTCATGAACTATCTTTTCAATGTTAGGCTCTAAATACTCATTTTCCGAGTAGGTAATGAAATCTATATTTTGATTTTTAACTTCCTTTCCTAGGTAAAATTGATTGATCATATCCATTCCAAGCCTCTTATTTTCTCCTATCCAAGTTAATGAAATTATTTCAAGAGCTTTGGAATAAACAGCATGGGGATTATCGATAGTAGCATAATTGTCTCCTTCTGGAAACTCACAATTTTCAATTTGCAAATCACCTTCAAAAACCAGTTCCTTTATTTCATTCCCCGAACCCAAATCAACATTCTTCAAATATCCCAATCTATTTTTAGAAAATAATTTTCTTTTGCTAATCTTTCTGTTTCCTCTTATAGAGAGAGATAATATTTTAGAGTTCAATATTGTTGTTTCCTCAATAAAACAGGATTCCATTATTACATGATCAAATATGCAGTTAATGAATCGAATATTGCGAAACGTAGAATCTGATACAATGATGTCTCTAAATGTACAAGATTCATATGTGTAGTCAATTTTCTTAATCCTGGATGGCGAGTTGTGCTTGTAATGTTGATTTTCTCTCTCTTGCATCTTTAAAATACCAAAAAACCTGTCACTTTTTCAAATCTTCACTTTATACAAAACAGCAAGTAATCTAAAAGAAGCATCTGAATGTAATAGAGACACGTGCCTCCGGTAAATCACAGGCACTAATTTATTAATACCATATCTAACAACTTTGTTTCTATCATAATTACTGCCTGTATTGTGGTGGATCGAACGGGGACGCCCAGTCCAATGACCTACTGATTACAACACCACGCGTGCCGGTCAGTTGCTCTATCGGGACGTGCCTAGCACCTGAATTAACAAAAAAAAACCAACATTTCTGCCGGGGTTTCAGAGCCTCCTACCGGGATCGAACGGGGACGCCCAGTCCAATGACCTACTGATTACAGCACTACGTGTGCCGGTCAGTTGCTCTATCGGGACGCGCCTAGCACCTGAATTAACAAAAAAACCCCAACATTTCTGTTGGGGTTTCAGAGCCTCCTATCGGGATCGAACGGGGACGCCTAGTCCAATGACCTGATTACAACACTACACGTGCCGGTTAGTTGCTTTATCGGGACCCGCCTAAGATCTGTATTAACAAAAAAACCCCAACATTTCTGTTGGGGTTTCAGAGCCTCCTATCGGGATCGAACCAATGACCTACTGATTACAAGTCAGTTGCTCTACCAGCTGAGCTAAGGAGGCTTTTTGCTTCCGATTCGTTATGTTGTTAGCGAATCGGATTGCAAAAGTAGAATAGTTTTTATTCTTTCCAAATATCCTGTGAAAAAAATTTTATGCCTGGTGTAAAGCTTGTAATTCACGCTTCAAATGCTCCAGTTCTTCATTGGCTTTTTCTACCTTTTCTTCAAAGTCTGCTTTCAGTTTATCCGCATTCTTGGAGTTGGCAAAAAACTGCAAATTATTGTTCCAGGTACTGATATCGTTTTCCAGGTTGGAAATCTTCCGCTTAATGGAATTCTCCTTTCGGTGGAGCTTTCTGTTGGCGTTGGGACCAATCTTCAGCTTGTTTACCTGAAGGTTTATTCTCAGGTCTTCTTTCTCCTCTTCATCCAGATTGTCTGCATTGGCAATGACATTCTTCACTGCCTGTTCAAATCTCGACTTGATCTTCTTGATATCTTTCCTCGGCACAAATCCAATCTCTACAAAATCATCAATCAGGTCATATACTGCATCCGGATCTACGTTTTTGGATTTCGCAATTTCATCCAATTGATCACAAATGGCATTCTTTTTATCGAGGTTATCATAGTACTCTTTTTCTGCCACCTGATCATGTCCCCTCTTCCTGTCGAAGAAGTGATCACATGCCTTCTTAAACTGCTCAAATACTTCATTTCTGAACTTCTCAGGAACCGGACCAATATTTCGCCAGTCTTGCTGCAGCTTCTTCAGTTTCTCTGCTGTAGGGCCCCAGTCCTCACTGTCCTTGAGTGCCTCCGCCTGCTCTACCAGTTGTCTTTTCTGTTCCAGGTTCTCAGCCCTCTTGCCTTCCAAAGTTTTGAAGAAGGCACCCTTATTGTGGAAGAAGTGCTTGAATGGACCCCAAAAGCTTTTATTCACCGCTTTGGCTTTGTCTCTTGGTATGCCTCCAATGGCCTCCCATCGCTTTTGAATCTCCAGGATTTCCTTGGTCTTGGCGTTCCAGTCATTGATCCTGTCTGAATTGAATGCTTCAAATTGCTTCACTTCCTCTACCAAGGCCTGCTTTTTCTCCAGGTTCTCTTTCAACTGTCCTTTCAGCGATTCAACAAACTCTCTTCGCTTAGCATATATACTATCAGAAGCCGCCTTGAACCTTTGCCACACTGGCTCCTGATCTTCTTTAGGTATAGGACCGATGTGCTTAAACTCCTCATGAAGTTCATTCAACTGCTTTGTCGCTTCGCTGATGTCAGTAAGCTTGGCCAGTTCTTCAGCTTTTTCACAGAGCGCCAGTTTGGCATCCAGGTTTTTCTTCCTGTCAAGCTCTTTCAGCTCAAAGTAAATGCTGCGCTGGTCATAGAACCGGTCAATCAGCGCGTTATAATTGGCCCAGAGTGTTCTGTTATGCTGTCCGGGTACAGGACCAATTGATTTCCATTCGTTTTGTATCTCCTTCAGTGCATTGATGCTGGTGGTACTTTCTTCACCATCAACAATCTCACGTAGCTTTTCAAGGATCTCATTTTTACGATGCAGGTTGTGGTCTTTCTGCTTCTCGAGCTCATGAAAGAATTTGGACTTTCTCTCACGAATGATTTTCGCATATTCCTCAAACTTGACAACCGCCTCATCACGGTATTCAAAGTCCTCTTTTTCACCACCGTTTTCAATAAATTTCTTAAGCGCCTCTTCTTCCTCCTTGTGCGTAATCTCTTCGAAGAAATGAGCAATTTCCCTTAACTCCCTGTCTGCTTTCCTCACATCATCATGCCGTGACAACACAGCGACATCTTCCAGCAACTGCTCTTTGGTGTGATTACTATAGTCGATGTGTTCATCCTCATGGTCGTCTTCCTCCTCTTCTCCATCTTCATCGGCTTCTTTGTTGTCGGTAGCTGCGGTCTTCTCCTCTTTCTCAGCCTGGGTAGTCGCTTCTGGTTCAGTGGTGGCTTCTGTTGCTTCGCTGGTAGTAGCTTCCACAGTCTCTTCCTGATTGCTGGCAACTTCCTCGCTTTGCTCCTGCTGATCTGCTGCAGCAACTTCAGCTTCCGGCTGTTGTTCGGCTTCTGTAGCCGCTTCCGCCGTTACTTCTGGTGAAGTTTCAGTTTCCTCAGTGACGCTTTCCTCAGTTGATGCTGTGGATTCATTAGCATTTGCTTCTACCTCATCCTGTGCCGATGTTTCCTGTTGGGGGGTAAGACCTTCATTTTCTTCTGAAGTACCGATGTTCTCTCTCTTGTCTTCCATAGTAAATTAATGGCTCCTGTGCGCTTATTTTCTTTATGTGAATTACAAATTTAATAAATCCTTAGTTTAACCGAGGATCAGAAGGGTAATTGGACATCATTTTATATTTGCCTCCCAGGTCATTCATAGCAATTTTCCACAGATCTTTGCTGTCTGTATCAAATACCAGTTCCTTCCCTGCCGACTTATAAACGATCCATGAGTTAGCTTTTAGTTCTTCTTCCAACTGCCCGGGGGACCACCCGCTATATCCTACAAAAAACTTAATGTCATTCAGGTTAATCAGTTTTGTATTGATGTTATAAAGGAGATTTTCAAAATTCACACCCCACATGATCCCGTTATGTATTTCTTTTGAATCTTCCTGCATGATTTCTGACCGATGTAAATAATGGAGTGTATTTCGCTCAACAGGCCCTCCCACAAAGACAGGAGCTTTAGCATCATTGACTTCCTCGATTACTTCATCAAGATTCACCTGCGATTGGTGGTTTAGTACAAAACCAAACGATCCGTTTTCATCATGCTCACACAAGTACACCACCGACCTTTCAAAATTAGGATCAGGAAGAAAAGGCTCTGAAATCAACAGGTCTCCTCTTTCGGGGGGTATTTGTGTATGTTTATGAAAAAACTCCATGTGTTAAATTTAATGTAATGCTGCCTGGATTGGTAAGGCATTTAATATTTCGGCTTCAATTTTTTTCATTTCCTCCAGTCTTTGATAGACAGCCTCCTCTTCGAAATAGTTTAATGCCATCTTTACAAAAACCTCTCCGTGTTTGGCTTCACTGGCCCATAATTGTCTGTAAAATTCCTTCAGTTCTCCTTCAGGCAAAGCCTCATATACCAGCCTGAACCTTTCCGCTCCCCTTGTTTCAACCACAGACGCCACCAGCAACCGATCCATGAACCGGTCTTCCTTCCCTGATCTGCACGCGTCTATTAGCTGCTTAACATATACATCCTGTCGCAATTCATGGGTCAATGTAATGCCTCGTTCTTCAAGTAATTGATATACGGATTTGAAGTGATCCAGTTCTTCGATGGCAGTATCTATCAGTTCCGGAATGATCTCCACCCTGTCCGGGTATTTGGCAACAAAACTCATGGCCATGGCCGAAGCTTTGCGCTCGCAATCTGCATGATCCTTCAGAAAACTATCAAAATCATTCATTACAGCATCAATCCACTCCTTTTTGCTGTCACACGCCAAATCAATCCTATATTTCATTTATTTGAAGTAATCTTAAGTTCCTATTATCAACAATTGTTTGATTCAACACCATTAATGCTTGTTGGTGTAGAAATATCAAATAATTTTGAATCGTATATCAAACACTAAACTGCACATTAAGTATATAATTAAAAAGGGTATACACCAATAATTTAGACTTCTGTAAAAAATGAGCTTTATCGATATTTCAACAATCCGACAGGAATACACCCGGCAGGCGCTAAGTAAAAATGATGTGGCCAAAAATCCCATTGATCAATTCAAAAAATGGTTTGAAGAGGCCGTGAAATCGGAGGTCTATGTATCCAATGCCATGTCGTTGGGTACCGCCGACAGTGATGGCCAGCCTTCTGTCAGGATCGTCCTGTTAAAAGGAGTGGATGATCACGGGTTTCGTTTTTTCACCAACTACAAAAGCTCAAAAGGCAAACACCTGATGGATAATCCGAAGGTTGCTGCCACGCTGTTCTGGCCTGAACTGGAACGACAGATACGAATTGAAGGCACCATTGAGAAACTTTCCGATGAGGAGTCTGAAAAATACTTTCACAGCAGACCATTGGGGAGTCAGATTGGGGCATGGTCTTCTCCTCAAAGTGAAAAAATTGAGAACAGAACAATCCTGGAGCAGAAGGAAGCTGAATACCAGAAGAAGTTTGAAAAAATGGAAAAAGTACCCAAACCAGATCACTGGGGAGGTTTTTGCATTTTGCCCCATCGCATTGAATTCTGGCAGGGAAGAGAAAATCGCCTGCATGACAGAATACTGTATGAAAAAGAAAACGATCAGTGGGTCATTAGCCGGTTAGCTCCTTGAAAACCAGAAACACGTACTTATTAAGGTATGCCACGGAGGACCGTGGGATTGCTAAATCAGTAGATTCTTCACCTGATCTTGTTGTGGTAATCCCGAGTTTTAAGGAACCAAACATTCAAACCACCCTGAGTTCTTTGCTGGAAAGCTATCGTGCCAATGAGAATTTGAATGATCGTGTCCGGGTAATCATCGTGGTAAACCATCCTGAATCTGCCCACCCGGATGACATTAAAGTGAATGAAGCAACCATGGAGTCCATCCGAACCTGGAAGCAGGAACATCAAAATGCACTTCCTGTACACGAATTACTGGTGGAGTTGCCTCATAAGAAAGCAGGAGTTGGACTTGCTCGTAAAACCGGAATGGATGAAGCCGTACGGGTTTTTGAGCAATTTGACCAGGATGGGATTATTGTCAACCTTGATGCTGATTGTACAGTTTCCAGTAATTATTTATCTGCTATCCTCAATCACTTTGAGACATATGGACATTCTCCTGCAGCAAGCATATATTTTGAGCACCAGATTGAGCCTACAGATACGGGCATCCTTAATTACGAATTGTTTCTGAGGTATTTTATCAATGCGCAGCGATTTTGCCACCTTCCTTTTGCGTACCAAACGATTGGTTCATCCATGGCAGTGAGAAGCAGGGATTATCAAAAACAGGGTGGTATGAACTCAAAGAAAGCCGGTGAAGATTTTTATTTTATTCAGAAAATGCTGCTGCTGGGAAAATACAGTGAAATAAATGATTGTACCGTTTACCCCTCCTCGAGGCAATCGGATCGTGTTCCTTTTGGGACTGGCAGGGCGATGATGGAATGGGACACTAATGAAGACCCAGAGTACCTCTCCTATCATCCCGAGTCATTTGTATTGTTGCAGAATTTCATTGAGATCCTGCCCGAAATGTACGTCAACGGTCCTGATAAAGTAAAATTCGAGATTGCTTTACCTATTTGGGAGTTTTTACAATCTAAATCATACGATCAGGTATATCAAGACATCCGTAAGAAGTCCACTAGTCTGCATGTATTCCAAAAGCATTTTTTCAGCTGGTTTGATGGGTTTCAACTGATGAAATACCTACACTTCACCAGGGATAACTTTTACCCCAACCAGCCCCTGGAATATTGCCTGAAGTGGCTTTTTCATGAATTCCTGCATCGGGATTATCCTGGTGACAAGTTTGATGCCCTCCGTATATTAAGGGAATTTGATAAGAAAGGAAAAGCCGTGGTACCCTGGTACTAAAGCAGGTCGTAGAGATCCCTGATGCCCATCTGGTGGGTAACATTAAAGCCTTCACCGTATATGGCTCCCACGCTGTGACCATACTCTTTTCCCCGGGCTTCTATCATTTTCATAAATTCCGGACTGGAAATGTAGGTTTCCGGTTCCTGGCTATTGGGATCAAAAAACTGACTTTTGAACGCTCTGATAGCAGCCAATTTGGTCTCCCATGCTTCTGATACATCTACTACAATATCCGGAACGAGGTACTGGCTCTGAATGGCGTGATAAACTACTTTGGGTCGCCATGCCATTTGCCACTCTCCGTCAAAGGCAGTCTCTATCTTTCTTAATCCCGCCATAAAAGACGCTGTTTTAACCAACTCCGCACCTTTTGCGTGATCCGGATGGCGGTCCTTCAATGCATTGGTGATCACCATCTCCGGCTGGTATTTTCTGATCACCTCGATTACTTTCCGTTGATGCTCTTCATCATTTTTGAAATAGACATCCGGTAACCTCAGGTTCTCTCTTACCGTCAATCCCATGATCTTTGCTGAGTCGTTGGCTTCCTCAAGTCGGATCTCGGGAGTGCCTCTGGTGCCCATTTCACCTTGGGTAAGGTCTGCAATCCCTACTTTCTTACCTGATCTGATTTGATTGATGATTGTTCCAGCACAGGACAACTCCGCATCATCAGGGTGGGCCATGATTACCAATGTGTCTAATTTCATACCTGAATAAAGTTGTTAGAATTGGGAAATTTTAAACAAAGAAGCCGGCAATTAACCGGCTTCAATAGTAATATTTTAAAATGATTTATGCTAACTCCATTTCTTTCGCAGCAAGGAATCTTTCCGCATCCAGGGCTCCCATACAACCAGAACCCGCAGCAGTAACTGCTTGTCGGTACACATGATCTTGCGCATCACCCGTAGCAAATACACCTTCTACATTGGTCTTAGACGTACCTGGGATGGTTTTGATGTAACCATTTTCATCCATGTCAAGCTGTCCTTTGAAAATGTCGGTATTGGGCTTATGTCCAATCGCTACAAAGAACCCTTGTACAGGAATCTCCTTTACCTCTCCGGTAACATTATTTTTTACTCTTACTGCTTCTACTTCTTCGTTTCCAAGAACTTCCTCCGTTTCTGTATTCCAAAGAATCTCAATATTTGGAGCGCTCTTTACTCGTTGTTGCATGATCTTGGAGGCCCTCATTTCATCTCTTCTCACCAGCATGTATACTTTGTTAGCCAATTTGGAAAGGTAGCTTGCTTCTTCCGCGGCAGTATCTCCTGCCCCTACTATCGCCACATCCTGACCCTTGAAGAAAAATCCGTCACAAACCGCACATGCTGAAACACCTTTTCCATTAAACTTTTCTTCTGAAGGAATACCCAGCCACTTTGCGCTGGCTCCTGTAGAAATGATCACAGCTTCCGCCTCGATCTCTGTTGACTCATCAATGGTTGCCTTGAGCGGATAGCTTGAAAAATCAACTGCAGTTACCATTCCATACCTGATCTCCGTACCAAATCGCTCCGCCTGCTTCTGGAAATCCACCATCATTTGTGGACCCATTACACCATCAGGGTATCCAGGGTAATTCTCTACATCATTGGTGATCGTAAGCTGGCCACCTGGCTGACCTCCGGTGTAAAGTACCGGCTTCAACCCTGCTCTGGATGCATAAATACCTGCTGTATATCCTGCAGGACCCGAACCTATAATTAACACTTGAACTTTCTCGTTGCTCATAGTTTCCTATTCTAAAATTAAAATTCCTATTGTATAACGCTGTTGATTTGAAATGGATTGGCAAAGTTAGGTCAAAATCAGCAAATGTCTGCTAGACGCACTATCCTAAATATGGTTTGAGTGCTTTACTCCTCGAAGTATGACGTAATCGACGAATGGCTTTTTCTTTAATTTGCCTTACCCGTTCCCTGGTAAGACTGAACTTATCCCCTATTTCTTCGAGGGTAAGGGTGCTTTCTCCATTTAATCCGAAGTAAAGAGAGATGACATCAGATTCTCGTTGCGTGAGGGTACTAAGTGCCCGCTGCACTTCTCTCCTTAGAGAATCGTTGAGCAGACTGTCATCGGGGGTTTTACTACCATCGTTCTCCAGTACATCGAGCAGGCTGCTTCCTTCTTCACCATTGGCAAAAGGAGCATCCATGGAGATGTGTTTCCCGGAAATTTTAATGGTATCCAGTACTTCATCAATGGAGATATCGAGAAACTCTGCCATTTCTTCCGGTGAGGGTTCTCTTTCAAATTTTTGTTCGAGCTCCGAAAATGTTTTGGAGACCTTATTCAAGGAACCCACCCGATTGAGAGGAAGTCTTACAATTCTGGACTGTTCTGCCAATGCCTGTAAGATCGATTGTCTGATCCACCACACAGCGTAGGAGATGAATTTAAATCCTCTGGTTTCATCAAAACGTTGGGCGGCTTTGATCAGGCCGAGATTGCCTTCATTGATCAGATCTCCAAGGGTAAGTCCCTGGTTCTGGTATTGCTTGGCTACTGAAACTACAAATCTAAGGTTGGCTTTGGTGAGTCTTTCGAGGGCTATTTTATCACCATCTCTGATTTTTTTAGCTAACTCAACTTCTTCTTCTGCGGTAATTAATTCAAATCGGCCAATTTCCTGTAGGTACTTGTCAAGGGACTGACTTTCCCGGTTGGTGATTTGTTTAGTTATTTTGAGTTGTCTCATTCAAGCTTCAGCTAAAAAATAGTAAAGGAAGAGGAGTTGCTTGTTCCAATCTAAAAAATAGGCAACTCCTCCCCAATAAAATTAATTAGCTTTTGCTTTCTTTTCAGGTTTTGGAAGTAAAACTTTTCTGGATAATCTGAATTTTCCAGTCTTTTTATCAATCTCAGTCAACTTCACTTTGATTTCTTCACCTTCTTCAAGAACGCCATCCATCTTTTCGATTCGTTCCCATTTGATTTCAGAAATATGAAGTAATCCCTCTTTACCAGGCATGAATTCAACAAACGCACCAAATGGCATGATTGATTTTACTTTACCGTCGTATACTTCTCCTACTTCCGGAGTTGCTGCGATTCCATTGACCCATTTCTGAGCGGCAAGCATAGATTCCTTGTCTGCAGAGAAGATATTCACCACACCATGATCATCAACTTCTTCGATCACTACAGTGGCACCTGTTTCTTTCTGGATTTCCTGTACTACTTTACCACCAGGTCCGATCACCGCACCGATCATTTCCTTGTCGATCTTAATCTGAACAAGTCTTGGTGCATTTTCTTTAAGATCGTCTCTAGGCTCAGTAATGGTTTTGGCCATTTCGTTCAGGATGTGCAGTCTGCCTTGTTTAGCTTGCTCAAGCGCCTCTGCTAAAACTTCGTAAGACAGGCCATCTACTTTAATGTCCATCTGACAAGCAGTGATACCATCAACTGTTCCAGTTACTTTAAAGTCCATATCACCCAGGTGATCCTCATCACCAAGGATATCACTCAAAACAGCGTACTTACCAGTTTTACTGTCAGAGATCATACCCATCGCGATTCCAGAAACCGGTTTCTTGATTTTGATACCAGCATCCATCAATGCCAGGATACCCGCACAAACAGTGGCCATTGAAGACGAACCGTTTGATTCGAGGATATCAGATACAATTCTTATGGTGTATGGGTTATCATCCGGGGAAGGAAGCATTGGCTTGATTGCCCTCATGGCAAGGTTACCGTGACCTACTTCTCTTCTTCCAGGACCTCTGTTTGGCCTTGCTTCTCCAGTAGAGAATGCCGGGAAATTATAGTGAAGGATGAACTTATTGTATCCGGAAACAGTCGCTCCGTCTATCATTTGTTCGTCAAGCTTAGTACCCAAAGTAACGGTAGTCAGCGATTGAGTTTCACCTCTAGTAAATACTGCAGAACCATGAGCAGTAGGCAGGTAACCTACCTCCGACCATATTGGTCTCACTTCCGTGAGGTCTCTGCCATCAAGTCTTTTCCTGGTATCCAGTACGAAGTTTCTGATCGCTTCTTTTTCGATCTTATGAAAGTACTGGTTCAAAAGGAATGGATCTTTTTCGTGATCCTCTCCAAGGGATTCGATGTATTCTTCAAGGATAGCTTTGAAATTTTGGCTTCTTTCCTTTTTGTTGGCATTCTGCTGTGCAGCTACCTCATATACCTTGTCATACAACTTCGCCTGCATGTCCTCTTTTAACTCCAGGTCATGCGTTTCGTGGCTGTACTCTCTTTTTTCGGTTTTTCCTACTTCTTTTTCAAGTTCAAGCTGAGCCTCACATTGTGCTTTGATGGCTTCATGAGCCACTTTCAATGCCTCGATCATTTCCTCTTCGGAAACCTCCTTGCATTCACCTTCAACCATCATAATGTTTTCGATGGTTGCTGCAACGATAAGGTCCATTTCAGCTTCTTCTACCTGTTTTCTGCTAGGGTTTACGATATATTCACCATTCGACTTGATGACTCTCACCTCTGAGATAGGTCCGCCGAATGGAATATCAGAAACTGCCAAAGCAGAAGAAGCAGCAAGTGCTGCCAATGCATCTGGCATCACATCTTCATCATGAGAGATGAGAGAGATCATCACCTGTGTATCAGCGTGATAATCATCAGGGAATAAAGGTCTTAATGCTCTATCTACCAGTCTACTGATGAGTATTTCATGGTCTGATAGTCGTCCTTCTCTTTTCAGGAAACCGCCAGGAATTTTTCCTGCAGAAGCGAATTTTTCCTGATAGTCAACAGACAGGGGTAGGAAATCCACGCCTTCCATGGCGTCTTGCTTAGAAACAACCGTAGCTAGTAACATGGCATCTCCCATTCTAATCACCGCAGATCCATCCGCTTGTTTTGCCAGTTTTCCTGTTTCGATTGTTACTTCTCGTCCGTCCGCTAACTGAATAGTTTTGGTATAAACTTTAGGAATCATAAATAATGTCTTAATACAATTTTAAAAATGTTAATTGTCGGGTGTGAGGACAATATTGTGGAGCTATAATGAAAGAGGGAATCCAGAACTGAATCCCCTCGGTATCAAATAAATCTTACTTTCTTATCTTCAATTCCGCAATAATAGCTCGATATCTTTCGATATCTTTTTTCGCTAAATAATCTAATAATCTTCTTCTCTTACCAACCAATTTCAAAAGCCCCAATCTAGTTGAGTGATCTTTCTTGTTAGTCTTCAAATGCTCGGTAAGGTGGTTGATACGGTAAGTGAAAAGCGCGATTTGCGATTCCGCTGAACCAGTATCATTTTTTGCCTTTACCCGACCATGATTTTCAAAGAGCTCTTGTTTCTTTTCCTTTGTTAAATACATGCTTAGAAATAAAGTTATAAAATATGTTATAATATAAATTAAAGCGCAAAGGTAGGATAATTAATAGTAATCACAAAGGATTATTCCTGCTCGTTATTTATCAAATCTCATCTTTAGTTTATCCCACCAGATCAGATAAATATCGATATCAAACAATCTGGCGTCAACTCTTGCTTTGTTGAGGAAGAATAATCCTACTGGCAACAACACCATATTAGCATACCAAACGGCATATCTACCATCCACAAACCCTTCCTTGGCCCACTTGTGACTTGTGCTGGTCATTACGTAATAAAGGATGAAGAAGAATATGGAAATGATAACCGGCACTCCTAATCCTCCTCTTTTAATGATTGCACCAAGCGGTGCTCCAATAAGAAACATCACAATACACGCAAAAGACTGGGAGTACTTCTTATATTTCTCAACTGTCCATTTGTTGATATTTTTCTGATAGCTTCTCATTTTAGTCTTGGCATTGACATAGCCATTCTTAACATTTCTGGCAGTAGACAGTGCACTGGAAATTATTGACATCTCTGCACCCAGCCGTTTCTCAAAGTAGGCCTGTAGCGTGTCCTGTGTCAAAGTCACCAGGGCAGTATCGAGTTTAACCGGCTTTCTCTTCACTGGTACTTTCTTACTCTGGGCGACTTTATCCAGAAGAATATCCTCTTCCTCGGGATCAAGCATTTCCATTCGGGCAGAATCCAATGCCTTTTTCGTTAACTGTTGATCCCCGTCTACTTTTTTTACGGGCATATCGGGATTCTTTTTGATCGGCAATTGCTGCTTGATATTCTCCTGTCTTTTCAGGATAGCCCTTTTTTTGTCTATATCAATTTGTTTATTGAGAGGAACAACTTTACCGGTATCTTGTGTAAGCAATCCGGCAATCGAACTGAATACGGAAGCTTCTGACTTTTCTCCCTCCTTTTCTTCGGCCTCCTGTAACCTTTTCTCTTCGGCCCTTTTTTGATGGATAAGGTTAATGGAATCTCTCATCCTGCGAAGTTCATCCTTGTAGTAATAATCGTGATAGCCCAGGATAGTATAATAATTTTGACGTCTGGTTTCGGCTACTTCCCTATTCAGTGAATCAATATCATAGGTAAGTTCGGCAATGTTTTTCATCTGGCGATTGTTCTGAAACAACTCCGCATCAGTTGTTTGCATATCAAACCCTGCCAGACTAAAGATCAATTCCATTTTCTGAAAGCGGTTCCTGACGAACTGATTATATTCTTTTTTGCTTCTTCGGTTTTTAGGAATCTCGCTGTAATAGTTCCCATTGAAAAGTTCAAACTTCAAATATCGCTCATTAAGGATGGTGTACATGAGGCTGGAATCTGCCAGGATTACCCGATTATTGCCTCGGTGTGTTTTGTCGGTATGATCATAAATCACAACATCCTTCAGTGTCTTATTGTCCTTGAGTTTCTCTTTTACTTTTATGCTGTAACCATCGAGCCCGTCATAGAATTGACCTTCTCTGATGTCAAGCCCTGGTTTCTTTTTCTTAATATCAAATAAGAGCCTGTATGCCTCGAGGTTGGCCGCCGGGACCACTGTATTACTGAAATGAAAGGCTCCATAGGCCAGAAAAACCACAAAGATAAATATGGGAAGCAGCGCTCGTAATAAGGAGATTCCAGAACTTTTGATTGCTGTAAGCTCAAAGTGTTCTCCGAGGTTTCCAAATGTCATGAGTGATGAGAGCAAAACGCCGAGTGGCAAGGCAACAGGCAGCATGTTGATGCTGAAATAGAAGATGAGCTCCGCAAATACCTGAAATCCCAGGTCCTTACCCACAAAATCATCAAAGTATTTGAGCATGTATTGAATGAGCAGTATAAATGTCGACACTGCTGTAGTCAATACAAAGGGCCCTATAAAAGATTTGAGAATTAGTCTGTCAAGTTGCTTCATTCCAATGGTGTCATTCGATGTTGCTCACGAATGAAACGCAAATTTATGAAAAAGAGGTATGATTAACCGCCAACAATTTCTTTTAAATCATGAATCAGCGAATCCCACAATTCCTGGGCCTCTTCCACATCCATCTCTGAGTAGTCAGTTACCCGTAAATAGACTGACTGTGTAAGTTCATTGACATCAAGTTTAAACTCCACATGGTTGGGATCCTCTTCATCGCCGTTAAGGAATTCAAATTTCACAAAACTATTGATCCTGCTGGCAGCCATTCTAGCTTTATTTTCTTCGCCATCCCAGAGGAATATAAACTCTTTATCTGCATTTATATTCACATCATCAGCAAACCACTGAGCCAACCCTGAAGCAGTATTGATATACGGAAAGAGCATCTTTTTGGAAGCCCGGAATTCGTATTCTCCAGTGAAAGTTATTTTGCTCATAATTACAAAAATCAAATATGGCTAAAACACTTAGATCAACAATATAGACTAAAATTCATACTAATCTGATACGATGAGATTAATAAATGTTTATCCAAAAACTTGCTAACCTATGTTTACTATCAAAAAATAAAAAATATACTTGTTAAATATTGTTGCCTTTTCAACAATATTTATACATTTGCACTCCAATTTCGGAGGCCACTCTGAAATTCAGCATTCGGCGAGGTAGCTCAGTTGGTTAGAGCGTCGGATTCATAACCCGGAGGTCACGGGTTCAACTCCCGTCCTCGCTACTTATTTATGAAGGCAGGTTTATCCTGCCTTTTTACGTTTTTAACTTCTCTAAAATTTCTTCCAGGTCGGTCTCAATGGTCTTGGTGTTGTTGATGAATTTTCGGACTAACATATCATCAATCTCAAAGAAACTAACCACATGTTGATAACGATTCAACATGTTTAATAAATTGCCTATCTCAACTTCTATGTTTTTGGCCACCTTAGATTTAAATGGCTTTTTGTCCATATGTGCAATGATGGTTTCCAAATCTGTATAATACCCTTCGGTGATCATAATACCTTCTGAGGTCCATTGGCTCGCCAGTTTTTTAATAAATGATACCCTACGTGGTTTTGGTCTGGATGATGGTTTTGCTTCTACATGGTCCACATTGAAGTAGTCCTGCAACTCCCGGCATAACCCAACTACACTTTCTTCGTTGACTTTTATCTTACTCATTAACTGTTGTTATGTTCTCATCATAATTTAAAAAAGTATTTGATTTTTCCACCAGAAAGCTAAAAAAATTCAGAAAAATAGTCCCAATACCTAAATTAATTAGGTATATGTTTTTGATACTTAAGTTTCTTATGTATAATTGCCTTATGTATTCGAAAGAACTAATCAAAGGAACATTGAAAACCATAGTACTCAAGCTCCTCAAAGAGCATGAAAAAATGTATGGTTATGAAATCACACAACATGTAAAGGAACTGACTTCTGGTAAGATACAACTTACAGAGGGAGCTTTGTACCCTACACTTCATAAGCTGGAGGCGCAGGGATATGTATATACCGAGAAGCAGGAATTCAATGGCAGGACCAGAAAGTATTATTTGTTAACAGAATCGGGTCAGGAAGAGGCGAAAGAAAAGATCAATGAATTTGCTGAGTTTGTCCTGGCTATGAAATTTTTATTCAACTCAAAACTAGCAACAGAATGAAATCCCTATCTCCTCAGGAAGTAGAGATCCTGAAACATGAACTATACAATTTAGGACTTAATCTTCATGTACTGAAAGATGAGATCCTTGATCATTGGTGCTGTCTTGTAGAAGTCAGAATGAACGACAACAGCAGTTTTGAAGAAGCGATGCAACACGTATTGAATACCTACAACGAAAAGGAAATTCTAAAAACTCAAAAGCAAACCAAACGTGTTCACCGCATGTACGAGATCAAAAGAAAGATGAAGAGTGTTACCGCAGTGGCAGCTGTTTTTATGTTGCTAATGGTAGCGGGTGCTGACGCTCAGAACAAACCGGAAGGACATCCAATTGATGGAGAGGCTGAGGTTTCATCAAATTTTGGTAAACGGAAAGATCCATTCAGCAATACTTATAAAATTCATTCAGGGATTGACATTAAAGCAAAGTTGGGAACGCCGGTAGTTGCCACCGGAAATGGAAAGGTGATCTCAGTAGAAGAAAACCCTAAAACATGGGGAAAAAGAATCATTATTGCTCATGGTGATGAATATCAAACTGTTTTTTGTCACCTGTCCGAATTCCGGGTTAAAGAAGGTGAAATCGTGAAAAAAGGTGAGGTAATTGGCCTGGTAGGAAATACAGGTAAATCCACCGCACCGCATCTGCACTATGAAATATTGAAAAATGGGGAAAAAGTGAACCCAGCGCTTTACATGCGCACATCTAAATAATATCAAACTGGGGGCCTGATGCAGGTCCCCGTTCTCCCAAACGTAATGTCAAAAACTCAAAATAAAAAGAGCGCTCTTAAAGAGTGGCTGGATGCTATTGTCTTCGCTGTGGTCGTTGCAACGCTCATTCGATGGATATTCATGGAACCATACAGAATCCCCACCCCATCAATGGAGGGTTCATTGCTGGTAGGGGACTACCTGTTTGTGAGTAAATTTCACTATGGAAGCAGAAACGCCAGCACATTATTGCAGGTACCGTTAACTCATCAGACCCTTTGGGGTACTGAAATCCCTTCCTATCTTGACTGGGTCCAAATTCCTTTTTACAGGCTTCCCGGAATTGGCAAGATCAACCGCAATGATCCGGTGGTGTTCAACTACCCCGGAGAACTGGACCGCCCAATTGATATGCGCACTTACTATATCAAACGCTGCATAGCGCTTGCAGGAGATTCAGTACAAATTGTTAAAGGTAACGTTTATGTGAATCGCAAACCACTGCCCTCCGTAGGAAAAAAGCAATCCAGTTACCTTGTGACAGCCGAAAATGGCATTCGGGAAAGAAAGTTTAAGGAATATGGCATCAATGACTTCTTTCTATACAATGGTTCCAATACGTATCAGATCCATACTGATTCTGCAACGTTTGAGGAATTCTCCAAACTACCTTTTATAGTACAAGGCACCAAAATCACCTATGAACAGCCTGGTAATTACTCTTCATCCGTTTTTCCAAAATCCGGTGAATTCAACTGGACGGTTGACAACTTTGGTCCGCTTTATATACCAAAGGCAGGAGATCAAATTTCTCTAAACAAGGAAAATATTGATCTATATGGTAATGTCATCCTTCATTATGAGCACAATGAAAATGTCAGGATTGAAAACGGGCAGGTTTGGATAGAAGGTAAAGTAGCAGATACTTATACATTCAGGCAAAATTATTATTTCATGATGGGGGACAACCGTCATAATTCGGAAGATTCGAGGTACTGGGGTTTCGTCCCGATGGACCATGTGATGGGTAAGGCTTTGTTTACATGGTTTTCTGTCGAGGATGGCCCCTGGTATTCTATCTTCAACAGGATCAGATGGAACCGAATTATCAGGACCATTGAATAGTTAGGAGGTATTTGATGAAGAAGTGGGTTAATTTTAGCGTCTTAACTAAGATAACGCTCAATGAACCAACAAAAGACTTCCCACGAGCACCCATTGCACAATAGTAATGGGCCAATGGCTAAGTTTCAGGATTACCTGGGAGAGTTTGTTTATGGTGGGATAGATGGCAGTGTGACTACATTTGCCGTTGTGGCAGGCGCTGCTGGTGCAAATCTCGAAAGCTCAGTGGTTATCATTCTTGGGTTTGCCAATCTGATTGCTGATGGCTTTGCCATGTCTGTGGGAAGTTATCTGTCGACCAAATCGGAAAAACAGAACTACGAGAAACACAAGAAAATAGAATACTGGGAAGTAGAGCATATTCCAGAGGCTGAAAGAGAAGAAATCCGGGAGATTTATAGAGATAAAGGATTTGAGGGGGAATTACTGGAGCAGGTGGTAGAGGTGATTACAGCAGACAAAGACAGATGGGTTGATACCATGATGAAGAATGAATTAGAAATGCAGGAGCAATCCAAATCTCCGATTAAAATGGGGCTGGTAACGTTTATTTCCTTTTTGCTGCTGGGGTTCATTCCGCTTACTGTTTATGTATGGGATTTTATCAGCCCGATTGATTTGCCTCATTTTACCATTAGTGCATTTCTCACAGGCACTGCATTTTTGTCAATTGGAATGCTCAAAGGGTTTGTCACCCAGGCCAATAAACTTAAAAGCACAATTGAAACGCTTCTATTGGGAGGATCAGCAGCAGTTTTAGCGTATTTCGTTGGCAACATTCTTGAATCAATTATTACTCAGTCATGATAAAATCAATTTGCTCATTTGTAATACTAGTCATCGCACTACCTGTATTTGGACAACATCAGATTGCCATTACCATAGATGACCTGCCTCTGGTGTCAATGAACAATTCAAAGGCCAACCAAAAATATGTAATGGATCAGTTGATCGCTCATCTTAGATCATTTGATTGTCCGGCTGTAGGATTTGTAAATGAAGGTAAATTATATGACGACAGTGTTTTGCAGGAACATCGCTTAGACGCATTAAAGTCCTGGTTGTCCAATGGATTTGAATTAGGTAATCACGGTTATTCCCATTTAAATTATGACAGAAATGATACCTCCACCTATTTTGCAGACCTTTTGAAAGGAGCACTGATATCCAAACCACTGAGCAAGTCTTATGATCTGCCCTTTCGGTATTACAGACATCCATATTTGCATGCCGGTGATACTGAGGAAAAAGAAATTGCCCTGGAAAAATTCTTGGCCAGGCATGGCTACCAGGAAGCTCCTGTCACCATCGATAATGGCGAATGGATTTTTGCCCGGGCCTATGACATGGCCCTATCGGACAATGATTCTGTGCTGGCACAAAAAATTGGTGCGGATTATGTTACATACATGATGGAGAAAAGCAACTGGTATGTTGTAAAGGGAAAAGAATTGCTTAAAAGACCTTTGAAACATGTCCTTTTATTACATGCCAATAATATCAATGCGGATTATTTGGATGAACTGTTGTTTGCCCTTATAAACGACAACTACGAATTTATCTCTTTGGAGAATGCCTTGACAGATGCTGCCTACCAACTCAATGATCATATAGCAAAACCCTGGGGGATAAGCTGGATACATCGTTGGTCCCGCAACATGAATGTAGATAAAACTTTCTATCATGGTGAACCAAAATGCCCGGAGTACATACAGGAATACACAGGTTTTTCTGAATAACTCAACGTTTTTTAAAGTTCATCCGAATTAATTTACGGTCATGTTGGAGATCAAAGGCCATGCCATTTGCAATATCCAAATTTGCTGATTTTCCATCAACAGAACTGAGCTTTAGCATATCATTTCCCAGGCTACCATAGTAAGCAATGAGCCTGTTTTGATCGGCATCAAAATAACATAATTCATAGCTTTTGATGTAGGTATTATATGTAAGTGTAAAAAAGGCCCGATCTGCTATCAGTCCCATGACAGCACATCCGTCTAATATCGGATATACCTGCATTGAATCATCACCGACGTAACTTCCAATTACTTCCTTAAATAGGCCAAATTCATCCAAAGAGCACCTATTGCCTTCAAAATTGGTCAGCATTTCCTCTATCTTCAGATCTGGTGCTGTCTGGGTCCTCCTGGAAAACTCCATGATCCAGTTGTTTATCCAGGTTTTACCGCCATCTGTTGAATAGGCATCATCCCAGCGGAGAGATTGCGTGGTAATGTCATTGAAGCTGTACCGTACCTGGTAATCCTTTCGGTGGAATCGGACATGGGTCGATAACTGTAGAAATCACCTCTACCATGACGAAAAGCTCCTGATAGACTGGTGGTTCCGCATCGGTTGTTTCCTGGCCAATTGAGCCATAATTCCCATTCATCCGTCTCTTCCCGGTAATACCTGAAACTGTACCCAATGATTCCACCTTCATTTTGAGACCACAATTCCAAAATCCCTTTACCTTGAAGTATCTTATAAATTCTTGCCTCAGACCTGACCTTATCTTCCCAGGTATTATCCTGCTGCCTGATCCTTAAATTCACATCCCACTGCCCCACCCAAAAATCAAATTGGCGAGCTTTGGAAGCATCTATCGGGTGAACCTGAGGTTTCGCCAATAATGGCAACAGCAAATAAATCAACAGGCAATAATGTAGCTTCATGGCGTATTTGGTCGTGTACAGTAGATACGCCAAAACGGATATATGATGCTTCCATCTGCAGAAACCCATTCGCCTTTCCAGTTGTAGCCATTTTTGGTGATGTCATAGAAAGTTAACCGGGATACCCCTTCCATTCCGTTTGGTGCCTTCTGTGCCAGGTCCAATACAATTTCATCCCCGATCTTTTTACCAGCCCAGGTAGGTGGTTTTGGTGCTATCGATTTAGAACTAAAGTAGGTAACGTACCACAAGGCGCTATCAGGGTGAAATTGCCTGACACTGCTCGAATAACTACCATCAGATTTCCATGATTCATCTTGCACAGCAGTTCCATTCAGTATATACTGGAACTTCCACAGCATTTGTACCGTATCCTGCCATGTTCCATCCGGATTTCTATTGATCGACTTGCAATTGCATAAGCCTAACATTGGTTCAAAATCCTTAATCTCTTCAGGTGACGAAGGGTTGGGAAGACCAAAAGGGTTTTGATCTGATGCATCATAAGGTCTGAGCTCCGAAAGGGTCTGACATAAGCTGATGATTGGAAATGTAATAATTGCTAGAAACAGGAGTGCCTTTCTCATTGTATTTAGTGTTTGGTTCATCCTTAGAAAAATCAAGAACCGCAAAACACTTACACAATGACAATTGGTTTTTATGGATGGTGAAATTCAGGCACCTAGCGGTAAGCCAGGTGCCTTTGTTGTGATATTATTCCTGCTCTACCAGCTGGCCCTCATCGTACACATACTCAAAAAGCAACTCTCCCTGATTGTTGTAGTATTTGGCCTCACCATGCATGATGCCATCTTTGTAGTTGCTGTCTTCCTGAAGCGTTCCATTGTCATAGAAAGACTTCTTGGGTCCATGCATTTTGCCTCCGGCATAGGTTGTAATACTTTTGATTTTTCTCCTGTTGTACACCACATATTCTCCTTCCAACTGATCATTATAATAGTTGGCTTTTGTCTCAACTTCAGAACGATTGGAAAAAGTGAGTGCAATTCCATGCTTTAATCCATTTCTGTAATTGGTCAAAGAAGTGATCAAGCCGTCATTACTGTATTCTACCCAGGTTCCATGCTTCAGACCATTTAACAGATCTCCTTCTGCGGTGGTAATGTCACCACTTTTTACGGTAGCCTTTGACAATCCCGAGCCATCTCCATAGTCTTCAATGATTGCATCCGATGGTAAATCACTGGTGACCGCTGTTGGAGTGGATGGTCCGTTTTGACAAGAAAAAGCAATTGCGAATAATAAAATAAACCAGGTTCTCATCATTGTAAATTTTATTATTAAACCAAAAGTTTTCAATTCATTTACTTGTTGTAAAGTTTCTTTCCAGCTTCTTCATACTTATCCCCAGCCGTCCAAAATGGCTTTTCTTTCATATTGGCGATTAAATAAGCTGAGTAGATAAATGCTTTTGAATAATTTAGCAGGTAATCCATATCCAGAGATTCCACTTCGTCTGCGGGCTGGTGGTAATATTTTAACAGTTCTTCATCAAATGCTTTTACTCCTGGTGAAAAGGCTATCGCAGGAACTCCCTTTGCTGCAAAATTCACATTATCTGAACGGTCATAAAGGTTTTGCTCTGGTACCGGATCGTTCTTTGCTTTCAATCCGAATGTTTCAGCTGCTTTATGAAGGTTATCAGTTACGTCAGTTCTGTCTAACCCAACCACCGTTACAATCTCTTTGTCGTTGTATCCCGCTCCATCGGTGTTGAAGTTGAAGTAGGTGTTTTCCAGTGGGATAATTGGGTTCTTGGCGTACCATTCACTACCCAGCAATCCCTTTTCCTCTGCAGTACACGCTAAAAATGCAACAGAATACGCGGGGCGATTTTTCACGAAAAACTTAGCCGTTTCCAACAAAGTAGTGGTACCAATGGCATTATCCCTTGCGCCATTAAATATTGAATCCTGGCCTGGTCCCTGGTAAGTTACTCCCACATGGTCATAATGTGCGGTAAGGATCAGTACATCCTTTTTCTTCTCATCGTCGGATCCTTCCAGATAGCCGAGTACATTTTTAGAAAGCACAACTTCCTGATTCATACCTACAATGGAGATGGACATGGTGCTGTCATAATCCACCACCATATTTTCGATCTCTCCACTTCCATCCATCATCCAGGCAAACGGAAAAGGCTGCTTACCTTCGTCAAGGTTAAATCTTGGCTGTGACAAATAGTTGACCAGGAATGGCCATGGTATTTCTGCGGATCTGTACAATTCAATCATGCATGCCGCTCCATATTTTTTTGCACGCTCTTTCTTTTCTCTTGAAATTGAAAAGTATTGCCTTGGGCTTTGCTTGTCTGGTGTACCGGGTTTTACCACAACTATTTTTCCGGCTACATCTTTTCCCTGAAAATCTTCTTCAAGACCATAATTCAGAAAAATAACATCAGCTACTATTGTTGTATCAGCACCGTCCAGAAATAAAAAGTCAGTTTTGTTAGCGAACTGCTTCCCGCCAATATCAATTGTTGCGGATTGAGCCACTTCACTTTTTATTAACTCCACTGTCTGAAAATAGGAATCAGTGCCAGGTGCAGTCTGTACACCGTATGCTCTGAACTGCTCTGCGATGTATAATGCCGCGATATCAAGTTCAGGGGAACCGGTATCTCTTCCTCTCATTTCATCAGAAGCAAGAAATCTCAGGTGAGACTCGATCGCCTGTTTTTGTACTTGTTGATTAATTTTTTTAACAATCTTCTGCGACCAGAGTTGCTGGCAAAAGATCGTGAACAATATCATCAGGGTTATTTTTCTCATAGTCTATTTGATTATTCTTCTAATTTCTCTACCAGCATTTCCCATTTTTCATTGAGGCCCTTTAATTGTGAACGGTTCTCCTCATGCGATTTGGTGAGATCTGCTGCCTTTTGAGCATCCTCATAAACGGTGGGGTCTGAAAGTTTCTGTTCAATATTAGCGATTTCAGCCTCCAACGTGGTAATACTCAACTCTATTTCTTCTATTTCTTTTTTCAACCGACGGGTTTCTTTCTCTGCAGAATTGTCGGTCCTGGGTTTCTTATGCTCTTTTTTCTTCTCTTTCGGAGTAGCCTCTTCCTGTTTGCTTCCCTGCGCTTCCTGCTTCGATTTCCACCAGGCATACTCCTCATAAGTTCCCGGGTACTCCTTCAACTCCTGATCCTCTATGTACCAGATCTTGTTGGCAATTTGTGAAACAAAGTGACGATCGTGAGAAACCACTACGAAGGTGCCTTCATACTGCTGCAATGCCTGAATCAAAATATTGACCGATTGCATATCCAGGTGGTTAGTGGGCTCATCAAGCAGTAAGAAATTTGCTTCTGAGATCAGTGTCTTGGCCAATGCCACACGTGATTTTTCGCCTCCACTAAGGACTTTTATCTTTTTGAACACCTCTTCATCCCGAAACAAGAAGCATCCCAGAACGCCTCGCAGCTCCTGCTCCCCTTTTCCTGTACCCAGTTGTTTCAGTTCATCCAGGATTTCATTTTCAGTATTTAATGCTTCCAGCTGATGCTGTGCATAGAAACCAAAATTTACATTGTGACCAATCTTTCGCTCTCCTGAAACTGGCTCTGTTCCAGCAATGATCCTCAAAAGTGTCGATTTACCCTTTCCATTGGCACCTATCAATGCAACTTTATCCCCTCTCTCGATATTGCCATAAGAATTCCTCAGAATTTCAAGATCTCCATAAGATTTACCAATATTTTCCAGCATCACCACATGCCGCCCTGACTTCTGTTGAAAGTTGAACTTAAAATTGACGGTTGCATTTTCTTCTATCACCTCATCCACCATATCCATGCGTTCCAGGGCCTTAATTCTGGACTGCACCTGACGAGCCTTAGTGGCTTTGGCTTTGAATCGCTGAATGAATTGCTCGGTCTGTTTTATCTTCTGTTGTTGATTGTCGTAGGCATTGCGTTGCAATTCATTTCTGAGCTCCTTCTCTTCCAGGTAAAACTGGTAGTTGCCATTATACATGGTGAGTTGTCCTCCTGAAACCTCAACAGTTTTGGTGATGGTGTTATTCAGAAACTCCCTATCGTGGGACACGACTATAACCGCTCCTTCGTAGGTTTTTAAATAATTTTCGATCCACTGAATAGACGGAAGGTCCAGGTGGTTGGTAGGCTCATCAAGCATGAGCAAAGAAGGTTGTTCCAACAGTAGTTTTGCGAGCATCACCCTCATTCGCCATCCTCCACTAAACTCACGCAAAGGCCTTTGCAGATCCTGCGTACTGAACCCAATTCCTTCCAGAATCTCCTCAGCCCGGGACTGTAGTGTATATCCTTCCAAAGCTTCAAAACGCTCCTGAAGTTTTGTTAATTGATCCACCAGCTTGTCTTCATAGTTGGTTTCCATCTTCTTAAGCACCTTGTCTATTTGGTGCTGAACATGAAGTGCATCAGCAAATGCCGACATGGCCACAGAAAGAATACTATCATCAGTCTGGTATGAGAGCAGGTCCTGATTGAGAAAACCGATAGAGCAGTCATTACTTTTTTGGATATCTCCCTCATCCGGCTGGTATTCCCCAACGATTAAACGAAGTAAAGTGGATTTTCCCGTTCCGTTGAGGCCTATTAACCCAATCTTGTCCTTTGGCTTAATGTGTAGAGAAGCATTTTGGTACAATGCCCGGTCTCCTAAAAAGTAACTTAAATTATTGATGGATAACATGGCCGCAAATATAAATGAATTAGATGGCAACTCTAATGGAATTAAAAAACATCAGCGATTGATATTTTGTATCTTTATTGAAATAAGCCAAATCAATTTAATTTTTATGAAAATCATGGGTCTTTTGCTAAACCTTGCATTCTTTTTCTTGCTTCACGGATGTGGTAAGGCAGAACAACCATCAAACACGGATAATAGCACCTCCGACCAAAACGAAATGGATCGTGGGCCTCTGGATAAACTAAGGCTTCCGGATGGTTTTCAGATTGCTTTCTATGCTAAGAATGTTCAAGGTGCCAGGTCAATGGTTATGTCTCCAGATGGTACGCTATTTGTCGGGACCAGAGGCCTGGGAAAAGTTTATGCACTACGAGATAATAACGGCGATAATAAGGTAGACGAGCAATTTGTAATTGCAGAAGATCTGGTAATGCCCAATGGTGTAGCCTACAGGGACAAGGCGTTGTATGTAGCTGAAGTCAGCCGGTTATGGCGCTATGACAACATTGAAGCAAACCTTTCTAACCCAGGGCCTCCTGTATTGATCTACGAGGATTACCCCACAGAGACACATCATGGATGGAAATACATTGCTTTTGGTCCTGACGATAAGTTATATGTTCCAGTAGGTGCTCCTTGCAACATCTGTGAGAGTGAGGATGAAATCTTCGCCTCGATTACCCGCATGAATCCGGATGGTAGTAACAGGGAAATTTACGCACATGGCGTTCGAAATACGGTCGGCTTCACATGGCATCCTGAAACCGGGCAATTGTGGTTTACCGACAATGGCAGAGATCACCTTGGAGACAATAGCCCACCTTGTGAGCTGAATGTTGCGACCACCGGAGGGCAGCACTTTGGGTACCCATATTGCCATGGAGGTGACATAGCAGACCCGGAGTACGGAGACCTAAGACCCTGCAGCGAATTTATTTCTCCCGCACAAAACCTGGGACCTCATGTTGCGCCTTTGGGATTAAAGTTTTACACCGGCAATATGTTTCCCCAGCAGTATGAAAATGTCATTCTCATTGCTGAACACGGCTCCTGGAACAGGTCATCAAAAATTGGTTATAAAATAGCCATGGTGAGGGAAGAAAATGGTCGGGGTGTCTCCTACGAACCGTTTATTGAAGGATGGCTTGAAGGAGAAGAAGCATGGGGAAGACCAGTGGATATTTTAATCCTGAAAGATGGGTCAATGTTAATTTCTGATGATAAATTTGGGGCAATCTACAGGGTAACCTACTCCGACTAAAATTTGAAACTACTAGAAGTTAATCACCTTAGCGCCAAATATTCAGCAGCAAAGCCACCTGTTATTGATGACATCTCTTTCGATCTGAGCCCAGGCGAAGTATTGGTCATCTTTGGGAAGAGTGGGTCTGGAAAAACAACCCTACTCAAATGCCTGGCAGGACTTATACAACCAACCAAAGGTGAGATATTGCTGGAAGGTAAGTCGCTTTCAGGGCCCAAGGATCAGCTGGTTCCCGGCCATGAAGAAGTAAAGCTTGTTTTTCAGGATTTTAATTTAAAAAACAAAATGACAGTAGCGGAGAACATCCATTATATGCTGCTGTCATATACGCAGGAATACAGGGACCAACGAGTTTCGGAGCTTATAGACTTGTGTGGTTTGCAGGAAGTGTCAACTGCTTTTCCGGAGCATCTGTCGGGAGGCCAAAAACAGCGGCTTGCACTTGCCCGGGCACTGGCGAATGAGCCCAAAATTCTATTAATGGATGAACCATTCAGCAATCTGGACTCAATTACAAAAGGCATTCTGTTTCAGGAGATCAAAAGAATAGTAAAACATACCCGGACATCAGTGATATTTGTTTCACATGATGCAAGAGACGCCTTGTCGTTTGCGGACAATATCCTGGTTCTGGAAGAAGGTAAGGTATCTCAACTCGATCCTCCACACTTAATATACAAAAGTCCGGTTAAGCTTTCAGTAGCACAGTTATTTGGTGAGCTCAACAAAATTAACGGTCTTTATTATCGACTGGAAGATGTTGTAGTGACAGAGAAAGGCCAACTGGAAGGGGTGGTAAGTGATGTAATGTACTTTGGAAGTCATCAGTTATTAATTATTTCCTGGCAAGGTCAAACTATAAAATCATTGGATTTTCTCAATCAATATCATGTTGGTGATAAGGTTTATCTGAATCTCAACAGTGAAAATGGTTTGAAACTTTAACTAACTTTACCCAGTATTAAACTTTTGACCTACAAATGGTGTCTACAGAGATATGGAACAAGACAAATTTATCATGAATCGTAAAAAACTATTTTTACTATCCATCTTTTGTTCTAGCATCTTTTCTTTGATGGGCCAGGATTTAATAGTGACACAGGACAATGACTCCTTGAATGTAGAAATCATTAGAGTAGATGAGGAGTTTATACACTTCATCTCCTTTCAACCCAAGAAACAAAGGCACTCCATAGCCAAGGAGCAGGTAAAAACTTTCCAGTATATCTTTTATTCTGAAAACAGGATCAATAACTATTTCTTTGATCCTAATGATACAAGATTCCGACTTGCGATTTCCGGTGGTGCCAGCATTGTGTTTCAGGGAGCTGATGATAATGCAACAAATTTCTTCAAGAATTATGTCCGTAGCGTAAATTCTGGTTGGCATTTCAAGGTTGAATCGGCCATCTATCATCAAAGCAATCTTGGGTTTGGTATCGTATGGGATCGATACCTCACCAGTGGATATGAGCCAAATGTGGAATTTCGAAGTGAAAATGATACTATAGTAGGTGTTTTGTCAGACAAAATAAAAATAGATTTTCTAGGTCCACAATTCAGCTACAACATAGACACTAAAATTCCAAACTTTACAGCATTCATTGGTGGGGGAGCAGGCTTCATAAATTACAAGGATGAATTAAAAAGAGTGTATCCATACGTTGCTAAGGGATCAACTTTTGGCGTTCATCTTTCTGGCGGACTTGATTTTGTGATCTCTGATAACTTCACCATGGGATTTGAAGTGTCCGGGACGTTTGGAGCACTGCCAAAATATGAGATTAAGTCTGATACCGAGGTTTTTGTTATAGAGGAAAAGGAGGATATCAGTCGGATTAATATTTCTATTGGATTGAGATACTTCAGATAAATCAGGGCCATTTTTCAGGCCCTGTGAAAGATTATGCTTTCGTAACTTCCAGAATACTTAAAGGACATGGTGTATCGATCACCCGGTTCAACTTAAGGCCGGCTTCATCAAGAAGCGACTCAAACTCATCCCGTGTTCTTTCTTTTGCTCCCAATAACAATAGCATGACGATATCCAGGGATTTTTCAAAAACCTGAGGTTCTTCTTCGTTGATTAGCATGTCCATTATGAGCAATTTGCTATCATCTCTCATTGCTGCCCTGATGTTTTTCAGTATCTGCAAAGAATCTGCATCATTCCAGTTATGGAGACAATATTTGATAATAAAGCAATCACTAGGTGGGTTAATGGATTCCTGAAAATTGCCTGTTACAAATTCTAATTGTTGTTTAGTATCAGATTTTTTGGCCTGCGCAATGGCGTGCGGTAACTCAAAGAGCGTGGCTTTGATTTCCGGATACTCATCTTTGATCATTTTAAGCAAGCGCCCCTCAGCGCCTCCAAGGTCAGTTACACTTTTAAATTCCGAAAAATCATAAGAATTGACCAGCGGTGCATCAAAGGCATAAGAAAATCCCGACATAGCCTGGCTAAAGACTTTCCCCGCTTCCGGATTGACCTGTTGAAAGTACACAAACAAATTATCCGAGCCCAGGAATGCTTCGCCAAATGCCGAACCTCCGGTGGTCACTGAGTGCTCAAGGTTATTAAATACCTTCCACATCCATTGACTACCCATCATTCGGGCAAAGTTTCGTTGTGATCCGGGCACATCACTTCTCAGGTAATCAGAGATTTCGGTATTTCCTACGATACCATTATCATATCTGAAGATACCCTGAGCAGCCAGTACTCTGATAAGTCGTGCCAGAGCTTCCCTGTCTACTTTTAATTTCTTACTAAGGATCTCGATTGATTCAGCCCCCTGAGACACATGGTCCGCGATACCTAGTTCCGCAGCTACACTAATACTCCTGGTGAATACCATTTGAGCCATCATGGCTTTGATCTGCGATGGTGGTGCTTTAACGCTTGTTCTATTCATCGTAATATAGTTTAATTAGTAATTGATTGCCGATCATTTGAAGTACCACAAAGCCAAACTCCGACCAGTTGACCGTTAGGTACAATGAATTTAACTCTTAATATAACTAAAATGAGCGACAACTAATAATCGACAAGGATGAATCGGTAAAATCGGTTGGTCAACCCAAATATTTCCCATTCGGAAGTGACTGATGGTAGCTTTCATCTTAATTGCTTATATTTAGTCAAACTATTTATTACTTAAATAATTACGCAATCATGTTTACAGAACCAAAAGGTGAAAGTAGACCTAAACTTTGTCGGCAATGAACATCAACTCGCAACTATTTGGAGGAACTACCGCGGTAGTAGTCACCATGCTCATTTTCATTACTTTCCTGTTCAGAAGTATAAACTCCCAAAGCGAAACTGCAGAGTTGGTGGAGCGGTCTCAGTATTCCATTAACAGTGGTGCAGAAATTGCCAACCTGTTTTCACAAGGTAAATCAGATTTGAGCAATTACTTACTGACAGGGAATAATGTTCATTTGAAAAGCATGGAAAACAACCATGCAATATTAAAAACCCAACTGGATTCAACAATTTCGTTTGTACAAAACAAACCAGACCAGGTCAGTAGACTTGAAAAGGTAAAAAGCCTGCAGAACCAATGGCAGAATGAAGTAGCCAGGCCGTTGATCACTGCCAGGCAATCATTGGAAAACCAGGCCTTCAATGATCGACTGATAGAAATTGAGTCAATTCAACTGGAAAGAAAGTACGAAGCTCAGATCAAAACCACCATTGAGGATTTTAAAAGGGCAGAAAAAAATTATGTCAAGGTGGAAACTGAATCAGTGAAAGCCACTGTGCTTTTCTCGAAAAATCTGGCCATCTATGGATCAATTGCGGTGATCATTGTAAGTTATTCCATCGTGACCTTCGTTGCTCGTGACATGAAATCAAAAATGAATCTTGTCAATCAGGCCATTGACAATGTAGCCAACGGTAAATTGAACTTTACCTTTGAGACAAGCAATGGCAAGGACGAATTCTCTTATGCTTTGAGAAACATCAAAGACATGATTGAGAAGCTCAAAGTCACACTATCCCAGGTTTCTAAAACTGCTGCTTTGGTAACAGAAAAGAGTGAGGACCTTAATATGGTTTCACAAAATCTCTCCGGAGGTGCCAATGATCAGGCAACATCTGCTGAGGAGGTCTCGGCAAGTATGGAACAAATGTCTGCCAACATTGAAATGAACAATAAAAACTCCAAAGAAACTGAACAAATCGCAGTAAAAGCTGTGGACAGCATTAATGAGGGCAATATGGTGGTGTCAGAAACGGTAGAGTCCATGAAGACCATCACCAATAAGATTTCTATTATCGGTGAAATTGCTAGACAAACCAATCTTTTGGCCCTGAATGCAGCGGTAGAAGCTGCCAGAGCTGGTGAACATGGAAGAGGTTTTGCAGTGGTTGCGGCGGAAATCAGAAAACTTGCTGAAAGAAGCCAGGTAGCCGCGACAGAAATTGACGAAGTATCCATCCATGGCCTTGATAAAGCACAAACCTCTGGAGAACTACTCAATAATGTGGTGCCTGAAATAGAAAGAAATGCCGAACTGGTAAGAAATATCACTGCAGCTACCATAGAGCAATCAATTGGAGCAGGACAGATTAATGAAGCTATTCAGAGTCTTAATCTTACCGTACAAAAAAACAGTAAAGTCGCAGATGAAGTGGCAAATAGCTCCTCAGTACTAAATGAATATTCAAGGTCACTCATGGATGCCATCTCCTACTTCCAATTCGGTGAAAATGAAGACACAGAAGATGATGGCATAGTCTTAAACCTTCCAAGAGAAAAAGAAAAGGTGCAAGAGGAAGACCAGGAGGATCTTATCGTATTTTCTGAAAAAGCTTAAATCGATTTCAATTTTACTCTTCGCTCATTGGCCGGCCTTAAGGTCAATGAGCAATCATACTTCGGTAGCGACTGCCCACCAAATTGAAATTCAAATTCCTGTAGTAAGCGGATCAGAATTATTTTAATTTCCATTAACGCAAAGTGGTTACCAATACATAATCTGGGTCCTCCACCAAAAGGGAAATAAGAGAACTTGTGCTTAGGCATCTGATCACCCAAAAATCTTGAAGGATCAAATTTGTGCGGCTCCTCCCACCATGAAGCATGGTGATGCATAAGGTATGGACTGAAAATAATGCTGTCCCCCTTTTTGACCCTATAGCCCTGAATTTCATCATCATTAATCGCTTCTCTACTGATTACCCATATAGGAGAAATCATGCGCATAGATTCCTTTATGACCGCATCTGTATAATGCAGTCCATTTAATTCCTCAGGAGAAGGAGACATTGAAACTCCTGCTATTTCAGTTCGTACCTTCTTGAGCACCTCTTCATGTTGATGGATGAGACAGATCAACCAGAAGAGTGATACGGCACTGGTCTCATGACCTGCAAGAAAAAAAGTCAGCATTTCATCCCGGAGTTGCTGGTCGGACATGGCTTCTCCTGTTTCGTCATCCCTAGCCGCCATGAGGTCTGAAAGCAGATCCTGTCCCAACCCATTCGCTCTCTTATGATTGATAAAGCTCATGATCACCTGATCCAGCTTTTTTCTTGTTGCTGTGAAGGCCTTATTTTGATCTGTTGGAATCCACATAGGGGCATTTAATGATGAAGTAATTCTCCTGATCATAAATTTGAGGGCGGCAGGTAATTCACTTTCAATGACTTTTCCCTGTTCTTCAAGCTGAAGTCCCAATAGCGCTTCTGCAATAATTTTTAACGTGACCTGTGTGAGATCACGGCTTAAATGGATTTCGCCGGTGGCCTGGAGCCGTTGAATCATTTGGTTCGTATGTTTCACGATAATTGCTGCATAACCGTCAATTTTATCTTTGTGAAACGCAGGTTGGGCCAATCTTCTTTGCTTTCTCCAGAAGTCACCATCGGTATTGAATAAGCCATTTCCTAACAGTAACTCCAGTTTGCGATACGCCAGGCTCTTGCGGTAGTTTCTGTGATTTCGTTGCAGGAGGTGTTCGATAAAAGAAGGATCATTCACAAAATGGAGCCTGCGATGTGCCAACCTGAAACTAAAAACATCACCGTGGGTGATCACATTTTGCTGTAGAAAACCTAGTGGATCTTCAACATAGGATTTTAAGTCACCCAGTAATCCCTTAGTAGGTTTCTTTGGTAATTCTCTGATCTTTTTGGTCTCAAGCATGGATGAGTCTTAAGCTATTCTTTCTAATTCCATCAATGTGCAATATTTTGACATTATCAAAATGGAACGGTATTTCGTAAAACTAAATAAACCAATAAGCACAAATAAATAGTATTGTTAATTCTAGTGGATGATTAACTCAGGTAAAAAAATAATAATATTTCTGCTGCTCTTATTTCTAACAGTTGTTGGGATATTATTTGTGAATGAATTGAGTGGACAACCCACCAACTTGTGGGGCACTTTCAACATTCGGGATTTGTTAGGATACCTGTTTTTTGGAATACCTTTATTCATATTGTTGCTGGTACTGTATCGGTACATTATGCAAGGAAAAGCCTTGCTGTTTTACACTACCTCAATGGCGGCCTCAATGGTGATTACATTATTTCTGTGGGCGTTGAAGTTTAGAGGAGTCAATGTGATTACTCACCTTACAGATTTTTTCTGGATCTTTTTCATGATACTGCTCATGCTAATAGTTCCTGTACACTTAGTGAGATTAAGCATCCACCTGATGAACAGAAAACAGTAGCACTAGAATGGATAGAATACGGGAATTAAAAAGGTTGCTGCTATCCAGAATAAAATATTGAGCAAGAATCCAACTTTCACGAAATCAAAAAACTTGTAGTTTCCTGCACTATATACCATTGTATTGGTTTGATAACCCACTGGCGTCATGAAGCTGGCAGAAGCAGCAAATGTAACAGCCATCAGGAATGGTATTGGGCTAAGATTCATCACTTCCGCAGTTTGAATGGCAATTGGAGCGAGTAATGCAGCTGTCGCGTTATTAGACATTAACTCAGTTAACCACGAAGTAGTAATATATAATCCCGATAAAATAGCAATTGGCCCCCAAACACCCAGGTGATCAATCAATAAATTGGCAATTGAAACATCCAATTCCGTGTTTTTTAAGGCGGTACCTAATGTAAGCGCCCCTGCCAATAGGAAAATCACCTTCCAGTTGATCGCCTCGTAAACATCCTTCATCGTGAGCGTCTTAGATAATACCAGCACAGCTACTGCGGATATTGCACCGACCATTATTGGTATAATATCAAAAGCTGCAAGAACAACCATCATGAGAATCACTCCTGCCACCAGCGAGAATTTCTTCTTGTTAAAATCGACCAAAAGGTCTTCCGATAAAATAAAAAATGGACTTTTTCTTTTATTATCCATTTTTCTAAGCTCCTCCAGATAGTGATTTTTTGTCTCCGCCAGAATGACATCCCCAGCTTTGATTTTTGTATCATAAAGGTTATTGTGAACAATTTCTTCCCTGTGTCGGATAGCTAGAGGTACTGATCGGTATCTCCTTCTAAAATCAACTTCCTTCAACGTTTTTGACTCAAACTCGGAATCGGAAGTAATGACCAATTCTACCAATGTTGAGTTTCTTCCTTTTAAATTATCTCCGTCAATTTTTAAAGGCGATCCAGACAATAGCTTGACCCGGTCCTTTAGTTGTTTGATGTTTTCACGATCACATCTGACTTTTAAAATATCTCCGGCCCTGAGCACAAAGTCACCTTGAGGGAGGTTAAATATGTTTTTCTTTCTGCGAACTTCAATAATATCCATGTTTAGCTCCTTTACAAGATCGGAGTGCATAATCATGGTTTCTACTGAGGAGTCCTCTCTGGTCAATTCAATTTCCATTAGGTAATCCCTGGTACCAAATTTCTCGGAGAGGTTCTGGGACTTTCTGTTTGGCAAAAGTCTGATTCCAATCATCACCAAATATAAAATCCCAATAGTTACCAACACTAATCCCATGGGCGCAAGCTGGAACATACCGAACCCCTCAAGCCCCTCTTTTTGTGCAATACCGTGTACCAAAATATTGGTGGAACTACCAATCAAAGTACAGGAGCCTCCAAAGATTGAAGCAAATGAGAGGGGTATCAACATTTTAGTTGGGCTGATCCCGGATGAATAACCGATCTGGATTACAACTGGAATAAATACTGCAACTACCGGAGTATTATTGACAAATGCACTGATCAAAGCAATCAAGCCAATCATCAAAGCCATTCCCAGCTTAAAATTCTTCTTAAACGTATTAGCTAAACTATAGGTGAGATGTTGAAGTGCTCCGGTTTTTAGCAATGCGGCACTTAGCACAAACATAAACGCCACCGTAATTGTGGCCGAGTTACTAAATCCTGCAACACCTTCCTCTGGAGTGATCACACCAAACAACATCAAAGTAACCATGATCAGGATGGCTACCAGGTCGATGGTAACAAGCTCTGTAACGAACAAAATTATGGCGCCCAAAATGACGCCAATTGTGATATATATTTGAAGTTCCATTAAATCTGAGTGCAAAAATATGCCGAGCCGGCAAATATCCACTAAATATCCCAGATTTTGTAAATATTCCTATTTTGCCTTATTATAATATTTCATTGCTTTTGGCATCAATTTTTTGAGATCGCTGATTCTAGTCTCATGAGATGGGTGAGTAGAAAGAAACTCAGGCGGTGCACCACCAGATTGTTTAGCCATACGTTCCCAAAATTTTGGAGCTTCTGAAGGGTGATAACCGGCCATGGCCATAAAAATCAATCCCAACTCATCCGCTTCTGATTCATTTTTTCTTGAAAAAGCTTTTAACCCTAGGTCCGTACCTATACCAGACGCTTGTAAAATCATTTTATTTGTTAAAGTTGCATTTTGACCTAATGCGCCGGACAAGGTTGCTAATCCATACTGTGCTACAATGGCCTGACTCATCCTTTCACGACCATGATTGGCCACTGCATGTGCAATTTCGTGTCCCATCACAACGGCTACACCGGCTTCATCCTTACAAATGGGCATAATCCCGGTATAAAAAGCTACCTTCCCACCTGGCATACACCAGGCATTCACCGTATTTTCTTCTAATAAATTGTATTCCCATTGGTACCCATCCAACTGACTGGCAATATTATTGTCTGCAAAATACTTCTCCACCGCCTTTTGAATTCTCGCTCCCACTTTTTTCACTAACTGGGTCTGCTCAGTATTGTTTGATATCCTGCTCTCTCTCATTACCTGAGAGTACTGATCAAAACTCATCGGGAATAATTCTGTATTGGATACCAGATTGAGCTGTTTGCGGCCAGTACCGGCTACCGTGGCACACTCATATAGAAACACAGATAATCCAAGTATAACTATTGCATATAGTCGTCTCATGATGCTTTGTTTTTTCATTGCTACACAAATTTTTCAGTCTTAAGATACATGCTAAACCATGAAATTGGTAGTATCGTTTTCTAAAAAATAATCTTTCTGCATAAAACCCCGAATTCTTGCTGATATTTTATTATTTCCATCATTTTACAAATAGTTTTGAGGCCGGATAACAATCAAGTAGATGAAAATAATATGCATTGGCAGAAACTATGTGGCACATGCCAAAGAGTTGGGAAACGAGGTACCTGAGGAACCTGTAATATTTTGCAAACCAGACACCTCACTGCTAAAAAACAATGCGCCTTTCTATTATCCGTCATTTTCAAATGACATCCATCATGAAGTGGAACTGGTTTTGCGAATTTGCAGAGAGGGGAAAAACATAGCACCTGAGTTTGCTCATAAATATTATGATCAAATTGGTCTTGGAATAGATTTTACTGCCCGTGACCTGCAGTCCAAAGCAAAAGCGAAGGGGCTTCCATGGGACCTTGCAAAAGGCTTCAATGGCTCTGCCCCGGTATCTGGTTTCCTGCCTGTCAATCAGTTCCAGGAAGATGATATTACTTTCTCTCTGATGGTAAATGGGCAAACCACACAGACAGGGAATACGGGTCACATGTTGTTTAAATTTGCGGACATCATTTCTTATGTGTCAAAATTTATCTTGTTAAAAACAGGTGATCTTATTTTTACAGGAACTCCTGAAGGCGTTGGTCCGGTTAAGATAGGAGATCATCTGGAAGGGTTTATTGAAGAGCAGAAAATGTTAGATTTTGAAATTAAATAAAACACTTACTTTAATCTTTATTGCGGTAATCAACCTGGCATTTGCCCAATACGAGGTACCACCAGGTTACTATATGTTCCCAATCAGACCTGGGGATGTCAATTTTATATCAGGTAGCATGGGAGAACTCCGGTCAACTCACTTCCATGGCGGGCTGGATATAAAAACAAGTGGCATCACTGGACTAAAAGTGTTTGCAGCGGCTGATGGATATGTCAGCAGAATCAAAATTACTTTGGGCGGCTATGGAAATGCGCTGTATATCAAACATCTCAACGGTACTACTACTGTCTATGCACATTTGAAAGAGTTTTCCGAACCCATTCAAAAGTTTGTGTTGGAACAACAATACAAGAATGAATCTTTTACTGTCGACCTTTATCCAGGTAAACATGAATTCCCGGTAAAAAAAGGAGATGTTATAGCTCTATCAGGTAACAGTGGTTCCAGCAGGGGCCCGCACCTTCACTTTGAGATCAGGGACAAAAACCATCACGTGATGGACCCGCAGAGGTTTCTGTTTCAGGAACTAAAAGACAATATCTCTCCTGTACTTGATAAGGTAGCTTTTGTTTCCAAATCCCCAACGGCAAAAATCAATGGCATGGTGGGAAGGTTCGAATTTGATGTAAAAAATGTTGGGGGCAACTATATCATTCAGGAGCCAGTACATTTATCAGGGAGGATTGGAGTCGAGATTTATGCCTGGGACAAGGCCAATGGTACCCGCAACCGCTATGGCATTCCTGATTTAGTATTAAAAGTAAACGGACAACCGATCTTTCAGCAGGAAATAAGAAAAATTCCGTATCCAAAAATGAGGGATATTCTGGTGCATACTAATTATCAGGTGCAGGCTTCCGGAGGCAAAAGGTTCAACAAACTCTATGTGGATGATGGTAATTCCCTGGATTTTTATAGCACCACCAATAATGGGTACTTTAATTTCAAAGATTCTACCAGGTACACCATATCCATTGAGATGATGGATCCTTGCGGAAATGTATCTTGGTTTAAAACTTCTGTTAATGACAAACCAGCCAAAATAAAACCCGGACAGGAAAACAACTGGAGGTTACATGAAAATACGGTGGTCGTCACTGTACGTGACACTTCCAGAACCCTGGACTTTTATGCCAACAACCTCAAGTACACCCTTACCCCTGATTATATCCAGCGAGGTAATTCTACCTTTGTTTGGGACTTAAGGAATGGTTTGATTGATTCGGTGGACCTTTGTGACCATATGGCCGTTCCAAATTTTGTTCAGACCGTTTACCCCAATCAGGAAACCAGTTTTTATAATCATACAGTCAATGTGTATTTTCCAGGTAACGCGCTGTTTGATACACTCTATCTGCGCTATCAATATAAATTTGACAGCTCATCTTCCAGAGAGCACTTTGTTTTTGAAAATGGAATTGACCCATTAAGAAGAAACGTACAAGTGACACTGAAGCCCCGATTATCTAACAACACCACTTACGACAGGGTGTATGCCGTTGGGAACAAAGGACTAAGCTTTGTAGGCGGGGAATGGAGCCCCAACAACGAAATTAGTTTTCGGACCAGAGACCTGATAGAATATACTATTGCCACTGACTCAGTGCCTCCTGTTATTACCCCTAAGAAGATGACCCAAGAGCAAATACGCATCCACATTGATGATGAGCTTTCAGGGGTCAAATCCTATAGGGCTGAGCTAAATGGCAAATGGTTACTGCTCAAGCTTGATGCCAAATATGGCCTCCTGACATCTGAAAAAAATGATCCAAACATTCCCTTTAAGGGTGAGTTTATACTTGAAGTAGAAGACAACACCGGAAACCTAAAATATTTCCAAAACAAAATTGAATAGTGTATCTGTTATCAGGTACTGTTATTAATAACAAAATTAATTCATATGAATCTAAAAGTTGGCGATCCAGCTCCTGCATTTGAGGCATTGGATCAGGATGAAAACACCGTTAAATTATCTGACTTTGCAGGAAAGAAGCTTGTACTTTATTTCTATCCGAAAGACAATACCCCTGGCTGCACTGCGCAGGCCTGCAATCTCAGGGACAATTATGATCAACTATTGAAACAGGGTTATGAGATTTTGGGTGTAAGTACCGACAGCCCTAAATCACATAAGAAATTCATTGAAAAGCAAAATCTTCCTTTTTCATTGCTGGCTGATACGGACAAAAAAGTACATGAAGCTTATGGTACCTGGGGCGAGAAATCGATGTACGGAAGGAAATACATGGGTACTTTCAGAACCACTTTTGTGATTGATGAAAATGGCAAGATCCAGGAAATCATACAGAAAGTGAAAACTAAAGATCATACGAATCAGATCATCGCTGAATAGGTCAGCCCAATACATTAACATAAAAGCAGCTAGCCAGATGGGTAGCTGCTTTTGTGCTTTATAGCGCCTTACCCTTATTTACAAATTGCATCATAGCCCCCACTGTGAGAATCAAAATGCATAAATCGGGTTAAAAAAGAAACATTTATGAGAATCTTTCAGATAGCAAAACATTCTTAATAAATTCGCGACAATTACAAATTTTAACAAGATCACACAATGGGAAAGCCTGATATTGAACAGCTTAAAAAAATTGCTTCTCAAGTAAGAAGAGATATCGTAAGAATGGTACATGCCTGCCAATCCGGTCATCCGGGAGGTTCACTTGGATGTACTGAGTATTTTGTTGCGTTATACTTCTATTTGATGGAAAGAAATGAAGGCTTCAATATGGACGGGAAAGGTGAAGACCTGTTTTTCCTGTCAAATGGACACATTTCCCCGGTGTGGTACAGTGTACTGGCAAGAAGCGGTTATTTTGACCTCAAAGAGCTGGCTACTTTCAGAAAGCTGGATAGCCGTTTGCAGGGACATCCTGCCACAGAAGAAGGGTTGCCAGGCATTCGTGTGGCATCTGGGTCTTTAGGTCAGGGGCTTTCTGTAGCCATTGGAGCGGCTCAGACGAAGAAATTAAACGGAGATGACCACTTTGTATACACGTTAATGGGAGACGGTGAGCAACAGGAAGGTCAGATCTGGGAAGCCGCAATGTATGCCGCTCACAATAAAGTAGACAACCTGATTGCTACTATTGACTACAATGGCCAGCAAATTGACGGACCTGTTGATGAAATCAATTCATTACTCAATCTGAAAGCGAAGTGGGAATCATTTGGCTGGCATGTGATGGAGTGCAACGGTAATGATATGGCCCAGCTCATTCATACTTTAGAAAATGCCAAGTCTGAAGCCAGAAAAAACAAGCCTATATTGATCCTTATGGAAACAGAAATGGGGCACGGTGTTGATTTTATGGCGGGTACGCACAAGTGGCACGGTATTGCTCCAAACGACGAGCAACTTGCATCCGCACTTGATCAACTTGAAGAGACGTTGGGAGACTATTAATGTCTCCTTATCGTTATTCCGTTTATTAAGTATCATAGTTCATTGAATCATAAGATATCCATATTCCTCTTTTCCCTGTTGCTCCTTTCAACACTGGCAATGAGTCAGCGGTATGAGCAAAAACCACCTGAAAAAACCAGGATACTGTTTCTGCTGGATGCGTCAGGAAGTATGTTGGGGCAGTGGAATGATGGTAGGCTCAAAATCGATGTGGCCAAACAAATTTTGGGTGATCTTGTGGACTCCCTCAAAGTGAATAAAAACCTGGAACTGGCACTAAGGGTTTATGGTCACCAATATGATAAGAGGCTGCAGGTTTGTACTGACACCAAACTTGAAATAGGATTCAGGGCCAATAATCACCAGGATCTAGGCTTAAAATTAAAGACCATTCAACCGAAGGGAACTACCCCGATTGCCTATTCTCTGGAGCAGGCGGCTAATGACTTCCCAACCAGCAATAAGGTCAGGAATGTCATCATTATCATAACGGATGGGTTGGAATCATGTGATGGAGATCCATGTGCTGTTTCCCTGGCCCTTCAAAAGAAAAACATTTTTCTCAAGCCTTTTGTCATTGGACTTGGACTGAGTGAAGACTATTCCAAGAACTTCGATTGTCTTGGAAAATTCTTTGATGTGACCAATGTCAATGACTTCAGAGAATCGCTGGATGAAGCAATCAGGCAGACGCTGGATAAAACTACCGTAAGCGTTGAATTGCTTGATCACCGTAATCAAAAGATAGTGAAGGACCTGAACGTCAGTTTTACTAATCGGATAACAGGTGAGTCATTGTATGATTTTGTCCACTACAGGGATCAGCAGGGGCGTCCGGATACAGTTGAAATTGATGCTATCCCGGATTATGACCTTACAGTTTACTCTGTACCACCGGTTACTTTGAAAAACGTAACTATCATTCCTGGCAAACACAATGTTATCCCCATTAAGATACCACAAGGAACACTCAGTCTATCCATGCCTGGGTATTCTGAGTATGGCAGAAAAATACCTGTTGTTGTAAGGAAACCTAATGGTGCCGAAATACTCAACAAACAAGAGTTTAAAGAAACGTATCAGTACCTGGCGGGAACGTATGACCTGGAAATATTTACTTTCCCTAAGACCATCATCACTGGGTACAAGATTTTACCTGGCCAAAACAATAACATTTCGCTGGAAAAACCTGGGGTAGTCAACTTTGTATTTGGTGCCCGGGGGTTTGGTAGTCTTTACCAATGGATTGACTCGGAACAGGTATGGGTGCACAATTTCCCTTATACCACCACCCAATGGACGACTGCTATGCAACCAGGAAAGTATAAACTGGTATACCGGGCAGATTATGCGAAAGGCAGTAAATACACCAAAGTGAAAGAGTTTACGGTAACCTCAGGTTCTACTCAAACTATAAATGTAAATCAATAATCATTAGATTGCGGCTAAATTGAATATGGCAATGAATACAAAACTAACTTACACCGAGAAAAAAGATACCAGATCAGGGTTTGGAGCAGGATTATTAGAAGCGGCTAAAAAGAATGACAACATTGTTGGGCTTTGTGCTGACCTTACCGGATCACTAAAGATGGGAGATTTCAAAAATGAATTTCCTGAGCGCTTTTTTCAGGTAGGTATTGCTGAGGCAAACATGATGGGACTTGCTGCAGGAATGACCATTGGAGGTAAAATTCCTTTCACTGGTACCTTTGCCAATTTCTCAACCGGCCGGGTTTATGATCAGATCAGGCAATCTATTGCATATTCAGGGAAAAATGTAAAAATATGTGCCTCACACGCCGGGTTAACACTGGGTGAGGATGGTGCTACTCACCAGATACTAGAAGACATTGGGATGATGAAAATGCTGCCTCATATGGCAGTGATTGTTCCTTGTGACTATAATCAGACTAAGCTGGCAACTATGGCCATAGCAGACCATGAAGGGCCGGTCTATTTAAGATTTGGACGTCCAAAATGGCCAATATTTACTGATCCTAATGCCGAATTCGTTATTGGAAAGGCTGATAAGCTGGTTGAAGGAAGTGATGTTTCTATCATTGCTACAGGACATATGGTGTGGAAGGCCATTGAAGCAGAAGCTATCCTTGCAGAAAAAGGAATATCAGCGGAAGTCATTAATATGCACACCATCAAACCTCTGGATGCACAGGCCATCATTGACTCTGCTAAAAAAACTGGTTGTGTGGTCACTGCCGAAGAACATCAATACCATGGTGGTCTTGGAGAAAGTGTCGCACGTGTCTTAAGCCAAAACCTGCCTACTCCACAGGAATTTGTTGCTGTCAATGATTCTTTTGGAGAAAGTGGTACTCCTGATCAACTGCTGGATAAATATGGACTGAGCACTGAGAGCATTGTGGGAGCAGCACAAAAAGCAATTCAAAGAAAATCATAATCTATGCTTACTAACCGTCAGCTTTTTCTAAATCACATCGCCCAGACTTCTGGTACACCGCTGATGTTGGAAATAGAAAGAGCTGAAGGGATCTACATGTATGGTTTTGATGGAAAACCATACATCGACCTGATCTCTGGTATTGGGGTAAGTAATGTCGGTCACAGACATCCAAAAGTACTTCAGGCCATTCAGGATCAGCTGGATAAATACCTGCACCTAATGGTATACGGGGAATTTGTTCAGACGCCACAAGTGAAACTTGCTCATAAGTTAACGTCAACCCTCCCCGATTCGCTGGATGGTGTCTATTTTGTTAACTCGGGCAGTGAAGCTGTGGAAGGCGCTCTTAAACTAGCCAAGAGGTATACCGGAAGACCGAACATTATCAGCTGTAAAAATGCTTATCATGGTTCATCACATGGTGCACTGTCTGTCACAGGAGATGAAAACTTCAAAAGAAACTTTCGTCCACTCTTGCCTGGTGTAACTCATATCAACCATGGAAATGATGCGGATCTTGAATTGATCGATGAAACCTGTGCAGCAGTCATCATAGAAACCATACAAGGTGAAGCTGGTGTAGTACAGGCCGATGATACTTACTTCCAAAAACTAAGAGCAATTTGTGACCAAACAGGAGCGCTATTAATCTTAGACGAAATTCAGTGTGGCTTTGGTAGAACAGGAAAGTTCTGGGCATTTGAGCATTATGGTATAACCCCGGACATTCTGCTTTCTGCAAAGGGACTAGGTGGGGGAATGCCAATAGGTACATTCATTAGCTCCCAAAAGATACTTAGTTGCCTGAAGGAAAATCCAATACTTGGTCATATTACTACTTTTGGTGGTCACCCTGTAAGTGCTGCGGCAGCATTGGCAACAATGGAAGTCATTGAAGAGGAGCAATTGGTTTCTTCAGTATCACAGAAGGCTCAATTATTTCAAGAAAAACTGAAGCATCCGGCCATCAAATCCATAAGAAACAGAGGCCTGATGATGGCGGTAGAATTTGAGGATTATGATACGCTAAAACCAATCATCGATCGTGCCATTGCCAATGGCGTCCTTACCGACTGGTTTCTATTCTGCGATAATTCAATGAGAATTGCTCCTCCGCTTACCATTTCAATGGTGGAAATAGACAAGGCATGTGAGCTGATATTGAAATCCATTAACTAAACTACTGACCTATTAATATAAAAGGTGCCCAGTAATATGGGTCTGCATATTTAGGGTCTTTCATCAATTCCATTTTTGCTTCCCTCAGTGACTCACTAAAATTGTTTCCATTCAGGCGATCATAAAAATCAATCATTAATTCAGCGGTAGAGTTATCTGAAACTTTCCAAAGAGAAACCACAATGTTCTTTGCTCCGGCATAGATGAGGGCCCGTGATAAACCTATGATCCCCTCTCCCTTGGATATTTTACCTAAACCGGTTTCACAGGCAGACAGGGTTACCAAATCTGCCGATAGCTTTATGTTATAGATCTCACCTGAAAATAAATTGCCGTCTTCCTCTCCATCTTCTTCGGCCAGAAAAATCCTGGATAACTCCGGATGTACCTCATCCACAATTCCATGCGTGGCAAAATGCAATACCGGTATTGCTTTAAATCATTTGATTTTATGGTAGATTCACTGGCATTGGCCAAAGTATAGACATTAGAATTAATTGAAGATCTGGCCAGAACATCTTTCAGTTCGTTGATCTCTTTTTCTGTTCCTGGCAGTCTTGGCAAATTGGAAAACTCAATTGGAGCACACAGTAGCGCCAGATTTCCTTTGCTGATTTTATCCCCAACTTTTGATTCCTGGAAATAAAGGGCTGCCGCATATTCATAACTTATAGCATAGGTCTTCCCTACAAAAGGCACATCCTGAAACACCAGCTCTTTGGCCTTGTACTTGTCCCTTATGAGAGCTTCAAAAGGAATTGCCCCCAGCCTGCCCACCGGTATAATGATAACCCTGGTGATATTCGAAGGTAATTTCGGTATTAACTTCTTCCCAAGATTTTGAGCGGTCTGTAAATAAATTTCTGGCGCCCGGTAATAAATGCCATTTCTCAGCCCATTGATGTTTTTCTGAAAGTCATCATCTTGTGGCAGGTTGATGATATTGTACTTATCCGTCGTGATTTGAAAAATATACAACCGCGAAAATTTATCATCCAGGAAATAACTTAACAGCACCGATTCGTCATCCAGCGTACTCTGTATATCCGCAACATCGGGGATGCTGTTATTGTATTTAAGGTTGTAATACTGAGGATAATTTTGTTCCAGCAATTCGACAAATCCTTCGTAAGCATTTCTCCACTCAAACAACTCCTGGCGATAAATGGCAGCAACAGAATCTGGTGGTGCTTCCGCTAGTTTACGTTCGTAGAAAGCTATTTCTTCTTTAATGTTGGCTTCCATCGTTAACTGCTGATCAGGGATATCTGCGTAGTGTTTTGCAGACGCATCAGAAATGGCATCCAACAAAATACCTGACTTGCTTTTTTCATTGAAGTAAAAAGCCAGCTGATTGTAGTCATCCTTGCCCTTCACAGCAATTTCTCCCATGCGGTAGCAGACCCTTACACCACTCTCGTACACCTGAGCTGCCACTGATCCAAATTCCAGTTTATCAGCTTCATTAGATTGTAATCTCCTGATCTGATCGACCAGTGAATCGCAGGACTGCAGTGTCACCAGGGACATCTTTAAATCATTGAATTTCAAGGTGACATTGTAATGCCAATCTTCATAGGCCTGGGCTTTATACAGTAAGGTAGTCAGCATAGTGGTGGCATTGAATGCGCTTGAAATGACTGGGTTTTGCTCGAAATCTTTCTCGTTGAACGTCTTGGAATTGGAAATCAGCGCATTTTGATAGTATTTAATGGCTTCTTCAAATTCACCTTCCCTGTTCCTTTCATTTCCCAACAGGTTATAAATGGTCGCTACTTCAGGGTGCTTGTCTCCATAGTGCTTTTGATAAACCTGCAAAGCCTGATTATAGTAGGATTCCGCAAGCGAGTAGACTCCAATAGCATTTGAAGTCAGTCCCAGATTGGTGTATATAAAACCCTCATTGGGATGCCCCTCCGGGAAGAGTTTTTTCCATATATTGAGCGCTTCCTGGAAATTTCTTTCGGCCTGATTGAATTCATTGATGCCCCGATAGATGATTCCAATGTTCACCTTGGATTGGGCATATCGCTGACTCTGTTTACCAAATATTTCTGCGTAGATTTCTGACGCTCTCTGGTAGCTCTGTAGGGCTTTTTCAGGATCGCTTGCACTGAGTGCCAGACCAAGATCATTGAACGAGGCTGCTGTCTTTTCATGGTTTTCTCCGTACAAATTCTTTCGGATGTTCAGTGCCCTGGTGATGAACTCATTTGCCTGATTGTAATCCCCTTTATTAAAAGCTATGATCCCTAAACCATTGAGACTTGCTGCCTGTTCCTCACTATTTAAAGATGCTGCTTCCAAAGCGCTGGTAAATGCTTCTTTGGCCAGATCAAAGCGACCTTTGCGTAAGTACAATTCGCCGAGTATCTGCGAGCATTGAAGGTTTTCATTGTCTTCTGCCAACTGACCGGCAGCCAGAATATTTCCACTATTTAAATGTGTCTTAATCTGATCACATGGAGATTGTGCAAGCAGAGATTGCCCAATCAAACATCCTATGACAACAATTGCATATTTCATCTAGAATCTGATCACGTAAGCCATGGAAAGTATCCAGTCTCTGGTAAGGCCATCCGGGTTTACATCCCGATCATCGAGTTTTAGGCCGTAAGTCAGCTTGAGCGTATTCTTGGTGCTAAAATGGTAAGCAGCACCTCCAATTGCCGAAAGAGCCAGACCTGTAGTGCCCTCCACTTTGATTCTCTCTCCGAATGTTGGAGAACCTGCCTGCATATCCGATATCTCATCTTTCGTGATTCTAATGATTGGCAGCATACCAAGTCTGAAATCAAATTTGGAATACAGGAAACTGCGTTCCACCCTGAACATCACATCTGTTCCCCTTTTCAAGTTATTGGCCAGGTGGTTGTCTTCCAGGTAACTTCTGCTGGGATAACCAGGCCACTCGGCCCATCGGAAGTCATTTTCATTCTCGGTAAGGGCAATTTGAATTCCAGTGGCAAACATCCATTTTTTACTGATCATTGATACCCCGGCAATAGCGTCGTAACTTCCCAGTGTCGTTTGATAATACATGGGCAGATCTCCCGAGCCATTTTCAGAAGAAAACTCCTCATCTGATTTGCCAGTTGGTATTTTGGCTCCCAATGTTGCATTGATATGAAAATTCTCGGAAGAGTACATGTTCCTGGTAAAACTCAATGAAATATCACCCAGACCATTGACCTCTCCAAGGTTTCCTTTCACTCTCATGTAAGGTAATTTGATCTGAAAAGATGATCTGTCGCTCAGACCGAATGTGAAGTCCGCCGTAAGGGCGTTAATTTCCGGGCTTAAAGTGGTTTGTCCGTGGTAATAATCTATCTCCAGTGCCCTCAGCCTGAAATTGAGCTTTTTGGTATATACCTGACTAGGTCTCATGGCCCCCATGGTACAAAATCCAGCATCACTACAACCCTGGGCCTCAGCTAATGTGGTGGAAACAATGAGTAGAATGACTGTTGTTACACTTGATAATAACTTCATGAATCAAGAACGTTAGTTTTATACGAAAGGCTGGCTCTATATATAAATTTAGCTTATTTGATTGGTTTGACAAGCTTTGTCTCCCTAAAAGTAGAAAAGCCTGCAAAAGCAGGCTCATCCTATTTATTCACTTGGTTTGAAGTTGCCGTTTAAATCAGGTCGTGACGCTCTACGTCCACTACCATTTCTTTTCCTCCTCTGTTGATTTTCATTTTGAAATTACCTCCCTCATTGTTGATCAGTTTCTTGATGTCCGGAAGTACCATTTCGCTTACCGGTTTGCCATCTATCTCAACGATCTCATCGTCCACCTGGAGGCCGATTTCCTTTGCTACGCCAATCTCGTAAATTTTGTGTACCAGTACCTTAGTAAGGTCCTCATTCATTTGTACATCAAAACCTGTGGTATTGACATGGAAAGCCTCGTCAATGTAGCTGTTTTTTTCCCAGTACATTTTCATGTTTTTGTAGTCCAGGATTATATTGAACCTTCTCAGTACATTATTTCCGATAATACCAAACACCTTCTTGCTGTGTTGAATACCATGTTTTGCCTGGCTGATCCCTACCGGCATATTTTTGAAAGTCACATCTTTGATTTTGAATTCTACCACTCTACCTTCATAATGAACCGTTTCTTCACGACCAAGTCCACCGGTAAGGTAGCTGTAGTGCTCTCCTGTTTTTTCAATGATGCCATGCTTATTAACAAATGGAGTGTTAAAATCAACTGTAGTTCCTGCTCCGGTATTGACAAAATATTCACCTTTAAGCTCTTCACCGTTATTCAGTTTTACTTTGCATGGAATATGAGGGATGAAGTTGGTTAGATCAAGGTCAAATTCAATGCCATCACCTTCATATTTGAATGTTTCAGGGTCATAGATTTCAAACTCCATTCTGTCATAATCGATTTGAACAATGTGCTGATCAAGCAGGTCAAAGCCAATGATACCATCCACATTTCGTCCGATTAGTCTTTCCAGGTGATTCAAAGACAGGCTATATACTTCTATGTCTTCTAACTCCTCGTCACCAATTTCAAGCACATTGTGCAATATCAATGCTCCGGTAACACTTCCAGAGGCACTGGTTCTTTTTACCTCGTGATTTCTATCGAGGTTGAGGTTTTCTGCTATATCTGTGTCAATTACGGTTAAACCATCACCGGTATCAAAAATGAAATCCAACGGCTCAGAGCCATCCACTTTTACTTTGATAAAAATGTGATCTCCAAACAGTTCAAATGGAATTGATTGAATTGGTTCCTGCTGTGCATATGCAGCAACACAAAATAGTCCCAATACAAATGTCAAAAATTTTCTTTTCATACTTAGTTAGGTCTTTTATCTAAATACAAGATAACATTTTGAATCAAAAAAAATGTATAGATGAGAATATTTTCAAGATGAGTGTGAGTTGAATGAATGATGGCCCTGAAAATTCCTGACCCCAATTGGTCCTACCTCAATGGAAATAACAATCACCCTGATGGTCATCTGGTGGAATGAATAATGACCCAACCAGATTGAAATTTCAGTCACAACTCCATTAAAATTCTTGGAATAATACAATTAGAAAAAGCAAATTGATCCGTTTCTGCCTACACAGTGGCTACCATGTGGCTACAGTGTGGCTACACAGTGACTACATTGCCGGAATCTTACAATATTTATATTTCTATATTCACCAGGGCGGTCAGCGTAATTAAGGTACAAAAAAAGGCCAACTCCCAAGAGTCGGCCTTTTGCATTGAATATAGTATTTACCCCAATACTAATAATTTTCGCTATTTTGTTTCATGTTTGGATTGGCGGTTAGTTCGGTTGCGGGGATTGGGAAAAACTGAAGGTGCGGTGCAGTTGCCTGTCCTTCTTTAACACCACCTTTCCATGCCCAGATGCCATTGTTAAATGCATCAAACCTAATGAGGTCTATTCTTCTGGTGGCCTCCCAGTGCAACTCCCTGGATCTCTCGTCAAGGATAAAATCTAATGTCAATTCTCCTGCAGTGATGTTACCCGAATTGTCCCCATAAGCTCTCTGTCGAAGTTCATTAATCAGATTGAGTGCAGTAGCCTGATCGCCTCCAGCTCCTCTTAAAACCAATTCTGCATACATCAGGTAAGCATCAGCTAATCTAAACATTGGATAATCTGTATCTACATGAGTTCCGTCAGCACCATCTCCACCGGTGGAAGTTTTATTGGTGTATTTCGGAACAGCGTATCCGTTGCTAAACTGTGTTAGGGTATCTACCTCGAGTTGCTGGCCTGCTGTAAAGAAATTAGCTCTTGTGTCAGTATTCCCGGATATGTCATCAAAAACACTCACAAATGTTGGAGTTGCTCTAATTCCACCCCAGCCGGCTTCTACGCCATAATCACTATCTACCATTGGTCCATCACTATTAGCGGATATCGCAGCATGTACCAAAAATGTAGTACTCCCCCAGCTTTGTGAATTTACACCGTCGGCAGGAAGAGTAAAGATCAGTTCGTTTCTGGCTGCTGAGCTCCCATTATCGGCCATAAATAATTCTCTGTAATTAGGTGTTAGAGAATAGCCACCGTCATTGATAATGCTATTAACATCTGCAAGAGCATCCGACCACCGTGGTGTACCGGTATAAACTTCAGCATTAAGGTATAATTTGGCTCTTAGCATCCATAAAGCAGCCCTATCAGCTCTTCCGTACTCATTTTCCTGTGGAGCGATCATGCGATTCTCAATTTCGTTTAACTCCGATTCAATGAAGTTAAAAATTGTTTGAGCAGTTTCCTGCTCAGGGTTTTGTGCAGAAATTCTTGTGATCAATGGTACTTCTCTGAAAAAGTCCAGGGCATGCCAATAACAAAGTGCTCTAAGGAAGCGTGCTTCTGCTCTGAATGTATTGATTTCATCCCAATCTTCTTCTGGCACATCGTACGCGATTAGCCGATCTTCCGTAGACTGCTCAAGAAAGTCATTGGAAAGGGCTATAGTATAATAAATTCTATAATAAAGCACCCTTATGAATTGATTCTCAGAACTCCATGTAAGGGTATTTAAATCCTGAATACCTGCATCAGTCCATGCAATTACTGTCTCATCGGTAGGCAACTGATTTGCTTTCCAGTAGGCTCTGATATAACTGGTAAATCCCTCATCAGCGATGATGTTCAGGTCCGTATCTCCTGCCGGTCCGTTTTGTCCTGTAAGCGATAAACTGGCATAAAGCTTAGCCAGATATTCCTTGAATGCCTGACCATCGGTAAAGGTCAAATTGGCGGGAGTTCCTGTTCTTGGTACTACTTCCAAGTCTTCGCAAGAAAAGGATATCGTGCATAAAGCAAATAATATAGTTAGTATTTTTTTCATCTTTTGCTAGTTTAGAAAGTCAGATTAATTCCACCGATCAAATTCAAAGCTCTTGGATAAAGATTGTTATCAATTCCATTTGATATCTCCGGATCAAGTCCTGAATAACCTGTAATTGTCAGTACATTCTGAGCAGTTACATACAATCTCATTTTCATGAATGAAAGCTTGTTGAAATTATATGATAATGTAATGTTGTCCAGTTTAAGGAAGGAAGCATTTTCCAGGTAATAATCGGAGAACAATTGGTGGTTAGTAAACCTGGTTTCGATTACTGACCTATGTAAATTGTTTATACCGCTTCCAGCCGGAGACAACCTGTTAAAAAACCCCTTACTTGAAGCTACGTTATTATACACGTAGTTTCCGACCTTGCTCCTTAGTGTGAATGAAAGGTTAAAATCTCCATAGGATGTGTTTGAGGTTAGACCAAATTCACCTGTTGGGAGGGCATTCTTTTTGGCTACCAGGTCATCCTCATTGATTATACCATCATCATTTTGATCCACATACATGTCTATTGGTGTTACAAATCCTCCATCAGCCATTGGTAGTCCATTTTCGTAAATGTGTTCCCGTACATTAAATGTCAGGATAGACTCTCCTTCCTGAATGACCTGAATGAACTGACCAACATCTCCTGAGATAATACTTCCTAAATCTACGATTCTGTCTGTCCCTCCCAGATCTGTAATTTCATTCCGGTTATGAGCAGCATTGAAAGAAAGTTTCCAGTTTAGCTTAGAGTTGTCAATAATTACACTGCTCAATTCAAGTTCAATTCCTTCATTCACCATGGATCCTACATTGGTAAGTAGTCTTGGTGCAAGGTTAATCCCAGCCGGTATAATAGTTTCAAACAAAAGGTCATCAGTATTTCTCCTGTAAACTTCTAATGATCCGTAAACACGCCCACCTTTAAAGGTGTAATCCAAACCGATATTGTATGTCTCTGTTTGCTCCCACTTTATATCGGGATCAACAGCTCTTGGACGTGTAAGGTTGTAGAATTGATTACCAAACTGATATCGGGCATCATTGGTACTGCTGAAATAAAATGTTTTATAAAGGTATGGCGCAAATTCCTGGTTACCCAGTCTACCCCAACCAGCTCTGATTTTCATATCGTCAAATGCTCCTTTAAGGAATCCAGCAAATGATTCATCATATATTCTCCAGCCCAAAGCGACAGAGGGGAAAAATCCGTACCTGTTACTTTTACCAAACTGACTACTTCCATCTGCTCTGAAATTGAGTGTTGCCAGGTATTTGTCCTTAAATGTATAGTTTACACGACCGAAATATGACCGTTGCACGATTTTATTGTATGTGGGCAGGTCGGTCTTAATTAATGTCGCAGGGCTTAAATCAAATCTGGTATATTTTCCATCTGATAACGTATCTGCAAAGAAGTTTGTCTTTTCAAAATTGAAAGTCTGAAACGAATATCCCGCAGTAAAATCAATTGAATGATCATCAAATTGCTTTTTATAGTTTCCATAAGACTCTACCAATACACTTGTTTTGAGAGACTCATCAAATGTAAGGGACCCTTTTTGGTATACTCCCACCATATCAAGCGATTGAAAAAAACGATTCTTGGAAGTAGTTACATCTACAGATAAATTATTCGTCCAGGTAAGTCCCTCGATAAACTTTGGCTTAAAAATCATCTCAGCTTTACTGATATTTCTGAACGACCGGCCAATATTAGTGGTTAGATCTTGTCTGGCAACAGGGTTTTGCACACCTAGTCCTCCATGCGTAATCTGCTCATAGTAGCCACCATAAATGCTATTAGGGTCTCTTATAGGAAGTGTGGGATTCATGTCTGTTGCTGCTCCCATCTGTTGCTCCGGAAAACTATTCTTAAGAAATGAGTTTTTGGTAACAATCTTTAGTTCAACAGCATCTTCATAGAATCTTCGGTTATAATTCATGGAAAAGATATTTCTTTCTATTTGGTCTTTTCTCATCACTCCGTTCAACGTCTGATGCATCAGTGAAACATATACATCGCTTACCTTGTCTCCACTACTCAGTGAAATGGCATGCTTTACCCCGGTTGCAGTTTGTGTCACCGCATCCACCCAATCTGTATTGGCATCACCTAGCTCTTCTGCCTGATTCGGGAAATTACTCTGCACCAGCGTTCTGAATTCCTCAGCCGTTAATATATCTGGAGATTCCTGAATTTGACTGGTTGAGTAGTAAGCGTCGTAGCTTATTCTGGGTGCACCAGACTGACCTTTCTTGGTGGTAATTATAATAACCCCCTTTGCACCCCTGGAACCGTAGATTGCTGCTGCCGAAGCATCCTTTAATACGGTAATATTTTCAATATCTTCTGTGTTTAAAAAGTTTAAGGGGCTTCTCTGGCCCGGTGGAGTATCCGTATTATCAAGAATAACACCATCTACTACATACAAGGGGTCACTGTTCGCATTTATGGAAGATCTTCCTCTTATCCGTACTTCAGGAGCGTTTCCGGGACCTCCTGTTGGAGTGACACTGACACCTGCTGCCTTTCCCGCCAAAAGTTCGGCAGGATTGGTTATAGCGCCCTTGTTGAAATTTTCATTGTCGATTTTGGCCACCACACCAGTCATGTCTTTTTTCTCAACAGCTCCGTAACCAACAACCACCACTTCCTGCAGCTCTGCAATGTCCAAAGATAGGACCACATTGATCGTGGATTGAGTTCCTACTACTACTTCTTTTGTTTTGTAGCCCACAAAGGAGTATATGAGTGTAGCCCCCTGATTAACTACTAACTGATAATTTCCATCAAAGTCTGAGATGGTTCCATTACTCGTTCCTTTTTCCACTATGTTCACTCCGGGCAAGGTTTCGCCATCATCCCCTGCGACATTACCTGTGATGGTAATTTCCTGTGCATATGTCGTAGTTGCCAACATGATAACACCTAGTGCTAAAGCAAAACGACCCAGTGGCAAGTTTCTTAAAGCTCGCACAAAGCTGTAAAACTTCTTCATATTACTGTTTTATTTTTTATTGTTTGATCACTCTTTGTTTTTCGATACCATATGTGGTTTCAAACTCACATATGTAAATTCCTTTGCTCAAAAAGGAGAAATCAACTTCTACCCGATTTCTGGCACTGTCCATTTCTTTGTTGAATAGCATGTGGCCATTCATGTCATACACTTTGATCCATCGTATGGGTTGATCTGATGTTATTTGTAATTCATTTACCACAGGATTTGGAAATACCTGAGCAGCACTCGATAATTCCCCATTCGAAGAGGTCACAAAACTGGTAGCATCTATCGAAATGAAGTTATCTATGGGCTCAGATGTTAGCACGTAAAACTCACCTGGTTCCAGCGAAAGCTCGTTAGGGTCTACTACATTAAATTCCTCTCCGGACAGGTAGTTGTACCATGTTCCGGAAGAAAGTATGTGTGGGTCCCCAACCGTAAATGACTTCCCAAAATTTCCAAAAGCGCAGATTTTTACATCGTTGTTGTCATAGTTGATCCATTTTACCTGTCCGGAATAATCCCAGTCAAAATTTTCTTCATTCAGGTAATCAGTTTTAGTCTTCAGGTTGATCAGAGCCTGGTAAGTGGCAAATAGTTTAGCCCTTTCAGGGTCGTCCAGATATTCCCAGTGCAGTGGTTTTACACCTAAGCGGTCATTATTGAGTTCTTCGTCATAGCCATATTCTCCAAACTGCCAGATCATTTTTGGTCCTGGAACAAGGAAGAAAAATGCGGCATTTTGTTTCAATCTATTGAGTCTTGCTGTCACAGCTTCTTCGTCATCACTTTTACCTTTGCTGATTTCGAACATAATCCTTTCTTCATCGTGGCTTTCCATGTAGGAAACCAGGTGAGGGTGGTCCCAGCCTCTGGCCTTGTAATATTGCCAGTCGATATCTACTATCAAGCCATTTCCGGTAGATTTGAATGTCCCATGATTATTACCCCAGAGCATCATGCCATAATTGGCCAACTCCCGTTCTTCGGAGTTATCGGCAAAGTGTTCCAGGATCACATAGGTCTCGGGGTTTTGTTCCCAAATTACGTCTGCCATCCTCTTGAGCAGAGTAATTCTGGAAGCATCGTAAGCACCCCATGCGCCTACATTGCCCAATGTATTATTTTGAGTAAATCCTTTGGAGAGGTCGAAACGGTAGCCATCAACCTTATACTTTTCGGTCCAGTAGGTCACTACCCGATCGACATAATCTTTGGTGTACTGGCTTTCATGATTGAAGTCGTACCCTACATTGAAATCATGTTTTGGTGAAGTGTTAAACCACACATTACTTGAAGTAGGAGGCCCAAAATCACCACTTGCTTCCATGCGCACCAAAGGGCTTCTTCCAAAATGATGATTCAGCACCATATCAAGGATGATCGCCATTCCTCTTCCATGAGCTTTATCAATCAACTCCTTGAGTTTGTCCTCTGTACCGTAATACTTATCTGGTGCAAATTTGAATGATGGATTATAACCCCAGCTCAGGTTACCCTCAAACTCATTGATTGGCATCAGTTCAATCGCATTGATGCCTAAAGAATCCAGGTAATCCAGCTTATCGATGACTGCCTGAAAGGTACGCTCTTCAGAGAAGTCTCTTACCAGCAATTCATATACCACAAGGTCTTCCCTGGCAGGTCTTTCGTAATCTGCATGTTGCCAATTGTAGTCTGTCTGGGCTGTCTGAAGAAACGAGGCTTCATGTTCCGTTAATCCATGGGGATATTCTTTTAACCCCGGATACCTGTTTTCCGCAATGATTTCAGCATCATCATAAACAGAACTAACTTTTTCCGTATAGGGATCCGCTATCACTATTTCTCCGTCTATTAAATATTGATAGATATATTCTGTTCCCGGTTCAAGGCCATCAATAGTAAGCCAGAATTGATCCCCATCCTTCTTCATCAGGTAATCCTGATCAAGCGACCAGTCATTGAAATCGCCGATCACAAAAACATTGTCTTTATTAGGAGCTGTTAATACGAGGGTAGCAGAGACGTCAGAAATATAATTAGGTCCATCCACCATGTTCACAGGGACAGCTTCTTCCGTCACTACAGGTGGAGTTGTGTAGGTATGTTTGTAGGTAAGGGTTTCACTATTGAATTCGGCAATGAATTCAATAGTATGGACGTTTCCATCATCTATTACTGCATGTTTATAATCTAGTTTTCCCGTATTGGTATCAGTGAAGACAGACACACCATCTACAGTGACCTCAATATCAGATAATTCAGACAGGTCTATATCAAGTGAAATGGTGTCATCAGTGTTGTAAAAGGCAAAGTTTTTTGTTGGATTGTTAACCCGTAACGCATAGCCATCAAAAATTTCAAAAACGTAATCCACTGACTGTCCGTTACTCCAGTCATTACCTTTGATCAGTACTCCTACGCGTTCAATTTCTTCTGCAGGTTTATTGGTGAAGTCAGTAAGAGTAAGTGATATTGAAAACAGCGTACGTCCGTTTTCAACAGACTTTGTAAATTTTGCTATATCGGTTGCAGATGGATCAGAGGATGCCGGGTTGACATTAGACGGTACATCTACATTGGTTAAATCTGGTAACCAAAGCCATAACCATGCCTCGCTGAGGGAGGATAAACTAGTCCCTGTAACATCATAAGTGATGGTGATTTCTTCTTCCGGTGTGAAGAAAGTTGGATCAATTGAGGGTTGTATATCGACATTCTGACCAAAGCCGATCAGCGGTAAAAAAGTGGTCAGTGAAAATATAAGGGTAAATAGCTTTTGTTTCATTTCGTTCCCGATTAGCTGATCCTGTTTTAGTGAGTGATATGTAGTTAAAGGCTGCCAATTAATTGGCAGCCTTTAGTATAGTTGATAATTAATTCCTTAGTTTTTGGTGGTGGTGATAGAATAATTTTCACCATCAAAAGACAACACTACAGTATAGTTTCCAGCTTCTGCAAAGGTGAAGTCTGATCCTCCGAATTCTACAGCATCAAAAGTTCCTCCAATGTTAAGCGCCCAGTCATCACCAGCTCTTAACTTCCAGACAGCTGTTGTAAAATCACCTGTTACAGAATAAGTTGTTACACCATCTACGAAACCATCAGCAGTCATGTCAATGTCCGCATCCCAGTTTCCTTGTGGAGAACCTTCACCGATGATTCCCCATCCTTTGGCTTCCATTGTGGCAGTCCAGGTTGTACCTTCATCAGCAGTCTTCACAATGATATAATATTGTCCAGCTCCAGGGGAGTCGATATCAGATCCTCCACTTGTCAATGTTTGCTCTGATCCGTCGGCAGGAAGTACTCCTCCAATATTTACATCCCATGCATCATTTGCTCTGAACTTGAATTTACCAGTTTCAGCAAAAGTTACTACAGCAATCCATGTGTGGACATTGTCAGCTCCTCCGGCATAGTACATGTTCTGATCGCTATCCCAGCCACCAGCTGTTGCATCACCAATTACTCCCCATTTGTAATCATCAGGATCGAAAGTAATTTCAGGAGCTGCTCCGGTTCTTTCCAATGAGGCAGTAATGCTGTTTCCTGCTCCAGGTGTGTAAGTAACAGTTACTGTATAAGCACCATCTTCACCGTCAAATTCAAGGTTTGAACCTCCAGCTACTAAGGCTGAGATTGTACCACCAAAGTTGGTGAAGTAATTCAGGCAAGGCTCCACAGCTGAATCGCAATCTCCTTCTTCCAGGTTCATGCTCCAGTTACTGTTATATCTAAACTTATATTGATCCGGTCCTCTGAGTACAATTTCAGTTCCTTCAAATACCACTTCGTCAGCTGATGAAGATTTCAGTTCGATCGTAGTACCAGTTCCCCAGCCACCAGGCGTAGCAGCACCAATAATTTCAAAGTAATCTACAGGTGTTAAAATATATTGATTAGTAGAAATATCTACTGTTACATGGTAAAGTTGCTCTGGTTCGGGAACTGTAGCTGCAGCGCCACCCTCAGTGTAAGCACCTCTGTAAATAGTAATGTCATCGGGATCACCATTTTGCTCCTCAGCGTAAGCACCACCAAAAGTGGTAACCACTTCATCTACTACAGATGCAAAGGCAAACTGACCAGTTCCAAGGTAAACATAAGCCTCAAATAACCCAGGTCTTACTTGTTTTCCAAAATCAGGAGCATTTACTTCCGCCTGTACCAGGCTAAAATTTGCAGTTGTGTCAGTAGATACAGCAGGACCTACTATATACAGTCCATCTGCAATCACGTCTCCAGGTTGGATAATGTCATCAATAGTTCCCGGCTCGTCATCACCGCATGCAACAAATAGTGTCATTGCTGCAAGGGATAGTAAAATCCCAAAGAGTTTAATCGTCTTATTCATTGTTTTAAGCTTTACAAATTATTTTCACATTAATTAGAAGAACTTAATTGATCAATGGAATGACGATCGAGGAGCTTTCACCAGAATGGCTGCTGATTTACGATGCAGAAAGTTGCATGTAAATTGCTGTGCCAGATAGGTGAAAACACACAGCAATCTCATGCCTGATTTTCAAAAAAATTCTTCATTTTACTTACATTTGAAAATATGACTTTTCACATAATCTATATTGACTGTCTCTAAAAAGTCTTTGCTGAATATCCCGGAAATTAACTTCTTGTACTTAGTCCCGTTAACCAAAGAGATTCAGCTATAAATCAGTGTAAAAATCTATCTCTTTCCTGTGAAAGTAATAACAAAAGCCCCCATTTACCAAGTCCCAGAATGAATATTTCAAGGATAAATTTCAGCAAACGTTTGCGGTTACGTTTGCGTTGTGTAACTTTATTCTAACAATGATTTAATATTTTCAAATTCGTCTCATTTTTGCGAAAATTGAACTTTTTTAAGAAATCATTATTTACCCAACATTTGCTTCAATCAGAAGCCGCAACTAATTTCTAAATACAGAAGTTTTGGTTGTGATTTATTTAGCTAAATTGTTCGACGATTCGGGTACCAAAATATGAGAAGTAACCAGGTAACAATAAAGGACATTGCGCGATTGTTGAAAGTCGCTCCATCTACAGTTTCCAGAGCCTTGAAGGACCATCCTGATATTAGTCAGGAAACTAAAGATGCTGTGAAGCAGTTGGCAGAGAAACTGAACTACCAGCCCAATGCTGTCGCACTTAGTTTAAGACAAAGTAAAACCAAAAGTATCGGTGTTGTGGTGCCGGAAATTGTTCACTTCTACTTTTCCACGGTAATCAGCGGCATAGAGGAAGTTGCCCATGACATGGGTTACCAGGTATTGATCTCACAATCCAATGAATTATTTGAAAGAGAGAAAGACAATTGCAAAACGCTTTTTGATAGTAGAGTAGATGGTTTTTTAATCTGTGTTTCGAAATATACAACCAATTACGACCACATTCATGCGCTCATGGACAAAGGGTTCCCGGTAGTGCTTTTCGACAGGCCCATTGAAAACATGGACTGTTCTTCAGTCAATGTTGATGATGTAAAAGGAGGTTATATCGCTACCAAGCACCTGATCGATCAGGGTTGCAAAAGAGTTGCTCACATCTCCGGGCTCAGTAACATGAGCAACATCCACGCGCGACATGAAGGCTATAAAAAAGCTATGAGTGACCATGGCATGGATACTGACGGGTTAATATTAGAGGTAGACTATCCCGTAAATACTGCGGAAAAAAGAGATGCACTTGTCAATCTCCTTACCAAAACCAAACCTGACGGGGTATTTGTCCACAATGACATGATCGCAGTGGAGTTACTTCAAATTGCCAAAGAGCTGAATGTCGATGTTCCCTCACAGGTGAAAGTTGTAGGCTTCAGCAACTGGTTCTTCACCGAATACACCACCCCTTCTCTTTCCACTATCGAGCAAAAGGGATTTCAAATAGGTAAACATGCGGCCCAACTTCTGCTGGAAGAAATAAAAGAGAATGAAAAGGAGGATGGTTTCATAGAACCAAAACACATTAACCTTGATCCGGAATTGGTGGTGCGTGCTTCTTCTTCGTGCTAAGGGTTCACTTCTTATTCTTGCAATCTATCTGACATTAACAATTACAATACTTTCATAATTGGAATTTAATTTTGATTGTTGTAGTTAACAGATACTTAATAATCACATAGTCATTATATATGCAAAAGACCTACTATGATCCGGCGGATCTAAAAAAATTTGGTAAGATCAGTGAATTTGAACCTAAACTGGCAGAAAAATTCTTTGACTGGTATGGGGAAACTTTCAAAGACGGAGCACTAACTGCACGAGAAAAGTCTTTGATCGCTTTGGCGGTTTCGCATGCTGTACAATGTCCCTATTGTATTGATGCTTATACAGAAGACTCGTTGGCCAAAGGAAGTACTGAAGCTCAAATGATGGAGGCTGTACATGTTTCAGCTGCCATTCGGGGAGGTGCCTCTCTGGTGCATGGTGTGCAAATGATGAATAAGGCCAAAAAACTATCCATGTAATCAATGGGTAACCAGTAGTACAGAACAACCTTAATATGATAAAATCTTTAAAAGCGAGGAAGCATGACCTTTCAAGCACCGAAAAACAGTTGGAAGTGCTCAATGGAGAATTGTTTGAAAGTGGTGAGCTGCCTACTTTTCAATCCCGGATAAATGATTTTGGCTGGTCCTCTCTAAAGCCAACAGGAATCGAAATTTTCCAGGTGAATGTAGGCTACATGTGTAATCAGGTTTGCAAGCATTGCCACGTTGATGCAGGTCCGGACCGAAAGGAAATCATGACCAGGGAAACCATGGACCAATGCCTGGATGTTATGAGGAATACCAGCATCAAAACCCTGGATTTAACGGGTGGTGCCCCTGAAATGAATCCTGATTTCAGGTATTTTGTGGAAGAAGCGAACAAAGCGGGTGTGGAAGAAATCATTGTAAGATCAAATCTCACCATCATTCTGGCTAACCCTAAATACCATGACTTGCCTCAGTTTTTCAAAGCTAATAATGTACGGGTTGTCTCTTCACTTCCCTTCTATAATGCAGATAAAACAGACCGTCAAAGAGGGGAAGGGGTTTTCCATAAGTCCATTGAAGCATTGAAAATGCTTAATGAGGTAGGCTATGGCAAAAAGGATTCAGGCCTAATGCTCGATCTGGTCTATAACCCCAGCGGCGCATTTCTTCCGGCAGATCAACAAATGCTGGAAAGGGATTTCAAAAAAGAGTTGAAAGAGCACTATGACATTGAATTTAATAGTTTGTTTACCATTACCAATTTACCAATTAGCCGCTTTCTGGATTACCTGGTAGCCTCGGATAACTATGAAGAGTACATGGACAAGCTGGTGGAAGCTTTCAACCCGATGGCTGTTGAAGGTGTAATGTGCAGAAATACCATTTCGATCGATTATCAGGGGTATATGTATGATTGTGATTTCAATCAAATGCTTAATTTGCGCATTGATCCGAAGGCCGGCAAACATATTACTGATTTTGACCTTGACGCACTGGCCAACAGAGAGATTGTGATTAATCAGCACTGTTTCGGATGTACTGCCGGTGCAGGTTCGAGTTGTCAGGGTACAACTGTTTAATTTTATGTTACAAGAAGTAAAAGAAACTACCGCGTTTTTAAAAGAAAAAGGAATAAACCCGGAAATAGGCATTATTCTGGGCACTGGATTAGGTGGCATGGTGGATGAAATCAATGTGCATGTGAGCATTGATTATAATGACATACCTAATTTCCCGCTTGCTACGGTAGAATTTCATCAGGGCAAACTGATTTATGGTGAACTGGAAGGAAAAATGGTATTAGCCATGCAAGGCAGGTTTCATTATTATGAAGGTTATACCATGCAACAGGTAACATTCCCAGTCAGGGTCATGAAATTCCTGGGCATAAGCCAATTGTTAATCAGTAATGCTGCAGGTGGTATGAACCTCGACTGGAACAAAGGCGACCTGATGCTCACCACAGATCACATTAACCTGCAGCCGGATAACCCCCTGAGAGGCGTTAACATTCCTGAGTTTGGGTCAATATTTACGGACCTGAGTGCTCCATATGACCCGGTATTGAATGATAAATTACGAAAACTGGCCGGTGACCTCAATATCGTATTGCGAGAGGGAGTATATGTAGCTGTAGCCGGACCAAACCTTGAAACCAAAGCGGAGTATCGGTTTCTCAGAAATGCAGGAGCTGATGTGGTTGGGATGTCTACGGTACCTGAAGTGATCGTAGCAAACCAAATGGAATTACCCTGTTGCGCTGTTTCGGTGGTCACCGATGAATGTGATCCCGACAACCTGCACCCTGTTGATATTGAGGACATTATCAACACCGCCAAGAAAGCTGAGAAGGACCTCATCAGATTATACAAAGCACTGATAAAAGAATTGTAATGGAAAATTATTTAGCAACCACCCACGATGTATATAAAGAAGCCGCAGAAAACCCACAGGTAGGTTTATGCTGTACTACTACACCGGTTTGGCAACTTCCTGGATTGGATATCCCCAAAAAGATGCAGGAAATGAATTATGGCTGTGGCAGCACCGTTCATCCCAGGGATCTGGTCAACGACCCTACCATTCTGTATGTTGGTGTTGGTGGAGGCATGGAATTATTACAATTTTCATATTTCAGCAGAAAAAAAGGTGGTGTCATTGGCCTGGACGTGGTAGATGAAATGCTGGAGGCCTCACGAAAGAACTTTATTGCTGCTGAGGAGCTTAATCCATGGTTTAAATCAGCGTACATTGATTTAAGAAAGGGTGATGCCCTTAACCTTCCTATTGCAGATGAAACTATTGACGTAGCGGCACAGAATTGCCTGTTTAACATTTTCACAAAATCCGACCTGAAAAAAGCTTTACAGGAAATGTATCGGGTCCTTAAGCCACATGGCAGGCTGGTCCTGTCCGATCCTGTCACGGAAGATACTATGCCTGAAAACCTAAAAAATGATGAAAAACTCAGGGCCTTATGTCTCAGTGGTTCATTACCGTTACAGGAATACCTCGACATGATCACTGCGGTTGGATTTGGAACAGTTGAAATCAGGGCTAAGCGTCCATACAGAATCCTGGACCCGCAACACTATGATACAGACCACTTGATATTTATCGAAAGTGTTGAGGTATGTGCCATAAAGGATCCAATGCCAGAAGATGGTCCTTGTGTGTTCACTGGTAAAACGGCCATCTATTTTGGGTCAGAAGAATACTTTGATGATCAGAAAGGTCATGTGTTATTGCCCAATCAACCCCTATCGGTTTGTGATAAGACCGCTGGAGCCCTGGCCAACCTGAAACGAAAAGACATTTTCATTTCTGATTCCACCTGGTTTTATGATGGCGGTGGCTGTTGCTAGCTGTTAATTCATGTGTATATAATTTTGATTTTAACTGTCACAAGGAATGTTCTGGAACGTTTTGAACCAAATATGGTCATTTGCGCTTCATATATTCATACTCGGTTGGTATAACACTTCCTTTATGAACATTTCATGGAATGATATTCCCAATTCGTCGAAGAGTTGCCCGTTATTTACCAATTAAGCCTGATAATCAGTAACTTAATTAAATGGGACGAACTACTATCACGACACTTATCGCAATTCTATTCATTTATTTTGGGGCACAGGCTCAAAAGGATGGGAAAATCTTAAAAAAGGCTAATCAGATCAACAATGAGGGTTATGCCTTATTGCAGGATGGTTTTTACAACATGGCCATTGAAACCTTTAAAATGGCCATAGCCCTGGATTCTTCACAAAGTTTGTATTATATCAATCTCAAACAAGCCTGTGAAGAGATCGGTGACAAAGCAACCATGATCACCTACCTCGAGAAAGCAAAGAGAAACCTGATCGATGATGATGAAATCTTTTACTACAGTGGTAATTATTACCAGGAAGAAGGTATTTATGATCAGGCCATTGAGGATTATAGCCGTTCTATTGACATCATTCTCACAAAAGAGTCCGTTCAGTCAGCACTGATATACGCCTATTATTTTAACAGGGCAAACTCCTACTATAAATCTGAACAGTACGATGAAGCGATTGAGGACTTCTCAAAAACGATCAATTACAATCCAACGCATCATGGTGCTTTTACCAACAGGGGAATAGCCAAATACTATGTGGATGATATTGATGGTGCCTGCGATGACTGGAGTATGGCACTGGATCTTGGTTTCTATGAGGTAGGTCAGTACCTGGAGAGAAATTGCAGAAACGATAATTAATCAATCGACAGCTCTTCCCAGGAGCCAAATAGCCAGTTTCCTTTAGCCGACACATCATCGCTACGGAAAAAGTCGTGAACGGCTGCTCTCAGCTCTTCCCTGCTGATCATGTCGTCACTATTTTTATCGATTTTGGTAAAGGCTTTGGCAGAGTATCTCACCTCCAGACGGAAGCTCATGAATATGTCCAGGTATTCTTTCAGAGAGATGTAGTTATCTTCGTCCTGATCAAACATTTGGAAAATGTGCTCCACTACTTCATTGACATAGCTGTCATAGGAGGCATCATCACAGTTGACAATCTTTTCATCGGCATACCTTAGCCATTCGTAAAAGCTGGCCTTATCATCCCTGTTGGTGTCGATGTACTGCTGTACGTCTTTCCATACCTTTTTACAGCCTGCCATCACCACATCCCACTCCGGTTGCTCCTCTTCAATTCCCAATATCAAACAGATATTTTCACCAATTCCTTCAAAATCATCGATCTCAATAAATCCGTTCTTATCGTAATCCAGAATGTTGTAGAACATCCGTAGTTTAGTCTCTTGAAATGCTGATATCATAGGTATGTATTATAAACTGTCAACCAATGGTCATACTTTACATGCTGCTTACGAATATAGTAATATTTACCAATTGACATTGAACCTGAGAAAAATATCCTATTGAATAATTACAATATATACCAATGCAGGCTCATGACCGCAAATATTTTTAATTCTGAAATTGTCTGAAAACCACAACAGCATTGTGGCCCCCGAATCCAAAATTGTTGTTCACAGCCACGTTGACTTCTTTATCGAGTGCCTCTTGAAAAACGATTTTTTCTGCTCCTGGTACCTCTGTATCCAGGTTATTAAGATTGATTGTTGGAGGTATCTTGTTGTCATTTATCGCCTTTATACATGCAATGCCTTCTATCGCACCTGCTGCTCCCAGCAAGTGCCCGGTAATCGACTTGGTTGCACTGATCCTGACCTTATCATTGGATCCAAATATGGTTTCAATTCCCTTAGTTTCACTAATGTCTCCCTGTGATGTAGAAGTAGCATGGGCGTTGATGTAGTCTACTTCTAAAGGATCAATGTTGGCATCTTCCAGCGCACTCTTCATTGCCCTGGCAGCACCTTCACCTTCCGGATGGGTAGAAGTCAGGTGATATGCATCGGAAGCCATTCCAGCTCCCGCAATCTCTGCCAGGATGGTAGCACCTCTTTGCCGGGCATGTTCCAGGGACTCCAGAACAAGCGCTCCTCCCCCTTCGCCTAATACAAATCCGTCCCTGTCAGCATCAAAAGGTCTTGATGCGGCGGTTGGGTCTTCATTTCTTCTTGATAGCGCCCTCATCGCATTAAATCCACCCACCACATTATCAATAATTGGAGCATCTGAGCTTCCTGCAATCATCAGGTCAGCCTTACCCCACCTGATGTAATTGAGGGCATCCATAAATGCACTGTTGGCCGATGCACACGCCGAAACCGCTGTATAAGTGATGCCTTTGAAGCCATGCTCCATCGCCACAATTCCTGAAGCCATATTGGACAGGATCATTGGCATAAAATATGGGTTAAACCTAGGTAATTGTTTGTTGGTGCTGTATTCCTCAATACCAGATTGCAATGTGGTGATGCCCCCGTTTCCTGTTCCCCAGATCACTCCTGCCTTTTCGAGGTTAATTGATTCTGGGTTAATGTTAGCATTGTCCAAAGCCTGTCTGGCAGTGATGAGGGCATATTGGGTATACAAATCGTACTTTCTAAGGTCCTTTCGGTCGAAATAATCCAGTGGATCATATCCCTTTACTTCGCAGGCAAACTGCGTTCTGAAATTGCTGCTGTCGAATTTAGTAATAGGCCCGGCTCCTGATTTTCCTGCTACGAGATTGTTCCAAAATGTATCAACATCATTACCAATGGGAGTAATTGCCCCCATCCCTGTTATCACTACCTTGCGAAATTCCATTTATTGCTTTATGATTCTGTGGGCATGATGATCATCACCATTCTGAATGATCAGGATATACATGCCGGTTTCAAGTTTTCGCAAATCTAATCTGTCACCAGAGAAATTTTCGACTTCCTTAACAATTTTACCAGTTTCAGAATAAATGGTTAACCGGGCAGCAGAAAGCTTTTTGGTGAATTTGAGTTCATTGACAAATGGATTGGGATAGGTAAGCAATTGTTCTTCCTGTATATGATCTGAAGAAGTTATGACCACTTCAATGCAGGATGGACTGGAGAAGCTATACAACTCCTGATCAAACAGCGTATTCCCTATGGTGCCTTTTGTAAGTACTTTGTAACAATATGTTTGACCATCCACCAGGTCATCCCGATCAATGAAGTATAATCCCTGATCAAGGACATTTACAGTTCCAACAGGCTGGAAAGTGCCGTTTGCATCAGCCTTGTAAACAACATGATCCGGTTGGTTCACATCATGTAAGGACCAGGCGGTAGATCCTCCCCATTTTACCACCACATTTCCTCTCAAGTCATTTTCAGTGGTTGTGATGACATTTTGTGAAACGGCAGATTCCCCGATGGTATTACCAGCATCGTCTTTTGCCAACACCTTGTAAGTATATACCTTCGTAACATCTATATTGTTATCTTCGAAAGTGAACTCACCTGTATTTCCAATTACCTGGAAAGAGGAGGCTCCCGGATCCTTTCGCAGTACCTGGTAGCTGCCAACGGCCTGATACGGATTGATCCAGCTAATTTCCATGTGGTCTCCCTCGTGTGAAACTTTGGTCAGGATTGGGTTTGAAGTATTCTGAATGACACAGTGTTCGCTGGAAGCAACGCTACGATGGCCCAGGTCATTGACTCTCACTACCCGGTAACACACTTCCGCACCAGATGAGACAGCTGAAATATCATCCGTAAAGGTTGACTGGCCAGTAACTTCACCGATGAGCTGATAGCCCGACAATTCTTCAATTTCATTGAGACAGTAGTGAAACTCATAGCTTCCCAGCTTCCTGTAAATCAAAACTCGATCTCCGGGATTGTTACCGGTCCATGTAAGCGTCACCAAATGATCATTTCTGGTTAATTCGGTCTGCAAAGCATGCGTCTTAACGGTAACTTTTCCTGTTTCAAAATGCGATAAAGAAGGTCCGTCAAATTTGGGATCATCCCATAATTTGTAATAAAGTAAATAGGGTCTCTCACGAATCTGATCTTCATTTGGATTCCACCAGACATTAAAATTAAACTCCTCCTGAATTAAATATTCTTTTTCAATACTTATTCCATCTACTTCGCCAAATACTGCCAGATTCAGGTCATCATTATCAATATCGTGTGCTGTAATAGAAGCAACCAGTGAATCTTCTGGAGTCACGCAATCCCGGGATTCTATTTCCATTGTGGGTCTGTTATTTTCAGTCTGCTCAATGATAATTTGCATATCCCTAACCATATAGCCCATTTCATACCATCTGCCGTTTACCTTCCGCCATTCAGTGACTTCAATAGCGACCGCATATTCTCCTGCCTCACCCGGAGCATCCCAGGTTAACATTCCTGTGACCGGGTCAATTTGAAATGTTGGTGTTCCATTTTGTGCTTCATTGCCCAGTGCGTAATTATCATAAAATGAGGGGTTGTTAGGGAAGACATAATTAATTACCTCTATACCCAAGTCTTGTTTGGGTGTAGTTAACTGGTATGAAAGACTATCTCCATCAGGATCGTAGGCACCAGGAATATGTTGAAACTTGATGCCGGTTGCTCCCTTGTCGATTGGTAATACGGTAAATACCGGAGAATTATTATTGCCCATTACGAAATCTGTGTATACTCCAGTCTCTGCATAAAATGGTGTTTGAACAGAATTGGTCATGTTAAGAATCCCCTCATTTCGGTTCTCTTCCCTGTAGCTGGCTATAAAAACCCCATTGAATGGGTATGTGTGAGTTACCTTAAACACATTCAATTCCAACTCTTCACCAATAATATTTGTTGAAATCTCGAAACCCTCTTGAGTCTCTCCATCTCCAAAGTCAAATACCCCCTGTCCAAAGGGAATACTTGAACCAGTGTCTCTAATTGCAGTAACAGTAAATTCATATGTCCTTCCCTGACCGGAAAGTTGCCGATAGGATATTTCAACTGCTCTGATATGCGTGGCATATAAAGATGTACACAATAGTATACTGGATGCGAGGGTCAATAAATATTTAATCATTTGATAGATAGTTAAGTTCAAATATACAGAATTGGTTAATTATCATTATCCAAATGGTTTTGGTTAATTGCGCATCAAGGATTTTAACCGCTTTATTATTTGGAATGTCTGACTCTTATCCTTGCTGTTAACTGTAAGCAAATATACGAACATTACATCCTATCCGGAACTTCTATGCCAAGTAAACTCATTCCTGTTTTGATCACCTTTGCCACATTTTGAGAAAGGTTCACTCGCAACTGCAGTTTTGAAGCGTCATCCTCATTAAAAATAGGCACCTCCTGATAGAATCTGTTGTATTCCTTACAAAGGTCATAAATGTATTGAGCAATTGCTGCAGGAGAATAGTCAGCACCGGCAGCCAGCACCTTTGCTGGAAAATCAGCCAGGGCAATGACTAATGCCTTTTCTTCAGTACCCAGCTGTGCATTTTCATCAATAGCCGATGCAACATCCAATTCTTTTGCTCTCCTTAAAATTGCAGAAATCCGTGCATGTGTATACTGTATAAATGGCCCTGTGTTGCCATGAAACTCAATGGATTCCTGAGGATCAAACAGCATTCTTCTTCTTGGGTCGACTTTAAGCAAAAAATATTTCAGTGCTCCTAATCCGATTATTCGGTAAAGCTCAGCCGCCTGTTCGCTGCTAAAGCCTTCAATATTGCTCCTTTCTTTGGTATGTTCTTCAGCAGTATCCACCATCTCCTGCATCAAATCATCGGCGTCCACTACGGTCCCTTCCCTGGACTTCATTTTCCCTGTTGGGAGGTCCACCATACCGTACGATAAATGATACAATCCATCCGCATAGGTACGGCCCAGTTTCTTCATTATCTTAAACAGGACATCAAAATGATAGTCCTGCTCATTTCCTACTACATACACTGATTTATTGAAGGGGAAATCTTTGAATTTCAGTTCGCAGGTACCCATGTCCTGAGTGATGTATACTGAGGTACCATCCCCTCTCAGGACCAATTTCTCATCCAAGCCCTCAGAAGTAAGATCAGCCCAAACTGAATTGTCCTCTTTTCTGAAGAATATCCCTTTTTCCAGTCCTTCATCCACCAGATCTTTACCCAAAAGATAGGTATCAGACTCTTTATACATCTTATCAAACGAGACCCCCATGGTTTCATAGGTCTGGTCAAATCCTTCATAAACCCAATTGTTCATTTTCTCCCAAAGGGCCACCGTTTCAGGGTCCCCATCCTCCCAGTTTTTCAGCATTTGCTGGGCTTCCTGGATCAATGGTGCATTCTTTTTAGCCTCTTCCTCTGAGTCACCTTTTGCGATAAGATCGTTGATCTCTTTTTTATATTCCTGGTCAAACTTCACATAGTACTTCCCAATCAGGTGATCACCTTTCATACCTGCAGATTCAGGCGTTTCTCCTTCACCAAATTTCTGATACGCCAGCATCGATTTGCAGATGTGTATCCCTCTGTCATTGACCAGGTTTACCTTGAGTACATCATATCCGCATGCTTCCAGAATCCTGGATACTGAGTATCCCAGAAAATTATTTCTTAAATGGCCTAAATGCAGGGGTTTATTGGTGTTTGGTGAGGAGTATTCTACCATCACCTTTTTACCGTTGGCTGGCTGGATCCCATACTGGTCATTGGCTTGAATGGATTTTAATACCTTCAGCCAAAGTTTATCTGACAATTCAAGGTTCAAAAATCCTTTGACTACATTGTATTGTGCTACCAGGTCATTATTTGCCACAAGATAGTCTCCGATGATCCTGCCTGTTTCTTCTGGACTTTTTTTGGAAATTCTGCCATAAGGAAAAGTCACGAAAGTATGAGATCCTGCAAAATCTTTCCTTGTTGGCTGCAAAACAATCTCATCCACTGGTAATTCATGTGAAAACAATGCCTGAAACGCACCACTTATGCTCTCCTTTAGGTTTAAATTAATGTCCATCTTGTACTTGTCAGAAATTTGAGTGCAAATATGAACATCATATTTCAAAATTGGGTGATCCTGCCCTACATTTTGAAAACCATGGAGCTAACTGTTCGCATTTGAACAACACTTTGTATTGATTTGTAACGGTACTATTAATTACAAAATACATAAAACACTGAATTCCAAATACATAACTTTTTTGGCAAACTTCTGGCACCATCGCATCAAAATACTATTTGATATGATCACTAACCTAATCAAAGTAGCCCTTCGCAATATCCAACGACAAAAATTTTATGCCATCCTGAACATTCTCGGGCTGGCCATTGGAATTACTTCTTGTCTTTTCATCACCATTTACATCGCAGATGAGCTGAGTTATGACCAATTTCATGAAAAAGCTGATCGCATTTACCGCATCGATCAGACTTTTATATGGGGGGAAATTGACAACCATTTTGGCAGCACAGGTCCGGCAGTTGCCGCAGCAGTCGCGACAGAAATCCCGGAATTTGAAACCCTAACCAGAATCCATACAGTAGGTCCTCAGGTAATCACCGTTAGAAAAAATGAGAAAATCACAGTCTTCGAAGAACCCCATTTGTTGGCAGCAGATTCTAACTTCTTCGAGGTTTTTACTTTTCCTATGGAGGCTGGGGATTATAAAACAGCACTGGTTCATCCAAACTCCATATTGTTGACGAGACAAACCGCTGAAAAATACTTTGGCGATGAAGAAGCGTTGGGGCAATTGGTACAAATTGGAGAGCCCGGGAATGAAAAACCTTTTAAGGTTACTGGTATACTGAAGGATCTCCCCAGCAACTCACACCTTCAGTTTGACATGCTCACATCCATGTCGTCCTATCCGCGGGTGAAATCGTCGAGCTGGTCCTGGATTTGGACAACATTTGTGACTTTCGGTGTATTAAATCCCGAAGCTGATGTTGCGGCTATTGAACAGCGCCTGCTCAAAGTGCCCGCAAAACATGCAGGCTCCAGCCTTCAGCGATTACAAGGCATAAGCTTTGAAGAATATGCAGCATCTGGAAAAAAGTGGGAGCTCTTCCTACAGCCATTCCTCGACATACACCTGAGAGCACCGGAGGCATTTTCCAGATTGGGAGAAGTAGGTGACATAAAAATGATGTACATCCTGGGGTCTGTGGGCATTCTGATCCTGATGATATCTCTGATCAATTTCATGAACCTGGCCACAGCAAGATCAGCGAGCCGTGCCAAGGAAGTTGGCATCAGGAAAGTAATTGGGTCAGGGAAAAAGCATTTGATATTTCAATTTCTGGTAGAATCTATCATGTTTAGTTTGATTGCCCTGGTGATCAGCCTTATCCTGACAGAGCTTTTGATGCCATGGTTCAACTATATCGCCGGAAAAGAACTGGCCTACAGCATATTAAATCATCCTGTCCATATCGCTGGCCTGATGCTAATTGGTGGAATAATTGGCATAATTGCAGGAACCTATCCGGCATTTTACCTTACGTCATTCCAGCCTGTAGCTGTCCTTAAAGGAAAACTGAAATCAGGTGTCAGGTCAGGAGGAATTCGGAACGCACTTGTAGTACTTCAATTTATGATTTCCATAGTTTTCATTGCCAGTACATTGATTGTATTTAAACAACTTTCATTTACTACCAACTACAACCTCGGTTTCGATCGGGACAATAAGGTGATCATCAAGAACGTACACCGTCTGGGTGCATCAATGACCAACTACGCAGAACAGCTCAAAAATTACCCTCAGGTTCAGAATGTCACAATATCTGAAGCTACTCCTCCATTCTTCTGGAATAATGATAATTTCTCCTTAAAGGGATCTGAAAAAGAAGATTTTCCTCTAAGCTATGTCGTGTCGGATGAAAACTTTCTTCCGGTTTATGGCATTGAGTTGATCGCTGGCAGAAATTTCGATAAGCAGTTGACGGATCATAACCGCCTGATTGTCAATGAGGCTTTTCTCCGACATTTGAATTTTGTGAAACCAGAAGATGCCTTGCAAAAAGTGTTGAAATACTATGATCAGGAAATGACCATAATTGGTGTAGTTAAAGACTTTAACCCTTCATTTAGTACGGAAATATTACCATGGGCATTGATTTATGAGGGAAGCGATGTTTTTCTTCAGGCTAACCGCCGGATTTCAGTTCATTTTAATCAAAACCTTAGTTCAGACGAGATCCAACAGTTTGTTTCCAATGCAGAATCATTATGGGGTCAATTCAGTCCAAACCTCCAGTTCAATTACTCCTTTTTGGATCAGGAATACCAGGTGCAGTATGCCTCTATTGAGCAATTTGGTGGGCTGCTGGGTTTATTTACGGTACTGGCCATTGTCATAGCAAGTCTCGGGCTTATTGGATTAATTGCTTTTGTTATAGAAAAACGAAGTAAAGAAATAGGGATTAGGAAAGTGCTTGGTGCCACCATTGCCAATATATTGGTTTTACTATCAAAAGAATTCGGAAAGCTGTTAATCATTGGATTTGTAATCGCCACTCCCATTGCATGGTACCTGATGGATATGTGGTTGCAGGATTTTCAATACAGAACAAATATCACCTGGTGGGTTTTTGTTGCTGCCGGGGTGGTAATGCTGCTGATCGCATTTGCCACTACCAGTTTTCAGACCATTAAGGCGGCACTGACCAATCCGGTTGACTCAATTAAAGACGAATAAACCATTAATCACTGGTAGTTATATTTGATTAAAGAACCGCCTCTGAAAAACAGAGCGGTTTTTTTATTTGAAGCTTGAAACTGATACTCTCAGGCAAAAAAAAGAAGGCATTTCCGATGGAAATGCCTTCAAACCTAATAGTAGAAATCAATTCTTAGGGAGGAATATTTCTGCCATCATGCATCGTGCGCTTCCTCCTCCTAATGTCTCAATGGTATTCAAATTACTGTGAATAATCTCACAATGCTTTTCTATTCTCTTGATTTGCTCAGGTCTTAATGAATGGTATGCCGCACTGGACATCACCAGGTATCTTTTGTTTTCCGCTCCAATGACCTGTAGCATGTTGCCGGCAAATTGGTGGCACTGCTCCTCGGTGATGGAAATAATTTCCTTTCCAGTTTCTTCAATCGCTTCAATCAGCTGGTCTTTCTCCTCTTCATTGTCGATTGAGTCCAGGCAAACCACGGCAAATGTCTCTGCTATGCACATCATTACATTGGTATGATAAATGGGTAACCTCTCCTCACCAACAGTTTGATATGCGGTAAACACCACAGGTTTGTAATCAAAAGTATCGCAGAATTTTCTAAGGGCTGTCTCGTCCATTCGCTGTGAAATAGCCGCATACACGATCTTGTTTTCCCTGTCAAGGATCATGCTGCCGGTTCCTTCCAGAAACCTGGACTCCTTTTCAAAATCGGTAAAGTCAACCACCTCATTGATCTGAAAACCTTTTTGATCCTTCAGCTGATCTAATATGTCCTGGCGCCTCTCCAGCCTCCTGTTTTCAGCAAACATGGGGTAAAGCGCTACTGTCCCATTGTCATGAAAGGAAACCCAGTTATTGGGAAATATGGAATCTGGAGTAGATGGTTCAGGTGTGTCATCGATCACTACCACATTTACTCCACGTCCTCTGAGTCGGGCAACAAACGTATCAAATTCCTCCAGGGCCTTTTCCTGAATATTTGCAGGGTTTTCCCCTTCTTCATTTTTTTGATAGTAGTTGTTTACAGCCGTTTGTTCATTGAAACGAAACATCACCGGCCGGATCATCATGATATGGTTAGTAGTTTGCGCCATTGTCTGTGTGTTTATTTTTCTCTGTAAAGCGGCATTGTGGAGCACCTCAACAGTCCCTCCATTTTTGCTGTTTCACTGTATTTAATGGTTTCAACCGTAAATCCCCTATTCCTCATTTCAGTGTTTACTCTGGAAAACCCGTTTTCACTTACCACCACTTCAGGGCTGATTGAAAAAACATTTGAATTCATTTGATACATTTCTTCTTTGTCAATTTCTATGACGTTATCAGTTCCGAAGAAATCTACCAGGTATTGGTAATCTTTTTCATTTTTGAAGCCTCCTTTGTAAATAATAGCCGTTCCAGTGCCAATAGGTTGGAAACAACAATCCAGGTGTAAGGCATTTTCTTTAGGGTCTGTGTCTGATTTTTTCAACTCAAAAGCATGCACATCCAAATCCTTGAAGTTATTCATTAAAAACTCTACTCCCGCCTCATTGGTTCGTGCCACTGTATATGTACTGAAGTCTGGCTCCTTAGAATAACCCACGAACAACTTCCCTTTCCATGGCATCACATCTCCGCCTTCTATTCGTATACCATTTTTCGCCCGTAAGATCTGCTTGGGGTCGATCCTGTCAATCAGGTAACGAATACCTTCTACTTCCTTTTTTCGATGCGGTAAAATCTCCGGAATAACCAATCGGTCATTGATCACAAAGGAAATGTCTCTTGAAAAGATCTGATTATAGTCTTCTATGACTTCAGGACGGTAGACTGTGACATCATATTTGAAGAAAACCTGTGCAAATTCTTCCATCTCTGCGATGAGGTCCTCTTCTTTTGGGAAAGTTCCGTTTTTGATGTGCTCGATGGATTTGGGGTCATAAGCCTCTTCAATTGATGGTGTTCCTCCAAAGCTTTTAGCGGTTCCCAGTACCACTGCACCTAGTCTAGATGTCTCATCAGTTACATTGAGCTTAATCATATTAATGGGTCGTTGTAAAACGCCCAAAATTAAGGAGAATCGACCAACTCCCACCAAGCAATTTGAAGAATTATTTATCAATCACTATTAGTTTGGTTTAAACCTATTTTTGGTTGATAATTGCAGATCGAAACGAATTGATTATCGGCTTAAAAACCACATATTTTATGATTCCATGAAGAGTTATGCAGATTTAATTGATCAGACCTTTTATTTCCCTACCCAGGAATTTCGGGTAGAGAACAATGAGTTATTTTTTCATGATGTCAATTTGATGGACATCATCAAGAAATATGGCACACCCCTGAAACTAACCTACCTTCCTAAGATCAGTGAAAACATCAATTATGCGAAGAAAATATTTCAGGAAGCCATTGAAAAGCATAACTACCAGGGATCTTATACCTATTGTTACTGTACTAAATCTTCACATTTTCAATTTGTCATCGAAGAGGCCCTGAAAAATGATATTCAGCTGGAAACCTCCTCAGCCTTTGATATTGAGATCATCAGGAATCTTGAAGCCAGAGAAAAGATCAACAAGGACATCTACATCCTTTGCAATGGATTTAAAAGGCCCTTATACGTAGAATACGTGAGTGATCTGATCAACAAAGGATTCAAAAACTGCATCCCTATTCTGGATAACCTGAATGAGCTTTCACAATATTTCAAACTGACCAAAGAGAAGTTTAACGTTGGCATAAGAATAGCTGCCGACGAAGAACCGAATTTTGCATTTTATACTTCCAGGCTAGGCATTCGGTACAATGACATACTGGATTACTATAAAAATGAAATTGAGGGATCGCAGGCCACATTGAAACTGTTGCATTTCTTCATCAATACAGGCATTAAAGATACCGCCTACTATTGGAGTGAACTGAGCCGATTCGTTTACAAATACTGCGAGCTCAAAAAGATTTGCCCGGAGCTGGATTCTATAGATATTGGAGGGGGCTTCCCGATCAAAAATACACTTCACTTCGAGTATGATTATGAATACATGGCCGGACAGATCGTGGAAAATATTAAATGGATCTGCGAGAAAAATCATGTGCCTGTCCCTAACATATTCACAGAGTTTGGAAGCTATACGGTAGGCGAAAGTGGTGCTACCATTTATTCGGTATTGGACCAAAAACTACAAAACGATAAAGAGCTTTGGTACATGATGGATGGTTCCTTTATTACTCATATTCCAGATGTATGGGGGATTAACGAAAAGTTTATCATGCTTCCGATCAACCACTGGGACAACAATTTCCACAAGGTCAATATTGGTGGACTTACCTGTGACCACATGGACTATTATGACTCTGAAGCTCACATTAACGAAGTGTTCCTTCCGGTTATTGAAGATGATGGACCGCTTTACTTTGGTTTCTTCCACACTGGTGCTTATCAGGAATCGCTGGGAGGATATGGTGGAATTCAGCATTGCCTGATACCCGCCCCCAAACATATCATAGTGGACAAAGATGAAGATGGTCAGGTACGGTCGGAACTGTTTGCTGAGGAGCAATCCAGTGAATCCATGATGAACCTGCTCGGATATGGCAAATAATATCTTAGAATAATTATACGTTACAATAGCTGATGGCTTTTCTATAGGGAATAAACACCCAACTTTATGCTTATTATGCAATAAATGAGTATATTCCTTCATTGCCAGAGCAGCAATTGAACACAATTTTATATTAGATGTCTTTGAACATTACCGGGTCGGCTATCCGGTAAAGAGCGACATTATTGGGGGACTTGAACTATCTAATATGGAGTTGGACGTACGTACTATCCTATTCTTTTTCCTTTTGATCAATATCTCTATTGCATTACTATTGATCATTTATTCTATCAGTGTGAGGAAATTCACCTGGCACATCTCAGTATATATAGTAGGTAAAATCTTAACCGGGCTGTCGATGATCCTGATGGGATTCAGAGGCAACATTCCGGATATATTCTCCATTGGGATCGCCAATGCGTTGGTCATCTTTGGGATTGCTATGGAAATGTTTGCGCTACAGTGCTATGATGGTAAGATCAGAAAAAGGGTGCTATATGCTATGGTCTCAGTGGCTGCACTGTTTTCTTTGATATTCATTTTTGCCTACAGCGACATAGGTTATATCAGAATCCTGACGGCCGCAGTTCCATTATCATTCTTTTCATTTCTTGTTACTGTCAGTTTCATATTTTACCGACACCAGTCCAAGTTTAGCCAGTTCATAGGCATTTTATACCTGGCGTATGGAGGAAGTCATATTGTGAGAGCAATCAGTGCATATAATAACCCTTCCTACGTATTTGTAGAGTCTGTGAACTGGATAGAACTTACTTTCCTGATTACATCAGGAATTGTCCTGTTCCTGGGGGCCATGGGTTATTTACTGCTATTAAATGAGGCTCAGGAGGTCAACATTCTTAATAAAAACAGGAAATTGAATGAGCTTAACATTACCAAAGACAAATTTTTCTCAATCATCGCCCATGACCTTCGGGGACCTATCGGAGCATTGAATAACATGGGAAAAGTCCTGCTGGATCAACATGGTCAGATCACCGAAGAAGATCGTGAACAATTGATCAATGCGGTAAATGAGAGCTCTGGCATTGCTCTGGACTTGCTGAATAACCTGCTGTACTGGGCTCAGTCAGAATCTGGTCAGCTGAAGGTGAATGCCACCACTTTCAGACCAACCGACCTGCTATCCAGGGCCGCATTGATATTTAAAGAGTCAGCTAACCTCAAACATATCAAACTGAAAACTCCTCCCAGGAGCCAGGATGTGGCCTATGCGGATATGGAGATGATCGATACAGTCATCAGAAATCTTTTTTCCAATGCGATAAAATTCACTCCGGAAAATGGTGAAATATCGGCCGGGTTTGATAAAAAAAATGGTGCCATTGAAATATGGGTGAAGGATAACGGTGTGGGCATGGATGAAACCGTACTCACCAACCTCTTCCGACTCGATTCTGATTACAGTACCAAAGGGACTAACATGGAAAGCGGCTCAGGTCTGGGCCTTAAACTTTGTAAAGAATTTGTAGAGAAAAATCACGGCAACATATGGGTAAGCAGTATTCCTGGTGAAGGAAGCAAATTCACATTTTCACTCCAAACCAATCCAGGCAATAATGGACATTCACGAGTGGTAGAAAGCCTCGTTTAAACCAAAGCAGCCACTGTTCTCAGGACATTACTTCTCTTTAGTTTACTCCATTTTGAAACTTTCCCGTGGGTTCCGTAGAAATAAACTTCCTTGCTCTCGCCTGTAAAGAAATCAATAATTACATGGAAACAAAGGGTATTCGTATCTCTGGCCAGTTCCACATGAGTCATTTTCTTTTTTCCTTCTCTGTGGCTGATGCCGGTCAATATAAAATCATCCATTACCTTTTCAGATACCATGAATTGATCCTGCTCATTTTTAACTGCGGTGAATGCAATTAGTTCACCATCCAAAATGAAGGAAATAGAAATTTTATTACTTTTGATTTTGGCTGAGGCTGTAGTAGAGATTGGCTTTTTCTGATCCGATACTATAAGTTCACCATTGAAAGTTTTCTCGGATACATTTTGGATGTTTGCTGGCGTTTTCATTCTAATGTTGGTTTGTTATGATGATTCAAATAACGGCATTTCAGCAAGCTCTGAGAAAAGTATTTGCCTTAGAGAGTATTTTAAGGTGATGGGTCGGCATTGTTGGGGTTGAATGATTTAAACTTGTTTTAGTTTTACCAGGCAACCAGCAGTTGGTAAGTTGGGACTTGATGGTAGATTCATTTTTTAAATATTATTAATTGTTAGATCTGTGAGTAAGAACCTGGTTATAATACCAACCTATAATGAGAAGGAAAATATTGAAGATATCATCCGAAAGGTGTTTTCATTGTCGGTCCCGTTCCATATTCTCATAGTAGATGATGGTTCGCCTGATGGCACTGCGGCAATTGTCAAAACACTTCAGCAGGAATTTAGTGATCAGCTTTTTTTAATTGAGCGTGAAGGCAAGCTAGGGCTTGGAACAGCATACATTACAGGCTTTAACTATGCGCTGGAGCGTGGATATGATTACATATTCGAAATGGATGCCGATTTCTCACATAACCCGGAGGACCTTGTGAACTTGCAGAAAGCGTGTGCTGAGGAGGGATATGACATGGCCATTGGATCCCGGTATGTGACAGGCGTGAATGTTGTCAACTGGCCTATGGGCAGAGTATTGATGTCGTATTGTGCCAGTATCTATGTAAGATTTGTAACCGGCCTCCCCATATCAGATGCGACTGCAGGTTTCAAGTGCTATTCAAGAAAAGTATTACAGACCATACAGCCCAGAAGAATTCGTTTCATCGGATATGCCTTTCAAATTGAAATGAAATTCAATGCCTGGAAACATGGCTTCAAAATCAAGGAGGTGCCCATCATTTTTACAGATCGTACCAGGGGCCAATCCAAAATGTCCTCAGGAATATTTAAAGAAGCAGTATTTGGGGTTATCCAAATGAAAATAAGGTCACTCTTTCAAAAGTATGAGCCTCATCATTAATTAAATCTGATTGACTTTATTGGTTTAATACCACTGAAGATGGCGATTGGAATTCCCAACGCCAGACCTACAAACACCAAAGTAAGCAGATTCAATCCTATTACGGCTAGTGGATTAACCACCACCGGTACAAATTCCATGTAGTAATTCTTCGGATCCAGTGGAATGATTTGAAATTTAGTCTGTAGGTAGGCGAATCCCAGGGCCAGTACATTCGCAATCACCATACCCTTCAATATCAATCGGAAGCCATTGTAGTAAAATATTTTACGGATCAGCCGGTTATCACTTCCCATGGCCTTCAGCATACCAATCATCTGAACCCTTTCCATTATTAGAATCAACAGAATTGATACCATATTGAAGCTGGCTACCACTAAAATAATTACCAGGTAAATGTATACGTTTCTGTCGATTAACTGCAGCCAATCAAATATTTGAATGTATTTATCAGAAATCAGGTCGACATACAGGTCATGATCAATGCGCTCGAACATATCATCCCTGTATTGATCCAGTTGAGTGATGTCTTTAACAAAAACCTCAAATCCACCAGTCAGAGAATCCGGCCATTGATTGATTCGCCTGATCAAATTGATGTCTCCTATGATAATTTTATCATCGAGTTCCTCGAATCCGGTTTCATAAATACCACTTACCTTCAGTTTCCTGTATCTAGGAGGGTTTTGCACAAAATACATCAATACATCATCTCCTGTTTCAAGTAACAGTTGATTGGCAAGTTTCTTACTAAGCAATACCTCAAGGCTATATCCTTTCTCTTTGAGCTCAGGAAATTTACCCTCAATGATGTGTTGCGAAAACCCCTCCTGATTGAAGTCTTTACCGAGCCCTTTAAGTATTACTCCCTGAACCTCTTCATCGGTTTTTAACAATCCCGCTTTGTTAGCAAACTGCTGTACATGCGATACGTATGGGAATTCCTGTTGCCAATTCTGGTAGAAATCAGACTTCAGGCTCACGGGTTGATCATCAACAGAACTCAATAACACGTATTTTGTAACCAGCAAATGGCCATTGAAAGAGTAGATCTTGTCTCTGATTTCCTTTCTGAATCCCTCCATGATCATAAACGCCACCAAAATGGAGGTTAATCCTATAGCCGTACTAATGATAGCAATCCTGCTAATGGTCACGGAAAAGGACCTTTTGTTTTCTTTTGAAATTCGTTGGGATATAAAATATGGGAGATTCAAATTTATCCTAATTTTGAGTCATGCAAATTAACTGGCAAAAGCTGAATATTCCCATAATTGGCCTGCATTTACTTATTCTTATTCATTTTATGGCCTGTAATGCCCGTGAAAACCAACCTACAATAACATCCAATACAGATACAGCCATTGTCGTTGGTGCTGCCAGGTTTGATCAATACCTGCATTTGTTGCAGTCGAAACAGGTGGGTATGGTGGTAAATCATAGTTCCATGGTTGGTGATACTCATCTTACCGATACTTTGCTCAGCCAGGGGATTACCATCACAAAGATCTTTGCCCCGGAGCACGGATTCCGTGGTGACTTGGCGAATGGTGAGACTGTGGAAGATGGTACAGACAAAAAAACAGGGCTCCCCATCATATCCCTTTATGGAAAAAACAAGAAACCAGATTCCGTCATGCTGAGTGGATTAGACATCATGGTATTTGATATGCAGGATGTAGGCACCAGGTTTTTTACCTACCTCAGCACGATGCATTATGTGATGGAAGCTTGTGCTGAGCATAAAGTTCCTTTAATCATCCTGGATCGTCCTAACCCGAATGGGTATTATATTGATGGTCCTGTTATGCAAAAGGAACACCAGTCGTTCATCGGCATGCATCCCATCCCCATAGTACATGGCATGACGCTGGGAGAACTTGCTCAAATGATCAATGGAGAACAGTGGCTTGCCAATGCCGCTCAGGCCGAGATAAAAGTGGTTCCGGTGTTAAATTACGATCATAACAGTCGGTATCAGTTACCAGTACGTCCCTCACCTAATTTACCCAATCAAAAAGCAGTGAACCTGTATCCTTCGCTTTGTTTGTTTGAACAAACCATCATGAGTGTAGGGCGCGGTACGGATCACCCATTTACCTGCTATGGCCATCCGGCTTATCCAGACACTACATTTGCCTTCCTCCCCCAATCTCGAACAGAATCAGTATACCCAAAACATGAGGGAGTGCAGTGCTACGGAGTGGACTTGTCGGGAGAACCAGATTTAAACCGATTTGAACTAAAATACCTTATTCATGCGTATGAAGCCATGTCGGGATATGAAGATGTATTCTTTAAAAAATATTTTGCCAGACTCGCAGGAAACGAACATTTAGCAAAACAAATTATACAAGGAACTCCGGAGCAGGAAATCAGACAATCATGGAAGCAGGAGCTTGAGGAGTTCAAGAAGAAACGGAAGAAATATCTATTATACACAGACTTTGAATAAATGAAGAAACTAAGGGTCATATTTATGGGCACTCCGGAATTTGCCGTGGAAAGCCTGAAAATACTCGTAGAGAATGACATTGATATCGTTGGAGTAATCACCGCTCCCGATAAACCTAAAGGAAGGGGAAAAAAACTGGGAACATCGCCTGTGAAGGACTATGCTGTTCAGCAAAACCTCAACATACTGCAACCTACCAACCTGAAAGATCCCACTTTTCTTGATGAACTGGCCAGTCTGAAAGCAGACTTACAAGTTGTAGTTGCCTTCAGGATGCTGCCTGAAGCCGTGTGGAATATGCCTCCCATGGGGACCTTCAATTTACATGCTTCCCTGTTGCCGCAATATCGGGGAGCTGCGCCAATCAACTGGGCAATCATAAATGGTGAACGTGAAACGGGAGTGACTACTTTTTTTCTGAAGCATGAAATAGATACCGGCGCAATCATCTTTCAGGAGAAAGAGCCCATCTATGATGATGATAATGTAGGCACCTTGTATCAGCGACTGATGATTAGAGGGGCCAACCTGGTGTTGAAAACTGTGAATGCTGTGCAGAGTGGCAGTTATCCCCAGGACCCGCAAACAGAAAGCGATAATTTGAAATCTGCTCCGAAGATCTTTAAAGAAGATTGCAGAATTGACTGGAATCAACACCATGAAAATGTACACAACTTTATAAGAGGACTTTCTCCATATCCGGGAGCCTGGACCATGCTCAATGGTAAAATATTGAAAGTCTACCGGACTCAAATGAGCAACGACAATTTTGAAGGTTCACCCGGCGATATGAAATCAGACGGCAAGAACAATTTACTGGTGAAAACTTCAGAGGGAGCACTGGAAGTATTAGAATTGCAGCTAGAAGGAAAGAGACGCATGAATATTCAGGAGTTTTTGCTAGGAAATAAAATTGCACAATGAAGATTTCTATGATTGCCGCCGTTGCGGAAAACAGGGTAATTGGAAAGGATAATGACCTGGTCTGGCATCTGCCTGATGACATGAAATATTTCAAGGACACCACCAAAGAGAGCGTTGTGATCATGGGAAGGAAAAATTTCGAGTCACTTCCTCCCAAATGGAAACCACTGCCCAACAGAACCAATCTGATCATCAGTAGAAATGCTGAGTATGATGCATTGGGTTGCAAAGTGTTTACCTCACTGGAGGCTAGTCTGGAATATGCCAAAACACTGCAACAGGAAGAAATATTTATAATTGGAGGTGGGCAGATTTATAACCTGGGCCTGGAGACGGCAGATCGCATGTATATTACTGAAATCCATGCCAGTTTTGAAGGAGATGCTTTTTTCCCCGAATGGGACAAATCAAGCTGGCGGGAAGTTAGCAGAATACATCATCCCACCGATGAGAGGCATGAATACTCGTTTGATTTTGTAATTTATGATCGCATCGAGACAGCACCATAGTATGTTGCAGAAATCCCCATTGATAACCACATTCGCATGAAAGATTTAAGAAATAAAGTAGTCTGGTTAACTGGAGCTTCATCCGGTATTGGAGAAGCCATGGCTTATGCCTTTGCAGACGAAGGAGCAAAAATCATATTATCATCCCGCAGGGCCACTGAATTGGAGAGGGTAAAACAAAACTGCCCCGAATCAGCTCAGGAAAATATAAGGATCCTGACTTTAGACCTGGCAGATGCATCCAGCCTTGAAGCTAAATGCAAAGAAGCCGAATCATTCTTTGGACAAATCGATGTACTTGTGAATAATGGTGGTATCTCACAAAGAGACAAGGTCATCAATACCAAAATTGAAGTAGACCGGGAACTCATGGAGATCAATTATTTTGGATCAATCGCCCTGACTAAAAACGTATTACCCGGAATGGTCGAGAGAAAGCAGGGACATCATGTGGTCATTACCAGCGCCACAGGAATCATTAGCACTCCCTTACGTTCCTCCTATGCTGCTTCCAAGCATGCATTGCATGGGTTCTATGATAGTTTAAGGTCGGAACACCATGAGGATAACATCAAGGTGACCATTATATGTCCTGGTTATGTGAAGACCAACATTTCTATTAATGCAAGAATGGGGACCGGTGAAAAACAAAACAGTATGGACGATGCACAGGCCAACGGATTGAGTCCTGAATTTGTGGCCAGGAAGATCATCAAAGCCATAAAAAAAGATCGACTTGAAGTATACATTGGTGGCTTCAAAGAGGTAGCCGGAATCTACCTGAAAAGATTTGTGCCAGGCTTGTTTGCGAAATTGGTTCGGAAAACTAATGTTACCTGAAAAAAATTATCCGTTAGTCGACACTTTCGCTTATGTTACCGAAAAAATAATTAGATTAAAAGAAAGTTTTTACGCACACATGCTAAATGTGCTTTCTAATAACTTTATTTGTGATATTAAATAAATAATCCATGTCAGAAGTAAGAGAAAGAAGGAAAAAGTATAACATCCTCTATGTGGACGATGAGGCCGCAAACTTGCGTGTTTTCAAGTCGGTATTTAAAAGAGATTACAAAGTATTTATTGCCGAAGGAGGTGCTCAGGCGCTGGAGATCATGAAAGAAAATGATATCCACCTGCTAGTAACTGACCAGAGAATGCCAGGAATGTCCGGAGTAGAACTACTGGAACAGGTAGTGGCCGAATTCCCTGATATGGTAAAAATGATTTTAAGTGGGTTCAGTGATGTTGAGGACATCATTAAGGCGGTAAACGAATGCGGTCTGGATCAATACCTGATGAAGCCATGGAATAAAGAAGACCTTGGTAAAACATTCAATAAAGCACTAGCCAAATTTGAATCTGACGAGGATAAAAATGAAGTCCATATCATTAAGAAAGCGCTGGAGGAGAACGAAAAATATGCTCATAAACAGATTCATGCATTGCTTCCTAAGCAAGCTGATCTCGATGCTTTCTTCGAAGAGTCATTTGCGCTATACAAGCCTATGAATGACCTGGGTGGTGTATTCTACTGGTTTGGTACTACCGATGACAACAAAGGTATTTTGGCTTCCATTGACTGTGCTGAAACTGGCGTAAAGGGAGCTTTACTGACCATGCTTTTTGAAACCGCTCTAAAAGGTGTAGTATACAAAAAGAAAGTATCCACTGCAGACGGAATTTTGATTGCTTTGGATGAGCACTTCCAGGAAAACCTCAGTAGCGACGATGAGCAGATAGGTTACAATGTTGGTATTGTTGTAATTGACAGAGACGCCAACCTTATATCATTTGCCGGTGCTGGTCAGAACTTACACTACATCGATGGAAACAACGATCTGGAAATGGCTGCAGGAGACCAACTCCAAATTGGAATTGGAGACGCTAAAAAGAGCTTTGAGACATTCCAGGGAACATTTGATGAAGTAAGGGCTGTATACCTATATGGTACCAGAACAGGTGATCAATTCTCAAATGCAGAAAGAGTTAACTCTTTGGAAGAAATGATTGATGAAGTAATGAATCAGTCTTTTGCAGAGCAAAAAGAAGAATTGATGGTAAAATTGGCTGAATCAATATCTGGCCAACCTCAGGAGCATGATGTGATGATCCTTGGGGCTAAGATTTAAGAATACAATCAAAATTATTGAAAACAAACCCGTCCTTTGGCGGGTTTTTTTCTTCAAATTGAGTTGGAGCAATATGGAAAGTATGGGGACAAGGATATTGGTAACTATTCTCGTTGGACTGGTTTCTTCCATTTGTTTTGGTCAGCAACTACAGCCAAAAATAGACAACCAGTCGGTAGTGGTGAAAATCGACCAACAGAACAATAGTAAAGCTGGTAATGCCAGGACTTTTAATATTGCTGACATCTCCCGACAATTCCCCAAATCCAGCTATACACCTCTAAAAACCCATCAATCAAAAAGTGCCTCTCCCTCTGTATTAGATGGCATCTATAAAATCAGGTTTAGCGAACCACAACATATTGAGCAATTACTGAAGCGGCTCAGGGCTTATCCAAATGTCATTTACGCAGAGCCAGTTTATCTGGACTCTCCATTACTGGTCCCAAACGACCCGGAAGCCAACCCTTCCACCGGAAGTCAGTATCACCTTGATCTGGTAAAAGCATATGATGCCTGGGACATTACTACAGGTGATACCGCTATTACTATTGCTATTCTGGACACTGGTGTGGACCCCAACCATGAAGACCTGGGCAATATTCAATATAACTATGATGATCCGGTTAATGGGATTGACGATGATGGCAATGGCTACATTGATGACTTTGCCGGATGGGACTTTGCAGATGAAGATGATGACCCTACCGCAGACCAAAACGACCATGGATCACATGTTGCCGGGGTTTCTTCGGCAAGCACAAATAATGCAACAGGAATTGCTGGCATTGGATACAATAGCCGCTATGTCCCAATTAAAATCTTTCTCTCTTCTTCAGGTTTTGCAAGTAATTCTTATGAAGCAATTATATATGCCGCAGACCAGGGTTATGATGTAATTAATCTATCATGGGGATCAGTGGAGTCATTTACCCAATATCGTCAGGACATTATCAACTACGCTGTGTTGGAAAAAGATGTCGTTGTGGTAGCAGCTGCAGGGAACACGCCCGATGAATTAAACTTCTACCCTGCCAGTTATGACAATGTGCTATCAGTGGCGGCAAGTGACCAGACAGATAATAAGACTTCCTTTTCAACTTATGGTCGCCATGTAGACCTGATGGCTCCTGGTATTGATATTTATTCCACCAGGGATGGAAGCTACAGAACAGATTTCGGAACTTCATTTGCATCGCCTATGGTGGCAGGTGCAGCAGCATTGTTGAGAGACCTTCATCCAAACTGGACTGCCCGCCAAATTATGGAGCAGATAAGAGTAACTACCGATAATGTATATGCCATTGGCTCCAATAGTGCCTATGACAGCCTGCTCGGATCAGGACGATTAAATATTTACAATGCCCTTACGGACAGTGCTACACAGTCAGTCAGGCTATCGGGTTTGTCGTTTTCAAATGGCATTGGCGATTACGCATACTTCGGCGATACCATCACATTGTCTGCCTCATTTACCAGTTATTTATCCGATATTGAAAATTTCACTGCTACAGTTTATTGTGATTCCGAATACGTAACGTTTGTAAATAATCAGGTCCATCTGGATCGAATTGATTCCATGCAGGAAATTACCAATACCTCCATTAGATTTATTCTTAGCGAAGAAACACCAGGAAGCGCTCCTCTTAATTTTAAATTCGAATACACCGCAGATACTAGCTACAGTGATTTTGAATTCGATGAATACAGTACTTCCCCTGAGAACATCAACTTTGGAGAGGGTAATTCTCAACTGACGGTGCTGCCCAATGGAAGTTTAGGGTACGATGATAATGACGTAGAAGATGGAGTTGGTTTTTCTTACATGAATGACCGATTACTTGATAAAATTGGAATCATTATGGGCCTCAATAAAGATAGTGTCCTCGATAATTCCATGATTTCTTACAGCCTCACTGCCAGAAGCTTCGATTTTCAGACTGAACAGAAAACTAAATACTACAAACATCCGGCAGCTGACCTATTCATTGAAGGAACCTTTAATGATCAGGCCAGCAATTCTGCAATCCTGGACCTGAAAATAGACCAGCGGTTTTATGGATGGAATACCGGGACATCTTCTTCGAACATCATTGCGGAGTACCGCATATCCAACGCTTCCTCCTCCAATTATGATAGCCTGTATTTCGGCCTTTTAAGCGATTTTGATCTACAAGATTCCTCAACGAACATGGTGGGGTGGGAAAACTCGCGGAAACTGGGTTTTGTTACCGATGTAGATTCTACCATCTATGCAGGAATCGCTCTATTGACAGGTCAGGACGCATATTTCACCCGATCGGATATCAATGGAGACATGGGTGCATTTCTGGATGACAGTTCAAAGTTTGCTTTGGTTTCTAACATGGATACTACGGCATTATCCAATGCCAATATAGTGCAGACCAACGCTGGTCTCATAGAAATGCTCCCGGCAGGTGAAAGCACCAAAATTGCATTCGTTTTATCAGCAGCTCCCTCATACAGTGAATTACTATTGCAAATAGATGATGCCATCAACCAGTACAATAACATTGCTAACTCAGCCAGAATAACCGATTACATTGAAGTTTGTGAAAACACCAATGCATATCTTAATCCCCGGATTGGGACTAATCACAACTTCTATACGGACGCATCTTTAACCAATCTGATCGGAGCTGGTGATAGCATTGAAGTTGGACCCATTACCAGCGATTCCATCATCTATATGGTCAATACTGATTCATCCTATCAATCTGATGTCTATGCATTTTCTGTAATAGCCAAAAGCGCCACAGCCAATTTCTCCATGAGTACCGATACATTGTTCATTGGTGACACGCCAACGAATGAGGTTACATTTACTGACCATAGTCCTGATGCAATTTCATGGAATTGGGACCTGGGTGAAGGTACTTTGACTAACCTTCAACATCCTTCAAATGCATACAATACCGCTGGAACTTACACCATTTCCCTGGCCATTGAATCATCATTTGGTTGCCTTGATACATTACATCAACAATTGTTTGTGGCTGAGAGGAATGAACAGCCCGTAATAAATGACATCACAATTTGTAATGGTGCTTCAGCTTCAATCAGTGCAACGAATACCTCAACTATTGCTGTATACCAGGATCAGGATCAGGAAACGCTACTTTTTGAAGGTGCGTCGTTTACCTCCGGACCTATCGACTCAGACACCATCTTTTATGTAACCAACACCGAAAGTGGGTTCGAAAGTCTTCCGGTGACAGTTGATGTACTTCTGGATGAAATTAATGTGCAATATCGATTCCTGCCAGATACAACAGAATTGGTGGAAACGGCAATTGTCCTCATCAACGAGTCTGGCAATAGCGCATCACAGGAATGGTATATTGACGGTCAGTCCATAGGAACGAATGCTTCTCAAACTTTCATACTACCAAATGAGGAGAGTTTTAGTTTAATGTTGGAAGTAACAAGTCCACTAGGATGTATGGCCTCTGTAACCAATCAAATCACTCCCGTCACTTCACCAACACCTACCGTTTCCAATCAGGTAGTTTGTAAAAACACTTTGGTAGAAATCTCCCCCGGAAATGGAAACATTTTTAGATTTTATGGAGATGAGGCATTAAGTCAGGTGCTTTCGATGGGTAACAAAATGGTGATTGATAGTATACAATCTGATACCACAATTTATGTAACAAGTATGGATTCACTTATCGAGGGCAACTTTGCTGAACTTTCAATCTCACTCGTCGATTTTGAGGTAGACATTCTCACAGATCCCGACAGCATCATTTTGGATGGCCCTACGGCACTTACCCTATCCTCATCAAATAGCGAGATCACAGATTATGAGTGGTATATTGATAATGAATTGGTTGAAATCAGCGACTCACCAGTGCTGTTTTTTGAAAGTCCAGACACCATAAACATCACCCTGGTTGCTCAAAATGAGGACGGATGTATTGACCAGGAAACAATAGTTTATAAAATACTGGAGCAAGAAATTGTTACAAATGTTGCCATGGAAAGTAGTGAATATCTTATCTTTCCAAATCCTACCACCAAGTACATTAATATTGCTGGTGGATACAAGGTATTGAAGATTGTAACCACTACCGGCAGGGAAAAAGGATTTAATGTAACTGATACAGGAGTTATTGACTTGCAGGGCTTTACACCTGGTATCTATTTTATTATTTTAATGTTTGATGGCAAAACAAGCATTCAAAAGCTTGTTGTATCAAGATAAATTGGCATGATCTTATGCAGTCTTTGTAAGATTGGATATATTTATTAAGTCATATGGAAAAAGCTATAATTCGGTATTTAAATCCATTTTCGACTGGTACTCTGGAGGATAAATTGTTCAGACTAGGAGTACTGTGCTTCCTGATCACTTGTTTGTTGGGGATTGTCCAGAACCTTTTTGTGGAGACCAATCCTTTGACCTACTACATTTACCTGGCGGGTGTGCTCATTTTTGGGTTCATATACTACCGCAGTATGACCAAGTCTCTAAAACTTATTGGTAAGATATTTTTCCTTGTTGTCGCTGCAGTTTTGATCAGCGCAGGATACTTCCTGAAAGGTGGTATCACAGGATCCGAAGTATTGCTCTTCCCTTTATTCATCGTACTGGGTTTCCTGTTCCTCAGCGCAAAACGATATTTATATTTTGTCATCGCAGTGGCATTGCTCATTGTTGGGTTATTCGTCACAGAAATGTTATTTCCTGAGTACATCACAGGGATGGGGACCTTCGAGACCAAACAAAGAAATTTCTTCTCTGCACTGTTTATTCTGTCTTCCATTTCAGGGATTACCATGTATTTTTTCAGAAAGTACTATGACCAGGAAAGAAGCAAGTCTGAAGAAAACCAGGAAGCATTGGAGGGTATGAATACCTTACTTAGGAAAGTAAGTGATGAGGCACTCACCGCTACGAAAGCAAAATCTGAATTTCTGGCAAGTATGAGTCATGAAATTCGAACACCACTTCATGGTATCATCGGCATGACAGACATCCTGAAAGAGACCAAATTAAGTGAGGAACAGACGGATATTGTAGATTCTGTCAAAGTCAGTGGAAACATACTGCTCAATATCATTAACGACATCCTGGATATTTCAAAAATTGAGGCTGAAAGATTTGAATTATCAGAATCTAAGTTTGACATCAGGAAGACATTGAATGAAGTGCTGTCAGTAGTTCGACCAAAGACCTCCGAGAAAAATGTTGATCTTACTTTTACCATAAGCAAAAATGTCCCTAAATATCTTCTTGGTGATGAAAATCGCCTGAAGCAGGTGTTGTTAAATATTGCCGGTAACGCAGCAAAATTCACCAGTAAAGGTTTTGTTCATATCGAGTTGAAGTCGAAAAAAAGTGACGAGGAAGATAAAGTGGTATTAGAATTCAATATTGTGGATTCTGGTATCGGTATCTCTGAGGAGAACCTGAAAAACCTGTTTGATCCATTCTTCCAGGAAGAAAAAGTTCGTCATAACAACATGGGTGGAACCGGACTTGGGTTGGCCATTACTCAAAAAATCGTTGACCTGATGAAGGGTAAAATTACGGTAAAGAGTACGGAGAAGCTGGGAACTACTTTTACGGTAACCATTCCATTCAAACAAGATCATTCAGAGGACGAGGAAGATACCAAGCCTTCAGTAACCTCTGGCCTGGATCCAATCAGGCCGGACCTGAGAATTTTAGTTGCAGAGGATTTTGAAATCAACCAGAAAGTAATCCGGATGATGTTGGAAAAACTTGGTCTCAAGGCAGATTATGCCATCAACGGTCGTGAGGCTATTGAAATGCAAAGAAAATCCAATTATGACCTCATCCTCATGGACATACAAATGCCTGAAATGGATGGTATTGAAGCTACCAGGCTCATCCGTTCCGAGGGCACATCAAAACTGGATCCTGTAATCATTGCAATGAGTGCAAATGCGCTAAATAGCGATCAGGATGTTGCATTTGTTGTTGGCATGAATGATTTCATTTCCAAACCAGCCACCCTCAACAAGGTGCACGAAGTACTTAAAAAGTGGGAAAACCCCAATTAACGATTTAGAATTCCAGTCGATAGCTCAGGTTAGGAAACATACCTAGCTGATCTTCGGAGCTTATATTCTGCGAATATGGGTTGTAGTACCTTCCTGCCTCATTGATTCTGCCTGTAATGTTTTGCACATTAAGCGCAATGACCTGGGTAGTTTTTGGTTTGTTCCTGATAAACCTGATTCCAAAATCCAATCTTATATATGGATCCAGTCGATCGGTATATGCCTGATCATAATCATAGATGCCATAACCCTCCATCCTGGAAGCCGCCAGGTTTATTGGGATATACCGGTTGTTTCCTGAGGTAATGAATTTACCATTCACGCTGATCAGGTTATTCTTGCTTTTTCCAACTTTGAACTCCTTTCCGGTGATTACATTAAAGATATAGTTACTGTTGAACCTGGTATTTCGCTCTATTCCATCAGCGCCTTTATATTTTGATTCAAACAAAGAACCGGTAAACACCAGGTAAAACCCATTATTTAAGAATCTCTCTGCCGTTAACTCCAGCCCATAATTTTTTCCGGTTCCTTCATTGACAAGCGTATCTGATACAAATCCACCAGACATGTTTAACACACTGGCTGTAGCACTCCAGGGTTCCTCTCTTCTTGACTCAGGCCTGATGGGCACATCATATAAGTACTGAAAATATATCTCAGACTTCACTCGCCAATTGGTGGAGATGGATCTTTCATATCCCAATACATTATGATAAGCTTTCATCAACTTTAAATTGCGATTAGTCTGAACCCGAAGGCCGGATTCTGTTTCCAGGTTGGCTAAATACGTGCTAAGCGGTTGCTGTTTACTATGTAGTCCTGTACCAAAGCTTAATGTTTCTCTGTTGTTCAATTGATACCTTAATCCAAACCTTGGTTCCACAGAGTAGTTTTTGTTGAGCATCAATTGAAGATAATGCAGTCCACTGTTCAATGTCAGCTTTTCATTTAACCGGTATTGCCATTGCCCATATCCCTGCAGTGTACCAGTGGTTCCCTTTTCCTCCACATACTTCACTAACTGATCACGATAGCTTTCATAGATGAGAGAAAGCTGGTCATAGCCAATCCAACTATAAATAACTCCGCCTCTAATGGTATTTCTAGCATTAATCTTTGAGTTAACCATGGTAGAAAGCCTGATCGCATTATCTATAAACTCTTCTTCGTATAGGTCCTTCACCGCTACCGAATCCTCATCGTAAGCTATTTCGCTGATATGTCCGGATAACCTTGTTTCCAGGTAAGTGTCCTGGTTGAGGTAATAAATATGAGAGAGCCCTCCTACGCCTAACAAATTTCCTGCTCTCCAATTATAGTACTCATCTATTTCCGGAGCTGCCCGTTCTTTATCTTCACTGCTACCCCCCAATCCCCACAAAGAAAAAGCACCCCATTTTTCAGTTGGTAAATGGAATTTGAACGACAGGTCAGAAAATTTTATTTGCTCCGTTTCATCCAAAATATTGATCCCAATGTGTTCAAAAAGTGCAAGGGTAGAGTACCTGTAGTTGATCAGGTAAGAACCCCGTTTACGATTGCTCAATGGCCCTTCAAGGGCAGCCGCTACTCCCAGGAAACCAGCCTGAAAAGCATACTCTCTTTTTTGGTTATTTCCATTTCGCAAAGAAATATCAAACACCCCTGAAAAAGCATTGCCATACTCTGCGGGAAAAGCTCCGGTAAAAAAGTCTGAGTTGGATAGCATGTTGCTGCTTAACATACTGATTCCTCCTGCAGCCGACCCTACTGCTGCAAAGTGATTAGGATTAGGAACCTCCACACCTTCAACACGCCACAACAAACCATTGGGCGAATTTCCCCGGATCACAATTTCGTTGAGAATATCGTCCCCACCTGTAGTTACTCCAGCAAAGGAAAGTGCTGCACGGGCCGGATCATCAAAAGTTGCTGCATACCTGCTGGTCTGCTCCACACTGAAGGAAAGAGCACTAACAGAGGACAATTTATTGATAGGTTCACCCTGCTCATCATTGGCCACTACAACCACCTCTTCCAGCCGGCTTAAAGATTCCGTAAGCCTTACATTTAAGGCTACCTGCTTACCACTTCCTATTAGAATATCAGAAAGATAGGCGTCTTCATAACCAATGTAGGTGACCCCAAGATCGTGTCTTCCAATCGGTACACCTTTGATGATAAATTGCCCATTGACATCCGTAACGGCTCCCTTGATCGGATCAGTACCTAAGACTATGACGGTGGCACCTATCAATGGGGATTCACTTTGACTATCGATTACTGTACCGCGAATATCCTGCGTAAGCTGCTGAGCCTGGCTGATTTTGTACATTGTTAAAAGAAATGCCAGGATTAGTATTTTACGATTCATAAAATAGAGTTGAGTTTTTGATCTGGTTCAATGAAAACTAAAAACTTCAATGGTTGCCATTTTTTGAAAAAAAATCCATTTTGGGTCTTTAACAGTCCTGCAGTAAAAAAACCTGATCATGATCTTAAAATTTGTTGATTCGTCAGAAGAAATGAAAAAAGCCCAATCACTGCGTATTGAAGTTTTTGTGAAAGAGCAGGGTATTCCTGAGCACCTGGAGATCGATGAAAAAGATGATGTCAGTTATCATGCCATTGCTATTGAGGAAACTACTAATGAAATTATTGGTACTGGAAGACTCACACCCAAATCCGACAAAGAAGGTACACTTGCCAGAATTGCTATTTCAAAGAAAGCACGTAAAATGGGTATTGGCAAGAAGATAATGATACTATTGGAAGAAAAAGCACGATCCTTAGGCATTCAGTCTCTGGATCTGACTCCCCATAAATACCTGGAAAAGTTTTATAACAGCCTGGGTTACACAACAATCAATGAAAATGAGGGTGAGGTTGCAGGACATGCATTAATCAGAATGAAAAAGAGGCTAAACTGATTATATTCAGTTATAACACCGAAATGACATCTCGATTCCATGTTTAATTTCATATTTATTCTTATTCAACGAAGAAAACACAGTGTTCACCGAAAGTTATTTGTATCTCAGCGATTCTGGAAGTAGCTTGAGATGTCACAATTAACTTACTAACGGGATGAAGATTAACTTGACTAAAACCAGCTTATTGCTGTGTGCCTTTGTGGTACTGGCAATATCTACAGGCAGAGCACAGCAAATCTCTGAGGACGAAGTTCCTTTCACGGTTCAAAAATGGTATTTCAATAACTACCCGGGTTCCCATGAGGTCACCTGGATGAAAACCAATTCACAATCGGGAGAACTACTCTATCAGGCTGATTTCGAATATGACGATCAAAACGTCATTGCCGTATTTAATAGTAGTGGTAAACAAGTCTATGAAAATCTTGAATTCCATAAAAAAGAACTCCCGGGACCAATATTGGATCATGCCACCTCCAATTACGGTAAGTTCAAAGTTGTGGCTATTCATAAGCACACCAATTACTATTACGGTGCTCAAAATACGAAAACAACCAATTATGAGTTAATCGTGAAGGTGGATAAAGATATGAACACGGTGTGGTTCAACGAAGATATGAATCGTCAGGATCAGTTTGATGTAAGCAACCTGGCCATCAAGTAGCAAAAAATAAACTTATTTGGGTAGAAGGCGCATTATTATGTGCCTTCTTTTTTTGTGCCAACTCAGCGTTATAAAGCAGCTCTTATCACATTTAAAATCCACATAGCTTATCATTGTACTTATGTGAGTAAATATGTTGACAACCTGTTGATATCGATGTGATTTACCGGCCGACAGAAAGAGGTAATCAGTGCAAAACTGGTTGATAAGCAACAGGCACATTTCCTTGACATTTAGCAAATTTGATCTACCTTGTAATCATCAAACAATTATTGAAAACGATCTTTAATTAGTGAGGCTGTTTTAAGGTGAAATTAGACTGAAGTTGATTCTACGGATGAAGCCCCTCAGTTTGGTGGAAAGTTAGAATAGTTTGATTTGGAAAGTACAGGCGATAGTTTGTATTGGAAAATGAAGTTTGATATTAATTGATTGGTTACTGGTGGCTCCTACGGGAAAAGCCAGGTAAAGCGGGAGTCTTAGCAATAAGGTTCCCGCTTCTATTTTATATCCCTTCCTATCCCATAATCAATATTATTTAAGATCAACCCACTGGCGGGTGCAATCCTGGCAATAGGTTCATTTTCATAGGACTCAAGGGACCTTTGCAATTGCTCTAATGATATCGCGCCCCTACCAAGTGCAAACAAGGCACCCATCATCCACCTTACCTGATATCTCAAAAAACCTTTACTTCTCACTCTGTACAAATAGCTTTCCTCAGGAAAGAAACTTGCTGTGTACTTATCGTTTTTTACAATTTCACTAAGGTTTATTTCTCTGTCGAAGACCGTTTCTGGTTTTGGTTTCGTGCAATAGCAGGCAAAACTATGTGTCCCTTCAAACATCTTCGCCCCAGCTTTCATTTGTTCTATATCTAACTGCTGATGAAGGCCTGTCATTAATGAGGCTGCAAAAGGATGCGGCTTCTCACCATGAGAAAACAGGTATATATATTCCTTCTCTGTGACATCCTGAATGACATTGAACTTCTCATCCACCTCCTCAACAGATAGAATTCTTATATCATGAGGCAAATTGATGGCCATTTCTTTCTGAAAAGCAGGGATATCGAGTTTTTCCCAAACAAATAACTCCAAATAACCTTTATTGACCGAAACCATGGCGTCTGTACGGCTTGCTCCCAGCGTTTTAAATTTAACATCCCCCAGTACATATGCCAATGTTTTATCAATCATGGATTGTACTGTTTTCACACCTGGTTGCTTCTGCCAACCATGATAACGAAACCCCAGGTATTGAACAGAGATCAGATAATAATGTCTTTCCTGATTCATATCGAATCCAAATTTAGCCTTAGTTATCAAATGTGTAATTCATACACCAAACATTCTTATTCACCTCCTTAATTTACCCGTTCACCAAACCGTTATTTGAAAATTTCGTATAAAGACCTAACTTTTATTTGACTTATCAAAAAATAACCGGGAAAAATTATCTATTTCATAAGCTCCGAAAGGTGATTGTTAAACATTGAGTTGATAATTCGGTTATCATAATATAAGCTGAAGATATACCGTTCTTCATTCAATTGATCCGAGCACCAAAAAGATCTTACTAAACTAATTACGCAATATTATTTATGAAAACGGTAAAAAAAGTCTGCATAGTCGGCGCAGGACTTTCTGGGATTACGGCTATCAAACAATTAAAAGAAGAAGGTCACCAGGTGACTTGCTTCGAAAAATCTGAAGGAATTGGGGGTGTATTTGGTGTTAACAAACACTATGATGACCTACACCTGACTATTTCCAATTATTTCATGGCATATTCAGATTTCGTTCCCTCAACGGAGCGTCTGAAATTCTGGTCCAAGGTAGAGTACCGCAACTATCTTCATCGGTACTGTGAGCACTTTGGACTTTTAGATCATATCCAGTTGAATACTTCAGTTTCTGGAATCCATCAGTTAGATGATGAATCCTGGACCGTAACTACCTCGCAGGATAATCAGGAAACCACCCATCATTTCGATGCTGTGGTAGTTTGCTCCGGGTTGTTTCAGACGCCAAAAATCCCCGAATTTAAGGGAATTGAGAAGTTCAAAGGCAATGTAATCCACTCGCAGCAATACAGGGAACAAGCCAATTATAAAGGCAAAAGGGTACTCTGCATAGGGTTAGGAGAAAGCTCATCAGACATCACTTCAGAAGTGGCGATGGTCGCTGAAAAATGCATCTTATCCCTTAGGCGATACCAGGCTGTAGCGCCAAGATACATGGCCTTTCAGGAGGACCCATACTTTACGATTGACACCTCCTGGTTGACGTCCAGGATTGTTAACAAACTCCCTAAATCTTTTCACTTCAGAAGTGCCAAAAAGATTTTTAAGAAATACCTGGAGAGTAAAAATATCGATGTGAGAATTCGCGGAAGCTGGTTGTTGCATTCCGGTAGTCCGGTTAATCAGGCCGTCACTAAAAACGAGCGGGTTTTCAAACATATCGCAGATGGTCAGGTAATTCCAAACATTGGTGGGATTGATCATTTTGATGAAACCGGAGTAGTCTTTAAAGACGGCACCAGGGAAGAAATAGATGAGGTGATCTGCTGCACAGGATATCAGTTAAACTTTCCATTCACTGATATCAAGATTAACAACATGAGGGATTTGTTTAAGCAAATGATCATTCCCGAAATAGGAGCTAGCCTTTCGTTTGTGGGATTTGTACGACCACAGCAAGGAGGTATACCAGTAATCGCGGAAATGCAATCTCGATACCTGGCTCAACTACTGAGTGAAAAACTCACCTTGCCTAATATAGCGCAACAACACAAGGTAATAGAAAGTGATACTGAGTTCTGGAAAAAAGAATATTATGTCACTCCAAATGTAGCTTCACTTGTCAACTATTGCCATTATATGGATTCCCTGGCTGAGCTGGTAGGATGTATGCCTGAAATTCCCTCTATCTGGGAAGACCCGAAATTGCGGATCAAACTTTTACATGGACCACAGTTCGCAGCTCAATACAGGTTGAATGGACCACATAGCAATGCAGAAGAAGCCAGAAAGTTCATATTGAGTTTCCCTGCGATTACGTCCACGAGGAAAATTATTTATCTGGAGCTTTCACTGATGCTTTGTAAACTGCTTAACAAATTACCAAAATGGCGCCTGCGCAAACTGGAGCCTCTGGTCAGTTATTCTTTACAAACTCAAAAAGCATAGGTCCACTAAAACTAGCACTAAGATGATTCAATTAACAGCGGACACTTTAACTAGTCCATCGATAAATTATAATGATCTGAGCATGCCCCAGCGGATTATTCTCCATAATGGCGGAAGCCTTACCAAACTGCTGGAGGTAATGCTTGGAGAGGAATTGAAACTGAATAAAATTTCAGAACAAATTAAAAAAAGTACTCAGGAAATACCCACTCTTAACCTTTCAACAGGCGATCAGATGATGTCCAGAAAAATTACTTTGTACGGACATCATTCCAAAACGCACTACATCTACGCTGAATCTTTAATTGCCACAAAAAACCTGGCAGATGATTTTGCTGATGCACTGATCAACACCAATGTTCCAATTGGAAAGATTTGGGAAATGTTGAAAATTGAAACCTATAAAAAGGTAGTGGCCTGGGGCAAAGTTCCGGCAAATCAGATTGGCTTACACTTCAATGTTTCGCCAATGGAACCTTTGCTATATCGAACGTATCTGGTATACTCTCAGCAAAAACCAATCATGCAGATTACCGAGAAGTTTCCGCAGCGTTTCTTCAGAGATTCGTTCGTCAGCAGAAATTCTTACTATGTAGCTTAAAAGGTTAATGAAGGTGGCTAACGTCACCTTCGTTATTATTTGTGTTGCTTACCCGGTTTATTCTGGTTAAATTTCTATTACCCAGCAATTCTGGATTAAAAACCTTTAACCAAATTCAACATGAAAAAACTAGCGACACTAATGATCCTGATCGTACCCTCTTTACTATGGGCTCAGGAGGAGGCAACATTTCAGTCTGACCTTTCCGGTGTGATTCAATACAATGCCAATCAACTGGTTTCACTTGCAGAAGCAATCCCTGAAGATAAATTTGATTACAGTCCTGCAGAGGGCGTTCGGTCCATCTCCGGAGCACTGTTACATACCGCTTCAGCCAATTACTTTTTTGGCATGACCCTAGGAGGAACACTTCCAGAGGGTGTAGATCCTATGACAATGGAGAAGTCTATCACAGGAAAAGCTAATATCATTGAAGCATTGAGCAACAGCTACAAGTTTCTAAGTGATGTTGCTGCTAACTTTGCTGATGAGGCTATGGAGGAAACAATTACCTTTCCCAATGGCCAGGTATTTACTAAAAGAATGGCACTATTTATTGCCTTAGGACATCTGTCTGAACACAAAGGACAATTGATTGCCTACGGAAGGGCCAACGATGTAACTCCTCCCTGGAGTGAGCCGAAAGAAGATGAAGATTATTGATACACAAATGAAGGTGCCCATGATGGAGGCACCTTTTTTATTTCGCAACTATTGTTGACTAAATACTTTTTTCAAAAGATCTGTTGTTCTTGCAACCGGGTTTTCCCTGATATTTTTCTCCTCCCTGGCAATCAGAATAAATAACCCATCTATCGCCTTTTGAGTGGCGTAATCATCCAGGTTTGGGTTTACCTGATCCACAAAAGGAATTTTATTGTACGTATTGATTACATCACTGTAATACCTGGTGGCTTTCGTTTTATCAAGCGCCTTTTTAATGACAGGCTTAAAGCTATTTCTTAATCGTTCAGAGGTTGTTCTTTCTAAATAACTGGTTGCTGCATTGTCTCCACCTTTAAGGATGCCCCAGGCGTCCTGCACTGACATTCCTTTAATTGCTGAAATAAATATGGGGGCAGCTTCTTTGGCAGCCTCTTCCGCTCCCCTATTCAAGGTAAGAACAAACTTATCAACCTGGTCTCCAAGACCTATTTGTCTTAATTTGGTTTCAACTTTTTGAACATCAGGAGGAAATGGAATTTTCAGTTGCGGGTTTTTGAAGTACCCATCTACTTTGGAGGCCTGATTTGTTCCGGTGTTTGCCCCCTTAATCAGGGCCTCTTTCAAACCTGCAACAACTTGTTCTGTGGTCAGTTCATCATCTTCCAGTATGCCGCCAAGCTGTTGAGATGCTTGTTTGAGTTGTTCAGCAGTACACCCAAACATTAGCAAAGCCATCAGACACATTATGTATAAAGGTTTCATAAAAATGGTTTACTTGTTAGATAAAAATTCAGATAACGTAAACTAATAAATTTCATTTCGGTTAGGAAGATATAATGCCAATACTTCAAAAGATTCGACACCAATTGAATCACAATCCGTTGACAATATTTAATTTGGCATCCAATAAATAAAAGTCTATTCATGAGTAACATAAAAGCAGAGGTACTTACCATTGGAGATGAGATCCTATATGGACAAATCACAGATACAAATTCTCAATGGATTAGTGCTCGTCTGGATGAAATTGGGGTGAAAGTCGTTCAAAAAACCACCATTGGCGATAGTGAGGAAGAAATATTGCGAGGGCTAAAAGAAGCTGAAAGCAGGGCTGACATAATTCTCATTACCGGTGGTCTGGGTCCCACCAAAGATGACCTGACCAAACCAACCATGGCGAAATATTTCGATTCGGAAATTGCACTTCATCAGGTGGCCCTGCAGGAACTCCAAACACTTTTTAATTCAATTGGCAGAGAACTAACAGCCATCAATCGCAAACAGGCCGAGTTGCCGGTAAAATGTGAAATGATCAGTAATAAGCTGGGTACCGCACCTGGTATGTGGTTCCATGAGAGGGGAAAGGTTTTTGTGAGTATGCCGGGCGTGCCTTACGAAATGAAAGCTATGATCACCAACTTTATAATCCCAAAACTGGTGGAGACTTTCAATACCGACCTGATCCATCATAAAGTCATAAGAACCATTGGCATTGGGGAGTCCTGGCTATCGGAAATGATTGAACAATGGGAGTCAAACCTTCCGGCTCATGTCAAACTCGCATACTTACCCAGCCCCGGGGAAGTAAAACTGAGGCTAACAGCCACAGGAACTGATAAGAAGCAATTAGAAGCTGATGTTGAGGAACAAATCAACCTGGTTATGCCTGTCATTGAAAAATATGTGTTTGGGTATAACAATGAAACTATCCAGTCGGCCATTGGTAAAATGCTGATAGAACGCCAACTCACCATTGCCACTGCTGAAAGTTGCACTGGCGGTTATGTTGCACATCAAATCACCTCTGTTCCAGGTAGTTCTGCATATTTTCAGGGCTCTGTGATTGCCTATGACAATATCATTAAGGAAAATATCCTGAATGTGGACAAATCCCTGATGATTGAACATGGAGCGGTCAGTGAACAAACGGCACTTGAAATGGCAAAGAATGTAAGGGTGAAAATGGGTACCGATATTGGTATTGCTACAACCGGAATTGCAGGGCCTGGAGGCGGTACTGATGAAAAGCCTGTGGGAACGATATGGATTGCCTATGCAGATGAAACAACAGCAGTTGCCAAAAAGCTACAGTTAAGTAAAACCAGAGACCTGAATATTAAACTCACCTCCGTTAATCTCCTGAACTTATTAAGGGTACAAATACTATCAAATTTCAATGTCTCTGCATAATATTTATTATTTCATATAAAAGAAATAATAAAGAATATACATAAACTAAATCGACAATTGAATTATATAATATTTTACTTAATAAATAATATCAAAATTATATACTGAAAGGAGGTAATTTACATTCATTTTATCTTTTTATATCCTCGCATTTTATATGTAAATTACGGGTCCGAAAACAACCCAAATTTGATCATTTAATTGAAATAGAGATGGCTTTAGTCGAAATGGTGATGCCCAAAATGGGCGAAAGCATTATGGAAGGAACGGTTCTAACCTGGCTTAAACAAGTTGGAGACTCAATTGAGCAGGATGAGTCAGTTCTAGAGGTAGCCACTGACAAGGTAGATACCGAAGTACCTTCAACCCATGAAGGGGTATTAAAAGAAATATTAGCACAGGAAGGTGATGTAGTTGAAGTTGGCAAACCAATTGCCATCATTGAAACCGGTGGTGAATCCCAATCCCCATCCAACGATACACCTGCACCAAAACCAGCAGCTGAGCAGCCTAAAGCTGCAGAAATTGTTGAAGAAAGCATCGCTCACCATGCCACTTCAGTAGTAACTCCGGTATCCTCCGAAGGATCAAGGTTTTACTCTCCGCTTGTATTGAATATTGCCCGGACGGAAAATATTCCAATGGCTGAGCTGGAAACCATACCAGGCTCTGGTAAAGATGGTCGGGTAACCAAAAAAGATATACTTGCTTATGTGAAGACCAGATCTTCACAACCTGCAAAAGTGGCCACACCAACGGCCAACGGAGCATCATCCAAACCAGCAGCGGCTCCACAGCCTATGCCTGTAAGTGTTAGTGGTGAGGACGAAATCATTGAAATGGACCGCATGAGGAAAATGATTGCGGAGCGGATGGTAGCTTCCAAGCAAATTTCCCCTCATGTCACTTCTTTTGTGGAAGCTGATGTAACCAATATCGTGAAGTGGAGGAACAAAATGAAGCAGGCCTTCAAAGAGCGCGAAGGACAAAGCCTTACGTTCACTCCAATTTTCATTGAAGCAGTAGCTAAAGCCATTAGAGATTACCCAATGATCAATGTTCAGGTGGATGGCACCAACATTGTAAAGAAAAAAGCCATCAACATCGGAATGGCAGTGGCGCTACCTACAGGAAATTTGATTGTACCTGTAATACATGGTGCTGATCAACTCAATATTGTTGGGTTAACACAGAAAGTTAACGACCTGGCAAGAAGAGCACGAGACAATAAATTGAAACCAGACGAACTTTCTGGTGGTACATACACCGTTTCAAATGTTGGTTCCTTTGGCAATGTAATGGGTACTCCTATTATCATGCAGCCACAGGTGGGAATATTAGCACTTGGAGCGATTGTGAAAAAACCTTCTGTCATCGAGACAGCTGAGGGAGACTTCATTGGTATCAGACATAAAATGTTCTTATCACACTCATATGATCACCGCGTGGTTGATGGTGCATTAGGAGGAATGTTTGTAAGACGCGTTGCTGATTACCTGGAAGGATTTGATATCGACAGAGTAGTTTAACTAATCAAATAATTCATATAAGCCGTCTCAATATCAATTGGGACGGCTTTTTTTGTGAACTTTAGCTGTAGTATTTGCCAGAAGCACATAAAAAAAGACCAACTCAGTCCTCCTGAGTTGGCCTCTTCAATATATTTTATTCATACTACCTTTATCGCTCTAATGTCACTTGAAGGTTTTTTCTGTACCCTGAAATGGAAACAACTGAAATATTGTAAATGCCTTCAGATGCCTTTTTCAAAAATTTGTCAATGTTTGCAGAAACCTGGTCTCTGGTACCATGCCAGGTAGACAGCTTTTCGTGGAAACGGTTTGACACAGAGGCCATCACCAGTTCGTCATTACCAATCAGTAAATCGCTATCCTCTTCCTCAACAACCATCGTATGGCTTTGTTGATTCATTGCCGTAAATTCAAGGGAGGCAGAATAATTTGTGTTATAAACGTGAGCTGATAGATTTGAAGCTGTTGAATTGATCATTGTTGTATTTATTTCCGTACTAACATTCCCTATATCCTCCGAGGAGGGCCCCATTAGAGGAGCAATTGAGATTGTTAAAACCATAGCTGACTGAACTAATTTCATTAATTCATTTTATCCATCGTAAATGTAACCTATTAAAAGGTGCGATATTTTTTTTCTCGTCGAACATGTCTTTTTCATGGATAAACCTTCTGATTTTTACGATGAAAATTTTCACCATCAAATACAGGGAGAAAATTAAGCGTCAGGTTGCTGTCAATTTAGGGTTAAATAACTTCTTTTAACATTTTTTAAGAGACCAACTATAAGTGTTACTGTTTCTTTGTTGTTCTTAATCTGGATGATGTTTTGGAATATTCCTGATAATTAATAAAAACACTGCATTGTCTAATGCGCAAAAGCAACCCTTTTCAAACTCTTTGCATTTATCAAATTGAACGACGTAAACATCAACACTAAACCATTGACAGAAGAACAACTTGTAACGCTCTGCCAGGAGGAGGATCCAGGTGCTCAAGAAGAGTTATATGGCCTTTTTGCCAATAAAATGTTCAGAATCTGTTTAAGATACCTAACCAAAGAAGATGAAGCAGAAGATGCTATGATCAAGGGGTTTGTGAAAGGGTTTAACAACATTCACAAGTTTGAATACAGGGGTAAAGGAAGTTTGGAGGGCTGGCTTAAACGTATTGTGGTAAATGAATGCCTGATGGAGCTTAGGCGAAGAAAAATGCAAACCACTACGCTGGATCAGGTAATGGAAATTGAAGAACAGGCCAATGCCATTGCAAATCTCCAGGCTGAGGACCTTTATTCGATCATTCTACGGTTGCCTAATGGATATAGAACAGTATTTAACATGCACATAATTGAGGGCTATGCTCACAAAGAAATTGCAGAAAAGCTGAACATCAGCGAAAACACCTCCAAATCCCAACTAAGCAAAGCCAAAGCAATGCTTAGAAGACTTATTACCGAAAACGAATTGTAAGATGGAAAAGAAGAACCTGAATAACATCGTGCAGGAAAAACTAAAAAAAATTGAGGATACCCTGATTCCGGGATCCAAATGGGATAAATCTGCCTCATGGCAAAAAATAAGACAGCTTCTTGACACCAAGAATAAACAAATGGTAATCTGGTATTTTGCAGCTGCAGCATCGTTATCATTTGCATTTGCCGCAACATTAAATGAAAACTTAAATGTTTTTAAAAACTCAATTGATGAGCTTTTGACAAAACCAATTGCTGATGCTCAACCTGTACTAAAAGAGAATCAAAATGGGGAAACCATAGCAATCGAGAAAACTGAACCATTAAATATAAAACGAAAAGCACCATACCAACCACCGGTACAACTGGTTGCTCCTGCCACGCCACAACTGATTCAAGAAAGTATTGCAACAATAGAGATACCTAAAAACAATGTTTCTTCTAGTCGAATATCTGTGGAGCCTGCTTTAAATTTTGGTAGTTTCACTGGGCGGTCTGTAATGTCAGGGTTATCTGGCGGAGTTTCATTAGATCTAAGATACCACCTCAATAAACATCACGGTAGGTCCGGCTATATGGCGGTTGGCGTACAAAGCACATTAATTCCTAAACACAATACTGAAGACCAATTTAATATTTATCCTGCAACGTTTCTTACCACTAAATATGGACAAACATCAGTCAATAAAAATGGTCAGAATAAAGTTTGGGAAATCGGCGCGAGTTACCTGCTAAATCCTGATCAGGAAATTTTCGAGGATTCTACTATAAAAATCCAATATAATCGTACGATTGTGGGCCGCCTAAGGGGTGGACCAGAGTTGATCTTTACTAATAAATTCCGTAAGGTTTACCCTGGATTCACCATTGTATTTAGTTAATTATCAAAAAGCTAATTTGCTGGTATTGACAAAAAACAAAATAATGTTCATGTTTGCCTTCGTTTTTGAAATACGAAGCATATGTTACCAAATATAGAACCAACTAAAACAGACAGTTGGAACAAACTCGAGCACCACTACAATGAGTTGAAAAACACTCAAATCAAGGACTTATTTGCCAGCGACCCTGATCGATTCAATAAGTTTTCATTGAAATTTGACGAATTCCTGCTGGATTACTCTAAAAATATACTCACCAGGGAAACATTTGATCTGCTCCTTTCTTTAGCTAATGAAGTAAAGCTAAAGGAAGCGATTGAGTCCATGTTTAATGGAGAAAAAATTAATCAAACCGAAGACAGGGCTGTTTTGCATGTTGCTCTTCGTAACCTATCAGGTCAACCCATACTAGTAGATGGTGAAGATGTCACTCCAAAGGTGAAAGCAGTGCTCTCAAAAATGAAAGGTTTTGTAGACAAACTGCATAATGGTGAATTGAAGGGTTATACAGGAAAACCTATCAATACCATTATCAACATTGGTATTGGTGGTTCCGATCTTGGTCCATTTATGGTCACCGAAGCACTTGCCCCTTATGCAAAGGAAGGATTCACAACTCATTTTGTATCCAACGTAGATGGGGCGCATATTCTCAGTAAGCTAAAAGAATCTGATCCGGAAACGACGTTATTCATTGTAGCCTCCAAGACTTTTACCACCCAGGAAACAATGACCAATGCGCATACGGCGAGAGACTGGTTTCTGAAGCATGCGAAGGATGAGGAGCAAATAAAGAAGCATTTTATCGCACTTTCTACCAATATTGATAAAGTAAAAGAATTTGGAATCGACGAAAACAACATCTTTGAATTCTGGGATTGGGTTGGAGGACGATACTCACTTTGGTCAGCTATAGGAATGAGCATTGCCTGCAGCATAGGCTATGACCATTTCGAGGAGCTCCTGAAAGGTGCAGAGACTATGGACAATCATTTCAGGCAAGCACCGCTTGCTGAAAACATGCCGGTCATTCTCGCCCTGCTTGGAGTGTGGTACAACAACTTTTTCAAAGCTGAATCCCATGCAGTGTTGGCTTATGATCAATCGCTGAATGCCTTTGCCAAATACCTGCAACAGGGAGACATGGAAAGTAATGGCAAGTATGTTGACAGAAACGGGCAACCAGTAAGTTATCAAACCGGACCTATCATCTGGGGAGAACCTGGCACCAACGGACAGCATGCTTTTTATCAGTTAATCCATCAGGGCACCAAACTGATCCCCTGTGATTTCATAGCAGCTGCCAATCCTCAAATGATTTACTGGATCATCACACCAAGCTGTTGTCCAATTTCTTTGCACAAACTGAAGCATTGATGATGGGTAAAACTGAGCAGGAAGTGGTGAGTGAATTAAAAGCTAAAGGAGCTTCTGAAGAAGAGATCAAAAAGATAACACCATTCAAAATATTCAAAGGAAACAAACCAACCAACAGCTTGTTAATGAACAAGCTAACTCCTAAGAATTTGGGAGCACTAATTGCACTATACGAACATAAGATCTTTGTTCAGGGTGTGATCTGGAACATCTTCAGCTTCGACCAATGGGGTGTTGAGCTCGGTAAGCAGCTTGCGGGAAAAATCTTGCCAGAACTGGAAAATAATGACGAGATTACATCTCATGACGGGTCCACAAATGGTTTGATCAACGCTTATAAACAGTTCAGGAACTGAGCCTGACCTGAGAACAAATAATTCCGGTAGCAACGCCAACATTTAGAGATTCTGCCCCTCCAAATTTAGGAATATAAACCGGATGGGTGATGAATTGTAAGAGTTCCTGATGAATACCTTGCGATTCATTACCCATTAATATCACACCATTTGAATCAAAGGTCACTTCCTTGATGGGGGTACCTTCCAACAGAGCACCATATACCGGGTAGTCATAAGAAGAAAGGGCCTTATTCAGGTCGAGATAGTTCACATTAACTCTGGTGAATGAACCCATGGTAGAATTGATCACTTTGGGGTTGTAAACATCCACTGAGTCCATGGAACACCAAATAGTTTTGATCCCAAACCAATCGGCGGTTCTGATGATTGTGCCCATATTTCCGGGATCTTTTACCTGATCTAGCGCCAGAATATAACCGTCATTTGAAATTTGTGTTGATATTGCGCGTTGCTTCACTACGGCCAGGCCAGAATCGTTGCTTTTGAAGGTACCTGCGGCTTCTATATTTTGCTGGCTGGTAATGGTGGGCTCAATTGATAATTTGGTTAGTTTTGCTTCATATTTATGATGGAACTTCTCAGTCACAGCAAGTTTTTCTATTTCAAAGTCGGACGAAATAAGTTCAAGCAAGTTCTTGGCTCCTTCGACCACAAAGAGCCTTTCCTCATCACGAAATTTTTTAAGTTGTAGACTTCTTATAAATTTTATCTCACGTTTGGAAAGCATAGGACACAATACATTCATTACAAGATTAAGCAATAAAGTGATATTACTATCACTATTGGCAAATCTATTGTCAGGATGTATTGGATTTCGCTACCTTGATGAAGGCCAGCAAATCCTGTATGACCAGAAATTAAAAAATGCTGATGATCTCAATACTGACGAAATAAGAAATCAATTTATTCAGGAGCCCAATAGCAGGTTACCTGTCTTACCCATTTCGATTCTGGTACCTATCTATCAGGCAGGATTAAAATCATATTCTGTGGAGAAATATGAAGATAAAAAAGTAGCCATTTCTGATAAGTTTGCCCGTAAACTCTCCAAAAAAGACTCGCCAAGAAAAAGAGAACGATTGAAGGAGAAAAGAAATCAAAAGATTGAAAAACTCAACAAAAACATCAAAGAAGGCAATTTGCTCATGCGCTGGGGGGAACCTCTGTCTATCTACAATGAAGAAAATGTAAAAGGTACGGTAGAAAACATTAAGACCTACCTTCAGGGTGAAGGCTACTTCACTGCAAAAGTAACCAGCAAAAAGAATACAGTGGACCGTTTGGCAACAGTCACCTATGTGATCGATAAAAGATCCCCCTATATCATAGATTCCATTCAATACCAGATTCCGGATAGCAATGTCAAAAAACTGGTACTTAAAAAAACCCTGATCAAGAAAGGTCAGAGGTTTCAGCAAAAGGTGCTGACCAACGAACGCGAGCGCATCAACAAATTGCTGGTCAATAATGGTTACTATGGATTTAGCCGGCAATACATTACTTTTCAAGTGGACAGTGCTTCTCTGGGCAATCAAAGGCTGATCCTTCAATTGATCATTAATAACCCTGCTGGTCAGGATCAACATAAAATCTATAGACTGGACTCAATTGTTTTCACTTCAGATGCCAATACCAGGTACAGAGCACCAAGGAAACAAAAGGAATATAACGGCATCACCTACAACTACATTCGGGACATCTATTCAACCAAAATCCTGGATTGGAGAATTTTCTTGCGAACCGATAGCCTATACAGAGAGGAAGATACCTTCCAGACTCAGCGTCAGCTATCAAATATGGATAATTTCAAATTCGTCAATATTAAATATGATACCATTGGCAGTAAGTTCATTGCCAACATTTATACCAGTCCCTTCAAGAGGTATGAGACAAGTACAGAGTTTGGCGCGAACTATGTTCAGGATGGGCAGTTTCCAGGTCCATTTTTCAATTTTAGTTTAAAAAACAGGAATGCGTTCAAGGGACTCGAAAACATGGAATTGAGTGCCAATTTTGGTGTTGATGGAATATCTGGTTTCACCAGACAGGATACATACTTTCAAACCATTGAGTATGGAGGAAGGCTCACATTTACATTTCCGCAGTTTCTTCTACCTCTCAGAAAACGTACAAAATCAACCATTGGTAGGTTAAACCCTAAAACGCTGATCACAGCCAGAATAAACTTTGCCAACAGGCCTGAATATGAGCGTAATACCATTAGTTCTGCCTTGTCCTACACCTGGCAAAAAGGGGATAATTTACGATTCAGCATTTCACCAATTGATGTTAATTACATTGATACCAAGAGAATTGATTCTGAATTTGCCGCATTGCTGGAACAACTGAGATTAAGGGGAAATGCTTATGCCAATTCTTTCAATTCTGCTTTCGTCAGCAGTTCAATATTTAGCGCCACCTATGACCACAATGATTACGGAAATAACCGAATACCCTCCTCGTTTATTCGCTTTTACCTGGAAACAGGGGGGAACCTGATCAATATATTTGGGGAACAACTGATCAGTGGAGATCTGGCGTATTACAAATATGTCAAAGCCAACATTGACCTCAGGAGGCATATCCCATTAGACAGACATACCAACCTGGCCATCAGGCTGAATTTAGGAGCAGCCTATCCTTACGGGAATGGAGATGAATCAACCTTGCCATATGAGAAATTCTTTTTTGCAGGCGGTAGCAGCGGACTGAGAGCGTGGCAACCCCGCCGGCTTGGACCCGGTTCTTATACACCCATTGATACGGCTTCCAACAGTATTAATTATGATTTTGAGCAACCTGCAGACATCATCATGGAGGGAAGTATAGAGTACCGGCAAAAGCTTGTTGGAATATTTTCCTGGGCCTACTTTCTGGACTTTGGAAATTCCTGGACCTGGTATGAAGACCTCTCCCGCCCAGGCTCTCAGTTTGACCTGGGAAAGCTTGGTTCAGAGATCGCTGTAGGTTCCGGGCTCGGTTTCAGGTTTGATTTTTCTTTCCTGCTGATCAGGTTAGACCTTGGAGTAAAAGTGCTGGATCCCGCCCAGGAAAAAGGCAAAAAATTTGTGCTCGACAACTTTACGTTCCAAAATAGATCAGGTGATAATATAAAAGTTCGTAATGCGCCTGTACTTAATATTGGGATAGGATATCCTTTTTAAACATGGAAATGACAAAAGAAAATATAGCTGATTGGTTTCGTACCTTGCAGGACAATATATGCCTCGGATTAGAGTCACTTGACACCAGTGGTGTATTTAAGCAGGATGAGTGGACTCGACCAGAGGGTGGTGGCGGACGTACCCGGGTGCTTACAAATGGGAATTTGATAGAAAAAGGTGGCGTCAATTTTTCGGCTGTTCATGGGCCCACGCCTGAAAAAATCCTCCAGGCCCTTCAGTTGAAGGAAGCTGATTTTTTTGCCACTGGTGTATCAATAGTGCTTCACCCAAAAAGCCCATTGGTACCCATCATTCATATGAATGTCCGATACTTTGAGATGACAGACGGTACTTATTGGTTTGGTGGTGGAATAGACCTTACCCCACATTATGTCATCAGGGAGGATGCGACAAAATTCCACGAATTTCTAAAAGCAACCTGTGATCGTCATGACCCCTCCTATTATCCCAAATTCAAGCAGTGGGCAGATGATTATTTCTATATCAAACACCGTAATGAAACCAGAGGAGTTGGTGGTATCTTTTTTGATCGCTTAAAAGAAGACCAGACGCACTCAAAAGAATCAATTTGGTCTTTTGTAAAGGATGTAGGCGAAACTTTTCTTCCGGCTTACACAGAAATGGTCAGCAGGACAAGGAACCTATCTTATACCGATACGGAAAAAAACTGGCAATATCACCGTAGAGGAAGGTATGTTGAGTTTAACCTCGTCTGGGACAAAGGGACCAAATTTGGCCTTGATACCAACGGAAGAACCGAGTCCATTTTGATGAGTTTACCTCCGCAAGCCAACTGGACGTATGAACATGAAGTGGTACCAGGGTCGAAGGAAGCTGAAACTTTAGCCTTACTGAAAAAAGGGATCGATTGGGTAGATGCTTGAATGGCTGAAACAAATCGATGAATCACTCTTTCTGGTATTGAATCAGGCTCATGATCCTTTTCTTGATCCGATCATGATTTTTCTTTCGGCAAAGAAGGTTTGGATCCCCCTTTATTTGATAATAATATTTTATTTGGGTTTTACTTTCAGAAGGAAAGCCATTGTAATAATAATTGCCATTTTGTTGGCAGTTGGTGCTTCGGATCGCGTAACCTCAGGGATAATGAAACCCGGTTTTCAACGGTTAAGACCTTGTCATGAGTTACACTTAAAAGAGACCATTCATCTTCCAGGTAAATGTGGAGGAAAGTACGGCCTTGCCTCATCTCATGCAGCCAATACGTTTGCCCTGGCCATGTTTTTACTCTTCCTGTTGAGAAAAGAAGCACCAGTCATTGCCTGCGTGATGATAATATGGGCGATCCTGGTTTCATATAGCAGAATTTACCTGGGTGTACATTATCCAGGTGATCTCATTGCTGGCGGTTTGACAGGAACTTTATTGGCCTATTTATTTTACCGATTGTCCCTGGGAGCGAATAATAAATTCTTTACAGCAAATTAAGGTTACTTAGGAACTTCTCTTTGTAAGAGGAACCAACAGGAATGATCTTGTCATTGATGTGAATTTGCATATCTTCCAGAAAATCAATCTTTTTCAGGTTTACAATGTAAGATCTGTGAACACGAACAAATGTACTGTTAGGTAACCGTTTCTCAATACCTTTCATCGTATGGTGAACGATTTTCTTCCCTTTTCCGGTATTGAAAATCACATAGTCTGCAAGGGCTTCCACAAAGAAGATGTCATCATATTCCAATCTTTCTAATTTTGAATCAGATTTGACAAATATGTCAATGTTGGATTCTGCAATGATTTGCTCCTTCTCAATCTGCTCTTTTACCTTGACGACAGCCTTCAAAAACCTGCTGTATTCAAACGGCTTGACCAGGTAATCATTCACATTTCCCTCAAATGCCTGAATGGCGTACTCCTCCTTAGAGGTGACCATAATGATAGGATAGGAATTATTCAATGATTGCATCAGATCAATCCCTGACATCTCTGGAATCTCTACATCCAAAAATACCAAATCGACATCCGAAGGAGCTTCATTCATCAGGATGTTTGAAGCTTCTACAGCACTATCCAGTTCGTATGTGAGTTTGAGAAAATCGGTTTTGTCAATGAATTTTTTTACTAACAGACGAGATATTTCATCATCGTCAACAACCATACAATTGATTTCCATAAGGCATTATTTAAGAGATAAAATTTTCTGAACGTATTTCCCAAGGATATCGAATTCCAGATTCACTTTATCTCCAGGTTTAAGTCGGTTAAAATTAGTGTTTTCAAAGGTATATGGAATAATCGCTACGGTAAACGAATTCCTACCAGAATTAAAGCAGGTCAAACTCACGCCATTGACGCAAATTGAACCCTTCTCTACAGTAATATTACCTCCATTTGCGTCAAATTCAAAATCAAAATACCAACTTCCTTCTGCTTCTTTTATTCCGGTACATGTTCCGGTTTGGTCTACATGGCCCTGCACAATATGTCCATCAAACCTGCCATCCGCAATCATACAACGCTCCAGGTTGACTTCATCACCAACACTCAATTCGCCTATATTGGTTTTATTCAGTGTCTCTTCTATCGCAGTAACCCAGTGAGCATCCCCACTAGTTTCAGTAACCGTGAGACAAACACCATTATGGCTAACACTTTGATCAACTTTCAGTTCGCGGCTAATCGAGCTCTCCACTAAAAAATGTTTATTCGTCCCTTCTGACCGGATTTCAAGGATTTTTCCGGAATCTTCTATAATGCCTGTAAACATTTATCCTGCTTTTGTTAATTGTTGGACTTTCGTCGTTAATTTTGACCCAAATAAATCAAAAAAAGAGATAAAACAAACCATAGCGATGATTGATGATTACAAGCACAAGGGAATGAGAAAAAAACTTGTGAAAATCATTCAATCAAAAGGCATAACTGACCCAAATGTTATTGCTGCCATTGGGAAAATACCCCGACATTTCTTTTTCGATCCAATATTTGTAGAACATGCTTACCAGGACAAGGCATTTCCTATTGGGGAAGGTCAGACCATATCTCAACCCTATACCGTAGCTTTTCAAACCCAGCTTTTGGAGATTAACCCTGGTGACAAAGTACTGGAAATAGGTACAGGATCAGGGTATCAGGCGGGTGTTCTGGTGGAAATGGGTGCTAATGTATACACCATTGAATACAACCAGAAACTCCATCAAAAAGTAACTACGTTTCTTCCCTCCGTTTTTGGCTATCAACCTCATTTCTTTTGTGGAGATGGCTCCAAGGGACTGCCTGATCATGCGCCATATGATAAAATCCTGGTTACCGCGGGTGCCCCTACTGTACCATCAGACCTGATTAAGCAATTGAAAATTGGTGGCATTTTAGTGATCCCGGTGGGAAACAATAAAGTACAGAAAATGGTTAGGATCCAGAAAATATCTGAAAAGAAGATCGCTAAAAAGGAATTTGCGAATTTCAGCTTTGTGCCGCTGCTTGGTGATAAAGGGTGGAAAAAATAGTTAAGTTTGCGACAACCATAAAACAACAAACTGTGGCGAAAAAAAAGAAAACATGTAGTGCGTCTTATGTGCAGATGACTGAATTGGTACTGCCCAATGATACCAACACACTCAATAACCTCATGGGTGGGCGATTGATGCATTGGATGGACGTAGTATCTGCGATTGCGGCTCAAAAACACTCAAACAGAATAGTGGTTACAGCTTCTGTGGACAATATATCGTTTAATCATCCCATTCGTCTGGGAAATGTTGTTACCCTCAAAGCATTTGTGACCCGGGCATTCAATTCTTCTATGGAAGTTTACATTGAAGCTGTGGCGGAGGATATTCCTGCCAGTAAAAAAATTGAGACCAACAGTGCTTTTTTCACATTCGTGGCAGTAGATCAATCTGGCAGGCCAATAGATGTGCCAGAGTTGGTGCCAGAATCCGAAGAGGAAAAAGAATTATACAATGGGGCTCTGAGACGAAGACAACTACGCCTGGTTTTGGCTAAAAGGATGAAACCTGAGGAGGCCACTGAATTAAAATCGCTATTTGACTAATGGAGGATCAGCAATTTCTAAAATATTTTATCAACGAAGAAATCTACATCATCCCTGGCGATATTCCTGAGGACAATGTGATGGTCAGCGAGGAACGTTCTGAAGAAAAGGCCATAGAAACAAAGGAAGAGCCCATCAAGCCTGAAAAAAAGGACGAGTCCTCACAATCTGATGAGAAGAAAATAGCTGAAGTTGCAAATACCTCAGAAACCAGTGAAGAAAAGGAAAACAGCGAATTGACCAAACCGAGCTATACTCCACCGGTTTACGCAGGGCATTTTGTTAAAAAAGTATTAGTGCTTGTTCATAGCAAGTCACTAAAATTTGATCATATGGATCTGCTTGAGAAGATCCTGAATAGTATAGGCATGCAAAAAGAAGATGTGGCTATCCTTCCTTCAGGACACCTTCAAAGCAAAGAAGATTTTGATTGGGTTAATCAATTGGATAAAGTACAGACGTTCATGTTTGGGCTACCTGACAAGTGGATGCAACAATTTCATGACAACACAGAGAAATATGTAAATCACCAAACCAGCAAAGGTCGATTGATGTTTATTGATTCATTACCAGTGCTGAATCAGGAGGTAGCGCTAAAAAAGAAACTTTGGGCTGAATTAAAAGCAATCAATGGGTGAAATAACGAATAACAGATCAGGTAATAAAGGTGCATTCGAATACCATGAAGAGGGTAAAAAACTGGCCGAGATGACCTACGTGTTTAGTGGTGATGAGAAGTTTATCATTGACCACACTGAAGTGGATGACAGCTTAAGGGGAAAGGGTGTGGGCAGGCAGCTTGTACAGTATGCAGTTGACTGGGCCAGAGAGGAATCCCTTAAAATTCTACCGCTCTGTCCCTTTGCAAAATCTGTGTTCGACAAGACCAAAGAATTTGAGGATGTTAGGTATTGAAAATGAAAAAAATAGCTATTTACACTGCTATTTTTGGCCCATACGACGGGTTGATCCCGCAACCGCAATTTCCAGGAATTGATTACATCTGTTTTACTGACCAACCATTCCGCTCTAAAACATGGGAAATTCGTCAAACACAACCAGCAGATAATGACCCAGCACGAGCAAGCAGAAAAATTAAAATTAACCCCCATCTGTACCTTCCGGAATACGATTACTCCGTCTTCATAGATGGCAATTATCTGGTAAAAGCTGACCTACGTCCGTTAGTTGAGCAATCGCTTCGTACACATCCTATGGCAATATTCGATCACAACCAATGTGAAGACGCCAGAGACTGCATTTTTCAGGAATATGAAGCGTTAATAAGGTTGTCAGAGAAGGGCATTTTGAAAGATGACCCAAACACTATGCAAAAGCAGATCAATCGGTACATAGAAGAGCAGTACCCTCCCCACAATGGTCTGATCTTTTCTGCCTGCCTGATCAGAAAACACCATGAAAAAGAAGTTATCAAAACTATGGAGCTGTGGTGGCAGGAGGTGAAATCAGGGAGTAAAAGAGACCAGTTGAGTTTCAACTATGCTGCCTGGAAAACCGGGTTAAATTTCACAATCGTTGATGGAGACCTTAGAAGCAATCAATGGCTTGAGATGCTGGGAAAGCACCGGAAAAGTTATCAAGGAAAACTTTTCCGGTACAGAATAAAAAAGCTTTTAGGGATTTCCTAACCAAAAATTTCTTTCAACTTGGCTTTGAGGGTTTCTCCTCTCAGGCCTTTGGCTACAATTTTCCCTTCAGGATCAATCAGGAAGGTGGCAGGAATGGTGTTTACCTCGTACGTGCTGGAGGCAGATTCCTTAGACCTTACATCCAGAACATGTTTCCATGGCAAACCATCCACTTCAATAGCCTGCTTCCATTTGGCTTCACTCCTATCGAGAGAAACACCCAGGATTTCAAATCCTTTGTCAGCATAAATTTCATAGACTGCCTTTACATTGGGGTTTTCCCTACGACATGGCTTGCACCAGGAGGCCCAAAAATCAATGAGTACATATTTTCCTCTTAGCGAACTGAGGCTGATTGTTTCACCATTTAGACCTGGCAATTCAATTTCAGGTGCTTCAAACCCGATCATAAGGGTAGCATTTTCCTTCAGGTCGTTTACCCTATTGACCAATGCTATGGTATACTCTGCGTCAGGATTGAGTTGATGAAACTTATTAGCTACACTGTCAACAAATTGAAAATTTTCTTCAATGTCCAGATAGCTCAATGCATAAGCCGATGAAACGGATGGTGCATTTTCCCAAATCAACTCTTTCAGTCTCCTTTTTCTTCGGTTGACAGCCATTCTTTCTCTTTCCAGAATCTCCATCATCTTTTGATGGTCCTGATTCACTTTGGCAACTCTGGCTTCTTGCTGCAGACTTTTTATTGTCTTGCTGTAATCTGCAACGATCTGATCGGCCAGTACCTTTAGCTCGTTGGCCTTAGAGCCGGTAACTTCAAAATCACCTGTAGCCCGGCTGCCATCTGCCTTTATTTTTACATCTGTATCGCCTTCACCAACAATAAAGGGTACATATTGTTTATCGAAAAGGTTGAGTCTGTAAAATGCCTGTTTTGCTTCAGGAATCTCAAAAATAAACTGACTCCCATCCAGTGTCGTTGATGCAATTTTAACAGCACCCTCGGCATCAAATCTCTCGAGCGTAATTTGTCCTTCTGGTGTTGGGTTGTCTACCTGCCCGGATATCTTTAATTGGCCGATACCATCTGGATCTGATTGGCATCCAACAAAAGTCAATACAACAAAAAACAGCAGTAATATTCTTTTCATCATTTTTAGAGTTACGATACTGATATAATCAATTTATTGTTCTAATGATTCCCTGATTAATTTATTGGCCAGTTTAGGGTCCACCTTGCCATTACTTCTTTTCATCACCTCTCCCATAAACATTCCAACAAGACCTTTTTTACCCTTTTTATACTCGGCGACTTTTTCAGGTAACCCCGCCAACACTTCATCAATAATTGGTTGAATGGAATCACTGCTACTGTCCTGCAGAAGGTTTAGCTTTTCAGCTACCTGCAACGGATCCATCTTGGGATGCTCTGTCAGGTACGGGAAAATCTTCTGGGTGGCTACCGTGTGACTCACTTTCCCGTCTTCCACTAATTTGAGCAGATTGGACACCTTCATCGGTTCAATTGGAAACGACTCCATGCCAATTCCTTTGTCATTTAAAAACCCTTTCACAGGGCCCATTATCCAGTTGGAAGCTGCCTTGTAGTTATTGGCAAGGTTCCCCAGCTCTTCAAAGTAATCAGCGGTTGCTTTACTTTCAGTTAGAAAAGCAGCGTCATATTCTGGTAATTTATATTGCGATATAAATTTTTGGTACAACTCATGAGGAAGTGCCGGCATCTCTTTCCTTAGCTGTTCGATATAAGCATCAGTTACCTCCAATGGACTCAAATCGGGTTCAGGAAAATAGCGATAATCATTCAATTCCTCCTTGGTTCTCATTCCGGAAGTTGTCCCGGAATCTGCATCAAAAGTTCTGGTTTCGGAGAATACTACATTTCCTTTTTCTGTTTCAGTAATTTGACGTTCTACCTCATGTTCAATGGCCCTGGCGACATTCCTGATGGAATTCATGTTTTTTACCTCTACTTTTTTACCAAACTCAGTGGCATCCTTCAACATGATAGAGATATTGGCATCACATCTCATCGAACCTTCTTCCATATTTCCATCACATATTCCCAGGTACCTCACAATCTTCCTGACCTCACTCACAAAGGCATATGCTTCCTCAGCAGTACTGATTACGGGATCGGTCACAATTTCCAACAGCGGCACGCCTGCCCTGTTATAGTCAACCAGTGTATCTGTTTCTCCTTCAAGGTGAATGGATTTTCCAGCATCTTCCTCCATATGAATTTTAGTGAGCTTGATGTCCTTCTCAGTTCCATCTTTGAGCCTGACAGGCACATATCCTCCAACACATACAGGTGTAGTATCCTGTGTGATCTGATATCCTTTCGGCAAGTCGGGGTAGAAATAATTCTTTCGATCAAATATCTGATAACGGCTGATGTGGCTGTTGCATGCTATACCCAGTTTCACGGCATATTCCACCACCTTCTCGTTTAGTTTAGGCATTGTGCCAGGGTGACCCAGAGTGATCACATTGATATTGGTGTTAGGTTTTTTACCAAATGTAGTGCTGTCACCAACAAAAATTTTACTTTCAGTCTGCAACTGCACATGTACCTCCAGGCCAATTACCACACGATATTTCGATCTTATCGCCTCATCCATAATTTACTAATCATCAAAGTTTCACTGTCAATAGGTTTTCCGTAAAAGACCTGGCTTTTTGAACAGCGTTGGGTAAACCGGATAAATCCTTCCCACCCGCAGTGGCGTAAAAGGGTTGTCCTCCTCCTCCACCTTTAATTTCTTTTGCCAATTCTTTCACCAGATTTCCTGCATGGATCTCATATGTTTTTAAGAGATTCTCGGAAATCATCACAGATATCATAGGTTTCCCATTGATAGCTGCAGCAACAATCATGATTAGGTTATTGAGTTCATTTTTGAATTCAAACGAAATTTTCTTCAGACTATCAGCGTCAGGAAATTCCGCCTGAGTAATCAGCAAGTTAACATCATTTACCTGAATGATCTGATCTAAGAGCTCTTGTTTTATATTTCCAGCCTTTTCAGCATTCAGTTTTTCTATTTGCTTTTGTAAATCGGTCTTTTCCTTAAGGAGCGTCTCGATGGCCTTTTTCACATCTTTAGGGCTCTTGAGTACTTCTCTTACTTCATTAATCAGGTTCAGTTCTTTTCTAATATACTCTTCAGCAACCTCAGCAGTAACCGCTTCTATCCTACGTACTCCTGCTGCAACTGAAGTCTCTGTTTTTATCTTGAACAGACCTATTTTACCTGTTGCACTGACATGAGTTCCTCCACATAACTCAATGGAATATGAAGGATCAAAGGTGATTACCCTCACAAATTCGCCATATTTCTCTCCAAACAAAGCAGTAGCGCCCATCTCCTGAGCCTGGGCAATGGGTACATTTCGTTTTTCGTCAAGTTCAATGTTTTGTCGTATTCTCCTGTTTACAATGTCCTCCACCTGGGTGATCTCTTCGTCGGTCATTTTCGCATAATGAGAAAAATCAAACCGTAGTATTTTATCATTTACAAGAGAACCTTTCTGCTGCACATGGTCACCAAGAACTTCTTTCAACGCTGCATGTAGCAGGTGTGTAGCGCTGTGGTTATTTTCTGTCAGCTCTCTTTTCTTCCTGCTTACTACACTCCTAAATTCACCTTCCAGATTTTGAGGTAACTCCTTTACATAGTGTACAATCAGGTCATTTTCCTTTTTGGTATCAATGATTGAAGTTTTGATACCGTTATTTTCGATGTAACCTGTATCACCTACCTGACCACCACTTTCTGCATAAAACGGCGTTTGATCCAATACAATCTGGTACAGGTCCTTCCCTTTTTCTGTGACTTTTCTGTACCGGGCAATATGGCTTATCGCTTCCAGTTGTTCATAGCCAAGGAATTCACTTTGGTCGATGGGTTTCACAACCGTCCAGTCCCCCGCAGAAATTTTACCTGCACTTTTAGAGCGCTCTTTCTGGACTTTCATTTCCTTCTGGAACTCCTCCTCATTTACGGTAAAACCGCTTTCTGAAGCAATCAGCTGTGTAAGGTCGAATGGGAACCCGTAGGTATCATACAATTCAAAAGCTACCTTTCCTGAGATTTCTTTACCTTCAGTTTCCTTTTTAATGGCTTCCATTCTTTTTAGTCCATTTTCCAGTGTTTTAAGAAAGGACACCTCCTCTTCAAATACCACCTTCTTAATGAAGTCCTGCTGAGCAACCAACTCAGGGAATACACCATCAAACTGTTCTCCCAAGGCTGGTACCAACTCATGCATGAATGGTTCTTTGAACCCAAGGAATGTATAACCATACCTTACCGCTCTCCGCAATATTCTTCTGATGACATAGCCTGCTTTCACGTTTGAAGGAAGCTGTCCATCGGCTATTGCAAAAGAAATTGCTCTGATATGGTCCACAATCACCCGTAGGGCTATATCAGTTTTTTCATGATCTCCATAGGTCACATTGGCTGCTTTTTCGAGCAGCGCAATCAATCCGGTAAATACATCAGTTTCGTAGTTGGATTGCTTACCCTGGATGGCCATTGCCAGTCGCTCAAACCCCATACCGGTATCAACATGTTGAGCAGGCAGAGGTGTGAGGCTTTTATCCGCGTTTCGGTTGAATTGCATGAACACCAGGTTCCAAATTTCCACTACCTGCGGATGATCCTGATTAACCAGGTCCTTTCCGGGGATCTTATCAATTTCAGACTGTGGTCTGAGATCTATATGAATCTCTGAGCAGGGGCCACATGGTCCGGTATCTCCCATTTCCCAGAAATTATCTTTTTTCGAACCGTAAATAATTCGGTCCTCCCCAACAATATCTTTCCAGTAATTATAAGCTTCAGTATCTACATCAAGTTGGTCCCCTTCGTCACCTCCAAAAACTGAGGCATACATTCTTTCTTTAGGTAGCTCATATACCTCGGTGAGTAATTCCCAGGCCCATTTGATCGCTTCTTCTTTGAAATAATCACCAAAAGACCAGTTCCCTAGCATTTCGAACATGGTGTGGTGATAGGTATCCATTCCCACTTCCTCCAGGTCGTTGTGTTTACCTGAAACTCTCAGGCATTTTTGCGTATCAGCCACCCTTGGGTACTTGGATTCTTTATTGCCCAGGAAGAAATCTTTAAACTGATTCATTCCGGCATTGGTAAACATTAATGTGGGGTCATTTTGGATGACCATTGGTGCGGATGGAACGATTTCGTGTCCTTTCTCCTTAAAAAAATCCAGAAATTTCTGCCTTATCTCCCTTGATTTCATACGATCCACTGAACTTCCCCTTGTTTTACTCAGAAATAGCTAAAAATCAACCTTTTACAACAAAAAATAGTCAATTACCGTAACCTTCTGAGTATTAAAAAGTTATGTTCAAATTATTTGTTAATAAAATTATTTAGTTATTTTGCAGGGTAACAAAAGCCACCCATTACGTAATATTTTTACTAAAATCACAATATTAGGACAAAAATACTGATCAATCTCTAATGGCACGAATTAAATATTATTATGATACCGAATCGTGTAGATACGAACGGATCAAGGTTAGTACGTGGGACATTATTCTGAATGCCTTAGGAATTCTGGCGCTTGTGGCAATGTTCTCCATTGGATTATTCTTTCTATACATAGAGTATGTGGAGAGTCCTAAAGAAGCAATGTTGAGGAAAGCAAATGAAGAACTTATTTTTCACAACGAGCTTCAGGGAAAAGAAATTGCTCAGATGCAGGAAATTCTGGAAGCATTGGAAGAAAGAGATGATAATGTATACAGGACCATCCTTGGTGCAGAGCCCATTCCGGATGCTGTAAGAAATGCAGGATTTGGTGGGGTTAACCGATACAAAGACCTGATGGACCAGGGACTGGAGCAAGAAGAGCTCATTATCGGCAATTATCAAAAGCTGGACAAGCTGAAGAAACAAATGTATATTCAGACCAAGTCCTACGATGAAATCATGGATTTGGCAGCAAGAAAAGATGAGATGTTTGCTTCATTGCCTGCTATTCAGCCAGTAAATAACAAAGAACTAAAAAGACTTTCATCAGGATTTGGTTACAGAACCGACCCAATTTACAAAACCAGAAGGATGCATGCGGGTGTTGATTTCTCTTGTCCTAAGGGTACACCAATCTATGCTACTGGTGATGGTACTGTAATTTTCACTAAAAGCTCCTACAGTGGATTTGGCAACTATGTGAAAATTGACCATGGTTTTGGATATATTACCTTGTATGGTCATATGGAGAAATATATCGTGAAAATGGGACAGAAAGTAAAAAGAGGTGAAATTATAGGTTATGTTGGTAACACTGGTAAATCAACTGCTCCTCACCTGCATTACGAGGTTCACAAAAATGGAAAAAAGATCAATCCTGTTCATTACTTCACTAAGGATCTTAATCCGGAAGAGTACGATGAAATACTAAGGTTGTCATCGATTGAAAACCAGGCATTAGGTTCATTCTAATACTTTCATAAAAGAAATTCACAGGCCCTGAGAGAATTCTCAGGGCTTTTTTTATGTCTAAGAAAATTAAAAATCACTTCGGGTCGTTGGAATTCCGGTATGATTGATAATTTAGCCTTACCAAATTGACATATTATGGGTATCAAATCTACACTTACTACAATTTTATTGGTCATTGCGTTTTCGGTTCAATTATTGGGGCAACCAGTTGAACGATTCGACATTGGGATCAAATCTACGCCCACGGAAGCTGAGGTATCATTGGAACTGGTAAGAAGATACCAGCAGTACAACTGGTATCCAAAGGTAAGTGCCGATGTTCTGGACCGGTCTATATTTTCACCGAAATCTGCCAATTATACCCTTGATGGTAAAAAACTATATGTTCAGTCTCTGGAAGGATTTACCACGTCGGTTTACGATGCTCAGACTGGGGATAGACTAAAGGTCATTGAACACAAATTTGATCTGAAAGACAGCAGCCTGTTTTTAAACAATGAACACACTGTATTTGATTATAAATACCGGTATCCACGCAAAGATCCTAACGTATTCGATGGAAAACCTGTGGAAAGTACTTTCTCTCACAACGGAAAATATCTGTGGGTAACCTATTACAGGAGAAGCTATGATAAAAACGCCGAGAGCCCTTCCGCAGTAGCCATCATAGATACAGAGACCGATGAGATAGTTCGGGTGATGCCTACAGGTCCTTTACCTAAAATGATCGCTTCTTCGGATGATGGTAGATATATGGCCATTACTCATTGGGGTGATAATACTATTGGAATAATTGACATCAATACCGATGATGTGAACGCATTTAAATATGTGAAGCATCTTGTCGTAGACCGGCAGCTTACACTGAATTTTGACAAAGATGAAAAAATAGACAGAGACTCAGAGTGTGGTTATTGTCTTCGAGGCACTGTCTTTACTCCGGATAGCAAATATTTGCTTGTCGGAAGAATGGGAGGAGGAGGAATTGCCGTATTTGATATGGACAAAATGACCTACCTGAAGACCGTATTTGGTATGAAAAGCAACATTCGCCACCTGGCAGTAAACGGAGACCGTTTGTACATCGGCTGTAATCGCTCAGGATATGTACAGCACACCGATTTGAATAAATTTATTGCCGAGAAAATAAGCCAGCCCAATGATAACATCACCTATTCCGACTGGGAAAGCAGGTACGTAGGGTCTGGTGTAAGAACGATCACTACCACCAGTGACGGGAAATATATATTCGCTTGTGTTAATGGCGAGTCGAAAATTTCGGTGATCAGGAGTAGTGATATGAAAATCATTTCCACTATAGGAGCAGATTCCTTTCCGGTGGGTATGGCTATCTCACCCGACAACAGCAAATTGGTGGTTACTTCTCAGGGTAAATCAAGTGGTGGAGGGAACTCCGTTATGGTTTACAGCATTAGCTACAAATAACTGTTCCATAAAAAAAATCTGAAATTCGTTTACCACGATGGACGAAAATAAGATTGAATTGGATTATATTAACGGTCAAATTCTCTCGGATAAACATAGAAATTAAAATTTTCCGTTGATCTAATTCTGTAATTTTTCTATCTTCAAGACTGAAAATAGTGCCGTACAAAGAAAAAGAAATAGAAAAGAAGTACTACACCATAGGCGAAGTAGCCGAAGATTTGGGTGTAGCCACCTCCCTGATCAGGTTTTGGGAAGGAGAATTTGATATCATCAAACCAAAGAAAAATCGAAAAGGCAACCGTCAATTCACTAAGGAAGACATCAAAAATGTAAAACTGATCTATCACCTGGTGAAGGAAAAAGGTTATACTTTGCAAGGTGCCAGAGATTTCATAAAAAATGACGCCAATGCAGCAATTGGCAAAATTGAATTGATTGACTCTCTGAAAAAAGTAAAAGCTTTTTTAGAGAATGTGAGAAACGAACTGTCTTAATTTAATATTTTATTACGTATTGGATTCATCAACAATTTACAAACTGGCCACAACCCTTATTGATGGCGTTGGGGATAAAATCGTAAAGCAACTGGTAAGCTACTGTGGTTCTCCTGAGGCTATTTTCAAGGCAAACAAGGCCAAACTACAGCAAATTCCGGGAATAGGTCCTAAAATAATTGATGCCATACTCAATGGAACCAGCTTGGAGAAAGCTGAATCCGTCTATAGGCAATGTGAAAAAGGCGAAATTGAAGTTTTATTTTACACTGATCAAAGATTCCCTAAGCGACTAAAGCAAATTGCGGATGCACCTCCCCTGCTTTATACAAAAGGCAACCTTGATATGAATGCCGAAAAGGCCATAGGGATCGTCGGCACCAGAAATGCTACCAACTATGGTAAACAAACCACTGAAAACATTGTAAAAGACCTCACAGTCCACAGTCCCACAATTATCTCCGGACTAGCTTACGGTATCGATATCACCGCACATAAGGCTTCACTGGAGCACCAATTACCCACAATTGGGGTGCTTGCTGGAGGGCTGGATAAAATTTATCCTGCGATGCATAAGGGAACTGCCGATAAAATGCTGGAAAAAGGTGGAATAATCTCCGAAAACCCTCCTGGAACAAAACCTGACGCGCATCTTTTCCCTGCCAGAAACAGGATCATAGCAGGATTATCGGACGCCTTAATTGTAGTTGAAGCTGCATCAAAAGGTGGTGCATTGATTACTGCAGAAATCGCCTATAGCTACGATAAGCAAATATTTGCGGTTCCCGGTAATTTGGGCAATACCTATTCGGAGGGTTGCAATAAGCTGATTAGAAACCAAAAAGCGAACATCTATAGTGAAGTCAAGGCACTGGAGTATTTGATGGGATGGGATAAGTATAGTCAGGAAACCAGGGTTCCGAAAATAGACCTTGAAGCATTTGATCCACCAGAACAACCATTGATTGCCCTTTTACAGCAATCAGAAGATGGCCTGATGATTGACGAGCTGGCCTGGAAATCGCAAATTACAATTAATCAGACGGCTTCCATTTTACTGGGACTTGAATTTAAAGGAGTGGTGAAATCGCTTCCAGGAAAAAGGTATAGTCTCAGGTATTAGCTGGTTTGTAAGTGAAGCAATAGATCACCAATAGCAGAAATGCAACAAAGATAGATTGCGTAAACCACCCTACCTGAACTGCCGTGCCGCCAAATGCCCCCAAAGACAATAAGAAGGGAACGAGCAACAATGCACCGATTATTTTGGAAAATACCCCCCTTGAAAGCATTACCGTACTTATCCCGGCAAACAAGATGGCAAGTGCCTCCCATTTCACCCATGTGAAAATCTGAAGTCGGTCCAGGAATGGCTGAAAGGTTGCAGATCTTTCGTAAGCTGTCGTAAGTGCAAGCAATTGTACATTTTCCAGGGCATCTCCTATCAAAGCCAGCCCTATTAGCAAATAACCAAAACGCAATGTAGGTCCTCCTCTAAATTGAAAACTCCGTTTCCAAAAACTGAACAGAAAGGCACTATAAACCAACATAAACACATAATCTATGTAGTTGCCGATATCCATTCCTTTGAGCCCTTCTGGAGAAAGTATCCCAAGCAGTAGATTCACCTGACTGGCTGATTCAACAAACTCAAACGCCACAATAAAACTCCCATACCCTGGCACGGTTTCTTCAGGAAAATACTGCCCCATGATCACAATACATACCAGTAAAGGTATTGCAAAGAAGCCTGATTCAGCGTGGGGGAAATTTTGAAAGTAGCGCTTCATGTCTTAGTGTTCCAGGAATATGGAAGGAGCAATATTCATTGCTCGATTTAGAGCTTCACGGTTTAATGTGTCCGGATGTTCATATTGATCATAGTAGTCAATTATGATTTCAGTCGCAATATTTCCAACCAGCACATCATCTGCCATAGGACATCCTCCAAAACCATTAATTGCCCCATCAAACCGTCGACAACCTGCCTTGTAAGCGGCATCTATTTTAGTGGTTGCACTGTCTCTGTCGGAATGGAGGTGGGCGCCAAATTCAATGTCCGGGAATTCATTGATGAGAGATTTAAAAATGGTTGTGATGTTCTCTCTGTTGGAAACACCAACCGTATCCGCCAGGGATATTACCTTCACGTCCATTTCTACCAATCTCTCCACAAATTTGGTGACATAATCCATTTCGTAAGGATCACCATAAGGATTTCCAAAACCCATGGATAGGTAGGTGACCAGAATCTTGTTATGTTTTAAACAAATATTCTGAATTTCCTGCAGCGATTGAAATGCTTCATTGATCGACTTGTTGGTGTTTTTTTGCTGAAAAGTCTCAGATAGAGACAATGGAAATCCCAAATAAGTAATTTCTTCAAAATCTTTTGCCGTTTCAGCACCTCTTGTATTCGCAATGATGGCCAGCAACCTGGACCGGGTATGAGAAAGGTCCAGTTGACTCAGGACCTCAGCAGTATCTTTCAATTGGGGAATGGCTTTTGGAGATACAAAACTACCAAAGTCAATGGTGTCAAATCCCACCTTTAGCAACTCATTGATATATTGTACTTTCAACGCTGTTGGGACAAATTCATGCAAGCCCTGCATCGCATCCCTGGGACACTCAATGATTTTCATTTAAAACGTGATTAATGTTTCAGCGAAATTAATGTAATTTGGCGCAACCAGATAACCTACTGATGAAGAAACCAATATTCTGCCTCTTATTTTTTTTACCACTCATCAACAACTCACTTGCTCAGGACACCCTGTCTGTTGTTTCGACAGATACCTCTTCAATCATAACGGATAGTCTCAAAACAACTTCAGAAATCCAGGAGTTCAGTTTGATCTTTACCGGGGACATAATGCAGCACGCTCCTCAAATAAAAGGAGCATATAATCCCATCACTAAGACCTATGAGTATGACTCCACCTTTCATTACATGACCCCAATCCTCTCCTCAGCGGAATACACAATTGCCAATCTTGAATTAACACTGGCCGGCCCTCCTTATACTGGATACCCCACATTTTGCTCCCCGGACAACCTGGCGGTAGCGCTGAAAGATGCGGGTGTAGACTGCCTGGTAACTGCCAATAATCATTCATGTGACAAACGTAAAAAAGGCATTATCAGAACCATTGATGTATTGGACAGTCTGGAGATTCCGCATACGGGGACTTTTAAAAGCTTGGCTGCCAGAGACACCTTGTATCCTATGATCATTGATCGCTATGGCTTCAGACTGGCGCTGCTGAATTATACCTATGGTACCAATGGAATTCCGGTCCCCAAAGGAACCGTGGTTAATCTGATCGACCGGGATCAAATCAAGACGGACCTGGAAAAAGCCAAAGCGCTTAATCCAGACAAAATAATTGTCATTACCCACTGGGGTTATGAGTACAAACCTTTACCTAATAAAGATCAAAAGTCCCTGGCTGATTTCATGGTGGCCAATGGAGCAGACATCATCATAGGTATGCATCCACATGTACTGCAGCCTATGGAAAACTATTACGACACAGCATTGCAGAAGGACATTATCAAAGTTTATTCCCTGGGTAACTTCATTTCAAACCAAAGAAGAAGATACACGAATGGTGGTGGGGTTGTAAGAATTGAATTGCAAAAACAAGGAGATATCGTCACGGTATCTGAGGTTGGGTATGTTTTGATTTGGGTAGACACCCGAAAAATAGGAGAACGTACCTACTGGTATGTTTTGCCTGCTTCCTATTATGAACAACATCCTGAAACACTTTCAGCTGACTCCCGGGAGAAACTAAAACTTTTCATTTCTGATAGCAGAAAGTTGTTAAACAAGCATAATATTAACTTCCCGGAATATGTTTGGAGGGATGAAATTCAAAATTGGGTGCTGAAATAAAAAACCGGGAAGGCTCCCGGTTTAAACCACTTACTTAATCAAAAACTCTATGAAACACATAAAACTGTTAATGGTCATTAGATGCATTTTTTGGGCAATGGTTTAACGCTGTTATAAAAATTTATTAATGAGCCTCAATCTGAAAGCAGATTTTATCAAAAACTCCCTGTTGATCAATTTGTCTATGGTGATCATCAGCACCTCAGGTGTGCTCGGTAGGTATATCCTGTTACCGCCACCCGTCACTATCTGGTGGAGGTGTTTGCTTGGTGCGGCTTGCATAGGCCTGTATTGCCTGATTCTCAAGCAGGATTTTAAACTGAAGGACAAACGTGATGCTTCAAATATTGTATGGTCTGGTGTGTTTCTGGGCATTCATTGGGTGACTTATTTTTATTCCCTCCAGTTATCAAATGTTGCCATTGCGTTGTTGTCTCTGTTTACCTATCCTATGGTCACCAGCATTTTAGAGCCGTTTGTATTGAAATCCAGGTTTAGGTTAGATCACATTCTTTTCAGTCTTATTATTCTGATTGCGGTCTTTTTTCTGGCTCCTAAATTTGATTTTGCCGATGACCATTTTAAGGGAGTTATTTTCGGCATGATCTCTTCGGTAGGTTATTCGCTCAGAAATTTGATTTTAAAGAAACAGGTTACCAAATACCAAAGCAGCATGCTGATGTTTTATCAACTAATGACCCTATCAGTAGTGCTGATGCCTTTTCTGTTCATTTTTGATGAGGTGAGCCCCCTAAGTCAATGGGAGGCCATCATTACGCTGGCAGTGTTTACAACGGCATTGGGACACACCTTATTTGTGATGAGTTTCAAATACTTCTCCGTGAGTACCGCAAGTATCATGAGTAGCTTACAACCAGTGTATGGTATCATTCTGGCTTATTTTTTACTTGGCGAAACTCCTGCGGGCCGAACCATGATTGGTGGTTTCATTATTTTAGGAACTGTAATTTTAGCCAGCCTCAGGTCATACAAAGATCACTGAGTGTTCTCGAAGTACCTGAATTGCTGTCTGATTTGTCCCAGATGATAAATATCGTGTTGAATGGTCCCATTGATGAGGTACTCAAAGTTGTATTTTCTACCTGGCACTTTCTGTTTGAGTATATCATCATTCTGAGCATCCAGTAGGGTAAGCAATTGTTGTTGTAGCGCTGTGGATTCAGCGAGTAGCTCCTCCCATGTATGCTGCTCCACTTTTTTGCTCCAGTCCATTTCACCATCCAGGTCAATAACGTAATCTCCATTACCTTTCAGCATTTCCAACATATTGGTCCTCCATGCATTGATATGTACCAAAATTTCGGCTATCGAATGTGTAAACCCATCACCTCTTTTAAATACATACGCTTTATTGAGTTCTTTAAGCGTCTTTTCGAATGGCGTTCCGTACCACGGTACGCCATTCCAAACCTGTTCAAATTGTGTTTTGAAAAATGCGATAGTCATCAGAACAGCTCTTTAGCGATCCTGTAAACAGAGTTGGATTTACCCATGGAATAAAAGTGAATCACAGGAGCTCCTCTTTCGATCAATTCTTTGGTTTGTTTGATTCCCCACTCAACTCCAACTTCCCTCACCTCGGCATTGTCTTTACATTTATCAACCTCATCAAACAGTTCCTCAGGAATATCGATATGAAAAATGCTTGGCAACACACTGAGTTGTTTCTTGGTGGTCATCGGTTTTAACCCGGGAATAATAGGCACATTGATATCTGCAGCCCTGCAGGCATCCACAAAATCAAAGTACTTCTGATTATCGAAAAACATCTGGGTAACTATGTATTCTGCACCTGCATCTACTTTCTCTTTCAGGTATTTGAGGTCTGCTTTGAGGTTTGGAGACTCAAAGTGTTTCTCTGGATATCCTGCAACACCGATGCAGAAATCTGTGGGGTTGGCGTTCTCCAATTCTGTATCCTGATATTCCCCATTGTTCATGCCCATCAGTTGTTGTACGAGTTCAATAGCGTAGTTATTTCCGTTTTCTTCTGGAATGAACTTGTTATCAGGTTTCATGTAATCTCCACGAATGGCCAGCACATTATCAATCCCTAAAAAATGAAGATCAATCAGTGCATTTTCTGTTTCCTCCCTGGTAAAACCACCACAGATGATATGGGGAACGGGATCTACATCATACCGATGTTTGATGGCCGAACAAATTCCGACAGTTCCAGGTCTTTTTCTTACGCTTACCCTATCATATCCGCCATCTCGCCGCTTTCTTAACACATATTCTTCCCGGTGATATGTCACGTCAATAAATGGAGGTTTGAACTCCATCAATGGATCTATATTGTTAAACAATGTTTGAATGCTGTCTCCTTTTAAAGGAGGAATCACTTCCAGTGAAAACAATGTTTTTTTCGCATTCTTAATATGTTCGATTACTTTCATGTGTATATAATATCCAAACGGGACTGTTTAATTATTTGTAATTAAGGTTTGGTGCCAGCCATTTCTCAGCTTCTTCCAGGCTCATGTTTTTTCGTCTTGCATAATGTTCCACCTGATCTTTTCCGATTTTGCCCAGGCCGAAATATTTCGCCTCCGGATGAGCAAAATAAAATCCACTCACGGAAGCCGCAGGATACATGGCAAAGCTTTCTGTCAGTTGAATCCCTGTGTGCTGTTCTACTTCCAGGAGATCAAATAAAATTCGTTTCTCGGTATGATCAGGACAGGCTGGGTAACCCGGCGCAGGACGAATACCCTGATACTGCTCTTTGATAAGGGCCTCATTGTCAAGGTTTTCATCTTTCATGTATCCCCATAGTTCCTTTCTGATCTTTTCATGCATCAGCTCTGCAAACGCCTCAGCCAACCGATCGGCCAAAGCTTTTACCATGATGCTGCTGTAGTCATCATGATCCTTTTCAAATTGCTCTATCAACTTTTCAATACCAATGCCAGCGGTCACTGCAAAACCGCCCATGTAATCGGGTTTGCCATTTGGTTGAATAAAATCTGCCAGGGAAAGGTTAGGCAGGTTAGTTCCTTTTTTACCTTGCTGTCTTAAGAAATGAAAAGTGGCAATCTCTTCACTATATTGCTCATCCCTATAGATCGTTACATCATCATCGTTTGGTTTGCTGGCCGGGTAAATACCAATGACACCATTTGCTTGCAGTAGCTTGCGATTAACAATGTCATCCAGCATCTTTTGCGCATCTTCATATAGCTTAGTAGCCTCTTGTCCAATTACCGGGTCTTTCAGGATTTTTGGAAATTTCCCTTTGAGCATCCATGTCTGAAAAAACGGGGTCCAATCAATGTATTCGCGTATTTCTTCCAGTGGGTAATTGTTGAATGCCCGGTTTCCAACCATAACAGGTTTTTTCACTACTTCCGGACCTGGACTGACCGTTAGCTTGTTTTGCTGCGCAGCGGTAAATGGAATGTAATTTTTATCTTTCTTTCTGCTGGAATGATCCTCACGTGCTTTGGCATACTCTTCTTTTATTTTTTTGAAAAAAGTATCCCCGGTAGACTCACTGATCAGGTCTCCTGCGACGGTTACACTTCTTGAGGCATCCAATACATGCACAACTGGTCCGGAATACTCAGGGTCGATTTTAACTGCTGTGTGTATTCTGGACGTAGTAGCACCACCGATCAGCAATGGAACTTTCATTCCTCTCTTCTCCATTTCGCGTGCTACCCCTACCATTTCATCAAGAGATGGCGTGATCAGCCCGCTTAACCCAATAATATCCACCTTGTGCTCTTCGGCAGCATTCAGAATCTTTTCCGTTGGAACCATTACCCCAAGATCGATGATATCATAATTATTACATGCCAGTACCACACCAACAATGTTTTTCCCAATGTCATGTACATCGCCTTTCACGGTTGCCAGCAGTATTTTGGCATTAGATGACTCATCCTGATTTGCAGCTTTCTCAGCTTCCAGATATGGTAACAAATAGGCCACTGCTTTCTTCATTACCCTTGCGGATTTTACCACCTGGGGAAGAAACATCTTGCCCGACCCAAAAAGGTCTCCAACGACATTCATCCCATCCATTAGGGGACCTTCAATCACCTGTAGAGGTTTATCAAATTGTTGTCGTGCCTCCTCAGTATCCTCTTCGATGTACTCTACTATACCTTTTACCAAAGCATGCTCCAGTCTTTTTGCTACCGGATCTTCACGCCATTTTTCATCTTTCTCTTTGGCTTTTCCGGTACCTTTTACTGTTTCAGCGTATTCAAGTAATCTTTCAGTGGCATCATCCCTCCTGTCTAAAAGAACATCTTCCACTTTTTCCAACAACTCTCCGGGAATATCATCATACACTTCCAGCATTGTGGGGTTGACAATTCCCATATCCATCCCCTGGTTGATGGCATGATACAGAAATGCAGAGTGCATCGCTTCTCTCACGGTATTGTTACCTCTGAATGAAAAAGAAACATTACTCACTCCCCCACTCACATGAGCCGCCGGGAGATTTTCACGAACCCATCTCGTGGCTTTGAAGAAATCAAGGGCATTCCTTCTATGTTCTTCAATTCCGGTGGCCACAGGGAATATGTTCAGGTCGAATATGATGTCCTGGGGTGGGAAATTGATTTTTGGGCCAGTGAGAATTTCGTAGGACCGCTGAACGATCTCAATTCTACGCTCGTAGTTGTCTGCTTGTCCAACTTCATCAAATGCCATTACAATCACAGCGGCACCATACCGCTTGATGATCTTTGCCTGCTTGATAAATTCATCTTCACCGCCTTTCAAGCTGATCGAATTGACCACTCCCTTGCCCTGGATGCACTGCAGTCCGGCTTCAATGATTTCCCACTTGGAACTATCAATCATCACAGGAATCCTGGCGATATCCGGTTCGGCTGCCATCAGGTTCAGGAATTTGACCATGGCTTCTTTGCCATCGAGCATTCCTTCATCCATGTTCACATCGATGATCTGGGCACCACCTTCTACCTGATCTCGTGCAATACTAAGTGCCTCCTCATAATTTTCCTCTTTGATCAAACGAAGAAATTTCCGGGATCCTGTTACGTTGGTACGTTCTCCTACATTCACAAAGTTAGTCTCAGGCGTCACCACCAAAGGTTCCAACCCACTCAACCTCATGAAGGGATAATCATGCCACTTAAACTCATATTTTCCAGGATAATCAGGATGTATAATTGTTGACATACCTTTCTAAAAATTCCAAATTCATCAAGCCAGAAGCCATAACTCCTGACTAATACTTTTCAAATAATTTTATCTACCAGGCCTCCGCACCTCCGCGAACTCCTAAAACCAAACGCTGGACTAAAACTCAATGCTTAATCCAAGACCCTAAATTCTAAATCCAAGACCCTAAATTCTAAATCCAAGATTCTAAATTCTAAATCCAAGATTCAAGATTCAAGATTCTAAATCCAAGATTCTAAATTCAATCCCCAGGCCCCACTCCTCTTGGGTCAAACTTCTCTGCCAATCTGGCAATAGCCTGAATATGCTCAGGTGTTGTGCCACAGCAGCCGCCAACCAGATTCAGGTATCCTTCTTCCAAAAAGTCTTTGATTTGGCCGGCCATATCTTCCGGCGTTTGGTCATATTCTCCAAACTCATTGGGCAAGCCGGCATTAGGATAAGCACTAACGTGAATATCTGCTTTGGTGGCCAATGTTTTCAGGTAAGGTGCCAGTTCTTTTGCCCCCAGCGCACAATTAAGGCCTACACTTAGCAATGGCACATGGGAAATTGAAATCAAAAATGCTTCGGTGGTCTGTCCCGACAAAGTTCGACCACTAGCATCGGTGATCGTTCCTGAAATCATTACCGGAATGTCCTGACCAAGTTCTTCTTTCAATTCGTCGATACCAAAAATGGCAGCTTTGGCATTGAGTGTATCAAAGATTGTTTCTACCAGCAATATATCTGCCCCTCCCTCTACCAGCTTTCGGGCCTGGTTCTGATAGGCCAGTTTCAACTCTTCGAAAGTGATTGCCCGATACCCGGGATCATTTACATCTGGTGAAATAGAAGCTGATTTATTAGTGGGACCAATGGCACCTGCCACAAAACGTGGCTTATGAGGCTCTCTGGCAGTAAATTCATCTGCTACTTCCCTGGCAATTTTTGCGGATTGGAAGTTGATCTCATCCACTAAAAACTCCAGGCCATAGTCTTCCTGTGCAATGGTAGTTCCGCTAAATGTATTGGTACCGATGATATCCGCTCCAGCCTCAAAATATTTTTGGTGGATTGCTTTTATAACGTCAGGACGCGTAATTGAAAGCAGGTCATTATTGCCCTTTAGTGGTTTGGGGTGATCCTTCAATTGTTCGTTGCGGAAATCCTCTTCTTCAAGCTTATATTGCTGGATCATTGTACCCATAGCACCATCCAAAATCAATATCCGCTCCTTCAGCAACTGCCTGATCAGTGCGCCATTTTTAGTTTCCTGTAATATTTGTTCCTGAATCATACCCAATTCTCATTAAAATACTGTGTCTTTGATCTTAACAAGAAAGGAATCCAAAAGAAGGGATCTCTTATCTTTCCACTCGATAGTGGCGGGAATTAGCACCGAAATCCGGCAAGCCGAAAAGGTTGCTAAGACGTCACAGGGCCCAACCCTCAGTCTTTCTTGATAAGTCAGACAAATGTAGATAATAAATTCCTAATAAAACCTAATATTTGATGTAATCATCGCAATTGATTTTACATAAACGCTGAAATCATTCAAAAAAGTTCTTTCTTTGCCTCTTTAAACATTACCTGAATCCTTGAAGTTAGCTGCAGTAGACATAGGCTCCAACGCCATACGAATGCAAATCACCAATGTGATCGAATTTGAAGAAAAAATCACCTTCAAAAAGCTGGAATATGTGCGTTTTCCTATTCGGTTGGGACAGGATGTTTTCAAACTTGGAGCCATTGGGCCAGAAAAGCAGGAGAAGTTCTTCAAACTAATGCAGGCCTACAAAAATCTCATCGACCTTTATGAAGTCACCGACTACTACGGCTGTGCCACCTCAGCGATGAGAGAAGCGGAGAACGGGCAGGAACTGGTGGACCAGGTAAAAGCCGAACTTGACCTCTCGATCGATATCATTTCCGGACGTGAAGAAGCCGAAATCATCAACAAGGTAATCGGTCATTACCTGGACGAAAAAGCCTACTTGCACATTGATGTTGGGGGTGGTAGTACGGAGCTCAACATCTATAAGAACAAAAAGAAGATTAAGTCCAAGTCTTTCCAACTGGGGTCGGTAAGGCGCCTGCAACATCATGAATCGCCAGAAATATGGAAGAAAATGGATCATTGGGTGCATGAACATATCAACATGGAATTTGGTCCTGTGCAGGCCATTGGTACTGGTGGTAATATCAATAAGATCTATGAGCTGTCCGGCATCAGCAAAAAAAACCGAAAGATTTCAATACGTACAGTAGAGCGTGTTCGGGAAGAGTTGGCAGAGATGAGTTTTGAGGAACGTATGTTCAGGCTCCAGCTCAATCCCGATCGTGCAGATGTGATCATCCCGGCTTCCGATATTTATTTGGGTGTAATGCGTGCAGCTCATGCAAGGGAAATTTCAGTACCCGATGTGGGGTTGAAAGATGGTATCATGTATCAATTATTCCGTAAGCATTACAAAGGAAACAGTAAGGTTTGGTTTAGGAATTAGTTCTTGGTTCCTGATTCTTATTTCTTCGTTTCGTGTTCTGGGACCTCTTCTTTAATTCTTCGGTTTTTTGGTCAGGCCTTTTGCTCATGTTCCGGGCAATCGATTCGTAGATCATTGGGTTTGAGTGATTTAGCCAGGAATTGACAAAAATGACCATTTTCATTGGAAAGAAAGTACCTGCACGTCTGGCACATGCGTTGAATGCTGATCACACCGGATTTTGTCAATAAATGAATGGTGTCCAGTAATTGATGTAACAGTTTTTCCTTCTCTCGCTGATCGCGATTTGATAATGTTTGCAGTAATGGATAAGCAAACTTCGATGCTTCGCTGGCAATTTGGCGACCCTGCGCCGTTAAAGAAATAGAATAGCTTCGGGAATCATTCTCATCTGTCTGTTTCTCTATCAGCTCTTTCTTTAATAGAATGCGAACTGAATCACTGATTGTAGCCTTGGTCATATTGAACTCCCTGGACAGATATCCTACTTTGCATTGTTCCTGTCGGTGAAAATTGATAAAGATCAACAGCTGAATCTGAATTGGGCTTAACCCAAACTTCTTAGCCTCTTCCCAAAGCAACACCCGAAAAGATTCTGAAATCCTTTCGAGTGCCACTACTATTTTATAGTCAACATGTTCCTGCTGACGCTCCAGATCGAAAATGTTTTTATCCATAGATCACATAAAGGTAGTGATCCTAACTAAAATTTCCATTATCAATCCTTAATTATGTACAAGTATTCATAACTCACTTAAGTTTAATCGCATCCCGACATTTCGATGATGTGATAACCCCTTTCCCGGATGTGTATCTCCATGTCCGGTGACAACTTTTCAACATGGCAAAACCTGCATTGTTTTGCAGTCAATTCTGCATTGGGTTGACCCCTGGATGCCAGGTATTCTTTTCCATAACCAAACACTACATGCTGGTCAATAATTGAATCGGGAACCAGGATATCAAAATGCATGAGTGCTCCATTGTCCTTTGTAACGTACGTATCCCAAACACTTACTTTCATCCTATTCCGCTTTGTTGGTTACCTGAAACGGCAATGAAAGATCACCACTTTTTACACTGAATACCTGATAGACTCCCAGCATTGGCAGGGCACTATCAGAAGTATTCACCTGCATGTACGCTGTTACCGCATCAAAGGAAAAATCAATACGATTGTTCATTCTGTAATCTGGTACGATCACTTTGATGGTGTTGGCTGAGGTCACGACTTGAAAACCAGGAGAATCCATGTACATGGGCATTCCTGGGTTAGTTTTTGGTAATATCACATTTTCATTTTCCAGGTCAAACTGCTTCACCGACAGACCACCTGCCACCCGGTCATCCCCTTGTAAAACCACCCAGTGTGGATGCCAGATCACTCCATCATTATTGAATATCCTGTCGGCATTTTCGTCCCACAAAGGCGTGTCATCAAAATCAGGGTGACTGGTAAGTGCCAGGGCAACAATCCCCTCGGTTTCACCAAAACCAACATCGGTTGACTTCAAAGTGGTAGGAAATACATAACCCAGTACCGGGGCTCCATCCAATTGCCCCTTGGGAACGGGTGTGGTTGCTCCTGCTATACCACGCACTGCAATTTCCCAAACTGTAATTTTCAGATCTTCATGATGAGTGACCTGGGCTGATACAATTTTAAAGTCACTGCTTTTACTGTAATCTCCGGATTGTCCCATGATTACACCATGAAACAACAAATAAATCGGTAATAATAATTTTGTTTTCATTTTAATAAGGATTCCTAACTTTTATAATTAAACCAATTGCCATTCATTGTAAAAGGCAATGCAATATTAGTAAGGATTCCTTACTTTATTAAATGATCGAATGTTTTTTTTCAGTGTAGTACAATTACCGACTAATTCTGAATTGGTACAGCATACCTAAGATTGCGATCACTAACCCTAAAAACTCTCTTGTTTCCTCGATGTAGGGCTTTTCATAGACCATTTCGCCAAAGATTTCATTTTTGTTTGGAGTAGTAAGCCATTCGTAAAATCCCGGGATATACATTAGTGACAAAACGATCAACAGACCAATTACGATCATGTTTCCTGTTTTAGAATGTAGTCCAAATACATAGAGCAGACAGATCATTGCTACTGCCCCATAAATAATCACCCACATTAAAGGATCAGGATCGTTGAATTGTAATGCGGCGAACATCGCAAACAATATAAATAATATGAAACTGACAATCTTTTTGATCATGGCTTTAAAATTCTACCCTGTAAGTTAATAATGGGATCAGGCTCAATTGGTTTTTCCTTTCTATTCGACCGGTGAAGTTATCAAAATACCTGAAGGCATAATTCTCATAATTCAATACATTCTGTATATCCAGGGATAATGACCTGTGATACCTCTCCTTCTCTACCCTCCAGGCTACCCGAAAATCAATCCTGAAGAAATCTGGTGTTTGGTAGGCCCATGGTTCATTGTATTGGTAAACTTCCATTCCGGAAGCATTACTCATTTCCTGATCCAAAGGACTTTCCCGAAATCCTCCCTGGTAAATCACCCTGGCATTGAGGTTTACAGATCTGTTTTTTCCCTTTTTAGGACTTCTGATGATTTCTTTACCAAATGTCGAATTTAAACTATACTGTCCATCCCATCTGGAGTCGTAAGTATTGCCATCCGGTGCTTCGTAGTTTGATCGGTAAAATGTACCTCCGATCAGATAATACCAGGATGACTGTAATTGTTGTTCCAATCTCACATCTATGCCATAGGTATTAGCGGTACCTGCAGCAATTAACTCAAACGGAGGAGCCACCCCATCTTCATTGAAGGTAGAATAGATACCCATTCCGAGGAAGGCTGGTCCCGAACCAAAATTCCCAATGGGTACATGATCGTAATTGTTATAAAACAGCTCAGTTTCCAGTGTCGACTTCTTCATCATCCTGGTATAGGCCAGTGAAAAGTTTCTGGATTCCATCAATGGCAATTCTTTGTTCGGATATTCTCCTATGCCATCCCTGTAACCAAACTGCACATCCGTGGAATTCATTTGACCTAAGAAAGCCATGGTTGCTGTAAGCCTGTCCTGACTCGAAAACCAATATCCTAACGAGAGCCGGGGAAGTAACTCAGCATCTCCAGAAAGGTCATGATACATGTAGCGTAAACCAGCTTCCAGGTCCACGGTTTCACCTAGCAACTGATGATAACTGATATAAGGTTGCCACAACCACTGGTGTTGGTCAACATCTCTCACTATTTCTTCATCTCCTCCAAAAATGGAAACTCTGGTGGTATGGAGGTCTGCCAGTTGTAAAACATAAGAAATACCTGTTGTGAGATCTGCCTTAGCATTGATACGCGTCTTTATTGAAAGGTTTCCGGATAATTTATCGATGTTCCTTTGGTTGTCATAGGATAAGTTGGGTTCACCTCCTATGATCGAATCCAGCTCCTGGTCTCTGCTTGCGTGATTCAGCGAGTAGATCAATGTTTTAGAAAGGCTCAGCTTATCCGAAAGCTGCTGCTCCCATTGTGTGCCAACTGCACCCATTTTACCCTTGTAATTGATGTTGTAGAAATCCTTCTCCTCCTCTACTTCTTCGGGATCCTCTGGTCTTTTGAAATCATTTTCACTGATTCCTGCCATCCCAAATACTTTTACATTACCCTTGTCCAATGGGAAATTTAAATTGAACGCGACATCCTGAAAACTGATTGATTCACCACCAAAATCCACTCCCATGGCTGCAAGTAAACCCGTAAATGAATACCGGTAATTAATCAAATAGGAAGCTCCGCCAGAAGCAATCGGGCCTTCTGTTGAAAAATCTAAACCAATGAGGCTTGCCTGTGCGGTATATTCCTTCCGCTGATTATTGCCTGATCGCAGGCTCATGTCAAAGATGCCTCCGAGGGAATTACCATACTGGCTACCATACGTCTGGTATAGAAAGTTTGATGTAGCCAGCATCTGGGCGCTGAGGATGTTTACACCTCCACCGTTTTGCGTAGGTTGATCCGAAAATGTTCCAGCGTTGGTGGTATGATTTGGATTAGCTATTTCCACTCCCTCCAGGTACCATTGGTTCCATGAAGGCGATACCCCTCTTACAGAGATATTGTTATTCTGGTCGTTGGTACTGCTAGCTGCAGGAAGTGACTGTACCAACCTGGCAGGATCATAAAACGTAGCAGCGTACCGCTGAGTCTGTTCGATAGTGATTTCACGAGACCCGATATTGGTCACAGGGCTACCTGCACTTACCACTACCTCTTCCAGTGCTTTTGATGCGTAAACTAGCTCAAAATCGAGAACTACTTCCTTTGAAGCTGTCACCAACACCTCTTTTTTAATCACAGGTTGAAACCCCAGGTAGGAGACCATCAATTGATACCTGCCTGTAGGTAGTGTAAATGAATAGTTTCCATTATTATCTGTTATTGATCCCGTCTCTGAATTGATCACCTGGATGGTGGCGCCTACCAATGGTTCACCAGTCACCTGATCAACTACCTGTCCTCTTATGGTTTGAGATAAATCCTGTGCAAACGCACCAGTTGTAAAAACAAAAGCCATCACGGCCAACCACTTCTTCATTCCATTACTTTTGGTACAATAATAGTCAAGGATGGATCTTTTTTGTGATTTGATGACAATTTATTACTTAATGTATTGGTTCAGAAAAATGATGATGGTGCTGGACAGGAAACATTGAAGGAAAAAGAATCCAATTGATACTTATTAATCCTATTACTACCTGGTATACGGACGAGAGTCCTTATATCCATGGTAGACACAGGTTGCGGAGTATAGAAATAAATCACAAAAGATCTGCGGTAGAAAGAATCCAATTAATGTACTTATTAATTTCATTTCTTCGAGGTATACGGACGGGAGTCCTCATGTCCATAGTACACACAGGTTGGGGACAACCTGCGCGAGTTGGGATGTAATCTGAAAATAATTAAGAGGTAAATCTTACGGATTTACCTATTTTTATACATCCTAAATAGCTAACCAACCTATGATGTCAAAGATTTTAATTCTAGCTTTCCTAGGGCTTTTTAGTTCGGATGTAGAAAAGGAAGTGGACCAATTACACCAGAATAGTATTGCATTATTGGACAGTGATGTTGATGAGGCACGTAATATTGCTCAAAAAGCATATGAAATTTCAGTGCAAAACCAATTTGATTGGGGTAAAGCTCATAGTCTATTTATAATGGCTTATTGTGATGATGACAAAAATCAACTAAATAAAGCAGTTCCAGAATATTTGAAAGCACTAGAGGGTTATGAGAAGGTGGAAACTAAGAGGTCAAGACTAAACCAAGCCAAGATTTACAAAAATTTAGGAATTATTTTTGATGCTCACTACAAATATCCGGATGCCATCAATTTTTATAAAAAGGGTTATTCAATAGCGTCAGACTACAAAGATATCGCTCTCATGAAAAAGATTCTTCACAGCATGGCAATTGCTTATAGACATAGTGGAGATTTGGTTAAGGCGGCTGAAATTCAATTTGAAAAACTTAGCTTGGATGGTGACGATCCTAAAGAGGATATTGAGGCTTACAATCAGCTTGGTTTGATACATAAAGATCTTGGAGATTACGATGAAGCTCGTGGTTATTATGAACATATTCTTGCACTTGAAAAAAATAAAAAAGTATCGAGCTTTAGGGCCTATGCCTATCATAATATAGCCACCTGCTATAGATTGGAAAATCAGTTCAAAATTGCGGAGCAAATGTATTTTAATGCTATTGGTGAATTAAAATCTACTGAAGAAGAAAGTGATCTATTTAATTCATATTTGGATTTAACGGAACTGTATATCCAAGTACAAGATTACGAAAATGCCAAAATTTATGGCACTTTGGCAAGTGAAATTTCTGATGGTATACTAATTACAATCGAAAACAACAAAATCAACCACTACCTCTCGCAAATCTACTTTGCCACCAATCAACCTGAAAAAGCAAAGATTTATTCCGACAAGTATGTGGAGCAAATGGAGGCACTGTACGATCGTCAGAAGGATCTTGCTATCAAGGCAGACCAGGCAAAAATCGATCAGATCACTCAGGAGTACTTTAATCAGCAGCAACAAGAAGAACAGGTCAATTATTTTATTCCGGCAGTGGTAGCCTCCTCTTCTCTTTTATTGTTTTTGGTCGGGCAATTGATCCGTAGAAGAAGGCAGGCTATTGTTGAAGCCAAAAACAGGGTGCTTAACCTGGAACTTACAGCTCTTCGGTCCCAAATCAACCCGCACTTCTTATTCAATGCCATCAACTCTATCAAATCATTTATCCACTCCAGCAACACCAGTGCCGCTGAAGAATACCTGTCGGATTTCAGTAAGCTAATGCGATACACACTGGAAAACTCCGATAAAATGATCATCACGATCGAGGAGGAGGTGAAAAACCTGGAGATGTACATTAAAATGGAGCAACTACGAACGGGATTTAAATTCGGCTATCAAATAGAACTGGATCCGGAAATTGACCAATTCATCACTTATATCCCTGCCATGATCATACAACCCTTTGTAGAAAATGCCATCTGGCATGGATTGGTCCCACAAGAAGAACAGGGCGAATTGGTCCTCAGCATTCACAAGCACAATGGCCAAATACGATTGATGGTAAAAGATAATGGAGTAGGCCTCTCAAAAAGCGCACAACGCCCCAACCACCAATCCATGGGTATGAGATTGATCACCGAAAGGATCGCCCTACTCAAAAAATATTTTCGCCAGGCATTCGAAATCAACATCGTAAGTAACCAACCACAAACACCAGGGACACTGGTGACGATTACCGTACCGGATAATTTATTGTGACGTTGAAAGGTGCCAATTGGTACTAAGTTGTAAAACAGCAGGATCATGTTCGTGCGCCAAGTCCAGGATTACAAAATTCTACAGTCATTTACCTGCGGACCACACAGAAAAATCCTTGTTTCACTCAAAAATAAACCCACAAACCGTTATTTTTAATTAATTTATCCAAAGCGGCACGGTATGGATGTTTAGCGACTTACAGCAATCACCGGACAGTTATATACCATGCAATGGAAAAAAGTTATGTTTCACACAAATAAAAATTTTAAGAAAATGAAAAAGTTATTCTATGTATTTGCAGTTGTTTTTATGGTTTCATTAGTGCCTGCATGCTCATTTGAGCAGGATTTGGATGATTTGACAGTGGAATTGCCGGAGAGTGAGGGGACTGGAGAAGGAGAAGAAGAAACTGACGCAGAAAAACCAGTTTAATAATTAGTTCAAGATATAAATAGGTAAACTTCAATTTGGTTTACCTTTTTTTGATTACTTTTATACATCCCTTGGAAAGCTAACCAATTACGTGATGTTTAATATTTTATTGATATCCATTCTAGGAATATTTGGAAATTCTGATAAAGTTGAAATTGATAAACTTAATGAGAGTTCAATTGCATTATTAGATTCCGATTTATCAAAAGCTCGATCGATTGCTGTTAAGAGCCTTGAACTTGCAGAGGAAAGCAATTACGTCGAAGGTGAAGCTCAAAGCTTATTTATTCTAGCTTACTGTGATGCAAGTAGCAATAAGCTTAACATGGCGGTTCCAGAGTATTTTAGGTCCCTTGAATTATATCGTAAAATTGAAACAGAAAAGTCCACCCTCTGCCAGGCAAAGATTCTTATGAATCTAGGAAAGATATTTAGAGCTCATTACAAATATAATGATGCAATCAATTTCTATAAGGAAGGTTATGAAAAAGCTAACGCCTTGGGTGATGTGAGACTTATGAGTAATATACTTCATAATATGTCGATTGCATATCGACATAAAGGTGATTTGGTGGAAGCTGCGGAAATTCAATTTCAAAAATTGAATTTGCAAGATGCAAATAACACTAAAGAAAAAATTAAATCTTATAATCAATTGGGATTAGTTCATAAAGATTTAAATGATTTTGATCAGTCAAGGAACTACTTTGAACACATCATAAATCTTGAAAGAAATAAAACCAAATCAACGAATAGAGCTCGAGCTTTAAACAATATTGGTATATGCTACTATTTAGAAAAAAAGTATGATGAAGCCGAGAAATACTATTTGATGTCAATGAATGAGAGTGAAGAAATTGGGAAAAGTATCGATGTATTTAATAGCTACCTAAATTTGAGCGAGATTTATATAGAAAAGTTGGATTTCAAAAATGCAGAAAAATATACATTGGCCGCACACCGTTTGTTAGACAATGTTCCTTCTTCTATCGAAAACAACAAAATCAACCACTACCTCTCCCAAATCTACTTTGCCACCAATCAACCTGAGAAAGCAAAGATCTATTCAGATAAGTATGTGGAGCAAATGGAGGCACTGTACGATCAGCAAAGACAATTGGCTGCCCAGGGAGATCAGTATAAAATTGAGTTGATCACCTCAACTTACTTCGCTAAAATTCAGGAGCAGGAGAAGTTCAATTATTACATCTTAGGGGTAGTTGCGCTGGTTAGTTTATTTGTGGCATTCTTTATCTACCACCGATACAGAAAAGTAGCAGCTGCCAAAATGCTTAGAGAGCACTTCAGCAGCATTTCATTCAACATCTCCAATACCTCTAAATAAGATTTTCTGAAACGTATTTGAAGGACGTTGTGATACTTTGTATAGGATCATCACTCTGATCCTGTTCCACAAAGAAGTGCTTCATTCCAGCTGTTTGCTCCGCTGCAAATGCCGCCTTGTAATCAATGGTTCCGTTACCTACTTCAGTAAAGTTACCTGTTGCGTCCATGTCTTTCACATGCCATAGTGGAACCCTGTTGGCATATTTCTGAAAGAAGTCCACAGGATTCATATTGACCTTACTGATCCAGTATAAATCGAGTTCCATTTGTACCATGTCCGCATCTGTATTGTCAAGAATGTAATACATTGGGATCTCCCCCTCGAGTTCCACAAACTCAAAATCGTGGTTGTGGTAACAAAACTTTACTCCTGCAGCCTTACATTTTTCGGCAGCCACATTGATCAGGTCTACCAATTGCTTGTAATCCTCCAGAGTTTTGCGCTCGTCAGGATGAAGCCAGCCAAGTGCAGCATATTTCTGCCCAAGTACCTGCATATCCTCCACAGCCTGGTCCCAGTTATTGGACAAGGTGCCTGTATGCTCAGGCTCTGTCCTACCAGAACTGTAATGTGAGCTCACAGCTTTCAGACCATTAGAATCCAATGCCTTCTTGAAATCAGTTGGCGCCATATCATAGTACTTCCCATTGGCATATCCAGCCAGCTCCACTTCTTTATAACCAATCTCCGCTACCTTCGCCAGGGTATCTGCTACATCCTGCGACATTTGGTCCCTTACTGTGTATAGTTGCACCCCAATGTTTCTCTTTTCAGAAGTTGCAATATTTTGGGTTGCAGTGCTACCTTCCTTACCTGGTGAGGAGCAATAAGGCAATAGAAGACTTCCGGCAGCTAGTGCCGTAGTTTGTTTAAGAAAGGTCCGTCGGTTTTTCATGTGTATATAATTTTGATTTTAATGGTCACATGGAATTCGCTTCTCCAAAACATCACCGTACAAAGCTATTTCAACTTCAATATTCATTATCGGTTGGTGTTTGCGAGATCATGCTCATTTCATGTGTATATAATTTTTATTTTAACGATCACATGCCTGCGTGTCGTAATACCGCCACTTCGGCATGCAGGCATGGAATTCGCAGTAGCTGAAAACTAACCTGTTATGCATATCTAACCTCAATATTCACCACCGGTTGGTATGTGCTAACCTATGCTCATTTCATGGTCATATATATTTATTCAAGTAATTAATCTTTTTGAAAATAAATCCAGTCCAGGCTATTTAATTGTTGTTTAGGGTCTTCCGGATATTGAAATACAAAATAGAGATCATGCACCCCATCTTCATCAATTTCCATCACTGGGTTAGGGATATCACTCAATGCGGAACCTGCAAGCTTACCGTTTGGTGCATCCAGCCGCAACTCAACTGTACCCGCAGCACGGCCCGAATCATTGACGAAAAATGAGAACTGCAAAGACCCTATTGCTGTCAGGTCCACACCAGAAAACTTAATGTAAGAATCATGGTAGATGTTGTAAACAAACCTTCTTTCTCCACGCATGTCCATGATTTTTGCATTGCGCTGCTCATCGAAATCCTCTGCCTGCAGATAAGCATTTCTAAGAATTAGCTGTTCACTATCGCTGATGGGCTCCATTCCATTGGCTCCACGATCTTCATACCAGGCATTGAACACGTAAACTGCTTCATCTTTTGCTGGCTGTCCGTCAAACGTGTACTGACCGTTTAAAGCGAAAGCCTGTTGCTTTGACTCATCTGCCACGGACAATATGTATTTAACCATTTCTTCGGCATCTTCCTTTGGTAGTGACGGATGGGCAGCCATGGCTTGTTCGCCCCAGTTGCCTGCACCTCCATTAATGATCTTGTCACTTAGCTGATCAATAGCAGAAGGATCGTTCTTATACCTCAATGCCACCTGCATATAACTAGGTCCTATGGAGCGGTCATTGAGTTTATGACAGGACTGGCAATCACTTTCACTGATCAGTGACAGCCCTTTGGCGACCACCTGATGTCCCGTAGTTTGAGTCGCCTTGGCCAGGTCAAGTCCTTCCGGGATATATTCAATCCTGAAATCAACCGCATCAGGTGTGATACCAGCACCAATTTCACCATCTTCTTTATCTTTCACCACTACCTCATAACTTATCACATCTCCAGGCCAATAGAATGATTGGTTCCCCGAAATGTTGATTTTAACCTCCGGAGCAGCATTGCCCACTGAGATCTTAAACTGCCTCGAAACCTTATTGCCTGCTACATCCCGCACGGTAACTTTAGGGTAGTAGATGCCCGTCTTCTCGAAGGTATAGGTTACTGCTGGTTCCTTTAGTTTTTTTCCATCAATCTCCCACAGATAAAACAATTTATCTTCATCATAATCCATGGTTCCATCAGTTGAGAAATCTACCGTTAGGGGGGCACTCCCTGCAAACTTGCTTGCGCTCGCCATCAGGTTTGGGGTTCTATTACCAGGATTATAATCAATCTTAACAATGGCAGCATCATTATTCTTGGTAAACCATCCTGTACCGTACTCCAGAATATACAAAGCACCTTCGGGTCCCATTTCCATGTCAATCATATAATTGAACTGGGTGCCAGGCATGAAAGGGTCCAACTTTACCAGTTCACCTTCCTCGGTCAAAGTCACCAGAAATATCCATCCCCTGATCCAATCGTATATGAATAGCTTTCCATTGAATTCTTGGGGAAATGTTCCTCTCTCGACCTGAAACAGGTCCCTGTAAAAGACCGGTCCCGCCATGGCATTTCGTCCGCCTTTTCCCAGCATAGGAAACTCCGGAGATTCGGCATATGGATACCAGATCAAAGCGGGTTGGGCGGGAGGAAGCGTGTCAAGTCCAGTATTGTTAGGTGAATTGTTGATCGGAAATTCAGGGTCATATTGGCCCAATGATCGTTTGGTTCTGAAATCTACTTCGTGATACGCTTTGTTGTCACCGACAAAATAGGGCCATCCAAAGAATCCGGCAGCTTTGGCCAAATTGATTTCATCATGTCCCCTGGGTCCCATACCTTCCTTATCGTTGGGAGCATCGGGTCCCACCTCGCCCCAAAATAACCAGTTTCTTTTTTGATCAATAGATATCCGGTAGGGGTTTCTGTTACCCATCACATAGATCTCCGGTCTTGTATTTGGTGTACCCACCGGAAACAAATTACCATCGGGAATGCTGTAGGTACCATCAGGAAGTGGCTTTATCCTTAAGATGCTCCCCCTTAGATCATTGGTATTGCTGGAAGACTTCTGGGCATCCCACGGACTTCTTCCGGGTCTTTCATCCGAAGGAGAGAATCCATCAGAACCAAAAGGATTGGTATCATCACCAGTTGACAAATACATTAATCCATCAGGTCCAAACTGAATTGAACCGCCAGTATGACAACACTCCTGTCGCTGCGTAGGGACTTCCAGCATGACAATTTCGGAATCCATGTCCAGTTTACCAGATCTGAAAGTAAACCTGGAAAGGACCTGTTTTTCCTCCGGCCCGGCCGGTGAGTAATACAAATAAACCCATCGGTTGTAATTGAAGTCTGGGTCCAATGCAATACCCATTAGCCCATCTTCCTGTTCGTAGTAAACATCAATATGATTGATTATCGATAATTGTGAGGTTTCCGGATCGAAGAGTTTGATGTCTCCTTTTCTTTCTACCACAATGATCCTTTTGTCCTCAAGAATGGCAAATTCGGTGGGTTCGTTGAGGTCGTACGATAGTATTACTTTGGTAAATCGGTTTTCTTCGATTGGATTGTACGCTTTGGATATCGGCTCATCGTGAGAACAAGCTGAAAACAAAAACATCCACACAATGACCGATCCGAAGTGTTTGATCATGTTCTTCTCGTTAATGTTGAAAATTTAGGGTGGTTTGAATAGTCTCCAGGCATGAGTATCTATTCAAACCACGAGGGTAATTCGTTACAATTCCCTGATTTTAATATTTCTGAACCAAACTTTGTCGTCATGGTCCTGTAAGCTGATGTGTCCAGCCTCTGCCATGCCCCAATCTGGTTTATCTGCAAACTTGCTATTGGCAACCATTGTTTTCCAATCTTCAGATTTGGTGTCGTATTCAACTATTTTGTAACCATTGAGCCAGTGCTGAACCTTACCGTCTTTCACCACCAACCTTGCTCTGTTCCATTCCCCTCCCGGGTTAACAGTGATGTATTTAGATTCAATCAAATCATACAAATCCCCTGCCCTGTGGCGGAATATTTGTCCATCTGGATGGTTCACATTATCTAGAACCTGCATTTCCATACCAGACTCCCATGCTTCTTTGAATTCGGGCTTTTCTTTTACCATATAGAATATACCGCTGTTTCCACCTTTTGCCACTTTCCATTCTATATAGAGCTCAAAGTTGCTGTACTCTTTGTCTGTAATGATGATGTCCTTACCGTCTTCTTTCCACTCACTGCGATTAGGCTTCTTACCAAGGAAATGAAGGGCATTGTCATTGACTGTCCAGCGGCTTCCTAACTGATCGCTGTTGTAGTTTCTAATACCTTCTGTATTCTTTCCGTTAAACAATAGTTTCCATCCGTTGGCTTTTTCTTCTTCTGTCAACTGATTATGAACCACTTTGTACTCATTAGTGAATCCTGGTTTATTCTCAGGAATGGCGTTCAATGTGTACCAGGCTTCAGTAGTCCATAGGGATCTGTTATTTTCACTGTTGAATGGTCTGATTACCCTAAAGTAAACCATGTGATTTTCTTTGATGCCCGGTAGTTCGAAGAACACCTTTTTGCGATCTTTTGAAACATAGAAATTGGTCACCTTCAAATCTTCCAGGCCTAATTTTGGCCCGCCGTAATTGGCTGTTGGTTTGTAATACCACTGTTGGACCAGAAAATCTTTCGCCGAAATGTTTTGCCCTGCCATAATGGGTTCGGTGAACTCCATTTCGAAACCATTAGACCTCACACTAACTGATTGGATGTCAAACACCGGGTTCCCATTGTATTCCAATCGCTGTAAGCCATACCACAACTTCTCAGCATGCCCCCAGTTACCGGTAGAACCAACCCCACCTACATAAAGTGATTGTCCATCAGGACTCCAGTCCAGTCGGTTGATCCCTGCTTCCAGTCCCTGAATGAAGCGGAAAACAGCTCCCTGGTATTCTCCATTTACTTTTTCCACAAAGACACGTTTAACTCCACCGTGCGTCACTTCTCCATGGATCATTTGGCCTTTGTAAGGTCCGAGGTTCAGGGAAGAAGGCTCACTTGGTGAGTTACCGATCTCATCTTGTGGCAACCATACCACCGGAAGTTTCTCTTCCCAGTTTTGAGACTCCACCGGATCCACTGACCTGGAGCCATAGAATGCTCCTTTTTTCACATGTACTATTTTGCTGGATGGCAACCAATCTCCCTGGTTGTCAGCGACAAATAATTCTCCGTCAGCTCCAAATCCTATTCCATTGGGTGTTCTAAGCCCTTTCGCTAAGAACTCTACCTCACCGGTTTCTTTGTTGATCTTGATCACTTTACCTCTATCAGGGATCTGTGGAGAGGCAGATGCTCCACCAGGCATAATTGCAGTGGCCAGGGTACCATAGAAAAAGCCATCTTTGTATTCCAATCCAAAGGCAAACTCATGGAAATTTGCAGAAACTCTCCAGTCATTGCTTACCGTTTGGTACTCATCGATTAGTCCATCTCCATCGTGATCGATTAGTTTGGTCAGTTCCTGTTTTTGCAGGACATAAATTTCATCATCCACCACCTTGATTCCCAGTGGTTCTGCCAGACCGGTTGCAATTTTAGTTGCTTTAATCTGGGAAGGATCTTTGGCGGTATGATTCTCGATCATATAAACCGGGCCATCGGACTCCCAGGCACATACTACCATTCTGCCATCTGACATGAAATCAATGCCTCCAATTCTGGCATCAAAATCATCTGGACGAGCCTGATACAGGTCAAAGGACGGATGAACCGCATCCAAAGGAATCCCATCACCAGGAATGGACTTTGCCAATTTCCCTGGAACTACATAAGTTTTGGTTTGTTTAAAATCGCTTACCTTATGAGAAATAGGTGCTTCCAGTATTTCAAAAGACTGGCTGGACTTATTCCACCATTGCAATGAAAGCGCAGCGTTTCCTTCATATTGTTCGTACAAAACCCTGATATCATGTGGTCCTGCGGTGAGGTAGTATTCACCATCGATTGGTCTTCCACCGTGGATGCCTCCATTATCAATTATCAGTTTATTATCGATGTACAGATATGAACCGTCATCGCTAAACAATCGGAAATCATAGCTACCATCCTCCGGAATTTCAATTTGGCCACTGAATTCTATCCCAAACATTTCTGAGAACTCCCCAAAATCATCTCTCCCAAACACATGGATTTTGTCCACCACGCCACTTCTGATAGGCTGGGAACTTTCAATGGTTTGTTTTAATCCTATTTCACCATTTAAAATATACTGGTGTGCGGCAAATCCTTTTCCATTATTACCCATAAACTTTTCTTCCAGTCTGATGGGTGAAGATTTTTCACCGAGGGTTATTTTAGATATTCTGCCACCTTCATCATTATCATCGAGAGAAAGAATGTATTTGACCATTTCATTCACATCCTTTACTTCCAGCCCAGGATGTGGTGTCATCATAGCTACACCCCAAACGCCGCTTCCGCCTTTGATAATCTTATTGGTCAACAGGTCAATGGCTGCCTGATCATCGTTGTACTTTCTGGCGATACTGATGTAGGATGGTCCCACTGTTTTTACCTTTTCATTATGACAGGAATGACAATCGCTTCTATTGATCAATTCTGCTCCCAAAGGTTCGCCATCATTCGTTTCAGAACCATTGCCCGGGTCTCCTAACTTATCAAACCCTGGATGGAAAAATATTCTCAATTCGGTATCATCACCACTATTCATGACCAGTTTTCCCCGAATATTGATCACCTGACCATCTGGGTAATCAATCTTTTCTGTTTCCAGAACTTCAAATTTGCCATTAGTCCTATAGTCATTCTCCAGGATCAGAGAGCTTATGGTGGTACGGAGACTTACAATTGCCCCTTCAGGTGTTCCTTCCAATTGAAAGGTTCTGCTAATACCATTTTGATTCCCCCTGATGATATATTCAGGAGTTTCGGTCACTTTAATAACACCACCTGATTTAGTGATCAATTGGTAGTTTAGGTTTACCTGGCCTCCTTTGATGCGATGACCTTTATATTTTATTTCAGGTGTGTAGTCTGCTCCACCTTCAGTGATGGACCATTGGTTGGTCGATGAATCATTCACAAAGTATGCATAACCTTTACTGGTAGGCTGAGGACCATGGACCGTAGTATAGACAGCACCATCGAAATTCACACCTCCCTTCCAAACTTTGTAGAGGTTAGCATTTTGAGCATCATATGCCACCCAAAGCTCATCGTGTAGCGCGGCAGTCACCATCCGGGCCTTTTCATCCAGCACCGACCGAAACACCCAGGCTTCCAGTGGCCGCTCGACCTTTGATTCATTACTACCACAACTGGCTACCACCAGCATTACTAAAATACCGTAAACAAACTTCTTCATTTTATATATACTTATATTCCTATATTCCTAAAATCTTCCTGTTGCTTTCCTCATCAGCATCGCCACCAGCAAAATCATCAAATGCTTTGTCTGTTACCTGAATGATGTGATTAGCAATAAATGGTGCTCCCTCTTCTGCACCCTGCTGTGGACTTTTGATGCAGCACTCCCATTCAAGTACTGCCCAACCACTGAAATTGTATTGAGCTAATTTTGAAAAAATCGATTTGAAATCTACCTGTCCATCGCCTAATGAACGAAATCTTCCAGGTCTGTCAATCCAACTCTGATAGCCTCCATACACACCTGATTTTCCCGTCGGATTGTATTCTGCATCTTTGACATGAAACATCTTAATAAAATGATGATAGTGATCTATGTATTGCAAATAGTCCATTTGCTGCAACAACAAATGTGACGGGTCATAAAGCATTTTCACTTTCTGATGTTTGTCTGTTGCATCCCAGAACATTTCAAAGGTTATACCATCATGTAGATCTTCTCCTGGGTGGATTTCATAACAAATGTCTACATCATATTCATCACACACGTCTAAGATGGGTTGCCAGCGTTTGGCCAATTCATTAAAGCCGGTTTCAACCAGGCCAGCCGGACGCTGAGGCCATGGGTACATGGTAGGCCACAACAAAGCACCACTAAATGAAGCCATACGGTCTATCCCAAGTCGTCTGCTCACTACGGCTGCTTTACTCACCTGCTCAATGGCCCACGCTGTTCTTGCTTTTGGATTGTTCTTAACTTCATCCGGAGCAAAGGCATCAAACATGGTGTCATAAGCGGGATGTACCGCAACCAACTGCCCTTGAAGATGTGTACTTAAGTCTGAGATCACCAAACCATGTTTCGCCACGGTCCCCTTGATCTCATCTATGTAATCTTTACTATCTGCTCCTTTATCGATATCAATTAGTCGCTTATCCCAGCTGGGTATTTGTACTGCTTTATATCCTAAGCCGGCAGCCCATTCACATATGCTATCCAGGCTATTAAATGGTGCTACATCATCTGCAAACTGTGCTAAAAAAAATCGCCGGGCCTTTTATTGTTTTCATTTTTTGTGTTTTGGGTTTAGGGTTTTGAGTTTTGGGTTTAGGGTTTAGGGTTTTGAGTTTTGGGTTTGGGGTTTGGGGTTTTGAGTTTTGAGTTTGGAGTTTGGAGTTTGGGGTTTGGGGTTTTGAGTTTTGAGTTTGGGGTTTGAATTTAAGTTCTTGGTTATGAGTTTTTTGATTGTTAATTCATCAGTATCTGAGATTTCATAATTTTCAGAGCTTTCTTCTACGATGTATTTGTTTCCTGGTAGTTCCGTTTTTTGTAGGTATTTTGAAAAACCAACTATCATAGATGCCACTGAATCCGATTGTTCAAATAAAGTCGTGAACTCATCCTTGGTCAAATAATTTCTATCAACACATCGATGTAATTGACTTTGAAACTCGTCGCAGGAACCCTTAGAATAAGAAAGAAACTGTATAAATTCTTTTCTACCTGACCTGCCAAATCCCTCTGCTATATTATCCATTATTGAACCCGCAGACCTGTTGACCTGATCCTTTAACGGGTTGTCAGTGACCAAATCGTTTCTTAAAATCAACTGATAAACCTGTTGGTTCAGGACTCTAGCAGCTTTCCATACCTTCAAATCCCAAAATCTATCAACTTTAGCCATTCTTAATTTTCAAAATATCCAAATCAACAATCTCAGCAATAATGAGTCAAGGACACGACAATCCAATCATACAATCTCACAAGACCAACTCTAAACTCTAAACTCTAAACTCTAAACTCCAAACTCTAAACTCTAAATTTCCACCCACACATTCCCCTCTTTACTCGAGGCGATGGTGGCTTCTATAAATTTCATTCCCCGAACACCATCCATGACATTTGGAAATGCGCCTTCATGATAACTTTCATTTCTCAATGCTTTTGCCACGCCATTGTAGATATTACCCATCGCATCAAAGAGTCCTTCCGGGTGTCCTGGTGGAAGTTTTACACTTTGCTTTTCAAAATCACCATTGTAAGCATGACCGGGTTTTAATACCTGTAGCGGTTTATCTTCTGTCAAATAATAGAGATAATTCGGGTTCTCCTGTTCCCATTTTAAACCACCTTTATCACCATATACCGCAATTCTCAGGTTGTTTTCTTCACCAGTGGCTATCTGGCTGGAGCAGATGACCCCTTTTATGTTATTCTCAAATCTTAACAATACGGTTCCATCTACATCCAATGGGTTATCTGCATACATTGTGTCAATATCTGAGAGTACCTTATCTACTTTTAGACCCGTGGTGTATTCAATCAGGTTAAATGAATGGACTCCAATATCTCCTATGCAACAACTCATTCCGGATTTCGCAGGATCAAGTCGCCACACCTGTTTTCGCTTATCCATGTCATGAATGAAGGGATTGATCCATCCCTGGTAGTACTGGGCATCTACTTTTTGAATTTTGCCTATTACCCCTTCGGCGATCATGGTTTTCATCTGTCTAACCATGGGATAGCCGGTATAGGTGTGAGTGACAGCAAATACCCTGTTGTTCTTTTCAACTAAACCTGCCAATTCCTGCGCTTCAGCAGCAGTAAATGTAACAGGCTTCTCACAAATGACATGAAACCCATTTTCCAAAAGCTGCTTTGCCATGCTATAATGCAGGAAGTTTGGTGTAGCTACGGTTACCACTTCAATTCTTTCTTCCTCAGGAAGTGCTTTTTCCCCTTCAATAAAGGAATCTATATTGGCATAGGTACGGGATACATCCAATTCCAGATCTGCAGCAAACGATTTGCTTAGCTCGTAATCAATAGTGAAAACACCACCAACTAATCGATACTGTTCTCCCATGTACGCTGCAATTCGGTGAACAATACCAATTAATGAATCAGGGCCTCCGCCCATCATGCCTAGTCTGATCTTTTTTCCCATATTACTGTTTGTATTCTACTTTTTCGTTTTTGAATGAAATTAGGAATATTAAAAATATGACTACCGCAATTCCGGCGGGAATGATCCAAATGCTTTTCCAGTCATGAACAGAATCAACGGTATACATTGCCGATATTTTACCAGCAGCCCAGAATCCGATCAGCATTCCCACACCATAGGTGGCCAGTGTAATCAATCCCTGAGCGGAGCTCTTGAACTTCTCGCCAGCCTTGGAATCGGTGTAGATCTGTCCTGAGACAAAGAAGAAATCATAACAAATACCGTGTAATGCAATTCCGACCAGCAACATAAATACTAAGCCATCAGCATCTCCAAAGGCAAAGAATAAATAACGCAGTGCCCAGGCTGCCATGCCCACCAGAAGGGTCATTTTGATTCCATAACGTTTCAGAAATATTGGCAGTAGCAACATGAACAGCACCTCAGATCCCTGTCCAATAGTCATTTTTCCAGTAGGGTTAGACACCCCAATTTCTGCCAGAAAGGGATTGGTATTTTGATAATAGAAAGCCAATGGAATACATATCAGCACTGAAGAAAGAAAGAACACCAGAAAGTTTCGGTCCTTCAAAAGACTCAAGGCATCAAGTCCCAGCAAGGATTTGACAGAGACTTTTTCATCTTTCGAGATAACCGGAGGTGTCTTGGGAAGTGTGAAGCTAAAAAGTCCAAGAATAGCAGAAGCCACCGCCACCATGATAAAAGTATTTTTTAACGAGCCCTCTGCAATAGCGGCAGCAGAATCCCAGCTAAAGACAAAGCTGATTACCAATCCTGCTACAATCCAACCGACTGTTCCCCATACCCTGATGATGGAAAAATCTTTACTTGGATCGTCCATTTGTCGAAATGCAACGGAATTTACAAGCGCCAATGTTGGCATATACAATATCATGTAGCTTAATACATATGGGTAGAATGCAGAAAAGCTTTCTGCCTGCGCCATCAGGTACATCAACACCGCACCAGCGAGATGGATAAAACCAAGAATTCTTTCTGCATTAAAAAACCGGTCGGCGATAAGGCCTACAATAAATGGTGCGATAATAGCTCCCCAGGATTGTGTAGAAAATGCCATACCAATTTGTCCATCGGTAGCGCTTAGGTTATTCCCCAAAAAGGTTCCAAGTGTCACAAACCATCCTCCCCAGATAAAAAATTGGAGGAACATCATGACACTGAGGCGAACAGTGATTCCGTAATTCATAAGATTGAGTTGGTATTAAAAGTATAATTTAAACATTATGTCATTATAGTCACATCCCTTAGGATTAGTTTACCCTATTTCCATTTTTTAGTGGGTAATTCTCTTAGAAATCTATCAATAAACAGCCGCAATAACAATTGTCATTTTTATGCAACCGTTTTCATTTGACAACTTTTTACAGGATTGGCAAAGAGCCTTTGAAATTCGCTTCATATTCCATTTATTGGTAGCTGCAAACATTTCAAATTACAATTGGAACACCCAAATGATAAAAGCTAAACTAATCTCAGGACTACTTCTTATTTTTTCTCAACAGCTGATCGCTCAGGTCACAATAATAATTAATGAGCTACCTGAAAATACCCCTGCAAATGATCCAATTCACATAGGTGGTTCGTTTAATGGCTGGCAGCCAGGCGATGAAAATTATCAATTGGAGGCCATTGAAGGCCAATTTCAGATCCAACTTGAAGTGAGTAGTGCATTTGAATATAAGTTTACCAGGGGTGATTGGAATACAGTGGAAGGTGGCCCTGAAGGTGAGGAGATTTCGAACAGGACCTGGAATCCTTCGGTTGATGAGGATACGGTTTATGTAGAAATAGCCAGTTGGAAAGACCTTGCAGGCAACAGCAATGGAGAAGCCAGCACCAAAGCTGAAAATGTAGAGATCATTAATTCATTTGAAATGCCACAACTGGGTAGATCCCGAAGAATATGGATCTATCTGCCACCAGGGTACAATAGTTCAACTAAAAGTTACCCCGTCGTATACATGCATGATGGCCAAAACCTCTTTGATGATGCTACTTCCTTTGCAGGGGAATGGGGCATAGATGAAACCATGAACGAATTAGCACAAGCTGCCGGACTGGAACTGATTATCGTGGGTATTGACAATGGGGGCAGCCATAGAATCAATGAGTATGCTCCCTGGGAAAACTCTCAATATGGCGGTGGAGAAGGTGAAGCATACACCAGATTTCTCATTGAAACATTGAAGCCATACATTATGGAAAATTATCGGGTATCAACTGAGCCTGGACAAAGCGGACTCATTGGTAGTTCGATGGGAGGACATATCTCCTACTATGCAGGAATCAAATACCCTGAAGAATTCTCACGTATTGGGGCACTTTCTCCGGCTTTCTGGATCAATCCGGAGATTTATGAGCTCCAGAACAGCACCGGTGATTTCAGCCATTCCAGGTTTTACTTTATGGCTGGTGGTAGAGAAAGTAGTGTGATTCAGGAGGCAGTAAACAATGCTGCTGATCTCATGAACCTCAATGGAATCGATTCACCCCAATACTTTGCTGAAATCATTTCCGATGGGTCTCACAGCGAGTGGTTTTGGAAAAGAGAATTCAGCACAGTGATTAAGTGGTTGTATTCCGAATATGTAGTGACCAGCATTTATGACCAGGATCAATGGTGGCGACTGGAAGGCAGGCAGTTGTCATTTGAACCTTACCCCTCTCCTTCCATGGTGATTGTGTATGATCTTATTGGAAAAGTACACCTTAAAACCACCATATATGGCAGAAATACCATTTCTCTAAAAGAACTGGCAACCGGAATCTATGTCGTAGCAGTGCAAAGAAATGGGCAATATTCAGTCAACAAGATAAGGGTACAATAGCTTCGCTTGAAAAATAATTAAGAAAATCAACATTTTTTTAAACCAATCGGTTTATTTTTGCGTAATTACATCCTTGTATATGACCACAGATACACTTTCAAAATCAGAAAAAACCAAAAGGTATATATTAGAGAAAGCTGCTCCTCTTTTTAATCAGAAGGGTTATGCCGGAACTTCTCTATCTGATATCATGGAGGTGACTGGTTTGACTAAAGGAGGTATTTATGGGAATTTTAAGAATAAAGATGAAATCGCCCTGGCTGCCTTTGACTATAACTGGGAGGTGGTGCACAATGCTTTTCGGGATGCCATAAGGTCCCATAAAGATGCCATTACTAAACTTCAGACTATTTTGGGTTTTCATAAGAGCATCATGTATCACCCCATATTGATTTCCGGTTGCCCAATACTCAATACAGCCATTGAGGCTGACGATACACATCCGGAACTAAAAGTAAAAGTGATCAGAGCACTTAACAATTGGAAAGAAGGGATAATCTATATCATTAATAAAGGCAAAGAACATGGTCAGATCAAAGAAGAGGTTTCGGCAGACAAATATGCTGATATCTTCATCAGTTTAATCGAAGGAGGCCTGATGATGTCAAAAACCTATCAAAGTAAAAAACACCTGAACAACTGCTATGAGCACATTAATCACATCATTCATAATGAATTAAAACAATAAAACATTTTTTTTAACTAAAAAAAGACCGTACGGTCTTTTTTCTTCAAACGTAAAAGCAATGACTACTTCAACTACCACTCTTTCAAATAATCATTTCAAAGAAACCCCAAAAGAGCCCCTTCAACTCAAAATGATCAGGGGAATGTTTAAGACACTGAGCGCTGTAAGCCCCAAAATAGCCAGCGAAATGGCTTTTAATTTCTTCGCAACACCGAGAAAGGTCCCTGCGACACCCTTCCCTCAGGACCTGATCAAACAGGCATCTGAACTTTATCTGCCTGCGGCAGGAAGAAAAATAAAGATTTATTCCTGGGGTTTTCATGGGCCAAAGGTATTGTTGGTTCACGGTTGGGAATCTCAATCGAGTACCTATCGCAATATGATTCCGCAATTACTGGAATACGGATTTTCAGTGGTGGCATTTGATGCACCGGCACATGGTCAATCCAGTGGTAAAAAAGTGACTATGCCTATGTATGCTGAGGCGATTAAGGCTGTTACAGATTATTACAAATTTGATGGGGGCATTCAATACATCGTTGGTCACAGCTTTGGGGGAATTACTTCCGGTTTTGCTATTGCTGAATATGACATCCCTGTAAAAAAGCTGGTCATGATCAGTATGCCTACTAATGTAAGAAGACTGGTGAAGGAATTTTGTGAGTTTCTGTCCATTAGTCCGAAGGTAGAAGCAAAAATGATTGACAAAATTCAACGCTTTACGAGGAGGGGCATTGAAGAATACAGTCTCTTGAAATTTAAAGACAGGATCAAGGTGAAAGACATTCTCGTTATTCATGATGTACAGGATGATAAGGTATCCTACAAGCATTTTGAGCAATTACATGAAAGCTGGAGTGAACCAAAATACATTACCACCAGCTCACTTGGGCACAATAAAACCATTAAAGATCCTGAAATGGTAGGACGAATAAGTAATTTTCTAAGAGGCTAAAACAATTTAGTCTCCAGGACAATCTCTTTGGTAAGATTGAAAAATTCTTTGTGTATGTTGAAGGGAGCTGCTCCATTAGGCTCAAGGGCTGAGTAGCTTCCGTCTTCATTCATTTCGTAAGCATTCACATTATCCTTGAGGTTGTAATCCAATATTGTTATGGCCTGCTGCCGTAGCAGTTCATCTTTGATCACAAACAATGACTCCAGCCTTCTGTCAAAACTACGGACCATCACATCCGCACTACCAGAGTAAACAATTGGTTCTCCTGCATTGTGGAAATAATAGATCCTGGAATGCTCCAGGTACTCGCCGACAATAGAGCGAACAGAAATATTTTCGCTCAATCCTGCCCGGCCAGGTCGGATACAGCAAATCCCTCTAACGATTAATTTGATCGGAACCCCGGCTTGTGATGCACTGTACAGGGCCTCTATGGTTTCTTTGTCCTGTAATGAATTAATTTTAATCACAATGCCAGACGGAATACCTTCCAGTGCATTCTTTTCCTCTGCCTGAATTAAAGCAATCAATTTGTCCCGCATGTCCTTTGGTGCGGTTAACAGGGTTTCATAATCATCAGGAAGCGAGTGGCCGGTAATTACATTAAAGAACTCGGACACATCATTGGCATATTCTTCATTGGTGGTAAGCAACCCAAGATCGGTGTAAAGATTAGCGGTGTTTTCATTATAGTTGCCACTACCCATATGAATGTATCTGGTCACCTTTTGCTTTTCCTTTCTCACAATCAGCAACAGCTTGGTATGGGTTTTTAAAGTGCCAACTCCATAAATCACAAAACAACCAGCTTTTTGAAGTTTTTGAGCTTCTTTCATGTTGTTTTCCTCATCAAAGCGAGCCTTTACCTCAAACAATACCGACACGTGCTTACCATTCTCTGCCGCCTTTTGTAGTGCTGCAATGATCCTTGAGTTTTTTGCCAGTCGGTAGATAGTGAGCTTGATCAACATCACATTTGGATCTTCAGCTGCCTTTTCTATCAGCTCCAGAAGTGGTTCTATCGAGTTGTATGGGTGGTGTAGTAGAATATCGCGATCACTCAATATCTTAAAAATGTTCTCCCCTTCTTCGTACCCTCTCAAAGAAAGTGGTTTTACCGGGGGAGTGCTCACTGGTTGGAAATCCTCAAAGTCCTGATGGTTGATGATTTGCCAAAGACACTTGTAGTCTAAAAGTGCATGCTTTGGAGCCACAGAAATGTTGAAGCTGTCAATATCCCATCTTTTGGTCAGTTGTTTCAGAAGCCATTTGTCGTAGTTTGAATCTACCTCCATTTTGACCACCCGACCGGTTTTTCGGGTTTTGAGCTTAGCTTTCATTTCTTCCAGGAAGTTGGATTCAATATCCTCTGATTCCTCCAGGGTGAAATCACCATTTCTGGTTACCCTGAACAGCGTAACCGACACAATATTGACATTTCTGAATAGCTCTCCGATAAACTCTCTAATGATCTGCTCTACAGGAACAAACTGGATCAGGTTGTCGTCTGCGATCTCGAAAAACCGAGGAATATTCTGCGGGATCTGGATGAAAGACATCTTCTTTTTATCCTTCTTGGATTGCGTTCTGGTAACAACCCCAAAAATCAATACATTATTCATCAGGATAGGAAAGCTGTGATAACTATCATATACCATGGGCGTAAGCATGGGATAGATCGCTTTCTTAAAGTACTTACCTAGCTTCTCTTTTTGTTTTTCAGTGAGGTCCTGGAAGTCTACAATTTCAAATCCGTTACTTCTGAAATTTGGTCGTATATTTTGAATGAAGTGATCATGCCTGTCCTGCGAAAAATCCTGGATCTCCTGTAACAGGCGCTTTCTAAAACTGGTTGCCTTGAGCCCCGAATAGTCTACACGCTCTTTCCCGTAATCCAGGTAATTGTACAATGACCCCAACCGAATCATGAAAAACTCATCTTCGTTAGATGCAGTGATGGCAAGAAACTTAAGGCATTCAAAAATACCCCGGTCTTCTTTTCGCGCCTGATCCAATACCCTTCTGTTGAATTGTACCCAGCTCAGGTCACGGCTTACGAGATCACTTTTCTCAATCAGTTCTTCAATCCTACTTTGTAAAGCTACGGTCATTGTATTATTTCCTTAAAAAAAAGTCGCACCGCCTAATTTAGGACAGTGCGACTGATTTGAAAAATCGTTCTCTAATTTTTAAACGGCCATACCATCCAATACGGTCATCACTTCACTTACGTGTTGCTTAGAAGTTTCCAATAATGCTTTTTCTTCATCAGTCAGATCAAGTTCAATGATCTTTTCGATTCCGTTTTTACCAAGAATTACCGGTGCACCAAGGTAGCAGTTGTTGATTCCATATTCGCCATCAAGTTGTACACAAACAGGGAATACTCTTTTCTGGTCTCTCACAATAGCCTCTACCATCTGAGCAGCTGCTGAACCAGGCGCATACCACGCTGAAGTACCCATCAACTTCACTAACTCTCCACCACCGAATTTAGTTCTTTCAATGATTGCATCAAGCTCAGCTTTTCCGATTAGTTCAGTAACAGGAATACCCCCAACGGTAGTGTATCTTGGAAGTGGCACCATCGTATCACCATGACCACCCATCAATACTGCCTGAATATCCTTAGGGGATACATTCAAAGCTTCTGCAAGGAAGGCTCTGTATCTTGCGGTATCCAGAATACCTGCCATACCCATTACCTTCATTCTGTCATTTCCTGAAGTAAGGTGTGCCTGGTAGGTCATTACGTCCAAAGGATTAGAAACAATGATGATGATGGCATCAGGAGAATGCTTTACAACATTTTCAGTTACCGACTTTACAATGCCAGCATTCGTTTGGATCAAATCGTCACGGGTCATTCCTGGTTTTCTTGGCAAACCAGAAGTAATTACCACAACATCAGAGTTAGCGGTCTTGGAGTAATCGTTGGTCGATCCTACTGTTCTTGAGTCGTAAAGATTGATCGGCGACTTTTGCCAGATATCCAAAGCTTTTCCTTCTGCCACACCTTCTTTGATGTCCAACAAAACAATTTCATTAGCAATTTCTCTGTAAGCCAAAACATCAGCGCAGGTTGCACCTACATTTCCGGCTCCAACAACGGTAACTTTCATGCGTTTATATTTTTTATTTATGGTCAGACAAGCCTCATTATCAAGGCCTTTTTAATTGCCGCAAAGCTAATTCATAGAGCTAGTATAAGAAAGCAGAATGAAGACTAATTCAATGGACTTTTGGCATAAACCATCCCCAAATCAAAAAATCCAAAAGATGATTTATAAGCCTTAAATAAATTTTGCATGTATTCATCATGAACTTCGGCATAAGCACTCATCAACTTGGCCTTGATTTCAATGTGGTCATCCATGATTTCCAAAAGATTGATTTGCGGGATTACGTATAACTCAGCATGTTCAGATATTACCAGGGCGGTGTATAATCTTTTAGTTTCCCGAATCAGTGCATTGGTACCAAACAAATTGCTACTTCGCACTATGTTCAGCTTTTCAAAATTCTCTTTCAGTTCAATGTTCAGTGACACAATTCCTGATTTGACCAGGTACAGGGCATGGCTGGGGTCATTGGAAAAAAAGATCACCTCATTTTGTTTATAACTACGAGTGTACATATGAGGTACGATCAATGCCAACTCCTCATACGATAACTTTTCAAACAACCGGTTCTTAGATAGGAAATTGAATAATTTGAGGTCCTTTTCTGTAAATGATTTTTTAAAGAGTTTAAGCATCTGGCCTTAGGATTTTGAGTCGGTAAACCCTTTTTGTTTGGGGTGTTATTTTAAATTGATCATCAATACGCAATCCAATTAACCATACAATCTGATCATTGGAAGTCAATATGCGTACCCGTTTTTTCAAGTTTACTGGAATTTTCTGGTCAATCATAAAATCGCTGACCTTTTTTTTACCCTTCATACCAAGAGGCTGAAACCGATCCCCCTCCTGCCAGGACCTGATTACCAGAGGGAATTTTAATTTTGCATAATCCAGGTATGCGTAATCAGCGCTGGGTAATATCTCTAGTGAATCTTTATCACATTGCTTCACTTCCAAGTGAATGCCATGATCGTCGATCAACTGTTCGTCACCATTGATTAAAACGTCTTTATAATGGACATCTCTGGTTGTGATGACCAACTGGTCCCGATCTTTAACCAACCAATACTGTTCAGAATAGTAACTTCCCCCACTCAGTTCTCCTCCATCGAAAAGCTCACGTGATTGTTTGTAATTAAATCCATAAGTTTTCAGCAACTCAGCGATCAATGGCACATCTGTATGGTCTCTCACCCAGGTAGTATTAATCGCAACATGAGTTGGATACGCTGCAACATACCTGCTCCTCAATTCCTCGATATGCTGTTCAAATACTTTTTCAACCGCTCGTAACCTTTCCGCTGTTTCACTAAAAGTCTGCTCTATTGATTGATTGATTTTTTGCTTTAATGGCGGAATGACCTGATGTCTGATGAAATTTCTTTGATATTTGATTGATCGGTTGGAAGCATCCTCCCGCCATTTCAGTGATTGTTCTTGCGCATAGCTTAATATCTGATCTTTCGTAGCAAACAATAGAGGCCTGATCACATCCTCAGATTGGGGTAAAATTCCTTTTAGTCCTGAGATTCCCGTCCCTTTTGCAAGATTGAATAGTGCTGTTTCTAATGAATCATTTAGATGATGAGCAGTGGCGATAAAATGCGCATTTTGATCGCTTTTCATTGCTCTCAGCCAGTTATACCTGAGCTCCCTTGCAGCCATCTGTATGGAAACCCCATGATCCCTGGAATAACTAAAAGTATCGAAGGAAGTCGAATGAAAATCCACACCCAATTGACTGGCCAACTCCCTCACAAAAACCTCATCCTGATCTGATGCTTCTCCCCTCAATTTAAAATTGCAATGAGCCATGACGAAGTTGAGGCCTGTCTTATGAAATAAATCAACCATGCAAACAGAATCTACTCCGCCACTAACCGCCAGCAGGACCTTTTGATCATTTAAACCCAATTCTTTGGTGATAAATTTCCTAAATCCTTCAATCATAGTAGTAAAAATAATTCATCCTTTATCACAAACAGAAAAAAATGCGTTAGGGAAACGTAATTCATTTAGTTTTGCTATTGTGAAAGTTAAAAATATGTACAGAATAATGGTATATAGAGTTTTATCTGGCTGTTTGATTTTATTTGGTCTCGCCACTCAAACGGTGGATGCACAGAAAATTAAATATACCGCTGAAGGCAAAATGATCTCCGGAACCGAAGGGGACAAAAAGATTACCAAACTCATAGAAAAAGTTACTTTCACTCAAAAGAACACGGTTGTTTATTGTGACTCGGCTATTTTCTACAAAAAGGAAAACCTGATGGAGGCATTTGGTCACGTTAGAATTGAAGATGGTGATTCAGTGACCATTACAGCTGAGTTACTCACTTACGATGGAAATGCCCGAAAAGCTGAGCTTCGAAACAACGTAGTTTATGCTTCAGGAAAAAAAAGACTTTATACTGACAACCTGAATTACAATCTGGAAACGAAAGTTGCTGATTTTTTTGACGGTGGTAAACTAACCGATGAAAGCAATACCCTTACCAGTACTACCGGCATCTATTTTAGCCGGGTAGATCAGGCCAATTTTTTCACCGATGTGTTTCTTAAGGCCAGAACGTTCACGATGGATACAGATACCCTCCGCTACAATACCGCGACAAAAGTTGCTGTAACAGAGGGACATACAGTTATTCTTACAGATAAAGGTGAAGAAATTATCAGCAAGGGAGGTGTTTATCGCACAGTACATGAACAGATAGACCTGGTGGATGGTAAAGTTGAAACCTTACATTATTTCCTTGAGGGAGATGAATTATATTATGATGATTTCCGCAAATACAACCGGGCCATTGGGAATGTACTATTGATCGCCAAGGAAAAAGATGTAATCATTTCCGGAGAGGAAGGGTATTATGACAAAGCAAAAGGTCTCAGCAAAGTATTTGGTAACCCGGTGATGAAAAAGATCATGAAAACTGACACTTTCTACCTCAGCGCCGATACCCTGGTGGCCATTGATTCCGATTATGATAGTGCCAACAGAATTCTGGCATATCACAATGTGAAGCTGTTCAAAAGTAATCTACAGGGCCTTTCTGACTCCCTGGCCTATTTTAGAGCAGATTCACTGATTTATTTATATACGAACCCCATCCTTTGGACCAGTAACAACCAGATAGAAGGCGATACGATTAGCCTAAAGATCAGAAATCAGGAGTTGGACAAAATGAACCTTTACAGAAACTCATTCCTGGTTTCACAAGACACGTTATTGCAGTTCAACCAGGTGAAAGGAAGAAATATGGTTGCAACCTTTAAAGAAAAAAACATCAAGACCATTGAAGTGACCGGAAACGGTGAAAGCCTGTACTATGCACTAACTCCAGACAAAACTGCCATGTTAGCCATCAACAGGGTTCTTTGCAGCAATATGATGATCAGGTTTCGTGGCAAAACACTTTCCAACATCTCATTTTACAAACAACCAGAAGGAAAAACAATTCCTCCGCATGAATTAACAGAAGGTGACAAAACACTGGAAGGTTTCTTATGGAGGGGTAAAGAAAAGCCAACATTATCCCAGGTATTGAATCGTTCCTCTGCTGAGGATTTACCAGACAAAGAACTGCCTGAGAAAAAACCAGCCAATATTCGGATTAAAAATGAGATCATTGAGGTCACCAACCAACAAACAGGTGAGGAAGAAGAAAACTAATTGTAATTGATGCAACTTTTTTTACTGATCCTTCATTTAGAGAGAAAAGAATTCAGCTATAGATTAGGTCAATTATATTCAGGTAATTAACTATATTTGCACCCTTATGTCAAAATCCAGGTATTCCAACATAATTTTATTGCTCCTAGTTACCGCTGTGATTACGTCTTGCAGTGAGTTTAGAAAAGTGCAAAAAAGCAATGACTGGCAGGTGAAATATGATGCTGCATATGAATACTATAAGGACAAAGACTACTATAAAGCGATTACACTGTACGAAGAAATTCTACCGATTATTCGTGGAAAAAAGGTAGCTGAGGAAGCCAATTTCTATTATGCTTATGCTCATTTTCATGACAAGCAATACATATTAAGCGCGCATTATTTCAAACAATTTTTCGAAGTGTACTCCAGAAGTGATTATGCCATGGAAGCACAGTACATGTATGCATATTCTCTTTATATGCAATCTCCAATTTCATCCCTGGATCAATCATCTACTTATGAATCGATTGCTGCAATGCAGACATTCCTCAACAAGTATCCTTACAGCGAATACGCAAAGAACGCAAACGAGATTATCGACAAACTGCAGGTAAAGCTGGAAACCAAGGCAGCTAACAACGCAAGACAATACCATACATTAAGAAGATATAAATCCGCATTGGTGGCTTTCAAAAACTTCAAAACGGATTATCCAGACTCCAAATATCTTGAAGAAATATGCTTTCTTGAAATAGATGCGCAATTTCAACTTGCGAAGCAAAGTGTCGTATCTAAACAACAGGAAAGATATCAGAATACAGTTGACCTGTATCTGAAATTTATAGATAAGTACGAAAACAGCAAGTACCTCAAAGAAGCAGAAAATCACTATGAGGCATCTGTTGAAGCATTAAGAAAATTCAAAACAAATAATTAATATCAAATGGCACAAGCGTCAATTGTAACCAGAGATCTTGAGAAAATCGCAGAACCTACAGGCAATGTATATGAAAGCCTGGTGATCGTAGGAAAGAGAGCCAGACAAATCTCAGCTGATCTTAAAGAAGAATTAAACTCCAAACTTGCGGAATTTGCTTCTTCTGTGGACAACCTTGAAGAGATTTTTGAGAACAGAGAGCAAATTGAGATTTCTAAGTTTTACGAGAGAATGCCAAAACCTTCTGCTACAGCAATGGAAGAATTTTTGGAAGACAAAGTAATGTTCAGGAAACCTGAAGAAGAGGAAGAAAATTAATTAATTTGCTCCCATGCTGAATGGGAAAAAAATATTACTGGGTGTATGCGGCTCCATTGCCGCATACAAATCCGCTCATCTCATAAGACTGCTGGTCAAAGCAGGTGCTGAAGTCAGGGTTATCATGACTGAATCAGCCAAAACATTTATTACTCCCCTTACACTTTCAACGTTATCAAAGTGTCCGGTGCTTTCTTCATTTGAAAAAGGTGATACCGGAGAATGGAACAATCATGTGGAACTAGGTCTCTGGGCAGACCTTATGGTAATCGCGCCAATTAGTGCCAATACACTTGCCAAAATGGCCAATGGCCTCTGTGACAACCTCCTCCTGGCTACCTATCTTTCAGCCAGATGCCCCGTAATGATTGCTCCAGCCATGGATTTGGACATGTATCGGCATCCTGCTGTGCTCAACAACCTTGGCATCCTAAAGAAATTTGGAAACATTATCCTTGATGCTGAATCAGGGGAACTTGCCAGTGGTTTGCATGGACAAGGTAGAATGGCAGAGCCAGAACATATAGAAAAAGCAATCGCTGAGCATTTTCAATCCCTGTCGCCTAATTTAGGCACACTAAAAGGCAAAAAAGTATTGATCACTTCAGGCCCAACTTACGAAGCGATTGACCCTGTGAGGTTCATAGGAAATCATTCTACAGGCAAAATGGGACACGCATTGGCAAAAGCGTTTACTGAAGCCGGATGTCAGGTGCAATTGATCAGCGGGCCAACAAAAAATGGCCAGCATACAGAGCAACAATATAGCATTGCCAATGTCACCAGTGCTGAAGAAATGTATCAATCCACATTGAAGTATTATACAGAGGTGGACATTGCGATTTTCGCAGCAGCAGTAGCAGATTATAAACCTGCGGAAGTGGCTCCTCAGAAAATAAAAAAGAATGATGAGGAGATGATACTGAAGCTGGTGAAAAATAAGGACATAGCCTTTGAAATGGGACAAATTAAAACCACTCAATTCAATGTTGGTTTTGCACTGGAAACTGAGAATGAAGCTGATAATGCACTTCAAAAACTTAAAAAGAAAAACTTCGACCTCATAGTGCTCAACTCCCTGAATGACCAGGGTGCCGGATTTGCTCATGAGACCAATAAAGTAACGATCATTGGGAGAGACAATAAACCAAAAGAATTTGGGTTAAAATCAAAACTGGAGGTAGCTAAAGACATTGTGAATGAAATTGCGAGCGCTTTTGAAAAATAAACTAATCTTATTTTTAATATATCTGAGTTCGTCCGCTTCACTTGCACAGGAACTGGACTGTAGAGTAGTGGTAAATTCGGATAGGGTTCAAACATTAGAGAGAAGGATCTTTGATGACATGGAGACCTCCTTTGCTGAATTTTTTAATGCCAGAACCTGGACTGATGACACCTTTGAAGAAGAGGAAAGAATCAAGTGCAATCTGATCATTAATGTGCAGGAAATTCCATCAATTGGGACATTTAAAGCGACTGTTCAAGTAGTTTCTGCCAGACCTGTGTACGGCTCCAATTATGAAACCGTAGTATTCAATTTTGCCGATCGAGACTGGACATTTGAATATGTTGAAGGACAGCCATTGATATTCAATGAAAACACATTTAATAACAATATTACCTCCTTATTAGGTTACTATGCTTACATGATCATTGGATATGACTATGATACCTTCAGCCCAAAAGGAGGTGATGTTTATTTCCAAAAAGCCTGGCAGGTAGTCACCAGCGCTCAGCAATCAGGCTATCCCGGATGGGAACAATTTAACAGTACCAGAAATAGATATTGGCTTGCCGAAAACCTGATCAGTCCTCAACTGCAGGCAGTGCGTGATCTTCAATACAACTATCACCGAAAAGGATTAGACATTATGGCTGAACAACCAGACGAAGCACGCAAAGTAATCGCGCAATCACTGGCTGGTTTGAAGACTGCCAATGGTGCTCGTCCTCGCTCCATCGTCACAATGAGTTTTTTGGATTCGAAGACAACCGAAATTACCAGTATGTTTTCTGAAGGAGAATTAAGCATACGCAGAAATGTTTACAATACATTGATCAACATTGACCCAAGCATTAGCGAAAAAATTAAACCAATCATTGGCCAGTAATGTCGAAGCGACAAATAAGAATTAAGCGAAATCAAATCCTGAAAAGGAAAGATGATTTAATCGATCAGTATTTTTCAGTGGTCACTTTGGATAAAAGAAGTTACTTTCTCAAGGCAATTCAAATCGATCACACTAATTTTGAGGGCATTGATATGAGAAGGAACAAACATACCATCCCATTCATGCAAATTGACGAAATCATTCTAGAACAGTCTGTGTAGTGAACAAATGATAAAACACCTCACCATTAATAATTATGCATTAATAGAGTCACTGGAAATGTCTCCATCCAGCCATCTCAATGTAATTACTGGTGAAACCGGAGCAGGTAAATCCATTATGCTCGGAGCACTTGGCCTGTTACTTGGCAACAGAGCAGACAGTAAGTCATTACTGCATCAGGATAAAAAATGTACTATTGAGGCCGTATTTGAAATCAAAGAGCATAACCTCCAGCCTCTTTTTGAGCAACTGGACCTTGATTATGATCACGAATGTATCGTAAGAAGAGAGATTTCTACCAGTGGTAAATCGCGGGCTTTTGTAAATGATACCCCTGTAACCCTGGATGTACTTAAATCCCTTGGCGCTCGCCTGGTAGACATTCACTCACAAAATGAAACCTTGAATCTTGCTGATCCCAATTTTCAACTGAGTGTAATTGATCAATTTGCTGAAGCCACAAGTCTTCGAAAAACATACAGGAATCATTATTCTCAATTCTTAAAAGCGCAAAAGGCACTTGATGAGCTCCTGAATAACGAAAGCTCATTAAAAAAAGAGTTCGATTTTAATAGCTTCCAATTGCAGGAATTGGAAGAGGCTAACCTAGAAGAAGAAAACCTCGAAGAGCTACAATCTCAACTTGAAGTATTGGAAAATGCTGGTGAAATCAAAATGAAATTTAGCCAGGCTATTCAAATTCTGGATGAATCTGAATTTAGTGTTAGTCAAAACCTGGGCTTACTGCTTGCAGAGTTAAAAGAGATCAAAGATTACTCTCCGTCCTACACAGAGCTATATGACAGAATACATTCATGCTATGTTGAATTAGATGATATCTCTAAAGAAATCTCTGCAAAAGAAGAAAATATCGAGGTAGATGAAGAGCAACTTGATTTAGTCAGAGGAAGGCTAGATACCTTACAACGACTATTGCAAAAACATCAGGTCATCAACTTAAGCGATTTGATTTCAATCAGGGAGGCATTGAGATTAAGCGTTGGAAGGGTGGAGAATCTGGATGAAGAGATCAGAAAGGCACAACATCTGGTGGAAGTGGTCACGGAACAGGTTATGACATCCGGAAAGGAATTATCAGCGCTGAGAACAAAGTGTTTTGATGCCTTGAAAGATCAGTTGCAAGACCTGCTGGCATCTTTAGGAATGCCCGATGCTAAAATCGACATCAAACGCCAAGAGACTGAACCAGGGCCAACAGGATTAGATTCAATTGCGATACTATTTACAGCCAATAAAGGCATTGCACCGCAAGCACTTAAGCAAGTGGCCTCTGGTGGTGAATTCTCAAGGCTCATGTTTTGCATCAAGTATATTTTGGCTGACAAAACTGCTTTGCCCACCATGATCTTTGATGAAATTGACACTGGAGTTTCCGGAGAAATTGCACTCAAAATGATTCAGATGATGAAACAGATGTCTACCAAACATCAGGTCATCTCCATAAGCCATTTACCTCAGTTCGCCGCTGGTGGTGATTATCATTATTTTGTCTATAAGGATAATTCCTCAGAAAGGTCGATCAGTAAAATCAAAAAACTATCTGATGATGAGCGTGTGGAGTCAATAGCCAAGATGATAAGTGGAGAAAAATTAACTCCTTCCGCAATGGAGAGTGCCCGTGAACTTCTGGCAAACTAATTAGTCCAATTCATTGATATCAATTTCTTCAGAAATCCCGTTTTGAGTGATAATAACTATGTTATCGCAGGTTTCATTTCCATAATCGATTGAAAACTCAATGGTCTCCTCATCGGAATAGAATCCTACATTTTCGATTCCTGAAATAAAGGTATTTACATTAAATAGATCGTTGCAGCCATAATGCATCAATAATGGCTCTACAACATATGCAGTATGTTTCTCACCGGTTTCATACTTGTATGCATATGTTCCAAACCTTACCTCCCAGCTACTGTCATTTACTCGTTCTGTACCTGTAGCTGAATACGCTAAAGATACAGTCTCTTCATCCTCAATTCTACTCTCATCAAACGCTGAATTGTATGTATAAACAACTGACCAGTCTGTTAGAACCACTGAATCTTCTATCGTTTCATACTCCGAGTAAACTGTCCCGTTGAAGCGATCTAAACCATTTAAAGTCCAATCAACTCCGCCGAATCCTATAAACTCCATGGTAGAATTGAAGGTATTACTATAGTACCGTCCGGTCTCTACTATTTTTCCCTTTAGGAGGGTTCCAAAGAAATCACACCCCTCTCCAAAATCTATTTCGTATTTGTAAGATCCATCAGGATTTAGGTGAAAGGATTCTGTGAGACAATCTGGCAAATCTGTATTGGATGAATCGGTTGCTACTCTTCCTTTCTTTTGATTATTGAGATGATACATTTCCCGGAGAGAAAGCAATACACTTTGATCTTCTGATCGTCCACCTCCTACATTTTTGCCATCTGTAGGTCTGGAGGAAAACTGAAATAATATGCCCATTGGGCCTCCCAGACCATTCCCCCTAAGTTTATCTCGAAATCCGCCGGATGAGCCTAATATTTCGTTGCTTTCTTCGATGGTCAACTCTACAGTTATTTCTCCCAGTGGCTCTTCTTCCCTGCAACCATAGATTATTACAGCAATTACCATAAAAGCCAGAAAAAATAACTTGTTGTTCATATAGGTAACTTCGTTCCAACGCCCCAATTTGAGTTACATCAAATTTGGAGAAACACAAATATACACTGTTAGAAATTTAGATTCAAAAATAAATTTGGTGTGAATCCCAGAAGCGTGATGTCTGCAGGAAAAGCTGTTAAACTAGCGATATTTCCAGTATCAGGGTCAAAATTGAACCTAAGGGCATATCTTCTTGATTTTACGTTGACCCGGTCGTAAACATTAAAAAGTGTGATACCTGTTTCCAGCCCAATTCTTTTTAAACGTTGTTTGTACTTCACAGACAAGTCCAATCGATGGTATTCCGGTATTCTAAGGCTGTTGAACTGATTAATGTCAAATAGTATTTGATTTTGCCCACTTATTTCACCAGGAGGCGTATATGGAACACCAGATCCATAGATAAACACTGATGATACTTCCCAATTCCCCAATTTCAGTGTATTAGCCCAATTTACCTCATGAGTCTGATCAAAGTTTGAAGGGTACGGATTCCCTCTGTTTAGAATGCTAAAAGTGTTCTCGGATCTGGAAAGTGTATAGCTTAACCATGAGATGTATTTTTTTCCCTTTCTTTTCAGAAACACATCTATCCCTCTCGATACATTGGAACCGCTCACAATCAAATCATCAAATTCAGAAAGATCAAGCCCGTTGTATTGAGAAAATAAGGCAAATTCCGACTCCAGCAATCCTCTGCTCCTCTTTCTATAACCTTCCAGGTCCAGTGTCCATCTACCCGTTTGGAATTTAATCCCGGATATCAAATGATTACTGTTCATGATAGGGTATAAATCATCATCTGCCAAAACCCAATAGAACTGATCACTGTTTCCAAAAGGTGATATTGAAATTCTGTTGACAAACTGGTTATGGATAGAGTAACCCGCATGAAGCGTAATTTTACTCCATGGCTGATAGGCCAGGTTGAATCTTGGCTCAGGAAGTAGCGTATTTGTAAGGCTGTAGTTACTAAACCTTATACCACTGTTGATTTTCCACTTTTCATAGCTATACTGATGCTCGAAAAACACACCGGTAGTGGTTGCATCTGATGCAAAATTCTCTTCAATTAAATCCAGGTAACCAAGAGAATATTCAGTGGAAAGGCGATTTACTTCGATTCCAAAAAAGTATGAATTCTTTTCATTCGCTTCGTATTCATGGGACCATTTCACACTAAAATCAGAAATTGAGTTTTCCTTGGAGTAATCGTAATAGAGTACTGTATTGTTCTCTAAAATGATAAAATCAAACCCAGAAAGATCAATATCCGGATCAAATGCCTCGGTACTAACCAGTTTAGTTGAGCCTACATAATTAGAAAAGCTGATTGATATATCACTGTAGGTATTTTGGGACCAATTACGTTTATGATTAAAGCTAAACCCAAGGTTGGACCAATCTGCCCGATCCCTTATTTCAAACAAAGAAATATTGGTGGGTTCAGATTGCAATCCCTTATATTCATCTTTGCTCAGGTAGAGGTTAAAGTCTATCACTTCATCTACAGAAGGATTCAGCCTTATTTTTGCGTTAAAGTCATTGAACTTAAAATCTGGTTGGACTTTTATCTGCCCTGATGAGAAATCCGGATAGGTGGCATCAAGGATATCAACCCGGTTTTTATTAATAAACGATTTATAGATGGCGTTTTCTACCACATCGTAATATGACCTTCGGTATCCAACAATTGCGGATACTTTCTTTGCAATTGGTATCTCCAGAAATCCATTGAAACTAGTTGTATTAATACTGACTCCTCCTTTCAACTCTTCAAAATTCCCAGCTTTTGCTTTTGCATCGAGTACAGCAGAGAGTCTACCCCCATATTTTGCCGAAAATCCTCCTTTATGAATGTCTACATGGTTGATTGTCCTGGGATTAAATGTGGAAAAAATTCCAAAGAAATGATCCAAATGATACAATGTAAAGCCGTCGAGCATCACTAAATTCTGATCGGCGCTACTTCCCCTGATAATCAGGCCCGCAGCGGATTCATCCGTAGCTTTGATCCCTGGCAACAATTGTATTGACTTAAAAATATCCGTCTCACCAAGCGATGGCAGTGTTGAAATCTGGTTAGGGTCAATAGAAAATCCACTGCTTCTGAATTGTTTCAATGAATTATTAGCGCTAATGATGAATTCCGGAAGTTCGGATGTATTGGGAGTCAGCTTAATTACCACCAGACTTTCTGCCCGAGAAACTTGCGTTTGTTGTGGTTGATACCCCAGGTAATTTACTTTTATTGTGACCGAATCACCATTCAGTGTTATCCGAAAATCACCATTTTGATTGGCCACTACGCCATCACTGTCACTGGTTTGGATTGTTGCAAATGCCAATGGATTTCCATTATACGCATCAACTACCCGACCTCTTACATAATATTTTTTCTTCTTAACCGGAGCAGGAATTATCAAAAATACTGATTGTGTCTTTTTGAAAGTGTAAGGCAGGTCCCGGATCAGGTTTGCTACAAACTCTTCCGGTGTACTACCGGATATGGTTCCATTAATCGTGAATTGCTTTAATGCCTCCGGATCGAATGAAAACTTCAAGCCATACCTGGATTCAACTTCTCTAAGCGCCTGGTCCGCTGTGACATTCTGGAATTGAATCTGGAAGAGGGTTTGTGCATTGGCAACACCAATAATCATTAGGAATGCTGCTGCCAGGCATCTCATTTTACTTCATATCAATGGTAACATTACTCCCCTTAACCGTAAATCCCAGGCCAAGTGGTTCGCACACCATCTGCAAAGCACTGTTCAAATCTGATTTTACAAAATAACCACTGAATAAACGTTTATTAACGATTTGATCTGCTTCGACAGACACATTAAACTGACGTTCGATTTCATTAAATACGTCTTTAAGTGGCTGGTTGCTGAAATAAAATTCTCCAGCGGTCCAAATGCCAACAGTAGCTGTGTCAATTTTTCTTTTATTGGCTGTTGCTTCACTCAATACAACTCCGAAACCAGGTGTAAGGATCTCAGCAATGCCCAAAGCAGGAATTTCCACTTTCACCTTGCCGGTTTTACAATCTACTTTCAACTGATCATCCCGATCAAACACATTGAATGAAGTACCCAAAACAGACACTGTTCCATTTGCAGTTTCAACAGTGAATTCACTTCCATGAACCACTTCAAAGAACGCTTCACCTTTTAGATTGACACTTCTATCCCAATTTTCCTTGAATGAAATTGTCGAACCTGCGTTCAGAATAACTTTGGATCCGTCAGGTAACAACACTCGCTTTGATTCAGCCAGCCCTGCGTTATGGTCGATTGAAAGGTCACTTTTATTAAAAATCACCAATGATGATACCATCAATAGAGCGATTGCTGCGGCAACCGGAACCCATTTTCTCCACAATACATGCCGTGAGTCGGTTTTTTCCTCCGTAAGCTCATCGATCCTGGCCCAGGCATCTTCCATCGACCTGTTAAATTTTGGCAGGGAAATCTCTGCAGACTTTTCCAGAAACTTAAGGATATCCTTATCCAGAACTTCTTCCTCTGCAGCCTCGCCATTAAGATACTGATGATATTTTTCGAATTCTTCTTTCATTATATCTTTCTACCCAATTCTTGTCTTATAATCGAAAGGGCCTTACTCATTCTTTTTTCCACAGCCTTTACACTCAATTCTAATCGGCCGGCAATCTCATCATACTTCATTTTTTCGATGCGGTTCATCAAAAAAACCTCCCTGCAACCATCCGGGATCATTTCAAGGACCTCATTCAACCGCTGTTCATATTCTTTTTCTTCAATGATGAACTGGGGTGTTTGCATTTCCCTTGATCCATAGCGGCCAGTATCAGTTTCATGAGCGTAAACCACCTTCATATGATTGAAGTGGTTGATTACCATATTACCTGCCATTGTGTAAAGTAAACTTTTTACGGTCTCTTTCCTAATGGTTTCCTTCCTGCTCCATAATTTGACAAATACGTCCTGAGCAAGATCTTCTGCCACATCAACATCCCTGGTTTTGAAATAAACGAAATTTCGGATTGCCTGAAAATGCAATTCATAAATTTCTTTTAGATCATCCTTGGTAAAACTGTTGCTATTAGGCATTGGTGTACGTTGAGGGCTCAAAAATAGTAAATCTCGCCGTACGTGCAATGCTTTCATTATATACATGTGTTGCTATAAAAACCCCCAAATAGCTTCTGAGATTTTTTGAAGGCTAATTCAATTATTCACTTATTTTTGCAACCAATCAAATCACATAAAAAGACATATTATGGCTTATAACTTATTGAAAGGCAAAAGAGGAATCATTTTTGGTGCTTTAGATGAAAGATCAATAGCATGGAAAGTTGCCGAAAAAGCCCATGAAGAAGGAGCTACTTTTACTTTGACCAACGCTCCTATTGCCATGAGAATGGGTGAAATCAATAAACTGGCAGAAAAATGTGGCTCAGAAATTATACCTGCTGATGCAACTTCTCTGGAGGATCTCGAAAACTTATTCACCAAATCAACCGAGATACTTGGCGGGAAAATTGATTTCGTACTTCATTCCATTGGTATGAGCCCTAACGTAAGAAAGAAAAAAGCCTATGGAGACCTCAACTATGACTGGTTTTTGAAAACGCTTGATGTTTCTGCGCTCTCATTTCACAAAGTAATGCAGGTGGCAGAAAAACTGGAGGTAATGAACGATTGGGGTTCTATTCTGGCATTATCATACATTGCAGCACAAAGGACCTTCCCTGACTATGGCGACATGGCACAAGCCAAGGCTGTACTGGAATCAATCGCCAGAAGCTACGGCTACAGGTTTGCAAAGAAAAACAAGGTAAGAGTCAACACCATTTCTCAGTCCCCTACCATGACCACAGCAGGAACGGGTGTAGGAGGATTTGATGTATTCTTCGATTATGCAGATAAAATGTCGCCACTTGGTAATGCATCAGCTGAATCGTGTGCGGACTACTGCGTAACAATGTTCTCTGACCTGACCAGAATGGTTACCATGCAAAACCTGATGCATGATGGTGGGTTCTCAACTTCTGGTATTACGGATGATATAATCGAAGAACTGACTAAAGGAAAGTAAGTCAACAACTTATTTAATGGTTACTTTTCCGAATGTTAAAATAAACCTGGGACTCAATATCCTGAAGAAACGGGCCGATGGCTTTCATGATATTGAGTCCTGTTTTTATCCGGTCAACTGGTGTGATGCTCTGGAAATTATTCCTTCAAGCAAATTAACTTTCCGAAGTTTTGGTATTGACATACCAGGCAATCCCGAGGAAAACCTGTGCCTTAAAGCCTATCACTTGCTCAAAAAGGATTTTGATATCCCTCCGGTTGAAATCATCTTACTCAAAAATGTGCCAATTGGTGCCGGACTTGGCGGGGGCTCGTCGGATGCCTCCTTCACACTAAAAACACTTAATGAAATATTTTCACTCAGTCTTTCCAATGAGCAACTGAGGAGATATGCATCTCAATTGGGCAGTGACTGCCCGTTTTTCATCAATAATCAACCAGTTATCGCTTCTGGTACGGGAACAACTTTTTCTGATAGCTCAATCCAATTATCAGGAAAGCACATCACTATCATTTATCCCAACATTCACGTCTCCACAAAAGAGGCTTACGCAAATGTGCAGCCCAACGACCAGACCATTCCCATTGAAAAACTGATATCCGCACCAATTGAAGCATGGAGAAATGAATTGAAAAATGATTTTGAATTGAGCCTTTTCCCAAAATACCCACAACTACAGGAATTGAAAGACCTGCTTTATGACAAAGGGGCTCGTTATGCTTCAATGACAGGTTCCGGTTCCGCTGTTTATGGCATCTTTTATACGGCAGACGACATCCCCAATTTACCGCAATACACTCAATGGTCTGGTGACCTAGCGTAGCACATCAGTCTCCAGCGCCTTCCTTTTGAAGTAACGATTAACCAATGGGTACACTAGTACACTTACCAATATTAGCCCTGTTCCCAAATAAAAACCACCTGACATTTCCTCTTCGTCTCCAAAAATGAGCAACGCCAAAATAATTCCATAAACTGGTTCCAGATTAACAGTCAGGTTAACCACAAAAGCCGATAGTCTCTTCATCAACTCCACAGAAACGGAATAGGCATACACCGTACATGCCAAAGCCAGAATGACCAGATAAAGCCAATCCATGGATGATGGAGCCAGTTGAAGTTCCCCATTGGTGAAATAACGTGTGTAAATTGGAAAAAACAATGCCGTACTCAAACAAGCTCCTATCATTTCATAAAATGTGATCATGTAGGGGTTGTACTTTCGGGTAAATCCGGCATTAATCACTGTGAAAATGGCAGATAAGGCCGCAGAAACTATCGCCATTATTAAACCTAGTGTATGATTGAACTCTACTCGGAATATCACAACAATTCCAGCTATAGCCACCATACTCAACACAATTTCAAAGGGCCTGATCTTCCTCTTAGTAGCAAGTGGTTCAATAATGCTTGTCCATAAACTGCAAGTGGCCATTCCTGCTAAACAAACTGAGACAGTAGCAACTCTGGCGGCAGCAAAAAAAAGTATCCAATGTGCTGAGATCAACACACCTGTTCCCAGGATTAACAAAGTATCACGCTTTTCCAACCGAAACGATCTTTTCCTGAACTTCAGCAGCAGGTACAGTCCCATGGATGCCACCATTGTTCTATAGAAAACAATCTCTACGGAAGGCACTTCAATTAATCGGCCCAAAATTGCTGTGAACCCCCAAATGACCACAATAAAATGAAGGAGTGCATAGTCTTTAAATTCCGTCTGCATAATTTATCTCGGAACAGTGTGATACATAATCAAACCTACAATACTAAATCCTATATTAGGTAGCCAGACAGCTAAAATTGGATTCATTGATCCGGCCTCTGCAATTGCCCTTGCCAGAATAAAAAATATGATAAAAATAAAGGCAATTAAAAATCCCATGGCAATCTGAAATCCGGTCCCTCCTCTCGATTTTCGTGCTGACACAATAATTCCTATAAAAGTGAGAATAAGGACGGTAAATGGGGCCATGTATCTGATGTATTTTTCAATGAGATAAATGGCAGTATCATCTGCTCCACGGGAAGTCTGCAGGTCTATATAATCCTGCAGTTCGGTCATGGTCAAGGTTTCATAGTAGCGTTCTTTGTTATCAAAGTCACTTGGTGACATGTTGATCAGCGTATCCAATGACTTTCCCTTGGTAATTACTTCTTCCATGGGGTGAAACCTGCGCACTTCATAATTGACTAACTCCCAGCTGCTACTATCGGCGTTCCAACGAATCTTATCGGCTGTCAGTTTTTCAATCAGTTCATTACCAATAATGGTCTCCAGGGTAACATTGCGGCCTTCATCGCTATTTACATTGTACCTTTCCATGTAGATGTAATCATTCTGGGCCACTTTGAAGTGTATGTTTCTTTCCCTGTTGTAAAATGGTTTTTTTAGGTAGGCCAACTCAAATCCAATTCGGAATTTATTAGCATCCGGAATAACATAACCATTAAGGTAAAAACTTGCCAATGCAATCATACAGGCCCCAATAAAGTAGGGAAGCATCATTCTTTTAAAACTTACCCCGCCTGCCAATATCGCAATGATCTCTGTGCGGCCCGCCATTTTAGCGGTAATGAACACTGCAGCAATGAATGAAGTGATAGGAGTCAAAAGACTCGCCATATAAGGTATGTAGGTGAGATAATACTTGAGAATCAGGTCTCCGGAAACGTCATTTTGAATGAAATCATCGTTCTTTTCAGTAAAATCGATAATACAGATAACCGCAACCAGTATGAGTACCACAAAAATAAATGTGGTCAACAACTGTTTGAGGATGTATTGATCGATCAGACGTAACCTGTATCTCATAAGCGAGTTGTCACTTTTTTTACCATTTCATTTTTCCAGCCGGCGAAATCTCCTGCAATGATATGTTTTCTGGACTCTCTTACCAACCAGAGATAGAACGATAAGTTATGGATACTTGCTATTTGTGCTCCCAGAATTTCTTTTGATGTAATTAAATGACGCAAATATGCTTTACTGTAGGTAGTATCTACATACCCTCCCAGGTTGGGGTCAATGGGGCTCAGGTCATCTTTCCACTTTTCATTCCGAATGTTGATGATGCCTTCTGAGGTGAAAAGCATTCCATTTCTGGCATTTCTGGTTGGCATGACGCAATCAAACATATCAACACCAAGAGATATACACTCTAATATATTTGCGGGAGTCCCTACACCCATCAGGTATCGGGGTTTATCTTCGGGAAGAATGTCACAAACCAGATCAGTCGTTTCGTACATCATCTCAGCGGGTTCTCCAACGGAAAGGCCCCCAATTGCATTACCCTCCCTGTCTTTTGATGCGATGTACTCCGCAGATCTTTGTCGCAGGTCCTTATAGGTACTTCCTTGCACTATCGGGAAAAGGGCCTGGTGATAGCCATAATGCGGGCTGGTTTCATCAACACGCTTGCAGCACCTGTCCAGCCACCTGTGAGTCATCTCCATGGAATTTTTAGCGTAATCGTAATCGCAGGGATATGGAGTACACTCGTCGAATGCCATGATAATATCAGCCCCTATGACACGCTCAATGTCCATCACACTTTCTGGGGTAAACTGATGTTTCGATCCATCGATATGTGATTTAAAAAGTACTCCCTCTTCAGTGATTTTCCGTTGGTCGGCCAAAGAATAAACCTGATAACCACCACTATCTGTAAGGATCGGCCGATCCCAACCGTTAAACCGATGTAATCCCCCGGCCTTTTGCAATATATCCAGCCCTGGCCTGAGGTACAGGTGATACGTATTGCCAAGAATGATTTGTGCCTTAATGTCGTCTTTCAACTCTCGCTGGTGTACTGCCTTTACAGAACCCGCCGTACCTACAGGCATAAAAATGGGAGTTTCTATGGTGCCATGATCAGTAGTCACTACTCCGGCCCTGGCTTTACTTTTTTCGTCTTTGTGCTTTAAATCAAATTTGAGCATGTCAAGTTTTCGGTCGGCTGCAAAAATACATGCTGCCCATCAAATTATAATTTAGAAGGCAATTTATATTTGTTGCAATGACTTATCTCCTGCTTGTGGTTTTTTTCTTCTCTCTGGTGATACAATTGATCTACCTGGGTTTGTCTTTGTTAGTATTATTGAAACCTACAAAAAGGGAAGTGAACACAACGAATCAGGGCATTTCCATTATCATTGCCGCCCACAACGAAATTACCAATCTGAAAAACCTAATTCCGGAATTGCTCAATCAAAAGCATCAACCATTCGAAATAGTAATTGGACTCGATCGGTGTACCGATGGATCAGAAGAATGGCTAAAATCAATAAAAGAGATTCACAGCAACATCAAATATGTAGTTGTACCCGCAAATTCAAAAGGGGGGAAAAAAGTTGCGCTCACTAAGGCCATTGAGATTGCACAATACGATGTTTTAGCACTTACAGACGCAGATTGTCTTCCTGTTACTCAGAATTGGTTATCGACCATTAATGATCAGTTTGGGTCTGGTCAATCCATTGGCTTGGGATTTAGTCCTTACATTACACGATCGGGATTCCTCAACTTATTCATCCGCTATGAGACGATGGTGACTGCATTTCAATACCTCAGCTTTTGCCTTTTGGGCAAGCCGTATATGGGTGTTGGCCGGAACCTTGTGTTCAGAAAGTCGTTATTTCAGGAAGTGAACGGCTATGACAATTACATGCATTTGAGCAGCGGGGATGATGATTTATTTGTAAACCAGCATGCCAAATCTTACAATACTGTCCCCATACTGGGAAAAGATGCATTGACCATTTCCGCGTCTAAGACCAGCTTTTCAGAATATTTCAGGCAAAAACAACGTCATTTATCCGTTGGGAAATATTATTCCCCAACAGATCAATTACTACTGGGTCTTATTGGTGTAAGTCAGCTAATGTTTTGGTTAACATTTATTATTTTAGCGGCAATTCACACCAATCTGCTGTATATTTTAGTAGGAGTTGGAATAAGATGGATTATTTTGGTATCTGGTATCAGACAGACCACCAAACTGCTGGGGAATCAATTTACCTATTGGCTCGTTCCATTATTAGATGTAGCATATACACTATATTTGTTGATAATGGCGCCTGTAGGTTTTTTTAGCAAAAGAATTAGATGGAAGTAAATAGACAGTTTTCAGAAAAAGCATTAAAAGATTTCAAACTGATTGATCAGGCGGTCAAGGGTGGAGATGAGCAGGCCTATGCCGACCTCATGGAGCGATACAAGAAGCCTGTTTATCACATGATCCTCAAGATGGTAAGGAACGTGGATGATGCTGAGGATTTGACCATCGAGGCTTTTGCAAAAGCATTCAAAAATCTTGACCGATTCAAAAAGGACTATACCTTCAGTACCTGGTTATTCCGGATTGCTACCAACAATGCCATAGATTTCATCAGGAAAAAGAAACTGGAAACCTACAGCCTGAACACCTCCTTTTCAGATGACAATGGTGATGCTGTGACCATTGATGTGGAAGACAAAAGGCTCAATCCTGCTGAAGAAACCATCAAATCTCAAAAAATTGAGTTGATCAGGATGTTCGTCACCAAGCTTCCTGCTAAATACCAACGACTGGTGAAACTTCGATACTTTGACGAGCTGTCGTATGAAGAAATAGCACAAGAACTTGGAGCCCCACTCGGAACTGTAAAAGCACAACTTCACCGGGCCAGAGAGTTGATGTATGACCTGGTAAAGGACAAAAAACAGCACATTTAGTTTCATCCTTCATATGCATGAAATAATTCAGAAGTATTTTCCTCAACTTTCGGAGGTTCAGGTCAATCAATTTAAACAATTGTACCCTGTATATCAGGAGTGGAACGCCAAAATCAACGTGATCTCCCGTAAGGATTTTGATGAGCTGTATATACGCCACGTCCTGCATTCATTGGGAATAGCCAAATACATTTCATTTAAGCAAGACGCTGAGATTTTAGACGTAGGTACTGGTGGTGGTTTTCCTGGTATTCCATTGGCCATCCTGTTTCCAGAAACCAAATTTCATCTGGTTGACTCTATCGGAAAAAAAATTACTGTGGTGAATCAAGTGGCAGAAGCTATTGGGCTCAGCAATGTCACTGCTGAAAAAGTTCGCGCCGAGCAAATAGACCATCAATATGATTTTGTAGTTAGCCGGGCTGTCACAAGACTAAATCCATTTTATCAATGGGTGAAGGGAAAATTTAAAAAGCAATCGGTTCACGAACTAAAAAACGGCATACTGTATCTGAAGGGTGGAGACCTGACTGAAGAATTGCAGGAATCCAAACTGAGGTACAAACTGCACAACCTCTCTGATCATTTCACTGAACCTTTTTTTGAAACTAAAAAAGTGCTGTACGTTCCCAATCAGTAACTAGTTAGAAGATGGACCCAAACCGGGAGCAATCATTTAATTCTTTAGCATACTCCGTTTAACCTGGATTGTTTATATTCGTATTATATCTTAAACAAATGTTAATTTAATGGAAACTGTTGGTACACTTGAGGAGATCATTTTGATGATATTGTTGCAGGGGGAAAAGCTTAATAGTGTAGACATTGCCAAACAATATGAAGCCTCCCTGGAAAAATCAATATCGATACCTGCAATCCATGTGGTATTAAAACGGATGGAGAAAAAAGGTTGGGTAAAATCGGAGTTTGGCAGCCCTACGGCCGAACGTGGCGGACGAAGAAAGCGAGTGTACTGGGCGACAATGGAGGGATATGAAATTATTCAGGCATTAAATGAGGTGAAATCACGTATGTGGCAATCTGTATCCAAGCCATCGCTTGATTTTCATTTTCTTCCAAATGCCTGATTTAATATTGTCTTATCAATACGGTCAACAATCTGATCTGGCATTAAAAAAATTCAAATAAATATTTTTACGATTCAGATGTATTGCACAACTTAATGACCAAATCGTAATTTGAATATGCCCGCTATTAGATATCTCTTACATCTAATTCTAATTGTCATTTTATTTTCCTGTGGATCTGAGCCAGAAAAGAAGCCACCAGTGGAAATTAAAAAGAGGTTTCAGTTTGCTCCTCCTGCACCACAAAATGGGACATTGAAAGGAGTAATTGAGCTTGGTGGTTACGGATTTAATGCTTTTATCATCAATATTGATTCCGCTGGCAACTGGGAGCTGGAAGATGCTCAGTATGGTGTAAGCCATGTCTACACAGATGGTGTAACCGAATCAGCCATAAGAACAGGACTGGAAAACTATAAAAGGCAAATGATTGAATACGGTGTTGAGGAGAAATACATACATTTTGTCACCAGTTCAACCGCCAGTCGAAATAGGAAAGTTCAGGCCATATCCAAAGTACTTCGTGAATTAGGGTTTGAGGTTAACATGATTGAAGCTGACAGAGAGGCTGAATATGTTTTGTTGGCAACTCTTCCGAAGGCTTTCAGAGAAAAAGGGTTTGTTGTTGATATTGGAACAGGAAATACTAAAATCTCCTGGATTGAGAATGACTCCATTAAAACCTTTGAGACTTTTGGTTCTGGTTATTTCCTTAACGGTATCAATGAAAAAGAAGTAAGTAATCAGGTAGGTGCACTAATGTCCAGGTTGCCCCCTGAAAAGGCTAAAATGTGCTTTATCATTGGAGGTGTTCCTTTTAGGTTGGCACGGGATATTCGCAAGGACAATGAAAGATATACATTGCTAAAAAAGCCAGACAGCTACCAATTCCCTGATGACAAACAAATGAGCGCAGGTTTGAACATTTACTCATCAATAAGTAAAGCCACCCAAAGTGAGCATTACATTTTTGACTGGGAAAGCAACTTCAGTATTGGGTACCTCTTAGAACAGGAATCTCAATGATTTTGTAATTGGCTCAGCAATTCTTCAATTGCGGCATAAACTACATCTAACTCATCATTGGTGATTATTGCCGGAGGCAGGATATAGATCACATTTCCAAGTGGCCTCATTAAAATTCCCCTGTCAAGAAAGAATTTGTAGATCATATTCCTTGATTTGTTCATGTAAGAGGTCTCTCCCAGATTCAGTTCCATGGCAAGAATCGTCCCTGTAAGCCGAATGTCCTTCAACATTTCATGTCCACTCACTTTTTCCATGAAGCTTTTATGGTGGTGGTTGATCCTTTGTAAATTTGATAAGAACCGGTCATCGGAAATCAATTTGAAACTTGCATTGGCAGCAGCACAGGCAATGGGATTACCGGTGTAGGAATGACCATGGAAAAAGGTCTTATAAATATCATCTGTATCGAAAGCAGCTACTATATCCCTGGAGGCTGTGGTGATTCCCATAGGCATTGTTCCTCCAGTCAGGCCTTTTGACAAACAGAAAATATCTGGATTCTGGTGCAAGTAATCACATGCAAAGTATTTACCGGTTCTGCCAAAACCCGTCATTACTTCATCAGCAATGCAAATCACCTTTCGTTCTTTGGCAATTTGAATCAGTTCATCCAGGTATTCAGGAGCATACATTCGCATCCCCGCAGACCCCTGTACCAATGGTTCAAAAATAAAGCTGGATACATCATCCCCATTGATTAATTCCTGAAAACGCTTCTTTACCTCCTGCCAGTTTTCTTTGGTTGGAAGCGGGATAAACTGCACATCAAATAAAAATGGCTCGAATGGAACATTGAACCCTCCCCTCTCTCCTGTCGACATTGCACCAAATGTATCCCCGTGATAAGCCCCTTCTATAGCCACTACTTTCTTCCTGGGCTGATCCTGATTGTACCAAAACTGGAATGCCATTTTTAAAGCAACTTCCACAGAAGTACTTCCATTATCTGAGAAAAATACCTTTTGCTGGTTTTCAGGTAAAATTGATAGCAGGTTTTTGGTGAGGTTTATGGCTGGCTTATGGGTGAATCCTGCAAATATCACATGTTCCATTTCCAGGACCTGTTTTCCTACGGCTTCAGCAATTTTTTCATTGCCATGTCCATGAATGCTTACCCACCAGGATGAAACGGCATCAAGTATCTTGTTACCATCAGGAGTGTATAGGTATACGTCTTTAGCTTTTTCAATTAATACTGGTCCATCCTGCCCCTGCAATGGAGTAAATGGGTGCCAAATATGATCTCTGTCTATTTGTGCTAACTGCTGATTATCCATTAGGCTATTTTATTTGAATCAATTAATTGCTGTGCATATTTTGCTACTGTCTCTTTATTTATTGCTTCTTCCGGCTTGATATGAAACAAGATTGGATAGCCACTCATTTTAGCAATGATCCGTTCAGATTCCGGATTGGGTTCTCCATTGAAGATGATCCCGGCTACCTTGATATTTTGAGCTTTCAGGTAGTCAACACTGAGAAGTGTATGATTGATGTTTCCCAGGTAAAGATTAGATACCAAAATAACCGGCAACCCCAATCTTTTCATCAATTCTCCCATAGTGTCCTGATCATTGATTGGAACTCTTATACCGCCAGCTCCTTCGATAATAATTGGTTGTTGCCCCGATGGGACATGAAAATCATTCAAAGAAATCTCAACTCCATCAATTTTTGCTGCTGCATGTGGTGATGCGGGTGTGTTCAATACATATTTTTCGGGAAGTACCTGTGACGTGCTGTTGGAAATAAGCGACTTGACGGTTTCACTATCGGTTGGGAACCCTGCCTGAACCGGTTTCCAGTAATCCGCCTTTAACGCTTCAGTAAGTATAGCACTCACAACTGTTTTTCCGGAATCCGTACCAATTGCCGTAACAAAATATCCTTTTCTCATTTCTTCAATAATGTTACCAGTTGTTGAATTAAACCATCAATTTCTTCATAGCTGTTATAAACATGCAGACAAATTCTCAATCGTTCTTTTCCAGATTTTACTGTAGGAGCTAATATAGGACGTACATCATAACCACTCATATTGAGCTTTTGCGCCAGCTCCCTGATCCTTTCATTCCCTGGAATAATAATCGGCTGAATTGCTGTATTGCTGTCAGGAAACATAACGTCAGGCATATTACCAACCACTTTCTTGAATTCCTTTTTGAAGTATGCAATACGGTCATTGAGCGTATCTTGTAAATACTGATGTCTTTTCAGATAGGCGAATGACTGTTTGATAGACATTACCGAGTGTGACGGAAGTGCTGTGGTGTAAATGAATGGTCTGCCGAAATTGATCAGGTAATCAATTAGTTTCTGAGAGCCAACCACACAAGCTCCGTGAACTCCCATTGCTTTACCAAAAGTGTATACCCTGGCAAAAATCTCTTGATGAAGGTGCTCATCAATTGCAAATCCAGCACCTCGTTCACCGATCACACCGGTACTATGAGCTTCGTCCAGGATAATATGTGCATTATATTTTTTCGCTAAGGCGACTATTCCTTTCAGAGGTGCGTAATCACCATCCATAGAATAGACCGATTCCACGACGATAAATTTTTCTCCTTCGCTGATAAGTTTCAATCTACGCTCCAGATCACTGAGATCATTATGCGCAAACATGACACTATCTGCCTTGCTCAGCCAGGCTCCTTCCTTCAGGCAAACATGAGATAACTGGTCATACAAAATGGTATCCCCTTTTTGAGGCACGCTGGACAACAAACCGAGATTGGCCTGGTAGCCAGAATTAAAAATAAGGGCTGCTTCGGCTTTGAATATTTCCGAAAGCATATTTTCAGTTTCCTCATACAGTTTTGAGTTTCCCGATAATAATCTTGAGCCTCCAGCGCCATTCATATTGGGTTGATCCAACTGATCCAATTCCAGTTTGATTAATTCACACAACGTAACATCCCTGGCGAGTCCCAGGTAGTCATTAGAAACAAAATCGATCAATCCTGTACTTTGCTTCAATTTTCTATAGTTCCCCAGTTGCTTTCGTTCCTGAAGTGCTAAATCCAAACGGTCATCCAACCTACACATACGATAATTCGTTTCCTTTATTTGCCAGGCTGCAATTTAAGGCGCAATCGATTATATGCAATTGTTATATATTTGAAAATTATAATGAGACAATTAATAATCATTGCTTTCATATGTTTTGGTCACACACTTCTCGCTCAGGAGGCTGGTAAGCGATATACCGCAGAACTGGACCTGAATGTGGATAATGATGCTTTTTACCTGGTAAATGAAGAGGATCAGTACTACAGCAGTGGAATTTTTGCAGCCTACCGCCACCAGGTTGATACCGCAAAAAAAATATTCAAAAAACTTAATCGCAAAAATAAACTTCATCAGGTCACTCATGCCTTTCATTTTTTCCATCTGATGTATACACCATTTGATATCAAAATAAAAAATGTTGACTTACTGGACCGACCTTACGCAGGCGCATTTGGATTTGGAAAGTCTGTAACCTTTTTCACCAAAAACAACTGGGTAATTGATACCAAATTAGATTTTGGAATCCTTGGGCCTGCAACCAAAACAGGGGAGCTACAAAACTGGTGGCACGAACGATTTAACATGAAAATCCCAAGAGGTTGGGAGCACCAAATCAATAATACACCTTATGTCAATCTCACCTCCCAAATTTCGAAATCCTTTACCCTGAGCGATTGGATTGACCTTACTTACGAAAGTGACATTGAATTAGGAACTATCTTTAATAACATACAACAGGGGGGTGTAGTCAGAATTGGGCACCTTACATCACTGAAAAAATCAGGCTATCGAAACGGAATGATGGGCATTATCAGAAACCCGGTACAGTACAACCCTATTGAATGGTATTTTTTCTGGGGTTATTCCAAAGAGTTTGTGATTCATAACACTACCATTGATGGTAATTTCATTGGTCCTCAAAGCCCTTATACTGAAGAATCCAATGCCTGGGTAAGTCGTAGAAAAACCGGCATTATGTTACATTGGCAAACTTTTGATGCCGGTTTGGTATTTAACTACAATACTGCTGAGACCACTGAATCCCAGGATCACAAATTCATTAGAATCAGGTTGACCAAACGCATTTAGTGCTGAGGAATCTGCTCGAATTTTACGGCAGCCGCTCCTTTAAATGATTCCCGTGGTTTTAAGTTCAGGGTCTGGAATAATTCCTTGTCCTCATTCACTTCCGGATTAGGGGTAGTAAGTAATTTATCTCCAGCAAATATGGAATTGGCTCCTGCTAAAAAGCACAAGGCCTGTTCTTCTGTGTTCATTCTTACTCTACCTGCAGAAAGCCTTACCATGGCCTTTGGCATTGTTATTCTTGCTGTGGCAATCATTCTGATCATCTCCCAAACGGAAACTCTTGGCTGTTCTTCTAATGGTGTACCTTCTACAGGAACCAGTGCATTTACCGGAACTGATTCAGGATGCTCCGCCATAGTGGCCAGGGTATGAATCATGCCTATTCTGTCCTTGTGATCTTCACCCATTCCGATGATTCCACCACTACAAACCGAAATGTTGGCCTTTCTTACGTTATCCAAGGTATCCAGACGATCATCGTAGGTCCTTGTAGAAATGATTTCCTCGTAGTATTCATCGCTGGTATCAAGGTTGTGATTGTAAGCATACAACCCAGCGTCTTTTAACTTTTGGGCTTGCTCCTCTGACAACATACCTAAAGTACAGCAAACCTCCATACCCATGGCGTTGACTCCCTTCACCATTTCAAGCACTTTATCGAAATCTCTGTTATCTCTTACCTCTCTCCAGGCTGCACCCATGCAGAACCTGGTGCTTCCGTTGATCTTGGCATTGTTAGCTGCTTCCAGTACCTCACCAACCTCCATTAGTTTATGGACCTTCACATCTGTATGATACCTGGCTGCCTGGGGGCAATAGGCACAATCTTCTGGGCATCCGCCTGTTTTTACCGAAAGTAACGTGCAAACCTGTACTTCAGAAGGGTCATTATATTGTCTGTGAACGGTCGCTGCTTTATATATCAGCTCCATGACAGGCATATTATAAATTTCAGATATTTCGTCTCGGGTCCAGTCGTTTCTAATCTCCATGCTTAACAATTTCAAAATCCAGTTGCTAATATAAAAAAAGCGATAGGTTGTGAATCACGCTATCGCCAATATTTTCCTGTATTATTTAAAAATCAATGTATTTTCAATTCAAATGGCATCCTTGCCTGAATGCCCTGAAGTTTTTCAAGTGATTTGATCTCGTCCAGATAAGGGGCTAACTCACCGTAGGTATCACCTTTGATTGCAATTTTGGCCTGAGTACTCATACCTGATAAAAATTGCTCAATAAATGGTTTTTGCTCCGGGTAATCCACTACTGTAAACTCCCCTTTTTCGAGCCCTGCTTTCGTTGCTGCCACTTCAATAGCGGTGTTAAGGTCTCCTAATATGTCAACCAAACCCCTCTCATGCGCTTGTTCCCCGGTCCAGACTCTGCCACTTGCCACTTTCAACATGTCTTCAGTAGACATATTTCTGCCTTCAGCTGCTTTTGAAATAAAGGTATCATATCCCTTATTTACACTTTTTTGAATGATTTCTCTTTCTGTTTCGCTCAGAGGTCTGGTTACGGTCATGATGTCGGAAAACTCTCCTGTTTTCACTACATCATGTGTAATTCCAAGTTTATCTTCCAGGAAATTTTCGAGGTTAAACAACATACCGAAAATACCAATGGAACCTGTAATGGTATTTCTTTGAGCAACAATGGTATCACAAGGCATAGAAATGAAGTAGCCACCTGAAGCTGCTACGTCACCCATCGAAGCAATGATAGGCTTTACACCTTTAGTGAGCATTACTTCTCTCCAAATAATGTCGGAAGCAGTGAGGCTGCCCCCTGGTGAGTTAACTCTTAATACAATAGCTTTTACACGGTCGTTTTCCCTTGCTTTTCTTATTTCTCTAGCAAACTTTTCTCCTGCTACATCCTCATCTCCTGATCCCATTACAATGCTACCATCAGCTACAATAAGGGCTATTTTATTTTTATAGGACCCATCATAAACTGGAGAAGCAGTTTTTGAGTAATTGTCTAATGAAACGAAATTGATCTTCCCATCTTTTTCAATTCCTAACTGTGATTTGATCAGTGCTTTGACCTCATCCTTGTACGCTAGCCTGGTCACCAGCCCATGCTTCACTGCATCTTCCGGCAGTCGTACCAACATACTATCTGAGATTTGCTGAAGTTTGTCAACATCAATCAGCCTTTCTGCGGAAACCGCCTCAATATAATTCCTGTATAAGCCATTCAAGAGTTCGGTTAACTGAAGGCGATTGGCTTCACTAAGATCTCTTCTGATATATGGTTCCACAAAACTCTTAAACTCACCAACCCTGAAGATTTGGGGCTCAATTCCTAGTTTTTCGAAAGTCCCTTTAAAGAAGGTAACATTTGCGCTCAGGCCATTCAACTCCAAAGCACCTTCGTGATTCAGAAAAATAGAGTCTGCGACAGACGCGAGGTAATAATCTCCTTCAGTAAGGTATTCGCCATAAGAATAAATAAATTTCCCGGATTGTTTAAAGGATATTAATGCTTCTCTAATCTCTTCCAATGAAGAATATCCAGCAGCAAGAAACCCATGTTCCATGTAGATCCCCTTGATTTTCTCGTCGTTGGCTGCTGCGTTTAATGTTTTCAGAATGTCATATAGCCCAATTGGCTTAGGTTCATCTCCACCCAGTAATTCCTGAAACGGGTCCTCTACTACCCTTTCCTGTACTATACCTCTCAAATTTAAATGCAGAACCGAATTCTCTTTCACTTCAAAGTCTTTCTCACCCGCCGAGGCGGCAATAAGAAACATGAAGAATAGAAAAAAGGCCAACCCGAAAAACAGGGAAACTCCGACCAATGCAGCTAATGTATTTCTGATAAATGCCATATATCAATTAAAAATGTTCAATTTTAACCCCACAAAACTAATTCAGTTTTTTACTATTGACTGCTAACCAATTAGAAAAGTTTAAAATTACTTATGGACGGAGTTTATTTGTTGCTTGGAAGTAATCTGGGTGATAAGAGGAGTAATCTGCAAATGGCTGTGGAGGCAATCAGTGAATATGGGGATGTGGTGAATAAATCGTCGGTATATGAAACAGCCGCCTGGGGAAAAACTGACCAACCTGGTTTTCTAAATCAGGTAATAGAAATTTCGTGTGATCTGGAACCACATGAGCTTCTCAAACGCTTACAGCAAACTGAAGTTCAACTAGGAAGACAAAGGTTTGAAAAGTGGGGTGAACGATCGATCGATATTGATATTCTTTATTTCAACACACAAGTCATTGAATCAAAAAATCTTTGCATTCCGCATCCTGAAATTCAGCACAGAAGGTTTACTTTAGTGCCTTTGAATGAAATTGCTCCACAATTTATACATCCGGTACTTCAACAAACCCAGGTCCGGTTACTTGAATTGTGCAGCGATCAATTGGAAGTTATTCAAACACCATGGAAATAACCATAACGCTTCAGGAAGTCTTAATGCTGATTGGGGTTGGCTTCATTGCTGGCATTATTAATACATTGGCCGGCGGTGGCTCCCTTTTAACTGTCCCGCTATTGATATTTATGGGATTGCCCGGGGGAATTGCAAATGCTACCAACAGGGTAGCCATTCTGATACAAAATATATTTGGAATTGGTGGTTTCAAATCAAAAGGTGTTTCCTCCTTTAAGTACAGTGGGTTGCTTGCGATTGCAGCGGCATCTGGTGCTGCCATAGGTGCTAAGCTGGCTGTGGACATCAGCGATGAGTTGTTCAATAAAATCCTAGCGGTGGTGATGATCATGGTAGTCATCATGACTGTTTTGAAGCCATTCGGTAAAAGCAGTGGTACTGAGGAAAACATGAGTGTCCGAAGGCAGGTCATCGGGTTTGTTGTATTCTTTTTCCTTGGAATCTATGGAGGGTTTATCCAGGCAGGGATAGGATTCCTGATAATCGCCTCACTCACTGCAATTAACGGTTTCAGTCTTGTAAAAACGAATGCCATTAAATTATTTGTAGCATTCACCTACACGCTGATGTCAGTAATAATATTCGCTTTAGAAGGGAAAATTGATTGGCAGTATGGCCTTACACTTTCCATTGGGAATTCTGTTGGCGCCTGGTTGAGTAGCCGGTGGTCCGTTAAAGCTGGTGATAAATATATCAGGTGGTTTTTATTTGTTGCCGTTACCGGACTGGCCATTAAATTGTGGTTCTTTTAATTACTCATTCAGAATATCTCAATAATTTCTTCAAATATGGTTATCTGTTGCGGTGACTTTACTGAATAGATATATGGTAGTTTATGTTTGTTGTAGCATTCATGAAAAGACAAATATTCCCAAGAAAATTTCATTAGACTCCTTATTTAAATAATTTAGCTGCTTTCAAAATGCTCGTCCAAATATGAATATCAATTTCAAAGCACAAGTTCTTCCTCATCTGATTGCTGTTGGTATATTTTATGTGCTAACGATCCTATTTTTTAGCCCTGTAATTTTCGAAGGGAAAAATCTGTCGCAACATGACATTATACAACATCAGGGAGCATCCAAAGAAAGCCTGGATTACAGGAAAGAAACTGGTCAGGAAGCACTTTGGACTAATTCAATGTTTGGTGGCATGCCAACTTATCTTCTAGGCGCTGAGTTTAGTGGGGATTTAATTAAGTATGTTTATAAATACTCAGCCTTTGGACTTCCGCACCCTATCAGGATTGTGTTTTACTCATTCATATGTTTTTACGTACTCCTCTTATGCTTTAAAGTCAGTCCAACATTATCAATTGTCGGTTCTGTGGGATGGGGATTAAATACTTTTAATCTCATTGGACTAATGGCCGGGCACAATTCTAAAATAGCTGCAGTAGCATTTATTCCCTTGGTAATAGCAGGAATTCATCTTGTTTTTACTAACAAAAAGTTATTGGGTTTTGCGCTAACAGCTTTCGCAACTGCACTAGAATTAAGGGTGAATCACCTCCAGATCACGTATTACTTATTGATCATAATTGGCATCTATGGCGTAGTTCAGTTAATTCATCATATCCTTGAAAAAAGGCATAAAGAGTTTTCTACAACCGTATTAGTGTTGTTTGCTGCCGCATTACTGGGTTTCATGGCAAATTTTGGCAGAATATGGACCACCTACGAATACGGTCAATATTCTACACGTGGTAAATCTGAATTGACCGGAAAAGACCAACGGAGTACAGGTCTGGATAAGGATTATGCATTTGATTACAGTAACGGCATTACTGAACCTCTTGTACTGTTTATTCCTAATTTTTTGGGTGGCGCAAGTAACCAGACATTGTCCCCAGATAGTGAAGTTGCAAAGGTTCTCAGATCAAATGGATACAATCGTCAGCAGGTAAAGCAGCAGATTCAGTCTGTACCAACATACTGGGGGAAACAGCGACTAAGTGCACCGTACTATGCCGGAGCAATAATGATATTCTGCATGATTGTAGGCATGTTCATGGTAGAAAAGAAGTATAAATACTGGTTGCTTGCAATCATAATATTATCAGTTATGCTTAGTTGGGGCAAAAACTTTGCGGCATTTAATTACCTGTTATTTGATTATCTGCCTGGCTACAACAAATTCAGGTCTGTAACCTTTACAATTATCATAGCAATTTTTGGAATAAACCTTCTGGGAACCTTAGGAATCAATGAGCTATTTAAAAATGGATTTTCCAAGAGTGATCAGAAGATTCTGTTAAGATCCACTGCTATTGCCGGAGGTTTGGCGTTATTCTTTGTTCTGTTTGCTGGCATGTTCTCTTTCAATGGTTTAGTAGATGCTCAATTGCCTGACTGGTTTGTTAACGCATTAAAAAGGGATAGAGAATCGCTGCTCCGTTCTGATGCAATCAGAGCTGTAATTCTCATCGCATTGTTTTCTGGTTTAATTTTCGGTATCATCAAAGAAAAAATTAGCAAACAAATCGGAATTGCAATTATGATCCTGATTGTAACCGGAGATATGTGGACAGTTGGAAAACGATACCTGAAGGACTCCATTTACCAGAAAAACGTCCAGTCCAGATTTTCAAAGACTGCAGCAGACGAAAGAATATTGCAGGATAAAGATCATTTTTACCGCGTATTGAATTTGAATAATCCTTTTAATGAATCTGAAACATCCTATTACCATTCATCAATCGGTGGATATCATGGCGCTAAAATAGGTCGTTATCAGGAGCTCATTGAAAATGGTCTGCAGAATGAAATGCAGCAACTAATCTCAGATTTAAGATCTGGTAAAGATGGATTCTCCAATACCAATCTGCTCAATATGCTAAACACAAAATATGTGAAGTTTGGAAGTGAAGCCAACAATGTCCTTCAAAATAGCCAGGCATTTGGCAATGCATGGTTTGTGAAGAAAATACGTCAGGTAAACTCTGCTGATGACGAGTTAGCAGAAACCATTAATATGGCAAGTGATTCGGTGGCCGTTGTGGATGTATCCAAATTTGATCTTAAATCTGCAACTACCGGGGCAGGATCGGTCGATCTGATCAATTACTCTCCAAATCAAATGGTGTATCGTGCTACCAGTAGTCAAGGTGGACTTGTGGTTTTCTCAGATATTTACTACCCGCAAGGATGGAAAGCTACAATTGATAATAATGAGACCACTATTATTAGGGCGAACTATGTTCTTAGAGCAGTGGAAGTCCCTGCAGGCGAACATAACATTACTTTTACATTTGAACCTAAGAGCTATCATGCAGGAAATCTCATTATGCTTATTGGGTCAATATTAGTGCTCCTGGTATTTGTGTTTGCAATTGTGAATGAAGTGAGAACCGGTCAGAGTAAGGGTTAAAACCTGGAATTGTAGATTTTACATAAATTGTTTGACACGTGATCCCAACTAAGTTTGGTCATGAGTGCATTGTACCCATTATTACCCAAATTTGAAGCTAAAGCTGGATCATTCAGTAATACGTTGATTTTTTCAGCAAGATCTTTGGGGTCAGAAGCCTTATGAACTAATCCACATCCGTATTGCTTTATGACATTGGCCTGTGCATCACAATCACTTACTACCTGCGGTACATTCATCGCCATGTATTGAAATATTTTATTGGCATAAGTAGTATCATGATGCAGATTTCGGTGAAGAGGGCAAATGGCCACCTTCGCTACAGAAATGTAGGATGGAAATAAGGAAACATCTTGCCAGCCTTCCATAGAAACAAAACCTGATAACCCCAGCTCCTCTATTTTTGCTTGTAAGATTAAATCCTCAGAGCTTTTTCCAACCAGTATAAGGTGAATATTGGGGTAGCTGTCTTTTAAATGGTTCAATGCAACTATTGCATCCAGTGTGCCCCTGCGCAATCCGGTGTCTCCCACATAAACGATATTTATTTTACCTTCAAACCTTCCTGTGATTTCTGATTTAACAGGGTATTTCAGGAACACATTTTTCTTGATTGAATTAGGTACATCCACAAAAAAATGCTTTTCAAGTTGATAGTGGTTGCGGGCCCATTCAACTGCCTCCTTAGTCACTAATATTGTGGCATCCGATTGCTTAATTAGCTCACCTTGTTTTCTCATCCACTGAGATTTAGGCATTAGCATCTGGTTTATTCTGGATTTCAGATGAGGGTAAAACTGCATGATTTCTGGCCTGTTTTCATGAAGATCCAGCACTGTTGGAATTGAATATTTGCGATTAACTTCAAAAACACAGGAAGCTATTACCATATCATGGATATGCAAAACATCGGGCTTCACTTTTTCAATAAACTTCCTGACTTTGGACCCCACAAATCTATTATAGAATGGAAGTCGAAATACAAGCGCTGATAAACGGTAGATTATATCTGGAGCAAAGTATCTATGGACAGTAAATGAACGATATTTTTCTTCAGGGTGCTCATGCTTTTGGTATGAGAGAGCGAACAAGTGTACCTCATGGCCGGCCTCAACTAAAGAAAGGGCTTCATTTTCCACTCGGCTATCCGGTGGAAAATCAGTATCCAAAAACATGGCAATTATTTTTCCATTGCTATTCATTGCCCCTAATTTCATTAAATTGCGCCAAATTAAAAGGTTGATATCAGAATCTATGTTGAAAGCAATAAAAAAGTTTGAAAGAGATCATAACCGAAAGAGAAGATTTATAAAAACCTACGACTTCCTCTCGGGTTCAATTCCTAAATCAGCGAAAATACTTGACCTGGGCACACCCAATGAACTTTCAGATTTCTTAAAAACAAAAGGTTACAACATAGAAAACACCTCGGGCCAGGACCTTGATGTGGATACAACATTTTTGTCAGCTCAAAAGTATGATGTGGTTACCGGGTTTGAGATTCTAGAACACCTGGTCAATCCAATGGGTGTATTGAAAGCTATCAACGCTGACAAAATTGTAATGTCAATTCCATTAAGACTATGGTTTTCTCCTTCCTATAAAAGTAAGACAGATCCCTGGGACAGGCATTATCATGAATTTGAAGATTGGCAATTTGACTGGTTAATTGAAAAGTCGGGTTGGAGCATTATAAGGAGGGAAAAGTGGGTTAACAGGGCATATCGACCTGGATTTAGGTCAATTTTACGCTGGTTTTACCCCCGATATTACATCATTGAGGCTACAAGAAATGGGGCAGTTTCTTAAGCAAAGTTTCTGGACATCTATTTTTGCCTATCTCGGAATAGCGATTGGATATGTAAACTCTCTTATAATTTTTCCGGCATTCCTCAGTCCGGATCAAATTGGACTTTACCGACAGCTTCAAAATGGAGCTTTCCTATTGGGACCGCTGGCCATATTTGGAATGGGAGCAACAACAGTAAGATATTTTCCCAAATTTTCGGATGACTCTGCGAAACTTAAAAAGTTCTTTACCCTAATATTTATTGGTGCTTCCATTGGTTTTCTAAGCACTTTCCTACTTATAGAAGCCTTTGAAAAAAGTATAGTATCATATTTTGCCAAGAATGCCCCCTCAGTTAATGAATACTTTTACATCATCGAAATTCTACTTTTATTAAATACGTTTTCAGCAATCTATGAGTCTTTTGCCAGGTCCAACCTTAAAATAATCATTCCAACTATTTTGAAGGATATATTAGTGAGAGTGCTTTCTGCAATAAGCATAATCGCTTTTTCAATGTCATTCTTAACTTTTCACGAAGTAATCAATCTCTTACTAATTATTTATGGAGTTCGACTGATCTTTCTCACCCTGTACAGTCGCTCATTCGGACTGCAAGGGTTCAACTTCAAAATAGACATTGTCAGTGTTAACGCCTTGAAACAGATGACAAACTTCAGCTTATTCTCAATTATTGGGTCCGCCGGAAATGTAATTGTTCTAAATATTGACACATTAATGGTGACGGGTTTGTTGGGTCTTGAAGCAACTGGTATCTATACAACAGCATTTTACATTGGCATTGTAATAGAAATGCCGAGAAGGGCTATATCACAGGTAAGTATGCCTACAATTAGTCAGGCATTCAAAAATAAGCAGAATGAAAAAGTCAAGCAGCTTTACAAGTCTATATCCATCAATCAAATGACCGTGGGTGTGCTTTTGTATCTTGGAATTATCTGCAACCTTCAAAGCCTATACAGTTTGATCCCCAATAAAGAATTATTCATTGCTGGCATGCCGGTAGTTTATATTATCGGGTTGGCTAAGCTCATTGATATGACATTTAGTTGTAACAGCGAGATTATTTCAATGTCGAAATACTACAGGTTCAATATCATCACGGTTTCTTCTCTTGCCATTCTAACCATACTCCTTAACACAATTTTTATAAAACATTTTGGTTTGTTGGGTGCGGCAGGGGCATCATTGGGAGCAATAGCAGTTTTTAACTTGATGAAATGGATATTTATCAAAATCAAATTCAGATATTCTCCATTTAGCTTCAATAATTTAAAACTGGGATTATTTAGTGTGCTGGTATATTTTGTGATTGATGCAATACCCCATTTTTCAAATGCATTTTTGGACATTATTGTTCGATCAGGAGTGATCTCAATTACCTATATTTTAGGAGTATTCGTGTTAAAACTGAATCCGGAAATGATTGAGTTAATAAAAAATTACCTTGTCAAACTTAAGTTACTGAAATAATAATTTGAGTCTGTAAAGGATATGTTGGAATGATTTCTTTTGATGGCTGTTGTGTGCGACATCAAATTCCTGGAGTGCACGCTCCAATTCACCGGCCGCATCAATTTCACCCCAGAATTTCTTAAAATCCTCTTTAATGGTATCCAATCTAACGGTCAATACATTGGGCTTGTCTCTTAGAAAATATGCTATATTCGTATTCACAGTATCGACGTAATCAAGGCATACCTGTAAAATTTCATCCCTTGTGGGTTTTCGAAACTGAGATTTTAAGATACCCTTATAAAAAGCAGCAATTATTCCACCTGGCGCATTCCATCTCTTAATGAAGCTCCTTGCCGTAAGGTCTCTGTCTCTCAACAGGTGAACATATAATGTGTCATCATCACTAAATTTCTCACCAAGTACTCCCAGAAACCAACTCAGCCTGTTGTCTGCTTCAATATGAAAATCAGGGTAATCAAACCTTGAGTCCCCCAATTTATCCGATAAAGATTCATGACCCGCGGTGAAATTGGTAATATGGCTGCAGGCTTTATAAAAACTTACTGACCCACTTCTTCCGGTACAAAGAACAAATACTCTCAACTGACCAATTTTATATCTTATTGAAAAATTCGATTATGCAATTACAAACATATTGAATTTGATTGTCTGTGATTTCAGGGTATATGGGAAGTGAAAGTTCTTCGTCCCCAAGAGAAATAGCATTTTCATAGTCAACTAAGTCTAATTGGCGGTGCGCATATGCTGGCATTACCGGCATTGCGTATGGATAATGAATTTGTGTTGCTATTCCCTTTTCCTGTAAGAAGGCTTTTAGCTGATCTCTTTCTTTAGTACTGATTGCAAATACGTGGTAAACCGGACTACCATGATCGATGGTTTGAGGCAACTTTAGTTGAGGTAATTTCTGGAGGTGGAGAAGGTATTGATCTGCTGCATTTCTTCGGGCCTGGTTCCATTGATCAATGTATTTTAGTTTAACGGTAAGTATAGAAGCATTCAAAGTATCAAGCCTGCTGTTTCTGCCTTCCATAACATGGTGGTGTTTGGTGATTTGACCATGATTGGAATACATTCTGCAAAAATCAGCTAGTTTCTCAGAATTCGTTACAATTGCCCCAGCATCTCCATAAGCTCCTAAATTTTTCCCCGGGTAGAAACTAAAAGTAGCAATATCCCCAAACGTTCCAACTGTTTGCTTATCAATTTTAGCTCCATGAGACTGAGCACAATCTTCGAGTACCTTCAAACCATGTGAGCGGGCGATTTTCATAATTGAGGGCATGTCCGCAGGAGCACCATACAAATGAACCGGAATAATTACTTTTGTATTTTTTGTAATAAGTGCCTCAATCCGTTCTGGTGCGATAGTGTAATAATCTGGATCAATGTCACAAAAAACCGGAGTTGCCCCAACCGTCGACACTGCCTCAGAGGTACTGATCCAACTCATAGCAGGTACTATCACTTCGTCCCCCGGACCTACACCAAGTGCTTTTAGGGCAATTTCCAGGGCATCTGTTCCATTGGCACATCCAATTGCAAATTCTGCGCCGATATACTCAGCAAACTGCTTTTCAAATTGATTTACTAAAGGTCCCCCAATGAATGAAGTATTTTCCAGAATCGCCTTAACAGCTTGATCTATTTCTTCCTTCATACCCAAATACTGGGCCTTCAAATCCAGAAAAGGAATTTTCATAATGCTCTTAATTTTTTGGCGGGGGTTACCAATATAAACTCCCGGGGACGTAATGTCTTTTGTAACTACTGCACCCGCTCCTATCACTACGTGATCACAGATACTTACTGGTAAAATTGTTGCATTGGAACCTATATTAACGTGATTTCCAACATTCGTTTTATCCCATTTAGTTTGGTCTCCACCTGCTGGTCCCCCATCAGCAAATTTGTCATTAATAAACATCACGCCATGTCCTATGAAGCAATGATTGCCTATTGTCACTAATTCACAAATAAAGCTATGAGATTGAATTTTACAGTCAGACCCAATTTCCACTCCTTTTTGTATCTCCACAAATGGTCCTACAAAACTTCTGTCCCCAATTTTGCACTCATACAAATTGGACGGTTCAACCAGTTTGACGGATTCTCCAAATTCCACATTTCTGATGGATGACTGGAATATTTTGGGGTTACCTGCCATTTGCTGAACGATAAATTTTATCAATTATTTCCACCGTTTTAAGGCCTTCAAATCCATTGGTTGCTATTGAACCTGAATTAGTTAAAACATCAATTACATTCTGATAAACCTTATCGTGATTGGACATGGACCCTTGATATTCACCATATTGATTTGCTGGATTTCCTGGTGCAAGTTCTCCAATTTCATAATCTTCAATTTCCTGATATTCCAGTTTATTCAAATACTGCCCTCCTACTTTTATGGTGCCCTTCTCTCCAAATATCGTAATGGATCCCTCCATATTTTTTTTTGTAACTATTTACCGTGTAATTGATTGAACCGATTACACCATTGTAAAACTTCATAGCTATCACACCAGTGTCTTCAAACTCAATTACTCCTTGATGACCAAAATTATCAGTCAGGGCTTGTACTTCGCTTACATCCCCAATTAACCAATATAACAAATCTATAAAGTGACTGAACTGCGTATAAAGTGTACCTCCATCCAATGACCTGGTGCCCTTCCAATCAGAATTTTGATAATACTCAAAATTCCTATTCCAAAAGCAGTTGAGCTGCACACTATATATATTGCCTAACCTGTTTTCATCAAGAATCTTTTTTACTGCTGCAATTGCCGGGTTAAACCGGTTTTGCTTGACAATAAATAATCGTTTGTTGGCTTTTTCTGCTTCCTTGATCATCTCTCCACATTCATGAACACTGGTGGCCATAGGCTTTTCACACAGCACATGAAATCCCGACCTTAGTGACTGAATGGTGTGACTGGCATGCAGGCCATTTGGTGTGCAAACAGATACAACATCGGTGTTCAGGTCTTCATTCAATAAATCCTGGATTTTGCGGAACCATGGAACCCCATACTCCTTCCCCATTGATTTTGCTTTGTCCTCATCAATGTCACACACCGCCGTTAGTTTACCAAGATTATTGATATGCTGTGCATGCCTTTCGCCTATCCTGCCACAGCCAATTATTGCAAAATTAATTCTCGACATCATTATTGGAATTGTGCAGCAAATCTAGTTGTTCCGCTAAAACTTTAGTCAGGATTTTCCTACTATATTGATCTACTCCCTGTAATCGCATGTTCGGGCTATTCCCTGATCGATATTGTTCAAAAGTCTTATGAATAAAATTTTTTATTCCTTCCTTATCAGAATATTCAAAAAACGAGGTGTGACCACAATTCATTAACACCTCCTCCACATCTATTCCCTTTCTTCCAAGGCTTAAAATTGGCCTTCCTACCGTAATGTATTCAAAAACCTTTCCGGGTAGTATCCATTGCGCATTCGGAGTCTCATTGACCAAAAGTAATAAGACAGAGGATCTGGCATATGTGTCAAACACTTCACTATGAGGAATGTATTCTTTGTAATTGAGGCAGCTTGATAAACTTTCATTTTCGGAAAGCTTCTCAATTACGAATTCACTTACAGCACCGGCCAGACAAATTTCCAGATGACTAGCAAAATCAGGCACCTCTTCGCACAACTCTTCCAATGCTTGCCAAAGGAGTTCCGGGTCACGCAACTCATTTAGTAAACCAACATGACTAATCCTAAATTTGTCAATTGACTCAGCTGAGCTGATGTCGGGTACATCCTCTTGATCAAACCCATTAGTAATGACCTTTATGTCCCGATTTCCAATTTTGCTCAAACTTTCCGCAAGGCTTCTGCTGACTGTAAGCACTAAATCTGCATTAGTCAATACCTGATGTTCCAGGTTTTTATGTTTTCTCATGCTTGAAGCTGTTGTCCTCAGTTCCGGCAAGATATCCCACTCACTCCAGGGATCTCTGAAATCGGCAACCCATTTGAGGTTTCCTTTCCACTTTTTTAATCCCAAGGCAATTAAATGCATACTATGCGGCGGCCCGGTACTTATGACAACATCAACTGGTTCTCTATTCAGGTAATTCTTTAAAAATCTAATACTTGGGTTGACCCAATATTTTCTGGCATCCGGGATAAACAAATTCCCGCGAACCCAAATACTTAATTTTGTGAGAAAGGATTGACTATTTTGATCATTGACAACTCCTTGCTTAAGTTTCTTTTTTTTTCCTGAACCCAGAAGCTTTTTGTAAATTTCGAAAGGTTCCCATATCTTTCTTTTCATCACAAATATCCCTTCGGGGATATCTTTCATTAAGGAGGGATCCTTCATATCAAAAGATGGATTTTCCGGCGTATAAATGACCGGTTCCCACCCAAAATCTCTCAGGTATTTCACAAATTTCAACCATCGCTGAACACCTCCACCACCACTGGGTGGCCAATAGTAGGTGATTATCAATACTTTCTTTTTATTTTGCGAACCTTTCAATTAAAAATCAATTTTGCTCAATAAATTTCAAAGGAACCAATTTTTCATTAATATTGGGCTCGGTTTCAAATAAACTTTTTTCACCCCGAAATGATTCTCGCAATCATAGAACTATAATTATTGGAAATGAAGAGTATTGGTGTATTTACATCGGGAGGAGATTCGCCGGGAATGAATGCCTGTGTCAGATCTGTCGTTCGTTCAGCATTGCATCTGGGCATTGATGTTTACGGTATTAAATATGGTTACAATGGAATGATAGAAGGAGACATCTACAAAATGAAGTCCTATTCCGTCAGTAACATTGTACAACGTGGGGGAACCATCTTGAAATCCGCCAGAAGTAAGGAATTCATGACTGCCGAAGGCCGTAAAAAAGCCTATGAGCAACTGAAAAAGAAAGGCATTGAAGGACTTGTGGCCATCGGGGGAGATGGAAGCTTTACAGGAGCCAATATATTTTATGAGGAATATGGAATCCCTGTAGTAGGCTGTCCCGGTACCATTGATAATGACCTCTATGGGTCAGATTATACCATCGGGTTTAATACCGCCATCAATACAGCACTGGATGCCATCGATAAAATAAGGGATACCGCCAACTCACATGATCGTGTGTTCTTTATTGAGGTGATGGGAAGACATTCAGGTTATATCGCCATTAACTGTGGAATTGGGGGTGGTGCAGAACTGGTAATGGTTCCAGAAACTTCCACTACCATCAATGATGTAATAGATACCCTGAAACAAGGAAGAGATAATCAGAAAACATCTTCGATAGTAATTGTTGCTGAAGGTGACGAACAAGGAAATGCTCACGAAATTGCTGGAAAGGTAAGTAATCACCTGCCAGAACTTGACATAAGGGTAACTACCCTTGGACATATCCAGCGTGGTGGTGATCCTTCGGCTTTCGATAGAATCCTGGCATCAAGACTGGGCCTGGCTGCTGTAGAAGGGCTGGTCAATGGTCAGAAGAATGTGATGGTTGGGATTGTGAACAATGAGATTGTTTATACCAATTTCAAGCTCGCAATTTCTAAAAACAAACCACTTAATCCTGATCTTTTGAGATTAGTGGACATACTAAACACTTAATTGATCATCCACATACTGAAAAATTTCATTGATCTGATCCGGCCTAAACCACCGGATCTTTTCATTTCTCTTGAACCAGGTGAATTGCCGTTTGGCATATCTGCGGGAATTTCTTTTCAACAAACGAATAGCCTCTTCCCTGTCGTATTCGCCTTCCATGTATCTAAAAATCTCCGAATAGCCCACCGTTTGCAAAGCATTGCGTTCACGGTAAGGAAATAATTCTTCAGCCTCTTCAAACAAGCCGGCAGCTATCATTTGGTCCATTCGTTCATCAATCCTCTGGTACAGAATATCCCTGGGCATCTCCAGTCCCAGCCATATGATATCAAAAGGTCGCGGTGATTTTTGTTGATTTTCTGATCGGAGCTTTGAATACTTTTTTCCCGAAAACTCAATGACCTCCAGTGCCCTTATGATTCGTTGTGGATTCTTCCGATCTACCTGATCGTGGTACTCAGGATCCAACTTTTTCAATCGCTCCACCATCACTTCCAAGCCCAAAGAACTCATCTCGTTAGTAAGTCTTTCGCGAAGCTCTTCCGGTACCTCCGGCATATCATCCATGCCAAAGCATACCGCATTAATGTATAACCCCGATCCTCCCACCATAATAGCACACCCATTAGATACAATCAATTGGTCAATCATTTGCAGGGCATCCTGTTCAAAGGCCCCCGCGTTGTAGTCCTCATGGATGCTTTTGTTATTCACAAAATGGTGTTTCGCACGCGATAGCTCTTCCGGAGATGGCTTGGCTGTTCCAATTTCCATTTCCTGGAAAAACTGTCTGCTATCAGCAGAAATTATTTCTGTATTCAGGTAATTAGCGAGTTCAATGGCAGTAACCGTTTTCCCTACAGCCGTTGGTCCTACTACCACAATCACATGTCCATTGATACTGTTCATCAGGAAATATTATAGCTCAACACAAATATGATTTTTTCCACTAAAAATTAAAATTTAGGTATCTTTAGATTGGATTATTTCATCATATGACCGCAAAAGAAAAGGAATTATCTCAACAAGTTGCAGAACTTAAAAAGCAATTGGCTCAATCGGAGCGGGATTACTATGATTTGGTAGAGCGCACCAACATCGAACTAAAAAAGCTTTTTGATAATTCTTATGACCTGATCCAGGTATTTAGGATGAATGGTGAATTCAGGTTTGTTAATCAAATTTGTAAAAACAAGCTGGGTTATACCGAAGAAGACATTTTCGACCTGAAATTCCAGGATTTTATCCACAAAGATCACTGGAAGAGAACCAAGGAACAACTGGACCTGCTGAGTAAAGGTGAAATCATTGAAAAATTTGACACTGTATTTATTTCCAAATCAGGAAAGAAATATCTATGTGTCTGGTCGGGTGAATTGTGTCATTGAAAATGGGGAACCGCAGGAATACAGAGCAGTATTCTATGACATTACTGAAAGAATCAGGGCAGAAAAAGCACAAAGTCTTTTCTACAAAATTGCTAACCTCACCATCACCAGCTCTAACCTCAACCTGCTCTATTCCAGCATCTACGATGAACTTAACCGAATCCTGGAAGTTCGCAACCTGAGTCTGATGATCAGGGGGAAGGAAAACAACTTTTCATTTCCGTTTTTTATCAATGAATATGTAGATGAGGCGGGCATTGAAAAACAAAAAAGCATTGAAACCCTGCTGGGAAACTATACACTTGAAATAGGTAAACCACTGATCATTTACTCCGATGGAATCAAAAAGATAGCCGGTTCTAAAAAGGTGGCCCTTCCAAAGGAACTTCCGGAAATCTGGCTGGGAGTACAAATAAGCATCGGTGGAGAAGCCATTGGCGTACTTTCCATTCACTCCAACCACGACTCATCGGCCTACAACAACAAGGACCTGGAACTGCTGGACTTCATATCCGGACAGGTGAGTTTAGCCATGGAACGTAAAATCCAGGAGGAAAAAATCCAAAACCAGGGTGCCCGTTTGTCTGCCATCTTCGAAAGCAGCACTCACCAGATCTGGTCGATTGACAGGGAATACCGCTTTACCTCATTCAACCAGAATTATTCTGAAGCACTCAAAGAATACTACTCCGTGGAAGCCCGAACTTGGATTAAGCTTTCAAAAAAATGCACCCAAATCATTTCCGAAGAAAATCAGGGAATTCTGGAAGAAAAAATATGATGAGGCATTTGAAGGAAAGGTAATCAACTTTCAAACCAGCCTGGTGACCAAGAACCGTAAAAAGATCTGGCGCGACATCTTCCTTAACCCAATCTATCTTCAGGATGGGCGGATAGAAGAAATTTCAGTGATCGCCAATGACATTACCGAGAAAAAACAATCCGAGATTGCCCTGGCGGAAAGTGAAGAAAAGTTCCGTACCATTTTCGAAAGTTTCCAGGACATCTACTTCAGATGTCACCTGAACGGTAAAATATCAATGGTTAGCCCCTCGGTTACAGAAATGCTGGCCTATAAACCTGAAAAAATTCTGGGCCAGAAAGTACAGCGGTTCTTTACGCCAAAAGGAAGTACTGACGATCTCCTGGAGAAGCTGTTTGAGCAGAAAAGTGTCAGAAACTTTGAGGGGTCCGTTAAAACCAGGAAGGGTGAGATCCTACAGGTCATCATCAACGTCCGGTTGATACAACGCAAAGGAAACATTTTCGAGCTGGAAGGAGTAGCGCGTGATATTACCCAACTGAAAAAGGCCAACGAAGAGCTGCAAAAAGCAAAAGAACTGGCAGAAAGATCGCTGAAAATAAAGGAAAGATTCCTGGCAAATATGAGTCATGAAATCCGAACGCCAATGAATGGTATTATCGGAATGATCGACCTGATTGGTAGTACTAAGCTGGATAAAGAACAACTCGAGTACATCAAAACCATTCAGAAATCATCGGAGACCTTACTCAATATCCTGAACGACATTCTGGACCTTTCAAAAATTGAAGCAGGAAAGATGGAGCTGCGAAAACAGCCTGTCAACCTGATGGAAACATTCGAAAAACTGTATGACCTTTATTCCCAACAGGCCATCCTTAATAATACCAACCTGTTTTATCACATTGATGAAAAAACCCCAGGCATAGTCATGGTAGATGAAACCCGTCTGATGCAGGTGCTGTCAAACCTGACTTCCAATGCCATTAAATTTTCCCAAAAGAAAGGCAACATCAACATCAGCCTGCGATTGATGGAAACCAAAGATTCAAAACATCATTTCAAATGCCAGATCAAGGATAGTGGGATCGGAATCTCCAAAGAAGACCAAAACAAACTTTTCAAGAGCTTCAGTCAGCTCGATACCAGTAGTACCAAAAACTATGCGGGTACTGGTCTTGGACTGGCCATTTCAAAAGAACTGGTGAACTCCATGAATGGTGAAATAGGAGTAGTATCTACCCCCGGACTTGGCTCCACTTTCTGGTTCACCTTCATAGCGGATGTAGCCCAGGAAAATGAAGTTGATAAAAAAGGTAAAAAGGATGATTCCAAAATTTCCAAGCAATTCAAAGGAGCCAAACCACAAATATTGGTGGTAGATGATAATAGTGTGAACAGGCGCGTAGCGACACAGATCCTTTCCAAGTCAGGGTGTAATGTAGATGAGGCTCAGAATGGATTTGAAGCCTTGGATCTGGTAAAGAAAAATAAGTATGACCTGGTATTCATGGACATCCAGATGCCAGAAATGGATGGCGTAAAGGTAACACAGGAAATCAAAAAGCTCAAACTGACTACTACCCCTCCTATTGTGGCCATGACAGCCTATTCAATGGAAGAAGATCGTGAGCGATTCATTAATCAGGGTCTTGATGATTACATGTCGAAACCCATCAAAGCCCAATTGCTGATCAACAAGGTAAAAGACTGGATATCATTTGAGCCAAAAGAAGTAAAAACGGATGTTTTTGAAGATCAAACGGAAGATTTGATCATCAACCAAAACACGCTCAATCAGTTATTTAAGTATGGCGGGGCTGAATTGATCCGTAGTGTCCTGGAAGATTTTAATCAGGAAACACAGGAACAAATGGACAACAGCATGCAGTTTCTGGGTGAGGAAAATTTTGAGGGAATTAGGAAAGAATTGCATACCTTAAAAGGAAATGCGGGAACTTTGGGTATTGAACGCATTGCAAATAAGGCTACCTTTATTGAAAAAAAGTTAAAAGAACATAACTTTACAAATATTCAGGAGGACTTAGATGAGTTGAGAGAAGCTTATCTGGAGTTTCAGGAGAACTACCAGAATATACTGGAAAATTAATTACGGATGACAAAGAAAATAATCGTTGCGGAGGACAGTTCAGTTATTCAGAATCTTACCAAAAGAATTTTGAGTATTCAAAACTATCAGATCACTTCAGTAAAAAACGGCCAGCAGGTTTTGGATAAGCTTGAGGCAGATGACTATGATTTGATCCTGTTGGACATTAACATGCCTGTAATGGACGGTATGGAATGTGCCAGGACCATCAGAGCCATGGAAAACGAAACGAAGAGCAAAATTCCTATAATTGCCATCACCGGAAATGCAAAGAATTACTCTATGCAGGATTTCAAAGATGTGGGCATCAATGATTACCTGCCCAAGCCGCTCAATTACGATGCGATGGTAGAACTGGTAAAGGAATACATAAACTAAACTCCTCCAATGAAATATACCAAACACTTGTTGAACAAACTGGAAGACATTTTTTCTGAATCTGACTATGTGTTGAGGTATGAAAAAGGTAATTTCCAATCCGGGTACTGCATCCTGAAGGATACCAAAATTGCAATAGTCAATAAATATTTTCCCCTCGACGGAAAGATTAACTGCCTCCTGGAAATACTCAAATCTGTGGAAATTGACGCTTCCAAGCTGAGTGATAAAAACAAGAAATTCTTTCTGGAAATCTCACAAACCAATTTGCAACTTTGAAAGTAACATTTCTAGGTACTGGTACGAGTCAGGGAGTCCCTGTCATCGCATGCACATGTGACGTCTGTAGATCTGTCGATTTCCGGGATAAACGACTCAGGTCCAGTGTACATATTGAAGTGGATGATTTGAGCATCGTCATTGATACCGGGCCCGATTTCAGGCAACAAATGCTTCGGGAGCAGATCAAACATGTAGATGCCATTCTCTACACCCACGCACATAAAGATCATACAGCAGGCATGGATGATGTAAGAAGTTTCAACTTCAAACAAAAAATGGACATGCCGATTTATGCAACAAAAGATGTCCTCACACAATTGGAGAGAGAATTTTCTTATGTCTTTGCTGAATTCAAGTACCCGGGTGTCCCACAAATCGCAACCAATGAAATTGAGAACCAGCCGTTCAATATTGATCAGACATTAATTACTCCTATTGAAGTATTGCATTACAAATTACCCGTACTAGGTTTCAGGATAAAGGACTTTACCTATATCACAGATGCCAATTACATCGCTGAAGAGGAAAAAGAGAAAATAAAAGGATCTAAATACCTGGTATTGAATGCCCTTCAAAGAGAGGAGCATATTTCTCACTTCAACCTGGAACAAGCCGTTGAGTTGGTGAAAGAATTAAAACCTGAGCAGGCATACTTTACCCACATCAGTCACAAGCTTGGAAAACATCGGGTGGTAGCGGAAGAACTCCCCGAAAATATCGAACTTGCACACGATGGACTAATCCTGGAGTGGTAATGCACCATAATTTTTATTTCCTCAAGTATTTAAGCGCCTCACTGAATGATATTCTCATAGGCTATGAGCTGGTAGAAGCCTTTAGCCAAACAAAAGATGAATTGGTCTTATCATTTCTGCATGGTAAGAAAGAGTTTCATATAAAGGCCACACTGGATCCTCAGTACGCCATGCTATCATTTCCGGACAACTTTGCTCGTGCAAAAAAGAACAGCATTGATCTTTTTCCTGAATTAATCCTAAAAAAAGTAACGCACGTCCATCAATTTGAAAATGAAAGAAGTTTTGCGCTTCATTTCGAATCGGGTTTGGTACTGGTATTTAAAATGCACGGAAAGCGATCAAACGTATTACTTTTCAAAGGGGAACAACTTCTACGCATGTTCAACAACCAAATGAAATATGACCTGGAAGTAACCCCATCATCACTTGAAAGACCAATTGATCAGTCATTGGAAGGTTTTCTGAAAAATGGGATAAAAGCTACCTTCCCTACCTTTGACAAAGTTATTCTTCAGGAGTTGCACCAAAGAGGAATCCACGATACGCCAAACGAGCATTCTTTTCGGTTGATTGAGGAATTGCTTGCAGAGATGGCCCCACCATTTTACATCTATGAGGAAAATGGTCTGCCATTCTTATCATTGTTTGAGCAAAAGAATAAACCGCTGTTAACTGCTGCTTCTGATCCGATTGAAATTGCCAATGAATTGTTTTATGGTTTTACCAGGGTATTTTCTGTCAGAAGAGAAAAAGAAAAAGCTGTGGCCCGACTGAACCAAATGATCAAAAAAGGCAGGAATTACATTCAAAAAAGTAAATCCAAGCTGAGTTCACTGATCGAAAGCAGCCGGCACGAGGAGATTGCGAATATCATTATGGCCAATCTTCATCAGATTAAGGAAGGACAAGAGCGTGTGGAATTATTTGATTTTTATCGCAACGAGCAAATTGAAGTAAAACTTAAACCAGGCCTGTCCCCACAGAAAAATGCCGAAACCTGGTACCGGAAAGCGAAGAACCAGAAAATTGAAGTACAGAAGCTGGAGGAGAATATTCAACGAAAATCGTCAGAAGTTGAGCGGTTGGAACTTGCATTGGCTGAATTGGAGGATTTAAACAAGTTGAAGGACCTTCGAAAAAAAGTTGAATCATTGAACCTGACACAGAAGTCGGGACAAAAAGAAGAATCACTCCCCTACCGCAAACTTAATCTTGATGGCTGGGATCTTCTGGTGGGCAAAAGTGCAAAGTCCAACGATGAATTGACTCTTAAACATGCCCATAAAAATGATTTGTGGCTTCATGCTAAGGATGTGAGTGGATCACATGTTGTATTGAGACAAATAGCGGGGCAAAAGGTACCAGAACCAATATTAGAGAAAGCTGCACAAATTGCTGCTTACTATTCTAAAAGAAAAACTGACAGTTTGTGTCCAGTGATATTCACTCCAAAAAAATATGTCCGGAAACCTAAAGGTGCGGCTCCCGGACTTGTTATTGTAGATCGGGAAGAGGTCATACTGGTACAACCAGCCTCTCCCGAAGAAGTACTTTAAACTGACTTATTCTACTTCGTTTATTTTCAGCATATTGGTGTGGCCATTCCAGTGAAGTGGCATAGAAGCAGTATTGATCACCACGTCTCCTGAATCCACCACTCCCGCATCTTTCAATTTCTGCTGTAAATCTTCGAATGTTCTGTTGATGCCTTCCATTTCTGTATACATGTAACCTTTCACACCCCATACAAGGCTCATTTGATTGATCAGGTTGCGTTTGTCAGTAAACAGGAATATCTGCGCTTTTGGTCGGTGCATTGCAATTCTGTAACCCGTGTAACCAGATTTGGTCATACTAAGAATAGCCTTGGCATTGGCAAACTTACTCAGTTGACAAGCCGATCTTACCAACATATTGCTGGTGTACTCCCCTTCAGTATCCACATCCTCTAGCATCTTATTATAGATGCTTTCATTGTTAGTCTCTACAGCTTTGATGGTTCTGGCCATACTTTCCACTGCCAATACCGGATACTTTCCTGAAGCAGATTCAGCAGAGAGCATTAGGGCATCAGCACCATCCAGCACTGCATTGGCGACATCATTGGTCTCCGCTCTTGTTGGCCTTGGGTTCTCAATCATGCTTTCCATCATCTGAGTAGCAATGATCACCGGTTTGGCTGCCTGATTACATTTTTCTACAATTTTCTTTTGCCATACCGGGACATCCTCCATTAGGATCTCTACTCCAAGATCTCCCCTGGCTACCATCACACCATCGGTGGCTTCAATGATGGCATCTATATTTTTTAGTGCCTCTGGTTTTTCAATTTTGGCAATTACCTTGGTATGCAAACCTTTGTCGGCGATTCGCTTTTTCAGGTCAATAATCTCCTTGGCAGTTCTTACAAAAGAAAGCGCTACCCAGTCAACCTCATGCTCTAAACCAAATTCCAGGTCTTTTTCATCCTTGTCTGTTAGAGATGGTGCGGAAACATTACTATGCGGAAGATTGATTCCTTTTCTTGATTTCAGGGGACCTCCATGAATCACTTTGGTAATCACCTCGTCTCCTTTTACATCCTCTACTACCAATTCTATTTTTCCATCATCAATCAGAATTGATTCCCCTTTGCTCACATCAGAAGTCAGGCCCTGGTAGGAGGTACTGATTACTTCACTGTTGCCCACCATATCTCTCGTAGTGATCCTGAGCGTTTGTTCAGCTACGAGAGGGACTTCATCATTCTCTATTAACTGCGTTCTGATTTTAGGACCTTGCAGGTCTTGTAATAAAGCTACGTGTGATCCCAGTTCCTCATTGAGTTCGCGTACCATTTTGATCACACTTAGGTGGTCCTCATGCGTACCATGCGAAAAGTTAAGTCTAAAAACATTGGCCCCAGCCTCAATCAATTGTTTTAAGGTCTCCTTATTCCTACTTGCGGGACCTACAGTCGCTACAATTTTTGACTTGTTAAATTGAAATTCGCTCATCGTTAAAATATAAGATTCTCTTTTTGTTTAAGATTCTGAGGGTCAATTGTTGTTACGTATTGTATTTGTTCAACACCTTTCAGTGCATCCAAAATAGAGCTTGTCGGAAACAGATCTCTTTGTCCATCGATCTTGACAAAATAGTCAATAGTCTTCAATCCCGGGATTAAATACTGATCGGACAGTGCGTTATTAAAGACGAGTCTGTTTTTTAAGAGGTGAAAGATAGTGTGTTCAGTTTCAAATATAAAATTAGAGATGGTTATGTTTTTAAGATTAACGAAATCAATCTTAATGTCATCAGCTTTCACAAAATTACAATCGGTTGCATTGTTGATACTCCATGCAAGTTTGTACTCCTTCATGGAGGTACTGATACCTATAAGATCAAAGTCGTAACCTAGCTCAACTGATAACTTACTCTTTTTCAACGATTTGTAAATTTCACCCCAATAGTTTGTGGCTACAAAAATAGAAGGATTTTCGAAGAATTTTAAGATTGTGAAATTTGTTTGACATTATTCACTTTTTGTATTTCTTTGCAGAGTATTTTAACTAAATATTAAAAAAATGTCTGAAATAGCACAAAAAGTAAAAGCGATTATTATTGACAAGTTGGGAGTAGAAGAGTCTGAAGTAAGCCCGGAAGCAAGTTTCACAAATGACCTTGGTGCAGATTCATTAGACACTGTTGAGCTAATCATGGAATTTGAAAAGGAATTTAACATTTCTATTCCTGATGATCAGGCTGAAAATATCGCTACAGTAGGACAGGCTATCTCATACCTGGAAGAAAACGTAAAATAAGGATCACACCTTTATGGAATTAAAAGAGTTGTCGTTACCGGACTGGGTGCATTAACACCAATAGGAAATACTGCTGATGAATATTGGCAGGGATTGATCAATGGTGTAAGTGGTGCCGGCCCCATCACAAGATTCGATGCAGAAAAATTTAAGACCCGTTTTGCATGTGAAGTCAAAAACTTTAATGTAAACGATCACCTGGATAGAAAGGAAGCCAGAAAAATGGACCCTTCTACACAATACGGAATGGTATGTGGAGAAGAGGCCGTATTGGATTCCCAACTTGACCTGGAAAAAATCAACAAAGACAGAGTCGGTGTGATTTGGGGGTCCGGTATCGGCGGCATTGGAACATTCCATGATGAAGTACATAATTTTGCACTGGGAGATGGAACCCCAAGGTTCAATCCGTTCTTCATCCCTAAGATGATTTCGGACATCACTCCCGGTCAATTATCCATAAAATATGGATTCAGAGGGCCAAACTATACTACGGTATCAGCTTGTGCCTCCTCTACCAACGCAATCAACGATGCTTTCACCTACATCAGATTGGGTAAAGCAGATATCATGCTTACTGGTGGATCAGAAGCTGCTGTCGTACAGGCAGGAGTTGCTGGTTTCAATGCCATGAAAGCACTTTCTGAAAGAAATGATTCTCCGGAAACAGCCTCAAGACCTTATGACAAAGACCGTGATGGATTTGTCCCTTGGTGAAGGTGCAGGTGCATTGGTTCTGGAAGAATACGAGCACGCAAAAGCAAGAGGAGCCAAAATCTACTGTGAAATCGTAGGTGGTGGAATGTCTGCTGATGCCTATCATATTACTGCCCCTCACCCGGAAGGATTGGGAATCATTGCAGTAATGAAAAGTGCATTAGAAGATGCCAATATGGCTCCTGAAGAAATTGACTATGTGAATACACATGGTACGTCCACTCCATTGGGTGATACCGGGGAACTGAAAGCTATTCAACATGTTTTCGGCGATCATGCTTACAACATGAACATTAGTGCTACTAAGTCCATGACTGGTCACTTGTTGGGAGCCGCTGGAGCCATTGAAGCAATAGCTACTATTTTTGCTATTAATAAAGGAGTAATTCCTCCTACTATTAATCACTTCACAGATGACCCGGAAATTGACAGCAGATTAAATCTGACTTTCAATAAAGCTCAAGAGCGAGAAGTTAATGCTGCCATCAGTAATACCTTTGGTTTTGGTGGACACAATACTTCTGTTATTTTCCGCAAATTGTCTTAATGAGTGATTTTTAGATCCGCAAAACGGCTAATTAAATCATTATCATACGATCAAAAGGATAGGGAGCTAGCCACGGCTTATAAAAATATCATTGGCATAGCTCCTGTTAATCTTCAGTTATACAAACTGGCTATGCGACACAGCTCAGTCGCAGAAACCACAGAAAATGGCTTCAAGGAATCCAACGAGCGCCTGGAATACCTGGGAGATGCCATCCTTGGTGCCATAGTTGCTGAGTATCTGTTCGCCAGATTCCCATACAAAGAGGAAGGTTTCCTTACCGAAATCCGCTCGAGGATTGTCAACAGGGAAGTACTCAACGAACTGGCAAAAAAGATCGGCCTTCGCAAGCTGGTAGAATTCAACAAAGCTGCCAGAACCAACCTTTCACACAAATCACTATACGGCGATAGCCTGGAAGCCCTGATTGGGGCGGTTTACCTGGACCTGGGCTTTAAAAGGTGTCGCAGGTTCATCCTGGACAAACTAATCGGTAATCATTATGATATCGAGGATATCATCGAAAACAACACCAATTTTAAAAGCATGATCATCGAATGGGCCCAGAAAGAAAACAAAGAGATCAAATTTGAGATCATCGATATCAGTGGTGAAAACAGGTACAAACAATTTACTGCACAAATTTCTATAGATGATCAACCAATTGGTGTCGGGCATGGTTTGAGTAAGAAGAAAGCAGAACAGGATGCTGCTCAAAAATCATGTGAGATCTTAAAAATATTATAATTGCAAGGCATGAAAAGGCTAAAACTGGGTGGTGCTTGCCTCAATCAAATACCATTTGACTGGGACCACAATGTGAACAATATCATCAATGCAATCAATGAAGCAAAACAGCAGAAGGTAGATATCCTTTGCTTACCTGAATTATGCATAACAGGATACGGTTGCGAAGATATGTTCCTCAGTGAATGGCTTCCTCAAGCTGCACTAAAACAGCTTTCAAGGATTCAGGAGGCCTCAAAAGATATTATAGTTACAGTAGGATTACCCGTAAGATTTGCCAACCAGGTGTATAACACTACCTGCATCATATATGATGGTGAAATTGAAGGGTTTTATGCCAAACACCACCTGGCCAATGAGGGCGTACACTACGAACCAAGGTGGTTTGCTTCCTGGCCATCTGAAGTCATCGAACAAATAGAAATAGCCAGAGAATATTATCCAATTGGCGATATCAGCATGACACTGAAAGGCATCAAGGTGGGATTTGAAATTTGCGAAGATGCCTGGCATGATGACAGACCGGCCTGCCGACTCTATGAAAGAGGAACTCAACTGATCCTTAACCCAAGCGCCAGTCATTTTGCCTTTCATAAAGCGGAGTTCAGAGAGCATCTGGTCGTGGAAAGCTCCAAAAAATTCCGATGTGTATACCTCTATACCAATCTATTGGGTAATGAAGCTGGCAGAATGATCTACGATGGAGATGTCTTGATTGCCCAAAAAGGTCGATTAATCGGTAAAAACCGGCGACTTTCCTTCAAAGATTATAATTTATTGTGCCTGGAAGTGGATTTTAAGAAAAGGTCAAAGGAATCTGAAGTGAAGGTCAGTGAAAAGATTTATGACCCGATCAAAGAGTTTTCTATTGCTGCCCCGCTGGCATTGTTTGACTACCTTAGAAAAAGCCGAAGTAAAGGATTTGTGCTCAGCCTGAGTGGGGGCGCTGATAGTTCCTCCATTGCGGTATTGGTCGCAGAAATGGTCAAGCTGGGAACTGATGAGTTAGGTGTTGAGGGATTTGTGAAAAAATCGGGTGTGCCGTTGGAGTTTGCTCCGGAACAACCCCTGGAAGATCAGAGAAAATCGCTGGTTAATCAGTTGCTTACTACTGCTTACCAGGGAACCATCAATAGTTCTGAAGACACATTGAATTCAGCGCAGGAGTTAGCCAACTCAATTGGTGCGAAATTCCATAATTGGCTCATTGACGAGCAGGTAAACGGCTATACAAAGACAATAGAAAATGCCATTGGTCGCCAGCTCACCTGGGAGCAGGATGACATTACCAAACAAAACATTCAGGCCCGGGCAAGGTCTCCTATTATCTGGATGCTGGCCAATATTAATAACGCCCTGCTGCTTACCACCTCAAACAGAAGTGAGGGGGATGTGGGTTATGCTACGATGGATGGAGATACCAGCGGTAGCATCTCGCCGATTGCCGCGGTGAGTAAACATTTCATTTTGCAATGGCTGAAATATGCTGAGCACTCTCTGGGTTACAAAGGTCTTGGGCCTGTCAACCAACTGCAACCTACCGCTGAATTGAGGCCACTGGAGATGCACCAGACCGATGAAGAGGATCTGATGCCTTATCCAATAATTGTCCAAATAGAAAGGTTGGCCATATTCGACAGGAAATCACCGGTGCAGATATTCAGGGAGTTGCGTAAAAAGGACCTGGAACCCGACGAGTTGCTAAAAAGGCACATCACCAAATTCTTTCAGCTTTGGTCAAGAAATCAGTGGAAAAGAGAGCGAATTGCTCCATCGTTTCATCTGGATGATTTCAATGTGGATCCACGTACCTGGTGCCGGTTTCCCATACTTTCATCAGGATTCAGGAGTGAATTGGAAGCATTGGAAAATACCTAATCCACTCCGGTGTTGACAACATAAAAGGTTAAGCAGATTCAATTGCTGTCATCATTGAAATTGAATTATTCCAAGAGCTCTAAAAGTACCGCCTGATTTTAAAAAAACCACGTTAGGTTTTTCAAAAATCACACTAGGTTTTCATTAAAACCTAACGTGGTTTTTGATTGTTTCTAGTCAGGTCAGTTCAATAATACCAAAAACAGCTTCTAATGGCTTGAAATGGACATTTTCAGCATACGGATTAGTAATAACTGCCAATTTTCATTAATTGTATTATTTCAACACAGGGTCAATAATTGCTGATTGGTATAAAGCTTAGAACTTAGTGAGCAATATCTTAGTCGGGTACGGGATCATAGCCGCTTCCACCCCAGGGATGGCATCTGGATATTCTCTTGATTCCTAGCCAGAATCCTTTAAATATACCGTGTTTCATGATTGCCTGCTTGGCATATTCCGAGCAGGTAGGAGAGTATCTGCAGGCACTGGGAAAAAATGGAGAAATTGCTCCCTGATAAAACAGGATCGGTAAAATAAATAACTTCTTGAGGAGTTTTAAAATCATGAAGAATTAACAGGTTACTGACAATTATAGTTTACAATCTGGCAATATTTTAAAAAAGCACAAAACTTATTCATATTCTAAGCGCAATTAGATATAAATTGCTAATTATTAATTTCGCAAACAACTGTAAAAATTACCGTGGGAAGAACGATTGGTTTATTGGTGTTGACTTTTTTGTTGGGGTATTTTAACAGCTTTTCACAAACAGATACTTCCACTGACAGTATCCCGGTTTTAGAAGATAAAGAGGTAAAAATCAAGGGGATTTTTATCATAGGCAATGAAAAAACTCAGAATCGGATCATCAGAAGGGAACTCAATTTCAAAGAAGGTGATATTCTAAGGAGATCCGAACTGGATTTAATTGTTAAGCAGGACAGGAATAAAATTTTCAACCTTGCCCTGTTCAACACAGTTAACATTGAGATTCTGGAGAGCTCCGAAACTGAGGTAGATATTTTAATCAAAGTTGATGAGCGCTGGTATGTTTGGCCAAGTCCAATCTTTCGTCTGGTGGACATGAACTTTAACGACTGGTGGGTAAACAGAAACAGGGATCTGAGCAGGGTCCATTATGGGTTTAACATTCAGCATTTCAATTTTGGCGGGAGAAATGAAAAACTTCGTATCAATGCAAGATTTGGCTTTACAAGAATCTTTGATGTCACTTATATCATTCCTAATCTTGATAAATCACAAAACCACGGCATTTCAATTGGCCTGCAATACAATGAAAGAAAAAATATTGCCTACAATACGATTGATCACTTCAGACTTTATTATGATTCCAGCAAAATTTTAAGGCGCAAATTTAGTCCAAACATTACCTACAGGTACAGAGACGGTTTTTTCAATTCTCATAGCTTCATCGTTGATTTCAACCAAACAGTCTATGCGGACACCATTAATCAGCTCAATGAACGATATTTTACCAGCTCACGAACAGAGCAAACCTATTTCAGATTAGGCTATGGTTTTGCAAGGGACACACGCGACTATCGAAGCTACCCACTCAAAGGAGAGTTTTATTCACTGGCTGTCTACAAACTGGGCCTGGGCTTTTTTGATTCTGGAATGGATCAATGGATCTCCCTGATGAGACTGCAAAAATACATGGACCTTAATAAAGGCTGGTACCTGGGAAGCAGCACCATTACTATGCTGAGCTCGAAAAAGAATCAATCTTATGTAAATTATCTTACCATGGGCTTTGACAATGTTTTGGTCCGAGGATTTGAACTGGACCTGATTGAGACCCCAAATTTCATTATTCATAAGAATTCTTTGCGGAAACGAATTGTCAAAGGCCATTACGATTTTGGTAAATATGTACCGCTGAAACAGTTTAGAAAACTACCTTATGCGGTATATGGAAAGGTGTTTTATGATCATGGATTTGCAGACAGGTATCCCAACTATGATGGCAGCAACAGATTAACCCGTTCGTATCTGTATGGATTTGGCGCTGGCCTAGATATCATCGGGTCTTATGATATGGTCATCAGACTGGAATCATCATTTAATTCGGAAGGGGAGTTAAACTTCTTTTTAAATTTCAAAGCAGACATCTAGTACTTGTATGCTTTCTTTTCACCTTTTTTATTGTACTTGAACCACTCTCCTACTCTTCTCCCATACTGATAGTGTCCTTCGTAGGTCAATCTTCCTTCTTTATAAAACTGCCATAAGCCGTCTTCCTTTGAATCTTTATAGGTACCCTTTTGTACCATTTCACCTTCCTCATTATAGAAAATCCAGACGCCATTGGGTAACCCATTTTTATATTGCCCTACCCTCTTTAAAATCCCCGTAGGATAATAAAACTTCCATTCTCCCTCATATAACCCGCTATGATAAATACCTGCCTTCTCCAGATTACCATTGGAGTGGAAATAACTCGCACTGTCCTGTAAGATGCCACTGACCCATTTTTCTACTCCCTGGATATTTCCATTGGGATGATAATACATGACCGTTCCATGCAATTGATTTTCAACATAATGTTCCCTGGCCATGACCGTTCCATCAGGATAAAAATGCACCCAATCCCCAACCATCATCGAGTCCGACAAATCCCCGATTGATCGGGCCTTTCCATTTTCATAGAAAGTTGTGTCTGACTGTTGCGCGAGACATGTCAGTACCAGAATAAGAGAAACACCAGTTAAAATCGCTTTCATATATCTTACAACGTGCATAAAGTAATCATAATCAATTCTAATGGATAAAATTGAAAATAAAATGTAGTTTGCAATTATGCTGTCTTATTCGTGGAAATTTCTACTATTCGCGCTAATACTCGCTCACCAGTCATGGTCACAGGATGGCCATTTTGAATTTGGTGGCAGAAGCGCTGCAATGGCCAACAGTTCCGTAGCAAATACTGACTCCTACAGTATTTTCAACAACATTGGTTCTTTACAAGGAATTGAGGACTTTACTGTATTTGCCGGTTATCGTCATAGAATGGGTCTTTCGGAACTCAATGTTCTGGCTGCCGGAATAGTGAAACCATTTCAATTTGGTACGGCAGGCATTGGATTTTACCGATTTGGAGGGGACTTGCTGAACCAACAAAAAATCTCTCTGGGATTTAGCAACAAATTTGGCCTGGTAAGTTTGGGTGCCAATGTCTCCTATTTCCAATACCAGATTGAATCCCTGGGCACCAGCAGATCCCTGGTTATCGAATTTGGTGGAACAGCAGAAATAACTGAAATATTAAAATTTGGAGCCTATGCCTTCAATCTTAATCAGGCCAGGCTAAGCAATGCTGAAAAAGATAATGTCCCCCTCGTCATGAAAGCAGGGCTGTCCCTGACACCAACCGGAGAGCTAACCATTAATGTGGAAACGGTAAAATCCGTCGAAAATGAAGCTCAATTTCGGGCGGGGTTAGAATATTATATCATTCCGAAACTTGCGATTCGCACCGGGATAGAAACTAATCCGGTGAAAGGCTCATTTGGTTTTGGGTGGGTCTCAAGTCGGTTTACAGTGGACTATGCTTACAGTAACCATAGTATTTTAAATGATCTGCATGACTTTTCAGTGGCATTAAAATTACCCCAATGAAAAGGATTGTCGTCATACTACTAACGATCGCCGCGATCCCTGTATATGGACAAAACAGACCTGAAATAGACCTTGAACAATTTGCTGAGCGATTGTTTCAGGTCCAGAGTGAAGAAATCGGGTATGAGGATTTGTATGAGTCCCTGCTCTTATTTTATTCCAATCCAATCAACCTGAATCACACCAGCAGAGAAGAACTGAATGCGTTGTACATACTCTCTCCTATCCAGATCAATAATTTCTTTGAATACCTGGAAACTAATGGTAAACTACTTTCAATTTTTGAATTGCAGGCCATTCCGGAGTTTGACCTTACCACGATTCGCAATTTGCTTCCATTTGTGATAGTTGCCGAAAAAAGCAGCGATAATCGCCCAATCTGGAAAAGAATTACCACAGAACCTAACAATTACCTGCTACTCCGATACAGTTCCGTTTTACAAGAACAACGTGGCTATACGTCAGAAGCAACCAATCCTTATTTGGGTGATCAGAGCAAATGGTATGGAAGATTCAGAGTAAGTCATATTCGTGACTTCAGTCTGGGGTTTACCTTTGAAAAGGACGCTGGGGAAGCCTTTGATTTTTCGAATAAACAGAATGGCTTTGATTTCTACAGCTATCATTTTTATCTACAGGATAAAGGCAAGTTAAAAACCCTGGCACTAGGTGATTATCAGCTACAATTTGGTCAGGGACTTATTTTTGGAGCAGGATTTAGTCCAGGTAAGGGAGCCGAAACCATCGCGTCAGTGAAAAGAAGTTCTGTTGGCGTAAGACCTTATTCGTCCGTACTGGAATCTGGCTTTTTCCGTGGCGCTGCGGTAACAGTTAGCGAAAAATCACTGGCCCTGACTACATTTTATTCCAATGTGGCCCAAGACGGGAACATCAACACAGACTCTACTTTCAGTGATTTTGACGAATTTATTTCTTCCATCCAGGAAACCGGCTTTCACCGTACCCAAAGCGAACTGACCAATAAAAATCTCATCAATGAACAAAACATAGGTGCAAACCTCACCTACAGTAGAAGAAACTTCGAATTTGGGATCAATGGACTACTAACTAACTATAGCACACCGATCTTTAAGAAACCAAATAACTACAATCAATATGAATTTCAGGGACGGGAAAATTACCTGCTTGGAATAAGTGCCAATTACAACTGGCAAAACTTTGTGTTTTTTGGGGAAGCAGCTAGATCCAAATCTGGTGGAATTGGAGCTGTGGCAGGGTTTGCTTCCAGCCTGTCTCCCATTATAGACTTTAGCATGGTATTGCGCAATTATGACAGGGACTTTCATAGTTTTTATGGAAACTCCTTTGGGGAAAGCAGCAGAAACATCAATGAAAAAGGGGTTTACTGGGGCATTAAGATCAAACCCTCTCGTAAATACTTTCTAACCGCATACTTCGATAGATTTAGTTTCCCATGGTTAAAATATCGAACTGAAGCACCATCGAAAGGCCATGAGTACCTCGCCAGATTATCTTATGTCCCAAAACGGGGTACTTTAATCTACGCCCAGATACGACAGGAAGTATCGGAGATAACCAGCTCCGAAGGAGGAAACCTTAATCGCCTGGAGGCTGTGACAAAAAACAATTATATCATTAATATGGACTATACTGTGGTCAGGGGTCTTCAACTAAAATCAAGGATTCAATGGAGTGAATTCGACCAAAACAGTGGTAATACCAGTGGAGTGGCCCTGGTACAGGATGTTAATATGGATTATAGAAAATTCCGGTTAAGTACCAGGCTGGCATTATTTGATACCGATGACTTTGAAAACAGACAATATACTTACGAAAGAGATGTATTGTATTCATTTTCTATCCCGGGATACAGCGGAAGAGGAATCAGGACTTACTTCTTATTGCAGTACAAACCCACAAGAAAATTAATGATTCAGGCAAGGTATTCGAAATTTGAATATACCGATCGCTCCTCCATTGGCTTAGGCAATGAATCCATTAACGGAACTGCTAAGTCTGAGATCAAGGTACAAACACGCATAAAATTCTGAGTAATCCATTCATAAAACATTTCATTTTCATGTACGTACATATAATTGTTAAATAATTGGAAAGGAAGTATAATGAAATCAATAATCCATCGTGCAGATACCAGGGGTACTGCATTTTTTGGCTGGCTACACAGTCGCCACACATTTAGTTTTGGGCGGTATTATGATCCGGAAAGGGTGCATTTTGGAGCGCTGAGAGTTCTCAATGATGATATAGTGAAAGGAGGGCAGGGATTTGGAACACATCCACACAGTAACATGGAGATTATCTCAATTCCATTAAAAGGTGACCTGGAGCATAAAGACAGTACAGGAAAAACTGAAGTTATCAAAACTGGTGATGTACAAATCATGTCAGCTGGTACCGGATTAAGTCATTCAGAATATAATCATAGTCAAACAGAGGATGTCAACTTTTTACAACTTTGGGTAGTCCCCAAGCATATGGACATAAAACCAAGGTACGACCAGAAATCATTTGATCAGCAGTCAAATGGTCATTGGAAAACAGTGGTTGCTCCGGATGATGATCAGGCGTTGTGGATCAATCAGGATTCCTGGTTTTCGCTCGGACACTTCAGTGGTAGTATACCAGACTATCAACCCAGATTAGCTGGAAATGGTGTTTATGTTTTTGTGATTGAAGGAAATGTAAATGTCAATGGCATTAGTCTCAATGAAAGAGATGGTGTTGGCATCTGGGACATGGATAAGCTAAATTTTGAAACTTCCAATGCATCGAAACTATTGCTTGTGGAGGTTCCAATGCTCAGATTAGCATAACAACATTGTATAATTCCTGAAAAAGCCATTAGATTTTTTAGGAATTATATATTTTGCTCATGTATTACAGTTAAACCCGTTTTTAAATGCGGGTGAAAAGAATAACCACCAGAGAAAGGGGGAGACAATTAATGTTAATTGTCGTATTTGAAAAAAGAAACTAGTAATTCATGTATAAATACCTCTTAATAATCTTTGCACTCTCACAGTTCACTTTGGTCGCACAAAACCAAAAATTTGTGATTGATCTTGAGCCATCTGCATTAATCGTAAAGGAAACCTTTCCGGATTTGAGCAAGGATGGTAAGGTATTTCCGGTGTTTAATTCGGATTCCTCTAAATTATTATTGTTCCTTTCAACCCCACTAAACCTCTCGGCCATTTACCTCGATGACCAAATGCGGGAATTGAATTTTATAGAAACCGAATTACCAGAAGAGAAAAGGTTAACTAAGATGGATGGGGGACTATATGGAGGTGATGATAATTACTACGCATTCTTCTCCGATAGGAAAAAAGTAAACTTCTCCTGTTTCCGTATCAATGCCGAAGAGGGTGAAATCTTTAGCAATGATTTTAATCTCACATTAAACAAAGAAAAATATCTGCATTCATTTTCTGCAAATGGCTACTATTACATTGTTGCGGTCCCGATCTATAGCTCAGAAGTGAATATTTACCGCATCAATAAAACCCTTAAAATTCGTAAAACCACTTATGATTTTAGTGATGTTTCATTTGATAGTACCAATCCAAGGTTGTTTGATGAAATCAATGAATACATCATGAAGGGCAACCACCGATTATCAAGAATCTCATTGAAGGACCCGATAAGCACAGCTTCAACCGCAAGTTTCTTCAAGATTTATTACAACGACCAAATGGTGAGACTTTCCTTTGATCATGTAATCGGCAGAACCACCATTCTTGAAATGGAATTAAATAGCCGTCTGAAAACAAGCTATCAGGTATTTGCACCATCCTATGTCCTGGCCAAAAGCTATTCATATACCTCCAACTCCGCCATCATTGATGATGTATTGTTTAATTTCATTACAGGAGGAGATATGATGTCTATCGTGGTGCATGAATTGGAAACAGGCGATATGGTAGCTGAACATATCAGGGGGAAGAATGACAAATTTGACCTCATCAACGAACCGGTACATTATGATGGGTTACCATTAATGGGAAGTACCAAAACACCCAGAAGGTTTCTGAAATTGATTGAAGGTCAAAACCTGGGTATTGCCGTAAACAATCACGATAAAGACAATTGGGTGGTAAGTTTTGGAGCTGCCAACAGACCAATTAAGGACCTTTCTGAACATATTCTGGTCACTATTGGAATGGAAGACATAGAAGACACTACCTCGCCCACCTACCTTGCTTTTCAGGAATATGAACTTTCCAAAAAAGTAATGGCCCGTGGTTTATTCAATAAATACAATTTTGACCACACCGAAGGAAAGATTAATTACGAGCCCTTCGATCATATTGATGTTTATATATCGCAAAATCTAAATGGCTTTGAGGTCCTGGAAACTGTCTTTCAACTGAATGGGCGCTATTACCATGGAAGTTATTACACTGATAGCCGTAAATACACCATTGTGAAGTTCTAGTCGTCTGGTGTTCTAGGCTTCAGTGATAGAATAAAAAAAGAAGATGCCGTCATGACATCTTCTTTATTAGGCTAAATAGGTGATTAATTATTCTTTAATGATCTTTCCACTCAAAAGTGTTTCTCCATCCATCAACTGATAGAGGTACATTCCAGGATTCAACGCTGAAATATCTATCCGATTACTAACATCCAGATTCAACTCCTGATTGAGTACTATTTTACCTTCCATGGTATAAACAGTAAGCTGAACGTCATCCTGAAGATTGTTGTAATTTATATAAAATTCTGATTTCGCAGGAACAGGATAAATCATTACTTCTGATCCTTCAGGGTTAACAGCACTTTCATCACTGCTAAAATCTTTCACCCATTCAACACTGTTGCCTTCAGTACGTGCGGAAGTGCCATTGAATCCTGTAATGGTAACTTCATCGATGTATATATGATCAGCATTGCCACTGGCATCACACTGGAACCTGAATTGCGCATTTGATGCCATGTTGTAGTTTGTACTATTGATCTCCACGGTGGCAACATAGAACGCATTGTTGTCAAAATCAGCCCCTCTGGCATAGGTGGCAACAGTTTGCCATGATGAACCATCAAAATACCTTAACCAAAAATCTTCATTAGATTCCATACTATACGCATAAAAGTAGAACATAACTTCTACCCTATCCCAGGCTGACAGGTCATAGGTTGATGAAGTCATTGCGGAGCTGGTTCCGGAATTATCTCTTAGTCTAATAGAATAACTACCTTCCCAGGACCTGGAGCCTGAATATCTGGCGCAATCGCTCCCACCATCACTCCAGCCATCCCAGCCTGATTCAAAGTAGTCAACAGAAAGCACTGCACTGGAAGCAGCCGCAGTGACATTCACCGAGAATGATTGCTCCACAGGGGTAGTTACAATGCCATCTGTCACAGTGATGGTTACAGAGTGACTTCCAACATCTGCAGCACCAGGAGTGCCCGACAATGTAGCTGTGCCGTTTCCATTATCCAACAATGTCAACCATGATGGCAGAACAGTTGCTGCAAACGATAAATTGTTTCCGTCAGGGTCGCTCGCAGTAATGGCATAACTGTATGCCGTACCTTCAGTTGCTTCCGTTACAGGAGTTGAAGTAAAAGAAGGTGCCTGATTAGGAGCAACTCCATGACTTCCAAGATACGAGAACTCATCCGTTGGGTAAACAGTCCATTCAGATGCCAGGTAGGTTGTATTTGCTCCAACACCCTGATTCCTAACCATTGTCACATCCTGTGCATAGTTACTGGCGTCATTAAAATTACCGATTACATCAACTAATACACCGTCCTTAAACAAGGCGACAGGATCATTGCCATTAAATGTTAATGCCTGTGATGAAGTAATCAGATCTGCCTGGGCCTGCATGGTAGCATTTGCTGAGCTGTTTACCACAACAAATACATCTCCATCGGCTACACTCCCGGAAAGTACTAACTCACTTCCCCAGCTTCCGGACCCGTTGGTCTGTTTAAAAATCGAGTATCCTGTTAAGCTAACAGTCGCTCCCGTTGTATTGGCAATTTCAAGCCCCTTGTTGTTTGAGGAACCTTCGATGTATTCTGAGAAAAACAAAGTAGGCCCGGTAACTGGGGCCGCTGTAACATTGATCGTAAATGATTGCTCTATAGGGTTGCTAATAATCCCATCAGTAACGGTCAGGGTAACTGTATTGGCACCTACATTACTATTTCCCGGAGTTCCAGACAAGGTGGCTGTGCCATTTCCATGGTCTGTAAGTGACAACCAGTTTGGCAAAGTAGTACTTCCAAAGGTCAGGGCATTTCCATCAGGATCTGATGCGGTAACATTGTAAGTATACAACACATCCTCCTCACCATCTAGCACAGGCGAAGATGTAAATGCGGGATCCTGATTCACAGGTCCTCCATTAAATGTGTGAGCACCCAGAAAACCAAATTCATCCTGAGCATAAGTGATCCACTCAGCAGTGGTATAAGTAGTGTTACCGGAAAAGTTCGGATCTCTAACCAGGGTTACATTTTGTGCGTAGTTGCTGGTATTATTGAACGTACCAATAACATCAATTAAAACTCCGTCTTTGAATAGCGCTACCGGATCATTTCCATTGAAGGTAGTTGCTCCCGATCCAGTTATCAGATCCGCCTGGGCCTGCATGGTAGCACTTGCGGAAGAATTAACTACCACATATACATCACCATCGGCAATAGTACCGGACAATGCCAACTCAGAACCCCATGAACCAGCTCCATTGGTTTGTTTGAAAATAGAATATCCGGTAAGGTTTACAGCAGATCCCGTGAAATTGGCAATCTCCAATCCTTTATTGTAGGAACTACCCTCAATATATTCAGAGAAAAAAAGCTCGGTTGCTCCTCCTCCACCTCCAATTGGTGAAACATTGATATTAAATGATTGAGTTGTTGGTGAGCTGACGACACCATCTGTAACCGAAATGGTAACCGCGTTGATACCTACATCACCTGATGCTGGAGTACCAGTCAGCGTTGCAGTACCATTGCCATGATCTGTCAGACTCAGCCATGCTGGTACTGCAGACCCTGAAATGATCATAGGATCTCCATCGCTATCAGTTGTTGTGATGTTGTAAGTATACAATGATCCTTCTTGCCCACTGGTTACGGGAGAAGATGTAAATACTGGTGCCTGATTGCCAGGAGTACCACCACACTCCGCCGGATATAGTTCACAAACATACTCAGGGTGATCTATGAACGGATTTCTGTTTTGTTGGTAGCTGTAAATAATATCATTTCTTGTTCGCTCTGCATCATCCACAGGATCTGCCAAATGCCATTGAATCAATGTTGATAGCTTAGCGTGAAAAGGCTCCTTGCTGGTGTTGCTTAGATAAGTTTCCTGAAGTTCAAGGTCTGGTTCTCCGTTGGTACCTTCGTACCGTACCACCATGTAAAACAACATTCTTGCGACATCTCCTTTAACTTCTGCTGGTGGCTCCCATACCCAGTCAGTGCTACTGGTAAATGCCGGGGTAGCACCAGAGTAGTTACCGCCATTATCAATATACTGTTCATTGCACTCATCAAAGTTCCTGTTATTTCTTGCGGAATTTGTTGAGACGTCTTCAGCTCTGATGTGATGGAGGTCAGTTCCTGCTCCCAGTGATGTGCCGAAATCCCCTCTGGACTTGGCCCATACATGCTCCCGCGACCAACCAGCTCCGCCATCATACTCTGCAGCAGCATTCATGGAAAAACGGCTGTAGAGTCCGATAACATTGTTAGGATTATTAGGATCTCTGTCGGTTTCTTTCAGGATATCCCAGGTATCAGTGCTTGAACTGGAATAAGGAAATTCTACATGACCATCGATAATATTGTGAAGTGCTGCTTTCAGCTGGTCTCCCGTAAGACCTTGTGCCGGATCGTAATATCCAGGCGGGATCTGCGCATATGACACACTAATCCCAAGCGCCATCAGAAGCGCAAGACAATAAGTTTTCATTGGGTAGATTTTTGTTTGGTTATACGGGATGTAAATTTAAAATTTATTGAGATTACAGAAGATAATTTGGCTATTACCATAATGTAAACAATCCAGTATAATTGGACTTATAAGATTGACTATCAGCTGATAATGGCGTTTAATGAGGTTTCAGGACCAGTAAATGTTATGGGAATGTTAAGACCGTTTTATGCAATACTAACAACCACCTTACCTGCTGCCTGCCTTTTTTCCAGAACTGAGATGGCCTTTGCTCCCTCTTCCAATGAATAGGTTTTGGAGATGAGGGGCTTAATTTTACCCGAAGCATACCACTTCAGCAGCTGATCCACATTTTCGCGGTTTTTATCTGGTTCATTCTGACAGAAACTACTCCAGAAAACACCCACCATGGAGGCCGATTTCAATAGTGGCAGATTCAGTGGGATTTTAGAGATTTCGCCATCAGTAAAACCAACTACCAAATGTCTGCCATATCTCGCAATAGCCCTGAAAGCAGGTTCAGAAAACTGACCGCCTACCGGATCCATTATTACGTCAACACCCGCACCTTTAGTCAGTCTTTTTACCTCAGATTTAAGATCTGCTTCAAGATAGTTAATGGGATGATCAGCACCCTGTGCAATGCAGATATCCAGCTTTTCCTGCGATGACGCTGCTGCAATGACCTTCATACCAAGTGCCTTGGCAATTTGGATCGTTGCAATTCCAATACCTCCGGCAGCACCCAAAACCAATGCAACTTCACCATTCTTCGCCTCTGCTCTATCTACCAATGCATGGTAGCTTGTAGCATAAGTCATCAACAAAGCCGCTGCATCCAATCGCTCCATGTTATCAGGTATTTTGTAGACACTCTTCTGATCACATGCTGCATATTCTGCCAGTCCTCCCCAGGTTAGCTTAGCCATCACCCGATCTCCTTTTTTAATTGAGTCAACTGCATCACCACATGCTGTTACTGTACCGCATACTTCCCCTCCAGGCACAAAAGGTGGGTCTGGTCTGAATTGATATTTCCCCTGTATAATCAATGTATCGGGGAAATTAATACCACATGCTTCTACCTGAATAAGTACCTCGTTACTCTTAATTGTTGGCTTTGGAAACTCACCATACCCCAGACTCTCCGAAGGTCCATATGTCTTACAAACAACAGCTTTCATAAGTGATGATTAGATTTTAGCCTGATTATCAGGGCAATTTAGGCTAGGAATTTAAAAATGCAATGTTTAATTTAAGAGCAGTTTAATTGTTTCCAATGTCCACTAATCCAATTAGCAATTCAAAAAATCATGCTACCAGCTTGGTGGCAGGAACTCTTATTCCACACGTGGAGTCTAGATACCACGCAAAACAAACGGGGCGTAACCGAAAAGCCATACGAGTAGGAATCCTAATCTAACTATTTACAAAACTATGAACTGGTATATCCATGTAATGAAAAATTATGCAACATTCAGTGGCCGGGCTCGAAGAAAAGAGTACTGGATGTTTGTTCTGTTCAACATTATTTTCGCTTCCATCGCAGCAGCTATCGACTATGCACTATTTGAAGCTCCCGGAATCATTTACGGTCTATATGTATTAGCTATCATCGTTCCTTCCATTGCCGTAGCTGTGAGACGACTACACGATATTGGTAAAGGTGGAGGATGGTTCTTTATATCTTTCGTTCCAGTTATTGGAGGGATTTGGTTCCTGGTTTTGATGCTTACCGATAGCCAGCCAGGTGAAAATGAATACGGCCCTAATCCTAAGGAGTAGTTAATTCTGCTTACCTAAATTACAAAAGGTCTGTTTCGCTATAAGAAACAGACCTTTTATTTTCTAATAGAAATGATCTAATATCTTCACACAATGCAGCCTTCTACCTATCTTTTTACTTCAAAAAGACTTGGATTTCGTGAATGGAAACTGAGGGATCTACCCGACATGATTGCCATTAACCAGAACCCTGAGGTCATGCAGTTCTTCCCTAAATGCCCTACTGAAGGCGAGACCCGAAATTTCATCCAACGAATGATCACCAGCCAGCAACAATTTGGTTTTTGCTATTTCGCAGTTGAATTATTACCTACTCAGGAATTCATCGGCTTCATTGGCCTGCAAAGCCAAACTTACGAGGCTGATTTCACTCCTTGTGTTGACATAGGTTGGAGGCTAGCCAAAAAATTTTGGGGAAATGGATATGCTACCGAGGGTGCAATGCGCTGCGTGCAATTTGCACGGGAGACCACCAATCTTGATGAAATTGTGGCTGTGGCTCCAGTAATCAATACCAGTTCTGTTGCCGTCATGAAAAAAATAGGAATGCATGAAGTCAAAACGTTTGACCACCCCGCATTGAAGGACGACAAACGTTTAAGAAAATGCGTCCTCTATCAATTACAATTGCATTAACTCCATGCTGCCTGGGGGGTGAATTTGCTTCTTGCTGGTCATTATCATAAACATTATTTGATATGACTGTAAAACACATTTTTCTTGCTTTAGGGGCAAGCCTAGTCCTGTGGTCCTGTGGAGATGACGAAACGTCCACTGATACTGAAAACCAGGGTGAGCCGGGAACATTATCTTCAGCATTCGATGAATTTGATTCGGAAAACGTCACTGTGATTTTGGAAGGTGATGAGGTGATCATTGAAACGAATGGGTTACCGAATCACACTTCACCCTACTGGTCACCTAATCATTCCTTATACACACCGCCAACCGTCACTAACGAGCAATCAATGGCACCAGGATATATTGATGATTTTAATGGATCTTACACCCTGACAGTACCTGCTCAGCCAGAGAAAGCAACCACCTCAAGTGCAACCGGACTCGGTGCTATAGGAATAGCTGTCAGTGGATCTGTCATTTACAATGATCAGGAAGGCCCAAATGTACCATTAGATAATGCAGCTGTATCATTGGATTATACTGGCGCGCATACCGGCCCTCAAAGCTACCATTATCACCTTGAGCCCACTGCCTGGTCCAAAGATGATGATGAATTGATCGGGATTATTTCGGATGGATTCTTCCTGTACGGCAGAAAATGCGCCTCCACTGGCAGTTATCCGAATGACCTGGATGAATCTGGTGGGCATACCTCTACTACTACTCACAGCACTACTGAGGTGTATCACTACCACATTGAGAATGAGCTATACCTCAATCAATATTACATATTGTTTCCAGGAGATTACCAGGGTACACCCAATGCAATCAATTAAGATGATATTCATAGGGATCTTTATAGCGTCGTGCTATTCTGATCCCGCACCTTCTATCAATCAGGAGGTGCCAAAAGAGAAACTCCAACCAGCCTCAGAGTTGGGTATAGTGAAATTCCTGGATAAGCCTTTTTCTGGAAAAAGCATGGATCAATATCCCGATGGTACACCGCGAGAGGTCATCCATTACCTCAACGGAAAGCGCAATGGAAAAATAATCCGCTGGTATGCCAATGGAGTCAAAAGTTATGAAGGCACATATCTGAATAACAAACTGGATGGGCAGGTCAGCAGTTGGTGGTCCAATGGGAACCTCAGAAAACAAATATTCTACAAAGACGGCAGGCTTCATGGCACACAAAAGCAGTGGTACAAATCCGGAACCATTTTTAAGGTAATGCAAATGAAAAATGGTAAAGAACATGGACTGCAAAAAGCCTGGCGGGAAAATGGTAAATTATATACCAATTATGAGGCCAGAGAAGGAAGAATTTATGGACTCAAAAGAGCCAATCTTTGTTTTCAATTATCAGACGAAACATTACAATCCAAATGAAAAAACTGATGATCTTAATATCGGGCATACTGCTATTAGCATGTGGGGACCAGACTAAAAATGATCAACCATTGCCATATTACAGTGACGCCTTCTTTACTCCTCAATGGTTTCCTTCCTCCAGGGCAGTCCCAAATACTTTTCACAAAGTACGACCATTTAATTTAATCAATCAGGAGGGTGCTTCTATCAACCTGGAGACTTTTCGGGATAAAATTTATGTGGCTGATTTTTTCTTTGCTTCATGTCCTGGGATATGCCCCACCATGACTAAAAATATGAGCCTTATCCAGGAAGCATTTATGAATGATCCCGAGGTGTTATTGTTGTCTCATAGTGTAACCCCCAACTATGACAGCATATCAGTGCTCAAAGCATACGCCCAATCCAAAGGGATAGTTTCTGGTAAGTGGCATCTTGCAACAGGCGATCGGGAAGAAATCTACGACCTGGGAAGGAACTATTATTTTGCCGAAGAAGACCTGGGATTGGAAAAGAGCCCGGAGGATTTTCTGCATACCGAAAACTTTTTACTCATTGATAAAAATCAACATGTCCGAGGAATTTACAATGGCCTCAATCAAGCTTCCATTGACCAACTTATTGCCGATATTTACCGGTTAAAAAAAGAAAGCTAAGTGCATCAGGTGATTAAGGAGTAATCATTATCTTTAGCTGCTACCATTTGAACCATTATGTTAAGATTCTTTAAAAAACTAAGGTCAAACAGTCTTTCAGATGGCCGGGTTAGAAAATACGTGTTATATGTATTGGGTGAATTGCTATTGATTGTTACCGGTATAGTAATTGCCGTTCAAATCAACAACTGGAACAATGATCGCAAACTGAGGGAAAGTGAAATGCTTTACCTCAACAGAATCAAATCAGATATAGAAGCTGATCTGGGAAGGTTCAATTTTCTGGATAGCATGACCACCTATAGGCTAACCATTTGTGATAGTGTATTAAACTCGCTCGATAATGCCCATTCTCGTCAGGATAAGATCAAACTGATCGATCTTAGTCTTTTACATTTTTACTCCCTCAACCCCCACACCTCCACATATGATGAGATGGTCAATACAGGAAGGCTTTACAGCACTTCCAATAAAGCACTCAGGGAAAAAATACTGGGTTACTATACCTTCCTTTCCCGAATGAACGATTACTTCGATAATGGCACAGAGCGTGTGAAAAAATACATGGATTCGAAGGATATGGCAGATTATTGGCTCATCAAACGAAAATTGAATCACAATCTCCCCATTCAAAAAAACGAATACTCCTGGTTGGATAAAAAAGATTCGGAAGAGTGGAAAGCATTTAAGATTACCACATACATTTATTACTCAACACTGAAAAAAAACATCTCCCGCCTTTCTGACCTTGATATATCATCGAAATACCTTTTAAAAGAACTTCAGGAAGAGCTTCAGTAATTTTTTTCTGAAATGATGTAAGTATTTCCAGCGTTTTCCGACCAACTGTTTAAAACAGTGATTTTTCTTCTATGGCAGATGAGGCCCAATTCGTGCAAATAATCAAAGAGAATGAAAAGATAATTTTCAAAATTACAACGATTTACGCTGATTCCGCAGATGATCAAAAAGACCTGTATCAGGACATTGTAATCCAATTGTGGCGTGCTTATGGTTCATTTCGTGAAGAATCTAAATTGAGTACCTGGCTATATCGGGTTGCTCTAAACACTGCAATTACCAGGTTAAGAAAAGAAAAAAAATCAGGAACGAAGGTACCCATTGATCAGGTCATACTTAATCACTCCCACTCACCCGACATAGAGCAGGAAGAAAAAATAAAGGAATTGTATCGCAGCATCGAAGCACTCAATGAAATGGATAAAGGAGTTGTTCTCCTAATCCTGGAAGAGAAATCATATGAAGAGATTGCTGAAATCACCGGGTTAACCATTTCCAATGTAGGAACGAGGTTGAACCGGATCAAGAAAAAGCTGAAAAAACAAATGACAACCTCTAAACATACAGTATGATGGACCTTGATGAAATGAAATCTACCTGGAGGGACCTTAACGACGGAATGAAAGCAGGACCAGGACTTGATGAAGCTGAAATTCTGAAGATCATAAAGAAAAAATCAGTATCAGGATTGCACAGGATCATTTATGCAGAAGCTGCTGGAGCCGTGATCACGCTGGTGGCATCAGTTTACCTGTTGATGAATTTCCATCGTTTAAACAACTGGCTTGATCTTATGGCGGGGACTGGTTCTGTGGTTATATTCCTTATTGCTGCTGTTTTAGGCCTCTTTCTGTTTGCCAAGGGAAAAGCCATCGACATCATCAATGACACCAATGAATCGATCATTGCCAAATTCAGCGAATTCAAGCGGATTTTACGATTATACAAAAAGGTGTCCATTTATCTATATGTGATCATGCCATTATTCATCATTCCGCTTTTCTCGGTGCTGTTTCTCAATAAAAGTCTTCTTTATCATCTCACTGAGTTTGGAGAAAGCATCATTGCCGCCGCTATTGTGTTGCCCTTAGTCTGGATGGGAATCCTCTGGCTGTATAAGAGAAACCTTAAACATATTGGACAATTGGTGAGAAAACTTAAAAACCAAGATCAATGAAACAGATTAAATGGAGTAAGAAGCTGTTCAGGTGTACCATTGAGCTCATTAGCAATGGTATAAAAGTAGGCCAGTTGAAAGACAATGAATTCACAAATTCAGCAGTAGGCTATTTGAACGAGAAACAATATGCCTTTAAAATGAACTGGTGGGGTCATCACACCAAGATCATTGACCTTTCAAAAGGAGAGCGGGTTGGCCACATCAAATTCGGTTGGTGGTTGCCCAATGCTACCATTGATTATGACGGGCTTACCGCACAATGGAAATTCTCTAATATCCTGGAAAAAAAATGGCAAGTCTCTGGCAAAGAAGGTACAAAACTGAAGTCCACTGGCTGGCAGGGATCGGGAGCGGTTGAAATTTTATATCCCAATGAATTGCTCGTCCTATCCGGCATTTATATTTCAAATTATTATTGGAAAATGGCTGGTGTATACGCAGCGATCATGCTGCCTCTCTTCCTGCTTATACTCTAACTTTCAGTTAAAAAAAGATATGCTGGTCACCAATATCTTTCGCTGGTGACCAGCTGCCATTTATTCTGTTCTTAAAGATTCTACAGGATTTATCCTGGTGAGTCGGCTGGTGTGAAGGGCCACCACAAGCAAAGCAATACATAAGGCCAAAACTGCGCTGATCACAAATTCAACCATTCCTATCTCCACCCGGTAAGCAAAGTCAGATAACCACATATTCATTTGCCACCAGGTAATAGGAATTGAAATTACTACTCCCAGTGCCATCTGAACAATAAAATTTGTTGACAGCAGTTTGAAGATAGCTCCGGTTCCAGCCCCCATTACTTTCCTGATGCCAATCTCCTTGGTACGGCTGTTGATAACTATTAAGGACAAGCCAAACAAGCCGATGGAAGAGATTGCAACGGCAAGTATGGTAGCAACAATCACCAATTTATTCATCCTTGCCTCATTCTCATACAGGAGTTTCATTCGTTCGTCAATGAAGCTAAAGTTCAATTCTTCATTTGGAAAAGTGGCGTCCCATGCTTCTGTCAGCAGATTTCGCACATTAATTAACTGACTACCGGAATATTTAAAAGTGAGTTTTGGAATTGGCGAATCTCCAAAATTGGTGTCTGATATACCTTTTGCAACCGGCATTGGGTTTTGTGCAATGACTAAAGGTTCTATTTGATTGTGTAATGAGGAAAAATTAAAGTCTTCTGTAACCCCAATTATTCTATGATCTCCAAAATCATTGCCGGGTAGCTTTTGCTGCAAGGTATTTTCCTGCAATCCGAAATATTTAACCGCCGTTTCATTTAGGATGATCGATTGATTTTGATCCGCTGTGTTATCTGGTTCAAATTTCCTACCCTCTTTCATTCGAATGTTGAAAGTATCGAAATACCATGGGTCAACGATCAGCATACGGAATTGTCTGAAAGTACCTTCGTGATCTGTATAAGCAAATTGTGCCCATCCATTAGTCCCAAATACGTGTGAGCCCATTCCAATAGCTGATATCTCCGGATACTGGTTTAGTTTCGACCTCAAAATCTCTCCCTTTTTGAAGGTGCTGTTGATTCTGTCAAGAAACCCCCTTGTTTGTGGGTCAGGAAACAAGTTTACACTTACAGTCGCCTCGTAATCAAAGCCAAGGTCTTTGGATTGCATGTACTGGAACTGGGACCTCATAATAAGTGTACTGGTGAGTAAAATTGCGGTTACCAAAAACTGAAAGACAACCACTCCCCTTCTTGTTACATGTTTGCCTTTTCCTAATGTTGTCCCCTTTAAAATATTAGTAATGCGGTAGCCCGAAAGGATCATTGCCGGATAAATGCCTGCAAAGAAACCAATCAGCAATGCCAATCCGGAATATAAAGCGAGGTGCCACCATTCAAATGTGAAAATCACATCAGCGCCGGTAAGCTCATTAAATACTGGGAAAAGGAAATAAGATAAGACTACTCCCAATATCATTGCCAGAAAGGCCACAATAACACTTTCTGTCAGGTACAGACCGATCAGGCTTCTCCTCCACGCGCCCAGTACTTTTCTGATGCCCACCTCTTTTCCACGCTGAATGGATTGTCCAATGGACAGGGTGGTATAATTAACACCTGCAATCACCAATACCAACAAACCGATGATACCTAAAATATAAACGTAATCAGGATTGCCGACTGGGGCAATTCCAGGAGGTATAGTCGTGTCAAGGTGTATGGCAGTCAAGGGCTGAAATCCAATATTATACTGACCCCTATCGACCTCCTCCGAAAGAAATTGCATTACAACATCCTGAGTCTTGGCTTCCACAGAGGATATGTATGTGTTTTCTTTGAGTATAATGTATGTTTCTGGAGTCACATTGAACCATGCATTTCTTAATCGTTCACTTATGATCCATTGGTTGTTTTCATTAGATATCGCCATATCAAATCGAATACTTGATTCCTTTTTGATATCTTTCATGACCGCAGAAACCACAAAGTCTTTCATCTCACCCCGGATCTCAATCGTGATGGTTTCACCCAATGGATCATTGTCTCCAAAATATTTTTCCGCATAGGACTCTGAAATGACAATATCTGTTAACCTGCCAAGTGGCTGTTGAAGGTTTCCTTCCATGAGTTCAAAATCAAATACCTCGAAAATTTCAGGGCTGACTATATAAACTGGTTCATTTAATCGGTTTTCACCTCGCCCTACCAGGAACTGACCCTGATTGACCTGGACGGCATGCTGAACCTCTGGAAAGTTATCTTCGAGGGTTGTTTCAAATATCCATGGGGTCACTGAATTGAAAAATACTTTATCATTCCCATAGTCTTCCTTCAGCCAGACCCGGTATATCCTGTCTTTTTTAGCATGGAATTGATCATAACTCAGCTCCTGCCTGGCATAGGTTCCCATCAGCAAGAAACAGGTTACACCAATGGCCAGGCCCACTAAATTTAAAATACTATTGACTCGCTGGTGCCACAAGACACGAAATGCGATTTTGAAATTATTGAGTAATATGTCCATGATTTGAGTTTTTGGTATTCGTTTTTTTGACAAAGCCGATAGTCTGAATGATCGAAACACCAGCCAGATATACAACCACCTGGCTTTTTTTACATGTCCCTCTCTGCACTGGTACTCGAAAATTTCATAGAGATCACCCTGTAAATCTTCCAGTAGTTCAGGTGCACAGTACCATTCCAGGAACCTATCTGCCCATGCCGGTGGTCTGTTGTTGTTCATTGAGTAATGAAATTCAATTTTGGAATTTTCTGATATAGCTCCATTTTGAAAGCCATGATATTATCAAGGATGGCGATACCACTGTTGGTCAAGGTAAAAAAACGTTTCCTCCTCCCTCCTCTTTCATTGGTCGCTCCTCCCATTTCGGATTTTACCATTCCTTTTTTCTCAAGCCTTCTTAGTACAGAGTGAATTGCCGTTACATCAGGACTTCTGCTGGTGTTCTTCCTGATCTCATTCAAGATCGTTACAGCATATGCTGACTCACCCAGAGCACCTACCGTAAGCAGTACCAGTTCTTCCAATTCACCAATGTGTTCACCTTTCATAATTCAAGAAATAGATTTATTGTACAAATATACATAAAATACATTAGTTGTGTTTATGTACAATTAATGAAGCTATCTAAACCTGGAAGGGACTAGTGTTTGACTGAACAATTATGAATTGATAGTAAATTTCTATAATTGCGGTAATAAACAATTTTCAAAGCCTTGAACGTAATACTCAAAACCTTTAAATACCTGGCCTTTTTAAACATTCCTTTTATCCTGGCCGCATTTTACTTCGGTTACAAACCGCTCATCTTTGGGTTTGAAAGTATTGAACAGATCATTGAGGAAATTTCTGTTGCACTCATTCTATTTGGATTTGGAATGACCTTCACCTCTTTGCGGGATGTTAAGAAAATTGATAAAATGGGTCGGTTTATTATCGAGCGCCCCAAAATATTTAAATGGTTTGTGGGGCTCACAATGACAGTTGGAATTGCCAGTCTGGGGTTTGGACTAGGAGTAATGTTTATAGGACCAGAAAACAGGTTTACCCTGGGAATTGGGATTACTTCCTTTGGTTTGGGCTATTTAGCAATGATCAAGTCGCTCATCGATCAGGCGATGGACCTTACCAATCATTATGATTAAACCTGACCAAATGAGATCATAATGCTATGCCCAGGGCGGCAAACATCTTCTTCATTTCCTGATCTGAAATTCCTACAGAGTAGAAATGCAGGCATCCTTCATCCAAAGTTCGCTCATGAACATTGAGCACTTTGTCACTAAATGGTTTGTATATTACCTGATAAAGGGTGCCATCCAGGCGATATAATTCAAATTGCTGCGTTTCATACCAGCGCTGAGCCACCAGTCGGCCTTCCGAGAAGATCATTCTTAGCCGGTCTTCTACAGACAGTTGATTAAACATGACTTTCTTCATACAATATTTCCCTAGCTAGTTTAGCCTTAAAGTTAAATAAGAGTTGATAATAATTTGTGTTTGCGTAAGTACATTATACTCAAAATTGGGGAATATTGTTTCGGGTTGACCATGAGCTAAATTAAAACATTTCGTTATTCCTTACCAGCCATCTCCTCGAAAAAGAAACCAATCAATTTTATGTAGTCCATAGTAGTGATAATACCCACGAGTTTCTGATCAACTACTACCGGCAGACTTCCAATTTCATTGTCTTTCATGATTTGATAAGCCTCAGTGGTTGGTGATTCTGGTGTTACAGTGATTACATCAGTTTTCATTACCTGCACTACTGTCATTTTTTGAAAATCAATCCCTTCTGTTAACAATTGATCAGAGGTTAATATTCCACATAGTTGACCATGGTTATCTTCAACGGGTAAATGATGAACCTTGCTCCAAATCATCATGTGTCTGGCCAACTGCAACAGATCATCGCAATGGATGGTGATTAAGTCTCTTGACATCACTTGTTCAACATATTGATACCTGTTTTTCCATCCTCCAGCTTCCTGATGATTTGAATTCGTCCAACAATGGACCGGTTGACCAAGTTTCTGCCTTTTGTATATTCCTTCGGTCAATGAAACCAGTGCCTCATCGGTTTTCCCTGATTTTTTCATATCATTAAAAGATTCAACCATCCATTGCGCACCGGTTCTTCCGCTTTTCACACGATCCTCAATGATTCCCAGGTACTTTTCAATATCGCTCTTATTGATTTGAGCTTTCATAAGACCGTTTCTAGCGATAGGTAATAGTTCATTGATTATTAAATCTTTGGCAGTATACAACTCATTATTCACCCATCTAAGTTGACATTCCAAACCATTTTTTGCGGCAGTCATAAAATTATTTTTTGCCTGATCGAATTCCATCAACTGATCTATGTTGAAGTATTTTTCAGGCTGTCCGTGCATTAAGCCCACCCAAAAGGCGGCATTCGCAACTTCATCAATAATAGTGGGACCTGCAGGAATGTATCGATTTTCAATTCGTAAATGAGGTTTTCCATTGGTTACCCCATAGCACATTCTGTTCCATCGATAAACTGTTCCATTTTGCACGGATAGCGCTCTCAGTTTCGGCACTACACCTTTTTCAAGAGATTGCATACTATCTTCTTCTATTGGGACCGGTAGCAATATTTTATAGCGCCCCGCAACCTCCCGATAAAGATCAAGGACTGATCCCTTTTCCCAATCGTACCCAAAAGACACCCTGGATCTTTCCTTTCTCATTGGATGATGCAGTTTTCTCGTGTCTGTGGATTGATGAAATAAGGCAATACGAGTTTCCCGCCACAAACGCTTTCCCATAAAAATTGGGGAATTACAAGATGCCGCCAGAACTGGTCCAGCGATGGCATGGGCCCAATTAAAAGCCTGAATCGCTAGGGATAACTCCACCTGATAGTGCACTTGAAAACTAGTATTACAAGATTCAAACAGCACATTGTCATGACTGGCTACCAATTCATCCAGGCCATTAATATGAAACTTGAAATCATTTTGTCGGGCGTCCAGCATTGCATCATTTAATGCCTTGTACCTTGGTACAGGTGTTATCGCCTCAATCCCAATATCCGATTTTCTAATGGTGGGCAAAATACCTGTCAAAATGATTTTTGAGTTAAAGTCATGCGCTATTTTGTTGACATGAATAAGTGTCTTCACCAGGTCTGTTTCCATTTCCGAGAAACAGTTGCTGCTCAATTGCAAGGGATCCAGGTTAACTTCCATATTGAAACGGGCTAGTTCCGTAGTAAACCTTTGGTCGTCAATTTGCTCCAAAATTTCCATGGCTTTCATTGATGGTCTCAGGCGATCGTCAATCAGGCAAAACTCCTGCTCAGCACCAATCCTGGTTACTCCTTTTTCAAACAGGTCCATCTCAATCATTCGTTCTAAGGTCTTGAGATCTGTAATTAAATGATTAGTAAATTGCTGCTTATCGGAGCTGATTTGTGGTGTTTTAGGAACATGTATCATTGATCAGAAGAATTCAGGTGTTTCCCCTTAAAATCGAAAGTTACCTGAAATCACAAACTGACTATCCACAGAAGAAAATGTGAGATTTATCAATGCTGGTAAGCAATTCCAGAATAAATAATAGATTCTTGAGATCAATTTAGGGGTGTACCCACTGAGCCCTGTCTACCCTGAAAAATTAAACATGGAAAAAATATCGGTATCAATTGAGGAGCCCTGCAGGGAGAACTGGAGAGCATTTAGAAAAACACCCCTTGGTGGATTTTGCGATACTTGCAGTAAAGAGGTCATCGATTTTACAAAAATGTCGGATCAGGCGTTAGTTGATTTCTTGGCCCAACCTCGAAATCATTTATGCGGACGGTTTAAACAATCTCAGTTAAAAACTTACCAGGTCACTACTACAAAATCCAGAAGAAAATGGGCGATTGCTCCTATAATCCTTGCATTTACTACCCTGATATGGCCAGTGGAATCAAGCGCACAGACCAAACCAACTACTAAACAATTTGATCAGCCTCAGCAGCCTACGCAATTATTGGAAACTGGAAACATTACGTTTTCCGGCAAGATCTACGGTTCGGATGGTGACCTGTTGCCGGGAGCAAACGTATTTCTCAAAGGAACGTCAATTGGCACTTTCACAGACATGAATGGGATTTTTCATCTAACCATTTCGCAAAAAGCATTACATGATGAATCTAAGCTAGTCATAAGCTTCGTAGGCTTTGAAACAAAAGAAATTGAAATCTCCCCAGACGTCTACACCACGAAATCATTTTGACACTGGATGTTAATGTACTCGGTGGAGTAAGTTCTATAGTTGCCGGAGGAGTAGCAATCCAAAGGTTTTCAGCTCAAAATTGGTTTGGAGTCAGAGGTCTATGGAGGAGATTACGATCAGGGGTTTACAACCTTACTCATAGAAATTAAAATCTTTTAAATCGATCATGTGCCGCTCTTTCAAGGTGCTCCCGATGATCGGGGTGCGCTATTTTAATTAGCTCTCTCGCTCGTTCTTTTAGTGATTTACCGTACAAATCTGCTATTCCATACTCAGTTGCTACATAATGAACATGAGCCCTGGTAGTCACCACTCCTGCTCCTTCCTTCAGCACAGGACTTATTTTAGAGGCTCCCTTATTGGTAGTTGAAGTCAGTGCAATGATTGGTTTACCTCCTTTCGACAATGATGCCCCCCTGATGAAGTCCATCTGCCCTCCTACACCAGAATACATGCTTGTTCCGATGGAATCTGCACAAACCTGCCCGGTCAGGTCAATTTCTATCGCACTGTTTATGCTGGTCATTTTTGGCATTTTCCTAATTACAGCAGTATCATTGACATACTGAACATCCAACATACGAACAGCGGGATTATCATCCACAAAATCATATAGTTTCCGGGTTCCAAGTAAAAAAGCAGAAACTATGGCATCCTTATGAATCGGCTTCTCCTTGTTATTGATCACTCCAGATTCAATCAATGGTAATATCCCATCAGAAAACATCTCTGTATGCACCCCCAGGTTTTTGTGGCTTCCCAAACAACTTAGCACGGCATCAGGAATGGCCCCAATTCCCATTTGCAACGTTGCACCATCCTCTATGATATTGGCCACATGTTCTCCGATGAGCTCCACCTCGTTTGACAGCACATGTGGTTTCAACTCAGGCAACTCAGCTTCTATTGTTACACATTTGCTGAATTTACCTATGTGCACCAGGCCATCTCCATGTGTTCTTGGCATTTTCGGGTTTATCTGCGCAATTACTGTTTTTGCTACATCGATAGCCGCTTTAGTCGCATCAATTGATATTCCCAATGAGCAGTATCCATGCTGATCAGGGGGTGATACCTGAATCAGGGCCACATCTATGGGAATGATGCCTTGCCTGAACATAATGGGTACTTCACTCAGGAAACAAGGTATAAAATCTGCCACCCCGTCCCTGATGGCCCGTCTCATATTGCCGCCAATAAATAAACTATTGACTTTAAAACTGTGGAGGTATTTGCTATCCGCATAGGGTGCATTTCCCTCTGTATGAAGATGATAAATTTTAACATTTCGCAATTCATCGGCTCTTTGCGTTATAGCATCTACCAATGCCTGCGGAGTGGCCCCAGCAGTATGGATATAAACATGATCATCTGATTTGATAGAGGAAACTGCTTCCAGGGCTGAATCAACTGATTTCTTTAGTACCATCTGTTATTTTGAATGTCATGGCAAATGTGACATGATCAATAAATACAGGACATGTTTTTGGTCATGCAGAAAAATGACAAATAGCAGTTTATTAATATTTCAATTACATTTACGTAGTTAACTACATAAAATGAAAGATTTAATCATCAGGGAAGCCGTTACGGCAGATCGGAAGGATTTATGGACAATCATTGAACCTGTTATAAGAGAGGGTCGAACTTATGTTTTTGATCCTGACTCTTCGGAAAGTAAGATAATGGACTATTGGATGGCTGGCCAAAAACACACTTTTGTTGCTACCCTGGGCAATCAAATTGCAGGTACTTATTGGCTGGTCAGGAATCAACCCGATCGGGGAGCACATATTGCCAATGCGGCTTATATTGTTGGTCCGCAATACAGTGGTAAGGGCATTGGTAAGGCGTTATGTGAACACTCCAAAAAGCAAGCCGCATTGCTAGGTTTCAAAGCAATTCAATTCAACTTTGTATTAAAGTCAAATGAAAACGCTGTTAACCTATGGCTCAAAATGGGATTCAAAATCATTGGAGAGATTCCAGATGCATTTCAAGATGTCAAAAATGGTTTTATCAATGCTTATATCATGTATTTTAAGTTAAAATGACTTATTAGATACATTTTATGTGTCAATTTTAATACATTCTGTCAATTCTGAAAATAACCTTTCTTTCTAAAAAATACTGAAGTCCAATGCTTACTTAACTTTGTGAGATCTAAAAAAAGTATAGGCATTTAACAATGACTTCAATGGAAAAATGGACTAAACTTACCAAAAAGGAGATCAACAAAAGGGTGTTTGATGCGCTTTCTCAAAACATCAATTTCTATGAAGAGAATATCCTTGGAATACCCGGGTCACACCTGGACGCAAAGGTATTTTATCAGGATGCACCTTTTCTTCAGGATGCACCATTCCTCACCAGCCTGATCAACAACCCAAACCACATTGGTTGTCACACCCTTGGTAAATCAGAAAGCTTTTTTCAAGGTACCCAGAAACTGGAAAAAGAATTAATTGAGATCTGTGCTGAGCAGATTTTAAAAGGAGAAAAAGGGCAATTTGATGGCTATGTCGCTGCTGGAGGAACGGAGGCTAACATGCAGGCCATATGGATGTACAGAAATTATTTCCTATCTACAAAGAAAGCTACTCACCAGGAAATCACGCTGCTATGTACAGAAGATAGTCATTATTCTATGGACAAAGCAGCCAATGTATTGAATATTGGCATCAGGAAAATCGCAGTTGAACCAAACAACAGATCAATCAGAAAAGATAGCCTGGAAAGCATCATTACCGATGAAATAAATAACGGAAAGAAATACTTCATCGTGGTGGCCAATATGATGACAACCATGTTTGGTTCTGTAGATGATATAGATGTTTATATTAATGCACTTCGGGCACACCAATGTGAGTTCAAACTTCATATCGATGGTGCATATGGCGGATTCTTCTATCCATTTACAGGTGTGGAATCCAGACTAGACTTCTCCAACCCATTGGTGGACTCAGTTACACTAGACGCTCATAAAATGGTACAGGCTCCTTATGGTACCGGAATCTTCCTCACCAGAAAAGGCTTGATCCAATACACTAACACTAAAGAAGCCAGTTATGTGGAGGGCGAAGATTACACGCTAATAGGAAGTAGATCAGGAGCCAATGCTATTGCGGTGTGGATGATTCTAATGACTTATGGTTGGTATGGTTGGGTAGAAAAAATAACCGTGTTACAAAAACGAGCCAATTGGCTTGCTAATGAATTGGATAATTGTGGCATTGAATATTTCAGAGAGGAACATTCTAATATATTAACCATCCAATCAAAATATGTAGATTCAGCAATTGCTAAAAAATACGGACTGGTGCCAGACAAACATGACCAGCCCAATTGGTATAAGGTGATCATTATGGATCATGTTACCATTGAGCGGTTGATCCCTTTGGTAAAAGACCTGAAAGCATAATAACTGTCTGTAGGTACCAAAAAAATAGCTGCCCAAAGGGCAGCTATTCGTATAGATCAGTTCTAAACTCTAAATTTATCTGACAATTAATTTTGCAGATTCATTTCCATAGCTTGTCGAAAGATCTATGAAGTAAAGTCCTCTCTCAAATCCATTCAAATCCAACTCATACTTGTACAATCCTTCGGTTGCAAAGAACTGAGCAGTTTTGATCACTCTACCCTCCATATTGAATATGTTTAGGGTTACTTCAGTATCTTCATCTGCATCAAACGCAATGTTTGTGAATGAGGAAGCAGGGCTTGGATAGACGCTAAGGCCATCCAATTCTGTACCACTCAATGCAAAATCCATGTTATCAGGTGATCCAAGGCTTGTAAGCGTGTTGCCTGCAGATCTTGCTCCATTAGATGCTGTAATAGTTACCTGATCTATATAGATATGATCAGCATTAGCACTTGCATCACACTGGAATCTGAATTGTGCATTGCTAGGGAAATTATATTGACTGCTATTTATTGTTACCGTAGCAGTGTAGAATGTATTATTGTTAAAATTAGTACCTCTTGCATAAGCAGCAACAGTGTTCCAGGAAGATCCATCGTAGTATCTCACCCAGAAGTCTTCACCGTTCTCCATGCTATAGGCATAGAAGTAGAATTCAATGTCAATTTGGCTATATCCGCTTACATCGAAGCTTCCAGAAGTCATAGAAGAAGCAGTTCCTGAATTATCTCTAAGTCTGATGGAATAACTTCCTTCATATGATCTTGAACCAGAGTATCTATAGCAGTCGCTACCACCATCTGACCATCCTTCCCAGCCAGTTTCAAATGTACTTGCGATTAAGGTTTCAGAACCTCCGCCACCACCAGCTGACTGAGTAGTGAAATTAACAGATCCGGAACCTGACACATTACCAGCAGCATCTTTCGCCCTCACTGAAACTGAGTAAGATGTAGAAGCTGTCAAACCAGAAACTGAATATGATGTAGAAGCGGTGGATCCGTCTAGTGAACCATCCACATAAACATCGTATCCTGTTACGCCCACATTATCAGAAGAAGCATTCCACGAAATATCGGCAGAAGTCTGAGTTACATTAGAGGCAGTTACATTAGTCGGAGTTGATGGTGCTTGCGTATCAGGAGCTCCACCTTCCAGGCACCAGCTTTGTTGTTCAGAAGAACCAAATGCTCCACCTGAAGCTATTGTGCTACCTCCGTTATCAGTGATCGTGTAAGAACCGTTTCCATAAGAGCAGCAGATACCGTCACCATAAGAATCATTGATAGTGAATACATAGCTACCAGCGCCGTAATCAAGGTCAATGTTGTAAGTAGTGTTATTAGAATATCCTGATCCACTGGCCACCTGTGATCCATCTCTGGTCAAAGTCCAGCTTGTTTCAGAAGCATAATTGTCTGTGATTAAAGTAAGGTTTGCACCTGTTTTACAATTGCTACCAGTAGTTGTTACATTGATAGGTGAAGAATAGGAACCACTACCTGAAGTACAATTTGCTCTTACCTGAACAGCATAAGTAGTACCAGCATCCAATCCGGTTACATTCAGAGAAGTCCCTGTGGTGTTTGTCACTGAACCACTTACATTCACATCATAAGATGCAGCTCCGGAAACGGCATTCCAGCTAACTGTAAAGCTATTGTCCTGAACATTTGAAGATGCTACATTAGCAGGTGTTCCGATGGTACATCCTCCGCCAATTGTTCCAAGATTTTCTCTGGCTCCTCCTGGCTCAAAAATGGCATCAACTCTCGCTCGCTGGCCAGGTGTAAACATGAACATACAAGCATCATCCACATAATCCATGTAATTCATAAACTGGTCACTGGTGTATCCACCATTGTTATTACAAGATTTTGAAGGGTAAGAAGGACATCCATAGTTAGCACTTGCAGCAGTAGGCGTATCACTTACAAAGTCATCAACATTACAGTTGCCATCACCCCAGATATGTCTCAGGTTCAGGTAGTGACCAATTTCGTGTGTTGTTGTTCTTCCTTTATCGAATGGAGCGGACAGGTAAAATCCAGTTCCTTTATCTGAGCTACCAAAGTACTGAGGGCTCATAACAACACCATCCGTAGAAGCAGGTCCACCTGGAAATTGTGCATATCCCAGGATACCACCTCCAATGTTACATACCCACATATTCAGGTGAGTATCAGGAGTGATTGGGTCCACACCACCCTGAGAAGACTTTTTCATGTCGTCATTAGTTCCCCAGGAAGTTCTTGAACTATACTTTCTTGTGATTTGCGTAAGCGTAAACTCAATTTCAAAGTCAGAAGCTGTGAATTCTGAAGGAACACCCCCAATATCACTGTTCATTGCTCTGAAGTCCTCATTAATCACATCGATTTGAGACTGAATTTGTGCATCACTGATATTTTGCTGACTCGTATTGTAAATCACATGCACGTACACCGGAATGGTTAATATGCCAGAACGGGAGGAAACCGCACCCCTTTCAACAAATTGGCGAGTTCTCTCCTCAATTTGCTTTCTGATGTCACGTATTTTAGGATTCTTGTTTTGAGCCTGATAAATTTCGTCTGCAGCACATGCTCGTTGAGTGATCATTTGAGCGTTCAAAGAGATAGAACATACGGCTACCAGACAAAGAGCCAGTAGAAACTTCTTCATATTAAATAGGTTTGGTTAACAATATTTTTCTCAAAAGAATTTTCGCAAAGTATATCAATTATTCGAAAAAAAAAATTGCACAATAACGGTTCGCTAACAAAATGCAAACGTTTGCATTTATTTTCCAGAAGATTATTCTATTATTTACCGCATAACCCTCATATTATTTCATCACCCAACTAATATTTCGTCAGTGTCCCGTAGATTTTACTGATCGAAAAAGTTTCAAAAAAATCAAAATAAAATTTTGAGCCTCCTATTTTTCACCTTATTAGCTCATTCAAATAAGAATTATTCCGGTAGTAACATTTGAGCGACCGTTGAAATACAGATCAATTATATTGAGCTCAAATACATACTTACCTAAATGAAGCATTTATTCCTAGCAATTCTTATTGTCGCAACCCTTAATTTCGATGGATTCGGTCAGAGAAAATCGAAAAAAAGTGATACAAATCCTAAAGCCACTTCTGCAAGCGCAAGAGAGGCCGGTTTTAATAAAAGAAAACAACTACAGCAGCAATCAGTCCTAAACAACCTACCATTTCGTTCCATAGGACCAACCGTCATGAGTGGCAGAGTCGTGGACTTGGCTGTTGACCCTGATGATCCGACTCATTTTTATGTGGCATTTGCATCTGGTGGATTATGGGAAACAACCAATGAAGGAGCATCATACACTCCTCTATTTGACCAGGAAATAGTAATGACCATCGGGGATATTGCTGTAGACTGGCAAAATGATGTGATTTATGTTGGTACTGGCGAAAATAACTCCAGCAGATCCTCATATTCTGGTTTTGGCCTGTTTAAATCGTCAGACAATGGTAAAACCTGGGAAAACATCGGTTTGAAGGATACTCATCACATATCAAGGATAATCCTTCACCCGGAAGCACCAGAGACCATATGGGTAGCCGCATTGGGTCACCTTTATTCCCCAAATGCTGAAAGAGGTGTATTTAAAACCACCGATGGAGGGAAAACATGGAACAAAACCTTGTATGTCAATGATGTTTCAGGAGCGGTGGACCTGATCATTGATCCAACCAATCCTGATAAGCTACTTGCTTCTACATGGCAAAAAGACAGGAAAGCATGGAACTTCGATGGTGCAGGAAACGGTTCAGGAATCTACGGCTCCATTGATGGAGGCAATACCTGGAATAAAATTAATACACCGGAAAGTGGTTTCCCCAATAGTTCCGGAACAGGGAGAATTGGACTCGCAATATCCCAATCTTCACCGAACATTATTTATGCCGTACATGACAATCAGGAAAGAAGAACCAAAGAGGCATCAGATCAATCTGAGGGACTAACGAAAGATGACCTTCGAAATATGACCTACGAGGAGTTTCTTAAACTTTCCAACGATCAAATCAATGATTTTCTGGATAAGAAAGGATTTCCTAATCAATACAATGCGGTTGATATTAAAGCAAAGGTTGAAAACGGCCAATTGAAACCGCTTGCACTGGTAGAATATCTGGAAGATGCCAACTCACTATTATTTGACACCCCGGTAAAAGGTGCGGAGGTGTACAAATCCACTGATGGTGGAAAAACCTGGAACAAAACCCATGATGACTATCTTGATGAAGTCTATTATTCTTATGGTTACTATTTTGGACAAATAAGGGTGGATCCACAAGACCCTGATATGATCTACACTTACGGTGTACCAATCATCAAATCAGCAGATGGTGGAAAAACCTGGCAGCCAATCAATGCAGATAATGTTCATGCGGACCACCATGCACTTTGGGTAAACCCTAAAAGAAGTGGCCATCTTATAGTTGGGAATGATGGGGGAGTGAATATCTCTTATGACAATGGACAAACCTGGATCCATACCAATAACCTTCCTGTAGGTCAGTTTTACACAGTCAATGTTGATATGGAAAAACCTTACAATGTTTACGGAGGCCTGCAGGACAATGGTGTATGGAAAGGTCCATCTACCTATGAATATAGTCCCGGTTGGTATAGTAATGGAGAGTATCCATACAAAAGACTCATGGGAGGTGACGGCATGCAGGTGGCCATTGATACCCGCGACAACAATACGATTTATACTGGCTATCAGTTTGGCAACTATAGCAGAATCAACGTAGCGACAGGAAAAAGCACTTACATCACCCCAAAGCACGAACTTGGAGAGAGGCCATTGAGATGGAACTGGCAAAGCCCCATTCATCTAAGCATTCACAATCAGGATATTTTGTACATGGGGTCAAACAAATTCCATCGTTCCATGAATCGGGGAGATTCCTTCGAAACTTTGTCTGGCGACTTAACCAATGGTGGCAGGAAAGGAAATGTTAGTTATGGCACACTGACATCTATTGATGAATCTCCATTACGCTTTGGACTGATTTACGTGGGTTCGGATGATGGCTTGATCCATGTTTCCAAAGACGGGGGGTATACCTTTACTAAAGTCTCTGACCAACTACCCCAAAACATGTGGGTAAGCCGGGTAGAAGCTTCCAATCATAAAGAAGGTCGGGTATATGTTTCTCTTAACGGCTATCGATGGGACCATTTTGAGGCTATGGTCTATGTCTCAGAAAATAATGGCAACACCTGGAAAAGAATTGGATTGGACCTTCCTGCCGAACCAGTCAATGTGATCAAAGAAGATCCCGTTAATGAAAATGTATTGTATGTAGGGACCGATCATGGTGTATATGTATCACTGGATCGGGGTGTGAGTTTTATGTCTATGGATGGTGGATTACCTGCCGTTCCTGTACATGATCTGGTTATCCACCCCCGTGACAAAGACTTGGTACTCGGTACACACGGAAGATCCATCTACATTGCTAACGTCGCGCACTTACAGCAATTAAATAGTGACATTTTAGCAAAAAGTATTCACCTGTTTGAAGCGCCCAAAGTTACTTATAGTGACTATTGGGGAAAACGATGGAGCCAGTGGTTTGACAATGGGGACGTGAGTATTGATTTTGCTATCTTTTGTAAAGCTGGAGGAAGCGGGAAAGCCACAATCATGAATGAATCAGGAGATGAGATCAGAACATTTGATATTGCCCCAGGTAAAGGCCTGAATTATATCACCTATGATCTCACCATTGACGAAAAATATAAAGAAGCTGACCAGAAGCCCGCTGATGATGGTCGTTTTTACATCCAACCCGGTGATTACACACTGAACATTTCTGTAAACAACAATGAAAGTGAAATTAAATTCACCATTGAGGCACCAAGGAAGAAACCAAAAAGAAAAGGATCTGAATAACTTCTGAGAAAAAGTCGTTTCTTAATCATAGAGGCGGCTTTTTTTGATGTTTGATCAGTCTCGTAAAGTGATATCCATCATCACCGGCAAATGGTCTGAAATATGACCTTCATTTTGCATCCTGTCATTGATATGCACATATGACGTCACCTGTGGTAATTCATTGACAAAAAAATAGTCAATTCTGTCAGTGATAGGTTCATTGGAAAACCCATTGAAGGTACCACTGGGCCCATACGGTCTTTTTTGTGATTTATCCCTTGCATCCTGCAGGTACTTCTTTAAGATGTTTATAGGGTCGTCATTAGGTTTTGCATTGAAATCGCCCATCAAAACAACAGGAAGGTTATCCCTATTGATCTCCTGCAATTTACTAATCAGGAGCTTAGAAGACCTATTTCTCGCTTCAACACCCATGTGGTCAAAATGGGTGTTGAGCACAAGAAGTTGTTGGTTTGAATGCGCATGAGAAACGATTGCCCAGGTGCATATTCTTGGAAACGCAGCGTCCCAGGCTTTTGATGGTACTTCAGGTGTGTCGGAAAGCCAGAATGTACCGCTATTTATCAATGAGAATTGTAATGTATCGTAAATTATTGCACAGAACTCCCCTCGTTGGTCGCCAAAGTCTCTTCCTACTCCAAGATAAACATGATTTGTAAGTGCACTATCCAGATCCTTCAATTGGTGAGGCATTGCTTCCTGAACACCTAATATCGCAGGCTCATAAAATTGGAGCAGTTCGCACATCGCTGCGCTTCTGTTCTTCCAGCTATTTTCTCCTGGTTGCTGATGATCGTACCTGATATTGTAAGTAATCAATCGAATTTGCTGCGCATTGGCAACACCTAATAGCAACAACTGGAATACTACACTAATGAATAACCGCATGCTTGTCATTTACTGTTTCACAAACATAATCGAGGTTTTACTATTGTACCTCATTACTTCTACAAAGTAAATACCCTGGTCTAGTGAGCTCATATTGACCTTGACGCTATCATTATTGTACTCCACGGGCAGATATCGCATTTCATGACCACTCAAATCCACAATTCTCAGTTTATCAGTTTGGTGAACACCGTCAATATTGATCCAATTGGATTGAAGTGGATTAGGGTACAATTTAACCACCGGAGGCCCCTCTTTCGAAGATAAGGGATGATTAACTGACTCAAAGCTGATATCGCTTACATTAAAATCTCTTCCACTAATTTCCAATCTCATGAATTGATCAGACGGACTGAGCATAACTTCGCCCAGATCTATGGTTTCGAAACTGGTCCATCCTCCGGTGAAAGCTATTTTCCCGGACTCTACCTCCTTTTCATTTCCAAATTTCAATGAAAATGAACCTGCATTCTGAGAATTGCTTGCCACTCTCGCCGAAACCCTGTAAACATCATCCCTCGAAACACCAATAGAATATTCAAGCCACTCACCATCTTCAGTCCAGCCTATGTTAGGATTACCTCCGTCTCCATTCTCAGTGTCCACTCCTTCATTTTGTCTTATTCCCGGTCCCTGGTTTTCTGGCTCGTTATCGTGATAAGCTACTCCCTCTCCCCCATCATCAAAACTCGTAGCATTAATGGTTCCCGGAATACGATGGGGAGTACCATCAGGGTATGCCGATTGGGACCTGAACTGAATTTCCCTGGAATAGTTGAAAGTACCGCAATCATTAGTTACTTCCACACTCACCTCACCATCCTCTTCACCCCATTGCACATGAATTTCTGATGTCCCTTGCCCACTGATGATCGTTGCAAATGAGGGTACCTGCCATGTGTAATTGCCATTAGTCACTTCCGGCACATCAAAGACAAGTTCACTCTGACTCGCATCTGCAAAGTCCGCTCCAGCGATAGTCTGATCCATGTAGGATACCTCCTTGATTATCTCATAGGTCGCACATGCCGTAGTGTATTCACATATTATATTTCCAATATTACACCCCCAATCTACTGTTATTTCATTAGTACCTGCACCTGCTATGATCTCTGCACCTTCCGGAAGTACCCAGTGATAGGAAACTCCTTCTGCAAACGGCAGGGAATACACTGTTCCTGTTTGCTGCTCCACCACATGATCATTTCCTGTAATGGTCAGATAATCAGGACTCTGGTACACTCTTACATAATCAATCTCCAGCTTAATGCCTTCTGGGTCATCAAAAATAGTATCATCTATACCCTGGGCTCCACCCCAGTTTCCACCAACAGCTATGTTTAGTAACAAATGAAAGCGTTTGTCAAAGGGCCAAACTTCAAATCCTCCATCCTCTTTGTCGAAGGTAAAATAGGTTTCATCATCAAAAGAAACCTGAATTCTATCGTTAAACCACTCCAAAGTATACACATGAAAAACATCAGAAACATCATTGCTGAATACACTGGTACCTACCTGTGTGCCTTCCACATGATTATAAGCTCCGGTATGTACGGTGGCGTGTACTCTTCCCTGGTCGTACCCCACGTGCTCCATGATATCAATTTCGCCACTTTCCGGCCAGCCTCCATATTCCCAGTCGGTCGGCAACATCCAAATGGCGGGCCAGGTACCTCTTCCCGAAGGGAGCTTCGCTCTTACTTCAATTTTACCGTACAACCAGTCTCCTTTACCTCTGGATACTATGCGTGCTGAAGTGTAATTGTTGCCATTGTAATGCTCTCTTATTGCTTCAATAATCAGTTTTCCATCCTCAACTCTCGCATTATCGAGACGGTCTTCTGTATAATACTGCAGTTCATTGTTTCCCCATCCTTCACCACCAACATCATAATCCCATTTTTCAGGATCTGGTAATCCCTCATAATCAAATTCGTCAGACCATACCAATTCATTGCATTGTGCCCCAACCATCCCGTAAAGCCCACAAAAAATTAACAACAGCAGGGAAAAGCGGTAAAAAATCGTCATTATTTAAATCAGTTTTTTAAAACCCGGATTAACCATTAATATGCCTTAGTTCAAAGCACAGCAATTTCAAAGACCATCACTAATTCGGATAATTCAGAACAACTACTGACATAATTTCAGTCCGAATTAACCCATAACCGCTATTGCGGCCCTGATCGAAAATTTCTATGAATTGAGACCATATCATCAAATCCGAATGTATAATCCGGGTTTCACAACCAGATTTGATTATTACAGCTACTTAAGAAGAGAAAATGGAGTCAGGCACCCAAACCTGACTCCTTATTTACAGCCAGCGCGAATAATGGTAAAAACTGCATCACTCGCTATGTAAAAGTGAATTAGCCTGAACAAGAATGTGGTAATAAATTCTTTGTCCTACCATTATCTAACAAATATGTTGATTTACTACTCCTTTAATAGTGGAGAGATGTTTCAAGAGCAGCGGGTAAATACACCATTTTGATTTATTCAGCCATTCAATATTTATTAAATCACCTCTGACCCTTATTAACCTCTCTTTATTAAATTAATCGGGGGTTCAGAAAAGACAATTTTAAAATTTAATCGGTTGATAACGTTTGCATCAATGTAGTGAAAAAGGTTAGTGCAAAATATCCATGATCTTAAGGTTTTTTTAAGTAGTTTAATCGCTTAATTTGAATAGGAATAGAAGTGCGGAGGTGCCATTACCATAGAAGTTGACATGCTCCGAATTAAATTGTAGAAGAAATGAAGATCAAATTATTACTGGTCACTTTGGTGTGCCTGTATCTGTCATCGTGCTCATCCCCAGAGAAAAAATTCAATGAGCAAAACGAATCCGCCAATCCTCCATTCTTATGGGAAAATGCGAACATCTATTTTATGCTAACAGATAGATTTCACAATGGCGACAGTACCAATGACATTCAATTCAATAGAAAACCTGATGGCGCCACGCTAAGAAGTTTCATGGGTGGCGATATCAAGGGAGTTACCCAAAAGTTGAAGGAAGGTTATTTTAAGAAGTTGGGTATCAATGCCATTTGGATGACTCCTCCATTTGAGCAAATAAAAAGCTATACAGATGAAGGTACAGGTAAAACTTATGCCTTTCATGGTTACTGGATCAGAGACTGGACCAATCTTGACCCAAATTTTGGAACTTTCGAGGAATATAAAGAAATGGTTGATCTGGCCCATAGTCAGGGGATCAGGATACTGATGGATGTGGTGATTAACCACATTGGTCCTGTCACCGAAGAAGACCCTGTATGGCCTAATGAGTGGGTCCGCACATCGCCAAAGTGTACGTACCAGGATTTTGAATCCACAGTCACTTGTACATTAGTGGAGAATTTACCAGACATAAGAACTGAAAGTAATGAAAATGTAGCTCTTCCTCCCCAGCTGATTGCCAAATGGCAGGCCGAAGGGCGTTACGAACAGGAAGTAGAAGAACTCGATAAGTTTTTCGAAAGAACGGGTCTGCCCAGGGCCCCTCGTTTTTACATTATGAAATGGTTAACTGATTATGTCAGAGAATTAGGAATCGACGGATATAGAGTAGATACGGCAAAGCATACAGAAATTGGCATCTGGTTGGAGTTGTATAGGGAAGCTAAATTGGCTTTTGAAGAATGGAAGAATAATAACCCCGACAAGAAACTGGACGATACGGAGTTTTTCATGATGGGTGAGGTCTATGGATATAGTCTAACCCATGAATTACAATTCCCAATGGGGGATACCACAGTGAATTTCTTTGAGAATGGTTTTAAAAGTTTGATCAACTTTGCCTTTAAATCTGATGCCAGCAAGCCTTACGAAGAAGTGTATCAGCAATATGCCAAGATGCTTAATGAATCCGCACTCAAGGATTACGGAATTATTAATTATGTTTCATCGCATGATGACGGAGGGCCATTTGATAAGCAAAGGGAGAAAACCTATGAGTCTGCCAATAAAATGCTACTAGCTCCTGGAGCTTCCCAGGTTTATTATGGTGATGAATCCGGAAGAAGCCTCGATATACCTGGTACAGAAGGAGATGCTACCTTGAGGTCTTTCATGAATTGGGAAGATCTTGAAAATAATGAAGAGACAAGGAAACTGTTTAACCATTGGGGTAAACTTGGTCAGTTCAAAATTAAACACCCGGCTCTGGGTGTAGGAAACCACGAAATGATTGAGGAAACTCCATACACTTTCTCCAGAATGTATGACAAGAATGGCTATAGTGACAAAGTAGTTGTCTCCATCAATAATGCCGAAGGGTTGGTCAAAGTAGGCCCTGTTTTTGAAGAAGGCGACAAAGTCACTGATTTCTACTCTGGACAAACTTCAGTGGTTCAGAATGGGTTAGTGAAAATTGATAATCCGGGAACTGTCATACTTTTAGAATAAGCATTATAGACCAATGATTTTTTAGCGAAAAAGGTGCTGCAAAACAGTGCCTTTTTCTATTTTTATCCTAACCAACATGAGACAAAGATGAATTTCAATTCAGAAGTAGATGAATTCCTTGAGAAAAAAGGTCATCCGATGACCGCTGAAATTAACGCCGTAAGGGAAATCATCCTTTCCACTGATGACCGAATTGAAGAGTGCATTAAATGGAGCAGTCCTACCTTCATGTATAAAGGAAATATTGCTTCATTTTTTATGAATGCCAAGAAGTTTGTCAGTCTCATGTTCCACAAAGGCGCTATGATCCCTGATGAATCGGGACTGTTGCAGGGAGATGGCAAAGAATCAAGAGTTGCACGATTTCAGGATCTGGAAGACATTAAAAGTAAATCTAATAATCTGCAAGAAGTAATTCGTCAATGGATTAATATTCAGGATGGTAATTGATATTTAGCGAAATTGCATCCGCTTTTCCTGATCCAAAAAATACTTCAAATATACCTTCCCATAAAGATTCACACGATCATTATCCGGTCTGAAATACATACTAAACCGATAGCTAAGTTTTGAATCAAACCCGTATCCTACTTTTTCATTCCTTTTATACCATTTAAATCCGAGTGTATACTCAACATCATGTTTATTGATTTTTTCAAGATTATTGGGTACCGCTAAAAAGAAATAATCCTCATTAAATCTGATACGTTGTAAATTTACTCCTGCAAAACCATCATTTCTAACCCAATTAAGGTTAATAAAATCGGTGACAGCCCCTGGCCCAACTCCGGCACCTAATAACTGCCCATCATGAGTATATCCTTGTCGAACAAGATGGTGAGAATAGTAGGGTGGATTGGCTCTATATAAATAAGATTGATAACGAGCCAGAAATGTATGTTCATAAGAAATATGAAAATCTGATTTCGCCAATGAAAAAACTTTATCAAAACCTAGTGAGTAAGCTCTGCTGTGTTCAAACTCTTGCAATAGCCTTCTGAATGAACCATTGAAATCGTTGCGGGCGAACTCAAAAAATATCCTGAAATCATTTTCAGGAAAGTCCCAGTTTACAAAAACTGAAGCCAATTGATCATAAGCATCATTGGTATTGATCAGCGTATCTCCATTTTCGATCACAACACTTTCATCAGCAATGTAAAACATAGAATACAGGTCCTTGTGATCAAAATATTCAGCGTTTTTATAGAGTGCTTTATGAAACCCTATGGTTAAATTTCTATAATAAGGTATGCTGTACCCCATTGAGAGAGCATTAAAATATCTTCTATCATTCGTTGATAGCGTATCAAAAAAATCTGATTCTTTCAATAAACCGTATATCAATTGTAATTCCAAGCCTCCCAAATCAGTACTTTTGTACCTCAATGGAAGTATTTCATTGGTTCCAAGATTAATATGTGGAAAACCACCTCCATTATTTGACATGAGGATTGAATGATGACTGGAAGGCCCTAATGTGAAATTATTGAATCCAATAGCGGCCTGAAGATACCTTTTCCTAAACGCTATCTCAGTTTGTCCTAAATTGAATTTGTAGAAACTATCATCACCATACCTTTGGACAAAATCAATTCCCCGGCCAAATGCAAACTGATAATTGTAAGGGTTTGACCCATTACCTACCTGAGCAAGATCAAATGTACGGTTCTGGGACCAAAATAATGATGGGAAAAAAGTTACATTGAATGCTTTCTCTTTGAACTGAAAGCCAAACCACAACTCATTAGTCAGACCCTTTCCTTTCCATATTGGACCATCATTGAATGACCTGCTGTAGGTGGTATTCAAACTGGATGCCATTTCCAGTTCTAAAAAATTAAAATAATTTCCGCTGTTGTACGAAATACCTGACTGAAAGGTCCTGAATTGTATAGTATCCTCAGCTATTCGGGCATACAAAGATCTTTCCTGATTTAAAAGGCTTATTTGTGAATAGCTATTTTGATTGATAAATAAACAACTGATAATCAACAAAATAAGAATAGCTCTCATGGTCAATTAATTTGACTACCCCCAAAATACATCTTGGCATAACTATTTCTCAATTCTTCCCAATTGTTGATTTGAGAAAGAGCCATTTCACCCTTCCCTCCTTCCAATTCAGTCACCATCCCATTTAAAGCCCCGGTAACCAAATGGTGACCAAGCTTTTTGTCAGACAAAAAACTACTCACAAAAATATCATCACTATATTCTATCTCCTTGGTGAAAACCGGAAAGTTTTCCAGGTCTTTTTTCATACACATTATTAGCCGTCCCTTCAACACATCAACCGTTTTAGTTTTACTTGGCAATGTGATATGTTTGGCCCCTTTATACACTCTTAATTTACGTAAAGACTTTTGAAAATCAGATGGGTAATAGCTTAAGTCAGATCCAAGACGAACACCAGCAAAGCCAATAGCCCTGCCTTTTTCATAATTCTTGCTCAACTCATCGATCAGGATTTCCAGACTTTGTGATGATTCCAGTAAAAAGTCATCATCGTGCGTCATTATATAAGGTGTGTTGGTATAAGCAACCATGCTCCACCTGGGCCAGCATCGAAGATTCTTACTTGAGTTGATTACCAAATCCACCCGATGGTCTTGAAATGGCTTTTCCGAGTTGTTCCATAAGAAAATTTTGCAGGGTACCGTTTGCTCTTTCAGGGATTCAATTATTCTTGGAATATTTTGCTCCCTCTTATAATTCATCAACAGTACCGTTACCTTTGGATCAGTCATATCGGGCGCAAAACTAGTGTAATTGAATCAATCCAGAGAAAGTTACCTTACAATATTTCCAACACCTGCTCGGGAGGTCTGCCTACAGCCGCTTTATTAGCTTTTACAACAATGGGCCGCTCAATTAGAATGGGGTTTTCAATCATCGCCTGAATCCATTCATCATCCGATAGGTCTTTGCCTTTGTAGGATTCTTTGTAAATTTTTTCCCCTTTCCTAATGATGTCAAATGGTTTCAGTCCTAGTTTATCAATAATTGCCTTCAGCTCTTCAAAAGACGGGCAATATTTTAAATACTCAACTACCTGAACATTCTCACCTCTTTCATTCAAAATTTTAAGGGTCTCCCTGCTTTTGCCGCATCTTGGGTTATGATAAATTACTGTGCTCATGATTAGTCAATTTTTTCTATTACAAGGTTGTGGTTGGTATAGATACAAATATCTGCAGCAATTGAGAGACTTTCCCTCACAATATCCTCTGCTGTCAATTCTGAAGCATGTTTCTTCAATGCTATAGCGGCAGATTGCGCATACATGCTACCAGAACCTATGGTAGCAATTCCATTGTCTGGTTCAAGTACGTCACCTGTCCCTGATACAATAAGTACTTCTTCCCTGTTGGCTACTATCAACATGGCTTCCAGTCTACGCAGGTAGCGGTCCATGCGCCAGTCCTTGGCCAATTCTATGGCTGCTCTTTTCATGTTGCCACCATAAGTACTTAGCTTTTCATCGAACCTTTCCAATAACGTGAATGCATCTGCTGTCGACCCTGCGAAACCAGTTACAATTTTACCATCCTGAAGTTTCCGGATCTTTTTAACATTACTTTTTGCAACAGTATTTCCCATGGTAGCCTGACCATCAGCCCCAATGGCCACCTGCCCATTATGAACTACCGCACAAACAGTAGTTGATTTAATTTTTGTCATATTTTCGAATTAATACTTCTCTCGCCATCAATGATTATTCCAAAATACTAAATTGAGACAATCTGTCAGGAGAAACAAAAAATCCCGACATTGTGTGCCGGGATTCCAATATTATTAATCTGCTTTTACACTAAAATCCGCACTGGATCCTCTAACAATGATTTCAAAGTTTTAAGGAATGCAGCTGCTGAAGCGCCATCAACAGCCCTGTGATCACTGGAAAGTGTTACTTTCATCACATTCCCGGGCACCAACTGTCCATTCTTCACCACAGCAGTCTCTTTGATTCCACCAACTGCCAAAATACAAGCTTCCGGAGGATTGATAATCGCAGTAAAATCTTCTACCCCAAACATGCCAAGGTTGGAAATTGAAAAAGTTCCACCCTCATAGTCTGACGGCTGCAACTTTTTATCCTTCGCTTTTTGACCGTAATCTTTAATCTCAGCAGAAATGTGTGAAAGCGACTTATTATCTGCAAACCTCACAACTGGTACTACCAATCCATCTGGGATTGCAACTGCAATACCGATGTTTATGTGCTGATTTTTAACTATTTTATCTCCTCTCCATGATACATTAACATCTAAATGTTGTCTCAGAGCAGCTGCAGTAGCCTTTACCACCATGTCATTAAATGAAATCTTCACCGGGGAAATTTCATTTAAGCTCTTTCTTGCCTCGATAGCTTTGTCCATATTGATTTCCATGGACACGTAGAAATGTGGCGCACTGAATTTACTTTCAGACAATCTTTTGGCAATTGTTTTCCGCATTTGTGAAACCGGCACTTCTTCAACCCGCTCTTCGCCAACTACCTGTGGCAGAACCACCCCAGCATCTTTACTTGCCGATGAAGATTCCGTAGAAGCAGCGGTTGGTGTGTAGTTCTCTACATCTCTTTTAATAATTCTCCCTCCTTCTCCTGATCCGGGAATTGCAGCAATATCGTAACCTTTTTCTGCAGCTAACTTTTTAGCCAGTGGAGAGGCCAGAATCCTTCCGTTTGAAGAAGATTTGGTAACTGGCGTAGCAGAACCTGAAGGAGCACTTGCCTGAGCTGCTGGCTGCTCTGGCGCTGACTTAGGTGCTGGTGCTGAAGCAGGGCTTCCTCCTTTCGCTTTTGATTCATGTGCCTTAATAAGCGTCTCATAATCTGCTCCTTTCTCCCCTATGATTGCGATGATTCCATCTACCGGAACACTTTCACCTGCACCTTTGGCGATGTATAACAACACGCCATCATTATAGGACTCCAGCTCCATGGTAGCTTTATCAGTCTCTACCTCGGCCAAAATATCACCCGAGCTCACTGTGTCTCCAACCTCTTTAAGCCAGGAAGCAATGACACCTTCTTCCATGGTGTCACTCATTTTTGGCATGGTGATCACTTCGGCGTTGATGCCGGAAGTATCAATATCTTCTGTAGGAGCATCATCTGTAGTTTCCTGTGCAGCCTGCTCTTCAGGTGCACTGGATTCACCAGACTCAATTCCTGATATCAAATCATCAATGTTTTCTCCTTTTTCACCAATAATTGCAATGATTCCATCTACCGGAGCGGCTTCTTTTTCCTTCACTCCAATATATAATAAGGTACCATCCTCATAGGATTCAAGTTCCATGGTTGCCTTATCCGTCTCTACTTCTGCCAGGATATCTCCTGATGCTACGGTATCTCCTTCTTTTTTCAGCCAGGATGCAATGACACCTTCTTCCATTGTGTCACTCATTTTTGGCATTCTGATCACTTCAGCCATTTACAATTAGTATTACGATTAATTAGGATTTTGGTCAAATTTAGTCCAGAGGTCTATAAGAACCAACAATAGAACCTTGAATTAATTGGAATAATTGCAATAAAACCATACAATTACACTCAGGAATGCAAATGAAGATATGCCTGTAGAATACAATGATTCTTATACACCTCCCAGATGGCTTTTTGAAGGTCACTTACAAACCATTTATCCTGGCCTGCTTAGAAAGTTTAATAACCCCTATTCCTTCAAAAAGCAAAGAATCGAAACAAAGGACGGTGACTTCCTGGATCTGGACTGGTTCAATCAAAACTCGAACAAACTGGTAATTATCTCTCATGGTCTGGAGGGCAGTAGCGACAGACCATATATGAAGGGAGCATCCAAGATTTGCCTTGATCACCATATGGATGTAATTGCGTGGAATTTCCGGGGGTGTAGTGGCGAACTAAATAAAAAAGCACGATTTTACCACAGTGGAGCAACAGATGACCTGGAAACAGTAATCCAGTGGGCTGCTTCTCTTAATCAATATAACGAGATAATGCTGGTGGGATTTAGCCTGGGTGGCAACCTTACTTTGAAATACCTGGGTGAAGAGGGGACCGTCAAACCATCCACCATCAAAAAGGCCATGGTTTTCTCCGTACCTTTCGACCTCAAAGCCGGATCCCTCAATCTGAACAAATTATCAAACTATGCCTATTCCAGAAGATTTCTAAAATCCATGACCAGAAAGATCATAGATAAGTCAAAGGTGATTCCTGAAATCTCCGATAAGCATCTTGCCGGAATCAAGACATTGTATGAGTTTGATGAGAAATATACCGCGCCGTTACATGGTTTCCTAAACGCAGAGGATTATTACAAAAAATGCAGTGCAATCAATTTTGTAGATCATATTGAAGTTGAAACAAGAATTGTTAACGCGTTGAATGACCCATTACTTCCACCAGAGTGCCTGAATGGCGAACCTTTTAAAAACAACAAATGGGTAACCCTTGAAATCACTTCGCACGGTGGTCATTGTGGATTTCCCACTTTTGGGGGTGACGAATATTACTGGTCCGAAAAACATCTTATTGCATTCCTTAAATGATCGATAAATATACCCTTCATAACACCCCCGAAGAATTCGGCCAGTTTTTAGACATTAAGATATCCGAAGACTATGTTCCAACCTATAATGCATTTCCAACCCGGAAGATGCCAATAATCACCAATGAAAACCCAGCAGAAGTCTCCTATTTTTATTGGGGACAAACACCGCAGTGGAGCAATAACAAAAAGCTTAGTTCGAGATATTATAATGTGCCTGTTGATCAGTTAACTCAAAAAAATGCTTATAAAAATGCCTTCAAAAACACGCGCTGTGTCGTTCCAATGTCTGGGTTTTATCTGTGGAAGAAGGTTGGCAAGAAAACGGTGATTCCCCACTATTATTACCAGTCAAATCATGAAGTCATGGCAGCTGCGGGAATTTGGGAAGAATACACCGATTTTGAAGAACATCAGTATTTCACATTCAATCTGATCATTAAAACCAATGATAGTGACCAAATGTCAGACATGGTCCAACCGATAATTTTGAAGAAAGAGGCCCTCAACACCTGGCTTTCCCGGGAGTCTGATCCTGAAATATTAGAAAAATTGATCTCGGAAAATTCCAATATTTCATTACATTCGCATACAGTGTCTCCATTAATTGGAAGAGTTGATATTGATAACTCTACACTCATCGCACACCAACCACCATCCGACCAGCATGGTAATTTCACCCTGTTTGGTTAGAAATTAGCAACTATACAGGTACGTAATTACCCTGTAATTACTTGAATAATTCAATTTTTAAGCATATACTTAAGGTGTAGCAATAGTGGTATGGAAAAGAAATTTACTCTAAAACTTATTTTTGGGATTTGCCTATCGATGGTGGCTTCTGGTGTATTTGGACAAAATATCAATAAACTGGAAGTGAGCGCCGAAACATTTTTTTATCAGGAAGACTTTAAAAGTGCCCTTCCTCTATATGAAAAAATTCTAGAAAAAGACAAGAACAATAACTTAGCAAAGTACAAAGTTGAGATTTGCTCACTGCTTACTTATTACCGTGAAAAACCTCTGGATATTGTATTGTCTTACGAAAAAACCAGAGGTAGATCTGATAAATTCTATTACTATTGGCTTGGTCGAATATACATGAGGAAATACATGTTTGAAGAAGCCATAGCTTCTTTTGACAAGTTCTTAAATATTAAAGCTTATAAAAGCCCGGAAATATTAGCTGAAACTAAACGGTTCCGCGATTGGGCCATCCGCTCCAAAGAATTTTTTGATATTCCTGATGAATATGAAATTCACCCACTTGGTAGTGATGTTAACTCTCCATATGCTGAATTAAGCCCGGTTTTCTTTGAAGAAACGAACGAGTTGTTGTTCACTTCCAACAGAAGGTCAGACGGAAAAGGTGAAGATGAAGAATTTCATGTATATCATTCCATTAAAACAGGGGACCGTTGGTCAGAGCCGACACAGGTTAGCATACTTGGGGAATTTCCAAGAAAGCAGGCCAACATTGAGGCTGTTAATTCTGATGGGAAATTATTCCTCTACCGAAACATTAAAGGAGGAGACCTTTATTACAGTGAACCAGCTGGTGATGGCAGATGGACAGAGCCAAAGGAGTTTGACAGTAAAATATCCAATACACACCTTGAGGCGCACTTTTATATCTCGCAAAATGAAGACCGCATCATATTTGCCTCAGACAAAGATGGAAGAACTAAAGGACTGGATTTGTACCAATCATTTAAGGATCCCATTTCTGGTGAATGGTCCAAGCCAGTTCCAATGGACGAAGTGATCAATTCAGAGTTTGATGAGGATAGCCCATACCTGACACCTGATGGAAAAACATTGTATTTTGCTTCAAACGGCCATAATACATTGGGTAAATATGACATTTTTAAATCCACTTTTGATGAGACTACCGGGCTTTGGTCTGAACCTGTCAATATGGGATTCCCTATCAATACCCCTGATGATGAAGTTAACTTCAAAATGAATGATGATGTGAGGTCCGGTTACTTTTCATCTGACAGATACAACTCCTTAGGCGAGCATGACATTTACTTCTTCTGGGAAATCAGCAAAGTTACCATTGCGGGTAAAATCCTTGATAAAACTACCAAAAAGCCATTACTGGAAGGTACAGAGATTAAATTTCACCCAAGCGAATATGATGATGAGGCATTCGTAGCATATACTGATGAGGAAGGAAATTATCATACAGAAATCATCTCAGATGAAATCTTCAGGGTTGAGGTTATTGAAGATGGCAAGGTAGTACATAACGACACCTACGAAGTGCATGCCACAGGAGGAAAATCAATGGAATTAAGGAAAGACTTCTTTGTCACTGGTTTAACAGTAGCTGAAATTGAACAAATAGATGCAGACAGAGATGAGATTCTCGAGTTTGATGACGAATTAACCGATATTTCCTTCCTGGGCAATAAGTTCAGAGCTGGAAACAAGGCAGTGACCAGAAACATCTATTTCGATTTTGGAAAAGCTGACATCAAGGAAGGCTCGGAAGAAGCACTTAATGAATTATATCAGGTAATGAAAGATTACCCAAGTCTTAAAATTGAGATTGGAGGACATACAGATAATGTGGGAAGTCACGACTCGAACATGAGACTTTCTCTTGCTAGAGCCAAAAAAGTAGCCTATTGGCTAACTGAAAAAGGTATTAGCAGATACCGAATCAAAGCAAAGGGTTACGGAGAAACAAAACCACTTGCATCAAATGATGACGAAGAAATGGGCAGAGAACTAAATAGAAGAATTGAAATCATAGTTCTTGAATAACATTTTTTTATTACGGACATAGGGGATAGCATTTGGACAGCTCTTCAGGGAGCAAATAACAATGTTATGAACAACTTCTACAAGATTGTACTGATCCTACTGTGCATTGCTATCGGTAATTCAGTTTCTGGTCAAAAAATCTATAAACTAGAGACCAGGGCAGAAGCCCTGTTTTACGATGAGGATTTCACGGAGGCCATGAAATACTACAAGGAGATTCTTACGCTAAAAAGCAATCACAATCTTGCACGGTATAAAATAGAAATATGTTCCCTACTCACCTGCTGTAGAGAGAAATCGCTGGATAAATTACTGGGATATCAAAATACAAGGGGCAGGTCAGATAAATTTTATTATTACTGGCTAGGTAGGATCTATCTCGAAAAATACAATTTTGATGAAGCCATATCTTCGTTCCGAAAATTCCTGAGTATCGATGCTTATAAAAGTAAGGCAATCAAAGAGGAAACTGAAGCTTTCATCGAGTATGCTGAGCACGCAAAAAAATTCTTCGATGAAAGGGATGAGTATGAAATCCATCCGATGGGCCATAAAATAAACACCACATATGATGAATTGAGTCCCGTTTACTTTGAAGACAGCGAAGAACTTCTCTTTACCTCTAATCGAAATGCAGAAAATGAAGGGAGGAACAGTGAGTTTGGTGTTTTTCATTCTGTCAAGAAAGATGGTGAGTGGTCCGAACCAACTCCAGTACCTGGTCTGGGCAGGTTTCCTCGCAACCTGTCAAATATTGAGGTTGTCAATAAGGATAAGAAGCTGTATGTATATGGTAACCCAAAAGGTGAGGACCTTTTTGAAAGTCATCCTGATGGTCACGCACACTGGACGAAACCTGATGAATTTGACCCAAAGATTTCACATATTCACCTGAAATCTAATTTTTACATTTCTCCGGACGAAAGTCATGTGATTTTCACCTCCGCCAAGGAATATAAAACTAATGGATTGGACTTGTATGAATCATACAGGGACCCCTCTTCTGGCAAATGGTCAAAGCCTTCGCCTCTTCCCGGCTTGGTCAACACTGAGTTTGATGAGGATAGCCCTTTCGTTACCAAAGATGGCAAAACACTCTACTTTTCGTCAGATGGTCACAATTCCATTGGCAGCTATGATGTATTCAAATCAACATATGATGAAAGTACCAGTTCGTGGGGGCAGCCCATCAACATGGGTTATCCAATAAATACTCCTGATGATGAAATGAGTTTCAAAATGAACGATGATGGAAGATCCGGCTATTTTAGCTCAGATAGATATGGCACCAAGGGAGAGCACGACATATTCTTTTTCTGGAGAACAAGTGATGTTACTGTAAAGGGAACGGTTACAGACTCTTATGGGAAACCATTACCTAATGTGCTGGTGAAATTCATTCCCGAGGGACACATTAATGAGGAATTCATTATGCTCACCGATAAAAAAGGCAAATATGAGATCATTACCATATCTGATGAATTTATCGATGTGGAAATATTGAAAGACAATAAGGTGATCCATTATGATACTTTTCAGATTAAGCCAACCGCAGGTATCCCTAAAGACATTAAAGTCGACTTCATAGTTCAAGTCGAGGAGCCTGCAATCAGCAAAACTGTCAGTTCGATCAATATGGATGAGGAAGTGGTCATTGAAGATGAATTAGTACCAATTAATTTTCTGGGCAACAAGTTCCGTAGAGGGAATAAATCGCTTACAAGAAATATCTACTTTGACTATGCATCGGCATCTCTAAAATCAGAATCAAATGCCAAATTGTTTGAACTCCTTAAAGTATTGAAAGACAACCCTGACCTGAACATCGAAATTCACGGTCACACCGATAATCTGGGATCGGAGGAAACCAATTTGAGACTTTCAAAGGACAGGGCCAATAGCGTTGCTGCCTGGCTGATAGAAATGGGCATTTCCCCCGAAAGGCTTCAAACAAAAGGTTTTGGAGAATCGCAACCTTTGGCTTCAAATGATGACGAAAAGATGGGTCGGGAACTCAACCGAAGAATTGAAATTGTTGTGATTGAATAAATTCGTCTTTTCAATTAATTTCAAAAAAAAAATCGCTATTCTTAAATTACTGAAAAATAAACAACATGTATAAATCAAAAATTGCGGGAGTTGGGCATTATGTTCCAGACAATGTAGTGACCAATCAGGATTTAGAAAAACTTATGGATACCAGTAATGAATGGATAGTAGAGAGAACGGGTATCCAGGAAAGAAGATTCGTGAAACCTGGATCAGATGATGCGCCATCTACCATGGGAACCAAAGCCGCTAAAATTGCTATCGAAAGAGCCGGCATCACTCCGGAGGACATAGATTTCATCATTTTTGCCACACTTAGTCCGGATTATTATTTCCCGGGACCTGGAGTATTGGTACAGGAACAACTTGGCATTAGGGAGATTGGGGCCCTGGATGTGAGGAACCAATGTTCAGGATTTGTCTACTCCTTGTCTGTTGCAGATCAGTTCATTAAAACTGGAATGTATAAAAACATACTGGTGATAGGCTCTGAGTTGCACAGCGGAGGCCTTGATCTTACTACAAGAGGAAGAAATGTGTCAGTAATTTTTGGTGACGGTGCAGGTGCTGTAGTCCTTCAGCCAACCGAAGATGAAAACAGTGGAATCCTATCGACCCACCTGCATTCAGAAGGAAAACATGCGGAAGAACTTGCATTAATTGGCCCCAATACCGGCCGATGGGTTCCTGAAATTATGGAAACCAATGACCCTGAAGACATCAGCTATTACCCCTACATGAATGGTAATTTTGTTTTCAAACATGCTGTCACCCGTTTTCAGGAAGTCATTCATGAAGCACTTGAAGCTAATGGTAAATCTGCATCCGATATTAGTCTGCTTGTACCTCATCAGGCTAACCTCAGAATAAGCCAGTTTATTCAGAAAAAAATGGGATTGAGCGATGATCAGGTATATAATAATATCATGAGGTATGGTAATACCACAGCTGCCAGTATACCAATCGCCATGAGTGAAGCATGGGAAGAAGGAAAAATTAAAGAGGGGGATTTGATATGTCTTGCGGCATTTGGAAGTGGATTTACCTGGGCATCTGCATTACTATACTGGTAAATATGGATATAACGGATAGGGAAAAAGAAATCCTCTTTGACGCTGACTTTTTGAGACACAAGGCATCCCTATCCTCAAAAATCCAATCGGCGCTTCAAATAACTGGGAAAGAATTAATCACCGAATTAAAAAATATTAACCAAAACCATTTATTCTGGAATTACAGACAACCATCCCCTAAGGTCTCGAGAGGTGAAAATTACCAGTCGCTTCCATATTTTATGCTGGATTACCCAAGATGCTTCAAAAAAGACGAAGTTGTTGCAGTTAGAAATATGATTTTATGGGGATCCTTTCTGAGCACCACCTTTCAGGTTTCCGGATCAATTATAGAAAACGTAAAACCTAAAATTCTAAATAGCATTGAAAAGTTGAAAGACCCCGATAATTGGTTCGTTTGTGTGAATAACTCTCCCTGGGAATATCACTATGAACTAAACAATTACGTCCAGATTAGTACTTTAAGCGATCAACAATTCACTAAAATAATTGATGATCACCCCTTTATAAAGCTCTCTAAACGACATGATTTGAAAGTGATTCCCCATCTATCTGAGGTCATTAAAGGGAATTTTCAGGAAATTATTTCATTATTAAATTGATTTTGCATGGTAATTGCTTTGCATCGAATAAATTTGATACAAATGATTCACCGCACAACAATTATCGTTTTATTATTGATTTCAACCCTGCAGGTAAATGCTCAGAATGGTCATCCCAAAGATCAGGGCGACCTCAATGAACAGGGTAAGAAGCATGGTAGATGGAAAGAACACCGTGAAGACGGTTCGCTCAAGTCCCTTGGCGATTACAATAATGGAGTCAAAGATGGCATCTGGAATTACTACCATCCTAATGGTGAATTAAAAGAAATTGTTGAATATAAAAATAACCTCAAACATGGTAAATATGCCATTTTTGATGAAGGTGGCAGGATAATTCGGGAAGCGCAGTATGTAAGAGACACCTTAAATGGGTATTACCTGGAGTATTATGACAATGGCAGTCTTGCACTTCAGGGCAGGTATAGAAAAAACCAAAAAGACAGTACCTGGATCGAATATCAGGACAATGGCTTCAAGACTGTTATTGAAGAATATAAGAATGGTGTTGAGCACGGAGAATGGGTTACCTTTTATGAAAACGGGAACCTTCAATCCATTGAAAACTACAAAGAAGGTGTGGAACATGGTCTTTGGAGAATTTTCCATGAAACTACCGGAATCTGGAAGGAATTTCATTATAAAAATGGCTCCATAGACAGCACTTATCACGAGTACCATTTCAACGGAAACATCAGTGTAGAGGGTCAATATAAGAATGACTTCAAGCAGGGGATCTGGAAGAGTTACTACACCGATGGAACCATCTATTCCAAAGGCAAGTATGTGAATGGAATGAAACGGGGCAACTGGCAATATTTTGATGAGAATGGAGTCCTCCAAAGTGAAGGCCCTTTTGTATCTGACATGAAAAATGGCCAGTGGCTATTCTACTACAGCACTGGAGAAATCAAGAAGATTGGGAGTTATGTTAATGATAAAGAAGATGGCCTCTGGGGCACTTTCTATAGGAATGAACAACTGATCCAGGAAAGAAAATGGAACCTGGGTAAACTGATGGAACTTGGACCATACTATGCGATAAATGGCAGCACACTTCCTCCCGGAGATTATAAGGATGGCAATGGAATTGTGTACACTTATTATCCGGAAGGCCAACTCCAGTCCAAAACTACTTTTGATAACTACGCTCCTAATGGAGAGGTGCTGGTATATTATCCTGATGGTAAAATTAAACAGAAGGGATCACTAAAAGACGGCAAAAAAACAGGCACATGGATCACATATCATGAGAATGGTAGTGTGGAATCAATGGGAGAATATGAGAATGACATTAGAGTCAATCAATGGAGGTTTTACAGCAAGAGGCAAAAATTGATTGGCATTAAGACGTATTAGCATTTTTATTTCAATTGTTGGACAATCCGCAAAACAGCATCAACAATTTCATCCGGATGATTCCATGGAATAAAATGATTAACTCCTTCTAACAACCTGACTTCCAGTAGTTCATTTGAAATTACGTTCTTAGCAAAATCCGCATTTTCCTTAGGCACAAGTCTGTCATTCGTTCCCTGAATTACAATAGTAGGGATGCTAATGTCTTTCCAAAGCGGCACCATTAGCTGCAGTTCCTCCTTTAGGTACCATATTTCCTCATTGGTAACCCAAAGTGAAGTGGGGATAATCCATTTTACTAATCTGTTTTTTCCTAAATACCGATACCATTCGTCCTTTTCAAGATTTGGATCAATGGAGGGTGCAACTAAAACCAGTGCATCGGCCAATTCAGGATAATCCATGGCTAACCTGGCAATCACCGGACCTCCCAGGGAATGACCGATTAAAATAAACTGATGTCCTGGAAATTGTTGTAACACCCCTGCCAGAAAGTATGCCTGATTTTCCAATATTGTCTCCGGATCTCCAAAACCAGAAAAGCCATATCCAGGACGATCAATTGATAGGATGTTGACTGATTCCCGCAGGTCGTCATTCATCATAAAATCGATAAAAGCACTCCAGGAACCCGGAGCTCCATGAACAAACACCGCCGTAATATTTTGATGGTTATGCTGATAGGCGTAATGTATATTCCTTTTGTCAATCTCGACTTTTAATAATTTTGGCTGAAGGTTTTTATTACTTTTAAAATACTCATCAACCTCAAGTGGTGTCATTCTGAATTGCAGGCAAGAGCTCACCAGTGGGGGTAATATAAAAAGGACCATCAAACCAATGACGATCCTTTTTGTAATTCTATTTCGAATAATACTTTTCATTACATTATTGAAACGCAATGAAGGGATTACTGTTTATCTTAAGAAAAGCATCTCGCGATATTTTACTAACGGCCAATCTTCATCATCAACATACAATTCCAGCTTATCGGCAGCATATCTGATATCATCAAAGAAGGCATTTTTCACATCATCACAGTAGGCAATTGCTCTGTCTCGAGTGTTTTCAATCTTGTTGGCCTTCTTTCTCGCTTCAATCATATCAATCACTTTCTTCCTCATATCAGCGATATAACCTGAAATTGCTTCGATCATTTTTAATACTTCAGAATTGTCAACCCCCAATTCCTTTAACCCTTTGGCGTTATTGATCAATTTGTTTTGATAGGCAATGGCCGTAGGAATAATATGATTCAAAGCCAGATCTCCCATAACTCTGGATTCGATCTGTATTTTCATAATGTAGTTTTCCAGAAGGATTTCATGCCTTGCTTCGATTTCAGTTTCATTCAACACATTGTGCTGTGTGAAAATCTTCTTACTTTCTTTTGTCAATAGCGCGTCAAGTGCTCGTGGTGTATCCTTCACATTGGATAATCCTCTTTTTTCAGCTTCGACCACCCATTCTTCTGAATAACCATCACCTTCAAATCGGACTGGTTTCGATTTTTTGATGTAGTCTCTCAGAACATCTATGATCGCCAGTCTTCTTTCTTTACCTTTATTGATCTTAGCATCCACTTCCGCATAGAATTGTCTTAATTGCTCAGCTACAATCAGGTTCAAAACGGTCATTGGATTAGCAACGTTAGCATCACCACCCACTGCTCTGAATTCAAATTTATTTCCAGTGAATGCAAATGGTGAAGTTCTGTTTCGGTCCGTATTGTCAAGAATGATTTCAGGAATCTGATCAATCCCAAGTTTCATATAAAGATTGTCTCCTTTTTCAATTTCGATATTACCATTGCTCTCCAATTCATCTAAAACCCTACTCAATTGCGACCCAATGAATACTGAAATAATCGCAGGAGGAGCTTCATTTGCACCTAATCTGTGATCATTTCCTGCAGATGAAATACTTGCCCTAAGCAGGTCCGCGTGATCATAAACAGCCTTAATAGTGTTTACAAAGAAAGTCAGGAACAATAGGTTTTCTCTTGCACTGCTACTTGGTTGGAACAAATTCACACCAGTATCAGTTGCCAGAGACCAGTTATTGTGTTTTCCATTTCCATTTAATCCTGCGAATGGTTTTTCATGTAATAATACCTTCAAACCATGCTTCAAAGCTGTTTTATCCAGAATATCTTTTAGCAGCTGATTCTGGTCTGTTGCACGGTTTGCTTCATCAAACAAGGGTGCTACTTCAAATTGAGATGGCGCCACCTCATTATGTCTTGTTGAAACGGGTATTCCCAGCTCCAATGCGCTATTCTCAAAATCCTTCATGAAATCATAAATTCTTGAAGGTATTGACCCGAAGTAATGATCATCCAACTGCTGGCCTCTCGCAGGGTTGTGTCCAAATACCGTTCTTCCACACATGACCAAATCCGGTCGGGCATCAAACAATGCTTTATCGATTACAAAATATTCCTGCTCCCATCCTAAAGATGCATTTACCTTAGAGACGTTTCTATCAAACAGTTTACACACTTTGGTAGCAGCTTTATCTATCGCTTCCAAAGATTTCAAAAGTGGTGCTTTATAGTCAAGAGCTTCACCGGTGTAAGAAACAAATATGGTTGGTATACAAAGAACACTTTCCAGAATAAACATTGGCGAACTTGGATCCCAGGCAGTATAACCTCTGGCTTCAAATGTACTCCTGATACCTCCATGTGGAAAAGAGGATGCATCTGGCTCCTGCTGGACTAGCGTTGACCCCTTGAAGTTTTCAATACCTTTTTGTGCGTCAAAGAACGAATCGTGCTTTTCCGCGGTTGCTCCGGTTAGTGGCTGAAACCAGTGTGTGTAATGTGTGATACCATGACTCATCGCCCACCCTTTCACGGCAGCTGCTACTGCATCAGCAGTCTCCTGGTCAATTTTCTTCCTTTTCTTTATTGCGTAATCTACCTTTTTGAAAGTATCAGGGGAGAGAGCGGCACGCATTTGTTCGTAACCAAATGCCTTTTGTCCAAAGAAGTCAGAAATTTTCTCTGCAGGTTGCTTGACATCAACCTTTTTTCGATTCTGCACTTTTTTCAGTGCTTCATAACGTAAATGAGCCATAAATTTGTTTTAGATTTTAAGGGTTTAAATCATTTGAGCCAATGTTATCAAAAACCCAATCAAACAGAATGTTAGGTGGTTTATTTTTGATAGCGTAAAAATAAGATTTTTTGAAAAAATTAATGATTTACGTTAAAAATAAACCGAAAACTTTATCAAATTTCGAATCCTTCCGTGTTTTCCTCAATAAATTTATGCCATGAATGTGTTTTATTGCAAAGATCTATCCGATAATGAGTTTGATCTCTCCCTTGAAGAATCAAAACATTGTATCAAAGTATTGAGACACCAGGCCGGAGACGAGATTTATGTGTGCGATGGAAATGGAAGATTAATTGTTGGACAGATTATGGAGGCAAATCACAAAGCCACAAGGTGCAAGATCATTCGTGATATTTCTCCAAAGATTGATAAAAGGCATAGGATTCATATTGCCATTGCCCCTACAAAAAATATGGACCGCCTGGAATGGTTTGTTGAAAAATGCTGTGAATTGGGAATTGATGAAATCAGCTTTATTCTTACCACGCATTCTGAAAGAAAGGTGCTTAAAACGGACCGCCTGGAAAAGAAAGCTATTGGAGCCATGAAGCAATCTAAAAGCTATCGTTTAGCAAAAATCAACCAGCTTCTGAGCTATTCCGAATTTCTAAAAAAAGTGGATGCCACGCAACTATTTATAGCCCATGTAGATAATGATAATCCAAACACATTAAAGTCTCTTGGGAAAGTAGCTCAATCTTATTGTGTATTGATAGGACCTGAAGGAGACTTTAGTCGTGATGAAGTGAAACTGGCATTTGATCACCAGTTTGTGCCAGTATCGCTGGGAAAGAATACCTTAAGAACAGAAACGGCAGGCGTTGTTGCCTGCCATTCCTTAAATTTTATTAATGACTATTAATTACCTATCTGATGGATAATCTTAGCTGCTGTCTTTGATTATTTTGCCATAGGATGATATGATACAAACCTGAAGACACATTTTCGTTGTAATCCAGCGTGATCTGGCTTCTGAAGCTTTCTGGTAAGTAAACTACTTCCTGTATTTTTCTACCTGAGTTATCAATAAGCATCAACAATACTTCATTGGCTAAATCTTCTGTTTCCAACACAACATTGATGTTATCTGCCCTGGTTGGGTTAGGTTGTAATTTTGCACTGAATCCGGTGATATCAGGACTGAAAGTAATCACTTCAACTTCTGAATGCTCATACTGTCCATCGAAATCGATTTGCTTCAAGCGGTAGTAATTTAACCCTACCATTGGTTGCTCATCTACAAAACTATACATGAGAAGTTCACTACTGTTGCCACTTCCTGTGACCTCTCCAATTTCCACAAAATCAATACCATCCGCTGACCGCTCAATAATAAACCTGTCATTATTAATCTCTGCGGCTGTTGTCCAATTCAACTCAACCCTGGAGTCTATTAACGTTGCGGTGAAATCAACCCATTCAACTGGCAATGGGTTTTCTGTGTCATCAGAAGTTGCTAGAGTGATTGGTGAAAAAGATGTGAAGTTGTTTGCAGAAGTGATTGTTCCAGAGGTAGCATTTCCTGTAGTTGCTCCTCTTCCTTCATCATCCCATGATGCACCGTTGTAGTGTGCTACAAGCAGCGATGTTAGGTCTGTCACCTCACTTGTGGCATCCCAGTATAAAGTAACCCTTGGCTGACCGGAGTGTCCGTTTACATTAGATAAATCCCAATACTCAAGTCCACTTACCCGGACGATTGTTCCATTCTTTGTGTCTCCGGTATTCGCTTGCTGTGCAAAGAAATATTGTGCACTGTATTCATCAGTAACTGCCGGAGTACCTCCTATCGAAGAAATACCTATTCTTCCAATTCTGGATCCTTCTCCTGTAGGGAAAATAAATTCATCGTTACCGATCTTATGAACTGGCCCTACCACATAGCTGTTTCCATCAACATCCTGACCTGGGAAGGTTATCGGTGAGGTTTCTTCATTTCCATCATAAGAAACCGTAGCATTGTCGTTGAAGGTCAATGGGTTTGAGCCACTGGACTGTACAATACCAGTTACAAAGTTCACATTGTCGTTGATATTTACATCGATGTTTAATTGCACATCGTTATTACCGGCTGCAGTATTATTGATTACTAAATTGTCAAAATCTACTTCCGACACAATTCCGGTGATCACCTGAATTTGTGAGCCTCCGAAGGTAACCGTACTGGTTCCTCCACTGACATCCAGTGTTCCGTCCACATCAAAATTATTACCATTGAAGGCAATTGATTGGCTGACAAGGGCCAGGGTAGTTCCTGAATTAATGGTGAGATCGCCGTTTATTGTCAGTTGATCCTCCACTGTTTTTGTGCCCGAACCAGCAATTACCACATCATTGAATGTGAGGGTGGCCGTCTCCAATGCACTTCCTATGTTTTGGGTGGTCCCATCAAAAGTGATTGTGGAAACATTATCAACGAATGAACCATTGGTATCGTCAACTGTAAAGTTTCCTCCAATGTTTGTGGTATGTGAGGCATCAGCTACTGTGTAAATACCATCGGTAATAGTAAAATCATTATCAACATCCAGCAAAGCTGAACTGGTAAACACCACACCTGCTCCGGTACCAGCAGCATCTATCACCAGATTGTAGAATGTTGCTCCTCCGGATAGGGTCACATCAGCTCCTGAAGTAAGGGTGATGGTGGATGTCCCCGGTGAAAACGTACCATTATTGGTCCAGCTATCCCCAACTGATATGGAACCCGATCCATTCACTGTAATGGTTCCGTCATTGGTCACTTCATTGACTACTGTTAGGGACCTGTTATCATTTATTGTAAGGTTTGCCCCTGAGAATACTGTAACGCTTGCCGCATCTCCATCTCCGGATGTATTATCAATTACCGGGAACGGATTGGGTGACACATCTGGAATATGTACTGTATTGGCATTTGAAGGTATTCCATTGTCCCAGTTGGTGGCATCATTCCAATCAGAATCGGTGTTTCCTGTCCAGGTTGTTAGTGGATTAGTATAGGTCCATCTGATCTCACCGGTCGTAGCACTTCCATCATCCAGCTCGAATGAGGCGCCAGCCAATGAACCTTGAGGATCTTCAAAGATAATATTGAAACCAGCCGCTTCATTTCTTCTAATGTTGTTCGCAGGACCAATGTTAAAGGTCACATCACTGGCTGTGATGTCTGAAGCAAAGGCGTTACTCAATCTCATGTAGTAAGAGGCATCTGATCCATTTCCAAACGTCCCAGCAGACAAGCTTACCAGCGTGGAGCCACTTTGCAACCATATGCCCTCCCCATCCATATGTTCGATAAGGAAATTGGAAGCTTCAAATGTTCCACCGGATTGTACAGTAAAATCATATGCACCTGTTGTTCTTCTGGTAAGCGCAGCAACATTACTTGGGTTGGTACCATTAAACCTAACTTCTCCACCATTTTCAACTGTGAATACCGCATCATCCCCCAGGTACATGGTCTCATTTGCTTCAACCACCAGAATACCGGCGATATCTATGTTGTCCTGCGTAGCATTAGAATTCCCAAAATACAGGTCATTAGTATTAGGGTCCAGCGTACCAACAATCAGATTGAAATCGTGATTTACAATAAGGTCATTAGACAAGTCATATTCGGCTGAACTACCAGACAACTCACCAATGACCAAGTTATACAATTCCGAAGTTCCTGGATCAAACGTTCTTGTGGTCGTATTATCAGGTATCAGGTATATCGTTTGTGATTGCGGAGTGATTGTTCCGCTATTGGAGAAGTCTCCAACGACCGTTAAATCGGATGACCCAAGATCGAATGTTCCTCCTGAAATGGTGAAATCATTATCCACCTGCAGATCAGTGGAAAGTGTTGCTGTACCTGTAACGTTAATTACCAGGTCATAAAAGCTGTTGGAATTATCAATCAGTTCAATTCCATCACTTGAGTTAAAAGTAACCTGACTTGTTCCTGGAGTTACTAATGCGTTGGATAACCTGATCCAGCTTCCTCCAATTTCAATGTCATCATCTGAACCTGTACTTTCAAAACTTGCACTGGCTTCAAAAGTAATATCTCCGGCAATCTGAAGGTCAACGGCATCCACGTCTGTGGTTTGAATTTTCAAAATCGCATTGACTTCCAGTGTTAAATTATTAGCCTGCGCTACACTTGCATTGTCGGTAATGATTGGTTCGTTCAGGGTCTGCGGAATGATTACATTCTGGGATGATGTTGGAACTGTTCCAGAATCCCAGTTAGTGTTTGTAAACCAGTCAGTACTTGTATTTCCAGTCCATGTTACCGTAGGTGGAGCCAGCCATGTAATGAGGTCATTAGGGTCGTTATCAAAATCTTCACCTGCAAATGCCCCGGAGTAATTGAATATCTCAATATTTCCGGTAGCTGCAGTAGCCTTGTAAATATTTGATGCACCTCCACCAGGGTTATCGTCAAACACAATGTTCTCGATCCTGTTTGATCCGGTAAGGTCCTGTGTATTTTCAATTCTCAGATATTTACCGCCACTAAAGCCATTCTGGAATGTTCCATCACTAAAATTATTGGTAGCATCGATGACAGTATTAGCATTGATATAAATTCCATCAGTATTGACATACTCTATCACATAATATCTCGCTGCGATATTTCCTGGGTTAGCACCAGTTCCAGTTACGGAGAACAGGTAATCAGTAGTCCCTGTACTTGTCACTGTTGCCGGCTGGGAAGCCGTACCTACTATACTGATTGTTCCTCCTGGATTCACCACCAGTTGCACATCATTTCCAAGAGCAAGTGTTCCTCCCGGACTACTTGTGGTACTTACGTTGAGGGTTCCAAATATATTTACGGCATCCTCAGCATCTCCAATTGAGAGTGTTTGCCCATTTACATCGAGTGTTCCTGCAGTTAAAGTAAAACTTCCCAGGAGGGTAAGATCATCCACCAGCTCGTAGTTTCTTCCAACCGCATCGATTTCCATATTACCGGCAATCGAGGATCCGTTTGTTCCTATACTTGGTGTTCCCGAAGTAGCATTTAGATAATACGTTCCGATACCACCACTGGCGTATGTCCCGGTACCGCTTGCGCCCATATTGCCTCCGATATAGACGGTCAGGTTATTAATATCAAATGTTCCATTAAAAACATTCAGGTTACCATTGATCGTCATGTTGCTAGTAGCTACCTCAACGTTTCCTCCACTTTTATTGACAACCACATCAGCAAAACTCTGCGTGCCAGTTTCGCCGATATCCAGGGTTTGATCCGTACTTCCATCAAATGTTACAGTACCATTGCGAGCAATAAAGGATCCGTCATCATTACCATTGTTGGTATCCCATCGTCCTGCAAGGTTGATAGAATAGTTGCTGGCAGAAGCATCAAGTGTTGCATTTCTAAAGATGAGATTACCATCAACATCAATGTTTCCTCCGAGTGTTTTTGTAGTCGCATTATTGAGGTCAAGGTTTCCATACTCAACTCCACCTCGAATGGTCTGATTAATAGTACCCCAATATCTGGTGGTACTGGCATCATCCAGGGCGTAGGTTGCGAATCCCGATGGGAAATTATTAGCCCCTCTCACGTCGATAATCTCGCCGCTTGCCAGGGTAAATGTTCCAGTGCCTGAAGTGTTATCAACCAGGTAAACATCGGCATCAAATGTATTGATGGTGTTGTTGATGGTAAAATTACCCGTAAGGTCAACATTTCCATCATCCTGATCACCACCGACTAATCTTCCCAGTTCGATTCTTGCGTTTCCGCTGAAGGTAAGGTTATGAAATTGAACAGGATTTGCTCCCGCAGTAAGCTGTCTGATATACTGGGTCCCTGTACTTCTGTTAAACACGACCGTACCCTGCCCTGTATAACTTGAAGGACCAGCCATCCAGTCTACACCATTGAAGGTATAGGTTTGTGATGCGACTCCATTGAAAGTGCCGTTGATGATTACATCCTGATTGAACGTCATGGCTCCACCACCTGAAACGATCACACCAGACTCAATTTCAAAATCATCGTTGACCAGTGTAGTACCACTAGTAGTCTTTGTACCTGTACCGGATGCTGTAAGCTGATCAAATGACATGTCAGTGATGGTCTGTGCTGCGCCATTAAGAATGATCTCACCATCTACCGTAGTATCAAATGAACCTCCTGTAGCTGTTATATTTCCAGCAATGGAGTAGACATAATTTGCGGTAGATGGAATAACACTCGCTGAGTTTTCAATGACAAGATTGTTTTCAACGGTAAGTGAACCACTGATGATATTAAACTCTCCTGCCGCACTTGCATGGGTAAAGCTTAGGTTGTAGAAACTCTGATCTCCAGGAGAAATTGATACTGATGACCCTCCGGGAGCATCAAATGAAACCGTTCCATCTCCATGATCGAAAATAGCATCTGAAGCAGTAGTCCATGATCCCTCCACAGAAAATGTAGAAGTGTTATCCATAATTAATGCCCCACCTGTTCCATCACCTAAGGAGAAGTCACCATCAAGGTCCAGCGTGGCTGTGTTGATCACTTTTAAAATACCATCATTGATAATTAATGCGCTGATATTTACCGAAATACCATCAATCGAAGGGTTGAAAGGTTGCCCCAGGTTAATGATGGCTTCCCGATCGTTGGAAGCAATCGAAGGTACACCATTGTCCCAGTTCGATGCATCAGTCCAGTCTGTACTGGTTCCTCCAATCCATTGCGTATCACTAGGTAAATCCCATGTGAGTTGTCCGTTTGATTCTGCTGGAGTGGTTGGGTCACCATCATCTTCGTAAATTGATCCGCTTCTCCCCAAAATACCAGATGTATTGTTAAAATCTATGGTGCTGTTGCTTACATCATTAGATCTGGTCACATTGAAGTGATTGCCTTGCGTTGGGCTACCGTCAAAATTGAATACCACGTTGTTGATTGTCAGTGCTGCATCTGACTCCAGGTTCAGGTATCTATTACCAGCAACTGGATTATCATCTCCACCTGTACCATCACCAGCATCGGTCTCAAGATTTGAGAAGGTACCATTACTGAAGTTATTGGTGGCATTGATGGTTGCCCCGTCTTCAACTTCCAGTCCTTCATCAGTGAGGTACTGAATATTGTAGTATTGGGCGCCAATTTCTCCTCCGGACTCGATGTTAATGTCTATTCTGTTACCTCCTGCTGACCTTGTTACGGTTGCTACATTTGAGGCTATTCCGACGATATTTAAAGTTCCTCCACTTTGAACATCAAGGTTACCTCCAATTTCCGTGTCGGCAACATCTCCCCCATCATCGGATGTTTCAAATTGTAAGGTTGCTCCAGCATCTACTTCAAGCGTACCATTGTTCCCAATGATGTTTAATTCTGCATCCGGGTCCCCAGTGTCGTTATTTCCAAGTGTAAGTGTATTGCCATTCAGATCCAGAGTAGCTGAAGCCAGTGTTAGACCAGTTCCTGCGGTATTTCCAGTGACCGTCATGTCGCTTTGAAGCGTGTACGTTCTGACGACAGTTCCCTGGAAAGTAAGTGCCCTAAACAGCTCTCCGTTTGGATCAATGGTCTTAGCAACAGCATCATCAGAATTAAAGATTACCGTTCCATCCCTTTCAAAAAAATCTCCACCATTATTGTCCCAACTGCCATTTACAGTGATCTGGTAATTATTACCGTTGCTTACATCCAGGTCTGTTCCTGCGCCAATGGTAACATCATTCACCACTATATTACCAGTAAGCACTTTAGTACCAGCTGTACTTATGATTATAGAAGGTATGCCTGTAACATTAGCATTTCCTTCATCAATAACAGGGATGTTCTGTCCACCGGACTGATCAAAGTCTAGCGTTGATCCCGTGAGAATCCAGCTTCCTGCGGCATCAATGTTGACATTTTCACTTGCCAGTTGATGGGTTAGTGCACCAAAATCAATTGCTGCATTGGCGCTGATGTTCATATCCCCTGTTCCAAGGTTGAATCCATTATTTTGCACTGTAACGGTTGTACCTACGGAGTTTGAAACTGTAAGTGCTGCAATGTCATTCGTTCCGGGATCAATCGTTGCATTACCTCCATCAAAAACGAAAGGTCGGCTATTTACGGTAAGGTTAAAAGTACCGTTATTGGTAAAAGTTGTTCCACTAAATTCAACTCCTCTTGCTGTAGTGACTGTTACACCTGGATTTATGGTAACAGTACCATCAATATCGGTAACTTCATCAGCTGCATTTGGAGTAAGTGTTTTTGTGCCTGAGCCACCGAATACAACATTTTGAAAAACTAAGTCGAGTCCTGACCCGTCATTGTCCTGAATGAGCTGATCTCCAGCCCTGCTAAACGTAATTGTTGTACCCGCTGATGGAGTATAATCCTGGATGTCATTAGTGGCTCCATTAAGCGTAATATTATTGTTATTATCTGCCAGGGTACTGTTACCATTCATGTCAAAGTCCCCTTCTACGATAAGGTTTCCATCCAATGTGGCCGTCCCCACAGTAAACAAATCCAGATGTCCATAGCTCAATGTCCCAGAGTTGGTGAAAATAGTTTGTGCGCCAGATGCCTGCATAATTACCAAACTATTGGGGTCAAGTGAATAGCTGGCAAACCCAGATGGCACACCCAAACCTACGTACCTGTTATCCAATATAGCTCCCGATTCCATGGTAAAAGTATCTCCACCATCATTAGTAATTGCCCTTGTCAACTGCTCCAGTTCAACACCATCCGTGACAGTAAGATTACCATTAACCGCAATATCGGACTGCGCTCTTTTTATGTTTGTTCCATCCAGAACTAAATTATGAAATGCTCTTGTGGTGGTATTGAAATCGGCATCCATGTACCAAATTCCACCAACATGAGTAAGCGTTCCACCATTCCAAGTCAATGTTTCATCACTTTCCACGGTCATATTACCAGAAATAGTAATATTAAACCCGTTAACATCCAGCGTAACAGCTCCGTCATCAAGTGCTAAGTTTCCGTTTACGGTAATGTCTCCCGACAAGGTTGCTGTAGTGGAAGTGGTAGCTGCTCTAATCTCCACATTATTAAAAGTAATTCCACCAGGAATAGACATGGTCGTTTCCCTTCTGAATTCAACTTCCCCGCCTGTCAGGCTATAAGCAGCTGCAGTAGGAAAATTATTATCAAATACTCTGATCTCACCGCCGGTTTGATAAAGCGTACCGGTTACCGTAACTGTGGCTCCTGCTTCGATATCTACAAATGTATTTTCTGAAAGCACTGAGAAATCTCCCGAAACAGAAGCGGTTTGATCGAAATTTTTAGTTCCTGTATTTTGGAAAATGATGTCGTGAAATGAAAGGTTATGTGTGTTGTCGGTCTCAATGTTTTGTGTACCTGTGCCATTAAAAATAACCGTTCCAGTCCCAGGGGTGAATGCGTCAGTTTGATCCAGATCCCAATCACCACCAACGAATATGGTATTACTATTTCCAAGTACATTCCCTGTTCCTGAGACAAAGATGACATCATCTCCAATCGAAATGTTTCCATCAATACTTTTCGTTCCAGCACCTTCAAATCTTACGTCCCACATGGTACCTCCTGATATGCTTTGGGTTCCAGAAGCTGCGTTAAACCTTACCCTTCCCTGACCAGGGTTAAAAGTACCTCCAGCCACAGACCAATCGTTATTAATGTAAATATCCTGCCCACTGGAAGCATCGAAAGTTCCGTTAGTTAAAGAGAACGAATTTGTTACGGTAAGAACAGAACCCAATGTATAAGTAGCGCCATCCCCATCAATCGTAAGATTATAGAAAGGATCTCCATTACCCTGAGTTGTAATTGAATGGGTCCCTGAAGTTCCATTGAATGTCACTGTTGCACTTCCTTCATTGAATGTACCTGCATTGGCCCATGCGCCTGCGATGTTGAACCTTGAACTTGCATTATCGGTCATATCAACCGTACATCCTGAAAAAATGGTAACATTACCACCTACGGAAAGCTCACCATCACCCTGAAAGGTCAGTACACCTCCGCTTCTAATGGTAAGTCTGGCAACTGAAAAGTTTTCCCCAGCTCCAATAATCGGGTTGAATGTTCCACTTTCAATGTACACTATATCATCAGCATCTGGTATATCATCCGGGTCGACATCACTTGGGTCACTCCAGTTGGCCGCAAGATTCCATGCAGTACTTGTACCTCCAATCCAGGTAAGCCCCGGATCTTCATCCCATCTTATGTATCCTGTTGTGGCTCCTCCATCGGGCACATCATCTTCATCCTGGGCACCTGCTAAAGTACCTCCGGCAATGATGAATTCAATGGTTCCGCTGGCAGGAAGGTTCGCACCATCAACCGCCACATTATTCGTTGGCCCTTCATTGAAAATCACATTAGAAGCGGAAATCGTACCAATAGCCAGATTTGCCAGTGTCATATAAGCACTTCCGGATCCAGAAGTAAACGTACCATTACTGAAGTCATTTCCGGTTCCTCCTGTATCTATTGTACCACCCTCAATTCGCAATCCTTCACCTGAAGTCGATGACAAAGTATAATATCTTGCCTGCAGATCACCAGAAGTTTGAGTGAAGGTGAAACCATCATCATCAACCGCACTAAGCGTCGCGGGGTTACCATCTATTCCAACAATTTGAAGGGTACCTCCGGTTTTATTAAAATCAGGATCAACAGCAAGGTCATTCAAAAGGAGCGATGCACCTTCATCTACAATGAGTGTACCACCTGTCATATCCAAACCACCTCGATTGATGGTCAAAATATTACCATTCAGATCCAATGTTCCTGCTGTCAGGGTAAATTCATTATCAGTATCGTCTCGGATGGTGAAGTCATTGATCAGCTGATAAGTTGCACCTGGCGCATTAATTTCGAAATCCCTGACCTGGTCTCCTCCCAAATCAATATCATGAGTACCTGATGTTCCGTTCATGGTGATTTTGGCATTCTCCTGTCGATAACTGATTGCCCCTCCGGTAATAATAAAATCACCTCCGATATTCAGGAGTGCTGGTCCGGGATCAGGTAGTCCATCGTCCTCCTGCAATCTGAAATCACCTGATTCAATTCTTAAATTATTCAAAACATCAATTTGATCATTCAGGACAACTCCCTCCTCCTGAACAAAGAAAAATGCGTCAGAATTAAGATTGACTGTTAGATTGTAGAATGCCTTATCAGCCTGTGCTCCTGAATTCGCAGTGCCGGATACAGTTCTGAAATCTGAATTTCCTCCGGTAAAGGTTACTGTTCCGTTTCTTGCATTAAATACCCCATAGTTGTTCCAGTCTTCTTCAACGGTGATGGAGTAGTTAGAAGCGGAAACATCCAGGGTTGTATTAGCAAAAATATTCAGTTCCCCATCCAAAGAAATATTACCGGCTAACACTACTGTTGTGGTGATTGAACCATCTGATGCTCCTATATCAATGTCATGAAAAGTAGATGTACTTACTGTGGTTGTACCCCCCGCGTTTATAAAGTTTACTGAGTTGGTATGGTTAAAATTACCATTGTTGGTCCAGTTATCACCTTCAAAATTTATTTGATTGCCATTGGCATTGAAGGTTGATTCACTGGCTATGGTTAAGTCTCCCTCAATATTGATCGCATTATTAAATAATTCTTTGTTTCCAACCCCTTCAAATTGAAGTGTGGGGTAGGTTTGAGCATTCAGGTTTCTAAGGTTTTGTTGTGTTTCACCATCCATCACAATAATACTGGTGGTAGGGTTGGTATATGCTATAGTGGCTCCTGCTCTTGCATACAGGTCTCCACCAACACGGATGGTCTGTCCCTCAATGGTAACCGTAGATCCAGCCTCAATATCCAGGTCATCATTCATTTCAATCCCTGAATTTAATGTCAGATTTGAGCTGTTGGTCACCCTAACCAAATCAAAGTAAGAGTTTGAATTTGCAGTGATATTCTGTACCACACCGCCATTAAAATCAGTAACATTCCCGGTTTGGGTAAAGACCGCTGTTCCGTTCTCAGTCCAATCCCCTGCCACATCAATGGCTTCAGATCCGGCATTGACTGTCACACCGGTATTGATGGTGACATTCCCTCCAATAAGCTGTGTGCCTGTTAAAGTTTTTGTTCCTGACCCGCTGAAAGTTACATTATGGAAGTCTGACGCACTAATAATCTGATCAGCTCCATCAAAAGTAATTGTAGGGTCTGCTGCACCGCCACCAGACTCATCGTCACCTGTATAGGCGGTCGCCATGTTCCAGTTGCCTGCGACAGTGTGAGAGGATGACACTGAAATTTCTGTCATTCCAAACAAAATTGTTCCAAATCGAAAAACGGGAGTTCCTGATACTCTGGTGACATCTCCGTTAATATCCATGTTGTTTGAACCGATGTACTTATTACCACTTCCTGCAAATTGAATGGTTCCAAAAACACCTCCGTTAAAATCTGGAATAGTTTGATCACCAGTTCGATCAAACCTTATGATACTTGAAACATCAATAGAAACCACATCACTGCCATCATCAAACCCTTCCGCAAAGCCATCTGTGTCATTAGTACTTGAATATATTGCCGTATTGGCCCCCATTGTGAAGTTTTCCCCAGAACCTAATCCTCCTAAAATTTGATTATCATCAAGATCCACAATCAGGTTATTGGCAGAGGATCCATTGGGGTTTTGAATTGAAAATGAGCTTCCTACCGATACATTATCATCGATATTTACCCTTCTCACTCCACTCGGAGTACTTGTATTTGTGATGATCAGGTCATCAAACTCGTAGCTACCGGATACCGGACCGTCAATGGTTTGATTAGTATTTGCATCAAAAGTCACTGTAGCACCTGAGGCATTGAATACCGGATCACCAGCGGTAGTTCCTGAATCAACAAACAAGTCCTCATTTAGGGTAATATTACAGGTATGGGTTGCCTGAAAACTCACGCCATTCACTAAATCCATCTGTCCTGTAATTACAAGATCATCGTCTCCGGTAAACAGCGTCCTTACCCTTTGCGGAGATCCGTCAGCCTGACTTAGATAAAGTCGACCAAATGAGATTGTTGCATTTGCGCTATTTTCACCCATCACAAGCTGGTCGAAATCCGCATCGTATCTTACCAGACTGGTTTTTGCTAATGTGTATGTTGTAAATCCTGTAGGGAAGTTATCATAACCTCTGACATATAGGTCTCCTCCAGCCTCAATGGTCAAAGTTCTTGATCCGGAAACCGTAAGTTCAGCATCTGACTGTCCTGCAGCCGGGGCACTGCTTACTCCATTGATAATTAAGTATCCTGCAGAGGTAATCAACACATCTCCATCCACTGCCAGCTGATCATCTCGTTCAATTGAGCAATTCCCACTGAACGTCACATCTGTACCTGTTCCATCGGTAGCTGTACCAAGCGTGATGGTTCCGTCCGTTGCTGCATTGTCACCAAACCGTATTTCACCACCTGTAAAATCTATGGTCGCATTGGATAGCGTGATCCCTGATGCATTTTTAACTTCAAATTGAGCGATCTGATGAGCTCCACCATCATTTGACCATACCGCATCAGCAGTAATTTCAAAAACACCTGTTGAAATGACATTTCCAGTTACGGTTTTTGTGCTATTATCAAAAGTTAACCCATTAAAGGAAGCAGTACCTCCAGAAATAGCCAGTCCTTGAGCTGATGCCCCATCAAAAACCTGGGTACTGGTAGTTGCTGTAAATGTCGCGTTGTTTGTAATAGTAAAATCACCCTGAAAGGTATGATTTACAGAAGTGGACACATCTGTTCCACTTCCATCAATAATGGTATTTCCTGTCACCGTGAGGGCAGCAGTCAATATTTTTGCTCCTCCTCCACTGAGTGTAAGGTTATTTAAAGTAATGGCATTCCCGGAAATCACAGAAGTTGATGTGTTTGATACAGTAAGATTGGCCACATCAGTACCGGCTGTAAAGTCAAAAGTAGCACCAGCATGTACCAAATCTCCTGCAACACTTACGGTATGGGTAGCTGAATTGCTCGCCGTACTTAAGGAAGCTCCTGATTGTACCGTCAGATTACCACCAATTGTTAGTGTACGTCCTGAGGCATCATTACCAATTGTGAAAGAGCCTGAAGTGCCCTGCCCCACCTGAAGATCGTTAATTGAGATGTCACTGGCCAATACAACTGCGTCTCCATCACGAATAATGAAATTATCGCTGGAAATTGCATTAAAGTCTGGTGGAGTTGATGGTGTCCAGGAAATCGCCCGAAAGTTTCCGGATCCGTTAGAGGTGTAAGTTGTCTGGGAAAAAGCACCAAAAGCCACTAAATACAGCAAGCCCGCTAAAACCCATGGTTTACTTGAGTTTAGAATTTTCATTACCACAATACGCTATTATACCACTACAAAATTATGTTCCAACAATCCTTATTGTACAAAAAAATATTCATTTTATACAATATTTTGGATAAAATTAAATCTAATTTGTATTAATAATAAGTAATAAACCCCTAAAAGAAGGGTCTGTATCATTGAATTTAAAGTGATTACTTCCCGTAAGCTCCGTGTTGATTATGATAGCTGGTGTCCTAATTGCAAGATATATAGAAAATAGGAATTATGTATTCCATTATAACCCCAAACCCTAATTTAATTGTCTAGCGGGACATATTTTTGAGTTAATGGGGAGCTTAACAGGAATTCAAGTGTAATCAATTGTGGTTGCAAATCAAGCATCGTTACCTTAAATGATTCATTTTCATCTATGAATATTAAAGAATCATCAAAAATTGAGCCCACGGGATTTGCAAACACCCATTGATAACTGGCTAATGTATCTATTTCATTGAGTGTGTCAGCAGGATCACATAAGACCCTGGGCTTCAAGTTAAGAACGCTACCAGTATCAGAATCAACATCCAGGTCCATAAACACCAGCCATTCTTCATCTACACATGGGTCGAATGAATCGCTTCCATTATCTGTAAGGACCCATGTTTTCGTGCTTCCACCTGTAAGTAAATGACGGATATTAGTTTTCTTAAGTGGTATACTAATGGGCTCTTCTTCGCATGAAAGGACGGTTACCAAAATCAGACCTAGCGCACCGAGATATTTACTCATTTTCTAACTTTTCCTGCTCTGTCTATCACTATGTACTTCAACTCTTCACCATCAGGAATATTGTCAGGATCATTGAGGTAAATAATGGTTTCCTTGGTCAGGTCATTGAATTTCACATTAAAAGGAGCATTGTCCAGTTCAAACTCATGCTGCCATATCTTTCCTCCCTCTTTTTTGTAAGAAAAGTATTTATAGATCGGCTTGTTGATGTCATCCTCATATCCCATGGAAAATGTCAGCACATCATCTTCAGAGGGTAGTATCTTAAATTCGTAATTGTTGGTTAATGCGTCAATACTGGTGCTTTTTAGATTGAACACGTCCATCCAAACAATATCTCTCGCGCTGTTTACACGAGCGACATATGCTTTGTAAGGTGATTCACCCAAAACAAATCCGAACGTATTGATGTTGTAGTCATCCTCTTCATCAATTTTTACGCAAAGGTAGTTCCATTCATACCCCTCCAAAGATTCAGGAATATACAGTGGGATACGGTTTTCTTCCGATATGGCCCATTTATCTACCTCGCTCCAGTACTCATAAGCCCGGTCCAGTAGCGATCTGCGATTGAGTAGCCAGGTTTCTTTCTCAGTTACATACTTATTTACCTGGGTACTTCGATTGAAAATGGCTTTTACGTAAGAAGCGTACTTTTCTTTTTCCCGTTCGGTATTTCTTAATTTTATCTTAGCAAATACCTGATCCATCTGGTTAATTATGGTGTAAAGTGTATCAACTTTTCTCAATTGCTTAGTGACAAATGCACTGTCTTCGTCGACCAGTTCGATGTTCTTGAAGGCTATCTCCAGTGCCCTGAATCTGAGAATGTTGGCTGGCAGTCCTTCCGGATCAATACTTTGAATCTTTTGATTAAGGTCTTCCGGAATAACCGGAGTTTGCATCAATGTCTCTGCTCTCTCAACGATTGCCAATTTGTTTGTAAAGTCTTTGTCTAGCTCTATTAACGCTGTTTTAAATTCACCGATTTCGCCATCTACTATTCGCATTACATCCCTTGCAAAGGATTCATAATCCCAGAACTTAAAGTCTCCTTTGTAAACATCATATCCATCCTGACCATCAGTAGGAAAATTTTCAATCGCCTTTAATTTTATGTTTGCATTGAAATCAGCTTTGGGGTGGGCAGCTACGATATCCTGTATTTGATCTACAAGATCCTCTATCTCTCCCCCATTTTCCATCAACTTATTGAGGTTCTCTTTTATGGTAGGATTGGCCGATAAAGCCAGGTCATTTTTTGATTCGAATCTGGCTGCCAGATCCTTGTAAATTTTATTGCTCTCGTCATATGCCTTCTCCAGTCGAGGTAGTGCTCCTGCCAATTCTTTGGTTTTCGAACTGACCAACCGGAATCTATCGATCTTTGTTTCAATCTCCAGCTGAACATCACTTAACTTTATCCCAAATTCACCGGTTCTGAGATCCCTTCTGTAGAATGCCTGATAGTACTCATCATTCTTTTTGAGTTCCTTTTCATTGATCAGAATTTTTGCTTTCTGAAAGGCAATGACTGCCGAATCCGCAGTTTTAATCAAAGCCGTACTGTCGTTGACAACATTAAGTTCATCTGCTCTCATTTCCAGGATGTAAGCAAATTGTAGGTTAGCGTTGGGGTCAGCTTCATTCTTCGGGTTAGCGAGGTACTGACGAAGTATTGGCTCACCCTGAGCATAATTTTTTGATTCCAATAAAGGAAATAGGTCCTTGTATTTAATTTTCTGTGCGATGGCGGAAGTTGCCAACAAGGTAGTACTTAACGCGATTAGTATAAAAGCTCTCATGTTTCCCATAATGCAAGTGTCAACTGCTAAATTAATAAAATTAGCTTCATTCCAAGATTCAATTTTTTAATGAAATTATCTAACCCCTGACATTAAATATGGAACGATAGCACTTAAAACTCCTGTTCAGTGTAGAGATTTGTCTTAAGAATTGCTCAATTTTAATTCCATGAATAAGAAACTTCGGAAAGAAATCATTGAATGGGTGCTGTTAATTGGTTTTCTACTTATTCTCTTTTACACGCCACTTGGCACCACTATTTCCACCACACTGCAGCGTGGATTATTGGCAACCGGCCTGATCAGGCCTGATATTTCTGAAAAAGAAGAGGCGGTAATTGCTGATTTCAATTTTGAATTAATGGACATCAACGGAAATTCTGTCCCGTTTTCAACATTTCAGGGTAAAGTAATCTTCGTGAATTTCTGGGCTACCTGGTGTGCTCCCTGTATCGCTGAAATGCCTGATATCAATGAGCTTCATCAAATTTTCGAGCAAGACGAAAATATAAAGTTTGTGTTAATATCAGTCGACAGAGACTTTGAAAAAGCACAAAGGTTCATGAAGGAAAAATCTTTTAATTTGCCTCTATACAGACTAAAAACGGGCTTGCCGGATGTCTACAAACACCTCTTCCATTCCTACAACCTATGTGATCAATCCGGAGGGTAAAATTGTAGTGGAAAGACACGGAATTGCACAATATAATTCCGATGCTTTTATTCAGTTCTTGAGAGAATTGCAATCAGAGTAGTCCATTGGAAATTCCTGTGTATACGCCTAACCTGTAAAGTATCCGGGCAGCTACATTTTGATCCCACTCATTTGAGGCAACCCCTGTTTCACATAAATCGAACCCAATGATCTTCTTTTTGGCACGGACTAATTCACTGATGAGATAAGTTACCTGCTGCATCTCCAGCCCTCCAGGTACGGGAGTGCCAGTATTGGGGCATAATTTGGGGTCCAGCCCATCTATGTCAAAACTGATATAAACTTTTTTGGGTAATTGGGCGATAATGTCCAGGGCAATATCCCGCCAACTGTCTCCGTGAAATAACCTATCGTGGTTTTCCTGGTCGAAAAATGTTTTGATTCTCTTTTCTTTAAACCCAACATGGTTCACTTCCTCCTCACAATAATCCCGGATACCTACCTGCACCAGCTTACTGACAAAAGGAAGCTTCAATGCGTTATTCATAATTGAAGCGTGGGAGTATTGAAAGCCCTCATAACTGTCACGCAGATCCATATGAGCATCAATCTGAAGTATGGCAAAGGACTTATGATATGCTCCCAATGCACGAATTAACCCCAGTGGAGTACTGTGGTCCCCTCCTACCAGACCAACAATTTTATCCCGATCCAGCCATTTTCTGGCGGTCTGCTCTACGCTACTGATCATTTCCTCGCAAGCGCTATTAACTTGCTGCGGCACAAGGTTTTCTGTTGGATTACCCAATTCCAGCTCTTTGATGTATGGAGCGGCAATTTTTCGTGCTTCAATTGATTTAGTCTTTAGTTGATGTGGTACCGGAAGCATTACCTGAGCCAGCTTCCATGGTTGCTGTACACCAAATATTTCCAGATCCAACTGTGGTGATGCTTCCAGAATGGCTTCTGGTCCATTGCTGGTACCATCAGCATAGGAAACTGTGACATCCCAGGGTACGGGAATCAGTACAATATCCGCAGTTTCCGTGGTGTAGGGCAATCCAAACAAGGAACCAGAAACACCAACATCAGAAGGATTGTAATTTTTCAGTTGATCCTCTTTGGTCATTGAACTTAAATTTGATCAGCCAGAATGTGTTTTTCAAAAGTTCCTGTTCCCTGAGACACTTCGCCCCAGGTGGCTATATCGAAGGAGATGGTCACCATGGAAGCAGGAGACATGTTGCCGATAGCCGCTCCAGTCAAATATTCTCCTAAATAGGTGATTGCCGGGTTATGGCTAATGATGAATACTATGTTTTCCGTATCATCCAGCTCATTAATAACACTCAGCATTTGCCTTACTGACGGTTCATACAGATCGTCCACAAAATTAATTCTTTGTTCTTCAAATTTTATCTGGTTGGCTATCGCCTCCACTGTTTCTCTTGTTCTGAGTGATGGACTGCACAGTATTGCATCCGGTACAATAGCCTGATCACTAAGAAACATTCCTAAATGAGTAGCATCCCGCAGACCGCTGGCAGAGAGCGGCCGGTCAAAATCTTTCATGGACAGATCAGCAGGAGTTGCGTGTGCGTGCCTGATCAGATATAGTTGTTTTAACATTTTTCCCGGAAAATCAGTTGAGTGAATAAAGATATAACTTGTTCAATAAAATTCAGCAATCTTTCATATTACTTGTTGAATTTAGAATTTTTTAGAGATATTTGGCGATTTAGTTGAGCAAGGCAAGTTTTAAGTTATGTCCAAGAATTTAGTGATAGTGGAGTCGCCGGCAAAGGCGAAAACGATTGAGGGTTATTTAGGGGAAGACTTTCTGGTGAAGTCCAGTTATGGTCATGTACGCGATTTGCCAAAGGGAGATAAGGCCATTGATATTGAAAATGGGTTTATTCCAACTTATGAGGTCTCTAAAGACAAGAAAGATGTCATTAAAGAACTCAAAAAACTAACCAAGGAAGCTGAGACCATCTACCTCGCGAGTGATGATGACCGTGAAGGGGAAGCCATCAGCTGGCATTTGAAAGAAGCTTTAAATCTCGATGACAACAATACTAAAAGGATAGTTTTCAGAGAAATTACAAAAAATGCAGTGCTCAATGCCATTCAAAATCCAAGAGGAATTGATATTGATCTGGTTAACGCTCAGCAGGCAAGGAGAATTCTCGACAGACTTGTGGGTTATGAGCTATCTCCGATACTTTGGAAGAAAATTAAAGCCGGTCTTTCTGCAGGAAGGGTACAGTCGGTGGCTGTTCGGCTGGTAGTAGAAAGAGAAAGAGAAATTGATAAGTTTAAACCGACTTCCAGTTTTAAGGTTACTGCTCAGTTTTTACTTGACAAGGGGAAAGTCCTTCAGGCGGAGTTAGGAAAAAAATTCGCTACAGAAGAAGAAGCAATGGCATTTTTGGAAAGCTGCAAAAACGCAGAGTTCTCTATTAAAGACCTCACCAAAAAGCCAAGTAAAAAAACCCCTGCGCCACCATTTACCACTTCTACACTTCAGCAGGAAGCCAGTAGAAAGCTTGGTTACTCTGTTGCATATACCATGTCTCTTGCCCAGAAGCTGTATGAAGCGGGGCACATTACGTATATGAGAACAGATTCAGTTAATTTGTCACAGGAAGCAGTTAACAATGCCACCTCGCAAATTAAATCTGCCTACGGGGATGAGTTTGTTCAGAATCGTCAGTTTAAAACCAAATCTGAATCTGCCCAGGAGGCTCACGAAGCGATCAGGCCTACTAATTTTGGTGCTTCTTCGGTTTCCGGGGACAATGCCCAGCAGCGATTGTATGAGCTAATATGGAAACGAGCCATAGCCTCGCAAATGGCTGACGCACAAATTGAAAAAACTACTGCAACTATTGGCATCTCCACTTCCGATCAGACGCTTAGTGCAACTGGAGAGGTCATTAAGTTTGAAGGATTCCTTAAAGTCTACATTGAGTCAACTGATGATGAAGACGAGGAAGAAAACAAGTCCATGCTACCGCCTCTCACCATTGGCGAAGTGCTTAATTTAAAAGAACTTAAAGCCAGAGAGGGATTCACAAGGCATAAGCCCCGATATACTGAAGCAAGTCTGGTAAAAACATTGGAAGAAATGGGAATAGGCAGACCCTCTACTTATGCGCCTACTATTTCCACCATACAAAAAAGAAACTATGTGATCAAGGAATCACGTGAGGGGAAAGAAAGGAATTACCGGGAACTCATTCTTTCAGATAACGACATTTCTCAGGCGACCAAAACTGAGATCACCGGTGCTGAAAAAAACAAGTTGTTTCCTACCAATATCGCAATGATTGTGAACGACTTTCTGGTAGATCATTTTCCTAATGTGATTGACTATTCATTTACCGCATTTGTCGAAAAAGAATTTGATGAAATTGCTCATGGGACGAAATCCTGGGATGGAATGATCAAATCCTTCTATGGCCAGTTTCACTCCAAAGTAGAAGATACCGAACAAATTGCCAGGGCTGACATTTCTGCAGCCAGAGAGTTAGGCACCCATCCTGAATCAGGCAAGCCAATCTATGTGCGTATGGGACGGTATGGTGCCTACGTTCAAATAGGTGAAACTCCTGAAAATGAAGGAGATGAAAAACCTCAGTATGCAAGCTTAAGAAAGGACCAGTTCATTGAAAACATCACGCTTGAAGATGCATTGGAATTGTTCAAATTGCCGCGGGAAGTGGGCACTTATGAAGATAAGCCAATTACTGCCGCAATCGGAAAGTTCGGACCTTATGTGAGACATGACAATAAGTTTGTTTCGCTTCAAAAAGAACAGGACCCTCATACCATTACCGAAGCTGAGGCCATCGAGCTAATAGAAGCAAAACGTAAGGCTGATGCCGAGAAATTCATTAAGGTATTTGAAGAAAATCCTGATGTTCAGGTGCTTAACGGCCGCTATGGACCATACATCAAATTTGGCCGCAAAAACGTGAAGATTCCTAAAGACAAAAAGCCGGAGGAGCTCACCTACGAGGAATGTGTAGAGCTGGCAGAAAAAGCGCCTGAAAAAAAACGAAGAGGTAAAGCTAAAAAGTAGTTCCAGATCATGGCTAAACCTTCAGTCATAGCATTTGATGCAGATGATACTTTGTGGGTAAATGAACCGATTTTCATTAAAACCCGGGAAAAACTGGAAAGTATAATCGCTCCTTTTGTGGATTCTGGTGACGTGGAGTCCAAACTTTATGAAACAGAGATCAAAAACCTCAGGTTATTTGGGTATGGTATCAAAGGATTCATGCTTTCCATGATTGAATCCCTAATTGAACTAACCAACGGGCAAATTAGTGGTCTGGAAATCCAAAAAGCCATAGATCTCGGGAAGGAAATGCTGGAGCATCCGGTGGAACTCATGAAAGGTATAGAAGAAGTACTGGAAACGCTGCAAGATGAATATACCTTAATGATGATTACTAAGGGTGATCTGTTTGACCAGGAAAGTAAAATTGCCCGATCCGGATTAGCTCATTACTTTGATTTGATTGAAATTGTAAGCGAGAAGAATGAGGAAACTTATATAAATGTCCTCACCAAGTATCAAATTAATCCGGCGGAGTTCTTAATGATAGGGAATTCTCCTAAATCAGATATTCTACCGGTATGCAATATCGGCGGACAAGCCATTCATATTCCGTTTCATACAACCTGGGAGCATGAATTGATATCACACCATGAACAAAATGGTATTAGTTACGAAGAACTTCCAGATGTCTCCCTGGTACCCGAGTTCCTTCATCAACTGGTTTAATCTAAACGACTTCTATTGACCTGCACATATAATTTATCGTTCTTGATAAATTCATAATATTACCTTAACAATTCGGGCAAAATCCAAAAGGGAAAATCTTCGTTTATTAAATGTCGTTTCCTCAAAACTAAATACTTTATTTGCGGGATTCTTCAAAATATTTATTCAAACCTATCTGATATAATATTCTGCTATTTAAAGCTTTATAGGTTATTTTTTCAACCTGCTTAAAGTTAATTTGTTGAATTTTATATTTTATTGGTCTATTTTTATACTATCAAACAATATTTTGGTTGAAAAGGGGAATTAATTTATCGAGGCACAATCATCAGAACACAAAATATAAAATTCACCTTTTACATGTTTTCTGGCTTTTACAAACTGAGACAAATTGATAGCATACTATAATAAAAAAAGTGCAATTAAGCAGAATGAAAAATATGACTGGTCATCATTTTGTTTAAGGATAAGCATTAATACCGACTGGCCCAGGATTTACAGATCATGGACCACCCAACAAGGTTTGGAAAGATGGTTTCTTCGCGAGGCAAAATTCATCAACTCCTATGATGAAAAGCGAAAGAAAACGGAGTTCATTCACCCTGGAGATAACTATAAATGGCTTTGGCATGGGTATACCGATGATGTGTTTGAAACTGGTCAAATACTGGAAGCCAATGGTACTGATGTCTTAAAATTTACTTTTTCAGGGGGTACTATAGTCACGGTACAATTAAAATCAGAAGATGGGGTTGCTGTAGTTGAATTAACCCAGACCCAAATCAGCATTGACGAGGATAGTAAAACCAAATACCACATTGGTTGCCTCAATGGTTGGAACTTTTATCTGACGAATTTAAAATCCGTATTGGAAGGTGGTCTTGACCTGCGAAACAGAAATTACAAAATAAAAGAGGTGATCAATTCATAAATCGATCACCTCTTCAATATTTTTTCTAATTAGCTATTTACACGTGTGTATTCAACATCACAGGCATCACCAGCATTAAGATGTCCTCGTTTTCATCCTTTTCGCTAGGTACTATTAATCCAGCTTTATTTGGAGCACTCAGTTGGAAGGCGATTTTATCTGATTCTATATTACCAAGCATTTCCACCAAAAACTTTGCATTGAACCCAATCTCCAAATCTTCACCATCGTGTTCGCAAGACAGTCTTTCATTCGCTTCGTTGCTGAAATCAAGGTCCTCTGCAGAAATCTGAAGCTCACTTCCTGAAATTTTCAGTCTTACCTGATGGGTAGTTTTATTCGCATAAATAGCAATCCTTTTTAGCGAACTCAGGAATTCTCCTCTGTCAATGGTCATTATATTGGTATTATCCAGAGGAATAACATTCTCATAGTCAGGGAATCTTTCATCTATCAGCCTACAGATCATTTTAATGTTATTAAAACTGAAGTAGGCATTTGAAATATTGAATTCGATATTAACATTGGTGTTTTCTGAAGGGAGGGTAGATTTCAATAACATCAACGCTTTGCGAGGAATGATCATTGAATTATCCGTATCTCCTACAATATCAACCCTTCTATACCTTACTAACCTGTGACCATCAGTAGCCACAAATGTAGTATTCGTTGAATCTAACTTGGTATAAACACCAGTCATCGCAGGCCGTAGTTCGTCATTGCTCGTTGCAAAAATGGTGTTGCTGATGGCATGCGAAAGTACGTGCGAAGAGATATTCACGCTAAACCCATCACTGACTGAAGGCACTTTAGGGAAATCAGTTGCATTCTCACCGGCCAACTTATAGCGACCATTATCAGAACTGATTTCAATGCTATAGGTTTCTTCGTCAATCGAAAAAGTAACCGGCTGTTCTGGCAGGTTTCGTAGTGTTTCTAATAAAATCTTCGCAGGAATTGCAATGCTTCCATTGTCCTTGGCCTCCACTTCAAGTTCGGTGATCATTGAAGTTTGAAGGTCTGAGGCAGTAACAATCAGTTGGCCATCATTGATTTCAAATAGAAAATTCTCCAGGATAGGCACCACGGGATTGGTTGTGATTACTCCGTTGATTGCGGATAACTGCTTCAATAAATATGAGGACGAAACAATGAATTTCATTATAAAAAAGATTTATTGGATGACACTTTTTTCGGTCGGTAAATTTATAAATAAAATTGAGAATTAAATACTCTGGCTACAAAGCAATTAAACATTAATTTCTAAATCAAATGATGAATTACCCCGGTGCAAAAAAAAGCTACTGTCCAAACAGGTCCTTTTGCTTCGATTGATCTGTTTTAATGAAGTGCTGTCTGTCAGGCAATAATGCGTTTACACGTTTTTTATCAATCATCATCATTCTTCCCTTATTGTCTGTGGCGAGGTGAAATCCTTCATTTGGCAAAGCAGGGAATATGGCCAGCGTCAAGTTTTTAGCTTTGTCGATATCGGTAATCTGGAGGGTAGCATAAGGTTTTGTTGCTGCAAGGCTATCGTACCTTTCAAATTGGCCACTTTCTACAAATTCATTGATCAGGAACCGATCAAACTGGTACACGTAGTTCATCATTTTCCCAGTATCTAATGGTTCAATACCCGGCACAGAGAGGTCCTTGTCCTGGAATTTGACCATAAAGCCTTCTTTTGTATTGAAATCCACTTTAATTTCATTGACACTACGCCAACTGCTGTTGAAGATCATTCGCTCTTTCCACTGAATAGGCGTCAGTCCAAAAATAGCGGATACATAATCTTTATACCCTGGTACGCCAACCCTATAGGCCCGGTTATCCTGCACAAAATAAGAAATTGTTCGGTTTTCATTACCTCCGGCATAAAACCTGGTTACAAGTTCATCTCCTGAAAACAATTGTACTTCCACACCCTCTGAGCTAACCTGCTGTACAATTTGCTCATTGATTTTTTTCGAAACTGGTCTCAGGACCTCCACTCTATTCATCACAGATTTCAATATTCGAATAAGCGCATCGTCTGCATCCTGATCTCCATTAACCATCCACTTTCCCGAAGCATTGGATAAAACCACTTCGATAGCATCTTTCTTCAATGCCACTTTAGTGATATTGGCGGTATCTGCTACCGAGAACAGATCCGGCTCATAGTCTACCTCCGGGGAAGAGTTATTCCCAAAAAACAACACCACAATAACTATAAGTTGCAGTATAAATACACCTGTTAATTTGATGTTCTTATGCATCTGCCTCGAATCTTGTATATTTTCTTTTTCTCAGATAATACTTGAGCCCACCATAAGCGATCAATAAAGCCAGTGGCACTCCCATGTTGATCAATTGCCATTTCAGCTTTTCATTCCTGATCTTTATTTTATCCAGTGGCCGAATTTTCACTTCTTTTGACTTGGCGCTAATGAGTCCTTCATCCGCTACCAGATAATCTACGGCGTTAGTTACAAAGTCAGCATTGGCGTACACCGTACCGGAATAAGGATCAATGCCTAACTCCAGCGGGTTCCCATTCTGTAAATCAAAATCATTTCGGATAAAATCGCCATCTGAAACTACTATTATCCTGCTTTCTACACCGTTCGGTTTAAATTGATTTTTGTCAGCTCCTTTTGGAAGAATTCTATTCTTAAACAAGGAAGTAAACTTACCTTCCAGTAAATATGCGATTGGTTGAGGGCCACTCTGGAAATTTTCGGGAACCACATCGCGTCGGAGGTCATTGAAGCTTACTTTCACCGGATTCTTCAAAACTCTGCTGTAGCTGGAGGTCAACATCAACGGTGTTTTTGTAATACCTGTCGCTTTTACAGTATCAATGGTTGAGACAAATTTGGCAATAGAAGCGTCTATATTCTTGACCAGCGGATGTTTACCATAATTGTTAATTATAGGAAAAAACGGCCAGGGCATACTTCGAAACTGCGCCTGATCCCCCATGTTTCCCGCCACAAGAGGCATTTCCCCACAGTTAAGATCCTGTATAAAATCAGCATTGACCCTAACGCCGTATCTGAAAAACAAATCCGTCAGGTCTGTATCATATGCAAAGGCATAGGTACCGTCTCCATCCACACTGTCAAGGTTTACCCTTAAGGCATCCACAAATGCCAGCAACCGTCCTCCATTCATTACATACTGATCAATTTGATACTTCTCTGAGGTAGTAAATTTCTCTTTGGGTTTAGCCAGAATCAGCAGGTCATATGTTGACAAGTCCCTGATTTGGTTACTGAGATTGACATTAAACAGGTCGTACTTTTCAATCAACAGGTTTGAGAAACCAGCGATCATGGTAGAATCAAGTTCGCCATGCCCACGGATGATGCCCACTTGTTTCCTAAGGTCGTTAGACAATTGGCTGATGGTAGATGCTATGTGGTATTCTATCCCTTCAATGGATTGGTTGAGCACATCATCCGGGTTTGCAGACCTGTTCCCTTTGAGCAGGAGGACCCCTTTCTGCTGACCATAGTAGCTCACAATGGCTCCTGGAAAGATCAATTTCTCCGTTTTTTTTCCATCAGTCTGATAAGTCAGGTTAGTAGGCTGAATACCCATTTGTGCCAGATAGGTATAAAATTCATTTTTGGCCCTTGTACTTGTTGCAATTGATGGATCCACAAATTTGAACTGCACCTTGTTTCCGGAATACACCTGAAACTCATCCAATGTCTCACGAATAGCAGTTTTGAAGCGCTTAAAATTGGCAGGAAGCTCCCCATCCAGGTACACATCCACATATACCGTCTCCTCCAGGTTTCTCAGCAATTCCTTTGTTGCGTCATTGATACTGTAACGCTTTTCTTCAGTAAGGTCTATTCTGAACCTGGTCAATTCCGCCAGTTGATTAATGATTACAATACCTGCGATCCCAATGAGAAAGTAGAGTACATGGGTGATTTTATTGCTTTTCATATTTACCATTTTCTACTGCTAAGAATGAGGTTAGTGATCAAAAGCATAAAGAATATCATACTGATGAAGTATATCACATCGCGTGAATCGAGCAGTCCCTTGCTGAGGGAATTGTAGTGATAAATCATCCCAATTTTTTGTAGAAGAAGTGATAATTCCCCCCACACGTTAATTGAGGCCATAGATTCAAATCCACTATAACAAATAAACGACAGAAATACAGCCAGTATAAACGAAACGATCTGATTACTGGTCATGCTTGAGGCTAATATTCCGATGGCAGTAAAAACACCACCAAGTAATAGCAATCCAATGTAGGATCCAATAATACCAGGAATATCAAGATTTCCTATGGGGTTGCCCAATTGATAAATGGACCAGAAGTAAACTCCTGTAGGGATCAATGAAAAAATAACAAGCGTAAATCCTGCCAGGTACTTTCCACCAATGATCTGCCATTCAGTAAATGGTCGTGTAAATAGCAATTCTATGGTTCCGGTACGTTTTTCCTCTGCAAACGACTTCATGGTAATGGCCGGGATCAGGAACATAAATACGTATGGGCCCAGGCCAAAAAGTGTTTCCAAACTGGCATAACCATAATCCAGGACACTCGTCTCAGGAAAAACCCAGGTCAGAAGACCTATACCTGTAAGAAACACTCCGATCACTACATAAGCAATGAGTGAATTGAGAAAGCTGTTTATTTCCTTTAAATAAATTGTTAGCATAACCGGATATTCATCCAAATTTTATTCTTCTGGAACAAGTACAATTTTAGCAAAATTGTTGGTATTCAAATATTGATTTGCCACCTGTTTAATATCATCGATGGTTATTTCTTTCATCAATGTCTCGTACTCATAGAACTCATTAGGGTCACTTTCATTAAAATAAATACGATTGAGGGCATTTAACCAATAGCCATTCTTCTTTAAACCTTCTTCACGGTTAATCTTTTGTGCCTCGAGCACTTCGTCCAGTTCTTCCTGTGTGACGCCATCCGTTTTGATTTTCTCTACTTCATTTAGGGTGGCTTCTATCAGGTTTTCAACATTTTCCGGTCCGCACGGAAAGGTGATTTTGAATGTGTACTGTTCTTTTGGGTTTCTACTTACAATGGCATTCGCTCCAACACCATAAACACCACTTTTTTCTTCTCTAATCACATCAATCAATCGATTAGACAGCACTTCAGCCAATGTCTTCAGGTGATAAACGGACTCCTTTTCATAAGTTAAAACATCCGTATAATTTAAAGTCACCAGACTTTTAGGGTCCGTTCCCTTTTTGATGTACTCCTCTATTCTCCCTTTTGGCGGATCCACTCCCCTGTCAACCCATTGCTCCTTAATCGCCTCACCTGGTAAACTGGCAAGGTACAACTCAATTAAAGGTTTGATCTCCTCTACTTCAAAATTGCCAACAAATATCATGATGAAGTCTCCGGCGTTCTTAAACCGTTCCTTGTAGATTTCAAAACACCTTTCGAAATCAATCTTTTCTATTTCTTCCGGTGTAGGTATGCCATCTCCCCTCAAATGATTCTGGCTCATGATCCTGGCAACTTTGTCCTGGTAATAATACTGAGGGTTTGACATGATGTTCTGTAGCAGCATCAAATTCCTTTGTTTGAATGACTGGAAGCTTTCCGCGTCCTTTCTGGGCTCAGTGAAGAACAAATGAATCAACTGAAACATTGACTCCAGGTCTTTGGGTGTAGTGCTTCCTCCCATGCCTTCACTCAGATCACTAATATAGGGACTGACAGAAACTATCTTTCCCGCCAATACCTTATGAAGATCGACCAGTGAAAAATCAGCTACACCCGCCTGGGCAACTATACTTGCAGCATTAGATGCAGAAAAATAATCCTCATCTTCATACAAAGAATGGCCGCCATAACTAAATGCCCTCATCACTATCTCATCATTTTTAAAATCCGTAGGTTTCAAAAGGACCCGCATCCCATTGCTTAACGTGAGCTCTGTTATCTCCAGCTGATCTATGGAGGCTTCTTTTACTATGGTACCCTTTTCAGGCAACACTTCCATTAGTTCACTTGCCACAGCTCCATCGTCGTAGGCGGTAATTTCTTCTTCAGACACCTCATCGAACCATCGGAGTACTTCCTGCTCTGATGGCAGTTCAACTCCTTCTTTTTCCGGAGCAGTAATGACGATTACCCTGTTTTTGTTGGTAATCCACTTCGTGGCAAGTTTATTGACTTCTTCCAATTGAATGGTAGACATTACTTGCCGGGCAAACTCATATTCAAAACCAATTCCAGGGATGGGTTCGTTTTGAAGAAAATGCTGAATGTATTCATTAGCCAGATTGGCCGACTCAGTTTTATCAGCTTCTTTGAAGGCTTTTTCATAAGCATTCAGGAGTGAAACTTTAGCCCTTTCCAATTCTCCTTTTGTGAATCCTGTTTGCTTTACCCTCAGGTTTTCCCTTACCAATGCTTTCAGTCCCTCCTGAATACCACTTTCTCCAACATAGGCTACAGCAGAGTAAGCTGCTTTGGTTCGGATCATGTTACCAAACCCTGTACCAGCATAAATAAAAGGTGGAGAAGCCGACTGCCTTAACTCATTCAGACGTTCATTTAGCATATTGCTGTAGAGGTATTGAACAAGAGACTGTCTGAGGTCATGCAAAGAAGAAATAGACTGATAGTCGTGTTTATACATCAGCCGTACCTGTGTAAATGCGGCTTCTTTGTCACTTACGGTTGATACGAAGGTCTCGTCGTGATCAGGTACCGGAAACAATTCCCGTTCCGGGCTTTTCTTTGGATTCTTCAAAGAGCTGAATTGGGTTTTTATCTTTTTCTCCATTTCATCAGGATCAAGATCACCAATTGCTATCAGGGCCATTAGATCGGGTCGATACCAGTCTTTGTAAAACTGAGCAATCACCTCCGCCGGGGCACCATTAATCACTTCTTTTGTTCCGATTGGAAGCCTTTCTGCATATTTCGAATCCTTGAATAGTACAGGGAACCACTGGTCTCTCATGCGCTGATCCGCTCCTCTACCCAAACGCCATTCTTCAGTGACTACACCTCTTTCCTTTTCAATTTCTTCAGGATCGAATAGCAATCCTGAGGCCCAATCCTTTAACACAATCAAACCTTTATCAACTACCGCAGGGTCCTCTGTTGGGATAGGGAGCATATAAACAGTTTCATCAAAGCTGGTGTACGCATTGAGATCGGCCCCAAATTCTACCCCGATTGATTGCAGGTAATTGACCAGTTCATTTTTTTTGAAATTTTTGGTGCCGTTAAATGCCATATGCTCAACAAAGTGAGCGAGTCCAAGTTGATCATCCGATTCCAGGATTGATCCGGCATTGATTACCAACCTGAATTCAATTTTATTTTCCGGCCTGGCATTTTTACGTATATAGTAAGTGAATCCATTTTTGAGCTTCCCAATTTTCACTGCCGTATCCACCGGAATGTTGGCTTCAGGCTTATCTAAACCACTATAAACCTGTGCTGTAGAAAATTGAAAACATAATGCAATGAGTAATAATGGAATAATTCTTTTGATCATTTCAATTTATTTTTAGCAATGAGGTCAGGAATTGGTGAGGTTATGAAACATTTCTTCAAGGCTGCTGGAGTCTTGTTTGATCCCTACCAAAGGAAGATTTTTCTCAGCGGCAACTTTTAATATCTCATTACGAAGATCTGCTCCTTTTTCAACTTCCAGCTTACAAAAGTTTTGATCATCCAAAGGTTCATGGGCTACTATACCTGATATTTCGGAGATCGCGGTGATTTCACATGGTTCCGAAAACTCTAAAATCACATATTGCTTATCGGCCATGGTCGCTCTTAATGAGTCCATGCTTTCATTGGCCACAATCTTTCCTTTATTGATGATCACCACCCAATCACACAGGGCCTGAACTTCCTGCATGATGTGAGTTGAAAAAATGATGGTCTTCTCTTGGCTAATGCTTTTGATCACCTTCCTGATTTCCAGAATCTGGTTTGGATCCAATCCAGTAGTTGGTTCATCCAGAATAAGCACCTCGGGATCATGGATCAGTGCCTGAGCAAGACCAACCCTTTGTCGGTATCCTTTTGACAAAGATCCTATTAGTTTGTTTTGTTCCCTTTGTAATCCACACAAATTGATCACTTCTGAAATACGTTTCTTCAAAGCGTTCCCTTTGATACCATTCGCATTGCCAATAAATGCAAGGTATTCGTGCACATACATGTCCAGATAAAGTGGGTTGTGCTCCGGTAAATAACCGATCTTTTTCCTGGTAGCCAGGCTGTTTTCAACCACATCTAGTCCGCATACTGTGATGGAACCTGCTGTTGGGGGGATATATCCAGTGGCAATTTTCATGGTAGTGGATTTTCCAGCACCATTTGGCCCTAAGAATCCAGTAATTTTACCTTTCTCCGCAGTAAATGAAATCTGATCTACTGCCTTTTGTTCCCCATAAATTTTGGTAAGATTCGATACTTCAATTGACATATCTACTCCTCAACGGTTATTCATTTGATTAATTGCTTTTACCTTTTGGACGCAGTGGCCTAACTTCTATGTCCACCGGCAGGTAATTCTCATGAGTTTCCAGGCAATCTACTACAGTTTTTGCAATATCTTCAGGTCTCATCATGTTATCGTTGGCCGAATACGCATCTATATTATCAAAGAAATTTGTTTTCACTGAGCCTGGATAGATACAGGTCACTTTTATACCGTAATCTCTTAATTCCTGATACATACTATGGGAAATTCCTGTTACAGCATGTTTAGTTGCAGCATATCCTACCATATGTTTAACCGGATTGAGACCAGCTATGGAGCCAATGTTTATGATGTGTCCTTCATCCATTTTTTTCATTCCGGGTATGACCATTTTTGAGCAATAGAATATGGCATTTACATTGGTATCGAACATCAACTGCCATTCTTCATTGCTGATATCTTCCACCGGACCAAAAAAACCGAGTCCTGCATTATTCACAAGGATCTGAACAGTGCTTCCAAATTGGTCTGTTGAGCGTTGAAATGCATTCTGTATTGATTCGAAATCTGTTACATCTACCGGAATATGAAGAAACCTCTCGTGTTCAAAACCAGGTCTGGTTCTGCTCCATCCTACCACGTTGACTCCTTTAGCAACTAATGATTTCACTGTCTCCAGGCCAATGCCTTTACTGGCACCAGTGACAATGGCTGTCTTTCCATTTAATTCCATTTTCTGATTGATTTGATGAGAAGCTGCAATTCATTTAGCCATTCTTATGTGTATTTCACTTGCAAATGTCTAAAAACATGCAATTATCCTTATTTTTGCGGTCATTGTCAAAATAAAGCGAGTAAGCAATCTAATATTAACTGAATGATAACCATTGTATGCGGTACCAATCGTAAAAACTCTGTTTCACGAGTGATCTCAGAAATTTATCAGGAGATGCTCCGTAAAAACAATGCTGAGAGTGTGATCCTTGATCTGGCGGATCTACCAGCTGATTTTACGGACAGTGCGCTATATGAGAATGCGGGCAAAAATGAGGAGTTTAACGATCTTCGAAAACAAATGGTGACGACTGAAAAATTTGTATTTGTGGTGCCAGAATATAATGGATCATTTCCAGGTGTACTGAAGGCGTTTATTGATGGGCTAAAATTTCCAGATACCTTTACAGATAAAAAATGTGCCTTAGTGGGTGTATCATCTGGAGTTCAGGGAGCAGGCCTGGCATTAAGTCACCTCACTGATATCTTTAATTATTGTGGGACACATGTGCTCGCCCAGAAACCAAAGCTTGCCAGAATCGAAAGAAACATGGAAAACGGACGAATTACAAATCCCCTATACCAGGAGCTATTAGAGATACAGGTTTCTAAATTTTTGAGATTTTAGCTAGATTTAAGCCTGAATTATCCGTGCTGTGAGACCATCTATTATTTACCTACTGCTGTATTTTATATGTCTAAATGACTGTTTAGCACAAAACTCCTATGATACAGTTACTAATACCTATGGAAGTGGCAACAATTTTCTGATCAATTTCTACCAAAATCACATTTCCCCGATCGACGGTAGGAATTGTCCAATGTACCCGTCCTGTTCACAGTATGCAAAAGTCGCTTTTTCAGAATATCATGCGCTGAAAGCCTGGGTGATCACCACCGATCGTCTATTCAGATGCGGACATGATTTAAGAGGCTATGAAAAGATAGCGCTGAATGACCAATGGTATATTTTGGATCCAGTATCGAAAACATACCGGCCAAATAATGCATTGATACGGCTGGGAACTATTGAATCAGATACCTCCAAATCGTTTGCAGATTACCTCTATGAAAAACGGGAATTCAATGCGGCCATTGAAAATTATTTCCGATTAATCTATGAATCAAAAGACACAACAAATGTAGATTACTACCTTACACAGATTGGCCTATCTTACTATCATCTCGAAAACCATGATCAGTTAAAGCGACATTTTCTGGAGAATTTCGATCAAATGCAACCATTTTACAGGAACAAACTTGCGCTATACCTGACTAAATCCTTTTATGATCAGAATGACTATGAAGGAATGAAAGTTAGTCTTAATACCCTAATAAATCCCTCCAGAAACCATCAAAATTTCAAGTACTATTTACTTGGTCTTGCAGATTTGGGACAAACAAACTACGAAGATGCCTCAAATCACATGAAAATGGTAGACTCTGATTCGGAGTACCATGTTGTAGCGAAAAGGTTTATAAACATTAACAAAGAAATTGACCAGCTACCAAAAAGAAGTCCAGTGTTTGCTGGCTTATCATCGGCAATTATCCCTGGTTCGGGCTATTTGATATCAAACAAACCCCGGACAGCTTTTTCTGCATTTTTATTGAATGGGCTATTAGGCTGGGCAATTTACAGTTCATTCAAAAATGATCATATCGCTTTGGGAACAACCATAGCTGTATTTACCGGAGGTTGGTATTTTGGAGCAATCCGGGGTTCTTCAAGAGCTGTTAAGGAGTGGAACAAACAACAAGAAATAAACTTAATTAACGACAAACTAAGCTATTAAATGCTGAGATTAAATTACTTAACCAAGACGAAACTGTGAGCTCCGAAGGACCTCTAAGTATGAACTTCTTACCTATTTAAAATTAGCAATTGCGAGATTAAACACACCGATATGAAAACCAACAAACTCTTGCCCGTCCTGACTTTAATATTAATGTCTCTATCTACCGTGGCACAGGACATAAGCATTCTGACAACCAATAAACATAACGATAGCAATAAGTACATTTTCATTGCTTCAAATAACCCAAATATTTCACCTTTAGTTGATTCATTTTCTGAGGATAAAAGTTATGTAGTATTTCGTGATAGCCTCTCCAATACCTCACCTGTAATCATCGCCAATAGTTCCGAATTTTTTGAACGGGAAAGGGCGGGTAAAGACTTACTAATAGGTGTAGGAACATGTCTTACTTCTCTTTTGTTTGTACAGTGCTTAGGTCAAAGTTCTGAAAACAATCCCCCTGAAGACGGGACACTATATGTCTATGTTGGTGACAAGTATATACAGGGAGCGCCAGCAATTATTCCATTAGCAGGAGCAGCTACCGGATGTTTGTTTGGACTGAGAGGAATCATAGAACTGTTCCAGCCAAGGTCAAACCGTAGATATGGGTTCAATAACAATTCCGTTGAAGAAATATTGAAAAAAACTGGTCTTTTGGTATCGGAAGAAAAAACATTCAACACCACTGCAAGCCTGAACGATATGGAGCAATATATAAAGTTGCAGCTGCATTGATGCCAAACAAAACCCCATGAAGTTTCCTCCATGGGGCAACATGACAAAATTTAATAGAGACACCCGGGGTAATTCACCTGCTTAATAATTCCCCGGGATCTCCAATGCTATCTAATCCACATTATCGTGTAGAAATTTATTGTTTCCGATGATATGATTATCGTCGTTCAGGTTATACTTACTGATGTTCCTTTCAGCAGAATGAGGAACCTTTTTTAACTCCACTTTTTTCCGCAAGTATGCGGGAACGTCAAGTTTTTCCTTAAAATCCTCTGAGTCCATGGATTCATTCTTCTTAAGGCCTTTTAGCTTTTCTACCCGCTGACGGGCCTGCTCCATCAATAATATCTTCTTGGAGGGAGGGTGAGCCATGCCATCAAGTTCTTCAAGCAGCGCATCTTCCTCTTCACTATCATCCACCACATCGTACTCATCAATCAGGTCTTCAGTGAAATCGAATGAAAAGTCATCGTTTTCTTCTTTTTCCGGTTTCTTCGGAATAAAATCAAAACTGTACGACTCTTCCTCTTCCAACGAATCTTCATCATCCAGGAAGTTTGTCTTTTTAGGTGGCTCCTGTTTGTTTTCTATGAACAAAGGAATCTGTTTATTGGACTCCAGGTCAAAGACCTTTCTTTCTTCCTGCTCAGGCTCTTGCTGCGGTTGCGCTTTAGGCTTTACTTCCTCAGGTAGTTGCAGCTCATCACCTTCTGCGTGATCAAACCCTGTCGCAATAACAGTCACTCTGATACTGTCGCCTAATTCCTGATCTACACCGTGACCAAAGATCACCTCAGCTTCATCACCGGCAAATTCCTGCATAAAGTCAGTGATGTCTGTCAACTCATCCATCTGAAGCTCTGCTTCTTCTCCAGAAATGATTGACAATAATATTTTCTGAGCACCATTAATATTTTGGTTGTTTAGAAGCGGCGAATTGATGGCCTCTTCAGCAGCTCTTTTGGCTCTACTCTCCCCAGAAGTTTTTGCAGATCCCATGACTGCAGCGCCAGAATCTTTCATCACCGTTTTTACATCCTCAAAGTCAACATTGACATATCCAGGAACGGTAATGATCTCAGCAATGCCTTTAGCTGCTGTGGTTAATACATTGTCTGCCTCGGCAAACGCATCACTTATCGACAGGTTACCAAATATTATTCTCAGTTTATCATTAAGGATGACCAGTACGGTATCGCAGCTACTTTTCAGCGCCCTTACCCCTGCTTCTGCCTGAGCCATCTTCTTTTTGCCTTCAAAAGCAAATGGAACAGTCACAATCCCTACGGTCAGGATATCCAGTTCCTTTGCCACCTGAGCAATGACAGGTGCAGCACCAGTACCGGTACCACCTCCCATACCAGCCGTAACAAACACCATTTTGGTGCCATCACTGAGCATGTCTCTTATTTCTTCTTTACTTTCCAATGCAGCCTGGCGGCCTTTTTCCGGGTTTGCTCCAGCCCCCAGACCACTGGTCAGGTTGATCCCAATTTGAAGTTTGTTGGGAACCGGGCTGCTCAAAAGCGCCTGACTATCGGTGTTACAAACTACAAACTCAACATCCTTAATGCCAAGATTGTACATGTGATTGACAGCATTGCTGCCACCACCACCCACTCCTATCACCTTGATGATGGATTTGTGGTGGGTAGGTAAATCAAATTGATACATATTTTCTGTCATGTTTGTTTCTTTTTTGAGTTGGGAGTTTGAAGTTGGAAGCACGAAGTTTCCGTTTCAGTTCAAACTAAACAACTACTTCACTTTTTCCTTAAATGCGATCATCATATTCATAAGGTTAAATGCAATCTCATAATTGGCATTAAACTCAACCTCATTTATATAATCTCTTCTTTTGGCTTTATGCAAACAGGTTACAACCTCAGCAAGTGACCTTATGGCATAACCCATGAATCGTTTAAATTCTGCAGCTGACTGAAGAATTGCACCTTCTGAAATGTTCAATGCAATTGAATCTACTGCTCGTCTTATCTGCTGAGACAGGCTATATACTTCAGTTGGCGGGAAATTCTCAACAACCTTGTGAATTCGCTCACCGAACTCCATTGCTATCTGCCAAATTTTCAACCGCTCGAACTTAAACTCCATCATTTTTTACATATCCACTTCTAACTTCTAACTCCCAACTCCTAACTTCCAACTTCTTAATACTCTCTATCCTCTTCAAAGTCATCGATCAGCAATCCTTTGGTTTTCTCCAGAATGTTTTTGAAGAAATTAATACCCTGCTTATCTGCTCTGGTTCTGTTGGTGCCTTTGGAGTCCCTTACCTGGTTGTAGCGATCTTCCCGCTCATCCAGTGCTTTGAACCCTGACAAAACCAAACCTGCTGATGTAGCGTACATCGGACTCTTAATGTGATCTACTTTGCTCTTTCCTAGGTGCTCATTCGGATAACCGATTCTTGCATCCAGCCCTGTCATATATTCGAACAGTTGCTTCAGGTTTTGCAATTGAGAGCCTCCTCCTGTTACCACTATCCCTGCAGCCAGCTTATTTTCAAATCCCGAAGTAATGATTTCGGTATGAACGAGCTCAATGATCTCTTCCATCCTGGCTTCTATTATATGCGCCAGGTTCTGAATAGATATCTCCTTAGGAGGTCTGTTTCTGAGTCCCGGAATTGAAACTATTTCATTCGGGCTCGCTTCTTCAGAGATTGCGCGTCCAAATCTGGTTTTTAGCAATTCAGCCTGATGTTCCATGACCATACATCCCTGTTTGATATCTGAAGTAATGATATTGCCTCCAAATGGGATCACCGCTGTATGTCTAATGATATTGTCATAGAAAATGGCCACATCTGTGGTACCGCCACCTATGTCCACCAGGCAAACACCAGCCTCTTTTTCTTCTTCACTGAGAACCGCTAAACTTGATGCCAATGGCTCCAGAATCAGATTCTCAATTTCCAGTCCCGCACGACGCACACACTTATTAATATTATTAATCGCGTTGGTCTGAGCAGTTATGACATGGAAATCAGCTTCCAGTTTCACACCTGACATACCCACTGGATCTTTAATACCATCCTCGTAATCAACAATGTAATCCTGAGGCATAACATGGATGATCTCACTTCCAGGAGGAATCACAATTCTGTACATGTCATTAGTGAGCCTGTTGATGTCTTCAATTGTGATTTCATCGTCCAGTGAGTTTCTGGTGATCGAACCATGATGAACTGAGCTTTTGATATGCTGCCCTGCAATACCTACATTCACTACCCTGATATCTATTCCGGATTGCTCGCTCGCCTCATTCACTGCCTTCTCAATGGCATGAACTGTTTTATCGATATTGGTGACAATTCCGCGGATCACTCCTTCGGAAACTGCCTTCCCCATTCCCAAAACTTCGAGCTTACCAAACTCATTCTTTCGGCCGACAACCGCACAAATCTTTGTTGTTCCAATATCTAGTCCTACGATTATTTTATCTTCTTGCATGGCTCTATGGTTTTTTAGCGACGATTTGGTCCTTATACTTTAAACTTACTGTTTCGTAATAGTTCCATCCCTTAGTCGGGAGTATCTTTTTATAAAATATTTTCAACTTTTTAAATTTCTCATCAATGTCATCAATGGCTCCAAACTCCACAGTCTGTTTAGTCACCTGGGGATAAATGGTGACCTCCATGTCTCCATCTACTGCTATCTGCGCCACCTGAGCTGACCAAAACTGATCTTTCTGAATGAATCCCAACAACTCAAATAACTTTTGCCCATCTTCCGTAGCTGTGAGTGCTGTATCAATTACTGTCTGATTTTGCAGCTTTATCAAAGGTACCCGAGCGGTAAACTTTGGGCTCACCGGAAGAATTTTACCTTCATCACTGATATAGTGATCTGGTCCATCAGGATTGATCACCCGGGCAATCGGTTTAGTCTGATATACCTCTACCATCAAATTGCCTTTCAGGTCCCTAAACACCTCCACATCCCTCACAAATGGATGTTGCATCACCCGGCGCTCCAGTTCTTTCAGATCCAGCTGATTCAGTTTTAGTCCTAATACATAATCGGTGTTGTCAGCATTAAGCAGGGAAACAATCTCCAGGTTGTCGATAAAATAATTGTCTTCCTGGTTCTCAATCTTCACCACCACCTCATTGATCGATCGGTTATTTTGTTTTTTGCTGCTAAATCCAATGCTGATCATAAATAGAATCACCAGCCCTGAGATCCCCAGTATTCTTTTCATTTTAGGATTCCACACCATTCACCTCCTTTCTCAATTGTTCTGCCACCAATGGTACCATCTGATCAATATCACCTGCGCCTACTGTTAGTATCACCCGGGCATCACTGGAGTTCAAGTGTTCCAGCAGGTCCTCTTTTTCAACCAGACGAGCATTTTCTAATGTTACCCTGTCCAAAATCATTTGAGCCGTCACTCCTTCAATGGGCAGCTCTCTTGCAGGGTATATTGGCAACAGGATTAATTCATCTGTTTTGCTTAATTCCTCAGCAAACCCTTCAACAAAATCTCTTGTACGGGTAAATAAGTGAGGTTGGAATATCACTAAAACCTTTTTACCCGGAAACAGGAACCTTACTGAACGCAACAACTCCCTGATCTCACTTGGATGATGGGCATAATCATCAATAAATGTTACCCGATCATTCTTTAGAATATACTCAAACCTTCTTTTTACTCCCTTGTAGGAATAGAGCGAGGTTTTAATTTCAGCTGCCGATAATCCTTGCCACAATGCTACCGCTATAGCCGCCACTGCATTCTCCACATTGTGGTAGCCTGGTAAATGCAATGTAAGCTCCTTAATCTCTTTGCCTAAGCCTTTGAAATCGAATATGAACGCCCCATTTCTGACTCTCAGGTTGGTGCCGATAATATCCCCTTCATCCAGACCGTAAGTGATCCTTTGTGCATCGGTTTCTACACCTGCCAGTTTATCGACTGTTTTGGCATTCAACAGAATTTTACCTTCGGGGTTAGTCTTTGTGATGTACTCACCAAAAGAGGCCTTTACCGAGGAATCATCACCGTAAATATCCAAATGATCAGGATCTACTGAAGTTACCACTGAGATATTCGGGTGCAGTCTTAGAAATGACCGATCAAACTCGTCTGCTTCGACTACCACAGGAGCGTCCTTGCCTCCCACGATCAGGTTGCTTTCAGTATTGGTCATTATTCCGCCAACAAAAGCATTGCAACCCATTTCAGATTGATTCAACAGGTGCGCAATCATGGAAGAAGTAGTTGTTTTCCCATGAGTCCCTGCTACTCCTATGGCATACTGAGATGACGTAATCACTCCCAGTACTTCGGAGCGCTTCAGTACCTCATATCCCTGATCTATCAGGTAATTATACTCTTTATGATCCTTGGGAATAGCAGGAGTATAAATGACCAAAGTGTTCCTCTTGTCAATACCAGTTATTTCCTTCGGGATCAAAGAAACATCATCCTCATAGTGAATGATCAAACCCTCCTCTTCCAGTTTTTGAGTCAAAGGAGTTGAAACACGGTCATAGCCTGCTACATAGCATCCGCGGTGATGAAACCACCTGCCAAGAGCCGACATTCCTATGCCTCCTATGCCAATCAGATAAACGCTATGTATGTCCTCTAATCTCATTTGATCAATTCAATAATCTCGTTTGCTATGTCCTCAGCCGCATTTGGCCTGGCCAGTTTCAATATATTTTGAGATAACTCTGTTTGTTTTTCTTTATCCTTTAATAAACCCAGGCTTGCTGGAATCAGTTTTTCAACACTGTCAGCGTCTTTCACCAAAAGTGCCGCATCCTTTTCTACCAGGGCCATGGCATTTTTAGTTTGATGATCTTCAGCGACATTGGGTGAGGGTACAAAAATCACTGGCTTACCAACCAGACACAATTCCGAAACCGAAAGTGCTCCAGCTCTGGAGACTACCACATCGGCAGCAGCATAAGCCAGGTCCATTTCCTTGATGAATTCCATCAGTCTGATATTATCACCCAGTTTCCCTTCAGTTCTTTGCTTCATTTCGTCGTGATAGAACTTACCACATTGCCAAATGACCTGTATGCCTGACTCATTTAGTTCGCTCAGCCCAGCCACCATTGTTTCATTCAATGTCCTTGCTCCCAAGCTACCGCCAAGAACCAGCAATACCGGCTTATCATCTTTCAAACCAAAATGCTTCAATCCGTCAGACCGCCTGGATGTAGCTGCATCTATCCCTTTCCTTACCGGATTTCCTGTCAATACGATTTTCTCTTTTGGGAAAAACCGCTCCATTTTGTCATGCGCTACGCAGATCTTATTGACATTTCTTGCTAAGAGCTTGTTGGTAATACCGGCAAAAGAATTCTGCTCCTGTATTACAGAAGGTAGCCCTTTCTTACTAGCCGCATACAACATCGGCCCGGAAGCGTAACCACCAAATCCGACAGCAATATCCGGCTTGAATTCCTTTAAAATTTTGAATGCATTTGATACGCTCGAAATCACTTTGAATGGAAATGATAAATTCTTCAGTGACAAACTTCTCTGAAGTCCGCTGATTGGTAATCCTTTTATCGGATATCCTGCTTCTGGCACCTTTTGCATTTCCATCTTACCTTTTGCGCCTACAAACAGTATGTCCACATTGCCCAATTTATCTTTCAATTCATTGGCAATAGCAATGGCAGGATAGATGTGACCTCCTGTGCCTCCTCCACTTACAATAATGCGATATGTTCGATCCTTCTCTGTCACTTCAATTATGCCGCATCTGCGACCACCGTATTTTTAAATACATTTCCTTTTTCATTTCCAAACTCATCAACCTGTCCCCGGCTAACACTGATGATAATCCCTAATGCCAGACCAGTAAACAATTGTGAAGTTCCTCCCATGCTCAACAAGGGTAGTGGCAATCCGGTGATGGGACCCAATCCAACTGTTACTCCCATATTGACCATTGCCTGCAACACCAGCGCAAAGCTCAATCCTGCGGACAACAATCCACCATATGCCCTTTCACTTTCTGAAACTGCCCTCATGCCACGATAAAGCAGCGCAAGGTACAAAATCAACACACTCAAACCACCGATCAAACCATATTCTTCGAGGATAATCGCATAAATAAAATCGGAATATGACTGAGGTAAAAAGTTTCTTTGATCGCTCTTCCCAGGGCCCTTACCAAACAGTCCGCCTGTAGCTATGGCAATGTTGGCTTGCTCCGCCTGAAATGAGACTTCTCCATTAATAAATTTATCCACCCTTGAGACAGCCGTATCTGCTCTTTGCCCAACTGCCAGTGCCAAAGTTCCTGAGATGATCCCTATACCCACCAGCATGGCCAGGTATTTCACCGGTACACGACCGATAAACAATACTAACATGCAGGTAGCAAAAAGCAGCAATGCAGAAGACACGTCAGTTAATGCGATTAAACCTGAGATCACCCCAATCCATATTAAAATCGGGACCACAGATTTTTGAAAATCTTCAATGCTCTTTTGTTTCTTTGATAACATGCTTGCCACAGAAACTATCAATGCCAACTTTGCTAAATCAGAGGGCTGAAAAGCCTGATTGATCAACGGAATTGTAATCCATCTTGAAGCGTAGTTGATTTTATCCCCAAAACCCCAGGTGTACAACAGTAAAGGAACAGATAGCCACAGGGCCAACCGTGATAATTTGCTGTAGTACCGGTAATCTATTCGGTGTGCTACCCACATGGCAAAAAGGCTGAGCATCACCAGTAGTGAATGCTTGAACAGGTAATATTCTGTGTTACCTTCCATTTTTTGGTATGCCAGCGATCCCGTAGCACTGTAAACCACCAATATACTCAGGATGGAAAGTGCAAAAACCACGAACCAGATAACGGGATCTCCCTTCAAATTACGTTGTGCCCATTCTCTCATGCGACCTGATTGTTAGTGTTACCAAATTGTTCCTTCAATTTTCTTACAGAGGCCTTGAACTGCGCCCCTCTGTCTTCATAATTCTTGAAAAGGTCAAAACTTGCACAAGCTGGGGAGAGTAAAACCACATCCCCCTCTTGTGCGACTTCAAACGCGACCTTTACTGTTTCATCAGTAGTAGTGGTTTCAGTAATGGGAATAGACAAACCCGAAAAGGAACTTATTATCCGGCTATTATCTATTCCCAAACACACTATCTGTTTAACCTTATCTTTAACTAACGACTTAATTTGCTCATAATCATTCCCTTTATCTGTTCCGCCTGCCACCCAAATCAGGGGTTTATTAATTCCCTCCAGTGCGTAATACACCGCATCTACGTTAGTGGCTTTGGAATCATTGATGAAAGTCACCCCATTGACCTCTTCCACCCGCTCCAGTCGATGCTCAGCTGCTTTGAAAGTTTTCACCGCTTTCAATATCCCGGATATTGATGCCCCCACAGTAATGGCACTCAATATGGAGGCCATGGTGTTGATCATGTTATGCTTCCCGATAAGGGAAATCTCCTCGGTGGGTACTTTATATTCAGAAACAGCTTTGTTGGCAACATTGAATACCAGATGATTCTGATCCATGTAAGCTCCCTGAGCATTCTTTTCTTTGAGAGACAAGACAAACAAACTCGCCTCAATATTTCTCCTTTTTACTTCCTCCTGCACAGCGACACTATCTGCAAAATAGATGAAGCATTCCTTTGCACTCTGATTTTGAGTGATCTTAAACTTGGAGTTGACATACTTTTGAAAACTGCCTTCATATCGGTCCAGGTGATCCGGAGTGATATTTAATAATACAGCAATATCTGCCTTAAAATCAATGATACCATCCAGTTGAAAGCTACTGACTTCCAACACGATGTAGTCATAGGGATCTTCAATGACCATGGCAGCAAAACTGTTTCCTATGTTTCCTCCCAATCCCACATTCAATCCTGACTCTTTCAACAAATGATAGGTCAGCATGGCTGTTGTGGTTTTGCCATTGGTCCCGGTTATGGCAATGATCCTGGCTTTAGTATACCTGTACGCATATTCAATCTCGGAAATTACCGGGATACCTTTTTCATTAGCTGCCTTCACTAATGGCGCGGTATCAGGAATTCCGGGGCTTTTGATGATCAGGTCACTATTTAATATTTTATCAAAAGTATGTTCTCCTTCTTCAAACTCAATCTCATTCTCTTCCAGCACCTGACGGTATTTTTCCTTGATGCTACCAGCATCTGAGAGAAAGACCTGCTGCCCTTTGGCTTTTGCCAAAAGTGCGGCTCCTGTTCCGCTTTCTCCTGCACCAAGTATGGATACCGTTTTATTCACTTGTTGTTCCTTCTAAGGGTTATTAAATATCAAATTCGTCTTCCTTGGATACTCTTGATTCGATGACCTTATCACATGCCAATGCATAAATGGATAAAATGTCAAATCCCTGCTTCACTATGTCCACCATTGCCTTGGAATCATTTTTCTTATCGAAGGCTGTCAACTGATCCAGCATGTAAATGATCTCATCCGTTTCGTCTTCAATCGAGCCCATTAAAGTATTGAACTGCAATTCAGTTTTAGCAGCCAACACCTTTCTGAAGTAGTTATCCAGTCTTTTGGCACTTCTGATCAATAGTGAGCAGTTGTCCAAAACAATTGAATGGTGGATCAATTCAGTGATTTGAGCCGCCTCCTTCTGAAACTTCTGATTCCTGGCCGTTAAGTCGTCTAGTGTCATAAGCGTTTTAAATTTGTGTCCTATCAGTAGCCACAGTTACTCTATATTCCTGTTGCATCCTCATAAGTCGTTTGTTCATTTTGTTTAGTTAGTTATCTTAATTTTAATGTCGCCAGTGTCAGGATGGCCAGTAGAATTCCTACCGTCCAGAACCTGGTCACTATCTTAGCTTCATGTAAACCTCTTTTTTGATAATGATGATGTAGTGGAGACATCAATAGAATTCTCCTTCCCTCACCATATTTCTTTTTGGTATATTTAAAAAAGGACACCTGTGCGATTACGCTGAGGAGCTCAATTAAAAATATGCCACACAATACCGGGATCAATAGCTCTTTCCTGATGGCTAAAGCCAATACCGCAATTATTCCTCCTAAAGAAAGTGATCCGGTATCACCCATAAAAATTTGTGCCGGATAGGAGTTGTACCACAGGAAGCCAATGCATGCCCCCACAAATGCCGCACAGAATATCACCAGTTCACCACTCTCTGGTATAAACATGATGTTCAGGTAGTCAGAGAAAATGGCGTTACCGGACAAGTACGCTAATATGGCCAGTGCCAATCCTATGATGGCAGAAGTACCGGCGGCAAGACCATCAATACCATCGGTGATATTTGCTCCATTGGAAACTGCGGTGACGATAAATATCACCAGTCCCACATACAGTATCCAGGTGTATCTATCCAGAAAATCCGGAAGCAACCAATCATACCTGAATTCATTGTCTTTAATAAATGGTATGGTGGTGGTCACTGCCTGGAAATCTATTGGCTGAACCTCCTGTTGACTTTCATCCACTATCTCAGTTGGATCCACTTCAGGGAATTCCCTGATCACCACATCACCATGGAATACCAATGTAAGTCCCACTATAAGACCGATTCCAACCTGTCCAAAAATCTTAAACTTTCCGGCCAGTCCGTCCTTATTCTTCTTTTTGATCTTCAGGTAGTCATCGATGAATCCAATTGCTCCCATCCAGAGCGCTGTTACCAGCAGCAGGATGATATAGATGTTATCAATCTGTGCAAAAAACAATGTGGGTAACACCACCGCTGCAATGATCATAATTCCACCCATGGTAGGAGTCCCCTCTTTTTCTTTTTGACCTTTCAAACCAAGGTCCCTCACTTTCTCCCCCACCTGAAATTTCTTGAGCATGCTGATCAGTCGCTTACCAAATGTAATGGTGATCAACAAAGAAAGAACGGCTGCCATACCTGCCCGGAATGAGATGTACTGAAACACCCCGGCTCCAACCAAATCCAGTTTTTCATCTAAATATTGAAACAAATAGTATAGCATTACTTAATTCTTATCCTCGTTAAAAATTTCAAACATTTCCATCAACACCTGTCGGTCATCAAAAGGATGCCGAACGCCATCAATCTCCTGGTAAGTCTCGTGCCCTTTTCCTGCTACCAGAATGATATCTCCTTTTACCGCTATCGAAACTGCCATTTTAATCGCTTCTTTTCGATCGGCGATGGTAGTGGTCTTTTTGTAATTCGACTTACTGACACCCTCCTCCATTTCTTTCAGTATCTGAAGCGGATCTTCGGTTCTTGGGTTATCCGATGTAAGTATTACCTTATTGCTGTATTTGGTAGCGATGTTTGCCATGACCGGTCTTTTGGACTTATCACGATCACCACCACAACCTACCACCGTAATCACCTGCTCATTCCCAGTCCTGAATCCCTCAATGGTCTTCAATACATTCTCCAAAGCATCCGGCGTATGTGCATAGTCCACAATAGCAATAATACCAGCTGCATTGTCTACTACCTCGAAGCGTCCCCGGGCCGGTCTCAATTCTGACAATGCCGTCAAGACCTCATCAGGATCCTCCTCCAGTTCCATTGCCACCCCATAGCAAGCGAGAATGTTGTAGGCATTAAAATCCCCTACCAGACGGAACCAGACATTCTTATTGTCGATATCCAATTCCAGGCCTTGCAGTGTGTTGTTGATGATCCTTGACTTATAATTTGCCATGAACTTCAACCCAAAGGTCTTTTTGGAGGCCTTTGTATTCTGGAGCATTACATTGCCTCTTTTATCATCCACATTCACCAGAGCGAATGCCTCCTTAGGCAATTCATCAAACAATATTTTCTTAGCCTTGATGTACTCATCAAAAGACTTGTGATAATCGAGGTGATCGTGCGTGATATTGGTAAAAACTGCGCCTTTGAAAGTTACCCCTTTGGTCCTTTTTTGTATCAGGGCATGTGAGCTCACTTCCATAAAGCAGTGCGTACAACCAGAATCTACCATTTCCCTCAACAAACTATTGAGTTGTATAGCATCTGGTGTTGTGAACCTAGCTGGCAAGATCTTGTCGTTGACTCGATTTTCTACCGTAGAAAGCAAACCCACATTATACCCCAATCTCCTAAAGAGTTGGAATAATAAGGTCGCCGAAGTGGTTTTGCCATTCGTGCCGGTTATCCCAACCAGGTGAAGTTTTTCTGATGGATTTCCAAAAAAATTCGAAGCTAGTAATCCTAAAGCTACTGCACTGTCTTCTGTTTGTACGTACGTGATGTCATCCCGCAAACTTTCAGGGAGTTCCTCGCAGACTATCACCGTTGCACCACTGGCAATTGCTTTACCAATATACTCGTGACCATCCACTGTAAGGCCTTTAACAGCGATAAATAAACAGCCCTGCTCCGCTTCACGCGAGTCGAAGCAAAGGCTGCCTATTTCTTTATTCATATCACCTGATACGCTCTTTAAAGGCACTTTGTACAATATGTCTTTTAGTATGGCCATTAACTTAATTCCAATTCAATTTTTGCTCCTTCTGCTATCCTTGAGCCTGGAGCCAGGGATTGTGAACTCACTCTCCCAAATCCTTTAATGTTTACTTCCAGCCCTTTATTTTCCAACAAATAAATGGCGTCTTTAAGTGTCATCCCCCTCACATCGGGCACAATGCCGTTTCCGTCCAGCCGTTTGTCCCAGATCACCGCATTGTCCACTACCTGTGTCTTCACCCATTCTACATCTGTTTTGCTATGATTGGAAATTCCCAGTTCATTGCATAGCAGGGACAGGTCACGTTGGTTACCCCCTTTAATCACTGGAAAAACCCCCATTTCAGGTACATTTTCGGTGAAATGCTCCTGCATTCTGATGTCCATGGAGTAGATCTTGTCTGCGATTTCTTTAAATACCGGGGCAGCTACATCACTTCCATAGATTCTGTATCTCTTAGGGTTATCAATCACCACAATGCAGCTGTATTTTGGCGCTTCCGCTGGGAAATAACCTACAAATGAGGCATAATATCGGTTGGTATATCGCCCGTTTTCAACTTTCTTGGCCGTACCAGTTTTACCAGCGATTTTATAATAACTGTCACTGATATTTTGGGCAGTTCCTCTCTCTACTACGCCTTCCAGCATGGTTCTTACCTTTTTCAAGGTGCGGTCGCTGCATATCTTATCATTGAGCACCCTGGCCTTGTATCGCTCCACTGTCTTATCAGCCCTGTTCACAGATTTTACAATCACTGGCTGTACCATTTTACCATTGTTTGCCACTGCATTGTACAGTGTCAGTGTTTGTAATGGCGTCATTTTCAGCTCATATCCGTGAGACATCCATGGCAAAGTCAATCCACTCCAGGTAGAATCGGAAGGGTCTTTAATGTATGGCCTGCCTTCTCCTACCAGCTGAAAATCCAATGGTTTGGTGAGCCCCATTCTTTTGATGTAATTGACAAATCGCTCAGGCTCGTTACCAAACTGGTCCACAATTAATTTGGCAGTACCAATGTTGGAAGAAACTTCGAAAACCTCCTGAACAGACAACTTGCCATAACCACCAGGTTTATGATCTTTCATCACCTGAGAATAAAATTCATATTCACCATTTCCAGTGTCTACACTGTCGTATAAGCTGATATCCGAATCCTCAAATAAAGCAATCATACTTGCCAGCTTAAATGTAGATCCCGGTTCCCTTGATCCCTGGCTTCCTACTGCATAATTATATCGCTCAAAATATTTTCCATTTTTGTTCTTGCTCAGATTGGATATTGCTTTGATTTCTCCTGTCGCCACTTCCATTACCACTACACTTCCATAATCTGCATCATTGTTTTCCAGTGCTTTTAACAGCGCATTTTGCGCTTCGTCCTGGATGTTGATGTCAATGGTGGTGTGTATATCGTAACCATCTTTTGGGGGAATTTCATGGCCATCATACAGTGGTTTCCATCCACCTCCCGTAATTTTCTGAAAAAGTGCCTGTCCGTCGGTTCCTGCCAGCTGTCTGTTGAAGCTATACTCCAATCCTACTACACCTCTCCCTTCCGCATTGATGTTGCCGATTGTTCGGTACCCTAAATTGGAAAAAGGTAGAAACCGCTCGTCTACCTTCTCGAAAATAATCCCCCCTTTGTTTCTGCCCTTGTTGAAGATGGGCCAGCTTTCTATGAGCTTTTTTTCCTGAAAGTCGACCTGCCTCCGGTTGAGCCTGATGTATTGCCGGTTATCTTTCCTGGCTTCATGTATCAGGCGCTTGTAGGCCGTGGGGGAGCGATCTTCGAAAAAGTTCGCCAGCTCGTAGGCCAGGTAATCTATCTTTTCTTTATAGAGTTCATCATCAATGACCGTGGGATCCATGGCCACATTGTAAAAAGGCAATGAAGTAGCCAGCAGTGCACCATTGTCGGAATAGATATTTCCGCGTGTTGCTTTCAGCTTTTCGTACCTGAGGCTGATACTTTTAGCTTTATCTTTCCACTTCTTGCCTTCCACATACTGGACATCCACGATCCTGTACATGATGGCTACAGAAAATAGAAAAACAAGGATAAAAGATATCCTCACTCTTAACAATATGGATTTTTTGATTCCCATCAATCAGTTACTTCTATCTTTTTTACTGGTTCAATACTTTCAATTAATCCCAATTCCTTTACTCTTTTGGCTACCTCAGTTTGCTTACTTGCTTTCATGTAAGCGGCCTTAAGGGTGGTGTAATCAGCTCTCAAATCGGCCACCTCCACTTCCAGTGCATCTATGGTTCTGATGGTCTTATCCATCTGATGACTATTCCATATATAGATGATGCCCAATACCGTAACAAAAGCGATATGGGGCATGAACTTCACGAAATTGCCATCCGAGAAGAATTTATCCAGACGCAACACCCGCTCCAGCCAGGAAAAAAACGATTCCTGTTGCTTCGCACTGCCGGGTAATTTGTAAGTGTTACTTGCCATTACTTATATCTTTTCTGCGATTCGCAGTTTAGCGCTTCTCGCTCTGTTGTTTCTTTTAATTTCTTCATCGGTTGCTACTATTGGCTTTCGGTTCACCGGATTAAGTGGCCTGATGATGTTTCCATAGAAGTCCTTCTCCACTTCCCCTGAAAACTTTCCTTTGGCGATGAAATTCTTCACCAGGCGATCTTCCAGAGAATGGTAGGACATGACCACCAGTCTACCTCCGGGGTTTAATACCTCTGCAGATTGCTCCAGCATCTCTTCGATCACCTTTAGTTCCTCGTTCACTTCGATGCGAATGGCCTGAAAAACCTGTGCGAAGTATTTGAACTCCCTTCCCCTGGGGGCGTAGTTTTTCAGGATCTCTTTCAATTCTGCGATGGTCTTTATCTCCCGATTGACCCTTTCAGCAACAACTCTAGCTGCCAACGTTTTGGCATTTTTAACTTCTCCATACAGACCAAAGATCTTATGGAGATCCTTTTCTGAGTAGGTATTCAGCACTTCAGCTGCAGTGAGCGGTTGTGATGAATCCATTCTCATATCCAGTTGACCGTCAAACCTGGTAGAGAATCCTCTGTGTGGTGCATCTATCTGATGAGATGAGATGCCCAGGTCTGCCAGTATACCATCAACTTTTGTGATACCGTGCAACTTCAAATACCTTTTCAGGTGCCTGAAGTTGGCCAGGATGAAGGTTAACTTATCGCTATTTCCAATCGCTTCTATATTCGCTTCTGCCTCTTCGTCCTGATCAAAGGCATAGAGGTGTCCCGTGTCCAGATGTTTCAGAATCTCTTTGCTATGTCCTCCCCCACCGAAGGTGAGATCTACATAGAGGCCGTCAGGTTTGATATTTAGTGCGTCAACACACTCGCCTAACATGACTGGAACATGATATTCCGGAGAAGCCCCTTTCTGACCCTCCATCTTATTCATCCAGGAATCGTTGTGCGAGTTCCGAATATTCAGATGGGTCGTTGATCAGGTAGTCGTCATAGACTTCAGGATTCCAAATCTCTATGGTGTTCCCCATGCCAACCACGATCGCTTCTTTCTCTAACTGAGCATGCGCAAGCATACTCTTAGGGATCAAAAATCGTCCAGCACTATCCAACTCCACAGTGGCTATGCTTCTAAAAAAATTCCGCTTGAGTTTACGCTGCTCCGCGTTGAATTCGCTCAGGGCCGAGATCTTGTTGTGGATCTTCTTGTATTCGAGCATAGGATAGACGATCAGGTTAGGTTCGAAACCTCTCCTGAGCACTAATTCTGTAGAAGATACTTCGGGTAGATTGCTCTTAATCTTTGCAGGTAAGACCAACCTACCCTTAGCATCTAACTTACACTCATACTCGCTTGTAAAAAAAGCCATATTGAGCCTTAGAAAATATAAACCACCACTACAAATGTAGGAAAAAGATCGACATTTTCAACCACTTTCTCCCACTTTGTGCCACTTTTTGAGATTTCTTAACACAGAAGTGCCCAAATAACCCAATAAAGGCCATATCGGGCATGAAAAAATTTTACTCATTGGATGAGAAATAGGACTATTTGAAGTGAATTACGGGTAAAAGTGGGATGATTTTATGAAAATAGGGAGTTGGTGGGAGGATGTGGGGGAGGTTGGATATTGGGTGGAATTGGGTGATGTGTATCGCGTAGGGTAAAATGTTGCGATGGTAATCTAAAGTGTTGTGCTTGAATTGTAAATGAAATTAATTCAGCAGTTTAATAAAACTCTTAATTCCTCTTCAGAACGCTTGACGTCCAAAATTAGGAGTAATCATTTTATCAGATAAGCCTACAATATGCTACAGTTGTTAAACTCACAAATATTCATCTTAAGCCTCTAAGTATAATCATCGACTTTTGGACAGTATGGGCTGAGCGTCCCTGCACATTTGTGACGATGCTTAAAACAATTATTGGAAGCTACTCTGGAATCAGAGATGGATGAGCATCTGGATCATCAGGAGCAGGAGCATTCACAAGGCAATAAACATCGCGGTAAAAGGCAAGAAAACAGTCAAAAGCTCTTCTGTAGAAACAAGCAGCGTTGAACCCCAGAGAATCTTCGGCGGTACTTCTTCATAGATTGATAAATGTTTATGGGACAATTTTACTTTTGTCTTGAGAAAATTTATTTATTAAGAGCATCAAACACCTTTTTTATTGCCTTGTAATCATCGTATATACATTTTTGATATCTCCTTTCTTCAACTCCTTCTTCCCCATAATCATAATCCCACTCGCCACCAATTTTCGCCTCTCTATAATCACAATGTTCAGACAGATAATCAGACAGGACCAATTTATGACTCTTGACCAAGCCATTATAAACATACACTTTATGAAAAGTACCATGCCTACCACAGTTGTAAGCACCATGAATCACAAGTTCGCGACCAATAGAATTACGATCAGCATTATGCAAAAAAACTGATTTGATTTCTGGATCATTACCACATCCTGAACGTAATTCCAGTGTCTTTAGGAGTTTATAGGAACCATTTTTCGAGGTGGGTTCTAATAGAATACCTATTATAACACTGGTGCCCTCAAACTCGTACTTTCCGAATGAAATAATGCAATTGTGAAAATCTCTTAATTCGAAGGCTCCATGATACATGGCAGAATTCTTTCCTAGAATTCTTTCCACAAACTGCTCAATTGATTCATCTAATTTTAATGTATACTCCTTACCAAATTCGAATCTCATTGAGAGGTCGCTTCTAAATTTAGTTATTGCCAAATTGTCACCAGAAGTGAGTATATCTTCGGTCTGGGCATTGAGATTTACACTACTTAACAGAAATAATATAAAAACTGCACCTAATCTTATCATGCTGAAACCCATTAATTCAATATTTCTGATATTCAATATTCTATTATTTTCGACCCACTATGTTGGCATAAAATATTGAATTTTAATTAATTCTCCATTGGAAAAATGGAGTACCCATTCATCCGACCAACAAGGTTTAACACTGATTCTTATTAAAAAGAAATGCCGACCAGATTGTGTAGGCTTATAAGCGTAACCATTTGAGAATGCTATAGGATATGCGCCTTCAATATCTGCAAGTGTGGTTCTTTTTGATAAGCGGATATTGTCAAATTGAAAGAAGTCGTCATCGGTTAATTCCCAATCCTTAAGATAAGCTGTATCTCTGAAAATATTAAACCTTATCTTGTCATACGAAGCAATTGAATACTCAGTGCCATCAAAGAAGCCAGCTTCATCCTTAAAGGTTAATATATCAATAGGTTCCCCAAAGAATTCTTGGATATCAGAATACGAAACTTTACTCGCAATTGAATTATTTATCAAGAGCGTCTCAAAATCCAAATACTCCTCACATTGTGAGGTACCTAAAAGATTAAATTGAATTAAGGCAAATACGGTGATTATTAACATGATTTTAACATAATTACAAGACAATTAGAAATCAATATACTTCACCTATAAGTTATCCTGGGAATAACATTTTCAACTTCAAACCACTTCAAATGGTAGTCTCTACTTGAATACTCAAATACTTTCCCATGTCCTTCAGTATCAAAAATATCTTCTCTGAAAAAAATTCCGTTCTCATAGAATTTCGCATGAATCCGAATGTGTGAGTAGAACCCAACCCAAGATTCATGTTCATGAATTGAATATAAAAGTTCATCATCGCTGAAATATTCTGTCAATATACTTCCTCCATGCTCTCCTCCTTCATATGCAGACTTCTTAATCACCTTATCATGTTGATCTAAAAAATTTAAAACTGCTCCACTCCCTCCATCTTCATGGGGGTAGTAATTGACTGTGTCAGTAGTAACTATTGAAGCTTCTTTTTCTTTTATCAGATTCCAAATACTCGATACCCGAGGATCAGTCCGAAGCTTTTCAGGTAAATTGGAATTGCTGTAATAATTGAGTGCATTATAAGCATCCTGCTTAAGAAACCTGGTAGGATTCTCTTCAAAATAACCAAATTTCAATTCCTCATCACCTTCCTTATAAAGCACTAATTCTGCCCTGTCATCATAATAAGCCCTTAACGGTTTGACATCATCAGACTTTGGCTCGAAATAAACGAAATAGGGATGGTATTCACCATAGTTCTGATGATAATAGTATTCATACCTTCCTTCTGACCTCTCCACTTTTGCAATGGATAGTAAATCTTGCTCAAAGTAATACTTGACCTTTCCTACATCCTTCCTGTCAAGCTTTATAGAAGCTCCATTAATTCTATAATAGCGATCTCGGATCTTCTGAACTACTTGGTCTTTAGACTGGGCAATTAAAGTTTGTACTATCAAAACTTGTAAAAAAATGAGTATAGTTGATGCTTTCATGAATTGGTATCTTGCAATGGTCAATAGTATATCCGTTAAATGTAAATACATATTCCATTGTACACAAGAGTGCAAGCAAATACGATTATAGATTCCAGTTGTACAGTGTTACAAGTACTCATCCAGAACTTTCACCGTACAAGGCACAACCTCTGAGAGTTTGTACAATTTATTCATCTCAAATGTCCTCCACTCAGATGTAATCTTATCATCTTCCCCATCTGGAATAATTACTTTAAAATGAGCCTTACGTGTTGAAAAATTGACACTTATCTCTTTCAGTTCCATACTGCCTCGATGCATACTATTATGTTCAATTCCAATTAAGAAAAAATCATCATTTTGAAATCTAAACTTATAGGTGGTTCGGAATGTGTACCAACTACCGGCATTTGCCCAATAACCATAACCAGTCTCCAAAATTCCATTCATGATACTTATCCCTCCATAGGGATCGTTAATTGTAGGCATTTCATGTTCGGGAATTACATTGTCAACCTTTTTGATTAGTTCATAACCACTTTCTGTTTTAAAAAACACTAATAGGAGCCGTTTATTTAAGTTAATAGAGTCGTATCCAAAACCATCATTTTCGGTCTTATAATAGGCACTATTGTCATCTTGTATGACTATAGCAATATCTATTTGACCATCTTTATTTAAATCTCCACTTGCTGTATCTCTCACAATCCATCCCTGAGGGATAGAGTTTTTAATATTTACATCAAATTGCTCCTGGGAAATTTCTGGTGCTTCTTCTTCCATTGATTGCGCCACTACAATTTGTGATATCAGAAGTTGCGAAAAAATGAATATAATTGAGGATTTCATGAATTAGTTTCTACAATGGTCAATAGTATATTTTGTAAATGTAGGTGTATATTCCGTTGTGTACAACATAGAATCAAACATAATTTTAAAGTCAATTATGCAATGTTTTAGATTATTGTCGGCGTGAGATACGCAACATTTTAGACACCAAAATCAAGGGGTTACCAAACATTTTAAAACCTCATATACAGGGATTCGTGGAGATTAATGGTAGAATTTGGCCAGAGTACTAAAAATACTGGTCACACGGAGAATCCGAGCGACTGTGAGCTGAAACCTATTAGGCTATGGGATTATGGACCTAATAGAGATCATATCCGACTAGACGGATATGATTTCAGACTACATTTCATTTCTCACACTGACTCCATGTTTTTCAAACTTTTCCATGAGTTGTTGCCATGTTTTTTTCTTCAGGCTACAGGCACCATAGCTATGAGAGTAAAAATCTCGCGTAATGATCGTGAGTCTGGTTGAACGCTTAAAAGGTGTTTCTACAATTACCTCTCGAATATCTTCATATTGAAATGATTTCCTTCTCCAATACAAATGGTTTTGAATCATTAATCCGTGATCATTCATTTTGAAATAATTAAACTGCCAGGCAAAAAATAACCAAAAAGGTATCATGAAAATTAATATTGGACTTACCGATTCAAGGTTAAATCCGCTGCTTATTGTGGCGTATAGTAAAAAGCTAACCATCCCGTATAATAGCACGCCCTCAAAGGTGAATATGTGATTATTCTTGTAAGAGATCATATCAGCTTTATCCCTAACAACCGATCTAATTCTTTTTAATTTGAATGGCAGAAGCTGTACCCGATCATTCTGTTTCGACTGATTCTCTACTTCGTTTAAAGCTTGTAGAACGTAAGGAAAATTGGAGTAGTACTTAGCGAATAGAATCACGGAATCACCATTTTTAAAACCTATTTGGGCCGACTCTTGTGGAAATTTGATGCCAGTAACACGCTCAAACCCCTTTCCAGTCAATTGGATGCTTTTAACCTCATCCCAGTGATAAAATTTATTCTTAAATAGTGGACCAACTGAAATTCCAGTTTTTTCCAGCCGAAACATCAGAACGTTTCTGTGTAAGTCCATCACTACCCTTAGACCTAGTGGCAAGAAGATCAATGTGATTAGCAGCACAGGCTCATTTAGGTTTTTAGTTACTAAAAGTACAATCGGAAAGAGCGAAAAAAAAAGACAAAATAGAATGATCCCAATTGGAACTATCATCGCTGTAATTGAAAGTTTACTTCGACAGATAATCATAAATATTTAGTTATTGATAGTAACACAGTGGCCGCTTTATTCATGCTTTAATTTTACAAAGTTTATCCCAACTATAAAGTTTAAGTTAATCTCGGTTTGGCTCTAATCAATTAATCCCATCTCAAGATTATCATCAGTCGGGCAATTGCTCTTTTCTATTTCAAAACCCAATCCTTGCTTTTCCTTTTCCAGTGACAAACATCGTTAATATACTACTTACTGAAAATCATGACCCATTGTGGAGTGAATTTTCATTGCACTCCTTATTATTTTTTTCAGTAATCTCACTATATACTAAACTAATTTGGCATCAAACTTATTTGACCTAGTCCTGCCAAGATAATGTAGCAACCTTCCAAAGACATGGTCTACAAAAAAAACAGTGCGATAAAAACCTCCTAACTAAAAATATCAATCAACCCATTGACCATAATCACTACCGAAAAGACAGTTGCGGCGATCATGATGATATTGGTAATGATGCGTTTCTTGGGCAATTCGGGAACTTTTCTGTTCCATAGTATCAGAAAAATGACCACTACCAACGGAAGGCCAAATACATTGAAGACCTGCGTAATGATCTGCCCTTTGATCGGATTGAAACCGAATACCGGAACGCAGAGTGCCAGTATACTTGCAATTCCTGTAATTATTTTAAATCTGCCGGACGACACATCCAGTTTTCCGGAATTATAATCCCCAAGCATTAATGGCACAATCATCAAACATGGAAAAATCGAAGAGAGTCCTGCACTCAACGTCCCTGCGAAAAAGATACTTACCGCAAATTTTCCTGCCGAAGGCGCCAGCACTCCAGACATATCGAGGACATGGGTAATCTCTATGCCTTTCCCATGCAAACTGCCACTGGCTACCGCCATAATAGATCCACTGATGATAAATATCAATATTGCCGCGACAATAGAATCATTTTTCTGCGTGTTGAAGTCTTCCCGTGTCCAGCCTTTGCCTTGAATAAAGAGCGGGCGAGACAAGAAGGTCGCTCCGGCCATGGTCGTGCCCACAAATGCCGCAATCAGTATGCCCGCGCCTTCTACTTTGGGAATTTTCGGAATCAAACCATTGATAATTTCTGCAGGTAGGGGAAAGACAAAAAAGAGGGTAAAAATGAAAGAAAGCCCCATTAAGGTAACAAACAGGGTCAATACTTTTTCGAAGATGGAATAACTGCCTTTGATTAAAAGGGCATATAAAGTTCCTATAATTATAATGGCCAGCAAGAGCACTACCACATACTTCTGATCTGCCAGTGCCGGGAAATTAATCACCAGGATCTCGAATACCACATTGGAAGTGATTCCCAATATTCCAATGAGTGAATTCCATTGACCAATTCCGACTGTGATAATGATGGCAAAGGCAATTACTTTACCAAAAGGTAAATGCTTTCTTACAGCGTGAAGGGCCGTTTCGCCGGTAAGCAGATAGTATGTTCCTGAAACGTATATCAACACTCCTGAAAAGAGGCAACTGAAAAACAACACCCACAGCAGATCCATCCCGAAATTGTTACCTGCAACAATCATTGAGGTAACACTACCAGTTCCGATGGTATACCCAATGGCAAAAATGCCGGGACCAAAAGCCAAAAGAAACTGTATCAGTCTTTTCATGTGTGTATAATTTTGATTTCAATGGTCACATGGAATGTTCTGGAACGTTTTGAACAAAATATTGTCATTTTCACCTCTTGTATTCATACTCGGTAGGTATAACACTTCCTTTATGAACATTTCATTAGAACATTTTTATAATAGCTGAATGAGTGTATTACCCAAACTGCAATATTTCAGTCAGATTCATTACGGGTGATATACTCACCCCTGAATCTTATCTATTAATTCAAAGCAATTCCGAACATCGGATTCCAGCTTTTGAAAGTTCCTGTCTTTTAAGTCCTGTTTTGAAATAAGTTGAGAACCCATGCCTACACACACAACTCCTGCCTCAAACCAACTTCTTAAACTTTCTTCTGTGGGTTGTACCCCTCCGGTGGGCATCAGTTTCAGGTAACCACATGGTCCTAAAACCCCTTTGATAAACTTTGGACCGTAAACATCTGCGGGGAATACTTTCAACAATCCTGCACCATATTGCTCAGCAGTTGTCAATTCCGTAAGTGTGCCACATCCGGGGACCCATGCCAGTTGCTTGTTGTTGCAAAAATCAGCCACTTCTTTATCTACAATAGGAGACACGATGAAAGCAGCGCCTGCATCATAGTAGGACCTGGCCTGGTAAACATTCAGAATGGTTCCTACTCCAATGATCATCTCCGGGTATTCGTTTTGCTTACTCAATATATGTTTGAAAACATCAATTGCTTCATCACTTCTGTTGGTCCACTCAAACAAACGAGCTCCACCTCGATAGCATGCTTTCACAACCTCTACTGCCGTCTCCTTATCTTCATGATTAAATACCGGGATCATGGGTGATTCCTGTACTTTCTGTAATAGTGTTTCTCTAGTCAATCGCATTTCTATCTTTTTATTTTACTTTGTGAGCTTCCGTCCATGTATGATTCAATTTCCTGGTTGGTAAAAAAGTTGGCATCACCCGATACAGTCATTTTCAAAACAGAAGCCATGGTTGCGTAATTAATGGTGTAGTCTGGTTCTTTTTCGCAGATCAATCCATAGATCAAACCGGCCATGAACGCATCACCCCCTCCTATTCTTTCCACAATGGAAGTAACGTCCACGGTTTTTGCAGCATACATCTTATCGTCATGAAACAATGCTCCTCCCACTATGTTGTGGTTGGTTGATTTAACCGTCCGAAGCGTCATGGCCATGTGCTGTAGATTAGGAAATGCCTCCTGTAGTGCCTGGTATGATGGCAACAGGTCTTCGGCAGATGCATAGTAATCTTTGGTCGGAATTGAGGTGCCCAGCATTTTATTTATGGAAACCGGGTCTCCTAAAAGTACATCGGCATGCTTCACAATTTCCGGCATTACCAGATCAGGTGACTTCCCATATTTCCAGAGCTGATTCCTGAAATTCAGATCTACAGAAACCCTTAGCCCCAATTCCTTTGCCACCGATACTGATTCTATGCTGGCTTCTGCTGCCCCTTCGCTTACTGCCGGAGAAATCCCCGAAATGTGAAACCAGGAGCTTCCCTGAAGGATTTGTTTCCAGTTTACAGATCCTTTGCCCAACTGTGAAAAGCTTGACCATCCCCGGTCATAAATCACTTTGCTTCCCCTGATGGATGCCCCTTGCTCCAGGAAGTACAAACCCAGACGCCCTTCCTGAGATTTCACGATCTGATCAATGTTTACCCCGTGTTCTCTTAATGTCGATATAGCACATTCTGAAAGCTCATTGTCCGGTACCGCTGATACCATATTTACAGGAAGTCCCATCCGGGAAAGGCTCACTGCTACATTGGCCTCCGAACCTCCGTAATGCGCCATTAAATCTCTGGATTGCTGAAATAATTCAGCGTTTTTTGTGGATAACCTTAATAGGATTTCACCAAAAGCAGTAATCTTTTTCATTATTGTTCCCGTTTTCCTCTGAATTGCTCTGAAAATACCTCATTTAATTGGGGTTCGGATTGAAGCCAACCCGGGTTAAAACATTGGCTATCATATCACAAAATTACTTCTGTGTAAGATATACACAGAAAAGGTCAAATACAAGTATTTTGAGTTGAAATTCGGGGGTTAATTTTTCATTTTAAATAAGGTAGGTCCACCCTTTGCGCCAGGTTTCTTCTCCTTTGTATCTACCAGTAAATCCATCTGCAGAATTTTCTTTCGAAAGTTCCTTCTATCAAGCTTTTCACCCAATATTTGTTCGTAGAGCTCCTGAAGTTCTGTCAGTGTAAACCTATCTGGAAGCAGTTCACCGAAAACGAGATGATCTTTGAGATTACTTCTGAGTTTTTCTAAAGCATCATCTAGTATCTGGTCATGATCAAAGCCTAATTGGGGTAATGAATCCAATGCAAACCACTGGATATCGGAAATGTAGTTCCTGGGAATTACCGGATAATTTTCTGGTTTTACCAGTGCGTAAAAAGAAATAGATACCACACGTTTTACCGGATGCCTGTTTACCTCACTGTAGCATGCCACTTGTTCCAGGTTCATCTTTTTGATGCCTGTAAGGTTTTCAAGCACATCCAAAACGGATTGTGTCAAAGTTTTGCCCTCTCCCATGGTCCCTCCAGGTACTACCCAGCTATCTTTAAAAGGTTCAATGCCCCTTTTAACCAGCAATATCTTTAATTCATTTTCCTGAAACCCAAAAACACAACACTCTACGGCAATGGTGCATTCATAGGAATCTAAAGAAACTGCAGTATCCAGGGGACCAATTTTACTCATGCAACTAAAGGCTTTGTTTTGACTCTAAATTAGTTAACCTACCAAAAACTTGGTCACTAATGCTGTTTAATTGATACGATAGCGGAATAAGTAGTCTGCGTAATCATCGTTTCAGAAGGATTCTGGTATGGACGGTGATCTTATCAGCATGTAGCTTGATGAGGTAAATCCCCGATTCCAGGTCCCTGGGAGCGGTCCATTGAATTTGTTGCCGTGTTGAACCTGGGCAGGCAATTTTTAACTCATCCACCTGCTTACCTGAAATGTCATGAATGGTCAGCTTTGCAGAATCTGATTGGGAACTGTTGAACTCAATGATTGCTTTTGCACTGATTGGGTTTGGGAAAACAGTTAGGTCGTAGGGGTTATGATCATTCACATCTACAGAAAGTACTTCTCCGAAAGTAGCGATCACCGAAAAGTCCTGTGTCATGGTAATTTCAATCTGATCTTCTGATCCTGTGATATCCCCGCTCCATCCTGCAAATGCCAATTCGCCATCCGGTATAGCAGTCAAGGTAACCACAGCACCTTCTTCATATCGATCAGCTTCCGGTGTTACTTCAATTGTTCCCTCTCCAACGACCGATGTGGTCAGTGTGTAAGTGGATGCTGCTACAAAGTTGGCTGTTACATTTTTTTCAGCATCCATGGTAATGCTCATCGGATTTTGCCTGCCTGACAAATCTCCACTCCAGCCATCGAACAGATAACCGGTTGCAGGGGTAGCAAATAGGCTCACCACAGTATTTTCATCATACGATTCGCCATCAGGGTTTCTGGACACGGTTCCTTCTCCGGCAATGGTAACATTCAACGCGTAAGAGACACCTACAGCAATATCAATTCCCAGCGAGGTGGCAGTCGCGCCATCATCATCGGTGGCCGTTGCGGAGATGGTATAATCACCTAATTGCACGTTTTCCCAGGTGATCTCATAGGGTGCCGTGTTGTCTTCTCCCAGTTTTTGGTTGCCCTGATAAAACTCCACTTTTGTGATTGTTCCATCGGTATCAAATGCCTCCGCAGCTATCACTATGTCTCCTCCGGATTCAAAACCAGCGTTATTTTCAGGAGAGGTGATGGTTACCATTGGGTGATGATTTACGGCAGTGCCATCTCCCTCATAGAGCTCATCAAAATGAGCCGTTGCTTCTCCATCATCCTGAAGGTAAACTCCGGCTTTCCAATAGCTTGGGAAATCCCAGAATGAAACATCTTCATTCAACATTTCTTCACCATCTATGGCAATGACCATATTTCCATCCACTAACAGCACATCAAAACTGAAGTAACCATCAGGATCTGGTCCCAGGTCATACTGAGCGGTATTATCACCTGTTGCATCTGTTTTGATAGCAGCCCAGAGGTGATTGCTGGGCTCCCGCGTGAGGTGTTTGTAAATTCTTAATAGAGGCTTGTTTGGTCCTGCACCAGCATTGGCATCATCATGAATCTGAACCACAGTTACCTGATCGCAGGTCTGTTCCACAATATTTATTTTACCATGTAAGGAACGATTGCCTTCGCTCAAAATCCAGTTGGTTTCATTTCTTAATTCAGTACGCATGCTTGCACCGGATTGATTGAATGCAATTTTATCGCCATCCGCCACATAAAAGAATTCCGAGGTGTACCCATTCATAATTTCAGATGGCGTTGCGGCGGTGGAGCTCGTTGGTGCCTGCAGCTTGCATTCGGCTAAAAATTCCTGAAACCTGGGAATGTCGTATGGTGCTTCATACCTGGTGGGTTGAGCATTCACCTCGATTTTAACAACTGCAGAAGTATTTGCGGCTCCAGCATTATCAGTGGCAACCGCAGTGAGATCATAATTTCCTGCGGCCACATTCTCCCAGTTAAATGAAAACGGTTCGGTATTGTCTTCACCCAGCTTAGTACCTCCCTGGTAAAACTCAACTTTGCTTACTGTTCCATCACTATCAGAAGCGGTTGCTTCTATCAAAATATCTTGCCTTTCAATGAATGACTGGTTGTTTGCTGGAGCGGTAATTTGTATGGACGGTTCGTTATTAGCAACTCCGTGGGTAACATTAAGTTCGAAAAATGAAACCTGGGCATAGTCCCCTTCATCACCCGAGTTATTCTGATTGTAATTCCCGGCTTTGAAGTACATCCAATCATCGGCAAAACCGCTATCGGTCATGTCAATTTCCTGCACAACATCCGCTTTTCCTTCCCTCATAATGGTTACGGTGAGGGTATTGAAGACTACTTCAATCTTGTAGCTAAACTTTTCACCGAGTGCTATTCCATCTTCAGGATCTGAGGCACTGCTGCTTCTGCTACCGATCATTTCATACCATTGCTCTGAAGAAGTGGTGGGCTCATGGGCTACATAGATTGAACCCCTGGTGTTTCCAGGCAGTTTCCTGTAATAAAGTCGGCAGGGTTCATCATCAGAGGCGTGGATTTGCCCTATGATCACACGACCTACTTTGCTGGATTCCCCGGTAGTAGAAACATGATCAACAGCCACAGTTGCAGTCATCGTTCCGTCAACTCCACCAGAAGCCTGTTGGTTCTCTACGGTGGAAGAAGAAAAAACCCAATTATTTAAACCAATTCCCTTAGTACTGATGCTAGTATTACCAGCACGCAGCATTTCTCGTAATTCACTCCTTGGATAAGTACTTCCACCAGTTTGACCATTATTGGGACAGACAAAAACCATTGCACCAGTTTCAGGGTCGGTATAAAATTCATTTTCACTCTCAAACCCATTAGAAAGTTCATTTTCCAGAATCTCTGTCTGATCCGGAAGCGTTATTTTCCAGTGCGTAAGATCGAAATTCCCACTGGGAGGCAAATCAGGATTTTGTCCTGAGCTACTTGAAATGACAGATGCGATCAAAAATCCAGTCAGGAGAGTCCTGAAGAAGTTAAATCTGATTGTATATGAAGTAAAACAAATCAATTGGTTCATGTTAGTATCCTGAGATAGATTTAAAAATGTTTTAGTACATCAACTTCAATGGGAGATTTTGCTCTACAATTAGCTTTCCCGAATTACTGATGACATTCTCACTGTGGGAGTTGTTCTTGGCTCCCCACAACCTGGCAATTAACTTCACTGCATTGTTTTTGAAATTATTGCCAGCAATATTCACATTGATGATACCGTATGTGTTGATTAAAATGCCACACTTTTCCTGTGCACCACAGTTCTGGAAAGTGCACCCCTCAACTACCAGGTTCCCTCCGACCGTTGACTCGTCGTATCCTCCGCGGTAGTAGTTAATGACATTCTTTTTCACCTTTTCAAACTTGGTATTAAGGACCAAAAGGTTTTCAGCATTGTAATCACCCTTATCATCGTTTTCTGCTGCCAGTTCGATTCCATTGTTGCAATCCCGGATCGTCGAATTCCTGAATTGGATGTACTCCGAAAAAGAGTATTTGTACGCCTTCAATACATAGTCGAAATTTGTGATTTCAGCATCAACTACTTCCAGGTTGTATAAACTTGACATATTCTTTTTAAGCGTGGCAAATGCGTAATTCGTCTGATTGCCGGTCAACCGGATTCCTTTGAGTGTCAACTTGCCTTTTGGGTTCATTTCAAATGCCGGAACTCCTGCAGGGCCGGTGAACGAAATGGTGGAAGGATTTGCAGTATCTTCTGACTTTATGGTAAGTGTTTTATCCACCTTTACTGATGAATTCAAGTCATAGGCCCCTGGCTTTAACGAGATAATATCTCCTGGTTTAGCTGTTGCGAATGCGTTGTTGAGTTCGTCAGAAGTGCCTACTGAATGAGTGGTAGAGTTAGGCTCTTTAGGAGTAGCGTCAAACCAATCCGGTCCATATTTGGAGTTGTCCAGCAGGTCCGGCTTTTGTGCCGGGTTAGCTGTTACTGCACCAATTGTATTTTTCTTCGCTCTTGAATTTCCAAACAGGTCACTCACAATCTGATCGAATTCAAAACCCTCAAAGACTTCAAATGCTGAAAGGTCTTCTGAAGGCACCCATATGTATGATGATAATTCCGTCATTGCAAGATCCTTCTCTTTCAATCCTTTTACACTCCTGAAATCAACACCCTGATTATCGATTAAGTTATTTTTGAATTGAATACCATCTATAGAATCATAACGAACAATGGGCATATCATCCCCCTTTGAGTTATAGATGATATTATTTGCCACAATGGTACGAATCGGTGTTTCTGACCTGATCTCTGAAGCCGGTAACACATCTTTTTGATCGATATTGGAACCTACACCAAACTGCCATGGCGACTTACAATCAACCCATGTATTGTAGGCCACCACTACATCAGTTACCTGAATGTACCGGTTAATGGCAGGTCTCTTAATCCCATTCATTATGGATAATGGCCCTCTGAATATCTCTCCCCGCAGGTTGTAGAAGTAGTTGTTTGTCACCCAGTGCCCTGTACCAATTAACCTTACACCTCCAACATGCGGTGAGTTTTCATCCCCTATAAAATAATTACCATCGATCGTGCAGTAATTTCCATGTCTGGTCACCAGGGAGCCTTCACTTTTATAGAATACATTGTTGCGAAACTCATTGAAATTGGATTTGCTCGAGATCACCTCCACTTCACCATTGCATCGATCAAACAGGTTATCAAAAACCTGTGTATGACTGGGTACCATCGATGTATTGCTGGTACCCATCTGAATAGTCTCTGCACTTGGCCCTCCTTTCGGTGGTCTTGGTCCGAAGTGGTTATTGTTTATTTTGTGGTAATTCTTAATGCTTTCATTCCCGGCCAGGTTAAGGCGGATAGTTGGTCCACGGTTAGACTTTCCTGCCAGGTAGCAATGATCCAGCTGATTGTACCTCCCTTTGAATAGCACCCAGAAATCCTGCATGTTTCTTTGCGCCTTGTTGAAGTCTTCAATCACAGTATTTGTTACTCTGCAATGATTGGCCAACTGATCGCTATCGATTGAGAATTGAATTACTGCATCGGAGGGAGAAGCGCCATCTTTGAAATACAAGCCGTCGACTACCAGGTATTCACCTCCCAATTTCAGGTCAGATTTTCCGGTAATGATGACTTCACCAGGTTTTTCTGCACGAAGAACGATTGGGTTCCCATCAACTCCTTTTCCGATGAATTTGATTTGCACGTCATTCCATTGGCCGTTTTTCATCACAATTTCAGTTCCCGGAGTGGCATTGGAAATTGCTTCTTTTAGTTCATCGACATTTGACACCAGGGTTTCAGATTTACTACTACCTGGTTGACAGCCCGATGTGATTGCTAATGCAGCAATGATCAGGTATAGGTTTTTTAATATTCTCATGTATTCAATGCTCAACATATATTCCTGTAATTATTGGGACGGAGGTTCCCCTGGTCCTAAATACGATTCACTAAACCAAACTTCGGCATAACATCCATTGGCGTATTGTTTTTCAAGGTCACCATTGTGAGTCACCTCATCAGCATTGTCAACCATATTTTTACCATTGGTCTGGTTATAAGCTCCTTGTTTAAAAAACTGATCTTCTCCGGCGTATGCCACTGGTTTCTCCGTTCCGATACGCCTGGATCTCTTTCTATTTAGTATCTGCGGAGGAATATCTTCTGTGTTCAGATATTCCGTTTCTACCAGATTTTTGGTGAATGTTTTGGTTTCATGACCTTCACTCGTAAAGGTGAGATACATGATCCCCTTGTACACATTCACTTCATAACTAAAAACCTCACCCAGTTCGATACCATCCTTAGGTTCTTCGGGAAAATCATCAATCGCATCACCTGTTACGGACATATCATATCCCCAGACTGGTGTGGAGAAATCCCATCTTCCATCATTTTCACCTTCCGTATTAATTTCGTAATTCCAGAAGACAGATCCTTTGGTGTGGCCCGGAAATTTCTTGTAAAAAATCTTTAACGGTTCATTTTCATGCCCCTCATCGCTGTGAATTTGCCCCACAACCACCGAGTATGAGGAAGCAACCCGTGCATCTCCTTTTGTAGAAACATGCATTACCTTGAGTGTACCACGCAGCTTACCACCTTCCATGGGCTTCCATCTTCTTTTCTCTCCCAGCTCGGACCTTGTATTGTGAGAATTGGGAGAAGTGATTCCACCATTGGGTGCTTTGTAAACTACCCAATCGATTCCGTCATTCACATCATAGAAATAGTCCTTGTGTTCGAAGTTGATCAGATTGCCGGAAGATTCGCCATTCCCTAAAAGTATTTTCCATTCCCCAAGATTGGAGATCACATCACTGGGATATTTTGGTTGCTTTTCCTCTTTCTCTCCATTTTGTTTGTTGGAGCTACATGCAATCAGGAGCACCATCCCATTCAAAATCAAAAACTGTAATAATTTAATTTTCATTCTTTTACCTATCATTTTTGACAAAATATCCTTCATTAGATACTGCACCGCTGCTCACCAGTATTTCGGCCTGTTTGAACCAAACCTCTGCGTAATTTCCAGTCTCATATTGCTTCTTAATGTCCCCATCAAATGTGTCGGCACCAGAGCACCACAGCCTGTTTACCTCAGGTGATTTACCATTTGTTTGGTTGTACGCTCCCAATTTGAAAAACAGTCCTTCTTGCGCATAGGCATTTTCTCTCTCCACACCATCCTGACCAATGGGAAAGAATAGCGTTTGCATTTGCAATGGAATGTCCTCCCTGGTTTTGTATTCAGATTGGATCAGGTTTTTTGTGAAGGTTTTGGTTTCATGCCCCTTGCTCTCAAATTTCAGGTACATGATCCCATTTTTCACTTCGATCTCATAGCTAAATTCTTCACCCAGTGCAATTCCGTCAGTGGGCTCATCAGGATAAGTGTTTTCGGCTGTACCTGCCACTGAAAAATCGTGACCCCAAACGGCTGTGGAGAAATCCCATCTTCCTGCATTATCATCCCCTTTTGTATTGATTTCATAATGCCAGAAAACCGATCCTTTGGTATGTCCCGGATATTTGCGGTAGAATATTTTAAGCGGCTCATTCTCATGACCATCCGCACTATGGATCTGACCAACAACAACTGAATGGGTAGCGGAAACCCGGGCATCTCCCGTAGCTGATACATTCATCACCTTACAGGTAGCACTTAATTTTGCGTGCGATGTGGGATACCACTTTTTTAATTGTGCCAACTCCGTTCTGGTGTTGTTTGAAGTGCCATGTGTATTGCCAGCATTTGGTGTTTTAAAAACCACCCAACTGCCATCAGCATCACTTGTGGTATAAAAGAAATCTTTGTGCTGATAGTCAATCGCCTGACCTGCATTTGTACCGTCCCCCAAAATCAAATTCCAATGATCAAAAAATGGAATTACTTCACTTGGGTAGCGTGCTTTTGAAACTTCTGCATTCTTTCGGGAAGCGTCTGAACAACTTAGTATGAGGCCGACCAGACACACAGGTGCCATAAATTTCAACCACTTTATATTTAATTTTGGCATTACTTTTTTGATAGTTCAAATTATTGAATAAAATGCCGGATGTCATTTTCAACTGCATCGGGAAGAGTACAAGAACCATTCTCGTGAACACTAGTTCTTCTAGAAGAAAGACAAGCCTCACTCAAATGGCTCCCGGATAGCTTCGCTCCCAAAATGTTTTGATCAGGAAAATGCCAATCCACCATTAATATCTACACAGTTCCCAGTCATAAATGAAGACTCATCACTGGCCAGGTAGGCAATCAGGTCGGCAACTTCGGTTGCTTCTCCTTCTCTGCGGAGTGGCGTATTTCCGGCTACATTCATTCTAACTTCATCTCTGGTAAAGTCATCATGAAATTTAGTGGCAATCATACCAGGGCAAACCGCATTTATTCTTATCCCTTTAGGACCAATTTCTTTGGCCCAGTTGCGGGTAAGGGTCATTACTGCTCCTTTCGATGAGGCATACATCGCTGATCCGGGACCTCCTCCATCTCGTCCTGCCTGCGAAGCGACATTGATGATTGAAGATCCCTTTACCAACAGTGGAAGAAAGGCTTTGGTAACGAACACAGTTCCTTTGAAATTCACATTCATCACCAGGTCATAGAAGGCTTCATCGATCTCTTCAATAGTTTTACGGGCAAACAGACCACCAGCATTATTTACCAAAACATCCACCCTCTCTCCAAACGCTTCTTTTGTTTTGGCCACAATGTGATCAATGTCAACCTGCTTTGTCACATCGCCTTTCACCGTGATGGCCTCTCCCCCTATTGCTTTGATCGCTGCAAGCGTTTCCTTGCAATCCTGCTCACTATTAAAGTAGTTTACAACAACCCGAGCCCCTTCTTTTGCCAATTTGATACTGATCGCCCGACCAATATCACGTGCACCACCTGTAACTACCGCAACCTTTCCTTTTAACCTCATCTTAATTAATGTCTAATGTTTATCTAAATACCCAATGCCTGACCACCACCTATCTGAATAGTTTCAGCAGTAATGAAAGAAGCATCTTTGCTGGCCAAAAAAGACACCACCGAAGCTACTTCCTGTGGTTCACCCAATCTGCCCAATAGAATATTGTTTTTCCACGAAGCAAATACTTCTGGTTTCGTTGATTTGATCTGCGCGTGAAACGGCGTATCAATTGTGCCGGGAGAAACAGCATTAACTCTGATACCATATTCTGCCAAATCCTTTGCCAGCGCCCTGGTGATGGCATGAACTCCAGCTTTTGAAGTCCCATAAATACCTGCTCCGGGACCTCCCGCATTCCATCCTGCATTGGAGGTGTAGTTTATGATTGAAGCGTAATCACTCTTTTTAAGACAAGGTATCGCCGCTCTGGAAGCAAAGAAGACTGAATCAAGGTTTAATGCCATTACTCTTCTGTAAAAGTCTGTGGTCATTTCTTCAAATCTGGATCGGCCACCTAACCCCCCGGCATTGTTTACCAGCACATCAATCTTACCATATTTCTGTCCTATGGCATTGATGTTTGAGGTAACTGCCTCTTCATCGGTGACGTCAAACCCGTAATATTCCGCAGTGATACCCTCTTCTGCTAACTCAGCTACCCGCTTAGCTCCTTCATCATCCTCGATTCCGTTCAATGCTACCGTGTAACCGTCCCGACCCAGTCTTTTAGCAACTTCGAACCCGATTCCACCAGTTGCTCCAGTTACGATTGCAATTTTATTTTCTGACATTTCTTTCTACTTTAAATAATTGATAATTAAATGTTTATAAATTCTTTTGAGGTTTCAAAGCCTCAATTTTTCCGCATAAAAACCATACACTTCCGAGTGCCGTAAGTGCCAAAACTGCACCGATGATAAAGGCAGGTGTATAATTACCACCGCTCGTCAGGATGGGCACTAAAATGGTAAGACCGGCAGCCGTAAGCTTAGCTGCCATTCCGGCAAACCCTGATAGAGTCCCTACTGTTTTGCCGCTGTAGAAGTCACTTGGAAGTGTCTGTACATTTCCGATGGCAATTTGAAAACCAAAGAGGATTACCGTCATAATCAGTACCGCATTGGTAGCTGAGCCAGGGTTTGACAAGGCAAGCAATGCTGGTAACATGATAAGACATCCAGTGGAAATCACTGTTTTCCTTGTCCAGTTGACTGTCCTGCCATTTTGGAGAAATTTCTGAGCAAGCAAGCCACCAAACCAGGCACCTACCATCGCCCCCACATAGGGCAACCAGGCTGAAAATGCGATCTCTTTCACATTCATGCCATAGACCTCCGACAAATAAATGGGGATCCATACGATGAACAGCCACCAGATTGGGTCAATTGCCGCTGAAGCGATAATTACACCCCAGCTTTGTTTATGGCTCAGGAGTTTCCCAGTGGTAGGATTATATCCATCACTCTCAATCTCCTCACCTTCCTCACCCGTGGAAATATTCTTTTGACCAGATAAAATGTATTTTTTCTCTTCTTCCGATAACCAGGGGTGTTCCTTTGGTGGTGCTTTTAGTAAATAAAGCCATGGAATCAACCACAATAATCCGATGATACCTACTACAATAAATATGGTTTGCCAGGCAAAGAATCCATTTAACAGCCCGATGATCGGATACGAAATGATCCCTCCAATAGCTGCTCCTGAATTGAATATCCCTTGTGCAAATGCTCGTTCTTTGCTGGGAAACCATTCGGCATTGCTTTTGGCTGCTCCTGGCCAGTTTCCAGCTTCTGCCATTCCCAGGATTGATCTGAAAATTGAGAAACTTATTACCCCTCTTGCCAAGGCATGTGCCATGGTAGCCAGTGACCAAATACCAATAGAAAGCGCAAAACCGATGCGGGTGCCTATCCAGTCAAAGATTTTCCCGAAAAGCGCCTGCCCAAAAGCATATGACAAAATGAATACAGTGGAAATAGTGCCATAAATGGCTTTTCTACCGTCTTCATTCAAGTCTGGAAAGAGCTCCACACCCATTTCGGGCCATAAAGCTCCAAATGCCTGTCGGTCTATGTAGTTAATAACTGTGGCAAGTGCGACCAAACCGACTACCCACCATCTAAGTCCTTTAATTTTCATGTTTAGGGTTTAAGCTGCTATTAATCTTTATCACCGAAATATGATGGACCATCTCCACTCAGAAAATCCTCTCTGACAGGACTAAATGTATCAATAAGCATACCTTCCTCCAGACATACAGCGCTATGCAGAAGGTTGGGCTCGATGTATACTCCATCTCCACCTTTGATTATTTGCTTTACTCCATCAATTTCAAATTCAAATTTTCCCGAGACACAATAGGTAGCCTGTGTATGGAAATGTTGGTGTGGCGAACCCAGGGCTCCTTTCTCAAACTTGACAAGCACCATCATGATTTGATTGTCATAGCCTAAAAACTTCCGGGATACTCCACCTCCAAGTTCTTCCCATTCCATTTTATCAGTCAAAATGTATTTTTCGCTGTTTCTATTCATTGATCTCTTTATTTAATTTTTTTAAAATCGTATACACCGGTCCAGGAATGTACCATCCCATTTATGGTTAGACTATGTTCAGTGCTGCTGTCGTCATCACCGAGTGAAAATGTGAAAAGGTATTGCTCCCCGGATTTAAGCTTTATCTGTGCGGCAACATAACTGTCTGATTCATGTAGCGTCTCAAAACCTGCTATTGAAGAAAATAGATTTAAAGGGCGTTCTGTCGCGTAATCGTAGCTTCCATGTTTTTCATACAAGGATGCAAACAACGTATTACCTGCTGATCGGCGAAGCATTAAACCAGGATCTCTTCGCAAGTTAAAATGAGGATCATTCGCTCCGATCCGGGTCATGATTGCCTCGTCCCCCTCCTGAATTGCAGTGGTCATGGTGAAAAAACTCTTTTTGTTGAACCAGGTAAACTGCATCATATCACCTTTCAATTGGGATTGAGCCTCTGCCCATAGGTGCTGATACCCATCATTTGTACCCATTGGTGAAAGTTCATTGTTTGTATCAAACTCCTGATTTGATGACATGAATTCTCCCAGGTAGTAGACAGGCAAATCATACCGGGTACCCTCAGGCGCACTGACAGAGAACAGATCCAACACTAATGGGTTTTCCAGCGATTCAATTTCCAAAACCGCCATGGTCCGGTGCATTTCTACTCCTTCATAGGCATTTAGTTCCTTCGCACTTACAATATGTAGATCATCACCGGAAGAAAAGAAATATGGGGTTCCCGGGAACTTGTCTGCTGCTTTTACATTGTGATCAAAGTGAGAATCCTTATTCACCACGAGCGTATTGTGAGCAATCGTTTCTTTGGCCCAGCTGTGGTTTTCTTTCAGGTATCCACCACCATCTTTGTGTTCAATGTTGACCCATCTTGCAGATCCGTAATCCTGAATCACCTCGCCATTTTCATCATACAGCAAAAATCCCAACCGATCAAAATGGCCATGACCCATTCCGTGTTTAGCGTATTTCATCACAAGGATCAGGTTATCTGCCCTCACAATTCCAATCGCTCCCTCATCTCCGGCAGCACCATCACGAAGTTCCACACTTTTATATTTGAATGCTGTCGCCTTGCCGTCTGCAATTGCTCTCGCCGCATTAAGCCCGGAATCATTCAATGGCACTCGTCCCTGTTTCTCAATGATAGATAGCAGACCAGTATCGTTACCCCCGTAGTGATAGGCCATACTCACAGCATTGACCAACTCTCTTGAGGACAGAGACATTCCTTTCTGCGCATCATTAATAGGGAAAAATTCACCCTGTGCATTGGTTTGATTGATCAGGGCATCTACCGCTTTCAGTAACAGGCCATTTCTATATGCCAATATTTTCAGCTCAGGCACCTTATTGTTGAGGGCCTGGGCAAAAATCAGAAAAGGGTACATGGCATATCGCTGGTAATAAGGTCCCTCTGTGTAATATCCATCTGGTGAAAAAGAATGATCAATCTGGGCCAGAAACCCTCCACTCTTATACCCTTTCAGATTCAACGACCCCCCATCGTTATCAACCAGTCCTGATTCACTGTTAATATCAAATGCATAAAGTGCACGCTCGATCAGTTCTTCATCGTCCATGACCAATCCAATCATTCCTACAGCGGCATTGCCCCAGGTACTGTGATTGTGCAGGCGATTAAAGAATTTTGGATTTTCCAGTGATAAGAAGTCCGCATATGGGCGAAACAACTCTTTGTTTAATTTTTCTACCGTATCATTATCCAGCCAATCATAGATGCAATCATATGCCTGAGCGGTATATACTAACCAATTGGCGTCATTTAAACATTGCCAAAAGAATTTTCCTCTTGCATAGGATCGGGTAGCAGGATGTCTGTCAAGCTGTGGGTAGATTGCTGCATATTGCAGCAGCATATCTTTTACATATGTGGCATATTTTTCATCACCAGTAATTTGAAAGAGCACACCAGCTTTTTGCATGGTGAAGAAATTAGCCTTATGTCGCTCATGAGTATAACCACCGGCCAGGTCTTTAGGTACCGGAACGTCTATGCCCAGTGCTATCTCTTCATCGACCAGATTCATGGTAGTCTCAAGGCTTTCATCGAATAATGGCACACTACCAAGACTCGCCTTCATAGCGCTAACTCCATCCCTTGTGATTACAAGATTCGGATGAGTTGAGTTGGCTACCGCCTGATCAGGATTGTGACACCCTACCAGTATAAAAAAGCTCAATATTGTAGTTAGGACTCTCATGTAGTCGATTAAGCAAAAACTGTTTTAATGTTCAATATCGATTTATGCATTCATCTCTTATCATCTGTGCGAAACTGTATCCATGGTGGCCAGGAGGCACACCATAGAAAGCAGTCGCTTATTAATGAAGAGAGACTATTAATTCTTCTCCTGGTCTTCTCACCAGATTTTTATGTTTACCCCTTTGAGGAGATGTTATAGTTGCCTGGGATCAACTCCAGGCAACTATTTCACCCTCTTTTAATATGAAATAAAACTTACTACTACTATTCTGATTTGAATAAATGGACTAGAAACCATCTGTCTCCAATACCACATCTGTGATCCATACTTCATTATCCCCGGTCACTGTACTTGTTGGGACAAAATAGAATATCACAAAATCCTGATCCACTGAAGTCAAAATATCATCAGCGTTCTCATCCACTCTGTCCTGAGGAAAGTTAAATGTTGAATTCACTGTGAAGCTGAATGAAACATTTTGCCATGTATTGACTTCTGTTGCAGTTACCGGAACCGAAGTGATCGCATGAGACGCCAAATCTGTCTCATCTGCCGGCTCACTGTGCAGAATGTAAAATGTTCCTTCCACATCTGTCGCTGGAGTTGCTTCAGACTTAATGAATACTGAAATTGAATATTCAACTCCTTCTTCAACTTCAAAAGGCTGATAGGCTCTTTCTCCCGGACTATCGAATTTGAGAGATCTCCCTGAAGTCCCACCTGCTGATTGTGCGTTGGTAGAAGAAGAACTGGCTTTATCCGTTGAACCACCAGTATTTAGCGGATCAGAGACCCATCCTTCCAGATCGTCATTTCTCCAGAAATTAAATGGTGAATCAGAACCGTCATTAAAGGTATTGTCTGGATCAATGGTCCATGCATCTACCAGGTCATTATTGTTATTTTCAGCGGTAGGATAAGTTTGAAAGTCTGCATTTTGCAAAACAGCTGCGAATGTTGCTCCACCGGCAGGATCTGTCACTACTATGGTTTCACTATAAGTTACGCTACCAGAAGCATTTGTCGCGGTGAGCACCACGTTGTAAACTCCAGGAGTGGCATAAGTATGCGTAGGAGACTTTTCTGTGGAGGTATTTCCGTCACCAAAATTCCATTGAAAAGAACTTGCATTAATTGAACTGTTCGTGAAAGTATATTCAAGGAAGTTGGTAGCATTGGCCTCAGCGCTGTATTCTCCGGTCGGAGCACTTACACTTGACCGCTCAAGTACCTTTACATTATCAATGTATGCATCTACCGCTGTATTCGCAAAGAACATTACTGATACTTCACCACTTTCTGGTGCTGTGAATGGAATCTGAACGAAGGTTCCATACCCATTAGTCGTTTCATTGAATTTACCTTCTGCGATGAATCCTTCATGAAATCCAATGTTATTAGAGACGATATCGTTTACCGCGTCTACTCCATCAACGTAGTACCCATCCATAACCACTCCAACAACCTTGTTACCATCAAAAGACGCACCACTTCCGGTTCTGATGGCATACTGATACTCCAAGACATATTCTGTACCTGCAGTCAATGCCAATTCCTGATAAGCATATCTGGAATCTGATGTTCTGAATGCTCCAACACCACCAGATTGACTAGAGCTCCATTTAGCTCCTCTTGTTTTTTCACCAGTGTTGTTTCCACTGTAATCAAAATTTGAACCATCGGAACTCGATCCATATGGGTTGGTTGTAGCGCCATCAGAAAATAGTGGGAACCTCCAGATATTGTTATCCTCTTCAAAATCTCCATTTAATATCTGGGAACCAGTTGTTTTGTACAGGTAAACATTATCGACATAAATCGTCGCATGATCATTAGCTGTACCTCCTGTACCCAGTTCGAATATTATTTCATCGATTGCATCGACTGGTCCGGAAAAGCCTGTTGCCAAACTCAAATCAAAACCAGTCCATTCACCATCTGTGAGTGCCAACCCGTCTGCAACAAAAGATGTAGAAGCACCCGCGTTAACGATCGTGACTTTCAATAAATCTACGCCTTGTGCAAAATCAGAATACACATCGAAATGAATATCTGTAACTGGCACAATGTCTACAATGGCATTGGCTGTTTCAACTGTTGACATGGTCATTGACCCGGCGTTGATGCCAAGTCTTGAAAACTGAGCAACGTTATTTTCACCAACAGCCACTACGGTACCGCCAGTGGCGTCTGTTCCATGTTCCCATCCATACATCGTTCCATTATATTCAAAACCATCGCTAAACAATGCGAATACATTGGCATCTCTTAATGTAGGCGAAGCAGGTACTGAACTGATTGTTGCTTCGATAGCGTGCATCACCACGACCTCAGTGGAAATGGTCACATCTGGAAATCCCTGATCGGATTTAGCGGTTACAGTAATGGTATAGGTTACCGCTTCCTGTTCGTTAGGGTAATCATATGAGGTTGTTCCACCTTGCTGATTAATCGTAAGCACATCATCTTCAGTGGCTGGATCACCAAAATCCACAACAAATGAGGATGCTCCAATAGATACGGGCTTCACAGTAATGATAGTTCCGTCCCCGGAAGCTTCAGTGGTAAAGCTCGAAAAAGTGATCTCGGTAAGACCAGTTGGATTTGGGGTGTCGTCCTCAGTACATGCCCCTAAAATACCGGCAAGAAGCAACGCACCAATTCCTTTTTTTATATAATTCATCATTATAATTCTTTTAAAATTCGATAATACTTAAGAGCCGATGCTTTTAGTTAGCCGGATAAACTTTCACGTTATCCACATAGACATCAACTGGAGTAATGGCTGAAAACATGACTGCTATGAGTCCGCTTTCCGGAGCGTCAAATTCCCCTGTAACCGTAGTGAAATTTCCTTTTCCTTTTCGTTCAGAAACTTCCATGTGCAACAGGCTGGTCCCCCCACCTCTGTCAGTTTGCGCATAAGCATCATCTCCATCATCATAGTGTCCGGAAATAATGTCTGCAATCACTATTCTACCTTCCGGAGGATCAGTTGCCACATCATCCTTAATGGCGTATTCAAATTCAAGTATGTAAGAAACCGTTCGAATATCGGACGAAGGTGAAACCACCAAAGGCTGGTAGGATACCCTGGTATTTGATGACGCCAATGAACCTACTGATCTTGAAGCATTCCATTTGGCTCCACGGGTTTTAGACCCATTGTCTGTACCATCGTAAAGTGTGTTGGATCCATCGGAACTTGATTCAAATGCATTGCCATCCCATACATCCCAGTTGCCAATTTTCCAGTTTTCGTTACCGGCTTCAAAATCTCCGTTGAGTACTGTTACCGGAAGAGGAACAAACTCATCAACCAATTCAATATCAACCAGGATCGTATTAGAAGCATCATTGTCATCAAAAGCCGTTAAGCTTACAGTGTAGGTACCTTCACCAGCTGCAAATAATGCGAATGGATTTTCATCAGTGGTTGTACTGGCATCACTGCATACCATTTCCCCATCAATCTCTTCACAAACTACCCCGTCGGTACCAAAATCCCATAAGTAATGGGTAGCTTCTACAGAGGTATTGGTAAAACTGATTAATCTGAAATCTTCTGCTGTACGAATATGCTCGAAACTTGCTGACGGTGGCGTCTCATCAGGAATTGATCCTGACTCTGGCAAATCGGGTCTTAATTCACAGCTGGCAATAAACCCAACTGTTGTAATCATCAGGAGAATCCTCAATGACTGACTGAATATATTATTATTATCTTTCATAATGCTCATATTTAAAGTACTAGTAACCAAGGTTCTGAGTAAGAAGACCTCCGCTTAAGTTGATTTCTCTTTGAGGAATAGGCAGGTACCGTGCATTGTTTACATTCCATACATAGCCCATTTCATCTGCGTGTGCAGAGAGCACATTTTCGAACTCACCAAATCTTTTCAGGTCAAAATATCGCTGGTTCTCAAATGCCAGTTCTACTCTTCTTTCAGTCAATAAATCTGCCTTGGTGATTGAGGTGACTGGAGTCATTAATCCTGCCCGATCTCTCACTGCCTGGAAAGATGCCAGGGCCGCCGGATCTACAGTTGCCGGTGCTCCAGCCATTATTGCTTCAACATGCAACAGCAGAACATCAGCATAGCGTAGCGCGATGTAATCGTTCCCTGCATTTCTCCCCACTCCATAATTGATTGGAACAGCATTAAGGTCCGTACCTTCTGGTAAAAATTTAGCTACTTCATTTTCGAAGACATCAAGGTTTCCTCCAAGGTCTGTAATTGAAACAGCCGTTCGGTTTCCACCATAAGCCATAAAGTCGTTGTATAAATTTTCATTCACGATGTTTTGACCATCCTCTCGACCGGCTCTTTGAAATGATGTAAACTCCGCGGAGAATCCCTGACTCTCATCAGAGTTGCTCGCCTGATACTGAATAGCAAAGATTATTTCACTATTGAGCTCACTGTAGAATACATCATAGAAATCGGGCATGAGAGAATAATCTCCACTATTGATGATGTCCTCACACAAGCCTTGTGCAAGCGCATATTCAGGGGTTTCAAGGGACAAGTAAACTTTTGCCAATATTCCCTGAGCAGCGGCCCTGGAAGCCCTTGACTTGAAAGAATTGTCAAGCGCTCCTATCGCATCATTTAAATCACTGATGATTTGATTGTAAACTTGATCTTCCGAAACTCTTGTAAATAGCGCTGTTTCGTTAGTAGGGTCAATTGGTTCTGTAACCAACGGCACAGCACCAAACAATCTTACCAATTTGAAATAAGCATATGCCCTGAGGAATTTCACTTCAGCCGTATATCTGGCACGATTACTTTCATTGGCAACATCCATGAATTGCAGCATGTTGTTTGCTCTGAAGATCACCTCATACATTGATTGATAATAGTCTTCTGACTCAACATTTACTGCCTCCACCACATATCTGTGAAAATCCGATTTCGAGCCTTCCAATGTGGCATTTCTGGTATTGTCAGTTCTGTGCTCTGTTAGAAGATGCTCAAACTGCACTCCTCTGTTGGCATTACCGATGTTTGTCTCGGTACTTTCATTTGTACCCTGTAGTGCATCATAAGCTCCGTAGATTCCTGCTAATATATCTTCATCGGATTGGAAGAACGACTCCACAGCAACAGCTGTATCAGGAAGTGGGCTCAAAAAGTCATCACATGATGAAAAGGATACCGCTACTATGGCGAGAATTATATATTTTATCTTCTTCATGATTAATTTCTTTATTGATTAAAAGTTAACATTTAAGCCGAGCGTCATTGTCCTGAACAGAGGTGTTCCCGCTCTTTGAGATCCGTAAGCTCTTGGGTTTTCACCATCAATATGCTCCGGATTGAAACCGTGATAGTCAGAAGCTGTTCGGTAGATCAAGTTCTGACCAGACGCATAAACTCTCAGACCAGATAGGCCTATTTTAGATATCACACTTTTCTTTAGGTTATAACCCAGGGTGACGTTTCTCAGAGAGACGTAATCAGCACTGGCGATTACTTCGCTGGTGAGTACTTTCTCCTGAATGAATGACTCGTGAGGTACCAGTCCATCCTCTACGGCTTGTTGTGCCCCTCCAGATCTGGTAGAGTTTCCAAACCAGTTGAAAAAATACTGATCACCAATATTGTTGACCTGGGCTCCAAAACTTCCCTGGATCATAAAAGACAGGTCAAAGTTTTTGTAGTTGAATTCGTTGGTCACACTCATCAGAATATCCGGATATGGATCTCCCAGGATTGTCTTGTCGTCTTCTGTAATTCTTCCGTCTCCATTGAGGTCTCTTACAATTACATCTTCCGCCTGTCCATTGATTCTGTTCCAGGGCTTATCAACATATGCTACTCTGAAATCGGCATCATTGTAATTTTCAGTATCTACAACATACCCATAGAAAGATGAAATGGGATTCCCGATCAGGTTGATCCATTGGGAGTTTCTGCCATAAGTATCCTGAATCAAAGCACCGTCTGAATCACCAAAAGCCAATAACTCGTTCTGGTTGGTTGAACCGATGACGGTAGTATTCCACTTGAACCCACTACGATCAATGTTTATGGTTCTCAACTCCAGCTCCAATCCCTGGTTTCTAACTTTACCAAGGTTGACAATACCAGAGGTGAAACCTGTTACGTATGATACCGGATTCTCCAGCAATAAGCTTTCGCTGGTTCTGGAATAAAAATCCAATGATCCTGATACTCGGTTACCAAAAAATCCGAAATCTATTGCCGGGTTAAATTCCTGAGATGCTTCCCATTGTAACAGTGAATTTGCAATATTCAGTGGAGAAGCGCCATTAACTACCTGGCCTTCAATCACCGCATTGGTATTGGCCAATAATGCAAGGTAAGGCCATCTGTTGATTACCTCATCACCCACGTTAAATCGCTCAGAACCGGTTTCACCATAGCTTACTCTTAATTTTAAGTCACTTATGAAACTGCTGTTTGCAAAAACACCTTCATCGGAAATATTCCAACCTACAGATACCGCAGGGAAATTACCGTACTTCGTATTAGGACCAAATACTGAACTTCCATCACGTCTGAATGATGCATTAAGCAAATACTTACCATTATACACATAGTTAACCCTAGCGAAGTAGCCAATCTTATTGTACTCAGAGTTGGTTTCAGCTGGCTCTGTGATGAGTGTAGCTCCTTCCAGGTTCTTAAGGAGGTCGTTGGTGTAACCGACACCTGTAACCTCACTCATGTTACTGGTTCTTCTTTGGATAGTAACCCCTGCCAGTAATCCTAATGAATGATCACCGAAAGTGGTATTGTAGTTTAATGTATTATCAGAAATGATCCTTGTGTTAAAAGTATTTTGCAGATAGTACTGAGATCGGCTGGCACCTGCCGCGTGATAATTGGTACCATCCCATCTTTCTCTCTTTCTGAACTCCATGGTCGTGGCGAGAGAAGTCTTGGCAACTAATCCTTCTAATATTTCAGCACTTAAATAAGTAGAGCCAAACAATTTTGTTTTGTACTCCCAGTGTTCTCTTTCCACATATTGCTGATATGGGTTGGAGTCCCCGGAAGTTCTCGGACGAGTATCGCTTCCATCCCCATCGAAATCCAATTCGATCAGGTGATTTTCCCAGAAATAATCGCCTACTCCTACATCCGGGTAACTGCTTCTATCGATCAGTTGCAGCGTCTCTTCTGTGTGGTAAATTGGTAACCAGGGCGATTGTCTTGTTGGATTGTGGATAGAGGTTGGAAGTGCTCTTCTTTTGGAGTATGAAGGGTTGATGTTCACACCAAATGTAAAAACTTCATCTACTTTTTGATCCAGTTTTAATCTTCCGCTATAAAACTCATATTCATCTGTAATGACCACACCTTCATCCTCCAGGTACCTCAGCGAAGCACTGAATTTGGTATCCTCATTTCCTCCATTGGCAGAAATTGAATGACTTTGCACAAGTCCTCCTTCAAAAAATACATCCTGCCAATCTCTGTCAATGCCAGTAAGCTCTACGATTTTCTGCATGTATTGAGACTCTTCACTTATCTCACCAGTCTCTGCTCTTTCAAATTCGATCCAGTCGGCAACACTTTTTCTGTAGTCATCGCTTCCATGTGCTTCTTTCCACCCAACGTAAGACTGGTAACTAAACTTAGGTTTTCCTGGTCGTCCGGTTTTGGTGGTAATCATAATGACCCCATTTGAGCCTTCACTACCGTATATGGCCGCAGAAGCAGCATCTTTCAGCACTTCGAAAGAGGCAATATCATTCATATCGAGATTTCCAAGAAAATCCGAATCCACTACTATTCCATCAACAACTACTGCCGGGCCGGAATCGGCTGTAACCGAACCTACTCCCCTGATGGTAATGGTAGGAGCACCTCCGGCTTCCGCATTGGTTGCCTGGATATTTACCCCGGAAACCTGACCAATCAGCGCATCATCTACCCTGGATACTGGTAGCTGATCAAGCTTTTCATTGGTTACTTTAGAAATTGCGCCGGTAAGATGTGACTTCTTCTGAGTGCCATATCCTACAACGACAATTTCTTCAAGTTCAGAAACGTCCAATTGAAGTTCTATGTCGATCACTGATTGGTTGCCAACCTCAATCTGCTTGGTCTGATAGCCAACGTAAGAAAAAATAAGCACTGCATTGGAGGAAGACACAGTAAGGGAGTAAGATCCATTGACATCTGTGGTCGTTCCGTTTGACGTCCCCTGCTCCTGAATAGTAGCACCCGGTAATCCAATCCCAGTTTCATCCACAACTGTACCAGACACGGAATTCTGGGCGCTGGCAGTTACCGCTAAGCACAGAACCGAAATCACTACAAGGACGTACCTTGTAAGGAATTTAAGTTCGAAAGTTTGTAAAATAATCTTCATACAAAAATTGATTTTTTAAGTGATAATTTATTGGTAGGTGAGTGAAACCGGGACCAATCTGATGCTACAGGGGTTTTGCCTAAGGAGGCATTTTTGATTAATTTTGCAACAGTCAGATGGGGCCTTGAATAGTACCGATCGCCAAATTGATATTATTTCACGTGCTCCACTCGATGCTATGGATCAGCCCTGGGCTGGTCCATTTTGTTTTTTGCTGTTCATATATTCATAACAGTTTCATTTTTTTAGTCTAGACCAGCGTCCCATTACTACTGAGTGACAATCCGGTTTTAATAGTTTTTACATATTCACTTATGTCCTTTAAGTGCTCTTTTATTGCTTCGCCGGCTTTCTCGGCATCCTGATCAATGATGTACTGCAATAGTTGCTCATGTTGTTTGATGGCTACCTCAGCTCTTCCTTCCCCGCACACATTATGTTTTTTGAAGTATTGCATTATATCAGGAGTGATAATCAACATCAGGGAGTTTAAGACAGAATTCTGACTCGCCTCAGCTATTTTCAAATGAAACAGGAGATCCTCCTCTACCGCATCTTCATTTCGCTCTATCTTCACTTTATGAGCCTTCAGGGCATTTTCTATCTCTGCGATATCTTCTTTTGTTCGGTTTTGGGCTGCCAGTTGAGCAATATTCGATTCCAGAATCACCCTGGTTTCTACTAAAGACCTGAAGTCCCTTCCTTTCACTCTCAGCATATCGGAAATGAGACCTTCCAGGGCAGGCAGGCCAATCCCAGCCACCACGGTTCCACTTTGAGGAAGTGTTTTTAATATCCCATAAAATTCCAGCTTTCTGAGGGCATCTCTCAAGTGAGTCCGACCCACCCCTAATTTCTCACTCAACTTGCGCTCTGAGGGCAGACGATCACCTGATTTCAACTGACCAGAAGTGATCAGTTCCCTGATTTGTTTGATGATCTTGTCCACCGGAGACTCGAATTCAATTTGAGAGAAGTTTTTCAGTATCTCCATATTAAAACTATCTAATTGGTCGACCAATTTAAGGTTAACCAATTTAAATTCCAAGATAATTAGGGTTTTTATTATGACATATTGAATATCATAGGCTTTAAAAAAGAATATTTTGGATAATTTTCAATAAAGATTAAAACTGGTGGACCAGAATGAATCTGATTGTTGTTTCTAGGGAGAGTGGATTACATTAACAGGTTTTTTCCAACTATAAGTTACCTGGCTTCATTAGCAATTGATGAGCACCTTAAAAAGAAGTGGGTAAATCATTCAAACCAACAGGGCTAATGGTTACAGTCCTTTAAATTGAGAGCGCTATTGACGATGTTTAATCCTACAATTTTTATTGTAATACACAAAACCTGAACCTTTTGTTTCATCAGACTACCGGCACTATGAAAAAGCTACCAATCTACCGTTTGGCCTCTTTGACTTACAGTTTTACCTTCTTATTCTTACTGATATTAACACTTGGATGTGGTACTGATGATGAAGCAGCTCCCGCAGGAAACAACGATGATGTCATCGACAACCCTGATGATGGAGATGAATTTGTAATCACAGAAGTGCTGGAAGATCACGATGGCTCTGGAATGGGTGCTGCCAGGGACATTTCTTCATTTGATCTGGTCGCAGAGATGGGTGCAGGCTGGAATCTCGGTAACAGTTTTGACGTTACTTCAAGCGATAAAACATCCTGGGGAAACCCATTGCCCAATAAGACAATCATCGATAATGTCCGTGAAATGGGTTTTACTACCCTGCGAATCCCCATTACCTGGGGTTACGACCAAAATAACCATGCACCATATACCATCGATCCCAATTATTTGATCCGTGTACGAAATGTGGTCAACTACGCCTTTCAAAATGGTATGCACGTGATCATCAATGTCCATCACGACAATCATTGGGTAGTTCCGGATGCTGCCCATGCCAATGAAACAAAGGAAAGATTGGGCAGCCTGTGGACACAGGTATCAGAATACTTTATCGAATACAATGACTCGTTGATTTTTGAAACACTCAATGAGCCTCGCCTTGAAGGTATCCCTGAAGAGTGGTCAGGCGGTACTCCTGCGGGACGTGGGTTCATCAATGATTTTCATACAACGGCAGTCAATGCAATCAGGGCCACCGGAGGTAATAATGCCTTGCGGCACATCATGATACCAACCTGGGCTGCCAGTACCGTGGATGCTGCCATGGACGATTTGGAAATCCCAAATAACGACCAAAAGATCATCATTTCGCTGCACACATACTTCCCGTGGGCATTCGCCGGAGAAGCTTCAATTTCATGGGGTTCTGATCAGGACAAACTTGATCTGGAGGGTGAATTTGATCGAATTTACCAAAAGTGGATCGTAGAGGAACAACGTCCAGTGATTCTTGGGGAGTGGGGTACCATTGCGGCCAACCCCATCAATAGCCGACTGGAATATTACGAGTTTTATGCCCGTGAAGCAGCCGAAAGAGGCTTATTGACCATAGTTTGGGATGATGGCGGAAACTTCCGACTCTACAACCGACACCAGCAAAGATGGGATTATGAGGGGTTGGCGTCTGTTATAATTAGTGCGTCTGACAACTAATTCTTTCAATATTTCAGTTGCATTTTTTGTAAAACGAACTGCTCATCTTATTGATCAATTCTATTTCCTACTCTAAGCAACTTTAGGATTGCTTTACCTATGGAGGGCGAGTTTAATATTTTTATAAAATGATGCTCCGGAATTTCAAACTCTCTGGTTTTATTTCTTCGAAATCTCTTCTTCTTAAAGTAAATTTTAATAGAGGACTTACTATAGTTATAAACGACTTTAGAGACTATTGAAGATGATACCTCTGCAGTAATCAATTTCACTTTATTGTTCATAATTATTCGTTTTAGATACTAGTTTATTTCATTGCTCCCTTATAAGTCTTTGAGCTTTTGAGATTTAGACTGATCAGGCACCTGCATCCATTCTACCGCTTCTGGTGTAGTTAACATAGCACTAAAGTTTAATTTTGTGTACTGATTTTTATTCCAAATTGAGCGGTGGGACGAAATGCTCTGACACCTACTCCTGCCTGTACAGATAACATGGAAGTCACCTTAATTTCAGACACTACCGATGGAGTAATCACGAAGTTTATCTTGTTACTTACACCAACCCTTGCATTCATGAGGATGTTAAAGTCACCTCTTTGCCAAATCGAGCCGGCAAAAAGAACCCCAGCAAATTCTTTTTCATAGAATCGTGGTTTAGGTGACGATTCACCAAATTCCAGCATAGGCGCTTGTCTTTGAAAAAAAGCAGCTATTTCATACTTTTCGTCGAAGCTAACACCTAATTGGGTTCCCATTTTAGGCCCAACCTTGGTGCGCTCAACATAAGTATTCATAAAGGTCTTTTGGGCATGTGCGAGAGACAGTGTGCTCCATAATAAAAACGTGAGGTATATTTTAGTCTTCATTTGTTTATTGTTTTGTGTACATAGCAAAACTGGTAAATGATGACCTCCGAATTGAGCGTAATTTCGGGTATTGGCAACTTTCAGTATATTAACTATAGAAGTGCGTGTATTACCTAATAGAAGGTATGTACTAAGGCACTCGTCGATCACACTGGGTTTGTAATAGTCCTGACCATGAAGCAGGCTAAAGAGGTTCTATGACCGTTGCATGAGGTATTCCAACAACTATAAAGGAGTGTTACTTCCGTGGCAAATCGGTCTGTTATTCCATCCTGGAAGACAAGATCAGATACTCGTAGTACAGGGTCAGGTTAAATGCCTGGCTTCTCCATTTCATGGTTGGCACCCAACTGACATCAGATAGTTTGGCGTGAAAAAACACAAACTCATCAAGCTCCTCCCTGATATCCCCGGGAGTAAAGTTCAATTTCACATCTTCTCCAAGCCTTAGCAGTGAAGAGCAAATCAGCATGCGCTCCATGTTGGACAAGTCATCATTTAACAATGCCAATAGGTCCTGCAAAATTGTGTCTTTCAAATGCGTCGGTAAATGTCCGGAATCAGCGGCGATTAATCTTGAGAGGTGGTAAAGAATCCAAACTGTACTTCGGTAACTTGGGGCAATCTCCTGAGGATGGTGCCAATGATCCCTGGCATTGATCACCTCTTCAATGAACCGAATACTTAACCGATCGATCTCTTCCAGTTCAAAGCCTCTTTCAAATACAAATAACAGGGTATTGCACATGACAACCACATCGTACTCCTGAGCCATCTTATCCGCAAAGAAGACCTCATAGGCCTTGCTGTTTTGATACTTCCTGAGGGTTTTCTCTACGGCTCCCCTATCTTCCCTCATGGCGTAAGTAATCATTCGATCCCTTATATCACGATCAATCAATGAATCGCTTCCGGCTGCTAACCTTACCAAACTGGTATCATCATAGTCATCTGGCAATCTGTACTCTTCCCGACTAAGAAGAGCTCCTCCGTTTGGAAAAGGTAAATCCGGGGGGACGGTCTGCCAAAAGTTGTAGGCTGCCTTTTTTCTTCGACTATAATATAATGGAAAAAGGGGCTGTACCCTGGCCAAAATACTATCAATGACGACTTGCGATGAATAAGGAACTTCAGGTTTGAGATACCGCAAAATGTAGGCAATTGAGGCGGTAACGAAGATATTATTGTCCTCACTGCTACCGGTTATCCAGGATCGCTGGCTAGGGAATAAGCCTGCATCATAGAATTCATCATGCTTTACCTGCATTTGTGCTATTTCCATCAAAACTTCGGCTGCCTGGGTAACGGCGTTTTGACCATAGGCAAGGTTATGTATGGCCAACCAAAATATTATGATAAAAAATATCCTCATCTAAGCCACAAAGCTATAGCAAATAATGCGAATGAAATGTGACTGAATCGCACGTTAAACAGGATCACTTTTCTCGTTGGTCGCCGCAGAAGAAGAATAAAAGGATACCATGAACTTAGCATTGCTGTTAACAGTAACAGGTATGCAGTTAGGGAGATTGATACGTACCAAAAACTTGCGCCTACCACCATCAGCCCAAGCACCATCATTGCCGTCAGGAAAATATTAAGTGACCATGGATCAAACTGCATTGGTACCGATGGCTTTCCTACTTTGGCATCACCTTCTATATCCAACCAATCCAACTGTACCTCACGAATGATGACCATGATAAATAAACCGGTTGCCAGCCAGGTCAGGTCCCTCCACTCTGATAAAATGAACTGCATCTCCCACATCGGTGCTACGGCCCAGAAGGCCACAATGCAATTGGCCAACAAACCCGTTCGGCTATTAATGAATGAATAAAGCGAAAAACTCAAAAGCGCCAAAAGTGCCAGGACCAGGAAAGCAGTACCAATGATATATCCGGTAACCAGAAATAACCCTCCGAACAAAATAAGCCAAACAATTACCGTTTTAGCACCCAGTTTTCCTGTGGCTATTGGTCTTAGTTTGTTATTGGCAATGTCTTTCTTCCGGTCAGACAGGTCATTAATCAGGAAACAATAAGCACTTCCGGCAAAAAAATAGACTGCCATATAAATAGCTAGCATCCATTCATGTGCATTTGGCCGAAAGGACACCAGGGCCAGCACTGCTGCCATTAGTCCGGCAGATGGTCGGATAGAATAAAGTATGTATTTTAGCTGCTGCATGGAGCGAGTTGAAATAAAGCCCTCAATATTATCAAATCAATTGGAATATAAAAGGCCATGGTATCTATTCAATGGTCATTTGGAAACAATCATTCCGTACCTGCGATCGAAGATATATCAGGTGCCATACGAAAGAGAAAGACTCGAACTTGCAGATGGCGACTTTCTGGACCTGGACTGGATACAGAATGGCAATGACAATTTGCTGATCATAACTCACGCTTTTGAAGGCAACTCCAGGGACTATTTCGTGGAACGTTCTGCTAAGTACTTTTCGACCAGAGGTTATGATGTGCTCATGTGGAACTTCAGAAGTTGCAGCAAGGAATTGAACAGGCTACCACAACTATACTCACTGAACAACTCCACAGATCTCCATCGTGTAGTCACTCATGGCAACTTACAAAGCAACTATCACAAGACTTTCCTTTTGGGATTTTCACTTGGTGCGGTCACCACATTGAACTATGTTGCGTCACCAGCCGTTTCACAGCACGTTACAGCAGCTGCAGTAGTCTCTGTACCACTTGACTTACAGGAATCTTTGCACAAGATTGAATCCGGACTAAATCACTGGATCTATGGACGCAATTTCTTTCAAAAGCTTCGGAAAAAGTTGATCCGAAAGTCTGAACAGTTTCCTGAAATCTGGGATATGGAACACATTAAATCATGCGCCACCTTAAATGAGCTGATTGCACTCATTCAAAAAATACAGCAGCTGGAAAACGATCATTTAACGACGATTTCTCCCATTCATCAATTGGACAGAGTAGCGGTTCCGACGTTCATTATCAATGCACAAAATGATCCGATCCTGGGTCCATCAAGTTATCCGACAAGGACTTTCAGGCAAATTGAGTGTAGTTTTCCTAAGTTTGGTGGCCACACCGGATTCACAGTCAGGAGCAGCGATTGTTCCTGGATAGAACCTCGGGTGCATTACTTTTTTGGAGGTCATGAGTAATTCTAAACCATTCTTCAATATTCGGCCAGCTGAAATACATCAGCCAGCCGATTACCTTCAGGAGGGCTATCCTCCTCGCGCCGATAGGAATATTTAATGTTTTCGAATATCAAAAACACTAACTCCACTTTAACCAACATTTAAGACAATTGAGATCAATATGATTCAACTGAATGAAGTGATACATATATGCGTATGTATGGTATGAAATGACTTGTTTCAAAAATTGATCGGGAAACATCCACCCGTAAAAGGCAGACATTTCCATACCTCAGCACTTCAGATTACGAGCGCTACTTTTTCTGGAACTTATACACGAGATTAGCCTTCGCAACATCAGCGCCAAGGGACGATCATTCATAGTGATCAAATATTCCGTAGCTTCACTATTACTCCTTGACATTTTTATACAATTTTCTGACCCCATATAGACCTCCTGCAATTAGTAGGAGCGATATCCCTCCATCGATAGGGGTCGCTGGTGGTGGAGCTCCCTGTGCGAATGTCTCATTCCAAAAAGGGTAAGCCATCACCAGAATCATCAGAAAAAACAATTTCTTACTCAAATTACTCATAGCTGATTGGTTTAATTATTCATCAAAATCTTGTGTGTTTCCCAGGACCTGCCATCCCATAGCTGTAGCAGGTAGATGCCATTGGTGATTACCTGACTGAGTCGGGCTTCATTGTTCCTTATGCTGGCAATGCCCTGATCAATCAGCTGACCATTCATGTCCATTAATTGATAGTTTGTGTGGTCAATGAAACGATGTTTAATAATTATTTCCATCCCTGATGAATACACCTGAAACTTCGGCTCAATGTCCGGGGTTTGTAAAGGTCCCTGAGACAATACAATGCTATAATCGCGAATATCAGATCCCACTGGAAGGCTTAATTGAATGGGTTCCCCCTCTTTGCTCAATCGAATATGCTCACCGGTTATCGTGTTGTGAAGGTAAAAAGCATATGATTCCGGGATCTGCTTTAATTCCTTCAATGTCAGCGTTACCAGGCCCTGAGCTTGATGATCTAAACCAAGAGCGATTTCGGTTAGTGGCTGCATTGGCAATCCCTGAATAGCCATGGGCTCATTATTTATGATTGAGTAGATATTCAGTTCTTCCTGAGATTTAAGTCTGGCAGCATCGTACAGTCTGTCCAGAGCCATTGTGGCATCTTCCGGGAAACCAATTAAAGTTTCGCTGTAACGATTGCCGGATGCCACTGATAGTTTAAAAGACGGAAATGATGCTTTTCTAAAAATATTGTTGTCTGAGTTATTGCCAGCAACCCGCATGGATTCGCTAAATACGAATTGCCCACTTTGCCCCTCACCCACCTGGACAAAAAATCCCTGCATTGCATTGATGGAGCCAGAAAACGCTCCGCCATTGGGACCAGTAACGGCACCTACAGCATTGACGATCAAATAATCACTGTTATCACCCCTGGTGCCTGTGTTTGGATCGTCCCACAATGCTATGAACCCCTGAATTTCCGTATTGGTAGTGATGAAACTATTGAAATCGATCGCTGCAGGATAGGGGTTACTGACCAGATGCCAACCCCAGTTTTCGCTTCCGGTGGTATTGTCCTCGGTTCTCGTCAACCCATTATTCCAGATTACTCCTGAGATTGGAATACCTGTAAACTCAATGAGTGAGTCCCCGGCAACTGCGTATCCTACTCCTGGTGTAAGGACTGAATCCCGGGCATCTACCCACCGGTCCAATCCCTGGTTTACTGTTTCCAGAAATGGTATGGACTCATCATAGGTGTAAACTATAGGTCCGAGCATGTTGCCAAACATGGTTGACTCACCATTTACGGGAATACCAACCATTGAATAACCTCCAGAAGCAAACCTGGTGGACCTTTTAATTGTGATCGGACCTCCTTCATAATTGTTTGCTACGTAGGTCAACAGGGATCCCCCAGGCTCAACCACCATATACCCATTGTTGATAAAGTTGCCGGTAATGTCCAAAGTAGTCCCCGGATCAACGAAGATGGTGTCATCCGAGGTAATCGTAAGGTGATCCATTTCGAACGTTCCGTTGGTTAGTGTACTATAATTGCCTTTTATGATCACTGAATCAATCGATGATGGGCCAGCGCCATTGGACCATGCATCATTTTCCCATACCACTCCGCATGTGGCTGTTGTTGTCGGGGACGTCTGAAACATGGTGAGGTTGAGCGTCGCTGTGCTGTCACAACCTTTGTAGTTGGTCAGCATTTTTATATAAGTTCCGGTTTGTGTGTAGGTGTCGCCTTCCCAGGTATATTCATCGCAAGCCACCACTGTTTCCTCTCCTGATGTTGACTTCAAAATGGTGAGTTCCAGAGTTGCCAGGCTGTCACAGCCCACGGCATTTGTCATCAATTGTGTGTAATGTCCGGTAGTATTGTAGGTCACTCCATTCCAATCGTATGAATCGCATATTACCACTGCATCACTTCCTTCATTCATATCGCAGGCACTCAGTAAAACAATGTGATCAGCAAATACGCCTTCTTCGAGCTGACTGGTGGCCCGGATCCTGATGGTACCTGTTCCGGATGAAAAATCAATTGAAGATGTATTGCTCAAAGTATTGCCTGTGATCTCAAACAAATTATTGTGATCGTCACCTTCCCCGGCTACCAACTCATAAATGAAATGATTTTCTGCGCCCAGGACACCCGGAACCAGGTCTGCCGAGAAGGTGCCTGCTGGCATGTTTTGCAGGTTATCGATGTATGACATGTATCGAACACCCTCATGGATCAAATGGACCTTGAAATCATCCACATAGGCTTCAAAACCATTGTTGCCAAAACCAAAGTTCAGGTAAGTAGCCCCTTCGTAGGTTAGCGCCTGGGGGTTGCCTTTGAAATAATGTGCATTCCCAATAAACTGAGCACTCCCGGTTTCAATGTCATAGATGTGTGCATCAGTAACAAAGCTGTTCACAAACAGTATTTTACCATTGGAGAGCCGGGCTATTCTACTACCAATGGTCGTGAATTCAGTATTTCGCACTTCCCAGGCGCCATTATAGAAAAGGTAAAGCTGACTTTCCCCTTCTGGTACCATTGCCAGGTCTCCAACCCCCAGATCGATCATTTCGAACTCCCGCAGCAGTGAACCAGGAAACATAATTTCCTCTATGGCATCATTTTCCCATTTCAATATCGCATTGGATTGACCATAAGAAGGACCATTGGCACCACTGCTGGCGTAGACCACATCATTACCCATGTTATAGAGGTCGTTGACTTCATAGGCTGTGATGATCGTGTCCATTACCGTAAAGCCAGATAGCCGCTGTACAGACTCCCAGGCTCCTATCAGAAAGTCACCATTGGACAACTCAGTGATTGCCTGAACTCTGCCTTGGTTGATGCCATCTGCGCCATCCATCAAGCTCCACTGGCCTGTTTGTAAGTCGCAGATGTGCAAGCCCGATTCGGTCCCCACCAATGCGTAACGCTCATCTAAGGAAACCCAAAATGCCGGGTTATTGTCTTGCTCCCAGGTTGCCGCTCTTGTTCCATCCAATGATGCATTGGTCATATCAAATGAAGACCAGTTACCCTGTTGGTCTCGCTTAACCAAATACCAGTTGGCCGTGTTTTGCGACGTGAACGCATTATCCGGCAGTATCATGTATAGCTGACCATTGACAAACCTCATGGCCCCAGCATCAGGGCAGGTACTGACTGTATTGCCATCCATGGTGGTAATATCCACGCATTCCATCGCCACAAACAGGCCCTGTCCCTGAACATTGATGGCAATACCGAGACATGAGATAAGGACCACCTGGAATATAAATTTGTGCATGTAATTTTATTGATGTGAGAATTTCTTCAAAGGACGGCTTGCTCAGGAATAAATCATAAAAAGTGGTATGGACAAAGTATGGACAGGCATGAAAATCGCCCTCCAAATGGCTTGAGGATACTTATTTTGATCAGAATCCTTTTTACCTTAACTTCTGTATAAGCGAGCGTCACATGAAATATTTCCTTTTTTATGCCTTCATTTTTGTTGGTCACCAGCTAGTGTCGCAACAATTGACTGTCATAGATTCTCTGGAGTCGGTGGCAGATACCATTTCCAATGACAGGCAAAAGGTGGATGTACTAAACATGCTGGCACAGGAGTATACAGACTCCAGTTCGTTAAGATATGCTGCACAGGCAGGGGCCCTTTCCAGGAAAATTAATTACACAAAAGGAGAGATTGTTTCTCGTATGAGAACAGCCTGGACTACCATGATTTTTGGTGACTACCAGCTCGCCAGACGCTATTACAATGAGGCACTGAGTATGGCAGATTCAGTTCAGTTCAAACCACTGGTCACCAGTATTTACAATGGTCTGGGAGCCACCTATTACTATGAAAGTGATTTTGAAAATGCCATCCACTATTTCAAAAAATCATTAGCGCACAAAATAGAGGAAAAAGATACCTTAAACATGGCGGCAGCCATTAACAACATTGCCATTATCTATGAGCAATGGGGAAACCTCTCCTATGCCGCGGAAAACTACTTTCAGGCGCTGGAAATATATGAAGCCCTTAACGAAGTAAGATACATCGCCACGGTTTCAACAAACCTTGGTGTTGTTTTCAGGAAACAGGAAGATTATCAGCAAGCACTAAAATATTATTACCGTGCGCTCTCATTGACCAAAGAAGGCGAGTATGGTGATGAGGTGATCACACTGCACACCAACATAGGCACTGTATTTTTAGATTTGGAGCAATATGATTCTGCGCTTGCACACTATCAACGTTCGCTTGATCTGAGTATGCAGCTGAACAACAGAGATGGCATGGGCTATGCCAATCATCATCTTGGAGCAATATCCTACAAATTGGGTGATTTGGACAGGGCCATGAGCTATTACAACAAAGCGTACCAAATCAGAACCAACCTGGGGCGAAGGGATCAATTGTCTGAAACAGCCTTATCCTTAGGGGAATTATATCTCGATCTTGGAGACCTGAAAAATGCACAGGTCTATAGTCAGGAAGCATATCTACTGGCTACAGAGATCAATTTTTTGCAAAGCAGAATGAAAGCCTCAGAGCAACTTGCCCAAATCTTTGATCGTAAGGGCCAACTAAAGCGTTCTTATGACTTCTTCAAAGAATTCCATGAGCTCTCCAATGAAGTAACAAATGACGAACAAACTAAGAAAATCGCTAAACTGGAGGCGCAACATGAGTTTAAGGTCAAAAAAGATTCTATACTATTTGCTGCGGAGCGAGACAAAATATTCCTAAACGAAAAGATTGAGCGTCAGGGCATTATTCAAACTGGTTCGATCATAGGGTTAGTGCTGCTTTGTATCATTCTGTTTATCCTGTTTCACTTTTACAGGATGAAAACAAGAGCGAATGAGGCGCTTAACAAGCTCAACACCGAAATTGAAAATCGAAATGATCAATTGAACGTCAAAAACAGGGAGATCAACAAACTAAGGGAAACAGAACGGCTCCTGGCTGAGGAAACCATCTCACTAAAAGAGCGGGAGCTTGCCACTTACACCATGTTGACACACCAAAAAAACACCTTGCTGGAACAAGTGGGTAAGCAGATTGAAGTTTTGGGTAATAAACTCGATGATGATGTAGAGCAGGAAGTAAAAGAAATTGGTAAGACACTCAAGGCCAATATCAGTGACGAAACGTGGAGTCAGTTTGTACATCAGTTTGAGAAAGTGCACCCCAGATTCTTCGAAAACATGAGGAAGAATTTTGGAGACCTCACCCAGAATGACCTGAGATTATCTGCTTACGTAAAGGTAGGTATGGACACTAAGGCCATTGCCAATGTACTCAACATTACAGACGATGCTGTCCGAAAGAGCTTGTACAGAATGAAGAAGAAGATGGCTTTGGAAAGCGATGTAGACCTGAGACAGTTTCTGGTGAATTATTAAACGTGATTAATGGGTTAAACTGGGATTACAATTCCATTATTTTCAAAATTGTTGGTCAGTTACCATTATCACATAGCCATTTCTCCGCCTCGCACAAAGTTTTGAATGACCTGATTTCATTTTTCGGGAATAGAAATTTCACCAGCACATGGATATATTTCTCATAGATCATCGCTTTTCGTGTGCTGGAATTTATTGTAGCGATGTGCTTAACAAATTTTGAAAGCCGCCTGGTATTGCCATCAAAAAACACTTTCTTGATCCAAACCCTTGCCGCTGCAGTAAATTCTACTAGCTCTGATCGATCCAGGATCAGACTGGTGAATTGACCTCCATGTGCAAATTCTGCTGCACCGGAAAGGAGCTTCTCAGCCACGGCTCTATCCACCACGCCATGCCACGACACCTTAATTATGCCATTGGTTTCGTGTAATGATAACACCGACCCTTCGCTGTTTTCAATTAATTTATAGCCAAATAAAGTTGCCGAATTTTCAATTTGATTCATCAATAGTCTAACGCTTTATGCCAACCAACTCAATGGTTTCCGTGTTTAGTGAAACATGATAAAAGGTTAGATTGTGTTCGCCAGATTAGTGATCTTGCCTGCGGCGAATTTAATAGAAGACGACCGCTGACATCCGTTTTATTCGGTGAACTAAAGGATTTACCAGTTGAGTTTGTGAAGAAGAAAAAGCAATCACAATTTTCTTGGGATAAAAACTAAATTAAATTACTGGGTTTAACCTAATCTCAACATCCATTCGATGTGTCCTTAAATGACAAGCTAATTTATTAGAATAGTACAATTTTAATCTCGCAAATCTCAACGGTCTGCCTACACAGTGGCTACCATGTGCCTACACAGTGGCTACCATGTGACCATATTCACCAAATCCTTAAAAAATACAAAATGGAAAACACAGCATTTCAGCGTCCTTCAATTCATTAATTTGCTTTTACGCATATAGGATTTATCAAAATATTCTATTAATAACATTAAATTAATATTAATTTTATTTGTTTTTAGTAACCATTTACCATATATACCGTTGTTTGTAATGAGTGGCCGGCATACTCGTCTTTAAATAAATCTTCTAACATTTTAAATTCATTTAATTATGGCAAAGTCAAGTAATATTATCGTACAGGGTATGTCCGGAACCATAGGAAAAACCCTCACATTCAAAACAGTTAATGGTCAGTTGATCATTTCAGCTTTCAGCAAACCTTCTTCAAAAAATCTAACTGAGGCCCAGCTTAATGCCCAACTCAAATTCAAGGAAGCAAGTGTGTTTGCTAAGAACAAAATGAATGACCCGGACAGTAAAATTTACTACCAGGCGCTGGCTGATCAGTACCAGCTAGGGAGTGCGTATACGGCAGCAGTTACCGACTACCTTACTCCTCCCAGAATCATCCAGGTAAACAAAGAAAACTTCTTTAAAAACCAGGGAGATAAGCTTGTGGTGAGGGCCATTGACAGGTTTGCAGTAAAAGAGGTTTACGCCACCTTTACTGATGCCAATCATGAGATCCTGGAAGAAGGAAGCTTTACCAGCACGGAAAACGGACTCGATTGGGCATATCAGCTACAGGGTAACCTGGAAACTGCCACTAACATGACCATCACTGTCATGGATGTACCTGGAAACAGGACCAGGATGTCGGACCAAATCTAATGTTTTATGGAAACTTACTTTTATAGTAGTTGAAACCACCTTGTCGGCGATAAGGTGGTTTTTTAATGCGCTTTACCTCCTTATTTGAAATTTTCGCTTCATCATTCCATACTCTACTGTTTCTATCAGCAAATGGTACAGGCCATTGTCCAAACCTAACGGAAGTGCAAATGTCATCTGTCCACTCAGCCCCTGATTTTGTATTGTCACTACTTTTTGTCCCAGGGCATTATAGATCTCAATTTTTCTGATGCTGACACCCTGCATGCCCTCACTTATCGATAGCGTATTGCTTGCAGGATTGGGTGAGATGATGAGTTCGTCTGCCAGGTGGTCCGCTGCACCTACCACTTGTAGCCCAAATCCCGACACGCTTAAAAACTCAGCATCTGCTCCTGTACTGCTATGGGTTATTACTCCATCAAATGGTCCTTCTTCGTCTGGAATAAACTTGATATAAATCGTTGTTTCAGCAACTACCCCATCTACAGGAGTAAGTTCCAAAGGAGGATCATTGACAAAACCTTCTGTTTCTGACAATGAGACATAATATCCTATAGAGGGAGAAATCACCAGATTATCGGAAAGGTCTGCGCCAGCTACTGTGTACGATTGCACACCGGATTCATCATCCACAGTCACTTCCCCAAAGAAATCCAAAGACGATGTAATAATTATTGAGGGATCGAGCACACGCCCATCTCCGGTCACCAAGACCTCTTCATTGAACTGCCCCGAACTGTGTGTTATAAACTCCTGCACAAACCCATCAATCTGCGGGGTGAATTTCACATACACAGTAGTATCAATGTTACCGTTCCCTATATCCACATTCAGAATCTCAGTTGAGAATCCCGCGGTGGTGTCTAATGTAATGACAAAGTTGTTTGAACTTGTTGTAATGCTTAGGGTTTCGGTAAGCCCTATACCTACTAACCGGTAACTCTGGATCGCTGATTCTTCTCCTACCACCACTTCTCCGAAGGTCGTGAGTGAAGAATCATCCACCTGCAAAGAAGGATATCTTGCCTCACCGCTCAGGTATACATATACATCACTCAGTCCCTCTACCACTACCTGCAATGAATCCGTTCTATCCTCCTCGTCAATTGGACTGTAAACAATGAAAACCTCAGTTGCAGATACTGAACCTGCTTCATCCGGAGTTAACGCCAGGCTACTCGAGTAGCCACTGCCAGAAGTCGTTGTTATTTCAAACCCATTAGGAGCGATAAGTGTCAGGTCACCCCTTAAATCAGTAGCGGAAACTTCCAGTGCCTGCTCCGGAGAGGACTCTCCAACTATTACAAATCCAAAATCAATGGTGCCTGGAGTAATATTGACTGATGGTTCTGCGGCACCACTTCCACTCACTTCGATCTCACGGGTAACTGCTCCATCACTGGTGTGTGATACCACATCATTAAAGTCTGCAATTGCAGCAGGGGAAAACCTGATGTAAATGGTGGTAGTGTCTACGGAACCTCCCGACTGTTGCAGCACCATGGTTTCTCCAGAAAATCCAGTGCCTGAGGTAAGTGAAATCTCAAATCCTGAAGGGGGAACAATGGCAATATCGCCTGTAAGGTTGGTCCCAAAGACCTGATAGAGCTGCTCTTCGGAATTTGTACCAACAGTCACAGTTCCAAAATCAGCAATGGACCCTAAAATCCCGATTACTGCAGGTGCGGTGATTCCTCCTCCCTGATAGTAACCAATATTGCTTCCATAGGTAGGATCCCCTGCTCCAATGGCGGGACTACCAGTGACCAAGGAAGTGTCACAGGAAAACAAATCAGCAAATAGTGGATCATCATCCAGGTTGCCTCCACCATCTACACCCAGGGAGGTACTCCAATTGCTACTTCCACCTGAATTTTTGATGATGCTATTATAATAAGTTGGCGCTGCTCCATTGATATTGCTCACGGTCCCCCAGATGATTGAATTTTGAATTTCGACTTCTACAGTACCCAGGTACGCTGCATTGGTCATTTCTTCCTCTGCGAAGGTCACATTGATCAATGTAGGTCGGGAAAATCCACCAATATTATCACATGCACCTCCGGCATCAAGTGCAATGACTTCCAATCCTCCTCCGGAATTGCCACAAAAGAAAACATCCCTAAACACCGGATCGGCATTTCCATTGCATCCGCCATACACTTTTACACCACCTCCCTGATCGGAGGAATTGTCGATAAATGTTGTTTGGTTGATTTGGGGACGCGCATTACCAACTACTCCCTCCACATGAAGGCCACCACCATCCTGCCCAGAACTGTTGTTGAGGAATTGAATATTATTCAGGATCGGATCTGCAGTAGCATCGGTAGCAATAGCAGCGATCACCATTCCACCACCCCATATGGTGGCATAATTATCTTTGATCACCAGGTTGTTCAGAGTAGGACTGGACGTTCCATCAAATGCACCAGCATAAATGAATACACCACCTCCTCTCGAACTGTACTGGTGCTCATTGGGATCACCATTGGCATTTCCGCTACTAATGGTAAATCCGTCCAGTACCGCGTCGCTGGAAATCTCATGTTCCGATCCGTTGGCAACCACTACATGATAACTATTGTCGGTAGTCCCTACTGATGCATCATCTCCCTGCAGATCTCCACTTAAAATGGTTTCATTCGTAATAAAATCTCTGTCCTGCAGGGTTTCAGCATTAATAGTGCTCTCATCTCCTGCAAATCCGCCATAAACCCTGACGCCATCTAGCATCTCAAAGGACACTTCGCGTGCGGTATCTGAGGGAGTATAAACGCCTTTGGCTACAAAAATCCTGGTACCAAAGGTGCTCACTTCCAATGCCTCCTGAAGTGATGTGTATGCATCGGTCCAGGAGGATCCATCGCCATTACCAGTTGCATCCTGCTTTACATAAATACCATCAAAATGAATTGATAATGCATCAGTGCCTGTTCCCTGGTAGTAACCAATATTGTTCCCATTGGTTGAATTTCCAGCGCCTAGTGCCGGCGAACCACTTTGAAGGTTCACATTGCAGGTAAATAAATCAACGAATAACGGGTCAGTATCAATATTGTTGCCGCTATCCGTACCCAGGTCATCTTCCCAGAGGTCGTTGGGCATGGAGTTTTCAATTAAAGAAAACTGATAATCAGCGGTAGAATTGACATCAAAATTGTGGTGCTGATGTGTCCCCCCTTCATTACCCCACACTATGGTATTGACGTAATTGACGTTAGACCTGAAATTATATACTGCGGGCCCAGACCCCTCACATCGATTCTGCGCGAAGGTATTATTGGTCAGATACAATTGTTCTGATGTGCTGGTTGATGTACTTTCTGAGGTGTAGATCGCACCTCCGTCAGCCTTTGCAAAGTTGCGACAAAAGAGGCTATTGGATATTTCAGGTGATTCCGTACCGGACATGTAGATAGCCCCTCCTCTGCCAGAGAAACTCATTGCTTCATTTGCAATAAACTCACAGGAATCCAATGTCAGGTCATTGGCCGCATATCGGATGGCTCCTCCCAGCCCACCTGTGGCCGTAACTTTATTGCGTTTAAAAATTGATTTTGAGATGGTGAGGTTCCCTGCGCTGCTGGCATATATGGCCCCTCCTTCATTCTCGGTGAAATTATCCAGGAAGCGGCAGTTCGTCATGTCTACATTGCAATTACTCAAGTGAATGGCTCCCCCTTCATCTTCAGAGAAATTATTGATGAATTGGCAATCAATCAGATCAAATGTGCTGCTGACCCCAGTAAATGCAGCGCCTCCATCAATGTTTCCTGTTGCTTCATTATCCCGAAAAACAACATTTTCAATAGTCCCATTGCTGCTGAGCACATAAATCCCAGCACCAGAATAGGCTCTGTTGTCTTTGATGATCAGGTTCCTGAAGGCTACAGAAGCACTGCTGATCACATAGATGGCAGCCCCACTGCCAGAACTTCTCAGTGCTTTTGTAAGTGTGAATCCGTCGATGGTCGTGAGGTCATCACAATCATCCAAATAAAGTAAGCGTTTACTATTCATGGATTCATCTCCTCCCCGGTATCCTGTGATGATGGTTTCGTTGGTTTCAAAATCCCTGTTGGCAATTGCAGTAGCGTCAATCACTTCATTCCCGGCAAATCCTCCAAAAACTGTCACACCGTTACCAACAGTTAGCGCAACAGTACTATCGGCCTGGTTGGCTACATATGTGCCCTTCGCCACCACTACTGTATCTCCCTGGATGGCAATGGCCATCGCCTCGTCCAATGAGGTATACGCATTCGTCCAACTTTCACCTGAGTTGCTCCCGGTTGCAGCGGCATCAACATAAATGATCGCGGGATCAATAGCGACACCTTCTACATCATAAGATGGGTTGTCTGCTCCGGAACTTTCATGGGTGATCTCCCCGGTATATCTGCCTTTAGTATCCGGATTGAATCGCACATAGATGGTGGTTGAGCTCACTGTTCCAGAAGATGGCGTTAGGGTGATGACACTGGTATTGCCAGAATAATCCCCGCTTGTCAGTGAAATCTCAAAACCCTCCGGAGCAGTTATTACCAGGTCATCGGTCAGGTTTACGGCGCTTACCGTATATGATTGCTCTGCAGAGGCAGTACCAAAATCCATCACTCCAAAATCGTATCCAGTATCACTTATTGAAATGTCAGGAAGAACGGCTGTCGCTGTTATGGTTGTCTTTAAGGTAGGCGCATCGGTGCTGATAAAAGTAATTGTTCCGTTATCGTCACCGTTGGAAGTTGGTACATAAATGGTATAAATCGTTGTTTCATTGACCACCCCTGCTGTTTCTTGCAAGGATATTGTGGAGGTATTACCACTATAGTCCCCACTGGTAGTGGAAAGCAGGAAAGCGCTGTTTGATACGCTCATTGAAATGTCTGAACTAAGATCAACTCCACTGACTGTAAAGCTCATTTCTGCAGAAGTATCAGTGGTCACCTCTCCAAATGATAATAATGAATTGCTCACGATCATGGCATTGCCTGGTATAGCTTCACCCTGGTACCATCCAATGTTATCACCATACGTTGCATTCCCGGCATTCAAGGCCGCTGACCCTTCCAGCAGACGGTGATCACCTGTTGAAATGTCTGCTAAAAGCGGAAATCCTGCGGGGTTGTTTCCTCCATCTGTTCCGAGTGCATCATTCCAGTTGGTCCCACTTCCACCAGTACCTTTCAGTAAGGAGTAACTGATGACTGGCAAATCCGTTCCACCCACTTCAAAGTCACCATCCTCATTGTCCCACGAAATGCAATTAATGAAAGAAGTGCTACTGTTTTCGTTTTCCAGGCCTTTGGCAGTTGCCGAGCTGACCAGGCTTGTGGTATTGGTAATGGTCATGTTATAGATGAGTGGAGAGCTGTCTACAATGGTCATCGCCGCACCGGAACTAAGCATGCGGTTATCATAAATCAGGATATTTCCCATTTCCATATTACCTGCTCCTGCGATGTTTATGGCAGCACCTCCTCCACCAGCAGAATAATTGTTATAAAGCACCAAATTTTTCAGGGTCGGGTTGCCACCATTTACATAAATCCCTCCACCACCAGTTGAGCTATTGGCATTCCCCCGGGTAATGGTAAATCCATCCAATACACCTGTGCTGTCTACTGAAGCCGCTTCTACGACATGTTCTGAGTAGTCATTGAGATCAGTATTTGATTGAATGTCGCCGTTGAGAATGGTAGCGTTTGTTTCAAAATCCCTCGCATCCAGGGTTGTCTGGTCAATGGTGGCTTCAGTACCTGCAAATCCACCAAAGATTTTCACTCCTGTGATCATCTCAAAGGATATCGACCTGGAGGTAGTTGCGGTGGGTTTATACGTTCCAGCAGCTACCACGATGGTATCACCTGAAGTGGCAGCAGCCAATGCATCACGAAGTTCTGTGTATGCGTCTGTCCAGGAAGTTCCGTCTCCTGCGCCGGACGCGTTAACATTCACATATTTTATCTGGGCAAAAGTGAGGTTGGTGAAAAACAATAAAGTTACTACTATGACGAGGTGGGCAGACTTTCTCATTTTAAGCTGGGTTTGGTAAGAAAACTATTTGTATTTGAATTTAAGCCTTTTACTCAGGAAAATCCAGACAAAATCGATGGAGTCAAATGATTGATCGATATGCGTTGATAATGGTTAGATAATTGAATAATTCATGGGACGTGTTATTCACCAAATCATTTCACTCCCTCTCCCAGTTGAGGTATAGACAACAAAAACTGTGTATGATTTCCTACCCTGTTATATTCCAGGGACCCTTTATGTGCCCGGGCTATTTTTCTTGACAATGCCAGGCCTACACCTGATCCCTCGGCTTTGGTGGTGAAAAAAGGAATGAATATCTGATTCAAAACTTTCTGTGGAACTCCCGGCCCATTGTCTTCCACTGCAATCTGAACAGCATCCTCCTCCCTGCTCAATTTTACAGTAATTGCAGGTTTTTCTGTTCCATTGGTTGCTTCTACAGCATTTTTCACGAGGTTATTCAGCGCAAGGCCAATCAGTACCCTATCCAGGATCAGTGTCCCATTTATCTCGTCATGAACCGCTAAAGTGCCTTCATTAATTGTTGCCTGCAGGGAGGTGATCATTGCTGCTAGCTCCCTACTGTGGCAGGCAGACAGCACCGGTTCAATTGGCCGATTGATCTGCTTGTAGGCTTCTACAAACTTCAGCAAACCGGCAGTACGCTCTTCTATCGCGTTGAGGCTCATGGCGATATTTTTCTGATCGTTCTGATCCAGTTCTACCAACTTTTCATCTAAAACCAGCTTTTGGTTCACTATCCTGATCAGTGACAGAATGGGCGTTGTGGAATTCATGATCTCATGAGTCATGACCCGCATGAGTTTCTGATAACTTTCAAATTCCTTGGCATCCAGCGGATTTTTAATATCGGTCAGGCTGATGAGTTTGTAGTCCTTCCCTTTCAATTTGAATGATTCAGTCTTTACAAAAAGTTGTTGACCCTTTCCATGGTCTATCCACTCTGATGGAGGCGCATGGGTACTGATCATGACTTCATGTATTTTGGGAAATTCCAACTTTAGCCGATCAACGTTTACCAATCCCGGGATGCCCAGCAAAGCGTTGAATGCTTTGTTGCTAAACAGCACCTCACCCTGGTCACTGTAACAGGCTACCGCTACTGAAATATGGCCCAGCACCATGCGCAACAAATGATATTCGGCCTGCTTTCCCGATTCCAGCTCTTCCAGGCTCTGGGTGATGAGGTCATAAGCTTCCTGCATCTCTTTTGATCCCGCCTGCCTTCTGTATGCCCGACTAAAGTCTTTATGCTTCACGCTGAGCAAAAACCTTGTCCAGCCACGCTCCTGGCGCAACAAATACCAGGTCATTTCAATGGCCGACAACAAAATCAATAAACCAAACATGATCGGTGTAATGATTAATTCGGTTTTCAGGTACGAATATGCGAGACCAAATACCAGCACAATTAATATCAGGACCCTGATGATCACACGAATAAATCCTTTACCAGAGATCATATTTCTTCATTTTGCGATAAAGCGTATTTCTACCAATTCCCAGCTCTGAGGCTGCCCGGCTAATATTGCCTGCATGCTTTTTGATCACCTCTTCAATTTTTCGTTTCTCTACCTCATAAAGGTTATCCTGATTCTCTGAACCCCTCTCTATTTCTTCAAAACCTGTTGCACTTTCCATAATCACCATTCGCTCGATGGTGTTTCTAAGTTCTCTGATATTACCGGGCCAGCTGTACGCCATGAACCTTTCCATTTGCGGCTTTTCGAAAGCCATGGTTTTGTCATATTTCCTGTTGAAAACCGCCAGATAATGGTTTATAAGCGGCACAATATCAGCACTTCTCTCCCGCAATGGAGGAATCTCAATATGTACCGTATTGATTCGAAACAGCAAGTCCTGTCTGAATTGATCCGAATCCTGCAACATGGATAGTGGTTTATGGGAGGTACTGATGGTCCGGATATCGATTGCCCTAGAATGGTGATCTCCTACACGCTGCACTGTTCTGTTTTCAAGGACAGACAGCAATTTGCTTTGAAGATGTAAAGGCAGGTCCCCAATTTCATCCAGCAACAAAGTACCCAGATTAGCTACTTCCATCAAACCAGGCTTATCCTCGTGGGCATCTGTGTATGCTCCCTTAACATGACCAAAGAGTGTTGAAGAAAACAATCCCTCTGAGATCGCTCCCAGATCAGCATGAATGAATGGATGAGCGGCTCTCAACGACTGATTATGGATCATACGCGCCAAAACTTCCTTCCCGGTACCATGTTCCCCTGTAATCAGGATCGAGGCATCAGTACCTGCAGTTTTTGAGATGATGTCCATTATCTTCCTCATGGGCTCAGATTCACCAATCACTCCATGATGGACCTGATTAGTCTGACGGATCAACAAGTCTCGGGAGGAAGTGACTTCTTCCAGTTGCTGTTTAGAGTTGGCCAGGTTCAGTGCGGCCTGTACTGTAGCTATAAATTTTTCGTTTGAGAAGGGTTTTTCCAGGAAATCGGTGGCACCTTGTTTCAATGCCTCCACCGCTACATCCAGAAATCCATGGGCAGTAAGGACTACTATGGACACTTCTGGTTTTTCTTCTTTGATCTTTCTAATCCAGGCCAAACCTTCAGCGCCATCATCATCTCCAATGCTAAAATTGAGATCCAGGATAATGACTTTGATGGCAGACTGATGCAAAATATTCAAAACGCCATCAGGATGCTGCATGCTATGAATTTCACCGAAAGGCTCCTGCAATACCATCTGGATGGTGTGCAGCAACATTGGGTCATCATCAATCGCAATTATTTCCATGGAGGGTAAAGATAGTCATTTACTGTTCCAGGTTGGAACACTCGCATGTCCCAAAATGGTCGTAATTTTAGGCGAATGCCAAACAAACAAGATGTACTCATCTCATTTTCAGCGATTTAATAATTTTGGCAGCCTTTTGGACCTGTATGTTCAAAATCTAATACCATGACAAAGACATTTTTACTTTCGATCATTAGAAACCTCTGGAAAAACAGGGTGACCTCCGCCATCAATATTATTGCCCTTACCCTGGGGTTGAGTAGTACACTGTTTTTGTATGTTCAGGAGAAGTACGAAAGTAGTTTTGATACCAATCAACCAATGGCAGATTATATCTACAGGGTCAACCTTACCGTCAATTACCCCAATCGTCTATTTCAGGATGGCAACACAGAATCCATGCTGGCCAAAGCCATTCGGAATGAATTCCCGGAGTTGGAGGGCGTCATTCAGGTCATAGGAAGAATGGGGGGGCTGATCACGATTAATCCCGGAACCACACAGGAAAAAATATTTGAAGAGCAATACAACATGTTTTACGCCGACAGTGTGTTTCTCAAATACTTCGATTATGATTTCATTGCAGGCAATAGTCGTACCGCGCTGGACAGTAGAAATGGCATTGTTTTATCCAAAAAGCTGGTGGCGAAATATTATCCGTCATTTGTGGGTAGAGAACAGGACTTGTTAGGTACCGAATTAACATTGAATGAATCGCTCCGTGTTTTTGTGACTGGGGTTATTGAAAACCCACCCAGTAACAGTAACATCCCTTTTGAGATTCTTGTCTCTTCTGAAATGTATTACAAGGCCAACGAATGGGATCGGGACAATTGGGGAAACGTCTCTGCCGGGTTGACCTTTGTGGTACTAAAAAAGGGCCAGGACCCTGCTGCCATAGAAGCAAGATTTCCTGCTATGGTTGACAAGTACCGAAGTGAGTCTGATGCAGAAATGGTAAGCTACAGTCTTCTGAATCTTAAAAAGCTTCATAGCGATCCTACCTGGGGATTTGCCGGAAACTACACTGACGACCCGGCCATTTCTATAGGATTCATTGCCGTAGGATTGTTTATTCTGCTATCAGCGTGTATTAACTTTATCAACATACAAACCGCACAGGTAGTGACCCGATCTAAAGAGGTAGGCGTACGAAAAGTCCTGGGCGGTACACGTCTTCAACTGATTACCCAGTTTTTAATTGAAACATTATTGCTTACAACTATTTCGTTTGTCCTGGCATTATGGCTCACTGAACTTGCATTGACCGGGTGGAATGATCTGCTGAGCATTGTGGGAATGGACATGCAAATCGACTGGACAGTCCTGGTATTTGGCGTGTTCCTGATTCTCTTTGTAAGCCTGGCTGCAGGCATTTATCCTGCACTAAAATTATCATCTTTCAAACCCTCGGAATCATTAAGAAGCGGATTCTCAGCTCTTACAGGAAAGATGTCGGGAATTAACCTTCGACAGGTTCTGGTGGTGACGCAATTTGTTATTACTCAGCTCCTGATCATTGGTACCATTGTAGTCGCCTGGCAAATGGATTACTTCATCAACAAAGACATGGGTTTCAATAAAGAGGAAATGATCACCTTACCTACCTACCATGCAGATCGAAAACAGGTTGACAGGTTAACACAGGTCATTGAATCCATGCCTGAAGTCATTTCGTACTCGTTTTCTTCAGGTCCTCCTATGGATGGGGGCAGGTACGGCACCACTTTTCAGGAGGTTGGGCGTGAAGACAAGGGAGACATCAAGACCAGGAACAAATTTGTCGATCACCGGTATTTAGAAAACTTTGAAATCGAGCTTGTTGCTGGAAGAAACTTCAGAAAAGATGAGTACAATGACACCATTGATGCTTTTATCGTAAATGAAGCGCTGGTCAAACAACTTGACGTAAGCAGCCCGGAGGAAGCCATAGGTAAAACACTGCGTTGTTATGGTACACGGGCAGTGATCGTTGGAGTGACCAGGGATTTCCATGTCGATCGTCTGAATGAGAAAATTGAGCCGTTGATCATGTTCCCGTGGCACGATCAAGTCAATGGGGCTGACCTGAAGATTGCTGCAGCCAACTTACCCGGTGCGCTCAAAAAGCTCGAAGAAATCTGGACCGAAGTATTTCCCTCTCGGACATTTAAATTTGAAACGATGGATGAGTTCATTATGCAGTCCTATATCATTGAAGACATCATGTTGAAGAGTATTCGCATATTTTCACTGGTTGCCATTTGCATTGGTTGCCTGGGTTTATATGGACTGGTTTCCTTCATGTCACTCAAACGAGTGAAGGAAATAGGGATCAGGAAAGTGCTGGGGGCAACCATGGGGCAGTTGTTGTTTATTTTTTCCAATCGGTTTTTCCTGCTTACACTGGTCGCATTTGTCATCAGTGCTCCCCTTGCCTACCTGGCGATGGATCAGTGGCTGAGCAATTACGCTTATCGCATTTCATTAAGCTGGGAGATCTTTGCCCTTGGTCTGCTGTCGACAATATTGCTTACCCTGGTTACTGTAGGGTACATTTCCTACAAAACTGCCAGGGCCAACCCTGCTGACACGCTGCAGTTTGAATGATGAAATAACTATTCATTAATCAACGCTGGTCTGTGGTTCTTTGGAGCGATGGGCCTGATCAAAAAAGAAGTCCGGCAACATCAGGTGCCGGATTTTTTATTGATGCATTTATTCAGTTAGGCAATTTCCGGTGGTTCTCTCCATTGTAAGTTGAATTGTCAGCTGTTAAGAAATCCTTTCCGAGGAGTCAATTAATTGGTCATGAAGAAAAATCTTAAAAATGCGATTACCTTCTTGATATAAACCATACTAAGTGAAAGCAAGTGGTTGATGGCCATCAATGAAGGCATCTTCCACGCGCTAATAAACTATTTATCAACAAATAATTAATCTTATGAAAAAACTATGGTTTTTCGCCTTGGCGATTTTCACATTTTGTTACTCCTGTGACCTCACCTCAGATGACCCAGACAGTGAAATTCTGTCAGCGCAGTCTGAACGGCCAAAGGAGCCCGAATTCATGCCAACCATCTCGTTACCTCCATTGCCATTAACAACAATGCATATCCTGCAGCGTGAGTTTGTACACCACGCGGAGTGCAAAGGGCTTTCCCGAAATAGAGAAAATGAGTTGGCATACATTGAAGAGAGGTTGATATCTCTTTATCCTGATCAGTTTTCTAAAGGAATGTTATTAAAAATGAGGGATGAAGTAGAGGCATTTAAAAAAGAGTATGCGGTGTACGAAAAGTTGCTGGATCAATATAACCAGCGCATGGGAATAAAGGAAGTAAAAGATATTTATATACCGTTTACTTCGCTGGAGGATGAAATTGGACTTACTCAAATGACCGATGCTGAAATTGCAAAGTTCAATGAACTGGAAGCAATAGCAACAAGACCTGTACCGGTAACTACTGAAGAATTGGATGAAATTGCAGGAATTTCATCCGAGGGAAGACCAGAACTGGCCCCCACGATATTTTGGAATTCTGTAGCAGCTGCAGTGGAAGGTTACAGTGTGTACAGAATCCTTGAAGGAAGAGATAGGGCTGAGTTACTTCGCGAAGAATTCTATGGTAACAGGGTGAATGGTGGCCGATCTGATGCCTTTGAACACATTTATGTAAACGTATTTCTGAGAAGATTCATCACCAAGGCCGGAGCTGCAATTATTGCTGACCAGGTAAGGGAAGAATGGTTATCACCAAATGAATATGCAGGTGATACTGAAATGGACCTTCATAATAATAAAATTGGACGTGACACTAAATACTCACATTTTCGTGGAGATTACCTGGATGATCTTTGGGCATGGCGTACGTGGGGAACCAGAGTTCGGGATTACATTAACGGTCATTGCTCTAACGGAGCGGATATGAGTGTATTGGCAGGGTGGAACCCTAACACAGATGTTCCAGAAACCAGAAATCAGGCCCGGCAAGACATTGGCGATGTATTCGCAGGAGGCACCAGATATGTTCACTATGTAGGTGGTTGTGAATTAAACCCATGTTGGGGTGTTCAATGCCTGCCAGGGTACATTTGCATCAATGGGAATTGTGTAGCGGATCCTTTTTCCGGTGTGTGCCCGAATGTACCTTGCCCTCCTGGTACAAAGTGCAAAAATGGTGAGTGCGTTCCCATATAAACTTAATAAGGACTAATTTTAACATTAAAGAGACTGCTCAATGCTTAAACTTGAAGCAGTTCTCTTTTTCAATGGTGGTCAAATAAGGCCGAAATTTTGGGTTAATTGATGGTCCACCATTAGATTTGCTAAATCTGTTTAAATAATATGAATATGAAATTTAATTATCTGTCTTTAGTAGCAATGTGCTATGTACTTCTCGTCATTAGTTGCAGCCAGGAAGAGCAAGTTAAACCAGAAGACAATAAGGGTACTCCTAAAAATATCACTTCTCAGTTTTACTTTTCAGGTGAAATTGAAGGGGAGTTGGTGATTATTGAAGAAGGTGGCTTAATTGGCAATGGTGCAGGTGCAGGTGGTGGTAACAATGCCAATTTGTGTGCAGAAGAACAATCAATGCTGCTTGCAAACCCTTTAGATTTTGAAAGCCAGGGTATAGAAGTGATCATATTAAAGAACTTCGTCGATTGCGTAACTGAATGCAGCCAAATTCTTGAAATGTTTGAAGAACGTTCTTATGCATACGGTAGTTCACCATATAATTCAGAAGAAGACGCAACCGATGGTGTAATTATCAATTACATTGATGAAAATGGCACTTACTGGACTACCAACCTGAATGATCAAACAAATAGTACTTTTGAGATCATTGAGATCGTACCCAATGAAGAGTTCTGGTCCGAGACAATTACTACCTGCACATTTTCATGCACGCTGTACAACGAAAGCGGTGCATCCATCCAGTTGAGCAATGGGGAACTCACCTCAAGAAGTGCGCAGTGTGGTCATTTATAATGGAAGGACGTACCCTGGGAAAGAACTTATATATCTATATCCAAGCTCAGGATTCAAATTACTAAAAGTCTGACAACACCTCATTGTCAGACTTGGTTCATAATGTTTAGGCAATTTCCGGTGTTTCCAAAGTCACTTCAACTACCCCTCCTTTACCGTATCGTTGCACATTACAGATCCTTTCCAGCTGTGCAGGACCTACAGGTAGTGAAGGGCAGGGTGCATTACCAACTAGTCGAACACAATCGGTGCAGTTCACCGGATACACACCCGGGTTGCCTTGATTTTCACCCATTGCCCTGTTGAAGATTTTAGCGATTGGAGTGTTTTTAGGGCCGTATGACCAATCATTGCTATCTACCTTCATTTGCATGAAACAATTTACACCGTTGACACAGCTGATGTCAATGGCCTCTGCACAAGGTGTGTTAGGGTTCAATGTAAATTCGGCAATGTTGGTCCCAAATTTCCCATGATGAAAATCCGCTCCTGAAACAGGGCATTGTGGTTCAATATAGAAGCCAATGTTACCACTAAAGCATTGGCCGGAGGGATCAAATACCTGTGTTTGCTTTGCACCCAGTTTGAAAGTTCCCATCAGGTCGTTCACCTTGGTGAGGAAGCTAAAATCCGCCACTTTTGCTGGTGAAGGACAACATTTGTTGGCTGAGTTGGCAGCAGCGAACGTCACGTAAACATCCACTTCATGGTCAGTATTGTTGGTTACTGATAATTTCGTGTAATCTGATTTGCTCATGATTTGATTCTTTTATGAAATGTTCCTACTCTTTTCAGGTTTTTCGGAATTCACCCTGTTGTTGACGCGAAAACCGTTACGCACAAAACACATTTCAAATCTGGCAGTATTTCATGATGGTAGAATCCCCTAAATGCGGTATATTCGGGAATACCTATTTTATCTAGTGTGAAGTGGGTTTATTGTTCGTCAAACAACAAATTGATTTTAAAAATGGTCGGTGCTATTTATTCAAAATCGCTTACAGGGATCATTCGGGCCCATTTTTCATGGCGGATTAATCAATATATGGTAATGTTTCAAATACCTCAATTGGGGTATTACTAAATCAGTATTAGTTACAACATTTGTAATATTTAAACATAAACTTCGATTAAAATGAAATCAACTGGAACAGAGAATGCCGTACCAACGGCTACAGCAAACACCACCTTCAACATCCAGATCAACTGGCCCAAATTCTTTCAAACATTTCCAACACCTCCCACTGAAAACAATGGGCTGATCGATCTGAGTGATTATGTTTCAACAGGTGTATTGACGGTAGAAAACAAAGGGAAATTTCAGGTTCCTGCTGGACAAACGTCCGCTGACGTTCTACTTACCTTTACTGGTGTAGACCCATGGCCCACCGAAAACCCACAGATTTACCTGGCCAAACTAGGGTCCATTAATTTCAGGTATGGAAACCTGGACCTGATTACATCGGTAAGCGATAACGCAAGTCCCGTACCTCATAAAGCAGGCATCCGGTTCGGAGCTGGAATAAAGTGGACTTTTGAAATCAATCCTTCAGCTCAACCAAATGACTCGGTAGATTTCAGAATCCATTTTGCCATTGGCGTGACTTTGAGCACCGGTCCCGTAAATTACATGTGTTTTATCGACCCACAAATGCAAGTTTCTGGTCAGGGATCAATATAGAGTAATTTGAAAAAGTTATTGTTTGTCGCTATTCTAATACTATCAGGCATAGAAGGCACCAGCCAGAATAAACGATATGCTGATAGTTTAAAGTTGGAACTGGAAAAACGACCTCTATCTGATTCTTTGAGGGCCGACATATTATTTGAATTGATCGCAAAAGTATCTTCGCCGGTAGAAAAAGATGCCTATGCGGATTCATTGCTGATGTTGAAAAATGCCCCAATTGAATACCAGATCAGGTCCTTTCTGATGAAGGGACTTGCAGCAAAACTGACAGGTGATCTGAAAAGATCCCTGTCTTATTATTTCAATGCCTCTGAGATTGCGCTCGAAAACAATTTAAACGAACTGCTGGCAGAAGCATACCTGGAAATTGGCTCTGCATACACTTCCAATCAGGACCACCAGAATGCCCTGGAATATAACAACAAAGCCATTAATATTTTCAGAAACCAGGGGCTGCAAACACAGTTGGCCATCAACCTGCTGAACACAGGATATATCTACTATACGCTTGAAAAATATGATAGTGCACTTCAATATTACCAGGAAGCCGGTACGCTGTTTGATTCACTCAACCTGCAGATCGGCAGGGCTTATAACCTGGGCAACCGTGCACTGGTCTATTGGAAGACCGGCAATGTAACCACCGCTAAAAATGACCTGCTAAAGGCGATAGACATGCTGCAACCATTGGGTGACAAATACGCCATGGCAGACTATCACAATCAGCTGGGTAACCTGCACCTGCAGCAAGGCGAAAACAATCTGGCCATCAAACATTTAAAAACCGGCCTGAACATGGCAATGGAACTGGGGCTCAAGGAACAGATTCAGGAAGCCTCCCTTATTCTTTCTCAACTCTACACTCAAAAGCAGCAATTTGAACAAGCTTTACGGTATCATCAACAGTATGTACAGTATAAGGACAGCATTACTAATGACCGGAATACCAGGGAAATGGCCAACATTCGTACGGCTTTTGAGGTCAATCTGAGGGAAAAGGAGATTGACTCATTAGAAAAAGACAAGATCCTGCAACAAACCTATATCATCATTGCGGTCATATTGCTGCTGCTTTCCATTGCTGTATTACTGTATTTCAGGCAGAGGCTCATCACCGCAAAGCTACTTGCCGCGGACGAGCGAAAGCAACATGACCTTAAAATCAAAGATCTTTTAAGAGGACAGGAAACTAAGGCCCTGCAATCAATGGTTCAGGGAAAAGAGCAGGAGCGAAAACACCTGGCCAAAGAATTGCACAATCACCTGGGCAGCTTACTGGCGACCATCAAGGTCAATTTGAACGGACTGGACTCAGACCATACACCAAGACATAAAACCATTGTATCGTTGGTCGATCAGGCTTGTCAGGATGTAAGAAACATTTCTCACGAGCTCAACATGGGTGTTTCAGAAGGGTTTGGGTTGATCCCGGCATTGAAAGAACTCACCTCACACCTGCAACAGAGTAATGACCTTGAGGTGGAATTTGCGGCAGTCATGGGAGAGCAACAACTCGATTCTGAAAATGAAATCATTCTGTACCGAATCGTACAGGAGTTGGTGAGTAACGTACTGAAACATGCTGATGCCACCAAATTATCCATTTACCTCACCTATTTTGAAGAAGAAAGTTTAGTCAACATCTTGGTGGAGGATAATGGAAAAGGTTTTGAAATAGATCAAATAAATGGTAAATCAGATGGTATGGGCATTGAGACCCTCCAGGAAATGGTTAAGAGTTTCCAGGGAGACATCAGGTTTGACAGCAGTCCAAACAGAGGGACTACCGTCAACATCGATTTACCTATTGTTCCACAATCCAGTTTAGAAATATGATAAAGGTAGTAATTGTCGATGACCATGATCTCTTCGCCGAAGGTTTGAAATCCATGTTTAAACCAGAAGATGGAATCGAAGTAGTGGGAGCTACTAAAAACGGCCATCACGTCCCCAAAATTTTGGATGAGACGGAAGTAGACCTCCTGCTTATGGACATAGACATGCCGATTATTGATGGGATAGCAACATTGAGTCTGCTGAAAAAGAAAGGCTATAATGTGCCATCGTTAATGCTCACCATGCATCAGTCGATGAAACCCCTGAAGGGTGCCCTGGAGAATGGTGCACAGGGATACATACTAAAAGACGCTTCAAAGAAAGAGCTGGTGGAAGCTATCATAAAGACCAGCAATCGTGAAAACTATTTTCACCCCAGGATCAACGACAAACTATTTGATTATTTCAGAAACAAGAATAAAGCCGCTACCGGGATAGAGGACCTGTCGGAGAGAGAAAAAGAGATCATCCAATGCCTGGCAAACGGGATGAACAGTAAGGCCATTGCCAATGCGCTTTTTATCAGTGAGCATACCGTACGCACACACCGCAGGAATATCATGCATAAGCTGCAGGTAAAAACCTCCGCGGAACTGATTAAACTTTCTATCGAACGGGAGATTATTTGAGTTTGGGGATTTGTGGGCTATCTGTTTAAATATGCGACTCAATCCTAAAACATTTGCAGTTCCTGGGTGGTGGTTTAATTCGATCCCTCAAGCTGCCTGATATCAATGGAGAAATTGTGCGTATAATATTGAAAACACACTTCAGAGGTATCTGACTTTAATTGGTAACCCATATTCAGGTTAAAAATATCGGTTGCAGGTAAAGGTAAAAGCACATACTTCTCGTATGAGTCTGCAGCTTGAGCAATTCTCAAATCTTGGGTCATAAACGTAACTTCATCGATTAAACTATCTGCAACATGGGTGACCTCATAAGGTAACACTACTCCCTGGCCCATTAAAAATGGTTTCCCAACAAGACCAAATCTAGTCCCTGGAGAATTTATCACTGCACATGAGTTACTTATATCAGCTTTTTTGAAAGATTTTCTTGAAGTTATTTTGCTTAATTTGAAATGCTTTGAACTCGTAGACACCTTTTCTGCCCAATACTGTGATGACGGCATAATTTTAAAGCTGCTTAAAGTAGCATTGCTAATATTGATATATCCTTCCATAGAATTTCCATCCGGAAAAATACACCTCACCTGATAAGCGAAATCATCATCAATTATCCAACGATCATGCATATATTCCCGACTTGTACTGTCATATACTACTGCGACCTTATCAAAAACATAATCTGATTCGTAATCATCGATTGAAATTACCTCGAGGGAGTCTTCCTCATACCTCCTTTTTAAATCAAAGAAATCATATTCAAAATTCCATGCAATCAGCATAAATCCCATACCATATCTTTCCTGATAAAATGCCTTATACGCATAATCTCCTTGAGTGCCCTTGATAGAGTTAGCAGCTTCTGGTAAAAACAAACTTGCTTCAGAAATATAATCGTTAACATATCCCGATTCTCCGGAATTCACAATGAGCATGGAGTCAATCTTAAACTCCCAGTACTTTTGCATGCCAACATTTAAACCATGATCAGATTCACTATCGTACCTGTCTTGTAACTCATTTAAATTATGCCGTTCCTTAATGAGCAAGAGGTTTACATGGACAGCACTCAAGGTATCATTTTGCAGCTGACGATTCATCAATCTAGCCACACTCTCGGTTAGATTGAAGTGATACTGCTCATGATTCAGGGTATATTCGGATCCTTCGAAGCTCATTTTCCGCCACGACTGATAGTTATTCATTGCTGCATACGCAGTGTATTGGTCATTAATGCTATCATAATCCAAATATATGTTTGAAGAAATCGCGGCACCCCAACCGGTAAAAATTATGGGAATTCCTTTGAAGTCTTCCCAAGTGCCTATAGAAGTTGAGATGAATATAATCAGGATCTTAATCTTCATATCGGCTTCCATTTAAAAGTAACTCTCAAAAAATATAGCAACACATTGATCGCCAGTTCTAATAGTATAATCAGAATAAATGTACCTAGAATAAGCCCGATGTAATAGAATATTGATCCATTCGCTTCAATTTTCAAATCATACAGGAAACTGTAAAATGATCTCAAAAACATTACCATGAACACAAATTGGATATCATGCAATACCCTTCCCCAATAAGAATTACTTCTTTGATGCTCTATTTTGAAAACTACATGTATGGTGAAATAACACAGAATAACTACTGATAAATTAAAGTCCTCCACAATGTTTTCCATCCATCTTTCCCCGGAATAATAGGCACTGATCATATACATGGTGGCACAAAAAGAAGAGATTGCCAGCAATGAAAGAAAATCGTTTTTAGAATATCCCTCTGTATACTCAAATACTTGATCCCAAATATTTTCCTCTCCATTTTCCTCAGCTTCCTTGCTTTCCTTTTCTGGATTTAAAGAATATTTCAAATGAATCCCTATTGTTTCATCTTCCATCTCAAAATCTTTGTTCGCTAGCAAGTATCTGGCAGCCTCAACAGCCATATTTTGGTAGTCCTTTTCATTGTCAACGATGAATTGTAATTCTGCCCTGGACTTACTATTAAACTTTTGGATGTATCTATTCATCTCAGATAGCTAAAACCTGGTAAATGTAAAATCAGTCAGATTCCTGGTGATGTATTCTTTGTAATGGCACAAACATAAAGCATTTTAAAAGCTCAATGGAGACTAATCACATTTTTATGTTCAGCAGTCCACCATCGACCTTAACTACCTGACCATCAAGTATCCAAACAGTAAAAATTCTGAGCCTTATGCAATTATGTTGCATTTTCATTACCTTTGCGATTATGTCAGTACGAACAATCAAACAAATTCTAAAATCACATCAGTTGAGGATCACTGATTGCAGAATCGATGTGTTGAATCATTTCCTGAACACAAAAAACGCCCAGTCCCAGGGAGATCTGGAAGAAGAGCTAAAGCAATATGACCGGGTCACTTTGTACCGTACACTCAATAGTTTTTTGGAATCTGGCATTATACACAAAATCCCCAATAGTCTGGGAACGGCCACCTATGGTTTGTGTCATGACACCTGCGAACCCCATAACCACAATCACAATCACATTCATTTCAAATGCAATAACTGTGGGCAAATCGAATGTTTTGATGACCGTGAGGTGCCTGTTGTGGCTATCCCGGCAGGCTACCAGATTGAGAGTATCAATTTAATTGTAGACGGCATTTGTGCTAACTGTGCGTAGATGAAAAAAGGAGTATTACTAATGATCCTATGGATAAGCTGTGCGCTGGTTCATGGGCAGGAATGTGAGGAAGTTGTGAAAGGAAAGGTGCTATCATTAGTAACCAAAGAGCCATTAAGCTTTGCCACCGTTCAGGTCATTGGTTCAGATAAAGGGACCATTGTCAATGAGGATGGTGTTTTCGAGATCAAAAATGTCTGTGAAGAAGAAATCGAACTTGAAATACGGTTTCTGGGATACAAATCAGTCATCCATCACCATGACCATCACCACCCCAACCCCATCATTTACCTGGCGCCTGATGAGGCCCTACTGGAAAGCGTGGTGATTGAAGAAGAGCTCAATGCACATGAGTTGAAATCATTGAAAACAAAATCCTTGCACCTGGAAACATCCGAAAACCTTGGTACCAATTCCGGGGAGCTTTTTGCCAGATCATCAGGGGTTTCCACTTTGCGGACCGGACAAAATGTTTCCAAACCTATTGTTCATGGATTGCACTCCAACAGGGTGATACTGATCAATAATGGCGTACGTCATTCCTACCAGGCCTGGGGAGCAGAACATGCGCCCGAAATTGACCCCACTCAGATCGACAGGCTACAGGTAATAAAAGGAGCCTCCACGGTACGCTTTGGACCAGATGCCATAGGAGGTGTCATTATTTTTGATTCAGAAAAGCCCGCTTACAATAAAAACCTCAACGGGTCCGTAAGTGGTGGATACCAAACCAACGGGAAAGCCTACACCGGAGAATTATCAATCGGTTCCGGGTCTGAGCGTACCGCATGGTCCCTGGGAATCAATGGTACCCGACAAGGAGACTTGAATGCTCCAAATTACAACCTGACCAATACCGGAAAAAACGAGTTTGGCATTTCAGGAATGGCCAGGATGCATTTTTCTAAATTGGATCTCGACATATATGCCAATCACTATCAGCAGGAATTGGGCATATTGCGGGGATCTGTGAATGGTAACCTTACAGACCTGGCCAATGCCATTGGTGCGGATATCCCGAATGACACAAAAGACTTTTCATATGATATCACCACACCAAAACAGGAAACCGCCCATAGTCTGCTAAGAATGAAAGGCTCCCTGTTTGTCGCTGACCATCAAATTGATGTCCAGTACGCCTTTCAAAAAAATGACCGGCGAGAATATGACATCCGCAGAGGTTCCAACAATGAAATTCCTGCCATTAACCTGGAACTGTACACCAATACACTTGACATGGATTGGGATCATCCCAGTCACGGTACCTGGGTGGGAACTTACGGATTGCAATTGATCACACAGGATAACAACAACATTGCCGGTACCAATACCATCCCTTTTGTTCCCAATTTCAATACCATCAATGCGGGATTATTTGGAATAGAGTCGTACAATCTGGACAAAACCACCTTTGAAGCAGGCATCAGGTTTGATTTTATGAACTTTGATGTGAGAGGAAGGGATTCCAGGAACAACATCTACAGGGACAACCTTAATTATCAGAATTTCACATTCACTGGGGGTGTCATCCATGAATTCAATGAATATTTTTCCTTTCGCAGCAACCTTGGTACCGCCTGGAGAGCCCCGAATGTTGGAGAACTGTATAGTTTTGGAAAGCATCAAAACATTATCATGTATGGCCTGTGGAGATATGAACTTTTCGCAGAAAATGACAGTATATCTACTGCCAATGTGCTGAGTAACAATGAAAAGAATATTGAAAGCGAAAGGGGTTTGAAGTGGATCACCTCCTTAAATGTCAACTACTCAGGCCTGGAAATGGAAATCACTCCGTATGTCAACTGGATTAAGAATTATTTCTTCCTGAGGCCATATGGTCTTACAAATACTGTAAGAGGTACCTTCCCCTATTTTATTTATGATCAAACGGATGCACTTTATGCAGGTGTTGATTTTGACATTCGCAACAACTGGCACAATGCATTCTCCACAGAAATAAAGGCGGCCTATGTATACGCCAAAGACGTTAAAAATGATCAGTATTTTCTTGGTATCCCTCCATTCAACCTGCAGTTGGATGTCTACAAAAAGTACAAATCCGTGACGCTGAGGTTATCTCCTTCATGGACCTCCAGGCAGTACAATGAACCCCCAGTGATCCCTGCAGAAGAGTTTCTGCAGCCCGAAAACATATCGTTTGATCAAAATGCCACATTCGACTTCCTCCCTTCACCTGAAGGATTCTTCCTGCTGAATGCTTCATTGGCCTATGAGTCAGAAAACCTTTCCATAAAGCTGTTGGGGGAAAATCTGCTCAACAACTCTTATAGAAGATACACTGATCAATCCAGGTATTATTCCGATGATCTTGGTATCAATCTCAGACTAATTGCCAGTTTCAATTTCTAATTCTTACAACATTGTTGCATAAATAGAATTCACTCACTATACTTGCAACATTATTGCACAAACCAAAACGAATATGAGCATTAGAAAGAATTATTTATTGATTGGCTTACTGGCATCTGGCCTGATGTTTTCTGGTTGCGGGGATGATGAAGCACCGGAAGCTGAGAATGAAGAAGAAGTAATCGACCTTGTAAGATTGACTTTCACTCCAGATGGTGGTGGAACAGCGGTAGTTGCTGAAGCAAATGATCCCGATGGAGAAGGTGCTGCTGGTTTTACACTTGACCCAATCAACCTGGCTGCTAATACCGCCTATACCCTTACTTTGGAGCTTCAAAACACTGCAGAATCAGAAGATATCACACAAGAAATTGTAGAGGAAGATGATGAGCATATCTTTTTCTTTTCATTTACAGACGGTGTATTTAGTAACCCAACAGGCAATGGTAACATTGATAATAGAGCGGATGCCGTGAACTATAATGACCAGGATGACAATGGATTTCCGGTTGGCTTATCCACAGGCTGGACAACAGGAGATGCTTCCTCAGGTAACAGTTTTCGAGTCGTCCTAAAACATCAACCCGGGATCAAAACCGCCACTTCAACAGCCAATGATGGAGAGTCGGATGTTGACCTTGAATTCACCCTGAATGTACAGTAGTAATTTTGATTATAATTGATATTATTTGATATAGGTTAGACGAATAATATCTCTAAAAAAGGTGTCTGTCAGGCACCTTTTTGTGTTTTAAGCATGCCTGGTTGCAAAGGAATATTTCACCTCACTTCAAAGCAAAAAATATCTTAAGATCAACCATTAATTAATATGCAACATTATTGCATTTAAGCTTGATGTGCCATATATTACCATTAAGTAAGTGCAAGGGATTTTTATATAATGTTTTGGTTAACAATGAACTAATCCCATGGAGGTGTCTTAACGAAGATACCTCCCTTACACTCCAGTAAAGGCCTATAATCCATCTGATGATATCATCGGTACTGTCTTGAAATGTATATGAATGAGGCTTTCAATTCATCTCGATAAAAGCTCAAACGGGCCAGTTGTCGTGAAAAGTATTACCAGCGTCCATACCAATGATTTCGGCTTCATTGAGCAAACAGCCATTCAGGTCGGCAGTGATTTGTTTCTGGTCCATGTCCTGGCCAATGAATACGAGTTCATTCATACGATCTCCCCACTTCTGGTCCCACCTGGACTGGATGTGATCCTGATTCTCCAGGTATGATTCACTCATCGCTCTGTGTTTCATTGGGACACTTGCCCACCATCTACCGTATACCTCTGCTTTCAGCGAGCCTCCGGCCTGACTCCAGAGTATTGCACTTTCCGGCCGGGAGGCAATCCAGAAAATTCCTTTGCTTCTGATGACTGAGGTTGGGAAAGCATGTTGGACATACTCCAGGAAGCGTTGTGGATGAAAGGGTTTTGAATTCCGGAAGACAAAAGAACTTATGCCATACTCTTCCGACTCGGGAGCGTGGGCAATGCCTTTTTGGGCCAGTTCGAGTTCCTTCTGCCAACCAGCTGACTGTTCTGCTTCTTCATAATCAAACAGACGCGTATTCAGGATACTTGCCGGATCAATCCTGCCATGGTCTGTTTTAATGATCCTGGCAGCTGGATTCAATTTCCTAAGGACCTTTTCCAGCAGTGCTACTTGTTCCTCATTGACCAGGTCTGTCTTATTGAGGATGAGCACATTGGCAAACTCCACCTGATCAGTCAAAAGGTTAACAATGGACCGGTCATCCTCCTGATCATTCGTCATGCCTCTGTCCATGATCGTCTCAGCACTTCCAAAATCTTTGAAAAAGTTAAAAGCATCCACCACCGTAACCATGGTGTCCAGCCGACTGAACTCAGGCAGGTTAAATTTCTGATCTCCCAGGTCAAATGAGAAAGTCTGAGCAACCGGAATGGGCTCAGAAATACCTGTACTTTCGATCAGCAAATAATCAAATTTCCTGGCTCTGGCTAATTTTTCAACTTCGATGATCAGGTCTTCCCGTAGGGTGCAGCAAATACAACCATTGCTCATTTCAACCAGTTTTTCGTCCGTTCGTGACAACTGGGTACCATTACTGACTAATTTTTCATCGATGTTAATTTCGCTCATATCATTTACGATCACGGCCACCTTCAAACCCTGCCGGTTGTTTAATACATGGTTCAGCAAGGTGGTCTTACCGGCTCCTAAAAATCCACTGAGTACAGTGACCGGAAGTTTATTGGGTTTCTTCAGAAAATTCATGATTTATTGTTTCAATTATTTTAGCGTTTAATTCTTCGGTTTTTGATTTTTCTTAGGGCCTTCTATCCTATTTCCAGGATTCACATGTATTTCTTCTGGCAGATCAATTGGTGGGTGCCAATATGATTGGGTTGAATGTTGGCCTCATGGATGAATGATCCTGGCATCAGTCAGGATAAAAACCATGTGGGCATAATCATGGCTGTTTAGCCTAAGTTTACCCTGAATAGTGAGGATTTCATCTGTCTTGAAATTTCTTTGGGCCGATTTAAACTGGACTTCCGCTACCGATTCTGGTCCGGCTCCCCCGCAGAAAAAACAGGAAGCATTGGGTTGCTTTGATATTATGATGCTATTTCCTTCCAGGTCCATTGGAATATAATGCCCGGTAAGCGTGATGGTAGATCCTTCCAGTTTTTTGACCGATTCACTAAACTCAGGCAACTCAATATGCGAACCATATTCGTCGGACCAAACCCAGTGAAAGGTGGTGTCCTCAAAGGCTTCCCACCCGGTATTTTGCACAATCATAGACAGGGCAATTGCAAAAGAAATACACATATTCAGAGTGTTATTACAATCGCAAATATATTGCAGTTATTATATTTATGCAATCTTGTTGCATTTTATGTTATCCGACCAATTTGCTATGAGAAATCCTTCTAAGTAGAATCCTGTATGAATACTGTAATTTGAATTTTCAATCAGTGACTTTCCATTTGGCCAACGTCTAACATTCATATGTTAAAGCCATGGATAAGCTTGAACTTTCCACTAAAAACCGATTGACGAAATCGGTAAACAGAGCCAGAAGGACTTTCTGGTTCCATTTTATTCTTTTTGTCATGCTAATGGCCCTGCTAATGGTTACATCCAAAGTATTAGGGCAATCTAAAATGATTTTAAACGATCAGGCTGGTTTCATCACTCCGGTAACGGAAGAATACCTTAAAAACAGGTTTGAGGAAAACGGTATCACGTTAACATCTACTTTGGATTTCAGGGATCAATGTGACTACTATATTGTCAGCATTACCAGTAACGTAAATGATGCGGTAGTTCAGGTTAAAAAATGTAGCGATGAATTGATTGGCACCAAATCCATCTCTAGAAAAACCGGCGACATTCCGGAAGAAGAGCGATCTATTCTACTGTACTACGGTATCCTGGAGATCATTGAGCACCCGGGCAGCAGTGAGGAATCATTGGTAACCCTCCCACCAACGAGTACCGAGCATGATTCGAGGTACTTTTTTGCGCCTTCGGCCTACCCGCTGAAAAAAGGTGAGTTTTATTACAACACGATGTACTTTCTGGTACATGACGTACAGGTTGGTGTGCATGATCATATTTCGATGGGATTTGGTACCACCATTATCGGTTACCCGATGTACCTGACTGCCAAGGCTTCACTTCCTGTAAACAAAAATTTACAGTTTGCCGTGGGTGACATGTTGATTCTGGGGACCTTCGGATCTGACTTTGTAGGGAACCTGGTATTTGGGACCACCACCATGGGAAGTCAGCACAGCAACGCAAGTATTGGGCTTGGTTATTTGGGGACCAACGATAGTGATATTAGTAATCAGTCGGGTTCAATGGTCGTCAATGTGGCTGCCATTGGGAGATTGTCTGATTATGTGTACCTGCTCACGGAAAACTACTTTTTTGGACTAGATCAGTCGGAGTATGCTTATTATTACCAGGATCCTGTTAATTATACTGGTTACATTCAAAGGGAATACACACGAAATAACCGGTATTGGTACGGAATTGTAGGTATTAGGATTGTAAGGAGAGCCAATGAATTAGCCAGCTGGCAATTTGGGATGACCTATGTAAGGCAGGAATATGCTGAGGTGCCTTCCAGGTATCGCAGGGACCCCTGGCAGACCGATCCACCCACAGGCTCAGAAATGATTGGATTTCCTACACTTAGTTATACCAGAAAATTTCAATTGGGAAAATAGCAGAGAGGTCAACATTAAGAATGCTCAACAATATTTCAGCATATACCTGATAATATCGGTTGTAGTGACAATCCCAACAATCTTGTGTCCTACTACCACAGGAAGCGCATGGAACTCACTATTGGCAAATATTTGAGCGACATTTCTGATGGGTGTTTCCAAAGCTACTGTTGTAGGGTTGGCTGTCATGACCTGTGCAATGGAAAGCATTGATAAAATGGCATCATCCGTACTTTCGTCGGCATCAAACAAAGCCCCAAAGGTAAGCCTGTTGATGTCGGACCTACTGACTATGCCAATGACCTCCTGATTGGTCACAATAGGGATATGCCTGATCCGGTATTTTTTAAACAAATCCACCACGCTATTGAGAGAATCTTTTTCATCTGCAGTGATCACCTCTTTAGTCATGATCTCACTGATTGGAGCGGTTGCCATTATTTCTGCCATGGGAGTAGATGTTTATTTGATTCAAATCTATTGATACCGTATGCAGTAGGCATTGATAAGAATCATGGGCAGAAATGATTTATGATAAGGAAATGTTTAGGAGAAATTCAACTTCAAGACAGTCCAAAAACAAAGGACCTGTAGTACAATAACCACAGGTCCTTTGCAGGATTAATTCACAAACTACCGCTGGCAATTAATTTTGGTCCTTGAGTTTTTCTACATATCTCCAGGGAAAATTATCCAACCCTGATCGTTCCGGGATGTTTAATCCAATCGTATTAGCTACTTCAATGACAAATGAAACGCAATCACTTTTCAGGAGTTCATAATCCTTGTTTTTCCATGCCTTGAGTACCTCTAAGGCAGCTTCGTATTGCTGTTTGGTGACACTTTTAATGAGCTTTACTTCGGCATTGTTTAAAAAATCGTCTTTAATCTCCCCAGGAACTTGACCAATTACTGATTTCATATCGCCATCCTTCTTTGGATACAATCCCCACGATCCATCAGTAACAGACATTTGCTGATCCATGTCTTCATAACCGAAAGACACAAAAGCATGCCCCACATTACCTTCTGAAGTAGCCAGAAAAACCAGGTAATACTTGTTCTGGGCAAGCACATCTGTCCCAATTGTGCTCAACAGAATGCAGAAAAAACTGGTTAGCAATATTTTCAATTTCTTTTCCATGATTATCTCTTTGGTTTAATTGTAATGTTTGGTTTGGCAAGTATTGTACCACATTCAGGAAGTCCGGTCGTTATTGTTGTCGGTAAGTTCATTCATGAGGTTGAAAAATTTACGTCTTTGACCTGGTCTTTTAAAGAATAGCCTGAATTCTGGCAAATCTGGTACTAAATCAATATTCAGCCTTGAATCACTGGTTCTGATCTTTTTACCTGGTATTTTTCTACACATCTCATCAGAAGGATCACAACCCACATCAATTCTGATTGACTTAAACTTTTTTTCAATCAACACGATAGAATCCCTTGCAATACTATAAAATCGATTTTCCGCATAGAAATAGAATGTGTTTTCGTCCACAGCCATTTTAGTAATTGGTCTTTTAGCCTTTTTGAAATGAAAAAGAGCAATTGGATCATATTTTAAATAGCATTTGCCCTGTTGAAGCAATTGATTCATTTCTTCGGTTTGTTCAATATACGACTGGGACAAGCAATCTGTCGATTGCGATAAATATCCAATTAAAAGGATAATGAAGTAACAATGTGTTTTCATAGTCTATTTTCGAAGTAAAGCAGCGGGGTTCACATGACCATTGACCTGATACCATTCATTAAAACCATCAAACCAGGACAATATAATCCTAGCCTGCTCCGATCTTGCTGATGCCTTGTTTAAAAATATTCTTTTTTCATAAAATTGATCGTCTGGATTTGAAGTAAATTGTTGCCAGCGACTGGTGTAATTTAAATTGATCACTTTGGCTCCAATTTGCCCACCACTTTTCTCCCAAATCAATTCCGCCTGATTTCCAGTGAAAATAACCGCTCTGAAGTTGATAGAATCCAAAGGAAATTTTTCAACATAAGCATGTGATGCAGTATCCCTCTCCAGTCGGTCAATGATTAAATTATAGAACTGATCATGCTTCTTAATATCCACATCCAATTCCGTTTCATTGCTCCTCAACTGAAACCCCAAATTGTGCAGTTGCGCATTTTGCCTCATATCAAAGGTTCCACCACAACCGGCATTGACGATTGTAAGTTTCATTTCCTGGTCGAGGGCATTCGGGGATGAAGTCACAGTGCCATAAACTACCCGTTTCGGGTTAGCAGAGATAAGTACCCTGTCATTTAAAGTATCTCGAGCATGAAAAAACAGCAGGTTCCTGTACACATTGGTATTGCACTCATTTTCAATAAGAGATTGATGTGAAGTCAGGGTAGTTGATTCAGATATCCCTATTTGTTTTGTCAGGTCCGAAACAAATAATTTGTGATATGAACCTTTAATTTTCAATGGGTTGTTGCCCTTCTTTAGTTCAGTGAAAGTGTAACTAAAGTTTTTGCGGTCATTTTTGAGCTTTGAGCAGTCCCATATATTGAAGGTGTAATTTGGACTCGATGTTTTTACCCGAATAGTGTTTGGGTCGCGACCATAATAAATCCAGTTTTGTACATATTCATTCAACAGGGGCCGTATTTTGTAAAAAAACTTGCTATCCTCATTTGTTAATATTGAAAAAACCTCCTTCAAAGTAAGTTCATCAGAATTGAGGTTTCCGGACAGCATTGCTTTGAAATTATCTCCCGGAATTTTAAGCCAAGTTTTAGCGGTAAGCTGATAAAACTTATCCTCCCCTTTTGATGCATCAATGGCGAATACTTCGGCCCGAAATTTAGATTCTTTTTTGTCAGCAATGATCATTGTTCCCCTGTCAAACAGGATTATGCTACCTATCTCCAGGTTTTTGGTTTTCTCCCGAAGGAGTTTCTGATACTCCTCAATATCTACCGTATCTGCACCCGTGGTTTTGTCATCTTCAAACTCTTTTTCAGGCTCTTCATCAATAGAAACGATTTGCATGAATTGTTGAAGAATGCCTTTTCCGGGATTTCCGATACTTGTAAAAGCCTGTTCGGGATTTTTTGATTTTACTTTTGAGGTCACCGTAAATCCTGATACAGCAGATATGGTCTGCTTTTTACGGCTGGTTTCCTCTGATCCTTTCAATTGAATACAATCAAGACAAGAGATATTAGACATTGGTTTTTGATTGCTCACATTTGATAAAAACCCATCTACAGTGAATTGCTCCATTCTAGATCCGGAGGAGCAAAATTTGTTGGCCGGCTCTGGCAGTCTGGCCGAGGTGAAAATATAAATATGGCTGGCATCATACGCCAGGTTACCAAACAAACTAATGGAATTGAACAACGTGTCTGCAAAATTATTTGCCGGGATGCACCTTTCGCTTCCGCCAGAGGCAATGCCATTCTCTTTCGACAAACACAATTGGGTTTGTCCGGAAATGGTTCTTTTAGATGCTTCCAAAGGTGTGCGCATCAGGAACAATGTTTTGTTTTTTAGTTTGTCCCCTACATCGGGATGCACCAGGTCATATACTTTCCTTTTAGAAGGGTGACCTGACGAATTGGGGTCGTAGATGGCATAATAATTTTTCCAACCAGAAGGAAGACAGGTCCAGTAACTTCCCCATTTGCTAAAGTTGAATGTTTCATCCTGAATGGTCCTGTTTCTATAAACATCCCTGCAACTCCATTTGACGAAACCGAATTTGGTACATTTTCTGCCAACTTTTTCACTAATTACCCTGGGTAAAGAGTGGTTAACTTTTTCCATCGCCAGGTTCAGGTTTACAATTTGACCTTTGGCTACCGCCGTTCCTGAAACACCAGTATCTTCATATACATCGTCAAATGTTGAGGATGTCGCACCCTCCTGTCCACCACTGCCCTCTTTATATTGCTGCTTGCCTCCATCGGCATCATCATCTCCACCAAAACTCAATTCAACACTCTTAAAATTAGCTATTTCATCAAGAAGCTTTGCCAGATCATCCACTTCAAATTCAAACATGTTCAGGATCAAGTCAAGAATTTTTCCTTCGGTGACGGCATCAACAACAGGAACAGTGAGGCCAAGTTTCGCGCCTAATACCTCAAACGCTGCATTTGCTTCATGAATATCCACCCTCAGGTCAAAACCTGCGAGCTTGAAGTCGGAAATGGAGAAGTCACCCCACAATTTCCCATAGCCATAAAGCAGGTGGGAAACCGGCAAATAGGGGATATACCGTGTTCCTACTTTGCCACTCAGTGAAACGAGGGGAATATTGATTGTACCAGATCCATCAAAAGCGATGTATCCCGTATGTGTCTGACCTTCCAATCTCAGCTCAGCACCCATTCCAAGTAGTTTTAGTTCAGCGCTTCCCTTCATACTACGCTCCTTAAAATCGGGATGCTTCCCATAGAAATCCATCCTGCGTTCATAGTGAATTACTTTACTTAGCAGCTCGGAAGTTCCCTCGCTCATACCAAATGAGGCAGTTTCCAGGTCGATGTACCCTTTGCCGTAATACAATGGGATTACACTGACAACTAAAAACGTTCCTTTGTAATCTATCCTTTTGAAACTGGCAATATCGATGGTCAATTTGGTACTGATTTTAGCTACTCTTGCAGTGGCTCTCGCCTCTTCTGTTGCCCCCAATGTTACCGTGGTGGTGCCATAAACTTTGTTTTCTTTGAAATCAAACCTTAAGGTGGGATCAATGGCCACTACTCCCGGGCCCACGGGATAGGAGCCATATAGGGTGATTTGTGGAGCAAAAGTATAGGTGAATTTTTTGGGGGTCAGCGTGAATTCAATACCAGGAAAAGTGATCACATCAGTGATATTGATTTTTATCACACCAGTCAGTGTCAATGATTTAGGATCAAAATACGTATCACAAATACCGATATCACCCTCACAACTGGCTTCAAGAATAGACGACATGAAGTTGTTGGCCAGTCCTGCAACCAGTGAATTTAACGCGTCATCGGCTCCTTCTACAATCAGTTTTACGGAGAGCTTTTTTGGATCTATCCGCAAAATGATCCCGTCCAGCTTCAATCCATTCAGGCTTTCAAAAACCACTTCTCCTCTAATATCAACTTTGTTATTGGCGAGATCTGATACCACATCTTTTATCCTTATCAGCGCTTGGCCACCAAAATCAATTTTTGGAGGCAAGGCATTTTTGAGAGAAGCGCTTATCGTTTTATCCAATTCGGCAATTATTTTACCCTTAACCAGGTCTATGGTATCACCAAGATTCGCTCCCTGGAAAGTCACACTTCCATCGGCTCCAATTGAGACTGTACCAATAACGGTGGTTCCCACATCCAAAAATGCGAATTCAGGTGATTTTGAAATATTGGTTACCAGATCCACTTTGAATTGACCACCATTGAACCGCGGAGACTGCATGGTCACCAACCCATCGTATTGAGCAATGACATCAGAAAAATTTGCTATGATCCTTTGTTTTAATTCTGCTGTGGGATCAAATGCCTTGAGCTCAATGCCGTTGGCAGAAAACTTTACTGTCACTTCAGATAATCCATCTAGCAAACTGGCTGTAACTTCACATCCCTCTACCTTCTTTTTCACAAACTGGAGGGTGAAAAGTTCAAATTGCTCAGGTACATTGTCGCAAAGGTTTTCTACTGTTGCAATGGTGACCTGCTTAAACTGGTCTTCGAAAAATCCAGTAATATTATTCCTGATATAGGCCTTTATTTTTTGTTTAAGTAGCAGTTCAAACGCTGAATAAGAAAATTTGTTAGTATTGAAATTGAAACATATAGGTGCGGTGGCATTGTCCAGGGCCCGTAATGTAATGTTTGCACAGGCATTTCTTTCATGGATGTCTATTTGAAGATCGGAAATGCCAAATTCTTCATATACGTTTGTCACTACTCTCTTAAGTGCTTCAGCATTTTCCAAAACCGGCAGTTGAAGTGACTCAACAGTTTCCTGGAGTTTCTTTTTAACTTGTTCTTCAAAATAATAGGTGACTGGAATACCGGGTTTCGACACTTCAAACCTGGGATAGCCCTCCCTCATATACAATCGAAAATCCAGTGGAATAAATGGTGTCTTTTCATCTTCAAATAAAAATGAAAGTCCTTTTGGTTTAACGGAGATTCTTCCTTCCAACAAATCATTTTTAACAACATCAACAACTACCCCTGCATTATTCCTCATGGTATCGGTCCCAAAGTCTATATTGCCAATCTTCACTTCCTCGGCGAATAAGATTTCCTGGAGCGCCTCTCTTCTGTTTTCAAGCTGTGTTTTAAGTTGCCGTGCAAGGGCGGTCTTGATTTGCTTGCCAATGGCGTCTTTAAAATCCTTTCCATCTTGCTCCACTTTAGAAAGCTGTATTGATATTTGATTGTGATAGTGACTCAGTGCATCAGAAAGAAACCCTTTTGGCTGCCAGTCAAATACTATCTTGGGGTCCCAGGTCTGAGGGTTTATTTCAATTCTATCAATGTGCAATCCCAAAGCCAGAGGCAGCTGTAACTGCTCAACAACAAGGGCATTTTTCTCCTCGATATATTTAAAGTTGGTCCAGATCCCGGCTGCTTTGAAAGTAACGGATACTTTGGGTACATCCGTATTGGTTGAATGTAATGTGGCGGAATATGTATTTTGAATATCCTTTGTGCTTACAATCAGATCATAGATTTTTAACCCAAGTGGGATTTCTACATGCACATTCCTGACTGATTCCAGTGCCTTTTGCAGCTCTGAAGCACTCAACGAGTCTTTTTTAAATAATTTTTTACCATGAAAAATAATGTCATCATCTTTCATTTTGGGTCGATATACCAGGTACAATTCTCCGGTAAGATTCTCCAGCCTACCGCTCTTACTTTCCAACGCCTGTGCTGTCCCGGAAGGTAACTTCAGACGGACCCAGTGCTTTGAATCCCTTGCAGTTTTGATGTCTATGTATTCCGTGTCTGATTCCCGGTCAGCAAAATATTCGTTGATTTTTCTTGAATACTGCTCAACGACCGGGTGATTTGTAATGTAATCTTCCACGCTACTGACACTTTCGGTAGCCACTATCTCAAAGATTTCATCAATTAAAGTGCTGATTTCTCTAATAACAACCTCCCTCAACCTGAAGTATTCTGCATTGTACTTATTAAGGTACTTTTCCAATTTCTCCTTTTGGCCTGCACTGCTCCTCAGCATTTCTGCAGAGGCTACACTGTATTTCATATAATCCTGAAGTCTCAGGTAGATGGTTTCGATATCTCTGTTTGTGAAGCCTAACATTTTTCTGCTATCAGGTTGTCTCAAAAAATAATATAGGAGCTCAATCAGATATTCCTGTGACTTCACTTTAATGTAGGCCTCCGTAATATCACCAATGGTAAGGGCAGAGTCCTCCAGGAGGTATTTGTACATGGGCCTTAGTTGCTTTAGTACCGCTATCAGTCTGTTGTAAGTACCCCCAATAGCCTTTTTCTTTGCATTTGAAGCCAGTACTTTCAAGTCGTTCTCATATTCCTGCTGGTATCGCTGTGGCAGGTATTTGATGAATCTTACGGTACCATTTTCCAGTTCCTGCAGAAAGTCTTTTTGGTGCGCTTTGATCAAAGGAAAAACTTCGGCGTACAGTACCTGAAACAGGGGATTACTTTCAAGGTTGCTCAGTTTAGATTTCACCAGTGGGTCTACCTGGGATTTAAAATTCAACAAAACCCCTTTTGCCAGCCATTCTGATTGATCCCCGGCAGCCCGGGATAATCGCTGGAGGCTATCGATAGACGATAAATATTTTTTTACTCTATTGTTGCTCGTAGAATTGATATAACCTTCCAGGTCCGCCTGGTAATACAGGATTTGATGTGCCAGTTGAAACATGTTTTGAAAATCCTCATAAGTAGTGTCACGTGATACGATTGTTCCTGCATCGGAATCAAGCAGACTAATCTGACCAGGGATTAGCAGCAACAAAAAAACGAAAGATTGAAACCTGATTTTTTTCATTGATCTTGAATTTCCACTGATATAAAACTGTCCCATCCCATGCTCAGCAACTCAGTTTTCGATTCACTGACAGTATCTTTCTGGGCAATGTGGTGGATTTGATGAGTGACCTTTAATTGGGCTGATAGTAGATTATTGAGCTGTGTGGGGTCAATGTTTCTCAATTGTTTATCCAGGTGCCTGTTGGAGAAATACCTCATTCCAATTTGCCAGTGCTGTTTTGGTTTAATTTCGGCAATCCCGTAGATGTGATAGTATAATTTCCGTCCATTCTCATCAATTTTTAGGGAAGGTCCCATGCCGTAAAATGCCGGATCATTGAATGTGACAAAACCATCTTCATTCAGGATCATCCCTTCCTCGTTGATTTCAGACGCTATCCAGCTGCCATCTGGTTTTTTCACCAGTAGTTGAATCATCGAATTTTCAATATCATAAATATTGAATTGCGGATTTGAAAATTCCACTGAGCCAGTATACAGGATATAGTCCTTTGGACCACCAGCGATATCGCCGGCCTGTTCCGCTCCATATTTTATGATTATCATCAAAGCAGCAGTGGAACATAAAAACCCCGTCAACAGGTCTATGAATCCAATGCTTATGATCGATTTTGTTTTCTCCTTCGTCATCTTAAATCAAATAGTAGAAATGCCAGTTCATCAAGTTTTTGTCCGTATCCAATAGCACCCGGCCGGAAAAGAATTTCTCGCTCCTCTCCAAATGAAACCGGGTTCCAGGATCGCATCATCAGGCCATTCTCGCCATCACTTTCCATTACACTTTTGCCATCGATAATTTTTGCGGTAACCATGTATGATCCTGTCAACTGGTTTTGTGCATCGATTTTCAGTGAAATTGTAGATGTTGGGACAGCACCCAGAATCATGTAATAGGTAAGTGTATTTTTTTGTGGGTTATAGGCGATGTATTGTTCCCGGTTGTCTGCTATTGACCAATTACCAATTTTTCTATCAAGAGCAATGGTATATTGATCTTTCGTAACACCCTCCAGCTCTACAGAGATTATTGATTTGTATTTTCCGGATTTGATGATGTCCGTTACAATCAGCGACCTTGCATCTGTGAATTTGAAGTTTTTGTTGCTGATGGGATTTTGATTATCCACTTCGATGATATCTTTTCCCATCCTGATACTGAAAATTATGAATAACAGCATGCATGCCACACCACTATTAAAGAGGAGATCCCTGAACCCAAGGTCTATGTTCTCATCATTCACAGCCATTACACCTGATTTTTCAATTTGTATACCCGCACGATATCAATAATAATTAGTAAAACAAATGCCAGTAGCGTTGTGGTAAAAGCGATACTCAGGGAACTTGTGATTTCTGAAATGGCAAGGGAGGTGTTGGCATTTCCTGAGGCTATAGGAATCTTGTAAGCATCCCCCAGACTTCTCATTAAACCCAGAATGGTTCCAATAAACCCTAAAGTAGGTAGCATCGTTTTAAGCAGGTCCAGGGCACGGGCTACTTTCTTGTCTGTAATATTTAGAAACAGCACTACAAACAGTGTGACAAAAAATGTCATCAAAATCAGGCACTGTACCAACCCTTTGAATACCATCAATCGATCCCTGGCCCCTACAACGGCTTCATCATTGTAGACCATAATCAGTAATTTCAGGATCAGATCATTGTATTGCTGGTAGGCCACAATTCTTTCCAGCTTACCATCCCTCACATCGATGTTTTGAAATTCATCAGCCACCCCAATATGTTTGTAGGCAAGGCTGGTAATTTCATTCATTGTTGTTTCAGACCAGGTGCCGGAAGAAATTTCGGGAGGAATAAGGTAGGCCCATAATTTTGAGAAAAACACCCCCAAATTCCCATTGAACTGAATGTGATACACGTACTCTCTTAATGCCATTGGCGTGCCTGCCATGCAAGCAGCTAAATAATCCACCGTCACTTCCAGATTGACTGAGTCCTGCTGATGCTTTTTGCCCGTTCTGCTTAATATTTCATACACCAACTGCAAGCCTGTCAACTCTCTTACTTCATTGATACTTTTATTTTCTACAATACTCCCTAAGGAATGGTTAATGAAATCACTTAACTGATCAGGCCGATCATCCTGACTTATTATTTCAAGATTCTGGGCAATTCTCCAGGTCATGATGTTGTAATTGGTACTTCCATATTTTTCATGCTTTACTTCTGAGTAAGTACCAGATTCAATGGAATGCTTTACCGCGGCAAAAAGTGCCGGGTCATTGTTAAACAGTTTGTCGAATATTTTAACCGACTTGATCTTTGATTCCAGTATGCCCTGACTAATGGAAACCATTATCATGTAAAAGATCCATCCTGTAAGCACACCCAAAAGGATTGCTGTCTTTATACTTGAAATTTTCATCTAAAGCGAAATAGTTTATTGTGAAATGAATATTGAATCAACCATAGGTCGATGTTGCATATTAGCGCTAATAGGAAGAAAACTCAATACCTATAATCCGGTATTTTATAAAGTAGGTCTTAAGATAAAAGGATCTCGAGGCATGTAAATTGCGCAATGAAAATCAGCTTAGGGATGTTTACTGTAGGCTCTACAATTGATCACCGTTGATATGGACAGATGAAGTATCATCATTGGTTTTCTCCATGATTTCTATGTCCGATCTTAAAAAAATTCATTTTTTTTCAAAAAAATATCCAGTTTGAGCCTCAGGTATTATCATTGGATAATAGGGTTTATTTCGCAGCTACTATATTCGTTGCGAGATAGTTTTAGTTCCCGTTTTAAAACTGGCAGTTGACCTCCCAAGTCAATGCCAGTTTTCTTTTTTTGATGCCTACACGATAAAAAAAAGGGCCCGATGTTGACCCTTTTCAGTTTTGAGATAGTTTAGTCCCGAATTAAATCGGGTTTAAAAGACAAGTAGTCGAGGATTGATTTCTTTGATCCTACATTCTTTAATTTATATATAGTTAGTCCCACAAATCAAGAAAGGTAATCATCTGTATCCTGTTTTTTAGTGCCACTTTTTGTGCTCAGAAGGATCAATTATATGTCCGCTGCTGACAGCTTTCAATTTCACAGTCAGTTGATTAAAGACGCCAGGATTACCCAGTTTTTCAAAAATAAGCCGGGTAGAAATGTTTGGATTGGTGGCACAGTTGCCACTGCTACCCATTGGTATATCGATGCTTTTGCCGGCATAGACATAGTAGATTTCATCGGGTGTTCTTTCGTTGTTGGCTGATTGTTTGGTCACCTTCACCGTGCTGCGCAAGCTGTAAACATTCAATACCGGCTGATTGGCTTTGATATTGTTGAAGTAATCGTTGATTTCACGTACGCTATAAAGTACATAAGATCCATAGTCAATGTAATCCATTTTCCATTCGGAATAGTAGCATGACGACTCAGGATATACGGACTGTGCTGCCAGCTTATCCCACTCATTCAATTTTGTTATATTGGTAGCACATCGGCCCATGACCATCAGGGAATTATAATCCTTCTCTTCTACGCCAGGGACCGGAACCGACCCAAATTGAGAATCGTGAACATTGGCATGCATAAAACCCAGGGCGTGACCTATCTCGTGTGCTATGGTCCCTTCCCTGTCTTGATCACTGTAATTGTCTTGAGACATATTAGCTTTGTTGATTTTGATTACACTACCCGGGGCACCATTACTCGGGAACTCCGATTCCCCACAGGAACTTGTTGCGCCATCCTCCACGAGAATGTCGTAATTCCCGGTAGCAGACACATCGATGAGTGTAATCTTAAAATTAGGGATACTGTTCCATTGATTGATGGCTGCCAGATACTCGTCCCGAAAATCGACAAGAAACGGGCTTAGGGCAATCTTGATATCAGCATTGATTTGTGTATTGATCACACTTTCTGCCAGGTAGTACTGTTCGGTTGTAGGTCCGTTGTTTTCGTGGCGTTGCAGTTGCTGATGAACCCGATCAACGGAGAAGAGAATATCTCCTTCTACCCTGTAGTACTGATCATCCTTTGTGATATTTTCCCCATCAAATCCTTTGTTGTGGAAATAATCCCGGACTTCCTGAGATATCTCAGATGGGATTTCTGGCACCATCTCTTCTTTCATACAAGAGGTGATGAAAGAGCCCATGAAGAGTAATGCCAGCATTGCACTACATTTTGATCGTTTGTTAAGCAGTGATAGAGTTGTTTGCATAATTCCCTGTGTTTTAAGTTGAACAATGTAAATGATAACCAATGATTAAATCCGCATTATTGACTACACCTACTTAGTTCTTCAAATTATTATCAGGTAATCAGTTCATCGGAATATTCTATAATTTTTTTATTGTTTTTAAGAAATATGGCCAGTTTGTGGCTACATCTAAACAATCCTTTTTCTAGAAAAAAAGACCTGTCATTTATTAATAACAGGTCCTTTGATGAGCCGAAGTTGCAAACTTCTTCGGTTACTTTTTTTATTTGATTTGTGGGCACCAGTTACGGTGACGGCTTAAAAAAATATATTTCCATCAAAATAATAGTTATCGCCGATGGAATGATCACATATAATGGATATCCAATCCTTTGTTTCAATCATTTGCTTTCGATTAGATGTATAAATTATCACCGAAGCAACTAGAAACCATATTGTATATGAATAAAAAATACTATGTAATACAACCAATTGAAAATCAGATAATTGATCAGAGAATACCATTCGAAACATGGAATACAAAAAAATTATTAGAAAAACGAAATGTAATTTTAAAACTACCCTATGTTTATTAGTCTCTAACATCAATTACTTGTCTGGAAGATCCACCCAATTCAAGGGCAAGTTACAAACTTATGCCAGAGTTGGATGCCTAAATGACACCTTTTCCTTGACCGCTCAATTCCAGAAAATTACTCTCCCAGCACCGCAAGTAGTTTGCAGGCTACTCCTGCAAGTCGCCTATAGTGGGCCTACCACCATGACTGGCCGTCCGCCTTATATACAGCATGTGAAAGAACTATACTCCGAGCTTTCACTTCTCGGCACACCTGGCGCCAGAAAGGGGCACCAGTTGCGGGTAAAAGTGCTGAGAAAGCACCAAGAAATAAAAAGGTGTAGCGAATGCTACACCTGGATTATTTTTATAGACTACGGCTAGTTAAAGGGAGTGTTAGTAGTAATCTAATCCCAGTTGGGGGACTAAATTGCACAGTTTAATTTGATATCAAGCTTATCGAATTGGCACTAACTAAGTTGTCAACTCCAGCCGATATAATGTCATTATACTTATCCTTTTTCAACTTTATCCTTTTGGTAAAAGATTTCAAAAGTTGTTCTGCCCAATCTAGAAACTCTTTTTCCTTTTTTTGCCAAGCACCATCCTCCTTGTAGTAACCAGTTTGAAAACACATCCTCCCTCTTCTAATTCTATTCGTTTCTAAGTTATTGTAACATAATGAAATATCCACAACTGGAGACCTCAGACTATCAATCAAATAATACTCCTGTTTTTCAACAAATTTTAAAACTATTCCATCCAAGAACTCTCGATTTGTTAGTCGATATTGTAGCGGCCATTTAAAATTCAGTGAAATAGCCTCTTCTAAAGAATTCAGAGTTTTTATTTGCTTATCAAAAATTGGAAGGCCAATAATTATAACATCGACATTCTGAAAAAATTCAATTAATTCATCATTTAAAGCATAAAAATTAACTTGTTTACTATTCATTATTTTGGTCACTATTATTGTAAGGATGAAATTGTACAGGTTTATTGGTCGCATTCTCAATGTCCTCTTTCGCTCTCCGTTCTCTACTCACAGGTGTACCATTTTGATTTTGTTTCACAACTTGATGATAACGAAAACTTCTCCGGTATTAGGATCTACTTCAGCTTGATCGGCATATCTGTAGCCCTTTTCAAAAAAAGTTTTAAAAGACCAAAATCAAGTATCTCATTTAAAAGAAAGTTTAGTCCGATAAAAATCAGAACTAAACTAACTACCTATTTCAAATTTTCTTTATTATTCATTCTTAACTTCTTCTTTTATAACACTTCCTCTAGCGGCTCCAGGTTCAGGATTAAAGCTGCAAAGCTAAAGACATTATAAAAACAAAACCCGCTCCATCGCTGAAGCAGGTTCTCTTTATAATTTTTCATTCCCTTAAAATATACAGACTGGAGTCCTCAGTTTCATTACAATCACAGGTTGAGGACAACCTGCGATAGTGGGGAAACCAGCAACAGTCCAAGCCCTATTCAATTGTACAATAAAACATCACCGTGAATTTCTTCAGTAAGCACTTTGAATGAAATTGACTTGCATACAACTCTACCTAAACTTCCGTGGAAAAAAAAATCAACCCCACTACTCTTTAGATATCCCTTTGGTTGAATGTCGTACTCAAAACTCATCATATATTCAGAAACACTTGTGAACAACAGGTCGACCCCAAATAATTCACTTGTATTGCATATCAAAAAGACTCTAAGATCACCAAAAGCTCCAGGTGCCACTATCGAATTTTTTTCACTGTAAGAGTAAGATTTAAAATGAGACTCTCTTATAAAAGTATCATCATCGTCAATTAAATTTAATAATTGATCTAAACTAGTTTGATCATAGATTACTTCCATTATTTAATTTTCATTTATATCCTTATGATCCTTTGATCTCTTTCCATGAGGTCTGGGGTTTTCTTTGTCATACGTAAAGGTATATTCATGGGCTGGCCTTCCTCTACTATCATTCAAATCGTATTGTTTGTGTCTATCACCATTTTCATCATAGGTTGTAACCTGATTCACATCTCCATTTTCATGAGTCCTTTCATAGGTTTGGTAAGGGGTTCCCCCAGCTAGCGCGCGTCTGAGCGAGGCAGAGACGCGTGCTCTCGCAAACTAACAGCAAAACTAATTGATCATCACTACATCGATCAAACCTTTCATTCCGCCATAGCCTCTTGCCGAACTATATTTATATACAATCCTGTCTCTATAAAAAAAGACCTGTCATTTATTAACAACAGGTCCTCTGATGAGCCGAAGTTGCAAACTTCTTCGGTTACATTTTTTATTTGATTTGTGGGCACCAGTTACACTTCGCTAAACTGGCGGCCAGAAATGGATATTTCTTAACGCAAATCAATTTCATAAGATGAAGACTTACAATCTGAACAACAAATGCCTATGTCGGCTTCATCAAACGAACTTAGATCATAAGATTGTTTTCTACTAAGTAAATATGCAGTCTCATTATTTTTATCTCCTACATGAAAATTAATCGAACCAATTTTTAAAAGTTCATTTTCATTGCAATAGGTAAAATCTTTAATTACAACATGCGAACCAAAAATCGCCTCGTAGTACCTCCCTTGAACTTCAATCTTTAGCTCCATTCCTCTAAACTTTCTGGTTAGTTCTGAGTCAAAATAGAAGGTTTTAGGCTCTATTTTCATTTCCCCACATGCATTCTCCGATGATTTGAGGTTTATGAACTTATTAAAGTCATACTTATAGACATTCTCAAATCCATTGTTACATGAACAAGAAGCTATAATTAGCACAACGAGTAGATGAATCACATTTTTCACTATTTCCTAGGTCTAAAAATCAAAAGTCTTGGATCAACCCCCAAAGGAGATCCTCCTGGTCCAACAGGCCTATTAGCTCCGTTTGGAGTAAAAGCTGCACCATCAACAATCGTAGTCTGAGGAACCGGATAGAGTGTGGGGATTCTCCTATCAGCAGCATTTCCAAGAGTTCCAGCATATGAAGTGCGCTGTGCATAAGCTCTAACTGTTGCCCCTGTACTATTCGCCATCTGCTGTGCTAGGCTACCTTCTACATTCATTGATTCAAAAGGAGCCATAAAAAAGTTAATATTAGTATTCCCTAAACCTGTCCTACACGCATATGAGGTAACCACGGCATCACTTCCAAAAGCACCAGACTTGAAACCCCCTACGTTAGATTCATCCAACCTGTATGAACCTGCATTCTCTGTACCATAACCAAATTCTATTGAACCTGTGACGCCATGAGAATAAATATCCATGTCTGTTACTTGATCACCCAGCCTTGCTTCAGACACCTCAGAATTTCCTACATCACCTGAGTTGGTATAGTTTATAAGTTCTTCAGCGGAGTTTACAACCACAAGCTTGCCCCCAAACTTTTCTACCGAAGCACCTATTTTACTCATCTGCTTTTCAGTATAATCTCCTTTAAAAACGACCATTGTTCTTGATTCTTCCGATTCATTCTTTGACCACCTTCTCATTGATCTTAATGCCTGATTCACAAACATCAATTTATTGCCTTCACGTTCATCATTCTGAGCTCCAACAACGGCAATATTCTCCATGCCATTAGGGTCGATCACCGAAATAGGCCTATTATAACCATAATGATATACACTCCAGCTTGCAAATTTCTCAGACATAGGATCGATGTTAAACCACCTCCCTAAATCTGGCTGATACATCCTTGCCCCATAATCGATGACACCCCATTCCTCTTGTTCCTCTTTTCCGTTGTATAGATAGTTGTTCTTAGTACCTGAAGCATACGAGTTAAAACTCAACCCAAAAGGATAATAATCATCCCGCTGCACCACATTGCCACTCTCATCTACACTCACCCTCACATTACCTAAGTGATCCGTCAGGTTATATTCATAATGAAAAGAACTTGCATCGTATCGGGCTCTTCCTTCGGCATGTTGCAGAAAGGATAGGGTACCATTGACGTAATGCTTACCTGAAATATAATCAGTCACCGTCACATTTGCACCTTGTCTGGCTTCTTTCTGTAGCTTGATGCCCGCTGCATCGTAGGTGTATTTTACATAGTCTCCATCATCCATCACCACCATTTCGGGAAGATTGAGGTGGTTGTAGTGGATCTGAGTGATGTCTTTGTTATAATCCGAGATCATGTTGCCATTGGCATCATAACTATAGTCTGCTGCGCCATTGGCTGGGTTTTTATCCTCAAAGAGCGCTGTTGTACCCAGGTCGGAAACTTCTGCCAATTGGTTACCATTAATATAGGTGTACGACAAGTTGTCCACCATGGAACCATTGAAGTTCCTGTTCAGGTTCAATATATTACCATTGTGGTCATACCTGATCTGGCCATTGTCGTCACCGCCGACTGTAAAATGATTTACCGCTCCTGTGCTATTGTAGTTGGCCTTCTTCAATCTGTTGAGCCGGTCATAGCTGTAGGTGTACGTTTGAACGCCCTGGTTAAGGCTTCCCCCACCAAGGGTCTTCCACTGGATCTCCCCAATGTTGCCATTGTATTGCTCAAATCCTGAGGAAGCATCATCATACTTCAGGGCCATGCCAAACTTATCATTACCTGAAAGACTGGTACCCCCATTGATTGTAGTGAGCCAACCTCTGATGTTGTAGGCATAATCAATCGTCTGAGCAAACGTAGACCCTCCATTGTGCGACCCCACTTTCTTTTGAATGGCTTCTCCCAACTCATTATACTCGGAAGCACTTAACCTTACTGTTGTGCCATTTCCGATCTGATGAGTGGCCTCCTTCAGCCGGTCCATGTGGTCATAATCAAAGGTCTCAGTAACCACCAGGTCTGATCCTCCGGAGACATTGTGGGTAGTCACTGTCTGCTCTACCCTGGCGTGTACCTTGTTGCGATAGGTGGTTTCTACTTTGTCTACACCACCCTTATGGTTTTCGGTGATCGCAGCGATTACTCTATACCGGCTGTCATAGTAAGAAATGGATTTCAACCACTGATCACTGGCCAAAATCCTGGCCATGGCTCCTGTAGTTTGTCCTTTTAGTGAGGTTTCCAGGTCGATATGCGTGTAATTAAAATCAGCTGACCATCCCTGATCGGATTTGAAGTCATAATTGTCGTAGTAAGTGACTGTTAATAAATCCGATATTGACACCTGAGTTGGAAACCCAGAGTTGTCATACCCAAATAATGGACCTGAACCGGTATATTCTGTGGAGAAATCCGTTAGCCCATCAACATCCGCTACAAGTTCCTGTCTGCTTTTGTTGGTCCTGTATTGACCAGTCATCACGGGTCGGTTTAAAGCATCATATTTCGTAAAAATCCATTTTTCATTTACCGTCCCCAAGGTGCTAACCAGAAATTCCTTACCTGTGCTCGCTTGAAAAACAAATCCTGGTTTAAGTGTCACCGATCCATTAATGATGTTGTATGAGGTGTTTTTGTAGCCATCAATTGTAATGTTGCCATTGACGTCCAGAGGCCTGTCGTTTCCTGATTGGGTAAGTACCAATCTGTTCCTTTGGTCATAAATCATATACACCCAGTCAGCCCCAGGAATGCGCTTAGCTATCAATCTGTTTCTATTATCATATTGGTAGCAAAACATCCACTTTTTTTGAAACGCTTCATTATTTACCAAACTCCAGTCATTTTGACTGATGATCTCTGCAACTCCAGCAGGCTGAATCACATATCTGAGATTTTCCTGGTGATCATAGATATAGTAAGTGGTATAGTAAGTGGTGGATGTGGCCTGAACTTTTTTTGCAACTACCTTCCCCTGTTTATCGAGGAACTCCATGGTCACTCCCTCAGAACTTCCTTCATTTTCATCTTCGGTCACATTCACCCAAAGTTGCCCAGCAGAAAAATTATTGGCTTCAAAATCAATAGTATTTCCTATGGTTACACGTAGTGGCTTAATGGCATCATCACTGGTATTGGAGCGGTACTTCATTTCTACCGTGTGGCTTCCATCGATTTTCCATATTTCCCCAGGGGCGGCTTGCTTTAATACTCTTCCCAGACCGGAACTCTCCAATAATACTTCTGAGAAAGCATATTTCCCATCGTCATCACCAAACTTTGCTTTATAAAATGTAGCCTGATCTTTTAACGCTGTGCCTGGAACAATGATATTTCCAGTTTTCTGATCACTTTCGTATTCCAAATAGTTCCTGACCTGTCTTCCGTACTGGTCATATGAGATGGGGGTAACCAAATCCAAACTGTTTGTAGAGGCCTCTTTTTTAATTATTTGGATTGGCCTTCCAAGCCCATCAAAATAGCTTATCTCAGTGGATACTTTTGTTTCATCATCTTTTTGTGTTTCAAGGGAACCGCTAATAGGTTCTCTTGCAGTCATAGACATAATGTAGTTTTCATCAGATGTTTGGCTCCATGTAGCAATGGACCACATCATGGATATTGCAATTAAAAAATTTCTTTTCATGATCGTTGACAGATTAGTTAGAACCGTAGTTATATTTCACCTCCTGCAAGGTATTTTCTTCCTGATCTTTCACTTGCTTTAACCTTCCAAATTCATCATACTTGAAAAATGTTTTCAATCCCTTCTCATCAATTACTTCATATGGTCCAATTCCTGGTTTGTACTTATAGGTGGTAATCAGTGCTTGTTGAAATGCTGAGCGCAACTGGTTGCCAATGGATTCTAACTGAGCGTCTGTCTTTGTTTGCAGAGCCGAATAACTCCCAATTGATGAATGATCAACAAGCTCATCAAATGTCACCCCAACAGCCTTAAATACAATGTACCTGTAATTGTAACCCCATAAATATGTAGTGATTACTCCATCCTGTTCTACCTGCTTGACATTATCGCTTATATCGTAGTTGATATCTGAAACAACATCGTAAAATGGTTGTCCTTTGTTAGACCGTTCAATCTTTACCAGCCTTATACTGTTGGCATCTACATCCTCACTGGAGTAAACAAACTTTGAACGGGTCGTTTCAGAACCTTTTCTTTCAGTATAACTTTCAACCACAGGATTTAATAGATGCCTGCTCACCATATCCGAATAAACATCAGGCTCGTCGCTTGGGTGAATGAAGTATTGATCAATGAAGTCATCAAAACTATCAGTAGTACTTTTTTGTGTAGTCTGACCTAGATTATTATAGGCGTAAGTAGTGATTGTAGTAAAATCTTCGCTGCTGCTATAATTTATTTCTGTGGTACCTTCTGTCCTGTAGTACCAGGACTGTATTGGGTAATAATGAATCCAAAATCTTTCCGGAACCAAGGGGTATCTTACCAGATCATCACACTCTAGCTGGTTAAGCACAGAAGCATCCTCCACAATAACCCCATAGGATTTAGAGTCATTTGCGGAGCTGTAGGTATGCAAAATTTTTCTAACCCGGTTGAAATTACCGGGAGTACTGGTCTCATAGAATACCAAAGAGTCCAGTAGGCCATTATCGTCGTATGGTATATGCGGGATTCCTACCATTGATGTCAGTCCGCTGTAGATGGGAGGCGTATTTCTGTAGTAGTATACCTGCTTACCCACACTGGCACTTCCAGATTGATCTGTCTTTATAACTTCAACACGATCATACCCCACAACACTTCCTTGAGCATGGTTTGATATCGGCATATAAGAGGTGGTCCCGAACCCAGCTTTGTATCCATCCCTGTTGTATACGATCTGATTACTGCCTTTGAATACATGTAAATAATCATTATCAAATCCAATGTAATTAATGGGAGACATTAGCTTTCCCGTAGACAATCCATTCTCATCAGTATAACTGTAGGTTTCCTTGCTGATAAATGAGAGATCCGCGTCTTTATTGGTTATGGAAGCTATTCTGAGTCCCCCACCAATACTCTCCGTTTTTGATTCCTGATAATTTATGGCTTTAAAATTACACCAAACTGTCCCCAGTGGTTGATAATCCGGGGTAATAAGGTCATCAATATCAGGTAAATGAACCGTAATTCTGTATTCGTCATCTGCGCTCCCACTTAGCCAGATATATTGGTCTTCCACTTCAAAAATATGGTTGTCTCTAAAATATTCCATATCGGTAATTACCCACTTTTCAAGTTCCGTAATTACACCGTTAGCAGAAACTCTTTCAACCTTTACCCAGGCGTCATTGAAAGTACTTGGATCTACAGAGGCTTGCTTAGAAAATCCATAGGAAAGATCATATAAGCCAATTGAACCGTCTTCGTCCGGATGAATAGTGGCGGTTAAAACATCAAATGATTTATTATTATCATGCAGGTTTGTGTTATCAAACCAGCCCGATCCTGTTGAAATTTCTGAGGCATCAAAAACCAAATAATTGGTGAAAGTATTGGCTTCATACTCAAAAGCCGAGCTACCTCCAGTAGGGTATTTTATTTCTGTAAGAATTCCAGCTTTTGCTTTCAAAGGGTCCATTCCTCTATTGGCATCCCCTTCCTCCAATACAAATTGAATAATTGGAATTGGAAGTTCCTGTAAATCAACATGAGTTGTACCAGTGAAGATTTCCTCTTTAACATTGGGCAGTAAAGAAGTATTTGATCTACCATTGTAATAGCCCCAATGATCAACAGCATAAGAATCTTTATCTGGTAATTGCTGATTATTGTAGGTGAATTTGTATGCCGGTTTCGATTCATCCCTGACTTCTGAGTCGCTATATCCTATTTCCTTAACTGAGTTAAGTTTCAACCGGTACCTCTTGTGATCAGCCTTACTAGTATTTCCTGAATCAAAATAACCATAGCCAAATTCAAAAGATTTGATGAGTTTGTTATTGATTTTATTGTAAATATGAATGGCATTTAGCCTTTTTGCTGTATACTCGTTATTTAAAATGTTTCCTTTAAGATCTTTTCGATCTGCCTTGTTACTGCTCAGCTCAAAAACTATTCTTTCATGATCGGTATTGATTTCGCTGAGGTATTTCACATGCTGCTTGGACCAGGTGGCCATTGTTTGCTCGGTACGTGGGTCTTCGTTACTGAAAGTGATGTATTTCGAATGTCCATAATCGATTTCAAAATATCCATCTTCATAATCGAATAAAATTTCGCTGCTTAAGTCTTGTAGACGGATTTTACTCAACTTTGAGATAGTGGTTTCCGGATCAACAGCATATAATCTGCCTGGATTCTGGTGAATATATTCCTCATCATCTGCATCAAAGTAGTATTCTACTCCATTCATATCTCTCACCTTCCATGAAGTGCTTTGGCTTCCAGTAATTTCTATATGTTGACTTACTGAGCCTACCAGTTTCGGTGTTAAAGTGATCCTTTCTAGTATAAACTTTCCGGAAGCCCCGGGAATATTAACTGTGAAGTTATCTGGTTGTCCATGCCCCAAATTCATTGCTTGATCAAACATCCACCTTCGGTCCGTCAAATTGGGATCAGCCGGATCGGCCATAGGACATCTGGAAGGAGGCATTGAATGTGTTTCCCGTCTTTTATAATATTGATGATAAGGTAAAGTTTGGGGAGCTGGTAGATTTATATCTGCCATTGCGATATCAGTGTAACGAAACGGATCTCTATCATCATTCTCGCCAACAGCGTTGTGAGTAATACTGCCTCCAACTGATAGGTCCCAACCGAGCCCAACCCATGTTGCTTCTTCTGCCACCTGAACACCCGATGAATGATACCGTAACACTATTGGCAATTCAAAACCATTGACTTGCACTGTATACAATGGAATACTAATGTCAGGAACTCCTGTGTAATAACTGACAGGAATTTCCCCAAACTTTCCTAATGTGGCAGCTTCAGGTGTAGTTACGCTTGGCGGTACAAATGCCTCCAATTCTGCATTAGGATTGTCCTGCGCCTTTACATGTATCGCACACAAGCAAATTGCTAATAAACTATAAATCCTATACATGATTATTGATTTTGGTTGTTCTTACTCTTTTGATGATTTCTGTTCTTATTTTTGTCTATTATCTGATTGAGTTTAGCTTCCTGGGATTGGATATTGGAAATTAGCATTTGAAGTTTAGTCTCTAACTCGGAGTTCTTTTTTTCCAATTGCGCCAAATCAGCTTCCAGTTTATGTTTACTGAAATTAAGTTCTTCAATATTACAATTCTGCTTCTTTAACTGCTTGTCCTTCTCAATCAAATGCAGCGTCAGCTCCTCGATCTTCTCCAATAACTTTGCATTCATAGCTCCCAGCTCAATGCCGTTATTTTCTTCTACCTCTGCGGCAGACGGTATATTAGGCAGGTGGCCGTTTTGGTTGATGAAGGTTTCAACTTCTGAAAGGCTTTGCAGGTTGTAGGATGGGGCGAAGACGTAATCTGGCCAGTTGTTGAGCTCTACTTTTATTTCTTTCGACCTGATATTGCCATTTACTGCCAGTTTTTGACCTGGGTTAATTACACCTATCCCGACATTTCCAGATCTGGTCATTGTTAAGATATCATAATCCGGCATTGCAGCACTTTTCTTTCCTTTAAATCTTAATCGGTCTCCAGATCCGTCATATTGAATAGCGAAGTGTGCATTGGAACTGTTTTCAATCCCATCATGATTTTCCCAGAATTCGATCCTCGCAGATTCTTCTTGTTGAGCTGTAGTTGTTGAAAATATTAAGCGCTGTCCTACACCTTCCAATTGCAGGTCACCAACTGGATTAAGCTCGCCTATTCCAATTGATCCATCATTGGCAATAGCAATATCAACGGTGTGATTATTGGCTCTCAAAATCAACTTATCACTGCTGTGATAGTAGTCCATTCCACCCACGTAATTGTCATCACTATCAGAAAAACCTATGTATCCATTTTTGTTATTTGGAGTCAACACCGAAATCATTGCGTTATCGGAATCTTCCAGCGTGATCCCTGAAAATTGGTGCGGTGAACCACTTCCGTTCGAGCCATTGTATACATGGAACGTCGAAAGGGGTGAACTTGTACCTACTCCTATTTCTCCTGTTGTATTCATGAAAAAATCCTGTCCATTACCAGAAGGACTCATTGCAATGCCATTGTTGGAATCCCAATACGCCAGTTCTTTGAATGTTACCGGCTGCCCAAGAGAAGCTGCACCATCGGAGACATTGAATGACCACCTTCTTGCGTTTCCATCAAAATCAAGGTAGCCCGCATGTGTTCCATAATTACCAGGACCTATCTCGTAGGTGGAATTATTTTGAGGGTTTCCTGAACCAGAATAACTGGAATTGATCATCAATCCCCCGCCTTGTCCGTTCCCTGTAATCAAATGCTCCATGTACACATTTGACCTCTTTTGAATGAATTTGTAGTAATCACCCTCCAACTTGAGGTTTCCAATTACTTCCAGTTTCTCATCCGGATCAGTTTCTCCTATTCCTACATTACCATTGTCCGGAAATGTATTCGTAGTAGTCTGACTTAAAACGTTAGCCGAGAACAGGTTTAAGGAAATAAAAATGACAGGAAGTATGTAGTTTAGATTTTTCATGATTCTTTATTGATTTTCTAATTTTTCGATTCTTTCTAAAAGTGCGTCAATAGTCTTTTGTTGATTGATAGTGTGCAACGTCAGCTCCTCGATCTTCTCCAATAACTTTGCATTCATTTCTCCCAGCTCAATGCCGTTATTTTCTTCTACTTCTGCGGCAGACGGTATATTAGGCAGGTGGCCGTTTTCGTTGATGAAGGTTTCCACTTCTGACAGGCTTTGCAGGTTGTAGGATGGGGTGAAGACGTAATCTGGCCAGGTGGATTTTAGTTTGACTTTCACTTCCTCCATGATTGAGCTGCCATTTACGGCCAACTTATAACCATGACTGTTATTGGTTCCTATACATAGACTCCCCTCTGAAGTAAATACTACTTTTTGGGTGTTCACATGATTATTGGTTGTCCCAAAATTAAAATAGAGGTCAGAGCTACCAGATCCATTGGTGGTCTGTCTGGCAATTGACCAAATATCCGTATTTGTTGATCCTCCACCTTCAATCAGATTAATGGAAGACCCCCAGGTGCCAGCCGAAGTGGAAATAATGTCCAAATGACTATCCATCGCCTCAATAATCGCGGTAGCATACTGCGAATTGACCCCAGCACTTTCTTTTTGAACATGAAATTTTGTTTCAGGATCAACTGTTCCAACACCTATGTTCCCGGAACTATTACTGATAAAAAAATCGATGTGATTTACGTTTTGCGAATTCATAGGGAGGCCAGAGCCTGCGGTGGCAGCACCAATTCCAAATCCAGATGATAAAACAACCAGGTCGCTGGAGGAGGATGTTCTCCCAATTCTTACTCCAGGAATTGCTAAATTACCATTGTGATGAAACCTGGAAATGTAAGCATCCTCGGTTCTAACATCAAGTTTCATATCAGGGCTCGTGTGACCAATGCCCACTTTACCACCATTCAAATAGGAATTTCCGTTACCCGATAAACTGATTGTACTGGCTTGATTAAGTCCCAAGACATTAATCACACCATAACCGGAATTGGGGCCATTTCCACCTCCTCCACCTTTAGTAATTCTGACTGCATCATAATATCCTCCAGTTGCCCCATACTTGAAAATGTAACTACCACTCCAATTCTGAATGCTGAAATTCAGATCCTGGGTCCCTCCTGACCCATAAGTATAAATGGAAATTGGTGCGTTATTATGCGTGCCATCTCCTGTTGAATACAACTTTAATGGGGAATGTCCTGAGCCCCTGTTTACAAATACAGTATTGGGGTACCCTACAATATGCAATGGGTAAGCCGGATTACTGGTACCTATTCCAACAGGATCCTGCGCAAACAATTGCAATGAAACAATGACACCAATGATGGTTAAAATGAGTTGCTCGAATTTCATTTTAATTTGTAGTTATGATTAATAAATATCTCCATACCTCTCCCCTCCGGGACAAGCCGTTTTTTCAAATGCTTAGATGTTGTCTTAGAATATTATCCTGAAACCAGATGAGTTGACCAAATCACTTGCTTTGATGAAAAGTAGATAGTTTTTTCAATAGTTGATGATCAAACAGTAGGTTAAGATAGTATTCAATGGTGACAAACAATTATTTCCGCATGCAATTTGAAAAAAATCAGGAATTTATCCAAGAATACCCGACTTTACCTTGTCTCAATCCCATTCCATCCTGCCATGTTAAAATGCCCAAAGTCAGGGAATTGCACTTCAAAAATCGCGGTTACATAAAACATTTGAGTTTCAGTATTTCAATTTGTTACTGATACTACTGGTTAGTCCCGTTGTTTGAAATGAGGTAATCAAAAAAATATCATCTTTTTTTGAAATATGATATTACTGATTAATTAAAGTGTTTCAGAATGGATTGTGCCGCGCTATATTGATAATCTTCCGGCCCGATGGCAATGAAAGTTTCTCTGGCCAATGCAGTTTGATCACTGGCAAGATAAGCAAGCCCAAGATACCACCTGGCCTGTTGATGAAAAGTGGACCCATCAAGGGATTTAAATATTGGGATAGCCTGGTCTGCTTGGTTAATGGCCAGGTGACTGATCCCTTTATAAAACAATACCTGATGATTAACGGAATCCGTCAGAACAGATTCAAATTCATTGATGGCTTTTTCATACTGTCCTGTGGAGTAATAAACCATGGCCGCATTCAATTGGCCACTCCCTCTTGCAGTGACAATGTTTTCGTAAGGAGAGAAATTCTTCGCAAACAGTGCTTTTTCTGAAGGTGTATTAAACAGCAGAAAATAGGCTATGAAGGCAATCAATGAAACGGAAGCGGCAATACCCACCCAGTAAATCCTGCTGCTTCTACCAGTATCTGCAACCTCCTCGTGAATGGCTGCCAGTTTGTTTTTTAACCCCTGTTGCTGTATACTTTGTAGGGCCACTTCAAACAACCTCACTTCCTCTTCGAGTTCCGGGGTATTAGCCAGTTGCTGCTCAAATTCCTCCAGCTCCGCTGTTTGCATTTGCCCCAGGACATAACGCTCAATCAGGTCAATATTGTTATTCTCGTTATCCAAAAACTATTTCTTTAGTTATTCCCATGGACTGACAGATCTTCATCAATTGCTGCATGCATCTGTACTTTTTATTTTTGGCTGCCTGCTCACTTCCCAGATCAAACCTGTTTTTTATCTCAATCATAGACATGCCATGATAATAGAATCCAATTAATACTTCATGACATTGCTCTCCCAGCTGATGGACGGCCTTCTTCAGCAATTCCTGTGAAGATACGTTATCCTCCATCTCCGGTTCCATTTCAGCATCCATTGCATCCGCTACCATAGTTACCTCCCGGGAGTTTTTCGCCAGCCGTTTCAGCCAAATGTTGCGGCTCACTGCATAAATGAAGGTTTTAATTTTACTCTCCGCCCTGAATTTCCCATTTAAAACCATGTTGTACCAGGTGATAATGGCATCCTGAAACACATCAGCAGCATCCTCTTCGGTCCCTTTGTTGGAAACAATGAACTTACGCACCATGGAATAATAATGGGCATATACCTGCTTCAACGCTTCATCTCTTTGAGACTGCTCACTTGCATGTATTGCATTCAGTATTTCACTATCCTTCCAGGTCGATTTCATATCTTAGTACTAAATAATGGGCCAAGGTAATCTCAAAAATTGAATGTGTTTTAAAAAAATGCGAAATTTGTCCCAATAAACGGGAGAACCGGCACTATTCACCAATTTCTAAATAATGAATAAACTATTTCCAAAGATCATATCTGTCTTATTCCTGTATATATTGTTGTCTGGCTTCAACCACATGCTGGCAGACCAAACGGTCGATAGTGTCAGGTACAATGAATATCGTACCCGAGCCGTTGCACTAGCGGAAGAGAACAAATATGACAGCAGTAATTATTATCATAAATTGTCGCTTTTGTATGATACCACCCTACAGGCAGAGTTGAACGCCAACATATCAATCTTCTGGAATTTTTATTACCTGCAACAAATGGACTCTGCAAAACATTATGCATACCAATCAATCAATAAGGATACTGCAGTCTTTACCACAACACTTCTTATAAAATTACTTGCTGACTCCTACAGGCTTGCAAAGGTTGTTCACAACAGAGAGGGTAATTATAATGAAACCATTAATGCACTTACCAATGCAATAGCATTGTATAATCAAGTTGAAAATGCACAGACCGAATTGATCGCTTCGCATCAGGATTTAGGTATTGCCTATTGGCGAATGGGTCAATATGAATTATCAATGAAAGAAATTCAGCAGGGGGAAAAGCTTACGCGGGACCTGTCTGACCAAACGGATAAAATCAAATATTTAATCCAGGCATATATGATGTACGGGTTGATTCACAAAAAACAGAGCAATCTGGAAAAGGCAATCGATAGTTACCTGTATGTGCTCAAACTTATAGGTAATGATAAGAATTTTCACGCCAGAAACTATATGGCCACATGTGTTAATCTGGCGGATGCATATCAGGACATAGATCAATTTAATGACGCTATTAACTACTACCAATTGGCTTTAAAGCATATTGAAAAAATCAGAGATAACAAGAAGTATGAAAGACTGATACCTTATTATGAAAGTGAGATATACCAGAATCTGGGTCATGTGTACATCAAAAATGAAGAGTACCACCAGTCATTGCCTTACTTAAACATGGCTTTATCCAGACGAAAAGCCTATTTTGGTTTGGATCATCCGGAAGTAGCTAAAACATATATTTCACTTGGGGAAGTACTGACAAAAACTGGTTCGGTCATGGCAGAATTGTACCTGGATAGCGCGGTAGTGTACATGAAAAAGTTTTTCGGCTACAGTCATCCAAAATTGAGTTTAGCGTACAATGCCCGTGGCGAGTATTTCCTGTCAAAAGGTCAATACGAAAAGGCCTTTCATTATTTCGACAGTTCTTTGATCTGCAACCCCAAAGTGTTGCTTAATAACCAATCGCTTTATTCCAGTAAAATTTATGCCATGAATGCCATGTTGGGTAAAGCTGAATGTCTTGTATTTATGCAAAATGACCAGGGTTATTTGCAAAATCTTACTTCACTGAGCAAAGAGCTAACCGATCAATCTCATGCTATGCTTACTGATGCGGATGATGCGAAAGTGAATGAAGTTTACTTTTCAACGACAAACCACCTGCTTGATCAGTTTTCTCTACCATCTGCTAATTTACCCAACCTGGAATGGAAGGACCAATTATGGCAACTGATGGAGAACAGCAGGTCAAGAAAGCTCCTGTCTCAAATCGAAGGTCAGGTAGCATTGGCCAGCTTTGTACCAGAGCATATCCTGGTACGCGAACAAAAACTGAAAAACGAGTTGACTGATTTACTCTACGATCAGGATGATCAATCGGACTCCCTGTTGTTTCTGAAGCAGCAGGAATATGAACTCTTCACTGATTCCCTGGAGCAAACTTACCCAAGATATGGAGAGCTGAAGTACAATACTCAAATTCCCGGTACACAAGAGATCATTTCAAATGCACTACAAGAAAATGAAGCCATGGTAACGTACTATATCGGTGAAAAGTATATCTACGTTTTTGTACTGGCACCTGGAATTACTCATTTTGAGAAAATCGATAAGCCTGCCAACTTTCAAACAATGGTTAAGGCATTGAATGAGGCCATTAAAAACAATGATGCAAACCAATATGAATCACTTGGCCATGAAATGTATCAAATTATTTTTCAGCCTGTAGCCTCAGTGGTCAATGGCATTACTAATCTTATCATCGTGCCCGACGGTTCCTTGTGGTACCTGAATTTCGACCTGCTGATATCGTCACCGACACTTTCCGGTGACTACAGGAAAATGAATTACCTGATCCATGATTATTCCTTTAGCTATGCCTACTCCGCAACACTTTATCTGCAGGAACAATCCAGGGTTCGGACGAAACCAGCAAAAAGGGAAATGATTGCCTTTAGTTTCGAGAATGAAAACAGCAATGGATACATGGCCCTGCAACAAGTGCGAAGTGCCAGCATGGATGATCTCCCCGGCAGTAGAAAGGAAATCAAAATGATCGCGGACGTTTATGATGGAGATTTTTACTTTGGCAGACAAGCCAGCGAGTCAAATTTCAAAAAGCTGGCATCAGATTATGCATTTATTCACCTTGCCCTGCATGGTGAAATTGACGAAGATAACCCTGAAAAATCCCTGTTGCGATTTACACCATTGGCAGACTCTGCAAATGATGGAACATTGTACAATTATGAACTGTACAGTATGAACCTAAATGCTGAGTTGGCTGTATTGAGTGCATGTAATACCGCAACAGGTCAGCTGACCAAAGGCGAAGGTGTAATGAGCCTGGGCCGGGCATTTACTTACGCCGGATGTAAAAGTTTGATCCTTACCCTTTGGGAAATCAATGACAACATCTCTCCTGAGATCATGCAAAGGTTTTATCAGCATCTGGCCGATGGACAAACTAAGTCGGATGCACTGGCCAATGCCAAACGAGATTTCATCAAAGAAGCGGACAACCTGAAGGCCAACCCATTGTATTGGGGATCATTTGTATTGGTTGGCGATCAGAGCGCATTGGCTTCAGGAAATGAGTTGTTTCCATTGGTAGCAGGACTAATTTTTCTATTACTGATTATTTTGGCTGGTTTCTTTATTTTGCGTTCAAAAAGCAGGAAAACACTAAGAACCTAAGCGGTGGCTTTCTCTTGGCTTTGTAGAATAGTGATTCAGTTTAAATAACGTTTCAACCATGCTTTACATTTACGTGCTCATTGTCCTGATAGTGATTGGTAGTTACCTGGGACATCAATACTATAGCAGTAGTCAGCCAAAGGCAGAACTAAAAACAGGATTGTTCAGGGGTTTTGGAATTTTTATAGTGCTAGTGTCACTGGGGGTGCTTGCAGGATATTGGATCACTGACAACTTCAGATTCACAGTGGATCAGTTCCAGTTGGACAACCCTAAGTTTCAAAAAACCATTTGTAAATATTAAAAATACAGAACACGTCAAATGTCATCTGAGATTGATCTACAAGCCATTTGATCAGGAATCAAGGCACCATCGGCGAAATTACTTTCATAATTTCGGTTTGATCATAATCAATGATGAAGATTACAAATATTAGGCGCTCATCATACCAGCATCATTGTCGCAAAACTTAGTGCCAGGAAAAAACCAAACATATCGGTCACTGTAGTCAGTAGCGGGCCGGAAGCAAGTGCCGGGTCTACATTTAATCTTTTGAGCAATAATGGAATGGTTCCCCCAAGCGAAACCGCCACAATGGTATTGATCATCAATGCGCCACCAACTACCAGACCAAGGTATACATCACTTTTCCATATCCATGCAGCAGTGCCTATCAATATGCCAAGTACCAGCCCGTTGATCAACCCCACGGATACTTCCTGAAACCAGACCCTTGCCACCTCGAAAGGTCGAACTACCCCTAGCGACAGCTCCCTCAAACTCACAGCAACTGCCTGATTGCCCGAACAGCCACTCATATCTGAAATAATGGGTAGAAAAACGGCAAGTGCAATGACAGCTGATAAGGTCTCCTGATAAACTGCAATCACACTGGCCGCAAGAATATTTAACAGAATGTTGACGCTCAACCACGACAACCTTCGTTTTGATCTCAGCCAGACAGGCATTGTCCTTAATTCCTCTCCACCAACGATACCCTGGGTTTCCAGGTGCTCTACATTGGCCATCTCTGCCTCCGTTTCACGGATTTGCTTGCGCAGCACTACCCCGACCAATTCCAGACTACTATTCACCACAGGTACTCCATAAAAATCGTGGGTATCAAAGAAAATGATAAGCTTTTCTATCTCGTCATCATCCCTCACCGTGAGCGCATCACGCATGACAATGGACGACAATTTGGAAGACGGTTTGTTTAGCAGGAGATCCCGCATCCGGAGCACACCCTCAAATTTGTTGTGAGAAGTCACATAGATGTATTGCAGGTTGTACTTTTCATATTGCTCAGCATTTTCTCCAAGGTCCGTTACTACCTCACCTATGGTGGTGCTTTCGTCATAAGACAGAAACTCAGTAATCATCAGTCCCCCTGCAGTGTCTGGATCATATTGGATAAGCTTCCTGACATTCTCAGCATCTGTATCCGTCATCTGCTCGAGAATGGCCTTTGCGTCCTGTTCTTTTAATTCGGTAAGAATATCAGCCTGGTCGTCACTTTGCATTTCGGTGATGATGGCAGCTGCAGCATCTGCATTCAGGTTTTCAAGAATTTGTAAGGCGTGGGACCAGGGGATGTCATCGATTAGTTCGGCGGCCTGGGAAGGCTGAAGTATTTGCATCAGTTCGGTCCGTTTATCGTCCGACAAGTGACTCACAGCAGCCACCAGTTCTTCTGCATCTAAATCATCAATAAAGGTTTTGATTTCTTCTGACTGGTTGGCTTCCATCAAGCCAGCCAGATCTTCCCATGGTTTGTATTGTGCCATTTTCTGCTATCCTAAACTTAAAGCAGAAATATATAGGTTTATTTTGGTGAAAGTTAAAAGCAATCAATGAAAAAAGAGTTGCTTTTAACTTTCATTAATTATAGGAGTCTTACTCTATTCTGTAAACTTTACGGTAACTAATCAATTTTCCTGAGGCAGTTACACCCTGAACATCAACTGTAATGCTTGTCTTGTGATTGGGCGCCTGAAAAGAAATGTAAGAGGTCTTGTTACCTTCCAGGACCATCGATGGGTTCCAGTACAATGTGCTGTTTTCATTGATGTTGTTGTATTCCGGATGTTGTAGACTTTTGAAAGTATTAAAGCCATGATCAATTTTAAAATGTTTGATGAACGAGTCACGCTTAGCCATTCTTTCGGAATATGATTTCGTGTAAATAGAGATCACGCCTGAGGATGCCCCATAGGTGCCATATAATCGTGCATTCGCACCTACAGCAACCTCAATGGATTTTATGTTTTTTGGGTCCAAATTCATTAACTGTCCATAGCTTGTAAATATTGGTGAGTTATCTAAAATGATTAACGGAAATCTTCCATAAATACCTTTATGCGTTCTTGCTGTTCCTATTGTGTATAACTTCCTCCCATTTGGGGCAGTAGTCATTTGCAATCCTGGAACTCTGCCAACCAAAAGATCTAAAACATTGGCCACATCGTTCCCGCCTGGGATACTATCAGGGCAAATTGAGTAATCCCCTTTACGAAATATTGGTTCCTTTGCATTTTGGTATATTTTGCGACCTTTGATTTTGATTTCTGGCAAAACAACATCTGCAATATTGATCATCTCTGATTGCCCATTATGCCAGACCTCTGTTAAGTCTGATTCTTGAATGGTTGCATTGTCATGACCCTGAACCCACTTGATAACATCAGGAGAAGGATCATCATATAGAACAATTATGGGTAGATGCGTTTCTTTGGTCTCCACCTTCATTGAAAGCTTCGAGTCCTGATTTACAATTACATTTTCAAATCGAAACTCTCCCTGATTGTCAGGAATGGTGGTATGCAGTGTCCCACTACTTAAATTTATCAGATGTAGCTTTGCTTCATCATAATATTTTCCGTTTATCGTACTTAAATTTCCAGCAATCGTAATCCCTTCCGCATCTATAAAATCATTATCCTGCTCCCACCATCTGAAATCATAACGACTAATGATGTTGTCAGCTTCATTAAAGTATTCATTCATGTCTTCTTTAATATTATCATAATAATTATTGATCACACTTACAGAGACATCTGCAAACTCATCACTGAACAGATGCATAGCCAGGGAAATACTGTCTCCCATCTTAAGGGTTTGATCCAATGATAAAATATCAAATAACTTCTCGCTTTGTAATTTCTCAGTGTAACGATGTTGGAACAACACATTTGCTTCAGCACCGAATAAAGTGATGTATCCAGAAGCATTTTTAAAGTGTTTTTTATTGATTGATATGCTTTTCGATATGTTTTGGCCTGATAACTTGCGAAAGTACTTGATCTTAGAGTGATCATGGGCAACTACATAAACTACGGAATCTGGTACACTTTGCATCACAATTTGAATTGTTTCACTATTTACCTCCACCTCATAATTTGGGTCCAACAATGCATGACTTCCTGGTTTAGAATTATATGCTACATCAGTAGTGATTCCCCGTTGATTGGTAATGTGAATCACTCTTTCAAATTCCGCGGGAGCATTAAACTGCCTCTGCGATCTGTTGGTATAGGCGCGCAATAAATATTTCCCATTTTCAGTTCCTTGTGGAATTTGAATATGGCCATCAGTTTGACCTAGACTATTTAGCCGGTGATGAGCGACTACAGTACCATCGGGTTTCACCAGAAATACATTGATTTTATTTAGCGTACCGGTAATGATGCTTTTCTGATCGTTCAGCAAAAATGTACGATACATAATGGTTTCCCCGGGACAGTAATTGGATTTATTTGTTCTTACATATAAGAATTGATCTTTTTCATGAGACTCTAAATATTCCTTTAGAAGGTGATGAAAATCGTTTTGATTCTTACTTAAAATAAACTCATTATGAAAGTTCAATATTTCCTCTACAGGTAACATTTCAGAGATTCCTGAAGTAGCAACATGACCTGATATAATGGTACTTTCAGGATTGATAATTAACCCTTCGGCGCTAAAAACTAATGGTTGGCCTGGAAGAAGTTGTGTGATGCTGGAATAGTCGTAGTTACTTTTTGGGTCATTAAAGACCATGGGTGTTTTCATCTCCAGAGCAAATCCCAATTGATGGTCTGAAAGATCATAATGATGATCAAAAGAAATTGTATCCACTATCGTCTTTTGATCTGCTTCGCTCTGTTCTTTAGTTCTTGTCCAAATGGTAAATCCATGGTTTTCCCAGTTCTTTGTGGTCAATGATGCAAGAAAATGGTTCACAGACCCCAGGTATGCCTGTTTTCTATTATAGCTGATTTCATCAACATCTGTATCCCTTGCCAGGGCATTTATTAAATCAAAATGGAAGAATCCATTAAATTTAAACTGGTTATCGAAGATTTGAAAATCAATTAATTCTACATTAATTAAATAACCCAGGGCTTCATTTCTAACCTTCACGGGTTCATTGGCAAATGCTTTCAACTCCTTACCTTGCTTTTCAAATGACAAGACCCAGGGGTTATCAATAGTACATTGATCTGAAAATTTACCATTACCCAAAAAGAATTTTGTGAATATTTTGATGTTCTTTTCCCATTCTTTGTCCGCATCGACTGTGATTGTAAGTTCATCCAACTCCTCCAGGGAAGGCCGTAACTTTATGTTGAGATCCCTTAAATCTTCATTTCTTATTTCCAGCTCCAAATAGGCAGTTTCATATCCAACATGAGACAACACAAGTCTGTAGAACCCCGGTCTTAAATTGGTAATCGTAAAGTTTCCATTGCTGTTAGAATGGACGCCATTCAAGGTTTGTGACAAATAAGCATGACAAAACGGTACCGGCTGATCGTTGTGGTCCTTTACTGAACCACTGATCGAGAAAAGTTTTTCAGCAGAATGCTGTGAAAACAAGCTCAATTGATGATTGAATGTAAAAGCAAAGAGCAAGACAAATTTCAGACAAATTGATTCCTTATTCATATTCATTATAATTTGATGACACCATCCAGTCCCTCTATTGAAGAAGTTGCGGCAAATTCCAGGGTCGCTAAATAGTTCTTTAATTTCAGAGTCGTCATTGACTCGCTCCAGGGTGAAATATGAACAAGGGTAAAACAAAGCATATGAGTTCTACCCTTATGTGAATGATGAAATTTCACCAATAAACATTATTCCTAACAGTCAATAAGACCAATAATGTAAGCTGAGATGCACGAAATGAAAATTAGAAGATTATCTATACTATTTTAAAATCCCTTTTGTTTGATCCCGTCAGTAACCAAATTTTCTTTATCTTCGTATACCTTGTATATCTATGTATATAGAAAGTTATGATATCTAAGAATTTAACAGCTGCTTCTACAAGACCCATTATTTTAGGGGTATTAAAGCAGGGTAAAAGCTACGGGTACCTCATCATCAAAAAGATCAAAGAATTATCTGGTGGCAAACTGGAGTGGTCGGATGGAATGTTGTACCCAGTATTGCACAGGCTCGAAAAAGAAAAACTCATCAAATCTGAATGGATGATCTCCGATGACTCAAGACCAAGGAAGTACTATGAAATTACGCCGTTGGGAAAAGAAGCGTTGCTCGCCGAGCAGGAGCAGTGGGTGCAGGTCAATGCTGTACTTGATAAGATCTGGCATGTGGAACCCACCAAATAGCGAAGCTCATGTTTGACCTTGAAGCAGCAATTATTAAATGGGTACGCCAGTTCAGGGTACATGGTGTATTCAATCATGGTGGCTTAAGAGAAATGGAACTGCACCTACGGGATCACATTGACGACCTGATTAATGAAGGCATGGACCCCAAAGCCGCATTTGAAGAAGCGGTACGATCCTTTGGCGACATCCCACCAATGGCAGAAGAGGAGTTTTTAAACATTCGAAGAAAGTCGGTATTCAATTTAATCCCAGGAAATATCATGATGGTCAACAACTTTAAAATCGCATTGCGGAACTTCTGGAAACATAAGTTTTACGCCTTCATCAACCTTTTTGGTCTGACAGCCGGACTTGCCATTGTATTCATGATCGGTCTTTTTGTAACCGACGAGCTAAGTTTTGATCAATTCCACAATAACAAAGATCAGCTTTACCGCGTAGTTGAAAATCAATATTATGAAGGGCAACCGGTTTTCCCAGTAGCGGTTACCCCAACCGCATTGGGACCGTCATTACAGGAGGAATACCCCGAAATATTGTATTCTGCCAGGGTTTCGATGGAAAGTGACCGATTCCGGCTGGGGGAAAAGAAAATCGTGGAAAATCATGGTATCTATGCAGATGCGAGCTTCTTCGATATGTTTACTTTCCCCATTTTATCAGGGAGTGTAGCAGATTTTAAAAACCAGCTAAATGCATTGGTGGTCTCACAAAAGCTTGCTGAAAAATACTTCCCAAATGAAGATCCAGTAGGACAAACTATTCAGGTCAATGATGAAACGATGGTTGTGGTTGCAGTGATGAAGGAAGTTCCAAAAAACTCACACCTCAACTTTAATTATGTCAAGAACTTTGAACATTATCTCGCTGGCGATACCTCAAAAGCCAATAACTGGCGATCAAACTGGCTGTATACTTATGTTCAATTACAGGATAATGCTGCCCCCGATTTAGTGAATGAGAAAATTATTGGTCAGATAAAAGCCAATAATCCACGATCGGTTACCGATATCTATTTGCAACCGCTGACAGATATTTACCTGGGAGAAGTTGACTTTACGGTGGAGGTGAGCAGAAAAGGTCAGATGTTATATGTGAAGATTTTTTCTATCGTTGCGATCTTCATTTTGCTCATCTCATGCATCAATTTCATGAATCTCTCCACAGCCCGGTCAGCAAAAAGGGCAAAAGAAGTTGGTTTAAGAAAAACAGTTGGTGCCAGCAGAAAGCAGCTGATTGTTCAATTTCTGAGTGAGTCGATTCTCCTGTCTACTTTTGCAGTCATCCTGGCCATCGGATTGGTGCTTTTGATACTTCCATTTTTCAACCAGATTGCCAACAAGGAATTCAATTTACAATTGCTCGTATCCAGCAGCTATGGTTTTAAAATTTTGCTGGGTGTTATTCTGGCGGCCCTCTTCACCGGAATTGTTGCTGGCAGCTATCCGGCAGTTTTCTTAAGCTCAGTGCGCCCCATTCTGACCTTAAACAGTCGAGGGGTTCAAATTAAACAGGGTGCTTTGCTTAGAAAGGCGCTGGTAGTTGCACAATTTACCATTTCGGTAGTGCTGATCATTGGCACATTAGTGATCTATCAACAATTAGACTTCATCCAATCGGCCAATTTGGGCTACAATCGGGAAAACATTGTGTACACCTATGCCCCAAGAGATAAAGCGAATTTGCTGGCGGATGAATTACGAAAACAGAAAGGAATCATCAATGTAGGTGCTTCCAACCAGCACCCGGCTTACATAATGAGCAGTACTACCGGAATTGAGTGGCCAGGAAAAAATCCAGATGAGGCAGTACTCATCCATTATGTGGGTGTAGACGAACACTACATGCAAACCATGCAAATGCAATTGGCAGATGGTAGGTTCTTCAACGCTACAGATTCCGCAGTAGTTATTTTGAATGAAAAAGCACTTGAAGTAATGAACCTGGAAAACCCATTGGGACAATCTGTGAGGGCACAAATGGATATGAGGATTGTTGGTATTGTGAAAAACTTCAATTTCAAATCAATCCACTCGGCTATTGAACCCCTTGTCATTTACAAGCTTCCCCAACCCAACCGCATATACATTAAATATGAACCTACGGAAAGGGATGTGGCGATTGCCAGCCTGGAAGCGGTGTGGCAAAACTTGTTTCCGGACCGTACCCTGGATTACTATTACCTTGATGAGGATTTTGAGGAGCTCTATGAATCCGAAACACGAACAAGCCAACTGGCCACTTACTTTGCTGTACTAGCAATACTGATTTCTTGCCTGGGTTTATTTGGATTGGTCTCTTATGCCACTGAACAGCGAAGCAAAGAAATTGGTATCAGAAAAGTCCTTGGTGCTTCTGTCGCCAGGCTGTTTTTGCTATTAACCGGTGATTTTACAAGATTGGTGCTGATCTCTCTGATCATAGCGATCCCTGTTGGATGGTATAGTATGAGCAACTGGCTGGAGAATTTTGCTTACCGGATTGAATTGGATGTTTGGGTATTTGTTGTATCAGGTATTTCGGCATTATTGATTGCGCTGGTTACAGTAAGTTATCAATCCCTGAAAGCTTCCCATGATAATCCGGCGAGGGTGTTGAGGACGGAGTGATATCGATCAGGTCACTCCCTTGAATCTTTTCCATTCTTCACCCCAATAATCTCAGCAGCAATGCTGATAGCGATTTCAGCAGGTGTTTTGCTGTTAATCGGAACACCTATTGGGGTGTGGACCTTTTCCAATTGTTCTTGAGATGCTCCCTCTGAAAGCAATTCCTTCATCAGCACATCAACCTTCTTTCTGCTTCCCATCATGCCAATGTACCTGAAATTCTTTTTTAACAGCGCTTCTAAAATCACCTTGTCCGTCCTGTAACCAAAGCTGACAATAACCACATAAACATGGTCACCCTCACTGACAGAGTCAGCAATTTTAGTGTAATCAGTAACAAGTGTTTGATGTGCATAGGGATTTTCCAGCATGGTGTTCAACCCTGTTCGTTCGTCGATCACCACAATATAAAATCCCAGGTCACTCATGAGCCGGGAAAGTGCCAGCCCAACATGCCCGCCACCCAGCACATACAATGTGTTCTTGAAACCAATCTGCTCGCTGTATCTCCAGCTGTTTTCGCTCGCAATTTGAAATACGAATGAAGCATCCTGTTGACTGCTCACATTGAACATCACCCCCTGATGATCCAACACCAGTTGACCGGAATCATTTTTTGTAAGTGTATCCTGTAACTGCATCAGCCAGGTCAAATCTTTGATTGTTAAATAATAAAAGGCAATAGTTTGCTCACCAGAACATATCATCCCGGATTGGTGATCGCCCTCCTTTCGGTGTATCTGATGTTTGATAAATGGATTTGAAGGAGTATTCTCCTGCAGGATAGATCGACAAAGCTCGACCATTTTATGTTCCATGATACCTCCTCCAATGGATCCCATCAAACTACCATCAGGCCCAACAGCCATTTTAAACCCTTGTCGGCCCGGACTGCTGCCATCACTTGACAGTACAACCATCAACATCACGTTACCTTGACTTTCAATTTGATGGGATATGTATTTCCAAAATTTCATGTTGGGGTTGGAATGTTGGTCATGCTCAAATATCAAATAGAAACTAATAGTCTGAAAGTTTTTGCCAGATTTGTTTCAGGGTTTGATCCTTGTTATTATTTTGATTCTCTATTTCAAATAAACAATTAATCCAAATTGCCTTAATGAGCTACATTTTTTTTATTGGTGCACTACTGGTTTTGATCATATTGGCCCTGATTGCCATTCTGACTACACTACAGCACTTTGTTGCATCTCAGATGGAGAACAATCAGCTTTCCACAGCTGATCTGATTGACCTGGAAGAACGCCATCTTCATTTAAAGCATGTTAAAAGAGTTATCTCAATCATTGCGTTGCTCATTTTTTCATTTTCCATTGGCTACCTAATGTTGAAAGATTCTCCATTGCAGGGTTTTGTTATGGAGTGGTTAAACCTAATCATCCGATGGGCTCATGTCGTGGTAGGGATCATGTGGATCGGAGCATCTTTCTACTTTATATTCCTGGAAAACAATCTCAACCGAACCGATAATATTCGGGATGAACTGGCGGGTAACCTTTGGGCCATTCACGGCGGTGGGTTCTATTATCTGGAAAAATATAAACTGGCACCTGCCGAATTACCAAAAAAACTGCACTGGTTCAAATATGAGGCATATTTCACCTGGATAACCGGTTTTTCTCTGCTGATAGTAGTGTATTACATGGATGCCAAAGCATTCCTTATTGATCCACAGATCGCTGACATATCAACAGGTTTGGGCATATTCATCGGAGTTGCAACACTGGTTTTGGGCTGGATCATTTACGACCAGATGTGTAAATCGCCACTGGTAAAATTACCTCTCTGGTTTGCATTGACAGGCTTTTTAATCCTCACCATCATTTCCTATTTCCTCTCCCAGGTTTTTAATCCACGGGCGGCCTTCATTCATGTTGGTGCCCTCATTGGTACCTGCATGGCATGGAACGTCTACTTTGTGATCATACCAGCGCAGAAAGCATTGGTAAAGGCAGCAAAAACAGGGCAGCCCCTTGATCCTACCTTAGGCAAAAAGGCCGGGGAACGATCACTGCACAATAACTACTTTACACTACCTGTGATTTTCATCATGATCAGTAACCACTTTCCCTCTACCTTCGGGCATGAGTACAACTGGTTGGTGCTGATGATCATTGCATTGGCCAGTGCTGGCATTAAACACTTCTGGAACCTGTATGAGCGGGGCATAAAGACCAAATTAATACTACCAGTTTCAGTACTGATGTTGATTTCACTGGCATTAGTCACTTCCCCAAAATACGATACGGCAAACACCAAACAAGTTGCGTTTGATGAGGTTGAGGAAATTTTCACCCAGCGATGTGTACAATGTCATTCCAGCAATCCGACAGATGACCAATGGCAAAGCGCTCCAAACGGGGTAGTCTTTGATCTGCCTTCACAAATTCAAAATATGAAAGATAAGATCATGCTGAGGGTGGTACAGACCAACTCAATGCCACAGGGTAATAAAACCAACATGACTCAGGAAGAAAGGGATACAATCAGGGACTGGATCATTCAAGGGGCAAAAATCAATACAAAATGAACCGGTTTGGATTACATAGCACGCGGGTATTACTCCCGGATGGACTCAAAGAAGCTACTGTATTTATTGATAACGGTAGCATTGAATCCATAGAAGCCGGCCCATTGGACAATAACGAACTTGTTGAAGATTTGGGCAACAGTGTGATCATGCCTGGGTTAATTGACTCACATGTTCACATTAACGAACCCGGCCGAGCGAATTGGGAGGGTTTTGAAACCGCCACCAAAGCTGCGGCGGCAGGAGGCATTACCACGCTGATTGAAATGCCCCTCAATTCCAGTCCGGTAACTACCTCCAGGGCCTTTTTTGAGGAGAAACAAAAGCATACTGAAAAGAAATTACATGTCAACTGTGGGTTTTATGGCGGTATAGTACCGGATAATCTTCATGAGTTGGATGCGTTGTTAACTTCTGGAGTATTTGGAATAAAAGCGTTCCTCACCCATTCCGGGATTGATGACTTTCCCAATGTTTCTGAACAGCATTTAAGGGAAGCCCTGCCATTGATCAAAAAACATCAACTGCCGTTGTTAGTTCATGCAGAGATCGACTCTCCACATGAGGACCAGCAAATGCTGAACAGAAACCCCCGGAGCTACCAGGCTTATCTAAAGTCAAGGCCTAAATCGTGGGAGGATCAGGCCATCGAATTGATGATCAATCTCTGCGAAGAATTTGATACCAGGATACACATTGTCCACCTCTCCTCCAGCAATGCGATCAACCCTTTGAAACAAGCCATCGATCGTGGCGTCCCGATTAGTGTGGAGACCTGTACACATTACCTGGTATTTAATGCAGAAGACATTCCTGATGGGGACACGACTTACAAATGTGCTCCACCTATCAGAGAAAAAAGCAACAATGATCAACTCTGGAAGGCCATTGACGATGGTCTAATTTCCTTTATAGTATCTGACCATTCACCATCTCTGCCCGCATTAAAAGAAATTGAATCGGGTAACTTAAAAAAGGCCTGGGGTGGAATCGCCGGTTTGCAGTTTGGGTTACCAGCCTTTTGGACCGAAGCAAGAAAAAGCGGATTTACCATATTGGATATGGCCAGGTTGATGAGTGAGAACGCAGCTGCATTTTTGAATCTGCAGCATAGAAAAGGAAAATTGATGGTGGGCTATGATGCTGATCTATGCATTTGGGACCCCAATCAAACATTTAATGTCAAAGAAGAAATCATTCATCATAAACATAAAATCACACCATACGTAGGTAGTACGCTGCATGGTGTCGTTGAAAGAACCTATGTCGGTGGACACAAGGTTTATGACCAGGGCAAATTTATTACACTTAGTAAAGGACAATTGTTATTAAGCAATCATATATGACAGAAAACAACCAACAACCCGAATTTACAAAACTGCTCAACCTTGCAGCAGACAGAATTGGCGCCAAAGCTTTGAAATGCTCAGATGATTTCTTTGCTTCCATCGACAACCTGGTCAAACCCGGGAGAGGAATATTCATAGCAGATAAGTATACGGATCGGGGAAAATGGATGGATGGATGGGAATCCCGCAGAAAACGCACTCCAGGGCACGATTGGTGTATCGTCAAACTGGGTGCTCCTGGCATCATCAAGGGATTCGATGTAGATACCAATCATTTTTTAGGCAACCACCCTCCTCATTGCTCCATTGAAGCCTGCTTTTCTCCTGACGAAGATCCCGGAGATACCGAATGGACCGAGATATTGCCAAAATCCCCTCTGGATCCGGGGAGTCAACATTTCTTTGATTGTAAAAGCGACCAACTGTGGTCTCACGTACGATTGAACATTTACCCCGATGGAGGTGTGGCCCGACTAAAAGTTTACGGTGTAGTAAAGAAAGACTGGAGTCAGGTAAGTCCAATGGATACCATTGATCTGGCCGCTGCAGTGAATGGTGCGAAAGCCATTAGTTGCAACGACATGTTTTTCAGTCATATGGACAACCTGTTGATGCCTGGTCGAGGGGTCAATATGGGTGATGGCTGGGAAACCAAAAGAAACAGAACACCCAATAACAGAGATTGGGTCATTATCAATCTTGCTCACAGGGGTGTCATTAGCAAAATCACGGTTGATACCTGTCACTTTAAAGGCAACTACCCTGACAGTTGCATGATTGAAGGCAGAGATGGCGAAACCGATGAATGGAAAGTGCTTCTCCCCAAGGTAAAACTACAGGCAGATCACGAGCACCATTTTGAGAAAGAGTTACAACATAAAGGTCCTTTTACTCAGGTACAGCTAAGCATTTTTCCTGATGGTGGGATCAGCAGACTTAGGTTGTTTGGTAACATAAAGATGGATTAACATGACATTAGAAGAACTGAACAACATACCACTTCAACAAGCTTCTGATGAACTCATTAAATGTTGTGGATCCAGCAAGTGGGTCAATAAAATGGTCTCAAAAAGACCCTTTTCGAGTCTGGAGGAGTTGCTTCAAACAGCAGATGAAATCTGGGCGGGCTGTGGGCCTGAGGATGGGCTGGAGGCTTTTCAGCACCACCCAAAAATTGGAGATTTGAAGAGCCTGGAAAAGAAATTTGCCTCCACCAGTCAATGGTCTCAGGGTGAGCAGCAAAGTGTCTCATCTGCCTCCTTGCAAACTCTTCAGAAACTTCAGGAGGGAAATAAGCAGTATGAAGAAAAATTTGGATTCATTTTCATCGTTTGTGCAACAGGCAAATCCGCTGATGAAATGTTGGGTTTACTTGAAGCAAGAATCGGCAATGAGCGCCATAAGGAAATAAAAATAGCAATGGAAGAGCAACGCAAAATCACAGCAATAAGATTAAATAAATTGATATCATGAGTCAGATTACAACACATGTACTGGACACTGCAGTTGGGAAACCGGCTGAAGGCATACAAATCTCCTTACAACAACCAGATGGTGACAAAGGATGGGAGGACCTTGCAACTGGCATTACCAATGCCGATGGTCGGATTGCTGATCTTTTGAAACCTGACCGGACCCTGGCTCCAGGCATCTACAGGATGTTTTTTCAGACTAAACCTTATTTTGATGGCCGTGGAATCAAGACATTCTACCCGTTTATCCCAATCATATTTGAAGTAACAGACACTTCTCATTACCACATTCCTTTGTTACTCAATCCATTTGGGTACTCAACATATCGAGGAAGCTAATTATTTGAACCATTAACCCAATCAACATGTACCTATCAATTCCAGCGCAAAAAAAAGACGCCATTTTATCTGATTTGGCAATTGCCAATAAGGCCTTCCAGCAAATCTATCCCGGAGACAAACCAGGGAGGCAACCAGTACATACCGTTTATGGTGGAGCAGACCTTTTCCATCACAACTCAGCAAAAAAAATGGGAGAAGTGGCCCTAAAAATCATGGACACCAAAGCCCCTGATTATGTCACTTTTGCCAAAGCACTACAACTACCAGGTTTTGAAGAGGTTGATGCCTCAGCGAAGGATCAGATTCCCCAGAAAGGTGAACCTGGCTGGTTGCCTTACATGGTCTATGAGAAAGTAAGAGAAAAACTAAAATCAGAACCCGTAGAAGATTTCCGGATCGATTTTGAAGATGGTTTTGGCAACCGATCATGGGAAGAAGAAGATGCCACTGCCGAGAATGCCGCCCTGGAAGTTGCTCTGGGCATGGATAAGGAAACGCTTCCGCCTTTTATTGGAATCAGAATTAAGCCATTTACTGAGGACCTGAAAGAGAGAGGAGTCCGTACCCTCGACATATTTTTATCCACACTGAGCGAAAAGACTGAAGGTGAATTGCCGGAGAATTTTGTGGTAATGCTACCAAAAGTAACCATACCTGAACAGGTGGAAGCACTTGTGAAAATCTTTGAATTAATTGAAGCCAATACTGCCATCGCTCCTGGTTCGCTTAAATGTGAGATGATGGTGGAAACAACTCAGGCCGTCCTGGATAAAGAGGGCAAAAACCCTTTGAAAAAGTTCATTGAAGCCAGCCAGGGCAGAATGATTGCCAGTGCTTTTGGTACCTACGATTACACGGCATCCTGCAACATCACGGCCAAGTACCAGGATATGGGACATCAGGTATGCGATTTTGCTCATCACGTGATGAAAGTTGCTTTAGGCGGCACAGGCATCTGGCTTTCTGATGGCGCTACCAACGTAATGCCTATAGGACCTCACAGAGGCGATGATCTCACAGCAGCCCAAATCAAAGAAAATACCGAAGTGGTCCACCGTACCTGGAAGCAGGCTTATGACCACACCCGGCATTCCTTATGGAAAGGGCTCTATCAGGGCTGGGACCTACACCCCGGTCAATTTCCTACCCGATATGCTGCAGTGTATTCATTCTTCCTTGAGAGTTATGAGGATGCCAAACACCGGCTAAGTGTATTTATCGACCGGGCAGCCAGGGCTACATTGACTGGAGAAGTGTTTGATGACGCAGCTACTGGTCAGGGATTACTCAATTATTTCCTGACAGGCCTCAATTGTGGTGCGTTATCAGTAGAAGAAGTATTGGCCACTGGCCTGACACTGGATGAAATCAGAAGTCGGTCATTTCTAAAAATACTGGAAGGAAGAAGAGGTCAGTGAACCTTTTCTTCCCTCTCCCCGGATTTTAGCGCATCAACATTTTCATAAAGACCAAGCAGTACCTTTTCAGGTGTGAAAGGGGCGTCAAATTTCATCTGATAACCGGGATTAAAAGCCTTTACTGCATTCTGTATGGCAAAGTAAGCACCTATCCCGTACATCAACGGAGGTTCACCTACCGCTTTCGATCTGAAAATAGCATGTTCATGTCCGCCAGTATCCAGGTGTTCTACCTTGATCTCTTTTGGAACTGAGTAAATATCAGGAATCTTATAAGTGGACAAAGCATTGGAAAGCAGTTTGCCCTCATTGTTATATTGCAGGTCTTCCATGGTCATCCAGCCAATACCCTGTACCAGTCCACCTTCAATTTGTCCAAGGTCCACCATTTCATTCATGCTCATACCAAAATCGTGAACCAGCTTCACTGACTCAAACTCATAAGTTCCTCTGATACAATCCACTTTCACTACCAGTAATGCAGTACCATACACATGATAGGCAAATGGATGCCCTTTTTCCTTTGTCTTATCAAAATGGATCTCAGGTGTTGCGTAATGACCATTTTCTGAGAGGTTGACTCGGTTGGCAAATGCCTGATTGATCAACCCTTCCCAGTTCAGGGTAGACTCGGCACCATCTACCAGAACCCTTTCATTCTGGATGGATATTTTTTCAATTCCAGTACCCAGAGATCGTGCGGCCTGTTCTTTTAGTCGATCCAATATTTTATTGCAGGCAATTTGTAGGGCCTTGCCATTGAGGTCGGCAGTTGAGCTCGCGGCGGAAGGTGAGGTATTGGCTACCCTTGTAGTGTTGGTAGTTTCCAGTTTCACCCTGGAGGGATCTATCGAAAAGCAACTGGCTGCTACCTGAGCCATTTTAGTGTTTACTCCCTGTCCCATCTCTACTGCACCAGTACTTACACCTACACTTCCATCACTGTACACATGGACCAGTGCCCGTGCATTGTTCATCATGGTATTGGTAAATGAAATACCAAAACAAACCGGTTGTAGCGCCATTCCTTTTTTAAAATATTTGTTTGATTGATTGAATGCTTCAATTTCCTTTTCGATCTTCTGAATATCAAAATTGGTCCTTGCCTGCTCCCAGCTGTTAAGCGCTTCCACCTGATCTGCAACTTGACCATAAGGGAACTCATTACCATCCTGCAGCAGGTTCCTTTCCTGGATTTCACTGGCTGGTACTCCCAATTGATCAGCGGCATGGGCAATGGCCGACTCAATCACAAACATTCCCTGAGGTCCGCCAAATCCTCTGAAGGCCGTGTTGGGAGGTATGTGAGTTTTACAACTATATGCCGTGGCGGTAACATGAGGTATATAGTAGCTGTTGGTGGCATGAAACAGCGTTCGTTCCATCACTGCAGGGGAGAGATCTGCAGACGCACCAGCATTTTGATAGAACGTCACTTCATAGGCACGGATTTTCAGGTTCTTGTCCAGTCCGATTTTGTAGTCAGATCGGTAAGGGTGTCTTTTTCCGGTCATGCGCATGTCATCCATTCTGTGTAGTACAATCTTGACCGGTTTTTTCAATAGCTGAGCAGCCAATGCGGCCATCACGCCCCAGGCAGTTGCCTGATCTTCTTTACCACCAAAACCTCCTCCCAATCGGGTGACATCCACTTCGATCTTGTGCATTGGAATTCCCAAAACTTTAGCGGCAGTTCTTTGTACAGCGGTTGGTCCCTGAGTAGATGATGAGATTTTGATACTGCCATTTTCCATTGAAACGGCATAAGCACCCTGCGTTTCAATGTATAAATGTTCTTGTCCACCCGAATCTGCAGATCCCTCAAAAACATAATCGCAGTTGCTCCATGCTTCATCAGCATTTCCCATCCTGAAGGTTCTTGGAGGAAATATCAGGCTTCCCTTCTCCTTCGCCTCTTTAGGGTCAACAATGACAGGTAACTTTTCATAATTGATCTCAATCAGGTCACGGGCTTTTCTGGCAATTAATTCTGATTCTGCAACGATTAAGGCAATAGGCATTCCCCAAAAGTGGACCTCATTTTCTGCAAATAGCGGCTCGTCCTGAATGATGCCACCAATTTCATTTTCTCCGGGAACATCCTCATGAGTAATGATTCTTACCACACCCGGTAACTCCCGTGCTTTAGTATAATCCACCGAGATTATCCTGGCATGGGCGCAGTTGGCATCAAAAATTTGTCCGTACAATGTGCCGTTCTGGACCGGAATATCATCCAGGTAAAGAGATTCTCCCCTCACATGTCCGTTGGAATCTATGTTCTTCATAATAACTCCTCCAATTGTAGTTTCTCAGGAAACAATTCTAAAAAATGGGCCATAAACAGTTGTCTTAACAATAGTCGCTTATAGCTCTCCGAACCCCGCACATCGCTGATAGGAGCAACTTCCTCATTCATGATTGAAATGGCCTCTGAAATAAGTCCCGGTGATAACTCCTTACCGGTCAAAAAGGCTGAAGTCTGAACCAGGTATTTTGGAACCGGGGCAACACCTCCAGCAGCACAATGTGCTTTGGTGATTGCATTCTCACTTATTTCCAATTGCATAGCGGTGTTCACACTTGCAATATCCAGGTAGGTACGTTTGCTTACTTTTTCGAAATTAAAATGACTGTTGGTACCCGGAAGTTCGAATTCGATGGAATGAATAAACTCCCCTTTTTGCAAGTCAATGGATTTATAGTCAAGGAAAAAATCTTTCATTTTCACCCTTCTTGTAGTGCCTTCCCATCGGTTGATCACCAAGGTTGTGTCCAGGCTAAGGAAATAGATCGACATGTCCCCAATTGGTGATGCATTGACGAAATTTCCTGCCAGCGTACCCATGTTTCGGATCTGTGTAGAGGAAACGAGCTTAAGGTGTTTTCTGAGATTAGGAAAATAATCCGCAAACTCTTTAGAGTTCATCAGGTCAGCAACTGTTACGGCACCACCCAATTTGCAAATGCCGTTCTCAAAAGACATATTATTGAGCTGAGCATTATCAAAATAACCAGCTACTGCACCTTCAACCAGTTCTTCCGCTTTTTGAACGTATAAGTCAGTTCCACCTCCCACAACCGGCACACCATTGGCACGACCATTCCCGTTATCTGAAGGTTTTGACAAGCTACTTAACCGCTTTGGAATAGCACTGAAATATGCCGGTATGAATTGATTTTCAACAAGCCAGTTGATGGGGGTTTTTACATCCTTATTTTGAAGTTCATTGACCAATCTGGCTGTAGCGCGTTCAATAGATTTGTAGCCTGTACATCTGCAAATGTTCCCATCTATTGCACTTATTGCATCAGTGTAGTTGGGGGCATCATGCATCAAACAATAACCCGCAAGGGAAGTAACAAACCCAACTGTACAAAAACCACATTGCGTTCCTCCACATTCCACCATTGCCTTTTGCACCGGCGAAAGCTCCTCCATATTTAGCCCCTCGATGGTGACAACATGTTTGCTTTGCGCATTGACCAGGGGTGTAATGCAGGAAGTCATCGACTGGTATTTCAATTCACCATCCACCATACTTCCAAGGAGTACTGTACACGCTCCACAATCTCCTTCCCGGCAGCCAATCTTAGTTCCAGTCAGGTTACGGTCATAACGGATGAAGTCCAATAAAGTCATCCCTGCCGGCTTACTGGTGCGGATAAGTCTGTCGTTTAATATAAATTCAATCATTTTGGATTCTTAATAGTCAATACGCTGATCGCTGGTACTCCATTTTCGAAAAGCTTCCAATGCTTCTTCCCGCAACATTTGTTGAGTAAATAATTTTCGCTCCGATATTGGACGAGCTATCTCTTCGTAGATGAACTGATCGTCAAACTCGATCTCCTTGGCATCCTCCTTGGTGTTGGCATAGTAAATTTTATCCGGCCTGGCCCAGTAGATAGCTCCCAGGCACATGGGACAGGGTTCGCAACTGGTGTAAATTTCACAACCGGTGAGCTGAAAGGATCCTAATACCTCACAAGCCTTTCTGATGGCCACTACCTCTGCATGTGCTGTAGGGTCATTTTTTAGCGTCACCTCATTAGCTCCATGGGCAATGATCTTCCCATCCTTCACTACCACTGCACCAAAAGGCCCTCCCCTGCCAGATGCTACATTTTCCACTGAGAGCTCAATGGCGGCTCTCATGAATTTTTCATTTTCAGGTTTTGTCATTTAAATAAAATTAATGAAAATTTTGAGTTTAGCGTATTGAGTTTGGAGTTTAGATATTTTCGATCCCAATTAGCACTGAACCTACTGATGTTCCAGGTATTGAATTTGTCATTTTTACACAATTACAACTGTATTGCTTATCTTGCGCATTTACGGTTATAACATCACCTATTGACTAATGACATTTCTGCAAAGGGTACTGGAAGAACCCAGCTATGGCTGGAGAGACAGTGAAGGAAACCTTGTTGTTCCTACCTCCAAACAACTATTCTCGGAGTTATTCAAAAGAGTAAACATTTTCAAATCAAGAAAAAACTGGATTGCGCTGACCAGCTGGTCCTGGACATTGATGCTGATCCCTTTTTTATTGACTTTTATTTTCAGTTATTTCAATATCTGGTTAGCAATTATTGGATTGGCTTACAGTATGATCGCCATGGGTACTCATGGCACCATATGGCATCACCGATACGCTACCCACAGGGCTTATAAGTTCAGCAATGGATTTTGGAGGTTCATCACACAAAACCTGGTAATCAAAGTAGTGCCTGAAGAAATCTATGTAATTTCTCATCACGTACACCACACCCTATCTGATAAACCAGGGGATCCTTACAATACCAAAGCTGGTGCCCTTTATTGTTTTCTGGCAGATACTAATCATCAGCCTATTGCTAAAGATTTGAATGAAGAAGACTATAAAAAAGCAGCCGGCCTGCTAAAGGATACTGGAGTTTACATCAATTCTTACGAGGAATATCAAAAGTGGGGATCTATCACTCACCCATTCTGGATGTGGTTACATACCCTGCTCAATTGGGCATTCTGGTATGGTGTTTTCTTTTTAATCGGTGGACATGCATTGGCTACTGCCATATTTGGTTTTGCTCATATCTGGGCCATAGGTATCCGTACATTCAACTACGAAGGACATGGCAAGGGAGAAGATCGAAGGAAAGAGGGATTTGATTTCAGTAAAAACGACTATTCCATCAATCAGTACTGGCCCGGGATTGTGGCAGGAGAATGGCATAGTAACCATCACCTGTTCCCCAATAGTGCCAGAAATGGCTTTACCCTTTCCCAGATCGATGTGCCATGGTATTATATCAAATTTCTGCACACCATTGGAGGGGTTTCAAGCTATAATGATGCTACTGAAACCTTCTTTGAAAAATATTACAATCCCTATCATGAGGCCAATAAAAAGTCCGAGGAACTGGAACCGCAATTAAGTAAAAAAGAAGCCTGAGTCGATCTTTGTAAATCCTAAAAATATTTTTTCATTTTTCAGTGACCTCTTATTTTCCTTTCGTCAAAAGTGAAATTTTGTTTAACGAAATGAAATATATGTATGTCATTCCTTTGGCACTGGGTGTGCTGATGGGATGTAGTCAAATTGAAAAAAAGGACAATGAACCGCTTTTGGCGAAAATAGATTCACTGGAATTAGCACTTGAAGCCAATTCTTATTCAATCACTTTGTTGGATCAAATCGGTAAATATCTTGATTCAATTGATGTGCAAAGAAAAAATATCAGAATCAATCTTGAAACTGGTCTGACTGAAGCGGAATATCTGGAAAGAATGCGCGACCTGAACGACTATGTTCAGAAAGCCGAATGGACAATCAATGAATTGGAAAAAACCAGAAGCGCTTATGCCAGTCAGGTGAAGAGGTTAAAAACTGAGCTAAAAAACAAAGACCTGGAGATCAGCAATCTTCATTTGAAGGTAAGTGAAATTCAGGAAGTGAATGCGGGGTTAACCGCTCAACTAAAGCTTAGTGCAGAGGATTTGTTAGCCACTCAACTTGACCTTACCATGGTTCAGGAAGAACTAGGTGAAACGGAATCAGAAGTAGAAGAACTGATGTCTAAAGTGAAGCTTACTGAAGCTGAAGTATACTTCTCTAGAGGACAAGGTATGGAAGAGGTGGCTCAACACATTCAATTGGCTCCTAAGCGCAAAAAGGAAACACTCCAGCAAGCCATTGTGCTGTACGCTAAGGCAAGGGACTTAGGCCACAAGCAGGCAAATGAACGAGTGAATGCTTTGCAAAAAAGAGTGAAGTAGTTTAGTCGATCATTTAGAAGAATTTCTGATAACTAAAAACTATCAGAACTGCCGTCGCTGGCATCCAAGCCGTCAATAAGGGAACTTTTGACGGCTTACTTTTATAGCACGATTTATCAATTATATCTACTGCTAAAAGGTGTAGCTCTTCCTTTATGAACATTTCATATGGAATCAAAAAGCATAAAGCGTGTTAAAAAATAACTCAATTCATTTTAAGAGATGCGTATTTCCCTTTCCCCGGACCTGTTTTCCAATTCCAGGCGGTCTCAATAATTTGATGAATATCTGTGTATTCTGGCTTCCACCCCAATTTTTCTATAGCCAGCGCTGCATTTGCAATTAATTGGGTGGCATCCCCCTTTCTTTTTCCCACAAGCTCTACAGGTACTTTTCTGCCAGTGACCGATTCAGCTGCCTTTATTACTTCCATGACAGAAAACCCGCATCCCGTTCCCAAATTAAAAGCTAATGATTGACCTCCATTTTGCAAGTACTCCACTGCCTTGATGTGCGCCCTGGCCAGATCATTCACGTGAATATAGTCCCGAATGGCAGTCCCATCTGATGTATCATAGTCTGTCCCGAACACCTTGATAGCAGGTCTGTCTCCTACTATTGCATCCAAAATCAATGGTATCAGATGTGTTTCAGGATCATGGTCTTCACCAATATGACCACTCTCATCTGCACCTGAAGCATTAAAGTACCTCAGAAAGACGTATTTAAGTTGATATGCCTTTTCAAAATCCCTGACGATTTCCTCCAGCATGTATTTGCTCTTTCCGTACGGACTCACAGGTTTTTGAGGGTGCTGCTCATCCAGAGGAATATATTGGGGGTTTCCGTATGTCGCACAGGTTGAAGAAAAAATGAATTCAGAACAACCTTTCTGCATCATTACGCTCAGGAGGTTTAATGGCTTAGCCACGTTATTGTGGTAGTATTTCCATGGATCCACAACTGATTCCCCTACATACGTATATGCTGCGAAATGCATCACTGCACCAAACTGCCATTCATCAAACAATTGATGCAGCAACATTGTATCACAGATATCTCCCTCAACAAAATGCACCGATTCATCCACAATAGCTCCTTTGTGACCGTATTCAAGGTTATCCAAGACTACTACCTGATAGTTATTTTTTACTAACTGATGAACAGTATGTGATCCAATATAGCCTGCACCACCTGTAACTAAAATTGTCTTCATTTTGAACGAAAATGTATAGTTGATAAAGATCTTAATGTTGCTGCTGCCGCCTCGGGTGTAATATCACGTTGTGCGTTGGCAAACATTTCGTACCCAACCATAAACTTTTTTACCTCGGCAGACCTTAGCAATGGTGGATAAAAAGCGTAATGAAAATGCCAACCAGAATAATCGTCAACACCTGAAGGACGCTGCTGGATACCGGCAGAATAGGGAAATGAACACTGAAAAAGATTGTCATATCGAATGGTGATGTCTGACAAAATCTGAGCAAATGACTCCACCTCTGGTTCAGTAATCTCCAAAATGCTTTGAAAATGCCTCTTAGGGATAATCATGGTCTCGTATGGCCACACTGCCCAAAAAGGTACCAGACAAACAAAGTGCTCATTCTGACAAACAATTCTCTCCGCACTTGCGAGCTCCTGTATCAAATAATCTCCAAGCAAACTTGAATTATTCCTGTGGTAATAATTATTCTGTGTGACTGTTCTTTTACTGATTTCATTTGGCACTGAACTTTGCGCCCAGATTTGCCCATGCGGATGAGGGTTGCTGCATCCCATTGCAGCTCCTTTATTCTCGAAAATCTGAACATTGTTAATCCAAGAAATAGCTGACAATTCACGAAACTGCTCTTTCCAGGTCCTAATGACCTTTCCAATGTCAGAGACAGACATTTCTGCCATTGTCAGTGAATGATCTGGGGAAAAACAAATTACCCTACAAATCCCTTTCTCACCCGAGGCTTGTAGTAAATTCTCTTGATATTGTGCAATAGGTGTATCCGGTAGTATTGCCGCAAAATCATTATCAAATACATATGTTTCATCATATGAATCGTTCATGGCACCCTGGGCGCGGTGATTACCGGGACACAGGTAGCACGACTCGTCATATGTTGGACGCTTTTCAATTTGTAATGATTCTGTTTGTCCTTGCCATGGGCGTTGGGTTCGATGAGGAGATATCAGGACCCATTCATTGGTTAGAATGTTTAAACGCCTGTGAGGTTTAACCAATATGTCTTTAGTTTTATCAGGGATCAATTGCTTGTACTCCATCGGCTATGGTAATGTTTATAGGTGTGATCTTAAGTTTGAACTTTCTGGTATAAGCATCAGACAACAAGGCAGTCACTTCTTCTACAGCATCTTTCCTCACAAGATTGATGGTACATCCACCAAAACCGCCTCCCATCATTCTACTTCCTGCAACACCAGAATGATTGTTTGCGAAATCGGCCATGTAATCAATTTCCGGGCAGGTTATTTCATATGCGTCTGCCATCCCTTGCTGAGCTTCCTGCAGTATATTTCCTGCTGATGCCATATCCCCATCATTCAGGGCTTGTGCTAATGCATGAACTCTTTCGTTTTCTTCGAGGATATACTTACATCTATTAAAAACAACTTCCGACAAGCCAGGTCGTACCTCTTCCAGCATTGGCATTGTAACATCCCTCAGGCTTTTCACCGATTCGTATCGCTGACCAATCACAGCTACGCCATCTTCGCATTGCTTTCTTCTCACATTGTACTCAGAACCTGCCAGATTGTGACTCACATTGGAATTGAATAAAATGAATAAGTGATCTTTAAGATCCAGGTGAAAGTAATGATGTTCTAATAATTTGCAATCCAACATTAGTGCGTGATCCTTTTTGCCCATTACACTGGCGTACTGGTCCATAATCCCACAGAGGACACCCGCATAATTGTGTTCAGCCCTTTGGGATACTTTAATCATATCAATTTTTTCGAGTCCCAGGGAGAAGAGTTGGTTGAGTGCGAAGGTTGCACCACATTCCAGGGCGGCAGAAGAAGACATTCCGGCCCCCTGTGGTACTTGTCCGGTAAATGCCATGTCAAATCCAGCAACCTCCTTCCCCAAAGCCATTAATTCAGCCACTACACCATAAATGTAACTCTTCCACGAATCATGCTTAACGGTACCCAGCTCTTCAATTTTAAATTCAAATGTTTCATTAAAGTCAATGGAGGTGATTTTACAATATGATGAGTGATTTTGTGCTACTGCGAAATAGATGGCATGATCCACGGCTGCTGGTAGTACAAATCCTTCGTTGTAATCAGTATGTTCACCAATCAGGTTGATCCTGCCAGGTGCCTTAACCAGTATTGGCTGATTATTGTAAAGGCTTTTAAATTGCTGTTTTAACTCTTCAATAATAATGTTCATGAAATGATTTATTTTCAGGACAGTAATTCAGTTAATTCACTTAAGGTACGTTTCAAAAAAATTCCATATCTCCTGACTGGTATTGAAATCCTCATTTCCCCATGCGCCAGGCCAATCATGACCTCCGTTTACCACTTTGTAAAATCTGAATTCCAGTTTAGTTTCTTTACTAATATAATTTTCAAGCACAACAAAGCTATTATCGGTGGTGGAAATGTCTGGTAGCGTATCAACCTCAGGTTCGGGTAAATTCATTTTTCCCACCCAAAACTGTACAATATCTGGTATACTTCTATAGGCTCCCCAACCATCTCTGTTAGCCATATCCCCATCCCAATGAGTAATTTTATCGTCGGTCCCGAATAACGCCAGTATTGGAACTGATTTGATAGGCTTACAATCCTGGTAAATACTTTCCAGCATGGTAGCAGCAATTGGAGCCGCAGCACTAAACAATGATGGGTGCTCGCAAAGTAGATAATAGGTCATTTCCCCACCATTTGACATCCCGGCTACAAAAGTATTTCTCTTCGAAAGTTGATGTGATTCCTGTATGCTTCGGATTAATGAACTTATAAAAGCTACGTCATCATGGGATTGATTGCTATGCATCTGATAACCAACGTTCCAAAAAGTATTGCCTTCCTTATCAATAAGACCCTGTGGATATAAGACTGCAAACCCATTTTGATCCGCAATTTTATTGAACCCGGTATAGTCCATGATCTTCCGTGCGTTACTGGTAAAGCCATGTAATACAACCAGTAATGGCGCATCAGGCTTTAGCCCAGCCGGTTTATACAACAGATATTCACGGTCTATACCTTGATGCTGAAATACCTGAAGGTCGCTACCTGATAGGGTGCTGTTACTACTTTGTTCTGTATTTGCACTACACGCCCACAACAGGGTAAATAACACAAAAACATAAGTGCGCTGTATTTTTTTCATTGTATTCATATCATTACCAAAAAATAGCATAAAATATTGCAGTTAAAATCAGCACAATGGTGGCACCTATATTGAATGCCGGGGTTGTAGCAAACAAAGAGCCCGACGTATCTATGGCTCCAGAATCACTTTTACCCTTGGTTTCCAATGTGCTTATCATATAGATGATCAGAAATGTCATTAAGAATGTTGCCATCATTTGATGCATAAATGGCCAATTAATAAATATTGCTGCATCAGACCAGCCATTTGGCGCAACTTTGAAATACATGGCAATGGGAATTGACAGAATTACTCCCCAAATAGCAGCATTGTTAGTGGATCGCTTGATGAATAATCCACTTATAAAAACCGCAAGAATGCCAGGGCTAACAACGCCGGTGTACTCCTGAATGAACTGGAAGGCCTGACCAAGGTTGGTGAGTGTAGGTGCTATCAATACAGCAATCACCAACGATACTACCACTGTGGACCTTCCCACATTTACAAATCGCTTTTCTGATGCCTTGGGATTAATGTATTCTTTGTAAATATCCATAGTAAATATGGTAGCCGTAGAATTGAGCATAGAGGCCAATGAAGATACGATAGCGGCCACCAATGCTGCCAGCACTAGTCCTTTAAGTCCGGATGGTATAATAGTTTTGATCAGCCATGGAGCCGCATTATCATTATTCACAAATCCATCTGCTAAGAACCCATTTTCAGATGCAGTTACTGCCAAAGTACCATCAGCATCCAAATTCATGGCATAGGCAATAATTCCAGGGATTACTACAATAAAAGGAATGAGTAGCTTCAAAAATGCGGCAAGAGCAATTCCTTTTTGTGCTTCCTGAAGGCTTTTTGCAGCAAAGGTCCTTTGAATAATGTACTGATTAAACCCCCAGTAATATAAGTTGGCCACCCATAGCCCCCCAACTAATACTGCAATACCTGGCAGGTCGTTCCACGCATCTTTTCCATTAGGTGTTATTACTTCACCTTTTGACAGAATCATGGAAAATTTATCCGGTACCTTTTCCATAAGCTGGATGAATCCGGTAATAATACTGCCATCAGGAGCAAACATGGAAAGTGCAATCACAGTCGTGGCTACACCTCCGGCAATAAGTAAAACCACTTGCAATACATCGGTCCAGGCAACAGCTGTGAGGCCTCCCCAAACAGAATAAGTTGCCGCAAAAATTGCCAGACAAATGATAAAACTTGTGAGCATTGATCCGTCTCCACTGCCAATGGTTGTATCCATGGCTTTTGCCCCCAGGTATAATACCGATGTTAGGTTAACCAAAACGAACAAGGAGATCCAAAATATTGCCAGTATAGTCTTGAGGTTCTTGCTGTACCGCTTTTCTACAAATTCGGGAATGGTGTACAAATTCTGTTTGATAAAAATGGGCAGGAAAAATTTGCCAACGATCAGCAATGTAATGGCTGCCATCCACTCATAGGAAGCAATGGCCAGTCCTAAAGCAAACCCAGACCCCGACATACCGATAAATTGCTCTGCCGAAATGTTTGCGGCGATCAATGATGCTCCAATTGCCCACCATGGCAGGGACTTACTCGCCAGAAAATAATCTTCTGAAGATTGTCCCTTATTTCTGGATACCCATAACCCTATGAATATGATTAGGATTAAATAAGATGAAAAAATAACTATATCTATTGTCTCTAAATTCATTGGTTTAATATTTTGACATACCGATCCCGTGATTTCCACGAAACCTTAATGGTAAATTCACTAATGTCTTTCGAATCCTGTGGCCTCTCCGTCAGGGTTTAGTCTTATGACACTTAAATGGAATCACAATACCAGGTTGTAATTGATTTTGCCGGAACATTGATGATCTCTTCGTCAACAGAAATTCCGACTCGTTTCATATTCTCATTTTTAGCGGCAGTCGTACGAAAGATTTCCCACTGCGGTTTTTGACCTGGTAAGTCCAGCTTTAAAGGGATTTCCTGTTCCGTGGCATTAATTGCTACTACGGTATATCCTTCCTGATCTGGGTGTTGGAAGGCTACCGCCATCAACCCGTTGAGTGTTTGTTCCACATCCCTAAGATCTGACCTGCTTACATTTAATAATATTGAACCTACAGGTATGAATCGTGAAAAATGTCCCAGCGCCCAGAGCGTTTTGGAATCATATACCGCTCCATCCAAGGTGTTGTGATCGATATAGATCAGGCCATCTTTATAATCATATGGACTAACGGCCAACCACCAGTTCCAGGAACTTGCTCCCGCCACCACCAGGTCTGTATAAATCACCCGGGCGGTATAAAGGGCAGTTTCCATTCCCAGATCTCTTCCATTTCCCTGAATGATACTGTTATCTTCCAGAACACAATATTCAGTCATCCAGAACTCCAATGCCGGAATAAGCTGTACATCCTGTCTTAATTGCTTTCGAATACTTACCATATTAGAAAAATCCCAGGTGGTATAATAACTGTGCCCAGCTACTTTTTGAGCTATGTTATCCAAATCTCCCAGATAATTTGGTGAGGACTCAGAAAAGAAAGCTTCAATTTGATTATCTCTTCCTGAGTTTGACTTTTCACCTGTAAGAAAATCCAATTGGCCAGCTTCCGGAATCTCAATAAGCGTTGATAACCCCCGGTTTACCAGTACCGAATTCAATGATCTTGCGACTTCCGCTATCTCCGAATTTTGCCAGGGTGATCCCTCCTGACCAGAGTTGTCCCAATTCCATTGTGGTTCATTAAAGGGACTGATGTAGTCCAAAGTCACGCCATCCTCATTTTGAAGAAACTCAATGACATCAGCCAGAAAATTCACATAATCAGCCTGTTGGTCTTCTTTTAGGTTCGACCAGGACCCACCGGAACTAAAAGCCAGGCCATTTTTGGTAATAGCTGTTGGTGGACTATTAGAAAATCCAGTAAAAGTATTTGTCCCTCGTTCTTGTGCTGCTTTTAAGAACCATCGTTGACCTGCGTGAGCCTGATCATTAATCAGTCCTGGTCCATTGTAAAATGTCTCTGCTCGTCTCCATTCATCTGGAATTCCACTAGCCTCTCCTTGTGCCGCACTACCCGCCCCAATATTGAATCTCCATGCAGATAAACCTATTCCAACAGGATTTCCATCACGGTCCAATGCCCTGCTAAAAAGCCAGTCAGCTATTTGTTCACGCTTGTTTATGGGCCAATTTTTTCCCACAAATTGCATGGACCAGGCGTCTGAAGCTCCAAAATTATGAATTACCTGCCCGGGAACATCCTGTCTGATTGTGATGGCCAAATGACCTATCTCCTCTGGTCGCTTACTCTCGTGCTGACAACCTCCGCAAAGCACCAGCAAGGCTATAATCACTGCTTTAATATTCAACGTTCTGAAAGTTTTTCGTCTCCAAATTGATTATCACGGGCGTAAGGACTGATAAGGAATGAATATTCATACTGATCATCCAGCAGCCTATATTTTTCATGAGGTTTGTACCCCCAGCTATTGTCACCTCCTACACCCATTTGCTTCCAATCAATATGCACTTCAATAAAATCGCTTTTACCCAACTGGTAATAGTGTGTTGGCTCATATTTGTATTGATCAATTGAAAACTGATGCGCAGACATTTCTAAGGGCACCTCACCAATAAACTCCAACCCTGATCCATTCTCATTCAGCAACCTCATCCAACGAACATCGGTTTTATTCCCATTTTCCTGGGGGTAGATATAGGACACATATTGATCCACTACACTGCCCTGATAAACATCGATCAGCGTATTTTCTTTCCTGTCCTGATAAGATTCACCTGGTCCACGTCCATACCATTCCATATCACTATAGCTCGTAGGCACCTGCATCGTCATGCCAAATCGGGGAATTTCTGGCGCGTCCTTAACTTTGTTGTAGGAGTGATGGACTTTTATCTGCCCCGATCCATCAATCGCGTAATTGAGGTTCACTAAAACTGCACCTCCATGAAAACCAGACTCAACCATGACCCAGCTGCAATTAAGACTGTCCGGATTAACTGTAATCTTTGTAAGATCCCGCTTATCACCAGCATTCTTCCAGGCTTGTAAATGATGTTGCATTCCGTAACCTCTGTCATTGTTTGTTGGCACCCGCCAGAAATTGGTTTTCAACGGACCCTGAAACAAATATTCACCCTTGTATTGATATGAAGATATGTATCCGGTTGTCTTTTCTATCCGCACTGAAAAATCCTTACCAGACACCAAATAGTACTCATCGAATTCAGCGATTGCAGGGGCATTCAAATCCGCTCTCAACCTGTCCTGAATCCCATTTTCACCTCCTTGTAAAATGAGTTGACCTGCTGCTGCCAGGTGTCCTTTTGGGATTGCCCTACCAGCTACTTTTGTGGTAATTTCTACAGTAATAATGTATTCCTTACCTTCATGCAGGTCTAATTCCCTGGTCGGAATTTTGATTACTGCTGATTCCATAGGTTTGATCTCCCTTTGAATTGGAAGCGTACCTTCGGATATAATTTTACCCTCATTTTTGATTTTATATTTGAAGTCAAATGCCGAGGAGGTTAAGAATGAGTGCCAGTTTTTAATTGTTACCTGGCCTCTTTTTTTATTAGCCCAATCAATGTCAAAATTCTGATATACCGCTTTTGTTTCCAGCAAAGAAGGTTTTGGCGTCCTATCAGGAAAAACTAATCCGTTTAGACAAAAGTCCCAATCACTTGGAACGTCATAAGGCCCAAAGTCTCCGCCGTATGCGAATACTTCCTTTCCATCTCCAGTCTTTTTGATTAACCCCTGATCCATCCAGTCCCAGATGAAACCACCCTGCAATTGCTTTTCAGATTTGATCAGGTCCCAATAGTCCACCAGGTTACCAACGCTATTCCCCATAGCATGCATGTACTCACACATAATATACGGCCTTGGGTCACCGGATTCCAGGTATTCCTTCATATGACCAAGTTTGGGATACATGGGAACAACAATATCCGTATAGGGTTCTGTCCAGGCCTGCTCATACTGCACCGGCCTGGTGTAGTCCCTGTCCTTGATCCAAGCAGCGGCATTCCTGAAGTTCACTCCGGATCCCGCTTCATTTCCCAGGGACCAAATGATAACGGATGCATGGTTTTTATCACGTTCAACCATACGTTGAATCCTGTTCATGTGTGCATCTCCCCAAATTGGATTGTTTCCCAGGGTTTTATCCAGACTATATCCATCATTCCAAAGTGAGCCCATGGCATGGCTTTCAATGTTCGCTTCATTGACTACATATAATCCATATTGATCGCACAGTTTATACCACATCGGATGGTTGGGATAATGGCTGGTCCTTACCGCATTAATGTTATGTTGCTTCATCAACATAATGTCTTCAACCATGTCTTCCACGGTGATTACATGCCCACTATACTGATTATGCTCATGCCGGTTCACTCCCTTGATCAGGATTGGCATACCATTGACCATCAATTGGCGATCCTTTATTTCTACGGTTCGGAAGCCTATTGCCTGATGCAGATAGTACTCATTATCTCCTTTACGTAATGTGATTTTAAGGTCATAAAGGTTTGGCACCTCAGCACTCCATGATTTAACATCTTCAATAATGCCTGTGAACGTTATGGAAGCATCATATACCCTACTTGATTCAGAAAATATTACTTTGTCATTCTCCAGGATTTCAACCTGACAGACTGCATTGTCATCAACACGGTTAAAATCAGCAATTACCGAAAATGCCCCATCTTTGTAATCCTCTGATAAGCCTGCTTTAACAAAATAATCAGTGAGGTGTGTCTCCGGCAACCGGTACAAATAAACATCCCTTTCGATACCGCTCAACCTCCACATGTCCTGATCTTCCAGGTAGCTACCATCATTCCACCGATATACCTCTACTGATAGTTGGTTTTCTCCTTGTTGCAGGAAATCTGAAACCTCAAATTCTACTGGTGTTTTAGATCCTTTCCCTATCCCCAGTTTTTTACCATTGATCCACACAATAAATGCAGAATTTACTGCGCCAAAATGAAGTATTATCCGATCACCCAGCCAATCATCGGGTACATCAAACATCCTTTTGTATGATCCTACCGGATTGAAATCTTCCTGAATAAAAGGAGGATTCTTCTTGAATGGATATTTAACATTGGTATAAATGGGGTAGTCGTATCCTTGCATTTGCCAATCAGACGGCACCTCAATTTCATCCCAATCAGTAACATCATATGCCATTTGGTGAAAATTAAGAGGCCTCACAGCTGGACGTTCCGACCATTTAAACTTCCAGAAACCATTTAAACTCAAATAGCTGGAGGATAATGACTTGTCGTTGGATCTTGCTATTTCATATGACTCACTTAAAAAGATGTCTGCATGAGGAGAAAGATTGTTCACTCCTGTTATAGTCGGGTCCTGCAGTTCATCTGGCATTTGTCCAAATACATGAAGAGACATCATCCCATACAGGACCACAAAGAAATAAATAGTATTTTTGCGCATTAGTAACCTGGATTTTGACCTATTCTTCTTTCTGATAGATCTATTTCTGATTGAGGAATTGGAAATAAATAGTGTTTTGCCGGATCAAATAGTTCACCGCTTGTATTACCAGCGTCATATGGATCTGTACTAGTATTGAGGTTGTAATCAACAAAATCAGAAATAGCTTCGTCAAGCAGCCCCCATCTCTTCAGGTCATAAAACCTGTGACCTTCCAAGGCCAGTTCTTTTCTTCTTTCTGCCCTGATCGCATCCATCAACGCACTTCCACTATCGGTGATGTCTGGTAACCCTACACGGTTTCTAACCATATTCAGTGATATTCTTGATGCGGCATCCTGCCCATTATTGGCTGCAGCTTCCGCATGGATCAAAAGCAGGTCTGCGTACCTGAACAGAATATGATTCAATGCATTTGTAATGTACTCATCAAGTGGAGCTCTGTCTTCAGTTGGCAGATAGAATTTTTTGTTGATTCTACCTGATTCATTCTCACTTAATTGTGTGTCATAGTTTGGGTGATCAACGTCCACACTATCTCCATGAGTAATTATGGTATGTGGTAATCTGGGATCTCCTGCTAAAAAATTAGCCAAATGACTTGAAGGTGTTGCAAAACCCCACCCCCCATCTGCTCTGCTTCGCGTAATTACTGGTAAGGCATTGCCTACATAAAATACATCGTCGTAATTGTGCTGAATTTCGAATATCGATTCACTGCCATTGGGATTGTGGACTGACCATACATTAGAAAAGTCACTTTCAAGTTCATATGCTCCAGAATTGATGACCTGCTCAGCAAATGTCTGAGCCTCATCCCAATGCTGTTGGTACAAATGAGCTTTCGCTAAATAAGCCAAGGCAGCCTCTCTGGTGGCTCTTCCCTGCTCTGCGATGGGTTGATCAGCTCTGGAGGGCAGACCGTTAGAAGCATCCGTAAAGTCCTGAATGATTTGCTCCCAAACGGCAGCTTCTGAAGCCCTTTCCAGCGTTGCTTCATTTGGAGACAGCTGAGTCAGCACCAGGGGCACACCACCAAAATTTCTGACCAGTTCAAAATAAGAAAATGCTCTTAAGAACTTGGCTTCAGCAATAAACTGATCCGCCTCCTCCTGTGTCATTTCATCTGCGGAAACATTATCAATGATCAGATTGCATCTGGTAATGGTAATGTAGGTGAATCGCCATTTGATATCCAGCCATTCATTGCTAGGGTTGATGTTGAAGTTTGCCAGATTACCAAAATCCAATTGATCACCAACTATACTGTTACCTTTAAATGCATCGTCAGAACAGACATCTCCAACGAGCCAAAAGAAATCCATTTGCCACCAATCATCCGGGCTAAGTGAAGCGTAAGCACCAATCACAGCATAATTGGCTTCCTGTGCATTGGAGTAATAATTATCTATTGTTTGTACTCCCAGAACCGGCTCGTCGAGTAAATCTTCATTACATGACAATAGCCAAAGTCCAGTGCATATGATGTAAAATATTTTTTTCATTTCTGTTTTATTAAAACCTCACATTTATCCCTGAAGAAATTATTCTTGGCAAAGGGTAATTCCCCCAATCAACACCCCTGAGTGTGGCGTATCCGCCTATGTCCGGGTCCAGACCATCGTACCCGGTGATCGTAAATAGGTTTTCTGCATTGAGAAATATGTTTAGCCCTTTAATATGTAGTGGCTTCAACAATGCGGAGGGTACCTGATATGATAGCTGTATGTTTTTTAATCTTACAAATGTTCCGTCCTGGATATAATAATCTGAGTACCTGAAATTTTGATTTCTGTCCTGATTGGAAACTCTCGGTTGGGTATTGGTAGAGCCTTCTCCTTGCCAGGCATCTTCCAGAAGACCTGCATATGAATTGTATGCTCCCTGTCCGCTGTGTGTGTATGCTTTGAGCGGAGAAAGTACATCTCCACCAATTTTTCCTGTGAACAACCCGGATAAACTGAATGCCTTGTATGAAACATTGTAGCTGATCCCATATGTAAGGATGGGCTCTGGATTACCAATGATTTGCCGATCCTGATCATCAATTACACCATCATTATTCAAGTCCCTGAATCGAAAGTCGCCAGGTTGAGCTAGGGGTTGTTTTTGGTTACCAGAATTGTCAGTATAGTTGATCACCTCCGACTGATTCTGAAATATACCATCTGTTACCCATCCGTAGAATGCACCAGGGGTACCACCTTCTTCAGTATAGCCTAGCAGGTTGAGTCGTTGATCATTTCCATCGAGATAGACATCATCCTGTCCATTTAGCTTTGTCATTATGCTTTTGGAATTGGTACCATTCACTCCTACCTTGAATGACAGGTCTTTGTTAACGATCTTTTTGTATTCCAGTGAAAACTCAAATCCTTTGGTTTCCATGGTCCCTACATTGGCCCACTGTTCGTCAAAACCCAGTCCCAGATAAGCTGGAAGCGGTTTAGTAAGCAACATGTCTTTGATATTTCTTTGGTAGATATCAAACGATGCTTGGATCTGTCCTTCAATAAATGCCAGGTCTACCCCCAGGTTAATGTCTTCAATGGTTTCCCATAGCAGTTGGTCATTTCCAATGGTTGCCGGGACCACACCAACCTGTACAGACTGATCTGGCCCGGTGATGTAGTATTCATTAGCTAAATTAGATTGCCGCGCATCTAACGGAATATTCTGATTTCCAATTTGCCCCCAGGAGGCCCTTATCTTCAGGAAATCCAGCCAGTTAAGATCGGCCAGAAAGTTTTCTTCTGAGATCACCCATGCCCCTGAGACAGATGGAAATGTAGCCCACTGATTTTGTTTTGGAAATTTACTTGAGCCATCAGTTCGGAAATTTGCTGTGAAAAAATATCTGTTTTTAAATGAGTAATTGAATCTACCAAGGTAAGATAACAAGGTCCAGTTTTCGTTGGTCCCACTGGCGAAGTACCCCTGAACTGCAGCATTAAGATATCTAAGGTCCTTATGGTTACTCGGCAAATTTGAACCAAAGCCATTGAGTGTTCTGTGAGTTTCCGTTTCAAAGGTCATACCCCCCATTAACTTAAAGGAATGGTCCTGAAAAGTTTTTTCGAAAGTAAGAATGTTGTTCGAGATATGCCGATAGCGATTGTTGTGGTCACGAGACACTGTATTCAGGTCTGACTGGTCATTGGGCTCTATGAAATAAGTTGGTGAAAAGTTATTGTCCTCCCAGTTGCTGCCGTAATATCCATATGTCAGCTGTAGACTTAACGGCTGGGCAATCTGAATTCTGGCGTTGACATTTCCCACCAGTCTTTGATAAGTAGTGGTAGAGAAATTTCGTACCAAAGCGCCCATTGCATTTGGCACATCGGTAATCGTTGGTGAAAATATACTAAACTCATTTCTTCCCTGTCTTTCAAAATCCGGCAGATAAACCGGGGTGACTGGTTCCAGTCTCATCAGATCCCAGGTGAGATTTGGACCATTGGTGTAATTGGAATTGGTAACGGTAATAGCGGTCCCCAGATTAAACCAGCTGGCAATATCATAATCTGTATTTAGCCTAAACGACAGTCGATCATAACCACCACCCCTGATGATACCATCCTGAGAGAAATATGACAAACTACTGGCTATTCTCATCTCCTTGGTTCCTTTGGTAAGACTAACACGATAGTCGTGAATTGGTGCCGTTTGCGTTAGTTCCTTCCACCAGTTGGTACCCTCTCCAAAAGTTTCCGGGTTTTCATATACCGGATTTCCACCATCGTTGACTGCCGCCATGTTTCGCAACCGGGCATATTGGGTGGCATTTGACAGAGATGGGGTTTTCGCGACAGATTGCAATCCATATTTGGTACTAAAGTCGATGTTGAATTCTCCAGCTCTTCCGGATTTTGTTTTGATGATGATGACTCCATTGGATCCTCTGGACCCGTAGATAGAAGAGGCAGAAGCATCCTTCAATACCTGGATTGACTCAATGTCTCTTGGATTTAGAAACTCAATATCATCCAGTGGTGTGCCATCAACCACATAGATTGGATCATTGCTTGTACTGATGGATGAAAGTCCCCTGACAAGCACCGTGGCACTGGACCCCGGAGCTCCGCCATTTGAAGTCACCTGAATACCGGGTACAACACCAGCCAGCACTTCCTGTACTGAACCCACTGTTCGTTTATCAAAATCTTCTGATTTCACCTGAGAAATGGCCCCTGAAATGTTCTTTTTAGTGTTGGTCCCATAGCCCACCACAACCACTTCATCCAATTCACTAATATCGAAATTGAGTATTATTTCTAAATTGGTATTCGCCCCTGAAATCACTTCCTTTTTCTGAAATCCAACCGATGAAAACACGAGTGTTTCACCTTGTTGGGCATCAATCACAAAACTACCGTCGATATCCGCTACAGTTCCATTGGTTGTCCCCTTTATTTGTATGGTAGCACCAGGGATTCCTTCACCATTGATATCCTTCACAACTCCCGAAATGGATGTTGTTTGAGATAATGCCTCTGGTGAGATTACCAGAAGCATTATACCTATTAAAGCCAAATAAATTTTTTTCATACAATGTGTTTTAACAGCCCGTTAATTATTCTGGCCAGATGACAGCTCTTTTGAGGAAATAATCCAGGTAAACAGTGTAGGTGCCTGCCTGATTTACAAACTTCAAATCGGCTGTTCCTCCTCCTGCTACCAGTACTTTCCAGTTTTGTGGCCCTTCGACCTCTCTGGATTCTCCTTCAAAACCAAGGTCCAGGGGATCCCAACCATCATTTTGTCCAATAAACTTGATGGCAACATTATCCGAAAATGTAAGTCCCTCTACTAAAAACTGGTATTCACCATATTCATATGGGTTTCGCGTCATTGGTATTGCCGCCTCAGGGTTCCAGTCGAGTTCAGGGTAATCTGTAAATCCGGAACCTACAATGTACATGGTTTCCTGTACTTCTATATCCGGAATCAACTCTTCATAGTTATATTCCAGGGTATTTGGATTGAACCGCACACGATAGTAAGCAGGGTTCTTCCCATTGCTTGGAAGCACTATTGTCATACTGTTCTCATCATTTTGCATGGCTGAATTAGCATCTGTATTATCTACAAGCCCCCAATTATCAGGTGCCCAAGCATTTTGACCCAGGAATTTGATTTCATTGAACCCATCCCATGCCTGCAGAACTATTTCAAACCACCCAGGATTTTCGGTATCTTTTTCCATTTCATAAAAGTAGCCCTCGGGGGTTCCCCACTCCCACCAGAGCACTCCACCAGCAACCCATACCGCTTCGTAATCATCCGGTATTACTGTAGCTGCTTCTACAATCACATCAACACTAAAGGAAGTTGTTTTTTCAGAGTTATTTGACACCACAATTTCAACCGGATATGTTCCATCTGCTATTGTCTCTGCAATGGTAAAGCTGTAATTAACTGTGAATTCCTTCGGCTCATCACTGAGGTCGATGGTTGCATCCAGGGATAAGTCTGAGTTAGTAAGAGTAATGGCAGTCAATCCCAACTCGTCGGATGCTGTTCCTGTAAATGTTATTGCATCTCCGGGTTCGGCATTAATAGGAGTGTCAAAAGTGCCCGTTGGTGGTGGGCCATCTGGTGTGCCTTCATCATCAGAACATCCGACAAAAGTTATACATGTCAGTATCATACAAATGAATAGTAGGCCGGTTTTATTATTTATTGGTTTCATTTTGTAATGTTTTAATTTCTTTCCAAATGTATGAGCATCCGATCGATTACAGGAGGTAAGAAATGTCCAATAGAGCGGGTGAATTTGTACCCCTTAATAATTTAGCAACTAGCGGCTACAGATGCCAGATTACTTCCATTTAATGATTTTTTCACTGATAGCAAGTGAGTTTACACCCTCAGATTGGACATTATAGCCCACCTCTCAAACTAAATCAAACATGATCTTTGTGCATGCCCAAAATTGTAAATACACCTACCACTGATCGTATAATTTTCCTGGCGTCAGTCTTTTTATTGATCCTGTTCACATTGCCGATGATCATTCTTCCCGAGGAAAGCCAACAAGTGCTAACAGGTGCGAAAATATGGATAGAGGACAATTTTGGAAGTGCTTATCAAATACTTGCAGTTTCCATATTTGTATTTGTCCTCTGGGTAGCGTTTGGGAAATATGGAAAAATAAAATTAGGAACCAATAACCATCAATTTAGTACTTATAGCTGGGCTTCTATGTTGTTTTGCGCCGGTGTTGCCACAGGTATCCTTTATTGGGGAACCATTGAATGGGCATACTACCTGGACGCCCCTCCGCTATATACTACGAGTGATTCAAACCTGGCCATCGAGTATGCAGCCACTTATGGCATGTTTCATTGGGGGGTCACGGGGTGGTCTTTTTATTGTCTTCCGGCAGTTGCTATTTCTTACATGTATTATGTGAAAAAAGTACCTGTACTTAGGCTGAGTGTTGCCTGCGAAGGGATGTTCGGTAAACATATCAATGGCTGGCCCGGCAAGATTCTGGACACGTTGTTTATGGTAGGGCTCCTGGGGTCTACTGGCACCAGCATGGGGCTTGGCACTCCTATGATTGCCTCGGGCGTAGAACATTTGTCCGGGGTGACAAATAACTTTAGCACTAAATTTTTGGTAATCATCTGCTGTGCCATCATATTTTCCATTTCCGTGTACCTTGGACTAGGAAAAGGCATAAAGCGTCTGTCTAATATCAATACAACCACTGCATTTATCTTCCTCACATTTGTTTTGCTTGTTGGGCCCACGGCATTTATTATTAAAATGAGTGTCAACAGCATGGGCATAATGGCCCAGAATTTTCTTAGAATGATTACCTGGACCGACCCTTTGACCAACAGCAGGTTTGTGGAGGACTGGAGCATATTTTATTGGGCCTGGTGGATTGCTGTAGGTCCGTTTATGGGGATTTTCATTACAAAAATATCCGGTGGGAGAAGTATCAGGCAGGTAATATTAGGGACCATGTGCTTTGGGAGCATGGGATGTACCATATTCTTTGGTATCCTCGGAAACTATGCGCTTGATCTGGAATTATCAAACCAGCTTAACGTTTTAGAAATGGTGCGCGATAATCAGGCTGCAAGGGCCATTTCCATGATCATAACCACCCTGCCCGGAGGCAACATCGCATTAATTATTTTTTGCATAATGAGTGTAATATTCATGGCCACAAGCTTTGATTCCACCTCATACACCCTGGCTTCCTGTGCTACAGAAAAGTTGAACACTGATCAGGAACCTGCAAAATGGCAAAGATTGTTCTGGGCGTTCACCTTACTCATTTTACCCCTTACACTAATGTACGTAGGGGGACTGGAATCATTAAAAATTGCCGTATTGGTTTCTGCACTTCCATTAATAATAGTGTATGTAATCATGGGAATATCCTTGTACAAAAACCTTTTAAAACATGATCAATGAACCCTTGAATATTGTTGTGATCGCTGGAGCTTCCGGAATTGGAAAATCTATTGTAGACACATTTCATTCACACCATTGCAATTTGTTTGTATGCGATATATCAGAAAAATTTATCCAGTCCTTCAGGCAGGAATTGCCTGATGTTTTTATCCGAAAGACAGACGTTGCTAGTTATGATCAGGTGAAGTCATTCTTTGACTTAGTTAAAACTGAAGTTGAGCGTATTGACGTATTGGTAAACTGTGCTGGGATTGCCGGGCCTACTGCACTCATGCAGCATATAAAGCCAGAAGAGTGGGACCAAACCATCCAGGTAAATGTCAATGGAATGTTTTACTGTACCCGAGAGGCCATTCCTTTATTGATCAATTCGGCTTCAGGAAGTGTAATAAATATTGCTTCATCAGCATCTTTTTTTGGCTTTCCTTATCGCTCTCCGTACACTACCGCCAAATGGGCGACTATTGGCATGACAAAAACACTGGCTATGGAACTGGGAAAATATAATATCAGGGTTAATGCCATCTGTCCTGGAAGTGTCACAGGGGATAGAATAGATCGTGTAATAGCGGCTGATGCAAAAGGGCAAAACAAATCAATTGAAGAAATAAAGGAATTGTATGTAAAACAAGTATCAATGAAAACATTTGTGGACCCGGAAGATGTAGCCAACCTGGCGCTCTTTCTTAGCTCTCCTTATGGGAGATTCATCTCAGGTCAGGCCATAGGTGTTGACGGTCATACAGAAGGTTTAACAACTGAAATCATTTAGAGATATAAAATATGAAAGCAGTCATTTACAAAAAATTTGGAACTCCCAAAGCTGTTCTGGAATATACAGATGTGCCCACTCCTGCTCCAGGACATGGGGAGGTTTTGGTAAAACTCAAAACCTCAGCAGTTAACCCATCCGACACCAAAAAAAGAGCTGGCGCAAATCCGCTGCTTTTAGATGACGGACCCGTTATCCCTCACAGTGATGGCGCGGGAATCATTGAAGATGTGGGTCCCGGAGTACCTCGAACAAGAGTGGGCGAACGGGTTTGGGTTTATAACGGTCAGTACGGACGCCTACATGGCACTGCCGCAGAATACATTGCCTTACCGTCTGAACAAGCCGTTTTTTTACCAAATGAGGCTTCCTTTGAAACCGGTGCGATGATGGCCATTCCGGCAATGACAGCTCATAGGTGCGTCTTTGCGGATGGTTGTGTGGAAGGGAAAACAATACTTGTGACTGGAGGAGCCGGCAGGGTAGGCTATTATGCTATTCAGTGGGCAAAATATGCAGGAGCAGTGGTAATTTCCACAGCATCAAACGATAAAAGTGCTGGGCACTGCAGAGAGGCTGGTGCAGATCTGGTGATACCCCATCTCAATAGTGAAGCCAACCAACAAATTTTAGATCATACAGGTGGGCAACCCATAGACAGAGTCATTGAGGGTGATTTTGGGGCCAACTTGTTGCCAGTATTGGATATTTTAAAAACCGGGGGTACTATAGCTACCTATTCATCTATGTCTGACATGAATCCTTCTATACCTTTTGTAAGAATGATGTTTATGGACATTACCATTAGAATGGTTTTGGTTTATGCCATGCCCATCGAAGCGAAAAAGGCTGCCATAAAGGATATCACTAACTTTTTAGTTCAGAATAGGTTACACAACAGGCTAGCCGCAACTTATCCCTTAGAGGAAACAATAAAAGCTCATGAGGTTATTGAGCAGGGAGGAATCTATGGTTCAGTAGTTGTTCAAATCTAGCCAAAAGCATTCATCATCAACCACTGTCTTTTTTAACCAATTTTAAAAGCTTTCCGAATCTCTTCCTGATCAATTTCTGCATTAGATTTAAGCTTATTCTGATATTCGGATGGCAATATGCCAAATTGCTTTTTGAAACAAGATCTAAAATACTTCAAATCTGTAAAGTCCAGTGAAAAGGCTACTTCAGACACCATCATATTTTCTGTGGCCAGCATTTCAGCTGCCCTTTTCAGTTTAATTGAGCGAATGAACTGCTTGATAGACTGACCCGTTAGCGACTTAATTTTTCGATAAAGAGAAGTTCTGCTAAAGCCTAACTCTTTGCACAAATTAACAACGTTCAGTTGACCATCAGGGATCATCTCCAGTACCACGGTCTCCACTTTACTAATGAACTCCAGCTCAATTGTAGGGACCTTCTTGTCGTCCAGCCAATTACCGTTTTCATAAATTTCGCGAAGGTGCTTCCTGGATTGCACCAGGTTGTTAACTCGCGAAAACAATACTTTCGAATCAAACGGCTTGGAAATGTAGTCATCTGCCCCTGTTTCGTATCCCTCAATTTTGGTAGAACTATTATTTTTTGCTGTCAATAAAATTACCGGTATATGACTGGTCGATAAAGTCGATTTGATCGCATTACAAAATGCGATCCCATCCATTTCCGGCATCATAATATCTGAAATAATTATATCAGGAGCAGTTTCCTGGGCGATATCAAGAGCCTCCTTGCCATTTTTAGCAGTGAGCACTTTGAAATGTTCAGTGAAAATTGAAACTATATATTCCCTGATATCCCGATTATCATCAGCAATAAGTAATATATTTTCATTCTCTTCAACCACATGATCTTCGTTTTCCAGCTCCTCTATTTCGATATGATTTCTTGATGGTTTTTCCGGCCTTTCTATTATTCTAACATTTGGCTTATCGATATAAAAAGACTTTTGTGCATTTAATTTGACCCTAAACAATGATCCATGTTCGATCTCAGATTCAACCGAAATGGTTCCGTTATGTAGCTCCACAAAACTCTTGCACAACGCAAGTCCTATTCCTGTGCCCCCGGTACCAATGGAATTTTCCGCCTGATAAAATGGTAGAAAAATCTTTTGATGCTCCTCTTTTTTAATTCCCCTGCCCTGATCCTGTACTTCAATGATCACATTCTGTTCATCATCCTGCAAAATCCTAAGCGTTACCTTGTCTCCCGCCTTACTGTATTTTAATGCATTGCTCAGGAGGTTATTCATGACAATCTGTACTTTCTCCAAATCAACCCAGCCATATATCTCTGATTCGCTGTAAAATGCAAACTTGATATTGTGTTCCCTGGCAAGGTACGTAAAACCTTCTGCTTCCTCCTGGGCCAGTATAGTAATGTCATGGTATCCAATGTTCAGTGCGGTAGATTCAGTTTCTATTTTTCTGAATTCCAGTAACCGGTTGATAAGACGTAACAGCGTATTCGCATTTCTCTTGATCATTTTCAGAGACATTTTGTGAAGATCAGACAATTGATCAGAACGCAACATGTCGTTGAGTGGCCCCATGATTAATGTAATTGGAGTCTTCATCTCATGAGAGAAATTGGTGTAAAATTTAATTTTATCTAACATGGAATCATGCTCCTGCTGCCGTACCTTTTGCTCATACTTCAGCGATTCCTGCATGGATATGCGATCCAGGTTGTATCGGTATATAAAGTATATCAATAAAATCACCACGATCACATAAATAATGATAGCATATGGGGTGAGCCACCACGGGGGATGAATAACAAATGCAACCGATTTGACCGGGCCCTCCGATCCAAGCTGCTGATCAATGGCTTTGACCTGAAACTCGTAGGAGCCATGAGAAACATTTCTATACATCGCGGTATTGGACTGAGTGATATTCCAATCGTCATATCCATTTAACCGGTAGGCAAATTGAAACTTATTTGTTCCAAACGCAGGAAGATTAAAGCGTATGTTAATTACATCTGCGGAATGCTCCAGCTCCACTTTTTTTGCAATTGCGATATTTTGCCCGATCCTTGCCAGCTCGTTTCCAGGGTTGACCAATTTGCCATTCACCTCAAGTTGTGATATATAAACCTCAGGTATTGCTTCATTGCGAAACAATCTGTCAGGGTCGATTACATTTAACCCCTTGATACTACCAAAATAGACATTTCCATTGAGGTCCATCATTGCCGATCCATCATTGACCTGATACCTGGTCTGGTCAATGGTAAATTCAAAATTTTTGATCTCCCTTGACTGTAAATTCATTCTGGAAATACCATGATTTGACCCTATCCAAACGCCGGTACCGTCGAAAACCATTGCTCTCACTGTGTTGTTAATCAATCCCCTCGACTCATCAATGACTTCAAAATTTTCAGTAGATTTATCGAATATTACCAGGCCGCTTTGTTTGGTGCCAATCCAAATCTCATTTTCTATTTGGGTAAGTGTTAATCCAATAGGTTGCAGACCATGATGATTGTCATTCCAATTGTAATAGTTTATACTCTGGTCCTTCTTGTTGAACCTTATCAGACCATCGCCATGAGTAATCACCCACAATAAATCCAAATTAGAATTATCCTCCACGATCTCTCTTACATCTGCTCCTTGTAAAATGTCAATTCGGGAAAGTGCCGGTGAATCAAATCGATACAGGCCTCCTCTGTTGGTACCTACCCAAATGGTTCCTTCTGTATCTTCATACAGGCACCTGATATCATTGGAAAGCAGTTCGGAATTGTCGGAATGATATACCGTATTTTTGAGTGACCTTAAATCTATACTGTTTAATCCTCCGGAGTATGTACCAATTAATAGTCTGTTTTCGGTTTGAAGAATACTTAAAATTGCATTGTCCGACAACTCAATTTTTGTATCTGATCCCGCAAATTTCCTGAACTGATTGAATACGAGGTTGTAAGTAAATAGACCTGCTCCATCGGTACCTATCCACAGGCTACTTTCATCTTTAAGAGACATTGCCCAGATTTTACTGGCATCTACATTATGGGAATTTGGCTTTAGATTGACAATTCCTTCTCCCCTTGGGTTCAAAACATTAATTCCATCGTTGTGAGTACCCAACCAAATATTGCCATATTTATCTGGTTCAATCTGACTAATGGTACGATGGGAAACACTATTGATATCTGGTGACGGACTATAGTTATCAATGAGTTTAAACGCATGGTTCATTTTATAAAGTCCGCTATTTCTGGTTCCAATCCAGTAATGTTCAGAGTGGGCCGCTATGGAGAGCACTTCATCATCAACAACGGCTGAAAACAAGGTGAGTCCTCTATTATTTAGAATATGAAGACCATCGATAGTTCCTACCAGGATTGTAGAATCTGAAATATTGAGTGCATTTATTTGTTCAAGACCTGAGTCTCCAAGAGATTCGACTCTTTGATTTTTAGTATCATATACAAAAAGGCCGTTTCTCCAGGTGCCTATGTATATCTTTTCGTTGTAATACTCCAGCGCAGATATTTCCTGCTCGTTCAAATCCACTGCATTATTAGCAGCTACTAATGTTCCAAAACCTCGGCCCTCTTCAAAAGTAATGACCCCTCTACCATCAGTACCTAAATAAATCTTCCCGTCTTCATCCTGCGTAATTGAAGTATACCTAAACGCAGGGTTCAGGAACCCCATTTGTTGTGGCAGGTATATTTTTATACTGTCCAGCGCATAAGAAAATCTTGCCACTCCAAAATTCGTGGCAATCCAAACCTGATTTTCAGAGGTACAATAGATATCATTTATCACATTGTTCGGTAAGCTATACCTGCTGTGATCTCTACGGTAGGACTCAAATTTCAGACCATCGTATCGAAAAAGGCCGTCCTCAGTACCCACCCAAACGAAACCGAGCTGATCAGTCTCAATGGCATTGATAATACTATTGGTGAGATTATCCTCTCTGTACAATCTGTGAAAGGTATAAAACTGGTTTTCCTGAGCTACCACACATGGGCCGAATTGTAGCCACAACAGAAGACACGTCGCTATTTTTGTAATTTTATTCAATACAACTAAGATAAATGGAAATAAAGTAGCTTTAATCAATTGAACATCCGGATGGACAAAATGGCTCCCATATATGGACACTTCAGCCCTTCTGACTCCATTGGAAAATATAGGCAGCCAAAAACTATTGGCTACCTATAGAACCGAAACATTATATTATCTTATCACTATCAATTCATTCAATTTGATCTTTTCAGACCGTAATTTCAAGATGTAGGTACCCTTATTCAAGGAGAGTTTTAGCAAAGGACTGTTACCTTCTATAGATCGTTGAAGTATTGTTTTTCCACTAAGGTCAATCACTAGTAAACTGCCACCATCCAAATTTGGTATTTCGATGTTCACCTCACCAAATAGTGCCGGGTTTGGGTATATCCGGAGAGTTCCCTCCGGTTCAGAATCATTTTCACTCCTTGCGCCAGAACTCCCGGTGCATGTAATCACATTGTCGGAAGGATCATAGGTCAAAGCGGGGTGAACAATACCATCTACACAAAAATCAATGCTTACCTCTCCCTTCTTTTTACCCACTGTAGTAAATAATACTGCTCCATTGGAATCAGTTGTCCCTGTATGAGTTTCATTAAAATCACCTGAAAAGCTACCAGTGACACTTGCGTTGCTTACTGGGTTACCCTCATTATTGAGTAGAAACACTGTCGAGGTTCCCTTGTTATTTGGTCCCCCTGCAGAAACGGACCCCAGAATTATCTCATTGACATATAAAGAGGTAGCAGTGCCTCCTGCTGTAACCGTAATGATTGCATCATCAGTAAACCCGCCATCTAATGTTGTTGCAGTAACTGTTGCTACTCCACTACCTACCGCAGTTACCAGGCCATTTTGATCAACAGTAACAACAGATGAATTATTGGATGACCAGCTTAGATTTTGATTGGTAGCATTAGAAGGCGATATGGTTGCAGTTAGCTGTTGTGTTTGCCCTACCAGTATGCTTGCTGATGAGGGTGAAACTGAAACGCCACTCACTGGTACCGTTCCATTATTTTTGCTCATTGAAACAAGATCAAAATCAACATTGGACCCGTTGACAGCTTCCAGAATAACATTTATTTGCCATGTGCCAGATGGTGCTGCTATGGTAGTCAAATTAACCTCTGACCAATTACTTGTAATCACAGCATCCACCTGATCACTGAAAATAATACCTTGCCCCTGATCTCTGAATTCATATTTAAGCCTCCCACTGTTTCCTTGTGTAGCTTTCATATAAACGGACAAGTCAAAAACATCGCCTGGAGCTGCATCATTTGCATGCATTACACCATAAGTATCATCAGCATGAATATAGCTGGTTCCGTCAAACGCAGATCCCGCATCAGTTACATAGGTAGGGTTTGACCAGGAAGCAAAAGGTCTCCAGCCATCTGCAAACCCATCGATCAGGGAGCTTTCAAAGCTGCCATTACCTACATTTCCATTTAGGCCGAATGATGATAACCCGGAAATTCCCGGAGCTGGCCACCCCATTTCATTTGCAATATGAGCTGCTAACATATCAGCAAAACCGGCATGCTCATTAATGACGGCATGTTCCTGCCCCCAAAGCCAAGGAAACCTGATGTATGAAATATTTGTATCTCCACTTTGGTGCTTATCATTTACAAATTGGTCAACATAGTCCGCGGGCTCCTGAAAAGCCCAACCATATGAATTAGCCATTACTATATGAGCCGTAGGATAATGTCCCCTCAAAGAAGTAACAAGTTGATCCCACCCATCTCTAATTTGTGATTCCGTTGCGCCATTATAATAATCGTTGGCGCCAAGATTGATCACCACCACATCCGGTGAAAAATTCCAGTAGTTGTTCTGAAAATCCCACGTGTTGGCGGTAGTTGCACGGTCTCCAACATGGATTCGATCATAAGCATCATTCATATTGTATCGCCTTGTTTTAGAGGTGGCTCCCCAACCACCGGCTGACATATTGGAATACTCTGCACCCAGTAACCTTGAAGTAATCCCAGGATAGGTGTGGTAAGCACCACTGTGTTGAGCATTCCCGGCATCCCTCACATCCCAGGCAGACCATCCGGAGGGGTTGGAGTCACCGTAAAATTCGATTTGATATCCCGGCCTTGGTGGAGGTGATAATATGGCCGTGCCTGTAATTGTAGCTCCATTGAATGTCAATTTCGTATCATACTCGTTGCTTTTAACCACTTTTACTACATGGGAGCCTGAAGGCAAACCTGAAGCAAGTATAATCTCATTGTTATTACCATTTACTGCGGTGACTTGTCGCTGATAAGGGTTGTCATTACCATCCACTATAACATAGATAAAACTGGTGCCGGAAGATGAAAAATTGGCCTTAATCCCGGTTCCCTCAAATGCGATTGTAATTGATGTACTTGGCATACTAAAAGTAGGAGCATCAGGATCTGCAAAACTAAACCGCCCCATATACTGAATATTGGGATCAGAAGGAAGTATGTTAAGGGTTTGGGCATACAACAGCACAGTGCTGAGCTGTACAAAACAGGTTAGTAGAATTTTAAATTTCATTTCATTTATTGGTTTTGATTCGATCATAATGTTAATGACAGCTCTTAGAATAAATGGAAAATGAATGTCCAATCAGGGGGGCCTAACTATCCAATAGAATTTTTATATTTAAGAATAGGCGGATAAAGTCAGAATGAGCGTTGCTTCTTAATCTCAGATGGCTAAAAATTTCCTGGAAAATGTTCCTGGTATCTAGAAAAAACAAAACCTATATCATATGAAAACCCGAGCCATAATCCCACTACTTACAATTGTTTTATTTCTGTCCTGCCAAAAGGGTTTCACGCAGCATTCTGATCATCAGTTTATCAAAGAATATCTGCCCATCTGGAAATCAGCCGTAAAATTGACCCTTGAGTTAGCTGAGGCCATGCCTGATTCTTTGTACCAATACACTCCTTCACCTGAAATGCGAACTTTTGCCGGTCAGATGGTACACATTGCTCATTCTACTCAATGGATGTATGAATACCTGATTCAAAAAAAGACCTCAGGATTGGTGGAATCTCCTGATGCTGATAGCATGAAGAAAGAGGAAGTGCTACAATACCTTAATGAAATGCTAACAATGGCCACCGAAAACTTAAAAAACTACCCTCCGGAAAAACTGGATGACAAGGTCAATTACTTTGACCAGGGTGAAATGACTGTGAGGTGGGCATTTTTATTTCTGCAGGACCACATGGTCAATCACCGGGCAAAAGCTAATTTGTATTTTAGGTTGAATGGATTAACACCTCCTGAATACAGATACCTTACGGAACCATAGCAAAGTTCCTTTATTCAACGATTATTCGTTGTTTATGAACGGCTGTTGGAGTATTTATGATAACGATATAAATACCAGGATTAATATTTGGAATTAGAAACGAACGGTCTTCTAATTCAAGTGTCCACTTATCACCTTTGATGTTGATTAATGAACCAACTATCACCTTACCTGACCATCCTCTAAAAAATAATTTATCCCCTCCTTTCAGCAATGATGGAAATACCGAAAAATCATTGTCGCCGGTTGAAGCACTTGAATTTAGGTAAATCGTTGGCAGCAGTGATACGGTCCCATCAAAATCCACCTGCTTCAATCTGAAATAAACAGAATAATGTTGAAACCCTTCCAGTACATATTCATAGTCTCTTCGTATGGAAGCATTGCCTGCACCATCAATTTGTTCTACTTCAACCCACCTGAGTCCATCTTCACTCTTTTGCAAAATAAAATAATCATTATTTGTCTCTGATGCTGTAGCCCATTTTAAAGTGATGACTTCATTATAGTATGAAGCATTGAAAAACAACAGTTCTACAGGGAGTGGGTTATTGGATTCATCACCACCTACGCCATATTCTCCAAACCCAGACATAGTTGTTCTGCTCAATACAGGATCCGAATTTGACCCAGTTGTACTTTGATGACTACCATTTAGGGTCCAGTTTGAAGAACTATTGTCCCTTTTGATTAAATGAAGTGTAGTGTAATCCTGAACCCCACCAAATCCTGTTGCGGTAAAAGTCCCGGTATATCCTCCCCCTGTCAGAGAAATTGCAGCAATGGTCCACTTTCCAGCTTCTCCGGCTTTATTAATATCCACAGAGGATTCAGATAGTGGAAGTCCCATATTGCCCGGGTCCCCTGTAACAAATTGGACTGTTAACTGCCCTCCTGTAGAAGGGGCAGTAGTAAATTCAATCTGTGCAGGCCTGTAATCATCAAAAGTACCTACTGGAAACAATCCGGTAACACCAGAATTAGTGGCGTTATTGAACCATCTGGTGAAAGGCCCTGTAATTGTTCCACTGGTTCTTGACAAGGTTCCACGAGAAGATGTGGAGGTTCCCAGGGTAAATGAATTCGAACCATTATCAATATTACCACTCGTCATGGTGAGCTGGTTTCTAATGTTCAGGGGAGTTCCAATTGCAATATCTCCAGCCGATCTGTTAACCGTCAGGTTGTTAAGAGATTGAGCCCCTGTTGTAAATTGTAGTTCTCCTAAAGATCCTGATCCACTAATGCTTAAGTTACTGTTTGTTCCTCCGGAAATAGTACCTGATGTTCGGGTAGTGCTACCGTTTAAAGTAAGTGTGAAATTACCAATAGAATAGGCGCCATCTGACAAGATGAACTCTCCCGTGATGGTGACACTTGTACTTTGTGAGATTCCATTGGAATTGTCTATCTCCAAATTCCCAAATATACCATTGGACCCGGTGATACTTTGAGCTGAAGTGCCGTTCATGATGATGGACCCATCAATGCCACTTGAATGTGTCCCAGAGTTTTGTACGTTCGCCTCTACCAGAAACAGGTATCCGCCATCGGAAAAAGTTGCACCACTGTTAATTGTTAATTGCTGCTCAGCACTAGCTGTACCAGCTAATGTTTTTGTCCCTGAACCAGAAATTGTAAGATTATGGAATGCACGTCCTTCTACGGTTTGTGAACCCGAGGCTCCATAGATAATTGTTGAAGATCCTCCATTGCTACTTCTTGCAATAGTACCCAACGTAGGGACTGTCGTATTATTTAGGGTTAAAGTGGCATTATTTGATACATCAGCAAGCCCAGAATAAGTGAACCCTGATGGTATGGTGAAATTGATTGAACCAGAGCCATCTCCAATCACCAGTTTAGAGCCAGTACCACTGATGGTCAAATTTCCAGAAAGAGTGGCCGATGCTCTATTTCTTAAATTAAATACCTGTCCGTCGTTTGTGAAGTTTGATGGTGCTGTTCCAGTACCATTTGTGTTCGTACCCCAGGTAGACAGGGTGTGCAAATCTCCTGTTGACTTGGAATAATACTGGGTTTGGTTATAGGATACTGTGATTCTCACATATTCCACCCGGGGAGTCGCTGTTTCCTTTCTTGACTTTGCTACAATATCAATCCCAAACGATGCATTGTTGATGTCTGTATGACTCCAGGTGGTACCCCACAAATCTGAAGACCCTCCAAATCGAATATACCTAGCTGACTTTCTGGGCCAGATTGCTTTATTTCTTGCTTTATTACTACCTACAGGGCCTGAAGCCTTTCGAAGTTGAATGGTCTGATCCTGAGATTTGCCGTTAGCACCTTGCATACGAACCTCTACCAATATGCCATTGATTGTAGCTCCGGAAGGAATTGCAAACCCAAAATTGGTGAGCCGTAATGTGTTTGTCAGATTGCCCTTACCAACGATACTGGCAGTTGCTGCAGTAGTATTGTCAGATAGGGCATTGTTGGCATTGGTCCAATTATAGGAAGTACTTCCGGAAGTTGTTGCAGTGCCTGGTCCGTTGGGTCCTTGTTGTGCGGCATACAGTTGAACACTGTAAATATGCAGTAGCAAAACCATTGTAAGTTTGGAATAGAAATTCCATAAAAAGGCCTTATTAAAGAATATCAATGTGCTTTCGGTTATTTGCTAATTTTGACGCAAATTAGAAATAAGGTCACCAACAAGGTTTTCCCTGCATTGTATTAGTTGTAATTAAATACATTTGTCAAACTAAATTGATAATCCAATTGAGATAATTATGATGCATTGGGGATTTGACCTTGGGGGTACAAAAGTAGAAGGAGTAGTATTGAATGATCAACATGAGGTTTTAGCCCGGGAACGTGTACCTACTGGTGCGGACCAGGGTTATGATCATGTATTGTCCCAGGTTGATCAACTGGTGGGTATATTGAGCGAAAAAGTTGGGGTAAGACCGACTAAGATTGGCATGGGTACACCCGGATCCATCGATCCCGAAACCGGCTTACTGAAAAACTGCAACTCACAAACAATCAATGGACAACCTTTCCACAGAGATCTCGAAGCGAAATTGAACCTGAATATTTCCATGGTCAATGATGCCAACTGCTTCGCGCTTGCCGAAGCGATCATGGGTGCTGTGCCGGAAAAATTCAAAGATGCTGAAGTAGTATTCGGGATCATCATGGGAACTGGTGTAGGTGGTGGTATTGTGGTCAACAACAAGATTATTAATGGACGAAACGGAAATTCAGGAGAATGGGGCCATACTTATCTCGATGATAGCGGCGGTAAGTGCTACTGTGGTAACCTGGGTTGTACGGAAAGAATCCTGGCAGGCCCACACCTGGAGAGGTACTATGAATCAGTCGCTGGTAGAAAACGATCATTGAAAGACATTTACTCTGACTATAAAGCGGGCAAAGATCCTCATGCTAAAGATACGATTGAACGATTGATCCACTTCTTTGGAAAAGGTGTGGCAAATATCATCAACTTCCTGGATCCTGATGTGATCGTAGTTGGTGGTGGTGTAAGTAACCTGGATGTGCTTTACAATGAAGGTGTGGAAGAGGTAAAGAAATTCGTTTTCAATCCCCGGTTGAATACCCCTATTATTCCTCCAAAACTGGGAGACAGTGCCGGTGTATTTGGAGCCGCATTGTTGTGAATTCAGTCTTTAAGAAATACCTGTTGATACCTTGCATTGACGTTGGTATAACCAGTGATCTGTTGCCAATATTGTTCGAGACTTTCTACTGATCCGTGCCAGTGTGGATCTGGCATCATCCTTTTGATTTCATCCCAGCTTCTATCCTGGAAATAATTATGATCCACTTCACAACCTTCCAGTTGATGAAAAGGAGCCAGAAATATGTACCCTTCAAAAATATCTCCCAGTTTGAAGTCCTCATAACAGATACTGAGGTAACTATCATCCCTTATATCCCCGATTGGTGTTCCAAAAAGATCAAAACCCATTGGTTGATAATTCAATTGATTCATTAAAACCTCTATCTTTTGATTGCCCGGAGAAACAAAATAAGAAGGACCTCCCGGTTGAGCACGGAAGGGTGCATGTAACATGATGCTGTAAACTTTTCCAGGGTTGGATTCTGCCAGTAAATTACCCAGACTATTGTTCATGTAATAACATTTGTCGGACCGAACTTCCGCTTCATGGTATCGAATAAAAGCATGCGGAATACCTATTAACACCAGAATTTTTTCATCCCGATCCAACACCTCTTTTTGTATCACATCCCTTCGATGGTAATTGGGATGTCCTCTATAAAACACTTCAGGCATTTCATAGGCATTGGTCCCTCCAGAATACACGGTCCAATTGTATTGATAGCTGATGTTTATGATGCTGAAAGGGGTCTCTTCTGCCGAGAGGGTCTGATTAAACTCCCAAACCTGCTTAACTATATCCATATATTCTTTATAAGCCCAGCCAACATTGTAGAAAAACATCATATCTCTGACCATTTGTTCATTGTAGGCAGGTGCCAGCACAATTGAATCCATCCTGGACTGCATTTCTGAAGCACCAAATTCCATCCCCAGATTGTAAACTCCCTTTTCATGTAATTTGGGAATCAGTGAACTCACAAACATTAAGTTATTTTTGATCACATGGTCTTCACCAAGCAATATCACATCGTATTCATCAAATTTCTCTAATAAATAAGTCGAAGGTTCCCGGGCATTTTTTTTTAAGTATTGAATTTGCTTGGATAGGTTCTGCGAAAAAGCATTGATGGCAAACAAAAGCAAACATTTAATAAGCAGACACTTAAATTTCTTCATCCCAATACATTTAAAATTGACCGTTTGACCGGACTTGAAACGAATGAATATAATAAAAAAAAGAAGGTGACGATATTGCCACCCTCTTCACTATCAAAAAACCAGACCTAATTTATTCAACTATTAATTGACCATCCAGCTTAAAGGTTTGTCCATCAAACTGATAAACATAAACTCCGGGAGAAATACTGTCCGGAAGCTCAAACCGAAGATCATTGGTACCTTCGAGTAAATACGTTACTTTCTTAAATACCTGATTCCCGGCAAGGTCAAACAACTGCATCACTGATTGCTGCGCATCCGTGGCATCCAGGCTTACCCAAAATTCTGAAGAAGCGGGGTTAGGGTAAACTGTCACTAAATCCAGGCCTTCACTGGTCTGGTGGATGTCAACTCTTGCTCCGGAGGCTGGTACTACAGTGATGTAGTCAAAATGCATCCAGCCCCAGAATTTGGAAATGGTGATGTCGTTATACCCTGATTGCAAGGTCACTTCTACCGTAGTTTCCAGCCATGTATTGGTTGTTCCTGCAAACACAAGGTCCTGCACAAAAGCGCCGTTTACATTCAGGTGCTGTGTTTTATTACCAAATGGAAGTCGATATCCAAAATTCACCTGGTAAGTGCCACTATTAGCTGCAAATACATTCCAGGTAATCGATCCATCAGCAGTCATGTTTACAAACTCGGCCCCACTTGCAGCCGCATCCTGTTCTACACTAACCAGGCTGAGTGACGCAGACTCTGCTTCATGGACCATATTGTTGTTGCTTTGAACAGTCACCACAACACCATCACTGGATGTAGCTCCCTGATCATCTGTTACCATCAAAGTAATATCGTGTACACCAACAGGAAGTGTGACAACCAGGTTTTCGCCGGTACCCAGAAGCGTTACTCCTTCCCACCATTCATAGCTGGCTACAAATCCGTCCGGGTCATAGCTACCAGTTCCATTTAGCGTGACTGCTTCCTCATTGTTGTTGTCCATGTCAGTAATAAACTGATCAGATCCGGCAGAGGCCACAGGAGATTGATTCAGGGCCGTACCCAGCACTTCCATTTCCCAGATGGAATAACCCCACTGTGTGCCTCTGGATGTGCCCAACAATCTGATCCAACTTCCCTGGGCATTGATGGTGAATTCATCCAGACCTCCATTACCGGATTGCTCTGTGAATACTGTATTCCAACTGCTACCATCATCAGAAACCTGAATCTGATATGACTGTCCGTACGCCGTTTCCCAGTGGATCCTCACCTGATTGATCTGATAATTTCCCTGAAGATCTATCGCTATCCATTCATTATCTGTCCAGGCACTGGCCCATCTCGTATTGAGATTACCATCAACAGCAGCAGAACCATTACCGGCATAGCCATCAGTTGAAGAAACAGAAGCTGGTTTATTCAATGCAATGTTCTCTGAAGGTGTAACCGATTCTTCAATCACTATTATCACCTGATCCTGGGCAGTGGCCCCATCGTTATCCGTTACTTCCAGTGTGATGGTATGTGTTCCAAGGTTTAGGTTAACTACAGGGTTTGCTCCGGAAGCGATTTGCTGACCATTTTCTCTCCAGACATAGGCATTAATAATACCGTCCGGGTCTGAACTTCCACTGCCATCAAGAGTTACTTGTTCCACACCATCACCATCAGCATCGATAATGGTCTGATCTGGTCCTGCAGAAGCAAGTGGCGGTTGGTTATCAATGGCTTCTACCGTAATTACTACCTGATCATTGCCAACAGCTCCCAGGTTATCTGTTACCACTAATGTATAGGTGTGTACACCATGGGCCACATTCAAGGTAACTTCCACAGCAGAACCCACTTCAGATCCGTTCTCGTACCACCGGTAGTCAACAATGGTCCCGTCGGGATCATTACTGGCAGAGCCATTGAGCGTTACAGTTTCAAATCCATTGTCATCCGAATCTGTAATGGTCTGATCTGGTCCCGCATTGGCAACAGGTGGCAGGTTGCCAGGATTGGACTGATTGGCTGCTCTGATATCGTCAATATAAATGGTGCCGCTACCTGCATTGCCTCCTATGTAAATGGCAATGGCATCAATATTAGAAACTTCCAGTTGTCCGTTTACTTGTCCTCCCCAGGAGGGATTAGCAAAGCTGGAAAATGGCAGGAACTCTACTTCTGGTGTTCCGGAATTTAATGAGATGGTGGACTCCCAATATTCTCCTGAACTTTCCTGAAACTGAATCGTGAGGTCTCTGCCAGACCCATCGCCATGCAACCAGAAGCTGATGCCCTCATAGCCTGTCCAGTCTGCGTCCATACCAGTTCGCTGAATTCCAGAATAACTACTAAAATTGTAGGCATAGCTGAGGCCGTAACTTCCCTCAGATTTATTATTGGCATCCAAAGAAATGGTCAATGGGTCTCCGCCAGGGTTTACTACCCAGGTGTTTCTGAGTTGAGTATTGTTACTATAAGTTTCGAAATTATCAATTCCAGGATTTGGAAGCTGGGTTTGAAAACTACCGGAACTGTTAGCAGTAAGCGTATCCTCAGCATTTTGTGCATAAACTGTCCAGTAATAGTCAGTTGAATACGCTAGCGACACTGTTGAAACGTATTGAGTAGCTGCAACAACCACATCAATGACAGGATTCACCAGTGATTGGTCCTCAGATACAATCAGCTGGTAGGTGGTCGCATTGATGGCAGGCTCCCAGTCGAATACTGTTGCTATTGCAGCTGTATTGGCTGACAATGGCGCCAACAGGTTAAACGGTTCGATCGGTGGAGGAGCCTGTTCGGTGGTGAAAGCAGTTCCGGCATTGGATGACTGTATCTCACCTATGTAATTTATGGCCTTTACGCCAAAGTAATAGTTTGTGCTATAGTTTAACCGGTTGGCATTAGGCAACTGATAAGAGGTACCCACAATATTGGTTTTGGTATATACCGGATTGCTAAGATCTGCATTGGCAGACACGACCAGTTCATAGCTGCTGGCGTACTGCGAACTGTGCCACGAAAAAGTTGGGACAATACTTACTGCCTGACTATTGTTTGCTGGTGTATGCTGCAGAAATGGTTGCGGTGCTTCCTGTATGTTACGCTCCAGCATTCTCTGCCCATGGCTCGTAAGTACTGGTGCGGTATAAGGATCATATTTGGAATACTGATGCCCGTCTCCAGGCCACAATACACGATACAACCATAACTGCTCCACCGGAGTTGGGTTACCTGCCTCATCGATGGTGGAAAGGGTGTATCCATTTTGTACTGGGTCATGGTAATTCAGACCTACTAGCATCCATGAACAATCACCGGCCATGTTTTCGTTGTAAATGATATCCGAATAAGCGGTCATTACATCGGCACGCTCCTGGTCTGCCTGTTGACTCCATTGTCCAGAGTAAGCTTTGTCATACTCTTCCATTATACAGGGTTTATTCATGGAGTGGGCCACTTCAATGTGATAGGATGTCCATACTTTACCCCATTCAAGGCCGTATCCCCAGTTGTCTGTTGCGTAATTATGTACGGTACCAAATGAGATATTCGGGAGGTTTAATAAACCGATCCAGTCTCCTTGTCCTCCTGCATAAGGCCAGTCATTTGAGATCAGAGGTTTACCCTCCAGTTCTCTTTGTGCATTGATCGTATTGACATTTTCATAGGTGTAGGCAAACAATCCTTCGTCTCCCATTGAGATCATATGGTTAGGGTCCAGTGTACGAATGTGATTACTCATTTCTTCCGCCCATGCAACATAATCCTGAACTGTGGCACTGGTACTTCGTCCCTCATTGGTTAGTTGCCAGGAGAAAATTGTTGGGTCTTCCTTATATGGTACCCCACTTACCGTGTTGATTCTATTGATCCACTGGCTCACATAATCTTTATAGATCTGTTTCATGGTAGGGTCGGAGTAGAAATCGTTGCTGTTACCCCCTGCCCATTGGGCATATTGGTTCATTCCTCCAAAATCCGACCAGTAATTCACAAATACCGGAATACATTTCAAACCGCGTTCTGCAAGTTCTACCATGACCGAATCAAGGTGCTGAAATCCAGCTTCGTTGTATTGGTTTGGTGCAGGTTGCAGATTGTAGCCATCATGTACTTTGGTGCCATCCATAAAAAACCACATGCGCACTACTTTCTGGTTCAGGTCCAGCATACCATCCAATATGTCTTCTACCATGATCATTGGCTTGTACATCAGGTAATAGTTGTTGGTTCCTGTGAAATAGAAAGGCTCGCTACTACCATCTGGGTTGTCCACCATGAAGATGGTATCTACAGGATAAACAATTCCCGGAATGGAAGGCTGTGCTTGTGATTGATAATTAAACAGAAGGAAGAGAACGCACAAAATTTTCCCAATATGAATTGGGTTCACTATTGATTTCATATCTTTAATTGAACTTTTAAAGTTTATTGAGTGCGTATGGGAAGGATGAAGGTTCCAATTTTATCTGTCCCATTGCACTCTAAATAAGAATATTGATTGAGTCTATGCTGCTATCGACGCTCCGCTATGGAGCTCTCATGAGAGGCCAAAACAGGACATTCATTGGTTTAGGTTTAGGTAATTAAAATTGATTTTACTGACCTAAAAGTACCTATACCCATCTATTCCGGGGATTGATAAATCTAACATTATACAAGGGAAATTTGCACAAATGGCATTTAGACAGGGTTTTTATGGCGAAATTTGAAATATTACCAATAAATCTACAGGCCGGTAAAAAGATCGGGCACACCGCAATGGCATGCCCAACTTAACTTACCCCTTCAATTTTCTACAAAAGACCTGCAGCAATCGCTTATCTCATGGACCTGATACTATCACTGGCCTGACGAATGATTTCATGTGTCGATGTATCGATGGAATAGACAGAGTACCATCCCTGTTTTTCGTGTGGAGGATCACCGGTATAATCATCTCCCGGCCGCCACATTCCTCCTGGTATTCCTGGTTGTGCATCACCCGACCATGACCAGAAGTTACAGCCCATAATTCTTCCATTTTCCTGAATATTTCTAATTACAAAATCAAAAACATATTGAAAATAGCGATTACGATAAGTTACAGAAGCCTGACTTTCGAACAATCCGGAATCTCTGGAAACCCCAAATTCTTCTACTACAATCGGTTTATTCAGCTGATTTGCCTTTTCGAGTTGGTCTTCCAAATATTGCTCGCTCTTTTTCACAGCTTCTTCAAATGTCTCCGGTTTATTGGGATCAAACCAACTCCAGTTTTGAATCCACAGGTGAACCGTCGCATAGTCCACACTTTCAAATTGATTGTCTAAATAAAGGTCAACCCCTGAGTAATCGGTTCCGGTATTGCCTTCTGCGCCAACACATACCAGGTGATTTTCATCCAGATTTTGAATATACGCTGAGGTTTGTGCAATCCATCTTCTGTAAGCCTCCTGTTTGTAGTACCCTCTGGGTTCATTACACAATTGCCAGGCCATGATGGTAGGATCTTTGATGTATTTTTTGCCATTGATCGCGTTTTTTCTTTGGGTCAGCACTTTTAAATGGTCCAGAAAATATTGTTGTGCCACTGAATCCTCGAAAAACTGAAGGCTGTAATCAATGAACCCTTCCCATGAACCACCCCCTTCTATGTCTGGCAACTCAACTGACCTATTTTGGGCCCATGAAACATACTGCGGCATGCCCCCGCTCCACATCCAGAAGTTGTTGAGCACTACAACTGCTTTCATTTTACGTTTGCGCATTTCGTTGAGCAGGTAATCCAGACCCTCAAACACCTGTTCGTTGTATTTACCTGGAGCTTCCAGCAATGTCGGGACAATCTGGTATTTACCATGGCCTTCGGAAGATCCCAGGACCCTCAAATTAGTTACACCCAGCGCTTTTAATTGATCAAGCTCTTTTTTTAATTGTTCCCTGTCGCCATATGGACCGGGCATTCCCAAATACATGCCTTGCCAAAAATTTGCTCCCATAAACCGGTAAGGCTTATTCTTTAATACAAATTCTCCTTCCTCAATCTTTACAAATTTCTTTGCCTGGCCGAAACAACTTAACGCGACCGCTCCAAAAGCAATTATCAATAATATTTTATTCATGATCTGAAATGGTTTTCAAATCACTAAATTCCAAAAGACCGCCATGAAACCCGGGGGGTAAATATCACATTGATGGGGGTGTAATTTCCTGATGCTATTCTTTTGTGGCCTCCTCCTCAAAATTTTCCTCCTGATTATAGTCGGATGGATTGCAGCCAAATTGTTTTTTGAAGCTTTTTCGGAAATACTGCAGGTCACTAAAACCAACCTGATAAGTTACTTCAGCTATTGTCAATTCATTTTGTGCAATCAGCTGAGCTGCACGTTTCAAGCGAATGGATCGAATGAATTCGTTGGCGGACATTCCTGTCATTGCCTTGAGTTTGCGATACAATTGCATTCTGCTAAAACCTACATCATTACCAAGGTCTTCAACACCATATTCAGAATTGGACATATTTTTTTCGATGCTTTCCAATGCCTTCCTGATAAATGTCTCGTCTGAAGAGGTAAGGGTGACCTGGGTAGGTTCCAGTGTGAGTTGATCCTGTCGGGCAAAGAGTTTCCTCAACTTCTTCCGGCTGTTAATCAAATTGATTGTGCGAACTTTCAACAGATTGGCATTGAATGGCTTGGTAATGTAATCGTCCGCTTCATTTTCAAAACCTTCTGATCGATAAATGAAAGAAGTCCTGGCGGTAAGCATAATGACAGGAATGTGGGATGTCTTCTCATTGTTTTTGAGTTCCCGGCACAAAGAGATGCCATCCATAACAGGCATCATTACATCACTAATGATAATGTCCGGTATTTCTTCAAGGGCCAACTCCAGCCCTTCCTGCCCGTTTTTCGCCTCGAATACGGCAAACTCACCAATAAATATGGATTTGATAAAGGCCAGAACATCCGGGTTATCCTCCACCACCAGAATCCTGTCCAATTCGGTGAGGTCTTTGTCGAGTACTTCGGGTGCTGCACCAGAAAACTCATCTGAATCAATTATTGCATACTGGTTAATGGCTTCACTATCCTGAAAGTTCTCAATGATCTCCTCTGGTTTGTAATGATCACTTCCCTTCGGTATATCGATGGTAAATCGGGTGAATTTATTGAGTTCACTTTCGACAGCAATTGTACCATGATGGAGCTCTACCAGGTTTTTGGTAAGCGCCAGTCCAATTCCCGTCCCGGTATCGTAATGGAGGTTTCCTTCCTGTGTATAAAACCTGTCGAAAATTTTCTCAGCATACTGAGGACTAATCCCCTCACCAGTATCCTCAACCATGATGAGCACATTATCTTTTTTCTCAAATACTTTTAGCTGAATGGTTCCTCCTTCTGGAGTATGTTTAAAGGCATTTGATAAAAGGTTGAATAGGACCTTCTCAAAATGATCCCGGTCGTACCACAGGTTGATCACATTAGAAGAGGTATGCAGTTGCAGGTCTATTTTTTTCTCATTGGCCAATGCGACAAATGCCAGTTTCACTTCCTTAATGAATTTCACAAAATTCCCCTCAGCCACCTGAACACTTAGGTTTCCAGATTCAGCTTTTCTGAAATCCAAAAGTTGATTGATCAGTCGTAGGAGCCGGTGGGTATTTTTATCAATAATACTGAGCTGCTGCCTGATGTATTTATCCCCTTCAAAGTGCTTCATCACCTGCTGTAGTGGTCCAAGGATTAATGTAAGCGGTGTTCGGAATTCATGGGAAATGTTGGTAAAGAACTCCAGTTTGGCCCGATTGTGTTTTTCCATGGCTTCCTTTTCCATCTCTGCAAACAGCAGACTATTGGTGTAGTTTGTCCGCATTATGATCAGCCTTCTAAACAATAGTAACAATACAAACGCCAGGATCGCATATCCGAAATACGCATAGTAGGTTCTCCACCATGGAGGCAAAATGGTGATTTGCAAACTCACCGGCTCCTCATTCCATACGCCATCATTATTAGAGGCTTTCAGAAGAAATGTGTAGTTACCATCCGGAACATTGGTATAATTACAAAATCTCTGACTGGCATCTGTGTATTGCCAGTCCGCATCAAACCCCTCCAGCTTGTAGGCGTACCGGTTCTTTTGAGGAGCTGCATAGTGATTTGCTGTGAAATTGATCTTAATAGAATTCTGATCGTGCCTGAGGATTATGGCCTGTGTTTTGTGAATGGGTTGTGACAGGATTTCGTTTCCGTCATAAGTTTCTCCGGGCCTAATGGTCTGATCAAAAATGGCAATGTCCAAAATGGTTGTTTTGGGAATGTGAGGATTCAAAATAAGATCTCTTGGGTTAATGACATTGAATCCATTCGAACCTGGAAAGTACAGGTTTCCATTTTCGTCTTCATGCACATTATCATTGTAAAAAAAACCTCCCTGTACCCTATCTTCCTCATCAAAATGACTAATAATCTCCAGGCCGCTGGGAGTAGGGCGTGCCACGGTAAGGCCTTTCCAGTGACCGATCCACAAATTACCGATGATATCCAACTTTAAAGAAATGGTTTCATTTGACCTTAGTCCCTGCGCCTTCTTAAATACTTTGAATTTCCTGGTAGTCAAATCAAATAGGTTGAGCCCGTCTTCGGTACCCACCCAAAGTTGATTGCTGTTGGCCATTTCTATGTTGGTGATAAAGTTGTTACTTAACGAAGAACTATCCTGACTGGTAACAAACTGCTCAAAACTCACCACGCTGTTTTCATGAAATACCACTTTGTATAACCCGCTACCCCTTGAACCAACCCATAACACTCCATCTTCATCCTCATACAGTTCCACTATGGGTGCTTGCAGGAATCTGTCAGTGGTATACTGAAATACCTGTCCATCAGCAGTGATTTTATTTAGTCCTCCACTCCAAGTTCCAATCCAAACACCATCCGTCCCTGGTGCCATTGACATGATGTATTCATCCGATATTCCAGTTGGTGTCTCACCATACATTTTATACCTCCTGATGGTACCGTTCAGGTTTTGTGAATGATATGGATCAAAAACAATGGCACCTGTTCCGGCAGTACCCAGCCAGATGTTTCCATCATTATCCATGATCATTTTTTGAATAAAGTCTGCAAAATCGTTTGCTCCCGCTACTTGAAACTTGCTGAAGGATTTGGATGCTGTATGGAACCTGAACACACCACTACCAAGCGTGCTGATCCAAAGATACTGACTGTCCCCAGCCATGCCCGTAAGAATACTCCTTCCCTGATCGAATTCCTGATTGCGATAAAGCAGGAAATTCTTGTCGAAGGTATCGTACTTATTGAGCCCCTTCTTGGTGCCGGCCCAGAGGACGTCAGATTGATCAAGGTACAGGTACTTTATGGTGCTATGACTAAGGTTTACCCGTGGGTTACTGTTTCGGTATGACTTCACAAATTCTCTTTTACGGATATCAAATAGGCTCAGTCCCACTTCTGATCCAATGAGGATAAATGGGTTATCTCCTTTTACAATATGTAATGTTCTGAAGAAGCTAAAACTCTGTGGCTGACCCTGATATTCATAATTGTGGTATTGTTCTCCATCCCACATTTTGAGCCCTTTTTGAGAGGCGACAAAGATGAGTTCCCTGCCATCCAGGTTGATGCTTTCAATTTCATAAGTATAGTTATGGAGGTTTTCAAATTGAGGTTCGGGCTCATATAAGATAGGCCTTATTTTTACCCTGGCCTCCGTTACATCCAGTTGATTGATCCCTATTTCTGTACAAACCCATACATTCCCATCAGGCGCCTGATATATGGATCGAATGAAATTATCTGATAGACCATGCTCGGTAGTATAGAGATTGAAATTTTCACTTTCGGATTCCAGGTAATTCAGCCCTTTTTCCGTTCCGACCCATACATTGTTGAAGCTATCTATGGCAACACTCCAGACATTGTTATTGGAAAGCGAATTAGGGTCGTTGGCGTCATGACGGAATTGCCTGAACTCCTCGCTATACTTATCAAACTTAAATAAACCGCCAATCCTGGTACCAATCCAGAGGTATCCTGACTGATCTTCGGCAATGGAAGTGATTTTGTGGCTGCCTATGGTATTAGGATCACTCCCGTTGTGGGTATAAATTTTGGTTTCGTACCCGTTGTACCTAATCAAGCCGGACCAGGTACCAATCCATAAAAATCCGTCCTTATCCTGATGAATACAATTGATGGCCCTCTGATTCAGACCGAGTTCCTGGGGTAACTGATCAAAGATGATCGTTTTGTTGAGTAAGCTTTGAGGTTGTGAAAATCCTGAGAAACTCACCGCCACAAGAAAAGCCAATTGCAGAATTTGAAAATTAAGTTGTTTCATCACCATAGCCCAATTCAGAAATTAATCATTATGATGATCACATGCAATCATTTCACTAATGATTTGAACCTGTCCGCTTCATTCTCACAATCATTTCCATCATCGCTCTTCCATTGTGATATGGACATTTCCATGGTCCCGCCTTGTCTTCCTGCAGGTCAACCACGCCATTCCGGTTGACTTTCCAGTGCCACTCTCCATTAGCGTCAATCAGGTGATTTTTGGTAAACTCCCAGGTTTTTTCCATCTGATTGACGTATTTATCTTCACCTGTTAGCTCCCAGGCATTGGTCAAACCCACTAATGCTTCTGCCTGAGGCCACCAGTGTTTGTCAGTATCAAAAATAATACTCCCACGAGCCTCGTTCATGAGCCCACCATCCGAATCAAATCCCGGCATGGTAGCTTCCACCATTTTTATGGCGGTATCTTTAATGGTCGTCATCAAACTTTCATCTCCCACTACCTCTGCAGCTTCATACATCAGCCAGCTTGCTTCAATGTCATGACCAAAGGATATCTCATCTGATAGCAACTTCCATTCGTCATCAAAAAACAGGTGTAAATGTCCATTGCTTAGGAATCTGGACATCATTAGTTGCAACAAGTTGATCAGTTGCTCACGCAGATAATCTGACTTCCACACCCGGTAAAGATTGGTATATCCCTCCAGAATATGCAGATGAGTGTTCATGGTCTTGCTGGCATTCAAATCTTTTTCACTCAACCTTACGTCCTCCAGCGGACTCCAGTCCTTGGCAAGTGCTTCTATGTACCCATTGTGCTGACTGTCAAAGGCATTTGTTTCTATCAGATGAAACAGTCGCTTTGCCAACTCAAGACTTCTGGCATCCTGATTTACCTGGTAATATTCGCTCAATGCATAGATACCAAATGACTGTGCGTAAACCTGTTTTTTGGAATTCACAGGTAACCCGGTATGATCAAGCATCCAATGGAGGCCACCATGCTCTTTATCTTCAAATTGTGAAGTCAGGTAACCAAACGCCCAGTCGGCCATCTCTTTATAGGCAGCCCGGTCCGTAAGTCGGTAGGCCGCACTGAAAGTCCATAAGATCCTGGTGTTTAGAATGACACTTTTATGAAACCGGGGATATAACTGGTCCCGTCCATCAATTCGTCCATAAAATCCTCCATGTTCATGGTCAACCATTCTGGTCATCCAATAGTGTAGGATATTTTCCTCCAGCACCTGATGGAGCTCATCGGTTGATATTCCGGTATTTAATGCCATAGTTTTCATACGATCACTGGTAATAAATCTCTACCCTTGCTATCTGCACTTTGTTTTTGAATCTTATCTTCACAAATTGAATGTCAGCCCTGTCATTGTGATGATATAGTTTAGGCGCTGCATAATCATAATTCTTTTCATCATTCAGAAATACGGTGGGATGAACATTTAATTGCGTCCATTTTTCACCATCCTTCGAGCCAAAAAACTCCAGGAAGTGCCAGTGGTCATTGAATTCGAATGCGTAAACCTTGAAAGAATCAAATTGGCCCGGCACCCGATAGATCATTTCAGCTCCATAGTTGCCTTCCATTCTTGAATCAATTTCCTTGAAAGTCCGGTCATTTCCCGTCACAGGATTAACGTTGTGCATGTCCATGACCACTCCGTAGTTTTCCATATTGTCAATCACGGCCTGTTTTTCAACTTTAACTGGTCCAAATGCTTCAGAATATCCGGATACCCCTGCAGAATTTATGGCACAAACACGGTAAAAGTACTCTTTACCAATTTCTGCTGTTTGGTCCCCAAAATTGGCAAACCCCTGGATCCTAGCGTCACTAATATGGTACCCTACCAGTTGCCAAGCTTCTTCAGATGCCTCCCTTCGCTGTACGTTGTACCCTTCTGCACCAGCTACTCCCTGCCACCTAATGTCATTCACATCTGTAACTGGGAGCATGGTTGGGGCTCGGGGAACAGATACAGGTGGTGTAGAAACACCTTGAATTTTGAAGGCTTTATCCCTAAACATCCACAGCAGGTCCCTTTCGTCATACTTCTCACCTGAAGCAAATCCAGGCCAGTGATAGGCTTTGTAAATTCCCAATCCCAGTGGCTCAGAGTGCCAATAAAATCCACCATTCCTATGATGGTATCGTATGCTCCATGAGAGCGCACCGCTGATTGTTTTGTTGGTGATTACTTTCTCCAATATACATTCCAGTCCGGAGGTACTCTCAAAACCAAATTCCCCGATGATGTATGGTTTTTCACCTTTGATCAGTTCAAGGTTTCTATCAATGTTTTTGATCATATCCAACGGGCTTCTTTCATAGTGATGTGAGGTAATGATATCTATGTTCTTATCTCTGATCGACTCCTTCATTACCGGTCGCCCATCGATGGCATAGTATCCATCCATGAGCAAATGATTCTTATCCAGTTTTTTAATGTGTGCCGCAATTTCTTTGGTCCATGAATAAGGTGATCCCAACTCATTTCCTGTTTCCCAGCATAAAATAGATTTGTCATCCTTGTATTTTACCCCGGTAATGGTGTTGGTTCTGTTGATGGTAAACTCAATCGTTTTCTTGAAATCTTCAATCAGTTGTTTGTCTGTCCAGAATTTGTTGGCAGATTTCCCTCTGAACGCCGCATAATTTGGACGGCCTCCCATCCACTCCCAATTATTGAGTAATGAAAAGATGATCCTGACCTGATATTCATTGGCCAGAGCCAGCATCAGGTCATTTACCTTAAAAGCCTCCTCACTGAATTGGCCAGGACCTTCTACAAAGGTGGGTGCGTCTTTTGGAAACTTTTCGTTCCTAACTGGTATGGTATAAATTCTGATCACCTGACCACCCATTTCCTTTACCGTCTCAAAAGCATCACGCATTTCATATTCGGTGGGCAGGTCATAGGGATTTGTCACTTCAAAAGTCAGTTCATCCTCCACATAATTCAGGTTTGGGATGTTCCATGAAATGAACCTCAACGTATCTTTACCATCCATTAATGCTGCTCCATTTCTGGTCACAAAGTGCTCAAAACCCTGTGATTTCAATGTGTTGACAAACATTATCAGGAAAAGTATCAGTGTGATTTTTCTCATATTATATAATGCCATTAATAGTTTATGCCGCGATTCTTCTTTCTTCCAATTCATTTTCAACTTTCTTCATATATGATTCATCGAGCTTGTAAAAACTGATAAACCCAAAGGCCATTAGTGCTCCAATTCCTGCAAAAACGGAGATCATCAACCTGATCCCAAGCAGTGTTTCTTCTGACTGTACCGCATTGGGTACGAAATGGTAAGCTGCCAAAATCCAGCCCGATATTGCGCCTCCCAAAGTCCATCCAAATTTTTGTGACATGGAGGATGAGGAAAAAACCAACCCGGTGGCCCTGCGACCAGTCTTCCACTCTGAGTAATCCGCAATGTCTGCATACATGGACCAACCCAGAGGTAGCACAATACCTGAACTGATGCCCAGCAGAATATTAAGCAGATAGATCAGTATCACCTGATCAGGGTCAATGAAGAAAAAAATGAAGCTGAATGCCGCTGAGGTTAAGGCTGAGATAACAAAAGTATTTTTCTTTCCAAACCGAGTAGCCATTGGCTTGGCCAAAACCACTCCGATCATATTGGTACCCAACCAGATACTCATATAGATCGATGACATCACCCCGGAAGTCCATTCGTAGGAAGTGCCCAGCAACGTAACCGTCTGATCCCCTACCAGATATTTGAAATAAAACAGTATTGAACCATCTCTCAATGAAATGAATATGAGTGTGGAAATATTAGCGCCTAGCATAATGAACCATGGTCTGTTGTTCAACAGGTCCTTCAGGTCATTTTTAAGTGAGCCCTGCTGCGCCCTTGTAGGTTGAAGCCTTTCTTTTGTCCCGGCAAAAGTAAGCACGAAAAGAACAGCAGCAACAATCGCATAAATGGCAATAGTGAACTGATAGCCTTGTTGCTGTGTGTTGCCCTCGCTAAAATATTCTATCAAGGAATTAGCAGTTGCTGTAACAAACAGTCCACCACTGAAAGCTCCTATAAACCTCCATGAGGCCAGCGATGTTCTTTCCCCCGTGTCATTACTCATCACACCCATCAATGAAGCATAAGGCACGTTGATGGCTGTGTAAACCATCATCATTAATGTATAGGTTACATAGGCATAGATCAATTTGCCATTGGCAGATAAGTCTGGGGTAGTAAATGTGAGTACGCCAATAATGCCAAAAGGCACTGCTACAAACAATAAAAACGGCCTGAACTTACCCCAACGGGTGTTTGTGCGATCGGAGATGACTCCCATCAAGGGGTCGTTGGCAGCATCCCACACGCGGGTCACCAGGAACATGGTGCCAACGGCTGCAGCTGAAATCCCAAATACATCGGTATAAAAAAACAGTAAAAACATGGAAAACAACTTCCAAAACATGGATGAGGCGAAATCCCCGAGCCCGTAGGCCATTTTTTCACTTAACTTCAATCGGTGCGACATATTTGTATTCATCAACTGTTTAGGCCATTATCGGAAAGGTATTTCAGGTTTTTGGCGATCAGTTTATTGCGAGCCTCAACACTTTTTGCAGACCTTAAACCATCCTCCGGTGTATTTTTGCAGTAGTCGATCAATTGCTCCACCGAAGATGTCGCCACGTGTAACCGAGTGTCTGAGGAAGCATAATAGATATAAACTTTTCTGTCTTTTTCAATCCAGCCATTGCTAAACAGTACATTGGAGACATCACCTACTCTTTCTTCCTCTAAAGGAGACATAAAATGCCCCCCTGGTCGGTGGATGACTTTTGAAGGATCTTCGAGGGCTGTCATGAACATGTAAAGTACGTACCTCAAACCAGCCGCGGTATTTCGTACCCCATGCGCAAGATGCAACCAACCTTCCCGGGTTTTGATAGGTGCAGGCCCCTGACCATTTTTCACTTCTTTGATCGTATGATATACTTTTGGGTCGACAATTTTCTCCCTGGTAACCACAGCTTCCGTCATATCATCTACCAGGCACCAGCCAATTCCACCACCTTTACCTGCATCGATGAAACCATCCTGTGGGCGTGTATAAAGTGCATATTTGCCCTCAACAAACTCAGGATGCAATACCACATTTCGTTGTTGGCTTCCACCGGAATCCAGGTCGGGCAATCTTTCCCAGTTTTTAAGATCTTTTGTTCTGGCAATGCCACATTTGGCCTCAGCTGCTGACTGATCGGTATCAGGAGCATTTTTGTCTCTTCGCTCCGTACAAAACAGACCATAAATCCAGCCGTCTTCATGCCTGGTGAGGCGCATATCATATACATTGGTATCAGGTTCGTTAGTTTCTGGCAACAAAACCGGGTAATCCCAAAACCTAAAGTTGTCGACACCATTCTCACTCTCAGCAATTGCAAAAAAAGATTTCCGGTCATAACCCTCTACGCGCACAACCACACAAAATTTCCCATTGAACTCAATGGCACCTGCATTGAATGCTGCATTAATTCCCTGCCTTTCCATAAAGTAGGGATTGGTTTCAGGGTTGAGATCGTACCTCCAAAAAACAGGCGTGTGTGCAGCGGTCACCACCGGATGCTGGTACCTTTGAAAAACACCATTGGTATATCTCATTGGCTTATTGGGTCGTTTCAGAAATTCATTGTGCTCATTGATTAGTTTTCTTACCCCATCAATAGTTTCCATCATGGTTTTATCTGCTTAAGTTTTAAAGATTTTAATTCAAATTTTTCCGGATTGCGGACCGATAATCTCAGTGCGTTAACACCAGGTTGTAATTTGACTGTACCCAGGGATACCTTGGGCCAGTGATATTCGTAGACCTCTCCACGTACTACCCTGTCATTGGATGGCTTCTCAGTTTTGTTGAGAAAATTCTCCAATGGTTTGCTCAAGACCATATCATTTACAGCGACATTGACCGAATGCGCCGTACCAGAAATCTCCGCGATGATTTCATAGGCCATGGGGTGGATTGTTCTGGTTTCCCAGGCTGCCATTGAACTATCAGTAAATTGAATGAGGTAATCATTGGCCCATCCTTCCATGCCCTGAAATGTCAGGTCTACCCTTTCACTTACCTGCTCGGCAGGAAAGCTGACTTCTTCCACCTGTGTGTGACCAGTCTCAATTAGTTCTGGAACGATCCCTTTGGCAATGCTTGCCTTGAACCATTGCTGATATTCCTTGTGCAGCTCATTCACCTGATCAGGATGTGCAGCTGCGATATCTAGTTGTTGATGTGGGTCTTTTTGAAGATCAAATAATTGTGTACCGTCGGGTTTCATTGTCAGTAAATACCGATTAGTTCTCACTGCTCCGGGGATAGTATCAAACTTTCTGATGACCTGATGAGTAAAAAACATTCTGTCGATAGTGGCCTCCTGCTCAACAATTGGCACCAGGCTAATACCGTCAGTCTCAATTTCCGGGACATTCACATCTGTCAGCTCGACTATAGTCGGTAACAGGTCCAGATGGGTAGCCATTCTATCAATGGATCGCCCGGTGTTCCACTTCCTTTGGTCATATTTGATCAACGCAGGTACCTTCACTCCCCCCTCATCCACATGTGATTTAATCCCCATGAGTCCACCATTAAATCGTTTACCATTTGGTCCATTATCGGAGAGGAATATGACGATTGTATGCTCCAGCTGCTTAGTATCTCTTAGGAATTGAATGACTTTACCAACATTGTCATCAATATTCTCGATCATGCCATATATACAGGCTGTACGGTCGTCCAGACCCTTGTTTTTATACTTATCAAAATAATGATCTGGTACCTGAAATGGACTATGAGGAGTATTTAATGCCAAATAACACAGAAATGGAGTTTTCTGATCTCCCATGTATTCAATGGCCAGATCGGTCAATACATCCGGAACATATCCACTGGTTTTTACCTCCAGTGACCCGTTGGTCAAAGTTGTGTTGAAGTAATTGTTGAGGTGGCCCTCTTTGAATCCAACAAATGTATCAAATCCCTGACCCGTTGGATCATGTGGATATTGTTGGCCGTTGTGCCATTTCCCAAACATGCCCGTATTGTACCCGGCTGTTTTGAGTAACTCAGCAATTGTCTGCTCGTCCTGACGCATCACTTCCTTCCTGTGTGTCACCCAGGATACCCCCGTACTCAAATGGTATCTGCCAGTAAGTAAGCTCGCTCGTGTAGGTGCACAGACCGGACTTACATAGAATCGATCGAATCTGATTGACTGGTAAGCCAGGAGGTCAAGGTTTGGAGTTTCCAATATTTCATTGCCATTATAACCCACATCTCCCCAACCCTGGTCATCGGTAAGTATGATGACCACATTGGGTTGATCCTTACTTTTCCTGCAGCCCATAGTCAGGCACCCTATTAAGATCAATGTGATATGTAGTCCCCTGATGATCATTCTTTAATGAGTCTGGATTTTAGAATTTGGTGATCTGTATGAGCTTCCAGCAAATAAATACCGGTGTGCAAATCACTGATGTCAATGGTTTGCCCTGATGGATTTAAATCAATATGTTTGATCAGTTTTCCTTCCAGATTAAATATACTGACTGACCGAACTCTTTCGTGATTGGAAGTACTGATGTTGATTTCCATTGATGCAGGATTTGGTGAAATCAGCATTTTAGGCTTGGTTATGCTTGTCCCCAGAATATCATCAAACACTTCGATTTTGAAGGAGGTAGATGTTTCGAGACCAAATGGATCTATTGCTGTAATGGTTATATCCGACTGGCCGATTGCTCCCTCTGTAAAAATCAAAGAGATACCAATACCGCCATTGGAATAATCTGCTGTTACCAGAGAAGCGTTGGAGTTAGTGATCTCATATTGCAATGCCGCCCTGTGTTCGTCATCAAAAATGTCGGAAAACCGTATATAGTTGTTGAAATTTCTCACCTGCGAGAGCCCAACGATGTAATCTTCCACAAAACTCTTCACTACTGGAGGCTGATTATCAGAGACATGTTCCAATGTCACTTCATTAATTCTTAAACCATTGTTGGTAGCGGCCTCATGCAGATTGATTCGCACATATCTTGCACTTATACTTTGTGGCAAGCCATAAGCCACAGCAAACTGATTAAAAGCTGTTTCTGAGATGGCCACCTCCCAATTGACCTGATCATCGGAAACTGCAATATCAAATGCGCTGGCATATTCTGATCCCCAATCGATGTTGATATAATTGATGGATTCTGAAGCTCCCATATCAATTTCAAGCCATTGATCCTGTAGTAGGCGCGTTTGCCAGTAGGTACTACCATTTCCATCATTGGCATACACTGCAAACTGCTCATTGAGCTCGTTTGAAGCCATCACTTCCTTGTAAAACGCTAGGTTATTTTCTTGTCCGTCATTGCTGCCAACCATGACTAATCCGGTTGCCGTGGTGTACCAGCCACCAGAGTCCTCCCCCTTTATTTCCACTTCTGCAGTACCCACCTGAGGTGTTTCAAAGATGTAATTCAAATAAGTCCCATCTGATACTGTTGGCTGCACTATTGCCTCAGTGGATACATTGACAATACTATAATTCAGGTTGCCTCCATCCTCTTCATCCAGAAATACCTCAGATAAATTCTGATAAGGTGTAGCATCAGAAGTTGCCTCCAGCAATGTTCGGTAAGGCCGGATTTTGCTGACCACCTTTGGAATCCGATCGATATCTATGGTATCGTGATGTAATTGTAATGCTTCCGGAATAAGTTGATGAACTTTCTTCAAACCCCTGGCAGTAGTCCCTGAAAAATCTCTATTGAAACTGCTTGTAGAGCTCCATGACCATGACATGACTCCAGCGTAACCGTAGGCAACTGCCAGCTCATAAGCTTTTTCGATAGAGTAAGCTGGATTTGCCCGATGACCGACTGTATCTGCAGGGAATTCTCCAATCACTATGGGTTTGTCCAGTTGCCAATACTCTGCCGGACGATGAAAAGGAGAAAAATCATTACCGAAATGCTCAGGATAATAATGGACCTGGTAAAAATCCAGAGTGCCATCCGGGTCACCTCCAGCAGCTATTAATTCTTCGTCTGCGTAGTAGTTTTTGTTCCCATTAATGTCAGACAAAGCCCTGAATGACCAGGTGCCATTTGAGACCATCGCTCCTGGCACTTTACGATGGATCGCCCCGGCACACAGATTAACAAATCGCTGAACATAGGAGATATCTACTTTCCCTCCGGTAGTCCAGCCAAACTGATTAGTCATTCCTTCCGGTTCATTAAAGATCTCCCAGGTGAAAACTGCCGGATGATCACCCAGCAACTCTAATATTGGCAACAGCGCATTGTCGATATAGGATTGCACATTGACCGAATCCTCCAACAGCTTTTTCATCACCTGTGGATCCTGTCCCTGGTTATTTTGGAGCATATCAAAAGACCAGAGACACATACTCAATGAAATATTTTTATCAAAAGCCAGGTCCATCACATGTTTCATGTTTTGGATCGACTCGAAATTGATTCCTTCCACAAACCCGTCATCATTGACAATTGGGGTATTGGCACCATTGGTATGCAACCACCATCTCAGTGCATTGCCATTATTTGATGCTATAGAATCCATCAGTTCTGTGAAGTATAGCATCGCGTCATCATCATAGTCTTCCAGGTCAGCCGCATATCTGTACCAGGCGATATTCATCCCTGAAGCAAATAGGTCAATTGCCCCTTCCCGGTGTGGAATTCTATTGAGACCGTTATTGGTTGGGCTGCCCAGAAATACTTTTATTTCATCAGAATCAGTTGCAGAGGAATCATCCACAACTGTTAGCCTGATCACTGTTTCAAGTGCTGAAAGTTCTATTTCCAACGTGGGGTCGGTTCCTACCGTATCATTGTCAACCTGCCACAGGTATTGCACAATATCACCATCAGTATCATAACTGTCTGATTCAAGTACAACTTTTACCGGTTTGATTTCACTGAGGACCACTGTATCATATCCCAATACCGCTACGGGTGCTTCATTTTGTGAAAAAACTGAGGAATTGACCCCTAAGATCAAAATGAAAATCACTATGTGATTTTTAATACTGTTCATTTTTTATAAGGATTTTTAATGTCATCAAGGAACAGCGTCATAGGATCCGACTCAAAGCGCCTGAAGTCTTTTTCGCTATGATGTCCTTTGTAGGGAACATAGAAATATTCCATGCTGGCATTTCGCCATACCAGCAACCATGCTATGCCGGATGTGCCGTTAGTAAGTTTAATTGGTTCCAGTAATGATTCTGTAAACCAGTTTTCAGAATCCAGTCCTGCTTTGCCGGATTCAGTTAGTGCAGCTATTTTATTTTTCTTAGTTGCAATCTGACAGATCAATGCTATGCTTTGCGCAAGGTGTTCTTTTTGCTGACCAGACGGGATATTATTGTATTGGTGCCCGACATCCCAATAGTCATCCAGTCCTATGATGTCGACATACTCGTCTCCGGGGTAGCCGTATAGATATTCGGCCTCTCCATTTTTCAGATCTAGCCGGCTCCTGTCAGGGGAATAAGCGATAATCAGATGATTAATTTTTTTTTCATTCCTTAAATAATCGATGGTAAACCTCCATAGTGCAATGAATTCTTCTTCAGTACAATAAGGTTTACCCCACCAGAACCAGTCACCGTTGTGTTCGTGAAAGGGTCTGAGGACAATGGGTATTTTGTGAAATCCAACCCGGCACTCTTTAAGGAAATTGGCTAGTAAATTAAGTTGATTGATGAAGTTAGCATGGTTAGAGCCTCCTGGTAATATTTGTTTGACTGCAGGTTGCTTATCCCAGGCATTGTTACCGGTTATCGGGTGATCTGCATGCCATGAAACAGTATTGATCCCTCCCATCTTGTAGGCATACTTTATACCTTCCAGGATCTCGTCAAAAGCTACAGAATCCACGTTGTGTGTTTGCTGAATTTTGCCCAGTTCCCAACCAAAGATTGCCGGGTACTTGCCGGTTACCAATTTCACATCGGAATTCCCCAGTTGATTTTTCCAGCCGACTCCATATGCAAGATCATCCTGATGCCCAAACAACACCCCTGATTTACTGGATTGACCAAGGAAATGGTACAGGTTTTTCGTTTTCCTGGTAGATTTAGTACTGAGGTCTTGTCCCTTAACAGGACCCAACAAAAGCAGCAAAATCACAATCACAAATAGTCTCATCTTTAATTTTTAAAGGAAAGAAAGACCAGCCAAAGAGGCTGGCCTTACAATGAAATGTAAAATGAAGAATTGTTTTACTTTACCCAGGGAAGTTGCTCGAGCGGACCATCAGTAATTGAGATAGCATCAACATAAGCAACATACCTTCCCTGAATGTGCCATGAGTCAGGCAAAAAGGCGAATTTTATCAATTTGTACTTCGCAGTGAGATCAACGGGGATGGGATCGCCGGACCATCCATACTGACCTTCCATATCGCTAATTGGGAAACTCATTAACTTCCACTCTCCACCTGTGCTTACCTTGAATAATGGGTGCACAGGATGGTCTGTACCGTCATTCCCTCCATTTCCATCATCTTTACCCCAGAAAGCAATGGTAAATCCTAAGGTGTCTGCTTCATTTGGACCAGAATTTACCCAGAAGTTTACTGTCGGGTTGGCCATATTGGAGAAGTCAATGGTTGCTTCAGAAGATCCTTCGTTTGGATCGTATTTGAAATCATGCCATCCTCTTCCTTCCTCATCTACTTCCCAGATGGCAGAAATGTACCCTGAACCTTCTATTGCAGGAATATTGGCATCTTCTTCAAACGTTACTTTTCCTGATGGATTCCACATATCAGCAGCAACTGACGCTGCGTCTGCCTCAAAATCCAGGATCAGCCCAAGGCCGTTTCCTACCCCAAAATCCTGCTCACAATCAGCATCATCCGGGTTGTTGGTACAGTAACATTCAAGATTATAATCTTTCAGACAGCAATTTTCTGTATCAGTGGTCGCATTGTCTCCGGTGGTACAGTAGCAGTCCACATTCTGATCGGCGGTACAACACTGATCATCAAATGGATTAGCGGTACAAAAACAGTTGGCATCCTTTTCGAATGTACAATTATCTTCTGGCTCGGGTGAATCATCCGATCCACAGGAATTTAATGATAGCATTACTCCTAGAGCAAGACTCATCACAAGTAAATAGTTAAGATACTTCATATTAGGTTTGTTAAAATTCATTTTATTCATGGTTTTAATAGTTCAAATTTTGTTTGATTCCCCAGTTGGCTACCTCAAGTGCCGGGATTGGAAAAACAGGAATTGGATTGACAATGACCTGATCGCTTGTTTCAGGGGTGCTTGAAGTAATGGCATGACTCAAGACACTCGAGCCGGTTCCATATTGTGCTTCCATCACCTGAACAAATCGTCCGGTTCTCACAAGGTCCCAGAATCTTAGTTGCTCCATGCCCAGTTCCCTCCGCCTTTCCAGATAGATAAAATCCAGGAGCGCCTGCCCTCCTGAAGGAATAATGCTGTTGTCCAGAGGAGTAAATCCTGTTGGTGCATATCCGGTTGGATCAGTGCTAACAAATCCTTTCGGATAAGTACTTTGGCTAGCTCTGTTTCTAATTTCCTGTAATCTTGAAATGGCTTTGGGTGCATCTCCTGTGTGATAAGCAGCTTCCGCATTCATTAGTAAAATATCTGCGTATCTAAACTTTCTGATGTTGTAACCAGATCCCTTTTCAGTTACCCACTCATCGGGTGCAAGGATTGCTTTTCTTGAATAATAGCCGGTTCTGTTTCTTTCGCTGGCTTCCATTTCCACACCGTGTGCATATTCTCCAACGGCTATTGTAGTAGCAGGTCTTCTTGGGTCATTCGATTCAAAAATTGAAGCCAAGTCTGCAGTAGGCGTATTGAATCCCCAACCACCCATGAACTGTGGGTTCTGAAATACCGTCCATTCTGTACCGATGTAGGCGCCTTGTGAAAATGGGTCTATTCCGTTATCCACCGCCTGAATCTCAAAAATTGATTCGATGTTATTTTCACCTTCAAACTCAAAAATTTCACTGTAATTGGCGGTCAGTCCATAGTTACCATAGTCTCCGGCAATGAAGTTATCAGTGATTTCCAGCACTTCATTCCAGGTGTGTCCATTGGTATTGTCTGTCCCCAACTGATACATAATTGCCCTTGCCAGATAAGCAGCAGCGGCCCCCTGATTGGCTCTACCTGGTTCCCGAACCCCTTTGACCGGAAGGTTTGCCACAGCAAACTCCAGGTCGCTTTCGATTTGCGCATATACTTCAAAAATGGGGGCTCTTTGGAAATTCTTGGCATTGATTTCATCAGGAGTAACCGGGCTGCTAAACAGTGGAACGCCTCCAAAAATGCGAACGAGCGCAAAGTACGAGTAGGCCCGTATATACTTTGCTTCTGCCTCAAATTCGCTTTTTATATCCTCATTCAATGGTGAGTCTTTTAGGTTTTTGATCACCAGGTTAGCTCTTCCAATAGCGATGAAATGTTTGGCCCATAACATGTTAATATTGCTGGTGCCTCCATTTGCAGTAAAATTTTTCAGGTTTTGAATACCCAACTGATCTCCATCGGTTGAGCCTTTTTCGGAATCATCGCTGACTATGTCTCCTATGATGAATTCATATGAGTGTCCTCCTGATCCAAGAATGGTGCTCTCACCCCAACCTAATGGGTCGTACATGGCATTTACTGCCAGCCTTGCATTGGCTTCATCCCGGAAAAAGTCTAGTTCAGTGATCTCCGTGGTGGGTTCTTCCGTAAGAAAATCCTCGCAAGACCAACACATCAGTGTGAGTATCAAAAATGCTTTGTATTGTATGATTGTCTTCATTTTTTCAGGATTTAAAATTTGATGTTTGTTCCGAATATAATTGTTCGTGCCTGCGGATAAGTACCCAGGTCCACTCCAGCAGCAAAGGGATCGTAATATGGCAACCCGATTTCCGGATCAAAGCCAGAGTATTTGGTGAAAGTCAGCAGGTTGTCGGCAGATAAATAAACTCTTACCTGCTGCAGTTTTAGTTTTTTCAAAGCTGTTACCGGTACTGTGTAGCCCAATTGTATGTTTCGCAACCTCATGAAGGACCCATCTTCGATATACAAGTCACTAAAAAGGTGATTTTGTGTGTTGTCTACGGTGACCCTGGGCTGTGTATTGGAGGTACCTGGCCCGGTCCATCGGTCGAGCCTTGAGGAAAGCATGTTATTGTCAAGAGCACTTGGACCATTGATGTAATAAGAAAACACATTGGCGATTTCATTGCCCTGTACCCCGGTAAATGAAATACTCAGGTCAAAAGCTTTATATTCTGCTGTAAAATAGAACCCGTAAGTAAAATCAGGATGTGGTGAGCCAATGGCTACCGCATCATCAGAGTCAATTTGTCCATCAAAGTTGGTGTCCTGATAAATAACATCCCCTGGTTGTGCATTCTGTTGGATCAGTGCCTGATCCGGAGAACCTTGCGACACCACTTCACCATTCTGATCGATAGGTTGCCCTTGTTCATTTACGGCAAGGTGAGCATTTACTTCCTCCGCAGTTTGGAAGATTCCCAGTGCCTTCAATCCGTAAAATGTCCCAAATGATTCTCCCACAATTGTTCTGGTAACAGGCATCCCGATTTTAGGCTCATAATTGGCCCCTTCAATAGATTCTCCAGCACCCAGTGAGGTCACTTCATTGTTGATAAAGGCAATATTTCCACCAATGTTGAATGAAAACTCATTGATGCTTTGTTTGAATCCCAGCGTGATCTCCATGCCATCATTTTTCATAGAAGCGGCGTTGGAAGATGGTGCCTGAGCTCCAGAGAATGTTGGTGAAGGCATGAACCTGGTGTCTACCAAAAGATCGTTGGTTTGCTTGTTGAACACATCCAGTGTTGCTGATAGTCGATCATCAAGCAAATGCATGTCCACTCCGAAGTTGGTCATTTCAGAGGTTTCCCAGGTGATGGTAGAAGCCGGTAGGCTGGTGGCAGCATATCCTTCCGCTGCTGTAGCATTGTCAAACGCGTAGGACCAGCCAGGTGCAAGCGTAGATCGGAATGAGTAGGGAGCAATTGGTCCCTGGTTTCCAACCTGTCCCCAGCCACCTCGAATTTTGAGGCCTGTTATGAAGTCTGTAGAAGGAAAGAATGATTCCCTGTCAACATTCCAACCCAGCGAGAAAGAAGGGAAGGTGCCCCACCTGCCGTCCTCAGGAAATTTACTGGAACCATCTCTTCGTAATGTACCGGTAAATAAATATCGGTCTTTGAATGAATAGACAGCACGTACAAAATAGGAAAGCAGGTTGTATCTTCTTTCCTGAAACTGTATGTTGTCAACAGAATCCGTATATACCTGATCCCTATTGAAACTGGTAAATTCCTTATAAGCTTCCAGCCCAATCACCGTATTGATACTATGTCCACGGTGTTCTTTATTGTAGCTTAGGGTGTTAGTATTCTGAAAAACTTCCAGTATTCGCTCATCCTGCATTCTCCTTTCGCCTGAAAAAGACTCGTTTGGCGACCTGCTGGGCAGATTGTTTTCGTCAAGCACCCGGCTTTGCACAGTAATATTTGATGGCGTATAATTTTCTGTATCCACTACACGATCATCCCATTGTACAGAACTATTGAATGTAAATCCATCCAGAAATTTTATAGTGGCTGATATGTTAGGTTGTATTCTATTCGCAACAGAAGTTTTGAATTGCTGTTCATAAGCTAGTCTCGCAGGATTGCTAATGTCTGTGAGACCTGTCCTGTCCCAGTTTCCCGTAATTTCATCCCTAACCGGATTGATGGGATCTTTTCTTAAGGCAGTTCCCAGGATACTTCCGTAGGTGTCCTGCTGATAATTGACATAATCGTTGAGTGCATATTTTACGCCAGCGGCGATATTGATTGATTTGCTGATATCGTAGCTCAGGTTTCCCTGGGCCTGATACCTTTTACCATAGGTATTCTCTACAATACCCTGTTGATCAAAATAACTGCCGGATAATTTATATTGAAGCCCTTTAACTCCTCCTCTGAAACTTATGTCGTAAGACTGCACCGGCGATTCCCGGAGTACCTCCTCCTGCCAGTCCGTTTCTTCAATATTTCCCGAAAGGGCATCCTGTATCCATGACCTCTTATCTGAAACATCAATCAATGACAAACTCGTTGCACCAGGACCACCCAACGATTCAAGGTATAGCAGGGCATAATCTTCTGCATTGAGCATATCCAGGGTTTTCCATGCTTGCTGAACACCAGCATACGCATTCAACTCTATATTGAATCCATCTTTTACTCCCTTTTTGGTTGTAATGATGATCACACCGTTTGACCCTCTACTTCCATATATTGCTGTGGCTGAGGCATCTTTCAGCACTTCCATAGACTCGATATCGTTTGCCGAAATATTGGAGATGTCCCCCGTTAAAAATCCATCCACTACATACAAAGGATCTGCTCCGGCAAATGAACCTACCCCCCTTACCCTAACAGTAGTTCCTGTTCCAGGGGCACCTGAATTGGAAGTTACCTGAACACCTGCCACTTTACCCTGCATGGTACGGATAACATCTGCAGTAGCTTGCTTTTGAATTGATCCTACATCAACAGATCCAACCGCACCAGTAAGATCACTTTTCCTTACCGTACCGTAACCGACTACCACTACCTCATCCAGTTTCTGAACATCAAATGCAAGAACCACATCCATCTGTGTTTGATTATTGACAGGCAACACCTTCGTGATGAATCCTACAAAGCTGAAGATTAATGTGTCGTTAGGGTTTACCTTAAGTGCATAGTTCCCATTGGGGTCGGTGGTGGTTCCTACAAATGATCCCTTCACCGCAACGGTTGCTCCCGGAAGAGAGAACCCATCGTTATCAATTACCTGACCTCTGATGGTAATCTGCTGAGCATTGGTGAGGTGTGAAATGGTGATCCCAAGGAGTAGTGCACTCCAACGAAACACCTTCAACATTGATTTTTTCCAAAAAAATAGGTCACTCATTTTATTTTATGTTTATTAGGTTCTGATCTTTTTAGCTACTTGCAATTGCGATAACAAAAACAGTTATCAGTATCAGGCATATGCCAAGTAAAATCTCCAGATACAATAGTGTTCTCACCTTTTTGATCTTGGATTCTTCACTATCACCCGAACTATTGAATATTGATTTGAATAGAGACATAGCCGTAAAACTTTCTCAGCAATTTATGTGGGATAGCGGCCACCCTGGGGGGTTAAATCTCACTTTGACACTGGACAAATCTCATGGGGTAAATCTCCCATGAACGAATACAGAAATGTTACATCTGACCAGTGAGTATGTTCGATTTAGCCTTGGATCGATTGGAAAAGATGGTTGGACTGATAGATTATCGGAACAAAATTTGATTTGCTCAACAAATAGAAAATCTGATTAGGTCAGGAATCAGAGATGAATATCATTGATCAATGTCCCTGACACAACGGAACCCGGTATGACTCAATCCGGTATCACGGCTGGATCTCATTCTTCTTGAAACTCTGTAGCCACTACAATAGCTATCATTACACAGGAAGGATCCTCCCCTTACAACATATTTTTCAACATATCGCTCCAGTGGATCATAACTAAACTCCGGACCAGTAGGATTCACATCTGTAACCCGGTGTTTTTCCTGGTAGCCCTCAGCATGGTATTTGTCCTGACACCATTCCCAGACATTACCGGCCATATCGTACAAACCATATCCGTTGGGAGGAAAGGACTTAACGGGGGCAGTAGTATTGAATCCATCTTCCAATGTATTTTTAAAAGGGAAAACCCCCTGCCAAAAATTTGCCTTGTCCGTGGATTCACTGATCGCCTGATCCCCCCATGGATATTCAGGGTCATCCAGGCCACCCCTTGATGCCCACTCCCACTCAGCTTCAGTGGGCAATCGTTTGCCGGCCCACTTTGCATAAGCCAGAGCATCATCATAGGAAATATGTACAACAGGGTGATCCATTTTATCTGAAATTTCAGATTCCGGACCTTCAGGGTGTCGCCAACTGGCTCCAATGGTCCAGGTCCACCATAGGTTGACATTATTGAGGTTAACCGGATGCTTCGTAGGTGTAAATACCAATGACCCGGGAGCCAACAAAGAGTCTGCAGGTTTTGGAGTACCGGGTGGTACCTGTTTTTTTAATTCTTCCCAGTCCAATGCCAGCTCAGCGGTAGTTTTATAGCCGGTTGCCTCTACAAACTCCATAAATTGTTGGTTGGTAACCTCTGTTTCATCCATTAAAAATGAAGATACTGTTACAAGATGCCTTGGTAGCTCATCCCTACTGGCTTGTGCAGATTTTCCTCCCATAAGAAATTGCCCTCCAGGGATAAGTACCATACCGTCTGAGATGTTGGTGTATTGCTTACCAGCAGATTGCTGACCATTTCTTTTTTCCATGCAGGAAAACAGTAACAGGAAATACATCGATATCAATATATGGCCCTTCATTGAAAACAAAACTAATCATGAGGTATAAGATTTCACATATTTGTAAACCTGTTTTCAGAAAAATGCTCAAACGAATTGTGATTTTTGTTAAAATAATATCTCAGGTTTTGTCTTGATTTTGAAACCATGTACTCGTACTATAGGTAAGAGATTAGCGTAATTAGCTGTAAACCTTACTCAAAAAACATCCATGTTAAGAGCTTTTATCGTTTCCCTGTTCTGCGGTTGTATATGGTCAAATCAGGCATTGGCTCAGGAATTGAAAGGGCAGATCACAGGTCAGGTGGTAGATGGAAAAAGTCAGGAAAGTCTGGTTGGGGTGACCATATTAGTGGTGGAAAAAGAAGCCGTTGGTGCGGCAACAGATCTTGATGGTCAGTTTGTGATTGATGATTTGGAAATTGGCACCTATAGTCTTCGTGTCTCAGCCATTGGGTACGAAACCAGAATTGTTACTAATGTGGTGGTTAGTACCGGTAGACAGGCCACAGTTTACATTCCATTGGAACAGAAGACATTTGAAATGGACGAAGTAGTAGTGGAAAGTTCTAACTATTTCGAAGAAACAAAGGAGTTTGCGCCATTGTCGGCTCGTCAGTTTGACCGGACCGAAGTATTGAGGTCGCCAGGTGCTGTGCAGGATGTTCAGCGGGTGGTGCAGGGATTACCAGGAGTAGCAAGTTCCACAGATAATATCAATGAACTAATCGTGCGAGGCGGTGCTCCTTTCGAAAACCTTACCATCATAGATTATATGGAAGTGCCCTCCATTAATCATTATTCTAGTCAGGAGAATTCGGCGGGAGCCATTAACATGATCAATGCAGATATGTTGCGAGATGCCAAATTCTCATCTGGAGGATTTCCAGCCCAATATGGCGATAAAAGTTCTTCAGTGCTGAATTTGAGCATCAGAGAAGGTAACTTTCATGAACGTTTTGCTTCAAAAACAGGCTTTACTATGGCTGGGTTGGGTACAGTGGTGGAAGGCAGTTTTGCCAATGGAAATGCTTCGTACATTGCCTCAGCCAGACAAAGCTTACTACAGGTAGTCGATAACCTGGTGGGGTTGTCTACCATATCACTCACTGCTGTTCCAAAATACTGGGACACACAGGCGAAGGTAGTCTATCGCCTGGGTTCAGATCGGAAATTATCTTTCAATGTGCTTTATGGAGAAAGTAAAATCAACATCATCGGAAACCCGGAAGCTCAGGATGAACTGAGGGCCAATCGTACAGATTCCATCAGTGTGGAACATGTCTTTCCATTCAACAGGCAATACGTGGGTGGACTTAATTATTTAAGAACGTATGGCAACAAAGGATATGGCGTGTGGACCTTGTATGCGGTAGGAAACGAATATGAAGTTGAAGTGAACTCCGATTTTGCACGACAGGAAAGAGGGTCATCCGGAGAAGTGCTTAATTACGATATCCTGAGCTCCAGGCCCGTATTCAATAACAATTCTGATGAGTCGTTTATGGCAGCAAAATACAATCTTGTATATAACATTGCTCCACGACACGAACTTTCAGCCGGTGGCCAATGGCTTACGGTTACCCAATGGAAGAACAATGTCTGGATAAGCCCTGATACCCTCAGGTATGATCTGAATGGCGATGGAACTTACGAGACAGGACCGGTAGTAATCCCCGAAGGATCAATTAGACAGACATTGAATTTTGGTGATGCTTCCAAGCTATATGCTTATGTCAGCGACAAAATGCAGGTATCCAAAAGACTATCAGGAACAGTAGGCGCCCGATTTGATTATTTCAGCTATTCCAGGGCGTACAATCTCTCTCCAAGGTTGAGTGTTACCTATCAAATTACTTCTGGCTCATCGCTCACATTTGCTGGTGGAAGGTATCATCAGACACACCCCCTGATCAATTATGGCGACAGAAGAGAAATAGGATACAACAAGAAACTGGACAATATGTATGCTGACCATGCCATTTTAGGATTTGAGAAGACATTAAAGCCCGGCCTCAGGGTTAGTGCGGAGGCTTATGTAAAGGACTATCACAAAGTGGCGGTTTCAGAAAATCATATCAACCAGGCAGATACTACCTTTTGGTCCGACAGGTTACTGACAGAAGGAAGAAGGCTAGCCTATGGAATTGAATTCTTTTTGGAGCAAAAACAAGTAAAAGATTTTTTCGGAACACTGAGTGTTTCTCTTTCCAAAACAAGAGTAAAAGATCCGAGAATTCCCAGAGTCACAGATTGGTATACCTCAGGATTCGATTATCCATTGATCATTTCTGCCCAGGGAGGACATGTAATTAACGGATTCAGAAAATGGTTGGACAGAACTCCTTTTTTCATCAAATATCCAACGTACATCCTACCATTTTCCGATGACATGGAAATCAGTTTTAAATATCGATATCAGTCAGGTCGCACTTATACGCCACGTGAATTTGTGAGGTGGAAGCAATTTCGTGAAGGTGAATTAAGCTGGTCGGAGGGTACATGGGTGAGTACCGATGACATCAATGGAGAGCGATACCCTGCATATCAAAGAGTGGACCTGCAGTGGTTAAGCCGGTTTCCAATGAAGAGAATGAACCTGAACGTTTACGTGATGCTTCTCAATGTTTTCGATCGTAAGAATGTGTTCTTCAGAAGTTACCGTAGCGATGGTACTGTAGATACTGTTTACCAATTCAGATTTTTCCCTGTTGGTGGATTAGAAATTGAATTTTAAAAGTCTTCGCCTTACTGGTTTTGTTCAAGTCGTTGTAATGCTTTTCTTATGGTTTTAACTAGTTCCTCCCGGTCCCAGGGCTTGTGTATCACTTTATACAAATTGGCTTCAGCAAATGCCCTGTTAACCGCATCCTGATTGGCCTGTCCGGTTAACATTACCTTAATGATATCCGGAAATTTCTGATGCACCCTGATCAGAAACTCATCCCCCTTCATGTTGGGCATCAACCAGTCTGATATAATGATGAGAATGGTGATGCCTTCTTCAGCGAACTCATCAATCACTTCAAATCCTTCATCTGCGCTTTCGGCAACCTCAATTAAGAACTCATCACCCAATTCTTCCTTAAGCTGGGCTTTAAGGCTACCTAAAATAATTTTTTCATCATCGATGCACAGAATGGCTTTTTTCATATCATCTAACTCAATGGTAAGGTAATTCTAAATATAGTCCCTTTTGATGAGGATGTGAATGAAATTTCACCTTGATGTTTATCAATAATTTTTCTAACAATATCTAATCCCAGGCCACTTCCTGCACCGGTAGTCTTGGTCGTAAAGAATGCATCGAAAATTCTTGGCTGAATTTCTTCCGGAATTCCTGGTCCATTATCTTCAATGGATATAACTGTCTGATTGTTGTCTTGCTCTACCCTGACTTTCAAAGTTCCGTAGTTTTGCATGGCTTGCAGACTGTTATGTATGATATTGGTCCAAACCTGAATCAATTCATCTGGAAAACAATTGATCATCAGTGGAGTGTTGTCATATTCCTTAATCACCTCAACCCCTTGTTTGATTTGATTGTGATACAAAATCAACACTGTATCAATGTTTTGTTTGACATTAATCGTTTCAAGAATTTCGGCCTGATTGAACCTTGAATATGATTTAAGGGCATACACAATTTTAGAGGCCTTATGAACAGCCAGCTCTATCGTATCAGCCGCATTGGACTGATTGACCAGGTGATAAGCGTTGTACAAAATAGATGCACCATCTGGATTAATAAACAAGTCCTTATATTTTTCATTAACCGTAAGAATGTTCATATCAACCATCCTGTCCGCCAGGTCCCTTGGATCTTCCACACCCCACTGCTCCATGGCTTCAATCCAGGCCTTCCTTCCCTTTCTTAATTCACGGGTACTAAAAACTTCTGCTGCCAGTGCGCCTTCTCTGACCAATTCGGTCATCAGCTTAATATTTTCCACATTGAGTTCTCCAAACAAACTTTCAGATTTCTCAATAGACTTATGAAATGACTTTTTCAGTGTCCCGACCGATGCTTTTATTGCTCCGAGTGGCGTGTTTATTTCATGGGCAATTCCAGCCATTAATTGTCCCAGGGAGGCCAGTTTTTCACTTTCTATTAATTGCTTCTGAGTAGACTTCAAATTGGTTATAGATTCGGACAGTTCCTGCGTTCTTTTAGAAACTTCCTGCTCCAGGTATCGGTTACTTTCTTCCAGGATCAACTCAGCCTTTTTCTTCATGTCAATGTTCTGCAAAAGTCCACTCAGGCCGGTAATTTTATTGCCTGAATAGGTTGCTTTACCAATCGTTCTTACCCATATTTCATCTTTTTCGGCTGTGGTGATTTTCATTTCCATGTCCCATGATTCGCCATGATCCAGCGCCCGCAATCCAGCCGCTCTAAGTTTGGCCTGATCCGCCTTGTTATAGTAACCTACTGCAATATCTCCTGTCACTGGCTGATCTTTCGGGTGTTTATTGATCTCGTACATGTGGTCACTCCAATACACTTCCTCAGTATCTATTCTGTAGTCCCAGGTGCCTATATTGGCCAGCTTTGATAACTCTTCGATGGTCTCCTTCCGTTCCTCTGCGATTTCTGAGGTATTGTCCAGTTCTTCTTTCAGTTGAACCGTCTCGGTCAGAATCTCAATAAACTCCATGATCCCTCCAATACTACCATCTATATTGTTCCAGGGGTGAATTCTTAATCGTACAATTTCATCTTTGCCATTGATGGTAAGCTTAATATTTTCTTCCTTCACCGCATTCCCTTTCAGTGCAGCTTCATGGTATGGTCGTAATTGCGCTGCAAGTGTGGGAAACACTTCCGATTTTGTTTTACCTTTTACCTCCTCAGGGTCTTTATGAAAACAATCTGACCAGTTTTGATTCACTAAAACATACTCCAACTCATTGTTGTACATCGATACCACTCCCGGACTAAACTTGACAAACAAATCAAAAACCTCCTGCAGTGTTTTCCTTTCATTGATTTCAGATTGCATTTCTGTTGGACTTTTGAATCTTAATCCAATCGGAATTACAAATCCCATCACAATAGCGGTTGTAGCAGAAACCAATCCTGTCACCAGTTTTACAAATCCACTAAACCTGTACATTGGATCCCAAAACAGGATCACATCAATGAGGTGCGTGAATCCACACAGGAATATAAAAAGAATGAACAGGCCGGCAATCCACATGAGTTTTCCAAGCTTTTTATTTCTTGCATACCATAAAAGCATGATGGGAATAGACATGTAAGAAAGAAAGATCAGGAAATCCGAAAGGATATAAATCCAACCCTCTGTTTCTGACCACTCACCACAGGTCCATCTGGCGGGCCAATGTGAAGAGTCAAACATTTTCAGGAAATAATCATTGAATGTGATGGATCGAGCTCCAGTATTGATCTGGCAGGTAGTGATATCCGCTGCAAGATTAATTTCAGTCACTTCGTCTGAAGCGTGAGCAAAAGCGGGGACTACTGTAAATAGAAAAAGGCCCAAACAAATGGGCCGTGAGAATTGTAAAAGCGCTTTCATTTAATTGCGTAATTAGGTTATATGTGTCTTCACACCACTTTCATTTCCTGAATCATAGGAATATGAATTTGTATCGTTGTGCCCTTATTTCCTGTTTCAAGGCCTATTTTACCACCATATTGCTTAACCACTTTATGCACGATATTGAGACCTTTGAATTTTTTACTGGTACCTGACATCAGGTTACACAGTTCTTTGTCTGGAAGCCCTTTTCCAGAATCCTTGAATGCCACCAGGACATCATTGCTTGACTTTTTAATAGAGATATCCAAATCGCCGGTACCATCCATTGCCTGTATACTATTCTGAATCAGGTGGAACCAGATTTTGACTAAATCTATCTGAGGCATCAACACCTCTATTTTCTCTTCATAAAAAGTTTTGGTGAGATTAATGTTATGTTTCAACTGCCCCTGAAATATGGTAAGCGCATCTTCTACTGAACAAATCAAACTTGCAGGGTCCGGCGTATCCACCATTGCATTATTGGAATAAGCCTTTAATGTCCTGACTGTTTTCGTTGCTCTTTTTATGGCAGTTCTCATGTTTTTCATCGCCTGCTGTTGATTGACTAAATCAAAGGCAACATCCAAAATGTCTTCTGCATCAGCTCTTAGCAACAAGGCCTTGTAAGGCTGGGGATCATAGATATTCATGTCTACCAGCAACTCTGCCAAATCATCGCAACTTTCTACATTCCACTCTTCCAATTTTGAGGCAATTGCTCTCCTCATTTTACGACAGTTGGATGAACTAATGTCTTCCACGGGATTCGCTCCCTGCTCTACCATCTCCTCAAAAAGTAATTGAGAAGCATGATCCATGGTGGAGAAAATCGTTCTTAGCTGATCAAGAAAAGAGATGTCTACTAAATCCATCGAGGCATTTATGCCACCAAGTGGAGAATTGATTTCATGACTAATTTCTGGAAGAAGTCGTCCCATGATAGCGAAATGTTCATTGGCCATCAAACGATCTTTCATTTCCTCAACAGCGTCTTTCATATCATCAGCATGGTTCTGCAACATCAGGTATTCACCATTTAGCTCCAGCAGCTCAACGATCTGCATACAGATTTTATCAATGGCCTCCTTCTTTGCTTCATCCAGGTAAATAGGACTTTCATCAAATAAAACCAGCTGGCCCAATGGAATACCACTATCCGATACAATCGGAATCACATATTGCTCCATTGCGCTTCTGTCCAATCTTAACTTATCTGAATTTACCAGTTCCTTTAAGACAAACACCTCTGCTGATTGTACCCCAGCGATATGTGCCGCCAACCACTGGAAATTTTCGAACTGTAAGTCTGAGTGATCTCGTCTGCTTACCTCAAAGCCTCCTACTTTTGTTGCTAATTGAATCATGGACTTCTTTTTAGAGTTAGAACTTTGCTTTTATGCAAATTCAATCCAGTCGTCAGGTAAACAGATCCCAAAGTGACCTGAGTAAGGAAAGTTATGCGTAATTAGTTTATAGCTGTAAAGTACTGTTTCCTTAACAATTAACTAATAATTAATCGCTGGTCCATAAGTTTGATTAGGTGAATGATGAAAAACTATCGTCGAATGAAATGCATCCAAAGTGTACAATTAACACATGCAAAATTTAACACTTTAATATACTATTAACAGATCATTATTTCGATTCGAACTGTTGCTTCCTCGGAAGTTACCGCAGATGTGTTGGTTGGTTTGAATGTAGAAAACCCAGACCCAAACAGACTGATATTGGAAAATCTATCAGGCTTGTGTCTACTGGCATGCGAACAGTCCCCTCATGCCGTGTTTCAATTTGAATCATGACTTCAGTATTAGGTGGAGAGTTTAGTTTTTTTGGATTGCAGAATCCATTTTATATCACAGCACCACCAACTAAGTCATCAATTGTATAATTTTAAGGGTACTATTCATTTTCATGCGTAATTAGTTTAATTGAATATAATCAATTCTTGATTCACTGTCACTTGAATTCACTGAATGGTTACGTAATTACCCGTAGTTGAGAACCCTCATTTTGATCCAATTTCAATCCAGCCTGATCGATAAAAGTTTTGACAAAAAGGCTGTATTTTCATTATATTATAGTTTTAAATACGGTTCCCTGATTTAACTAAACATTACACCTCGCTATTATTCTATCAGATGATGTCCACTTTAAAAACTTTCATTCCAGCCATTGTGATCGTGCTGACCATTCAATGCGTGAAGGCACAAAGCGTTTCATATAAGGCGGCCATTACCAGTGACTCTATCCATCACCTTGATGTCTCTGAAGATGGAAATATTTGGGTAGCTACTACCAGGAAGGAGATTATACTTTGGGACGATCAGGAGAAAAAAGTAAGGTGGCAAAGGCCACATAAGGCACTGGTGAAATATACTGCTACTTCCCCAAACCGTCATGTAGTGTATAAGCCCGGTCCGGCTGTTTTTGGAGAAAATCATGTATTACAGGCAATCCCAGGAACTTACAGCCTGAAGCTGGGAATCAAAGCCTATGCCATTGAAAATGGTGAACCTTCTGATATTGGAAACACTGATCAGCATCAAAGCACCTATTCATCTCTTTGCAGAGTCCCTGGCAGTTATGACAAATTTCTGGTCGTTGGGCTTCCAAATGAAAACAAGCGAAACTTCAAGAGTGATGTCGGGTCATTCAATATAGAATTTGCCAATGGTAGATTTGGATGGTTTCACCACAATGGAAAAATGCTGATTACCGGCGAGCCTCCTGAATACCAACAACCAGTTAAATACACCATGCTCTCCTTCGACCCTGATTATTCGTTTGAAAGTAACGATTCTTCCATCAAACTGAGGGCTAAAACATCGGCTCGTACCTATCACCTTCTATTGAGCGATGATGGAAAATACATGTATGCTGCAAGAAGTCTCAGGTCTGTCAATTACAAACGAGAATATCTTCTGGATCGGGTCTTTTTACTGACCAAAAAAGCCATGGATAGCCAGGTTCTTCCAGGGAGACCTGTTGCACTAACTTATCTCAGTCACAATCAACTGCTCCTTGCTACGGAAGATGATGACAGTGGTCAGACGGTCTGGTCAATAGTCAATATTGCCGACTGGACCATGCAGCAAGTGTCATTACCAATCACTGGAATCACCGGCACTTACTATGATGCGCCACGAAACAGGGCGCTGGTGTTTGATAGCAGTGGCACAGTTTGGGTTGTAGGTCCAGGGAATGGGGATAACCTGGTGGTTAACAACAATTCCCAAACTAATCCAAATCCGCCATCTAACACCAATGAGACCACCACAACAAATCAAACTACGGTAGTTACCCATAATTCCAGAAGTGATCTGGAAGCCATAGAAATGGTAAAGAGTGATCACACCAGTGCACAGGCGGATCCCAATTACTGGAGCAATAAAGCCTTTGATTATTCAGACAAACGCCTTTTCGGTGCTGCCGAGGCATCTATGAAAAAAGTTTATGATGTGTACCCCGACAATTTCTTTTCTGCCGCTTTCTACGGGTGGTTTAAAATGCTCAACCAAAAGAAACAGGAAGCAAAATCATTGATCGAAAAAGCAGTATCCATGGAACCATGGAAACCATTGGGGTACCAGCTGTTATGTTATACTGAGCTTTTAGCTGGAAATACTGAGAAAGCCAAAGAACTAATGCTCAAAACCGTTTCTTTCACTTATGAAGATGCGGGACTGGGAGAAAAAAATACAGACTTTGACATTTTAAAAGATGCCGGATACACGGTTGATTTTGAAAGCTTTGACCGCTGGGTTCTGGAATTTGTAAACGAAGACCTGACCAAAAGGGCATCCAATAAAAAACTCTTCGAATCGGCACAGAAAATCACCAACCCAAAAGACAAGCTACTAAAATTGGAAGCAGTCATCGCCTCAGAAAAAAATCTAAATGCACCAAGAGCCATTGTCATGGGAAGCTCCTATGTAGAAGCTTCAGCAGCAGCTCGAAAAACAGGCAAAGTGGTTAAGTCTATCGAATATGTAGAAAGGGGTATCTCCTACCTTCAACCTTATGGAGATCCACAACTTCTTACAGCTGCCTTTGTCTATGCGGGTCATGCTTACAATGCCAATTATGACTTCTCATCATCCAGGTCAAATTATGAAAAAGCCATCGCATTGATGGACAAATATCAGGGTGACTTCAACTTATACCGTGCCGGAGCTTTGAATGGATTGGGTGGCAGTTATCAAAACACCGGACAACTTGATCGTGCAATTACTTACTATGAGGAAGCAGTGGAGTTGGCCAAAAAGCAACAAAACAAAAACGATGAAGCCATAGCTTTAGGGAATCTGGCAACTGTTTTTATTGAGCAGGGGAAACAGGTGCCGCAAGCACTTCAATTGTTAAAAAGCGCAGAAATCATTTATGCCAGGCAAGGTGATAAAGTAGCCCTGGCCAAAAACTATAATAATCTGGCCTATGCCTATATGCTGCTCAACCAACTCCCCGAAGCTGTACAATCTTTTAAAAGGGCCGAACAATTATTTCTGGAGTTGGGGATGACCACCAGCCTTGGGTTAGTCAATAATTCAATTGGTAAATTATTGATTAGCATGAACCAGAAGATAGCAGCTATTGAGTATTACCGAAAGGCACTGAAGTATGTAAATGAAAAAGAAGATCCTCAATTGGCCAAACTGGTCTATGCCAACCTTGCCGGCGCGCTATTGGGTCAGGAGCAGTACCAGGAGGCCATTAAATGGTCGGACCGTGCCATTGAGCTGAATGAAATCATGCTGAAAAACGCTGAAGCCAGAGACATCAGGGGATTAAGATCAGCCACTAATAATTATTACAGAATTACCAGTTTGTCTTATCACAGATTAGGCAATTACCAACAAGCCTTTGAAGCACACGAAAGTAACAGAAGTCGTGAGATGCTGTCGAAACTAAAGGGAGGCAATGTCTCAGGTACCATCTCGAGCACCGCATTACAAAATATGCTCACGCCCCAACAAGCAGTCATCGATTACAGTGTAGTTCATCTCAATTGGGAAGTTCATTCTCATCTATTCCCGATTGTATTAACCAATATCAGTGTTACAGGAAAAGAATATTCTGATAGTACACTAATGACCAGTTTACTCAGTCAGGGAAAAACTGAGTTTGAAGCTTTTTTTGGCAACCAGGAAAGCTTATTGAAGCAGGTAAAACCATTTCTGGAAAAAAGCGGGCTACCTGAAAATGTCGCATATAGCACCATCCGTACCTCCAACCTGGAGAAAACAATTGAGTTCTACCGGGCCAAAATAAAAGAAGTTAACAACCCGGCAAGCAATGTCCTTTGGAAAAGCTACTCGAAAATATTTTATCAACTGCTGATTGCACCAATAGAGACTCAACTGCAGGGCAAGACAGAGTTACTGATCATTCCGGATGGACCACTGGCCTTTCTTCCGTTTGAGACGCTCCTTGATGAAAACAATGTTTATCTGGGAGAAAAGTATGACATCAGGTACATTCAATCTGCCACTGTCCTTCAGGAAATCAGTAAAAGAAAATACCCGGATAGCAGACAACCTATTTTAGCGTTTGCCGGGCCCACTTTCGAAAGGGTATCTACCAATGAGGTCAATCAATACCGGGGTGGAAACAGGACCCTGACATTCGCAGACATACAAAATTCCTATTATGATGCAGAAGAAGGGGGCAAAAGTATGCGCCCAACATATATAAAAATGGGATTTACCCAGGCCAACCCACTTCCCGGAACCATCTATGAAGCCAACCAGATTAAAAAAATTGTTCCACAAACTGTTTTGTACACAGGAGATGATGCCACCGAGGAAAACCTAAAGAAACTACAATCCAGTTTGAAAAATTATCGGGTTTTACACTTTGCTACTCATGGCAAAGCGTTTTCAGAAATACCAGAGTTATCCAATTTACTCCTGGCGCAATTTGCCACTCCAAGAGGAACGGAGGACGGCTACCTGAGGGCTCCAGAAATTGAACAACTACAACTTAATGCAGACTTCATCAATCTGTCGGCCTGCGAAACCGCACTGGGAAGGCTCTATTCCAGTGAAGGAGTAATCGGCCTCACACAGGCATTCCTCATTGCTGGTGCGAATGCCATTTCAGTAACGCAGTGGCCGGTGGATGATAAGGGAACCTCTATCTTCATGAGTGAAATGTATAAAAAAGTGTTTGAAGACAACCTGACAATTCTGAAAGCCTTCACAGCAACAAAAAAAGAATTTATTGAAGGTAAATATGGAGCCACGTTCCAGCATCCCAATTTTTGGGGACCCTTTCAATACTATGGTATGTGATTAACCGAAATATTAATATGAAACGAATTTTACCCTGCCTCCTGATTTTCGTTACCAGTCATTTGTTTGGACAAGCTGTTAGCCCTGATGGAAAGTACATTGCGCTTACCACAAAAAAGACTGTTGGTGTTTTTGAATTAACCACAGGAGATTCTGTTAGACTCATCCAGGATAGTGATGAGATAATAGGGCTGGGTTTTTCTAATGATGAAACCCGCTTGGTAATACAAAATGAAAAGTATGTCTTCACCTGCTATGATCTAAATGAAGAGGAACCCATTTGGGAAGCTGATATCAGGGAATACATCAGCGTTCCTGAAAAATTTGGGAAGGTATTCATCAAACAAACGAAAGACGAATCAAACTATGCCGTGTTGCAACACAATCAACTCCTGTTCCTTGATGCTGAAACCGGAGATCTCACCGGATTCAAAAACCTGCAATCCGGATCGGGACGGGCATCCAGAGACATCCGGGGTTTTTATGAAACTGCACCTAACCAATTTAGCATCGGATATACCGCCAACAAGGGGTACACTCTGGGGCAATTGACATTTGATGGTGCCGGCTACATCGATGAAAAAAAACAATATGAAAAATCTAATGAGTTTACTCCACTGGGAGCGTACTATCCGGGAAAGGCATTGGTTTTTAATCGGACCTCCTATAAGGTGATGAATGATTTTGGGACCGAACTCAAAGAATTTAAGTCCCCCAGAATTAATGGATTGTTTTCTGATGATGGCAACTTCCTGGCAGCTTATGGTGATGCAAAAATTATCGTACTGGATGGATCATCCTTTAAAAAAGTATCTACCATAAAGTATGGTGCAAGTGCGCTGTTTGTCAATGATGATCATGTAGTGACAGCCGACGGCTCGAAGTATTACGTCTTTGGCACTAAGTCAGGAAAAAGTATTTATGAGGGAGATAAGACTGAAGAATTGAGTTATCAGGGTAGCGGAATAAACGCCTCCAGGTATATGAAAACTGCCGGGGTACTCTTCTTCGATGGTTTTGATGACAATCACAATGAATGGTATGAGGGAAGCAATGAAAATGGCAATGAATCTGTCACCTCAGGAAACTATCAGTTGATCAATAAAACTGAGGATAGTCACTATAGTGTGAGTACGGGCAAAGTTTCTATCGATCCATTTCGGGACTTTGAAATCGAAGTGAGACTCAAAAATGATGGAGAAGATGCTGAACATGGCATTTTTTGGGGTCGCAATAAAACACATGGCTACCGTTCGGTCTTTCACATAAAAAACTCTGGAGAATTCTGGATCGGTAGATACCAGAGAGGTAAGTGGCTGGCCAGTAAGAGCTGGACAGCCAGTGAAAGCATCAAATCAAGGGATTATAACCTACTGAAAGTAACCAAAACAGGAAGTAAATGCACCTACAGCATCAATGACACACCGGTCTTTGAGGAGGAATTTAAAGGTTTAAATGGACACAAAACAGGATTTTATTATCCACCAGGAACCACATTGGTTGATTACATCAAAATAAGTTACCTCAATGAAAACGTGTTGTCAGAGATTCCAGTTTACTATACCTCATTTGATGATAATTCGGATAACTGGGCTTCAGGAAGAAAAGAAGGATCTTATGACCAGCGTGTAGAAAATGGGTATTACAGGTATGAAAACATGCGGGAAAATGGCTCCAGAACAAAATGGAATTATAATTTATTCATTGATGAGGATCAGAATTATGAGGTGGAAATGGCCTTAAGGTTTGAGTCGTCCAACACCAATTATATGTTGGGACTGGAGTGGGGTAAAAACAAAGATGGTGACCGGTACCGATTTGGGATCAGTAAAAATGGGGGATGTGCAATTGACAAGTATGTAAATGGCGCATGGAAGACCTTAAGTGACTGGCAAAGTAATGTCACCGACCCCACCAAATGGACCACACTCAAAATCCAGAAAATCAATGGGAAGTATAAATTTTATGTGAATGGAAAGGTAGTGGAGATTTTAGGCGGCCTTTACGATAAAGAAGTTTTATCCTATGGGCCAATCATTGGGATCACTGTGCCCAGTCAATCAGTGGCACATTTTGATTACATCAAGGCCAAATACATCAACAGACGCTCCGATGCATACAAATCTTACAGAAGCCGAACCGGGCTAGACATCTACATCCCCTACATGCGGTGGAACGATCCCGGGAATACTGGAAAGAAGGTGTTGATTGGTGACCCCATATACTGTAAAAAATTCCCAAAAACTGAATTAGGAGGAATGAAACTCGCTTCCACTACGCAAAAGGTGAAGTTTAGAGTAATGAAAGTAGATGAACCTGACGAGGTAGACTGGATGAAAGGCGAGATCAGAAAATTACATGGGAATGGAAATGGATGGCTGGTTTGGAATCATTCCATTGGATGTAAGTAACTTACCGGCATGATCAAAATTATCGGCAAATCCATTCTGGGAGTCCTGTGTATATCCGTTGGCCTCTACCCGGCCATTTACTTCATTATCGACCCCACTTTCGGACTACTTGCAAGCAAAAGCCAGGAATTACTGGCCAATCAACTATGGAACCTGGGGTTCTATGGTCATATCGTATTTGGAGGCATGTCCTTGACAATTGGTTGGACACAGTTTGTCCACCGCATCAGGCTCAAGCGCCCGGCCGTTCATCGTCTTATTGGAAAGCTTTACATCATATTTGTCTTAATCTCTGGCAGCTGTGCCGTCTACATTGCATTTTTTGCTACAGGTGGGATAATCGCCAAAACAGGATTTTTATTCCTCGGGTTGATTTGGCTGAGTACAACCATCCTGGCGTATCGTGCAATTCTCCAAAATCAGTTTGATCGGCATGAGCATATGATGATCTATAGCTATGCCGCTTGTTTTGCCGCAGTTACACTCAGGATCTGGCTACCGATACTAACTGGATATTTCGGCGAATTCCTCTTACCTTATCAGATTGTATCATGGTTATGCTGGGTGCCTAACATGCTGGTTGCCTGGCTTATCGTCAGGAATAAAACTCAAGCTATGGCTGCCTGATTTCCTGGTTTTTATTGTTTCGTGTTGATTATTCCGATTCTCAAATCAAGAATAATTATCTCATATTAAGAATAACTCCCGCCTGACCTGGCTCAACCAAATTTGCAAAAAACAGGCGCTATTTACTCTGAAGCCACATTTATCAACCTTAATCTACCTACCGGCATGAGGGTTGCCATTTATTAATTAATGGAAACTATATCATGTATAAAGAGATTATATCACCATGTCAGAATTAAAAACCTGGTGAAACAATTGCGTAATTCAGCTAACCAGGGCATAAAAGTAGGACGACTGCTTGAGACTTGGGAAAAACTGGTTGGTCAAAAGTCTGAAGAAAAATACAATGACCTGCGAGGCGTCTTTCTCATCACAAGCATTGCCATGGGACCAATTATGGTCAAAGATTCCAAAAATATACTAATGGACCTCCATCAGCTGATGAATGGAGAACAAGCCGAGGATAAGGAAAACCTCATCAAAATAGCCCTGCTGTTTGGTTATGCCTCGACAGTTGTCGGAAAGCAATGTCTTGGTTCGATGCGGATTGGATGGATAGAAAGCAACGACTCCAGACAAAATCGAAGAATTGTGAAGGCATTCGAAAATGAAGTATTTATACTATAAGGTCAATACAAATTGTGCTAAAAAACTACATTCTGAAAACATTGTTGTATATATTCAACACCTCAAGCAATGGCTATGTAAGGTGAAAAGAAAACATTATCCCTACTTCCTGAGTGCGCTGTTAATTGCCCTGACATTTGGCGTGGCAGTGGTAGGTTATTTTGCTTTTCAAAACCTGAATGAAATCATTGAAGCCCTTTCAGAAGAGGTAAGACCAAATGAAGACCTTGCGGTAATAACCGATATTTCCAATCACCTGGATGGCATGGAAAATAACATCGAATCTTATGTGGTCAATAAGGATTCGGATTTCATGGATGGTTTTGAAAATGAGCTATCACAGGCGATCAATCTCATCTCCCTTTTACGAAGCAGACAACAGGACTCCACTTTCATCAGTTATCTGGATACCCTTGAGACGTTGATCATGAATAAAAGCACACTGCTTTCGCAAGTCGCTAAAATGGATGACCAGTCCATCATCTCTGCGATAAAAAACCTGCAACAGGAAATCTCAAGAAACACACCGGACTCTACTTCAGAAGTGAAAAACAAATTTTTAAGGAACCTATTCAACAGAAAAAAAGTAAAGCAGCAGGAAGAATCTGCAAAACTTGATCAGTTAGAAGCCATCAATAAGAAACTGGATTCAATTGCGCTAAGTGTTAGAAAAAGTGTTTACACCCAAAAAACCAAGGAACTGACACTATTTCACGATCACCATGATATTGATAATAAAATAAGCGTCATCATTGGTCAGTTGGAAACAATCCTGATCAATAAAATGAAAGCCATGTCCTCTGACATTAAGTTCAAGGTAAACTACACAAATCGCTATATTCAGGTATTCAGCATCGCATCCTTTCTTCTCCTGCTATTTACACTGATTACTTTGTTGGTTTATGTTTCACGAACACGAAAACACCAGGTATTGTTAAATTTTGCCAAGGAAAACGCCCTGAGGATTGCCAAACAAAAAGAGCAGTTTTTGGCCAACATGAGCCACGAGATCAGAACCCCCATGAATGCAATCACCGGTTTTTCGAAGATGTTGTTGGATAGCAACCTGACTGAGAAACAAAGAGAATACATTTCAATCATCGACAAATCTTCCGATCACCTTATTCACCTACTCAATGATGTATTGGATCTTACGAAACTTCAATTTGGGAAAATCAAATTGGAGAAAGTCACATTCAATCCCAAAGATACCATCAATGAGGCCTGCCAGCTCCATTTACAGGAAGCTAAAAAGAAAGGCCTGGACCTGAGGTTGACACACAATAACCTACCTGAGTGGCTTTTGGGTGACCCTTACCGCCTCCGTCAGATTATCATCAATTTACTTAGCAACAGTCTGAAATTCACCAGGCAGGGTCATGTAACGATAGATGCCAGGTTCGAATCTGGTAACCATAACAATGGTATCCTGCATCTGGAGGTGTCGGATACCGGATCCGGAATACCTCCCGAAATGCAGGTACGGATATTTGAGGAATTTGAACAGGTCAATCGCCAGGATGAATCCACAGGAACTGGATTGGGACTGGCAATTATTAAAAAATTGGTGATCATACACAAGGGGAAAATCAAGGTAGAAAGTGAGCCAGACAAAGGAACTACCTTTCGTATTCAATTACCCTATGAGATCAGTGATGCCGGATCTGTACATGACACTCCATCCCTGCCTGCCAACTCCAACATTGACCTGAAGGGATTGAAAATTCTGGTAGCAGACGATGAGATCTTTAACAGGAAACTCCTGATTGAAATCCTTGGTAAACACAACATCGTCCCGGATGAAAGCATCAGTGGAGATGAGACTTTTGAAGTGCTCCAATCTACTCCCTTCGATATTGTGCTTCTGGATTTCAGAATGCCCAAAATCAATGGACTTGAAATTGCCAAACGTATAAGAGAAGGTAATGGACCAAACAAAAATGTACCCATCATTGGCCTCACAGCCACCATTGGTGAGGATGACCTTGATCAGGCAAGAAAGTATGGGATCAATAAAGTCCTGAGAAAACCATTCAAAACAGAAGAATTGATCAGTCTGATATCCAGATTAACTGACCGATATTCACCAATACCCGAGGTAGACGTAGAATACTCATTGAGTGGCCTGGAACAAATGGGTGATGAGGCGTTTGTGATGGAAATGATCCAGACATTCATTGATAGCAGCTCCAATAATTTTGACCAGCTGTGTCTGGCGGTTAAAAACAAGAATTGGCTGGAAGCTGCAGAGATGATCCATAAGATTGTAGCTCCTGCGCGGCATTTCAGGGCCAACAAATTGGTGAGTATTTTGAAACAGACAGAGTTAACTGCAAGAGAAAACAAACCCATCAGTGATGCACAGTTGGATCTTATTCAACAGGAATTAAATTTACTGATCAATGCTTTGAAAGCCAGAACCGAGAACGAAAAACAATGAGCCAGCCTTTGAAAATATTTATAGTGGAAGATGATGAGTGGTACAGAAAGCTACTGGAACATACTTTCTCTCTCAATCCAGATCATCAGGTGAAGTCCTTTGAAAATGGTCAGTCAGTTTTAAAAGAACTGAATAACAAACCTGACATCATAACCCTGGACTACCGGCTTCCCGATTTTGACGGCTCCCAATTATTTGATGAAGTAAAAGCCAGATGCCCGGAGGCTAAAGTTATCGTGATTTCCGAACAACAGGACATTGAAGTGGCAGTATCGCTCCTTCGCAAGGGAGCCTCAGATTACCTCACGAAAACAGAAGACATCAGAGACAGGATAATCCACCTGGTCAATCAGATCGTGGAGAAAAAACAGCTGGAGCAAAAAGTTGATTCGCTGCAATCTGAAGTGGAAGCCAAGTATAACTTTCAATCTTCTATCATTGGCAACAGCCCAAAAATCAAACAGGTTTATCGCCTAATTGAAAAAGCAACTACCACGAACATTACCGTGATGTTATCCGGTGAAACTGGGACAGGAAAAGAAGTGGCCGCCAAAGCAATTCATTACAATAGTAAGTTCAGGAAAAATGCATTTGTACCTGTCAATATGAGTGCAATCCCTAAGGACCTGGTTGAAAGTGAACTGTTTGGTCACGAAAAGGGATCATTCACCGGTGCAACAGAACAACACATTGGGAAATTTGAGCAAGCCACAGGTGGTACCATTTTCCTGGATGAAATTGGGGAGCTGGAAATTTCCCTTCAGGCCAAGCTGCTCAGAGTCTTGCAGGAACAGGAAGTTACCCGTGTTGGTGGCAAAAAGCCAATCCAGGTCAACTGTCGAGTTATTGTAGCCACTCATCGTGATCTGGTGAAAATGATGAAAGAAGGAACATTTCGGGAGGACTTATATTACAGGTTGTACGGTCTTCAGATCAATATGCCTCCACTCAGAGAACGGGGCAATGATATTCTATTACTGGCCAATCATTTTTGTGAGTCCTTCTGTGAGCAAAATGGTTTTGAAACCAAAAAATTTAGCCCGGATGCCAAGAGGAAGTTACTCACTTACGCCTACCCTGGCAATATCAGAGAACTGAAATCCATTGTGGAGCTCTCGGTAGTCATGTCCGATGAAAATGTAATTCAGCCAGATGACATTTCTTTTGCTCAAAGAGACATTACAGCAGAGATCATGGCAGAAGAACTCACAATGAAAGAATATCAGCTGAAGATCATCCGGCGCTACATCGATCAATATGAAGATATCCAGGTAGTAGCTGATAAACTGGACATTGGAAAATCTACCATTTATCGGTTGCTAAAGGAAAATCCTGTCTAAGATTTAGAGGCATTTTCTCATTTTGGGAAAACTACCTGACCCTTACCAATCGTAACTATTTGATTTACTGATATTTACATTTTTGGCATGTCCGTTGGTATTTGGATTCACGAAACCAACTAAAAATAATTGACATGCTAAGAAGAAAATACTTGATAAAAAACTACAACAATCAATCAACAAAATTAATACTGATCAAAGTATTGTTGATACTGGCCATAGTGGCGTTTTCTATTGGTACTTCTTTTTCACAGCCCGCTACAGGTACTTCCTACAAAACTGCTGTAGGTATCCGGGGGCTGGGAACCACTGGGATCACGCTGAAACAATTCATTGCTCCCCAGAAGGCAGTTGAAGGTATTGTAGGTGTTTACCCTAATGCGTTTTCAATCACGGTGCTTCTGGAGCAAACTTCCCCGGCATTTGATACCCGTGGATTGAATTGGTACTACGGTATCGGTGGCCATATCGCGGATCAGTCAGATTTTTTAGTTCGGGATGGTATCTACAGAAGAGAAGTGGACGATTTTGGAGTTGGAGTAGATGGAATATTTGGGATTGAGTACAAAATCGATCAGACACCCATTGCGGTGAGCATGGATCTCAAACCATTTCTGGAATTCACCACAAGAGGTAATGCCTTCATTGCACTCGATCCCGGACTGGGAATAAAAGTTACTTTTTAATCAAAAAACAATCAACAACTTAAAAAGCATTAAACAATGAAATTCAATAACAAAATACTTCTGATTGCGCTGGGCGCATTCCTGATCAGTGTGGCAGCTGTCATCTACTTCGGCACTCAGATTGAAAAAGAATACTTTGCGCTGAACAATGAAACTGATTCACTGAAAGTACAATTGGAAGAAAGAGACTCAGCATACAATGAGGTCATAGAGATCATGTTTTCTATCGAAAAGCAGATAGCCAGAATCAAGGAACGCGAAAACCTGGTATCCAATTCCATCAATAAGGAGATCGGTGATTATCAAGATGTATTGAGCAATGACATTGACCTGATTGATAGCCTGATTGTGGCCACCAGTAATCGTGTTTCCAGCCTCAACCGGCAGCTAGGCAAGGCACAATTCAATTTAAAATCGTTTAAACAGAGGATTATTAACCTGACCGCTGATTTGAACCAAAGTAAATCGTTGATGGACAGCTTAAAACACACTATTGCTCAACAATCCGATAGCATTGAGATACTGGAAACCAAAGTAGGTAGCCAGGAGGAGCAATTGATTGCCCAACATGTGACCATTGAAGCACAGGCGCAATCACTTGACTTACATAAAAAGAAGCTGAACACTGCTTTCTATACCATAGGTACTGAAAAGGAGTTGCTCAATGAGGGCGTCATTGTAAAACAAGGAGGAATCCTGGGATTAGGTAAAACAATGGATGTCAATGAAGATGTGGATTTGCAGATCTTCAGAAAAATTGACACCAGATCCATTGCACACTTCCCGATTGAGGCTCGAGATATAAAAATTGTTTCTGAGCATCCTTCAGACGCCTACCAGTTGATCCGGGATGGCAATAAAGTGAAATACCTGGACATCAAGGACCCTAAGAAATTCTGGGAACTGTCAAAATACCTGGTGGTCGTAATCAATGGGTAGCCAGAATTGTGGAGAAAATTCCACAGTGAGTTCCAGAAATTACACAATTTTCACACTGAAAAATACAAGAAAAGCGATTATTGGAAGAATTAAAGGTCTGGCACCAAATTTTCAAAAAAGGAAAGTAAAAACTTTAAATATCATGATTGCACTATCAATAATATACATCGTTCTTGGATCAATCCTGATGGGAAAGGATCTGTTGGCTAAAAGAGAAGTGCTCTTTAGGTATTTGAGGTTTGTGTTCCAAAAAGTTTGGGCCCAATTATCAAAAATAAATATGGTGTGGGGTCAGCTGATTGGAACGAAAAAATTGAATGAAACAAACTAAGTACAACTTTAAACTTTCGTATTTTTAATACACCCGCAAGGGACAAAAATTAACACCAGCAATTAAACTTTTATAGACATGAAATTACAAAAAACAGTAGCGCTCTTATTCTCATTAGCAGTAGTACAGTTGTTTACAATGGAAGCTCAGGCCCAGAATTTCACTTCTGGAGTCAGAGGTGGTTTTAACTTCAGCACATTGTATGTAGATGATGTAGAAGACAGAGCAGTAAGACCCGGGTTCCACGTCGGAGTTTACGGACAAAACCCAATCAACGATTTTGCTGCAGTGCAACTGGAATTGCTGTACACCACAGCAGGAAACAGAACCACCTACGATGGATCAGTTCTGGATGGAACAGTAGACTTCAATCTTAACTATGTACAGGTTCCACTTTTACTGGACCTTAAAGTGGGAAACATCCTGGACCTGCACGGTGGAATGTACGGATCATACCTGATCAATGCTAATACCTCTTATGAAGGGAACCTGTTTAGCAACTACGAAGAACTGGACCGTGATGACTTCAACAAATTTGATTACGGAGCAGTCGTTGGATTTGGAATCAACATTGAATCCATGCAGGTAGGTGTAAGATACAACCTGGGACTTGCAGAGATTGAAGACTCAGCGGATTCGAGACAATATATAGGAGATTCTAAAAATGTGATCGGTCAGGTTTATTTACAGCTTGGACTGTAATCACCAAACAAAAGAACTTAAAATCAGATAGAACCATGAAAAAATATAGCAAGATGAATCGATTGAAGTGGATTACAGGAATGTTGGGAATAATCATGTTTATTTCTTCATGCGACAAAATAGACGAACTCACACAGTTCGACATGGAGTATGAGACCAACTATACCATATCCTCATCCACCGGGTTAAATGTCCCACTGGAACTAATGAGTCCGGATATTGAGTCCAACTCCGCTTCAACTTTTGAAAATAACAACACCAAAAAAGACCTGGTAGAAGAAATCAGGTTGGAAGCGCTTTCCATAGTGGTACTGAGTCCCTCCAATGGTGACCTGAGTTTTTTGAAATCCATTGAAATCTATATCGAAGCTGATGGATTGGATGAAAAACTGATCGCTTGGAAAGATAATATAGAAAGCAATGTTGGAAGTTCTCTCTCTTTGGAAACAAGTGGAGATGACCTCAAAGCCTACATCAAGAAGGATAACTTTCAACTTCGCTTGCGAACCGTCACGGATGAGGTCATCTCGCAGGACTATGAATTACGGGCAGACTCAAGATTCTTTGTGGATGCCAAAGTCCTGGGACAGTAAGCTCCTCACCACTTAAATAAGCTGACGGACAAAAATCAGTAACAAACTAAAATTACTATACATCAGCTGCGTGGCACAGTCTGATCAGGGAAATTATGCCCTGATGTGATTAAACAATTTGTTAAACCAAAATAATTACAACTATGAATTATCTTAAAAATTTAGGAACAATCGCAATTATTATAACTGGATTATTTTTCACCGCTTGTGATGACAGTGAATCTTCTGCATCAGGAAACACCTCAGTAGAGGCAACCGATGCAGCGGTAGCATATGAGAATGTCAATGCAGTCTACCTGGCAGTAGATGGTATTGAAGCAACGCTAAATGGTCAAACAAAAACAGTAGCTACTTTCAGTGAGCCCAAAGTATTCAACATCATGGCTTATCAAAACGGTAGCACATACTTTATGGGAAGTGGAGATCTGGAAGTAGGACAATACAGTGATTTAGCATTTGTAATGTCAGGAAATTCATCTTCATATGTAGAGCTGAAAGACGGTACGACTAAAGATCTAGATATCGAAGGAAACAGCAGATATGTGATCAATGGAGCCTTTGAAGTAGCTTCTGAGACCTCTCAGACCGTAGTTGCTGATATTGACTTGAGAAAAGCACTTGTATTAAATGGATCAGGTGACTTTATGTTGAGAAGTACTGCAAGATTGGTGTCTAAGTCCAAAGCTGGTACCATCAGAGGTAAACTGGAAGGACAGTTTGACAGCAGTAAAGAAGTCATCGTATATGCATATAAAAAAGGAACATACAGTGCTTCTGAGGAAGCAGCTCCAAGCTCTTCAAGCAGGACCAGATTTGAGAATTCAATCAACTCTGCTGTTGTGAATGAAAACGGTGAGTATACCCTTGCCTTTATGGAAGAAGGTGACTATGAACTGATCATTGGTACTTATGAAAATGAGGATAACGATAACGACCTTGAGTTCAAGGGTACATTAAATGCCAATATTATGATCAATGGATCAATATTGAATAAAGTAACTGTGGAGTCTGAGTCTTCTGTTGAAGCAACTTTAATGATTCTGTAATCATAAATTATCTAATAAACCAGGGTGCCTTTTGGCACCCTTTTTTCACTTCAAAATAAAATAGTTATGCGACGTGATAAATACATTGAAACAAGGATCTATAAAAGAATTAAAGTTTTACAAAGGGCACTTCAAAAGGGAGGAATCAAATTGAAACTGTTTCGTCGTGGAAATGGCATCAAAACAATCTCTGATAAAGTGGGAAGAGTAGATGACTTTTCAGGAGTATATGTGATTCAGGATGAAAACAATGAAAATATCATTGTAAAATATGCCAAACATGTTTTCCGGGATATCCAGCAAGTAGTAAGGGGCAAGCGAAATATGGACCGGGAATTACTGGAAAATGTGGCCAGCAGGTATGGCTTTAGATCATCGCTGGCAGGAAAAACCTACCTAAAGGATATGAAGGTATGGTGGATCGAAGAGCCTAATGAGAAATTAGGAAGAATGCTTGCCAGAACTTTTAAGAGACAATTCAATAAAAACGAATACAGCAACAGCACCTATCCTCTTGGAAGTCACAACAGGTATGTGACCATTACTGCATTGGCCGATAAGCAATTTCATATTTGAGATAAATCAATTTTTCAATCAGAAGAAGTAAGTTCTTTGATTGATTCTTTTGGATTTAATGCATTGCTTACCTTTTCCACAACTATTTTATTTTCTATGGTAAATGATGCATTCACACGAATATCTTCGCTGGATGCACCAACCCCTATGTTATATTTTCCAGGTTCCAGAATCCAGGAAGAAGTCGCTGCATCATAGGAAGCATAATCTGCAGGACTGAGACTAAAATTGAGCGTTTCGGATGTTCCTGGTTTCAGACTAGCTGTTTTCGCAAAAGCACGAAGCTCCTTTTCCGGTTGATCCAGGATAGATCCTGGAGCGGATAAATATACCTGAACCACTTCCCTGCCCTCAACTTTTCCGGTATTCTTTATATTTACTGCAATATCAACCCTGCCCGCTTTAGAGAACACGGACAAATCAGTATACTCAAAATCAGTATATGAAAGTCCATACCCAAATGGATAAGCTACTTCTTTATTGAAAGTACCGTAGTAGCGATATCCTATATATATTCCCTCCTCATGAGTCACTTTAGACTTTTTGGCTGAAAACACTCCCTGTCTGATTGGTTCGCCAAACTCCTCTCCCGGAAAATTATCCGCACTGGAGACATCATTATAGACCAATGGGAATGAAGCAGGAAGTTTCCCGGAAGGATTTACCTTGCCCAACAACACATCTGCTACTGCATTTCCAGCTTCCTGCCCTCCCAGCCATGGTAATAATATGGCATCTACTTTATCTCTCCAGGAGGCAACTTCAATCACATTGCCAATATTTAATATCAACACCACCTTCTTATTTTCTTTATGATAAGCACTCGAAACCTGATCGATCATTTGCTGCTCTGCGGTAGTAAGAAGAAAATCATTTTCTACCTTCCGGTCAGCAAATTCACCTGATACCCGGCCTATTGTAATCACTCCTATGTCGGTATTTTTCACAGTTTGCCTGATCATTTTATGATCCAACGCCATCTCCGGGACAACAGGGTCGGGCAGGAAAAACATCTTTTTTGGAGGGAATTTGGCTTTTTCAGTTTGGATATATGCTTCGTACGTTGACTTTAAAGTTTCGTCTACCACCACATTGGCATTGGCCAACCCCTGTACCAACGAAATGGTATAAGCCTCATTCACATCACCACTTCCTGTTCCCCCGGAGATAAAATCGTAGGAACCATTACCAAAGGCGGCAATCTTTATGGTGGAATTAAATGGAAGTACATCATCATTTTTCAATAGAACTGCTCCTTCCGCTGCTACTCTTCTTGCCAGTTGGGCGTTACTCTCCAGGTCAGGCTGATCTGAATGACTGTATCGATTGAATGACGGAGATTGAACCAGGAGCTTCAATACATTCAAAGCGTTTCTATCCAACACCGATCTCTCCAGCCTACCCTCTTTTAGTCCGGCTCTAAGCGCATCACGTTGCTGATCTGTCCCTGGCATTAGCAAATCATTACCGGCAACCATTTGTTTTACCGGATCAGCTCCTGCAAACCAGTCGGTCATCACCAAGCCTTCAAAACCCCATTCTTTTCGCAATACTGTTGTTAGCAAATCGCTGTTTTCGGAGGCCATTGTTCCATTCACCTGATTGTAGGCGCTCATGATAGTCCACGGTTTAGCTTCCTTTACCGCAATTTCAAATCCTTTCAGATAGATCTCCCTGAGCGCTCGTTCACTGACTACAACATCTATTAAAGTACGGTTGGTTTCCTGGTTGTTGGCCACAAAATGCTTAATCGAAGTACCCACGCCATTGGATTGAACCCCCTTCACCTCAGCCGCTGACATCTTGCCTGACAATAAGGGATCCTCAGAAAAATACTCAAAGTTTCTGCCCCCGAGCGGATTGCGATGAATATTCATCCCAGGTGCCAACAAAATATCCATGCCATATTCCTTTACTTCATTCCCTACTGCCCGACCAATTTCGTACGCCAGTTGTGTATCCCAGGTGGAAGCTACCAAGGTGGAAATTGGAAAAGCGGTACAAAAATATTCCTTTGCCCCATCGATAGGCTGAATCCTTACTCCAGCAGGTCCATCGGTGGTGATCAGACCCCTTATACCAAGTGAATCATATGAATAAGTGCCTCCAACCGCCCCCGGAACCCTTAGTGGCTGTGTTGCCTCAAACATTCCGGGAATATTAAATCCAATCCCCACCACCAGGTTGATCTTGTCCTCATCACTAAGTCTTTGTAAAATATCCTTCGCCCTCTCCTCCACAGAAAGGGTTACATCTTCATAGGGATCAAGGCGTTTATTCCCATTGAAATCCTGAAAGGTCATCTGGGCTTTGCCCGTCAATGAAAGCAGCCCCGTTAATGTCAAAATCGTAAGTCTTTTAAGCATCGCTTTGAATAGTAGTGTTATATTGACACAATATAATATGTAAATTCGACACTTTCAAATATTTAGTATAGATCAATTATGTTTGTAAGCACCTAAACCTGAAATAAACATGAATCAAACTCATCGCGAAGGTATCCCGGAAATGAACCAAGATACGAGTCAGCTGCAACCTGGAGTCTCGGTGGATTGTGTGATTTTTGGATTCCATGAAAACACCCTGAAGGTCCTGATCCTCGAAACGCTGCAATCCAGCCACATGCTTCCCGGTGGCTTCATCCCTAAAAACCAATCCATTGATCAGGCTGCCCGTCATGTTCTGCAATTGCGGTCTGGACTTACAGAAGTATTCCTGAATCAGTTTCAGTGTTTCGGTGCTCTCGAAAGGCACCAGACCAAACATTTTGATGAATTGAATGCCTTGAACTTGCTACCAGAAGATTTCTTAGCGTGGTGTAAACAAAGGTTTATTACCATAGGTTACTATGCTTTGGTAGAATACTCAAAAGTGACTCCTACACCAGATAAATTTTCAAAATCGTGTCAATGGTATCCGGTTACTGAATTACCTGATCTGCTCCTGGATCACAACGAGATTGTTCATCAGGCATTGGCCTCTATGCGGCAAAGCCTCAATTTTAAGCCAATTGGATTAAACTTACTGCCAGAAGAATTTACATTGAGCGAACTGCAATCTTTGTATGAAACCATTCTTGATAAAAAACTAGACAGGCGTAATTTCCGAAGGAAGATCATGGGCTTTGGATTTATTGAAGACACTGGAAAGCGCAGATTTGGCGGTCAGCATAAAGCACCGTCATTGTATAGATTCGACAAGGATAAGTATGAAAAAGCTAATCAAATGATGTCCACAGGGGGATGGTGATTATTATCTCGTCATTGCGAACCTCTTACCAATAAACACCCTCACCAACCAATACAAAAGTGCCATTACCACCAACAACACAGGCAATCCAAGTACACCTGATGCTCTGATCATTTCCGGAAATACCTGAGGTTGTCCCAGAAATAATGAGCCAGTGGCTATAAATAAGGCGAGCGTCATTCGCCAAATGTGTCGTGCTACTCTCGATTTGCCGGTGATGCCACCAATTACCCATACCCTGATGTCGAGCAACAAGGCCAGGGCGGCAAAAACAGTGTAGACGTAAAATGCTTCCACATAAATACCCGTGATCACGGATTCTCCACTTTGATAAGCCTGTAAGCTCAATAACAGAAAAGCCAGAAATATTACTCCAGCCAAAAGTGTACTCGCTTTTTGTGTCAATTTTAGCTTCCCATTCCTGTTGCGAGCTGTTTGCCTAGCAGTTAGGACCAAATACAAAGTAAAAAGCCCAATCCAGCCATTGATCGGCTCCATGGAAAAGAAAGTCGCCAGTACAGCCGCTGTTACCGTCATTACAATCATGGCATAGAAAAAGACATTTCCGAATGTCAGGTGCCATTTTGTGCCCTTTCGCGGAACCAAACCAGCAAAACCAGAAAGAATTGCCAGCAACCCAGCCCCGATATGAATGGTGATTAATGTTGTGTGCATGGTGTTTGAGATTTTGTTTAAAGAAGATGTCAGGTTGATCCCAAAGGTTGCTTTGATATAGAAACGAAAAAAGTTAAATCATACGTGGGGGTAAAACACATTCTTGTTTCCTAAGCATTGAAACAAACTAAAAGGTCAATGACTATGAAAAAGATATTTACACTCACAATCGTATGCTTCATGATGGTATCATGGGGTACCGCACAGGACAGAAAAGACAATCTTGAGCCGATTTATATGCCCGCCCAAATCTCTTTCATTCCGGGATTTGGTACTGCCGGCCTGCACTCCCATAAAGTAGCCACCAATTTTTCACTAAACATACTGGGCGGCTATGTATACAAAGTGGAAGGTCTGGAAGTAGGTAGCCTCGTGAACATCATTCACAATGACCTCAAGGGTGCCCAGGCCAGTGGATTGATCAATGTAGTAGGTCACCAGGTGAATGGTGGACAAATGGCAGGCTTGTCCAATGTGGTCATTGGAAGCACTACAGGCGGACAGGTTTCCGGTATGATCAATGTAACGGTTGGGAATTTAGTTGGAGCACAAATTGGTGGTCTGGCAAATTATGCTGATGCGACAAGTGGAATGCAGCTGTCAGGAATGATCAACGCCTCTATAGACAGTGTCCGGGGAGGTCAAATGGCGGGTTTAGCCAATTATTCCGGGAAAGTTGAAGGTATTCAGCTATCTGGTGTACTAAATATAGCCACAAAAGAGGTAAAAGGCGCGCAGGTTTCCGGACTGGTAAACTTTGCTCCAAGGGTAAAAGGGCTACAAATAGGATTGGTCAACATTGCTGATACGGTAGAACATGGAGCCGTTATTGGATTATTCAATTTTGTAAGAAAAGGCATGCACAAGTTTGAAGTTTCCTACGATGATGTGGTGGACTTCAATTTCAGCTATCGTGGTGGAACAAACCGATTATACAGTATCTGGTCAGTGGGTATCAAACCACAGGACGAGGCATTCTGGACGGTTGGTGCCGGATTTGGAACACAATGGAATCTCAGACAGAAAATATACACCAATGTAGAAGCCACCTCCAGCTGGTTGCAATTGACGGAAAATGAATTTCTGGAGGGCACCTATAGTCTCAACCGGTTAAATGTAAACTTTGGATACAGGATCAATGATTATCTGTCCGTGAATGGTGGACCAGTACTTAATGTTTATGTGAAAAATGAAAAAAATGATCCAACAGATAATGCATTGATTGATATCGGAAACAAAAATTTCTATGATAAGCAGGTGAATGACAGTGATGTAAGGATGTGGCTTGGTTACCGGGTTGCCTTCCGGTTCTAGTAATTAATTGATTATTTAGTTAAAGTATGGCCTGTTAGTTTTCAACTGCAGGCCTTTTTCTTAGAGGGGGATATAAACCCTGAACAGTGTTCCTTGCCCAGGTTCGGATTCAATTTCAATTTTACCCTCCAGGTTTTTTAAGGCATCAACACAAAGTTTAAGTCCCAGTCCGGTACCTTGTTCGTTGTTGGTCCCTCTTTTGGTTTCCCGTGAGTCCATTTGCAGAATTTTGTGAGCGGTTTCCTCATTCATTCCCACACCGGAATCCTTCACTTCCAATATTAAAGAATTGTCTTCCAGGATGGTAGATACATCTATCTTGCCCTCATTGGGTGTAAACTTGATGGCATTGGAAATCAGGTTTCTAAGGATCAGTTCCAGTACAAACTGATTACATTTTACCTTGGAAATGTTGTTGCAATTGATGCGACATTTAATCTCCTTTTCTTCAACATTGAGATGAAATAATTCAAATGTCTTTTGGATCAATTCTTCAATATTCACTTCCTGTTGAGCCGAGGACTGAGAGGTCACATTACCCCAGTTGATGATTTCCTCAATAAGGCTCAAACTCCTCTTTGCTGCGCTATTGATTGTACCACCGATTTCTGTGAGGAATTCGGAATCAACATCATCTTCATCGCTGGCAATGATTTCACTGAGCGATTTTACTGCTGCAAGTGGATTCCTTAGATCATGACCAATTATGGCAATCAGTTTATCTTTTTCTTTATTGATCTCTTTCAGACGGCTGTTACTTCTTGCCAACTCCTCTTCAGCATGTTTTCTGGCGGTGATATTTCGTGCATGTACGATGGTGCTCAACAATTCACCATGTTGATCAAAAACCCTGGAAAGTTCATTTTCTATCCATAGTAAGTGTCCCTTTTTGTGGCGAATTTTGACATCATACATGATGTGTTTCTCTTTACTTTTGCGGCTCTCCTCGAGAATTTGATGAACCCTTGCCTTCTCGTCATCATCCACCATTAGGAAAGTGTCTTCCACGGTCATGTTCAGGAACTCCTCCTGAGAGTATCCCAGCATTTCAACATACCCTTCGGAAACATATTTGATCTGATCATTCTCAAATAGTGCAATGCCATCCTGAGAGTTTTCAGAAAGCATTTTATATTTTTCTTCACTTTCCGAAAGTTGTTCTACAAAGACGGACCGTTCAATGACTGATCCCACCCATTTTGCAAGTAAAGAAACAAGCTCCATTTCATAGGGCGTGAAATTCTTTTTTCTTCTGTTAATGCTTGAGAAGTTGACCGTTCCGGTTGGTTTTCCATTGATATGGTAGACCTCCCCGATGTAAGATTCCAGCTTAAAATTTCTGTAACAGGGGTGGTCTCGATATATGGATGAAGACATTTCGTCAATCGCCACTACATGATTAGCCTCAAATGTAATGTCGCAATAAGTCCCATCCCGATCGAATCTTTGCTTTCTGGACAACCCCGCGCCTTCAGGATAAAAGAACTTTACATAATAATCTGAGCCATCAATTTTACTGATGATTCCCACTTCAAGATCCAAAAACTTGGTGCATAATTCCAGGGCGTTTGTCAACTGATCGTCAAGTGAAAGGTCTGTGCTATTTTGGATGATATTCAGGAGTTTCAGGCCCTCCATGTGTTTATCCTTCTGAAGCTCACGCTGCTTGGATTTGGTGATATTCTTGGCAATAGCATATGCCCTGTGTGCTACATTGCCATCATAGATAAAATGAACACTCTGGCTCATCCAGATGAGTTCATTGTTTTTGGTTAGAATGGGAAATTCTACATAATCGGATGATTTCCTTGCTTTCAGAATCTTACCATAGTGTGCCTTGATCTGATCCACATAGTGATTCGGCACCATGTCCCAGCAGGTCATTTGGGTAAGTTCATGAGCGGTGTAACCTGTTTGGTCACAAACTGCCTGATTAACCCTGAGATAGCGTCCGTTTTCATCAAGCTCATAAATGAGATCACTGGTATTATGAAACAGGATCTCATAATAATTGTCCTCTTTTAGCTTTAGCTCCATTAGAAAGGTAGAATGTAACCTAATATCATCATTATTAGGGACTTATTCAAGTTTTTAGTAAACCGAATTGGTAACACTACCTCTACTTATTCCCTTCACTTTTTCAGCCATGCATAGATCGGAACTGCAAACAACAATAGCATAAATCCCCAATAGACACTCTCCTCTCCACTTCCGGCAATGGCCCAAATTGAGAAAATAAAACCAAGCATACCCAACAACAGATGTTTTATAAAATCGACCCTGCTTACCTGTTTTCCCTTCAGATTTTTTAATAAATAGGTACCCGATGAAAAGATGTATGGAACCAATACAGTAATGGTCGACAGCAAAATCATAAACCGGAAGGCCTCAACAAGGCTTTTTGAGAAGTTCATCAGGATCAAAATAGAAACCAGAATACTTGAAATTACCAAACCCACCGCCGGTACATTTCGCTGATTGACTTTTCCAAAAACGCTCAGGAACAAACCATCTCTAGCCGATGCTTTTGGTACTTGCCCCTGCATGAGAATCCAGCCATTCAAAGCGCCAAATGTTGAAATGATGGCCGTTATGGCAATGATGTATTTACCCATTGGCCCAATCATGAAATCCGCTGCATCTGCAAAGGGAGCATTTGAAGTCACCAGATCTTCGGGTGCAACAAGCCCCATTATGGCCACAGTGGAGCTTATATAGATCATCGCTGCTATGGAAGTTCCCAATATGGTAGAATATGGAATAGTTTTTTTAGGATTACTGATACAATCTGATGGCACTGTAGCGGACTCTACACCCAGAAATGCCCACAAGGTCAATGCTGATGTGGCCAAAATTGCATCGAACGATGATTGATCACTGCGGTTGAAAGGCACAAAATGATCAAAATCAATTAGAAAAATTCCTACAATACTCATAAGAAGCAGAGGGACTACCTTCAAAACAAGGGTAATCAACTGCACATTTCCAGCTTCTTTTACGCCCCGAATATTGATGAAAGTAAGCAGCCATACTACGCCAATACCAGCCATCATGGCGACAATAGGGTCTGTTCCCAATACAGGAAAAAATACACTGGAATAGCTAATCAGCGCCACAGTAATCGCTGCATTGCCACACCACACACTGATCCAATATCCAAAGACTACCAAAAAACCAGCAAAATCACCAAACCCTTCCCTGGCATATACATATGGCCCTCCGGCAGACGGCATTTCATGGCATAAACGGCTAAAAATTAAAGCCAAAGCGAATGCTCCAACAGTGGAAACAATCCATCCCAACATGCTGATCCCTCCAAATACTGCCAGTGCACTTGGAAGCAAAAAGATGCCTGAGCCTATCATATTGCCAGCCACCAGTGAGGTAGCTGCCCACAATCCCAACTTGCGCTGGTCCTTTGCTCGGGTCATAAAAATGCGTTAGTTTGCTTCATAGGAACGATAAATTAACCCAAAATTCTCATGCCTCCTAATTTTTTTGTAGACCCAGATATCTCCAAAGCAGAAACTTTACCTGCTGAATTCTACAGGGACCAAAGCACATTTGAGCTGCTGAAAACCAAGGTATTTGATCAGTCCTGGCAATGGATAGGAGATGATCAACTCCTTACTCCAGAAAATGACCTCTACCCCTTTTCATTACTCGACGGGTATCTGGATGAACCAATGGTTTTGGTCAGGGATTATGATCGAACCCGTTGTTTGTCCAATGTTTGCACTCACCGGGCCAATATTCTTGTACATCACCCTAAAAAAAGTAAAAAAATCACCTGTATGTATCATGGGCGAAGATTTGGGCTCGACGGTAAATTTGAGCATATGCCGGAATTTCAGGAAGTACAAAACTTCCCCAGAGATTGCGATCACCTCCATGAGTTTGCTATCAAAAAATGGGGGCCTTTTCTGTTTACTGCCATCGATCCGGCTTTTGATTTTGATCAGGTGATTGATGTAATGAATGATCGGGTGGGTTTCTTGCCTTTGCATGAATTTAGATTTGATGCCAACCGATCCAAAGACTACCTGGTTCAGGCGCATTGGGCATTGTATTGTGACAATTACCTGGAAGGCTTTCATATTCCCTTTGTACATGAGGACCTTAATAAAGTGTTAGACTATGGAAGCTATTCCACTGTGCTTTTTGATCATATTAACTTACAGATTGGATACGGCAAAGGTGGAGATGAAGTCTTTGATCTTCCTTCAGGTCACCCGGATGCGGGGAAGTCTGTGGCGGCTTATTATTTCTGGGTCTTTCCCAACATGATGTTTAATTTTTATCCATGGGGACTCTCCATCAACATCGTAAAGCCAGTTTCTTCAAACCGTACAAGGGTGTCTTTCCTGACGTACCTCTATGATGAAACCAAACTGGAAAAGGGAGCGGGAGCACTTTTGGACAAAGTGGAACGGGAAGACGAATTTGTAGTGGAGGGCGTATTCAAAGGCCTGCAATCCAGACATTATACAACGGGAAGGTTCTCAGCAACCCGGGAAAAAGGTGTACATCATTTCCATCGATTACTTGCTGAGTTTATAAAGTAGAAGCAGCTTTCAAAAAATATTTATATCTTGGCTGCCTACAGCTAGTTTTACCAGCTAATTTGAGAATGCCGAGCAAGCTATTGTTTATACTAATGATCTTTGGGTCAGTCTTTATTGGGTATGCACAAGAACCTGATGAAGAGAAGAGCTACTATGACATGAGTTTGGAAGAGCTGATGCAATTAAAAGTCTCTGTGGCCTCCCAGCGTCCGCTTACCACGAGGGAATCACCAGGTATTCTTACCATCATTTCAGAAGAAGACATTCAGAATGCCGGTGCACAGGATCTGATTGATGTATTCAGGTTGATCCCGGGAATTACTTTCGGATATGATGTACAGGGAATTACCGGATTAGCAGCCCGTGGAAACTGGGGGCATGAAGGCAAAATATTGCTGATGATTGACGGTCAGGAAATGAACGACATTATGTACGGGACCAGTCAGTTTGGCAACCATTATGATGTCAATCAGATTAAAAGAATTGAAGTGATCAGGGGTCCTGGTTCCAGCATCTATGGAGGTGCTGCAGAACTTGGGGTGATCAACATCATCACAAAATCCGGAAAGGATATTGAAGGGGTGATGGCTAATGCTGTATATGGTCAGTTTGATGGCGGTTATGCCAGAAGGAATTTCAGTCTGGGAATTGGCAAAAGCACCGATGATCTTGATATGTCATTGGCTGCTTTTATTGGTGAAGGAAGAAGGTCCAACCAGCCATTTGTAGACATATTTGGCAATACCGGACCTATGAGTAACAAATCGGACCTAAACCCTGCCAACATAAATCTTGGAATTAAATACAAAAACCTGGAATTCAGGAGTATATACGACAACTACCGTACTTCATCCATTGCTATTTATGATTCTTTGTCGAACATGGGTCAGGACATGAACTTCAAAAGCTGGAATACCCAATTGAAATACCAACTGAAATTGAATGAAAAATTTTCCTTAACACCAAAATTCAGTTACATCACACAGCAACCCTGGCAGGTGGTCACCAACAATGCCGCCTTATATGATTATTACCGACAGATTGATGTAAACTACGATATTACAGCACAAAAGATCATCGGAAATATTGCGGCAAACTGGGAAATGGGAAAAAATCTCAACCTCATGTTTGGCAGTGAGTACTTTGTAGAAAAAGCTGCCGACAATGATCCCGAGATAAAGGGTTATTTCCTCGGTAAAAATGCTATTGATTTCAATACCATCAGTGGCTTTGCACAATTTTCGTATCAATCGAAATATGGTAATATGACCATTGGTACCAGGTATGTCAGTCACAGTCAATATGGTTCAGCTATTGCCCCCAGGATTGCTTATACCAAAGTATTTGGAGGTTTTCATACTAAATTATTATACAGCCGCGCATACAGAGCACCAAACATTGAAAATATCATCACCAATCCAAACCTAAGCCCTGAAGAAACTTATGTGGCAGAAATCGAACTTGGTTATCAACTTGGCAAAGAGATGGTGGTAAATCTTAATTTTTATGATATCACCATTGATCATCCAATTGTTTATCGATATGATCAATCAACTATCTATGAAAACTTCGATCAATCCGGGTCGCGAGGTGTTGAATTGGTTTATCAATATCGAAGCACCTGGGGGTATTTGAATATTAACTACAGTCTCAGTTCTGCCGCTGGTAAAAACAAGGTTTCAATCTATGATGTAGATGGAAATGATAATACTTTGGTTGGAATCCCCAATTCAAAATTCAATTTTTACTCCAGTGTCAACCTCGCTCAAAACATCAGTCTAAACCCTTCTTTTACATTGATTGGTGAAAGATATGGTTACTCATCTATTGATGACTCGAACAACGCCATTCTACAGAAGTTTGAGCCCGTTTCATTTTTCAACCTGAATCTAAATTTTAACAACCTGCTCACCCAGGGTCTTTCACTCAGTGTTGGGGGAAATAACCTGCTTGATGAGGCATTTGTTTTTATCCAGCCTTATGACGGCATGCATTCTCCACTCCCTGGATCAAGAAGAGAATTTGTATTGAGCCTGAGATATCGAATACCTTTTGAGAAAAAATAATATTTGGCTGGTGATCTTCCAGACAATTCGCTTTAAAGGCAGTGATTTATTCCTATATTAGGTCAAACAAATCACAAACCTTAGCTATGAATAACATTGTTGTTGGGCAGAAAGCCTCACGAACCGCCACTTTTACCACTGAAGATGTGAAAAAGTACGCCGATCTAAGCGGTGACCACAATCCATTGCACTTTGACGAAGAATTTGCCGGGAAAACGAAATTCAGAAAACTGGTAGTTCAAGGTGGGCTTACTACTGGCATTCTGCATGCACTGGTGGGGATGGATATGCCGGGACCGGGGACAGTATTTATGAGCCAGGATTGGAAGTTCACCGCACCGGTTTTTATTGGTGACACTATTACAGCTGAAGCGGAAGTACTCTTCATCCATGAATCAAAGCCCGTTACGCAACTGAGGCTCCAGGTGGTCCGTCAGGATGGCGAGGTGGTACTTGAAGGTGAAGCCTGGTGCTATACCTTCGCGATGGAATAAGTTGAAATGTATAGTCACTCGGCAGGAGCCGAGCGACTTTAAGGCAAAATAAATCAAACCTGCTCCGGAAATGCTGTGAGTTCGATCTTGAATGCTATGTCATCAATAGGGCTTCCCTGATGATTCCCTGTTATTTGTTCATGCGCCACTGGATTAACCTCGTCAAGACTGATCTCTGACGTGGCGTGGATTTTCTTCTCACTCATGGTAACATCACCGGAAAAGTTCATGCCCATCGCACGGTCTTTCCAAACCAGAATACCATGAATTAATGCGTGATCTTGCTTTTCCCTTAGCCTCTCGAGCCGATATTCAGCAGATGGAAATTGTCTGGCATCAAGAAAACTCTCCGATCTCAACGCCTGAAGCAGTTGTTGCTCTTCCTGCCCGGATAGCTGATTATAATTGTCAACTTTGAGATCATCCAGGTCGAGGCGTACAAACCCTTTTACGATCTTACCCAATTCAACAAAAAATTTGCCTCCTTCAATCCCAATTTCACCAGAATTGACTTCATGATCAGTTTGTGCTTTCCATTTCAAGGTACTTTGATCACTGTCTATGACGTAAGTGTCCATAATTCAATTATTTATTTAAAATTTTAAAATCTCTATAACCAAAATCTCCCAGGACTTTCCTTATTGCTCTTTCCGGATCAGTTCCAGGCCAGAACCAAGGATTTCACCATTATCGGCATAAATGGCTATTGGTGTTTTCATCATTCGTGGATTTTTGGATAACAAGGACAGGTATCCCTGCTCATCAAAATCAGTCTCGGTGTACTCGTTGAGATAAATCTGTGACCTTCTATTGATCAGCTCCTGAGCCTCCATTTCGAGGATATCTGCCAGTTCTTTTAACTGTAGACTGGTTAATTTATCATGTTGAACGTCTATGGTTTTAAGCTTCCTGTTTTTCAAGCTTTTGGCGTAACCGTAAGCTTCTCTGTCCTGAAGAATGCTGGAGTTATAAATCAGCAGCATTTCATTGGGCATTATTCTCATTTTATTTGATTTTGGTTTCATACTCGATCAAATATGGCGCACAAACCATACCACCGAAACATTAAGTCTCTGAGTCACTGGGAGGGTACGAGATCTTTGAAATTGACGGCAACCAATTCCACAGATTGTAGAGTCGATTCTACAATCAATCCCTGGTCTATTATCAAAAATCTATGCGTTTTGATTAGTTTCTACTGATTCTATCATCACCGGAATTTCAGATTTTCTGGCTGTTTTTTCCGCCACACTCCCTGCAAAAAATGACCAGAATGGAGACCTTTCATAGGTCTTCATCAGAATCAGATCAGCATCTAACACAGCGGCGGTTTGGATTATTCCTTCGGTTTCACTTGAGGCGCTTAGGATGTGAAATTTCGGATTGGTGAGTCCTATATTCCCAGCAAGTAGCTTTAGTTGTGCTTTTACCCTTTCTTCGGTAATCAGTTCGGTAGTTATGACGTTTACCAAATGAATGGTTGCACCCAGTTGCTCAACAGTTTTGCAGAACCTGTAAACCTCCTCTGGGAAGGTTATGCTTAAGTCGGTAGCCAACAGTAGATGATTCAATTCAAGGCCACCGCCATATACCGAAATAACTGGAATACGACTATTCCTGATCATTTTTTCTGCTGTTGATCCTACCATCTGTTCCAGCAGAGACCTTTCTCCATTGTCCCCAAACACCAGGAGATCGATTTCATTCATAGATATGATCTGTTGTATCGTTCCTTCCACAGATGCCGTTACGATGTAAGCGTTTCCTCTCAATTCAGACTTCACCACCTCGCTCATCGTCTTTTGCAGTTTCTGTTGATATTCTTTTTCCAGCGCCCGAATCTCCCTATGAAATTTGGTGTCACGGTAACCCAGGACTGCCTCTTTAGGATGCAATGCCGAATCCGCTTCATCAGGCAACAGGAATTTCACCAGATGAATTCTCGCATCAATTTTTTCTGCCAGGCTGCATGCAGCAGCTAATCCTTTGTAGGATGATTCACTAAAGTCTAATGGTACTAGTATGTTTTTGATTTGATCCATTTTGATTATTCGATTGATTCCCTTTATAAAAAAGAAAAAATCGCTCCAAACTGATTCAAATCAATTTCCAGTCAGTTAATGAACATAGTGCAACCTACCATGACTATCCGTCTCAAACTGATAAATATCCCAGCGTTTAGATTTGGATCTTTCTCGTTCCAGTCGCTGACTAATTACTACTTTCTCCCCGTCGGACCTCACATTGATCATCCCGTAATTCGCTACAGACCGTTGAATTACTTCCAGTTTTTCATCCAGCTTGTCGGAGGCTTTCTGCTTTTGAGCAGCACTGGCGTCAGGTGAATTTATAATGGCCGATAACTCATCGATATCTTTTCTAAGCTCTCTCCTGACCTTGTTGGGGTGTTTGATGTGCTCATTGCCTGACCTGGCTAATTCTGTAGAAAATATCAAGGGTCTTTCACTTCTACTGTATTTACCAATAATGCCCAGGGTATCCGGTCTTGGGTGAGAGTGAGGTTCGTTATCGCCACTGGAAACAATGGTCACCAACGTATTGGTTGCTGCCAAAAAATTAGGCGATACATGGGCACTTCCGTGATGACAAGCTTTTGCGATATCTACACCAAAATATTTCTGACCCTCAGTAACTAAAAAATCGACTTCAGCAGGCGTCTTAGGGTGAGCGTCAAGCCCGGTATAATGCTCCATCAGGTATTCCTGCGATGGCTCATTAAGATCTCCACCAAGGAGCATTTTAATCGAACCGATTTCCAGTAATAACACTACGGAATGACCGTTTTTGGTTTCCCCGACACTTTTGAACCTCGGTAATCCATGCTTGCCATTACTTAATGTCCGCGGAACCGGACCTAACAACTTTAAAGTCAACCCTCTGTTATCCTCTGGAGCGTAACCCGGCAAATATTTTGGCTGATCATAATTTTCGCTGGCCAGCAACCCCTCAATTGCACCAATACGCTGACTATCAAGTGCATCCTTCAGCATGTTAGGGTACAACCTCTTCCCTCTTTTGGACTTACTATTTACGACCTTTTCCAGCTCCTCCTGAGTTTCAACCAAGCCGCTGAGGTATTTCTTTCTGCCAATTTTCGTCTCTGATCCGAGGCTGCTTTTGCCTGCTGTTACCTGTTCAACAATGGTATTGTGATAGACCTTTTTTGCGTGGACCTTATCATCTTCAAACAGGTGCTTAAATCCATAGTAGTGATCTTTATCCGGGTGGCTGATAATGAAGGAATCGAATTCAAATTTCCTTGAAAATTTGCCAAACCTCCATCGCAAAAACCGGTACATGTTGTCACCCTCACCAGCATCAATTACTATGGCCTTGTCGTCGGGCGTTTGAATGTGGCAACCATCTCCCTGACCAATGTCAACAAAATTCACTTCCAGTACCCGGTTGCGCTGTAGGTTTTCTTTCCTGACCCACCCTTGTCTGCCTCTGCACCAGACATTGATCCATTCTCCCGAAACCTCTCTCACACTGGCCCAGTCTCCCCATATCAATTGATTAATGGCAGATTTGCCACGTTTGTCCTGAGCTCCACCTTTTACTTTGTATTGTACAGCATAGGGGTAACCTATGTATACTACTTCATTGACGTTCATTAGTTTAATATTTAGCGTTGTAACTTGAAGTTGATAAATCTATTACTCTATGTAAATACCTGAAGTCCGGTATTTTGATCTTTTTATCAGGTGTAAAGCCAGGCCCAATAAATAAGCACACCTTGTAGTGGTAACCTCAGTAGCAGCACCCATCTTGGTATACCTCTTCCGGGTTTTGATGCCATATAATGGTAAATGTTCGCAGGAAAAACCAAAATCAACAAGATAATAATACCCCATGCTGCCAGCTGCCGATAGTCTTCAATCATTAAAAAAACTCCTAATACAATTTCAGCAACACCAGAAGCATAATTGATGAATGGTTTCCACGGCAATATTGGGGGGATAATTTTCTGATACATTCTTGGCATCACAAAATGATTGATTCCTGCAAGAATGTACAATGAGGCCATTAAGTATAACATAAGTTGTTGAAGTAAGGTCGTTACCCAAAACTAAGTTGTTTTCGAGGATATTTTATTAGTATTCCGGATAAACTCACCATTACTATGCAAGTACTTTGATCATACTAAACCAGCAAAGTATCATCTGGAATCTACCATTCATCAAGTATTGTATGCCGCATCAGGAAATCCCAACAGTTCTACTGGTCATTGCCTTACTTATTTTGTATCTTAACTGACCATAATCCAGTAAACCTCTGGATTGAAAGCATTTTATTCCGAATAAAAACTTTACTTATTTCATGGCCCAATTCAATCTTAAAATTAATGGAAAAAGTCGGCAGGTAGATGTTGACCCTGGTACACCCCTCCTATGGGTCCTTCGGGATCATCTCGATATGGTAGGCACCAAATATGGGTGTGGCATAGCCATGTGTGGCGCTTGTACTGTTCACTTTGATGGCGTTGCTGTCCGATCTTGTCAACTTCCGGTTTCTTCTGTCGGTGAATCAGAGATTACCACGATCGAAGGACTATCAGAAAATGCCGATCACCCTGTGCAAAAGGCATGGCTGGAACATGATGTCCCGCAATGTGGATACTGCCAGGCTGGCCAGATCATGAGTGCTGCTGCTTTGCTCAAGGAAAATCCAAACCCAAGTGATGAAGACATTGACATTGCCATGAGTGGTAACATTTGCCGATGTGGCACCTATGTAAGGATCAAACAAGCGATTAAAACGGCAGCCACCCTATAATAAATAAAGCATCATGAAAATATTAAAAACAAAGATAGGTAGAAGGAGCTTTCTGAAGACTTCTGCATTAGCTGGTGGGGGGCTCATGGTCAGTTTTAACTGGCTGGTGTCATGTAAACCCGGGTCCAATGAGATTGCTGAGATGCCCAAAGAATGGTATGATATTAATGGGTTCCTCAAAATTGCCGACAATGGTTTAATCACCATCATGTCTCCTAACCCCGAAATCGGTCAGAATGTGAAGACTTCCATGCCGATGCTTGTGGCTGAGGAGCTGGATATAGACTGGGGAAATGTGATCGTAGAACAAGCCCCATTGAATACACAGATATTTACCAGACAACTGGCCGGCGGAAGTCAGTCGATCAGGCAAGGCTGGAATGGGCTAAGGATGGCTGGTGCTGCGGCAAGACATGTATTGCGCCAGGCTGCTGCCAACTCCTGGAACGTTCCCCTCGAAGAAATCACCACGGAAACAGGCACATTAGTTCATCAGAAATCCGGTAAAAAAGCTGGATACGGAGAAATGGCCTCTCTGGCTGCCACTATCGAAGCTCCGGAAGAAGTGCAATTAAAAAGCAATGATGAATTCACAATAATCGGGTCCAGCAAAAGGAATGTGGATGGTCTGAATATTGTCACAGGGAAACCACTTTTTGGCCTTGATTACAAACAGGAAGGAATGCTATATGCAATGGCTGTACATCCTCCCGCATTTGGTATGAAGCTCAAAAGTTACGACGATACTGAAGCTAAAAACATGCCTGGTATACGAGACATTTTCACCATCAACACCTACCCGGAAAATTATCAGAAACATATGTTTGATGCGACTGCCTTCCCGGAACTGTTGGTGGTCGTTGGGAACTCCACCTGGGAAGTGATGAACGCCAGGAAGAAAATAAAAGTAAACTGGGAACCACAGGGTGACAAGACTGAAACCTACTCACACTACATCAATACTTCCAACACTTGGGATGTGGAATTACCAGGCAAACTTGAGAATTCCGAGGATCATCGTAGAAAAATGGATGAGCTTGCCTCGAAAAAAGCATATGAAGCCAGAAAAGATGGTAATCCGGAGCTGATGTTCAAGAAAGCAGCGAAAGTCATTGAACGTACCTATACCGCGCCATTCCTTGCTCATAACACGATGGAGCCAATGAACTTCTTTGCCAATGTTACTGATGAAAAAGCTGAGCTGGTAGGCCCAATTCAGACACCAGAACATATGGAAAGAAGTATTGCAGGGGTACTCGGCCTTCCTTTGGAAAAGATCGATATTCAGATGACCAGAATGGGTGGTGGATTTGGTCGCAGGTTGTATGGCCATTTCCTGGTGGAAGCTGCGGTGATATCTAAAAAGATCAAAGGGCCTGTTAAACTGGTATACACCCGGGAAGATGACATGACCTACGGCAACTACAGGCCGGCATATCACGCTACTTACCGAGCGGCACTGGATGAGAACAACAATCTGATTGCTTTTCATGTAAAGGCAGGTGGAATCCCGGAAAGTCCGCTTTTTGCAAATCGCTTTCCTGCCGGAGCAGTTGACCATTACCTGGCTGAAGCCTGGTCTGAAAAATCCAATATCATAATCGGTGCTTTTCGGGCACCTAGGTCTAATTTCATTGCCGGTGCTGAACAGTCATTTTTGGATGAAGTAGCGGAGGCAGCAGGGAAAGACCCCATAGACTTCCGACTGGAACTTTTGAACAGGGCTAAAGACAATCCTGTAGGTGAAAACAACGACTATGATCCCGCACGTTATGCCGGAGTATTGGAATTGGTAAGAAATAAATCGAAATGGGATCAACAAGCTGACGGAGTTCATAGAGGGGTATCTGCCTATTTCTGCCACAATAGCTATGTAGCTCATGTGATTGAAATGTCTGTAAAGCAAAATAAACCAGTGATTGAAAAAGTACATTGTGCAGTAGATTGTGGTATAGTAGTAAATCCTATTGCAGCCAGTAATCTGGTGGAAGGTGGAACGGTAGACGGGATTGGTCACGCCATGTTCAGTGCACTGACCTTCAAAGATGGTGCGCCACAGCAAAGCAACTTCGACAAATACCGACTAATCAGGCACAGAGAAGCACCAAAAGAAATCAATGTGCATTTTGTTGAAAACAATATTGATCCCACAGGATTGGGAGAACCTCCGTTTCCTCCGGTGATGGGTGCCATTGCCAATGCCTTGTATAAAGCAACTGGCAAAAGACACTATCATCAGCCGTTTATGGAGGGTAATCAATTGAATTTAGGATGATTTAAAAGTCAGGGTGGCCCATTTGGGTCACCCTATTGCTACTTGAGCATTGGTTTCAGTTACAGGTTTTCTATTCCACCTCAACCCAAACAATACGCGTATCACTTTGACCCTTTTTACTGCCTCATAAGTAAACATGGACCCTATCGCTGTAAATAGGTTGATCAATACAAATTGCCAGAAAACAGGAATTGCAAGAGGCAAAATGAAGTATGCCCCAAGGTATAACCAAAACATATGGAAAATGTAGACGGGATATGCTGCTTCACTCAGGTACGTCAGCAGTTTTCCAGGTTTGTTGAGATAAGCATGACCAATTCCAAAAAGGCCTATCACCCAAAGTACGGTTTCAACCGGCAACAAATAGTGTGGACCTTCTAATTCAAACACCAGTAACCTGACAAGGAAAAACACCAACCCTCCTGCCAGAAAAATCCATTTCCATTTTTTCACTGTAGGCCAGAATGTTTGTCCGGCATAGATAAATGTAAATCCGAAGAAAAAACATATAAGCCCTAACCAGAACCCATGACCTGTCATCGCATAAAATTCATAAGTCTCAGGGTTGACCACCAGCGTTTCCAACAAAATGGGTAACGCTACCAATAAAATACCCAGCGGATTGCGATAAATCTTCAGTAAGAGTTTATGAAAACGGCCCTCTTTGTAATTTTTCATCAGGTAGAAAAATGGAGCAAGGACTGCCACATAGATAAAAATATTCCCAAGAAACCAGAGGTGACCTGGATTAGGTAAATACATGTATTCAATTCCGTGAAATCGCTGGTAAACAAAGACATGCAATGGCACTATGAGCAGAATACCTACAATATGTGGCACCTCTATTCTAAGCGCACGCTCGCCAATCAGTTGCTTCCAGTTTCTCTTTTTCATAGCAAATGACACACCCATGCCAGATACAAAGAACAGCAGAGGAATTCTCCAAACATTCATTGCTGCCATAGGGATCCACAAACTTTCCATGGATTCTTCGCTTTGAATAAAACCAATGTACACACCCCAGGGCTGAAATATTATGGCAATGTGGTAGATCAGTAATAACCCGATTGCAATTACTCTCAACCAGTCTATATCATATCTTCTCATAGGGTTTGCAATTATTGTGTAAGAATTTTCACCACCTCATTCCTTCTCACTTCCAACTGATCCAGGTCCAACTTGAATCCAAAGGGTGCCAGGTCATTTTTAATTTGTTTATAGATCGGCATCAACTGACTCAAAGGAGCCTGTACTGATTGAAGCGGGGTGGATCCAAAGTTATTTTTCAATGACTGATCAGCACCAGCCTGGACCAGTAGCTGCACAATCTCGGTCCGACCAAAAAAAGCTGCCGAAAGCAAAGCGGTAGATCCGTCTTTGTTCTGCAAATTCAAATCTGCTCCGGCATGAATCAGAAGCCTGACTGCATTTGGTTGATTAAATACAGCTGCAGAAATCAAGGGAGTAGACCCTCCCATTGGCTCTTTTACATTGAGATCGCCACCTCCAGCAATGTATTGTTTAATGGTGCCTTCATCACCTGACATCACCGCCGCATGGATGTCAATATTGGCAATTTCAGGATTGGAATTGACCGTTTTGACCTGAGTCGATTGCTCGTTATCCTGTTTAGTCTGGCATGCAAACAATAAGATTCCTGATAAAAGGAACGTCGCTACATACTTGATCAGGGATTTAGATTTTACAGAATTCATCTTTTTATTTGTTTTTGATTTTATAGAAATAATTGATGGTTCAAAATTGGGAGGAATAACTGCCTCAGGCATATCACGTTTAGCGCAAAGTCTGTAAAGTTTCAGGAATGCCTATAAATTATGATGCATTCATGTAAATTATGATGCAAATAATGATCTGCAGCACCCGATTCTTTCATTTATACCTTTATATCCAGACCTGATCAGCTGTTAGAATTTCTGTGATTTCGCATTAATAAATAATACATGTCAACTTCAGAAAAAATCTTAGATAGTTTTCAGCAACAGCTTCATCAGTTGATAGACGACAACATTGAAAACGAGCAATTCGGTGTCTCGGAACTTGCTGACCAGGTGGGCATGAGCCGTTCTAATTTATTGAGAAAGGTGAAAAAAGAAACTGGTCTCTCTGTTAGTCAGTTCATTCGAAACCGAAGATTGGAAAGGTCAATGGAGCTATTGAAAGCAGAAGAGTTCACAATCTCTGAAATCGCATTTAAGGTAGGATTTGGAAGTGTCTCATATTACATCAAATGTTTCAGAGAGGTCTATGGTTATTCTCCTGGAGAAGCTAATAACCAAACACAAAAACCTGAAGCAGCTGTTGAACCCAATAGCAAGTCAAAAAAACTAATATTCTATTTACTTTCAGCTGCTGCTATTATAACATCGGTAGTCATATTTTTCATTTTTCTGAACCCCGGGAAATCTGTTGATGCCAGCTTGGAAAAATCCATTGCCGTACTTCCATTCAAAAATGATAGTGATGATGAATCCAATCTACATATCATTAACGGGTTGATGGAGTCGACACTCAATCATCTGCAGAAAATAGAAGCGCTGAGAGTGATCAGCAGAACTTCCGTTGAAAAATACAGGAACTCCTCCAATACCATACCCGAACTATCGCAATTGCTCAATGTCAATTACTTTGTAGAAGGTAGTGGACAAAAGGTAGCCAATGACTTACTGGTTACCATTCAATTGATTGAAGCCAGATCCGATAAGCACTTATGGTCTAAGCAATACCGAAGAAAAGTCGATGATATTTTTGACTTACAAGCTGAAATATCTCAGGATATAGCACGACAGATACAGGTGATCATCGCTCCGGAAGTTCTTGATCAGATCGTAAAAAAACCAACGGAAAATCTGGCTGCATATGAGTGGTTTATCAAGGGCAAAGAAGCTTCCTATTTACAGCATGAAGAAGGTCTACAAAATGCCGTAGGACATTATCAAAATGCGATCAATGAAGATCCGGATTTTGCATTGGCGCATGCTGAATTAGCCATCACCTACTATTTTCTGGACATGCTTTTGGCCAACAAAAACCACACAGAAAAAATCAACAAACATGCTGATAAAGCCCTGTTACTTGATCCTGAATTAGTGGAAGCACTAATTGCAAAGGGTTTTTATTACATCAATATCAGGAGCTATGACAATGCACTGCCTCCGCTATTAAAAGCACTCGAACATCATCCCAACGAAGCACGAATAATCAATACACTGGCCGATTACTACTACATGTATAATCCCAACACGAGCAAGTACCTGGAATATGCCCTGAAAGGACTAAAGATTGCTGCCCCCAAAGACTCAGCAACTGCCAGTCTCACATATCTGCACATTGCCAATGCACTGTCTCAGACAGGTTTCATTGCTGATGCTAAAAAATACGTTGAGATGTCGTTGCAATACAATCCTGAAAACATATTTACCATGACCCTTCAGGCCTACATAAATTTTTCGGAACACCTGGACCTGGACAAGGTGCAGATTGAATTGTTGGAAATTTTAGAAATGGACACCACTCGTCTCGATGTACTTCAGGAACTTGCCAGAATCACATACCAGAAGCGTGACTATGATTCTGCGTACTTTCTCTATGAAAAATTGGTAGAAGCAAGGCAAATGTATCAACTAAACATCTATCACCATTTGGATGTAGTAATCGCAGATGTATATCGCAGACATAATGAGCCCGAAAAGGCCGCTAAAATGATTGATCAATTTGAAAGATTTTGCGAAAATGATCACTCCATGTACCAAAGCGTACATCAGGCCTTGTTTCATGTTTACCATAAGGAGTATGAAAAAGCCAATGATTACTATGAACAATTCGCAGAGCAGGGAAACTTCATATTCTGGTTAGTAAGATTCTGGGATACCGATCCCATGATGGACGAAATCAAAAAAACACCTCGATTTCAACGAACCATGAAGAAAATTGAAGCGCAGTTTTGGAAAGACCATCAGGAAACCCGCAGTGGTCTTGTGGAGCAGGGTCTCATATAAATCGGAACTGAATTTTTTAAGTTAAAAATGAAAGTCTAACAGGCTCCTGGTTTTTTTACCAATCTTCATTCGGTTGTAAACTGTAATCAGTGAAAACTGTAAGATTACAAGAATTAATACCGAGATAATCGTAGTTTGAAAATCATCATATCTGATAACAGTATGCTTCAATATCGCTTCAGCTACTACGGAGATTAATCCATTTGCCAGAGGGATGGCGATTAGAGTTCCTGCAAAAACTGCCATTAAGCTAACCATGAGAAATTCAATATTGAGGAAAACTGAAATTTTAGCTGATGTAGACCCTATGGATTTTAAAATTCCTATTTCCCTGGTTCGCTCTTCCAGGGTCAATTTCAAAACAATGAGTAAACCCAACATTCCTAATATTATCGTAAGTATACCAGTCACCTTAATGATTAAAAAAGTGGGTTCCATATGGCCTAAAATCCCTGCCATTCGTCGCTTGATACTGGAGCGATAAATGAGATTGATCCCATGATCCAAAAACGTATCATCAATATTATTTGAAACCTCTGTCACCTGATCGTAGGTGAGGTTTGGGTCAAGCTCGAATGCAACGGTGTTGAACTGATCAACTACACTGTCATCAAAAACCAAAAAAGGAGTTCCAAGAATTACCAGGTCACTGATCGCTCCTGCAAATAAATATGCCTTTTGCTCACCCCGGTAGTTGGTGATGAATATTGAATCTCCCGGATTGACGTCACTAAAAATATTCGTCATAATTTCACCCTGAACATAAAGACATTTAGCGCAATCCTTACGCAACTCTCCTCTGACCAAATATTTTGGGTCAATTTTGATGCTACCTGGTAATTGCCTGATATTGACCTGCTCGGGGTGATCAAAATATGGCAATTGGTATGACACCTTATCTGTTCGGATTGGCACAATTGATTCTACTGATTGCAGGTCTTCCAAATACCTGACATCCTTCCACTGAACCTCCTTCGGTAAACCAACTACAACTTCGTATTCAGATGTTTGACTGTACCTTTCCAGGTCAAGTCTTATAGAATATGCTACATTGTTAGCCGTAAAATATAGTCCTATCCCAATACCCAGCAACACAATGAGTAGCCCCGTTCTTTGAAACTGACGAAAGAGATTATGCAAAATATATTTGGAGTATACCCCACCAAAAAGCTGTTGTGTCCAACGTAGTATTTTGTTCCCGGAGAAATAGAAAGTTTTGTTCAGTGCTTCATTGACCGATATACTGGTGCTTTTCATCAGTGGATAAATGGCAAAAAGACCAGGAACAATAGTGGCAACCCCTATCACTACCAGGTGTTGAGCAAAAGGCAACCCCTCATTGACTACTTCAAAATTCTGAAAGAATGCCACCGCCTTGTTGTACCAAAAAGCCGTCAGGTATCCTAATGGCAACCCAATCGCCAATCCAATGGCTATAATAATAAGCAGCATGATAACATAACTATAAAACAACGTGACAGTAGATACACCAATTGCTTTCATGACCCCCACATCGCTAAACTGAGGATAGAGCCATGTGAGCAAGATCAAAGACAACAGGATCACCCCCATCAACGACAATATCAACCCGCTACTTTCCTGCATAAAAGCAATCCCGTCCACAATCCCCTGATGAACATGTTCGCCCGGAGGTGGAATGTAGTAAGACACAACAGTGGCTCCTTTTTCTGCCGCAATAGCTTTCAATCGCTCCACCACCTGCTCAAGTGCTGTTATATCATCGCTAACGTTGGTTTCTACAAGCAATCGGTATTTCCCAGACTCCAGGTATGGCGCTATCAAATCCAGGGAGGTTACATAGGCGTAAACTATTCCTTCCATCCTGGCAGGTGCCTGTCTGGGATCATGGGCCAGTCCATTAATGGAAAATGTAATAACTTCCTCTGAGGCTCCCAACAATACTTCGATATGCTGCTTATCCGATAAATAATAGCTTGCATTTTGTTCAATCAGTACTTTACCGGCAGTAGAATTTTCAGGATCATTGATTTTGAACTGATCATATTTCATTTGGCCTACCCTATCTACACCATAAAGCACGAGTGGCATCCAGCTGTCTTCACTACTTTTGATTCTGCCATTGATCAATTCCCGCCGTTCAAGCCCCACTACATTTTCATCTTCAAGCAATAGTTCCAACAATTCTCCATTAAAATTGGAAATAGTCAGGGTAAGGTCCGCCGGAGAAGTACTCAAAAAATTTACTTCAAAATCCCTTTCAGTCAGGAAATAGCCATACATGACACTACTGATCCCCCAGGATGATAAACCAGCCGCCAATATCAGTAAAACCAACTTCAGTTTCGATTTCCTGAAGTCAGACAATAGCTTAAGAATGATATGCTTCATGATGTTTGATTAATTAATGCCCCATCCACAATCCTGATCACCTTATCGTAGTGGTGCTTTTCAATATTGGCATGAGTCACGGTAAGTATGGTAGTTCCTTCTTGGTTAAGTTTTTCGAAGAGCGAATTGATTTGTTCGCCGGTTTTTAAATCAAGGTTTCCAGTGGGTTCATCCGCAATTATGATGGCCGGGTCATTGGCCAATGATCTGGCAATGGCTACTCTTTGGCGTTCTCCACCAGACAATTCATTGGGAAACTTCCTGTATTTGTCACCAAGACCAACTTCTTCCAAATGGAGCAATGCTTTTTGTTTTCTTCGGTTTTTAGGAACCTTATTTACCAGGTTCATGGCAAACATTACATTGTCAAATGCTGATAACGTTGGTAGCAATTGGTAAAACTGAAAGACAATACCAACATTCATTCCTCTCCAAACTGCCAGTTCGCGCTCTTTCAGGTCATGCAGTGGTTGTTGGTTGACAATGATCTCCCCATCCGACGGTCGGTCTATGCCAGAAATCATGTTGAGCAGCGTTGATTTACCACTTCCAGATTTACCTACTATAACCACATTTTCTCCCTGTTCAATGTGGAAAGTAGCATTCTTCAATGCGTGTACATTGTCTCCTCCAGATTGGTATACTTTGTTTACACTTCTCAATTCAATCATATTGCTTCCAGGTCTTTAGATTTATATTCCTTGTTGATCAACTAATTTTGGTACCCAATTACGTTGAAATCAGCCAGACATACGCCCTGAACTACCCAGACGGACCAAAAACAAATTAACCAATTGATTTACTGCCTGTTAAGAAAGTCCGTTTCGATACTCGGACGGAGTAAGACCTGTAACTTTTTTGAAGATATGATTGAATGAGGACTTAGAATTGAAGCCTGCATCATGTGCCAGCGCCATAATAGTATAGCGTTTAGACTTGTCTTCATTGATGAGTCGCTTGACTTCATTTACCCGATAAGTGTTGACAAAATTGTAGAAGTTGTCACCAATGCCACTATTTATGAGCAGCGACAACTGATTCCTGCCCATAGACAGTTGACCAGCCAGATCGCTCAATGTTAACTCAGGATCCAGATAAGGCTTTTGACTATCCATATAATCCAGCAGCTTTTCTTTCTGTGACTGCAGCATGGGCTGATCCGGATTTTCAATTTGATCTTGCGGCACGTTGTATGCCTCATTGGGTACCTTTTGCCGAATGCCTTTATAGGAGATAAAAAAGGATAAAAGACTAAAGAATACGGCACTTGATTTTTGGTAAGCAGTCAAACTAATGCCATGAATTAACAAGGGTGTAATTACAATGAAGAAAAACAATAGCAATCCAAACAACCAGAGAACAGTTCTTATCCAGGACACATCAAAACCCTCAATGTTGGAAAGACCTTGAGTAATTTTCTGGGAATGAAGTTTGATCAGTCTGTGCGATTGAAAGAGATAAAAACCAAACTGAATAATCATAAACAACCATGGAGAACCAATCACCTCTCTCAGGAATACATAATGACCCTTTGCTATGAGCAACAATAAGACTGTGAACAATGAGATGGCGACAAATGGTATGAAATGAATTAGATCACCTGGTTTGATGCGTTGTTCTGGAATGACAATACTTCTCAGGTATAAATACAGCACCGGTGCTAACAGGAAAAGAAAAGGACCAGAACCAAAAAAAGTGCTCCCAAGGTGTTCCCACAAATAAAAGTAGAGATAATTAATTCTAAGAATGATCAGAGACAAGACCACCAGCACGCTAAAAAACCACCATTGAGATAAATGACCCGAGCGTTTGTATAATAACAGGTACAGGACTCCCTGAGCAATACCAGCTTTGACAAGGACATCTACAACTGCTTCCAAAATAGTGATCATATCAATATGCCTGCGCTTAATTTCAGCAAAAGAACCTGAGACAAGATAAAGCTTATAGTCAAAAGCTGACTAACCGATCCAGGTAAAATTCAGCACTATAATTATGATTTATTGTGGAATTGTGCCTACAACTATAGCTTTCGAAAATTTAAAAATGGAATAATTACCTCCCATAACTTGCTAATAACCAGCAAATTCAATAAATTATTATTATTCATATATAAAATATGAAATTACGTATAACGGTATAAAGAACTTATGAAAATCGGCAATAACATCAGGTTCATAACTCAGATAACACATAGACCCAATGAAACTAATTACGCAGAAAGTTCCATGGTTGACCATTATGGTGTGGTCACTAAATTCAGTATTATGTAGTGCACAAACAAGGCCAAATACTACGATAAACACAGATGTTAACGGTATTTGTATAGGCTGCTCTGTGCAAAATCCGGATAATGCCTGGGATTCGGATACTGCTTCATATGCAGTGTTGGATCTTGGAGCGGTGAGTACTTTGGGTGCTTATGCAGAGGCGACCTATGGCTTCCAGGATTCTATTCCCTTGCATGACGTGCTGAGCTTATACTTCTCTATTTCAGGTACTCCATACTCTTTGGTATCAGCAGATTTGTTTGAATGCCTGCTGATCAGGTTGAAAGATAAAGACGGTAATACGCTGGAAACTTACAGTGACGGAAACCTGCTTGAAGTGCAGATTCTGAATGCCTCCACCAACTATTTTCGCTTCGACATACTTATAGAAAACGAATCCACCAGTCAGGTGCTCATACGAGCCGGGACACTGTTATCTGCAGACATTTTCGGTCGTGATATCCATTTGCACGATATTCAACATAATGTATTGCCAACAGGAGATTGTAACACTGTGGTATCTAAGCCTGTCAATGATTACATCAATGGTGATGTACTGGCAACATTAAACAGCCCGGAAAACACATTTTCTTCAGCAAGTGTTCTCTCTGGGGCCCTACCGTCGGGAAGCGCTATTGTGAGTGATGAAATTGTAGTTACCGATAATACACTTCTGGTAGCCGGAACTTATGATGTTGAAATATTAATTGAGGACAACACAGGATTGCTTTCTTCCTGCCAACTGGAACTAGTCATTAATAACCAGGATGTAGAGGCAGTGTATACCATAGCTGATGCATTACCTGCCAATGATTATAACAACAATGACATATTAGCCAGTGTCACAGATGACAATGGGGATATTGTTGCCGCCACTTTGGTAACAGGTACGCTACCCAATGGAACAACATTAGCCGCCGACGGTACCATTACTGTTTCTGATGCAAGTCTGATGACTAATGGTGATTATACAGTGGAAATTGAAACCACTGACGAATTCAATGGAACGACCACTTCTGAAATCACCATTACCATCAATCCTGATGATATTGAAGCTGTCTACACGGTGGAAGATGCCTATCCCGCCAATGATTATCAAAACGGTGCAACACTGGCCTCAGCGACTGATGGCAATGGCGATATAGTTGAAGCCAACCTGGTTTCCGGATCGCTTCCTGCTGGCACCACGCTACAATCTGATGGAACAATCTCAGTTACTGATTCCACCCTGCTTACCGATGGAGATTTTACCATTGAAATAGAAACCACTGACGAACTCAATGGAACAACAACCTCCGAAATTACTCTTACGATCAACCCTGATGATATTGAAGCTGTTTACACTGTGGAAGATGCCTATCCCGCCAATGATTATCTCAACGGTGCAACTTTGGCCTCAGTAACTGATGGCAATGGCGATATAATTGAAGCCAACCTGGTTTCCGGATCGCTTCCTGCAGGTACGATGCTACTGTCCGATGGTACCATCACTATTGCTGATTCTACCCTGCTTACTGATGGAGATTTTACCATTGAAATAGAAACCACTGACGAACTCAATGGAACAACAACCTCCGAAATTACTCTTACGATCAACCCTGATGATATTGAAGCTGTTTACACTGTGGAAGATGCCTATCCCGCCAATGATTATCAAAACGGGGCAACACTGGCATCTGGAACTGATGCCAATGGCGATATAGTTGAAGCTAACCTGGTTTCCGGATCGCTTCCTGCGGGTACGACACTACAATCTGATGGAACAATCACTGTTGCTGATTCTACATTGCTTACCGATGGAGATTTTACCATTGAAATAGAAACCACTGACGAGTTAAATGGAACAACCACTTCTGAAATCACCATTACCATTAATCCTGATGACATTGAAGCTGTCTACACCGTGGAAGATGCCTATCCCGCCAATGATTATCAAAACGGAGCAGCACTGGCCTCAGTTACTGATGGCAATGGCGATATAGTTGAAGCTAACCTGGTTTCCGGATCACTTCCTGCAGGTACGACACTACAGTCCGATGGAACAATCACAGTTACTGATTCTACCCTGCTTACCGATGGAGATTTTACCATTGAAATAGAAACCACTGACGAACTCAATGGAACAACCACCTCCGAAATCACCCTTTCCATTAATCCTGATGACATTGAAGCTGTCTACACTGTGGAAGATGCCTATCCCGCCAATGATTATCAAAACGGAGCAACACTGGCCTCAGTGACTGATGGCAATGGCGATATAGTTGAAGCCAACCTGGTTTCCGGATCGCTTCCTGCAGGTTCGACACTACAGTCCGACGGAACAATCACTGTTGCTGATTCCACCCTGCTTACCGATGGAGATTTTACCATTGAAATAGAAACCACTGACGAGTTAAATGGAATGACCACCTCCGAAATCACCATTACCATTAATCCTGATGACATTGAAGCGGTTTATACCTTGGAGGAAGCCTATCCCGCCAATGATTATCAAAACGGAGCAACACTGGCCTCAGTGACTGATGGCAATGGCGATATAGTTGAAGCCAACCTGGTTTCGGGATCGCTTCCTGCGGGTACGACACTACAGTCCGATGGAACAATCATCGTTTCTGATTCTACCTTGCTTAACGATGGGGAATATATTGTAGAAATAGCAACCACTGACGAATTCAATGGAACGACCACCTCCGAAATTACCATATCGATCAATCCTGATGATGACGAAACCGCGTATACGGTTAAAGAACATAAACCGGTAAATGACTATCAAAACGGAGAAATATTGGCCTCAGCAACGGATAGCAATGGTGACATTGTAACGGCTGACGTTATTTCCGGATCGCTTCCTCCAGGTACCACTCTGCAATCCGATGGTACCATCACCGTCACAGATTCTACCTTACTTACAGAGGGTAATTATAGCCTGGAAATTAAAACCACTGATGCGTTTAAGGGTCAGTCATTATCAGTTGTTGAAATAACCATTAACCCGGAAGATGTCGAAACAACATTTGACCTGGCAACAGCGAAACCAGCCAACGACTATACTGAAAATGAAGTCCTGGCAACCCCGACGGATCAGAATGGAGACATCATTGATGCACGGATAATTTCAGGTAACCTTCCAGATGGTACCAGCCTGGGGTCCGATGGAATCCTCGTGATCACAGATCCGGAATTGATCACACAAGGCACCTACGAAATTGAAATAGAGACTACTGATGAATTTAATGGTAAATCATCCAATTCCTTGTCTGTTACCATTCACCCGGATGATATTGAGGCGTTATACACCGTCAAAAACCCCAAACCTGTTAACGATTATATACAAAATGAAATACTAGCCACAGTTGAGGATGAAAATGGTGATATTATATCGGTGGAAATTACTTCCGGAGAATTACCCCCCGGAACTGCTATTGGTGCCACCGGAAATGTCATCGTTAATGATTCTACCGCGCTTGTTGCTGGAATATACAGTTTGGGAATAACAACCAGGGACGAATTCAATGGTGTTTCATTCAACAACCTGCTGATCACCATCAACGGTCCTGACCAGGAAGCCATATATGCCGTCAACCCAGCCAAGCCAGTCGGGGAATACGTTGATGATGAAGTAATCGCTACCGTCTCAGATGGTGACGGAGATATTGTCAGTGCAGTTATTATTTCTGGAACCCTGCCTTCGGGAATAGCGTTGAACGCATCTTCAGGTGGTATTTTCATTGATGATACTTCGCAATTAACAGCAGGAAGTACCACTTTATTCATCGAAACAACAGATGAAAATGGAGGAAGCACCACCAGTAGGGTTGATCTGGTGATCAATGAGGCCAATGACACAGATCGTGAAGCTACTTACACTATATCCACTGCCAAACCAGCAAATCAATACCTACAGTCCGACACCTTAGCGCTTGCTTCCGATGCGGATGGGTTAATTGTCAATTCCAGTATCATTGCTGGTGACCTACCAGATGGTTGTGTCCTGAATTCCAATGGAAATATTACCGTATCGAATCCTGATGTAATTGCGGAAGGAACCTATCCATTGACCATCGTAACTGAGGACGAAACTGGCGGAACAACTACCCACAATATTAGTCTTGTCATTCTTGAGCCATTCATTACTTCGGTTGTTGTAGGTCTGGCACAATCTGTAAGTACACCAATTCCGGACGATGGTGGCTATACAATGACATTTACACTTACGTTGGTCAGCTATAGCAACATTCATGTGCCTAATGTTCAGGTGACCAGCAATTTATCTGAAGTATTTCCATCCCCGGCCAGTTTTACGATATCGGATATTTCCACCACTGGCCACCTGGTTTTCAATCCCAATTTTGACGGATCAGCCGACATCAATCTTTTGGATGATAGCAGTGAAATTGCGATTGGAGAAAAACAAACGATCTCTTTCAACCTATGGCTCGACCCCAATGGTTCCGGAACGCAATTTTTTAGTTCTTCAACAGTAATTGCTGGGAACTCCGATAATACAATCACCTCCACAGACACATCTCACAATGGCAGTGACCCGGATCCTAACCAGGACGGAAACCCCTCTGGTGAAGGAGAAGATCAACCTACCGTGATAGATTTATCTGTAAAACCTTTAATAGGTGCAGCCATTACTGCAACGGCACCACAAATCATCTCTCCTGGTAATTATGAGGTGACATATACCATATTCCTGGAGAACTTTGGCAATGAGTCATTAACTAACGTACAGATTGAGGATGCACTAAACGAGGTGTTTGGATCATCAGTCAACTTCAGTATAAAACAAATCACTTCAGCCGGGCTTGATGTAAACACTGAGTACAATGGTGACGACAATATCTTATTACTCAGCGCCAATAATACACTACCTGTCAACGGTACAGCAGAAATTGCCCTTACGGTAAACCTGCAATCACAGCAATTTAGCGGTCCGTTTATCAATATTCCAAAGGCTACTGCCATCGGTATGGATAGCGGTGAGGAAACCAGTGATCTGGCTGCCGGAGGATCAAACCCCGACCCAAATGGCAATGGAGACCCAACAGAGCCTGATGAAAATGGGGGCATTTCGATACAGCTACAAGTACTGCCTGTAGTTGGTGTTGCTAAATCACTCAACCGACTTACGCTTGTCAATACCCAGCAATATGAAGCAGAATTTGTTTTTGTAATTCAAAATCATGGAAATACACAATTAACGAAAATCAGTGTTTATGATGACCTTGGGCTTGTTTTTGGCAGTCACGCAAATTTTGAAGTCACAGGGCTATCAAACTCAGGAAGTCTTGTAGTAAACGAAAACTACAATGGAACCTCCGTCATTAACCTGCTTGAGCCATTGGAAAGCACATTGAACATCGGAGAAACTGACACAATATACCTTTCCATGTCAATCGCTCCAATTCACTCTGGGGTTTATTACAATTCGGCACTGGCTGTTGCCCTTAACACCGATGAATCTCTAAGTACATCGGATTTATCCAATGATGGAATAAACCCTGATCCAAATGGAAATAACAATCCCAATGAACAGGGAGAAAACATCCCAACTCCAATTTCACTTCATGCCATCCCTATCGTTGGTGTAGCAAATCACGCAAATGATCCGGTGGTTGAAAACAACAGCGCTACAATAGACTTCATTGTATCGGTAACCAATTATGGAAATGATCTGCTGGAAACCCTCAGTCTCAAGTCCAATCTTGGGCTAACTTTTGGAACAATCGGTTTTGAAATTGAAACGGCTCCTTATGCTGAAAATTCAGGAATTACAGTTAATGATTCCTTTGATGGTCGGGAAAATCAATTGCTGGTGACTGACGGGACATTAGCGGTGGGAGAAACAAAAACAATCAAATATACTGTAAGGGTAAATGATCCTGATGCAAATGGCACATTTTACAATACCGTCATTGCTTCATCCACTGGTGCATCAACGGGCCAATCTACTACTGATGTTTCTCATAAGGGATTAACCGCCGACCCAAATCTGGACGGAAACCCCATAGAAGACGACCCCACCTCATTTATCCTGCTCACTTCTCCAGTAGCGCTTGGAGTACTGAATACTTCAAATGAAACTTTGGAAGATTGTGCCCTTGAATTGTCTTTTGAGATTCGAGCCAAAAACTATTCCGACCAAAGTTTAACCAACCTGGAAATCCAGAATCCTATTGCTGAAGCTTTGGGGACAAACTCCTATGCAATTCTTGATATCTCTTCCGAAAGTGGACATGCAGTGAACCAGACTTTTAATGGAAGCTCCGATCTCAACATTTTACAAAATAACAACTCACTGGAACAGGAAGAAGTACTCATTATTTCTTACACCATACGAATTGAAGAGAATTCCTTCAATGGGGAGTTTGTTAATAATTCCATACTTCAGGCCAAATACAGTGATATTCCTGTTTCTTCAGTATCACATGCACTAGGAGAAAACAGGGAGTTCATACGCGATCCCGATGCGGTTCAGCCATTATCCCTGAAGATCAGCCAGGTACAACATTTCATTCCAGAAGGCTTTTCACCAAATGGAGACAACATCCAGGACTACTTTGAGATACACACCAGCTGCGGTGTTAGCGGCTCTCTAACGGTTTATAATCGATGGGGAGATAAGGTTTATCATAGTCCCAATTATAAAAATGACTGGGACGGCCGGGCAAATATCGGTCCCGACATAGGCAAAGCGCTTCCAGATGCAGTGTATTTCTATCATCTAAAACTGAGCAATTCAGATAGAATTCAGGGATTTGTAGTGTTGAAAAGATAATCACCATGAAAAGACCAATAATTATTTTATTGATTGGATTCATAGTGATCTCCAATCAGGCCTTTACGCAGCAGGATCCTCTTTATTCGCAGTATATGTTTAACCTGCTTACTATTAATCCTGCCTATGCCGGAAACAGAGAAATTCTTAGTACGGTGGCGCTATACCGAAGTAACTTCAGGAATCCACAGGGTACACCTCAAACCCGTATGTTGTCTGCCGACTGGTCGTTACCTGATAACCGGGTAGGACTTGGTCTTCATTTGTATAATGATGACCTGGTGGTGGTGAACAATACCGGTCTGTTTGGAGCCTATGCCTATTATATTCATATGCGAGGGGGCACCTTAAGTTTTGGCTTGCAAGGTGGGCTCACCAGGTATAACCTCAATAATGACCTTGCATTACATGATTACAATGATCCCGTTTTTCAAGCTGATCAACAAAAATGGCGATTTAATATTGGCAGTGGCTTTTTCTTTCATACCGATAAATTATACATGGGGTTATCAGCTCCAAAAATCATCGGACAAGGGCAGGTTCGTATCAATGAGGGAGAAAACATTCAGAACCAATCTACCCACTGGTTTATGGTGGGGGGATATGTATTTGATGTAGGCCCTGATATTAAATTGAAGCCCTCTACCCTATTGGCCATAGTACCGGGTGCCCCACCTCATGTGGATATCAATTTAAATACCTGGTTACACGATGTTGTGGCACTGGGGGTCTCCTATCGAACCGGCCGGGCTTTTGTGACCATGTTGGAATTGCAAATGTCCCCACAATTGCGTGCGGGGTTTGCCTATGACTATATCATTGGTGACTTCAATCACCTCAATTCCTATGAGATCATGATGAGGTATGAATTCGGTAAAACTAAATCAAACCTGGTTTCACCAAGACATTTTTAAACCAAAACAACTTGCTATGAAATGGATCTCAATATTTCTGTTCCTTATATTTTCCTCCCAGGCAGTTGCTCAAACGCTTACCGAGAAGACGGCCAACAAGAAATTTGAATCCAGAGATTACGCTTATGCGATACCATTATTTGAAAGGCTGCTAAAAAAACATCCCGACAATATCAATTATAAATTCAGGCTTGCAGAATGCTATAGGAAAGTAAAAAGCTACAACAAAGCCCTGGAACTTTACACAGAATTAGCCAATAGTAAGAAAGCTACAAGTGCTATTTTATGGTACTATGCTCAGGTGCTTGCAAGCAATGGTAAATACCAGGAAGCTTCAAACACACTGGACAGGTATCTCGAAATAATCGGCACCAATGAAGATGCAATCTCGCTTCAAAAAAATTATCAAACCATCGATCGGTTCCTGGCTGATTCCCTGCAGTACGAAATTTATTACCTGCATGCTATCAACTCATGGCAGGGGGATTTCAGCCCAGCAATATATAATAATGGCCTGGTTTTTTGTTCCTCACGCACACATGGTGGAGCAATCAGAACGGTGGAAGGGTATGATGGCACCTCGCTGGTAGATCTGTATGTTGTGAAAGATACTGCTGACATCATGCATGACCTTCGCTCTTCTGTTAGTGATCCCAGGTATAAGGTCATCAAAAAAAGACACTTTAACGATGATTATACCCCTGTTACCAGTAACGACACCAATATACCAGGTACCTACTTACACAATTTTTCTCATGATTCTGTTAAACATGTTGGAGGTCACCATGTTCCGGTTCATCGCATCAGTGACAAATACTCTGGTCATCACCTGGGACCTGTTTGTTTCTATGAAAATGGCAAAAAAATCATATTTACAGCCAACGAAGAAAACACCACAGATGGCACCTTTCACCTGGCCTTGTTTAGTGCTGATTTCGATGGCAAGAGAATCAAAAACATCAAAAAACTCCCCTTCAATAATAGTCGATACTCAATAGGTCATCCCGTGTTTTCTCCTGATTTTTCAAGACTCTACTTTTCCTCAGACATGCCAGGTGGTTCAGGGGGTGCGGACATTTATTATGTTTCCTATCACAATGGATACTGGGGTATTCCACAAAACCTGACCACTGTAAATACCAAAGGCAATGAACTGTTTCCATCCATGGATCAGAAAGGTAATTTATATTTCTCGTCAGACCTTCATCCCGGATTAGGAGGTCTCGATATATTTCGGGCAACCATGCTTGGAGAAAAAGTAGTTTCTATCGAGAATATGGGCTATCCTATCAATTCCTCGGCTGATGATTTTGGAATTACTCACGAACCGGGTGGTCGCGGAGGATATTTTAGCTCGAACCGTAAGAGAGGGCTTTCCGATGATGACATCTATTACTTTGTCAAGAAATGCAATTCATTCAATTTCAAAGTGATCGATCTTCAAACAAAAATGGCCCTTGCAAATGTCTCTTTAACGTTTTCTAACCTTGAATTAAAAACCAATGAAAAAGGTATTGCAACGGCTTGCCTTGATGAGGTATCAACAGTCACTGCAAGTTTACATGGTTACGAAACCCAGTCGGTTTTACCTGATTCCTCATATGTGGAAATTAAGATGGAGCCTCTTTCTTTCGAGGTTACTGGTATTCTTGGGCAGGACAATAGGAAAAATCCAATTCCAAACGCATCTGTATCACTTTATGACACTGAGAATCAGATACTGCTGAGCCAGATAGAAACGGATAGTACTGGTCATTTTAAGTTTGCTTTGGAGCATAACAGGCAGTACGAAATTGAGGCTACCAAAGAAAAATGTGCAAGCCACAGCGTGATGGTTTCTACCAGGGAACTGACAACTTCACAAAAGTTCGAGGAGGACATTATTCTGTTTTGTGAAGGTGACGTAATTGAAATCGAAAATATCTATTATGATTACAACAAAGCTACCATCAGGGCAGATGCCAGCAGCGCGCTTGATAGCCTGGTCCTACTTCTTAATGAATACCCGGATATGCGAATAGAGCTAAGATCGCACACTGATGCCCGTGGAGATCATACGTTCAACATGAAATTGTCTGCAAAAAGAGCACAGTCTGTAGTGGATTACCTGATTGGCCATGGTATCGTTCCTTTTCGTCTTAGGGCGGTTGGGTTGGGCGAAACACAGCCAGTGGTAGATTGTGCATCAAAAACCTGTTCAGAGGAAGAACATCAGCAAAACAGAAGGACGGAATTTAAGATCATCTCTATAGACCGGGGATTATAATGCATTGGTAATTATACAGTTTTGTATAAGGGTTTCATAAAAATTAGAGGTTTTGATTAGGAGACACCAACTAATAAGCTAACCTATGAAATCTCTTGCCCTCACCTTTTTGTTAACTATTGTACTAATCTTTTCAGGTTGTTCTGATGACTCAGCAGAAGAAACCCCGGTGCTCACCACCATTGAACTGGAATCCGCTAATGGTAATACCATATCAATTGGTGAATCTACCACTTTGACAGCTAATGGCTTTGACCAGTTTAATGATCCATTTACAATATCCAGTGCTATTGATTGGTCTGTAAATAATAACAATGTATCGGTTGATGGAAATGGTCTGGTCATTGCAATTCTTGAAGGAAGTAGTATTGTTACGGCCACTGTAGGGGAAATCACTGCTTCCATTCAAATAGAAGTCCTGGGGCCACCCGTGCTTACCAGCATAACCATCTCCTCTTCCAATGGCAACACGCTGGACGTTACTGAAACCCCAACCAGTCAACTCACCGCTGTGGGGTTTGATCAGTTTGATGAAGTTTTTCAAATTACCACCGTGCTCGAATGGAGTGCAAGTAACAACAACGCAACGGTTAGCAATGATGGCGAAGTGAGCGCAGTAGCAGCAGGTGATGTTACCATCTCAGTAACAACAGCCAATATTACCGGAAGTCTTGAGATGAAAGTCACAGATATATTTTCTCAGGAATATCACATCTACGTTAGCGACGCTGGAAATTTTGATCAGCCACCTTGGCAAATATTAAGATATGACCAGAATGGAGAGAACCCAAAGGTTTTTACAGAAGAGCAATTAGCCTGGCCACAGGACATTTTGTTTTTGGAAGATAAAAATGAGATGCTGGTTTCGAATCTAAACAGTGGGAAAATTTCACGTCATAATGCAACGTCTGGTCAATACATTAATGATTTTGCAACAGGAATTGCAGGACCAACAAGAATGAAAATAGGACCTGACGGCTACTTGTACGTACTCCAATGGCAAAGTAATTTTAAGGTACTTCGATATGACCTTGAGGGTAACTTCGTTGATGAATTTACCAGTACCGGGGTTTCTCAAAGTATCGGGATCGACTGGGATACAGATGGGAATTTGTACGTCTCCTCATTCAATGGAAAATCTGTCACCAAGTTTGGTCCTGATGGAAATGAGCTGGAGACATTCATCGACAGTAATTTGCAGGGACCAACCAACATTTGGTTCAATGACTCAGGAGAGATGATGGTCAATGACTGGTCCGGAGGAGTAATTGCAATTTTTGATAATGCCGGGAATTTCATCAGCAACTTTGCGACTGGTCTTAGTCAGGCTGAGGGTGTTACCATGCTGCCCAGTGGAAATTATTTAATTGGCAATGGTGGTAATGGTTCAGTCAGGGAATATTCACCAGATGGTACCTTTCAGGGGGCTTTTGTAAGTGCTGGTTCTGGTGGCTTAATCCGCCCAAATGCCGTGGTTAGAAGAGACTTGTAGTTTGAGCTGTGAAACGTTATGGGATGAAGAAATTCACCAAAAAAGAGTGTCTACTGCATGCATTCAGCTAAAATCATCCTTTTTGAGATTTATTCCGGACACCAGTGATTTTGGAGTCAAGAATCATTTGAGAAATAAATTTTAGATATTGCTAGAGTTTCTAAATAAACAGGATTTGGATTAATACTAAATCCATTCTAATCTTAGCTGAAAAAGCACTTTAGACAGAGTTCAGTTTAAAGTCTCTGCAAAATTCGGGATTAGGTATGTGGATTACCCATCCCATATAATCCTGCTTAATAGATACTAGAGAGACTTACGTACTCATTCCTTTATCTTTCTGCTCGTGATATCCCAATGTGGTTAAATAGTAATGGCTGCTTCTGCCACCAGCTGCTCCTTTACTAAGGATCCCTTTTTTCATCAAGTCTGATACATCCCGGAGCGCTGAATCTTCAGAGCACTTATTGATCTTAGCCCATTTGGTCGTAGTTAGTTTACCTTTAAATCCATCAAATAACTTGTTGATCATTTTGTGTTGCCTCTCATTGAGAACGGTGTTCTTGTGTTCTAACCAAAATTCCGCTTTCTTGATGGTCCCGGCAAACAGCTTCTTTGACTGCAGTAAAGCATTCTCAACCTGCAGTAAGTACCAGGTGAGCCATTCTGTAATAACCAGGTCTCCCCTTTTCTGAGTGGATTCCAATATATCGTAATACTGTGACCTGTTTCGCTCTATCTGATCGGATACACTGTAGTACTGGAAATTACTGCTTTCGCTCCTGGCCAGCTGCATATCCGATATGGCTCGTGCGATCCTTCCATTCCCATCCTCAAAAGGGTGTATAGTTAAAAAGTACAGCTGCGCTATTCCGGATTTTATAAAGGGTTCGGTGTCCTGGTCGCCATTGAACCAGGCAAGGAACATATTCATTTCACCCTGAACTCGATCATCTTTTGGAGCTACAAAGTGGATCACTGGATTAGAGTAGTTGGCAGATTGAACAACCATATCTTCACCTGGAGTATTTCGAAATTGACCAACCTTTATCTTTTCGGTCCCACTGTAACCGGTTGGAAACATTGAAGCATGCCATCCCAGCAGACGCTCTTCAGTTAGAGGATCCTGGCTTTTGTAATAAGCGTCCATCATCATCTCCACATAACCATCGATATTGCGATCAATTTCACCTGAGGAAGGCTCCCACTTCGCACCTAGTTTTCGGGCAATAGAAGAGCGTACATCATCACGGTTAAGCTTCTCACCTTCTATGGCATTTGATTTAACAATCTCCAGGGAAAGGGTTTCGATGGCAGCATTGTCTATCATATCAAAGCCGATGGCTTTGAGTCTACCGAGCATTTCTCCCTGCAGTTGCCGTACTGAACCAAGTTTGTTGATCAGCTTATCGCTTTTCCACTTGAACATTGGCCAATCCGGAAGCTCATGTATGTATTTTCCCTGGTGCATGCGGTAAATATAATCATAATCTCCGCATTTTATGCGGAGATTATTCCGCTATTCCCCGCAAATGAAAAATAGAGTATTATAACAACATGTAAGACAGATGTGTGCAAATCAATTCTTTGTCCTGGTCAATCCACTCTTTTAATACAAAATGACGAACATAATCACTAATTATAACATCTTGACGAACTTAATTTTTTAGGCATAATTAAATGTTGACAATGTGGCCACAAACAACCTATTTCGGTTTTGATGATATTTATAACCTTCTCTACTATAACAAAATGACGAAAGAGTCTATCTAATTATAACATTATGACGATGACTCTAGATATATTTGAAATCTGGAAGGGTTAACTTCTTAATTGAGGTGCTTCATTAAGCTTTATCATTTAATCAAATCAACCTGATCATCATGACCAAAATACTAAAGTTTATCACTGGCTTTTTTCTCGGTTCCATACTTTTATTTCTTCCAATCAGTTGTTCCCAGGTGTTTGCAAATTTCAAACCCATTATCTATTTAATGCCAATAATGGTTGTGATTATTGGGGTGTTATTATTAGCACTTCAACAATGGAAACCTTACAGAATCGGTGTTATTTTATCTACCTTAATAGCACTTGTTTGTACAATATTGGTAACTGTAATAGTACACCAAGAAGGGCCTAATAAAAGTCAAGCATCACGAAAACCCAAAAAGAGAAAAGTTGAAAAGACTATCGAAATAAAAGGTAAGCAATTAGACAAGCACTGTTTCAATACCAGGTTTAAGGATTTTGGTGAAGTGACATTTATTACAAGTGTAGATTGGTGGGCACACTTTTATTTGCTTCGAAATAATAAGATTATTTATGAATTTGATGGTTATCACGCCAGTGAAGATGCAATAAGTCCGGGTATCAAGGAAGTGCGTGTATTTGACGCCAACGGAGATGACAAAGAGGATGTTTTAATTATGGGTACATACAAGTCAGCCTTTAATGAAGACACCAGTATAGATTACCCAATTAACAGACTGCTTATAGCTGGAGATCAAGACTTCTATTTACCCAGAAAGGTAAACCAATTGATTGCTAGCGGTAACTTTGCGTCAATTGAGGAAATCAACTCCTTTTTAACACAATTTTACAGCGATTCCAACAGTAAATAACACTGATCATTTTATTCTTAATTATTAGTACTTCAACCGTTGTTCACAATTAGAACTAACTTTGTAAGTTTCAAACTATTATTTCAAACTAAAAAAATACGCAAATGAAAAAGTTAGTCTTAATCATCGCAATTGTATCTGGTGCTGCTCTATTTACTGCTTGTAACCCCTCTGAAGACCCATTAACTGAGATTACAAACAACATAGAAGAACCTACAACCAATGGAAATGGTACCGAAGGGAACACAGACAAACCTGGAGGAAATTAATGTTTCATAGAATTATACAGCCACTCGGTAGAAAAAAGGACGGATTAAACTCTGTCCTTTTTTATATTTGTCATAATCCTAAATAACTGATTATGCGACCTATATTAATTTTCTTCTTATTTTTTGTGGTATCGGTGCGTCTGTTTGCTGCCAATTCTGAAGAAAAATCAACCATTGACAATATTCATCAGCTGTGTTATCAATTAATTGAAGAAGCTGACTGGGATAAGACAATTTACATGGCCGATTCTGCCATTGAACTATCACTAAACTCACAGTATAATTGGGGGTCAGCAAATTCATATTTTATTAAAGCCTACGCCCTAAATAAATCAGGGAAACCGTCAAAGGCAGTCATTAACTACTTTGAGGCACTAAGGTTGCTTGAAAGCGATCAGGAGCATGTGAGTACTTATGTTAGCTTGCATCTCAACCTAGGAGAGATCTTCCATAGATTTAGCTCCTACAAACAGGCAATTACTATATATGACAAGGGAATATCTATTGCAGAAAAAAATGACTTAGATGAAAAAGTTACCAGGTTAAATTTCAACAAAGCACAATCCCTGCAGTCAGATGGCCAAATAGTAGAGGCTGTTAAAACCTACTATGCTATCATGGCCACAACAGGCACCACAAAAGACTATAGACATTATTTTAAGTCCGTAACCAATATTGGTTTAATCAATTTAGAAATTGATCGTTATGATTCGGCTATAGCATGTTTTACAGATGCATTAAACATCACAGACCATTTGAGCATGGCAGATAAACACAAAGGGCAAACTTATCATAACCTGGCTGTTGCACACTGGAAGGCTGGAAACAAACAAAAAGCTGAGCGCTATTTTGGTATCAGTCAATCAATTACTGCTTTAAATGGATCTGAAAATGATCAATTCCTACTTTTTAAAGATCTTAGTGAATACTATTATGATTTAGGCAATTTTGATCAATCCATGTCCTACTCTAAGCAGGCATTAGCCCTGATTGGAAATATTCCCACTAGTCTTGAAAACCTTTCGGTGTATAGAAATTTGTCTAATTCAGCCTTACGGTTGAATAATAGTGAATCGGGAATTTATTTCGCATCCTTGTACGATGAGCAATTAGACAATTATTTGTCACAAAAGGAGGCTTCTCTAAAAGAACAGAATCGTTATCAGATTGATTTATTGACTCAGCAATACTTTACAAACCTCGAGAAACGAGAGCAGCAAAAACAAATTCAACACTTAGTAATTGCCCTGGTATGTGTTGTGTTCTTTTTCTTATCACTCTTGCTCATATTCAAGCTACTAAGAGCACGTACAATCAGATCGGCAGAAGCAGAACTAAAAAAAGCCTTCTCCAATTTAAATTATGATATATCGTAATTTTCTAATTGTCAATAGGTAATAATTCCTGGGAAACAGGGCATGAATCTTTCAGTGTATGCTTTTCCAGTGAAGATTAAGTTAACCAATGCTTTTGTGTTGATTGCACCTTTAGAATTCATAGGAAATTGATTTCCATTATTTGAGCTCCTCACCCTTAAGGGTTGAAGCAATGATTAGATTGAGCCCATGCTATTACAATGATCTGATTAAAGGTTCACATAATCATTCTTTGTAAGTAAAAGGCACTGAAAAATTCTTAAGGCAACTCATTACCAGGTTGTTTATAACTAGCTTGACAAACAGTGGCTAATTTTTGTTTTCTTGAGCTGAATGCATTTCAAAAGCGCTATTTCATATCCTGATTAAAATTTTATAATCTTCTTTCTGGATGCAATTTTACTGTCTTCTTGAAATACGTTTCACTTCAAATTAGGCCCAGATGTAAAACTTGTTAACCTCAATAATGACCGTCTGGTATCAGAATTCTCCATCGCTGTTGACGATTCTTACAAAAAGGATAATCAGTGGGTGATCAGGTACAATGGTTTAGTAAAAGCATGGAGCAACTACAAGTAATCTGCTGCCTGTAAGTTAGGTTTGATGAATAGTTAGGTTAATACCACTCTCATTTTAGAAGAGACTTGTAGTGCAGACCACTTAAAGACCAATATTAAGGAAAAAAACCCATTTCATAACGAAATCTTAATGTTGCTGAAATAACATTTTAAAGAGGTTCATAGCAATTAATTGGCTAAAAATCATTAATTTAAAGATCGCTTACACAACGCATGCACAATAAATTTATAATCCGGAGTGCTTGAACTCACTTACTTTTTGGAACATAGGTCGGATTTAAACCAATTGGTAAGGAATAAGTTATTGAGGTATGGAATTAAACAGAATTACGCTACAAAGGAAAATCTTTGATCATCTGATCAATGGTATCTACATCTATGATGTACAGCAAGGCAATAATGTCTACATCAACAAACAGTATACTGAACTTACCGGGTATACATTAGAAGATATCAAATCATTTACACCGGAAAGGTTCTTTGAACTGTTCCACCCTGATGATCAACAAATTGTAGCGGAGCATATGGCAAAAGTAACATCATCACCTGCGGGGACTACTTTTCCATTAGAGTACAGATTTAAAAAAGCCAATGGTGACTGGATGTGGTGTATGTCACATGACCTTATGCTCGACGCTGAATCCGGCGGTGAGCCTAATCAGTTCATGGGCAGCTTCATTGATATTACCGACCGGAAAGCATATGAAACTGAACTAATAAAATCCAGAGACAACCTAATCACCATCAACAAAGAACTGGAACAATTTGCATCCATTGTTTCTCATGATTTGCAAAACCCAATCAACAATCTACTTGGCTTTCAGGAGCTGATCAAAAAGAGAATCATGGAGGGCGAATACGAGGCAGTAGAAGAACTGGTGGACTACATGCACGGCTCAACTGACCGGATGAGATCTCTCATAAGTGGCCTATTGGAGTATGCAAAACTTGGCTCTGAATCTATGCAGCGAGAATGGATTGACTGCAATGAATTATTGGATAATCTACATAAGGATCTCTCCAATGAATTGAAAAAAACCAATGCCAAAGTATCTTACCGTGAGCTACCAAAGATATATGCCAGCCGCATAGGAATGAGAGAGGTATTCCAAAACCTGATCACCAATTCCGTCAAATACAAAAAGGAAGATCACCCACCCATAATTAATATCATGGGAGATTACGAAGATGGAGAATGGAAATTTACTTTGAAGGACAATGGAATTGGCATAAAAAGCAATGACCTGGAAAAGGTTTTCGAAATGTATGGAAGAACCAATGGGTCCAGTAAAATTAATGGTTTAGGCATAGGTTTGGCTCAATGCAAAAAAATCATTACCTCCCACAATGGGGAAATCTGGATGGAATCTAAGGTGGGGCAAGGTACTACGGTCAATTTCAAAATACCCGAACCTACACCCCTGGAAAAGGTGTAAGCTAAATTCCCGGCACATTGCTTAAGTTTCAAATCTGGTGTATCTTAATAAGAAAAATCACCCGCTATGAAAAATCAATATACCAGTTTTATTGCCATGCTGATTGCTATCTTATTCCTTCAAAACTGTGCACCAAAATACACCGCAAACTTTCAGAAACCATCAAACCGAATACTCAATAACTACCCATCAAATGAGTCGACAGCTACTGAAATAGAACGAACTCCGGTGCTTGCTTCGTTGGAAGAGAAGCCAATTACCATTCCCAATGAAACTGTCCAACCCCTGGTAATTTCTAAAATAAAACCTGAAGAGAAAGCGGCCTCAAACGAAACTGAAAAACAAATTCTTCAGGAAGTCAGAAGAAGTCTTAAATCGATGAGCCCTGAAGAAAAAAAGGCATTAAAATCCACCTTTAAGGAGGCCATTAAACAAATGAAGGATAAGAACACCACTCAGGATGACGCAGCTTTTATCTTGCTAATCATTCTGGCGGTGATTCTACCACCGGTAGGCATGCTTGTATATGAAGGGGAACTTTCCGCCAGGTTTTGGCTCTCTTTGTTGCTAACCATACTTGGATACCTGCCAGGAATAATCTATACCCTATATGTAATCTTAGGTGGCAAGTAGCTGAAGCCAATAATAATTTGACCGTACAAAAAAGTGTACCTTAAAATTTGGTTGTTTCCAGCATTCAAGAGCTCCACTACTTATATTAGACAATCAAAAATCGTAGAAGATGAAGAAAACTGCATTTTGCATGGTTGCCATGCTAATCATATCCTTATACGTTATTGGCCAGGAGCAACATCCATTAGTCGGTCAATGGGACCTTGAGGTGAGCATAGATGGAAAACTTAGCCCATCATGGCTGGAAGTAAGAAAATCTGGTTTCGAAACGCTGGTTGGTCGATTTGTCTACGCATTTGGTAGTGCCAGACCTGTTGCTGAAATTAAATACAACGATGGGAACTTCAATTTCACAATCCCCAAACAATGGGAACGTGGTGATGGTGACATGGTATTTTCGGGCACAGTGGAGAATGGATTGCTGAAGGGACAGTTGAAATATCCAGATGGTAATACTTACCAGTGGACCGGCACCAGAGCTCCAGAACTGAAAGACATACCTAATCCAAAATGGAGTGAACCCATCGAATTGTTTAATGGCAAGGACCTGTCTGGATGGAAGGCCGATCGTGACAACAACCAATGGACCGTAAAAAATGGCATACTGACAAGCCCATCCAGTGGTGCCAACCTGATCTCAGAACAGGAATTTTTCGATTTTAAGTTACATGCTGAATTTCGATTTCCGGAGAACGGCAATAGTGGCATCTACTTGAGAGGAAGATATGAGGCCCAGATATTTGACAGCCAGGAAAAGCCAATCAATGACCTGCAATTTGGAGCCATCTATGGCTTCCTGCCCCCAAATTATAACGCTGCAAATGCTCCGGGTGAGTGGCAAACCATGGACATCACTTTAATTGGAAGAAGAATTACGATCGTGGCGAATGGCATTACAATCCTTGAAAACCAGATTATTCCCGGAATTACAGGTGGCGCGCTCAACAGCCGGGAGTCAGAACCAGGCCCTTTTATGATCCAGGGTGACCATGAACCTGTGGAATTCAGAAGCTTTGTGGTGACGCCTGTTTTAAAATAGGATAAATGCAGAAAGCCTCACATCCATGTGAGGCTTTCATTTTTCAATATCTAATGCCTACATCCCCCAGAAGTGGAAATAGCCTGATTGCACATAGTCAAATGTAGTATATGGCATTTCTCCTCCACCACCGAGATCAATCATGGTGGTCACCGCATCTGCCTCAGCAATTGCAATTAATCGCTTGATCCAATCATAGAACTGAACTCTTCCTCCACTGTTTCCAAAGAAAGATGCGCCATTCAATCCATTTGGGTCCCAGAAGTGGTATGAATGCTTCAGTACCGATAAGAAATTCATATACTTCTCATGATCCTCAGGAGATAACCTGGGTACGCTTGCCAAACGCTCCTCAATAAAAGCATCCATGGAATCCCCCTCTTCAAATTGGTCCAGTGCATCAAATACTTCTACTGCCAACTGATATAATTGATTATTAATCAAGCCATTAGTACTCATCTCTTCCAGCATGCTAACCGGTGAACCATAGTCCTGAAACCAGTACAACTGAGCCAATTGCTCTTTTGTATACTGATCCGAAATTACAGCCAGGGTGTTCTCCTGAAAGTTGTCAACATTCGTGGTTGATGGTAGATTTTCGAGTAGATATTGCAGCGACTCATTATGAGCGATACCAGCAGCATTAAATTCATCTGAATACATGTATTTGTTACTCGCCCCTGCACTTTGAGGAACTTCCGGGATAATCTCTGTTTCCTGGCACGCAAGGAAAAATATACTCAATATGCCTAATATATACTTTGTCATTCTATTATAATTTTTATTGAATTCAATTATTTAAATGGCCTTTTTGATGGATGATCCCACTCCCATCACCAACCCAACAACACTTGCAGTAGGAAGACCTCCAAAAGCTGGGTTAGGTGCAGCAGCAGCTCCTTCAGTTGCTACCACTGCTCCAATTGCACCCTGAGCAACCCCCACAACATCTGCCGTGAATATCTTTCCAAAGCCTGGCCATGCTTCTAGTCTCCCGGCAGTAGCACCACCACCAAACTGATCATATCTTCCCATACCTCCCTGATCTACCGGATACCAGAATTCTACAGAATGAATGGCAACATCCATACTTTGTAAGTAAATATCTAACTCAGTTCCTGAAAGATCAGATGCATGATGATTCTTGTGGTCGATGATGGCCGCCTGTAAATCAGATACTTCTTCTGAGCCATCTGCGTCACCAAACGTCTCAACAAACAACACCATTTTCTCAGCAAGCACCTCTGACGCACCTAATCCTTCCCAGTAAGTAGCACGGATAATATCATCTTTGATCGTTTCGTACGTTTGTTCGGGATCAATTTGATTGTTGAAGGCCTTTTGACTGATGCCATATCGGGCACAAAATTCTCCGGTTTCTGTTTGTAATATCCGGTCAATTTCGTTCTTTATACTTTCAGGATCAGTTTCTTCTATCGACCAGTGATTGATGATGATATCTGCCAATTCATTGTGCTTCTGACCAATCTGGTAAGATGCCGCTTCTGATTGTGCTTTTGTTTGAAGTTCCGGTGTAGTAACCGATTTTTCTTCATCCATACAAGAAAAGAATGCCATGATCATTAAACTCATGGATAGATAAGTTGTGATTAATTTTTTCATTGTTTTTACTTTGTTAAAGTGGTTATTCGATTAATTAGTATTAACCAATCCAGCTTCCCGGGTTGTGGACATGTTATGCACCTTTTGCACACCATGGTTGATCAAATATCAGGTGAGCTATGAAATAACCACACCGTTATCTATCATGCGATCTGTTTGTTTGATTATTCGTATGCATTGCTTTAAAATTCGAATGGAATCTCTCACCAGTAACCGGTAAACATTTATCAGAACCTCCTATATTCACCTGGTAATGCAATTGTGGAAAAAACAACTGATCAACATAAACCTTGCAAGCCTTATACTGCTTGGTCTGTACCTGCTGTTTAGGAGTGTTGTCACTGATCAGTATGTTAATTTTATTTACTGGCCAGGGGGCTTTTTTGCTTCCGTTGCACTGTTCAGTACCCTGTTGATTCAATATTCCCCATTTTTCAATCAATTTTCTTTTCATCAAATCCTTCGCTTCCTTGGTCTGGGAATCATTTTTAGTCTGGCGGTCATGGTGTTTTCAGACATCCTTGTATTGATTCTTGAGCGTTTCTTCAGATTTGATGAACACCTGAAGTTTTCTACAATATTGTCTCATTGGGTGAAGACTGGATACAGGATAGTGGAAGGCCTGTTCATGTATGTTGGTTATATGGTATTGATATGGCTGTTTCGTACCAAACATATGTACCTGGAATCGCTCAGAAAAACAGCGTTCCTGGAAACCAAAGTTGAACAATTGGAAGTAGAAAAAATGCAATTCCAGTTAAACCCCCACTTTCTGTACAATGCGATGAACAGTGTAGTCATGATGATCCGAACTGGTGCTTATAAAAAATCAATAGAGATGATTGTGAATCTCAATGAGTTATTACGAACAGTCCTGCACAAAGCTCCGGATCAGTTGATCCCTGTACAGGAAGAAGTACAATTGTTAAGTAAATACCTGCAAATAGAATCCTTAAGGTTTGGAGATCATGTAAAGGTGAATATGGACATTCAACAATTACCGGACAATGCCAAAATTCCGCGCATGTTATTGCAGCCTCTGGTTGAAAATGCGTTTAAACACGGAATGCTGGACAATGTAGCTGAGCAGGAAATCCACTTATCTTTGCAGCCCAGTAGTGAGCACTTAAACATTTCAATCTATAATTCAGTTGTGGCAGGTGTAAATAAAACAGCATTGATTACCAAAAGAGGAATTGGCCTGGAAAATACAATCCATAGATTAAGAAGAATCTATGGTAACCGCTTTTTGTTTCAGCAGGAAATGCTTTCAGGTGGATTGAACCTAAAAATAACCATACCTCAATCCGGATGAAAATCAGTTGTATCATAGTGGATGATGAGCTGCCAGCCAGATTGGGACTACAGGCGTTGATTGAAGAAATCCCGGAACTGGACCTTATCGGGAGCTGCTCCAATGGTCTTAAAGCCATAGAAACCATTTCTGAAAAAAAGCCTCATTTGGTGTTTCTGGATATACAGATGCCGGGAGTGAATGGATTTGAAGTAATTGCTTCATTACCCAAACCACGACCTCATGTCATTTTCACTACGGCCCATGACCAATATGCAATCAAAGCATTTGAAATAAGTGCCGTTGATTACCTCCTCAAGCCTTTCAGCGATGAGCGATTTGAGCAAGCGACCAAAAAAGCCATCAGTCTCATCCAATCAAACCAAATCAATTCCGGGGATCCTCTACAAACGCTTATTGACAAAACCACGGAAAGAACAGGGACCAATGCGCAGCTGATCCATGGAGCTGCTACACCATCAAACATGATCACCTTCAAATCCGGGGGCAAAATCCACCAGGTAGATTCTGACGAGATAACCCATCTTGAAGCTTATGACTATTATGTAAAAGTATACTTTGGCAAACAGATGATCCTGATAAGAGAATCCATGAAACAGATGGAGAAAATGTTGCCCCAATTCTTTGTGAGGATACACAAATCTCATATTGTCAATACCAATAAAATTACAGAGTTTGGTAAACTTAAAGATGGTGCGGATCATGTCCTTTTGAAAGATGGTCAATATTTGAAGGTCAGTAGAAATTACAAAGCAGAGCTAATGAAAGCATTGTCCTGATTACCTCTTACTGCAAAATAATGTTCACTTCCTGCATAAATTACAGCACCTCCAGAGATAGCTCTATTTTCGATCAACTCAAGAAATAATTAATAGGACAATGCTCAAAAGCCATATCATTTTTGCTCTTCGAATCTTTTGGAAAGAAAAAGTTTATTCCTTGCTCAACATTCTGGGGCTTACGCTGGGCATCTCAGTTGGAATTCTTCTGTTGCTGTACCTGCAACATGAAGTCACCTACGACAGTCACCATGAAAAAGGAGACCAAATCTTCAGGCTGACAGTGCACCTCAAAGCCCAGGGGGTAGACTTTAATACCGCGGTGACTGCCAGAGAAATAGCACCTGTGTTGAAACAAGAATTTCCTGAAGTAATCAATTACGTAAGGATTGACCCATATAGCAATACAATGGTGTCCACCTATCTTGATCAAGAGAACCCTGGCAGATACTATGAGGACTATATCGTAAAGGCCGACTCTTCCTTGCTCTCGGTATTTACTCATGACATTTTACAGGGAAACATGGATGGTTGTCTATCTGGTCCTGGGAAAGTGGTGCTTACTGCGTCGATCGCCAACAAATATTTTGGGAAAGAACCAGCAGTAGGGCAGGTCATTCAGATAGGCAATGACGATAAAAGAACCGTTACAGCTGTTATTTCCGATCTTCCTGACAACAGTCACCTCAGGTATGATATGGTGCTTTCCCATTTTGACAAAAGGGGATTGACAGAAAGTGAGGACCCCATGAGGGTATCTGAAGCCTATTGGAACCCTGATCTGTATACCTATTTGCTGATGCCCCAGAACTACAATCCCAGTTTATTCGAAGAAAAATTCGAGACCATTTTTGAAAGGTATTTCAGGCCATTTGCTGACCGAATTCAGGGTTCTGTCTCGGTCCATTTACAGCCTCTGGAAAAGGTTCATTTTATCGGAGGCCTGTCAGAAGACCTGCCAACGGGAAACATGAATTATGTTTACACTTTCACTACGATTGGGCTATTTCTCATCCTACTGGCCTGCATCAATTACATGAACCTTGCAACTGCCCGATCTGTATACCGTGCCGGAGAAATGGGAATCAGGAAAGTGTTAGGGTTTACCAGGGGCCGGCTATTTTGGTCGGTACTTACTGAGGCGCTGGTGATTGCTATAATTGCCATGGTCCTGTCAGTGGCGTTGTGCTATGTTGTGCTTTATCTGACGCCATTTAATGAGTGGATAGACAAAGAATTGAGTCTTTCGTTCTTTGACAACCCAATCCTGGTGATTGGCCTGTTGTTGATTACTTTAATTGTTGGCCTGGTCTCCGGGGTTTATCCTGCACTTTACATTCCGGCAGTTCCCGTGGTGACTGCCTTGAAAGGATCTTTTATCGGCCAGAGCAAGGGTATCTTATTAAGGAAAGTCCTGATCGTTCTTCAGTTTGCCATTTCCATCTTTGTGATTGTGATTACTGTACTCATGGACAGGCAAATAGATTACATGCGAAAAGTTGACCTGGGATTCGACCAAAATAATGTACTTCTGGTGAAAATCCGAAGCGAAGAAATGACACAGAAAATTGAATCCATCAAAACAGAACTGAATCGGCACCCCAATATTCTTTCAAGTGCAACAGCTTATGGTGTTCCCGGAGTGGATGTTGGTGGTCAGGTATTTCTGGTGCAAAATGGTGACGATATGGTGCAAAAGAGTATGTTTACCATCTATGCTGGTAAAGATTATCTTAAAACTATTGGATTCGAAATCATTCAGGGCAGTGGGATAAATGAACCTTATGGTCATGATAACAAAGCTTTTTTGGTCAATGAATCTGGCGCCAAAGCACTTGGTTGGGGTGATGACGCCACCGAACAGGTAGTCCGATTCTTTCACGGCAAAAAGGACTTGCCCGTAGTAGGTGTAGTGAAGGATTTTAACTTTGAGTCGTTGCATAACAAAATTGGCCCGCTCTTCATTCTTCCATCGGGAAATGAAGGAGGCACTTTGCATGTGAGAATGAATGGGATGGAGATGTCACAAACAATTGATTACATCAAATCAGTCGTTCGCAAGTTTGATCCGAAACATCCATTTGAATACTGGTTTTTGGATACGGAATTCGACAAACAGTACAAAGCAGATCAAATTCGACATCAGTTACTATCAACCCTCTCTTACATTTGTATTTTTATCTCCTTGCTTGGACTGGTTGGTTTATCGGCCTTCACAGTTTCCCAAAAAGCCAAGGAGATCAGCATCCGAAAGACGCTGGGCGCATCCGTAGGCAATGTGTTGATTGCTTTTTCCAAAGGATACCTGAAACTAATGCTTGTGGCAGCTGTTATTGCAATTCCTGTAGCAGATTTCGTTATTGTGGATTGGCTGGCAGAATTTGCCTATCAAATGCCTCATAATTGGATATATTATGCCGTCCCCACCATCATCGTGATTGCCTTTGGTCTGGCAACAGTGTCCACACAAGTCATTAAAGCAGCAAGAGCTAATCCAGTAGATGGCTTAAGAAGCGAATAGGCCATTATTTGTTAGAATTATTTGGGTTTTGAACCCCAATGGTCAATAGCCCCAGCAAAATGTAAATGGTACCAATAAAATATTGATGGAACCTGATGAAAATGCTTTTATTACGAAGGTAGGCATAGGCCTTATCCGCTATTATGACATATAAAGAATCGCTTAATATCGCAATACTGACAAACAACAAACCAAGAAATATGATCTGCGAAGAAGTTCCTCCCAATTCCACACTAACAAACTGAGGCAATAAAGCAAAAAAGAAAATTGCTGTTTTTGGATTGAGTACATTCACGATGATACCCTCATAAAAGACTGACAGTTGTTTTTTACCCGAAGTTGTTGGTTCTTTTTTAAGAGTATCTGATGGTTTTAAAATGAATTTCTGAATGCCCAGGTAGATTAAATATACCGCTCCCAGGTACTTAATAATTGAGAATGCAGTGGCGGAAGCCAATAAAATGGCAGACAAACCAAACGCAGCAAAGCACACATGGACCATTGCTCCTGCTCCAATCCCCAATACTGAAATAAACCCGGACTTCTTCCCATTTTCTATGCTCTTAGCAGTGATGAATAATACTGCCGGACCCGGAACTACGATCAGGGTAAATGCCACTGTAGCAAACATGACTATTTTGGAAACTTCTGGAATGATCATATTTTACAATTCATATTTAAATCCGAATACCTTTAATTCTCCTTTAACAAAATCAATCTCCTGGAATCTTTTGAAGCCCATGCGTTGATACATATCCATAGCTACCTGCATGGCAGCCGTAGAATGGATCACTACCTGAATACATCCTTCCTTTCTGGCTCGTTCAATACAGTAGTTTGTGAGTTTTCTGCCAAGCCCATGCCCTCTCGAATTTGCATCAACGGCGAGAAAACGAAAACCAGCAGAGTGCTTTATTTGAGGTGCTTTACCTGCAGAACCATAATGTTTCATGTCGCTGAAATAGACCACTGCACCACCAATTTCATTTTCATTGGAGACTGCTACCAACAATTTGATCGCCGGGTTTTGGGTAAGGTCACCAATGTTTTGGAGTTTTTCATAATATGATGGCGCTTCATCGATTGTCAAAAAGCCTGGCAGGGAGGAATATACCTGTACCATCAAATCCCCAATCTCCTGATACTCTTCAGGGAACGCTTCTCTTATTTGGTAAGTTTTTTCAGACATCATGAAATATTACGGACAATCAACACAACTAACCTATACTTTGGATGAAAATAATTAATCAAGTTGATTAGATACACTGCATAGCGATTGAATTGAACAAACTAGCTAAATATTTGTTAAATTATAAGCTAATCTTCCTTCCTACCCTACAAACCCAAAAATACCAGCATGGAAGAGCTAGTTGACAATGATAACCTCAGTATACATTGGGACCACACCCGGTCCTTCATGTTGGTTAAGGGTAAAAAAGAATCAATAAAAGTACCGTCAGAAATTGGTCGGCAGGCAGTATTGAAACTGATGGAACTGATCAGAACTTTGCAACCGAAGTTTCTTTTGATCAATGACAAAGAGCGAACATATGTGTATTCGGTGGAAGAACAACGCTGGGTGGCCCGTACATTTTCCAAAGCATGTGAGGATGGCAGAGTACAAAAATGTGCCTTCATAAAACCAACCGAACTGATTCAGGAATTAAGCACCATTCAAACCATCGAGGAAGTGGACTCTTATACTTTTGATTTTAAATATGTGGATTCTGTTGAAGAAGGTATTCATTGGTTCGGATTTGAATAAACCCCTGATTTTTCCCGAAACCGGGATGGAGTAATCCCTACATTTTTTTTGAAGGCCGCATTGAATGAAGAAAGTGAATTGAAGCCACTTTCAAAAGCAATACCCGCTATTTTCAAATGCTTCTTTGACTCATTTCCCAGGGCATCTCGCGCAAATTCAATTCGATAGCCATTGACATAATCAGCAAACTTAATTCCGATTTGTTCTGATAAAACTTTACTCAAAGTATGTTTAGGAATCCCTGTCAGTTGAGATAACTGAGTTTGATTGAAATCACGATTTAAATAGGGCTTTTCTGTTTGCATAACAGATTCTATTGTCTCTTGATAGCGCTGCATCTGATGCGCTGAAAGTGATAAATTGCGATACCTCGCCTTGCTGCTGATCAAATCAGTCTGGCTAAAGATCATGTAACTGATCACATAAATGAGTAAAGAATAGGCAATCGGTCCTGTGATGTAGCTATTAATACCAAGGATATAATTGGTGAAATAAGCCAAACCGAATATTACGACCAGGAAATACAGGTTTCTGACCCAATTGAAATGTTTATTACTTTTTCCCCTCAGCAGGTAATATCCACTCCAAATTAGAAACAGGATGGTTTCATACAACAGGGCATGATATCCGCCAATGTACCAAAAGTTTTCCAGGCTAACCCAGGGCACGGCCAACAATACTAAAATACCAGGAGCCAATATTGCCCATAGATAGTGATTTGAAAAGTGGCCAACACTCAATTTCTTCTGTACATAAATAAACAGCAATGGTCCTATAAATGCATGTGCTGCAAAACCCAGATTAAGAAACAACTGACTTTCAATACCCCAAAAGTACCAGCCCATAGACTTGAGCAACCGCAGGGAAATCGCCAGCATTAACAAACCCAGCCATTTATTGACCTCCCGCTCCCCTTTTGCAAATAGCAAAAACACACCAAGAAAGAGACTCTGCATCACTCCTGAACCACAAATGATCAGCCATATCAGTTCAAGTTTTATCATAGTACTTCTCCCATCTCCAAAATACCAATCATTTTAGAAAAAACACTGACAGATTAATTAATACGGTAGAATTTACCTTACAAATGGTCTATCTCTGAGCAATTAAAAGGCAAAACAATGATCAAAAACTCAATTATAGTAACCTGGAGAAGCATGCGCTCCAGACCATTAATCTATGTTCTCAATATTTTCGGACTGGCTACAGGAATTGCGGCATGTCTGTTTATTTTTAGCTATGCGGGACATCACCTGTCCTATGATCGACACCACGAAAATTATGAACATCTGTATCGTGTTAATCATATCATTAAACAGGAAAACCAGGACAACTACATAGGAGCAGCAACTTTTCCAAGGGTTGGACCTGCTCTCAGGGAAGAATTTGATCAGGTTATGAACTCCGCCCGTGTTTCCAAAGTCTGGGGTACCGCTGTGACTTTTGTTGAAAATGATCCCATTCAGCGAGAAGGTCTGCTGTTTGCTGACCCGGCATTGTTGCAAATGTTTGATATACCCCTGTTGCATGGTGACCCTAACACCGCATTAAATCATCCATACACAGCTATCATTTCGTCAGATGTGGCCATGCAGCACTTTGGCACACAGGAATGTGTTGGTAAATCATTTAAACTTAAAACCAACAATGGGGATCAGTCATACGAGGTGACTGGCGTATTTGAGACTTCTGCTCCCTCTCATCTGAATGCTTCCATTTACTTTTCCTTCAACTCACTCTGGGCTGATCTGGGCTATGAACATGACCGAAACTGGCTGTGGTTTGATTATGTCACTTACCTTCAGCTAAGACCTGATACAGATCTGAAAGCCCTTGATGAAGCTTTTGTAGCTTTTATTGATAAACATGGTGGAGAAAGGTTAGGAAGTAACAGAATTGATTTCGACTTGATACCAGTGACAGACATCCACCTCAAATCGAATATAAATCAGGAAATCTCAACCAACGGTGATTTTACTACCATCCGCTTTCTTCTACTACTGGGCACTTTTATAATGATCATTGCCTGGATCAACTACCTCAATCTTTACACTGCAAAAGCCATTGAACGTGGAAAGGAAGTAGCCATCAGAAAAACCCTTGGTTCATCCAAAAAATCCCTGATCTTCCAGTATCTGATCGAATCCGGATTTGTAAACCTGCTGGGTATTGTAATAGGACTGATTTTTTTATGGCTAATCGGTCAAAGTGTACCTTTATTTATTGATATTGATTTACCACATCAGATGGTAAGCCCGAAACTATTGCTGATATTACCTGTCTTTTGGCTTTTCAGTTCGTTGATCTCCGGAACATACCCATCAGTATTTATTGCAAATTTCAAAATACTAAAAGCACTAAAGGGAAGCTCTGGTGTTACATCCGGGGGTAAATTAAGGAAAGGACTTGTCGTATTTCAATTCATGGTTGCCGGGTTTATGATAGCAGGAACCATCCTGGTCTATCGTCAACTTCAGTTTATCAATAACCTTGAAACAGGCATCAACACTGAACAAACATTGATCATTGAGTCACCCCAAATGCAGGATAATGAACAACAGTTTATTAATGACCTGAACTTCTTAAAACAGTCATTCCTCAACATCAATGGTGTTAAGGAAGTAGCATTTTCCTCTGATATTCCTGGAAAGCAAGTTGGGTGGAGAGGTAGTTCTGCTACACTCAACAGCAAGCCTTTCGATCGAAAAATAGTTTACAAAATGACGGTTGGTCATGACTATCTGGATTTCCTTGACGCCCCTTTCCTGGCGGGTAGAAACTTTATTGGACCTTCTGATTCACTCAGTGTAGTGATCAACAAGGCAGCAATGAGTTTATATGGTTTCAGTGACCCTGAAAGCATTTTAAATGAAAGGATAAGATTTGCGGGATTGGATACGCTAAGAGTAATTGGTGTTGTAGATAACTATTACCAGGAATCTATTCGGGAAAATGTCAAACCAACCGTATATCTACTCATTAGTCAGGAATTGAAATACTTGTCAGTAAGAATAAACCCTACTCAAACTAGTGATTTCATTGCAAAAGCAGAGCAACTGTTCCAACAAACATTTGAAAACGTTCCCTTCAACTGGTATCCACTTGACGCCATGTTACAAAAGAGACATCAACAGGAAGCACAATTTAATACACTATTCAATGCCTTTGCCTGCCTCACCATAGCCATTTCATTTTTGGGGTTGTTGGGTTTGGCCTACTTCACAGCGGAGAAAAGAAAAAAAGAAATGGGGATAAGAAAAGTGCTCGGTTCCTCGGTATCAGGTATCATACGGCTTGTGTACAGTGACTTTGCCAGGCTAGTACTTCTGGGAAACTTACTGGCAATTCCTCTATTCATTTACTTAGGACAGCAATGGCTTAATCAGTTCATTCGCCAGGTGGACCTCAGTTGGATTGTCCCCTTAGTCACGATGGTTATTACATTGGGAATGGCATTCATTTTCACCCTCTTTCATTTGATCAGGTTAGGGAAAACCAATCCGGTGGAAGTACTGAAAGATGAATGATTATTTCCCCTTAGAACAACCAGATTTGTGATATGAATACAAAAAAAGGGAAGTCGGATTTCCAACTTCCCTGCTACTCTATGTAATTTCTAATATTAGATGTATGTGCCGACTGATTTCTTCTTGGAAAATTTCTTAGCCTGCTTTCTCTTTTTCTTGATTGCCTTTTTACGAGCCTTACTGATCGATCTACAGCTCTTGTCATTACCTCCGGAAAAGCTTGTTGCAGCTTCAGAGGAAAGTGGTGTTAAACATGCGAAAGTTAAAATCAGGGTGGTTATATATATTCTAATCTTCATAGCTAGTTGTATTGATTACATTGTAAAGATAGGTCAATACCAAGCCAATAAAGACTATATCAGGGAGTACTCGATGAATACCCCATCAGCGGGGATAAAGGTCCGGATGGCCTCTATCAAATTATATACACATCGGACGAAAATAGCCAAATTTGAACCAAATCGAAGAAATTACGGCAATGAAAGGGGATCAATACTGATGAAAACCATCCGAAATAAATTTGAGCACCTCTGGCAGAGAAGCTCTCCAATAGGTCCAGGTATGTCCACCATCCCGTATTCTGAATTCATGTGGGATATTCCTTTTTCTTAGCGTAATATGAACAAGTGAATTGCCTTCATACAAAAAGTCGTCATCGCCACAATCAATGTACCACCGTACCGATCGGATCTTTTCAGCATCTATTGATTTCACCAACTCAGTGACACTATAGTTTTCAAAATATTTCTTTTTATGCGCATCAGTAGGATTTTTTATCCCTCTCCACTCAAGGTACTGTGCCACATCTTCCATTCTTATGGGACCAGTGCTGGCACTTAATGGACATGCCGATTGAAACAAGTCTGGTCTGTGAAGCGCAAAGGCGAAAGTTCCACCACCTCCCATACTCAATCCTGCCACGGCCCGATAGCGTTTTTCAGTTTTGATCCTGTATTTCTTTTCTACATGCGGCATCAGCTCTTCAAAAAAGAAATCTTCATAGTTCCAGTTACCATCAGGGTGATTGCTATAGCCCATATATTTGGTATCGGCATCTGGCATGATAATGACCATTGGGGTAGCTGTCCCGTTCTTGATGGCTTCATCAGTTATCCTTAATACTTCGCCAAACTGAATCCATCCCGTTTGGTCATCAGTGGCACCATGAAGTAAATAAAGGACCGGGTAGCTTCGCTGTGAAGTCTCATAATCCGGAGGAAGATAAACCGCATATTTACGGTCCATTTTTAAAATCTCACTTTTCAATGACAATTCCTCAATAACTTTTCCGGATTGAGCCAGGGCGATGAATGGCAGTAAACAAACTGCGACTAAGCAATACTTCTTCATAGGATGCCCAATTTAACTGTTACATCATAAAACCTGCACTGAAAATTGTCAAAAAATGTAATTCTCATCTTACTAGTAGAATTACAGTGTATGTTATTAAATTGTAAACTAACGGTACTGTGGAGAATCAATAAAACTCCACGAAGTATATTAGTTGGACTTTAGCCTAACCTTGCATGAGTAAAAACACAGAACAACCTGAACTGAAACGCACACTGGGACCTGTCATGTTATGGGGACTGGGAGTAGGTTACGTTATATCAGGTATGTATTTTGGTTGGAATCTGGGACTTCCCGAAGGTGGGACACTGGGACTCGCCATTGCTACGGGTTTTATCATACTCATGTATGTCTGTTTCACCTTTAGTTATACTGAATTGGCTTGTGCCATCCCAAAAGCCGGCGGAGTATATGATTACGCTACCAGAGCACTCGGGAAGGATTGGGGATTTATTGGGGGCATGGCACAAAATATCGAATTTATATTTGCTCCACCAGCCATAGCCTTTGCCATAGGTGCCTATTTCAACCTGTGGATACCAGATGTTCCTGTGCTTGTTTTTGCCATTGTATTCTACCTGATTTTTACGCTCCTGAATATACGTGGTGTAAAAGCTGCAGCTACCTTTGAATTGATGGTGACCATTGTTGCTGTAGCAGAACTGCTCATTTTTGCTGGTGCAACACTACCGGAATTTCAATTCGAGAACCTGAAAAAAAATGCTTTACCAAATGGCTATGGAGGTGTGTTTGCAGCAATTCCATTCGCGATATGGTTTTTTCTGGCGATTGAAGGAGTAGCCAACGTTGCAGAGGAAACCAGAAACCCCCAGAAAAATATCCTGATAGGCTTTGGTTCAGCAATTCTTACCCTGGTTGTTCTTTGTGGGCTTACTTTTTTCTCCTCCATTGGTGTTGGGGGATGGGAAAACATCGTGTATGCCGCCAATGGTGAGACCTCCGATAGTCCACTCCCACTTGCCCTGAAAACAGTGCTTGGTGACAGTGGCTGGATGTGGCATCTGTTGATAACAGTAGGCATATTTGGGTTAGTTGCCAGCTTTCATGGAATTATTTTGGCGGCAGGAAGGGCGACTATGGAATTTGGCAAAACAGGCAGTGCTCCAAAACAACTGGGAGCCATCCATTCCAAATTTCAGACACCTCACAAAGCCCTCGTATTTAATCTGATCATAGGAATCATTGCCCTGCTCACCGGTAAAACAGGTGAGATCATTACCATAGCGTGTTTCGGAGCGCTGGCACTCTATATCATCGCCATGGTGGCCATCATTAAACTTCGAAAAACAGAACCCAATCTGGAAAGACCTTTTAGCGTACCATTTTATCCGCTGATGCCAATGATTGCTTTGGTCATCGCTTCAGTAGCATTTGTGGCCATGTGCTTCTACAACCCCTGGTTAGCAGTCATTTTTGGAGCGATTGTACTAGGGAGTTTTGTCATTTTTAAAATCGTAAACCAAAAAAATCCAACCTCATGACAACAGCCGAATTACTTCATGAACTAGATGAAATGAATGCCACCAAGGTAAAGCTGGCGATCACAGACATTGATGGCATCTTAAGAGGAAAAGTAATAAGCATTGAAAAGTTTCGTCATGTGGTGGAGGGGCATTTTGGGTTTTGCAATGTAGTTTTTGGTTGGGATAGCGAAGACCGATCCTACGATAATGGCTCCTTCTCTGGTTGGCACACAGGGTATCCGGATACTGACGCATTTATAGACACCGATACATTCCGAACCATCCCCTGGGATGATGACATACCCTTTTTTCTGGCAGATTTTTCCGGATCATCTGTTAATGGAAATAGTGTGCACGTGTGTCCCAGAACATTACTAAAACAGGTAAAACATCAATTGGAAAGCGACCTGGGATTTCAGGCACTATTTAGCCAGGAGTTTGAGTGGTTCAATTTTGAAGAAACACCGGAAAGTTGGGCCGCTAAAAAACATATAGCCCCAGAACCTATGACGCCAGGAATGTTTGGTTATTCCATACTAAGAAGCTCTCAACAAAGTCATTACTTCAATGACTTGTTTGACCTTTTGAGGCGCTTCGATGTGCCGCTGGAAGGTATCCATACAGAAACCGGTCCAGGGGTGTATGAGGCAGCAATCACTTATTCCGATATCCTGGAAGCCGCAGACAGGGCGGTTTTGTTTAAATCAGGCGTAAAGGAAATTGCCAGTAGACATGGTTTAATGGCGTCATTTATGGCAAAGTGGCACGCAGAGTTACCAGGATGCAGCGGCCATGTCCATCAAAGCCTGTCAGACGGTTCTAAAAATCTTTTTTATGATGAGAAAGATCCAGACGGAATGAGCGCCTTGTTCAAACAATATATAGCAGGTCAGCTACATTGCCTGCCCCATATTCTGCCTATGATGGCGCCCACAATCAATAGTTACAAACGTTTGGTGGAGGGAGCCTGGGCACCCACTACACTTACCTGGGGAATCGATAACCGGACGGTTGCGCTGAGAGCCTTACCCGGAAGTCCAGGAGCATCACGACTGGAGACAAGAGTACCCGGATCGGACACCAATGCTTATCTGGCCATGGCTGCTTGTCTGGCCAGCGGAATGTATGGTATCAGGCATCAACTGAAACTGGAGCAGCCACCAACTACCGGAAATGGCTATGAAGAATTTATTTATGGAAAGCTACCAGCAAATCTTTCTGAAGCTACTGCTCAAATGAAAAACTCCGATATAGCCAATGAGTTGTTTGGGGAGGGATTTGTTGGTCATTTTGTGGAAACCAGAGAATGGGAATGGCGTGAACATGCCAAAGCGGTTACCGACTGGGAGATGAAAAGATATTTTGAGATCATATAGCAAATGAATACAGCGATTGTACAATACAATTTTCCTACCGTCATCAGATTTGGCATAGGAGCAGTGAAGGAACTATCAGCTTACTTAAAGAACAATAAGCTTACAAAACCATTGGTAGTTACCGACCCGACAGTATTTGAATTAGACTTTCTTAAAAATATCCTCTCCTCCCTGGATAAGGCAGGGGTTACCTATGAGACATTTTACAACATTGACAAGAATCCGGTAAAACAAAATGTACTGGATGGTGGAGATGTATTTGAGAAACAATCTTGTGATGCCATTGTAGGAATAGGTGGAGGAGCCGCACTGGATGTAGCCAGGGCAATAGCACTGAGGATCAACAACCGGAGGGATCTTTTCGATTATGATGACCTGATAGGTGGAGATCAATATATTGATGGTGAAATCCCACATTTCATCACTATTCCTACAACTTCCGGCACAGGTAGTGAGGTGGGCCGGGCTGCCATTATCTCTGAGGATGAATCCAAGAAAAAAAGAATCCTTTTCCATCCAACGCTAATGGCAAAAATCGTATTTGCTGATCCATCACTGACTTTCGATCTGCCTCCTGCAGTTACAGCTGCCACCGGTATGGATGCTCTTACACATAATATGGAGGCTTATTTGGCAAAGGGATTTCATCCGATGTGTGACGGCATTGCTTTACAAGGTATTCAATTGATCGCAGAAAACCTGGAGAGTGCAGTCAATCGACCAACGCCGGAAAGCAGAAGTAAAATGATGCTGGCGTCACTTATGGGAGCAGTGGCCTTTCAAAAAGGACTCGGGATAGTACACTCGCTCGCTCATCCTTTATCCACTTTGCTTGATGTGCATCACGGATTGGCTAACGCAGTAATGATCACCTATGGCATGGAGTTTAACCTTCCCGGGTTTGAGCAAAAATTTACTGAACTGGCCCGGGCCATGCAATTGCCTACCCTGGAACCGGAAGCAGTGTTGAAGGGATTAAAGCATCTGAATCAACAAATAGGAATTCCTGCCAAACTTTCTGATTTGGGTGTCAAAGGTGAGCACATAGAAAAGTTATCACAACTGGCACTTGCTGATTTCTGTCACCCCAATAACCCAAAACCCGTAATGCTTGAAGACTTTGAAATGATTTACAAAAAAGCAGTGTTGGAGTAGAAATGATCAAAATAGGTGTAACTCCATGTATGATGTATGAGGACCAATCGAGGATGTCCTTTGCGCCCAAAAGACTTAATTATATGGTTCAGGATATGGCACGCTATCTTCATCGTGAAGATGTGCTCCCTATTCTCATTCCCAGTCTAACACCCCGTGACCTCAGAAGTTTTGTTAAAAATATGGATGGGATTGTAATTCAGGGGGGAGATGACATTGCTCCGGAGACTTTTGGAGAGCAACCAATTGGCCACTGGAAAGGAGATGCCATTCGTGATGAAATTGAATTAGACATCATCAAATACGCTTTAGCGTTCGGCCTTCCAGTATATGGTATTTGTCGAGGTTTTCAATTGATGAATGTCTACTTTGGCGGCACTTTATATCAGGATATTCCCACACAGTTTGAAACACCAACACTACACAAATCCAATAACTACGATCAAAATACCCACCGCATTGCTGTTGAAAAAAATACATTCCTATATGACATCAATGAGCAACAATCTGAAGCATTGGTAAATTCAATTCATCATCAGGGAGTAAAGGATTTGGGCAAAGGCTTAAATATTGTTGCGCGTGGGGTAAGTGACGGAATGGTAGAGGCCTTCGACTGTGAGGCTTATGAACCGGGAAAAGTAATGGGTGTACAATGGCACCCCGAATTCAATTGGAATCACAACGAAAAGCTACTATCCGCAGAAAAGTTATATGACCATTTTTTACAGTTTGCTAAAAGGAGATCATGAAAGTAATTAATCCATCGACAGAAGAAGTGATCAAATCACTGGAAGAAGATAACAGGGATAGCATTTCCCATGCCTATGAACAACTTACTGATGGGCAAAAAAGCTGGATGTCTGTGCCTATTGAAAAAAGAATTGAATGTATTATCAATTTCAAAAATTTGCTGCTGGAAAACATTGATTCGTTGGCCGGTGTATTAACTTCAGAAGTGGGCAAACCGCTCAACCAATCTGTCAATGAAATAAATGGCGCGGCTGGAAGAATTGAGTATTTTATTGAAAATTCTGCAAAAATACTTTCGCCCAGAATCGTTGTAAATGAACCCAACCTCCAGGAGAAAGTAACTTTTGAACCATTGGGAGTGGTGGCGAATATATCAGCCTGGAATTATCCCTATCTGGTAGGAGTTAATGTTTTTATTCCTGCCTTGATTGCTGGTAATGCGGTGTTGTACAAACCCAGTGAATACAGTAGCCTAACCGGATTAGCTATTCAGAAGTTATTGCTACAGGCTGGAATTCCGAAAAACGTTTTTTGGTGCATCATTGGTGGTAGTAAAGCTGGACAAGCATTATTGGAGCTGCCTTTGGATGGCTATTTTTTTACAGGCTCTTACAAAACCGGACAATACATTTATGAGCAGGTAGCGAAGAAAATGGTGCCATGCCAAATGGAACTTGGAGGAAATGACCCACTCTATGTTTCGCATCACAACAGCGATATCAATGCTGTAGCAAAGGCGGCAGCAGAAGGCGCTTTTTACAATAATGGTCAAAGTTGTTGTGCCGTAGAGCGTATTTATGTACACCGTGAGGTATATGATGAATTTATTAACGATTTTGTAAATGAAGTGAAGACATATGCCGTTGGAAGCAGCACTGACCCAAATGTGTTCATCGGGCCGCTGACCAGACCTCAACAACTTGATGTTCTTGCCAGTCAGACCAAAGATGCAGTTTCCAAAGGTGCTCAACTGCTTTTGGGAGGAAAACGGCTCGATAGAAAAGGTTATTATTTTGAACCAACAGTCTTAACCAACGTCAATCACGAAATGGATGTCATGATGGAAGAATCTTTTGGTCCTATCATTGGGGTTCAGAAAGTACAGGATCACCAGGAAGCGATTAATTTGATGCTCGATACGCCGTATGGACTCACTGCTGCAGTTTATACAGAAAACAAGGATGAATTTTATGAGATAGGAGCCGCGATGAATTCAGGAACAGTTTACTGGAACTGCTGCGATCGGGTAAGTCCTCATGTACCCTGGAGTGGCAGAAGTTATTCAGGAATTGGCAGCACTTTAGGCGAAGAGGGCATCAAAGCATTTGTGAAGCCTAAATCCTGGCAGATGAGAGGATTTAAATGATCTTGCATCACATCCAATTTTTTCGTTCGGTTTTGTTTCAAAAAAGATAAATTTAGTACAGAATGGCTACCTTGTTGGTAGTAAAATGAAGAAGTGCTCAGCAGTCATATTTCTGATCATATTTGGGTTCCATAACTTTGGTTACCTGGCCTATGTCAAATTGGTGACTCAACGTACAACCCATCGTTGGCTTCAACAAAAATTCAGTCCCGATGATCCCAGGTTAGTGACTTTCAAATATCCAATTCAGCTCTCCGCATATTTCACCGCTCAATATGACTTCCTCCCAACTGATGGCCTGATCAATATTGAGGACAAACCTCATAGAATTGTCTTCAAAAAGATCACCGCTGATTCTGTTTTCATCAAGACTCTTCCTGACTACCTAACGCTTCGAGTCGAACATCATTTCAAGGATTGGATCAACCAAATTAATAGCCGGTCAGATGGCCCCAGCAGTCAGAAACATGTGCTTAAAACTTTATTGGTTAAAGATTACTACCTTGAACCTATCTCACAGGTAAATTTCTACCAATCCGGGCTACTCCCAAATTTATACTTGTCGTTAGCCTATCAATCACGGTACTTACCAATCGCTACACCTCCCCCCGAATTAGTCTAATCCAATCTTTTCAATTCAGTTCATTATCTCAGTTATCAGGGGTATTCCCCGGAAATTGATGTATGGAGTAATTTTCAACTTTAATAAGATTTACAGTGAAACGACTATTAATGATGTCATTGGCAGCATGGTGTATGACAATGACCTATAAAACATTTGCCCAGGGGTGTGTTGCCATACGATCGGGCTGCAATGCAAACTTAAGTGCAGGTGCATCATCCGCGGGCTCAGTTACTATCGGTACAAACTTCAGATATTTCAAATCATTTAGACATTTTAGGGGCAAAACAGAGGAAAAGCACCGATTTAAAGAAGGAACCGAGGTAATCAACAAATCGACATTTTTAGACTTAAATATCAGTTACGGTATTACTGATCAGCTGTACGTTAATGCAGTCATTCCTTATGTCTTTCATGCACGATCATCGATGTACGAACATGGTGGAAATCCCAAATTGGATAACCCTGAAACGATCGAAAATGAATTTTGGGAGGGAGAAAGACATAGCACATTCTCTTCAGGCTTAGCTGACGTGAGACTTGGCTTAAATTTCTGGCTCCTGGATCCGGAAATTGCAATCGGTAACCTTTCTGTTGGAGCTGGAATTAAATTCGCATCAGGAGATTACAGGTTCACTGACAGTTTTTATAACCAGGGCAATGATAAAAGTGAAGTGATCATATCAGAAGTTGATCAATCCATACAGCCTGGTGATGGTGGCTTTGGGTTTACTTTTGAACTGCAAGGGTACCATTCTGTAACAGATCGCTTAAACCTGAATGGCAATTTATATTACCTGCTCAACCCCAGGGAAAAGTATGAAATTGAAAATAGAGGCAGGATTAGAGCGTATTCAGTACCAGATCAGTATGCCATCAGAATTGGTGCTAATTATATGGCCTTCATCCATGGATTTAGTCTGTATGGTGGTCTAAGAATGGAGGGAATTCCTGGAAGTGATTTAATAGGGGGTGATGAAGGGTTTAGAAGGCCAGGATATGTAATTTCCGCTGAACCGGGGATTAATTATGTCATAAGGAATTCTTCAATGACCCTAAGCGTACCCATTGCGATAGAACGGAACCGAACCAAAAACTTTTCTGACAAGCAAAATGGTCGACATGGAGATGCAGCTTTTGCAGACCTGTTAATAAACCTTGGGTTTAACTGGCGGTTTATAAAGAAACAGGAAATTCATTTGGATAACTAAGATTGGTAAGACAACCTTTCATTTGGACAGGATCTTGAAATTGGTCTCAATATTTACAATTCAAGACCCTGTTCAAAACTTTATGAACCTGCAAATGGAGTTCCGAAAACACCAACTGCCAACTCTACCCAGATTACAAAAAACATTGTAAGCACTCCAAGAATCAGGAGGAGACGATATTTTAACTGTCTGACTTTCCTCATAATCAACTCACAGGAAAGGCCGGTAAATAAAAGTAATACGCCCATAGTGATGAAATCATTGTACTCCCATTGTACTTCACTGGTGAATTGCATTGCAATAAGTGGTACCAGTAATATGATTGCCACAAAAATTAATATTCCTATCAATCTTTTATTCGAAGAGATCATTGCTGAATTATTCATAGAACTTTTTTTATTATGATTTTAAAAGTACTTTGTATTTCAAAGTTAATAATTTGATCTAAATAAATCAAGGAAAAGTTGATCTAGAATCCTGAACCTAAATATTGACCTTCCCCATCTGTAACAGGGAGGGACAACGGTCAGTGATTCTAAACCCTAAACTCAAAACTCTAAATTCAAGATCCAATCCCAAGACCCTCAATCCACCATTTCCTTTGCCCAATCAATAATGGTTTGGGGAACCTTTGGATCCCAAACACCTGGGTTCCTATGGTATGAATCATCCGGTGATTGATGGATAGTATTCCAGTGGTCCAGACCCGGATAGATCAATAATTGGTGATCTTCATGGCCAGCTCGGTCCAATACATCCATGATCATATGATTGTCATATTCAGACATGATCCAGTCATTGCTTCCATACATGATCCTTAATGGAGCCCTGAGCTTTTCCCACTCCCCTCCCAGGTCAAATTTTTGGACTTGCTGGTAATATTCGACAGGTCTGCCATACATGTGTTCCGGGGAGTGATAATTGTAATCTTTCAATGCAGGGTTCTCTGCAATGATCTCCTGATAAGATTTTTGTTCGATCAACATGCCATAGTAAAGTGGTATAAAACCTTCATTCATTTTTTTAACAATGGTAGATTCATCGTCACCACTCATTTTACGGATTCTTCGCTCTATTTCCAGCATGTGTTCAAACCAGGTTTTGAAAAATGTGCCATCACTAATGACACCAGCGAGGTTGAATTCATTGGCCAGGTATGGAGCCAGTGCACTACCCATGCTTGAGCCATAAACTACGATTCGGGTCGAATCTACAAAATCCTTTTGCTTCAGGTACTGAATGGCATTTTTGTAGCCATTTAATTCAGTATAAAAATCAGTCTTTGAACAATCTCCTTCACTATCCCCTACTCCTGGTTTCTCAATCCGCATCACCACCATTCCAGACTGCTCCACCAGATCTTTGATTTGTCTTGCCCAGTTGTTATCTCTTCCCGGATATAGTTCTATTGTACTGCAGCTAAGCCCCTGGATCAATATGATTGCTGGTTGTTTTCCCGAAACGTTCTTGGGCCTGGTAATGATTACCCTTTGCCTGATGCCATAGTCGCTCATCAACGACTCATAGTAAGTTTCCAGATTGGGATGCTTCTCCAAAGGAATTTCATTGAAAGTAACTTTTGCTGAGAAAACATTCACGCCTCTTTTCACCAATAATTCAGTTGCCGAATTCCCTCTCAAACCATAAAAGGCCTCTGTCCAGGTTTCGTCAGAGTTTATCAATTGGTGGTTTACCTTCAGAATAATGTCACCCACCTGAACACCAGCTTTTGCCATTGGGCTATTCTTTTCAATAGCTTCGACTTTCAGTCCGGGTTGATCATTTAATAATTTCAAACTGGCATCCCAGGAGGCCCTACGGGTCAGTTCCTGAGCAAATGTGGAAAATGAAATCAAAATAAATAGTAAATTGATAGATCGCATATACATGAAGTTTTTTTATTGAAACTACGGACCTGAGAGCAGTGGGATGACTATATTATGCCTTTGGAGCTGGTTTTTATGCGAACGACATTGATATCATGATCAGGGAAAAACAATCTTCCTTATATTTATTTCAATCACGAATACTCACCCATGTAGTATTCTGGGTTTTGTATTACATCTGTTTCAGTTTGCTCTGGGCCAATGACGGAAATTATCATCGCTCTTTCGGACTGGAGCTGGTACTAATGCCATTGCGCATGGGCGCATCCTATCTCACCATTTATCTGTTAATGCCCAGGTTTCTTTTAAGAGATCAAATTCTCAGGTTTATAGGCTCATACCTGGTGGTGATGATTGTTGGAGGAATTTTGCAGCGAGCACTTACCTTCTTTTTTTATGACCTGTTTTTTAGTCCCGGATCAATCGATTTATGGGATTTCAGACAAGTGATTCGCTCTATGGTGCTCATCAATTCTACCGTACTATTTCTATCAGCTGTGAAGATGTATGATTATTGGCGAAAAGAATATTTACGTAATCAGGCTAATGAGGAAAAAATGATGATCGTTCGCTCCGAAAAACGAAACTACCGTGTGAAACCATCAGAGATATTGTACATCGAGGGGCTGGGGAATTACGTAACCATCTATCTCCATGATCGCAAACCAATGATCAGTTACATTACCTTGAAAGAACTGGAACAAACACTACCCAATCAATTCGTGAGAATTCACAAATCATTTATTATCAACAAAAACTGCATTGATTCCTATACCAATGAGAATGTAGAAATTGGTAACAGGTTAATCCCTGTCGGGAAGGGAGTGGAAGTGTCATTTTAACCCCATCAAATCCAATCAAAAACTTGCTTAACGAGATCATAAGTTTTCATTTTGCGCAACCATTTAAATACGGTGAAAATTTCATTAACTTTTACATGCAATGAAATGTCTACCAGGCTTATTAATATTATTGTTAGCATCATTTTCATTATTCGGACAGGACCAGACAGAGGTAGACCTTTATGATCTTACGCTGGAAGAACTCCTGAACATGAAGGTGAAAGTCGCCTCTAAAAAAGCGGTAACCACAAGGGAATCTCCTGGTATTCTGACTGTAATAACAGAAGAAGAAATCTCCGCCTCAGGTGCTCGTGATCTGATCGATGTGCTAAGACTGGTGCCTGGCCTCAATTTTTCTTATGATGTACAGGGTGTGGTAGGTTTATCCGCCAGAGGTAACTGGGGTCACGAAGGGAAAATTTTGCTTATGATCAATGGCCTGGAACTGAATGAAAATGCATTTTCTACCACACAGTTTGGCAATCATTATTGTGTAGATCAAATCAAAAAGATCGAAGTGATCAGGGGTCCGGGAACAAGCGTATATGGTGGGTATGCTGAACTTGGCGTCATCAATATTGTGACCAAGGATGGTAAGGACCTGGAAGGTATGCAGCTTACAGCCACCACCGGCATCTCGGAAAATGTCTCAAGTCGAAATAACCTGAGCCTCCAATTTGGGCAATCCAATCAAAACATTGAATTTTACCTCAATGGATTTCTGGGAAAAGCCATTCGATCAACTGATCAATTTACTGATTTGTTTGGGAAGTCCCGAGACATGACCAATAACTCGGACCTCAAGCCACAAAATATTGGTATGGGTATCAAGTACCGAAACATTTCCCTTCAAACCAATTATGACCATTACAGGACCACTACCACCGCTTATTTTGACATGGCCGCTGACACTGTCATTGCACTTAATTTTGAAAGCTGGAACTCGCAGGTCGCATATGATTGGAAACTAAATGATAAAGTCACCATCAGCCCAAAATTTAGTTTTGTGCATCAGAAACCCTGGAACACCAGCTACAATAAACCATACCAGGAGGATTATTTAAGGAATACCATTGGTACTTTTTATGATATCACCGTTACCAAAACCACTGGAAATATTACCGGTAGTGCAGACATTTCGGATAACTTAAACCTAATCTTCGGCGCAGAGTATTTCCTGGAAAGCGGGAAAAACAATGATCCCATCAGAAGGGGTGTTTTTCTGGATGGAAAGGAAACTATTAATTTCAATACCATCAGTGGCTTTGGTCAGCTGCTGCACTCTTCTACCCTGGGAAATTTTACTGTGGGAGGAAGGATCATCAACCATAATCAATTTGGGTCTGCATTTGCTCCCAGGATTGGTTACAATAAGTTGTTAAATAGATTTCATCTCAAACTGCTCTATAGCCGTGCATTCCGAGCACCTGGCATTGAAAACATTAATCTGAACAGATCGGTAGTACCCGAAAAAACCGATGTTGCTGAAATAGAGGTTGGCTACAAACTGGCTAAGACAATGTTTGCTACTGTTAATGTTTTTGACATTGTCATCAAAGATCCCATTATATACTTTTATGACGACATCAACGATGTAGAAGCCTACCTCAACTTCGAACAATCAGGATCACGGGGCATTGAGCTGGAATACAAAATCAAACAGTCCTGGGGATTTCTTAATTTCAACTACAGCTACTATTCAACGGCAGGAAAAAATAAAGCCGATCTCTACCAGGTACCGATAGACAGGAACTCTGTACTTGGCATTCCCAAGTACAAAATCAATGTGTACTCAAGCCTCAAAGCAAGTAGTCAATTCAGTGTCAATCCTTCAGTTACATTTTTGGGTGAAAGGTATGGTTATGCCACCATGGACTCACAGAATAATCCTGTGCTCTCCAGTTTTTCCAGCACTCCGCTTATTAATCTCAACTTGAGGTATAAGAACCTGCTTGTCAGCGGACTAACTGTGAGTTTCAGTGCCTATGACCTTTTGGATGAACAGATTGAATTCATTCAGCCATATAACGGCATGCACGCCCCTTTACCTGGCCTTGGTCGGGAATTCCTTTTGAAGATTGATTATAGATTGGAATTTTAATGCCTTACCACATTAAGAATTGCTCAAGGTGGTTCTAATCTTCTTCGGTAACCCAGCAACGACCAGATTGTAGGAAGTGTCCAACCACTCTTTAATGAGCTTGTCGGGAATTGTGCCGTCAAGTTGCACCCAGCTCCAATGTTTCCTGCTCATATAGGGAGGCTCTTGAACTGCATCATATTGCTCACGAAATTCCTCAATTGTTTCAGGATCACATTTTATAGTAAACCCATCAAAAGAAGAAAGATCAATGGCGGTAAACATTTTATTCATGACCTTGAAAACTAAAAGATCGGGTAGCTTACTGAATGGAATAGATTCGGTAGCACCCTTTTTTGACAAACAATACGTTCTGAATTCTTCGATATTCATAAGTACTTAATAAAAAAAGCGGACCCTAAAAAGAGTCCGCTTTGATTCATCAACCATCTGTCTTATGATCACCGGGCGGTGATCGTGTATGTTAAACTGATCTGCCGGGAAAAGGTTTCATATTTTTTAAAAAAAAATTAAAAAATTTTTCTAGCATTGAACATGCTTCTATTATCTATCGCAACCACGTCCTTTCTGATAAGTACAATAGTCTATTTTGATAAGATCAGACCAGACTATAGCTTCATCAAGCAAACCATTAGTGAATTGGGTGAATCTGGCGCAACAAATGCAAAAACAGTTTCATGGTTAGTGTTTTTCCCGGTTGGATTATCATGTGCGGTTATCGGGTTAGTTCAGTATCAAAGTAACAATGGAACTATTGCATTGTTGGCAGGTTCTCTGGCCGTTGGATATTTAGCTGCTGCAATATTCCCGTGTGATAGAGGGTCTCCAATCGTTGGCACATGGAAACAAACCCTGCACAATATTGGAGGTGCCTTTCAGTATTTTGGAGGATTTGTTGCGCTTACTCAATTGGGTGGTGATCAAACTTTCTACAATTATCTTAGTTATGCAGTAGCAATTGCTTTAGCAGGACTGTCCATCACATTGATAACACCAGTTAGAGGTTTGTTGCAACGATTAGGGGAAGTTGCTTTATTTGGAGGATTGATATTTTCGCTGTGGTCGGAGCTCTAGTGTCGCTAAAAGAGACAAGTACCTATATTCTTCAATAAATCCTTAGCTGTTAATATTTATCGTAGCTTTGCATCCACCAAACTATATACATTGGAAAATTTTGCGCAATTAGGAGTCAACAAAGATTTAATCAAAGGACTAAATGAGCTAGGCATCAATACCCCCACGGAAATTCAGAGAGAAGTAATTCCCTTGCTTCTCAGTAATCACAAGGATTTGATCGGACAAGCCCAGACAGGTATGGGAAAAACTGCAGCATATGGATTGCCTTTACTGCAAAAAATTGATCCGGAAAACAATAAGGTACAGGGACTCATTCTATGCCCAACCCGCGAACTGGGACAACAAGTCGCGAAACAACTTTTTAAGTTTACCAAATACTCAGCAAAAATATTCACAGAAGCTGTTTATGGTGGTGAAAAAATAGATCGGCAAATTGCTGCACTAAAGCGTCCCACCCAAATTATAGTTGCCACCCCTGGAAGATTGATTGATCTGGTAAACAGAAAGGCAGTGGATCTTTCAGAAGTGCGTACGATCATATTAGATGAGGCCGATGAAATGCTTAGTATGGGTTTTAAAAAAGAATTAAACCAAATCCTGGAGTTCTTACCCAATGCAGATGCCAGATGGTTATTCTCTGCTACTATGCCCACAGGCATTCAAAACATTATAAAAATTCATATGGCTTCAGATGCCTTGCGTATACAGGTAAGTGGTAAGAATATAGTGAATCAAAATATTTCGCATCGCTATCTGGTGTGTGAACAGGATGAGAAACTGTACGCTCTTATCCAATTTCTTCAGTCGGAAAATGATCGACGTGGTGTCGTTTTCTGCAAAACCAAAGCAGCCACCCAGAAATTATCTAAGCAGCTGCAGGCTAAAAACATCTCCTGCGAAGCACTTCATGGTGACCTATTACAAAAAGAGCGGGATAAGGTAATGAGGGCATTTAAGAAAAACAATTTGAGAATTTTGGTCTCTACAGATGTGGCGGCAAGAGGAATTGATGTCCCGGGGTTAGCATTTGTAGCGCATTATCAGTTACCAGAAAGCGATGAGTATTATACTCATAGAAGTGGAAGAACGGCTCGTGCTGGAAAAAAAGGTGTCTCAATGAGTTTTGTCAATTATAGTGAAGCACGAATTTTAAGAGATTACGAGCAGACCCTTGGGATTAAGTTTGAGCAAATTAAAGTTGCAAAGTAAAAGGGACCCCACCAGGGTCCCTTTTAGCAGTTGATCAAATCCTATGAAGAATTTACTACTCGATACTAATTTCTTCCGATGGCTGGTAGATTTGCTTTAAGTTCTACAGAAAATAACCTTCCTGTAAATGGCGCTGCTGTGAACTCCCTGAACTCAGCATCAAACAGGTTGGTCACCTGACCTGAAACTGTCAGCACATCATTGATTCTATATCCCAACCCTACATCAACATTGGTAAACCCTCCGAGTGGGCCGTAGTTCCAGGTATCCGCGCTTCTGGCATCTGCTTCAATAGGTACACCTCTATAAGTAAGGTCCTGAGTTTCTGCTGCAATCTGGAAACTGGAGAAGTAATCATATTCCTGCACCCATCTCACAAAGACGTTACCAAAGAACTTATTAGCCCGGTAATATAACCCGGTCCCAAATTTATGTTTCGGTGCATTTACCAGGATATCCAGCTTATTTACCACTCCATCACCGTTGAAATCATTGTTTTCAAGATCTTGCTCGTCAACACTGTAATCGAAATAAGAGTAATTGAATGTCCAGTTCAGGTTGTCGTTGAAATAGTAATTGGCACCCAGATCAAACCCATAGGTATTGACTTCTCCGAAGTTGATATATGTTGCGACCAATCCACCAAATGCACCATACCCACTTTGAACCTCCTCAATTGGTGTGTCTCCTCTGTGGGTGGTGACTCCTACAATGGTAACTGGTGATAAGAAATCTTTTGAGAAATTATAATATGCGTTAGCATCTACAAAAAACCTGTTGGGCACTACCTGACTTTTATAACCCAATTCTACAGTCTGGATTTTTTCTACTTTTTGTTTTTCAACTTTTGTACCATCTGTCAAAGTAAATCCTTCAGCATTCCCCAGGATCAACCCGGCAAACAGGTCGCCATACATGTTGAGAATGGTAGGTGCTGCAATTCCTTGTCCATAGGTAAGTCGAAGCGCGCCGGTACCGTGATTATATACCAATCCTGCTTTTGGCACAAAGTTAAAATCATAAACTTCGTGATTATCTGCCCTGAATGAACCAACTGCTTTTAACTGATTATTGAAACGGTGCTCAACCTGACCATATAAGCCCAACTGATTGATCTTAATTGGGTCCTCTCCCCCATTGTCCAGCAGGTAAGTTCCATTACTGTTGGCAATATCTCTTTGCCATTGACCCCCGAATACCAGTTTGGTTCCTCCAAAAGTTTTGTTCCATTGCACTTCTGCATTCCATCTTCTGGAATCATCAGCAAATGTTGCTCCGTTACCCAGTGAGCTGGCTTCTGCTTCAGCCTCAGTTGCTCCACCATCTATGGCGGCCCAATAATTTTTGGTCCTTTGGTCAATGGCGTAGGTGTCCTCCGTTTTACTCATGGTATGATAGACCTGAGCAAAGAAATTGTCGGATGTATACCTTAGGTGGAAGTAATTTACCTTCCAGTCTTTAATCTGATTTCTACCCACATTAGTAGGCGACAAATAGGTACTATTGCTTCCTCCCCAACTAAATATTAAATCAGAACCTGGTGTTACGCTATAATATAAAGCGGCCTCAGCACGCATAAACTGAAGATCATTATCCAGCATATATTCTTCATATCCCTCTTTGATCCCATCGGGAATGTCATTTCCTGCAGAGTCCACAGCACCCACCCGGTCGATGTAAACTGAATCCATGAATTCAAATTCCTGAGCCTGGGTGTATTCACCCATAATTTTGAAAGACACCTTGTCATTGACTACTTGTGCGTGTCTAATTCTTCCACTCAACATGCTTTGATTCCCTGCATTGACCGCAATGGTCGTTCCCGCAGAAGAGCGTGGATCTTTGGTGATGGTGTGAACCAATCCATTGTGGGCATTGGGTCCATATAGTGCAGCATTGGGCCCAAGGATTACTTCTACGCGCTCAATGTCTTCTTTGATTTGTGTAGTAAGTGGTCCAAGGGGTAAACCAGTGGCAATGAGTGTGGCAAATCTACCATCGTTGACCTGTAGGTTTTTGGCATTGAAATTACTGTTAAATCCCCTGATGTTAATTCCCGTTCCAGCAACGCCGGCCCTGATGTAATCCACTCCTTTTACCCTGGAAAGCAGTTCACCCGGATTGAAAGAGGGCAATTCTGCAATGTCTTTGGATGAGATGATTTCTATGGTGGCTGGTGTTTCTGTAATCTTTTCCGGTTGACGTGTCCCTGAAATAACGACCTGATCAAAGGCGTAAATTGATTCACTCATGGATAACTGACCCATCGAAACGTTACTGCCCGCAACAGTTACGTTTTTCGAAATATCCTCGTATCCCACGAAAGAAATAATGACTGTATATGCTCCATCTGCTACATTGGAAATAGTGAAATTTCCATACACATCTGTTATAGCTCCCTTAGTTGTTCCCTGTATGAGGGCCGATGCTCCAACCAATGGCTCTCCCGATTCCTGATCCAATACGGTTCCGTTAATCTCGTATTGACCATATGATTTAAAACTTAGTAAGATTACACTTACACATAAAGCGGTAAAAAATTTTTTCATTTTTGAAAATTTTTGGACGTTCTACTTACTATCATTCAATAAACTTAGAGAACGACCAGCCCATTTTGTGAAATTTTGAATATTAGGCCGTTGTGACTTTCATTATTAATTTAATTAAAATTTTAATTAAATAATTGAATATCAACAACTTAATTACCATTAAATACAGGTAGACTTTTGTCAGGTCAAAGTAATTGTGCACGAAGTATTGGCCCAATATAACCTATGGACTTTTAGAAAAACCAAAATGAACTTATGCGGATGTATCTGAGAAGATCAAATTATTTAATGAAAAGAATAACCATGATTGAATATAAGTTCAGTACAAAATTGATTTGGAAAAACTAGTTATCTTAGCACTAATAATTTTTAGGATATTATTTTCATGGTTTCTCATCTTTCCATCACCGGCCGTTTTATTTGTTGCTTACTGGTATTTCTTTTCGTTTCACTAATCAATCTTCATGGTCAAAATTCACCATTGAAGATTAAGCTTATCGATGAGGAGGATAGCTCAACAATTGCCCATGCCAATATTATTGTCATTAAAGATGGAAAGGTTTTTCAAACCGACCAATTTGGAAAAGTCGAAATTCCATTCAAATATGGTGAAAGCCACCTCAAAATAACGCATCCCTCGTACATCACCAGAAAAATTAATCCTGAGAATGGATTAGGACTAATTAGTCTGAATAGAAAGTACCGGGAATTAAGAACAATCTATCTGAAAAACTCATCATATCCTCATCAGGTTGAATGGCCGATAATTAAGGGAGCCAGATATGAAAATGGATGGGAAGCATTTGAAACAGACCTGAAAAGTAAGTTAGTCTCAAAAATAGGTAGCATAAACGATATCCAGAAATCGGTGAAGATCGAAGTATCCGCAGCAGGTAAAATGATTACTCTTCTCCCTGAAGCTCCTGACAGTATAGATCTGGCTTTGCATCAGGTAGCGGCAGAACTTGGTAAATGGATACCAGGAATGCAAAATAAGACCCCCATTCGTCAATTTTTTCTTTTAAAAATTGATTCTGAGAGAGAGAAGTCTGACTTGATATTTACTGTAGTGGAGGAAAAACCACAACCAATTGAGGGAATGGATGCACTCATAAATAATCACCTTAGTAGCATCACGTATCCTTCGGAAGCTCTTGAATTAGGCATTGAAGGTAGAGTTTTTGTTCAATTTATTGTTAATGAGGATGGTCAGTTATCTGATTTCAAAGTCTTGAAGGGAATAGGATATGGATGTGACGAAGAAGCCATACGCGCGATCAAATCAAGCTCTCCCTGGATTCCAGGAAAACAAAGAGGTAAACCGGTAAAAGTCCGAATGGTACTCCCTATCAATTTTCAGGGCAAAAAGTTTGTGATTCCAGACAACGCATTTTACAAGTATATGGGGCAAAGTATGTCTTATCCTGCTGAAGCAAGGAGAAACAATATTCAGGGAAAAGTCTATTTATCATTTAATTACAATTCTGATAGCGTGAAGATTTCAAATATCAGACTTTATGATAATTTAGGAGGCATATTAGGTCCCGAGTTACAATATGCTTTTGAGTCATGTCCATTGGAATATATTAAACCCCTGCTAAATGGATCAAACTTATATTTATTACCAGCATACTTTAAGTTAGGCAACTCCGAAGATCCTTTGGAACAAGAGCCTCCAATCGACGATGCTATTGAACTGAATGCAATAATAATCACCGCAATGGGAATTGACGTACCAGGAGTCTCTATTAATACACCCACAACTTTTAACTCAATCGAAAGCGCTGCAAATTTTCCAAAACAAAAAAGTCTGATAATCACAAAAAGAGGTATAAAAAGTATTCCTTCAGAAATTAGTCAGCTTAGCGAATTGGTTTCACTTGAACTTAATGACAATAAGATTGATAAGATTGCTCCGGAAATAGGTGAACTTAGAAGACTCAAAAATCTAATCTTAATGAATAACAATATAAGTGAACTTCCAACAGAATTTTCAAAGTTAGAAAAACTTGAGGTCCTGGGGTTGGCTTACAATCAATTGGGAGATATCCCTTCTCAAATTATAAGTTTACCAAAATTGAAAGCACTGGACCTTGCCGGAAATCAAATCTCAGAAATAAATGAGAATATCCATAAACTGGCAAATCTGGAACTACTCATTCTAAGTGATAATCCAATCAAACAACTACCGTCTAAAATTAATGAGCTCAAAAAATTAAAGCAATTGTACCTTATCAATACCGAAATAACAGATCAGGATAGAGAAATAATTAGAAACTCGTTACCCAAAACAAGTGTGTTCTTCACAATGGATGAAATTAACAGGTAATTTTTATCATTATGTCCCTAGCCCTTCTTACTTGCTCACAGACGAATCAGAATATAGCTTTGACTTAGCTAAAACCACTGGTCTGGGAATGTATACTTCCAATTCGGCAAGTACCTTATTGAGGACAAAAGATTTATGAGGATTCGCCAAATGTTCGCGTGAGAAGGTGACAATGGATTCTACAAGCTCGTTGGTATCAATTTGTTTTTCCTTGTACCGGGCAATTTCATAATACCATCGGATGGTAGGTAAATATATTTCACGCTCACGGTCTTCATTGTCCTTTTGTAAAAGATTGAATCTTTTAAAAACCAAAAGCACTTTCTCAAATTTTTGCTGCTTGATGAGCCCCTGAATGTAAGCGGTGAAGAACGAGTACCATCGCTGTGAAAGAATATCATTTTTATGGATTCTCAGGAAGCTTTCTGCCAGCATCTCTCCGCGCTCTGGTTGATTATTGAGGTTAAGGCATTTGATATAAAATGAAATGAATCCAATCTTATGATAAAAGTTAGATGTCTTCTGCACTTCTGAAAATGACTCCTTCAACAAATTGAGTGCTTCTTCAATTTTGCCCTGACGAATAAGTATGGAGCTAAAGTTGCTCAGGTACTGTACATGATCTGTGTTTTTTTGCCGTATGGACAGGTATCCATACTCTTCCGCTTGTTGCAATACATCAAATTTTGAGTGCAGCATAAGCCGGTTAGCATAGTAGTTATAGAGAATCCTCCTGGTGTAAAATTTACCTTGTGTCAATAAGGTATCCAATTCGTCATAGACTGTTTTCAGTTTGTCAAACTCTCTGCTATTGAAATAATAGAATGTGAGCCTGATAACCGCCATATAACGGTTGAAGCCATCTAGTGACTCATTCCTAAATACTTTGAGCAACCAGTCTTCCCACTGTCCAGTGTTTTTTTCAGCTGCATTAAACTGCCTGATGATGTCTACAGTAGCCTGATGAAGTTTCTTATTGATGGCCTTGCTCTCATCATAATCTCTTTCATGCGTCTCAATGAAGCGATTCACCTCCTCATATTCCTCATAGCGCAACCGAATCAATAGGAAATGACGGAAGTTGACCACCATCTCAAAGAACTTCATGAAATTATGTACCGGATGCTCATATTTCTTAATGGTACGTAAGAGAATTTTCTCTTCCTTTTCAGTGATTGCATCGGTAATTACTAACCGATCCATTTCATTGATCCACTCAAAGTATTTGTCGACATCAATGGCATCCAGATTTCTTTGGATCCATTTCATGATGGCAGAATACTTACGCTTGTCTATGGCCGAGTTGTATGGAGTTTTTGTTTGCTGATCATGCGCATTGGCCTTGATTCTGGTTAAAATATCCAGCTTTTCTTTGTCTTCAAATTGCTGGATGCTCATCAGGTAATCAGCTTCGTGAGGTAGTATTTCAGAAGCGAAAGCAGTAAACTTCTTAAGTTTTACTTTCAAGGCTAATGGTTTACTCGGTTAAAAATTTCTCCATAATTTCGTTAATCTCATCTGGTTTATCAAATGAAATAAAGTGGCCACATTCCGGAATGAAATGCAGATGAGCCCGGGCAATCTTCTCTGTCCCCTGCTGAGCAACCAGTCTGGTGGTTAGTTTAGGGTTCAGGTATCGGTTTGGAATCAACTGATCATTTTCTCCATATACCACCAGCGTTTTCGTTTCCAATTGCGACAAACGATCAGCAATGGGTTCTTCAAGCATACCATGAACTCCCCGTACTACAGATTGGATGTACAATTGAAAATCCTCGGCCTCTTTCATCTTCAGCCTGTCTTGTATCATAAACTCCACCTCATCGGGCATCTGATGAAAATTGAGTTCCCAATTACTCCGGATCTGCGATTCGGTAGCATTAATCATTGTTGTCTCATTAAAAACAGCTTTCAACCACTGCTTTTGTTCTTCATTGAAAGTTTCAAAACCAGCTGGTGCCAACAACACCAGCTTCTCAAACAATTCAGGGTTGTTGATGGCAACTGTAGCAGCAATCTGTCCCCCCATGCTATGCCCAACTAAAATCACATTTTCCAATTCCAGCTTTTCTATCAGCAACAGCACTACCTGGGCGTAGTAGGACATGGTAGCAGGATAATCGTTCTTACTGGACCTCCCGTATCCGGGTAAATCAATGGCAATGCAGCGATACTTCTTTTTGAAGTATTCGATGTTCTTGTACCAGGCAGGAATGTAGGTGGCCAGGCCATGAATAAATAGCAACGTGTGTTCTCCCGATCCCTCGTCCACATAGGCCAGCCGGGTATCGTCGGATACAGATAAATAACTAACATTATATCGGTACTCTTCTATCATTTGACCAATTGCCTTTTTTGAATTCTCCTGGGTAAACGCAGCAGTATGCCAGATCATTAAAAATAACCAACATACAAGAGGCTTGTTTAGCTTCATGCTTACAACTTTTCTAATAGTTTTCTATCGATCTTACCACTATCATTTTTGGGCATTTCTGATAAGTGAACAAAATATTTCGGCACTTTAAATTTGGCCAGGTGACTCATACAATGCTCAGCTACTAACTTCTCTGAGAAGTTGGCCCCATTTTTCAATGTAATAAACGCTTTTCCTACCTCACCCCATTTTTCATCTGGCACGCCAATTATTGCCGCTTCATCAATATCCCCTATCATTCTGATCACCCTTTCCACTTCTGCTGGATAAACATTTTCTCCTCCTGAGATAAACATACTTTTTTTGCGGTCAACCACATACAAATACCCTTCGTCATCTACTTTGACCAGGTCACCAGTATGAAACCAGCCTTCCTTTAATGCCAGATCTGTAGCAGCCTGATTCTGCCAGTATCCCGGAGTTACCATCGGGCCTCTCAGACACAGTTCCCCTATTCCAGCGGTAATTTGTTCCCCCTCGTCATTGACCAGCTTATAATCCACATAAAAATTGGGCTTACCAATGGATCCAATTTTCCGTTCAGCATCTTCCTGATGCAATGATGTGATGTTTGGTCCTACTTCAGTGAGGCCATAACCCTGCCTGATCTTTACGCCCTTTTCATGCCAGGCTTTGATTACTGCCAGAGGTAGTGCTTCTCCCCCAACAATGAAGTAACGCATTGCACTAAGATCAACAGCCTCGAATAGTGGTGACTCAAGCATCATTTTCAACATTGTAGGGACGGCCATAAACAAATTTGATTGCTCCTCAGACAGCAATTTGAGCAACTGATCCGCATCAAACTTATTGACTAACCCTACGGTAGCTCCACGGTGCAATAATGGTGTCAGCAATACATTCCACCCACCTGTATGAAAGGTAGGCATACAGGTAATGGTATGGTCTGATGGAGTGATCTCCAGGCTTTGTGATGTATTAATACTGTTCCAAAACAGCATCTTATGTGAGTATATGGCTCCTTTGGGGAAACCTGTCGTTCCGGAAGTATAAAGAATAAACAAAGGGTGATCCTCCGCGAAATCTCTGGACTGAAAAGTCTTTTCCTCACAGTTCTGCACCAACTCCATTATATCCTCGATCCAAAAGACTTTAATTGCTTCCTTTAGCTGATCGATTTTGTCTTCAAATTTCTTGGCAGCAATGATGCATCTGGGCATACAGTTAGCAATGAGGTAATCCATCTCTCCTGGTGCCAGTCTGTAGTTTACAGGAACCAGTGTGATACCCATCTTTTGTGCTACACCAAAAAGCATCACATATTCCAGACAGTGCTCCGACAAAACCATCACACGATCCCCTGTCTCAAATCCTTCACCACTATAAATATTTGCTAATGCGTTTGAGTGAGTATTCAGTTCCCCATAGGTAAGTGTACGACCAGTGGCATACTCTTTCAATGCCAGTTTATCCGGAGTATATTCCGCCCATTTTGCTATCCAGTCTTTTCTATACATTCCCTAATGAAATTTTCGATTCGGAAACACCTATTTTCTTTCCAATTGCATGAAGTACTAATCCCACGGTAACTGAAGAAATGATTGCTGCTGTACTGGCAATTGCCGGGTTATTTACGGTTTCCTGCATATAAGGTAAGAATCTTCCGTAATACACCAAAAAATGAATGACCAGCGCAACAATGGAAGAAGTAAAAACGGTTCTCAATTGGGTACCTTTCACAAACATGCCAAACAATACCGGAACAAAAGCGGCTGAGAAATAAGCATACACCCCATTTTGTGCAAAAATACCTACACTGAGCGCAGGAGATATCAATTGCCAGTAGGACAAACCAAAGCTGATCACCGCCAATCCCAGGATCACCAGTTTATTGACCCTTATCTCTTTCTTTTCGTCATGGTCACTGCCATATAATTTTTTACCGGCCAATGGTCTGATGAGGTCTGCTGTTAAAGTGGTGCTCAGGGACTGAATCAATCCTTCCAGGGTAGATAATCCTGCTGAGATTAAACCCAATACCACCACTATGGCTATATAAACCGGAAACTGACTCACCACATAGGCACCCATGATGCTGTCCATTGGCATTGGTTCTCCATTCAAGGTAAGGTCAGGAAATTGGAGCCTCGCATACAGTCCTACAATGACTACCTGAAAAAATACAATCAGTACCAGGATACCAAACAGAAGATACCTGTTGACATCCCTGCTGCTTTTCAGCAACAATGATTTGGTAATGATATGCGGCTGACAAACAATAGCGATCCCAATTACGATCTGGCAAAAAATGATCTCGAAAAAATCCCGAAACAACAGGCTGTCCGGATTTGTCCAGTCACCAAAATAAGGGCCAATAGCAGCCAGTTTTTCACGAAATCCTGGCAACCCATCCTGAAAATGTTCCACTCCCGATCCCAATAAAATTATCGCTACAACCAACATTATGGAGGCCTGGATGGCGTTGGTATACACCATTGAATTAGCACCACCAAACATCATGTATCCAAATATGAAGCACACGATACAGGCAAGCACTATGACCGGATCGGCATTCAGAGAATTGGCCAATACCTGGGTAAGCCCTACGCAGATCAATACAATAAATGTTATCAGCAATAGCGACAGGAATGCGAAAAATATTGCATACCGCTGACTATTATACATTTTCCCCATCCATTGGGCCATAGTCAGTGCTTTTACATTGCTCCCATATTTGCGAAAGCCTTTAGTAAATATGATGAGTGAAAGAAAAATTGCCAGTGGCATCACAATACCAAAAGACAGCACTCCACTCAAACCATATAGGGCTATAAATCCCGGGTTAATGATGAAAGTTGCGGCGCTTGTCATAGAAGCCGCAAGAGCCAAACCAACGGCAAGTGGTGAAAATGAAATGTTTCCAATGGCATAATCAGAAATACTTTTGATCTTCACGGCTCCCCTGATCACAAAAAACAGGATAACCGCCATATATAATATGATCAAAATCCATGTTGCCAATACCTGTTCCTGACTTGCCATTTTTTAGTTCTTATTTTTTTAGTTGTTTGGTTTTAGTTCCTGATTTTGGATTTTTTTAACTGTCGATCTAGTACATCGCTTATTGCCCAAGTCTTTCAAAATTCTAAAATTCTTATGTCAAGATTCCAAATCCTAAATTCAAAACCCAAGATTCTAAATCCAAGATTCAAGATCATTACTGTCCGGGGTAATTCCTGGGGTCCTACATTTTCCTTCGATACTTGCATCAGAGCATATAATTTCATAAAAACGTAAAAGCATGGTCCCTAATCACTAAAAGGTTTAATCCATTTTCATCTTCCTTATAATTCACACCTTCCACCGCTATTGCCGCGGAGGCACTCACTTTTGAAAGACCAAAAAGTAAGCAAAAAGTCTTTGGGAAATTATTAGCACACGGCCCCCCAATGCCCCTTTTCGCGCAAACCCAGCCCAATCCTGCAACACGGCCATCATCGCACAAGCCGCCCGCCATTTCCCATCCTCCCCAGTCACGAATCACATTTTTACTCAAGAACCATAATCCAATTAATTTTCCCCGGACACTGTTGATTCCAAATCCTAAATTCAAAACCCAAGATTCTAAATTCAAGATCCAAGATTCAAGATAATTCAAGAAACAAAATTCAAAACTCCACCACCGCTGCGGCGAAGGCAAGTCCTCCACCTGAACCTATGAACATCATAAGGTCTCCTTTTTTGAGTTTACCTTGTTGGTAAGCATCATTGAGGGCCATAGGAATACAGGCTGAGCCTGTGTATCCATATTTATCCATGATCATATGTGCTTTCTCGCGGCTTACACCCAGATTGTCCATGGTCTCATTGATGGCATTAAAATTCAATTGGGTAATGAAGTAATGATCAATATCATCAGGTTTGATTCCCAATCGATCACAAATATCCCTGGTCATTTCGGTCCAGGTTTTGGGATTGATCTCTTTTGGGAATTTATGAACAAACTTTAGCTGGTGGTCCTTTTCACTGATGACTTTCTCACTGATCGGTCGATTGGTTCCTCCACCATAAATACCCATCCACCCATGATATTGTCCCTCAGTTTTCAATTCGCTGGCCATGAACCCAGCCTGTCCATTACTGGAGCCAGACATTACAACCGCTCCGGCACCATCTGCAAATAAAGTCACCGTCTTTTTATCGGTCTTATTGAGGTACTTGCTCATGGCATATCCGCCAATAACCAGAATGTTCTGATATCGGTCGTCTGCAACAATGTATTTTGCACTTACATCCATAGCGGTCACAAAGCCCGCACAGGCAGTATTCAAATCAAAAGTTCCGGCATTTTTAGCTCCAAGCCTGTCCTGAATTACGGACGCTGTAGAAGGCGAGATAAACTCAGGTGTATCTGTTGAAATCACAATCAAATCAATTTCCTGCGGAGTTACGCCTGCATCAGCAATGGCTTGTCTTGCGGCCTGTTCGCACAAGTCAGCCACCGATTCCTCCTCGCTGCACCAACGCCGGGTGTGTATATTGACATTTTCCTTTAACCAGGTATCAACATCTTCACCCAGCAACTCATTAAAGTAGCTATTGGGAATCTCTTTTTCCGGGAAATGTGATCCAATTCCGGTTATGACTGCTTTTTTCATTTCTTAGATTAGTTAAGGGTTAAATGGTAACAGCTCCATCTACACTGAGTACGGCGCTACTGATAAAGGAAGCCTCATCAGATGCCAGAAAGCAATAAGCATTCGCAATATCCTGCGGTGTGCCCAATCGTCGCAAAGGAGTTTTCTCCACCATCATGTCTATCACTTTCTGTGGCATAGCCTGTACCATTTCTGTACCGATAAAGCCAGGAGCTACTGCATTCACAGTGATGTTGTGCTTCCCAAGCTCCCGGGCTACTGTTTTGGTAATTCCAATTACTCCAGATTTGGTAGCTGCATAATTAGTTTGGCCGAAATTTCCATAGAGCCCCACTACAGATGAAGTATTGATGATACGTCCATAGTCATTGGCAATCATATGAGGAATTACAGCTTTGATACAATTGAAGATACCTGTAAGATTAACGCTGATGACCTGCTCCCACTGCTCGAAAGTCATCTTCTTGATCGTTGCGTCCCTGGTAATTCCAGCATTATTGACCAAGATGTCCACTTTTCCAAAATCCTTGAGCACCTGATCAATGGCTGATGCTGTTTCTTCCGGCTTTGCAGTATTGACCTTATAAAAGGTTACCGCATGTCCCTGATCATTTAAGGATTTTACCAGCTCTACACCCGCTGATTCATTCACATCCCAAATAGCGACTTTTGCTCCCTCTTCAACAAATTTTTCAACAGCCGCTCTTCCAATCCCGGCAGCACCTCCTGTAATAATTGCAATACGATCTCTTAATCTCATTCTATTTTTTTGATTTTTTCAAAAAGGTATAGGCTAAAATTAGGATTTTGAAAAGTACTGTGAATTAGGATTCGATTTAAATTGGTATGGACTATTAGCTACCACAGAAACAACAGGTAATGTATGTTGCTGAATATCAAATATTTATATGTTAGTTATCATATGTTGACTATCTAAAAACAGCAAGGAGACTCATAATTTGAGGGATTATTCTGAATTGATAAAGGATATCATGGAATTCGATTACATTATTATCAATAGTCCATAGCTGATTGAGTGAATTGCAGGTAACAACAAGGCCAAATCAATGCAGTTGACCAATTAGTCTATCCTTATCAAATTAGCCTTTTTTAATTACCTGAAGCTATTTTTTTACAATATCCACTGCTATCCCACCTAATAGTCAACCCTCAAATTATACTAAGGCTGGGGTTTTAGAACGGAATGATTCCACAACTTTGAATCGAAGCACATACTTCAGGTTTTGGTTGAAAAGAAATATGATGTTTCAGTTGACATCACATTAACCCAATTTGAATCGTAGCAGGAAAGAGAATAGTATGGGATCTGGAAATTTGCTTTATCGGTTTGTAGCAAATCCGATTCCATACTTCTCTGACTGAGACTGGTTAATTTGTTAATTGGGTCAAAACGAATCGTTCATTCAATGGACCGGCTTTGAGGGAAAGAATTTACTTCCCGGCCGGTCTGTATTGGTTTTATCCATTGTAAAGTCAGGGATAATTATTTTTTTTGGAATTGCCCTTTTACTCTTTTCTATCGGTGATTTCATCACTAATCAGCTGTAAATCAAACATTAAGTCAACACCCCTATTTTTAATCATCTTTCAAAACATTGAGATTTTGTTGAGAAATTCATCCTCAACCAAAACCTATAATGTAGTATGAAAAAAGTATATCTATCCCTGCTTGGGATACTCTTTGTATTCTTTGCACAAGCCCAACTTACACCTGTTTCCAATTTTGGATCGGACCCGGGAAACCTCAATATGTACACTTACATCCCCAGCAATATGCCTTCTAATGCCCCGGTTGTATTGGTCCTGCATGGCTGTAGTCAGAGTGCCAGCTCCTATGCCAGTGAGTCCGACTGGAATAGTCTGGCAGATGAATATAAGTTTTATGTAATCTATGCCGAACAAACATCTGCAAACAACTCCTATAGTTGCTTCAACTGGTTTGAAAATGGTGACAAAACCCGTGGATATGGTGAAGCAAGGTCACTAAAGAGCATGGTAGATTATATGAAAAACAACTATTCAGTAGATGCCAACCGGGTGTTTGTCACAGGTTTTTCAGCAGGAGGCGCCATGACTACCGTGATGCTTGCTACGTACCCAGAAGTATTTAGCGCAGGAGGAGTGATGTCTGGCTTACCCTATGATGTGGCCACCGGATCAAATGCAGCTTTTCAGGCAATGTATGGAAATGTCAACCTCTCTCCCACACAACTGGGCAATAAGGTTCGTAACGCCAGCAACCATAATGGACCATGGCCAACAGTCGCCATATTTCATGGAACATCGGATTATACAGTGTATTACATGAATGAAAATGAAATCATGGAACAATGGACCAACGTACATGGCACGGATCAATCTCCAGAAGTAAATGACCCTGCTTACCTCGGCAATTCTACCGTCCTCAAAAAGGAATATCATGACGCGTCGGGAAACCCAGTGGTAGTCTCCTATAGTTTTGATGCCATGGGGCACACCATCGCAATCGACCCTGGGAATGGACCAACACAAGGAGGAAACAGTGGATCCTACACAAAAGATGTCAACTTCTGGTCCTCTTATTATGCAGCGGAGCACTTTGGGTTACTGGGCCCTACGCTGACCGCCCCAACCAATATTTCTGCCACCGCAGCATCATACAATCAGATCAACCTCAGCTGGACAGATAATGAATCATCGGAAACCGGATACATTGTAGAACGGTCTACAAGTGCATCAGGACCGTTTTCCACCATTGCTAACCTGGGTACAAATTCCACAGCTTTCTCAGATACCGGATTGAATCAACTGACCACATACTATTACAAAATATCAGTCACTGATGGAAGCAACACTGCTGCCGGGGACATTGTCAGTGCCACAACACCTTCAGATGGTACACCGACTCCCCCACAGGCACCATCCAATTTAAGCGCTGCTAGCACTGGTCAAACTTCTATCTCGTTGACCTGGGTGGATAATTCAAACAATGAAGATTCCTTTGTTTTGGAAAGGTCAACTGGTAATGAATCCAATTATGCCGTAATAGCAACATTATCGAGTAACGTTACTTCATACAATGATGGAGGGCTCACGAGTGAAACCACCTATTATTACAGAGTGAAAGCACAAAACGGAGCAGGAGCGTCTTCCTACTCTTCTTCCGCTAATGCCACCACTGACGCTGAAGCCACCATAGTAACGATTGAGCAACTGCTGGGTACCAGTGTGTTCAACTATAGTAACAATCACAGCATGGGGCAATCATTTACCTCGATTGCGACAGGGGAAATCATATCTATTGACGTGAACCTGTACCTGCCAATTTCTGGCTCAACACTAAAAGTTTATCAGGGCAATACTGTATCAGGAACTCCTATCTATCAACAAAGTGGCGTATCAGCCGGAAGTGGCTGGCAAACAATTACGCTCAACAATCCAATGTCTGTATCAAATGGTCAGCAATACACCTTTCAATTGACCAATGCATCATTGAAATATCGGTACAGCAATGTTTATAACGGAGGAAATTTCTGGTATAACAACATCTCTTATGGGGTATTTGATGCGGCCTTTAAGGTGGCCATTAGTACTACCAACCCGGGGGGAAGAGTAGCTACCGAACACTCAAGTATCGCTGGAAATATTCACTTTAATATTTACCCGAACCCTTCAAAGGGCAATGTAAAAATGAATATTGACGGCATAATGAAGGAAAGCATACTGGAAATATGGAATATTGACGGAAGGTTGTTACAAACGTTCAAAGTCTCCAATGGATCGAATGACATCAACTTAAGCAAGCTGCCCCATGGGATTTACCATACCGTATTAATTAGTGGTGAGACTACTCTGTCCAGGAGATTGATCATCAGATAGCCTAGATGGTCATGGTCAATTTTGATTGACCATGACCATTGATTTCACAATCAGATTTTCTACAGGCATCCCTCAATAAGTGGAATCATTAATTGTGAGTACTTTATGGCTCCTTCACTATTGAGATGATTCGGATCCAGTAAATACCTACTGTCCGTAATCTCCTCTAAAAAGCTTTCGCTATAAATTAACTTCATTTCCTCAGGAATTTGATGAAAAACATTTAATACTTCTTGTCTTTCCTTTTCAGATTTAAAAGTAGTCGGAAGAAAAAAATACATTCTGGAACCAGATCGTTGAAATAAGCCATTAAGCCTGTTTATTTGGTCCCAATAGACAGCACTATTAAAAGTTACTTGTTTCATTATCTGACAGTCAGTGACCTTTAAAAACGAACTATCACTTAAAACCGCCTGATTCAATTGCTTGCGCATATCTGATGAATTTAGTGTTAGCAATTCTTGCACTTTCTCTCTAAAGCGTATTGAACGGGCATGAATTAATTGATCAATGGTACTGGAATAAATGTTCAGTTTTCGATGAAATGAATAAGAATCTGTTATTGTCTTCACGGATTCTAATACATTAATATCAGCCTCTTGAGACGCACTTGTCAATTCTGAGGAGATTTTGTTGGAGAACATGGATAACTCAACAAATATTATCTTTTCTCCCTGGATCTTTGCAAGATGTTCCAGTACAATTAAATTCGTTAAAAAAGTACCCTGAGTTAGCCCGAGGTTTCTCACTGAATCTGAAAAATAAGCACTCAATAGCTGTTCATTTATTGATCTTTTCACTCGACTCGAACCTACGAAATATATTTTCCCTCCATTGTCGTCAGCTAGTTTCCAGGCTATCTGTTTGGCTCGGGAGTTCCCGGAGTTATTACCAGATGCAACCACAAAAAATATCAACAGAGAAGTAGAAATTAAAAAGATCTTAATTATCGTTTTCAAAATTGTATATAATAATTATCTATCATTCCTGAGGTGCCAAAAACAAGAATTAAAAACATGAATTTGTAATAAATCATCCACCTTAAAATAGCAGGTTTGGTCCCGATATATTCATCAAATCTTGCGTCTCCCGACCAGGCAAAATATAAATCCATTATTGCAAAGCAAAAGACAAGTATTACAAGGTTTGTCCACATCACTTTATTGGGTGCCACAATAGAAGGTAACTCAGTAACCAGGGAGAGTACTGATCTAATATCCCCAGATATGAAGACTAACGCTAACAAGCTGGCAAAGCCCAAATGGTAGACAACTCCAATTATTTTCTTTAAAGTTTTATTATTAATTGTAATTCGCGCAGAAAACTTCTTTTCCAAAACAATCCAGGTACCATTTAATATCCCCCAAATCACTAAAACCATTGACAATTCATGCCACAAAGCGATCAGCAAAAATGTCACGAGTAAAAACAGGTCTGTATACCTTCTCTTTCGGTCCTTCTTGGAAATGACAAAGAAGAAATAATCCCTGAACCATTCATTTAATGTGATGTGCCAACCTTTCCAAAATTGTTGTCGCGAGGAAGATAAATATATTCTGTTTCCAAAGTTGTTTTTAAGGTTTATGTTAAATAACAATGAAACTCCTTGAAAAAAATTGATATAAGAACTGAAATTGCAATACAGGTACAGAAAAAAAACCAATCCAATAACTAATCTATAAAAGCCATGAATCTCAGCATCCAATAGTTGTTGCATCAAAATAAATAGTCGTTGAGCAATTACCAGGTTGAGAAATAAAGACCAGAGTAATAATCTAAAACCTCTGGATAGTGTGCTTGCTGTTACCTCAATGTTTTCAAATTGCCTCATTAGGTATTTTACACGATGAAGTGGACCCGAAAAAACAATTGGAAAGTACATCAGATACAATAAAAACTTAAAAGGATTCCTTATCACACTGACATATCCTCTTTTTAAATCCATTAGATAACTGATAGCATTGAATGTGATGTAAGACAATCCTATAACCTGTACAAAGAACCTAAATTCAGGGATTTCGGCTGGGCCCTTAGCTAGAACAAAGTTATCAAAGTGCGAACCTTCGTTTAGAATTTTATATAGGATTAAAGGCAACAACAATAAGAGAATCGGAATTGCCACTTTAATTTTATGATGACCAACAAGCTTCCCACCCAAATATGATATTACTGCAATAAGGAATATAATCAGAATGTTATTTCCAGCTATAAAGTAGTAAAATGCTACCGATAAAATTAATAGCGGAAGCCAACGATCCCTTTTACTGACAACATTTACACCTATTAACCCTAAAAAAAGGTATAGCCCAACCAACGACAAACTTGTTCCATTCATGTTAGATCTTTCTTTTCACCATACAAGAATCTGCCGTCCTCATAAATATCTGTTTGTGCCATGATATGGAATTGTCCTGGAGTTCATAATCTTTCAGAAACAAAACAAATTGCTTCAAACACTGCCTCAACTCTTGTCTCGCAATTGTAGCACCAAGGCAAAAATGTAACCCCTTGCCAAATGCCAAATGATCATTTGGATACCTGTCTGGCACAATGCTATCAGCTGAATGAAATTTTGCTTCATCTCGATTCGCACTTGCAAGGCACAGATAAAGTTTGCTGTTCGGTGGAATTAGTACACTTTCAAATTGAAGTGCTTCCGTATTAACTCTTATAGTGTATTGTTGTGGAGATGAGTACCTGAATAATTCCTCTATAAAGAAATTCAATTGCTGTTGATCACATGCTAAACAATACTTGAGCATTTCATCATTCCTTAACAACTCGAACAATGTAACGGACAGATTATCTTTAGAAGTCTCAAATGACGCCATCAATGTTAAGGCAGCAATTGAATAAATTTCATCTTCATTATATGCCAATCCTGTTTCCGAAGAGTGGGTAATCAGTTTTTTTTGAAACTCAGAATCAGAGAATATATTCTTACCCCATAAAAACCAATCATTTATCTTCTGATAGACTTGCCTGGGAACATAAAGGTCTTGAGATTTCCCTAAGTGATTGGCGTATTCCTTTATTAGAAGATAATCGGCTTTCGACGTTAGTCCCAAAAGTTCTTTTACAACCATGTAGATGAATTCACCACAATACGTTACAAGATCGAACTCATTTTGATTACTGTATTTCTTGTTAACGCATTTTACGGCATCATCAAGCGCAAACTGCAAATTTGACAATTTCAAAGACTTCCCTATGATACCTCTGGCGTTTTTATGTTCAGCACCATTAAGATACATGGTCCACATTTTAGTTCCTGATGAAAGGTAGGGACAAGCCGAAGTGTTTCTGAAAATATAAGGTTCTTTTTCTTGAAAAAATCCACTCAGGTTAGTAACGCTATGCTCTTTATCTGACAGAATGCTGTTGACATCCGCATATCTAAGAAAAATATAGGCATTGTCAAGGTTTTTGAGCTTCTGAATTGGATTTGTCTCCCGACATTCTTTTAAGTGACTGTAGGGGTTATCAAAATACCCTGATGTATATGGGTTCCATTTTACTTCAGTTGATGTATCCACGAAATGAGTTTTTCGATGGTGTTGAATTCTGTAAATACTGTCGGGTCTATCTCCATATTAAGCTCATTTTCAAGCTCATAGGATAACGACACCAACGAAAGTGAATCAAGGTGAAACTCCTCGAACGCTTTATCAATACTAACTTCAGATTTTTCTAAACCTGCTTCCTCTGCAATGTGTGTGATTAACCAGTCCTGTAAGTCCATTATTCCTTTCTTGTGACCCTAAAATTAGTCAACATAGAGAAATTCCATAGGATAAATCCCAATACATCCACATTGATTTCACATTATTGTTTAAACTCTTCAATTCCCTGAATGAAATACATCATCTCTGGTTCTTCATTTCCTATATCAACTGGTCGTTCGACGAATTTTACCGTGTACCATTGATCTTTCACCCCTTCTTTCAGCCTATACTGGATCATGACTCCTTCATTTTCAGGGTCTTCTTCGAAATAAGAATTGTTGTTCATTTCAAATCCTTCAATTTCAATTCCTGCAAAACCATAGTACTCATCCTGTTCCATTCCCACCATACTGATGTACAATTCACCTGAAACAAATCCAACGCTTTCAAACTTCATTATTTCCTCTATTTCTACTCCTTCTCCTTCACTTTCTGTAATTTCATCACAGGGCTCATTATTTTTCGCAAACTTATCCTTATCCCTCTCGGCGATATAATATCGACCATCCGTGAATTCAAGTGTCAATGCATTGTCCTGCCATACCTCAATATCAAAGCGTTTTACATATTCATTCCCCTTACAGAAAATGATGTAATTGCCATTCGCTTCGTCTAGCACCACATCCTCTATTTTAACCTGGTAAGAATCCATGGCAAGTTGAAACTCCAGACTATACATCTTATCATCATTGAATTTCCCAATGGTAAGTCCTACTCCTCCACATTTCCCGTAGAGTAGTTCTCCCTCGGCCACCTGGGCCTCAACATAGTTCCCCTCCAGCTTTTCCATTATTTTATAGATGTTCAGATCTACCTCATTTGCAAAATTCTCTGTACTAGTGTTTGTGATGTACTGATTTGTCAGGTTTTTCGAGTATTTGAAAGTGCTCCCGTCGGATTCATATACCTCATATACGTTCTCATCATAAAAGGCTCCCCCATCTGAAGCAGATCCAGAGGCCTGACCACTGATGTTGATCGTTACCAGCAGTTCTTCCTGCCCGTCCTTATTGACATCCACCCCTTCAAAGCCAACTACCTCAAATACAGGATAGCCTGCATAGTCCGAGATGCCAGATAATTCCGATCTCATTTCAACCTGGATATTATTATACCCTCCCGACTCCAAAATCTCCAGTAATAAGAAACGGAACCAGTCTGTTTCATCAATTTTTTCGGGGCAATAGGAAAAAATGTACTGCTTATCATTTATTTCAATGATTTTATTTCCTTCTGGTTGCTCACAGAAAAATTTCCAGCTTTTCATAGCCACTTCCTGAAGTGTGTCTGTGTTACTATTCAGGGTTTCTACAGATTCATTCGATTTTGGAGCGGAGCAGCCTAAAAAAGAAATAAGGGCAATTATTGTTATGGACTTGTGCATAATTGATTGAGGTTGGTCTATTCATAATTTAATAAAATCAGTCCTTTGAAACAATGCTACAAACCAATTCGCCAGACTTGAAAGGTAATTATCTCCAATCTCCAATCAATATGAATGGTGCCCAATAATAGGGATGGTTGAATTTCTCATGTTGAGACAACTCTATTTGGGCCCGCCGGAGCGCCTCCACTTTGGGCATGGTTTTGATGTTCCTGTAAAAGTATTCCATCAATAAACCGGTAGAAGTATCATTCACCGCCCATAATGAAGCTACAACAGTAGGAGCACCAGCATCAATGAAGCTGGTGGCAGGACTAACGGGCCAACCTGTGCTGAAATCATCAGTTACTGCCGTTTTACAGGCAGAAAGTGTAACCATATTGTATTCATATATGTCCTCAATCTCCCAAACCTCTTCAATCGTCAGTTGCCCATCCTCAGTACCTTCTTCGTTAGGGGCAAGGGTGAGATAGGATTTGTGATAATCGAAATAATCCAGGTTTCCGTGGGTAGCAAAGTGCAGTACATTGTGCTTACCCCCATGTGACTTGGCTTTGTCTTCAGTGGCCTGCTCATGAAGATAAACTTCAGTATTAGGGAACATCTTTTTTAGCTCCATCACTTCCTGCTGAGCTGCCGGCAGGGTTCTGTCAGCATTGGCCATTGCCAGTATAGACACTTCGTTCATTGGCTGTGCACTTTGGTAGAGCATATCCAGGGAATGAGCATAAAACAAAGTGTAATGCTCGATCAGAAAGTCAAATTTGCCATTGGGCAGTGTTTCTCCAAGCATCTGAAACGGAAGAAAATGCAACATTCCGGTAGGGATTACCACCACCTTTGACTTTTTATCTAACTCGGTCCTCACCGGGGCTATTGTCCAGTTGAACAGTGTTTCTGAGATCTCTTTATACTGACTCTGTTTGGTGTTAAATGATGCCGGGAGAGGCTCAGGACTATCACCCCTGGCCAGGCGGAGTTCATCGGTATGGTGGCCACCTATTTGAAATGAAGCAAAATTGTAGATGAATTTGATGTTCTTGTTGAGTTCCTCCAGGCTGACGTTAACCACCTTGGCTATCACCGTGTCTGAAGTAGCAGCAAAAATATAAAGCTTGTCATTGGCCGGTAAATACGAAAGCACAACCAGTTCTTCAGGAATCAAACGCCTGTTTTTGTCGGTTTTTAATTTTCTTGGGTGAAACCCTCCACTGAAATGCCTGCTAAGCTCAGGGTTGGTATTGATGGTGGTGTTCACGAACTTAAGGTATTCGTTTTCAGCAATGGTTTTACTGGCTTCCAATCGTTTTAGTTTCTCCACACTTGCTTCTCCGCTTTTTTCGTCCGCAATGGTCCTGTCGAGATTATCAAGCTTCAGCTTCAGTTCTTTTTCTTTCTTGAGTTTCTCATTCGCTTCTTTGTCTTTGAATTCAATTTCCAGCTGAGAGAATTTATTCCTGAGGGACTCCACATTGCTTCGTTCAAGGTACTGGAGAGCGAGTTCTATTTCCCCTTTCATGATCAGTACGTCTACCAGGGATGCGTAAACCATGATTTGCCGCTCACCGGATGCAAAAATCTTTTTAGCTTCTGCCCCACCCACAACTTTACTTTGTATTTTTTCCAGTGTTTCGATGGCATCTATGAAATGTTCCTTGCTTTCATCCAGTCTCCCGGCATCCTTGGCGATCAGGCCTTTATAGTAGTATGCCTCCCATAATTCCTTATCGGTTCCCATCTTTAGTGAAAGTTCTATCGCCCTGTCCAGATATTGCCCGGCATCTGAGTCTTTCTCCAGATAGCCTAATTTGCCCAACGCAAAATCCACTGTGATCCGGTGCGTTTCAAGTCCAACACTGTCAATCAACAGGGAGGCATCCAGCAGGTATTTTCGGGCTTCCTGATATGAAGCGGTTTCTGTTTTGAGCTTACCGAGATACGTCAGGTTAGTGGAAATCTGATTGACATCATTGATCTCGATGGCATCCGCCAGTGCTTCATTGAGCCATTCTTCCGCTTCTTTGTATTTCTTTTGCTCCAGGTAAATTGTTCCTACATTGCTGACATAGAGTGATCGGGAGGCATCTTTTACACCAATTGAATCAAGAATGGCAATGGCTTTGTTAAAATAGTTCAACGCCTTTTCATAATCTACCTGCCAGTAGTAGATGGTACCCATGTTGTTGTATGGTGTTGCCCTGGCGTAGGTATTGCCTAAGATCTCGTACAAACTGTCAGATTGCTGATAAAAACGGATAGCTTCTTCATATTCTCCCATCAGGTTTTTAATGTTCCCAAATCCGAGATATGCATCTGCAATACCCCAGTCATTGTCAATCTCCCTGAACAAATCCATCGACTTTTGTTGCATTTCCAGGGCTTTATCAAACTCCCCCAAAATCCGCAAATAGATGTCCGATTTATAGGAATAGGAGTAGGCCATGTTATTTCTGTCATACTCTTCAGTACTTATTCTAAGGGCTTCATCGATGTACTCCAGGGCCTTGTCAAACTCACCGCGATGGGAATAAATGAATGAGAGACCATTGAGTACATTCACTTCCCATACCTTATCATTCAGCCCCCGGAAAAGCTCAAGCGACTCATTATAAAATCGCTCAGTTTTGTCGTAATCTCTCTGCCTGGATGCTGAAGCCCCCAAACGATATTTACAAAACCCGATGATGTTGTTGTCTTCCAGTTGCTCGGCTTTTGTCAATGCAATACTGAACAAGCTGTCAGACACCTGGTATTCATCTTTCAAACTATGAATCAATCCCATGGTAGAGAGGCAATAAATTTCCTGCGTGGGATAATAGGTCCGGTTGGATTCTTTGATGCATTTTTCGAAGTACTCATAGGCTTTATCATACTTCTTATCCAGGTAATAGGTGTCCGCAATGTCATACAATGCATCTGAAGACATGACATAGTCTTCATTGTTGCGTGCAAACTTCAGGCTTCTGTTATAGTATTCAATGGCTTTATAATGGTCCTTGGCAGCTTTATACACATCTCCTACTTCATTCAGCGTTTCTCCGTATTTTGGACTATTCAGCTCTTCATATAATTTGAGCACCTTATCATAAGCCTCAAGACTTCTTTTGGGGTTACCGTTTTCTGCATACAAATCAGCCAGTTTATCCCATGAATTGGCAATCCTATCCTTTTCACCAAAGGCTTCTGCCAGTTTGATGGTAGCCAGATGGTTCTTAATGGACTCCTCGAGCATGTTCAATGACCATTGTGATTGGGCCACATTGGAAAGAGACAATGCCGCCATGGAAGAATCCCCCAATGCCATATGCAGCTCAAAAGACTTCTGGTAAATAGGAATTGCCTGCTCAAACTCCTCCCCATAGCCATTGTACACATAGGCCAGATCGAAAGTGGCATCTGCTTTCATTTCTTCGTCTCCCCTTTCAATCCTCTCTTTATGCAGTTCAGCCGCTTTTTCAAGATCCCCCATCTGCGCATAGCAATTGGCGAGATACTCTTTGTTTTTCAATTCCTCCTGCAGGTCTCCAAGTTGTGCATAAATATCTACCTGCCTTCCAAAGGCCATTCGCGCAGAATCATAAACTCCTTTATCGTAATAAGAATCCCCTAATCCATAAAGGCTGAATGCAATATCCGAAAGCCTTTCATCCGTAGGCCTTTCCTGATACCTTTTCTTTTTCAGTTCGTCTGTCAGCAGATAATATCTGATCGCATTGTCCCATTGTTCCAGGTTGTTATAAGCGCTCCCAAGGTTATTGAGGACCAACGAAAGGGCATATTCATTCTGAGATTCATTAAAATACTGTTCGGCCTTCAGGTACCACTCGGATGAGGCGGCATAATTGTCCTCAAATGACAAAATCCGGGCTTTTTTAAAATAGGCCCAGCCAATCATGTCCGGGTCCGCGGTTTTTTCTGCCAGGTAGATAACCTTATCTATTTCCTGATGTCCCTTCTCAAATTCTCCCTTCTTCGCCAGGTCACGACCAACATTCCCCAGATTTGAAATAATGTCAGCATCCAGCCCAAATCCATACCGCTCATATACTGAGTCTATCACTGCTGTGGTGGTCATATCTGGCAACATGGCCTGGTAGTCAGTGTATACCATCGGTGTATTGTTGATGAGCCAGGTGGCATATGTTTCTGAAATCTTCCAGTTGTAGCCCATGTATTTACCTGGCCAATAGCTCACGTACCTCAGAAAACTTAACACATCTCTAGGGGTAGTTTCGATCATAGCCGTAAGCATGGTTTTCCCCTTGTAGATACCTCCTGTAATGTCCTGATCTTCGATGGTTCCCACCAGATCTGCAGCAAGCGTCTGGATATCAGTAGCCATGATTTCCAGGAGTTCTGCCTCATATGATGGACTGTCATAATAGAAGATGTCTCCAAAGTAATAAACCGGTTCGTTGTACTGATCGCTAAAATAAATGGCCCGGTCAATGATTTCGTAAAAAATTCCCTGATAGCCGGTTTTGCCTGGGAGTACAACATGCAACATATCGCCTTCATAGACCTGAAAAACACTTGCCGTGTCCAGGATGGTTACCGTGGCAATGCAGGAAGAGTCCGTTACTTCAGTGATCTTTCCTTGTGCCAGTGTTTGTTCATTGTGAGCAGGGTAGTCTGCGTAATAAAGGCCCCACACATCGCAATCCTGCCCTTCGTAAAGGCCGATATTAGCCCCATAATCCAATTTCACTTTTGCCTGCTGGTTGCCTGTGCTTTCTACGGATGAAATAATCAGATAGAAGTCTCTTCCGGGATTTTCCTGTGCCTGTATGGACTGACCAAATATGATCACAATCAACACAGACAATATGATAGACTTAATATTCATAGCCTTGTGGGATCAAAACGGTTATTGGTGTTTGGTCAAATAAGTTAATAAAAACGGTTGAAATTGGTAGTATGAAATAGGGGAAGAGAAAAATTATTGATTTCAATTATTTAAATTTACTAATCATGAAACTAATCACTACTGTCTTATTATTTCTGTTTAGTCTTTGCCAAAGCTATTGTCAGTCCGACAGGAAATTCCCCTTCAAGCTGATCTACGGAGAATCTGTATTCAAAAGCTCCACCGTTCCAGTATCTCAAATGGAGCCCCTGCGACCCATTGATTTTCTGGAATTAAAAGATGGATATGCGATTCTAGCGCATCACGCAGGTCAATTGTTTGAGTTCGAAGGAGATACTATTATCCGAATGGATCAGCTGATTAATGCTGTTTATTATGAGTCAAGAAGAATTGATTATAATTTGCTTTTTCAAACCAGTTGGAAACAATCTTTTCGAGGCACAATGCTTGAAGGTTACACAACTGTGTGTGGTCCCGCAATTTCGTGGATATCTCCCTCCCATATGACTACCTCGCTGAACCCTGAACAACCCATTTGCTTATGGTGGGGACAAAATTATCAGACCTCAACATCTCCTAAGTTTCGGGTGGAACTGGTTAATATTTTTAATGAGTTATTATTATCTCATGAGACCACTGATAGTATTTTCCAGGTACCGGTTAACAAATTGGACACCCTAACGAAAAATCTTTTAATCGCTCGTGTAATGGACAACAACAATGATGAAATTTCCAGTAATGAGATTGCATTCGAATTATTAGATATACCAAAATATCCAAGTCCTTGCAATGCATCATCACCTGTTGAATTATTGCAAGTTGCAATGAACCTGGAAGACAATTATTATTATGATGAAGCATTAATTTTTTATCAAAAAGCGGCCTCTTCTAGCAAAAGAGAAATTTTCAAGTTATTCCTTTTCAATTTTGAAGCACGACAAGAATCAAATGAAAAGCGATAGACACTCCCATCTATCGCTCACTTTAGGTGCTCTACTACCTATCTACTAACTACTCTTCAATTTTTTTCATGTAATTCTTATGGAGCCAGTGATTGCTTTGGCGATCGATTGTGGTAAACTCCAAATAACCCTGTTCGTCCTCTTTGATCTTCATCTCAGTTAAGGAATTGATCTCTTTAGGTTCTTCATTGATTTCAGTTCGGTTGACTTTGTTCATGAAATCCAGAACATCCGTGGGCGTGACCCTGTCAAAACTTTCCACTTTCTCAATAGAAACAGCTTCTGTAGCTATTGAAGAAACAATTTTCTCCCAAAGGTCTAGCAGTAATTGCCTGTTATTGTAAATATCTATACCGTAAATTTCTCCGTTGATGGCGTATGCATAGCCTATGACTTGATTCTTTGAAATTAACAGATTCGACAACTCCTGCTCAATTTCAGTCTTAGCCTTTGCCAGTGTTTCATTCTCAAGGGTCAACTGGAGACTTGATACAGAAGTGACATCAGCAACTTCAACTTCTTCATCAAACATGATGGCCAGGCTCTCATTAAGCTCCTCCTGCTGCTCCTCTACTTTTTCCCACACTTTGGCCTGACTGATCTCATATCTGGCTGCCAGTTTGAGATCTTTGGAAGAAAGCATTTCAGAGTTAGACCCAAATTCGTCTACTTTCTCGTTACCTCGCTTTCTCCATCTTCCCTGCTCCACGCAAAAACTCTGTAAAGGTATGTTGCTGGTATTAGGTGGCAGGATGACATCAAAGGCAATGGTCCTGTCCTGCTTACCTCCTTTCACAATGTCGCCGGAATGAATAAAAACATAATAGTTGCTTTTATTATCAACCTTCAGCTGATTGACCTCACCCGTTTCCGAAACAGTAACCAAACCCTCGTCCATGGCTTCAGTAAGCGTCTTGTATTGAACATCAGGAAGTCGCTCAGTTCCATGGATCAAAAACACCTGCAAATGACCAATATTCACTGGTTCATCTATATTGAATTCCGTCAATTTCAAGGAATCACTTCCTGTTGTCATCGGATCTTGAATATGATTGTTGATTGCAATGGAATTGTAATAAGACAGCACACCAATGACCATCAAAAACACCAAATAAAAATTAAGCCCAAATTTTTTCATAACACCTGTCATTTAGTTGAGAATCACTTTAACTAAACAACGCAGTTTTTAGTAGAAGTCACACCAGTACTTAGTGACAGCATATTTATCAATAGTCAATATTGTATTTCACTTAGGGAGTTGGCTGGAAATTTTGATCAGGATAAACACTTTAGCTTTAAATTGCGGCTATGAAAGACATCCATGGCAAGGCTATTCGGGATTATTACCAAAAAAACACAAAAGGTAAGCTCCTGTTACACAACAACTATGATACTCCTGAAGAGATGCCAGTTGACGTCTTTTTCCGGGAAGAGCACGAATTATCTACCCTGGAGCACCTGGCATTGATAGAATGCAAAGGAAAAATACTGGATATTGGAGCCGGAGCAGGTGCACATGCATTGATCCTGCAAGAGAGAGGATTTGATATTGTGGCATTGGAAAATTCGTGGGGTTGTGTAGAAGTAATGCAGCAATCAGGAGTGAATAAGGTAGCCTACGAAGACTACAAGGTACACCAGGGTAAATACAACACCTTGCTTCTACTGATGAATGGACTTGGAATCTGTGGAAAGCTGACAGGTGTTGCAAAATTTCTTCAGCAATGTAAAAAACTACTTCTTCCTGATGGACAAATTCTGGTTGATTCTTCCGACATCTCGTACCTGTATGATGAAGAAGGCATTCCCAAACCCGATGGTTTCCCAGGTGAAATTCAATATCGGTATGAATACAATGGGGAGGTTGGCGACTGGTTTGACTGGCTGTATGTCGACCAACAAACGCTTCACAAAGAAGTAAAGAAAGCTGGAATGCAACTGGAAATACTGATGACTGACGAATCTGATCAGTACCTGGCATGCATTACGCAGTAACCCGGTTTTAAGTCGATAAAATTACCCTTATGTTAAGATTTGGAAGGAATTTGTGTTTTCTGCCTGCCAATCTTTACATTCCATCTGGAATAAATAACCACTAAAAATGGAAAAGCCAGAACAAGGAAAAGACAATTGGATAAAGCATTTCTTTAATGCCTTTAACTATTCTGTTCAGGGATTTAAAAGCTGTTTCAGAACAGAAATGGCCTTTCGTATGGAGCTTGGGCTCATCGCAGTGCTGTTTCCATGCTCCTTTCTTATTGCACAGACTCTGGTGGAGTTTCTGTTGCTCATCGGCACCTTGTTCATACTGGTCATTGCCGAGTTGGTCAATACAGCGATTGAAAATGTGATTGATAAAACCATTCCCCAGAGAAGTAGTCGGGCAGGCATGGCCAAGGATCAGGGTTCTGCAGCGGTATTTACTGCACTTACTCTGATAGGTGTAGTTTGGTTCAGTCTCATTGGTCAGAACTTCCAACATATCGTAGAAAAAGTCACCGCCATTTTTTGAAATTGCCCTTTATACCGCTACGTCCATTCCTCATATCACACTGTTGATCGAATAAATTCTGTCATTCACATAATAAGCAGTTACAAAGTGATGAATTTCTTGTAAATTCCTGTTTACGGAGCGGTATGTGGTATATTCCCTCTGAATAACCAGTTAGGATCATTTTTAACAATCGACGAGTGTGAGTAAGAATTTACTAGAGAAGCAGATTGAAAAAATCAGGGAGAGGTATCCGGAAAGTGAGTTTTTGGAAAGACTTTTTGAGCAGGTCAGTGTTAGCTATGAGGATTTTGAAAGAAACCAAAGACAAAAAGACCGGAGTATTCGGATGATGTCCGAAGAAATGCTAGATCTCTATAAGACTGCCCAAAAAAAGAACGAAGCATTCATTGCAACTATCCTTGCCAAGATTGTTGATGGCATCATTACCTGTGATAAATATGGACAAATTGTAGCTGTCAATAGTTCTGCTGAACACATTCTGGGCAGGAAAGAGTCTGATTTGCTGCATAATGACTTTAGTGAAGTCCTCACAGATTTTGACACCTTCAATGAGTTCATTGAGCAATATGAAAAGGTGGAAGATCAGCATGAAACGGAGGTCTTTTTCTCTGGTAAAAAGAGCTCCAGAATACCCTGTGAAATCTCAGTGAGCCAATTTGAGATTGACGAAGTTTCTTACATCATTATATTTCGTGACATCACGGAACGAAAGAAACAGGAAGCCGCAATCATAGAAGAGAAGGAAAAAGCTGAAAAGGCCTCCCACGCAAAAGCGGAATTCCTGAGCACCATGAGTCATGAGATCAGGACGCCCATGAATTCAATTGTTGGGATCACCAATATTTTGATCTCCGAAGAGCAGGATGAAGAAAAACTGAAATTACTCGACACGCTAAAGTTTTCCAGTGAGCACCTGCTGGTATTGATCAACGATATCCTTGATTTTAGCAAGATTGAAGCTGGAAAAGTGGAATTTGAAACGATCGACTTCAACCTTCACCGGGTAGTACGTAACATTGTAGAAGCCTGTAAGTTTAAAGGCGATGAAAAAAATATCAATGTCGTTTTTGAATGGGACGAAAGGCTCCATAAATATGTTAAAGGAGATCCCAGCAGACTGGCACAAATCCTGACCAACCTCATTGGGAACGCCGTAAAATTCACTGAAAAAGGATCGGTGACCACCAAAGTATCCCTACTTGAAGAAAGAAAAGATAGTAATATCATCCGGTTTGAAGTCATTGATACCGGAATAGGTATTCAAAAGGAAAAGCAGGAAATGATTTTCGAATCCTTTTCTCAGACAGATTCCTATACCACCCGAAAATATGGTGGAACTGGACTGGGGCTTGCCATTACCAAAAGACTTATTGAGCTGCAAAACAGTAAAATACATGTAGATTCAGAATTCGGCAAAGGTTCTAACTTCTACTTTGATCTGGAGTTAGCAAAATCCCTAAAGCAGGTGAAATCAAATGATGATTTAGGAGATCCTACGCTATTGGATGAAGAGCAGCTTGCTGGTTTGAAAATACTATTGGTCGAAGACAATCCTCTTAATCAGTTTGTAGCTCATAAATTCTTCGACAAGTGGAAATGCAATGTAGAAGTGGCGGAAAATGGCAATGAAGCGATAGCACACATCCAGGAAAAAACATTTGACATTGTATTAATGGACCTGCAAATGCCTGAGAAAAACGGATTTGAAGCAACTGCTGAAATCAGAGGTGCAAAGGCCGCTTATAGTGAGGTACCCATTATAGCACTCACCGCCTCGGCATTTATGGAAGAAAAAAACAGAGCTCTCGAGGCAGGCATGAATGATTTTATCACCAAACCGTTTAATCCTAAAGAGCTCCACGAAAAAATCTCTAAGAATATTGCAAGAAATTGAACTACTCGCCAACCCCTGTGAGACTGTCCATTGGGGTTGAGAATTTGCTGGTGGACAACTTATCCCAATTTTTAGCATCGTAATCAGCCAGGTATTCCTGAGCAGCCTTTTTACCGTTTTCGTATAGACCGTTGTAGATATCATCACCTACAGTGACATCAAATGCAGTAGGTTTCACCCCATTATCGAAGATCTGAATACTCCTTCTCAAGTCATCAGAATCCATACCTATTCCCCAATCCTGGGCGATCAGTAGAGAGAATATGGTGTCTCCTGCATACTCTTTCAGCTTATACTTTTGAGGCATCTGCTGGACACCCTCTTTTGCATATAAAAACAGCCCTAAAGTTGCATCATTGGGCCCTGAATCATTGTCCCAAATGGCGATTGGGTAATTGCACATGGTACCGCCATCTCCAAAATATCCCTTCAGACTGTCATCATCAAAGCTGTTTGACTCAAAATACACCGGAATGCTCATCGAAGTTCTTACAATATCTGCCACCTGATGGTTGGGTGTTGTTTTCGCATTGCACACGATGGAAAGCTGACTGGAAATGTTAGTCACCATAATATTTAGTTTCAATGTATCCGGATGACTATTAAACTCCGCGAAAGTGATGTTGGGATTGCCAAACTTCTCTTTCAGTATTCCCTGAAACCAGGTGTAGATGTATTCCGTGGAATGCAACCCTTTTTTCGTCACCAGGTCTTCCAGGTTGTGTATCAACCCCTGCTTGAAAGCTACTTTCTTAAAGTCCATGGTATTGGCAGTGTCCTTTATTTTTTGAAAGTCATTTGGATACATCGCAGTGACCAGGGCCGTAATTGCACCGGCTGAGGATCCCGAAATAGATTCAAGATTTCCTAAGATGTCGTTCGATGGGTCTGCTAAAACTTCCAGTGCTCCGAGGTAAGCTATTCCTCTGATTCCTCCTCCTTTGAGTGCTAGATTCTTGAATGGATATTTACTCATGTGTGTTAGTAATTAGTTTGTTACAATATCACGATAATATGCAACATTCAATAACCGTTAGGTATAATTCTGGGATTAAATATTGCAATCTATTAATGATTAAATACCGATAACAGATAATTATAGCACAAAAAAAAAGAGGGTCACTTTTAAAAGTTACCCTCCACTCTGCCAGGAAAGAAAGATTAAATGTTATTGCGCTACAAACACAAAATCGCTATCCTTTTCGTTGGCGCCAAATTCGCCAGTTCTGGGCAGTGTTTTTAACCTTTGCATTACAGGGTAGATCTCCTGAAGGGTAATGATCCTGTCCTGCCCTCCCCGGGATTTCAGTACTTCGATGAATCTTTGTGCAAAAGGCGAATGTTGTCCCGGAACACCGTCCGAGACATACTCTTTACCTCCGGAGGTGAGGTAGCGTCTTGTTTTCTTCGATAATTTCCTTACTAACAGCTCGGCATCATCCAGGTCCTCATAGATCGCAGACCTGCTTTTTGCAATGACGGGATCAAAAGTACCGCTGAAACACACATCCATTACCAAAAGAATGTGATCGCAGGGAATGTTGTCGATGATATTACGCAACACGCTGTGCGGAATATAGGTAGTTTTGGCCTCATCGTTGGCAAGACTTCCCTTGGTTACAATGTATCCCTCACCGAAGGCTTCATCAAACTGACCATGGCCTGCAATGAAAATCATCAACTGATCCTGAGGTCTGTATTTCTTTTGAGAGTACTCTTTTATTTTGATCAACAACTCCTCTTGTTCGGGGTTGGTCAGCACCTCTGTTTCAAACCCATAATTTTCGCTTAAAATCTCAGAAATGGTTTCAGTATCATAGACAGGGTTTACAAGGTCACTCCAATGATCATATTTATCGGTCCCAATCAAAAGTGCGTAATCCTTCCTGTTAATATCCACTGCTTTTGAAATGGCATCAATTCCAACCAACACATTTCGATAATCCACTACTGTCCCACCCTTGTTGTCAGTCACTATCACACCTACCACATTTTCACCATCAAACAGTCGGATTTCCTTATCTACTCTGTACTTGAGTGTATTTTCAGGGATATCCAGCTTCATAGTAGCCAAAAACTTATCGCCACGCTTCTTTCCTATTCCGATTTCAATCTTACTTATCGGATTGGAAGACTTGATCGTTGCGCGAAAATTAGCTTCATTTTCCTGGGTATTGGTGTATTCCCGGGAAGGGTATTCCCAGGCTATTGTAGGCAGAATAATTTCTTCATTGCTTACCTCTTGTGTAAAGTCTAACTGAATAGCATTGGTCTGGTCACCTACGAGTTGCGCCAGACCTGGTAATGCAATCGAAGCGAATAGAATTGTTATTATAAGTTTCATTGTGCTGAGATTCTTTTGGTGAAAATGTGATACTGTCCATTATGCTCAATGGATACTTTGTACAGGTACATTCCTGATGTAATCTGCTTCTCCGGAATTACTTCCAGTTGGTAATTGCCTCCATAAAGCCCTGCTGATTGCTGCGACCATACCACCTTACCAGTAAGGTCGACCAAATCTATTTGAACCCGATAGGGTAGCGTTGCATGAGGAAGACTAACAGGAACAATTACCGATGAGGTCATCGGGTTCGGGTAGGCATCCATAACAGCAATTTCGTTAAAACTAAATGAGTCATTAGGGTCGGAAGAGTACATTATGCTCAATTGAGTAACTCCATCAATTAACAGATCAAATGAAGCTGTCTGCGTCATGTCAATAACTCGTCCAGTAGATTTATCCAGCAGTTTCAGGTAACCCTGGTTTAGCTTGTCCAGCTGCCACTGAAGTGTTGAAATCCCTGCTGAACTTGAGGATATCTCGATCTCCCAAATGTGCCTGTCTGACAAAGGCACCACATCCCTGTTAAACCTGCTAAACTTCTCCTCAGGGTGTAAGGAACTAAACTCCAGGTATTTAAACCATCTTGGCAATACCAGTTGATCGTTTTTATCTAATGTTACTTTTGCATTTTGGTCCATGCCTATGCCGGCTCTTCTGAAATCATCTCCTTGAGTAAGGGTAATGGGCACAAACCAATCCACATCTGGATCCTCCGGAACATGATCAACCCTACCGATAGACAGAATGGCATCTTCATAATGGATCGGAATGTCAACATCTTCCGTTACCTGCACAAAAGCTCCCTCGAATTTTTTGAGGACTGAACTCTCCGGCCAGGTTTCCGGACTTGCCGGGTCCAGCACTCTCAATGGCCCAACGACCTCTCCCAAATCATTTCTTTCCAGCACTGAATTCCAATCAATATCTACATTATAAGGGTTTCCAATAAAATTCCATCCAGTGCTCAAATTCAGTGTGTAAGGATTGGCTAAATTGATCGTAGCATTCCCTACCGTGATTTGCCTCTCTTCTTCCGCAATGAAGAAATATGCTTCTCCAAGTTGAATTTGATATGAGGCAGTTAAATTGACCAGTTCTGTAGTGGCCTGATCAAACCGAATCATTCTCCACGTACGATTGTCTGGGACTCCCCCATACTCATCAAATATTACATCCACCCTGTTGTCGGTACCCTGAAAAACAAATGGAATTGAAAGTATCTGATAATTATCGACTGATCTACCAAAACGCTTTACCGATTCTACAACGGGTGACGATTCACCACCTTCAGTAAACGTAATCCCTAGTTCGGTCCTCGCCGAAATACTTTCATTTCCCGCTTCGTCCACAGCTTCGAAGTAATATTCAATACCGGCTACCCCAAGGTCATCCTCAGCAATGGTGATTTCATAGGCATCAGTTTCACTTAGCAATACCTGGGAAGAGAACTCCTGCTCAGTCAACAACTTAGAATAAAACCTCACTTCATCAATCCTGAAGTCTGTAACAGTGGCCCCCAGGGTGATAGATGGTCCTCCGGAAAGGAAATTAGTCGGGTTGGTTGGAGATGGCTCTATTATCGGCGCTTCCTGATCTACAAAAGCGGCAACAAATATGTCGAAATCCATTGTTAAGGTAGCACCTTCATCATCCGAAGCACTTATTGTAATATTGATGACCGAATCAACTTCTGTTGCTATAACCTGTGTATTTACCAGCTTGTCATCAATATTCACTTCAAAGAGGTCATCCCCCTGCACCACCTCATAGTTGAAAACCACATCGTTTTGATCCTCATCCTCCGCATCGAGCGATCCTACAATTGTTTGCACAGGATCGTAACCGGTAAATGGTGTGGTGGCAGGGGTAAAACTAATTGCTGTCGGTGCTTCATTGACATCCTGAACTGTAATTGTAAACATTCCTTCTCTGGTTCCACCAAAACCATCATCAGTTTGAATTCTGATCTGATGGGACCCGGCCTCTTCATGGTTAAAGACAGCATTAGTTTTCAGTGTATCTTCAACAATCTGGAAAAGCTCGTTACCGGAATCTCCTGTACCGCTCACAAAGGTGTATTCGAATACTTCACTTTCATCATCCTCGGTAGTGAAAAGTCCAACAATACTACCTACAGGTAAATTTTCATTGATCACGGCATTACTCAATATCGGCACATCAGGTACTGCATTGGTTTCAACAACCACTTCATTAGAGTACCCGGAAGCCCCGGTTGCATTAAATGCACTTACCCTGTATTCGTATGCGGAACCCTGAGCTAATCCAGTCACAGTGTAGGTTAATGTCGTAATTGTATCATTCACCAGGAAAGAACTAAATCCAGTATTCGAAACTTGCAAAATATAGGCATCTGCTCCTGTTACAGGATCCCAATTGGCAGCAAACTGATCAGCCAGTACATCTGTTGCGACGAGTGCCGCTGGCGTGGCAGGAATAGTCAATGCCGTGACCACATTACTATTGTCTGATTCGCCAGAACTGTTTGATGCCCGGACAATAATCCAATATTCGGATCCCGTATCCAGGGTCGACAATGTTGTTGATGTGCCGGAAACCGAAATTGGATAACCAGACACTAAAGTAGTATCGATGCTTACATCTGTAGTGGACAGATCAATCAAATATTCATCCACAATCCCCGTGGGAGCCCCCCAGCTCAGATTGATGCTGGTTTGTGAAATATCTGCGTTAATGGGAGAGTCAACAGTGGGAGCCCCCGGTTTAGTCAGCACCAATATCTCAGATGAAGCCGGACTGGTACCTGTAGCATTGATTGAGCTCACCCGATACTCATAATTCACACCACTTTCCAGGCCCGTAATGTTGCTACTCAAAGCCGTTAGCGTATCTTCGTAATCCAAACTGACAAAATCATCCGAAGAGACTTCCAGATAATAAGCATCTGCAGTGGAAACAGATTCCCAGTTGGCAGTAAAAGAGTTATCAGTAACATCCGAGCCATCTAGCGGTACGGGCGCGGCGGATAATGTCAATGCAGTGACTACATTACTGTTCTCTGATTCACCTGACTCATTCACAGCCCTGATCACCACCCAATAATCTGTGCCAGAATCCAATGAGGAAAGTGTAGTGGAAGTAGACGAACTGGCAATAGCAACCGGATATCCAGAAACCAGGGTTGTATCGGTGCTTACATCTGTGGTAGATAAGTCAATCAAATATTGGTCAACTATACCCGATGAGGCTGACCAACTGATGTCAATAGTGCTTTGGGTAATATCAGAATTGGCAATGGAATTAATTATTGGCGCATCAGGTTTGGTTAACACAGAAATCTCTGAAGAAGTAGGACTGGCCCCCGTGGAATTGACTGAGCTTACCCGGTATTTGTAAATAGTGGCACTTTCAAGGCCGGTTACATTACCGCTCAAAGTAGTCAATGTATCTTCATAGACATTGGTAGTAAAATCATCTGATGAAACTTCCAGGAAATACTCATCCGCTGCGGATACTTCTTCCCAATTAGCGATAAATGCACTGCTGGAAACACCTGTAGCATCCGTGGCTGTAGGTGTTGAGGGAATTGTAAGGACGGCAACAACATTACTATAATCTGATTCACCAGTTCCATTGACAGCTTTCATTACTATCCAGTAATTGGTACCGGTTTCTAAAGAAGTTAAAGTAGTAGCCGTCGCGGACCCGGCTGCAGTAATGGGATAACCAGATACTATAGTAGTATCGACACTAACATCTGTGGTTGACAACTCCAGTAAATACGAATCCACTTCGCCTGTTGCTTCCTGCCAGGTGACCTCAACACTGGTTTGATCAATGGCAGAATTTTCAATTGAATTAATAGTCGGTGCATTCGGAGTGGTAAGCACACTGATCACATTTGACGCATCCCCTGCACCTGTGCCGTTAATTGCCGTAACTCTGTAACTATAAGTTATTCCGCCTTCCAGTCCATTAACTATAGCCGAAGTAGTGGTTACTGTGTCTTCAAAAACCAATGTGGTGAAATTATCGGAAGATACTTCTATGTGGTACTCGTCTGTTCCGGTTTGTGCGTCCCAATTGGCCGTAAATGACGCTGCTGCTATATTAGTAGCATCAGTAGCAGTCACAGCACCGGGACGGGTAAGAAAAGAAATGACGTTACTGTACCCATCACTTCCAGAGGTGTTTATCGCACTTATTCTGAGCCAGTATTCCGTCCCTGAATTTAGTGGCATTGTACCGCCATCAACCCCAAATTCGAATGTTGTGGCGGTTGTACTCACTGGATAATCTTCTAGAATATTTACTTCTATGGAAAAATCAGAACTTGACAACTCCAGGGAGTAGCTGTCAGTACCACCCACAACTGCATCCCAGGCAATAGTTGCGGAATTTTCGGTAATGTTATCGGCTTCTGCCTCCGGGAGTGTAGGGATTCCCGGTTTGGTGAAAATGTTAGAGTCTGCCGCAAATGTTGAATTTCCTGTTGCGTTGGTTGCCACCATTCTCACCCAATATTCGGTATTCGACGAAAGTGCCTGAGTACTGGAATCCTGCCCAATTGTAAAAGTTGTTCCATCTCCAACGGTCACCGGGTAGCCACTTTCTATTGTTGCAAATTCATCTGTTGAAAGTTCTATGTCGTATGAATTCACTTCTTCCGTAGTAGCTGCCCAGGAGATATTAATAGTAGTCGAAGTTATATTTCCTACTACCAGATCATCCGGTCTGGATGGTAGTGTCAAAATGGTCAGGGTATCAGAATATTCCGAATTGCTTCCTGTAGCATTTGTGGCTTGCATCCTAGCATAGTAATAGGTACCTGCAAACAAGTCATAAATAGTTGCCTCAGTAGTTGTTTCATCAGCAATTACCAATGGGTCATAATTCGAATGATAAGCAGTGAATTCTTCGTTTGTAGCAAACTCTAAATTGTATCCCGCTGTATATGCCGGCTGATTCCAGGAAATAGTTGCATTACCAGTCGTAATACTCTCTGTATCCACTACCACAGCTGGTGGATCTGGAATTTTGTCAACAGTCACCGTCCATTCCACTGTATCCTTTCTATCGGATATTATGGTATAATTAACACTACCAGCACTAAAATCCTGCGCAACGCCACTTGCAGGATCAATCGTAGCTCCAGTGGAAATGCTTATAGTAGGAGTAAGGCTTGTTAAATTTGCACTGTTTTCAACTTCTATTTCAACAGTTTTTGCTTCTGTGTCAATTACTGCATCACCGGTCTGCTCAGTAAATGAAAAAGCAGTAATGTCAGTTCCATCATGGGCATTGCGAAAGATATAAGCTTTTTGACCTGAGAAAGTTGACTCGTGGATAATGTCCAGGTCTCCATCGCTATCGATATCAATCAGGTCAATTGGAGCATTGGTTGTAGACGTGTAGCCTTCAAAAGACTCTGAGGTAGAGTAATTCCCTGATATATCCCCGTAGTAGATTTTTAAAGTTGGGCTTGACGTATAAGTCCTGGCGATATCCATAATACCATCTCCATTAAGATCACCTACTTTTATAGAATGGGTTGGAATATTAACCCCTTCAATCGCTATTTGATTTTCGGAAAAACTCGATCCATTATATGATAAATAACCAAATGAACTGTTAGAGAAGCTCTGGACATTATAGACCAGTTCCAGAAATCCATCATCGTCTAGATTGGCCGGGATGATAAATTCTACCCCAAAATCAGCAATGGAATAAAAAATGCTATCTGAAAATATGCCAGACCCATTGTTTTCCAGAAACATAAAATTGTTGTCATTGCCATGTAACATGTCAATATCTCCATCTTCATCCCAATCTATTGGAAAACCAAGCGTTGAGGCCGCTATAGTATAATTGCTTGTAAAACTAGCCGATCCATCATTTTTCAGAAGATAAACATTGCTACCACTCACCACCATAATGTCCGGGTCAAAGTCCTTATCAGCATCAAAAACCTTTATTTCATCATAATTGGATAGTGTGTTGTCCAGTAATGTCTCAGAGGACCAGGTATTATTTCCAAGATTTTCAAACCATGTAAGCTCAGCTCCTCCTGCTATGATATCAGGAAGACTGTCATTATTAAGGTCGGCCACCGCTAACTCCAGGGCTCCTACGGAATTGGCACGATTTGTACTCAACTCCACCTTGGTATCAAACTCCCCATTTTCAAACAATGATATTTTCACAGTACTACCGTCATCATAGATCAGGTCAAAATCACCATCCCGATCAATGTCACTGACAGCCTGGGAAGTGATCCCCAACGAAGTTTCTGCATCAAAATTAAAATCACCATCCAATGCAGTTCCGGGAGAATCATCTAGTATGGTAAACTTTGTACTATTGTGAGTTACACCGGTGTTGGAAGATACCACAAGGTCTACTACGCCAAGTGATGTAGATGGTGGTACAGTTACAACTAGTTTGTTGGTAGCTGCCTCGGTGACAGTTGCCGCTACACCATCAAAGGTTACAGTATTATCTCCTATTGTTGAACTAAACCCTGTTCCATAAATAGATACAGTAGACCCGGAAGTAGCTGCACTTGGAAATGTATTGAAATTTATTGCCAAATCTCCCATAGAAACAGCAGTGACTGTCCAAACAGAAGAAAAGAATGTGTTTTCGGCTGTAATGGTATATTCCACCGGATTGGTAAAATCCTGAGTACTTCCAGAGGGTAAATTAGAAGATGCCCCAGGGGACATGCTGAAAGTTGGTGCAAGGCTGGTTACATCAGTGCTTGCTGGAACATACAAGTTGATCGTTCTGCCCGCAGAATCAATTAATGCAGGAAGAACTTCACCTGCAACAGTCATACTTAATATCTCAGATTCAATAGTTTCATCAGAAATCTTGAAATCATCAATGGCAAACCCTTCGCTACCATATCCTCCAGCCCCGGGACTGATATATAACTTTAACCTGAAATAAACAACTGATTCTCCAAGGAGTGATGCCGGTATTTCATGGCTGGCGATTTCCCAGCCACCTGAGTTCCCTGTCCATCCGTCTCCATCCGCACCAACTCCGTTATACCAATTAATGCCTCCACTTTCTTGGGTTCCCACCAAACTCCAGGTTGAGCTGTCAGTGCTGTACTCAAATCGCATTCCATCATTAGTTCCTCCGGTATACAGATCATAATTCAGGGCAAATGATATTGATCCTTCGGTTAAAGTAGATAAATCAAAAGGGGGTGAGGTCAGAAAAGCCTGTGTACCTCCTACAAGTATGGTAAACTCACCATCCAGTTTTGTTACCCAGGCGTTTCCGCCACCACCATTATCATCATTAATTTGTGTTGCAGCAGGATCTCCCCACTCCCAAATGGTAGCCCCAGTTGGTGAGCCTGCGTGCTCATATTCTACCCAGCTTCCATTGTCACTATCAAAATTTTCATTTACAATGATCGTTTGCGCACCAGCTCCCAGTACCACAAACAGTGCTAATCCCGTTAATATCGTTTTCATAGCACTAGTTGTTTTGGAATGGTAAAACTGGATCCGCGAGCAGTGGAGTCTCGCTTTCACCGCCACCAGTACTGCTAATGTTGTTGATTAGCAAATAACCCGTGGAACCTGCCAATCCTCCCAAAGTGAGATTAACATATAAAGGTACCTTTCGCTTGATATTGAATGAAGGTGTGATCACCACATCCTCCTTGTTTTTTTGATCTGAAATCCTGAAGTGATAACCTTTACCTGGTTTTACTTCTTTAGGGATCTCCAGTTCATATTCTCCAACATTCGCCACATTAGTGAATGTATGTACCAATTCATCCTTTTTGTTGTACAGATCGAATGTCAGGACATTGCTACCCCGGCCAGCTGCCCAGGTGATGTTGGCCGATTTGCCCCGCTTAAAGGATTTGATATCAGCAAAATTATTGAGGGTCACAAAAGGTATGTATAGCTTTCCTTTTAGTTCCAGGGCTACATTTCCTTTAAAGCGATCACCAAGTTCTTCCCTGGCATGCCAAATAACCTGCTTATTACCCCCTACTGAAAGGTCCACTCCAATGTCCCCATCAACGGCTTTGAGGGGCTGAACATAGTTATCATTGGAACTGTACAAACTAAGTGTATACTTGTGATCCAAATCATCATCCCTTAAATCATAATTGATAATGATGTCCTCTCCCTTTAGGACCACAGAAGTAATGGTAAGATTTTGAGAATAGATCGATTGCGCTATGAGTAGTAGTAAAGTAGTAACCACCACTTCCAAGCTGAATAGGCTGGTGTGCGATTTCATGTTAATAAATTTGATTCCAAAAATGGTTCTCTGAATGGTCCCGAATCAAATTTTATGTAGCGCTACAGTAAAAATAACATTTCTTTCGCTAATTATCACCATAGTTGGTTGATGCAATTGCTACTAAACTGGCTGATAATATGGAATTTATCTCTTTTTTCGCCTCCCCTGGAAAAACATTATCAGCATTAAAATTATCCCCACAACAATCACAGGCATGAAATAATCAATATCATTTCCCGAATCAACCAATTCACCACCATCGCCAATCAATACAAAGCTACTCCAGTAGCATGGCGATATGGCCGAACCTGAACTACTCCTCAGATAATCCAATTTAGCGTTTCTTAAAGCCGCGGATTTCGTTTGACCTTCATTGAGGTTTTGGTAAAAATTGACCATCAACATTCTGGATGTCCCGTCATTGATATTATTCAGTGTAGATACTACTGTACTGGCTCCAGAAAAGAAAAAACCACGTGCCAGACTAATCATTCCTTCTCCAATAGCATAATTCCCTCTGGAGGTTCCACACGCACTGAGCACTACCAAATCAATTTGATTAGGTAACCCGTATAATTCCTGCAGCGTCAACTCTTCGTCATACGTATTTAGTGAAGCAAATTCCTTATCTGCAGAAGCATGTGTGGCCAGGTGAAATACAGATGAGTGCTGGATCAATTCAATTACCTTTTTCTTGGTAGAAAGGCTATCAGATAAGAAAACTGAACCTGTGATATCGGCAATCTCCTGCCCTTCCAAAACACTCCCGGGGAGTTCGGGTAAGGTTTTGTCAATAAATCTTCCAGGAGCTACAATATTATATTGACCAGGACCAGACGAATGCTTTGCCGTGAGTAGATGGGAAAAACTATAGGCATAAGAAATCTCATGCATATTGACCAAATAACTATGCTTCAAACTATCTGGATTAGCGCTTGTGTTGAGTGCGTCAAAACTAAGGTTGTGCAATTTGTAATCTGGGGAAATGATCAACTTGCTCTCTTTCCGGAGGTGTTTAGCGATTGGTCCTACCAGAATTTGATACAATTGATGAGAAATCCCGGCATACGCGCTGAGCTCCTCTTCGGTGTTAATCGGATCAATTGTCCAATTAAGAAACTGATCAAGCATTGGTTGAAGTACTTCAGCATCTATTTTGACAAGCATGGAAGTATCTGCAGTAGAAAGTAATGCAAAGCAATCTTCATCGTCAAAAATAAAATGGTATGTATTAGTTACGGCATTGACCACCACTTTGCGATGTTCACGGTAATCCAAAATTGGTAACTCATTCAGGTATTTGGCATAAATGGGGTAGTGCCGTTTTAATGAATCTAAATAATTGAGATATGCCAAATTGAACCCATTCAATATCTGCTCTGTTTCCTGGTTTTGTTGTTCATGAAATCTTAACTGAGCATGCACAACCTGATTATATAATGCCGTCTGGCGATTGATCAAATCAACCGGCAGGCCAGCAGTGAGTTGGGCATTCCTCATATTAAGGTTTTCAAGCAACAGAATAGCTTTGTTGCGTTCCATAAAATAATAGGCCAGGTCGTATTGTCTCAATTGATAGGCGGCTTTAACTCCTTTCATACATATATCAGCGGCTTGCGACCTCCAGAATAACTTTGACAGTCGCTCATTACTTTGAGCACGCAGCAAATCAAGTAATTGATCCGCCAATTGAATAGTGACCAGGTATTCCTGCCAATTCCCCCGCTCCGAACCTGCCTCCATCCGCAACCATAGATGATCGGCAAGGCTTACTAATGATTTAAAAAGCTCAATTTTGAATGGTGTATTTTGTAAATCAACATTTGTGACCTCATTTAATGTAAGATTGGGTTGTCCTGTCATATACAGTGCTACAGACCTGGAGTAAGCGTCATAAGCACTGTCCCATAAATTTTGTTTTTGGAACCAATCTCCAAGGTTATTGTAAACCCGTGCTTTGTCATTGCTTTTTGCTGAAAGAGATAAACCTTCCTGCAAATGATGCCGTGCTTGTTGCATCAGCCCAGCTTTCAATTCGGTAATGGCAAGGTTATTTAAGGTCAGTGCCAGTAGTGTGGTATCCTTTAAATCCCTGGCCAGATTAAGAGCCGTGTTATAACTACTAATACCTTTTTTAAATGCTTTTAATTCATCCAATACTCCTCCCCTTCTCTGTTCGATAATGATTTGGTCTCTGCCATCAATTGGGATGAAAGCTCCCAGTGAATCTATGGTTTCCAGCACATACAGTATTTCCTGGGCATATTTTGCTCTGTCAAGCGTGGCGTATGTCAGTGAAAGGTCCATATAATTCTTATAAAGCCCCCTGAGGTCCTGAATATCGTTAAAAATATTTGTGGCCTTGTTTTGACAAAGTAATGCATTGTGATAATCTCCTGTATTGGCATAATTCGTGCCCATACTTGCGTAAGCTTTTGCGTGATAACGGTCAACCGGAGCAATTGCGGTGATGTCTTTCAACACTTCAATGGCGCTTTCATAGTCGTTATTCTTCTGATGAAAGAAGGCGAGGTTAAACAAAGACCCTTTCAGCGATTGATCTGTACCGAGAGCGGCTTTTATTACCACAGCCCTTTGGGCTATTGCAATCGCCTTTAAAAGGTCTCCATTTCGGTAGCAGTACTTGGCGTACTCATGAAGACAGCCAGCAATCTCCAAACTATCACCCTTTTCTAATATTGCCAGTACAGCCTGGTGCTTTTCCTGGAATGGTAACTCAAGAGAAAGGATTGAATCATAGGCTAATTTTTGTGCACCCAACGAGGTGTACAGCGTGCATAACAAGATGAATAACATCCTTTTTACCATCCACTAAAAGTACACAAATTTGCCGCCCACAAAAAAAAGCAGGGCTCCAATTGTTAGAACCCTGCCTGATGTTTTGTCTCGAATTAAGATTATGGATTGATTACTTTAGGATATTTTGTTTTACCAAAAAGGCTGCTGTTGAAATCTCCATCGTATACCAGTAACGATTTTAATAACGGTGGTGAAGCGTAAGTGCTGTACAACATTACCGACCTTGCAGTTGCAAATGCGGCTGCAAACGAAGTTCCGCTCACCTCGATCAACCCGGTATCATTTTCAAACGATATCAGATATGATGGAGCGGCTAGGTCCACCGAAACTGGTCCATAGTTGGAGTAGCTGGCTAATGCCACCTCAGCATCTCCCATCCCGCCAACTGATAATATATTAGAATAATTATAACCAGAAGGATAGTGATTAAAAAGGTCGGTATGCACTCCCTGATTTCCTGATGAACAGATCACCAAAACAGCTCCGGAAGCTTCATTGATATATTCCGGCAATATTTCGAATTGCTCATAATACCAACCAAAACTCATATTAATGATCTTGACATCTGTTTTGTATACTGAAAACGCGATCGCACAGGTAATGTCAAACGTAGTACCTTTTCCGTTACTATCAAATGCCTTTACCGGCAATATCTGAAAAGGTGTACCCGCTGCGGTCCTCTCAACAATATCGGTGACAATGGTACCATGCCCATGTCCGTCTTCGGCTACATTATCTTCGTTCACAAAATCCCAACCTGAAATCTCTTCCATGTTATTATCCACACAATAATCTCCAGCTGCCTTGCTATTGTATAGAATGGGATCTTCAAATCCGGAATGATCAAAATCTAATCCTGAATCTATGATTGCAACAGTGACGCCATCGTTATCGGGCTTTACCAGACCTAGCAAACTTTCAATTGTTCCCACTTGAGTTGTGGTATTCACTGCATTTTGCTGAAACTGATACTGAAAATCTACACCTTCCAGGTCTGGATCAGTGGCCGCCTCTCCTTTGATCTCCTCAACTCCACCAATCGAATCCATATTAAATGTCCATTGCTCCAGGGCTTCATCGGCACATTTACATTTTTTGATTGATTTGACAAAGTACTTATCCCGTACCACCTGTTTTTGAGGCTCTGTCAATCCCGGCACATATTTTACCACCAGTTGATCCCTTACTTTTCGCTGGGCAGTGAGGCTTGGTCTCTTCAGCCTGGGCCTTACAGAAATAACCCTGGAGTCTTCAGAAACCTCCGGTAGCGTTTGGTCAATATTTTCGGTACAGGCACATAGCATGGCAAGTACCAAATAAAGGTAGGTTAGCTTTAAGTGTTTCATTGGTATGTTGTTCGAATCGTTAAATATCATCATACTTGTTTCCTATTCCTAATCTGTTCCGCATTTCTATGGTTTGTTACCCAGTTTCGGATAAAAATTATTCAATTAGATTTGCCGGAATGATCATTTACAGCTAACGTAATGAGCAAAGGTTCACAAATGCTTGAATGCCTCATGAATGGTGATTCGGAGGGTATCCAGGAAATTTACAGGCAGGTATTCCCAAAAGTTTTGGTCTTTGTAAGAAAAAATAATGGTACAGAAGAGGATGCCAGGGATATTTTTCAAAAAACGCTTTTGCAATTGATTACCAGAATGAAAGTTGGTCCGGAAATTAACATCGATTCTTTTGAAGCATATGTCTTCACAGCATCAAAAAATTTGTGGCGAAGGGAATTAAACCGAAAAACGAGGGTAACAACTTTAGGCACTCCTGAACTATATGACAACAGCGAAGAGGAAAGCATCGCACTATCACTCCTTGAGCAGGAAAGACAGGATTTGTTTCAGCGGTGTTTCAGGCGATTGTCTGAAAACTGTCAGAAAATCCTGAAAATGTATTTTGATAAACTTAGTTACGGCACCATGAAGGATCATTTCTCATATTCATCTGAAACTGTAGTCAGACAAAGGGTTTTTAAATGTAAAGCCAAATTATCCGAATTCATCAAAGGAGATCGTTCATTTAAAAGTCTGAAGCACCTATGAAATTTGATGAGCAAACATATGACCTGATACATGATTACCTGGCAGGAGAAATGTCGGAGGTACAGAAAGCTGCTTTTGAAGAGAGACTAAGAAACGAACCGGAACTGGCTGAGGAAGTAAAGAGCAATCGACTAATGATCAATGCATGGAATAATGAGCCCATACAACACCCTTCCGAAAATGACCTATACGGCCATGCACTCCGGTTTTTGAAAAGTGATGAAGCGGAGAAATACCGGCAGGCCATTCAGGATGGTGATACAAGTTATCATAGCAAAAAAAAATCAAGACCCATTTATTATGCCGCGGCGGCCACCATACTGATCATTTCCTTTATTGGCATTCTTTTCTTTTTTACAAAGGACAGTGCTACTGAATTAACAGCTTTTTATCAATGGGACGACCTGCCTTCACTAACTGAGCGCTCCGTATCTGGCGAACTGGCGGATGCAGAGAAGAGTTTCAGAAATGGAGACTATGAAACGACACTCCAAATATTGACCCAGGAGCAAGAAAATCAGGAACGTAATGCCTCCCTTTTCATCTATATAGGGATTTGCCATCTGGAGTTGCAGCAATATGAACAAGCCCTGGAAATTTTCACTTTGTTTTCAAACAGTAACCTGCTGGATAAACATCAGGCCCATTGGTATCTCACATTAACTCACCTCAAAATGGGTAATCAAGCGCTGGCCATAGAGCAATTGGATATTTTTCTGAGAAAAAACAATAACCCTAACTCACAGAAAGCCAGGGAACTAAAAGACTTTTTAAATAAAAATTAAAAAATTAATCAGGGATTCAGGGTAACAAATCATCTGGTTGAGGAACAGCAATGCTGTAAATCAATATGAATAAACCCTTAATCATTATGAAAAGATTAATTTATGTATTTTTTGCTGTTTCGGTTATACTTTCTTATTCATGCCAGGAACAAGAATCTGAGCTGACACAAGTGCCAGAACAATCATTTACCTACGAAGATCAATCAGGAGAAACCTGCAGTGCAAGAGCAAGTTGTGCCAATGACATCACACATGACGGATGCAACTTTACAAGTGGACAACATACCTACTCAACTCATCTGGCAGGTCAGTATGAAACCCTACTCAACAATTGCCATACTGAGCCCCTTCCATCAAATTGCTCCTGGGCATCAGGACCAATCACTACTTATGTGATCAATTATCATCCTGCAAACTGGTGCTGCTATGATTTCAACGCGCATAACTTCAGAGTAGATCAGTTCATGGCCGCTGCTCAAAGTTCCAGGCCTGGATCAAATTACCTGATCACTGGATATGAAGTGAGTCATTGGATGCTTTCTCAGCCCAACTTCAAGGTGAAAGTGACTTACAGGAAAAAGGGAATATGTAGCATCCCTCCTGATAAGGTGGATTTCAAGAAGTAAGGACCCACAAGATCTTTAATATTGCTAACCACCCGGATTCGCGCATGTGAATCCGGGTATGCTACAATACCACAACTATCTGCAACAATTCTTACATCATTCCATCTGAAATCGCATCAACTTTGATTCACCAGGGGAGTAAATTACCTGGATAACTGTCATTTGATTATATGCCTAATTTTCGTACTTTATGTGCTGCATGAGGACCTTTTATGTTATTCCCATTTTTTGCCTGTCAGGCCTGATACACCATGGTAGCATTGCGCAAAAAGCATTAGAAATCGGGATTGGTGCTGCACCCTGGCACGAATCACACATTATAGATGCCTCCAACAAATTACCTCCAATTCAGGCATATGTTGAGTATGGAAGTTTTATGGAACATTACAGCATGACCCTCATCTACGATTGGTATTCGAAATATAAACTTGATAACTATACATTGAGCCCTCAATTTTTTGGGCTGCTCGTCAATAGAAAAATTGGTAGTTTCGACAGGTATCATCACATCATTGAATTTGGAGGATCGGGCGGTCTGCTGCTGGAAATGCATAAGTTCAAAGACAGAGGCAATTCTAATGTGCCTGGCTACTCTTTCGAGACAGAAACTGCAACCGGAATCGGGTATATATTAAGGGTGTATGGTAAACTGATTATTAAAAATTTCTCCTTTACGCCACAATTCCAATTCCTAAGATCCCAACAAAATTTTCTGGCAGGCCAGTTCGAACAACAGACTTTCCAGACAGGATCCAATAGATTTTTAATCAGCATCGGCTATCGACTAAATTTTGAGAATTATGCAAAAGTTACGTGTCCTACTTATTACTAGTATCCTGTTAAGCTTTTGCAGCAGTTGCAAAGAGGAAGTAATTACTACTGACATTTTTGCGCTGGAAACTCCCAATCCGGATAACCTGACCAGCATTGCTCTGGAAGGAATGGGTGACCTGTATGTAAGCAATGATCGCATCAGTATTGAAGAAGGTGTGGCCCATATTAAAGGTACCATTTACTCAGAAATTGATGGTGCTTATGTCGCTGTTACGAGTGGTGATTTTATACTCTCCGATATTACCGGTTCCGGGGCATACAAAAACCTGGAAGGTTATGGAAGAGCAACTGTTCCTGCTATTGGCGTATTTGAAGATATTATCACTGATTTTACTTCAGGTGCAAATTTTGGGTTTAATAGTGGCCTGGTCATTAAACAAAATGATCCCATGGCTCCCGTTATGGACAATCTCAATTATTTCGGAATTACACTTGATGAAGACATTGGAGAGAAATTTCAATTTACCGTAAAAAATACCGCATTTACTCCCAAAGCTTTTTACATGGACCCGAATGACCCAATGATCTATTTCCGGGGAGATATCGGACTTCCTAAATTGACCATAGAAGATGCAGGCCTTGGATTAAGTGCCAGGGGAAATTTAGTGTTCACTCCATTTAGCTACAGCGATGAACTGGAAGCAGCCATGAAAGTACCCCTTCCGGAATTAAACGGCAACATTTTCATTAGTGGATTGGTACCCGTTCCAAAATTCAATATCTCGGTTTATGGAGAGGCTTTAGTGGGGTTTACCTTGAATGAAAATGGATTCAATGATTTTTTTGAATACGGATTGGAAGGTGCTGAATACAGAATGGGAATCAATGGAATTGTTTTGGTAGACGAAGGCATCATCGAATGGCTACCTGAAACTGAACTTGGAAGAGCAACGGTGGTAGTAGAACTCGAAGAGCAAAATCAGTACATTCAAATCGCCGGAGAAACTCAGGTGAACCCTGATTTCCTTGTAAGTCTTCTTGGAAATCTGGACGGTGGAGTACTCACGTCAACTTTTAGCTTGCCAACTCAAACGGTAGAGGCCTATTTGTATGCGGGCAGCAATATCAACAACTCCCAGTTCTTTATACGGACTTCTTTGATGATGAATGTGCCTGGAATTGGAGAACAGGAGCTGGTTGAAGCACTGTTTGGTGTTGATTCGGAGCATGTTTTTGTTGGCGGAAAAATGGCTATCCCTGGGTTAGCTTCAATTTACATCAGTGGAGATGTCTATTATAATGGTCAGTTTACGATCTCAGGTGGAGCTGAGCTGTCTGTAGATGTGGAAGTAGCAACCCTGACAGTAGGTTTTGATGTGACGGTCACAGAACAGGGTTTTCAAATCAAAGCAAGGGCAACAGGAGAAATTGCAGAACAGGAAATAAGTGTAGAAGCAACCGTATCACTCAACTGGGAAACAGGTGATATGGAAATTTGCATGGACCTGCCGGTTATTGGTAACACCTGTGCTTCATTTCGCGAAGGGCAACAGCGTACTATCAATGGCAAACCTTACCAACCCGAAGCAAAGCAAATCAATTCACCTGACAAATTATAAGGTGCTAGTAGCAATGTAGATGAAAAGGAAGCAGGCACTCCAAGTAGTTAACCAATATTACCTATTAATAAAATCGTACCTGCATACCTTTTCAGTTACACAGAAGCAGACGTGACGCTTGCGATTAATCAGTAACCTGACTTCTGATAAACAGACATTTATTTCAAAACAAACCGCTCTATGTGCTCCCCAATCCGGATCAAATAAATTCCTTTTTTCAATCCGCTCACATCGATCTTTACCACTGAGCCTGATTCAGAAAAAGTGACTTTATCTGTAAGATCTACCCCGTGCAAATTGAGGATCACCGGACTTTTACCGGACGCACCTTTGACATTTAGCATGGTACTTGCCGGATTAGGGGAGATAGTGATCTTATCGTGTACCAAATCATTCTGAACTGATACCATGTCAAATACTTCAGTGGTGCCGTCAAAGTCTGTTTGACTCAAACGATAATACGAAATCCCTTTTAAGGGTCGTTGGTCATGGCTTGTATATGACCTTGGCTCCATAGAATCGCCATCCCCACTGATTCGTGTTATCATTTCCCAGGAATAGCCATCTCCGGACCTTTCTACAGTGAAGTAATCGTTGTTTCTTTCCGAGGCTGTTTGCCATGTCAGTTCGACAATACCCGAAACATTCAGGTGAGCTTCAAAAAACACCAACTCTACTGGTAGCGGTGTGCTTGATGCATCCATAGTTCCTAAGGTGAATCTTGTGTTATTGGTTATGGCTGTTACTCCGGCGTACTGAAACGAGTTACCACCCAGGGCTGTTGCTCCGGTTATACCAGACTCATCATTAAACACACCGTCATTATCAGTATCCACCAGCAATACCAAGTCAGTTGCATCAATGTTTTCAAATCCCTCATTACCTAAATAAAAGGTCATGTCTACTGCCCCGACATCTACTGCAGCCCCTGCCGTACTTACCTCACTTGCACGCCACACTCTGTCCAGTCTCGCATCTACTCCTGGCGGTACATCAGTTATCTCTGTTCCCTGTAAACTTCCATTATCATGTCCCCAAACTAAAAACTCATTATTGCCTAAGTCGCTTGGATTCTCAATCAGTAAAATACCGGTACCCCTGGAGGAAGCATGAGTATTAGCAGCATCTGTTCTTCCAATACCTGCCACATCATGATCGTAATCTCCATTGTCATCTTCATTATAAACATCATTAGCAGATAATGAGATGTTGTATTTGGCTGCCAGGTAATTGGTTACAATTATTCTTTCTGCATCATTCAGAGCAACGTCATAAATCAGTATTTCAGCAATATCCCCATTCAGGAAATAGGCTGGTCCGGCATTGTCGGGCCCTGACCCGATTAATAAGTCATCATTCGCTCCACCATTGTAGTTGAGGGGACCATTGAAAGTATCGCTACACCCAGCCTCGCTTTTATACCCATATACTAAATTGTCAGTAGTGTTGAATACAAGTGACCAGATATGATTAGTACCAAAATCTGCACTGGCGGAATGAGTGCAAACATTGGCAGTATAATCGTCAGCATAAAACATCATATTTCCTGTCCCGTTATTTTGTGCAATTCCCCAACCATCATCCCAGTTGTCGTCATCACTTGCAGAGATCATTGCGCCCCAGTTATCGCTTGTACCCTCATAGTTGCCTACAATGAAAACTGAGACCTCTTCAGCAGGCATTACATTACTGGTAGAGGCTACTACCAGACCTTCCGAGTTGGCATTATCAAATGTGATGGTTGGTAAACTATTTCCTCCTGCAGTAGCTGAATACGAGGGAGCATTGGTTGAAATTTGGGCATGATTTCCCTTACCAGAAAGGTCAATCCATTCCGATATATCTGCACCATCCGACACTCCTGATATTTCACTGGCGTCCAGCCAAAGCGAAAGGTTAGAAGAACCATCAGTACTTCCTACACCTCCGGGACCATTACTTGTAAATTCATTCTCATAGAGGGTGGTTCTGTTACTATTGGTTGTTCCCAGCGTAAATCTTCGATTATTCCGGATACCAGCTGCTCCTCCGGGTACTGAGGAAAACTCATAAATATTACCACCTAAATCTGTTGCCCCGGTAATTCCTGTTTCATCTGTGAACACACCATCATTGTCAGTATCTATCAAAAGAATTAAATCGCCGGCAGTGACAGAAGTAAAACTGGAAAGATCAAACCGCATATCAATTGCACCTACATTAATTGCAGCACCAGCAGTATTGACTTCACTCACTCTCCAAACCCGATCCAGTCTGGCGTCTACCCCTACAGGCACATCAGTGGTTTCCGACCCTTGAAGAGCACCATTATCATGGCCCCACATTAAAAATTCGTCATCTCCCAGTCCAGAAGGGTTGAGTACCCTAATGATACCTGTTCCCTGTGAGTCATTGTGAAGATTGCTGGCGTCCACTCTACCAATCCCGGCTACATCAAAATCGTAGTTGCCATTATCATCTTCATTGTAAACATCATTGGCACTTAATGCTACACCGTACTTGGCGGCCAGGTAGTTGGTAACAATAATCCTTTGAGCATCATTGAGCGCCACATCATACAGAATGACTTCTGAGACATCTCCATTCATGAAATAACCTGCCCCACCATTATCTGGTCCCGCTCCAATAAGCAGATCATCATTTGCACCTCCATTGTAGTTGAGCGGCCCATTGAAAGCAAAACTGCAGGCACTTTCGCTTTTGTAGCCAAAACCAAGATTGTCAGTGGTATTAAAAATTAAACTCCAGACATGGTCAGTTCCATAATCTACACTGGCTGAGTGATTGCAGACATTGGTTGCATAGTCATCAAGGTAAAACATGATATTGCCTGTGCCATTATTTTCAGCAATACCCCAACCATCGTCCCAGTTGTCGTCATCACTGGAGGATATGAGGGCTCCCCAGTTATCACTAGCGTTTTCGTAATTACCCACCACAAAAACCGAGACCTCATTTGTGGGCATTACTTCAATATTGGTAGGTACAAAGAGGTACTCTGAGTTGGCATTATCAAAAGTTACAGTAGGTCTTCCATTACTGCCAATATTAGTGTAAGATGGAGCATTGGCTGGAATCCGGGCATGATTCCCATTACCGGACAAATCCAGCCAACCGGGCAATTCTGCTCCATCGGTTAGTCCGGTGATTTGGGTTGCATCTAACCAAAGTGACAAATCAGAGGTGCCATCATTTGACCCAATTCCACCTGGACCTGTTTGCGCAGTTGAGGAGTATGTCAATAGAAAACAAATGGTAAATACCTTAAAAAATGCCAGCGTTTTATTATCCACGATTCTGTCCTTATGTTTAGTTCCGAAAATGAAAGAGACAGGCCAATTTGGTCCGGCAAAAATGTGATTAACATTGATTTTATGTTTCACGGATATCCGTGAAAATGATGAAAGTTGTAAATTTGAAAAGCCAAAAACACTAATTCCACGTGATTAGAACCCTTTTATTCTGGATAATTTCATTGATCATATCATCGACTGTCATAGGTGATCCGCTCAACAAGGATAGCCTGAGATCGTTGATGCACAATGAATCAGTGCATGATACCATTCGGCTAAATGCCGCTTACGACCTGGCTGTTTCTTACCGTACCAACAATCCTGACAGTGCCATCTGGTATGCCGAATGGGAATATTATTATGCCAGCCAAAACCAATATCAGACCCAACGTGCCAGAGCCCTGAATACCATAGGAATTGTCCTGACTTACACCGATCAGTTAGTGCGAGCAGAAGATTACCTGCAAAGGGCAAATAAAATGTATTTGTCATTGGGTGACTCAGCAACTGCAGCAAGGGTTAACAACAACCTTGGCAACCTCTATATCAGAAGTGGTAATTATCTCAAAGCTTTACAGCAATATCAGATTGCGCTCAAAGTATTCGAGGCACTTCAGCTCTCCGAAAGGGCAGGGATTGTGCTGGGCAACATTGGCCTGATCTATATGGATATCAAGTATCATGAAAAAGCGCTGGAGTATCTTTATCGGTCATTGAAATATGCTGAAGAATCTAATAATCAAAACTCTCAGGTATATAAGCTAATTAACATTGGCATTGTGCTTAGTGAAATGAATGATCATGACAGGGCTGTTCAATCATTCCAAAAAGCAGACAGTCTGCTTACTGACAACAACCTGAGGTTGCGGGGAATCATTTACGAAAACATTGCTTTCTGTCAGATTGCGCTGGGCGACACCACCAGGGCCAGACGTCTCCTGATGGAGGGAATTGAGATGAACAAAAAGGTGAGTAACAAAAAACAACTGGCCAATTGCCTGGTAAATCTGGGGAAAATTGTAGTACACACCAACCCGGACAGTGCATTAACCATGGGAACCGAAGCACTTCATCTTTCTCAAAATGCCGGTATTTTAAATGAAGTCAGTCGGGCTGCTGAACTGCTTTACAAGACTTACAAGTTGCTTAACAAAACCCCTGAAGCCCTTGAAATGCTTGAATTGTATGAAACAACGCAGGACAGCCTCAACATGGAGGCAGCACATAAAGAACTGATAAAGCAGGAATTGCAAGAACAACACGAAAAAGAAAAGCTGCAACAAGCCTCTGTTTATGATGACCAGTTAAAAGCAGAAGAACTTGCACGAATCAGGCTGATTACCATCGGGATAATCCTCATCATTTTACTTGCAATTGGATTCACGTTCCTCTTAAGGACAAGAAAAGCTAATGCTAAAAAGCAAATTGAGGAATTAAGCGAAGAAATCAATCAACTAAGGGAAAAGAACCTCACCACTCAACTATCCTTAAAGATAGACCCTAAGGCAGTTACTCTTGATAAGGATAATATCGAGCAAGCTATTCAGGGGAAACTAAATCCATCCGACTGGGCCATTCTCTCAGCACTGTGCGAAGACCCATTCATCGCCAACAAACAATTGGCCGATCAGGTGTCCCTTAGTTTGGAGGGAACAAGCTCCAGTCTTAGGAAAATGTACAGATTGTTTAAGTTGGGTAATACCGGTAATAAAAAGGCTGTTCTGGTACGTGAGGCTATGAAGATCTCCATGAAACTGCCAAGTGAAACTGTGTGAGCTTTTAGGATATTTATTATCATATGATAATAAATGCATTCCATTTTTTAATCCAAAAACAAAAAAACCCAGCCACTTGATGACCAGGTTTTTGGACCGTAATTGAGATATTCTTTTTACACAGCCAGGAAGAAGATAAAAGGTGTCGTTAATAGCTTCCGTGCGGTAATTCGGAAGATTTGGGCTTTAAAATATTCACTAAACATTGACACCCTAAATCTAATTCCTAACTCATGTTCACTTTAATTGAAGCTTACTTCTTCTACATCTTCCCATGAGATATAGGAGGCGTCATCTTCGCCCTTGAACACGAGGATACCATCGTGTCTGTCCGATACATCCTGTGCATCCCCGAGTAAGAGCTTTCGACCGTCTTTGAGTACTACATAACTATTATCGTAATTTCTTGGTGTGATCTGCTTTATCGCATTAAGTGGGATCAGGTATTCCAGGTCATCATTCTTTCCCTGTATGATCTCATAGGAGTAAGCTTCATCAAGATCATAGATAATTCTTCCTGTGTGGGTTTTACCGTCTTTGGTTTTTACTGATCCACTTAGTTTTGTCTGATTTGCAAAATCTTTATACTTCTTTCCTGTTGGGTATTTGTCTTTGAATGTTACCGATTCAAATTCATCCCATGGAATATCAATCCTGGATCCGTCTTCCATAGTTACTATGATACCCCTGTTGCCACGATCTACATCATTGCTATCATCTAATGTAAATTTTCTATCAGACTTCATGGTAACCACACAACTGGACCCTCTGCTTACTATTTTCCTGATGTTTCCAAATGGTATAGACAGATCGCCATCATCAGTATCTCCATCCAGCTTATCTTCTGATAGCCGCTCATCGTGATCCCATTGTACAAATCCTGTGAAAGAACCGTCAGTAGTAACAACCTCTCCAAATAAAGGTACACCCATTCTGGTTTTCAATTTAGCAGGGGTTGCCTGGAATTCCACTTTGTCAATTTCTGACCAACGGATCGATACCAATCCAAGCTCATCATCCATCACCCGAACCTTAGTACCAATATCGTTGTACCCTTCGCCGTTCACTTTGATTTTGTCACCATTTTGCATGGTCACCAGTGCTCTGCTACGGCCGGTGACCTCAATGGATTTCATATCTCCAAACTGACAGACAAACTGATGAAGATGCTTATTAACAAACCAGTCATCGTCATCATCGTCGCTCCAATCAATGGACCAGTTTGACCACCTGTCAGAGTGATGACTTCTCCTTAATTTCGCGATTTGTTCTCTGCTAAGCCAATCCAGGTTTTCGTTTTCTTCCTTTCCTGCGTTGAAATGATCTGTCCAGAATGCCTCCTCTTTTCCCCATCTTAGCTGACCGGTATAAGTGGCATCTTCTATTGTAGTGATGGTTCCATAAATAAAGCCCTCATCTGTCTGCCCGTACACCGGCATGAAAGAAGAGAGCAATATTAACATACATGTTGCGTAAAGTGATTTTATTGAGTTAGTCTTCATTATTTTGAGTTTTTTGACCTTGTAATAAATTGAGTTTTTGACCTTGTAATTTAAATTGAGTTTTTGACCTTGTTATGATTCAAAAGTGTAGGTAAAAAAGGAAGAAAAAAAGCCATTTTCGACCGATCAAGCCCTGTTTCTACCGAATCGGGAATTCGACCAACTGAATCGGACAAGTAAATTTTGAAGGAAGCTCAATTAGTAGTCAAGCCAGGATTTGAATACAGGAGTCTTGTCGGAACTCACAACAATATCATCATCATCTGATGGTGGGTTAAGCTCCAATTTTAACCGCCCCTTGAAGTACGGATGTATTTGAGCAACAGAATCCAGGGTAATGATAAACTTTCGGTTGATCCTGAAGAATTCTTTGGGATTGAGCATATTCTCCAGTTCTTCCAGGCTATGATCCACAGGAAATTTCTCCCCTTTGTTGGTCACAAGAAATGAAATCTTTTCTTCACTAAAAAAATAGGCGATCTTATCTGTGGGGACAGAAGTAATCTTTTGTCCCAACCTTACCAGGAACCGTTCTTTATACTTTGGTTTCCTTTCTTCCAGTAAATTGGCCAGCTCCTCCAGGTGTTCAGCGGAAATCAGGGGCGCCTGCTCTTTTTTGATTTTTTCCAGTGCCGGACCAAGCTTTTCTTCCTGTATCGGTTTCAAAAGGTAATCAACTCCATTCACCTCGAATGCCTGGAGGGCATATTGATCATAGGCAGTGGTGAAAATTATCGGACAATTCACGGGATGTTGCTTGTAAATATCGAAGGACAATCCGTCCAGCAATTGAATATCACTTAATATTAAATCTGGTTCCCGGTTAGTATTGAGCCACTCCAGTCCTTTTTTGATTGATTTCAAGGTACCTACAATTTCAATATCCTCAGATATATTGTTGAGTAGTTTCACAATTCTATCAGCAGCTATGGCTTCATCCTCAAAAATCAGTACTTTCATATTGCTCAATTTGGATCAATGGAATAGACACTATAAAGTGTGTGGGTGTTTCATTAATGCTCACTTCATCCTCAGTGAAGTAACTGTACCTCAATGAAATGTTTTTCAAACCTGTATTGTTGCTAGACTTCTGCGTATCTTTTTTGTTGATCGTGTTACTTACCACTACCCGTTGGTTTTCTGATTTAATATTGATCTGAAGGGGATCATCTTCTGTAATTACATTGTGCTTAAAAGCATTTTCAATCAGCATCTGTAAGGTAAGTGGGGGTATTAAATGATCCATCAGGTCCTCCGAAATATCAATATCAACCATGATTAAATCCCGAAACCTGATGTCGATTAAATAAATGTAGGATTTAATGAATTCCAACTCCTTTGATAAGGTGATTAGTTCCTCCTTTTCTGTTTTGAGAATCACCCGATATACCTCTGCAAACTTTTCGAGAAATTTTTGAGATTGCGCTTTGTCTGTGTCAATCAATGCCGAAAGAATGTTGAGGTTGTTGAATAGGAAATGCGGATCCAGATGATTACGGAGCATCTGCAATTGCACCTGTACGGTTTCTTTCTGAGCAATTTCTGTCTGGAGTCTGCTTTTGTTCCATGATTTCAGGAAGTAGACCCCAAAGTAAATGGATGATACGGGGATAATGATCAAAGTGCCATAAGCATTCATCACAATAAATTGCTCCAAAGCAGGAGGCGTAGTGGTGAGCCAGATTTTAAATAAATAGTAAGCCAGGTTAACTATACCCAGAGAATAAAACAGTACGCAGGCAATCTGGGTAAAAAACCGCCAGTTACCATATGAAGACCAGGGGAACTTGCGGTCCATCCATTTTGAAATCAATCGATTTCCCAACCATATCAAAAGGGCACTGATCAAAAGCCATCCAAGGGTAATTGAATCAGTTGGTGTCCAGCTTTCGCCAAAAAGCAAATAGGCAGTGAATAATATCACTGCCATAGAAATTATTAAAAAGTATTTTAGAAGTCCGCTCCTCATATTGAATGGCTAGTCAAAGATAATGGTATCTATTTCATCCCAATCAATGGCTACAGGGTCTTTATTCTGATCAGTAAAAAGAAGAATACCTCCATTATCCGCTGAAACATCCCTTTTATTTCCCAGCATTAGTTTTTTTCCGGCTTTAAGTTCAATTACAGAATATCTGGTGTTCTTAGGCGTGATCGATTTGATGTTGGCAAATGGCACTTTTACCTCCCAGTTTTTGGAATCCCCATCCAAAAACTCGAACTCCCAGACCTCATCCCTATCGTAAGCCATCCTGCCTTTGTAACTTTTATTATTGAGCAATATAACTTCTCCACTGATGCCTTTGGGTGCTTTGAAAGAATTATAAGATGGTCCCGAGGAACTGTTTTTCTCAAAGTTGATGACTGAAATATCTGACCATGGAATCCAAACTCTTCCCAGATCTTCAATGGTTACCACTACTCCTCTGTTTCCATCATCTACGTCATTGGTCCCGGTAAGGTAAAGCTGCCTTCCTGACACTAGCCGAACCTTACTGCCATTCCTTGAAGGCTCTATGCTGGTGATTTTTCCCATCGGAATTTTCAACGTCTCGGACCCGGAATCTCCATCCAAAAAATCGGTGGTTAATCTTTCATCTTTGTCATATTGCAGGAACCCCTGAACACTGTCGCCCTCATAGGTGTGGACAGTCCCATACAATGCATCACCAAACTTCACATTAAGTTTTCGGGGTGTCTCCATAAACTCCACTGACCGGACATTGGAACCACTTATTTTGATTTTGCCCAACTCAGCATCCAGGATAGTTACTGACGCACGGATATCGTTGTACCCACTGCCTCCAACTTTGATTTGGTGCCCGTTTTTTAAGGTAAGCATCACCTTGCGATCATCTATGTATTCCAGCTTACGAATGTTCCCAAACTGACACGAAAATTCATGCACGCTATTTGATCGATAATCATCCCAGATACTAGACAATGACCAGATAGAAATGCTTTCATCCTTATCCGAGTTTATCATGTGCCCAAAAACTTTGGTGTCCAGTTTTGAAGCATTGAATTCATCGGTCCAAAAGACCTCCTCTCCTCCCCACCGTAAGTTTCCCTGATAGACCGCCCCGGTTCTGGTGGTCACCTTACCATAGATAAGTCCACTATCCTGAGCACTGACACCTATTGTTACCAGTATTAGAATTACAGTTGCTATGAATCTTATTTTAAACATCATGAATACACTTCGATTCCAAAAATATACGTTTTCCTTAAAAAAGGATTTTGCATTGCTACCGAATCGGGACATTTTTCTACCGTATCGGGCAATGATCGCAAGATTTAGTGAGCGATCCTCATTAAATGAGCATTTCCATTACATCCATACCCACTATAAGATTTGATCCGGACCCATAATTCATGTAAATTCAATCATATGAAGATATTGTTGGCTATTTTGACAGTTTTTGTTTGCTGGAACTGCGCCCGGGGGCAGGACAACCCCTTCGCCAGGGTGGACTATGATAGCCTTGTTATTTATGATATGGAGTTCAAGGTATATGAAAATGGTAGAGGAAGACGAATTATGTCCATCATCGAAGAGGACGGCTCTTTAGCTCCAGGTGTAAAAAAATCAGTGAGGATTTTGGGAAAAGAGGCTTCCGATTTTACAGCGAACCTGGGAAAACAAAGTTCATTTGGGCTCTATACTGCGAGCTGCTTTGATCCTCATTTTGGTGCTGTTTACTACAAGAATGGCATTCCCTCAGCTTACATCACTATTTGCCTATCATGCAATACATTCCGATCAAACCTGGAGATACCAGCAAGCCAACAGGGACCAGAAGAATATGACGGCACCATCTATTACATGAGATGCGGCTTCAGTATGAGTTATCGCAAATACCTTAATGACCTAAAGAAAAAGTATGGTTTTCACTACCTCAACAGACTAGAAAGTCCAATTTTCACCAGGGAGAGGTGAGTTTTGAGTTTGGGGTTTTGGGTTTAGAGTTTTTGGGTTTAGAGTTTTTGGGTTTAGAGTTTTTGGGTTTAGAGTATATACCTTTATTAATCTGGACATATCAAATGTCATTAACCTTGGAGCACCTGAAACACATGATTCTTTCTTTCCAATCTATAGCGAGAAATGAAAATTCTAAACTCTAAACCCCAAACTCATTCTCCATACTTCCACTTCAGCCCAAAATCAAATGGAGTCCAGAGGCAGGCTTTAAGCCCGCTGCTTTTAAAGCCTTTGTTTACCCAGGAGTTGCAGGTGAAAAGAAAGGAATAGCTTCCATAGGCTTTGTAAAAATCGTCATGAGTCTTGTAGCCTTTACCAGGTAAAATAATCACCTCACCATCTTCATCCAGCTGAAACGTAGCGGTAATGTAACTGATCAATGACTCCAACTGTTCTTCTGTCACATTTACCTCAATCCAGTCTGGCCTGGTGCGATTATATCTGGCGAGATGAACCAATGTGGAATTCTTTAGAAAAAGGGCCCGAAATGCAGTAGAAAATCTGATATCCCGCCATTTGGGGGTATTCAGATAAAAATTTTCTTCACCCCATCCGAATGCAAAAAAGTAATCGGTAGGTCTGTAGCGCATCCCCTGGGTTAATTCCTTCGGAAGTTCCTTCCGTGGTATAATTACATCGAGGTGAACCCCGTTGGAATTGAGATAAATGGTTTTATTCTTTTCACCAGATGGTTGGTGGCTGTTAACTGTAATGGCAATCAATATGAGCGATAGCAGCACATAGATTATGGGCAAAATCAAGATGCCAATGAGCAAAGTTCGTAACCACTTTAGCGTATTGTACTTCAATATGAATTGTTCTTTAAGTCCAATGTGCAATCAATTTTTGCCTAAAACGACGGGATCCCAACATTATAGGCCAATATCGTCAACCATAACATTAGGTACAAAAAAAGGTATAACGTTTAGTTATACCTTCGAACAGGAATTAAATTCTCTTGTATTTAACGAGTAAAAGTAAACTCCGCATCAATCTCAGCTTCAACGGTTGCTCCGTTTTCTGTGTATGTATCTGTCTCCCGATAACCAAGTACGATTTCATTTTCTGCTACGGAAATAACATTCATTACGGTGGATTCCCCATCCACTGTGAGGATGACATTATCTCCATCCAATTCCCAGGTCCCATTGACGTCAAATGGAACATTTTCTACATTTTGAGTAAAGGATTGTGTGTCTGTATCATAAGTCAACTCAACACTATATGTCCCGCTGGTGTTAAACTCATTTGGGTCAGAGGTGAAGTTGATCGATGAATTCATGTCAAAACCAGTTCCTGTTCCTGTTAATGAAATTGTAATGCCAAATGCAGTGGAAGTAGTAGTATAAGTGTAGTCCAGAGCGGATAAGTCCCATTCTCCTACAACTAATGGATTAGTTCCTTCCTCATCTTCACAGGATACCAGAAAAAATGATGATACGATGAATAGTAAATAAGATAGTTTTTTCATTTCAATTATTTGTTTTAGTAATTAATGATTGATGATCTTAACAGAAGATCGAAGGCACGAAAATAATAAAAAATTTCAACCTAAAGCAATAAGAGCAAAAATCACCTCCTATATCCACCGCCATAAAAGAAATCCTGAAGTATCCTGTTGATCAATTCGTATTCTTCCTCTTGTAATACTGGAGATGGATTAAATCTATATAGGCCAAACTTAGCAAACCCGAACTGGAGTTGCCCGTTGCAATAGATCATGATAAAATGAACATGATTTTTAGGGTAGATTACACGACCTCTATTGTAAACACCTTCCTGATAAAACCCGTTCAGCTTACAAAAGTCAGTGAAATTATTTCGATCTCGGTCTGTGGTCGAATAGGTTACCAGTACGTTATTCAACAAATCCGGATCATCAATTTCCGGTATATTATTAAATATTTGACTGATGGAATCTCTTCCGAAATAATAGATTTTTTTATACTCATGCCTCTTATAGGAGTGAAACGTATAATCAATCTGATATACGTGCATTTCCAGGGGTGAATCAATCCCTTCGATATCAAGCTCATTTAATTTCGTAATAATGCTGTCAAATGCAAGGAGAAATTGGCTTTGGTCAACCTTAGCTAATTTTGGCTGTGCAAAAAGATACAATGCAGATACGGATAGTAAGAAAGTCAACAAACTTTTCATTCTTTCAAAGTTAATTGTTGATTTGACAGCAATTGAGCTTTCAATAAATTAAAAAATTAAGAATAAAAGGATTGATTCCTGAATCCTTTTTTATTCAGTCCTGCACCTTACCCTAATCTCCCCAATGAATTTACCCAACTCATACCTCACTTTGAAATCATCATTACTGATAAAACTCCCATCTTTATTGATGTCTGCTTTTCCTTTCACAACACTATATTTGACCTGACCAACAGCGGAGTATTTCACACCGTTTGATAGCTCCGCAATTGGGTTTAACCTTTTAAAAACTGTCTTTTGATCAACCTGACTTGGGATACACGCATAGGAAAGTGTCAAATGCGTAACATCACGTGCTTCAGCATTAGTGCCACAAAATAATATCAACGGGTAGCTTATCCTTTTTCTCCAGTCCTCGAACTGATGCCGCCCCTCCGGAACCTCATAGTAAAATAAATTACTACCTAAATCCCAACCCAGGGTGTCGAGTGTTTCAATCATTGGGATATAGTAATTCCATTCTCTTGTACCTATATCAAACCATAGAATCTGATCATTTCGCTCCGTTTTTTGTGCTCGAATGATCTGGTACTCACCAACCCAGTAAGAAGGCGAAAATCCTGCCACAACCGCAAATTGTTCACTAAACTTCAAACCCATCCAGGTAGCCTGAAGTCCACCAAATGAGTAGCCAAAAATTGCCCGTCCTTTCTTCGACCGATCAACATTAAATCTCGCTTCAACAAATGGGATAATTCCTTCTACCACCACTCTGGAATATGCAGCAGCAAACGGATGGTATTCTCCCCACTGCTGAATAACCCATGGGTCTTTGTACGGCAAATACTTGTCCAGTCTCGTTTCACCAGCATGAATTCCGACAACCATAAACTTTGAGGTATGACCATGATTGATCAAACTATCAAATACGGATTTGAAACCAAAAATCGATTCACCATCATTCAGATAAATTACCTTGTAACTTTCCAGGCTATCATATCCGGGTGGAAAATAAATGTCCAGTGTAAATAAATTTTTCACTTCATACCTGGAAATTTTCCCTTCCTGAGCAATTGAATGCATCCAGAAAACGAGCACCAGTATGAAGATTAGCCATTTTTTCATCTTGCAATCAGAAAACTGATTATAATTATTGCAAGTTAAAATAAAACTTAATTCAGAAAAAAGGCCTAAAATTGGACAAAAAGAAAGCGGGTTATAAGTAACCCGCTTTACATCAACCATCTGTCCACAAAACTGCCAGGCGGCAGTTATTATAATAATACGACAAATTAAAAAATAATTCCCCTACCCCCATATTTTTTTTAATCTTTCTGTCGCTCAGTTGCTACAAGATATTTTCTCTGACTTCCATGCCACCACATGATAAGTCACCTTATAGGGTATCCCGAGAAACCTTTTGAACTGTTGAATGATCATGGGAGAAGGAGAATTTTCAGGTGTTTCATGAGTGTACTTTACACCACAAAACCGCTCCTCTATCAGCAAAGAGGTTTTTAAAAAGGTTGTGGCAGCCTCCTGCTTAGCCTCCTCAATGACCTGCTGATGATCTATGAACAGATGATAAAATAAGTGAAATGTCTTACTTACTGTACCTACGGTGGTCAACACTCCATTAATTGGTTCATTATTGCTCTGATACAATGGTTTTTCAAGCATCAATGAGCCCAAAAACTTTCCATTATCGGATTCCAATACCAGAAGCTCACTGACCTGAAGGTCCTGATATAGACCAGAGACATCTTCTGAGAGATTGGCGGTCACCTGTTTTTTGTAAGTCTTCATTAAGTAATCGTTTATTTCGGCCGAATATTCAGCCTGGTGATTGATAGATTGTGTTGCTGCTGTTACTGAATGATTTCCTTTTATTACCGTCATCTTAAATTTGGTTTTTGATTCAAAGCCGATTTTCATCGTTCATCATTAGGATGCATACAATTGCACAATTCCATAATTTTTTTTAACTATTTTTTGTAGCAGCTGCGAAATTGATGCCAAATTATTATCAGGTCAACGGAATTAATTTGTTCAACTATCGGTTTTATAGTTTGATTTACGCCTAACTGTTCGTATCTTTTTAGGTAGTTTTTGCTGCTCTGGTAGCATAATCCTAATGTAATCGAGTACACTTTAATTGAATTTTAGGTCGGTTAATAATTAAAGTTGTGATCAGAAAATCTGCACGTACTAATTACGCCAGTGTGTTCAGTTTCCTGTTTATCGTGACTACCTGGTTGATCTGGTATCAGACACAGGGGCTAGCTGCGATATTGTCCAATTGGAAGGAAAACTGGGAAATCGCTGTTACTATGATATTTGGTTCCATGGTTGCCGGTGGCACCAGCATGGGTGGAGGAGCCGTAGCTTTTCCCGTGATGACCAAAGTCCTGCACATTTCGCCGTACCAGGCCAAATTGTTTTCACTGGCGATCCAAAGTATCGGTATGACATCTGCCTCTATTATGATTCTGGCGCTTAAGATCAGGGTCAACTGGAAACTGATTGGCTGGGTAAGTCTTGGCGGCTTAATCGGCATATTTGTAGGAATACTTTGGATATTTCCGATGATGAATGCGACCTCTTTGAAAATCATATTTTCTTCAATGGTCGGCGTATTTGGAGTGGTTCTTTGGATACAACGAAAAAACAATCAACAAAAGCCTGTTATTCACGATCTGGTTCTCAATGTTCCTGAGAAACTAATCTTTTTGGTCACTGGAATCACTGGTGGTGTTATCAGTGGCCTGGTGGGGAATGGAATTGATATTGTTTCATTTACCGTCCTGGTCTTATTGTTCGGCTTTTGCGAAAAAGAAGCCACACCTAATACTGTCATTATGATGGCAATCAATGCAGTAGTGGGTTTTTTGATTCATTATGTCATTGTTGGAGATTTTACAGTCCCTGTAACCTCCTTTTGGGCAGCAGCAGTACCAATTGTTGTTGTCGGGGCACCCATTGGCGCAGTACTGTGCAAATTAATCTCCCCTTTGCAGCTTGTACGAGTATTAATTGTGCTTATCGGCCTGGAGGTCAGCTTTACTTTATTGCTGATAGAGCAAAACCTTGTAAACATGCTTACTTTTCTAGGGGCCTCTGTTTTCTTTTGGCTTTTTTTTAGGGTACTCAACAGGTCCAGAAAGCGAAGAGAACAACACCGCAGGACCACCTCAAAAAAAGCTGCTTAAGTAACATGCCGTTTACGGTAGTTTATATTTCTTTGCTGCCGTGACCATACCTGATCTCTCAATCTTTCACTGGACACTGGCATTATTGGCTAGTTTTATCATTGGTATTTCCAAGTCTGGAATTAAAGGTATCGGAATTATTGTGGTTGCCCTGATGGCTCTAGTTTTTGGAGGTAAACCATCAACCGGCATCATTCTGCCTCTACTAATAGCAGGTGATGTATTTGCAGTGATCTACTACCACCGTCATGCTGAATGGAAATACCTGGTCAGGCTATTGCCATGGATGATGCTGGGGGTAGTGCTTGGGACCATCGTGGGTAAAGACCTGAATGAAGAGGTATTTAAGCAAGGCATGGCCATTGTCATTTTGATCAGTGTGGGAATAATGTTTTGGTGGGATCTTCGAAAATCAAAGAAAGTACCAAAACACTGGTCCTTTGCCGGCATCATGGGGCTTTCGGCCGGCTTTACTACAATGGTGGGGAATCTTGCCGGGTCGTTTTCCAACTTGTTTTTTCTTGCGATGCGACTGCCTAAGACTAATTTTATTGGAACCACCGCCTGGCTTTTTTTAATTATCAACCTCTTCAAAGTACCCTTTCACTGGTTTAGCTGGAAGACCATCAATATGGAAACACTGACCATTAACTTGTTTCTGATTCCTGCAGTAGCCGTGGGTTTGGTTATTGGTGTAAGATTTGTAAAAAAGATCAACGAGAAATTCTTCAGAAGATTCATTTTGATTATGACGGCATTGGGAGCAATTCTGATTTACTTCAAATAATTACCTATCTCATTAAACCTTTCTTCTCTCTGTTCATCTAAGTTGAAAATCAAATGAATTATGAAGAAAATAGTAATCATCATCGCAGTTTTTATGTTTGACATTGGCGTAATGTCTATTCAAAATGAAGCCAATGGACAGGTAGCGGAAGTAAGAGTCAAGAAAGTGCATCGTAAAACCAGCAGGAAAAAAGTAAGGCGAATTAACCGAAGAGTTACACGAAGAGCGCACATTAGATATGCAGGTATGCCGGTATGGAAATCTGTGGCAACCCTTCCAAAAACTGCGATTGTATTAACCAGAAATGGGATCAAGTATCATTACCATGCAGGTGTGTTCTACCGACATTACGGGGGACGGTATGTTGTTGGCAGACCTGTAGTTGGCATACGTGTGACAACTATTCCTGCAGCCAGAAGAAAGATAATTGTGCAGCATAAAACCTACTATTATTACTATGGCACATATTATCAGAAGTCAGAAGCCACAAATGATTATGTGGTGGTCTTACCTCCTGAAGGTGCATTGGTAGATGCCTTACCTGAGGGTTACGAGGTAAAGTCCATCAATGGAACGGAATACTATGTTTTGGAGGATGTTTATTACCGGGAGATCTCAACTGATGAAATGCCTGATGGTATAGGTTATGAGGTTGTGAAAGTTTGATTAGCCGGGTGGTTAATCAATCAAATTGAAATTCTACACAATAGCTGATAAATTGACAGGATGTCCCTTCAAACTCAATACAAACCGTATATACACCAGGCTCTTCAAAACCAAAATCAAAAAAGTTTTGGGAGTCTGGTTCAATCCAGATTGGCTCGTCAATTCCATGCTTTCTGACCACCCACCAGTACTCAATTTGATTCATTTTAGGAAAATCAGACTCAAATACATAGCCCCTGTCTCCTACTTTGGAATAGCTGAAGAACATGTAGGGGCAATCTCCATCTTTCACTTCCAATTCTTCGCAATACTCCACACCAAGCACACAATCACGGTTTTCGGACTTCATACATATTTCGTAAAAACCTGGAGCCAGTCTGGCTACATATTGATTGTCTCCATCTACTGCCGGCCCATCAATTTCTTTTTGCACGCCATCAATGTACCAGGCGAAACCATCGTGATCAGTCAGTAATTCATCCTTGGCTTCAAAGTAAAACAGGTAATTCCATTCTTCTTCGATATAAAATTTCAGGTCAGGGCAACCATCACAATCATTAATGACATGGTATAACTCAAACTCGTTCTTTATGTCCCTTACTACGTTTTCCTCAAATATTTCCACTGATACGGGATAAACAAACCTTGGTTGGAACCTGACATTAGTGGAATTCCCTATGGCTACCAGCGTTTCAACATTATCTACCGTAACTGTATCATCATTCGGTAAAACCATCTCAAACGGGTACTTAAACTCATAACACTGCGCATAAGTCTCCTCCAGTGACTGTCTGAGTGTTGGGAGATCGCAATCCATCAGCAACTCAGCAAATTGGTCTTCATTTTCAATAAAGTGAAGCACACCTCCCTTTTCAGCCACAAATGGTAGTTCTGTTCCAGATACATAAAATCCTGAAGTTTGACTCTGGAGCGCTTCAAGTAATCCACTTTCATTGGATACAGTAATGTTGATTCCATTACTAAATCCCAGTTCCAGGGGGTATACAGGTTGAAAACATAGTTCAGATGGCTTGATACTGTGCTTTTGAATGAAATTTAGATAGCTGATCAAAGAAATACTTTCCGTAATGACTACTGGATTTTCCTCTTCATCCGGAAATTCCACACCACCCTCATCTACACATGATTGCAGCATGGCAAGGGTAGCCATCATTATAAAAAACAAGTATTTCAATTTATTCATCCGTGCCAGAATATATCCACGTTTATTGTTTTGAGTCAGTGAGTCGTTAGATTGTGTGAGCTGACCCAGCTAATGTGGATCTTAAAATTACAAAAATATATCAATGATTGGATAAAAATAGGAAGCTGCCCACTACAATGGACAGCCTCCACACTTCCGGGAAACATTTAATCAATCACAAATTCTTTACACTCCTGGAAGTCGATACACGCTTCATCCAACGGTCTTAAACAAATTTCATAGGTTACACCAGTTTCGAACTGCCAGTAAAAATGATGATCATCCCCACTACCGGCATCTCTTACTTCTCCACCCTGGTAATCATCATTCACATAGACTTTCCATTCATAGGATATGTTGTCTCTACCTTCAAAGTCTGCGGTGAATGTATAAGCTGGTGCTGTACCATCTCTCTCAGCGGTGTAAGACATCTGTACACATTCGCTGGTGTGTTCTACCCAAATTTCTTTACAGTATTCTACTCCTGCCGGGCAATCAGGTGTTTCCGTCATAATACACACCCGATGTTCTCCTGCATCATCAAAGGTGTACTCCAGTGTGTTATCGCCAGAATTCATTGTACCCTCTTCATCTACAAGCACTCCATCAACGAACCATCCATACCACTCCAGCGTATCAATTCCAGGGAAATCTGCCACAAACACATAGGTTGAATCTCCTGTCTGATCATACGTAAAGGTCAGCTCAGGACAAGAGGTCTGGTCTCCTTCAATAATGATGGTCTCACAAAACTCAACAAATTCGCATCTGTCTGTCTCCACTACTATACAAACCGAGTATTCCCCCGGAGAGAATTGCCAGTACAACTCATGGTCAGTATCATGTCCATCGTAGTTCTCTTTGTCCACCAAATCTTCATTGATGTACCACTTGTAGGACGTATTTTCTTTTCCTTCAAAATCTGCCTCGAACAGATAAGCAAACTCTCCATCAGCGGTTGCTGTAAAATGTAGGTCCGGACATTCCTCTTCGAAGAAAAGTGTCTCGCAGAATTCAACAGACTCACAATTATCCTGGTAAGAAACAATGCAAACATGATATTCTCCCGATCCAAATGTCCACCTTAACAGATGGTCATTATCATAACCTTCGTAATTTTCTTTATCTACTACATCTTCATTGATGTACCATTTGTAAGGAACACCTTCTTTTCCTTCAAAATCGGCTTCAAACAGATACGTATATTCACCTTCCTGGGTACTGGTGAAATGTAGTTCTTCCACGCATCCATGCCCCTCTACAACTATCTCTTCACAAAATTCTACTTCTTCACAGTTGTCAATCTCCGCCGCTATGCATACCACATGTGTACCTGGCTCAAGTGCTTTAAGTAATTTATGATCTGTATCATGTCCCTCAAAATTTTCTTTATCGACTTCATTGCCATTGACATACCACGTATAGGCAATAGAGTCCATACCGTCGAACTCTGCAGTGAACAGGTGGCCATTGTCTGTAATATCCACTCCGAAATGCAGCTCAGGACAATCAGAATCTTCTCTTCCTACGGCAATTTCCTCACAATAACTTACCTGATGGTCTGTACATTCGGAGGTTGCTACAATACAAACTTCATGTAACCCTTCTTCATCAAACTGATAGTCGAAGATATGGGTCCTGTCTGTATCCATAGATTCAGTTTCAATGGAATCACCATCTACATACCAGGTATAAAGTGTTTCTTCAATACCTTCAAAATCAGCGGTAAAAACAAAAGTAAATGGATCAATTGCCTCGGTATGGAATTCAGGTTCCAGGCATGCCTCTTCAATGGTCACCGTTGCACAGATCTCAATTGAACCTTCGCAGATATCAGATTCAGCTTTTACACAAATTTCATAGGTTCCGGGCTGCAGTTCAAACCCAAAAATATTATCCCGGAGGGAGTCGAGTTCTTCGGTTTCAACCAGGTTGTCATCTACGTACCACCCATAGATGATGTCTTCCAGACCTGCAGCAGTAATTGTATAAGTATGGGCAATGCTATCAATATCAACTGTTATGATAGCATCCGGGCAAGGATTGGACTCATCGGGTTCGCAGGAAAAAAGCAGCACCGATGCAGCCGCTAACAATACACTTAACTGTTTTAATAATTTCATAATAGTTAGTTTTTAAGAAAATAGATGTTATGTAAGGTTGTGCACTCGTAGCTATTTCCCGGAATGCTGATTAAACGCTATGCAGTGACCTCACCCCACCCCCTCAAAAATTTTATCCCGATAGAGTTAGGTTTCATATTTGAGAAGAAGTAAAAAAGAAATAGTTTTATCGCTGCTTGAGAGAAGACATGCCAAAACTATTACCTTCCATATGTGATGAGAGCGTATTTAGTGCGTTTTTTGAAGAACACGCCAGATCGCTAAGGAATTATTTATACTTTAAATTTGGAGATGAAGAAAGTGCGGAAGATGTCACGCAGGAATCTTTTGTGAGGCTTTGGAAAAACTGTAGCAAAGTGCCGTTCGATAAGGCTAAGAGCTATGTATATACCATTGCCACCAACTTAAGTACAAGCATCAAAAGGCATGAAAAAGTACAGCTAAAGTATCAGGAAAGAAACAAATTGGCTGACCGAAGTAATGAGTCTCCGGAATTTGTTGTCCTGGAGAAGGAATTTATGGAGAAACTAAACAGGGCCATTAGCAATCTTCCACAAAAACAAAGGGAAGCTTTTTTAATGAGCCGTGTCGAGAAAAAAACATACAAAGAAATCGCTGAAATTGCTGGTGTGTCTGTGAAAGCCATTGAAAAACTGATGCACAAGGCACTCGTTAAAATGAGAAAAGAGATCGGTGATGTATAGTTTTTTTAATCTAACGGTAGGGTATGACTTAATTTACAGCGTTCACTTAACAAAATTGCGGAATAATGTTTGACTTCAAAGACGATGATAGGTTTTTAGCCAGATGGCTCAATGGTGAATTGAGCGAGGAGGAATTGAGGGCTTTCGAAGCTTCAGACGATTACGCTGTTTACAAAAACATTATTGAAGGAGCTGACTCCCTCATCCGACCAGAATTCATCAATCCCAATTTACTGGACGAAATCAAAAAAGCACCTAAAGAAATCAGTCAGAGAAAGCAGGTTTCAAAATTATGGTATTATGGCATAGCTGCTTCTGTCATTATTCTAATGGGACTTTTTGGATTTTATCGATTGAGTGAGGTGACTATCACTCCAGGATATGGTGAGCAGGCTTCAGTAACTTTACCAGATGGATCCAGCATGATGGTCAATGCAAGATCTACTGCTTCTTATAATTCACTTACATGGTCTTTCAATAGGAAGATCAACCTTGAGGGAGAAGCCTATTTTAAAGTGACTAAAGGGGATCAATTCACTGTGAATACGATCAAAGGAGATGTACAGGTACTGGGGACTGAGTTCAACGTGTTTGTAGATGAGTCTTTTCTTGAAGTCACCTGCTATGAAGGAAAAGTGAGTGTAAATACTTCTAAAGAAAACATCGTTGACGCAGGAAAAGCTTATCGATCTATCAACAATGAAGAAATAATTTCTGAGCAATCTGACGATCAACCAGGTTGGGTTACTCGACAAAGTACATTTAGAAGTGTACCTATTAAATATGTCTTAAAAGCTCTGGAAAACCAGTACGGAATCGCATTCGAAGGTAATCTGCCCGAGGATGATTTAGTGTTTTCTGGAAGTTTCCCACATAACAATAAAGAACTTGCCTTAAAATTAGTTTTCGGGTCTTTACAAATTGATTATAACTTTAAAGGAGAAAAGACTGTCGTACTGGAAAACTAAGTATGAAACCACACCTATGGGTTTTTATTCTTTCGTTGCTGCCTGAGGTATGCTTCACGCAAAGTAATGAACTCACTATCAACTCCCAATACCTGGGAGATGTCATAGATGAGATAGAGGAATACTATGGTGTGAAATTCTCCTATGTTGACGAACTGCTGTCTGATAAGGTAGTCACAGCGTCTTCTACTTCTCAGGAGGATTTTGAAGAATTCCTTAAACTTCTGCAACAGCAAACCAGGTTGCGTTTTGAACAGGTGGATGACCAATACATTATCATCAGACCTTTCAATGGAAAAGATAAAATCAACATTTGTGGTAAAATTGTAGATGCCAACAAGAATCCAATCCAGGGTGTTGCAATCATTCCTACAGGCAGCAAAAATGGCGCAGTTACTGACAAGGAGGGTTATTTCGAACTGGAAAATATTCCCTACACCAGCAAAGTAAGCTATCAACACATCGCTTACAATAACCGCATGATCAAAGTCGAGAAGTTTCTGGGACAGGAGTGTCTTAAGGTCACCATGCTGGAAAACTACCAGATCTTATCCGAATTTGTGGTCAAAGAGTATTTGACAACCGGATTCACCAAAAAAGACAAAGACATTACAATTTATCCCAAGGAACTCAAAATATTACCGGGACTGATAGAGCCTGATATTCTACAGAGCATTCAACAATCTCCAGGTATCAACAGCCCATTCGAAACCGCCTCCGGAATACATGTAAGGGGGTGGGTCTCCTGATCAAAATCTTGTATTGTGGAATGGTATCAAAACCTACAACCAGGGTCACTTCTTCGGTATGCTGTCTGCCTTCAATCCCTACATCAGTGAAGATGTAAGGTTCATAAAAAATGGAACCAACCCAATATATGGTGACAGAGTAGCGAGCGTAATCGATATTCGAACGAGGAATGAAGTTCCTGAAAATACCAACGGAGGTGCCGGCTTCAATATGATCTATGCGGATGGTTTTGTAGAAATCCCACTGGTCAAGGATGTGTTAGGTGTTCAGATATCCGGGAGAAGGTCCTATACGGATTTGGTAGAAACACCTACTTTCAGCCAGCTTTCCAACAGGGTATTTCAAAATACCAAAATTAATCTGGATGGTTCTTCGGCTGGAATAGAGCGCGATAAAAGATTTTATTTCAACGATTTCACATCAAATATTGTATTGAATACTTCAGACAACAGTAAGGTGATCTTTAACTCCCTGTATAACCAAAATAAACTCAACTTCTCTTCCGAGAACACCGTGTCCAATCAAAGATTTGATGATGTGCTCAATACTGCAAATGAAGGTTATAGCCTGCAGTGGTCAGCGTATGGAACCGAAGATGTCAAATTCAGTTCTGACTTATATTTTGCGAGGTACCTTTTCAACTACGAATTCAGAAATACCAGGAATGACAGCCTGGAGTTGTTTACCAAAAAGAACCTGATACGAGATATTGGTTATAATTTCAACTCTACTTATCAATTGAATGGTCAACAATTGATAGCCGCCGGATACCAGTTTTCCAATAACAATATCCAGTATGCGTTTGAAACTACCACGCCACTTTATTCTGTTGTGCTGGACGTTAATAAAAATGCGATAACAACACACTCACTCTATGGACAGTACCAATTGAATCAAAGAGATCAAACAACCGTCCATGCAGGATTCAGACTAAATCATTATCGAGAACTAAGTAAAACATATTTTGAGCCTCGGCTGTATGTGGAGCAAAGCATTTCGGATATCTTTAAAGTCAATGCTACCGCAGAGTATAGAAGCCAGACTGCCAGCCAGATCAAAGAATCTGTGGTAAGTGATCTGAGTTTGGAGAATCAAGTCTGGACTTTGGCATCAAAAGACAGGTTTCCTGTAATTGATAGCTATCAATTCACTGCTGGTGGATCTCTGGAAGTAAGGGATTGGACCATTGATGGCGAGACGTATCTCAAACGCATCAACGGCATTACCACGCTGACCTTTGGGTTCCTGAATCCACTTCCCGTAGACAGCAGCTATCTCACTGGAAAAAGTAATGTATTTGGGACGGATATTTTCATTAAAAAGCACTTCAACAACTACAAGACCTGGGTAGCTTACTCCTACATCAATACAGAAAATCAGTTTATGGGCCTCAATGACGACAAACCATTTCCAGGTAATTGGAACATTGAGCATACCATCAAGTGGTCCCATTTTTACAACTACAGGAACTTTCAGTTTTCACTTGGTTGGATATGGCATACCGGGAAGGCTTTCACGAATGTGATCCAGGAAGAAAATTCAGGAGGTCCGGTTACAATTATATTTGATGGCATTAACCAACACAAACTTCCCGTATATCACAGGATGGACCTGTCGGCAGTGTATGACTTTGAGATCAATCATAATCCCAGGGTGAAATATCGAATCGGACTCTCAATCCTCAACCTATACAACCGCAGGAATTTACTCAACAGAGAATTCAGAACAACACCTGGTTTACAAAATGAACTCATCGACACAAGAGTATACTCACTCAATATCACCCCAAATTTGGTGTTTAGAGTATTTTGGCACTGATCCCAGGGCGCTCCTCAATCTGGCATTTTCTGATAATGCGCTTTATTCATATTAGGAATTCATGTCAAAATTAATTAGTTTCAGCAGCTGCCACCAGATCACCCTGCTATGAAGAAGACAAAAAAGAGCCTTTGGGCATTACTACTTGCCACATTTATCATTGCCAATATAAATAGCTGCACGCAACATCTGCTACATCCCAAAAACCCCCTCGAAGAGTCTGAAACTTATGCAATAGAATAAACAAAATTTCATTGGCACGTATATTGAGTTATTGCGTCAAAAACTCAGCTGCTCATGAAACTTCAATTCACTCTGCTTTATCTTTTACTGGCTCAGGTACTGGTTGCCCAAATAAAATCCACTAATTCATTCTTTAGCAATTCAGATTGTGACATTAAAGAACTTAGAATATCACTACCCAAAACAAGCTCCCTCGGTAATTATTATTATACTGATAACTGGAACGCCGGGAATATATACCTTACCAATGGTGAAGTGATACGTGGTTATTACCTAAGGTATGAGATCGTCAGGAATCAGGTGGAATTAATCGTGGACAGAGATATTCGTGTCCTGAATGGAGACAGGGTTAAGCATTTTGAATGGTACGACCCCAAACAGTTCAGGGTGTTACAATTCTCCAATAGTTCAGATTTCAAATTCACAGAAGGGATTCCTTCCTCTTTTCTGGAAATTCTCGTTGATGGAGAAGCTAAATTATTAAAAAGAACCCTGATAAAGTCTCTCCGAGGCACTACATCGCCCACACTTGTTGCCAATACAAAGGCCAGCACCATTGAGCAATTTGAATTATTTTATATTGTAATTGCTGGTACAGCACATGAAATTGCTGGAAACAAACAAACGAAACTGGAGCTCTTTGGGGATAAATATGAACAGATTAAAGAATTTGTAAAGACAAATAACATCCGTTTGAATAACCAGGAGCAATTTATTGAAGTAACCAAATTTTATAATTCATTATAACAAATGTCAAATACTGATTTAATTATCGCTGAAAGGAGTCGGGATATAGGTGATTTTCTGGTAGGCCGTTTGCTGCCGTTCCGAAAAAAAAGAATGGTAGGTCCATACATTTTCATTGATCACATGGGGCCATCAACAATTGGTCCTGACAAATATTTGGACATTGACCAGCACCCACACATTGGCTTGTGTACACTTACCTATCTGTTTGAAGGAGAGGTACTACATAGGGATAGTATTGGCACGACCCAGAAAATAACCCCTGGGTCTGTGAATTTAATGGTTGCTGGAAAAGGTGTAACCCATACGGAAAGAACTCCCGATAACTTAAGAAATGGCCAAACTTACACTTCTCATGGATATCAAATATGGATTGCTCTACCGGAAGACAAAGAAGAGATGGCCCCTGAATTCCATCACATTGAAAAATCAGCACTTCCAGTGTGGAAGGACGGAAACGCCTCATTCACTTTGGTGGCTGGATCAGGTTATGGCAGAACTTCACCAGTCCCCGCATATTCTCCACAATTTATGGTGGACATCAAGACCTCCAATGACTATCTGCTGGATGTAGCCGGAAATTTGAGCGGTGAGATCGGAATATGTGTGGTAGATGGACAAATTGATGCCTGTGGCGAAAATATCAACAAAGGCAATATGCTTGTATCAAAAGCTGAAGGAGCTTGCAAAATCCTCATTAAAGGATCTTCTCATATACTCTTGTTTGGAGGAGAAAAGATGAAAGAACGCCACATATACTGGAATTTTGTGAGTTCATCCAAAGAGAAAATCGAAGCAGCCAGGGAGCTTTGGAAAGAAAAAAAATTCCCCAAAGTTCCGGATGATGACACCTATGTTCCATTGCCGGAATAGCTGATTTCTTTACACATGTTTTAGAATGATTCTAAATTGCACTTTGCAAACGTTTCGATTGCAAATCCCTTGATGCGCCAAGTAAAATATTATGGTTCTGAATAAATATTTTATAATATTTGGGGGAAATGTAGTAAAATGAAGAATAAGGTACAGTTGATAACCTATCCCGATAGGTTATCACGGTACAATTCCGGAGAAGGAATTAAGCAGCTCACCCAATTATTAACCGGCCCATTAGAGGGTTTATTTGACGGAGGAATTCACCTCCTGCCCTTCTTCCATTCGATTCATGGTTCGGATGCTGGTTATGACCCCATCGATCACAGAACAGTTGATCCCACATTAGGGAACTGGGAAGACGTCAGGAAATTAAGCGATCATTATGACCTGATGGTTGACCTGATTGTTAATCACATTTCCTCACGATCCCCGGAATTTCAGGACGTCCTGGCCCGAAAGGAGCAATCCCCCTACTATCCGCTATTCCTTCAATACAAAGACTTTTTCAACGAATCCAATCAACATGAAATAGCCAAAATCTATCGCCCAAGACCTGGCTTACCTTTTTCAGAAAAAACATTTCAGGATGGCTCTAAAGCGAAGTTCTGGACAACCTTCACCAGCGAACAGATGGACATCAACGTCCTTCATCCAGTTGGTGCCAGGTATCTGAATGACCTCCTCGACATATTTGCTGCAAATGGAATCCGGTTGATCCGACTGGATGCTGTTGGATATGCAATAAAAAAAATTGGTGCCTCTTGCTTTATGATTGATGAATCCTACCAATTCATTGATCAATTTGCTGAAAGCGCCAAGTCACGAGGAATGGAAGTTTTGGTTGAAATTCATTCTTATTACCGACACCAGATGGAAATAGCCAGCAAAGTGGATTACGTCTATGATTTTGCTCTTCCTCCCCTTGTACTTCACACCTTGTTTTCGGGCAATGCCATGGCCTTGAAGAAATGGCTTCAAATGAGTCCACGAAACTGTATCACAGTACTGGATACGCATGATGGTATTGGTGTGATAGACATTGGCCCGAGCGGCGACCTCCCAGGATTGATTGCCGACGAAGAAGTTGATGCACTGGTGGAAACCATCCATAAAAACTCCAATCACCAGAGCAGAGAAGCTACCGGAGCGTCTGCCTCAAACCTTGATCTCTACCAGGTCAACTGCACTTATTATGACGCGCTTGGAAGGAACGATCAACATTATCTTATGGCCAGGGCAATTCAGTTTTTCAGTCCGGGTACTCCTCAGGTTTATTATGTAGGCCTTCTGGCCGGAGAGAACGATATGGAACTACTGAAAAAATCTGGAGCTGGCAGAGACATCAACAGGCATTATTATACCACAGAAGAGGTACTTACAAGTTTAAATAAGCCTGTGGTGCAAGACCTGATAACCCTGATTAAATTCAGAAATCAGTGTAGTGCTTTCGACGGAGCGTTGGAAATATTACCTGGAAATGATCATGCCCTGTCATTAAAATGGACCAATCATAGAAAATGGGCTCACCTGGAAATCAACTTTCCAACGCAGGAATTGAAAATCCGCCATGGTGATGGAAGTGACATCAATGAACTAAAGCTTTCTTGTTTTTAGGAGGTTTGTTACTTTCAACCTGCAATAAACCGCTTTTCAGTATTTCATTAAATTCAATAATCATTAGGTTTGATCCATTGAATTTATTTGTTTACAATTTTATATTGTCAAAACACATTATATTAACCCCGAAATTACAAGAATCTGCCATGCTTAAACCCATTCAGGAAAAGAAGCTTACTCATTTTTTCAACATACTTGACAACAATAAAAACGGTCAGCTCCAGCGGGATGATTTTGAGGGAATAGGTGAAAATATATGCATCACCCTAAGCATCCAACATGGATCAAAAGATTATGATTATGTAATGAAACGATCTCAGGAGCTGTACAACTACCTGATCAAGGATTTGAAAAAACAACCTGGCGATCCTATTCTGCTTCAGGACTGGCTTACTTATTTTGACCAGGAGATAATCAGTGCAAGAAATGTTGAACTTCTCAAACAACTGATCCAAATCACCGTAAGGTATGTTTTCGATCTCTATGACCAAAATAAAGACGGCCTTATCGAGATTGAGGAATACACTGACATGTTTACTATCTACGGCATTGATGTAAAATACTCTGCAAAGAGCTTTGTTATGTTGGACAGAAATCATGACGAAGTGATCTCGAAAAAGGAACTGGTGCAGGCAGTGAAGGACTTCTTCGTGTCCAGCAAGGAAGATACTCCAGGGAATTGGATCTTTGGTAATTGGGAAACATAGATGCCCCGGTGAAGTAATCATTCCGGAGCATCTCAATTAACCAAATACTCGCCATTGCACTAATGGGGATGATCCCTCAACGTGATCCGCGACAGATTTGGTTGCCTGTGTGATATTTTCTTTTATATAAACACATTAACAATAGCCATCCTCATGAAAAATTTCATTTTTGCTTTACTCCTGTTTGCCTGGTCCTGTGCGCCTAATGAACCTGTGGAAGTTCTCAAGTGGAAACAGCAGGCAGAAAATATCACCATCATCAGGGACGCATATGGCGTGCCTCATATCTATGGTAAAACTGATGCTGATGCTGTTTTCGGCCTATTATATGCGCAATGTGAAGATGACTTCAATCGGGTAGAAAGAAACTACACCTGGGCAATAGGCAGATTGGCTGAAGTGGAAGGAGAAAAAGCGTTATACAGTGATTTGCGGGCAAGGCTATTCATGACCAAAGAAGAAGCAATTGCCAACTATGAAAATAGTCCTGATTGGTTGAAGAAATTGTGCAATGCATTTGCCGATGGCATCAATTATTACCTATATACTCATCCCGAAGTAAAACCAAAACTCCTCACCAGATTTGAACCATGGATGCCCATGTACTTTAGTGAAGGGTCCATCGGTGGAGATATTGAAAGAATATCGACCGAAAGGATCAAAGCTTTCTATGAATCCCGGTCCTCACTAGCGCTGAACGCATATGATGATGGACTGATTCACCGTGATCCATACCTGGAGCCTGTGGGTTCCAACGGATTTGCCATATCCGGAGCAAGAACCGCTAGTGGCAATGCAATGCTTTTAATTAACCCACACACTTCGTTCTTTTTCCGTGGAGAGGTGCATGTGGTAAGTGAAGAAGGGTTGAATGCCTATGGAGCGGTCACCTGGGGACAGTTTTTTGTTTATCAGGGCTTCAATGAAAAAACGGGCTGGATGCATACCTCTACCTACACAGATGTGATTGATGAGTTCAAAGAAAAAGTGATAGAAAAAGATGGCCAATTAAAGTATCAATATGGTGATGAAATGCGGCCAGTTGAAACGGATTCCGTTGAGCTCTCCTGGGCAGAGGACAATCAAATAAAAACAAAAAGATTTCCAGTTTTTCGCACACATCACGGACCTGTCACACACATGATTGATGATCACTGGGTGGCCACTGCAATGATGTGGGAACCCGTAAAGGCCCTCTCGCAATCTTACATCAGAACCAAACTCAACAACCATGGTGAATTTCGAGAGATGATGAATATACGAACCAATTCCAGCAATAACACGGTCTTTGCCGATGCTGAAGGTAACATTGCTTATTACCATGGTAACTTCATTCCAAAAAGAGATGAACAATTTGATTACACTAAGCCAATTGATGGAAGCAATCCACAAACAGACTGGAATGGTTTGCATGAAGTGGACGAATGTATTGTTGTGGTGAATCCTTCTAATGGTTGGATTCAAAATTGTAACTCCACGCCATTTACCTGTTCCGGACCAGAAAGCCCAAAAAGAGAAGATTTTCCCAAGTATATGTCTATCAACAAAGAAAATTTCCGTGGAATTCAGGCGGTAAGACTATTGACCACCAAGGATGATTTTACATTAGATAATTTAATTGAAACGGCGTACAATCCATACCTCACGGCTTTTGAAATACTGATTCCGAGCCTTGTCTCTGCATACGACCAGCGTCCGAACCCAGAAATGAGAGCGGCTATCGACACACTTAGAAATTGGAATTACCGTGTGTCTGAAGGTTCAATTGCAATGAGTCTTGCACACTTTTACGGTACCAACTTCTTAAAAACAGGAAATTTCCCTGAAGGCTCGAGTCATATGGAGAAAATCATTCACTTCAGTCAAAATACGTCTACTGAAGAGCGACTGGCAGTTTTTCGATCAACTTTGGACCAGCTAAATACTGATTTTGGTACCTGGTCAACTCCCTGGGGTGAGATCAATCGGTACCAGAGAAATGATGGTAATATTGTACAAAACTTTGATGACAATAAGCCAAGTACACCAATTGGCATGGCCTCTGCAAGATGGGGAGCTTTGGCTTCCTTTGGAGCCTACGCCTACCCAGGCACCAAAAGAATTTATGGAACACATGGGAATAGCTTTGTAGCAGTGGTCGAATTTGGTCCAAGACTAAAAGCAAAAAGCTTACTTGCCGGTGGTCAAAGTGGAGATCCTTCTTCGCCACATTTTGATGATCAGGTAGAAAATTACAGGAATGCAATCTTCAAGGACGTCTTATACTATCGTGAAGATGTAGAAAACAACGCAAAACGAACCTACAAGCCAGGGGGTTAGAATTTTGGATCTTGGATTTAGAATCTCCCAATATATGTGACTGAATTAATAATTTGCAGCTTTTTTCAAAACGACCTTTTGTTTCACCTGAAACGACCTGTCGTTTAGGGTCAAACGACCTTATGTTTTGGGTCAAACGAAAGGTCGTTTTGGAGAGACAACCTTATGTTTTTAAAAATCCCTGGATTTACAACCCTATAGGTTACCCCAATCACATTCCATAACCTGGTAAAAAACTAAGAACTAAAGAACCAACAGCTAACCATACTCAAGGAATCCACTTGATCTCCTTGAAATTTGGTTTTCGTTTTTCGAGGAAAGCATTGCGACCTTCTTTAGCTTCGTCGGTCATGTAGGCCAATCTGGTAGCTTCACCGGCAAATACCTGTTGTCCCACCATTCCATCGTCAGTTAGATTGAAGGCAAATTTGAGCATTTTTATGGATGTTGGGCTTTTTGCAAGAATCTCCTGTGCCCATTGGTAAGCAGTGTCTTCTAATTCGGCATGTGGAATTACGGCGTTAACCATACCCATCTCAAAGGCCTCCTGTGCAGAGTAGTTTCGGCCAAGAAAGAATATTTCACGCGCTCTTTTTTGTCCAACCATTTTAGCCAGATAAGCCGAACCATAGCCTCCATCGAAACTGGTCACATCCGCATCTGTCTGCTTGAAGATAGCATGCTCTTTACTTGCCAGTGTCATATCACACACGACATGAAGACTGTGACCTCCTCCGACTGCCCAACCAGGCACCACTGCGATGACCGCCTTTGGCATAAACCGGATCAAGCGCTGTACTTCCAGAATATTTAATCGTGGCATGCCATCATCATCTACATATCCCTGGTGACCCCTGGTTCTTTGATCCCCTCCGCTACAAAATGAGTAAACACCATCTTTGGTTGAAGGTCCTTCTGCAGACAGAAGCACAACACCAATGGAGGTATCTTCCCTGGCATCCAGCAAAGCTTCGTGTAGCTCCAGGACAGTTTTTGGGCGAAATGCGTTTCTTACATTAGGACGGTTGAAGGCGACCCGGGCTACCCCATCGCATTTTTTATAGGTGATATCTTCGTATTCTTTTACTGTCTTCCAGGCAATGCTGCTCATATCTTGAAAAATTTTGCCGTAAAATTAGAATTTTAAACGTGACAGCAAAAAAAAGCACCTAATAATTGAGCAGGGAATAAAGTAAAAAAGGGCTAGCAAATATGCTAACCCTTTCTACTATTCATCAACCATCTGTCTTACGATTTGATCAATAATGTAAACGGGCGTTTACTTGATCAATCATGTTTCGAAGATAGAGTAAAAATATCTGCCCGATCAACGCAATTCGTTGAACACATCAATTCACTGGTCGAATGATGAGAATTGCCGGTTAAATGGATTGAAGAAATTAGGCCTAAAAACAGTTGGTTGCAACACAATTCCTTGAATGCTAAGGTATTAATCGGTATTTTTCAGGAAGGAAATAGGCACAGTTTTAACAATGAGTGAGTTTTATCAACTTGAGCCCGAAGCTGCCGGAGAGGTAGGCACGGGATCTGTAATAGACAGAGGAGTCAGACCCCCTAAGGTGGAGTACCTGGAATATACGCTCAGTGGTTGGCTGGGAGACTGCCTCATAGAATCTTACCCTGTTTATATGATAACGCTCATGGCGGCCAATGAATTGACTACAAACCTGCACAATGGTTTTAAGATCCGTGAAGCTCAAATCACCATCAGCCCATCAGTAATGGATCTGTACCCCGAAGCAGATATCCCTGAATTTCGTTGGCTGGAAGTCTTCGGCACACCTTTTAAAAATGATTTTGGCATCAAAGACAGTATGCTGATCGTAAGCAATTCCGCATTCCAGATTTTGAAAAAGCATGGACTGAAGAATTGCGATGTGGTTGGGTTTAGTAAGCGCTCGGGAGAATAGTATCTACCAGTCAATTAATCGTGCTAGCTTTGCCTCCAAAAAAGTCAATCATGTTTCAATCTCTAAGGGTAACATTTGTCATTTTGTGTTTTACTTTAACCTCTGGTCATCATGGGTTTTGTGCTGAAAATGATAGCACAAATTTCTTGATAAAGCGCATGGAAACAAATCTTCATCAAAGTGAGTCCCTGTACAGATCATATCTTTTTGATTCCAGTTTTCAGACCATTGAGCTAAACCTTGATTCAGCTTATATCAATTCTCAAAATAGTGAAGTAAGAGAGCTGATTTTAAAAAGTTACCAACAAGCAATAAACGTTCTCAACAAATCACATAAACTTGAAGAAGCAATAATTCTGGGAAATGAAGCATTACGACTTGGCGATATAGATCATTCCAGAAAGTGTCATATAATCCGCCTGATAGGTAATAGTCACAGAAAGCTTGGCAGACTCAATGAAGCTAAAATTCATTCAAATCGAATCATAGATATATGCCAAAAAAATATTGTTGAAGGTTCAGATTGGCACATAGCAACTGCATATCAAGCCTTGGGCCTGATTTATATGAGGGAAAACAACCTGAAAAGAGCGAAAAATTGCTTCCTTTATTCCTTTAAATATTTCAATCCCAGCAATTCAAATTCAAATCAGTTATTGCAGGCCTATGGCAATGTCTCAATACTGTACTCGCAACTCAACGAATTAGATTCATCATTACATTATGCACAAAAATCACTTGAGGTTCTCGATGATTTCATCGGTACCCCTTTAGAATCAAGGATCCCACTGTTTAAAGCTTTAATTTTCACCAATATTTCTGATGTCTATTTTAGAAAAGGAGACACTTCAGAAGCTCTTGAGTTAAGTAAAGAAGCAGTGAATATTTATTCAGCCATGCTTGGAGAGGATAGTAATCAGGCAGCCTGGGCAAGATCGGTATTTGGACAATACCTGGTCAATGCGGGAAGGCATCAGGAAGCTATTGCTCAACTTCAGAAAGCACTCCAGGGCATCAAGAAAATCTACCCCGACGATAATTCAAAATCTATCTTCTGCTATGTTAATCTTGGTGAAGCCTATAGAAATCTAGGCGATCCCAAAAAAGCTTTACGTTACTACGACTCGGCATTGTTAAATAATCCAAAATTAGCGATTCATGGCAATTGGATTTATTCTGATACTCAAAATGCCATCCTTTCCTTGCAGTACCGATTACAAGCTACTGCGGAATTAAATGATGTTGATTACAGAATTGTGCTAGACTCGACATATAAATCCTTTCTCACTCAAGCTCAATATATCAACGCTGTTCTATCACATAATTTACTTGATCTGCAATTGATGGATTTTGCCAGTACTATAATTGAGTCCTATGACTCCATTTATGAAATTTCAGGTGATCATGCTGCCATTGATAAAATTTGGCATATCATGGAAATTACTAAAGCAAGAAGTCTCTCCGCACAACACAAACTTGTGGGTACACTGGCCAATTTACCTGATGAAATCAGAGAGGAAGAGAGAACACTTCGTGACAGCATTCAGTTATTGATGAGTCAAAAATTAAATTTCAACAAAGATTCGCTAATCTACCTTCTGGACAACAGGCTGGCCTCACTTCATGAAGCAATAAAGAAGAAATATCCCAAATATTATAATGCAACATCGATAGCAAAAATTAAGGATCCGGGAGTGGTGCAAAATGCACTGAAGAACAATGAGTTGTTAATGACATTTTTCCAACATAAGGATCAAACATATATCTTATTGATAACCAAGACAGAGATTCATCTTGATAGGATAAAAAATGGAGATCCGGAGCTTTTAAAAAATCGTATTACCGCTTTAATAGGTAAACATGCAAACGAAAGCATCAATGATTTAATTATCATTCCGCATGGGAATGTATGGAAGGTAAACTTTGACCTTTTAAAGTCTCCGGTGGATCCTAATGTATACCTAATTGAGCAGTATGCCATTTCATACAATTACTCTGCTGACATATGGCTGAATGCTGAGAAATTAAATAAAAGTAATCATGAAGTGCTGGCCTTTTCATTTGGAGATAGTAAGCTGGGCGGTGGTAATATTCAATTTCACTCGCTCAGATCCAAAGTCAGCGAACTTCCGGGAACAGTCCATGAAATAGAGGCCATCTCAAAAATTATGGCAGGTAAGTATTTTTATGGTAATGAGGCAAGTGAAAGTGCATTTAAAAGATATGCTAAAGATTACGACATCCTCCACATAGCAGTTCATGGAGAAATATCTGAAAGAAATCCTGATGAATCAAAACTTATATTCTTCAATGATGGGGACTCTATTGAGGATGGTGAACTTTATGTAAAGGAACTCTATCAAATGGAGTTGAATTCTCAATTGGCAGTACTTAGCGCCTGTAATACTGGCATGGGACGGGTTCAAAATGGAGACGGAATACTTAGTCTTGGCAGAGCATTCTCCTATGCCGGAGTACCTGGATTACTTCTTACCAGGTCTGAGGTGCCTGATATCTCCACGCCAATAATTATGCAATCATTTTATGAAGGGCTCAATTCCGGATTAAGAAAGAGTGAGGCGCTGAGGTTAGCCAAACTGAAATACCTCAATGAAATGGCCGGAGATTTAACCAAAGACCCTAAATACTGGGCTTCATTTTATGTTCTTGGTGATAACAGCCCTATCACCAGTAACAGACCTTTCTGGCCATATGCACTCGTGATCGTAGCTATTTGCTTATTGGCTTTTACTGTATTGAAAAGAAGTAAGGCTAAAACTGAGATAGAGACTTAAATTTAAAATGATCAGAGCCTCGTTGTTGAGGCTCTGATTATTCTAAATTTATTCGGTAAGCATATCGATTGAAATTTTATATGTCTGATTTCCATGAACAACCCTTCCTTGTTTTATCCCCGGAGAATCATATGTTTTTGCGATATCCGTAACTCCCTTTCCAGATGTAAGCTGTACGGAAAAAATTGATATTGAATTATTTTTATATGATACTTTCTTGTTCTCTTTAACGGTTCCGGCTAGCTCACCTCCCGCTTCAAACACAGGTGTTTTAAGTCCAGCTCCTAGTTTAACAGCAACAGAGGACTCTAAATCCTTTGAAGTACTAAATCCAACATCAACTACCAACTCCTGCTCTGCAATTTCATCTGATCCCCATCCATTTGGATCATAATCGCCAGAATTAGACTCGCTTTCTGATTTTTTAGAAATTTGAACTTGCGTTCCAGGTGCTTTATGCTTCGTCGATTTATCTTCATCTGAGGTTATAAATGGCATATTCTCATCAAGTTTAAATTTTCCTGTCTCTGCATCTTCAATATAATTAAGAATTACTGTTATTTGCTTAACAGGAACAAACTCCTCGCTATCTTCGCCCGTTGCTTTGGAAATTGTAACTACAACAACAGGTCCCGGTCCCTCACCTCTCACATCGACAAACCTGATTGGATTATTTGCGGCATAGACATATGGACTCCAAACATGATATTCTTCAGCTTTGGGGTCAATGGTAAAAAACCTTCCCAGAGCAGCATCGTGGAATCTTGATTCGTATTCATACCATCCTGTCGCTTCTTCAAATTCTTTACCATTATACAAATACTCATTCTTCGGGCTGGTATGCCATGAGTTAAACGTCAACCCAAAAGGATAATAATCATCCCGCTGCACTACCTGACCTTCTTCATTGATGGTCACACGCACATTCCCAAGGTGGTCTGTCAAATGGTATTCATGGTCAAAGCCAGGGCCATCCAATACCACCCTTCCCTCGGCGTGATTGAAGAAACTTAACTGACCATTTACATAGTGCTTTCCTGCCACATAATCGGTATGCTCTGAGTTTTGCCCGCTGATGACGGATTTACTAAGTTTGATTCCAGTAGCATCATACCAATAACTTACTTTATCCCCATTATCAAAGTACACTACTTTGGGCAGATTAAGGATATTATAAGTAATGGCGCTTATCCCTTTATTCAAATCGCTTGTCATGTTTCCATTGGCGTCATAAAAGTATTCCTGAGATGAAGTGGCTCCATTAATAAAACCATCCGTTGAAGTACTGGCATCTTCCACACTTATCAACTGATTCCCTGCATACTCATAGGTCAACTGATCAATTACACTATTGTCCCGCTTTCTGGTCAATGATTGAATATTTCCGTTGTGGTCATAATTCACATTACTCAGGTCATAAAAACCATTTTTGGACTGACTTTCATAAGTGGCTCCTTTAATTCTTCCCAATGGATCATACTGATAAGTGAAACTTTGTGTCTCATCAATTAACGGTGATCCAGGAAAAGGCGTACCCCCAATCGACTTCCAAATAATTTTCCCAATATTTCCATTGTATTCTCCGGCAGCATCATATTGAAGCTCCATACCAAATTTATCATCCCCTGTTAGTGCATTTCCTCCACCATTGATCCTGGTTAACCATCCACGGATGTTGTATTCGAAATCAACCTGTTGAGCAAAAGTCCCAGAAGATTGCTTTCCGAGGTTTTTGGTTTTCAACTCACCAAGGGCATTGTACTCGTTAGTTACAATTTGTTTATCACTTTTCAGCACACCATTTTGCTCGATGATCTGCTGTGTAGAGAGCAACCGATCAGCATGGTCATAAGAATATGCTTCTGTAACTTTCAGCACATCTGATGAATAAATTGTGGTATGAGTATTGGTTGTCCTGTCAACCAAAGCGGATATTTCATTGATATATTCGTTTTCAATGACATCCTCTCCGTCCAAATGATTCTGAGATTCAATTTTAATTGGCCTGTACCGATTATCGTAGAAAGAAAGTGTGGTTAGCCATTTATCCTGCCCAAGTACTCTTACTTTGGTGCCAGTTATCTGGCCGATTGCCTTTTGGAGCGCTCCGCCAGGGAAGGTTACCTGCGTAAAATCATAGTCATCATAATAGGTGACAGTTAAGAAACAAGAGTCATTCATCACTTTGGGAAATGCCGTATTGGTATACCCATGAAATGAACTCCCCCTTTTTTCTGACCAGGTGGTAGTTGGTGATGGAGCGTTTTCAAAGTAGTTGTTCACAACCTGTTGCATGGCATTTTGACCCTGCAAATCAATCCAGTAAATTCCAGTTAGAACTGGTCGGTTGAGTTCATCATATTTGGTAAAGAGCCACTCAAACCTTTTTCTTTGGTTGCCATCCTGTGTCAGTATCAATCGATCCCTGTTATCATACACCATGTAAACCCAATCGGCTCCAGGGATGCGTTTCTCTACCATTCGGTTTCTGTGGTCGTAGCGATAGCAATACATCCATTTCTTTTGAAACGCTTCGTCGTTCAGGAGGGCCCAGTTATTTCCGGCATTTACGATTTCATTCATCGCTGCGGGAGGAATTACATACCTTAAGTTCCCCAGGTCATCATAAACATACTGTGTACTGATATAAGAATTGACCATCCGCTGAGATGCTTCCTTCTGTTGTTTTAAGATCAGCCTTCCCTGCAAATCGGTAAACTCTCTGACTTCTCCTTCTTTGTAATATTCATTCTCATCTGTAGTGATGTTCAATTTCAACTCTCCTGGCAGGTAATTCCCATTTCCATAATTAATCAATCCACTTTCATCTACATTGAGCACTTTCACCGGGATATCAATTCCAGTATTGAAATCAACATTAACATAGTAAGTCATATCAATGGTATGTTGCCCATCTATTTTCCAAACTTCCCCGGGAGCAGCCTGTTTCATTACCCGGTTAAGGGGTGAAGACTCAAACAACTGTTCACTGAAAGCATAGTTCCCGGTATTGTTACCGTACAGGTCGTCATAAAACGCCTTTTGCTCCTCAAAGGCAGTGCTGACATAATTTCCATTAGTAACTCCGGCGTAAGGCAGATAAGATTTGATTTCACGGCCAAATTGATCATAACTTTTTGGTGTTATGATGTCCCTGCCATCCGGAGTGTGGTTTTTTACAATCGACTGAACAGGCCTGCCTAATCCATCAAAATATTCGATGGTCGTTTGAACGATTTCAGCAGAATTTTCATGTTGTGATAAACCAGTTTTTACTGGTGCTTTGGCTACAAAAGATTTGACGTAGTTTTTATCATTCTGTGCGAAACCAATCAAAGTAAACGCACATAATATCATTGTACTTATAAACTTATTCATCAGGTTCTTAGTTGTTGGTTGAGAATTGATATTGGTACTCCTGTAAAACATTGCCTTCAAAGTCCTTGACCTGTTGCAACCTGGAATGATCATCGTAGGAGAAATAGGTGGTAATACCATTTTCATCCGTTGAAGAGGTGATGCCCATCATTGGATCGTAGGTATAAGTAGTGATTAAGGACCTGGTAGGGATGATTTGTGAGGACCTTAATTTGTCCAATTCCAGGCGCAGGGCATTTTCATTAGCTGGATCATTCAACAATTCCTGGTCTATGACAGTGTCCACCACATCGCTATTTGCATTGATGATTCTGGCAACCGGTAAGGTTCCTCCATAACCCCACAGATAAACTATCCTGACATCATCACTTTTAGCAACTTCCTCTACATTTCCTAATGCATTGTAGGCCGTAAATTGTAGGCGAGTATCCATTGGATAGTTCTGGTATGCCGACTTGATTTCACCAATTTCAGTCACCTGGCCACTTTCCAACACGAAATTTTGATAAACATTGCTAATCTCAGATAATGGCTGGCCATTTTTGAAAGAAAGTATGGATAATGGAAGGGTAATCCTGTTCTGATCGATCAGTGCATTCACCGCTTCTTCTGAAGGAGGGAAAACACCCGTTGGGTAGTCAAATTCTGTCTTCAATATCACTTCAGCCCCCCCTTCAAAAAACTTTTTCTCATGAGACGCAATCTGATAATTGGTAGGGTTATAACTAAAATGCTCTGAGGTGATTACCTCTGTTGCTTCACCAATTGCATTATAAAAGTACGATTTGGAAGTGGTTGATATTTTTTCGGCCCAACCAAACTGAACGGGTTCATTCCTTGCAAATATGTGACTAGGTATGGTTCCACAATTATTGGGTGTTAGAATACAAGGTCCTTTCCCACATGTTGGTATTCTCCCATTTGAGGGACTTTTTGCGAGGTAACCATCATAAGTATCATAGAAAGGTGACCATGGGCAATTCTCCAAATCTGAAACCCTTAATGAATTGACAATTGTTTCCAATGCCGTGAAATTGTAATCATTAGTGACCTCAGTCAGTATCCTGTCTTCCTGATCATACACTTTTTGGGAAACAAGCAATCCTCTTTGGTGATCCAGCTCCGGAGCGGGTGGGTAAGGGTGCTCAAATACCTCTCTTGGACTTGGGTAATTCCGGGCAGTAGTGAAATTATAAACCGTATATCCATTACCTGGTTCCATTACAGTCACCTGACCATAACCCACATGCCCTCCTTTAGTGATATTAACATTAGCTGTGTTTACAGAGGTGACCAAATAATCGATGTTTCGTGGTGAAAAGCTGCTGCCGTTATTATCTGCGGTACCAAAAATATACCTGGTAGCCCGTACCTCATCTTTCCTTGCCAGGAGACCTGTTGCACCATCTAAAGCGCCCTCAGCATAGAGATACTGAAATCTTCTGGCAATTTCACTAGTATGCTCCGAGTCTTTGAATTGAACTTCACTTATCCTAAAACCTCCTGCGGTGATAGTGTTTACGCCAGCATTAATCAATTCCACATAAGAGAACCTAACAGACCCGTTGATTTCATGGACTCCTTGTGAAAACGTAAAAATCTTACCAGATAACGCTCCCTCAGGTATATCGGGAACTGTTGATGTGGTCTGATTGAGTTGAACCGTACCAACCTCATTGGAGTGTTTGTCGTACAAGACCAATCTCATGTTGTACAAGGCATCTTGCGAAGAACCTCCTCCTGAAAAACCTCCTCCGCCTTGAGTGGTTGCTGTCAGGTTAACCAGGTCTATTGTAATGTCCTGACTGTGAGAAAGCTCATCAACGAAGAACTCCAATAGCAATCCATCAGTCCCTGGAGAATAGGTCCCACTTACATCTATAAGTTTTGTCCTGGGTTCAGTATTTGATGGAGAGTCATTTGCTTCTGATTCCGAAACAGGGGATGACCCGATAAACTCTACAATATGCGGTTCGAAAATGAAGTTTTGAACGCCTCCCGAAGGAAACACGATTTGTTCAAGAAGTCCACTTTGTTCGTTTTGAAATCTCCCTGGCACAAAATATCCCCACTCATTCGTAGGACCCATAGTGGATATACCGGTGTGAGCAGGAAGTTGCGACCTGGTTTGATATTTTAAGCTATACACCAAAGGTTCTCCATCAGCCTCATGAATGACTTTATCAAGCCAGAGTCTCCCATTAATTGTTGAGTATTCAAATGAAATGGTCTTTTTGGGATTATTTTCTCGATCGTTCACCTGGATCATACTTAATACTGATCCCCCGGTTTCGGGATGAGAGGAATTGGTATGGGTCAACATCAACCTGGTTCCATCCCTGAATTCAACCAACTCCGGTTTTTGTGTAGAAGTGGTCAATTGAAATGCGCTGATCGTCAATTCCGGCTTAAAGACCGACTGGTTATAACTATTTTCCAGCATATCATTCCCAAAGGGAGAAATCAGCTCATTGGTGGTCTCATTTCGGGAAGCAGGATAATTCTCAACAGAACTGCTGTATTGAATGGTCATCAACTCCTGTTCATTATAGGTCTCAACTTTACTCAGGTGCCATGCGGAGTTGTATTGGTAATCACCCAGGTGACCAGAGGCATGCAATTGACCTTCACCCCTGAAAGGCACACTGAAGGTTCTTGGTTCTGCATCTGATACTTCGACCTTATCAAATAAATATCTGTAACCATTTTTGTCGGTGATGCGAAATGAGGAAATCTCATAGGTTTCTGTATTGTACTGAACGATTTCAATTTTTACCAGTTGATCCTTTGAAATCAGCTTAGGAACAATTGCTCCACCTACTTTGGTGACCACAAATCGCCCGGAACCACCGGGGAAGCTAAATTGATACAGGTCAATATCAGCATCAAATTTCTCTATGCTGGTGCCTAAAACACTCCAATTGAATCGTGCCTGATCTTCGAATGATAAGTTCTCATAATTCCAGAAATCATCATTGTGAAATATCCCTGTTCCAACACCCGGTCCATTGACAGGATGCTGATACTCATCAGGTAGCCCCCTAACTGTTCTACTGATGGTCCCTCCTATTGGCATAGACCAGCTTGTCCCTGTCCAGCCCGAATAGCCGTTAACTTTAATGCCCTGCGTAGCATAGTTCAGCGCCAAATTCAGGGTCAAACCTTTTGCTACTTGTTTGGTAAAAACAGGAATTGAAATATTGGGTTGTCCTGTATGAAAATCGATAGGTACCTCCTCAAACTGCATCATATTAGCAACAGTTGGTGATGGAGGAATAACTTCTGGTAAGTTAAATTCTTCTTCCTGGGCTATTAGCCCGCCCACAGAAAAAAGCAATAACGAAAATGTCAATATATGTCTTAACATCATTGTTTTTATGATTAAGTAGTAAGTAATTGAAAAATGGATTGATCCAGTAGTTGGTAGTTCTGTAGTTGATCTTAATGAATAGTATTCATGAATAGTAAGTTAATTTTGATAATGGACTCCCGCCTGCCAGCGGTTGTAGATTGGTTGCAGGGATGCAGAGATGGTCATCAAAAAAAATTGACAAAATGAAATTTCATCAATTCAGATAAATCGATTGTGCATTGGAGTATGAAGAACAGTTCGTGTTGAATTACCTGTATTTCTTAAGGAAAAGCACCCCTAAACCGAATGAAATGAGTAAAAAGGCCACTAAAAAATAATTCGGTACAGTGCTTTTTTTAACTATCGGATCATCCGCACCCAGGACATAAAAATTGGACCAATATTTTGGGTCAGAAGTAATGTCGTCAGCATCCAGTTCCAAAAATTTCAACTTTGCTTTTTGAAGCGCTTCACTTTTTGTCATTCCCAAGTTCAACCCCTCATAAAAATATTTCATGAGCACTGGAGTAGTAAGGTCAGATATCGCATCTCTAGTAAGGATCAGGCTGGGTATACCGGCAACTTTAAAACCTCTCCCCAGGCTTAAAATTCCTTCTCCAACATCTATTTCACCCATACCGGTATTACATGCACTAAGTACCGCCATATGTCCATGGAGCCTGAGGTTTTGAAGCTCATACAAATGAAGAAATCCATCATTTTCTGATCCGGAATTACTGAATACAAGCTTTGAATTTAAAGGCTCGTTGTGGTCTAATTCTCCGTGAACAGCTAAATGCAAAATATCATAGTCAGAAGCTTCCTGCTTGAACCTGGTTTCACTCGCTGATTTACCATACCTATAATCCCCTTCCAGTACCCGAGCAATTTGCATCACTTCAAGGCTGGTACCTGGCAATTCCTGATATGAAACATCTCTCATCTGTTTAAAGTCTGAAACTTTTCCAATACCCTCATTATCTTCTGCATAAGAGTAGGCTAAAGCTCGTACATGTTTATCTGACTCTGAGGCTGGGTGTAATGCAGTAGTTGCTGAATATGCATAGCTGATGGGGTAGTGGCGAATGAGGTAGTTACCTTTATAGCTTATCGTATCAAAATTAAGCCTCCATATTTGACCATCCGGAATAAAGGTGATGGAGCTAACCTGTTCATCCAAATGATCCTCCAAATATTTTTTGATTGAATTGGTCTCATGATCAATTTTAATCAAGCTTGTTCCGCTTTGAGTCACCTGAAAAACGTACACATCAGAATCAGCTTCGTAAAAGGCAACAATACATTGTCCATTTCTCAATTGGCCTCTGAAAGATTTGAGGGTCATCGCATTTTCTACTTCATAGCGCGACTGAAAATATTCTGGATATTCATTTCGCAGCTCAACCTTCAATTTCCCAAACCTTTCATTGAGCACAAATAACAGGGAATCTACATTGGTATTACCCGCATTCAACACATTTAAACAATAGCTGATGCTATCTCTCAGACTGGCCTCCTTTTTTGCAAGCTCAGGCGACAGATTCTTAAGGATTTCGGAGTAATCAGTTTGTTGCTTTAGTTGTACCGCTTTACTAATTTCAATTAAAACCCATAGTTTTTCCAATGTTTCATAATCACGAGAAATACTATACAGGTAATAATATTCATCTATTAGATAACGCATCGTTCCTCTCAATAACTCTCTTAAATCGATTCCTGAAACATAACCATTGATATAGTTAACCTGAGAAACTGTCTTGTCATAAATAAAATCCAGTTCAGTCTTTGCAGGATTAGGACCCAGTACTTCAGTAAACTTTTGAAGAGCCTTCATGGCTAAGTAGATTTCGCTATATACCTTATGGCCTTCTATCAATACTGTTTTATTCACCTCTAATGACTTCTTCAAAAAATACCCTGCGCTATCAGGCATATTTCTTTCCTTGTAGTACAACGCCTGTGTAAAGCTAATCCTGCTTGCTACATCCGGTGTAGCTTTTTGTAAACCAACCGCATAATTGTGGCACATCCTGATATATTTCTCTGCCTCATCAAATTGCTGTAAGGCGGTATGAGACTCAGCAAGGTTTACACTGAGCTTAAACACAAAAAGATGGTCATTCCCGAAGAGCCGTTGATATGTATTAATTGATTTTTTAAAGTACTCAATGGACTTTTCATACTCCTCCAATTCACGGTAATATTTACCAAAATTCCAATACAAATGAGCCCTCGTTTTATCAATCATGGGTTGTGGGACGCCCTTTATCTGGTCAACTAATTCCAATGAACTGGAAAAGTATTGATAGGCACTATCCATTTGTTGTTCATTAATATAAATGAGGCCTAAGTTTTCATGAATCGGTTGTACGCTTAGTATTTTTAGATTGTCTTCAAGAGAATTTGCCACCAATAGTGATTGCTTCAGGTATTGCCTGGCGACATCAAATCTACCCTGGCCAAAGTATCCACCACCAATTCCTATCAGAGACTTGAATAACAGTCGGTCACTTCCTTCAAATTGATGCTTCAATAAATGTTCCCTGGTTAATTCTGCCCATTTAATTGCCTTGTTATACATCCCTTGTTGCTGATAAGTATTACTTATTGTGGTCGTTATCCAGCAATACCACTTGCCCTTTATAAAACCTAATTCCGTAAACTCATCAACCAACTCGTTGAATCGATCAATATTTCCCAATTCTGAATATATAGCAATACCGTAAAACCAGCTCTCAGCAAACAAATTGGTTGCTTCAGAGGAATTCAATTGTTTGGGGCTGTGAAGATTTTTTTCTATCCAATAACTGGCAGAATCAAATTGACCTAATCCTACAAATTGTTGAGCTCGGTGTAAATAAATAACGTGATTTTCATAGATAGAATCGTAACCCGTAGTTAGGGCCTCTTTTGCGGAGAGTTGAGTTGTTGTAAAAACTAATATTACAACCAACAATTTGGAGATGCTCAATGAATTTTTCAAGGATGAATTAAATGATCAGGGAGCAAAACTAAAATATTTTTGTGATTCCCGGATGACTACTAACATTTAAGTACTTGCATTATTCCCGTGAGCAGCAATGGCATCAATCAATTTTAATAATTTTGATTACTTTTTGCGCGAAAAGAAACTAATTAAGTGAAAGAGGAATTTATCCGAAACGCAATTATTGAAGGCCCCTCCAAAGAAAGGCTCAGGGCAATTACCTGGCTATATGATAAGTGTTTTCCCTCAATTTATAATTTGATGGAGAAAAACGGTCATCAGGCCATGGCTGAAGATATTTTCCAGGATGGAATGTCAATCATGTACAATAACCTGTTGGAAGGCAAATTCCGGGAGGAATCTAAATTATCTACTTATCTGATTTCCATTTGCAAGAACTTATGGTTGATGGAATTGCGAAAAACGAAAATAGTTAAGTACGATTCGATGATCCCGGACCTTACGGATGAGCAAGAAGTTTTAATTAAGGATGAGCTACTGATACAACTTCAAAGTGAGATGAATACCGATTGCCAAAAAATACTGAGAGCTTATTATTATGATGGGCTGAGCATGGAAGAAATCCGGAAATCATTTGATCTGGGAAGCCAACAAGCTGCCAAAAATAAAAAATACAGATGTCTCCAAAAACTTGTGTCTATCATTAAATCTAAAGGACTGACACTGGAAAGCTTTAAGAATTAAAAATGGAAGAGCAACTTCAACAATTTGACCAATATTTAAAAAATGAGATGTCGGAATCTCAGAAAGCCTCTTTTGAAAATTTGTTGCAAACAGATCCAAACTTCAGGCTTGACTTTGAAGCGTATAAAATGGCGATTAAATCCATTAACACTTCGTCTTTTAGGGCCGATGTTGAAACCGTAATTCTTCAATCAAATGCAAAAAGACCTCAACAGCGTAATCGTTACTATTGGGCAATGGCTGCAGTGATCTCCCTGGTTGTAGCCTCAGTGTATATTTTTAATTTAAGTCAGGACCGCACCCCAAAATTTGAAGACATCTACAAGCCCTACCCCAACGTATTTAAGACCAGGAATTCTACCAACTCCAGACTAACATCTGCCCTTTCTTTGTACGAACAAGGAAATTACAGTGAAGCTGCTGAATTACTCAAAACAATAAAGCCTCAATCTGATACAGTGAGATTCTACCATGCTATGTGTTACTACTCCACCAATGACATTGTAAAAGGGAATGAGACGTTACAAACAATCTCCAAAGATTCAACAATTTTCGAAACTGAGATTTACTGGTACCTGGCAATAGGTCTTCTGGCCACAAATGAATCTCCCAATGAAAGTGTTGAGTACCTTAATAAAATTCCCAGGACCTCATTAAAATATGAAAAAGCTCAACAATTAATTAAATCGCTAACAAATCAGTGACCTGAATTGATTGTCGGCTGACATTTCAGAAAGTTCAAAAAAACTATTTTATTAATTTGGCGTTTTCATTTACCTGTATAAAAATAACATTGACACCAGCACATGAGGTACATACTCATTTTTCTTCTTCCAGTATTGGCCTGTCAGCCGACGACTGAAAAAAGTTACCAATTACGTAAAGGAACCTACCGAGGAGAGATCATACAACAGGGTAAAACTTTGCCATTCATTTTCGATATAGCGTTCAAAAAGAACCAGCCTATATTGATCCTGCACAATGACACTGAACGTCTTAAAATTGACGAAACAAGGCTGACCAAAGACTCCCTGTATGCGACGATGAACATCTTCGATACTGAAATAAGAGCCAAAATCACCAAAGAGGGCCTTTCAGGTGTTTATGTGAAGAACTATTCAAAAGATCATGTGTTACCATTTAAAGCTACTTTCAACAAGCGAACCAGGTTTACAGTCAGTAGCAATGATCCGGTTTTGGATATATCAGGTCGTTATCAGGTGATGTTTACTGAGTCTGATGGAACCAAATACCCCGCAGTGGCAAAACTTAAGCAATCAAATCATAAACTCACCGGCACTTTCCTTACCGAAACAGGCGATTACAGGTATCTGGAAGGAGTTGTGGATGGTGACTCGTTAAAGTTAAGTGCTTTTGATGGTACCCATCTATTCCTTTTCACCGCTAAAATAAAAGGTGATAGCCTGGTTGGTGGAGAATTCTGGCACGGGAAATATACTTATGAAACCTGGGAAGGTAAGCAGGATATGGATGCGGACCTCAGGGATGCTTTTGAAGTTACCTACCTCAAAGAAGGCTATGATCGACTCCAATTTACATTTCCAGATCTTGACAGTAATTTGGTGAGTCTTGATGATGAAAGATTTATTAATAAGGTGGTGATTTTGCAACTATTTGGTACATGGTGCCCCAATTGTATGGACGAAACCATCTATTACGCAGAATGGTACCGTAAAAATCAATCCAGAGGAGTAGAGATACTTGGCCTGGCCTACGAAACTAAGCCTGACTTTGAGTATGCAAGGCAAAGGGTGTTGAAAATGAAGCACAAACTCAATGTGCCGTATGATTATGTCATTGCAGGTACGTCCGACAAAAAAGAAGCCTCCAAGACACTCCCTATGCTCAATGAAATCATTTCTTTTCCGACCTCTATTTTTCTAGATAGAAAGGGCAATATCCGCCATATACACACCGGTTTCACCGGACCAGGAACAGGGGAAGCTTACGAAGCATGGCAGGAAGAATTTGAACGGATCACCGAAGAATTAATTGCTGAGTAGCTGAATCTAAAGCACTGGAAGTCTGTAAAATGATCTTTTGATTGCTGATGGATTCCAATAAAGGTTCCAACAATAGCACAGCTCCCTCATTTACCTGATTCAGGATACCTGACTTTAAAGCCGCATTTTTCAGTTCTGTTTCTGCTTTGCTGTACAACTCATCCATGAACCGGGCTTTTTGTTCCCTTGATAGGTAGCCCAGGTCGAGATCATAAATTTGAGATTCCTGCAAATTGATCTTATAATAACACAATTCCGGTGCAGGTAATTTCAGGTACGTAGTATCATTGACCTGATAAATATCCTCTTTTCTGATTTTTGTAAGGTCAATACAGCCAACTGCTTCACCTTTAGTGATTAATACGGCTTTACTGTCCGGCCCCCCTTTAATTTTGAAGATTTTGAGGTCCAGTTCTGCTGAAATTTTCTTTAGTTCCGTGATCTCCTGAAAGTTGTACTTGACAATCTCTAGTTTGCCAAGGGCTTCAACTGTTTCCAATACCAATGAATGACGGGTTTCTGTGGATTCCGGAATGACCTTAACTCCCATTTGTGATAACCCGATCCATACCAGGGCCAGTATCAATAAAATCCAGGGTAATCTTTTGAGTATAATAGAAAGTATCAGCAATGATTATTTGGTTCTGTCAATGGTAAAGTTAACCAAAGATGACAAAGAGTGCTTATATTCAGAATCAGGAAATTTATCCAGTATAGCCATGGCTTCCTGATGAAATCGCTGCATCACAGACATGGCGTATTCAATTCCATCAGAGGCTTTCACAAAATCAATTACCTCATTAAGTTTCTTCTTGCTTTTTGCACTCTGTTTGATGGCTTTTTTAATCTGTTTTTTCTCTTGCCAACCAGCTTGTTCGAGCGCATGGATTAATGGAAGCGTCATTTTTCTTTCCTGAATGTCAATGCCTGTTGGCTTACCAATCTCTTCTGAACCGTAATCAAAAAGATCATCTTTTATCTGAAAAGCCATACCTACCTTCAGCCCGAATTCTCCCATTTGATCGATCTCTTCCTGACTTGCTCCGGAAGATGCTGCTCCTACCCTGCAGCAGGATTGAATCAGACTAGCCGTTTTCTGCCTGATGATGTTGTAATACACCTCCTCAGTAATATCAAGCTTCTTGGCTTTCTCCATTTGAAGCAATTCCCCCTCACTCATCTCTCTCACTGCATCGGATACAATTTTCAAGAGATTGAAATCATCATTATCAAGAGAAAGTAATAAACCTTTGCTCAAAAGGTAATCGCCAACTAATACAGCAATCTTATTCTTCCATAAGGCATTGATGCTGAAAAATCCTCTTCTAAGCTGAGCGTCATCCACCACATCGTCATGGACCAGGGTTGCAGTGTGTAGTAATTCGATGAGTGCGGCTCCACGGTAAGTAGCCTCGGTAATTTTCCCAGCCACTCCACAGGATAAGAAAACAAACAGGGGACGCATCTGTTTTCCCTTTCTTTTTACTATGTAGGAGGTAATTTTATCAAGGAGAAGCACCTTGCTTCTCATTGACTGGCGGAATTTCTTCTCAAATTCTACCATCTCTGCCTCTACAGGGGCCTGTATTTCCTTTAATGACACTGCCATAATCGCGAGCTAGCCACAATATTAATTCAATTAGTGATAATACAAACCTTGCTCCGTCAATAAGTTGTTGGCAAGCATCCAATTTGATCATCCAACTATTTTTTGGAGAGGTTTTATATAAACCGTATAATTACAACTTTCAGCTTTTGAAATTGTATGACCAACTCGGCAAAATATTTCTTATTGGATGTTTTTACTAAAAACATGTTTGGTGGCAACCAGTTAGCTGTATTTCCTGAAGGCAAATACATCAAAGAAGAATTGATGCAGAAAATCGCCAGGGAGCTGCAGCTTTCTGAAACGGTATTTATCATGGACCCCGGTTCAGAAAATAGCCACTTCGCCATGCGAATATTCACTCCTACCATGGAACTTCCCACCGCAGGTCATCCCACAATTGGTTCTGCTTTTTATATGATTCGTCATCTGGAACTTGGTGATGAACAAAAACATGCTGACCTGCTAATCGACCAAAAAGTAGGCACCATAAAAGCCTCCGTCAAATTAGAGAATGGTGTGCCACAATTTACCGAGATGACCTTCCCAAACCCTGTTTTCGGCCCGGTGATTGATGACCCTTCTTCATTCGCCGCAATGCTTGGCCTAAGTCCTCATCAACTAATGGAATTGCCAATTCAAAGAATATCATGTGGTGTCGATTTTGTTATGATCCCGGTAAAAGATATTGCGGCTGTTAAAGCAATTGACTTTAATACGCAGCTATGGGAAACATTGAAAAATAAATGGGACATCAATTTCGTCTATGCCTTTACGATGGATGCGGAAACTAAGGAATGTCGCGTACATGGCCGAATGTTTGCCCCGGAAGCGGGAATCATAGAAGATGCTGCCACAGGATCTGCAAATGGCCCACTTGGGTGCTACATCTATCATTATAACCTACTGGAGAAGAAAAATCAGCAAATTAGCTTCATTAGCGAACAGGGTTTTGAAATGGGAAGACCCAGCTTTTTGCATGTCACAATCTCTGGGGTTGACGGGGAAATTACCGAGGTGAATGTTGGTGGCGAATGTGTTTTAGTAGGGCGTGGAGAATTATTTTTGTATTGAATGATGGAAAATGCGATAGCCCGCTGTGACCTGCCGGGGAAAAACAAAGAGCATGTCACCTATTTTACACCACATTGGTTATACATCATCCTCGGAAATAAAAAATGGCGATTTTCAAATGAATCAGTGAGTAACATCCAGTTTGATCACCATAAACTATTAATGCCCTTAATTGGTGGAGGATTATCAGCCTCATTGGCCATATTGGTCATCATCAAAAACCTGTTTGATCCATTCTGGGCATTGGTGTTCCTATTATCGGGCATATTTTTATTGTATTACGGTTGGATGGGTTCCGAGGTGATAATCATTAATGAAGGACAAAACGCCACGAAAATTTATGTGAGAAAAATATCCAAAAACCTTAAAGAGTATTTTAACTTTTACAGAACCTATTGTATCAATCAAATGCAGGATCACATTATTTACCATATCGCACAAGCTTCCGAGTGGATTGAAGGCAAGCCCTACTCGCATCCAAGCCTTGAAAAAGAAGGTTTTATACATGCCAGTAAAAAAGCACAGGTAACTGAAACATTCGACTTATATTTTCCTCCTGGTGGAGAATATCGATTATTGGAAATAGACAGTTTCAAACTGACCAGTGAGTTAAAATATGAAGAAGCACCATCCAGAAGTCAGTCATTTCCACATATTTACGGTCCGATCAACAGCGCTAGTGTCCGCTCAGCAGGCTCTTTTCGCAATAAGGAGGAATTAATTAGGCTTCTGAACCAATAAATAGTTCAAAAATTTTAAATTTAGTACCAGCCTGTATTTAATTTGCCGCTGCTTTCACATTGACAACATATGACAAAAAGGGGAAATAAGAAAAAGATCAAGTATTCCGAAGTTGTCCCCAGTATGCAAAAGTGGCCAATTGTACAGTTGGCTAAGAACAGGAAGGAGTTCATAGAGGATGTCGCAGAGACAAGCCTGGAGAATCTTCTTCAACGGTCCAGAGGAAGATCCCTCAGGGAAGAACTGGAGATGACGGTCTATCGGGAGAAGCTAAGGATAAAAGGCAACCCCTGGAAAGTAGACCCGGAAGATGATCATGTGTTTTGGAAATCAATTCAGCAAAGACTTTACGATAGCCAGAATCTTGAAAAAGAGGAGGCACATAAAATAGAGCAGGAGCTATTAAAAGAAATTGTAATCCGCTATGCCAATGAAATAGCCGGTAATTTCAAAAAAACCTCCTACCGCTTTGCAAGATCCGTAGTAACAGTTGGCTTTGCCAGGTTGCTAAGTGCTGCACGGGTAAAGGGAATAAAATCGCTCTTCAGCAAACAACTGGACCTGGACGACAAGATCCATATAGTAGGCTATCCCGAGCACATCCGGAAGCTAGCCAAAAAAGGTACAGTGGTGATGGTGCCGACTCACTTCAGTAACCTTGATTCGATATTAATAGGTTGGGTTATCCAGTTTCTGGGACTACCTCCTTTCATCTATGGGGCAGGGCTGAATCTTTTCAATATCAGGATTTTCGCCTATTTCATGAATAGTCTGGGTGCCTATAAAGTAGATAGAAGGAAGAAGAATCCTGTCTATCTGGAGGCTCTGAAGACCTACAGTACTGAAGCGCTTAGACGTGGATGTCATAGCTTATTTTTCCCGGGAGGCACCAGGTCCCGATCGGGTATGATTGAGAAAGCTTTGAAATTAGGTTTGTTGAGCACCACCATTGAAGCACAGCGGATCAATTATCAGAAGGATGGTGATAACGCCACTAAAATCTTCATTGTACCAGTGGTGATTAATTACCATTTTACTCTTGAGGCTCCAAGCCTGATCAACAATTACCTTAAGATCAAAGGTCAGGAAAGGTACTATGTTGAAAATGATGAGTACAGCACTTCTTATAAGATTGCGACGTTCTTATTAAAATTTTTCACCAAAGGGTCTGACATATCTGTGAGTATTGGCAAAGGATTGGATGTTTTAGGCAATTACGTTGATGATGAAGGGAATAGCCTGGATACCAATGGCAACATCATAGATCCCAGAGACTATTTCATTACTGACGGTCAGGTGACGGTAGATCATCAGCGGGAGCATGAATATGTCAGAATCCTTGGAAAGCGAATTGTGGAAGAATTCCACATACACAATAGGGTGTTTGCCAGTCATTTAGTGGCCTTTACTGCCTTCAAGATGGTACAAAGGGCGAATGAAAAACTGGATCTATACAACCTATTGAGGCTCCCTGATGAGGACCTGGAATTGGACTATGAAGCATTCAAGTCGGCATTCAAAAAACTGAGAAAGAAAATATTAAAACTTAATAAAAAAGGTAAAGTGGGGATAGCTGATCACCTCACCAGAAAAGCAGATGAAGCAATCACACATGGAATCAAAAATGTAGGAATGTATCATGCCCGTCGGCCTTTAGTAAAAAAAGGAGCTGACAAAATACAGATTCAGGACATGAATACATTGTATTATTACCATAATAGAATGGAAGGATATGGCCTTGAAAAATTTATTTAAAAAACCTGTTGGAGTAATAGGAGCCGGAAGTTTTGGCACTGCTGTGGCCAACATACTTGCTGAAAAAAGTGATGTCCTGTTGTATGTTCGAAGTACAGAAAGACTTGCTGAAATCAATAAGACCCGAATATCTTCTAATCAGCAGTTAAGCGATAAGATTTCCCTCACCAACAAAATGGAAGAAGTGGCACAGCAATGTGACATCATTTTTCCAGTCGTACCTTCTGCCAATTTTAGGGAGATGATGAAAACACTTTCTCCTTTTCTGAAGCCCTACCATATACTGATCCATGGTACCAAGGGATTAGACATCAACATCAAAGAAACCAATAAAGTCACCAAATTCAATCCACTTTCGAGGGAGCATGTAAAGACAATGAGTGAGGTGATTGTGGAAGAAAGCTCTGTTGTACGAGTAGGATGTCTGGCGGGACCAAACCTTGCTAAAGAAATCGCGGATAAAAAACCTGCCGCAACTGTTGTTGCCAGTCATTTTGATGAAGTGATCAATGTTGGTCAAAGATTGTTGCGAAACGATCGGTTTCTGATCTACGGAAGCAACGACCTCATTGGAATAGAACTGTGCGGTGTTTTGAAAAACATCATAGCCATTGGTGCCGGAGCGATTGCTGGCTTGGGATTAGGTGAAAATGCCAAATCACTTTTGATCAGTCGTGGAATCGTAGAGATGGTGCAAATTGGCCAAACGCTCGGTGGAAATGCACAGGCCTTTCTGGGGCTGGCAGGAATTGGAGACCTGGTAGCAACCTGTAGCACCAATTTAAGTAGAAACTACACAGTGGGTTACAGACTTGCGCAGGGAGAATCTATCGATGACATCATAGAATCAATGGAAGAAGTTGCGGAGGGTGTGAAGACCGTAGACATCATCAATGAACTGGCTAGAACTTACAAGGTGAGATGTCCTATTACTGAGTCACTATACAAAGTAATTCACAAAGAAATGAGCATGTCCGAGGCAAACACCTTTCTTATGAAATTCCCTTTCAGGGCAGAAATTGACTTTTTGGAAAGTTAGTCTGCTACCTGATCCATCGCGGTTATTCGCTGCAATAATGTGGGGTGACTGTAGTGAACAAAAACATATCCGGCATGAGGAGTCAGGTTTGACAAATGATCTCCCGACAGTTTCTTGAGGGCCTCCTGCAGTGGTTCCTTTTTGTAAGTTTTCACAGCATATTCATCAGCCTCGTATTCATTTTTTCTACTCAACATATTCATGAGGATACCAATGATCCTGGAGAGCGGTGAATATAATATCCCAAATGCAAGAATATTCAGATGAACAAGACTTTCTTCCGCCCCCAGTGCCCTGGAAACCTCACTGCTATCAATCATTCTTGACAAGAGAAACAGCATCAACCCTGTTTGTAGAATACTTAATACCGTACCCAGTATGATGTGTTTCTTTTTGTAATGTCCAACCTCATGCGCAAATACGGCTACAAGCTCTTCAGTAGTATGTTTTTCGATCAATGTGTCATACAAGACCACTTTTTTTCGCTTCCCAAAACCTGAAAAAAAAGCGTTCCCTTTACTGGATCGCTTGCTTCCATCTATCACAAACACATTGACCAACGGGAAATTGACCGACTGGGCATACGCTTCGATCGCCGACTTCAATTCTCCATCCTCCATTGGTTCCAACTTGTTAAACAGCGGAAGAATAATAGAGGTATAAAACATGTTGGCCAACAATATGAAGGCAGTAATTACCACCCAGAAATAAATCCAGAAATTACTTCCCAGGGACCATATGAGATACAATAGGGTTGTAATGATCATTCCTCCGAGCACAATAGTAATCAGATAGCCTTTCAGCTTATCCATGATAAACGTCTTGACTGTTGTCTTATTAAAACCAAATTTCTCCTCGATCACAAAAGTGCCATAAAGTGAAAATGGTAACCCCAGTATATCGGATCCAAAATACAACACCCCAAAAAATAGAAGCGACATCATGACTTCACTTGAAGCATAGGGTTGTAGCCATTCATGAAGCGTCCCAAACAATCCAAAATACAAAATCACAATGATTGCGATGAAGCTCACGGTTGCCGAAAAGTTTCCGAACCTGTTGAGGACATTATGGTACTGCTGAGATTTTTCATACTGCTCCTTATCATAAATGCCTTCCAAAGGCTTAGGAATTGGCTTTTTCGAACTTTTATAATTCAGTGCTGATAATACTCTCTCCAACACAAAGTCAAAAATGGTAATCCCCAGCAATAAAAACAGTATTTGTTCCTCATTCATAACTTCAAATATACCCATTCCAATGGGATGTGTGGGTCAATTAGAAGAGATATGGTACAGGGCATCTTAATTCTCTAACATCCCTTGGCGGTTTGCGAGGATCTCCCAGGTAGAAATTATAGCTCCATGATACCTCATGAGCACCTCCACTACCTAATCCTAAATCAGATAAGGTGAAATCAAAACTATATCCCACAGTCATGTTTCTTTTCTGGAATCCAACCATTACGATCAGGGATTCATTGTTGGGAACACTCTCAAAGGATTTAATTGGGATTCCTCTATACCACAACCCTACTAACATTGGCTGTAAGGTTAGATATAGTCCAAGGTCGAGCTGATCGAAATCCTGTTGAGCCCGGTAATTGAAAGTTGGTGTCAATGCTCGTTCCTTACCATCATTATTAGCATATGGACTCAAATGTGAGAATGGAATTTTGTATCCTCCATGAAATGAAATTTTTCTTGGCAAAGGAGAATTGCCTCCGGTGATGGATTGATTGGGTTCAAGTACATGATGCATTGCGTACCCTATCCATGCATTTTTATTGTAGATCAGTCCACCAAGTGTCAGGTCAAAAAATTGGGCCTGCAAATCGGAAATGGGCTCGTTGGTGGGGTTCACAATCTGGCCTTCAGAATCAAACTGGTCTCCAAACGTCAATTGTGAGAAGTCGACACTTCTCCAGTAATAGGACACTTGCGCAGCAGGCCTGAAAGCCCATTTATAATTAAGAAACATCTGATAAGAATACATCAATGAAACTGAAGTTGACTTTAATCCCGCAAACCCTTCCTGATCAGAGTTGAATAGAAGGCCAGCGCTGCTGTTGTAATCCTCAAAATTATAATCAACAAAAAAGGATGAAGTCTCGAATCCTGTGTTAATACTAGGCCACTGATTTCTGTAATTGAACCCCGCTCTTCCCATTTGATTTATCCCGGTTAGCGCTGGATTTAAATAAAGGGGCGCAGCATAGTATTGAGAAAACTGGGGGTCTTGAGCCAGTAAACTGTTTTTACAGGAAAGGACCAGAAGCAAGACAACTATTACTAAGGTTATTCTGTTCATCAATTGCGCTTAATTAATTCTTTAAACGACATTTTCATATGCCCATTGCAAAATATATAATTAAATATCAAATATTATATCAACCCGACAAATTACTCCGATATAAGTACTTAATGGGGTCAAAGGGCGTTAGTATTTTATTTAAAATTTGTTTAGCGTTGTGCTGTATGTTCGGGTGCATACATGACAACAATCAGATTTCAAACCCTTATTGGAATGTATAACGCAGGTGTATCGAAAAAATTAAGCCTTTGGGGTGTAATATTCTTATTCATCGGAATCTCACCCTCATTTGGACAGAATCTGACCGACCTACATTGGTACTTTGGAAATTCCTCCAGCAACCTGCAATTTGATCGGAATGGTAACCAGGTTTACCTTGAAGACAATCAATCTACGCCTTTCGGAATAGGTGGGAGTGCAGTGATCGCTGACCAATTCACGGGAGATTTACTGTTTTACACAGATGGTGTCCAGGTCTTTGATCAAACTCATCAATTATTACCCAATGGTGGCGCATCTATTATTTCATCCGCAGGTGGCACCTTTAATCAATCGGCAGCAGCTTGTCCTGTTCCCGGTCAAATGGATCAGTATTACATATTTTCGAATACAGGTACTGAAATCCTATCCGCTATGGTGGACAAAAGTCTTCAGGGAAATGCTCCTGTTGGATCCAGACCCACTGGTGATATTGTGAGCACCGAGACTTCCACAGGCCTGATGAACCCATCGGAGGGTATGATTGTAATTCCAAATTCTGATAATACCGTTTTCTGGTTGATTTCCCAGGATCGAACGGACTTCAGGTATCAGGTACTTCAAATTTCATCAACTGGATTCAGTGGCCCGGTTTTTTATGACTTTACCAGTCCAACAAACCCTGGCGCAGAAGCGGTCCAGATCGCGTTCAACCCTGATTCACTATTGCTGGCAGTAGCACCCCGTGATATCAATAGAAACGTTCAACTATTAAACTTTGACCCAAACACAGGAACCATGGGTTTCAACAGGACCATTTTAAACACCGGGCAGGCTGATGATGCCGGGGAATCAATTTTTGATGTAGCATGGTCAAACAGCGGTTCAAAGTTATATTTCTCGCGATTTGGAACGAGTAGTGGAAATAATGGAAACCTTTTTCAAATTGACCTTGGAGATCCGCAGGAGACCATTAATCCTGTATTGCAAAACCCAGTTTTCAGAAGCCTTGGAATAAAAAGGGGACCTGACAATTTAATTTACCATTTATATCAGGCAAATAGTGGTGACCCTATCGCAATGGCCTCTATTGCTCAGGCCGACAGCATCATAGATTCTATCAGATATAATTCCGAAGTATTCTCAGGAGAAAATTTTAACGCGCTGCAATTTCCCTCTCATGCGCCTCCTTCTCAAATTCAGTTTGATTCGGTTTCATTCACCTATCTTGATAGTTGCTTTCAATCTTTTACAAAGTTTTTCCCCTATGTGTCTCCTCAACCATCCAGTTATACCTGGGACTTTGGAGATGGGAATACGAGCAATGCCCACAGTCCTGTCTACAGTTATGGGATGGAAGGGTTTTATAACGTCACTTTAACCGTTGAGTTAAATGGAGTAAGCAGACAGTATGCCCAATTGATTGAAGTCCTTCCAAATCAGCTTCAAATAAACCTGGGTAACGATACTACCATATGTCTTGGTGAGACATTAACGCTCGATGCTGGAACAGATGCCATCGCTTATCAATGGAGCACAGGAGAGATTACCCAGACTATTCAGGTAGATTCTGCCGGAACTTACTGGGTAGAAGGGACTGGAGCCAATGGCTGTACCTCCTATGATGAAATTATAGTGACCGTCTATGGGAATGTGGAAGCCCTTTCAAATCAATGGTATTTTGGAGAAAGGGCTGGGATAGATTTTAACAATGGCCCCTCACCAATTACCGATGCTAACCTCATGAGTTCACCAGAGGGTTGTGCTTCAGTATCGGATGTGAACGGAGAGCTGTTATTCTATACTAATGGTTCCACCGTATGGAATAAACAACATCAGGTGATGGCCAATGGTCTTAATATCGGAGGCGATAGTTCTTCCACACAGGCAGCATTAATTCTTCCAAGTCCTTATGAAAGTACAATATTCTACATATTCACCACTGACAGGGTAAATGGTGATTCCACCTATGACATGAGATTCTCAATTGTGGACATGAAAGAGGATTTGGCCAATGGTGCGGTGGTGATGAAAGGTGTGTCCCTGTTCACCAATAGTACCGAGAGATTAACAGCTTCTGGTTTTGTTAATGATATTGTCTTGTTAGCAAAGGAGTATGGAAACAATATTTTCAGGACATACACCTTATCGAACAATGGAATACAGGCACCACAGTTTTATCCCGTCGGGGAAGTACATTCTTTTAGCAACGAAGAGTTTGCTCAGGGATACTTAAAGTTTAATTTCAGCACGGACCGAGCAGCGGTGGCCATTCCAGGGCCAACAAACTACATCGAAATATTTGATTTTGATTTCGCAACAGGCTTATCAAATCCCCGTCTGATAGACATAGCAGAACCTGATCCAATGAGAATTTATGGCGTGGAGTTTTCCACAGATGGCAGGTGGTTGTACGTAACTACAAATGACGGAAGCACCAGTAATGCAATACAATTTAACCTCGATAGTATCGATGCTCCTACTGCTGTTGCCGACATTGAAGGTTCTAAAAATATCTTTAGCACCGGATCAGGTTATGGGGCATTGCAACTGGGCCCTGACTTTGTGATTTACATGGCACAGGAAGGGCAAACTCAATTAGGAACTGTCACAGGATCCAACTCAGATTCACCAGGGTTGGGCAGCTTTGACCTATCAGGTAGAACAAGCCGGCTTGGTCTCCCGAATTTTGCACAGAATCTTTCTGGCCAGGCCCAGTCACCTGCCATGGTCATTACCGAGGGTTGTGTGGGGCAACCTACAGATTTTGCTGCTACAGGTCGTGATAATAGCATTGAAACATACACGTGGGACATTGGAGTGCCTGGATTGGCATCCTTTACCGATCAGAATTTTACCTATACTTATGACTCAGCTGGTACCTATACAGTTGAACTGCTTTTGCGCAATCGATGTGACGTGGATACAACACTGACTCAGACAATCACCATCTTTGCTGCGCCTGAAACACCAATTAACCCTTCGGATACTGCTTTTTGTGGCGACCCTATAGTACTAAGGGCCTGGGATGTCGATGATCCGAATCTTTCTTATACCTGGTCAACGGGGGAAACAACAAGAGAAATTACAATGACCACCCCTGGAATTGTAGATGTATTTATAACCAATGCCGATGGTTGTATTAGCGAAACTATCAGGACATTCGTGATAGATGCACGTCCTTTTGTAGATTTAGGCCCTGATCAGTTCATCTGCCAGGGTGATACACCCCCGGATCTTGATGCTGCTAATCCCGGAGCAACCTATAGTTGGTCAATTGATGGCAACCCGGCTGGAAATTCCAGGTTTCAGCCCATAGACACTTCTACGCCTGGCTCATTTATTTATATAGTCGATGTGATTGACCCTATCTCAAGCTGTCCGGGTTCAGATACAGTGATGATCACCATCAATGAAGTCCCCGATGTTACCACAACGATCAACCCTCCTGATAGCTGTGGGGCAAATAATGCAAGCATAGACCTGACCATCAATTCTTCGGGTAACTTCAATTATGCATTGGCAGGGCCAAGTGTGGTACCTGCAACCTCTGTAGATGGGCCAACAGGAACCATCAGCTTACCGGGCCTTCAACCAGGTAACTATACACTATCCGTAACCAACAACGTAACTGGATGCAGGTTTCTGCAAATTATACAGATCGAAGATCCTTCAAACTGGACAATAGAAGCTTCAGCAATACCCGGCTGTGGAGCCACTGGTGTGGTGGAACTTGTTATCAATCACCCCGACAGCCTGACACAGCCACCAGAGGTATTTGTTGAAGTACTTGACAGGAATGGAAACCCTGTCTCTGATGGTGCTCGCACCTACGACGGCTCTACTAGTATATTAGTTGACACCAGTTTTACATCGGCAACTCCCTACCGAATTGAAAATCAAGACACTGGCACCTACTACGTCTCAATAGCTGATGCGCTTGGTAGCTGCACCAGAACAGATACCGTGGTGCTCTCTGAACCTTTCCCGCAACCGGACATCACTTATGATCAAATTCAAAATGTTTGTTCTCCAGAAGATGCTGTGACCATAACCAATAACAGCGGAGCTACACTAACTCATACCTGGACAGTGGTTTCCGGGACAGGCACTCTTGTAAACCAAAACGGAACAGAAGCATTCGTGGATGGTGATGTGGTATTGCAAGTAGAAACGACGGACCCAACAGCTACATCTTTTTGTCCAAGGCTGGATACCATTCAGGTTCAATTTAATGATCCACCTGTGGGCAGTATACAACAAACAGGTGATCCCTGTACCGGAACCGTGACATTATCTGTCAATTTAACTAACCCTTGTAATGGATGTAATTACAGCTACGAATGGCTGGATAATGGCGAAAGAACACCTTCAATTACCGTTGCACAATCAAACAATTACTCAGTAAGAGTAAGAAATCAAAGTACCGGATGCCAAAATACATTCAATATTGATGCGACAGTGGAGGACCTGTTAAATGTTAACATTATCCCCGATCCAGATTGTGACAATAATGGAGATCTCTTCCTCAATGCTAATTCTACCAACACAGACATCACCTTTCAATGGTTTGATAACAGTGGTGCTTTGCCCGGAGAAACCAATTCACAATTGCGTGTAACCCAATCCGGTAATTACACAGTGATCGCGACAGCTGCAAATGGTAACTGCTCTATCAGTGACAGCTTCTCAGCAATCATCTCACCAATCGATGAATCCCTCATTACACTTCCAGGCAGAGATACATATTGTAGTGCAGACCCAACAAACCCCACAATAACTTTAGATGCCGGAGCAGGATTTTCAAGCTATCGATGGAGGTTGTCCCCCAGTGATTCCATTATTGGAATATCTAATACTCTGATTGTTGGTACTGAAGGAAGATATACAGTAGACATTATTGACGGCTCAGCATGTGTTAGTCGTGAAATAATAGTTATTGAAGATTGTCTACCACGATTAGAGGCGCCAAATGCCTTTAGTCCAAATGGCGATGGTAACAATGAAGAGTTCTTTATTTTCCCCAATGATTATGTGGATCGATTCCAAATATTCATTTACTCCAGATGGGGTGAACTGGTATTTACATCCAGCAATCAGGACTTTAGATGGACCGGAGTATATGAAGGAAAGATGCTTCCTGTGGGAACATATACCTACATTATTCGGTTTACCAGTTCATTAGAACCTAATTTGCCTGAAGTGACCCAAAGAGGAACTGTCACACTGATCAGATGAGTTATTTTGAAAAAATATACCAAAGGGTTTTCGGAAAACCAACCTCGCAAAAAACACCAATTTTGCATGAGCTGATCAAAAGGGACCATAAATTCAATTTCTATTTTGCAGAATGGAAGGGTAGTCAGCACCAGAAGGATATCATAAGCCAAATCAGTCATAGCTACCATAGGAAATTAATCAAACAAGATTCTTCACTGCAGGTGCATATACTGGAAAGCAGTGCATCCAATGGACTGGCAATCAGCTACTCTGAAGATATCGGAAGAACAGAATTTGAATACATTTTTGAATACTTTCGGGATCAGGTCCTTGATCATCTGGATTACCGGTTAGAAATTTCTGATCGAATAATTACAGAAAAAGACGATTACATTGAAAGTAGGCAAAAACACTACCTCAAACCAATCAGACCAACATCGGCAGGAATCATTCCCCAACTTTATGGGAACATACTGATAGAGCATGTGGAGATCAACAACACCCCTAGTTATCTAAAAATACAGGCTAACACGTATAGTGATCATCTTTTTGAAAAACCATATAAATTTGAAGGTCTAATAAGTACACTCTTTCAATCAAATACCTGAAAATGAAAATAAATCTATTTGCCATTGGTGTATTGACATTTTTGATATGTTCATTTAATAGCAAGCCATTACCAACTTCTTTGAGCATCACAGTGATTGACAACCTTGGGAATTTTGTAGAAGGGGCGACTGTAACCATCTATGAAACTGAAGAAGATTATAGAAATAGTGTGAATCCAGCTGCAGAGCCACAGCTCACTGACAAAAAAGGAAGAGTTAAGTTTAAGAACCTCAAATCGGTTTCCTACTATATTCATGCTATTCACAATGACAAAACCAATATTGGTGAAGGTGTGCAAACCGCTCCGTTGACTGAAGGAAAACTGAATAAGGTGAATACTGTAATTGAATGATGAGTATACCTCAATTCCAGGCTGAACTTGAACAATACCAGCCTTATAACGAACGGGAAGAGCAGCATAGAGTTCGCTTCCTGGACCTTCTAAAGGAAAAGAATTGTTTTTTGAGAGCTTCTCTAGCAGCACACTTCACCGCATCCGCCTGGGTCACCACACCGGATTTAACCAATGTGTTGCTGCTTCATCATGCAAAGTTAGACCGGTGGTTACAACCCGGAGGGCATGCAGATGGTGAAACGAACCTCCTGCAGGTTGCTAAAAAGGAATTAATGGAAGAAACCGGTATAAACATTGTAAATGGAAAAGGCAGCTTTTTCGACCTTGACATTCATACCATTCCAGAGAGAAAAGGAGTCCCTACCCATGAGCATTTTGATGTACGATATCACTTTATTGTTGATCGTGATGTTAAATTGCACCAAAATGAGGAATCCAATCAAGTAAGATGGTTCCATGTAGAAGAAGTGGCGCAGGTTACTCAGAAGGAAGAATCAATCTTAAGAATGATTAACAAAACTTTGGCAAAGATCACATGAAGAATAGCAGTTCTATCATAATTACCACTTTAGTATTAATTACTGTCTCCATATTTTGGGTATTGGATTTTAATTCCCCAAAAGAAAATAAAGTGGATCTTGACGAGATGGCTGCTGCCATAGGCACATCAGAAGATCCCTGGGCAAGGTTTAATTACGAATTTAATCAAATTAAGAGTCCTGTTACTGAGCGTATCCCCATAAACATCCGTGCAAAAGAGCTTGCATTCAGTAAAAAAATTGACCAGAAAAATAAGTCTATCGCACCTGCCAGAGAAGAAGCCACATGGAGTTCCGTTGGACCGGTAAATGTTGGAGGAAGAAGCCGAGCAATGGCCTTTGATGTTCGGGATGAAAACACCTGGATTGCCGGAGGCGTTAGTGGTGGCATTTGGAAAACAACTGATAAAGGTCAAAACTGGGAGAGAAAATCTGACCCTGGATTGCTAAATAATGTTACGGCGCTTGCCCAGGACAAGAGGCCCGGATTTGAAGATATCTGGTATTATGGTACAGGAGAGCTACGAGGTAACTCTGCAAGGGGACCAGGTGCACCATTTAGGGGTGACGGACTTTTTAAATCAACAGACAATGGTGAATCCTGGAGCCAAATGGCATCAACGGACCTGGGAACAAATAGCATTTTCAATAGTCAGTTCCAATATATATGGCGAATCGTTACCAATCACACCAGAACAGACATCAATGAAGTGCTGGTGGCTTCTTATGGAGGCATTCTGCGTTCAACAGATGGAGGAGACACCTGGGATGTGGTGCTTGGGGAGGATTTACAGTTTTCCGTTGATGATCTCAATGAATCAGTATCACCGTTTTACACTGAGCTGGCCATGACCAGCTCTGGTATATTCTTTGCCGTCCTCAGCGAATTTAGTAGCGAAGGATCCTACAATGAAGCTGGGATTTATTTCTCATTAGATGGTGTGAACTGGGAAGATATAACCCCTGTTACTTTTCCTTCTGAGCACAATAGAACTGTAATCGGCCTCAAAGGTGGCGATACGGGGCTGGCTTATTTTCTGACAGACACCAATGGGGGTACCGAATTGTACAGACTAACCTATGAAAGAACAGGAAACTCCCTGCAAACAACCTGGCAGTCCAGGTCCAATAACATACCGGAATTTGAGGAAAGCCTGGGATCTTTTGATACACAGGGTGGGTACAATATGGCAGTTGCCATTCACCCAGACAATGATAACATAGTTTACCTGGGGGCAACCAATTTATACCGTTCGACCTCAGGGTTTGCGAGTGATGAACACACCTCATGGATCGGTGGGTATGATAGAAACGGAAGCGGAAGATCATATCCAGATCATCATCCAGATATACATCAAATATCATTTCTTCCTTCTAATCCCACTCAAATGATCACCCTTAGTGATGGGGGCCTTCACCTGACTACCAACAACCAGGCAGATTCTGTTTTTTGGAGCAGCTTAAATAACAACTACATTACCTCACAGTTCTATACCATCAGTATGCAAAAAGATGTTACAGATAATATCATCCTTGGGGGACTTCAGGACAATGGTAGTCATCTGTTGGGAGGCAACTCTTCTGGCATGTGGAATTTTGTCTTAGGTGGTGATGGTGGTTATACCTTTATCACTAATGATCGGAAATACTGGTATGTATCATTTCAGTCAAGTCAAATATATCGTATGACCCTGGATGATAATTTCAACAGAACTTCATTTGCCAGGGTTGATCCATTAGGTGGTGGGCAAAATACAGTAGGCTATCTATTTATCAACCCATTTGTTATCGACCCTGAGTTTCAGAATATCATGTACCTGAATGGTGGTGATATTATATGGAGAAATGATAACCTCGCGCAAATACCCATTGGCTCGGTGCAACCTACCGCTGTAAATTGGACATCCTTGAGGGAATCAAGAACAGTGACATACAGAGGTAATAACATCTCTACTTTCCAGGGGCAAATATCAAGTATGGAATTAGCCAAAGGATCACCGGACACTTTGTTTTACGGAACCAGTGCAGGCAAATTATTCGCCCTCATTGATCCAATTCAGGATGATCCGGACAGAGTTGATTTAACCCCATTGCAATTCCCTGACAATGGTTACATCGTCAACATTTCGTGCAATCCATTCAATAGTCGCGAAATGCTGGTGGTTTTTTCTAATTATGATGTGCAAAGTGTTTTCCATAGCTCAGATGGGGGAAATTCCTTTACTGCGGTTTCCGGAAACCTTGAAGAAAACCCCGATGGAACAGGAAACGGGCCATCCGTTCGCTGGTCAGAAATTGTACCGTTACAAAACGGTGAGACGCTCTATTTTGCAGGAACAAGTACCGGTCTGTATGCCACTTCCAACCTGAATGGAGATGCCACTAACTGGGTCAGAGAGGCGCCAGATAACATCGGTAGCTCAGTAGTTGTAATGATGGACTACCGCACTCTGGATGGAACCCTTGTTGCGGCCACCCACGGAAATGGTGTATTTCTGAGTCAGATAGAAGATGCTCTGACTGAAACCATAGTAGATAATAGAAGTGATTTTGCAGTGATAAATGTTTATCCTAATCCCCTGGATGACCAAACCAGAATCCAGTTTACAATCCCCGAAGCTGGTGTTGTTACCGCTGATGTATTTAACAGTGCCGGTCAGTGGGTGAGAAATATTTTGCGTGGGGATCAGTTTGCTGGTGCCAATCAGATCTTATGGAATGGCACCAACCAAATTGGAGAGCCTGTAAGTAATGGAATCTATTATTACAGGATTACTTACAAAGACAAAACACACTCCGGAAGGATCGTAGTTGATCGATAAGTCAGCGGGATGCCAGCAATATAGCTGCAAACCCAATAACTACCAGCCAGAATTTGTAGGCTACAAGTGCTGGAATAATGAAGATCTGCATCTCCATAAGTACGGCCACAAGAACTATAATGACTGCAATCAGTTTTAAGGTTGCTCTGGTTTTGTTATTCATCTTATTGGTCAGTTTAGTTTAACCAAATATATTAATCTCGCTCTCTATTGCACAAAGATTCAATTGAATTATCTGCCATTCCTAACATTTCGAATTGAGCTTTCAAAATTTTATTTAATTTGCAGGTTGATAAAGTTAACCAATGGCGGAGATAGGACACAACATTAAGAAGGCCCAGGAATTGCTCGAAAATGGGCACCTGGTAGCAATCCCTACAGAGACAGTCTATGGGCTTGCGGCTAATGCCTATGATGCTGAAGCGGTGCTCAATATCTTCAATGTCAAGCAAAGACCATCTTTCGATCCTCTGATTACTCATACGGATAGTCTGGAGAAGATTTCGCACTACGTAAGGGACATTCCCGAAAAGGCTCGTACCCTTGCAGAAAAATACTGGCCGGGACCTTTAACGATTCTCCTGGAAAAAAACACCTTAATTCCTGATATAGTCACTTCTGGATTGAACAGGGTGGCCGTAAGAATACCTTCTCACCCCATTACCTTAAAGCTCCTGGAATCTCTGGACTTTCCATTAGCTGCGCCAAGTGCCAATCCTTTTGGATATGTGAGTCCTACAGAGGCAAAACATGTCAATGATAACTTAGGAGATCAGATACCTTACATCCTCGACGGAGGCCCCCTGTGAGATCGGCCTGGAGTCAACAATAGTTGGATTTGAGGGAGATGAAACGGTTATTTACCGTCTTGGTGGAATGAACCTGGAGTATATCATGGACCTTATTGGAGATGTGCGCATTAACATCAACAAGAGTTCCAACCCCAAAGCTCCGGGCATGCTCAAATCTCATTACGCGCCTAAAATTCCGGTAAAGATTGTAGACCTGAAGCAGGAACACCACCTTTACGACCCAGTGTCTACAGGTGTTATTGCATTTAAAGAGTTTGTGTCAGGCATCCCTACGGAAAATCAGGTAGTCCTCAGTGAAACCGGCGACCTGGGTGTGGCAGCACGAAATCTATTCAGGGCACTGCGCACTTTTGAAGAGAAACCCATCAAATTATTAATCACTGAATATCTGCCTGATACAGGACTGGGCCTGGCCATTAATGACAGACTAAAAAGAGCAGCAGCCTCCTCCTGACTTCAAAAAATAATAAGATTAAAAGTTTGTAATTGCGCTGAGAGATTTTCAATTTAGCACCTCTTTTAGTATTCCTGTTTGGAATAAATCCCCTAAATGATTGACATATTGATAAAATACAGCCTTGAGGAGCGGCGCAGGACCGAAATGGATTGTGCGCCTGCAGGCCTGAGCGCGGCAGGACATGGGGGCTGGCTGAAGCAGGGGTTGTGTGGCCCCAAAAATGAAATTGAGAAGGATAATTTAAAATATTCATACCTATGAAAAACATCGATCAAATAAATTTTGCCGGTAAAAAGGCGTTGATCCGAGTAGATTTTAACGTGCCTTTGAATGCTGAATTCAAAGTAACTGATGAGACCAGAATTAATGCCGCAGTACCTACCATCAAGAAAATTCTTGCGGATGGTGGAGCGTGTATTTTGATGAGCCACCTGGGGAGGCCTAAAGAAGGGCCTGAAGAGAAATTTTCTCTTAAGCACATCATTCCCAACTTGTCGGCAAAGCTTGGGGTCGAAGTGAAATTTGCTGATGATTGTGTAGGTGAAGATGCCTTTGCAAAATCGGCGGCACTGAAAAGTGGTGAAGTATTGCTTCTGGAGAACCTGAGATTCTATAAAGAAGAAACAAAGGGTGATGAGGCATTTAGTGAAAAGCTTGCCAAACATGGAGACATTTATGTAAATGATGCTTTCGGAACTGCTCACCGAGCTCATGCTTCCACAACAGTTGCGGCTAAATATGTGGAGGAAAAGGCCTGCGGCTATGTGATGCTGGCGGAACTTGAGAACGCTAAAAAAGTACTGGACACAGCTGAAAGTCCTTACACTGCCATTATGGGTGGGGCCAAAATATCAGATAAAATATTGATCATAGAAAGACTGCTTGATAAAGTGGACAATCTTGTCATTGTTGGAGGAATGTCCTATACATTTTTCAAGGCACTTGGTGGTCAAATCGGGTCGTCTCTTGTGGAAGAAGACAAGCTTGATCTGGCGAAGGAACTAATATCAAAAGCGAAAGAAAAAGGTGTCAATCTACAACTACCGAAGGATTCTGTTGCAGCTGATGCATTTAGTAACGATGCTGCAACACAGGTGGTGGACAACTACAGCATTCCAGATGGTTGGATGGGATTGGATATCGGGCCTGAGTCCAGAGCAGTTTTCAGCGAATTGATTAAAAATTCAAAAACAGTGCTTTGGAATGGTCCTGCTGGTGTGTTTGAAATGAGCAATTTTGCGGAAGGCACCAACCAAATTGCCAGTGCTGTTGTTGCTGCCACTGAGCATGGAGGCTTTTCACTGATTGGTGGTGGAGACTCTGCCGCAGCGGTCAATTCACTAGGATATGGGGACAAAGTATCGTATGTTTCTACGGGTGGTGGAGCATTGCTCGAATACATGGAAGGAAAAGTACTTCCGGGGGTAGCGGCCTTAGGCTAAGCCATAAAATTATACCAATAATAGAGGCTCTTTGAATTCATCAAAGGGCCTTTTTTAATTTAACTGGAACCCGTTGTATTAATCAATCTACTAGTTCTGTTATTTTGGAATCAATATCTGCAATCACATCGTCTTCTTTGGCTTTTCCATTGCTCCCGTTGGCCATTAACGTTTTCATTTTGGTGGTGCTGTCATTGAGTGATTGGACGGATGCATGTAATTTGTTTGAAATTTCCCCATTGTGACGGGTATCTTCAGAAATCACGGCGATGGAGGACATGATAACATCAATTTGCTCCGACTGTTGTTTTGCAACCCCGCTAATGTTTTTGACATCTTCGTCAATTAGCTGAAGCTCCTCAAACATCTTGGAAATATATTCCTGTGCACTTTTGGAAATGGTTATGCTCTCATTCACCAGCTCTTTAATTTCCTTGGAACTGGCCGTGGTATTTTCAGCCAATTTCTTAACCTCTGCTGCAACCACACTAAATCCCTTACCGGCCTCCCCCGCCCTGGCAGCTTCAACAGCGGCGTTTAGCGCCAGCAAATTTGTTTGGGAGGAGATCTTTTCAATGATCTGGATCTTGTTACTAATGTTGCTCACCGCCTTAATGGTCTTATTAAGTACTTCCTTGTTTAAGTTCATAAACTGAACTGTACTATTCACCTTGGTAGCTGTCTGACCAGCAGAATTGGCATTTACTGTGATTGATTTCACCATGTCTTCAAGGATCTTGATCATTTCGTTCACATTGGTAATTTGCTTATCCGCACGTGCCGCAAGAATTTCGGAAGATTCCTGCACTGTGTCAGAAAACTGTTGTTGGATGTTAGTGGAAGATTTTATTTCTGTAAGGATTTCATTCAAAGCCAAATTTTTGTTCCTTCGCTTTTTCTGCAAATCAATTCTGTACGGCGCTGAGCATCTTTGGTGATCTTCATGATGAAAAACAAAATGAATGCAATGGCCAGATAAAGCAATGGTGTAGCTGATAATCGCAGAATTGGCCAGACTAAAAACCTCCCCAACATAAAACTCTTTGTTGGCTATGTTCATGTACCACAATACCGACAATACAATGACTACATTGACCACAAGATTTTTCCAGTTGCCAAAAAGCGCTGATAGTGCAAGGAGTGCCATCAGGAAATAGAACCCCGCTCACATACATGTTAAGGGGATGAATAGAATTCTGGGCAAGGAAAATTCCGGTCAGTAGGGTTAGCAGCAAACCAGAGGAAAAGAATATTCCAGATACTTTGTACCCGGCAACCCGCAATAATATCAGGTTAACAATAGCCACCGCACCGACCATTAGTGGAACCATTATGAGTGCAAAGAATCCAGACTCTCCGTCGTAAGACATCATATTGGTCAAAACCCGTACCGTAACGAATGTCACTGCAATCAGGGATAGAGAGGCCAAAGCATTTGACTTGGTGCGTATAATGTAAGGTTTATCTTTACTTTTTACAGTAAAGAACGCAATTAGTTTTTTCATTCGTAGGACAGTTTTTCCGCAATTGAAAGATAGTAAACTCGTGTAAATTTTACCCCATTCAAGGCATATAAGAGCAATTCCTCTTCAAATTACACTTTTTAATCAAGCCATTGTTTAAAATCTGTTGCTTTTTCGCTGCTCACTACGATCTGTTCGTCTACAGGGTCGGTCAATTCTACCAGCAATTTTCCTTTGTGATATTTATGAACTGTTTTAATCGCATCATAATGAATAAGAAACTGGCGATTCGCTCTGTAGAACTTTTCAGGGTCCAGTTGCCCTGATAAATCTTCCAGGGACTGGTCAAGCAGAAATTTCTTCCCCCTGGTAGCCAGGTAGACAACTCCATTCTTTGTTTGAAAATATTGGATTTCATCAGTTTGAATCGAAAGCAGTTTGTCTCCCTGCTTGACTAAAAAACGGGTCTTAAATTTTCGCTCATCCAACCTGATCATTTTCACCAGTTCACTCATATTGGCATCTCCGGAAAAAACAGTTTTCAACTGCCGGTACTTCTGAATACTCTGCATCAGGTCCTCCTTTTTGATAGGCTTAAGTAAATAATCAATACTGTTGACCTTGAACGCTCTGAGCATATATTCATCAAATGCCGTAGTAAAGATCACAGGACTCTGAATCTCCACCTGTTCAAATATTTCAAAACTTATCCCATCACTGAGTTGAATGTCCATAAAGATTACATCCGGATGGCTGTGGTTTCTTATCCATTTTACACTATCATTCACACTGTCAATCACTTCCAGTATTTCTATGGAAGGATCAATCTCTTCCAGGATCTTCTGAAATCGACGGAATGCCGGAGCTTCATCTTCAATGATCAGAACTTTCATGCTTCCACTTTGATTAATTCATCTAAATGATTTACCACATCAATCAGTGGTACTGCCACCATAAAATTTTCCGAAGTGGTGATCACATCAATGGCCTGATTGCACAAGTACTTATACCGCTTTCTGATATTTACCAGCCCTGTTTTGGTAGACTTTTCAATGACTGATTTCAATTGAAGGTTATTTTTCACTACTACAGATTTACCATTTTGCACATAGATTGAAATATGCAATGGATGTGTTTTGGATATGATGTTGTGCTTAATGCAGTTTTCTACCAAAATCTGCAGCGTTAATGGAGCGATGTGACTGGTTGAATATTGATCATCAATGTTGAACGACACATTTAAGTTTTCAGGATATCTGATTTGCAGTAAATAGAGATAGTTTTTCACAAACTCAACCTCTTCTTTTAGGGTCACCAATTCCTTTTCCTTATTCTGTAAAATATACCTGTAAACCTCAGAAAGTTTCTCTGTAAACTGAATGGCCAGGTTAGGATTTTCTGCAATCAAAGTCGTCAGGGTATTGAGGCTGTTGAACAGAAAATGTGGACTCATTTGGTTTTGAAGTACTTCAAACTGGGTTCGCACCTGTTGGTTTTTTAAGGCCTCATTTTGTTGAATGGTCAGTTTCCATTTCTCAAAAAAATAGACACTTTCATATACGGATCCGATCATAAAAGCAGCAATGAAGTTGATTTCAGCCTTGTCGAATATCAACGTCCAGTCGGCAATAATATCGGCTGGCGTAACATAACCCAGAATCATCCTAATACCTGAGGCCATTACCAACAGAAAAGCAGCGAGGGTAAAGATGGTATAAATTATCCTCCTGGGAGTTTGTCTGATTTCCGGCAACAACCTTCGATACAGCACAAATATGAGATATGCTCCATTCCAGAATATTCCTGTAAATACCATTGAAATCAATATTTCCATCCACCAGGACCCTACCTTATGGTCATGATCAATCATGAAATTGATGATGACCGCCAGAATAGGAATGCCAGCCCACCGCACATATACTTCTTTGATCTTCATAATTTGTATTTGGAAGTAACCACAAATTAATTAAATCTGTGGTCTAATGACTCCTACATCACCTCTAAAACAGGTTTTTTCATACCTAAAACCTAAATTTTACTACTTGAAAGGTGACCTTGCATTTAATAGGGCTTTCTGACCATTTAACAGTCAAAAATCCTCGCTTTAAAGCCATGAATCTAACGTTTCAATGATTTTCTGATTTTCCTGATATCCCTATTGCCGTACATTGGCTTAGTAAAAAATCAGAAAGCTTCAAATGAAAAATCTCAACTTAAAACTCCTACTGACGGTCTACTTAAATACCATTGTATTCGTTGGGCTTGCACAAAATTCTCAGGTGGTTAAAGGAACCATCAATGATTCGCAGGCCAGGTATCCACTGATTGGAGCAACTATTTATCTCGTAGGATCGGATCCTGTGATTGGTGCAACAACTGATGTCCAGGGTAATTTTAGAATCGAAAATGTCCCAATAGGCAGGCAAAATTTCGCCGTGCAATACATTGGTTACAAAAGCATAACCGTGCCTAATGTGTTAGTAACCGCCGGTAAAGAGGTGGTTCTGAATATTGATCTGGAAGAATCTGTGGAGAAGCTTCAGGAAGTAGTCGTCACTGCGGATGCAGAAAAAGACCTGCCCATCAATGAGCTGGCGAAAGTAAGTGCCAGAACGTTTAGCCTGGAAGAAGTCACCAGATTTTCCGGAGGAAGAAATGATGTAGCAAGGCTGGCAACTACATTTGCAGGAGTTTCCGCTCCAAATGATTCCAGAAACGATATAGTTGTCAGAGGAAACTCCCCCAATGGATTACTTTGGCGAATCAACGGTATCCCAATTGCCACAACCAATCACTTCGCAACACTTGGTACTACTGGCGGACCTGTCAATGCGCTAAACACCAACCTATTAAGAACTTCAGATTTCCTCACCGGTGCTTTTCCTGCAGAATACGGCAATGCCAACTCCGCGGTATTTGATGTGCAATTCAGAAATGGTAATGCAGATAAATTTGAATTTACCGGACAAATGAGCGCATACAGTGGAATGGAGTTCATGGCAGAAGGTCCAATTAGCAAGAAAAACGGCAGCTCTTTCCTGGCTTCATACAGGTATGGTATTGCCAGTCTTGCTGCTACAGGGACCAGCGCCATCCCCTATTACCAGGATCTGTCATTCCAAGTGAACTTCGGTGATTCCAAACTGGGTAAATTTGAATTGTTCGGACTGGGAGGATCCAGCAGAATCGACTTCAAGGGCGATGAGATTGACGAAAATGATTTGTTTGCCAACCCCAATGAAGATGCCTATGTCGATAACCAATTGGGGCTTGTAGGTTTATCTCATTTGCTCAGGATAAGCAAAACCACCTTCCTGTCCACATCAGTTGGCATATCTACTAATTATAACCAGTATTTACAGGATAACCTACTCAAAGATGAGACTGGTCAAACCACAGGACTTTACAGGGCAGTGAATGTAAACACCAGAGAAAACAGGTATACTTTCACTACTAACCTGACCCATAAATTCAGTGCAAGATGGTCACTTAAAGCGGGAATATTGTCGGAGTTGTACCATATAGACCTATTCACAGAGGACCGGGACAACAGGGTGGAAATACCTGATAATAACAGTGACGGCATTCCAGACTACTTTATACTTTCAAGGGATATAGATGACCTTTATGCTTTAAGTCAGGGATACGCACAGGCGGAATACAAATTTTCTGATAAGGTAAGTACAACCTTTGGTCTCCACAGTCAGTATCATGACTTCACCGAAGATTTTGCATTAGAACCGAGAGCAGGAATTAGTTGGCAATTCAAACCCAATCAGAGATTAAGTGCTGCATATGGCTACCATGCTCAGTCCGCCCCGTCCCCTATTCTCTTCTTCGAAGAAGAAGTAGCCCCTGGCGTTTACGAGAAAACCAACTCAGACCTGAAATTCATGTACAGCAATCACTTTATCATTGGTTACGATCGAAATTTTGGTATCGACTGGAGACTCAAAACGGAGGTGTTTTATCAGCGGCTAAATAATGTCCCCGTGGAGCAAACAGCGAGCAGCTACTCCATACTTAATGAAGGAGCAGATTTTGTGTTTGATGAACGAGGTTCCCTGGTCAACGAAGGAACCGGCACCAACTATGGACTGGAAGTGACACTTGAAAAATTCTTCAGCAAAGGTTACTATCTATTAATGACAACCTCTCTATTTGATTCAAAATATGAGGGAAGTGATGGCATTGAGCGGAATACCGCTTTCAATAATCAGTTTGTATATAATGTACTGTTTGGTAAGGAATGGAAGTTTGGTAAAAATGGAAAAAATGCATGGACGTTCGACACTAAATTCACCACCTCCGGAGGTAAACCTTATACACCTGTAGACCTGGAAGCTACAAGGGCCAATTCCGGAAGAGAAGTACGGATGGAAAACATAGCCTTCAGTGAAAGATATGGACAGTATGCCAGATGGGATATTAAGTTTGGAGTGAGGCTAAACAGTTCCAAAAGAAATGTTTCTCATCAATTTTTTATAGACCTGCAAAATGTGACTGATCGTGAAAATGAGTTTGTAAGGAGGTACAATGAGGTGACGGATAATATAAATCTGGTTGAACAAATTGGATTCTTTCCAGATGTGATGTACAGAATTCAATTCTAAATTAATTTTCCCATAAATTTTTTTTAAGCTAACTGGATTTCTCCAGTTAGCTTTTTTAACTTAACATAGAAGTAATCTATCAAAACATGAAATTTTTCTTTGGAATGTAATATTTGTAAAAAAGTTAAAAAATATCACCGCTATGAACGTCACCAAGCCAAGAGTAGTAAAGGATTTTGAAAAATTAGAGCCCATTATTCAGCAAAAGGTAAAGCATACATTTCCATATGGTTTTACTGAAGATTTGATTTACTATCATGACAAAGACGGTAATCGTGTATCAGCGCTTCCATTCGAAACTGAAGACAAATACTACCTCATCCGAATGACAGTCTCCCAGGCACTACAAATTGTAGCGGATGATGACGATTATGATGATGATGGCGAACTAAAAGAAGAAATCAAATCTGACTATGCAGCAAAATTCGGAGACCTTGAAATTGAAGAAGAGGTAGAAGAAGAGCATAGTTATGATGATGAGCCAGAAGATGAAACTGAACAGGAGGAAGTTTACTAACAGCAACCGAGGGGATGGAACAGGAATTCTAATGAAAGACCAATAGAGTTCCTTCCAGACTTATTTGCTTGGTTTCCATTAGCTCCCGCATGGCTTCTGCAAAAGAAAACCGATCAGTCACTTCTAAGTCGTCCATTAAGGCATCAATTTCAACTTTCTGCTGATACTTTTCTGCTAATATTTCCTGTTTATACTGTGCAACTTTTTCCCGAACCTCCTGTGCTTTCTTTTGTTTGAGGCAGTAATCACAAACTCCACAATTCACATAACTAATCTCATCAAAATATTCCTGCAATTGCTGAGTCCTGCACCTTTGGGTATTATCAAGGTAATTCAGTACCGCATTCATTTTTTCCAGGCTGTTTTTATTACGTTTTTCAAGCCCTGCCAGGTCCAGTGTAAGTTTATTGGCATCTTGTCTGGCAGTTAGAAAAGTTAACTTCGGCGATTGAGTAGGATAATCATAAACAATGATTTCATTTTGATGCAGGAACTTTAATTTTTGAACCACTTCCCTTTTGTCTGTTCCCAAAAGATTAGCAATGTCCTGCTCCCGTATTTTTATGAAAGAAGTCAAAAGTTCACCACCATATAAGCGTAACATCGCCTTTATCAGGGGGTCAAGTGACGCATTCGCCACCTGAAATTTGTACAGTTCCTCTTTACTTATTTTGATGTTGACTGTTGAAAATTGTTTATGTGCCTCATTCAGCTGAATCAACCCCTCCTCCTGAAGTTTTTTCAGTGCAAAAAATGTTTCAGCAGCCGGAAGATCAAAAACCCTTACCAACTCATTGATGTCTATTTCGAAGCTGGCCATGGAATGACTACCAACGGCGATTTTCAAATGATTGGCAATTGATTGATACACTCTTCTCAATAACTCCGGAGATACATTGCTCTGACGAACCCTTTGCTTCAAGAAATCCACATCACCCTGATCGTAAATCAATGCAGCATATGCCATTTTCTCATCTCTTCCAGCTCTACCGGCCTCCTGATAATAAGCTTCGAGTGTATCCGGAATCTCAAGATGGATGACTGTTCTCACATCAGGTTTGTCGATCCCCATGCCAAATGCATTTGTGGCGACCATCACTCTGATCTTACCCGATATCCATTGCTCCTGCTTGGTTGATCTCTCAGCGGTGGTGAGCCCGGCATGATAAAATTCTGCACTAATTTTATTGCGCCAAAGCTGCTCCGCTATCTCACGGGTCCGCTTCCTGCTTCGCACATAAATCACTGAAGAGCCTGGAACACTATTCAAAATATCCAGCATTTTTTGAAACTTATTGTTCAATTGGAATACTGAATATGACAGGTTTTTGCGGGAAAAGCTTTTTTGAAATATTGCTGGCGCTACCAGTCCCAGTTTTTCAATGATGTCCTCTTTCACTTCCCTGGTGGCCGTAGCGGTCAGGGCTATGATCCGAGCATCTGGCAATTCATCGTAAAACGACTTTATTTCAAGGTAAGGAGGCCTGAAGTCGTAACCCCATTGTGAAATACAATGCGCTTCATCAATGGCTAGCAATGCAACATTCATTTTCTTAACCCGCTCCAGAAACAAATCAGTTTTTAAACGCTCTGGGGAGACATATAAAAATTTGTAGGCCCCATATGCGCAATTATCCAGTATAATGTCCAACTCCCGGTTGGTCATACCGGAGTAAATCGCTGCGGCAGGAATCTTTCGCTTCTGCAATTGTTCCACCTGGTCTTTCATTAAAGAAATCAATGGTGAAATGACTATACACAACCCTTCCATGCACATCGCCGGAACCTGAAAACATATTGATTTGCCTCCACCAGTGGGCAGTAGTGCCAAGGTATGCTTTCCATTAAGAACTGAGTTGATAATATCCTCCTGCAGGGGACGAAACTGCGGGTACTTCCAATATTGTTTCAGTACCTCAAGTGGTGTAGTCATGCTTAATTTTACTCCAAAATCCATTAAAAAACCAACATCGTTTAAGTGGTCCAATACCGATTATCGGGGATTCATATCCGATTATCGAGCATATGATTATATAGGCCTAAAATTTCCAAATTTTGAAGAATTCTATTCTACATTAGTAAAAGATAAGTGCTGATAATTAAAGCACCACTTTAACCAGATAATCAACAAACGTAGATCAGATTTATTGGTTTACAAATTGTTAATAGCATTAACAATCTCACTCTATGTTCCAACTAAGGGCCTTTGAAATCGCATGCCGGCGGATTCATTGGCCTTTCTTATTTTACCTAAAGATCCACAATGTAGGCACCATCTCTCCTGATGAAATGAAATGGTAATTCAACATCAGCTGCCTCAGTTGCCAGTTTACGTCCATGATAATAACTATTGGAACTATCAATGATCAACTCAACACAGGAAACATGAGTAAGTAATTTCTTCAATTGCACTTCAGCATCATTGGAAATGACCAGGAAATCGCACCGAATGTTTCCTTCAAGTTTCCCTACATCGATGCTTTGATTGATCACCAAAAGCCTTTTGTTCTTCCACGAAATTAATTCCATTCCTTCCAATAATGGTGTACTGAGTAAATTGATATTATTTGAAGCCACCGGTGGTAAATCATTGGCTAGACGGTTAGGGCCAATTTGAAATTGAAGTAGTTCAAGGTCATCTGAGGTGTTTGTCAAATAAAGTGTTGCTCGTCGACCGCTGATAAAATCTATTGCCGCATTGTCTTTGAGTTCGTAGAATACGATTTGTTCATTTTGAGCATTCAGAAACCATCGGTAACCCAGGTCCATTGTCAACAAGCTGATGCACAAATAAGTTAACTTCAGGTAGACAGATTTTCGGTAGTGCAATAATAGTATCACACTCAGTATCAAAAAATAAATCAGAATGGTCTGCTTAAAATCTATATTTACCCAATCAATCAGGCTATAGGTGAGGTTATTGATGTAGATCACCACTTCATTGAGCATCTGAATGGAAAAATTTAACAAAGCTCCAACCAGACCAGCTACAAAAGATGACAAAGGAGAAAAAACAATCAGAAAAATTCCTTCCAGCAAAATCACAAAAGCAGCGGGGATTACAATTAAGTTTGACACCAAAAAATATGTTGGAAATTGATGGAAGTAGTAAAGTCCCAATGGGAAAGTTGCTATCTGTGCTGCAATAGACACACAGGTTATACCCCAGGCCTTATCCAACAAATAATTTTTAACCGTAATGAGCTGATATAACCTGGGCTGCAAATAAACAATCCCTAAAACGGCAAGATAACTCAATTGAAACCCCACCTTCAATATCATATAGGGATCATACAAAAGAATAATAAGCGCACTCACAGCAAGGTTATTGTAGATATTGGCATATCTATCAGAGGTTTTCCCAATGATTATCACTGAAAACATCACGACCGCCCGTAACACTGATGGCGATAATCCAGTCACAAATGCATAACCCCATAAAAAGAACAGGTTAATTGCCAACAACCAATATTTTCCACCCTTTACAAATTTCAGGAATGCAAATAGCGAGCTGATTAATAGAAATATAATCCCAACATGCAATCCGGAAACTGCCAAAACATGCATTGCTCCAGCTGCAGAATAAGCTCTTTTTAGATCCGTACTCAAATCATCCTTGATCCCCAACAGCAATGCGTAAGCAATCGCTCTTGACCCATCATCCTTTACAAACTTTTCTATTTGAGTTTTGAAATGTGTTCTTAACTGAAATGATACCGCCAAAAATATGTTATCGGGCTCATTCTTAATTAGTTGAAAGTCACCTGCACTTAGAAACACCTGATGATACACCTGCTGGTAGCTCATGTATTGCTGGTAATTGAATTCATGAGGGTTTTTTGGAGCGGCTATCAAAAACGGGCTTTTGTGAATACTGAGTACATCACCATACTGTGGCAGATGAATCAGAGAACTGTCCTTTCTGATGTATAAACTGATATTTCCAGAAACCTGATGAACGCTATCCTGTTGATTCCCGGCAATGATCCGGGCATTGAACATGAAGTATGCTTCCTTTTCCACTGGGTAGCTGTTCAGTTTTACCAGATAATGAGATGACTTGATGGTTTGATTCAACAAATGATGAGGGTCATGAGAAGGTTTCTGAACTTCAGTCCTCAGTATTCCCAAAATAAATATCAGTGCGAATGGTATCAGTGCATTGAACCCGAATACTCCCTTTTTAAAATATCTGTGTAGCAAAACAAACGCGATCAGGAGTACCGGAAAAACCGATATCAGTACAGTAAAATTGGACTCAAAATGAAGGGAGAAAAGAATACCGGTGGCTAACAATAGGACAATTCTAACAAACGGGAATGGTGACCACCGGTACATTAACGGGAACTAAAACTATCTCATTTCGAATGTAGTAAATAAAAAATAAGTGGTATTATCATATGATAAAGAATTGACTTATTTTAGGAATAAATGGTAAAAAAATGTGATTTTTTTTTTGAAATTTTTCTTTGTCATAGATTGATGACATAAAACGGAATGACAAATAATCGCATCAGCACCTTTAAGGGTTAGTATTGGAGCCAACTTACAATTATGAACGGTAAAAAAAAGGGAGAAAAAAATACCGGTGGCTAACAATAGGACAATTCGAACAAACGGGAATGGCGACCACCGGTACATTAACGGGAACTAAAACTATCTCAATTCGAAAGTAGTAAATAAAAAATAAGTGGTATTAGCAAATGATAAAGGTTTGGCCCTATCTTAATTGTAAACAACGGAATAATGCCATTATACCAATTCCAATTAACTTCACAAAGCACTGAAATACAATACCTTACAAACTTCTGATTAACTGAAAATAAATTTTATTAAAAAATAATAAATTGAGGTTTAGGCATCATTTATCGTGCTTGTCATAGGCTTTGATGATGTCTTTTACCAGCTTGTGTCTCACCACATCAGCACCATCCAATTCTACAAATCCAATTCCTTTGATATCCTTCAGCACCTTGATCGCTTCTGAAAGACCCGAGTGTTGATTTTTGGGCAGGTCGATCTGAGAGCCGTCTCCAGTGATGATCACTTTTGAATTAGGTCCCATTCTGGTCAGGAACATCTTCAGCTGCATTGGCGTGGTGTTTTGAGCTTCATCCAGAAGCACATAAGCATTATTGAGCGTTCGACCTCTCATGTAAGCCAGTGGGGCAATTTCAATTACCCCATTCTCCCGATAATATTTAAGTTTCTCGCTAGGCACCATATCTCCAAGTGCATCATAGATAGGTCTCAGGTATGGATCAATTTTCTCTTGCAAATCCCCTGGTAAGAACCCAAGATTTTCGCCAGCTTCTACCGCAGGGCGGGTAATGATTATCTTCTTGACGTCCTTATTCTTGAGCGCTTTTACGGCTAGTGCCACTGAAATATAGGTTTTACCTGTACCTGCAGGTCCAATGGCAAATACCAGGTCATTTTCCCTTGCCGATTTTACCAGGAGGCGCTGATTTTTTGTTTTTGGTTGAATTTTAAAACCACGAGTACCATATACCAGAATTTCGTCATTTGATGCTACATGGCTACCATCATCTTCCTTCTTGATATAGGAAACTACATTATCGTGCGTGACTTTTCCATACTTATTGTAATGGCCCAGTAAGGAATTCAGGATGTCATTGATCTGAAGGATTTGAGGTGCTGTCCCCTGAATCCTTATTTCGTTACCTCTAGAGATGATTTTGCTTTCAGGAAAGGCAGTTGCCAGCTCTTTTATATTTTGGTTTTCAACTCCTAAAAAGTCAACCAAAGATACATTTTCCAGGGTGATTACTTTTTCTAACAATACGTGGTTTAATATTTAAGTATGGGTAATTCCTTTTGTTCTTAAAAACTATATTTGCGTCTACAAAATAAATAAATATTTTCATTGCTTGTATGGCTGTAGTCACTTTTATGTCAGATTTTGGTACCAGCGACCACTATGTTGCAGCAGTCAAAGCAAGCATTTTGAGTGCAAATCCAAAAGTCCAGATTGTTGATATTTCTCATGACATCACGGCATATGATATAGGACATGCCGCTTATGTACTCAAACAAGTGTATCGTGACTTTCCAGAAGGAACCATTCATATGGTTTCTGTAGACACTGTAGGTAGGCGATCAGAGAAATACATAGCCGCTTCAGTGGATAACCACATTTTTGTCTGCCCGGACAATGGACTCATCAGTCTGATCAGTAAGAACAGACCTGATAAAGTGGTGGACATCAACAAAGATCATATTACGTCAACCTTTCCTGCCAAAGACATTTTGGCCAAAGCATGTGCATTGCTTTCAGAAAAACCTATGGATTCAAATTGGCCCGTGGTGGAACAATATATTGAACTCATTGGCCGTCAGGTAAAAGCTACAAAAAGGGAAATCGTAGGTAACATCATCCGGGTTGATCATTATGGTAACCTGATCACCAACATTGAAAAACATGAATTTGAAACCATTCATAAAATCAATAAAGAGCAGGGGTTCCAGATCAGAGCTGGTAGAGAGCAATTTAATGCAATCAACAATTCATTTTACCAGGTGGATCCGGGGGAATGCTACCTACTATTCAATAGTATGGGATTACTACAAATTGGTATAAACAAAGGAAATGCTTCAGAATTGCTGGGAATTCAGATGGATGCACCTATTTTCATTACTTTTAATCAATAGCACATGTTAGTTAGAATTGTTCGGATGACATTCAAACCGGAGGCAGTCAGTGATTTTTTAACACTATTTGATCAGGTTAAATCTCAGATCAGGCATTTTGAAGGTTGTCAGCACCTGGAACTGCTAAGAGATTTTGACAATCCGTCCATTTATCATACCTATAGTGTTTGGAAAGATGGTGAAAGTCTTGAAAATTATCGCCATTCAGATCTATTCAAACAGACCTGGGCAAAAACGAAAGTTCATTTCGCTGATAAACCCCATGCATTTTCACTACTAAAAGAGACACCTTTTGAATTTGGAGCCATTAATTAAGCGCATTTAATCGCTGTTCGTCTATCAATAGCTAATAATAGTTTAAGTTTGCGGTGTGAATTGTAAAAGGCAGAGGCTGAATGAAAATAATCGCATTATTCATAAAAAATTCTAAAATCGTATTCATACTTGCTACAGTCGCAGCAATAGTTGGCGGATTTAGTCTATCAGGAATAATTTATGTAATTAATCATGGAATCGAAACGAAAATGGAGGATTCCCTGATGATATTTAGTCAGTTTTTCGGCCTTTGGATACTCTATGGAGTGATGTCTGTTGTGAGTGTTTATGCCATCACAAAAGCAGGGCAAAATGTGATATTAGACCTTCGGTTTACGCTTAGTGAGAAAATTTTAAAAGCAACATTTAGTAAACTGGAAAACCAAAGTAACAACCTGCTAACGGTTCTAACTTCGGATATTGCAACTATTTCTAATTCCGTTAACCGTTTACCCAACGCTTTTAAAAATACAGCTGTAATCCTTGGGTGCTTCATTTATATGATATACATATCACCCAAGCTTATGTTGATGTTTGGAGGTGTTATTATAATAACCTTCATGCTGAATAAGCTCCCACTACAGTCCTATAAACGGAAAATGAGAAACTCAAGAGATTTGCAAAGTGAGGTTTTCAAACTGTTTGAAGGGCTGGTACATGGCATGAAAGAACTCTACCTGAACAAAAAATTAAGAAATTCTTATATCAATGATTTTCTGATACCTGCTGCATCTGAACAAAAAGATCAAAATATTAGTGGTCGTACAAACTTGGCTTTCTTTAACAAGACCGGTGAATTAGTCCTGTTGCTCGGAATGATTATGATTCTTTATCTTGTCAGTATACACATCCCGGAGGAGTTCAGCATAATGACTCAATTTATTATGGTCGCTCTGTTTACAGTTGGTCCTCTATCACAGCTCGGCAACTTGCTACCTATACTTGGGCAAATGGATGTGGCGCTGGAGAAAATTTCTGAAATTGGAGTATCTCTGGATGCTACCGCAAGAGACAAAAATGTTAAAGAATTATCAAAACCCGATCCAAGAGCACCTTTAGTGAAATTGCATGATGTGACTTACCAATATTTTGTTTCAGAAGAAGACAAGCATTTTGTACTTGGACCTGTTAATGTAGAGATCAGACCAGGAGAATTGATATTTTTAGTGGGGGGGAATGGAAGTGGAAAAAGTACACTTGCCAAAGTGATTTGTGGCCTTTATCTACCAAAAACGGGAAAGGTGGAAAGCTTTGGTGAAATAATTGACCTCAACAATCTTGACAGCTATCGGGAGAATTTTAATGCAATATTCACTGATTACTATCTTTTTGACCACTTTGGCCATGTTGATAATGAAAATGCAGTTGAAGAGGCCATGGAAATAATAAAAATGCTGGAATTAGAGAAAAAGGTTACAATAGAAGGCACGTCATTATCAACAACATCTCTCTCCACCGGTCAACGTAAAAGATTAGCGTTGCTCCTCTCTTTACTAGAAGACAAACCATTCTACATCTTTGATGAGTGGGCAGCTACCCAGGACCCTTATTACAAAGATGTATACTACAATAAGATCTTACCTGATCTCAAGAAGAAAGGAAAAACTGTTCTGGTTATTTCACATGACGACAAGTATTTCAACATTGCTGATAAGGTACTCGTCCTTAGAGATGGACAATTGACCCAATCCGAAATGGATAATGAAACGCTGGTCAATACTGTTTATAACGTACAAAATTCATAATTTCATAATGCTTGTATCTCACGATTACAAATTCATTTTTATCAAGACTAAAAAAACGGCTGGATCGAGCCTTGAGACCTATTTAAAACCATTTTGTGAGAATGGTATCGTTGGTAAAAAGCTTAGCGAAAAGCATACTCCTGCATCTGAGATTAAGTCGATTGTTGGTGAGGAAGTATGGAATAATTACACCAAAATAGTTCCCATTAGAAACCCCTGGGACACTACGGTCTCTTTATATTTTTGGAGAGGCAGAAAACGACCTTTTTACTACTGGCTTTACCGATGGTTTATAAAGTTTAAATTCAAACGCCTGATTGAACAGCACCTGACATTCGAAGAATGGGTACACAACCGAGGAGCTCACAGACTCAATGAAAATAATGAAATCATCTATATCGATGGTCAGGTGGATAACTATGAGTTTATCCGCTATGAACACCTGATTGCTGATCTTGAAAAGGTTTGCAACAAGCTGGGCATCCCATTTGAAAAGGAACGATTGCCCCATGAAAAGAGTGGACACAGGCCTAAAAGAGACTACAGGACATTCTACAATGATGAAACCCGTGAAATTGTAGCCAAAGCTTACGAAAGAGAGTTGAAGGAATTTGGATATAGCTTTGATTAATCTATGCTGGTAAGTCACAAGTACAAGTTCATCTTCATCAAAACGCATAAAACTGCCGGTTCCAGTATTGAAGAATACCTGAAACCTTACTGCAAGGAAGATGGAATAATTGACACCTTCAAGTATCGATCTCACCGTCCAGCATACTCTACAAAAGAAATGGTGGGTGAAGAGGTCTGGAATAGCTACACCAAAATTTGCCCGGTTAGAAATCCCTGGGATAAGATGGTCTCTTTGTATTTTTGGAGAACAAGAAAACGTCCTTTTTATTACCACCTGATCAGGTTACTCAGAGGAAAGCATCCCAGGCCAATTGAACAACGGGTAAATTTTGAAAACCTGATCAAAAGGCAGGGAAACCGATGTAATCTGGACAAAAGGATCATGTTCATTACTGATGAATGGGAAGATTATTTCTTCATCAGGTATGAGCACCTTATGGAGGATCTGGAAGCATTGTGTAATCAATTGGGGATTCCATTTGAGCCGGAGAAAATGCCTCAAAAGAAAGTTGGATACAGGAAAGACAAAAAGTACCAAAAACACTACAATGAGGAGACCAAAGCCATTGTAGCAGAAGCCTTTAAAGAAGAAATTGAGAAATTTGGGTATACATTTTAATCAGGGAGAAAGCTTTTTATGAATTTTGCGCTTAACTCCCTTCCTGCTTTTGTTTCCACCAGTCTTCAATCTTAAAGTTTTTACGATAGGGTATATATCCCAGGTAAAATAAGAATCTCCGTAGTTTGCTCATCCCCGGCTGGGAATAATAACCCTGGGGAGCTGATTTCAGGTTAAACTGGCTGACGAAACCCTCTACCTTTTCAAATTCACTTTTGAGAATCCTGGCAATCGTAATGTGTGCTGTAAATGAAGGTTCTGATTTGAAATTGTACACCTTCTCGATGGTATCAGGAAGAGGATAAAATTTTACTGGACCACTGGATTTTACATCATTAAATGCCGACATGAATTTGGTTCGGTCATAAGGATCTTTAAACCATTCCTTGGGGTCCATCATTCTTTCTTTCCATGCCTTTAATATATCTTTTGAATAATCCCGGTGCGCGATCATAAATCCGGTATGCAAGTCATGGGGATTTTCGTTGGATTCCTTCCAGGTATGATCCTTTATCCTCAGCTTAATACCAGGCATATCTTCCCACTCAGCGGCCATCTTCTCAACTTCCGGCATGAGGTCCTTTCTCGGGAAAAGTACATCAGAATCAGAGTACAGGATTACCTCTACCTCAGGATCATTGATCACTTCAAAGATTGAGGCTTTAAGTATTTTGGACTCCACTACAGTTTGGGCGGGAATAGGTTTTATAAATGGAAAAGTACCGCCAATACCCAAAGGCCAATCCCATTTACTGGAGAAATTATCCACAGCAATCAATTGCACTTTATCGGACTCACAGTCTTTTTGTAGCTTATCGATATCAAAGCATTCAGGAGAATCTGTAACAAGAAAAACTTTTCCCTGCCATCCCGCAATTTTGATCAGAGATTCAATTGCTAACTCACATTTATATGTTCTGGCGTAAGGTCCACATCCTATGAACACAAATGCCATATTTTCCTGCTTAATCATTCTTCTGAACTAATTTCTATAAGTCCTTCTTTTGCTTTATCTAATTGCTGCTCTACCAAATCCAGGTATTTCCCCTCATTGTGATCCTGGTAGACTTTTCTCATTTTTTCAATTCTTTTGTGATCCTCCGCCATCATAATATGATATAAAAATGGCTTCACTTTAAACACTTTCGACATCAGGTTCTTGCCATTTGACGTGGTGTGATCTGGTAATATTACCTGCCTGTCGAGGTACTTTGGCATCACAAAATTCCAATATACTAATTGATTCCTTGGATGCATGTCGCTATAGATACTCCCCTCTCCCCTTGCCTGATCCATCCACTCCTGCATAATTGCTTTTGACACATCGGAATTCCTCAATATAACAAATCCGGCATTGGGCCTGATGTTTCTTGGTGGCCTTCTTTTTCTTCTTTTACCAATGGCAAAATAAGTATCTCTAGGCATCATGATCTCTGTGTTTTCATTAGCGTATTGTTTCAGAAAACCCTCGATATTCAATTCCAGCTTTGCAATCACGACATCTGCATCAAAAAGTACCAGGTAGTCACATGGGATGTTTAAGGATGCTTTGAGTAGATCAATTTTGGTCCAGTTGATATGTAAGTCATTGATGGTTCTGGATCTCTGCACAAAATGCTGGTAACCATGCAGCTGACAATACTCGTGCACACTGGCAATGCTGTACCTGGCATAACTATCGATATTGGGAGTGGCAAGTTGTACAACTACGATCCTACTGCTCATGCTTTTGCATCAATTCGTGATAGGCATCAAATAAAATCTGACTAATCTTATTCCAATTCTGAGTCTTCGCATAATTGACAGCCGCCTTACTCATATTTGCTCTCAATTCGTCATTATCTAATATCTCAGTGATTCTATCATAAAACTCCTCATAGTTCTTAGGTGTGACAAGGAAACCAGAAACTCCATTTTCCACGATGTTGACCGGCCCACCAGCATTGGCAGCCACCACGGGAACTCCTGAAGCCAGTGACTCCAAGACCACATTCCCGAAAGTTTCCGTGATTGATGGGAACATGAAAACATCACAACTTGCATAAATACTTGCCAGATCTTCTCCGGTTTGTCTGCCTGTAAAAATAGCATCCGGCATCTGAGCCTCCATATTCTCCCGGTCAGGGCCATCACCGGTAACTATAAATTGAACATCAGATCTCCTTTCTTTAAACAGATTATAAACACCGATCAATGTATCCGTTTCTTTCTCCTTGACCAGTCGGCTTACAAACAGAATGGTGCGCTTGCCATTGGTATTATATTTTTCCCGGAAAGATCCATTGGCTTTTTCCGGGTTATATTTTTTCGGTTCCACACCCCGTTTTAAAATCCTTACTTTGTTTCTTGGTAAGCCGGTACTGACAAGAAAATCTCTCATTTCTTCAGTAGGAGCAAAGGTTAAATCACATTTACTATAAATGCCTTTTAAACCTTTGATTACTGGTTTTTCCAAATAATTGGACGCCTTCCTCACCCTGATATAGTAATCAACATAGGTAGCGTAGTTGGTATGGTAAATATTCACCACTGGAATATTTCTTTTGTTCCCATACTTCAAGGCATAAACTCCAAGCAGCGAAGGAGTGGAAAAATGAATAATGTGTGGATTGAATCGGTTGAGTCGTTTTTTGATCCCCTGATCCAGCCTGGGAATTGCCAGACGGTATCCCTTGTTAACTGGAATCGGAATCCAGTTGCATAAATAAATCTCAAACGGAATGGTGCTTCGATCCTTGGGGGGATGAGGAGTGATCACCAAAAATTCAAATTGATCTTTTGGCACCCGGTTTAGAATCTGATGTAACGTAACACTTACTCCATCAAAATCCTCCTCCAGGACATCTGCGAAAAAAGCAACCCTGATCTTCTCCATCAATTGCGAAATTATAGGATTATTCCGAGTTATCCGGTCATCACTTTATATTTTTGCTCCCTTCTTATGGAAATATTAGTAGTATCTCATAAATACCCTCCATCCATTGGAGGAATGCAAAAACATTGCTTTGAGTTAGTCTCTGGCTTACAAAAACGTCATAAAGTTCACACCATTGTCTCCAGTGGAGGAAAACTGGTATTTTTTCTGACAGCTTTTGCCAAAGTAAAGGATTACCTCAAAAAACATCCCGAGATTGAAATCATTTACCTCAATGACGGATTAATGGCTTTTGTATTGAGTAAACTGCTCAAAAAAAGATGGCGGCCCATTGTAATGACCGCACATGGACTTGATGTCGTCTTTCCACTGGGATTTTTTCAACGCTGGGTCAGGAAAAATATGTCAAAGCTGGATGGCGTCATTGCTGTGAGCAAAGGAACCCTCGATGAGTGTATCAACCGTGGAATTCCAGCAGATAAAGTCTATTTATCCCCTAATGCGATCGAAGAACCTCAATCTACGGAACTAGTTAGCGAACAGCACCTTGTGGAAGGTGAATACCTTATTTCCATCGGACGCAGTGTCACCAGAAAGGGGTATTCCTGGTTTATAGAAAATGTGCTCCCAAAGATTCGTGAAGATTTGAAATATGTGCTTGTTGGGCCAGGCCTATCAAACCCAGGCTTATGGAGATTTCTGCAAAAATTACTCCCCACCAAACTATTTGATTTGATCTGCATTTTCGCTGGAGTGCCTATCGACGAATTGAAGATTCATGACTTATTAAAAACCAGAAACCTGCAGGACAGGGTCATCAGGCTTAGAGGAATAGATGATGATCAACTAAAGTCGCTGATAAAGCACTCCAAAATGTTTGTATTGCCTAATATTTCCGTGAAGGGAGACTATGAGGGTTTTGGGCTCGTAAACCTGGAAGCGATTTTCAATGGAACCGTGGTACTGGCAGCCAATATTGATGGTATTCCATCAGCCATCATCGATCAAAAAAACGGGTTTCTGGTTGCCTCAGGAGATGCTAATGGATGGGTTAATCAAATTGAAGAAATATTAAATGACCCTGACCTTGAAGAAAAGAAAATGGCATTTTTGAATTACACGAAAGATAACTTCAACCTGGAACGGATGGTCAGTGATTATGAAAAAATATTCCAGTCAATTATTGATCAGGCCTATTCCAGTAAGACTTAAAATATTCGTATAGTACATTATTATTGTGATGGTTTTTGTTGGCAGTCTTTACCAGTCCTGTTCCTGATGCTACTTTCCAATTAGACAATCTACAATATTTGAAAAACCCGGGAACCACATAGACATTTACCTTATTTTTTGCCAAATGACCTGAAAACCAAATGTCATCCACAAACCGTGCTTCATCAGGTGCATTATTGTAATCCGTAACCTCCTGTGTAAATAACTTTCGTTTCACAGCATAGCTGCTGGCACCCTGCAAAACATCAACCTGAACTGGTTCTCTTACTGGATTCTCCTGCCCAACTATTCTGAATTTCGCACCAAATACTGATATCCTATCCTCATGATTATCGCTTTCCGGCACCTTCCATCCCACCTGACACAGGGCCGCTTCAGGATACTTTTCTGAATGATGCAGGTAGGTCTCTACCATTTTCTTAGGGTATACCTGGTCGTCATCTAATACAATGACCAGATCATTATCTTCAACTATTTCGAGCGTTGGAAGCAATTTGGTTGCCGGACCCAGGTCATGCTTCACCCAATTGATCGTGATTAATTGACACTTCTTGATTTGTTCTGGCACTTCAATGGTTTGCTCATCCCCGGGAATATTGATCAATATATTAGATGGTCTTATGGATTGATCAAGTAAAGAATTGATGGTTGGCTTTATCCCATCTATCCTGCTTGGGATAGTTGTTAGTGAGATGAATACATTTTTACTAACAGGTCTTCTGTCTACCTTTTTTGTGAAATAGGCAACCGGCATCCAATGCAGCATTAAATACCTAAAAAACTCTGCCAATATATTCATGAAAATAGCTTTACGATTCAAGTACAGAAATCACTAACTTCGCAATTTCTCGGCAAATGTATGAAAAACAAGAATATCCCAGAACTTCTCGTAGTAACCATTGCTTCTCCGGTAGATGAAAGAATTGATGTACTAAAAAAATCCTGCGAGGACAATGGGCTGGAGCTGGCTATTCTTGGTGAAGGCGTTAATTGGGTGTCCAACGCCATCAAACTCAGGATCATTGATGAATTCTTGAAAACTAAACCAGAAGACCAACTGATTTTATTTGTAGATGCTTATGATGTATTCATCAATGCTGACTCAGAGCAGATCGTGAATAAGTTCCTGGCATTTAAAACGGATATTCTCTTTTCTGCTGAATCAAATTTCTTCTTTAAAGTAAAAAAGCTCCGCTATTATTACTGGAAATACTACCCAAGACTCCATCGGAGATACAATTACCTCAACTCCGGCAGCTACATGGGTTCTGTCAGCAGTATAAGGACCATGATCCAGGAGATCTGTCAGTATTATGATATTAAACTTCCAGATGATGAACAGTTAAGGTCAATTGGGTCGGACCAATACATGTTTAGCAGGTACTATGTGGATCATTATCATGGAGGAATTACTTCTTCTACATCCATAAAATTAGACCATAATCAGGAGCTGTTTGCTTGTACCGCTGGTAGACAATGGGTGGTAAGATGGCCAATGACCACATGGGTCCAATCCTTTCTGTTTTTCAGGTACGAGAGAAGATTGCTGAAACTTTTTGGCCTGGCCGAAAAACAAAACACAATTCTTGATCTCAGGTATAACAAAGACACTGAAGAATTCCACAACAGGTCGACCGATACAAATCCCTCTATAATTCACTTACCAAGAACTGAGAAGCGGTTCGAACAATTAATCAATCGGCTCAAAAAGAATGGCTTCAACTATACAGTATTTCATTTGCCGGCCGTACTGGTAAGCTTCATTGCATGGATTGAGTCATTTTTATCTTCCAGTATCGCAACATTGATCAATGTAGGGATCACCGAACCCTACAGACTATTTCGCTTTACACCAAACAAGAATCCGGAATGGGATCAGGGGATCAAAAAATTCATTGATCACCTGCAAAAGAAAGAAGCCTTTGCATTTGCCCATTTCAATGATGGTGAATTGACGTTCATAAAAAAGCACCTGGATCAGGATACCAGAGCAACCTGGTATGGAAGAGGTCAGCAAAGTTATGACGATGTATTAGGCAACAGGTTAATGATGTCCATCCAGGAAAACCGCAAAAACTACTATGTAGGTATCCCATGTTCTACCTGCTGGCCTGAGCACAGAAAGCTGGCGGATGAACTCACCAAAGACGTTGAGCGAACAATTCCTGCAATGATATTTCATCATAACTTAAGTTTTGTGCCTGCTATTGTTAATCTACTTCGCGATAGAGAGGTGTTTTTCATTGGGAATGAAAATCAGGACTATTCTATCCTCGGCGAATTGGGAATGAATATTAAAGAAAGCAACCGGACCAATGTGCCATTTGTAAATTCTTATGTGCTTTATGAGCAAATGAAAGACCGAAGGTTCCCTGAAGGAAGTGTGGTATTGCTCACTTGTGGCATGTTAGCCAAAATTTTGATTCCTACCTGGTTCGCTAATAATCCAACCGTGACATTTCTTGCCCTAGGCAGTAGCCTGGATGATCTCATTCAAAAGGAAAACATGAGATTCATCCTGTTTCCTAAGTTTCTTCCGTTTTCTTCCAATGTATATCCCACAAAATATTTTCTTTTTGGGAGAAAGAAGCCCTGTAAGGAATGTTATCCTAAGTAATTTCAATTCCGGATACCGGGAAATAGCAGTCTTACTTTACCGTGCTGATTTACAAAGGGGGACAATTAATTCCCATGCGTGGCATTATATTCATAATATTTTTTCCCAAATAGCGCACTCAACATCCCAAAAGCATTTTTGATCCTTCTGACTTTTCCTATCCGATGTGTTTTACCTGCGAAACTGAACAGCAGCCATTCTATTATACCCAGCAGCAGTTTAAATATTGCCGACGGCAACAATCGAAATGCTTTCAGTCTGCCTTCCCGTATTTGTGTACGAACTACCAGACTGTTCCCATGTCGGAAGGCTCTGTTCCACAACCATGTCTTAGTGATTCTGGACTTGGGCATTTCCTCATAAACTTTGGCCTCTTGTACCCATACAATTTTAGCCCCCATTGCATAAGCCTCTTCGAAAAAGAACGTGTCAGAAGAGCCTGTTAAGTTTAAAGCCGGATTAAACCTCAATCCTTTATCCCGGCAGATTCCCAGATTAAATAATATATTCCTGGTACTCCCGGAAGTTCTCAAGGTACCAGATTTGTGTTTGGTCAGGTGATAAAATCTCCTCATATGTTGCGGCGTATCGTCTGGTAGCAGTTGCTCTACATAACCAGCGGTTACATCAGCATTATATTTCACTATCCCGTTCCAGTGGTTAAGAATCCAATCTGGTTCTGCGGTTTCGTCATCATCGATGAATGCGAGAAAATCGGCTTTAATTCTTAGAGATTCCTCAATCACCCTATTTCTCATCGCAGCTATTCCTTTCTCACTATGAACAAAATAGTGTACCTCGTATGGAAACTGAGGCTTGCAGCGTTCGAACACCTCATTGGCAGTCCCATCGGCATCATTGTCTACCAGGATCAGTGCAAGTTCAAAATGAGGATCAGTGATTTGCTTTTGCAAAGAAATCAAACACTTCTCCAGCATTTGAGGGCGCTTATAAGTGCCCAGTCCAATAGCAATCTTCTTTTTTTCCTGCACCTGCTTATACTATTAACATAAATATTTAAACTTCGCTACCCCCCACTTCTGCAACCTGAATTGTGCCGCAGTAATCAGTACTCCGAAACCGTATTTCACGGACCTGGCAAAATTAATCGAAGATGCTTCAGGGAAGTATTTTGCCGGACAGCTTATTTCACCAAATCTCATTTTTTTATAATGTAGTAGTGCGATGACCTGATTGTCAAAAACAAAATCGTCACTTGTATCCTCAAGGTTCATTGCTTCCAATGCCTTTTTGCTGTAAGCCCGGTAACCAGTATGATATTCGCTGAGTTTAAGTCCCAAAAGAATATTTTCAATAAAAGTGAGTACTCTATTCGCTATATACTTATACAAAGGCATGCCTCCTGCCAAAGCTCCTCTCCCCAAAATCCGTGACCCCAAAACCACATCATACAAATCTGAAGCAATCATGCTGGCCATTGCTGGTACCAGTCGCGGGTCATATTGATAGTCCGGGTGCAACATGACCACAATATCACCTCCCAATTCCATGGCTTTTTTATAACACGACTTCTGATTTCCACCGTATCCGAGGTTTTTTTCATGTTTTAAGGCATTGATGCCTAATTTTTTTGCCAGTTCATACGTATTATCACTGGAATTATCATCCACCAGGACAAATTCGTCTACAAGCCCCTCAGGCACCATTTTCAAGGTTTTTTCAAGGGTTTTCTCAGCATTATATGCAGGAAGAATGACAATTATTTTCTTTTCACTCAACATTTTCTTCACACTTTCGTGCAAATAATTTGTTCATATACCCAATGTTCCGTTGGGGTTGTTTAATTTTGTGGGCTTAGTCGGACGTTATCAAAATTGACGTAAAGATTTAATTTCTTTTGAACATTAGAAACAAATCGGCCGAAATTTTGAAAATCGTTTAAGGTTGTCCCAAATCATTGAAGAAATGAGGAGTATACTGAAGGAAAGAACCCGGTTGTATCAGGAACCAAATCTTTACAAAGAGAAAGGCATCTACCCGTTTTTCAGAGAAATAAATTCTGAACAGGGAACGGAAGTGGAAATTTATGGTAAGAAAGTGTTGATGTTTGGCTCCAATAGCTATCTGGGTCTTACAAATCATCCTTATGTGAAAGAAGCTGCTGAAAAGGCATTGCGAAATTATGGCTCTGGCTGTGCCGGATCCAGGTTTCTAAATGGCACAATAGATCTTCATGTTGAATTGGAAAATCGTTTAGCGAATTTCCTCAACAAAGAGGGTTGTATTGTGTTCAGTACTGGTTTTCAAGTTAATCTGGGTGTAATCCCCGCCATCACACAACGTGGCGATTATATTTTGCTGGATAGACTTAACCATGCTTCCATCATAGAAGGTGCCCGTTTATCACAAGCCAATACGTTGATGTTCAGGCACAACGACATGAACTCTCTGGAGACTAAGTTAAAACATTGCCCGCTTGATGCATTTAAGCTGATAGTAGTGGATGGTGTGTTTAGCATGGAGGGTGATATCGTTAACTTACCTGAGATTGTAAGATTGGCAGAGCAATACAACGCGGTTGTGATGACTGATTGTGCCCATGCCATTGGTGTACTGGGTAAGAATGGAAGAGGTACTCCTTCACACTTTGGTCTGGAAGATAAAGTTGATCTGATCGGAGGAACGTTCAGTAAGTCGCTGGCATCTATTGGAGGATTCATTGCTTCCGATAATGACACCATCACTTACCTGAAGCACCATGCCAGGTCACTTATATTTAGTGCCAGCATCACTCCGGCATCTGCTGCTTCTGCTTTGGCCGCTTTAGATCTGATCGAAAGAGATGATGAGCGCATTGCTAAATTATGGGACAATACCAATTTTGCCATGAGCATGCTGAAAGGATTAGGGTTTGATACAGGAGACTCAGAAACTCCTATTCTTCCAATATACATTAGAGATCAGGCCAAAACTTTTATGCTGACCACCAGGCTGTTGGAAGAAGGTGTATTTGTTAATCCAGTTGTACCGCCAGGAGTATCTCCAGGTGATTCTTTGATCCGATTTAGCCTGATGGCTACACATACCAAAGAACAAATTACCAGGGCAATTGAGACCATTCATAAAGTTGCTAAAGAAATAGAAGTTCCTCTGCAGAAAGTGACTGTTAGTGCTTAAGTGAAAATACTAGTAACTGGAGCCAACGGTTTTTTGGGTGGCCATCTTGTGGAACAGGCCATCCAACTGGGAAACCAGGTCTTTGCTGCTCACCGCAAAAATGCCAATATTGAATTTCTAAGGGATATCAATGCTGAAACAGTAGTCCTGGACTATCAGGAGCAGGCATTGTGTGACGCATTGGCTCTGTTAAAGGAAAAACAAGGCGCTTTTGACCTGGTGATTCACAATGCCGCTATCACCAATACAACAGACGATTCGGTTTTTTATAAAGTCAACCATGGACTCACGCGGAACCTGATCAATGCTCTAAAAGCTACCGACTTTTTAGGGGCAGCAGGAAAGTTCGTGTTAATATCATCCTTAGCAGCCTTTGGGCCTGTTGGCTTTGATGGTCCTGTTTCTCACTACGGTAAAAGTAAATTATCGGCAGAAAAGGAAGTTATTGCTTCAGGACTCCCATACATGATATTCAGGCCTACAGCGATCTATGGTCCCAGGGACAGTTCTTTTATTCCCTTGTTTAAGGTGGTAAAATTGGGATTATACCCGATGATTAACCCACCAGACCAAAAAATCACCATGATCCATGGGGCCGATGTTGCTTTCAATGTTATTCACATATCAAAAACACACACCAATAAGATCGTTCCTCTGGATGACGGAAATGTGTATCATCATTCGGATTTTAAACGCATTATTGAAGGAATTCTTAACAAAAAATCATTCGCTTTTAAACTCCCATTCGGATTAACGCGGTTGATAATGAGAATTATCACTATTTTCGCTAAAATTTTCAGGTTCACTCCCACACTTACTGCCGAAAAGCATTTTGAAATAAGCAGGAACTGGGATCATGATTTTTCTGATGAGAGGAAAACTATACCTCTGCAGAACAGATTTGATGTAATGGCTGGATTTGAGGATACTTTAAATTATTATCGGCGAAATAAACTCATATAATCAGGATGGCGATCGTCATTGAGAAAGTTGAAAGTGCAAAACAGCTTAAACAATTCGTTCAATTTCAAATAGATCTGTACAAGGGCGAACCTAATTATGTTATCCCATTGAAAAGCTTTGAATTGGGGACCCTTGATAAAAAAAAGAACCCTGCATTTGACCATTGTGAAGCAGAATACTGGATTGCCCGGAAAGATGGTAAAGCAGTTGGGAGGATCGCAGGTATAATTCACGGACAGGAAATAAAAGATCGCCCTGTAGCCCGGTTTGGCTGGATTGACTTCATAGAAGACTATGATGTATTTGTGGCCCTGATCGAAACCGTTTGGGACTGGGCAAAATCAAAAAAACTAAAAGGCGTTCATGGTCCATTGGGGTTCACCGACCTGGATTTTGAAGGGACGCTTGTGGCTGGATTTGATCAGCTGGCTACTCAGGCAACAATTTATAATTTCCCTTATTACAAAGAGTTTTTTGAGCGGTACGGATTTGAAAAAGCGTGTGACTGGGTTGAAATTAGAGGGAATATTCCCACAGAAATGCCAAGGAGACTTGAGAGGTCTGCCAGTATTATTGCCAATCGATTCAATCTCACAGCAAAAAAATTCAAGAAAAATAAGGAGCTTCTAAAATATGCTCCCGGTGTATTCGACGTATTGAATAAAGCTTATAGTCACCTGTATGGCTATTATCCTTTAACCGAAAAACAGATTGCATATTATGTTGATCAGTACTTTGGGTTTGTACGTCGGGAATATGTTAGTATTGTAGTAAATGAAGAAGATCAGGTGATAGGATTTGCGCTTTCTCTCCCATCTTTTTCAAAGGCTTTAAATAAAGCCAAAGGCAGCCTTTTCCCATTTGGTTTCATTCATGTATTGAAGGCGTTACGAAGCAATGATGATATGGATCTATTCCTGATAGGCGTTGATCCTGAGTATCAGAAGCTTGGTGCGAATGTGCTTATATTTGAGCAAATGTTCCAGGCATACATCAAAAATGGTGTTAAAACTGCTGCCACTGGTCCCATGCTGGATAATAATCATAATGTCTTGAACCTATGGAACGAATATGACGACCATATCCACGACAATGAGATCAGAAGAAGATGTTTTATAAAATGGTTTGAAAATGAGTAATTGGGCACTAATCATAGGAGGATCGAGTGGGATTGGGTTGGCATCTGCAAAAAAACTAGCTTCGGAAGGTTTTGGAATAATCATCATACACAGAGACCGGAGATCGGTTCTTCCTCAGGTTGAGAAAGACTTTGAGGACATCATGACAGTTAATCCAAATTTCCATTCCTTTAATTTTGATGCCACCAATCATGACAAGATTGATGAGCACCTGCCTAAAATCAGCGAAATTACCGGTGAAGATGGAATCAAAATAGTACTTCATGCTGTATCCAGAGGAAACCTGAAACCGCTGGCGGCTGAGGGTGGCGCGCTCTCCGAAAATGATATCAATCTCACGATCAACGCCATGGCCACCAACCTTTTGGTTTGGGTACAAAAACTTCAGACACTGGACCTTCTTAAAAAAGGAAGCAGAATTTTGGCCCTTACTTCCGAAGGAAATAATAAATACTGGACAGGGTACGGTGCAGTGGCAATGGCCAAGGCGGCTTTGGAGACCATGATAAGGTACCTGGCTACCGAGTTTGCCCCAAAAGGCATCACTGCCAATACAATTCAGGCCGGTGTTACGGACACGCCATCCCTACAGTTGATCCCTGGATACGACCAGTTAATTAAAGGAGCAAAGCAAAGAAATCCACATGGAAGAGCAACAACTCCGGAAGATGTGGCCAATGTGGTTTACCTGTTAGCCAGAGAGGAGGCCCAATGGATCAATGGCAGTCTAATTCATGTGGATGGTGGAGAAAATTTTATTTAAATGTTATCCAAAGAAGAAATAATCAGGCAATTGCCATATAAGAGACCATTCCTTTTTGTTGACCAGCTAGATGAGGTCAATGAAAATGGAAGCTCGGGTTCATACACCATCAGAGAAGACGAATATTTTTTTGAAGGACACTTTCCATCCAAACCAATAACTCCGGGTGTCATTGTTACTGAAATTATGGCTCAGATTGGGCTTGTTTGTCTTGGCATCTATTTGAAAGGTCATCAGGAAGCGAATGAAAAGAGTCCGATTCTACCGGTCTTCTCATCTGCAAATGTGGAATTTATGGCACCTGTATTGCCTGGTGACGTTTTGGAAGTTAAATCTGAAAAGATTTATTTTAGATTTAACAAATTAAAATGCCAAATTCGTTGTTTCAATCGGAATAACGGAAAAGAAGTAAGTAGAGGAGAATTCTCCGGAATGGTAATAAACGAAAATGAGTTTGGAAGAAACTAGGGTTGTTGTCACAGGGATAGGTGTAGTTGCACCAAATGGTACTGGAATCAGTAATTATTTGGATTCATTAAAGAATGGCGTATCTGGTATTGGGTTTAGAGAAGATTTGAAGGCGCTCAATTTCGCCTGCCAGATTGCTGGTACACCACAGGTTTCAGATGAATACAAATTGGAACTTCTGCCTGAATTAATCGCAAAAAAGGTAGAAAACAATGGGGTGATCTATGGTTGCCTCGCTGGAATTGAAGCATGGAAAGATGCAGGATTGGAAGTGGACCCTACCGCCTATGATCCTGATACCGGAATAGTATTTGGTGCCGGAGCACTGGGACTGGATAGCTTTGTTGGAGATAAGATCAACCTGATAGACAGTGGCAAAACGCGTAGACTAGGCACCTGGTCGTCTACACAGTCCATGAACAGTGGCGCAAGTGCATACCTTAATCAAATTCTAGGTTTTGGCAATAGAATAATTTGTAACTCCTCCGCATGCAGTAGCGGTACAGAAGCTGCCATTCTGGGCTATGAATACATTAAATCAGGCAAAGCCAAACGTATGCTTTGCGGTAGTTCTGAAGGAGAAGGAAGATACATTTGGGGTGCTTTTGACGCACTGAGGGTATTGTGCCGGGATGCCAACGATAATCCAACAGGCGGCTCAAGGCCATTGAGTGCCAGTTCGGCTGGTTTCGTACCTGCAGGAGGTGGAGGCGCTCTTATTTTAGAATCTCTTGAAAGTGCTCAAGCGAGAGGCGCTCAGATTTATGCCGAAATAATAGGTACTGGTTTAAATTCCGGCGGACAAAGAAATGGTGGAACCATGACCGCCCCCAACTCCAATGCTGTTCAAGGATGCATCCAGATGGCTGTTAAAGAAGCTGGTATCGAAACTTCAGAGATTGACCTGGTGTCGGGACACCTGACGTCTACCATGGCAGATCCTTTGGAAATTAAAAACTGGAGCGAAGCACTGGGGTTATCAGGAAATGATTTCCCTTATGTCAATTCTACCAAATCCATGATTGGGCACTGCATAGCAGGTGCAGGAAGTATCGAAATTGTGGCCTCATTGCTCCAGATGAAACATGATTTTATTCACCCTACAATTAACTGCGAAGAAGTTCATCCTGAGGTGCAAAAGATCATACCGGCGGAAAAAATAAGTACAGAGTCTCGAAATGTTGAGGTTAATACTGTAATTAAAGCTAATTTTGGGTTTGGCGATGTAAACAGTGCCATCGTTTTAAGAAAATTAGAGATATAATGGACAAAGATCAAATCAGAAACGAGCTTAAAGACATCATTGATCCCTATGTAATGGAGAAGGAGAAGTTGGGTAACCTGACGGACGCCATGGAATTGATCAATGATCTTAAAATCAACTCTGCAAATATTGTGGATATAGTATTAGATATAGAAGAAAAGTATGATATCATGATTGATGATAATTCTATCAATCAAATGAATACTGTAGGAGAAGCAATTGGAGTGATTGAAACTAAGATCGCAGAAAAATGATTGGAATAGATGTGGTCGATCTCAAGGATCCACTGCTTAAACCCAGAAATCGATCACATCTACGTTTTATCAACCATCGCAACGAACACCTGGGGAAATTCCCAAAGAAAATTACCGATAACGAAATTTACTGGATTTACTGGGCAGCCAAGGAGGCCGTTTTCAAATTCTATCGGATGGAGGAAACCTTTGACCCCAAACAAATTGAAATCCAGATATTGTCGGTAAGTTTTGGGCAAGAAATTCAGGTGAAATACAAATCTGAACACACCGACGGCAACATCTGGCTCAATCATAGCTGTATAGTCGCCATAGCTCACGGACCTGAAGCCAAAAATGTTGTTTGGCAACTTTTTGATATTTCCAAAGCGCAAGGGACGGACTCAGAAATTCTTAGAAGTCTGGCAAGCCGCTATCTCTACAACCACCATCTGCTGAACACCCAATTTATCGGGGAGGGCATTCCTTCATTACTGGAGACCCGATCAGAGCAAACCTTGCCAGTCAGTTTATCACATCACAACAGATATGGTGCTTTTGCTACACTAATTCCACCATCGCTCGCCTTAAAGGGCGTGAAAATCCCCGAAAAGCATCTACATGGGTTTTCAGACCTATAATCAGGGAATCTGAAAGGATTTCAAAACCCATCCCGTAATCCTCTTAATTTCAGCGAATTACCTCTTAACTAAGCTGCAAAAATACTCATTTGATTACCGGGGATTTTTAGACCAGAAAAAACGACCGGTCATTTGATATAAAACGACCGGTCATTTAGGTCGAAACGACCGCACGTTTTGGGTGAAACGACCGGTCGTTTTGGGTGGAACGACCGGTCGTTTTTTCAAGAATGATTTTTGGCCTCAATTGTAGCAATTGCGATGGCTCAATATTTTGCAGAATCGCTCCAAAAAAACATCCTGATTTTTACTGTTTCCAGCTATTTCTTATCGATATATTGAAAGGCCTCCACAATTTGGTTCAAGCCATCATCACTGGTGGCTTTGATGGCAAAGGCAAAATTTCCATTGACCCAGCCAAACATCTTCCAGTCACCGCCGGACTTGGCGTAAAACTGTCCATTCACCGTGCCGCTAAAATTATTGTTCTGGGCCTGAAATTGAGGCAATAAGTATTGCTTGAAATAGGCCACTGCCTCATCTGTAGAGGATAATCTGGCTCCAATAATGGCTTTATCCTTCCCATATTGACACTCCAGGCCACCAAACTCAAGGTTGTTCACTACCACCTGATCCTCACCGATAAATTCAGGAAATATCTGGTCGGGTGTGGCATCACTAGCCGGGGGATTCATGGCCAATTCATAATCGTGGCTTAACCCACATCCGGTAAATACAGTTGCAATCAATACAAATAGTGCTGGTAATACTCGTTTCATCTTAAATTTTAATTTAGGTTGGTCCTACTCACCTGGCTTTTCGGAAACTCCGTTCTTTTTCAGTGGTTTACTCCACTAGTTCTATTGGTGGAAAGAGAAATGTGAGTAATTATTAGAAACGAAATGTGAACCTTACCCAACATTTCCGATGTAGCTTATTAAAAATAGATAATTTGAAACCATTTTGGAATAAATTAAAGCGAATAAGTTTTATCATCCCTTGTTAAACTACAACCCATGGCCGCAAACATTTACAATTCATCCGATTATAACGATATCATAAAACGCATTACTTCGGTAAATGAAAACAGCAAAAGAAAATGGGGAGTGATGACAACCCCACAAATGCTTCAACATTGTGGTATACAACTGAAACTTGCATTAGGAATACTTCCTGGCGGGAAACCTGAAGGATTAAAACTATACCGCACAGGCATTGGCCGCTGGCTTGCTCTGTATGTCTTCCCATGGCCAAAAGGAACAAAAACACCTTCTCAAATGAACCTTGTTAAACAAAAAGTAAATCCTTCTGCCATTGAGTCTGCAAGAGAGGAGTTGCTGGAGTTGTTAGAACAAATTCTTCAGGCTGATCAACTTAATCCGCACCCATTTTTCGGTAACCTCAATAAAAAATACTGGGGAAGGTTGATTTGGAAACACCTGGATCATCACCTCAGGCAGTTTGGGCACTGACCGATTAATTATTTAATGACCAGTGGAATTTCTTTGCATTGAGCCGAATACCCTTCTGCACTCAAACAAACTCGAAGGGCATAGTTTCCATCATTGAGATAAAAGCCAAACAGGGTACCACGCTCAGGATATGTTCTGTTGGAAGCAATGGGTATGGATATGACAAAGTTCTTTCCCTTCTTGCGAATCTCCGGTTCAGATCGCTCCCGCTCTGAGTCAGAAGAATTATCCTTATAATTGACCAATGCACTTTCTTTCATGATGCTACCATTGGAATGTATAATCTTTACTGAGGCCAATTCTGGTGAAACATCAGATAAATCTTCCGGAAGTTTCACTTTAATCGGTATCGCCTTCCATTTGTGCTTATTGGTGTTCTTGTTGAGATTAAACTTAAATTCTACGGAATCCTTCACAAAATCAAACTCCATCGTCTGACCATAGGATTGCGATAAGAGGGAAAATAGCAGAAATAAAATCAAAAAATGCTTGACCATCATATTAGGCTGGTTGTAATTAGTCAATCAATTCAATGTGCTATATAAACTAATGGAAATTTGCCTTAATTAAAAGAAATCAATCCCCGAAAAACGCTGTGAGAAGATGGTAGTCCTAAGGAACTTAAAATTATTCAGACTAAAATGACCTGGTTACCCGTCCTATTCAAAAGATGGTTCATCCAATGGAAAAAGATTTTCTCAAAACTGATTTAACTGGAAAGGTGTGTATGATCACCGGCGCAACAAATGGTATAGGAAAGGAAACTGCCCTGGCCATTGCCGCCATGGGAGCAGAAACGTATTTAGTATGCAGAAATCCAGATAAAGCCGAACAAACTAAATCTGAAATAATAACCCAAACAGGTAACCACCAGATCAATTTACTCATAGGCGATCTTTCGTCCCTTTCAGAAGTGAGTGCGGTAGCAGCCTCTTTTCTTCAACTGAAAAAACCACTTCATCTCCTGATCAACAATGCTGGAATAGTAAACCTGAAAAGAGAAATCACGGTCGATGGATTTGAAGAAATGTTTGCCGTCAATCACCTTGCTCACTTTCTGCTTACCCATCTGTTGCTGGATACGTTAAAAAACAGTGCTCCCTCAAGGATTGTCAATGTTTCCTCTGAAGCACATATTTTTTATAAACGAATCAATTTCAATGATTTAAGCTTTGAAACAGGCTTTGGTTCCATGAAAGTCTATGGCCATTCCAAACTAGCCAACATCCTGTTTACCAGGGAACTGGCTAAGAAACTCGAAGGAACTGATGTGACGGCCAATGCATTGCATCCGGGGACAATTTCTACAGGGCTTGGCACACAAAATGGATGGATAGGTAAAGCAATAATGACTGGATTGAGGCCCTTTCTAAAATCACCACAGCAAGGAGCCAAAACCACCATCTACACCAGCGTCTCTCCTGAACTGGATGGGATCTCGGGTAAATATTTTGAGAATTGCAAAGAGAAGCAGCCAAAACCATGGGCACAAGACGATGATGCGGCTGCTATGCTGTGGAAAGTAAGTAGTCGGATGACTGGTTTAGTGGAAGCAAACTGAATTAGCCATCCTTAACATGCTACTCAGCAATTACAAACTTTCCACTGTAAACTTCTCCATGTTGATTGCTGAATGACCATAAATAAATTCCGGCATTCATTGGTTCTTGCAAACTAAAAATTGAGGTGTTGGATTCAACGTCCATCTCGACGATGGACTTACCTGTAAGATCCGTCACAACAAGTCTGCCAGAAACTGCAGTCCCAATTTGAAAATTCACACTTCCTTCTCTTGAAGGGTTAGGGAATACCTTTACTGTTTCATCCTTGTAATTTGGTGAGCTGGTGACTGTACTTTTGAAATCCATCCAATTAAGGTTAAACTCTGGATCGACAATGTTTACTCTCAGTACTCCTGCCCCTTCATCCAGATTCATATTGGTAGTAACCGATTGCCATACCTGCCAGCCGCCTGTCACTGGCACGTCTACATTGACTTCATTAAGTACTTGTCCTGAATGGTCTATCTGCTGGATATTCATTTCACCGGGATCTACAAAGCAGGCAATCCTTGCGGTGAGTAAATATTCACCTGCTGTGGTCACATTGATTCTGTATTCGAGGTAATCGCCTTCATTGGTATAACCCATATTGAGTCCTCCTCCCTCATCGGTGGTTTCTTCGGAGACCAGTCCAACATTAGTCATATAGTTTTCTGCTTCGATTTGAGTGGGTATCCTATAGTGGAATGGCCTGTTGTTGATCACCTCATAGTCGCTAAAAGCTGTTATTTCACTGCCGTCATGAGCCAAAAGCCCCTCTCCAGTATAGCTGAGGAGCAATTGAGCAACATCATCATAGGATTCATTGATGGCCAGTAGGATGACCGACAAATCAGTATCGGAAAATGCAGCCGACTGAATATTGACCAACTCACCATCAAGTGTCAATTGAAATTCGGATGCATCAAGCGCTATCGACTCATCAAACCTTTTATTGGCATTGATGGCAACCAGGTCTCCAGGCACATTGGTCTCGGCACTGATCAGTTGAAACTCAACATCACTGATTGCTCCGGTCAAAAAAAAACTGAGGTAACTCAAATTCACCCCTCCATTCTCAATGAAAAGTCTGAGTTTTTGTTCTCCCTGATAAAGCACCAGATCATCTACTGTAAAACTCTGCCAGGTTTGATACCCGCCGGTAGGAGGCAATGTAATTCTCGCCAGCGTCTTATCTGCTGTTTCTATCCGAATCACGGTTTGGTTTTCTGCAGCGTACCTGACGGTAAGTTGGTAAACACCATCATTATCGACCTGTGTGGAATATTGCATCCATTCACCATCTGCTGTCCAGCCTACATTGAAGCCATTTGACTTTGGATCAGTATCAGAACTGGCCTCTATGTCAACCCCGTCATTTCTATAGGCCCAGCCCTGGTTCCATGCGGTGTAGGTTCCGGAGCTGACATGGTAATTGGAAGTATCGGTATCGTAATATGCTACCCCATTTCCTCCAAGATCAAAATCCGTTACGTTAATGGTCCCCGGGATTTGATGATTCTTATAAGGTCTGGCGGTAGGATCATTCACTTGTCTGATCATGGCGTCAACCACATCTTTACGATAGATATTATTTTCAATTTTGAGGTTTTCTGCCATTCCCATCAGCGCATTGTAAGCAAATTCTTCCGTAGGTTTCGTGCCGCCATTGGACCAGTAATCCAGTAAAGTCTGATATTCGTCGGTTACCGGGATTGTCATAGGGTTCACTACAGATCCAAATTTTTTCATGGGCCACCAGCACCACCCAATGTCATTGGCTTCAAACAAGGAGATGGCGTTTTTAAACCAGGTATTGGAGTTTTCGCCAGACTCTCCCATCCATACTGGAATATTATGCTGGTTTCGCATATTGATAAATCCCTGTATGGCATTTTGATCATTATGGTTCCAGTATTTATGAAAACTGATTACCAGTTTATCATCCCATGGGGGCCAGATCCCGGCGTGATTGTTGGCCCAGCAGTTACCTTCTATGAAGATGACATGGTTATCATCTACTTCACGAATTGCCGCGACTATGTCTACATACAGTTCTTTCAGCGGTGTGTTATTACTTTCGTCGCAACCATTCTCATTGGCACCTTCAAAATTCCAGTTGGTTTCATTGATCAGGTCATATCCACCCATCCAGGGCTCGTCGCTGTACCGTTCTGCAAGTTTGCGCCATAGCGCTACTGTTTTGGCTTTATTTTCATCGCTTTCCCAGAGAGAGGGTTTGGTATCATCATAATCCGAAATTGCTGCATCATGTCCCTGTCCTCCTGGTGCTGCATGCAGATCTAGGATGAGGTACATTTCGTTTTGTTCGCACCAGCTGAGGACACTGTCGACCATGACAAAACCTTTCTCAATCCATGTGATTTCACCAGGGACCGGCTCCTCCTCAATAGGTGGAGTAAACAATTTGTAATGCATTGGAAGGCGAACGGAGTTAAAACCCCAGGAGGCCAGTGAGTCGATATCTGTTTTGGTGCAATGATTGGATAGCCAGGCTTCATAGAATTCGGCCTTTTTCTCAGCACCGATGAGGTCTTCAACAGCTGCTTCTATTTCGTGTTGTGGATTAGCAAAGCCATTGGTTTGTAACATATATCCCTCCTGGAGCATCCAGCCTCCAAGTCCCATTCCTTTGAGGATTATTTCCTGTCCATCCTTATCGAGGATTTTCTTTCCCTGGGTAGTAAGAAACTGAGCGTTACACTCAAAGCAAAAAATGATCGCAAGTACGGTGGCGAATGAGGAAATCTTCATCTGATCTATTGGTTTATAATAAATGTGAAATCCAAAGGTACCGGTAAGGGTAGAGAATCATCAATGGCAATCGTACCATTGACTACATCATTAGTACTACAGGAGTACTTCATTACTACATCAGCAGTTAATAATCTACGTTATGGCAGTTTACAAGCCCAGGATCTTGGCATCCACGAAAAACACCGCATCAATCAGCACTTCATGGTCTGTCGCTATGGCCTCATCCGTGACTGTGCTTACACGAAGGCTGAAACTATCCTGTATCAGATATTCGCGAAGGTCCTCGCTGCTGGTTTCCAGCGTTAGTTGCCTGCCCTGATTATCCGGGATATTTTCCTTCCAGGCAATCCGTTGCTCCGACATACCATCTGCTTTCAGGAAGATCTCAATAGAGTTAAGGAACCCAAAAGTACCTGTAGAAGGAGACTGAACTTCAAGATCGAGCGATTGTAGGATGATTGATTCTACCAGGTCCTCATTCGTGTCGTTTTCGGAAAATGTAGTTTCTGAATTGGTAGTGATCTCCGGGGTGATCAAATTAAATGGCAGAGAAAGAGGTGAAGATGACCGGATGGTCACAGAAGATTGAAAATCCATCTCAAACTGCGTGAACTTGTCAATCTTTTTGCAGGAAAACAGAAGGGTCAATAATAATACAAACCCAAAAGATGTTGGAATTATTCTTTTCATAGCTATTTACTGTTCTGGCAAATTTACCAGATATGTGTTTATTAATGATAATGTGACTGATTACAATTATGGAGTATTTGGTCTGTAAGTTATTGAGCAGAGAGTGGAGCAACTTTACACGGCTCATCTAATAGAAAAAATCCCTGACAACATTGCTGCTATCAGGGATTTTGTACCCAGGGCCGGAATCGAACCGGCACGGTATTGCTACCATTGGTGTTTGAGACCAACGCGTCTACCAGTTCCGCCACCTGGGCATAGGGTGCTCGTCAAACCTGACAATCACTTTCTGGTAGTTTCGGGACTGCCCCGAAAAGGATGGCAAATGTATTTAAAGAATATTATTAATGCAATAGCTATTGGGTAGGAAGACAATAAAAAAAACCGTCCCCAAATTTCAAGGACGGTTTCCCAAAACCAATAAATGTAAATAAAATGAAGATTAAATCTTTAGGATCGCCTCTTTGACGATTTCCTGATCACTATAGATCAATACTTTTATTTGCTCCATTGAGAGCTTGCTCAAATCATATGCTTTGCTTCCTGCCCCTGTTTCATCCTGAAAAACGACTTCTCCTTTATCATCCAGAATGTACAGGTCGAAGTTGGTGCCGGCTTCTTTCACATAGAGTTCAAACATCCCCCTGTAAACCGACTCCTGAATATCAATCAGGTGGCTATACTTCTCCTTTGGTGACTTAATGGTAATGACCTCTTCCATGATGGCCCCACCTACTTCCAGTCTAAACTTATAAGTACCGAATGGAAGCTGACTCAGGTCAAAAGGCTTCATGAATCCGTCTTTTGACTTTACTGTACCATTGTATAGTATATGATTATCCTTATCCAGGACCTTAATCTTAACTGTTCCGGAACCTCCATAGATCAACTTGTAGGTTTCCTCATCCACATTCCACACCTTGAACTCACTTTCATAGTTTAAAGAGTCCGCTGCAAATGCTACATTGATAGATCCGATAACTATTATCAGAGCTGTAATAAAAATGGTTGCTTTTTTCATGTCCATAATTGTTGTTGTTAGTAATTATGAGTTTCACAGCAAAATTCATATTATGTTACGAACTTTGCAAGTAATAGGTTGTTATTTTGTGTTAATTTTTAATAATAAGTATATTATATTGAAAATATACTAATTACTTATTTTTTGTTGCCTCCCCTGCAATTGAGCCATATTATTATCTTCTGTTTTTGGCTTAGCCCTTAGAATATTTCGTTTATGAAAATGGGCTCATTTCGGGTTGGAAGCACCGATGTTATTGCATTGTGAATTAAGATTTGGGTGCCCTCCCTACTACAAGAGGGCATTCCTTTCTATTAAAGCTTCATTCTGGTTTCTTTCACCAGGCCATCTTGCTGGTAAATTTTCACCGTAATAAGATTTGAGGGTACTTTCTGCAGATCATATAACTTGATTCCTGATTGCACCTGTTCTTCATGAACAAGATTATCCTTTTCATCATAGATGTACATGACCAACTCCGTATTCACCTGCTGGTTTACCCTTAAGGCAAATTGTCGGGAACCCTCCAAAGCATTGATTGAGATTAAATCAGCATATTTTTCAGATGCTGTTTTGATTTTAATGGTTTCCGAAAAAACCCCATGTGCGGTGGTAAGCCTGAATGTATAGCTTCCTGCAGGAAGTGCTTTCATATCAAATGGTTTTATAAAACCATCAACACCTGAGACTATTTCCGTATAAAGTACCTTGTTTTTATCGTCTACAATATCAATTTGGATCTGTTGTTGCTCAGAGTCTTTGTAAAGTAATCGATAAGTTCCTTGCTCCACTTCCCAGATTTTGAACCTGGCTTCCATCATTGTTGAATCAAATGGGAACGCTACTGGCGCGGTACTAATAACTATTAAAAATACCGCAATCATTTTTACAAACTTTCTCATGGTCATAATTACTTGTTTTTGAATTATGATATCTGCAACAAAATTGAAGTATTATTATGAATCACGCAAGTATTATGACATTATTTTACATTGATTTTCAATAGAACATCAATTATTTTAATAATTTCATAATTTATGTTTAGATGTGTTGAGAAATTGAAATTTTATCAGACAAAATGGCTTTTTGATGCAATAACATCAACAAAACTAGTGATCGTTGGCATAAAAAGGAGAAAAAGTATCAGTTTTCTAAGAAAATATATGGTTTCAACGACAACCTCAGAGGCTTAATCCTTAGTGTTCATTAATAATATTGGATAAAATATATGTGTTTCCCACTTTGCGGTATCAGGTTCTAGTCCAGGATCGGTGATGTATTGTTCCATGGGCGGTCCCACCTGCATATTCGTGTAATCCAAATATGCCTGTATGGCCTCATGTGTCTCGGGTAATTTATGATAGCTGCCGCTATGTACTACCTTCAACATCAGCCCCTGAGGTGTGTTGCCGATAAACAGGTTTTCTTCATCCACCGCTATGGTATCTTTTACTGGAATTCCTGCAATCATCTCTATACGCTGCGTCCCCACACCTTCGTATATTGTAAAAGGCGGTCCCATCATTTCAATATTATCGGTTTGGAGGTAAGTCATGATTGCCCCAAACATTTGCCCCATTTTAACACTGATCATTGCCGGGTCTTCCGGCATAATACTTCTACTCCCAATGTATAATTGAGGCTGCAGGTGCTCTTTAGATACTGCAGCTGGAACATCTGGCATTTCCTCAATGTATTTTTTTAATTTTTGCAGGCCTTTTTCGTAATCGGGTCCCAGGAAACTATCCATCATCAGACCAAACAACTTATCTACGCCCTTCATCTTCTGATCGAAAGTCCAGGTAACCATGGTGCCATTTTCAACCGGCTTCAAGATGTAGCTTGCTCCCGGAGATCCTCCCATGCCAAAATCCATTCCCATTTCTATTAGTGTGTCGCTTACATTGTCGATCCACAACGCACCTTCTCCCACCTCGCTGTTTCCTTTCCAGGCCATTCGTGAACCTACCCCGTAAATGCCTTCATAAGTATAGGTTGCCTCAGGATCCTTTTCATACCATGGTGACCAGGCATTATTTTGTTTCAGGTCCAGTAATACACCTGATACTTTAGTAGGACTGGCATCTATGGTTATGCTTCTCTCCACATGTGCTTTTCCTGGCAATAGGTACAATGTAATGGAAGCCAGCACAATAAGCAGGAGGACCAGCACACCTAATATTTTAAGTATTTTCATGATATTCGATCAGTGATTAAGACAATTCTTACCTATCATCAAGCAGATCATTAAATTACATGTAAATTCAGACAATTAAAACAGCACCAGGTCAAATTGATTGTAGAAAAACAATACTATAAGGGAAAAAAACTCGCAGGATTCTGGACCAGGATCATGGCACAAAACATCGATATTCTGTTTCCGGTATTGGTCTATTTTACTTGCTGGATGGTTGAACTAACATCTACCACAACCATCTACATCGGAATAATCCTGACCATATTATATTATATCGTGTTTGAAGCTTCTCCTCTTATGGCCACTCCAGGCAAATTGGCCATTGGGATAGTAGTTACTACTAAAGAATTTGACAGAATTACACTGTTACAGTCTGTTGTGAGGACCTTGGGCAAGTTTATTTCTTTGTCGTTGCTTTTCATTGGCTTTTCAATGATTGAGTTTAACCCCCGCAGAAAGGCCCTGCATGATTATCTGGCAAATACACAGGTCATTTTTAAAGAAAAACTGCAATAATGATTTCGGATTTGTTATTTTGCTTAAATTAATGGCTGAAATAGCAACTGAACAATTTCATAAAAGGAAAAAACGATCGATAAACAATGAGTAATTCTGGATTAAAGAAGTTCGAGAATTTTTTTGAAGGATTCATATTTTGGAGTAGATGGGTACAAGCTCCATTATATACGGGCTTAGTAATTGGTGCGTTTTTGTATTTGGTTAAGTTCTTTCAGGAACTATGGCACATCGCTTCGCACATCTATACCCTGACCGAACTGGACACAATGCTTGGCATCCTGAGTTTGGTAGATATCTCCATGGTAATGAACCTCGTAGTGATGGTGACCATTGGTGGTTATTCAATCTTTACGAGTAAAATTGATGTGGACCAGCACGAAGATAAACCACTATGGTTGGACGGACTTGATGCAGGACAGTTGAAGATTAAACTGGCAACTTCACTCGCATCCATTTCCGGGGTTCAGTTGCTGAAAACGTTTATTGATTTCAAAGGCGCAGCAGAGAGGGATAGCTACAATGGTGTCGTTATTGAAATTGTGATTCACATGGTATTCATTTTCTCAGCTCTTTTACTGGCATTTACTGAGAAAACAATCCACTCTTACCCTCATGGTGCTCACGAACACGTTGGAGAGCATGGTGAAGAGGAAGAACACTAAACAAACTGAAAAAATTAAAAAAAGGCCACCTCAATTTACGGTGGCCTTTTTTATTTACTTCATTTCTTAGTGAGACCAATCATATCGATCAATATGCTCTAAAGACCTTACCAGCAAGTCTATTGAAGCCCTGATGTCTTTTTTATTGGCCATTTCAATCACCTGATGCAGGTGACGTGTAGGAATGGAGATTGCTCCTGATATTGCCCCTTTCTTCCCCATTCGCTGAAGTCCAGCTGTGTCTGTTCCTCCGGCTGTTAATATCTCTGGTTGCCATTTAATATCTCCTTCTTCGGCCTGCTTTTTCAGGTAATCCACCATTCTGTAATCAGCGATTGTCATGGCATCCATTATTTTAATTGCCGTTCCATCACCTAATTTGGTAACTTGTTCATGCGGTTGAGCACCTGGAAGATCAAATGCAATTGTAGTGTCAAGCGCTATCCCAAAATCCGGATTGATATTGTGGGCTGCAACATTTGCACCCCTGATACCCACCTCTTCCTGAACGGTAAATACACCATACACATCATAGGGCACCTCATTCAGGTTTCTGAGCGCTTCTATTAAGATAAAAACAGAAATTCGGTTATCAATCGATTTGCTATTTACACAGTCGCCCATTTCTATAAGATCTCGTTCTCTGGTAATAGGATCGCCAATTTTAATCACTTCCTCCACCTGATCCTTGCTCATCCCCAGATCAATAAAATAATCGGTAGTTTTAGCCACCTTATTGCGTTCTTCCGGAGACATTACATGGATGGGTTTACTCCCCATAACACCAATCAGGTCTTTTTTGCCATGGATAATGACCCTTTGGGCTGTGAGTGTTTTTGGGTCGAATCCCCCTAAGGTATGAAACCGCACAAACCCATTATCATCTATATGTGTTACGATAAACCCAATCTCATCCATGTGAGCTGCTACCATAACGCGCTTTTCGGACGACTTCCCTTTTTTAATAGCGAATACATTCCCAATATTGTCCACCTCCACTTCATCCACAAGATCCTGCACTTGCTCAATGACAAAATCCCTTATCTCCTTCTCAAATCCTGGAGCCCCGGGTTTCACACAAATGTCTTTTAAGAGCTCTATATTAATTATATCCATAGAGGGCAATTTAATCAACAGTAACGAAAAGAGACGATTAGAAAGCCTCAAATAGAATGATTATATTTAATCAAACCGATTAGTGTGATCAACCGTATTCATGACAAATATCACTTGTTACTATTGACCCGCTTTCTAGTTTTGTGGACAACCATTGAAATCATATGCAATCCGGATATAGCGTAGAATCGTTTGAACAGATTCGTTTGGTTGAGGGAGGCAAACCATATTTTAGCCTGCTTAAGCGACTCATTGCAGACGCAAGGTCACTCATCCATTTGCAATTGTACAGGTTCGATGATGACCAGACTGGTAGGGAGATCCAGGCAGAACTGATCAAGGCTGCACAAAAAGGAGTTGAAATTACCATAGTCGTTGATGGTTATGGTAGTCGGGACGTTTCCGCTGAGTTTATTGAAAATTTCAGAAAAAACAACATCAGGATTTCTTACTTCTCCCCCATTCACTTTACACTCAGGTTTCGAATTGGTCGCAGACTACACCATAAGTTCATTGTCGTAGACAGTGAAAAAGCGTTAGTAGGAGGGATTAATATTGCCAATGACTATCATGGGATAAATCAGGAGCCGTGGTTGGATTTTGCCATTTATCTGGAGGGAGAAAAGTGTAATGAGCTCAATCGGTTTGCGCTGGATATTCTAAATAAAAGAATAGACCTCACCGCTAACAAAAAAATGGACATTACCAGGTCAAAAGAAGATGTTCGATTTGCAGAAAATGATATTATTCGCCGCAATTTGCAGATCAGAAGGGCATATTACGAGGCAATTCAGCGAGCCCGGAAATCTATTATCATTGTAGCTGCTTATTTTGTACCCAGGTTTCGACTGTTGAAATTACTTTTCCGGGCTGCAGAGAGAGGTGTTGAAGTAAAATTGGTACTTCCCAGCATCTCAGACACCTACCTGTATGAAATGTCGGTCAAATACTTTTATTCAAGACTTCTCCGTCATAAAATCAGAATATTTGAGTATAAACCTGCTGTTTTACATGCAAAAGTCGCAGTAATAGACAATGAATGGAGTACCGTGGGTAGTTACAACCTCAATGACCTTAGTGATCTTCTCAGCACAGAACTCAATGTTGAGGTGATCAACGAGCAGTTCTCCATGGATTTCAGAAAAAAATTGGAATACATAATCGACCGTGATACCGTAGAGGTAGAGCCCTCAACCTATTTGAAAGCATCCTGGTGGAATAAATTCAGGTGGCGATTTTACTACAGGCTGTACATTTACAGTATCAGAATGTTGCAATTAGTTACTTCTAAAGAACGCAGGAATTATCTGGAGTAGATGGAGAAAAAAGCTTTGCTGACGAAGAAATTTCGAAATAAAATTAAGTGCCCAGGGCGGGAGTCGAACCCGCACGCCCTAACGGACACATGGCCCTCAACCATGCCTGTCTACCAATTCCAGCACCTGGGCTTACTGAAAGGATGGCAAAAATAACGGAATAATTGTAAACTGAAAATGTATCGCCTCCTTGTTATTCAAATGTTTTAATTATCGATCAAACTGCCTGCCACAAGGAGTCTACAAAATACTGGTTTTCATCGGTCAGGTGTTTGACGACCTTAAATCCACTGGCACTGGCTAATTCCTCCAATTCTTCCAAATGATATTTTTTCGAAATTTCCATATGAATCGCTTCCCATGCCCTGAATTCTACAGTCACATCCAAACGCTTTAGATGAACAGTCTGCCGTTCCCGGCTGATCAGATAGCTGCGACATTCACCAGTAGCCGGATCGTAATAAGGATAATGCTGAAACTTGCTTATATCAAAATCTCCATCAAATTCATTATTGATCCTTGTCAATAAATTCAAATTAAATGCACGGGTTACCCCTTTTGAGTCGTTGTAGGCATTTAAGATCTTTGTTGGGTCCTTTTTCAGGTCTACTCCAAGCAAAAAGTAATCCCCTGGAGTGATACTGGCCCTCAACTGTTTAAGGAATTTCAAGGCCAATTCACTATTAAAATTTCCAATGTTGGAACCTAGAAACATCACTACTTTTGTATGATGATCTTCATTTTCAATGCTGTTGAGCATGGTAAAATAATCACCGACCAGTGGTCTCACATCCAAATCCGGCAACTCTTCAATCAGGGACTGCTCCAGTTGTTCCAGCACGTTAGATGAAATATCAATGGGAGAATATTCAAAATCTACTTTCTGTTCCAGAAAGTGACTTAGCAGTATTTTGGTTTTATATCCATCCCCCGCACCCAACTCGTATAAGTGAAAGCCTCTACTATTATTAATTAATTCCAGAATTTGCTGTTTGTAGTTTTCCAGTATAGAGAACTCTGTTCTTGTGAGGTAATACTCATCAAGTTCCATGATTTGCTGAAATAACTCATCACCCACGGCATCATAAAAGTATTTGGAAGGTATTCTTTTAGGTATAGCATTTAGTCCGTTGATCACATCCTGGGCAAACGCTACATTTACCGGGGTTACTACAGTTTCCTGATTAGTCTCTTGCATTGATTTTTGGTTTTGGGAAAAGCGCTAGCGGGCCAGCCTTATTCCATTGAAGAACCATTTTAAATGTGGATGGAAAAAATTACGATATGTGTGCCTGATATGGTCTCGTGGTGTTGCACAGGAACCACCTCTCAGCACCATCTGATTCACCATAAACTTGCCATTATACTCTCCTATTGCACCATTTGCAGTTTCGAATTGAGGATATGCACTGTAGCTGCTGGAAGTCCACTCCCACGTGTCTCCAAAAAACTGATAATTATCATGACCTGCCCCCATTGGGTTAAAATTTTGAGCATCGACCAAATTCGCGGAAGCCGGAATCTCGGGTGAATACTTTTTTGCTGCTACCTCCCATTCAAATTCGGTGGGGAGTCGCATTCCCTTCCATCTGGCAAAAGCGTCTGCTTCATAGTAACTCACATGTGTAACAGGTGCATTCAAATCCAGGGGCACCAATCCTCCTGCCAGACTAAAGTAATGCCACTGTCCATCCAATTTATACCAGTGCATTGGGTGTTCCTGATTGGTCTCATTGACCCAGGCCCATCCCTCCATCAGCCAATGTTTAAAATCATTGTAAGCTCCAGACGCCATGAACTCCAGAAACTCACCGTTTGTCACCAATCGATCCATGATTTCGAATGAATTGATGTAAACCTTATGGCATCCCAACTCATTATCAAAGCAAAAACCATCTTCCTGATGCCCTATTTCATATACTCCTTCCTCCACACTTAAAAAATTTGCCTTTCTTTCCTGTGCGGCAGGTACCACATCCTTACTATACTTTGGAAACAAGGGGTATTGATTCAGGATGTACTTAATGTCATATAATAACAGCTCCTGGTGTTGCTGCTCATGTTGCAGGCCCAATTGAATGGTGTATGCCAGTTCAGTACCAATCTCACCAACGGACTCCAGGAATTTTCCCATATGTTCATCCACATTTGACCGGTAAGCCAAAATCTCTTCTACTGTTGGACGGGTCATAAATCCCCTGTTAGGCCTCTGCACCCGTTCTCCAACCGAATCATAATAGCTGTTGAACAGAAAATTGTAGTCCTTATGAAAAACTTTGTACCCTGATAAATTTGGCCCTAAAATAAATTCTTCAAAAAACCAGGTAGTATGCGCCAAATGCCATTTTGGAGGGCTAACATCCACCACCGGCTGTACTACATAATCTTCTGTATTCAAAGGTGCTGTAAGTCGGATGGACTGGTCTCTAATCTGCTTGTACTGATGAAGGAGTTTATGGGTCTGAGCTTGCTCAGTGACGGGTAGCATAATGTAGCTTGCTTGGTTAAATTCTAATTTAATGGAATATCATGAAACAAAACAGTAATTTATTACGAAACCCGAAATAAACCGGTTGTTTGATATTTGATGTAATTCAGAGAATAGTCGCCTGGCTTACTGATTGAGCCATTTTTTGAAAGGACCTGATCTTTCCACACTTACTACAACATCCATCGCATTTGGTGGCTCAGGAAGTAGTTCAACTTTGACACGACTTTTAGAATATGCTACCATTCGCTGGATAGCATCATAGCCAATAATGTATTTTCTGTTGATCCGGTAAAATTTCTTAGGATTCAGTTTACCTTCAAGTTCGCCAAGGTTGGTATTGATTATATGCTGTTTACCTTCTTTATTAACCAGGTAGGTATATCGGTCTTCACTGAAAAAATAGGCCACTTCCGATACAGGGATAGACTCTATTCTTTCTCCCAATGTCACAATAAACCTCTCCTGAAACTCACTATCACTACCAGGACGCAGGGTTTTTAATAATTCCTGTATGTTGGGTTGCTCTTCATTCCTGTTGTGAAGGTCTTTGTATTTATCAAGTGCTTTTTTTAGTTCCTGCTCGTCTATCGGTTTAAGGAGGTAATCAATACTATTCTGCTTGAATGCCTGAATAGCATAATTATCGTAAGCGGTAGTAATTATAATTGGTGTGGTGATGTCAAGTTTTTCAAATATTTCAAAGCTCAACCCATCACCTAGTTGGATATCAGAAAGAATCAGATCAACCTCGTTTTCCTCCAGCCACTCAACAGACGAAGCTACACTTTCCTTTTTTGCCACCACATTCACCTCACTATCCAGGGAAGTTATCACTTGCTCCAGGTCATCTGCCGCCATGGGCTCATCTTCTATGATCAGAATATTCAACATACTTTCTAAAATTAAGGCATTGACTCCAATATTGGAATTTTTGCAACATAAAAGTTACCTTCCACATTAAAGGCTGGTTCTTTGTCAGTCAAATACTTCAACCTTTCTCTTAAATTTTCCTGTCCCACCCTTGTCGATGGCATGGGCTTCAACTTTGGCTGATAGGTATTCTTCACCACAAAGTACCCATCTTCGATTGTTAATATTACATCTAGGGGTTTTTCCTTGGATACAATATTATGTTTAATCGCATTTTCTACCAGCAGTTGACCAGAAACACTTGGTATCTTAAACTCAAGATCCTTTTCCTGAATGCCATTTTCGTAGTTGAGCGCATCTTTGAACCTTACCTTTTGCAAATAGATATAATTTTCAAGAAAAGACATTTCCTGATGTAATGTCACCAGGTTTTCCTCATTGTGTTCAAGTAAATACCGATATACGGAGGACAATTTTTGTATAAACCCTCTTGCATCCGGATTACTAGGAACCATGGCATGAAGAATATTGAGGCAATTAAACAGGAAATGTGGATTGACCTGCTTTCTGAGGTTTTCCAGCTGCGCACGAATGTATTCTTTCTCCTGTCTTTCAGTTTTAATTAACAATTCCTCTTTTTCGGAAGTAAGGGTTCTGTTTTCTACCCTCAGCCTGTACGCTTCCAGTGCTTTGTTGATGATGATCTTCATTTCATCATAACTCCATGGCTTGGAGATATAATGGTAGATCTGGCCTTTATTGATCGCATCAATTACTGCCTTCATATCACTGTAACCTGTCACCAGTATTCTAATGGCATCTGGTGTGATCTGCAGTGACCTTTCCAGGAACTCAACCCCGGACATTTCGGGCATTCTCTGGTCGGTGATGATCATGCAGATTTCTGGATTGTCCTGAAGGATCATCAAAGCTTCCTTTCCCGAAAGCGCGGTTAATATGGAGTACTCTCTTCTGAATGCAGACTTGAAGTAATCACAGTTCCCCTTTTCATCGTCCACATAAAGAATTTTCTCGTCTATCTTTTCCAAGTGGTATTCATTATCCTCGAATTCTAAAATATAAAAATTTCCACAGATTCCGACCTGTTGACTTAGAATTTTGGCAGATCATTATGAAATGAACCTGAAGTTCCCATCAATCAACTATTTTTGGGGTTTCTTGAAGGAATGGAACTCTCAATCTGCCAAAACCGTTCTTCCTGAAGCATCACTGCACAATAAAAAATATTCACTGAACGTCTATATTTAGTATCTCATCGAAAAGAATCCTAAAAAAGAGTACAATAACAACACATTTACGAATTTTGCAATATGATTACAGCTGACTTGATAACAGACGGTGGACCAATTTATGCCGAAACTAACCTTAGCAACATCATTGCTGAGCCCTGGAACGCCGTATCATCCTTAGCAATAGTTGCCCCGGCAGTTTTCTGGGCTTTTCAGCTCAAAAAGTACCCATTCAAAGACTATGGCTTCATGTGGTTTTGCATTCCCCTTCTCATTTTGGGAGGATTGGGAAGTACCTTATTTCATGGTTTCAGGAATTCTGAGTTTTTTCTGTACCTGGACGTACTGCCTACTGCAATACTGACTTTATCGGTGGCCATTTATTTCTGGATAAAAGTATTACCTAAATGGGGCTATACGTTTGCTATTTTTGTCCCATTTGTGATTTTACGCATATACCTATTTGATTGGCTTTCCGATCATGCTGCGGCCAATTTTGCATATTTCATCACAGGCACATTGATCTTCCTTCCAATCCTAATGTATCTTCATAGGATCAGGTATTTTAGCTCGAAGTGGATCCTGCTTTCAATATTTATGCTGGGGCTATCGTTGTTCTTCAGAGAAATAGATATGAGAGGCTGGTTTCAATTTCCAATGGGAACACATTTCCTGTGGCATATTTTCAGTGGTTTTGGTGCATATTTTCTTGCCAGGTTCTTGTTTCTTCTCAGAACTCAGGAACTTAAATCTTTGGCATGAAAGGTATTGTAATTGCTCTTCTATCATTATTTCTAATCACAAGAGATCAGGTTGACCCTGTTACAAATCTCACCAGTCAGGACATTCAGCTTTTGGTGGACACTCACAATGAATGGCGGGCAGAAGTAGGTGTGGCCGCCTTATCCTGGGACCCTCAATTGGCCAAGGTAGCAGCGGAATGGGCCAGAGCGCTTAAGCAGAAAAAATGTGCCTTTGAGCATAGCACATTTAAATACGGCGAGAACCTTTTCATGGGCACATCAGGAGCCTTTGATGCCAAATATGTGGTTGATTCATGGGGGAGTGAAAAAGATGATTACAACTACGACAAAAACAAATGCAGTAGTGTCTGTGGCCACTATACTCAGATGGTGTGGCAATCAACCACAAAAGTAGGATGCGCTAAAATCACCTGTGATGGCATGGACATCTGGGTCTGTGAATATGACCCTCCTGGGAATTATGTAGGGCAAAAACCTTATTAAATCACTAACTCAAATAGCTCTCCTTTTTTGTAAAGATCTCTGCCTTCCGGAAGCGTAACAAATCCATTCATTTTTCCCAGGGTCATCAAATCGCCCGAGCCGCCAGAACTTACTGGATAAGCCAATAAATTATTCCCCTGATAAGATGTAGTTACCGCCATATGATAGCTCAAAGGTGGTTTAAACGACACATCCTCCTGCAATGATGCATAAATCTTTAACGGTTCATGACCCAGGGACGCATAAAGCCATGATTCAAAATAAAGTTTGAAGCAAACAAATACAGAAACAGGATTCCCGGGAAAGCCAAAAACCACTCCACCTTTTGGGTGAGTCCCAAACCACATGGGTTTGCCTGGCCTCTGGGCAATCTTATGAAACTGTTTCTCTACTCCCAATTGATCCAGTACCTCTGGCAAAAAGTCTTTTTTACCTCTGGATACACCTCCGCTAAAAATAAGAACATCAAATGACTCCAGTAACAGACTGATTTCCTTCATCAACGTGTCTTTGTCATCCACGATATGCCGTTCCTCTCCGTCAATGCCCAGTTTTTTCAGTTCCGCAAGTAGTGTATAGGTATTGGATTTTCTGATCTGATATGGAGCTGGTGTTTCAGAAACATCTACCAGCTCATCACCAGTAGAAACCACCACCACCGTAGGTAACTTTTTAACCGCAAGCTCAGATTTACCTACAGTTGCCAGAATACTAATATCAGTAGATTCAATTTTCTTTCCTTTTGGCAATACAATATCACCAATTGCTGCATCCGAACCTTGAGCATGTACATTTTGCCCTCTTGAAATGTTGTCTACCTGGATAGTTGCGGAACCATCAGCAACAACTATGTCTTCATACCTGATCACGGTATCAGTTCCCGCAGGAAGCATTGCCCCAGTCATTACTTCCATACAGCCTTCTTCACTATCAAGAGACAATTGAGGGCTCCCGGCAAATTGTGTCCCGGATATCCCGAATGACCGCTGTCCTTTCGCAAAGGCAGCATGCGCTATTGCGATACCATCCATAGCCACCCTGTTAAATGGAGGGAAGTCTCTGTCAGCAATAATATCCTCAGCCAGTATACGATTAAGAGAGGCTTTAAAATCAATTGTTTCGATTGCAAGATCAACCTGATGTTGTCTTACCAATGCTTTGGCTTTTTCTACTGAAATCATGTTATTTCCTGCTAAAATCTCGTTTACCGCCAGATTTACTCAACAATTTGGTTTCTGTGATGATGATATCATGAGAAAGTGCTTTGCACATGTCATAGATGGTCAGGCAGGCAATGTTTGCACCGGTGAGCGCTTCCATTTCAACGCCTGTATTAGATTTGGTGGTTACTGTACATTCCACCACCAGGGAATTATCGCCGGGAGTAATGCTGAAATCACATCCCGAAATTGGAATATTGTGGCATAATGGGATTAACTCTGCGGTCTTCTTAACTGCCATGGTTCCGGCAATGGTGGCCGTTGTGATAATCCCCCCTTTTTTCGTCAGGAAATTGTCGCTGCTAAGTGATGCAAATACATCTTCAGGAAATGTAACTGATGCCTGAGCAGTCGCGACCCGAAGCGTATCTGATTTTTCAGACGTATCCACCATTTGAACCTCTCCCGATTTATTAATGTGTGTTATGCCCATTAACCTCCAATTTTTGTCATTGACTCACTTATTTCTTTGTTTGCCTGTGCTTCAAAACCGTCTTTTGCCCGGTTGGAAACAGCAGCCACTATTTCTTTTTGAATTGCTTCATCGGACCATCCTTGTCTGATCATATCTCGGAGATTCAACACATTTTGGCCGTAAAGACAGGTTCGCATTTCACCCCGATGAGATACCCTCACCCTGTTACAGCTGCCACAGAACGTTCTGCTGTAAGAAGGAATTATTCCAAACCTTCCATCATAGCCAGGAATTTGATACAGCGAAGAAGTGGAACTCTTTGGTACCGGTAGTTGAATGGCATGAGGATAGTGTGCTGAGATGTAATCAAGCATCTTTACATGGTTCCAGGTCGTGGTTTGATTCACTGATCTGCTGGCCCCATTAAATGGCATCTCTTCCAGAAAGCGTACTGTTACATGGTGATCTTTTGTAAATTCCAGAAATGGTATAATGTCATCAATATTCTTGTCGACCATCACCACACAATTGATTTTTATTTCAAATCCGGAATGCAACAACAGCTCAAGGTTGTTCCTTACCGTCCTGAAATCATCCCTTCTTGTGATTTCTTTGAACCTGGCTTGGTCTAAGGTATCAAGACTCAGGTTAATGGTCTTCACCTTGGTTTTCTTCAAAATATCAAGGTGATTTTCATTTAATATGGTTCCATTGGTGGTAATTGTTAGTTCATCGATCCCTTCCAGCCTGGAAACTGACTGAAACAAATCCAGCAATCCATCCCTTACAAAAGGTTCTCCACCTGTAAACCTGACCTTGTTGACGCCAAGATGAGTAAAGACCTCAACCACGCGGTAAATTTCCTCTAAAGAAAGCAGGTTCTCCTTTTTTTCGAACCTCAAGCCTTTTTCTGGCATACAGTAGGTACACCGGAGGTTACACCGGTCAGTAACTGAAATTCTGAGGTAATTAATTTCTCTGTTATGATTATCAATCAATTGCAATTTGCCCTTATGGATGTGCTGAAACCCAAACTGATTCATCGGAAAAAATCTCTTTCTTCCATATGGGGACAGTTTCCTTCAGCTTGTCTATCAAAAACCTACATGAAGCAAAAGCTGCATCCCTGTGTGCCGACGAGGTGCCAATCACCACTACAGGTTCGCCTATCTTTTTACTTCCTACTGCATGCTGAATTATGATTTTATTAAGTGACCATTGGTTTTGCGCTTCCTGCACAAGTTTATTCATTTCCTTGATGGCCATTGACTCATAGGTCTCAAACTCAAGTTTTTGAACCTCTTTGTCATTGGTTTGATCCCTAACCGTTCCGACAAAAAGACAAATACCTCCTGAAGCTGAGTGTCCTAACTGGGCATACGCTTCATTTAAATCAATATGTTCAACAATACTTACCATTAGCCTCCGCTTACTGGTGGAATTAATGCTACAACATCATTTGGGCTAAGCGTGATTTCATCTGTTGCATATTCTTCATTAACCGCAATGGCCAATGACTTAAGTTGATGTAGTTCGGGGAATTTTTCACCCAAGGCATTTTTGAGTTCTCCAACATTACTCACATGTGAATCCAGTTCAAAATTAAGCTCATTGGATCCTACTATGTCCCTGGTGATTCCAAATAACAACAACTTCATACCCTTCAAAATTAGGTCTTTTGCCCTTAAAATTTATTGCATCGGTCAAAGTATTGATGGAAAACTTTTGGATGGCAATCAAGTGGCCAAATTTTCAGTATATTTCAATAGTTTTGAGGCACCTATGAACACAAATAAATCAGTTTGCGACCAGAAGAACTACAATTTCCTCTATCAGGAGCATATAGACCAGTTGCGTAACTTTTTGTATTACAAATGTGGCGATCTGGATGAAGCGGAGGATCTGGCGCATGAGTCCTATACCAAACTATGGGAAAAATGTGCCGAAGTGGTATGGGAAACCGCCAAAGGGTTCCTTTTCACGGTAGCAAAACGACTTTTTCTCAACAAGGTAAGCCATGACAAAGTGGTATTGAGTTTTGAAAAGGAAAACCCAATCAGAGATAGAAGTGAAGACCCTCACTTCGTAATGCGTGGAGAGGAGTTTAAAATGAAGTTGGAGGAAGAGATCAGTAAACTTCCAGAACGGCAAAGAATGATTTTCCTGATGAATCGCATTGATAAGATGTCCTATAAGGAAGTCGCTGAGGCACTTGACATCAGTGTGAAAGCAGTGGAAAAAAGTTTGGGCAAAGTGATGAAAAAACTTCGGGGTTCCATTGATGAGCTTAACCAATACAAAATTTAAAGTGAGGGAGGGGCAAAGTAGGTATAAACTTGTCATTAATTAAATGGAAAAAAGGGATACAGACATATTAATTGCAAAATGGCTCGCTGGAGAAATCACCGATGATGAATTGGTGGAACAGGAGTCTCAGGAAACGCTGGATGCTTTCCGGGCAATAACGCAGGAAATGGAACAATGGTCCATCCCTCCTGTAGACAAAGAAAAAGGAATGCAACGGCTTCAAACGGCCATCGAAGACACTAAAAAAGAAACTAAAGTTATTCCATTGAACCGTTCCTGGTTTGTGGGAATTGCCGCAGCGATCACTTTGCTCGTTGTTAGCTACTTATTTTTCTTCCAGTCAGATTTGCAGACGATTGAGACGCTCGCTGGCCAAACCGAGACGATTGAACTACCAGATGGCTCAATGGCCACCATTAACAGCTCCTCATCATTAAGTTTTTCAACTAAAACCTGGCCGACCAAAAGGAAGGTGAAATTAAAAGGCGAGGCATATTTTGAAGTTGCCAGGGGATCTAAATTCACCGTGGAGCTTGATGATTCAAAGGTAGAGGTACTCGGAACAAAATTTAATGTCAGAAAGCGGGGGAATTTTCTTGCCGTTGATTGCTATGAAGGCAAAGTAGGAATCTCAATAAATAATTCTGATTCTACCTCCGTTATTGTAGCAGGTGAATCTTTGAAATTTGATGGAGTTAATGTGGAGAGAGGAGAACTGGAAGATTCAAAACCGATTTGGATTACCGGTAATGCCACCAAGTTTAAAAATGCTGCGCTGGGTGATGTTTTTGCCTCACTTAAAGCTCAATTCGGTGTGCAGTTGGAAATTGACAAGCGTGTAGACCTCTCCCGAAAATACTCTGGCAGCTTTCTACATTCCAATGTAGAGGTGGCATTGAAAATGGTTTGTGAGCCTTTGAGTTTAAATTTCAAACAAAAGGGCAATGGAACTTACCAGATATACTAAAGTCAAAACTCGATTTTCAGTAGGATATCCGGCGCAAAGCCGATGTTGTAACGGTCCACAGGGAAAGGAAATAACCTGATTTCATTGGGACCTCTTTGCCTTACATTTACAGTTTCCAATAGATTATCCCTGTTATATAAGTTTAAAGCAGAAGCACCAACAGTAACCCTGGTTCTGCCATTACCAGGATAAAATTCATAGGCTACTGAAGCATCCAACTGATGCACCCAGTCAAATCGTTCAATCTCACCTACACTGGTAGGCTCTGGTAGCGGTTGGTTATATGGCCCGATAAATGGAAAAAAGGTATTATTCAGGTAATTAGGTAATCCGCTACTGGCAAACCAACCCAACGATCCTCTGAAGTTTTTATAATTATAAGAACCGGAAATATTGATTTTGTGTCTCTGATCGTAGTTCGCAGGAAACTCGTCCAGTTTGAGGTCAGCAAACATCATATCAGCCTTGCTCAGGGTGTAATTACCCCATATATCAAAATTGTTTTTGCGATATCGTACCAGCAGGTCAATACCTTTTACACTTAAGCTACCATGGATTACTGTTGGCCGGAAACCATCGGGTGTTTGAATATTTGGTCCATTGGTAAAAAGTCCACCGACCTCCTTCAGATAACCATCCACATCCACCAGCCAGTTTTTATGCTGATATGAAAATCCAATCAAGGATTGCCAACTTCTCATTCGTGGATCATTTTCTCTAATCATTCCCCAGCTCAACTTTTGCAGGTTGATATCTGAAAAATCAAAAAACAGGGCCTGCGTTAGAAACTGGCTATACAAACCAAAGGACGACTTCAGGGTGAACTGATCACTCAGGTGGTAATTTGCAAATACACGAGGCTCAATTCTAAAGTCCTCGTATTCCGGCACATAATTTACTCTTAGTCCCCCATTAATCATCAATTTTTCTATGCCATAATAGGCGTAATCACCATAGACACTATGAATTTGAGCATTTTGTGGCGGAGGACGGTTGCTGATGGTATTTCTCCCCCGAAAAGACACATCCAGAAGTTCAGTAGCGATATCAGTTAATTCATATCCTGCATTAATTTCTCTGACGGTAGTCAGGTTTCTAAATGACAGTCCCGCGCGATTATTTTTAATATCATTTCTTACATTTTGTATAACAAGTGGCCTACCATCATTAAGAGAATATTGGTCGTCATCCAGTTGGTAAGTATAATTGGAAGTTGTGAAATATAATTTGGAGGTCCATGTGCCAAACTGTTTCTGCCAGTGACCACTGAATCCCAGGTTTTCCAATTCAGTCCGAATCAGGTTCTCTAAGGTATCCCCCTGGACCACCCGAATTGGGTTTTCATTGTTGATGCTCAGAAAATTAAATTTAAATACGTCAGATTCTGAAGGTTGAAAAACCAAACTCCCATTGAGGTCCCAGAACTCATAACCGGTTTGTTCCAAGGTCACCCCCGGACTCTCCGATCTTGCCTGAACTTCTGTGGCGGCCAATACCATCTCGTCAAATTGCTTCTCTTTAGGCGAGCGGTAATCTCCTGGGTGAGACGTCCTAAATGATAAAGTGGCTCCCAATTTGTTTTTTATTAGAGGTGCTTTTACATAGGAGCTGGCCATGTACGAATTAGTGGCCACACCTGCATGAAAAGATTCTGGCACTGTCCCTTTGGATTCTATCTCCACCGCTCCGCCTACCCTTCCTCCCAGGCGGGGTGAGTAGCCACTTCGGTGAACGGTAACTTTGTCCACAATATCTGTGCTGAATGGTGAAATTGTTCCGTAGTAATACCCCTTATGGTAAATAGGTATGTCGTTGAATAAAATCAGGGTCTGGTCTGGCGTTCCTCCCCTCACTCTTAGCTCTCCCGAACGACCGGTTACCGTGTGAATTCCGGGGAGCGTTTTCAATGAAACCAACAGATCTTTGTCGAGATCACCTGGAAGCATCCCAAGATCTTTGGTCTGCACCTGTAGGCTATGGTTTTTTTGGTCAGCACTGATGCCATCTCCCAGGTATGATGTTATGATGAGCTCATTTAGTACAGTTGTCCCCTGTTTTAAAAGAATGTCATTATTTTCCTGCTGAAAGAGTTGAACTACAGGAATTTTTAGTGGTTCATAGCCCAATGTTTCAAAAGAAATAATGTCCCCCATTTTCCAGTCAATGGTGGTACTTAATTTTCCGTCTACATCGCTTACCAGCTGTAAAAGTTCACCATTTTTCCGCACATATACTCCAGGGATAGATTCTTTACTTAATTGATCAAGAATTGTTAAGTCTAATCGGTAAGGACCCGTTTTCAGTAACCAATAATTCTCCTCAAGTTCTTCGAAAATGATTGGGAATTGCTGCATCAAAGACTCAAGCACAGGTTCATAGCCATCTTCAAGGTTGAATGCTTGTTTGATATGAATGGCCTTGGTAAGCTCCGGGTCGTAAGAAAATTCAAGTTGGTTAGATGACTCCAGTTGGTTAATAAGTTGCTCCAGGGTCATCTCCTGAGTATTTTGAGCAGACAAAATTACAGATGCCAGACAGGCAAATAAAAGTGTTCCGATTTGCTTGATTCTCATTGAGAGATAGTTTAATCAAAGATTGCTGGCAGCAAAACTAACAAAGTTGAGTGATTTTAAATCTGTCATCTAAAAGTGTCTGATCAGATCTGTTGCAGAAAGATTCCAAATTTCTTCGAGGAGCTCTTCGTAAGTGATTCTGCTGGGGCTTCCCATCATGCGCTTCACTTGCGATAGGATCCCAATAAACTCATTTTCTTAGGCATAAAAAAAGCTCCTTGAAACAATTCCAGGAGCTCTTCGTAAGTGATTCCGCTGGGGCTCGAACCCAGGACCCTCTCCTTAAAAGGGAGATGCTCTACCAGCTGAGCTACGAAATCTTTTTTTGTTTATTTTTGTCTCTTTTTAAGGGCGTCCCCCTTAATGAGGTTGCAAATCTAGGATGGTAATGATTAAAAAACAAAAGATCGTTTTTAAAAAAAATCAATTTTTTCTCTATCTTCTGATTTTCAGTTGCTTAGGTGCTTACTGTCAAAATAACAATCAACTTTTGAGACAGGCAGACTCATTATTCCATGAGAAAAAGTACACTGAATCTTTTGAAATATATGAAGGGATTTTCACAGAAAGCAAAGCATCATCTCCAGCAATGCTATTAAAAATGGCGTTCATCAAAGAGGGTCTCGGTGATTACACTCAGGCCCTGTACTATCTCAATACCTATTTTAACCTAACGCTGGATGAGAATGCACTGAATAAAATAAATGAACTCGCTAAAAACTATGAGTTGAAAGGATACCAAAATAATGAACGGCCCTTTATTCATGGTGCATTGAAAAAGTACCTGGAAAGTATCCGACTAGGAATTACCATCATCCTGGTGGCCATTGTCGCACTGATCATATTCTTCCAAACCAGGTCTCAAAAAAGGTCGGTACTGCCTTTTGTGAACATTTCCATTATTCTCATTCTAATCATTCTTCTTAATAATATTCGTGACATACCTCAATCAGGCATTATCTCTGGTAATGCTACTTATCTGATGACCGGCCCTTCTGGTGCGGCAGACGTAGTAGATATTGTCAATAAAGGGCATAAAGTGAAAATATTGGGCCAGAACGGGGTTTGGGTGAAAATAGACTGGGAAGGACAGGTAGTATACCTCCGTGAAAATAAAATTCTGCCGCTGATCTAAAACAACCACTACTATCGGGGTAGTTTACTATTGATCAATTACCTTTAGCGAAATACATAATGATCACATTGGTAGCGGCTCAACTTTACATTTTATCATCCAACTTCAACCGTATTATTCCATGACTCGGTTGATCTTCATATTATCATTTAGTCTGCTTCCAATATTTGCCATAGGTCAGGCTATACAGGGAAAAGTAGTCGACGAAAACGGGGATGCACTCCCCTTTGCCACCCTCTATATTGAGAATACTACCAGGGGAACGACAACCAATGCGGAAGGTAATTTTCAAATTACTGTAGCTTCCGAAAACACCAAGCTTGTCTTTCAATTTGTGGGATACGAAAAACTGGTCAAGGAATTTCAGCCGAATGATTTTGATAAATTTCATACCATCCAATTGGTCCCTCAAACATACCAGCTGGCAGAGCTGATAGTGACTGCTAATGGCGAGGACCCTGCCTATAGGGTCATTAGAGAAGCCATGAAAAAAAGAAAGCACTATGAAAGGGAAGTAAAAGCTTATTCTTGTGATGTTTATATCAAAGGTATACAGACTATCACGGAAAAGCCTGACAGGTTTTTAGGATTCAAAGTAACACTGGACTCTGGAATTGTCTATTTATCCGAATCTGTCTCCAGACTGTATTATGCTTACCCCGACAAAGTGAAGGAAATTATGATTTCCTCAAAGGTGAGTGGAAGAAATAATGCGTTTAGCTACAATCAGGCCAGCGATATGCTGTTTAACCCATACGAAAACCTGTTTAAGTATGAAAACATCAGCGAAAGAGGTTTTGTCTCTCCAATAGCCAATAATGCCATGAACTTCTATGAGTACCAACTTGAGGGTACACATATAGAAGACAGTTTATTAATTAATAAGATTAAAGTGATTGGGAAACGAGAAACTGATCCTGTTTTTAATGGCTACATCTATATTGTGGAAGACAGTTGGAGAATTCACAGTGTAGACATGCTGCTGACTAAAAGTAATCAGATAGAATTTGTAGATAGCCTATGGATCAATCAGGTCTATGCCCCGGTTACTGAAAACATCTGGATGTTGCTCTCTCAAAAGTTTGATTTTAAGCTGAGCGCATTTGGCTTCAAAGGTCAAGGCACTTTTATTGGTGTTCATTCTAATTACAAAGTTGCTGCAAGACCTGATAGTCCTTACAATAATGAAATTGGCAGGAAAATATTTCCAAATGAGAAGAAATTCTTCAACAATGAGATATTGTCCGTTCAGGATGGAGCCAACGAAAGAGACAGCAGTTATTGGAATCAAATCAGACCCATTCCACTAACCCCTGTAGAGATAAAGGACTATGAAGAGAAAGACAGACTGCAAAAGATAAAAGAAACGAAAGCTTATAAAGACTCAGTGGACCGTATTACCAACCAGCCTGGATTGACTAACCTGTTCCTCACCGGATATGTGTTTTCCAGAAGCTTCCAACAAAAATATTTTCGGTTTGAACCATTGACCAGAATATTCTTTTACAATACTGTAGAAGGCCCTGCCATCAATTTGGGTTTTACACTGACAAAAAGAAGAGAGAACAGAGTGCAATATCAACTGATTCCTAATCTACGGTATGGCTTTTCCAACAAGGAATTGCATGGTAGTCTCAAAGGGTTCCTCTACACAAACCATCATACTTTCGAGAGATTTGGGCTCGAAGCGGGCAAAACCATTAACCAATTCAATAATTCAAACCCAATCACTTTGGATGCCAACACATTCCAAACACTGATCAACAGAAGGAACCTGATTAAGTTATATTCTCAATGGACCATGTCATTTCATTACCGGCGAGAATTGGTTAACGGCCTGCTACTAAGATCTTCATTAGGGTATCATCAAAGAAGTTTATTGTCCAATTCCAGCCATTTTTCCATATTTGATGAAGGCGAAAGGGAGTTTACCTCCAACTACCCTGATAATCTGGAAGATACCCTGAGCAGCTTTCCAAAACACAACGCTTTGATACTGGACATAGAATTAAGAATAAGATTCGGACAAACCTTTATTACCAGGCCTGACAGGAAGATTATCATTGAATCAAAATACCCGGAAATTACTGTCGGTTATCAGAGAGGAATTAACATACTGCACAGTACAGTCAATTTTGATTTTCTGGAATTAGCTGTATCTGATAGAATATCTATGGGGCTACTAGGGATGGGGAATTACAAGATTGGGCTTGGAGGGTTTCTGAACAAAAACCAACTGTACTTTATGGACTACAAGCATTTTAATGGAAACCGTGCTTTTATGACATCATTTAGCACAGGTAAGTTCCAATTACTGGATTACTATCTTTTTAGTACTAAAAAATCATTTTCAGAGGCCCACTACGAGCATCATTTCAATGGATTTATCATGGACAAAATACCTTTCCTGAAAAGAACTAAAATCCAAACCGTTTGCTCGGTTCATACATTTTATACAGAGGCGGGAGGCAACTATATAGAATATGGATTAGGCCTTGAACATATTTTTAAGATTGCCAGGGTAGATTATTATATTTCCACTCTAAAAGGCAATAACTACAATAATGGGATAAGAATAGGGTTAGGATTCTAATGAAGAATGCTTAAGGTACCCCTGAAATCCGAATTGGCATATTTGACATAATAATAATAAACCCCACTTGGCAAGCCATCACCATCCCAGACAAAATCCCTATTGGAAGTTTTAAACACCTCTACTCCACTCCTATCCATTACTGAAAAGTAAATGAACTCGTCAAAGCAGTTATCCGGCGGAAGGTTAAACTTTGGCTCAGTGTGATCAGACAAACTATAAGTATCATTTATATTATCACCATTTGGGGTAAATACATTTGGAGGATTAAATTCACCAATGACTACATCCAGGTTTTTGAATGTAAAGGTTAGTTCCATGGTATCATAAGCCTGAATCGGGCAGGCGTCATCAAATGCCAGAAATATCACATCATAAGATTTTGGGGTAAAGTTTTCATCCAGGACTTGACATGTGGGAGTCCAGATTACTTTTGATGAAGCATGAACAAATCCGGATCCTCGTGTAAAATCGAAAGCAAATCCTGGAGGCAAATCCTGCCCAGGCAATAGGTCAATAAAAACCGAATCCAATCCATCCGGATCACTGGCATTTACATCAAATTCATACTCCTGATTCACCACCATTTCATCAATATCCAAAACTTCGAATTCCGGAGCATCATTCGGTCGGGGAATTACATTTACCGTAAATGTTAAAGTATCAAAGTTTTTGGTTTTGCATTTGTCATTGTCATTGGCAATGATGTGATATGTAAAAGCAGTTGCTTCTTTGATGTTCAATGCATTACAATCCAGGTCCCATCTGAAAGTGGTCCCCACCTGACCCACGCCAAGTTGTTCTTCAAATTCAACATTATAGGCCGCCGGATTAAATCCATCTGCCTCAAGTAATAAATTGAGGGAATCGCCATCGGTATCAATAGCATTCACATTGAAATTTAAAATTTCATCTAAGCCAATATCAATTTCAGTGTCGTTCAGGTCAGCTGAAATCACTGGATCTGTATTAGGTGGCAGGATCACCTCCATGTCCAACCACAGGGTATCACCCGGCATTTTGCAGAAATCCAGATCATCAATGATTATCCCCAGCTCAAACTTCGTTTTTTCAGAAAAGTCATAGACCAGGCAATTGGTGTCCCACTCAAATATGGCACTGCCTTCACCTTCTTCTCTTCTGGTGACTTGCAAGGACATGCCGAATTGTTCCGGTGAAAAATAAGGAGCATATAGTTCAAAATGGACCGTATCATTGTCGTCATCCACCCCTTCTAATGCTAGTTCATAGGACAAATCCTCATCTATTACAACACTAAGCCGATCCTGTGTCACATTAGTAATCCTGGGAGCAGCATTGGGTGGTGGTTCCACATCCAGTATTAACTTAACAGTATCCTGCTGAGGTAATGGACAAGCATCATCCTGTACAATCATATTGATAATATAAGGCTCATCGGGTTTTAGTGGACATTCTGGAATGCATACTTCAAAAACTGACGAATCCTCAGTTATTGGAGTTTCCATAAAAGAGAATCCTTCCACTGCCCCCTGAAAATTCAATGGCTCCAGTCGAAACGAAACCTGTGCACCTTCTGCAATATTGGCTACCTGAAGATCAAAGCACTTCTCTTCAGCAACTGCATAACTGATAAATACCTCCTCTTCATATATAAGATCATCTCCGGGTACCTGAACTGTTGCAATGGGAGGATCAGGAGGTTCACAGTCATCTCTTACAAACATTTGAAAATCCCGAATTGTAGTACCGATCAATTGCTGATCTCGATACTGCTCAACTTTCACAGAAAAAACAAAGAGTCCCCCCGATGAGGGGTTAACTGTAAGGAAACCACTATTGGAAATAGATAGATTTGGGCTTCCAGGGACCATGTTATTCTCCGAAATTCCTGCTGCAAAAATTACTGGATAATGAGGTTTTGGAGTTGGGCTAGGGACTGCATCAACGGCAGAACTATTGAGAGGAGCGACTAAAGAATAGACCAGGGAATCACCATCCGCATCATGTCCCCTAAAGTCAGCATAATACAACTGGCCGGTGCAGGCATAATCACTCAATGGAGGTAAAAGAGTAGGGGTAGAATCTACAAACGGCTCTCCATTCTTCACGACAGGAGGAAAATCCAGAACGTACGTCATTCCGGTAGTTCCCGGACTCACAATATTGGAGATTCCTGCGTTCCTACAACATCTCTCCCATACGATATAATAACCTTCGGAATCATTGAAGATTTCAGGATCTAAAAACACATTTTCTTTCTTGTACAATACTTTGGTTGTTACCAACTCATCGATAGCACATTCATCATTCGTATATGATACATCCGTCTCAGAATGTAACTGAAGTGTATCTTTACGTATCAAAGTATGATCACTATTCCTAAATATCGAAATAATAACTAATTGTTCAGGTCCTGGATTCTGAGTCTGAGCTCTATCGAAATATTGAATAAGATTAATCTGATAATTAAAATCCTCCAAATGGAGCAATTCCAACTCACCACCAACAATATGCCAAGCATGTATTGTTTGAAAAAAGGATAGTAGGGTGATTGTCAGGATTAACTTACGCATCTTACATTGATAACCATCTTTTGTAACAACCTATTGTTTATACTCCCTTAATTAAATATACCCTCAATTTAATGACTAATTCATTATACTTTTGCAGCCAATGGGCAGATCAAAGCAAAAAGTAATTGAAAACCTTCTGGTAGAAGGAATAGCAGCAGAGGGAAAATGTATCGCACGTCATGGGGGAGCAGTCATTTTTATAAAAGACAGTGCTCCGGGTGATTTGGTTGACTTGAGGGTAACAAAAAAGAAAAAAAGCTTTTTGGAAGGCTATCCAATTAAAATACATCAGTACTCAGATAAAAGAACCGAGCCCTTTTGTAAACACTTCGGTACCTGTGGTGGGTGCAAATGGCAGCACATCCAATACACCGAACAATTAAAGTACAAGCAACAGCAAGTCACCGATAACCTTGAAAGAATAGGAAAGATAGTGGTCAAGGAATCAAGAGACATTATTGCTGCCCATGAAACCGCTTTCTACAGAAACAAGCTTGAATACACTTTCAGTAACCGTAAATGGCTCACAAAAGAACAGATAGACTCTGGTGAATCCATTAACAGAAATGGCGTTGGCTTTCATATACCTGGCAGATTTGATCTAATCCTGGATATTGAAAAATGCTGGTTACAAAGTGACGATTCCAACAACATAAGGTTGAGTCTGAGAGACTTTGCCATAGCCAACAACATCCCATTTTACGACCTCAAAAGCCATGAAGGGCTACTTAGAAACCTGATTATTAGAACCTCTACAACAGGTGAGATGATGGTCATCGTGCAGTTTGGTAATAATGATGAATCTAATATCAACGAAGTGATGGAGTTTCTCAAGCAAAAATTCCCACAAATCACTTCCCTTCAGTACATCATCAATACCAAGAAGAATGAAACATTTGGCGATCAGGAAGTAATTCTATTCAATGGAAGAGATCACATTTTCGAAGAGATGGAAGGGCTGAAGTTTAAAATTGGGCCAAAATCATTTTACCAGACCAATTCCAGGCAGGCCTATGAACTTTACAAAATTGCCAGGGAGTTTGCAGACCTCAAGGGTGATGAAGTGGTCTATGACCTCTATACCGGAACTGGAACGATAGCCAATTTTATTGCCAAAAGTGCTCAAAAAGTTATTGGAGTCGAGTACGTGCCAGAAGCCATTGAAGACGCCAAAATCAACTCCGAAATCAATGACATTCACAATACAAGTTTCTTTGCAGGAGACATGAAAGATGTATTGAATCAGGAATTTATTGATCAACATGGTACACCAGATGTGATCATTACAGATCCTCCAAGGGCTGGAATGCACGCAACGGTTGTAGATGTCCTCAATACGATCAAAGCTCCTAAAATTGTTTATGTGAGTTGCAATCCGGCCACACAGGCAAGAGATATCAACTTATTATCGGAACATTACACCGTAGCAATAAGCCAACCAGTAGATATGTTTCCTCAAACCCATCATGTGGAAAATGTGGTGTTGTTGGAGTTGAAATAAAAAGTTGAAAGTAAATAAATTCGTTTCCGAGGCAGTCAGCACTTTATGGTTTAGTTGATTTTAGCATTAGTGTTGTATCAGTCAAGCCGAAATCCCCTTCACACTTTGCCTAATCCAGTTATTTTTAGCAAATTAGTTTGGTAGGACCCAAGTAACCATTCTATGAAACGCTTTCCAATCCTCCTCACTCTGGTGATATTTTTTTGCTGCCAAAATGGCCTATGTCAATCCCATGAACTCGAGTCTCAACTCACCACAACTCCAGACATTGAAAACCTGCGGATTCTCCACCAACTGGTAGATCACTACGCTCCGAGGGACAGTGCAAAGGCTTTGAATTTTGCCAGTCAGGCTATTGCTATGAGTGAATCAATCAATGACAAGTTCCATCTGGGTAAATCGTACCTGGATATGGCCTACGCTCATCAGGAGTCTTTCCAGTATGAGAAAGCGCAGCAATGGCTTGAAAATGCAGAAACCACATTCTCCGGGCTTAAATCAAACATTGGATTGGGTCTGGTTGCTGAAGCACGTGGTTTGGCATTGGTGAAGCAGGGTTATCATGACAAAAGTATCAACATGTTCAAAAATGCACTGGAGCATTTTGAAGCAAAGAGCGACACATCTAAAATCGACCGAACATTCTACAATATCGGTTATGCGCACTACAGATTGAGAAACTACGATTCTGCCATTTTCTATTTCTACAAAATACTCCCAAAATGCAATCAGGACTTTGCAAAAATCTGTGTGGATGTTTATAACCAGTTAGGTACCACCTATACAGAAATACAGGAGTACAAAAAAGCGAATGACTACCTGACTTTGGCGCTTGAAGGTAGTTTACAGCGAAAGGATTCTGTATCCGCCGCAAATGCCACCATGAACCTGGCAGGCAACTATTTTTTTCAGCAAAACCTGGACAGCTGTGTATTCTTTCTGGGTAAAGCCATAGAAATATATGATCAGACAGGCAACAGACAAGGTCAGGTAATAGGATTAAATAACCTATCAATCATCTATGAAGAAAACGGTGAATTAAATAAGTCCCTCAGTACCGCTTTCAAGGCAGTTGAAGCTGCAAAAAAGATCAATGACCGTAACATCATTGCCGGAAGCTATCTTCAAATAATGGATTTGAACCATAAACTGGGAGACATAGGTGTTTCCTTATACTACAGTGATTCGGCACTTGCAATCATCAGAGAGCTAAAATCAAAATATCACTTCCAGCAATATTACCAATCGCTTGCTGAAGCCTATACTTCATTGAAAGACTTCAAAAAAGCCATGGAATTCAGGGAACTTTATCATGCCTACTCAGACTCTATGGTAAACGAACAAAAAAACAAGCAAATCGCAGAGCTGGAAACCAGGTACGAGACTGAAAAAAAGGAGCAACAGATCGCTTTGCTCAACACACAAAATCAATTACAGGCTGCCATCATTCAGCGCAAAAACTTTACTATGACATCCATTGCAGTAATATTGGGTGTGACATTGTTGTTTGGCTATCTCTTCATTAGACAAAAAACTCTGAAGGCCAGGGCACAACTGGAAAAGGAAAAGTCCAGATTGAAATCCGAACAGATCAAGGCAGTAATACTATCACAAGAGAAAGAACGAAAACGATTTGCCATGGACCTTCACGACGATTTTGGCCAGCAGATTTCAGCGTTGAAACTGTATGTTTCTAAGTTTAAAGAACATTCCAGGCAGGATGAGATCACAGAAAAATCTGAAGAAATCCTGGATACCATGTATACCTCCCTCAAGACCATAGCATTTGACCTGATGCCACACACACTTTTTCAGAAAGGTCTGGAAGAAGCGATTGTGGAACTCAAAGAACAGATTAACGCCACTGGAAAAATGAAAATCAACTTTCATCCTTTTGATATTGGTGACAGGATCGGTGACGACCAAAAGGTAGCAGTTTATAGAATTGTGCAGGAAATTGTAAGCAACATTATTAAATACTCGGATGCGACTAAAATTGATATCAATATTACAAACCTTGGAGATCGCTTATCTTTACTGATAGAGGATAATGGAACAGGCTTTGATATCAATCAATTCAAAAACGGCAGAGGCAATGGATGGAAAAACATTCATTCCCGCCTGGATTTGCTACATGGGGAAATTGAATTTGATACCATGCCCGGCAGAAAAAACACCACTGTATCTATTGAAATTCCATTTGAAATAAAAGAAGCAACTGTAGCATGATGAAAGGTCCAATAAAAATACTGATCGTAGATGACCATCAACTGATGATAGATGGGATCATGGAGCTTCTGCAAAACCATGGCAACCACCAGATCATGGCCACCGCAAATAATGCCTCGCGAGCTTTAGACATCATCGATAACACTGACCTGGACCTTGTCATTACTGATGTCAATATGCCAGAAATCAAAGGGCCCGAATTCATTCAAAAGCTTAAGAAAAAACGCCCGGCACTAAAAGTAATAGCCGTTAGCATGCACCAGGAGAAACATATCGTAAAAGATGTCCTGAAGGCTGGGGCAGACAGCTATGTGCTGAAACACTCCACTCAAAATGAACTAATTGAGGCCATTGAAAAAACACTGGAAGGTGAGACATTTGTTAGTTCGGCGATTACCAAAATGCTGGTTGACGATGTAAAATATCCATCTATTGAGGAACTACTCAGCGAGCGAGAAAGAGAGATCATTCAGCTTATTGTAAAAGAATACACGGCCCGACAAATTGCAGAAGCACTATTCATCAGTGAAAAAACTGTGGAGACCCACAAGCGAAATATTTTCAGAAAAACCAATACCACAACACTGGTTGGGCTTACCAAATTTGCCCTCGAACACCAGCTGGACTAATCCAGCAAACTCAATCATACCACTAAGGGTATTCCCCTAGTAGAATTTCCATAAATGCCCTGATGCAATTGGGTGACATTCAAATGAACTTTGACCTATAACATTTGAATCGAATTGTAACACCCTAAATATCAAAACAATGAAAAGATTAACTGCAATATTTACGATCCTTCTGATCACATTTGGCGCTTATAGCCAGGTTGAACTCGGAAAGGTAAAGAACACTATTATGGGCAAAGGAAAATTGGTCGCAACGCCATTTGAAGAAATCATGTTCGACAACTTTACACTCACCTTCAACCTGTACAGTTTTGCTGAGGACCAGGGTGGAAGCAACAATGTGGCCCTTAGTGCTAAAGTCGGTGTCCGAGCCAGCCTTGATGGGGTAGATCAGGAACTGGTACAGGAAATTACAGATGAAGCTTACGCATACTTTACAGAAGCCTGGAGAAAACGAGGAAAGCGAATAGTTTTTGTAGCTAAGAGTGATGTTGAGAATAGTAAATTGTTTACAAAAGCCAAGGCAAAGGGAAAACTGGCTAATGTAATTAATGGTGGTGTGTGGGAAAATGAAGCTAAAAACATCCATCAAATGACCTCATGGCCAACTGGCGTAGATATTCCACAGGCAGGTGAGGGAATTAATTATAAGTCAGGAAACGCTGCTTTCGTGGCAAATTACATGGACATGAAATACACCTCCTATAACGCAACCATTGACTTTATTACATTTAAGACAGCAAAATTAGGCAGTGCGGCATCAGTTAAAACATTCCCTCAACTGAAACTATCCGGCGGTATGAACGCAACCATCTGGAAGAAAAACAAAGTAGGTGGATACCTGGGTGGAATCTCAGCTGACGGACTGGAGGAGTATTATACCGAAGTTAAAGATGAAGACATAGAAGTTTTGAATTCGAAAATGGTCATGAGAAGCTATGTGATCGACAGAGCAAAATTCAAAGCCAACGTGCTTGAAATGATCAAAGCCAGCATTGATGCCAGTTTCGATGATTATGAGGAAGTTGTTGCTAAAAACACTTAAAGAATTTCAACCAGATTTCAATTTGAATTAAAGCACCCGCAAATCCCAATTTGTGGGTGTTAACTCCATCCTGTTGCTTCTCTTAGCATCACAGAAAAATTAATTACACATTTCCATTACAGTCGCATCGCTATTTTTTCTGACGATCATATAGATTCCACATTCTTTTGTACCAATTTTGCCCTGTGAAAGCCCTGATGGGTTATTCATAGTAATGTGATAAGTTGTACAATTAAAAAAATAGAGAAACATGCATAATGACCCGGAATTGAGCCCTAAAATGATGGGTAATATATCGCAGGATTTTCTTAAGGTCTCGGACCTGCTAAAAGAATCATCTTATCAGATCAGGAAAAGAGGATTTTCAGAATTTCCCATTTTCCCTATTTCCAAAGAGCAAACACCTATCGGCCAGGAACTTTATCCAAAAGAAGCCCTGGATACCGAATGGAATTACAATGTCACCTATCTGGATGAATTCATTCAACGAAAAATCATTGAAAAAGAAGAAGAATTCAAAAGCACTTATAAAAATCCAGATGAGTTTTGCTGCTTATTTGTGATCGATAAAGACTTTACAAATTTCGTTTACATCCCATACCCAATTGATTGATAATTGGGAGCAGAACAACTTTCCATAGTATTTGTCGTAAATTAGGACCGTAAGTTTTCATCAGGATATACATTGAACTACTCCTCGGCTAACAGAACTATACTGGTCCTTTTTTTTGCGATTATCGTCCCAATTGCCTTTTACACCTATTACCAGGTGCGTACATTGAATAAGAATGAAGAGTTACTGAGCGAGATTTACAAAAATCAACTGGAGTCTGTTATTTTTTCTGTCAATCAGTATTCTGATGATGTCATCAATAGTTTGCTGTATAAACTTGAAAACAGGTTACAAAACAACGACTCCATAAACCCTGACATTCTGCGATCGTACCCGGGGGTCACTGACGTAATCATAGTTTCCCAGGATGGCAATAAGAAATACAGTGTTTCAGGGGACTCAACTTACCTTGGTCTTGGAGAACAGCTTCTCGCTGAACAAAACAACACCATAAAAAAGCTGATCCAGTATAAAAAGCTCTCGTTCACTAAGCTGGAACCTTTAAGTGCAGTGGAATTCAATGGCAATTACCTCAACCTGCTATTACTCATCATCGATTCTGGCCAGGATGTTGATTTGGGAATTGTTGTGATGCACCCGATTGACTTCATTGAAGGCACCCTTGGCCCGAAAATGCAGGCGATATCCTCCGGGAATTTTATCATCACGGCAAGAAAAGAAATTGATCAGGATCTCATATTTGCCACAGATACTATAGCCGACTCAGAAGACCGGTCCCTCCCCTTTTGGCTGCTCCCTGATTACCAGATTGGTATTATTCAGAAAGGAGATTCAATAGAAAAAATTAGCCAGCAAAGAATCCAGCTCAACCTGATTTGGATCGCCATATTAAGTCTTGTAGTGCTGCTGGGCTTCTATTTCGTGGCACGCAACCTCAGAAAAGAAATGCAACTTGCCCAAATGAAGTCAGACTTTGCATCCAGTGTATCCCATGAAATCCGGACGCCTCTGGCACTGATCAATATGTTTGCCGAAACGTTGCTTCTCAACCGGGTCCCCAATGAGGAGAAAAAGCAGGAATACTATGAAATCATCACAAAAGAGACCTCAAGGCTCAAAAACATTGTCAATAAGATCCTGAACTTCTCGCAGATCGAAAACAAAAAAAGGTCATTTGATCTACAGCAGGATTCCCTCAATGATATCCTAAGCGAAACCATTCATACCTACTCTTTTCATTTAAGCAATAAGGGATTTGAGTATCAATTGGAAATGGCAGATGCCGACTTAATGATCAACTGCGATCGTGAGGCCATTACAGAAGCCATTATCAACCTGATAGATAATGCAGTAAAATATAGTGGTGAAAGCAAACGCATCAATATATTTAGCGGTCAGGAAGGAAACTATGCCTTTGTTGGCGTCTCAGATTTTGGGATAGGAATTGACCAGAAAAAGCAGAAACTTATATTTGAGAAGTTCTTCCGGGTAACTGAAGGAGACATTTATAATGTACAAGGAGCAGGATTAGGGCTGTCGATTGTTAAAAACATAATGGATGCCCATAAAGGAAAAATAGAGATCGAGAGTAGTTTAGGAAAAGGCGCAACATTTAAATTATTATTTCCAATCAAATCAAACGATAATGGCGAAAATTCTAATAGTTGAAGACGAACCTCACATGAGAATGGGACTCAAAGACAACCTTGAATTTGAATCCTATGAAGTAACCATGGCCGAAAACGGCAAAAGAGCATTGGAAATTCTGGACAACTCTGCTTTTGATCTGATCCTGCTGGATGTTATGATGCCGGAACTTTCTGGATTTGATGTTTGCAAACAAGCCAGAAAAAAAGGGATCATGACACCAATTATATTCCTCACTGCCAAGGGAGAGGAAATCGACAAGGTCCTCGGCCTGGAGTTGGGTGCTGATGATTACATTGTGAAACCATTCAGCCTGCGTGAATTGCTGGCAAGGGTAAAAGCCGTACTTCGAAGGACCACTTCCAATGAGCAGACAGGCTCAAAAATCACCATCGGAAACATTACTTTCGATTTTCAGCATTATGAGGCGTTTGAGAATGATGAAGCTGTCAAACTTTCTCACAAAGAATTTGAAATTGTGCATCACTTATGGGATCACAAAAATGAAGTAGTAAGTCGCGAACAATTACTGAAACAGGTTTGGGGATATGAAGCACAACCGACCACCCGAACTGTTGACAACTTTATCCTGAAACTTCGACAAAAAATTGAAGCCAACCCCAACGAGCCAAAATTCATCCTTACCGTCCATGGCATTGGGTACAAACTAATCATTTGACCTGCGATTTGACTTTACGGTACTTTCATTGACCAAAAGCTACAATGTGGTGACACTTTGTGACATCACATTACGGCAGCATGACAAACATTACACCTACTCATCGTAAAATTGATTGTCTAAACCCTAAAGTCAAAACTCATAATGAAAACGATTGAAAAAACTTTAACAGTACTTTTGATAGTCTTTAGTACTTCATTATCTTACGCAGCAATTAACGAGAATAAGGTCCAGCTGCGGGAAAAACAAGACGGGATAGTCCAACTGTTATACAAAAGTTCTGATTCCGAAAAAGTTGAAATTACAATCCTAAACCAGAAAGGCAAAGTTGTTTTGTCTGAAAAAGTCAAGAATGAAAATGGTTTCATGAGAAACTATAATTTCAACAAATTCGAATCCGGCACGTATACTTTTCAGATTTCGGATGAATCCGGTCAAATAAAAAAGAAACTATATTTTGGAAAAAAGTCACCTGTCGCGCTCGTTAAAGGTGAAAATAACAAGCACAGGCTGATCTATGATTCCAAAATTGAAACGGATGTTCAGGTTATTTTTCTGGATAGAAGAGGGAAAACCATACTGAAGGACCAATTTGTCTCAATCGATGGATTTTCCAAGACCTACATCGTAGATAGAAAAAGCACAAGCGCTCACAAACTGCGGTTCATTACAGAAAATGAAGTAATGGACTTTGAGCTTTAAGAATTTCTTCATTTTACTACATTTTGAAATTCCCGTTCTATTGGAACGGGACTTTTTTTACATCTTTTTACAACTCCACAATTCCCATTCTTTTTCAAATCATTACCTTGTAAATTAATTGGCTATGTCGATATTAAAACTCAAAATAACGCTGTTTACGTTACTTCTTTGCCCAATCCTTAGTAACAGTCAGGAACTCGTAAAGAGCTTGAAAGGCTCCTGGAAGTTTCAGATTGGTGACAATATGATATGGTCCGAGAAAGATTATGACGATTCCTATTGGGATGTCATCTATGCCCCCTCAGAGTGGGAAAATGAAGGATTCAACGGTTATGATGGTTACGCCTGGTACAGAAAATCATTCGACGGAAGAGACCTTGAGAAAAACACCGGGTTCTACCTGAAACTAGGTTACATTGATGATGTTGACCAGGTATTTTTTAATGGACACTTTATCGGTTATTCCGGAAAGTTCCCACCAGAATTTCACACAGCTTTCAATGCACTTAGAAAATATCACATCCCCGAAGAATACATCAACTATAATGGTGAAAATGTTATAGCTATCAGGGTATACGATACCGTACTTGGAGGAGGAATCAGCTCAGGTAGCCTGGGAGTATACAAATACACCAAAAACAATTACAATGCGCTCAATCTTGATGGTCTGTGGAAATTTCGGGAAGGTGATAACTTATCCTGGAAAGAACAAGACTTAGATGAATCTGAATGGTCCTACCTGATGGCTCCTGGGCTATGGAGGTACCTTGGGAAAAAGGTGTTCGAAAGTTATGGATGGTACAGGAAGAAATTTGTTTTACCGGAAAGACTGCACAACCGACAACTTACATTGATTCTTGGAAAAATAGATGATTTCGATCAGGTCTATATCAATGGCGTGCTGGTGGGAGAAACAAATGATGGAAAGAGATATGGTGATTCATGGTCCTTTAAAGAAACCAGGGTCTACCCGGTACCCGATAACCTGGTGAAGAAAAATGGCAAAAATACTATCGCAGTGAGGGTGCAGGATCTGGGAGGTCACGCCGGGATCTACGAAGGTCCATTGGTATTGATCGACAGCCAATATGTAACTGCGTATCTAAGATCTTATCGGCTCAATTGATCTTGAGCCGATCTATTTCAGTATCACCAATAATAATTCCTCTACTCACAAAGGCATCACCCCAAAACACAACTTCTGAATCTCCAAATGATGTAAGCTTGATTTCATCATTGGCAAATAATTCAAGCGCATTGTCACCAAAAAGCGCCACCTTGATCTCATCACCTTCAAAATCCTTGAATAACACCTCATTGTCTCCATAACATCTAATATATTGATTCCTGCTATGGCCACTGAGCACTTCCAGTTCATTGCCACCAAACATCGATAACCGAAATTCACGAAGCTGCAAACTGGCAAACAACCCTCGTACCTCTCCATAAAATGCGATCTTCAGGGACCGTTGATCTAGTGTATCCATGCACCTGACAAACTGATCACCCCTGACTTGCAATGAATATAAATCTTCGAAAGTAACGTAGGCAGTCACCTCTGCATCCTGGTAGGAGTCGTTTTTCCACCTGCCATTCACATAATCATATCTGTCATTGTTTTCATGGTAACGTGCCCCTTGTAAATAAATACTCAGTACATCATTGGAAACATCCACTACGATCAGGTCCGGATCTACTCGGGCAGCTTCAATTTTCACTGAACTGTCCGATCCTTTTTGCAACACCAGGTTAATATGAGGGCTTACCACCACCCGGTTAAAGTTTCCAATTCGATAGCTTGATTGAGCCTTGACTGCAAACACACAGCCCATTAGAAAAATGATTGCAATTCCTTTCATTTCTGGTCTCCTTTGATTTTCTACCTTAAAAGACCAGAAGATTCGGTGCTGGTTTCTATTTCTTAAAATATATTATTTGACAGTCCATAGTTTTAGGCATATATTGAGTGCATGGAAAATAATGATTACGCATTGAAATACCTGCCTCACCCATGGCATGGTTTAAGTCCTGGAGAAAATAGTCCGGAGATTGTAAACGCCTTTATCGAAATGACTCCTGCAGATTCGGTCAAATATGAAATTGATAAAGAAAGCGGATTTCTCATGGTGGACCGACCTCAGAAATTTTCAAATATCGTTCCGGCTCTTTATGGATTTGTGCCTCAAACCTATTGTGGTCAGGGAGTAGCAGATTTATGTATGAGCAATACGGGTAAAACCGGCATAGTGGGTGACACTGATCCGGTGGATATATGTGTGTTAACAGAAAGAAACATCGCTCAGGGTTATATCATCGTACCTGCAATTCCGATTGGTGGATTAAGAATGATCGATAAAGGTGAAGCTGACGATAAAATCATTGCTATTTTAAAAGGCGATGAGGTTTTTGGCGGGTTCAACGATCTGGAAGACTGCCCTCCCACATTAATCAATCGACTAAAACATTATTTTCTTACTTATAAACAAATTCCAGGAGAAGAATCTGTCAACGTTGAGATTCCGGAAATATATGGTAGAGAAGAGGCCTATGACGTGATCAAGCAAAGTATGGCGGATTATCAGGAAAAGTTTGGCTCATGATCATTAACCTGCTTTCCGGACCAAGAAATATTTCAACAGCCCTGATGTATTCGTTTGCCCAAAGGAGCGATACAAAAGTTATTGACGAGCCGTTTTATGGTTATTACCTGAAAGCAACAGATGTTGATCACCCGGGCAAAGAAGAGACCATGTCTTCCATGAGTTGTGATTATGAAAAAGTTGTGCAAACCCTCGATAACACAAATCACCAGCAAGTCTTGTTTCTCAAAAACATGGCTCACCACATGATAATGGAGGACATATCCTTCATCAATTCCTGGAAAAACATATTTCTCATCCGGGAACCCAAACAGTTGATCGCTTCATTTTCAAAAGTTATTCCCAATCCCAAAATGTCAGATATAGGTTTAAAAAAGGAATGGGAGCTATTTAAATACTTGAGTGATAAAAACACATCTCCAGTGGTCATCGATAGTAATGAAATCTTAAAGAATCCCCGCAAAGTGTTGAATCGGGTTTGCGAATCAATTGGCTTAGCATTTGAACCCCAGATGCTACAATGGGAAGCTGGCCCAAGACCCGAGGATGGCACCTGGGCAAAATATTGGTACAAAAATGTGCATTCTTCCACAGGGTTCTCAGCCCCTGTCAAAAAGGAGGCGATTGTTCCTGATCATTTAGGTGCTTTGCTTGAGGAAGCTGAACAATATTTTAATCTACTTAAACAACATGCTATCACAGCCTAATTATGTTACAGACTTATAACCCAAAAAACAAAGACCTTCTGGTATATGTTAATGGCAAGCTCCTACATAGGGACGAAGCGCATATATCGGTTTTTGACAGCTCGGTGCAAGGAGGAGATGCGGTTTGGGAGGGGTTACGCCTTTATAGGAATGGCATATTCTGTCTTTCAAAGCACATCGAAAGACTGATTAACTCTGCCAGGGCCCTTGCCTTTGAAAATATCCCTGATGAAGCAAGTATTCGCAAAGCCATAAAAGAAACCTTATTGGCTAATAAAATGGATGATGAAACCCATATCCGGTTAACATTAACAAGAGGGGTTAAGATCACTTCCGGAATGGACCCAAGGCTCAATCAAAGCGGATGTACATTGATTGTATTGGCTGAATGGAAACCGTTGGTATACGATAATGATAAAGGCATCAAGGTGATTACATCCCACATTCGAAGAAACCTGCCACAATTCCTGGATTCAAAGATCCATCACGCTAATCTGTTGAACAATATTCTGGCAAAAATTCAAGCTAATATTGCTGGAGTAGATGCAGCTGTGATGTTGGATGAAAGAGGCTTTGTTGCAGAACTGAATGATGTGAATTTGTTTATGGTCAAACATGGTAAATTATATACCCCTTTTGCCAATGCATGTTTAAATGGCATTACAAGGGGGCTTGTAATTGATATAGCTAAAGAAGCTGGAATCCATTGCGAGGAAAGAAATCTGAGTTTAACTGAATTTTACAGTGCAGATGAAGTCTTCACTTCGGGCACCATGGGTGAGATGACACCAGTGTATGAAATTGACGGAAGAAAAATAGAAGCCTCCTCCAATGAAAGGCTTCTCCCAAAAATTCGTGAAATATTTCATCAAAAAATTCCTGAACTGTCAGAAAAACTATGATGCTTCCTACAACTCAGACTCTACGAAATCTTTAAATCGCTCCAGGTAAGAACATGTCTGCTTTTTAAAAGATCCTTTCATCAATGGGAAAAACAAAGCGTACACACCTGTAAACCTAAATTCCGAAACAGTAGTCCAGCGGGTTTTCTCACCTAAATCTTCAAAACGGTTGACCTGGTGGTTAAATACACCCTTTGCTTCATATGTCCCATTAAACTCATCTGGCAGGTTCCTTTTAGTGATGGTTTCTATCATCTCTATTTCCTTACCATTCATGTCATAGATCAGCCTGGACTTTGATCCTTCCTGACCAGGCTCACCACTGATATGCTCAAAACTCTGGAGATCAGGCTGCCACTTATACATATTTTCAGTATTATCAAACAACCTGATCACCTCTGACCTTGGAGCATTTATTATAATATCAATCGTATACTTCATGGCTACTTCCAAACAGCTAGTATTACCCCATTCAACAGAAAGCAAACTACGAAGTAGAAGGCGTTGATAAACCATAGCCTTACTGTAGCTCTAGAAAACAAGGCATTAACTGCCATAGCCAGCGCAATGAATCCCAAACCCATATGCAAGCCAAATGCGAGCCCTTTCATTACATCATTTGACTCCCCGATAAATAAAGCGAGGTTTAGCGTCATTATAAATTCCAGAACAAAGGCAGTACCATATATCATGGCCATATTTGCATCTTTAAGGTCATCTTCGGTAAAACCCATCTCATTCATCCATGCCTTGCCAAAAAGCGGCCCATACCATATTGCTCCTATCACGAACGTCAGCAATGTTGCTACAACAATCGCCAACCAATTTAATGTTGAAAAATCCATATTCTATTCTTTATGCTGTTGCTACTTTAGTTTCATTGCTGTACTTCCTCCAAACACCCAATGTGATCCCTATGATCTGGTATTGCACCAGGACTGCACTCTGATCAATGAGTGTAAGTTCAAAAGATCTCAGTGAAAAAAAGTTTTGTGTGGTCATCTCAAGAAATATGAAGGCCAGCCAGATGAACAGTGCTATTTTTAGTCCACCAAGGCCCGACTCAACATTAGCCTTCTGGAATATCCAGGCCATCATATAAGCACTGGCTAATACCGTAGCAAAAGCAAGTAGTAAGCCCACCACCATATCAAAGTTGGCAAAATCATCCTCCACAAAATTGTTTAACTCCATCCAGCGAATGCCAAAAAACACTTTGTCATACCACAATGGCGGCACAAACTGTGCTATCAAAGCGGATACAAATACTGCAGTGTGATTAATCTTTAGTTCTCTCATGGTTCCAATTATTTTGCGTTTTGATCCAGTTGCATTGCCCCATGAAGAACACCATCGGGATCTTTGAAATAAAAGAAATACCCAATGGTTGGAACAGTCTGAGTCTCCCCAAGAACCTCACCACCATTGGCAATGATCGCTTCCCTACATTTGTCACTGTCTTCCACCGAAATGGTATTGACTACTGTCTGCACCTGATCTGTTGGAGGCATGATCGCTCCATTGATCCCTTCGGTACCTGCCTCTCCGGTAGTGACCATCCAATAAGGGATATCGCCCCATCTTTCCGCACTCCAGCCAAAGACGTTTTTGAAAAAATTAATACTCCTTTCTACATCGCTGGAAGGAATTTCAAAATGTATTACTCTATTCATGGCTTTAATCGTTTTTGAATGAAATTAGTATTTTTAAAAAGAAATTTCCGGCCGAAAAAACTGAATCAGTCACCACCAATTACCGAATCGGAAAAAAACAGACCCGAAGCGAAAATGGCTAAAGAAGTAGAAGAGCGTATTGAGATCAATGACAAATTGGTCAGGATCATTGGCATACAATTCTTTGGAATTGTGATTCCCAACGCAACAGGTCTGGTCAATAATGACACCAGATCAGTTCCTTTTCTTGTACTGACATATGCCTATTTTATCTTCATTGCTTTTATGATCTGGCAAGGTAACCGCTGGATATTATTTAAGCTGGAAAGCAAATACAACTGGTTCATCAATCCCGCTCAAAAGCTCATACTGATACTGGGGGGCAATATATTCTATACAGGACCTCTGGTGGTGAGCATGGTCTATGGATGGTACCAGGTGGCAGGAGTCACTCCGGATTGGGATGTCATAAAAGTAACAGCATTTGTATGCATTGTATGTGTCATCTTCGTTACGCACACCTACGAAACAATTTTCCTGATCAAACAACGTGAATCCGATAAAATCCGACAAGAAAAACTGGAACGAGCAAAAGCACAGGTGGAGTTACAGGTATTGAAAAATCAAATTGACCCTCACTTCATGTTTAACTCTCTCAATAGCCTGTCACACCTGATAGAAAAAGAACCACCTAAAGCCAAAGTATTTACAGAATCGCTCGCTGAGGTTTATCGTTACATACTTTCTAACAAAGATCAGAAACTTGTTTTTCTGGAAGATGAAATAGCCTTCCTCAATAAATACATTGACATGCTCAAAATAAGGTTTAAAGACTCCCTGATTGTCCACCAAAATTTTGTTTTACAGGATCAAAAACACTTGATTCCGCCAATATCAATTTTCATCGCACTTGAAAACGTGGTAAAGCACAATGAGATATCAACTTCCAACCCTATGGAGGTTTTGATTAATCTAGACGAAGATTTTTTAAATATCTCTAATGCGATAAAACCAAAAAAATCGATGGAACATTCGTCAAAAATCGGGCTTACCAATCTCAACGAGAGATTCCGTATTCTTGTAGGAAAGGAAATCGTAAAAACTACGGAGCATGGAATTTTTAAACTCAAACTGCCACTACTAACCGTGTCCAACTAATGAAACAAATTCTAATCGTAGAAGATGAACTGACTGCAGTTGAAAAACTCATAGAAATGATTACTCAAATAGAGGGTGAGTCCGGTTTCACAGTCTCACAATCCGTAAAAGAGACCATTGACATTTTAAATTCAGGAAAGACATTTGACCTTGGTTTCTTTGATATTCAATTGGCTGATGACATCTCATTCGAAATATTCAAATCGGTAAAAATCGAATTTCCAATCATATTTACTACTGCGTACGATCAGTATGTACTCAAAGCACTGGAAGAAAATGCAATAGACTATCTGTTAAAACCAGTGAAGGCAGAAAGACTGGAAGTTGCTTTGCAAAAAATAAAAACGCTGGAATCACATTTTATCAATCAACAGGTAGAAAACATAATAAAAAATTCACCCGGTAAGAACAGGCTGCTGGTAAAAAAAGGTGTGGAATACATTTCAATCAAAAAGGAAGATGTGGCCTATTTATTTACCGAACACAAGGTGTCCTTCCTGGTAGACAAAGAGGGCACCAAATATATTATCGACAAGCCCTTGTCAGAACTGCATGACCAGCTTGGGGAAGCCGAGTTTTTCCGTATTAACCGCAAGTACATTGCACATATAGATGCCATTGAAAAATTCCGCTCCGATCAGGGGAAAATTCGGGTGTTCCTTTCTCCTGAAACAAATGAAGAAGTTATGGTCAGCAAAGAGACTGCTCCGAAATTTCGATCGTGGATTGAGGGGGCTTAGATGTAGGTGGAAACTGTCTTATTTTTGGACTTTCTTGTCTTGCTTGCACGCTTAGCAGCTTTCATCTTGTCCTTAACAGCTTTCTTTCTTGCCTTTACTTTAGACTTGCAACTTTTTTTCTTTTTGGGTTTGTACATTAATTCACTAACCACTGCATCTGAAGATGAGGCAAAAGAACTTTCTGTTGCTATTGCAATAAAAAATATAACTAAACTAATATATATAAGATGTTTTCGCATTTGTTTCCTACTGCTGGTTTAAATGTATAATATTTCTAATGGATTCCCTAATTAAATTGATTTCCTTCGGGAACTAAAGTGCCTGATAACTAGCAATTTCCTTTCTCTTGGACTTCACTAGTTTAGCGATTTTCTTTAACGAAATTCCCTGCTTGCAACGAGACTGCTTTTTAGATTGCTTCTGAGCAATGGCCTCTTTTCTCTTAGGGTTGTTTACACTGTTTGAAGCCGAAAATGATTCCTGTACTCCAAGAAGGAGAAACACGACTAATGCGGTGGCAAATACTTTCTTTTTCATAGCTGTGAGGTTTAAATTTCTATTCCAGAGAGAGCAATTAACTAGCTCATTTTAAACATTTTATATCTGGACATTTTTCTCAATATAAAGTTAGGGAGCTCAATTCTGAATAGTAAGGGAAGTGCTTTTTTTTAAACCCCGATCAAAAGGCGCTCATCGATCGTAACAGGCCATTTGTAGAAAACCGCTGATTTTCAATGATTTCAGCTACCGGTTTTTTAACTAAAAAAGCCCTTCCGGTAAACCGAAAGGGCTTAATACATAAGGCGAACATCGCTAATTGTTCATACACCTATTGTGACATCTATGGAACATTCTTTCATATATTAGCTGGCTATGAGAAGATGTCAATTGGCACAGTCTAACTCCATAAAAGGTAGCAATCCGCACCGTTTCTACGAATTGCTTATATATTTCAGTTAGTTAAACTACACTTATAGCAAACTTCAAGGCAATACCCCCCAAAAGAAAATTGAAAAAAATGAAAAATTATTTCGTCAGGCCATTAACGTCAAATGGTTTCAGTTTACCATAATAGTCAGTCAGCATTTTGTTGAGCGATTCAGTGTCTGTCAGGTTCAGTTTTATGGTTATGGGTTGGTCTTCTTTCCATTCAATAACGTTCAGCTCCTGAAACACAGCTTTTTTCCCATTGCTTGATTTTACTTTTTCGTTGGGATAAGGATAAAAGACCACATCGCCATTTGGCTTCCGGAAAAAGGTAAATTCCTGCAAAAATTCAAACTCATCGGCGTAAGTCATGGTTACAGTTGCGTTGGAACTGTTTCCCTTTTGGGAGAAGTTAAGTTCTTCAATCACATAGGAACCCATTTCCATGGCCATCCCATTTTGAACAAACTCTTGCATGAACCTGGTCACCTCCTCCTCATCAGTTTCGGCTATTCGAAGATTCTTGAGTTCCAGGACTACTTCTTGTGCATCAAAATCGATATTGAGTTTGCAAGAGTCCGCAATTAGTGTGGTTTCCTGCCCAAAAAGTGAAGTAAGTAGGAATAGAATATAATGAAATGGTGCCTGCATATTTAAAAACTAAGCTGATTCCGCTATTTTACATACTAAACTACAAAATATACTGATCCGAAATGAATAAGATTGATGAGTGGCATAAAATCCTGCAGTCCGAGGATCTCAACGGCCTGAAAAAACTATTAGACAAAAATGTCACCTTCTACTCTCCTGTGGTATTCAAGGGTCAGGAAGGAAGACAACTCACCACACTGTATCTCTCCTCTGCCTACAAAATGTTTTTCCAGAACGACAATAAATCATTTACCTATATCCGAGAGCTCAACTCCGAAAGTGACAGCATACTTGAGTTTACCTGCGAAGTAGATGGCATATTAGTCAATGGTGTAGATATGATCAAATGGTCTCCAGAAGGCAAAATAATTGAATTTAAGGTCATGCTGAGGCCCTATAAAGCAATTGAGTTGGTAAAGTCCAAAATGGTGGACCTGCTTAACAGCATTAGCACCATGGACAAAATAAAACTTAAAGCTGCTTCAGTATTGGATAAATTGTCTTAAACGGGATTGTTCTTTTTGGCATAATCGATCACTCCATTCCAATCTTCCAGGTAATAATCTCCGATTTGATTCAGGTAGCTTTTATCAATCAGTGGTTGCTTTGGAACCCATTTCGCCGGAAAAAAAGCAGCCATATACATGACCAAATGATAAAAAGCCCACCAAGATCGGTAGAATAACCAATGTGCCAACATGTTACTTCTACTCCGGGGAATTTTACCTATATACACGCTACAAAACCTCCTAAGCACTTTCAGTTGCTTTTCTGAAAAAGATTGATGTACCCTGCGTTTCGAAACCCGACCCACGTCCAAGTGAGCACCAGTATAATTCAGAATCCTATTCAAAGTACCATCCAGATCATTCACCATGTCGTCATAAAACAGAATTAACGGCTTCTGGGTGCAACATTCTTCAATCACTTGTAGCATAGGGAGATAATAGAGGTCTTTCTTCTTCCACATGCCTGTATCATTTTCCAAATCAAGAAATTGATTAAAATCATGATACCAGCCGTTTTTTACGTAACGTTTATACTGTGAAGCTATCCAGCTATCCTGCTTTCTGAAAAAGATGATGATTTTTGCTTGAGGAAAGGTCTTTGTAAACCACCGTACCTCACGTTCAAACTGCCGATCAAATTCTCTGGAGACGAGGTAGCTGGCATGTTTGCCAGCTTCAATAATTCTTTTGCTATGCTTTTTGTAGCTACTGGTCGGAATATATTTTATGCCTTTCAGCAAAGGAAAAAATCTCTTTTGAAGATAAGTACTCCCAACTTTTCCTAACCCGACATGAAAATAAATTTCAGGTTCCTGACGCATCAAACAATAGTACTACTTCTCTTTGTAGATTACGCCCTCTTTCATAACGAAATCCACCTCTTTTAATATTGATATGTCTTTTAATGGATCACCTTCCACTGCCACCAGATCTGCCAGCAAACCCTTTTTAATTGAGCCAAACTCATCTGATTTTCCAAAAATAGAAGCATTCACAGAAGTAGCAGCCTGAATAGCCTCCATGGGCTTCATTCCAGCTTTTACCATTAATTCAAACTCTGCACCATTTTCACCATGCGGAAATACTCCCGCATCGGTACCAAATCCAATATTGACTCCTTTCTTATAGGCTTTGGCAAATGTTTCGCTGATTTGAGGACCTATCACTGCTGCTTTTTTTGCCACCACTTCCGGATAGTAGCCCTTTTCAGCAGCTTTTCTGCCCACAAAATCTCCAGCCAGTAAGGTTGGAATCAAGTACGCCTTGTATTGCTTCATCAATTCCATCGTTGACTCACTCATATACGTTCCATGCTCAATAGTTTTCACTCCTGCTTTAACAGCCCTGGCCATCCCCTCATCACCATGGGCATGAGCCGCTACATGAAACCCAAGATCGTTAGCAGCATCCACTATAGCTTCTATTTCTTCAACTGTAAAGTGTGCTCCTGCACCATCGCTGGCAACACTTAAAACCCCACCGGTTGCTGTAATCTTGATCAGGTCTGCACCATTTTTGTATCGTTGGCGAACTGCCTTTCTGGCATCATCAACACCATTGACTACTCCCTCTTTCGGGCCAGGGTTTCCAGCCAATTCCCTTCTGTACCCATTCGTTGGATCCGCATGACCCCCTGTAATAGCAAGTGATTTCCCGGCTGTAAAAATCCTGGGCCCGGGAACTACCCCTGAATTGATGGCATTCCTTAGCGAAATATTCACACCGCTTCCCCCTAAATCTCTGACAGTGGTGAAACCAGCCATCAATGTTTTCTCTGCATACACGGTCGCTTGAATGGCCACATCTGCTTCATTATCCGTAAATCTTCTTAGGTACTTGTCTTTGCTGGTTTCTCCTTCAAGATGAACGTGCATATCAATGAAGCCAGGCATTACAGTCATCGATTTCAGATCAATTACAGTTCCATTACCTCGTGGCACCACATAGCCATCAATAATATCTGTAATCCTTTGATCATTAACCACTACGGTAACTTCCTTCTTCACCTTATCAGAAGTGCCGTCGATCAAAGTTCCACATTGGATAAAATACTGTTGTGCTAATGAAACATTGGTAGAAAGAAATGCTAATGCCGCACAAGCAGCTGTTTTCAAAATCTTGTTCATAGGTTAGAATTATTTTAACTTGAATGGTCAGCAACAATCACCCATTGATTGTCTATTTTCTGCCACAATAAAGAAAAGTGGCCACTCACATCCCCCACCTCCCTTTTCAGGCTCCATTTTCCAATAACAAAATAGGCATCATCAGCAATTGGCTTGAAAGAAAGCAAATCAAAGGTAAGTTTACCCATGGTGGCTGCATCGGGATAGCTCTTTTTATAGTTATCAAGTGTCGTTTGCCACCCATACTTCGGGCCGTTCTTCCCTATAAAAACCAATCCTTCACTCTTCCAATACCCTTCCATAAAGCATTCCAGATCACCGTTATTCCAACAACTAACCTGCTGATCAAGGATTCTTCTGATTTGTTGCTCATCATTCTGAGCCTTAAGAATGACTGGTATATAAAACAACAAGGCCAATATGATATATTTCATAATGATCCTAATTTAGTACGATCAGTCTAATCCTTGTATACCTCCCATGTAAAATATTCTAATAGGCAATGAATTCAAATGCGCTATGATATTGTATCTCCGTCTGAAAATGCTCCACCATCTGATTATAAAACTCGAGTGTTCCCAAAGTAGCTGAATCACCAATTAAGTATAAAAGATGCCGGGCTCTGGTCATCGCTACATTGGTTCTTCTGATATCTTTCAAAAAACCAATTTCTCCCTCAGGATTAGATCTAACAAACCCTATGAAAATTATATCGCGCTCCTGCCCCTGAAATGCATCTACCGTATCCACTGCCAATTGATCTCCTATATTATTTAGTACTTCCGATGCACTGATCAATTTTCTAAGAATTTCATTTTGTGCTTTATAAGGTGTAATGATGGCGATGCTTAAAGATTGATCAATAATTTTCTCAATAGAGATCTCCTCTACCACCGCCAGCAATCGATCAATCAAGAATTTAGCCTCCTCGGTATTGTAACTACTCCTTGTTTTTTCATTGATCTGACTCGTGTAACCACAGCCCGCTGTATCGATGAATTTGGCGCCTTCCTCAATAATGAATTTTCGATGTGCAATTGTTGAAGCCGCCTTCAATTTATTCTGATAAAAATATTTACTACTAAAGGACATGATGGAAGGGTGCATACGATATTGTTCTTCCAACATCACCGATTCCTTTTCATTTTTAATGCACCTTTCAAACAGTGTGGTGGAAAGTCCATTTTTTCCAGCCTCAAAACTTTTTACAGTGGGAGGCAATTGTTGATGATCTCCAGCCATTATAACCCTGCCAGATTTAAGGATTGGGGTCCAGCAAGCCGGCTCCAATGCCTGACCTGCCTCGTCAATAACTACTGTTTTGAAAAACCGATCCCTCATCAGGTTATGGCTGGAACCAATCAAAGTACAAGCAATTACCTGTGCATTATCCATGAGATTGGCAGTGATATAATCTTCTATCATCCTGGCCTCATCTTTATACCTCCTGGACTCCTGTAAAATTGCCTTTCTCTGCCTTCGCTCCTCCCATCCAAAATTGCGTTTGTACCTGGTGCCAATACTCCTAAGCTCTTCTGCTTTTTTTCGAACAGCCTTCAGTTCCTTAAAATCAGGGTGAGAAGCGATTCTGGCATCCAATGAATTTTCCAGAACTTTGGCGGTGACTCGAGCAGGGTGTCCAAGCCTTAAGACATTTAGTCCCTTATCTACCAGTTTCTCCACCAACAAATCCACAGCAGCATTACTGGGTGCACAAACCAAAACCTGTTTCTCCCTGTTCACAATCTCTTTAATACCTGAAATAAGCGTGGTTGTCTTACCAGTACCAGGAGGGCCATGAACAATGGCTACATCACGGGCAGATAATATTTTATTCACCGCTATGTTTTGGCTTGCATTGAGATCAGGAAACTGTAGATTATCAGAATCCAGAAATCTTGAAGATGCTTTCCCGAGCAATATCTCTGTCAACTCAGTAGTACGTCCCGTCTCCAGCTTAAGCAGATGTCGCAGAGTTCGCTCCATCTCTTCATAGGTAGATTCATCAAAAAGTAAATTAATACCTAATTTGCCCTTATTTAAAAACTCCGGTTCCTCATCAGCATTGAGGATGATCTTCATCTTCTTTTCCCGTATATAGCTGACTACTGCGCTGGCATTGGAACTCTTCTCTCCATTATTTGCAAAAATGCTTACAGACGAACCTACCTGAAAAACATGACGTTGCTCAAAATCACCCGTTTTCTCTATGTGTAGTACAATTTTCTCCCCGGTTCCCAACTGCGATCTGGTGACTACCACAGGATACCAACATATGCCTTCTTCCTTGCGTTCCTGCATGGAGGTATACATCATTTTCTGCTGATACTGATTTCGGTCTTCCTCTCGCTCTTGCCTGATGAGCTGGAGTAAGTTTTTGAAGTGTTCTTTTACGTCCATATTCTGGGACGCAATTTAGTGTTTCAGGTACTTTTGAATGGTTGTTTTCAAAGATTCTTTATCTGCGGAAATTCGATCATCCCCGTAAATTTTAAGCAACAACTCCAGCAAAACCGCCTGATCATAGCCCAACCGGGATACAACTTTAGCACAGAATTCAATTTCTTCCTGGTGCAACCTCCCATCGATCTTCATCAGCTGAATGACATTGTACAGAAATTCATACTTTTCATCAGCTGTTAGTTCCTCGAGTGTTTCCAGTGCTTGTGGATGGTCAAAACATTCCTGTATTTCCTTATCGGTCATGCCATTAGCTAATCCAATTTTCGTAATCAGCCGTATCTCATCCTGCACCAGGACGCCATCAATCTTTGCTAATTTTACCAGTATATTTAAATGAGCTTTAGCCATCGTTAATGAGGATTTAACAATATAATTCCCAAGTTCCGGAATCATTTTGCAGCTTTCCTTGTAATTTAATTTAAATTATGGGGATTCAATAGTGATATGAATTTTCTGGCACATATATACCTGAGTGGCAACAATGAACCTTTGATGGTGGGGAATTTCATTGGCGATTTTGTAAAGGGATCAATGATGAATGAATATACTCCCGAGATTAAAAAAGGAATCCTCTTACATCGTGAAATCGACCATTTTACTGATAAGCACCCAATCGTCAAACAAAGTAAAAAGCGCTTGCGAAAAAAATATGGTCACTATGCCGGAGTGATTACAGACATTTATTACGATCACTACCTGGCACTTGACTGGCACAAATACCATCAACAGAAGCTTCTTGATTACACATTATCTTTCTACAGTGCTATATCAAAGTACAAAAATGTTGTCCCGGAAAAAGTTAATCACATGCTCCGATATATGAAAAGAGACAATTGGTTATATAATTACCAATACTTCGATGGCATCAAGAGAGTACTCCATGGAATGTCGAGGAGAACTACATTTGACAGCAAAATGGATCTGGCAATTCATGACCTAAAAGAAGATCATCAGGAATATCATCATGAGTTCAATGCTTTTTTTCCAGATTTGATGGATCATTGCACAAAATATCTGGCGTCAAAATGATAAAAACTGTACTTCTTGTTGGAGCAGGTGGGTTTTTAGGAAGCGTAGGCAGGTACCTTATTTCCTATCTTTACCTTTCAAAAAATCCAGCACTCCTGTTCCCGTACCCTACTTTTCTTGCAAACTTAGCAGGTTGCTTTCTGATAGGAATATTATTTGGGTTAGGCCCGAAACTATCGAAAGACCAGTTGATATTTTTTACCACAGGCTTTTGCGGTGGGTTTACTACATTCTCCTCTTTTTCCATGGAAAATATTCAGCTTTTCCAGAAAGGGGAATTTAAGGTTGCAATGATTTACACACTTCTTTCACTAATTGTTGGCTTTGGACTTTCAGTTGGAGGATACTTCCTGGCAAAATCCATTAGTCGTGCTTAAACCGTAATTCACACCGCTCTCCATCCAGGAATTGAATATCCTGATCCATGACAAAATCATCTTTGTAATGCTGCATTTTGTTGTTGACATCTGCCTTCAATTTCCGCCTTTTGATAGCTGAAATGAATCTTCTGATATCATCCATAGTTTCCAGAATCAACGGGGGAACAGACACAGGCTTATTGTCATCTCCTTTAGCTACCATGGTGAAATAGCAGGTGTTGGTGTGCTTCACCGTACCAAACTTGACATTTTCTGCAATCACTTTAATCCCAATAACCATGGACGAATTTCCCACATAATTGACGGAGGATTTGAGGGATACCAGCTCTCCTACTTCCACCGGCTGTAAAAAATCCACCCCATCTACAGAAACAGTCACACAATATGTACCGGCGTGTTTACTGGCACAGGCATAAGCAACTTTGTCCATCAATGATAAAAGAATTCCTCCATGTATCTTACCTCCGAAATTGGCGTATGATGGAATCATCAATTCAGTTATAGTAACCTGAGAATATTTAACCGGCCTGCCTTCCATATTTTAACCTGTTTTATCGCCAGACTTGATCCGGCATTTTTTGATTTTACTATTTAGAATCAGCTTCCAGAGTGGTGATCTGGTCAAACACAGGTACAGATTTACTTCAATGTTATTCCACACCCTCCTGAATTCCCCAACACTACCTGGGCTGTCCCGCACCTGAATAACATACTCAAAGCCCATTTTTCTGGTAGCTTCAAGTACACAGGGATTTCCATAAAGAATATTTTTGGTGCTGTTCTTTACAATATGCTTGTACTTTTTTCTTTTGGGCCGGTTTTTCCTTTTGTTGTCGTTTTTCCCATCGATCTTTTCTGTGGGAATGTATCGCTGTATACTGTCTTTATCCCGTTTTTGGGCAAATGTCCATTGGATACTACACAGTATGGAGAATAAAAATAATGTAATGAGTTTCCTATGCATAACACTTAAATGTAGCCAAAGAGGCTTCTAATCATAATCCAGGTACACAACGAAAAGAAATCGAAAGATAATACTTAATGGATCAAAAATCATCATTCCAATTCAGGAACATTCCTTAACCCAAAGATCTGTCTATATTTGCATCCGCGAAAAAACAATTACATTCATTTTTAAGCCCGGTGGCAATGAAATACATCATTAGTTTTCTGATTCGAAAAATTCCACGAAAAATTCTGCAGCTTTTTAGCCATTGGGTCCTCAAAATAGTCGCCATTTTTTATGTTGGAAGCAAGGTCACCTGCAATGTTTGTGATCGCTCATTCAGAAAATTCCTTCCTTACGGGCGAATACCCAGATCCAATGCTTTGTGCCCTAATTGCCTTTCGTTGGAAAGACACAGGTTGATGTATCTGTTTTTGCAAAACAAAACCAACTTCTTTAAGGATAACATCAAGTTACTTCATGTCGCACCGGAAATCTGCTTCATAGAAAAATTTGAAGCACTCCCCAACATTGATTATATCACTGCAGACATTGAGTCGCCATTGGCAAAGGTTAAAATGGATATTCATAATATACCCTTTGAAGAGAATACCTTTGATGTCGCTTTCTGTAATCACGTAATGGAACACGTAGCTGATGACCAGAAGGCCATGAGTGAACTCTACAGGGTCTTAAAACCGGGAGGCTGGGCCATTATCCAGATTCCGTTTTTCCATCCAATCCCTGATAAAACGTTCGAAGACCCATCGATCACAGACAAAAAATCCAGGGAAAAAATATTCGGCCAGGACGATCATGTCAGGCTTTATGGAAAAGACTATGGTGATCGACTAAGATCAGTGGGATTCCAGGTTGATGAAAATGACTATATCAATGAATTAGGCGAAGAGGATCAAAGAAAATTTGCGTTACCAAAGGATGAAATCATCTTCTATTGCAAGAAATAATAGGTCAGCGTGATTTTTTTAGTCCTTCTGTAATAAAACCAACGCCATAGGCACTGAGTTGAATAATGGCAGCCGCCACACTGACAAAAGCTACTGGAATACTCTTATTTTTGACCAATGAGTCAAACCAGATCAACCCTAAATAAACCAGAAAAAGATAAGCTGACCATCTAAATACGCTGGGATAAATAATCAAACCAAGAGTTGTGACTATCATACCAATCAGAAATACTGCAGGAAACAGATGGACCAGTTTAATTTCTTCCTTGAAAAACCGACCTACATTAATTCTGGCCCTGCCAAAAAAATGCAACTGCTTGTAAAACTGCCCTAAACTGGTCCTACGCTTATGATAAACAAATGCCTCCGGAATCAGGCCTACTTTAAAGCCGCTGTTGATGATTCTGATACTAAACTCTATATCTTCACCCATTCTGGTAATAATGTAGCCATTTGTTTTTTCAAACACCTCCCTTGAAATGCCCATGTTGAAACTTCTGGGATGGAACTGTCCAATATGACCTTTCCTGCCTCGGATTCCTCCAGTAGTAAACAGGCTGGTCATGCTATAACTAATGGCTTTCTGGGTGACTGTAAAATCAGGATGTTCCCGATCTGGCCCACCAAATGCATCCAGATAAGACGTATTTAAGTGGCTTTCTACTACTTCAAAATAGTTTGCTGGGATCAGACAATCACTGTCAAAGACAATAAGGTAATCACCCTTTGCTCGCTCAAAACCATAGTTTCTTGAAAACCCCTGACCACTGTTCTCTTTATAATAATAACTAAGTTCTAATTGTTCCTTGAATGAGGACACAATTTCCCTGCAATCTTCTGTGGAGCCATCCTCTACAATAATCACTTCGAAGTGCTTGTATGTCTGGTTGACCAGGCTTTCCAGTAGTTCCTGAACTTCCTGCGGACGGTTATACACAGGGATTATAGCTGAATAAAATCTCATTCCTCCGAATCTGTTCTCTCAGCAACCAAATAATCCTCACCTCCTTTACGAAACTGCGTCATCATTTCGGCAAGAAACCCGGACAAAAATAACTGCACCCCTATTACCAATGCCACCAGGGCTAGAAAAAACAAGGGCTGATCTACCACATCCCTCGCCTTATCGTAGGCTTTTAGGTAATTGACATAATAGATCTTCTCTCCAATCAACCACAATGTAATGCCCAAACCAAAGAAGAATGATAAAGTACCAAGAGTACCAAAAAAATGCATCGGGCTCTTTTTAAATCGGGTCACAAATGTCACTGAAAGTAGATCCAGAAAACCGGTGATAAACCGCTTCCAGCCATATTTAGTGGTTCCAAACTTTCTTGCCCTGTGCTCAACAGGTTTCTCACCAATGTTGTAATACCCATTCCATTTGGCTATTAACGGGATATATCGATGCATTTCACCATACACATTGATATTTTTAACCACATTATTTCTATATGCTTTCAGACCACAATTGAAATCATGTAATTTGATACCCGATACCATTCGAGTTACCCGATTGAAGAACTTGGAAGGGATCGTTTTGCTAATAGGATCATTTCGTTTCTTTTTCCAACCAGACACCAGGTCATAGCCATTATCAATGACCATTTGATGCAAGGCAGGAATTTCATCAGGAGAATCCTGCAAATCCGCATCCATTGTAATGACAACATCCCCCAAGGCTTCATTAAAGCCAGTCTGAAGTGCCGCTGATTTTCCATAATTCCTGTTGAACCTGATCCCTCTGATCTGGGGGTACTGTTGTTTCAAGTCTTTGATTACAGCCCAGGAAGTATCTGTACTGCCATCATCAATCAACAACAGCTCATAGGACAAACCATGAGCTTCCGTCACACGGTTTATCCATTGTGTCAACTCTGGAAGCGACTCCTCTTCGTTGTATACAGGTACTACTATGGATAAATTCAATTTATATATTATTTACTAGCCTAATAAAGGTTCTTTCTTTTTAATAATTGCTCCGGTTATTAATGAAATTACTGCATATACGATTATTGTAATAACATACTGCTTCAAAAGTCCCATAACAGAAAACCGGCCGGGCATTGTTTTTTCCATCTCAGCAATACTTTCTTCGATTGCGTCCTCTGGTGCACCAAAGCTTCTCATCATCTGCTCGGCATTGTCAATGGTAGCATCTACAATCAATTTTACAGCTTCGGGATCAATAAACTCAAATAACAGGATATTAAATACTGTCGAAATGAGTCCAGCAATAACTAACATAATAAAACTATACAAATAGGAACTCTTAAAATCTAAATAACCACCTATTGAATTCCGGTAATTTATCCCAAAAACAAGGACCAGGCAGAATGTCATTATGATAATCAATAATTCAAACCACCATTGTGACATTAAGGTAATGTCAATGATGTAAACCAATAATGTAATTACTATAGAAATACCTCCCAGTATGGCTCCTGATTTTGCTGCATGACTATTCGGTGAGGTTTCTAATTCATTTTCCATGATTCTAATTTTTTGATTGTTTTCTTAATAATACTGCAATCACAGGTGTTACCAGAAAACCTACGCCAACCTTCTTAAAGAAATCGGTAATAACTACATCAGATATTGTCGTGGACTTAAGGTCCTTAAGACGTTGATGATAGGCAGCTTCAGACTCTCGCTCTAAAAGCAATTCCTTCTTTCCTTCAAGAAATTGTACTGCATTTTGGATGTATTCTGTCAACACTTCCGGATTTACATGATAGTAAGTAGCCGAAAACACAGAAAATATTACAGCTGAAGTGAAAATAATTATCAATCCAATTGTCATGCCCTGCCAAAAGTGCAAAAAACCGCTGTTTTTATAATCCTTAAACTCCTTATTAGCAAAAAATATAAATCCAAAAAATATGATCAGGTCAATAAAAAATGAGTTTAGATTCATCACCGGATTCATGCCTGTTACTAATTGCACGTAATAAGCAAAAACAGATAAAACACCGCAGATCAATCCATATTTTACAGCAACCTTGACAATAGGTCTATTCATATCAATTTGAGTTTGAAATTAGCTCAGATGAGAACTTGTACTTGTCCCCATTGATAATTCCTAAAGCATTCCCTCGTAATTCCCTACCGAAAAATGGAGAGTTTTCCGATTTTGATTGGTTGGTTTTATGGTCCAGCTGCCATTTAATACCCTGATTAAATATGGTTAGAACAGCCTTTCTGCCAACTTCAATTTTAGGAATCTCCAATCCAAGTAATTTTCTGGGGTTTGTTGTTATTAATGTGATTAAATCGCTCAGAGAAATCTCACTGCTCAATTGATTCAATATTGGAAATACTGTCTGCAAACCTGTAACACCAAAGTCAGCCAAATCAAATTCAAGTTCTTTGCACTCAGGATCATGTGGCTGATGTGAAGAAACAACTGCATCAATAACACCATTCTTAATACCCTCAATCAAAGCCATTCGATCCTGCTCCAACCGAAACGGTGGATTAACTTTATAATTAGAATTGTATGCTTCAATATTATGTTCATCAAATACCAGTTGATGTGCAGCAACATCACAAGACACTGACAACCCCTTAGCTTTTGCCGCTTTGATTAAATCGACAGATTCTGCACACGACAAATTAGAAAAGTGAATCTTTCCTCCCGTGTACTCCAGAATTTTTAGATCTCGCTGAATCATTATCGTCTCAGCAATTGAAGGCATTCCTTTCAATCCAAGCGTTGTACTGACAACACCCTCATGCATAGTACCAAACAAATTCAACTGAGCGTCTTCGGGCCTGTTGATTAGAAGCCCATTAAACCGTTGTAGATATTGAAGTGTTTTGAGCAGAATATCTGTATTTGAAACTGGCGCTATCCCATCAGAAAATGCCACCGCCCCTGCCTCATACAAATCAATCATTTCCGTGAGTTCCGCTCCCTCACAACCTCTGGTAATAGCTACAATAGGCCTCAACTTCACAGGAGAATGACTACACTTAGAAAGCAGGTACTCAACCTGATTTTTAGAATCAATTGTAGGGGAAGTATTGGGAAGCAGAGCAACATCAGTAAACCCTCCAGCCGCAGCAGCGGCAATTCCAGAGTGGATGTCCTCCTTATGCTCATTCCCAGGATCCTGAAAATGAGCACTCATATCAAACCAGCCAATGGATACATGACTCCCGCTCAAATCTATTTCCATGCCGGATTCAGACTTTAATGCCAATGAGTCTTCTATTTCAGAGATGACCCCATCCGAAACTAATATATCTTTCTGTTTTAAATGGAAACTGGAGGTAGGCTCAATAATTGTTGCTGACTTAAGTAAAATCTGCATCTATAAGAATCTCAACGTTAGGACTTCTGCAAAGAAAAAAACTAATGCCAATATTAAACTATATTTCCACAAATTCTTTTCATATTCATTCTTAGCTGAACTGGCTGACCAGGTATCTCCTTCCTTCAATTCCAACACCGACATGTTCTTATATGAGGCAGCAACCTCTCGCAAATCATTTATCGTATACTGCCCAATTTCAGATTCTCTTTTAGAGTGATTGATTGCAATCACATCTATAAGCTCATCTTTTAACACTAACTCCCAGAATCCTGGCTCTATTTCAAGGTTCCTCAGGGTAACATATAGAACACCATCGTTGATCCGTTGTTCCGGTATCACCTCTACACCATCCTTCCTCAGAGAATAGAGATCATTTAACCCTTGTTGTTGTACTGGAATACTTAATACCTCATCACTTAAACGGTGGTAGAGCCTGAATGGTGACCGGCTGCCGCTTACAAACCCTATATTGTACATAACAGGTAAAAACATCGCATTTCTGGCAAAATCATTTCCATTTTCAGACAAAGCGCCTGAAAGTAGAAACACCTTTCCACCTCCCCTATTAAAAACAGATAAATAAGGCCTCCCATTAGTAAATGAAAGTAAATCTTCACCACCATTCCACTTCAAAAAACTACTACTTACCGGCATGATCGCATCACTAGGATCACCTTCAAACATGTCTTTAAAAAAAGGATTCAAAACATCGGGTTGCTGAATGCTCAGCGTTTCCTGATCATCGAAATCTATTCTGGCCCCAATCAGTTCTTGAAGTTGCGCAGCACTTTCCTTACCAGAAGGCACTACAAATACAGATCCTCCATTGCCTAAAAATTTCTGTAACTCTGTCACCAATGTTTGATTGGATAGCTCCAGTTCATTCAAAATCACAAGATCTGAATTCTGTAGTTTACCAAAGTCTATATTTTGCTTAGAATTAAACGTAAAATCAAATAGTTCCGAAGCAAACAAAGAGGAAAACATTCGGTTATTTTGGTCACCAAGCTCCAAAACAGAAATTGGATCATCTTTCTTTAAAGTGAAGAAAAAACGATTATCAAAAGTTACTGGATAATCCTCAAAACTCAACTCACATAAATTCAGGCTATCAGCAATCTGCCCCAAGTCTATTTGAATACCTAAGCCCCTGTTAGCCCTTAGGTCAATGCTATTAGACGATATTTGAGCCTCATTTATCAGTAATTTAATTGACAAGTCATTTACATCTTCATTCCCAGAGTTCCTGAACAAAACATTCAAAGTATTACGACTTCCCTTCTCCAACGAAGCATTTTCCAAATTAAGAGAGTCCACAAAAACATTGCGTTCACTCAGGTATTTGGTGGGTACCAGCACATACGAATTCAATGAATCCTCCAATTCTAAATTTACATATTGACGCCTCTGAAAGTCAGAAAATACGTGCACGATGTTTCTCTCATCAAATTGCCTTATCTTATCAACCAGTGAATTAAATCCGATTCCATGTGAAGTCAATTCCACCTCAGATAATTTTTCCAAAAACCTTTCCTTCACAAGTGGTGTTCTTTGACCAAATGCCGAAGTTTCATTCGTGATCAACCTAAACCGCTGTGTATCATCACTTTCTTCCACCAATGAAGAAATTAGCGTGATGCTCTTTTCAAACCCAGATACATCGTTTCCAAACAAATTACTGTTGCTATAGGAATTATCTAAATAGATGGTATTAACTACGCCCCCCTCAACAGCAGATTCATTCGACTCCATATACGGAACAGCAAACCCCATTACAAGAAACCCAACAAACAACAACCTGAATAATAACGACAGATAATGCTTCAAGACTAGTTTAGAGCTACTGGAGGATTTTATTACATTCAAAAATCTTACATTACTGAATTTTACCTTTTTTGCTCGCCGTAAATTAAATAAATGAACAATAATTGGCACGGAAAGCAACAGTAAGCCCCACAACATCCCAGGAAATAAAAACTTCATTGATTTTAGTTAATTCTCAATGCTACAATGTTGCTCATTAAACGAACAAATAACAAATACAGATGGAAATCTATTCACTTTTATTAGGCCATTTTCAGGGCGTGCCCCTGCGGGTCGGGCTATCCGCACTCGCCGGCCACCACTTTTCCCACCACGGGCTCAAACAATCGCTCCTATCCCTCACGCAACCAAACTTAATTTCCGGAACAACACCATTTTTCCGTAAGCCTATATCAAAACCTCACTCAATAAGGCAATTAATTGTGTTCTATATTTTTAGCAGCTAAAATGTAGACAATGGACCAGGTACAATTAACCGCTTAAGCTCAACACTTGATCCTGGGATGTATGTAGCACTAAATTATAATCAGATAACGACGAGCAGGTCCTGTATCACTCGTTGAGTAGGTCTTAAGCGCTTTATAAGATCCTCTCTGTAATTTATAAACAAAAAAACCCTGAAGGGTATCCTTCAGGGTTCAATTATAATCTGGCAACGACTTACTCTCCCACGTTTTACCGCAGTACCATCAGCGCTGGTGGGCTTAACTTCTCTGTTCGGAATGGGAAGAGGTGGACACCACCGCAATAATCACCATAAAATCTTCTATCCACAGTAGGTCAACTACCGTAGATATGACAACAACTACTGCTTAGTCATCGTCAAATATCTTTTGACATGTTATGTGAAAGAAACACTCAGACTGCGTTACAAAAAAGCTTTCGGGTAATTAGTACTGCTCAGCTATGCCATTACTGACTTTACACCTGCAGCCTATCTACGTCATCGTCTTTAACGTCCCTTAAAAGAATTCTCATCTTGTGGTGGGTTTCGCACTTAGATGCTTTCAGCGCTTATCCCTTCCCAACATAGCTACCCAGCAGTGCCCCTGGCGAGACAACTGGTACACCAGCGGTTGGTCCAACTCGGTCCTCTCGTACTAAAGTCAGATCCACTCAAAATTCTTACGCCCACAACAGATAGGGACCGAACTGTCTCACGACGTTCTGAACCCAGCTCGCGTGCCACTTTAATGGGCGAACAGCCCAACCCTTGGGACCTTCTCCAGCCCCAGGATGTGACGAGCCGACATCGAGGTGCCAAACCTCCCCGTCGATGTGAGCTCTTGGGGGAGATCAGCCTGTTATCCCCAGAGTACCTTTTATCCTTTGAGCGATGGCCCTTCCATGCGGAACCACCGGATCACTATATCCGTCTTTCGACCCTGTTCGACTTGTTGGTCTCACAGTCAAGCACCCTTATGCTATTACACTCTGCGCACGGTTACCAAGCGTGCTGAGGGTACCTTTGAAAGCCTCCGTTACTCTTTTGGAGGCGACCACCCCAGTCAAACTACCCACCAAACACTGTCTCTGTTTCACAGATTAGGCATCAAGCAAATAAAGGGTGGTATTTCAACAACGACTCCACAATGCCTGGCGACACTGCTTCATAGTCTCCCACCTATCCTACACATCATTTACCCAATACCAATGTTAAGCTGTAGTAAAGGTTCATGGGGTCTTTCCGTCCCGTTGCGGGTACGCGGCATCTTCACCGCGACTACAATTTCACCGAGCTCATGGCCGAGACAGTACCCAGATCGTTGCACCATTCGTGCAGGTCGGAACTTACCCGACAAGGAATTTCGCTACCTTAGGACCGTTATAGTTACGGCCGCCGTTTACTGGGGCTTCAGTTCAGAGCTTCTCCGAAGATAACTCCCCCCCTTAACCTTCCAGCACCGGGCAGGTGTCAGGCCTTATACTTCATCTTTCGATTTCGCAAAGCCATGTGTTTTTGCTAAACAGTCGCCTGGGTCTTTTCACTGCGGCCACCCGAAAGTGGCGCCCCTTCTCCCGAAGTTACAGGGCCATTTTGCCTAGTTCCTTAGCCATGAATCACTCGAGCACCTCAGGATTCTCTCCTTGACTACCTGTGTCGGTTTACGGTACGGGTACCAATACAATATACTTAGAGGTTTTTCTTGGAAGTCTGATTAGGTCAACTATCTGCGCTACCGTAGTATTGCAGTACTATCACGTTCAGCTAGCAATGCGGATTTGCCTACATCGCTAATACCTACACGCTTCAACGCACAATTCCGTCTGTGCGCGTGACTTTCACTACTCCGTCACCCCATCGTTCATATC
>CBDEVW010000003.1:1775000-2011067 GCA_965243755.1 Cyclobacteriaceae bacterium
CCGTTTCCTACTATATTCTTAATGCCTGGATGAAATATTCCAGAAGGTACCTGATGCAATACGTGTTTTATCCCTTCAAACTCCAGGGTGTGTCCGGCATTTGGCCCTCCCTGGAACCTTGCTACCAAATCATATTTTCTTGCCAGAAAGTCGACTACCTTTCCTTTCCCTTCGTCTCCCCATTGGAGACCCAATAATACATCAACTGCCATCAGTTACTTAATTTTTCTTTTGCTTGTTCCTTAGAATCTACGATTGTGAAAATTGCTTGTAATTTTGTGATGATCAATAGTTTTTTTACATGCTCTGATGGATTCACCAGTACTATTTCTCCACCTTTATTTCTGAACTTTGTCAGAATTGTAATTAACACTCCAATCCCACTACTATTAATGTATCTAACATCTTCAATGTCCACAATTGCTTTGGTGACTCCCTGATTAATGACATCATTTATTTTTTCAATCACTTCAGGGCCATTGTTTTCTCCAATTAAATCACCAGTAAACTTAAGTTCGAAGATACTGTCTACAGTTTCGCTTGAATAGTTCATGACTTGGAGGCTTCCGCCAATTTATGCTCACAATTTTCTTTTAGACAATCAGCATACAGTATTAAAGAATGGTGCACCACGTTGTATTGTAATAATTCACCTACTGTATTCTGAATATTTTGGATTCTTGGGTCACAGAATTCAACTACCTTGTGACATTCTGTACAGATCAGATGATCGTGTTGTTTATATCCGTATGACTTTTCGTACTGAGCCAGGTTTTGACCAAATTGATGCTTACTTACCAGGTCACACTCCATTAGGAGGTCCAGAGAGTTGTAAACAGTAGCGCGGCTTACTCTGTAGTTTTTATTCTTCATACTTATATAAAGAGACTCTACATCGAAATGTCCATCTCTACTATATATTTCTTCCAGTATGGCGTATCTCTCAGGGGTTTTCCTTAATCCCTTTTTTTCTAGATATGCAGTGAATATCTTTTTTACCTGCTCAAATATTTCTTCGTTTAGTGCCATAATTTTCTAAAGCCGTGCAAATATACATCTAATCACCATTTCGACATGGTATTGGGTGCATTGATTTAGGTGAATCGATTTATGTTAACTATACCGTCTATTTTGAGAAGATTGTCAATCAATGTCTCCAAGTGTTCGGTATCTTCAATGTAAACATGAATTTCACCTTCAAAAATTCCCCCTTCGGTATCGATACTCAGAGATCTCATGTTCACCTTGAGTTCAGAACTAATTACATTTGATATGTCATTGATCATTCCTATTCTATCGGTACCTATTACTTTGAGTCCTGCAAGGAAGGATCGATCCTGCGATGAGGTCCACTTGGCTTTAATCACCCGATATCCATAATTTGAGAGTAGTTCCACCGCATTTGGGCAAGATGTTCTGTGAATTTTAATTCCTTCATTTACAGTAACAAATCCAAACACATCATCACCGGGAATCGGGTTACAGCATTTGGCAAATTTGTACTCTACCACATCCATGTCCTCACCAATCAACAAAAGGTCCTGATCTTTTTTTCTTACTTTCTTAATCTCCCCTTTAAATCCTTCCGGATCTGATACCCGTCTTGTCTTTTTAACGTCCTGATTATAATGATCATGGAATTTCTTAATTTCAGACGGGTTAATTTTTCCTTTTCCTACCCGATAAAATAGTTCAAGTGGAGTTTTTGTGCCGAAATATTCAACCAGTTGATCCAATATTTTGGTAGTGAGTTTTAACTTAAGTTGTCCCAGTTTTCTGGTGATTATTTCTTTCCCATCTGTAGCAGCATCTCTTTTTTCTTCTTTTAGGGCATCCTTTATGCTTGACTTGGCTTTTGAGCTAACAACATACTTTAACCAATCTTCATTTGGCTTTTGCTTCTTGGAAGTTAGTATTTCGACCTGGTCACCATTTTTCAATTTATAATTGAGCGGCACCAGTTTTTGGTTTACTTTGGCTCCCAGGCAATGAGCCCCTATTTCTGTATGAATATCAAAAGCGAAATCGAGGGCAGTTGCACCATATGGGAGTGTTTTCAGATCACCTTTAGGGGTAAAAACAAATACTTCCTCCTGGAAAAGATTGGACCTAAAGTCATCTACAAATTCTATTGCGGAGGAATCATTCTGTTCGAGAATTTCCCGCACTTTCATGATCCACTGCTCAAGGCCACTTTCACTACTTGTGTTTTCTTTGTATTTCCAGTGTGCCGCATATCCTTTCTCCGCTATTTCATCCATTCTTACGGTCCTTATTTGGACCTCTACCCACTGCCCTGTATTACTCATTACAGTAGTGTGAAGAGATTCATATCCATTCGACCTTGGTGTGCTTACCCAATCTCTGAGTCTATCCGGATTTGGCTGATAAAAATCTGTCACAATGGAATATACCTGCCAGCATGCTGCCTTCTCCTGCTCCAGGTCAGTATCAATTATAATTCTGATGGCAAACAAATCATAAACTTCCTCAAAGGAGACATTTTGTTTTTTCATTTTGTTCCATATGGAATGAATGGATTTTGGTCTTCCTTTGATCTCAACGTTTAGTCCGGTTTTGGTTATTTCATTTTGGAGTGGTTTTATAAACTGCCTAATAAATTTATTTCTAGATACCTTAGATTCATTGATTTTCTGGGCAATGGAATTGTATGTCTCTCTATCAGTGTACTTAAGGTACAAGTCTTCCAGTTCACTTTTAATTGCGTATAAACCAAGTCTATGGGCCAGCGGAGCATAAATGTAGATTGTTTCGCTGGCTATCTTCAGTTGTTTGTGGCGAGGCATACTGGCCAGTGTCCTCATATTGTGTAATCTGTCCGCCAATTTGACAAGTATCACCCTTACATCCTCAGAGAGTGTAAGTAGCATTTTCCGGAAGTTTTCTGCTTGTTGGGAACTTCCCTCCTCGAACACTCCAGAAATTTTGGTAAGCCCATCAATAATTTTAGCTACTTTTTTTCCAAACATTCTTTCAATGTCTGAGATTTCCATATCGGTATCTTCCACTACATCATGTAGTAAAGCAGAAATAATGCTTGTTGGACCTAATCCAATCTCATCGACACAGATTTGAGCTACTTCAAGTGGATGGTAGATGTAAGGTTCCCCAGACTTTCTCCTCATGTCCTTATGAGCTTCCAATGAGGTGTTGAACGCCTTTTTTATCATCTTGGCATCCCCGTCTTTGAGGAGAGGTTTTGCTTTTCTTAGCAGTTTACGGTACCTCCTAATTATTTCTTTCTTCTCTTCTTCTAAATCTACTGCTATCATCTAAAAAATTATTCTCAAAAAAATTTCGTTCGCGCTTGCTCTTGAACAAAATTAATATTTAAATTTGCACTTCCATTTTTCGACCAGCGGATGTGGCGAAATTGGTAGACGCACTAGACTTAGGATCTAGCGCCGCGAGGCATGGGGGTTCGAGTCCCTCCATCCGCACATAAAATGAACCCTCTTAGCTGTACTAAATGGTTGAGAGGGTTTTTCATTTAAATAAGTAAACATTAATAACATTGGAAATCTTATTAGACAAAATCAACGACACTGAGGCCTTAATTAAAATTACGCTAAACGAAGATGATTATCAAAATAGCGTAGAGGAAAAAATCAAGGATTACAGTAAAAAGGCAAATATCAAAGGTTTTCGACCTGGAAAGGTGCCTGCAGGGATGATCAAAAAAATGTATGGGAAGTCAATTCTTGTAGATGAGATCAATCACATGTTGTCTCATAAATTGTCTGATTATCTGAGAGAGAGTGATTTACATATTCTTGGCGAGCCCATCCCTAATACAGAAAAGGCCGGTGCGATCGATTGGGATACCCAAAAAGATTTCGAGTTTGAATACAACATAGGGTTCGCGGAAGAATTCGAGCTTACTGTTGATAAAAAGGTAAAAGTAGATAAGCATCTCATTAAGGTAGATGATTCGGTTATCGATGAGACTGTAGATAATTTAAGGAATCAGTTTGGAGAGTCCATCAACCCAGATACAGTAGAGGAAGGTGATTCTGTTTTTGGCAAGCTTAAAACAGGGGATGTTGAAGTTGACGCCCTGATTGAACTTGACAAACTGAAGAAAACGCCAAGGAAAAAATTTATTGGTGCCAAATCAGGAGATGTTTTGGCGGTAGAAGGGAAGCATTTTGATGATGAGCAGTACTTTATCACCTTGCTAGGTGAACAAGAGAATCTAGAGGAGTTATCTAAGGCCAAGTTTGAATTTGTATTGAACAAAGTCAATCGGGTTGTTCCTGCTGAAGTAAATGAGGATCTCTTTAAGAAAACATTTCCAAATGAAGAGGTAGCTGATGAGGCTGCTTTCAGGGATAAAATAAAAGACATTGTTTCTGAAAATTATAACAGAGAGGCAGAGTTTTTATTCAATCAAAAAATACGTGAGAAATTAATCGAAAAGGCCAAAATCAATCTTCCTGATGAATTTCTTAAAAAATGGTTGATGCGAACCAATGAGGGATTAACTGAAGAGGCATTAACGCAGGAATACAAACACTACGCTGATGAATTGATGTGGTCATTGATCAAGAATAAAATCATTAAAGATCAGGACATCAAAATTGAACATCAGGATGTGGTGGAAGCTGCTAAAAATCAAATAAGAATGCAGTTTGCTCAATCTGGTATGGTTGGTGACCAGTTTGAAAGCAGCATGGATGCATTTGCTGACAACTACCTGAAAGGCGAGAATGGAGATAATTACATGAAAGTTCACAATCAGGTGCAAACAGAGAAAGTATTGCAATTTGTGAAAGAAAACATCACGAGTAAGGAAAAAGAGGTGAGTCTTGATGAATTCAGGAAATTATAATTTATCAATGGGTAAATTTCCGGAATTGATGAAACCTACTTTGGTCAAATAAAGTTATATTGAAGTCCTTTTATAAGGACTTTTTTTATTTTTGTAACATTCAGCAAATTAAATAATGATCAATAAAGAAGAGTTTAGAAAATTTTCTGTTAAAGGTCAGGGAATCAGCGGCACCACATTTGACAGCTATGTAACACAGGTTGAAAACATGACCAGAGCTGTTATTGAAGAGCGTCCTACAAATTTCAGAGAGATTGATGTATTTTCCAGGTTGATCATGGACAGGATTATATTCCTGGGCATGCAAGTGGAAGAAGGTATCGCAAACATCATCACTGCTCAACTTTTGTTTCTGGAGTCAGTTGATCCCAAAAAAGATATTTTATTGTACATCAATAGTCCAGGAGGATCGGTTTATGCCGGATTGGGCATGTACGACACTATGCAATACGTAGCACCGGATGTCGCTACCATCTGTACAGGGATGGCAGCATCTATGGGAGCAGTTTTACTTGCAGGTGGAGCTGAAAATAAGCGATCTGCACTTCCGCATTCCAGAATTATGATCCATCAGCCAAGTGGTGGTATGCAAGGACAATCGAGGGATATGGAAATTACCCTGAAGCAGATGCAGGAATTAAGAAAAGATTTATACGAAATATTAGCAAAGCACTCCGGAAAATCATTTGAGCAGATCGAACAAGATTCTGACAGGGACTATTGGATGAGGGCAAGTGAAGCTAAGGAATATGGCCTCATTGATGAGGTTTTAAACAGAAATTAAATGGCACAAGTAACCTGTTCTTTTTGTGGAAGGAATAAAAAAGATGTAGACCTGATGATCTCGGGTATACATGCCCACATTTGCGACAAGTGTATTTCACAGGCGCAACAAATTTTAAATGAGGAATTGAAAACCAAAACAAGTTCAACTTCTCCTAAATTTAACTTAATCAAACCTGCGGACATGAAACTCCATCTTGATGAGTTTGTGGTAGGGCAGGATGAAGCCAAGAAATATATCTCAGTTGCCGTGTACAACCATTACAAGAGGCTGATGCAAGAGACCTCTGCTGAAGATGTTGTGATTGAAAAATCCAATATTGTAATGGTAGGACAAACAGGAACAGGTAAAACCTATCTGGCCAGAACATTAGCAAAAATACTGCAGGTACCATTTTGTATTGCGGATGCTACCGTATTAACGGAAGCAGGATATGTTGGAGAGGATGTAGAAAGTATTCTTACCCGCTTATTACAGGCCGCAAACTACGATGTAGAAGCAGCAGAGAGGGGTATTGTTTATATAGATGAGATTGACAAGATCGCTCGCAAATCTGACAATCCATCTATTACTCGCGATGTTAGTGGTGAAGGAGTACAACAGGCGCTGCTTAAGCTTTTGGAAGGTACAACGGTAAATGTTCCACCTCAGGGAGGAAGAAAACATCCGGACCAAAAAATGATCACCGTTAACACTGAGCACATTTTGTTTGTTTGTGGTGGTGCTTTTGATGGTATTGAGCGACATATAGCTAATCGTCTTAACACAAGGCCAATTGGATTTGTAGGGTCGGAAGATGTGGAAGCCAGCAATCTGGACAAGGATAATATGTTGCAATACATCACTGCTCAAGATCTCAAAAGTTATGGGCTTATTCCAGAATTAATTGGAAGGCTTCCTGTATTAACTCACCTGGATCCATTGAGCCGAGAAACACTTAAGCTAATTCTTACTACCCCTAAGAATGCACTGGTAAAGCAGTATGAAAAGCTTTTCAAAATGGAGGATGTTAAATTAGAGTTTACTAAAGGTGCACTTGACTACATCGTAGACAAAGCTGTTGCTTTTAAACTTGGAGCCAGAGGTTTACGATCAATCTGTGAAGCTATTATGACCGATGCGATGTTTGAACTTCCTTCGGACCCAAGCATCAAAGAGTTCTCTATTACCAAAGCATATGCTGAGCAAAAGTTTGAGAAATCCAAGTTCAACAAACTAAGAGCTGCTTAGGATAAAAGATTGAACTCAAGAAGACCGGTTCAGTTTATGATCCGGTCTTTTTTTTGAGTAATTTCTAATTAATGTTTATTACTGATTATATCCTCAGCTACCTGTTTTGATGCGTTTAGTTTTCCTATGCTGTTTTCAATTTCTTTGTACCCTTTCTTAATTTGTTCTAAGCACTGATCATCATTGATAGCCGCTGTTACAAATTCCATTAAGTTTGGGAGGTTGTACTCATCCTGTATTAATTCCTTCACTACTTCACGATTCGCTATCAGGTTTACCAGTGAAATGTATTTGATCTTAAGTATTCGTTTGGCAACCTGATATGTTAGCGAACTGGTTCTGTAACAAACAATTTGCGGTATGTTGAGTAAGGCTGTTTCCAAAGTAGCAGTTCCTGAAGTCACAATGGCAGCTTTTGATAACTTTAGTACATCGTATGTCTTGTCCCAGATAATTGAGACGTTGGGCTGGTTATGAAATATTGAATACCATTCAGGTGCGAGGTTAGATACAGCAGAAACCAGGAAATGTACCTTCGGAAAGCTAGTTGTTAGGGTAGACATGACTGGAATCATTGCTTGTACCTCCTGTTTTCGACTACCAGGAAGTAATGCAATACATGTGTGATTTCTGAACTTATCCGCTAGTTGCTCATCATAAGAATAGTCATTAATCCTTTCAACTAAAGGGTTTCCTACATACTTGGCGGTTACTTCAAATCTATTATAGAAATCAACTTCAAACGGTAAGATGCAATATATACTGTGAGTATAATTTCTGAGCTTTTCAATTCTTCCGGTATTCCAGGCCCATACTTTTGGGGGAATGTAGTAACAGACTTTTATGCCTCGTTGCGATCCGTATTTGGCTAGTCTTAAATTGAAACCCGGGTAGTCTATTAAGATCAGTACGTCTGGGCTAAACAAAGCAATATCGTTTTTGCACTGCCTAAAGAGTTTCCTTATCAAATTTAGGTTCTTTATGACTTCCATAACCCCCATAAAAGCCAGGTCTCGATAGTGCATTAATAAATCAGCCCCTTCCCTTTCCATTAATTCGCCACCCCAGCATTTGATTTCAGCTCCTTTATCCATGGATTTGAGTGCGGCGATTAATTTACTCCCATGCAAATCACCTGATCGCTCACCTGCTACTATAAAATATTTCATTCAGAAGTAAATAGTTAATGGGACATCTTTATATTCGAACCTGTGATAGATAGTAACAAATATAGGTTTGTTGCGGGACGAATTTAAAAATCTTATTGAACAACAATGATTGTAGTAACAGGTGCTGCAGGCTTCATAGGGAGCTGGATGATTAAGAAACTGAATGAAGAGAATTTTAATTACATCATTGCAGTAGATAAGTTTGGGAATCCTGATAAGGAAAGAAATCTGGAAAAGGCAAACATACAGGAGCGGGTCGATAGAACTGTTTTCTTTGAATGGCTGGATCAAAACTATGAACTGGTTGAGTTTATATTTCATTTTGGAGCCAGAACAGATACCATGGAAACGGATGAATCAATTTTGGCTTCACTCAACACCAACTATACAAAACAGCTATGGGAACGATGTGTTGCCTATCAAATACCATTTATCTATGCTTCTTCTGCCGCAACTTATGGAAATGGCGAATTTGGATTCGATGATGACGAGTCTGTACTACCTCTTCTCAAACCACTGAACCAATATGCCATCTCTAAGCACAACTTTGATCAATGGGCAATCTCACAAGAAAAGAAACCATTTTTTTGGGCAGGTTTGAAATTTTTCAATGTATATGGGCCCAATGAGTATCACAAAGGAAGGATGTCTTCTGTTGTTCTACATGCCTATAATCAAATTAAAGCAGAGGGAGAATTAAGATTATTCAAATCTCACCACAGAGATTACAAAGATGGAGAGCAGCGTAGAGATTTTATTTATGTCAAAGATGTGGTTGATGTTTGTGTCTGGCTAATGCATCACAGGAAAGACTCTGGAATCTATAATCTGGGAACGGGTAATGCCAGATCCTTTCTTGATTTATCTAAAGCCATTTTTAATACATTGAATTTGCCAGCCAGAATAACTTTTATTGATACTCCGGAAGAAATACGTTCCAATTATCAATATCATACTGAAGCGAACTTGGAAAAGTTAGCTTCAATTGGCTATCCGATATCTTTCAGAAGTCTTGAGGAAGGAATAGAGGACTATGTGAATAATTATTTAAAGTAGGCAGCCTGTTACCAGGCTGCCTACTGAGATCTATTGCAGATCTTTCTTTTCTATTTGTTCTTTAGTTTTAACATCATAGATTACTGTAAAGTCATCTTTTGACATTTCTTTCGGCATTGTTCCGGGTTCATTAAAAATTTCAAGCCGGTTTTCATCATACCATTTTATCTCTCCCGATTCAATGCTCCCTTTGTGAAGAACATTATTACTACTTAATTCAAGAACAAGATATCTCCGAGTTTGCCTTGGGTTTGCAACATTATATTTAGGGTTTTGCAAGCATAACATTAGTTGCTTCGAACTATTTGGGAAGTATAATATATCATCATTCCCTATATGCTTTGCTATCACCGCTTCTTGTTCATCAGTAATTTCAGAAGTTTCGTTTACACTTTGACCTTTACATGCTATCAGGCCAATGACTATGAACACATATATTAGGTTACAAATTTTTGACATCCCATTAATTTTTAATGAACCTCTTAGTAAATTCATTTCCTGCCTTAATTTTCAGGAAGAACATTCCTTGTCCCAGGTCTCTAATGCTGATCGTTTCATCAAATTCAAATGATGACTTATTGACCGTTGATTTCATTAATTCTTCTCCAGAAATACTGAAGATACTTACTTCAACAGGTCCATTGTACTGACTATCAAGCGTAAAGTTGATTACATCATTAGAAGGCACTGGATAAACTGAAAATGCTGAATTTAAAGGTCCATCAGAATCAGTAACGATATTTGACAAGGATAATTGAGCACATCCATTAACTGTAACCCTAACTGAATATTCTCCAGCTTGCGTGGTTTCATAAGTTTGGGAAGTAGCGCCATCAATCGCTACATCATCAAGGTACCATTGATAAGCATCCCCTGCCGTGGCAGTTAATAAGAAACCTCCTCCGGCAGCTGCCTGGGTTGTAAAAGAAGGAGTATGCACTTCTCCGGTTTGAATGAAATCTGTTTTTGTTTCTACTATTTCATTTCCATCTACATCTGTCAATGTAAGGGTGACAGTACTCAATCCTGCTGCTGTATATTTTACATTGTGAGGACCTAATCCTTCAGCTGTTGCTGGTTCTGCATTTGCCCCAAAATCCCAACTTGCTGCAACAATTCCTCCTGTCGATGTGCTGGTAAATTCTCTGAAATTATTCACACATCCACCATCCTCAACAGTGAAATCTGCTGTAACGGCTCCACCTTCAGGCGCTGTAAACTCGAAATCATCTAATGCCATACCGACATCAACAGAAGCCCAATCTGTTTGGAACATAATTCTAAACGAAACTTCTTTCTCTCCACTTAAAAATGACACATCGGTACCATAAGACTCAAAGTTATTATTGGTGTTCCCACTAAAAATCGGAACGCTTTCACCAAAAATTGAGGCCGGATCACTAATACTATTGTACCATCCTTCTTCTTGTCTGTCGTTGAGTTTTATCCATGTATCACCATCAGTAGAATACTCCACTATAAAACCATCCCAGTTTTCTTCAAACTGATAATTCGCTTTAAAATCAATTCGGTACTCGCCCAATATTGAGAAATCAAACTTAGGAGTATACAGGTAAGCACGAGACAAATCCTCGTAGGTGGTATCATTTATTCCAGTTACCCATGCAAAGTCACCAGAAGCGGTTCCACTCTTTCCTTCGATTTCAGATTGACCCAGTTCCCATCCGGTTCCGGTGATATTATCTGCAGCGAAATTAGTCTGGTTTACTTCAAAGTTTCCACCATCAGCAAGGCCATAGCTTCCACTCTGATATGGTAAGATTGATATATTTGAAGTGCTTACATCAATTGGGTCACCTGCCGCAGTAGAAACAGTCAAAGTGATTGTATAATCTCCCTGCGATTCATACGAGTGAACTGGATTTAACTCATTAGAGGTATTGCCATCACCAAAGTCCCATGTAATCAATTCCGGATCATAAGAAAGATATGTAAATTGTATATCATCACCAGCATAGTTTACATTGCTCGCTCCCACTGAAAATGCCGCTCTTGGCAGAGGGTTTTTAACAATCTCAAAATCATCAATTAATACACCATCAAAATCATAAGCTGTTTCATTAAATTGATTTGAAACTGAAGCCAAAACTCTAAATGCAACTTCGTTACCAGCAAGAAAAGAAATATCGTACTCTGACCTAACTAATCCATCTGTACTCAACGCCCAACCAGTTCGGTCATCAAATACATCATTTATTAAAGTACAGTCTACCCTTTCACTGGCATCATACCAATTATTAGACCCAAGTACAGGCAATGGGTCTCCCAAGGTTGACCATGTTAGTCCATTATCTAATGTATATTCTACTTTCACTCCCAGAGGTCCATAGCAATTACCTGCCTCCATGCTTCTATCAAAACCTAGCAAGTAAATTACATCGCTAGCAAGCTGAAACTTTGGCGTATAAAGCGCGGAAACTCTGTCAGCCCCTCCTTGAATATTTGAGTTAAGCAAGGTTTTCCAGGCACTGGTCCCCGAAGCTACTTCGGTTAGTGTGTTTCCTGGCACCCCTCTTTCCCAAAGGTTTTGTGGTCCCTCTAGTGCTATTGCTGCAAAATCCTCGGAATCCGCTTCAAAATCTCCTCCATCTGCAGCAGCGTATTCATCTCCCCTAACAGGCATCACTGTGATAAAGTCTGTTTTACTTTCGGTATCGGCAGAAGAATTGATAGACAGACTTACTGTATATTTCCCTGGTGCTGTATAGGTATGAGAAGGGTTCTGATCTACAGAAGTATTACCATCTCCAAAATCCCAGGACCAATCTCCATTTGGCAGATTGGAATAATCAGCAAATGTCACTGGAGTTCCAACATAAGTAACTCTTTGCCTTGTATCAAAATTGGCATGTGAAGTAGTGGCAAATACATCAGTAGTAAATAACCCTCTACCAAAAGTAGAAACAACCACCATTTGGTCACTATCACGATACTGCAACATGGTACATTTTACATTTGCCAGACCTTCATTAGTAGGTTCCCAATTAGGATCTGCCGCACTGATATCGTTGCTTGACCAGACACCAAGTTCTGTCGCCAGCAATACTTGCTTATAATTAGAAGGATTGAATAGTGCCCAGTTTACCGGAATATCAGGAAGTGAACCTTCGATGGCCGACCAATTTTCGCCACCATCTGCAGTATACCAAACTGATTGAACACCATAATTGCTAAATGTCACCAAGATTTCATCGTCGTTTGCTCCAACTTCCACACTAGATACTGATGACCCTCCTGGAAAACTTGAAGATCCAATTGATGTTGCCTGAGGGTTACTTGCAGCATCGGTAATCTTGTAAACTTCGCCATTAGAATTTCCTACAAACAGGACACTATCAGTATGTGGCGACACTTTAAGAGCAGTAAGATTACCTGACAATCCTGCCGGGTCAAAGTTGGTAAGTGTGATTGCGGATGCTCCTTCACTACTTATTCCTGAATAAACATTGAAAGTGCCACTTCCTGAAGCTGCATATAATATGTTAGCATTGTCATCATAGTCAGCTGGGTTAATGAAGGAACCATCATTGCCACTTGAAAAATCCTGGAAAGATAGTCCTCCATCTACCGAAATCTGATAAGTATTTCTGATATAGGACGAAATTTGAATATTTGGCTCATTTTGATCAATAAAAACAAATGCTCCATCACCCCCTGTAGCTTCTCTGGTATTGTTAAGGCCAAATTGTGTGAACCTCTGTGTACCGTTATCCTGGGCACCAGCCAGAAAGATATTAGATTGAATTTCATTCTGAGCTGCACATGAATAAAAAAGGGCAGTCACATAGTTTTTATTTCTGTCCTCAAATTCAGGAAGCCCATCTGAATCCAAATTCTCAGAATAAGACACTCCACCATCATGGCCAAACAATGCAGCTCCTGGATGGCCAGGCCTATATGCTACAGTATGTTGGTCAGCGTGAACATATTCAGCACAATCTACACCAGTCCAATACGAAATTGGTTCCCAGGTTTGTCCTCCGTCTTTACTTCTATGAAGGTCGATCCCACCAACAATTACCATATCTTCATCAAGTGGGCTCACCCAGATAGAAAGGTCAAACCATGCTTGTCCTCTTGTAAAGTGGTCACCACTTGTTGTACAACTTTGGTCAAGATAATTAGGGATTTCCATAGCTGTCCATGTTTCGCCACCATCCGTTGTTCTGAACATCCATTCCACATCCGTGCTACCAGAACCACCATCTGCTATAGCGTAAACAACGTCACTATTTGATGGTGCGATTCCAATTTCAATTCTTTCCCCTCCTGATTCAGGGGTAATATCATCCCAGGTTACACCATCATCTTCCGAAACATATACAGTACCACCAATTCTACTGGTTGCGTACAATTTGGTGTCTGAAATTTCAAGGTCGTCCATTCTGACGGTTATTACATCTTCCCAGTTTTCTCCTCCATCTGTGCTTCTGAATAAACCTGTTCTTGTAGCTGCCAATAAAGTTCCATTAGATGTGACCCCCACTCGTAATACATAGTAGAAATCTACTCCTTTGTTGGTACTTTCCAATTGAACCCAGGTTGCTCCGGCATCAGTAGACTTCCATATTCCGGCTCCTCTAATATCCGATGTATATCCCTGACCTGTCGCTAAGTAATATGTATTTAAATCTGTTGGATCATAGGTAATGTGGCTAATGGCCAAAGTGGCCATAAAATCATCCACAGAAATCCATGAAGAATGAGGGTCTGTGATATCATTATTGTACCAAAGTCCACCTCCTATAGCACCAGCCCATACTTTTTTAGCTTCTGGGTCATTGGGATCAAACATTATTGCTCGTGTTCGTCCTCCTATATTTGCAGGGCCTCTTTGTTGCCATACCACACCGTCTATGGCACGTTTTGCTTTAAAATTCTTTTTAATTTCTTTGAAAGCATCAACTGACCTTGCTATTGGGGGGTATCCAAGTGCAGGGTCTTTGGTCATATCAAATATCTGCTGTGCTGCAAGGTCTGGTCTGTCTCGTTTATTTAACTCTGTAGGTCCCAGATCTTTAGTACGAATCAGTGAGTCGTTTCCTGAACCGTTTTGAATAATAATTAAAAACCCAACCGTTATCAGAACAATACCAGTTGAAAGTAGCAATTTAGTAGATTTAATGATGTTCATTTTGGTAGCAATTTTACTTTTGGATTAGCATCAAAATTATTAATATTTTATCGGAAATTGTCCTCTTTTTACTTTTAAAACCTTATCCATTGAAGTCAGACATACAACTTTATGATTGTTGATACTAATTTTATCTTCATTCCTAAAGGGTTTCAATTAATTTGTTTGTTATTAAAAGTAATTTGCGACTAATTCTCAAAATTTCTGTCAATCAATAATACAAGTGACCATGAAAAAACCATACATAATCTTAGTATTTACAGTATTTTCCAGTGCAATATCAGGCCAGTCGTTATCAGAAGTTTCTGTCGTAGACAACCAGGTAAGTCCTGGAAATGTTCTGGAACTGCCCCTTCGACCACCCAAGACGGATGGCACTTATTTTTTATATGATAACTGGAAGCCAGGAGAAGTAACACTAATAAATGAGCAAATTGCTAAGAATGTACCCATCAAATACGATCTTTTTAACAATTGGCTGGAAATTAAGACTGATGATGATATTAAGATTTGTCCAAGCACATTTTTGAGTAGCTTCAAAATTGCCCCTAACCCAGGTGAGGAATATACCTATTTAAATATCAGACAATTCAGGTCCTCTGAAAATGATAACTTAGATGGAATATTTCGTGAAATTGCCAGGTTCCCTAATAAAAACATAATACTTGTAGCTCGTCCATACACCTATTTAAAAGAATCTACCTATGTGATGGCCATTGACATGGGTACGAGGAATGACAAGATAATTAAGAAGGAAAAGTTCTATGTCATAATCGACGGTTTTTACCAGGAACTTCCAAAAAAGAAAAGGGAGTTTTATGCAATATTTAAAAGTCATTCAAATGATGTAATTGACTTTGCTAATAAAAACAAGGTTTCCCATAAAACAGAATCCGGACTTCACAGGATCTTAAATTTCTTTGATCAATTATAATGATGAGGGTCATTATAAAATAAATAAGGGTGACCCTTTCGCTGAGTCACCCTTACTTTTTTTACTTTGATATTTTCTATTGCATTGAGTAGGTTGTGATACCCTGTTCACCCCATGCTGTAGCCATCCAGTAAACAGTAATCTCTCCTGAACCTGAATCATAATTACTTGCTGGCTGGGTAGGGTCCTGAATGATTTCTCCACCAAACTGATCACTAACTCCTGACCAAGTTACCTCACCAGTTGTGAAATCAATATTCAAAACAGCTCCGGCAGCATCCGTTCCATATGCATCAGCGTAAGAACCAGTATAAAGCCCACCAGTTATGTCAGTAACGGCATATGCTGTGGTCACAGTACAATCAACCAAACTTAAAATGTCTTCTCCTGAATAAGGTCCAGAACCAAAATCATCTCTGATTATCTCACCATTCACATTATATTCTCCAGCGATGGTACCACAGATGACATCAAGCTCGATAGTTTGCAGCACAGAACTTTTGGCTGCACTTTCTCCATCTTCGTCTACTTGTCCATCGAATACCTGAGCCTGTAAAACAACAACTCCGCTGTAATTCGCAGCTGGCTGATAAGTTACATCAACTGTACCCTCTGTAAGGCCAGCAAAGTTAGATGTAATACTGAATGTACCGCCTACAGGATCACCGTCCGGAGTAACATCGTTGACTCCAACCGAGTCAAGACCTGCTGGTGCATCTACAACAAAAATACTTAACGTCGTGGTTTCAGTATCTGTAATAAGAGAGTCAGAAAGTGACAGTCTGTGCACAGCAGGAGCATCTAATAAAGTTGCTGGATTTGCCTCTTGGTAGTCATCCACACAACCCCAGAAGATTACAATTGAAAGAGTAAATAATAGTAGAAATCTTTTCATATTACCGCACTTTAATTTAGTAAAAATCTTGTTTGTTTTATCAAACATAAGTAATTCTCCCAATAAAATAAAAGAGAATGAACTAAATTTAATGATATAAAAAAAGTACAATAAACTAGCCTCAGGATGATTTCGAAATATTCTAGAATATTATTTCCATTTATACTTATATCCCAAATTTTATTCTACCTAAAAGCTCATTCACAATCATTTAATGAAGTATCAAGGAGTATTGGCCTTTATCATCTCACTATATCCTTCAATCTAATCGGAGGAGGACTGGCATTCTTTGATTATGACAATGATGGACATGAAGATTTAATCGTTATAGGAGGTGCAGTTCAGGACAGATTGTTTAAAAACCAGGGAGACGGTACATTTAAGGATGTAACAATTGACGCAGGACTAAACAACTCAAATTATTTCAAAACTCAGGCAGTGGTTACCGGGGACATCAACAATGATGGCTTTAGAGATATTTTTATTGCAACGGACATACATAACCCAAATATTCTCTATCTCAATAATGGTGACGGAACTTTTAGAAACATCTCTGAATCAGCAGGTATCATACATGAATCATGGTCACTAGGCGCTACTATGCTCGATTTTAATCAGGATGGTTTACTAGACATATATGTTATCAATTATATTGAAGAAAATATCACATTCGATGATGGGTTTGGACACAAATGCTATCCTAATTTTCTTTACATTAATACAGGCTATAACAAATTTGAGGAAGTGGGAGCCTCATTTCTAGCTTCTGATGAAGGGTGCGGTGTGGCGGTTACCTCATTTGATGAAAACAAAGATGGCAAGACGGATATTTATATTGCCAATGACTTTGGGGAGTTTATTGTTCCTAATGTTTATTTACAAAACCAATTCCCTGAACAATTCAATGACAAATCTGTTGCATCCGGCTTAAATGCTGCAATTTATGGAATGGGCATTGGGCTTGGCGATATTGATAATGATGGTTATACGGACGTATATACGACCAATATCGGGAGAAATGTCTTATATCACAATAATGCAAACGGCAGTTACACTGACATCACTACTGCAGCTGGTGTGGAAAACACGTATGCAGGCACATTATTTACCACAGGCTGGGGGGCTCTGTTTTTAGATTATGACCTGGACGGGTATGAAGATTTATTTGTATCAAACGGGTTTATTCCTGCCTCTCATTTTATAGAAACCTCAGAATCTGATCCGAACAAACTCTATCGCAACAATGGAGATTTAACATTTACCGATGTTTCAGACAATCAAAACCTATCAAATGATCAAATTTGCCGTGGTGCTGTCTATAGTGACTATGATCATGATGGCGATTTGGACATAGCAATTGTTAAGCTGGGCAAAGTCATAGGTGAGCCTGGGAACATGCTATTTTACCAAAATAATAACCCAGTAGGGAATCACTGGATCCAATTGAAGCTGGAAGGCACCACCAGTAACAGAGATGCTTATGGAAGCACTGTGTATGTCTATAAAAATAATTCAATATGGAGCCAGGAAATTAGTGGAGGCTCTAGTCATGCTTCACAAAATACCAGTATAGCTCATTTTGGTCTAGGAGAACATGAATCTGTTGATTCTGTGGTTATTAGATGGCCAAATGGTGACGAGGAAATACTATATAATCTGGAAACAAATCACTTGTATTATAAAAAGCAATATATTGATGGAATCGATATATTGGGATGTACGGACACCAATGCAATCAATTATGACCCTGAAGCCACTAAGGATTATGCCTGCACCTACAGTTTCTTTGGATGCACAGACCCAAGAGCTACAAATTATAATTCGCTGGCAACAGTAGATGATAATTCCTGTCAGTTTGTAGGTGAAGTATTGGGTTGTATGGATTTAAGTGCGCTTAATTATGACAAATATGCCACTGCAGATGATGGGTCCTGTGAATTTTTAATAACCAGTGCGCCTACAGAAAAGGAGCTAAAAGTCTATCCTACTAAATGGGATGAGCATTTTACAATTGAGGTCGATGAACGCAATATTGTAGTTGAAATCCTGTCCCTAAATGGTAAAAGGGTCTTTAATAAGGAAATTGAAGGTGGACCAGCTTTTTTAATTAGTCCCAAAGTGAGCACTGGAACTTATTTGTTAATTGTAAAAGGAGAGGTAAGCAATTATCAAACCTTAATCATTAAGCGGTAAAAGTTTTGTCAGAGGTGATTTGAATAAAAAATTGTTAGTCTTTAATGCATCTAACGCTAAATCCATAAGTTTTTTCAAAGACAAAGACACCAATTCCCTGCTCACCTTCAAACAAAATGCGCTTCCAGGCATTAAGATTATCCAATTGTGTGGAAGACCAATATACAGCGGAAACGTCAAAGTTAGAATATGTGCCATTTGGGAACCGATCACCGCTCAAAGTAGCGTTAAAATTAGTACTACCTCCTTCTTGTAGGCTCAAGCCATCCACACCATCTTGATTTTCCAGTGTCCGGAATTCCTGATCGGAAGGAACATGCCATCCAACCGGACAAACACCCTGTTTGCGTTCTGTATCTTGAGGATAGTATTCTTCATCAAATCCACTAGGTAAACCTAGGGCACCTGCCCAGGTATAATATCTACCAGAAACATCGGGTGAATAATTTCCTGTTCCAGCAAACGAACCGGATTCTGACGCATAATTGAGGTTCTGGCTCATCCAACATTGACTTCCGATTTTCACAGTTGTATAGGTATTACCATCTCTCTCATCCAGCAGTATATCACCACAAACAAAATCATTAACTCCTATAGTATCAACAGCACCCCCTCCTGCAGTAAGCGAAATCCATTTTTCTCCATCATACCCCAAAAAATCTGTTCCATTAAACCTTAGGGCTCCTGCTATCTCCGGGGCATCATTCCTTAAAATTACGTTACCCTCCAACAAAGCATTTACTTTTGACAAAAAGGTCTTCTCACCTATTATCTCCTGGGGACCATTGGTCAGCCCATTTGCACTTTTTATAGCATACATTGCATAAGGAACGGCGGTTAGTTTTGACATACCAACCTCCTTATATTCACCATCTCCTTTAAGGTCTACAAGTACCTGCAAATACAAATTACCCTGCGTCCAGTCGATCAATTCAAACTCAGAAGATTTAAAACCTCCGCTTCCGATGACCAGCTGAACAATACCAATTTTATCAGTGAGCGCTTCATGTATTTCAGAATAGATCATGGTGCCTTCCGGACCATTTCTATAGATTGCAATTTTGAAGGGAACTACCTCATTTGCGACCAAATTCCCAGACTGATCTTTAATTTGACAAGAATAAGAAAAACCACTTATTTCTTGTGACTCAGCCTTAAAAAAGAAGAACAACGTAACCAATAGCAAACAAGAAACATTTTTCATAATACTGTTTTTATTAACTTCCTACTGATCGATTTCTCTCCATCATGGATATGAAGAAAATATAAACCAAAATTCCAATTTGTCGCATCAATTGAAATTGACTTTTCCTCCATCCCCTGAATCTGATGAATCAAGGCGCCTTTTTGATCATATATTTTGACGGTGTAATTACCGTCAAGATTAATATTGAATTTATTCTGAAATGGGTTTGGGTAAATCAGGACATCTGATTGTAACTCTTGTACAATACCTGATTTTGAGATGGAAAGTTGTTGTAACCCAAGGTTCCCGTTAAAAATGAAGCCTTCCACCTCTCCTGAAATGGCAACAGGAGATCCCAGTGTCCAGTTTAATTCAATTCCATAATTACTGAACACTGCAGACCCACTAGCTAATGGAGTTCCTCTTTGTGCATGTACTTTTGCAGCAAAGAAAATTAGGACTATTAGGATTGGTAAGGTCTTAGTTTTTATAAAACTTATATAATATTTGCCTTTTTCCACTTATCACAGCAAAAATATATATTCCCGTTGGGATTTCCGAAATTTCAAAAGTAAAGTCATTGGTACCTCTTTCAAGTAGCAAGTTATCTTCAAGCAAAGTATTCCCCTGAAAATCAAACATTTTTACCTTCACGCCCATTTTAGCCCAGGAGCCGACATTTACATTAATATACTTTGAGGCCGGATTAGGATAAATCTTTAATTCAAGCGACTTAATTTCTTTAATTGTTGAAGTCACGGTAAAAAATTTACGATCAGCCTGAAAAACTTGGTCAACAATATTAGTGATGGAGGTGTTGCGTTTTATGATGTCTGCCAACGTAGTATTTGAAATCTGTACTTTTTGTTCATCCGAAAAGTAATCGTCATTCTCATACCAAAATCTATCTCCGTCTCTCAATCTTTCGAATTGATCCAGCATTACCACTTTGAAAGTTTCACCTACTTTTCCTTCATCTGATTTCTTTTCACACAAAAAACCAATCCAAGGATCAACATCATTGATGTCTCCATACAATTCTTCCAAGCTATTTGCCAATACAGCATTATCGGTAAAATCTCCGAATGACTGGTAAGGTTCTAATCCGTATGCTTGTCTAATACTATTAAATCCAGGAATACCTCTTTCTCTTCCTCTCTCAATATTAAGAGATGCCAGATCTAACCCGTTATTCGATGGATTCCCGAATAAAAAATTTCTAAGAGAACCTACAATCTGTGCGTCAAAACTTTGCTGAACCTGATGGGCCATGCCTTTTAATATTGGTTCTATCCCGCCTTCCAGAACAATTTTATCTGCATTGAAAAATGCTTCTGCTATTTGAACCATTCCATATGCTGATTCAGTACCATCATTATCAACCCGCAAAATTTGTTCATTGACAAGTGAATGTCCAAACCGAAAGGCAACAGCTGAGAACATGTTAGATATACCAGCATTAATACTTCCATTATATCCCTGATAGTCACTTAGAATTACTCCGAGTTGGGGAAGCCATTCATTGTATGTAATTGATTGTATGTATGCCCCAATAAATTTACGTGCCTGTTGAAATAGTTCTTCATCACTTAAAGTGGGTTTAGCCTGTTTTAAACTGTCACATAGCCTGTTGTGTTCCCTAACAAACAAAGTATGCAAAGCCAACAAACCAGGATTTTCATTCGCTCTGATATCACCATTGATGTAATATTTTTCAGGCCTGGGTATTGTCGGTAACTCCATAAGTGGGGCTGAGAAGTCAACTTCACTTTCATACTCCCCATCTATAGTATTAAAAGGTAAATTATTACCCTCTGACACCCGTAATTTACCGTCTTGGAATGCTCTGATATAATTAAGCCTATCCAGATCAACTCCATAAATTACCGAGCCGTCGATATAAGCAGATTGCTCGTTAATGTGTTGTCTTGGATTATCTATGTTAGTACCTGTCGTTTGATCAAACTTTGATCTTGAGAGTTGCATTGATCTGTTTCCTGTATTTTCAGGATCAAAAAACACATCACCACCTGGCACCCTTATTATGATCACTTCACCGCTATTACCTCTGTTAATTACAATATCATGATCTATAAACTGTCCAAAACACCAAAAAAAGTCGGACCTATTAAAGTTGTCAGGTATAGAGGATGACTGATGACAAATTTCATTACTTATTTCTCTACTTCCTGGTCTGCTTAATTTAATTGGTTCCTGAATACCATCCTCGTATTGAGGATTTACAAGCCTGATCAAATTGCTATTTGCAGCTCCAAATTCAGGATAACTCAAATTATTATTTGTACCCGTCAGCGTTCTATACTCCTGACTAAACAATTGACAAATTGGTAAAAGTAGCAGTAACAGCACCTCACATATCCTATTCATCTCGTCCTAATTAAATCCAACAGATAAATTTAGATCAGGTTATTCAACCCCTGATAAATAATCATAATTAAACTCTATATCAAAACACTCTATACCAGATTTGTAGCAAGGTTCAAACGTTTCAATTTTAAAGAAAAAATTTTGCAAATCTGTATATCCCTCAGTTGGAATCATTAACCCTTCTTCCAATTCCCATGATTTCAGGTTCAGGGATATATCCTGTTCATTAAATTTCCTTCTAATAAATCTATGCGGCAGCCATTCATCCTTAAATGCAAATGCGAATAAAAATTCCTCTGTATTCAGGTCTTTAACAACCAATTGGTTTAGATTGGTCCAAACGACAGAAACATCTGTACCTCTTGCCAGCCTGGCCACACTTCTGAAATAGTCCTGATCAATATAGTATCGTAGAAAATTGTATAAATTCTCATCCATAGTTGACACAGACCCAGCATCATTAATCCAACCTTCATTGGGTGCCAACATTCGAATATTTCTAATATTTTGTATGGTTTGATCCATTATTAACTCATCATTTTTAAGGCTCAACCACTCATCTGAGTAATATTCGAGGAAAGCATCATCCTTTTTAAAGTATTTTACATAGATATAGTTTAGATCGTTCCATTTGTCTCGTCCACCTATCTCTTTCAGAAATTGGTTGGCATAAATTACAGCATTTTCTTCTCCATGAATTTCAGGAAGAGTTGCTTCATTACTTCTGGACTGACAAGCTGATAATAATTGAAAAAGGACTATTACTGTAATAATATTCTTCATCTGGGTTAATCTAAATGATAAAGGGTTGACCATAGGTCAACCCTTTCAAAAATTAATATTTCAAAAACTTTCTATTCTGGAATTGGAGTAAATGTGGTAGTACCACAAACTGGGTTAAAGAAGTTACACCAGTTATAAGAGAATACCCCGGTAGATGTATCTTTAGTACCTCCACCAACATCCTGATGATCTCCGTACCCTGTAGCAGAAGGCAGTAATACAGGTGTATCACAAATGTCATAAATTCTGCCCTCTCTGTCATAAGAATTTGGATCAAATGAACCCCATAAACCAGCATCATGGCCCTCAAGTGAATATGCAAAAGGTTCTGGGTTGTAGTCTGCATTAATCTCAGCATCTCTACAAGAGCCACAATCCAACAATCCACAGAAGTTATTCACATTAGAAACACATGAATTATAATCACCTTCCCAGTCAGCAGCATCTGAAGGACAAGCAATATATGCAAGGAAACCAGGTGAAAAACTAGATGTTGTTCCTATGCCAAATGCACTAGGATCTATGTTTACAGTTTCAAGATCAGTTCCAGCTAGTATGGTATCTGGATACACTCTACCATCCGTCATTGTAGTGACATTGTAGAAATTAAGAATATCACCTCCACCAAGAGTGTCCTGAGACGCGATACTATAAGCAGTCAAAAGATCAGCTGTAGTAAAGGTAATTCCTTTTATTGCACCGTCGGAATCAAAATCTCCAGGGGTGAAGTTGAATATTTCAACTCTGTCGTAAATAGAATCCTGAGCAAGATTAACATACTGCAGAAATATCTGAGTTCTTGCAATTTCGTCAAGATTCACCGAGTACAAATTGAAAATGATTGATGCTGTAGACAACTCAGCAAAATTCAAAAACGAATTATCCGGGTTCACCTGAATCCTCATGGTGGCTCCATTTTGGAGTTCTGGAACCCTGATAGCGTCCTCATCTTCACACGAGAAGAAAAGAACTGGGAGTATTGCTATAAGTAATAAATATTTTTTCATCACAATATAAATTTAGAGTTACCGAACCCAGAAAGGGGCTTTACTTTTATCAGTCACTTGCTTTTGAGCAGGTGCACTACTATTGATATCTAAAGATCCAATATTCCAAGGCAATGACCAAGGATAATCTCTTTGTCTATCAGTAACAGTCAAGACATCAGTATCACCATCATGTAGTAATGGGTAGCCTGTTCTTCTATAGTCATTATAAGCAACGATACCCATACCATAGTTGGCCTTCCATTTCTCGATCATAATCATTTCCAATCTTCCATCAGCGTCAGGAGCTGCATCATACTGTCCAAGTACTGCGTTTATATAGTTTGTTCTTGCTGTAGCATCTACCGTTGGAGCAGAGCCTTCACTAGCATATGTATTAAGCTTGTCAAAAGCAGCGTTGACACCCAATTCAAACATCTCTCTTGGATCCTCTGAAGTTACACCAATTAGCGCTAATTCAGCTCTATTAAAATACATGTTGTAATGAGTAAGCAACCTTTGAGGAGTAGTTCCAACACCATTGTAATTGGCATCTATACCTGAACCATCATCATATGCTCCTCCTCCTGGCCACAAACCTATGATTGTCTGGGAAGACGCCTGGTCAAACCCTTCATTCGGATCAATGTTGAAGGAGAATCCATAGATAGAGAGAAATCCTGTTGAAGGGTTCCAATAAGCCCAAGGGTTTTCAGGGCTCTCAGAAGTATTCATTTGATTATAGAAGTAATAAGGAAGCCTAGGATCAGCAATAGCATTAGCCGTATAAGGATTCGCCTCGTTCGGGAAGAAACTATTTTCACCTCTCATTACCTCATAGAAGAATGGATCTATGTAGTGTGCAGATCCTTGAGGGGCCCATTCACCAGCATATAAAGGATTCCTGTTATCAGGAAGTGAGCTGGTACCGTAAGAAAGTTCCCAATCCTCATTAGGTCCCAAAAATACAGTGAAATCAGTAGGTCCTGAAGCTATCTCAGCATCAATTAATGGTATAATTGCTGAAACATCTTCTACCCTACTCATTTGAGTATACATTCTAAGTTTCAATGTATTTGCAACTTTAACCCAAGTCTCCGCATCACCTCCATAAAACAGGTCAGCTGGACCAACTGGTACAGAACTTTCTCTTTGCAAGTTGGCAATTGCTCTGTCCAACAATGCAAAGCAACTATCATAAACTGTTGCACTGTTATCATATCTTGGGTTGATATTTAGTGCTCCCAGGTTAGCTTCAGAATAAGGAACATCTCCAAATAAATCAACCAGATTGACATAAATATAAGCTTTCAATATCTGTGCAATACCAAGGTAATTGTAGCCACCTTGTGCAGCTGCAGTTGATTCAATAGTTTTGATATCCTGTAATGGTGATCGATAAAGGTCATTCCAGTTATCAGTAACTCCAAAATCTGCACCACTTAATCCATAATCAGACAGGTTACCTCTTGTCACATGCTGCCCCACCAAATGGGTAACATAATTAGATAATCCACCACTATTACTTCTCATTCCTAATTCATCAGTCATTACGTACTGAATATTTGGAAGCAGTCCGTTAAGCGGAGCGTTTACCGGATTATTTGGATCTTCATTGATATCCAAAAAATTACTTTCACAACCCCATAAAAGGGCAATTGTTGTGAATGCAATTATATATTTCTTTATATTCATTTTTCTTCGATTTAATTGATTAGAATGTAAATCTTAAGTTAACACCATATCTCTTCGCAGAAGGAGTTAAGCTCCATTCGATACCTTGTTGGTTAGAATTAGAACCAAACTGGTTAATTTCCGGATCATAGTTTGTACCATCAGGGAAATTAGGAGCCAAATACCAAAGGTTTCTTCCTGTGAAGGAAATTGATGCTGACCCAAAAGGAGTCTTATCCATCAATGCCTGAGGGAATGAATAACTTAAGGTTGCTTCTCTTAATCTGTACGTTGTACCATCCCAAACTGACCATTCGTCAGACGCGTTAATTGCAAAAGTCTGACCAAAATATAGGGCGTTTGTCTCGATCATGGTGGTATTAGCAATTTTATCACCATTTTCGTTTCTTACAGGCTCTAAAGTTTCCGGGTCACCATAAACTCCTGGGATTACATGGTTCATTTCTCTGTCCTCAGTAGATTTCAATACTCCTCTACCTTGTAATGAGAGAACTGTGTTAGAATAAACATCTCCACCTTGTCTCCAGTCAAAAACAGCATTTAAAGAAATTCCTTTGAAAGAGAATGTATTGGTGATACCAACATTAAAATCAGGATTTGGATTACCTACGATCGCTAAGTCCAAAGCAGGAATCAAATATCCATTGGCCGGGTCAATTAAAAGGTTTCCTTCATCATCTCTCACATCGTAGCTACCTTTTAGAAGTCCGTACTCCTGACCAGGTCTGTGAACATTTTGGATTCCACCAGCGAAGAAGGATCCATATACAATTTCAGTTACACCAACTGTTAGCTCTTCTACTACGTTTTTGTTGTGAGTGAATGTACCTATAATATTCCAACTGAATCCTGAACTTGTAGATACAGGATTGATCTTGGTTGTAATCTCCACACCCTCGTTAGACACTAAACCAAAGTTGGTAAACAAGCTAGTAAACCCTGTTTCACCAGATAATGAAACCGGCGCAATTTGATTATCAGACTCTTTTCTATAGTACGTTACATCAAGTCCAAATTTGTTGTTAAAGAAACTTGACTCAAAACCAACTTCGTATTCTGTAGTCTGCTCTGGTTTCAGGTTAGGATCTCTTGCTGTATTTGACAGGGAGTAACCTGCTATATTCTTAAAAGGTAGGTTGTTTACACCTGCATTAGTTTGGGGATTAATTTCATGAACTGCTTGTAACTGATAAGGTCTTGTATCAGCACCAACCTGTGCCCAGCTAGCTCTCAACTTCAAGAAATTCAAAACATTAGATTGAATATCCAAAGCCTCAGTTAATATTGTTGATAAGGTAACTGCAGGATAGAAGAAACTTCTTCCATCTACTGGAAGTGTAGAAGACCAGTCATTTCTGGCAGTTATTCCCAAGAATGCCCAATCTCTAAATCCAAGATTAACATCTCCAAACACACCATAGATTCTTCTTTTGGTATCGTTACCTCCGAAAGGAACTACGTTGTTAGTATTGTCCAGGTCAAGAATATAAAAGTCAACCATATTTTGACCCTGGAAAGCTTGTCTTTGAGAGGTCCTTTGGTTTACATTCCAACCAACGATAGCTCGTAAATTCAAATCTTCATTGATGTCATATGTGAATGTACCTAAAAGGTTAGACTCAATTTCCTCAAATCTTGTGAAGTCCTGAGTAATTTCACCAACACCTGGCTGATTCCTTGGTCCTGTAGAACCCTTTCTTAGGTAAGTAAGGTTTCTTTGGTTATAAGTATTGATACCAATCTTATAAGACAGTGAGAACCAATCAGTCACATCGTATGCAAGATCCAAAGAAGCCAAAATTCTGTCAGTATTTACAGTAGATCCGTTGTTCTCATATGACCACAGTGGATTATCAGCTTGTCCTCTACCAACCATGAATTCAGAACCCAAGTCAGTAGGGTTTTGATATGGTTGCCCATGCACATCCCAGTTTCTACCAAGATACAAAGCCCGTGCAAATGCAGATGGGTTATTTGCTCCCGATCCACCAACACCACTGATTACAGCCTGTTGCAATGACCTTGAATATTGCAAGTTTGCACCTACACTAAAGTTATTTTCCAACTGAGTCCTTCCACCAACACTTACAGATGTTCTTTCAAAACTAGTGTTTGGCACAAAACCTTCGTTATTAGTGTTTGTAGCAGTCATTGACAAAACAGATTTGTCGTTACCACCAGTAACTGTTACAGAGTTTTCAAGAACGGAACCGTTTTGAAAAAGATCACTTACGTTGTTAGGGTATGCCTGATAAGGTACCATTACATTGTCATAGATACCGCCCCAGCCATCTCGGCCAGCATACCAGTGAGGAATCTCACTAATTGTTTCATAAGGCACTGTTCCTGGGAAAGGCGCTCCCCATGATCCATTCGCCTGAGCGTAGTTAAAATTGGTACCAGTACCATATTTATTCTGATACTCAGGAAGGTTTGCGATCTGCTCGATGGCATAAGATGATCTCACTTCAATCTCTAATCCTTTTCTTGATGCCTTTGCACCTCCAGACTTGGTAGTAATAACAATCACCCCATTTGCCGCTCTGGTACCATATAGTGCTGCTGCAGCTGCACCTTTCAATACGTTAATTGACTCAATATTATTTGGGTCAAGGTCTGAAATTCTACTACCTGTAGAAGATCCGTTTGTAAGGCCAGCAAATGAACTGTTATCATTGTTATTGTAAGGAATACCATCCACAATGAAAAGTGGTTGGTTATTGCCTAATAAAGAGGAGTTACCCCTAATCAGAATCTTCGTAGAAGATCCAGGAGCTCCTGAAGAACCAGTAATGTTAACACCTGCAATTTTTCCTTGCAGACCTCTCAACGCATCAGGTTCAGAGTTTTGAATTACTTTATCTCCTCCAATTTTTTCGATTGAATATCCGAGTGCTTTTTTCTCTCTGGCAATACCAACCGCTGTAACGACTACTTCGCTCAAAGTTTCAACATCCTCAGTCATTGTCACATCGATAACCGATCTTGCTCCGATTGCAATCTCCTGTGACTTGAGACCTATGAATGAGAACTGTAATATACCTCCTTCTTCTGGAACTGTCAGGCGGTAATTACCGTCAATATCGGACGTTGTACCTGTGGTCGTTCCTTTCAAAATAACGTTGACGCCTGGTAGGCCCTCTCCGTTATTATCCAGGACCTGACCGGTAATCGTCCTGTCTTGCGCCCACGCGCTAAACGCGACTGTGAACAACAACATGAAACTTAATAGTAGAATCTTCTTCATATTGTATTAGTTTAAAGTGAACATAAATTATTAGTAAGCTAAAATTATAATAAAAAGTGAATATTAAAAAAATTCAAATTCTTTTTTCATTGATGCCCAAAACGACCAAAAAACGACGAAATCACAATATTCCCAACTTTATTAAATACTATTTCGTGAAATTCGCAATTATCCAAATAATAATTTTTTATTGATAGGTTTCAGTAATAATAATTCTGAAATACTGTTCTATCATCAACTGGAGTTTTTTTCGTTTAATTAGCGAATTACAAATTCAATCCTTCTGTTTTTACTTCTTCCAGCTTCTGTACTGTTATCTGCAATAGGCTTCATTGGGCCAAAGCCCTTATATAACAATCTTGTGGGTGAGATACCCTTATCAATAAGATAGTTATAAACAGCTTGAGCCCTGGAAGTACTTAGTGTTTGATTATAGTTATCTGAACCCTGATTGTCAGTGTGACCCTGTATTTCAACCTGTACTTTGGAGTTTTCTTTCAGGAATGAAATAAACACATCTAATTCAGGTTTGGACTCTTCTTTTATCTCAGATTTGTCAAAATCAAAAAACACATTTTTCAGAATACCTACCATCCCGGTATTAATCTTAGTCAATTCAATGTTGACAGTGTCCCTTGACATCACCTGATCAGGGTCCTTCAGGTCAAAATCAAACTCCTTATATATATACCCAATTTTAGTAGCATATAAACCGTAGGTCCCACCTTCGTTCAGCACCACGAAATAGTCTCCTGTAATCGAGTCTGATGACACTTTGTAGCTTTCCTCACTATTATCAAGATTGTAAATCTGAATTTTAGCAGCCAATGGTTTATTCGTTACGTCATCTGTTACTTTTCCTGTAAGATAGATACTTGAAGTTTTGACTCTGTCACGTTCTGGAATTTCAAACGTATACAGTTTGCTTTCATATTGCTGGTCCACCTCTCTCTCGCGGGAAAAATAGCCTCTCTTACCATCGGCTGTGACAAATAATGAAACCTGATCATGTTCATCATTTAAAGGAAAACCCATGTTACGTGGTTGCTCCCAAACTCCGTCATTTTTTTCCGTCATAAATAAATCAAATCCACCAAATCCCGGATGGCCTTCTGAAGAAAAATAAAGGGTGAGATTGTTTGGGTGAATTGATGGCGTAATATCATCAAATGGAGTATTTACATCCACTCCAAGGTTTACAGGAACTGTCCATTCATCATTTTCATCCTGCTTGCTTACCCAAATGTCAAGTTTGCCGACACCTCCAGGCCGATCAGAAACAAAGTAAATGGTGCGCCCATCAGCTGACAAAGCAGGTTGTGACTCCCAGGCTTTGGAATTTACAGGTGCTTTCATATTAGTGGGGTAAGACCAGTACTTTCCTGTTTTTCTGGAGATATATAAATCACATGATCCCAAGCCTCTTCGATCTTTGCATATGGTAAATACTAATACCTTACCATCCGCTGATATGGAACATGCTCCTTCATTTATCCCAGGCCTACTAATGTCCGGAGATATCAACTTTGGAGGCCCCCAGTTTCCAGTGCTGTCTATTCTACTGACATAAATATTCTCATCAAACCCAGGCATTACTCCTTCCCTTGCCGTGAAAATGATCTGCTTTTCGTCCACCGTTAGTACCGGAAAATATTGAATTGGAAAACTATTTACAGTCGAGGGCAGAGGCTCAGGATGAAACTCTACTGTATCGGCTATGGCCTTTTTTGCAAACTTTGCCTTTCTGATTTGCAGTTCAACTTCTCTTTTGTCAGTATCAGATATAGGTAGGTCTGCATCTAAATAAGCCTTGAGGTAACCTTCGGCCTTCTTATAGTCCCGCACCAAAAAATATGTGCTCCCAATAAGCTCATAGTAACGTTTCAAACCAGGGTATCCAGGGTTTGTGACCAGTGCTTGTTCAAAAGACCTGATTGCTTCATGGTTTCTACCTAGTTTCTTATACATAGAACCCATAAACATATAGGCTTCAATGAATCCAGGGTCTTTTCTTACCGCCTGGTTAAGGCTTTCAATTGCCTCCTCGAAACGAAATCTCTTACTGTGAGCCCTTGCCTCTTCATATGACTTAAGTGCTTTCTTATTGGTAGTACTTAAGTTTTTCTGGGCTGTTAATTGAAAAACAAAAAATATGGCGGCAGCCATCAATAGAATATGCCTCATCAAAATCACCGGTATGGGTTATCCATAAATTTATGATTTTGTAGCGAATTGAGAATTATATTCCGGCAAATATTCGCAATAAATCTGGCTTAATCCTGCTTTTCAATTCGTCTTTCAGCAGCCTGCAAAGTGTTTAGTAGCAATGAAGCAATTGTCATTGGGCCTACACCACCTGGAACAGGTGTGATAAAGGATGATTTTGCGGCAACCTCATCATAAACCACATCTCCGACAATACGAAATCCTCTTGGTCGTGACTCGTCATCTATTTTGGTTGTTCCAATGTCAATCACAACTGCCTGGTCTTTCACCATATCAGCAGTGATAAGCCCGGGTTTTCCTACGCCTACCAAAAGGATATCCGCCTGCTTGGTATGGTATGCCAGGTCTTTCGTATGAATATGACAAACTGTAACCGTGGCTTTACCCTGCTTTGCCAACATCATGCTTAAAGGAGCTCCAACAATTCTGCTATTGCCAACAATCACGCAATGTTTTCCTGTGGTATCAATGTCATACCTCTTCAGCAACTCCATCACGCCGAATGGAGTTGCAGGTAAAATACCCTGTTCAGCCGAAACGATACTTCCAAAGTTTTGGTTGGTGAATCCATCCACATCCTTCTCCGGTTTGATCATTTCAGTAACCCGTTCTACCGAAATGTGATCAGGGAGCGGTAGTTGAACTATCAGGCCATCCACATCATCGTCCTGATTGATCTGCTCAATATGCTTTAGCAGCTTTTCTTCAGAAATGGTCTCAGCGAATCTTAGTAATGTGTAGTGAAAGCCCACGGATTTTGCAGCTTTCACTTTATTGTCTACATAGGTTTGACTTGCGCCATCGTCTCCTACCATAATAATGGCTAAGTGCGGTAGTTTTTTATCTTGTGACTGTAGCTGTTTTACTTTTCCAGCTATTTCTTCTTTGATGTCAGTGGCAACTTTTTTACCATCGATTTTAATTGCTCCGTACTTAGTTTTTTCCATTATTTATTATTGATCAAGTTTTAATACGGCCATAAATGCTTCCTGAGGTATTTCCACGTTACCCACCTGTCTCATTCTCTTTTTACCTTTCTTCTGCTTTTCCAAAAGTTTTCTTTTACGGGAGATATCACCACCATAACATTTGGCAATCACATTTTTCCTCAGGGCCTTTACCGTCTCCCTGGCGATGATCTTAGTACCAATAGAGGCTTGAATTGCAATCTCAAACATTTGACGAGGAAGAAGTTCCTTCAATTTTTCGCATAATCTTTTCCCCCACTCATATGCTTTATCCCTGTGAACAATTGCAGATAGTGCGTCCACTTTCTCACCATTCAACATGATGTCAAGCTTCACCATCTTCGATTGTCTGAATCCTATTAATTCATAATCCAGGCTGGCGTAACCTCGACTGATGGTTTTTAATTTATCAAAGAAGTCAAATACAATTTCAGAAAGCGGCAATTCAAAACTTAGCTCCACTCTATCGGACGTCAGGTATACCTGATTTTTAATCTCTCCCCTCTTATCCATGCAAAGCGCAATCACTGAACCTACATAATCTGCCTTTGTAATGATCTGAGCCCTGATAAATGGTTCTTCAATATGTGAAATGGTGTTTGGTTCGGGCATTTCGGATGGTGCATTCACTTTCAGGATGGATTCATCCGTTTGTACTGCATGAAACTGAACTGATGGAACTGTTGTGATCACAGTCATATCAAATTCTCGCTCCAACCGTTCCTGGACAATCTCCATGTGCAACATCCCAAGGAACCCACACCTAAAGCCAAATCCCAATGCTGCGGAAGTTTCCGGTTCCCATATCAATGAAGCGTCATTGAGTTGAAGTTTCTCCATCGAAGCTCTCAACTCTTCATAATCCGTTGTTTCAACGGGATAAATACCTGCAAACACCATCGGCTTTACATCTTCGAAACCTTTTATGGTTTGCTGAGTAGGTCGATCAACATGCGTAATGGTATCCCCCACTTTTACTTCCTTAGCTATTTTAATTCCAGAGATCAGGTATCCTACATTTCCAGCTGATATTTCATTTACCGGCTTCTGTTGAAGCTTTAGAATACCAATTTCGTCAGCATCGTATGTCTTTCCGGTATTGACAAATTTTACTTTGTCTCCTTTCTTCAAAGTGCCATTATATATTCTGAAAATTACCTCAATGCCTCTGAATGAATTAAATACAGAATCAAAGATCATTGCCTGAAGTGGTGCCTCAGGGTCACCTTTTGGAGGCTGAATTCTGGAAACTATTGCTTTCAGAATGTCTTCTATCCCAATGCCTTCCTTTGCAGAAGCATGAATTATATCGTCTACATCACAACCAATCAGGTCTATGATCTGATCAGATACCTCTTCCGGCATTGCTCCGGGCAAATCAATTTTGTTTAAAACAGGGATGATTTCCAGATCATGCTCTAATGCCAGGTAAAGATTGGAAATAGTTTGGGCCTCAATTCCCTGTGAGGCATCTACAATTAGAAGGGCACCTTCACACGCCGCTATCGAGCGGGATACTTCATAGGAAAAATCAACATGTCCCGGAGTATCAATCAGGTTAAGTATATATGTTTCACCATCCAAATGATACTCCATTTGAATAGCATGACTTTTAATTGTGATCCCACGCTCACGCTCCAGATCCATGCTATCCAATAATTGCTCTTGCATTTCGCGATCGGAAACCGTTTGTGTTGCTTCCAGCAGCCTGTCTGCCAAAGTACTTTTACCATGATCTATATGAGCAATGATGCAGAAATTCCTAATGTTCTTCATATCCGAAAATAAGAGTGCAAAAATAGATAATATCATTGGAATTGCATGTTGGAAATCGTGAAAGAATGAGATATAATTGGAGCGCCAAAACACTTACCACTATTATGTCAAACTTGCGATACCCAATTGGGGAATTCAAAGCACCTGATCGAATTAGCAAACTGGATATTAGCATAGCCATCAAGGAAATAGAAAAGTTGCCAACGCTTCTCAGAAAAACTGTACAACCTCTCACCAATAAACAGCTGGATACGCCCTATCGTCCTGGTGGATGGACCATCAGACAGGTTGTTCATCACCTTCCTGAAAGTCACATGAACAGTTATGTTAGGTTCAAATGGACACTTACTGAAAATACTCCATTAATTAAGGCCTACGATGAAAAAGAATGGACCGCACTTCCAGATGATCAATCGGCACCAATTGAACCAAGCCTGATGCTTCTGGAGGGACTACATGCCAAATGGGTTATTTTACTAAGGAGTCTGGATGCTGGTCAATGGAAAATGTCTTTTATCCATCCTGAAACCAATCAGGAGGTCAATCTGGAACAGAATGTTCTGAACTATGCCTGGCATGGTAAACACCACCTGGCTCATATCCAAAATGCCCTAAAAAAACACAATTGGTAGTTATTCCTTGTTTTTTGTGTCCATTATAATGGTGACCGGACCATCATTTACCAGAGATACTTTCATGTCAGCACCAAACTCTCCAGTAGCTACCGGAGTGGGTGTAAGTTGCTCCAGATGCTGCTTAAAACGTTCGTAAAGAGGTATCGCAGTTTCAGGTTTTGCTGCTTTGATGTATGATGGTCGATTACCTTTCTTAGTAGCTGCATGTAAAGTGAATTGTGAAATCAGAAGAACTGCACCTCCAACATCTAATAAACTCTTGTTCATTACGCCATTTTCATCATCAAATATTCGGAGATTGACAATTTTTCGGGATAACCAATCAATGTCTTCATGAGTATCAGCATCTTCGATTCCTAATAATACTAGAAGCCCATTGCCAATTTCTCCTTTTACAGCGCCTTCAATACTGACTGCTGCTTCAGAAACTCTCTGTACTACTACCCGCATAGGCTAGCCGGCAAGTTTTCTGATCATAAATGGTTTGTAAGTTTTGGTGCCGTCTCCATCTCGCATAGCGACCTTAAGCATGGCTTTTGCAACTTCGGATCCCTTGATGGACCAAAGTTTCTTTTTTGAGCCAATCACAAAAAAAGTTAGAATAGCACTAAACAATTTGGCAAACTCTTCCAATATCCTAAAGTCTTCGCGGGCACCAAGTAGTAGTGAAGGTTGAAAAATATGTAATTTGGCAATTCCCAGTTCCTTCAGTGAATCCTCCACTTTTCCCTTTACTTCATTGTAGAATAATGGTGATGAAGAATTGGCTCCAACTGCAGTAACAATGAGGTACTGGTCAAATTCGGGATGCTCCAGCGCAATCTTAGCCAAAGTAACAGGGTAATCGTGATCTATTTTGATGAAATTTTCTTTCGAACCGGCTTTACGCATTGTAGTACCCAGACAGCAATAGTAATCATGGGCTCCTAATTCAGCTTTACGCTCCTCCATATCGTCTAGATTCATAACGATTTCCTGAATTCTATTGTCTTTTATGGGAAGCGGTCGCCTTGTTAGGACCTTTACTGTGCTATAGTAATCAGATGCTAATATGATGTTGAGGAGTTCTCTTCCAACAAGCCCGGTAGCTCCGGTAATTAATGCGGTTCGTTTTTCCATTTTCCGATAGGATCAAATCCAGATCAAAATATATAAATAATTTACTACAAATAATAGGAACTAACTCAATGAGAATCAATAGGAAGTATGTTCTACCGTATGTCGGTAGTTGTCTATATCTTCCTTTAGGCTTTTGTATATAAAGAAAATAACTGAAACATCATCTGACAATCCCAATGCCGGAATAAAATCAGGAATTAGATCTATCGGTGTTATGAAATAGATTAATCCAGCAGTAATTAACAAAATTGTCTGCCACGAAAACTGATTGGCACCAGAAAATGACGACTTTACCATGCTGATGAAAGTCTTTATGATATCCACAAACTCTCTCATTTTTCTGTTGTCCTTTGTGATATCGGACAACTTGTTTTTAGTCTGCTCCAAAAGTTTACTCACGCGATCACTATCTTTTAGCGTTCGTGAAGCTTTGTTGACATATTTTGAGAATACATTTTCCTTATCGTCTGTCATAATTAGAATATTGATCTGATTTCTTCTTTAACAACAATTAGTGCGTTTTCGGTTGCATTCTCGGGTAATTGCAATACCCGATCAAAAATTCCTCTTACCAAATCCATATTAGTGGCTTCCTCCTCTAACTCTGCTGCAGCTTCATTAATAAGTGTTATGGTTTGTTCCATCGCCATTTTTACGGTGCTCCATGCTTCATTGCTCATGTATAATTGCTGCGACAAATTGTGGTTAAACTCTTCTCTGATATCTCGTATTAGCAATGTTTGCAACTCTCTTGCTGTAAGATTTGTGCTGTTTAGCCTGGGCACCAGATTGTTTGGAGATATTCTCTCCAGAAACAAACATATCCTTTCGTAAGCCTGTAGTCGAATTGGTATAGTGGTTTCTTTGCTTTTGTATTGTGCTTCCAGGGATACTTTATCCAGTTCCCTGGCTACAAAAGACCTGACAACCAAATAGATACCATATACAGCAATGATTGCAGGCAATGAAATTTTAAGTAACTCAATAATTATTTCCATGGAGAATTGAATGATAATCTTAATCGTGACGTTCCAAAAATAAATAAATTTGCTTCACATATAGTAGTGATTCAATAAATGCAGCCAGTAAACATAACGGAAGAAGCCCAAAACGAGATTTTAAACATCATCAATAATAAAAATATCCCTAAGGAATATGGATTAAGAATTGGTGTGAAAGGAGGAAGAGGGTGTGCCGGAGTTAATTACATGCTTGGTTTTGACAAAAAGAAACCAGATGACATCTCCTATCAGGTCAATGGCATAGACGTTTATGTTTCCAAAAAGGAAGTAATGTTTCTAATGGGTCTGGAAGTTGACTTCTACGAGGGTTCTGATGCAAGAGGGTTTGTTTTTACCAATCCATCTATCCCGGATCCAATCACTTAATCATCTTTCTAATATCACTGAAGCCATTTTACACAATCCTTTAATCGGAGGATTGTGTTTTGAAACTTTGACTTTTACCCGGATGATCTCGGGAAATTTCATTTTTATTTCTGTTATGATATTATCTGCAATGTGTTCCAGCAAATGAAGGGTTTCACTCATCACTTTGGCGGTGATGGCATAGAGTGTTTCATAATTTGCCGTTTCACTTAGTCTATCCGATTTGGCAGCTGCGGTTACGTCAAGTTCGACTTCCAGATCTACCGAATATTTGTTTCCAATCTTCCTTTCTTCATCATAATATCCGTGATGAGAAAAGAATTCCATCCCCTCTAAAAGTATCAGTCCCATTACTCAAGTTCATCGAAAAAAGATACAGAATCAGAAGAATTGCCTTTTTTTGGAGTTTTAGCAGAAGGCTCCTTCGTAGCAGGTGAAACTGTATTTTTCACTTTATTTACTGTAGGTTTTTTGATTTCTGGTCGCTTTGGTGTTTTTACCTCAGTAGATTCCATTTCGGTACGCTCTCTCGATTCCCTGACCAAATCTTTTACCTTTTGCAAGTGATCCACCATTTTGAAATCACTTTTCTGCTTGTTCGTTCGATCGATTCTTTCAAGGATATCTGTCGACAAGCTTTTTAGTTCTGTAATGATGTTATCCCGATGGTTTTCAACCAGTTTATAATTCTGTTCCAGATCCTTCACTGCATCCTGCATCTCTTCAATGATCTGTCTGGCTTCTGACTCAGCTTTTTCTATGATTGCACGAGCTCGTGATTTAGACTCGCTTAGCAGTGCTTCAGAGGCCATTTGTGTTTCTTTCATATGAAGCTCTGCTGCTTTGTTTGCCTGATCCACCAGGTTAGCTCCTGTATCTTCTGCGGTTTTTAGGGTTTTAAATAATGAACTCTCCACTTCACGCAGTTTCTCCACTTCTTTTTCAGCCTGATCGAGTTTGATTTTAAGCTCCTTGTTTTCATCGATCATGCGCTCCCACTCATTCGACAAGGAAAGTAAAAATGCATTTACTTCGTCCTTATCAAATCCTCGTAACTTCTTCTCAAATGTCTTTTGCCTAATTTCTAATGGCGTGATCTTCATATTCATCATTAATCTTTAAATCCCAAATTGAAATGGTTCGGTCGTCACTGCAGGAAATCACTTGGTTTTTGTAGCTGGACCAGAATAGTTTATTGACAGAAGTTCCATGACCAGCATGTCTGGCCTTATCAATCACCTTCAAAAGTCGGAAGCGTTTGGCATCCCAGACTTTTATCGATTTGTCCATGCTACAAGTTACAAAATGTTTTCCATTTGGGCTATAGTCGATATTATTAATAGCATACATGTGTGCAACCACGGAATTTATCGCCTGGTATTCCTTCTCTACATCCCAGACTTTTAAGTGTGCATCCCGGCTTCCACTGAGCAGCGTTTTACCATCAGGACTGTAGCGGACACAGAAGACTGAATTCGTGTGACCTGTGAGTGTATACTTCACCTCCATCGTACTCAAATCCAGGATTCGAATGCTATTGTCACTGTACCCAACAGCCATTTCATTCCTCTCTTGTAGAATATCAATACAACGAGCACTCTGGTCACTATATTTGATCTTCCTGAGGATTACGTTTTGTTGTTTATCAATTAGAAATATCGTGCCGTCACCTGCTGCTACGATTAGGTTGTTTCCCCAAACGCGTATATCGAAATAATAGAAGTTGCCTAACTTAAGCGATTGGATTTCCTTTTTCGCCTGGATGTCAATGGTGTGGATTCCTTCAAAATTCTGACCGACGATAATCGTGTTGTCATCATTATCATAGGCCAGGGCATAAACGGAAGAAGGAACTTTTGCTACCAGTCGGCCATTTTCAGGATCCTTTAGGTTCCACAATACTACCTGACCATCAGAACCGGAGGATAGAAAGCTGGACCCATCAATACCCACCATCGCGTAGATACTGTCTTTATGACCTGATAATGTATGAAGCTTATTAACTGATACTAGACTCATAGAGGGTATTTATCGGGCAAAATTAATTACAATTGCAGGTAATCAAAGTGATACACCTCTTTAGTTATGCCCTTATTAGAAATAAATCAAGTGAATGATCGAATTGCATACGCAATTTGGGACATGACTGAAAAAACTGAGGAGCTAATTCATCTTTTGGACAGTGTCAATCATGAGGCGGTAGATTTTGAGGGCAAACACCCGAAAAGAAAACTGGAATTTATTACCACCAGACTCATCATAAGACAGCTTTGCGAGCATTTCAATTTACCGTATGAAGGAATTGTAAAAGATCAGTTTGGCAAACCACATCTTACACTTAAAAATGCCTATATATCCATTTCTCACTCATTCCCTCTGTCTATTGGTATTCTCAACCTTGATGAGCCCACAGGGATAGATATTGAATTACCTCAACCAAAAATTGACCGTATCAAACACAAGTTCCTGAATCAACATGAATTGCAATATGCTGAAAACCTGTTTGATGTCAGTATCATCTGGAGTGCTAAGGAAACTTTGTATAAGATCCACGGGAGAAAAAGTGTTGATTTTAAAAAACACCTTTTTGTGAACCTCAGTGATGATCGCAGTGAAGCTTTGGCGAGTATTCGTATTTCAGATCAACAGGATTATCGATTAAAGATCTCACAATTTGGAAATCATCTATTTACTTACAACATTTAATGTATGAAGAGGATGCTAAAATATCACCTGTTGCTGATGTTTTCCTTAGCCACATTAAATGTTATCGGTCAAAAAATAACGCTGCTTGATGTGACCAGTGGAAAGGAGGTGAAGTTTCCTCAATTTCAGAAAGGTTCAATTTTAGTCATTGTTTTTACCAGTAATACCTGTCCTTATTCCAAATATTACGAAGAAAGGCTGGTGTCACTTTACAACAAATGTACCGATAGCAATGTCGATTTTATTGTGATTAATTCTAACAGCCCAACGATTAAGGTTGGTGAATCCAATAATGCCATAAAGGAAAGGAATGCATTAAATGGCTTTACGTTTCCTTATTTGATCGATATCAGGCAGGAGGCTATGGAGCTCCTTGGTGCACGAAAAAATCCCGAAGCTTTTGTCATCTCAAAGAATGGAGATGGTTTCAAAATATTATATCAGGGAGCAATAGATGATAATCCTAAAAAACCAGATGGAGTTAAAAATGCATACCTGGAAAATGCGATCAACCTCGCTTTAAAGAATCAATCAGCTGAATTTACACATGCTTATGGCTGCAGTATTAAATATTAACCACTAGAATTCCTCAAGGGATTTGAGCAATATTTTCACTTCATCAGCCCTGGAGTATTCTCCCAGTTTTTCAAAAGATACAATTAGGTTTCGCATTGTCCTGGTTACTATATCAAGGTGAGTGCAGGGCTCATAAAATATTTCCTGACCGGGAATTCCAAGGTGGGTGATATAATTATCAATGTCCTCCCGGGAAAAAACTAACCCTTTATTGAAAACATTGATATAAAACTGGTTTTCGGTGGACTCTTCCTTGTAAGTAAGTATAAATAAGTTGGGCAGGTTGACTCCATAAATGGGCAGATCAAGACGCTGGGCAATCATCATGTAGATTACACACAAAGTAATAGGGTTACCCTTCTTTGATTGCATGACCGTATTGATCATAGAGTTTGCCGGGGAATGAAAGTTTTTGGTATTTGCCCGAAACTTCAACTTATCAAAAATCACACTGTTGAGAATTCTCACCTGATCATAAGGGGTAAGGTCCGGTTTAAACTCCGTCCATACGTTGTAATAGATCTGTTCAAATTCCTGTGTCAGTTCAGTATACTCCAGGTCGGGATATTGATAGGTGGCCACCAACCACATGCCTCTCATCAGGTCATCAGTTCCGGTGGTTTTCCATTCTTCCAGGCGTTCCTGCAAAAGATCAAATTGAAGGCTGTGGATAAGGTCTTCAATTTTTCGCTGGATCTCTGGATTGAAATTACTCTCCCATTCCTTTTCCAGCTCTGGAATAATTGAGGTCCCAATCGACATTATTTTCTGTTCTACATGAGTAGCTACCTCATGATCCTCATCATCCAGCAGTGATATCAACGCCTTTAACTCCTTATCCTCCATTAAAGCTAATTTAACAATCAAGTTTGAATTACTCCAACATTGAATGGCTTTTCAATAGGCGCATGGTCTGCAGCCTCAATGCCCAATGAAATTACCTTTCGGGTTTCTACCGGATCAATAATACCATCTACCCATAATCTGCTTGCCGCATAGTACGGGCTGAGTTCACTATTATATTTGTCAGAGATTTCCTTCAGTAATTTTTCTTCTTCCTCTTCCGTAATCTCCTGCCCCTGGGCTTTCAGTGATGAAACTTTTATTTGTAACAAAGTTTTGGCAGCAGAGGCTCCACTCATTACCGCTATTTGTGCTGTAGGCCATGCGTAGATCAACCGGGGATCATATGCCTTCCCACACATGGCGTAGTTTCCTGCTCCGTACGAATTCCCCAATACAAAGGTGAATTTAGGAACAACCGAGTTAGCCATTGCATTCACCATTTTAGCCCCGTCTTTGATGATTCCTCCATGCTCAGCCCGGCTTCCAATCATGAATCCACTCACATCATGGAAAAACACGAGTGGTATTTTGCGCTGGTTACAGTTCATAATGAATCTGGCAGCCTTGTCGGCAGAGTCAGAATAAATTACTCCTCCCATCTGCATCTCCCCTTTTTTGCTTTTTACCACCGTTCGTTGGTTAGCTACAATACCTACCGCCCAGCCATCTACTCTCGCATATCCGCATAGCAATGTTTGACCGTAAGATTTCTTATACTCATCAAAGGATGATTCGTCCACAATGGTTTGGATGATCTCCCTCATATCATAGGGCTTAGTCCTATCCGAAGGGAATAGTCCATAGACTTTGGAAGGATCAATTTTGGGTGGTTTAGGCGCTTCACGGTCAAAGCCCGCTTTGTCAAAAGCACCTACTTTATCAAATATCTTTTTAATTGCATCCAGACACTCTTCGTCAGAGTTATATTTGTTGTCTGTTACACCGGAAATTTCACAATGGGTTGTTGCACCCCCTAATGTTTCATTGTCAATCGATTCCCCGATAGCAGCCTTTACGAGGTAGCTACCGGCTAGAAATATGCTTCCTGTCTTATCAACTATCATGGCCTCATCAGACATGATCGGCAGGTATGCACCGCCGGCAACACAACTTCCCATGATTGCTGCTATCTGAATGATCCCCATTGAAGACATTTTAGCGTTATTCCTGAATTGCCTGCCAAAATGCTCTTTGTCTGGGAAAATTTCGTTTTGCATTGGAAGAAAAACACCAGCACTATCCACCAGGTATATGATTGGCAGCCTGTTTTCCATAGCTATCTCCTGTGCCCTCAGGTTCTTCTTGGCTGTAATTGGGAACCAGGCGCCAGCTTTTACAGTGGCATCATTGGCTACAATAACACATTGTCTTCCCTGAACATGGCTAATTCCAACCACCACTCCTCCGGAAGGGCAGCCTCCAACCTCTTCGTACATCCCATCGCCGGCAAAAGCTCCAACCTCAAGGAAATCAGCATTATCATCTTTCAAATAATCAATTCTCTCTCTTGCTGTAAGTTTGCCTTTTTTGTGATGGGAGGCTATTTTCTTTTCCCCTCCTCCAAGCTTTACCTTTTTCAGTTTTTGGGACAACTGAAAGACAAGTTGTTTATTAGAATCCTCATTTTTGTTGAATTCCAAATCCATTGATCTATTGTTTTTTGGGTTGTTGCAATTTTTGCCCAAAAATACCCTTATTATTGATTATTTGTTGCCTTTCAGTTTTTTGTTTTTTCTACCCAGCGGTTTCAGAAAGTCCCGTGGGTGTTCGTTGAAGTGATTGACAGTCTTATCAAGGTCGATCAGCAACTGATTGAGGTTATTATATAAACTGTCTTCGGTCATTAATTTGCCAAGGGTTCCCTCATTGTCTTTGAAGTGGCTGGCTGTCTCAGACAACTTAGTGGTCAAATCATTTATATTATCCAGCGTTTTTTGTATTTGCAATTGATTCAGGCTATCAAGAAATTTATTGGTTTTGTCAGTGATTGGCTTGATGCCCGACACTGATTCTTTTAAGTGAGACACGGTAGCTCTTGTCTCCTTTATCGTCAATTCAAGGGTTCTCGCGTTGGTATTATAAAATTCGTTGATGTTCCCAAGCGTTTTTTTCAGTTCTGTGATTGATTGTTTTATTTCAGAACCGCTACCTTCCATGTCTTTCAGAATCTTGTTGATCCCACCGATAGTGATGGCAATGTTGTCAGCTACATCTCCGGTCTGAGCCAAAATCTGCTCGATTCTTTCGTCAATTTGTCCTTTTAATGTGTCTCCCGGTTGCAGTGGTTTGTTGATATCACCGGGTTGTAGTTGGATGGCCTTACCTCCCAAAATGTCACTGTTAGCTAATTCCGCAATTGCTCCTTCGCCGACGGTTACTGAATTATCTACATCGATTTCCACTATAATTCGATCAGAGGTTCCATTTTGATCTAGTCTGATGGCACTTACCCGACCGACAGCCAAACCCTTTACAATCACATTATTAGATACAGTTAACCCACTGATGTGATCGTATGATATGTAATATTTATTTGTGTTGGAGAAGAAGTCTATTCCTTTCAGATAGTTGAAGCCGAAGTACAGCAGGATTCCCGCAACAACTGCCAGTAAACCTACTTTAAATTCTTTTGACACGCTTAAGATCGATTTTGGTTAATATTCCTAGTTTTCCAGCTCTTCTTTATAGTCTCGGAAGGCCCTGTATATTCCAGAAGCAATATACACCTGATTTAGTTTATCATTTAACTCTTTTTCTTCTTTTTGGTTACTTAGGAAACCCACCTCTACCAGCACACTTGGCATTGTGGTTCTCCATAAAACTAAAAATCCCGCAGACTTTACGCCCCGGCTTTTTCTGTTTACCCTGTTTTTAAATTGGTATTGAATATTCTGGGCAAGCTTGACACTGTTCTGCTGATAGGCACTCTGGTATAATGAAAAAAGAATATAGGATTCCGGAGAATTAGGATCAAACCCATCGTATGTTTCCTGGTAATTTTCTTCTCTTAGGATCACAGAGTTCTCACGTTGTGCCACCTTCAGATTGTCATCCGAAACATGATTTCCCATTACATAGGTTTCACTGCCATAAACATTATGATTGGGATTGGAATTGCAATGAATACTGATAAACAGATCCGCATTCTTTTTATTGGCGAGATTGGCTCTTTCGCTAAGCGTCGGATAAGTGTCTTTATTCCTGGTATAAATAACCTCAACATCAGGCAATTTTTCCTTCATTATTCTACCCAATTCCAGGGCAATTGCCAATGCCACGTCTTTTTCTTTCGATAGCCTTCCACTAGTGCCTGGATCCTTACCTCCATGCCCTGCATCTATTACTACCCTTCTAACTTTGTAGTTCTTCACTCCAAGCGAACTGAAGGAACCACATACCAGGACTAAAGAAAAACCAATTACAATTGCAATATTTTTCATTTCGTTCCGGTTGTATATTTTAATAAAGCGATAATTTTACACAAATTTGAGCAATTTTCTTAGAAACTAAAAACAGGCTTGTAGGTTGAGGTATCTCTTATTGTTGGGATTTGTCGTATTCATTAATCATTTCGTTTATTGTCAAAACCTGGCAGACACACTTAAAACGGAATCGGTTAACCAAATATTATCTGATACCATTCCGGATAATTCCAATGAGGAGATTGAATCATTCATCAATAACCCCAATTTATTGATTTCAGGACAAGATTCTGTTTCGAACATAACCGGCACTGCAATTGCCCGGGACTCAGTTCCTACAAAGCCTCCAAAAAGAGACATTGAGACTACTGTAATTTACAATGCCAAAGACAGTATTTTCTTTGATCTTGAAAATCAGGACATTTTTTTATACGGCGAATCTTCCATTGATTATGGTGATATCAAACTGGAAGCCGAAAGGATCAAGCTCAATTGGATTAAAAAGACCATCAAAGCAAACTATTTATTGGACACAGCTGGACGCAAAGTTGGCAAACCTGTTTTCACCGATAAAAATGATGTCTATGAAACGGATGAAATGGTCTACAACTTTGAAACAAGAAAAGCTGTTATCACCGGCGTAATTACAGAACAGGATGGAGCATTCATGCATGGTGAGCTGGTAAAGAAGAATTCTGAAGACGAACTATTTATAAGGAATGGAAGGTATACGACCTGCGACCAGGCCAAACCACACTTTCATATCCAGTCAAACACTTTAAAGGTCATTCCTAAAAAGAAAATTGTTTCAGGTCCGTTTAATTTAAGATTTGGTGAAATACCCACCTTTCTATGGCTGCCTTTTGGAATGTTCCCTCAGCCAAAACAAAAATCGTCTGGGATTATCATTCCCTCCTATGGTGAAGAGCGTGTTAGGGGTTTCTTTCTGAGAGACGGGGGTTATTACTTTGATGTAAGTGATTATGCAGACTTAAGGCTCACAGGCGATATTTACAGTAAGGGTGGATTTGGGTTTAGAGCGTCCAGTAATTACAAATGGCGCTACCATTTCAATGGATCATTTAGTTTTTCATACAACAGGAGTCTTGGGGACCAGATCGAAAACCCATTAGAAACCAATGACTATTGGATCCGATGGAGCCATACGCCACAGACAACCGGTACCAGTTCATTTTCAGCCTCTGTAAACCTTGGTTCAACCACTTACAACCAAAACAACAATCAGGCTAACCAGGATTTCACACGAAATATCAACTCTCAGTTTACTTCTAATGTAGGCTATCGAAAAACCTTTCAGGGGACTCCATGGAACATGTCAATGAACCTGAGACACAGGCAAAATGTATCAAGCGGTAAAATTGATATGACTCTTCCTGAAATGACGGTGAATATGAACCGGATCTATCCTTTAAAATGGCTCTTCACAAGCTCAAATAATCCATTAGCAAAAATCAGTTTAAGTCATGCTTTTAGCGCAAAAAATGATATCACCAATTTTCCTTCAACCAGCGGATTGAGTTCAACATTTGTACAGGAAGGAGGGGAAGCAGATTCATTGACGTTCCGTGATGATTTTGCTGAAATTCTGAAAAGGGGGAAATTTGGAGGCCGTCACACGATTCCAATTACCACCTCCTTCAATGCGTTAAAGTATTTCACTGTGAGCCCGAGTGTAAACTATGAGGAAATATGGTATTACCAGAAACTGGAATATGAATATGACTCTACACTTGAAGCAATTAACATTGATACAGTAAATGCCTTCCAGAGATTGAATACTTTCAGCCTTTCTGCAGGTGTAAACACTACGCTTTATGGAATGGTGACTGTTAATGGAAAAAATATTCAGGCCATAAGACATGTGCTGCAACCCAGCATTTCATTCAGCTATCGGCCGGATCAACGGGACCGATATACAACAGAGGTACAGACTGATAATGAAGGGAATACTCAAAATTTTTCACATTACAGGAACTTTCTATATGGAGCTCCAGACGGAGGAGAAAGTAAAAGCATGTCCATCTCGGTAAGGAATAACATTGAAATGAAAGTGCGGAATAAAAAAGATACTGTTAACGAGTTTTCGAAGATCAAAATATTTGATAACCTGGCCTTTTCATCCGCTTACAATTTCGCCGCTGACTCCTTTAAGTTAGGTGACATAAGATGGAATGCCAGAACGTCATTATTCAAAAATGCTGTCAGTGTTGCACTAAGTGGTGCGATTGACCCCTATAATTACCTTCTGGAGTCCGAGACATTTAATGAAGATGGCTCCCGTACTGTCGACCAAAGAAAATTAGACCAGTTTGCCTGGAATACCGGAAATGGTCTGGGGCAAATGAAAAACGTTACAGCAAACATTTCCTTCAATCTGAAACCAAAAGGTGCGAAAAGGCAGGAGGAACAAAACACCAGTGACTATGGAAGGCAAGGAGATTTGGCCAGAACCGATTTTGTGAGTGATCAGGGTTCGCCGGAGGAATTGGAATACATCAACGCCAACCCTAATGAATATGTCGATTTCAGTATCCCATGGACCTTAAATGTGCGGTATCAAATCAATAGAAATAAAACGGGATTTGCAGATCCTACCATCAACCAAACCATGAGTTTTAATGGAAACGTAAGCATCACCAAAAAAACCAAAATTAACTTCACTTCCAACTACGATTTTGAAGAAAATAAATTTACCACCACCCGAATTGGTGTCAACCGGGATCTCCATTGCTGGGTGTTGGATTTTGGGTGGGTTCCATTTGGCCGATACCAATCTTTTAATGTTACCCTTCGTGTAAGAGCTCCGATTTTGAAAGACCTGAAGCTTGAGAAACGAAGAAACTTCTTCGACTTCTTCCAATAAAAAAGGAGACAGCCAGAAACCATCTCCTTCTTAATTAATCTATTAGCTATTCCTTAGGCTTCAATCCAGGATTGCACTTCTTCCAATGAAGGATTCTTTACGTCTTTGAGTTTCATTTTCTTTCTCATTCCACATACATCGTTGTGCAATTTGGATGGCGTAGCTTCTTTGATTTGCTCTATCGTTAGCAAACCGATTTTCTGTAAAATAGGGATCAATTCTTCTCTCACACCAATAGCAGCGTAATCACCATTGGTGGCATATTGCACCTTCTTTTCCGGCTTCATCTGTGGAAAGAAAAGTACATCCTGAATGGAATTAGAATTTGTCATAATCATTGAGAGTCTGTCAATTCCAATACCGATCCCTGCTGTAGGTGGCATTCCATATTCTAACGCCCGAAGGAAGTCTTCATCAAGCTCCATCGCTTCTTCATCGCCCCTTTTCGCAAGTTCAAGTTGTGCTTCAAATCGCTCACGCTGATCTACAGGGTCGTTCAACTCACTGTAAGCGTTAGCAATCTCCTTACCATTACAAATCACTTCAAATCGCTCTACCAAACTTCTTTGCTTCGATGTTTCTTTGTTAAGGGTGACATCTCCACTGGGTAATCCGTAATGAATGTAGGCTGAATAAGTTTAGGCTCGCAATGCTCACCAAAAATCTCATCAATTAATTTGCCTTTGCCCATGGTTTCATCAACAGGCACATTTAGTTTCTTACATGTTTCACGAAGTTGCTCTTCATCCATTTCTGAGATATCGATTCCGGTGTATTTCTCTATCGCCTCAAACATGGTATATCTTGGCCATGGTCTTTTGAAGTCTATGAGATGTTCTCCCACCTGCACCTCAGTTGTGCCGTGGATGTTGTTCGCCACCTTTTCAAGCATTTCTTCTGTAAGGTCCATCATCCACTCATAATCCTTGTACGCAACATAGAGTTCTACCTGGGTAAATTCAGGGTTATGGAAACGAGACATACCTTCATTTCTGAAATCTTTGGAGAATTCGAAAACACCATCAAATCCACCTACAATCAATCTTTTAAGGTACAACTCATTGGCAATTCTCATGTACAATGGAATATCCAGGGCATTGTGATGGGTCACAAATGGTTTAGCCGCAGCACCTCCTGCAATGGCCTGAAGTATTGGTGTCTCTACTTCAAGATAGCCTCGATCGGCCAGGAAATCCCTCATGGTATTAACCATCCTGGTACGTTTGATGAAGGTATCTTTCACATGGGGATTTACGATCAGATCAAGATATCTCTGCCTGTATCTCATTTCCGGGTCTTCAAAGGCATCATGTATTACCTTATTGCCCTCCTCATCAGTACTCTCTTTTACAATAGGAAGTGGTTTCAGAGACTTGGAAAGTAGCTTGATGGAAGTGACATGAATTGATATTTCTCCTGTTTGGGTGGTAAATACATACCCCGTTACCCCTACTATGTCACCGATATCCATCATCCTTTTGAACACGGTATTGTAGAGTGTCTTATCCTCATCAGGACAAATATCATCTCTTCTTACATAGATCTGTATTCTTCCGGTACTATCCTGTAATTCGGCAAAAGAAGCGGATCCCATTATTCTTCGGCTCATGATCCTCCCTGCGATGGAGATATTCTTGTAATCAGTCTTTCGTTTCTCATAATTTTGAGTGATATCCTGCGCTGTTACATTTACCGGGAATAATTCGGCTGGGTACGGATCTATACCCATTTTCATCAGTTCTTCCCTGGTATTTCTTCTTTGAATCTCCTGTTCGCTTAATTGCATCTTTTACTTCGAATTATTTAATGATTTTCTTCTCTTAATCTCTTTGGTGATCAGGTTGTATTCTCTACTACTCTGTCCGGCAATGGAAGTATTCTCCTCTGCTCTTCTGGACAAATAGGGCATTACTTTTCTAACTGGCCCATATGGTACATATTTAGCCACATTGTAACCTTTGCCTGCAAGGATGTAAGAAATATTATCGCTCATTCCGTATAGTTGAGCAAAAAATATTCTTTCATCTCCAGGACTCATACCATATTGGTTCATTAGCCCAACAAGCATGCTACTACTTTTCTCATTGTGCGTGCCTGCCACCAGACCCATAGTCTTTATATTTTGAACGCAAAACTCAATGCCCTTATCAAAGTCTGCATCCGTATCTGCCTTGGTCTCATTGATCGGGCTTTCATAACCCATCTCTTCTGCGCGATCCCTTTCTTTTTCCATATATGCACCCCGAACTAGTTTGGCTCCAAGAAAATATCCTTTTTCGGTAGCTATTCTATGCGCTTCCACCAAATTGGTGTACATGTCTTTTCTATACATCTGAAAGGTATTATAGATCACTGGTCTCTTTTTATTGAACCTTTCCATCATTTCATAGGTGATGTCATCAATTACATCCTGTATCCAGCTCTCTTCCGCATCAATCAATAACCTTGAATCAATGTCGGCGATTCCCTGGCATACATCCAGAACCCGTTGTTTAAACCTTTCAAATGCTTTCTGCTCCTCTTCGTTTAGTACTTTACCAGCCTGGACTTTTGCCATAAGAGAGAAACTTCCTAACCCGGTCAATTTCATTACACAAAAAGGAATGAATCTGGCCGTTTTGGTTATTTCAATGATCCGAAACATTTCCTGTTTGGTCAATTCAAATCCCTTTTCATCTCCCTGCCCTTCAACAGAGTAATCCAGAATTGTTTTAATACCGGAGGCTCCCAGGTCATCTATTGCTTCCTCGCAATCATAAACTGACTCACCTCCCACAAACTGCTTATAAACAGTTGCTTTTATTAAACCTTTTACAGGCAACCTCAAATTCATTGCCCATATTGATAAAGTTGTACCTATCTTTACCAGCCACGGATTATTTATCACTTTAAACAATAAATGCATCCGTCTCAGCGCTTTGTCCGATTTTGACTTAAACGCTATGGCAGTGTCATCAAATGTTAATTCCTGGGTCTCTGTCATGTGTCTTCTAAATGCGTGCAAAGATATAAAACAGTAGAATATTAAAGAGGTTTAAAATCAGCAAATTAATGATTCCAGAAAGTGTCATCGTCACTGATGATATTCAATCCGAGCTAACAACATTCTTAACCCAAAACAACTATCAAAAAATTGCCGTCATTGTTGATGAGAATACATCAGCGCATTGTCTTCCTTTGCTGTTGGATTTTCTGCCAGAACATTGGCTGATCCAAATCAAAAGCGGGGAAGAACAAAAACACCTGGGTACCTGTAGTCAGCTTTGGGAATCATTGACTGAAGCTCAATTTGGCAGAAGAGACCTGGTAATTAATCTTGGTGGAGGCGTAATTGGTGATATGGGTGGTTTCGTTGCGGCTACCTACAAACGTGGAATGGATTTCCTAAACATTCCCTCCACTTTGTTATCCCAGGTAGATGCCAGTATTGGTGGAAAGCTGGGAATAGATTTCAATGGACTAAAAAACCATATTGGAGTTTTCCAGGATCCAAAAAAAGTAATTGTCTATCCAAAACTGATTGACACACTTCCCCCCAGAGAACTGAGATCCGGCTTTGCCGAGGTGGTCAAGCATGGATTAATTGCTGACAAAGAATACTGGCAGCAGGTTTCGGCCAAACCATTGGATCAGCAGTCATGGCATGACATTATCAGACACTCTATTGCTATAAAAGGGAAAGTGGTAATGGAAGATCCCAAAGAAAACGGCCTTAGAAAAATCTTAAATTTTGGCCATACTTTGGGGCATGCGGTAGAAACTTACTTTCTGGAAACAGACCAACGGTTATTGCACGGAGAAGCCATTGCAGTAGGTATGATCATGGAGGCCTTTCTCAGCTACAAGTTTGCGGGATTACCGAAATCTGAACTGGACGAAATCACTTCGTATCTACTCAACATTTATCAGCCTGTGCCGATCTATGAGAAGCTATTTGAAACAATCATTAAATTAACCGGCCAGGATAAGAAAAATACCAGCGGAAAAGTTAATTACAGTTTATTAAGGAAGATTGGAGATTGTGGTTTTGATTATCAGCCCGAGACAGCAATGGTGTTAGACAGCATGTTCTATTTCAATAGTCTGCTTAAATAAACAAATCGTTAGCATCGTCTTTTTGCGTCAAAAAATTATTTTTGTACGTCTTGTCTTTGCTTTTATTGATTTTTTTAGGAGCATTGAAGAAGAATGCAAGTGCACCAACAACTGCTGTAGCCAAAAATGATGTAATCAATCCTTTTTTCATTGTGTGTGTAATTAAGTTTGTTATTGTGTATAGACTATTATAACTCAAGAAAGGTTGGAATGGTTTCTATTAATACAATCGAATTTTTTGATACCCTAAATATTTTTGAAGTTGGATATTCAGTTAGTTGCAGAATCAAGATCAATCGAAGGTGAAATTAAGCTCAATGCCTCCAAAAGTGAGAGCAACAGAGCGCTGATCATCAATGCCCTATCAGGTAATCAGTCGAACCTGAAAAACCTTTCGAATGCCAGGGATACCGAAACCATGCAACGACTGCTTTCAAGTGAAGATGAATTACTTGATGTGCTCGATGCTGGCACAACCATGCGTTTTTTAACAGCCTATTCAGCGGTTGGTTCAAAGCGCAGGGTGCTGACAGGAACTCCCAGAATGCAGCAAAGGCCTATTAAATTATTAGTTGACGCATTGGAGGAGCTTGGTGCTAAGGCTGAATATCTAAAAAAGGAAGGTTATCCGCCCCATGCAATAACTCCGTTGACCGAGCAAAAGAATGATCTGCTTTCCATACCAGGAAATATTAGTAGTCAATACATATCTGCCCTATTGATGATTGCGCCTACACTTCCTAAGGGAATTGAAATATGTTTACAGGGCGAGATTTACAGCCGGCCATACATCGAAATGACGCTGGCACTGATGAAGCATTTTGGCGTGGATCACGAGTGGACAGGACAAATCATCAAGATTGCTCCTCAACCATACTTAGCCAACAATTATACCATCGAATCCGATTGGTCAGGGGCCAGTTACTGGTATAGTCTTGCAGCATTGAGTGATCATGTTGATTTGAAACTATTGGGGTTACGCGAGCAATCAACACAAGGAGATCAGGAGATCGCTACCATCATGGAGCATTTTGGTGTCAATAGTGAGTTCTCTGCCGATGGGGTTCGTCTGACTAAAAACAACAAACTTTCTGAGGGCATGTTCATAGATTTCAGGAGTTGCCCGGACCTGGCTCAAACCGTGATGGCATGCGCTGCGGTAAAAGGGATTAAGCTCTCAATGACGGGTCTTGAAAGTCTGAAAATCAAAGAGACTGACAGAATCATGGCGATGAGCAATGAGTTGAAGAAGTTTGGAGCCAATCTAATTGAAGATGATGGGGTTTGGACCTTGCAGCCGGGCACATTCGATAAGGAAAAGCTGATCGATATTGAAACTTATGATGATCACAGAATGGCTATGGCTTTCGCTCCTCTCAGTATTGATTTTAAGTTAAACATCAAAGAACGTGAAGTTGTCAATAAATCTTATCCGGATTTCTGGAAAGACCTGGCTAAAGTAGGACTGGTTGAAGCCGATACCAGTATTACCAGATAATGTAAATAAAAGGAAGGTCAACCAATTGAATAATTGATCGCCAGTTAGACTTTTGCGATAAAATTATGTTGAAAGTATTCCGCAGCTTTGACCAAGTGGGAACCATACCAGGAGAACATCTCTCCATCCACCAGTTGTACCCTGGCATTTGGAAAAAGTGATTTGAATTCAGAAATGTGCTTTTCTTTGAATGGAAAGGGTTCAGAAGACAGGAAAACTATGTCTGGTTCATAATTCATCAACACATACTCATCGATTTCAGGATACCTCTTCTGAAGAACAATATTTTGAAACCCAAGATGTGAAAGAACAAAATCAATAAATGTATTTTTGCCTGCAACCATGTAAGGCTTTTGCCAAATAAAATACAGCACCTTAGCTTCGCATATCCCCCTCAAAGATTCCCATCCGACTTTAATTGCATCTACCATTTTGAATGCTTCGGTACGAATGTCAGTTATTGTACCAATAGCTTCGATCATTTCTAAAGCATCATCCAAATCAAATATGTCACTAGTCCAGGTTGGATACTTTGATCTTAACTGTTCGATTCCCTCTTTGTAGTTTTCCTCCTTATTCCCAAGAATTAAATCCGGAGCAATTTCATCGATCAAATCAAAATTGAATTTTTTTGTACCTCCTATAATAGGGATATTTTTCACCTGATTTTTCGGATGAATACAAAATTTAGTCCTTCCAACCACTCTAGATCCAAGTCCTAAGTCAAATAGTAGCTCCGTTTGAGAAGGAACCAGTGAAACGATCCGTTTCGGGATACCTTCCAGGCAAACTTCATGTCCGGTTTGATCATTGAATCTGAGCATAATAAAAAGGACCACTTTAAAAAAGCAGTCCCCGAAATTAAGAAGTAATAATTTAAAATTATTTTATATATCTGAAATCCTGACCGTTTTTAATATTGATTACGGCATGATAGATAAGATTGATCACATTTTCGATATCAGCCAAAGAAGCTGTCTCCACTGTCGTATGCATATATTTCAGTGGCAATGAAATCAATGAAGACGCTACACCGTCACGAGAATAAGCAAAAGCATCAGTATCTGTACCTGTAGCCCTTGAAAGTGCCAGTCTTTGAAAAGGAATTTTCTGCTTTTCCGCCACCTCAATAATCATATCTCGCAAATTATTCTGAATTGCCGGACCGTAAGATAACACTGGTCCATTCCCCGCTTTATTGTCACCATTTGATTTCTTATCGTACATGGGTGATTGTGTATCGTGACATACATCAGTTACTATTGCAACATCAGGAGCAATTCTATGTGCCATCATTTCTGCACCCCTGAGGCCAATCTCCTCCTGAACCGCATTAACAACATACAACCCGAAATCAAGTTTAATACCATTTTCCTTGATTCTTCGAGCCACCTCTGCGATCATAAATCCTCCTATCCGGTTATCCAATGCTCGTCCACACAGATATTTACCGTTCAATTCAATTAGCTCATCTTCAAATGTGATCACCGAGCCAACATGAATGCCCATCTCAAGAACTTCATCTTTACTATCTGCTCCTACATCGATGAAAATATTTTTAAGACTGGGCGCTTCTTCCTTTTCCTTTCGAACATGGATTGCAGGCCAGCCAAACACACCTTTTACAATTCCTTTTTTAGTGTGAATATTAACTCTTTTAGATGGAGCAATCTGGTGATCCGACCCCCCATTTCTGATGACATAGATGTAGCCTTCATCCGTGATATAGTTAACAAACCAACTGATCTCATCAGCATGAGCCTCAATGACCACCTTGTACCTGGCGTCCGGATTAATCACCCCTGCAACTGAACCATAAGTGTCTGTAATGTATGAATCAATGTTAGGCTTCATGTAATCCAACCAAATTTCCTGGCCTGATGACTCAAAACCAGTTGGAGAAGCATTATTAAGGTATTTGTATAGAAATTCGTTACTTTTTTTATCCATAAATCAATATGCTATTTATAGTGGCATGTTACCATGTTTCTTCTTAGGTAATTTATCAACCTTATTTTTCAACATAGCAAATGCGTTAATTAATTTAATTCTGGTATTGTGAGGCAATATCACTTCATCAATGAAGCCTCTGCCGGCTGCAATATATGGGTTGGCAAACTTATCAGTATATTCATCAACTTTCTCCTGAAGTTTAGCTTCGGGATCGTCAGCCTTCTTGATTTCTTTCTTAAAAATAATTTCAGCAGCACCTTTTGCACCCATAACTGCAATCTCTGCAGTCGGCCATGCAAAGTTCATATCTGCACCTATATGCTTAGAGTTCATTACATCGTATGCTCCTCCATATGCTTTTCTGGTAATAACAGTCACTCGTGGAACTGTCGCCTCACTAAAAGCATAAAGTAATTTTGCCCCATTTGTAATGATCGCATTCCATTCCTGGTCGGTACCCGGAAGAAATCCCGGGACATCCTCCAACACAAGCAGTGGGATATTAAAACAATCACAGAACCTGACGAATCTTGCAGCCTTTACTGAGGCATCAATATCTAACACCCCTGCCAATGAAGCAGGTTGATTACCAACAATGCCAATACTTTGACCAGCCAACCTGGCAAATCCTACAACAATGTTTTCGGCGTAATCTTTATGAACTTCCAGAAAGCTTTCCTTATCAACAATACCGTCAATCACCTCTCTCATATCATATGGTTGATTGGGATTGTCAGGCAAAATAGCGTCGAGCTCCATTCTGGTCTCGTCTTCTCTGAGGGTATAAGGTAAACTAGCTGGCTGATCCTCGCAGTTTTGAGGCATGTAACTCAACAACTTTCTTATCCTTTGAATGCAATCAGCTTCATTTGCACAAGAAAAGTGAGAAACACCACTTTTGCTTCCATGAGTTGATGCTCCCCCGAGCTCTTCAGAAGTCACTTCCTCCTGGGTAACAGTTTTTACCACATTTGGTCCGGTAACAAACATGTAAGAACTATTCTCCACCATCATGATAAAATCTGTAATGGCAGGAGAGTATACAGCTCCACCTGCACAAGGGCCCATAATTGCTGAGATTTGAGGGATCACACCAGAAGCCAGTGTATTTCTATAGAAGATATCTGCATATCCTCCCAGGGAAACTACACCTTCCTGGATTCGCGCACCTCCTGAATCATTTAGCCCGATGATAGGAGCACCGTTTTTCATGGCAAGATCCATCACTTTAACGATTTTTTCAGCATGTGTTTCTGAGAGGGAGCCTCCAAAAACCGTAAAGTCCTGACTAAAAACATACACCAAACGGTTGTCTATGGTGCCATAACCAGTCACGACTCCATCACCTAGAATGACCTGTTTGTCCAGTCCGAAATCCTTTGCTCTATGGGTGACGAATTTTCCGATCTCCTGAAAAGAGTCCTTATCAAGTAATAATTCGATTCTTTCTCTGGCAGTTAACTTGCCTTTTTGATGTTGCTTCTCAATTCTATCCAATCCTCCACCTTCAAGCGCTTTTTTATTCAGCATCTCAAGGTGTTCGATTTTTTCCTGGGTCGATTTGTTCACGTTTGTCGATTATTTATTTGAATTCGTCAAAGATATTTGAAAAAATGAACTGTAGCATTCGAGAATTCCGTTAATAAAAGGATAATATAACTTTTTATAGAAGATTTATAGTTTTTAGTAAATAAGTCAATGAATTAGTTATATTGCGCGAATTAATTGGAGCTAATGAAAATTGCTGTCATTGATATGGGTACGAATACATTTCACCTCCTGATTGCTTCAGTAGAGGGTGGTGAGTTAAATGTATTGCACAAGGAAAAGACAGCTGTGAGACTTGGAAAAGGCGGAATTACCCAAGGGTTCATCACACCTGAAGCTGAGAAACGCGCGCTTAAAGCCCTCAAAAGATTTAAGGAGACCATTGCAATTGAAAATGTCGTTCAGGTGTTTGCTACAGCTACCAGCGCTATCAGAAATGCTAAAAATGGCAAAGAACTCGTGGAAAAAATTAAGGTTTCAACGGGTATTGAAGTGCGCGTAATTTCAGGCGAACAGGAGGCTCAGTACATTTACAATGGTGTGAAAAAAGCCTTGCCCATTGGCAGTGATCCAGCTTTGATCATGGATATTGGAGGCGGAAGTATAGAATTCATCATCGCCAATGAAAATGAAATCTTCTGGAAGAGAAGTTTTGAAATTGGTGGTCAAAGGCTCATCGACCAATTCCACCAGCATGACCCCATTTCTCCTGAAGAAAAAGCGGGATTAGAGCGTTATTTGAAAGAACAGCTTGAGCCTTTGGCTATTGAAGCAAAGAAATACAATCTGGATACTTTAATCGGTTCATCAGGTACATTTGATACGCTAAGTGATATTTACAGGATGAAGGTAAATCTTGAGAAAGATCCTGATAGCACCGAGTTTCCTTTACCGATTGACTATTACTATGGCATTGTTCAGGAATTGATTTCCAAGGATGAGAAGGAAAGATTAGCCATTCCGGGTATGATCACCATGAGGGTTGAGATGATTGTAGTGGCAGTGATCCTGGTGGATTTTGTGCTCAATACGCTTAATTTGACAAACATTCGCGTTTCAGCCTACGCATTGAAAGAAGGTGTACTTCTTGATACCCTGTCAAAGGTTTACAACCAGGTTATCTAATACTTCAATAATCCATCCCCGGATTCGCAGGAAATGCCAAAATGTTTTCTAATTTTGAGGCCTAAATTAGCCTTATGAACTTCACCTATCAAGACTTAAAGGAGTTTACCCAAAAAGTATTACTAGCTATTGGCTGCAGTGAGGAAGATGCAATGTTAGCGTCAGATGTATTGCTTTCCGCAGACCTAAGAGGAGTTGATTCTCACGGTGTGGCCAGATTATCAGGTTACGTCAGATTGTATAAAGCTGGTAGAGTAAATCCCAAACCTCAGATAAAAATAGTACATCAGACACCGACTACTGCAGTGGTTGATGGTGATGCAGGATTGGGTCTTGTGGTGGCACCTTTTGCCATGAACCTTGCGATGGAGATGGCCGAAAAACAAGGATCGGGCTGGGTATCTGTAAAAAACTCCAATCACTACGGAATTGCAGGGTATCACTCCATGCTTGCATTGGAAAAAGATATGATCGGCATGAGTATGACCAATGCGAGTCCGCTGGTTTCACCTACATTTTCTAAAGAAAGAATGCTAGGAACCAACCCAATCTCAATTGCCATCCCTGCCGGGCAAGAAGATGATTTTGTTGCCGATATGGCGACTACCACAGCTGCCAATGGAAAACTTGAAGTACTTCAAAGAAAGAAGCAGGACGCACCAATGGGATGGGTTCAGGATAAGGATGGGAACCCTACCACCAACTCCTCGGGAGTAAAAGAGGGTGGTGCTTTGTTACCTTTAGGTGGCGATCGGGAGCATGGATCACACAAGGGTTATGCCTTGTCTTCCATCGTAGACATATTTTCAGCGGTGTTATCAGGAGCTAATTATGGTCCGTGGGTGCCTCCGTTTGTAAGCTTCCTGTCTCCGGCAGAAAACCCTGTTGGTGAAGGCCTGGGTCACTTTTTTGGGGCGATGAGGGTAGATGCTTTTCGACCAAAAGAGGAATATTTCAAACATATTGACAATTGGATCCGCACATTCAGGAATGCTCAAACTGTCGACGATCAGCAGAAAGTACTTATCCCGGGAGATCCGGAAAGAGAATTTGAAGCTATAAGAAAGAAGGATGGCATTCCATTATTGAAGCCTGTAGTAGAGGATTTATCTTCACTTGCAGAAGAATTTAAAGTTGAATTTCCCAAAGAATTAATCCCGGGATAGGAATGGAAAAAGCATTTAATATTTTAATAGAAACCAGAAAAAATATCAAGGCGCTGGTAGAAAAATACTCAATTGATCAATTAAATAATACTCCTGCGGGGTTTCGAAATAACATTCTATGGAATCTGGGACATGTAGTCGTGACTCAACAACTCCTATGCTACAAGAATGCTGATTCTCCAGTACTAATTCCAGATGATATTGTGGAATCCTTCAAAAAAGGGACGTCTCCTGCTAGAACATATAGCAAGGATGAGCTTCAGTATCTATTAGATAAGTTGGAGGAATTGGCCACCAGGGTTCGTTCCGATTATCAATCAGGACATTTTAAGACTTACAATAGCTATACAACCAGCTACGGCGTTGCATTAAACTCGATTGAAGACGCTATTGCATTCAACAATACCCATGAAGGGTTGCATTATGGCTATATGATGGCCATGAGTAAATTGATCTAATAACCCCTTCTACCGATCGATCCAATAGGGATGGTGAGTTGAAATCTAAATGCCCAGGGACTGTTGTAGGGTGAAGCGGTGTTTTCCTGCCATGTAATGTTATAAAGACCAATGATATTGAATTGTGTACCGGGGTTTCCACTAGAATATCCTAACCCAAAGAAATAACTATCGAATCCTTGACGAATATTATTATCTGGATCGGTAATGTTTACAAATTCGAAATTGAGATATTCAAATTCAGTATAGGCAAAAAACTTTTGGGCCACATTAAACCGGCCAAATGCCCTTGCACCATAATCATTTGTACTAATATCAACCTGCGGATAAGTTGTATATTGATATGGAACACCAACTCCGGCTGAAAGTCGTTCAGTTAGCATGCATCCAATTATTGGCGAGGCGCTTACAGAAAAAACATCATTACTGAAGCTTAATCCAAACCCACCACCAGTATACAATCGATCAACCAATTTAGAGTTTTCAGAAACCGAAACTTGTGCATTTCCCTGGTGGGTGACACATGCAATAAAAAGCAAAATGAATAGTAACGTTCTCAATTGTATGTTTAATTTTTGTCAACTACAACGAAAACATCCTCGTCAGGTTTCTTCATGAAGTACTTTTCACGTGCAAACCTCTCCAGCAACTCTTTATTATTCATGAGTGCTTCTCTATCAGCCTCTACCTGTTGAATTTTACGCTCATAGAAGACCTTTTCAGCTTCCAGATCCGATAGCTTCCCCCTTAATTTTGAATGAGTGAAAATATCTGCCGAATCAATAAAAAGCATCCAGACGATAAAAAACAGACCTACTAAAAAGTAAAAACTTCTGAAGATTTTTGGTACCTTGTTCAACATCTATGTAAGATTTGACATTAAAGATATAAAAAAAAGTCTCAATAAGTATTGAGACTTTCTAATGTAGGTGGTTATACACCCCTATTTTTTGGGAAATTTGGCAGTTTCTCCTAATTCCTCTTCAATACGAAGTAACTGATTGTACTTAGCCATTCTATCAGATCTGGAGGCAGATCCTGTTTTAATTTGTCCGGCATTAGTTGCTACAGCAATATCAGCGATTGTAGCATCTTCGGTTTCTCCTGATCTATGTGAAATAACTGCCGTAAACCCGGCTTTGTGTGCCATCTCAATAGCGTCTAGTGTCTCAGACAAAGTACCAATCTGATTTACCTTAATCAGAATGGAGTTTGCACTCTTCTCCTCGATTCCTCGTTGCAAGAATTTCACATTGGTCACAAATAAGTCATCTCCTACCAATTGACACTTATCTCCGATCTTAGCAGTTAACATTGCCCAAGCTTCCCAGTCAGTCTCTGCGCATCCATCCTCAATTGAGTCAATAGGATATTTGCTGATAAGCTCAGCAAGGTAATCTACCTGTTCTTCTTTCGATCTTACTGCACCACTATCTCCTTCAAATTTCTTGTAGTTGTACTTGCCATCTTCATAAAATTCTGATGAAGCGCAATCAAGAGCAATGGTTACATCATCTCCAGCTTTGTATCCAGCCTTTTCAATAGCATCTAGAATACTTCCTAATGCTTCTTCTGTACCGCCTGAAAAATTTGGTGCAAACCCACCTTCATCACCTACAGCTGTACTTAAGCCTTTAGCTTTTAAGATACTCTTCAGGTTGTGGAAAATTTCAGACCCCATTCTCAGAGCCTCAGTGAATGTAGGAGCCCCTACAGGTCTGATCATGAATTCCTGAAATGCGATGGGAGCATCTGAATGTGATCCTCCGTTGATGATGTTCATCATTGGTACCGGGAGTGTATATGCATTTACACCTCCAATGTATTTATATAATGGAAGTCCCATTTCCATAGCTCCTGCTTTTGCAACTGCCAATGAAACTCCAAGAATCGCATTTGCTCCAAGTTTACCTTTGTTATCAGTACCGTCCAACTCGATCATGATCTTATCAATCAATCGCTGATCAGTTACAGGAAATCCGATAATTTCCGGTGCGATAGCATCATTTACGTTTTCAACTGCCTTGAGGACTCCTTTTCCCATGTACTGAGACTTATCTCCATCTCTCAACTCCACTGCTTCATTCTCACCAGTTGAAGCTCCTGAAGGTACCGCAGCTCTACCCAAAAAACCATTTTCAGTCACTACATCCACTTCAATCGTAGGGTTTCCCCTTGAATCAAAAATTTGACGGGCGTGAACGCTTTCAATTAAACTCATCGTCTTTTAATTTTTAGTTAGTAATTGTAAAAATTGATCAAATAAATACCTGGAATCATGAGGTCCAGGCGATGACTCAGGATGGTATTGTACAGAAAATGCTTTCTTACCATTGACTGAAATACCCTCTACTGTATCATCATTTAGGTTTGTATGGGTCAAAGTAACTTTATTCGAATTTTTTACTGCTTCCATGTCCACTGCAAAACCGTGATTCTGGCTGGTGATTTCACTTTTACCAGACAATAAGTTTTTCACCGGGTGATTTATTCCTCTATGGCCATGGTGCATTTTATAGGTTGATATATCATTGGCTCGGGCAATGATCTGGTGCCCAAGGCATATACCAAAAAGTGGTTTATCTTCATTTAGAATTGCACTTACGGTTTCCACTGCATAATCCATCGCTGCAGGATCACCCGGACCATTGGATACAAAATATCCATCTGGTTGCCATGCCTGCATTTCCTCAAACTTTGTGGTAGCCGGAAATACTTTGCAATAAATCCCTCTCTCTGTCAGGTTTGATAAAATTGATTTCTTTACTCCAATATCCAATACTGCCACTTTCACCTTTGCATCCTCCGGGCCCAATTCATATGACTTACTGGTAGTCACTTTAGTTGCTAATTCCAGAGATTCCATCGAAGGCACTTTCTCCAGTTCCTTTTTCAATTCCTTCAGGTCAAAAATCTCGGAAGAAATTATCGCATTCATAGCACCTTTACTTCGAATGTGCTTTACCAGTTTTCTGGTGTCAACATTGGCAATACCTACTGTATTGTTTTTTTCCAGATACTGTTGCAGGCCATCATCAGCTGTGTTCCTACTATATTCTTTGGAAAAGGAATTGACAACCAACCCGGTTATTTGTGTGTTTGAAGATTCCTGTTCTTCATCATTTACCCCATAATTTCCAATGTGGGATGTGGTGTTAACAATGATTTGCCCAAAGTAAGATGGATCCGTGTATATCTCCTGATATCCGGTCATTCCAGTATTGAAACAAATCTCTCCTCCAGATGTACCTTTTTTTCCAATGGCCATGCCATGAAAAACTGTACCATCTTCTAACATCAAAATTGCTGCTGAACCGCTAATATATTTCATTTGGTAGTAGTAGTTTCCAAATTAATTTTAGGACAATGTTGTCTAGCGAACTCCGAAAAGTCCGACAAAAATAAGAATTAATCCTTAACTCGTAAGCATGGACAAAAAAAAAGGGATCAGACAATTGCCTAATCCCTTATTATATCGTTCGATTGTTATCAATCTTTCTTTTCTTCTTCAGATGAATCTTCATTTTGAGGCGCATCGTCTGCAGATGTATCCTCAGCAGTTTCCTCCGCCTTAGCTTCAACTTCCTCTGCCACTTCTGCTTCAGGTGCTTCTACCTCCTCTACAGTTGTTGCTTCTTCAGCTTTCACCTGCTCAGTAGTCTCATCTGACTTCTTCTTACCACCTCTTCTGCTTCTTCTGGTCTTGGCTTTAGCTGGTTTGGCTTCTTCAAGCAATAACTCATTAAAGTCAACCAACTCCATCATACACATTTCTGCATTGTCACCAAGTCTGTAACCAGTTTTGATTATTCTGGTGTAACCTCCGGGTCTGTTACCAACTTTATCCGCTACTTCACCAAATAAAACCTTTACAGATTCTTTGTCCTGAAGATAAGAGAAAACAGTTCTTCTTGAATGAGTACTGTCATCCTTCGCTTTGGTAATCAAAGGCTCCACATATTTCTTAAGCGCTTTAGCTTTAGCTACAGTGGTGTTAATTCTCTTATTAACAATCAATGAGCTAGCCATGTTAGAAAGCATCGCCTTTCTGTGCGAAGCTGTTCTTCCTAAGTGATTAAATTTCTTACCGTGTCTCATTTCAATTATTCCTCATCAAGTTTGTACTTAGAAAGATCCATACCAAAAGTAAGGTTCTTCTCAGCAACCAACTGTTCCAATTCAGCTAATGATTTCTTTCCAAAGTTTCTGAATTTCATCATATCAGAAATTTCAAGTCTTACAAGGTCTCCAAGCGTCTTCACATCAGCCGCTTTCAGACAGTTATAAGCTCTTACAGAAAGATCAAGATCATTCAACTGAGTTTTCAATAATTTTCTCATGTGCAACAACTCCTCATCCACAGCCTCAGGCTCTCCCTTGTCATGTGTATCAAGGATCATCGTCTGATCTGAGAATAACATGAAGTGTTGTATCAATATATTTGCTGCACCTTTCAATGCATTTTCAGGGTGAATTGAGCCATCAGTCTCGATATCGAGGATCAATTGCTCATAGTCAGTCTTTTGTTCAACCCTTGTATTTTCTATAGAATACTTCACATTCTTAATCGGTGTGAAGATTGCATCTATTGGAATAAATCCAAATACCTGATCTGCTGGCTTATTTTCTTCCGAAGTAACATAACCTCTTCCTTTTTCTACAGTAAGTTCAATTTCAAACTGTGCAGAAGGATCAACATTACAAATTACATGATCAGGGTTCAGGATCTCGAATGAAGTAGTAGATCCTGCGATATCACCAGCTTTAAATTGTGACTGGTTTGATATAGCAACAGTGATCTTATTATCAATTACATCAGAGATCTTTTTGAATCTAACCATCTTAAGATTCAGAATAATTTCAGACACATCTTCAATTACTCCTTCAATGGTTGAGAACTCATGCAATACGCCAGGTACTTTAATACCTGTAATTGCATAACCTTCCAACGAAGACAGTAAAATTCTTCTTAATGCATTACCAATGGTTACCCCGTATCCTCTTTCGAGAGGTTTAAAGGTAAAAAGACCATGAAAGTCATCAGCCTTCTCCATCACTACCTTTTCGGGCATTTGAAATGCAAGTATTGACATATTAGAATTATTTAATGTGGAAATTATTATTTTGAGTAAAGTTCAACTATCAGTTGTTCTTTAATGTTTTCAGGTATCTCCTCTCTTGAAGGAGGGTTTAGATATTTACCAGTCATCTGGCTTCCATCCCACTCTAACCAACCGTATTTTGCTACAGATCTACCTGCCAGGCTATCAGTGATTGCTTCTAGAGATTTTGACTTCTCTCTTACACCAATCTGATCACCATTTCTTAAATGATAACTTGGTACGTTAACGATTTCTCCGTTAACAGTAATATGTTTGTGAAGAACCAGCTGTCTGGCAGCTCTTCTTGTAGGTGCTATACCTAATCGATATACTACATTGTCGAGTCTTGCTTCCAACAATTGTAAAAGCACCTCACCAGTGATTCCACCTTTTCTTGTTGCTTTTTCGAAAGCATTAGCAAATTGTCTTTCAAGAAGACCATAAGTATATTTTGCTTTTTGCTTTTCAGCAAGCTGAATTGCATATTCAGATTGTTTTCTTCTTCGACCTCTTCCATGCTGTCCAGGAGGATAGCTCTTCTTCTGAAGTGCCTTACTTGGACCGAAAATAGGGTCGTTAAATTTCCTAGCTATCTTGGTCTTAGGACCTGTGTACCTTGCCATTTCTTATCTATCAATTTAGCTATTAAACTCTTCTTCTTTTTGGAGGTCTGCATCCATTGTGAGGTAGTGGAGTTACATCTTTGATCATTGTAACTTCGATACCATTGTTCTGGATAGTTCTGATAGCAGATTCTCTACCTGCACCAGGACCCTTCACAAATACTTCCACTTTTCTAAGACCTAGTTCGTAGGCCGTTTTAGAACAGTTCTCAGCAGCTACCTGGGCAGCATAAGGAGTGTTCTTTTTGGAACCTTTGAAGCCCATTTTACCAGCAGAAGCCCAAGATATCACCTGACCCTGATTATTGGTTAGGGAAATAATGATGTTATTGAAAGAAGCCTTGATGTGTGCCTGTCCGATAGGCTCAACAACTACGACTCTTTTCTTTGCTTTATCTTTTCTCTTTTGTGCCATTACCTAATACTATTTAGTAGCCTTCTTCTTGTTAGCAACAGTTTTTCTCTTTCCTTTTCTGGTTCGTGCGTTATTCTTAGTTTTCTGACCTCTAACAGGAAGACCTCTTCTATGTCTCAAACCTCGATAGCATCCAATGTCTAGCAATCTTTTGATGTTAAGCTGAACTTCAGATTTCAACACACCTTCTACCTTAAAGTTTTCACTAATAATAGTACGAATAGCGTTTGATTCATCATCGTTCCACTCCCCTACTTTCTTATTTGGGTCAATACCCGCCTCTGAAAGAATTTTTTGAGCAGTACTTTTACCAATACCAAATATATAGGTAAGTCCAATCTCACCTCTCTTATTATCTGGAATATCGACTCCTGAAATCCTTGCCATAACTATCCTTGCCTTTGTTTAAATTTTGGATTCTTTTTATTGATTACATATACCTTACCCTTTCTTCGGATAACTTTGCAATCTGCACTTCTTTTCTTTACTGATGCCTTTACCTTCATGGTACTATTTGTATCTATAAACAATTCTACCTTTAGTCAAATCATAAGGTGACATTTCCAATTTCACTCTATCTCCAGGTAAGATTTTGATATAGTTCATCCTCATCTTTCCCGAAATATGAGCAATCACCTGATGTCCGTTCTCTAATTCCACACGAAACATTGCATTTGACAATGCTTCAACAATGGTTCCGTCTTGTTCTATGGAAGCTTGTTTTGCCATGTCAAATTATGCTACTGCTATATTTTGAGATCTACCTTTGATTTTACCACTTTTCATCATTCCTTCATAATGACGCATCAACAAGTAACTTTCGATTTGTTGCAGCGTATCCAGAATCACTCCAACCATGATGAGTAAAGATGTTCCCCCGTAAAACTGAGCAAAATCACTACTAACATTGGCCATCATCGCAAAAGCTGGCATAATCGCAACTACCGCCAGGAAGAAAGATCCTGGTAAAGTTACTTTAGTCAAAACATTGTCAATGAACTCAGAGGTTTGTTTACCAGGCTTTATACCTGGAATAAATCCTCCGTTTCTCTTCATATCATCAGCAATTTGATTTGGATTAATCGTAATTGCCGTATAAAAGAATGTGAATACAATAATTAATACAGCGAACAACGTATTGTACTGCCACGAATCAATCTGACTGAATGTGGTACCTACGTAGTTTGCAATGTCACTGCTGTCTGCCCATATTCCAGCCAGGAGTGCAGGAACAAACATTAATGACTGAGCAAAGATAATTGGCATCACTCCAGCACTATTCACCTTCAATGGAATGTACTGTCTTTGTCCACCATACACTTTGCTTCCAACAACCTGCTTTGCATATTGAACAGGAATTCTTCTTACCGCCTGCACCAACGCCACAACTCCCATTACTACAAAGAACAAGGCTAAAATTTCCAGCAAGAATATTAGTGCCTGACTCATACCTCTTGCCATTGCTTCCTGTATGATACTACCAGGGAATCTGGAAATGATCCCGATCATAATTAGCATGGAAATACCGTTACCAATACCTTTATCAGTAATTTTTTCCCCAAGCCACATACAGAATATGGTACCTGCCGTTAAGATCACCATAGAAGTCAAAAGAAATAGATTCTCGTTGATCAAAATGGCATCACTGCTTACTGTACCTTTAATATATCCCACAGATTGCGCCATACATATTGCAATGGTCAACAACCTGGTGATTTGATTAATTTTCTTTCTTCCGCTATCTCCCTCTTTCTGTAATTTCTGGAAATAGGGCACTGCAACTGTAAGAAGTTGCAACACAATAGATGCAGAAATGTAAGGCATAATACCTAACCCGAAAACAGAAACATTACTAAAAGCTCCCCCAAGGAAGTTATCCATAAAGCCAAGAATACCTTCAACTTTACCACCTACTTTAGAGGGGTCAATGCCAGGTAATACGATGAATGATCCCAGTCTGAAAATGATAAGAAATCCTAAAGTGTTTAGGATCCTTACTCTCAAATCTTCGATCGAAAAAATATTCTTTATGGTAGTAATAAATTTTTTCATGCCTTACAGGGTAACTACTTCTCCACCTAATTTCTCAATAGCTTCTTTTGCCGTCTTAGAGAAGGAATGAGCGGTTACCTTAACCTTAGCCTTCAATTCACCTCTACCTAAGATTTTAACGATATCGTTCTTGGCTACTAAACCGTTATCTTTCAATAATTCCAAAGTAATTTCTTCCGCTTTGGTCTTATCAATTAGTTCCTGAAGATCATCAAGATTTACAGGTTTAGTTTCAATTCTATTTGGGCTGGTAAAGCCAAATTTTGGAACCCTTCTTTGAAGAGGCATTTGACCTCCTTCAAAACCAAGTTTTCTGCTGTAACCAGATCTTGATTTAGCTCCTTTGTGACCTCTGGTAGACGTTCCTCCTCTTCCGGATCCCTGTCCTCTACCAACTCTTTTATTAGTCTTTACCGAACCTTTAGCAGGTTTTAATGTATTTAATCTCATCTTATGATTCTTTAACAGAAACTAAATGACTTACTTTCTTAATCATCCCAGCGATCTGGGGAGTCAGTTCTTTCTCTACTGACTTGTTTATTCTACCTAGACCTAAAGCTTTGATAGTCAACTTCTGATCCTGAGGTCTCTTAATTATACTTCTCGTCTGAGTAATAACTACCTTTGACATAATTCTATCCGTTAAAAACTTTAGATAAAGAAACTCCTCTTTGCTGAGCTACTGAATAAGCGTCTCTCATCTTGCTCAGTGCATCAAAAGTAGCTTTCACTACGTTGTGCGGGTTTGAAGAACCTTTAGATTTGGCAAGTACATCATGCACTCCAGCACTTTCAAGTACTGCACGCATCGCACCACCAGCTATTACTCCAGTACCAGGAGAAGCAGGCTTAAGCAATACTAATCCACCACCAAACTTACCAATACACTCATGAGGAACAGTTCCTTTGAATACAGGAACTCTTACCAAATTCTTCTTAGCGTCATCAATGCCTTTAGTGATTGCATCTGTAACTTCATTGGCTTTTCCAAGTCCATATCCAACTACACCATTTCCATCACCAACAACTACAATTGCTGAGAAGCTAAATCTCCTACCACCTTTTACAACTTTCGCTACACGTTTGATGGCAACAACCTTCTCTTTAAGGTCGATTTCGCTAGCTTTTAATGTTTTTATATTCTTCTGAGACATAGCTATTAGAATTTGAGTCCTCCTTCTCTTGCACCTTCAGCGAGGGCTTTTACTTTACCGTGATAGGGATATCCACCTCTATCAAAAACAACCGTTTCGATTCCGTTTTTCTTCGCTTTTTCAGCAATCGCTTTCCCTACACTTTTCGAAACTTCGATATTTACTTTGCCAGCCTGGCCAATATCTTTAGAAGAAGACGCAGTAATAGTAGTTCCTTTTACGTCATCGATAAGCTGCACGTAAATACCTTTATTGCTCTTGAATACTGATAATCTTGGAGTCTCAGTAGTTCCGCTAATTTTTCTGCGAATCCCTAATCTTATCCTTTTTCTTCTGTCTTGTTTGCTAATAGCCATATCCTAATTATTTAGCAGCAGTTTTACCAGCTTTTCTTCTAATTTGCTCGCCAACGAATCTGATACCTTTACCTTTGTAAGGCTCAACTTTTCTAAGCGATCTGATTTTTGCAGCTACCTGCCCAATCAATTGCTTGTCTGAGCTTTCTAATGTAACTATTGGATTCTTACCTTTCTGAGTTTCAGCTGATACTTTAACTTCAGCAGGAACTGCCAGGTAAATATTGTGTGAATAGCCAAGGTTCAATTCCAATACATTCTGTTGTACAGCAGCTTTGTATCCCACACCAACAAGCTCAAGCTTTATGGTATATCCTTCACTAACACCAGTTACCATGTTATCAATCAAAGATCTGTACAGACCATGCATGGCTTTATGTCTCTTCTGATCAGTAGGTCTCTCCACAACAACCTGTCCGTCCTCAACTTTTACAGTCATATCCGGATCAATGTTCTGAGTCAACTCCCCTTTTGGACCTTTCGATGTAACCACATTACCATTAATAGTAACTGAAACATCTTTCGGAAGAGTAATCGGTTTTTTACCTATTCTTGACATTATTCACAAATCATTAATAAACGTAACAAAGAACCTCTCCACCCAGGTTATTAGCTTTCGCCTCTTTACCTGTCATTACTCCTTTCGAAGTTGAAAGGATAGCTACTCCAAGTCCATTTAGAACTCTGGGCATAGATTCTGCTTTACTATATTTTCTTAAACCTGGCTTACTAACCCTCTCCAATTTTAAAATGGCAGGTTGTTTAGTTGCCTGATTATACTTCAAAGCGATCTTGATATTACCTTGTACTTTATCCTCCTCAAACTTATAACTACGTATAAATCCCTGGTTATAAAGCACCTTGGTGATTTCTTTCTTTATATTAGAAGCAGGTACATCAACGACCTTGTGGTTTGCCTTGATGGCATTCCTTAATCTGGTCAAATAATCTGCTATTGGATCTGTCATATACTTTATAAATTTAAAACCCACTGCGTAAACAGGGGTGCAAAGTTAATGATTTCTATCTTAATAAGAAAAAATTAATATAAAAACTACCAAGAAGCTTTTGTAACACCAGGTATTTTCCCGTCAGAAGCCATTTCTCTGAACGTAACCCTGGAAATTCCAAACTTTCTCATGTAACCTTTTGGTCTACCAGTAAGCTTACATCTGTTGTGTAATCTTACAGGTGAAGAGTTTCTTGGCAATTTATCAAGACCTTCCCAGTCACCAGCTTCTTTCAAAGCAGCTCTTTTGGCAGCATATTTTGCTACAAGTCTTTCTCTTTTTCTTTCTCTAGCCTTTACTGATTCTCTAGCCATTATATTAGTTTTTTCGAGCGAATGGCATACCAAACGCTTTTAGTAATTCAAAACTTTCTTCGTCCGTATTAGCAGTGGTAACAAAAGTGATATCCATTCCAGATATTTTTTGTACTTTCTCAATGCTAATTTCAGGGAAGATGATTTGTTCTTTTACACCTAATGTGTAGTTTCCTCTTCCATCAAAACCTTTGTCCTTGATTCCTCTGAAATCTCTTACACGAGGAAGAGCTACAGTCATCAATCTGTCAAGGAATTCATACATTTTGTCGCCTCTCAAAGTAACTCTGGCACCAATTGGCATTCCTTCTCTTAACTTAAAGTTAGAGATTGAGTTTTTAGCTTTTGTAGGCACAGCCTGCTGACCGGAGATTGCAGTCAACTCCTCAATTCCTGTATCAATTAATTTCTTGTCTGCTACCGCAGCACCAATACCTTTATTAATAGAGATCTTAGTGATCTTTGGTACCTGCATTACTGACTTGTACTGAAATTTTTCTTTTAAAGCAGGAACAATTTCAGACAGGTATTTATCTTTTAATCTAGGATTTGCCATGATTATATAAATTCTCCAGTTTTCTTTGAATATCTCTGAAGCTTGTTATCGCTATTCAGTTTTCTACCTACTCTGGTCGGCTCACCATTCGAAGGATCTACCAACATCAGGTTACTGATGTGGATTGACGCCTCTGTGTTGTTAAGACCTCCCTCAGGGTTAGTTGCAGAAGGTTTTACATGTTTAGTTATCACATTGACTCCTTCAACAATAGCTCTGTTTTTTTCAGGGAATACCTCGAGTACTTTTCCAGTTTTACCATTAGAGTTTCCAGCTATTACTTTAACTGTATCCCCTTTTTTAATTTTCAGTTTCACTTTCATTGTTCTAATTCCTTAAAGTACTTCAGGTGCTAATGAAACAATTTTCATGAATTGCTTCTCTCTTAACTCTCTGGCTACCGGGCCAAATATCCTTGTTCCTCTAGGCTCATCATTGTTGTTCAAAAGAACAGCGGCGTTATCTTCGAACCTGATATAGGAACCATCTTTTCTTCTAACTTCTTTCTTCGTTCTTACGATTACTGCTTTAGAAACCGTACCTTTTTTAAGGCTACTTGATGAAAGAGCTGATTTTACAGTTACAACAATTTTATCACCAACCGACGCATATCTCTTTCCAGTACCTCCCAGCACTCTAATACAAAGCACTTCCTTAGCTCCGCTGTTATCAGCTACGCTCAATCTTGATTCTTGCTGTATCATCTTATTTTGCTCTTTCTATAATTTCTACAAGTCTCCATCGCTTATTTTTACTAAGCGGTCGAGTCTCCATTACTTTAACTGTATCTCCAATACCACAAGCATTTTCAGCATCATGTGCTGTAAGCTTAGTAGTTTTAGCCACGAACTTACCGTAGATAGGGTGTTTCATTCTTCGCACCACATTAACAGTAATGGTTTTATCCATTTTGTTACTAACTACCTGGCCGATTCTTTCCTTTCGTAAATTTCTTTCCATCTGCGTATTAATTAGCAAGCTCTTTAGCTCGGATTTCAGTTTTAATTCTAGCCACTAGTTTTCTAGCCTGTTTGATCTTGCTTGGATTCTCAATTGGAGTAATATCATGAGCGAACTTCAATTTGTGATAGTTCTCCTGCTCTGCAACCAATCGATTCTTCAATTCGTCAAGCGTAAGTCCTTTAATTTCTGAATTCTTCATGATCTTATCCTTGATAATCCCTTCTTACAACAAATTTTGTCTTGATAGGTAACTTCTGAGCAGCCAATCTCAAAGATTCCTGTCCAAGTTCCTTACTTACCCCTGAAGATTCAAATAAGATGGTACCTGGTCTTACAGTTGCTACCCAATATTCAGGAGCTCCTTTACCTTTACCCATCCTTACTTCAGCAGGCTTCTTGGTTACAGGCTTATCAGGAAAAATTCTGATCCAAACCTGACCTTCTCTTTTCATTGCTCTGGTCATGGCAATACGAGCAGCTTCTATTTGTCTACTTGTAATCCATCCTGGTTCCAATGCTTTGATACCGAAAGTACCAAATGCCAAGGTATGTCCTCTTTGAGCAATTCCTTTTACCCTACCTTTTTGTTTCTTTCTAAACTTGGTTCTTTTTGGCTGTAACATCTTCTGTTAACCTATTTAATGCCTAAAATTATTGTCTTCTTTTTCTTCTTGGTCCTTCGTTACCAGCAGCAGGTCTTCTTCTTCGAGCACCGCTACTTTCGTTACCAACACCTACATTTGGCGAAAGGTCTCTCTTACCAAAAACCTCTCCTTTGAAGATCCAAACTTTGATACCGATCTTTCCATAAACTGTGTCAGCTTCTGAAATAGCATAATCGATATCCGCTCTCAAAGTATGCAAAGGAATTCTTCCTTCTTTGTATTGCTCAGAACGTGCCATCTCAGCACCACCAAGTCTACCAGATACTTTGATTTTTATCCCCTGAGCACCAACTCTCATAGCCGAAGAGATCGCTTGTTTCATCGCTCTTCTGTATGAAATTCTTGCTTTAAGTTGTTGCGCGATAGACTCACCAACAAGTTTAGCATCTAACTCAGGTCTTTTAATTTCAAAGATGTTGATTTGAAGATCTTTACCAGTAAGTTTCTTCAACTCCTCTTTGATTTTATCTACTTCACTACCACCTTTTCCGATAACTACTCCAGGTCGGGCAGTGTGAATAGTAAGGGTTATTCTTTTTAGCGTTCTTTCGATCACTATTTTAGCAATTCCACCTTTCGGGATCCTTGCCTGCAAATATTTTCTGATCTTCTGATCCTCAACTAATTTCTCAGGAAATGTTCTTCCACCAAACCAGTTAGAGTCCCATCCTTTAACAATTCCTAATCTAAGGGCCGTTGGATTAACTTTCTGTCCCATTATTTACTTTCGTTATTAGATTCTTGATTAGTTTCATCAGAAAAGCTGTCGATCACGATATTCACGTGGTTAGATCTTTTTCTGATTCGGTGAGCTCTACCTTGAGGAGCAGGTCTCAATCTTTTCAGAATGCGGCCACTGTCAACCGAGATTTCCTTTACGTAAAGGTCTGCATCTTCGATCTTAACATCCTCATTCTTGCTTTGCCAGTTTGCAATGGCTGAAAGCAATAGTTTCTCCAGAATAGACGATCCTACTTTGGCTTCAAATTTTAATACGTTCAAAGCATAGTTTACTCTCTTACCTCTGATCATATCCGCAACCACTCTCATTTTGCGAGGAGAAGTAGGCACATTCTTTAGTCCGGCAACTGCCTGCCCCTGCTTACCAGAGTTCTCTTCTTTTGCTTGCTTGGCAGCCTCCTTCTGAAGCCTAATCCTTACGGACTTCTTTATTTTTCTGCTTTCAGTAGTTTCCATTACCTTTTACCTTTATCTTTTTTGGCAACATGACCTCTATAATTTCTTGTTGGAGAGAATTCACCCAACTTGTGGCCAACCATGTTTTCTGTTACAAACACAGGTATGAATTTGTTACCATTGTGTACAGCGAATGTATGGCCGACAAAATCTGGTGAGATCATCGATCTTCTTGACCAGGTCTTGATCACAGATTTCTTTCCAGACTCATTCATATCATCGACCTTCTTTACTAGTCGGAAGTCGATATAAGGTCCTTTTTTTAGAGATCTTCCCATTATTTTCTTCTACTAATGATTAAATTATTTGAATACTTCTTAGGTGTTCTGGTTTTCTTACCTTTCGCGTAAAGACCAGTTCTGGATCTTGGATGTCCTCCAGAAGATTTACCTTCACCACCTCCCATTGGGTGATCCACAGGGTTCATCGCAACACCTCTTACTCTTGGTCTTCTACCTAACCATCTGTTTCTACCTGCTTTACCAAGACTTACGTTCATGTGGTCACTGTTCGATACAGTACCAATAGTAGCGTAGCATGTAACAAGCACCATTCTCATTTCACCAGATGGAAGTTTCAATGTCGCATACTTTCCTTCTCTGGCTACAATTTGCGCGTAAGAACCTGCACTTCTTGCCATGGCAGCTCCTTTACCAGGCTTCAACTCAATGTTGTGCACAATGGTACCCAGAGGAATATCTGATAATGGCAATGCATTTCCTACTTCAGGAGCGATACCCGGACCAGAAAGCACTTCTGTACCTACTGCAAGGTTTTCAGGAGCTATGATGTAGCTCTTCTCTCCATCTGCATAATATAAAAGAGCAATTCTGGCTGTTCTCATTGGATCGTACTCGATCGACTTCACAGTAGCAGGAATATTATGCTTAGCTCTTTTAAAGTCAATTACTCTATATTTCTTCTTGTGACCTCCCCCTACGTTTCTGATGGTCATTCTACCAGAATTATTTCTACCACCATTTCTTTTAGTAGACTTAGTAAGAGATTTCTCAGGTTTAGATGAAGTAATTTCATCGAATACAGGAGCTACTCTGTATCTCTGTCCTGGGGTAATCGGTCTTAATTTCTTAACAGCCATTTTAATCTATATTTTAAATACCACTGTAAAAATCAATAACATCACCATCAGATACTTTCACAATGGCTTTCTTATATGAAGGAGTACTTCCTGTGATGACTCCTGATTTTGTGTATCTTGACTTTGATTTACCTGGGTAAACCATTGTATTTACACTTTCTACCGTCACACCATATGCTTTCTCAACAGCATTTTTGATCTGGATCTTGTTGGCATCCTTCCTTACCACAAAGCCATACTTGCCACTTTCGTTAAGGGCAGATACTTTTTCTGTTACTAAGGGCTTAATTAATACACTCATCTTAACCGAACTGATTTTCTAGTTTATCAATAGTTCCTTCGCTGAAGATGATGTTATCAGCATTAAGGATGTCATAAGTATTCAATTCACTAAGCATTTTAACTTTCGAATTTTTGATGTTTCTGCTTGAAAGCAAAAGGTTCTTGTTCAATTCGTCTGTTACTAACAATGTTTTCTTAGTGTCCATGGAAAGGTTCGCCATCAGACTAACATATTCCTTAGTCTTAGGAGCCTCCATTGTAATATCTTCGATAACAGCAATCGCATTCTCCTGAGCTTTGTATGAAAGCGCGGATCTTCTGGCAACCTGCTTTAGCTTCTTGTTTAACTGAACATCATAGTTTCTTGGTCTTGGACCAAAGATTCTACCTCCACCTCTAAAGATGGGAGATTTGATACTACCAGCCCTAGCGGTACCAGTACCCTTCTGTCTCTTGATCTTTTTTGTAGAACCTACAATCTCAGCTCTCTCTTTTGCTTTGTGTGTACCTTGTCTTTGGTGAGCAAGATATTGCTTCACATCAAGATAGATCGCGTGATCATTTGGCTCAACTGCAAATACGGCGTCTGTTAGATTAACTTTCTTACCCGTATCTTTTCCGCTACTATTTAAAACTGATAATTCCATTATTTCTCAAGAATTATATATGAGTTATTAGAACCAGGTACTGATCCACTTACAAGAATAAGATTCTTCTCAGGTACCACTTTAAGCACTTTAAGGTTCAAAACCTTCACTCTGTTGCCACCAGTTCTACCTGCCATTTTCAATCCTTTGAAAACTCTTGCTGGATAAGAACACGCACCAATTGCTCCTGGCGCTCTCAACCTGTTGTGCTGTCCGTGAGTAGCCTGACCAACACCACCAAAGTTGTGTCGCTTCACTACACCCTGAAAACCTTTTCCTTTAGAAGTACCAATTGCATCAACGAAATCATCTTCGTTAAATACCTGTCCTACTTCAATCGTATTTCCAAGAGCAACCTGCCCTTCAAATTCTTCTCTAAAGTTTCTGAATTCAACTACTTTCTTCTTAGGAGTCGTCTTAGCTTTCGCAAAATGTCCCTTTAAAGCTTTAGTCGTATTTTTCTCCTTTTTCTCGTCGTACGCTAGTTGAACAGCATTATATCCATCTACATCAGCATTCTTAACCTGCGTAATAACACAAGGCCCTGCTTGTATCAATGTAGCCGGTATATTTTTACCCTCTGCATCGAAGATGCTGGTCATACCGATTTTTTTTCCAATTATCCCTGACATTTTGCTTTTATTCTAACTAATTAAGTGTCAAAAATCCTTATTCCTCCGTAAAGGACTGCAAAGATAGCAATTTAATAATCTCGACCAAAGAGATCGAGTAAATTTTAGCGCAAAAAAAGAACCAATATGCCACGATATTGGTTCTATATAATTAGGCTAACTAATTCTTATACTTTAATCTCTACGTCAACCCCACTTGGCAACTCAAGTTTCATCAAAGCATCAACAGTTTTTGCACTATTTGAATAGATATCTACTAATCTTTTGTAAGTACAAAGCTGAAATTGCTCTCTAGACTTTTTGTTAACGTGTGGTGATCTCAATACTGTAAAGATTTCTTTTTCTGTTGGCAGTGGAATAGGACCACTCACTACAGCACCAGTTGTTTTAACAGCTCTAACGATTTTCTCAGAAGATTTATCAACTAAGTTGTGATCGTAAGATTTAAGCTTTATTCTAATTTTCTGATTCATTTCCTTATTGATTAAACTTCTGCACCTTTAACTTTTGCAATTACATCCTCTGCAATGTTGTTAGGCACATTATCATAGTGAGAGAATGTCAATGAAGCAGTCGCTCTTCCTGATGTAATGGTTCTTAGATCAGTTACATATCCGAATAGCTCGCTCAATGGAACATCAGCCTTCACAACTGCACTTGTTCCTTTAGTGTCCATTCCTTTCATGATACCTCTTCTCTTGTTAAGGTCACCAGTAACGGAACCGGTATACTCATCAGGAGTAACTACCTCTACGTCCATGATTGGTTCCATCAACACAGGTTTAGCTTTCTTAGCAGCCTCTTTGAAACCAAGCCTTGCAGCCATTTCAAATGAAAGTGCATCTGAATCCACATCGTGGAATGAACCATGGAATAGTCTTACTTTCATGCTATCCACAGGATAACCAGCTAGTGGACCATTTTCCATCGCAGCAGCAAATCCTTTCTGAATTGATGGAATAAATTCTTTAGGAATAACTCCACCAACAATCTGGTTAACGAATTGCAATCCATCTTTTTCGTAATCTTCGTCTTTTGGACCAAGTTCGAATACGATATCTGCAAATTTACCTTTACCACCAGTTTGCTTCTTGTAAACTTCTTTATGTTCAACACTCGATCTAAGCGCTTCTTTGTACGCCACCTGAGGAGCACCTTGGTTGATTTCAACCTTGAATTCTCTCTTCAAACGATCGATGATGATATCCAAGTGAAGTTCACCCATTCCTTTAAGAATAGTTTGTCCTGTATCGTGATCAGTATTTACAACCAATGTAGGATCCTCTTCAACCAGTTTAGAAATTGCAATTCCTAATTTATCAGCATCAGCCTGAGTCTTAGGCTCAATCGCATATCCAATTACCGGATCAGGGAACACCATTGATTCAAGTACAATTTTGTGCTTTTCGTCGCAAAGTGTATCACCAGTTTTGATATCCTTAAATCCAACAACCGCAGCAATATCACCAGCATGAAGCATGTCAATCTGATTTTGCTTGTTGGCATGCATCTGGAATATTCTGGAGATCCTTTCTTTGTTACCAGATCGTGAATTGTATACATATGATCCGGAATCTAATTTCCCGGAATAAGATCTCAAGAAACATAGTCTACCAACGAATGGGTCAGTAGCAATTTTAAATGCCAATCCAGCGAATGGATCATCTAAACTAGGCTTTCTTGAAACTGGCTCTTCTGTATCAGGATTGATTCCTTCAATATTGTCTCTGTCCAAAGGAGATGGCAACAACTCCATCACATAATCAAGCATGGTTTGTACACCTTTGTTTTTAAAGGCAGAACCACACATCATAGGAACGAAAGCCAAATCGATAGTAGCTTTTCTAAGTGCTGCTACAACTTCATCTCTGGTGATAGATTCAGGATCTTCGAAGTATTTCTCCATCAACCCCTCATCATATTCAGCTACTGCTTCTAAAAGATTTTCTCTGTAAGTAGCAACTTCATCTACCATATCCGCCGGGATTTCGATTTCTTCGAAAGTCATTCCCATATCGTCTTCATTCCAAACGATGGCTTTATTCTCAACTAAGTCAACTACACCTTTGAAAGTATCCTCAGCTCCGATAGGTAACTGAAGTGGAACTGCTTTGGTCCCTAGTCTTTCTTTAACCTGCTTACAAACATTTAAGAAGTCTGCACCAGCACGGTCCATTTTATTCACAAATCCGATTCTGGCTACTTTATAGTTGTCAGCAAGTCTCCAGTTAGTTTCTGACTGAGGCTCAACACCATCAACCGCACTGAAAAGGAATACCAAACCATCAAGTACTCTTAATGATCTGTTTACTTCTACTGTAAAGTCCACGTGACCAGGAGTATCAATAATGTTGATGTGATACTCATCACCTTTATATTTCCAGAATACAGTAGTTGCAGCAGAAGTAATGGTGATACCTCTTTCCTGCTCCTGCTCCATCCAGTCCATGGTAGCTGCACCATCATGAACCTCACCAATTTTGTGACTTACACCAGTATAGTAAAGAATACGCTCTGTAGTGGTAGTCTTACCGGCATCAATGTGTGCTGCAATACCGATGTTCCTGGTGAATTTTAAATCTCTTTTTGCCATTTTTTTATTTAGAATCTAAAATGTGAAAATGCCTTATTGGCTTCCGCCATTCTGTGGGTGTCGTCTTTCTTTTTAACAGCAGCACCTTCACCCTTTGATGCAGCAATGATTTCACCCGCTAGTCTTTCAACCATGGTCTTCTCTCCCCTCAATCTAGCGTACTTAATCATCCACTTGATTGCCAGCGCAGTTTTTCTTTCTGGTCTCACTTCCATAGGTACCTGAAATGTAGCACCACCTACTCTTCTACTTTTCACCTCTACAGCGGGGGTGATATTACTAAGTGCTTTTTTCCAAGTTTCCAGGCCGTTCTCTTTAGTTCTTTCTTCAACCAAATTCACTGCACCATAAAAAATTGAATATGAAATACTCTTTTTACCATCGTGCATCAAGTTGTTCACGAACTTGGTAACCAGTGTATCCTTATAAATTGGATCAGGAAGAATGTATCGTTTCTTCGGTTTTGCTTTTCTCATTATTCAATTACTTTTTGTCTTTCGGCCTCTTTGCACCGTATTTAGATCTTCTTTGTAGCCTACCGTTCACACCAGCTGTATCTAATGCACCCCTGATGATGTGGTATCTTACTCCTGGAAGGTCTTTTACTCTACCACCTCTGATGAGTACAATAGAGTGTTCCTGAAGGTTGTGACCTTCTCCTGGAATATAGGCGTTAACTTCTTTTCCGTTTGTTAATCTAACCCTTGCAACTTTTCTCATTGCCGAGTTAGGCTTCTTTGGAGTAGTGGTGTACACCCTTGTACAAACTCCTCTTCTCTGCGGACAAGAGTCCAATGCCGGAGACTTGGATTTTGATGTAAGTGTCTTTCTACCCTTTCTTACTAATTGCTGTATAGTAGGCATTTAATTAATTATTTTAATAGTCACCCTTTAAAATTTGGGAACGCAAAAATAGAGATTATTAACTTTTATCCAAAACAGTAAGGAAATTATTTAACTTATCACTAAGCCTCACCAATGGTTCCTCCGAAATTTATGGGGAATTTTGGTGTTTCTTCCACTTGCTTGATTGGACCAAAAGTACTCTCGTACTTATCTATATTGTCCTCAAGAGCATGCAAAAGTCTTTTTGCATGCTCCGGAGTAACAACTATTCTTGATTTTACTTTAGCCTTCGGAACACCCGGCATCAGCCGGATGAAATCAATGACAAATTCACTGTTGGAATGAGCAATCATAGCCAGATTGGCATAGACTCCCTCAGCAATCTCTTCTGATAGCTCTATATTGATTTGATTTCCCGGGGCTTTCTTTTTCTCGTCTTCCATTAGCTAACTGAATTTGTTAGTTAGTTTGATATTCTCTGGATCTTGATTCCTCCTTAGCAGCAACAAGGCTATCATACTCTTCCTTGTTTCCAACAATGTTTTTGCTAAACAGTCGTACGCCTGTTCCAGCAGGAATCAAATGTCCAACAATCACATTCTCTTTCAACCCGATCAGTTGATCTTGCTTACCTCTGATAGAAGCTTCACTTAGAACTTTCGTAGTTTCCTGGAATGATGCTGCAGATATGAAACTCTCTGTACCCAAAGATGCCTGAGTAATACCCTGCAATGTAGGTTTCGAAACAGCAGGTTCTGCTGCTCTGACCTCTACAATTTTAAGGTCCTTTCGCTTCAGGCTTGAATTCTCATCCCTTAATTGTCTCATGGTAATGATCTGACCAGGTTTCAAATTAGGAGAATCTCCTGCATCTACAACCACTTTCTTATCAAGGATCTGATCATTCTCTTCCATGAACGCAAATCTGTCAACTACCTGGTTTGTCAGGAAGCTGGTATCACCTGCATCAAGGATGATCACCTTCTGCATCATTTGGCGAACAATTGTTTCGATGTGTTTATCATTGATCTTCACACCCTGCAATCGATAAACCTCCTGGATCTCGTTCACCAAATACTCCTGAACGGCGGTAGGTCCTTTGATCGCAAGAATGTCGGCAGGAGTAATTGCTCCATCTGACAATGGCATTCCTGCTTTGACAAAGTCATTATCCTGTACAAGAATGTGCTTTGAAAGTGATACCAGGTATCGCTTCTTCACTCCATCCTTAGACTCAATGAAGATTTCCCTGTTACCTCTCTTGATGCCACCATACTCAACAACACCATTAATTTCACTAACCACAGCCGGGTTAGATGGGTTTCGGGCTTCAAACAGCTCTGTTACTCGTGGTAGACCCCCTGTAATATCTCTGGACTTACCAGTTCTACGTGGAATCTTCACCAATACCTGTCCAGCTTTCACTTCTTCTCCTACATCAACTGAAAGGTGAGCGCCTACTGGAATATTGTAAGCTTTCTCTTTATCCTTCCCTTTGATCACAATCGCAGGGTTCTTGGTTTTATCTTTAGTATCGATAATTACTTTCTCTCTGTGACCAGTCTGCTCGTCTGATTCTTCCTTGTATGTAACTCCTTCAATGATAGATTCAAACTCAATACTTCCATCAAATTCAGAAAGGATTACAGCATTGTATGGATCCCAGTTACAAAGCATATCTCCTTTGCTTACCTTCGCTCCATCCTTAGTATGCAGGAATGAACCATAAGGTACGTGATTAGTCATGAGCACTTTTTTCGATTTAGGTTCAATCAATCTGATTTCCCCTGATCTACCCATTACTACTTCAACCGTTTCACCTTCTGAGTTCTCAGTTTTAACTGTTCTGATATCTTCAAACTCGATTACTCCGTCAAACTTGGCCCTAATGTTGGCATCAACTGCAATGTTAGAAGCAGTACCACCCACGTGGAATGTTCTAAGTGTAAGCTGCGTACCTGGCTCACCAATTGACTGAGCAGCAATTACACCTACTGACTCCCCGAGCTGTACCATTTTACCGGTAGACAGGTTTCTACCGTAACACTTAGCACAAACTCCCTGTCTTGTCTCACAAGTCAGTACTGACCTGATTTCTACCTCTTCAACTGCACTTTCTTCGATTTTCTGAGCTATTTCCTCAGTAATCTCCTCGCCATTTCCTACTAACAATTCTTCAGTAAGTGGATCGTATACATCGTGTACAGAAACCCGACCTAGAATTCTTTCAGAAAGTGATTCAACGATCTCTTCGTTATCCTTAAGGGCAGATACACTCTGACCTCTTAGTGTACCACAATCATCTTCGTTTACAACGACATCCTGAGCAACATCCACCAAACGACGGGTTAGGTAACCTGCATCAGCAGTTTTCAACGCTGTATCCGCCAGACCTTTTCTAGCACCGTGTGTAGAAATAAAGTACTCTATTACATCCAGACCTTCTCTAAAGTTTGAAAGAATTGGGTTTTCAATGATCTCACCAACAGATCCTTGTAAGTTCTTCTGTGGTTTGGCCATCAGTCCCCTCATTCCTCCCAGCTGACGAATCTGCTCTCTTGAACCTCTTGCTCCAGAGTGCATCATCATATAAATAGAGTTGAATCCCTGATTGTCTTCTTCCAACTGCTTCATTAGTGTTGAAGTAAGTTGAGAGTTGATTCTAGTCCAAATGTCAATTACCTGGTTGTATCTCTCGTTATCAGTGATCAGACCCATCAGATAGTTGTTCCATACGGCATCAACTTCTTCCTTGGCCTGTTCTACCAATGGTGCCTTCTCATCAGGAACCATAATATCTCCAAGTCCCATTGACAATCCACCTTTATATGCAGACTGGAACCCAAGTGTCTTAATATCATCAAGGAACTGAGCAGTCCTTGACATACCTGAAATTTTGAATACCCGTTGGATAATCTGCTGAAGTTTCTTCTTAGTAAGAAGTTCGTCAACAAATCCTACTTCTTCAGGAACATACTGATTGAAGATCACTCTTCCAGCAACCGTTTCAATGACTTTAGTCTCCAGCTCACCTTCTTCAGTCCTTACTTTCGTTCTGACTTTGATGTGTGCATGTTTCGAAAGTCTTCCTTCATTGATTGCAATAATTACTTCTTCAGCATTGTAGAAGGTCATTCCTTCTCCCAATACAGGATTATCTTCAGTGCTCTTTCTTCCCTTAGTTACATAGTACAGTCCAAGTACCATGTCCTGAGATGGTACTGTAATTGGCGCACCATTCGCAGGGTTAAGTATATTGTGTGAAGCAAGCATCAATACTGAAGCTTCAAGGATTGCTTCATGTCCAAGTGGAACGTGTACAGCCATCTGGTCACCGTCAAAGTCAGCGTTAAATGCTGTACATGCCAGTGGGTGTAACTGAATCGCTTTTCCTTCTATTAGTTTTGGCTGGAATGCCTGGATACCTAATCTGTGAAGTGTAGGAGCCCGGTTTAGAAGTACTGGGTGTCCTTTAAGAACGTTTTCCAAAATATCCCAAACTACAGGATCCTTTCTGTCAACAATCTTCTTCGCAGATTTTACGGTCTTTACAATTCCTCTTTCAATCAGCTTTCTGATAATGAATGGCTTAAACAACTCTGCTGCCATATCTTTCGGAAGACCGCACTCATGCATTTTAAGTTCTGGTCCTACAACGATAACAGATCTACCAGAGTAGTCTACCCTTTTACCAAGAAGGTTTTGACGGAATCGACCCTGCTTACCTTTAAGCATATCACTCAAAGACTTCAATGCTCTGTTTCCATCTGATCTAACTGCGTTGACCTTTCTTGAATTATCAAAAAGTGAATCTACAGCTTCCTGAAGCATCCTCTTCTCATTTCTAAGGATTACTTCTGGAGCTTTAATGTCAATAAGTCTCTTTAACCTGTTGTTTCGGATAATTACCCTTCTGTAAAGATCATTCAGATCGGAAGTAGCAAACCTTCCACCATCCAATGGCACCAATGGTCTCAATTCCGGTGGAATAACCGGAACCATTTTGATGATCATCCATTCAGGTCTGTTTTCAATTCTGGTTTTTGCTTCTCTGAACGCTTCGACAACCCTAAGTCTCTTCAGTGCTTCAGCTTTTCTTTGCTGTGAAGTATCTGTTGCTGCCTGGTGTCTCAGGTCATAAGACAAGGTGTCAAGCTCCAAACGAGACAATAACATTTCCAATGCCTCAGCACCCATTTTGGCGATGAATTTATTTGGATCGTCATCATCAAGCATCTGATTTTCTCTAGGAAGCTTATCCAGAATATCCAGGTATTCATCTTCAGTAAGGAAGTCAAGTCTATTGACTCCATCCTCTTCTTTTACTCCAGGCTGAATCACTACGTATCGTTCGTAGTAGATAATTTGATCCAACTTTTTGGTAGGAAGACCAAGAAGGTATCCTATTTTGTTTGGAAGGGATCTGAAATACCAGATATGAGCCACAGGAACTACCAATTCGATGTGTCCCATTCTTTCTCTTCTAACCTTCTTTTCGGTTACTTCAACACCACATCTATCACAGATGATCCCTTTATATCGAATTCTTTTATACTTTCCACAATGACACTCCCAATCCTTCACCGGACCAAAAATTCTCTCGCAGAACAAACCACCCATTTCTGGCTTATAAGTCCTGTAGTTAATGGTCTCAGGTTGGGTTACCTCTCCATGTGAACTTTCAAGAATAGATTCAGGAGAAGCTAAGCTGATCGTTACCCTGGAGAAATCGTTGTTTAGTTTTTTATTTTTTCTAAATGCCATATTATTAGAGAAATATATTGAGCCCTGAAGTACAGACTTCAGGGCGTGATTTTCATAATTATTCTAAAGTAATTTCAAGAGCCAGTCCTCTCAATTCATGAACCAGTACATTGAATGATTCAGGAATATTTGGCTTTTGCATATTTTCACCTTTTACAATGGCTTCATATGCTTTGGCTCTACCGATCACATCATCCGATTTGATGGTAAGTATTTCCTGAAGCACATTGGCAGCTCCAAATGCTTCAAGAGCCCATACTTCCATCTCTCCAAATCTCTGACCACCAAACTGTGCCTTACCACCAAGTGGCTGCTGAGTAATCAAAGAGTATGGACCAATAGATCTTGCGTGCATCTTGTCATCCACCAGGTGACCCAGTTTCAACATGTAAATGATACCCACAGTAACCGGCTGATCAAATCTGTCTCCAGTTAATCCATCGTACAAGTATGTTCTTCCAAATTCTGGAAGCCCGGCTTCTTTCAATTCATTTGCAACATCTTCCATAGATGCTCCATCGAAAATTGGAGTAGCATACTTCCTTCCAAGTTTTTCACCAGCCCAACCAAGAACAGTCTCATAAATCTGACCGATGTTCATCCTTGAAGGTACACCTAATGGATTCAATACGATATCAACAGGAGTTCCGTCTTCAAGGAATGGCATATCCTCTTCACGCACAATCTTAGCAACAACACCTTTGTTACCGTGTCTACCTGCCATTTTATCTCCAACCTTCAGCTTACGTTTCTTAGCCACATAAACTTTTGCAAGTTGAACGATACCTGCTGGCAATTCATCTCCAACTTCGAGCGTAAATTTATCTCTCTTGAATACCCCACTAATCTCATTCCTTGTAACATTATAGTTCTTTACAAGTGCAGATATCAGTTCATTGGTGTGCTCATCGTCAGTCCAGTTTTCAATTAACAGGTCTGCGATAAGATTTGCTTCTTCAGGGATATTGTAACTACTTTCGTCTCTGAATACATTCTTTGGAGGGAATAGGTTCTCTTCAATGTTTCTTGCATTGAACTTCACACCTTTCGACATGATTTCTTCGCCGAATTTGTGCTTAATTCCCTGGCAGGTTTTTCCATCAAGAAGTTTAGTCAGCTTAGCAATCGCTGTTGCTCTCAAGTCATTAAGCTCAGCAGCGTATTTGCTTTTCAATAACTCTACTTCTTTCTTAGCCCTGGCTCTAAGATCCTTGTCTTTCTTCGGTCTTGAGAAAAGCTTTGTCTCTATCACAACTCCTCTTAATGATGGAGAAGCTTTTAGAGAAGCATCTTTTACATCACCAGCTTTATCACCAAAGATGGCTCTTAGAAGTTTTTCTTCAGGTGTTGGATCGGTTTCTCCTTTTGGAGTAATCTTACCTATCAGGATATCACCTTCCTTAACTTCTGCTCCAATCCTGATGATTCCGTTTTCGTCAAGGTTTTTAACAGCCTCTTCGCTTACGTTTGGTATCTCTGAAGTTAATTCTTCCTCACCTCTCTTCGTATCTCTAACTTCCAGTTCAAACTCTTCAATGTGAATGGAAGTAAATATGTCATTTCTAACTACGTTCTCTGAGATTACAATCGCATCCTCAAAGTTGTATCCCTGCCATGGCATGAAGGCCACTTTCATGTTTCGTCCGAGTGCCAATTCACCATTTTGTGTAGCGAACCCTTCACTCAATGCCTGGCCTTTCTTCACCTTTTGACCTGCTTTCACAATCGGCTTAAGGTTGATACAGGTATCCTGGTTAGTTCTTCTGAATTTAGTGAGTTCGTAAACCACACTATTGTCATCAAAAGTTACCAGGTCCTCCTCCTCGGTCACATCGTATCTAACGATAATCTTTGTAGCATCCACATACTCCACAGTTCCATCTCCTTCTGCCAGAACAAGTGATCTGGAGTCAAGAGCAACTCTTTCCTCTAGACCTGTTCCTACAATAGGAGCCTCAGGACGAAGTAATGGCACAGCCTGACGTTGCATGTTTGATCCCATTAGGGCCCTGTTTGCATCATCGTGCTCAAGGAATGGAATCATAGATGCTGCTACAGACACGATTTGGTTTGGTGCCACATCCATGTAGGAAAGCTCCTTAGGCTCTACTACCGGGAAGTCACCTTCAAATCTTGCTTTAACCCTGTCGTTCTCGTAGTTACCTTTATCATCAACTGGTGCGTTTGCCTGAGCAATGTTATGCGTATCCTCTTCCTCTGCAGTAAGATAGACCACATTTTCGCTCATATTAACTACACCATTTTCTACCTTTCTATATGGTGTCTCAATGAATCCCATGCTGTTGACTTTAGCATGAACACAAAGAGATGAAATCAGACCAATGTTTGGACCTTCCGGTGTTTCAATGGTACATAATCTACCATAGTGAGTGTAGTGAACGTCCCTAACCTCAAAACCAGCTCTTTCTCTTGAAAGTCCTCCAGGTCCTAAAGCAGACATCCTTCTTTTGTGAGTGATCTCAGCCAATGGATTGGTTTGATCCATAAATTGAGATAGCTGATTTGTTCCAAAGAATGAGTTAATCACTGAACTTAAAGTTCTTGCATTGATCAAATCAACTGGCTTAAAGTCCTCGTTATCTCTCACATTCATTCTTTCTCTGATGGTTCTGGCCATACGAGAAAGTCCAACACCGAATTGAGCATAAAGCTGCTCACCTACTGTTCTAACCCTTCTGTTACTTAAGTGGTCAATATCATCAACAACTGCCTTTGAGTTGATCAATCCAATCAGATACTTCACGATATGAATAATATCTTCCGTTGTAAGTACCTTCACATCGGCATCAACTTCGAGACCTAGTTTTCGGTTGATTCTGTATCTACCTACTTCTCCAAGATCGTATCTCTTATCACTAAAGAACAGATTTTGGATAATATCTCTTGCTGTCTGCTCATCTGGAGCTTCAGTATTTCTCAGTTGACGGTAGATTTGTTCTACAGCTTCTTTCTCTGAGTTTGAGTTATCCTTCTGAAGTGTATTATAGATAATGGAGTAGTCTGTGATGTTAACATCCTTCTTATGAAGGATTACAGAGGTAGCTCCAGAATCCAGGATCGTCTCAATATCATCTTCAGTAATGATAGAATCTCTTTCTAACAGGACTTCATTCCTATCAATAGATACAACTTCACCAGTATCTTCATCCACAAAGTCCTCTGTCCATGTTCTAAGAACCCTTGCTGCCAGTTTTCTTCCAACACAATCCTTTAGGTTCTTTTCCTTGGCTTCAATCTCTTCAGACAAACCAAAGAGATCTAAAATGTCTTTATCTCCTCCATAACCGATTGCTCTTAGCAATGTAGTTACAGGGAACTTTTTCTTACGATCGATATAGGCATACATTACGTTATTAACGTCCGTAGCAAATTCGATCCATGACCCCTTAAATGGGATTATCCTGGCAGAGTAAAGTACAGTACCGTTGGTGTGTTTACTTTGAGCAAAGAAAACACCAGGAGACCTGTGCAACTGAGACACAATTACTCTTTCTGCTCCGTTAATTACGAAGGAGCCTTTTTCAGTCATGTAAGGAATATTCCCCAGAAATACTTCCTGTTCAATTGTCTCGAAATCTTCATTATCCTCGTCATTACAGGAAAGTCGAAGTTTCGCTTTTAAGGGAACAGAATAAGTTAATCCTCTATCAATAGATTCAGATACAGAATACTTTGGAGGATCAACCATGTAATCAATAAATTCCAACACAAAATTTTCCCTTGAATCAGTGATTGGGAAATTTTCGGAGAATACTTTAAACAGACCTTCCTGAGATCTCTTTTCGGCAGGAGTTTCCAATTGGAAGAAATCCAGAAAAGATTGAAGTTGTACATCCAGGAAATCAGGATAATCGATTACTGTTTTTATGGAAGAGAAATTAATTCTTCCTGTATTAGTAATATTAGCCAAGGCTTTGATTATTTTAGTTGAGACTCAATAATACGTTGAAAAACCTTTGTTTTTCGGGTTATTCTTGTTGTACAAAAATTTAGTACAAACAGGAAAAGACCTGACTATTGAAGCCAGGTCTAATGATTTTTACAAACCATTAAAAATGGAATGCCAATTCTTATTTTAATTCAACTTCAGCTCCAGCTTCCTCAAGTTGCTTCTTAAGTGCTTCAGCTTCGTCTTTAGCAACTCCTTCTTTAACTGTCTTAGGAGCTCCGTCTACTAATTCTTTAGCTTCTTTCAGACCTAGTCCTGTTAATTCTTTCACAAGTTTCACGATTGCTAGTTTCGCTCCACCTGGTGATTTAAGAACTACATCAAAGGCGCTTTTCTCTTCTCCTCCGCCTTCTCCACCTTCGCCGGTAGGAGCAGCTACAACTGCAGCAGCAGCTGCTGCAGGCTCGATACCGTACTCGTCTTTTAGGATTTCAGCTAATTCGTTTACTTCTTTTACAGTTAAGTTAACTAACTGCTCAGCGAATGCTTTTAAATCTGCCATTTTTACTTCTTAATTAAATAATGTCAATAAATTTTTTAAAATCGATATTTAACGTTCTGATAAGGTTTTTACCAATCCTGCAATTGTGTTTCCTCCACTGTTAAGTGCAGAAATAACATTTTTAGCAGGAGATTGTAGAAGACCAATTACTTCACCTAGTAGCTCATCTTTAGATTTCAACTTGCTAAGAGCATCCAGGTGTTGTTCTCCAATAAAGAGATCGGTATCGATGGAAGCACCCTTTAATTTTGGTCTGTCTCCCTTATCATTTTTTTGGAACTCTTTAATTACTTTCGCAGGAATATTTGCATTATCCTTTGAAAACATAATTCCTGATACTCCTTTAAGAACTTCATCAAATTCGGAGTAATCAGTATCTAATGTTTCAAGTGCTTTTTTGATCAGGGTATTTTTCACTACCTGATACTCTACACCTTTGTTGAAACACATTCTTCTGAAATTATTAATTTCAGCTACAGTTAATCCAGAAGTGTCAGTTACGTAGAAGTAGTTTGTCTCCTTCAGCTTTGCTGACAATTCGTTTACTATATTAATTTTTTCTTCTTTCGTCATGACTATAATCCTACGATTGAACCTTTATCAATTGATATGCCTCTACTCATGGTACTAGACATATTGATACTTTTGAAGTAAGTACCTTTTGCAGAAGCAGGCTTCAGTTTAGAGATTGTATTGATCAATTCAGTTGCATTATCCTTGATTTGCTCAGGAGTAAATGAAACTTTACCAATGCTGGCATGAATAATACCGAACTTATCTACTTTGAAGTCAATTTTACCAGACTTCACCTCTTTCACTGCTTTAGCCACGTCCATAGTTACAGTACCGGATTTAGGGTTTGGCATAAGACCTCTTGGTCCTAATACTCTACCTAACTTACCAACTTTCGCCATAACCGTAGGCATAGTAATGATCACATCAATATCGGTCCAACCACCTTCTATTTTAGAAATGTAGTCGTCAAGACCAACATGATCTGCACCAGCTTCTTTTGCTTCGGCCTCTTTATCAGGCGTACACAATACAAGCACTTTTACTTCTTTACCAGTCCCATGAGGAAGTGCCACAACACCTCTCACCATCTGGTCAGCTTTTCTTGGATCAACTCCTAATCTAACATCTAAATCAACAGACGCATCAAACTTGGTAGTTGTAATATCCTTAACTAAACTAGAAGCTTCTTCTAAAGAATATTCTTTTCCAGCCTCGATTTTCTCTGCAGCTGCTTTCTGACTCTTTGTTAACTTACCCATGATTTAAGATTAGTTATTGGCCCAAGGAGCCTGTCCTGTTACTTTAATTCCCATACTTCTAGCTGTACCAGCTACCTGTCTCATTGCAGATTCAACTTTAAATGCGTTCAAATCCGGCATTTTAGTTTCTGCAATAGTTCTTACCTGATCCCATGTTACTGAACCAACCTTACTTCTGTTTGGCTCAGAGGATCCTTTCTTCAGTTTTGCAGCTTCCATAAGCATAACAGCAGCAGGAGGTGTCTTGATAACAAAGTCAAACGATTTATCTGAATAGATCGTCACTAATACAGGTAATACCTGTCCTTGTTTATCTTGAGTCCTGGCATTGAATTGCTTACAAAACTCCATAATGTTCAGACCTTTACTACCAAGTGCAGGTCCTACAGGAGGGGAAGGGTTTGCCGCTCCTCCTCTGATCTGAAGCTTTAAATATCCACTAATTTCTTTAGCCATTTTCGCTAATCAATTTTTTCTACTTGAATATAATTTAATTCTACAGGGGTATTTCTACCGAATATCTTAACGGTAACGTTGAGTTTCTTTCTTTCCTCAAATACTTCCTCTACTGTACCAGTAAAACCACTGAACGGTCCGTCCATTACTTTTACTGACTCACCAACAATAAAAGGTGTATCAAGTTTTTCTTCGAATTCATCGACCTCATCAACTTTACCTAAGATCCTGTTGACTTCATTTTGTCTTAAGGGTATAGGGATCTTGGAAGCATTTCCCCCTCCGGAACCCAAAAAACCAATCACTCCGGGAATATCTGTAATGGTATGCTGAGCTTCTCCATGAGAAAGATCAGCAGATACTAAAACGTAACCAGGAAAGAAATTTCTTTCTCTCACTCTTTTCTTCCCATTCCTCATCTCATAGACTTTCTCTGAAGGAATGAGAACTTGCGGAATATATTCAGCCAACCCTCTTCTCTCTATCTCATTCTCAAGATAGTTCTTCACCTTCTTCTCCTGTCCTGAAACAGCCCTAACTACGTACCACTTTAATTCCGCCATCACTGCCAATTTTAAAAGTTAGCTTCGTAAAACCAGTCGATCCCGTTCTGAAATCCCAGATCGATTACCCAAATCAGCAATGCAAAAATCAAAGAAGCCACCAAAACCAAAATGGAACTATTTTGCAATTCTCCATACTTTGGCCATGTAACTTTATGAACCATCTCGTTGTATGAATCCTTGATTGACTCTATAATTTTTGCCATCTTTATTCTTTAATAATATTAAAAAAGCACGGGTGGAGAGACTCGAACTCCCAGCCAATGGTTTTGGAGACCACTACTCTACCAATTGAGCTACACCCGTGTACATCGCGCCCAAAAGGACTGCAAAGTTAGAAGATTTTCTATAAAGAAACAAATGCGTCCTGATTTCTCGGGACGCATATGATTTATTTCTGATTTTTCTTAGTCTAAGATCTCAGTTACCTGACCAGCACCTACGGTTCTACCACCTTCTCTGATCGCGAATCTCAATCCTTTTTCCAATGCAACTTTGTTAATCAAATTAACTTCGATAGTTACATTGTCACCAGGCATTACCATTTCCACGTTTTCAGGAAGTTTGATTTCACCAGTAACATCAGTTGTTCTTAAGTAGAACTGAGGTCTGTATTTGTTGAAGAATGGAGTGTGTCTTCCACCTTCTTCTTTTGATAGAACGTAAACCTCTGCTTTGAAGTGAGCGTGAGGAGTTACAGAACCAGGCTTACAAATAATCATTCCTCTTTTGATATCAGACTTTTCAATACCTCTAAGAAGAAGACCAACGTTATCACCAGCTTCACCTCTATCTAATATTTTTCTAAACATCTCAACACCAGTTACAGTAGACTTCATGTCTTCTGCACCCATACCGATGATGTCAACTGCATCTCCAGAGTTAATAACACCTCTTTCGATTCTACCAGTAGCTACAGTACCTCTACCAGTGATTGAGAATACATCCTCAACAGGCATCAAGAAGTCTTTATCTACCATTCTCTCAGGAAGAGGAATATAAGAATCAACCTGATCCATCAATTCTTCTACTTTAGCAACCCACTCAGCTTCGCCGTTAAGTGCGCCAAGAGCGGAACCTTGAACGATAGGAAGGTCATCACCAGGGAATTCGTAGAAGCTAAGAAGCTCTCTAACTTCCATTTCCACAAGCTCAAGAAGCTCAGCATCATCAACCAAGTCAACTTTGTTCATGAATACTACTAGTGCAGGAACACCTACCTGTCTTGCAAGAAGGATGTGCTCTCTAGTTTGAGGCATAGGACCGTCAGTAGCAGCAACCACAAGGATAGCACCGTCCATCTGAGCAGCTCCCGTAACCATGTTCTTTACATAGTCAGCGTGACCTGGACAGTCTACGTGAGCGTAGTGTCTAGCAGCAGTTTGGTATTCGATGTGTGATGTGTTGATCGTAATACCTCTTTCTTTTTCTTCAGGTGCGTTATCAATTGAAGAGAAATCTCTAGTTTCCGCAAGACCTTTGTCTGCAAGAACTTTAGAAATCGCAGCAGTCAACGTAGTTTTTCCATGGTCTACGTGACCAATAGTACCAATATTTACGTGCGGTTTTGACCGATCAAAGGTTTCTTTTGCCATGTTTGAAAATCCTCAGTTTAGTTAATTAATATTTTTTTAATTATTCGATTGCTTTACTTCTATTCGGCTATAATGTATAAAGGGCCATTGATTATTGAATTCCATCAGGAAAGGTGGGTACGTTACGCCATTTTCCAGATCAAACCCAGTTGTCAACTATGGCACACTTTAAAATATTAAGAGCCAATGACGGGATTTGAACCCGTGACCCCTTCCTTACCAAGGAAGTACTCTACCCCTGAGCTACATCGGCTAATCGCCGTACCCAGACAGCCTGTTTTAATATTATTCAGGCAGACCAGAGTCATCGGCTAGAATAAAAAGTGAGCGGGTGATGAGGCTCGAACCCACGACCTACAGCTTGGAAGGCTGTCGCTCTACCAACTGAGCTACACCCGCTTATAAAATTTATTGCCGCTCACAAAATCATAGATTTCATGAAAACTGGTGGGGGGAGCAGGATTCGAACCTGCGAAGACATAAGTCAACGGAGTTACAGTCCGTCCCAGTTGGCCGCTTTGGTATCCCCCCGTCTAAATTTTTCAATAAAATAAGAACTCTTTTTCAGCGATTTCGCCAAACCCCTTCTTTCAAAGGGAATGCAAAATTATACGCTTTTTCTATTTATTCAAATTTTTGAAAAAAAATCTAAATTTTCTTTCAAAGAAATATTTTGCTACCAGCTTGCCTGCATTTCCTGATATAGATCGAGAAGTCTCTCATCTGCCTCATTATCAATTATTTCCTTTAGCAATTCATCCAGTTCACCCGTCTCATTAAGTATTGAAATAGTTTGAAATGCCGCATAGCGTACAAGATAACTTTGATCGTTTTTCGCAAGATGCTCGATCACCGGAAGAATTCTCTCTCTGGACTGATCAGCATTGTTGAAGATAAACTCAGCAAAATATTGCATCAGGAAGAATAGATTATTCCCTTCAACCATTTCAATCTTATCCAGGTACCAGTCCAAATCATCAATATTGTTCCTTCTATTGACGTAATCTGCTGTAGGGAGTAATATGTCAATCTGTGTTTCGGCTAACAGCGGTTCGAAATATTGTGCTTTGTCTTCGATATTCAACTCCAGTAGTCCCTCCAACGCTACTCCCTGAACACTATAGGCCTCATCTTCAATAGCTGCTAACACTTCGCTTTTGTATTGATCTACATCATAGATAGTAAGCGCATATAATGCTCCAGCCCTCAACTCGGAAATTGAGTCTTGCAAAAACTGGTATACTCGATCTTGTATTTGCGGTTGTGATAAATATTCAGGAATACTCTGTAAAAATTCCAGAGCCAGGCTTCTGATTCTGAATGACGAATCCTCGAGGGCAACCTCAACGGCTTTAGTTGTGTATTCGGTATCTTCAGATTGTGCCAATGCAACGAACGCTTCATATCTACCAATCAGATTGTCACATTCTTTAAGTTGAAAGAGAAAATGGTCGAGTGGTTTCTCATGGATAATCTCACCTACCAATTGGAACTCACTGTCCACAATTATCAAATCAGGATTAGACGGGAAAGGAATTGCAAGTTCTTCAATCACATCTTCCATGACCAATGGATATCTCATCAGCTTTTCTCCCAAATAAATGTCAATATACATGGGCAATTTGTACAATGGTAACTTATCAAGATCCTGTACCTGCTCAATTGTAATGTAAAGTGTATCCTCTTCAAATTTATCCGCTACTTTCAGCAGCGGATGACCGGCTTCCATAAACCACTGATTGAAAAACCAATTGAGGTCTTCTCCGGTTACTTTTTCGAACGCTAACCGTAGATTATGTATCTCAACTGATTGATATTTATTTTGATTGAGGTAATATTTGATCGACTCAAAAAACGCTTCATCTCCAAGGTAACTCTTCAGCATCCGCAGAATCAGGCCTCCCTTCGCATAGGAATGATTATCAAACATATCTTCCCTGTCGTCATAGTAGAACCTGATCAGGTTGACCATCTTGTCCTCAGCTTCCTGGAGATAAGCATCTTTTTCCAGCATTGCATGATAATTGCCCTCATCCTGTCCATACTTATGTGATATCCATAGGTATTCGCCGAAATTAGCAAAGCTCTCATTCATTGGAAGATTGGACCATGATTCACAGGTCACCAGGTTTCCAAACCACTGATGCATTAATTCATGCGCAATAATGTAATCCCAGTTTTCATCCAGCAACTCCTTGTCGGTCATTCTAAGATCGTCCATGAATACTGAAGCTGTTGTATTCTCCATTGCCCCTGAAACAAAGTCCCTGACGATGATCTGGTTGTATGTGCCCCATGGATAATCTACACCAAGTGTTTTTTCAAAATACTGCAGCATTTCAGGAGTATTCCCAAATATACTTTTTGCATACTGACCATAACCTTTTTCGATGTAGTACTTCAAAGGGATTTCTTCCGATGAGTCCTCCACAACATCAAATTGTCCCACTGCTATCATGGTCAGGTACGGAGCATGTGGCTTTGATAATTTCCAGTGATCGGTTCTTTGACCATTTGAAGACCTGACGGATGAAATTAGAATTCCATTTGACAAGGTGGTCATTGAATCCGGTACTGTCAATATGATTTCCTGGGTACATCTCTCATTGGGTGCATCAATTGTGGGGAACCACGCTGAGTTGGCCTCTGTCTCTCCCTGGGTCCAGATCTGAGTAGGTTTATGGGCATCTTCTCCCCTGGGGTTAATGAAGTACAGTCCTTTGTCAGCAGTAATAGCCTCACTGCCGTTAATCACCCTTTCATTTGGTTTTGCCGTGTAATTGATGATTAAGTCTAATTCTTCATTTCTGCTGTATTTTTTATCCAGATCTATATAAAGTACATCATTGGGGTACTCGTAGTTGAGATCGATGGTATCAAGTCCATCCACTTTGGCAATTCTGGACACCTCAAATCCTTTAGCATCCAAAACCAAAGTCTCTTGTTCGTAGAAATACGGTTTTAGTTTAAGATGTGCTTTACCCAGGACATGTTGGTTGTCCCAATCGAATGCAATTACCAGTCTCGTGTGTAACAAATCAAATACCCTTGATTCAGAAGCCTGATAGTCTTTTATCGGATGGTAGTTTACAGTATCAACAAAAACAATGTCTGTAGATTCCTGACCGCTTTCAGAAACTGACGAATCATCAGTTGGCACCTGGCTTGTCTTACAGGCCATTAACCCCAACGCCAATCCAAATAAGGCTGCTCTCGATTGCATATAAAAATAAATTTTAGCGAAGATAATGATATGAAATGAATCCTGTACCTATTTACGATCTCATTCGCAATGCCGCTTTTTTTAATGCAATGCGCTCATCTTTTCACAAATAAGGTTTTATTTTGCGAGCAAATAAACAATAATGGAAGCTTCAGTTAACGACAAGACACTCCCCATTCAATTTAATGAGAATGGACAACCCATAGATCAGGAGGGCAATCCTCTGGACATTGTTGCCATCGATCAAACAAGGTTTAATATCATCAAAGACCACAAAGTTTTCCGGGTAGAAATTCTTTCAGTTGATGGAAAAAAATATCAGTTAAAAATAAACGGTAACAATTACGATGTAGCGCTCAAAGACGAGCTCGACCTTACTATGAGCAAAATGGGTATCGATCAGAATGCTGGAAATGTAGCTAATGACCTAAAAGCTCCTATGCCTGGTTTAATCCTTGATATTATGGTTAATCCCGGGGACACTATATCAAAAGGTCAGCCTTTACTCATCCTTGAAGCCATGAAAATGGAAAATGTCATTAAGTCCCCGGTTGACGGTGTTGTTTCAGACGTGCTGGTAGAGAAAGGAGCCTCGGTGGAAAAAAACAAAGTCTTGTGTAGCTTTTAAAAAATAGAATCCTTTTGTTGCTGCATAGATATTTTATATTTGTACGATTTATACATTTTAAAACCTACTGATGAAATACAAAAGAATACTCCTCAAGTTAAGTGGAGAAGCACTCATGGGTGACCAGCAATATGGAATTGATTCTGACCGACTGGCACAATATGCTAAAGAAATCAAAAGAGTGCATGAAGAGGGATTGGAAATTGCCATTGTTATTGGCGGGGGAAACATTTTTAGAGGAGTACAGGCATCAAGTGTAGGAATTGACAGGGTTCAGGGCGACTACATGGGCATGTTGGCAACAGTGATCAACGCCATGGCCTTACAAAGTTCTCTTGAAAAATATGGCATGTACACCCGTCTGATGTCAGGAATAAATATGGATCAGGTGTGTGAGCCATTTATTAGAAGAAGAGCAGTTAGGCACCTGGAAAAAGGACGGATTGTGATTTTTGGAGCTGGAACAGGAAATCCATACTTCACTACTGATTCCACGGCCAGTTTGAGAGCCATTGAAATTGAAGCGGAAGTGGTCTTGAAAGGAACACGAGTAGATGGTGTTTACAGTGCTGATCCTGAGAAAGATCCTGAGGCAACTAAATTTGCGAACATCAGTTTTCAGGAGGTTTATGAGAAGGGATTGAATGTAATGGATATGACAGCCTTCACGCTTTGCCAGGAAAACAAACTGCCAATTATCGTATTTGACATGAATAAGCCAGGTAACCTGGCCAGAATTATAGAAGGAGAAAGTGTAGGAACATTAATACAATAACCAAAAAAAAACAATGGAAGAAGAAATACAGATGTATTTGGATGAAGCCAATGAATTGATGGATAAAGCGGTTTCACATGCCAATCAGGAACTGTCCAAAATCCGTGCTGGAAAAGCTATGCCCAATATGCTGGATGGGTTAATGGTTGAATACTATGGCAATCCTACTCCACTGAATCAAGTGGCTAGTGTTACTACACCTGACGCCCGAACACTGGTAGTTAAACCATGGGAAAAAAGCTCCATTCCTGAAATAGAAAAAGCCATCATCAATAGTGACCTGGGGCTTAATCCTCAGAATGACGGTGAAATTGTAAGGATAAACATCCCTATGCTTACAGAAGAAAGAAGAATAACACTTGTAAAGCAAGCAAAAGGGGAAGCTGAGAACGGAAAGATCAGTATTCGAAATGTAAGAAAGGACACTAACGATTCCTTAAAAAAATTGCTTAAAGAAGGTTATTCTGAAGATGCGATTAAAAATGCAGAGGAAGAGGTTCAAAAACTTACCGATAGTCACACTGCTAAAATCGATGAATTATTCCAGAAAAAAGAAAAGGACATCATGACCATCTAACTGGTCAGCGTTATTCATAGAATTTCTTAGCTCTGATAAGCTCAATCACAGGATCCGGAATTAGGTATTTTGGTGATTTTCCATCCTTGATCATTTTTCTGATCAAAGTAGCTGAAATATCAATTTCCGGAGCTTCAACCATCTCAGTATTTGCGTACTCTCTGTCGGCCTTTCGTGCATGTGGTCTTGGGTATACTATCAGACCATGATTATCCAGGATGGTTTGATAATTTTTCCATTTGTGAAAGCTATACAAATTATCTTCTCCAATGATTAACTTAAATTGATGATCAGGGTATTTCTCCGCCAGGTATGCCAATGTATCCACAGTATAGCTTGGTCGTGGCATATTGAATTCAATATCACTGGCCCTGAAATAATAATCATCCTGAATTGCCGCTCTTACCATGTCCAGGCGATCAAATTCATGCAGTAGGTTTTTGTTTTTCTTAAATGGATTTTGTGGAGAAACTATGAACCAGATCTCCTGTAGATCTGTCATTTCCCTGATTACCTGTGCCACCACCATGTGCCCCATATGAATGGGGTTAAAACTTCCAAAAAACAGGCCTACCCTCTTCATTTTCTCTAAGCAATAAATTTCTCTATCAACTGCTCGGCTTCTCTGAATGAATCTTCAAGATTCTTATTAACCAACGCAATATCAAAAAATGGTTCGAATTTCATTTCTTCCTGGGCCTTGCTCAGCCTTATTTCCAGGTCTCTCTCAGTTTCTGTTTTTCGTTTTTGAAGTCTTTGCTTAAGGGTTTCGAAATCTGGTACTTTCACAAATACCGCAAGAGCATTGTCTCCAAAATATTTCTTTAATTTCAGGCCCCCTTTCACATCAACATCAAATATTACCACTTTACCCATTGCCCATATTCTTTCCACTTCGGACTTTAGAGTGCCATAGAAATTACCTCCATAGACTTCTTCCCATTCCACTAGCTCATCCCCTTCAATTTTATCCCTGAATTCCTCCTCTGAAATGAAGTAGTAATGTTCACCATGTCTTTCTACACCTTGTCTGGGTTTTCTGGTAGTGGCGGATATGGAAAATTCCAATTGAGGGAATTGCTGATTGAGATGTTGCACTATAGTTGTCTTTCCAGAACCGGATGGTGCTGAAAATATTATTGCCTTACCTTGTTGCATGAATTCTTATTAAACAGATTGGATGATCTTACTTCTGATGGATTGAACTAATTCTCCTGGAACCTCATGCTTATCAATTTTTGATTTGAGTAGTTCCCGAATTTCTTTTTCCAGGTTGTATTCTTCAAAACAAATAATGCAGGAATCGATGTGGGTATTGAGGTATTCTTCCTCTTCCCGGGACGCTTCGTTATCCAACATTAATCTTAGAATTTCTAAACATTTGTAATATTCGCCACATCCCTTGTCTGAAGAATTTGCCATACTCAATTGGTATAAGGTGATTAAATAATCGACAAATAAAAATAAAATCTATTTATAACCCATGCTTCGGGCGTAAGAACTCAATTTTTCTTTCAACAAATTTCTTGCTCTGTGTAATCTGGATCTCACTGTTCCAATAGGTATATCCAGTATCTTAGCCATTTCTTCATAAGTGAACCCTTCCAGATCACAAAGAATAATCACCGTCCGAAAATCAATCGCCAGAGAATTGAGGGCATTTGTCACCTCATCTCCCATCATATCCTTCAAAGTCTCAACCCTGAGATCAACGGTGTTCTTTTCATCAACATCATCTGAGTTATAATAATTCTCTACTTCCTGATAATCTACCTTAGCAGGTTGTTTACTTTTCTTTCGGAAGTCATTGATGAAGCTATTTTTCAGTATTCGGAACAACCATGCTTTAGCGTTAGTTCCTCTGTCAAAGGAATTTATGAACCGAAACGCCTTTAAATAAGTGTCCTGAACCAGGTCTTTGGATTCATCTTCCTCAAATGTTAGGCGATAGGCAAAGTTGTACATGGAATCTATGTGGGGCATAAATTCCTGCTCGAAGATCTGAACTTTTTCATCTTCGCTGTATTTATTTCTATAATTCGTAGATTCTGTTTCTTGGTCTTTGGTCATCACAACTGGTCCCACAATGTCTAGATTAAATATGTACCTACATATACGTCACCTGTATATAATAGTTTTAGGTTATGTGTTTATTGATGAATGACGCTGATCTATGATAATTATTTTAGATGGGGTAATCTTGTCATGTAGTACCAGCATACTGGCTGCTTACGATATTCATTGACCAATCTGTGAATGATTTTTTTCTGAAACTTACCAAATGTCAGGAGGTTGACCAATGATTGATCCCAATCAAGTTCAATACGAACAGGTAAATCATTCATTGACCTTTTTGACGATTGGATAACCTTAATTTTGTGAGTTGACTCGAATCTACTTTTTAGCAAAGTCCTAATTCCAGGGGATAAATGTTCATGTACTTCCACCAGCACATCGGCACGGCACAATTTCGGACAAGCATCCAAATCCAGTAAACTTTTTTCCTCACCTTCAACATCCATGAAAATCAAAGTTTCTGGTTTTATTGAATCACATAGATCGCTAATAGTGCATTGCCCCCTTACTGAAACCCTATCGCTTATATTATTAATCAAACTAAGCTGAATTATGTATTGTTGACCTGATTCCTCTGATTCAAATGCAATTACTTGTGACTGAGGATTCTTCATGGTTAATCCTACGGCATAGTAACCTTCTGCAGCTCCTATATTCAGGATTAATTTGTATTGTCTTGAATTGATTTCCTGGACCACCTGATGTAATTCTTTTTCATATGTCCCCAGTAATTTTGGAAATAACTTACTGCCTATACTCTGCTTTAGGTATTTCATTCCGGAAAATGGCCCTATCAACACTTTATTATAACAAGACATCAATTTAGCTGCCTGCGCTTTTGAACTGTATCTGTTTGGCAATAGCTTCTTAATTGCTTTTTCGAATTTATTTTTTGCCATGTTCAGCTTCCATTTGACAGTGTCTCTTCCAATGATTTAAAAGAGCATCTATATGTGATCCGATATTCAATTGCTTTATAAGAGGTGCTGTATCCAGATCGAGGTATCTTTTATCCAGTTTTTGGATTTGACTAACCCATTCATTTGGATTAAGACTATCGATAACCGTACCATAAGAAGAACTCATTATTTCCTTAGCACCTACATTTGATGAAATAATGGCTTTTGTGCCACATAGAATCGCTTCCGGTACCACCTGACCAAAAGCTTCATAGTTGGCGGGATGAATGAGGTAATCCACTGCATTGTAAATTTCCCACGTTCTTTCTACATGCCCCAGATATCGCATATTATCTTCTTCAAAGCCTATTGGTTTTCCTATTGCGAAAAGCTGATATTGTGGGCCAAGTTTTTTGAAAATCTTTCTCAAAAAGGCAAGACCTTTTCGCTGGTGACTGGTAGAAACAAATAAAAAATTGAATCGGGTTGGATCAATTCTGTACTCGCGCTGGATTTCCATTATCTCCTCCTTAGGGAGTCTTTGAAACTTTAAATGATCAACAGGTGGATGCACAACTTTGATCTTATTTTCATTTACATCAAATAAATTGATGATAGATTGCCTGACCATATCAGATGCCGCGATGATCAAACTGCTATGATCAAATGACAATCTATCAAGATAATATAACCTTTGGCGATACCAATTGCTTCCTTTCACCTTCTGTTTGGACGCGCCATCATAATTTCCTGCCGCAATTGTTATGTCACTTCCACCTGTTCTCCCCATCGATATAACGATGTTGTTGTCAAGTTGCTTCTTCCGTTGTATGGCTACTCTTTTTGCAAACCTTATCTTCCTGAGATTTCGGGTTGGAGTGAATCCCAATGAAATCCTCTTGTAATCAACATCATCCAGGAAGTGATAATTCTTTTCACAGGACCCATAAATAACTTCAATCTGAAAGCCTCGACTAAGAAATTCATTGAGATAATTATGGAACCTGGTTTCGATCCCACCTTTATTGCTTAATAAGTATTTGACAATGACTATTTTTGACATGCCATGGAATTACCTGGTGCATGCAAATATTTGACTTTTAATGTAGAAAAGCTTGAAGGTATTACATTTAAGTTCAGAACAATCCTGGAGAGGAGGTGAACAACAAATTGCTTACCTGATTGAAGAGCTGAATGCTGCCAGAATTAAAACAGCTGTTGCAGTGAAAAGGGGGTCTGAATTTGAACGCTATTGCAAGTTGAATAATATTGAATACTTCAGTCTGTCTTACACAAACTCCATTGATGTTAAATCAGCGTTGAAGCTTTACCATATTTGCAGAAAATATCAACCTGATTTAATTCACATTCATTCATCCAGGTCTCATGGGGTTGCTGCACTTGCCACTGTTTTCAGCCTAAAGACTCCTATGATTCTTAGCAGGAGAGTTGATTTCCCTCTGAAATCCAACCTCTTCAGCAAATGGAAATATCAACTGACAGGTATTAAAAAAATTATCTGTGTTTCGGAAGCTATCAGAAAAGTTGTGGAGAATGTGCTCCCTAAGAGTGACAGAATCCTCACTATTTACAGTGGGATTTCAATGGAAAAGTTTGAATCTGTACCTGCAAATAACACTGCCTCTTTAAAGAAAAAATTCAACCTTCCTGAAAATGCCATTTTAGTAGGAAACACCTCAGCCCTTGCAGATCACAAAGATTATTTCACATTCATTGATACTGCCCGCTGTTTACTACACAAACTTGATAATCTATTCTTTTTCATCATCGGTGAAGGACCTAAGGAATTGGACATCTGGAAATATATTCAGCATCACAATGTAGCTGACCGGGTATTTATGACAGGGTTTAAAGATGATGTTCCCTCTGTACTTAATGAGCTTGATGTTTTCCTAATGACCAGCTTTTCTGAAGGATTGGGAACCAGCGTATTGGATGCATATGCTTCCAAAACACCTGTTGTAAGTACAGATGCGGGAGGACTAAAGGAAATAGTCATCCATGATGAAACGGGATTAATTGCACCGGTAGGCTCAAGCGAGAAACTTGCGGAAAACGTTTTGAGATTAGTTGAAAACGAACAACTGAGGAAGAGGCTCATAGACAATGCTCATCAATTTGTTCAGCAATTCTCAAAGTCGGTAATGGCTCAAAAAACAATCGAAGTTTATGAAGAAGTACTAAAGGCATGAAAGTTTCTGTAATTATATCTTTCTACCAAAAGCTGCATGAATTACTGAAGGTTCTTGCTGGTTTTGAGCTTCAATCGTTTGAAGACTTTGAAATCATTATAGCTGATGATGGATCCGATGAAATTGTCATTGAAAAGATCAAGCGCTATATCAATAATTCGAAAAGGTGTATAAAACATGTTTGGCATCAGGATGAGGGTTGGAGGAAGAATGTGATACTGAATAAAGCGGTCATAGCATCGAATAGTGATTACCTTATATTCATTGATGGAGATTGCATTCCTCATGAAGATTTCATCGAAGACCATTTTAAATTTCGCGCATGTGGCGAACTGCTCGCCGGACGCAGAGTCAGATTGTCTTCCAAAATTTCAGAAAAGATCACTGTAGAATATATAAAGAAAGGATCTATCGGAAGAAGGTTGTTACCCAGACTTATCAGTGATGGGTTATTTGGTAAAACTATTCAGGTAGAAAAGGGCATAAGGATAAGTTGGCTTCCCCGAATTAATAAAATCAATGCTAAAAGCGATAAGAGACAGTTGCTGGGCTGCAATTTTTCCATACATAAGGAAGATCTGCTGGCTATAAATGGTTTTGACGAACGCTACAAAGGGCCAGGTATTGGCGAAGACATAGATATTGAATTAAGGTACAGAAACAATGGTGGTAAATTGAAATTTTTAAGATACTGTGCTATCCAATACCATTTATACCATCCAATGATTCCCAGAGAGACTCAAAAAAACAACGATGAAATTTATAAGGAAAATAGAAGCAATGGTGTTTTCTGGACGCCATACGGCATAAAAAAAGGTCACAGCATTGCACCGTGACCTTATATTTCTAAGCATTAGTATATTAGTATCTGTAATAATCTGGTTTGTATGGTCCCTCTACTGAAACTCCAATATAACTAGCCTGATCTTCAGTTAACTCATCCAACTCTACACCAATTTTAGCAAGGTGCAATTTGGCAACTTTTTCATCCAGGTGTTTTGGAAGCATGTAAACATCATTTTCATATTTATCAGCATGCTGCCAAAGCTCCAACTGAGCAAGTGTCTGGTTAGTAAATGAATTAGACATTACGAAAGACGGGTGACCTGTAGCACAACCCAGGTTAACCAAACGACCTTCGGCCAATACGATGATGTCATTACCATCTACATTGTATAGATCAACCTGCGGCTTAATTTCAACCTTGGTGCTGCCATAATTCGAATTTAACCACGCCATATCCAATTCATTATCGAAGTGACCAATGTTACAAACGATGGTTTTGTCCTTCATCAATTTGAAATGTTCACCGCTAATAATGTCCTTGTTTCCTGTGGCAGTAACCACAATATCAGCCTTTGGAATGGCATTGATCATCTTCTTCACTTCAAATCCGTCCATTGCAGCCTGAAGCGCACATATTGGGTCAATTTCTGTGACTATTACTCTTACACCAGCTCCTCTCAGTGAAGCAGCTGAGCCTTTACCAACATCACCGTAACCTGCTACAACTGCTACTTTACCAGCAAGCATTACATCTGTAGCCCTTCTGATCGCATCTACTAATGATTCTTTACAGCCGTATTTGTTATCAAATTTGGATTTTGTTACTGAGTCATTGACGTTGATAGCAGGCATTGGTAGTGTACCATTTTTCACACGCTCGTACAGTCTGTGAACCCCGGTGGTAGTCTCTTCAGACAGCCCTTTGATGTCCTTTACGAGCTCAGGATACTGATCCAGTACCATGTTTGTCAAATCTCCTCCATCATCAAGAATCATGTTTAGTGGCTTTCCTTCAGGGAACGCATGTAACGTTTGTTCAATGCACCAATCAAACTCTTCATTGGTCATCCCCTTCCATGCAAACACTGGAATTCCAGCTTTGGCAATTGCAGCAGCTGCATGATCCTGAGTTGAAAAAATATTACATGAAGACCAGGATACTTCTGCACCAAGCTCAACCAAAGTTTCAATAAGTACTGCTGTTTGTATGGTCATGTGAAGACATCCGGCAATTCGTGCACCTTTCAACGGTTTAGATTTGCCATATTCCTCTCTGAGTGCCATCAAACCTGGCATTTCAGCTTCGGCTAACTCAATTTCTTTTCGGCCCCAATCAGCAAGTGAAATATCCTTCACTTTATAGTTTAATTGTTCTTCAATCATGTTGTCGATTTCTAAATTTTGGTTTGCAAAAGTAATTTATATCATAGTGAAAGCCTAGATGATGCTTTACTTTATGAATTTGACTTCTTTAATATCATAAACTCTTTGTCCGCTGGAGGTATCAATAACAAGCCTTCCTAATTGATCCACTCCCAGGATAGTCCCTTCAAACTCACCCTCAATATCCTCGAATACTCTTTGCTCATGATACCAGTATAACTTTTGTAGGTAGCTGTTTTTAATTTCGGATCTGTTTTGTTTTAGTTTTAAATACCACTTTTCAATGAGCATTAACAAAGATTCTATCTGCTCATCCAGTACAAAGTCGAGATTTGATTCCAACGCCAATGAGGTGGCCACCGGGGAAGCAAATCCCTTTTGATTTACATTAATACCAATACCAATAACAGCATATTCGATGGAATTGTTTTTCAGGCTATTCTCGATAAGGATTCCTGCAATTTTCTTGTCTCCGACGTAAATATCATTGGGCCATTTTATCTTCACATTTGGAACAACCTGACTGATCAAATCGTACACCGCGAGGGATGCCACAAGGGTTAACCCAAATTGTTGGGATATCTGAAGAAACCCTGGTTGCAGAATTAAAGAGCACGTAATGTTTTTGCCCGGTTCGGATATCCAGATATTACCACGCTGGCCCCTCCCTTTGGTTTGGTTTTGGGTAATGATAATGGTTCCTTCTCCAATGTCAGGTTTATCCAGAAGACTAAGGGCCAAATCATTTGTTGAATGACATTCTGGCAGAAAAATGACGTTTTTCCCCAGAAATAAGGGTTTGGCAAAGAATTTATGCAATTATTTTATGTAGTTTTGTTCGGTAAAAATATAATTTGAATGCAGGAAAACAAAGGGGCTTTGAGTTCACAGGATTTAAGTGAATTAGTGGTGAAAGGAATGGCAGAAAAAAAAGCTTCTGAGATTGTGGTGATGGATCTTCGGGATGTGCAAAATGCAGTTGCTGATTACTTTATTTTATGTTCTGGTAACTCCGACACTCAGATTGATGCTATTTCGGATTCTGTAGAAGAAGAGGTCCACAAGATCACCCAACAAAATCCATGGAAAAGGGAAGGTCGTCAAAATAAAGAATGGGTACTAATCGACTATGTAGATGTAGTTGCTCATATCTTCAGGAAGGACAAACGGGAGTTTTACGCTTTGGAAGAATTGTGGGGAGATGCTAAAATAAGCGAAGTAGAGGGCTGAGGGTGAACATTAGCTTTCTGCAATTGTTAATTAAGAAAGATTTTAAAATTTATAGAGATTAATGGCAGATAAACCAAAAAGACCGCCAGGAAGGCCTCAAAGACCAAACTATCAGATTTATGTGATTTTTGGACTTTTGGCAATTGTATTGGGAATTACCTATTTCAGCAATAATAATTCCGCAATTGAAATCAGTATGCGTCAATTTGAAGACATGATGCTAAGCAATGATGTCAAAGAAGTAGTACTGATCAAGAACCTTGAACGAGTAGAAGTAACACTGAAAAAGGAAGCGCTTTCCAACAGTAAGTATAAGCTGGAGTTGCAGGAAAGAAGTCCGTTTGCTCCAAATGACGGACCTCACTACTTCTTTGAAGTGCTTTCAGGAGAACAGTTTGCCGAAAGATTCAAAGAGATCCAGTTAAAATCGAAGCTTCCGGATAGCCAGAGAATAGAATACAAAGTAGATGAAAGAACAGATCCTACGAGCATGATCTTTAACTGGGGACTTTTGTTCCTGGTAATTTTTGGATTCTGGTTCCTGATGCGACGAATGACCGGACAGGGTGGACCTGGTGGCCAGATATTCAATATTGGCAAATCAAGAGCAGCCCTTTTCGATGCAGAAAATAAAGTAAAGATCACCTTTGGCAATGTAGCCGGGCTCGACGAAGCAAAAGAAGAGGTGAAGGAAATAGTAGATTTCCTGAAAAATCCTAGCAAATTCACCAAACTTGGAGGGAAAATTCCGAAGGGTGCCTTGCTTGTAGGACCTCCAGGTACCGGTAAGACGTTATTGGCAAAGGCCGTTGCAGGAGAAGCTGCTGTACCGTTCTTTACATTGTCAGGATCAGATTTTGTTGAAATGTTTGTGGGTGTGGGTGCCGCCAGGGTCCGTGACCTTTTTAAGCAAGCCAAAGAAAAAGCTCCGTGCATTGTCTTCATTGATGAAATTGACGCCATTGGTCGGTCAAGAGGACGTGGACAAATGCCTGGATCAAATGATGAAAGGGAAAATACGCTGAACTCGTTGTTAGTCGAAATGGATGGTTTTGCCACTGATAGTGGGGTGATCATACTGGCTGCTACCAACAGGCCAGATGTGCTTGATTCGGCGTTGTTAAGACCAGGCCGATTTGACAGACAAATCAGCATCGATAAACCCGATATCGTTGGTAGAGAAGCCATTTTCAAAGTTCACCTGAAACCATTGAAATTGAGCAATGATGTGGATCCGAAAAAACTGGCTGCTCAGACACCAGGATTTGCTGGTGCCGAAATTGCGAATGTTTGTAATGAAGCTGCATTGATAGCTGCCAGACGAGACAAGAAGGCTGTTGACATGCAAGACTTCCAGGATGCGATTGATAGGGTCATTGGAGGACTGGAGAAGAAAAACAAAATAATCTCTCCGGAAGAGAAGAAAATTGTGGCATTCCATGAAGCTGGCCATGCTGTTGCTGGTTGGTACCTTGAGCATGCCGACCCATTGGTGAAGGTAAGTATTGTTCCAAGAGGTGTTGCTGCATTAGGATATGCGCAATATCTGCCTAAGGAGCAGTTCCTGTACCAGACAGACCAACTGATTGACGAAATGTGTATGGCACTCGGAGGTCGGGCTGCAGAAGAATTGGTTTTTGGTAAAATCTCAACCGGTGCGCTTAGCGACCTGGAAAGGGTAACAAAAATGGCCTACAGCATTGTCACGGTATATGGTATGAACGATGAAATTGGCAACATCTCCTTTTATGATTCCAAGCAATCTGAATACAATTTTAATAAACCTTATTCTGAAGCTACGGCGGAGAAAATTGATCAGGAGGTGAAGAAAATTGTTCAGGAGGCTTATGAAAGGACCAAAGAGCTACTTAAAAGCAAACGAAAAGAACTTGACATTCTGGCCAATGAGCTTTTAGAAAAGGAAATCATCTTCCAAAGTGATTTGGAAAAACTTATTGGCAAAAGGCCATTTGCCAAGGAGACTACCTATCAGGCCTTCACCAACTCGGAGAATGGATCTGACAAAAAAGATCTGGAAAAGATCAAGGAAGAAGTGAAAAATGAGGTAGAAAATGAGGATCCCGAAAAAACAAAGCCAGAGGAAGAAGTAGATCAAAAATAAAAGTTTAAAATACACCTTGGGAAAGGGTTTCTGAATAATCATTAAATTCGGAAACCCTTTTTATTTGGACCATAGACATGAATCAGACTTTCATAAACCTGGAAGAAGGTAAAAAGATCTATTTCGCGAGTGATTTTCATCTGGGTACCCCTGATCAACAATCAAGCAGAAAACGTGAAGAAAAAATAGTTCGGTGGCTGAATTCGATACAAGATGATGCTGCCGGGATTTTATTGGTAGGTGACCTGTTTGATTTCTGGTTTGAATACAAACATACCATCCCAAAAGGTTACAGAAGGTTTTTAGCTAAAATCTCACAATTGAGAGACCTGGGAATACCCATAATTTTCTTTACCGGTAACCATGATTTGTGGATGTTTGATTATTTCCCTTCTGAATACGGCATACCTGTTTATAAAAACCCGGAGAAATTCCAGATTGGGGATAAGGTATTTTTTATAGGACACGGTGATGGATTAGGGCCCGGTGACCGCTTCTATAAATTTGTGAAGGTTTTCTTTACTAACAGTTTTTGTCAATGGTGTTTTAAATGGCTTCATCCCAACATCGGAATGGCCATGGCCAATTACTGGTCGAGAAGTAGCAGGCATTCCAATGATATGAAAGAGGATGAGTTCAAGGGCGAAAATGAATCTTTATTTATCTATTGTAGGGAAATAGAGGCCAATACCCATCACGATTTCTATGTATTTGGCCATCGACATTTGCCGTTAGAAATGGATATTAATCAAAGCAGCAAATATATAAACTTAGGCGAATGGGTATTAAAGCCCACATTTGCTGAGTTTGATGGAAAACGACTGATACTGAAAAAATTTGAGGGTTAGGTGATTAACCTTCACCCTCAAACAATTCAATAATTTTCTTCCTGAAAATGATCGAGTATTTGGCATTTACCAACTCAATTTCCGCTCTGTTTTTGTTATTTAAACTTTCCAGATAGGTAAAGAAATCAGTATTTCCGGTTTCGTATCGTTTTTCAATGAATTCAAATGACTGCTCCAGGGATTCCAGGTTTTCCTTTGCTGCCCTATAAGTTTCCTGAGCAGAGATAAGGTCCAGATAGACCGTTTGAATGGTGTTGGTCACGTTTTGTTCCGTTTGCTGCAGATCAAGCTCTGCATTATGCATATTTAGTTTTGCAACCTGAATTCTATTGGAGGTTTGAAACCTTGTGAAAATTGGAATGTTGAGATTTAGGTTTGCATATTCATAGGAATTCCAATTAAGCTGGTCTCTGAGCCTGGCGTTGGATTCTACCTCTCCGGTTTCAGGATCCCTGGCTCCATTGGAGGAGTATCTCGATCCAAACTGTCCAAACAAAGTCACCACTGGTAATCTTTGCGCTTTCGCTCCCTTCAACGCGTATCTTGAGGCATAGTAGTTGGCATCCGCTTGTTTGAGAGAAGGAGAAAATTCGATGCTTTTCTTCAGGACCTCACTGTATGGTTCTACTTCAAGAGTTAATTGAGCGTCATCATATTGTTCGTTTACCAGGCTATACTCCTCACCAACATCCAAACGTAATAGTTGCACCAAGGTGAGCATGTCTCTTTTAAGTGTATTTTTAAGGCGCACGTTGTTAAGTTTTTCGTTGGCTAATTGAGATCGAAAATTATAAACAGACTCAAGATTACCAACACCAACTGACTCCCTTTTAACCTCTCTGTCCAATTGCGCCTGTAGAAGCTCAACCCTATTATCTGATATTTTGATATTTTCTTTATCCAATATCACGTTCAGGTAAGCGCTGAACACATTGTTTTTAACATTTACTTTGGCAGCCTCAATGCCTTGTGTAGCGGCTTCCAATTCATTACTTCTCTGGTTAAGATTGTGATGATTTGCAAAACCGTTAAATACTACCATTTGTGACCTGATAAAGGGATCAGAAGTATTTGTCGTTGTAGAAACCTGTCGTCCAACAAATTGATCAAAAAAGGTTCCTTTGGTAAAGTCGTAGTTAACACCGGCAGATAAATTAGGTAGATAATTCATCATTGCCTGCAACTTATTGGACCTGGCGATTAGGGCATTGTTTTGAGACCTTTGGATGTCAATGTTGTTTTTTAAAGCAATATTGAGACATTCTTCCAGAGTTAATGCTTTTTGAGAATTTCCACTATACGGAAGAAATCCTAATAAAAATATAGACAAAGCAATTACAAGCAGCTTTTTCATAAAGCAGGGTATTTATTAATTCAATAATTTGAAAAGCCGCCCGATTAACCGGGCAGCCAATAAAGATTTAAACTAGTGTATTATCCTTGGCATTGATGTTTTCAGATACAATCTGACCATCAAATAAGTGGATCACGCGGTGTGCATATTCAGCATCTATAGGTGAGTGCGTTACCATTACCACTGTTGTTCCAGACTCATTGAGATCAGTGAGAAGGGTCATAACTTCCTGACCGTTTGCTGAGTCAAGGTTACCAGTAGGCTCATCCGCCAGAATTAGTTTTGGCTTAGCAACTACAGCTCTTGAAATTGCCACTCTTTGTTGCTGACCACCGGACAATTGTTGAGGGAAGTGATTCCTTCGGTGCATAATTTTCATTTGCTCCATCACTTCTTCAACTCTCTTCTTCCTTTCAGCAGCTGAGTATTTCAGGTAAATGAGCGGTAGTTCGATATTTTCAAAAACAGTCAATTCATCAATGAGGTTGAAGCTCTGGAATACAAATCCAATGTTGGCTTTTCTAAGATCCGCCCTTTTTCTTTCATTGTATCCAGAAATTTCCTGTCCGGTGAAATAAAATTCACCTTCCGAAGGATTATCAAGTAGGCCGATAATATTTAACAAAGTTGATTTACCACATCCTGATGGTCCCATGATGGCAACAAATTCGCCTTCCTTAACTTCCAAATTGACACCAGCCAGAGCTGTAGTTTCAATTTCGTCAGTATAATAAAATTTCTTTAAGCCCTGGGTTTTGATTAGGTTATTTGAGTTTTCCATGGTAATTATTTTGATTAATTAATATCTAATTTTAATGTTTTTATTATTTAAAGACCAACCTGTCTTTATCTTCATATCCTTCATAGGAAGAGACCACAACTTTTTCACCAGGTTGCAGTCCTTGAAGCACCTGATAATATCTTGGACTTTGCATCCCCAAACGAATGTCTCTTCTTGTTGCGAAATCACCGGACGGATCTACTACGAAAATCCAGTTTCCTCCAGTAGTGTTGTAAAAGCTTCCTCTTGGTATCTGTACAGCTTGTACATCCTCGCTCAATTGTAATTTGATCTGAAGCGTTTGTCCTCTTCTGATGCCAGATGGTATAGTATCTAAAAATGCCAGATCTACCTGAAAAAGTCCATTGTTTACTTCGGGGTAAATTTTTGTCAATTCCAACCCGTAAGTGCTCCCGGCAAAATCGAAAGTTCCTTTCAGGCCTTCATATATTCTGGCAATGTAGTGCTCATCTATGTTTGCCCTTACTTTGTAGCCGCTCACATCATCAATCTGACCGATATTTTGGCCAGGGTTAATGGATTCACCAACTTCTACATCGATAGATGACAATCTACCAGTAATTGGAGCTTTAATGTATAAGTTCTCAAGATTAGCCTTAATCATCTCCAGGTTTTCCCGGGTTCTTTTAAGAGTAGCTTCTGTTTGTCTGATCTGCACAACTGCATTCAGACTATCGAAACGTTGCGATTCTACTTCAATCTTTCTGTTGGAAACCAGACGGTCGTATTCCCTTTTGATATTTAGGAATTCCTGTTCAGAGAGTACTTTCTCTTCGTACAAAGGTTTGCTTCTATTGTAGTTATCCCGAGCCGCATCAATTTGATAATCTAGTTCAGTCAATCTTCTTTTCAGATCAAACTGATTCCTTTGTAGACTCAGTTTTGTATTTTCAAGGTTATTGACAAGGATAAATGCCTGGGTCTCTTCACGAACAAAGCTCTGGAGCAGGTTGTTGTTACTCAATTTCAGAATGGTATCGCCTTTATTGATTAAGATACCACCATCATAAAACTTTTTCTCAACCACTCCTCCTTCTATGGCATCCAGCCTGATGGTTTTGATAGGGAGCACATTACCATCAACCGGAATAAATTCTCTGAAGTCACCTTCAAACACTTCTGAAATATTGATTTTGTCAGCTGATACATTGAGTTTGGATCCGCCTGAGGCAAATATGAAACTGTAGATCACAAATAATCCAAACGCTGAAATTAATCCTATAGTGATTAGTCTTTTTACTGTCCACTTTTTCTTTTTAATCTTTCGGTCCATTGGTAATAGTTATGTAAGTGCTTACCCCCATGCCAATAAGAATGCCACTAATCATAAAAAGCTGTAAATGAGCGAATTAAACAAATTGAAAGGAAGCGAAAGGGTTTAAGTTGTACTCCTACGGGACAGAAAAGTGTTCATTTTCGACCAGTTTCAGAAACGAAAAGGCACAAAAAAAGGTTCAGGTCTCCACCTGAACCCCAAGGTCAAAAACTCAAAATAAAAAGGACTAATCAAATCTTAATCCACAACAACAACTCGAATATAATGCATTTTTTTGTAAAACGAAATTAATCAAGGGTAAACCAACTTAATTTGACAGTCTTAATTACTCTCCGAATAATCTGTTGTACATCATCTAATCTTTTAATCCCAAATTGAAGTAAAAAGTTCCCTGATTCATCAAATTTGAAGTATCTGTAACTATAGAACTTACAGAATTCTGATCTCAGTTCGTCTATTTTCTTTGTGCTCTTCTTCTGAGCATTCCACCCCTTCCTTGCAATGGTTCAACAATTGGTCCTCACCATATCCCTTCGGTGTAATTCTTTCAGGCGCAATGCCACTATCCATCAAATACTGCGCTACAGATTCAGCCCTCTTCTGAGATAATTTCCTATTATAGGTCTCTGAACCACTCGCATCTGTATGAGAAGCAATCTCAATTTCAATTGATGGATTGTCAGTCATAAATCTTACTAACTTTTCCAATTCTCCGATTGATTCTAAACTGATCTCTTCACTATTTTTTTCGTAATAGATATTACTCAATTCAAACTTCTCCCCTGCAACTATTTTCTTTAATGCAATGGTATGAGTAAGGATATCTTTGTCACTGACATCCTCAAATTGGATGGTGTCTCTTAAAGTATAATAACCAATTTTGGAAACAGTAATATAGTATTGCTTGCGGGGTTCGATTTTATAATTACCAGTGGACCTATCGGCCAGGACCAATGAAAAATCGCTGTTTTGAACTTTTATAATCGGGTATTTTACTGTTTTGCCAGTTGCTTCTTCTTTAGCATGAAAAACTATCTCCTGATAAGATTTGGGGTCATTCATTGGAGAATATTCCTGCATGCTATAGGCATAATTCGGCGCTGAGATAATAGCAAAAAATGCCAGGATTAAACCTAATTTGCGAGTCATAGTTACATTTAAAGTTTCAATAATTCAAAATTAACTATAGCTGATACCATATATGTAGCTTTTCGACGAACCTTGTTAAATCCGGGGATGAATCAGGGAAATTCTTAGACGAAAGAAAATGTGAATTTTGAGACCAATAAAAAAGGAGCTGGCAGGTAAAACCTGACAACTCCATAACCGAGCACATAAAATTTCTGTGATATCCTGAATGCATTTTTAGAACTTCTCCATGCGTTTCCATAGCCAATCGAAAAGGCTTGGTGTCTTTTGCAAAAGGATATACATGTTCCTATTGGAACTCAGAAACTAGATTAGAAAAACTTTTGAAATGAATGGGTATAATGAAATGAGTGTATTCATTGCGTAATTGTTTAGTTTAAGTAATTTAACCGCCGACCAAGGCAAGGATTATTAGAACTCAAATATTTCGCTTAATTTAGTGAAATATTCCATTTTATTAAAGAAAGCCATCAACAAATTATCTAATTATTTAGCTGAAAAATCCTGTTAGTCTTCACTGGTGGGCAGTTTGTAGAAAAAATCCAACACCCTGATCGAAAAAAATAAGTCATTTATTATCATATGATAATAATTATATTATTTTTGTAATGCGTAATTAGTTTAATTATGTTTTGGCCAGTCATGGTTGGGTTGCCGACCATTTTTACCTTACCTGACTGGCCATCTCATATTCCCTCTCAGAATATTTCTCAACTCCCATAAAAATTATCTTGTTCGCTATTGCAATCATATTGTGTTCGAATACGGACAATACACTTTTTATTTATTAACTTTCCTGATCAGAATCGCACATTTTCCCCATTGGCACAGTTTCTGGGATGTGTGCATAAAAACTTAAAATACGTGGACAAAGAACTCGGTAAGATCTTAATAATTGATGATGACGAAGATGTATTGCTTGCTGCTAAAATGCTGTTGAAAAAACATGCACAGGAAGTAATCATAGAAAAAAACCCAAAAAAGATACCATTTTTACTCAACCATGACACTTATGATGTGATCCTTCTGGACATGAACTTCAGTCATGACACCACAAGTGGGAAAGAGGGATTCTATTGGTTGGAACAGATACTAGAAAGAGATCCCCAGGCTGTAGTAATTCTGATAACAGCATTTGGTGATGTTGAAATGGCTGTCAGAGCACTAAAAGAAGGAGCCACCGATTTTGTGCTGAAACCATGGCAAAATGAAAAACTGATTGCTACATTGGCTACCGCCAGCAAGCTCAAGAAATCCTATAAGGAAGTAGACAACCTTAAGCAAACCAAAAAAGCGCTGCAGGATGATAGTAATCTTCCCTTTAAGGATATAATCGGTGAGAGCAAAGCAATCAAAGACGTCTTTAACATCATTGACAAAGTAGCGAAAACAGATGCTAATGTATTAATCTTAGGTGAAAATGGAACTGGTAAAGAACTGATTGCCAGAGCTATCCACCAAAAATCCCTAAGGAAAGACAATGTATTCATTAGTGTTGATATGGGAGCTATAACTGAGACATTATTTGAATCGGAGCTCTTCGGTCACAAAAAAGGTTCTTTCACAGATGCCAAAGAAGACAGACCAGGTCGGTTTGAGGTAGCCAGCGGCGGCTCTCTCTTTTTGGATGAAATTGGCAACCTTAGTATGCCATTGCAATCAAAATTATTGACTGCATTACAGAGCAGACAAGTCACCAGAATTGGAGCCAATAAGCCTATTCCGATTGATATTAGATTAATCTGTGCCACCAATATGCCTTTGTATGACATGGTGGAAGAAAATACATTCAGGCAAGATTTGGTGTATCGAATCAACACGGTAGAAATCAGGTTACCGGCACTGCGGGAAAGACAGGAGGATATTCCTTTATTGACTGATCATTTCATACAGATGTATAGTCAGAAATACAGGAAACCAACCAAAAAGATATCGCAATCTGGCATTAAGAAACTTCAAAAGTATCATTGGCCGGGAAACATCAGGGAGTTGCAGCATGCCATTGAGAGAGCAATCATTATGTCTGAAAATCAAGTGCTTACCCCAGATGATTTCTTCTTCCTTATGCAGAAATCTGAGAATGGTGATGTACTGGAAAGCTTTAATCTGGATGATGTAGAAAAAACTGTTATTCAAAAAGCGATCAACAAGCATAATGGCAATATCTCCAAAGCCGCCAAAGAATTAGGATTAACCAGAGCCTCATTATACAGAAGACTTGAAAAACATGGGCTTTAATAACCTGAGGGTCAATGTGATAGTGAGAGTGATTTTACTTTCTCTCACTATATTATTATTCACCCATTTATTCTACAATGAGTCTTACACTTTTACCAAAGTGCTGGTGTTTTTGCTGGCTGCTTTTCAGGTAGGGTTGTTGATCAATTATCTTGACAAGAGTAACAAAGAAGTCATTGGTTTTCTGGAAAGTATCAAATATGATGACTTTTCACATACATATCCCAATAGAAAAGGAAACTCCACACTAAATCTACTCTACAAGGAATTCAATAATGTCATTAAAAAGTTTCGAGAGATAAGAGCAGAAAAGGAAGCGCAACACCAGTACCTGAAGACAATTGTACAGCATGTTGGTATTGGAATAATCACATTTGATACCGATGGCGAGATTCAGATCATGAATACAGCAGCAAAGCGATTGCTCAATATCAGCCAGATTAAAAACATCAGGCAATTATCTAATTTAAGTACACAACTGGTAGATAGCTTTAATGCCCTCAAAACCGGAGGAAGAGATTTGATCAAGGTCTCTAAAGATGGGGAAGATTTTCAGCTGGCCATTTATGCCATTGAATTGTCCATGCAGGGAAAAGAATTTAAGTTGATCTCCTTACAGAACATCCAAAGTGAACTCGAGGAGAAAGAAATGGAGGCCTGGCAAAACCTGATCAGGGTATTGACTCATGAGATTATGAACTCAGTAACACCTATCAGTTCACTGGCTAATACCGTAGAAACTGAACTCAATAATCAGTTGAATAATGAGTTGGACATCAATCAGATCACTAATGAAGAGGTAGAAGACCTTCATCTTGCCGTAAAGACCATTCACAGGAGAAGTGAAAGCCTGATCAAGTTTGTGAGTGATTTCAGAAACATGACCAGAATTACACTGCCAAATTTCGAGCACATCAAAGTGAAGGATTTATTTGATCATGTCATTACATTACTGCAACACGACATGAAGCAGGCCGGCATTGATTTGAGTCTGGATATTGACGATCAACTCGTTTTTAGTGTAGATCAGGAGCAAGTAGAGCAGGTGGTGATTAACCTGATTAAAAATGCGATTCAGGCTATTGCCAGTGATGACAAGGAACTCAGAAAAATAACCATAAACGCCCGCAAAGAAAGCAACAGTGTGCTGATTACAATTGATGATACCGGGCCAGGCATTGAAGAAGACGCATTAAAGAAAATATTTATCCCGTTCTTCACTACCAAGAAAAATGGATCAGGAATTGGCCTGAGTCTTTCAAAACAAATCATCAGAAATCATAAAGGGACCATCAATGTAGAGTCTGAGTTGGGCAAGGGCACTGAATTTTCACTTCGTTTCCCATACTACGGATAAATTTATTCCATCATCCGGCTATATTTGCCTGAATCATATAAGCCCGGTGTGAAATTCTTATTTATCGTCCAAGGTGAAGGAAGAGGTCATATGACCCAAACGATTTCGCTTCACGAAATTTTGTCTAAAGCTGGCCATGAAGTCGTGCATGTTTTTTTGGGAAGAAGCAACCGTAGGGCCATTCCGGAATTTTTCACCAATAAGTTATCCGATGTACCGATAGAAGGAATTGCAAGCCCAAATTTTGTGACTGATAAGAATAACAAATCAGTTAAAATATTCCCTTCTATTATAAAAAATCTGCAAAAACTAAGTGTGTTTAGAAAGTCGCTCCGGCGGATTGATGATGTAGTGAAAGAAAAAGAACCTGATGTTATTGTCAATTTCTACGATTTTATTGGTGGAATATACAATCGATGGTACAAGCCTTCTGCCAGATTTTATTGTATTGGGCATCAATACCTGATGAATCACCCCGATTTTCCGTTTGCCAAAGGCGGACCTTTCGATCGGTTTTTTATGAAGCAGGCTAATAACATTACAGCATGGGGTGCAGATCAGTTAATAGCCTTAAGTTTCATGCCCTACAGGGAAGTACAAGGGCTTACGATTGTCCCACCACTACTACGGAGTGAACTGGCTCAGCTAAATGCAACTTCCGGAGATTTTGTGTTGGTTTATATGGTCAATGATGGGTATGGAGAAGAGGTGAAAACATTTCATGAAAATCACCCTGACATTAAATTGTTTTGTTTTTGGGACAGAAAGGGAGCCCCAAAAGAAGACAAAATAGACGATACCCTCACATTCCATCAGCTGGATGACAAGAAGTTTTTAGAGAAGATGGCAAGCTGTAAAGCATATGCCAGTACTGCGGGATTTGAATCTGTGTGTGAAGCAATGTACCTGGGAAAACCTGTGATGATGGTACCTGTCAATAAACAATATGAGCAGGCATGCAACGCGCTTGATGGTGCCCAGGCTGGTGCTGGAATTGCCAGTAATGAATTTAATATTTCCAGGCTAATTGATTACATTCCAGAACATAAGGACATCTCCTCTTCTTTTCGATGTTGGCAAAGTCAGACTGAGAAGATGATGCTCGATGCACTTACCTAAACTATTGTTATGGCGATCATTAGTAAAAAGAAAATCCCGTACAAAGTAAATCCTATCCTTCACAGGTACCTGCAGGATTATGGAAGAGAGCTGAAATTACCTATCGCCTATGAAGATTTATTGCGGTTCAACAATTCCATTCCCCTCTATGACAAAAATGGGGTTGACACCCTGTGGGAAACTGTATTCTATGCTCAGTCAGACATGGAATACATTTACCTGGCATTAAAAAAGATCTATGCCCTACTAAAAGCGGATGGAGACATGGAAGTCATGGAACACCTCAGGATCGAGCGGGTGGATTTGTGTACTTATGGCAATACTAAACCGATAAGGGTTCGGGTGGTCAATCAGCTCAATGACAACTTTGATTATTTCTATATTAAAAATGCAGATGCCAACCGGGTGTACGGACTAGAGCTGGAAGATTTGCTTTCGCCTGACAGAATGAGCTATCTGGTGGATCAGGACACCTTGGTAGAGGAACATATTGCTGGAATTCCCGGTGATTTATTCATCAAAAATTACCTTAACGATCCCGGGCTCAATGAAATCAGGCTAGCAAAAGAATTTATAAAATTTAATGAAAGGTGCTTTGTGCGCCTCCTGGGTGATATGCATTCCAGCAATTTTGTTGTTGACATTACACCAGACTTTGAGGAGATCACTTACCGGTTAAGGGCCATTGATTTTGATCAGCAGGCTTATGAGGGTCGTAAAGCCATCTATTTACCGCAATACTTCAAACAGAACAATCCATTAATTGAGTTGGGGCTTAGAAATCTCAATCATCAAACTGTCAGACAGTATCAGCGTGAGGAACGATCTTTGATCGCAAAGCGGCTTAAAATGGCCAGACACAGAGTAAAAAGCTTAACTGATGCCATGTCTAACGACAGAATCTCCACCGATGAAAATGTAGATATGTTAAAAAAAGAACTGGCATCATTCTACGACGAGAAGGATTTTCACAACTGCAAAAATATGGGGCAAGTCCTAAAAATGAGTCTTCTTATGCTCCTCAAAAAACCTGACCTCTACAGGGACATCAGCGCTTAATTATAAAAATCAATGAAAGCAGCATCATTAGCAGAAATCAAAAGGGCGTTGAAGGATCTTGACAATGATGCGCTTGCAAAGCTATGCCTCAGATTAGGGAGGTTCAAAAAAGACAATAAGGAGCTACTCACTTACCTGTTGTTTGAACAACAGGATGAGGCAACATACATTATGGCCATCAAGGAGGAAATTGAGGAAGAGTTTGCTCAAATAAATGATACCAACCTTTATTGGGCAAAAAAGAGCATTAGGAAGATTTTAAAGAATCTCAACAAACAAATTCGTTTTTCTGGGTTGAAACAAACCGAAGTGGAATTGCTGATGCATTTCTGCCAGGCAATGAATGAATCTAAAATCCCCTATCAAAGAAGCAGAGTACTCGATAATTTATACAATAATCAGATTAATAAAATCAAGAAGGCTATATCGAAACTTCATGAAGATCTACAGGCTGATTATGAATATGAAATGAAGAGATTGAACCTGGATTGAAGGATTCTGATTCACACCATTCAAGTTATTGTGGCACAGAGTTGCTCAGAGAACCACGGAGTTTCACAGAGATGCCTTACATACGGATTGTGAAAAGAGATAGCCCATTTAAACTCAAAGATTAGACTTATTGAAGCCCCATATACAAAGTGGTCAGGAAAGTTATGCTTTGTGAAACTTTGAGCTTCTCAGCACTCTCTGTGTTACAACCTCACCTTGGGCTTTATGATGTTAGCAAACTCAGTACTTAAGATAACTCAATGAATTATCCTTTTAATTCCGTTTTTTAACATTGCAACATGAAAATTTATTATTAGACCTAATTTAAAATTGCCCAACTTGAGATAGGTTAAGACTTGAGCGGTATGAACTTCATGCAATGCCTCTACTGTTTTAATTTCAACCACTACTTTATTTTCTACTAAGAGGTCCATGCGGTATCCATGATTTAAATGAACCTCTTTGTAAATTATAGGCATTGGCACCTCCTTATGAACAATTAAACCTGATTCCTTAAGTTCATAATAAAGACATTCCTGATATGCAGACTCGAGTAATCCCGGCCCCAATTGTTTGTGCACCTCAATAGCATAGCCAATTATCTTAGTTGACAGATGATTTTCAATCATATTAATAGTTGATGTTATAAAACCTAAAGTTAATAAATGATTGGGCAAATAAGATTTGACTTATCAAAGAATAGCAGGTTTTTGGTGCATGGAAGAAACAGCCTCGCTATTGATTCCAACAAAATTCCAATACTCTGTGCAACTTTGAGCTTCTCAGTGCTCTTTGTGAAATAACTTTCAATGGCCATGTTGGGACACAGAGTTGCTCAGAGAACCACCGAGTGTCACAGAGAATGATTTTCTCTAGTAGGTTTTAAATTTGAGAAGAGACAGCCTTTCAATTAAACCCAATGTTGATTTATTTAAAACCCCAGGGTCACTACAGTCTCGGGAATTCTATACTTAGTACAACTTTTTTTTCTAACTAGCCTAGAACCATCGTTGTTTCACTGTCTATCGACCTTTCCTTTATCAACTATGAAGATATACTCCAATGTCCTGCTCTAACTGTACTGATATATACTCATCAATCATAGTGGCAATTTCATAGCCCATGTAATTGGCCAGGATTGGAAATGATTTGTGGCTCCTGTCAACCAATACAGCGGTTTCAATCTTCTTCACATGATGTTTCAACAGGAAACTAATTCCATGAGTAATGGTTCTACCTGAGTTTTGAACATCATCTATTAGCACAATTGCTTTGTCTGAGAGCAAAGTGGGATCACAGTTAATCTCAATTGGTCTACTCAGATGATCATTTTTATCAATGCTTAATTCAGCCAAATGTACTTTGATGTCACTAATAGCATTCAACTCATCGTGAAGTAATTTGGCCAAAGTGCTTCCCTGACCTACTATTCCTACTAAAATCAGCTCATTTTCCTGGAAGTTGTTCTCGTAGATTTCGTAGGCAATTCGTGTAATCTTATCTTTTACCTGTCTTTCTGAAAGGATTTTATTAAGTACCTGAGTCATTAAGTTTATCTTGGAATAGGCATTACTTTACTGTCCTTGAAAGTAGAAAGAATGACCATGGATTGCAAACTATCCACTACTTCTACTTCACTAACTTTTTTCCAGCATTAACTTTTGATAGGAGGCAATGTCCTGGGCTATGATCTTTAACATAAAATCTCCAGAACCTGTGATGTGATGACATTCAATGACCTCATCTACCTTGTAGATCTCGCTTAAAAAAATGTCGATGTTGTTTTTATTATGCCCTTTGAGCGTTACCAGTACGAAAGTACTTACACCAAGACCAATCTTGTCAGTATCGAGCTTCGCGTGATAGCTTTTTATGATTCCTGAGTTTTCAAGTTTTTTAACCCTCTCAAGTGTAGGTGCTGGTGAAAGTCCAATATCTTTGGAAAGTTGAGCGTTGGTTATCTTAGCGTTTGATTGTAAAATTTCCAGTATTTTTCTGTCCGTCTGATCTATTTTCAAGTTTTGAGCCATTTCTGTTATCCGAATAATATTTGCCACAAATGTAATAAATGAAATATTATTTTCTAATTCTCAAAAGAAAATAATATTTATTAACAAGAATTTGTTTTTATATTAACAGCCGGCATTTCTGTTTACCTTATTTAGCAATCAATGTTTTTGAGGGATTAAGCATCTTAATTAAGCTATGCTAAATTCTTTTGGATTCTCCGCACTGTTTTTCCCTGTTCGTGAATGACTTGTAGCAAATACATCCCCCGTATTAAGATCCCTTACATTGACTTCAATTTCCAGGAGACCAGACAATTGGTTTTGATATGATTTTCTTTTAATAATGTTACCAGACATGTCAGTCCACTACCAACGTGATATCCATTCTGGAAGGCAGTACCACCTTAACAATGGCTATTTCATCTGCAGGATTTTGGTACTGGGTGAGCAACATTCACTCTGGTCGAAAAATCAATACACCTTTTCATTGTTTTGCAACCTTACATCGGGGGTATTGTTTAGACGGAGATCCAAGTTTCTACACAAACATAGTCTAATGATTGATTACTTGGGATTTCCAAATCTAATTGGTGAACGACGCGAGCTCCCCTAAGCAATGTGGATTCGAATTTCTCAGCAAGTGTGAATTTATCCTCCAGGTGAACAATGATTTCAAAATTTGATACTGGCAAGTTACTTTGGTTGATCATCTCAACAACTAATGAAATTGCGTCATCTCTTTCAATCACCTGAAAATCGATAAGGTTAAGGTCATAAGCAGGAATTGCAGTTATGATCTCCTGACTAGCCGAATCAATACACCCCTGATCTGGAAATGGTGATTAGTTTCAATTCATGATCATCTTCTTCTGTCAGCGTTAACAATGTCGTTTCATTGGTAGATATGGAATCTCCATTAAGTATCCAACCATAATTTGAGGCGCCAATGGATTGGGTTATTTATTTCTATCGCTAAAGGTGGAACTCCCATAATATTCATTGGACCGTAAAAGAAGCTTCTGGTGCTTCGTATATTTGAATGCCCTGGGTTTGTACCACTCTGACAGCCATTTCCGGTAGTGACGGTTAGGGATACCTGATAACTTCCCGCAACCTGGTATTCATGAAAAACCAATGGACCATTCGCCCTAAAACCATCCCCAAAATCCCAAACTCTGGATACTATTGGATCTCCAGACGATGTAGACAAATCTGAAAACTCAATTATTTCATTCAAACAGTTGTTTTGAACTGCAATATTCATTTCAGGAAGCGCATCAATGGTTATAGTCTGTTGATGGCTGATTACGCAAAAATCACTTGTGGTTACCTCAAGATCAACAACATACTCCCCTGGTTAATCAAAAAACCACCGTTGGATTTTGAGTGGTAGAGACCACTTCACCAATATTCCAGTACCAACTGGTAATCTCGCCTTCACTTAAATCGATGAACCTAGTAGGAGCACCAATACAGCCTGTCTCAACCTCAAAATCAGCAATAGGTGCCGGATCCACTACAATAATGCTGTCTACAGTTGCTTCGCAACCAGCGTCATTAAATACGGACAATTGTACATTATACTCACCAGGTTCACTGAAGAAGTGAGTTGGGTTCATGGTTTTCGGAGGTTTCGCCATCCCCAAACTCCCAGAGCCATTCGGTGACATTAGCCACCGTATTATCAGTTTCATCAATAAATGTAATCTCTGATTCCGCACACGCTACATTTCCCTGTACAGAAAAACCTGGAGAAGGGATCTGGTCCACACTAACAGTCTTTTGAATATCATTTGTACACCCTTCTTCATCTACCACTGACATGGTCACTTCATATGCTCCATGGGTTTCGAAAAGATGTTCGGGATTTTCTGATGTATTAAAATATCCATCCCCGAAATCCCAATGGATAGTTTCAAGGTTCTGGGAAGCACTTGTATTGCCAAATTGAGTTGGTAAGCCTTCACAGACGACCGTATAGTCGAAATCTATGTCAGGTGTTGGGTTGATCAAAATGGTATCGTATGTTGGGTCTGAGTTACAACCAGGGACCTCTGCCACCAGGGATACAATTCTTTCTCCGGCAGTGTTGAAGGAGAAAGTGGTGTCTTTTTGGTTACTGGTTCCTTCGTCTGCAAATTGCCAGGTGTATTGGGAGGGCATTGTCATAGGCTGATTCGTTGGTGGTATTGGTGAATTGGAAACTATTGTTGGTGCAAAATATATCAGCGCTATATTCAAAAGTTGGTGACGGAGGTTCGGGGAATATGGTAATTTCCTGTGAAAATTGATTGCTACACCCCGAGGTATTTTCCACTTCTAGTGATACATGATAGGTTCCCTCATTGGTATATTGGTAAGTCGGGTTGGCCTCAGAAGATGCGCCAGAACCGTCTCCAAAATCCCAACTGTAGGTTTGGATGTCTCCACTTGTATTGATCGATGTGAAACTGTTGGCATTGCTGATGCATCGGTTATCATCAATGATGAAATCTATATCTGGTGCAACGTTGGTATTTACTGTTACTGTATTGGTGCTATAACTTACGTTACCATTGGCATCTAATGCCTTCAACGCTATTTCGTATGTGCCTGACTCACTGTAACTTATTGTTGAAGGTTGTTCTTCACTGCTCACCAACTGACTAGCCGAACAATTATCTGAAAAACTAATTTTGTAAACTGCCTCTGTGTTTGATGAGATCGCAAATCCTCGATAGTCCGATTCATGTTTTACAAAATCAAATCCTGCCAGACTGGATTGCAATACACCAAGATCTCCAAGATCTGTCACAGACACACTACCTGTACTTATATCATTTCCTATATTTAATCTGTAGAGATTCGAATTCCCGCTCAAAAAACCGTAATAGCTTAAAGCGTCATATGCAATTTCTATCCTGAATGGCTGGTCCAGAACATCTCCAGTCAATGTCAGTTCGGTCACTGTTGGTGCAGATGTAATGTCATTACCAAATGACAGCTTGTGAAGTTTATCATTATCTTCGGAGGCAACAAACAAATACCAATTATCGCAATCGCGAAGCAATGATGTACTCCTCGGTTTGGAACTACCTGTCACTGTAATATCGTCTCCTGTGGGGTCATTGGTAATGCTTCCGGAAAATATAAGCCTGTTGATGTTAGACCCATTCCTGTTCCCTACAAACATTACATAGTCTGTCCCAACTTTTGTTATCTCAATATCTGAAGGCAGATTAAAATTAACTCCTGATGGTGTTGGTATCTCAGAGCCGGTTATATCCAGAGCGTCTGTTGATAATGAAGCTCCAAAATTCAATAAAACAAGTTGGTCAGTGGTGTAATTTGCCACAATCCCATACCATATGCCCGATTCCTGAACAAAACTTATTCCCTCCGGTCCACTTAATAAGCCACCAATATTCCCCAGGTCAGTGACATTTGAAGTACTTACAGCGCTATCCAGATTAGATCCATAACTTATCCGCTGAATAGTGTTCCCTCCCCTGCTTAAAACAAAACCATACCACAAAGAATCATCCTCTATATAACTAATACCGGTGGGGGTGCTGCTCGATGATACTGTTATGGTTTCCTCTCCTGTAGGTATGGATGACAGCTCCCCAACACAAAAATCCCACTCATATGTTGTACCATTTGCACTACTATTTGTAAGACTCAGCACTTCATTTGTACAAACTGTCGGATTCGATATGGCAAAGTCTGAGTACGGGCAAACCGACTCTGTAATATTGATTATTTGACCTACACTATCAGCACAACCCTGGGAGGTCGAAACCATTAGAGACACTGTATAGCTTAATGCTTCTGTAAAGGTGAAGGATGGGTTCTGATCCGTGGAACTTCCTAAACCATCAAAATCCCATAGCCAACCGGTGATAGAATCATCTGATAAGGTGAGATCAAGACCGTTGAACTGAACAGGCACATTCTCTGTACTCCCAATTGAAGTAAAATCAGTCAAAGGTTGATCATTTACTGTGATATCTTCGGTGTAGGTGGTCTCACATCCCGAAGAGTTTGTTACCGTCAAGCGTACACTGTAGGTACCCGCTCCTGAATATTGGTAAACTGTATCTGATTGGCTCGAAGTACCCAAACCATCTCCAAAATCCCAACTATAGGAAACTATACCCAGTCCACTACTCTCATCTGTGAATTCTATCGCAGAACCAAAGCAATTATTCGAATAACTAAATAAGGCTGTAGGACCCTCTTCTATGACCAAATCTTCTGAGTAAACAACAGTCGTACAACCAGGTATCATCCCCTGCAAGCCTACTGTTTTGGTCCCTGTTGATGAAAAAACATAAACCGTGTCCTTCTGAGTACTGGTTGCCTCTCCATCAAAATCCCATAAATAACTAATCACACCTTCCAAACCAGTACTGTCAGTTTTATTTATAAATGTGATCTCACTATTACTACATAAACTCGCGGCAGTATAGTCAAAATCTGGTGTTGATGGTTCAGGGTAAATACTGATCTCCTGGCTCACACTATTGAAACATCCGCCTGTACTAACTACATCCAATGTCACAGTAAACGTATTGACCGAATCATACAGGTAGGTCGTGTCTGCAGAAGAACTAGTGCCAGAGCCGTCTCCAAAATCCCAACTGTAGGTTTGAATGTCTCCACTTGTATTGATCGATGTGAAACTGTTCGAATTACTGACACATCGGTTATCATCAATGATGAAATCTATATCTGGTGCAACGTTGGTATTTACTGTTACTGTATTGGTGCTATAACTTACGTTACCATTGGCATCTAAGGCCTTCAACGCTATTTCGTATGTGCCTGACTCACTGTAGCTTATTGTTGAAGGTTGTTCTTCACTGCTCACCAACTGACTAGCCGAACAATTATCTGAAAAACTAATTTTGTAAACTGCCTCTGTGTTTGATGAGATCGCAAATCCTCGATAGTCCGATTCATGTTTTACAAAATCAAATCCTGCCAGACTGGATTGCAATACACCAAGATCTCCAAGATCTGTCACAGACACACTACCTGTACTTATATCATTTCCTATATTTAATCTGTAGAGATTCGAATTCCCGCTCAAAAAACCGTAATAGCTTAAAGCGTCATATGCAATTTCTATCCTGAATGGCTGGTCCAGAACATCTCCAGTCAATGTCAGTTCGGTCACTGTTGGTGCAGATGTAATGTCATTACCAAATGACAGCTTGTGAAGTTTATCATTATCTTCGGAGGCAACAAACAAATACCAATTATCGCAATCGCGAAGCAATGATGTACTCCTCGGTTTGGAACTACCTGTCACTGTAATATCGTCTCCTGTGGGGTCATTGGTAATGCTTCCGGAAAATATAAGCCTGTTGATGTTAGACCCATTCCTGTTCCCTACAAACATTACATAGTCTGTCCCAACTTTTGTTATCTCAATATCTGAAGGCAGATTAAAATTAACTCCTGATGGTGTTGGTATCTCAGAGCCGGTTATATCCAGAGCGTCTGTTGATAATGAAGCTCCAAAATTCAATAAAACAAGTTGGTCAGTGGTGTAATTTGCCACAATCCCATACCATATGCCCGATTCCTGAACAAAACTTATTCCCTCCGGTCCACTTAATAAGCCACCAATATTCCCCAGGTCAGTAACATTTGCAGTACTTACAGCGCTATCCAGATTAGATCCATAACTTATCCGCTGAATAGTGTTCCCTCCCCTGCTTAAAACAAAACCATACCACAAAGAATCATCCTCTATATAACTAATACCGGTGGGGGTGCTGCTCGATGATACTGTTATGGTTTCTTCTCCTGTAGGTATGGATGACAGCTCCCCAACACAAAAATCCCACTCATATGTTGTACCATTTGCACTACTATTTGTAAGACTCAGCACTTCATTTGTACAAACTGTCGGATTCGATATGGTAAAGTCTGAGTACGGGCAAACCGACTCTGTAATATTGATTATTTGACCTACACTATCAGCACAACCCTGGGAGGTCGAAACCATTAGAGACACTGTATAGCTTAATGCTTCTGTAAAGGTGAAGGATGGGTTCTGATCCGTGGAACTTCCTAAACCATCAAAATCCCATAGCCAACCGGTGATAGAATCATCTGATAAGGTGAGATCAAGACCGTTGAACTGAACAGGCACATTCTCTGTACTCCCAATTGAAGTAAAATCAGTCAAAGGTTGATCATTTACTGTGATATCTTCGGTGTAGGTGGTCTCACATCCCGAAGAGTTTGTTACCGTCAAGCGTACACTGTAGGTACCCGCTCCTGAATATTGGTAAACTGTATCTGATTGGCTCGAAGTACCCAAACCATCTCCAAAATCCCAACTATAGGAAACTATACCCAGTCCACTACTCTCATCTGTGAATTCTATCGCAGAACCAAAGCAATTATTCGAATAACTAAATAAGGCTGTAGGACCCTCTTCTATGACCAAATCTTCTGAGTAAACAACAGTCGTACAACCAGGTATCATCCCCTGCAAGCCTACTGTTTTGGTCCCTGTTGATGAAAAAACATAAACCGTGTCCTTCTGAGTACTGGTTGCCTCTCCATCAAAATCCCATAAATAACTAATCACACCTTCCAAACCAGTGCTGTCAGTTTTATTTATAAATGTGATCTCACTATTACTACATAAACTCGCGGCAGTATAGTCAAAATCTGGTGTTGATGGTTCAGGGTAAATACTGATCTCCTGGCTCACACTATTGAAACATCCGCCTGTACTAACTACATCCAATGTCACAGTAAACGTATTGACCGAATCGTACAGGTAGGTCGTGTCTGCAGAAGAACTAGTGCCAGAGCCGTCTCCAAAATCCCAACTGTAGGTTTGGATGTCTCCACTTGTATTGATCGATGTGAAACTGTTGGCATTACTGACACATCGGTTATCATCAATGATGAAATCTATGTCTGGTGCAACGTTGGTATTTACTGTTATTGTATTGGTGCTATAACTTACGTTACCATTGGCATCTAATGCCTTCAACGCTATTTCGTATGTGCCTGACTCACTGTAGCTTATTGTTGAAGGTTGTTCTTCACTGCTCACCAACTGACTAGCCGAACAATTATCTGAAAAACTAATTTTGTAAACTGTCTCTGTGTTTGATGAGATCGCAAATCCTCGATAGTCCGATTCATGTTTTACAAAATCAAATCCTGCCAGACTGGATTGCAATACACCAAGATCTCCAAGATCTGTCACAGACACACTACCTGTACTTATATCATTTCCTATATTTAATCTGTAGAGATTCGAATTCCCGCTCAAAAAACCGTAATAGCTTAAAGCGTCATATACAATTTCTATCCTGAATGGCTGGTCCAGAACATCTCCAGTCAATGTCAGTTCGGTCACTGTTGGTGCAGATGTAATGTCATTACCAAATGACAGCTTGTGAAGTTTATCATTATCTTCGGAGGCAACAAACAAATACCAATTATCGCAATCGCGAAGCAATGATGTACTCCTCGGTTTGGAACTACCTGTCACTGTAATATCGTCTCCTGTGGGGTCATTGGTAATGCTTCCGGAAAATATGAGCCTGTTGATGTTAGACCCATTCCTGTTCCCTACAAACATTACATAGTCTGTCCCAACTTTTGTTATCTCAATATCTGAAGGCAGATTAAAATTAACTCCTGATGGTGTTGGTATCTCAGAGCCGGTTATATCCAGAGCGTCTGTTGATAATGAAGCTCCAAAATTCAATAAAACAAGTTGGTCAGTGGTGTAATTTGCCACAATCCCATACCATATGCCCGATTCCTGAACAAAACTTATTCCCTCCGGTCCACTTAATAAGCCACCAATATTCCCCAGGTCAGTGACATTTGAAGTACTTACAGCGCTATCCAGATTAGATCCATAACTTATCCGCTGAATAGTGTTCCCTCCCCTGCTTAAAACAAAACCATACCACAAAGAATCATCCTCTATATAACTAATACCGGTGGGGGTGCTGCTCGATGATACTGTTATGGTTTCCTCTCCTGTAGGTATGGATGACAGCTCCCCAACACAAAAATCCCACTCATATGTTGTACCATTTGCACTACTATTTGTAAGACTCAGCACTTCATTTGTACAAACTGTCGGATTCGATATGGTAAAGTCTGAGTACGGGCAAACCGACTCTGTAATATTGATTATTTGACCTACACTATCAGCACAACCCTGGGAGGTCGAAACCATTAGAGACACTGTATAGCTTAATGCTTCTGTAAAGGTGAAGGATGGGTTCTGATCCGTGGAACTTCCTAAACCATCAAAATCCCATAGCCAACCGGTGATAGAATCATCTGATAAGGTGAGATCAAGACCGTTGAACTGAACAGGCACATTCTCTGTACTCCCAATTGAAGTAAAATCAGTCAAAGGTTGATCATTTACTGTGATATCTTCGGTGTAGGTGGTCTCACATCCCGAAGAGTTTGTTACCGTCAAGCGTACACTGTAGGTACCCGCTCCTGAATATTGGTAAACTGTATCTGATTGGCTCGAAGTACCCAAACCATCTCCAAAATCCCAACTATAGGAAACTATACCCAGTCCACTACTCTCATCTGTGAATTCTATCGCAGAACCAAAGCAATTATTCGAATAACTAAATAAGGCTGTAGGACCCTCTTCTATAACCAAATCTTCTGAGTAAACAACAGTCGTACAACCAGGTATCATCCCCTGCAAGCCTACTGTTTTGGTCCCTGTTGATGAAAAAACATAAACCGTGTCCTTCTGAGTACTGGTTGCCTCTCCATCAAAATCCCATAAATAACTAATCACACCTTCCAAACCAGTGCTGTCAGTTTTATTTATAAATGTGATCTCACTATTACTACATAAACTCGCGGCAGTATAGTCAAAATCTGGTGTTGATGGTTCAGGGTAAATACTGATCTCCTGGCTCACACTATTGAAACATCCGCCTGTACTAACTACATCCAATGTCACAGTAAACGTATTGACCGAATCATACAGGTAGGTCGTGTCTGCAGAAGAACTAGTGCCCGAACCGTCTCCAAAATCCCAACTGTAGGTTTGGATGTCTCCACTTGTATTGATCGATGTGAAACTGTTGGCATTACTGACACATCGGTTATCATCAATGATGAAATCTATATCTGGTGCAACGTTGGTATTTACTGTTACTGTATTGGTGCTATAACTTACGTTACCATTGGCATCTAATGCCTTCAACGCTATTTCGTAATCACCAGAAGTATCGTAATATAAATTTAATGGTTCATTCTCTGTGCTTACAGGAATGCTAGCATTACAGTTGTCAGGGAATGAAATTTTATACAATGCTTTATTGTTTGAGGAAATAGCGAATCCCCGATAATCTGAGCTATCTTTTTCAAAGTCGAATCCGGCCAAACTGGATTGCATAACTCCTAGATTCCCAAGATCTGACACTGATATTGAGCTAGTAGATAAACTTACACCGAAATCAAGTTTGAGCAGGTTATTAGGCCCAGACACAAAACCGTAGAAATTGGCAGCATCATTTTTTATCTCAATTCTAAATGGGTGATCAAAAGTGTCACCAGTCAAAGTCATTTCTGAAATAATCGGGCTAGATGTGATGTCGGTACCGAAATCCAATTTATGAATTTTGTCGTTGGCCTCTGATGCCACAAATAAATACCAGTTATCACACTCTCGAGCAATTGAAGTACTTCTTGGTTGAGAGCTACCTGTCACGGTAATATTGTCCCCTGTGGGGTCATTGGTAATGCTTCCAGAAAATACCAGTCTGTTTATAACCGATCCACTTCTATTCCCCACAAATACTATGTAGTCAGTACCAATTTTTGTTATTTCAACATCTGAGGGTTGGTTGAATGTAACACCAGCGGGGGTGGTTATTTCAAATTCATCAATATTTGAAACGTCTGTATCTAGTGAATTACCAAAATCAATTAAAATGAGCTTATTGTTTGAGTAGTTAGCGACTATTCCATACCAGGTACCAGACTCATTTACAAAATCCATTCCCTCAGGCCCACTTAGTAGACTCCCAAGGTTCCCAAGATTAGTTATATCCCCGGCAGAAATTGTGTTATCAAGGCTAGAACCAAAATCTACTCTTTGAATGGAATTCCCGCCACGACTTGAAACGAATCCGTACCATAAAGAGTCATCTTTTATAAGGTTAAAACCAGTAGGTGTGTTACTAGTAGAAACTGTAACTGCCGTAGTTCCTATTGGCACATTTGCTAAGTCACCACTACAAAAATCCCACTCAAAGTTAGTTCCATCAACTGAGGAATTGGTTAAAGCTATTCGTTCTTCCAAACAAACCGGGCTTGCTAAAGAGAAATTGCTTGTTGGGCATTGACCTAAACAATGAAAACTTAAATTGATTAATAATAATGTGCAATATGTTTGTAAAGATTTCAAGGATAGTACTAAAACGCATAAAAATAGCCCATACCCTCCGAAATACTCAAGAAATTCGACGAATAGAGCCAATTGCTCTTACAACAGAGTAAAAATGAATATCAAAAATATTAAGGAATAACATTTAGGTATAAATCTTGATATTTCTTTACTGTATTTGAAATATCAAAATTGCTTGTTGCCTTTTTTCTTGCATTTAAGCCGAGTTTCATCAATCGAGTTTGCTCCTGGAGTAACTCAACAATTTTTTTACATAGCTGATCAATATCAATCTTATCCAATAATAGTCCATTTATTTCATTGTCAATCATGTCTGGCAGACCTCCTACCTTGAATCCCAAGGCAGGTATTCCGCAAAACATCGCTTCCAATACTGTATTAGGTAAGTTATCTTCCAGAGAAGGAATTACGAATAAATTAGCACTGGAGTAAGCATTAGCCAGGACTCTTTCATCATTTATTGTTCCAAGGTAATTAATACCTGGTTGATTATTTGGTGTTTCTCCAATAGCACACCAAACAATTGATTCATCCTTAATTCTGTTCACTGCCTCCTCTATGAATCTAAACCCCTTACGTTCATTTGATAAATTATCTGCTACAAAAAGAACTACTTTTTTGTGGACTGGAAGGTTGAATTGTTTTCTGGCAGCTCTCTGGTCAATGGGTCTAAAAACAGACTCTTCTATTCCGTTTGGAATATGAAAGTTTGGGAAATTCCCGTAGGATCTGTTATTAATCTGATCTTTCATCCAATGACAGAGGTATACAAAACTTAGATTTTCACATTTAAAAAGATAGTTGGATTTAAGTTTCATTACCATTCTATCCAATCCAATAATGTTGTTATTACGTCTTTCGTCAATTGGATAATGAAATATTCCTCCAATTGGATTAGTATCATGTAATGTCCATATCACTGGTTTTCTGATTTTTTTAAAAAATGACCGATAGTCCACAAAATTACCAACCCAATGAAGATGAACTACATCCGCAGACTTTACTTCTGGATGTTTGGTTATGTCATAGGGGGATAATGGAATACTAATAACTTCAAATTCCTTAAGTGTTGCCTTAATAAGATTATTGAAAATGGAGTATAACCGAAAGAAAATTGAAAATTTCAATCGTTCAATTCGGGACCACTTGTGATCTAAAAATGCATGATATCTGGCGGCTGGCTCTTCAATATTTAAAACCAGCACTTGCGAATCGACTCCAGCTTTCAGTAGACCCTCATGCAACCTACGGCAAGCAATACCTGCCCCTCCTTTTTGATTTGTGTTTACATGAACTACCTTCAATCTTTCTGTTCTATTAAGAAAATTGACTTAAATTTTTCATATATCTCTTCAAAATTTGAGTGTGCCATTTCATGAAGAGTAATGATCTTATTATCTAGATTTTGATCCTTCAAAAACCCTTTAATCTTGCCGCCATTTGTATAATCAAGTGCCAGGAAATTAGCTTTAGCGCAATGGGCAAAGAGCACTGAATGAAACCGCATACACATAGTAAACTTTGAATTTGTCATATGTTGAAGAATTTCATCGATTTTGGAGTTACCACGATGAATGACATAATCCAAACCTTCTAAGTGTTCAGCGGTAAATTTTCTAAAAAAATCTCGATCGTCCTTACCTACTTCAAATGTATGCATAGGGTAGAAAACAGGAGTAACCTCAAACTCATTACAGAATTTTGAGATCACCTTAGCAATTTGTTCTTCGAATTTCTCCTTAACAAGCAGAAATTCTTCGCTTGTCAAGGTGCCCTTATACTCTTCTGTCCACTCCCGTAAAAAACACACTATGTACGGCAACTTTTTTTCTACCCTCTGTATTTCTTTCTGCTTAGACTTGAGGTATACTATAGCTGGATCACCAATATTTACTGCATCCTTTCTTCCGCTTAACTCTTCGGCCAGGCTTACTGAGCCACTATCTCTTAGTTTAATTGAATCTGCCCTGGTAAGAATTCTACCTACAACTTCCTTATACAGCTGTTTATCGAGGGGGCCAATTCCACATCCAAAAATTGTAGTTTTATTTCCAAACCTTTTTGCAATTTCAAACGCCCAAAGCGGTATTGCCAAAGCCTCCATACCCATAAGCGGGCCTCCACCCATTATTACTTCATCGGCGATTGCTGCAGCCTTCGCAAACTGCAACGAATTTGTTGGCACTATATCAGCTTCTATTCCCAGTTCCTGCAAAGTTTCCTCGGTTACGAAGGGATACATACTCGATACAATTACTTTCAAGTCAGGGATACCTTGGTATTCCTTTAGAATTCCTCCCAAAATTGCTTTATCACCTGTGGTCTCAGTCCCATACCAACCTGTTATGAAAATAGTGGTACCCTTTTGTCTTCTGATAAATGACAATCTCACCAGGGTTTCAACCCACACAGCCAATTTGACTCTGCCTATTGTCAATACCTCCGACCAGAATATTTGTTTATACTGGTTGAGTTTCTCGGAAAAAGTAATTTCAGCGTGGTAATCATGAATACAATGATCGCAATGCTCTTTTATTATTCTCCGCCTCTCAGGGATCATTTTTCTAAAAATTCTGAAAGATGATTTATTTAGAGCATTGCCCAATGTTTTTGACTTAGGCGCACAATATTGGATTTCTCCTCGGGAGTTTAGAACCACCCCTTCTGCCTGATACGGACAGCCTATTGTCCTTTTCTTTCCCAATAACTGGTTTATAATACTTCTATAGGTCCTTTGATAGGTCTCATTAGTTTCAAATGAAAGCTCCAGTTTTTTATAAAATCTTGCTAAATGAAAGCTTTCTTCAGCCGTAAAATTGCGAATAACCCCCTCGATGTTCTCATTGTAAAGTCTGTTGATATACTCCGCGACCCTAAACCTACCATAAAGCTGATTCTCTTTCAAAAAAGCCAGCATATCATCAACATCCCAAACATTGTTCTTAGATATCGTGCATCCAATAGACACCGGAATATCAGTGTTCTGTTTGTAGTAATTTATGACCTTCATTGCTGACTCGAAATTTCCTTCGCGTCTTCTAATTTGATCATGCACTTTGCCAACACCATCCAAAGAAACCATCAAACTAAAGCCAATCTGGTACTTATCACATACAGTTCTAATCTCATCAATTCTAGCGATAACCTCTTTCTCCTTAATTGCATTAGTTATAATACTTACACCAGTCAGAGATGGTAAAGCCCTACAAACAGCTTCATAGAGCTGGGCAATATCAGCCCTCATAGTTGGTTCTCCTCCTGTAATACCGACATGCCTTACTTCGCTATACAACGGGTCTTTCAAAACCGACTCTAATTGGCTTGGGGAGATCTCAAAGTCCTGCTTTTGCTCCCATATATTACACATGACACATTTTGAATTGCAAATGTCATTGGCGTTTAGGTTGATTACCAGAGGTTTACGAGGAAAGTATTGGTGAATTATTAATCGATTAAGATCATTAATCAATATTCTGAAAAGCACATAGAATGGCCTTAAGGCTGATTTAATATATTTGAGATTCGCCATACCTACTTACAGATTTACTAATTTCTCCAAAATATATAGCATCTGCATGCTGGATCAATCCACTGATCTACAGCTAAACCGCGGGAATCATCCAATTCATTAAATTCAGCGATTGCTTTAAGCTCCCCTTTATTTGGATTTTTGTAATAAAGATCAATATCATCAAAATATATTATCGACCCATTCTCCAGTAATGGTTCAATCCATCTTAAAACAGCTATAGTTGATGAATAATAATCACAATCGATATTTACAAAATGAGCTTTTATACCTTTTTTCAAGTATTCATCTCTGAGGAGAGGGGTCAAACTCTCGTCATAATACCCCTTGATGATATTGATCTTGCTCTCTGGTATGGAGACTGAGTTGAGTCTGGAGAGAACAAATTCCTCACCTTTTGAATGTAAGTCACCTTCTTCCAACCGAAGTGTCTCGTCCCTCATATCTACTTTTTTAGGCATACCTTCAAAGGAATCAAATAGATGGATGTTCCAACCATCCGGAACTCTACCAAAATAAGCCATTATTCCAATCCAAAAATTGATTGTGGCATCACCATTGAACACTCCAAACTCAAAGTAATCTTTTACGTTGAATTTAACCCCTTCCCTATTGTAACTTTCAAATCTTTCTGCAACTTTAAAACTTATTTCGCTAAAGTTTTTCTTATAATCCTCGTTAACAAATGTCCTTCTGTTTTTTATTTTGTATAACTGTTTTTTGTAATATCTCAAGTCTTCATTTGGTCCATAATAATAGGCATTATATTTATTCAAAAAACTGGATACTGAGTTTTGCAGAGTATACTTAATGTAGCTTAATAATTTCAACATAGCTTAAATTTCGATCAACTTCCTTCCTATCCTATTTAATAATTTTTGAACAATATTCTTATTAACCTTCTTTTCCCTTTTTTCAATATGTCTATTGGGAAATTTATTAGCTAACGATTCCGGGCTGCCTCCCCTTAACACAACAGGTGAAGCACGGGGTGTAAATACCTGGTCAAAATTTTGATAGGAAACCCTGTAAGCTCTTCTAGGTGCGGGGCTATCTATTCGTTCACTGGAATGCAATAGTAGCTGGTTAAATATCAATACATCTCCAGCATTCAATTCTACATCCACCGCTTTAGATGTGTCTACATTGTCCATCACTAATCTAGTGTGATGTGTTTCACCTGGAACAGTGTGCCATGGAAGAAAACCCAGCTTATGAGAACCCGGGATCACTTTCATTGCACCATTTTCAACCTTAATATCATCCAGTGCTATCCAAGCAATATATTTAATTGGTTCATTTGGTCGGTTAATAAAGTCCTGATGCCATGGAACTTCATTTCTTTTACCTTTTGGTTTGTACACTAAACTATTTTCATACAAAAAAATGTCCTCACCAACAATTTGTTCCAGCGCGTCTAGCAATGTTTCATTTTTAGCAAGCTCCTGAAACTCAGCATGTCTTTGAAAAAGGTCATACAGGGCTCCCTGGTCCGCTCTGTGTCGGAGATAATACCCTTCGAAAGGGTCCTCAAGGTCTTTTTCAGCGTAGCTGATTATCCTGTCAACTAATGGCCTAATAATATCTAAGGTTTTTTGGGTAAAGACATTTTCAAGGATTACAAAGCCCTTATCCTCCATTTCATCACTAAAATTCATTTTGATAAGATTTTTGAAATTGTATTATAAATTATAGGTGGGGTTATATTTCTAAATATCTTCCCTAGTGTCCCCTCGCTTTTAACAACAAAGTCATCTTCAGTTCCAGGTCTGTTTTGATGTGCCGTCCAAAAAACTTCTTTGGCATCATCCTCTGGCCGACCACTTGAATAATAATAAAGCGCAATTGACTTTCTGCTAATTGAATCTGGACATGTTAGTGGATCTGGATGTCCGTGATAAGAGCTATCTGTTGTGTTGAATATCACACATCTGTTAAATTTGGGCAGAATTCTTTTAACACATTGAGTCATATCGGAATTCCACAATTCCAGGTGACCACCATACTCTTCTTTCCAGTTTTTATTGAGAAAGATCAGTAGATTAATTCTACGGTCTAATCTTAAATGTTTGTGATAATTAAAATCTACATGTATACCCAACTTTCCACCCCTAAATGTTTGGTGAAGACCACCACCAAGGTAATGCGGGTCTCCCACTAATCCATTAATGCCAGTTAATACTTCTAAAAATGTTACAATTTCATGAGAGTTCAGAGCATATAGTACATTTTTAAGTGTCTCTGGAAATCCATCGACGTTTGGCCTTGACGCAATCTTATTATTGTCAGTCTGAAAAGTATTAGGGTCCATCTTTTCTTTCGATGGGAAATTTTCACAAATTTTCTCAACGATTTCTAAGGGTAAAAAATCGTCAATCACAATATGCGGGAATGGCGCATTATTTCTATATTCTTCCTGAAATTGATCTGCTAAAGAAATTAATTTGTCTACGTCTAGCATTGTTCTTTTTATTTATTTGATAAAAAGGTCTTGAATTTGTGAAGTATTTGAGACTTTAACGAGGGGTCTTTGTAGGCATTCAACTGATTATATCTGATGTCCAAGTCTCTCCTAACTATATAAAATGGCTCATGCTTAATAGGAAACATAAATTTCTCAACTTCAAGATTAACGTGATATGTATTTGTGTCAGTAGTGTGGGTTGCATCCATATTTATTCCAAGGTTTTTAATAAGATTAACACCAGGTAAAATAGATAAACCGCCATTACAAATAACACAAAATGACCATTGATAATCCCAACAATCGATTTTGCCGTTATAACTCATCTCCCAATTATTAAATCTCCTGGCTGCTTCTTTATCGGAACCAAATAAATGTGTGAAATCAACTTTTTCTTTGAACAAAGGCCATTGTTTCATTTCAACATCATAAAGTTCCCAAGCTCTTTTCCAGGTAGCCCATCCCCAAATGTGTATATGCTGTGAGAAATAGTAACTACTGGAACTATCATTGATGCCATGATTGCAGCCACTAATATTCATCACGCGATTATCATCTCTGTAATGCGCTAATAACTCTTGACAGAAATAAAAAAAATCGTCACCTGGCAAACAATCATCTTCCAAAATAATCCCTTCCTCTACGTGATCGAAAAACCAATCAATAGCACCTTTAATTGAAGATTTCAGATCAAGGTGCTCATCCCTAAACAAGGTATGGAGCTCACAGTCCCAATCCACTTGAGAAACAATTTGTCTCACTTCATTACACCTTTTTTCTTCATCTAATTTGTGAGGATTTGGCGCATTCGCTGACACAAAAAGTCTCTTCGGTTTCACATTACGAATTGCTTCAAAAACCATTCTGGTGGTTTCTGGTCTTCTGTATGTGCAAAATAATATTGGGGTCTCCAAGTATTCATTCATATAACTATTTGATTACTTCTTATGAAGTCTATTGTTTTGATAACTTCATGGTCTATCTTATCAGATAATTCAAAATTGACCATGGTATTAAGTAATGAGTTGTCTATCACCAATTCTGCATAGTCATTTTCATCATACTCATTTAATTCAATTTCAATTTGAACCTCAAAATTCTTTAAAATCAAATCAGCAATGTGGTTTGCAAGTTCCTGAAGCTGAATCGATACACCACTACAAAGATTTAATACAGGCACTTTAGGAACACTACCAGAAATCAAAGTCTCAACAAAATTGCAAATATCCCCAAGCCAGATGAAATCCTTGTATATTTTTCCATTTGATTTGAGTACAATTTTATTTTTTTCCATTACAGATAAGCAAAACTCATTGAGAATTGTGGTCCAGGTTTTTTCATTTACAAATTTTGGGCATCCGTATGCATTACTGAGCCTTAATATAGTGTAATTAGTTTCCGCACTTCTAAACCACCATTTTATTAGATGCTCCGTATTCAGACGGTTCAGGCCATACATCGATTGTGGGTTTGGTAATGTGCTTTCTGATATAATATCATCAAAATTGTAGACGTGAACAGTAGAAAAATATATGAAATGCAAATCCGGACTATTATCCAGTACCTCCAGAAGATTTCTGGTGCCATGAAAATTCACATCCCATGATAAATTAATTCCTTCCAATTGATCATAATTATCATAGCTTGCCAGGTGAATGCAAAAATCATAGTCCCTTCCAATGGCCAACCTTAGGGACTTCAAATTTGTGATATCAGCGATAACTTCTTTGTAATTTAATACATCCTTATTCCTGCTGGTTCTAGTAAGGACATGGATCTCATATTCATCCATTTTTGTTAAGTGGTCCAACAACCACGCACCTACAGCTCCATATCCACCAGTCAGCAATATTTTATATTTTCTTTTCAAATTCAGCTATCTGATTATTTGTAAATGCAACCATATCATCAGGTTTTTGGTAATATTGTTTGTACCATTCGCTTGTCCACTTAATAGCTTCTGAAAATTGCAAATAATTTCTCCACCCAAGTTCTCTTCTTGCTTTTTCACTATTTATCCTTAACCTTGAGGTCTCCTTAATTGGGTTCCGCACAACTTTAAAATGTTCTGATCCCAGATTTGATGAAATGTATCTGAATAATTGAGTGACCAATTCCTGAACTGAGTAATCCTCCCCTTCGGTTGGACCAAAATTGATTGCTTCTCCAACTAACTCATTATTTGCTAATTTCATCCCAAACAACATGTACCCATACAGAACATCCAGTACATGTTGCCATGGTCGTATTGCTTGTGGGTTTCTGATCTCCATTGTTTCTTTATTTGACCATGCAGATATTGCGTCGGGAATTATTCTATCTCTTGACCAGTCACCGCCTCCAATCACATTCCCAGCTCTAACACTTCCAATGTTTATTTTATCATTATCCTTAAAAAAGGAATGATAGTAACTGGCCACTGCAATTTCGGCCATACTTTTAGAAGCGCTATATGGATCTTTACCTCCTAAAGGGTCTATCTCTTTGTATCCCCAATAAGATTCTGTATTTAAATAACACTTATCACTAGTAACTACTATGATGTTTACAGGAATATCAAGGACCCTCACCGCCTCCAGTATATTGACAGTGCCCATCAAATTCGTCTGGAAAGTTTCGATTGGGTTCTTATAGGAGGTACTAACAATAGGTTGAGCTGCCATATGAAATATATAGTCAGGAGAGTAGTCTGAAATTGCCTTCAATACATCACCTTGATTCCTGATATCACAAATTATATGGGCAGCAATTTTTTCCCTTAGGCCCAAAGCCTCAAATAATGATGGAGAAGTTGGGACAGATTCTGATATTCCGATTACATCTGCACCAAGCAAAGTCATCCATTGTGTCAACCACGAGCCCTTAAAACCTGTGTGGCCTGTAATCAGTACAATCTTATTTTTAAATTGATCTCTAAGCATCTTCAAGCTTTACCAGTTTTTCCATTCAGGGTTTTTTTTCCACATGTTTTGAAATTCCTGGTGATCTTTCAAGGTATCCATACACTTCCAAAATCCTTCATGTTTAAACGCCGATACCTCACCATTACTAACCAATTTCTCCATTGGATCTTTCTCAAAAATGGTTTGATCACTTTCGATATAGCTAAATATCTCCGGTTCACAAACAAAAAAACCTCCATTAATCCAATTTCCATGGCTTTTACCTTTTTCGTTAAAGGATACAACCTTGCTATTATCTAATTTCAAATACCCGAATCTCCCTTCAAGCAATATAGAAGTCATTGTTAATGTTTTCTTTTCACTTCTGTGAAATTCTACAAGTTTTTCAATATCAACATTTGATAACCCGTCACCATAGGTTAGCAGAAATGGTCCATCAACATATGGCATTATTCTCCTGATTCTACCCCCTGTCATTGTATGCAGGCCTGTTTCCACCAGAGTTATTTTCCAGGATTCCTCGCACTTATTTAAGATTTGAAAAGAGTTGTTCTCTGTATCTATACAAATGTCACTGTTATGAATCAAGTAGTTATAAAAATAATCCTTAATGACATAACCTTTATATCCCAGGCAGATCACAAAATCATTGTATCCATAACTAGAATAATATTTCATGATATGCCATAGAATAGGCTTTTCTCCAATTTCTACCATTGGTTTTGGTACCGATTTGGTATGTTCTAATATTCGAGTTCCAAATCCACCTGCTAGTATTACAACTTTCATATAATTTTTAAATGTAGCGCTAATTATAATTCGGTAAGGTTAACTTGCAAAAGTTCAACATAGTTCAACCCGTAAATTAAACCAAAATTAAGCTCTTAGTTGCTAAATTCTCTTCACTTCAATCCTTGATTAATTACTTTTTTGCAGTTAGTTCTTCGATCTGCTATAATTACTATAAATACGATTATCATTGAACCTTTTAAATAAGACTACCAACTAATGGCAAATTCTTTCCACCATACCAGCTATCAAGCTCATATTGAGAAGAGACAATTCACAGAATTTGATAATCGACTTTTTAATAATTCTGTGGATAGATGGAGACACAACCGGATGTTAGAATCCTTGAATCCTATAATTAAACATGATCCAAAAAGCACATGGATCACCATAGGCGATGGCAGGTATGGGACTGATGCTAATTTTTTGGAAACCAAAGGACTGGATGTTTTAGCTACAGATATAACAGATGCTTCTCTAAAGGCAGCAAAAGAGGTTGGCTTTATTTCAAAATACAAAATTGAAAATGCGGAAGATATGTCCGCAACATCCAGCTCTTTTGACTATGCACTTTGTAAAGAGGCATATCATCATTTTCCAAGACCTGCTATCGGTTTATATGAAATGTTAAGAATATCAAGAAAAGCTGTTGTTCTCGTGGAGCCGAACGATTCAAACATCTACACCCCCAGGCATTTTATGCTCAAATTCGTTCAAAAATGGTTAATTCGTGCACTGAAAAATACTTTGAAGTCATTGTTGAAAAAACCTCTCTATTATGACTATGGAAGATATGAAGAGTCTGGAAATTATGTTTATACAATCTCGAAGCGCGAGATTGAGAAGGTAGCTTTGGGGTTGAACCTTCCTTATGTTGCTTTCAGAGAAATGAACGACCATTATTTGTCTGGAGTGGAAGATGAAAATTTTGATGAAAATGGCCCTTTGAAAAGAAAGCTGATTAGTGAAATCAAAAAAAAGGATAAACTTGCGAAATCAGGAAAGATCAACTTTGGACTTCTAATTGCGATAATATTTAAAATCGAAATTAATCATGACCTAATTGATTCCCTGGAAAGGTCAGGGTTTGAAGTGTTACAACTTCCTCGAAATCCTTTTCTTACTAATCCAACGTGAATCATGCGAAATCTAAAGATTAGGTGATTATCTCATTTACGGCGACATGGGTCTTGAAAATATCTTAATAATACCTCTTTTAATTTTTGTTTCGTTATGGGTCTATTTCTGGTCCAGATTATTTGTCCAAAGTGACAAGAGAATCCTGTATTTTGGGATTTTCTCTAAAATAATAGGTGCACTGGCCCTAGGTCTAATCTACCAATTCTATTATGGAGGGGGGGATACTTTCAATTATTTCAGCGACGGAAAAATAATTGCGTCGGCAATCAGGCAGGATTTTCATACAGGCCTTTCGCTGCTACTTTCCGATGGGAGCTGGAATGGTGATACCTTTGAATACTCTTCAAAACTCATATGGTACAGCGCACAATCTGAATTTACCATTTCCAAGATATCTGCTGTTTTTGGGTTATTATTTTTTGATTCTTACTATGCCATTGCCATTTGTTTCGCTCTTTTTTCATTTTCAGGGTTATGGGCATGGTATAAAGCATTATGCAAACTTTATCCTGATTTTTCAAAAGAAATAGGGATTGCCATATTCTTTATCCCCTCAGTTATTTTTTGGGGTTCCGGTTTAATGAAAGACACCATTGCTTTAGGAACAATAGGTTGGTTGTTTTATAGCTTTTATAGGTTGTTTATTGCCAAAAATTATTTAATCTCTTCCTCAATAATATTTCTATTAAGTATTTGGCTGCTTTACACCATTAGGATTTACATATTGCTGGCTTATTTACCCCCAGCCGCAATGTGGGTATTTCTGGAAAATCGTTCCAAAATTAGAAATACATTCCTGAAGAAAATAGCCATGCCTTTTTTCCTAATTGGGGGAATTCTTATCTCTACACAAATTGCTACAACCATTACAGAAGGAGATACCAGATATGACCTGGATAACATTAACCGTTATGTTGAGATAAATTCCGAGTATCTGTATTACCTCAGTATGCAACAAGGTGGATCAGCATACTATCTGGGTGATCACGACGGCACAATGCAAGCCTCGCTCAGGTTGGCACCAAAAGCAATATGGGTAACTATGTTTCGTCCTTACTTATGGGAAAGTAACAATATTGTCATGCTTATATCGGCAATGGAGGCCTTTATAATGTTGATCTTTACCATTTTTGTGTTTTACAAGGTTGGAATTTACCGTGTACTTAAAACAATCCTAAAAAATCCCTACTTGCAGTTTGCCCTAACCTTCACATTATTTATTGCCATTGCAGTTGGTTTAACCAGTTACAATTTTGGGACATTGGTAAGATACAAGATTCCTTTGATTCCGTTTTATACCTCAGCGCTCTTGCTTATTTACAGAAAAAACAGACCTTCAAAGACAAAAAGGGATTAATTCATTCAGCTGTTTTACGTCAATATCAAGGCCTTATATATGTCATGGTAGGTGTCCACACCTTTTTCCAGCGAGAAGTATTCCTCTGCTCCCTTTCTCACAAGGTTTTTGTTAAAATTTGATATCGAAAAGCTCTCCCCGGATAATGGTTTCCCCAAATCGATTACGCTTCCGGCATTATATTTCTTCACTATCTCATCGGTATCTCCTATCCCTTCATTACAAATCACCGGAATGCCCATAGACATCAGCTCCCCTTGTTTTGTTGGTGAGGAAGCTGATTTAGAAAATGCAGGTTTAATGAAAAATACAGATACATCAGAAATTGACAAAAACAATGGTACCTTCTCGCGAGGAGCCTTTTTTATAACAATGTTGTTTACAGGAATATGCAGCTTCCTCGCCTCTGCCATAATGCTATCAGAATCATCCCCGGTGATAAAAAAGAATTTTGTATTAGGATGCTCTTCGCAGTACTTTTTATAGAAGTTCAACATTTCCGATAAAAGATACCACGTCCCAATTGAACCTAAATATGACATTACTTTATCCACATCAGATAGGTTCAGTGATGTTCTCAATGCTATTTTATCACTTTTACTAATCCCTGTTGGATCAAACAAAGACATATCCACACAGCATGGAATGACACTGATTTTATCCGGGTCTATCCTGATATCATTATTCTGATGTTGTATCGAATGATGATTAAATAGCTCTCCACTTACCATCAATTGTTTCCCTCTATTGGTTAAGCTTACAATATGATCAGCATGTTGGCATAGGTCGATTTCACGTCTCTTAAAATAACTATAGATTTTTCGGAATATCATAGAATTCATTGACCACAGGTTCCCATCAACTCTCTCATCTGGCCAAAAGCCCCTCATATCAAACAAAAGTTTGAAATTGTATTTTGACTTTAATCTGGAGGCTACCAAGGTTGATAGATAACTTCGGCAATGTATAAGATTGACATCATTTTTATCTAATGTCTTTTTCAGGTTAAAATATAGTTTCAGCAAATTGAAGATTGTCGAAATAATTGGCGGTCGATTGGAGTAATGAAAGAATTTCCATGAAATGCCATTTGCTTCAGTTATTCCCTTGATTTGGTCTGGAGTGTGCAGACTTTTTTTCTTTTCGAAAGAAATGATGTGAATTTTAAACCCCTTTTTAGAAAGCTCAATTAAATAGGGAAGTATCTGAGATCTTCCCAAAGGGTCTGTCAACCCATCGTAGGTGATGTATATAACCTGCATTTTTCAATTAATGATATTCCTTCAGCCACTTTTGAACAACAATTATCTGCCAGATTCTCTGATACAAAAAGTCATCCCCCCTTTTAAACCGATGCACCATCTTTAGTACTTCTTTAGTATTAAAAATATTGGTTTCATCAAGACGCTTCTGATTTAAATGATCCTCCATTAAATAAGCTAACTCACCCTTTAACCATCTTCCCAATGGAATACTAAATCCCCATTTTGGCCTGTCAAAATATTTTGCTGGCACATAGTTAAATAAAATTTGTTTGAGCAGATATTTTGAGACCCCATTCCTAATTTTTAAGTTTTGATGGAGATTTACAGCATATTCTACCAATTCATGATCCAGAAGTGGCACTCTCACCTCAAGGCCAAACTTCATGGAAGATCGATCTACTTTTACTAACAAATCTTCTGGGAGGTAATTGGTAAGATCAAAATGAGCCTGCCTCTCGATAGCGTTTAAATGCCTGTTTGAAACTGAATTGACATAACAAAATGGTGAAACACCTTCTTTACAGTAACGAGGTATCTCACCAATGCTAAAATTATACTGCTCCTGCGAAAATATATGAATTGTATCATCTCCATTTTCCGGCCTCTTCAATAAGTGACTAACACGCTTATACCTACTATTCCCCAGTGCCATCATGCAGATTCTTAATGGTCCTCTAACCAGATCAAACCACGGGGAACTCATTCGCTTTGCCCAAACATGATGCCCATAGCCAAAAAACAATTCATCGCCTCCGTCTCCTGACAATGCAACCTTCACCTCTTGTTTAGCCATTTTTGATACAAGCATTGTTGGAATCGCTGATGAATCCGCAAATGGCTCATCAAATGTATTGTTATGGTCGGCAAGCAATTCGATTGCTTCTGATTCATTCAGAATATATTCGTGATGGTCCGTTCCCAGGTATTTAGCAATTTCCCTGGCATACTTTGTTTCATCAAATACTGCATTGGAAAACCCTATGTTGAATGTCTTCAATTGACCTTCATAATACTCATTAGCAATAGCCGTAATGAGTGTAGAATCAATACCTCCGCTTAGAAAACTACCCACAGGGACATCACTCACGAGCCTCTTTGAAACTGCATTTTCGATTATCGACCTGGTCTGATTCAATGCCGGCTTTTCCTCAGATATAATATTATTTCTGTACTTAGCATCTATCTGGTAATATCTCTCAATTTGAACCTTCAGATTAGAAGACACCTTTAAGAATGAACCTGGCTCAAGCTTCCAAATTTTGGTATAGGCAGTTCTGTCTCCTGGTATAAACCCCAATTGCAAATAGCTTCCTAAAGCTTCATAATCTATAGAATGATTAAATACATCATGTATTAAAAGAGACTTGAGTTCTGATGAGAACAGAAAGACATCTTCATCCAGATAATAATAAAGCGGCTTAATACCTAACCTGTCTCTCCAAATGTAATATTCGTTATGTTCCAGATCATAAATTGCAATGGAGAACATTCCATTCAATTCGTCGACAAATTCACTACCCCAATGTACGAACGCTTCCAATATCACTTCAGTATCAGATGTTGTACGGAAGGATAAGTTATATTCATTAGACAACTTTTTTCTGAGTTGCTTGAAATTATAAACCTCTCCATTAAAGGCAATGATATACTTTCCACACTGGCTTTTCATTGGTTGGTTAGCTCTTGTAGAAAGGTCAAGTATACTTAGTCTGGTATGTCCAATACCCCAGCCCTGCTCCCTGTCGAAATAATAATCATTGGCATCTGGTCCCCTGTGTTTCAGCGTCTGAACCATCTCGCTAAGATGGTTCTCCTTCATCCTGCCATTTAGCTGCCTGAATCCAACAATACCACACATAACCTATTCCCTCAAGGCTTTTACGACTGCAATCTTGTTATTCCCAACTTTGATAAAGTCAGCAAAATATACCTTCAATCCGTATTCCTGACACCATTTTTTTACGGTTTCAAGTTTTTGTGGATGATCATGTTGGGGAGAGAACATGTCAAACGTATCCAAAATGACCCAATTCCTTAATTCTTCTTTAGTCAATTTTTGTGGCAATGTGTTTTTTATATCGCATATTGGAATAAAACGGGTCAGAAAATGTAGTCCAACTTTATTAAGAAAGTGATAAATCCCAATCAACCTATCCACATTGTTTTCAATAAGGCTAAGAAGCTTCTCATGAGACATTTTCTTCGTGAAAGGTCTAAGCAAATATTTTGAATGTATTTTGGTGTACCACCCTCTAATTGGGTAAAAATCAACTATCAATTCACCTCCCGGCTTCACCATATTCGCCAATGCTGCAACGGATTTCTTAAAATCTGGTGTGTGTTGCAATACACCAAAGCAAAAAACTTTATCAAATTGCATTGGTGAAAATGGCAGTGTATAAATACTTGCCTGAAACAATTTTAGCCGATCATCAGGGCCATTATTTCTGAAGTTCGCTTCTGTGGCCCTGGAATAGTCCACACTATATAGTGTTGCTTTAGTGTGTTGTAATACAACCTGACTAAACCTCCCTGCACCGGAACCTACTTCCAGGACATTTTTACCAGATAAATCCTCAGATTCCCAGCCAGTTACAGCAAAAAAACGCTCTTTACTCTGTTCAATTGACTCGTTAAATCTGTCGATTTGAGTTTTTTCAAATTTGTTCCATTGAAACCCGAAGCTCTCCGTATAATTATCATCGTTTTCAAACTTCCATACACCATTCTCAAAATGCACTACATTTCCTGCCTCATCCGTAAGCTCATCCGCTTTTTGGATCATTTCTTTGGAATTTGTGGGGTTTATATACTTGATTGCTAACGATTTCATTATCCAGTGATGAAGTTCTTTAAAAAAGCGAAAAATCTCCTATCCAATAAAATTGCAGGGTATTTTCTGATAGCTTCAATCAAAAACCTGCTAGCTATCATTCTATTTGGTAGACTATGCAAAGCAATATAAATATCCAGATATGAGCCAAATCTTTTGAGATGATCTTTATAAACATTCAAAAATGGGCGGTGTGAAAATAAGCTATCCTTAAGAATATCGATTCTTTTGATCAATTTTTCCGGATATGTGGAAACAACACTTCTATCATCATGTTGTATCATTGAAGCTGTATTTAGGTCGAAATAATGAATATCCAGTTGTGATGCAATTCTTAACCAAAATTCATAATCCTCTGAGCCAGATAGCTCTCTGATTTCGTTGAATTGGAATTGTTCAAAAACTTTAGCCCGAACAAAAGTGCCAATACAGCTAAGAAAGTTGCCCTCGATTAGCTTGTCATTAATGATACCAGAGTAACTCAGGGGTTCTTTTATGACTTTGTTATTAGAATCAACAATATCATAAGAGAGGTGAAACACATCAATTTCAGGGTTGTTCAAGGTAATCTTATTGGCTTCTTCAAAGTGATGTGGTTTCAAAATATCGTCTGAGTCAATGAATGTAACAAACTCTCCTTTGGCCCTTTGTACCCCAAAATTGCGAGCAGCTGCTCTTTCCTCATTAGTCTTTTTAAAATATTGCACCACCCCGGTGAATTCTTCCATTACTTCATTGGTATGGTCGGTGCTTCCGTCATCCACTACAATTACCTCAAAATTTTTGTATGTTTGATCAAGAACAGAAGTCAATGTTTTCTTAAGGAAATTTGCTCTGTTATAGGTTGGGATGACTATTGAAAACTTGGGCACAATTCTGTCCATATGATCATTTGATCAATATTTATTTAACAGTGTTTTTAGTATAACTTTTAAAAGACCAAACCTACTACTATAGTCTCTTGCTACGAGTACATGGTTATAACTCAAACTATAATTTTGTGCCAGATTAACAAACCTTTCAAAGGCATTGTACATCGGTATTTTTTTTGTTTTTTGATAATCCAGATAAATTTCATTCTCACTTTTCTCTAAAACAAGGCCATACACATCCATTGAAAAGCTACCATAGTCTGCAAATCGCTCATCTGGAAATGTTAAATCTACAGTACCTACTGGAGTCAATCCCGAAAACTTAATGAAATCTAAAGGATTGCATATTGGGTTTTGAATACCCAAATCCATAGTTAGAATTAATCTTCCACCGGGTTTGAGCACACGCACCATTTCTCTAATGCCAGCAAACTGAATTATCGGATCTTCAATGTGTTCAAGGACACTAATACAAAAAACCCTGTCAAATGTTTCATCTTTCGCACTGATGTTGGTTAGCAGATTTTGATCAAAATTAATCCCAAGAGCATTAATAAATTCCCGACTGATACCAAAACTTGAGTGACGAGATTCATTTCCTTCTATCAAATCCGGGTCAATTCCTGTTACGTTTTGGGCTCCAACCTTTGCAGCCAAATAGGCGGTAAACGGGGTAGTTCCGCATCCTACATCTGCACATTTTAGCCCATTCCTCAAATCAGCTGCAAGAATAGCATACGGATATTCCCAAAATCGGGCGCCATAATATGTACGAGGTGCTTTTATTTCACTAAACCATGAGAATCTGCTTTCATTCAACTCTTTGTGGTCTTTCAAATCAAAATCGGAGTTGATTTTCAACAATTCCTTGTTAATTTCCCAAAATGGATCTGAGAATATTTCTTCCTTTCTTGCAAACTTCGAATTCATAAATTGATATGATCTCCTATCTAATTTATTCTTCTATTGTGGTTTCAAAACCAAAATATGTGTCCTCAATTTATAAAGGTTTAGCAAATAAATTATATTGGAAAACGCTATCAGCGATTTTTGCGTCATATGGCTTTAAGACGCCATTCATTTCCATATACAATTCATAGTTTAAATCATTGAGAAAATTTAATATTGTATTGGTGGAACTACCAATCTGTACAAACCACTCATTTGTCATTTCTATATATAATCCTGGGCGAAATTTGGATATTGTGTCAGATGCCCCGATTAATGCTTCTGGTTCATAACCTTCAATATCAATCTTAATAAAGCCAACAGAGTCAATTCCTACCTGCTTCACAAACTCATCTACTGTAATTACATCAACGATAATCGCATCAGTCCCTAACTTTGATTCCGTTAGGTGACCTGCGCCGGAATTTGCATGTTCAAACACAAAATGCTTTTGCTCTGCTTCCTTGCCAATAGCAAGCCTTTTGAATTCAATGAAATCAACCAATGAGGGGTTGAGAGATAAGTTTTTAGTAAATGTTTTTTCAATATATGGGTTTGGGTCAAAGGAATAGATTGTTGTGTTCGAAGTGCTTTGTTTTATTAAATGAGCTAGTTTCAATGAAAATGCACCGCAATTGGATCCAATGTCCAGGATTGCACCATTTTCTTTAATAAATCGAGAGGCCAGTTTCCACGAAATATCCTTTTCATTAACATAAACACTCCATTGCATATAATCACTGACTTCTAAATTAAACGTCACCCCATCTCTCTTGACAATTTTGCTAACTCCAGGGTCATATTCATGAGGAAGCGGAACAAATTTGGAAAGAACAGGAAGGTACTTTCCGCCAAAAATAAATACCTCTTCAATGCTCAACTTTCGGATCACATTGTGAATTATTCTTACCGCCGTTCTTACAGAATTATCGCCCATATATTGCTTCTAGCTTTTGAATCATTGGTTGAAGTTGGAATGGCTCTACACTTTTTAGGCCATCTAAACTGAGTCTTTCTCTCAATATTGAATCCTTGAGAATGTTCCTGGTATTTTCGTATATTTTGTCTGAATTGTCACCATAAGGAACAACCAGCGCATTTTTATTATTAACTATGAAATCACACGCTATTCCAGACAATGTAAAAACCGATGGAACTCCTGAAGCAAGAGCTTCCACGTAAGTCTGTCCAAAAGCCTCAGCTTGTTTGTTGATTGGTGTATGAACATATACATCAAACAATTTATACAACGCCTGAACATCTGGCTCAAATGTAATTTCTATATACGAGTCATTAGGCAATTTTTGCAACATGTTTCTAATTTCAGCCTGATAGTCTCCACGAGCGTTTGCGAGTATTAGTTTAGCGTGTTTAAATTCTTCCAAAAGCATCTGAAAGGCAGGTATTATGGTTTGGATTCCCTTCCAATGAGTATACCTGGCAATTACTCCAACAATTGGATAATCCTCCGAAGTTAAAAAATACTTTTTTCGCAACCCAGTAACACGTTCGATAGGCACATTTGCAAAAGAACCCAAATCAAACCCATGAGGAATTACCTTAATTTTTTCCTCAGAAACCCCTTCAAGTTTACTCAGCACTTCTGCCGTTTGATTTGATGGTGCCACAATATGGGTCGCCAACGAATTGATTACTTTATCGTAGTAAACTGCTCTTGGAAAGTACTGGTGATGAATGTTTGAATGGTGACGTGTATAAAGTCTCTTCTTAATTCCAAGAATCCTTCCAGCGGTTAATCCTACAACACTTGCTTCAAACAAGTGAGTGTGAATAACCTCAGGTTTATGCTTTCTTAAAATATGAAGCACTTTAAAAAAACATAATACCAAACTAATTTTCCCTCGAAGAATTAGCTCATGCACCGTAAACCCCATATCTTTTAAACACTGAGCAAGGGCACTATTTCTTTGGTTTAACAGGATGAATTCAAGCTCAAAGCGATCTTTATCTAAGGATTTAGCCAACCATTCAAATCCTAAAGACTTATCAATTCCTGATATGATGTATGTAATTTTCTTCTTATTAGATTTTCTTTTCGGGATAGACATAAGAAAGGGAGTAGGTGATTATGTCGTACACTTTAAACCTGAGAGCTTTTGGTAATATCTTCAAAAAGTTGTACTTATCTATAATATTTATCCACACAGGACTAGAAAACAGCTGATATACGAATAGCCGAAACAGCGAAATGTTTTTTTTCTGATGCAGCTGATTATGTGACTTATGATATTCCCTCAATCGTCTGACGTAAGATCTACAGGTAATCCTATCATCATGCCAGGCAATATTATCTTTATCCAAATAGACAGCAACATCAGCATTTATTGCTCGTACCGCAAGATCATAATCCTCTGCATCAGAAAGACTTTCTTTAAAGCCGTTCAATTGAAGAAATAGTTCTTTAGGAATAGAAAAATTAGCTGCCGATAGAAAGACATTTTTTGCAAATAATTGGCTCAACCCATTTGAATATCTACTAAGCCATTTGTAACCTAAATATGATTTATACGCCTGGATATCAGTAAAAATCGTATTCGGGTCTTCGAATGGAACTCCTCCACAAATAGCTGTCTGATGCTTTCTATGAAACATTAAATGTCTCTCCACTGAATCTTTCTGTGGACTTACATCATCATCATAAAATATTAGTAAATCTCCTCTCGCATTGGAAGCTCCAAAATTCCGTATTACCGACCTGCCCTTATTTTCCTGATACTTAACATTTAGCTGGTCCTTACCTTTCAGCTTGGAGAGATAATCCATTGTATCATCAGTTGAGCCGTCTACAGCAATCACAATTTCGAAATCCCTGATGGTCTGTTTCTCAAGAGCCTTAAGAATTCTCGGAAGCTTGTGAGCACCATTGTAGGTTGGGATGACTACTGAAATTGAATAATTGCTCATATTTACCTTCCCCGCAATCTATTAATGATGAATTTTGGAATATAATTATTTTTGAACAGTAGGGAAGAATACAGCAACTTATCGTCCTGCGAAAGAAGCTGTTTTTTAACCAGGCTCAGGAATTTCTTCGATAACTCGTAATTCCCCTGGTAGTAAAACTCGTGACCTGTGTTTAAGCAATAATAATTTAGAGCACATCGTAGTAAGTCATTGTCGATTTCTTTTGGAATAAGAAAATTGGTTTCGCCTTCCAGGGAAAAGGTGACTTTAATTAGAGCCTCAAGTTGATCGAACTGAAGTACTTGAGCAAGAAATAAATATATGGCATGATGATCTTTGACAAATTCTGATTGTGATGAAGTGGTTTTTGATTGTTCATGTAATCTGAAATTCACTACCACATCGTTCGCTTTTTCTATCCCACCCAAACCAAATCTCAGCAGATATCTTATCCAAAATTCCCGGTCCATCGTGAAATGAAGTGATTCATTCAGATAGCCTATTTCTTCAAGTATACTTACTCTGAAAAATGTTTCAGGTTGATCTATCCTGGCCATACCAATAGTTTTTGCAAGGTTGTCCTCATAAACATCGGTCCCATTTGTTACCCGCACAAACCCAGAAGTATTAAAAAGATTTGATCGTGCTGCCACACAATTAACCTGAGGGTCTTTGAAATATTCGGAAACAGTCTTTAATGCCTCATTTTCGTAATAATCGTCAGAATTCAACCAATTAAAAACTTCACCTGAAATTTTTGAAAGTCCTTTGTTGATGGCATGACTTTGTCCATTGTCTTTTTCGCTTATCCACCATGCCAGATGTTTTTCATATTTTTTGATTATTTCAACTGATCCGTCTGTGCTACCCCCATCAATGATGATATATTCCAGGTTATTGTACCCTTGAGATAGAACAGAGTCGATCGTTTGCTCAAGGTATTGCGCTTGATTATAGGAAGGAGTTACAATGGAAATTCGAATCATTTATATAAATTTCTAATATTTATGGCTCCAGGGCCTCCTGAAATGCAATTTCTAGCATCTGTTCGTTATGTACCGATAAGTATTCCTCATATCCAAAATTATGATCATTCCGTGCGGCATTTTTTAGTTGATTCAAACCCTGAACCGCCTTGGCAGTATCTCCTTCAGGAACTGTTATTCCCAAACGATATTTTTCGGTATTTGCTCCAATCCAATACTTATCTGTTGCTAAAACCGGTTTTTTGAACAATGCCGCCTTAGTGTTAAAATTACTTGAGCTTTTGAAGTTATCATAAATTAGAAACAAGGCATCTAATGCATTAATAACTGCGTTTATTTTGGCCCCTTCTTCAATAAACTTATTGTGGTATAATACATGGGGAGGTAGGTTCCTCAAAAACTTATTTATTTTTTCCACCTCACTTTCTGAAAAATCATTGAAAGAAATTTCCCCTGCAAGCAAAAAGAAATAATCTGATGGAGAAACAGATTCAATTAAATCGATATAATTAATAAGTCCTTTTCTTTTGTTCAACCCAATAAGCCCCATAGTAAAACGGCCATTAGCGCTAATTTTTAATTGTGTCGCCAACCCATTTGCCTCCTCAGGCGGAGTTGAATCAGCGATTTCGGGAAAACACACAACCTTTTTTTGAATCCTGTTTTGAAGTTTATCAACTAAAAATTCATCATGTAAAGCCACTGACGTACAATTTTTAGACAAAAGCATATGATCAACGCTTGATAATGTGACTCTCGTATCAATATCATTGTCCAGTAAGTACCATGGATGAAAAAATAGGCCACTCCATCTAAAATGAAAAACGGCATCAATAAGCTGAAAGGGAATATAATTATGCAAACTTGAATCAAGCCAACAGAAAAAAACAGTATCAATTGTAATGCCTATTTTTGCTTCTGCTCGCTTAAGCAGTTTATTGGTATTGAACCAAAACTTAACCAGATGCAAATTGGTTTTCAAAATACCCCCTGAAATACCTTTCATTGGTGGGCAATTTTCCAATACTATCAAGTCCTTTACATCTGTCCCCTCTGATTGCAATTGAAACTTGACTTTTTCAGCTCCTTCAGACAGAATCAATACTACACGATATTCCAGCTTCAATAAATATTTTGCAAAAAGTTTGGCAAATGCAAAATGATGCCCTCCATCTATATGGTCAAATAAAACTATCGTCTTCTTCAAACTTCTAAGAAATTGATTGTTGAGTCATTCCATCAAATATTCCCGAAATAATATCTTTAATGCTATATTTCCAGGTCCAGTTTGGATAGTGTTCTTTGAATTTTGACACATCGCTGATCCACCAGATATGATCGCCAATACGATTATTTTCAGAGTAAGTGTAATTAAGTTTTTTCCCAACTATTTCTGTTGTAATCTCAATTGCTTCAAGCATGGAGCAATTAGAAAACCTTCCTCCCCCTGCATTGTAAACTTCTCCAGGTTTTGGGTTTTGATAAAAGTGCCAGAACATATTGATGAGATCTTCACTATGAATATTATCCCGTACCTGTTTCCCTTTATATCCAAATATGGTGTAAGGTGTTCCCTTGACCGCACATTTTACCAGATAACTTAAAAAACCATGTAATTGAGCACCACTATGATTAGGGCCAGTCAGGCAACCACCCCTAAAAACTCCTACATTAAGTCCAAAATATCTACCGTATTCCTGCGCCATGATATCTGCCGCAACCTTTGATGCACCGAATACCGAATGGGTGGAGTTGTCGATCGTCATTGATTCATCTATACCATGTTTATAATAAGGGTGATCATTTCTTATTTCCCATCTATATTCACCTTCAACTAGTGGCAACTGGTTTGGAGTATCTCCATAAACTTTGTTCGTAGAAGTAAATACAAAAACTGCTTCAGGGCAATTTAACCTTGTAAGCTCTAACAAGTTTAATGTTCCTGTGGCATTGACTGAGAAGTCAGTCATTGGTTCTTTTGCGGCCCAGTCGTGGCTCGGTTGAGCTGCGGTATGGACAATTAGCTTTATATCTTGACCATACTTGGCAAATATCTTACTCAACAACTCATAATCTCTGATATCAAGATCAGTATGCTCATAATTGGGAACTTGATCCTTCAGGATATTCAAATTCCAATCTACAGAACCCTCATTGCCAAAAAAGTATTCCCGCATATTGTTATCAATACCCAAAACGAGATCAAACTTATTCGAAAAAAACCTTACGGCTTCACTTCCTATCAAACCACCAGAACCGGTTACTATCGCTATCTCCATTTAATTTTGATTTCTTAGAATATATTTTAGTTTATCTTCGTTATTAATTACCCACTCCAATGTATCCCGTAAACATTGTTCAACACTCAACTTCGGCCTCCACGAGCTCAAACCACTTATTTTAGTATTGTCAGAAATGTAAATCGGAATATCCGCTTGCCTTTGATCTGGTTCTCCCGAGATATTTAAGGACTTACCTGTCACCTTTTCGCATAACCATGTTAGTTGCTTCAGTGAAACAGTATTTTCCAACCCACCTCCGACGTTAAAGACCTGTTTATTGAACTTAGAGAAATTATGTAATTGGATATCTATTAGATTGAATAAGTCATGGATATGAAGAATGTCTCTAGCCTGATTACCACTGCCGTTAAACCCAATATACTTCAACGGCCTCTGCCAATAGTGGCTAAGTAACCAATGAACTAATATCCCCTGATCAATTTTACCAAACTGACCGGGTCCTGAAATTACTCCACATCGATTAACCACAAGCTCGATGTTTCTAAACTGAGCATATTCATGTGCAATTATCTCAGAGGAGAACTTGCAAGCTCCATAAAATGATTTGTAACCGTCTGTTGGAAAATCTTCATTAATTCCAATTGAGCTAACACCGTTAACATTTTGGTTCTCGGAAATTCTGAAACCACTCTCCTGTTCGGTTAGGCCCACCTCAAGTAAATGTGGGATCGAGTAAACTCTACTGGTTGATAAAAAAATGAATTTTGAATTGTGCTCAGCTGCCAACTCCAACAAATTCAAAGTACCTAACAGGTTCGTATTAATTGGTTTTGCCGCATTACTATTTATCCCGGATAGTACCGCTGGATCTGCAGATGCGTCAATAATTATTTCGATATTTTTTAATCCTGCAAAATCTTCAACATTTCTAATATCCCCATGAATGAAGTTTATTCCATTATCAACTAAAAATGGAACATTAATCTCAGAACCTCTTCGCTGTAAGTTGTCAAGAGCGATGACATTGTAGGAGGGGTATTTAGATTTCAGTTGCTTAGCAATGTAAGATCCTACGAACCCAGCACCTCCAGTAATTAAAATATTCATTGGAATCTTGTTATTATTAATTCATGAACTTCCATTGCAATTTTGGACTGATAACCGAACCTGGCGCTCCATCTTCTATTTCAAACTGCAAAGTTACTCCTTCTCCTCTCTTTACAAGGTCTTTAATATGATGTAAAACAGAAAATATCTCAATTGTATATTTACCCTTACCTAAAAAGCCAGCTGGTATATCTGCTTTAAGATGAAAATGTCCGAGGTGCTTGAATTGATTACTCTTTACATCCCTGGCCCAAGACCAAAACAGCATTCTACCTGAAACATCATAAACTCCAAAACCTACATTAAGTGATTGGTCCTTTTCAAATATTTCTCCCTCAATCTCTACCCCAATTTGTTGCTGGCTGGTAACCACACCATTCAATATTGACCCATCTTGATTGTGGAGAGAAAATTTATCAAAACTGTGAACACTATTTTTATATTCATTCTCTGAGGATCTAACCCAACAGGTTTTTCCTGAAGATGTACTTCCTGAATTAAGATAGGTCGAAACCACTGAAGATACTTCCCTGCTATCCATCTTCAGTCTGCCACTTTCAAGAAGAATACCTCTATTACATAGTTTTTCTACGGCAGACATGTTGTGGCTTACAAAAAGTACAGTTCTTCCTTCCTTAGCCACGCCTTCCATTTTACCCAGACACTTCTGTTGAAACGATGCATCTCCAACTGCTAAAACCTCGTCAATAATAAGTACTTCCGGCTCCAAATGAGCTGCTACTGAAAACGCTAGTCTTACATACATTCCTGAAGAATAGTGTTTTACAGCAGTATGCAGGAATTCATTCACTTCAGCGAATTCTACAATTTCATCAAATTTTCTCTTAATTTCATTTCTGGACATTCCCAATATTGTCCCATTTAGAAAAATATTTTCCTTTCCTGATAATTCAGGATGAAAGCCCGTACCAACTTCCAGTAAAGAAGAAACTCTTCCATTCATAATTACCCTCCCTTCACTGGGATGAGTGATTCTGGAAAGAATCTTCAAAAGTGTAGACTTTCCCGCTCCATTTTTCCCAATAATTCCAACTACTTCACCCTCATTTATATCGAAATTTATATTCCTTAGTGCCCAAAAATCTTGACCAGCTGATTTTTGCCTAAATAAACCCGAAATAGTTTCCTGTAATCCAGATTTCCTTGATGCACCCAGCCGATACTTTTTACCAATATTCTCTACTAAAATCATGACTATAAAATATCAGGCATAACTTTTTCTACCTTTCTGAAATAAAACAATCCAGAAACAAAAAGAATAATCCCAATTCCAAATGAAATAAAACTAAAAATATGTGGTTGCTCTGTTCCAAAAAAGGACCATCTCGCCCCTTCTATTACACCAACCATTGGATTTATATAGTAGGCTGCACCTATCCATTTAGGAAGCCTTTCTGTGATGAGACTTGCAGGAAAGGCGACTGGTGTAGCATAAAGTCCAAATTGAAGAACAAATGGGATAATGTGTTGAAAATCCCTAAATCGAACAGTTAACGCACTAACCCATATTCCAACTCCAAGCGATACAATTATGTTCGCTAATATAAATACCGGAATAAGGAGAAGGTTTGATTTTATAGGGTTGTCGTAATAAATCATAAGCACCACTAATAAAAATATTACCACTGCATAATCAACTAACCCAACAAAAGCTTTGCTGACTGGAATAATCACTCTGGGAAAGTATATTTTCTTAACCATGTTTTGTGCTGCAACAAGTGATTGGCCACTTTGACCAACAACGAAAGAAAAGAGAGTCCATGCACTAATTCCAGATAGCGCAAATAAGGGATAGGGTACACTTCCTGTATCCACATTTATGGCTTTACCAAATATCAATACAAATATCAGCAAGGTTGCAATTGGCTGAAATGCAGCCCAAATAAGACCTAGATAGGTCTGTGCATACCTTACTCGTATATCCCGATAAGCCAAAATAAGAAATAAGTCTTTGTAGTTTTTAATTTCACTTAAATTAAGACTTAACCGCTTATTATTTGAGTCAATTACTATTTTAGACATACTACAGTTCTGGGATTTAATGAGTTGATAAGATTCTTCAAAACCGATCCTAATGAATTTAGTTGATTCCAGTCACGTCTATAAAGCTTAGTTACACTCATGAATTTTCCTTGGGCCAATCCGGTTTTGTGTTGTCAAAGATATACTCTGGTTGAAAAAGAAAGCAGGCTTTCCAGTGTACTAATTCTGTCATTGATTTGTCGTCACAAGCATTAGCAAGTTCAAAATAGTAGTACTTTCGCATCATATGTACATAGGCTAAATAAGCACAACGCCCAATAATTTGTAGCAGTCAATGCTCCTTCCATCCTTCAAATATAACCGATTAAACCACCAACGAATTTTTATTTGCCAACAAAGTAGTTATCGATTCTTCTGTGAGGGTGTCAACAGCATCACTTGAATAACCCTGACTTTCAACCGGAATAGATTGATAAGCATCTAGCGCAGCGTTTATTGAAATGTCTGAACCCAAAATCAGATAAAACGCTGCATTTTCATAGAGGCATGTAATCTCCTTATCCCCGACCAATTTCTCATGCATCTTTTCAAATTTCCTCAGCCCAATAATTTCATGTCTGCAATTAGGTGCAACTGCGCTCGCTAAATCGGTAATTTTAAAAGCTTTCCATTTCGGTATAAATATTTCCCCGCCTCTCATTTTCTCCAGGCCATATAATACAGCTTCAGCTCCCTGCTGGAGACCTCCGCAAAACCTTGTGATGCCAGGATCTGTTATTGGTAAAACGCCTGTCGCTTTCAATTGACTAAAAAGGGGTACAACAGAACCCGAAGACCCTAATAAATTCCCCAATCTCACTATACTGCATATTTTTGAATGCTCAGAGGCCTTCAGAAAGAGCTTTTCACCAGCCTGCTTAGAATTACCATAGACTGAAACCGGTTCTACTGCCTTATCAGAAGATATGAACAATGCCCTGGATACATTTGAATGTTTTATCGCCTTGATCACGTGCTGCGTGCCCAAAACATTGGTCTTATAACATTCATTTGGATGTTCTTCACAGGCCCCCACCTGTTTCATGGCTGCCCCATGAATGACCATATGCATACCGTCCATTGCCTCTTCCAGTCTGTCATAGTCCCTTATGTCACCAATCATAAACTCCACCCGATCTGAAAATTCCCGAAACTGGAATTTCATTTGTTGGTGCTTTAATTCATCTCTACTGAATATCCTAATCGACCTGATGCCAGGATACCTCGAGAGCAGAAGTTTTGTTACTGCTTGCCCCAAAGATCCTGTTCCTCCGGTGATTAATATTGATTGGTCATTAAACATAAATTCAAAAATAGAGAGGAAATATTAGAATCCGGGATCTTGGAATTAGAATTTCTGGTTGCTGCTATTCCTGAGGATTTTAAGCCTGATAATATCAAACATCTTATAAATCACATTTACGCAACAAATATTTTATGGGTAACTCAATAAATACCTTATGACCTTGCAAAAAATACTTAATTTCGGTCCCTGATTGAAATTCATTTATGAAGATTCTGTTTGTTTGCCCATACCCCCTGGACGAAGCACCATCCCAACGGTTTCGTTTCGAGCAATACTTTAATTCACTAAATGAAAAGGGGGTAAAGTATGACATCAAACCTTTTATCAATTCTCAAACCTGGAAAATCCTTTATAAGAAAGGACACCTCTTCAAAAAAGTAATTGGAATCCTCTCGGGCTTCCGTGGGAGGTTTGCTTTAATGTTTGCTTCTTACAAATACAATTACATCTTTATTCACCGGGAGGCTTCCCCAATAGGTCCACCATTCTTTGAATGGTTCGTATCAAAAGTGTGGAGAAAAAAGATAATCTATGACTTTGATGATGCCATTTGGCTACCAAATACATCATCCTCCAATCGAATTGTCAGTGGTATCAAACATCATAGCAAGGTTCGGAAAATTTGTGGGTGGGCACATAGGGTTAGCGTTGGCAATTCCTATTTAAAGGACTATGCCCGCTCATTTAATGATCATGTGGTGATCAACCCTACTACTATTGACACAGAAAACCTTCACAACCCATCTTTGGCCAGCAAGCCCAAAAATGAAGAATTTACTATTGGCTGGACAGGTACACACAGCACACTCAGATACCTCAAAACCCTACTTCCTGTCCTGGATCAGCTTAATAAAGAAGTGAAATTTCGTTTTTTGATCATTTCAAATCAGGATCCCAAACTGAAAAGAAAATACATTCAATATATTCCATGGAATAAGGATACTGAAATAGCCGATTTGTCTCAAATGGACGTGGGTGTTATGCCACTGGAAGATGATCAGTGGGCCCGCGGGAAATGTGGATTTAAGGCTTTACAGTACATGGCATTGGAGATACCTGCGCTGGTTTCACCGGTGGGAGTAAATAAGGAAATAGTGGACCATGGAGAGAATGGATTCATTTGTCATACACCGGAAGACTGGCATGATAATATCAGGGTCCTTATGGCAAATCGTGATGCTATCAAAAGATTTGGGAAAGCAGGGAGAGAAAAAGTGATCCACCACTATTCAGTTTCCTCCAATACAAATAACTATTTAAGTCTTTTCGATATTAAATAAGACTGAAAGTGTGCTAAAGTGATTTCAATCCTTCTTTCGCCCGATTATAGGAGGAGCTGCCACGCTTACTGTGTTTTTTAGCAAGCTTGTAATACTCTTTCGCTTTATCCTTGTTGCCTTTCTCTCTAAATATATCCGCTGAGTGAATCAGTGAGAAGTGATAATATCCCTGATGAGTAACTCCCAGCACTTCAGTGAAGTAAATACACTTTTCATAATATTTCAATGCTTCGTCATCATTGCCTCTTAATTCATGGATGTGCCCAAGAAAGAAGCTGGCGTACCTTCCGGATTGCTCCTCATATCCAACCATTGCGCTATCAATTTTCGCCAGTATTTCCTCAGATTCCACAATCGCCTGATTGTATTTGCCTGTGGAGTAAAGGAGCCGTGCATAAAACCTGTGAAAGTAAGAATTATCAGGGAACGTTTCATGTAGATACTTTGCCTGATACAAAGCCCGGTCACGATCCTGTTTTTCCCTGGCTAAAATCCTCATCAAAAAATATTGCGCCTCGGTTCTGGTATAAAATGCATTGGTTGATACCTCCTTCAACTGCTGTATCCCAAGATCTTTATCTCCTTCAGGCAGGAACCACATCAGTGGTTTTAATAGTGGATATTCTTCATCGGCTATCACAGCATAGTAATTGAATAACGCATCCCCAAATAGGATCTCCGGGCTGTAGTCTGTGTACTGCTTGCACTCTTCCAGGTATTTCAAAGCATTCCTACCAGTTCTGGCTGCTTTTGTCCATTCTTTTCGATCGGAATACAATCTGGACTGAAAACCATATGTAGCTGCCAGAAAGAAAGCTCCTTCTATCTTGTTGTCAACATCGTAAAGTCTCTTTGCCAATACTAATGAGGTATCCATATAGGCCAGAAACTCCTTATCATATTCAGCTCCCCGCATATAGGGGATCATTCGCCAATAGTAATTGAGTCCCAGTAAAAAGTACGGTAGCGGATGCCAACCATATTTGCGTTTGAGGTGGTGAAACTGACTCTCCGATCTTCTGAACTTAAAATTATACAGGTCATTGATGCCATCTGTGGCCTCTAGCTGTATATTAATATCTAATAATAGATTATGAACGGAATCAGGTTTCTGGCCATTTTGAGCATGGATATCGGTAAATCCTGCCACTAAAAAAATGACCAGCGCTACGAAAATTGGAGTATTCCTCATAAGATTTTTACTTCGCATGTTGCATTGACTTGCAATATCCATTCCACAATGGACGAGTACAAAAAACGATCAGCTTCATTGGAAAATGTATCGCTTCCAAAATAACCCTAAATACTTGATACTTTTGTGCTTTGTCCTTTTGTATAGAATCCAAAAGCATAATCCAGGTTTTAAATTTTTAGTAAAAATACGGCAGTGAAACAGAAACAGTTCAACATTCAAAAGAAATTTACACAGGAATGGTTCGATTTTAACCCAATTCTTCTTTTTCTTGTTTTATGCTTGCTCGCCTTTCTCATAGTGTACCTCAAAAAATCATTTCTCATCAATGAATTAGCTGCCTTCGAAATATTAGAGGAACGTGGAGAAATGGGGGTCTTCAATATATTCTACTCCCTGCAATACTTTACAATACCAGTATTCTATCTGTATAAACTAACGCTCACCTCATTTTTATTATGGGTGGGTTGCTTTATGTTTGGCTATAAGCTTTCATTCAAAGTACTATGGAAGCTTATTCTCCTGTTGGAAACATGGTTTCTGATCCCGGAATTGGTCAAACTTTTTTGGTTTTTAGGGATCGAATCGCAACCTGATTATTGGGATATCAAAGCATTTTACCCTTTGTCACTCATGCATTTTTTCGACTATCAGGACATCCAAAACAGGTGGCATTATATCCTCAAGGCACTAAATCTTTTCGAGGTTGTTTACTGGTTCATGATGGTTTATGGCATTTACTTTTTATCTGGTAAAAAGCTTTCTTATGCTTACGCCATAGTGTTTTCAAGCTATGTGCTTTTCTTTTTCATCTGGCTACTTTATTACCTGCTAAGCTATGGATAACAGGTAATCCTCATTAGTAAGTTTTCTAAACCTCAGGATATGTAGGATTGCAGCTACAGTCAATCCGGTAAGCAAGCCAATCCAAATACCAAGTAGTTCAAATCCGAAAACAAAAGCTGTCAAATACCCCACAGGAATAGCGCCACACCAATATGCAAGAATTGTAACCAGTGTCGGGACTTTCACATCACTAATGCCTCTCAATGCTCCCAATCCCACTACCTGCAACCCATCAGAAACCTGATAAAATGCCACCACAATAAATATTGGAGCAGCCAACCTGATTACCTCATCATTATTAACATAAAGTGCAGGGATAGAATGATTAAAAACAATGAAGATCAGGCAACAGGTGAACATAAATGTACTGACCATCATCATGCAGGAGAACCCAGCCTTTCTGAGGTCCGACCAATTATGTGCTCCTAAGAAATTTCCTACCCGGATTGTCGCAGAGGCAGAAATTCCAGTGGCAATCATATAGGTAACTGCTGACACATTCAGACAAATCTGATGTGCTGCCTGGGGAATAGCTCCCAACCAGCCGGCCATGATCGATGAAAAACTAAAGGCACTCACCTCAAAGGCAAGCTGCAATCCCGATGGAATTCCCACTGCCGTGAGCTTTCTTAGTTCTGCCCGCGTAAAGGCAATTGATGTAAACTCTTTCCAATAATTTTGAAATTTTTTAATCCACATGAAATATGCGGCGATCAGCACTGCCATTATCACCCGACTTATTAAAGTAGCCCATCCCGCACCATTCAAACCCATAGGTTCCATGCCCAAATGACCAAAAATAAGCACATAATTTAACCCCACATTGATCAAATTGGACAGGATTGAAATGACCATCATAGGTTTAGTTATCGCCAGTCCTTCCAGAAACTGTCTGAAGTGCTGAAAAACCATCAGAGGGAAAATTGAGGCCCCAGTGATCATCAAATAGGGCACTGCCAATTCAGAAACTGATTGGTCTTGTCCCAGAAAAAACAGGACTGGTGCAACACCAGCGACCAGCATTGCCAAAACCATTCCTGCACCACCATTTAAAATCAACCCATGCTTGAAAATTACTGAGAGTTGCTTCTGATCTTTCTTTCCATTGGCATTTGCCACCGGTGGCGTTACTCCATAGGAAACTCCAATTCCAAATAATAATGCAATATGCAATATTCCACCAGCCAGTGCCGATGCTGCCAATGGAATCGCTCCCACCTGTCCCACCATGGCACTGTCTGCTACACTTACCATTATATGCCCTAACTGACTAAGGACAACCGGAACGGCCAGGTTAAAAGTCTTTTTAAAATGGGTGTTGTAGTTCATCTATAAATTTCGCAATCTGGCCACTTTGAGCAATCCTGCCAGACTCAGGCTGTCAGTAATTTCTCCATTCATGGCCATTTCAATTGCTTCTTCCAGCTTAAGCTTACGAATGAGTAGTTGTTCGGTTTCTTCAAATGCAGTATCCTTCTGGGTCAGGTCCTCAGCAATGAATATAAACCCTTCTTCATCTGTTGCCGAATTTGAAGTATGTATTCTCAGTAGTTGTGTCCATTTCGAAGCAACCAAGCCAGTTTCTTCTTTTAATTCCTTTTTTGCTGATGACAGAATGTCCTCATCCAAAGGTCCGCCCCCCATTGGGATTTCCCATGAGTACTCATCAAGCGTGTATCTATATTGACCGACAAGCCAGGTATTTCCTTCTTCATCAATTGGGATAATTCCAATGGCCTTATTTTTAAAATGTACTTTCCCATAAATACCTGGGTTTCCTGCCGGATTGATCACCTGGTGCTCCTCCACAGTAATCCATGGGTTATCATATTGCTGCTCGGATGACACAAATTGCCAGGGATTGTCAAATTCACTCATGTTGCAAAAGTATTGATCCTTCAGCTACAGAGTTTAACTTCTCTTAGTATTATTTTTTACTTTAGCGGAATGCTTAAAAGTTACCATAGTAAGGGAATGATTGAGGCCGGTTGTGATGAGGCTGGCAGAGGATGCCTTGCAGGTCCCGTAGTTGCTGCTGCAGTCATTCTTCCTAAAAGCTTCAAGCATGACATCCTCAATGACTCCAAGCAACTTTCTGAGAAAAAAAGATATGCTTTAGTCGACGAAATTAAACAGCGAGCAAAGGCATGGGCCATTGGGTTGGCAACACAAGAGGAAATTGACGAAATTAATATTTTAAATGCCTCCTATCTGGCCATGCACCGTGCCCTGGACCAGCTAAACATGGCACCAAACCATGTGCTTGTTGATGGCAATAGATTTAATCCCTACAAGGAGATCAAACACACCTGCATTGTGAAGGGTGATGCTAAATTTTATTCAATTGCTGCCGCTTCTGTACTGGCCAAGACTTACCGTGATGATTTAATGAAAGAGGCCGCTGAAAAATACCCTGAGTACTCGTGGGACACTAATTATGGATACCCAACCAAAGCTCATCGGGAAGCGATCAGGATATACGGAGCTACCCCTTTGCACCGAAAATCATTTCAACTGTTACCCATTCAACTGGAATTGTTCGATCAGCCAGCCTGACAGAATTCAATCTTAATCGATGGGCAAATGCTTAATTCCTTTTACATTTGCGCCTCACAACATAACCCCAATATTTGAAGCAATGGAAATAAAAAAAGTTGCCCTAAACGATATTCACGAGCACCTGGGTGCTAAAATGATCCCATTTGCAGGTTACAACATGCCTGTGAGGTATTCATCAGACATTGAAGAACATCAATGTGTGAGGGAAAAGGTTGGTGTGTTTGATGTATCACACATGGGAGAATTTTTCCTGGAGGGTCCTGATGCTTTAAATGTGATCCAGAAAATCACTAGTAATGATGCCAGCAAACTGGTTCCTGGTAAAGCTCAGTATTCTTGTTTCCCCAATGAAAATAATGGTATAGTAGATGACCTGATTGTCTACATGCTGGAGGAAGAAAAGTATTTATTGGTAGTGAATGCCTCAAATATTGAAAAAGACTGGAACTGGTTGCAACAACACCTTACCGGTGATGTGAAAGCCACCAACAAGTCTGATGAATACGCTTTGCTAGCAGTGCAGGGTCCCAAATCAGTAGAAACTTTGCAGAAAATCACCGGGGTTGATCTATCGACCATTAAATTCTACACCTTTACCATTGGAGAAATTGGCGGGGTTGATGAGGTGATCATTTCAGCCACTGGCTATACCGGAGAGAAGGGCTTTGAACTTTATGTGAAAAATGAATTTGCAAAACAGCTCTGGAACAAGGTATTTGAAGCTGGAGAAGAATTCGGGATTCAACCTATCGGCCTTGGGGCACGGGACACACTCAGACTTGAAATGGGTTATTGTCTATATGGAAATGACATTGATGAATCCACTAGTCCTTTGGAAGCCGGATTAGGCTGGATTACTAAATTCACCAAAGAATTCGTAAACCATAAGGCGCTGGCAGAACAAAAAGAAGCAGGAGTTACCAGAAAGCTTGTGGCCTTCAAACTGGTAGACAAAGGCATTCCAAGAAATGGCTATGATATAGAAAATAATGCTGGCGAAAAAATTGGTCATGTAACTTCCGGAACTATGTCTCCTTCCATGGGTATTGGTATTGGCATGGGGTATGTGAAAACTGGCTATCATCAACCTGAGTCAGAAATTTATATTGCAGTGAGGAACCGTAAACTCAAAGCAGAAGTAGTAAAAGCGCCTATTTATCAAAAATGAATAAAGTAGAGGTCTGCCTAACACCAAGCTTAATAGATCAACACGAACTGGCAGGAAAAATAGTGGTGGTTGTGGATATTTTCAGAGCCACCAGTTGTATGGTCAGTGGATTGGCTAACGGTATAAAAAGCATTACCCCCGTAGCGGAAGTAAACCAATGTCTTGATTTAATGCGAGAGGGGTACATTGGAGCTGGGGAGCGGGGAGGTCAAAAAATTGATGAATTCGATATTGGAAACAGTCCCTACAGCTATTTAGATGAGGAGCTGAAAGGAAAAAAAATTGCAGTCACTACTACCAATGGTACATTAGCCATTCACAAAAGCCTTGATGCCGATCAAATTATCATTGGGGCCTTCCTCAATCTCACAGCAGTTTCCGACTATATCAAATCTCATCAAAAAGATGTGGTCATTCACTGTGCAGGATGGAAAGGCACTCCGAACCTCGAGGATACAGCCTTTGCAGGTGCCCTCATTGCTCAACTCGAAAATTATTGCGAAATCGTAAATGATGGAGCCATGATGGCACTGGCCCTTTATCAGCAATATCAAGGTAATTTATATGAGTCTTTGTTGCAATCAGCTCACGCTAAGCGACTGGCCAATTTTGGGATACAGAAAGATCTGAAGTTTTGTACTACAATAGATGAGTTCGATATTGTGCCTGTTTTGCAGGGCAGAGAACTGGTCGTTGCTTAATTTTTCTTGTCCAATTCCATATCACTGAGCTCCAGCTCGAGTGCTCTCGTGGAGATTTGCAGCTCTCGAAGCATGATACCAAGTGAAATTAAAAGTGTGAAGAGTGAAGCTCCAAATATATAACCTCCCCATATTTCTAATTGCTGAAATATGAAGATCATACTAAGCACACACATAAAAAAACTAAGCACCCCAAACGTCTGCATTTTGCGAATAAGGTGTAATCTTTCCCTTAGATTTTCGATCTGACCAATAATCACTCCGGCTTCCGGATTTTCAAGATGCTTCCTGTGTAGCTGTCTGATCAGCGTAGCAATGGATAAGAAGCGATTGGTATATGCCAGCAGCAATAGTGAAATGGCAGGAAATAGTAGTGCAGGAGTAGTCAATGTGATCATTTCAACTTTTCATTTTGCTTATGACGATTCTGATCCCTGTTGGTCTTTTTTTGGATATTTTTTTGAAGCGCCTCAGTCAAGTCCACTCCGGTCTGATTCGCAAGACAGATCAATACCCACAGCACATCGGCCATCTCATCACCAAGGTCATACTGCTGATCACTTTCCTTGAATGACTGTTCACCGTATTTGCGAGAAATAATTCTGGCAAGTTCGCCAACCTCTTCGGTGAGTATGGCCATGTTGGTCAGTTCGTTAAAGTATCTTACACCAATGGTTTTGATCCATTGATCTACCTCCTCCTGCGCTTCCTTAATGGTCATTATTTACTTGTATTGGCCTCCAGGTTTTCATTTTCTTCCTGAACTGCAAACCCTTCTGAATTCAGCTTTTCCAGGAAAAAACTTAATCGCTCATTCTCGATTCGGTTGATGGAGTCTTTGTCCGGTTCAAAATACTTAAACTCCTCATGAGGGAATTGTTTCCCTGGTTGATAATGGTCCTCCCAATACATGCAGGCGATGAGGTCTCCGTTGTGATAGTAGTACTTATACTCGGCAGCATCATGTTCGTCTTTTAGGTTGAGCATGTGCCCGGTAAACATGGGTTCTCCGGCATGATCAAAATAAAAATAGTCGTCTCTCACAAAATGTGGGGTCCTGGTAATACTCACCAATTTCAATAAAGCACCGTCCATGAAATAGCCACGGATTTTATAGATGGTGTCCCCTTCATGAAAGTCATCTTCCATAATTTTCACCCGGTGGTTGGAGTCAATCTCTTTGGCGCTGAAATTAATCGCTTCCACCAATCGGTCAGTTTCACTTTGGCAGCTCCACAATAGGAATAATACAAAGACGGTTAGTATCAGGTTGGTAGCCTTCATCATACTAGTATTTTTATTTTCAATATAATCATTCTTCGCATTTCCTGAATGAAATTAACCTTCAAAATTGTACCACCTATCATTTAAAACTTAGATTCAGCAACAAATCAGGAATTATTGCGTGTTACAGATATGTTATTTAGTTTGGGCCTAAACCAACTTATATCACAATTTGAATTCACCAAATACCGCTATAACAATATAGCAACAGAAAATCCAATGCATAACCGTAATTTTAAAATTTAATCCAATGAAGAAATCAGTTTTACTAAGCCTCGCTATCGTTTTTTCAATCCTATTTTCTATCACCGCCAACGCTCAGGAAGATAAGAGCAAAAGAAAAAGTCCACCCGCTGTAGCCAACAAAAAAGTCAACGGCGTTGATATCAAAATTGACTATAGCCAACCTGCCAAAAATGATCGTTTGATTTGGGGTGGATTGGTGAAATATGATAAAGTTTGGCGTACAGGTGCCAATGAAGCCACAACCTTCGATATTTCTGCAGATGTAAAAGTGCAGGGAAAGCTGTTGAAAGCTGGAAAGTACGCCCTTTTTACCATTCCTGGTAAAGAAAAATGGACCATCATTTTTAACTCAGTTCCCAACCAATGGGGAGCATATAGCTATGATCAGTCAAAAGATGTGTTAAGAGTGGAAGCAGATGCCACTTATGGTAATCCGGTGGTGGAAAAATTCACAATAGACATTGCTGATAATGGAGTGGTCTCACTTAAGTGGGACGACATGGTCACTAAATTCAAGGTAGAATAAATAAATTATTCCAGGGTGTCTTCTCCAACAGAAGACACCTATATGATATTTAATACCTGTTCTTTGATCTTTTCCAGTTCCTCTTTCATCTCCACTACCGACCTTTGCAGTATGGCATCATTTGATTTAGATCCAATTGTATTGATCTCACGACCAATTTCCTGAGAAATAAAGCCTAGCTTCTTCCCGTTTGATTCAGGTCCATTCAGGATTTCCAGGAAATATTTTAAGTGATTGGCCAACCGATCTTTTTCCTCCGTGATATCCAGTCTTTCTATATAATAGATCAGCTCCTGCTCAAAGCGATTGGGGTCAATTTTATCCATGCCAATTACTTCATTGAGGTTATTTTCTATCCTGTCCTTAATGTTTTTTATTCTAACAGGGTCCTGTTCCCTTACAGCAGCCAACCCGTTTTCAATACCTGTAATATAATCTGCCAGTTTATGGGCAAGCGCCTCACCTTCCTGTACACGGAATTTTTTACACTTTTCAACCGCTTCCTTTACCACACCCATAAAGATTTCCCAATTAGGCTCCTCCTCCTCTTCTTCCTTCACTTTGATCACATCGGGAGATTGTACCGCAAGCCGGAAAATATCATCATTTGAGACATCTACCTTTGTGGCCAGGTTCTTAAACTGTTCATAATATTTTAAGAACAACACTTCATTGATCTCCTGCGATGGAGTATCTCCCCCATTCACTTCAAACTCTATAGAAACATTGATTTTACCCCTTTTTAAATGTGTAGTGAGATAGCTTTTGATCTCCAACTCCCTATCTGAAAACTCCTTAGGGATTTTATAGGAAAGGTCAAGAAATTTAGAATTAAGGGTGCGTATTTCAACTTTGATCTTGTACTTATCATCATGATAAGCAGCCGATCCAAAACCAGTCATGGATTCAATCATGCAACAAAAATCCTCTTTTCGATGGATTAAACAAATTTTTTATGCAATAAGGGATTAAAAATCGTATCCCAGGGTTAGGTAAAACCTGTAATCGCCGACCTCAAAATTCTCAATTGGTTTGGCCCAATCTAATCTCACGTAGTACCCTAGCAACACTGTTCTGAAGCCAAATCCTGCACTAGCCAACCAGGGGTTTCTGAAACTTTTAATGGTTGCATTGAATGCTGTCCCAGTTTCTACCCGAAAAGTATTTACACTGTTTTCTCTGGAAAAAGGAGCCGTACCTGACCATGACGATCCAATGTCATAAAACCCAATTGCCTGGAAATTACGCAGAAAATTCGATGAAATGGGTCCACTTGAAAAATAACGAAACACCGGGAACCTCAGTTCGGCATTAAAGGTAAGCACACTGGAACCATACAATTCACCATATGAGTACCCTCTTAACGGAGCAATTTCTGTGAAAAGTAGATTGCTGTTATCTTTTTCGTCTCGTAAGATAAATGGGTAGCTGCTGGTCACACCTTTGCTTCCAACTTCTGCCTGAGATTTAATTGGCTCATCTGAAAATGGCCAATTGAGCATGCCCCCCATCAAAAAGTGCTGCCTGCTGGCTCCAAAAAACTTACCATAATTGAGCCTGGTTGCAAAGGTAATTTCTCTGTGAACCCGGAAATAATTTCTTACATCCAGTCGTAATTTGCTGAAGTTTTTGGAGGGGTCACTCAGGCTGTTGTAGGATTGAAATTGTAATTTTCCTCTTGTCCCTTCATGTAAATTAAGGCCGTGAGTTTTGGTGTTATCGAATACCAATTCAGTACTAACTCCAGAATAAAAAGCTTTACTATCCTGAGCATAATTAGCAGGGGTCTGATTTGAAACTGCGTTATGTTCGAGATTTCTAAATTCAGTATTGGCAAAAAACGGATTGACGGAGAATCTGAAACTATTTGAAAAAGGATATGATGCTCCAAATGTCAATTTATTTAATATATACTTTTGTACTAAATCTGTCTCTGGGGCTTCATTGAAGGCATAGACATTCCGATCAAATCTAACATTCAAATCAACTCTATGCTTCAAAAACTGATATTCTCCAAATACATCTCCATTAAGAAAATCAGTCATGAATAGCACCCCACCGTAAAACTTGTGATTCTCCAGCATGTCGTTCATCTCTCCTTCCAGCAGTATTCCAAAATTTCTTATTGGATCAATCACAAAAGAGGTCACAATATTATTCATGCTAAACCGTGGGTGATATTTTAGTGGTCCTACAATGGTGGGTTCACTCTCAAGGTTTCTGAACGAAGAAAGAAAGGACAGAGATTCATTCTTGAACCGTTCCTCTTCTTCAAATTCAAAATTATCAGCATCAATGTATTGATCATTAACTGCAGAATCTGTTACATTGATCAAACCTGCAGAATCAACAGGTTGTTCTACAGCCATCAGGCTATCCGGCAACAATGGATCCTTTTTGACTTCCTCTGCTTCCTGAGCTCTGCTATCTAACCGATCAACAAGGAACTTTGCCTGTATCACATCCTGCCGGAGACTCTGAGGTGTAAATGTTGATTTAGTAAGGTCAAATTGTTTGTCAAAGAACACTTTTAGAACGCCCTTGTCCAGCATTAAAAACGTAAATTCATCATTGATGCTATTAAGGTCATATTCCCTGATACTCTTATCAAAGGAGGTAACCTGGATGAAGGTACTGTCACGAAGCTGATACCTGAACAAATTGACGATCCCCTTCTGGTCTGACAGATAGAAGATATTTTCGCTGTTTTGAGGATATGGGTAATAATCCTTCCCCAGGTTATTGGTCAATTGAAGTAGTTCGTTTTGAGTTGTATCCAGATCATAAATATATAAACTACTATTAGCTGATAACTCCGAAAGTTCCTTCACATCAGAAGCTTCATCAATAAATGGTGTGTTTCTGTTGGACGAAAATACAATTGCATCAGTTCCAGGCACAAATCTTGGGTTGACATCATCGAATAAATCTCTGGTCAGTCGTTTAATGGCATTTCTTCTCATACTGATCAGAAACAGGTCATTTTTCTCATCCATATTGGCACTTAATATGGCCAGCTTACCATTGTCATTGAAACTAAAATCATGAATCTGATTAAATCTGTTCAGGGTCTTGATGAACCTTTGTCTGGTTTCCAGGTCGTAATATCCCAGGAAGAACTTGCCACCTTTATCATAGATGTACCCCACTGTTTGCTCATTCATCCAGTCTATTAGAGGTATATTATTATTGGTTTCCTGGGTTAAAACTTTGTTGCCTCCCTTGTGAATGATTTCAGAAGCTCCAGTTTCAAGGTCCATCACAATAATCCTATATTTCCCTTCATAGCTCTGAGCATATGCGACCTTGGTTCCTGCAGAATTAACACGGATCTGACTAAAACGATATTCCGGATTTTTTTTGCGAATCAACACATTGTCTCTTTGAGGTTTGGAATAGTGATTTTGCAACCGGTGCGAAGAGGAGAGGTAGTAGTTTTGCCATTCCAGGATAAATGTTCTGTACCTGATTCCCAAAGTGCTGGCTATACTGTTTTCTTCATTCCTGATAATTCGGGTCAGGTTTAATATGTTTGAAAGGTTGCCCTTACCATATTTTACCGCGATATAATTCCAAATGGACTGTCCAATATAAACGCCATCATTCTCATTGAGGCGACTTAGTTTCCTCACATTTTTTCGGTCCAGATAATCTCTCACATAATCATCCATCTCTTCACTCCAGCCGTAAGTAATATAGTTGGCAGCACCATCAATGAACCAGGAAGGTAATGATAGCAGGTATGCGCTTTGAAACATCTCTGCCAGACTTCCTCCAAACATCATATCATTCAACAATACACGGGTCAGTTTGAGCGTAAGTTCCTCTCTAAACTTTTCTGCCGATCCGGGATAAGCCACTTCCGTATGTAACTTCACAAAATTTGTTTGACCTGCTATGGAAAATTGATCCCCATCTATTCCAATGTTGCTTTGTTGTAAATCTGTGTAGCTATTGTATAAAAATATATTTGTTTTATTGAATGGCGCGTATCCCAGTAAGTCCGTTATCCTATTGTACTCCTCGTCAAGATAGTCTAATGCAAGTTTGGCATAATCAGCTCCTCCCTGATAATAGTATATATCAAATTTTTCCGTGCTGTAGTAATACCAATCAAAAGTCTTGTGTTGCACTCTATTCTGACCAAACCCTTCCTTCCTTTCCTGAGAATTAGCTTTAAACGATACTACCAGAATAATAGTGAATAAAAGAAATGATATGGTCCTTGATCTATACTTCATCTAAATGAATTTAACGAAAAAAATCTACTAATATTTACTTCGTTATCCAAAGGTTTATTGTGAACAAGATTATCGGCAAACTGTTTACTGTAATAAGCGCCGAGTGAAACACCTTTTGCTCCCAAACCATTGAATATTCCTACCTGACTAATTTCCGGATGAACACCTATTAACGGTTTCCTGTCTTTAGTAGCTGGCCGAATGCCCACTCTATGTTTTACGGTTTCAAACTTTCCATCAAAAATTAAATTCAGTTTCTCTGTTAAACTGTCAACTGCTGATTGAGTTTTTTGTAAGGTGAGATGATGATTATCGTAGGTTGCTCCTAGCCTAAACAGATTGTTAGCCAAAGGTAATAAGAAAACTCCACGATTTAGTATTTTGGTTCCTTTGTAATTGACCGAAATGTCAAGAAGTTCACCTTTTACCAGGCGAAATGGCAGCCAGTTGAAAAACGCATTGTTTGTAGCTAATGCCCCATCACAAAATATCACCATCCTGAATTGTTCATTTTCATAGTTGCAGCTGTTATCAGAAATTTCCAGGTGCTCTGTATAAAACAAACCCTCCCTATATAATCCCCTATCCTCAAAGTAACATTTGAAAGCCTTCAGCATGCTGCTGACATCAACATACCCGGAATATTTGAGGTGTATTCCACCAAAAGGGTCCTTGATCAAAGGGTCGCTACCTGGTTTTAAACTTAGGTGTTCTATCAGATAATTACAGGAAGGATCCGACATCTTTCCTTGCCAGTCGTTTTGCTCCTCAATGCTGAAAAATGGTCTGTAAATACCAATATCATGTAAAAACTTACTTTCCAGTTCAACTTCAATATTCCTGTAATATGATTCCAGGTCAGGAAAAATTTTATCGCAATTCCATGTCTTAACCATTTTGCGACCAGTAATAGGGTTATAAAGACCTGCAGCTACGTTAGAAGAAGAAGTTGGGTTGGTCTGATTAATAATACGGATGGTCCGGCCCCTTTTCAACAGCTCATACCCCAGCAAGCTTCCTGCAATACCCTGCCCGATAATTAAATAGTCTTTCACCGCTATGTTATTTGTCAATTGAATTTAATCCGGCAAATTTGCAAATCAAATTAGTGATAGCAAGATGATCGAAATAAAATCCTTTGTTTTTAATCCGTTTATGGAAAACACCTATGTCGTGTACGATGACTCTGGTGAGGCTATTGTAATAGACCCTGGTTGTTACGAACAACAGGAAAAAGATCAATTGACAGCATTCATTTCTAATCAAAGTTTAAAAGTAGTAAAGCTGATCAATACGCATTGCCACATTGATCATGTCCTTGGCAACTCTTTTATTAAGGAGACCTATGGAGTCGACTTTTATATGCATAAATCAGACTTGCAGACGCTTCGGTCTGTAGAAGTTTATGCTCCTTCCTATGGATTTCAACAGTACCATGGCATTGAACCCGATTTCTTTCTGGATGAAGGAATGACATTGAATTTTGGCAATACATCACTTGAAATATTATTTGTCCCGGGACACGCTCCGGGTCACATCGTTTTTTATCACAAAGACACCAATCAATTGATCGGAGGAGATGTCTTGTTTGAAAACAGTATCGGCAGAACTGATTTACCAGGTGGAGATCATGATCTGTTGATTAGAAACATCAGGGAAAAGCTATTTATCTTGCCTGAAGAAACCGTAGTGTATCCTGGTCATGGCAATACAACTACTATTGGGTATGAAAAAGTCAACAACCCATTTTGTTCTATCAATGTTTAAAAAGGCTTGAAGTTATTAAAACATCTCCCCAACCTTCTCACTTGCGCTAATGTAGCTGCTGGCTCCATTGGTATTATCGCCATATTTGAAGGAGAATTACAATTTGCATCCTACATGGTTTGGTTGGCTGCCTTCTTTGACTTTTTTGATGGTTTTGCGGCGAGAATGGTCAAGGTCACGTCGGAGCTCGGCAAACAACTGGACTCCATGGCCGATATGATCTCTTTTGGTGCCCTGCCAGGATTCTTCATGTACAGTTTATTAGGAAATGTATCAACCAACCCGTGGATACCTTATATAGGCCTGTCTATAGTTGTATTTTCTGCACTAAGGCTTGCAAAATTTAACATTGATACAAGGCAATCTGAAGTATTTATCGGTGTGCCTACTCCAGCCAATGCGCTGTTTGTGACTTCACTGATCTATCTTCTTCAACTGCCTGCATTTAGCTCATGGTTAAACTCCTCAGTTACGCTATCCCTTATTTCAATAGTTTGTTCCTTGTTGCTTGTTGCGGAAATAAGATTACTGTCTCTTAAGTTCAAATCATTTGACTTTCAACCGAACCTTCCCAGATACCTGATGATAGTGATGTCAGTCATATTACTTTTGGTATGGAATAAAGCGGCTATTTCGTTAATAATTGTGGGATACATTCTGTTTTCCGTTGTTTTGAATCTTAAAAAGGAACCTCTTAGAAAAAAAAGCACATAATAATAAGAAGGGGAATTCGTATTGGTGTTGTATTGACTAAAAACCTACATTGTTAAAAAAGCTACTCATATCACTAATTTTCATCGGTTTATGCCAAATGGCCTTCTCTCAGAAAGGGTCTGTTTCAATTTTCAATGGTGGGGTATGGTATAAATTGGCAATTCTCAAAAAAGGCGTCTACCAGCTGGATCGCGACTATCTCAACAGTATTGGGGTAAACACCAATCAGCTTGACCCGAAAAACATTAAAATTTACAGCACTGGAGCCGGAGGTATGATTCCTCAGTCACTTTCTGTCCCCCGGCCTGAGCTCAAACAAAATCGCATTTTAGTAACTGGTTCTGAAGATAACTCATTTGATCAGGGGGATCAGGTCATTTTTTATGCCAATGGACCTGATTATTTTGGATATAATACCTCCACAAACTCATTTGAACATGAAAAAAACCTGTACTCCGACACTGCTTTTTATTTTTTAAATATTACACAAGGAAATAGCCTTAGGGTAGCCGACCAGGCACCCATCTCTGGCGAATATGAGACCGTCACCTGGTACGATGACTATGTAGTATTTGAGGAAGACGTCACCAACATCAGGAGTGAGGGAAGACAATGGTTTGGCCCTCAATTATTTAATGGATCAACACTGGAAATGCACATTCCATTTCAGGTTGCTGGTATTGTGCACGAAAAACCCATGACCCTGAAAACCAGAATGATTGCTATCTCTGATGTTGAAACTTCGTTCGACATTGCAGTCAATGGTTTAAATGTACTCAACGTCATTATCCCATCCCGGCCAATTGGAGATTACGATCCATCCGCTATTCCAAGATCAGAATCCATTGAAATTGAAACCAAGGACATTCCAGATATACAGGATAAACTAGATATTGATTTAACCTACAATGCGCCTTCCTCTGGCCTTGGCAATGGCTACCTGGACTATATCTTTTTGGAATTCGCGAGGGAATTAAAGCTATATGGGAGTTCAACAACTTTCCGTTCCGTTCAAAGCACCCAGGAACAAATCTCCACTTTCGTGATCAGCGAAGCTTCACAGGACGTTATTGTTTGGGATATTACAGATTCGACTTCCCCAATTAACGTTCCTGTAAGTCAGGGCAAGTTTAATGCAGCAACTACCGTATTAAAGGAATTTGTGATGTTCCAAACCAGCAATTTACCTAAACCGGTGCTGCATAAGAAACTTAGCAATCAGAACATACTTGGAAATATTGAAACTGATGCCATCATTGTCACTTACCCGCCTTTCCGGTCAGAAGCCGAGAGACTGGCTGAATTTCATAATGAATATGACGGCCTCAATGTAAAAGTTGTCACAACTGAACACATTTATAATGAATTCAGCTCCGGAATGCAGGACATAAGTGCCATTCGAGATTTTGTGAAGTATCAGTATGATTTAGGAAGTGGAAGGTTAAAATATTTGTTGCTATTTGGAGACTGCTCCTACGATTACAAAAAGCGGTTCAGCAGGAATCAGAACTTTGTACCTGTATATGAGGCCCGGGAATCTTTGGATCCTATCTATAGCTATTCTTCAGACGACTACTATGGATTTCTTGAAGATCACGAAGGTGAGTGGATAGAAGCAAATGGATTTGATCATACGCTTGAGATTGGGGTTGGCAGGCTTCCTGTAAAAAACCTGGAAGAAGCACGAATCATGGTGGATAAAATTATCCGTTATGAAACCAGCAAAAATGTATTCGGACCATGGAGGAATGATATCTATTTTGTAGCTGATGACGGAGACACAAACATTCACCACAGAGATGCAGAACTATTATCAATCATGGTTGATACTGCGCATTCCCAATTTAATTCAACCAAAATCTATCTTGATGCCTTTGAGCAGGATCCAGGGCCACCCGAAAGATCGAGCGCCACGAGTCAACGGTTGGATGAGATATTTGCCAAAGGAGGTTTAATTGTAAATTATACCGGACATGGCAACATTGATGTTTGGGCAGACGAATGGATCCTTACCAAAAATACCATCCGAAAAATGACCAACAGGAGGAAAATGCCTGTTTTTGTTACTGCAACCTGTGAATTTGGGAAATATGACTTCCCTTTGGAAGATTCTGCCGGAGAAGAATTGATTTTAAATCCAAATGGAGGAGCCATTGCACTTCTGACCACCACCAGACCTGTTTTTGCTCATACAAACTTTGTCCTGAACAGAGCATTTTATCAATCGGTCTTTGAATTGGAAAACGGGGACAATCCCCGACTCGGTGATATTATAAGGAAAACTAAAAACAATAGCCTTAGAGGGCCAGTAAACAGGAACTTCGCATTGTTGGGTGACCCGATGATGAAATTAGCTATTCCGGATTTTAAACTAAGGGTAACCGATGTGGTAAATACCGCAAACAATTCAGACACTTTATCTGCGCTGAGTGAAATTATGGTGACAGGAGAAGTAACCACACCAACAGGAGAATATACCAGCGATTTCAATGGCCTGATAACTGCAAAAGTCTTCGATAAACCCAGTATTTTCAAAACACTTGGAAATCAAAACTCACCATTTACCTATACCGTTAGAAATACGCTGCTATTCAATGGACATGCTACAGTGGAGAATGGCAGGTTTCAATTCAAATTTGTAGTTCCAAAAAACATCTCTTACAATTTTGACAAAGGTAAAATTAGCTTATATGCTGTATCCGGTGACAAATCCGGAGACGCCAGCGGTGCTGAAATTGACATTGTCGTAGGAGGAAGTAATGGGTCTCCATCCCAGGATCAGACTCCTCCTCAAATCAACATTTACTTTAATGATACTTCGTTCAAGCCAGGTCAAAAAGTAAGCCCAAATCCTTTATTATTGGTACACCTTCAGGATGAAAACGGCATCAACATTTCTAATAAGGGCATTGGACAAAACCTAACAGGTATTTTGGATGAAACAAGTCACATCAACCTCAATGAATTCTATACGGCTGCTACAGATACGTACAAAGAGGGCTGGATCTCCTATCCGCTACAAAACCTACAGCCTGGCAAGCACAGTATGAAAATTAAAGTTTGGGACACATACAATAATTTCAGCGAAAGGGAGGTTGAATTTGTAGTTTCGTCAGATTCTGAAATCATTTTTTACGAAGTGTATAACTACCCTAACCCTATGACGACCAATACCAATTTTGTGATCCGACATGATCGGGATGGCGAAGAGTTAACAATAGATTTCGACATAATATCCCTAAACGGATCACACATCATGCAAAAACAATATCGGTACAGTGACCCTGGTGAGGTTATCGATGACATTACCTGGGATGGGAAGGACATTAATGGATATCCGATTGAAAATGGTATTTATATTTACAGATTTAAAGTGACAAGCTCTCTTGACGGAGCAACAAACGAAATACACAGACGCCTACTTATTAGTAATTAATTATATCTTTGCGCTTCAGAATTAATTAAAATGACCTATTTATTTAAAATTCTTGCTGCAACATCAGCACTGATAGTGATCACCACTGTGGCTAAAAGCCAGCTGGTAACTGGTAGCGACAGCACCAACAGAGTAATAACAACTGCAGTACCATTCCTTTCCTTTGCTCCTGATTCAAGAGGTGCAGCAATGGGAGACCTTGGAGTTGCAACATCTCCCGATGCAAACTCTGTACATTGGAACAATGGTAAACTTGCCTTCATAGAAAATGACCTGGGAGTAAGCCTATCTTATGTGCCATGGTTGGGAAATATCGTTGACGACATGTCTGTTTCCTACCTGTCAGGTTACAAGAAAATCAATAGAATTCAGGCCGTTGCATTTAGTTTCAGATACTTTGACCTGGGGGAAATTCAGCTAACCGACATTCAAGGGTTACCTCAGGGAATAGAAAGTCCTCAGGAACTTGCATTTGACGGAACCTATTCCAGAAAACTCACTGAAAATCTTGGGATTGGCGTCACTGGTAGATTTATATGGTCAAATCTCGCAGGTAATGTGACCGGGGCTCCTGACGCTAAAGCCGGAACAAGCGTAGCGGTCGATCTGGGAGTTTATTATACCAAAGACCTTGTCTTTAGTGGAAAAAATTCAAATATCTCAGCAGGTGTTCATTTGTCCAACATTGGTCAGAAAATCACTTATACCAATGAAGATAATGAGGACTTTATTCCTGGTAATTTCAGATTAGGAACCGCATTTAAGACAAACCTGGATCCTTATAACTCTATTACATTTGCAGTAGATGCCAACAAGCTAATGGTGCCTTCACCTCCTGTATATGATGCCAATGGAAATGTCATCAGAGGAAGTGATCCCAACGCTAAGCAATTACTAGGAGGTACTTTCGGGTCTTTTGGAGATGCGCCTGATGGATTCAGTGAAGAACTCAAAGAAGTGACGTTATCCGTAGGAGCCGAATATTGGTACAGGGATATTTTCGCTGGCCGAATTGGATACTTTTATGAAAGCGAAGACAAAGGCGACCGAAAATTTCTAACCCTTGGATTAGGTTTCAGGTATCAGGTGTTTGGCGTTGATTTTTCATATTTGATTCCGCCAGAACAAAATGACCCGCTAGGGGATACACTACGAGTAACGCTGTTATTTAATTTGGACAAACCTGATGTAGAGGTAAACGGAAACGGATTATAAATGCTAGATAGAACTGTAGCCCCTTCCGCTGCACCCATAAAAGATATATCAATCCCATTGGCCCAGAAGGAAACTCTGACCAATGGGATTCCTCTTTATAAGCTAAATATTGCCAACCAGGATGCCGTAAAAATAGACCTGATCCTAAGGGCAGGAGTTGTGTTTGAAACCGTTGCGGGAACTTCTTACCTCAGTTCAAAAATGCTCCTGGAAGGAACCTCTAAATTTACTTCCTCTGCCATCGCCGAAAAACTTGATTACTATGGGGCGTTTGTTGAGATCAATTCGGGTTTCGATTACCTCACCTGCACCATTTATACCCTTAACAGATTTGCTTCTGAAGTTTTACAAATAATCAAAGAGGTTCTTACCGATTCCATTTGGCCCGAGCAGGAATTTGAATTGGTGAAAAAAATCAAACTGCAGGAATTAAGGATCAATAATGAAAAAAGTAACATTGTTGCCTCCAAGCAGTTTCGTCATAACTTATATGGCCACAAGCACCCTTACGGAACTATTCTTATTGAGGACGAAGTAGCACGTCTGACAAGGGATGTTTCCTTTGACTTCTATCAATCGACGCTACTGAACCAACCTCAGATCATTGTATGTGGCAAGGTTGATGAAACCGTTACAGAGGCCATAAGAAATGCCTTTGGAGACATCTCAATCAAGGATATACCGCATCCCAGCTCTGATTTCGCAACACTAAAAGAATATGAGGTCATTCAGAAAGAGGGCATGCAATCTTCCATCAGAATAGGGCAGCATACCCTTACCAGAGACCACCCTGACATCCATCTTCTTGCTGTCACCAATAGCATTTTTGGAGGTTATTTCGGTTCGAGGTTGATGAAAAACATCAGAGAAGATAAAGGCTACACCTACGGAATATATTCGAGCATTGCTCATTTGCAAGATGCAGCATTTCAGGTCATTTCTGCAGACGTTAAAAGGGAGTTTACGCAGCAAACAATTGATGAAATATTCAAGGAATTAAAAACACTGCAAACTGAATTAGTTCCCGAGAGCGAGTTACAAGCTGCGACCAATTACCTCTTAGGGCAATTCCTGTCCAGTCTGGATTCACCATTTAATATTGCCACCAAGTTTAAATCGGCACTGCTTGCTAATGTGGATTATGGCTACTACTATGATTATATCAATACCTTGAAAACCATTACACCACAGCAAGTACTGGAAACAGCACAGAAATATTTGAAACAGGAAGATATGATCCAGGTAATTGTTGGCGATTTAAACTAATCTTTTCGAGTAATAAACCTGTTGTTTACTTCATCATAGATCACTGACTTGAATAGTGTAGGAATGAGATAATTTCCATCATTTTTCATTACCCCCCACTTTCCATTACTATTGACCAGTAATTGTTCATTTTCAAGATCAATGATGTGATCGAATTTGGGATATACAATTAATTGCCCCAGCTGATTGACCAATCCAGCTTTTTCGCCTTCATAAACGATAAAATGTCCAAAAGGTGTTCTCTCTATTTTATCATATTTGTAGTCTATCAGCACATTTGCTTCCTTGTCAATCAGTCCATATTTCCCCTGATAGTTTACAATACAAACTCCCGAAATGTAGTAGCCAACCTCATCATAATTGGGTTGAACCACCAGACGCTCCCACATGTCCACAAATCCCCATCCACCATTGATTTGAACTGCTGCCAGACTATCTGCAAAAAGCATAACAGAATCGTATCTGTTGGATATCCTAAGCAGCCCTCGTTGATCTATAAACCCAAATTTATCATCCTTTTTGATGCCTATATAAGCATGGCTAATCCCAATAATATCCTGATAATGTTCCTGCATCGGAATTACAACCTGGCCACTTCTATCCAAAATCCCTATGTAGTTTCCAATTCGCGCATATATCAGGTCCGATCCGTATATAGGCTTAATTTCATCATAAGCAACCGCAGTAATCAGCTCTCCAGAGAAATTCATGTAGCCAACTTTAGCGGTATCATCCTTGATCAGAATTCCAAAATCCCGGATCTCCACAACTTCTGTGGTCCTATTCAACAGTCGGCCATTCCAATCAAATAGCTTGATGTGTCTCCCTTTGATGCTAATGTAGGTGCTATCCCCAATTTTCTTCAGTGAATCTTCAAATGGAAGAATCACCCATTCTCCAAAATTATCAGCTAACCCCCATGTATCATGAAATTTCAGGAGTACTCTCTTATTAGTATAATCTCTCACCGAATCAAACTTGCAGCGTAATACAATTTCGCCGCTAAAATCGATCACACCCCAATATCCGCTTCTCATTACCGGAATATATCCTTCAGATGAAGCCCTCACACGCTCATATCCAAATTTGGAAATCTTGCTCCCATACTTACTGTAGATATCCCATGGATTCTCCTTTCTAAAAGACTTTACAAACAGGTACTCACCATCAAAAGCTACAGAATCGTAATTTCCTTCCAGAAATGGTTCGCCATTCCATTTAAATAACTGATAATCTTTGTCTCCTCTTGTGATCAGGAAACGATCATTCAGATGAACAATCTCCTGGTTTTCGAATGAGAATACATGATCGGAAGATACATTTTCAAGTAAACCAATTCCATTGCGATAAACCAGATACAAGTCTTCACTAACAGGATTGATAGAATCTGAGCTAAATGTTGCAATGGTAACATTTTCCTGATCCTTGAGGTCCCAGGAATGAAATGGTATAGGCTGCCTTTCACCTGATTCCGTCAGGATAATGTCTTTGTATTGTACCTGTTCTACAATGTTTCCGCTGAGATCATATAACCCTTTGTTTCCATGTAAATCAACCATGGCATAACCTGGGAAGGGAAAGGTGATGTTGTTGAATTTTGGAGCAATTAATTCTTTTCCACCTAGAGAAAACAATCCTACTTTATCTCCAAATGTTCTGACAACAATGTAGCCACGTTCATCAAATGTCAAATCACGGAACTCCACTGGTAGTACAGGAATATCCTTCTCTGAGATAATGCCGGTCTTGAACAACCCACCAGTTTTTTCAATCACCAACAACAGGTCGTTTTTGATTGGTGTGATGGACTGGTACCTGAAGCTTACTTTAGCAGTGCCATCAAAGTCAAGAATGCCAAATAGCAGATGGTTACTGAACTTTCCCATGCGGGAAGCCAGGACAAATTTCTCCTCCACAGGGTACAGGTCATGGTAATTGGCAGCTGTGAGATATTTGTTCTTCAGGGATACTAAACCCCAACCATTGTTTTTTTTATAACCAATGACCCCACCAACCGGATGTGTATGGCCATCGGTCCAACCCAAATTTTCAAAATTTGCCGGCAGCACTATTTCCCCCACATCATTCTTAAGGCCAACCTTTCCATTCTCTTCAAAAAAATGATACTGGTTGCCCCATGCTGGAATACCGGCAAGTAGTGTAAATAAGAGTAAAAAAGGAATTCGTGATTTCAAGCTGGTAACTTAATCACTTTTTTTGTGGCTGACTTTCAAGGTCAAATAAATTATTCAAAACATCAATAAGTGTTTCGGCTTCACCTCTTTTACATGCAGCTTTGAGTTGTAGTACGGGCAACTTGATAATTTTTTGTAGCATACCTTTGGTAACTACTTCCAACATCTCCTCCTGCTCCGGAGAGATATTTTTCATGTGCTTTGCAAGTTCCGACTTTCGAATTTCCTCAAGTGCATTTTTCAGCTTTTGGATTGTAGGTGATACTTCTGTCTCCCGTGCCCAATTATTGAATTCCGCAATTGATTCCTGGATGATTCCCTCCACTGCTGGAATTGATTTCTTCCGTGCATCTAATGCAGCGTTTGCTTTATCATGAATATCATCAATGTTGTAAAGCAATGCACCATGTACCTGCTCAATATCAGTTGCGATACTTCGGGGCACTGATAGGTCTATAAAGAATTTATGACTCAGGATCTCAATCCCTTGTAATGTCTTTTGATTAATTATTGGCTCAACCTTCCTTACCGAACTGATGATCACATCAAATTCCTGAAGTCTGTCTGAGAATTCTTCAAATGGCATGGTGGCATATCCAAATTCCTCAGCTAATTCTATAGCTTTGGAGAGTGTCCTGTTGGAAATGGTTACTTCACATGAGGTATGCTCATGTAAATTACGCACCACATCAATTCCTATTTCTCCCAATCCCAATACCAAAACTTTCGGCTCCTGAAATTCCCTGGTGAGGTCTTTTACCAAATCAATAGCGGCATAAGAAACAGACGCCGCTCCATCCCGGAAAGGAGTTTCCTGAACAACACGTTTATTGCTGAAAAAGATGGTATGCATTAACCGATGCAAAAACGGTCCAGCCATATTTTCATCAGCGCTCCATTGATACGCCTGCTTTACCTGATTGGTAATCTGCATGTCTCCGACTACCTGTGCTTCCAGACCCATCGCTACATAAAACAAATGCTTTACTGCCTGATGATGGTCATCCAACGCCTCAAAGTAATTGGTCACGTCACCCTCCAGCCCACGCTCACTTCTGATGACCTTTACAATTTCATCAAATCTGGACTCCTTGCTGGAATAATATATTTCGGTCCTGTTGCAGGTGGATAGAACCATTGCTTCCTGCAAACCCAAAATATCTCTTAAATCATTCAATAATCGTTTTGCCGATGACTCGTCATAAGCGATCTGCTCTCTGATTTCAAGAGGTGTATTCTTGTATGAAAGGGCGACTGACTTAAAAGTAATATGCATAGGTAACTGTATAGTCTTGCAAAAATAAATTCCAAAGTATTAACTTGTGCCTGATGTTTGTTAGTTCTTTATAATTTAGAATAATTCTAAATAACTGCAATTATCTGATTCAGAACCATTTATAGTACATCACCGAGTCTTACGACATGATAAAAGTCATACTTTCCCATCTACGAAACCATTTTGGGTTCTCAAAAGCTGAGTCCAATGGTGTTTTGTTATTAATCCCAACGATGTTTTTATCTATAGGGCTGCTTTATGTCATCAAAAATTATTTTCAGGAAGATCTGGATTTGGAGCTAAGCCAAAGAGAATTGGAAGAATGGAAGGCAGAAATCACGCTTCGTGAAAAAACACAGCCTGTCGTGTTCACCAAAAAATACTATGAACCTGAAATAAAAACATTTCATTTTGATCCCAACCAAATTTCATATGAGGAAATAAAGTCTCTTGGATTTTCCGAAAAAACTGCATCCAACTGGAGTCGGTTTTTGGAAGCCAATGGTACCTTCAGACAAAAGGAAGACCTTTTGAAAATTTATGGAATTTCAAGAGAAAGAGTACAGGAACTTTGGCCGTACATCTCATTGAAAACACCAGAGAAAGCAATACATGAGCAGACATTGGTCAATGTGGAAATCCCCAAACAGTTAGTCACTCCAGTAAAGATCGATATCAACCAGGCAAGTGCAGAAGAGCTGAAAAAGGTAAGAGGAATTGGCAAGGTACTCAGTGAAAGAATTGTTAAGTACCGGGATAAACTGGGAGGATATCATACCACCGATCAACTTTCTGAGGTCTATGGGTTAAAACCTGAAGTGATTGATCGGATGCTGGAGTCTTTTGTCATTGAGCAATCCCCGAACAAAGTAAATATCAATATAGACTCGGTTGAACTTCTTGCGAAGCATCCGTACATCAATTATAACCTGGCACGGGCCATTGTGAATTTCAGAAAGCACCATGGCAATTTCAACTCTGTAGATGATCTAAATAGTATTGCCATTATGAATGACAGCCTGTTAACTAAAATACAACCGTACATAGCTTTCGAATAAACATTATAGAAGATATCTTTAGCCTGTGCAAAAAATTCTTGAATCATACCTAAGGAGATTAACTAACCTATCCGGCAACAACAGATCATTATTATTGCTAAGACTCATCAGTGATCAGTTCATTGACCTCCATGACCTGGATTTTGCCCATAATCAGCCTTCGTTTGATATCATCAGGGACCTGATTGCCAAGAAATCTAAGATCCCTGTGGCCAGGATGGTAGATACCCACGACGAAAAAAGTAACCAGCTCAGCAGAAGACTTAAAAAGATTGACCGAATTGAGAAATTTATTTTCGAAGAGAGAGGTGCCAAAGACCTGTTTGTAGGCTGGCCCTTTGTACGGGGAAAATTCAGTGAGGGTACTCCGGTAAGGTGTCCACTAATCTTTTTCCCGGTAGAGCTGCAGCTTTCGGATAATGTATGGTATTTGAAATTGCGAAAGAACGTTAACCTCACGCTTAATAAAACATTCCTGCTGGCTTATTCCTACTTTAACCAAACAACTCCTGATGAAGAGCTGCTGGATAAAGTATTTGATGATTTTGACAATGATTCTACTGTATTCCGGACAGAGTTGTATGAATTGCTCAAAAACAGTAGTGTCGAAATCAATTTCAACCAGGAAAACTTCATGGATGAGCTTCATTCATTTGACAACTTCAGAAAACAGGATTTTGAGAACCTTGAATCTGATGGCCAGTTGAAACTTCATCCGGAAGCTGTATTGGGTATTTTTCCGCAAGCTGGCTCATACCTGGTACCGGATTATGTCCACATGATCGAAAAGGATGAGTTCAGTGAGATCTCAGAACTCTTTGTGAGTAAAGAGTCCAAGGAAAATGAAGAATACAATTTTTCTTTTGTAAAAACGGTAAAGGAAGAATTGACATTTACACCGTTCGACCTGGATGCCTATCAGGAGAACGCCCTCAAAGCGATTAAACAAGGAAAGTCTATCATTGTACAAGGACCTCCTGGTACCGGAAAATCTCAGCTGATTTGTAACATCATTTCAGACTTCATGGCTCGTGGCAAAAGTATCTTGCTGGTCAGCCAAAAAAAGGCTGCCCTTGATGTGGTGTATGAGCGGTTGTCAGAAAAAGATCTGCAGGATTTTGTGGGCCTGATGCATGATTTCAAAAACGATCGCAAAACCATTTATGAGCAGATAGCTTCTCAGATTGAGCGGGTTAATGAATACCAGCAGAAAAATAACACGCTCGATTCTATCCAGTTGGAGAGGAAATTTCTTCAATCGAGCAGAACGATAGATCAAATTACGGAAGAGCTGGAAGAGTTCAAGTTTGCGTTGTTTGATGAGTCCGAATGTGGAAAATCGATAAAAGAATTATACCTGACCTCTAATCCACACGAGCCTTTTGTTGATATACGCCAGGAATACAGGTACCTTGACTTTAATCAGCTAAAAGAAACTGAGAAAAAATTATCAGACTACCTGGATTACAGTAAGTTATTCGAAAAGGAAAGTCACCCCTGGTCAAACAGAAAATCATTTGCCAATCATACCATCACTGATTTTGGTAAGATCAAAGACATCATAAGAGAAATCCCTGTATATCAGGACAAGCTTGGTGAGAAAATCAAATCACTGCTCGATAATACGATTGACCTTGAGACTGCCGGCTACATCATATCGAGAAAGGAAGAACTTACCGAACTTCTCAATATCCTTTCTGATCCAAAGGTTTATGCCAGCTTCTCTCACATGGTGGAATCGGACGTGGAAGGGGACCCTCAATGGTTGAGTAATATGGAACGAACCCTGATGCAGGGCTACAAAGGTTTTGGGCCTGAAATGTCATTGCAATCATCTGAGCTTGGGAGGTTTCAGGAAGTACTTAATCGTGGAATTAAAGCCAGGAGAAGTTTTATCAGTTGGTTCAGTTGGAAATTTTTCAGCAAAGACAAAATCTTTATGACCCGAGTACTTGTCGCCAATGACCTGAAAAGTACTAAACAGGGCTTCAATACACTCATCGAAAAAATTGACAACAGACTCAACCTGGAGCACATATTTTCCGAGTTAAAAGCTACCAAATGGCTTCCGGAGTTACCGGGGAGTATGCGGAAAATAGACGTTCAAAACTGGTTTTATTACCAAAAACTGGCCATGCAATCGAGGGACCTGTTTGTATCTGTCAGGAATCTGAAGGACTTCATTTCGGTAAAACACCACAACTATGAAGAATTATCTGAAAAAATCCGGCAGACCCTAAAAATCCTGGATGACCTCCCAATAAAAAAAGCACAATGGGAGGTGTATCTGAATCCTAGTCAAATTGATCAAATTGCTAAAAAAGAACAGATTGCCACCAGAATGCTGGATTCCCTCAATAAGGAATTTGAGTCCATCTGTGAATTTGATAAGATCAAAGAAAACCTCTCTACCGTAGAGGAGAAGGTACTTGAAAAGCTGTTGGAGCAGGTCACTACGAACGACAAGGAAGAGATCATGATCCTGTTTCAAAATAGCCTTAGACTTGCCTGGATTGATCACATTGAAACAAAATATCCGGTATTGAGAGCAGTATCTTCTCTAAAGTTTGAGAAGCTGGAAAAGGAATTACAAAATGCGGTAATCGACAAGATGGAAGTCAGCAACGATATTTTGTTACTTAAAGCCAGAGAGCGGACCTACCAAAACCTGGAATACAATCGCCTCAACAATCTGGTAACTTACCGGGATTTACTGCATCAGGTTACTAAAAAAAGAAGGATCTGGCCCATGCGAAAACTGATCACTTCGTTTGAAGAAGAGCTGTATGACCTGATTCCCTGCTGGATGGCGTCACCAGAATCTGCTTCTGCCATTTTTCCAATGAAGGAATCTTTTGATGTGGTCATATTCGATGAAGCTTCCCAGTGTTTTGCGGAGAAAGGGCTTCCAGCAATGTACCGCGCCAAACAGATTGTTATTGCTGGTGATGACAAACAACTGCAACCATTGGATATCTATAAGGTCCGATGGGAAGATGATAATGATGAAGACATCCCTGAGTTGGAAATCGATTCACTGCTCAATCTTGCCAAAAAGCACCTGATGCAGGTTCAGTTGAAGGGACATTACCGATCACAAAGTCTGGCCCTCATCGACTTTTCAAACCGACAGTTTTATGGTGGAAAGCTTAATTTGCTTCCATCTTATTCAAAAATTAATGACAAAGAACCTTCCATAAGGTACCATAAAGTAAATGGTGTCTGGGAAAACAATATTAACAGAGAGGAGGGTGATGAAACTGTAAGGCTGGTGGCTTCACTGTTGGAAAAGCAAACTGGCAAGTCAATTGGAATAGTGACTTTCAACGCAGCTCAGCAGGGTTACATACTTGACCAGATGGAAGAATACGGGGTAGCAAGGAAAATCCTTTGGCCTGAAGGTCTGTTTGTCAAAAACATCGAAAATGTTCAGGGTGATGAACGTGACATCATTGTTTTTTCCACCGCATACGCCCCTGATAAGAGTGGCAGGATGAACATGAAATTTGGTTCCCTCAATGTGGAAGGCGGAGAAAACCGACTGAATGTAGCGATCACCAGGGCCAAAGAAAAAATTCACATTGTGTCCAGCATCTTACCCAATCAATTGAGTGTAGAAGAGTCGAAGAATGCTGGACCGAAATTGCTCAAGAAATACCTGGAATACGCCTACAGAGTATCAGAGGGCCAATACGAACCTCAGGTACAACCGCATGAACAACATGAAGCTACTTGGTATCTGAAAGATCACTTCCAATCCATTAACCTGATCAATTCGAAACAAACTTCGCTGCAAGAAAAGCTTCCGTTTGCCGACCTGACCATTATGAATAGTGGTGACTACCGGGGACTAATTCTAACTGATGACAGCCTGTATTTCGAAAGCATCTCCATCAAAGACCCTCACATCTACAAACCATTTCTTTTCCAGAAAAAAGGTTGGAGGTTTCGTCAGTTCTTTTCGAGAGAATTCTGGATGGAAAAGGAGACTGTTATCGAAAAACTCACACGATTCATTAATTCTACCGAGCCCTAATCATTCCTAGCTGGACTCAACAACACTTACTCCTACCGAAATGATATCAGGCAGCATTTCCATTCTCATGTATTGCTGAAACTGTATGGTGTAGGTTCCGGCATTGGGAAAATTGAAGTCTTGCAGCATCAGGTGTTCATGGTCAAATACATCACTCATTCCACTTCCCAGGGGTTTTCCCGTTTTAGGGTCAAATAAAATCACTTCCTCCAGTTCCCGCGACACCTGGTTGCCTTCAGCATTCAGCAATCTGTATTCTACATAAAGATTGGTGTAAGGATATGTCAGCCGATTTCTCAAGGTGACACTGATATCAAACTGTTCTTCTACCTGGGGGACCTCAAAAGAAAATTGCACAATGGAATCCTGATGCCACCCCTGCTCAGACACATTGCTGTAGTCTTCAAAAAGCCTGTTTTGATCACTGCATCCACCGATTATTAAAACTCCCGCAACCAACAATAATGCAGGATAAATATTAAGAATTATTCTTCTGCTTGTTTTGCGAACGGTTTTTATTGGCATTTTTCTTTTTATTGTTTGGTTGATTACCGCCTTTTTTTCTTTTTCCCTGCTGATTTCTTCCCTTGTTTTTGGGGTGATCCTGTCCCCCGCTTTTCTGTTCGGATGCTTGCTGTTGCCCTTTGTTTTGCTTTGGCTTATTGCCGTCAGGCTTCTTACGGTTTTTATTTCTCTTTTTGCGCTTGTTCCTGGACTTATATTTTTTATCCAATCGGTCAAGATCACTATTAATTCCTGACAATTCCAGCGCCTCTTCTGCCAATTGATCCTCTGTTAAGGTTGCTGGCTTTATGCCTTCCTCATTCAGTTTCTGAATCTCCGCGACCCGGTCCACATCCACTGGATGCCACGTGTTTTCATTGGCATAACCAAACCACATTATTCTGCGGAAGATATCAGTTTTCTGCAGGGTAGCCTCTCCTTTTTCTGTCAGCAAAGGTTTATCCACTTCTGGAATATCCTTCAGGGCATCCATGTAAGTATCTAATTCGTAGTTGAGGCAACACTTAAGTCTCCCACACTGTCCAGAAAGCTTACTCGGATTAAGTGACAAATTCTGATATCGGGCAGCCGCAGTAGATACACTTTTAAAATCTGACAACCATGTACTACAACACAATTCTCTTCCACAGGATCCAATGCCTCCCAGTCTGCCAGCTTCCTGCCTAAGGCTAATCTGCCTCATTTCCACCCGAATATGGAATTCTGCTGCCAATAACTTGATCAGTTCCCTGAAGTCTACACGATCATCTGCTGAGTAATAGAAGGTAGCCTTGGTGTTATCAGCCTGATACTCAATATCCGTGAGTTTCATGTCAAGCTTCAGGTCATCAATGATTTGCCGGGTTTTATAAAGCGTAGGCATTTCACGATTTTTGACTTTCTCTAGCTTTTCAAGGTCCTTTGCGGTTGCTATTCTATAGATAGATCTGATTTCATCATTGTCTTCAACCTGTTTCTTCTTCATCTGAAGCCGAACAAGTTCCCCAGTAAGCGAAACATAGCCAATATGATGACCATTTGGCACATCAACCACCACAGGTTCTCCGACTATCAGTTCCAGGTCTTTGGAGTTTCGAAAGAAGTCTTTACGGCCGTTTTTGAAGGCCACTTCCACTATATCGAATCTATTGGCAGCTGGTATATCCATGTTGGACAACCAGTCGAAAACATTCATTTTATTACATCCGCCGGAGGAACAACCACCGTTATTCCTGCAACCTGCAACAGATCCATCTTCTTTCCTTACCGAACTACAAGTACTGCATCCCATCCAATTATCTGTTATCCTTCAATGTCCAAACCGGTTGAAACATCACAACCGGAATTTAATTTTTAAAAATAAGTTAAAATTATGGATTAGCAGGCATGAGATGAAATCTACTTTGATGAATGGTAGTTACCTTCTTACATGCTGAGTGAAATCAGGTCCTTTCCGATATCTTTTCTGTAGTAAATACCATCCCACTCCACATTTTCCAGGGCTTTGTATGATTTCATGAGGGCCTCTCCCAAATTCTTTCCTAAAGAAGAAAAAGCAATGACCCTTCCTCCGTTTGTCACCACATCATTGGAGTCCGTCAGTCTGGTGCCTGCATGAAATGGAATAATTCCATCGAGCTTATTCAAACCCTTGATCAGTTTACCTTTCTCATAGGCGCCAGGATACCCTCCCGAAACGGCCATTACAGTTGTTGAATAGTATGGATGAATCTCAATTTTCTGTTCTCCCAGGGTGCCTTCTCCGGCAGCATTTAGCAAGTCAACCAGATCTGATTTTATCCTTGGCATAACTACCTCTGTCTCAGGATCACCCATTCTTACATTATACTCAATCACATAGGGATTATCCTCTACATTGATCAGCCCAAAAAAGATAAAACCTGTGTAGTGTACCCCTTCTTTTTTTAACCCTTCAACAGTTCGGTCAACGATTTGGGTTTTCACCTTTTGCATGAATGATTTGTCTGCAATTGCTACTGGTGATACAGCTCCCATGCCTCCGGTATTTGGTCCGGTATCTCCCTCTCCAATTCTTTTGTAATCTTTCGCTTCAGGAAGCATCACATAGTTTTCTCCATCCATCAGAATGAATACCGACAATTCAATTCCACTCAAAAATTCTTCAATGACCACCTTGCTGCTGGCATCACCAAATTTAGAATCCAATAACATCTCCCGAAGAGTAACCTGGGCTTCTTCCTTATCTGAAGTAATGATCACTCCTTTCCCTGCTGCTAAGCCATCAGCTTTCAGGACGTATGGTCCATCTGCTTCCTCAAGAAATTTGATGCCTTCTTCGTAATTTTCTTTGGTAAATGTTCTGGATTGTGCAGTGGGAATATTGTATTTGAACATGAAGTCCTTTGCAAAGTCTTTGCTGCCTTCCAATTGCGCACCCTGCTGATCAGGCCCAATGATTTTAACACCGCTTAGTTCCGGGTCATTTTTGAAAAAATCAACAATGCCCAACACCAACGGCTCTTCTGGCCCCACCACCACAAGGTGGATGTCTTTCTCCAACACAACCTTTTTTACAGCCTCGAAATCTTTGATATCGATGGCTATATTTTCTGCTATGTTGTGTGTACCGGCATTGCCAGGTGCAACATAAAGGTGATCACATTTTGGGCTTTGCTTGATCTTCCAGGAAATAGCATGTTCTCTGCCTCCTGAACCTAGAACTAAAATATTCATTTTAATGCGATTGATATGGATACCTCAAAATCGATTAGGATTCTTCAGCAATAAAAAAACCTCACCGATGTTTTCGATGAGGTGCCAAAATTATGATAATACCTTTTAATTTGCGTACTCGGACATAAATTTAATCCGCATCAACCTGACTTCATCCTCTGAGTAGTCTTCTCCCAACTCTTCCATAGCCTCCTCAATATCGTCCGTTTCGGCATTTAGAAAGTAGTCGTAGATGTCATCTTGTTTTTCATCATCCAATACATGGTCTATGTAATAGTCGAGATTGAGTTTGGTGCCGCTGTAACAGATGTTTTCTATCTCACTAATGACTTCCTCTACTTTAATTCCTTTGGATTCTGCTATTTCTTCAAGGTCGATCATTCGATCAATTTGCTGAATGATGGAAATTTTAAGTAATGATTTCTTGCCAGCGGATTTGATTACCACATCAGATGCAGTAATGATGTCATTTTCATCAACATATTTTGAGATCAGTTCCAGGAATTCCTTTCCAAATTTGGTCACTTTTCCCATACCTACACCATTGACCTGTGCAAGCTCCTGTTTTGTGGTAGGATACACAGTCGCCATTTCTTCAAGCGAAGGATCCTGAAAAATCACATATGGAGGAAGGTCTTTTTTCTTCGCCACTTCCTTTCGGAGCGCCTTAAGCATGTCAAACAATACCGGATCATAAGATTTGATATTGACAGGTGCCCGTTCTGATTCCTCCTCATCTTCACTGGTTTCAAACTCATGGTCTCTCGATAACTCAACAGGATAGCTATCAATCAGGTAATTGATCCCCTTCTCTGTGACCTTGAACACTCCAATGTTTTCAATGTCTTTTTCTATAAACTCATTAAGCAATGTTTGTCTAAGCACGGTTTTCCAGAATCCTTCAGACTCCTCTTTCCCACTTCCAAAAACTTCCAGCTTGTCGTGACCATAGCTTTTGATATGCTGCAACGATTTCCCTGTAATTACGCCAATAATGTGCTGCAGAGGGAACCTCTCATCGGTCTGTTTTACAGCTTTAATGACTGTTTTGATATACTCCGTACCATCAAATTTCTCCTTAGGGTGGACGCAGTTATCACACATGCCACAATTATCCGACTCGAATTCTTCGCCAAAGTAGTGTAATAATTGCTTCCTGCGACATACTGAAGACTCAGCATAACTTGCCACCTCTTCTAATAGAAATTTGGCATTTTCCCGCTCAGAGACAGGTTTGTCTTTATTGAATTTTTCCAGTTTGATGATGTCATTGTAGGAATAGAACATGACACATTTTCCTTCCAGACCGTCACGTCCGGCTCGCCCTGTTTCCTGATAGTATCCTTCGATGGACTTGGGAGCATCATAATGGACCACAAACCTCACATCAGGTTTATCTATTCCCATACCAAACGCAATAGTCGCCACGATAACATCCAGCTCTTCATTAAGGAAGTCATCCTGATTTTTCATCCTGACACCACTCTCCAGGCCTGCATGATAAGGTGCTGCTTTTACATCATTGACACGGAGCAGCTCAGCAATCTCTTCCACCTTTTTTCTACTCAGGCAGTAGATGATTCCAGCTTTTCCTTTTTGCTCCTTTACAAATTTGATCAGTTGCTTTTTGGCTTGTTGTTTTTGCCTTACTTCGTAGTATAAATTTGTTCTGTTGAAGGAAGACTTAAACAAATCGGCATCCTCCATTTGTAGGTTCTTCTGTATATCCAGCTGCACTTTGGGTGTTGCTGTTGCAGTCAGGGCGATGATCGGAATTGAACCTATCTGCGCAAGTATCCCTTTTATTCTCCTGTACTCTGGCCTGAAGTCATGTCCCCATTCCGAAATACAGTGGGCCTCATCGATTGCTACAAATGATATCTGTGCCTTTTTCAGGAAATCAATATTTTCTTCTTTGGTGAGCGATTCTGGTGCCACATAGAGGAGTTTCACCTCACCGGCAAGGGTTGCCTTCTTCACCCGTGTAATTTCACCTTTGGATAGTGTGGAGTTGAGGAACTGGGCATTGATACCAACAGCATTCATCTGATCCACCTGGTTTTTCATTAATGCAATTAAGGGTGAAATAACGATGGCTGTTCCATCTTTCGTTACTGCAGGCAATTGGTAACAAAGAGATTTACCTGCTCCAGTAGGCATGATTACGAAAGTGTTGTTCCCTTCCAGAACATTGTGAATGATCGTTTCCTGATTTCCCCGAAATTGATTGTAGCCAAAAACTTCTTTCAGCTTCTCCTTTAGTTGTGCCTCCTCATTTAGTAACATAGTTCCTAGTCCACGATGTAAGTTCTAATCATCAATTCATATAGAAATGATTACATGAATTTAATGAATTTTAATTTATTTCTGTTCAATATTACCAGTTAACTGTTTTCATGAATGATGGTTGATAAAACCCCGTATGATTACGGTCAATCAATAAAGTAAGTTATATTTGAGCGCTATTTACAATAAAAAATCCTTAACAAGTATTAAGAGACATGAGTAAGAATATTTATGTAGTGATCATGGCGGGGGGAATAGGATCCAGATTTTGGCCATTTAGCAGAACCAGCAGGCCCAAGCAATTTCTGGATGTGCTGGGAACTGGTAAAAGTCTCTTACAACTCACCTATGACAGGTTTCTTGCAATCACAGGGAAGGAAAATATCCTTGTAGTAACCAATGAAGATTATGGACAGCTTGTAGCAGAACAGCTACCTGACCTGAAGCAGGATCAAATACTGCTGGAGCCTGTCAAAAGAAACACTGCTCCATGCATCGCCTATGCGGCATATAAAATCATGGAAAAAGACCCCAATGGGGTAATGGTGGTAACGCCCTCAGATCATACCATATTTGGTGAAGACAAGTTTAATAAAGTAATCCTTGACGCTTGTACCGCAGCAGAAGCCGATGACAAATTGATCACAGTAGGAATCCAGCCCAATAGACCGGAGACCGGGTATGGATACATCCAGTACGTAGATGGCGATGAAGATGTGAAGAAGGTAAAGACGTTTACTGAAAAACCTGAATTGGAGCTAGCAAGATCATTCCTGGCCAGTGGAGACTTTGTATGGAATGCCGGAATTTTTGTCTGGTCAATCCGGGCAATTGTTGAAGCATTTAAATTTAACATGCCTGATCTGGCCCTCATTTTTGAAGAAGGAGCTGGGAAATTCTATAGCGATGATGAAAAAGCTTTTATTGCTGGTGCTTACGCTCAATCCAAAAGTGTCTCCATCGACTATGGAGTAATGGAAAAAGCCAATAACGTTTATGTAGTGTTGGGTGATTTTGGATGGTCGGACTTAGGAAGCTGGAGTTCACTGCATGAAATCAAGGATGCAGATGAAAATAAGAATGTAATTGAAGGAGATACGATTTTATACAACAGTAAAAACAATTTCATCAAAAGTGAAACAGGCAGATTAATAATTGCTCAGGATCTTGAAGGCTACCTTATCGCTGATTTTGAAGATGTTCTGTTGATCTGCAAAAAAGACGCAGAGTCCAAATTCCGGGAGTTTGTTGCTGATGTAAAAGAGAAAAAAGGGAATAGCTTAGTCTAGTCCCTTTGCCTGACAACTTCATAAGTTATAATGGCGGTGGCCACCGAGACATTGAGCGAATCAATTTTACCTTTCATCGGTATCTTAACGGCCCCATCGCATAACTTCCAGTAGGCCTCTGAAACGCCATCCTCTTCAGATCCCATGATGATTGCAACCGGACCAGATAAATCTTCCTGATGATAAAATTTATCCGCTTTTTCAGAGCAGGCAAGCACTTTGATGCCACTGTCCTTCAATCTCAAGATGGTATCCTTCAGGTTAGGTTCCTTGCATACCGGCAGGTAGTTTAGAGCTCCGGCCGAGGTTTTCATGGCATCACTTCCAATTTGGGCCGCTCCTTTAGTAGGAATCACTATGGCATGAACTCCGGCAGATTCAGCGGTTCTGGCAATGGCGCCAAAATTTCTCACATCAGTAATTCTATCCAGGATCAGCAGCAAGGGATCTTCCCCCTTCTCGAAGCAGTTCATAATGATGTTATCAACGTTAGCATAAGCTATAGGTGAAATGTAAGCAATGGCACCCTGATGGTTTTTTCTTGTTACCCTGTTTAACTTCTCTATCGGAACAGGAGTATTTTGTATGCCGGCTTCATTGATTACCTGGAACAACTCAGACATCAATGCATTCTTTAATCCCTTTTGCGTGAGAAGTCTTTCAATGGTTTTGCCGGACTTCACTGCCTCTATCACTGCTCTTATCCCAAAAATCATGTCTGCCTGATCCCTTTTGGGTTCACGTTGGTGCCTGCTTTTAAAATTCATAGTGCAAATGTATATGCATTGGCGGAAATTATGTGTTTCAAATACTCAGTAAGCACAGAATAGTATAGTTTTGTGCGACAATTTCAGAATTTTATTCAAATGGCTGTATACACGACAGAGATCGCTTCAGATAAAATACTTTCAGACAACCCGATCCACCAAAGGTTGCTCATGGCATACTACGCTGCAAAACCTTATGTGTCTGGAAAACTGCTGGAGCTTGGATGCGGAGAAGGAAGAGGCGTAGACCTGCTGGCTCCCCTGGCAGAAGAATACACTGCGATTGATAAAATTCATGAAGTCATCGATAATTTAAAGCATAAACATCCGGAGGTCGACTTCAGACAAGGAGTTTTTCCTCCATTGAATTTTGAAGACAATACCTTCGATTCAGTGGTGAGCTTTCAGGTCATTGAACACGTTAAAAAGGATGTCCAGTTTCTGGAAGAGATACACAGGGTACTTAAGCCAGGAGGAGTTGCAATCATTACGACTCCTAATATAAAGATGACTTTATCCAGAAATCCATGGCACATCAGGGAATACACAGGCGATCAATTGAAAGAAATGGCCTCAAATATTTTCAAAGAAGTGGAAATGAAAGGAGTTGCAGGTAACGATAGGGTAATGACCTATTATGAACAGAATAAAGCGGCTGTTCAAAAAATCATGCGCTTTGATATATTTAACTTACAATACCTTCTCCCCGCCCCGATTCTCAGGATACCATATGATCTTTTGAATAGAAGAAACCGGAATAAACTAAACACACAGGATAACAGTCTGGTTGCAAGCATCAGGCATGATGATTATTTCCTTCGAGAACAGGCTGAAGACAACCTCGACCTGTTTTGCGTGATGAGGAAATAAATGACAAGCTAAACTCCAAAAAATTTTAGGCCATGATTTTTGGCTTTTATTAGAATATTTATATATTTGTATACGGTCACCGCCCGGTGACCTTAAAGACAGATGGTTGATGAATAGAAAAAGCGGATTTTTTAATCCGCTTTTTTTGTTGAGCAAATTCGTGGACTAATCAACCATATATCTTCTGTACCATTTTTGAAAAACATACAGGGCCCATACCTGGGCGTGGCTATCTCCCGGGTTGAAGGAGTACAATTTTTTTCGAAGCTGCATGATTTTAGTGCTGTTGAAAATTCCCTGATCTTCGAGATAGGTTCTATTAAAAAGTGTTGTTTCCAATTCAGCCTTTAGCTGGTTTCTAAACCAACTCAGCAAGGGCACTTCAAATCCCTTTTTCGGACGATTAAACAATTCCGTTGGTAAGATTTCCTTATAGGTTTCCTGCAAGATCCTTTTCCTGATCTGATTATTAATTTTATAATTTGAGGGTAGTTTATTTGCAAACTCTACTACCTCATGATCCAAAAAAGGCACCCTTACTTCCAATTTGTTAGCCATGCTCATCAAATCGACTTTTGTCAGCATGTCGTTTGGTAACACCAGATGCGTATCCGCCCATAGAAAATGATTCATTGATGTTCCCTTGAGGTAACTCAAATACTTTTCCTTTATGTGCGAGTACTCTTCTCCCTGTGTGTTGTTTAGTATTGGGTTGTTTTTACTATTTAATTGTTGGAAAGTAGCAAGAAACCAATACCTGTCCCGCTCATCAAATCTTAGCATTTTACTAAATCGTTCCAACTGCCTGATCATATTTCCTACCTTCCCGGATCTGGATTTTGGCAGTATGGACCACAATGGACGAGCGGCTTTAATTAATTCATGGCTAAAGCTCTTTTTGGTTGCCTTTAACCAGGCCGCATGTTTGTTGTACCCGGAAAATAATTCATCAGCCCCATCCCCGGAAAGTGCAACTGTTGCATGCTTTCTGGTTTCCTTACTTAGTATATAAACCGGTACTGCTGACGAGTCAGCAAAGGGGTCATCGATATAATCCACGATTTCATTCAGATGATTGATCAGGTCGTCCTGGGTCAAAGAAAAGACCGTGTGATTTGTATTGAACTTCTTTGACACCAGGTTGGCGTAATGGGTTTCATCAAAAAACTTATCATCTCTGTAACCTATGCTAAAAGTATTAAGCTGATCCACATGCCTTGAGGCCAATGCCGTGATCACTGATGAATCAATTCCTCCACTCAAAAACGCCCCTATGGGCACATCCGCAACTAACCTGCGCTGAACTGCTTTGTCCAGTAACTCCTGTAATTGTTTGCTGGCCGATTCATAACTGGAAGCCGATTCATCATCAGCAACAGGCTCTGGGACTTTGTACCATTCTGTTTCTCTAACAGATTTACCTTTTATTGTAATGGAGTGTCCAGGCCTTAGCTTCTTAATGCCACGAAGCATTGTAAAGGGTGCTGGCAGGTAATTGAGCTCCAGGTACATGCTCAGCGCATCGAAGTTGATTTCCTTCCTGATTCCGTATTCCAGCATCGCTTTCATTTCAGAACCAAACAGAAACTTGTCTTCATCCTGATAATAAATTAGTGGCTTTATTCCCATCCTGTCTCTCGCCAGAAACAAGGACTGCTCTTCCTTGTCATAAATGGCAAATGCAAAAAAGCCATTAAGATCGTGCAGACACTGTTCTCCTTTGAGCTTATACAGGTTAAGCAATACCTCAGTGTCCGATTCCGACTTAAACTTTACTCCAGCTTGCAAAAGTGGTTGCTTCAGTTCGAGGTAATTATATATTTCTCCATTAAAAATGATGGTGTATCTACCGGATTCATCCTGCATCGGTTGATGTGCTGCGGGAGACGTATCAATGACAGACAACCTTCTGTGCCCAAGTCCCACCATGTTATCGAGGTAAGTCTGATGAAAATCCGGTCCTCTCCTGGATAGTGCCCGGGTAGCATTTTCCAGATGAATGAGTTGCATTCTCCCAATTTCATTAAATGCCAATATTCCCGTAATGCCACACATTATTAAATGATTATTGCGTTATTTTGAAGTAGCTAATATAGATCGAATTGTACAATGAGAAATAAATTCCTGCAGGCTATTAATATTATTTGTCTGTCTCTTACATTAAGCATTCTGTTTTCATCATGTGCCGCCGGAAAGAAAGTCAGAAATTCTCAAATAGAAAAAGTAATCGCCTCCGCCAGGGCCTACTCAGGGACTCCTTATAAATGGGGCGGTACCACCAGAAAAGGGATCGATTGCTCCGGTTTGGTCTGTAATGCTTACAGCAGCGTCAATATTAAGCTACCCAGATCGGCCCAGGAACAAGGTAAAGTTGGTAAAAGTGTGGAATTAGCAGCCATTAAAGAGGGAGATCTGGTGATATTTAAAACTAAAGGCAAAGACGGTGGCAGAAACTGGCATACAGGAATAGTTACTGAGGTGGTCAACGAAAATAAAGTCATGTTTATACATGCTTCAAGCTCAAAAGGCGTGATGGAGTCCAATCTGATGAGCGATTACTGGATCAAGAGGTTCAAAAAAGCCCGCAGGATCATTTAGATTCTGCAGGCCCTTTGTTTTAGTGCTAGTTAATGATAAACTTCTGGACAGTATTATAATTTCTGGCGCTTATTCGTAATGTATAAATTCCTTCAGAGACACCGGATGTTTTAATGGTAAAGAATGATTGGGTGGCTGGTTTCCTGATCAACTCCCTCCTCATTACTTTGCCTTCCAGGTCAATGATCTCCACATCATACGCAGACTGATTGCCATTAACATGTATGGTTAAATCTGCCCCAGACGCTACCGGATTGGGAAAAACAAGAAGTTCAGGTTTTTCTGTAGGGGTGGATGTAACCGTATGGTTAAAGTATTCATCAGCTTTTTCGAATGCATCTATACCAATTTCAATGCCCATCAATCTACCAGGTATATCATCTGCCGGTGGGTGAATGCCACCCCATATTCTGGATAAGCTGGTTTGATCTGATGCGTCTCTGTAAGTAGCCCATTGAAGTTTTACGTCCACACTAGGTCCTTCTTCAAATACCAGGAATTCATTTTTCTTTGCAATAAACTCTCCCATTCCTCCAGGGAAATACTCATCTCCAGTAAACATTGTAAGCACTTCTGCTGCAGCCCTCGAAAATGTAGAGTGGCCGGAAACATAGCCTGCGAAGGGAGGAGTAACAAATGTTGGTCGTTGGTAAGGCCACCAGTTTTCAGCTAAAATCCATCCCACTCCTGCTTCGTCAGTATCTGGGTCAGCAATGAAATCGGGACCTTTCCAGGCATATAGTTTGATTTTTCCTACATTTTCATTGGATGCTCCGGCAAGAGGATCTCCTGCCTCCACCAATTCAATATAGCCATCTATCAATGGAATTCCCCTTGGGTCGTATGATGGTAGTGTCTGGTCTGTGCATTGCCCCTGGTCAGCCATATAACGGATTGCAGATACAGGACGCAGGTAATCATAGTATCCTTTCACTCCCCATGCAGAAATGGCACAATCATGTACAGCACCTGCAAGTGCAAGGTAAGATTTTACGTCCCATTCCAGGTCGTCAAGAGGCTCACCCTGTCCCTTATATTGTTTGGTACACATTGGGTGATCACTCACATAATTTAATATGGTAAACCAGTGTCCCGGAGGAGTCTCTGAATCCGGTCCGTCTGCCCAGAATTCCGCCAACACCCTACCGTAATCGCCGCGAGGAACTGATTGAGTTTCGTAAGGCTGGTTGGTAACCGGATTTAATTCATGTCCAATGCTTGGGTCTCCCCCATCATAGAAATCATAAAAATCATAATGTCCATCAAATGAAGTGGGCAAATCTGGTACTTTCCCGATGGACCTGGGAGAAATATCCCACATCACGCCATCAGATGGATCCAGGTGACTGGACCAGACAGCCACCAATGCAAATCCCCATTTGTAGGGATTCATTTCTTCGGTGCTCTCATCATCAATATAAGGAGGTTGCCCCGGGTCATGATAGGTCCACCAATCTTCTCCGTCTCTTTGATGGATATCAAGATCATTCGAATTCAATGCAAAACCGACCACTCTACCCCATTCAGGGCTTAGAAACTCAGGTGCTATAGGAATTTCATTACCCGATTGATCGATGAACGTTTCCAGCGCTAATGGTTGCCAACGGTTTGGGTCAGTCATGTCCGGATTCCCTGGCTCATGGGGCTTCAGAGGATCATTTACGGGCTGATAGATTTGGTTAGTATATTCAAACTGTTCGTTTGAACCATCTGTAAATCCAAACTCAATTATTTTTTCAGCAAGATAATTTCCTAGTGCTGCGGGTTCGTTTGTCTCCTGGTAGTTTGTTGCATCAAATGTTGCGTCATATCCGAGTTCTGCAAATAATTCATTGATTGAAGTCAATGTTTCTTCTGAACCCGGGGAAAATGCAAATCTGTGTCGCAATAACCTGTAAGCGGCATAGCTCATGGTTTCTTCCCTGGCTGCTTCAATATCCGCTGGTGCTATAATACCACTGAATGGACAATTAAAGCCACCAAATGACTTGCCAAGAAAAACTGTTTCGGCATTATCATCATAAGCAGCCCAGGAGTCGTATAATGCAATGGAAGTATGAAACAAATTTCTGGCATGAACAGTAGGCCTGGCAAAATCATTTCTGATAGCATGCAACAATTGTTCATTCCATTCTCTGGCCACTGAGTGTTCTTGTGCGGAGACATTCAGGCAAAAAATAAAGCTCATCACAAAAAATAGAGCATACCTAACACCTCCAGTTTTCCTATTCCTCATCTTGTTGTGTATTTAAAAATTGTTTCAAAAGTATATATTTCAATGGAATATTCCTGATAAAATTTGTCACGCTGATTACATCCCTATTGACCCTGATTATTTGTGGTTGGTTGCCCATTAAAATAAAAAAGCCGCAAAAGCGGCTTTATATTCTTTCCCTTAATAATTTTTACCGGGCCCCAACGAAACTGAATCTGGCAGTGATGCCCCAGTTGTTGGTAAGAAAGTCTCCTTCGGTTAATATCAACGAAGGTCTCCAGTCCAGCCCCACGGTCAACGGAAAATCAAAGGTGTATTCCATACCGAAATTTCCAGCGGCACCAATTTCCAGTTGATCCCCAAACCACAGTTCCGGACCTACACCAGGGTATATTTTAAATCCCTCAACCTCTCCGTCAAGCTTGAACATCCAGTCGAAATAAGCGGCCACACCGAAAGTATCGCTGATGTATACAGTTGGGTGTAATCGTGGTTTTGCTGCAATTGGCAAGGTGGCATCAAAGGCAAATTGGTCACCAGCCCTGACACCCAATTCAAAAGCAGTCTGGGCCTTAGCCTCCTGCCAGCTACAAATAGTAAGGATAAATAATGCAAATAGGGATAATAGTCGTATTTTCATGTTTTTGCAAAGTTTTGATTGATCAGTTTAAATTGATTAAACAAATTCTGAATAGAAAGATATTCATTTGTAATCAGTAATAAGTAGTTGCAGGGTGAATTTAGTTGAATACAATTTTTACCGCAATGATCAGCCTAAATTTCCTTTGGTGTTTTTTAATATTCTATTTCAAAAAACTATATTTGCTTTCTTTTCACACCAAGGGGCTATAGCTCAGCTGGCTAGAGCGCTACACTGGCAGTGTAGAGGCCGGGGGTTCGAATCCCCCTAGCTCCACTTGATGACAGCTTTTATTGTGCTGAACCATCTGTTGTAATACCATCATAAACCAAAACTGGATTTTCAGAGAAACTGGAAAGATAAATCCACGTTGGAGTGGGTGGGTTTTGGGTCTACTTATCTCATCTTTTGCCTGGGCCTAGCAAAAGGTATGACGAGATAGCCCCAAGGCTACTTTATGTGATCCATGTGCTGAGTGGAACAAATACTTATGGAACATCCTGGCGTGATCTTTTGTTTGACGACTGATGACGAACTCCGCTTTACCTGCGTGGGTACTGTATTTTTAAAAGTCAAATAACATTAGGGAAAATCTTGCCACTTTTTAATCATGCTTTCACATTTGGAAATAGGTAGCCGTTTGTTGTAATTCATTAATGACTGAAGTTTTGTAATTCCATCATGACTCTTAATGTTTGAATTGGTTACCATTTGATCAATAATCCATAAAACTCCATGAACTTCAAAACCCTGCTTTTCCAAAGTCTTACGAAGCAAGTTATCTCCTGTTAAGACTCCCGATTTTAAAGCAATGGCATGGTGTATTACTGATGTGTCAGCAATTGATAAACCAGGTGAAAGTGAACTGGCCAAATCTTCTAGTACGCTCACATCTTGAGTATTTAGAATCGTTAAACTTTCAAATGATATTAGAACTGACTGCTGGTCATCTTCAAGTTCACTGATTACTTCCACACTTGTGTACAATTCAATCTTCATTTCAAAGAATTGATTTATCAGGTCTGTGTAGAAAAGGTCAATGAAAATATTGGCGTCAGTAACAGCAAGTTTCAAGCTTCAACTTCATTTAAATGATTGCGGAATTCAGCAAGTTTCTGATTTGATAATGCAGCAGCCTTACTCATTGAAACTATTTCTTCAGCAACTGCTCTTAATAATAGTTGGAAAAAGCGAGATCCTGATTCATCACCCTTGTAGTCTCCAGGTTCTTTCTTACGGTATCCTAATTTGCTAAAGGTCTTAAAAAATTCCTGATAAGTAGATTGAGAAATTAGATCCAAATTTCGTGCTCTAGCCATTATTGCTTGCATAGATATTCCGAAATTCTCCTTCATTATCATGAGTTCCTTAATAAATACATTTGATCTATGTGCTCCGAACTCATCAATAAAGACTTGTTTAGGTATCAGCATTGCGCCAGCAAAAGAATGGCATAATTTCTCAATTTCCTTTTCTTCAAATGTATTGTCTGGAAACTTCAGAAGAAGATGTGCCAATTCATGTAGAGCAGTAAACCTTTTTCTAAATTTTTGCATGTTCTTATTGAGCACTATGGTAGGAACTCCATTAGCATAGGTTGACAAGCCATCAAAACCATCCTCTACATCAATCTCGAACACCTTGATTTCATGGTCTTCCAGGAGTTCAATAACATTAGGTATGCTATTGGTACCAATGTCCCACTTTTCTCTGAGTTTACTGGTAGCCAATTCAATATCCTCACCACTTTTAATTAAAATGTTTGATATAGGATTCTTAAATGGCTTGTCAATCCCTAAAAGACCCTCCAATTCAAAATATCTTTCTAGAAAATCTACAGTATTGGCCTTTATCTGATCAATATCTTTCGCTGAAAGTCTTTTTAATTTCCTGAATTCAATATTCTCTAATTTGATCTTCTCACTTCTATAGAAATAGTCAGGTCGAACATTTAGTACATTACTCAATGCAATCAAAATTTCTGATGAAGGTTTCATATCACCTTGTTCATACTTGCCAATTGCCTGCTTGGTGACTATGTTGTTCATTCTATTAGCCAAATCCTGCATGGATAACCCATTCATTTTTCTAGCCTTATTTAGCCTTTGACCGAAGCTCTTCATTGTTTTGCTGTATTAATGTGATTCTCCTAATGCATACGAGGTTGACAAAAATATGTTTTATTCGAAACTTTGTCAACCGCATACCGTTCATTAAAGCATGTTTTGTAATAAAATCTGACTTCCAAAGCACACCACATTACACATCTCCCTCAACCTACTTCTCACTCTAAGTCCATATACTTCCTCAATGTCCTGGCTATCTAAATTAGTGGTGATGTGGGTGATCATCTTTTGGGAGATGAAGTGATCGTATCTTGATAAGATGAATAAAATTAATTTCAATAAGCAAATTCTGTGGATATCCCTTGCACTTGGCGCCTTCATGTACATGTTTTTTTATACCTTTTTCATAGGTATAAAGGGAGGAGATTTTTTCACCAAACATAATTTATTTGTTTTCCCTGGATCGTTCTACTATTCATTTGGATTAGTGATTGGGTGGCTAGCATTAGACTTTCCAAGTAAAAAGCTTTGGAAGGCACCAATTATTGGACACCTGATTTATTTCTTTCTCAAGCTGTTCATATCTGTGTATTTTGGCTTCTTCTATTTACCAGTTTTTCTAATTATTTCTTTAAAACGATCTTTGAGCAAATCGTGAGAAGACTATTTAAAATATTTGGTAGGGCTATTCTTTTGTTGTTAGCGCTTTTCGCACTTTCGATTGGATATATGTTGTATTTGTTCAATGTAAAAGCAAGGGGCGAAGTAGTATCCACTGTGAATTACGTTGAAGTTCCATATTACTATGACATCAATGGCTTAATCAATGTTGACGTAGTTCTTAATGGAAAAACGAGAAGATTCATTATTGATAGTGGGGCAGGCAACATGGTATTTACAAACGCTGATGTTGAGCTTGATGGCTTCTCAGGGATTGGGTTTGGTGTAGGAGCCAGTAGCGGTTTCTTTTTTACGAGATTAGGCAAAATAGATTCATTTAATATAGGGGATCTGCAGTTTAAAGATTTCACATTTGAGAAAACTGAGCCTCCATTTGTTACTTGTTCAAATGGGCCTATCGGAATTATTGGGAAGGAAGCGCTTAGAAAATGCAAGTGGCAATTCTACCCTGCCGAACAAAAAATCAGAATTGCTCTTGACCAGAATTCATTAATATTTCCTGAACACAGATTTAGTGTACCGCTCAAAATTAACAAGTTTGGATTTCAGCCAAAAGCTAAAGTAACGGTCAATAAGCAGTCATCAGAGTATATAGTTGATACTGGTTCCAATAACACTCTAAGCACCCAACTTGATTCAACCTGGAGCCTCTCTGGTGGGATCAAGGTAGTGAGGAATGCTGTAGAGACTTTAGGCGACAATTCTTTAAAAGCTCACTATATATTTGAAACCGCAGATTTGTCCATCGGAGGTCGCCAACTCCCCCAAAAGGTTACTCTACATGCCATGAACGGCACTGCCCAAACGATAGGACTTGGCTTTTTGAAAAATTTCAATTTTACAATTGATTGGGAGTCCAAAATGCTACACCTTTCTCCTATTTCCAATGAAAATATCCAGCAAAGTAGCTTTGGGGTAGCATTTAACATTGTAAATGACCAAATCAAAGTGAAGAGCTTACTAAGGAACTCAACTCCGGATCAGTATGGCTTGCAAGTTGGCCAATCAGTTTTTTCCATAAATGATATGACAATAGCGCAAGGATTGGATCCGTGTGCTCTAAAGACTATGATTACTGAAAATGATACACTCCTTATCAAGGTGAAGCCAAATGATGGTGAGCCAATTAAGCTGATCAGAGAAACTTTGTTCCGATAGGGCTGACTGAAAACATCAATTGATTCATATCGATAGAATTTGAAAGGTTAACAATTGCTAATTGACCAGTACATTCATCTGAATATCAGATACTTATAATTGTGATTCTGGAGCCCTCAGCTCCACTTTCTTATCAATTTAATAGCTGGATAGCACATCTCCAAAACATATCAATCAGCACTATTTATGCTAAATCAACAGTTCATCAATCTTAGTCCTGAGCTCCTGAAAATAACTCTCCACATCTGTCGATAGTCCAGACTGGTATTTAACCACCTGCATCTCCTGATCAACAATAATGGTGGTAGGATAACCGCCGATACAATATTCGTAATTGATGTCATTTTGTAAATAAACCGGCCAGTCAAACTCATTGGACTCCAGAAATTTTTCAAGCTCTTCCCTGGTATTGTCAGCAATGGAAATAAAAGAGACAGGCTTTCCTTCATAGATTTTCTTCAACTTATTCAAATGGGGTATTTCTTTATTGCATGGCGGACATGTAGTAAACCAGAAATTGATCACTGTTACCTTTCCGGCAACTGCATACATATCAGTCATATCTCCACTTAAAGGTTCCAGTTTAGAGTTGTAGATGGTTTTGCCAAGGAGTTTCTTGTATTCAGTGTCGCTATTGAGATATTTTTCTGCCCTGGACATGGATGAGTTTTCTATCTCATAGATAGTCTGACAATTGATATATTCTTTACTGCCACACGAGCAAAGGAAGATGAGAATGGAAACCAGAAAGCAAAATAATTTCATAAAGATTGATGATCAACAGTGGTAAAAAAGTCTTTAAATATATCAAATTCATCCCAATACTACACATCAAATCCGGATAGTCAGCCTGATTTCAAAAAACGACCGGTTGTTCCGACCAAAACGACCGGTCATTTACCTCAAAACGACCGGTCGTTTCAACCCAATCGACCGGTCGTTTTAGGTGAAACGTGCGGTCGTTTTTGAAAGTAGTGTCTACAACACTTATTTCAGGTAGTTTAGCAGTAACTTATACAGGTTATCCACACAAGCCAATGAGGTAAATTCCTTGTTTGTATGATACTCATTGGTGGGCATCTGCAGGGTCGTGCCGCTGTATTTTCCATTGGATTCCAGAATGAGTTTTCCTAACTCTGTAGAGCCCAGGTGATCGTGTCCGGCAGTTAGTAGGGTGATGTCTTTAAAATCATATGGTATGCTCAGGTCATCACATTGAGACTTGAGAAGATTGGTAAGTTTTCTGTTGAAAGGCGCGTAATTATCATTGTATCTCAAAATCACACTCCCGCTCTCCTGCAACTCAGAACAACCCAGGGCTTCTGTGTACGGGCTGGTATCGAGCACAAGTATTTCTTTGGGTTCCACCCCGTTCTTCAAAAAGAAGCGCTCCATGGCCCTCCAGCTTTCTCCTATTTCCTCATCAGTAGTAAACAATGCTGTTGTTTTAACTCCCGATTGAAAAAGTTCCTTCACTACTGTAAGACTAAGCACATTGTCTATCTGACCAGATATGATATGATCATTTTCACCTGGCTGTTGTATAAAGCTGATAGGTATTATCTGTTCTTCAAGACTTCCCAATTCATCAAACTCAGGCAGCTCAAAAGTCAGGTACTCATCAATCACACAAAGGTCGGAACTTTCAATTCTTGCATAGGAAAGGGCTTCATAAGTTCTTGGATGGTAAGCCACAAGTTGTTCTCCTACAAAATAGTTACAAACCCTCGTGAGGTGGGTACGCCCGAAATCTTCTTTGTCAAAATTGATCCGCTTAATGGCATGTGCCGCATATTCAATGTTTCTGAGCTGATCGTATGCCGGACTAAAGTACACCAGGTTTGGATCCAGTATTTTGTAGAGTCCGTGCCGGTCAATGTGCACGGACAACATTCTGGTAAGGTCAAAACCATTGTTGCTCACTGCCATCAATATTCTCCTGCCGTATCGATTGTACAGTGACTGTACCTGAAAGCCCATCTGCTCATACTCCCGATTCAGGTGTCTGAATAATGGCTCCTCAAATCCCAGTACTGAAGGTAATTCAAGGTATTTATAGCAAGCATCTCTGATAGTGGCGGCTTTAGTCATTACTTCCATGGCATGATCAGGCTTTCACCTTGTCTTTGGGTCTTCTCTTCTTTGCTACAGACCTTTCAATGTACTCAACAATCTTTCCTGCTACATCAACCTTTGTGGCTGTCTCTATTCCTTCAAGCCCGGGAGAGGAGTTTACCTCCAATACCATTGGTCCGTTTTTAGACTGCAACATGTCTACACCAGCAATGGCCAGCCCCATACATTTTGCTGCCTTTAGTGCCGTAGCTCTTTCAGCTCTACTCAACTTTATGACCTTAGCATTTCCTCCGCGGTGCAGGTTGGAGCGGAATTCACCTTCTTTTCCCTGTCGCTTCATGGCCCCCACAATCTCACCATCCACCACGAATGCCCGAATGTCGGCTCCCCCTGCTTCTGCAATAAATTCCTGTAAAATCACCCTGGTTTTCAGGCTGTCAAAAGCTTCCACAACCGACTTAGCCGCCTTATTGGTTTCTGCCAACACTACGCCCAGCCCCTGGGTACCTTCAAGCAATTTGATTACTACAGGTGCCTCTCCAATGTGTTTCAGCACTTTGTTTTCCTCTTTGGAATAGTTGGTAAATGCTGTTTTCGGTAATCCTACGTTAGATCTGGATAGAATCTGTAAGCTTCTGAGTTTATCCCGTGAACGTGTAATGGCCAGTGAATCTACTGCACTAAAAACTTTCATCATCTCAAACTGCCGAACCACCGCTGTACCATAAAAGGTCACCGAGGCACCAATTCTTGGAATAATGGCATCAATATCTTTTACTTTTTCTCCTTTGTAAAATATTGAGGGGCCCTTGTCATCCATTACAATGTCACACTTCAGGTGGTCTATCACCTGGCTCTCATGCCCCCTGGCTTCAATGGCTTCTACCAATCTTTTGGTTGAGTATAATTCTGGGTTTCTGGAAAGTACTGCTATTTTCATTTTATTTTATTCTTGCAGATCACTACTGCTATTCAAAAATTGATTTATTGTTTATTCTCTATCATTTAGTCTACATTTTTTAGACGACACTGACTCTTTAAGGTCACTTTTGGTCCGGAACAGACTTGCTATTTTTACCAGCGACTGAACTCCCCAACGTGACCTTATCCATAATAACCAGTCTTAAAAACAAAAACAAATCCAATTGGAATGCAGGAATCAATAGCAGAATGGCTGTATGACCCCACAGTCGGAAAAATAGTAGCAGTAGTCATCGGTATATTAATTATCTCAGCCTTCATCAAAGTGGTCAAAAGGTTACTGTCCAGGCACATAAAGGAGAATTCCAACAAATACCGGGTGAGCAAATCTTTCAATGCACTAGGCTATTTGCTGGTGGTAATCCTGATCATAGTGGTTTACAATGATAAACTAGGAGGCTTTACAGTGGCTTTAGGGGTAGCAGGCGCGGGTATTGCTTTTGCCCTTCAGGAAGTGATCGCCAGTTTTGCGGGTTGGTTAGCCATTATATTCGGAGGTTTTTATAAGACAGGTGACAGGGTTCAGCTAGGTGGTGTGAAAGGAGATGTCATGGATATTGGGGTGCTCCGTACAACCATTATGGAAATTGGTCAGTGGGTGAATGGGGACCTGTATAATGGAAGAATAGTATTGGTAGCCAACAGCTTTGTTTTCAAGGAACCTGTTTTCAACTACTCCAATAGTTTTCCATTCGTTTGGGATGAATTGGTGGTCCCGGTCAAGCTAAGTGCTGACTACAAGTTTGCTAAACAAAAATTCCAGGAGATCCTTTCACATCAGGTCAAAGAATTCACTGACGGATCCAAAGCGTATTGGGCCAATATGACTTCAAAATACCTGATAGAAGAAGCCAGGATTGACCCATTCATCCATATGAAATTTGATCAAAACTGGATTGAGTTTACATTAAGATACACTGTTGATTATAAGTCCAGACGATCCATTAAAGATCAACTCGCAGAAAAAATTCTGGATACCATCAATGATTATCCCGAAAAATTGCAGGTGGCTTCTTCGGCAATGGAGATTACGATGATGAATCGATAACTTTTTATTCTCCCTGATCAGTTCTTTTGAGTACAATAGGTTCACTGCACTTTTCAACCATTTTGGCATAGAATAACCTTAGATCCGGATAAACCCGAGGTTGAATTTCTTTTTTCAAAACTTTGTATAAGATTGATACAGAAACACTATTTTGTACTTTTTGGCACCTATACTCAAAAATGACTTCTCCATTAGCCAAAGTCATTTTCACTGGTTCAGGAAGCTCTTCAGCCTCGAATCCCTCTGGTAACAGAACCTGAACGGTTTGATTCAAATTGGGAGGTATTCTAAATTGTACCGGGAAATTTCTTTCTTCTCTTTTAAATGGATTCTCATTAAATGTTTCATCCAAAACCGTGTTGATATAAAGAATATCCGTTTCTTCAATGTTTTCACCAGGATCAGCATAGCTCACTTTCAGTTTTAAGGGCTCTTCGGGCTCCATTAAGTTAGGCGCCTTAAAGTCAAGGCACTGATATCCTTCAATGTTTGCTATATGATCAAAAAGCGCCGAGCTGTCATTATTTATTAATACTTTTCTGTAATATTCAGCAGAATAATCCTTCATCAACCAGGAAATATCTTTGCGCAAGTGTCCATTTTCAAATTCAAACCTTGCAAATACCACGTCCAATCCCTTATCAACAGTCTCTATTGGTATCCACTGACCCTGACCTTTTGAAACCAATACGCCCTCTTTCACATTAGACTCCACCGGTAGCATCCCAAAAGGCAACCTTCCACCACTCGTACAATCTAAAAAGTAATCTTTCCCATCGAGATTTACTTTGAGAATAATGTGATTAAAATCCGTGAAGAAAGGAGATTCCTTAAAAGTAACTCCGTTGGAAACTGTACTTATAACTACCATTTCCGGTGATAATCCAACAGCTTCCAACATGGCTTTAAGCATGAGGTTCAAACTACCGGAACTACCTTTATGATCTTTATGAAACTCTGAGAATCGTTTATCCGGGACAACTCTATATTTGCCGTCCCATTCGTAATTAGAAATGATGTGATCAAACGCAAGTTTTGCCTTTTCTGTATCAGAACCGATATTAGTTATTAGTGAGGCTTCATCTTTTATTTTGCTCTTACGAGTAGCAAGGTAATCACGGATAATGGAGTTCTCAGTCAGGACTGTTCCAAAATCTTCCCATCCTTTACTTACTTTCGTTACTGAAGACCCGTTGTAATATTCTTCCAGCTGCAGTCTTATTTTCTCGTAATAATCGTGATGGTTATGCAGGTATGGCTCATCCTTTTTGATTGAAGGAATATTTGATAAATACCAGGTACTTTCACCTGAATATGTAGTATACTTCCTGGTCAATTTTCTTCCCTGGAAAAGGATTTTATACCTCAGGTAGCCAGGTATTTCCGCTTCGAACCTGGAAAATAAAGTTGGGATCTCTTCCTGAAACCGCCATGCATCTATCACAGTAACTCCCTCCGAATCAAGTGTATAGGTATATTCAATAATAGACCCCACTTTCACATCGGGAAAAGTGAATTTATAAGCACTATACTTATCATTGATCTCAGCTTTAAAAATTTCTGAATTCTCAACCTTTATTATTTCCTTTTCATCCGGGCCTTCTACATTAATTGTCTGAGCTTTGATTCTTGAAATTCTTTCAAAATTATCATGGTGATAGAAGTATATTGCCTGATTTGCTACATCAAGACCTTCTTCAGACAATATTTTGATTCTCTTGCGATATTCAATCTTGTGACCTGATTTACCATAAACAAAATACAGTTTGCCGGTGTGGAATAATACTACAGCATCAGCTTCTTCTTCGAAACTAACAGTAGTTATCTCAGCCTCCTCCTGGCTGATTTTGCCCCATTTGGAAACCTGGGCCTGCAAACAAAATGGTAATAGAAGTAATAAGACAGTTTGATATTTAGACAGCATAAGTTTTTGTAATTATTAAACAAAAAATCCCTATTTGGAACCCGTTTAAAATCTCCAAATAGGGATATTCCGCTACAAATTTAATGAATTTCTAGAATTCAAATTTGATACCCTGAGCCAATGGCAATTCAGTGGTATAATTAATGGTATTGGTTTGTCTTCTCATGTACACCTTCCAGGCATCAGATCCAGACTCTCTTCCTCCACCGGTCTCTTTCTCTCCTCCGAATGCTCCTCCGATCTCAGCACCTGAAGTACCAATGTTCACATTAGCGATACCGCAATCAGAACCAGCATGGGACAGGAATAACTCAGACTCCCTTAGGTTGGTTGTCATAATTGCTGAAGACAATCCCTGAGGTACATCGTTTTGAATCGCAATCGCTTCATTGATATCCGAATATTTGATCAGATACAATATTGGTGCGAACGTTTCATTCTGTACTATCTCGAAACTATTTTCTACTTCATAGATAGCAGGCTTCACATAGCAACCAGACTCATAACCTTCACCTTCTAACACACCTCCGGCTACAACTTCTTTACCTCCTTCAGCTTTTATCTTATCGATTGCCTTCAAGTAGGTACTTACTGCCAGTTGGTCGATTAATGGCCCAACATGGTTACTTTGATCCAAAGGATTGCCAATTTTCAACTGACCATATGCATTGACCAGCTTAGCCTTTACATCTTCAAATATGCTTTCGTGAATGATCAGTCTTCTTGTACTGGTACATCTTTGTCCAGCTGTTCCAACAGCACCAAAAACGGCACCAATAAGGCTCATATCAAGATCAGCATCTTTGGATATGATGATCGCATTGTTTCCTCCAAGCTCCAGAAGTGCTCTGCCTAGTCTTCTACCTACAGCCTCGCCTACCAGCTTACCCATTCTGATCGAGCCAGTTGCGGATACCAAAGGAACTTTGGTGTCATTAGACATTAACTCACCAATTTTGTAGTCTCCTATTACTAAACCACTTAATCCCTCCGGTAAATTATTTTCCTTAAATACTTTCTGTGCTATTTTCTGACAAGCAATAGCGGTGATAGGAGTCTTCTCTGATGGCTTCCAAACACATGCATCTCCACATACCCATGCCAACATACTGTTCCATGACCATACAGCTACAGGAAAATTAAATGCGGAAATAATTCCTACAATACCCAGTGGGTGATACTGCTCATACATTCTGTGTCCTGGTCTTTCGGAGTGCATGGTCAGTCCATATAGTTGTCTTGACAAACCAACAGCAAAATCACAGATGTCAATCATCTCCTGAACTTCACCAAGACCTTCCTGATATGATTTTCCCATTTCATAAGACACCAGTTTACCCAGCGCTTCTTTTTTTACTCTGAGTTCTTCACCTATTTGTCTTATTACTTCACCTCTTTTCGGTGCAGGCATTATTCTCCATGTAGCAAAAGCTTCCTGGGCCTTGTCAATTACTTTCTTGTAAGTTTCAGGAGTAGCTGCCTGAACGCTTGCTATCAATTTCCCATCTACCGGTGATATAGAATCAATGGTTTCCCCATTGGACTCCAACCACTCTTCTCCAGTTGAGGAACCTAAGTTATTTTTCTCGATCCCTAATGTCTGTAATGCCTCTTGAATACCGAATTGATCTGACATAATATCTTTATTAATGTTGTTTGCCGCAAAGCTAAGAAAAGCATAGATACGGACAAATAAGTCAGTAAAGATTCGGGAGAAAACATAAAAAGAGGGACAATTGCCCCTCTTTCTGAAAAAACTACTTACACTTACTTATATGAATATTACCAACCTAATCCATAATATGCTTTGTCTCCATTTGGATACACTCCTTCGATCAGGATACCATCACCAGAGAGGCTTTTCAATTGGCTGTCCAATTCCTCCAGGCTGGTGACAGGTTTTCGGTCGATTTTAGTAACCACAAAACCCTCTCTAATCCCTGCGTTCTTCCATTTTCCTCCATTCACAGCTTTCAGTCTCACTCCACCTTCAATCCCCAAAGCCGCCGCTTCTTCTTCAGAGACCTCTTCAAATTCCGCTCCCTCTACTTCCATGGATTCATTATCGGCAAGTATTATTTGTGTATTACCGGCCGTATTCTTAAGTGTTGCGTTAGAAATTCTGGTCTCTCCCTCTCTGATATATGTTACATCAATTTTATCTCCTGGTCTGTTCAATGCAACCACTTCCTGTAACTCAGAAACATTTTCCACTGGCTGTCCATTGATCGCAATAATTACGTCTCCGGATTTAATCCCAGCATCTTCCGCGGCACTGTTTTTATTTACGCCTCTCACGTAAACACCTTTCAACACATCAAGTCCTTCACTCTCAGCCAACTCAGCACTAACATTTAGGATGGATATCCCCAGAAGAGCTCTTTGCACCGCACCAAATTCCTTTAAATCAGCTACCACCTTACTCACCAAAGTAGCAGGAACCGCAAACGAATATCCTGCAAAAGTTCCCGTAGGAGTAGCAATCGCAGTATTAATACCAACCAGTTCTCCTTTAAGGTTAACCAATGCCCCACCGCTGTTTCCAGGATTAACTGCTGCATCGGTTTGAATGAATGATTCAATTTGAAGGCCACTTCTATCTCGTAAAATATTTAAGTTCCGTGCTTTAGCACTTACTATTCCAGCAGTAACTGTGGACCTAAACTCAAATGGATTACCAACTGCCAGTACCCATTCTCCAATCCTCAGGTCGTTGGAGTTGCCAAAATTAATCTGAGGAAGATCATCGGCTTCAATTTTTAACAATGCCAAATCTGTAGAGGGGTCAGTACCTACTATTTTCGCTTTGAAAGTTCTGTTGTCATTGAGTAAGACCTCTATCTCACTGGCATCTTCCACCACATGATTATTGGTAACAATATATCCATCTCCTGTCATTATCACACCCGAGCCTGCTCCACGAGATGGTCTTCCCTGAGGGGAGCCGCCCCTATCAAAATACTCTCGAAAGAAGTCATCGAAGTTACGCGAGGAGGTTCTTCCGTACCCATCATAAACAGTTCTGATATGAACAACCGCGGGGGTAGTAACATCCGCAGCATACACGAAATTCAATCCTTCCGGAACTATTATTTCAGCTGAATCCGGTTTGTACCTGGTCAGGCTGACTGGCTTTTGGGTTTCATAAGGAACATATACCTTTTCTTTCTCTCCCAAAATCATGAACCCCGCCAGGGCCATTGCTCCTCCAAAGAAAGAGGCTAATATCAAGCCGATTATATATTGTCTTTTATTCATAGTGTTGCTTTTAACCTATTGTATTAAACTGGCTCCAGCCAAATTATGTTATCCCAACGGATTGAACTTCCCTGAGATTTTGTTGTTAACAACTTTTAACAAAAAAAGGGCAGGTAACCCTGCCCCAAAAAACTCACTCTACTTACTACTACACTACTTAATGCTTATGGTCTTAACTGCTTTCTTAGTTTCATCTTTTGGCAGTTGAATGGTTAATATGCCATCCTTATAACCAGCCTCAACTTTGTCAGCAGCCACGTTATCAGGCAACTTAAATGATCTTTTAAATGACCCATATCTTGTTTCAACCGAATGAAAGTTCTTTTCCTTTTTTTCCTCCTGGAACTTTCTCTCGCCCGCTACAGTCAGGGTATTATCCTCCAGATCAATGGAGATATCTTCTTTCTTTAATCCTGGCAATGCAAACTGAAGCTCAAAACTTTTATCTGTTTCCGCAATGTCCACCTGTGGAGTAAAGCTTACATTGTTTTCGTTGCTCAAGAAAGAATCATTAAAAAACCGATCTATCAAACTGTTGAATGTTACCGGTCTGTAGTCTCTTGGGTTATATTTTACTAGTGTCATTGTATTGTAATGTTTTTAGTTTCACAATTAATTTTCAAAATCAATAACCCATTGATCGAATTCCATGCCAGCAGCAAATATGTAGTCAATAGCTCCAAAATAATGTCATTATGACACTATTTTAGGAATTTGCTAATAAATAACTGTCATTTTGTCTTATTTCGCTCTGGATTATTCAGGTTCATCAAACCATAATTTCAAATAACAAAAAAAGCCATTCAAATCTGAATGACTTATGCGTATCAAGAAACTGAGGCCTGACCAATAGGCACCCCAATCCTTCTATTGAATCTGACTAAAATTACTGCTGCCCTAAAAACAAAAAAGTCATTCAAAACTGAATGACTTTTTAAATTGATGCTCCTCCTCTTGGGCTCGAACCAAGGACCCTCTGATTAACAGTCAGATGCTCTAACCAACTGAGCTAAGGAGGAATTTCTATGTAGTTATTTTCAGCGTGTCTGAAAATGGAATGCAATATTAGTAGGTTGCTATGATTTCTCCAAAGCCTTGGAGTGAAATATTTAGATTTTTTTTAATGTTTTAGAAAACAGAGGATAAACCAATGTAGTCTACAGAAGGCAGGGAGTTACTGAACGAAAAAATCAACAAAATACTGAGAATACTAGTTCTTCAAGAACTTATAAGCGTTGCTGAAATGAGTTTTGTCATTTTTCACCACCAGAAAGTAATAACCAGGAGCAAAGTCCTTCACTTTAATTCGGTATCTTCCTTCAGCGATCTTTTCAGGCTCAATCTTCATCTCATTGCCAATGATGCTGTGCATTTCAAATTTGGTGTCTTCCAATTGATCGCTGGAAACTTCTACAATCAGGAAGTCAATCGCTGGGTTCGGATAAAAAGAAACTTCTGGTTTAAGAGAGATGTTGCTATTGGCAAGCTTTGTTTCGGTAAAATCCTGACCATTGGCCACACTAAACGAGAGGGCGAAAATGAGGAACGTCGATATGATCAGTTTATTGCGCATCAATAGTAGTTTCAAAATACGTAAATTTTTTCTCATTGTTGTAATATTTTTTTGATTTTTTCGTATCAACCTATTACAGCAATTATTTTGCCAAACCAATCAAATTCACATTTCTTCTTCTAAAACTCTGATAAGCAGAATCTTATAATTGATACCCCATTACTTCCGCAAATGCTTCTGGTAAATGGTTTACAATATCTGATGCAATCAGACTTATCTCTCCGGTTTTTTTCACTGCAATGTCTCCAGCCAAACCATGAATGTAAACTCCAGCTTTAAGCGTCTCCTCTGCTGCAATACCCTGACCCAATATTCCAGACAAAATTCCGGTGAGTACATCACCACTTCCGGCAGTTGCCATCCCGGGATTTCCTGAATTATTGAAAAAGACTTCTCCTTTGGTATTAGTAATGCAGGAATGAGCTCCTTTGACCACTACATTGACAGCATATTTTTTAGAAAACTCAATTTGTTTATCCAATTTTTCAAAATCATTTTCCCATTTACCCACCAGCCGTTCAAATTCACCAGGGTGTGGCGTTAGAATAGAGCCTGCAGGGACATATTTCATCAGCTGCATTCTTTCGGCCAGGATGTTTAACGCGTCTGCATCAATAATGATGGGATTCTTACATTGTTTGAGGAGTTCATCAAATGCCTTGGCTGTTACTTTGTTGGCATTGATCCCCGGACCAATTCCGATGCTATTATACTGTTTGAGTTTTGGAGGAAAAGAGAAATAGTCGTTGTGCGCATCAAGGTCAACCATCGCTTCCGGGACCGCCGTTTGGAGTGCAATGAGGCTTTCCTGAGGAGCATGTACTGTTAGCAGTCCCGCTCCCGATCTCAATATAGCCCTGGCCGCTAAAATTGCTGCACCTGTTTTTCCAGTGCTCCCTGCAATAAGCAGCACTTTCCCTGCCTGTCCTTTGTGGGTAAATTTATTGCGGGGTTCAAAAATGGGGGTGAAATCTTCTGGCTCCACCAATTGGTACTGCGTGTCAAGTCCATTGATAAAAGCCTGGCTAAGCCCGATATCCACCACTTCCCATTCACCCACAAACTCGGCATTCTGCGGTAACATAAATGCCAGCTTTGGGACCTGAAATGCTACAGTGTAGTCCGCCTTTACGATTGTCTCACTAGGGGTATTAACATCGGCAAACAAACCTGAGGCTATGTCTATGGCAATTCTGGGTGCTTTCTGATAATTGATATAACCTATTAACTCGTTGTAGAAACCATCTAAAACCCGGTTGAGACCAGAGCCAAAAAGGCCATCAATTATTACTGACTTGTCTGAGATGCTGTAGAAGTCAGTTTTATCTTCTATGTGGTGAATATCAATCTGTTGTTCAATTCTTCTGTAATTGGTTAAAAAATCCGATGAGCCCTTTTCAATGTTGCCAACAACGTTGATTCGTACCTGATATTTCCTCAAAAGCAACATCCTGGCAACAGCAAGTGCATCGCCACCATTATTTCCGGTTCCTGCGAAAACATGTACATGGATACCATGTGGAAACTTATCAGTAAACCAATCGGTGAAAGCATAAGCCGCCCGCTCCATCAAATCAATGGAAGCAATGGGTTCTTTTTTGATAGTGTATTGATCCAGGTGTCTTACCTGGCTCGTGGTTAGGATTTTTAACATTGAATGGTGAAGTGTTTTCTAAATAGTGAAACTAAAACTACATCACCTGAGGATAAAGTCAAAAAAAATCTAGCGGTCCACTTCTCCCAGCACCAGGTCCAAAGAACCCACTATGGCCACCAAATCTGATATCATACTATCACGGCTCATCACTGGCAGGGCAGATAAATTCACAAAGCAACATGATCTGGCTTTACATCTGAATGGGATATCAGATTTACCGTCCGCTCTGAAAAAGTATCCTAATTCTCCTTTCGGGTTTTCTCCCCTGATGTAAAAATCCTGTGCCTTAGGCCTGATTTTTTTTGGAACCACCTCTCTTGGGTCAAATGATCTTGTTCGTTTGTGATCCCCCGTCAATTGTTGAAGACACTGATCGATAATCCTCAGAGACTCAAAGCATTCTTTCATCCTGACCCATGTCCTGTCCCAGCAATCTCCAACTGTACCGACCTGACCTGTCCCTACAGGGATGTCAAAGTCTAATTCAGGGTAAACGGAGTAGCCATCCACTTTTCTAAGGTCGTACTTCAGTCCTGAGCCACGTAACATTGGACCGGATACACCATAATTTATGGCCAGGTCCATTGGGAGGACCCCCACATTAGCAGTACGGTCGATGAAGATCTTGTTGCTGATCAGCAAATTCTCAAGCTCTATCAATTTTGGCTTTAAATAGCTTGAAAATTGCATGCATCGCTCTTCAAAACCTACTGGCAAATCATAAAACAATCCACCTATCCAAATGTAATTGTACAACATACGGGCCCCACACACCCACTCCAGTAACCTTAAGATATGTTCCCGATCTCTCATCATCCAGAGAAATGGTGTGAAAGCACCAATATCCATTCCGTACGTCCCTATAGCCACAAAGTGAGAGGCCAGACGATTCAATTCCGACACCAGCACCCTGATATATTCAACTCTTTTAGGAATCTGATCCTGAATGCCCAGCATCCTTTCAACTCCCATGGCAAATACATGCTCAGAATTCATTGCCGCCAGATAGTCCATCCGATCAACAAATGGGATGACCTGGTTGTAGGGCATTGATTCGGCATGCTTTTCAAAGCATCTGTGCAGGTAACCCAAGTGAGGCACAACATCTTTCACGATCTCTCCATCCGTCAATACTTCTAATCGCAACACACCATGAGTAGAAGGGTGCTGTGGTCCAATATTGAGCAACATCTCACCAGAAGCCAATTGCTCCTCCTTGTAAAAAGTTGGCTCGGAGAGGTTTAAATTATCGGGATGGTATTTATACTGAGGCTCCATTTTTAATTAATAATCTACCTTGATTCCATGAAAATACTCCTGGGTGGTATAATCCTTCCTTAATGGAAACCCTTCCCAATTATCAGGTAATAAAATTCTTCTGAGATCTGGATGACCTCCAAATCTAATTCCCAACAAATCAAAAGTTTCACGTTCCAACCAGTTGGCAGTGGCCCAGATATGTGAGATTGTAGGGACCACTGGATTAGACCTTTCTAACTGTACCTTGATGGTCAAACCGAAGTTATTTGGGATTGAATAAAGGTTGTAAACTACTTCCATGGAATCAGCATCTGGTCCATTATCAATACCTGTAATACAGCTTAGGAAATCAAAATAAGTGCGATTGGAATTGTATAATTTGTCGCAAACATCAACAAGATCATCTGGTTGAATCTTTATTCCTACAGGACTGCATGTTTCGTCAATTTCAACAGCAATCTCGTCACCAATTACCTCAATTATAGTTTCTATTGTCATTGGCTTAAGCTGATTTTCTTTTTGCATTTAACTTTGCCAGCGCTTCAGGTTTCATCAAGGACTCCCCCCTGATTTTCTCCTGAAGTTTTAAAAAACCTCCAATTAATGCCTCTGGCCGGGGAGGGCAACCTGGTACATACACATCCACTGGTATTACCCTATCCACTCCTTTTACTACATGGTAACCGTGCTCCCAATATGGTCCTCCACAATTGGAACATGAGCCCATCGATATCACATATCTTGGTTCTGCCATTTGCTCGTACAATCTTCTTACACGGTCAGCCATTTTGAAGGTAACCGTGCCCGCTACTATCATAACATCACTTTGCCTTGGAGAAGCCCTAGGCAGCACTCCGAACCGATCCATGTCATATCCGGAAGTATAGGCTGACATCATTTCGATGGCACAACACGCCAGACCAAACCCCATAGGCCAAAGACTTGACAGCCTTGCCCAGTTGATCAGATCGTCTACCTTAGTGATGATTACACCACCCTGTCCAAATTGTTGATCCAGCAATCCTTTCATCTATTTGACTTCCTTATTTAAATTCTGATAAACTTCTGGTGGCACTTTTCCCTTGAAAGAAGGTGCCTTTACTTTAGGCTTAATCCAGTCGAGGTGTCCTTTTGCCCAGACATAGGCCAGTCCAAGTGCAAGAATACCAACAAACAATGCAATTTCTATAAGCGAGAACCATCCCCATTTCCCGTCTGTGCTATTCATCAGGTCGGCATCTCCAAACACGGTGGCCCAGGGAAAGAGGAAAATCAATTCTACCTCAAATAATATAAATACCAGCGCAATGATGTAAAACCTGATGTTGAACTGCCCCCATGCTGTTCCAATGGGATCTTCACCACTTTCGTAGGTGGTAAGTTTCTCCTCATTAGGCCTGTTTGGTCTCAGTATTTTTCCTACAAACAAGGTCACCAGAATGAATAGTACCCCTCCAATGATGAACAGGAGAACTACCCCAAAACCTGTTATCTCTAGATTCATGAAGGGAAGTTAGTAAGTTTTCTTTGTCTGCTAAAACTTTGGAGGGATAAGGTGCTTAAAATGCCCGTTTTGCTTGATCATTTCACGTGCAGCTTGTGCTCTTTCCAAGGCTGGAAGCAGTTTTGACAAGTGTTTGATAATAAATTGTTGCCTTTCTGACTCTTCTAAAATCTGTAATAGCTTGTACTCTTCTTCCAGGCTCAGCCCGATTTTGTGAGCGATGGTGTAGCTATTGGAATCCGCAGTGATATTGACTTTATCACCCATTTGAAGCCACTGAAACAACTCCATGGCCAGCATGAACATTTGCTCTCTAACTGTAAATTTATAATCGAAATCATTTTCCAGGTATTGGACAATTCCTCCGGCGTATAGCTTATCATTCCATTGATCAGTGTACTCAACTACTTCAAATATCCGAGTACCTTGAGTCTTGATGTCCATGCGTCCGTCTTCATATGTTTTAGTGACCTCCAGAATTTTCACCTCCGTTCCATATTCCAATTTATTATTCACATAGGACGGGATGCCGAAAACTGAATTGGCTGTTAAACAATCATTGATCAGTTGTTTATACCTTGGTTCAAAAATGTGCAGGTTGAGAGATTCACCTGGGAAGGCCACAATATTTAAAGGAAAAAGTGGAATTTCTTTTCTCATACTCCATTCAACTTGTCCAACCTGATAAAGTTCGGTTTAATGCCTGAATTACAAAAATTAAAAGGTCAATGTAAAATTTCAAATGAGCAAACCAATTGCTTTCGACTTGAACTGCACCATTTTGTGCGAAATGTCAGGATTACTGAAGTGATGTTTTTGGTAATAGTTTTAATTCATAATGCAGCCAAAAAAAGAAGGTGACCTTTTGGGGACACCTTCATCTGATTTCATTGGAATTAAGAATTACTTAATGGAATCCAAAATAGCATTCAATGTGGGACTAGGCCTCATGGCTGCTGACGCTTTCGCATCATCCGGTTTGTAGTATCCACCAATATCCATGGGCTTACCTTGCGCACCATTTAATTCCTGAAGGATTTTTTCCTCATTTGCCGCCATTTCTGCTGCCGCATCCTTGAATTTTGCCTGAAGCTCCTTATCAGTGGTCTGGCTAGCCAATTCCTTGGCCCAGTACATCGCCAGGTAAAAATGGCTGCCTCGGTTATCCAGTTCATTTACTTTTCTGGAAGGAGATTTATCATTGTCCAGGAAATTGCCTGTTGCTGCATCCAGGGCCTTCGCCAGGATTCTTGCCTTGTTATTACCAAATGATTCACTTAAGTGCTCAAGTGAAACCGCTAAAGCCAAAAATTCACCAAGGGAGTCCCATCTCAGGTGACCTTCCTCTTCGAACTGCTGGACGTGCTTAGGCGCTGAACCTCCTGCTCCGGTTTCAAATAGTCCTCCTCCTTTCATTAGTGGAACGATGGAAAGCATTTTTGCACTTGTTCCCAGCTCCAGAATAGGGAAGAGATCTGTTAGATAATCTCTAAGTACATTACCTGTCACAGATATGGTGTCTTCTCCTTTGATAATTCTTTCCAGAGAGAACCTTGTCGCTTCTACCGGAGGTAAAATATGCAATTGAAGTCCTTCTGTGTCATGATCTTTCAGGTATTCATTCACCTTTGCTATCAATTGTGCATCATGGGCTCTTTCTTCATTCAACCAAAAAACAGCTGGTGTACCTGTAGCTTTCGCTCTGTTTACAGCAAGTTTTACCCAATCTTTTACCGGCTCATCTTTTGTCTGGCACATTCTGAAGATATCTCCATTGGCTACAGGTTGCTCGATCAAAACGCTTCCAGATTCATCAACTACCTGTACAACGCCCTCGCCTTCAATCTGGAATGTCTTATCGTGAGACCCATATTCTTCTGCCTTTTGTGCCATTAAACCAACATTGGACACGCTACCCATCGTGGTTGGGTCAAAAGCACCATTTTTCTTACAGAAATCTATTGTTTCCTGATAAACACCCGCATACGATCTATCAGGTATCACTGCTTTCATATCCTTGGGGTTACCATCAGGACCCCACATTTTTCCACCAATTCTGATGGCTGCTGGCATAGAAGCATCAATGATGACATCTGAAGGAACGTGCAAATTGGTAATCCCTTTGTCGGAGTTCACCATAGCCAGCTCAGGTCTGTTTTGGTAGATCTGACTGATCGCATGCTCTATTTCAGCTTTTTGATCAGCAGGCAACTCATTGATTTTTGAATAAACATCTCCGATCCCGTTGTTTGGGCTTATCCCCAACTCATCAAATAATTGACCATACTTCTCGAATAGTTCCTTGTAGAAAACTTTTACAGCCGCTCCAAATATGATAGGATCTGATACCTTCATCATTGTCGCCTTCAGGTGAATTGAGAAGAGCACGTCTTTTGTTTTGGCGTCTTCAACTTCCTGAGCCAGGAAAGCCATTAGCTTATCCATGCTCATTACAGCTGCATCTATAATTTCTTTGTCCTGTAAAGCAATTTTTGGGTTTAGTACTTTGGTTTCGCCACTATTGCTAACAAACTGAATCTTTACATTTTTGGCTCCATCTACTGTCACCGACTTCTCTGATCCAAAGAAATCTCCACTTTCCATGCTTGACACGTGGGTCTTTGAATCCGATTTCCATTCACCCATAGAGTGAGGATTCTTCTTTGCGTAGTTCTTCACTGCTCTTGGTGCTCTACGATCAGAGTTCCCTTCTCTCAGTACCGGGTTTACCGCACTTCCCTTGATTTTGTCGTACCTTGCTTTTATATCTTTCTCCTTGTCATTCGCAGGTTCTTCCGGATAATCCGGTAAGTTGTATCCTGCTGCCTGCAGTTCCTTGATGGCAGCCTTCAATTGCGGTACAGAGGCGCTAATGTTGGGCAACTTGATAATGTTTGCCTCAGGAGTTTTAGCCAGCTCACCTAATTCTGACAATGCATCACCGATCCTCTGGTCTTCAGTTAGAAACTCCGGGAAGTTTGCAATAATTCTTCCAGCCAGAGAGATGTCTTTGGTTTCCACTTCAATTCCCGCAGTTGAAGTAAATTTTTCGATGATTGGTAATAATGAATAAGTCGCAAGTGCCGGTGCTTCGTCTGTTTTTGTGTAAATGATTTTTGCCATGTTCTTAGATATGTCTGAAGGAGATTTCAGACGCTGCTTTGAATGATTCTATAACATACTCTCCAGGTCCTTCCTGAAGAATCGGTTTGTTTGACGCTGCGAATTTAACAAATGTTTCTTAATAAGATTTCGGGGAGCCATAAAATGAGCCATTTTTATTGAAAAAATCACAAAATGGCTCCTGTTAGGTATAACTAGTAGCTCTCTTGATCGTTGGGGAACGAATTGGCCTTTACATCTTTGATATAATTAGATACAGCATCGGTCATGACCTGGTTCAAATCTGCATATTGCCGAAGAAATCTGGGGCTGAAGTCCTGTGTTATTCCAAGCATGTCATGAGTAACCAACACCTGTCCATCAACTCCAGGGCCAGCTCCTATTCCGATGATCGGGATTGAAACACTTTCAGCCACTCTTTGTGCAAGTTTGGCTGGTATTTTTTCCAGAACAATACCGAAACATCCACACTCTTCAAGAATCTGAGCATCTTCAATTAATCTGGCAGCCTCCTCTTCTTCTTTGGCCCTCACGGTATAAGTTCCAAATTTATAGATCGATTGAGGAGTGAGCCCTAAGTGCCCCATTACGGGAACTCCTGCACTGAGTACCCTGAGAACACTTTCCTTGATTTCTCTTCCTCCCTCCATTTTCACTGCATGAGCACCTGCTTCCTTCATAATTCGAATGCAACTTCTTAGGGCTTCTGAGCTGTTTCCCTGATAATACCCAAATGGAACATCAACAATTACAAGGGCGCGCTCCACTCCTTTGATGACCGAACTGGCATGATAGATCATGTGATCCAGTGTGATCGGAAGGGTTGTTTCATTTCCTGCCATTACATTGGATGCAGAATCGCCCACCAGTAACACATCTATGCCAGCTCTGTCAAGAATCCTGGCCATTGAATAGTCATAGGCCGTGAGCATTGAAATTTTTTCGCCCCTGCTTTTCATTTCTCGCAGCTGATGCGTGGTAACTTTTTTTACTGTCTTATGAACTGACATAATTGGGTTATTTAGATTGTGTTATTTCCATTTAATATTACATCCCATGCTTGGGAACTGTTCTTCTGATATGACCTGACCATTCAATAATGCATCAAGGGCATTTCTTAGGTCCTTGCCATTAACCGGTTTCCCATTGCCGGGAGTAGCTTCATCCATTCTACCTCTGTATACACACTTTAATTCCGCATCGAAAACATAAAAATCCGGTGTGCATGCTGCCATGTAAGCCTTTGCAATATCCTGGCTCTCATCGAACAGGTAAGGAAAGTCAAAATTTAATTCCAATGCCCTCTCCTTCATTTTATCTGGTGCATCATCAGGGTATTTCTCAATGTCATTGGAACTAATGGCTACAAATGACACCCCTTTTTGCTGATATTCCCGGGCTATGTTTACCATTTCATCCTGAATGTGAATCACATACGGGCAGTGGTTACAGATAAACATTATGACCGCTCCTTTATCTGATTTTATATCTTTCAAACTGATACTTTTTCCCGTGACAGCATCAGGCAAGGTGAAATCAGGAGCAATAGTACCCAAAGGAAGCATGTTTGAAGGTGTAAGTGCCATAAGGTTTTCTTAATATTTAAATCACTAACTTAAGCTCGAAATTAATGAATTAGTTCAGATATAAAATACCTCAACAATTTGTAATCCCCGGATATGAGACATTTTCTTTTCGTTTCGATTATTCTGCTGAGTGCTTTCACTTTCTCATTTTCTCAAAATTCCATTGAACCTGCTCCGGATCGTAAAGAAGGAGAAGGTCCGTTTCAGCAACTGCTTATCAGAGGAGCTACCCTCATCAATGGTACAGGTGCACCCCCTATTGGTCCCGTTGACATCCTGATAGAAGGTAACAAAATCACCAAAGTAAAAGTAGTAGGGCACCCTGGGTACCCTATCGATTCAGAGGACAGAATTTTGACCCTGCCATCTGCACACGTGATTGATGCAGCGGGCATGTATGTACTTCCCGGTTTCATAGATATGCATGGCCATATTGGAGGAGTGGGTCAGGGTACTCCGGCAGAATATGTATTCAAGCTGTGGATGGCTCACGGTATTACCACCATAAGAGACCCTTCGGCAGGAAACGGATTGCAATGGACTCTGGAGCACAAACAAAGGAGCCTGGCTAATGAAATCACCGCACCTCGAATCTTTGCCTACACGGCATTTGGTGCCGGCACAAAAGATGGCATTAACACCGTGGCTGATGCCCGGGCGTGGGTCCAGAAAAATGCCGCTCAGGGTGCTGATGGCATAAAATTCTTTGGGGCCAGACCAGATATCATGGAAGCTGCTATAAAAGAAAATAAAAAACTGGGATTACGTTCTGCATGTCACCATGCACAAATGGATGTTGCCTGGCTCAATGTCCTGCAAACTGCCAGAATGGGCCTGACAACCATGGAGCACTGGTATGGTTTACCTGAAGCCATGTTTACAGACAAAACAGTGCAACACTACCGTCTGGACTACAATTATCAAAATGAGCAACATCGGTTTGCTGAGGCTGGTAAGTTGTGGAAACAAACTTCAGCACCTTATTCTGATCAATGGAATGCTGTGATGGATGAGCTAATCGCTCTTGATTTTACAATTGATCCTACTTTTAACATTTATGAAGCCAACAGAGATTTTATGAGGGCCCGAACGGCTGAGTGGCATCAGGATTACACATTACCTTCCCTTTGGAAGTACTTTTCACCAAGCCGTAAGTCCCACGGATCACATTGGCATTATTGGGGAACTGAGGAGGAGGTCCAGTGGAAGCAGAACTATTTGTTGTGGATGACTTTTGTGAATGAATTCAAAAACCGTGGGGGTAGAGTAACCACAGGGTCTGATTCCGGATTTATTTATCAATTGTACGGATTTGCTTACATCCGAGAAATGGAGCTACTTCGGGAAGCCGGGTTCCATCCAATAGAGGTCATCATGTCGGCCACACTCAAGGGTGCGGAAGCGCTGGGGCAGGAGGATAATATCGGGTCGATCGAGGTTGGTAAATTGGCGGATCTGGTGATCGTTGAAGAAAACCCACTTGAAAATTTAAAAGTGTTGTATGGCACGGGAGCTGTCAAGTTGTCTGATGAGAATAAAGTGACAAGGGTTGGGGGTGTGAAATACACCATCAAAGACGGAATTGTATTTGATGCTAAAGCACTGCTAAAAGACGTAAAACTCATGGTGCAAGAGGCTAAAGAGAAAAGTAATATTCAAATTATTCAACCGGGCTTTGGGAATTGAGTGTTTCCATTAATTTTTACTTATATTTCGAATTTTAAGTTGTAGTTGGGATAAATGCGAAAATTATTATTCTACATAGGGATTTTTCTTTTCTTCACCATTGGGTGTCTTCAAACAGAATCCAGGAATGAAACCGATAATCCGGCACAAGACACACTCGCTTCCGGAAACTTTCAGGCTTTGTCTCTTATGGGTACCGAACTGACTGAAAAGCAATTCCCGGAGAATGTACTTAGAGACCGATTGTCCAAACTTGAAACAGCGAAAAAGAATTTTGATGAAAGCCCTGATAGTTTAGCTTACATCATTTGGTATGGAAGAAGGCTGGCTTACTTATCCCGGTATAAAGAAGCCATTAATGTTTACACCCAAGGTTTAAGAAAACATCCTAACTCTTATGAACTATTGCGTCACAGGGGTCACCGTTACATCACGATAAGAAGATTTGATAAGGCCATAAAGGACCTTGAGGAAGCTGCATTTTATGTAAGAGGCATGGCTCCAATAATCGAGCAGGACGGATTGCCCAATGCCCAAAACATTCCACTTTCTACCATTCAATACAATATATGGTATCACCTGGGATTGGCTTATTATTTAAGTGGGAATTTCGATAAGGCCATCTCAAGTTATAAGAAATGCATGGAACTTTCCACCAACAGCGATCTGCTTGTAGCGACCACCGATTGGTTATATATGACCTATAGAAAAATTGGTAACCTGGAGCTGGCAGAGCAATTGCTGGACCCGATTGGAAAAAGGATGAAACTTCTTGAAAATCAGGATTACCACCAAAGATTATTAATGTACAAAGGGATACTGTCTCCGGAAGATCTTTTGGATTTCTCTGTAGGCACTGAAAACGATCCAATCGAGAATGTTACCATCGCTTATGGTGTTGGTAATTGGTTTCTTTATAATGGCAACACGGAACAGGCAAAAACAATCTTCGAAAGGATAGTTGCCAACGACAATTGGGACATGTTTGCTTACATTGCCGCGGAAGTGGATCTTATGACCATTGGAAATCTCTGATTACTTGAGCGCCCTGATTTCTTCTCTAATTTTTAGTAACCGGTCAGGATAATCTGTGATGATTCCGTCTACTCCAGCGTTCAGCATTTTTAACATGTCTTCCCGTTCATTTACCAGGTAGGTATACACTTTGAATCCACGGGCATGCATTCTGAAAATTCTTCTGGTGGACAATGTTTCATACGGGGGATTGAGCGCATCGAGCTGCTCGTTTTGCCGTTTTGTTGCTCGGCCCAATTGAACTTTTGTTTCCATGTAAAACGCAATCAAAGGTGCTGAATCTTCTCCAACCAGAAGCTTTTTGGTTTGTACATTTTCATCCAATTCATGAATAATCTCCAAGTATTCGGACTCATAAGATTGCAGGATGCACCATTCATAACCATTCTCCTCGGACTGAATAATTTCAACTAATCTTTGAGCGAAATGATTGTAATCAACGTGATCCAGGTGTTTAATCTCTATCAGTGCTATTGCTCTGCCATCTATTGAATCTAACACTTCCTGCAAAGTTGGTATCTGCTCCCCAGTATATTTGGAGTCTTTCCAGGATCCCGCATCCAGGTATTTCAATTCACTCAACGTATAATCTTCTACACTGCCAGATCCATCCGTTGTTCGATCAACAGTAGCATCGTGAATCACCACTATATGCTCATCTTTGGTCATTCGAACATCAATGTCAATCATATCTACCCCCATATCAAGTGCAGCTCCTATTGCTGCAAGGGTATTTTCGGGTGCAATGCCAGAAGCGCCTCTATGAGCAATCACCTTAAACTCCTTACCTTTCAAATTTTCAATTTTCGTACTGGCAATGAATTTTTGATAGATCCATGGCTCGAAAATGGAAAAAGCTATAAATAGTACAAGAAATGGTAAAGAACCTATAATGAACTTTTTGGTCATTGAAGTATGGTTTTTCAGTAATCAGTGGGTTTATAGTCCAATATCGCCCACCTCAACCAAATATTTTGTTGTAAATTCTCCTAAAGATAATTAAATATATTAATTCTTAATTTCAACTTTAACCCCAATTCCCAATTCATCTAGTTGTTCTGCCGAAATCTCGGAAGGAGAATCTATCATCAGATCCCTTCCAGAATTGTTTTTAGGGAAAGCGATATAATCACGTATGGAGTCGGACCCGCCAAATAAGGCACATAATCTATCAAACCCAAAAGCTACACCACCATGCGGTGGTGCGCCATATTCAAATGCTTCCATCAAAAACCCAAATTGCTCCTTTGCCTCCTGTTCTGTAAAACCAAGGTGTCTGAACATCATCTCCTGAGTTGCCCGGTCATGAATCCTGATTGATCCTCCACCAATTTCAACCCCATTGATTACCATATCATATGCGTTGGCTCGTACATTACCCGGGTCTGTTTCCAGCAATGGGATATCCTCCTTTTTAGGTGATGTAAATGGATGGTGCATGGCATGGTATCGCCTGGTCTCTTCATCCCACTCCAATAATGGAAAGTCTAGTACCCAAAGTGCTGCAAATTTATTTTTGTCTCTTAAGCCCAGACGATTACCCATCTCAAGTCTAAGTTCTCCCAGTGCTTTTCTGGTATGATTTAGTTCGCCTGAAAGCACCAACATAAGATCGCCTTTTCCCGCCTGTGCAAGGTTAGCCCACTGGGCTAAATCTTCCTGAGAATAGAATTTATCCACAGATGATTTATAAGAACCATCTTCGTTGCATTTTACATATACCAGCCCTTTTGCGCCAATCTGCGGTCTTTTTACCCAGTCGGTAATTTCATCCAGTTGCTTTCTGGTGTATTCAGCACCACCAGGCACTACAATACCAACAACAATTTCTGAGTTATCAAATACATTGAAACCTTTACCTTTTGCGACTTCATCCAGTTCCACGAACTTCATATCAAAACGAATGTCAGGTTTATCCGACCCATAATATTTCATCGCGTCGGAATACTGCATGCGTTGAAAATCGCCTATTTCAATTCCTTTTACATTTTTAAAAAGATGCTTCGCTAAACCTTCAAATAACTGAAGGATATCTTCCTGCTCTACAAAGGACATTTCACAGTCAATCTGGGTAAATTCCGGCTGACGGTCTGCCCTTAAATCTTCATCTCTGAAACATTTTACAATTTGGTAGTAACGGTCAAATCCCGATACCATCAACAGTTGCTTGAAGGTCTGTGGAGATTGAGGCAAAGCATAAAACTGCCCTGGATTGATTCTTGAAGGTACAATGAAATCTCTCTGCGCCTTCGGGTGTTGATTTAATTAATACCGGGGTCTCAGTCTCAATAAAATCATGCTGATCCAGAAATGCCCTGGTTTGCTGCATCATTTTATGTCTCAACTGTAATTTCTCCCTTACCACACCTCTTCTTAAATCAAGGTATCTGTATTTCATGCGAAGTTCCTCCCCTCCATCAGTTTCATCCTCAATCACAAAAGGAGGAACCTCTGCTTCATTCAAAAACTCAAGTTCGGAAACAACAATCTCAATATCACCGGTAGGAATCTTATCATTTTTCGAGAATCTTTCCGATACCTTACCTTTCGCTTTGATCACATACTCCCTTCCTACGCTTTTGGCCTTCTGAATAAGTTCCTGAGCAGTTTCACCCTCCTGAAAAATCAATTGAGTAATGCCATACCGATCTCTCAAGTCTATCCATACCATCCCTCCTTTATCGCGAAGTTTCTGAACCCAACCGCATAGTTCCACTTCTTTTCCCAACATCGGACATTCTTAATTCGCCACAAGTATGTGTTCTTAACATGATCTTGATTATTTCTGATTTTAAAGCGGCAAATTTAAAAGGATAGTTCTCAAAAAAAATATAATTTGGTATGGTAATTCAGTTATAATCTCAAAAGATAAAATAATAACAGATGACCAGAATAAGTTTTGCCATTTTGTTGATGATACTAATTCAGGAGCCGCTATCAGCTCAAAGTGGCTTTGAGAAGGTGAAAATAGGCGAAGAAGTCACCGCTAAAGTACCTGTGGACTGGACCTTAATGAATCAGGCGGAAATAATTGCAGCCTCAGTAGCAAGTACGCCTCCCCTGGCCATGTATGGCAGTCAGGATTAGAAAGGCAAATTTCGGGGTGACTGTAAAGCCCACTCAATGGCGACAAATGGATATGGGTAATTCTGAAAGATTTTTATAAATCAAACATACTTAATCTTTATACTAAGGTTGAATTCATTAAAGATGAGATCATCACCGTGAACAAAAAGTCTTA
>CBDEVW010000004.1:0-702221 GCA_965243755.1 Cyclobacteriaceae bacterium
ACGGCGGATAACTATCCATTCGATAACCTACTGAAAAAAGAGGACTTTGAGGGACACGGCCTTGGTGTATATGAGGGTACAATGATTACGGTGTTGGGGACCTCATTACAGAATCGTGATGTGTTAAATCACTTCTTAACTTCCACATGGAACGCGGTAGGTCTGGAAATGGAAGGAGCTCACTACCAGAAAGCGATACAGTCTTCTGCCAGAATAAGGAGGAGTATTAGAAAAGATGTGAAGGTGTTGTATGCCTATTATGCCTCAGATAATCCTTTGAAAACCGGTAAAACACTAGCTTCTGGCAGTTTGGGTGCTGAAGGAGTGAAGCCGACCTACCTGATTTCCCAAAAGGTATTAGAGAAAATATTTAATTTATAAGGCTGCAGATGTAGCCTTATAGCTGTTTTATAGAAATTATTGCAATATTATATTCCTGGTACGAGCTATTTTGATTTGAATTTATCAGGAAGAATAGTGTAAATTAGTAGTCACATCTCCGGGAATGTCTGTGCATTGATGAATGAACAGGTATTAAATTATTTGAAGAATAATTTTAATTATTCTTATAATTCATTTTCTTTACTAAGATTTAGAAAACAACTTTATTATGGCACTTATTCCCCTTACCGAACCTTTGGGGCGGAAGCGGGCTGCTCATTTGTTACGTAGAACCTGTACAGGTGCTACCATAGCACAAATTGACCAGTTTGCTAATCTCACGCCACAACAGGCGCTGGAACAGTTGTATCAGGACGACCTCCCGGATCCCCAATTACCTATCGATACTGCAACAGGTGAAGAATGGATCACCACCGGAGCTATTGAAGATGTAAACAGTGAGGAGAGCACACTCGAGAGCTACCTTTTGCGATGGAATATAGCACAGATGCTAAGCGCTGGTATTTCGGAGGAGCAGTCACTTGCCTATGCTTTCAGGGAACGAATGGTTTATTTCTTCCACACCCATTTCACTACCAAGAGATCTACTGTAAACAGTAGTAGAGCCATCTATTATCAAACCGCGTTATTCAGGTTTTACAGTTTTGATCGTGATGACCTGGTTATTCCACCACCTGATGAGATGTCTGAAGAAACGATTATTCCTAAAAACTTTAAGGAGCTGGCTAAAAAGATTTGTGTAGACAATGCCATGCTTCAGTTTTTGGATGGAAGACTCAATGTAGCAGGTAATCCTAATGAAAATTTTGCCCGGGAGTTATTGGAGTTATATACCATAGGGAGAGGTCTGGAAGGTAGTTTAGAAGAACCACAGTTTGAGGGGGATTACATCGTATACACGGAGCAGGATGTGCAGGAAGGAGCCAAAGTACTTTCTGGATTCAATACTGATGATTCATTTTCCAACATCGATGAAGATACAGGTTTACCCAGAGGAGTTATTCGTGGGGGTGGAGTCATTGCATCAGCACATGACAACAGTACCAAAACATTTAGTTCCCGGCTGGGCAATGCAGTGGTGAGCCCAAATCAGGAACTGACCCAAAACGGTTCGCCTACCGAAGAAAGCCTATTGGATGAAATAAGCCAGTTGGTGGATCTGATATTTGATCAGAATGAAGCAGCCCTCCACATTTGTAGGAAGCTTTATCGATTTTTTGTATATCATGAGATTTCGGAAGAACTTCAAAACGATGTTATTCAGGATATGGCCGATATATTGATAGCCAATGAATTTAAGATTTATCCTGTTTTAGAGACTCTATTTACCAGTACACATTTTTATGATGAAGATGCCGGGTCTGCAGACAACAAGTTTGGAGGGATTATCAAATCTCCACTCGACCTGGTTGTTGGGTTCGCCAGAACATTTGAATATCCCATTCCAGATATGGTGACACAAACGGAAGCTTACTATGAAACCCTGGGAGGAATGCTGGGTTGGATGGGAGCAATGGGAATGGATTATTACGAGCCATTTGAAGTGGCGGGATACTCCGGATATCATCAGTTTCCACTTTATTACAGAAGCTGGATCACTACTAACTATCTGACCAACCGATACAATTTTATTAGAGAATTATTGGGAGATCGGCCGATTCCGGAAGAAGGAGAAATCAATATTTTGACCTGGGTTTTTGACAATTTCCCTGAATCCACCATTCAGAATGGAAGGCTTTTGATTACCGAACTGGCCTCTTATATGATGCCGGTTTCAGATGGATTATCCTTTGATGAAATGAGCAACACCGGAGAAATTACTCCGCAAAGGTTGAATTTTTATTTGCAGGAATTCTTATTCCGTGAGGGACTGGGAGATCCTGGTGAAGATGCATGGACCAATATGTGGCCAGACAATGTAAATAGCGACATAGTGGCTGAAAGATTAGCTTTTTTACTCAATGCCATGTTGCAAACCCCAGAATATCAACTGATGTAATCATGAAAAGAAGACGATTCTTAAAAAATATAACTGCAGCTGCCGGTGTTCCCTTTGCACTGAACGGAGTTCCCGTAAAGGTGATGGCTCAAACTCATTTCAATCGATTGGCTGCCTCAAGTACAAACGATAATGTGCTTGTCATCCTGCAACTTCATGGAGGGAATGATGGGCTCAATACCATCATTCCGTTGGAACAGTACGACCTCTACTATAGCAGAAGGGCCAACATTGCGATTCCTTACAAAACAGGTAGCAGATCATTGATTGAATTGGATGGTACATTACCGTCGGCAGACCAGGTTGGCTTTCATCCGGATATGGCTGATTTGAAAGAAATTTATGACTATGGTGATATGGCCATAGTCCAGGGTGTTTCTTATCCCCGTAATAACGGGTCTCATTTCAGAGGAAGAGACATCTGGGCCATGGGTGGTGGTGCTGATGATTACTTTTCATCCGGCTGGGTTGGACGATATCTTGCCAAAGCGTATGAACCCTTAAGTTATCCCGATGATTTTCCAACCGAAGAGATGAAAGATCCGCTGGCTTTGGAAATGGGCAATGATGTTTCTCTTTTATTTCATCAGGAATCGAATATACCAGTGTCAATTTCATTGGGAAGTAGTCCGGAAAACCTGGCGAATCTGATCGCACAATTGGAAGGATTCGATGACCAGGGAGTGGATCCCAGGGGATTACCTCCGGAATTCCTCAATGGTTCTCCATACAGTAAAGAAATGGATTGGATCCTGTCTTTGGAAGATAAGTCTGAGACCTATATCCAAAGGTTATTGGAGGTTTATCAAAACGCTTCTGCCACCACGGTGGATTATCCTGAAGTTTACCCATTTGGTGCTCAGAGAACAAACCCATTGAGTGGTCAACTGCAGCTTGTGGCAAGACTGCTGGATGGCGGTGGTGCTGGCCAGGGAGTGAAAACCAAGGTTTTCCTGGTGAAGATAGGTGGGTTTGATACCCATGCACAGCAGGTAGAATCCTATGACCCCACACTTGGAGGACACTCAGCATTGCTTTATCATATTTCCTCTGCAATGAAGGCGTTTCGGCAGGATTTGTTCAACAGAGGCCTTGGGGGTAAAGTGATGACGATTACCTGGTCCGAATTTGGGCGAAGGGTTGCCTCTAATGGTAGTTACGGAACAGACCATGGTACTGGAGGACCAGTAATGATTTTTGGTGATGGAGTGAATGGCGGAGTTTTCGGTACCAACCCGGACGTTTCACTTGATAACATTGAACAACAGTTTGATTACAGGCAGCTATATGCCAATATTTTGAAAGATTGGATGGGTGTGGATGAGTCAGTCATTGAAAATGATATCTTCTATGGCAATTTCATCAATGGGACCGGCGAAAACGGAGAGGTATATGAACCCATGGAATTGACTAAACCCATTGTATCTGGTGTAGATAACTTTGTGAGCGCCCGATTCAGAATGGAAGATCCATACCCTAACCCGGCACATCAGTTTACTCATGTGAAATTCAGGATCAATGCTAATGACCATGTGCTGATTGAACTGGTAGATAGCAATGGGAAAATACTTCAAAAACTAACAGATAAAGATTATGTCCCCGGTGAGCATCAAATAAAAGTTGATGTGAGTAACATGGAAGCTGGTTTCTACTTCGTAAGGGTCAAATCGAGGATATTAAATGACACAAAAAAGATATTGGTGAGAAAATAAAGCAACCATGAAAAAGATTTCAATTCTCCTTCTTTTGGCTTGTATACTTGTTCCTGTGCTTGAAGGTACTGCGCAAGGTTATAAAAAGTACTTGAAGGAATACCTCAATACACAGTGGTTTTTGGGCGTTAAATTCGGCTCTAACCTTCAGCGTATTTCTGTGACAGATAGATATACAGGTTTGAGTGCCATCAATTATGATGAAAGTGCCCTGGAGAAGACTTATGATGAATTTACTTTACCGGGAGTTCAGGCCGGGATAGATGTTACCTTTTACCATAAGGGGTTTTCTATTGGAATACAACCCAATTTCAGACAGATCAGGTACAGCTACAGTAATACTTTAATGTGGACCGGAGAGGGGGTTAATGAAAGATTTGAAGCTACCTATGACCAGGAACAAAAAATTGATTTTATTGACCTTCCCATCATAGTGAAATATGATTTGACTAAAACAGCTGTCAGGCCTTATGTGATGGGTGGAGCTTACTACTCTTTCCTCACCAATGCTGAAAAGAAAGTGAGCATCACAGAAACAGATTATGCCAGCGGGACACCTCAGACCATTGATGTAGGAAGTACCACATTGGGGGTTAAGAAACGATTCAATTCCAATGACTTTGGGATTCAGGGTGGGATAGGAGCAGTAAGTGATGTAGGCAATATCCGGGTTGTGCTGGAGGCCGCCTATCGCATGAGTTTTCCCAATATCTCCAACGAGGACAACAGATATTCAGATTTGCAGTTGGCTGGGATAGGAGATGTAAATGATGATATGAAATTGAGCAGCTTAAATTTCAATCTGGCATTTATCTTCCCATTAAGGTATATAAGTAGTGAATTTAACTCCAAATAGACCATGACTCGTTCTATCAAAAATATTAGCAACATCCTAATAATTGCACTCCTGACTGCATGTATGACTTCCTGTAAAGATGAGGACATGATCATGGATACAGAGAGTTATCTCAGAATTATTGATGATCAGGATTATAATGCCAGTTTTAACCCCATCAGTATCCGGGAAACCCTGGGAGGTGGATCGATCATACTGGCCGGGACAGATGCTCCAAATTCAGATTTTCAGGGCATAAGTATCATTCGACTTGACTCTTTGGGTGGATTTGTCGGAGAGTTTGAGATGGATTTTAGTTACGTAACGCCAGTTGGTGATTTAATGACTGTAGATTCGACTCATTATTTTTTCTGCATGGAGGAAGGTACTCTTTTTGTAAATCTGGTAGCTGTTGATAACCAGGGAAGAGCATCAGCGCCGGTAAGGGTTTCTGGAAGTTTACGGTACCCACTTGCAGCAGCCCTTAATGCAGATAATAACTTTATACTGCTAAGTTATGATCCTATCAATCAGAGATCTGTAATCAGTGTGATAGAACAAGATGGTTCATTATTCATCAGTGCAGGATATTCAATTGGCGCAGGAGGAGATGTTGAGCCTGATATATTGGATCATTTGGTGAATCCATCAATCAATTACCCATTTTTTGTTGGGCAGGATGCTAATGGCTATTACTTCAATGGTTTTTATAATTACACGCTTTCATTGGTGTTTACCAACTTTGGCAGTGATCCAACAGGTGTGGTACAGGGACAACAGACGGTTGCTGGAATCAGGGCGGTCAGGCATATTTCAGGAAGTGATTTTGCTGTGCTTGGATATCAGTATGATAAGAATTTTGTGCAGCCTGCTACATCTCTGTCTACTACTGGAATATCCTCCAGTGTCGATTTATTTGATCGGGCAATTCCGGAGATCAGGCCCAATGCACCGGCTAAAATCATATCGTTTACACGAAATTCGGGAGAAACATTGATCATTGTTGCCACTGAAACAGAAGCCAGACAGGGTATATTGTATTTTTATGATACAAGCGGAGGATTACTAGGCACTCATTATGTTGGTTATTTTAACCCATTCACCTTTGCTGACCTAACACCAACGTCAGATGATGGGTTGATGATTACCGGAACCACTTTCGTAGCATCCAGATTTGAAAGAATCTATATTTCAAAACTCCCGGCACAAAAAATAGATGAGATAGTCAATTAGGTGTGTGAATACCACTTTAACCCATGACCGACTCTATATCCTGGGGTCGGTCTTTTTTATTCAGATTTGTTTGGGACATTTCTTAGGAACCAGTTGAGGACCTCCTTGAATCTTCCCGGGTCTTTGACTTGTTCACTCATGATGGTAATTCGTTTGCCATCTTTCATTTCAAGTTTCCAGGTCACCGTTTCGTTTCCTCGATGGTAGGAAGTATTTTTTTGCTGATTTCTGATGTCATTGACATTAACATCGAACTTTTTGATCAGCCCTGTCACATGAATCGTATCTTCGGAAAACTCATAACTCCGGTACCCTGCTATTGTTGCCGCAATAAACAACAACCCAGGTGCTGCCAATATCTTGTAGTTATTTTCGAAGACTTTGGATTCCATCACTATTAATTTAAAGAATCCTGATGAAAATGACCACTAATCTACGGTCGTCTTAATCTTACACCAGACCTAAATTAGTGTAGTCAGGTGATCATGCGCTTTTCGATAGTACTGAGATGTTATTCCAGACTTATCTAATTGACCTAGTACATACGTTGTTAATCCCTCTAATTCAGTTTGGTTACCTTGCTCAAAATCAAGTTGCATCGATGATTTAGCTTCTTTGTTGAGCTTCAGGCAGATGTCTAATACTTCCTTTAGCACCACCGGTTTTGATATTGTCAATGTATTTCTTTGTAGCACTTTCCAGTGAATAGGATTTGACACATGGTATTAATAGGTCAAGTTCCCCTATTTCCTGTGGATCGTCCGAAACAAGTGCAGGGTTAATTATAAAATGGTCTTCGATGGACTGAAGCTTCAATCCCCTTTGTTTAATGTTCTTTTTTGTATCTCCTCTGGCAATAAAAATGATCTCATAGCCCGGATCATCTTGAAGATTCATAGCTAAAAGTCCGCCAAAGTATCCACCAACGCCACCTATACCAAGTATGCCTACTCTTTTCTTCATATTAGATTGATTTCTTACTGATTTTAGGATGTAACTCATTGATGGACATTAACGCGGCAGATCCATACCATGGATGTAATTCCATGACCAGTCTTCCTGCCTTGATTGCGGGATCTGTTGAAGTCAATTCTTCTGCTTCTTCTACAGAAGTGACATTGAATACGTAAATCCCCCTTACTTCCTGGTCGTCCAAAAAAGGTCCCGCTAGAACCAGTTTGCCCTCATTGGCAAGTCTTTTAATGTTGTCAAGATGGGCCCTTTGCAAAGTAACTGCTTCTACTGAGTCCTGATTCCGGTTCGGTCCGGCTTTTAGAAACGCCATTACATATTGTTTCATTCCATAGTCGTCAGCACCAAATTGCTGTGCCAATGAAGAATCATACACCACTTTATTTGCTGCGTCATTAGGTTTGGAAGATTTTTGGGGTGACTCACAACTAAGGATTATCGCGCAAAGCACCAGGCAGAATAGAAGGTATCTCATGTTTAGATTAATTTGATGGTCGAATTTAGTAAGAATTCATTATTTGTCCACAATGGACTTGGCTTCCCGTATACCCGACAAATAGGCGCCATGTACCGTGGCAGACATTCCCCGGTTGGTTGCTTCTCCCGCAAATAAGATTTTCCCCACGGGCTTGGCAAGCGCGTCATACATCTTACCTTTTACGCCAACTGGCAGATAAGAATATGAGCCACCTGCAAATTCGTCTTTTGCCCAGCCAGAATAGCGAAATTTATCAATGGCTACCTCTTTTTTCCAGGCTTTGCTTAATGCAGTATTGATTTTACTGGCAATGGATTCTTTATCCATTTGGTCTAACTGTAAGGCCATTTGGTTACCGATCGTGCCTAGTAAGAATGGTTGATTGATGTAGTGTGCCCAATTGACGAATACAGGAAACTCGCCTTTGGTTTCTGACATATAGCCTAAAAAGTGGGGTTTGGTGGGCCACATGATTTCTTTAAATTTTAAAGCCAGTTTGTTCAGGTTCCCCATACCCAATTGCTCAATAGCGGTAAGTTTGGATTCGGGTAGAGGAGGGTCAAAGAGGATGTTTTTCTTCTTTAATACACCCAGTGGAACAGTGATGATCACAAAATCGCCTTCATGGGTTTCTTTATCAGTGATGACTTTGATTCCCTCGTTGGTCGAAGAAACTTCTTTGACAATCTGACTGGTATATATCGGTAGGTTATCCGCAAGACTTTCCACCAGTTCACCATATCCATTCGGGAATATCAGGTCACCTCCCCAGTACCCATCTTCACGATCACCCCAGGCGGAGAGTTTGTCAAATTCAATGGCCGCATCAAGTTCGTGGGTACTGAGGCGCCAATGTATCTGATGCAATTCCTTTTCAGAGTAGCCAGCGCCTTTCAATACCTTTTCAACACCCCAACCAACTGATCGGTCCTTATCTTGTCTTCCCGCTATTCTGTACGCTTTTTTTGTTACCCAGTCTCCTTCATCCAGGATTTTTGAGACTTCATTTTTACTATAATATTTTCCTTTGTAATCATACAGCGCAACACTCTCCCAGTTGGTTTCTACCGTGTTGATCAAATACTTTTTAGCCAGCTTAGTCAGTGGATTTCCATTCGATTCCTGTATCCAGCTGGCTCCCATATCAACAGGTTTCCCCAATGAATGATCGGTCCAAACCCTGCCGCCAATTCTGTTTCGCGCTTCGAGGACAGTTACCTCCCAGTTTCTGTTTTGTAAATAGCGAGCGGCTGCAACACCCGACATTCCTGCGCCTACAATGATGACTTTACCACGAGTTTCCTGGGTTCCTGAGATACCTGCTCCAGGAAGGAGTGTCGTCATTCCTAGTGCACCCAGAGTCTTTAGAAATTCCAATCGCTTCATTACCAATGAATATACAGAATTTGAGAATGCACTTCAAGCAAATGGATGTTCTAAAGTTGATGACTGCCGTTTAAAACGGAAAGAACCTGGTTTTTATAATTACGGCCAATTGGTAATACTTTGCCTGGAACCTCAATGGTGGTTGCAGAATACGATTCAATTTTTTTGATGGCGACTATAAAAGACCGATGGATTCTTAAAAAGCAATCTTCAGGAAGTTTTTCTTCAAGGTAACTGATTTTTTGGAACGTAATCACCTCTTTATCGGCTGTTTTTACCCGGACATAATCCTTAAGACTTTCTATGTACAAAATCTCATTAAGGACCACCTTGATCATTTTTTTGTCTGACTTCAGGAAAATGTACTTCTCTTCAGGAGGAGTGGTTGCTTCCTGAGTTTTTACAATGACCTGGTTTTCCTGTCCGGCCAGAAATACTTTACTCACGGCTTTAAGAAATCGTTCGAAGGAAACGGGTTTGAGCAGATAGTCCACTACATCGAGTTCGTAACTTTCGATCGCATAATCCCTGTAAGCGGTGGTGAATATAACCTTAGGAGGGTTTTTGAGCGTTTTTAGGAAGTCAATACCTGTAAGTTTAGGCATTTGAATGTCCAGAAAGATTAAGTCAATTGATTCCTGCTGAAGTATTTCAAAGGCTTTTAATGCATTATTGCACTTGTCAACGATTTCTATATTGTCCAGCCTTTCAATGTAAGATTCGATCACCTCAATGGCCAATGGCTCATCATCCACAATTAGACACCTTAGCTTCATTAGATTAATTTTAGTTTTAGCACTACCAGGTAAGAATCTTCTGTATCAAGAATTTTTAGTTCATGCGCATCTTCATAGAGGAGTTCAAGACGTCTTCTTACATTATTTAGGCCAATGCCAGCTTTATAGTTTTGCTCATCTTTACCGTTACCGGACCCTTTGCTGTTTTCTACTTTTAGTGTCATTTCATCATTTTTCACTTGCAGGTCAATGCTAACCCAGGATTCTCCGGTGGACCCACTTACTCCATGTTTGAAGCTGTTTTCTACAAAGGGCAGGATTAAGAGAGGTGCAATTTGTTCATTGGATATGGTTCCCATCACATTGAATGAGGCATCCAGTCGTTCGCCATACCTCAATTTCTCCAGTGCCAGGTAATTCTCTACTAAAACGATCTCTTTTTTCAGTAAGACTTTCGCCGCATTGCATTCATAGAGCATGTAATTCAATAGATCTGAAAGTTTCAAAACCATTTCAGGAGCATTATCAGATTTTTTTAGAGTAAGCGCATAGACATTGTTCAAGGTGTTGAAAAGGAAATGAGGGTGGATTTGTGCTTTCAAAAACTTTAATTCCGCCTCCAGTTTTTCCTGCGCCAGTTGTTGTGTTGTTTGTTGGTTTTTGTACCAGTACCGGAAGAACTTCACCAGCGTAGCAATAGCCACAACGGGATAAATACCATTGGCGTATTTTACAATTTTTGCAGGATAGAAAAGCGGTATATCCCAGTTTTCTTTGGGATACAACCAGGGTTGTTCAATGTATTTGGTGATTAAGAGTTGAAAGAAACCGCAAAATAATAATATCACCGCCAGCAAAATGAAGAATATGTAGTACCTGCCTGAAAGTAAAAACTTTGGAGTCAGGTAATATATGGTGATGTATGTGGCCAGTAACTTAATTGGTAATGAGACCAGCTGCGACCGGAATTCAAGCCAATGGTTATCATACATCGTACCCCAGAGCATGGTGTAAAAGAATACATACCCCGCCCAGAACAATATGTGTTGAGCCACTCTGGGTATTTTGCTTTGTCTTGTAACTAGTTCCTGCATTTGTTGTGCTGAATTTACACCGTCTTTATTTCTCAATCAATACCTCCAATTCAGTGCTGACGAAAATAGCCGATGCTTTATTTAATACTAATACAAGTAAATATAGGGTTTTGGTTTACCTGATGATCCAAATGCCGGGTAATTGAGATAAACAACCATTAGTGGATGACAAACGACCAGGTACACTTGTTGAACTGATTCAGTCGAAAAGTGATTACCATTGGACCGTACGCATTTGCCGTTTGTCTAAAATGCTGAAAAACAAGCAACTATGATCGTAGTAACGGGGTAAAAGTACATAAACAGAACCTAAAGGTCATGCTCAAACTCACTACTATTTTACTGTTGATGGTCTCTTCATTTGGTATTGCGCAATCCATTACAGAGTTGCAAAAGCAATATCAAATGGAGATGAAAAAGACCAATGGGAGCATCACATTGGATGGTGATCTTAGCGACGAAGGGTGGTTTGGAATCACACCCATTGGTGATTTCAGAAACCACTGGCCCTCTGACACTGGATCCGCTGATGCACTTACTGAGGTCATGGTCACCTATGATGATAACTTTTTTTATGTAGCGGCAAAATTGTATGATAATGGGGAGCGTATCATTCAATCATTAAAAAGGGACAGTGACGGGCATTGGTCGAGCGATGCTTTTACCATTGTGATCGATCCGGTCAATCAGAAGTCCAGTGGATTTATGTTTGGTATCAATGCAGGAGGGGCACAGATGGAAGGCTCCATCACCTCGAAAGGAGGAGACGTAGACCCCAATACCAACTGGGATAATAAGTGGTATTCTGAAGTAGCTCAATATGAGGATCATTGGGTTGTGGAGGTAGCAATTCCTTTTAAAACACTGCGCTACAATAGTGTTAATTCTACGTGGGGAATCAATTTCATTAGGAATGACATGTTCAGAAATATCTATTCTACTTGGACACAGTTTCCCCGAAACTTCAGAGGAATTGATATTGCTTACACAGGGGCACTAAAATGGGATAGTCCGCCACAGCCCTCTAATGGCAATGTGGTGTTGATCCCATATATATCTGGTGGAGCCTCAAAGAATCATGAAGAATCTGAACCTACAAGGGGTGATTTTGATGCCGGGGTGGATGCAAAGGTGGCCATTACATCCTCACTCAATCTGGACCTGACACTTAATCCTGATTTCTCCAACATTGATGTGGATCAGCAGGTGACCAATTTGGAAAGGTTTAGTATTTTCTTTCCGGAAAGGAGAAATTTTTTCCTTGAAAACAGTGACATCTTTTCAAATTTTGGTAGCTGGCAGGTGAGGCCATTTTTTAGCAGGCAGATTGGTATCAAAGATGGGGCACCTATACCCATTTTGTACGGAGCAAGGCTTTCCGGAAACATTAACAAAGGTTTAAGAATTGGCGTTTTAGATGTGCAAACCAAATCTACGGAGGAGAGTAATGCCGAAAACTATGGTGTTGCTGCATTTCATCAACGAATATTAGGACGGTCCACGATAAGAGGCCTTTTTGCCAATAGACAATCCACAGAAGAAGTAGAAGGAGCGTTGCAGGAGACCTATAACCGAACTGCAGGAGGGGAATTTGAATATGTTTCCCCTGGTGGGAATTTAACCGCAAGAGCCATTACGCATATTTCCATGAACCCTCACACCTCATCGGAACAAGGGTTTTATGCAGCCACTGTTCAATACAATGACCGAAAGATGTTTGCAGGTCTGGATTTGAATAGCGTAGGTAAAAACTTTGTAGCGGATATGGGTTTTACGCCGAGGGTATTCAACTATGATGCTGTAATGGACTCAACAATTAGAATGGGTTATAAATTGATCAATCCATGGGTAGGATTTAATTTCTTCCCTGAAAACTCCCCTGCCATAAACATGCATGGTCCCAGAACATGGCACATGATCTATTTGAATGCAGATGGATCATTTATGGAACGACGATCAAACGTGGCATACAATATCAGGTACAGCAATAGCAGTAGCACATTTTTCCGATTAGGAAATACGGAGGTTCAATTACCCGTACCAACAGACCTTGTAGGTGGGGATGAACCATTACCCGTTGATCGCTACGTGTTTACTAATGTAGTGCTGTTTCACGAAACTGATTCCAGAAAAACAGTATCAGGAAATGCATTCGTAAACTTCGGTGAATTTTACAATGGCACAAGACTGGGTTTTGGTGGAGCCATTAACCTTCGGGCACAACCCTGGGGTAATTTTGGGATTACATACAATCAAAATAATATTGAACTACCTGGGAACTATGGAAGTACCGAACTCATTTTGATTGGCTCCAGGGCGGAAATTTCATTTTCCAACAGAATGTTCTGGACATCATTCCTGCAATACAATACTCAGGCCGGGAATTTCAATATCAATAGTCGCTTTCAATGGAGATATCGTCCCATGTCTGACTTGTTTATTGTGTACAGTGAAAATTATGCTACCGAACACCTCAAGGTCAAAAACAGAGGTATTGTGTTTAAGCTAACCTACTGGCTGAACATGTAGAAATTCGGGTTAAGTTCTGAATGTAGTTCAAAATAGGCCGTCCCGTAAATAATTATTTGCGGGACATCCTTTTATAGTTTGTCCATCAATGCCCTACCTCTGGGAGATAACTCATAGCCCACATCCAAACTAATCGTAAGTCCCATTGCTTTTAGTTTCCTGATCTGTGCCTTTAGCCACGCCCGGTCTACGTTCATTCTTTCCGCCAACTCTGTTGATACTGTACCTGGATAGTTCCTGATCAATTGAAGTGTCTGCCTGGTCCATGGACCGGCATTGGAAGAATTATCCCATTTGTTAAATTTTGTTAGTACACCATTTAGTTCTTCATCACTCCATATCACTGACTCTCGAAGTGCAGTTCTCGGATCTGCACCAATCAATTTGAATTGTACCTTGTTTGTATTGACTTGCTGGGGGTCCAGTGTTGATAAAAGTGCTTTTTTTGAGGTAAATCCAGCTCTTTTTGCCTCCTCTTCAGTTATTTCTGCTAGTGGAACCGAGGAGATATCTAAAATTTGCAGCTGGCCAACACGGGTGATTAAGGTACCTCCCACTTTAACGGTCGGTCTCTTCCACTGTCTGAACGCCAAATCAACTTCACCTGTACTTATTAGATCCAGGATATGTCGCTTAAATAGCATTAACCCTTCAACAAGTTTACAGTCACTGTAGCCAGCTCAGAATCCGGGAATCTTTTGAAATGCTTTGCCACAGGGTTGAGCCCTGATAGTTTTGCGATTTTATTAAATACCTCAACTTCTACAATGTATTGATCCGAGTAACCATGTGTAGCATCATAGGCAGTGGCTGCAGTGCTGCCGATATTTTGAGCAGCGAGTTGCGGTGGTATGGTGTGTAGCTCAATGACCAGAAGGCCAAATTTTTGAACATATGGGGTCCATTTCCGAAAGTGTTCCAGTAAAGAGTTCTCCACTTGCTCATTGGTGATCAGGTCGCCACGATAGGCATAGGCTCCTGTAGATTGACTATCAGTAATTTCATTGGTAGCTGGTTGCTGCCATATGCGGTTGTGATCAAGGAAAGTCCTTACATTGAGCAAATCCTGCAGGGCTATCCCATAGTTTTCCTTAAGGTCTTCGGCCAGTAGATCGGGTCGTCCAATATCACCCCAGACTACCTTCGCCCAGATGTCTGTTTTTATGAGGTTGGCACGTGTGATTTTTAACGCCTCTTCATTGTAGTCTGCCCCCACAAGAAAAAGCGGGTGCCGATCCAATACTTTTCCACGTTCTGTTTGTAATTCAATGACTTCAAACAAATGAGTCAAAAAAGCACCATTACCACAGCCCATGTCCAATATGCCTTTTGGCTGATCTTCGATGGGTTGATTAAAAATGTCAATGATGATTTGGTCGATCACTTTAAAATAGTTGGAATGGGCACCACCACTTCCCCAGACATTCATCGGTCGATCCACGTGCAGTTCCGGGCCATCCTTTTCTGCTTCCCAAAGCACTTTGGGGTTACCAAATATCAATTCATCCAGTTTTCGGAGCGTTGGTATATAGGACACCGTTACCCCATAGGCGCTTGCTTTTTTGGCATAGAATAGCCCTGCTTCTGTAAATTGGTAGGTGCCATTTTTTTTGATAAACCATCCAAGGTCACTGAAAATGTCCAGGATTTTGGTAAAACTTTCAGCGTCACTATGAAATTCTTCAGGTTTGAATGATGCTTCCATAAAATACTTGTGAAACATACCACTCATTCCAAGGTGCACTATGGTAGGCCCTACAATGATTCCTTCTATGTGTTTTAATACCTGATGCCGGATTTCACTGGTAAGCTCATCCTCCTGATTCATGTGATAACCTTGCAGATATTTTTTATGGATTTCCTCGAGTTTACGAAAGGGTTCAATTTCGAATTTTCTGGGATGGAAGTTTTCAGAGTATTTAAGCAGGGCCACCACATCACAGTAATGTTGGGCATAATCAAATGCTATTTCGGACTTATTTGTAGTAGAAAAAACAACATCTGCCCCGGTCCTTTCCTGAGCAAGCCAACCTTGCGAACACAATACCCTAAGCGCCACATTGAGATAACCTTTGTTGGCATTAAAGTGGATAGCAAGGTCAGTCAGTGAACATTTTTTATGTTGGATTAAATGTTTTAACACCCCTTTTTCATGTAGTTCGAAGGCAGTGGGGGCAGTAACAATTCCATCAAGGTGACGAAAAATGTTTTCACGTAGAGATCTCTTTTCTTCTCTGTTAAGCATTGGGTTGTTGTTTTCGAAAATTTTGTGATAAATCTAGTTATTCTAAGGTGATGTCAAAGAATAATCACGCTAATTTATCTGCAGGTGAATGTGGTCATCATGGCGAACTGCATGGCACCCATGAAATCTGATTTTGGAGTAATTGGAAAGCTTCCACCGGTGCTTGAGATGAGGTTCGAGGAAGATTTTTTGTGTTCGCTGGTCACTGAGCAAAAGTTGAAGGTAATTCACCGTCCTGGATTCATCCAGCGCATACTGGTCATTATTCCACTGAGGAACGAAATGATGAATAAAGCTATATTGCCAATAGTTCTGACACCTCTCCGGGTAATTTACCTCATGGGCTGATGGTTCTTCATAAACACCATAACCAATCAAAGAAGGGGCAGAATTTGATATTTCATTAGTGATTGGGTGCTTATAGAGAAATGCAATGTCTACTTTTTTACCATCATTGTGGCTCAGGTGTGGGAACAGGGGAAAGCCATTATAAAATGGGAAGTTGGCATCCAGGTAATTGATGTTAGACCCTGGGAATGCTTTGGTGAATCGGGTGGTAGAATTGACCAGCACACCTTTTAGTTCAGGAGTAACGTAATGTCTGTTGAGCAAACAGGTAATTAAGTTAAGGGGTTTTAGATCTCCTGACAGTGGAAGTGCCACACGACCAAATAAAGGAGCAACTAACGGTAAAATTAGCAAGGAAGTGACGAGATAGGTTCCTACAAAAATACCAATCAGTTTCTTCCAGGTAAACTTAAAATATAGACCAACAGTGATGACCAGCAAATAAACCAGCCCTCCAACCTGGGTCAATACAGTTAATACTGAAATGATCATCAGGTGAAAGACTAGTTTTCCAATACTAATTAGCGCTTTCATACTTCATAAAAACGCAATTGTGTGCAGTTTATGCGGAGGCATTAGCCACTCCTTTGAAAAATTGAATGGCACCAAACACAATGGCACCCCAAAAAATAAATCCAAAGTCTGCCAAAGTAGCCACCGTGCCACCGATGGCCCATAATGCGCCGTACACCATATCTTTATTGGCTCTCGATTTTTTCGCTTTAGAAATTTCCACTTGTATATTATCCACTACGGCTGTAGCAGAGGCCTGATCAAGTCCCTGATCTACTAGTAGTGTAATGGTTTCTTGTGAAGATTTCCTTTGATTGACAATAAGGTCGGCTGCATGATTATACACCTGATTGACCAGCTCCTGCTGAGATTGTTCCGGATTTTCCATTTGATTAAGTTAGTTAGTGCCCCAAAGACTGATGGGACTCAAGTTGGTTGATGCATCATTCTCTGAAGTTGTGAACAAAAAATTTTCTTTAACTCAGATTATGCGATAGGATTTGTTGCGAAAGGACAAAGTGCTTGAGATTGAAGCGCTCCACGCCGGATAATTTGTTCTTGCAGCGAAATAATATTGCATAATCTGGGTTTAATATAATTAAAAATCTGGTAACTAGATGGTTAGGGTGATCATGATATGAATGAAGATTTTATTATATTTGATACATACTAATTAGTAGGTTTATGGGCAAAGCTGCAATTACCCGGAAAGTGATCTTGAACAAGGCTTTTGATCTAATTTACCAAAAAGGTTATCAGGCGACAAGTGTTGATACCATTTTGGAACAAACTCATGTAACGAAGGGGGCATTTTACTACCACTTTATCAATAAGGAAGACATGGGTGTACATATGGTAGAGGAAGTGATCTATCCCAAGTTCTATGAGGCGTTGATTATGCCACTGGAGGATTCAGAAGATCCTGTTACGGATATATTTAAAGTCATTATGAATTTTTTTAAGCTGGCTGATTATCAAACAATCATGTACGGCTGCCCTACCAGCAATATGATCCAGGAAATGGCACCACTGAGCGATCGGTTTCACGAGGCATTGAAAAAAATCGTAGACACCTGGCAGCAGACCATTGAAGAAGCCATAAAACGAGGGCAAGAAAAAGGAAATGTGAGAAGAACTGTAGATCCTGAAAGTGCTGCACAGTTTGTGGTAGTAAGTTACGAAGGATTACGCTCCCTTGGTAAAGTCTATCAATCCAAAATGTATTATAAAAACTATCTAAAACAGCTGAGAAATTATTTGGAGTCTTTGAGATAAATTATACTGATTGGTAGGTCATATGAATATGAACTAAAAACTAAGAACTACTCCTAACATCCTCTGTCTCAAACACCGGCAATCGTACAATAAAATTGGTTCCTACGCCTTCTGTGCTTTCTACTTCGATGGAGCCCTTGTTCATTTCAGCGAATTCATATGCCAGTTGTAGTCCAAGGCCAAGCCCTTTTTCTCCGGCGGTACCCCAGGTGCTCTTCTTTTCGTTGAGGGTGAAGAGTTTTTTAAGTTTTTCTTGGGGTATACCAACACCTGTGTCGGTGACTTTCAGCACTGCAACATCCTGATCAAGGTTTCCATGAATGGTGACTTTGCCACCTTCTTCTGTAAACTTCAAGGCATTGTTGATCAGGTTGCGGAAGATGGTCATGGTGCTGTTTTTGTCAACAAAAAGCGCCACTTTGTCCGGCAAATCATTGATGAGTTCAATGTTTTTGGATTTGGCCATGGTGTCAAATACCTGGATGAGGTCATTGGCCATGTCGTTGAAATTTATTTTTTCAGGGACATTGGGAAATTGGCCTTGTTGCTGAACAGCCCAGTCGAGCAGGTTATCCAGCAGGCCGCTGAGCTTGCTTACGGACTCATCGATATCCTCAGCAATTTCTGTGATTTCGTTCACCTTACCTTTGGAGACATACATTTTGATCAATTTCGATACGCCAAAGAAAGCGTTGACAGGACCCCGAAGGTCATGGGAGATGATGGAGAAAAACCGGTCCTTGGTGCTGTTGAGCGATTCCAGTTGGGCTTTTTGTGTTTCCAGTTCGTTTTTCTGCTGCGTAAGGATGAGGTTAGTAGCCTTTTTCTGCTGATTGTTGCGGAACTGGATGACGGCAATGATCCCAATTAGGAGTAGTACCACGACCAACCCACCACCGACGATCAGTGCCTGTTTGGCCTGAGCTTCTTTTTCCGCATTGGCCAGGTCCACTTCTGCCTGTTTCTGCCCCACTTCGTATTCTGTACGTAGATCGGCCATTTTTCGGATAGTTTCTTCATTGTTGATGCTGTCACGATAAGCGATGTATTGAGATTGATAGTTGTAGGCTTTTTGGTAGTCGCCTGTGGCTTGGTAGAGTTCGGAGAGTTTTAGGGAGGCGTCTCGGATTCTTTTCTTTAATCCGTGGTTTTTAGCGAGATTTAATGCTTCCAAAGCAAACCTTTCAGAAGTCTCATAAATCTTTTTTGTCAAGAAAACCTGGGCAAGTTCAATCTTAAACTCGGTAATGGCATAAGAGTCTTCGTACTCCTCTAAAATTTTTGTAGCATCTAAAATAGTTGTTTCAGCCAATTTTGTATTTTCGAGCTTGGCGTATACCAGTCCACTATTGCCAAGATTGTAAGCAACTCCTATATCGTAATTCATGAGTTCAAAAAGATCACCGGATTTTCTGTAATATGATAACGCAGAGTCATATTCATTACTTAGGTAATACTCGTACCCAGTGTTTAGAAGAGCAGATGCTAATGCAATGGAGTCCGTACCTTTTTCTAGTATTCTAATTGATTTGTTATAGTAATCTATAGAGTTTTTGTGATCACCATTATTGGCATAAATATCGCCAATGGCGAGATACGATTGCCCCGTCCCTGTACTATTTTTATCCCCCTGCGCTAACTCAGCACTTTTAAAAAATAAGTTGATTGCTTCATCTAAATTTCCCTTAAGTCGATGCGACATTCCCATTAAATAAGTAGCCCTATAAATTTCGACTGGTTTTTCTGCAATTTGCAAAAGCTGTATACTATAAATTTCTAATTGGGCTGGATCTGTTTCGTTAAAAGCAATTTCAAACAAGAGGTCGAAATCTCCGTTATCTAATTCTACATCTAAATATTGCTTTAAACTGTCAGCGTACTTTTGATTTTGGCTAAGAGCTGATAATGATATTAAAATAAAGCCTAACATTAAGAAAGGCTTTATTATGAAGTAATATCTTGTATTTTGATTCATCGGCTTAAGTTCCTGGTTTCACTCTTATTTCTGGGTCGAGTGTAAATGCACCAGTTTGTATGCTTGGTACTAAAAAATCAATATAATAAAATTCATCATCTCCTGCATTACCGTTTATAGTTCCTTGCCAATTAGGAGAACTTGGAAGCGGGGATAAAACCCCAGAATCACCACTTTCATATCTGAATGCAGAAAAACTTACTTCTGTGGAATTATCCTTCGCGACAATTGTAAACGCCACCGTTTGACCGGCTAGCCCCTGAATGTCAAAATCTGAACTTCCTGAAGGGTCACCGTTATCATCAGTCAACGTGCATGCTGCAGCAACAGCGCTTCCTGTGGCTCCTGCTGTAAGTTGAGAAGTATCTACTGTCATAGTTACATTAATGTCTGCCATAATTGTGTTATTAGTATTAGTTTAAAATAGTATTTACATGATAGCCCTCACAATGGAAATGAGGACATGGTTTATTTTAAAAGGATAGATTTTTCTTGAATAATTAATAAAGATAAAATCAGAATTGATTCTCCAACTATTGCTTATTACGTTCCCGGCTTCACTCTTATCTCCGGATCTAAAGTAAACTTCCCTTTCCCCTCCACATTGAATTTAATACTGAAATTCTCAGAATCCCCAACTGACCCATTTACTGTACCAATCCAGAGGTTACCAACTTTTGGCATTGGGTCAAATAGCTCACTTCCATTTTCGTGTTCAAACTTCTGAAATGAAATTCGAGTTGAACCGTCAATTGCAGCTATATTGAAAGCCACAGTATCGCCATCTTTAGCTTTAATGTCGAAAGTTGTAGGATCGCCGGGGTTGTCTTCTGAGTCTCCGTTATCGTCGATGAGGTAGACGGTGGTGTTCAGGTTGCTCTGGGTAATGTGCAAGGTATCCACCACCATGAGCACGTTAATGTTGGCCATAATAGTTTAATCAGTTATTTGGTTAAAAAATAGTTTTAGGACTCGCTAGTTTAGAGAATAGCCGGCAGCTAAAAAAGCGAATCAGCATTCTGGTCTTTTATTTTCGACCAATGTCCAGATTTCCACGAGTAAACTACTACATTCCTCCGACGAAAGCAAGCCCCCTTCCAGCCACACCAAAACTCCAGGACATACTAAATTTTGTACAACTATTCTATTTCGTGCAAATTCTAATCGGATTTCAGAGACACCTATGATCTGTTATTCAATTCAACTAGCCACCGAACCCGTTCGTCGAAAAATGCTAACAGCAAGCGGTTACCTAACAAATTGCTCATTTTGTGCGAAATCCTTATATTGAATGTGTTTATAAGAAGAATTAATTGTATTTAAGCACGATGTATTCCGGTTCACTGATGTTTTTTCCTCGATGAGAATAAAAGGTTCGTCGATTCGCTCTGGTAATTCTCGTAAATTGTGAGAAACTTGTTATTTTTATATTTAGTCAGCTCTCGGGAATTAGGGGAAATATCAAGATCACATTTTAGTTTGCTAACGGAACAAGGTATCGTGGACCTGCAGATGATGTTTCTGTGTGGTTTGGTTACTGGTTACGGATAATTCTGGTATTTTAGAAAAGTGACGGGACCACTTAATGAACATTATGAATTCGCCAAGAAAATTTATGCTATTCGCTGACAAATTAACGCTCGGAGCGCTTAGTAAACCAATTATCATGAAAAAGACAGTCAAATCCATTTTGGTGATGACGCTGTTGATCTATGCTTCTCAGACATTTGCACAAAGAAATTCTGTGGGGATCAACACCAGCTCACCTAATCCAAATGCAGTACTAGAACTGGTTTCGCCAAATAATGATCAGGGTTTTCTTGTTCCCCGATTAACTACCGATCAAAGAAACTTCATGCGAAGTGATCTCAACGCCTCCAACAACGTCAATGGATTGATGGTTTACGATACAGATCAGGACCAATTCTATTTTTGGAAAGATGGCGAGTGGAAAGAGGGTCTTGGTGTATTTGATGGCTTTGAAGCAGGAGGCGACCTGACTGGCCAGTACCCAAACCCAACAATCGCACTGAATGCAGTGACTTCCAATAAACTAGGTACAAATTCCGTAATTAATTCCAAAATAGCTCCCGATGCGGTTACTACCGATAAAATAATGGATGAAAATGTGACCGTTGAAAAACTTGAATTGTCAACAGTAGCTGCAGGAACTTATGGAAACGAATATTCCATTGCTCAATTCACAGTGAATGACAGAGGTCTGATCACAATGGCCCAGGAAATTATTATTCAGATTGATTCATCCAATATTAAGGACTTATCAATTATAGGGGAGGACATCAAAAACGGAACCATACCCATCGCCAAAATTGATCCCCAGAATTTAACGGATAAGGTGCTGACTATTAATGCCAGCGGTGTGGTAACATGGACAGACAGATCGGAATTTACCAGCTCTTCACTGAATCAGCATAACATCTATGTGGGAGATGCCTCAAATTTTGCTCAGGGACTACCAGTGTCAGGTGATGTGACATTGGTCAATACTGGAACGGATGCAAACATTACAATCAATGATAATACAATTGATACAGACAATATTATGAATGGTGAAATCAATACGATTGATATTGCCGATGATGCAGTGACCAATGCCAAAATTATTGATGACGCAATAACCACCGATAAAATACGGGACGGAGAAGTTCAAACTGATGATCTGGAAAACTTAACGGTCACTAATGCCAAAATAGCAGCTAATGCCATCACAACTGACAAAATAGGTAATGGCGAAGTGATTAATGAAGACCTGGACAAAGCCAATATTCCGCTATCCGGATTCGGTGCAGCAGAGGCTGATGTTGACATTGGTTCCAATAAACTAATCAACGTAACGGACCCCACTGATCCACAGGATGCTGCTACGAAAAACTATGTGGATGTTTCCATTGATGCAGACAATGATCTTCCCAGGGGAAATATATTCGTGGGAGATGCCACTGATGAAGCGGTTGCCTTGGATGCCAACAATGACGCTCATCTTCTAATCGGTGATGGGCTTGATCTTAACAGTGTTGATATAACTGGAGATGTAGAGATTGATAACGCCGGAGTTACAACCATTCAGGATGAATCAGTTCAGGGAGATGATATTGATGTTACCTCAGGAAATTTTGTTGTGGATGGTACACGCCAGGTGGTATTGCAAAATACTGATGGTCTTAATGTGGTCAATGCTGTTGATATTGATGGCAATCTCAATGTGGATGGACAAGTGGATCTTGCGGCAGCAGGAACACAAACCAATGTAAGAGGTAGCTTAAATGTAACTGAAACTACTAATTTAAACGGAGGAGCTAATGTGTCTGGAGCTGACCTTACTGTGGCGACAAATACAGACCTGAATGGCAACCTTACGGTGGATGGTACTAATTTTAGCCTTGATGCCACAGATCCTTCCAACGTAACAGTCGATGGTAATGACCTCACCGTTTCTACTACCACCTCTGGTGATGTAAGAATAGAAGCCGCAGACAGCATCATTCTCAATGCTACTAATATAGGTATTCAGGGAACCTTTGCACCTGATAATCTGGATGTGGATGGACTCACTCAACTGGATGAAACTCAAATCAATACTACTGACGGAAATCTTTTCGTAGATGGATCAGGATCAGTAGATATCGATGTTCCTGTAGATATTAATAGTCAGACAGATCTCGCTGCATCTGGCGTTTCTACTAATGTACGAGGTGACTTAAATGTTGCGGAGCAAGCAACTTTCACCGATAATATTGATGCCAACAATGGCCTTGACGTATCTGGAGCTGATCTCACAGTAGCTACCAATACAGATCTTAATGGTCAATTGGATGTTGCAGGCCAAACAGATTTAGCAGCAACGGGAGTAGCCACCAACGTGCGTGGAGATTTAAATGTGGCTGAACAAACAACCCTATCAGGGGGTGTTTTGGTAAATACGGGTGATATCAATGTTACAAGTAATACCGATTTGGATGGCAACTTAACAGTAGATGGAACCACTTTTAGCCTTGATGCAACTGATCCTTCGAATGTGACCGTTGATGGGAACGACCTCACACTTTCTACCACAACTTCTGGTGATGTTAGAATTGAAGCAGCGGACAGTATCATTTTAAATGCTACTAATATAGGTGTTCAGGGAACATTTGCTCCTGATAACCTTAATGTAGATGGGCTGACACAACTGGATGAGACTCAGATCAACACCACCGACGGTAATTTATTTGTTGATGGTTCTGGAACAGTGGACATTGATGTTCCTGTGGATGTAAGTGCTCAAACAGACCTGGGTGCTTCAGGTGTTTCAACCAATGTCAGAGGCGATCTGAATGTGACAGAGCAGGCAACATTCACAGGCAATGTGGATGCCACCAATGGACTCGATGTAACGGGAGCAGATTTAACGGTTGCCACAAACTCAGATTTAAACGGAACGCTCGATGTAGCGGGTCAGACTGATTTAGCCGCTACTGGTGTATCTACTAATGTAAGGGGTGATTTGAATGTGGCAGAGCAATCTACATTTACCGGTAATGTTGATGCTACTAATGGATTGGACGTGACCGGAGCAGACCTCACTGTCGCTACTAATACCGACCTTAATGGGAACCTAACAGTAGATGGAACCAATTTTAGCCTTGATGCAACAAATCCATCAAATGTTACTGTCGACGGAAATGACCTTACTATTTCAACGACTACTTCTGGAGACGTGAAAATCGAGGCAGCAGATAGTATCATATTAGATGCTACAAATATTGGAGTACAGGGAACGTTCGCACCAGATAACCTTAATGTAGATGGGTTAACGCAATTGGATGAAACTCAAATTAATACGACAGATGGGAACCTGCTGGTCAATGGGTCGGGATCTGTGGACATAGATGTGCCTGTAGATATAAGTGGCCAGACGGATTTGGGTGCATCTGGTGTTTCTACCAATGTGAGAGGTGATCTGAATGTGACAGAACAATCAACATTCACAGGAAATGTTGACGCCAATAATGGATTGGATGTATCCGGTGCAGCATTAACAATCAATAATCAGGCAATTACCCAAACAACAGGCGGGCAAGTCACATTTGCAGGTAATGTAGATGCCACCGGTGGATTGGATGTATCTGGGTCAGATCTTACAGTATCTACAAATGCCGATTTAAATGGTCAGCTGGATGTTGCAGGACAATCAGATTTAGCGTCACCTGGCTTGGCTACTAATGTAAGGGGTACTTTAAATGTGGCTCAACAAGCGGCTTTCACAGAAAACATTGATGCCAACAATGGATTGGATGTTTCGGGATCTGACCTCACTGTGACAACAAATACTGATCTGGACGGTACATTGGATGTGGCAGGACAAACAGATTTGGCTGCTCCTGGAGTAAATACTAATGTGAGAGGTGATTTGAATGTGGCAGAAGATTTGGACATTACTGGTAATCTTTCTTTCGACGCAGGAAATGTTGTTAGTGAGATAAGTACAGATTTGTCTACAAACAACGACGCTACTGACTTAGCCACCGCAGATGCGATTAAGACCTATGTAGATAATGAGATTGATCTTGCAAACGACCTGAATCGAGGTAATATATTCGTGGGTGATGCAACGAACAATGCAGCAGCATTGGATGCCAATAATGATGGGTTTATTCTTGTTGGTGACGGCACTGATTTGAATAGTGTTGATGTGAGCGGCGATGTAGAGATTGATAATACAGGCGCAACTCTGATTCAAAATGACGCGGTTACAACAGTAAAAATAATTGATGACGCTATCACTCCTGCGAAAATTCATGCTTCAGTGGCAGGCGATGGACTTGGTCAGGCAGCAGGGACAGAAGAATTAGTAGTGAAAGTAGGAGCCGGACTTCAAATTGATAATGATACGGTCAAGTTTTCAATAGTTCCAAATCAGGATGAGATATTAATAGGTAGTGGATCTTCAGAATTTGTCAATGGTGTAATTACCGGAGATGTACTGATAAATGAAGCAGCAGGAGTCATAACCTCTACAATTCAGGACGATGCTGTGGATGGAGGAGACCTTGATGTAACCTCCGGAAATTTTGTTGTTACTGGCGCAAATCAAATTCAACTAAATAATACTGGAGGATTGCTGGTAGCGAATGATACTGATCTTGATGGAGATTTAATTGTGGATGGAGGAACCATTAGTTTGGATGCAACTAATCCTTCAAATTTCACCGTAGCAGGAAACGACCTGACGATCAGCACCACCACTACAGGAGACATTAACTTAAATGCCGCAGATAGGGTCAACGTACCACAAGGCACAGAACTAAGCTTATCAACCGATGATGCAGAAAACATCACCAGTAATGGTACAGACCTAAGCATTAACTCCGGATCAGACATTACCTTAAACCCGACCAACAATGTAAACATTACAGAAGGCAGGAGTTTAAGCTTGTCAACCGACGATGCGGAGAACTTAACAAGTGATGGGACAAACCTGGGCATTAACTCCGGAGGAGATGTATCAATTACAGCGGCCGGTAACACCGTAATCAATAATGCGCTTGAAGTACCAGAAGTACAGGATGGCAGTGACAATGAAGTATTGATATTTGGCAGCACTGCAACGGCAGTCAATCAGGTGACAATTACCAACGCAGCGACCACCGGCGATCCGGTGATCAGCAGTAGTGGAGACGATGCGAATGTAGGCTTAACGATCAATACCCAAGGCACAGGAGACATCACCATAGACCCGGGAGCAGGAACCACCAACCTGGTCAATGCTGACCTGACAGATGCAGACCTTACCAGTCCCAACATCGATGTAAGCATCGACGACAATGCCAACAATGAGTTGTTCACCCTGACAGCCACAGGCAGTGCAGTCAATGAATTATCTGTAGCGAATGCAGCGACAGGCAGTGGTCCGGTCTTGAGCACAAGTGGAGACGATGCAAATGTTGATTTAAACCTACAGACCCAGGGTTCAGGAGACATTAATATAGAAGCAGGTACAGGAGCAGTGACGATAGAAGCAGATCTACCATCCAGCATCAACGTGACCAGCAACGACCTGACGATCAGCACCACCACTACAGGAGACATTAACTTAAATGCCGCAGACCGGGTCAACGTACCACAAGGCACAGAGCTAAGCCTATCGACAGACGATGCAGAAAACCTCACCAGTAACGGTACAGACCTAAGCATTAACTCCGGATCAGACATTACCTTAAACCCGACCAACAATGTAAACATTACAGAAGGCAGAAGTTTAAGTTTGTCTACCGACGATGCGGAGAACTTAACAAGTGATGGGACAAACCTGGGCATTAACTCCGGAGGAGATGTATCAATTACAGCGGCCGGTAACACCGTAATCAATAATGCGCTTGAAGTACCAGAAGTACAGGATGGCAGTGACAATGAAGTATTGATATTTGGCAGCACTGCAACGGCAGTCAATCAGGTGACAATTACCAACGCAGCGACCACCGGCGATCCGGTGATCAGCAGTAGTGGAGACGATGCGAATGTAGGCTTAACGATCAATACCCAAGGCACAGGAGACATCACCATAGACCCGGGAGCAGGAACCACCAACCTGGTCAATGCTGACCTGACAGATGCAGACCTTACCAGTCCCAACATCGATGTAAGCATCGACGACAATGCCAACAATGAGTTGTTCACCCTGACAGCCACAGGAAGTGCAGTCAATGAATTATCAGTAGCGAATGCGGCAACAGGCAGTGGTCCGGTATTGAGCACAAGTGGGGATGATGCGAATGTTGATTTAAACCTACAGACCCAGGGTTCAGGAGACATTAATATAGAAGCGGGTACAGGAGCAGTGACGATAGAAGCGGATTTACCATCCAGCATCAACGTGACCAGCAACGACCTGACGATCAGCACCACTACAACAGGAGACATCAACTTAAATGCCGCAGACCGGGTCAACGTACCACAAGGCACAGAACTAAGTCTATCAACCGACGATGCAGAGAACTTAACGAGTGATGGTACAAACCTGGGCATTAACTCCGGAGGTGATGTGTCAATTACAGCCGCCGGCAACACGGTAATCAACAATGCGATCGAAGTACCAGAAGTACAGGATGGCAGTGACAATGAAGTACTGATATTTGGAAGCACTGCAACGGCAGTGAACCAGGTAACGATCACCAACGCAGCGACCACTGGCGATCCGGTGATCAGCAGTAGTGGAGATGATGCGAATGTAGGCTTAACGATCAACACCCAAGGCACAGGAGACATCACCATAGACCCGGGAGCAGGAACCACCAACCTGGTGAATGCTGACCTGACAGATGCAGACCTTACCAGTCCCAACATCGATGTAAGCATCGACGACAATGCCAACAATGAGTTGTTCACGCTGACAGCCACAGGAAGTGCAGTCAATGAATTATCAGTAGCAAATGCAGCGACAGGCAGTGGTCCGGTATTGAGCACAAGTGGAGACGATGCAAATGTTGATTTAAACCTACAGACCCAGGGTTCAGGAGATATTAATATAGAAGCAGGTACAGGAGCAGTGACGATAGAAGCAGATCTACCTTCCAGCATCAACGTGACCAGCAACGACCTGACGATCAGCACCACCACTACAGGAGACATTAACTTAAATGCTGCAGATAGAGTAAACGTACCTCAAGGCACAGAACTAAGCCTATCGACAGATGATGCAGAAAACATCACCAGTAATGGTACAGACCTAAGCATTAACTCTGGATCAGACATTACCTTAAACCCGACCAACAATGTAAACATTACAGAAGGCAGGAGTTTAAGTTTGTCAACAGACGATGCAGAAAACATCACCAGTAATGGTACAAACCTGGGTATAAACTCCGGAGGTGATGTATCAATCACAGCGGCCGGCAACACCGTAATCAACAATGCGATCGAAGTACCAGAAGTACAGGATGGCAGTGACAATGAAGTATTGATATTTGGAAGCACCGCAACGGCAGTCAATCAGGTAACGATCACCAATGCAGCGACCACCGGAGATCCAGTGATCAGCAGTAGTGGAGATGATGCGAATGTAGGCTTAACGATCAACACCCAAGGTACGGGAGACATTACCATAGACCCGGGAGCAGGCACCACCAACCTGGTGAATGCTGACCTGACAGATGCAGACCTTACCAGTCCCAACATCGATGTAAGCATTGACGACAATGCCAACAATGAGTTGTTCACCCTGACAGCCACAGGAAGTGCAGTCAATGAATTATCAGTAGCGAATGCAGCAACAGGCAGTGGTCCGGTCTTGAGCACAAGTGGAGACGATGCGAATGTTGATTTAAACCTACAGACCCAGGGTTCAGGAGACATTAATATAGAAGCAGGCACAGGAGCAGTGACGATAGAAGCAGATCTACCTTCCAGCATCAACGTGACCAGCAACGACCTGACGATCAGCACCACCACTACAGGAGACATTAACTTAAATGCTGCAGACCGGGTCAACGTACCACAAGGCACAGAATTAAGCTTATCAACCGACGATGCAGAAAACATCACCAGTAATGGTACAGACCTGAGCATTAACTCTGGATCAGACATTACCTTAAACCCGACCAACAATGTAAACATTACAGAAGGCAGAAGTTTAAGTTTGTCTACCGACGATGCGGAGAACTTAACAAGTGATGGGACAAACCTGGGTATAAACTCCGGAGGCGATGTATCAATCACAGCGGCAGGCAACACGGTAATCAACAATGCGATCGAAGTACCAGAAGTACAGGATGGCAGTGACAATGAAGTACTGATATTTGGCAGCACTGCAACGGCAGTGAACCAGGTAACGATCACCAACGCAGCGACCACCGGCGATCCGGTGATCAGCAGTAGTGGAGATGATGCTAATGTAGGCTTAACAATCAACACCCAGGGTACAGGAGACATCACCATAGACCCGGGAGCAGGAACCACCAACCTGGTGAATGCTGACCTGACCGATGCAGACCTTACCAGTCCCAACATCGATGTAAGCATTGACGATAATGCCAACAATGAGTTGTTCACCCTGACAGCCACAGGAAGTGCAGTCAATGAATTATCAGTAGCGAATGCAGCAACAGGCAGTGGTCCGGTTTTGAGTACAAGTGGAGATGATGCAAATGTTGATTTAAACCTACAGACCCAGGGATCAGGAGACATTAATATAGAAGCAGGTACAGGAGCAGTGACGATAGAAGCAGATCTACCTTCCAGCATCAACGTGACCAGCAACGACCTGACGATCAGCACTACCACTACAGGAGACATTAACTTAAATGCCGCAGATAGAGTCAACGTACCACAAGGCACAGAACTAAGCCTATCGACAGATGATGCAGAAAACCTCACCAGTAATGGTACAGACCTGAGCATTAACTCCGGATCAGACATTACCTTAAACCCGACCAACAATGTAAACATTACAGAAGGCAGGAGTTTAAGCTTGTCAACCGACGATGCGGAGAACTTAACGAGTGATGGTACAAACCTGGGCATTAACTCCGGAGGTGATGTGTCAATTACAGCCGCCGGCAACACGGTAATCAACAATGCGATCGAAGTACCAGAAGTACAGGATGGCAGTGACAATGAAGTACTGATATTTGGAAGCACTGCAACGGCAGTGAACCAGGTAACGATCACCAACGCAGCGACCACCGGAGATCCGGTGATCAGCAGTAGTGGAGACGATGCGAATGTAGGCTTAACAATTAACACCCAAGGTACAGGAGACATCACCATAGACCCGGGAGCAGGCACCACCAACCTGGTGAATGCTGACCTGACAGATGCAGACCTTACCAGTCCCAACATCGATGTAAGCATCGACGACAATGCCAACAATGAGTTGTTCACGCTGACAGCCACAGGAAGTGCAGTCAATGAATTATCAGTAGCGAATGCGGCAACAGGCAGTGGTCCGGTCTTGAGCACAAGTGGAGACGATGCAAATGTTGATTTAAACCTACAGACCCAGGGTTCAGGAGATATTAATATAGAAGCGGGTACAGGAGCAGTGACGATAGAAGCAGATCTACCATCCAGCATCAACGTGACCAGCAACGACCTGACGATCAGCACCACCACAACAGGAGACATCAACTTAAATGCCGCAGATAGAGTCAACGTACCACAAGGCACAGAGCTAAGTCTATCGACAGACGATGCGGAGAACTTAACAAGTGATGGGACAAACCTGGGCATTAACTCCGGAGGAGATGTATCAATTACAGCGGCCGGTAACACCGTAATCAATAATGCGCTTGAAGTACCAGAAGTACAGGATGGCAGTGACAATGAAGTATTGATATTTGGCAGCACTGCAACGGCAGTCAATCAGGTGACAATTACCAACGCAGCGACCACCGGCGATCCGGTGATCAGCAGTAGTGGAGACGATGCGAATGTAGGCTTAACGATCAATACCCAAGGCACAGGAGACATCACCATAGACCCGGGAGCAGGAACCACCAACCTGGTCAATGCTGACCTGACAGATGCAGACCTTACCAGTCCCAACATCGATGTAAGCATCGACGACAATGCCAACAATGAGTTGTTCACCCTGACAGCCACAGGCAGTGCAGTCAATGAATTATCTGTAGCGAATGCAGCGACAGGCAGTGGTCCGGTCTTGAGCACAAGTGGAGACGATGCAAATGTTGATTTAAACCTACAGACCCAGGGTTCAGGAGACATTAATATAGAAGCAGGTACAGGAGCAGTGACGATAGAAGCAGATCTACCATCCAGCATCAACGTGACCAGCAACGACCTGACGATCAGCACCACCACTACAGGAGACATTAACTTAAATGCCGCAGACCGGGTCAACGTACCACAAGGCACAGAGCTAAGCCTATCGACAGACGATGCAGAAAACCTCACCAGTAACGGTACAGACCTAAGCATTAACTCCGGATCAGACATTACCTTAAACCCGACCAACAATGTAAACATTACAGAAGGCAGAAGTTTAAGTTTGTCTACCGACGATGCGGAGAACTTAACAAGTGATGGGACAAACCTGGGCATTAACTCCGGAGGAGATGTATCAATTACAGCGGCCGGTAACACCGTAATCAATAATGCGCTTGAAGTACCAGAAGTACAGGATGGCAGTGACAATGAAGTATTGATATTTGGCAGCACTGCAACGGCAGTCAATCAGGTGACAATTACCAACGCAGCGACCACCGGCGATCCGGTGATCAGCAGTAGTGGAGACGATGCGAATGTAGGCTTAACGATCAATACCCAAGGCACAGGAGACATCACCATAGACCCGGGAGCAGGAACCACCAACCTGGTCAATGCTGACCTGACAGATGCAGACCTTACCAGTCCCAACATCGATGTAAGCATCGACGACAATGCCAACAATGAGTTGTTCACCCTGACAGCCACAGGAAGTGCAGTCAATGAATTATCAGTAGCGAATGCGGCAACAGGCAGTGGTCCGGTATTGAGCACAAGTGGGGATGATGCGAATGTTGATTTAAACCTACAGACCCAGGGTTCAGGAGACATTAATATAGAAGCGGGTACAGGAGCAGTGACGATAGAAGCGGATTTACCATCCAGCATCAACGTGACCAGCAACGACCTGACGATCAGCACCACTACAACAGGAGACATCAACTTAAATGCCGCAGACCGGGTCAACGTACCACAAGGCACAGAACTAAGTCTATCAACCGACGATGCAGAGAACTTAACGAGTGATGGTACAAACCTGGGCATTAACTCCGGAGGTGATGTGTCAATTACAGCCGCCGGCAACACGGTAATCAACAATGCGATCGAAGTACCAGAAGTACAGGATGGCAGTGACAATGAAGTACTGATATTTGGAAGCACTGCAACGGCAGTGAACCAGGTAACGATCACCAACGCAGCGACCACTGGCGATCCGGTGATCAGCAGTAGTGGAGATGATGCGAATGTAGGCTTAACGATCAACACCCAAGGCACAGGAGACATCACCATAGACCCGGGAGCAGGAACCACCAACCTGGTGAATGCTGACCTGACAGATGCAGACCTTACCAGTCCCAACATCGATGTAAGCATCGACGACAATGCCAACAATGAGTTGTTCACGCTGACAGCCACAGGAAGTGCAGTCAATGAATTATCAGTAGCAAATGCAGCGACAGGCAGTGGTCCGGTATTGAGCACAAGTGGAGACGATGCAAATGTTGATTTAAACCTACAGACCCAGGGTTCAGGAGATATTAATATAGAAGCAGGTACAGGAGCAGTGACGATAGAAGCAGATCTACCTTCCAGCATCAACGTGACCAGCAACGACCTGACGATCAGCACCACCACTACAGGAGACATTAACTTAAATGCTGCAGATAGAGTAAACGTACCTCAAGGCACAGAACTAAGCCTATCGACAGATGATGCAGAAAACATCACCAGTAATGGTACAGACCTAAGCATTAACTCTGGATCAGACATTACCTTAAACCCGACCAACAATGTAAACATTACAGAAGGCAGGAGTTTAAGTTTGTCAACAGACGATGCAGAAAACATCACCAGTAATGGTACAAACCTGGGTATAAACTCCGGAGGTGATGTATCAATCACAGCGGCCGGCAACACCGTAATCAACAATGCGATCGAAGTACCAGAAGTACAGGATGGCAGTGACAATGAAGTATTGATATTTGGAAGCACCGCAACGGCAGTCAATCAGGTGACAATTACCAACGCAGCGACCACCGGCGATCCGGTGATCAGCAGTAGTGGAGACGATGCGAATGTAGGCTTAACGATCAATACCCAAGGCACAGGAGACATCACCATAGACCCGGGAGCAGGAACCACCAACCTGGTCAATGCTGACCTGACAGATGCAGACCTTACCAGTCCCAACATCGATGTAAGCATCGACGACAATGCCAACAATGAGTTGTTCACCCTGACAGCCACAGGAAGTGCAGTCAATGAATTATCAGTAGCGAATGCGGCAACAGGCAGTGGTCCGGTATTGAGCACAAGTGGGGATGATGCGAATGTTGATTTAAACCTACAGACCCAGGGTTCAGGAGACATTAATATAGAAGCGGGTACAGGAGCAGTGACGATAGAAGCGGATTTACCATCCAGCATCAACGTGACCAGCAACGACCTGACGATCAGCACCACTACAACAGGAGACATCAACTTAAATGCCGCAGACCGGGTCAACGTACCACAAGGCACAGAACTAAGTCTATCAACCGACGATGCAGAGAACTTAACGAGTGATGGTACAAACCTGGGCATTAACTCCGGAGGTGATGTGTCAATTACAGCCGCCGGCAACACGGTAATCAACAATGCGATCGAAGTACCAGAAGTACAGGATGGCAGTGACAATGAAGTACTGATATTTGGAAGCACTGCAACGGCAGTGAACCAGGTAACGATCACCAACGCAGCGACCACTGGCGATCCGGTGATCAGCAGTAGTGGAGATGATGCGAATGTAGGCTTAACGATCAACACCCAAGGCACAGGAGACATCACCATAGACCCGGGAGCAGGAACCACCAACCTGGTGAATGCTGACCTGACAGATGCAGACCTTACCAGTCCCAACATCGATGTAAGCATCGACGACAATGCCAACAATGAGTTGTTCACGCTGACAGCCACAGGAAGTGCAGTCAATGAATTATCAGTAGCAAATGCAGCGACAGGCAGTGGTCCGGTATTGAGCACAAGTGGAGACGATGCAAATGTTGATTTAAACCTACAGACCCAGGGTTCAGGAGATATTAATATAGAAGCAGGTACAGGAGCAGTGACGATAGAAGCAGATCTACCTTCCAGCATCAACGTGACCAGCAACGACCTGACGATCAGCACCACCACTACAGGAGACATTAACTTAAATGCTGCAGATAGAGTAAACGTACCTCAAGGCACAGAACTAAGCCTATCGACAGATGATGCAGAAAACATCACCAGTAATGGTACAGACCTAAGCATTAACTCTGGATCAGACATTACCTTAAACCCGACCAACAATGTAAACATTACAGAAGGCAGGAGTTTAAGTTTGTCAACAGACGATGCAGAAAACATCACCAGTAATGGTACAAACCTGGGTATAAACTCCGGAGGTGATGTATCAATCACAGCGGCCGGCAACACCGTAATCAACAATGCGATCGAAGTACCAGAAGTACAGGATGGCAGTGACAATGAAGTATTGATATTTGGAAGCACCGCAACGGCAGTCAATCAGGTAACGATCACCAATGCAGCGACCACCGGAGATCCAGTGATCAGCAGTAGTGGAGATGATGCGAATGTAGGCTTAACGATCAACACCCAAGGTACGGGAGACATTACCATAGACCCGGGAGCAGGCACCACCAACCTGGTGAATGCTGACCTGACAGATGCAGACCTTACCAGTCCCAACATCGATGTAAGCATTGACGACAATGCCAACAATGAGTTGTTCACCCTGACAGCCACAGGAAGTGCAGTCAATGAATTATCAGTAGCGAATGCAGCAACAGGCAGTGGTCCGGTCTTGAGCACAAGTGGAGACGATGCGAATGTTGATTTAAACCTACAGACCCAGGGTTCAGGAGACATTAATATAGAAGCAGGCACAGGAGCAGTGACGATAGAAGCGGATTTACCATCCAGCATCAACGTGACCAGCAACGACCTGACGATCAGCACCACTACAACAGGAGACATCAACTTAAATGCCGCAGACCGGGTCAACGTACCACAAGGCACAGAACTAAGTCTATCAACCGACGATGCAGAGAACTTAACGAGTGATGGTACAAACCTGGGCATTAACTCCGGAGGTGATGTGTCAATTACAGCCGCCGGCAACACGGTAATCAACAATGCGATCGAAGTACCAGAAGTACAGGATGGCAGTGACAATGAAGTACTGATATTTGGTAGCACTGCAACGGCAGTCAATCAGGTAACAATCACCAACGCGGCGACCACCGGCGATCCGGTGATCAGCAGTAGTGGAGACGATGCGAATGTAGGCTTAACAATCAACACGCAAGGTTCAGGTGGAATTACAATTGATCCGGGCACAGGTACTACTACGATCAACAATGCCAACCTTGGCAATGCGGATCTTACCAGCCCAGACATCACCACGAGTATTGACGATACCAATGGAGCAGAGTTGTTCACCCTAAATGCGACAGGAAGTGCAGTCAATGAGCTGGCGATCACCAATGCAGCGACAGGCAGTGGCCCGACACTAGGTACCAGTGGAGACGATGTAAATGTAGACCTTAACATTGCTACCCAAGGTACAGGAAACGTCAACATCGCTCCAGGCGGTAATGTAGTGATCAGCAACGATGTGATCTACGATGAGGCGACCAATGACCTGACTCTGGCAGTGACTGACCAGACAGTAGGCGCTCCAACACTAACGATCCCAGATTTAACAGGTACCAGTGGAGATATTGTAGTAAACAATGCCACACAGACATTGACGAATAAGACGTTGAACTCACCGACAGTAAACACTCCGTCAATCAGTTCGGCTACTATCAGCAACGATGTAACCTTCGATGAGGCGACCAATGATCTGACCTTAGCCATAACAGACCAGGCCTCCGGACCAGCCATATTAACTGTTCCAGACCTAGGTGGTACTGGAGGTGATGTTGTAGTGAACAATGCGACACAAACACTAACCAACAAAACGCTGACCGCACCAAACGTAGATCAGCTGGAAGATGGCAGCAACAATGAGGTGGTGGTCTTAGGAACAACAGCCAGTGCAGTGAACCAGGTGACGATCACCAACGCAGCGACCGCAGGTACCCCAACGATCAGCAGTAGTGGAGACGATGCGAATGTAGGCTTAACGATCAACACGCAAGGCTCTGGAGGCATTACTATAGATCCAGGTACAGGTACCACTACGATCAACAATGCCAACCTTGGTAATGCAGACTTGACCAGCCCAGACATCACCACCAGTATTGACGATACCAATGGAGCAGAGTTGTTTACCTTAAATGCGACAGGAACAGCAGTCAATGAGTTGGCGATCACCAACGCAGCGACAGGCAGTGGCCCGACACTAGGTACCAGCGGAGACGATGTGAATGTAGACCTTAACATTGCTACCCAGGGTACAGGAAACGTCAACATCGCTCCAGGCGGTAATGTAGTGATCAGCAACGATGTGATCTACGATGAGGCGACCAATGACCTGACTCTGGCAGTGACTGACCAGACAGTAGGTGCTCCAACATTGACGATCCCAGATTTAACAGGCACCAGTGGAGATATTGTAGTAAACAATGCCACACAGACCTTGACGAATAAGACGTTGAACTCACCGACAGTAAACACTCCGTCAATCAGTTCGGCTACTATCAGCAACGATGTAACCTTCGATGAGGCGACCAATGATCTGACCTTAGCCATAACAGACCAGGCCTCCGGACCAGCCACCTTAACTGTTCCGGACCTAGGTGGTACTGGAGGTGATGTTGTAGTGAATAATGCGACACAAACACTAACCAACAAAACGCTTACCGCACCGAACGTAGATCAGCTGGAAGACGGCAGCAACAATGAGGTGGTAGTCTTAGGAACAACTGCCAGTGCAGTGAACCAGGTAACAATCACCAACGCGGCGACCACCGGCGATCCAGTGATCAGCAGTAGTGGAGACGATGCGAATGTAGGCTTAACGATCAACACGCAAGGCTCTGGAGGCATTACTATAGATCCAGGTACAGGTACCACTACGATCAACAATGCCAACCTTGGTAATGCAGACTTGACCAGCCCAGACATCACCACGAGTATTGACGATACGAACGGAGCAGAGTTGTTCACCTTAAATGCGACAGGAACAGCAGTCAATGAGTTGGCGATCACCAACGCAGCGACAGGCAGTGGCCCGACACTAGGTACCAGCGGAGACGATGTGAATGTAGACCTTAACATTGCTACCCAGGGTACAGGAAACGTCAACATCGCTCCAGGCGGTAATGTAGTGATCAGCAACGATGTGATCTACGACGAGGCGACCAATGACCTGACCCTGGCAGTGACTGACCAGACGGTGGGAGCTCCAACACTAACAATCCCTGATTTAACAGGCACCAGTGGAGACCTTGTGGTAAACAACGCCACACAGACCTTAACGAATAAGACGATTGATGCCGACAACAACACGATCACCAATATTGAGAATGCAGACATCAAGGCAGCCGCAGCGATAGATGCGACCAAGCTGGCCGATGGATCAGTGACCAACACAGAATTACAGCGCATCAATGCATTGGGTAGTGCAGCAGTAGGTGTCAGTGATGTACAAACACTAACCAACAAAACGCTTACCGCACCAAACATAGATCAGCTGGAAGACGGCAGCAACAATGAGGTGGTAGTCTTAGGAACAACTGCCAGTGCAGTGAACCAGGTAACGATCACCAACGCAGCGACAGCAGGTACCCCAACGATCAGCAGTAGTGGAGACGATGCGAATGTAGGCTTAACGATCAACACTCAGGGTTCAGGTGGCATTACAATAGATCCAGGCACAGGTACCACTACGATCAACAATGCCAACCTGGGCAATGCGGATCTTACCAGCCCAGACATCACCACGAGCATTGACGATACCAATGGTGCAGAGCTGTTCACCTTAAATGCGACAGGAACAGCAGTCAATGAGTTGGCGATCACCAATGCAGCGACAGGCAGTGGCCCGACACTAGGTACCAGCGGAGACGATGTAAATGTAGACCTTAACATTGCTACCCAGGGTACAGGAAACGTCAACATTGCTCCAGGTGGCAATGTAGTGATCAGCAACGATGTGATCTACGATGAGGCGACCAATGATCTGACCTTAGCCATAACAGACCAGGCCTCTGGACCAGCCACCTTAACTGTTCCAGACCTAGGCGGCACAGGCGGAGATGTTGTAGTGAACAATGCTACACAAACACTAACCAACAAAACGCTGACCGCACCAAACGTTGATCAGCTGGAAGACGGCAGCAACAATGAAGTGGTGGTCTTAGGAACAACTGCCAGTGCAGTGAACCAGGTAACGATCACCAACGCAGCGACCAGCGGCGATCCGGTGATCAGCAGTAGTGGAGACGATGCGAATGTAGGCCTAACGATCAACACGCAAGGCTCAGGTGGCATTACAATCGATCCAGGCACAGGCACTACCACGATCAACAACGCCAACCTCGGTAATGCAGACCTGACCAGCCCAGACATTACCACGAGTATTGACGATACGAACGGAGCAGAGTTGTTTACCTTAAATGCGACAGGAAGTGCAGTCAATGAGTTGGCGATCACCAATGCAGCGACAGGCAGTGGCCCGACACTAGGCACCAGCGGAGACGATGTAAATGTAGACCTGAACATTGCTACCCAGGGTACAGGAAACGTCAACATAGCCCCAGGCGGCAATGTAGTGATCAGCAATGATGTGATCTACGATGAGGCGACCAACGACCTGACGCTGGCAGTGACTGACCAGACGGTAGGTGCTCCAACACTAACGATCCCGGATTTAACAGGCACGAGTGGAGATATTGTAGTAAACAACGCCACACAGACCTTGACGAACAAGACGATTGATGCCGACAACAACACGATCACCAATATTGAGAATGCAGACATCAAGGCAGCCGCAGCGATAGATGCGACCAAGTTGGCAGATGGATCAGTAACCAACACAGAATTACAGCGCATCAATGCATTGGGTAGTGCAGCAGTAGGTATTAGTGATGTACAAACACTAACGAACAAAACGTTGACCGCACCAAACGTAGATCAGCTGGAAGACGGCAGCAACAATGAAGTTGTAGTCTTAGGAACAACTGCCAGTGCAGTGAACCAGGTGACGATCACCAACGCAGCGACAGCAGGTACCCCAACGATCAGCAGTAGTGGAGATGATGCGAATGTAGGCTTAACGATCAACACGCAAGGTTCAGGAGGTATCACAATTGATCCTGGCACAGGCACTACCACGATCAACAACGCCAACCTTGGTAATGCAGACCTGACCAGTCCGGACATCACCACCAGTATTGACGATACCAATGGAGCAGAGTTGTTCACCTTAAATGCGACAGGAACAGCAGTGAATGAGTTGGCGATCACCAACGCAGCGACAGGCAGTGGCCCGACACTAGGTACCAGCGGAGACGATGTAAATGTAGACCTGAACATTGCTACCCAGGGTACAGGAAACGTCAACATCGCTCCAGGCGGCAATGTAGTGATCAGCAATGATGTGATCTACGATGAGGCGACCAACGACCTGACCCTGGCAGTGACTGACCAGACGGTAGGCGCTCCAACACTAACGATCCCGGATTTAACAGGCACGAGTGGAGATATTGTAGTAAACAACGCCACACAGACCTTGACGAACAAGACGATTGATGCCGACAACAACACGATCACCAATATTGAGAATGCAGACATCAAGGCAGCCGCAGCGATAGATGCGACCAAGTTGGCAGATGGATCAGTAACCAACACAGAATTACAGCGCATCAATGCATTGGGTAGTGCAGCAGTAGGTATTAGTGATGTACAAACACTAACGAACAAAACGCTGACCGCACCAAACGTAGATCAGCTGGAAGACGGCAGCAACAATGAAGTTGTAGTCTTAGGAACAACTGCCAGTGCAGTGAACCAGGTAACGATCACCAACGCAGCGACCGCAGGCACCCCAACGATCAGCAGTAGTGGAGATGATGCGAATGTAGGTTTAACGATCAACACCCAAGGTTCAGGAGGCATCACAATTGATCCGGGCACAGGTACCACTACGATCAACAATGCCAACCTTGGTAATGCAGACCTGACCAGCCCAGACATTACTACGAGTATTGACGATACCAATGGAGCAGAGTTGTTCACCTTAAATGCGACAGGAACAGCAGTCAATGAGCTGGCGATCACCAATGCAGCGACAGGCAGTGGCCCGACACTAGGTACCAGCGGAGACGATGTAAATGTAGACCTGAACATTGCTACCCAGGGTACAGGAAATGTCAACATAGCCCCAGGCGGCAATGTAGTGATCAGCAACGATGTGATCTACGACGAGGCGACCAACGACCTGACCCTGGCAGTGACTGACCAGACGGTAGGCGCTCCAACACTAACGATCCCAGATTTAACAGGCACCAGTGGAGATATTGTAGTAAACAATGCCACACAGACCTTGACGAATAAGACGTTGAACTCACCGACAGTAAACACTCCGTCAATCAGTTCGGCTACTATCAGCAACGATGTAACCTTCGATGAGGCGACCAATGACCTGACTTTGGCCATAACAGATCAGGCCTCCGGACCAGCCACCTTAACTGTTCCGGACCTAGGTGGTACTGGCGGTGATGTTGTAGTGAACAATGCTACACAAACACTAACCAACAAAACGCTGACCGCACCGAACGTAGATCAGCTGGAAGACGGCAGCAACAATGAGGTGGTGGTCTTAGGAACAACTGCCAGTGCAGTGAACCAGGTAACGATCACCAACGCAGCGACAGCAGGTACCCCAACGATCAGCAGTAGTGGAGACGATGCGAATGTAGGCTTAACGATCAACACTCAGGGTTCAGGTGGCATTACAATAGATCCAGGCACAGGTACCACTACGATCAACAATGCCAACCTGGGTAATGCAGACCTGACCAGCCCAGACATCACCACGAGCATTGACGATACCAATGGTGCAGAGCTGTTCACCTTAAATGCGACAGGAACAGCAGTCAATGAGTTGGCGATCACCAACGCAGCGACAGGCAGTGGCCCGACACTAGGTACCAGCGGAGACGATGTAAATGTAGACCTTAACATTGCTACCCAGGGCACAGGAAACGTCAACATCGCTCCAGGCGGCAATGTAGTGATCAGCAACGATGTGATCTACGATGAGGCGACCAACGACCTGACCCTGGCAGTGACTGACCAGACAGTAGGCGCTCCAACACTAACGATCCCGGATTTAACAGGCACCAGTGGAGATATTGTAGTAAACAACGCCACACAGACCTTGACGAATAAGACGTTGAACTCACCGACAGTAAACACTCCGTCAATCAGTTCGGCTACTATCAGCAACGATGTAACCTTCGATGAGGCGACCAATGACCTGACCTTAGCCATAACAGACCAGGCCTCCGGACCAGCCACCTTAACTGTTCCAGACCTAGGTGGTACTGGAGGTGATGTTGTAGTGAACAATGCGACACAAACACTAACCAACAAAACGCTAACCGCACCAAACATAGATCAGCTGGAAGACGGCAGCAACAATGAGGTGGTAGTCTTAGGAACAACTGCCAGTGCAGTGAACCAGGTAACGATCACCAACGCAGCGACAGCAGGTACCCCAACGATCAGCAGTAGTGGAGACGATGCGAATGTAGGCTTAACGATCAACACTCAGGGTTCAGGTGGCATTACAATAGATCCAGGCACAGGTACCACTACGATCAACAATGCCAACCTGGGTAATGCAGACCTGACCAGCCCAGACATCACCACGAGCATTGACGATACCAATGGTGCAGAGCTGTTCACCTTAAATGCGACAGGAACAGCAGTCAATGAGCTGGCGATCACCAATGCAGCGACAGGCAGTGGCCCGACACTAGGTACCAGCGGAGATGATCTCAATGTAGACCTGAATGTAACGACGAAAGGCACAGGAAACGTCAACATCGCTCCAGGCGGCAATGTAGTGATCAGCAACGATGTGATCTACGATGAGGCCACCAATGACCTGACCCTGGCAGTGACTGACCAAACGGTAGGCGCTCCAACATTGACGATCCCAGATTTAACAGGCACCAGTGGAGACCTTGTGGTAAACAACGCCACGCAGACCTTAACGAATAAGACGATTGATGCCGACAACAACACGATCACCAATATTGAGAATGCAGACATCAAGGCAGCCGCGGCGATAGATGCGACCAAGCTGGCAGATGGATCAGTGACCAACACAGAGTTACAGCGAATCAATGCATTAGGAAGTGCCGCAGTAGGTATTAGTGATGTACAAACACTAACCAACAAAACGCTTACCGCACCAAACGTTGATCAGCTGGAAGATGGCAGCAACAATGAGGTGGTAGTTTTAGGAACAACTGCCAGTGCAGTGAACCAGGTGACGATCACCAACGCAGCGACAGCAGGTACCCCAACGATCAGCAGTAGTGGAGACGATGCGAATGTAGGCTTAACGATCAACACGCAAGGATCAGGAGGTATCACAATTGATCCGGGCACAGGAACTACTACGATCAACAATGCCAACCTTGGTAATGCAGACCTGACCAGCCCAGACATTACCACGAGTATTGACGATACGAACGGAGCAGAGTTGTTCACCTTAAATGCGACAGGAACAGCAGTCAATGAGTTGGCGATCACCAATGCAGCGACAGGCAGTGGCCCGACACTAGGTACCAGCGGAGACGATGTAAATGTAGACCTGAACATTGCTACCCAGGGTACAGGAAACGTCAACATCGCCCCAGGCGGCAATGTAGTGATCAGCAATGATGTGATCTACGATGAGGCGACCAATGACCTGACCCTGGCAGTGACTGACCAAACGGTAGGCGCTCCAACATTGACGATCCCAGATTTAACAGGCACCAGTGGAGACCTTGTGGTAAACAACGCCACGCAGACCTTAACGAATAAGACGATTGATGCCGACAACAACACGATCACCAATATTGAGAATGCAGACATCAAGGCAGCCGCGGCGATAGATGCGACCAAGTTGGCAGATGGATCAGTAACCAACACAGAATTACAGCGCATCAATGCATTGGGCAGTGCTGCAGTAGGCGTCAGCGATGCACAAACACTAACCAACAAAACGCTTACCGCTCCAAACGTAGATCAACTGGAAGACGGCAGCAACAATGAGGTGGTAGTCTTAGGAACAACCGCCAGTGCAGTGAACCAGGTGACGATCACCAACGCAGCGACCGCAGGTACCCCAACGATCAGCAGTAGTGGAGATGATGCGAATGTAGGCTTAACGATCAACACGCAAGGTTCAGGAGGCATTACAATTGATCCGGGCACAGGAACTACTACGATCAACAATGCCAACCTTGGTAATGCAGACCTGACCAGCCCAGACATTACCACGAGTATTGACGATACGAACGGAGCAGAGTTGTTTACCTTAAATGCGACAGGAACAGCAGTCAATGAGTTGGCGATCACCAATGCAGCGACAGGCAGTGGCCCGACACTAGGTACCAGCGGAGACGATGTAAATGTAGACCTTAACATTGCTACCCAGGGCACAGGAAACGTCAACATCGCTCCAGGCGGCAATGTAGTGATCAGCAACGATGTGATCTACGATGAGGCGACCAACGACCTGACCCTGGCAGTGACTGACCAGACAGTAGGCGCTCCAACACTGACGATCCCGGATTTAACAGGCACCAGTGGAGATATTGTAGTAAACAACGCCACACAGACCTTGACGAATAAGACGTTGAACTCACCGACAGTAAACACTCCGTCAATCAGTTCGGCTACTATCAGCAACGATGTAACCTTCGATGAGGCGACCAATGACCTGACCTTAGCCATAACAGACCAGGCCTCCGGACCAGCCACCTTAACTGTTCCAGACCTAGGTGGTACTGGAGGTGATGTTGTAGTGAACAATGCGACACAAACACTAACCAACAAAACGCTAACCGCACCAAACATAGATCAGCTGGAAGACGGCAGCAACAATGAGGTAGTAGTCTTAGGAACAACAGCCAGTGCAGTGAACCAGGTGACGATCACCAACGCAGCGACCGCAGGTACCCCAACGATCAGCAGTAGTGGAGACGATGCGAATGTAGGTTTAACGATCAACACGCAAGGATCAGGAGGTATCACAATTGATCCTGGCACAGGCACTACCACGATCAACAACGCCAACCTTGGTAATGCAGACCTGACCAGCCCAGACATCACCACGAGTATTGACGATACGAACGGAGCAGAGTTGTTCACCCTAAATGCGACAGGAACAGCAGTCAATGAGTTGGCGATCACCAATGCAGCGACAGGCAGTGGCCCGACACTAGGTACCAGCGGAGACGATGTAAATGTAGACCTTAACATTGCTACCCAGGGTACAGGAAACGTCAACATCGCTCCAGGCGGCAATGTAGTGATCAGCAACGATGTGATCTACGATGAGGCGACCAATGACCTGACCCTGGCAGTGACTGACCAGACAGTAGGTGCTCCAACACTAACGATCCCGGATTTAACAGGTACCAGTGGAGATATTGTAGTAAACAATGCCACACAGACCTTGACGAATAAGACGATTGATGCCGACAACAACACGATCACCAATATTGAGAATGCAGACATCAAGGCAGCCGCAGCGATAGATGCGACCAAGCTGGCCGATGGATCAGTAACCAACACAGAATTACAGCGCATCAATGCATTGGGTAGTGCAGCAGTAGGTATTAGTGATGTACAAACACTAACCAACAAAACGCTGACCGCACCGAACGTAGATCAGCTGGAAGACGGCAGCAACAATGAGGTGGTGGTCTTAGGAACAACTGCCAGTGCAGTGAACCAGGTAACGATCACCAACGCAGCGACCAGCGGCGATCCGGTGATCAGCAGTAGTGGAGATGATGCGAATGTAGGCTTAACGATCAACACTCAGGGTTCAGGTGGCATTACAATAGATCCTGGCACAGGAACTACTACGATCAACAACGCCAACCTGGGTAATGCAGACCTGACCAGTCCGGACATCACCACGAGCATTGACGATACCAATGGAGCGGAGCTATTCACCTTAAATGCGACAGGAACAGCAGTCAATGAGTTGGCGATCACCAACGCAGCGACAGGCAGTGGCCCGACACTTGGTACCAGCGGAGACGATGTAAATGTAGACCTGAACATTGCTACCCAGGGTACTGGAAATGTAAACATCGCTCCAGGCGGCAATGTAGTGATCAGCAACGATGTGATCTACGATGAGGCGACCAATGACCTGACCCTGGCAGTAACTGACCAGACAGTAGGTGCTCCAACATTGACGATCCCAGATTTAACAGGCACCAGTGGAGATCTTGTAGTAAACAATGCCACACAGACCTTGACGAACAAGACGATTGATGCCGACAACAACACGATCACCAATATTGAGAATGCAGACATCAAGGCAGCCGCAGCGATAGATGCGACTAAGCTGGCAGATGGATCAGTGACCAACACAGAATTACAGCGCATCAATGCATTGGGTAGTGCAGCAGTAGGTATTAGTGATGTGCAAACACTAACCAACAAAACGCTTACCGCACCAAACATAGATCAGCTGGAAGACGGCAGCAACAATGAGGTGGTAGTCTTAGGAACAACTGCCAGTGCAGTGAACCAGGTAACGATCACCAACGCAGCGACAGCAGGTACCCCAACGATCAGCAGTAGTGGAGACGATGCGAATGTAGGCTTAACGATCAACACTCAGGGTTCAGGTGGCATTACAATAGATCCAGGCACAGGTACCACTACGATCAACAATGCCAACCTGGGTAATGCAGACCTGACCAGCCCAGACATCACCACGAGCATTGACGATACCAATGGTGCAGAGCTGTTCACCTTAAATGCGACAGGAACAGCAGTCAATGAGTTGGCGATCACCAACGCAGCGACAGGCAGTGGCCCGACACTAGGTACCAGCGGAGACGATGTAAATGTAGACCTTAACATTGCTACCCAGGGCACAGGAAACGTCAACATCGCTCCAGGCGGCAATGTAGTGATCAGCAACGATGTGATCTACGATGAGGCGACCAACGACCTGACCCTGGCAGTGACTGACCAGACAGTAGGCGCTCCAACACTGACGATCCCAGATTTAACAGGCACCAGTGGAGATATTGTAGTAAACAACGCCACACAGACCTTGACGAATAAGACGTTGAACTCACCGACAGTAAACACTCCGTCAATCAGTTCGGCTACTATCAGCAACGATGTAACCTTCGATGAGGCGACCAATGACCTGACCTTAGCCATAACAGACCAGGCCTCCGGACCAGCCACCTTAACTGTTCCAGACCTAGGTGGTACTGGAGGTGATGTTGTAGTGAACAATGCGACACAAACACTAACCAACAAAACGCTAACCGCACCAAACATAGATCAGCTGGAAGACGGCAGCAACAATGAGGTAGTAGTCTTAGGAACAACAGCCAGTGCAGTGAACCAGGTGACGATCACCAACGCAGCGACCGCAGGTACCCCAACGATCAGCAGTAGTGGAGACGATGCGAATGTAGGTTTAACGATCAACACGCAAGGATCAGGAGGTATCACAATTGATCCTGGCACAGGCACTACCACGATCAACAACGCCAACCTTGGTAATGCAGACCTGACCAGCCCAGACATCACCACGAGTATTGACGATACGAACGGAGCAGAGTTGTTCACCCTAAATGCGACAGGAACAGCAGTCAATGAGTTGGCGATCACCAACGCAGCGACAGGCAGTGGCCCAACACTAGGTACCAGTGGAGATGATCTCAATGTAGACCTGAATGTAACGACGAAAGGTACAGGAAACGTCAACATAGCCCCAGGCGGCAATGTAGTGATCAGCAATGATGTGATCTACGATGAGGCGACCAACGACCTGACGCTGGCAGTGACTGACCAGACGGTAGGTGCTCCAACACTGACGATCCCTGATTTAACAGGCACCAGTGGAGATCTTGTAGTAAACAATGCCACACAGACCTTGACGAATAAGACGATTGATGCCGACAACAACACGATCACCAATATTGAGAATGCAGACATCAAGGCAGCCGCAGCGATAGATGCGACTAAGCTGGCAGATGGATCAGTGACCAACACAGAATTACAGCGCATCAATGCATTGGGCAGTGCTGCAGTAGGCGTCAGCGATGCACAAACACTAACCAACAAAACGCTGACCGCACCAAACGTAGATCAGTTGGAAGACGGCAGCAACAATGAGGTGGTAGTTTTAGGAACAACCGCCAGTGCAGTGAACCAGGTGACGATCACCAACGCAGCGACCACCGGTGATCCAGTGATCAGCAGTAGTGGAGACGATGCGAATGTAGGCTTAACGATCAACACGCAAGGCTCAGGAGGCATCACAATAGATCCTGGCACAGGAACAACTACGATCAACAACGCCAACCTGGGCAATGCAGACCTGACCAGCCCGGACATCACCACGAGCATAGACGATACGAACGGTGCAGAGCTGTTCACCTTAAATGCGACAGGAACAGCAGTCAATGAGTTGGCGATCACCAATGCAGCGACAGGCAGTGGCCCGACACTAGGCACCAGCGGAGACGATGTAAATGTAGACCTTAACATTGCTACCCAGGGTACAGGAAATGTAAACATCGCTCCAGGCGGGAATGTAGTGATCAGCAACGATGTGATCTACGATGAGGCGACCAATGACCTGACCCTGGCAGTGACTGACCAGACGGTAGGCGCTCCAACATTGACGATCCCGGATTTAACAGGCACCAGTGGAGATATTGTGGTAAACAACGCCACACAGACCTTGACGAACAAGACGATTGATGCCGACAACAACACGATCACCAATATTGAGAATGCAGACATCAAGGCAGCCGCAGCGATAGATGCGACCAAGTTGGCAGATGGATCAGTGACCAACACAGAATTACAGCGCATCAATGCATTAGGAAGTGCAGCAGTAGGTATTAGTGATGTACAAACACTAACCAACAAAACACTGACCGCACCAAACGTAGATCAACTGGAAGACGGCAGCAACAATGAGGTGGTAGTTTTAGGAACAACCGCCAGTGCAGTGAACCAGGTAACGATCACCAACGCAGCGACCGCAGGTACCCCAACGATCAGCAGTAGTGGAGACGATGCGAATGTAGGCTTAACGATCAACACGCAAGGTTCAGGAGGCATTACAATAGATCCTGGCACAGGTACCACTACGATCAACAATGCCAACCTTGGTAATGCAGACCTGACCAGCCCAGACATCACCACGAGCATTGACGATACCAATGGTGCAGAGCTGTTCACCTTAAATGCGACAGGAACAGCAGTCAATGAGCTGGCGATCACCAATGCAGCGACAGGCAGTGGCCCGACACTAGGTACCAGTGGAGATGATCTCAATGTAGACCTGAATGTAACGACGAAAGGCACAGGAAACGTCAACATCGCTCCAGGTGGCAATGTAGTGATCAGCAACGATGTGATCTACGACGAGGCGACCAATGACCTGACCCTGGCAGTGACTGACCAAACGGTAGGCGCTCCAACATTGACGATCCCGGATTTAACAGGCACCAGTGGAGATATTGTAGTAAACAATGCCACACAGACCTTGACGAACAAGACGATTGATGCCGACAACAACACGATCACCAATATTGAGAATGCAGACATCAAGGCAGCCGCAGCGATAGATGCGACTAAGCTGGCAGATGGATCAGTGACCAACACAGAATTACAGCGCATCAATGCATTGGGCAGTGCTGCAGTAGGCGTCAGCGATGCACAAACACTAACCAACAAAACACTGACCGCACCAAACGTAGATCAACTGGAAGACGGCAGCAACAATGAGGTGGTAGTCTTAGGAACAACCGCCAGTGCAGTGAACCAGGTAACGATCACCAACGCAGCGACCGCAGGTACCCCAACGATCAGCAGTAGTGGAGACGATGCGAATGTAGGCTTAACGATCAACACGCAAGGTTCAGGAGGCATTACAATAGATCCTGGCACAGGTACCACTACGATCACCAATGCCAACCTTGGTAATGCAGACCTGACCAGCCCAGACATCACCACGAGCATTGACGATACCAATGGTGCAGAGCTGTTCACCTTAAATGCGACAGGAACAGCAGTCAATGAGTTGGCGATCACCAATGCAGCGACAGGCAGTGGCCCGACACTAGGTACCAGCGGAGACGATGTAAATGTAGACCTTAACATTGCTACCCAGGGCACAGGAAACGTCAACATCGCTCCAGGTGGCAATGTAGTGATCAGCAACGATGTGATCTACGATGAGGCGACCAATGACCTGACCCTGGCAGTGACTGACCAGACGGTAGGCGCTCCGACACTAACGATCCCGGATTTAACAGGCACCAGTGGAGATCTTGTGGTAAACAATGCTACACAGACCTTGACGAATAAGACGATTGATGCCGACAACAACACGATCACCAATATTGAGAATGCAGACATCAAGGCAGCCGCAGCGATAGATGCGACTAAGCTGGCAGATGGATCAGTGACCAACACAGAATTACAGCGCATCAATGCATTGGGTAGTGCAGCAGTAGGCGTCAGTGATGCACAAACACTAACCAACAAAACGCTGACCGCACCAAACGTAGATCAGCTGGAAGATGGCAGCAACAATGAGGTGGTAGTCTTAGGAACAACCGCCAGTGCAGTGAACCAGGTAACAATCACCAACGCGGCGACCACCGGCGATCCAGTGATCAGCAGTAGTGGAGACGATGCGAATGTAGGCTTAACGATCAATACCCAAGGCTCTGGAGGCATTACAATAGATCCTGGCACAGGCACTACCACGATCAACAACGCCAACCTAGGTAATGCAGACCTGACCAGCCCGGACATCACCACGAGTATTGACGATACGAACGGAGCAGAGTTGTTCACCTTAAATGCGACAGGAACAGCAGTCAATGAGCTGGCGATCACCAATGCAGCGACAGGCAGTGGCCCGACACTAGGTACCAGCGGAGACGATGTAAATGTCGACCTGAACATTGCTACCCAGGGTACAGGAAACGTCAACATCGCTCCAGGCGGGAATGTAGTGATCAGCAACGATGTGATCTACGATGAGGCGACCAATGACCTGACCCTGGCAGTGACTGACCAGACGGTAGGCGCTCCGACACTAACGATCCCGGATTTAACAGGTACCAGTGGAGATATTGTAGTAAACAATGCCACACAGACCTTGACGAATAAGACGTTGAACTCACCGACAGTAAACACTCCGTCAATCAGTTCGGCTACTATCAGCAACGATGTAACCTTCGATGAGGCGACCAATGATCTGACTTTGGCCATAACAGATCAGGCCTCCGGACCAGCCACCTTAACTGTTCCAGACCTAGGTGGTACTGGAGGTGATGTTGTAGTGAACAATGCTACACAAACACTAACCAACAAAACGTTGACAGCACCAAACGTAGATCAACTGGAAGACGGCAGCAACAATGAGGTGGTAGTCTTAGGAACAACCGCCAGTGCAGTGAACCAGGTAACGATCACCAACGCAGCGACCACCGGAGATCCAGTGATCAGCAGTAGTGGAGACGATGCGAATGTAGGCTTAACAATCAATACCCAAGGCTCTGGAGGCATTACTATAGATCCAGGCACAGGCACTACCACGATCAACAATGCCAACCTTGGTAATGCAGACCTGACCAGCCCAGACATTACCACGAGTATTGACGATACGAACGGAGCAGAGTTGTTCACCTTAAATGCGACAGGAACAGCAGTCAATGAGTTGGCGATCACCAATGCAGCGACAGGCAGTGGCCCGACACTAGGTACCAGCGGAGACGATGTAAATGTAGACCTTAACATTGCTACCCAGGGCACAGGAAACGTCAACATCGCTCCAGGCGGCAATGTAGTGATCAGCAACGATGTGATCTACGATGAGGCCACCAATGACCTGACCCTGGCAGTGACTGACCAAACGGTAGGCGCTCCAACATTGACGATCCCAGATTTAACAGGCACCAGTGGAGACCTTGTGGTAAACAACGCCACGCAGACCTTAACGAATAAGACGATTGATGCCGACAACAACACGATCACCAATATTGAGAATGCAGACATCAAGGCAGCCGCGGCGATAGATGCGACCAAGCTGGCAGATGGATCAGTGACCAACACAGAGTTACAGCGAATCAATGCATTAGGAAGTGCCGCAGTAGGTATTAGTGATGTACAAACACTAACCAACAAAACGCTTACCGCACCAAACGTTGATCAGCTGGAAGATGGCAGCAACAATGAGGTGGTAGTTTTAGGAACAACTGCCAGTGCAGTGAACCAGGTGACGATCACCAACGCAGCGACAGCAGGTACCCCAACGATCAGCAGTAGTGGAGACGATGCGAATGTAGGCTTAACGATCAACACGCAAGGATCAGGAGGCATCACGATTGATCCAGGCACAGGAACTACTACGATCAACAACGCCAACCTTGGCAATGCGGATCTAACCAGTCCGGACATCACCACGAGCATTGACGATACCAATGGTGCAGAGTTGTTTACCTTAAATGCGACAGGAACAGCAGTCAATGAGTTGGCGATCACCAATGCAGCGACAGGCAGTGGCCCGACACTAGGTACCAGTGGAGATGATCTCAATGTAGACCTGAATGTAACGACGAAAGGTACAGGAAACGTCAACATCGCTCCAGGCGGGAATGTAGTGATCAGCAACGATGTGATCTACGATGAGGCGACCAATGACCTGACCCTGGCAGTGACTGACCAGACGGTAGGCGCTCCAACATTGACGATCCCGGATTTAACAGGCACCAGTGGAGATCTTGTAGTAAACAACGCCACACAGACCTTGACGAACAAGACGATTGATGCCGACAACAACACGATCACCAATATTGAGAATGCAGACATCAAGGCAGCCGCAGCGATAGATGCAACCAAGTTGGCAGATGGATCAGTGACCAACACAGAATTACAGCGCATCAATGCATTAGGAAGTGCTGCAGTAGGCGTCAGTGATGCACAAACACTAACCAACAAAACACTGACCGCACCAAACGTAGATCAGCTGGAAGACGGCAACAACAATGAGGTGGTGGTCTTAGGAACAACCGCCAGTGCAGTGAACCAGGTAACGATCACCAACGCAGCGACCGCAGGTACCCCAACGATCAGCAGTAGTGGAGACGATGCGAATGTAGGCTTAACGATCAACACCCAAGGATCAGGAGGTATTACAATCGATCCAGGTACAGGTACTACCACGATCAACAACGCCAACCTTGGTAATGCAGACCTGACCAGCCCGGACATCACCACGAGTATTGACGATGCGAACGGAGCAGAGTTGTTCACCTTAAATGCAACAGGAACAGCAGTCAATGAGTTGGCGATCACCAATGCAGCGACAGGCAGTGGCCCAACACTAGGTACCAGCGGAGACGATGTAAATGTAGACCTGAACATTGCTACCCAGGGTACTGGAAATGTAAACATCGCTCCAGGCGGCAATGTAGTGATCAGCAACGATGTGATCTACGATGAGGCGACCAATGACCTGACCCTGGCAGTGACTGACCAGACGGTAGGCGCTCCAACATTGACGATCCCGGATTTAACAGGCACCAGTGGAGATATTGTGGTAAACAACGCCACACAGACCTTGACGAACAAGACGATTGATGCCGACAACAACACGATCACCAATATTGATAATGCAGACATCAAGGCAGGTGCAGCGATAGATGCGACCAAGTTGGCAGATGGATCAGTGACCAACACAGAATTACAGCGCATCAATGCATTAGGAAGTGCTGCAGTAGGCGTCAGTGATGCACAAACACTAACCAACAAAACACTGACCGCACCAAACGTAGATCAACTGGAAGACGGCAGCAACAATGAGGTGGTAGTCTTAGGAACAACCGCCAGTGCAGTGAACCAGGTAACGATCACCAACGCAGCGACCGCAGGTACCCCAACGATCAGCAGTAGTGGAGATGATGCGAATGTAGGCTTAACGATCAACACTCAGGGTTCAGGTGGCATTACAATAGATCCTGGCACAGGTACTACTACGATCAACAATGCCAACCTTGGCAATGCAGACCTGACCAGCCCAGACATTACCACGAGTATTGACGATACGAACGGAGCAGAGTTGTTTACCTTAAATGCGACAGGAACAGCAGTCAATGAGTTGGCGATCACCAATGCAGCGACAGGCAGTGGCCCGACACTAGGTACCAGCGGAGACGATGTAAATGTAGACCTGAACATTGCTACCCAGGGCACAGGAAACGTCAACATCGCTCCAGGCGGCAATGTAGTGATCAGCAACGATGTGATCTACGATGAGGCGACCAATGACCTGACCCTGGCAGTAACTGACCAGACAGTAGGTGCTCCAACATTGACGATCCCAGATTTAACAGGCACGAGTGGAGATATTGTAGTGAACAATGCCACACAGACCTTGACGAATAAGACGATTGATGCCGACAACAACACGATCACCAATATTGAGAATGCAGACATCAAGGCAGCCGCAGCGATAGATGCGACTAAGCTGGCAGATGGATCAGTGACCAACACAGAATTACAGCGCATCAATGCATTGGGTAGTGCAGCAGTAGGTATTAGTGATGTACAAACACTAACCAACAAAACGCTTACCGCACCAAACGTAGATCAGCTGGAAGACGGCAGCAACAATGAGGTTGTAGTCTTAGGAACAACCGCCAGTGCAGTGAACCAGGTAACGATCACCAACGCAGCGACCGCAGGTACCCCAACGATCAGCAGTAGTGGAGACGATGCGAATGTAGGCTTAACGATCAACACCCAAGGATCAGGAGGTATTACAATCGATCCAGGTACAGGTACTACTACGATCAACAACGCCAACCTGGGCAATGCGGATCTTACCAGCCCGGACATCACCACCAGTATTGACGATACCAATGGAGCAGAGTTGTTTACCTTAAATGCGACAGGAACAGCAGTCAATGAGTTGGCGATCACCAATGCAGCGACAGGCAGTGGCCCGACACTAGGTACCAGCGGAGACGATGTAAATGTAGACCTTAACATTGCTACCCAGGGTACAGGAAACGTCAACATCGCTCCAGGCGGCAATGTAGTGATCAGCAACGATGTGATCTACGATGAGGCGACCAATGACCTGACCCTGGCAGTGACTGACCAGACAGTAGGTGCTCCAACATTGACGATCCCGGATTTAACAGGCACCAGTGGAGATATTGTAGTAAACAATGCCACACAGACCTTGACGAATAAGACGATTGATGCAGACAACAACACGATCACCAATATTGAGAATGCAGACATCAAGGCAGCCGCAGCGATAGATGCGACCAAACTGGCAGATGGATCAGTGACCAACACAGAATTACAGCGCATCAATGCATTGGGCAGTGCTGCAGTAGGCGTCAGCGATGCACAAACACTAACCAACAAAACGCTGACCGCACCAAACGTAGATCAGCTGGAAGATGGCAACAACAATGAGGTGGTAGTCTTAGGAACAACTGCCAGTGCAGTGAACCAGGTAACGATCACCAACGCAGCGACAGCAGGTACCCCAACGATCAGCAGTAGTGGAGACGATGCGAATGTAGGCTTAACGATCAACACGCAAGGTTCAGGAGGTATCACAATTGATCCTGGCACAGGCACTACCACGATCAACAACGCCAACCTTGGCAATGCAGACCTGACCAGCCCAGACATTACCACGAGTATTGACGATACGAACGGAGCAGAGTTGTTTACCTTAAATGCGACAGGAACAGCAGTCAATGAGCTGGCGATCACCAATGCAGCGACAGGCAGTGGCCCGACACTAGGTACCAGCGGAGACGATGTAAATGTAGACCTGAACATTGCTACCCAGGGTACAGGAAATGTAAACATCGCTCCAGGCGGGAATGTAGTGATCAGCAACGATGTGATCTACGATGAGGCGACCAATGACCTGACCCTGGCAGTGACTGACCAGACGGTAGGCGCTCCAACACTGACGATCCCAGATTTAACAGGCACCAGTGGAGATATTGTAGTAAACAACGCCACACAGATCTTGACGAATAAGACGATTGATGGCGGAACAATTGCTAATAACCTCACCTTTGACGAGGCGACTAATGACCTCACTTTAGCTGTTTCCGACCAAACGGTGGGCGCCCCAACATTAACGATCCCTGATTTGACTGGTACTAGTGGAGACGTTGTAGTTAGTAATGCTACTCAGACATTGACAAACAAGACACTTACTACTCCTACGATTGGTGGAGATGTGACCTTTGATGAGGCAACTAATGACCTTACCTTAGCTGTGACTGACCAGACAGTAGGAGTGGGTACTTTGACAATTCCAGATTTGGCAGGAACTAGCAGGACATTGGCAGTTACAGCCGATATAACTCTGGATGCAGCTTACGAAAATAATGGTACTGTCACGGTAGATGATGCCGATGGTAATATGACAGTAAACCTTGCGCAAACAACTGATTTTGTAATACAGGATAATGGAGGAGCATTTGTGACCGCCAGAAATACGGGTGTTTTTGATGTAGATAACTTAAGTCTTGATGGTTCCACCATTACTGGTTCTTCTGGTGTAGATATAGATGCAACAACCAGCACGGTTTCAATAGATGCAGCTGCCGGAGCAATCAATATAGGTGCCGATGCTGTTGCACAGCCAGTGAATATAGCGACGGGTGCGGCTGCCAGAACAACCAATATTGGAAATGCATCACAAAATTCTAATACTGTAATTAATGGAGCTGCTGCAAACACAGCAGCAACTTCCTTAACCGTAAATGGAGGTTTGGCAATTTCAAACACTTCGGATGTTATAGATGTGGATTTAGAGACCATAGCAATAGAAAACAGGTCATTTATCTCTTTGTCAGATACTCATTCGGGTGCAACATCCTTTAGCATCGGAAACGGAAATACTGCCGGACAAATGCTTGTATTAATTATGACATCCATTACTGGATCAGTTACATTAACGGATGGAGGAAATGTTAACTTATCTGCAGACTGGACTCCAGATGCAGATGATACACTTACATTAATATGGAACGGAACAAGTTGGTTTGAACTTTATAGATCAGCTAATTAAATGAAGCAGGTATTATTCACATATCTATTTTTGTCGATGGTCTTCGTAGCTGAAGGGCAGTTCTTCCATGTTGAAGATAATGCGGCGGTGTTTATACAAGAAGATGCCACTATGCAATTTGGTGGGAATCTAAATAATCACGGTTTCATAGAGAATAATGGTGATTTAGGATTATATGGTGACTTCATTAATCTCAATATTTTTAATGGTTCACTTGGAACTATTCTATTGCTCGGTGACGAAAATCAAACGATATCGAGTCCATTGCTTGAAATAAGATCATTGATTTTGAATGCTACCGGTTTATCATCATTTATAAGTGATTCTGTTGTTATTTCAAGTGCCCTCGATTTTACAAATGGTATTTTGAAAGTATCAGACAGTACGTCATTTGTTGTTTTAGATGGAGCAGATGTAACAGGAGGGAATGACTTCTCATTTTTAGATGGGTCAATGATTCAATATGGTACTGGTTACAAATATTACCCAATTGGAGATTCTACTTTTTTCGATCCAATCGAATTCCTAAACATTACTGGAGTAGATGTGAGAATGAAAGTCTTTGTTGATCACCCGCCCGCAATAACACCAAGGCCAAAACGTGACCAGGTGATAGGGGTTTCAGAGCATGCCATTTGGACTGCAGAGCTGGAGGAAGGGCGATTTGATTCATCTCTGGTAACGCTTGACTTTATGAATGCGGATCTTGAGAACTTCACAAGGAAAAACGACATAAACCATATAATCAAGTCTCCTGTAGTGGTTTACACGGATTCAATTGGTGATGTTTATGAAACCTTAGGTGTTTCGGAATTGTTGGATTCTGACTCACTAACATATGGGGTGATTACTAGTGAGAAAAGTGTTATTATGGATCGTACAAATACAGCAAGCATTGCAGTTGGTCTTGCCCCGCTCATCCCAAAAGACGGTGTGATTCATGTTCCAAATGCTTTTTCACCAGCTGCTACTGATGTAGAGAATCAGACCTATAGAATTTTTGGGGAGAAAATCAGAGAGGAAGGTTTTGAATTGAAAATATTTAATCGATTTAATGTGCTGGTTTATGAAACTAAATCCTTTAGAGAGGCTAATACGCGTGGATGGGATGGTACCAATAGGAACAATGGAAACGAGGAGCCAGCAGGACTTTTTTACTATAGTTTAAAATTGGTAAGAGAAAATGGTAAAGAATTTAAAGACCAGGGAGTACTGTATTTAATTAGATAATGAACAGAACTGTTTACATATCGATATTTCTCATTTTGAGTATTTGCTCTGCCGCTTTTACACAGCAGGTGCAGTTTTCTCAATATTACTCGGCTTCATTGCATCTTAATCCGGCAATAGCAGGAATTTACCAGGAACCTTCATTTCATATTAGTTATAGACAGCAGGTGAGTGACAGATCAAATGAAGGTGTTGTCAATAACCTTAGTCAAGCCTCAATCATTTTACCTGTTAAGAAAAAGGGCAGGATGAAAAAAATGCTTGGAGGATTTGGCGCAATGGTATATAACAACTCCGCCGGATTAGAAGGAGTCTTTACAACCAATGGCGCATTCATTAACTATGCACAAAATATTTACATAGGTGCACTTGAGGGGGAGACAATTATCGTTGGTGCCCAAATTGGTTATGAGCAAACAAGTTTGGCATTTAGCAAGCTTATCTGGGGGTCCCAGTACAGTCCATTTGTAGGTACCGACCCAACCAAGCCTGCTCCTGTTACAGAATTTGATGGTCAGGTGGGTTATCCGGTAATAAACCTTGGTGCCATGTATTATTTTAATAAGGAAAGAAATTTTCTACTGTACCGGTATAGCGCATTTTCAGGGTTTGTTGTGACCAATATCAACAGACCGAACACAGCCTTGGTCTCAAGCGGTCCGGAAAGTAGACAAAAACTACTCTACAAATATCATGGTGGATTTGAGTTCAAACTTTCCAAATTCGATTTTATGCCCTCAATTCTTGGAACAATTCAAAATGGTATTTTTCAATTTAATGGGGGTGGTACGGTAGCCTATTCTTTGAAGAAAATGAAAAGGTACACTGTTTCAAATAGGGGATTAAAGCTTGCCGGGGGAGCCTGGTACAGATTAAGAGACTCGTTTATTGTATACCTTGGATTCAGAAGTCCGATCTTTAATGCCGGGATAAGCTACGATATGAACACAAAAGTATTTTTTGATTCCGGGAATTTGTTTCAAACCCAACCTTCGGTTGAGCTCTCAATGCAATACTTCCTATATAAAGGAGGTAGAATCAGAAGAGTGGCTAATCCATTATTCTAATCCTACCTTAATAAATTATTTGTGATTTCTTTTAGCCCTGACTATTTACATAGATCACCACAATTGTAGATCCTTCCTGCAATTCTACAGATTCCAGATCATTCAATTCCATGATTAGCTCTTCAGGGATTTTTAGTTTTTCTGCAATGGTAATCACAGATTCACCTTTTTTAACTACGTAGCTGCTGTATTTGGTTACGTTGGTATTCATTGGTACCAACAGGTTTAAATCGGGCTTCACCTTGTCATTATCGGGAAGTCTCACTGGTTGTAAATCCGCCAGTTCTCCACTGGATAAACCATTAGTATTTTTAATTTCTACTTCAGAAATCCCATAGAGTTCCGCAAGTTTCAATACCGTAGCTTTTGGTCTGGCCAGGTATACCAACTTAGGCTCATAATTAAGTGGTCTTTTGGACCTCATGTTTATGTCAATTCGCCTGTTGAATTGTCTGCCATAAACATTGTCATTTGAAGCAACAGGTTTGTTACTACCATAGTACCTTATGATAATATCTCTTTCTTTTACTCCTCCCTGTTTCAGGTAATTTGCTGCAAATTCACCTCTGTTTTTACTCAGTCTTTCGTTCAATGCTCTTGAGCCACTGTTGTCTGTATGGGCTTCCAGTTCTATATTGAACGGCCCCTTTTTGTACTCAGCAATGATTTCATCTAATGTAACCCGGGCCTCATCTCTCAGCTGATAGGAATTAATATCATAGTAGATGCTTGTTGCTGTTTGCTCCTCGAAAGTAGAAACTTCAAGTTCTTTGATATTGAGGTCCTTAATGAAGTAGCTGTTCTCAAATTCATTGGCATATTCATCAGATCCTGAGACCAACTTATACTCATCAGTAGCAATACTTTCAAAACTGAATTGACCAGTTTCGTCGGTGTTAGTTTGGTATACCTTTCTACCCTCATCATTTTCCAATGCAACCGGGAATGATTGCACAGCATTTCCACTATTATTATCAATAAGGGTCCCTTCTATGGACATCAGGTCCGTTCCAACATCATATTTAGGGATGTTTCTGGTAAGCCCAGGTAAAATAACATCTGTTGCCTCAGCTCCCATATTTTCAGACAAGATGCGATGATTTTTGAACCTGAAGGCTTCAATTTCAGCAACAAGTTCTCTTTTATTCTCATCCAGACCTTTATAAAAGCTGTAGTCTTTTTTCTGTGCCAGATAATTGCCCTTGCTGTTGATATCAAGTGCTTCCACAATGATGGTTCTATTCCATTTAGGTTTTTGTTCCCTGGCGATGTTGCCATAGAAGATAAAAGCCTCACTCAAAACGGACTCCTCAGCAGCGGTGAGAAAACCACCACTCAGTTTCTTGGCCAGCATTTTCACATAGGTCTTTTTGTCTCCTTTGATGGTCTTTTCAAATGCCAAATCTGATTGAATGGTTTCACTGTCCTGATAATGAGTGTTGATATAACGTGCAGCAATAAATCTGTCTATTTTTAGTTGATTTTCAACAGATAAAGTTTTGTAAAACTTCAATGCCTCTTCACTCAGTTTTACCACATCTCTTTCTTCAGACCCAGCTCTTCTGATTTCTAATCCATTAGTGTATGCATTCGGTTTAGTGTCACTGGATACTGTAGCAATAGGGCCATCATCCAGCGTTTCTACATCTCGTCTTGCCACCATCTCATTGTATGAGGCAGTTACTTCTTCTTCGTCTTCAAAGAACACATTTTCTTCTCGGTTCATCCAGCTTGGAGCGCCACTGGAAAGGAAACGCATCATTCTGTTTTGATCAGTTGGGTCCAGGTCTCTCAGTGATCCGGTTCTGTTGGCAGCCTCCAGCATTTGATTAAGGTTGGTTGCTCCGCTAACACTCTGTTGCAATAAGCCTATCTGGTCTTTTTCAAAGTTGCTTTCTGCATAAAGCAGATCAGATAATGCAGTATTCTTAATCATTTTCGCAATCACTTTATCTATGTGAGCTTTGTGCTTAGCCGATTGCTTATTGTAGAAATCCAGATCTTCTTTGGATACGAATTCTGAAATACTTGTGACATCACTCAAAAGAAAGGAGTGTGCGATATGTTTGATTTTTTCCAGATCATCATCACTCAGGCTTTGGTAATATACTCTATCCTCAACGGTGATTTTCAAATTTTCATCATCAGATACATTAAGCATCTTTTCTTTAATCGATTGCATTACAAGCTCTTTCTTTTCATCGGTCAACTGAGCCATAAATGCATTGTTGTTCATGTTTAATGTAAGCTTGTCGATGTTCTTTTTCTCCTTGAGGTATTGGTAAGTGATTTGATCAATATTGATTTTATCCTTTTCTTCAAACTCATCATATGTAGAAGTCTCAAACTGGAAATCCCGAGCGGTTTTAACCCGACTGGCAATGATCTGGTCAATCTTCTCTTTGTCTCTTTCTGAAAGTAATTCATAAAACTCCACGTCCCCTTTATTGAGATGAACACTACTCGCCAGATCTTCTTCTTCCACGTAGGCCATTACCATCCTATCGACATGAGCTTTTTCTTCATCAGACAAGCTTACGTAGTAATATTCGTCTCTTACATGAAGATCTTGTAATTCACTTTCACTGATCTTCCTGAATCTGGAATTCACTATTCTCTCGATTTTCTCCTTGTCATCCAGAGAAAGTCCGTCATAAAATTCTAATTGTGTATTGGAAAGTACAAGTTCCACTCCTTCCAGTTTGGAAGCCAGCAATCGTGAAATGATTTCATTGATTTTTTTGATATCCTCAGTTTCAAATTCCAGGTCATCTGAGAACATGGCTTGTCTCCCCGCTATTGCGGCATCTTTGCCAATTTCAGCGATAATGTCTTTTTTGCTGCTAATGTCAAAAGTATAGATGTCAAATTTCCCAACACCACCTTCACGGTTTGAAGACAGGTAGCCTGTGTGTTTACCAATCACAAAGAAACTGTCGTCTTTATTGGAGTTGAATGGAACGCCCAGATTAAATATTTCTGCTTTTGAATAAGAATCTCCTTTAGCCATATAAATGTCGAATCCTCCAAAACCTCTATGGCCATTGGATGAAAAGAACAATGCATTTTCATGTTCAGAATAGAAAGGAGAAATCTCATCGAAAGGTGTGTTAATCTGATTGCCAAGATTGATTGGCTGACTCCAGTTCTCGCCATTGCTGGAGATACTCATCCATATATCCATACCGCCAAGTCCACCTTTGCGATCTGATGAGAAATATAATGTATCTCCACCAGGACTAACCGAGGGATGTTTAGATGATACGCCTTTTGGGTTGATTGAACTTTTAAGCTTAATAGGTTCTGTCCATTTCCCATCTTTCTTTCTTGAAAGAAATATTGAACAGTCACCATTTTCATCGCAGAAGGTATAATAGAACTTATCTCTATTCTTATTAAATGAGCCTGTTCCATCACCATATTTGGTGTTTATAGTCTTTTCAAGTCCATCTTTTAATTTAGCTTCATTCCATTCATCAGCAACTCTGAAAAACCGGTAGATATCGGCGAATGCCTCACCAAAGGAGTTATCCATTTCTTCAGATCCCTTCTTGGCCGAAGTAATGGAAATTGAATTGTCATCACTGTAAAAAAACGCAGCATAATCATTATAAGGCGTATTGACTGGTTCTGGAAGTACTTTGGTATTAAAGTTTGGTCTCGCTGTGGACAATTCATTCAACGCCAGTAAGCATCCTTCTCTTTCATTTTTCGCTTGTTCGTAGTAGGTGCGATATTTATTATTAGTGAGAGATAACTCGTAGATGTAATCAATGAATTCTTCAAATAAGGGTAGAGCCTCATCATATTTTCCGGTGAGTTTTTTCATCAAACCCAGGTAAAATCCCGCTAGTGGATACCTTGAGTCCCTAACCTTCTTCACTTCCTGATAATAGTATTCCGCTGTGGAATAGTCCAGGATTTTGCGATAGCACTCTCCAAGTTGAAACATCGCAAAGGTGTGATTACCATCCTCTTGATCTAACGCTTCTTTGTAGAACTTAATAGCCTTTAAGTACTGTTGACTTTCATAATAAGCATTCCCCGTTTGTACTATTTGAGTTACATCTTGAGCGATTACCGATGATGCAAAAAGCAGAATGCATAAAATCGTACTAATTCTCATAAACCTGTGCCTTAAAACTTTGGTGTCCGTTAATTTTTAAAAATCCCGTTTCCTAAAATTAAATCCTTTTATTCAATTAGCTAGTAAGTTCGATAAGTAAGGTGTGGTGTACATTAACAATTTCCATCTTTCAATGGGCTTTGTGACATGATTAAAAGCTGGCCTACATTCCAATGACTCCACCACCTGGTGGTAAAGTACCGTATTCAATTGTTAACAGACTCAAATATAAGAAATTTGAGTTCAAAATCATTTTATAATAAAGTACGATTCATTTAAATTGTAATTTGGCTATTCAACAGGTGCATGGAACTGATCTTGGCAACCCCTCAGGGTGACTTATATCATGATGAACAAACCAACATATTAAAATGTGTCTGGCATGGGTTTGTAGGGCTCGAAATGTTTCGTGAGGTGGTTGAAAAAGGAACTCAAATTTGCCTGGATCGCGCTGAACCAATGGCGTTATTGCTCGATCGCAGAGAACTGGAGGGATATAGTCAGGAATCAAAGGACTACCTGATGAATGATTACCTCAAAAATATTGGTAAAACATCTAAAGGGTACATTTATAAAGTCGCTATTCTTCCCCCAAAAACATTTGGAGCGCAAACCAAGGCCAAAATCTTCACGAGGATCATCCGTTTTGCTGCTACCAATCTCCCGATAAAGGTGTTTGATGATGAATATAAAGCTGTGGAATGGCTGAAAATAAAGTTACCTGGCGATCAACCCGAGGTTGAAGAAGAGCTTGATGATTTTGAATCCTCAGCCAAGAAAAGTATTTTCAAGTTGTTCAGATCACGTAAGTCCAGGGACTAATTCCTTTTTTTCCATCTCCTGTGGGTCCATAGCCAGCTTTCGGGTGACTCCAGTATTTGCTCCTCCAGTAATTTCACATACATTTCCGTAATTGCACCTTCCTTTTCTTTTGTTGGTTGATCAGATATTGGCTGAAAGGATAAACAGATTATCCCATTGGAATCGACTTTTGAATGAAGATACACCACTGGCCAGTTGAATTTTCGTGCGTAAATTTCAGCTCCCATGGCCACCTCCGTTGGTTGATTGAGGAAAGTGGTGTGATGGATCTTTTTGATTTTCTTTGGGAATTGGTCAGCAAGAAAAAATGTAACCACGGGCTCTTTCATACATGTTTTGATCCACGACTTAATTTCTTTTCTTGAAAATAGTAGCATCCCAAGTCTTGATCGGTACTGCTTTACTTTCCTGTCCATAAATGAATTGCTAAGTGGAGAATAGATAACAGCGCTGGTATGGTTCAATTGAGGAGCCACTCCTACGCACATCAATTCCCAGTTATTGAGGTGGCCTACCAATACGATCACACCTTTTCCGTTGGAAATCAATTCATCCAGGTATGTTGCGTTGGATATGCTTATTTTTTCTCTGACCTCATCTTCAGTAATTGAGAACAACCTGACCGATTCCATGATCATTTTGCAAAAATTACGGTAGAAGCCTTTTTCAATTGCGATGATTTCAGTGCTTGTTTTGTTAGGGAAAGAGTGAATCAACTGCTTCCTTACGATGGCTCTTCTGTACCTGATGACGTAATAAGCGATTGGATAAAGTAACTTAGATAGGTGATGCAGATGCCTGAGAGGGAGTTTGGATAAGGGATAAATCAAAAGGTAAAACAGAACTGAAGTCATGCCGTCAATTTGGATGAACAAATCTAAGAAATACCCTTCAGTTCTGTTACCAATGGGTTAGAACTCTTCAATAAGCACGCCCATTTTACCCATTTGATAATCCCTCATGGCCTGCATGATCTCAGTCTGGTTTGACATCACAAAAGGACCATACGTAGCTACTGGCTCATTTAAAGGTTTTCCTGATAGCAACAAAAGCCTGGTGTTTTCAGTAGCTGTCATCTTAATATTGGTTGTGCCTTTTTTGAAAACCACCAGATTCAGAGCATCTACAATACCATGACCATCTATCTTGATTTGACCGTCCAGTAAATAGACCATTGAATGGTGATCCTTTGGCAGGTCAATATCGAAGAAAGCTCCTTTTTGTAATTCTCCCATGGCGGAATTGATGGGAAGTTTACTTTTAACCGGACCCGTTTTGTCAGAAATTGTACCTGAAATCACTTTCAATGAACCACTTCCTTCATTTGCGGCTATTTCGGGTGCATCTTCTTTCTGTATGGCCTGGTAATCAGGTTGCTCCATTTTGTAGGCCTTTGGAGTATTTACCCATATCTGAATAATTTCAAAGGGACCTCCTGTTTTCGCCAGGTCTTTGGAAGGTCGCTCGCTGTGAATAACACCCATACCAGCATTCATCCATTGGGCACCACCACCTTTTACAACACTGCTATTACCCCGTGAGTCCCGGTGATGTACACTTCCCTTGAATATAAAGGTGACTGGCGAAAATCCCCGATGTGGATGGGGTCCAACGCCAATTTGTTTGGGATCAGAATCAGCCTTTACGCTACTTACGTGATGGTGAAGCAGCAGAAATGGATCTACCTGGTCCACCTGATGGGTTGGGATTGGCTGTCTCACTTTGATGCCTCCCATATCTACCTGGTGAGCATACAAAGTTTTATCTACTGTACTCATTATTATCTCCTTTCATTTGTATGTATATACATGAATTTTAATGAAAAGGTTTTAGCTAAAAAAATTATCAATAACGCTAAAAAAATTAGTATTTATCAAATCTGTTTTCTACTTTCACTGCATTAATTAACTTCTGTCTTACAATTATGAATATGGTTATTTCTCCAATCTCCGTACTGAAAGAAACTTTTGGTTATGATCAATTTCGGTTGCATCAGGAAGATATTATTGAAAGTGTACTGGAGGATCGTGATACCTTTGCCATCATGCCTACCGGCGGTGGTAAGTCACTTTGTTATCAAATACCAGCGCTGATTAAAGAAGGCACGTGCCTGGTCATCTCTCCACTGATCGCATTGATGAAGGACCAGGTGGATGCTTTGAAACTTCAGGGCATACCTGCGGCCTATCTCAATTCAACCATGAGTACTGAGGAACAGAATGAAGTATTCCGACAATTGAAATCCGGTGATTTAAAACTACTTTATCTCGCTCCCGAACGCTTATTTGATGAAAATGAATACTTTCTAAAGTATCTAGAAAGTATTCAGATTTCTATGATTGCGGTGGATGAAGCGCATTGCATTTCTTCCTGGGGCCATGATTTTCGTCCGGTATACCTTCAGCTGGCACAGCTAAAGAAGAGATTTGACCAGGTGCCACTGATCGCTTTAACAGCCACGGCGGATAAAATCACTCAGGCGGATATCGTCGAAAAACTGGATCTTAAGGCAGCTAAGACTTTCATCAGCAGCTTCAATAGAGAAAACATCACTTATCATGTGTCAGCCAAGAATGACAGTTTTCGTCAATTGCTGGGGTTTTTAGAGGGATTCAAAGAAGAGTCGGGAATTATTTATTGTCTTAGTAGGGATAGTACGGAGCGAACAGCAGAAAAACTTCGGTCTGTTGGCTATGAAGCGGAATCCTATCATGCCGGGATGTCAACGGAATTGAGGAATGACGTTCAGGAACGGTTCATCAAGGATGAGCTGAAGATTGTAGTAGCGACAATTGCATTTGGTATGGGTATAGACAAGTCGAATGTTCGGTTTGTAGTACACATGGATCTGCCCAAAAACATTGAGAGCTATTATCAGGAGACGGGTAGGGCCGGTAGAGATGGTTTGCCTAGTACTACCTTGCTGTTTTATAGCTATGGTGATGTCTTCCGGCTTAAAAACTTCATTAATGATGAAGGTGATCCTGAACAAGTAGAAATCCAGACGGGTAAGCTTGAGAAAATGGCCGAGTTTGGTCAATTGGGCACTTGTCGAAGAAAATACCTGCTTAATTATTTTGGGGAAGACGCACCTGACGAATGCGGTAATTGCGACAATTGCCAGAATACCCAGGAAACATTTGATGCTACGGAACTGTCTCAGATGGCACTTTCCGCCATTGCCAGGTTGAAAGAAAGGTTTGGCATGAGCCTGGTCATTGATTTTCTGAGAGGGTCAAAATCAGAAAAGATCAAAGACTATATGAAAGAAATGCCCACTTATGGGTTGGGTTCAAGATATAGCAAGCAGGAATGGATACATTATTTCAAGGAATTACTCCGATTAGGACTGGTCAGTAAATCTGAAGGACAATATCCTGTGCTGGAATTGAATAAATCGAGCTGGGAAGTGCTGAAGGGGCAGTTGAAAGTTACAATGAATAAGCCGGTTGCTCATTCATTTGATCTCCCTGCCATGGGTGAGGAAGTTTACGACCAGCAATTATTTAATGAACTCAGGGCCTGGCGAAGAGATGAAGCCAATGCTCAGGGCTTAGCACCGTATATGATTTTTTCAGACCTTACCTTAAAACAATTGGCGACTTATCTCCCTCTGCAACATAGTGACCTCATGCAGATCAATGGATTTGGGCAAATCAAAATACAGAAATTCGGCATGGAAGTCTTGCAGTTGATACGCAACTATACGGCTTCCAGGGAGCTTACCTCAAGAATGCATTTGAAAAAAGGTCTTGCCGCAGTAAGTAAAAAAAGGCCTCAAAAATATGGTTCGTTTGGAAGCACCCAGGATGCATCCTTTGATTTGTGGAAGGAAGGCAATTCTGTAGAGGAAATAGCTAAGAGCAGAGGGCTATCACTAAGTACAATTGAAAACCATTTAAGTGTATTTATAGAGAGTGGAGATATCCCTATAGATCAATTGGTTACTGCAAAGCACCAGGAACTGATTAGGAAACAAATTGAAATTCATGGTTGGGTAAGTTTGCGAACCTTGAAAGATAATCTTCCCGACGAAATTTCCTATGGAATGATCAGATGGGTAGTGAGTGATGTAAGGAGAGAACAATCATAATGTGAAATCAGTGTTGGATTGATTAAGCTTCTGAATGATGAGCTATGAAATCCCCTAAATTCGTTTTAGTTTGGCACCTCAATTTTCAACAACTGATAAATCACTGAGTGCAATGAAAATAGTATCCTGGAATGTAAATGGAATTAGGGCAATCCTCAAAAAGGATTTTTTGAAGAGTGTAAAAGCAATGGATCCTGATATTTTATGTATTCAGGAAACAAAGGCTGCTGTTGAAGATGCTAAAACCGCTTTTGCAACCCTGCCTGCATATAAACCTTATGTCAATGACTCCAAGGCACGAAAAGGGTACTCAGGGACAGCCATTTTAGTGAAGGAGGAACCATTGAATGTGACATACGATATTGGTATACTGGAGCATGATCAGGAGGGAAGGGTAGTTACCGCGGAATATGATAAGTTCTTTCTGGTGAATGTTTATACACCAAATTCTGGAGAGAAATTAGCCAGGTTAGATTATCGTCAGGAGTGGAACAAGGTATTTCTGGATTACCTGAAAGCCCTCGAGGAAGTGAAACCGGTGATTTTATGTGGTGACCTCAATGTGGCTCATCAGGAGATAGATATAGCGCGCCCCAAACAGAATTTCAATAAAGCCGCTGGATATACAGAGCAGGAGATTGCAGGTTTTCAGGAGATGATTGATAAAGGTTTTGTAGATACTTTCAGACATTTTCACCCTGAAGAACAAAAATTCACTTACTGGAACTACTGGCGGCAATCGAGAGAACGAAACATTGGGTGGCGCATTGATTATTTCATGGTAAGCGAGGAATTAGTTCCACAAATTAATGCTGCTGAAATTTACAACGAATACTGGGGGTCGGACCATTGTCCGGTCGCACTTGATATATCTTTTAAGTAATATTTACATCCATGTATGGTGTATTTAATGGAGAACTACAACCGGTAGATGAAATCAGGATATCTCCAACTGACCTGGGGCTCAGCAGGGGGTATGCGGTGTTTGATTTTTTCAGAGTCAATCAAAACAAACCGGTATTTATAGAGGATCACCTCAGCAGACTTCAAAAATCTGTTGATGAGATGAAATTACCTTTTAACTGGTCTGCAGCGGACTTAAAACAAATGGTAATTGATGTAATCGCCAAAAATAATATGCCGGTTTCAGGAATTAAAATCCTTGTGACAGGGGGAGATTCTCCAGACGGGTTTACCTGTAGTACACCCAACCTTATCATTACTCAGCAGGAAATTAGCCAATTGCCTCAAAGCAGTTATCTGGAGGGTGAAAAATTAATCACCATTGAATACCAGAGAGATTCGCCGGAAGCCAAAACTACAAACTATGGCCAGGCACAGATTATCCGGGATAAAATCAGTGAGGAAGGAGCAATGGATGCACTCTATCATTACAATGGTTTCGCATTGGAAACCTCCCGGACCAATGTCTTCATTGTGAAAAATGGCCAGTTGGCAACTGCAGAAGCTGAGGTTCTTGGAGGCATTACGCGTTCAAAAGTAATCGCATTGGCTAGGGAATATTATCAGGTAGAAACCAGAAAAGTACGGTTGGAGGAAGTATTTCAGGCAGATGAAGTATTTGTCACCAGTACTTTGAAGAGGGTTTTGCCTATTACCAAACTTGATAATGAAGTAATTGGTTCTGGTCACCCAGGTCCGGTCACCAAAAAGGTAATGAACCTATTTGCTGATTATGAAAACAAGTACCTGGAAGCAAATTAGACTTCCTCCAGGTTGTTCTTGTGCCTGGCCAGGTTTTCCATGACCTTATCAAATAGTACCAGAAGCTGCTCGCGATCATCATCAGAAAGATCTTTTATCATCATTTGAGCCATTTCTTGTTTCTTTTCCTGAAAGAGCAAAAAGACACCTTCTCCTTTTTTTGTTAGGCGAACCAATACTGTTCTTCGGTCTTCTGGTGAATTATAGCGGTCCAGGTAATTCTTAGCGACTAGTTTATCAACAATTCCTGTTGCTGTGCTGTAGGGGATATCCAGGTAATCTGCGACATCTCGCATGATCACACTGCCTTTTTGCCCTATAAAGCCAAGCAGTGACAAATCCTGTTTTGAAATGTCCTGAGTAAGCATGACACATGTATTGTCCACCTCCATCATAAGCACTATCATCCGCTCTAATGCAGAGGTAAATCGTATAATATGATCTTCTTTTAACGTCATTTTTGAATCAATTGTCCAATACTGGTTGGTTGATGCCTAGTGCTTAAACTGGGTTTACAGGCATAAAGTTAGAAAAATATTACGAATTCCGAAATTTTTTGAAACCATAGTATTCGCAAATCGTTTGCTTTTCATATATTTCGAAAACCGAAATATCTATTTTTTGAAAAATATTGAAATCGTATAGTTGGAATAATAAAATTCTGCTCTGCGATCCAAGCTAAACTACTATGACACGACTAATTAAAATGTTAAGACAAGGGTCCGGAAAATTTGGATCCGCGCTGGGAGAAACGGTCATCAAATATCGCTGGCCAGTACTGATTGGAACCATATTGTTGGCTTTGGCTGCTGGGTTTGGAGGCCAGTACGTCAGCTTCAACAGTGATTACCATGTTTTCTTTAGCGAAGATAACCCTCAGCTATTGGCCTATGATGGTTTACAAAACAAGTACACCAAAGATGATAATGTTTTCATCGTAATTGAACCAAAGGAGGGTGTGTTGTTTACACAAGAAAATTTATCTGCAATAGAAAAACTAACCGAACAGGCCTGGCAGACTCCATATTCATCACGGGTGGATGCAATTACCAATTTTCAGTACACACGGGCCATTGAGGATGATTTGTATGTTGACGATTTGATTTCAGATACCTCCGCAAAAACCAACAAAGAACTGGAGGAATTGAAAAATATTGCCGTCAATGACAGTCGGCTGGTACATCGGTTGATCAATGAAGAAGGAACTGTTACGGCGGTGAACGTTACGGTAAGATTGCCTGATGCGGATAATGGAGAGAATGCGGAAATTGTCGCCTATATAAAAAACATGGTGAGTGAATTTGAATCTGAGAACCCCAATCTCAAAACTCACCTCTCAGGTATTATTATGCTCAATAGTGCTTTTTTTGATGCTGCCTCTTCTGACGCCAGCACGTTAACTCCATTGATGTTTCTGATCATTATCATTACCATTTTTCTAGCTACGCGAACAATCACGGGAACCATATCCACTCTGGTGGTTATTGTGTTCTCAATCATGACCGCTATGGGATTAGGAGGGTATCTGGGGGTACAGCTCACGCCTCCATCTGCCTCCTTCATGAATATTGTAATGACACTTGCGGTTGCAGATAGTATTCACGTATTGATCACTTTTATTCAGTCATTAAGAAAGGGTAGCAGTAAGCATGAAGCAATTGTTGAAAGCTTAAAGGTGAATTTTATGCCGGTATTCATCACAAGTCTGACAACTGTTATAGGATTCCTTTCAATGAATTTTAGCGACTCTCCACCATTCCGTGATCTGGGAAATCTTACTGCGATTGGTATGGTTGCCGCATTCTTTTATTCGGTACTCACCTTACCGGCAATCCTGGCCATTTTTCCTGTTTGGATAAAAGCCAGAAAGATCGAATCTCAAAAACTACCTATGCTGGAGCGATTGGCGGAGTTTGTGATCAATAAAAAAAGGGCTGTTTTAGTAGCGACAACACTATTTGTATTTGCTACCTCTGGCTTTATCCTTAGAAATGAACTTAATGATGAGTTTGTCAAATACTTCAGTACCGATGTGCAGTTTCGTCAGGATACAGATTACATCTCAGAAAAACTTACAGGGATATACACCATTGAATTTTCATTGAACAGCGGAGAGCCAGGAGGGATAAATAACCCGGCTTACCTCCAAAAGTTAGGAGAGTTTGAAGAGTGGCTGTATTCCAATCCGGAGGTAATCCACGTGAATGCTTTTACTGACGTAATGAAGCATGTTAATAAATCAATGCATGGAGATGACCTCAACTATTTTAAGATTCCTGAACACAGGGATGAGGCAGCTCAGTATCTCCTACTTTATGAATTGTCTTTGCCATTTGGTCTTGATCTTAACAATCAGATCAATGTGGATAAATCAGAAACCCGGGTAATCACGACGATTCAAAATATCTCTACCAACGAGATGCTGCAGCTTAGCAATAAGGCTACTCAGTGGCTGGAAGCAAATGCGCCAGAATACATGAGAACGGAAGGCGTAAGCAGCACCATGATGTTTGCTCATCTCTCTTCAAGGCAGATAAAAAGCATGATTGCCGGTACAGTGCTGGCCCTGATTTTAATTTCAATTGTGCTGGGGTTGGCTTTGAAGAGCGCCAAGTTTGGAGTATTAAGCCTTATTCCAAACATCACTCCTGTTCTGGTAGGTCTCGGAATCTGGGGACTAATGCAGGGTTATATCAATACAGGGATCTCCATAGTATTTGGGATGACCCTTGGAATAATTGTGGATGATACAGTTCATTTTTTGTCCAAATACCTAAGGGCCAGAAGAGAACTGGGTAAGTCTTCTGAGGATGCAGTTCGGTACGCCTTTTCTACTGTAGGCAAGGCCTTACTGGTTACCAGTTTTGTGTTGGTGGCTGGCTTTGCGGTGATTGCACAATCGGATTTTGGGCTCAATAGTGATATGGGGAAAATTACTGCTCTGATCATTCTGTTGGCGCTGGCACTGGACTTCCTGATGTTGCCGGCAATACTGCTGCTCTTTCCGAGTAAGCGTTCTCAAGATGCTCAAAAAGAAACTTCAAAACAGGTGGTTGCTGCCTAGCCACCTCAAAACCTATTATTGAAAATTAAATAATTGAATGAAAATGAAAAAGCTAGTATTAATTATAGCCGTAGGAATCTTCCTGTCAGGAACTATTATGGCCCAAAACAAGGGACTTGAGATTGCCAAGAAAGCTGACGAGGTGGATCAGGGATTTGAGAGTTCAAGCGTTTCGCTAACCATGATCCTCACTAACAAACAGGGACAAACAAGCACCAGATATTTGAAAAATCAGACCTTGGAACTGACTGAAGATGGGGATAAGTCATTGATCGTTTTTGATTCTCCCAAGGACGTCAAAGGTACGGCTACCCTCACCTTTACTCATAAAGTGGGGTCCGACGATCAATGGCTTTACCTGCCTTCTATTAAAAGGGTAAAGCGAATTAGCTCCAGCAATAAGTCTGGACCTTTTATGGGAAGTGAGTTTGCCTATGAAGACCTTTCTTCTCAGGAAGTGGAAAAGTACACATATAAATTCATACGCGAGGAGACATATAATGGTCAACCAACATATGTGGTGGAACGGGATCCTGTTGATGAAAAATCAGGGTATACCAGACAATTGGTATGGTACAACAAGGATAACTATCGCCTCGAAAAAGTAGAGTTCTACGATCGCAGAAATGCCTTGCTAAAGACACTGTTGTACAAAAATTACAAATTATACCTGGGTAAACATTGGAGGGCTGGTGAACTCTTTATGGAAAACCATCAAACTGGAAAGAAAACACAGCTTCTTTTTGAAGACTACCAATTCAAACTTGGTTTGGCCGAAAACGACTTTACTCAGAACAGTTTGATAAGAGCAGGAAGATAGTACAGGTTGGTAATAATAGGTGATACAATGGGATTCACTGATTGGTTTTTTGATTGTGACGATCAATCGGTGACCCATTGTTTTTTATCGGGATAAAATGAAAAAACTAAGCATTTATTTCTTGTCATTGGGTGTGCTGTTTGGGTTTGACTCATTGGCGCAGGAACAAAAGGTCTATCAGGACTTTTCTGCAGAGGTAAAACTGGATGAGTTGTACTTTTTTGATGAGTCCATATATGAAGGTCAGCATCGCAACTATTTGTCGGGTGCATTTCAGCCGGAATACAGTGTGGAATGGGACAATGACAGTCAGACTTTTAAAGTTGTGTTATTTGGTAGAGTGGACCAGCACGACAGGAGGCGAACACATTTTGATATCAGGGAATTGTATTGGCAGAAAGTGAAGGGTAATACAGAGATATCCATAGGATTGAAAAAGATCTTTTGGGGCGTTACTGAGTCCGCTCATCTGGTCGATATCATTAATCAAACAGATGTAGTGGAGAGTTTTGATGGGGAAGAGAAACTGGGGCAACCAATGATTCATATTTCTCAGTTTACTGGCTTTGGAATTTTTGATGTGTTTTACCTGCCATATTTCAGGAAGCCTGTTTATCCTGGTTTAGAGGGGAGACTCAGAACTCCATTTGTATTGAATGCTGAGGATTTTGCATTTAATGATAATAAAAGCGAATGGTATCCTTCATTTGCAGCAAGGTGGTCCAATGCATTGGGACCATTTGATCTGGGTTTTTCGTATTTTCATGGGATCGGAAGAGAGCCTGTAGTGGCGGATCTGACTTCATTCAATCCACAATTTGCAAGAATCAACCAGTTCGGGATGGACATACAGGCTACCACAGGACCTATGCTCTGGAAGTATGAATCGATTATCAGGAAAAATGATATTTTGGACATGTTTGCGCTGGTAGCGGGAGTGGAGTACACCTTTGGCAATGTCTTCAATACAGGAGCAGATGTAGGGCTTGTCGCGGAATATCTTTTCGATGACAGAGATGAACTTTCTTTCAGCAGTATGCAAAATGATCTGTTTGCAGGTGTAAGACTTGGGTTCAACGACACACAAAGCACAGATTTTCTGATTGGAACGATCATAGACCTGGAACACTCCACCCGGTTGATCAGCATGGAAGGGAGTCGAAGAATAGGAGATAGCTGGAAGGTAGAACTCGAAGCACGATTATTCAGGGAAGTGGATTCGGAAGAATTGTTGTTCTTTTTCAGAAGGGATGGATTTGCAAAAGCTACGATAAGTAAATATTTCTAGCACTTGAAATTGATCAATGGTTGGTGTATTTTGTAAATCAGCTTGGGCACCAACTTTATTTATGATCAGGGAAAACGTAAAAGTAGATACCATACTATTGTTCTACAAGGATCAACTGGGTGATCAGTTTGATGCTTATAAAAACCATGTATACAGGGTATTCAATTTTTGTAAATGTCTGGATCCTTCTCCGGAAAATCAGGAAAAGTACATGGTTGCCGCTATTTTTCATGATCTTGGAATATGGACTGCAAAGACATTCGATTACTTAAAGCCTTCCCGAGAATTAGCTAAAAAGTATTTGGAAGAAAATAAGAAGACTTCCTGGATCAATGAAGTGGAACTGATGATAGAAATGCACCATAAAAGATCAGTTTATCGTGGAGATTATGAAAAATCTGTGGAGGTTTTCAGGAAGGCCGACTGGATCGATGTTACGAAGGGAAGAAAAAAGTTTCACTTGTCTTCAAGCCAGATAGATCCAATCAGAAAGGAATTTCCAAGTTATGGTTTTCACGGATACATCATAGGATTGTCCATTAAAAACTTCTTTAAAAATCCTCTGAATCCACTGCCAATGTTCAGGAAATAATATTTTTTGTTGGAAGGATAACGGTAAAGGTGCTTCCTTTTCCGGCCTGTGTGGAAGCCTGAAGTTCTCCATTATGCTTTCGGGTAATTTGCCTTGACAAACTCAACCCTATCCCGGATCCATCTTTTTTAGTAGTATAAAACGGAATGAAGATATGCTCAAAAACCTCCGGATCAATTCCCGGGCCATTGTCATGAACTGAGATGATAATTTCATCTGCAGTTTTGATAAGCTCAATTTTGACCAAACCTTCATGTTCTTGTGCTTCAATGCCGTTTTTAATCAGGTTGATGAGTACCTGTTCAAAGAGATCAGGGTCGATCATTGCCTGGACGGGTGTTTCAGGAAGACTATGTTCTATATGGATATTGAAACCTGCAGCATATTCCTTTTGTAAAGTGCAAACATCGGAAATCAGTTGGTTTAAATTGGTTAACTGAAAATGTGGGGTTGGAATTTTGGCAATGTTGCTGTAGGAATTCACAAAAGTCACAAGCCCTTTGCTTCTTTTAGAAATTGTTTGAAGACCATTTCTGAGGTCATCTTCGTCATCTGGTGAAATTGCTTTGAGCTCAATTGGGTTGCCATTCTCATCCTGCAATGTTGAATGAATTACTTCAGTCAGGGTAGAGATTGGAATCACGGAATTTTTGATTTCATGAGTGAGGACCCGGATCAATTTCTGCCAGGATTCGAGTTCTCTTTCATCCAATTCACTTTTAATGTTTTGAAGTGCTATCAATTTGAACCACTCATTACGTAGTTTCAGCCTTCTGGCCACAATGGTGAGTTCTTTCCAGTGGCCATCTTTGGATAACCTGTGCAGGGTCTTTTCATGGTCTTTTAAATTGATGATAGATTGATATAATCCTGGATCCAGTTTACCAATGGAGGATAAGTACCTGAAATATGGTTTCGAAAACAACTCTTTGGCTCCTTCATTGATCAGGACCACCTCCTCATTTTCTTCTTTGTAAGCAATCATAGGGATTCCCGTATTCTCTACAATCATATTGAGAAAAAGGTGATTGGCCTCTTTCTCGGTGGCTATCTGGTGGTACTTTCTACTCAACTCACGATAAGCCGCGGATAGAAACTTTTGATCTCCTGAAACCCCAACATTTCCCATAAAATCATTTTGATTAATGGCAATTAAAAAGTTGTGAAGGCTCCTTCTGTCTCGCTCAAGAAACCTGATCAGTTCCAGGACAGCAATCACCATAAACAGAAATAGCCATCCCGATACCAACCAAAAGGAAGTATAAAGCAGAATCACAAACCCACTCATTCCAAATAAAAACAGGAGTAGTATTCTGATTAAAATTTGAAGTCTGAACGCTGCTTTCAAATAATTATAAGTTTGTTTCTTCAATGAGTTTAATGATCTCTAATTCCCCATTTTGTGATGGAGGAGGCAAGAGTGCATTAATAAACTGACCATTTTGATCGATTAACATTAACCTGGGAAGCCTCTCAATGACACATTGATAAAGGTAAGGGTCGGACCAGCCACTGTTAGTGATCAATTGTATGTCCGGAAGATCCATTCCTCTGACAAGATGCCTCCACTCATCCAGGTAATCATCTACTGCAATAAATACGAATTGTATTTGATCTCCATATTTTTGGTGCCAATCAAGGATGCCATCCATTTCGTCAAGCGATTCCTGACTGCTGGAGGACCATACAGTGACCAATAAGTTCTCTCCCAACAGTTGAGCTGATGAAACTGAATCACCATACATGGACACAAATTGGAAGTTTGGTGCCAATTGGCCTGGATTGAGCTTTTCCAGTCTTTGGATAGTCTCCATAAACAATTCCTTTGCCGATGGGTCCAGATGGTTCCCGTATTGTTCAAAGAATTGCTTTGCCTGAGAGTGTGTAATTCCTGAAGTAAGGTATTGATAGAAGTTTCTGGTATAGCACATTGCCCTTACGGTACTGTCTTCCACCAGGGTGTTAGTGACTTTGAAGGATTGGTCAAATGCCTCGGAGACATTTTTGTGAGAAAGCTCAGATACCTGTTGATCAATCATGCCATAAACAAAGTTGTCGAACTGATAAAGTCCCACGAACTGCGGTTGATTAACAGGAACATTCTTTAACTGGGTCCAGTAATTCTCAGAAACTCGAAAGTTGGGTTCTTCTACAAGGTATCCGTGATAGGAAGGATATCGCACCAACATTTCAGCTTTGCCATATTCAATTTTAGCCAGTTCTGTTTCATAGAATTGATCGCTAAGCTGAGATTGATTCAGTAGTAACAGGTCTTTTAGTATTTGAGTGATGGAATCAACTTTAGACAAAAAGTCCTCTTCTTCAAACATCATCAATTCATTGTCTGTCGGAAACTTTGAAGTTTCTTTTCTGACAAGACTCATGTAGGTGTTTGGAACTGCACCGACACCTTCAAAACGAATGGTATTGATGATATCGTCGGCATCAAAACGAATACTAAGATCGAATCCCGGTTCCAGGTACAGACTGTAAAACCGGCCGCCAAAACTCATGCTAACATAGGAAGCCTCATCAAAATTGACCGCTTGATCAAACCTGCCAGCAGAGTCTATGGTAATGAGGTAGGTAGTGTCGGGGATGGCAAATGTGATGAACTCAGCATCAGCATTGGTGATCGAGCCGTGGAGGTGCACAGTTTTCGGAGTTGAGCACGAAATTCCCAAGAAGGCAATAAAATAGAGGAGGTATTTGATTTTCATGATTTTATGCGTTGATTTTGTACTTTCTGATTTTCCGATAAAGCGTTGTTCTACCGATACCGAGCTTTTTAGCAGCCTCATTCAATTTACCATTTGTTTCCCGAAGTGCCTTTATGATTGTTTGCTTTTCCACTTCTTCTACCTTCAATGATTTTGAGTTCAATTGATCCGGTATAGGTTTGGTAACAAGGAAATCTGATGTTTGTAGTGTAGGTCCATCACTCATTATGACCGCTCTTTCTACTGCATTTTGTAATTCCCGAACATTTCCCGGCCAGTGATATGCTTTTAGTCGGGATAGCGCAGTGCTATTGATAGCCATGTTCGGTTTATTGTACCTGGATGCATATTTGTTCAGGAAATGACGGAGCAGTTGTTCAATATCATCGCCCCTTTCCCGTAGTGGTGGCAATTCGATGATTACAGTGTTGATTCGGTACAACAGGTCCTGCCGGAATTTACCTTGTGAAACCAGCCCTTCAATATCACTGTTAGTAGCAGAAATCAACCGGACATCAATGGGAATAATCTTGGTATCGCCCACCCGCTGAATTTGTCTATTTTGCAATACCGTTAGTAATTTGACCTGTAACCCAACATCCAGGTTTCCGATTTCATCTAAAAACAAAGTGCCATTGTCGGCAACCTCAAAACGACCCGGTTTATCTTCTTTAGCATCGGTAAATGCGCCTTGTTTATGACCAAAAAGCTCAGATTCAAATAGTGTGTTGCTTATGGCACCCAGATCCACCTTGATGAAAGGCTTGTTTGCACGAAGTGAATTTTGATGAATATTCCTTGCTACGACTTCCTTGCCCGTCCCGTTTTCCCCGAGGATCAACACGCTGGCATCAGTTTCTGCCACTTTCTGAATGGCATCAATAACAGGTTGCATGGCAGAGGAATCCCCAATCATGAGGTTGAAGTCAGATTGCAAGTCAGCAGAGAGAAATTTTTCTGTTTGTTTTAGTCGGGATACTTCTTTCTTCGACTTTTGTAGTTCGTACACCGCATTGACAGTGCTGATCAGTTTTTCCTGTTCCCATGGTTTAACCAGAAAATCTATAGCGCCAAGTTTCATGCATTCCACCGCAAGAGGGATATCACCATAAGCGGTATTCATGACTACATGCGCATGTGGATCTATCTCCATGATTTTCTTTAACCAAAACAGACCTTCCTGTCCGGTAGTTGCTCCTTTTTTGAAATTCATATCCAACAGCACCACTTCAAATGAACGTTTACTCAATGTCCTTACTATTCGTTCCGGGTTATCAATGGTCTCGACTTCCGTATATCGTTTCCTTAAAATTGCTTTTGCGGTATAAAGCACGTCCGGGTCATCATCGATTATTAGAATTGCAGCATCTTTTTTCATGGAATCAACTTGAAGCGTTAAATTATATAACGTTTCACAGTGAAACAATTAAATGTTTCATAATGAAACATAATTGAACCTGTGTTAATTGTAAGTATTTGGTAATTAATTGGTTATAATATTGGCATATGAATTGGCTTCTGTAGTGGCATGATCAGGAATTATTTAATCGTCGCATTAAGGGTTTTCCGGGTTCAGCCCGTATATACTTCTATTAATATCCTTGGGCTTGGCCTGGGAATTGCCTGTTGTATCGTTACCTTCATCTTTTTAAAGCATGAATTGTCTTTTGATACTTTCCATGAAAAGAAAGATCGTGTTTTCAAAATAGTAGCAGAATATCATACAGATAGAGGAGATGTTCATCACATTGCAAGAACGTCCTATCCATTGGCTGAAGCCATTCAAAATGACCTTCCCGATTTAGGTAAAGTATTACAAATTCAAGGCCCCTATGAAAATGAAGTCTCTTTTACATACCAGGGGAATTTTAGGATTTTTAAGGAAAAAAGAGCGCTGTATGCTAATGAGAATTTTTTCAACCTGCTAAGTTTCAAAATTCTTAAGGGCGCTGACGGCACTGTGCTGAAGAAACCCGGAAAAGTATTTCTAACTGAACGCCTGGCATCAAAATATTTTAATGGTGATGATCCTATTGGACAAACCATCAGGCTGCAGGGAGATTCAACACTTGCAGAGGTAGTTGGTATTATAGAAAACCCACCGTCAAATAACAGCCTGCCTTTTGATCTGGTAGTGAGCTATGAAACATTCAGGAAAAGATTTGAAGACATTCACCGCAATAATTGGACAATGTTGTGGGCGGGATCTACTTATATCGAATTAAGTGATGCACATAACCTAACGAATGCGGAGGAGCAGCTGACAGGGATATTGCCAAAATATATCGATGAGGAGGATGCTGCAAAATATCATTACAGGTTAATGCCTGTCCCCAAAATTCACACCAGCGAAGAATACGGCAACAACACCTATTATACCATACCAGGGATGGTGATCTACGTGCTTATTGCTTTGGCGGTATTGATTATGGGTACTGCATGCCTGAATTTTATCAACCTTGCTACTGCACAGGCCATCAAAAGAGCTAAAGAGATCGGGATCAGAAAAACTTTGGGTGGAAACAGGAATCAGCTACAAGTACAGTTTTACCTGGAGACCCTACTGATTGTAGTGGTTGCAAGCCTGATTGCACTCACCATTGCACAATTATTCTTATATGCGATCAATAATTATCTCCAGCAATACACCATTTTTGATCTGCATTTAAATTTTGATGTCCTTTTATTTCTCATACCTGTGGTGATTGCTGTTACCCTATTGGCAGGGACCTATCCGGCATTGATTATTTCTGGATACCACCCGGTTGAAGCCATTAAAAGTAGAATTACTGAATTTGCCGGATCTGGAAACTATGTCTTTCGCAAAGCTTTGGTTGTGGTGCAGTTTTGTTTTTCAATGGTGCTATTGGTGAGTATGATCATCATCCTGTCGCAAATGAACTATCTCAATAATACCGATATGGGGTTCAACAGGGACAATGTGATACACCTAAGGCTACCCTCCAATTTGCAGAAGAATCCTGAAATTGCTGGATTAAAAAATGAACTACTCAGGCAATCTTATGTAGAGCAGGCCTCTTTATCATTTGGCCCGCCTATTGGCGGCCCGTCGTGGAACTGTAGTTTTAGGAAACTGGATGACGAGTACCAGGATGGCCTCACAGGATCGGTGAAGTTTGTTGATGAACATTATCTTGAAACATGGGAAATACCGGTAATACATGGCAATAGTTTAACCTCAAGGCTAATTAATGATTCAACCTTTCATGTAATGGTTAACAGGAAATTTCTTCAAAAAATTGGAATGACTGAGCAGGAAGCAATCGGTACCAGATTTGAATTCAATGGAAATTTATATGGAGTGATTGATGGCATTACTGATGACTTTAACACTCATTCCCTGAAAGTCAGCTTGCAACCGGCAATTTTGGCCTATCGACCCAGCTTTTTTTCTGGTATCGATATCAGGCTTAAAGGAGTTGCGTTGGCAACAGTATCAGGTGAAATTGAGTCTGTGTTCAGGCAGTTTTTCCCAAAAGCTTACTTCGAAGTGATCTATCCTGAGGATGAAATTCAATATGCTTACGCGATGGAAAAATTCATCTTTAGGGTGGTGCTTATATTTTGTTGTATGTCCGTAATAATCAGTGTTTTTGGATTGTATGGATTGGTAGCATTTATGGTGTCCAGAAACAGAAAAATGATCGGTGTGAGAAAAGTGTTTGGTGCTTCCACCTGGTCTATTTTGAAACTGTTTTCAAGAGAGTATTTGATACTTCTGGTAATAGCGTTTGTGATATCTTGTCCGTTCGCTTACATACTTGGATCAAACTTTTTATCATCATTTGTTTACAGCATCACGCTCAGTCCATCTTACTTTCTGATGGCATTTTTGATAGTAATGTTAATTGCGGTATTAACTGTAGGTTGGAAAACTTATCAGTCGGCAACCCAAAATCCGGCACAATCTCTCAGATACGAATAACTCAAAATAAAAATACTCATGTTTAGAAATTATTTATACACCATCATCAGGCAGATAAGGAACAATAAAACCTTTTCTGTGGTGAATATTGGCGGTCTTGGAATAGGCATGGCAGCATGTCTGTTGATTGCACAATACGTTTACTTTCATCTTGGTTTTGATGAGTTCCATCCTCAAAGCGACAATATTTTTCGTTTGCAAGCCAATACACTCAAAGACGGTCAATCCGGAACTGCGCTGGCATTCGGACAACTATGTGGACCAGAAATGGTAGCCAGCTCACCTGTGGTTTCCAACTATACCCGGTTTTGGAACATAAACTACATGAACAATTCAATAATCAGGAAAACTGCTGCAGGTATTTCTACCTACGATCAGCAGGGTGTATTTTTCACAGACATCAACACATTTGACCTTTTTAATTTACCAATTGTCCGTGGAAGCCTGGAGAAGTTTTCAGAACCAAACAAAATGGTGATCGACGAATCCACCGCATCCAAATATTTCAATCCTGATGAAAATCCAATAGGTCAGAACGTAGAGCTCAGTGGTAACAACGGATCTTTTATGTATGAAGTAGTGGCAGTAATGAAGGATTTGCCGCTCAATACGCATTTAGATTTTAGTGTATTACTGTCTTATGATTCCTATAAAAATTACTTTGATCATTCATTGACCTGGACTTCCGGAAACAATATTACCTATGTTGTTTTGGACCAACCTGAGCGTACCAGCGAAGTAATTGAAGTATTTGACCCCCTATATCAGGAAAATGCAGGAGAGCTTCTTGCGAATTACGGTTACACTTTTGAGTTATATCTCAAACCAATCAAGGAAATACACCTGTATGAAGGGTCTAAAAACAATTCAGTGTTTAAACCAGGAGTAAAGAAAAGTACTGTTTACGCCATGGCCATCATAGCCATAGTCATACTGGCAATTGCGTGGATAAATTATCTTAATCTGGCATTTGTGAAAGTTTTTGAACGATCAAAAGAAGTAGGTGTCAGGAGGGTGATGGGATCCGGAAATCGACAAATAGCCACCTTGTTTATGCTGGAAGCGATCACCATCAATGTGGTGGCATTCCTACTGGCACTTACGCTTGCGCAGTTGACATCACCTTTGATGGAGCATATGACTGGTTTTGAGTTCTCCCTGCTTCAGCAGCCTGAAGTTACATTGGCGTTATTGGGATTTGTTATCGTTGGTTCAATTATCACTGGAATATATCCTTCCATAGTGATGAAAACATTAAAGACAACATCGCTGCTGACGGGTAAATTGAAGGCTACCAGGGGAGGCAACCGTCCCAGGCAGGTCATGGTGGCTATCCAATTTGCGGTTACATTCTTTCTGGTAGCAGGGACCATCACCATTTTTCGACAGATCATGTATATGAAGAGTGCTGATCTGGGGATGAATATTGAAGATGTTATGGTACTGAAAGCACCTCCTGGAGAAATCCAGGGAGAAAGCAGGGAGTACATCAACAACTTTAATGCACTGAAAGATAATTTGATGAATTATGCATCCATTAAAGAGGTGGTAAGTGCAGGAGAACTACCGGGAGAACCCATTGGATGGGGTGGATCATTGTGGTTGGAAAAAGAATCCAAAGAAAAATCGATTAATGTCAGGTTGATCTCAATGGGGCATGGATTCATCGAGTTTTTTGGAATTGAACTATTAGCAGGAAGAATGTTTCAGCCAGGGGATGATCCCTGGAGTAGGGGAGATGTAATCATTAATCAGAAGATGGCGGAGGAGTTGGGGTTCAATGATCCTGATGATGCGATTGGTCAAAAGATAAAAGGATTTTATGGTGCGGTTCCTTTGGTAGTGCGTGGCGTTGTAAAAAATCACCATCACACCTCCCTCCACAATGACCACACACCAATTGCTTTTATTCTCAGTAGCTGGCAGGAGTTCTATTTTGTTAAATTCAATATTGACAGGGCCTTATCACCCCAGGAGCAGTCGGAACATTTGCAGGCTAATATTTCCCTGGTGGATAAGGAGTGGTCCAAAGTCTTTGTGGACAACCCGATGGACTACTTCTTCCTGGATCAGAATTTCAACAGGCAATATGATCAGGATGAGAAGTTTGGTAGGCTATTTTCAACCTTTAGCATATTGGCAATATTGATTGCCTGCCTCGGATTGTTTGGTTTAACTACCTTTATGTTACAGAAAAGAACCAAAGAAATCGGCGTACGCAAGGTACTTGGGGCCAACACCAGAGACCTTATTGTTCTGCTGTCCAGAAGTTACATCATACTGATTGTTATTGCATTTATTGTAGCAATACCGGTCGGCTGGAAGTTCCTCAGTGAGTGGTTGGATAACTATACATTCAGGATTGAATTGGGTCTTTGGTTCGTCTACTTACCGCTGATTATAGTATTGCTGGTAGCCTTTGCCACCATCAGTATCAGGGTGCTAAAAGTCGCCAAGAGTAATCCGGTAGATTCATTAAGATATGAGTAAATACTAAAAGAGCGCGTCTACTAATGACACGCTCTTTTATTGTTTCTATAATAGTCGCCTAACTATTCGTATTTGAGGTTTTCTACAGGGTTTTTTCTTGAGGCGCCATAGGAAATCAGGCTAACTGTTATCCATGCTAGAAATAATATAACTACTGCGGGTATGACAAACATAGAAAAATGATAATCAGTACGGTATACAAATGCATCGAGCCATAGCCTTGTAATAAAAAATGCTGCGGGGAGTGAAAGTACAATAGCAATCACAAGTAACCTGGTGTACCCATTCAGTTGAAGAATCATAAGGTTTTGAATAGAGGCACCAAGCACCTTCCTAATTCCTATTTCTTTCTTTTTCTGGTCTGTAGTGAAAGCAGCCAGACCAAATAGCCCCAGACATGCAATCAAAATGGCCAGACCAGCAAATATGTTGAATAACATACCCAATTTCTGATCTGCAGTATATTGATCTTCAAATTGCTGATCCATGAAGATATAGGTGAGTGGAACGTTAGGGCTAAACTCATCCCACTTCTCCTCAATGGTAGCCATAACTTCTTTCACGTCTTCCGATTGAAACTTGACAGTAATGGCACCAGTGGATCTTTCCAGGATCAGCGAAACTGGTAGAATTTCATTTTTGAAATTGTCGAAATGAAAATCTTCAACCACCCCAATAATTGTGAAATTGTTTCGCCCATGAATGTCGAAATGATGAATTGTTTTAATTTTTTTACCTATTGGATCTTTCAGGCCGAGTTTTCTGGCTCCAGCTTGATTGATAATTATTCCGGTACTGTCACTAGCCAATGCCGGATCAAAATTTCGCCCTTGTAGCAGGTTAAGTTTCAGGGTGGGGATATAATTTTCATCAACGGGCCAAATTTGAAAGCTTACCGCTCCTTCTGTATTGGTCATTCCTTCTGGCATTAATGGGGAATCTGATCTGTTGCCGCTTACCGGTAAATAGGAACTCATGGTTGCGTTTGTGATCAGAGGGCTGTTCAGTAATTCCTGTTTGAAGGCATCTACTTTATTACCCAGCCAATAGGTGTCGTTGATCACTATTGCCTGATCCTTCTCAAATCCTAAAGACTTCTCCATGGTGTAATTCAATTGAGAATAAATCACCATGGCACCAAATATTAGTATAACAGATGCGCTAAACTGGAAGATCACAAGTACGTTCCGTAGCTTGCCGCTCCTTAAACCTAAACTGAGGTCTCCTTTCAGTACTTTGACAGGAATAAACCGGGAGAGGTAGAATGCAGGATAAGTACCCGACAACAACCCAATTGCAATGAGTGAGATTAACATTTCATCCCATAATGCAAATTCATTAAACAGCGGGTTTGTTACTTCTATGCCGGTGAAATTCCGAAAATACGGGAGTAAAACAAATAGCATAATGATGGCGAGGGTCATGGCCAAAAAGGTATTGAGCATGGACTCTGTAAGGAACTGACCGATTAAAAGTCCTCGTCTGCTTCCAATAACCTTTCTGAGTCCCACTTCTTTAGCGCGTAGAGATGATCGGGCGGTTGAAATGTTCATGAAATTGATGATGGCGATAACCAAAATGAAAATTCCGGCGGTGATAAAGATGTATATATATCTTACATCACCGTTGGCCTCTACTTCATACTGTAAATTACTATGGAGATGAATATCCCCCACAGGCTGTAGATAATATCGCAATCTTCCACCGCTTTCCAGGAAACTATCCATCGTTATTCCTGCCACCTGCTGGATTTGGGGGGCCACATATTTTCTAATTGCAATGGGAATTTTATCTTCAAACTGTGCCGGGCGATTCGATTCATCCAGTAAAATATAGGTTCTGAAGTTATTGCTAAGCCATTCTTTACTTTTAGCATCAAAAGAGCGTTCCATCGAGAAAATTACTTTATAATGGAAATGAGTATTTTCGGGAAGGTCCTGATATACGGCTTTTACCTCCCATGGAATGCCATTCAATTCAAAGGTCCTGCCGATGGAGTTGATCTCCCCAAAAAGCTTTAAACTCGTAGCAGCAGAGATCATGGCGTCCGATGGGCCCTCTAAAAGCTTCTCGGAGGAGCCGTGGAGGATATGAAAATCGAAAATTTCAAGAATTTCCGGATCTGCTGATGCCGTATGGTCAATATCAAAATAATTTTCACCTACTTTCAGCATCACATCTGTTTGGTTTTGCATCCTTCCTATTGCCTGTAATTCAGGGTATTCCTCTCGAAATGCATCGGCCATGGGAGCGGGGCTCACTGCCATGTTGAATTCATTATCATTGAACTTCAAATCAACAGCAACCCGATAAATTCGATCAGATTTTTCCCAGTGTTTGTCGTAGCTCAACTCATCCAATACAAAGATTGAAATGAACAGACATACAGTGATGCCTAGTGCAAGCCCAAAGATGTTGATGAAGCTGTAAAATTTGTGTCTGCCCAGATTTCTGAACGCGACCATTAAATTGAGTTTTAACATGATTCCTAATATTGAGTTTTTGAATGGTATTTTCAGTGCATATAGCCTGATGAAGTTGAAGGTGTTATACCAGTATCTGAGTTGTTGAAATCGTAGCTTTTGTTTTTTTAGCCTGATATAATATTCCTCCAGATCACCCAGGATTTCTTCATGATATTGTTGTTGACACAGAAACCGGATGATCAAAAATGATAACCTTGGTGGCTGATCAGACTTTACGGCCATACTGGGCTAAGTTTGAGTCCTTTCCAGCTCATTTCCGGAATCTGATCCCAGAGTTGATTACGTAGTTCTCGGCTCGTCTCCAGAGCTGATTTGCCTGCAGCGGTGACTGAAAAAATTCGTTTTCTTCTGCCACCCCGCTCACTGGTGGCGTCAGCCATCTTCGATGCTACAAATCCCTTTTTCTCCAGGCGATTCAGGGCAGAATGTACCGCCCCTATAGCAGATGACCTCCCGGTTTGTTGTTCAAACTGCTCTTTAATTGCCAGACCATAGGCCTCTTCATGCATCATCGCTACCAGTAGCAGTATTATTTCTTCAAATTCACCTAAATATGATCCTTTCATAATTTCGGGTAGTTAATTCGTATATGTAGAACAAATATACGAAAAAAAATGAGCTTGTTCTACAAATATGAAATAACCTACTTTGAAAGATTGTGCAGTATTGAATTTTCCTGATTGAAATAAACCGGGTTTTCTATACGTCAGAGGCACTGATATTGGTCAAGTATGATTAAATTATACACAAATTCAATATTTACTATTCCAACTAAATTTTACCAAACTATGAAAACTATGAAACGATTAGTCATTACCATGTTCTTTGTGTCCGGGGTGAGTTTTGTATTGCAAGCTCAAAATGATTCTGAGATAGAAACACAGATAAAGAAATTAGCCAAAACACTATCAGAGCAAATGGTCAGTGGTAACTGGACTGTGGAGCATTATGCAAAGGATGCAATATCTCTACCAAACAATAGCCCCATGCTGGAAGGGATTGAAGCAATCAAGGCCAGTCAGGAGCAAATGAAAGCTGCAGGTGTTAAATTCACTTCATTTACCGCCACTCCTACAAAAATCTGGGTAAATGGTAATCAGGTTACTGAAATTGGCACCTATGAACTTTCACTTACTATGCCACAGATGCCTGCCCCAATAAAGGACAAGGGCAAGTACCTCACCATATGGGAAAAGCAAAGTGATGGAAGTCTGAAAATAAAAGTGGATACCTGGAATACTGATTTGATGCCTGGAGCTCCACAATAGTCCCAAAACAATATCCCAACCGTGCCTGTGTCCGGTTGGGAATCTTCTCTAAAATAACCTTTGAAGCTCCTTTTCCAGAGATTTTTTAGTGTAGTACCACGAAACTATCCGATAAGCAATAAACCCCAGAAGCATAAGGCTGATTAAAACCTGATAGGTGATTTTACGGTCATACCAGTCAATTGTGCTGGCCAGTTTCTTTTCCATTTCATACTCACGTTGGGCCATCATTAACTGGAATTGGAGCTCCTTCTCACGCAATTCCTTTTGGTCTTCCAGAAAAGTGTTGTTCTTCTCATAGAAAATATTGGAACAATTTAGTGAATTCTGAAGGTCATTATTCATGGCATATGCTACATTCATCCAATGATAAATCTCATTGAACTCCGGATTATTGGGAAGTTCATCAATAAAGCCTTTGGCCTCTTCCAGAAGATTGATGGCTAATACCAGATCATTTTTCTCGGTAATTGCATATTTACCATATTCTCGCAGTGTTCTTATTCGATGCTTTCCTGACTTTAGCTTTAACGCTTCTATAAAGTTGCTCTCAGCACCTGACCTTCCGGATTTAACCATGGCTAAAGCAAGATTGTGCCAGGCCTTACCAATGGTTTCGGTATCTTTTGACTCTGAGATTACCTTTTGAAAATAAGAAATCGCCTGGTCAAATTCCTCTTTGCCAAGATAGCACAGTCCAATTGCATTGAGATTGCGGTTTCTGGGGGAGATTACCTGAGATTCTGAGAAAATGGTGATGGCTTCCTCATAAGATTTTTCCATGTATTTGATCCGGCCAAGATTGAATAATATGCTTGCCTTCTCCTTAATTTTCTCATCATTCTCTAATATTTCAATGTATTCCAATGCTTTTTCGGTGGAATTGTAAGCTTCACGGTAATCCTTGTAAATGGTTAATATATCACCCTTGTTTTTTAGTAGGGCCAGTTTCATGCCATCATGGTCATCTCCTGTTTGAGATAAATAATCCAGGGCGTAGTTATAGTTTTTCAACGCATCCAGAAGTTGATTGTTAATGTGTAGACAATACCCCTTTAATTGATGGTATTTTGCTTTTTGAAGATTGGAGCCAAACTCAATGACAATAGAATCAATAATCTGTTTGGCTTGTTCAGTGGAATCATTATTGATTAAAAGGACGCATTGGTCCAATTGCTCCTGAATCTGATCTGCTTTTGTGTTGGAAAAGATACCTAACCACCCAGCTAATAATAATACTTTGATGACCATTCAAAATGCGTATTAGTTAATTAAAAATTATCAGGGGATAGTTCAGGTTCCAGTTCAATGATAAAATTAGCACATTCAATTGCTATTACAAAGGAATTGAATGTGCACTGGAAAATAAATGATCTATCGGTTGATTAGAAATCTGGCTTGTTGATATCTGCATCATCTATATCCCCACCATCTGTACTTTCAATTTGCAATTCAATTTCCTGGAAATCAGCATCATGTGATTCGCAAGCAACAGTCATTGCAATTACAGGTAACATCAGGACCAATACTTTGATTATTGTCTTAATCGCTTTCATAATGATTGAATTTTTATGTTTATAAAAAATAAAATAACTACAAAATACGGCATTTTATCGTAATTATTGCACACAATGGTTTGGTCTTTTGTTCTGATTGAAATGATAGAATGCATTAAATTACCAGCATATCACTACTCAATCTTTTGTTATGGACAGTATAGGAAGCAATATCATTTCCAGTTTGGGCTACCTCGTGCCACAATTCATTATCGCTGGTGCATGCTTATATTATTTGATGCGTAAATCTTCTGTTGATGCAATTTTACTGGCTATCGGTTCCGGTATAGGGGCGCTACTATCAATCTTCAATGTGATTATTATTCCTGTTCTATATGAATCCGGGTATGATGTTTATAGTGATTCTGGATTATATTTTCAGGTCATTGGTCCGGTTGGCTTGATAGGATCTTTATTGTTTGCATCGGGCCTTATTGTTCTGATTAACAGCCATATCAAAGCAAAAGGAGTTGAATCCAATGATTAAATGGTCTTTGTGAATTCCAGGGCTAATGTTGATAACATATCCCATTGATTGGACTCTTCATGAGTTACTATGACCCATCCTTTCAAGGGAGGTTTAGATTTGAAGGGACTTAAGGGTTTCGGATTAAGCAACCCGAATTTGATAGCATCAAAATTGGGTCCCAGCCGGAATCCCATCTCGGTTTTATGAAAAAACAAGAACACCTTGTCATTGTACTTCAATGCAGGTGCACTCATCATTTTTCCAATCTGGACCAAAGGGTCTGCATTAGTGAACTTATCTGTAATAGATAGATAAAGCGTTTCTTCCTTTGTCATTTTAATGCTGTAAGGCCATCCCATTACTTATGGCATTGATAAAATAATCATTCAATGGTTTCATTGTAGCGTAGTATTCCATGAGTACAGGCACCAGGTTTTCCTGGGTCAGCATATCCACATCCAGCAATGTAGAGTAATAGAATTGTTTCTTGCTTAGAAATGGTTCCTTCTCTAAAAGCGCAACAAATTCCGAAGGGATCCTCTTGTTTTCTTCACCTTTTAACTCACCAAACCGGGAGACAAAATTGGGGTTAAAAACCAGTTGCTGAAATTCTTCTAAATGATCGGCAATGTGCTGTCTGATGGACTGCAGTTGTTCTTTGTCCGGACTGTAGCATCCACCCATAATTCCGATTTCATGAGCGGATATCCGTATAAAAAAACCAGGTACACTTTTGTCTTTCCTTCCTCCCGTAGAGATAAAAGCTGTCATATGTAAATTATATGGCGTTTTGTCCCTGGAAAATCTGATGTCCCTGTTGATCCGAAGAATGCAGTCTTTTGCCTCAAGCTGACCTTCCAATCCCATTTTATTGATCAACGTGTCGACTAACTGAACGAACGGCTTTTTTACACTTGATTCGTATCTCTTTTTATTGCTGGCAAACCATTCACGGTTGTTATTGCCATGTAGATCCTTGAAAAAATTAATGTAGTCTTCAGTGAATGAGTTCATTTATTGCGTGTTTTTGTGTTGAAAGTTCATTTACCCAACCGGAAACCATTGTTACCACTCTTTCTGGATTTTCTTCACTCAAAAAATGATAACCAGGCCCGAAATCTCTTATAGTAAGGTCTTTAATTAATCGCTTCAGCTGATCAAGTCTTCCAAAGCCAATGGGGTTGTTTTCTGAAATGATGGTGCCAGGATTGGCCTTAATCCATAAGACCGGGAAAAGAATGTCCTGCAGTCCGTCCTGCAATTCGAGCGCAAAATCGTAGCTGGCCTTGGGAATTCCATTGATAGGGAGCATTTTTGGGAAATCTCCAATCGCCCTTTTGTCCCGATAGGTGGGTACCGAGTCCCTGTAATACTGTAATGATTGCTCACTTATCGGGCAATGATCAGGAATCATTTTGTTGATCATTACATTCAACACCTTACTGAACAGGAAGCCGAATGGAGATCTCATCAGTTTAAATAGAACAATGAATTCACTGGCATAGTCATCTTTGTAAGTAAACGGCCATAAGAATGTTTCCATAAATATGGCCGACTCAAACAGATGGCTCAATTTGGTCATCACAAATCCGCCAAGAAAACCACCCCAGTCCTCTCCGACAAGGATAATATTGTTGAGTTTCAACCTGGTCAGAAAACCGGAAATGATCCTTGCATGCATCAGACAGGTATGACGAACATTTGGCTTATCTGATTTGCCAAATCCCAACAAATCCATTGCTATAACTCTTCTTCCTGTGTTTTTGGCAATACCCTTAATAACATTTCTAAAGGTATAGCTGCTGGTTGGATTACCGTGCAGGAAAAGAATTGGATCACCTTGTCCTTCTTCTACATAGTGGATCTGATACCCATTTACATTGACAAAGTGAGATTTGAAATCAAAGGAGGATCCGGTAGTTGGTACAGGTTGCTTTTTCATGACAACTGATATTAATGACGTATATGTTTTAATTATCTTTTAAATGGCATGGTACTTAGGGATTATGTACTGCCACACGATTCCCTTCGGTATCAAGGAATACACCCATATATCCTCCGGGAGACGCAGTTTTTGGGAGTAAAATTTTTCCTCCGGCTTCCTCTACCTTTTTAAGAATGTTGTTGAGATCATCTCCTCCGTTTAGATAAACCATGGTTCCCTTATCGGATGGTTGTCCTCCTAGTCCAAAACCAATGTGTCCACCAATACCAGATTCCTGATCGAAATTTGGGAGAAGACCCATTTTGGCGCCATTTTCCATGTCATGGACCTGTACTGTTCCATTTAAGATGGTGCTGTAAAATTTTACTGCTCTTTTGAAGTTTGTTGCTGGTAACTCAAACCAGTTGATTGAATTTGCCATGTTTTGTTTTGTTTAAGTGTTCAATGACTCAAACTTATAGCATCAGGTAGGGGGCATAGCATCATTTATTTAAAAAACGTAGGATTCAAATATTCATATTATTGCCTTAAAATGATTTTATGGTACTATATTGATGTCCAATACGTAGAAGTTAAATGACTAAAAAGGAAGAGTTATTTTTATTGGTCAAGTCACTTTCCCGGACCGAAAAGCGGTATTTCAAACTTCATTTGTCCAATGAATCCGGTATTTATCACAAGTTGTATGAACTGATTGAATGCCAGGACACTTATGATGAAGCGGAAATTAAGCGACAACTGGCAGAACACCAGTCGGTGAAGCAACTCCATGTGCTGAAAAATTACCTGACGCAAGCAATCATGAAAAGTCTTCGCAATTATCACTCGCATATTTCCAAGGATGCTGAAGTGAAGGACATTTTGAGAAATGTGGAGATCTTGTATCAAAGGGAGTTGTTCAGGAACTGCCTCAGTGAATTGAAAAGGGCTAAAAAGATCGCTTTGGAATTTGAACTTGATGCACAAATGATAGAAATTCTTGGCTGGGAAAGGAAAATCACTCAGGTTACTACGCCAACTAACTTTGAAGCCATTCATGAAATTGTCCGTAGGCAGAAGAGTGTTACCGATAGCTTGTACAACACCATAAGTTATTGGGATCTGACAACTGAAATTTCAACCGCTGTAGGCACTCCAAGGATTAGTGAATTTACCGGCCACCAGCTACTAATTAATGATCAGAAAGCCCATACGGTACAGGCCAAGGTGCTCTATTACCATTGCCTGTACTATACTAACCTTCAATCCAACGAGGTAAAAAAAGCACAAAATTCTTTACAGAAGCTGATAACCTACCTGGAAGCTCAGCCCAACTTCATCAGACACAACCTGGAAATGTACATCAGCACGGTCAACAACTTTGTGACCTTTCTGATCTTTACAAAACAATTCAAACTGGCACTGAAGTACCTGGAAAAGGTAAAGTCATATTTCGAAGAGGTGACCAGTAAGAATACGTCCAATAAAATCCTTCAAAAGCAAATATTCAGAACATTGAACATAGAGCTCGAATTATATCGGGACCTTAAAAAGTATGATAAACAACAACTACAGGAGATATCGGAGCGAATCACCAGGTATCAGAGCAAGATTCCTGATGATTACCTGATTTCCTTTTGGTATCAGCTGGCTTACATTTATTTTAATCTGCAGGAATATGGTACTGCATTGCATTGGATTAATTTATTGCTGCAATTTAAAGGAGATGTGAATAGAAAAGACCTCCTGGTTCACGGTAGGATGCTCAACCTGCTGATACATTTCGAACTGAAAAATTTCTTTGCCCTGGGTTATTTCCTGGAGAGTACCAGAAGGTATCTGAAGACGCACAACGAATTAAAAGAATACCAAACTGCAATCTTAATGTTAATTGGGAAATTGACGAAACTTCCAGAGGCCGATTGGCGAGCGCTTTTTACGGATATTAAGGGTAAGCTGTTTTCTGATGATGAGAAATCATTGATCGATGAGGAAACTTTAGACTACATTGACTACAAGGCATGGATCAATAAATATGCCTTGTAGAAAGTGAAGCCTGAGATTGTTTAGCTTCCCAGCTTAAGTTTAAGTTGAGCGGGTAACTAAAGGTGTCCGTGATTAATCGAATACTATTTCGAACGATTCGTTGCTGGAAGAGGTCTCGTAAGTCCACTTACCATAAGGTTTACCAAAAGCAAGTTGTCCCTTCACCCTTACTTCGTGGTTTGATCCGGCGTAGGAATATTCCCAATCTCCGGAAGCAATCTGGCCGTCCTCGGTGTAAAATTCCCATACACCCACCATTTGACCATTTTTGTATGTGCCGGCCATTGCAAGTTGTCCGTTTGGATGATAAAACTTCGCATGACCGTCTTCTATATTATCTTCAAATGAAAGTACCTCAGCCAGTTCACCATTGCTATGATAAAACTTTTGCACACCCTGCAGGATCACTTCATCTGTTTCTTCAAATGCCGGTGCTCCATTGCCTACTAAGACTGACTCGTATTCGTAGTTATCATCTATAACCCATCCGTTTGTTGCATATTGAGCAGAAACAGAGGCTGACAAGCAGAAAAATATAATAATCGTAAAACTGGTTTTCAATAGCTGTAAATTCATGGTGGTAAATCTAATGTTCCTTTTAATAGCTTCTTTAAAACTACCAATTTCTACACGCAATGAGTATTGACAAGGTATGAGCGGATTGAGAAACGGTTGAACAGGAATAATGCCGAGTAAACCAGAATTTGCAGGAGTGAACAAAAATGAAAACGTTTTCAAAGGCTGATATTACCGGATAAACGACAGTTTATACCCGTCAAATGGTATATGGGATACTTAATATGTTCTTGGGGTTTGGGAAACAGCTGAGTGGGAGGGGAGGTTTTATGTGAGCACTTAGAAATGTTTTATTTGCATGAATCGGGTTAAAACGCAAAGATTTGAAACAATGGCTGTCAATTATAAACACCTGTTCTGGTTGATCATGTTCATCATATTGCCTTCTTATCCGCAGGTTTATTCGGGAGTGGATCAGGTGGAGGTTATACAAAGTAGTGCGGATTTAGCAAATGATCAGCAAAAGATGGAAGGTGAACCACTACCAATGTGAACCTTTCACTGATACTTATTCCCCACTCCTGAGGATCAATTGTTTCTCCTTCTGCTCATACTTAAGGTTCAATGGAATGGTAATGGCTTTAAGGGCCAGCTCCAGGTCATTATTGTCAAACCTTCCTGAGAACGGGCGCTCAGTGTCAACATTTACAGCTGTAACACTAATATCAAACTGTCGCTCCAATTCTTTAATGACCAGATAGAAAGGTACACTCTGAAATGAACTTTCTCCAGAGATCCAGGTAGGTTCTTCTGTTTTCAGTCCCCTCAACACCGAAACCTCTCCATTAAGATTTCGGACCATGTCTCCAGCTTCCAGGTGAAAAAACTGTTTATTCGTGGTTACATCTGTGGTGCCTTCAAGACACATTACTTCAAAATATCCCTGCCACTGTTTGATATTGAACACCGTTCCTATCACAGAAACTTTACCATCTGTTGTAATGACATCAAAATGATTTTTTTTGGGCACTTCAAAATAAGCTTCTCCAATCAGGTGCACATTGCGGGAAAGCTTCCAGTCTTTATGGTTAAACTGTAGCTGGGACCCTTTGCTAAGCGTGACCTGACTTTTATCTGGCAATTGAATTTCCTTCTTTTTTACCAATACGCTTTCTATGAAGGTGGTTTTCTGCTCCAGCAGTTCCTGGTAGATAAGATTCAAAGACACAGTTACAGCAATGACGATGGTTAAAAAAATGGCAATAGGCCACACAAACACCCTTGTGGGGATAGTAGTACTAAGGTTGTCTGATTGATCACCATCCAGGTGATAACCGTTTGACTTGTAAAACATCAATGACTCATACAACTCCATTAACGACTCAGTATCAAGTGTCTCTTCGAAGGAAGACTTTTCTTCATGAGTCAGGGTACCATTAAGCCATTTCCTTATGAATTCCTTGCGGTTCATTAGTTATTGCGTGTAAAGGTGGCAGTGTTTAATAAAGTTGTGAGAAGTGAGACGTCCGCTCTTTGTCCTTGATTACAGGAAAATCAAATATATGACAATTTATTTATAATTCCGAATAGGTAAAAATAAGACATATGGCAGATTTTATATGATTATTCAGATTTTTAACGTCAATTAATTGTGTTTTAAGATAGTTGATTTGTGTTTTCTGAATTATTTAATTGTCCAAAATAAAAGGCCCCAATCGTAAATAATTTGTTCCTGCTTTGGATTGTTTCAATGACCCGGGGTTAGCTAATAACGGTTTAATAATGAGTTACTTGTTATAAAAGCAGGTATGATGTTATTTGTTTTGATGCACCATTTGAAATAAAAAAGGAGCCAAAGGGCCCCTTGAATAAATGGTTGCAATTGAAAAATCTAAAGCCTTATGCCATCTGAGGTTCAGGGGTGTAGAAAAATTGCTCCTTCACGATCTTTCCTTCTCGTACCTCATAGACGCAAATCTCATCCATTTGCATAGGACCTGGCGCACCTTTCATGGTGATGTTCATTTTCATTGAAACACTGAAAAAGTTCTCGGCAACCAGGGGATCTGAAATTTCACTGGAATGCACGGCTTCTACCATGTTGTCCCACTCTTCACCCTTTTTGCGTATGGCATCCATTCCTTGTACCTGTTCGTTCATGGCGCCTTTTGGTTCTATACTCCATGCGTCTTTGGCATACAATTCCTGCTGAACTTTCTCCCATTGTCCTTCTTTGCAAAGACTTACTAATCGATTAGCTACCTCTTGAGTTGTCATAATGTATTGTGTTTAATGTTTTATAAGACAAAGAAAAACATGCAAGTGACAACCCTATGTCACTCAATTTTTTGATTTCAATATTAATTGGGATTGTTCTAGGTTAGTATAAGTAATCATCTCATTACTAGTTAGTTAACAATTTTCGTTTTATATTTAGTATAGACTCAACTCACGCACAACCAGAACAATGGTCAAAAAGAAAAAAATGAAAGTGATTCCGGACTGGTCTATACCGGAAGGCAGAAAGAAAACCGACGGTGACCGGGTTCGGATACATCCCTACAAATACATCAGGTACGTACAAAAAAAACTAGGTCTTGATAAGGCAATGCAGGTGGCCAAACTGATTGTCAAGAAGAAATACGACAAGAAATTTGATGAGATGCCCATTCAGCAGCCTAATGAATCATAATCACCTATCCTCGCTTTCTCAGTTTCATCTCCTATCTTAGAAGCTTTATCAAAATGAGAATCACTAGCAATGGAAGAATTAATTGCTCACCTGGAAGCCTCTTTGTCCGACAATTACTTTTCGCGAAAAGAAAAGAAAACACTTAATCACCTTGTTGCTCAATATCAACCAAACCGAAACCAGATAAACATGCTGAAAGGCAAGATATATGCCCTGGCCAGGGACAAAGTGAATGAGAGTAACTATGATTATGTAATTGGCTGGATGGAGCATGCGCAGAAAGCCCTTGAAAATGCAGCAGCACTTCATTCTGATGTGTTTTTCAGCCCTGGAGAAACCTGTAGAAATGCAATTGTGAAAGAACTCAAATTGGCCTCAGAGCGAATAGATATTTGCGTTTTTACCATTAGCGATAATATCATCAGCGATACCATTGTAGACACCTTTCACCGAGGCGTAGCAATTAGGATTCTCACCGATAATGACAAATCCCTGGACCGAGGATCAGATATAGACCGGTTTGACCGTGAAGGAATACCAGTGAAAATGGACAACACTTCCAATCACATGCACCACAAATTTATGGTGGCGGATGGACAAACATTACTCACAGGCAGCTACAACTGGACACGAAGTGCCGCCATGTACAACCATGAAAATATATTGCTTACAAAAGAACAGCGGGTAGTGAAGGAATACCGGGATGAGTTTGATGCATTGTGGAAACAGTTTTAATCTCTTCTGATTTCTTCCAATTAAACATTCCTAAAAATAATCTGGTCAGCACATAGGGTATTTCTTCTGCAACGGATGATATATCTGAAGGCCTTAAAATTGATGCTGAAATCCTGTAAATTTATATAGACCGGATCAGCAAGGTTTATTGACAATTTTAAATAACAACGGAATGAAAAAGCTAATATCTGCAGTATTATTATACGCAGTGACCATGACGGTCATGGGTTTTAGTCCGGAAGGCCTGAAAGTAGTGAAAGGAATTATTCTGGATGCTAAATCCAACAAACCACTGGCCAGATGCAATGTGTATGTGAAAGGGGAGGACCTTGGTACTGTATCCAACAATGCCGGGGAGTTTGTTCTCAAAATCCCTGAAAAATACCAGGAAGGAACGTTGGTGGTGTCGAGTATGGGATTTGAAAAGTTTGAAATTCCCATCAACCAGGTGCCAGATGAATTCTTCGAAATTACATTGCGACAAGCTGCCGTAATCCTGGATGAAGTAGTTATTGCCGATGTGGATGCCATCATTGTTGCTGCACTCAATAACAGGCCAAACAACTACCCGGATGATTACAATGTAATGACTTCCTTTTATCGGGAAGTGATCAAAAAGAACAGAAGCTATGTAGAAGTAGCACAAGGAATATTTAATATTTCCAAAAGCCCATATTCCAAGAAGCAAAAAGACCAGCTTGGTATAGTGATGGGAGGCAAAACGGAAAACTATAAAAAAGGTGATACCCTGGCATTTAAAGTAATGGGTGGCCCCAATGTAATGTTGCTGCTGGATATCGTGAAAAATCCGGGAGTAGTGCTGGACTATGACATGCTTGAATATTACGATTATACGCTTCATGGAGTGGAAGTGGTTGACGGGAGAAGAAGCTATGTGGTCCACTTTAAACCTAATTCTAAATATGACAGTCCACTGTACTCAGGGGTGATATACATCGATGAAAAGACCCTGGCGATTGTAGCAATTAATTTTGGGTACGATGAGCGCAATCTAAAATGGGCCTCCACCATGATGATCAAAAAGCAACCTTCCTGGGTAAGGGTCATTCCTCAAAAATCCACTTACGAAGTAAAATACAGAGAGACCAACGGACTATGGTACCTGGATTACCTTAGAAATGAAATGGAAGTGAAATGTAACTGGAAGAAAAGGTTATTCAATTCTACATTTCATTCGGTGAGCGAAATGGTAGTGACCGAAAAAAATGTAAAGCAAGATGCTGTTATCGATAAAAGAAATCTGACAAAGCTTACAGATATATTTTCTGAAAAAGTGATTGGATTTTCCGATGAGGCCTACTGGCAGAATTATTCAATCATCCAGCCTGAGGAAGACTTGAGAAAGGCACTTGCCAAGATTGAACGTAAAACCCAGGGTGAATAAGAAATTAAAAACACATATTGATGAAGAAGGGCTCGTGCTTCGGGAGGAAATGTCCGGGCACGAGGTTCTTTTCAAGAAGTACTTTAAACCACTGGCTGTTTATGCAACCCGCCTATTGGGTGACATAGAAGAAGCACAGGATATTGTACAGGATGTCTTCATTAATGTGTGGAATAATAAAAGGGACCTTACCGATGAAAAGGACATGACCGCATACCTTTTTGTTGCAGTAAAAAACGGTTGCCTCAAAAAATTAAGACACCAGCAGGTCAAGCACCGCTATGAAAATTATATGAAAAGTGAGACTTCACCTTTGGATAATCCTCATCACTACATGATGCTTCAGGAAATAGAGCAATGCATTGAAGAGACCTTGCTGAGTATGCCTCAGAGGACACAGGACATTTTTGTGCTAAGTCGGTATGAGAATAAAAAATATAAAGAAATTGCAGCTGCGCTCAATATATCCATAAAAACGGTTGAGTTGCATGTAGGTAAAGCGCTTGCTGCACTACGGGGCAAATTGAAAAATTATCTCACCATTTTGCTCATCTTATTGATCACTATTTAATCATGGAAAGTAATAGTAAATACAGGACAGAAATATCAAGGGTACTCACCGGGGAGGCATCTGCGGAAGAAATGAAGCAGTTTTTCGATTCCCTGGAGGAAAATGATCAGAAGAAGCAGGTATTCGAGGCGTTCAGGATGGATTGGGAAGCTTCCAAAGATGCCATGATTTACAGGTCATTAGATATAGAAGAGAACTGGGATAAGCAAAGAAACTTTATTGCCGGTCAACGAACCGACAAGAAAAAGAACTGGCAATGGATTGGTTGGGCTGCTGCTTTGTTAATAGGTGTAAGTGCAGCCCTGATATTTTTCAATACCTCCGAAAAGGAGATGCTGTTTACACAGGTTGTGCTGATGGGGAAGCCCAATGAGAAGTTTCAACTACCTGATGGTACCAACATATTTGTGAATGGTCCCGCGGATATTCAATATGCCTTTTCTGCCAAGGCCAGAAATATAAAGCTGGAAGGGGAAGCATATTTTGAAGTAAGCAAAGATGCAGACCGGCCTTTTGTCATCGACATGAATAACAGTTATGTGAAGGTTCTGGGGACGTCTTTCCTGGTCAACACTAACAATGATTTGGTGCAGGTAAATGTAAAAGAAGGTCTCGTGGAGTTTGGTCAGACTGCTTCGGAGGATAAAGTATTGTTGGAAGCTGGTGCTATGGGAGTATTGTCTAATTCAGTATTGCAGAAATCTCAATTGAACAACGATAACTACCTTTCCTGGCACACCAGAAAACTGGTCTTTGAGGCAGCACAACTTCCACTGGTATTCGCAGACCTGGAACAAACTTACCAGGTGAAATTCAGTTTTGATCAATCCAGGTTTGAGCAATGCAGACTTACAGCAAACTTTGACAATGAGAAACTTCAGGATGTTTTATCGACAATTGAAGTGATTTTTAACATCAACTTTTCACAAACCGAAGAAGGAAAATTTATTGTAACTGGATCAGGCTGTGAGTAAATTGCAGTGTGAAGAAATCCATTTGTTTGGTTTGTGGTTTGTTTTCCATCTGGCTGATCACCAATGCCCAGGAGAAAGTCCATGATCAATTAGTTTATATAAGCAGGGACAGCACCATGGCAAATGTGCTGTTACAGGAGATCGGAAATCAGATCGGATACAGTATTTCTTATGATGCCGACTTGCTTCGAAACAGGCTTATCAGCTTGCCTCAGGATTCAGTAACCGTGGGAAAGGCACTTTCGGTGATCTTTGAGTTACAAAATCCAAGAACTTCTCTCATTGGAAAGCAACTGGTAGTCCTGAAGCCAATTCCATCCTTTGCTGCTCCAGATTCCTGTCTCAAAACAGTATCTGGCCATCTGATGGATCATTTTACCGGTTTGCCCATTGCAGGAGCCACGGTCATTGATACCAGACATCACCGAATGACAGTTACCAATAAAGATGGGGCATTCATTCTCAACCTTCCATGTGAAAATGACCATATGGAAATTTCGATTGAAGCCATTGGCTATTTTACCAGGACCGTTTCTCAACCTTTTGCTAAAGATGTATTGTTCCAATTGCAAGGAACATATTTACCGCTGCAGGAAGTGATCATCCTAAGTGTGCCTGCCGAACAACTCGTAAAATCTGTCATTAACAAAATCCCTGAAAACTATTTGCAAAAACCCACCAATGCACAATCTTTCTTTCGGGAAGCGGTCATTAAGAATGGGGTGACGGTTGGACTTTCTGAAGCAGTATTTACCGTTTACAATACCGCCTATTTCGATACATATTCCAGAGATCAGGTGCAGTTGATGAAGGGTCGTAAGTTTTTGGCGTCTAATTACAATGATACCATCGACTTCAAAATCAAGGGTTCTCTGCTGAGTTGCTTTCAATTGGATGTGGTGAAACACCGACCTACTTTTTTGAATATCAATGAATTGAGAAATTATCATTTCACTTTCAGAAATGTTCTGGAGCGGGACGGAGATGCCATTTATGTCATTGCGTTTCATCGGGATAAAGATGCCAGGGGATTACCCTATGCGGGGACATTGTATATTGACAAGGAGTCACTTTCTATCAGATCTGTTGAATTTGGGCTGGATAAGAAGAATTTGAAGAAAATGGGAGAAAGTCAATTTATCATTAAGAAGGCAAAGGGCGTGAAAACCCGGTTTCAGGGGGCAAAATATACGGTCAATTATACTACTGTGGATGGCAAACTGGTCATGAACCATGTGCGGTTAGAAACTTCATTTAGGGTGCGCAACAGCAATAGTTTCTTCTATTCTGATTATGAGACCATCAGTGAATACGTAGTGAATCAGTTCAGTACAGAAGATGTGGTGAAAATCAGAAATAGGGACGCTTTCACATCAGAAGGGATATTTATGGAGCAGCCTTTAAAGTTTGATCCTTCCTACTGGAATGGTATCAACTACCTACCCATCGACCGATCTCTACTGGATGCATCCAACGAATTGCAAATGATACTGTCCAATCAATCTCCCAGGTAATTGTTGATCAATGCGGCAAGCATTGGCAAATCCACTTTTTCAAAGGGGTGAGGGGTTTTTGGCATTTCATGGTATTGGGCATTCGGAATAAGCTCAGCAACTAATTTTGTTTCCTCCATGGAGACAGTCTGGTCCTGATCTCCCGCATATAATGCCACAGGAATAGTGATGTTCTCAAATTCTTCTGGTCTGATCTGGTCCTTTTCGGAAAGAGCTTGCAACATTTCGGCGGTTTGACGGACCACCATTTTCCAGTGATCACGACCATGGGTCCTGGACAGACTTTGTGCCAATTGTGGTACTTTAGCTTCAATCGCTTCGGGATTGAACATTTTCAACATGCCAGACAGAGATGACTCGCTCCAATCAAGTTTTGTTCCAAGCGTCATGATTTTAGCAATATGGTCCTTACCTACTGCAGCTTTCAACGCCGCATAACCGCCCATGCTGTATCCGAAGACAACAGGCTGGTCTATTTGATGCTGTGTGATGAATTGATCAAGAGAATGGCTTAAGTCATTCATTGAAAGTGATCCTGCTGTAAATGCGTCTCCATGGCCCGGAAAATTAAAGGTATGGATTCGATCAAATTTTAATAGTGGTATCAGCGGATTAAATTGGTCTTTCGAGGCAAGTGCTCCATGCAGCAGGATAATGTCTTTCATGAAATAGGTTTTGTTCCCGAAATTTACCCTGTTAGATCGTTTCTACCAATCGTATTTTGACTTAATAGATTCTACATATTCCTCATGTAGCCTTTTGATCCCTTCGTAAGGATATTCACGCCGGATTTGCTCCCAATGTTGATTGCCCTCGCTATAGAGTTCTGACATCTCCAGATAGTATGCTTTCAATAAATCTCTGCTTAGTGGCTGAAACTGATCAAAATAGTTGAGCGCCTCGGTGGCAGCCTGAGCTTCTGTGGCATTCAATATTTGAAGCACAGCCCATGATCTGTTAGAATTCAATGTGCTCACATAGATTGAAATCAAATCACCCAGGGTATCATATGCAGGGTTTGTCAGGTCAATCAACAGTTGTTGTGTTTGAATCAAAGTATCCAGAGAGAATTCATCATAGATGTTGCCTAGCAAGAAATGGTAGGCGCTGGTATCAATATATTCCGGTTGCATGTCCCTTAATTTCCACTGCACCAGAAGGGGTTTTTCCTTACGGCAATGACTCATATCTGGTAGCATGATTTTCACCGGCGGGGGTGGAGCGGCCATCTTAGCCCCTACATTAGACCATCGGATTGCTTTTCTCCATGCCCTGTAAATTAAATATTGCACTACCGAGTCGGCAGGATTAGCTTTTTTTCTGGTCAGCAGCACTCTGATGCTATCGACGGGATATTTACCTGTAAAGAGTTCCAAAAAACGACCTTCATCAGACCCAATGCCAATATAGGATGAGTCGGATACGGTAATTGTTTCCAGGTCATTCAGCCTGGTACCAATATCAATTGCTCCCCGATTGGAATGTACCGTTCCTCCTTTGGAAATTGTCCATAAAGTAATTTCAGACTGTCCATTGGTGTAGGTGGTTAGTAACAGCAGCAGTCCGAACAGCATACCGGATAGGAGGAGGTTCATTTACATAGGCTTAAAGTTTAACTTTGCTGATCCTCCATTTTCATTTCTCCAACCGTCATTCCTCTTTCTTTGGCCATTCTTCGTTCTCTACTCGCTTCATATGCAGAAATGCCATGAAGTTCTGATAAATAATCCAGGTGACCCGGAGAGGTAACAATCATGATATCGTCAGCGGTGATTTTATCCGGGCTGTCATAGCCACAGGATTCAGCAAGCATCTGTGTTTCTTTGTACAAAACATCCGCGTAAGTTGCCACTCTTTTTGCAGCAGCTTCAATGTCGATCGCTCTTTCCAGTTTCTTGTTTTGAGTAGCGATACCAGTTGGGCAGTGGTTTGTATGACATTCCAGGGCCTGTATACATCCAAGCGCAAGCATAAATCCTCTGGCCATATATACCGCATCAGCACCCAATGCCATGGCTACTGCAATTTCTATTGGCGTGGCGATCTTACCACTGGCAAATAGTATCACTTTGTCTCTTACGCCATGCATTTTTAGTGCCCAGTCGGCAACAGCCACTGCTTGTTTCATGGGTAATCCGGCATAGGAACTTAGAACATAGGGAGACGCTCCGGTTCCACCATCACCGCCATCGATGACAATGTAATCAGGGCCCCTCCCTGGTTCCTCCTTCATTTTACGGGCAATGTCCTCAATCTCGGCGGTATGCCCTATTACCATTTTGATTCCCACTGGTTTATTGGCGACTTTTCTAACCCTGTCAATAAAGTCGAAAAGTCCGTCTACATCGGTAAATTCTTTGTGTCGGGCTGGAGCATAGGCATCCTTACCCATCGGTATTTTTCTTATCTCTGAAATTTCTTTGGTGATCTTTTCCTTTAGCAGCATACCTCCCTTGCCAGGCTTTGCTCCCTGGGCAAGCTTGATCTCTACCATTTTTACCTGTGGATGTTCAGCAACTTTCTTTAGCAGGTTGTCATCCAGGTTCCCGTCATCATCTCTCACACCATATTTTGCAGTGCCGATTTGGAATATCAGGTCACCACCGCCGTACTCATGACACGGAGCAAGGCCACCTTCACCACAATTGTGCATGATTCCTGCCATTTTAGCACCTTTGTTCAATGCAGCATGTGCCCTGAAGGAGAGTGCCCCATAAGACATGGCACTGATGTGTACAAAATGATTAAGCGTAACCGGTTCCACCCCAGTGTGTTTTCCAATGATCTTTTGATAGGATCGCCCGATTTCCTCTCCTGTTTTAGATTTCACATTGGTAAAAGTTGCGGGCATGATGATGGTAGTGCCTACTTTGTCCATATCCAGCTGGCTACCAAAACCTATGGTGTTTCTCGTGCCGCGGGAAGACTCATAAACCCAGTTTCTGGTAATCCTGTTGAATGGAGTTTCTTCAGTGTCGTTGAGGAAAAGATATTGTCTGAGCAACGGTCCCATCTGAACCAGCAGTTTTCTACCCCATATAACAACCGGAAATAGTCTTTGAATGGGATTGTCTTTTTGTCTTTTGTCATGGATATATAGCATTACCAGACCAGTAATAATCGCTATCACAATAAATTCCTCTACCAAAACCACCATCCAGCTAATGATGCCGATTTCATTGATCAGGTGAGATTGGTCAAAATAGCCGTAGATTGCTGTTAGGATGCCAGAGAGGATCAACCAACCTATTATGGAGGGACTGATCGATTTGATAATGCCTAAAAGAGTTGGAGCCTTGGAGAAGCCGGTTTGGTGTGACGTTCGTTCTATTGCCATTGGTTAAATTGGTTTTATGGACAATGAATAATCTAAACCTAATTTATGACTTTATCAAGAGTTTTGATTTAATAAGACCTGCCATGTGTTGAATTTTACCGGTTATACAAATTCTTATCGGAGTTTAACAAAATAGCATTAGTTTGATATAAGGGGAATTTGCTATGAGGATAAGCTAAATTTATCTCTTATGGAATCTATGACAACTGAAGCCAGGCCCAGAATCAATAGTATTGATATTTTAAGAGGAATGGTGATCGTTCTGATGGCAATTGACCATATTCGGGACATGTGGGCACTTGCTCCTTATCAGCCGGAGGACATAGCAAACACTACTCCTGGCTATTTTTTCACCAGATGGATTACACACTTTTGTGCACCTGTATTTGTGTTTTTGGCAGGGACATCCGTATTCCTTTATCAACAGAAGCAGCGAGACATCAATCAGGTGACCAGGTTGCTGTTATCAAGAGGAGTATGGTTGATTTTTATTGAGATCATTATCGTTAATTGGTCATGGACCTGGAAAATGCCCTGGAATAATTGGGGTTTTTTCCTGCAGGTGATCTGGATAATCGGCGTGTGTTTTATCATATTAGCTGGAATCATCAGGTTGCCGTTCCGGTGGATACTGCTGCTGGCAATCTTGATTATCTGTGGCCACAATCTGCTCAATTTTATTACTCCCGAAATGCTGGGAGATTTCGGTTGGATCTGGAAATTCCTGCATGATGGCGGCTGGGTAGGGCTGTCTGCCGACAACAACTGGGGGATTTATGTCGCCTATCCACTGTTGCCCTGGATTGGTGTTATTTCCGCAGGGTACTGCTTTGGAGTGATGATGACCTGGGATCAGAAGAAGAGGTTCTTGTGGCTAGGTAGATTGGGTGTTACCTGTATTTTGTGGTTTGTCCTCCTGAGAATACCCAATATATATGGAGATACCGATCACTGGGAAATCCAACAAAATGGACTGTACACGTTGATGGCCATATTAAATACACAGAAATATCCACCATCCCTATTATTCCTAATGATGACCTTGGGACCAGCATTTCTTTTACTTATTGTATTCGAAAAGTTTGAAGGAGCGTTTTTTGGGTTTTTACGGGTATTTGGGAGAGTGCCATTTTTCTTCTATGTGCTCCATTTTCCAGTCATTCATATTACATCAATCATTTATTTTAAGATCACTCAAGGGCAATGGTTTGATCTCGCAAATGGAGGAAGGCCGGATAACTGGCCCGCATTTTACGAACCCTCGCTGCTCAGACTTTATGCGGTCTGGGTCGTGATCATTGCTGGCTTTTACTGGTTGTGCAAGTGGTTTAATCATTACAAATCAACGCACCCACAGTGGTGGTTGAAATATTTGTAAACTATAGTAAGTCTGAATTGACTTTCTTAAGGGCCACCGCATTCATGCAATATCGCAGGCCACTCGGAGGAGGTCCATCCGGGAACACATGGCCAAGGTGAGCGTCGCAGGTGTTGCATACAGTTTCGACCCTTACCATGCCAAAGGATTTGTCGCCATGATAGGCAATAGCATTTTCTTTAATCGGCTGTGTGAAGGATGGCCATCCACTGCCGGATTCAAATTTCTCATTGGCATCAAACAGTAGCGTGTTACAACAAACACAGGAATACAACCCAGGCTCGAACAGGCTACACATATCTGAGCTGAACGCCCTTTCCGTTCCTTTTTGTCTGGTCACGTGATATTGCTCTTCAGTTAACTGGGATTTCCATTCGTCTTCAGATTTTTCCAGGCGTTGGTCTGGTTCCGGGTTGCCGTGATTCACAAACTTGATGATGTCATTCCATTTCAGCATGATACTTCTTTTTTTGCTTCAACCGGGAATTTAAATAAAATGTTGGGGTCGCAGGGAAATTTAGGCTTCATTAAAATGAAAAAGGTCGGGGAATTTACCCCAACCTTTGGATTGTGAACCGGAATCAACCTTAACACTGTTGATGCATTGGCATTCTGCTGGAAACCAATTCGGCTTAAGCTCAAGTACTGATGAAAAATGTGTTAAAAGAAGATCTTGTAGCTGATGGTGGGTAGTAATGGCAATTGGGTGGATTCGATCACTTTTTCAGAAGCAATCACATAATATTGATCTACCACAGCCTGATTGTTGGTAACATTCTGCACGTCTATTTTGAATTCTGTACTGGTATTTTTCTTGTTTCTTCGGATACCAATCGCAAGATCAAGTTTAAAGACATCATCACCTTTCACCGAAAATGGCTCGCTTTCTTTGTAAATCCATTCCCCATTAGCTCTTGAGGCTTCCAAATCAATCGGCGTGTACCTTGGGCCGCCAATCAGAGCAGTTTTGGAATTGATGAACAACGTTTTGTTTTTGGAAGCTTTGCCAACTTTCCATTCTTTTCCAATCAGGAAGTTGAAGGTATAGTTACCATCAAATGCTGTGCTTCGCTCTTCTCCGTCTTTTGGCGTATACAGGGATTTGTAAAGCGATAGTGTACTCAGGTAATAGAATCCACGGTTGAAATAGCGCTCCAGGGTCAGCTCAAGACCGTAATTCCTTCCAGTTCCTTCATTGACTAGTTCCCTGGTGACATAGCTTCCGGAACTGTTTAGAATTGAATAGGTGCTGGTATCTGCGTTTTCAATGGGGACATCAAACAGGTGCTGATAGTATGCTTCTATTTTAAAATGAGTATTCCTGCCTATGTTTTGATCGTAACCAATGACATAGTGGGCCGCTTTGCTGAGGCCAAGGTTCTTATTGGGCTGAGTAAATGATCCGTCCTCTCTGAATGACTTGGCCAGGTAAGTTGCCGGGCTCTCCATTCGGCTATGCAGTCCAAAACCTGCAGTGAATGAGTTGCGATCGGTGGCTTTCCATTGCAGTGCAAGCCTGGGTTCTATGCTTTGTTTACTGTTGAGATTGAGCCTCAGATAGTGCAGGCCATTGATGAAAGTAAGGTTTTCTGTCGCCCTGTATTTCCAGCTGGCAAATCCCTGGATGGAGCTTGTAGTATTGTCATCCTGAAGGATTTGTTCAAGCCGGTTGAAATTGAAATTCCATTCCCTGGCTGCCATGTTGAATCCAAGTCCACGGTAGATACCACCAATTTCAAATTTATTTTTGGCATTCAGTTTATAGTTGAAGGTGGACTGAAAAGTATAAGCGGACTTCTCAAAATCATTGTCGCCAATTCTGTAAAAGCTATTCTGATCGTCTTCCGGAAGATTCCAATCAGTGTACAAATCGGTTCCGGCAATGCTTACGGCGTTCCTAAGGTACGCATTAGAGTTGATCAGGTAAGTATGAGTAAGCCCCACAACACCCATTTTTGCTTTCATCACACCTTTGCCTGTCACAAAGTCTTCGTTTTCTTCATCAGTATCTTCGGAAGTGATACTGCTGAGTCCTCCCAGACCGAATAGTGAAACGGAATGTTTATCTCCGGCAGGCAGAAATATCTTGAAAGAAGCATCCTGATACCTTGGTACACCACCAAAATCCAGTATTCCGGCCCTGTCGAGCAGATCCAGTGTAGAGTACCGATAATTGGCCAGGTATGATCCGCTCCCATTCAAAGGCCCTTCGGAGGTAAGGTCTATGCCCAGTGTACTGATCCCAGCGGCATGTTCTCTTTTCTGGTTATTTCCATTTTTTAGTTTCATGTCAAATACGCCTGACAAAGCATTACCGTATTCAGGAGAAAAAGCGCCGGTGAAGAAGTCAGAGTTGCCAAGCATTTTACTGTTCAGGGCGTTGATGGGTCCACCAGTGGCTCCTTCATCCGCAAAGTGATTTGGGTTTGGGATTTCCATTCCTTCCAGCCTCCACAATATTCCTCTTGGAGAATTTCCTCTTACGATGATATCGTTGTTACCTTCGGCGTTATTGTTGACACCAGCAAAAGCTGAAACCATTCTGGCAGGATCGTCGATGGCTCCAGCATATCGTTGTGTTTCTTCTACAGAAAAGCTTCGGGCACTGATCAGGGCCATTTCGTTGAGCACCTCACCTTTTTGAGTGGCGGTGATCACTACTTCTTCCAGTTGATCTACAGCTTCTATCAGGGAGATATCCAGCACCACCTCTTTGGCAGAGCTTACCAGGAAATTGGGGATGGTTTTATCCTCGTACCCAATATAGCTGACCACCAGGCTTACCCTCCCGACTTTCACCTGGTCGATTCTGAAGTTACCATTAACATCGGTAGTGGCTCCCTGTATCGGGTCTGAGCCGGCTATGATTACTGTAGCTCCAATCAGCGGACTTTGAGTATCCTGATCGATGATCCTTCCACGGATGGTCTGAGTGAGTTCCTGACCTTGCGCATTCAGCAGTGAGATTGTGAACATTATAGCTGCTAAAAATTTGATTCTGATTTTCATCACGAGTTGTTTTTGATTTGTTACAACCCTGTGGAAACCAGATTCAGGTTTACCCCCATGACTAGATTTAATTTTTTTTTCTTTTCCCCAGAAACAAGGCCAGGTTTGATGGTGTTGGGTGATTACAACCTCCTGGTTAATAGCATTAGAAACACATCTTTTTTCAAGACATAAGGTCGTCTCTTCAAAACGACCTTTTGTTGGACCCCAAACATAAGGTCGTTTGCACCGAAACATAAGGTCGTTTGACACTAAACGACAGGTCGTTTTAGGTGAGACATAAGGTCGTTTTGAGAAATATACTCTTTTTATCCTTTTAAGGGTGGGAATGATGTTTGGGGTAAATTGATGGTTTCTGTGCGGTCAATCTGGGGTTTCAACTTTGAAAGTTGTTAGTAGGTAATAATTTTAAATTGTTTATACCTTAGAGAGGATAAGTTACATTAAACCAAAAACTATGCGTCAAATCATCACAACCGTTCTATTGGTAGGGATATGTGCAGGTCATATCATTGCTCAGCAAGAGGAGTCTCAGGAAATGCTGGATCAGGCCAATCGATGGTATGAAAGTGAAAGGTATTCTGTGGCCGGAGAGCTGTACAAAAAACTAGCAAGAGAGGGTAATGCAGAGGCTCAACGAAAACTGGGCATCATTTATCTGAACGGGCTGGGTACTAAAAAAAACTTTCCAAAGGCAATCAAGTTACTAAAATCAGCTGCCGTGCAGGGGGACGTAGAGGCCATGACAAGTCTTGGTGACTACTATATGGAGCAAAACGATTTTGAAAATGCCCTTAAAAATTATCAGACAGGTGCGATGCGAGGAGACCCAAATGCCATGTACAAGGTTGGTATCATATATTATGATGGAAAAGGAGTCTCACCCAATTACAAATTAGCCATGGATTGGTTTTTGAAGGCCAGCGAAAACAACCATGCCCAGGCAGAATGGCAGCTGGGAATAATGTATACAAGGGGTGCCGGCGTTGAAGCAGATTACCAGGAGGGCTTAAAATGGTTCGAAAAAAGCTGTGAACACGGCTGGTCCGCTGCTTGTATTCGGGTAGAAAAAGGAGAAAAGAATTAAACAGATAAGAAGCCTGATTCAATGTTTTCCTAAAACCTCAGTTTCAAAGGTTTCTAAATTCTAAATCAACAGTGTCCGGGGAAAATTAATTGGATTATGGTTCTTGAGTAAAAATGTGATTCGTGACTGGGGTGGATGGGAAATGGCGGGAAGATTGTGCGATGATGGCCGTGTTGCAGGATTGGGCTGGATTTGCGCGAAAAGGGGCATTGGGAGGCCGTGTGCTAATAATTTCCCAAAGACTTTTTCCCTAGTTTTTGGTCTTTCAAAAAGTAGGAGCCCCCACGGCGGGAGTGGTGGAAGATGTGATTTTAAAAGAAAATGAAAATGGATTAAAGCTTTTAGTGATTAGGGACCATGCTTTTACGTTTTTATGAAATTACATGCTCTGATGCAACTATCGCAGGAAAATGTAGAACCCCAGGAATTACCCCGGACAGCAATGATTCTAAATTCTAAATTCAAGACCCAAGATGCTAAATAAAAAAAAGACACAACCTGCCAATTGTGCCTTTTTTCATCTGTATTTCCATAGCGTAAAGAAATACTTTAAGCTGTGCTTCTTTACTCAGGTTCATGCCGACGAACCACTATTGAAATAGTTTTAGTAATACCGTTCACATTACTAATGCAATGATGACGTGGAAAGCGCTGATTCGCAAATTTGAGGGGGTGACAAAGGGTTGACAAGTAAAATACCTGGCGAAGATTTGATGATTTTTTTTAAATTGCAGCTTTATTAACCATGTGTATTCGTCAATTATTTTAATCTGCGAACATTATTGAGCCATGATAAAGCATAAAAAGTTGATTTTTCTGATGTTATTGATATTTGCCTGGGTGTTGGCACTTTCTGCATTCGCACCAGTTATTACGTGATGTTGAGAGTTTCCGACAGTTGTAGGCGGTATTTTGATGCCCAAACAAGTTTTCAGCAATCTATCTGGTGCCAGTTACACAGGCTTGGAGCGCATTTGAGCGATAGTGGAAATTCGACCTATTTTAAGATAGGGAGTAATAAGTAGCTACTTGTCTCGCCCCTTGAGATTAACACCAATGTTTAAAGATTCCATATACATGGAATAATACAAATAGCAATGGCTTCTCTGATAAAATTAATATGGTATTAACCAAAGGCTAACATTCAAAGCACTTAGGTGGAGTTGCACATAGGTGTGCCAGAAGGATATGATCAGAGCAGACTCCAAAAAGTATTGGACGAAGCAGAAGAACATGACATCACTGTAATTATATTCGAGATATAATTATTGTAAAGTCAATGAAGTTATTTGGTTTCGGATCAAAGAAAGCGCGTGATAACAAGTTACAGGTGATCCTGTGTTATCATACTCATTCCTTCTCCAGTGCAGATGTCGCTGGATTAATCAAGAATAAAGGTTTGGGTTTTGAGCCTCATTGGGTAATTACAGATGATGAACCCCTTCCATTCGGCGAGCACTTTATTGCGGAGTTGGAAGGAATGTCAGCAGAGGAAAGTGACCAGCTGATGGGTGTTGGTTCTGGAATCACACTTGCTGATGAAACAGAAGAACTGTCTTTTAAAGTAATTCATCCCGGAACAAAAGACAGACCGCAGGTAATCTATTGGGAAATAATGGATCAACAATTGTTGTCCTCTGACCTGTTGCAACAACTCATTCATCACCCAAAATTTACAGCCGGATATTGTGCTGATGCCATGGAGATCAAATTGCAGTCTGAAATAAATATTGGTGTTTACAAGGGATATGGGTTAAAGCCCAAACATGTTACTACCAATGAATATGGTGATCAGGTCGTTGATATTTCCAAAAATCCGGGACGGAAAAAGCTGGTCAAAGGCTTTTGGTTGATGTCTTGCTGGAAGATGTGGTTTGGAGTGCCATTCATTGATATTGTAGGTAAGAGCACGTTGGATTCATTTGATCAGGGTGTTTTAAATGTTGTTGAAAATTATGTCATCACCATTCAACTTTACGAAAACCCCTTTGCGGCTGAGGATAAGAAAAACAGGCAGGTCCAGCAGGCATTTAGAGATCATTTGAAGATGGACGAACTGGAGAGAAGACTTAGGTAATGTCATATAATTTATATATCCGCAAACCACGGAAAGGTAAATTACTGCACCCACCAATCTCTTTACAGCAATGGCAAGATACGGTGGACCGCATGGAACATGTTCGATGGGCTGACTTTCCTGAACGTAAGGTGGCCACATTTAAAGCCAAAGATTCCTCAGATCAAATGAATCTTGAATGGTACAAAAACGGTCAGATAATTTTGGGATGGAGAGGAGAGCTGGACAAAAGTGATCCCTACTGGAAGTTTCTGGTGCAACTGACTCACTACCTGGATGCAGAATTAGCTGATGAATATGGGGAAATATTGGTCAACGCTAAAGCAGATTGAGGTGTAGCATTCACTACACTTTTTTATTATTGGTGCTTTCTTAGCACCTTTCCAAAGTAACGAGGAGCTGTTGTTAAGAAGAGAGAGAAGCACACGTCTCCATTTCATTCAGATCCGCGCCAACTTCTTCAATAAATTCTAATTCCAAGATCCAAGATTCCAAACTCAAAACCTCACCCCAACCTGCCAGCCAACCCATTGTCGGCTGAGCTTGCCATTGCGGGTTTGTTCATTGAAGCCTTTGTTGTTGAGACGGCCAATGGCCCCTGTTTCCGGATCTACTACTTTGGAATAATAGGCGTTGAAACTAGGACCGAAGTTGATGGAGATGTTATCATTGAAGCGGAAGCCCAGCAGCAAGTTGTATTGCGTCCAGAGGTCCAGTTCATCATTGAACTTGTCCAGCGGACTGAGCCAGTGCGCGTTACCCTCAAAGCCGGTATAGAACCTGTCGCCAATAGGAAGTTGTGTGCCAAGCCCAACCCCTGCGGTCCACAATTCCTGCTCCGGTCTTAGTCCAGCACTAATGGAAGTGTACAAACGATGTGTTCCCGATTTAAATGCCAGGCGGATGGGCGTGATTTCATTGCCGCCAAGTTCCAGGTGAATAAAACCCTTGCGAATAATATTGATCAACCCGATGGGAACACCACCATGCAGAGAATCAGCGATATTGATGATGCCTATCTGGCAACCTTTTACTTTGGTAGCAAAATTAATGGCGCTGGCCATCTGCACACCATTCACCCTGGTGGCGATGTTCATGGCGCCTGCTAGCTGTAAGCCATTCATTTCTTTACTTAGGTTCACCGCTCCGGCAGCCTGAAAACCTTTGATTCCCAGGGCAGCATTGGCAGCACCTGCCAGCTGTACTCCGGAAACTTCTCCGGCGATGTTGGTAGCCCCTGCCATCTGTGCTCCCCGTGTGGTGCCGGCCTGGTTGAGTGCTCCGGACAACTGTGCGCCTTCAAACTCTTTGAAAGAGACATTCACTCCGCCGGCAAGCTGAAGCGCATTTTTACTCCGCTTTGCCAGGTTGACTCCTCCGGCAAACTGTATGCCTTCACTGTCTTCAAGGACCAGGTTGACACCCCCGGCCATTTGCGCGGACCGGTTGCTTTTGGCCACATTGACTCCTCCTGCCAGCTGAGTACCAGTCATTTTACCGGTAACGACATTTACACCTCCAGCCATTTGAATGCCATAGGTATCACCGGTATTGGTATTGGTGGCCCCAGCCAATTGCACTCCCCGCACTTCCTCACCAACAATATTGGAAACGCCAGCCATCTGTACACCGGTAGCCTCATTCCTGATAATGTTGGCAACACCTCCCAGTTCTATCCCCTTCAGCCCGTAGGCATACCCTGCTATGATGTTGAAGGACAATTGATTCGACATGGCAGACCCCAGCAACTTATTGGTCCCCACGGCAGGTACCAGAGAAACTTGTACCGGTACTTCGTCCAGAAAACCTACGTTTTTAGCGTTTTCTCTTACGGTTTCGGAGGTAAACAGTCGGACCATCACACGATTGTGGATAGAATTTCTGGGCACCACAGGTTGTGGTATGGGTTGCAGTTGGATATCGAGTTGCTTTCCAGCCAATTCTTTGATCTGTATAACGGTATCCTTGTAGTTTTCCTTGCTGATGATCAGTGCTGCATCTTCCGTGTCGGCATCAAATGTAAGGTTGTACTTCCCATGGTCATTGGAGATGGAGGAGGTGAGGTTTGAAGCCTCGTAGATGGTAGCTTCATTGATTTTCTTACCTGTAGCTGCATCAGTAAACTGGCCCTGTAGCTCAATCGTCACCTTTTTGATCTTTTGTTTCTTTTGAATGATGACATATTTACCCCTCGACAGGAACTCAAAATCATCACCTAGCAATTGAGGCAGTAATTTGCCAACTGATATATCAGTGGCCTCAATGGTTTTACTGTGTGCTGCCACCAGTTCCGAGTTGTAGATGAAACTAATGCCGGAATTTCTCGATAGTTCATCCAGGATCTCATCCAGTGGCTGACTATCGGCGGCAATGCTCACTTTTTGACTCAGGAGATTTTGTCCTACCGCAATCTGACAAGCCAGCATCATAGAAAATAGCACCAACTTATTCACAACCTTCACCTTGTAGTACGATTTGTCCATTGTCGGTATTTACTGTCAGATTGAGAGCAGTACTGGTCAGGTCGAGGATTGTTTGCAGGTCTTCCCCTTGGAAAGTGGCAGAAAGTTTACAATCACCGAGCAATTGTTCGTTTTCAAGCAGGACCTGAGCCCCGTATATATTGTTCAGGGTGCTGATCACTTCTTTTAGTGGTGTGCCTTTAAAAACCAGCTTCTTATTTTTCCAGTAAGTAATATCCGGTGCAGGACTGACCACCTCTTCCACCTTTCTGTTGACAGCACTGTAGGTACCAACCATGCCAGCTGTCAGTACGATTTGCTGATCACTGTAGGAGAGGGCAACCTTGCCTTCTTCTACAGCCACCACGATCTCTTTCCCCTCGTACGCCTGCACGTTGAAACTCGTTCCAAGTACTTTGATCTTTGCTTCCCCGGCAACCACCACGAAAGGTTGTTCGGGGTTGTGAGTGACTTCAAAAAAAGCTTCTCCTTTAAGTTTTACTTCTCGTATGTTTTCCTCAAATTCCTTCGGATATTCGAGTGTACTGTTTTTATTGAGTGCAATGAAAGAGCTGTCGGGAAGGGTAGTGGTTATGGTTTCGTTGGAAGCAGCAATGGTCTGGAGCTCAGGCGAATTCAGCAGGTTGAGCATAATCGACACGCCGACTACCACAATAACCACAGCAGCGATTTGAAGTATTCTTCTAATAGGGTTGAAGGTAGTCTCCGTATGTTCAGGGAATGCTATAACATCCTTTCTAAATCGATCCCATGCCTGGTCTACATCGAATTGATGGTTTTCCAGCGCATCATCAGAAAGGATACCAGTATCGGTCCAGACTACCTTTAGTTGCGACAGTTTATGCTGGTTGCCTTGTGCTGCCCACTCTTCTACCTGGGACTTCTCCTGGTCACTACATTCCCCTGCAAAGTATTTGCTAAGTAGCTGAAATGATATTTTATCGGGTGTCGAATTTTCCATTATTCAATACTATGTAAACAACATTACCATTTACCCCCATTGCCTTGTTGCAAAAACTCCAACAATACCAGTATTAATACAGGAAGCAAATCCTTTAGTTCTTCTCTCATCACTTTCAATGCTTTTCCCATTTGGTTTTCCACAGTCTTCAATGAGATCCCCAACTGCTCTGCAATTTCTTTATACCTTTTGCCTTCGAAACGGTTGAGTTCAAAAATTTCTTTGCATTTAGGCGGAAGTTTCTCAATGGCCTGTTGGATGGTAGACTCCAACTCAGAGAGTTCCATGATATCAACCTGGTCAAAATGATCACCACCGTGCAGGGCCCTTTGAACGTACAGATTGGCTACTTTCTGATGTTTCAGGTAATTGAGGCAACCATTTCGAACGGCACCATAGAGGTAGGACTTTGGGTTAGTCTTGATATCCAGTTGCCCTTTTTTCTGCCAGACATAAGTAAATACTTCCTGTACCACCTCTTCAGCTTCATTAGGGTCACCTAAATATTTCAGTGCAAAATTAGCCAGAGGCTCATAGTAATACCGGAATAGCCTCTCAAAAGACTGCTCATCAGAAAACTGCAACGATTTCAGAAACTGTTCCTCCATTGGAATTTGGGATCTTGGATTTAGAATTTAGAATCTTGAATCTCGGATTTAGAATTTAGAATCTTGGATCTTGAATCCTGGATTTAGAATTTAGAATCTTGGATCTTGAATCTTGAATTTAGAATCTTGAATCTTGGATCTTGGATTTAGGATCTTGGGTTTGGATCTTGAATTTGGGATTTTGCTTGTTGTGTTTAAGGGTTTGGGCCATTGTAAATTTGAGTTTTGTGCATGGATATTGAATCATGAGTTGGGGGTTTTGATGATTAGGAGCGTTAATTTAAGGATTTGAGATTATAGTTAATAGTTTCCCGGTTTATTTGCCAGTCAAAAAACAATTCAAAACCCACAAGTCCTACCAAAATGGCAACCCCTGAACCAATCTAAGTCAAGCCAAGTACCAAGAAAAGCAGAAAACAAGCAACCACACTAAAAACAAGGAACGGAAAACCAAAAGCACTAAAAAACACACCAGTGCTACACCTAGTTCCTTGTATTACAACATAGTTGGAGATATACCGTTATAATGGACTATGAATAAGGTCAAAGAACTCTTTTGGTTATGCTCAGGGTCAAGTAAGGAGATCCTGGAAAGATGCCCGTCTGAATCCAGCAAGTACGTAGGAATTGGAGCTACCATATTATTTACGGGATTATTTGCTGCTTTTTCAGGTGGCTATGCCCTATACACAGTTTTTGATAATTATTGGTTTGCGGCACTCTTCGGATTGCTGTGGGGGCTGATGATTTTTAATCTGGATCGGTTCATAGTATCCAGCATGCGCAAGGAAGGTCGACCAAGGAAGGAATTGTTCATGGCGATTCCAAGGATAATCTTGGCGGTTCTTATTTCCATTGTCATTGCCAAGCCTTTGGAAATGAAGATTTTTGAGAAGGAAATTGAATCTGAAATAACACTGATGCAGCAGGAAGACCTGATGTTGAAAGAGTCTGTAGTGAAATCCAGGTTTGAAGACATTCAAAAAAGACTCAACCAGGAGATCAAACAATTGAAACTTGAGGTGTTGGTTAAAAGTAAAAAGAGGGATGAGTTAATGGAGATTGCCCGTATTGAGGCCGATGGTACTGGTGGTACGATGAAACGAAATGCAGGTCCCATTTACAAGATCAAAAAAGCTGAGGCAGACAGGGTGCAACTCGAACTTGAAGCACTTCAGATCACTAATGATAGTCTTATTCACGTAAAGCTCCGGCAATTGGCACAAAATGATTCTCTGGCATCCGCGGCACTCACCGATTTGGAAACCGGCCAGTTGAACGGAATTGCCTCCAGAATGGAAGCGCTGAGTAGAATAGCTGCTAAAAGTACCAGCATCGCCATAGCCCATTGGTTTATTTTACTACTGTTTATTGCCATCGAAACGGCTCCCGTATTTGTAAAGTTAATGAGTCAGAGAGGTCCCTATGATTACTTGCTCAAGGCGGAGGAGTACAGATTTGAATCTTCAAATATTGAGGAACTGGCAAAAATCAATGCTCAAATAAAGAAACGAACCTCAAAAATGTCTGATGAAGAGTTAGAATACATTCTCTCCAGATTGAAAATGGGATTAGATAAATCCTGATCAACGAAAGCTGATGGTACGAATACTTCGGCTAAAGATAGTATTCAGGACTCCCGATACGATCGTTTCGCCGAACGCCCTGGCTCCATAGGGGTTGAAACTGTCATATCGATGCACATAGTTTCCTGTCATATTAAGCAAGCCAGTGTGACTCATGGATCGGTATTGTGTCTTGCCATTTTCATCCACGTAAAACAACCAGTCATAGGGTGTATTGGGCTGGTGCAATGAAATCACCTGGTAGCCATGTAATTTGTAATCGGTATATAACAAATTGGTATGCCTGAGATCATTGTTTTTAACAAGCATGATCGTTGGGGATACATTGGTCCAGCTGGGTTGGTAGGTAAGGAAAGTGGCAGTTTGCGAAAAACCTGATTCATAAATTCCCATTAGGATCATAAGGATTATTAGTCGTTTCATGCGCACATCTTTTACTAAATATAATGATTTATTGACTATCATCAGGTGCCTGAAGGACTCAATTCTTCGATGTATTATATTGAATTCACATTGATCTATCATCGGATGAGTCGATTAATTTCAGGTTTCAACTCCTAAATCTGCACCTTACAGGGCAAATGGACGTATATAATTTGTTACTATTTATCTGAACTCAGGCCATTGGAAAAAATTAAAATAAACCCTCAGCTGAAAATGAATATCAACAGGGTACTCATCATTACCCTGGTGTACGTACTGATCAATTGGTTTCTGGTATTGCTTTCCTATGCCATGATCCATTCCGATTACAGCCTGGGACCATCGAAGTATTTTGATCTGAGCATTACATTGTTTTCCAATACATTAATAGGGATTCTGGCCGGGATTCTGGGAGGTACCGCACTTGTGCTGATCAATAGCCGGTATTTTCGAAAGAAGTCATTCCTGTTCGCGATGGTTTTTACATTGATGTGTTACATTGCCTCGTACGTGATCATTACGGTAACCATCATTTTTTTCAACTACCAGGTACAAAGAGAAGAGCTGGCCATTCAGACCGGATTCTTTGATTTTTTACTTAGCTGGGTGCTCACACCTGTAGGACTTACCTTCTTCATTTTATGGCTGCTGATCACCCTGATGACACTGTTTGCCTTGCAGGTAAATGATAAGTTTGGGCCTGGCATGTTGGGTAAATTTTTGAGAGGACAATATTATCAGCCAAGAGAAGAAGAGCGGATATTTATGTTCCTGGATATGAAATCCTCCACATCGATAGCGGAGAGCCTGGGTAACAAAAAGTATTTTAACCTGCTCAATGACATCTTCACCGACATCACTCCGGATATCATTGCCAGTGAGGGAGAAATCTATCAATATGTGGGAGATGAAATAGTAGTGACATGGACAATGAAATATGGGTTGAGAAATGCCAATTGCTTTTTATGTTTCAACAGAATACAAAAACGAATAGAAAAATTAGCCGGGTACTATCAGAAAAAATATGGTGTAGTGCCACAGTTTAAAGCGGGATTACACTATGGTACGGTCACCTCTGGAGAAATTGGGAGCATAAAAAGGGACATAGTTTATTCCGGTGATGTACTCAACACCACATCACGTATTCAGGAGCAGTGTAATCATTATGGCGCTGATCTGCTGGCCTCAAAGGAGACCATTGCCCTGGTAAAAAATGAAGACGTCTTTGAATTCGAGCATCTGGGAAATATTGAATTGCGCGGAAAAATCGATAAGTTGGACCTCAATGCTATTAGATTTCTGAATTAATTAGATGTCGCTTAATCACATCCTGATCATAATCAGTGCAAGCTTATTTGGGCTTTTGGGTGTTTACCTGCTGATGGGTAAGAAAAAGTCCAGACCGAATGCCTATCTCGGAATATTTTTTCTGTTGTGGTCAGTGAATTTTTTCGACGGGTTTCTGCTGATGACCGGTATTTACTTTGATTATAGTCATCTGGCGGTTTGGGAAGATGCACTGATTTTTTGGCATGGCCCAATGATCTATGCTTACGTTAACCAGTTGACCAGGCGTAAACATTTATCTGGATGGTGGTTCCTGTTAAATGCGATTCCTTTTTTGTTGGCACTCTGGTTGTCAATTGTATTTTACCATTTGGAGCCTGAGGAAACCAGGAAAATGATCCTTCAATCCATCACAAGGCCCCATCAGCCATTAGCGATTATCATTCCACTGCTGGTGACCTTCATTCATATGTCGGGTTACATTGTTGCTTCCAAAAGGTTATTGATTCAATACCATAAGCTACAGCAATCGTATTATTCCAGCAATCACATCGGGTGGTTCAATCATAACCTCAATTGGATCATATCAATTCTCATGCTTTCGTTAACTGTCTCATTCATTCAATATTTGAATTGGCAACCATTGATGCAAGCGGGACTGTTAGTGTTGAATCTGGCCATTCTGGGGTTTATAGTCAGGATCTGGTTCCAAACCATGGACGAACCAAAATTATTAACCTATCAAAAATATTCGGCTTCTACAGGCAATATAGATGAACTGGAAGCGGTGGCCAGGCAAATTGCTGAGGTGGTGGAAGGAAACAAACTTTACCTGAATCCGGAATTGACATTGGATGATGTGGCCACTGCTGTGAATAGAGATAATCGTATAATTTCTCAGGCAATCAATACGATATTTGGGAAGAACTTCTTTGACTATATCAATGCACTTCGCATTGAAGAAGCTAAGTGTAAGTTTGAGGAAAGTACGGATGATAAACTCACAATACTGGAAGTAATGTATGCGGTGGGCTTCAATTCAAAATCCTCTTTCAATACGCAATTCAAGAAAAAAACCGGCCTTACTCCCTCTCAATATCGATCAAAAGTCAGGTAAATCAGTTCGACTTCATGCATTCGGTCGAATTAAATTCCAGGATTGATGATTCTTGTCCTTGAAAATTCATTTAACGGACTCAGGCGATGCAACCAATGAATATCAGGCAATACACGATGACCAGACAACTGACCTATCACTTTTATCCTGGAGTGATTGTTTTAGTGGCATACGTACTCCTTTCCAACTGGCTGTTGGATTTAAAGTGGCCCTCATTTTTAGGTCTCTTCATAGTGGAAGTCTTAATACTAGCCCCCATAACACTAACACATCTATCCTGGAAGGCCGGTGGTTTCTTTAGGATTTCACAGGTCATTCCATACTGGCAAAAGCTTTCTCCGGGGAAATTTATACTTTGGGTAATTGGAGGCTTTGTAGCTTGCCTGATTATTTATGTGCCAATGTATCCGCTGGGACTGATGTTGAGGGAATCTGTTTTTGCATGGCTACCCCCATGGTTCTTTGACCCAATGTTTGGAACAAATGATATGGAAGCAATTGGCCGTATATTTTTATTGGGTATCATAACCGATGGTATCATTGCTCCTATGGCGGAAGAGTTATATTTCAGAGGGTACTTACTGCCAAGAATGACATTTCTAAAACGCTGGGCACCCTGGGTTAATGGGGCATTGTTTGGCCTGTATCATTTCTGGCAACCTCATAATTACCTGGCTATTATTGGTGTAGGCATTGTATTGAGTTATGTCGTATGGAAAACCAGAAATGTATGGATTGGAATTTTTGTGCACTGTTTGCTTAACACCATTGGTGCCATTATGGGTTACCTGGCCATTACAGGTGGTGAAATGATCGGACGATAAAACTTAGTGCTATATTTGTTCGTTTCCAAACATTTCCAACTCACCAAAAAGTTACATCATGAACGGTCACCTCGAACTCTCAGACGAGCAATTCATTCACCAGTTTGCAACATGCACCCTCAACCCAAAGCTATTTTCACATGAAGCCCATATTCGATTGGCCTGGATTCATATAAGAAAGTACGGCGAGCAGATTGCCATTGATCATATTTGCGACCAAATCAGGGCATTTGATCAAACATTTGGAGATGGGTCCAAATACAATGAAACGGTAACTGTTGCTGCCATAAAGGCGGTCAATCATTTTATTCAAAGATCGAAAGCAGACACATTTATCGCATTCATTCAGGAGTTCCCAAGACTTAAAACAAACTTCAAAGATTTGATGGCCTGCCACTATGGATTTGACATCTTCAATGATACCAGGGCAAAGAAAAAATACCTGGCACCTGATTTACTCCCGTTTTCTTAATGCCTTAATGACATTTTAAGCTTTTTTAACATTTTTTTCAATCACTACTGAATCCATTTTTCAGCAAGTTTCGTATCGGGGAATTAGTTGAGTAGATGGTTAAATTTTGGTTAAAGTGTAGAAAGAAGCCGTTCCTAAATTTTGGGTGCGGTTTCTTTGTTTTACAGGCATTTGGTTCTTTCTAATTAGTTGACACTGTTCTTCATTTTTAATTATATTGATCTATAAAAACCTTAAAAATGGAGCTGGCACATAGTGTAGACGAATACATCATTAAACATCCGCAATGGCAGGAAGAATTAATCTTGCTGCGTGAACTCATGCAGTCCACAGAGATGAACGAAACCGTAAAATGGGGAGCACCTGTTTATACGGTGAATGGAAAAAATGTTGTTGGGCTGGGAGCTTTCAAAAGTTATGTAGGCATTTGGTTTTACCAGGGTGTGTTCCTGGAGGACAATCAAAAAGTATTGATCAATGCGCAGGAAGGAAAAACCAAAGCCATGAGACAATGGAGATTCAATAGTTTTGATGAGATCGATCAACAGTTGGTCTTGCAATATGTACAGGAGGCGATTCAAAACCAAAAAGATGGTAAGGAGCTAAAGGCTAGCAAAAAACCATTAGTAGTACCACCAGAACTTGAGGAGGCTTTTCTGAAAGATCAACTATTGGCCAATTCTTTTCAATCGCTTACCCCCGGCAAACAAAAGGAATACGCAGAATATGTGTCGGAGGCGAAACGAGTGGAAACAAAGCTCAGCAGAATAGGAAAAATAACGCCCATGATCATAGAAGGAAAAGGGTTGAACGACAAATACAAATAGTGATGGCCCAATATCAACTACCTCCTGGTTATAGTCTTTTGGAGTCCTACTTCAGGGCTTTCAAATTGGTAAAAAACCCATTGGATGTCATGCGTTATAGTTTTGGCAGGTTTGGTAAGACATATTGTGTGTACACGGGTCCTGGTGCACGGACAATCATGACCAGCGATGGGGAGTTTATTCATCATGTGTTGCAGAAAAATCATCGGAGATATAAGAAATCCAGCTTGTCCACCGAAACCCTCGGCAAATATATTGGCAATGGTTTGTTGACCGCTGAAGGTGATTACTGGCTTAGGCAAAGGCGCTTGATTCAGCCCGGATTTCATCTACAAAAGATCAGGGCGCTCTATGAAATCATGGATCAGACCATCTCGAAGTTCCTGGAAGAGTTTCCTATGGGCACCATCGATGTTTATCCCATGATGCATAAAGCAGCTTTTCAGTTGGTGGTGGACAGTTTGTTTGACATTGACTTTCCCGAAGAAGAGTTTCAGGAACTCGCCGATGTGATCAGCGATGTGCAGACTTTTGTGATTAAAGAAGTGAGACAACCACACCTGGTCTGGTATTACAAGCTGACGGGCCAAGTCAGGAAACACATCAACATCTCTGCACGCGGAAGAGAGATCATACATGGGATCATAAAAGAAAGACGGGAATCGGGGAAACAGGTCAATGACTTACTGGATATGCTATTGAATGCCCGATACGAGGACACCAATGAACCAATGGATGATCAGCAACTGATTGATGAAATATTCATTTTAATCATCGCCGGACATGAAACTACGGCCAATGCTTTGTCATGGGCACTTTATTTATTGGCGGAACACCCAAAAATACAAACTGACCTAAGAGAAAAAACCAGGGACCTGGATATCGAACAGACAGTAAAAAATTCAGACCTTCAGGAAGTGATTCAGGAAAGTATGCGTCTGTATCCTCCTGCCTGGATAAGTGACCGTGTGGCTTTGGAGGATGATGAGTTTGGAGCGTTTTCTTTTCCTGGCAACTCTACGATTATAACAGTATTCCGGTTGTTGCACAGAGACCCTTCGGTTTGGGAGTCCCCTGATGAGTTCATTCCTGAAAGATTTAATAAGGATCGTTTCACTAAAGAGCAATCGCGATCATATTATCCATTTGGTGCAGGACCAAGACTTTGCATAGGCAATAATTTTGCTTTAGCAGAAATGGCCCTGTTCCTCAGAAAGTTCCTTCAAAAGTTTCAATTAAAATCTACAGGGCAAAAGCCAAAGGAAATACCCTTGGTTACCCTCAGGCCTGATCAGGTGATATTAGCGGTGGAGCGGGTTTAATTTCCCGTCAATACCCCACATATTCTATTTGATCCCTGGTCATCAACATCATGAATTTGTGTGTATTTTCAGGACCTCTGGGAAGTTTGAGGATCTTTTGAAATTCTGGTTCCTGTTGAGCTGTTGGTTTTACATTTGGACTGTTTTTCATCTTTTTATAGGCAAAGTCAACCCAGGTGGAAATCGATTCCTCCGAATAACTCTGAATATAAAATGCAACAAGTTCTGCTTTACTGTAACCTTCAATAGCGATAGGAATCCAATCATCCATCTCAAACATCTTTTCTTCGATTTCTTTGTACTTTTCGGCTGAAAGAACAATGTATTCGCTTTGGTCCTGAGCAAATATGCCTGCAGTGGTGAGCAGAAGAATTGCAATTGGAAGGAGGTAATGTGATATTTTCATAATAGTCATTGATAAAGATTAATAATATACTAAATCTTAGTGTTTATAGGAAGATGTCGCTTGTCTAGCACTAAATATTACATTTTGGGAATGATAATATCTTTGTATATCATTAATTTGTTAATAAATATTAGAAATGGACTTACAGGCAGAAAAAATAAGATTGATTGAATGGCTAGCAGGATTGAATGATGCAAAAACGCTACAGGAGTTCATAAAGCTTAAAAACAAAAAAGAAGCTGATTGGTGGGATGAAATTAGTCCAGAGGAACGTTCTGAGATAGAAGAGGGGCTGGCTCAGGCAGATCAAGGTGAAGTTACGCCTCACAATGAAGTGATGGAAAAGTATAAGAAATGGCTTTAGATATAGTCTGGACCAAACGTGCTGAAGCAGGTTATGCTAAAATCATCGACTATCTGGAAACCCAATTTACTGAAAGGGAGGTTGCTCGGTTTGTTCGTCAGACTAATGACTTTTTCACATTATTGAGCCAATACCCTGAGATTCTTCAATGTTCCCGAAATCAGAAATATCTTCATCGAGGACCAATTAATAAATATACAATATTGACCTATAGAATCAAGCCCAGAAAAAATGAGATTGAATTGATCAACATTAGATCATCAAGACAAAGGCCATTGAAAAAATAGATCTAAGGAAAATCGCCACAAGAAAATTGACTATAACTATCTCGTTTACACCATTGATGAAAAGAACCTCCGTTCACCTTTAATCCACCCGTCAAACATTTAAAAGAGGCTAAATATTTTCGTATTTTGTATATCTGAACAAATTTCGAATGAAGGACGCAACCTTTAGTGGATGACAGGGCGTTTGGGCATTAAATCAATTTCACCTGGTGAATAGCAAGGAAAAAGACATCATCAAAAGATGCCAGAAGGGAAAGAAGAAAGCTGAAAAAGAGCTTTACGAACACTTCTTTGGCTATGCAATGAGCATTGCCTTGCGGTATTCACAAGGGTATGATGAAGCTATAGAGATCCTTAACGATGCTTTCATGAAAGTATTCAGAAAGATTAAGGATTATAACGATCTGAGTTTTAAAGGGTGGTTGAGAAGAATAGTGATCAACGCTGCTTCTGACCATTACCGAAAAAACAAAAAACACATGTATCATCAGGATTTGGATAGCGGGGAAGCTGTAACCATCACCAATGATGAAAATGTGTATGATCGGATTTCTTATGAGGAGCTACTGGAACTCATTCAAAAATTACCTCCTTCATACAGAAATACCTTCTGTTTGTATGTCATTGATGGCTACAAACACGAAGAGATCGCAGAGATGTTAAATGTATCCGTGGGCACATCCAAGTCAAACCTGCACCGTGCCAGGGCACATTTAAAGGAAATGTTGTTGAAAAATAAGGATTATGCCGTTGCGTAAGTTTTCAGATGAGGAGTTTGATAACATGGTACGGACCAAATTTGAGTCCGCACCCTTACCAGCCTATGACCCATCGGCATGGAGCAAGTTTAACCTGCATAAACAGAAAATGTCCTGGGTGCCAAAAGCAATTTATACCGGCCTCACCGGATTGCTATTGCTGCTTGCGGGAGTTATTGTATTAGAAAGAACTGAAATAAGCCTGGATGACTCACAAGCAGTAGACAGGGCATTTCATAATTCAGTGTTGACACCTGATCAGGATGATGATTGTAATTCCGATGAAATGATGTTGCAAGCCTCGTTGGCCCTTAACAATGATGAGGGTTGCGATGACAATGGCACAATAGCCAATCTGCCAATGGCAATACAGGAAGCAAATAATGTAAATGCCAAGGGAGAAAACGGAGTTAGATTACAAACAATAAATACCAAACCATATCATCAAAAACAATCATTCGTTCAAGCTACAAACATCAATACTTCGGAAAGTCAGGTGACACCAATTAATCTCTCAGAAAAAACAGTGGAAAACGGTAACCAGCAAAACAACATTATCAATGCAAGTGCGTCGGACTTTGTCCCTTTCGAAATAGATAAAAAAGAATGGCAGGATCACACATCATTGAATACTTTTAGGCCAACTGGTGTACAATGGGAAGAGCCGGTAAAGGAAGAAAAGAAAAGGACCAGCAGGTGGTCCGCCGGAATCGTTTTAAATGGGGACCTCACTACTGTCAGGCTAAAGAATTTTACTGGACCGGGATCTGGTATTGGTGTGAGGGGGACTTTTTCTGTTACGGACAGAATTTCGATTGTCAGTGGGATCAACCGTGTGAAAAAAATCTATAATGTCACCGATGAGGGTGATGTTACTTTACCTCCAGGATATTGGGATAACAATGACTTTCCAGATGAGATTGCAGCAACATGTACCGTCACTGAAATACCAGTAAATATCCGGTTTGATCTTATAAAACTACCCAAAGGAAGGGTTTATGGTCTTGCTGGCCTCAATTCATTCCTGATGAACAGGGAATTGTATGAATGGGATTACGGCTCAGGAATATATGCCTCTACTGCCAGCCTGGATATCAGGAAAGAAAACAAACACTATTTTGGTGTCCTTAATTTATCCGGCGGCTATCAGCATCAGGTCAACGATCACTTTAGTTTAGGAATAGAATCGTATTATCAATCGACTCTGGCAGGAGTTGGTTTTTATCAAATCAGCTTAAAAAGCATCGGGAACCAGGTGATTTTTAATTATCATTTTTAATAAGATAAGTAGTTTGAAGGCACCATGTCGGTTAACCATACACCATTTTTGGACAGATAAAATGGATAACCATCAGCATTCATTTTACCGGCATCCACTGTCAAAATTATAGGCTTGCCATGTCGCATACCTACCTGTCTGGCCGTTTCCCGATCTGGACTCAGGTGCACATGATTCCGGGATCCTTTGTTTAACCCCTTCTCAAGGATACTCTCTAAATTTTGTTCAGCTGTGCCATGAAACAGTAATGATGGAGGCTTTTGTGCATCATACCCTAAATCTACCTCAATGGAATGTCCCTGACTGGCACGTATGTGTGTCTTATCATCATTAAAGGCAAACCTCTTTTTATTGTTTGTATTGACGACCTCCTCAAGTTTTTGAAAGTCGATGTTTTTTCCATGATCGTTCATTTTGGAGATCAGTTCAGCTACTTCGACCCATCCATTTTGATCAGGTTCAATTCCAATGACTTCTGGCTGGTGCCGCAAAATCAGGCTTAAAAATTTGCTAAGATGTTTTAATTCCTTCTCAGACTCCATAGTGCAAAATTGATTCAAAAGGGATTAGTCTCTCCTGACAATCACAAAATAATCGTCTTTCAATTCGAGGTACCCGTAATCATAGCAGAAGTAATAAATATTCCCTTCTTTGGTTTCATAGGTGTTGGTGAAATAACTGAAGTCGAACCCCTGCTCCATCATTTTTGATCGCTTGACTTTAGCCTTTCCTGTTGGACTTAGCTGCTCCATGATTCTGCGATTTTTTTTCAGAATCCCATTGATACGCCGTACCAGGTTATTGACTGTGCTATTCTGTTTATTGTTGAAAGCATTCCTGCACATGTCAGAACAGAATTTTTTATCTGCTCTTCCCATAATTGGATTACCACATTCCGGGCATGCTCTTTCTTCTGTAATGGTCATAGATGATGAATCGTAAATTTTTCTCGAATTTATCACAAAATAGTCCAATTCACAAATAGCTGACTATCAGCAATAAAAACGACAACAAACGCTTACAAACACTTACAATCGGTTATAAGCGAGTACAATTATTTAACAACCGACTTGTATTGCTCCACCCTACAATCTTTGCAACATCACAACGATCAAACACTTGATCAAAACGATCTGCCGATCAGTGATTATTTAAAATGTTTAACACTAAAAATTTAAAAATTATGAACGCATTAAGAAACAACGTACAGTTAATTGGCAGACTAGGAAAAGACCCTGAAGTAAGAACTTTCGAGAGCGGGAAGAAGATGGCGACTTTCACCCTTGCGACGAATGAAGTGTACAGAAACAGCAAAGGTGAGAAAGTAGAGGACACCCAGTGGCACAACATTGTGGTGTGGGGAAATAAAGCAGAGACGATTGAGAAGTATCTTACAAAAGGTGCAGAGGTTGCTGTACAGGGTAAGCTGATTAACAGAAGTTATGAAGTTAACGGTGAGAAGCGATATATCACAGAAATCACATTGAATGAATTTCTGATGATGGGAAAACCGAACAACGCCCAATAAAGTATAATAACCATCTGCAATTGTCCCGGAAAAGGTAGATTTCACGATCTGCCTTTTCTTTTTTGGGCTAATCTCTTTCTCATGTTTATACCCTGGCATTCGTTGAGAGCAACCTTAGTGATTATATTTACTAAAACCACAATCAATACCTGAAAATGAAATTCAACTTGCTTTGCTCTTGTCTGCTATTCAGTATGTCAATCTGTGCCCAGGAATTAAAGCCATGGCAGGATCCGGAGGTTTTTGAAATCAACAAACTACCTCCCAGGGCAACATTTTATCACTATACAGACATCAAGTCTGCGCAGTCCGGAGACTGGAAAAATTCCGAAAACTATCAGCTACTCAATGGTACCTGGAAATTCAAATGGTCACGGAAACCAGGAGATAGACCACAAAACTTCTATCTATCCAATTTTGATGTCTCAGAATGGAATGATATACAGGTTCCGGGTAACTGGGAGTTGCAGGGTTATGGCATTCCTATTTACACCAACATTGTCTATCCATTTCCTATTAATCCTCCATTTATTCCCGAGGATTATAACCCGGTTGGTAGTTATAAAAGATCCTTCAATATCCCGGAGAACTGGAGTGATAAGAAGATCACCCTCCACTTTGGAGCCGTAAGAAGCGCATTCTATGTGTGGGTCAACGGGCAAATGGTGGGATATAGTGAAGGAAGCAAATTGCCCGCAGAATTCGATATCACTGAGCTGGTTAGTATAAGCAACAATGATTTGGCTGTGGAAGTATACCGCTGGTCAGATGCCAGCTACATCGAGGACCAGGATTTTTGGCGACTGAGTGGAATGGACCGTGATGTCTACCTATACGCGACAAATCAAACATTCATTGAGGATATTGAAGTGACTTCAGGTCTGGATTCTGTCTATCGCAATGGTGTATTCCAACTCTCTGTGGATGTTGCAAATCGCACGAACAAAAAGCGCACAACAAAAATCGAGATTGAATTATCGGACCCTATTGGAAACAGGGTTTATAGTGAATCAAAATCAACGCAAGTATCAGGCAATGAAACTAATTCCGTATCAATTGCAACCAACATCCCAAATGTATTGAAATGGACCGCTGAAACACCAAATCTTTATTCAATGTTTGTTGTTTGTAAATCTGCTGAAGGAGATATTCTGGATGCCACCATGAGGAAAATTGGTTTCAGGAAGGTAGAGATCAGAAATAGTCAGCTACTGATAAATGGTGTAGCAATATATTTGAAAGGGGTAAATCTGCATGAACACAGTGATACCTCCGGACATGTGGTGAATCCCAATCTAACAAAACTGGATATGCAATTGATGAAAGCAAACAACATCAATGCTATCCGCTGTAGTCATTATCCCAAGGATCCATCTTTTTATGAAATGGCGGATGAGTACGGTTTTTATGTGATCGATGAAGCCAATATTGAAAGCCATGGTATGGGTGCAACCAACCAGGGACTGGATAACGATGATCAACGAAAATCAGTACATCCGGCATACCTGCCCCAGTGGAAAAATGCCCACCTGGAACGAACCAAAAGAATGTACGAACGGGACAAAAATCACCCCTCCATTATTATTTGGTCCCTGGGTAACGAAGCAGGAAATGGAGAAAACTTTTATGCCACCTACGAATATCTCAAGAAGACCGACCGTGCAAGACCTGTACAATATGAAGGGGCAACAAACTATGAAAATACAGACATTCAGGCTCCCATGTATGCAAGACTGGAAGACATGAAAGCATATGTGAATTCAGGAAAAGACAGGCCCTATATTCAATGTGAATATGCACACGCCATGGGTAACAGTGTAGGCAACCTCCAGGATTATTGGGACCTGATGGAGCAACACGATATTTTTCAAGGTGGATTTATCTGGGACTGGGTAGACCAGGGATTACGCACAACCGATTCCAATGGAAAGGAGTTTTGGGCTTATGGTGGGGATTTGGGAGGGGACAAACTTCAAAATGATAAGAATTTTTGCCTTAATGGAATCGTTAACCCCGATCGGTCCCCACATCCGGCTTTGCATGAGGTAAAGAAAGTTTACCAATATATTAAATTCAAGGATTTCAAACCTCAGGATCGTTCGCTTACGATTTATAATGGATATGATTTCATCAATTTGGACAACTTTTGGTTTGAATACTTTTTACTGAGAAATGGTAAAGTGATTGCAAAAAAGAGGTTGCGTACGACCTCTGTGGAACCGCACCAGTCTGCAACCGTCAGGCTTGAGCTACCTGACTTTGATGACAATTTCGAATATATCGTACAAATCTTTGCTCATCTTACTGAGCAAGAACCTCTGTTGAAAAGTGGACATGTAGTAGCAAGAGAAGAGTTTCTTATTAAAACTCCCCAAATTCCGAAAGGCTTTAAAGCTGTTGAAGGTGTCATACAAATTGATACTGATGATCGTGAAATAACATTAAGTTCCCCTTCATTTGAGCTAACTTTTGATAAAGGCAATGGCAAACTTACCAACCTTGATTATGGCTTTGGAAACCTGATTATTGATGGACTTACACCCAATTTTTGGAGAGCTCCTACCGACAATGATTTTGGCTTTAATATGCCAATAGAAAGGAAAGTTTGGAAACTAGCCAGTGGCCAACGGCTCCTAACCAGTATGTCCGTTCGATCTTCGAGTAAATTGAATAAACAGATCAAATCTGGGAAAATTAAGGGTGGAAATGCAGTTATAACCGTGAATTATGAAATTCCAGATGTTAATGGACTATGTCAAATGGAGTATAAGGTAAATGCTGAAGGAGCAATTCAAGTAACTGCCAAATTTGACCTTCGTAGTGAAGGGCTACCTAAAATTCCAAGAATTGGGCTTAATTGGTCACTCAATCAATCCCTTTCCCAAGCGTCATGGTATGGCAGAGGGCCACATGAAAATTATATTGATCGTAAAACCAGTGCGTTTATAGGCATTTATGAAAGCGAAGTGACAGACTTGTATTTTCCCTATATCCGACCTCAGGAAAATGGCTACAGAACAGAAACCCGATGGCTCAAATTGGCCAATAATAATGGTCAGGGTATTAAAATCATTGCAGATTCAGACTGGTTTGGTTTTTCGGCATTGCCGTACACCATCGATGACCTGGATGAAGGTGAGCAGAAACAAAACCGACATTCAGCAGATCTGACAGCCCGTGATTTTATCAATGTAAATATTGACCTGAAGCAAATGGGTGTCGGAGGGGACAACAGTTGGGGGGCGCAACCCCTTGATATTTATCAAATTCCTGCAGGAATATATGAATACTCATTTATCATTAGGCCTGAACTTTGAATTTTACCAGGAGAAAGCCATTACTTAAGAAATGAAACATTTAAATAAAATACTGTTTTTGACTGTAGCACTGTTTCTGGTATTGATCAGAACCGTTGATGGTCAAAAGATGGAGGATGGTCTATACATGATGCCAAACACCATTGCGGAGTGTTCCAAAAAACTTTACTTATTGAATACCGATGAACTCCATTGCTTAATGGAGAAGCCGATTATTCCAAATGACAATTTTTCAACTGTCAGTGAAATCTATTTAGATCCTTCCACGGGGCAAAGGACCATAGATCTGCAATTAGATTCAGTGGGGACAGAAATATTGAAAAAAACCACCAGGCTTTTAAAAGGTCGTTCCATAGGACTGGTGGTGAACGGGAAGCTTGTGACAGTTCTCAATATTTCAAGAACGATTGATCAGGGAACTTTCAAGTGTTACCAGCAGGGCAATTCCAATGAAATTTCCTGGATTAGAAATCGATTGATTGAAATAATCGAACAGCAATAAGTGATTACGATAATCTAAATTCGTAAAATAAGGTTTTTGGTTTTGTTGTTGGTTATTAGGGCATATAACAAACATTCCATAGATATGAAATCTTTAAACACAATGATACTCAGTACCATATGTTTGTTTTCATTCAATCAAATTTGTGCTCAAAAATTAATAGATGGTATCTATTTCGCTTCATCGTTAGAAATCGGTTGCGAAAAAAGGTTGCAATTGCTTAACACTGAAACATCTTATTGCCTTCCAGGAAAACCACTAATAGAAAAATCAAATTACAAGGCCGTTTCTGAAATCCAAAGGGATCCAATCACCGGCATCTATCAGGTGGTGCTGAAGCTGGATAAAACTGGAACAGAAACACTGGAATCAATCACATCGCTACTTAAAGGTCGAACCATTGGTTTAGTAGTGAAGGGACAATTAGTTAGTGCGATTGAGATTACACATACTGTTTCCAACGGGTTGCTTACCTTCCAACAAGAAGAGCACTCTGAAGAAATAGTGTGGTTACAAAAAAAACTTGAGTACGCAATCGCAAAAAATACATCTCACTGATTGATCGACTTATCATAATTGATCAAAAAATCTTCAATCTGCTCTGCTCCTAACTTCTTAGCAATGATTTTCCTATCCTTATCCAGTAGGTAGATCTGTGGTGTACTTGTCACATAATAATAGTACCCAACATTGGAAGTACCACTTAAATCAGCCAGGTTTGTTCCATTTAAGCCGTACTTCTCTACAAACTCTCTCCATTCCTGATCATTGTCAGAGAGGTTCACGGTTAAGAGATCGACAGAGAGCTTTTCCTTCAAATTATTGAAAGCAGTAACCATTTTAGGTGCCGCCTTCTTACAATGACCACATCCTGAATCATAGATAAACAATATGACATAATCATCTTTCAAAGTATATGGAGAAACCAGTTTTCCTGCTAAATCAGGAATGCTAAAGTCTGGAGCCTGTTTGCCAATTAAAATAGTTCTCAATCGATTACTGGTTTGCATCATGCGATTGAGCGTAGTATCATCTGTCCATGGTGCTTTTCCTTTGGCATAATAGTTATCCACCAAATGCACATAGACAGCATCCATTCCCATTATTTTAGAATTAGCATACATGTTGATCAAGGTAACCAACGAGTACTGAAATACACCGGAATCCATTTCCATTGCCAGAAAATCGTCCAGCGCCACACTTAGTGAATCAGGGTGAGTAGGAATTACCTTCTCAAAATATTCCTGTAACCTTGGGAGATACAATGGTGTCCTGATTATTCCTGGCTCAGTAAAGTCAACTCCCTCCCAATATTTCTTTTTATAAGCCAGGTAACGTTGCATCCTTTGTTCTGATTCACTCAAATCACTGGATACCTCAATATTAGAAGGACGTGTCATGAGCGTCACAATTTGCGCAAAGAATGTTCCCTTATGATCATTGATGTATTGTTGATTTTTTTCCTGATTCTGCTGATCAAGGGCTTTGAGCTTTTCAATGACCTCAAGACTATCACCCGGATTATTCTTCAGACTTTCCTGCAGCTTCTTTGACTCGGACTGCACTGATGCCATGTGCCTTTGTAAATCAATAAATAGTGCTACTTCTTTTGACCCGCTGACTTTTACCGTTTCCATGATATTGTTTTTGTCGGCAGTCACCTTAAAAACCTTATCCTTCAGCAGAAATTCATAGTATATCCCCGATTTAGTATATAAAAAATACATTCCATTCTCCACCGGTTCATCTGATTGAAACCTTACCTTTTCATTGTTTACCAAAGCCGTATCCGCAACATAGGTCTTACCGTCCAGGTGATAGCATAAAAAAGCAGTATCAGCGGTCATCCCCTTGATCGCAAAACTGATGTCATAACCATCGGCTTTCTGCGCAAACCCCTGAGCGAATACAAATGGTGTAAGTATGGATAAAAGAATATACTTCAACTTCATCTTGATCAATTTCAAATTAGGCCTCAAAAATAGTGAAATAACGCTTTTAATGACACAACTGTTATAGGTTCAATCCCGATTGTAACAAATTGTCAAAAAAAGGTAGAGATTTTGACAGTTTTTTCCGGCCACATTAATTCTATCTATATTTAGCCCTGAGATGGTCAGGCGGCCGGATTCAACCTTAAATTTTGTAAAATGAAGAATTGTTTTTTGAAAATTATCTTTCTGATAACAGCAGGTGTATTAGCTGCATGCTCCACACCTGACATCATCAATAACTCCATCTCCTCACCCGATCAACGTATCACTGTAAACGTATTTTTGTCGGCCTCAGGAGAATTTGGATACCAGGTACAAAAAGAAGGCAAGGTAGTGATAGACTCCTCATTTGTTGGTTTCGATTTTAAAGACCAACCAGCCCTCGGCTCTGATTTGAAGATCGAAAATATTGCTATTTCTTCCTTTGAAGAAGAGTGGGAAATGCCCTGGGGGGAGCAAAGATTGGTAAAAAACAAGTACAATCAGTTGCAGGTCAATCTTATTGAGAATACCGAAAAAGCCAGAAAATTCAATGTAGTATTCAGGGTCTATGATGATGGTTTGGGGTTTAGATATGAATTCCCGGAACAGCCCAGTTTAAAGGATGTAGTAATCATGGATGAGCATACCAACTTTGCCCTCACGGGGGATCATCAGGTATGGTGGATTCCTGGAGACTGGGACATCTATGAGCACTTGTATAATAATACCAGCTTTTCCAAAATCAATGCGATTGCAAAAAGGGATCATCCCAATCTTGCCCAAACCACCATTCCTGAAAATGCTGTAAATACTCCTGTTACAATGAAAACTGCAGATGGGCTTTACTTGAGTTTTCACGAGGCAGCTCTTACCAATTATTCCGGCATGACACTGAAAGTGGACACCAGCAATCTTACCATGGTTTCTGAATTGGTAGGGTCTATTGATGGATCAAAAGTCAAAACTACGGCTCCTTTTAAGACTCCATGGAGAACGATACAAATTGCTGAAAGAGCAGGTGATCTGGTAGAATCAAATTTAATTGTGAACTTAAATGAACCTAATAAGCTGGGCGATATCTCCTGGTTTACTCCAATGAAATATGTAGGCATATGGTGGGAAATGCATATGGGCAAAAGTAGCTGGGATCTGGCCAGCGGAAAACATGGAGCAACCACTGAAAATGCCAAAAGATACATCGATTTTGCCGCTGAAAACAACATCAAAGGACTATTGGTAGAAGGCTGGAATACGGGATGGGAAAGGTGGATTGGCTTCCCGGATAGAGAAGGAGTTTTTGATTTTGTGACCCCCTACGAGGATTATGACTTGCAGGAAGTTGTCAGATACGCACGGGAAAAGGGTGTTGAAGTCATCATGCACCACGAGACCAGTGCTGCACCACGAACATACGACCAGCAAATGGATACCGCCTATAGTCTGATGAAGTCTTTAGGAATACATTCTGTTAAGACCGGCTATGTTGGACCCATCATTCCAGAAGGTGAATATCATCATGGTCAATGGATGGTTAATCATTATCGCAGGGCGCTCGAGAAAGCAGCAACCTACGAGATTGCCATCAATGCTCATGAGCCCATAAAAGGTACTGGGATCAGAAGAACTTACCCGAATGCCATCTCCCGTGAAGGGTTGAGAGGTCAGGAATTTAATGCATGGTCTGTAGAAGGAGGAAATCCACCAGATCACTTGCCCAATGTAGTTTTTACCCGAATGCTCGCAGGTCCCATTGATTTTACACCAGGAATCTTCGATATTAAGTTTTCTAAATACAAAGATAAAAATCAGGTCAATACAACGCTGGCGCAGCAACTGGCGCTATATGTGGTCATTTACAGCCCCATTCAGATGGCCGCCGATTTCCCGGAAAACTATGAAGGTCAACCAGCTTTCCAATTTATAAGAGATGTCGGGGTTGATTGGGAACAATCGAAAGTACTGGATGGTGAACCGGGCGAGTTTGCCGTGATCGCCAGAGAAGAACGTGATAGCAAAAAGTGGTTTGTAGGAGGAATAGTCAATGAAACAGGTCTGGACTACCAACTTAACTTTGATTTCCTGGCAGATGGCGTCAGCTATGAGGCTAAAATATATCAGGATGGGGCAGATGCACACTGGGATAAGAATCCATTATCAATTAATATTGAGACAAAGACGATCGCAAAAGGAGACCAGCTGAATATTAAAATGGCTCCCGGAGGTGGCTTTGCAATATCCCTGATGCCTATAGAATAGTATGCAAGAAATTAGCTGGAAGGACTTTGAAAAAATAGATATGAGGGTGGGAACCGTCCTCACAGCAGAAGTATTCGAAAAGGCTCGAAAACCAGCGTATAAACTAACTATAGATTTCGGTGATTTGGGCATTAAAAAGTCAAGTGCCCAAATCACGGATCTTTACCAACCTGACGGCCTGGTTGGTAAACAAATTATTGCAGTGGTCAATTTTCCGCCCAAACAAATTGCAGATTTCATGAGTGAATGCCTTGTCATGGGAGTGTATGGTACAAACAACCAGGTGGTCCTGCTGCAGCCAGAGCAAGGATGTGATAATGGTTCTAAAATTGGCTAGTGTGAAAAAGATATTTGGTATATCCATGATGGTGATTGGCATCCTGTTTTCTTTGTCGATGGTGATCAATCTATCGGCAAGTATTGAAAAAATTGAAGGATTCTACGCCTCCGGGCAGTCAGGTTATGCTTCCGGGTTGATCATTGGTAAAGTTATTTGGTTTCTACTTATTGTAGCATTAGTTTTCTTTGGAGATAAGTTGAGAAAAGCGAAATAATCATGTCGACAGAAATAATTAGTAAGTTTTACCAGTCATTCCAAAACCTTGACGCAGAGGGTATGGTGTCGTGCTACCATAAGGACATTAAGTTTGAAGATCCGGCATTTGGTGTTTTGGAAGGTGAACACGCCGGTAATATGTGGCGAATGTTGGTGGAAAGTCAGAAAGGGAAGGATTTTAGGGTTGAATTCCGGGATGTTCGAATGGAAGGAGCAATTGGAAAGGCCCATTGGGAGGCCCATTACAATTTTAGCAAGACAGGAAGAAGGGTCCACAATATCATAACAGCCACCTTTCGTTTTCAGGAGGATAAAATCATCCAGCACCTAGACCAGTTTGATTTACATCGATGGTCACGGCAGGCGCTGGGAATGAGCGGATTACTGCTAGGGTGGACCGGGTTCTTTCAGAAAAAATTAAATGCTCAAACCAACCATCTGTTGAAGAAATGGGAAAACAAAAGAGCATTAGGCGACAAGTAACCTTAGGCTTTTATTAAGCTTTAGAGTGATATTGGATACAGTTTTTAAACTTGCCGACTCAAATTCTTCTGCTGCAATCAGATCAAATTCTTTTCCGACCAGCTGAAATTCTTCTAAAGAACCAAAGTCATAAATTCCTTTTTCAGTATTGTACCAGATAATTGTAGTCATGGTGAAATTTCGTTTGTTCTAATGGTTAGATACAAAATGCCTGCCAGGGTTTAATAAAAGTATCCCGGAGACTCAAATCAAAATCCCCGGGATCATCAGTCTGACTATTTATTTCACGTAGCTAACTGAGTTATTTAGAATGCTTCATATTCTTTATCGACAGCCTTGGACGTTTGTTTTTACAACAATTTCCAGTATTCATTGATTTCAAACCAATGCATTTCAAAGTCATATGATGCGATCATTGTGGGGTAAAGTGTGCTATTTGGGTATCAATAGCAGACCAGAGATTGTCAATTCACATAGGTCGTCATCTTTTGCTTATCATGCCAGATATTATACTTCAATCACTATGAAGTATTGATTAGACCTATTTCCGAACTTTGATTTCCACTTAATGGTAGGTAATAGGAAGATACACAGATTTTAATCCGAATTCAAACAACCACAGTTATGAATGGCCTCAAGTACCAGAATTTAGGATGAAAATATAATTATTTAAATATTTATTTTAATTATTTTGTTTTTATACCCTGGTTGTAGTTATATTAGCAAAACGGCACAGCTTCAGCCATACGGCTTCAATCTAGATTCAGATACGGAACCTTTCTTATATTTTAGTAACCATCTAAGAACGCATCTAATTTCAGCATCGGAATATTTATTAACCATTAAATATCAGATATCATGAAATTTTTAAGCGTAGGACTAACCATTACACTAGTTACTGAGCATTTTCCCATGGCTGGTTGAGGCTTATTTATGATGCTTCTTATTTGATTTAGTCTCAATTAATCGAGCCAGAGAATAGGTTCCAATTAATCCAATAAATACAAATAGTGCTGCCATAATTGTTCTTTAAAAAAGTCAGATTCAGATACCGCGAAAATGAAAAATAGTCACCAAAATTTCAACGTTTTGGTACTGGTTTTTTCAAAGAAAGTCTGGTGCCAGAATTCCAATTTCCAGGGGCTAGAAACTATTTTTTCTCAATTGAAGGTGGCATTAAAATCAATTAGGAATATAACTCAATATGCTCATATTTTCACGAATGAGGGTCTCCCGGGCAATCTCCTGTAGTTTGTCGCTGGTTACTTCATCAATTTTCCTGAAAATCTCATCAAGGGTCATGATGTTGTTGAGGTCAAGCATACTTTTGGCCATCATAAGCATCATGCCGCTGTAATTTTCGTCGGACATGGCCAGCTGGCCTTTTAGTTGCTCCTTGGCTGTATGAAGTTGTAATTTGCCTAAAGGTTTGTTTTTCAGCTTGTCAAATTCTTTCCAAATGAGATTCAGACTCTTTAAGAGATTCTTCTTTTCTGTTGCGAAAAATATGCCCAGTGCACCTGTGTCAATATATGGGCTGTAGTTGGCATCAACTCCGTACACCAATCCGTGATTTTCTCTCAAAGAAAGATTGAGCCTTGAGTTCATTCCAGGCCCACCCAGGATATTTAGCAACATGAAGAATGGTATTCTGTCCGGATGACCAATGGGGTAAGCAGTGCTACCTAATGCACAATGAGATTGTGTAATCGGCTTCTTTATCTGCTTGATCATAGGAACATACCCATCAAATTGCTGCCGAGGAATTGTATGATTTTTTTCGGGGATATCAAGAAAATACTTCTCTGCCAGTTTCACCACCTTTTTTAATGGGTAGTTTCCCACACTGGAAAGAATAATTTTGTGTGTATTAAGGTGCTTTCTGATGAAGTCCAGGAAGTTTTGCTTCTGAAATCGCCTGACGGTAAGTTCAGTCCCCAGTATGTTCCTCCCCAGGGCATGATTTGGGAAGATAAGCTCATCAAATTCGTCCTGCAAAGCGTCCTCTGGTGTATCACGGTAGAGTGACATTTCTTCAAGGATGACACCCCGTTCCTTTTCTATTTGTTTCTCCGGAAAAGTAGCGTTGAATGTGATATCAGTGATCAGCTCAACAGCTTTATCCAGATGTTTATCTAATAAGGATGCATAAAAGCAGATTTTTTCCTTGGTGGTATAAGCATTGAGCTCGCCTCCCAGCGACTCCAGTCTGTTGATGATATGGTACGCTTTTCGTTTCTGAGTACCTTTAAACGCCATGTGTTCCCAGAAGTGCGCAATGCCCTGCTCATCTTCATTCTCATCCCGGCTGCCGATATCCAGCATAATGCCCACATGGGCAATTTTTGTACTTGTGATTTGTTTATGGACTACCCGTATCCCATTCGGGAGCTCGTACAACTCATAATCTGCCATAGGGGCGCAAAATTAATGTAAACACACGACTAATCATCTGATTCTTTGAATATTAGTTAACCAGTAGCTTTTATTATGAGAATACGTTTTGTTTGCGACAAAGGAAATGTTAAACAACCCTCAAAATATCTTAATTATCCAGACGGCTTTCATAGGTGATGTGGTACTTAGCACCAGCCTGATAGAAAATCTGAAAAAACAATATCCGCTGGTACGGTTCGATTTTGTGGTAAGGAAGGGAAACGAAGGAATTTTGAAGAATCATCCCTGGATAGACCGCATAATTACCTGGGAGAAGAAAACTAAAAAGCTCAGACATCTGGTTGGGGTAATTCAACAAATAAGAGAAAATAAATATGATGCTGTCATTAATGTACACCGATATGCATCATCGGGAATTATGACTTTACTGGCCAGGTCCATGCATAAGGTGGGATACCGACAAAACCCTTTTTCATTTGCTTTTTCTCGTAAAGTCAATCATGAAATAGGCAACCAAAAACATGAAATAGTACGGTTACATGAGTTGATATCTGATATCACTTCGTATCCGGTGGAAAAACCAAAAATACCTGTCAATAAGTCCGTCTACTTGTCCATTCAAAAATATCAACACCAACAATACATCACAATCGCCCCCGGGTCTGTGTGGTTCACTAAACAGTTTCCCCAACATCAATGGGTCAAATTCCTGAACCGGTTAAGATTTGAAGGGACCATCTATTTCGTAGGAGGTAAGGATGATTTTGCACTTTGTCAGGAGATAATTAACGCCTGTCCAGTGCAGTCCAGTATGAAGAATTTGTGTGGTCTACTGAACTTGCAGCAATCGGCTGCTTTGATGAAAGACGCGGAAATGAACTTCGTAAATGACTCAGGTCCACTACATCTGTGCTCGGCAATGAATGCTCCTGTGACGGCTATTTTTTGTAGTACAGTTCCGGCATTTGGGTTTGGTCCTTTGTCTGCTAATGCGGCTGTAATTCAGGTTGAGTCTCCTTTGAATTGCAGACCTTGTGGCATTCATGGACGGTCTTCTTGTCCGCAGGGTCATTTCAATTGTGCCAATTTGATTGATGCAGTAAAATTGACAGAAAGAATAAAGCAGACCACCAGGTAGTCTGCCTTAACTTCAGATTCTCTATAAAAGTGCCGTTTAACTCTGTTGTTCTGTTGTTTCTTCTTCTGAAAGCTCCCCATCAGTCATTTCGTCCATAGGAAGTTCAGGTTCTGGCATAGGGATGGCTTCAACAATTTCTTTCATTTTGTCGAGTCCGGTCTGGAAGTCATTCCCCACTGCAGCCTCCATGTCCATGAATAGCAACATTACATTCCACGGTGCTGGCATTGACCCGGTGAATCCCCAGGTTACCGTGGTAACGGAATCGTTTACTGCCGTAGTAGTCATGTAAGCATCGCTCTTAGATTCCCAGGGCTCTTTGAAACGAAGTTCCATGTCAATCCTTTCTCCAGGGACAATTTTTTTGATCTCCTGCTCACCGGAACCGACATCCGGGTTGTCACTTTTCCATGATGCGACAAAGCCTACATTGCCATCTGTTCCAGAGTAAGATTTTTCCATGTCAGGATCCATGGCTTGCCAAACACTGTAGTTATCCTGATTTTTGATCATCTTAATGTAATCAAAAACCATATCGTTGGGTCTGTTGACCGTTACTTGTCTCTCTACAGCGAAGTTCTCGTCAATGGAAAATACCAGTATAGCGAATACTGCCCCAATGACAACAATAATGATAAGTAGCCACTTTAAAATTTTCATTTGGTTATAGTTTAAGGTTAAAAGTTTAGTGATCCGGTAAACCAATATATGAAAATTCTGAGATTTTGCGATAACGAATGATCGGCTAATCTACCGAGGCATTGTAATAGATCTCCTGACTTTTGGAGACTAAACCATGATTCTCAATGATTTCCTGGGCCCTCACACTTTTTAAGTAATGCAAAAATGCGTTCACGGCTACAGTTCTTTCATCATTGTAATATATTCTAAGTCCTCTTTTTAATGGGTAGAGACCAAGACTGAGGTTTTTGACTGTGGGATGATAAAAGGTATCAATTTTGTTGTTTGAAGGAGGCAGGGAAATGTCATTGACTCCTACTTTGAAATAGGCGAAACCTACATATCCAATCCCATCTTTATTGGTCATGACTTCCTTCACGATTTCATCATTGTCTCTGGCAATTCTGGTCCCGGGAGGAAGTTGGTTCACTTTGAAATATGAACTGAAAAACTTTTGAGTCCCCGAGTTCTGGTCCCTGGATATCAATCTGATTTTCCCCGGGTGACCTCCAAGTTGCGACCAATCGGTAATTTGTCCATTGTAAATGGCGGAGATTTGCTGATCGGTCAGTTGCTTGACCATGTTGTTTTCGTTGTTGATCAAAATGATCCCATCATAAGCAACAACCTGCTCCACCACATCATGATCAGGGCCTAATTCTTTACTGAGATCAAAGGGATAGGAAGACATCCCAATGTCAACTTCTTTGTTTTTGATCGCCAGTAATCCAGTTTTACTTCCGCCACCTTCTATGTTTAGCTTGATGGTATCCTGGATGGTTTCGAAATCCTTCTTGAGTGCGTCAAAGGTTTCATGCATTGACTCACTTCCTTTCAATGTGATTGTTGAAAATTCTGGTTGCTCATTCCCTGGCTTGCACTGGAAAAACATCAGCGCAACCGCCACAACTATTAGCTGGTACTTCATTGCTTCTTTATCCTAAAGTTTACCAGCAAAATTAAGCTGGGTTTGCCGCCGGAATTGAAAGCAGGAGTTATCGATTTGCTACCAAATGGTAAAGAATTGAGTCAGTAATTAACCTAAAGAAAACATTGGTTATGCCAATACTTTGGCTTGCTCATTATAATGCTTTCGGATCTCCCAAATGGCATTAATGTCCTGAATCAATTTTCCAAGAACCTCGGGTGTAATAGATTGTTTAGGGTCATCACCAATACCATGTTTTGGATTGCAATGGGTTTCAACAATTATTCCATCTGCACCATAACTCATGGCCGCCAGAGATGCCGAAGGAACATATTGGGCTCTTCCCACCGAATGCGAAGGATCCACAATTACAGGAGCCCAGGTTTTTTCTTTCAACAATGGAGTAATAGATTCATCCGGGTAATTTCTGTAGCCATCCATAGTGGGCTGTGTACCCCTGGGACAAAGTAATACGTCGGGATTACCAGCAGCGGCAATGTATTCCGATGCTGCAATGAATTCATTCACCTTACCCATCCCAATGGATCGTTTCAGTAGCACTTTGATTGGCTTGTCTGCAGTTAGTTCCCCGATTTTCTTCAGCAAGGAATAGTTCAAGGCATTTCTGGCACCAACCTGCAATACATCAACTCCGGCTTCTACTGCCACTTCCAGTTGGTATTGGTCCATCACTTCAGTGTCAACAGGAAGTCCGGTCTGTTCTTTCGCTTCTATTAAGATTTTCATAGAGCTGTCATCCCCCTGGAATGAATAAGGCATTGTTCTCGGTTTCCAAACACCTCCTCTTAATGCGGTAGCACCTGCTTCTTTCACAGCATGGGCTGTTTCCAGGAAGTAATTTGGGTTTTTAGGATCGATGGTGCACTGTCCGGCGATAATTGTTGGTTGTTCTCCTATGATGACATTTCCTAAGGTGATTTTGTGATGTGCCAGCTCTGAATGCACATCCATCAGTTTAAATGGAGAATCTACTGCATCGAAACGATCAATGTAAGAAAGACCCAAAATCCGGTTGACCATGATGGTTTCCCTTTCCTCTCCCAATACAGCGTAGATGGTACGGTGGTGTCCCACAATCTCCTGGATCTTACATCCATATTCCTCTACAATTTCTGTTACTTCTTTTACTTGCTCGGCGGTGAGCTTCGGCTCCTTAGGAATAATCATAATTAAAAAATTTAAATAGACAGTAAATGTAGTATGCTTTCCAACTATAAGCTAAAATTTATGGTTTGTTTATTGATAATTGCTTGTAATTTTGAAATATTCATAATTATAGTCCTTATTTATTGATAATTAGATAATAATATACAGTCAACTGAAACGAATTAAAGACGTATTCATTAAGATTGAGTAAATTGGAAGGAACTTTAAATATCTCATGGCAGTCGAAGATTTTGATGAAATAGACGACATCAGGTTGTCAGCTAATAATACATGGAACCTCATCATAGAGGATGAATTGGATTGGGAAGACTCGTATCTACACGCCAGTGCAATTCAAAATAAACTGAAGACGTATTTATATTTTATAGAATCAGGGCAATTACTGAAAGCATTTCCTGATGCTGAGGGACAACCCATCACCATTTGTCTGAGATCCATGAGCCCGGCTCCAGATAAGTTTTACAATGAAATGAATACCCAGATCACAGATTTATTAGCTGTGAAAGGCCTGGGATTCTCCTGGGAGTTTGCTGTAAGCGATTAATTTTTTTGCCTTAATAGTGTAAGCTGATAGCAGTGAATGCCGATAAATACAATTGCACTTATCACCAGTGGTGTTGACGCAATGAAGAATCCATAAATCCCATAGAGCAAACTTGAGGTAATATGAAAAAACCGTAATTTCATCATATCCCTCATGCTCATTGAAATAAGACTGATCACTAAGGCGATATAGGCAATGGCTTCTATCATTGAAGTTTTAGCTCCATACGGATATTGGCCCTGGAATAGGGAGTATTAGGGTCCGGCGCAACCACCCTGAATCCTACCTTAATGTATAGATTAACAGCAGGCGCCAACTTGGTGTTAGATTCTAATATCAGTCTCTTTTTACCCACCTTAATAGCATAGTCGATCCCTGCCAACATCAGACGATAACCAATTTTCAAACCCTGATGACTTTCAGCAACGGCCATTTTGGCTATTTCGAATGTCTCATCATCAACCTTTACTAAGGCGACAGTCCCAACAACTTCGTCCTTATCCACGGCCAGTAAAATCTCCCCGCCAGGTTCGATGATGTATTCGTATGCATTGTCGAGTTGTTCTCGGTCATGTGGTTCAACTGTAAAGTATTTGTCGAGCCAGGCATAGTTTAGTCTGGCAAAATCCTGGGCATACCTTTGCTGGAACCCTGTAATTTCTATTGGTGGCATAAGCGTAGTAATTTCCATTGATTGCTATTTTTAGTTGTTCTTATCATTTAATTCTGTCAGAGTCCGGTCTTTGAACCCGCTGGCATTCAGCTTATCTTCTATTTCATCCAACAGCTCCAGAATATTGGTGTCACCAATCATTTCATTCATTCCCCGTACTCCTGCAGCCCATATGTTTTTGTAATGTGGTAACTTCAACCTGGCTTTTTCGCTCAGCTGTATGTTTCTCTTCCGATTGTCATTTTGATCAGGCACTGATTCCAGAAATCCTTTTTTGGTCATTTTATCCACCATGGATACTACAGACGGATGGGCAAATTGAATTTTGTTGGCAATCTCTGTAATCGACAATGATTCGAATTCATCCAAAATCAAAAAGATCACATACCAATTAGGTTCTATGTCCAATCCTAATTCCTGATACATTTTTTTACCATCATGAAGCATCTTATCGGTGATTCTCTTCAGTCTGGTGGTGAAAGACAGCATTCCCAATTCCCTTAAAAAGTCTTCTCGTTTACTCATATTTTATGTAGTCAGCTACGTAATAATACGAAAAATATATGTAGTTGGCTACATATATTGATGAATTTTTTTCATGAATTGATGAAAACGCTGGAAAGTGTGGTTTAAGTCAACCAGTAAAATACCTAGGTGATCGTGTAGATTTCCTAGTTGATCGAATATTCGATTTTGCTTTACCGATACGCTGCTGAAACTCGTAATTTTACATAGCTGAAACTCGCAATTATGAATCAATTTAATATCAATGTATTGTATGTAGATGATGAGGAACAGAACATATTTTTGTTTGATGTCATTTTTGGGCCCATGTACAAGGTCCATACTGCAAACTCAGGCGAGCAGGGCCTTCAAATCCTGCAAACAAATTCAATAGATGTTGTTATCACAGACCTCCACATGCCAAATATGAATGGGCTGGAGTTTATAGACAGGGCATCAAACGTTCACAACGACATCCCTTATTTTGTATTATCAGGATATTCGTATAGTCAGGCAATTGAAGAGGCAATGAATGCCGGACGGATAAAAAAGTATTTTCGAAAACCATTCAATAAACAGGAAATAGAGTCGGCTATTTCAAAGGAACTATCTCGTCTTCATAGTTAGCAACAAAAAAAATGGGCCATACTATAAATAGCCCATCTTTAGCAGAAGTTTTATTAACGTCCCTCTTTTTGATTAACCCACTTTCCTATAATTATCAAGTCGTTTGAAATAGTTGGCAGGCGTTGTTCCTTTTACTTTTCGGAAAGCCTCATAGAAGGTATTTTTGGTACTGAATCCACATTCCTGAGCAATACCCCAAATGGACATCCTTTTTAAAGCATTGTTTTCTACCATGCCAAGAAAATGCGATACCCGCGCTTCATTGACATAGTCCGTGAATTTCATCTGCAAATTATCTTTGAGCTCACTCCTCAGCTTTCTAGGGCTGCAATTTAATGACTTACATACCTGATCCATGTTTAATTGTGGATCCAAAAAAAATTTCGTTTCGGTCTGGAGATCGTCCAACTCCTGCAAGATATCTCTTGCATCATACTTAAATCGTCGTGTACTAATAGTCATGATCTAATATTCATTGGTTTTTGAATACATATCATGAAGAAGGGTGCTTAAAGATATATAAAATTTGCTGAGGAACTACTTTCATGCAAAATAATTGTACTTCCGCTTTAAATTTCAGAAAATTATTCTGACAATTTTATTTTCCGCAAAGACTGTGATCCCCATTGTTGTACATAGATAATTCTGTTTTCTTCATCGACAGCAATGCCATTGGGATGCTTGAAGGACGCCTCAGTCAGCGTGCCGTCTGTGGTGGTGTCATTGCCATTTCCAGCAAAGACTTCAAACGATCCATCAAGTCCAACTTTGTAAATTCTGTGTGACCCAATACCAGTTGCATAAACAGCATTTTCGAAATAGACCATATAACCTATTGCAAACCCGGAGGGCAAATCTGGAATTTGATAGATCATAGTCACTTCACTCGTTTCAATGTCTACAGAAAGGATAGCACCATCATTGTAATTGCTCACAAGAACATCACCATCATCACTCAAATCTATTCCGACACACCCCTGCAAACGAGCATCAGTTGCTGCAATAGAAATTTCACCAGTCGGGGTGATTTTGTACAAATTTGGAGTGGAATAGTTGGATATGTACAAATTACCAGATTGATCCGATACTACCCCTGCCGGCCAACCATCGATGGTCGCTAGTGTTGTTTTTGTTCCTTCCGGAGAGACCTTGATGACATTTCCGGATGAACCATTGTTCCCATCAATGATATAAAGATTATTGCTGTCATCCATGTTGATTCCCAGGGGCCCATTTAACTGATCAACATAGGTGCTTACTGTTCCGGAGGGGGTTATTTTTAGTACACGCGTCCCATCACCGCCTGAATTTATGAAGTCTCCAAACTCGGAAGCATAGACATTGCCATCAGCATCTATGGTCAATCCATCGTTGGAATCAATATTGCGAACCAGGGTGGATACAATGGTGTTTGACCTCAAGGTAATTGGTGATGAAGGGCCTGTGATGACAAATAGCTCCTGATCTTCGTGAGAAAACACCGAGAGTACCCAGATATGGTATTCAACATCTTCAGTAATTAAATCTCCTGCAAAGTCAAGGAGTTCTGAGTCTAAATTGATTTCATAGTGCTGACTGGTATTGGCTACCACCTGAAAACGGCTCTCGGGCAGATTGGTGGACTCCAATTTCACCAAATCATCATCAGTGGAGGAAGTAGCCACTATGATTCTATATTCATTGATTTCATCACTCAGCGCTCCTCCAGACATAGTGATCAGGATATCGCTGGCGTCACCATTTTCCGAGATGTCTTCTACGCTGCTGATTGTTACCTGATAATCTGAAGCTTGTAATAGTTTATTGGAGTCATCGGCTTCACAGGCTGCTAATGATAAGACATGCAGGAGTAAAATTGATTTTAGTAGATTTTTTACATTCATAATCTTAGGATTTAATCATTTAATAATGACGCAATCCTAAAAGCTGACTCCATATTTTTCGACCGTTTGGGTACAGGCGATCAAACTTTTGCCAATACTTCAGCCTTACTAACCAATAATTTATCAAACTCTTCCATGTATTCACTTGGACTACATCCTTGTATTAATCTGAAGGCCTTATTGAAGGTAGATTTACTGTTGAATCCAACTTCCATGGCCATGGCAAGAAGCGTCTTGTGATAATGTTCACCTTGTTTGATTTTTTGCTTAAACTCCCTTACCCTAAGTTCATTGACAAAATCATAGAATGATTTCCCATGGATCTCATTAAGTACCCATGAAACGTTGTTGGGCGTAGACTGAGCTTCGGCCGCCAATTTTGCTAATGTCAAATCGTTTCTTGTATGGATTTTATTACTGATCAGGTTGTTTAATGTCTCATTGATTTGTTCAATTTGTTCACGCGTTATCCTGTCCTTCTTTTTTTTGATGAGGCCAGGCACAAGGTGGTTTCTGAAGAAATCCGGCTTGAGGATTGAAAAATAGCCGATCACGTAAATAAAGAGGGGAACGGTAATCCACATTAAATCATAGGTGAAGATATTGAATCCTATGGCGATGAAATTGTTACTCACAAAGCCTAATCCCCACATCAGCAAACTGCAAAATATGGCCATCAAAAAAATACTTAAATAGCGAGATGAATTTCGATTTCCTGACTTCAACAACCAAAAAGTGCTGACGCCCCAGTATCCCAGGTTCAGAATGACCGCTGATCCCTCTGTCATTTGAAAATATAAATTTAAGTTCCCACCCCAGGCCATTTGCCTAAACTCCCCTGCAGAATAGATGATTGTCATGGATATAGCAATGGCCAAATGAATTAGTCCCGGAAGAAAATGAATTATGTGTAAGTGATTTTTATCTCTCCGTAGGATCTGATTGACATAGAAATATATCAGAGGTCCGAACAAAAAAATCAGGGTATCTGGAATGAGGCTCCATTGTAGTGGCCAATGAGAAGGGTACCTGAACCATACCAGTCTGGCTACAAGCATTAATGTAGCCGAGAGTAATAATACGCCTAATGTCTTATTGGGATTGGGTTTATCATGCTTGATTCGCCATAAGACCAACGCAAGAAACAATCCTTGTGCAATGCCTGGAATTAATACTACATCCTGCCAGTAAAAAGTGATCATCATTACAGTAGTTTAATTGAAAACAAACTCGCTGGCTCATTGATAAAATAAGGTCATCTGACCAGAGGTTGCATTCGTCGAATAGTTTGGAAGCTCTGTCTAAAGGTACTTTGAATTCCCCTGAATCCGGTCGAAATTGGAGCCACAATCAGGATCAAAATAAATACAGCAATGAAAAGAAAAAGAATATTCTTCCAATTTCTACAGAACCTCTTCAATGATAATCAACCGAAAGAGGAATTTATCCCTATTTCATATCACCCCATGAAAAATAAAAATCAGTACATCGACGAGGAAAATTAAGTCGTTATTGAACACAATCATTTGTTAAATAATCATCTGTCTCCTACTGCCAGGAACCAGTGTTTTATTATTTTTTAAAGTCTGAACTTGTTATCTTGATCACTGTTATCCAGACAGTATCATCATGCCAGACAAGGGTCTTCAGTTATATGATCAGTTAGTTTCGAGATGTCAAAGGTTTGAGCGAAAAGGTAAAACCATGCCATATACATCAGCCAATGGTCATATGTTTTCTCTTTACAACAAGGCTGGAGAAATTGGGATCCGTTTTTCTAAAGAGGTGCAGGAGAAATATATCGAGGAATACAACACAACCATCTACAAGTCTTATAATGCCGTAATGAAAGGCTACATTTTGATTACTAATGAAATGCTTCAGAACCAGGATAATGTGGTGAGACTACTCAACGAGAGCTATGACTATGTAATGAGCCTGGAGCCAAAATAGCAAAATAATTAATTTTAGTCATGGGGTAGGGGATTTTCCCGTTCGAACCTCCTTATATCAAACAAACAATTGGAAATCATGAAATTGGTTATTTGGTATAATACACAAACTGGAAAATACGATTTTGGAACCGCTGAAGAATTTAGAGCAGCAAGCAACAGGTTTGAGCTGATCCATGCAGAAGAATCATTTCATCTGCCGATGAAAACAGTGGCCCGATTAACAGCTAAACTCAATGAAAACCTGGCCATCACCAAACTTAGTGCAGCAGCTTAAATTCTGGCCTGGTAAGTAAACAGGTCATAATACCTGCCTTTTTTTGCTATTAATTCATCATGGGTACCCTGCTCAGCAATTTGCCCCTGCTCAATCACAAGAATCTGATCAGCTTGTTTAATTGTGCTCAGGCGGTGGGCAATCACAAAGGTGGTTCTGCCAATCATTAATCGTTTCAGACTCTCCTGGATCAGCGTTTCACTCTCGGTATCAAGATTGGAGGTAGCTTCATCAAGGATTAGAATTCGGGGGTTTGCTAAAATGGCCCGGGCAATTGCGATCCTCTGGCGCTGACCTCCAGACAGTTTAACCCCTCTTTCTCCAATCAACGTATCCAGTCCATCTTCAAAACGATCAGTAAATTCCTGGACGTGAGCAGCCTTCACTGCTTCCTGCAATTGATCCTCTGTTGCGTTAGGTCTTGGAAATAAGATATTTTCACGAATCGTTCCTTCGAAAAGAAAGTCATCCTGCAGTACCACACCCATCTGACTTCTGTAGCTACTCAATTTGACCGATGATAAGTCTATGCCATCTACAGTGATTACACCATCATCAGGGTTTAAAAAGGAAGCAACCAAACCTGCAATTGTAGACTTTCCTGAACCAGAAGTACCCACCAATGCAGTAACACTTCCTTTAGGAGCATCAAAACTGATGTTTTTAATCACGTTTTTACCCTCACTATAGGCGTATGATACATTTTCAAATTTGATATGGCCTTCAATGGCAGGCAAATCTCTGGTCCTTTTGCTTGGGTCTTCCTCCAGTGGCATATTCATGATCTCCTCCGTACGGTCCAGCCCTGCAAACGACTCTGTTAACTGGCTACCGATATTGCCCATTTGTAAAATAGGAGCCACCATAATTGCCAGGAAAAAGATAAATGAAATGATGTCGCCCGTGGACACATCGCCATGGTGACTCAAATAGGCTCCAATCCCCAGGATACCTGCTGTAGCAAGTCCAATGAGCATTGCCCCTGAGCTGGTCAATAATGCGGTGGAAGTAAGACTTTTCTTGATGTTCCTGAATAATTTTTCGACACCTGCCTCAAACGTCGCTATTTCCTGATTTTCTGCATTGAATCCTTTGATCACCCTTACGCCGTTCAAAGTTTCAGTGAGCCTACCGGTCACTTCTGCATTGATCACACTTCTGTCCCTGAAAATTGGACGGATGTATCCGAAGGCTTTCAAGGAGATGAATCCGAATATAGCGATTGGGACCAACGTATAAAGTGTCATTAAAGGACTGATTGAAATCAAAAAAACAAGGCTTAAAATGGAAGTCAATAGCCCTCCGGTCATCTGGGCCAATCCGGTTCCTACAAGGTTTCTTACACCTTCTACATCAGTCATGATCCGAGAAACAAGTGCACCAGACTTTTCATTGTCAAAAAAGCTTACCGGCATCTTTAGTATCTGTTGTTGTACTTTTACTCTTAGCCTGGCAATAAGGTGCTGGGCCTCCACACTGAGGATTCTGGTTAATAAAAATGAAGTGATCGCCTGAATGGTTACTGCCCCCAGTATACTCCCGACCAGCCAATAGAGCTGGTCCATGTTTTGCCCAATGATGACATCATCAATCAGGTATTTGGTGAGATAAGGAGAGACCAGTCCGGCACAGGAACTAATAATAACCAGGATCAAACCAATTGCAACCAGCTTTCTTCTGGGCCAGATAATGGTCTTAAATACATGACCAATGGTGACTTTGTTTTTACTCATTTGTATCAGTTGGTATTTTGTGCTAACTAAAGACGAATGAGTCAGCATTGTATGCTAAAATATGGAAATATTTATGAGTCTTTAATGAATGAACAGAAAGTAGATTGTTGTCAATACAACTCCAAACGAAAACAATAGAAGAAATATACTGACTATCAGGTTTTTTCTTCTTTCTCTCCTGAATTGATTTTGTATTCTGTTCTTATGTTTCAGTGTGTATTTTTTGAATTTAAATGATTTGCGATATTTAAAATCAAACTGATACGGCTTTTTCGTATTGCTTCTTTTATTTCTTAATAATTCGAGGTTTTTTTTGTTAGCTTCTTTGGCGTAGGCCATGAATCCTGCTCCTCCCATCATGATGAATAGATTTTATGGTTGAGAATATGTTGTACTAATTTATACGGACCAAATAAAGAGAAAGTTGATCTATCTACCTATGGCTACCGGAACAGAACACATGGTTGATGGCTATACTAAAATTCATCTTTAGTGGTTAATTTGACAGGACTTTACTTTCAATGATATGAGATTTTTAAAGACTTTGCTATTAGTTCCGTTCTTCTTTTTAACAGCTTGTAATAACGACAATGATGATATCACTGATACTTGTCTGAGTGATGATCAGTTGGCTTATGGCTATACCAGTGAAGATGGTACCGAAATAAGAATATATGATAACGGGGAAGCTTATGTGTTGGAAGAAGGCAGGTGCAGTTTGGTTGCCCAATATTTTGTGCCTGGATTTTTTGAAGCAACATATGTTGAAACCGATACCGGAATATGTATTCGTGTAGATGAAACTACTTTTTTTAAGCCATTCCTTGCTCATGAGGAGACCTTCGAGGGATATGCCAATTTTAGAGAACTGATCATTGAGGATGCTACACAAACAGACAGGTTGTTTACCAATTTTACCATGCAAAGTCCCTCAGCTAAAACTGTCAATGAATACGTGGATTTACAAAACTGTATACTTAACGAAACATGCGATTTTATCGATAACCGTTTTGGTATTGGTGTTGACCCTGGAGATGAAAGTAATCCGGTATTGGAATTTTATTCCGTGACACCTTCGTCGGACATGGTCACCTCTAAGTCGTCGTTGGTTAGTACACTTTTGTATTTTGAGCAGGGTGATGATTTTTGGTTTGAAGCAAAATATTATATTGATGGCCCTCTACCAACCACAATAGCCGATTTTGAATCCTCCTATTTTCTGGAGAGCCCCGGGCCAAGACTAATCTTCCGGGGAGAATACCTGGCAGTTGAAAATAAGTTTGGAGATAAGATTACCTACAATCAGCCTGATGCTACAAAAGTGGCTTTCCCCACTAATGAATGGGTGACGGTAAAGGTTCACCTGCAATATGATACTTCCAATGGGATCATCCAGGTTTGGCAGAATGACCAGTTGATCATAGATGAATCAGGAAGGAATATGCCTTTGGATATCTGGATTCAAAACAGGGTTGAAATTGGAATAACCGCTACCAGTGCAGAAACCACGCTATACTTAGATGATTTAAAGTTTAGTAACGAAGAGTTTTAGGGTAGATAAGCACTACCCCAGGGTCATGTGATTCAGATATTTCTCACATTGATCTCTATTACCCATATACATAATGGCATATCCTTTAGTAACGTGCCAAATGTTATCTTTTTTGTCAAACTTCAGTTTGAGAGATTCTGATTGCTTTTTTCCAGTAAGTAATTCGCTTAAAAATTTCATGTCCGGCAGGTTTAAAAGTGTTTCTTTGGTTTTGTTCTTAAAATGCAAACTAATGTACAGATAGTGCAATTTTAAATTTCGAGGGATGAACAGGTACTTTTCTTCGGTGAACAGGTGGTTTTGTGGGATGAATAAATTGATGAATAACGGTTTAAATGATTATCGGCAATATTACATTATTCACCGTGCAATTTGATGAAGCCACCGAGAAGTGTTTCCTGAAAGGAGAATTTTCACTAATTTCAGGGAAACCAATTTCTAATCTTATGAACAAATTATTTGTAACAATGATCCTGTTGTCACTGGCTGGTTTCGGTTGTGGAGGTTCCGAATCGAAAGGAGATGAACAGCAGGATGCAGCAGTTAAATCAGAAATCATTAAGAATGATTCTATTGCTACGGAACTTGAATCTGTAGAAGAGGATATTAATAAAGCAAGTGAATCTTTAAATGATGCACTGAATGATCTTGAAGTTGAATAACCAAAATGAAGCTATGAAGAAGTTATTGATTTTTACATTGACCGTATTTTTTCTCGCAGTTGGCCCATCTGCAATAATGGCACAAGGCAACAGCCAGGGGAATAAAAATAAAAAAGAGTTGAAGGAGAACTCTGAAAAAGGAGACCAGAAGGATAAGTCCAATAATGGTAAAGGGAACGCAGGTGATAAAGGTAACCAGGGTAAGGATAAAGGCAAGCCTGATAAAGATGGACAAAATAAAGGGCAGCAAAAAGCGGATGAAGCTAAAAACAAGAATGCCAATAAAAAGAACAAAGATAAGGGTGGTTCAGATGACGATGATCAAGATGATGACGACCAGGATGACGATGATCAGGATGATGACGACCAGGATGATGACGACCAGGGGAAAGGTAATGCCTATGGTAAAAATAAAGGAGACCTGAAAGGCAAAGAATTTGGACAAGCTCGTGCAGAGGAGGCCAGAAATAAAGTGAAAGAAAAGCAGGAAAAGGTGAAAGTTGCTGTAGATGAAGGAGATGAAAAGGTGAAAGAGGCCAGAGAGAAAATCAAGAAGGCCAAAGAAGTATTGGAGTCTAAGAGAGGAGAGCTGAGTGAAGATGAGATCAAGGCCAGAACTGAAAAAATTGCCATTGCAGAACAAAAGTTGGCAGAACTTGAAGAGCAATTGAAAAAGGGAAAAGCCAAGGTGGAAGATTGAAAATTGCCTGGGCGGGATATTGATTACCGGCTACTATTGTTCTATTTCCATGATGAATGAAATGATGGAATAGAAACCTTAAATGAGTTTTTTGGTCTATGAGATAGATCAAAAACTCATTTTATGTATAGAATTATATGGTTGGCAGTATTAGTTGCTGCAAGCACATCTGTCATGGCCCAATCAACCAGGTGGACTCATGAATTGGGATACCGGCAGGTGAGGATGTACGATAAGCAATCTTCACCACTAATATATCATGCGCATACCACAAGATTATCCAGCACATATCAAAAATTGAATGAAAATGCCCTTTGGAGATTCTCCGGAGGTCTGGTACTTGGCAGCAATCAATCTGCTCGTCATGGAAAGAGAATTGCTACTCTTTCAGATCCTGTCGACCTGTATGGCAACCAGGAACACTATGAGGTAGAGGGGAATCCATCTTTGTCTTATTTCAATCCAACTCTGGAGACAGGATATTATAGAAGCATTACGGTTGGCAAGCAACCTGTTCTTACAGGAATGGAACTGGATGGAAACTTTATCCTTACCGGTATGGGGTTGGATACGTGGTATTTTGCGAACCTCTCGCTCGGGCCAGGCATGATTTCTTCTGTCAAACTAAACAACGGTCATGAATTGCCCATTCAGGTCAGGTTTCCGTTGATTAACGTGGTGGTGAGGGAGCCTTATGCGAAAGACCCGAGTGTCCCATTGGATAATTATTTTGAGGAGGCCGTGAAATCTGGGTCAGCCGTGGCAAGCATCGGCCAGTTTCAGAGAATAGATTGGTCGGTGGGATATGTTATGCCGTTTGGTGAAAACTGGAAATTGGGATGCCGATATTCCTTTGGTTGGATGCATTACGAAAAGCCTCGGGATTTCAATGCTTACTATAATGAATTGTCCGTCACCTTATCAAGAATTTAAATCATGAAGAAAATATTTTATGTAGCACTGTTGGGACTCCTATGTTTGGCCTGTGACGATCTGTTATTGGGTGATGCGCCAGAAAATACAGCTGAGCAAAATTTCAAGTCGTTGTGGGAAGAGTTTGACCGCAAGTATGGCATGTTCCCATTGAAAGGTATTGACTGGGATTCAGTTTACAACAGCAATATTGAACGGGCAAAATCAGTACAATCCGAAAAGGAGTTATATGATCTTCTTGTAGATATTTTAGCGCCTTTTCAGGACAGTCATGTGGCGTTGGTGCCTGTGGGGTCCGGGTTGCCAGTGTATCAGGGTGGGACCTATGGCTCGCTTGATACCATGAATGATTTTAGTTTAGAAGTCATCAGGAACAATTACCTGCAACAGGCTCATTTTACAGGTGATTTCTTTACTTATGGTTGGTTGACTGATGAAGTAGGATACATTCACATCGAAGGGTTTTCAGATCTTGCCAGATGGTTTGAAGCGCCAATGGATGAGTTACTTGAATACTTTGAAGAGGCAGAAGGGTTAATCATTGATGTAAGGGGAGGTTATGGAGGAGAAGATGTGGCTGGGCAGTATATCGCCGGTAGGTTCACTGATCAGAAAAGGCCTTACATGATAACAAAAGTAAGGAATGGTCCTGGCAGAACGGAATTTACCGAACCGGTCACCTGGTTTGTAAAACCTGAAGGGAAGACTCAATTTCTAAGGCCGGTCGTTGTACTGACGCATAGGTTTACCATTAGTGCGCGTGAGACATTTTGCCTGGCCATGAAAGTCCTTCCCAATGTGACTTTTGTAGGAGATACTACTGCTGGCGCATTTTCCAACCAGATAAACCGGGAATTACCCAATGGTTGGGGTTATTCACTCAGTATTGGAGACTGGCGTGATGCCGATGGGATTAGCCATGAAGGAATTGGTCTGGTACCAGATATCTTAGTGAAAAATAGGAGGGAGGATTTGTTGAGTGGGGTGGATGAAGTGATTGAGAGAGCAGTACAACAATTCTGAATTACTGGTGCCATCATATTGAATGATGGCACCAATAAATATTTTTACCATCCCAATAACTCCCCAATCTTTTTACTCACTTTATCGGCATTGGGCAACATGGTGGCTTCCAAAGTGCTGTTAAGTGGTATGGCAGGCATATTTTCTGCTCCCATGACCATTACCGGAGCATCGAGATCAGTAAAGCAATTTTCACTAATGAGACCGGCAAGACTCCTGGCAAAGGTGTTGTTAACGGGCTCTTCTGTTAATACCAGGCACTTGTTGTTTTTTCGTACAGACTCAAAGATCAATGCTTCATCCAGAGGATACAGTGATCTCAGGTCCACTATTTCTACTTGTCCCGGGTAATTGTTTGCAGCATTAAGTGCCCAGTGAACGCCCATTCCATAAGTCACTACAGTAAGACTCTCACCAGAGGCTACTTTTTCTTCGTCAGCTGCCAATGTAATCGCCCCTTTGCCAAGAGGTAAAATGTAGTCCTCGGCAGGTTCAATGACTTTGGCCGTTTTTGTCCCTGGAACCTTGCTCCAATACAATCCCTTGTGTTCAAAAATGACTACTGGATTAGGATCGTGGTAGGCGGCTTTGAGTAATCCCTTAAGATCAGCGCCATTGCTCGGATAGGCAATTTTTATGCCTTTGATATTGGTAACCACGGATTCTACGCTACTTGAGTGATAAGGTCCTCCACTTCCATAGGCGCCAATGGGTACTCGCAATACCATACTTACGGGCCATTTGCCGTTGGATAGATAACACGATCTGGAAACCTCAGTAAACAACTGATTCAACCCTGGCCAGATGTAGTCTGCAAACTGAACTTCCACAAAAGGCTTTAAACCGACGGCAGACATACCTACTGTAGAACCAATGATAAATGCTTCCTGAATCGGAGTGTTGAATACCCTGTCGCTACCAAATTTCTTTGCCAGGTTAGCAGCTTCCCTGAAAACACCTCCCAGTCTCATCCCCACATCCTGTCCATACAAGAGGCATTCTTTATGGTCTTTCATCAGTTCCTCAATGGCATGAAGCGCACAATCTACCATCACCACTTCTTCTGAGGCGCCACCATTTCCCTTTTCTGGTACCCGGGTGCCGGTCTCTTCAGTGATGGGAGTTGGTACAAAATCGTGGGTAAAGAGGTCTTCAGGAGTAGGATCATCAGCCATGTGAGCCTGCTTATAGGCTTCATAGACTTTCTTCTCCACGTCTTTTTCGATTTTCGCAATTTCTTCCGGCTCAAATCCGGCCTCCAACATGGCCATTTTCATTTTTGGATAAGGATCGTTCTTCCTTGCTTCTTCAAGGTCGTCCCTGTAAAACTCCATTCTCACTCCGCTGGTATGATGATTGAGTAGCGGGCAGGTAGCATGGATTAGAAATGGCTCTCTGCGTTTTCTGATGTATTTAAGTGCTTCTTTTACTGTGTTGTAACACTCTGCGAAATCCGTTCCGTCTATGCTCACAGCTTCTATGCCCTTGAATCCCTGAATGTATTCATAGGCATTTTGTGCACGCACTTCGTCTACATGAGCTGAGATGTCCCACTCATTGTCCTGAACTACATACAACACCGGAAGCTGCTTCAATGCGGCCATCTGAAATGCTTCAGCAACTTCACCTTCGGTCACGCAGGCATCTCCCAATGAACAAACAACTACAGGGTTTTTGCCATCATAGTCTTTATTGAAACCCAGTTTTTCTGTGTATTGCAAGCCCAGTCCAACGCCGGTTGCCGGAATAGCCTGCATTCCTGTGGCACTACTCTGGTGTGGAATCTTAGGCCTGTGATCGTCTCTAAGGCTAGGGTGCGAATAATAGGTTCTGCCACCCGAAAACGGATCTTCTCTTTTTCCCAATAATTGAAGCATAAGCTCATACGGTGTTACTCCCATTCCCAGTAACATGCTGTCGTCACGATAATATGGGAAGGCAAAGTCCTGAGGGAGCAATTGCATCCCCACTGCCAACTGTATGGCCTCATGTCCTCTACTGGTGGCATGCACATACTTAGACGTGATTTTAAAATTCTCCTCATACACCTCAGCCTGGCTTTTGGCCGTACACATCAACTGAAATGCCTCCTTCATTACTTTCTTACTCACATGAACTTTATCAGTAATCATAATATGGGTTGTTTTACTATTCGTTCAGGATTTATACTGATCCTTTGTTGTCTATTCTCTTTATAATTTACTAAAAATCGGAGTTAGTTCCGAGTGCTTAGTTTTCAGGTTCTGCTTCTTTAATACCATTTGTGTCCTTAGATACTATCTCATTCCAGGTTTTGTATAGTGTTTCCTGTTTTGGTCTGAACTTCGGTGGTTCACGTAGTGGTTCTACTTCCTTCAGGGTTTCATGAAGTTCAGAAGGTAGCTTTTGATACAGCGCTGTACCTTTTGTTTTCCAGTTGATCATATCATCACTGACCTGCTTCAACACCTTGGCCGGGTTCCCGACTACAAGGCTTCTCTCGGGGATTTGCTCGCCAGCTTTTACAAAAGCCAGGGCACCAACTATTGATTCTTTTCCAATTACTACGTCATCCATGATCACCGCATTCATGCCGATCATGGCATTTTCTCCAATGTGCGCGCCATGAATAATTGCCCCATGACCAATATGTGCCCCCTTTTCAAGTCGGACTGTCACTCCAGGAAACATATGGATAGTGCAGTTTTCCTGTACATTGCACCCATCAGCAATTTCAATGCCTCCCCAATCACCCCTGATTGCCGCACCCGGACCAATGTAAACGTCTTTGCCAATGGTCACATTTCCAGTAACGGCTGCCAACGGATGAACAAATGCACTCTCATGTATTACTGGTATGAATCCTTTGTACTCGTAGATCATTTGTGTTTGAATCTTGGGTTTAGAATCTTGGGTTTAGAATCTTGAATCTTGGATTTAGAATCTTGGATCTTGGGTTTAGAATTTTGAATCTATGTTTTAGAATCTTGCCCTAACCGCTCCAATAACTAAAAATTACCTATACTTCTCTAAAACCTTTTTTGTATACTCGGAAAGGACAAGTTTACCGCTCATTCCGGCTCTTTCTTCCAGTAATTGGTCCCAGTTTTCACAGCCTTCCCAGAGTATTTGTTTTATTTGTTTTCTTGCTTCCGGGTTAGTATTCACCAGTTTTTCTGCAAGTGCTGCAATGGCTTTATCCATCTCTTCAGCCGATTCACTCAGGTGGAAATACAAACCTTTTTCTTTGGCCCACTCTGCCGTCTGAAACTCACTGGCATTAATGGTCAGTTCCGAAAATGCTGAAAGACCAACTTTCCGCTGAACCGCCGGGCCTACCACAAACGGACCTATACCCACTTGTAGTTCGCTCAGCTTGACAGCAGCAAATTTGGTGGCAAAGCAGTAATCTACCGCTGAGGCCACACCAACTCCTCCACCTACAGCTTTACCCTGAACTCTTCCAATAATGAGTTTAGGGCACTTTCTGCAGGCGTTTATGACATTGGCAAAGCCCATGAAAAACTTCTTGCCGGTCTCAAAGTCTTCAATTTGGATCAACTCGTTGAAGCTTGCTCCTGCACAAAAAGTACGGTCACCTCCACTTTTTAACACAATCACTTCCACATTAGGGTCATTACCTGCTTCAGTGATGGTTTGGGCCAATTTGGCCAGTACACCACTAGGTAATGAATTATGGGATGGATGAAAGAAAGTGATGGTTCCTACTCCTCCTTGCCTTTCCAGGCTAACGTATGCTTCCTGTTCTTTTACTTCAGCCATTGATATCTTCTTCTTTGATTAGATTAAATGCGTCAAAATGATGATGGATGTGCTTCGTGTGCAACAAATCCCAGTGCTCCTTGTCAAGTGGACCAAACACTGAGTTATTATGAACAGCATCAGGATTCTCCTTATAGTATTGCTGATATTCGTCATAAGCAGCCAAAAGTGCTTCTTTTGCTTCTGCAAGACTACCGAATCTAAGATCCTCAGTTTCACCTTTTTTCAAATCCGGATGAGGGTAAGTTTCTGGCATTGGGTAGTAGTTCCACAGAGAGTCCTGGTATTTTTCCAGTTTTTCTTCAGGGGTTACTACAGTCGTTTCAATCTTACCCATGGCCATTTGCATGGACCACTCCAGGTGCTCAACCATGTGTTGAGGTCCCATTATTCCCCATCTGTTTTTAGCGTCATCTGATATTCTTCCTAAAAGCTTTTCAAGATTCTTTCTATTGAATGGAACAAATGGAGATTTTTTTTGAACCAGCGTGAGAATGGTACCCATGGCAGCTAGTTCCTCTTCCTGATCATATACTTCTACAAACCATTTCACAACACCCGATGGATGTTCTTTGCCTTTGCTGTCACGATCAACTTTTTCTTTACAGGTCAGCCTGACCTGAATGGTATCGTTGTGATAGATCGGTTTCAGGAACCTGATTTCGTCCAAACCATAATTTGCGCTAACAGGACCTTTATTTGGGTAAACAAACAATCCGGCAGCTGCCGCCAGGATAAAATAACCGTGTGCCGCCCGCTTTTCAAAAATGGTGCCTTGTAATGACGTAATATCCGTATGGGCATAAAAATGGTCCCAGGTAAGATTCGCAAAATTGATGATGTCTGAATCTGTAACTGTCCTTTTATGCGTCAATAATGACATGCCAGGCTGTATGTCCTCGAAATGATAAGCGAAAGGATGTTTTTCAGACTCAATGTAATCTGCGCCTTGTTGATAGATGCCGGTAACAGCTGTGATGGTACTTGGAGTTCCCTGGATGGCACATCTTTGCAGATAATGTTCAACTCCCCGGACACCACCCATTTCTTCTCCACCACCTGCTCTTCCAGGACCACCGTGGATCAATGTAGGTAGGGGCGATCCATGTCCGGTGCTGAATTTTGCATCTTCTCTGTCAAGTACCAGAATTCTACCGTGATGGCTGGCTGCACCGACTACAAATTCTCTGGCAATGTCTTTATCAAATGTAGCAATCGAACAACAAAGTGATCCTTTCCCCATTTTGGCCAGGTCAATTGCATCGGATAAATCCTTGTAAGGTACTATCGTACTTACCGGACCAAATGCTTCCACCTCATGGACGGCCACATTTTTATGAGGATTTTTTTCAAGTAACAGGATGGGACTAAGGAATGCTCCTTTCTCAGCATCAGCGTCCAGGACATCTACTTTATCAAGGTTTCCATAGACAATTTCAGCGGTGGCTGCCAGTTCTTTTACGCGATCACGTACTTCCATGACCTGATCTTTACTGGCAAGAGCTCCCATTCTTACATCCTTATTGGCAGGATTACCAATGACTGTTTTTTGTAATGCTTTTCCAAGAGCAATCTGTACGTCTTCCACTAATTTTTCAGGAACAATGATCCTTCTTATCGCCGTACATTTTTGTCCGCATTTTACGGTCATTTCTTTTTTAACCTCTTTGATGAAAAGGTCAAATTCCGGAGTGCCGGGTACCGCATCTTCACCCAGTACCGAGCAGTTGAGAGAATCTGCTTCCATGTTGAAAGGCACTGCTTCATTGATGATCCGTTCATTGGCTTTCAGCATTCTTCCGGTGCTAGCCGAACCAGTAAAGGTTACTACGTCCTGCGATTCAACTGCATCCAAAATGTTTCTTGCTGACCCACAGATCAATTGCAGGGAGCCTTCCGGAAGAATACCTGACGCTATGATCTCCCGTACCACCGCTTCTGTAAGATAGGAAGTGGCTGTTGCCGGTTTCACCACAGCAGGTACGCCTGCCATCCAGTTGACTGCACATTTTTCCAACATTCCCCATACCGGGAAATTGAACGCATTGATATGTATCGCAACGCCTTCCTTTGGTACCATGATGTGATGTCCCATAAACTTTCCACCACGTGAAAGATCTATAGGAGCACCATCAACATGAAAAGATTGATTTGGGAAAACTCTTCTGAGGGATGCATTGGCAAATAAATTACCAAAGCCACCTTCTATGTCAATCCAGCTATCAATTTTGGTTGCTCCGGTCTGATAGCTGATTTTATAAAATTCTTCTTTTTTTCTTGTAAGGTGAAGGGCCAGTTTTTTCAGCATTAGCCCTCTTTCCTGGAATGTCATTTTTCTAAGTGCCGGACCACCTGTTCTTCTTCCATAGTCCAGAATTTTAGCAAAATCCAATCCTGCAGTCGAAGCATGGTGGATTACTTCACCATTGACTGCATTGTAAACAGGCTGGCCATCATCGGCACCAACTACCCATTCACCGTGTACGTAATTTCCTAGTTTATTCATTTTCAGGTCGTTTTTTGTGTCAGGCACTGGCCTGAACTAGTATCTTTTATTACACTTTCTCAATTACAGCAGCATAACCCTGCCCAACACCCACACACATGGTCACCAAAGCATAGCGCTTATCTCTCAATGTAAGCTCAAGGGCCGCACTATACATGATGCGCGCTCCTGTCATTCCCAGTGGGTGGCCTATAGCGATGGCTCCTCCATTAGGGTTAATTCTGGGGTCGTCATCCGCTAATCCCCATTCCCTGATGCAGGCAAGACTTTGTGCGGCAAAGGCTTCATTCAATTCAATCACATCCATGTCAGCCATGGTAAGTCCTGCTTTTTCCAGGGCTTTGTTTGATGCTCCAACAGGCCCGATACCCATTATTCTTGGCTCCACACCGACTACCGCAGAGCTTAAAATTTTCGCCATTGGTTTCAGGTCGTATTTCGCTACTGCATCAGAGGAGGCAATGATGGTTGCTGCAGCACCATCGTTTAAACCGCTACTATTTCCAGCGGTCACCGTTCCGCCTTCTTTGCGAAAGGCACCCCTCAATTTTGAAAGACCTTCTACCGTTGTATGAGGCTTGATAAACTCATCATGATTAAAGATGATAGGGTCAGCTTTTCTTTGAGGGATCTGAACAGGAACAATTTCTTTTGCGAGCCTTCCTTCATGTTCAGCATTACCTGCTTTTTGTTGGGACCTTAATGCGAAGTGATCCTGGTCTTCTCTACTGATCTTGTATTGATCCACAAGATTTTCAGCAGTTTCACCCATTCCTTCTGTGCCATACAATTCGTGCATTCTCTGGTTCACAAATCGCCATCCAAAGCTGGAATCATACATTTTGGAATCCTGTCCGAATGCACTACTTGCTTTTGAGATCACCCATGGGCCTCTTGTCATATTTTCTACTCCTCCGGTAATGAAGAGGTCTCCATCTCCTGCTTTGATCGCCCTATTCGCCTGGATGATAGCAGAAAGTCCAGAAGAGCAAAGTCGGTTGACTGTTTCACCTGGTACAGTGAAGGGTAGCCCCGCAAGCAACAACGACATTCTGGCTACATTTCTGTTGTCTTCACCAGCCTGGTTCGCACAACCCATGATAACATCGTCATAAGCCTCAAGCGGAATATTGGGATTTCTGCTGGTAACCTCTTTAATGACCAGTGCCCCTAAGTCATCTGTCCTCACCGTAGAAAGCGAACCTTTAAACTTGCCAATAGGTGTTCTGATTCCGTCGATTATAAATGCGTCTTTCAAGTTTTTTATCCTTTTAATGTTGTTTGTTGATCTCGTTTATTTCACTTCACTGCTTGTTCTGTACACTGTTCCTCTAAACAATGCCACTACCTCACCACTATTTTGGTTGGTCACTTCCACATCATAAGTGCCTGATTTATTACCTTTCACGAGTTCAGTGGCTTTTGCTATTAAAGTATCCCCCTCACGGGCTTGTTTGGAATAGGTCATGTTGGCATTCATGGAGACGCTGAGTCTGCCATAAGAATTAGATGCAAAGGCGAAAGCACTATCCGCAAAAGCGAAAGACACTCCTCCATGTAAAATACCAAAACCATTCAGCATTTCTTTCTTCACTTGCATCCTTAAAATACAGGTACCTTCTTCAATGGTCACCAGTTCTACTCCCATCCATTGACTGAAGAAGTCCTTTTCCATCATTTTATCGTATACCTGTTTTGCTTTCATGAATTAATAGATTCCTCCTGATAAAATAGTGCATGTTCTGCCGCCATATCACGTAGCAGCGGACTACATCGGTATCTCTCCTCGTGGTATCGATCGAACAGATTGTCCAGTAATGAAACACATCTTTGTATTCCGATTTCGTCTGCCCACTTGAGTAGTCCTTTCGGATAATTCACCCCTGTGGTCATGGCAGTATCTATGTCATCCCTGGATGCTATGCCATAATGTAAGGCATCTGCTGCTTCATTGATCAGCATCGTTACTATGCGATCAACAATAAGATGACCATGCATTTCGTCCGTATCTGGTTCTGGCTTAGCAGCCCCGTCACTGTAATCGTAATAACCGATTCCTGTTTTTCTTCCAAGAAGACCGGCTTCCATCATTCTTTTTTGGGTAAATGATGGCCTGTATCTTGGATCACCGAAAAAGGCGTTAAAGACCGTTTCAGTAACGGTGTAATTAATGTCATTACCAATAAAATCCATCAGTTCAAACGGACCCATTCGGAACCCGCCGATTTCTTTCATGGCCCAATCTATGGTGGCCATATCTGCGATTCCTTCGTCATAAATTCTTAGCGCTTCTCCATAGAATGGTCTGGCTACTCGGTTGACGATGAACCCTGGTGTGTCCTTTGCGATGACCGTTAATTTGCCCCATCCACCGATGATTGCTTTCGCCTTTTCGGTGGTAGACCTGCTCGTCTGGATACCTGGGATGATCTCAGCCAACTTCATTAATGGCACGGGGTTAAAAAAATGGATGCCAATAAATCTTTCAGGATTGCTTACTGCTGAGGCCAGGGAAGCAATAGAAAGTGAGGAAGTATTGGAGGCGATGATACAGTCTTTGGAGACATTGCGATCTATCTCTTCAAACACTGCTCTTTTGATGTCAAGGTTTTCAATAATCGCTTCTATGACCAGCTCACAATCTTTCAGGTCCTTTATGTCTGAGGCATATGAAATGTTGTTTGAGATATCATCTTTTTTAGCCGAATCAATTTTGCCTTTCTCCACCAACCTGCTCAGTACTTTCTCAATTTTTTCCTGACTATCCTGAATGGCAGAAGGGTTGTTGTCGTATACAATGACTTTCCAACCTGCCGTTGCAGCTATCTGGGCAATACCTTGCCCCATTGTTCCGGATCCAATAACACCTGCTATATTCATGTTATTTACCTTTAAATACTGGTTTTCTCTTTTCTAAAAATGCTTTTACTCCTTCAGAATAGTCTTCTGTTTCACTTGCTGCAATCTGAAGCCTGTTTTCAACTTCCAGTTGCTGCTCCAGGTTATTGTTCAGAGACTCATTGAATGCTTCCTTGGTATAAGCCAGTCCCTGAGTTGGCATCTTTGACATCCTGTTAGCAATTTTACTTACCTCATCATCGAAGGAGTCTTCAGGGAAATACTTATAGATCATGCCCATGGATTCAGCTTCTTTGGCGGTAACTTTATCCCCTAACATGGCAAGGGCTGTGGCTTTTTGGAAGCCTACCAGTCGGGGCAGAAAATAGGTGCCTGCACTGTCAGGTATCAATCCAATTCCACTAAATGCCTGAATGAAACTGGCGTTTTCATGAGCAATCACAATGTCGCACGCTAGTGCTATGTTGGCTCCTGCGCCTGCAGCTACTCCATTTACTCTTGCTATTACGGGTTTCATCAGTCCACGAATTTTTCTGATGATTGGCGCGTAATGTTCTTCCAATATTGATTTGAAACCAGGCATGGCTTCAGGTGATGTGACTTCTACCAGGTCCTGACCGGCACAAAATGCCTTACCTTCACCTGTAATGACAACACAGCGGATATCTTTGTCGCTTGCACAGTCATCAAGGGCGTTTTGAAATTTTAAGGCCAGTTCTCTCGTAACACTATTGAACGCCTTTGGTCTGTTAAGTTTGATGGTGGCTATTCCAGATTCTTTGGTAAAAATAATAGGCTCCATTGAGTCGTTTATATGCATTTAAAGTAATCAAAAGGTTCCAGGCAATCGTGACATTTGAACAAGGCCTTGCAAGCTGTAGAACCAAATTGGCTAACCATCTCGGTGTTGGTGCTACTGCATTGTGGACACTTGACTATTCTTTCGCCGTGTATCAATGCCTTTTTATCCATGGTTTCATCCATCGGCGGGGCAATGCCGTATTGCGCTAGTTTTTGCTTGCCTTCTTCAGAAATCCATGCAGAGCTCCAGGCCGGAGAAAGTACCGTTTCCACTTTGGCTTCCAGATGATGTTGTTGGAAGGCCTTAACAATGTCTTCTTCGATGGCATCCATTGCGGGGCATCCTGAATAGGTAGGAGTAATGGTAATCAGCCAGTGGTCTCCTTTGTTTTGCACTGCTTTTACAATGCCCATGTCCAAAATAGACAATACAGGAATTTCCGGATCCGATACGGATGCCAGAATTTCCTGTATTTGTTTGTCTACTTTGATCATCATTTGGGTTGTTTATCTATTGTCAATTGCCAATTAATTCATAATAATTTACCAGGTCATATTGGGATATGCACGTTGCATGTATTGTAATTCTGTTAAGATATACCCCATATGCTCAGAATGAATCCCGGATTTTCCTCCCTGTTGGTAAGGATCATAATCAGGGATCACAAGTGTAGCATCAGCCAAAACTGAATTGATGTCTGCATCATACTGCGCTTTTACAGTTTGCAGATCAGCACCAATTCCTTCACTTAATGCCCATTTTTCTGTTTCAGATACTTCAAACAATTCACCAGCATATGCCCATAAGTGATCCAGGGCATCCTGCATTCGCTGATGACTTTCTTCAGTGCCATCTCCCAATCTTTTCACCCATTCAGATGAAAACCTGTGATGATAACTTACTTCCTTAATTGATTTACCAGCGATTGCTGCAATCGTCTCATCCTTGCTATGCTGTAATTGTTGCAACAATGGCAAGTGGTAAGCATCATATAAAAATTGTCTGAGGATCACATGAGCAAAATCAGTATTAGGTTGCTCCACCAACAATACATTTTTGTATTCCCTCTCAGAACGAAGAAATGCAACGGAATCTTCCGTGAAGTTTTCGCCCCTGACCTTTGCTGCATATTGACAGTAACTTCTTGTTTGTCCGTACAAATCAAGGGAGATGTTGGTAAGCGCAATGTCTGTTTCCAGACTTGGTCCATGTCCACACAACTCAGATAGCCTGTGTCCAAGGATCATGCTGTTGTCACTCAATTGAAGAATGTATTCGTAAAGTTTGTCTTTCATCATTTTTGAGCTTCCTGATTATATATGTTTTACCTCATCGGGTAGATCGTAAAATGTGGGGTGTCTGTACACCTTGTCTGCAGCTGGTTCAAAAATTTCACCAGCTTCTTCCGGGTTGGAAGCAGTAATGTGTTTGGATTCAACTACCCAGATACTTACACCTTCCATTCTCCTGGTATAAACATCCCTTGCATTTTCGATTGCCATGGTAGCATCAGCAGCGTGCAGACTACCTACATGTCTGTGCTCCAAGCCGTTTTTACTTCTAATGAAAACTTCAAATAATGGCCAATTCTTATTCATGTCTATACTGCTTCTTTAAGTGATCTTTTTGCTTTCTTTTCTGCATGCGCAACAGCTGCATCGCGAACCCACGCACCTTTTTCGTAGGCCGTTTTTCTGGCGTTGATCCTTTCTTTATTGCACGGACCGTGACCTTTTACTACTCTCCAGAATTCATCCCAGTCGATTTCACCAAAATCATAGTGACCCCTTTCTTCGTTCCATTTCAATTTCTCATCAGGAATTTTTAATCCCAGAAACTCGGCCTGAGGTACGGTTTGGTCAATAAATTGTTGACGCAATTCGTCGTTGGTCTTTCTCTTGATTTTCCATTTCATGGATTGCTCCGTATGGGTAGATGCTTCATCTGTAGGGCCAAACATCATCAGGGAAGGCCACCACCATCTGTTGAGTGCATCCTGGGCCATTTCTTTCTGAACCTCCGTACCGCGACAAAGTGTTAGCATAATTTCGTAACCCTGTCTTTGGTGGAAGCTTTCCTCTTTGCATATCCGAACCATGGCACGTGCATATGGTCCGTATGAAGTTCTGGTAAGCATCACCTGATTCATGATGGCTGCACCGTCTACCAGCCATCCGATCGCACCCATGTCTGCCCAGGTAATGGCGGGATAGTTGAAAATACTCGAATATTTGGCTTTGCCGGAATGTAGTTGCTCCAGCAACTCGTCTCTTGAAATGCCCAATGTTTCCGTAGCACTATAAAGATATAGCCCGTGACCAGCTTCATCCTGAACCTTAGCCAACAGCGCTACTTTTCTTCTGAGGCTCGGCGCACGTGTGATCCAGTTACCTTCCGGTAGCATTCCAACAATCTCGGAGTGCGCATGCTGAGAGATCTGACGAATGTGCGTCTTTCTATATTTCTCAGGCATCCAGTCCTTAGGCTCGATATTCTCTCCTCGGTCAATCTTTGCCTGAAACTGCTCCTCTAAATTAATTATTTCTTTTTCTGACATATTTTTTGAAGTTGGAAGATAGAAGTCCAATATGCTGGAGGGTTCTATCTTATAATTTCAAATTATTTTTAATCGGGGAAGCCACCCCTAAATTCCATTCTTAAACATCAAAATCAACCACTACTTTTTCCGTGAGTGGAATAGCCTGGCAGGTCAGGATGTATCCATCTTCCACCTCGTCTTCCTCCAGGGCGTAGTTATTGATCATTTCTACTTTGCCTTCAATCAATTTTGCTTTGCACGTACAGCAAACGCCACCTTTACAGGCAAATGGAAGGTCGGCAGCCTGGCCAAGTGCTCCATCCAGAATGTTGGTGTCACCAATTTCCAGATCGAACTGGAATTTTTTGCCACCTTCCTGAACTACCACATTGCAGATTTCCCCGCTATGTGCTTTTACCTCTTCACTTTGAACATACTTTTTACCACTGGTATTGAAGAGCTCAAAGTGAATTTTATGAGTATCAAATCCTTTCTCAGTCAGGAAGTCTCTGATTAGGAAAATCATGTCTTCCGGACCACAAATGAAGGTGTCATCAACATTTTCAAGGTCGAGCAATGTACTGTAAATGATCTCCAGCTTTTCACGATCTATTCTGCCATCAAATAATGCTATGTCCCTGATCTCTCTCGTTAGAAAATGATAGATTCTGAAACGATCAAGGTGTATATTCTTTAATGCCTCAATCTCTTCTTTAAGTATTACCGATCCTGCATTTTTATTGATATAGAACAATGTGAAGGTGCAGTTTGGTTCTTCAGCAAGGTGTGTTTTGATGATGGATAAAATGGGAGTAATTCCACTTCCTGCAGCAAATGCTACATAGTTTTTCGCGGCTTCTGGTTCTATCGTTTTGTTGAAACTACCGTGTGGAGGCATTACTTCCAAAATATCTCCCACTTTTAGCGAAGTGTTGGCAAAAGTGGAAAACTTGCCATTAGGGATCTTCTTGATACCCACACTCAATTTGTTGTCCAGCGGACTTGAACAAATGGAGTAATTTCTTCTGACTTCCTCATTATCGATCTGGGCCTTTAGCGTTAGATGCTGGCCTTGTGTGAATTTGAAAGCTTCTTTTTCCCCATTGTTTAACTCAAATGTAATTACCGAGCAATCCGGGGTTGTTTTGAAAATTTCTTTAACCTTCAGTTGATAAAATTTATTCTCCATTTTCGGGTGCTAACAAACGTTTGCTTAAAACTAACAATTGTTAGTTAAAAGGTCAAATATTATCTTAAATTCCTTGCTTAATTGACTTCAAATGAATGGATTAACGATTACCTTTTTCTTAATCCATCGATCAGGCAATGGATCATTTCTTTCTCCAGTTCTACTGCATTAATGTTTTTTTGTCTGCTATACCATGAGTATAACCATCGCAATGTTGACAGGATGGAGAAAAGTGCAATTTCCGGATCAATAGGGGAGAAATCACCATCTTTGATGCAATCTTCGATGATCAGTTCAAATTGTTTTTCGTACTGATCTCTCAACTGCGTAAATTCCTGAAGCGCCTCACCTTCCAAATGGACCCACTCATTGGTGATCAATGAAATGGAATCAGTATAGTCAATAGCAAACCGCACATGCATACTGATGAGTTTCTCCAGTTTTACGATAGATCGATGTGAGGAACTGTTGATATCTGCCATACCCTGGGTAAATAGCCGGGCCATGGACATTAAGAGTTCCTGAAAAATTTCCTGTTTGGATGAAATGTGATTGTACAAACTGGCAGCTTCCATACCCACCTCCTGAGCAATATCTCTCATGGAAGTAGCTTTGTAGCCTTTCTTCCTAAAAAGGCGGGCTGCACAATCTTTTATAATCTCCCGTTTCGACTTCATCAACATCATGTGAAAGCAGACAAATATATTAGTGAAATAATATTTTAACTAACAACTGTTAGTTTTTTACGATAATTCAATCCGGATTATGCGGTAGGATTTGTTCTTGTAGTAAAATTCTATTGCATAACTGGGTTCAATAAAATCTCAACGGTCTGATGAGTTATACCTCAAAAGAAGTGACCTGGTTTTTGATTTATTGGAAATGGGATTATAAGTGGAAGAGTGGTACTTCCATTAGGGCCAACTGATCTCCCAGATGTTATTTCCGACAATGACGGTTGATTTCGGCACTTTAAGAAACCTTCTTATTTTGACATTATCACCCCTAAACTCAAACAGTTCCTTTTCAACAACATACCAGTCATTGATTTTATGATAAACCACTATATTGTATTCACCTTCTTCTATTTCAATGGTTACTTTGTTTGCCGATGGTTTTAATAATGGAATGGTATTGGGAATGGGGTTGTCGGTTTTCAAACGTTGTAAAATTTTTTCGCAATCGGGAACACCATGACCCACATGATTATTGCCATAGGGGAAAAGGTTTCCAGATTCCAGGATGAGTTGTTTTACTTCGTGGTTAGTTAATGTAGTGTCATATTGCCAGATGGCGGCTGCCAATCCAGTGATCAAAGGTGTAGAAAATGATGTGCCCCGGCTGGCAAAACAACTGATTTCTGGTTTGAGGTAAGGAAGAAATTCAGGGCCTTCTGAGCTATAACTCATTTTGTCTAGCAGGTTGAGTTTGCATGACCCTACTGCCAGCACGTCTTTTGCATCTGCCGGAGTATTGATGATTTTCCATTGAGGAACATCACCTTCATTGCCAGCAGCTACTACGATCAACATCCCCCTTTGAGTCGCTGCATACTGGCAAGCTTTTGCAATGGCCGTGGAGCCATCCATTTGTTCGGGGTTGTAATTTTCATTGGGGTTGTCATAGCCGAAAGTATATCCCACCGAGGCATTCACCAACCTGACACCACAGCTATCCAGCCATTCCAATGCCTGCACAAAGTAGTCTTCCTCGATCCTTCTCTCACTTCCGCCGTGATCAGTTCTGGCCAGGTAAATTGAAGCGTGTGTTGCCAATCCAAATTGCACTTGTTTTTCAGTATTGAAACCACCAATCATTTCCCAAACATCCGTGCCGTGCTGGTCATCCAGGTATTGGTTGCCTTCATAGGGTGTTGCTTCCGGCGTGAGGTAATCTTTATAGGCCTTTACCAGGCTGTCTTTAAAGTACCTGCTAAGGCTGGGGTGTTCATTGGCGGCAAGAAATCCACCATCTATAATCCCAATTTTTACTCCTTTTCCGTTTAAACCAGCCTCGATAAATGCATGGCCATTGATCTGCTCTAACGCAAAACCTAATTTAGCTATGTCCAGTTGGTTTGAATATGCAACCAAAGACCTCACAGGAGCAACACTTGCTACTCCGGGGAGCTGTTTGATGTTGCTAATCGCGTTTGTTTCAATGAAAACCACCAGCGCATGGAGCCAGTTGGAATAGAATGAGGGTGTTGTTTCAACAGTATCCAGTTGCCTGATAAATTGATCTTTAGTGACCTCATTATTGAGATAGACCCAGTATTTTTCCACACTTTGAGCATGTACTCCTACGGTTAATCCTAAAAGAAAAGCGATGATGCAAAATCTCATACCTGCGAAATTGAGACTATTCAACGAATTTATTATAAAATTGTGACCTCAAGTAGTATATTGAGTTTGTTAACACATTAATCCAGAATCAAAATATGAAGTATAGACCGATAGGAGCGGAATTATTTACACTGAACAGAAAGAATTTTGTTGAGCGATTGAAACCCAAATCGGTGGCAGTATTTCACTCCAACGATATTATGCCTACTAATGGAGATGGTACAATGCCATTTAAACAAAACAGTGATCTGCTCTATTTGTCGGGAATAGACCAGGAAGAATCCATACTCTTATTAGCTCCGGATTTTCCTGATCCCAATCTCAGAGAAGTGCTTTTTGTGAAGGAAACCAGTGAGGAAATCGCCATCTGGGAAGGGCACAAATTCACTAAAAAAGAGGCCACTGAAATATCTGGCATTCAGCAGGTAAAATGGCTAAGCGAATTTGAGAAGACACTGACATTGGTAATGGCAGAATCCGACAATCTGTACATTGATCTTGACGAGCATATTAGAAGTGCAAATGAAGTTGAAACACGCACTGATCGGTTTTATAAATGGAGCAAAGAAAACTATCCACTACATCATTACGAACGATCATTTCCTATCCTGATGGAGCTTCGAATGGTGAAATCCAAAAGAGAAGTGGATATGATCCAACACGCCTGTGATATTACTGAAAAAGGATTTCGAAGAATATTGGAGGCAGTTAAACCGGGTGTATGGGAATACGAGATTGAGGCAGAATATATGCATGAATTTCTGATCAATCGATCAAGAGGTTTTGCCTATTCTCCTATCATCGCGTCAGGTGCCAGTGCTTGTGTGTTGCATTATATTGACAACAACCAACAATGTAAAGATGGTGACCTGTTGTTAATGGATGTGGGAGCCGAATATGCCAATTACAATGCTGACATGACCAGAACGATTCCGGTAGGGGGTCGCTTCAGTACCCGCCAACTGGATGTGTATAATGCGGTATTGAGAGTTAAAACCAAAGCAACAGAGATACTTAGGCCGGGTACAACCATTACGGAATATCATAAGGAAGTAGGTAAGATCATGGAAAGTGAATTGGTGGAACTAGGATTGATCGACAAAACAGACATCAAAAATCAGGATCCCAACTGGCCTGCTTACAAGAAATATTTTATGCATGGAACCTCGCACCACCTGGGGCTGGATGTTCATGATGTTGGGAGTTTTCATCATGAAATAAAAGCTGGCAATGTATTTACTGTGGAGCCAGGTATTTACATCAGAGAAGAGGGAATTGGTATTCGACTGGAGGACAATATCCTGGTTACAGAGGATGGTCATCAAAATCTGATGAGAAATATCCCTATTCATGCTGAAGAAATTGAAGACTTGATGAATAAATGATCAATGTCCGGCAAGGATCGATAGAGGAGATAGTGAAACTTGGTAACCAGATACCAGAGTTTCGTAATCCTCACCAAAAGAAGGAATACGAGCACAGGTTACAAACAAAGCATTTAATTTTAATAGCGGAAGCCAACCAAAAGCCCGTTGGTTTTAAATGTGGCTATGAAAGAGAACCCAGTTCGGGGAAATTTTATAGTTGGATGGGTGGAGTTTTACCAGATTATCGTCATTTAGGAGCGGCAAAGTTGCTATTGGAAGAAATGGAGGAATGGTGCCGAAGAGAAGGTTATCATGCCCTGGAGTTTAAAACATTAAATGAGCATAAATCCATGTTAATCTTTTCAATTAAATATGGATTTGAGATTATTGCGGTCATTGATTCGCCAAAAGACAAGAGAAAAAGAATTGTATTACAAAAACCACTAACCCAATGAGTGTATTTAATGCCGATAAAGCCCCGGAACCAGTAGGATTGTATCCACACGCCCGACAGGTAGGCGAATTGCTGTTTTTATCGGGAGTAGGTCCGCGTGAGAAAGGGACCAAAAAAATCCCCGGAGTAGAGTTGGATGATGAGGGCAACATCATTAGTTATGACATAGAAGCCCAATGTCATTCTGTTTTTAACAATGTACGGTCCATACTGGAGGCCTCAGGAGCCAGCTGGGATGACCTGATTGATGTAACGGTCTTTCTGACCAATATGAAAGATGATTTTACCACGTACAACAGGATTTATGCCGAATATTTCGCTTCAAATCAACCATGTAGAACTACGGTAGAAGTGAATGCGCTACCGACCCCAATAGCCATTGAATTGAAATGTATTGCGGTTGTAGGGTAGAAATTGGCGGCTAATTTCCTAAAGAATGTTAATTTCATTTAACTTAGCCCAAAATGTCTGCAAACAGAGATGGAGTATAATACTGATAAAGTCGAACTAAAATTGAGAGAATACGGAAGGAATGTCCAGAAATTAGTGGACCACATATTGACAATCGAGGACAAAGAGACTCGAAACAGACAAGCTGCAACCCTTGTAGGACTGATGAAACAAATCAATCCAAACATTAAAGAAGGAGCAGAATACGAACAGAAAGTTTGGGACGACTTATTCATTATTTCCAATTTTGAACTGGATGTAGAAAGCCCATACCCAATTCCAGATAAAACTATACTGGGAAGAAAGCCCGATATCGTAAAATACAACTCCAACAATATTCGCTATAAGCATTATGGCAGAAACATGGAGTTAATGGTACAAAAAGCCATAGAAGCGGAAGATCCCGAAGAAAAGGAAGCTGGCATTGTGCACATTGGCAAGCTCATGAAAACCTTCTTCAACGTTTGGAATAAAGACAACATTGATGATGACCTGATCATCCAAAACATCAAGGAATTATCCAAGGGCAAGCTTACGATTGATCCTGAAAAGGTGAAGGAACTTGGATTATTTGAAGTTCAGGGCATTAAGAAAAACATCGTAGATAGTACTACAAGCAACAAAGACCACAAAAACAGAAACCGAAAGAGAAGAAGTAACAACCAAAAAAGAAGAAGAAACTAAATGTCATCCTTCCGAGTAAGAGGAGGGGCCAAATTGAAAGGTGAAATTGTTCCGCAGGGAGCAAAAAATGAGGCTCTTCAAATCATTTCTGCAGTACTACTAACTCAGGAACCTGTTCATATTAAAAAAATCCCAAACATCCGAGATGTCAATAAGCTGATTGAGCTACTGGCGGATTTTGGGGTGCAGATTGAAAAAACCGGAGAGGAATCCATGAGATTCACTGCCAAAGACATCAATCTGGACTTTTTGGAAACCGAAGACTTCAGAGACAAGGCGGCCTCATTAAGGGGTTCCATTATGATCCTTGGGCCTCTTTTGGGTCGTTTCGGAAAAGGGAAAATGCCTAAACCCGGAGGGGACAAGATAGGAAGAAGAAGAGTAGATACCCATTTTACTGGATTTGAGAAACTTGGCGCTAAGTTCAAGTATTCTTCTAAAGCAAGTTTCTACACCGTGGAAGCTAAAAAACTGGCAGGTACCTACATGCACCTGGATGAAGCTTCTGTAACAGGTACGGCCAACATTATCATGGCAGCCTCATTGGCAGAAGGCACCACCACTATATACAATGCTGCATGCGAACCTTACATTCAACAGCTATGTAAGATGTTGGTACGCATGGGTGCAAAAATTGAAGGGATAGGGTCCAACCTACTGAAAATAGAGGGAGTGGAGGCACTTGGAGGTACCGAACACACTATGCTGCCTGATATGATTGAAATAGGTAGTTTCATCGGGATGGCGGCAATGACACAATCTGCCATTACCATAAAAGATGCCAGAATTGATCAGTTAGGGTTGATCCCGGATACTTTCAGGAGGCTGGGAATAAAAATGGAATTCAAAGGGGATGATATTTATATTCCTGAACAAAAACACTACGAGATTGAATCCTTTATTGATGGATCAATCTTAACCATAGCGGATGCCATCTGGCCAGGGTTTACTCCGGATTTACTTAGTATCGCATTAGTGACTGCCACCCAGGCCAAAGGAACCGTGCTGATCCATCAAAAAATGTTTGAAAGCAGATTGTTCTTTGTGGATAAACTGATCGATATGGGCGCACAAATCATCCTGTGTGATCCACATAGAGCCACCGTAATTGGGTTGGATAGAAAATTCCCTCTACGTGGCATACAAATGACTTCACCGGATATTCGGGCAGGAGTTTCTCTATTAATTGCTGCCTTGTCTGCCGAAGGAGAGAGCACCATCCATAATGTAGAGCAGATTGACAGGGGATATCAATTCATTGATAAAAGATTAAAAGCACTTGGCGCAGATATTGAACGGTTTGGCTAAGAATTATTGTTTTTATGTACTAAATTAATCTGCAATCATAATTCCATTGTCATGAGTACAGAAAACAAAGGTCAGGTAGAGAGTATCCTTACTGAATTAGGAAAAAAAATAGATCAGCTCATCCATGAAGCTAAAGATGCCAAGGATGATATTCGCGATGATCTCGAGGAAAAAATCCAGGAACTCAAAGCCAAAAAAGACACACTGGAAGACGACTTCAAGGACTACAAAGACAAAGGCAAAGACAAGTGGGATGAAGCCAAACCACATTTTGCAAAAGCTCTTGACGAATTGAAGAATGCGATGGAGAAGCTATTCAAGTAGTAGTTGGGTCACTCCACAGAAATGATAATCTTGATATAGTCAATCTTTACGCAATCAGGACCTCCGGCACTAATGCAGTTGCGGATAATGACTTCATCTATTCCTTTGAAGCCATTCTTTGGTACATAAATGTATTTCATTCCTCCTGCAAATATGATTTCACTTCTATCAGCATTTTTGGCATCAGAGTGTATGGAGTACCCGCCTTCTGTTGGAATTCCCTTACTCAATTCGTATTCATAGGTGTCTGCCGAATTTATTGAAGCTTTTATTTCCATAAAGTCTTGTATGATGTCTTTATGACTACAGGAGAATAGTAAAAACACAAGGTAAAACAATATTATTTTCTTCATATAAGAGCAATTTAACCAGAATTAAGAAACATGTTGGAGCATGTGTGGCTGGTGTGCTTTTCATCTTGTCTCAATAATGTCTAAATTTGCGGTCCAAAATTTTGAGATTTAAATGAAGAACCCGGTAATCATATTTGGATTTAATGGAGTAGCTAAGGCGGCCATGGAAATTTTTCACAGCCATGAAATAGAAGTGTATGGTTTTCTCAGCGAAGACAAGGATATGCACAATAAGGAGGTTGGGGAAGTTTCAGTGTTAGGAGATCCAACGGACGATGGATTTCTAAAGCTGATTGGAAAAAAGTGTGAAGCCTTTGTAGCTACAGATAATAATGAGGAGCGCAAGAAGCAGGTTAAGATGCTGAATGATCGAAGAAAAGTGATGCCAGCAAACGCTGTACATGCCAAAGCTACGATCAGCAAAACTGCACATATTGGTCATGGGAATTTCATCAATGCCGGTGCTTTTTTAGGTGCTGAAACCGAAGTGAAAAGTCACTGTCTCATCCACTCAAGAGCAGTATTGGATCATGGAGTGCAAGTGGGAGATTACGTGCAAATTGGAGCAGGATCCGTATTAAATAGTGAGGTGGAAGTAGGAGAAGGAAGTTTCATAGGATCAGGCGTGACGATTGTTTCAGGAGTAAAAATAGGAAAGAACGCGAGGGTTGGTGCAGGTTCAGTTGTAATAAGCAATGTAGAAGATGGAGAAACCGTTTTCGGTAACCCGGCAGTAGCTGTCAAGAAATAATATCACAGGATCAAAATCTCGACAACACAACAAATACTAAGAACAAAGAACTAAAAACTATTACAAAAAACACCCAGCATGAAACTGGGCGAAAGTTTAGAATTATGAGATACAACATATTACTTTATTACTGCTATTCAAAAATTGAGAACCCTGAAGAGTATAGGGAACAACATCATCTTTTTTGTCTGGAAAATAACCTCAAAGGGCGAATAATCATCTCGCATGAAGGGTTGAACGGTACGGTTTCAGGAGCCCCGGAGGACACTCAGAAATACATGGATTATATCTACTCCGATGGACGCTTTAACCATTGTGAGTTTAAGGTGGATCAATCTGATGATCACGCCTTTGCCAAGTTGCATGTCCGTGTAAAACCTGAAATTGTTCACTCAGGATTAAGGCATATTGATCCTACTAAAAAAACAGGTGAATATGTTGAGCCTGAAGAATTTCGTAAAATCCTGAAAGAAAACCCTGAGGATGTGGTGATCCTTGATGTTAGGTCAAACTACGAGCATAATGTGGGGCGATTTAAGAATGCGGTGACATTGGATATTGAAAATTTCAGGGATTTCCCATCGAAAATTAAAGAATTAGAGCAGTTTAAAGACAAAAAGGTCATAACTTACTGTACTGGAGGGATTAAGTGTGAGAAGGCAAGTGCCTATTTGTTAGAACAGGGTTTTGACAATGTTTACCAGCTACATGGAGGAATAATAAAATATGGTCTGGAAGCCGAAGGTGAGGATTTTGAAGGGAAATGCTATGTGTTTGATAATCGTGTAGTACAGGATGTGAATAAGGTGAATCCAACAGTGGTTTCAAGATGCTATGTGACAGGTAAACCATCGGACAGAATGGTGAATTGTGCAAATCCTCATTGCAATATTCATGTTCCTATGTCGGAGGAAGGCGCAGAAATTTACAATGGGTGTTGCTCTGAAGAATGTATGAACAACCCTGATACCAGACCATATAACGGAACAGGCTATTATTCGAAAGAAAGCAATGGTTACAATCCATACAAGGGTTGGAAACGAAAATATACCGAATAACATACAATCTAAATGCCCAGGATCTCTGAAACTGACCTAATCTTAAATCCGGATGGAAGTGTTTATCACCTGAACCTAAAACCTGAAAACATTTCCACGGATATTATTACTGTGGGTGACCCGACCAGGGTACATCGCATCAGTAGTTTTTTCGACAAAGTGGAGTTTGAGATGAACCGCAGGGAGTTCATTACTCACACAGGTTATTATAAAGGTAAGCGGATCACTGTCATCAGCACAGGCATGGGTACTGATAATGTGGAGGTTTTACTCACCGAACTCGACGCTTTGGTTAATGTGGATTTGAAATCCAGAGAAATTAAGGAGAAGAAGACAACTCTCAATATTATTAGAGTTGGGACATCAGGAAGCATTCAGGAGGACATAAAGGTGGGCAGTCATTTGGTCTCAGAATATGCTGTTGGCCTGGATACACTGATGATGTTCTACAATTTTGAGAATGGAAAGTTAGAAGATGAGATTGCAACCAAAATTCACGAGGAGGTAGGTTTCCCTTTTAAACCATATGTTATTCAGGGATCAAGTGCCTTGATGAAGAAATTCGGGGAAGGAATGGTGGTAGGGAATACCATTACTTCTCCGGGATTCTATGCGCCACAAGGAAGAGTAGTGCGGAATAATATCCGATACCCCGATTTGATCGATAAGCTTGTATTGTTTCATCACAAAGGGTTCTGGCTGACCAATTTTGAAATGGAAACTGCCGGGTATTATGCCTTATCTCAAATGATGGGACATGAAATGATCAGCCTGAATGCCATTCTTGCCAACAGAAGCCGAAAGACATTCTCCAAAAATCCCAATCGTGCGATTGATGCACTGATTAAGAAAGTATTGGACCGCATTTAATACCCGGTGACCAACAACCTTTTCGCACCATTCACACCACATTTTTGATAATGATGGTAGGCTTCAGCCGCTTTTTGCCGGATTTCCTGGGAGGTCTTGTTTTCAACCCATGCATTGAGCGCCCATTCCAAAGTATACGCCTCAGGTGCCATATATCCGGTGGTCCATAGCAATGGGGTAGCACCAGCCTCCTTTATCCTGTCACTGAAATAGCTTTTACTCATGCAGGCAAGAATAATAGTTTCACGTGTTTTGTCCGATGTACTTTTGAAAGATTCTTCCAGATAGAAATCCATTAACCCATTATGTCCGATATAGGTGATGATATTTGAATGGCCCCCAAAACTTAAAACCTTTTCACCGTGAGCAATGTTTGTCTGGAATTTTCCGCTACTGGCACTCATGAAATCTCTGGTAGCATTCCTGATATAATACCCGTCATAAGCATCAGCCAGCAGGTAAACATCCTGAGTACGGTGTTTGAATAGAATTCTTTCCAGAACATATGGTTTTGGTGAATCCAGTTTACCAATATAGTCCCATTGTTTGCTTTGTTTAAAATAGGTCTTCACGCCATAGAGCGCGCCCCAGTACAAATTATTTCGAGGATCCTGGCCGTTTCCAATTAGTTCCGGTACAGGCAATATACCTTGGTTGGTGTTGTCACATAAAGCCACAAATACATGGATCGTTTTTGGTTGGGCAAGACATGTTCCATAGAAGCTTACACATAACACAATTATCCATTTCATAAAATATGAACGATAAGTTTGAATCAATCTTGTGGGTTTGTAATTATGATTAACTTTAAGCGATTAATACAACCAACATGAAAACATATTTGATAGCGGGAGCATTGACCCTGGTGCTGTTTGGCGTGTCGGACAGCCTCAATGCACAAAACAGACTACTTCAAAAAGCCAAGGAGAAGTTGAAGCAAAAAGGAAACGAGACCATTGATGGATTGTTTGAAAAAGACAGAGGAGGAAGCAATGGTAATGATTCTGGAACCAACTATCCTTCCAATGAAACCAATACTTCCAATAACGGATCAGGAGACAGAGGTCAGAGGAAAATGACTCCTCCGGATGTTGAAAAGAATATTGATGAGGCCCAATCCTCATTCTCCAGCCGGGATTATTCCGGTACCCGTTTCGCCATCCAACAGGCTATCATCGGGATCGAGTATGAATTGGGTGAAAAGATATTAGATGCCATGCCGGATGATCTGGGTGGCCTGCCTATGATTTCTGAGAATGACAACATCTATTCATCAGGCGTGGGATTTGTGGGTTTGAGTATATCAAGAGAATATGATGACGAAAACCGATGGGCCCAGGCGCAGATAGTGAATAATACTGCCATGCTTTCTGGTTATAATATGATGCTTTCCAATGCAGCCTATACAAGCTCTGACGATGTAAAGGTCACACGAATTGGAGATTACAGGGCGGTGATGGAATATGAATCCAATGGGATGAAAGTGGCAATTCCATTTGGACAGTCTTCTCTGTTCTTACTTGAATTGAATGAGATCTATGAGGAATCGGAAGCAGAAAGAATAGCAGCACTGTTCGATATCAATAAGTTTAAACAAATTCTGGGGGAACAATAATGAAAAAGATCATCGTATTACTTGCAGTGACATTTATCGGATTGAATCTTACTGCTCAGGAATTGGAAAGTAAGCTGAATGAAGCCAGGACAGCCTACAATGGTGGAAATCATGAAGAAGCCCGGTTTGCATTGGAACAATCGCTTGCCGAATTGGATAAAATAATCGGACAGGAAATACTTAAACTCTTGCCAGGTGAAGTGAATGGCCTCACCGCTGACCAGAACAACGATAATGTGACAGGTGGTGCTGGCATTGCCGGGATCTTTGTGGAAAGAGATTACCCGGGAGAGGAAAAAGGTGTTAACATCCAGGTAATCACTGATTCTCCTTTCCTCGCAATGGTCAATACAGCCCTTACCAACCCGTTAATTGCAACTATGTCGGGAGGAAACCAGAAAGTGATCAAATTGGATGGGTATAAATCTTTGTTTGAAGATAAAGAAGAAGAAGTGGAAACCTTTGTGTTTCAGATACCTGTGTCAAATTCACTGATTACAATAGAAACAATGGGTTTTTCAGAAAATGAAGCAATGTCAATCGCTAATTCTTTTCAAATAAAATCGATTGCGCAACTGATCGGAGTTGGTCAATAGCTAATGATTTATTAATTTTACCACAGATAGTTTAGAAGGCCACCGCCCGGTGGCCAATATTTAGACAGATGGTTGATGAATAAGGTGGATTCTTTGGATCCACCTTTCTTTTTAAATATCCTGTGTTTTTGAAGAGAGCTTTCTGCGATCCATAATGTACAGTAGTAGGACAAAAAAACCACCAACCATTATCGATACATCCGCTGCATTGAAGATGCCTGTTTGAGTAAACCCCAGGTCTATGTGCATAAAATCAGTAACTGATCCGTACACGATCCTGTCATACAAATTCCCAATACCTCCACCAAGCATAAAGGACACTCCAACTACCATTGGGATTGACATTTTTTTGTCCCTTATCAGGTATATGATAAACCAAAGCACCGCCAGGGTGGGAAGAACTGATAGCAAAATGACCCGCAAATATTCTGGTAATTGCGACCACATGCCCAGGAATGCGCCTTTGTTTTCTACTTTTGTAAGAATGAATAAATCTCCCAGTACCTCGATCCGTTCGTTGCTTTCAATTTTTACCCTAACCACCTTTTTGGAAATTTGATCACAACCCACGTTGATAAGGATAGTAATTGCAATTATTAATATGCGTTTCATTTACTTCTTTTGTTTAAAGGGTCAAATTTGTAGGATATATTTCTAAATAAGTAATGTTGGATATATTGATTGGCCCAGGTCTGAATGAAAGAATCTTCAGTTTTCTGGAATTGAACACAACCGGAAGTAATTTTTTTTCAAAAAAATCTTCCTAAAGAGCCATTTCAGGTGAAACGATATGAAATAAAGTTTCAAGGCCATTCCAAAAAATAAAATTCGCTAAAACAGAATTTATGTAATATTAATTTGGTGTGTATCTACATATATGTATGTAAAAAATTATGCATGCAGATTAATATTTGGTAATTAGGCAATTGTGCCTACATAAAATTTTGAACAATTTTAAAAGTATTTATAAATTGCAATTACCTATTTAATAAATACAATTAATTAACCTAACCTATGATTAGATTACTATGGAAAAGGGTCTTCCAGGGAGCCATTGTGTGCTTTTTGGGGACATTGAACAGTTATGCGCAATTAACCACACAGGAAATTGAGAGCAATTTATCAGGTGACCAAAGGGTCATAGCCTACCAGATGGATGTTAACAGAGGCACGCCATCTTTGATTAAAATCAATTCATCATCAGCAATGCAGGTAAGTGATGCTGCTACTTTTTTAGCGGATGTCCTCGGATTTGGGACTGAAGTAGATCTTGTTAGCGAATCTTCAACAAACACCAGAGGATTTCAGATTGATAAGCTACAGCAGTATATGAATGGAATAAAAGTGGAGCATGGAGCTTTCAAGGTTATTTCAAACAAAGGGCAGGTAATTGGAATCGCAGCGGAATATTATAACCTGAATCCGTCATTATCTTCCTTGCCGACCATTGACGAAGCGACAGCCCTCCAACATGCACTGAACCATATAGGGGCCAGCAAGTACGCCTGGGAATATGTGCAGGAACTAGGAAGTTCTCCCGAATTGCAGGTGGCTTACGATGAGCTTTACCCTTCTGGTGAATTGGTTTTTGTGGACAATTACCAAACAGCAGCAGTTGACGTATCGCTTGCTTACAAATTTAATGTATATGCGGCCGAACCAATTTCACGGGACGACATCTATATTGATGCCACCACAGGTGAAGTATTGCTGGTAGATGCGATTATTAAACATGCCGGAGAGCATGGTGCGGAGGATTTAGAAAGAGAAATCAAGGAAAAATCCAGAACCACCACGGCATCAGGAGATACAAGATATGCTGGAAGACGCAATTTTGATACGTCTCTTGATGGTAATGGTAACTGGGTACTTAATGGAGTGACACCTTCCGGAATCGAAAATGAAACCAGGTCCTACGAAGGGTTGGCGCCACCGGTACCATTAGTTATTTATAGTCAACTCATATCGGCAGCTTCTGTTCCGATAGCCGATGGAGATGGAGATATTCTTAATCCAGAAACAGCTGACAATAGCTGGGATGCATCTGAACATAGAAAAGATGAGTTTTCTGCAACCAATCCTTATCCGCTGGCCAATGAATCGCGAAACGATGATATTGCCCTGGATGCTCACTGGGGAGCAGAAGTAGTGCTTGACTACTGGAAGAATGTTCATAATCGATCCAGTTATGATGATCAGGGAACGAAAGTTTACAATTATGTCCACTTTGGAGACGCATATGATAATGCGTTTTGGAATGGTCAGGCAATGACTTATGGGGATGGTAGTTACCAGGGAGGAACCAATCCTGATGGTTCTTTTGCGCCACTTACCTCTATGGACGTGTGCTCCCATGAAATAGGACATGGTGTGTGTGAATACACTTCAGACCTGGTGTATCAGAACGAGTCTGGTGCAATGAACGAGGGTTTTTCTGACATTTGGGCGGCTGCTGTTGAAGCTTACGTGTTATCAGAAATTGATGGCTCGCTGGAATATGATGTCTGGGGTATTGGAGAACAAATTGATGAAAGAGATGGAGGGCTCCCTGCAGGTTCACCAGCTTCCAGGGCACTGCGCTGGATGGATGACCCGAAAGCAGAGGGTGATCCTGACTCATATGATGGAGAGAACTGGATCAGTCAGGACTGTTCGCCTACTTTAGCCAATGATCAATGCGGAGTGCATACCAATAGTGGTGTGTTGAACAAATGGTATTACCTCATGGTTGTTGGTAGTGGTCAGCCATTATCACCAGGTTTAAACAAACAATCTGTAGAAGATGAGCTAACAGATGCGGGTAATTCATATCATCTGAGTGGACTTGGTTTTGATAAAGCATCAGCAATTGCATATTTATCTGAAACCTTACTTACTCCCAATGCTACCTACCACGAAATGCGTGATGTTTCGATCTTTGTGGCACAGTCGCTCTATGGAGTGGGATCTCAGGAGGAAATTCACACGACCAATGCCTGGTATGCAGTGGATATCGGGGATCAATATACATTGGGAGATCCTAATTCAATTACGTTTAATGATGGTAATCCCGGTGTTCTCAGGGAACAGAATGCTATCAATGGATGCGAAGATTTCAATGTGTTCAATATCGTGATCACTGGTGTAGATGTCAGTCCTTCTGCGACAATTACTTTGAGTACCGCAGGTAGCTCAGCGCAGGAAGGTGTAGATTTTGATCTCTCTGCTTCCAGCGTGACTTTTAGTGGTTCCGGCAACCAGACGATTCAGTTGATTGTTTATGACGATGTGGTCATGGAGTCCACGGAAACGATATCATTGTCATTTGTTCATAATGGCGAGTTTCATCAGCAGGAATATCTGATTGTCGATAATGACTTTATACCTCATACTGGTAGTGGATCAATAAGCCTTTTAAGCGAATCATTTTCTTCGGAGGGTGCTCCTTCAAATTGGGAAGTGAGTATGGTTTCTCCGGGCAATAATGTATGGCGATTCAACGGAGATTTATCCGCTGAGGGTAGGGCATACATCAGTGATGGGATTTCGAATATTCCTTTTTACGATCAGAATTCTCCTACCAACACGATATTAAGAACTCCACTGATCCAGGCTGGAGGTACCAGTGATGTCACGATAAGCTTCGATTGGGAAGCAGGAGGGGAGACTGATGTGCTGGATGCTTCTGTGATTTATGACTATGGAGAGTTCATGTACTCACTGGATGGTACTCATTACACATCGGTACAACAATTTTATGGGGAAGGCCCATTGGCGGCAAATACTGCCAGTGGAACCTTTACGCAAGTCATCAATGCGCTGGACGGTCAAGCCTTTTATCTGGCCTGGAGATGGTACAATGATACCAATGCCGGGACACAGTTCAGTTTTGCTATTGACAATGTTTCGGTATCTGCTATACCTGGCGGTATTGAAACAGAGCAGGGAGAAGTAGCCACCACCCAGGTTCACAGTGGTTCAACGATCTATTTTGTAAGCGAAAGTGACCAGGGATTAATTGGTAGAATTGATAATGCTTCGTCGGACCTGGGCTGTGTCACTTTAAGTGTAATCGAAGAGGGCTCAAGCTTTCAGTTGTTTGACCACATTAATACAGCCAGGCCATCAAAGGCATTCTCGATTGATGTGGAAAACCAACAGGCAACTTACGATTTGACATTGTATTTTACCAATCAGGAGTTAACAGCTTTTCAGAACCCTATAACCCTGATACCAATAAAAGTGGATGGCAATAAAATGAATGCTGCAACAGACAGACCAGTAAACTTCCAATTGGATGGAGTTGTCACAGAAGTAAATGCTAATGATAACTATTATGCCTATACTGGAACATTTATCGGGTCCGGAGTAGCGAGTATTGTTCAGGATTTTTCTTATTGTATGGACGCTCCACAGCCATGGTCTGGTTCAGACATTGGAAATGTAGCGGCAGCTGGTACTATTTGCTACATGGATGATGCTTTTGAATTGGCTGGTTCAGGGAGCAGAATCGGCGGTAAATCTGATTCTTTCTTCTTCTTGCATCAACAAATGCAGGGAGACGGAGAGATCATTGCAAGAGTCAATAGTTTGCAGAATACTCATCGTGAAGCAAAAGCGGCAGTGATGATAAGAGAATCAATGGACGCAAAATCGAAATTTGCGATGACTACTGTAGTGTCAAATCCATTGCTTACTGGCACTCAGGTTCAGCTAGAATATAGAAACACGTTTGGAGGCGCAGCTAAAGGAAAAGGTTATTATAGTATTCAAACTCCGGAATACATTCGCATCGTGAGAAGTGGTAATAGTTTTACTGCTTACGTTTCTGATACCAATGGTAACTGGCAACACATAGGCAGCAGATCAGTTAATATGGGCTCTTCGGTTTATGTAGGACTTGCGGTTACTTCCAGGAACAACGGAGTGCTGTCTTCAGCAGAATTTGAGGAGGTGACAATAATCAACCCAGGTGCAAATACCAGAGGCGGTGTGGAAAACGAACTGGCTTCAGATCAGGTGTCAGCATTTAACCTGTATCCAAATCCGGCTTCCAGTTTGATCAAGCTGGAAGGTTTAGGAGCAGAAAATGAATTGATTGAAGTTTATGGGCTGTCTGGAGTTTTGATGAGACGAGCGTATTCACAAGGAAGAGCCTCCGTTGAGATTGATCTTACTGAGGTGCCAAAAGGAATTTATTTACTACGGGTAATGAAACCTGATGGTCAAACGATTACCAGAAAATTTGTAAAGCAATAGTATAAATTTGATTTTGTAGAAAAAAGGCTGGCTCAGGAGTATTTGAGTCAGCCTTTTACTTTATTAACCCGTTTGCGCAATATGATTAATCGGGTTAAAACATACTATTTTTATTGGCAGCATCATCAGGAACTTGCTGAATGGCATCCCAGTGCTCGCAAATTTTGCCATGCTCATCAAACCGGAAAAAGTCCATTGTAACGTATTGATCATTGTCCGGCCAGGTCTGGTGTGTATGAAGGGCAACCAAATCGCCTTCCGCAATACATCGGAGGAATCTGATTGATTTGTTCGGGTATTCCTTTTGCATTCGTTCAAAGTACTGAATAAAACCGTCCGGACCATTTGCGACATGGGGATTATGTTGAATATACTCTGAACCAACAAATGTGTCTACCGCTTCACGAGGGTTACCTTCATAGGCCATTTGATAAAATGCTATGGCATTCTTTTTATTCTCTGTGAGATTCATTGATTAATTGATATAGGAAAAATAGATATCCTAAATAAGCCCTGAAAGCACAGAATAGTTCAGGTTTTAATCGAATCTTGAAGGAAAGAGCGGAGGTTTAAGTCAGTGAATCAGTTCCTACAAACCGTGCTATTGGTTGGGTAATGCCTCAAACTCCTTTCTTTTGGCTTCAAACCATTGTTGCATGGCAGAAGGGTCCTGCATTAGTGATTGCATTTCACTCATTGCTTCCAGGTGGGCCGGATCTCCTTTCTGGTACATGTCTATCCCATGTTTCTTGCTCATTTCAGCCATTTCATCAAAAGTTTCTGCATGAAATTCAAGGTCACAGGCACCTCCCAGTTGTTTGCATGTCATAGTTTTCATAGTTGTAGCGATTTATATTTTTATAGTTTTTAATAATTCATCCAAGCGGTCAAAAACAGATCCCCAGCCATTGAGTATGCCCATTTTCTCCTGTTGAATCTTGTATTCTTCAGTAGGGTGGACCACATTAAATGTAAAGTCTGTTTTGTCACCATTAGCTTTGAATAAGGCTTGTATTTCAACGCCTTCCGTCATTGGCCTAAAGTCAGCCCTGGAAATGATCTTTTGAAATTTCACGATTTCCAGATAGACCCCCTCCGCTATAAATTCATTGCCATCTGGCATGGGCATAAGGAATTTCCATTTTCCACCAGGGGTAAAGTCATGTGTTATAATTTTTGTGATAATGCCCCTGGGACTCCACCAGCTTGCGATATGCTCAGGTTGAGTCCAGGCTTCCCAGACTAATTCCAGTTGAGCATCAAATGTTCTTTGAATGGTTACTGTTCTGTTATTCATTGTCTTCTTTTTGTTTCTTTAGCTTCATGAGGTAATCCTCAAATGAATCAATTTTCTGCTCCCAGAGTCTTTTGTATTGTTCCAGCCACATAAATGCCGGAAGCAGGCTTTGTGCCTGAATCTGGCAATACCGCTCTCTGCCTTGCTGACTTATTACGATCAAACCACTTTCGTGAAGTATTTTTAAATGTTTTGAAATAGCAGGTCTACTGATATCAAACCGGCTGGCCACCTCATTCACTGTGAGTGCTGAATCTGAAAGTAAATCAATGATCTCTCTTCTTACAGGATCGGCAATTGCCTGGTAAACATCTCTTCTCATTTTATTTTGTAACTGATCGGTTACAAATATATGTGTAATCGATCAGTTACGCAAATTTTTATTAGGAGTGGCCTGGACGCTGGTGGTCAATGGTGTTGCCGAAAAAGTCACCAGGAAGTATTTCCTGGAAATTCATAATGAGGGAGCCGGCGGTTCATAACCCGGAAATTAAAAATTGTACTTATGTAATATTTACGTGTATATGGTCACTGTGTAGCCACTGTGTAGCCACTGTGTAGGCACTGTGTAGGCAGAGCGGGTTAACCAGCCGTCTATTTTTGTTTTAATAATTGTACTATTTTAAGATTATTAGGTAACAAGATTGCAAACTGTACAGCTGTGATTTAAGTCCCCGGATCAGTAGAAAAGATTGAGAACTGATTTCTCCTTTTGAGGAAATATATCCCTGAAAATATTGCCATAACGCTGATAAATATGCCTGATAACCCCAATTGAACATCCAGATGATTTTCAGTTAATGGTTTTACAAAATAATTAGCAGCACCAATGAACAGTCTGATGATTCCCCAAATAATTAAAACAATAGCCCACCATATAATCAATTTTTTCGTCGCTTTATGATTGTTTCTGTTGATGACAAACAAGAGACAAATCATGGTTGCGAGCATGATTGGTACCAAACTTCCAATGTACCAATAAATGATACCCTTGATTAGAAATGCCCCAAGCCATATAAGCAAAATGATGTGGTGTAAGGATGCGTGCGATTTTCTTATTTTATTAATCATGACCTGGTGATTATATCTTTAATAACTTCAAAAATTAAGTTGGTGGTGGAAGTCAGATACTCAAAATTGATTGTATCAAATGTATCATTGATCGTGTCTTTATAAGGTGTGCTGTCTCCATTAAAGTATTCCTCAGTGACTCCTACTGCAGGGTAACCTGCTTCCCTGAATGAATGATGATCGGTAGAGTTTACCCTGGTGAGATGCAATGGTATCCCCATTTTCTTACAATGGGCTCGGTAAAGGTTTTCTAAGGATTGGGTGGGCAATTCTATTTCAATTGCTTTGTCTCCGTCCTCATCCCAGCCATTTTGGTCGAACGTATGCACAGAGTGAACATTCAAATTTTCCTTTGATATATACCGGGCAAAAGCAGTGCTGCCAATGAGTTCTTCTTCCTCCTGATCAAAGAAAACGATCATAACATTCATGTTTCTGACGGGGATTTCTGATAACTGGCGAAGAACTCCATAGAGCAACGCAATGGAGGACGCATTGTCATTGGCTCCAGGACAACCTTTCGCAGTGTCGAAATGAGCACCCAGTATTACATATTCATCAGATGGGGTTGTTGAGGGGAGGACCGTGTAAAGATTTGTTCCTTTGAAGGGGCCAATTAATAAATCAGCAAAGAAATTGGTATTTGGTGCCAGATAATCATGCGTTACGGGCTTTAGTGATAGTTGCGCAATGACTGATGAGAGGTATTCAATGCAAATCCTGCGCTGTTTTAGGGTTGATCTGCTACTTAGTTTCGTGCCTCGTTGATCAATAATTGATGCGCCACTAAGAACGGATACAATTTGCCTCTGAACGGATTGAGTGTTTTCTGGGATGTTGACGTAATTGTCAAGGTTTTTATCTGAGCTGGAGCATGCAAAAAGAATGCTCACTAATCCCAGAAGGATTAAGCACTGTTTCATGAGTTGATTTTTTAAATTGAGTTTTTTGACCTAACTAATATAAAGCAAAGTACCTTGCAATACAAAGTAATTACTCGTTAATTGATTTTCACAAGATGAAACAGGCTCTAGTAATCGAGATTTATTGGAATACTCTCGAGGGAGTGGAAGATATGGAATACAGTTTGCCCGTTTTGAACTTCAAAATTAAAGGTGTGTTCGGTGCTCCGGCTTTTATGAGGAGAGTAAGCATTGAGCTTAACTTGGTTATCGCCGGCTTTCAGAGGCACTCTGGCATAGGATATACTATAAGGTAGTGTTTGCCAGTTTCTTGTGTCTGCTTTTTCGGATACAGCATTGATGACTGATACCAATGCCCCCAGGTTTTCATTTCTATTCCTTGCCTGTTGCTCAGCGGCCTGCTTGAGCGCTAATCTCATTAAGGAATTGGACAACTCTCTGATCATTCGGTCTTCCATTGTCTTGAAGGCAATTTCGTTGATGTTTTGAGCCATTTCCAGCTGGTAGGTATAATTGCCACTTTTTAATTCGGCGGTACGATAGTATGGTTTTCTTTCCAGGTACTTGGGGAAGGCAACTCTTACAAATTTCAGGTCTCCCAGGCCACCGGTTGACTGACCATTGGATGGAAGTGGAAATGGTATTGCAAGTCCCAATTCTTCATTGACAAACATTGCTGCGCCTCCCTGCCCTTTTACAATAAAAAAGTTCATGCTCCATTCGCCTTTCACGGGACCTAAACCATTGTGCCAGAAAAAAACCAGTTCACCGCCCTCTCGTTTTTTGTGGTCGTACCGCATTTCCAACTTCTGTTCGAAATAACGTAGCTCTTCGGTGAATCCATTGAGGTAGGCACTCCTGAGCAGATCTTTCTTCAATTGTGTGGGGATTTCTGTGCTAAAATGTGCTGCATAATCCTGATCATACGCTTCATAAGCATTTCTGTAGGCAATAAATGCATTGTTGATGTCCCCTGACGCTTCATAGATGATTCCCATGAGGTTCATCACAAAAGCATCTCTTTTATAACGGTTTTTTCTCTTTTCGTATTTGTCATTGAGAAAATTCAGTTTGTTGTTCATCCGCCTGCATTCAACCAGTGCTTCATCGTAACTATTGGATTGCAGGTAGTTGAGTGCCTTGAAATAATGTATGAGGACCACTTCGTGATCTTCTCCGGTATAGGGTTTTATAGTAGGGTTGCTTAAAAAGCTCGCTGCTTCGGTTGATACATTTTTCTTGTAATCTTCAGTGAAGGTATAGGCATTTTCAAAGTAATTGTTACTTTCCTCATATTGACCCAACATCTGAAGTACAACACCTTTTTGAAGAAAATAAAGTAGTCTGTCTTTACCCTTGGCAGCTTTTTTATACCTGTCAAGGGTTTTGTTGGCTGCATCAATTTCCCCTTCTACGAAATTTTGCTGGAATACTATGCTCTTTTCATAGTAAGTGGCGCAACTTGTTATGATAACAATTGACAATAATGCCAGTGAAACAGAGGATACCTTTATAGTCTTCTTAATTGGCATTACTTCACTACTTTTTTGATCTTTTTAGATCCAATCCAGACTTTTTCGTTACTCTCCAAATCTGTTAGTTCAATATCTACCTGATAGTAAATTACTTTTTGTTTGGTATTGGAATCAGTGATTGAATTGACTGTTCCCTGAAGCATGAAATCAGCTCCTTTTTCCAGGCCCCATTTCTTGATGGTGTTGGAAGCAGCAAATTCCTGTTGATCTGCCCGCTCATCACGTAATTGTTCTCTGGCTTCACCACCTTGTACCATTTTTACTTTTCCGGAGTTGATAAACTCACGCTCAATGTCTTTGATGAAAGTCTCAACACTGATGTGTTCACTGCTTTTGTTTTTAACAATACCAACAATTACGGTTGGTTTGTAGCCATTAAACTCAATGTAATCGGCCAGCCAGTCCCTGCTCAAAGCATCCTGAACCATTTCTTCGGATACCAGTCGTGAATCTGTGTCATTCCATCGTCCACTAAGGTCTATTTGTTGAGAGTCGTCTACCCTGGATACATTTTTTGTAGAACTACATCCAATCAAAAAAGGTAAGATCACACAAATCGTCAATAGGTTTTTTCTCATTTTTAAATTTTATTTTTCCTATTGGACTAAATATAGGTGATTTGGTCACATTTGAGAAATCAGGATTTTAGTTTCTGTTTGTCTGAGCAGGGTTTTATAAATCTTAAATCACTTTTGCTATGTTCTCTCACTCAACTCAAGCCATCGCATTTCCTTTTCTTCAATGGTGGCAGTGATGTCTTCAATTTCTTTCGACCAGGAAGTGAGTTCCTCGTGATCTCCAGTGCCTGAGTTTAGTTTTTCGATAAGAACCGCCTTCTGGTTTTCCAGCTTTTCAATCTCGGTTTCCAGGGATTCAAATTCCCTTTTTTCATTGAAGGTAAGTTTATCTGCTTTTGGAGATTTTTGCTTTTCAGCTTTCTCTTTTTCGGGTTTTGGTGTGGTTATCTCCGGAACTTTTTGTTTTTCCTCTTCACGAAAGTCAGTATAGTTACCATTAAAAATATCTATCACACCATCACCTCTAAAAACAAATAATTGATCTACCAGCCGATCCATGAAATAGCGATCGTGAGAGACAATGAGCAGGCAGCCCCCAAATTTATCCAGGTAATCTTCCAGAATGTTGAGCGTCATGATGTCCAGATCATTGGTGGGCTCATCCAGAATCAGGAAATTGGGGTTGTGCATGAGGACTTTGAGCAGCTGCAATCTTCTCTTTTCCCCACCGCTTAGTTTGTAAACAAAATTGTATTGCGACTTTGGGTCAAAGAGGAATAGGTTGAGAAGTTGTGCGGCTGTTACTGTACTTCCATCATCCAGTGTGATGACTTCTGCAACCTCTTTTACCACATCAATTACCTTTTGTTCCTGGGTATGTACCAGTTCAGCCTGGGAGTAATATCCAAATCGGGTATTTTGTCCTTGAGTGATTGTTCCGGAATATCCATCAAGCGCACCGGTTAGCAGATTGAGGAAAGTTGATTTACCTGCTCCATTCTTCCCTACTATTCCTATTCTGTCTTTTTTCTTAAACACATAGCTAAAATCATTGACCATCTTTTTGTCTCCAAAGTTGAATTGCAGATGTTCAATTTCAATGATTTTTTTTCCCATCCGGGCAGTACCTGTTTTAATTTCCAGTTCGTCTTTTTTCAGGTTGGTAGATGCTTTTGCTTTTAATTCATGGAAGGCATCTACGCGGTATTTTGCTTTTGTTCCCCTGGCTTTCGGTTGTCTCCGAATCCAATCCAGTTCCTTACGCATCAGGTTTTTAGCCTTCTCCACCTCTACCATTTCCCGCTCTTCACGATCAGCTTTTTTCTCCAGGAAGTAAGCATAATTTCCATAGTACCGGTAGACTTGTCCACGGTCAATTTCCATGATATGGTTGGTCACTCTGTCGAGAAAATACCTGTCGTGCGTGACCATTAAGATGGTCAGGTTCTGAGCGGCAAGGTGATTTTCAAGCCATTCTATGGCATCCAGGTCCAGGTGGTTGGTTGGCTCGTCCAGGATCAAAAGATCTGGCTCTTCCAGGAGCACTTTGGCCAGTGCAACACGTTTTTTTTGTCCTCCTGATAGGTTTTTGATTAATTCCGTCGAATCATGAATGTTGAGTTTTCCCAGAATTTGTCGTGCTTTGTCTTCAAAATCCCAGGCTCCCAGGTTATCTACTTTTTCCATGGCCTCCTGCAGCGCCTCCTGCTTAGTATGGTCTTTCTCTGCAAGGGTGAGCAGGCTTTGATAGTCTCTCACCGCAGTTGCCTGGGGGTGATCGCTATTGAATACTTCAGTAATGATGTTGGCTTCTTCATCCAGGTCTGGCATTTGAGTGAGGAAACTCACTTTGATTTCTTTATTGATGGATACGTTCCCTGAATCAGCGGTTTCAATTCCTGCGGCTATTTTCAGCAGGGTTGATTTACCACAGCCATTGACTCCCAGTAAGGCAATTTTCTGACCCTGGTCAATACCAAAACTCACATTTTCAAAGAGAATTCGTTCGTTAAAGGATTTGCTAATGTCATCAATGGAAATTACGTTCATGGCTGTTTGTTTTGAAGGCTTCAAAGTTATCACAATAAATACGACTTCTCACGCATTTATGTAGACATGATTTTTTAGGTTTGAGGCAATTAAAGCATTTCACTATGGATAAACCAATTGCGTTCATTACAGGGGCTACATCCGGTATTGGTGAAGCAACTGCCCAATATTTAGCGCCTTATTATAACCTGATCATTTGTGGTCGCAGACAGGATCGTCTGGAGGCTGTAAAAGCTGAGCTGTCTGACAAAACACAAGTGCATTCATTAATATTTGATGTACGAGACAAGTCAGCCGTTGATGCTGCCGTGAAAGGACTCCCTGAAGAGTGGAGGAGTATTGATGTGTTGGTCAATAACGCCGGAAATGCTCATGGACTTGACCCAATTCATGAAGGAAGTGTGGATGACTGGGATGCGATGATCGATATCAATGTGAAAGGCTTATTATATGTGAGTAAAGCAATTATCCCCGGAATGGTGGAAAGAAAAACGGGTCATATTGTCAATGTTGGTTCTATTGCCGGGAAAGAAGTATACCCTAATGGAAATGTTTATTGCGCCAGCAAACATGCAGTAGATGCCATCAATAATGGAATGAGGATGGACCTTAATCCGTATGGTATCAAGGTGACTTCTGTAAACCCCGGATTAGTAGAGACTGAATTTTCGCTGGTAAGATTTAAGGGTGACGATCAGAGAGCAGATACAGTATATCAGGGTTATGACCCACTCAAAGCAGAGGATATTGCCGATTTGATCCGGTATATTGTGCAGGCTCCCAAACATGTTTTGTTGAGTGATGTGATCATACTGCCAACGGCCCAGGCGAATGCTACCATTGTAAAGAAGGATTTATCTTAAGAAACTGGCAGCTATGTTATTTTTTCTTATCATTGCCGACAAAATAAACAACATTAGAGACTATTCATGAAGCAGATATTGATTTTGGGAGCGGGGAGATCTTGTTCATCACTGATTGATTACCTCATTAAAAATGCCGAGACCTACAAGTGGCATGTAACAATCGCTGATAAAGATCTTGCACTGGCTCAGGAGAAAGCAAATTGGGGGGGATCAGCTTCCGCTATTGCATTTGATATTTTTGATGAAAAACAACGTGGCGAGGTAATTTCCAATGCAGACCTTGTCATTTCTATGCTTCCTGCCTCTTTTCATATACATGTTGCCAGGGTATGTGCATCCAAAGGGATCAATATGCTGACTGCTTCATATGTGTCTGATGAGATCAAGGCGCTTGCACCTGAATTCGAAAAAAATGGCGCATTGCTATTGATGGAGTTGGGACTGGATCCCGGGATCGATCACATGTCTGCCATGAAGGTGCTGGATGAAATCAAGGAACAGGGACATGAGTTGATTGGTTTTGAGACTTTCACCGGTGGACTTTTGGCACCAACCAAAGATGACAACCCCTGGGAATATAAGTTCACCTGGAATCCAAGAAACGTGGTGCTTGCTGGTCAGGGAAATGTTAAATTCATCCAGGAAGGACGATACAAATTCATTCCATATCACAGATTATTCAGAAGAACAGAAGTAATTCATATTCCTGGGCACGGTTATTTTGAAGGTTATGCCAACCGTGATTCACTGAAATACCTCGATTCCTATAATTTACATGGGATCCGGACACTGTATAGAGGAACATTGAGAAGACCTGGTTTCTGCAAAGCCTGGGATTGTTTTGTACAGCTGGGAGCAACAGACGATTCCTATCAGATGGAAGGTGTGACAGAAATGACGCACCGTCAGTTTATCAATTCCTTCCTGCAATACAATCCTGATGATTCAGTTGAATTGAAACTTGCGCACTACCTCAACCTGGACCTGGAGTCTGAGGAAATGTATAAGTTAAAATGGCTGGGTGTTTTTGAGGATGATCTTGTAGGTCTTCAGGAAGGAACGCCAGCGCAAATACTGGAGCACATCCTGAAAAAGAAATGGACCATCAAGCCGGAAGATAAGGACATGATTGTAATGTGGCATAAATTCGACTTCATCGACAATGGTGTCCATCGACAAATTCAATCCGATATGGTAGCGATTGGTGAGGATAGCATACACACGGCTATGTCCAAAACCGTAGGATTGCCTCTTGCCATAGGCGCTAAAATGATTCTTAATGGTCAGATTGATTTGAAAGGGGTACACATTCCTACAAAGAAAGAAGTCTATGACCCGATCTTGGGAGAACTGGAAACCCTGGGATTTGAGTTTCATGAACACGAGTTGGAAGTTCAGAAATCATAATCTTATTGAGCCCTGTTGTTGACAGGGCTTTTGATTTTTCGTACCTTTAATCTTTAACCACCATTTTTTAATTCAGCTGTTATGGAAGAGGATTACATCGGCCTTGAGGAAGATATTGCTTACGAGTCCGCCCAACGGGAAAAGAGAAAAAAAAGAGCTACCGTCATTTTATCAGTCGCATTGTTTATGATCGTTTTTTACATCATTGTTACAATGACTTCTTTTCATGGCTAAAGCGCCAGGTAGTAGTCTTTTAACAACGACTTAAACTGTTCAGTATAGGATTGTCCCTGACGAATAGACAGGTGAACAACATTGGTAGATTTATTTTTCCTGCCAAGTTTCTGGATCACACGGAATGTACGGCCACCTGGTTGATTGGTAATGATTAGCTTCTCTAAAACGCACAATCCAAATCGGGAAAGTTTTTCTTCAAATGCTTTACTCTCGTGTTCCGGATACAAGATGTAAGCAGTCCCTGTTTCAGCTAGTAACCGGTTAATGTTTTCTAATAATTCATCCTGACCCAGGAGGTTATCGTGTAGCGCTTTGTTTCTTTTTTCATCACTGGATGGAAGGTGATTCCGGAAGAATGGAGGATTTGAAACAATCAGATCATATTTTATTGGGGATTCAAAGTTTTGGATACTCGTTTCATATAAGGAGATCCGCTCTGACCAGGGACTGTTTCGAAAATTGATTTTAGCCTGAGTTGCTGCATCTGCATCTATTTCCACGCAATCTATTGCTGCCTCACATCGCTGAGCCATCATTAAGCTAAGCAGCCCCGTGCCTGTTCCAATATCTAAAATGTTTGACTTTCCTTCCAATTCAACAACAGCCCCTAAAATACACCCTTCGGTAGTCACCTTCATGGCACAATGGTCCTGTTCTATTCGAAATTGCTTGAATTGGAAATAACTATTGGGCATTTAGGAAATTGGTGGTTGATTTTCATAACCCACGTCAACTTTTAGCTGAGCTCCCTCCGCAGCAGCAACGGCGAGTTGATCGCATCGCTCATTTTCTGGGATACCAGCATGGCCCTTTACCCACTGAAAGGAAACTTTGTGTTTTTTGTAAAGGGGTATGAACACCTGCCAAAGATCAACATTGGCTTTTTTCTTAAACCCTTGTTTTTGCCAATTCCATATCCAGCCCTTTTCAACTGCCTCCACCACGTACTTACTGTCGGAATAAACTTTCACTTCAGTGCCAGGTTGTTTTAAAGCCTGAAGTCCTTTAATTACTGCGAGTAGTTCCATCCTGTTGTTGGTGGTTTTTCGGAACCCTTCTGAAAGTTCTTTTCTATATGGTTTTCCGCCTACGGTAGCAATCATGACTGTTCCGTAACCTCCGGGTCCTGGATTTCCTTTAGCTGCTCCGTCTGTATAAATAATGACCATTAAAGTACAAAGTTGGTTTTGAATAGTTTGATGGCAATGGCCAATAGAATGATTCCAAAGACTTTCCGAAGGATCATGAATCCTCCATTGCCTATTTTTCTTTCCAGCCAGGCACTGGTTTTTAGTACCACATAAACCAGTATCAGGTTGACAAAAATACCTACCAAAATATTGGGGGTCGAGAATTCGGCCTTCAGTGAGATCAGGGTTGTCATGGTACCAGCACCAGCGATCAGGGGGAATGCAAGGGGGACAATAGATGCTGTACTTCCATCGTTGGCTCCTTCCTTGAACAAGGTAATTCCAAGGATCATTTCCATCCCCAAAAGAAACATAATAATTGCGCCTGCCACTGCAAATGATCCTACATCAATACCAAACAAACTTAGAATGCCTTCTCCAAGAAGCAGGAAAATCACCATAATTATCCCGGAAACAAGGGTTGCTTTTTCCGATTGCACGTGACCAGCTTTTTTTCGAAGGTCAATGATAATGGGTATACTACCAATGATATCAATTACAGAAAACAGGATCAGTGAAACCGAAAGTATTTCCTTGATTTTAAACATAGCCAATTCTTTTCCGCAAAAGTATAGTTATTTTCCTACTTCACCTGATCGAAATTGGACCGCCAGAAGTTTTTAAGTTTTTTAACCGCCCTTTTTTTGATTGCAGGAAAGTTGGCTATTCTAAAGGTGTTATCCTTCCAGTCGCCATATCCATTGCCCAGAAGGATGCCGGATTCCATGGCTTCTTCCTTCAATTTTTCCACATTATTGTAGGTCAGTGTCAATACTGTGGTGGAACGAACCTGCTTGTTGCTTACCAGGAAATCAAACGCTTCAAATGACTCGAAAAACTGCTCGTATTCTTTAAGCCTTCCTGTCAGTTTTGATGCGATATGATCAATTCCTTTTGAATTTTTCATGGTTCTCATCAGCAGGTAAATATCCATCACATTAGGAGTGTAGGGAGTCTGGTATTTTCTGAAATTTTCAAGGATAAAATTAAGACTGTTGTAATGAGCCGATTCGTCAATTTCTTCCGCAACCTTCACGGCTTTTGGAGACAATAACATTACAGCCATTCCAGCCGGTAGTCCAAAACATTTCTGAACGGAAGCAAACCAAACGTCCGCCACTTCAAAATTGAGCTTAATTCCAGCCATTGAGGAGGTAGCATCTACTGCAATCAGCTTGTCTTCATGAGCATTTTTGAAAGTCTCAATCAATTCGCACGAGACCTGGGTGCCATTGGAAGTTTCATTTTGTGTTATGGCAATGATTTCAGCATCCTGATCGATAACAATGTCTGTGGTAAGTACATCATTGATACCGAATGCTGTTCCTGTGGTGGCAGGCAAAAGTTTCTGCGTATACTTCATCCATTTTTCTCCAAAGGCGCCATTATAAAGGTGGTGGCTTTTTTTGATGGTCAGGGATTGCGCAATGATTTCCCAGCATTCAGTAGCCGATGAACAGAATACTATTTCATAATCCTCAGGAATATGCAGTTTTTCCCTCATCAGTTCGAGGGTGGTTTCCAGCATATTTGAGAATTCCTTGCTCCTATGGTTCCAGGACAATACACCCTCCATATAAGCTTCATAGAGGTATTCTGTTACTTTAGAGTATACTCGGGAGGGGCCAGGATAGAAGGAAACTGTTTTCATTCCTCATTCTTAATGAAATACTGTATCGCATACCGGTACCCTTCCAGACCAAGACCAGATATAATCCCAATACAGTTTTTGGTGAGGTGACTATGGTGTCTGAATGACTCCCTTTGATAGACATTTGAGATGTGAATTTCAATGGCTGGAGCTGTAACTGCTGCCAGTGCATCAGCTATTGCGACAGACGTATGGGAGTACCCCGCACCATTGATAATAATTCCGTCAAACTCAAACCCTACTTCATGAATCTTATCTACTAATTCACCTTCGTGGTTTGATTGAAAATAATGCAAATCAACAGCATCAAAATCCCCCTTTAACTGAGAGAAATAATCTTCAAAAGAAGCTTTGCCATATATCTCAGGTTCTCTCTTTCCAAGGAGGTTTAAATTAGGTCCGTTGATAATGATTAGTCGCATGTATCCAGCATTCAGTTTAAAAGTCGATAAAAATAATACATTTGTATCCACAAATTCGTTTTATGGCCTGGGATTTTTACATCAGACAATTTCAGACTTACCTCAAACTGGAGCGGTCACTTTCCGACAATTCTATTGAAGCCTATATTCGGGATGTCGTAAAGCTTCGGCAGTTCATAGAAATCAGGAAACTTGACCTTACCCCACTTCAACTACAAGCACACCATGTACATGACTTTTTGGAGTTTATTACCGAACTGGGAATGAGTGCCTATACACAAGCCAGGATTATTAGTGGATTAAAAGCATTTTACAAATACCTGATCTTTGAAGGTGATCTGGAATCAGACCCAATGGCATTGATAGAGGGACCAAAACTTGGCAGAAAGTTGCCGGACACTTTAAACATCAATGAAATTGACCAGCTATTGGATGCAATTGATCTCTCAACACCGGAAGGAACAAGAAATCGCGCCATATTGGAAACGCTTTATAGTTCCGGCCTTAGGGTATCTGAACTGGTAGAATTGAAATTGAGCAACCTTCATGAGGATATCGGATTTCTAAGGGTGGTTGGGAAAGGAAGCAAAGAGCGTCTGGTACCTATTGGAAGACAAGCATTGAAACATATCAGGCTGTATAAGGATCATGTGCGGGTACATGTACCGATAAAGCCAGGTAACGAAGACTATGTATTTCTCAACAGACGAGGGGCCAAGCTTACAAGGGTGATGATTTTTACGATAATCAAGAATTTAGCATTGTCCATTGGAATGAAAAAAAACATCAGCCCTCACACTTTCAGGCACTCATTTGCGACACATTTGATCGAGGGAGGTGCAGACCTCAGGGTAGTGCAGGAAATGCTTGGCCACCAATCTATTACTACCACTGAGATCTACACACACCTGGATCGTGACTATCTGAAACAGGTGATGAAAGAATTTCACCCAAGGAGTTAGTGAAAGGTTCCTCTTTTAACAGATTCTATTAATTTTGCGCCGATGTATAAATTGCTGTTAAGACCCTTACTTTTTCTGATCCCGCCAGAAAAGGCCCACCATTTTACGATCAATATTTTTAAATTTGTGTTTAAGCTGCCCGGAATGCCGGGAATGCTAAAAATGCTTTACAATGTTTCTTCCCCAAAGCTCGAGACGGAGGTCTTTGGGTTGAAATTCAGGAATCCCGTAGGGCTTGCAGCTGGCTTTGATAAGGATGCCAGGGTAATTGATGAGTTTGCTGGACTGGGATTTGGATTCATAGAGATCGGAACCCTTACACCAAAGGGGCAACCGGGAAATCCACAACCCCGATTGTTTCGGTTACCAGCCGATAAAGCACTGATCAACCGAATGGGATTCAACAATGAGGGAGTTGATGCCGCCATTAAGCGATTGAAGGAAAGGAACTCCGATGTAATTGTTGGAGGAAACATTGGAAAGAATAAGGTGACAGCAAACGAGTTGGCCACCCAGGATTATTTGGCGTCCTTTATGGTGTTGCATGATTATGTGGATTATTTTGTGGTGAATGTAAGTTCTCCTAATACCCCAAATCTCAGGGAGTTACAGGAAAAAGAACCATTGATGGCGTTATTATCCACGTTGAAAGAAAAAAATAAGGAATTTGATCATCCAAAACCGATATTGCTGAAAATTGCACCGGATCTGACCAATGAGCAGTTGGATGACATTGTGGAGATTGTGGAAGAAGTGGCGCTTGATGGGATAATTGCTACCAATACGACTATCTCCCGGGAAGGCTTGAAGACCAGTGCTGAATCAGTGAATGAAATTGGAGCTGGTGGATTAAGTGGTAAACCGGTTAAATCAAGGTCAACTGAAGTGATCAGGTATATTACTGAAAAATCGAATGGGAAAATCCCGGTGATTGGAGTAGGAGGTATCCACTCCGCAAAAGATGCGATAGAAAAAATGGAAGCCGGAGCAAAGTTGGTCCAGTTGTATACCGGGTTTATATACGAGGGACCAGGACTGATCCGGAGAATAAATAAGAAGCTACTGAATTTGAAAAAATGAAGTTACTGACGATCATATTATTGGTGCTGCCAACCACCACATTCGCTCAGGAAAAAGTTTTTTTCGACATGGAAGACAATAGGGTGCCGGATGAAGATCGTGCATTCTATTATCGTGTCACTGAGTATGCCAAAGTGAAACCAAGGAAATCCATTACCACCATTACCGAATATTTCGTCTTCAATGACCAGTTGAAAAAAAGTGCATCATTCCTTACTGTAGACCCCACCGTTCTGGTTGGTGAGTATAAAGAGTTTTATATTACCGGACAGCCTAGAGTGAACGGTACCTACGATAGAGGAAATAAAATGGCAGGCTTCAAAACCTACCACTACAATGGACAGCTTGCCAGCGAAATATCTTCGAACCAGGAGGGAGAGCTGGTGATTACTAAATGGGACCATGCAGGACAACTGGCGTCACAAAAGCTCTATTTTGACGATGAAGTTTACTCTGAAGTAGAGGAGTGGCCTTACTTTTTTGGTGGCAAGGAAGAACTTTATAAATTCCTGGGACTGAATGTGAAATATCCCTACCGGGCTGCATCGAAAAAAGTAGAAGGCAAAGTATTTGTGCAATTTGTGGTGAATCACGATGGTACCCTTTCTGATATTGAAGTAATTCGAGGAATAGGTGAAGGTTGTGACGAAGAAGCCATCAGGGTGATCGAATTAACCAATAAAATGTGGGTGCCGGGAAAACATGAAGAAAAAATTGTAAAGACCAGAATGGTAGTGCCCATCAGCTTTAAACTGGACAGGTAAATCAACATTTTATAACATCAAATTACTTTTCTAAATACTAAATCCTAATTTTACCCCTTATTGTTAAGGATGGCAAAAAACACCTACAAAACTAAAAGCAAAAAGAAGGCCCGAAAAAGAATTGAATTAGACCTCTCATTTCTGAAGGACAGGAGGTTTCAGTTGGCAATGGGTTTCTTTTTCCTCAGCGCGGGAATATTTCTTCTGATCAGCTTTCTATCTTACCTCTTTACCGGCAAAGCGGATCAAAGTGTAATCGAGGCATTGGCCAATTCTACATTAAAGGAGTCTGGTTTGGAGTCTCAAAACTGGCTGGGTTTATTAGGAGCTTACACCTCGTATTATTTTATCTATAAGTGGTTTGGGATTGCAAGCTTATTAATTCCACCGTTTCTCTTACTGGTTGGACTGAGGATCGTTACTGAAAAAGAATTTGTTCCTGTAGTCAGGGTATTTTATTTCTCATCTTTTTTCCTTTTGTGGGTAAGTCTTCTTACCGGCTATTTTCTGTTGAGTTCGGATGAAATATCAGAACTGGGATTTATCAGCGGAGGAATCGGGTTTGAATTAGCCATCTTGTTCGAAAGTCTTATGGGTTGGGGAACCATTCTATTCCTGATCTTCTCATTGATCGTATTTTTCATTTACTATTTCAACATCACCGAAATGATTGGGCTGGATAAACTCATTCCTAAACCATCAGTATCAGGTGATTCCTCAGATGAAATGGAAGACATTTCTGCGATTCTGGAAACGGTGAAGAAAGAAGTGGAAATGGAAGATGATCAGGAGGTGATAGATGATGGTGAAAACTGGACGGTTTCTACCAAAGAAGAAAAAGACAACACCACCAATGATGAATTGGTATTAGATATAGAATCAACATTACCTCCGGTAGAGGAAAAACTGGAAAACAGGCCGATCAGAAAAGAAAAAGAGCGAACTGCAGAGCCGGAATTTGAGATTGAAAAGACTGTGGAAGAAGCGGTACACACAGGGGAATTAGAGAACTATGACCCCACCCTGGATTTGCCACAATATATCTACCCGAGCCCAGACCTGCTCAATGACTATCCCGATCCGGGGATTAGAGTGACAAAAGAAGAGTTGGAGGCCAATAAAGACAAGATTGTTGAAACACTGATCAATTTTAAAATTGGCATATCCAGTATCAAGGCCACTATTGGGCCCACCGTTACGCTATATGAAATTGTACCTGAGGCTGGTGTCAAAATCTCTAAGATTAAAAACCTGGAGGATGATATTGCCCTGAGTTTGGCTGCTCTTGGAATTCGTATTATTGCCCCTATCCCAGGGAAAGGTACTATTGGTATTGAGGTACCTAATAAAAACAGGGAAATGGTGGACATCAAGTCTATCCTGACTACTGAGAAGTTCATGGGGAGCAAAGCAGAACTTCCGGTGGTGTTCGGAAAGACCATTTCTAATGAAGTATTCGTAACTGACCTGGCCAAAATGCCGCACCTTTTAATGGCCGGAGCAACAGGACAGGGTAAGTCAGTCGGACTCAATATTATACTTACCTCCCTGATTTACAGGAAACACCCATCGCAACTTAAGTTTGTGCTGGTAGACCCCAAAAAGGTTGAATTAACGTTATTCAATAAAATTGAAAGGCACTTTCTGGCTAAACTTCCAGACTCTGAGGAGGCCATCATTACGGATACAAAAAAGGTTATCAATACACTCAACTCATTGTGTATTGAAATGGATACCCGATATGACCTGCTTAAAGATGCACAATGCCGGAACATTAAAGAGTATAATCGAAAATTTGTCAACCGACGTTTAAACCCTCAAAAAGGTCACAGATACCTTCCTTATATTGTATTAGTGATTGATGAGCTGGCAGACCTTATGATGACTGCCGGTAAAGAAATTGAAGCACCAATTGCCAGACTAGCACAGCTGGCACGGGCCATTGGAATTCACCTGGTTGTTGCTACACAAAGACCATCGGTAAATGTCATTACCGGTGTGATCAAAGCAAACTTCCCCGCTCGTCTTTCCTTCAGGGTAACTTCAAAAATTGATTCCAGAACGATTCTTGACGCAGGAGGTGCCGATCAGTTGATTGGTATGGGAGACATGCTGCTAAGTACCGGCTCTGAAATGATCAGGTTGCAGTGTGGATTTGTGGACACTCCTGAAGTTGAGCGCATTTGCGATTTTGTAGGAGAACAAAGAGGATATGATCATGCCTATCACCTACCGGAATACGTGGGTGAAGATGGAGACAGTAGTGTAGGAGAGGTTGATCTTTCGGAGAGAGACGCATTATTCGATGATGCAGCGAAACTAATTGTACTTCACCAGCAGGGCAGTACCTCCTTGATTCAAAGAAAACTCAAGCTGGGATATAACAGGGCTGGCCGTTTGATCGATCAGCTGGAAGCCGCGGGAATTGTAGGCCCATTTGAAGGAAGTAAAGCCAGAGAAGTATTGATCCCGGACGAATATAGTTTGGAACAATTATTGAATGAGTTGAATAATAAGTAAGATAAAAAGACATTAATAGTAGACAATGATGAATAAATTAAATGTAATTCTTGTTTTGATGTTCGTTTGCTGTGGAGCAATGGCGCAATACGAGCCTGAGGCCAAAACTGTATTAGATGCTGTAAGTAGCAAATACAAAAAAATGGATGCTTTTAAGGCTAATTTCAAATACAAGCTGGTCAACAAAGAGGCTGATATCAATGAAGAAATGGATGGTGTGATTTACATCATGGATGATAAATTTAAACTGGAAATGCTCAGTAAGATCATTTTCTTTGATGGAACTTACATCCGGGAATATGATGAAGATTTTCAGGAGTATACCATCAGAGATTATGAATCAGAGGAAGAAGAATTGAACCTTTCAAGTATTCTGGATTTATATAAAGATGGATTTAAATATGGTGTAAGATCAAAGTCCGCTAATGGATATGAAATTGAATTGCAGCCAGAAAATAATGACAAGTCTTTCTTTAAGATTGTGATGGACATAGATCCAAAAAACAACATACGATCATTCACCTACTATGAAAAGAATGGCAATCTGGTGACAACCGAAATAAAGAGCCTTGAGGAAAAGCCAAATCTGAATAAAAGCTTTTTCGACTTTTTTCAGGCGAAACTCGAAGTTGTGGACTCAGTTGATATGACTGATAGAGGACAGTAGGAAAAAACACAAAAGGAACTTTTAAAACCGGCGAAAGCCGGTTTTTTTCATTTTATGGGAAATAGCATTAAGTAGATTTGCAATTGAATAATTCCGTTATCCGCTGACGATAGTTGCACCATTTTAGCAACAATTTTATTGAGTTTTGATATCTTGGGTCAAATTTTTTGAAAGAATGACCAGAGAAGAACTTATTGCACAAATCCGGGAAAAACAATCCTTTCTGTGTGTAGGTTTAGATACCGATCCAGACAGAATCCCCAAACATCTCCTTGACTCAGAAGACCCGGTTTTTGAATTCAATAAGGCCATAATAGATGCCACAAAAGACTATTGTGTAGCATACAAACCCAATCTGGCATTTTATGAAGCCCAGGGAATATCCGGATGGAAAGCACTGGAAAAAACGCTGGATTACATTCCATCAAACATATTCACCATTGCAGATGCTAAAAGAGGAGATATTGGTAATACCAGCAAAATGTATGGAAAAGCATTCTTCGAGCAATTGAATTTTGATAGTCTGACAGTTGCACCGTATATGGGTGAAGACTCAGTGACGCCATATTTTGAATTTGATGGGAAGTGGGTAATTCTTTTGGGGGCCACCTCCAATCCAGGTGCAATGGATTTTCAGGATTTGATTCTGGAAAATTCAATGGAGCACCTGTACGAGCATGTTATTGCTTTGAGCTCTACGTGGGGAAATGAAGACAATATGATGTATGTCGTGGGTGCAACCAGACCTGAGATTCTTGTCCATATACGATCAAAAATCCCTAATCATTTCTTGTTAATTCCAGGTGTGGGAGCACAAGGAGGGGACCTTAACGCGGTGTGTAAATATGGTATGAACAAAAACTGTGGACTACTAATCAATTCGTCAAGGTCGATCATTTATGCCAGTGAAGGAGAGGATTTTGCTAAAAGAGCCGCTGAAGAAGCACAGAAGCTTCAAAAAGAAATGTCGGGATTGCTGTCAAAGCATAGTCTGGTTTAAAATACAGTACAGTAATACTAGAGTTTCTTTGATTATCTTTCCGGCATACCATCATGCAAGAAGATTTTTTACACTACATCTGGAAATTTCAATATTTCAAGCTACATCAACTTCGTACAAAATGTGAACAGGAGCTCACTGTACTGAAGCAGGGTAATCACCAGTTTAATTCAGGCCCTGATTTTGAGCAGGCAAGGATAAAAATTGGTGAGATCGAATGGAATGGGAGTGTGGAAATTCATGTTCGATCATCAGAGTGGTATCAACACAAACATCACCTGGATGAGGCGTATAAGAACGTGATCCTGCATGTAGTTTGGACAGATGATAAACCAGCCCGTAACGCAAAAGGTGAAATTATTCCAACCCTTGAATTAAAAGATCGGGTAAACCTTGACCTGATAAAGCGGTACAAGCAATTGATTTCACAAAATTCTCCACTGGCCTGTGAACCACATCGTCTTGAGATATCAGATTTGAAGTACTATGAAATGATCGATAAGGCGGTGGGTGCTCGTTTATTGGAAAAGTCCAAATGGATCACTACGTATTATAATGCCAATGGGAAAGATTGGGAGGAAACAGCTTACGTGAGTTTGTGTAGGAATTTTGGATTTAAAGTAAATTCAGAGCCATTCATAGAGCTGGCTACTTCTTTGCCCTTCAAGATCATTAAAAAACACGCTGATCAGTTGTTCCAGATCGAGGCGCTGTTATTTGGTCAGGCTGGTTTTTTAATGGAGGAGAAAGGGGATGATTATTATGGTAAATTAAGAAAGGAATACCAGTTTCTTGCTCATAAATATGGTCTCAAGCAAAGTCTCAACCGATTTCAATGGAAGTTTTTAAGGTTGCGTCCTGCAAATTTTCCAACAACCAGAATCGCTCAATTGGCACATTTCTTAAGCAGTACTCCTAATTTATTTGATGTATTAACCAGTAGGAATGTAACCACCAAAGAGGTAGTGAAAAGGTTTGTGGCTTTCCAATCCCCATATTGGCAGGAACATTTTGACTTTGGTAAAACATATCAGGCGGTAAGCAAAGGGATGGGACGATCCAGTGCCGAAAATCTGGTGATCAATACCGTGGTGCCCCTGCTGATGAGTTATAGCAGGCACACTGACGAACAATATTTTGCAGATAAATCCATGAACCTTTTAGAAGATCTTAAAGCTGAGAATAACAAAATCACCAGAATTTGGAAAGCAGCGGGTTTTCCAGTAAAATCGGCCTTAGATTCTCAAGGATTGATCATGCAGTATAATAATTGGTGTGTTGCCAGAAAATGCCTGGGATGTAACATTGGCTCTGACTTATTGAACCGGTCCCTATGATTTCAAATATCATTCAATTGGTTTGTGTTACGGGTCTTGTCGGTTGGTTTTACTTTCATCATAGAAAGTCAGATCTTCGGAAATTCATTATTCCAGGTATAACGCTGAAGGTTCTCGGTGCACTCTCTTTAGGGTACATTTATATGGCATATCTTGGAGGAGGAGACACATTGCAATACCATAGGGCTGCTTTGATATGGAGAGAACTGTGTATTGAGGACCCCATGGCTTACCTGAAGGCATTGCTATTGATGGATGATTCACTGTCAAGACTATTCATTGATCAACCAAGAGCCGTATTTTTCACAAAGATTGTCAGTCTTATTGAAATAATTTCCTTTGGTAATTACTGGATTTCTGCACTTTACTTTGCCCTGTTATCATTTATTGGTAGCTGGTTTTTGTTGAATCAGCTGGCGAGCAAATTTGGAGGAGCTGGTTGGTGGTTTGGAGTTTTGTTCTTATTTCCGTCACTTCTGTTTTGGGCCAGCGGAATAATGAAGGAAACTGTGTCCTTTGCTATACTCGCTTATCTTGCAGGGATAGTAATAAAGTATTTTAACGAATCCGGGAAGGTCAATTATTTCGAACTAATTATTTCATTACTACTGGTTTGGGTGCTGGTTAAGGTGAAATATTATGTTGCGGGCGTATTTATTCCGGTCATAGTCGGTATTCTATTGATCAGGTACCTGACACAGCAATCAGAAAAACTCATGAAGTCAAATGCCTTGAAGTATGGGCTGCTTGCAGGAGTCTTGGTGGTCTTTTTTTTAGTGGCAACTACCATAAATCACAACCTGTCACTGGGAAATATCCTTGATAGAATGGTAATGACACATAATATCCTCTATCAGGGGTCACCTGAAAATTTTAGGATTAATTATGTGGAATTAAAGCCTGATGGTATTTCCTTCTTAAGAAATGCACCTAATGCTTTATTGGCTGGACTTTACCGGCCTTTCGTCTGGGAAGGTGAGGGTTGGATGGTGAAATTAGCAGGAATGGAAAACCTGATACTTTTATTGCTTTGCCTTGCAGCTACTTTTTTCAGTTGGAAGCTAAAATTAAAACCAACTATTTTAGGGGTGGGGATACTTGTTTATGTGTTAACTATGGCTACCTGCCTGGCCCTCTCGACTCCAAATTTCGGGACATTGGTAAGGTTCAAAACTGCATTTTCACCTTTTCTTCTTGTCCTATGCATCTATTGTGTCAGGGAGTGGAGAATTACTTCGGTCCGCCTTCAAAAGTAATCGCAAAGGTAATGTTGTGAGCTACCAGTGAAGTAATTCCTACGTTGTAATCGTTGATTTCTGGTTGCAGCAGGTTAGTAAAGCTGTAGGCATATTTGATTTCAGGAGAGAATTTAAAGAGTGGGTAATAGATGTCAAGACCCAGCCCGAGTTCCATGGCGAGGTTAAATCCTTTGGTTTCCAGGGTTTCCCGAATATTTTCTTCATCTCCCTTTGCTGAAGCCTGGAACGCTGGGTTAACACCTGCCAAAACATATACACCGGCATTTCCTCTTCTTTGAGATTTGTATTTTAAATAAATAGGCACTTCTACCATAGTAGCATCTTTGAGAACATTCTCCGAGGTGCCATCAGTAAAACGGTAGGTCAGATCGTTTTCATAGAACCCAAATGTGACACTACCACGAACATCCAGGTACTGGAAAAAATGAAAATTGGCAATGAAACCCAGCTTAAATCCAGGCAAACGACCAGGAATAATAGAATGAACACTATCCAAGCCTGATTCAATGAACGCATCACTGTATTTGATCTGGTAATTGGAAGTGTGAATGCCAATCAGGAAACCATAATGAAGTAATTGGTCATCGTAAAAAGGGAGATTCTCACGTTTGTTGTATTGACCAAACGAATTCAGGGAAACACAGGCAAACAGTGCTACTATTATTACTTTATTCCAGTGTAGATTGAACTTATTCCAAGAGATAATGTCTTGCATGCTGTGTTTTTATAACCCAATTCCTCCAAAATCGCTAAAAATCGATCTCCATCAGGGAAATTCCTTACTGAATCCGGCAAATATGTATAGGCCGCACGATCTTTGGAAATTAAACGCCCTAGTTTAGGTAATATTGAACTAAAATAAAAATTATACAGCTGTTTGAAAGGTGTCCATCCAGGTCTGCTAAACTCCAGTATAACCACCTTGCCTCCTGGCTTCAATACCCTGAGCATATCCGCAAGTCCTTTCTCGAGATGCTCAAAATTTCTTACTCCAAAAGCTACAATGACAGCATCAAATGAATTGTCCTCAAAATTAAGTTTCTCACTGTCTCCACTGTGTAATTCTATCCGATCTTCCAGTTTTAGTTTCTTGAGTTTTTTCCTGCCTACAGAAAGCATCCCTTCAGAAATGTCAACACCAATTACTTTGTCCGGATTGAGGTCCAACGATTGGATGGCAAAATCACCAGTGCCGGTAGCAATGTCGAGGATTTTTTTAGGTTCAATATCCCTGAGCATTTTGATGGCTTTTTTACGCCAAAGAATATCTATTCCCAATGACAGAAAATGATTCAGGAAGTCGTATTTGGGGCTGATATTATCAAACATTTCCGCCACCTGCTCTTTTTTGCCGCTGGATTTTTCTTTGTAAGGTACTACTGTCATATTCCCACTATCTTTCAGAATGCAATATTACGTACATAACATGGTCTTTTTGTAATTGTTAGAAATTAAATAGTCTTAAATTCGCAGAATGATCATAAAAAAGGCACAATTCGTACAGAGTAATTCGGATCACAAAAAATGCCCGAAAGCTACCATACCCGAATACGCTTTCATTGGCCGATCCAATGTTGGCAAATCCAGCCTGATCAATATGCTTACCAATCATTCCAAGCTGGCCAAAACCTCTGGTAAGCCAGGGAAAACCCAGCTGATCAATCACTTCCTGATCAATGATAGTTGGTATTTGGTGGATTTACCAGGATACGGTTATGCCAAAGTGAGCAAGACTGACAGGGAAAAGTGGGGTAAAATGATCTTTGATTACATTACTGAGCGTGAGAACCTCTATTGCATTTTTGTGCTGGTTGATTCCAGGATTCCTCCCCAGAACATCGATATTGATTTTATCAACTGGCTTGGTGAAAATGGAATTCCATTTGCCATAGTCTTCACCAAAACTGATAAACTATCAAAAAACAAAGTGGCTTCAAACATAGCTGCTTTTAGAAAAGAACTATTAAAGAATTGGGAAGAGCTTCCAGTTCAATTCAGTACTTCGTCTGTAACAAAGACTGGCAAAGAGGATCTGCTTCAGTACATTGAGCAGATAAATGAAAACAATTCCAAGTAATTTCAGAGGGGAGTCTTCTCTACAAGAACAAAAAGTTTAATTTTGGGCCGGAATACATAACTCATTATACATTACTAAATACTATCGGAATATGGATTTTAGCGAAATAGCTGCAGTATCAGGAAAAGGAGGATTGTTTAGAGTATTAAAACCAACCAGAACAGGTGTGATATTGGAAACACTTGATGATGAAAAGAAGAAGATGGTGGTCAACATCCATTCCAAGGTTTCTGTGCTGTCTGAGATTTCTATTTACACCACAGATGCCGAAGGTGCCAGACCGTTGGAGGAGGTAATGAAAAAGATCCATGAGGAATTCAATGGGGACACGGGGCTTACTGGTAATTCTGATCCGGATGAGTTAAAATCATTCCTGAAATTTATTTTGCCGGAATATGATGAGGACAGAGTTTATGTTTCGGATATCAAGAAACTAATCAATTGGTATAATAAACTGGCTGCCGACCTTCCTGAAATTTTCAACTCGAAGGAAGAAGTTTCATCAGACGAGAATGAAGCTAAGGGCAAATCTGATACTGAGTAACAAGTAATTGGAATGGACACCCGGGACACCAAAAAGTGTATATCGATCATCAATAAAGACCTGGGTTTGGATGCAGGTGAACTACTGCCAGAAATAACTGAAGGGGGAGATGAATTGCTGGAAAAACATTTAACCCAAATCATTCAATATTTGCTCGACAAAGATTTTGGTCGTTTGCTGAATGCCATGTACAGAATAGATATTCCTGAGGATGATTTCAAGCAAATATTAGAAACCGCAGCACCCAATCAACTGGCCAATACTATTGCCAAGCGGGTAATTCAAAGGGCCCATCAAAAGTTGATAATGCGTAAAAAATATAGTTCCTAGAAAAAGGAAAGTCCGGCTCTCGGGTTCCGGACTTTCAACTATTGGGGTAAACATTGAGCGTACTAGCGTACGCATGAAAAAATAAGCGTTATTGGGTATTCATAACGCTTTCGGCTATAAACTGAGTAGCTTCTTCAACCATCAAAGGAGAACCGATATAAAGTGGCGCTCTTTGATGAAATTCTTTTGGTTCTATGTCAAGTATTCTGATTTTCCCATTAGTCGCCGCACCACCAGCCTGTTCTGCTATAAACGCTAATGCGTTACATTCATAAAGCAGTCTTAATTTGCCGTTTGGTGCTTTGGTAGTGCTTGGGTAGATGTAAATTCCTCCTTTGAGAAGGTTCCTGTGGAAATCAGCAACCAGTGAACCGATGTATCTAGCAGTGTAACCTTTTTCTTTACAGTGCATGATATAGTTCCTCACCGATTGATCAAATCCATGCCATGATCCTTCATTGATAGAATAAATGTTACCACCTTCCGGTGATTTCATATCTGCATGGGACAATACAAATTCACCAAGTGATGGTTCCAGGGTAAACCCATTGACACCATGTCCTGTTGTGTAAACCAACATGGTGGAAGAGCCATACAATATGTATCCAGCAGCAACCTGCTCGCTACCTTTTTGTAGGATGTCTTCTTTCTGAACCGGACCGCCAATTGGAGAAATTCTTCTATAAATAGAGAAAATGGTACCAATAGATACGTTCACATCAATATTGGAAGATCCGTCTAGTGGATCCATTGCAACAACATATCTGCAATCGGGATTCAGGTGAACAATTTCTTCATCTTCTTCTGAAATCACTGCGCAGGTCTGTCCGCCATTCTTAAGAGCTCTTATAAATCGAATGTTGGCAATTACATCAAGTTTTTGCTGGTCCTCACCCTGCACATTCTTTGATCCAAATCCACCTGCAATATCCAATAAGCCAGACTTGTTGACTTCTCTGTTTACGATCTTGCCGGCTAACGCTATGTCTCTGAGTAATTGTGAGAGTTCACCAGTTGCGAAAGGAAAGTCATCCTGTTTCTTCTTGATAAACCTGTCGAGCGTTGTGCCTATCGGCAATCCTAAACTGTTTTTGTCCATGTTGTTTCTTATGAAAACGTTTGCAAATATAATTTTAAAAATTAAAAATCCAGACTTTTTACTTATTTAAAACGTTTGCATTTTTGCGTCGACCAGCCCTTATTTAAATTGTTAATTTTGGTAATTTGCTGGCTAGCAGGAAGATGAGTTCTTGTTGTTTAAGTTGTACTAAGAGTGGTGTAGTTAATCGAGATGTATGAAGGTATTTAAATTTGGTGGTGCCAGTGTGAAAGATGCGGCTGGTGTGAAGAACCTGGCAGAAATTATCAGTGAATATGGAGCTCCTGGTGATGTTGTTATTGTATCGGCAATGGGCAAAACAACACGGCACCTTGAGGAAATGGCCAACAAATTGTACAACGGGATTGATCAAAAAAAGGAACTTGATGCCATCAGGGACTATCACAATGAAGTTGCCTCAAACCTTGAGTTAAAGGAACCGGCAAAAAACCAACTTCAGTCTTTACTTGATAAATTATCAACAGATCAAAGCACAGCATGGCAAGGGTCCAGAAAGCAACTTGTAGATCATTTGATGGCCTATGGTGAATTGCTTTCAACCACCATTGTAGAGGGTTACTTAAATAAATTCTCAAATACCGCATGGGTGGATGTGAGAGATTACATTGCCACTGATGATAATTATAATGAGGCAAAAGTTGATTGGTTGTTGACATCAAATTTGGTGAAGCAACGATTCACTCAAAATGGAGAAGGGAAAATCTATGTTACTCAGGGTTTTCTTGGACGAAGTAGTTCAGGAGCAACTACAACACTTGGCAAGGAAGGTTCAGACTTTACAGCTGCAATCATTGCCCATTGCTGCGATGCAGAATCTGTAACAATTTGGAAAGATGTACCAGGTATATTAAGCGCAGATCCAAAAATTTTAAGCAGTACCCAACTTTTTGACCAACTTTCATATCAGGAAGCAGCAGAGATGACCTACTATGGTGCCAAAGTAATACATCCTAAGACCATTCGCCCGCTGGCACAAAAAAATATCCCACTATTTGTACGGTCATTTATTACTTATAAGGACCAGGGAACTGTTATTAATCATGAGGAGCTGACTCATAGAAAAATCCCAAGTTTCATATTTAAAACCAATCAAGTACTTGTGTCATTTAAAGTCAGGGATCTTAGTTTCATTGATGAAAGGAAATTGAGTCTCATCTTCCATACATTGAATACCCTCAAGATTAAACTCAATATGATTCAAAATTCTGCGGTAACCCTATCTGCCTGTTTCGATCTTGACAGGGAGAAAATGGACAAGTTGCAGGATATCCTCAAAGATGAATTTGAAATTCTATACAACGACCAATTGACCCTGGCAACCATCAAAAATTACAATGAAGAGTCAATTCTGGAGGTTTCTGAAGGAATGGAGGTGTTGCTGGAACAAAAAACAAGGCACAATGTGCAGGTGCTTTATAGAAATGTTTCCTAGCAATATTTCTTGATCACCCTCTCCACTCCGTTAAGGTATGAGGTGCCAAACAAATTGACATGAACCAGTAAGGGGTACAGATTATATATCTCTGACCGCTCGGGGAAGCCAGGTTGAAGCGGCAGCATTTCTTCATAAGCATGATAAAATGCCTGATCAAACCCACCGAAAAGTTTTGTGAAGGCAATTTCAATTTCCCTATGACCATAGTACACCGCAGGATCTATTAAATAGGGGTTGCCGTCAGGGCCCACCATGAAATTCCCACTCCACAGGTCTCCGTGCAATAGTGCCGGAGGCTCATCGGTTAAAAGGCCTGGTAGCTGAGCGTACAGCAGGCGAAATTTCTTTGCAAAGTCTTTGGTGATATAATTGTTGTAAATGCCCAGACCCAACTGGACCTCTAACCTGTTTTCAATGAAAAAGTCTATCCAATTTGATTGAAAGGTGTTTTTTTGAGGTAGTCTTCCAATGTAATTATCATGATCAAGTCCATAATTTTCACTTGTATGCTGATGCATGTGTGCCAACCCATGTCCCAGCGCCTCCCAAAAGTTAGCAGCAGGTGCTGATGATTGGATAAAATCCATGATCAGATAGTGTCTTCCTTCAGCAGTACCGGTTTGGTGGACAGTAGGGACACTGACGATTCCTGTATTTCTCATGATCTCAAGACCTTTGGATTCTTTATCAAACATATCCTGGGATTCGGATTCATTCCATTTTACGAAGTATTGGCCACTTTCAGTATCTACCCTTAGTGTATTATTGATACAGCCACCCCCTACATACTGAATGCTCTCAATTTGATCAGGGCGACCAAAAGTTTGAAAAATGATTGATTCAAGAAATTGTTCGAGTCGTTGGTCAAACATTACTTTATTTGATGCTTCTCAATTAAATGATCTAGAAAATTTTCATTACAACGTTTCAACATATCAAACACATTCTGAAAGCCTTCGGGACCTCCATAGTATGGATCTGGTACTTCATCAGAGTCTTTAATGTTATCAAATTCCCGCATTAAAATTAATCCATCATGTTTATAACCGGTGGCCTTGATGATGTTTCTGAAATTACTTTGATCCATTGCAACGATATAATCAAATTCATCATAATCTTCTGGCTGAAATTGTCTGGCTCTGCTATCAATGGGCACATTATTTTTTTTTGCGACTGCAATTGATCGCGGATCAGGCTTTTCTCCAACATGCCATGCTCCAGTACCGGCACTGTCTGTTAAGAAGCTGTTTTCCAATCCTTTAAGATTAACTAAGTCGTCAAAAATGGCCTCCGCGAGAGGGGATCTGCAGATGTTTCCCAGGCAGACAAATAAAATTTTTATCATTTTTTAACTTTTTTTTCTGTTGGGGGGTTACCTATTGAGTTTACATCGTATTAATAAATGCATAACACAAATTTTATTCATACACCTGTTTAACACTTAATAAGAAAGCCCCGATAATATCGGGGCTTTTCTTTTGTGCTATTTTTATAATCTTCTATCTGATACTTAACCCGAATCCTGCTGTAAATGTGTTATACTGCTGAGCGGTGTACGCAGCATGGAAAGTCAGGATCAATAGTTTCAGCCGTCCACCTACAGTCACTCTTGGACCTCCTCCACCGGTGAAATCCAGATCAATAGGGTCTGTAAACGTAAGTTCTCCGCCGGTATCGTTAGTCAGAGTGTACTCTCCTGTTAGGTCAAGACTAGAACTTACCGCGTTGAAACCTACACCAATGTATGGAGTGAATATAGCCAGTTTCTTGGAGGCTACAATTTGAGCAGTTGTTCCTGTAGCACTGAATGTTGCAGTACCCTGCCCTTGAAAGTTCGATTCGTTAACTTCAATATCATAATCTGCTGTTAAGTTTGTATAACCGATAAAAGCACTTATGTCAATTGGTACCAACTTCATTCCAGGAATCCATTGCTTAATGTCATGCATCACACCTATTCCGAAGAAACTGGTGGAAAGATCACCCACAGCTAAATCCGGTAGATATCTGATTTTCAAATCTGTGTTTTTGATCAATCCTATTCCTAATTGAAAAGTTGGAGCAAGTACACGACCACCAAGTCTGTCTTCATCGCCAATACCATTGATCGCGTTGAATGTTTGAGAGGCATCATAGGTAAAGCCACCACCCAGATCTACACCTGCAGGTACTCGTAATACAGTAGATGTTTCACCACCTGCAATGGTTGGTAAGATTGGGTCACCACTTTCTATTTCTAGGTTTTCCCATGCCTGTTGATTGAAATCAAAGATTTTTTCCTCATCGGGGATTTCCACCATGTTGAAACTTACTGTAAAGTCAACACCTAGTAATTTGTGAGGTTTGGCGGTATTATACCAACCATTGGCAAGACCATTAGTGAATGCTAGTATTCCTGGTTGTGCATAGGCGTTCAAATATGTATTTGCATCTTCTTCACCTGCTTCTAACACAGCTTCCATATTCTGCCCTATGGCCAGCTGAATCGATGAAAGAGAGATTAAAGTAACCAAAAGTAAGGTTAGTAAAGCTTTGATTTTCATATGTCTAAAATTTTGGTTTTCGTGGTAATAAAGGAAATTTAGTTAATTTTTTCTTCTAACTATGGACAATTATGTTTGAAATTTCAATCGTAATAATTGTCAATCGCCTGTTTTGGCTTTATCTGTTTGAAGCCATTCAGGACAGGCGGTCAAAAATACTTTTTTCCATTACCGCAACAAAACAACCTCGAATTATTCGACCAAAGATTCAAATTGTTAGATAAAAATTTGGCAGTGTATATGAGATGCTTATTTTTGCGTCCTGTTACTAAATGATAATGATTTTCATTTAAGAATGAATGCGAATTTAGCACATATTAAAGCGGATATTACAGGAGCCGGATTGAAGGCGACCCATCAGCGGATCATTATATATGATTACCTGCTTAAATCGCATTCACACCCTACGGTTGACAGGATTTATGAAGAGATCAGGGATTTGGTTCCCTCGCTCTCGGTAGCTACTGTTTATCGTGTGTTGGAAGATTTTGTGGAAGCGGGTCTTATTTATAAGGTGGCCACCAAGCAAGGCACCATGCGGTATGATGCCAACACCAAACCACATAGTCACATTTACTGTACCAATACGCATGATATTGTGGACTATGATGATCAGGAACTTAATGAGTTGATCACTGAATTTCTGAGTAAAAAGAAAATTAAAAATTTTAAAATTTCGGATGTGAAGCTTCAGATCAATGGCGTGAAGCTGGATCCGGATGACAATGTTTCAATTAATTAGATAAACCATAAAAACGAAAATTTAAATTATGTCATTAGTTGGTAAAAAAGCGCCTGTTTTCAAGGCACCTGCAGTAATCAATGGAGAAGAGATCGTAGAAGATTTTTCTTTGGAACAGTACATTGGTAAGCAAGAGGTGATCTTTTTCTTTTACCCAAAAGATTTCACATTTGTTTGCCCTACTGAGATCCTTGCGTTCCAGGAGAAACTTGCTGAGTTTGAAAGTAAGGGTGTAGCGGTTGTAGGTGCTTCCACTGATACTGAAGAAACTCACCTTGCATGGTTGATGACTGCAAGAGAAAAAGGTGGAATCGAAGGAGTTACTTATCCACTTGTAGCTGATCCTGCAAGAACAATCGCCAGTAACTACCAGGTATTGGCCGGAGACTGGAATTACAATGAAGAGGGTACTTTGGAGTTTGAGGGTATTCCAGTTGCTTTCAGAGGAACTTTCCTTATCGATAAAGAAGGTGTTGTAAGACACGAAACCATCAACGACCTTCCTTTAGGTAGAAACATCGATGAGATGATCAGACTAGTAGATGCGCTACACCACGTTGAAAAATATGGTGAGGTTTGCCCTGCGAACTGGGAAGAAGGAAAAGACGCCATGCAAGCAACTAAAGAAGGCGTTTCTGAATATTTGGCAAAACACTAATTGTCAAAAGCACTTAAAGCATAGGAAAAACCTGCCATATTGGTGGGTTTTTTTTATTTTGCTGTGTGTCTGGATTTTTATACAACCTTACTGTAATTCTCTATTATTTCTTGATCTGGCTGGCTAGTCCTTTTGTGTCAAAAGCCAGGAAGTTTGTGGTAGGCAGAAAAAATCTACTTAAAGTCATTGAATCGGAATTAGGACCGGAGTTCAAAAAATGTATCTGGTTTCATGCCGCATCCCTGGGTGAATTTGAGCAGGGCAGACCATTGATTGAAAGGGTTCGAAACGAATTTCCTAAAGAGAAAATCGTACTTACATTTTTTTCACCTTCAGGATATGAAGTCAGAAAAAACTATGAAATGGTCGATCATGTATTTTACCTTCCATTGGACACTCCAGGGAACGCAAGGAAGTTTATTGAATTAGTCCGACCTAGGGTGGCGATTTTTATAAAATACGAATTCTGGTTCAACTATATCAAAACATTACACAGCAATAGCATTACCCTGTTGAGTGTTTCATCTGTTTTTCGGGAGTCTCACCTGGCTTTTCATCCTTCGGGTGCTTTTTTCAGAAAGATGTTGAGAAAGATAGATTACTATTTTGTACAGGATGAGCAATCTATGAAACTTCTCAGGCAAATTGGCATTTCCAATGCAACCGTCTCCGGAGATACGAGATTTGACAGGGTATGTGAAAATGCTCGTAATGCAATTGAATATCCTTTGATTGAGCAGTTCAAAGCTGACCAACCGACATTGATTGTAGGCAGTTCGTGGGATGAAGATATGGCCTGTATTATTCCGGTAATCAATCAATTGAACCCCAGGATCAAAGTAATAGTAGCTCCTCACCAAATAGAGGAAAACATTATGAATTCAATAGCATCACAATTCAATGGAAAATCGATTAGATACTCACAATACAATTTAGACGAAAAAGAATCATTCGATCTGATGATCATCGATAATGTTGGTATGTTGTCAACAATTTATCGGTATGCTGATATTGTGTTTATTGGGGGAGGGTTCAGGGGAGCTTTACACAATACGATTGAAGCAGCAATCTATGGAATGCCGATTATCTTTGGGAGGCACGAAAACAACAAAAAATTTCTGGAAGCAATGAACTTACTGAAATTGGATGCTGCCTTTGAAGTTAGTAATCAATCAGAATTTGCTGATATATTGCAGTCATTATTAAATGATAAAGACCTTAGGGTAAAGTTGGGAGGAGCTGGGAAGGCTTATGTGGAAGAAAGCGCTGGGGCTTCTGACATTGTTATGAATTATTTGAGACCAAATTTATTAGAGGATTGAAGGGACTGGTTATAAAGTCGACTGGATCATGGTATACCATCAAAACTGATGATGGTGAGAAGCTTGAGGCCAGGTTGAGAGGAAAGTTTAAGCTTCTGGACAAGAAGGTTACTAATCCTATTGCAGTGGGGGACCGGGTCATATTAGAGCAGGAGGAATCTGGTGAGGCCTATTATGTAATCACCGAATTGCTGCCGAGAGAAAACTATGTCATCAGAAAATCACCAAAGAAAACTACCTACTCACATATCCTGGCAGCCAATATTGACCAGGCGGTAATCATTGCCACCTATAAAGATCCTAAAACTTCACTGGGATTTATTGACAGGTTTTTGGTGACCACCGAATCCTATAGAATTCCTTCATGGATTGTTTTTAATAAACGGGACCTGTTGTCTGAGAATGACATGGAGGAGTTATTGGATATTCTGGCAATGTATGAATCCATTGGATACAAAACGATGGTGATTTCAGCTTTGAAAGGCACTGGTATGGATGAATTAACAGGCATCCTTGGAGACAAAGTTACCCTTGTTGCGGGTCATTCAGGAACGGGGAAATCCACCATTATCAATCTGGTATCTGACCTGGCAGAGCAGGAGACATCAGCCATTTCTGATTTTGCCAACAAGGGAGTTCATACTACCACATTTGCAGAGATGTTTGAAACAAGAAATAATGGGTTCATCATTGATACACCCGGGATAAAAGAACTTGGACTCATTGAGATTGAAGAAGAGGAGCTGAGTCATTTTTTCCCCGAGATGAGGGCTCATCTGGGAACATGCAAATTTCACAACTGCATGCATACACACGAGCCGGGATGCAAGGTAGTTGAAGCGCTGGAAAATGGAGAAATTCCAATGTCAAGGTATTACAATTACCTGAGTATGCTTGAAAATGAAGACAATCGCAGATAATGTCTCAGAAACTAGTACTCGTCACCCCGGGCAGAAGCGGATCGACTCATCTGAGAGATACATTGAATAGCATTGATGGGTGGGTCATCAAAAATGAAGTATTCAACCGCACGAATAGTGAAAAGGGTTCATTCCATTGGTACTTACAGCAGCGGTTTGACAGAAAAATGCTGGGAGCAATAGCCAACAGAGAATCAATCAGTGTATATAAAGCAAACTTTATTTTATCCAGACTTGTAAAGGGCTATATCGGCTTTTTGGAAAGCCAGCATGTTGAACAAGAGATGGTTGGGATTACCATTTCCCTCGATCAGTGGTACGCTTACCCTCAGATACAAAACCACCTGAATAACTGGACCATTATATACCTCACCAGAAAAGATGTGTTGAGGCTTTCGCTTTCATTGATGAAGGCAAGAATGAGTGGTAATTATGAATTGCCGGATAATCAACTGGTTTCATTGGACCCAAAAACGGTTTTTGAACACATCATGCTTTTCAAAGAATGGGAAAACGATTTTTTAACCAATGTAAAACCATCTGTAATCATCACCTACGAAGAGTTATTTAAGAACTATGCAGGTACATTAAAAAAGATATTTCAGTACCTGAACATCAATCACGACACCAGATATAGAATTTCAACTTTGAACATGGTTAACCCGGAAGATCTTTCTGATTGGGTGGAGAATTTGGAAGAGATCAGGTCATTTCTTGCTAAGCGACCTGAAGTAAGTCTTAAAAAATAGATAGCCATACCGAAACAACAAACCCCAATGAAAATAAATCAGGGCTTGTTTTTCTTCATAGCTGATCCTTTTGAGTAGCGCCACATCCTCTGACCTTTTTTGGTTTAAATGAAATGCCTTTAGGCAAACCTGATAGGTTGATCTCATGTGTTTGCTTCGAAAACGATATTGCTTTGATCCTAATCCGGTTTTGGTTTGACGTTTTTTGGTTAGGGGTTCTGGTGATGCACAATACAGAAAATGCCTGGAAGAACGAATCCAGAAGTCAAAATCTTCATAGGTCAGTGATTCATCATAACCTTTGAGCTTATTCAGCACCTCACGCCTGATCATCATTGATGGAGCACTCAAAATGAATCGCTGTACTAACAATTCATACAAGTCGCCTTCTGGTAGGGTGGATGGGAAATGACCAATAGGCTCATTCTGCTCATTAATTAATTCAACAGGCGAATAATGAATCCCATAGTTTCTTTCCAGTTGACTGAAACGATTGATGCCCATTGCTATTCTATCCGGAGCTAGCAGGTCATCAGCAGCCAGGTCAATGACATATTCTCCTTGCGATTGTGCAAACCCAAGGTTGAATGCTTTGCAATTGCCTACATTTTCTTTGTTGAGAATTACCTTTATGGAAGGTTCTCTTTCAGCTATCTCAGAGATGATTTCCTGACTGCCATCGATGCTACAATCGTCGATCACTATTAATTCAATTGCCTTGTAGGTTTGTGCAAGTACAGAGTTGATAGCATCTCCAACAAACTTGCACTGATTGTAACAGAGACAAATTACCGATACCAATGGTTGACTTTTGCTCACCTGATGAAAGTATATTTAGCCGTTCTTTTTGCGCCCATGCGTTCTTTATATTGAGCCAGGCTTACCTGTTCAGTTCCTTCGACGCTCGAAATCCCCCAATCAAGATATTGATAGCCCAAAGCTTGATAATGTTTAATGACATGAATCATTAAGTAGCTCATTGGCGAATAGCGATGACTCTTCTTGCTGCTGGCAGGCAAATAATTATAGATAACATTATGATTAACCCTTACCAAAACACAGCACGCAACAAGTTCACTTTCATGATATGCAGCGAATGCTTCGTACCTATTGGTTTGCTCAAAACCAGCCTTGAATTTGGAATAGGAAATATTGATTTCAAGTTGCTGCTCCTTTCTGCAATCAGCAATAAACTGGTAGATATTATCCAGGTCCCGAACGCCTGTGACTTTTTTAATTTTAATGCCCAGTTGTTTGCACTTATTTATTCTCCTTTGCTGCATATTGTGGAGATTACTCTGGGAAAAAGAATGGAGATCAATGTGATGATTGATGTCTTCAATGACCCGCAGATTCGGAATATCGAGTAATTCCTGCAACATATCATGTGAATCATAGATAGGTGGATAATGCCTAATGACGAAATGATCTGTTTGATCGATTACATCATTAATAAACTTTCTGACTGATTTCCTGTCTATATATTGAGTGAATTCAAAAGAGCCAAAAGGTGCATTATACCCGCTAACCCATTGATTTCCATTTTGGAAGAATTGAATCTGACCGAGTGCTTGTCTGGAATCATCATCAAACAAAGAAACAACTTTCGGCGATGGCAGGTTTTGTAGTTGTTGATATTCTTCGGTGTTGTAAAATAATTCCGGGAATTCATTCGTAGTAGATTTGGAATGAATTTGGGGAACTGAATGTTTCTCCGAAGAATTGATAAGCATAGGGTAAAGATAGTTAATCGCGTTTTTGTATTAGGTTTTTTAGCGCATCAACTGTACTCATAAGTAATTTAGCTATCTTTGATTTGTGCTAAAAAATATAAAATATATATAATTATATATGCCGCTTAAACCAATTGTAATTTTTATCATACTGACCTGTTTTGGGTACTTATGTCAGGCACAATTATTTTATGACGTAAGGCACAAGCAACGTGTCATGAAAGCGGCGAAGCACATTTACAACCAGGACAGTGCAAAGGCGTTTGCCGCCATGAATGAGGTCACGCAATTTCTTCCAAATCATCCCATGACCCCATTGATGAAGGCGGTCTATTTGTTATGGAAGGAGATTCCAATGAAAACCACTGATTCCGTATTTACAGTATTCGAAGGGTATTTAAGAGAGACCATTAGGTTGGCGGAGGCACTCCCTGATAAATATGAGGAAGAGAAAATATTTTTTGATATGTCTGCCAGGGCTTTGTTGGCTGAACACTATGCTGATGAGGGGTCTTACGTAAAAGCCATTAATGAAGCCAGAAGAACCTATGGCAATGTGAGGAAGGGTTTCGAATTGGTGGATGAAAATCCTGAATTTTTATTGACTACCGGGTTATACAATTACTTTCGTGAGGCTTATCCGGAGAAATATCCGGTATACAAATCCTTTGTATGGCTATTCAGAGAGGGAGATAAGGATTTAGGGCTCGAGCAATTGCATCGTGCAACTAAAGAGGCTGTGATATCAAAAGTTGAGGCATACTTGTACCTTTCGTATATCTACCTTCGGTATGAGAACGACCGATACAAGGCATATGAAGTGCTGAAAGAACTGCATGGTCAGTTTCCAAACAACAATTACTTTAAAGTAAAATATACTGAAGCGCTGTTGTTGAATGGCAAGTATGAGGAGGCTTATCCATTGATACTGGAACTCAAAGAAGTAGAAAAGGTATATTATCTGGTAAGTGCACAGGTTTTTTACGGCATGTATAAAGAATATGCAAAGAATGATGATATATCTGCACTTACTGCCTACAACATTGCCATTTCCAAAGTCAAGGAATTAAGAGGTCAGGGATCACACTATATTAGTCAGGCCTATTTGGGTGCCGGAAGATGTTATGCTAAGTTTGGGAATAAATTGAAATCCAGAGAGTACTTCGAGAAAGCCATGGAGTACAGTGAGACGCCCTGGGTGACCGAAGAACTCGAACAGCGATTAGCCACATTTGAATGACAATTGAATCTTACAGGACATTAGCATCCAATTCCGTTTTTGAAGGTTTTTATAAAGAAAAGGGTAGTAAATTTCTTGGCTTTGCCTTTCATGTGACCAGCGAGGAGGAGGTGAAAGAAAAACTTGATTCACTCAAAAAGACGTACTATGACGCTCGACATCACTGTTATGCCTATATTCTGGGGATTAAAAACAGGAAGACAAGGGCCAATGATGACGGAGAACCCGGTCATTCAGCAGGAGATCCAATTTTGGGACAGATTAAATCAATGGATCTTACCAACACACTTGTGGTTGTAGTGAGGTATTTTGGAGGCACCAAGCTTGGGGTAAGTGGATTGATCAACGCTTATCGCACTGCAGCACAGGAAGCATTGCAATCAGCTGAAGTAGCAGTTATTGAGATTACAGAAGCACTGGAAATACAATTTCCTTATGAATCTACGAATGAGGTGATGAGGTTGATCAAGGATTGTGAGATTAAAATCAACCAACAGACCTTTGAAGCAGATTGTAAAATAATAGGAGAAGTTGCAGAAAGTCTTGTAAAAATGGTCAGCGATAAAGTGAAATTATTGAAGGATACCGGTACGAGTATTACTTTGAAGTGGCCAGACCTTCCTGATTAATCAATCGAGATAACCCTGATTGAGGAGCTTTTCATAGATGGCATAGCACACCCAGGCATCTGTAGCCGCGTAAACCTGTTGTTTTGGAGCTAAAACCTCATTTTCCCAGTTGGATACCTGCTGATTTTTTGAAATTCTACCTTTCAGTATTATTCCAGAGAGATTTCGCACTCCTTCCTGCTCAATGCCCAGGTCAATGACTGTTTGATTCAGTTCAATAACTCCTTCGGGATAAAATTTTTCCAGAAACTGTAAATCCTTAATGTCATCCCTGATACTGATACCCACTTTGAGGATATCGGGATTTTCAAATAAGTCGATGATGGGTTGGGGGAGACCAATTATGTTGGTTCGTATCAAATAGACTTTCTCAGAAGTAGCTATTTGTAAAAGGGCCACCGGATTGTAAACTCCCTTCTTAAATGCTGGCTTTGATTCAGTGTCAAAGCCAATAAAAGGTTCTTTGCTGATTTTAGGCCAGTTTTGATGAAGTTTATTCAGGTCATCGATGAGTACTATTTCCCCTTCGTATTTCATAAGGGGGAGTTTGTTGATTTCCTCTTTACTGATCCGGTTTCTAAACATTACGCAGCAGTTTTGGCAAGTTTCCTGATCTTGATGTTGAGGAAACCAAAAGTCATGGTCATAATTGGGCTGATGATATTGAAAAAGGCATACATGAAATAATCTCCGGTCGCAACGCCCAAAACTTTGGAATGGTATGCGCCACAAGTGTTCCATGGGACCAGCACAGATGTTACGGTACCAGAATCCTCCAACGTACGACTTAAGTTTTCTGGTGCTAATCCTTTTTTCTTATAGATGTCGGCATACATTCTTCCAGGAACTACAATGGCCAGGTATTGATCTGAGGCAGTAGCATTGAAAAACAAACAAGTTCCTACAGTACCAGCGATTGTAGAGCCGGTTGAGTGTAAAATACTCATTATTGAAGCGGCCAGCTTTTTGAGCATACCAGCACTTTCCATTGCTCCACCAAACATCATTGCAGAAAGAATTAACCAAATGGTTCCCAGCATGCCATACATACCTCCTGAACTTAATAGCTCATCCATGATAGTATTGCCTGTCGCAATCGCAATATCACCATACATTGATTTCATTGTTCCAACAAAGTATTGTTGCCACAATACTCCATCGTGCTCCGCCACCTGCAATACCAGTTGAGGTTGAAAAATAAAGGCGAATAGTGCACCTAACAAAATACCTACAAGAATTGCGGGAATTGCTGGTACTTTCTTAACGATAAGTATTACAACGATCAAAGGCACCAGGAACAACCAGCCAGTAATATTGAATTTAGAATTGATGGCTTCCAGAAATACGCTAGTGTCAGTGCTTGCCTGGCTTCCACCAGTTGTTAACCCTATGATGAGGAAAATGACTAAAGTGATCGTAATAGAGGGAATGGTTGTGTAAGCCATGTATCTGATGTGGGTAAATAGATCTGTGCCAGCCATAGCTGGAGCCAGATTGGTAGTGTCTGATAACGGAGACATTTTATCGCCGAAATATGCACCGGATAGAATCGCCCCAGCTACAATTCCTTCAGAGATACCAAGTGCCTTACCAATTCCAATGAGCGCAATTCCAACAGTTGCGGCAGTGGTCCAGGAACTACCGGTGGCAACCGAAACAATTGAACAAACAATGCAGGCAGCTACTAAAAATATGGTCGGATTTAGTATTTGTAACCCATAGTAGATCATGGCGGGTACAATCCCACTCAATAACCAGGTGCCAGCAAGTGCACCAATTAATAAAAGAATGAGGATGGAGCTCATTGCAGAACTGATGCTTTTTACCATGCCTGCCTCAATGTCGGACCATGTTTTGCCACTTTTTATAGCAACAATGGCTGTAAAAGCAGCGGCCAATATCAATATCACCTGATTCGACCCATCAAGTGCAGCATCACCAAAGATAAATACGTTGACTGACAGGAGACTTATTAAAAATATAACTGGTAAAAGGCTTTGTAATAAAGTTGGTTCTCGGTGCTCACTCATCGAATCTCTGCTATGTTATAATGTTGTTCTGGTATAAAAACCCCCAAGATAATCATTTTTGGAATTTACTGTTGATTTAAAATCATATTCCCTATTTGTTCACCAATCATGCTTCCGATGGCCACACCCATTCCGCCCATTCTTACCCCAAGAAATACATGATCACTGTGTTTTTGCATAATGGGTTCTTTGTTTTCACCAAAAGCCATTATTCCAGCCCAGGTATGTGCTATTTCGTAATCGTGTTTTGGTAGAATGACATCATTGAGCAATGATTTCAGCTTATCCAGGATCATTTCATTGATTTCAAATGCTGTGGTGGTCTCTCTCTCAAAATCAAGGTTTCTCCCGCCTCCAAGAATGACCTGATCGCCATAATTTCTAAAATAATAATACCCCTGATCGTAGTGGAAAGTGCCCTGAAATGGCAGATTTTTAACAGGGGCTGTGATCAGCACAATTCCCCTTCCCGGTTTGAGGGTCAGCTCCGGGAACAATTTTTTTGTAAACGCGTTGGTGGTGATCGCTACATGCCTGCCGTGGAATTGCACACCACCTTCTGTAACAACACTAGCGCCATGCTGTCCTTCTTCAATACGCTCCACTCCTGAACCATTGATTACCATAATGCCCAATTGCTGGCAATAGGCCAACAGACTTCTCATCATTGCCCCGGTATCAATCTGACTTTCAAAAGAATTCAGGACCAATTGTTTCACCACACTTTTGTTGAATCCAAAAGTTTCTATTTTGTGATTGGCCAGTTCAAAAACATCCTTTCCAAAAATAGATTTCAGGTCGTTATTAATGGTTTCAAGATGATTGAGCTGTGGTTCCTCATTGGCAGTGATCAATTCATATCCTCCATGGTTGAGGAAGCCGATATGTTGATCTCCCAACCTATGCCTTAGTTTGGTAAGTCCTTTCCACCTGAGTTCTACCAGTTGAAGCATCTGGTCGGTAGACATGGTGCTCAGGTCATCAATCAGTTCTGTAAGGCTACCAAAACAGGCAAATCCAGCATTTTTGGTACTTGCTCCGGATGGGAAAGTTCCTCGTTCCAAAACAAGGACATCCAGGTCCGGGTTCGCTTCTTTAATGTGTGCTGCACAGGAAAGCCCTGTAATGCCACTTCCTACAATGATGACATCATAGTTAACAAAGGAATTTTTTTCCCAGAAACTGAGCATGCGTTCGGTTCGTTGTTTAGCCGACGAATTTAATTGCTTTTTTTGAGAGTATTCTGATACACCTTTATGGTCTTGCTGATCAGCTTATTCCAGTCAAGTTTTTTCATTTGTTGCGTACAAGACTTTACATACTCCCTGGTGCCAGCCGGATCATTTAAGACCTGATACGCCAGGTTGGAGAATTCATGGATGTTCCAATGTGCGGCATGTTTCAGGTCCAGGTATTCCAAAATGCCTGCTTCACTACTGACAATCACCGGAACTTTAGACGCCACACCTTCCAGTGCCACCAGCCCAAAGGGTTCCGATATAGAGGGAACAATCAGCAGGTCCAGGTTTTGTAGCATGGATCTCACTTTATCCCTTTCAAGAAAACCAAGCATTTCAACCTTATCCTTCATATTAAGCCGGTCGATTTTATGGTTCAGATCAGCTTCCAGGTATCCTTGTCCTGCTAATTTGAACTTTACATTGTCCATCTTACTACACAGGTCTCTTGCGATATCGATGAATTTCTGCGGGCCTTTCTGATCTACCAATCTTCCCAGGAAACCGACGGTCCTGGTAGTGCTCTTCCTGGGTGTCGCATTGGCAAACGATCCAGGCTCGATCCCATTTGGGATGATCGTTATTTTTTTCTCAGGAACTTCATAATGATCGATAAGCTGCTGCTTCACCCTATTGCTTACGGCGATGATGTGGTCACATTTTTCAAAACCTTCCTTTTCGATTTTTTCTACCTCCGGATTAACAAACGCGCCATTTCGATCCCATTCTGTACTGTGAATATGAATAACCAATGGAATGCTTAACATTTTTTTAGCGATCAGTGCCGCTTTGAAACTCATCCAGTCGTGCGCATGGATGATGTCGAACTTGCTATCCTGGAGTACTGTAGTGGACATGACAGCATATTTTGTCATTTCTGCCATCAGGTCCTTATTGTATTCCCCGGTAAGTTGAATTTGTTTTAACAAAGAGATTTCGGTAGCAGAAGTCTCAGACGATTTTTCAGGGTTGGGTTTGGTTTGAGCCTTTCCCCTGGCTGATTTCTGAAAGTCTCTGATAGATAAATAGGGCATCAGCTTTGAGCCTATTTCGTGGTAAGTAACATCAAACTCCTCCCGAGTGGTGACTATGCTCTCTTCACTGATTTTGCTGACATCAATGAGGTGGGTGTGGGCATCTTTGGTTTCTTCTTCTATTTTGGGCAGGATGAAAGTTACTTCATGATCCTGTGCCGATAGCGCTCTCACCAACCCCTGGCAAGCAATACCCAAACCCCCGTTGTATTTTGGTGGATATTCCCACCCATACATCAAAATATGCATGTAATTATGATCAAAAGATTAACAGAATGCGAATGCAACCAATCTACAAAAAAGCATTCAGTTAAGCTCCATTCTTCCATTTAATTTTAAGGATGTCAACCTTTATTCCGAGGTTTTCCATCAAATCCAGCCAATAGAGTTGTTGTTCAGACAAGTGGTCATTGGGAGACTTTACTTCATAGAAATAATAGTCCCGTCCCTTATAAACCAATAGGTCCGGAAATCCTGTACTATTGTCTTTGGTGTTTTTTGCGATTTCCAACAAGATTGTTTGCAAAGCCTTTAGCGGAAGGTAACCGATGGTATGGTTGACAAGATCAATGATTTCATCAAACCAATAGACAAAGGGGTTGGCGATTCCATGCTTTTGCTGATACGTGAGGAGGATCAGTTCTTTAACCTTCTTTTTACTGTTGAGTGCTTTCAGTTTTGCATCGATCGCTTGTTTCCGCTTCTCATAAAACCTGGGGTCGTGAATATCGGAAGGAGCTCTTTGGAGAGGGTGATGAATAGCGCTCATGGATTCATCAAAGATTTCGTTCCAGAAGATCAATCCAAATATGGATCGCCACAGAAAGTTTTCAGTATGAAATGCCTCATATCCCATTTCCTGAAAATAATGAATAGCTTGTTCCTCTACCTTTAGGGATAAATTTTGCTCCAGTTCAATGGTTTCTCCTGACTTAAGTCGCTTTGTTGTGCTCCTGGCAATTCTTTTTGCTGAGGTGGTTGCTATAAAATCAGTTGCAAAGATCTGTTCTTTGGGGTTTCTCGAGGAATTAATGATGTGCTGGGCCAGCTCAAGCACTTCTTCTTCCCGATCCAGTTTTCTTAATATGCGTAGTTGCCTTTCAAGGGACGGTTGTAGAGTGGTGGTTTGGTAGAGCTCCAGGGCTTCTTCAAGATGACCTTGTTGTTCCAGTTCGTAAGCGAATTTGTTCGCAAACCTTTCATAGTATTTATTGGGCTTTGGAAATTGCCTGGCTGTGCCGAAATCTTTCTCTTTAAACCACTCATACATTTCGATCGGTTCAAATTCCGTTCGTAGCAATTTGAAATCCCGGTATGACTGAGCAACATATATATAAGCATCTACTTCTTCTCTGGAGTGAAAGTGTGGAGTGAAATTTTTCTGGTCGAATTCCTCGAATTTGGCGTTCCCTACATCTTTTATCACAAACTGAGACATATCCCCATAATGGTTGCCAAAGAACAGTAATTTGATAAAATCTACTTCTTCAGTTTTTTTCATCGACACAATCGGGTCATACGTCGACAAATTTTTTATGATATCTTCATCAGGTATCTGTTCATATATCAGAATAGTTATATCTGCCTTAGAACTGGACTTTTCGTAGAGATGATCCCAAGCAACGGTCTTCCCGATTTTGAGTAATTCCGGTTTGGTGAAAAGATTTAATAGCCTGTAGGTATCTTCGAATTCATCAAATGAGATAAATTCCTTTCGATGAAGTTCATCTAAACACAGATCAACATTTTTTATCTCTCGATAAACCAATTTTGAGGGTCGGAAGTAGTTTCCTTTTCTGTTGGCCATTCGGATGAAAAGACACTTGGAATCAAAAGACAATTCATTGAAATCAAGTATGAATTTTTCTTCACGAAGTTGTAAGATTTTTAGATAGTGAGTTTGGACATGTTCCAATACAAAATTGAAATAATCCAAATAGTATGTGTCTGGAAGGATAATTTTTGAGCTTTTTGCCACTAAAAATATAATTTGCAAATTCCCTAAAAAATTCTGATAATTGGTTTATTATTGTATAAAAGCCATACAGAATAATTGTTTAAATTGAGGCTTTTAAGACTAAGCGGCGCTAATACTCATCAGGCTAAATTCCGTCTCACACGGAAAATTACTCGTTGATCCGCTGGTACTTTCAAGTCTCTTAATGTAAAAATATATTTGTTAGGTGACAGTTTGTAAAAAAAGTTCTAAAAGGGAACAGCTATGAAAAATAATCTATTTTCAATTCTTTACGTCATTACAATGATCTTGCTTGCCGGGATCGTAGTATTTAATGAATACTACTTCAAGGACAAGTTATTGTCTGACGGTAATGACAACAACCAGCTAATTAAACTTGCAGCCAGACAAGAGATGCTCAGCCAGAAATTATCAAAGGCAGCAGTATCTATGGAGTATTCTGGTGATCGATCTGAAAAGAACTATACCAGCTTCAAAAATGAGGTTGGCAGAGTTTTGACCGAATGGGAGGAAGTGCATAATGCATTTATCGAGGGTAGTGAGACGCTTGGTATTTCTTCACAGGCCGATAACGATGCGGTGGCTGCAAAATTGGAAGAGCTCAAGTTCTATAAACAAAATATGGTCAATGCGGCCAATAGTTTAATAGTTCTGGACTTTAAGGCCCGTGATAAGAAAATTCTATTGCAGGCCTCCATTAATGACATTCTGCAATCTGAGAGGAAATACCTTCCGCTCATGCAGGATATTACCGACATGTATTATGAAGCATCAATTGTGACCAGATCGGGATATGACTGGACACAGTATGTATTATTTGCATCATTTGTGGGTATTTTTCTAATTCAGGGGCTGTTTATCTTCAGACCTACTGTAAACCTTGCCGGTAAAAACTTCTTATCAGCGAACAAGGCATATCAGAAACTGAAGAAATCTGAGGAAGACCTGAGAAAATCTTATGAAAGTCAGATTCTTGCCAACAAAGAGCTCAACCGTTCTAAGAAAGAGCTTGAGAAGAAAAATGAGCAGTTGGAGGCTTCAGAGAAGAAATTGCTTAAGAGTACTAAGGAGCAGATTGCCATTAACGAGAAGCTTATAGAAGCTCAGAAAGAACTGGAGTCTGCATACGAAAAGTTACAGCACACTGAAGAGGAAATCAGGGAGATGGCTGATAAGCAGCTTGAGGATAATGAGAAACTATTCCTTGCTGAGAAGAAGATGAAGGAGCTCCTTGAAAAAGAGCAGCAGGCTACTGCTTCTCTAAACCAGGCGATGGAGCGATTGAAAGGAACGCAATCTCAGTTGGTACACTCTGAGAAGATGGCCTCACTTGGTCAGCTTACAGCGGGTATCGCTCACGAGATTAACAACCCGATCAACTTCATATATAATGGTATCAGCTCTATTAAGATGTCATTGGAATCTGTGAAAGAAGTACTTGAGAAGTACTCTGAGCTGGATGAAGGAGCAGATCCAAATCAGTTGAAAGAAGAAATCCTTGAATTGAAGGAGGATGTGGAATACGATGAGTTGCTGGATGATCTGGATGAAATCCTGAACGATGTGAATTATGGGGCAGTGAGAACCATTGAGATCGTGAAAGGTTTGAGAGTATTCTCCAGACTTGATGAGGAAGAAAGTAAGCCGGCCTTCATCAACGAAAATATTGATGCGACACTAACCCTTCTTAAGAATAAAACCAAGAATAAGATCACGGTTTCTAAATTCTACGATGACACAATCGGGGAAATTGAATGTTATCCTGGACAGTTGAATCAGGTATACATGAACATTCTCAACAACGCCATCCAAGCTATGCCGGAGGATAAGAAAGATCCGGAAATCCAGATATATACTGAGAACCTAGATGAGAATAATGTAGTGATCAGAATAAAGGATAATGGATGCGGAATTCCTGATGAAATAAAGCAAAGAATTTTCGAACCGTTCTTTACAACTAAAGCTGTGGGAGTAGGTACCGGACTGGGAATGTCAATTTCTTATGGTATCATAGAGAAACACGGCGGTAAGATTGAATTGAACAGTGAGGTGAATGTAGGAACTGAATTTGTGATTACTTTACCTAAGAAGATTGAGAAGAAGAAGGGTAACAAGGATGTTGTAACAGCAGACAAGAAATAAGAATAATTGATCTACTTTTGCAACCGAAACGTTTTTCGAATCTAATAACCTATAATCAGGAAGATGGAGTTGACAGCTGAACCGGAAGTAAAATCTGAAAAGAACGTAAAAAAGTATAGCATACTTTATGTAGATGATGAGAAGAGTAACCTGCGGGTATTCAAATCGCTCTTCAAGAAATTATTTAATGTCTACACCACAGAGCATGTTTGGGAAGCTTTTGAGATCTTGAAAGAACATCCCATCCAGTTGGTCATCACAGACCAAAGGATGCCGGAGATGACTGGTACTGAATTTCTTGAAAAAATGATCCCGGATTATCCGGATATGATTACGATCATTTTGACAGGATTTACAGATATTGAAGTGATCAAAAGAGCGGTGAATAAGGTGGGTATCTACAAGTACATCACCAAGCCGTGGGATTTCGGTGAAATGAAAACGACCATTGATAAGGCCATGGAGTCTTATCAGTTGAAACAAGACAACCTCAATCTTGTGGGCCAGTTGCAGGAAATGAATGTTGGCCTGGAGAGTACGGTGAAAGAAAGGACCAAAGAGCTTTCTGAACTGAATGAGGACCTGACAAAAAGTATCAACTTCGTAGGGAAGCTGCAAAATTCGATGCTTCCAAAGCCTGAGAAATTAGAAAGAAAATTTGAAGATCACTTTGTCATCTATAAACCAAAAGGAATCGTAAGTCAGGATTTTTACTGGCTGGGTAGTATTGACCTGAGGGGACAACAGTTTACGTTCATAGCATTGCTGGAATGTAAAGGAGAAGGTTTGATTGGTTCTATCCAAAGCTTCATTGCCGATTCTATGGTAAACGAGATCGTACAAGCAAGAAAAATTATCAATGCAGACGATATTCTTCAATTCTTGTTCATTGAATTGAATGAAATGTTTAGTTCTGATGACAATGAAAAGCTTGGGGGTAAGGTGAAAGCTTCGATCGTTTCAATTGACCACATTAATGAAAAGTTGAATTTTGCTGGTGTGGGTCATGATTTGTTGATTTACCACGAGAAGGACCTGTTCGTAGTGCAGGGTACTGATGAAGATCCAAGTGAAAAGAAAGGGGTGATCAAAAAGTATAGTTTGAAATATACTGAGCCTGTTTCATTTTACATGTTCTCCAAAGGATTCCTGAAGGAGCCTGGTGAGGAATCAGACCTGATGGATGTAGCTTCCTTTTCGGCATTAGTGACTGAAGTGGCTGATAAACCATTTGAGGAACAACATATAGCAATTGAAAGAAAGATAACGGGATCATTCAAGAAAGAACAAACGGATGATTATACGGTGTTAGGCTTTAAATTATAACCGCAACGCGACGAACCTATGGCGATGAAAGTCGAAAATTGTAAAAATTGGTGTGAAGAAAATATTAGTCCAATGGCCTGGCCTAGAGTAGTTTTGAAGGTCATACCGGACATACGTGACTTAGGATTTACCATTAAAGATCTGGAAAACCCTACTCCTGGAATGGAGGTGGAGCAGGATGTTTTTGAAAAATTCAATACTGCATTGAAGGGACTCTACGAAAAAGAATTCCCACAAGATATTTTGGTTTAATTATTACGCAAGTTGCGACAAAGAGTGAATTGGCCATTTCATCCATGGGGGTGAAATGGCTTATTTTTTTATAGAATCCTCAACTTTGCGAATGACAATAGCAATGTCTTTTCCCCAATGTTTTCAAAATTCACTTTTGCCTTTCTGTTGCTCCCCTGCTCATCAATCTCCAGAACCTCCCCAAACCCAAATTTTGGATGCTCCACTTTCATTCCGGCTGCAAGATCTGAGGTGTCACTTGGTTTGAAGTTGCTGGATGGTTTATGAACGGTTTTATTGACGAAGTTCCTGGGTTTACCAGACTTCATGCTGTTCACAAAATTCTTTGCAAAGTAATTTTGTGCAGGAGAATCGCTTGTCGCAATCCTTTTGTTGGTTTTAAGAAATGAAGGATCTATATCCTCCAGAAACCGACTGGGTTCACACGTCTTTAGTCTGCCAAAGCGGTACCTGTTCAGCGCATAGGAGAGGTGTAATTTTTGCTCAGCCCTGGTAATGGCAACATAAAACAGCCTTCGCTCTTCCTCCAGGTCTGCCCGACTACTGAGCATCATTTGTGAAGGGAACAGGTCTTCTTCGAGTCCTACAACAAACACATGTTTAAATTCAAGGCCCTTGGCAGAGTGTATGGTCATTAACGTTACGAAATCGTTTGACCCATCGTCCTGATCCTGGTCGGTAAGCAGAGCGACTTCCTGTAGAAATGCCCCCAGCGATTTGTCTTCTCTCTCAGGATCATCAGTAAACTCCTTGATGGCATTGAGCAATTCCTGTACGTTCTCATACCGGTTGAGCCCTTCTACTGTTTTATCTTCATAGAGTTCCTTTAGCAGGCCTGAACTTTTGGCAATTTGAGCAGCTGCTTCATAGGCATCTTTCTTTTGTACAGCTAACTGAAAGCTTTTCACCAAAGTGGCAAACTGTTGGATTACACTGGATGCCCTGCCCGAAATGAAAGACCCTGCAGCTTGTAGTACTTCCCAGATGGATAAGTTGTTCTCCTGTGCTGCTACGATGATTTTTTCTATGGTACCCGGACCAATACCCCTTTTGGGTAAATTGATGATACGACGCATTGCCTGCTCGTCGTTTGGATTGATGACGAACCTGATATATGCGATAATGTCTTTGATCTCCCTTCTCTGGTAAAATGAAAGGCCCCCATAAATTTTGTATGGGATGTTGTTTCTCCTTAGTGCTTCTTCCAGCGCCCGGGATTGACTGTTGGTACGGTACAGAATAGCAAAGTCACTATTTTTAAGCTGAAGGTTCATCTTTGATTCAAAGATGGTGGATGCGACCAGCTTACCCTCTTCATTGTCGGACGTGGCTTTGATCAATTCGATGAGTTCTCCCTCAGTGTTGGAGGTCCATACATTTTTCTGAAGCTGAGAACGGTTCTTTGTAATGACAGAATTCGCTGCATTCACAATAGTTTGTGTAGACCGGTAATTTTGTTCCAGCTTGATGACCCTTAGTTCGGGATAATCCTTTTCAAAGTTCAGGATGTTTTGAATATCGGCACCACGGAAGGCATAGATACTCTGTGCGTCATCACCTACAACACATATGTTTTGGCGAACTGCGGCTAGTTTTCTGGCGATCAGGTACTGACTAACGTTAGTGTCCTGAAACTCATCAATCAACAGGTAATGAAAACGCTGCTGATATTTATTCAAGACATCCAGGTGATCCCTAAACAGGATGTTTGTATTGAACAGTAAGTCATCAAAATCCATCGCGTCTGCACTGAAACACCTTTCTACGTACGCTTTGTAGATTCTCCCCATTTCAGGTTTCATGTTGGCTGCATCATCTTCCTGAAATATTGGATTGTTGATGTATTCCCTCCATGAAATCAATCGGTTTTTGGCGCTTGATATGCGATTGTATACCACATTGGGTTTGTAGACCTTATCATCCAGACCAAACTCTTTTACGATTTGCTTGATCAATGTTTTGGAATCGTCGGTATCGTAGATCGTGAAGTTGCTTGGGTATCCTAACCTTCCCGCTTCTGCTCTCAATATTCTGGAGAAAACGGAGTGGAACGTACCCATCCATACATTTCTGGCATCATTTCCAATAACCCCTTCGATTCTTTTGCGCATTTCGCGAGCGGCCTTATTGGTAAAGGTAAGGGCCATGATGGAAAAGGGATCCACATTACGAGCTTTGATCAAATGAGCTATTCTGTAGGTCAGTACCCTTGTTTTACCAGACCCGGCACCTGCAATGATCATGCACGGTCCTTCTGTATTAATAACGCCTTCTTTCTGGGGTGGATTTAACGTTGATAAATAATCCTCGCTCGCATTTTCAATCATACCCACAAATTTACAATTTATACTGAGAATGAACGGTGGGAAGGGAGGGGGTAATGCTGAAAAAAAAACTAAAAGAGTGGAATGTAGAATCTGTTGATCACGATAACGGCAAGGAAAGCTAAAAAAGCAAGCAGCTCCATAAAAAGAATAAAATATTTAATGCTAGTTTTGTTCCGTTTCAAAATCATTAAATCTGATAGATTACAGCAATTACAAAAATTGGGCATAAAAGTCATCCCTCCAAGGAATCGGCTGAAAATGTTACCCGGATGTTATGTGATTGTTAGTGTGATATCGAAAACAACATAACCCATGAGAAAGGCACTTCCTGCAATTGTAATAGTTTTGATATTTCTTGGTATTGGTGCATACATCACAATTCCAAAAGTGATTTACAAAATGGTCACAGAATTTGAGCCCTACACTTTTGAGCGGGTACTTGGTGACACAGCGTTGATTGCAGATTATCAAATTGGAGCTTACAGGAGCCCTGTAGACTATGGTTATGATGATACCGAGGAAGTTACTTTCATGTCAACGGATAGTGTATTGCTAAGTGCATGGTTTGTTCCATGTAGGAAACAAACTGACAGTACATTGTTTCTGATCCACGGGCGAACATCCAACCGCTTGAAAACAATGAAATATCTACAGTTATTTAAAGAAACTGGCATTGATACACTATATAACTTTTTCATAGCAGACTTTAGAAATTCAGGCAAGTCCACCACCGGAGTGAGCACCTATATGGGCTATAAATTTGCTGAAGACCTGGCTGCAGGTTTGAAGTATTTGAAAGAGCAAAAGCAGCAGGAAGAGTTTACACTTTACGGATTTTCTATGGGAGCAATGGCCATTTACACATTCATTGGCCGAGACGACTTAAACGCAGAATCATTTGATATTGACAGGATCATCATCGATAGTCCGCTTTCAAATGTGGACGCCAACCTAATGCTAAGGGGCAATGAATTGGGTCTACCTGATTTTCTGGTTGAAAGGGGTGTCAGAAGACTAGCTGATGCGACCGATGGGTTTAGCACCCAGATGTATATGTCGAACCTGATGAAAGGATCCGAAATCCCACTGTTGCTGATACAAAGTAATCACGATATCAGCACACCCGCCAGTTTTACCAGGGAGGAATTGAATAAATTGAACAGTCCCCATATTACCAGCTGGTTCATGGACAGTGCGGCGCATGTAAAGTTGTATACCAATCCCAATTACAGAGAAAAGTATACAAAGCTTGTGAGTGAGTTCCTAAGGTAGATTAAATACTCTCCACGTATTCAATAATACTTTCTTTGATGTTTCGGAATATGTATTCCAGATTTTCAGGATCGTTCTCCAACAAGGTCACACGAAAACCCTGGAGGTCTGAGCAAAATGAACTGATGGGAACCACGCAAATTCCTTTTGCGGCCAGCAGGTAGTAAACAAATCTTTTATCGTGTGGCATGTCTTCTTGTAGCCAGGAGTCCAGTAGACGGGCCACTTTTTCATTTTTGATTTTAAGGTGCTGACCATCCTTAAGTACATCATCTTTGAAAATGATGGTATTGTAGAAGGCTCCCTTGGTCTCATTGAAACGTACATACTCTACTTCCCCAAGAATTGATGAAATGCGCTGACTTCTGTTGCCGATTTTGGTGTTGAAGTCTTTCCTGAATTCAATGTATCGCGGGTCAGACATGATTCGGGGAATTGCAATCTGAGGTAATTTGGTGGAGCTTACCTCAATCATTTTGGCATTATCAAGGGTTTGACACAACCGATCAAATTCCGGATCTGTGTGACGGTTGTAATATTCAGCCCATCCACATCTGGCTCCAGGCCAGGGGAATTCTTTCGAAATGCCTTTTAGCGCGATTCCAGGTACATCATTTCCGATGAAATCAGCCAATGAGTAACCTTTTATGCCATTGTACACGATGTTGAGGTATATTTCGTCGCTGATAATAAATAGGTCGAATTCACGTGCTATCTCAACAAACCTCTCCAGGATTTCGATAGGATAAACCATTCCTGTAGGGTTATCTGGATTAATAATCAGTATCCCGACAATTTGAGGGTTGTATTTTACTTTGTTGTAAAGGTCATCCATGTCCGGATACCACTGATTGTCAGGGTCCAGCTTGTAGGTAAGGGGGTGATGATTAGCGTGAGCTGCTTCCGCCGATGAGTGCGTTGAGTAAGCCGGTGAGGGACCGATCACTCTGGAAGTAGGTAGCAGGTATTGATAAATCTTGGCAATGGCATCTCCCAATCCATTAAAGAATGTAATGTCCTCCGCTTTGATTTGAACACCATTTCTTGTATTGGTCATTTCCGCCAGAAATTCTCTGGTGTTTAATAGCCCTTTTGAGTGGCTATAACCATAAGTTTCATCTTCCTGGGCAATATCTGAAATGATGTCTTTCATCCATTGAGGAACCTGTTGGTGCTTCTGTATGGGATCCCCAATGTTCTCCCAGTAAATTTGCTGATCCAAAGCCTGAAGTTTCTCCGCCTTTTTTACAATTTCTCGGATCTCGTAGCTCAGTTCATTAGCACCCTCTCGTAATAAATTCTGCCTCATCTTCCTAGTTGTTCCTTCTGTTGAGATGCCTAATGCGATTTGGTCAAATCAACAATTTCAATTAAAAAATTTTGGGAAATGTCTATTCCGGTTAATAATGCCGGCCAAAAGAGGCAGCAATTTAAATGAAAGAGGTTCTATTTCAAAGCATAACCAGGGATCAGACCGGACTAAATTTTTTCTGAATTCCGATTTCAACGGGGTTTGAAATGCTCTCTTCAGAACGCATAAGTGTTCATACAAAATGGTGGACCTTTAATTTAATCACTAACTTCAATGATCATTTCCACCTCAACCGCCAAATTTACTGGTAGTGATCCCATTCCTACAGCCGCGCGGGCATGCTTGCCTACATCTTCACCAAACACTTCAATCAGCAGGTCAGAACAGCCATTCATTACAAGATGTTGCTCAGTGTAATCAGGAGTAGAATTGACCATGCCAAAGACCCTTACGATTTTTTTTACTTTGTTCAGGTCTCCATCAACTGCCTCATTGATCGTGTTAAGTAGGCATATTGCTACATTCCTGGCAGCCTGATAGCCCTGTTCCGTGGTAAGATCTCGTCCTAGTTTACCTCGATCCACCTCTGTTGGCGTACCACAACTTCCATGGCCTGCAATGAATATCAGATTCCCGGATTTTACCCACTTGGAATAATTGCCAACCGGTTTTTTAACCGGCTGCAGTTCAATGCCAAGCGCTTTCAGTTTTTCTGCCGGACTTTGGGCCAGGCAAGCTGCTGCTGAAAATAAAATTGTTACGATTAGTAGTGAGATTGATTTCATTGTTGTTCATTCATGGTACCTCATGTCCATAACAGGCCTCCCATATTTCAAACCACTGCATTCTGGACAGTTTGATATTGGATGAATCCACAGCGGTTTTTATCCTGTCGAGTTTGCCAGATCCGATAATAGGCATAAATTTCACCGGATGGATTAATAGCCAGGCATACATGACCTGATCTATTCCTTCTGCATCTGTCTCCATAGCCAGTTTTTCAAGGACTGTTCTCAGTCTTTTGGATTTCTCGTCGTTTCCGGAAAATATGCTCCCACCGGCAAGAGGTGACCATGCCATAGGATGGATCTTTTTTTCCAGCATGTAATCGATATTACCATTTTCCCAGTGCTCCATGCATGCAACAGATGCTTCAATTTGATTTGTAGCCAGATCAAAATCCAGGTATGACTGTAATGTGGAGAACTGCTTTGGTGTGAAATTTGAAACCCCAAAGTTTAATACTTTACCATCTTTTTTTAGTTTGGTGAATGCCTCAGCGACTTCCTGTGGATTCATCAATGGATCAGGCCGGTGAATGAGGAGAAGATCAATTCTGTCGGTATGAAAGTATTTGAGCGATGTTTCAGCTGAGTGAATGATATGGGCCTTCCTGGTGTCGTAATAGTGGATTTTATGATCTGGGTGCTTGGCTGATATCAGCTTTATACCACATTTGGTGATCAGTTGCATTTGATTTCTCAGGTAAGCATTGCCTTTCAGAGCCTTCCCAAAGATCTCCTCGCAAGAGTAATCTCCATAAATATCCGCATGATCAAATGAGGTGATGCCCAGTTCAATGCATTGATTGATCAAACTGGTGAGCTCTTCAGTGTTCAGGTTCCACTCGTTCAATCTCCATAATCCGTGGACAAACCTGGATAGGCTCAAATCTTTATTTAATGCTACTTTCTCCATTTCCTTACCGTTTATCAATGCAATATAACCAAGTAAAGGTTACTTCTTTAACTTCACTTCATAAAGGTCATTTCTCCGATCTTTCAGGTTTCTGACACTGCCAAACTCATGTAGTTCCTTCAGGTGTTCCAGATCAACATCCGCAATTAGGGTCATCTCCGTGTTTGGTGTAGCCTCAGCTTTTACAGCATTGGTTGGGAATGCAAAGTCGGAAGGTGTAAATATGGCTGACTGTGCATATTGAATATCCATGTTATTCACCTTGGGCAGGTTTCCTACACACCCGGCAATTGCAACATAGCATTCATTTTCAATCGCCCTGGCCTGGGCACAGTGCCTTATTCGATGGTAACCATTTTGTGTGTCTGTCAGGAACGGAACAAACAGGATGTCTACACCCTGCTCCGCATAGATCCTGGCCAGCTCAGGAAATTCCACATCATAGCAGATCAGAATACCTATTCTTCCGGAATCGGTCTCAAAAGTCTTCACCTGATTTCCTCCAACCATCCCCCATGATGTTTCTTCGGATGGTGTGATGTGTATCTTTTCATAATACTCGTGTGAGCCATCTCTTCTGCACAGGTAGGAAATGTTATAAAGCCTGTTGTTTTTGATGTGAGGCATGCTACCGGTGATGATATTGACATTGTACGAGACTGCAAATTCCTTAAATTTCTCCAGGATCGCTTCCGTATAGCTGGCAAGTTTTCTTATCGCTTCGGCCTCACCCAAGTGATTGTAAGTAGCCATCAAAGGTGCTTCAAAGAATTCTGGGAAAAGAATGAAGTCTGATTGATAATCACTGACCGCATCTACAAAGTATTCCACCTGTTCGATCATGGCTTCAAAACTGGGGAACAATCTCATTTGCCATTGCACCAAACCAATCCTTACATAAGAGCGCTTGGTGTTGAGTAAATCTTCTTTCTCCTGATAGTAAATGTTGTTCCATTCCAGAAGCGTGGCAAATTCTTTAGATGCCTTGTCATCCGGAAGATAGTTTTTGATGATCTTTTTTACGTGAAAATCATTGGAAAGCTGAAAATTGAGGATAGGGTCATGCAGTTCTTTGCGCTTTACTTTATTGATATATTGTCTGGGGCTTAATGTCTTTGCATGTTCCTTATAATTTGGAATTCTACCCCCGGCCATTATTGCCCTTAGATTAAGGTTTTCACAGAGGTCTTTTCTGGCATCATACAAGCGCCTTCCAAGTCTTAATCCACGATGATCCGGATGAACCATTACATCAATGCCATACAATACATCACCATTAGGATCATGGGTATTGAATGTTTCGTTCCCGGTGATCTGGTTATAAGTGTGATTATCTCCAAATTTCTTGTAATCGACAATAATTGACAGTGCTGCAGCCACCATTTGACCTTCAATGATCACACATAGCTGCCCCTCAGGGAAAATCTCCAGGAGGCGTTTGATGTCTTTTCTTTTCCAGTAGGGTTCATTGAATCCTTTATAAACCACCTCCATAATGGATTTTAGGGATTCATAGTCTTCGAGTAGAAGATGTCTTAATTCGAGGGTAAGATTACTTTCCATTGCGCTATTGCCTTTTAAAGGGTCTAAGATAGATATAAACACCTAAGATTTTTCATACCGGTAATTGGATATTATTGTTGCAGGGCACTAAATAAGTTGAATTCCTGTGATGTAAATTTTGTTCTTTTTGAAAATAAGGTATCCATATTCAATTGTAATCATCAGGATTTTTAACTTTGTAAAAAAACAACCCATTAGTAATGAAATATTACAACAGTATTATTGAAACAATAGGCGACACTCCACTAGTGAAGCTTAACAGTGTGACGAAAGGAATTCCGGGGACAATATTGGTGAAGGTAGAGTACTTCAACCCTGGAAATTCTATGAAGGACAGGATGGCCCTGAAGATGATAGAAGATGCTGAAAAAGCAGGAATTCTAAAGCCTGGGGGAACCATCATCGAAGGTACAAGTGGTAATACTGGAATGGGTTTAGCACTTGGAGCAATTGCAAAAGGCTATAAATGTATATTCACGCTGGCAGACAAACAAAGCCAGGAGAAAATTGATATTCTGAGGGCTGTTGGCGCAGAGGTACACGTTTGCCCAACCAATGTAGAGCCAGATGATCCACGGTCTTATTATTCGGTAGCGAAAAAGCTCAATGAGGAAATTCCTAACTCCTTCTATCCGAACCAATATGATAATATGTCAAATACCATGGCGCATTACGAAACTACTGGCCCGGAAATCTGGAGAGATACTGAAGGTAAAATCACTCACTATGCGGCCGGTGTGGGTACTGGCGGTTCTATGTGTGGAACAGCCAAATACCTCAAGGAGCAAAATCCGGAGGTAATTACCGTTGGGATCGATACTTATGGATCAGTATTTAAAAAATATAAAGAGACCGGAGTATTTGACGAAAAAGAAGTTTATCCGTACCTCACAGAGGGAATTGGTGAAGATATCCTGCCAAAAAATGTTGACTTTTCGGTGATTGATCATTTTGAAAAGGTTACTGACAAAGATGGTGCTTTAATGACCAGGAGGTTGTCAAGGGAAGAAGGTCTTTTTGTAGGGTGGTCGTGTGGTTCTGCTGTTTTTGGAGCACTTGAGTATGCTAAGAAAAACCTCAAAGATGATGATGTGATGGTCATTATTTTGCCAGATCATGGTACCCGATACCTGGGAAAAATCTACAATGACAACTGGATGAAGGATCATGGATTCATTGAAGATTCGAAGTTTGCTACGGCAAGGGACATTATCGCCCACAGAAACGGAAACGGAGGATTGACCACCATTGAAAAGTCTACGCCAATTGGTGATGCCATCAAAACTATGACGAAGATTGGTGTTGATCAGGTGCCGGTTGTAGATGGTGACAATAACATCATTGGAAGCCTTACCGATTCTAAGGTGCTTTCTGCATTAATTGAAAACCCTGAACTGAAAGGGGAGCCGGTAGAAAATGTAATGGATGCCTCATTCCAGTTTGTGGCTATGGACAACACACTGGATGTATTGAGCAGTATATTGAAAAATGAAAAGAAAGCAGTTTTAGTGAGAGATGAGCAGGAAAAGGTCCACATCATTACTCAAACTGATTTGCTAATGGCAATGACTGATTAATTGCTTATATTAGCACTTAATTGAAAACAAATTCTAACTCTTTGCTTGCAATAAGTCCCGTAAATCACGGGACTTTTTTTAATTTGACTTCATGGATGCACCAATTGGGATTTTTGATTCCGGTTATGGAGGACTAACCGTCTTTAAATCAATCAGAGAGAAATTACCACAATATGATTACCTGTACCTTGGGGATAATGCCAGAACACCTTATGGTACACGATCATTTGAAACTGTTTATGAGTACACGCTGGAGGCTGTAAAGTTTTTGTTTGATAGCGGGTGTCACCTGGTAATTTTGGCGTGCAACACAGCATCAGCCAAGGCACTTCGGAACATCCAACAAAAAGACCTGCAGAGGATTGCTCCAGAAAAACGTGTTCTTGGAGTGATTCGCCCAACGACTGAGTTGTTGGGGACATTGTCAAAATCCAAGCATGTTGGGGTACTTGGTACTAACGGAACTGTAAAGTCCAATTCCTATGTCATAGAGCTGGGGAAGTTTTTTCCTGATGTGAAGGTGCATCAACAGGCCTGTCCGATGTGGGTTCCTTTGGTAGAAAATGGCGAACTTGATCATGAAGGAGCCATGTTTTTTATCAATAAGTACCTTCAGGAATTATTTCAGCAATCAAAGGATATCGACGCATTATTGCTTGCCTGCACCCATTATCCCATGTTGGCACCAGCGATACAAAGTGTTTTACCTCAGGGTGTCACATTACTTTCTCAGGGCCCAATTGTTGCTAACAGTCTCGCTGATTACCTGCACCGACATCCTGAAATTGAAAAGCGTTGCTCAAAAGGAGGCAAGGAACGATTTCTCACCACCGACAGTACTGAAAATTTCAACAATGTGGGCAGTTTGTTTCTTGGGCGCACTTTATATTCTCAACATATTAAAATTCCACATTAGGATTTTCGACGTTTTAGGCTGAACTTTCCGCTATGATCACATTTCTGTTTTACCTGCCCTTTATTCTGGGTTTTGTAGTGATTGGTGTCTGGGGTGAAAGGAAAATTGCCTCTTTCATTCAGGACAGGTACGGTCCAATGGAAGTAGGGTACAAAGGGCTGCTGCAGACGATTGCAGATCTGCTGAAGATGCTGCAAAAAGAGGATATTCGTCCCAAGGCAGTGGACAAACCACTATTTTTATTAGCACCAATATTGATTTTTGCCTCAATATTTACTGGATTCGCAGTTTTGCCTATTAGCCCCTCCATTTCCGGAGCATCCATAGAGACAGGCGTGTTTTTCCTGCTGGCAGTTGTTTCCCTCGATGTAGTCGGGATTTTAATGGCGGGCTGGGGTTCAAATAATAAATATTCCTTATATGGTGGCATGCGTTCGGTGGCACAGATTGTTTCTTATGAAATACCACTGGGAATTACGGTACTGTGCATGGTTGTGATCGGTAGCTCTCTGGATTTAAATGAACTAAGCAGATTACAAGGAATTTTCACTGAGCAAACTACTTATCTTTTTGGAATCAAGGCGATGGGAGTGGAGGTGACAGAAGTTGGTGGATTTTTGTCATGGAATATCATACAAGTGCCATTTTCAATCTTGATATTTTTGATCTTTTTCATCGCAGGACTCGCCGAAGCGAACAGGGCACCATTTGATCTGCCGGAATCAGAATCTGAATTGATTGGTGGGTATCATACCGAATATGCCGGATTCAGATGGGGCATTTTTATGTTGTCAGAGTATGCCATGATGCTGTTGGTCTCCTTTCTGGCATCCATATTATTTTTTGGAGGTTGGAACACCCCATTTCCGAATATGGGATCTGTCACCCTGGCTAACTGGACCAGTGGCACACCAGGTGAGCTCTCAGGGGCATTATGGGGAGCGTTTTGGTTGATTTCTAAAACGACATTTTTCATTTTTATTCAAATGTGGGTACGATGGACCTATCCCAGGTTGAGGGTGGATCAATTGATGTCGCTAAGCTGGAAATACCTGACACCTGCAGCTTTAATTCTGCTATTACTTAGTGGGATCTGGAAGCTTTTAATGATTTAAGGAAATCACTGCATCACCTTCAAATACTTTTTCCAGGGTCCTACTTCGTCTTTATAATTTTTGGCCATTACCCGGGAAATCTGAATGATGTGACCCAGATCATGTGCTACCCAGGTAGATAAAAGTTGCCTTAGTGTAGTTGGTCCAAACTCAGGGTGAATTCCAGTCATAGCTAGTTTTTTCTCATCCAATTGCATGGTGTTCAGAGTTTCAAGGTTTGCTTTCCTTAATTCAGTAAACTCTTTCAACAGGTCGTTTAGTGATTTTCCTTTGCTGTTCTCAAATTGAGCAAACCGATCGAACGGCACAAATGCTTTATTTGGCAGATCAGATAATATGATTTTGGCCCTGGGAATCCAATCTGTTTTTTCTCCATGTATCAGGTGTCCAATTACATCAAATGGGCTCCATGTGTCTGGCCCTTCATTTTGGTTTGTCCAATCGGTTGGGAGATCTTTCAACAGAATTGAAAGCGATTGCGGTGTTCTCTGGAGGATGTCTGTTGCGTGTGATAAGTTAAATTCCATGATTAAATGTACTTTAATAGCAACAGAAATTGTGGCCAACCGGGGTATGAAATTAATTCATGACCCATATTAAAAATAGAGCATCAACTAACTTAATTGATGCTCAATGGGTATAATCAACTAAAAGGAAATTAGGGGTAATGCATATGTAAAGTGAAAAGTGAGCCCCTGGATAGGCTTGTATCCCACTTCTGTAAAGTAAACGGCTTTGGTGAAGATGTTTCTCCTGTGTCCTTTGTGAGCATTTCCGTACAGTTGTATCCCTAATCTACCACCAAGAAAACCATCAGCTTTTGCATTGCTGGGGATGTTTGGATCATTAATGCTGGACACGGGAAGAATCATTAAGTCTAAGTAGACACGGGAGAATGATGATGCCGCGCGATCTCCCTTTACTCCTTCAATTTTTGTGTTAACAAATGCCCTTGAAGTGATCTGACCACCAATGTAGACCCCTGCAACCGTTGAGAACAATTTCGATTCCTCCAATGTGATACTCGATGGTTCGAGACCAGATGACCGATAGTAAACGCCTGCACGTGCTCCTTTGGTTACTTTCACGGTGGCTGGAACGGTAATGAATGTTGTGGTTTCCGTTCTTTCACCCTTTACATAGTCTGTTTTGAAATCAAAATCTGTGATAACCCTGACCTCTTTGCTTTTGGTTTGGCTGCCAAACGGCTTAAACAAACCTGCGTCGAACAAGAAAGTTGATCCCAAAGAATTGAGCTTGTACATGTCAATCATTATGTTGGACTCTGCAGCGAGCACATTCGATACCTGGTATCTGCCCATGGTGGTGAATGTAAGTGCCATGTCCCTTCCAGCATCAAGGCCTACACCTACAGCTATGAAATTCTGGTAAACCTGGTCAGGGTCGTCTGCCGTTAGCTGGTATCTTACCTGTGCATGAATTGAAAAAATCATCAACAGGCCAAAAAGAGTGAGTGTGTGTTTTAGCATTGTTCTTTTTTAAAACAAAGCTTCAATTTTTATGTACCTGTTTCCATACCGTCATCACGGTATATTTAATCGCGTGGATCACGTATAAACTGAGTAACAGGAGATTTTAAGATGGGATTTGAGGCGTTTTCAATCCTTTAAATATCAACCAAAACCCCAAAAATAGTTCATTAATACCCAGAGGCATCATAATGGCCAATCCTCCCACTGAAGTGCCAAAAATGTTAGCAGTAATTTCAACACACAGCAGTGCAACAGCAATCAACCCCCAGAGAGCAATAAACCTCGGAATGAGCCGGTAATAAAACAATAGTCCATAAAATGACCATGCCCCAAAGCAATAAATGAATAGCGCTACGTTCTGAATGTTTCCACGGATGTTGCGGATATAATAGGCGATCTGATTCAAGGCAGGTAATTCAGATTCCGGAACCGTCCCCATTCTTGAGGCTAACCTGACCAATGCCAGCAACAGGATACCACTAATGATAAAACCTACCAATTCTGTTAAACGCTGACCAACATACCAAAAGGCAATCCTTTCATTATAATTTTTAAGGACAGGAAATAGCAGGACAGCTATACCAAATACCGAAAGACCACACACCAAATCCAGGAACATCGCTACTCTAACGATGTTTGAATTTTCATACAGTAATTCCAGGTAATTAGTTTTGAAAAGGAGGGGCTCAAGGATGACACTATAGCTAATAACAGCAGTGGCCATTTGTACCAAAAATAGTACGCCCACCCATCTTACGATCATTCGGTTACCTTCCATTGGTCCTTCATTTGTTGGTTATGAATGAAGATGCGCCAAAGAAAGTATTAGTTGCATGGCTTATTGTTCGGCTTTCTTTTTTATGTGATGAAGCACCCTCAGGTGTATCTGATGCAATATATAATCAGACCACAATCTCCAGTAGAAAGTTGGCCAGATGTCATGGCGGTACCAGGTGGTTCCCTGAAGTAGTACCTTTCCATCAGGTAATTCAGTCAGTTTGAATTGTCCTTTTTCAGATTTAAAGTAGCCATCCAGATGTTCAATTTGAATGTCATCATATATGCTCCATTCAACCATGGGTGGTGGTTGATCCAGCACTCCAAACACTAATAAATTTGGTTCATCCCAAATGGTAATAGGCTCTACAAATGTACCGGTAGTAAAATTGCATCTTCTGATAGCTCCTACACCATTGCCTGATATTTCGGCATGTGTAGGGTATGCAATGCCGGTTTTGAAAATTGCTTCGGTTGGTTCATCAATATGACTGAAGGCCACTAGTTCATTCCATATTTTTTGTTTGCCCGCATCAATAACCACTTCCGTCACTACTGTTGTAAGCGGGGGTTGTTCATTAGCGGTATGTTCGATGGTACCGGTTACAAGCATAGTGGCCAGAGGCAGGACAAATACATTAAGAGCTACTTTTCGATTGTTTTCATGAATAGCATATCCTACACTGGCTCCAATGCACCCAATGAATAAAAGAATTGGGAATCCCATGGCAATACAGAGAATACCTTCAAATGCCAATATGAAAATCAAAGCGTTGAATGATAGGATTGAAGCAAACATCACACCCAGGGCTTCCTTATAACTTAGCGAACGCTTTTGACCATAGATCAAAACAGAGCCAAAGCCCAGGAAAAAAGGCACTCCAACAAAAAGGCTCCAGCCGTATTCATTGAGGTAATTCACAAATAGCAATGTAATAACCAAGCCAACAGCTGTAACAATCCCCAATGCCATCAGTGCACTCCCCAGCTTGCTGTTGGGAACCACCTTTGTCCAAAAAGAATCTTTAGCGCTTGTTCTTTCGGTTCGCTGTGGTATGGCTGACAGAAGAATGAACAAAATGAAATTGATGAATGGAATGAAAAAGAAAATCACTAACCATGTTTTTAGTTGGGCGTTTCTAAGTCGCTTCACACAAAGCACGGTCCCAAACCAAATGAAGGGGATGCTTTGTGCCAGAAGGACCAGGTAAAAAAGCTTATCTTCCCCGCTTAAGGCAGAAACACCCATCTGATCAGCCTGAATAATGTAGTTGATGAAATACCAATCCTTGTCAAAAGCAATGGCTGTGAGTCTGTCAAGGTTATATTTGACAGCAAAAAGGATAATTCCCCAGATCAGGTAATGTTTTCGGTTGATTTCACCTTTCCAGTGGATCAGTTGGGATAGCTTCATGATTTGAGATGTATTGGTAAAAGTTTCTAAATATAGGAAGAAATTAAATTACTAATCAATGGATTTGGGGGAGGGTTCATCGGATCGAAATTCCCATGAATCATCATAGACATTGGAATAGATAATTCTTATAATAGCCTTTTCAGCAGTGCCCGATGAATCGGTTAACAAAGCATCCAGAATTGGATTACTCACATCATAAGGGAAGTGAAAAGTATTGCCTAATATGATTTGAGACTCTTTGCTGGTTTCTTTTTCATAGAGTCTGATTTTTTCACCTGCCGGAATAATTCTTCCAGGGAAAATGATATTGAAGTTTTTAGTCTCACCTTTGGCAGCAGTAGCAGATAAATACGCATACGGATCCTTTTTCAGCACCTCACCATAGGATATAATTTCAACACTTTTGATGAATGCTGGCCCAATGCCCTGGTTAAGCATTGAAAGCTCCTCTCTGATGGTGCCATTTTTCAGATTGATGGTGTAGCCGATGGTGATGCTTGGCATTACTGACGCTTTTTGTTCCTTTCTAATCAGGTTTGTTTGATATAAGATGATCATTAAGGTGCCTATGCTTACTATCATAGCAGAGATGCTCACAATCCGGTCGGTATTGATTTTTTTCAATGGGCTGTTTCGAAGATGTTGTTCCCCAATATAGCAATTATGGAATCAGTGATCAAAGATGAAGGGTGGTGATTCGGAATTGGATGAATGGATGGTTGAATGACATTTAGTTATTGGAATAAGTCAGTTGTTTCAATCCTGTTCCGTCAGCGTTAACTACATATATTTCTCTTTGCCCGGTTTTTCCTGATGTAAATACTATACTGCTTCCGTCTGGAGAATATACCGGTCCATGATCACGGTAGCAGTTGTGAGTAATTTGTCTGCGTCCCGTTCCATCGATGTTCATCTCATAGATTTCTGCACCATTCCATGATTTACTGCCAGATCCGGCTACTTCACTGTTTTCTCTGGAGTACCAAATTACCTTTTTGCTATCCGGAGACCAGCTGGGAACCCGGTCTACCCTGGGATCAAAAGTAAGCCTTTGGACAGCTTTGTTACTCAAATGCATTAGGTACAATTCGGTATTTCCATCACGGTCAGAAACAAAGACAATTTTACTTCCATCAGGAGAGAAGGAAGGTGTTTGGTCGGAAGCTTCGTTGTTAGTCAATCTTATGGGATTACTTCCGTCTTTATCCATGAGATAAAGTTCATTGTTACCATCACGGTTTGAGTAAAATATGATTTGTTGTCCATCAATGGACCAGTGAGGGTCTGCGTTTTCTTCATTTTCACTGGTCAGCGCTCTAAACCCTGAACCGTCTGATCGGATAGTGCAAATTATGGTTGATTCATCCAATACCTGCATGAATACAATCATGGAACCATCCGGTGAGAAAAATGGATAGTAACTATTCTTTTTGAGGTTAGTAAGCTGTCTTTTTTCAGATCCATCTGGTTTCATGGTGAAAATTTCAGAAAACCCATTGACTTTAGATACATAAGCAATCTTACTTCCATCAGCAGAGAAAGCAGGGTCCCTGGACTGGGCATTTGAAACATGGAATAGGACAACACAAATTATTGTTAATACAATAGAGGATTTCATAAAAGTGAGCTTGGTGGAGTTGTCAAATGACTATCTCTATAACGCCAAATTCTGCTATTAGGTATTGGCTGTCTACTCATATCTCAGCTTGCTTGCAGGATTTGATCGGGTCACTTTTGAGGTTTGCCAGTAAATGGAAGCAATTCCCACCAAAAACAAAAACAAGACACTTCCTAAAATTTCCAATAAACCAAGGCCCGTCCCATACCTTATCAGAAAGTAAAGGAATAATCGGTCATAGAACACGTAAGAAACAGGAACTGCAATGACTGTGGCTATTAAAATGAGTTTCAAAAAGTCCCTGGTCAATAGGAAATAAAGACTTTGTGTACTTGCTCCCATGATCTTTCTGATAGCGATTTCCTTTGTCCTGTTTTCAGTGGTAAAAGAAACCATTCCAAGAAGTCCAAGGCAGGAGATAGTAATGGCTAATGCGCTAAGTACACTGAAAAACTTGATTTGTACTGAAATGAAGTAGTAAGCGGATTCAATTTCATCATCCAGAAATGTGGCCTGAAACAAAATGTTTTGGTCGATGCTGTGCCAGATGGCATCCAGCTCGTTAATGGTTCTTTTGATGTCTGTGGTGTTCACTGTTAGCAATGCGTATTGACTGTTCTCCAGTGAATGCCGGAATATCATAGGTTGTATGGTCTCACTTAACGGCTCAAAATTAAAGTCCTTAACTATTCCGGAAATTTTGCATTGAGTGCCATCCTCAAGGGTAAACCGCATGCTGTCGCTGCTGACCTCAAATACAGACATGGACTTCAAAAACTGTTCGTTGACCACCACAAATTCTTCATTTTTATTGGAGTTATTTAAAGTGGAACTTTCTCCATAAACTAATTCGATGTTTAGTTTTTCTATCAGTTGATGCGCTGTGAAGACCTGAGCAACCTGTAAAGTGTCATGATTATTTGGAGTGACCATGATTGATTCAGAGAGGAATACTCCTGGCAGACTTGAGGCTGTGGAGATAGATTTTACATCTGGATGTTTACTTAATTCATTGATTGCAATTTCCTTGTCAATGCCTTCAAATGGAACCGTAAGAATGTTGTCTGATTGAAAGCCATGATTGGTGTTAAGTACAAAGCTGTACTGTCGGGCAACAGCCAATACACCGATAACAAATACCAGCGATAAGAAAAACTGAAAGACAAATAATCCTTTTTTAAATCCAGAGACGCTGTTCCTGCTATTCTTAATTTCTCCTTTTAAGGTCTGAACCGGGTTTAGACGAGAAAAGTATTTAGCAGGAAAAATTCCAGCCATCAGACCGACAGTAATGGAGAACAGAAGGAATGTGATTATCTGAGCGAAGTTTGGATCAGTATCCAGCACTTCAGCAGCAACTACCATACTTAGGAATTCCTGTTTTAATGGATATAATATCAGCAATGACCCTCCGAGAGCAAGAATGGAAAGCACGATGGTTTCAACGATAAACTGTGCTTTGATCTGTTTTTTGTCGGCTCCTACAACTTTTCTTATGCCAATTTCCTTGGCTCGCTTAAGTGCCCGGGCTATGGATAAATTGGTGTAGTTAAAAACCGCAGGTAGCAATACCAGCAGCCCGATCACCATAAAAAAGATCATTGATGGCTGATCCCAACCTATGCCAAGCGCATTGCTTACATTCCACCGGGGCACGACCTCATCCAGCGCTATTGCCGCCAGTTTAATTTCCTGGTTATCATGGAATTCAGACGCAATTGTTTCAATGTGATTCAATGCAATCGCTAAGTCGGTGGCATCATTACCATCTTTCAGCAGGGCATAAACATAGTGATTGCGATAATTAAGCCAATCGTTGTGGTTGAAGTTGGGTTTTAGTTTGGTAAATGTTGAGTAGGATGCCAAAACCTCAAAATAGAAATGCGTTTGTTTAAGGTCTTCGATCACTCCGGTAACGGTAAAGGTTCCCAGATCAGTCTTGATGGTTTTGCCAATGGGGTTTTGCTCATGGAATAACTTATCAGCTATTTTTTCTGTAATGACAATATTAAATGGTTGTGCTAAAGCTTTTTTAGGATCTCCTTCCACTAATTTGAAACTAAATACATCAAAAAAGGAGGCCCCAGCAAAGTACCCGTTTACGTTGATCATATTTCCATGGTGATCAATCTCGGGTTGGAAGCCAGACTGGATGTTGACGATCTGTTCAACAAAAGGGTAATTTTCTTCCAGTTGATGTCCGGTAGCGTAAAATGTAGAAGCAAATGTTTTGTTTGATTCCTGATCAGCTATACTGGTGTTGATTTGAAATACCCTGTCTTTATTTTGTTGCCAGTTGTCCGATTGATAAATGGCAACACTGATGGACAAGGCAAGAAGACATATGCACATTCCCAGTGAAAGCCCTATAATATTTAGGGATGTGAAAAGTTTGTGCTTAGAAAAATTTCTGAAAGCAATTTTGAAGTAGTTTTTGAACATGGTAATTGAGTTTTTGACGTAATAGGGAGAGTATGCAGCCCTGGATTTTCTTCTGCGCAGGGCATAGGAAAAAAGTAATGAAAGCACTTGTTGCCAGTAATTCATTTTGGCATAAAGCACACTATGTTGTTGTAATTGAAAGTAGAAAAATTCATCAAGATCACCCTGAATGTCTTCAAGCTCGGCTTTGCCACCGTACCATTTTAGAATTTTCTGCGCTAAATGTGGGGGAGAGGTATTTTTCATCTTGTAGATAGGTTGATTTTAGCGCCGGCCCACAGTTGATCTCTAAGTGCCTTCATGTTTTGCAGTTCAACAATGGCACTGTCGGTTAGTTCGAAATAGCGTTTTCTTCTGCCACCCCGCTCATTGGTAGGTTCCCCCAGATAAGAAGAGATATAGCCTTTCTCTTCCAATCTGGTAAGCGTAGAATGAAGAGCGCCAATGCTTAGTTTTCGGTTTGCTCGCTCTGAAATATCATTAAGAATGGCAACCCCATAGGCGTCACCCGCCAGATTGGCAATAGTGAGCAAAACAAGCTCCTCAAATTCTCCTATATAACCTTTCATATCTGATCAATGATGTACGAATCTTATTACTTTCTATTTTTAAGAATAAATGTACGCAAAGAATTTTAATATGTTTCTATTTTTAAGAATAAATGTAATTGTAGCAGTGTGTTGATTGTTGAAATCAGATCAGATTTAATTGTTGATACCTTAGTTCAAGCAGATTGCGATAGGACATTTTCATATTGTCGGACAGGAAGGATAAGTCAATCAGCTTCAGTGCCTTTGGCTTATTTTTGATCATTCTTTTGAATGCTGCGTTGATTTGTTTGGGAGTGAGACTCAACTGTTCCCCAAGCGCCTCGAAATGTTCGCGCTTTATTTTTCTTTTTCTACCACCCAGTGTCAGCGCCAGTTCTTCTGTGTCATTAGGAATGACAATAGCGACATTAAGCAGGTCATAGGCTGGGGCCAGTACCCAGCCCACCGAACTTTCAATCATAGAGAAGTTTTTCAAATGCATGTCGTTATTCCCTGTAAGAAAACAGAAAACCACCAGCTCGAAAAAGAAGATTTTATCAAGCATTGTATTCTGGGAATATATCTCAATGGCTTTTCCCACTTTTTCAATAGAGCTTTTGTATTTGTCGAATGCTTCTGTGATTTGAAACATATCAATCATGTGTATTTTATCTCCGGATTCAGTTCTGTCAATTCTTTTGGTGATATATGAGAGTTCACCAGTAGCTAACCTGACAAGAGATGATGGGACCACTTGTATGCCGAAGGCTTCTGCAATTCTCATTGTCAAGTGTTCATTTTCTGGCATTTGTGAGAACCTTTCGGATGGGGGCTTAAAGATGTAGTTGCCTCCGAGTGCATCGATTACTGTGAGACGTGGTTTTAACTTTTCTTTCGCCTTTTTAACAACCGACATGGAAAGTTTAGCCTGTACACCTGGAACAGCAATACTTCGTTCCACAACATTTTTTGCCAGTTTATCCATATCCTCCAGGCTATATTCCAGTATTGGAGGACTTGAAATTCCAAAAAACGCTACAGAACATTTATCATGGAAGTCCTGTCCGTTTTCTGTGGGTTGGTAACAATACAGGCATTTACTACTCATCTTCACTCCTCATTGGTTCAACACTTACTGCCCCGATGCAATTTCTGCAACAGGCTAATAAAAGCCCCATCCGGTCATTGCGATTGATTTTCCAGTTTTCTGAGGCGATTTCCAAGAGCCACCCTTCTGGTATCAATCCCTCAAAAAACGGGAAAAGTCTTTTGTCTCTATATTCCTGATTTGAAACTGGCATTGAAAAAGTTATAAACTGATTGGGATATGCAGATACGTAATCGGCATGGTATTGGAATAAATACTCCCCATCGTCAGTTTCGGTGAGTATACCTGCTTCAATGGCTTTGTAATATACTTTACCTTGTCTCATCTTTCAGTGTTTTACTATTGACAGGAGCCAATTCATGACCAAACATGCTCAAAACCAAATTAACTTTGTCCATATTGAGATTGGTCTTGTTTTGTTCTATTTTTCTGACCACTGTCAGGGCAACACCAGCTCTTTCTGCAAACTCTTCCTGAGTAAGGCCTGCTTCCTTTCTTCTGTCCTTTACAAATTCTGCCAGTTTCTTCATTATATGTATTTAGATATAATTATAGTGAATATAGTTATTTTATATGTATTTAAATATAATTTATACTTAAAGTAAGTGAAATATATGTTAAAGCATATAAAAATGATTTGTAAACTACTGGGTGCCAATATGTTTTTGGTGAATTTCAATGATCATCAACATCATGGGATAACATTTCCAGGAAAAACCGCTTACAGCTTTATGATTATCACCAATTGAAGACTACTTTTGGCGGCTTATCTTGCTCTTTATTGAGCATGCCAAAAAATGATCAACAGCCTCGGGGTAAATTCAATGCTGAAAGCAGTGATTTCAGTTTTGTATTACCTAGATTTAACCCAAAATGTCTTAACAATTAACAAAAGAGGTCTAAGGCCTATATTAAAGGAAACATGCCTTATTTCAAAGACATATCCATAGCATACAAGACACTCAGGGATGGTCTGAAGCTTACTTTCAGCCACCTGAAAAATGCGACCCAATCCCGTGAGCCGTTAGGTGTTGAAGAGGAGAATTATTTTGATCAGCAGAATGGATTGTTTACTACCCAGTACCCTTTTGAATCTCTTCCAGTGCCAGACAATGGCAGGTACAGACTGGACAATGAAATTGAAGATTGTATTGTTTGTGACAAGTGTGCGAAGATATGTCCGGTGAATTGTATTGACATAGAACCGATCAAGGCAACAGAAGAAATCGGAAAAACATCTGATGGTACCTCCAAGCGGTTGTATGCGGCCAAATTTGACATAGACATGGCCAAATGCTGCTTTTGTGGACTTTGTACAACCGTTTGCCCTACAGAGTGTCTCACCATGACCAAAGCATATGACTTTAGTGAGTTTGATGTTAAACTTCACAACTATGCTTTTGGCAACATGTCTGATGAGGAGGTGGCTCTGAGGAAAAAGGAGGAAGAAGAGGCGGCAAGGAAGAAAGAGGAAGAGCGAATGGCACGTGAAAAGGCTAAGCAGGAGTCAGTTGCTAGTCAGCCAAAACCTAAAGCGAAGTTTGTGCCTAAGGTTAAACCTAAAGCTGATGATGATAGCAAGGAGGAGGATGATCAGGTGAAACCGAAATTTAAGCCAAAAGTTAAACCAAAAACTTCCGCTACCAGTGAATCGGAGAAGGCAGGTGCCAAACCGAAGTTTAAGCCTAAAATAAAGCCAAAGGTCACGGATGAAAAATCAGTTGCTGAGGAGTCGGAGGAAATCAAAAATGAGGAGGTAGCATCTAAACCAAAACCAAAGTTCAGACCTAAGATAAAACCGAAAGTCCCCAAAGCGGAAGATAAAGAGCAGGCTGATCAGGAGGCCAAGCCTACAGCTGAAGGTCAGGAAGATAAACCAAAACCCAAGTTCAGGCCGAAACCGGTCATTAAAAAGAAAAAAGACTAATGGATCAACTGGTAGTTATTCTTTTTTATTTTTTTGGTGCACTGGCCATTGCCGGAGCGCTGGGGATATTGATCACAAGAAACCTGATGCATGCTGCATTTTTACTGATTGCCGTTTTCCTGTCGGTGGCAGCAATATTTGTGTTGGGTGGAGCGGAGTTTGTGGCAGTTTCTCAGATTATGGTTTATGTAGGAGGTATACTGATACTACTGATTTTTGGCATCATGCTCACCAACCGGGTTTCAGCAAACAAGATAGATACTGGTTTTAGTAACATAATTCCAGGGATCTTAATTGGGGCAGCATTTCTGGTTTGGGTGATAGATTTCATTTGGTCCAATTTTCAGGACAACAGTAGCTTACAGGCCAGTACCTCCGGGCAAACAGAGAAACTTGGAGTAAGCCTGATTGCGGATCACGTATTGGCATTTGAGCTAATAGCAATATTACTATTGATCGCATTAATCGGTGCTGCCTACATTGCTAAAAGTGATAGAAAGGAGGCTGAAGAATGATTCCATTATCACATTTTCTGATACTTTCAGCAATACTTTTTGCCATAGGTCTAACAATCGCCATAAGCAGGAAAAATGCCATTATGGTATTGATCGGGATTGAACTCATATTAAATGCTGCTAATATTAACTTTGTGGCCTTTAGCAACCATTTTCAGCAGGATATCAACGGACAGTTTTTTGCCATTTTTGTGATGGTAATTGCAGCATGTGAAGCAGCTGTGGCACTGGCCATTGTATTGAAGATATATCAACATTTCAAAACCTCTGATATCGATCAGGTAGACCAACTGAAGCATTAAATGAAACAGGATATTGTCATATTGCTGATCGCATTTGCCCTGCCATTACTGTCAATGGTGCTAGGCCTGATTTTCAGAAAACTACATCGTATAATAGCATTGATGGGAACAGTTTTAGTGCTGGTTTCCTTTTTGTTGTCGATATGGATATTTATCTCAGGGAATTTTCTTCATGAGCCAATCGAGTATAGGTTTCAATGGATGCTCAATATCTGGCCAGGTTTCCTTTTAAATTCGTTGACCGCTTTGCTATTGGTCATAGTAACCGGAGTATCGCTGCTGGTTCATGTATTTTCTTTGGAATATATGAAGCATGATCATCAGCTGGCAAAATATTATGCGTTTCTCGGACTCTTCACTTTTTCAATGCTGGGTCTGGTGGTTGCTAATAATCTGCTGCAACTTTTTGTTTTCTGGGAATTGGTAGGGTTTTCCAGTTACCTGTTGATAGGATTTTGGTTTACAAAAGACCCAGCTGCACAGGCTGCCAGAAAAGCATTTATTGTCAATAGGATCGGGGACATTGGTTTTCTCATTGCTATACTCATCACTTATGGTGAAATGGGTACTTTATACTTTACTACATTGGAGGCTTATGGTTTTGAGGCTGGCGGATGGATGAAAATTGCCGGATTTGGTTTATTGCTCGGTGCAATTGGAAAGTCAGCTCAGTTTCCTCTTTTGGTATGGCTTCCTGATGCCATGGAGGGCCCAACACCAGTGTCGGCTTTAATTCACGCGGCAACTATGGTGGCTGCTGGTGTGTTTCTGTTGGCACGTGCAGTACCTGTTTTGAATTCTTTTGTCCTGGAGGTGGCAGCTTACGTTGGTGCAGTAACCGCATTAATGGCAGCTTGTACAGCTTTGTTTCAGCACGATATTAAAAAAGTACTGGCCTACTCTACTATTTCGCAATTGGGATATATGCTGATAGGTGTTGGAGTAGGCGCTGCTGACATGGCCATTTTTCATCTGACAACCCATGCGTTTTTCAAGGCAGGGTTATTTCTAAGTGCAGGGTCAGTGATTCATGCAATGCACCATGTGAATACCCATGATCAGAATTTTGATGCTCAGGATATGAGATGGATGGGTGGACTAAGGAAGAAATTGCCTATAACTTTCATCAGTTTTATGGTTTGCGGAATGGCGCTTGCAGGTTTGCCGTTGTTTTCCGGATTCATCTCTAAAGATGCGATTATCACTCAATCCCTGGCGTGGGCTACCATAAAGGGAGGAGGATATTTTGCTATACCCGATATAGCCCTGATTACTGCTTTATTGACAGCCATTTATATTGGAAGATTGCTTTTGCTGGTCTTTTTTGGCGAAAGTAAGGTGAATTTGGAGCCCCATAAGGAAAAATGGTCAGTGGCTATTCCATTGATCCTGCTATCAGTTTTATCCATTGGATTTATTTTTTCAATGAACCCATTTAGTGCTGAGCAGTCAGTACTTGCAGACTTACTGGTAAGCCTTAAGACACGGAATTTGGAATTACTGGAACTTTCGCATCATTTGCATTTTCGCATGGTCATCATATCAAGTGCGATTGCACTGGTTGGGTTGGGATTTGCATATCTTCGGTTTGGACCAAAATCAGGATATTTCAGGAATTACAATATCGGGTTTTCACATTCCAAAACTTTGATTCAGGTCATTGAGGCCAACTGGTTATTGGATTTGATCTATCACAGGGTCTTTGTAAGATCATTTGAAATGATTGCTGCTGCATTCGATTACATAGACCGCAAAGTTGTTGATGGGTTTGTCAATCTGGTTGGCCTGGCAGAGGTCATTGGGGCTCATTTAGCTGGTATGTTTGACCAGCATGTCATAGATGGCTTAGTGAATTTTGTGGCCACTGTAGTGGGTTGGTTCGGACAAATAACCAGAAGGTTCCAGTCCGGACAGGTGCAGGAGCAGTTTATTTGGGCATTAATAGGTATTGCTGTCATCATCTTTAGTATTAAATTTTTCGCTGTATGAGTGATTATTTGTTATCGCTGTTAGTTTTTGTTCCACTAACTGGTAGTGCAATAGTGTTGTTACTCCCTGATCAATGGGCTGATAAATTCAAGATGATAACCCTGGGTGCTACCTGTATCCAACTGATGTTGGCCATTATGGTGTTTGTGGGTTTTGATGCAAGTGCCACCTATAATGAGCGAATTGTGGAGAGTTCCTTTCAATTCATAGAGAAGGCACAATGGATAAATTTAAAGCTCGGGAACCTTGGAGAACTTTCCATTACCTATTTACTTGGGGTTGACGGGATAAGCGTTTTGATGGTGCTTCTGTCAGGAATTATTTTGCCTTTAGGCGCAATCTCCTCCTGGAACATCAGCAAAAGTCTAAAAGGATATCATGCTTTATACTTGTTGCTGTCATCCACTATTATGGGATGTTTTGTAGCACTGGATTTCTTTCTGTTTTACCTCTTCTTTGAGTTCATGCTGCTTCCAATGTATTTCCTGATAGGCATTTGGGGGGGAGTTAGAAGAAATTACGCATCTATCAAATTCTTTATTTATACGCTGGTTGGGTCACTATTTATTCTGGTGGTGATGATCGGTTTATATATCTCTGTCATTGATCCGGCAAGTGTGGAAGGTAATGTGATCCATACTTTTAACATGATCCACATGACGGATCTTGCGAATTATATTCCAGGGTCGATTCTGGCTTTGGATGGTGGAGATTTGTGGGGAATGCCAATTAGGATGGTTGCATTTTTGGCGGTGTTCGTGGGTTTTGCCATCAAACTACCTGCAGTTCCTGTGCATACATGGTTACCAGATGCACACGTAGAGGCGCCAACTCCAATATCTGTAATACTTGCAGGAATTCTTCTAAAAATCGGAGGCTATGGCTTTTTTAGAATTGCCTATTCCATCTTTCCGGAGGGGGCTTATCAATTCGGTTTTCTAATTGGTGTTTTTGGTGTGGTTGCGATCATTTATGGAGGATTGGTGGCCATGGCACAAAAGGATTTAAAGAAGTTGATTGCCTACTCCTCAGTGTCCCATATGGGTTATGTTATGCTGGGAATTGCAGCATTAACTGCCGAAGCAATCAATGGAGCGATATTCCAGATGTTCAGCCACGGCATACTATCTGCCGCGCTATTCCTGATTGCAGGAGTTTTATACGATAGAACACATGACAGACTAATTGCAAACTACAGTGGGCTGGGGTCAAAAATGCCCTATTTCACCTTTGTTGTAGTAGTGATTTTCTTTGGTTCCCTTGGGTTGCCAGGATTGTCTGGTTTCGTAGGAGAAGTACTTGTATTTCTGGGAGCATTTGGATCTGCCAATGTCAACCAGATCATTCCCAGATGGCTGACCATTGTCGCAACCCTCGGATTGATCATTACAGCTGCTTATTATCTGTGGACACTGCAACGCATGTTTTTTGGTAAATATTGGGTCCGCGAAGCAGATTGGGAACCACACATGACTGACCTCTCCAGAAGGGAAATTCTCCTCTTTGTACCATTGGTGGTACTGGCCATTCTATTTGGGATTTTGCCAGGAACAATCCTGGATCCGGTAGCTGATTCTATCAGTGCCTGGGTTGAGTTTGTTGCAGCCCAGGGAAAGGCAAATGTTGAAGCATTAAAAGGCCTGTAATGATGGGAATTAACGAAAAACTGGAAAGCATAAGTGGAGGGTTATCTTTTCTGTTGCCTGAACTTTTCCTGGTAGCCATTTTAATTCTCCTGATTGTTGGAGATTTAGTGGCTAAAAAATCCGGAATATTAAAGGCAGGGATTACTGCGCTGAGCGGATTTTCGTTGTTATTACTCCTCGGATTGGATGCTCCACAAAGTCAGGTGATCATCAATGATATGGTCCAAATAGGGGCGATCGGTTGGATTTTCAAGCTTTTATTAAGTGTGATGCTGTTGTTGATGGGGATTTCAGGTTTAATTAATCAGTCTGCGGAAGAAAGTAGGGGTGAATATTACACTTTATTGGTTGCCATTACCCTCGGAGGATTCTTCCTGCTGTCCTCGAAACATCTATTGATTTTTTATGTGGCCATTGAATTAATTTCCATTTCATCTTACATACTGACTACTTTTTCACAAAATAAAGCTGGCTATGAAGGTGGACTCAAGTACCTTTTGTTTGGTGCAGTTTCTTCAGGTGTCATGTTATATGGATTGAGCCTGCTATATGGATTCACCGGTACTTTATTGATCGATGAGATGCTGGCAGAGCTAATTATATCTAAGGTGTCAGTATTACCAGTGATGCTGTTTTTGATGGGGTTACTATTCAAATTATCCTTATTTCCAATGCAGATCTGGACGCCTTCAGCGTATCAGGGTGCACCTACCATGGTTGCTGCGTTTATATCCATTTCACCAAAATTGGCGGTTGTTGGTTTCATAATCCCATTTTTATCAGCTTCCAGCTATTTTAATGTACAATGGCAAATGATACTTTCTGTAGTGGCGATCTTGTCTGTTGTGATAGGAAACTTTTCAGCCCTTTGGCAGTCTGATGCTAAGAGAATGCTGGCCTATTCGAGCATTGCCCACTCAGGATTTTTTCTTCTAGGGTTGGTTGTTCAGAATGACCTGGCAACTCAGGCGGTCATCTTTTATGGCATGGTGTATTTGCTGATGAACCTGGGTGCCTTTTTTCTGGTAAAGGTTTTTGAAAATGTCGGAGTAAAGGAAATTGAAGATTTTCGTGGACTGGGAAAAAAATATTGGGTTCTGGGAGTTTTGATGGTCATTGTAATGATTTCCCTGACAGGTCTTCCACCTACCGCTGGCTTTACCGGTAAACTTTTGATTTTAACTTCATTCTACGAATTATATATTGACTCTGGAGATCAGTTCATGCTGTTTGTTCTGTTGTTGGCCATTTTTAATGCAGCAGTGTCTTTGTTTTACTATCTGAAAATCCCCTATTTCATGTTCTTCAAGGGAGAAATAGATACGTCTTCAGCAAAACAAACCATCAGAAAATCTGAAATAGTGTGGGCAACTTTTTTAATTTTGCCTTTGTTAATAGTCTTTCTGAGACCCGAAATATTGATAAATATTATAAATAATATTAAATTATATAACTAAGACTTCTCCAGAATGAGCGATGCAATTAAGCATGAATGCGGAATAGCCTTCCTACGGTTAAGAAAGCCACTCCAATATTATATTGACAAATACAATACGCCCACTTATGCTGTAAATAAAATGTATCTGCTCATGCAGAAGCAGCACAACAGAGGGCAGGACGGTGTAGGGATTGCCAATATCAAGCTAAACATGCAACCCGGCTACCGATACATAAGCAGGTACCGGACAGTGGACCCCAGGCCTATAGAGGATATCTTCCGAAAGATTGGCAAGAAGTATCGGAAGGCTCAGAAGGAAGGGAAAGAGAACTACATGAACGAGAAATGGCTCAAGCAAAACTTTGGATTTACTGGAGAAGTTTGGTTGGGCCATTTGCGTTATGGGACACATGGTGCCAACAGCATAGAAAGCTGCCATCCATTCTTAAGACAAAATAACTGGAGAAGTAGAAACCTGGTAGTCGCTGGTAACTTCAATATGACCAATGTTGATGAGCTGTTTGATAAACTGGTTGAAATAGGACAGCACCCCAAAGAAAAGGTGGATACCGTCACAGTGATGGAAAAAATCGGTCACTTTCTTGATGAAGGTAACCAGGCAGTATTTGACAAATATAAGGGCAAACTCACCAACCAGGAGATCACCGATTTGATAGAGGAGGAGCTTGATCTGGGTAGAATTCTTGAAAGGTCCTGTAAAGATTTTGACGGTGGATATACCATGGCCGGAATGGTAGGATATGGTGCCAGCTTTATTGCCAGAGATCCTGCCGGAATTAGACCAGCCTATTTTTATGCCGACGATGAAGTCGTAGTGGTAGCTTCTGAAAAACCCGCAATTAAAACAGCATTTGGGTGTGAGTATGCAGACATCCAGGAAATAGACCCAGGTCACGCATTGATTATTGGTAAAGAAGGTGATTACCACCAGGTGAAGTATAAGGAACCCATAGAGAAGAAATCATGCTCTTTCGAACGGATTTATTTCTCCAGAGGTACAGACCCTGATATCTACAGAGAAAGAAGAAAACTGGGAGAACTGTTGATTCCAAAAGTCCTTAAGGCCATTAACTTTGACTTGAAAAATGCGGTCTTCTCCTTTATACCGAATACCGCAGAGACTTCATTTCTAGGTTTGATGTCTGGTGTGGACAGGTACCTGATCAATAAAAGGAAAGACATTATTCTTGAAAATAAACCTTCCACTGATACGATGGAAGAATTATTGTCCTTTCGCCCAAGGGTAGAGAAACTGGTCCTAAAGGATGCTAAACTTCGCACATTCATAACTGACGATGAACACAGGGACGATCTGGTGGCTCATGTCTATGATACTACTTATGAAGTGATCAATAAAAACAAAGATACACTGGTCATTATTGATGACAGTATTGTTAGAGGTACCACCCTTGAGAAGAGCATTCTTACGCTGTTAGATAGGCTGGAACCGAAAAAAATTGTGATAGTTTCGTCTGCGCCTCAGATTCGGTTCCCGGATTGCTATGGTATTGACATGAGCAAAATGAAAGATTTTGTAGCATTCCGAGCTGTTCTGGCATTACTTAAAGAACACAACAAGGAGTATTTGCTGGATGAAGTATTTGAACTTTGTCAGGCATCTATCGAACAGCGGGAACCTGAGAATTACGTAAAGAAACTCTATGAGCCATTTACTTATGAGCAGGTAAGTAAGAAAATTGGCGAAATCATAAAGCCTAAAGGCATGAAAGCTGAGCTTGAAGTAGTTTACCAGACGGTGGAAAGTCTGCATCTGGCGTGCCCCGGACATTTGGGTGACTGGTACTTCACCGGAGATTACCCAACTCCAGGAGGAAATAGAGTTGTCAATAAGGCCTTCATGAATTTCATGAAAGGTGTTACTGTAAGAGCTTATTAAGTAAGTATTACTAAAGGATAAAAAAAGAGTGATCCGAACAGATCACTCTTTTTTTTGTCTTATTTTCAAATTGATTATTTCCCAATCAAAACAAATGGAGACCAATAATAGGGATGTGAATATTCCTCGCTATTGATCAGGCTTAATTTTGCATTCCTGAGATAATGCCGGTAATCAAGGCTCTTGAATTTGTCATTGGGTACATTCGTTTTGGCAAGCAACATGTATAGATTGGACATCATGACTTGTGTGGAAAGATCAGATACCTCCCAGAGCGATACATTAATGTTTTTGCATCCTGCGTAGATCAAAGCCCTGGACAAGCCTACTATTCCTTCACCAGAAGATATTTTCCCCAATCCTGTTTCACACGCGGATAATGTGACGAGTTCAGCATTCATATTCAAATCGTAAACTTCTCCTGCAAATAAGATCCCATCTTCCTGAGTAGTGTCTGCATGAAATAGAATTCCTGAAAACTCAGGTTCCTCCTGATTTACAAATCCATGTGACGCAATATGGACGTACTGATAGTCTGAAATATTTGAGCGTTTAAACATGTCCTCGGAGGCCTTATCGTATTGCAGTAATATAGATTCCTTATTGTTAGCCCGGAAAACACTGTCAATTTGTTCTGATTCCACTTTACTACCAGGTAATGTGCTGGATTTCAATCCCTCTACTTTTTTCCTTACAGCAGGAGCAACCCCGGCTTCCTCATATGACTTGGTTTTCTTTTCCTTGACCACAGACCCGTATGAGCCTTCAAAAACGATGGGTGCAACGGTAAATAGTTCTTTCTGTGCCTTCTCACGAAGGGTTTTTTCGTTTAGAAATGTCTTGTAAAGCAAATTAGCAGAGAAGGTGTAACTCACGGCATAATCCTTTACCAGGTATGGCATATCTTGATAACTAGTGGTATCGGAGACATCCTCAGTTAACAAGGTTTCAAACGGAACGGTAGCCATTACACCATCCAAAACAATGATTAGAGACTTGATTCCATCTGGGATTTCCTGACTGAAGAATTGCTTGTATAGTTCCCTGCTATATTTGGTGAATCCTTTTTTATACCTGAATAAGATTGTATTCCGATAGGCCTGAATGGCTTTGGTATAATCAGTCATTAAATCGGATTTGTTAATATCAAAGCTCTTCGATGTGATATAATTGGTGAAAAGGTGATCTTCAGTGGAAAAGTATGAAATGATCATTGTAGAATCATCCAGAAAAGACTGGATCTCATCGACATTGACAACCCCCACGTCATATTTCAAATCGTGGTATTTGGGGAACTCATTTTCCAGCCGGTGAATCAGGTCTTCATACTCTTTATTAGTATCAAACAACTTTTTCTGGTAATAGACCTGTTGGAGGCTATCAGGATTCGCAGCAAGTTCCTGTGTGTATTCATTGATTTGTTTTTTTAATACTTGTTCACGTACAACCAGGGAATCAGGGACATCTCCAAAAGAAGTGGCATTCGCTTGTGCGAGAGAAGAAAACAATATTGCTCCTTTTTTCTTTTCTGAGAGATAAAAATAGTAGTTGGTATACTGCTCTTTCTTAGATTCATAGGTAGCATCATATGCGATGGATTTGGCATTTTCTGGTGTGAGCAGTTGCAACATATTATAGCTACCGCTTATGGCTGATTCATATATTTTAGAAGCCTGTCGTGCCAATTCTATCTGGTCTTTTCTGTCGGTGTAGGACTCCCTGATCTGATCAACGAGGCTATCACTGAGGATAAAACTGTTGAGACTTATATCCAGTCCTTTCATATTCACAGATTTGCTGAACCCAGATTCCAATAATTCTCCTTTGAATTGCAGGTACCAAAGCAAGTCTCGGTTGTCAAAGAAATTGACTAATGCTGGATTCACGAAGATGTTGGCTTCCTGAAAGTCCATAATGCTGGCATTGATCGCCGATTGCACATATTCCAGGGCCTTTACCGTATTGCCTTTGACGTCATTAACCCTCGCCAGGTTATAATTGGCATTGGCAACATTGGGATGTTTTGGTCCATGAATGTTCTGATCAATTTTTAAGGCTTTCTCAAAGTAGGTTTCTGCCAAATCAAAGTCCCCGGCAAAATAATAGAGGCTACCAAGGTTATTGTATGCAGCAGAAGTGTTTTCATGATCTTCTCCAACCAGGTTGAAGTTGATTTCCAGGACCTTGCCATAATAATCAAGGGCTTCATAAAACTTTTCCTGGTAGATAAATGTGTTGGCAAATCCTAGCAAACACTGGATGGTGTTTTGATGCAATTCACCCACTGTATTTTTATACAGTTCCAATGCCTGATTATAGTATTTGATCGCTTCATCAAAATTGCCACGGTTTTTAGCTATGTCAGCGAAACCGATATAAACTGCCCCGAATTTTGGATTTTTGCTATTGAGGAAATCTGAATAAATAATCAGTGCCTGGTTATAGTATTGAAGCGCTTTTTCCAGTTCGCCGCTACTTTTATAGATATCTCCAAGCCCCACATAGGTGGTGGCAACATCCGGGTGACTGTCTCCAAAAGTATTGATATAGATTTCCAGCGCTTCATTGTAATGATCTTTCGCCAGGTTGTAACTCCCTTTGTTTCTATAAAGGTTGCCCAGGCTTAATAACGAGTTGGCCACATATGGATGGTTTCTTCCCAGAATTTCTGTATTGGTATTTAAGGCATTTTTGAAATAATTGAATGCTTCCTTGTACTGCAGCTTACCATAGTACACATTTCCAATTCCCATATTTGTTGGTGCAGCATACAGGTGCTTCTCGTCATGACTAATGTCATCGATGATCTTTTTGGCCTTGTTGTACTCTTCCAAAGCCTGTTCATGCTGGCCGGTCAGGTAATGTACGTTACCGATGTTGAGATATGCATTGGCCTCTTCCAGGTGATCTGGTTTTAGGTGTTGATGACAAAGCCTGAGGGCCTCTTCGGCAATAGTGAGTGCCTCATCCAGTAAAAAATCAGCACTTAAGTTTTCTGCAATTTTATTTTTACAACTGATGACTCCCTCATAGTTTTGGATCTCCGCAAATATTTTTTCCGCTTTTTTGAAGTAATGGATGGAGCTGTCATGCAGGTTAAACAGTAAAAGTGTATCCGCTTTTTGATAATATTTCACCGCTTGCAGGCTATCATTTGGAACAGTTCTGGCAAAAGTGCTGAAAGTGTTTAAAGTGAAAAAGATAGCAGTGACAGCCAAATATAGGTAGTTCATCTAATAATTAATTTCTGTATTAAAATGTTTCCTAATTTAGGTAAATTATTATCAATTAATTATTTCCTCATTACGAACCGATCAAAAAAATGAATATCCTACGCAGCATAATCACACTATGTTTGTCAATTCTATTGACTAGTTACGCCCTTCAAACTACTGCCCAGCCGCCGGATGCCGTTACCCAATACTATGTTTCTGAAAGCGGTAAATTATACTGGCCGGCAGATAAGCCAGTCTATTTATTTGTTTCTGATGCTCCTGATGGTGCAAGACCACAGCGCCTAAAAAGTGACTCCAGCAACCAATATGCAGATCCATTTTTTCTGGATACTGAAGGAGTAAATTATATCCGAACCAAATGGGCCGTTGACCCTGAAACAAAGAAATATGTACTTCCGATGCGGGAAGTAGTTTTTGAAATATACCGGGATGGAACAACCCCGGCAACAGATATCAGCCTTACTGGCGCAAATTCTTTCAACAAGGAAGGAGTACAGTATTACGGTAAAAATTTACAACTAAGTTTGTCATCCAAAGACCAGCTTTCAGGATCAAGAGTTACATATGTTTCGGCAAATGGCTCTGATTTTCAGCCATATAGTACTGCACTGAAGCTCGAAGAAAACAAACCCTACACGTTTAAATATTATACTGTTGATAATGTGGGTAACCGTGAAAACACCAAAGAAAGGTCCTTCATTGTAGATGTAGTAGCTCCTACAACTGAAATTGAATTTACTGGTGACCGACGAAACAACATCTTTTCACCAAGAGCCAAATTTTCCTTGAAAGCAATGGATACAGGCTCGGGCGTGAAGGCATTGTATTACAGTATTGATGGGGGACAGGAAAAACGCTTTTATAATGAAGTGCCACTCAAAGATCTTGTTGATGGAGACCATAAAGTGTCTTTTTATAGTATAGATCAGGTAGGCAATAAAGAGGAAGTTAAAACAATGGACTTCTATCTGGATAAAACTGCTCCTGAGGTTAAAGCTACCGTTGTGGGTGATCAATATCAAAACAGAGGTAGAGTGTTTGTGTCTGTTAGAACAAAGGTGAAGCTGGAGGTGTCGGATAATAAGGCAGGGGTTAAAAAAGTATGGTACAAAATTGATGACAACCCAGAGCGACCATACGTCGAGCCTTTTGAACTGCCGCAATCAAAAGGAAAACATGTGATCATGTATTATGCTACAGATAATGTAAACAATAATTTCAAATCACTATTTGACGAGTCTGCGAGTGACCGATCAAGTCTGGATATAGATATGGTAGCACCTGAGATCAGTTACAACTTCAAAGGAAAGATGCATGTGACAAGAGATACGTCCTTCATTACTTCCGAAACAAAAATTGACCTGGGAGCAGTGGATGATGATAGTGGAGTGAAGAAAGTAGGCTATAAGATCAATGGTGGTAAAGGAATTGAATATGTAGCTCCGTTTAACATTCCTGAAGAAGGAAGATATGTGATTGATTTCTATGGTATGGACCAGGTCAATAACAGAAATTCCAAAGAGTTTTTCTTTATAGTTGATAATACAGGTCCGGAGATAGAAACTATTCTGAGTAGTGATCCCATTGGAAGCATTAGCCTGGATGATAAGGACAGTGATCTCAAAGTGTACTCATCCGGCGTGAAATTATACCTGGGAGCCACAGACATGGTGGTTAATACAGCCGCAATTTATTATCAGATCAATGATGGCAAAGAAGTGGAGTATAGCGGACCGATCGCAATTAAGCAAAAGGGTATTGTAACCTATAAGGTCAGAGCCGTGGATGATCTTGGAAATGAAAGCACCAGTGAAACATTTGAGATTTTTATAAAGTAATATAAGTTTAAGTCCTGCTCCATTAAGGAGCAGGCATGTTTTCCAGGGGATTGGATCTTAGTGCGTAGGATATTTATTTATTAGAAGAATAATAGCTATTTTATATAACACTGATCATACTGGACGGGAATGGCAAGATTCATTCTATTAAAAAAGAGTTTTTATCAATCAGTACTTACGAAAATTGGTGTATTGGCACTTACAATGCTAATATTGTCCATACTATCCTACCTTATCATTAATAATAGCAAGGCACAACAATACCAAAGAGATCTGGACCTTGTCAGTCATATGAAGGTTTTATCTCAACAGATAGGAATTGCCTCGTTGACCAATGAAAAAACAGCTCAATTGATCACACAATTTGATAGCTGCTACAGCAGGATCAATAGGAAAATTGAAGACCCTAAAACTTTAGATAAGCTTAATGTACATTGGCAGGCTTTTAAGAATTTGTTAGATGTTGAAACTGAACAATTGGTTTTGGTTGAATCTTCCAGGGAATTACTGCGACAATGTGAAGTAGTTTACAACAGTGCTTATTTGAAAAAAGAGGCAGAAAACAGGTTCACCAATACCATAGTGATCATCATATTAAGTCTTTCAGCCTCAGTGATTGCTGTTGGAGCATTTGTCATGCAAAAACAAATGATCACACCTTTAAAGTCGATTGTGAAGTTTTTGAGGGCCTTTGGCAATGGAGACCTTACGCATAAACTCAATCAGTCTATTCGGAATGAGATCGGTTATGTGGCCTATAATCTGGATATGGTCATTGATCAACTTTCCGAGATCATAAAAAAGGTAAATGGGCAATCGAAGCAACTTTTGGATGCCAGCGGCCCACTGACTTCCAATGCAGATAGCCTAAGTGTGAATGCCGCAGATTTGTCCAGCTCAGCAAGTGAAATTGCCTCCTTGATTGAGGAAATGACAGCCAGTATCGAATCAAATGTTCATACGACCACTAATACCAACCAGGAAATCCTTAATGTACTCAAGGAGCTGGACCGATTGAAGAAACTGGTGACCGAAGGTACCAAGTCAGCCAAAGAGGTGAGGGAAAAGACCAAGATGATCAATATGATTGCCGGCCAAACGAATTTATTGGCGCTGAATGCTGCCATTGAGGCAAAAAGGGCAGGAGAGGCCGGAAAGGGTTTTGCAGTGGTGGCCCAGGAAGTTCGAAACCTGGCTGAACTCAGTAAACGAGCTGCGGATGATATCATTACCATTTCTGCCAGCAGGGTTACGCTGGCACAGGAAATAGAACAACTTTTTGACCAGGTGGTGGAAATCATCAGGGAATCTTCCAAATCTATTGAAGCCATTACTACAGCAAGTCAGGAACAGAAAATCAGTACCCAACAGATCAATTCGTCCATGCAGGGTTTAAACAATATTTCAATCTCCACTGAAAATGCAGCGGCAATACTGAAGGACTATGCCGACACCCTTGCCAGGATGTCGGTAGAACTCAATGAGATAGTTTCCGCTTTCAAAATCAGGTAATTTCTTTAAAAATGCCAACACCTCGCTCTTCGTCTGAGCTGAGCCATCCACGATACATGCCTTCGGAATTAAAGGAAATGCCAATATGACCATCCGGGTCCACCGCTATGACACCACCTTCACCTCCCATTGCAACAAGTTTATTCTGAATCACTTCATCCGCCGCTTCCTGCAGGCTCATTCCTTTGTATTTAACAAGTGCAGCAATATCATGTGCGACCACAGCGCGAATGAAGAATTCTCCATATCCGGTGCTGGACACTGCACACGATTGATTGTCAGCAAAACAGCCACATCCAATTAATGAACTGTCACCAATTCTTCCATATTTTTTATTGGTGAGCCCTCCAGTAGATGTGCCGGCAGCAAGGTTATCATTCAGATCCAACGCCACTGCACCAACAGTCCCGAATTTTTTCTCACCATCATGATCTAGCAGCACTTTTCCTATCTTCTTGGCGGCCATCAATTGATTGTACCGGAAATCCGTATAGAAATAAACCGGATCAACCAGTTTCATGTGATGCTCTGCGGCGTACTGTTCCGCACCTTTTCCAGAGAGATAAACATATTCATCGTCATGCAGGATCTTTCTGGAAAGTACAATTGGGTTTTTAACCCGACTTATAGCAGAAACTGCGCCTGCTCTGGCAGTGGCACCATCCATGATAGACGCTTCCATCTCGTGCGTCTCATCATTGGTGAATACTGAACCTTTACCAGCATTGAACAAGGGAGAGTCTTCCAAAGATTTGATAGTGGCCTCTACAGCATCCAGTGCTGTACCACCTACTTTCAATATACTTTCACCTGCATCTAATGCTTCGTTAAGTGCTGTTTTATATTGCTCCTCCAGTTGCGGAGTGATTTCATTTCTTAATAAAGTACCTGCACCACCATGGATGGCCAGGGCATATTTTCCTAACATACTACTCAATATTTTTAATGTTTTTTCTATTTACCGGAGCAATGCTCCTTATCTAAAAAGGTCCCCAATCGAATAATAGAACAGGTGGTATCAGCAATAGCATGGCAATAAGAAAGAATGTAATCATTACCGGGAGCATCCATCTCATCCATTTGTCGTAAGGGACTTTTCCCATGGCCAATACTCCCATTGTTACCCCACTGGTGGGAATGATCAGGTTGGTTAGCCCATCACCAAATTGAAAAGCCAATACTGCTGTTTGCCTGCTGATTCCCAATAGATCACTCAATGGGCTCATTATTGGCATGGTCAATGCTGCTTGTCCTGACCCGGATGGAACAAACAGATTTAAAAAACTCTGCACAAGAAACATGGCTTGTACCGAAATATATGAAGGCAGGTCTTTTACCGAAGATGCAATATGATATAAAATTGTATCAAGGATTTTGCCATCCTGGGCAATGATCAAAATGGCTTTAGAGAAGGCGATGACAAGTCCCGCAACCAAAATATCCTTCGCACCATCCACAAAAGAATCGGCAGCATCATTGGGTGACATTCTGTATATAATTGCACTGATTATGGCCAGAGCGAAAAACAGCCCACCAATTTCATTGATGTACCAACCAAGATTACTGACGCCATAGATGAGCAAACCAATGGCAATGAAAAAAAGCGCAAGAATTATTTTCCTAGCGGGAGTGAATACGATCACATCAACCTGATCCAGTCGATTTTCTCTTTTTTGATCCACCTCATACATTGGGCTGACTGAAGGATTTTTTTCCAGCCGTTTGATATACTTCATGATGAAGAATATTGGAACCAGTGTTAGGATACCCCAACAAATGATACGATATCCTGATCCACTGAAGGGAGGCAATTCAGCTATACCTTGTGCGATACCAACGGTAAAAGGATTGCTGAACGCACCAGCAAAGCCAGCTCCGGCACCAACGAATGGGATAGCCACCCCAACGATGGAATCATAGCCCAAAGCCAATGAAAGTGGGATAGTGATCAAAACGAATACAATTACTTCCTCACTCATACCAAATGTTGCCCCAGCCAGTGAAAACAAAGCAATGAGCGCTGGAATGATCACATTTTTTAATGCAGGCTTGCGTTTGCACAACCTGATTAAGCTTTGCAGTGCTGCATTAATGGCTTGCGAGCGATTGATCACGGAAAATGCCCCTCCCACAATCAAAACAAATGCAATGATTTGACCAGCAGAAATAAAACCTTTCAAGGGACTTGTGAAAAACGCAAAGAAACCCTGAGGAGCCTGCTCGGTGACCTGATAGGAACCAGGCACCACCACTTCACGACCACTATTGGTAATTCTTTCAAACTCACCCGCCGGGATCACCCAGGTAAGCCCGGTGAAAATGAGAAGAATAGCGATCAGTATGATCAGGGTATGGGGTATTTTTTTTGCTGTCATTCTATTGGAAATGATTGTTCAGAAGTAAATATGCTCATAATGAGCTGATTTGCACTCAACTTACCGTTAGGGTTACTTTTAATTCCATCTGGTGAGTGAAACACAAGTACCTGGGATTCACCAATTACAGTAGCCATCCCTTTCACTACTACAATAGCTGTCGATTCATCAATACCAACGCCCTTGTAGTCAGGGTTTTCCAGGACAGCACTTATCAATCGGTTATGTCTGCTTCTTTTTACAAAGTGTTGATCAATTATAGCTGTTTTGATGAACCCCAGGCCTTGTTTCAGTTCTATGTTGTTTGTTTCAATGTTGCGAAATGTGCTGTGATACTCAGGGTATTTCAGCTCATTTCCGGTAATCATTTTTTGACTCATCACTGCTGCCCCTGCACTTGTTCCTGCGATAACTCCTCCGTTTAGATAACATTTTTCAATGGCTTCCTGAATGGCTGTGCCACCGGCAATGTCCATGAATTTATTCTGGTCACCACCTGTGATATAGATCAAACGTGCATTTTCAATGCTATCGGTCCGGGTTTTATCGATTGCCTCTCCTTTGTTAAAGTTGAATCCAACAATATTGGTTAATCCCTGTTCTGTGAATTGTTTTCCGGCATAATAAATTGCAGAATCAGGTTCGGAGCTGGACATTGGTAAAATAATGCCATATCCTCCGGAATCCAATTGAGCTACCTTGATGAGCCTCTTTATCATTGAAGGAGGACGTTTGCCCCCTCCAATGATAAAGAGTTTGCCAGATGGCCATTCCTTTTGGGTTAATGTTTCGGAATTTTGGCCCGTACAGCTTAGGATTATTAAAAGTGCAATTGCAGTGAGTACTCTCATTTTTGGTGTTATTTGAAAATTGCTTTGTTACGGCCTACTTTTAGTAACCTAATCACTATTCAATAAAAAAAAGTCCCCTTGGATCATTGTAATCTGCAGTAAGCGTCACTTGACCGGAACCATCAAGGTTGGCCATAAATACACTTCCTGAGTTTCTTTCGGTCCAGTATATTTTATCATTGGTGTTGTCAATCCCGATCCCATATACGCGGTTACCTGTATCCACAAGTGATTCTATATTAGAACCGTCCAGGTTGGCTCTCATCAACTGGCCTGTGTCCGAATTATCAAATATAATTTTTTCATTGACCGGATCCACAGTGATACCATATCCAAAGCCTCCAGCAGTATAACCGATGATTCTGGTCACTCCACTGCCATCTACATTTCCTACCCAAACGGCTTCTGCATCAACTGCAACGCATGTGATGTAGAGGTCACCATTGTGGAGGTCTAAGCCTACTGGTAGTTCTCCGAGTCCATGTGTGGCATTGTCGTAAAGTACCGTGCTGGTTTTGGTACTAAGATCCACTTCCCATATGGCATTGATCCCTGTACCGCGATCAGCAACATAAACTTTGTTGTTGGGGATGTCAAGTGCTATGTCTCTCGGTGCTCCAAACACATCGCTGATCACCTCAGAATTGCTTCCATCCAGATCTACTCTCATTAATGTAAGATCATCGTCGTTGGTGTAATAGATGTGTTCATTGACCGGATCATACGCAATACCAGTTCCATACGCTCCAATATCTATGGATCCTCCTCCAATTTCATTGATGCTTCCACCAGCTGCGTCAATAAAGAAGAGCCTTACCAATAAGGCATTCGGGTCCTTGATCGTGACCTGTTTTTCAATGAAATCCAGGTCATTGTCAGAAGTTACGGTCATTGAAACAGTGTAGGTGCCTGGGTTAGTATACAAATGAGAAGGGCTTGCCTCGGTAGAGGAGGTGCCATCACCGAAGTTCCATGCATACGCAACACCGCCAGCATCTTCAGTAAGGTAGGTGGTGTTACTAAATGCGACAGTAGCAGGAGCAAATCCTTCATTTTCAATGGTGAAGCTGTAGTCAGCCACTACCGAACTGGCCTGTGGCACTGGAAACTCGTCATCTCCACAGGCGCCCAGGGTTATTGAAAGTATCAGCGTTGCTATTATTGATTTTATGCTTTTCATGATTATTCTGCTTTTCTTATGACCATACCTCTAATATCAACACCCGTTTCATTCACAATCTCTTCATTGCTACCATCCAGATTGGCTGCACGGATGACTCCATCCCGTCCGGCCCAATAAAACTTGCCACTCTCATTGTCAATGGCTATTCCATAAGTGCGGTCAGTCGTATTTCCAACCTTCTCTACATTACTCCCATCGAGATCAGCTCTTAAAATCTGGCTGCCATCACTGTCATCAAAGTATATCTTATCATTCACTTTATCCACTTCAATGCCATAGCCAAATCCTCCTGCTCCATAGTCAATGATTTTTGAGATGCCTGAGCCATCCGTACTGCCAGTCCATACTGTTTCAGCATCAAAATCAACAGCTGTGGCAAATACGGTCCCATTGTGAATGTCCAGACCAACAGGAAGGAGAAAGTTTGCGTCATCTACGACACTGTATAGTGCCGATTTTGAATTATCTGACAGATCAATGGCTGAGATCTGATCAGCACTTCGTTCAACCACATAGACCATATTATTGGAGATGTCCAGGGCAATGTCGCGCCCACCATTCAAACCAGTGGCAATTTCTACCTGGTTGGTTCCCAGAAGGTTATTTTTATACAGTATCGCACTATCGTCATCCGTATAATAGAATTCTTCATTTTCTGCATCATATGCAAGTCCAAAACAGAAACCGGGTAAATCAAAGACATCTTCTACTACCGCAGCATCGCTCAGCGAAATTTTCCGAAGTTTCAGATTATCATTATCGATAAAGTACAGCTCAAACTGATTGGGCTGGATGGTAATGACCCGTGAAGCATCACTTGAACCTCCTGTACCTGTTGCAGTTAGTGTTACCGTATAATCACCAGCCGTTAAATATGTAAACGTAGGGTTGGTTTCAGTACTGGTGGAATTACCAGGATCACCAAATGACCAAAGCAAACTGGTGGCATTTTCGGTAGTGCTCATAAAGCTAACTGCCTGACCAACTTTCAGGTCATTTTCATTTTCTATGGTAAAACCAGGTGTAGGAATGATTCCAGCAATGGTTATGGTTTGAGACGTTACGTCTCTTTGCCCGTTTCCACTTGCTTCCAATGTAACAGTATAATCACCAGGAGTTTCATAAATATGAGTTACTGTTTCCCCAACAGCTGAAAGTCCATCTCCAAAAGTCCAGTTGAATGTTACCGCATTCTCTGAGGTACTGGCAGAAAAAGTAATGGATTCTCCTTCCATGAGAACGCTTTCATTGGAGATTTCAAATGAAGCAACCGGATTCAAAGAAGCGTCTTCATCTTCATTACACGACGTAAATAACGCCGCAATTGACAGCACGATAACACATCGTGATAAGAGTGTATTGATATATTTAAAATTCATGATTTCTATCTTTTAGTAAGAAGGATTCTGGATCAATGTCCCGTCAGTGATATTGATCTCTCTTTGTGGAATTGGAAAGATGCGCCTGAAGGATTCTAACCCTCTGGTTGATTCCAACCGGTCAAGTCGCACCAAATCAAACCAGTAATGCCCCTCAAAAGCAAACTCTGCTCTTCGTTCATTCAGGAGAACATCAATTAACTGGCTCTCAGAAGCAACATTTGCAGCGGTCAAACTCGTCAGGCCTGCCCGGTTCCTGATTGTATTGATGTCTGGAAGCGCATCGGCTGGTGTACCTCCACTCATCATCGCTCTTGCTTCCCCTCTTATAAGATACATTTCTGATAACCTGAGCAAAATGGTATTACCACCTTCATCTGCAGGTTCGCTTCCATATTTGGTACACCGTATAAAATTCCCAACTTGCTGGAACAATTGGCCTCTTTCAGCCTCATTGCTGCTCACAGGATCGAGAAATGATATGAGGTCTGTACTTACGGTTACTTCTGGTGGAGAAATGTACATTTCGATAGCCCACGCACTTGGGTCTTCGAGTGCAATAAAATTCAGCTCGAATATGGACTCTGCACTGCCTTCTGAAAGGTAAATTTCATTGTAGTCTTCGCTTAGACTATAACTGGAATTATTAATCACCTCGGTAGCTAGTTGTTCAGCTTCCTGGTATTCACGCTGATACAAATGGACCCTTGCCTTAAGTGCCTGAGCCGCTCCGGAAGAGGCGAAGAATTTGTCTCCATGACTTTCCAGTAACTGAATGGCAAGATCCAGATCACTTTCTATTTGTGCATATGATAGGGATACGGTACTTCTTGCCGTTTCCTGAATACTCGATGAGGGGGTCAATGGCAGTGGAATACCGTAAGCAGAACCACCATCAAAGAATTCACCATATTGCCGGAGGGCATCAAAAAATGCCAGACTTCTCAGAAAGTATGCTGTGCCCAATAATCTATTTTCATCAGAAGCATCAAGGTCCAGTCCAGGTACTTTTTCAATGACACTGTTTGCAACATTTACCACATCGTATATTGCTACCCAGTTGTCCTGAATATGGAAATTGGATGTAGGCACTATACCAGTCTCCAGTTCTTTCCAAAACTGTTGAAATGCTGCCGCCCTACCATTTCCAGCTGCCATCTCTGTGGCCATAATGAAGCGACCACCATAATAGTCACCATCTTGCAGGGCATTGTAGATTCCTATTACTGCGGCTTCAGCCGTTTGAAGATCCACAATAGCATTCTCATTGGAAATTAAAGTGGGAGGTTCCTGGTCGAGTAAGTCACATGCCGGAACTAACCATACCAGCATTACCATTGCAATTAGCGTATTTCTTGTTTGCTTTTTCATGATTGGTTCCATTTTAAAATTCAAAGTTTAACCCTACTGAATATGTTCTGGCTTGTCCCAGTGTACCAAAGTCTTCGCCTTGAAGTGTGTTGAGTGATTCACCACTGCTGGTATTGGTACTTACTTCCGGATCAAAACCCAGGTAGTCGGTCCATGTGAGCAGGTTTTGTCCCTGGGCAAATATCATGGCATTTGACAGTTTGAGTTTTTGCAGGAGGGCAGCAGGAAGTCGATATGTAAGCTTCACATTTTTAAGTCTCACAAAGTCCCCATCCTCCAGGTATTGTGTGCTAAACCTCTGCCATTGTAATTGAGGGTTACCGGCATCTTCCGGCCCAACCATAGAAGGTCTTGGAATTTGAGTGATGTCACCGGGTTCACGCCAATAGTCTAAACTTCTTCTGGTTTGATTTCCATAAGGGATACCACTTCTCGTAGTACCATAATTTTCATAAGCATGACGGCTTTGATTAAAAATTTTATTGCCGCCACTGAATTGAAAGAAGACCGCTAGCGAGAGGTTTTTATAACTAAAAGTATTCGTGAATCCTCCAAAATAGGAGGGTAGTCCCGATCCCACCGCCTGGCGATCATCCAGGTTGATCAGGCCATCGCTGTTGATGTCTTCAAATACGGCATCTCCTGTTGTTGGGTCAACTCCCAGAAATTTGATCAAATAAAGCTGGCTCAGCGATTCATCTTCCAGAAGAATGAAATTTCTACTTAAAATTTGCCCATGATTCAGCACATCAACTACTCTATTTTGTAGTGTGGTGAAATTAATTCCTGTTGTCCATTGGAATTCTTTCCCGGAAATATTCTGGCTGTTGATGGCCAACTCAAATCCTTCATTTTCTATTTCTCCAATGTTGGAGGTGGTGCTGAAGAAACCCAGTGTTCCGGGCACATCTACATCCATAAGCAGATTAGTAGTGTTTTTCTTAAAATAATCTGCGACAATACTGACTTTGTTAAATAGAGACAGGTCTATTCCGACATCCAACTGAGCAGTTTGCTCCCAGCCTAATTTAGGATTACCCAGAACAGATGGGTTGGATCCTCCAATTCCATTGTATGAAGAAGCACCCCACAAGCCCTGCCAGGTGTAGTTTCCAATTTCAGCATTTCCAACCAGGCCGTAGCTGGCACGTAGTTTTCCATCTGAGAATATATTTCGAATGCCTTCAAAGAATGCCTCGTTGGAGAACCGCCATCCGATGGACCCAGAAGGCAACAACGCATAGCGATTGTCTGGTCCAAATCTTGATGACCCATCCATTCGTACAGATCCCTGAATCAAATACTTTCCCTGAAAATCGTAGGTAACCCTTCCAAGGTAGGATAAAAATCCATAGGCGGTGGCACTTGAAGTACCAGTAGTGTTTGCTGCTGCACCAATTTTAATGATTTGATTATTGGGGAAGCCATTACCTGAAATCTCGGAAAGATCCATTTGAGATTCCTGAAAGCTAAAGCCACCTAAAATATTGAAATGGTGATCCTCACCAATGGTGGTCGCATAGGTCAAGGTGTTTTCATTGATCCATACCAACTCCTCCAAAGTAGCGAATATGCCAGCGCCAGTAGGGGCCTCATTACTGCCTACAGGAACAAATGATTCCTCCATTAAGGAGTTGTAATCAGCTGACCAGGTAGTCTTAAAAGTAAGGTTGTTCAGGATCTCCCATTCCACATAGGTGGAGGCAAGAATTCTGTTAGATGCAGAATTATTCACATATTGTTCAGCAATGTATAAGGGGTTTTCCAATGCCCACCAGCCATTATATGAAAATGGGTTAGTGTAGGTGCCATCATCATTTTTTAGTGGAGCGGTTGGATCCCACGCCTGTGCATTGACTACTACACCATATTCATCATTTTCGTTGATAGTTCGTTGATGGACACCTCGGGTAAGTAAGACATTCGTCCCAACTCCAACTTTCTCATTTAGAGAGTGATCAAGCCTCAAACGGGTACTGAATCGTTCAAACGCCTGGCCCAACTGTATGCCTTTTTGGTCAAAATAGTTGCCGGAAATCACGTATCTGGTACTCTCATTTCCTCCTGAAAGGCTGAGGTCAACATTTTGGGTAATTCCAGTTCTGAATATTTCATCATACACATTATGATTGGGAAGGTTTGGATCATTTGGATCTCCCAACACATCATTCCAATAATTTTCGCCTAACCCATCAAATGCAGCTGCTGCGTTCATGAACTGTATCCATTCACTTGAACTCATCATTTCAGGGGTATTGCTTATTTCTGATACTCCCATGCTATAGCCTACATTGACTTTGGTTTTGCCAACCTGTCCACTTTTGGTTGTGATGATAATTACTCCATTAGCACCCCGTGTACCATAAATTGCCGCGGCGCTGGCATCCTTCAATACTGAAATAGATTCAATTTCATTTGGATTGATATTAGCCAATGGGTTAATGGGTTGAATATTGCTATTCAGAGCAGACTGATTGCCAGTAAGAATCGGTATGCCATCCACAACGATCAAGGGTTGGCTACTGGCACCAATAGAGGTTACACCACGGATATTCAAATTGAATGCAGAACCAGGTGTGGCAGACGCGCTTCCAATATAAACACCTGACAATTTGCCCTGTATCGCACCATCGAAACTGTAGGTTGCTGCTACATTAGCTACATCTTCATTATCGACACTTGCTATTGAGCTGGTAATGTCACGTTTCTTTTGTGTGCCATATCCCACAACTACGATTTCATCTAATTCTGTTACATCTTCAGATAGGGTGACATTCAGTATATCCCCGGTGATGTTCAATTCATTGGAGACATATCCAACAAATGAAAAAATCAGTACAGAGGAATCATCCGTCACTTCAAGCTTGTATTGACCATCGAAATCTGTGATCGTCCCTTTTGAAGTTCCTTTGATGACTATGCTTACCCCGGGTAGCGGCTCTCCCTTTTCATCGGTCACCTGGCCAGATACAATTGTCTGGGCCCATCCGGTAGTTGCTGTCAGTAATAACAGCAGGTTAAGTAATAGTTTTATTTTCATGCTTGGTATAATTTAAATTTCAATTGAGCAGCCAGTGAGTAGCTACTTTTAATAGTGGTCGCTCCGGGTAAGGAGCTGACGTCATTGAAAGATACCTAGCAATCGAAGATAGGCTGCAGGTTCATTAAACCCAGTGATTTTGCAGCCTGAAGCAGAATGATTTTAGTTTTAGCGCCTAACATCTTTACATTAATTAAAATATAGTTTTTGAGTAAACATATATTGTTGATCCTGGTCTTTGATCACCAGTATTTTCAATCCGGAGATAAGAAGTTGATCGGTTATTTCCAGATTGCCATTAATCTGCTGCATGCTCACGCATCGACCGGTAAGGTCAAAGAGCTGCACTTGTAAATTTTTACTATTCGGGTTGTTGATGAAAAGTCCTTTACCCGTGTTAATAATTTCTATCTGTAAATGTTTCCCGGATTTTGTGATCGTTGAGGGGATTTCCAGCTCATAGTCAGGGTCATCTGTTGGAACTGGAGTCCCAATATCAAAGGTGCTTGTCCCTACCATAACCTGATATGTAAACCGGTCATAAGCGACGACATTTCTTACGGTACTAAAATCGTGTCGGGAGCTTTCGTTATTTATAAGTAAAGTGGGCAGATCTCCATATGTCTGAAGCATGTTCCTGCCATTCAACTGACCCAATTTCACATAGCTTCCTTCCATTAAGTAAAGTCCATATTTCAGTGATTGTTGGGCCATCATAAATGGAATGGAAGAAGTTGTGTTTTCATAATATTCCGTGGTTGACCGATCAATAGTATTGGGCATTACGGCAGTAGTTTTCAGCAAACCGAGCCCTTCTCGAAAATCCAGCCGGTTCCTGTAGGATGCTGCCGGATCCGTCAGATGGTTGGTCACGAAGACCGGGCCGGAAAAACGGCTGTCCTGTCCCATAAACCCAATGATCATTTCATTTCTGAACAAATGACTGTGTAGTAGTTCGCCTGTAGGTCCACCTTCTAAAAAGGAAAATAACTGATCATCATTATTTCCGACAAACAATACTTTTCTCGACTGACGAATATTGTTTCTGATTGAAATACTATCCACATGATTATAAGTGTCCAGAGTAGGAAGCACGGTGACATGGGGAGCACCATAGTTGTGAAGCCTGCTTTTGATGGCATTTGCGGTTGATGTAACTCCGGACACAATAACTATTGCCTCCGACGACTCATGCTCATTGACAAATGCTTCTAAAAAATTGAGGTTATCGCCAATTTCATCATTTCCGCTTAGCAATAAGGTGTAATTACCATTTTCTTCGATTTGCGTTACCTCGGTATTTAATGCAGGCGCTGAAATAATTTCGAAATTGAGGAGATTGAATGACTGACCATCGGTTAGCGAAAAAACATTCAACGAGTCAGATGTAAAAGTGTGGGCTTCCCTGGTAAATGAGGAAGGGGTAATTACAGTAACTGCACCAGTCCCATAAACTTGTCCTACGTTATTACTATCGATACATAATGCGGTTTGATCGTCCACTCCAATTCCACCAATAGAGGCTCCATTATTGAAATCCCAATGGGCCATGAACGCCATTAGTCGGAAAATTCTTCCTCTTTCAATGAAATGGGTGTCAAAAATGTAATCTGGTTGAAGGTTAAGAAAATCTTTTTTGAGATTGAAAAGTGGAGAGGTAATGTCCACTAAACCATCATCCGGATAAACAGAACCATTGGATGCTGTAAACACCACCTGGGATAGTATTGCCATACCTGCAGACGTTCCACCAATGACTCCACCATCATTGAACTTTTGGGTGATAATATCCATGAGGTTGGTTCCTTTGTACGTCTCATAATAATTCGACTGGTCGCCACCTTTGAAAAAGAAAAAATCAAATTCTAATAATTCATTTTCCAGTGCTTGCGAGTTCGCATATTCACTGGAATTGATCTGAAAGTTTGTGGCCTCTGATGCGCCAAGGGATATGAAATACTCGGGAAGGTCTTCGGTTTCACTGTTGAAACTAATAATGGCTACTTTGTGATTGGCAGCTTGCTCAATGCCCCAGGAGTACGGAGTATCACTCCATGATCCCTCAGCACCACCGCCAACAAGTAACAACTTTCCCTGTCCAAACAACAGGTTTGAAAAGAATAAACCAAAAAGTAATAAATAGATTTTTTGCATCGTAGTAACAATATAAAGTAGATAAATATCCGGACTTTATAGTGTTTACTAGCAGTTGAAAATGGGTTGAAGATTTTGCAATGAAAGGGACTTTACATAGGAGATTTTGCCTATGAAAACACTAAGAGGTTTGTATGTTAGTTGTCCGTTCATTACATGAATATGACCCTAATATTAAGAGGAATTCTGGAAAAATAAAATTTTTTGCAATGAATAATATCGGATGAAGAGGTGGAAATGAAACCGTGAATCATGGTTTTTAAGTCATAAATCACGGTTTCAGCTGTTTTAATTGGTCCTAAATCTTCCTCTGTCCACATAAAAATACTCCCATGATCCACCACTGCCGGAATTCCAGTTGGTCAGCCAGAAATACCTGGATCCGCTGGTGTTTGCCAGAATTTTGTACACCTTAACGGCTTGTCTGTTTCTATACCAGTCCAGTTTTTGGCCTGGAGAACAAACTTCAGGACCCTGATTGTTCTGTTGCAGGAAAAAGGCATACCCATAGCCATATATAGAAGCTTTTCCATTACTATCGATACAAACAGCGGTTTCTTCATCCACTCCGATCCCCTTAGCTGACCACCCCCAATCAGTATTTGCTCTGGCAAGAAAGGCCATATGTCTGCCTCTTCTGTCCGGGTTGTCGTAGTGTGTGTCTGTGATGGTGTTACCCAGGTATGGGTTGTTCAGGAAATCACTTCCTCCAAGTGTGAGGTAGTGGTTATAGGGATTTCGTAATGCTTCTCTGGACCTAATGGTGCCATTTTCCGCACTAAAATAACCTTCACCCTGAATGGCACACCCGGCACTTGTACCTCCAATTGGTACGTTTTTAGTGTTTCTTAAGTAATTAATGGCATCTTCCACTTTGGTGTTTTTCCAGTAATTCACATAATCCCACTGATCGCCTCCGGCAATGAAAAGCGCCTCTGCATCCCTGATGGTTTGTTCCACCTGGGAGTTATTGGCGAGACTTCTGCTATCAATAAGCAATGTTTCTACAGAATTGGCATTGCCCAGGTCATAGATGTACTGATTATATCCGGTCCCACCAGATGCCCGAATGACTACAAAGTCACCACCCCCGGCTTTGTTGAGCATCCATTCTATGGCTTCATCCACATCGGGACCACCACCCATTAAAACTGTCCCTCCGGAAGTGGAAGTATTGACATCCTGCGTGCTACCAACGATCCCTATGGATGCTGGTGAACTACCACCTGCGGCCGACGGAACTTCCGGCAGCTGATCAGTAGTAGAGAGCTCCTCCTGACATGCTGAAAACAGCAGTACAGCAATTAGTGAAAACAAAGGTTTTCTGATTGAATTGTACATAATTACAATGTTTGGTTAGAAATAGATTGCAAAAAAGATGGGCTTCAAATCCCGGTTTGGAATTCGATAATATGAGACTTCCAACAAGACAGCTTTAGTTGCCTGTTTTACTTAGTGGATATGAAGCTTTATGGAGATGTCCTAGCAGTTGAAAATTGGCTGCAGGTTTCTGAGATGTACTGGTTTTACAGGCGTAGCAAAGACATGCTTAAGAGTGCCTGAATATGTAGATATGGTACATTCCATGTGTGGAATATAAGACGCCTAAAAAATTAAACCAAACAAAGTACCGAAAAATCCTGTCAATAAGAATAATATTTTGATATAATTAATAATTCAGAATAATATACCTTACAAGAACTAAGTTGGGCTAGGAAATATAAAAGGTGACTATCAGAAATAGTCACCTTCATATCTATTGAATAAGTTTAAATTGAGAAGCTTTCTCCACAACCACAGGTCCTGGAGGCATTGGGGTTGATGAATTGAAAGCCTTTTCCGTTGAGGCCATCGGAGAAGTCGAGGGTTGTCCCTAACAGATAGAGGAGGCTTTTTTTATCTACTATGACCTTTACTCCTTTATCTTCAAATACATCATCAGCATCAGTGATCTTGTCATCAAATTCCAGGTCATACATTAATCCTGAGCAACCTCCACCTTTCACAGCCACGCGAACATTGTGTTGATCACTGTGGCCTTCTTCTGTACGCAGTTCGAATAATCTCTCTTTAGCTTTTTCTGTGACGTTAATCATGGCTTTCAAATTAGGCTATTGGGTTCAATACAACACTAAATACGGTAATACCATTGACATCTCTGCCATAGTATAATTTATCAAGCGCATCGTACATGTTTTTGGCTCGGAAATAAGAAGTCTGTAATTCCTTCATGCCTTTCACCATCCACTGAATTGTAAAAGAACCTTCTTTATCCTGATGATTCTTTACATAATCCAACAATTTATTGAGTGCATCGGTCTTATCAAATCCTAATACAGATTGAAACAGGAATGACTGATTGTGCCTTGGGTTTATTGTAATTAAATCCAATTTCACTTTTCCATCAACGGTTGCATACTCAAATACAACTTCCTCGTCCCGCAATCCCAGAAATTTTTTTATTTCATTTTGGATCCTTGCTGCTTCAACATGTACATCTGTTCTTAATTCCATAGTAAAGGGTTTTTAAACGGTCTTAATTCAACAATCAAGTTTGGGATTGCGAAGAATAACCACCCAACGAGTTATTCATCATTGGAACCTTTCGGCTTCACGAAAAGTTTCCGCATTTTTGCGAAATTAAAGAATTGTGAAGAAATAATTCTAAAATATGTTAAAAGTTGAGCATATAGGTATTGCGGTGAAAGACCTGGAAAATAGCAATGCGCTGTTTGAAAAGTTGTTTGGGAAGTCCCAATATAAAATAGAATCTGTAGCCAGTGAGGGAGTAAATACCTCCTTTTTTCAAATGGGCGAAACAAAGATTGAACTACTGGAGGCGGAGACTGAAGATAGCGCAATCGCCAAGTTTATTGAAAAGCGGGGAGAGGGAATTCATCATATCGCCTTCGAAGTAGAGGACATATATGCCGAGATGGACCGATTGAAAAAAGAAGGGTTTACCCTGTTGAATACAGAACCAAAACATGGTGCTGACAATAAACTCATTTGCTTTGTACACCCCAGGTCGGCCAATGGAGTCCTGATAGAATTGTGCCAGGATAGGGGGTAGAGTTTTGAGTTTTGAGTTTAGAGTTTTTGAGTTTTGAGTTTTGTGATTAGGGTTTAGGATTTAGGGTTTGATTAACTTCTTTAATATTTGGTGGTTATGAAAGCCAATCTGAAAGTCAGGGACCAAAAACTATAGGAGCAAAATCAGGAACCAAAAACTAAGAACACTAAGAACCAGAAATGAAAAAAAAACCAGGAACTAAATACAAATGGAAGAAAGAAAAGAAATAGCGGATTTGGGTGAGTTTGGGTTGATCAAGCACCTTTCGGAAAAGTTTGAAAATGTACAGGAAAGTACTGTAAAAGGAATTGGTGATGATGCAGCTGTTATAGACAAAGGAGACCACTATGAGATCATTTCTTCTGATATGTTGTTGGAAGGTGTTCATTTTGATTTGTCTTATGCACCACTACCGCATTTAGGTTTTAAAGCAATTGCGGTTAATATATCAGACATTGCTGCGATGAATGGTGTGCCAAGGCAGGTGACTGTAAACATTGGCATTAGCAATCGGTTTTCATTGCAGGCTGTTGAGGCCCTTTATCAGGGAATAAAATATGCTTGCGATGGCTATAAGGTAGATTTGGTTGGGGGAGATACTACAAGCACACCGTCTGGTTTGGTAATATCTGTGACTGCTATCGGCACAGTGGATAAGGATAAGATCACTTACAGAAGCACCGCGAAGGAAAATGATATTGTTTGTGTTACGGGAGATCTTGGAGGAGCTTATGTGGGATTGCAGGTATTGGAAAGAGAGAAGCAGGTATTTTTGGCCAATCCTAATATGCAGCCTCAACTGGAACAATATGATTACCTGGTGAGAAGGCAACTTAGAGCTGAAGCACGTACCGATATTATTCATGAGCTGAGGGATTTGGGTGTAGTGCCTACAGCAATGATTGATGTATCCGATGGACTGGCCTCTGATCTGTTTCATATTTGTGAGCAATCAGAGATGGGAGTAGCGATTTATGAGGACAAGTTACCAATCGATAAGTCAACATACGATACGGCTGTGGAGTTTAACCTCGACCCAATTACTTGTGTGCTAAATGGGGGCGAAGATTACGAATTGCTCTTTACACTCAAACAGGAGGACTTTGAAAAAATTAAGAAACATCCGGATATAGCAACAATAGGCTATATGCACCCGGCAAAAAAGGGAAAAGTGTTTGTGACCAAAAACAATAACGTGGTTGAATTAAAAGCTCAGGGTTGGAAACATTTTTAGAAGGCTGATAAAAAGAAATAAAGAAGGAAGCCAGGGTTCTTCCTTCTTTTCTAATTACTACAATTTGAATGAAATCGGGAGTACCATTTTTGCGTTTACCGGCTGACCAGCGATTTCACCTGGCTTCCATCCAGACATATTGGAAATCACTCTGGCTGCTTCAGTTTCAAATTTTCTGGTATAAGTGGCTTTAGTTTCATCATCCAATGCTGTCAGGATTTTGGTTTTAATACAAGAGACATCCTTGATATTACCGGTCTTATCAATTACAAATGAGACATAAGTTTTAGCCTCCACTTTATTTTCCATGGCCATAACAGGGTACTTTATTGAACTACCCAAAGCAGCACTGAGGTTCTCAAATCCCCCGTTAAATGAAGGTGCTACATCAAATCCTTCTGTATAAACTTTGCTTTCAGTTTCTACCGGATTTTGTGTGGGAAGTTCGGTACCGTCACAACTAACGATCGCAAACACAACCGCAATTGCCAACACAGGAATGATATACCTGATTGGGTTCATTTCATTGGTTTTCTTTTTCATCATTTTAATTCGTTTTAAAGTAATAGATTTATAAAACCCAATTGGATTATTTGAAGGGCTTCCAAAATGGTTGCCCAGGCTTAAGCCAACATTTGAAAGTGTCTGATTCACCAGTAGATTGATGTATTTGCCAGAATCCAAATACGCAATGACCCCTTGATCTGCCTGATATTCGTGAACTAATTTTAGCGCATTTGAATATAAGTGCACCATGGGGTGGAACCAGAAGATCGTTTTAACCATTTCCAGGATGATTAAATCAATACCATGTTTAAGTCGAACATGAACATATTCATGGGCCAGAACTTGTTTTTGATCATCCTCATTTAATGATTCAGCATTAAAGAAAATTGCATTTTGAAATGTGAATGTACCAAGATCTCTTTGCATCAGATATAAATCTGCATCGTTGTACTTTTTTCTTACAGATTCATATTTCAATAATCGTAACCGGTACAGTTGATACAGCAATTTGGTGGTGACCAGGAGTAATCCTACACCATAAATCCACCAGCAAATCTCACCAACAATTTCACCAGGCATAGGGGAGGTATTGCCCAAACTATTCACCACGATTTCATCCAAACTTACTTCAGGTGATAAGGAAATCTCACCTACCCGAATGCCAGATAAACTGATCAATGGGAATAAGCAGCAAAGCAGTAAACTACCAACCAAATAAATCCTGACAAATTGAAACCTGGTTTCATTACGCAAAAACAGTAGATAAACTACATAGCAGATGGCTAACCCAAGTGTAAGTTCCAGGATATAGTTTAGTACACTAGTCATTGTTCTCCTCCTTTAATTCATCTTTTACTTCATTTAGCAGTTCATCCAATTCGGTGATGTCCATGTTGTGTTCTTTCGCAAAAAACGAAACCATCTTCTGGAATGAGCCACTGAAATAATCGGAAACCAGGTTTTTCATGAAGAAACTCCTGTATTCATCCTTTCCTATAATGGGGTAGTACTCATGACTTTTTCCATAAGATTTAAATCCAACGAATTCTTTCTTAACCAGAATTCTGACAATAGTGGAGACCGTATTGTATGCAGGTTTTGGGGAAGGCATTTTATCTATAATGTCTTTCACAAATCCTTTCTCAATTTCCCACAGTATTTTCATTATCTGCTGTTCGGCCTTAGTAAGCTCCTTCATGGATTCTAACATTTGATTGAGACAAATGTATAACTAAATCTTTAGTTTACAAACTAAAACTTTAGTTTTTGTAATCTTTTGTGATTTTGAACAAGGAGACCGGTTTGGCAATTCGTTCCAACCAATGTAGTTTTGCAGTTATGATTATTTTGGATAATGCGGTACTTTCAGATGACATCAAAGAGAATTTTTTTGTGTGCAATCTGGAAAAGTGCAAAGGAGCCTGTTGTGTTGAAGGAGATTTGGGAGCACCACTTGAAAAGGATGAGTTACTGGAAATCGAAAATAATCTTGAAACCATCAAACCATATTTGTCTGAGGAAGGGTTGAAGGCAATTGAAGAAAATGGGCCTTACCTATTGGATGAAGAAGGGGATTACTCCACCACCACCATTGGAAACAGGGAGTGTGCCTTTGCTATCTACGATGATCAGGGCATTCTGAAATGTGGTATTGAACAAGCCTATATGGATGGTAAAATTGATTGGAAAAAGCCAATTTCCTGCCACCTATACCCAATAAGAATTACCAAATATGATCATTACGATGCATTGAACTATGATCGATGGGATATTTGTTCACCTGCATGTGATTTTGGGGCTCAACTTAAGGTCCCAATCTACAAATTTCTGAAAGATGCCCTTGTGCGAAAATATGGAAAAGAGTGGTATGATGCACTTGTGAAGTTGATTGAAGAGGATTAGCCTGCCTTACCGTTATTTTTAATTAATATCTGAAGCAACCATTTTCCTGATTCATGAGTTTTGGTTCCACCAAAGTTCATATCATGTTCAAAGAAGAATTCAAAAGCTCATGGTTAGTTGAATCCCGACTACCAACAAAACACGGTTTGTTTGATGTATTAGCCTTTAAAAGCGAGTTTCATACGTTCCCTCATATTGTTTTGAAGAAAGGTGATATTTCTTCGAAAGAAATCATTGATGTTCGCATTCACTCTGAATGCATGACCGGAGACGTATTTTCTTCATTGAGATGTGAATGCGGTGATCAACTTGATTTTTCAATGAACTGGATTCAAAATCATGGTGGCTTATTAATCTATCTACGGCAGGAAGGCAGGGGAATTGGTCTGGTAAACAAACTGAAGGCTTATAATTTACAGGACAAAGGACTGAATACTAAAGAAGCCAATTTAACATTGGGATTTCACAGTGATCTACGAACATATGAAGTGGCCGTAGACATATTAAGGTTCCTTAAGGTGGGTAAAATACGGTTGCTAACCAACAATCCTGAAAAAATTGATGCTTTTAAAGATTCTGGGGTAACGATAATTGATAGAATTCCTATTGAAATATCACCATCTGCAGAAAACTTAAAGTATCTTAAAACAAAAAAGGTGGAAATGGGACACCTGCTGACCAAACTAAATGACTGATTATGATTTGGGATTTATTAGTAAGAATAAGAAATGTATTAGAAAAGCAAAGTAAACCCATTGACTATATTTCAGTAACTGGTTCTTTAAATTCGTATGAAATTTCTTTTGATATTACAGATAGGCCATGTCTGCTGGTTATAGTATTTGAGCAAAAAGATATTACACTAAATACGGCGTTATTTATAGCTGAAACTCCACTAAAAGTTCTTTGTTTAAAAAAAGGCAACCTAACCAGCGACCAACTTGCTGAGTTACAAATGTACCTACCATATGCGCTCATTCCGTACTTCGCCAGGAAACTCAATAAATGTTTTGCAATCTCACACTTTGCGCAAACGCTTGATGGTAAAATAGCGTCGATCTCAGGAGACAGCAAATGGATAGGAAATGAAGAAAATCTTATTCACGCACACAAAATGAGGGCGCTGTGTGATGGTGTATTAATTGGTTCCAAAACACTGGAAATAGATAATCCCAGACTAAATGTAAGGCATGTTAAAGGTGAAGATCCGATTAAAATAATTCTTGGAGGCGATTCCCTTGATTTGACCATGTTCAATGCGATAGATGAAAAATCAATTGTTATTTGTCATAATCATTACACATTACAGGATCAGCGGTTTAAAAAGATTAACCTCAACAGCAATTCGCAATATGATCCCAGAGAATTGTTGCGGCAGCTGTATTCTTTAGGGATCCAATCTATCTATATTGAAGGAGGTTCATTTACCACTTCGAAATTTTTAAAGATGGAATCCTTAGATCAGATCCAAATCCATATCTCCGCGAAAATACTTGGATCTGGGACCGCTTCATTTCAGTTCTCAGGTATTTCCAGTATGGCCGAGGCACTCGAATTTGAAGATGCTGAATTTGTGTCTGTAGGTGATGAAATTATGTTTATAGGAAATCGAAAAGTTAATGGAGATTCTTGAGTTATGGCATAATAATCAGGAGAGTTGGATTCAGTCATCCCACTTTGAGATTGGAGATGATGATCAATTAATTGACCCTTGCTATTCTATGATCAGTCAGGGAACCGAACGTAGGATGATCACTGGTCAAATCAATGGTAATTTGGCAGAAAGAATGAAAGTGCCTTATATGAAAGGTCATTTTAGTAAGAATTTCACCTATGGCTATTCAATGGTAGGCAGACTAATTAATTCTCCTGAAACAATGGTGCACTTAATGTGCCCTCATCAAACTCCGGTATACGCCAGGGCCAAAGATTACACAAGCCTTCCTGAAAATTTTGACCCAAAACTAGGCACGCTAATAAGTAATATGGAGACTGCTGTTAATGCTGTTTGGGACGCCGAAATCGAGCTGGGAGATAAAGTCCTCGTGATTGGGTTTGGGATAATTGGTGCACTAACTAGCCTAATTCTAGCTCGATGTGTTGGTGTTGACCTTGATGTAGTGGAAAAAGATGCGCATCGGAGAGCCACTGCATGTAGAATGGGCTTGAACGCAACTGAGCATATAAATTATTCTGAATATGATGTAGTAATTAATGCTGCAGGGAACAAGCAAGCATTAAATGATGCGACCAAATCGGTAAGAAAAGAAGGAAAAATCATTGAATTGAGTTGGTATGGTAATGAAGGTGTTTTACTTGATTTGGGGGATGACTTTCATCATAAAAGATTAAGAATTATTTCGTCCCAGGTAAGCACAATTCCTTATAAAAAACAGCCTACATGGGATTTCAGGAAACGCAAACAGTTGGTCATTAAATTATTGCAAGAGATTAATCCGGTCGAACTTATTGAAACGGAGGTTGATTTTAATGATACCCCTGGTTTCTATCAGCAACTCAGGATAGCTTCTCCGCCTGCAATTGGGATAATAATTAAATATTGAAATGTTTACAGTAACAGTTAAGGATCATATTATGATCGCACACTCACTTCCTGATCCGTTTTTTGGTCCTGCTGCTAAAATGCATGGCGCAACTTATGTGGTAGAAGTTACTTTCAAAAGGAAAGAACTCAATCAATTTAATGTGGTCATTGACATTGGTGAAGCAGGAAAAATTACGAATGAGGTGCTGGGGAAATTGGCTTATCAAAATTTGGATGAACTGCCGGAATTTCAGGGAGTCCTTACTACAACAGAGTTTTTGGCAAAGTACATCCACGACTCTATCATGGAAAATGTTGATAAGGAATTAGCATTAAAAGTTGAATTGTTTGAATCACACATTGCTTCTGCTGCTTATGAATCAGCCTGGCCATGAACCGAAAAAGAAACTGATTATTCTGACTACTCACTTTGGAGAGGGGTTTTCTGGAGGGTCGGATGCAACTGTTGAAGTTTTTTCCAGAATTCAGGAGAATTTCGATCAGATCATAGTTGTAGGTAACCAACTTGGAAACCATACCATTCAAAACCTCGAATTCTTGGCCTATAAAAACTGGATTCATGCCTTTTTGATTATTAGAAAACATGCAAAGGAAAACCCATTGTATTATGGTGATTTCTATAATAGCATCATCTATTGGCTAGCTGGGGTACAATATTACTTTACCTATCATGATAATTGGCCGGAACAGGGTGCATTGGGAGGCTGGGAAAGAATTCGGTCTGTCTGGTTTACCATCTTGTATGTATTAATTTTAAAGGGAGCAAAAGTCGCTTTTACAGTATCGGCCTTTAAGTACTCTTTTGTGCAAAAGCACAGTGGATCTGCCAAATTAATTCCCAATGGGTTTTCTTCAAAAATTTGCGAAACAATTGATTATTCCAGGTCCACCAGTAAAATCCTGATGATTGGTAATATCGACAAAAGAAAGTATGCCCTTGCAGATAAAGTATTCAATGAAATCGATTCAAGTAAGGACTTGAGCATTGAGATATTCGGAAGAATCATAGACAAAACATTGGCAAGAAAGTTATCGAAGTATCCTTTTGTCACGCTGAAGGGGTATTCGAGGGATATCCCCATCGCAAACTATCGATTATTGCTACACACTTCGGTCAGTGAAAGTTTCGGAATGATATTTTGTGAAGCAGCACATAACAGGATTCCGGTACTAACTTTTAATGCAGGGGGAGCCAGGGAATTGATTCCTCCAACGAATGGTGTCTTAATTGAAAAATATGATGTAAAGAAAATGGCCAGATCTCTGCTGGATTTCCCTGGTCTGGAAGTAGATCCTGCAGCGGTTGAGCAATATAGCTGGGAAAATACTTCACGAAAATACCTGGAGCATTTAGTATGATCACTTATATCATTATATTCATTTATTTGAGTTTTGCTTTGGACTTTATCGTTTGGCCGGTTGCCAGTGAAGCGTCTACGGGTCAGTTAATTTCAGGGCGAGCAAGTTTGATCAACAAAATAATGTTGGTCGTTGTTTATGCAGTTAATCTTATTTTCTTCAGTTTTCCCCTGTTGCTGGCCATTGGATGTTTAATTGATGGAGCTTATAATGCGGGATTGCTTTCCTGGTTAGGCATACCCATCGCTCTGATGGGTAGAGTAATTTCAATTCTTGGCACATTGGCACTTAGAAACTCTCCAGGAGACTCTCCAGTGACGCATTCAATTTTCAGATATACCAGAAACCCAATTACACTGGGGATTCACCTTACCAGTATTGGCTTGATTTTGTGTTTTAACCATTGGTATTTGTGGGCTGGCTTATTGTTTTCAGTAGTTAACCTTCATGTTAAAATTAAAATTGAGGAGCGTAACCTGTTTCAGGTCTTTAAGGAGTCCTACACTCTTTACTTTCAAAAAACCCCTAGGTATTTGATATGGTAGATCAACAATTACAAATAAAACACTGGTTTGATGAGACATACCGGAAAAGAGGGTTTCAGTACCTCAGGCCTGTTCAGGCATACGAGATATTTAAATCTGTGCTTTTACCTGGAAAAGGAAAGGTGCATTTAGATGTAGGGTGCGGTCCAGGTTTATTGTTGGAGGTTTTTTTGAAAAATGGAGCCATTTGCCACGGACTGGATATATCACAGGAAGCCATTGAGTTGTGCAAAAGGAACTGTCCGGAAGCTGTTGCCATAGAAGGAAATGCTGAAAATTTACCTTATAAAGATCAAACATTTGACTCAATCAGTTGTATTGGATCCCTGGAAAGAATGATTGACCGTAATCGTGTCTTGATGGAAAAAAGACGGGTGTTGAAAGATAGCGGTGAGGTATGCATTATGGTTAGAAATTCAGAAAATATTACATGGAAGTACTTTTGGAAACCCCTGGGTTTATACAACCGCAAGGGGCATCAGGATGCAAATAACCTACAGCAGTGGAAGTCTTTGTTCGAACAGAGTGGATTTGAAATACTGAGGGTTTACCCTGATCATTGGCCATATTACAGACTGATACAATGGTTCAAACCAGACTATAGTAGAATCAGAAGGTTTCCCTTCAGTATTGAACTTGCCTATGAGTTTATATTTCACTTAAGAAAGAAATGAGCAAGGTTGCCAATATATATAATGTGCTGTTCGAGATGGAAAGCAAAAAGAGGAATTTGCCGTACCCTATTCACAAGAGACTGGCAATACCTGATTCTGGCAACCTGATCAATTTTCTGTTGGAAAAAATAAATTTTCAAAATGATATAAATATTCTTGATGCCGGTTGTGGGACAGGAAATACACTTTTTCAGTTAGCGGCTCTATATAGGATCAATGGAATTGGAATATCCTTGAGTGAGGCCGAAATAAAAAGAGCACAATCTTATCTGGATAAATATTCAAATGGCTCCCGGCTTTCGTTTGAGCAAAAAAATTTTGAATCCAGAATTACAGGTAAGTATCAAAAAATAATTGCAATTGAATCATTAAAACATGCTGATTCAATCAAAAAAGCCTTGTTTAATTTTAATGAGGTACTTGATGAAGAAGGAGAAATCATAATAGCAGATGACTTTACTGATTCTGAAGATAAGCTAATATATAAACAAAAAGAGTGTTGGGGGGCTCCCTCGTTTACTTCAATCTCGAGATATACCGATATCCTCAGTTCTTTAGCTGAATACCAGTACACTATTTATGATGTCACAAGATATGTATTGCAGAAACCCCGGTTGGTGCTAATGGTTTTAACTTCATTCATGGCTTTATTATTGCCGCTCACCTTTGGGAAATCCCGAACCAAGATGTCCATATTGTATGGAGGGTTAATACTGGAATATTTATATCACCAGAAAAAAGTAAGCTATGTTGTATTAATTGCTAAAAAGAAGCGCAATGAAAAATGAAAAAGTATCGAAAGAACGATTTATAGCCCTGAAGATTTACTTTGACCGGGCCCGGATGTACCTTGGATATATTAATTTCTTCTTACTTAATGTGGTTATTATCAATTCATTTGACAATCCCAACTATAGGGATTTGGTAGAGAGCTACAAATGGATCATTATGCCTGTTTTATTTCTGGTATACACCATTGGCTTAATTGGTGTGGGGTATTTGGACACAAAACTTGGTTTACGCAGAGAAGAAATGAGGAATAACTCCCTAATGAACCCGGTGCTTACTGACCTGGTAGAAACGACAAAACGCATAGAGGAGAAAGTCAACTCATTAGAAAGTTTAAAAGAAAACAAATTACAATCTTGATAAGGGTACATGCATCGTTTCATAAGTGCATGACCATGTATTTCATTAGGGTTATGTCAGGAATATACAATACAGTTCCGTTTACCACTCCTTCATTTCGACACTTCGAGAGCATACAAGGTGAATTCTATAATAATCTCAATAACTATCGAGTACTGTCAACCAATGGATTTGCAGTTGATCCAGACAAGTTTCCTGATGGTGAAGATTATCGAATTACAAGATTTGTCAGGGATCCGAGGGATTTAATCATTTCGGGATACTTCTATCACTTGCGTGGTGCTGAACCATGGTTTAGATTTAAACATGTTGACCCTAAATATTGGGAACCTATCAATGGCAATGTGCCAGACAAAATGCCACCAGACATTTCCTTTGCAGAATATCTGCAGTCCATATCCAAGGAAGAGGGCCTAATAGCCGAGATTGAGTTTAGGAAATTTCATTTTCAATCGATAAGAGAATGGAAAATTGATGACAGAATTAGGTTATTCAGGTATGAAGATATCCTGGGAAATGAGGAACAAAAGTTTGATGAGTTACTTAGGTTTTATGAGGTTTCCCCGATTGAGAGAAAACTGGGTGTGTGGTTAGCCCGCAGGCAAAAATATGTCAATGGACAAAAACGGAAACACATTAGAAAACCTGAGCCCGGTCAATGGCAGGAGCACTTTACCCCAAGGGTGTTGAAATATTTCAATAAGCATTATGAAGACGTTTTAAAGATTCTCAATTACTAACTTCTCTTCATAATTATACTTCCAGCTGTGGAGGAAAGAAATGATAAAATAACTAAACCACCTGAGCTATATACCAACCATTTAATAACTTCATGCTCAAATATAAATGGTAGTAATAATGAGATGAAAAATAGTACTGCAATGGTACTTCTTATTTTTTTGCTGAGAAACTCTTGTCCGCTATTTGGAATCCAGAAAAATAAAATTTCATTGATATATTTAAATGCTCCGGGGATTAGTATAAATCCAGATAGTCTATCCTCTTCAAAATGAATCCAGGAGAGAGTCAATACCAGAAAGCTATCTACTTCCATGTCAAACTTCTCACCTACTTCGGAGGTTTCTCTAAATTTTCTGGCTATTAAACCATCCAACCCATCCAGTAAAACTGCCAACGAAAAGCCAATAAATAAGGATAAAGTTCCTAACGCATTCTTATAATAACACGTTAGTAAGATCAGAATTATTCTTACCATTGTAATGCTATTGGCAAAACCAAATCTGTTTTTGTTTCTAAAAAAATGAGGGATGTTCCAGAAGAAAAAGATGAACATTAATGCAGTGAATAAAATCCAGTGATTTTGAATCAAATTGCCTCGGATTAAAATTACAAGACAAAGCAGCTGTATCACAGCCATTGACATACACCACCTCCTATAAAATGTATTAAATCTCCAGTCCATTTGGTTCATAATCAGGAGGAATACTGTTCGGTCCACCATAAACCCTGATGTACTCCCTTAAAAATATTGAATATAATGACTGATGAGTGATTGTTGTACTGGAATTTTCCAGTTCCTCTTGAAAGCCATACGCCTTAAACCCATCGAGGAATCGCTTGTCCTTTGCAATAATGTGTACTGGCGTGGCAACACCGTGCTCTTCGGTATTAGCCAATACTGGAGGTTGATGATCACCAATTATTAAAAAGATATCACTGTCCTTACCTTGATTTCTGATAAAATGATCAATTACCTTTAATTGGTAATTGATTGATTTGATGTACTGATCTTGCTTAGGCTGTTTTAAAAATGTGTTGTGAACCCTGGACTTATATTCAACATTATTCAACTGCTTCCAGTCATCTTTTATTTCTGGATCAAAAAATGGAGAATGGGAGTTTTGGGTTAAAAAAAACAGTGTGTAAGGTTCCTCATTGCTTTTTCTGATAATATCAATGCATTTGTTTAGGGAATATTGATCCGGTGGACTAGCACCAAAACCATAAACATCTCCTTTGTAGTCTAATTTGTCGTTTAAGATCCAACGATCTATAGCATAAAATTCTCTCATCTGGTCATAGGGGATATTTACACCCAGAATTGGGTTGATAGGATTCAGGTTATAGTTTGTATAACCTAACCTTCTGAATAGCCTAAGTAAATTGTTGCTGGAGTGGGCACATTTATCATATAAGAGATTTTGATAATAGCTTTGGTTTGGCATATTAATACCGTATAAGAATGAACTATACGCTAACCAGGACTGACCACCTGTAGTTGGGGATTTGCTATATGTGCTTAATGTTACCCAGTTCTGTGAAGACATGTTTGCAAGAAAGTTCCTATAGTTGGAAAAGGCTACATGTTTATTTTCACCCTGAAAATAGTATGAGCCGTATGACTCAATAAATAAAAAATGAATATTAGGAGTGCTAATAGGGTTTTCGACAAGAATTACAGATCTGGCTTCATGAATTTTTTTCCCTAATTCGCTGCTTGCTAATCTGTAATTGTTATAACTCCTGTAAATATTCAATGCAAACTCTACCATTGTAAAATGATATCTTAATTTAATATCAGATGGGTAAGGAAAATGAAAACCAAACTTTTGAATTGATCTCAATAAGGGGACAGACCAGATAGTTGCTATAGTTACAAATATTGTGTTAGGCTTCAAGGAAAACGAAAATGGTATAAACCATTTGACCAGAGAGAAAGTAATAAGCGATAATAAAAAAGCTCCGATAATTCCAATAAAAAGGTATATTCTTGAATCTTTCCAGACTATCGCAAGACCAGTTTTAAGGAGTTTTAATTCATTAATTAAGTCGGGTTCCTGGTGGTACAGCGCTCTAAGCAAGTACTGATGGGTATTGAAAATCAAAATAAATAAGAATAAAATTGTTATTGGAATTTCCAGATTAGACAAATCCTTGAACCTGGAAATAATTAGAATAATTGAGATTTCAACACTGTATCTGAAGCAATCCTGATTTGCACTTATGATCAATCCAGATTTTTTGAATTTTGTCCATTCAGAGATATATGGTAAAAAATAGGATTTTTTAAAATGGACGATGTAGTTAATGACGAAATTCATGGAATTTAATACCAGGAAAATCAGCCAAAAAGTGAGCTCGTTAAAAACATTATGCATAATCCTCTAACTTACTCATCAAGGCAAACAGTTGCTTCATCATTTTAAATTAGATTAAAAAACTAAATTATGAATGCTTTACCTGATGGATTTCATCAGTTTAAGTCCTTCATCATCAGTACTTCCGAATATGGTAGTTATTCACACAAGGTTATCCTAAAATTAAGTATCTTTAGTATCCACCTGGAACAATAGGGACATTTTTCTGCCGGGAATGAAACAACTAGCTCAAATAACAACATTTTTGATGTTGCTCATGTGGGTTTGCCTAGGGGATTTAGCATCCGCTCCTACACCCACAAGATATGAGTTCCATCATATTGAGGTCGATGATGGCCTTCCAAACGGGGTTGTCCGTACTGTTTATCAAGATCGCAAAGGCTTCATTTGGATAGGGACAGATGCCGGATTGGTAAGATACGATGGCTATAGCTTCGAAATTTTCCTGAATGAATTTATGGACCGGGTATATTCTCCCGGAAATATTATTCTTGACCTTGCAGAGGATCAGAACGGTCGCTTGATTGCCGGAACTCAGGCGGGCTTGATTATCCTGGATACAAATACCGAAAAGGTAAAGCATTACAAACCCATTGAAGGGGACTCCACTTCACTATCTGACCGATGGGTAGAAAATATCCTGGTGGACAGCAAGAACAGAATATGGGCTGCCACGAATCAGGGATTACATCTCCTCAACGAGGATGAACAGGGGTTTACCAAATTTCCATCTTTTTCCAGCGCTAAGATATTCACCGGAGCAATCGCCATGTCTTTAATTGAAGATGAAGAGGGATTCATATGGCTCACATCAAACAAAGGCTTTCTTTACAAATTCAACCCTGATGATGGATCTGTACAGAAATTTGCATTTCCCGAAAACCAAAAGCTTGAAGTAATCAGCCTTCTCAAAGACAACTATGGGACAATTTGGCTAGGCACACTTGGACAGGGAATTTGGACATTCAATACTACGACCAAAGCGTTTAGCCCCTTCCAGGTCGAATGGAAAAACGGCAACCTTAAGGTAGTCAGAGATTTTCTTGAAGCGAGCGACGGAAGAATATGGATGGCCCTTGACGGAAATGGTATAGCAATGCATGATCCAGTCACGAAGGAAACAAGCTATCTTCGTTTTGACCCATACATGGAAAATGGCCTCAACACCGACCAATTGTATAGTTTATATGAAGATAGGGATGGTAATATTTGGGCAGGAACCTTTAGGAAGGGCATCAACCTATTTTCCGTCAACAAAAAGCAGTTCATCACTTACAGAGCGATTGCCGGGAAAAGTAGAAGTTTGTCCAACAACTCCGTGATGTCCATGTTGGAGAATGATGATGGTAGGATTTGGGTGGCAACAGACGGTGGTGGCCTTGATTTGTTTGACCCACGAACCGAAGAGTTTTTGCACTTTAAATACTCAGAGAAAGATCCATATTCCATCAGTTCCAATGTCATTACCGCAGTAGCAAGTGATCATAACGGCTTGATATGGCTTGGGACCTGGCAGGGGGGAGCTAACTTGTTCAATCCTAAAACCGGAAGATCCAAAAGGTTTTATCACGATCCGGATGATGCAAAGACGATTGCCGCCAACGACGTATGGTCAGCGCTTGTTGACTCTGAAAACAATATTTGGTTGGGGACTTTCAATGCCGGTCTTGATCGATACGATCCTGTTAAAAATGTGTTCATCCACTATACCGGAGGAGATAAAGACCCCTCCATATTGGGTTGTATCCTGTTTAAAATGTTGGAAGATGATGATGGTACACTTTGGATTGCCACAGATAAGGGGTTATTTCAGTTTGATCCTAAATCCGAACGGTTTACTCGATACGTCAATGACAAAGACGATCCCAATTCAATTCCCGGAAACGATGTGAGAGCCATATATTTTGACGAAAATGGAACTTTCTGGATTGGTACCAATCAGGGCATTTGCCAGTTCGATCGGGAAAAGCGACATTTTGTATCCCTTGATATCAACGATCAGCTAAAAAATAAGGCAATCTATGGGCTGTTAAGTGATAAAAATAATAACCTCTGGATAGGTTCCAAAGGTGGGCTTGCCAGGTATAATCTGATTACCAGGGAACTGCGAAATTTTGATAAATCTGACGGGATCCAGGGCGCTAACTTTAATTCCAATTCTTCCATATATACCAAAGATGGTTTAATGTTTTTTGGAGGAGTCAATGGAATGACCATGTTTGACCCATTAAATATACGAGACAACCAGATTGTGCCTCCTGTCTACATCAGATCCCTCTATATATTTGATCAGGAAATTGGAATTGGGGATACATTGGACGGCAGGGTATTACTGCCTCAGGCACTCTATACAATGCCCACCATTGAGCTGGAATACAGGCAAAATTTTAAGGTGACCTTCGCCTCTCTGGACTATACTTCATCACTTAAGAATCAGTACAGGTACAAACTTGAAGGATATAATTCGGACTGGGTCTACACTTCATCGAATAACAGAATTGCATCATATATGAATCTGGACCCGGGTGAATATCGGCTAATAGTTGGCGGTACAAATAGCGATGGGGTTTGGAGTCCTCACGAACATTCCATCAATATCAATATCAAACCTCCATGGTACATGATCGGTTGGGTGAGGGTACTGGCATTGGTCTTTTTGGTTGGATCGTTGGTGATAGCGTACAAGATGAGAACCAACATGTTGAAGAGAAGGAGTGTAGAACTGGCCAATCTGGTTCGTGAAAAAACCCGTGAAATCAGAGATAAAAATGAAAGGCTGGAGTCACTTAATCAGGATCTCATTGAAAGTCTGCATCAAAAGAGTAAAACACTGAAGCAGTTAAGACAAACTCAAAATCAATTGATTGAGTCTGAGAAGATGGCCTCCGTGGGGCATCTCGTTGCGGGTCTTGCCCATGAGCTCAATAACCCGATGAGTTTCATTAAGGGAGTGGTTGAGCCCATCAAGATGGATGTGATGGAGTTGAAATCTCTATTGCCTGAAGAGCTAAAAGTGGCTCATCAGGAGCTGTTAAGTGAACTGCAGATTCTGACCAGTGGAATGGAGGAGGGAGTTGTAAAAGCTTCTACAATCATCAAAAACCTAATGGACATCTCTCCACTCAACGCCAACAAAGAAGAGTCTAAAATATGTGTAAAAGAGCTGATCTCAAATGCCTCCAAATCAATCAACTTACCTCCGGATATAGTTAATGTGTCTTTGCCTTCCAGCGAAGAAATTACGATTCTGGGTAATCAGATGGAATTAAATCAGGCATTGGCCAATGTGATCAGAAACTCTGTTGATGCCATACCCATGGGTGCAATCGGACAAATCAATATAAAGGGATACAGGGAAAATGGTCATGTAATTATTGAAGTAGAGGACAATGGATTTGGGATGGATAAAAGTACAGTTTCTCAGGTATTTGATCCTTTCTTTACTACAAAAGAACCTGGAAAAGGAAAAGGCCTTGGACTATACATAGCCTACGGAATTGTTAAAAAACATGGAGGAGAGATATTTGTTACCAGCCAGCAGGGGATTGGTACTAAATTTACTCTGATGCTACCTCCGGCACCAGAAAACACCGATTAATCTGCCAGTCCATTTTCAATGGCATACCTCACCAACCCTGCAGAGTTCTTTACCTGAAGTTTGCTGATGAGGTTTTTTTTATGGGTATGAACTGTGTGTGTGCTGATAAACAAAGTGTCCGCTATTTCTTTGGCGGTATATTCCTCCGCCAGGTACCGAAGGATTTCTTTTTCTCTGCGACTCAATTTTACGTTCAAAGTTTGGCTTTCGCCATGGAATACCTGGTTCATGTAGGATTCTTTTACTTCCCTCGAAAAATATTTATTGCCGGCATACAATGTTTCCAACGCTTCCATGAGCTCTCCTTTTTCGGCATTCTTCAACAAATATCCATCCACCTCTTTTTTGATAAGCTTCTCTATTTTATCAGGGTCATTGTGTGTGCTGAGGATTAACGTTTTAATGTGAGGATAATCTTTCTTGATGATACTATGAAGCGCTATGCCATCCATCTGTGGCATGCTGATGTCTGTAACCACAATATCAGGTTTGATATGGTCCAGTTGGTCCAGCAGTTCTTTGGCTGAAGTCGCCTTACAAGCAATGTTGATATGTTGATCCCTTTCAAAAATAGCAGATAAGCCATCCAGAAACATGGCATGGTCATCTACCAGCGCTATGTTAATGATTTCATTACTCATGTACAGGTAAGTCCAGGTTTACAATAGTACCACGATCAATTACTGAGTCAATGTTGAAAATGCCATTTAGTTTCTTTACTCTGGATTGAATGTTTTTCAACCCCATGCCCATTTTGGCCGATTGCTGACAAAAGCCTTTACCATTGTCTTCTACCAAAATATTAAGATGACCATCCACTTCATTGATAGAAACTTCAATAAATTCAGCATCAGCGTGTTTTACTATGTTGTTCATCAATTCCTGTAAAATACGATATGTCTCCAGCTTTTGGTGATCACTCATATTACTGAATGCCTTGTCGACCGAACAGTTGAATTCTATTTCAAATGGATGGAGTTGATTCAAATCGTTGATATAATTACTCAAAAATGCTGAGAATCCTACCTCTTTGGATTTTATTGGGGATAAATTGGCGGATATGGACCGAACTTCATGGTAAGTCTGATCAATGTTCTTTTTGACCTGGGTTAAAACCTCTTGGTCACCATTGGAACCTGAGAGCCTTTCTAACCCGAGTTTAATTCCAGCCAGATTACCTGCAACACTATCGTGCAATTCCTTTGCAATTCTTATCCTTTCTTTCTCCTGTCCGGCGATATTAGCCTTGATTTCTTTCATTTCATTTTCGCGAATGAGTTCCTTGGTCTTTTGTCGATTGATTTCTTCCGCTTGTTCTGCCAATTGTTTGGTAGCCCGTTCCTTTTGACGATATATCTCCAACAATATCAGTACAGCCAATACGATCAGCGTGGCTACTGATGCAATTGCTACCTGCTTCACTTTTTGTCTGTCGAGTTCGGCCTGTTTAAGCTCTTTTTCTTTTTCCAGTAATGCAATTTGATTTTCCTGCTGGGCCTGCGCCATTTTCTCTTTCTGCAATGAAACAAACTGAAGTTCATTGGTAGCTTTTAATTCACGAATTTTATTCTCAGCAGCTTGTGCTTCCAACTGCTCCTGCAACTGCTTCTTTTCAAACTGATTTTGTTGATTGATGATCTCAATTTTTCTTAATTCATTCTCCTTCTGAAGTAGTTTGATTTCATGTTCCTTTTCCCTTGCCTCATATTTAATCAGCAGGTCCTCCACCTTGCTACTGGTGTTGACCCGCTCCATACTATCCCGAAAATAAAGATGATCGATCATGCTTAAATAGGCAGAATCATACATTCCAAGAATTTCATAAGCAAAAGCAAGGTTGGCATGCAGCAGGTGACTTTGCTTGTATTGGGCCTTATTGGCGATTTTTAATGCTTTTCTGAAATTAGGAATCGCTTTTCTGCCGTCTCCTTTATTCAGAAAGATCAGCCCACGCTGGTTGTACCGTATGATCAGCTCAACATCTTCAGTCCGATCAGTAAATTCTGCTAAAAGTTGATCTGAGTATTTCAGGGCACTATCCAGCTCTTGTTGATTCTGAAATAACATCACCAGTAGACTCAAAGGTGTATAGGTACAGTCCTTATCAGGAACTTCTTCGCATACATTCAAAGCAGTTTGCAGGTAATACCGGGCACTATCAAATTCCTTTAATTTGATAAAAGAAAGGGCCATATTACCCATTACTATTGATTTTAACCTTAAACCTGGGTTTCTATCCAAACTTTTTTTGTAGTGTTTGATTGCCTGATGGTACAGGCCTTTCTCATTGAAAATGGTTGCGAGATTGTTGATTAACACTGTTGCATCATCTTCAATGTTATGCTGAAGGGCCAGTTCGTATGCTTGCAGGTAATTACTTGTTGCCAGGTCCAGGTTACCTCTCTCATGATGATGTAACCCCAGTATGCGATAGTAGGTAATGAGTTGAGTGGTGTCATTGAGGTGCTCAATGATTTCCAGACTTGCATCCAGATGTTCCTGTGATTCAGTGTACCTGCCGTGAAAGATCAATTCTTTCGCGATGCGCAACCGGACATTGCATTCATTTTTGTGAAGTCTGTATTGAACGCAGCGTTTGAGGGCTTCATTTAGTTTGGATAATGTAGAGTCATTGTGGGCATCATCCAGTAATGATTGAATTTCCAGTTCAACCATTTTAAGGTCTTGAAACAGGCTGTTTTCATGGCATATACCCACATTACTCACCAGTAATAGTGATAGGAAGAGAGCGATGTTTATGAATAATTGCCTCATTATGTGATTGTTGCCGCTAATATAGTACGAAGGTGCATTTTCTTACTGAATATATCTATCACTAATTTTAGTGATTTTTCCATTTGACCATATTTGGTGATGTTTTCCTGCATCGCTCAATCCTACATTTGTCTTACTATTTAAAACCAAAAAACAAATCAATTTTAAGATGAAAACAGTGAAACCACTTATCATGATGATGGCTATCGTAATGATGGCATTTGGAGTACAGGCTCAAAAACTTCCTAAGTTTGGAAGCACTATTGAAAAACAGGTAGGACCTAAGACCGTGAGGGTTCCTTATACAGATGTAGTAAGTTATCTCGGATATGCTGCACCTGGTAATGAGGATGAAGTGAAGGATGGTAAAAAATTCTACTACATCTACGTATGGATACCTGCAGTTGCTCCTGAGTTGGGAGTAAGGATGATGTCGCCGGTTCCTGCAAAATTCAAAGCAAAAGGAGCAATTATTGGAGAAGGTTATGAAGATAATGCCAAGTCTGATGATTATTTTGATACCTACATTACAATTGAAAGATCCAACATCATTGACAAAGCAAAAATCAGTGAAGATGCAGTGCAAAATGCCAATTGGGTTGTTTTGGAATACAATGATGACAGCAGCGAAATGCCACAGAACCCGGGTGGGTCTTCTTACAACTCCTTGTTGAGATACAAAAGTGAGGTGAGCAATCCAACTAAAGCATTAACAGTTGGTCTATACAGAATTGGATTTACAACCTACAAAGTAGGAGAAGTTAAAGGAACATTCCTTGCAGAAGTAGCATCCCCAATAAAATTACCTGGAGTAGCTATGGCTAAAACGATTGATGAGCTGGTGAAGCAACTTCAGATCAACTAGTTTTTACGGTACGCAACATGTATTGGGGGCCTTTTATGGAGGTCCTCAATCTGTCCACAAAATGCATTGATGGTTATTCAATGTTTAATTATAGCTACTTGTTCAGTCTTTTTCTGAGTTTTAATTGGTTAATCGTAGCAGAACTGGCAAGTACTATGGTTTAGGTTGGCCCGGCTATTTATAGTCGGGTTTTCTGGTTTACAAATATTCTATGTGAACCCGGGATACGCTGAGACGTATGACTTTGAATACTTATGAGTTTGCACAAATCTTTAGTAGCATTGAAAAATCACTCAATCAGTTATCATAACAATCGCATCATACTTTCTCACGAACGGAGGGAGCAGGCTACAATGGAAATTTATCCTTCCAACCACCTTCTGACTTTCATCAGGTCAGGATTACTGAATGTTGAAGTCAATGGAGAGACCCGAAGCTATTCTAAAGGTGAATTTGTATTGTTTAAAAAATTTGCTCCTGCAAGAATTACAAAAACCTGGGGTCGCGGGGGATCAATGTTTTCTAGTGTGGTGTTCACATTTCAGGAAGATCTGGTTCAAAAGGCATTAATGCAAATGGAATTTGATGATCCAGGCAGACAGGATAATCAGAATCAAAATATCATCGCTATTCATTCAAATCCAATATTGGATCAGTTTATACAGTCCCTTGAGTTGTTTTTCGAGCAAAAAGTTGAAATGGATCATGCACTGGCCAATCTTAAGACTATGGAGGTCCTTGTAGGGCTAATCAGATCAAACAAAAGCATATTTTATGAGCTGCAAAGCTTTGCACAAAGAAGCATTGCGGACTTATACCAATACATGCAATATCACTACAGGGAAAAGAAGAGCCTGGAAGAATTTGCAAGAGATTCCGGCCGTAGTTTGACGACATTTAAAAAGGAATTTTTTCAACTCTTTCAAACCAGCCCTGGCCGTTGGTTAAAAATGAAAAGACTTGATCATGCCTACCGACTGCTGAAATTCACAAACCGCAAAGCATCAGAAGTCTACCTGGAATGTGGGTTTGAGGATCTTGCGCATTTTAGCAAATCCTTCAAAAAACAATTTAATGTCAACCCCTCTGAATTAGCGACTGTCTAGACAAACAATCACGTCCTTATAGACAAACTGTTGAGCACCACAGGTCAATAGATTTGTACTTAATAAATAAAGATTAAGTATGAAGACAGTTTTAATAACAGGATCCAGCACCGGATTTGGAAACATATTAGCTCATCAACTTTCAGGGCAGAATAAATATCATGTAATCGCGACAATGAGAAATACCAGCAGCAGCAATTACCAGGCAAAGCTTGCACTAGAAAAACTTTCCAATGTTGATGTAATGGATTTAGATGTTACCAATGATCAGGGAGTGAAGGATTGCATTGCACAGGTCATTGAAAGGTATGATCGATTGGACATCTTGATTAATAATGCCGGCCAATTTGGTGGAGGTCTCCTGGAAGCGCACAGTATCCCTCAGGTTCACAAATTATTCGATATCAATGTGTATGGCCCACTGCGAATGATGCAAGCGGTACTTCCCCAGATGAGGAGACAAAAAGAAGGACTCATCATTAACATCTCCAGTATGCTAGGCTTTTTTTCTATTCCTCTGAATTCAATTTACTGTAGCACAAAAGCTGCTTTGGAATCGCTGGTTACCGGATCATATGGAGAGCTAATTCAAAAAGGGGTGGAAAATATATTGATAGAACCTGGTTCATTTCCAACAGAACTGTATGAAAAAGCGGGAGTTGTGGCAGACCTCAAAGAGATTACTGAATCATATGAAGGACTATATGAACAGATGAGAGACTTTGCAAATGCAAAAGTTTACAACGCCATAAAAACCCATAAACCTGATCCTTCTGCAGTCGCCAGAAGAGTGATTCAACTGATTGAAATGAATAAAGGCTCCAGGCCAGTTAGGAATCCAATTGACCATATTTCGGGAGAGGATTTTACCAACAAATTAATTGGGGAACTCACCGAACTCGCTAATACACAGATGAAGTCTTACGGTTTTTAGGCTATACCCCAACCTAACTTTCATTATTCGCTAAACGCTTTAATCATGACTAAAATATTTACTTCAACAGCGGTGCTTGTTTGCATTGCAGTACTGCTTTCATTTAGAACAGAAAACATGGAAAAGAAAAAAATTGAACAATCAATCACCGATAATTACATTCATGGTGCTTTCAATGAGACAAATATTGAGAAATTCCGATCAGTATTTCACCAGGAATTTTCAATCATCAATATTCAAGAAGATGGGTCATTTTTCAATTTTACCCGAGACATGTGGGAAGAGGCCTTGAAACAAAGAAAACAAGACAGCAATTTTGATTATGGTACTGTGGCATTCAGGCCTGTATTCAAACACATTGATATCACCGGGGACAAGGCAAGTGTGTCGATGGACCTGCTGTTGCATGATAAGGTAATATATTCTGATTATTTGCTACTCTGTAAAGTCGATCAACACTGGAAAATAGTTTCAAAAGTATTTTATGAGCATGATTAAGTTCCAATTAGTGAAGTTTTGTAAAAGGGGGACTTGCATGGTCTCCTATCTAAATTTTCTATGCTAAACAACTTTGATGATGTCACTAAAAAACATGAATACGAAAGACCTGTTATTTACACTTTGGATATTTCTCACAGTAAATTATCTGTATTGCGATGTATTTACGCTCCATCATGCGCCTGAATTGAATTTATTATTAACTGGTAAGGTAGGGGACTTAATTATTTCACAGGAGTTTCTGCTGTATTTTGCATTTATTCTTGAAGTACCAATGCTTATGATCGTACTGACAAGAGTTCTAAGTGTGAAATGGAGTAAATATTGCAGCCTGATTGCTGCAATATTTACTGGTACTGTCCAAGCCTGGAGCTTGTCCATGGGGGGCAACACTTTGCACTACATATTTTTCAGTATTGTTGAAATAAGTACTGCAGTGATAATTGCTGGTATTGCGTTTCGTTGGAAGTCAGTTGCTTAGTTCTTTTTTAAATTTTCATTCTCTTGCTCTAGCTCCTGCACTCTTTTGTTCAGGTCAATCAAATGTAATGTTAGTTCTTCCACCTTCTGAAGTAGCATGAGGTTCATCTCTTTCAAATTCAAACCCTCTGACTCCATCACTTTTGCGGAAGGAATTTCTGGTAAATGCTTGTTGGCTTTGATGTATTCCTCTGTTTCTTCCAGGCTTCTAAGATGGTAGTCTTCTTCGAATACATAGTCTGGGCCCTGGCCAGCGTCTACTGTTACTTTTACCTCCTGGGATTTGATGTTTCCTGCAACTGTAAGTAGGGCTTCAGGGGTTGTAGTGCCTATCCCAATCTTGCCGTCACTTTTAATAATCATTCTTGCCTGATATCCGGAGGGCCTGGTTATAAACTTGATATCACCTGTGCCCTGCAATCCGGTCATTATTAAAGTTGATTTGTTGCTCGTAAACAGGCCAGCTGAGTTATCATATGCCTGGCCTAAAGATCCGTACCCCACCAGGTCAATGATTCCTGTGGTTTGCTCAAACCTCGCTCTGTCACTTCCTACTACATGAAAATGATATAATGGTGAAGACGTGCCTATACCAAAATTCCCACCGTTAAAATAAGTATCGTCGTAAGTGTGAAGCTGTATTTTTACATCATTACTATAACCAAATAGCTGATAAAAACTCCCGGATCCAGCTCCATATAAATAGGCTACTTTTTTGTCAACCCCTCCGTTGCTTTCACGGGACCAGGTTTGTCCAAGTCCCCATCTACGAGCATGTACTCTAAGGTATGAACTACCTCCATCTGAGGAGTAGAACCTAATACTGGATATCCCATCATTTCTGCCTAATTGAAGGTCTATGCTTTCAGTCCCGTCGGTTGATCCATAAAATTTCCCTGGATTGGTTTGACTGAAAAGATTTAAACTAATTGTAATGACGAATAGGAAAATGCTGACAGTTTTCATTTGATTTATAGTTTTGAAAAGTAGACTGAATGGTTGAATCGCAAAAATGAATGACTCAGACCTCAGGTTTGGAGGCAAATTTAATAAAAAGGATTATAAATTATCTAATAATAAAAAAAGCAGCCCAAACCGAGCTGCTTTCATCTATCAAAGATAAAAATCTAATACTAAATAGAACTGAAATCGAAAGTATCCAGGTATGCGGTAGTAAATTTACCCGACTTGAATACCGGATCATCCATCAGTTTTATGTGTAATGGAATGGTGGTCTGAATTCCTTCAATAACGGTCTCTTCCAATGCACGCTTCATTCTTACGATAGCTTCTTCGCGGGTTTGCGCAGATACTATCAACTTAGCAATCATGGAATCGTAGTTTGGCGGAATGGTATAACCAGCGTAAATGTGACTATCTACACGAACTCCGTGTCCACCTGGTAAATGCAGATTAGTGATCTTTCCAGGAGAAGGACGGAAACCTTTTCTAGGATCCTCAGCATTGATTCTGCATTCTATTGAGTGCAACTGTGGGAAGTAATTCTTACCAGAAATTTCGATACCAGCAGCAACTTTAATTTGCTCTTTGATCAGGTCAAAATCTGTTACTTCCTCAGTAATAGGGTGCTCTACCTGTATCCTGGTGTTCATTTCCATGAAGTAGAAATCACCGTGTTTGTCAACAAGAAACTCAATGGTCCCTGCTCCCTCATAGCCAATGGCCTCAGCGCCAGCTATAGCGGCAGCTCCCATTTTCTCTCTTAGTTCCTGGCTTACAATTGGAGAAGGCGTTTCTTCAATTAACTTTTGGTGTCTTCTTTGAATTGAACAATCCCTTTCAGACAGGTGACATGCTCTTCCTCTTTTGTCTCCCACAATCTGGATCTCAATGTGCCTTGGCTCCTCAACGAATTTTTCAAGGTATAAAGCATCATTTCCGAATGCAGCTCCAGACTCTCTTCTTGCGTCATCCCAGGCTTTTTGGAATTCTTTTTCGTTTTTCACGATCCGCATTCCTCTACCACCACCTCCGGCAGTTGCTTTCAGGATAACAGGATATTTTACTTTCTTGGCAATCTTAAGTCCTTCCTCTACAGAATCCAACAGTCCGTCAGATCCGGGAATAGTCGGGACACCTGCTTTTTTCATGGTGTCTTTCGCAGTGGCCTTATCTCCCATTTTGCTGATCATATCAGCACTTGCTCCGATGAACTTGATGCCGTAATCGTCACATACTTTGGAGAATTCCGCATTTTCAGACAAGAATCCATATCCCGGGTGAATAGCATCTGCATTGGTGATCTCAGCAGCAGAAATAATCCTGGGGATATTTAAATACGATTCAGAGCTTGGAGGAGGTCCAATACATACGGCCTCATCTGCAAATGTTACATGCAAACTGTCCGCATCTGCCTGAGAATACACAGCTACTGTTTTGATTCCCATCTCCCTGCAGGTACGGATTACTCGTAGTGCTATTTCGCCTCTGTTGGCAATTAGTATTTTTTTAAACACGTCGCTTAATGGGTTTGATTATGATGGATCAACTAAGAATAAAGGCTGGTCGTACTCAACAGGCTGAGCATTTTCTACCAACACTTTTACAATTGTACCGGAAACGTCAGATTCAATTTCATTGAAGAGTTTCATGGCCTCCACGATACATACTGCCTGTCCTGCTGAAACTTTGTCGCCAACATTAACAAATGATGGAGAATCAGGATTTGGAGAACGGTAGAAAGTACCAATCATTGGAGACTTGATCTGTACATATTTTGATTCATCTGATGCGGGTGCTGCTGCTGGTGCAGGAGCTGCCGCTGCAGGAGCTGGTGCCGCTGCTGCAGGTGCTGGAGCCGGCGCTGGTGCTGGTGCAGCCATTACTGGTGCCGGTGCAGCCTCAATAATTTGATTCGTAACTTCGTTGCTACGTTTTACTTTGATTTTAAATTCTTCAGTCTCTATATTAACCTCTTCCAATCCGGATTGAGAAATAAAGTCTATCAAATCTCTTAGCTCCTTTGCTTTCATAGGTATATTAAATTAAGTTTTTTCAGGTCAATTAATTGCTTTGAAATTTGTTCAAACAACTTTTTAGAACAGCGTTTCAAAACAGGGTGGTAAATATAAGTTATTTTACACGTTCCACGTAAGATCCCTTGGTCGTGTCAATTTTAATTTTTTCATCCTGGTCAATAAACAATGGTACCTGGACAGTTGCGCCAGTGTCTATAGTGGCAGGCTTGGTGGCGTTGGTTGCAGTATCACCTTTGATGCCCGGCTCAGTATAGGTAACAGTCACTTCTACATGCAATGGTAGTTCACAGCCTAATATCTCTTCCTGCTCTTCATGAATGATTACCTCACAAACCTGCCCATCATGCAGAAATTGTGGAGCATTGATCAGACTTTCCTGAATACTCACCTGCTCAAATGTTTCATTGTCCATGAAGTGATATCCCATGTCGTCCTTGTAAAGGAACTGATAAGGTCTTCTGATTACTCTGGCAGTAGTGATCTTGTGTCCTGCAGAAAATGTGTTGTCCACCACTTTTCCGGTTCGTACACTTTTGAGCTTTGTTCTAACAAAAGCAGGACCTTTACCAGGTTTTACATGTTGAAATTCAACTACAGAATACAGGTCGTGATTGAATTCAATTACCAACCCATTTCGAATATCTGCTGTGGTTGCCATGAAAAGTTTTGTTTATTTGAACTTTGTTAAAATTCTTTATTTAGGATCGTAGGACCACTTGATATAAGTTGCTCCCCAGGTGAACCCTCCACCAAAAGCAGCAAGGATTATATTGTCACCTTTTTTCAATTTTGATTCGTAATCCCACAAGCATAAGGGGATAGTGCCACTGGTGGTGTTGCCATACTTGTGAATATTGAGCATCACTTTCTCCTCATCCAATCCAATTCTGTTCGCAGTGGCGTCAATAATTCTTTTGTTGGCCTGGTGTGGTACCAGGTAAGCGATATCATCCCCTGTAAGGTTATTTCTGGCGGCAACTTCAGCAGCAGTATCTGCCATGTTTTTCACCGCAAATTTGAACACTTGTGATCCTTCCTGATAGACGTAATGTTCGCCATTCTTAACAGTTTCGATGGAGGCAGGTTTTCTACTTCCTCCAGCCTTCATATGAAGATAAGGTTCTCCTGAACCATCTGAATGAAGCTCCGTATCGATGATGCCTGTTTCGTCCGTTGAAGGTTCAAGCATTACTGCTCCTCCACCATCTCCAAAAATGATGCAGGTAGTTCTGTCAGTATAATCAATGATAGAAGACATCTTGTCTGCACCAACAATGATTACCTTCTTATATAGTCCGGTAGCAATAAACTGGGAACCGGTAGTTAATGCATATAGAAAACCTGAACATGCAGCCTGCAGATCGTAACTGAATGAGTTGACGGCACCAACAGCATTGGCGATAATGTTGCCAGTTGCCGGAAATGCCATATCAGGTGTTGTGGTTGCGCAGATGATCAGATCTATGTCCTCTGCCTTTGTGTTTGTTTTTTCCAACAATCCCTTTACCGCTTCGATACCAATGACCGATACACCCTGGTTTTCCCCCTTCAGGATCCTACGCTCCTTAATACCTGTTCTGGTCGTGATCCATTCATCATTAGTGTCCACCATTTTTTCCAGTTCCTGATTGGTCAGGACATAGTCTGGAACATACCCATGGACTCCAGTTATAGCCGCTCGTTTGACGTTCATCTAGGTGATTGTGTTTATAAAAACCAAAGCCTGCAATTTATACAGGCTTTTCTATTTCTTCTAACGATTAAGCTAAAACTTCCTTCTCCATTACAACTTTACCTTTGTAGTAAAGTTTACCTTCGTGCCAGTAAGCCCTGTGAGGCAAATGAGCTTCTCCGGTAGTAGGACAAATCACATAGTTTTTTGGTTCTGCTTTGTAATGCGTTCTTCTCTTATCTCTTCTCTGTTTCGATATCTTACGCTTAGGATGAGCCATTTCTTATGTATTTAATGTTATTGTTTGTTCAATTTTTTTAATGCTTCCCATCTGGGATCTATTGTTTCCTCATTTTGTTCTTCCTCTACTATTTCGTCTTCAGAAGTATAAACAAGTTCATCATTCTCTTCTTCTCCCTCAAACTTAGGGTGGAGCTTCTTCATGGGAATCGATATGGTCAGGTATTCAAAAATATTCTGAGCCATGTTGAGAGATTGCGTATCTCTTTGAATACTGATAATCTCATCACTCAACTCAGCATCCTCCTCTCCAAATTTGATGAGCAAAGTTTCTGATTTTTGAATAGGGAACCAGAAAGGCTCCAGACTTCTATCGCAAATCAACTCAACTTCGGCATCTATCTGGAACTCTGCCGTCATCATCGTTTCCTCTTTCATCAACTCCAGGTGACAGGTGCCTCTGCCTTTTTCAATTAAACTATCTTCAAATAGTTCGAAAAAGTCATTATCAAACTCAAAATCGAAACTGTGCGTTTTATTCGCCAGCTTGTAAATATCGATTCTATAGTTATCAAAAGCCCTCATCGACCCTTCTTTTGAGTAAAGAACCGCAAATTTAAGAACAGTTTTATAAATAATAAAGAAAAAGCAGTAATTAGATTAGCTTTTATTGCATTGTCTCCTGACGCATTTTCCAAACATCGTAGGCGAGATACAGTGCATGCCTCATTGAAGTTTCGCTGGACACGTTTTTACCTGCTATGTTGTAGGCAGTACCATGGTCCGGGGAGGTTCTGATGACAGGAAGGCCGGCAGTGAAGTTTACCCCGTGCTCAAATGCCAGGCTTTTAAATGGAATCAGGCCCTGATCGTGATACATCGCCAATATGCCATCATAGTTGTTAAACTGACTGCTTCCAAAAAATCCATCTGCAGGGAATGGACCAAATACCAGGTTGCCAGACTTTCTTTCCTCTTCCAGGGCTGGTCCAATGATTTCCAGCTCTTCTTTGCCTAACAAGCCGTTTTCTCCAGCGTGAGGGTTCAGCCCCAAAACAGCAATCTTTGGCTTTTTTATGCCAAAGTCTTTCTGTAATGACCTGATCATTATTTTTAGTTTTTTTCTAATGATTTCTCCGTCAATTTTCTGAGGGACATCCTTCAAAGGAATGTGTCCTGTCACCACACCTACACGCAGTGAATCACTTACCAGAAACATCAGGTTGTCGTCCACTTCAAATTTTTGTGCGAGATACTCGGTATGGCCAGGAAACTTAAAGCTATCGGATTGGATATTGTTTTTATTGATAGGAGCCGTAACCAGCCCTTGAATTTTACCTTCTTTAAGGTCATTGGCAGCTTTTTCCAGAGACATTAAGGCATATTTACCTCCTGTTTCATTCTCTTCGCCCGCTGTGATTTCAATATTTTCATCCCAGATGTTAAGCACGTTTACTTTTTTAGGGTTGATATTGTCCAGGCTTTTGGTTTGGAAGTAATTAAAGGATTGTAAGTCTAGCTGTTTCCTATAGAATGAAATTACTTTAGCTGAGCTGTATATCACAGGTACAAACGATTTGGTCAACCGATTATCCATCAGAGATTTAATGATCACCTCAGGTCCCACGCCATTAATGTCTCCTACTGTAATCCCTATCAGGGGCTTTTCAATTTTATTTTTATTGCTCATTTTTTGCCTTCAGCGCTAAACAATTTCTACCATCGGGTGAATCTTCCCAAAGAATAACCCTTACTTTGCCACTGCAAGTTAAAATATTTGAAAAATATATTGCAATGGATTCAGTAAGGCCAAAGAAGAAGTTAGGACAACATTTCCTGAAGGATGAAAACATCGCCAGGAAAATCGTAGAATCCATGAGGCTGGAGCAGGAGGAACAATTGGTGTTGGAAATTGGTCCGGGAACCGGTGTGCTTACAAAATATCTGCTCGAAAAAGATATTCCATCTTTCCAGGCGCTTGATGTGGACCAGGAATCGATCGATTATTTGAGAAAACACTACCCAGAAGATAAAGACAAGTTTCAACTCAGGGACTTTTTGAAGTCAGGTCTTCCGGAAAGCAACCTCGCAATCATTGGAAACTTCCCTTATAATATTAGTTCTCAGATTTTTTTTAAAATATACGATCATCGTCAACATGTCACTGAAGTGGTTGGGATGGTCCAGAAAGAAGTAGCCGATCGCATATGTTCCAGGGAGGGGAATAAAGTTTATGGGATACTGAGTGTTTTGATTCAGGCATTTTATGAAGTGGAATATTTGTTCAGCGTTTCACCGGGTGTGTTCAACCCACCCCCGAAGGTAACCTCAGCTGTAATCAGGTTTTCAAGGAACAACGTAAAAGCGCTCTCCTGTGATGAAACGCTCTTTAAAAGAGTGGTGAAAGAGGGGTTTCAAAAGCGACGCAAAACATTGTGGAACGCCCTAAAAAATTTAAATTTGCCCGAAACATTAAGAGAGTCTCCCATGCTATCAATGAGGGCCGAACAGCTCTCTGTTAACCAGTTTATAGAATTAACCGCTTTGATTGAAAAATCATGGAGCAAGTAACTCAATTTGAACTTTCCAAAGAGTTCCTCGATCAGTTCCAGCATTCGCTGAACATTCGGGATGATGAGTTTGTGCTTCAAACCCTTGAAGGGGTTAATCCCGCTGATATTTCAGCCTTACTTGACGAGTTTGAGACGGACGAATGCCGATACGTTCTGGAGCTGCTGGATGATAAAATCAGTGCTGAAATCATCAGTGACCTGGATGAAGATGTAAAGGAAAAGTTTATTCAGGAATTTGATGCAGCAAGTATTGCCCGGTTCATCGAACATCTCGACTCTGATGATGCGGTGGATATCCTTGCACTGATCCCTCTTAAAAAGCGAGAGGAGATCATCAGTTTACTTCACAATGAGGAGAAAGCGTCAAACATTCTTGACCTGTTGCGCTATGATGATGATGTAGCTGGGGGGTTGATGGCCAAGGAGTTGATCAAGGCGAACCTAAACTGGACCGTACTTCAGTGCATTGATGAAATCCGCAAACAGGCCGAAAATGTTGAAAAAATATATTCTGTTTATGTAGTAGACGATCATGAAAAGCTAATCGGAAAGGTTTCTTTAAAAAGAATTATCCTGGCCAGCGATGTGATGAAAATCTCGGACATCTACGATCCGGATGTTGTTTCGGTTGAGACATATATGGAAGAGGAAGAAGTAGCCATTGTCATGCAAAAGTATGACCTGGATGCAATCCCCGTTGTAAACGCAAGAGGCAGGTTGGTTGGAAGGATTACCATAGATGATATCGTAGATGTGATCACCGAGATGGCCGAGGAAGAGCGTCAGATCATGGCAGGTATTTCTTCCGATGTGGAAGAAGATGATTCCGTATGGATGCTATCAAAAGCACGTTTACCATGGTTGGTTATTGGGTTGGTTGGAGGACTTTTGGGGGCATTTTTCATCAGTTTTTTCGAAGGGGAAATTAAACTCATTCCCATTATGGCCTTTTTCATTCCTCTTATTACGGCGACAGGAGGCAATGTGGGCATTCAGTCTTCCTCTTTGGTCGTTCAAAGCCTTGCAAATAGAAGCGCCTTTACGGACACATTGGTCAATAGATTGGTAAAGGTGTTGTTTGTTGCGGTTGTTAATGGTGTAATCCTGGCATTAATTGTATTTGGTGTAGTGATTTTATTTACCAAGGACCAGAGGATTGCACTTACGGTATCACTGGCATTGTTTAGTGTTGTGTTGCTTGCTTCTTTTATGGGAACCATCACACCATTGTTGTTAGACAGGTTTGGAATTAACCCCGCACTGGCCTCTGGACCGTTCATTACAACAGCGAACGATTTGCTGGGATTAATCGTTTATTTTGCTGTAGCCCATTCGCTCTATGGCCTATAAAATACATTGAGTAATGACCACCAAAAAAATTCTTATAGTAAATGATTTGCACGATAGTTTTATGAAGCTATTGGAGCGTGACTGGATTGAAATCAATTATCAGCCAAAAATCTCTAAAGAGGAAGTTCTGAGGATGATCCCTGACTATCACGGCATTGTAGTCAGGAGCAAATTAAGAATTGATCAGGAACTGGTAGAGAAAGCCAGAAAACTGGAATTTGTTGCCCGTGCGGGAGCTGGTATTGATAACATTGATGAATCAGCACTGAAAGGAACAAATATTGAAGTATTTAATGCGCCGGAAGGAAACAGGGATGCCGTTGGGGAACATACAATCGGAATGATCCTTAACCTGTTTAATCACCTGTCAAGGGCTGATCAGGAAGTGAAGAATGGGGTTTGGGAAAGAGAAAGAAACAGGGGAATCGAACTGAGCGGAAAAACTGTTGGAATTATCGGGTTTGGAAATACCGGGCAATCACTGGCAAGAAAGTTATCGGGTTTTAATGTTGAAGTCCTGGCGTACGATAAATATCATGCAGATCGTATTTTTCCAAATACCACCATGGTGTCAATGGAGACGCTTCAGGCAAAGGCAGATATCGTCAGCCTTCACGTGCCGTTAACAAGAGAAACAGAGTTTTTTGCTGATGAAGAATTTTTAATGGGATTCTCAAAAAATATTTTTCTCATCAATACATCCAGGGGCAAGGTTTTGTCGTTGAAGGCTTTGGCCAAATGTATAGAGCAGGGTAAAGTGCTTGGAGCAGGACTGGATGTCTTGGAAAATGAAAAGCTGGATACGTTCACGGAAGAGCAGAAAACAGTATTTCAGTCATTGGTAAAATCAGGTAGCGTATTGTTCACACCGCACGTAGCAGGATGGACCTACGAATCTTACCAGAAAATCAGTGAAGTTCTGGCCGGGAAAATCCTCAAACATTATCAAGAGTTGGCTAAAGTTGTTTGATATAAGCTAATTTCTGTATATTTGTGCTTTAAAATAAGATTTTAAGATAAAGACGGTTCTAGCGATAGGGCCGTTCTTTTTTGTTTATAAACGTAGAAGATATGAGTAATATAAGTTATTACACACCAGAAGGATTAGAGAGGTTGAAAAATGAGCTTCAGGAATTGAAAACCAAGGGGAGAGCCGATATGGCCAGGCAAATAGCTGAAGCTCGTGATAAAGGAGACCTCAGTGAGAACGCTGAATATGATGCTGCAAAAGATGCACAGGGATTATTGGAACTCAAGATATCTAAGCTGGAAGAGGTGGTTGCTAATGCCAGGGTGATTGATGAGTCTTCTATCGATACTTCTAAGGCCGGTATCCTTTCTACAGTGAAGATCAAAAATAAAAAGAACGGCATGGAAGTGAAGTACACTTTGGTTTCTGAAGAAGAGGCTGACCTGAAAGCCGGTAAAATCTCTATCAAATCACCGATTGGAAAAGGACTGATGGGCAAAGAAGTGGGACAGGTTGCAATCGTTGATGCACCTGCTGGTAAAATTGAATTTGATATCCTGGAGATTTCATACTAGATCAATGGCAAGCATTTTTTCTAAAATCATCAGTCGGGAGATACCAGCACACATTGTAGCTGAAAATGATCAATACCTGGCTTTTCTCGATATCAATCCGCTAATGGAGGGGCATACACTGGTAATCCCAAAAGTAGAGGTAGACTATGTGTTCGACCTTGATGATGAAACATTATCAGGGCTTCACCTTTTCGCAAAAAAAATCGCACTAGCCATACAAAAAACAGTTCCATGCGAGCGAATTGGGATGACAGTAATGGGGCTCGAGGTACCACATGCCCATGTACACCTTATTCCAATTAACAATATGGAAGACATGAATTTCAGCAGAATGAAACTGAAGCCCACTCAGGATGAGCTGAAAGACATGGCCGACCAAATCAAATCAAACTTGTAGGAAAATTATTTCATGCGTCTGGGATTCTCACTAAGGAATGCCTTCCAGCTTTTAAATGATGGAGTGGTATTTCCACCCTGAAAGTGATGACAGACCGCAACAGCTAAAGCATCCGAAGCATCCAGTAACTTGGGTGCTTCTTTAAATTTTAGCAGGTTTTTCAACATTGCAGCAACCTGTTCCTTCGATGCATTACCATTTCCGGTTACAGATTGCTTTACTTTTTTAGGTGCATATTCAGTAATGGGAATTTCTCTGGCCAGGGCGGCAGCCATGGCAACACCCTGGGCACGACCCAGTTTCAACATCGACTGAACATTTTTACCATAAAATGGAGCTTCCAGTGCCAGTTCATCAGGATGATATTCATCGATAATTGATGTAACCCTTTCAAAAATCTTCTTAAGCTTTATTTCATGGTTAGTATATTTGCTAAGATGAATAACACCAAATTGCAATAACCTGAAATCTGAGCCTTTGACAATGATCAGACCATATCCCATCACAGTTGTTCCCGGGTCAATGCCCAGGATAATCTTTTCTTTCTTTGTCTGATTACTCATGTTATGCAATTTATGAATAAGGAACCCATATTAAAAAATCACCAACAATTCCTTAATTATTTTTGGAAGTCGTTTGTCCTTTTACTGATTGTAATCTTCATTTATCAGCAGGACTGGAGCTCGTTGGAGGTTGATTTTGTAAATCCTCTTATTCCAGCATTGGTTATAGTGATGATGGCATTTAATTGGGGACTGGAAGCGAAGAAATGGCAGTTATTGGTGGGTGAAGGCACATTTCTGGAAGCTTTGAAATCAGTACTTGTAGGTTTGCTATTTCGTCAGTTTATAAGCGCTGTAGGAGATGCTTCTGGTAGGCTGGCTGGGATATCCGGCAATAGATCCACCCAACTGAGCTCATTTTTTATCAATGCTGTATGTCAAAACCTGATTACAGTATCTATGGGGATGATCGGTGCATTTACACTATTGGAAAACCAGACAATTATTAAGTGGGGAGAATCTGTATATGTGTATTTGATGGGAGCAGCGCTGATATTTTTACTGTTGATAGTAATTTTGTTTTTGAGACAGAAAATATCTCGCTTCCTCGGCCAGGGGATACTTATTTTGAAGAATCACTCATGGCAACAAATTGCTCCTACTTTACTTTATTCACTGTTGAGGTATGCCGTGTTCTTTACGCAATTCTTTATGGTGTTTAAAATGCTTGTTCCTGATCTGGACCCGTGGATTTTGATGAATGGTATTGCGTTTATTTTTCTCATGAAGTCTATAGTGCCTACCATCAATCTTTTTGGAGATATCGGTATCAGGGAATTTTCAGCTATCGTATTTTTTGGTCAGTTTGGAGTATCCACACCATTGGTGGTCTCTGCTACTTTGGTCTTATGGATCATTAATATTTTTATTCCGGCAATATCAGCCATAGTTTTCATTCCCAAACTTAAACTGGTACATCATTGATTTTAGCTGGAGCATTTACACTAACCTTACTTTACACCATTTATTTGGTGACATTAAGGATCGCCTGGATCAATATTCCTGTCCTTTCAAATGAAAGTAATGAAAGCGAGTATCAAGTGTCTGTCATTATCCCTGTTAGAAATGAAGCGAAACACATATTAAGTCTGCTAACTGATTTCGAACTTCAGACTTTCCCCAGGGAACAGTTTGAAATTCTGGTGGTTGATGACTATTCGCAAGACCAAACAGTCAATTTGGTCAAAGGGTATATACCACACAGCAAGTTGGCTATTAGAGTTATTTCACTGGATGCGCTAGATGCTGCAGAAGGAAAAAAAAGTGCCATTACACAAGGAGTTAAGGCGGCAAAAAATGAGATTATACTCTGTACCGACGGAGATTGTACTGTCCCAAAATACTGGATAGAACAATATGCCCATCAATTTTCTGATCCAGAGGTCCAAATGGTGCTGGGGCCTGTCAGGTTTCTGGAAGGAAACACAACTTTTAACAGAATGCAGCAACTGGAGTTCGCAGGTCTTATCGGCTTAGGAGGTGCGTCTTTGCAATTGGGGTTACCTACTATGTGTAATGGTGCTAATCTTGGTTACAGAAAATCATTATTTAACAGCGTCAGAGGCTATGAGGGAAATCAGGATATTGCTTCTGGTGATGATGAGTTTTTATTACAGAAAGCGTTTGACGAAAATCCAAAATCCGTTAGGTTCCTGAAATCTTCCAAAGCTATTGTTGGCACCTTTGCCAAGAAATCCTTCAGCTCCTTCCTAAGTCAACGTATCAGATGGGCAGGTAAATGGAAATACCATAAACAGCTCAGGGTAATTATTTGGGCAATCTCAATGTTTTTGTTTCATATTGCACTACTGATGTCCGGGCTTGGAATCTCATTGCTGGAGCGTCCGGAAATAGGCCTGGGAATTATTATGATTAAGATATTAGCAGAATATTTTTATATAAAATCTGTTTCTAATAGTATGAAGCTAAAGGTACCGATCAAAGAGTTTCTGCTGATCCAGCTGATTTACCCTTTTTATATTGTTTTTTTATCTCTAATTTCATTGTTCGTTAACTATCGGTGGAAAGGAAGGAGTTATTAATGAGTGATTTAGAGTACGACGTATTAGATGAGCTATATTTTGTGATTTCTTTTGAGGATCTGATGAACAAAACAGACCTGGAAGATCATGAATTGAAAAAGATCTTACAGAAGTTGCTGCAAAAGAAGTGGATTAAGTGTCTTTCTTCCAGTACAGAGGACGTTCTTGAAGAGGATCTTAATTTAGAAAGGGATGCAAGAAGATATTACTATCTGGCTACCAAAGCTGGTCTTATGGCACACAATAGTAATGGACAATGATTGAATCAAAGGACTCACAAATAAAGGATTTGCAACTGAAAGCGTTGCTGGAGATCACTCAGGCCATTAATAATAACCTGTCTGAAGAATCTTTATATAAAATCTATCGGTTTACACTTCTGGCAGATCTCAAAATTGAAAAGATTGCGTTATTTGTGCTGGACGCGGAATGGATTTGTAAGGTGAATTATGGGACAAGCATTAAAATGGATGGCCATTCTTTACCTGAGGAGTACCAGAAAATCACCAAGCCTCAGAAAATGGATTCCTGTGATGAGGAATTTTGTGAGTTTGATGAGGTATTTCCGGTTTCGCATAAAGATAAATTGCTGGCTGTGGTCTTTTTGGGAGGAATAGCGGATGTTGAAGAACAAGCTGTAGATGTTACCTTCTTGCAGGCTTTAACTAATATCATTATTGTGGCTATCGAAAACAAAAAGCTGGCCAGGAAGCAAATTGAGCAAGAAGCCTACAGGAAAGAACTCGAAATCGCCAAGCAGGTACAGAATTATCTGATACCAAATAAGTTGCCCTATGATACAGATTTGCAACTGGAGGCAAGCTATATACCACATCAGGACGTAGGTGGCGACTATTATGATTACATCCCTCTGCCTGATAATAAGTTCATGGTTTGTATTGCCGATGTTAGCGGAAAGGGAGTCCCGGCCGCACTGCTGATGTCCAATTTCCAGGCATCACTTCGTACGTTGGTGAGGAAGTCATCAGATTTGAAAGAAATTATAGAGGAATTGAATTACCAAATCAATTTCAGTGGTAACGGAGAAAACTTCATTACCTTTTTTATCGCCATATTTGATAGTAACTCACGGGAACTTCATTTTGTAAATTGCGGTCATAATCCGCCAATCCTGGTGAGGAACAATAAGCATGAGTTGTTGGAAGCGGGCACTACAGTTTTAGGCATGTTCAACCCATTGCCATTCATTGAAGTAGGGCATCTGGAGCTCAAAGAAGATTTTCTTTTATTTTCTTACACTGACGGTGTGATTGAAACCTTTAACGATCAGGGAGAGGAGTTTGGACAGGAACGATTGGTTGAGATCATAGTAGCATATGGAAGCGAGGAACCAGCTCAAATACATGCAGCAGTTTTTAATGAAGTGGACGACTTCAGAGGGGAAAACAGCTACAGAGATGACATCACCATGTTGTCGTGCAAAGTAACCCGATAGCGGTGAGGTCCTATTTTTTCAAAACTCCTTTCTGGTTAAAATGGGCATTCCCAACTTTGGTTTGGAACGCAGAAGGCAGTACTGATAAAAGCATAGCGCTGACCTTTGATGATGGCCCAATTCCGGAAATCACACCATGGGTGCTCAAAATACTGGAGGAAAGAGCGGTCAAAGCTACCTTTTTTGTTGTTGGTCAAAACGCTGAAAAATATCCGGAGTTATTGAAGGAATTAGTCAGCAACGGACACCGAATAGGTAATCATACCCAAAATCACCTGAATGGCTGGAAGACATCTGATGCTGCTTATATTAAAAGTATCCTTCAGTGTCAGTCGGTGATTGATCGCTATTATGATGGTGAAAAATTGTTTCGTCCTCCTTATGGGAAAATAAAGCCTTCACAAATCAAACGAATTGCGAAATCTCATAAAATTGTAATGTGGGATTATCTGATCGGTGATTTTGACATGTCACAAAATTCAGAGGAACTGTATTCCAGAGCCGTTGATGGCGTGAAAAATAACTCGATCGTAATATTTCATGATAGCATAAAAGCAGAAAAACATTTGAGAGCGCTACTGCCTCGATTTCTTGATCATTTTCTTGAACAGGAGTACACATTTAAGACCTTATAGTTTTAATTTGCCGTTTGGCCGTTAACCCAGTTGTCAAATGCGATATGTTGAAACACATGCTCATATCTATTTGGAGCATTTTGAGAAAGATTTAGACGATATTATTTCCAGGGCACAGGAAGCTGGCATTGGCAAAATATATATGCCAAACATTGATCATACGTCCATAGACCGCATGATGGAACTGGAAATGAAATACCCCGACCTTTGTGTAGCAACTATGGGCCTTCATCCATGTAGTGTAAATAAAGACTTTGAGAAACAGCTATACGAAGTGGAGGAATGGCTGGGTAAAAGAAAGTTTGCTGCAGTAGGAGAGATGGGTACCGACCTGTATTGGGACAAAACCAACTATAAATACCAGGTAGAAGCATTTAAGATTCAGTGTCAGTTGGCCATACAGCATGAAGTGCCAATCATCATTCATTGCAGAGACTCTCTGAGGGAAACAATTGATTTGGTGAAGGAAATCAATGACGACCAGCTAAAGGGAGTATTTCATTGTTTTGGTGGATCTTTGGAGGAAGCGAAGGAGATCACCGAACTTGGATTTTACCTGGGGATTGGCGGGGTTTTGACCTTTAAGAATAGTAGCTTGAAGGAGTACATCGCAGATATCGACATTAACAAAATTGTTCTGGAGACGGATTCCCCATATTTGACACCCGCTCCGCATCGAGGAAAAAGAAACGAACCTTCTTATATACCACTCATTGCTGAAAAGCTAAGGGAACACACAAGCCTGGAAGAAGATGAGATTGCCAGTATTACAACCAAAAATGCATTAAAATTATTTCAGGCCAATGAACTATAAGATAGTCAACATAAAAACCACTGCCGGCAAAGATCCGGATTCCAGTATTTTGATTATTTACACCGGAGGAACATTCGGGATGGCCTATGATAAGTCTGGAAGCCTGGCGCCATTCAACTTTGGGCGAGTATTAGAAAGTATTCCGGAATTAAGTGCCCTGGAACTAAAATTAACAGTGATTTCCTTCCCAGAACCTCAGGATTCATCCAATGTGAATCATGAGCACTGGGTAGACCTTGGTTATATCATCTATGAGAATTATGCGCAGTACGACGGGTTTGTCATTCTTCATGGCACAGACACCATGGCCTATTCAGCATCAGCATTGAGTTTTATGCTAAAAGGCCTGAATAAACCGGTGATTTTCACCGGAGCACAAATTCCAATTGGGTTTATCCGATCAGATGCCAGGGAAAATCTGATCACAGCACTTGAAATTGCTTCCTCTAAAAAGGATGGGGTGCCAATCATCAATGAGGTTTGTATCTATTTTAACTTTTTTCTGCTGCGTGGAAATAGATCTCAAAAAATCAGGAGTAGTACATTCGCGGCATTTGAATCCGAGAATTACCCGAAGTTAGCAGAAGCTGGTATTTTCATCGAATACAATTTTTCGGCACTGCAACCACATGACCCCAACGCCAAGCTGACCATGAAGAAGAATTTTGATGATAATGTGGTGGTTTTAAAGCTATTTCCAGGAATCAATGAAACATTGGTGAAGAGCATTTTGGGAACTGAGGGGCTAAAAGGGGTGGTATTAGAGACCTATGGATCAGGAAATACAATGAATTACCCCTGGTTCCTTGATTGCCTGAAAGATGCTAACGATAGAGGTATACTACTGTTTAATGTATCGCAATGTAGTGGCGGTGAGGTGATTATGGGAAGATATGAAACCAGCAAGACACTTAGTGATCTTGGAGTGTTGAGTGGAGGTGATATTACTACAGAAGCGGCCCTTACTAAAATGATGCTTTTACTGGGTGAGGAGAAGAAACTTGAAATAATTAAAAATAAACTCCAAATGCCACTAAATGGCGAAATGGACTATTAAATGCCATTAAGGTAAATTTGATTGCAAAACTTGCATAACGTAATTTTTATTATTTGATTTGTTGCCGGAGAAAATCCGGGTATTTGGAGAGGTGGCCGAGTGGTTGAAGGCGCACGCCTGGAAAGTGTGTATACTCTTCACGGGGTATCGAGGGTTCGAATCCCTCTCTCTCCGCTGTATTAACCGGGAAATAAATAAACAAGAATAGATTAGTTAAACTTAACCGAAGATTCAATTTAAACTAGATTATGAAAAAGCTATTTACATTATTGATGCTTACCGGTGTTCTTATGTTCAGCCAGAACACTTACGCACAAGAGGAGCAAGAGGGAGATACTACTGAAGTGGCTACTGATACTGCATCTACTGAGGAAGTTGTTTTTGATGACAATGCAGATGCAACTGATGAGGCTGATACTCAAACTTTCGTTGAAGAAGAGCCTGTAAGTGATGCCGGATTTCATCAAGTAATCAAAAAGCAGTTTATTGATGGTGGATGGCAGTTCATGAGTATCGTACTTGCATGTTTGATACTTGGTCTTGCTATTGCAATTGAAAGAATTATCACCTTGAACCTGGCCAGCACTAACACTAAGAAATTATTGGCTCGAGTAGAAGATGCACTTTCTTCTGGTGGAGTTGAAGCTGCTAAGGATGTTTGTAGAAATACAAGAGGTCCTGTAGCATCTATTTTCGTTCAGGGATTAATGAGAATGTCAGAAGGTATAGAAATGGTTGAAAAATCAATCATCGCTTACGGATCTGTTGAAATGGGTAAATTGGAAAGAGGTATGGTTTGGGTTTCTCTATTCATCTCTCTGGCTCCAATGCTTGGTTTCATGGGAACTGTAATTGGTATGATCGATGCATTCGACGCTATCGCTGAAGCTGGTGACGTATCTCCTGCACTTGTGGCAGATGGTATTAAGCAGGCACTTTTAACTACAGTAGGTGGACTGATCGTTGCGGTAATTCTTCAGTTATTCTACAACTACCTGATTTCTAAAATTGACTCTATTGTAAACTCAATGGAAGATGCGTCTATTTCATTAGTAGACATGCTTGTTAAGCACAACCTAACTAAATAAGAAGACTGCATGGAAAATTTTGTAAATATAATGCTATGGGCGAGCTATGTTTTAGTAGCAGCCTCAGTAGTACTGGCGATTGTACTACCGCTTATCAATGCAATTGATAACCCTAAAGGACTTGTGAAAGGAGCTGTTGGTCTTGTTGGCCTTTTGGTGATCTTTTTCCTAGGCTGGGCAATTGCAGACGGTACGGCTGTAGGGACATCCAGTGCGGGAGTAGCCAAGTTTGTTGGTGGAGCTCTGATCACTATGTATATTTTGACAATTGGTGCCCTGGGAGGCATTGTTTATACTGAAATAGCAAAAGCAATTAAATAATGGCAAGAAGCAAGAATAGAGGATCAACAGAGGTGAATGCCGGTTCAATGGCCGACATTGCATTCTTGTTGCTTATCTTCTTCCTGGTTACTACTACGATAGCTAACGATAAGGGGATAGCAATGCGACTGCCACCGCCTCCAGATCCAAATAACCCACCACCTGAGGTGACCAAGAATGATAAAAACATATTTAAGATTCTTGCTAACTCACAGGATAGACTTTTGGTGGAGGATGAACCCTGGGAACAAGATCCAGGGGAACTGAAAGAGGAAATCAAGAAGTTTATATTGAACTTTGGAAACCCAAGTCCGGAAGGTCTGGATATTTACAACTCCTTACCTCCTAAAATGAAGGCATACATCAGTGCGAACGGACGAAGAGAGGATTCTTCGGAAGATCCTACTGAAGCTGTGGTTTCATTTAAGGCACAAAGGGGAACCAGCTATGAACTGTACATTCAGGTATTGGATGCTATTAACAAGGCATACAATGAGGTGTATGGAGAAAGAGTTGGTTTAACTGCTGAAGAGTTTCTTAACCTGGATAAGAGTAACGACATTCAGAAGGATCTCTATGACAGGGCTCGTCAGGGAATTCCAAGAGCGATTTCAATTGCAGAACCAGATAAAGTAGGAAGTAGATAATGGGAAAGTTTAGCAAAAGTTCAAGAACATCTCAGGATATCCCTACGGCGGCACTTCCTGATATTATTTTCATGCTGTTATTCTTCTTCATGGTAACAACTGTACTTAGAGAAGATGATATTTTGGTAGTACAAAAATTACCAAAAGCTACGCAGCTTACGAAAATCGAGAAGAAGTCTTTGGTCAGTTACATATACATAGGCGCTCCAAAAAATACGGAGCAATATGGATCTGAGCCTAAGATTCAGACCAACGATGTGTTTACTGAAATCGACGATATCATACAGTTTGTGAATCAGGAGAAGGATGCTCTTGATGAAAACCAGAGAGATAAGATTACAATGTCTTTCAAGGTGGACCAGGAAACTGAAATGGGTATTGTATCTGATGTTCAGGAGAAATTACGTGAAGCAAATGCATTAAAAGTATTGTACAGCTCACGAAAAACTGCATCTGAGGAATAGCGAATTGATTATTCCAAAATAGAAATATGAAAGGTGACTGTAATTGTCACCTTTTTTATTTAATAATTATCCTGTCTTCTAATTTAAGAGACTGATTTTTTAGGATTTAAATAGGGGAGCCACTCATTTTGAACCCGGCCATTTGACTCACGAAGGAACATCACATACGAAGGCTTCATTGGTTGATTCATGAGCTTTAAGCCAACTTCTTCCAGACTATAATCTCCTTTTTTCGCATTGCACTTTTGACATGCCGTAGCAAGATTAGTCCAGGTGGATTTACCCCCTTTTGATTTAGGGATTACATGGTCAATGGTGAGATTTTTACTAGTGCCACAATACTGACACTGATGTTTATCTCTTTTGAATATATTGTAGCGGGTTAATACCACGCCACGGTAAGGAATGTTTATATAACGGTTGATTCGGATCACCGCTGGTAACGGATAAGATTTAGAGACTGTTCTGAGATATCGGTTTTCTGACTGATCAATCATTTCAGCCTTGTTTAAATAAACTAATAGAAAAGCCCGATATGCAGAACAGACAGTGATAGGACTGTAATCCTGATTCAATACCAGTACTTTTCCTTGCATATCAGTATTTCATTTGTTTCAACTCTCTTTCCTGATCCTTTTTCTTCATGCTTTCCCTCTTGTCGTACAATTTCTTGCCTTTAGCAAGACCAACCTCAAGCTTGGCAAAACCACGTTTGTTAATGTACAGTTTTGTAGGTACAATGGTGAATCCTTTTTCTTCGGTTTTGCCTTTTAGCTTTTCAATTTCTCTTTTATTCAAAAGAAGTTTCCGTTCCCTGGTCGGTTCATGATTTGTGAATGAACCCTGTTCGTAGGGAGAGATTGTCATTCCTTTTACAAACAATTCATCTCTGTGAATGTGGCAATAGGCCTCTTGTAAAGAAACCTTCCCTTCACGGATAGATTTAATCTCAGTACCCTTAAGCACCATCCCAGCTTCGAAAGTGTCAGAAATGGTAAACTCATGAAATGCTTTACGGTTCTTTATGCTGACGTTATTCGAAAATCTCTCCTTTCCTCCCATGTTACTAAAATTACTTTACAATTGTTATTTATCAAATTAATCTATTTAAAACCGCATTCTTGGCGCTGGGGTTTCGGTAAGTGGCTCAAATCTTTGCTCCAGGTAACTAAAATGACCTGCCATGGCAATCATTCCGGCATTGTCTGTACAGTATTCCATTTTTGGTATATAGACATTCCATTGACTACTACTAGCAATTTCTTCTAGTCTGGACCGTAATCCTGAATTTGCAGAAACGCCACCTGCTATAGCGATCTCATTAATATTAAATTGACGTGAGGCCTCTTTTAACTTTTTGACCAACATTTCAATAAGTGTATATTGAATGCTGGCACAAAGATCAGGCATGTTGTCTTTGATGAAATTTTCATCCTTTTTCACCTCTTCTCTAAGAAAGTACAGAAAAGCTGTTTTTATTCCGCTAAAGGAGTAGTTGAGCCCATCCATTACAGTTTGAGGAAAACTGAATTTTTTCGGATCACCTTCTTTAGCATATTTGTCAATCAATGGTCCCCCAGGGTAAGGTAACCCTAAAATCTTTGCACATTTGTCAAATGCTTCCCCAACGGCATCATCCTTTGTTTCACCAACTACCTCCATTTCGAGGTAATTTGTCACCTTGACGATCTGGGTATGGCCACCACTTACAGTCAGGCATAAAAATGGAAATTCTGGCTTTGGGTCCTCAATAAAATGCGCCAGAATATGCGCTTGCATATGGTTTACGCCAATCAACGGGATGTCAAGGCCATAAGCCAGGGATTTGGCAAATGAAGAACCCACCAATAATGCTCCTAAAAGTCCTGGACCCTTGGTGTAAGCAATGGCGGAGAGGTCTGTTTTTTTTATATTTGCATCCTTTAAAGCTTCTTCAACAACCGGCACAATATTTTGTTGATGAGCTCTGGAGGCTAGTTCCGGAACAACCCCTCCGTAATTTTCATGAATCGATTGCGTTGCAATTATGTTATTAATTACCTTACCATCAATAATAATTGATGCTGAGGTTTCATCGCAGGAGGATTCGATAGCAAGGAGAATATTACGCATAAAATATTGGGTGTTAAGACAAATCTTGGGCAATTTATAAAAAAAAGGCTAGTTCAGATTCTGCTCTGGCTGGTAACTGCTGTATTCGCACTGCTGGTTCTGACCATTTTGCTGATCCAACTCCCCAATGTTCAGACGTACATTGTTACTAAGGTAACCTCCCGGCTTTCTGAACTCACCAATCATAAAATCACTATCGACTATATAAATATCTCATGGTTCGATGAAGTATACCTGGAAGGAGTGGCTTTATATGATACAAGGGATAGCTTAATGTACGGCGCAAAGGAGATGACCTTCGATTTAGATATGATTGAAATGGTCAAAACAAAAAGAATTGAGCTTGATAGAATTGAAATTAAATCCGGTACAATTCACCTGATTAAGCATATCGAGGAACTCCCGCTAAACCTCACAATGTTTCTCGATGAAGTCAGGGCTCTGTCAGGTAGTGAAAGTTCTGCAAAAGAAAAGAAACCTATTAGAGTGGATGAAATTGATGTTTGGAATACAACTTTCCGAATGGATGATTTTAGGGTGCCGGAGCAGGAAACAGGCATTGACCCCAGTCACCTGAATATACAGGATATCAATTTATCCTTGCATGATTTTAGGTTGATTTATGATTCTATCGATTTTAATATCACTTCACTAAGTGCCAGGGAAAAAACTGATAAACTGGTTCTTAGAAACATGAACGCTGGTTTTTATTTGACCAGTCATAAAATGGAATTCACAGACCTGTACCTTGAAACCTCAAGAAGTGTAGTAAAGGATTATGTAAAATTCGGGTTCTCAAGTATTGCTAATTTGAGTTATTTCACTGACAGTGTTTCGTTTGATATAAACCTGGATCAAAGTTATATTCATTCTCAGGATTTGGCTCAGTTTAGCAGTGCGCTAAGCCAGTATAATCAGCAAATACTAATAGATGGTAGGTATTACGGCAAGGTGAATAACTTTCAGGCGAAATCACTAATGCTCAAAGTTGGTGAAAACACTTTGATCAAAGGGGATTGTTTTCTGACCGGCTTACCAAATATTAAAGAAACATTTATTGAGTTTAAGTTTGGCCGATCCAAGATCGACCCGAAAGACCTGAGGTTTGCATTTCCAGTTGATTCCTTTCAGTCATTAATGGAATTGGGGCCAATCAATATAGACGGTACCTTTCTTGGTTTCCCAACAGACTTTGTTGCTGAAGCTAACTTTGAAACCAAAAATGGATCTATTTCAACCAATCTGAATTTGAAACTAAAAGAGGACCGCACCAAAAGTGTATACATAGGTACTATTGCCACTGAAAACATTGACCTGGGTCGAATTGTCGGTTATAATGATATCATTGATAATATCACCATGAATGGAAAAATCAGTGGGAAAGGACTTACTCCCGAATCAGCCGATTTTAAGTTGAATGCCATGATTCAGAAATTCAGGATCAATAATTACACCTATACAAACATCAGTACAGATGGCCATTTTAAATCCGGTTTTTTTCAGGGGAAGTTGGGTATTGATGACCCAAATGTCGGGTTGAAGCTTAACGGTGTAATTGATGTTAGGAAGGGCCAAGAGAAAATAGAGGGGATAGCCGATTTGTCTCATTTTAATGCGTTACCACTAGGATTTGGCACCAAAGAATTGAGTTTGAGTACCGGTATCGATATCTCTTTGGAAGGGCTTAGTGTTGATGACTTTGCAGGCTATGTCAGACTAAGAGATATAAATCTTGCACTTCAACAGGATAGCCTGTATCTGGATTCATTAACGGTCACTTCACTAAAGGTCGCGGAGGATCGATTAATAACTGTGTCAACCAAAGGAATCCAGGCTGAAGTGAATGGTAACTACAAAACATCAGAACTAATTAAGGATATACGCCAGCTTTATAGGGAATATCAGCTGGAATTAACAAACGATGAGGATGCCATTAATCAATATTACGAACAAGTAACCTACAATCAGCGCCCATATGACGTTGATATATCCTTATTGATTGAAAATGCTAATGATTATATTCAACCATTTACAGAGGGTATTTACATCTCAGAAAATTTCGAACTTTCGGGAGGTTTTCGAAATGACGAAAACTCCAATTTAAGTTTATACAGTGTCATTGATACCATGAGTATTGATAATATTGGATTTAAGAATACGGTATTCGAATTAAACACAACGAAATTCCGGGTAGATAGGAATGTACTGGCCATGTTGTACATTTCTACAGAACAACAACATTGGGGGCCAAATTATGTGAGTAATGATATGGAATTTGAGGCGGTTTGGAATGAAGACCACATGGAGCTTTATTTTGCAGGGAGTGAAGAAAAAAGTGGAACCAAAGCAAATATTAAAGCAACAGTTGATTTCCTTCAGGATACAACAACCGTCAAATTTTTGCCTTCTTTCATTACGCTCTATGGTAACCCATGGAATTTTTCAGAAAACAACATCATACAAGTACTGGATAACCGCATCGCAATCCGTCAATTTGAATTATTTACATCCGGCCAAAGCTTTAAAATTGATGGTATGCTTAGTGATTCCTCAGACCTTAGGATCGATATTAGTGATGTGGAACTGCATCCACTTAGTTTTTTGATCAATCAGGAATTGTTTGGGATATCTAACGGACATTTGGAATTACATGGGCCAATCACGGACCTTTTTGCCACTGGGAAGTTTGAGATTGATAGTTTACTACTGGATCAACTGCATGTTGGGGATCTCAAGATAGATGCCAGCTGGAATGATGTAGCTAAAAAGCTAAATGTCAATACCGGGGTTTCCAGAGACCAGGTTAAACTTGTTGATATTCATGGGGATATCTTATTTGAAGAAGAAGATAAAAGGTTGGATCTGGAAGCTACTTTCAATGATACAGACATTGATATCATTGAGCCTTTTTTGAACGAACATATCGCTAATTTGAAAGGTAAAGCTTCTGGTGAATTTAAAATTGGCGGTACCGTTCAATCACCTGAAATTATGGGAGAAGGTGAGGTGTCTGGAGGAAGAGTGAAGCTTAATTATCTTAACACAACCTATGATTTTTCTGGGAGTTATGGTTTCAATAAGGAATTAATAGTATTTGATAGGGTGGAACTGATTGATGCCAATCAACACAATGCCTACTTCCGAGGAACCATTGCACATCAGGGTTTCAGAAATATGATATTAGATGTGAGTGGTGATATTTTTGAATTTAACGTGCTCAACACAAACTCCTCGGATAATTCACTTTATTACGGCGAAGTAAACGCCACGGGAACACTTAACTTCAGTGGCCCCATCAATAATCTCAAAATTGCAGCAAAGGCCAGAACAGATAAAAATTCAAAATTGTTTGTTCCGCTCACTGATAACAGCGCTGCTGATCTAAAAGATTATATTTCATTTGTAAACCTGTCTGATACTGTTCAAACTGAAGGGAATAGGACCATCCAATCGGAAACAAACCTAAGTGGGATAGAACTTGATCTGGAACTTGAGGTAACGGAGGAGGCATACTTCGAGTTAATATTTGATCTCAAAGCAGGGGATATTATAAGAGGGAGAGGAAATGGTAATCTTAGAATACAAATTAATACAGAAGGGGACTTCAACATGGTAGGGGATTATATGCTTACCCAGGGTGGTTACAATTTCACCTTGTATAACATCATTAATAAGGAATTTGATATTGTAAAAGGAAGCAAGATAAGCTGGTATGGAGATCCTTATAAAGCAATTCTTGATATCACTGCCAATTACCGACAAAACGTACCTTATGAGCCAATACTGACAGGATTGTCCGATGAGGCACGAAATGATCCACAGGTAAGCAGGAGATATCCGGTGATTGTGGTTTTGAAACTTACGGATGAAATGCTTAACCCAACGATTGACTTTGATATAGAATTTGAAGGCTATCCACAGCAATCTATAACGCTGGGCGATGGTACCAGTTTGAATTATGGCGCATATGTTGATCCGTTTAAATTTAAAATCAACAGTAATGAACAGGAACTGAAAAGACAGGTGTTTAGCTTACTAATTCTAAGACGGTTGTCACCAGAAAACAGCTTTGAAGTAGCAGGTCAATCCATAGGTAACAGTGTGAGTGAATTTATTTCAAATCAACTGAGTTACTGGATCAGTCAGGTAGATGAAAATCTCGAAATAGATGTTGATTTAGCAACACTTGATCAGGATGCTTTTGAGACATTTCAATTAAGGCTCTCTTACACTTTCCTTAATGGAAGGTTAAGGGTGAGCAGGATGGGAGGAATTGCTACCAGTACTCCATCTGCAACAAGTACTAATACTCAAAGTGCGAACTTTACTAACATAATAGGAGATATTTCAGTAGAATACTTACTTACACAAGATGGTCGATTACGAGCCAAAATGTATAGCAGAAGTCAGGAAGATATTGATGTGGAACAGGCACTTGAAACAGGAGTGAGTTTGCAATATGTCCGAACCTTTGACTATATACAGGAAATTTGGAGAAAGAACCGATCCAAAAAGACCAGGTTTGTTGATGCTGATGGAAATGTGGTAGAAACTATTGGTGATAATAAGAAAGAAAAAAAGAAATCTGAGAAGTAGCTTACAGGAAGTGATAAAATGATGATTTTTTTTGTTAAATTCATGGAGAACCTAATGTAACCCATCATGAATTTCAAACAATTTATGGAAGACTTTGCCACTGAAATCAACGGGCAATTTTCTGAGTACGATGAAAACAAATCAGTTATTATAGTCCCACTCAAGGACGAACGCTTCCAAACTGTGATCGGTAAAATGTATAATCACAATCGGTACGGTAGAAATGTTCTGGAATTCACCACAAAAGTTTGTACAGTTGATGAGTCTATCGACTATAAATCCATATTAGAAGCCAGTGAGCAATTTGTTCACAGTAAATTCATTGTACACGATAACTTCCTGAAAGTAGAGTCCGCAACTTTCCTTGATAATTCCACTGATGAACTGTTGAAAGAAATGATTCAGGAAGTCGCGAATACCGGCGATGAGTGGGAATTTAAAATAACAGGCAAAGACATCCACTAATTATTATATTTTTGCACCAGCAAGCCGTCTTATCGTTCCGAAATTGATTTCGGGAAGGAAAGTCCGGGCAACATAGAGCACCGTGCTTCCTAACGGGAAGATTCCGGGTTATCCGGAACTAGAAAGTGCAACAGAAAGTATACCGCCTTGATGTATTTTACTTCAGGGTAAGGGTGAAATGGTGAGGTAAGAGCTCACCGGGCGTCATGTGAATGATGTCGCATGGTAAACCTCACGGGTTGAAAGATCAAATAGGTCTCACTTTTTCCAACAGGAAAGAAGACTTGCTCGGTCAACTGTAGAGTGAGATGGGTAGATTGATTGACTTCATTGGTGACGATGAAGCTAGATAAATGATAAGAATGCCAATTTATTGGTATACAGAACCCGGCTTACAGGCTTGCTATTTTTTTTATTCATAATTAACCGAACGACTTACAAATGGCAAGGATTCTCATTGTAGACGATGAAAAGAGCATTAGAAATACACTCAGAGAGATTCTGGAGTATGAGAACTACGAAATTGATGAAGCTAAAGATGGCGAAGAAGGCCTTAAAAAGCTAAAGGAAGGAGAATTTGATGTGGCGCTATGCGATATTAAAATGCCCAAGATGGATGGGATAGAGCTCCTTACTGCTGCTACTAATGAAGGCATAGGAACCCAATTTCTAATGATCTCGGCTCACGGAACAATAGAAACAGCTGTGGAAGCAACAAAAATCGGAGCTTTCGATTTTATTCCAAAACCACCGGATCTTAACCGGTTGCTCTTGTCGGTTAGAAACGCCCTGGATAAAGGTCACCTTGTTACAGAAACTAAGATCCTGAAAAAGAAAGTACATAAGAAATGGGACATTGTTGGTGAATCGAAAGCAATCCTGGAAGTAAAAGAAACCATCGAAAAGGTAGCACCAAAGGATGCCAGGGTATTAATCAATGGTCCTAACGGTACAGGGAAAGAACTTGTAGCTCGATGGTTACATGAGAAAAGTGCAAGGTCAAAAGGACCAATGGTGGAAGTGAACTGTGCTGCAATACCCTCAGAATTGATTGAGAGTGAATTGTTTGGTCACGAAAAGGGATCGTTTACATCGGCGGTGAAGCAAAGGATTGGAAAGTTTGAGCAGGCTAATGGTGGAACACTGTTTTTGGATGAAATAGGAGATATGAGTCTCTCTGCTCAGGCAAAAGTACTTCGGGCGCTCCAGGAACATAAGATTACCAGAGTCGGAGGTGATAAAGAAATTAAAGTTGATGTGAGGGTAATCGCTGCTACTAATAAGGACTTGAAGGAAGCAATAAAAAACAATCAGTTCAGGGAGGACCTGTACCACAGGATCGGAGTGATTGTTATAAAGGTGCCTTCATTAAATGAACGGTTGGAGGATATTCCATTATTAGTAGATCGTTTCCTTGAGGATATTGCCACTGAATATAATTCTCCCATCACCAAAATAGAACCATCGGCTGTAGAACTTCTTAAACAAAAAGATTGGACTGGTAATATCAGGGAACTGAGGAACGTCGTAGAAAGACTGGTAATTATGTCGGATAAGACAATTACTGAGGAGAATGTAAAAAAATATGCGGATATCAATTAACATCCGCATATTGATCTATATGTAGTAGATTATAATCTTACTTTTTCCACATTCTCAGTCTTTACGTCCTTCACATCTTTCTTAGCGTATGTAGGACATGTTTTTTGCGTGCAAGCAGCAGAAGCAGCAAAAAGAACAACTGCAATTAATAAAACTCTAATTTTCATGGGTGTATACGTTAAGCTAACACTAATTTTATTATACTCTATCTAATGTAAATATAAATATATTTATTTCAAAAATATCAGGTCTCTAGATACTTTGCAACTTATGAAAAATTATTTCGTAGTAGCCTGGACTGTTTTAGACCAAATCATTGAATCTTTAGACCAACATCAGGTTACATCCTCTCAGGTCTGAATTGTCGAATCTCCCCAATACTTCAAAGTCTCCGTTTTCCCGTTTTCTGCCAATGTCTTTAGTCTCAACAAAACAACAGCTGAAAATGTTTCCTAAATCTATAACGTTGATACCGCCAGTTTTACCTACCCCAACGTACGAAAAAGGATCATTTATATCCCGAATCAGGACTTTTTGATAAAATTTCTCATGAAACTCTCCATTTTTTGTAGAGTATGTCTGAGAAAGTAACTCTGTCATCCCGTATTCAGAATGGATACGATCCACATTCAAACCCTTGCATAGCATGTGGTGTAAATCTGTTCTGATCATTTCTTTTCTTCTCCCTTTCATTCCACCGGTTTCCATCACTATGCAACCTGAAAGGTCTACACCCGATTCTGCAAGATCCAGCAAAGCATAACTTACTCCAAATACAATTACTTTTTTCCCTGTGGCCCTGGCCTTATTGGCTGCTTGTTGCACTTGCTCAGGAATTTGTAAATAGTACCCGGAAAATTCACTTTTTGTAAGGGTAATGAAATGATCGATCATAGCGATCAACGAAGAGTCACCCTGTTCAAGGTAGGAGGGTAGTAACGCTAGTATTGCAAAATCATTAAGAGGACCGTAGCATGACTCAAATATCCTGGTGGAGTGTTCCAGGTAAAAATTCAGCCTATCTAAGTGATGTTTGCTTCTGCCGGTTGAAGTTGTTCCGCTGCTTTTAAATGTTTTAGCGATTGGGGTATCAGAGGAAACTACATGGTGTGATTTGAAAAATTCAATCGGAAGGAAGGGAATTTCTATCAGGGAATTGATGTTATTTACATCGATTTTTAAATTGCTCAAATACGATTTGTAGCATTGGTTTTGCTCTGCCTGGAATTTGAATGCGGATAATGCCAATGACTCAAAATCACTGTCGGATGCAGCTTTTATATCATGGCGAAAACGCTCAATAAATTCCATGCTTTCTGACAATATAGGGGTAAAATTGATTGTTATTGTAATATATTAGCGAAGATAAGGTCAAGAGATGTTAAAGGATTTTAAAATATCAATAATTTTCATTTTAATAGTTTGTGCATTTCAGGGTTGCTATCCACCACCTGAATTTCCAGAAACTCCAGAGATCGAGTTTGAAGATATTTGGTTCAGGGAAGGGGTTTCGTTGGATACTTTAAATCTTACCTTTGCTTTTCAGGATGGTGACGGAGATTTAGGACTTGATCAATTTGATGTCAATGTGCCTTACCATGATTTTGACACGATTATTGATAAAAATAGAGAAAGAGTATTCTTAAACTCTGTGAATGAACCTCCATTCTACAGGCACCAGCCAAATGGAAATATTGTGTTTTTTTCTGAAACCGATAATCGACCAGAATACTCTTGTCTAGATTATATACAAATTAACGTCACAGATCCTGATGTCGGTACTACTGTAGATACGCTTTATATTGCTTTAAACGAAAGACATAAAAATATTTTCGTTGATTTTTATATCAAAAGAGGTGGGGTTTATAGCTATTTTGATTGGAATGAAAGGCTACAGACCTGTGGTCAAAGTTGGGATGGTAGGTTTCCTATATTTGAATATAGTAATCTCAATAACAGGCAGCCGATAGCCGGATCTATGGATTATGCAATGACTGGTGGTGGTATTGTACTTCAAATGCTGGCAGATACATTCCAGTTGCGTGTAACCATATTGGATAGGGCTGGGAATTATAGCAACGAATTGCGAACCCCTGACTTTACATTACCGTCAATTACTCGAAATTAGCAATATCCAGCATATCCGGGTTCTTTCAAATGAACCTTCTTTTTTGTTACAGCGCTACTACTTAATAGATATCAGGAAACCTTGAAGGATCTGCTTCAGCTACCACTTCATAAACCCTTTCAACAATATCTTCAATATTAGGTTTAGAAAAGTAATCACCGTCTGAGCCATAAGCCGGACGATGTTCTTTTGCAGCAATAGTGATTGGTTTGGAGTCCAGATACTGATAGCCGTCCTGCTCTTCAAGTACTTTTTGTAGCATATAGGCAGTAGCACCTCCCGGTACATCCTCGTCAATGAAGGCAACTCTATTGGTTTTCTTTAATGATTCAACGAGCATGCCTGATTTGTCAAATGGAATAAGTGTTTGCACATCAATTACTTCAGCAGAAATGCCTAATTCCGCAAGTTGTGTTGCAGCGTCCATTACCATTCTGCACATACTACCATACGTAATTAAAGTGATGTCTGTACCTGGTCTTAGGATTTCAGGAACACCTAAAGGAATTCTCATCTCTCCAACATTGTCAGGTAAAGTCTCTTTCAGTCGATAGCCATTGAGAGACTCTATTATCAAAGCAGGTTCATCTGAAGCAAGCATAGTATTGTAAAAACCTGCTGCCTGGGTCATATTACGAGGAACCAATACATTGATACCTCTTATAGTACCAAGAATCATTCCCATCGGTGAACCTGAATGCCACACACCTTCCAGCCTGTGTCCTCTTGTTCTTATGATTAATGGAGCTTTTTGCCCCCCTTTGGTTCTGTACTGTAGACAGGCAAGATCATCGGATAACGTCTGGATCGCATAAATGAGATAATCCAGGTATTGAATTTCTACAATTGGTCTTAAGCCCCGAAGTGCTGCACCAATTCCCTGACCAATAATGGATGTTTCTCTAATTCCTGTATCAGTTACCCTGATTTCACCGTATTTTTCCTGTAATCCAGCAAATCCCTGGTTTACATCACCGATTTTACCAACATCCTCACCAATGGCAAATACCAATGGGTTTGTTTTAAGGATATGGTCAAAACATGCCTGCATGACCTCACGGCCATCTACAACTTTGGCATTATCACTGTACACCGGGTTGATTCCTTCGATGTTGATTGCCGCCTGATCTGACTCGCTATATAAATGGGAGTCGTATTGATCCTTGTAAAGCTCCTTTTTGTTGTTGATCCAGTTAATCAGGTCAAATCGATATGCACCGCTCTCGGTTCTGACCAATCTGGCTAATTTCCTTGCAGCACCAAAGATTTCTCCCTTACCAGGGTTAATGACTGACTTTAACTGTTGTTTGATTTCCAGGATTTGCTCCCTGTTTTGACTTTGAGCAGCTGCTTCATCGGCAAATCCTATTACTTTGTTGAGGTCCTCATTGATTTCAATGGAGAATTCTTTCCATGCTTCAGTTTTTGCCTTTTTGACAGTCTCTTTAGCTTCTGCTTCAATTTTATCAAGTTGATCTTCAGTAGCCAGCCCCTCTATCAGGATCCATTCTCTCATCTTCTTGATGCAATCAAATTCTTTTTCCCACTCCAGTCTTTCTTTAGATTTATATCTTTCATGTGAACCGGAAGTAGAATGCCCCTGAGGCTGGGTCATTTCCTGTACATGAACTAAAGTAGGTACATGGCCTTTTCTGGCTATTTTGGTGGCTTTTGCATAAGTCTCCATCAAAGCAGGGTAATCCCAACCTTTGACGGTGAATATTTCAAGTCCATTTTCCTTGCCCTTTCTTTGGAATCCTTCCAAAGCTTTTGAAATACTTCCACGGGTAGTGTGATATTCTTTTGGAACTGAGATTCCATAGTCATCATCCCAGACAGACATTACCAAAGGTATTTGCAATACCCCGGCAGCATTCATTGATTCAAAGAAGTGTCCTTCCGAAGTGGATGCATTACCAATTGTACCGAAAGCAACCTCATTCCCATTAATAGAGAAGTCCTGGAAAGATTTTAAATCCGGATTGTTTCTGTAAAGTTTCGACGCATATCCCAATCCTACTAATCTTGGCATTTGAGCGGCAGTTGGAGAAATGTCGGAACTGCTGTTTTTCATGTCTGTCAGCGTTTTCCATTCCCCCTTAGCATTTAATGATCGGGTACCGAAATGACTGTTCATTAGCCTTCCTGCAGAAGATGGATCAGCTTTCACGTCAGTGTGCGCGTAGAGCTGCGCAAAAAACTGCTTTAAGGTAAGTTGACCGATCGCCAGCATGAACGTCTGGTCCCTGTAGTATCCAGATCGGAAATCACCGTTTTGGAAAACGCGTGCCATTGCAAGTTGAGCAACCTCCTTACCATCACCAAAAATTCCAAATTTAGCTTTACCCATGAAAACCTCCTTGCGGCCCATCAGACTGGCCTCACGGCTTTCAAGTGCAATTTTGTAATCCTTGATGATTTCTTCAGTGGAAAGGCTGATCTTAGATTTTACGTTCATATCGCTCACTTGCATTCAATTTTTTAAAATATGTCAAGAAGATATACTACTCGCAGTATGTCACAAAAGTAGCGAATTTAGAGGTGAAATCAAACTTTGGTTTTTTAGTAATTCCATATTATTTATTAATTTAGCATATGGATTTAACTTCAATTAGAATATAATTCTGTTTTATTGAATGTATTCAGAATTTTATTTTACAATAAGAATAAATCGAAAAATTCTTTTTTTTGACGATTTCCAGAAAACAGGCAGGGAATGGCTGGCTTCAGAAAATTTTCACTAAAAAGTAGAGTCTTTTGAATTATTGACCTATAAACAACAGAAAACAATGGTAATTGGTGTCCCAAAAGAGATTAAGAACAACGAAAACAGAGTTGCGTTGACGCCTGCTGGTGTAAAAGAGCTTACAAAGAGAAATCACCAGGTTTATGTACAAAGTACTGCAGGAAATGGTAGTGGATTTAGTGATGAGATGTATGCTCAGGCCGGTGCAAATATTCTTCCTACTATAGAGGAGGTATATGGTATTGCAGAAATGATTGTGAAGGTAAAGGAGCCAATCGAGCCGGAATATAATCTGATTAAAAAAGATCAACTTGTTTTTACGTATTTTCACTTTGCTTCTTATCAGCCACTCACAGAGGCAATGATCCAGAGTGGTTCAGTATGTCTGGCCTATGAGACTGTAGAAAAACCTGACAGAAGTCTTCCATTATTGGTGCCTATGTCTGAAGTTGCCGGAAGAATGTCGATTCAGGAGGGAGCTAAATACCTTGAAAAGCCACTAAAAGGAAGAGGAATCCTTCTGGGAGGTGTACCAGGGGTAAGACCAGCCAAAGTTTTGATCCTTGGTGGTGGTGTAGTGGGAACCAATGCTGCGAAAATGGCCGCTGGAATGGGGGCCGATGTTACCATTATGGACTTGAGTCTCCCTCGTTTGAGATACCTGGATGATGTAATGCCTGCAAACGTCAATACCATGATGTCTAATGAGTACAACATTAGAGAGTTGATTAAAACACATGATCTAATTATCGGGGGTGTATTGATCCCAGGAGCCAAGGCGCCAAAGCTCATTACCAGAGATATGCTGAAAGACATGAGACCTGGTACCGTATTGGTGGATGTGGCAGTTGATCAGGGTGGATGCATTGAAACCTGCAAGCCAACAACCCACGAGGATCCGGTATTCATTATTGATGATGTCGTGCATTACTGTGTGGCTAATATGCCAGGTGCAGTACCATTTACGTCAACCTTAGCTTTAACCAACGCCACTTTGCCTTATGTAATTGAGTTGGCAAACAAAGGATGGAGACAGGCCTGCAAGGATAGTAATGAGTTAAAACTTGGCTTGAATGTGGTAAACGGAGAAGTAGTTTACAAAGGAGTTGCAGAAGCATTCGATCTGCCATATACACCGGTTGATGACGTGCTTCAGTCGGCAGTTAGCATCTGATAGCTCGGTATTTTATCTAAAAAATTGATCTGATGGGTTGAAAAGTCTGTTTCGTAACAGAAGTGTTTCAACCCATTAGTTATTATGGAGATCCTGGCATTAAGCTCTTTGTTATAGACAGCTGCCTGATTAAATACTTCCTGATTAATTGGTTGGTTAGGCGCCTTGCATTCCACCAACACCAAAGGATCTCCATTGGGTTTGCAAAATTGTATGTCTGCTCGCTTGAGCTTTCTGTTATATCTAAGACTTTTTTCGATTTTGAAAAGCCCTTTACTGTAGCCAAGATAATCGATCATAAAGTGAAGAAAATGCTGACGAACCCATTCCTCTGGCGTAAGCAGTACATATTTTCTTCTGAGGATGTCCAATACATAAGTTTTACCAAATTCTTCTCTGGTTTTAAGGGTACATTCCGGGAGGTTTAATTTAACCATTGGTGACTGCCCTTTTTGGCATTTTTACTTTCATTAGAAAGATGAGTCCAAACACAAAAAATGAAGCAAGTGCCAAAGTGCTGTTGCGCATGCTACCCGTAATGTGCTCAATAAGCCCATAGCTAAAAGTTCCTAAAACTACACTCACATGATAGGTGACATCAAAAAAGCTGAAGAATGAAGCGTGATCCTGTGTGTCTGTGGGTATTAGCTTACTAAATGTTGCACGTGACAATGCCTGGATTCCTCCCATGACTAGCCCTACCAATGCCGCAATGACGTAAAATTCGTATACAGAGGTGATAAAGTAGGCATATATCGTTATGGCAATCCATATCAATATCATTGCTGAAAGTGAATATATATTTCCTTTTCTTTCTGAAAGTCTTGCAAATAATGTGGAGCCAGCGATTCCAACAAACTGTATGACCAGTATGACAGGAATCAACTGATCAGCACCCAGATCCAATTCTTTTTTTCCGAACAATGTCGCCAGTAGCATGACCGTTTGCGTTCCCATATTGAAGAAGAGAAAGGATAGGAGGTACCATTTTAGGTTGGAGAGTCCTTTTAACTGCTTGAAAACACCCCTAATCTCGCGATATCCATTGAGTAATATTTTCCCGGTAGGTTTTCTGTTAAAAACATTAGTTGGTAGTTTGTTGAAAGGAATGAGAGCAAATCCAATCCACCATATACCAACCAGTAGAAATACCACCCTGGTAGCCATCCCGCTACCTGAGAACCCAAAGGCTTCATATTTCATAATAAGCACCAGGCTTATAATAAGCATTAATGCACTTCCCAGATAACCAAATGAATAACCTCTTGCACTTACCCGATCTGTCAGGTTTTCGGGGGCAATTTCGGGAAGGTAAGCATCATAAAATACCAGGCTGCTACTGTAACCAAGACTGGCCAGAACCACACAGATGATTCCAAATTCAACATTGACGGTTTCCGGGGTATCTCCCTGGAAAAAGAACATAGCCATGCAGGCCAGTGCTCCCATCGTGGTGAAAAGTTTCAGATAAAATTTCTTCTGTCCTGTATAGTCAGCCATTCCAGATAAAATTGGGAGAATCAGAGCTGATATTAAATAGGAGAACGAAAGCGCGTAAGAATATAAAACAGAATTTGTTACCTGGAAACCAAAAAAATCAACCTGATTGTTGTTGGCGATGTTTTCGGTGATGGCGGTATAGTATATTGGAAAAATAGAGGTGTTGATGACCAGATTGTAGACAGAGTTGGCCCAGTCGTACATGCACCAGGCATTAACTACTTTTTTATTCATTACAAGCATGCGCCAAATATAGTAGAATTATGGAATTTGGGGCTTTTATTTCTGTACTCCGGGCAAGCTATTGTGAGTTCAATCACTGTCAAAGAAAGCCGATGAATTGATCAACTATCCGATACCTGATACGTATAATTAAACAAAAACGACCATTGAAAACTTTAGTGACGAAAAACTCCCACTCACGCAAAATCTCCCAGTACATTCCAGAATCTCAGAACCCAAGGGTTGTAATCATTGGTGGAGGATTTGCGGGCATTGAATTAGTGAGCAAACTTGCTAATCTCCCGGTACAAGTGGTTCTGATTGACAAGCATAATTTTCATACCTTTCAGCCACTACTATATCAGGTGGCCACTGCAGGCCTTGGTCCAGGTGATATCAGCAGCCCATTGAGAGAGTTCCTTCGAAACAGGAATAAAAACTTTTACTTCCGAATAGCCACCGTAGAACACGTAGATCACCTGACCAAAATGGTCTACACGGACAATGGGTCTTTAAGCTATGATTACCTTGTGATTGCTACTGGTGCAATTCCAAATTTTTTCGGGAATGATGAGCTCCAAAAAAATACGCATTCTCTGAAAAGTATTCCGGAGGCCCTGGACCTGAGAAATTCAATGATAGAAAACTTTGAGAAAGCACTATTGGTTGATGATCCGGAAGAATTGCAGCAATATATGAATGTGGTAATTGTTGGGGCTGGTCCAACCGGGGTAGAACTTGCGGGTGCTATTGAAGAATTGAGGAGAAATGTGCTGCCTAAAGATTATCCTGAACTGGATTTCGCCAAAATGCAGATTCATCTGGTAGAAGGACAGTCCCAGGTGTTGGCAGCAATGTCCGATTTTTCAGGAAGGAAAGCGAAAAAGTACCTCGAAAGTATGGGGGTGAATGTACACTTACAAAAGTTATTGAAAGCGTACGATGGAGAAAAGGCGTTACTCAGCACCGGAGAAGAGATCAGGACACAATGTGTCATTTGGGCGGCAGGAGTCCAGGGAAATGCCATCGATGGAGTAGGGGAGTTTAATGTAAAAGGTGGACGTATCATCGTGAATGAATTTAATCAGGTGCAGGGTATGAGTGATGTTTTTGCTTTAGGGGATGTGGCACTGATGGAATCAGAAAAATATCCCAATGGCTATCCGATGCTTGCTCCGGTGGCCATACAACAAGCAAGTACATTAGGTAAGAATTTGAGCATTTTGATCCATGGAAAAGACCAGCCATTAAAGCCGTTTAAATATTTCGATAAAGGAACAATGGCGACCATCGGAAGGAACAAAGCAGTAGTAGATGCACCTTTTGGGATACGCTTCGGTGGCTTCATAGGGTGGTTTGCCTGGATGTTTATTCATTTAATTTCAATCATTGGATTCCGAAGAAAACTACTTGTTTTTTCAAATTGGCTGTGGAATTATTTTACATACAATAGGGGCAACAGGTTTATAATCAAGAAGGGGAAATGACAGAGGCCAAATAATCTATTGATAATGCTTAAAATAGCCAATGCAACCATTTTTCAGTAAGGGGTGTCTTATGTCTGGTTGTTCTAATATTTTCTCATTTGCTAATTACAAATGATTAGGGAATGTCATTTTTTTAGAGCAATTTTGCAGCAGATTTAGGTAGAGCAATTATCGATATTATAGAGACGGCCATGTCTCAGAGGTCTTTCCTTGTTGGTTTGGTTAGCAAATATATAAACCATGAGCATGGCCTACCTTTCCTCTATTTCAGGACTACAGTTTCACGCAATTTTACCCTCCCAAAAATTTAATTTTATTTTTTTATAATTTTTTTCACATCCGCAATCGATTGCAATTCGCGATTGTCAGAAAGTCCATATAATCAGCATTTTATCTTATAGAAAATAGTATAAATTCGAGCCTTGTTTACTATTGATTTATACAATTATGTCTGACTATACTAAATGGTTTCATCCTTATAAACCAGCAAAAGATTATTCAAAGAAAGTGGCTTATTTCAGTATGGAATTTGCCATTGATCAACCACTAAAGACGTATTCAGGAGGACTAGGATTTCTCGCAGGTTCTCATATGAGAAGTGGGTACGAACTCAAACAAAACCTGATTGGGATCGGGATGCTTTGGAAATATGGCTATTACGATCAAGGCAGGCAGTCTGATCAGTCTCTTGGCATTAATTTCGTTGAGAAAAATTACAATTTTTTAGAAGACACTGGAATTGTGGTGCCTGTAACCATTAAAGAAAATGAAAATGTGATGGTAAAGGCTTATTGCCTGAAACCTGAGACATTTGGTACGGTACCCATGTACTTCCTTTCTACAGATCTCCCGGAAAATGATTATATCTCCAGAACAATCACCGATCGATTGTATGATGCCAATGAGTTAACGAGGATCGCACAAAGTATTGTCCTGGGTATCGGAGGAGCAAAAGTGGTGGAGGCCCTTGGCGGAGCTGATGTGTATCACCTCAATGAAGGGCATGGGCTTCCTGCATTCTTTTATTTGAAAGACAAAGGTGTAAAAAGCGATCAATTTGTTTTTACTACTCACACACCTGAAAAAGCAGGTAATGAGGAGCGAGATGCTCAGCTGCTGAATGAAATGGGATTTTATGGTAAAGAACTTTCTCATCGTGAAATTCTTTCATTAACCGATAACACCGGGATGCTAAACTATACAGTAGCGGCATTGAGGTTATCAAAAATAGCTAATGGAGTTTCTAAGCTACACGGTAAGGTTTCCAATGATATGTGGAAGTCATTTAAGCGGATATCCAAGATAATTTCTATCACCAATTCTCAAAACAAAACGTACTGGCAGGATGAAGGAATTGCTAAGGCCGTCAAAAAAGATGATTATAAGGCACTGGCTAAACGAAAACGGGAGCTGAAACTGAACTTATTCAAGACGGTCGCCAATCAGACAGGAAAAATTCTCGATCCTGATGTGCTTACCGTGGTTTGGGCCAGAAGATTCGCTGGTTATAAACGGGCAGACCTGTTGCTTTGGGATATTGAACGCTTCAAAAAACTGGTTACAGATGAGCAAAGGCCAATACAGATTATTTGGGCTGGTAAACCTTATCCATTGGACGAGTATGCAGTGGGTGTTTTTAACCGGTTGATCAAAGAAACATTGCGTTTGCCCAACTGTACGGTACTTACCGGCTATGAATTGGAATTGTCCAGGTTACTGAAAGAGGGTTCTGATATTTGGCTGAATAACCCTAGAATTACCAGGGAAGCTTCTGGTACAAGTGGAATGACCGCAGCTATGAACGGATCTGTCAATGTGAGTACAGACGATGGGTGGATACCGGAGTTTGCAAAAAATGGCAAAAATGCATTTGTGCTTCCAGCACTGGATCACAAATTGCCTCATAAGGAACAAGATCAAAAGGACGCTGACAACTTGTATGAAATTCTTGATTCACAGGTGCTCAAGCTTTACTATGAGGAACCTGAGGAATGGGGAAAAGTAGTTATGGCTAGTACCAAGGATGTTCTTCCTTACTTTGATAGCGGACGAATGGCCGATGAGTATTACCAACTGATGTACAATGTGAAATAACTCATGTCTTTTTATACAAAATTATTTTGTTAAATTAAGGGGATAATAAGTCCCCTTTTTTTGTGCAGGAGAAGTTTAAGATACCTATCAATACAATTGCGGTAGTTGGGATTTTGATCCTGGTGGCTTTTACAGTTATTTTCATCGTCATCAATAAGAGATCCAATGAGGCCACCAGGGAAATCGCTATTGAGCTGGCGACCAATATGACAGCAAGACATGGAGATGAGATCAAATTTATTTTTGATCAGGCATTGCTATCAACCAAGGCTATCAATCAGGCCATTGTCGAAACGGAGATGGATCATGACCATGGGAGAGAGTTTATATTGAGGTTGCTCCGTTCGCATTTAGAAAATAATCCCTCTTTTCTGGGTATTTGGGTGGTTTTTGAACCTGATGCTTTTCAATCGGATGAGTTGTTTATTGGAGATGACGGTACTGATTACACCGGGAGATTTGTGCCTTATTATCACAGGTTAGAAAATGAGCTTGAGCTGGATATATGTTATAACCCTGATAATTACGATTATTACAAAAGACCTAAGATCAGCCGTACAGATCAGTTGCTGCAACCTTTAACATACACGGTGGAGGAAAAAAAGGTTACTGTGGTAACGATAAGTACCCCGATTCTTATCAATGGAGAATTTAAGGGAGCAGTTGGTGTAGATTATAACCTTAAGTTACTTCAGGAGAAGATTGCCAACCTGACGTTAAATGACAGAGGTTATGCCAGCCTGGTTTCCAATGATGGGTATATGGTGGCTCACCCTGATTCGATGATGGTTGGTAAGTTTTTTAGCTTTTTCCGCAATAATCCGAAAATATACTCCAGTTTATTGCTAGGAGAATCCTATTATGATCAGATTCATGATGAAGATGTAGATGAGGAGATTTATAGGTTCATCAGTCCGATATATATTAGGTTCAATGAAAACCCGTGGCTACTGGTTCTGCATATTCCATTATCGACCTTAAACAGGGATTTTGTGCAAATAAGGAATTCGGTGCTGCTCATAGGGATGCTTTCTATCTTTCTTATTATTGCACTCATCGCCTATTCCATATCCAGGTGGAGCCAGGAGGCCAAGGAGCGGAAGGATGCACAGGCTCAGTTGAGCGACTCCTATGCTCAACTGATGTCCTACATGGAAGGTCCTGAATATGTTAACATTTATTCACTGGATAGAAATTACTGCTACCTTAATTTCAACAGCTACCACAGGAAGGAAATGAAAAACTCCTTTAATGCTAAACCGGAAAAGGGTAAAAATATCCTGGAGCTATTTCCTAAATCTATCGCTGATAACATCAAACTGAATTATGACAGAGCACTAGAGGGTGAACACTTTATTGTGACATCAGAATACAACGGGAGCTATTTTCAACAGATTTTTAATCCTATTTACAATAATCAGGGTAAGGTGATTGGACTCACCTCCAACTTCATCAACATCACTGATAAAGTGAATGTGCAGAAGGAACTTGAAAAATACAGGGAACACCTTGAAGAGTTGGTAGAAGAGCGGACACAGGAAATCACCAAACAGAAAGAGTTCTTCCAAAATATCATTGACCAGGATCCTAGCCAGATATTTGTTAGAGATGCGCTGGGTAGATATGTGCTTTTGAATACTGCATCTGCAAAGACATTTCATCAGACTGTAGATGAGTTAATAGGTAAGACGGTTTTTGAAACTCACCATGATCCTGAGGAGGCCAAAGAGTTTGCAGAAGAAGATCGCAGAATTCTGAAAGATGACCTCATCATTTCTTATGAAAGCCATGTAGTTAACAGAGAAGGAGAAGAAAGATGGTATTATGCGAATAAATCAAGGTTGAAACTCGGTGATGAGTACTTTGTGTTGGGTGTGTTTGTAGATATTACTCACCTTAAAAACACCGAAAGAAGGCTTCAATTGGCCAACAACGAATTGAACGACACGGTTAACAAACTGAAAAACACTCAGTTTAAATTGATCGAATCTGAAAAGATGGCCTCTCTGGGACAACTCACTGCTGGTATTGCACATGAAATCAACAACCCCATAAACTTTGTTGCTGGTAACGTGAGCCCTCTGATGCAGGACCTCCAGGATCTTAAGAAGCTAGCTGGGGAGATCAGCCAGATCAATGGTGAAAGTGGGGAGCCCGTGAGTAAATTGAAAGAGATAATTGCCAATTACGATCTTCAATTTGTCATCGAAGAAATGGAAATGCTATTGAAAGGTGTGAAGGATGGTGCGGACCGAATCAATGGTATCGTAAAAAATCTGGGGACATTTGCTAGTCCAGAGGAGAAAGATCTGAGCCCATATAATCTCATCATTGGACTAAACTCAACCATGGAACTGGTAAGGTATAATGTGAAGGATCGAATAACTTTCGACACAGAATTCGAAGAACTCCCCACCATAAGTTGTTATCCCAATAAATTAAATCAGGTATTTTTGAATCTGATCAATAATGCTATTCAGGCTATTCCGAAACAGGGTAAAATCACCATTCGGGCAAGAAATCTCAATGAGGACTTTATTGAAATATCCATTAGAGATACCGGGGAGGGAATTCCGGAAGAGGTACGATCAAAAATATTTGATCCATTTTTTACCACCAAGGAGGTTGGAAAAGGGACTGGCCTGGGACTTCCATTAAGTTTTAGTATCGTGGAACAACATGGAGGTACCCTTTCATTTGAATCAGAAATTGGGAAAGGCACTGTGTTTATTGTGAAGTTGCCTGTGATAAAACCGGCCAATCAGAACTCACTGAATTAATTCCGGCTGGGTAAAAAAATATTCCCATTCACTTCATATGATTCAAAATCATAATAAAGTATGACCATATTAAGCGCAAGAAGTCATTGTTACTACAGCTAATGAATATTGATCTAGGTCATAAAATTGAAGGTACGTATATCGGAGACATTGTGTCTTCTGATGAGAAAAAGACACATGAATGTACTGTTCAGGTAAAGCGATTGAGTGAGTTACTGATTAAGGTAGACTTTCAATTGAAGGATGATAAATATTCATTCAGAGGAATGCTGACTAATCATGAAGAGGGAATTCTGATGATTGCACAGGAGAAAATCTCAGATCAATACATTCTTGGAGGAGTTAATGGTTTTCTTTACAAAAAACCTAATGTCCACGGCGGATTCGTCAATCAATTGAATTCTTTTTATTTCCACATCATTTTAGATCGTTTCAATGGCGAGCATCAGGAAGTGTATTTTTTAGGGCAGGCTTCAAATAAATTGCAGCAAAACAACATTGATACAAACAAGGTGCCTCAAAGTGCCTGACTAAGTTGATTTCACAAATACCACCTTCTTTTTATCTGCTCTCGCACAATTTTGGTAGAATTTCACGTATTCCGGATATTTTGACTTATCAAAAACCCCATCATTGATAATGAATTTTCTGAAATATTTAATGAGTCCTTGCTCTACCTGTATATAAGATTCGTAGCTCCCAAATTCTGAGGTTATTTTTTTAGGTTTTGGTAAATGTTCAACCCTGATATTTTCAGGGATGTTAAAAGAAATACTATCAATTTCGGTGCGCCCATACCTGATACGAAAGTCAGTTTTTCTATTCATGTTCTGATCGGGAATGGTATTGATAGGGTTAACCAAATTCGGAACAAGAAAGAATCGCTTACCTGTGATTGATGCCAGGTGGTCTACAGCTATTTGAGTACTCAAAGTAAAAGATGGTAATTCTGATTTGCTTTCCTTATACTGATAATCAAGTACTTTCATGCCGCTTAAATCATACCAGTAGTTGATGTAGTCCCGCTTTTCTTTCTCATCCAAAGCTGGAAACCTTGAGATATAATCATAAGTCAGGCCATTAAATTTCGAAATGATTTTACCGGAAGCGTTACCATGTTCATCGATATCTATGGTTATGTTGGTCAGTAGAACATTCTGGTCTACTTTGTATTTTGGAGTACGAACTATTGATCCTCCGTTTTCATCTATAACAAGCACGTCCCGGTCCGAAGTAAATTTGCCAAGATATCCGAATGGGTTAGTCTGACTGGTGCATTCCAGCCAAATGGTGTCGTTTTCAAACGGGACACACAGGAAAACATGGTTGAATTGCTGACTTGGAAACTCAGGATCAATCGTTTTGGCATTTTTTCCAGCATTTACCAGGGTGTATCTGGCTGTTACACCAAATTTTTCCAAGATGGATTTTGTGTAAAAAGTAAGTGCTTTACAATCTCCATATCCCTTTTCAGCAACTGTGCTGGCATGAAATGGTTGCCACCCACCCAGGCCCAACTGAATGCTTACGTATCTGGTATTTGATTGCAGGTATTCGTATACAATTTGAACAATTTTTCTCTTATCCGTTTCCTGACCAACCAATTGCTTGATCTCCTCTAAATGTGCAGGAGTGAGGTCGTCTCTACCAGCGCTGATGCTATTTATCCAATCCCCAAAAGATTGCCAGGAATTCAGATCCCCACTGAACCCTTCTATTTCAAATGCTGATGGAGCCAGCGACACTCTAGGTAGAATGGATTGATGACTTAGCTTTTCATACTCCACAGCTTTTTTGTTTTCCGCTTTCCAGGAATAGGTTTTTCTAAATTCATTTTCACTTACAGTTGGTTCTTCGACTAAATGCAAATCATACCTGACCTCATATTCGATAGGAACGTCTACAATATATTCTGAATGTTCAACAGCAATATTTTCACCCGGAATTGGTCGCCAGGAAGGAAGGAAGAAAAGGCCGTCATATGTTTTTTCAATTTCTACTTCGATGGTATATGGATACTGGTTGTAACTCAGGTCGATGTACTTAGTTCTATTGTCGCTGTACAAAGAGAACCCATCATACGAGCTGAAATCTTTAATGTCTGACTTTTTAATTTTCCGTATCAGATTACCTCTGCTGTCATACAACTTTGCGTTCAGTTGATTGATGATTTCCAGCTTGTCATAATGACCGTACACATCGGCCCATCTTTTTCCGGAGGAGTTAAGAATGGTTATAGCGTACTTGTTGTAAAAAGTGCCATTACCAATGTTGTTCAACTTAAAAGTATTTAAGTCATATCTAAGCACCGCATGGGCATTTTCTTTCAGACTATCTGGAATCTGCGATGTGTCATAGCTTTGCCCAAATGATGTTGAGCAGACCCACAGCGTAGTTATAAGAGCTGTAAGAACGAGTCTCATTCTGTCATTTTTTTCTTCAGCACAATTTGTTCAGCTTGTTTGTTGATCATGAGATCATAAAACTGTCTGATGTATGCATACTCTTCTGGTAGATAAAATGTTTTTTTCAGTTGAAATACACTGGCGATATTTATTTTTCCATTTACCACGGTACAAGAAAATTGGAAAACAGCAGCTCTATCAGGCAACTGAAATACTGTTGGATCAGGCATTTCTTCTACTTCGTAATTATCAGGAATGCTAAGTTCCATCATATAGCGCCTGGAAAAACCTGATGGAAAATCTACTGGCTGGGTCCTTAATTCACTTTTAAATGGATTTTCATCGTAAGCTCCATATAATAGTGCTGGTATGTAGATGATATCAGAGTCAATATTGTCTTCATTGTTTACTTTGAACTTTGAAGTAAGATCTGAATAGATGTCATCAGTGCCTTCAATGCTTGTTTCGCTCAATTTCCAGTCAAGTAAATTTTCATCAATTGCATTGAAATATTTTTCCTCGCCATCATTAAGGATCAGTTTTCTTTTTGCTCTACCTACATTACCTTCACTACTAATAGTAATATCACCTGAAATTTCTCCCGTTTCCTGAACAACCAGCTTGGCTTGAACTGTCTGTGAATTCTTATATGCGGATTGCAGAGGCACCCAACCAGGCGTTGTGGATGATATCTTATACCCTTTTCCATTATGACAGTTTTCAGTGATCATCCCAAACGGAAGGCTTTTACGAGTAGCATCAAGCAACACACCACCTTCCTCAGTTTCGACAAAGCATAATAGATAATTAAGTTTTTCTCTGTTTGGATAAATGGGGTGAGGCCTTCCATGATCACGAGTTCCTAACAAAACCGGATCCGAATTAAACCCTGCTTCTTTCATCATCATAGTCAACAGGAAGTTTATTGCTGCAACATTTCCTTCCTTTTCCTTAAATGTTTCTTTTGGGTTCTTTGGGTAAATACCAGTGAAACCATTCCAATTAAAATTATTCTTCACATAGGAATAAATGGCGAGCTGTTGTTCGTAAGGTGATTTGCCATTCGTTATCGAAGCAACTGTTTCTCTCAGGAAATTGGTCTTGTGTAAGTAGTCGCCAAAATAATCAGCATTAATCAGGTTTTCATTAAAGTCTTCGTATGATCCCGCAACTATTTTCAAGGTGGAATTTGGGTATCTATAAGAAATAAGCTGAAAACCAATTTTGGCTTTGTAATCTTCAATGGAAGTCATGTAAGGTTCTTCTTTAACAGCAGGCACATTTTCAGCGGCCCACCTGTAAGTTTCGCTATTGGATGTTATGGTGCCAACACCTTTGTCAACTTGTCCCCCAATTCCAACTTCTGATCTCCATTTGTATTGGAAATTTTCTACTTTACTGTTGGTTTCGTTAATGCTGAAATTCACATAACCTTGTGATATTTTTTGGTAATTGTAGTATTCCAATATAGACACATCGTATTGTGTATAGACTGTAGGAATGTCGGATTGAAATTCCCATTCTCTTAGATTCTGAATGAAATCAGAAACGATGCTGTAAGTGTATTCAATGACTGTTCCTTCTTTTACGGCAGGGAAGGCAAATTTCTTTACATACCAATACTTATTTAATTGTTCTTCAAAGATATCGCTGTTAGCTACCTTAGTTTTCACCACCTTTCCGTCTTCAAGGTTGTAGGTGTATGCTTTGATGACACCAACTTTTTCTCTGGCATTGACATTCGCCTGATAAAACGGAATACGGACTGTGGCATAGTCATACCCTTCTTTGGCATATATTTTTATGCGTTGATGTCTTTCAAATACAAATTGGAATCCGTTTTGGTCACTATATTCAAAATGGGAATCTCCTTTGTCATACAGTATTTCTGCATGTGCCTCGGGATCAATCAAACTGGCCGTTTTTTCCAATTCGGCTTGAGTGACTTTACCAAATTTTACTTTTTTTTGAGCTGAAGCAGTCGTGACGATGGCCAGAATAAGAGATAGTTTTATTAGAAATTTCATTAGTATTAGTTTGATGAATCAAAAAGTACAGATGTGCAAAATTAAAAATCTAAACTAATAATCCCAATTCACTAATGGTGATGAAGGTACAATCGATGATTGAATTTGCTGATTTATAGTGTGTTGTAATGCGGAAAGCTAAATCCTGCTCTCGATAAAATCCTTTATGAGCTCAAAAACATCATTTCTTTCCAGGTCATTGTGAGGCTCGTGATAGACGTTTTCGAGACTATGGAAAGAAACTAAACTGCCGGCATTTTCGGCAAATTCTTTTGAAGCATCATGGCTAATGATTTGATCCGCGGCTCCATGATAAATCAGGGTGGGTACCTTTACTTTTTGTGCATTTTCGATTGCCCATAATCCAGCTTCCCGGATATTTAGAAACAACCTCGCCGAAAGTTTAGAGTGAATCAACGGGTCATTTGCGTAAGCCTCTACTTCCTTTGGATCTTTAGAAATATGTGAGATCTCCATTTCACTTTTTTCCCGATATCCTGGGAAAATATTATTCATAATTCCAGCCAGCTTTACTTTCATAGCAGGAGGCTCGAACGCCAGTTTAAACCAGGGGGAGGATAAGATCACGCCCGTTATTTCCTTACTCTGATCCCGGAGCATGTAATTGGCCACCTGGTTTCCTCCGAAACTATGCCCCATTAAAAAAATCGGAATATCGGTATTATCAGCCCTGGCAGTTACAAGTAATTCCTCCATATCCTGCATGAGGTATTGGTATTTTCTGGAGTGTCCCCTGCGGCCTTCCGACTTTCCGTGCCCCCTCAGGTCGTAACTATAAGTATTGCAATTGATTGTCGCCAGAAATTCAGCAACATGATTATACCTTTCCAGGTGTTCTCCAAATCCATGTACGATGCAAACAGTTGCGACAGGTTTTTCTACTATCCACTTTTTACCATGAAGTGTAAGGCCATCCTTGCTAATAATTTCGAAATACTCCTCGTTCATTTCCTGAGAATTCTGCTATTTTAGTACCGGTTGTAATATACTTAAATACATTTGATTTAAAATCTACAATTAACCCAATGATCGATGATCAAAGCGCTGGCTAAATTTTTTGTGGCACTATATTTTTCCTTTCCTATTCAGCTTGTGCTGGATCATTTTAAGCGCAACATTGGACTTATTTCCATCTGGGTATTATTTATCATGACCATAAGTGGCCAGATTGGGAAAGTTTATGGTGTTTCCTTTCTATTCCTGGATCCCGAATATGTTGGCCAGGTGAGCTTTTGGTCATTTCTCATGGTGGGCCTGGCATTTGGGAATTTTACGGTGGCTTTCCATATCACTTGCTATATCCTGGATGGTCATAAGTATCAGTTCATTGGTATTCTGGAGCGCCCTTTTGGTAAATTTTCCATCAACAACAGCATTATTCCTTTGGTTTCCCTGATACTCTATGTTGCCCTGATCATCAAGTTTCAGTTGAATAATGAGGACACCACAGCGATGGACCTGATGCTAATGATCACTGGTTTAGTTGTTGGCGTAATCATCATGATTTTCGCCCTATACGCTTATTTCAGGTTTACAAACAAGGATATTTTCAGGTTTCTGGCAGGAAGTGTTGATAAGAGGCTTAAAAAAACGAGGATCAACAGGGAAAAAGCATTGAAGAAACTAAAGGAGACCAGACAGGAAGATCAGTATGTGAAATCTTATTTGGACATGAGATTAAAGCCCTGTTCCACAAGAAGTCTGTTTGGGTTTTACAATAAAGAAGCCGTTCTGAAAGTGTTTGATCAAAATCATTTCAATTCTGTGGTGATTGAAATTCTGATCATCATTTTAATTTTTATGCTCGGGATATTTATGGACAATTCGTTGTTCCAGATTCCCGCAGCAGCCAGTTGCTTATTGATTTTTTCCATTTTAGTTATGCTGGGAGGAGCCATATCCTATTGGTTCAGAGGTTGGGGATTGACTTTTATGATTGGACTATTTTTGCTAATCAATTTTATGATGCGTACCGGGGTGATCAAAGGAGATTACCGGGCGGCCGGACTGGCCTATGAGCCAAAAGCAAAGTACAATCTGGAGAACCTGAATCTTTTGAATTCTCCCAAAAATATAGATCAGGACAAACAACAAACACTTCAGGTACTGGAAAACTGGAAATCGAAATTTGAGGAAGAGAAACCTAAGATGATTTTCCTCACAGTCTCTGGTGGAGGTCAGCGCGCGGCTCTCTGGGTAATGAATGGCTTGCAAAAATCTGATAGTGTACTGAACGGGCAACTGATGAAACATACAGTGATGATATCAGGGGCGAGTGGAGGGATCATTGGGAGTGCCTATTTCCGTGAACTTTACCGAAGAAAACTAGTCGGACAGGATATAAACTTACAGTCACGAGAATACCTCGATAATATATCCAGGGACAATTTGAATCCGATAATATTTAGCTTTCTGGTGTCTGACTTGTTTGTGAGGTATCAGCGTTTTGAGTATGACGGGAAGTCGTACCGTAAGGACAGGGGATATGCCTTTGAGAAGAAGTTGAATGAGAATACTAATTTCGTGCTGGATAGAAAGTTGTCGGACTACCGGGAACCAGAATTGAATGCCGATATACCCATGTTGCTTCTTTCACCCACCATTGTTAATGATGGCAGGAAATTATATGTATCGCCGCTTCATGTTTCCTATATGAATTCATCCGAAGATACACTGGGTAACGGAGGATTAAAGATCAGGGGGGTTGATTTTAACCGGTTATTTGCTAATCAGGAAGCGGAAGACCTCAGCTTTTTAACCGCATTGCGAATGAGTGCATCATTTCCATACATCACTCCCAGAATTTCTCTCCCAAGTGAACCTCCGGTAGAAATTATGGACGCTGGTATTTCTGATAATTTTGGTATTTCTGATGCTTTACGGTTTGTTTATGTTTTCAGGGAATGGATTGAAGACAATACCTCAGGCGTTATTTTTCTAACCATCAGAGACACCAGAAAGGTGCAACCGATTGAGGAACAGCGTAACCCCTCATTACTGGATAAGGTGGTCTATCCAATCGCTAGCGTATATAATAACCTCTCCAATATTCAGGACATTAATAATGACAGGGACATTGAATTTGCCAAGGGTTTACTCAATATTCCTCTTGACCTGGTGGAGTTGGAATACAATACGTTTTCACTATTGGAAGATCAAAAGTTTGCTTCCGAACAACAAAAAGCCGAGCGAAAAGAAATAGAAAGAGCATCCTTAAGCTGGCACCTCACCACAAAGGAAAAGCGTAACATCATCGACAATATCAGGTTGGAAAATAACCGTGAAGCATTAAGCAGGCTTAAAACATTGGTGCAGGAATAATCTATTTCTTCAATACCCTTCTGATATCATTGGCATTGTGCATTAAATTGAGCATTTTTTCTGTATCTCCTTCCTCCAGTGCTTTGCGGAAAACTTCAAGATATCTGATGTACTCATCAAGTGCGGTTTTGACATTGTTGGCATTTTGTGAAAATATGGGTGCCCACATTTCCGGTGAGCTCATAGCTAGTCTTACCGTAGACTGAAATCCGCTACCAGCCATGTTGAAAATATTTTTTTCATCTTTTTCTATATCCAACACAGTCATCCCAAGCATAAATGAACTGATATGTGACAGGTGAGAAACATAGGCGATGTGTTTGTCATGCTCACCAGGATCCATGTAAATGATTCTCATGGAAAGTGTATTAAATAGCTCATGAGCTACTGCAAGCGCACTGGTATCTGATAAATCCTTTTCGCAAATGATATTCACTTTCCCATCGTATAAATCCGGGATGGCAGCAGAGGGACCGGTGTTTTCTGTCCCAGCCATGGGGTGGGCAGCAACAAACTGTGCCCTTTTTGGATGATTGGCCACAGATTCACAAATTGCTTTTTTGGTGGACCCAAAATCAATGACAATTTGGTCATCGATCTGATCCATGATATGAGGAAGGACACCTTTTATTGCATTGACAGGTATTGCTACCAGGATAAGATTAGAATTCGCAATGGCTTTATCCAAGGGTAAACACTCATCTATTAAATTCAATTTGAGCGCCTCTGTTTGATGTTCAGGGTTGTTGTCAACACCAATAATATTTCCTGCAAAACCTTTCGACTTTAAAGAAAGTGCCAGGGACCCTCCAATCAACCCCAGACCAACAACCGTTATATCTATTTTACCCATCTACTGATCCTGTCTTTTGATATTTGAAGTACTTCTTTATTAGAGCACAATGAAATGCGAATATGTCTTTGTCCCAGGGAGCCAAAAATGAACCCTGGAGTGATGAAAACTCCAGCCTCATCTATGATCTGATCTACCCATTGTTCTACAGAGGAGATGTTTTCAGGGATTTTCCCCCACACAAACATGCCACCCTGATCCTTGTCATAGCTACAATTCAGCAAATCCATGATTTCAAACGCCAGAAGTCTTCTTTCATGATATATTTTGTTCAGCGATTCAAACCAGGTTAAGTCGGCTTCCAACGCTTTGGCAGCTGCCAATTGCAATGGTTTGAACATGCCAGAATCCATGTTGCTTTTTACCTTAAGAATGGCATTGATATATTCCGAATTACCACATACCCAGCCAATTCTCCAACCAGCCATATTATGTGATTTGCTGAGAGAATTTAACTCAAGGCAAACTTCCTTCGCTCCCTCCACTTGAAAAATGCTTAATGGTTTCCCTGAAAATAACTGACTGTATGGGTTGTCATTGATAATGAGGAATTGATGCTTCCTGGCCAGAAAGACAAGTTTTTCAAATTGCTCCAAAGATCCCTTTTGCCCGGTTGGCATGTTTGGATAATTTACCCACATCAATTTCACGCTCGACAGGTCAAGATTTTCAAGTTGCTCAAGATTGATCATCCACTGCTGATCTTCATCCAATTCATAAGTCTGGATTTCAGCATTGGTTAATCGGCTTACGGATGAGTAGGTTGGATACCCTGGATTCGGCACAAGGACCACATCTCCCGGGTTCAGAAAAGCCATCGAAATATGCATGATTCCTTCCTTGCTCCCGATTAGCGGTAGTAGCTCTGTGTTGTAATTCACCTGAATCCGAAAGTGCTTGTCCAGGTAATCAGCAATCGCTTTTTTCAATTCCGGAATTCCGACATAGCTTTGATAACCATGGTTATTGCTTGCTTCTGCTGCCTTGCTGAGGGTTGCAATTACTTCATCAGCAGGAGGCAGATCCGGGCTTCCAATTCCAAGATTTATAAGGTCTTTGCCGGCATCATTAAGTGCTTTGATGGCTTTCAGCTTCCTGGAGAAATAATACTCCTCGACGCTGTTGATTCTGTCAGCTGTACTAATGATCATTGTTCGTTAGATATTTTCTGAAATTATCCAGGCAGTCGTCCAACAGGCCTGAAAATTAAATCCACCGGTAATGCCGTCTATATTGAGTATTTCTCCACAAAAGTACAGCCCTGGAAATTGTTTGCTTTGCATATTGGTCAGGTCTACTTCTGAAAGCGCAACTCCACCGCAAGTAACAAATTCTTCTTTAAATGTGCTTTTACCTGTTACAGAAAATTTTGCCTGGGTAAGTTCTTCTGTGAGTTTGTTTTTTTGTTTTTTGCTCAGATCTCCGAAAACCTGTTCGTTTTTGATCCCGGTAAATGCACATAACCTCTCCCAATATCTTTTAGGAATACCTTCGGGTGGGTAGTTAACAATTTTTCGCTTGGGGTGTTCCGTGCTCCATTGGTTGAGTTGTTCCCGGATCGATTCAAATGTTAAGTCACCAAAAAAATTGACGATGATGTCAAATTTATAATTCAATTTGTTGAGAGGAATTGCGCCCCAGGCCGACAATTTGATAACCGCAGGACCACTCAGTCCCCAATGAGTGATCAATAATGGACCAGTTTCTTCCAGTTTTGAGCCAGCCACTTTTATCTGCACATTGGGAAAACTTAGTCCTTGCAGCTCTTGCAATCTTTCGTCCCGGATATTGAAAGTAAATAAAGAAGGAATGGCCGGTTCGGTTTTTAGTCCTGATTTATTTAATAAACGCCATATTTGGTTAGATGATCCTGTAGCCATGATCAATGCATCAGCATAGAAAGTAGTATCCTTTGTTTTGATTTGCCATCCATTTCCATCTTTCGATATATCAGTTAACGGATGGTTTTTCAGGATTTCAATATTTAATTTCTGGCAACACTTCAGGAAACAGTCAATGATGGTTTGAGAACTATCCGATATGGGAAACATTCTCAGGTCTTCTTCCGACTTTGTGGGTACGCCGTGTTCTTTGAGCCATCGAACCATATCCACCGAGCTAAACTGTTTAAAGAGTTTGTACAGTTTTTTTTCACCTCTGGGATAAAATTTCACTAATTCAGAAGGAGCTGATCGGGCATTGGTGACATTACATCTTCCACCACCACTGATTTTAACCTTCGAAAGCAGCTTATTGCTCTTTTCCAGAATTTTCACGTTGTAATCCGGATGTTTTTCTCTGATATTAATGGCGGCAAAAAATCCTGCTGCCCCTCCACCACAAATGATTATTTCTTTGCTCATGAATTGTTCTTTTCGAAGATAAATACTGAAGGGGAAATCATTTATATAATTAGCAAATACTATTCATGCGGGGTGCGGAATCAATCGTTTTTCCTCTTATTTGTAATAAGTAAAGGTTAAACGCTGAATAAAGGTCATTCGTCGAACAATTCCATTTGGCCCATTTTTATTGTATATTTTTAACAAAAATAGAGAATTGTTAAACATGGAGAATAAACTAAACTGCCTGGCAATCGATGATGATGCAACTTCATTGATGCTGGTATCGAAACTCATCGAGAAGCATGATAACCTCAATTTGGTAGCTTCTTATACTGATGCAATTGAAGCAGCCGCAGGTATTGTCCTGCACAAACCCGATATCTTATTTTTGGATGTTGAGATGCCTGAATTTACTGGATTGGAAATGTTGGAGTCTTTAGTAAAACACCCAAAAGTAATTATGATCACATCTAAAGCGGACTATAAAAAAGAAGCCAGTGATCAGAATGTAGTGGAATTTCTATTGAAACCGCTTGATAAAGAGAGGTTTAACGAGGCTGTTCAGAAGGCAATTGATGCCATTGAACATGACATGACCGTTTAAAAAGATCCTCAACCACCAGCCAGCCCTTCTTTTTTTATATGTAACTTGTTTTCCTTTGCAGTCATGAATGAATCAGCATTACTGGACAAAGGAAAACGACTGTGCGAAAATAAGCAATTTGATGAGGCCATCAATGTATTTCAGGAAGGCCTTATGCTGTCTCCTGCACATCCTGAATTACTGTACAATCAGGCAAAAGCCTATTTTCGGGTTCAAAAATTGCAGGAAGCCAAAAAGAACTTTGATCAACTATTAGTCCAGGATCCTCATAACCCGGAATTGTTAAGTGAGCGTGGCGTATTGTTTCATCACCTTGGCGACAACCAATCCGCTCTTTCAGACCTTGATAGGGCGCAACAATTAGATGTCAATAATCCATTCAGATACAGTAGTCGTGCCTGGATAAAAGCAAAGGATGGAGATATTAAAGGTGCTATTGCAGACTATGAAAAAGCCATCGAACTTGATCCTGAGGATGCTATCTCCTACAACAATAAAGGGCTGCTGGAAGAACAGCTTGGCTACAAAGAAAAAGCAAAGAAGAGCTTTGACCAGTCCAATAAAATTCAGGGGTATGAACCTAAGTTTAGAGACACAGGAACCAAGAAATCATCCACTGAAGAAAAACAGAAAGAACCACCAGTCCAAAATAAAGTAAGACCAGGGGTAAAGGACGTCTTCAAAACAACCAGAGAACTGCTAAGTAGCGCAGAGGAGCGAAAAGCTTTTTGGAAATTTCTGCTTGGAAAGAAATGAGTAGTGCACTGGTTTCTGTGGTTCTTCCGGTTTATAATGGGCAGAAATATATTGAAAGGGCAATAGAGAGCATTTTAAATCAGTCCTATCAAAACCTGGAACTGGTGATAGTTGATGATGGCTCAACAGATCACACCATTCAGCGCATTTCTGGGTTCAATGATGCTAGAATTCAGTGCTATAAAAGAAGTCATATGGGAGTTGCTGAAACTGCTAATTTTGGAATGAAGCAGTGCAAAGGCACCTACATTGCAAGAATGGATGCAGATGACATTGCTATGACTGAAAGGATCCGTAAGCAGGTGGATTTTCTTGATGAAAATCCAGAGATAGGAGTAGTAAGTTGTTTGGTTCATCATCAAGGAGATCGAAACACCCAGGGTGGCTATGCAAATCATGTAGACTGGCTAAACTCGCTGCTGACTCCAGATGAAATTTATAATCACAGGTTTGCTGATTCGCCGGTTGCCAACCCTTCAGTTATGTTTAGGAGGGAATTACTGGAACATCATGGTGATCACAAAACAAGTGGATTACCAGAGGACTATGAACTGTGGTTGAGATGGATGCATCATGGGGTAAAGATTGGGAAGGTTCCTGAAATACTCCTTCATTGGTCGGATTACAGCACACGGTTGACAAGAACAAACCCAGACTATGACGATGATCGGTTTCAGGAGGTGAAGGCACATTATTTTAATCTTTGGTATAAGAAAAATGGCCATAACAGACCCATTTGGGTTTGGGGAAATAGCAGGTGGGTACGAAAGAGAGTGTCGTTTCTTCAGGAATTGGGAGTGTCGATTGCCGGATACATTGATATAGTACACACATCAGATGAGAAAGTGATTCATTATGAGACCGTTGGTCTGATAGAAAATCCAATTATTTTATCATATGTGGCTGATAGAAAAGGAAAATTGGAAATTCAGCAATGGCTGGATCAGCAGGGCTATCGATGTGGTAAAGATTATTGGATGATGGTTTAATTAACCGCAATTCATTCCTTCCATATTCTTCTCCAATAAATTTCCTTCTCATCCTGAATGGCCAACAGGTATACCCCCGGTGCGAAATGTTGCATGTTGATTTCAAACTCATTCTCATTTGGTGTTTTGATTTTTGTAGATTTTCCTTGAAGATCAACTAAGGTGATGCTTTGTAAATTCAAGGAGTCAGGCCATTGAATTCTCAGTCTGTTTTCAACTGGATTTGGACCGTAACTGAAAGTTAAAATTTCTGGTTCAGGATCTACCGGAGGATTCAGACACTCCTGATTGTCTTCTTCTACTGATGCGCGGATATTGTCAAGCATGGGGTATGCCAAATTTCCCGGGCATTCTGTTGCACATCCATCTCGGTGACCAGCAATTACATTTAGATTACTGTTAAGGGGATGAGCGTTACTTGACAATGGGTCTAGTTCATCTTTAAGCGTTTTCCAGTTGAGTAAATGGACTAAACTGGCAATCGCATCATCTGTTGGTGGGACTTCACTCAGGTTGCCCAGCAAACTTACGCCCATGGTGTTGCTGTTAGAGGCACAGAAATGGGCACCCCGAACCCTGTCCTGATCTCCGTTCGCCGGATCCCTTCCTTTAAAGATTGTGCCGTCTTGTGCAATCAGATAATTGTAACCAATGTCTGACCAGCCCCGATCTTGAGTGTGGAACAAATAGATGTTTCGCACCACTTCAGTGTAATTTGTGAGGTTATTGCTTGTTGCAGTATGATGAACAATAATGTTTCTTGTTTCTGTAAATGCCCTGTTGTAATTGGGATCAGGCAGTCCATCGCGCCATATAGACTGGTCAACACTTTGTGGCTCATCACAGGTATTGTCTTGTGCTTTTGTTCGGCCCAGATTGCCTGACAATGGTGGACAATGAATCAGTTTTACCACTACATTCCGCATGTTTTTATCAAGGTCCAATTGCAGTGAAGAAGTTGGATTGTCCAGAACAACCAGATTACTATGCAACTTACTATCTGTGTAGTGATGATCTTGAATGAGTGAATATGAATGACCATTGATGAGGACCGAAGATTTACCCAACCTACCATTGTAACTCACTGCAACGGCGGTAACAGGATTAGAGCTTTTGATTGCGACGATTCCTGTTTGATCCAATTTGGCAGTAGTGTAATAAGGAGTTTGTGATTTTAGTTCAATTTGCTGCGCAATGGTTTGAGTAGTTACAATTAGCAGGCTGATTAAAAGTGTTTTCCTCATGAAGCATCTAACGAAGAATTAAATTGAATGTGTCAATAGTGCCTATAAAAAATGAAACCCCAAACTATTGTTGGGGGCTTCATGCTCACTTTAAACTAATAAGTCTTCAATATGTTTGGATTGTGTTGTTTGGTGATTACTCGTCTCTCAACGAGTTTGCAGGGTTCATACGCGCTGCTCTGTAAGATTGTATCCCCATAGTGAGCCAGGCGATGACCAGTGCTAAAAGTCCGGCTAACAAAAATGTGCCGGGGTTTAGGTTGGTTCTGTAGGCAAAATCTTCGAGCCAGTCCTTCATAAAATAGAAGGTAAGACCTGATGATATAACGAACGAAATGGCTACAAGTTTTATAAACTCCCTCGAAAGTAATATGACAATGCTTGAAATAGAAGCACCAAGTACTTTTCTTATACCAATTTCTTTTGTTTTTTGCTCAGTGGTGAAAGAAGCTAACCCATATAAGCCCAAACAGGCAATGAATATTGCCAAAAAAGCAAAAACACTAAATATATTTCCAATTTGTTGCTCTGCTTTATACATGGCGTTGAATCGATCATCAAGAAAACTGTAAGAGAATGGCTGCCCGGGAGCAAATTCATTCCATTTTGATTTGACCGACTCAATGACTTCAGGAATTCTTTCTCCATCAATTTTAATTGACACATAACCTCTGGCTTTACCTAGCTGAAATATAAGAGGTGCAATGTTTTCCCTAAGGGACGTGAAATGGAAGTCCTTCACAACTCCAATGACCTTGTAGGTGATGATTTCCGGAGTATCACTGTTGCCGCCATAGGTGGATAATTTTTCGCCCACTGGCTGATCAAAGCCCAGTTGTTTGGCTGCAGCCTCATTGATCAGAATTGCAGTACTGTCAGTTTGGAATTCTTTTGAAAAGTTTCGTCCTTCTACCAATTCCATTCCCAAGGTTTCCAGGTAGTCATGATCTATTCGATAATTGTGAAAGACATAAGTTTGGTCATTGGAAGGAGAAGTACCTGGGAACCAAACATTGTTATTATTGGTAGTCCCGACGGGTAGAAATGAAGCAATGGTTCCATTCGTGATTCTTGAATCCGCAAGTAACTCATTTTTGAAAGACTGAACCTTATCTCCGAGTAGCCAGGCGTCCTGTACCATGAGGATTCTGTTTTTATTAAACCCAAGTTTTTTGGTTTGGATATAATTCAACTGATCGAACACAATAGCAGTCCCTATAATCATCATAATGGATACTGTGAATTGCAACACTACCAGTGTACTTCTGATACCACTGCTTTTGGTGCCAAGGTTTAGTTTACCCTTTAAAACAGCGATAGGCCTGAACCCTGACAGATAAAATGCCGGATAGCTTCCTGCAAGTAGTCCTACAATCACAGCGATTAAAGTAGCCATAAGGAAGAACGAACCGGTGAGCAGGTCTTCAGTAGCAATACTTTTACTTGCCAGTTCATTGAACAATGGAAGGGTAAGTAAGGCCATACCGGTTGCGATCAGGGTAGAAATAAAGGTGATCAGAAAGGCTTCAGATAAAAACTGTTTGATGAGGTGAGATTTATATGCACCCATTACTTTTCTGATCCCAACTTCTTTGGCTCTGTTGGCTGATCTGGCAGTAGATAGGTTCATGAAGTTGATGCAGGCCAAAATCAATATAAATAGGGCAATGGCACTAAAAAGATAGACATATGTAATGTCTCCGTTGGGTTCCAGTTCTCCCAGTTTATTGGACTTTAAGTGTATATCTGCTAATGGGAACAATGAGAATTCTGCCTGGTTGCCAGAACTTTTGAATTGATCCAGGTCCATTCCCATAAACTTTTTGATTTCTGGCCCAATATATTTTCGTATGAGATCAGGAAATTTAGCCTCTAATAAAGCAGGATCACTGCCCGGTTTAAGTTTGAGATAGGTAGTGAAATTGAAGCTCATCCAAACGGGACTTCTACTTTCTTCCCTTGATTCCATTGAAAGCATCAGGTCATAATGGAAATGGCTATTATCAGGAATCTCCTGAAATACACCAGTGACTTCAAATTGCTCTTTATTATCCAGTATGACACTTTGGCCAACTGGATTATCATCTCCAAAAATTTTTGAAGCCAGTTTTTCACTCATTACAATTGTGTTTGGGTTTTTCAGGCAGTTATCCGGGTCTCCACTTAGCAGGGGAATAGAAAAAAAGGTAAAGAAATTTGCATCTGCATAGATCGCTTTCTCCTCTTTAAATGACTCCTCGCCTCCTTTTCTCCTGATAAACCAGTTACCCGTGCCACGGAAGCGAAAAGCATCTTCAACCTCAGGATAATCGGTCAGCATGGTTTTGGCGGTGGGTGCACTTGCCAATGCAGTATTGAATTGACTGTCACCAATCACTCCTTTGAAATCCATGCGATATATTCTGTGCAGATCGGTGTTGTATTGGTCGTAGCTTAATTCATCCAGGACATATTGAGTGATCAGAATGAAACTGCACAGGCCTACTGAAAGACCTACAATATTTAAGAGTGAATAGAATTTATGTTTGGTAAGATTACGGAAGGCAATCGTCAGGTAATTTTTGAGCATGATAAGTTTTTGAGTTTTTGATCCTTACCTGATTAGATGCAAAATAATTGCTATGGTTGCACTAATGAACAAAAAAACTTAATGGCTCCTGGCCGAAGAAGTTAGTTTGGCCATTAACTCATGAGCTTTCTTATGCTCGGGTTCAAGCTGAAGCACTTGTTTCAAACATGAGAGGCATTCATTATTTTGTCCCAGTAGCTGATGAACCCGCGCCAGGTTGAAGTGTGAATCCGCCACCTCACTATAGATTATGGCATTGATTTTAAATGTTAGTAGTGCTTCCCTGATGTTCCAGGAGGTTAATAACTGATAACCATAGGTATTGAGTTCGTAAATTGATGAGGACATGGATTTTAATTCAGCGGCAAGACTTACGATATCTACAGTTTCCACACCTTTTTCCTGAAATAATTTATTTAGAATGCTTACTGCGGCATAATTGGGTTCATAATTTCCATCTAAAATTTCTTTCAGATCGGCTTCCCAGCTGACTTTAGGCGACTCAACAATGCGCCCTCCTTCCAGTCCTTTGGAATATAAAATCATGGTAGGAACACGATGTATATTCAGGCCTTTTTCTTCTCCTCCCGGGCTTTGTTTGTATGCGTTAAATGATCGGTTTACTGCGATAATTGAAACCAGATTCTTGTCAAATTGTAACTGATTCAGGACTTTAATCATTTCCGGAACACCTTGCTTGCTATCCCCACACCAGGTACCCATGAAGATTTTAATGGAATCTACTGAGCTGAAATTCAGGCTTAGTTGTTCAATAATCTCCTTATCGGGTAAATAAGATTGATAGTTTTTATTGTACCAGTCCTTAAATGGTTTTTGCTTAAGCCTTTTAGTGGTAACGGGCCCTAAAAGCATGACATCACCTGTTTTGGCTACCCATTCCTGATTGTAAGGTTGAGCAAATAGTGGAGTGACAAATGGTACGATCAGGATTACGATAAGATATTTCATAAGTTTGATTGTTTTTGGTCAAACTTATGTCATTGAACTTCCCGAATGTGTTAATGATTTTCAAACAAATGTTAATGACTTTATAACTTTTGTTAACCGGTTGTTAAGTGACTTAATTTGGAGGTTCTTCGCAGTTTTTGGTTCTTCTGGTATCGGCAATTTCAAATATTTTCCAACCCTCATCGGTGAATATCAGATGGAAGGCATCTACTCCGCAATGGTGGAATTGTCCGTTTACATACAGTGCATACTGACACCACACCTGCGCCAGGGGAGTGTCAATTTTAATATCAAAGTCCCAGATCTTTTCCTCCAGCATCCCAGGCTGAGCTTTGCCTATGGCGTTTACAAATTGATCTATGGTGCCTGTAATTAATTTTGTAGTGTCATTTTTAACTATGGTGGTGAACATCGCGGCATCAGGATGAAAGGCACTTCGGATTTTGCTGCTGTCTGCATCATTCATGGCCTGAAATAATTGTTGGATTGGTACCATGACCTCCTTTTCTTCGGCAGTGAGGTTTTGGGCATTCAGGTGAAAACCAATTAGGGCCAGGGAGGTAATAAAGAAATGTCTCATCTTATTTTGGTTAAATACAATTCCAAAATAAGATGAGACTTATCATTAATAAAATAATATTATATGAACGGCTTTAGTCTTTTACTCTGCTAAACCGCAATGCTTTTAACATCCAGTTGGGTAGTGGCTGGTCTGGTCTTCTTTTTTCCACATTCAGGAAAATTCCCCATTTCTCAACTATCGGAATTTTATAGACTTCTATCAACTCAATGAGACAACCATCCGGATCTTCAATGTAAGTGCAATGAACTTTGGTGGATTCACCCATGCTCAATACATCTTTTGTGTCGCAGGTAAATCCAAATCCCTCTTTTTCAAGTTTTTCGCCAAGCGCTTTCATACCTCTTACATCAAACCCAAGGTGTACGAAACCAACATCTCCCCAGATCCTGCCTTCATAATCTTTCACTGGTTTACGGCCCGTCAGGTCCTGCACAAGTTCAATGTATGAGTCGCCGGCCAGTCTGGAGAATCCTCCGCCAGATGGGTTAGATTGTTTGAGTAAAACCCTTCTATATCTGCCATCTCCACCTTTCAAATCTCTCCAGTCTTCAAATGCTTCACTCTGATCATAAATTACTTCATCGTACCCGAGAATATCACTGTAAAGCTTTCGGCTGGCATCAATATCGGTGACACCAATAGAGCACCCAACAATACCCCCGGTTACTGATTTGTAATTTGTAAACCACTTGTCACCAGGGATGACCTGAAAGTATAGTCCCTGAGGATCTTTAACATAAAAGGTATCCCATCCATTGGGCAGCTTGGTCATTTCAGAAATAAGATCGGCACCATTGGCTTTGAAGTAATCATACGCTTTTTGCACATTTGGTGCCTTCACCATACCAATAAAAATCCCAAGATCACCAAGCTGCAATTCCTGTTTAGGAAATGAAGCCTCGAATGATGTAGGGCACACTACCTCCATGGCCAGCCCGCCCTTCAGGTTCATGATCATGGCAGCCCTTTTAGTAATGGTTTCATTGTTTGTGTAAATGTCCATCAATGGAGCAGGTGCTTCATCATTGAAAAACGGGATATTCATACCAAAAAAATTCCGGTACCATTTCCAGGCTTTCTCATGGTTTGGGACACCTACACCAAGGTGCTGAATACTGTGTATGGTATACATAAGCTTATTTTATCACTGAAATTTCGGGAGCAAAAGTAAGGAATAAATATGGGAGATGGAATAGCCTTGATACAGACGAGTTTGGACAATCTATGGGGTGGTGTTCTGATGGGATCAAGGGCATCATTCTAATATCAAAGAAGAAGGGTATTTGGAGCAAACCTTTTTATTATTTCGACATTTACGAAAAATATATTAAATTCGCATTTGTCGAAATAATATTAATATGAAAGGAACTCATTTAGGAGAACTGGAGGAAATCGCTCTTTTAATAGTGGCAAGTCTCTACGACAATGCTTATGGAGTGGCAGTGAAGGCAGAAATTGAATCACAGGCCAACCGAAAGATCACTATAAGTACGGTGCACAATGTATTGCAGCGGCTGCAGGAAAAAGGGTTTCTTGAATCAAGGTTTAGCGAACCCACTAAAGAAAGAGGGGGTAAGCGCAAATTATTATTTCGGGTGACAACCGAAGGGCAGCAAGCACTGGAGCGCAGTAAAGGTCTAAGAGAAAAGCTCTGGAGCAATATTCCTCACATAGCCTTTAATCAATAATGCCACAGCATCCACCCAAAATACTGGCCTGGATACTCACCAGGCTGATCAATAAAACGCTTTGGGAAAGTGTCGCTGGCGATCTGGAGGAGCTCTTTCAGTTAGATGTTCATCATCATGGACTGAGAAAAGCACAGTTCAAATACTTTTTAAACGCAATTGCTTACTTAAGGTATCGTCGCTTAAGAGGGTCATTAAACTCAAAAACTCACATAACAATGGACTTATTTTCAAATTACCTCAAAGTGTCATGGAGAGATATCAAAAGACACAAATTATTTGCAGCCATCAATATGGTTGGGCTGGTTGCCGGCTTTGCATCATGTTTACTGTTGCTGCAATATGTTTTTTATGAAACCAGCTTTGATCGGTTTCATTCCGACAAGGATCGGATTTACAGGGTGATCAATGACAGGTATCAGCAAGGGAACCTTATCCAGCATGGTACGATTACTTATCCCCTGATTGGACCAACAATGGAACAGCAATTTCCAGAAGTAGTTGCACATACACGGCTAACCACAGGTGGGCGTGATTACTTTAAGTTGGGAGATGAGGTGTTCATGGTCAACCAGATTTTTTTTGCTGATCAGTATTTTTTAGAATTTTTTGATTTTCCGGTCATCCATTCAGCGTCAGGTAAGTTGCTGGAAGAACCAAATGAGGTGGTCCTTACTGCCTCATACGCTACCAGATTTTTGGCTGAAGGGGAAAGCCTGGCCGATCTGGTAGGTAAAACAATCACCAGAACTGGCAATCGATCCTTGCGAATATCGGGAATTTTGAAAGATGTCCCGGTTAATTCTCACCTTCAGTTTGAGGTACTGGTGTCATTTGAAACCATGATTAAGCAGTCTGATGGATATGCAAATTCAAGCTGGGACTGGTCTGATTTTTACCACTATGTAAAACTTTCCAATGGTAGTAGTCCTGAATTGGTGAATCATAAACTGGCTGCTTTCAATGAAAAATACTTCAAGAATGGAGAAGTATCTGGTGGGGAAGAACGATTTTATTTGCAACCACTTTCCGAAGCTCACCTTTATTCTGATTTTGAATATGAAATAGGACAAACTTCTGACGGAAAGGTCGTGTGGTTAATGTTTGGTGTGGCCATTTTCATTTTGTTGATTGCCTGGATCAATTTTGTCAACCTTAGCACTAGCAGGGCGTCCGAAAGGGCCAAAGAAATAGGGTTGAGAAAAACGCTTGGCGCATTAAAAAAACAAGTGCTGCTACAGTCATTTGCGGAATCATTCCTGATCAATGGGTTGGCACTGCTGGTTGCCCTGATATTGGTATGGTCTGTTCAGGGATATTATGCGGACCTTACCAGGTTGCCTATTGAATTGGCCATCCTGTGGGAAACAGTAGTTTTTGGCTTACCATTCCCGTTGGTATTTATCGCAGTATTCATCGGCTGCCTTGTGCTGATCAGTTGGTATCCTTCACTGGTATTGGGACGATTTAAAATTCAGGAGGTGATCAGGGGAAGATATGGCATTGGACATTCTGCTATCAATCTTCGGAAAGGATTGGTTGTATTCCAATTTGTGGCGACAATTCTCATGATTATAGGATCTCTGACCATTTACAGGCAGATATCATTTATGCAAAACAGGGATCTGGGAATGGACCTTGATAATACGCTGGTGCTTTACGGCCCATCAATGACTCCATGGGATAGTACTTATATCGAAAACTTTGATGAGTTTAAGCACGAGTTGCTGAAGGTGTCTGGTGTGAAATCGGTTACTTCTTCCAGCAGGATATTTAGCCAGCAGTTGGGTCGAACCTTTCAAATCCAATCTGCCGCCAACCCGGATGTCAGCAATCTTACTTCCAACTTTATTCAGGTAGACCATGAATTCTTTAAGCAATATGAAATCAACCTGATCGCAGGACGCTTCCTGGAGACCCGGGACCATGGTCTGGACCCCAATGCAATCAATACCATCATGATCAACAATGCTTCATTGAAGCAGTATGGGTTTTTGAATGCTGAAGAAGCAGTAGGAAAAAAACTTAAATTCTGGGGGCGCTCCTGGGAGATTGTTGGGGTAGTGGATGATTTCCACCAAATGTCACTCCACAGAGGAATTGAGCCAATAATGTTTTTACCATATTACGGCACAGATCATTACTATTCTGTCAAATTTAATGATGAGGCCACCGCACAGGAAATATCGGCCATTCAGGAAATATTCATCAGTTTTTATCCTGGAAACTACCTGGACTATTTTTTCCTTGATGATTATTACAACAGGCAATATGTTGCGGACCATACGGTCAAGCAAATTGCCCAGCTATTTACAGCCATGGCCATCATCATTGCGTTACTTGGACTATATGGGCTGGTGTTGATCACCATGAATCGTAAAACCAAAGAAATTGCCATCAGGAAGGTTTTGGGTGCCAGATTAGCAGATCTTATTTCCAGTATAGGGAAAGAGTTTCTTCTCATCGTATCTATTGCCATATTGATAGGTTTACCACTGGGTTACTGGATGCTGAATCAATGGTTGATGAACTATGCTTACCATGTGGAAGTGACCTGGATCACCTTAATGATTGCTGCTTTGGGACTTTTGGTCATCAGTGCTTTCACCATATTGTTTCAAACAGGTAAAGTTTCTTCCAATAACCCTTCAGATTCACTTAAATATGAATAGAGACAGTGGAGCCTCTTGATTTTATGTCAGAGGCTCCACTGTTTACTTATCTAGCGTTTAAACGCCGAAAGAGCATATGTAAAGCTCAACATCACATATCTGCCAAGTACATTGACCCTTTCGTCTTCAATGTAATTGAATTCACTACTTCTGTTGATACCTCGGTTTCTTCCAAGAAGGTCATATGCGTACAATGTTAACAGCCCCTTGTCAAATTTCAGGAAACTCCTGCTAATAGAAGCTGTGAGTAACGGGAAGCTTTCGTTGTTACTAAACGATCTGCCACGATAGCTGATCTCTTTGAAATCTCCTCCAATGCTCCACTTCTTAAATAAATCCAGGGTAAGAGATGCAAATAATGTTCGTCTGGTAAATTTTTGATTTAGTGCATTATTGCGAGAATAGTGTGTCTGGTTCCAGTTGAATCTGCTGCCTACAGCCAAATCAATTACTTTTTTCTTCCGGTTCTCAATCCTGAAGTTAAAATCCTGATTGGTTCTTGTGACAAAATTATCTATGCCATTGATTGGTACAATTCCTCGATTCCAGACATTGTCATAAGATAAACTGATTTTGGTCTTGAGCGGCCTTATCGGTGTGCTAAATGATACATTCGAATTCCAAAGTAAATCATTCTTCACATTGACTGGGGTCACAATTTGGCGCAGAGTTTCATCGATGGTGGTGGAGTTATTGATTTTGTTTTCGGTGAAGCTAAACCTTGAGCTCAAAAACAGGTTGGTAAACGAGAACTGATCGTAGAACATGTATCTGAAACCAAGATTGTGACGATATTCAGGCTTTAATGCTGGATTTCCATTAAAAATGAACAATGGATCCGTGTTATTCACTACCGGTTGCAATTGACTTAAAGTAGGTTCATTTACACTGGTGCGGTAGTTTAATTCAAGCCTGTTGCCAGCCCTGAAGCTTCTCGAATACCTCAGGCCTGGCAACCAATTGAAGAATGATCGTTGAATTGTTTCGGAAAGCCGAATGGAATTACCAATTAAAGTTGACGACTGGGTCTGTAAAGAAAAAATCAAATTTTCATTTTTAGAAGAGGACATCAACCTCAGTCCACCCTTATGATACAGATAATCCGATTCAAATTGAGTGCTTAGCAGTTCATTGAAAACAGGGTCTTCCCGGTCTCTTAACAGATCATAAAAGTCCTTGTGGCTATCATTGGTGTAATTCTGACCATCATAATTAACCTGAAGGTATTTCCCTTTCCACAATGGCTCAGTATATGTAATGCCGATTCCCCATGTATTTCTCACATTGTTGTCAATTTGGTTTTGATTGATGAATTCACGGAGTACAGTATCGGGTTCGTAAAATATACTTTCTGCACCAAGCCGGGTATCCTGATCAGATGAATTTCTTGCAAGTGCCAACCTGGAGGTCATGCTTCTTCCTTTCTTCTGAAATTTTCGTCGATAAAGCAGGCTACCGTTGAAGTCTACATTTGCCCCATTGTTATCGACTTCTGTATCGGTTTCATTAAGCTGCTCGCCGTTGGCATCTCTGGAACTCTTTCCTTCTATGTTGGAAATGTCCTGATGATTTAATTTCAAGGCAGATCGAAAGGTAAGGTCTTCCTTTTCATTGGGTTTAAATTTCATTAGAGTGCTTAAACTGTGGTTGCTATAAATTGATTGTTCGCTTAGCAGTCTGTCGCTTTCAAAAATGTCACCTCCAGAAAAAGTTTGCCGATCCGATTGAAGGTCGAGGTTATTGTTCATTCGATTGTAGAAGTAATTGATGCCAACTTCGGTTTTACTGTTGACGTCCTTATTGTAGTTTATCCCGCCGGACCATACATCCCGGATTCCTCGGTTTTGCATGCCCAAGGCAGAACCAATACCTTCATCAATGTTGATTTCCATGGTTCCTCCAGAGATGAAATTTTGGATTCCTCCGGACAGGTTAATGTAATCATCAATAGAGAAGTTTTGTTCATTGATGTTGTTTGCCGCAGCAATTAATGAAAACTGTTTTGATTTTGTGAATTGATTAATGCTGGCTTTGCCATTGTACTGGCCTTCATTACCGTATCCTGCGTTTATCCTGCCAAACATCCCATTCTTTTTATCTTCCTTTAGTGATAAGTTGATTGTTTTGTTCCTTTGCCCATCATCTATTCCGGTGAACTGAGCCATGTCCGAAAGCCTGTCGAAAACCTGAACATTGTCGAGTGCATCAGCCGGGAGATTTTTTGTGGCAATTTGAGGGTCATCACCAAAGAACTCCTTACCATCCACTAATACCTTGTCTACAGTTTCTCCCTGTGCTTTGATGGTTCCGTCATCCTGAACTTCCACACCAGGTAGCTTTTTCAATAAGTCTTCCACCGTAGCATTTGGCCTGGTTTTAAATGCTGCCGCATTATATTGAATAGTATCATCTTTGATCTGAATGGGAATTCTTTCAGCTTCAATTACCACATCATCCAGGACTTCATTTTTTGGTTGCAATTGTAACACACCCAGATCGGTTTGCTCCTGAGTGATAGAGATTTCTTTTCTAAGGGAAGCATAACCAACAAAGGTGACCTGCAGGATGTAATCACCCGAAGAAACATTTTTTAAGCGGAAATGTCCTTCATAGTCCGAAACAGTGAAACTGTGCATTGTTGAATCTTTTGTAAGTAGCACAATGGTTGCCCCGGGAAGCGCATCACCTTCGGTGCTTTGCAGTCGCCCGTGCAGCGCTGGTTTTTGGGCATAAACCTCCAGCAGGCTGCACAGGAAACATGCGGTAATGATGAACTTGCTCATGATTAGTGCTCTTCTTTAATCATGATCATATTTCCCTTTCCTCCATATTCTTCTCTCATTTCCTGCAGTTTTTGCTCCGCTATCTCCATGAACTTCTCAGCAGTAACTCGTTTACCTTTTGTGGGAGGGGTCAGTTTTTCATTAATTTCTTCGAATGAAATATTGGTGGCGGTGATTACCCGGTTTCTTTCAGTATCCACCAGTTCCAAAATGAGTCCTGGTAATTTACCATAAGCTTCCGGACCAGAAAATACCGGGATTTCCTTAGTGAACCACGCTTCGATCAGCACTGTGTCATCCAGTATAGCTTTCTGGCAGGTGTATCCGGCAATTTCCTTTTCTTCTGAGGTAATCTTCCATTTTTTGGCCGTTGTGCCATCAATCAGAAAAGTCCTGCCCATGAAGTCTCTCTTCTGGATTACTTTTTCATTTTGCCAATCCTGAAAAATGACATGATTTGGGCGGTCAATTTTGATGTTCAATTGCAGACCAGCGGATTCTGAGTTACCCCCAATGTTAATATCTCCAGACTCTTCTTCGTCATCTGCGCCGTTTCGGTAGATGGATTTGCCTTCCTTAAAAACGAGTTCTTTGTTGAATGACCTTGAGGTGGGGATCATGGCTTTCATGCTTTGCATTTCAGGGCGATCATCGAAATCCAGCTCCAGTTGCATGGTTTCCTTATAGGTTACTTTACCTTCATTACGTTCCTGAGCATTGATTACAAATACTGTTGCCAGGGTGCCAATTAATAGTATCAGTTTTTTCATTTTCTTGATGAGTTTTTTGCAACAATACGGGAAAGGTTGCCTGGTACCGGAGTGGTTTATCTTAAATGAGGTTAACGGGCTGTTAAAATTGGTGAAGAGATATCAACGAATGTTAAAAGTTGCGAAATAGCGTTAAAATGAAGTGCAGATTACATTGAAATGTTAATTCTTGCTAATACAGCAATTGATCGGATATTGTTATGGAATTTCAGATTGGAATGTTTATTTTAAAACACTGTTCCACACAATGTGATCATGAAGCAAAAAGTAGGTAATTTTCTCACCAAGGTTGGTATCATGCCGGCCATGAAATCGGAGAGGCTCGTGTATAGAAAATTCGGTGAAGACGACTGGGAAGATTACTACAAGCATATTTCTAACCCCGTAGTGATGAGATATATTGGTGATGGACCTCTAAAGGGGGAGGCAGCTCAGGAAAAATTCGAAAAAGTGCTAATGACTAATCGATTGAAGTATGCCTATGGTTTTTTTGGGGTCTGGAAAAACGATGATCATTCATTTGTTGGACTGGCAAAATTCGATTTTATGGAGAAGGGCAAGGCGGAGGTTGGTTATGCCCTTTTGCCTGAGCACTGGGGAAATGGATACGCCACAGAGATGCTGGAGGCTATGATCAACTATGCGGGTCAGTTGGGCGGAATACGAGAATTGTATGGGTTGGTGGATCCTGATAACCCACAGTCCAGAAAAGTTTTGCTAAAGTTTGGCTTTAAACTTCATGAAAGAGGATATTTTGAAGACAAGCGAACGGATTTTTATAAGTTGAATATTTAATCATTAAAGTTGATCATGGGGATATTTGATAAGCTCAAACAAGCTAAAAATTTTATAACCGGCGGGGCAGCCGAGGTAACTGTTTCTTTTGAGGAGGAATACAATGATGGCAATAAACCAATTAAGGTTCATATTCACTGCCAGGTGAAAGATGCGGATTGCAAGGTGAGAAAAGTTTACCTCATCGTAAGAGCCCGCGAGGAGGTGATCGCCAGAGACATTGATTTGGCAAGGGATGAAGGGGGAAACATCAGAAGTTATCGTGAGGATGTTCACAATACCATAGAAACCTATAATTCCGGAGAGCAAATGGTAACAGGGGAGCTAACCCTGGAAGCCAATCAACAATATGACTGGACTGTTGATATTGAATTACCATCAGATGCAAATGGAACCTATCATGGCCAGAACGCAACACATGAGTGGGAAATTTTCGCTGGATTAGATATGGCTGGTAATGATCCGGATAGTGGATGGGTGCCGTTTTATGTGTATTTTTAGTGTGTCTGGATCTAATTCCTGATTTTTTTCAGGACTTTTTTTGCCCTGCTTTTATATCCTGCACTGGCATAAGGTAGTTGATCCTCAATGATCAGCGCCAATTCATTTTTGAGTTCAGGAATTTTATCACAGATGTTTCCCAGTATGGTCATGGCAAAGACTTTTACTGCCACCGGTTCATCTCTTGATTCCAGAAATTGAAAACAGATGTCTGCAGTTTCTCCAATTAATTGATCCGGAATACTAATGTCTTGTAATATTCTTACGGTATTCCGACGGACAGCTACATGCACATTATTCCTTAGGTTAGCGATCAGTTGCGACAAGTAGGGTTGAATTAAATGTGGGTATCGATCGGCACAATGACTTACTACCCATGATGCACGTTGAGTGACTCGGTAGTCGTCCGATAAGAAAAGTTGCATCAATAAAGCAAACTTATCACTGTCAGATCCGATGTAATCAGCAATTCTTACAGCCTGGGTTTTAGAATGCTCTTTTAATAATTCCGTGCGAAGGTTCACTTATTATTTTAGGTAAAGATAAACTTACTCATACGATTTCAGCTGCAACATAATGAAGTCACCAAATTTTTGTTGTTCTATCCCCAGATGTAGGCTTATGAATTTTGAATATTCTTCATCTGTTCGAACATTCCGTATCATTTTTATGGCTAAAGGCCATCCACCTTTTTCTAGTATGGATTTAAAAAATAATGCAGCAACAACTCTTTGGATAGAAGTAAAATTGTCAATTTGCTTGTATTGAAATATGTTGGAAAAGTTCACACCAGAGTTTGTTTGACAATAAGTATAAAGGTTCTCACAATGCCATTGAAAGTTTTTTCCTCTGCTACCACCAAAATAGGTAGCAATACCTTCATCTACAAAATTGTGAATTTTGCCAAAATTGGTATAAAGTAGGACATGAATTCCTTCATGTAAATAGTTTTCACCTAAACCTGCTGCAAAGATCGAATTTTCTATCGCTCTTCCTGTCGGATTCAGTGGTCCGCCTTCTCCTAAAAAGAAATCTATTCCTCTTAATCTTTGAATTTCGTTGAATGAATCAGCATAGTAGTAGTCTACCTCTGGAATTGTAAGTTGCATTTTTTGACTCAGGCTATTCAATTCTTTGATAAATTCCTTAGCCTTAATGATGTCAAAACTAATTTCGTGTGGATGATAGTAATTGATATTTCCAACTTTATTATGTTTCCAGGCTTTGCGGTTTTCCAACAAGGCATTTGATATTTTAAATTCCTGATTAACTTTTATAAAGTCATAATTTACTATCGCCAAAACATACAAAGAACCATTTTGTTGCACATATGAAAACTGTGCTTTGAGCCTGTATCTATCTTTTTTTTGTTCACCGATACTTAATACATGTACCGGAAATCCCATATACAATGATGGTTGAAATTCTCCTTCCAGTAAATCAAATTGTTTGTACTGAGCCTTTTCTTCAGCAATCCAGTATGGGTTATCATACAAGCTATCTGGCTTTGATAATAGGTAACTTTCAAAAACTGTCCGAATCAAAAGGTAATCACCTTCAGCCTTGATATTTGGATTATATGTTATTTTCTGAGATACCCCAGAAAGAAATATTAACTGGCAGATTAAAATAGCTGTAATTCTCATGGCTGTTAGTGGGTAAAATTTAATTTAAAAGGATAGGGAGAATATCGTCAACATATTTTTTTCTTCTCATTCCCAGTAAAACGTGATCGATATTTTTATTGGCGAGATACTGCCCTATTAAGTATTGTGTAAGTGTAGGGTTTTCAAGTATATGCTCAAACCCCTTTTCACGTAAGAATTGAACTGTTTTTTCGTGCCTTTTGTGCTTTATAAATGATATTATCAGGGATTTTAATTTTGATAATTGAATCCGATGGTCTTCAACAATTTTTGCAGGTACAATGTTTCTTAAGGTCTGTATGAAGTAACTGTCATAAAACTTTTGGAAAAACTTATCATCATCCAACTTGGCATAATTTACGTATAGGAACACAAAATCTTTGTAGTCGGTGAGTTCCTTATCTTTAGGTAAATGCTCCTCTGCCAGTGTGAAAACCTGATCTAAGGATTCAAGTATTTGCTCCTCGTTAACTGATGCCGCTGCATTGGCCAGCAAATAGGTATTATTATTTTCCCTGATGGTTAGCGGTCGATTGCTAAACCTGATCAAATTTTTTCCATACATTTCATGGGATAGTGGATTATTGGAAATGGGATCAGGTTTGGATGGATAATCTTCCAGGATATTGTATGGAAACTGAATTAATCTAAAGTTATTCCCAGACGAACTTTCATTTGACAACTGTGTTATTTGCTTAATACTCGTTAAACCAGAGCTCTCACTCAGCCCATAATATCTAACTTTTCCTTCTTTGGTCATATCCTCCAATACTGAAAACGCCTGGTTGATTTGATGATAGTAGTCATCTGATGAAAGATTTGGCACGTAGGTAAATAAATACTCCGGATTATGCAAAAAGAATCCGTCGATGTAATCGGACTTCAACCTTTGCAGGGAGATTTCGATCTGATGTCTTATGTAGTCTGGATGGATACTATAAAATTGATTTTGGGATATTTTGATAAACCCAGATCTGATGGATGCATTCAACTTGTTGGATAGTGTGAGGTTATCACCACTGATTAGTCCGGCTTTTGTAGTTATGAATAATTTGTCTCTATCAAAAGAATTCAGTATTTCTCCCAATCCTTTTTCAACAGCACTACTACCATAATTGGAACTAGTGTCTATTAAATTTACACCATTATTAATAGCATAGAGAATCGATTCAACATCTTCCGTATCGGCAGGGTCAAAATGATGAGTTCCAAAACCCACTTTGGATATGTTTTTAATATCTACCATAGGATCAATAAAATGATATGTACCTGTAAACTTCTTTTCTAAATATTCTCATTAAACCAATACTTTTGAGTAATCTGATCCAAAGGTTTGAATAATACCTGGCTTTTAACCGGTTATCATCAAACCCATATTTACAAAGAATGCCCTTTCCTTTAGAATTATACCACAGCGTTTTGGTGAACTTTCCTGTTAGAATTGTATCCAGATACAAATCCAGCAATTCTGGCGCACTCATTTGATTATGTTTTTGGTGATACTCCAATGAGTCTACCATAAAACAATTCCAAAAACCCATTTTGAATTCGGTTATAACAATACGTGTATGCCTTAGGTGATCCTTTGAATGTTTGATGTTGAAAAACACCATTTGGTCATCAAATTTGAAATAGCTCTCACCCCATAATTGCGTCATTGGTATCTTCAAAAGATGATCTATGGTCCTTATTAATAACTCCATTCGCCCATTGGACCAGTTTCTTTCACATATTTTTCCTTTAAAATCACCGAGCTTGTCAAAAGGAAATTTTTCAGCGTCCATACAAATATTTATGATGTGATGTATCAATGTCTAATGTTAGCACCGAAGGTATTTTAGAAAGATTCCTATTTCTATGAATGGCATATAAAAGTCCGGCAATACCTTGATTAAAAAACAAATGAAGGTGGTTCTTTTCCTTAACTAATGAGATCTCTCCGGATTCTATACTTTCAATTTTCTTGTCAAGGATTTGATCCAGGTACTTATTATCCCTATTCAGATAGTTATTAATTGATTTTAGTATTTCGAAATTACCTGAATACCCTCCAATAACAGAATGTATGGATTTATCATTAATGACTCTGTCAAGGTTTGTTTTACAGATTTCAAGTTCCTCCTTGATCCCTGCATATTCAGGTTCATATTGAGCAATCAGTACCCGAGATAAACCTATACCTCCTGAGCCATGTGCATATGCGTGTGTTGCGATCTCTTGCTCCGGGTATCGATTGTCCTTGAAGGCATTTTGATCAGGGAGAAACAATGATCTGTCATACCGTAATGATTTTTCAAAATATTCGTAGTGTTGTGAGTCGCCGCTAAGTCTATGGGCCATCAAAAAAGCGAGGGCATATGAGGATGTACCATGAGAAAATCCACCCAATCTGTAAAATTTCTCCGTTTCAAAATAAACCAGGCCATTTTCCTCAATAGCTTTACTCCTTAGGAAGGATGCGGCCATTTCTACAATATCTCTAAACTGTTCCTTTTGATATTTTAGATAGAGTTGATAATAAAGAAATACAGCGCCACATATTCCAATGAGAAAATCAAAGGTAGTGTCTTTCGTGTAGTATGATTTGAGGTATTGGCAGACGACCTTATGTAATTCTTCATCAAACCCCTCACTTAGGATGCCGAGTGATTTGAGATACTCATTGGAGTATACAACACTTAGTGGAAATTGAAATGGACTAAATAAGTAGTGCCCAGCTGCAGCAAAATTTTCAAGATTTTTAGCTTTCTCTAGTAGTATACTTCTGTTGTAAAGGGCTATGTCTCTGGCAGTGTTCTGCAAACCCTCATCTTGATTAACTATACCATCTATTCCGAACACTATTGCAACTCCATCTGTGCCTGAGCTTAAACCAGGTCCAATTGGTCCTAATCTCCAGGCGTTATTGGCATTAGTATAAAGCTCCAGATAGGAGTATTTGCCAGTCTCTGCATGTAGGTTGCTAATAAGAATTTCCTTTAAATGTGACGTAATCTGTTTTTTGTCGGTTTGATTATGCCATGGGAGTGAATGATATTTAAATTCAATCTCATCAAATACTTTTAGTGAATTTACAAGGATATGCTTTTGGTTTTGCAGATCTGTTTCACAAAGACTGTTTATCCTTTTCTTCACTTGCCGCACATCATTTTCTGATGCATATTTAATTCCCACTGATCTACCATCATGTAGCAACACTTCGTTTTTTCCTACCACCTTTTGGAAATACGGAATGTCAAAATCTTTTAACTGTTCAATTTCCTGGTGAGTAATTTCCTCAGGGAATCCGGCCCGTCGTGCAGAATGTAGTTTATCGAGAAGGTCATTGTAAGCTTCAACATTATTGAGCCTTTCATATGTAAATCCTTCCTGAAGAATTTTTTCATATATTCTTGTAGCTCTCCATATAATTCTGGTTTTTATTTCATTTTCCGCTAGTAAATCTACAAACTTCAATAGCCATTCTTTTTGATTTTGTAGCAGTAGATAACCTTCTTCAAAGCTGGCAAGAAATTCTGGATAGTATTTTTTAATTGGCTGATGTACGCCATTTAGCACTGGAATGTGTGATTCAGTTGAAGATATGTACTTGTCTTTCTGCCATGAGACCCTTCTTTTTGGGAGAAAACTCAGTACTGCATCGCTTTCTCCGTCTTGTTTGAAGCCTTCAAATGTGTTTCTTGGTACGATCCCAGATTTGATTATTGACTCTCTATAGATGTGACCGGCATCAGTGCTTGCATTATGCAGTAGTTCTTTATTAAAAGGTATTGATACACATGCTACACATTCCAAATCTATAAGTGACAATCTCCCACCTACTGGTATAATGTTGTCATGGATAATGTCTTCAATTTTCAGTGCGTGTGCAATAGCAAGAAAATAGCCAACTGCCTGATAGTAATTTGCAACGTCCTGTTGGCTTAAAAATGGCAACTTTTTGTCCACCCCAATAGACCATCCATAAGCCCCCCTGTCAATATTCTTAACAGGATAGAATAACTCTTTTCCTATTTTGCTTTCGTATTCCTGCAGAAGGTTTGTAGTGAGTATGTCAATTTTTAGGGATCGAGGTTTGTAATAAACCATTTGTTCACCCGAAAATTCGAGTTGACAAGTAGATTTACCTGCATGGAAATCTCCTTCACCCAATTGAATTGACAGTAAGGTTATTTCGTGGGTAAACCCTAATAAGGAATAATCATTTTCAAGTCTAAGAAATAATTCAGTGATTAATGCTTTAATTTTCTTGTAGGCCTTATCATAATAAATACTAAGCACCGGATACTCCTCGAAAAAATATTCTTTCCATTCATCAGTATTGCTAATCTTGTCAATGAAGTCCTGGGCATTGGACGTTAAGCCCGCTTCAATGGCCACTTTTTTTTCTAACTCAACAATGTGAAGGAATCTTTTTTTTATCTGAATTTCAATTTCCGCAGCTAGTCTGGTGGAAAGGTCAGGAGCACATTTAAATGATACCCTGTCTATTAAATTGTTGGTGAATTGAAGGTCACCTGATGATTCTACGTTGTTTAGAAAAGTATATATATTCATGGTTAATGATGTTATGAAACATGAAAGGTTAATACGAATAACGTATTAACCTTTCCATTAAATGTCTTTTAAATTAAAAGACAGATAGTACTTTAGTGACATTCTTTAGCAATGTCAGGGTAGCAGCAGTGAACAACAACTGCATCACAACCGGAACCAGAACCACTTCCGGAACTTCCAGCAGCAGCGTCTAGAGCAGCTACACCTCCAGTAACGAAAGACAGATCTTCGTCAGACAGTTTTTCCATTTTTTTTACTAAAGAACTTTTGAATTTTGAAAGTTTACTTTTCATAATGGTTTGTTTGGTTTTAAAGTAATACAATCCCTACTCTCTTAAGGCTTTTCGGGTCCGCCGAGCGACAATTATACCAAAATAATACCGTTATGTCCAATCTTTTTTGTTAAAAAATCAAATTTTCCAATCAATATTTTATTTCTACCACTTCTGTCTTTAAAAGATGTTCCAGTTGCTCAAAAACTTCGTTATTTAAAGGAATTTCCAAATTAAATTCGGTATTGATGTCTTCAATTATCAGGCCGATATTTTTTGAGTTGTCAAGCCTGGATAGTATTTCTAAAATGAGTTCAGAGCTGGTGACCCACTCGTTATTGGGAAGATGAAAGAGTACCTTCTCTTCATCTTGCACCGTATTGTTGTTTATTGCTCCTACTTTTTGATACTTTAGCCCATTTTTAACTTTTAACACTGACTCTGAATCCAGTTTGTGACTTTTTACTCCCTTTTGAAAAGTAAATACAAGGTTTTCATAATACTTCAATGCCAGGCTATGGTTAGTTCCGTAATGAGAGCTCACAAAACTTTCATTATGATTTAATGAAAACCCTTTACTTTCAAAAAATGACACAAGCTCCTCAGGAGTGTACATTTGACTCAGGTCATCAAAGTGATATTGTAAGGGGCCAAGATGAATAAAGTACCCCCCAGGTGCTATTAATTTAGCTACTTCGTCAAACCAGTTTTTTAGTGGCTGAACATCAGTGAAGTATATGGAGATGACATGAGTGAAGGACTCTTCTTTATATGGTAGCTGATTAACGTCTCCACCGACATAACAGACAGAATCAGGAATTTGTACCTGGGGCAATTTGAAGTGCTCAGTAACCTGATTGTTTAATTTGATATTTTTTAAGTTGAAGGTGCATAAATCCAATGATCTATGCCTTAGTTCATTAAAGAGATGGACCAATGTAAATGAATAGTCAATGGCATCAATGGTATCGAACTGGAGGCTGAATTCTTTTAAATACCTACCGGCCCCTGCTCCAAGAAACAGGGCATTTTGAGTATTTAACTTGCAGTTGATGAGCTGTCGATTTACTGCAGCAACTATTTCAGAGATTTCATTTTCGCATGATGGCTCTCCAGACCAGTCCCTTCTCAGATAGTCGAAATTCATGTCGTAACTAAGTGCTTCTGTAGAGCGGAGTGCTTCATGGTTGATAATGTCTTCCAAATTAATGAAAGGCTTAATGTTTGCTTTGAGTTGCTCAAGTAAATTGATCTGCTGAGTTGTTGCAGTCTGGTAATGGCTTTTGATAGTATCCTTTCTGGGAGAGTTTTGAATGCTGCTATTTATTGAGCTGGTATTTGCGATAGATTTCTGATAGGCAATAAATGTACTTGTTAGTACTTTTTCAGGATCTCTGAAAAAATATGGCACCTTGTTGATTACTGGGTAAGCTGAATTGCAATTTCTGCAGATCAGTCTGTTTGACTTATCTGCAAGAGAAGTAGATTTACATTTAGGACAACAATGGTTCATTTTATAAGATTTTGTAATTCTTTGATGTCCGATTGATATAGCTGAAAGGGAATTTCATAATATGGGTTTGCATTGTCCCTGTATTTTTTGAATAATTGCTCAGCTTCCGTTGCGTATCTTAAAGCAGCTTTGACATCACCAGTGCTCAAGGAAAGCTTTCCAAGCCAGTAAGCATAGCTGGACATTGTAGGAAAAACTTTCATTGCATTTTTTAGAGTTGCCACAGCTTCAATGGTTTTGTTGTTTTTATGCTGGGCAATAGCTAAATACAGAAAAGTTCTGGGCTCAACCCAACTCATGCCCGATTGTTCTGAGTTTAAAGTAATGGACTGATTTAAGTAATGCTCTGCTTTATCAAAATCATTAGTCAACAGATAACATAAGCCCATCAGTTTGTATAAGTCTTCTCCCCAGGCTACAGGAATTTTTTCGTTTACTAAATTTTCATATCTGTGAAAGTCAGACAGGGCACCCAAATAATCATGCATCATATACAATTTCACATATCCTCTGTACCCAAGATGCTCCAGGGGGTTTAACTCTACCGCTTTATCCAGGTATTTAAACCCCACATTCAGCAGACCCCTCTTGTTGTAAGCAACTGATCTGCTTTTCCAGGCTTGATCATGATTCGGAAAAGACTTTAATATTAATTTATAGTACTCATCTTTTTCCCAGGTTCCTTGTAAGGCCTCTGACAACTCATTGACACCTGCGCTTTCTTTATCAGTCATGATCGATATTTGGCTGTTTCTATTGTTATTACAAGACCCCACCAAGACAATAAGTATCAAATAACTAAAAGAATATATCCCTAATTTCATGCTGTTCAATACGTAATTTTATAAGCTGGTAGCTGTCATAATTTTTACCCTGGTATTTCCCGGGCTCCCATCCCTGCATTTTGTGTATGGCGGTCCGAAGTACCTCATTGAAAGCGTAATCATTTTCTACGAGGTTATATTGCTCGTCAAACATGGTGATTCTTGATCTGCCAACTATGCCATTGCAATTCACCACAAAACGGATGACTATTAGCCCACGCTCAGGCCAAGATCCATTTAAATGCTCAAGTTGCGGTAATAAGTATTCTTTAATAGATTTTAACCCCTCCTTATATTTTGGTCCTACCTGATAATATTCCTGAATATTCAGTTCGTCACAAATTTGAAAACCTGGATCGTCCAGCTCAGGATCAAAAGGTATGGCGCCAATCTTTTCGAAGGAATTATATTGGTGAGGAATTGTATTCTGTGATTTAACCCTGAATGAAGGCATAATTAGAAAAATTATCCAAATGAATTTAACGATTGGTTTCAATAGAATTGGCCTCTAGAAATTTATTAAAATTGAAAATGTAAGGTTGATTAGAAGTGTCATAATGGAAAATTTGATCGGCATACTTTTCCATCATCCTAGTGTAAATGAGTTTAAACTCATTAATCAGCTCCTTTCCTAACGCTGAAAACGCTTCTGGATTGGTCTCAAAGATCTCCAGTATTTTTTGCCATCGTTTGAGATTATCTGACAGCCTGGCTTTGATTTCTAATTCATTTACACCATTAAATGCTTTTTTCTCCAGACATATGTCAAAAAATATGCTGATACATGACTGAGTGAAAAGGCCATGGTAAACACCATAAATCTCCCTTTGATCTTCAATTGGAAATATATCACAAAGATGGGCATCTGGCTTACAGTTGAATAATTCATGTTTTTCAAAGTAAGTTGACGCGAAAAAAATATTATGGGCGCACTGATGGATAACATCTTCAAGGTAGAAAATTATGCTTCTCTCTTCCAGGGAACTTAAAACCGATAAGCCGTAAGTTTTTGCAAAAGCAAATGAAAATAGGTTGGGATTGTATAAGATTTGAATCCTACATATGCAGGTTTTAAACCATTCATAATATAGCCCAAAATGTTCTTTGATCAGTTCGATGGCATCAATAAGCTTGTTCATATGTTCTCTGGCGAGCGCATGAGATTTTTCCTGAAAATTTGCGATCTCTTCCTCGCCATAAACTTCCGACATGTATGGAATGCCACACAACGGCACCTCCACCTGATCTGTGACATAAGTCGAATGATAAATTTTGTGACTGACTTCTCTGCTGTTTTGGCGGAGATCTAATTCTCCATTTTTGTTTGAAACAATGAATTTTGAATTTGGTTGATCGGTATGAAGATGTCCTATCTTTGGCAGGTAAATGATGCCATGCTTATTGCTTTGTACTGGTATGTCTACCTGTTGACTTAAGAAATACTTTGCAAACAACTGTTCCGAAGTTATTTCCTTCTTGGTATTTAGCATGTGGGAGAAAATCAGTGGCTCTTGAAACAGCTCCTTCTGAGTAAAATCAAGCTTGTTCTTAATTGTCGCGTCAAATCCTGCTGTGAGTTTCATTGCATCGGTTAAAAAACCGTTATGCCCCAACTTTATGGTATCGTTGATGAAATCAATAAAATCTTTACTAAACATCTTTGGTTGAGTGTTGTTAAATTAGCCGCCAATTTTTGCGATGTTAAAAGTATAACCCTGTGTTTACATTTCCAAACTATAGGCAATCTGAAAATAAAGATTGCGGTCCAACATGCCTGAAGATAATATTTAAATATTATGGCAAGTCTGTGCCAATAGGCAAATTACGTTCAGTTTCAGAAACTACAAGAATTGGGAGTAGTTTGTTAAATGTTAGCAAGGCCGCTGAGTTATTTGGTTTTAGAACCTTTGGAGCAAAAGTTGATATTGAAACCCTGGAAGAAAGCCCATTGCCATGTATACTTCATTGGGGTGAAAATCACTATGTAGTATTGTATAAAATTAAGAGAGGAAAGTTCTATATTTCCGATCCTGCTTTTGGGTTGGTGAAATATTCCAGAGATGAATTTCTACAAAAATGGACAGGGCAGTCAGATCCTCGAATAAAAGGAATATGTCTTTTTTTGGAGCCAACCGGAAAGTTTTTTCAACTTGAAAATGAAGAAGAACAGGTATTTAACTTACGTTATATTGGCAACTATTTGTCTAAATACAAGAGGTTTATCTGGCAGCTTTTATTAGGACTTGTCACAAGTAGTCTCATTTCCCTGATCTTCCCGTTTTTAACCCAGAGCATCGTAGATACAGGTATTACTAATCAGGATATAGATTTTATTTATCTTGTACTGATAGCACAGTTGGTACTATATATCTCTAGAACAGGAGTTGAGGTTTTGAGAGGTTGGATATTGTTACACTTAAGTTCCAGAGTAAATATATCGCTTGTATCAGATTTCTTCATCAAACTAATGAGTCTTCCTATTGCGTACTTTGATGCAAGAGTCACCGGAGACTTACTCCAGAGAATAAATGACCATTCGAGGATAGAAAGGTTATTGACCAATTCTTCTTTGAGTATTTTATTCTCACTGGTCAATCTTATTATATTTAGTATAGTTCTTGCCATTTATTCCATCAAAATACTTCTTATTTTTCTATTTGGGAGTGTGCTATATTTTACTTGGGTAATTGTTTTCCTGAAACGCCGAAAAGTAATTGACCATCGCCGCTTTGAACAGATGGGAGAGGATCAAGGCAAAATGATTGAACTGGTCACTGGTATGCAGGAAATTAAATTGCACAATGCTGAAACGATTAAAAGATGGAGTTGGGAACAAACTCAGGTGAAACTCTTTAAAACATCACTCCAAACATTAAAAGTTGAACAGCTTCAAAATGTTGGTTCAGGTTTTATTAATGAGGTAACCAATATAATAATTACCGCATTTTCTGCTCAACTTGTTATTTCTGGAGAGATAACTCTCGGAATGATGCTTGCTATTTCCTATATTGTTGGACAACTGAATGCTCCTATCATACAGTTTATCAGATTCTCCAGAGAGGTACAAGATGCTGTACTTGCATTGCGGAGACTATCTGAAGTGCACAATCTGAAGGAAGAACCTCAACCAATTGTATTAAATGCAATACCAGATAACCCAGGTATCTCGATTCAAAATTTGTCTTTCAAATACCCGGGTACCAATAAGAATGTGTTAAATGACATTAGCTTTCATATTGGTCACAATGAAAAGGTAGCCATCGTCGGTGCAAGTGGCAGTGGTAAAACCACACTCATGAAGCTATTACTCAAATATTATGATAATTATGAGGGAACCATTCAGGTCGGTCAGCATGACATGAAGAACATCACTCCATTTGTTTGGCGAAACTACTGTGGCGCTGTAATGCAGGAGGGAAGCATTTTCAATGATACGGTGGCAAATAATATTGCATTTGGGGTCGATCATGTAGATCATCAAAAACTATTGGAAGCCATTCGTATTGCCAATTTAGATTCATTCGTATTTGCCCTACCACAGTCTTATAATACCCTAATAGGGTCTGAAGGGTTGGGTATAAGTACCGGCCAAAAGCAAAGGATTCTGATTGCAAGATCCATCTATAAAAACCCTGATTTTTTGCTTTTTGATGAAGCAACTTCGGCATTAGATGCTGAAAATGAACGCGTGATTACAAACAATCTGGATCTTTTCCTAAGAAAGAAAACAGCCATAATAATTGCGCATAGATTAAGTACAGTGGTCAACGCTGATAAGATTTTAGTCCTGCACAATGGGCAATTAGCTGAAACAGGAACGCATCAGCAGTTGGTAGAAAGAGAAGGAATATATTACAAGTTAATAAAGGAGCAACTTAACCTTGGGAAATAATGACTGATAAATCAAAAATACCCGTGCGTCATGAAGAAATAGAGGAGGTACTATCAAGTGTGCCAAATAAGTTAATCATGAACGGAAATATTCTTGTCTTTAGCGTTTTGGCCGTAATTCTCACTTCCAGTGTCTTCATTAACTTTCCTACAAGCATTACAACTTCGGGTGTGATTACTACCAGAAATGCGCCTCAAATAGAATACGCCAAAAAGACCATTAAGATTGAAAAGCTTTTTGTGTCAGATGGAGATACAGTTTCAGCGAAAGACAAATTAATGTTGCTTCAATCATCTGCCGATTATGAATATATGCTTGAAGTGGAGAAAATGCTTACCGACGCTAGTCAATCTATCGATGCTCTTAAAAGTTTAATTGAAAGCTACGGCCAAACCCATAAATTAGGAGATGTAGTGGTTTCTTTCAATAACCTCAAACATAATGTTATGCAATACTCTCAAGAGGTCAGCTCATCACTTCTAATTGAGAAAATAAGGGTTGAGAAGGCTATTATTGAGGGGCTTAAAAAGAAATATGAGTCACAATTGAGTCGAAGAGAACTGCTAAGGGAAAAAGTCGCTATCTACGAGAATATTGTTAATAGAAATAAAAGACTGCTGTCTGAAAAAGTGATTTCCAGTCAAGAAATGGAGCAGGTGCAGCTCGAGTACTTAAACCATCAGGACCTTTATGAACAAACTAATTATTCTATAATTGATCTCAAAGAATCCATTGATACACATACTTATACCATTGAACAGTTGAAAGCCGAACATGATGAAATCCTTAATCGGCTACAAGTGCTTGTTGACAATAGTATCAATCAGGTTTTAACAGAAATCAGGCAATGGAAAATTGAACATCTCATCATATCGAAAGTTGACGGAGTAGTTTCTTTTCCAGAGTTTTCCGGCACTAACAAAGAGATCATCAGTGGGTCAACATTGTTCACTGTTTTTCCCATTGAAGAACAAGATTACAGGGTGGAATTAAGTGTTCCTGTAAATAGTAGTATACATGTGAAGCCAGGAACAAAAGTAGTGGTAGAACTATCAAATTTTCCAAGGACAAAATATGGAGTTTTGGAGGGTGAGATAGAGCACATATCAAAAGTGCCAAACGGTAGCGGTATTTATACTGCATCGGTGAAACTGAGCGATCAAAATAAAAACCCGAAACTAATGAATGAAATAAATCAAGAATTAGCGTGTAATATCAAGGTCATAGGAAAGGATCTGTCAGTCTTTCAACGCATTTTGGAACGGTTTATTAAAATTTGATCTGTGACTGTGTTGCAATTTTAACCTGCTACCCTATGATGCTACTTATTTGAATTTAATGAATTGATGTAACTTACTACGTATGATCCAATTTTATCAAACTCAGCAGTTGAACAGCCAACAAAAGCAGGAAATATTTCAGATCTGGAACAGCGAGTATCCTACAGGGATTAGTTACAATGATCTCGGGGAATTTGAAAATTATCTGGAAGGGCTGGCAGATAAAGTTCATGTGCTGATGCTTGATGAGCAACACAAAGTGAAAGGCTGGCTGGCTCATTTCAACAGGGCTAGTGAACGATGGTTTGCAATGATTCTTGACCCAACACTGCAGGGATTGGGTTATGGCTCAAAGCTCCTTGCGCTGGCTAAAAATGTAAATCCAGTATTAAACGGATGGGTTGTGGACCATAATGATTATAAAAAAGCAGATGGGTCGCCCTACACCTCTCCACTGGAATTTTATACGAAAAATGGATTTCGACTAAAGGAAGATCGTCTCGAGATTAAGAATTTATCCACTGTCAAAATCCAATGGGCTTTGGACCAGAAGCAGAATTGATTATAAATTAAAAAATATTTAGTACCTTTCTGTATCAGCACATTTTTTTGGGACCCATTGAGTTTATTTTCAACTTAACCTGCTCCACAAGCAGCTAAACACTCGTCTATCCATGAAATGAGCATGATCTAGCGAACACTAACCGGTTATAATATAGAGGCTAAAAAGACTTAACTGGTTGATGTTTTGGATGATGTGAATTCCATCGCGCCGGCGAACCGGTGACAGTTAAAATCAAAATTATACACACATGAAAAAGATTCTCCTTATTCTTCTCAGTATTATTGTACTGGTTGTTGTTAGTTTATTGATTTACATCAACACTGGTTATGATATCGTTCATGATCAGGAATATCCTCAGTTATCTGCCAGTACAGACTCTGCAGTGATTGCAAGAGGAAAATACCTCGCTTATGGTCCCGCCCATTGTGCTTCCTGCCATATGCCTATGGACAAAATGGAGGAGGTAGATAAGGGTGCTGAATTTCCACTGAGTGGTGGATGGGAACTTCAAATTCCTCCAGGTAGCTTCAGGGCTCCAAACCTCACTCCAGATAAAGAAACCGGGATTGGGAACCTTACCGATGGCCAGATTGCCAGAGCCATGAGATATGCCATTGCACATGATGGGAGAGCGCTGATGCCATTTATGCCTTTTCAGGAAATGAGTGATGAAGATGTTATCGCACTAATATCATTTCTACGTTCGCAGGAACCGGTAAGAAATGAAGTGCCCAGATCGGAATATACCATGCTGGGTAAAGCGCTTCTCACTTTTGGGCTGATCAAACCTGAAGGTCCTAAAAACACCCCACCCAAATCAATCAAGCCTGATTCTTCAGTTGTTTACGGAAAATACCTGGCGAATATTGTTGCCAATTGCGTGGGTTGTCACACCGAGAGAGATCTCAAGTCCGGAGCTTTTGTAGGTGAATGGTTTGCAGGAGGGATGGCATTTCCACCGGATAATTTATCTAAAGGCTATTCTTTCATTACTCCTAACCTTACCCCTGATGAAGAAACAGGTGTTATGGCCAGGTGGAGTGAGGAAGCTTTTATCTCGAGGTTTCGGGCAGGACGTGTTCATGCCACTTCTCCTATGCCATGGGGATCATATTCGAGGATGGATGATATGGAACTCAAAGCGCTTTACAGGTACCTGAGATCATTGGATCCGATAAAACGAGAGGTTGTCCAGACTGTATTTCAACCTGGCGAGCCACTTCCGGAATAGAATGGAATGTTAAGGTATAAAGCGAGCGAAGGCAGCACCAGCTAAGCAACCGCCCTCGCAACTATGAAAAATGCTTTATTCTACGTTGGTAGATTCTTCTGTTAACCTGAGGTTTCTATTCAGGTTTTCTGTGATTTTTCTGACTAAATCCTCAGATAAATGAATGAATTCTTCCGCCAATATGGCGCTGTTACCATAAAACTGCTTCATGGTATTATATTTTTCTCTGGTTCCATAATGATATGAAACTGTTATGGTATTATACCAGATTAGAAATTTCCTCTTGCTCACCTAGTAAAAGTGTGTTTTTTACTTTGTTCCTGTCCTATTACAAAAGCGAAGGTAGCATGGATTGATTTTTTTTGAATGATAAAATGAAGTGAACAGGAATAAAAGTTGATTGGATTGCCCGGGCATATATCTTTGTGCAGGTAATCATACAAAGTCAATGAAAATGGGTAAACATAAGTGCATATTTCTGGATAGGGATGGAGTGATCAATAAGGACTTTGTGGATTACGCTTATAGCCTGGACAAGTTTTTCATACTGGATGGCGTAGAGGAGGCTCTGGCAGCATTGAAAGGAGCCGGATACCTTTTAGTGATCATTACAAACCAATCGGGGATAGCCAAAGGGATTTACACCAGGGAGCAGATGCAAACATGTCATGACTATCTTCAGGAAAGGGTAGGAGGGATTATTGATGCCATTTATTTCAGTCCATACCACCCCTCCATTACAGAGTCATTGAGCAGAAAGCCTGGCACATTGATGTTTGAAAAGGCCATTGCTCGATTTGACATTGACGTGCGTCAGTCCTGGATGATAGGTGATAAAAAAAGGGATTTGATTCCTGCGATCAAATTGGGATTAAAAACTGCCCAGGTAGACGGCCATGATGATAAAATGGCTGATATTGTTGCCAGGGACCTCAAAACAGCTAGCGAACTAATATTAAATGCATAAAAAAAGCGGGACTATCCCGCTTTATGTGCCTGGTTTGAGTATTTTATTGAATGGAATCGGCTTCAATTTCTGGAAGATCCTCTGTTGTGTTTAATTCAGCAAGGATATCAGAAAGTATTGGAATGAATTGAGAGCTGGCCAGGTCTCCATTATCCAGTATTTCCTGAAGTGCTTCTTTTTTCTTTTCTATGTCTTCATTGGCAAGGGCCTGAGCTCCAAACTTCGCTACCGCTACATCAATCGCATCCTGAGATAAGCTACCATTTTTCACCCATCCTTTTTCAATCCATTTACCTTCTTTTCTTTTCCCTACAACTTCTCTCCAGTCGTCCTGAGATGATTTGACCGCCACTATGTCCATTTGACTATATTGCTTATCTGCCTTAGTCAGTAAATCAGGTCTTTTGTAGATTTCTGTATCCTCAAGAAAAACAGCTACTGTTCCCTCGGGAATAACAAACTCTGACCTGCTCCACCCTTCAGTTTCGTCAGCCAGTCTTACTTTATAGTAAGTTTTATTTTCAACACTATCTTCCATGGATTCTCCAAGATATGTGACAGTTTCACCAATGCTCATGGAAGTGAGCCACTTACCTTTCGGGTGAGGTGTTTCTCTTACGGAAACTTTATCCCAGATGCACACCGCATCTACAACTTTTGATGCTGGTTCCTCGGCTACTTCTTCTGTTGTTTCAGGTGATTCCGCGGGTTGCTCTGTTGCAGTAGTAGTACCACCTCCGCCGCAACTAAAAAAAATACCGGCGATAGCTATGGTTGAGATCAATTGAAATTTCATATTATTTTGATTAAGGCTATGATTCGGTTAATGATTCTAAAGTAAATGAAATTTTGGCAATTTCAATCCCTTTGCCACTCAAAAAAAAAGAAAGACCATTTCCATAACTGGATTTGGTCTTTACTTTTCACACCAATAAATTTTGTTAATTGCGTTTTAAAATTAGAGTTATTTAAAGATACACGGTTCTCATATTTTATCAAACCGTTATTTGTAAATATTTCCGATTTATTGAGCTGTCATCGTTATTTTTTTGCCGTTCCGTTCATACACAAATTCAGTCTCTGTTAATTTCAGGATTTTCTGAGTCCATTTTTGTCCGATATAATCCACATAAAGAATCATTTCTACCTTGTCTCTCCATCCCCAGCTGCCTGTAGACACACCGATGGTTTTATATTTGCCCAAAGTGGCAAAATTTTGCTTCAGTGCATTAGCCTCACTCTTTTCTGTGTCAGGTATCCACCATTTATTCATAAGTAAATTTTCGTATTCTCTTAATTTTTGCTGAGCAAGAGCAGCACTGTCGGAGGGGGAGATGTCTTGGGAGTAGACAATGTGTCCCAGAACAATCAATAATATAGTAATTATTGCAGTTTTCATGATAATGTAATTTTTAAGAAAGATTAAAGATAATCAATTTCTAAATAATGGTGATTTTATTATATAAAATAGGATTAATTAAAGAGAGTTTGTGCTTTACCCACAACTTACGATCAAGTCCGGTAAAAGGTTATCTGTTCGATCGTGTGCAACAAATTGTACATGAACCAGACGAATAAATATTAGTGTAGGCACATGTATATTTTGTAAACACTTGATAATCAATATTATGTATATTTTGGTATGATGGTGGTAGTGAGTTGGAAGTTAAAACTCAAATAAAAAGATTATGAACAGTTCAAAAAAACTCATTAAAGTATTTGCGTTAGCCTTAGCTTTCGTGGTAGTTCAAGGTACAGCCTTTGCAGGGGCGGGTCCAAAAGTTATTCAAAAAGCCAGAAAGGCAGTGGAGTCAGCTGCCCCACATGATTGGAAAACTTTTGCTGAAGCTGCAAGCATGTGTATTGACAAATCAGTGAATTGGGATGAGGCGCTCAGCTGGGTGAAAAAGTCTGTGGATATTAAAGAAACAGCTTATAACCTGGAAGTACTGGGCGATTATTACCTGAAGAATAACATGCCGGAACAGGCCATTGAATACTACATTAAAAGTATGGACAATGCCCGGGCCACAGATATTAACGCTGATTTGAGTAGCCAGCAAGCTAAGATATCCAAGGCATATGAGTTAAGGTCAAAAATCTAATTAACTCTATCACTGAAATAAGAGGGCGTCTCCACTAAGAGATGCCTTTTTTTTTGTGCATCGATTTGTCAGAATTCGTCGGTGATGTTGTTGGCAACATTAGTTTTTGAGTATGAAGTGCTTATACCGCTGTTTGCCAGAATTCACATTTAGAAACTATAGAATTTGCCTTGCAACTGAGAAAAAATGATTTTCTTTGCGCAGGCAAATGAAGCGGGGGCGCTTGCTCTTTGTTTGGAGACATTTGGTGGAGAAAAGGAGATATGGAAAAAAATATAATTCTATGTGTGGATGATGAGAAAGCGGTTTTAGATACCCTCAGAGCCATGCTTAGGAGAGCTTTTCAAGGATATTTACTGGAGTTTGCAGAAAGTGGAGAAGAGGCTTTGGAACTGCTGGATGAATATACCAATCAATCTATCGGAAAATTGGTGGTCATCACTGATTGGCTGATGCCTGGAATGAAAGGGGATGAATTCCTGGTAGAAGTTCATAAAAAGTATCCGAAAGCACTTAAAATTATATTGTCCGGACTAATCGATCAATCCGGCATGCAGCGGGCAAAAAATGAGGCAGAATTATATGATGTGGTTTCCAAACCCTGGGATGCCTCAGCGCTGGTGAGCCTGATTAAAAAAGGGATTGAAGAACAACTTGATGTAGAGGAAAACACTGAATAGTGCCTCATGCTTAATTAATTCTCATTCTGTAATTCTGAGTATTTCTGATTCATTCAACCTCAGAAAGTGAAGTTGGGTAATGATCAATTTGACAAAACAAGTCAATTGCCAAACAATATTTCGTAAGTCTTTTCTATGCCATATTTTGATTAATTTTGTTGTCTGAAATAAACAACAACCCATAGGATATGTCGAAGGATACTATGCATACGGAAGCACAACCTTACCAGCCCAAAAATCATATTCGTATTGTAACAGCCGCCTCATTGTTTGACGGACATGATGCTGCTATCAATATCATGAGGAGGATCATCCAGGCCACCGGATGTGAAGTGATCCATTTGGGACACAACCGATCGGTGAAAGAAATTGTCGATTGCGCTATTCAGGAGGATGCCAATGCCATTGCCATTACTTCCTATCAGGGAGGACATGTAGAGTACTTCAAGTACATGTATGACCTGCTGAAAGAAAAAGGAGCTTCTCAGATTAAGATTTTCGGTGGTGGTGGAGGAACAATTCTTCCGGAAGAGATCAAAGAACTTCATGACTATGGGATCAACAGGATCTATAGCCCCGATGATGGACGAGCTATGGGGCTTCAGGGAATGATCAATGACATGATCAAAGCATGTGATTTTCCTATTGGAACCAGCCTTAATGGGGAAGCCTCCAAATTGGATAAGAAGAATGCATCAAGCATTGCCCGCCTGATCTCTGCGGCAGAAAACTTCCCTGAAAACTCTAAAGACATACTCGATACAGTTAAGAAAAAATCTGAGACAGTCAGCACACCGGTTTTGGGGATTACAGGAACAGGGGGTGCCGGTAAGTCTTCCCTCGTGGATGAATTAGTCAGAAGGTTTTTGATTGACTTTGAGGATAAAAATATTGCTGTGATCTCTGTGGATCCTTCCAAGAGAAAAACTGGTGGAGCCTTATTAGGAGATCGCATCAGGATGAACTCGATCAGCAGTGATCGGGTATATATGAGATCTCTTGCAACCAGGCAGTCCAATTTAGCTTTGTCCAAATATGTGCAGGATGCTGTTGATATAGTAAAAGCAGCAGAGTTTGATTTGATCATCCTGGAAACATCTGGAATTGGTCAGTCCGATACAGAAATTATCGAACACAGCGACCTGTCACTTTATGTAATGACACCAGAATACGGTGCTGCTACACAGCTGGAAAAGATAGACATGCTTGATTTTGCTGATGTCATTGCACTGAACAAGTTTGATAAAAGAGGTGCTCTTGATGCCTTGAGAGATGTAAAGAAACAATTCAAGAGAAACCACAACCTCTGGGATGCCAAAGATGAAGACCTGCCTGTATATGGTACAATTGCTTCCCAATTCAATGATCCGGGAATGAACAAGCTTTACCGGGTAATCATCGACAAAATTGCGGAAAAAACCGGGGCGGACCTCCAATCTAATTTTCATGCCACCGATGAAATGTCGGAGAAGGTGTTCATTATTCCTCCGAAAAGAACCCGATACCTATCTGAAATCGCTGACGCTATAAGAGACTACAATAGCTGGACAGACAAGCAAAAAGAGATCGCTCAGAAACTCTATGGAATTCAGAAGTCAATTGATACCATCGAGCAATCCAATGTGGAAGATAAGGATCGACTAATCAAACAGCTTCAGGAGGTTTACCAGACAGTAGCCCTTGATCTTGATCCGCACAATAAGAAGATATTAGAAGGCTGGGACGACAAAAAAGCCAATTATCAGGGCGATGAGTTCGTCTATAAAGTAAGAGATAAAGAGATCAGGGTTAAAACCCATACAGAATCGTTATCTCATACCAGAATCCCTAAAATTAGCTTGCCAAGGTATGAGGCCTGGGGCGACCTGCTGAAATGGAGTTTGCAGGAAAATGTTCCAGGTGAATTCCCATATACATCAGGGGTATTTCCATTCAAAAGACAAGGTGAAGATCCCACCAGGATGTTTGCTGGTGAGGGAGGACCCGAAAGAACCAACCGACGTTTCCATTATGTCAGCAAAGGATTGCCTGCAGCCAGGCTTTCCACAGCATTTGATTCTGTAACACTTTATGGTGAAGATCCTGATCACAGACCAGATATCTACGGAAAAATAGGAAATTCAGGGGTAAGCATTTGCTGCCTCGATGATGCCAAGAAACTGTATTCAGGATTCAATTTGTGTGATCCTACCACTTCAGTTTCCATGACCATAAACGGACCCGCAGCAACTATTTGTGCGTTTTTCATGAATGCTGCCATTGATCAGCAATGCGAACTGTATATCAGGGAAAATGGTTTGGAAGCAGAAGTAAATGACAAAATTGACGCGATCTACAAACAAAAAGGTATTGCCCGACCACAGTATCAGGGAGAGTTGCCTGAAGGTAATGATGGACTGGGGCTCATGCTTTTGGGGGTAACAGGGGATCAGGTACTACCTAAAGATGTTTATGATTCCATTAAGGCGCGTGCCTTGAGTACGGTTCGAGGTACGGTGCAGGCTGATATCCTTAAGGAGGATCAGGCACAGAATACCTGCATCTTCTCTACTGAGTATTCTCTGAGAGTGATGGGGGATGTGCAGCAGTACTTTATTGATCACAATGTGCGCAATTTCTACTCAGTGTCTATCTCTGGGTATCACATTGCGGAAGCTGGTGCTAATCCTATTACCCAACTGGCATTGACCCTTTCCAATGGATTCACATTCGTAGAATACTATGTTTCCAGAGGAATGGACATCAATAAATTTGCGCCTAATTTATCCTTCTTTTTTTCCAATGGAATTGATCCGGAATATGCGGTGATCGGAAGGGTAGCACGAAGAATTTGGGCCAAAGCCATGAAACAAAAGTATGGCGCTGACGATCGCTCTCAGAAGCTTAAATACCATATTCAGACTTCTGGCCGATCTCTGCATGCTCAGGAAATTGATTTTAATGACATCAGAACTACGCTGCAGGCGCTTTATGCCATATATGATAATTGTAATTCACTGCATACCAACGCCTATGATGAAGCCATAACCACACCTACAGAAGAATCTGTAAGGAGAGCGATGGCTATTCAGTTGATCATCAACAAAGAACTGGGACTGGCTAAAAACGAAAACCCGATTCAGGGCTCGTTTATCATAGAGGAATTAACGGATCTGGTAGAAGAAGCTGTGATGATGGAGTTTGACAGATTAACTGAAAGAGGTGGTGTACTGGGAGCTATGGAGACCATGTATCAACGAAGCAAAATTCAGGAAGAAAGCTTGTATTATGAGACATTGAAGCATACTGGTGAGTTTCCAATCATCGGAGTGAATACATTCCTTTCATCCAAAGGTTCTCCAACGGTGATCCCTCAGGAAGTCATTAGGGCAACAAAAGAAGAGAAAGAGTACCAGATCGAAATGTTAGGCAATCTTCATCGCTCGAATGAAGGTAAGTCCGCCGAAATGCTAAGAAAATTGCAGCAGGTGGCCATACAAAATGGGAACATCTTCGAGGAGTTGATGGAGACCGTGAAATATTGTTCGCTTGGTCAGATTACAAACGCCATGTTTGAAGTTGGTGGACAGTACAGGAGAAACATGTAGCAGTATAAAAAACAAAAGAAGGTGTGTTGAGCACCTTCTTTCCATTAACTGATTAATTTTCCATTAGCTGATTAGCTGTTCCGTATATAGCTGAAAAAGTGTTTAAAGCTGGTCAAAACCCATATTTCCGATTTCCGTAGCTGAACAATTTCGAATTCATAGCTGATTGATTTCTAAATTGTTAATTCAAAAATGCAGTAAAATACTGTACTCATGAAAGCAATTCGATTGGACCAGCATTTCCTTTGATGAATAGGAAGTTTTTGGATTGGACATCAGACAAATTCGCAAGATTTTCAATTGACCAAATTCCTTAGCAGACTAATTGCCCTTTCTTTTAACTTACTTTTATGATCAGTGCGGTAAGACATCACTGTTGACAAAGGCATATTTAGCTCAGGCATGGGAAAATGATCAATCTCGCACCGATATCCTTCAGTGATTGACTGAGGCAAAATAGTAACTCCCAGGTTAACTTCCACCAACCTCAGTATGGAGTAGGCATTGATGCTTTCATACTTTATCATCGGGAAGAAATCATGTTTGGCACATTCGTTCACAATGTGATCCCGAAATCTCGTACCTGCCTCCCTGGGATATAAAATTAACGGTACGCCATTCAATTGCGAAAGTGAAGAGGATGGGCCAAGGTTCCATGGATTATTCCTGCCCGTTACGACTACTGCACTGTCAGTACTGATGCGCTCCGATTGAACATTGGTGACCAACTGATGATCTCTGCCTATCAAGACATCAATCTGGTTATCCATGAGCATGTTGAGTAAATTTTGGGTTGTATCCTCCATCAGGTTGGTATAGACCATAGGAAGTTCCTCATTCAATTGTTTGAGAAGGTTGGGAACGATATGAACCATTGCCGAACCAATACAGCCAATTTTTAAAGTGCCAGTAGGGGTGCTTCCAATCTGTTTTACGGACGTTTGAAGGCTTTCAAATTGACTTAGTAGTCGGTAACCTTCCTCCTGAAAGTACTTTCCTGCTGGGGTCAGTTCAACATGTCGTTTGTTTCTGTTAAACAGAGTGATGCCCAATTCCTCCTCCAGCTCCTTAATTTGTCTGCTTAAAGCAGGTTGAGCAATAAATAGTTTCTCGGAGGCTCTTCGGAAATGGAGCTCTTCCGAAAGCGTCAGAAAATATTTTATATGACGGATGTCCATTTGATAACTATTAGTTATTAGTTAATGATAATAATTGTATTTCCATTATCAAAAGAACCGATTGATATTTGCTGAGAATTAGATGGAAATGAAGAACAAATCAATATTTTTTTTCGGGATAGGTTTGTTGGTAATGCTGACCATATCCTCAACACCTAAATGCGAGCACATGAGTAATCAGTATGTTGAGATCACCGTTCAAAATCACATCATTCTTCATGGCTTTGATGACAATAACAAAGAAATCATTGAAGAGGTGAAACTGGATCAGCCAATGACCAAACTGATCGGAATTGACCGGATTAAATCGGTGAGTGAAAAGTATATCCTGACTACATATGCGCAGGGTCGCCTGGTGTATTGGGAGTACCTGGGTACTTACACGGACATGAAAAAGCTTCTTTTAGGCTCCTAACTGCTTCTTTGAACGCAATATCAGTATTATCCCTGTGATGTAGCAAACCGCAAACATACCATGGATGACGATATCCGGATATGGATTTCCTATGAGCCATTCCTTTCCTATATCCAGAATGTTCAAGGTACCTATCCATCCATGTCTGAGCAACAGTAATCCTGCAATCCATAGGGAAGTAGGTGGTTTGGAACCAAATCCGATCAGGCTTACTAATCCAACCAGAATGTACATTATCGATAGGCTGGATAGTATGGCAAATGTTAACGGTTCATTGTTTTCGGGAATGGCAATGATGGTTCCAAATGTTGCTTTGGGAGCCAACCAGGAATATAAGCCGAAACTGACAGTGATGATTGCGTCAATTAAAAAAACTGTGCGTAGTAATTTCATGTATTTGATAGGAGTATTTTGGTTTCCTATTGATGACTAAGTAGTCCCATCAATGTTACAAGTCGGCTTTGGAATTGCAGTAAAAGATTGCAATTACTGTGAATCCAGCCACTCCAATGCGTATCTCCACAGGTCTTTTTTTCTGGAGCTGAAGAATTTCATGTGCCCGATTTCTGTATGACCATGATCGGCTGGGTTTAAGGTGATTATTTCAGAGGTTATGTTGGGAAATACTCGGATCATGTCTTTTACATTTTTGAGATTGGCAATGCCATCATCAGTGGCGTGTACCCAGCGGGTGGGCATTGAAAGGTCATCATACAGATGAACTGTAATCCGAGTACCCAAATCAGTTTGTACATAACCTGAACCATTGCACCATCGACTCCATTCCTGCGCGACTTGTTTGGGAAGCGGTTCGCCCATTCCTACCCATTGGGAGTTTGTCCTGCCGAATAAAAAATTACTTAATGGAATATAAACATTCAGAAAAAAACTGGCAGCCAGTTTAAAGGGATAGGTCATGTTGCCCAGGCATCCGGAGGAGCAGGCAAAATTGAACATTGAAGACAATGATAATGCGTTGTTCATCAAACCAACCAGTTGACCTCCTGCACTATGCCCAACAAGGTGGTATTTGGTTTCAGGGAACTGATTTTTTAGCGTTTCCAGTACGGCAGTCATATCCAGCTTACCCCAATTTGGAAGGGAGGCATTCACCTGATTCAGCTTCTGGCTCCCTGAGTCTCCAATTCCCCGATTGTCGAAGGTGATCACACCATAGCCATTTTCTGCAAGATAGCTGGCAAAGGCACGATAAAAACCTCTCCGGATACCGGTGGCTGGGGCAATCATGATGGCTCCTTTCACGGTTGTGGGGGTGAATAAAGTTCCTGTTAATTCAAACTGATCTTCACAGGTTATTTGGATGTCTTTTATTTCGCTCATTGGGGATAACAACTGTTATCCCAAAAATAGACTATTTAAGACTTAGGCCAACGGGAACTTTCAAAGTGTCTGAATCATACATGTTGATGTATAGAATAATTTCGGTTTCCTGGTTTTCATACTCCACTTTGTAGCGATCGAGTAGACCATATCCGAAATCTGAGTTTTTTGAAGCAAACGAACAGCAGCTACCCAGGCGTTGGTATCGAATGGGTTGTCCATCTGGACCCGCAAGGGCATTCAGAAATCTTCTTTCATTTTTCGGCCCTTCGCTTCCACCACCCACCATGATTGGGTTTTCTGGGCTGTAACCATAAGTGGAGTCTGCACTGAATTCGGTCACCACAAAGGCGAAATCATTTTTCAATGACTGTTTAACATTCGGGCTTCCATAGTCTGGGCCATTGTAAGATCTATTACCGATTTGTTTTGGGTTACATGCCCATAGTATGGCAAATACTGAAGAGAAAATTAACAGACGATTCATAGATGGTAAAGCATTGATTTCCAATAAATCTAATGAAGATCATGGGAAACTAAAAATATCGGGACATGACTAAAAGTCTCTGATTGATAAGGTGAGTTTTTATTTAGTTGCTAATCAGTAATAGATTAAGCAACGTAATGTCCTGCATACTCCTGGATCATTTGATTGAGCATGCTGGATTGTTGCTGAAGTTTTGAGATCTCCTTGAGGTTGGAGCTATGTTGAATCTGAGTGTCCAATTCACTAATCATTTTTGTGGCGCAAGTAGCAAATAGCGTATTTTTTTCTTCCACTACCATTTCGATTAGTATTCTTAAGCTGGTGTCGTTAATTGTTATAGCAGGTCTCATTTCTGGTGTAGTTTTTAGCGATTCGATAGTTCAAATATCACCTGTTTTTATGGGAGATAAAATTTATGTGGCATCAACCGGTTTTATCCCGCACCAACCGGGAATATTTTGTGTAAATGAATCTTGATAGTCTTGAATCTAGAATTTATAATCTTGGATTTTGATTTGATGACCTTCCCTAAATAAAGTTGACCGATTTTAATTAAATAGTTCAAACTAATTCAGTTGTCCAAACCAAGCCCTACAATCCAAGATTCCAGATCCTAAACCCTAAATCAAAGATTCTAAATTCTAAATCCAAGATCCAAGATATTCTAAATCCTAAATCATTGCTGTCCGGGGAAATTCCTAGCAATCTACATTTTCCTCCTATTCTTGTGTTTGAGATATGGTTTATCTTGAAATGTAATAGCATGGTCCCTATCACTGAATGACTCAATTCATTCTCATTTTCTTTACAAATCACATCTTCCACCACTCCCGCCGTGGGGGCTCCTACTTTTTGAAAGACCGCAGCGGCGGACCGTCAAAAACTAGGGAAAAAGTCTTTGGGAAATTATTAGCACACGGCCCCCCAATGCCCCTTTCGCGCAAACCCAGCCCAATCCTGCAACACGGCCATCATCGCACAAGCCGCCCGCCATTTCCCGTCCACCCCAAATACGAATCACATTTTTACTCAAGAATCATACTTGAGTTAATTTTACCCGGACAGCAATGATCCTAAATCAAAGATTCTAAATTCTAAATCCAAGATCCAAGATTCTAAATCAAAAAAACCGCCCCAGCGAACTGAGACGGCATTACATAGCTGACTGATTGAAATCTTACAGTCAAGTATATCACACACCTTTGTATATCAAATTGTTACTGCTATAAAAGTCTTCGATCATTTTGTTTACCACTTTTTTGTGGTAGTCAAGCTTGGCTCTCTCCGTGAGGTCCCTTGATTTCCTGATTTTCTGTTCTAAGGTATCTGCGATATCCCTCGCAGTTTCCAAGAACTGTGCGGTTTCCTGGGCGGTCATATAATCTGTATCCGTAACTGATATTGTTTTTTTAATAGCTGGCATCCTGGTAGTAGTTTAAATTATTAATTTGATTCTGTAAAGTTCTTTTAACTAACGGTTTAATAAAAACTTGTCGGGTTCAACCGGTGTTATCCTTGATAGTCCAGCATTCCAGGACTTGAAGGAGTATTAGGTTTTACGTTTATTCTAATCTGCGAGATTAGCCTTTGATCTCTTAATTTTTTGAATTGTCGCGAGGCTCACAATGCGCTCATTATTCACAGGCGCTTAATAAGGGTGAAACAAATAATTGTTGTCTATCCCTGGAATTCCTATCCTGCAAAGTTATTTGGCGTGATATTGTCCTCCAGTGGTGAGTCCATCACCCTGTTGATCACCTGTAGGTGCATCCGTAGTTTTTCTGACATTACTTCATTGGTGCATGAGGCAATTTGCTTCACTACTGAATTTTTTATTTCATTCAGGCACTTGAAGTACTGCATGGGATCAATTTTCTGATTGGTAGGATTACTTCCTGCAAGGGTATTTCGCTCAATATTTATCATAGCTGTGAAAATTTAATATTTCCAATAAAACTCGTTCCGCAGTGACGCGAATTTCTTCGATAAATTGGTGTGATAAGCGAGGTAGTTTTGCTGCAAGCTAGCAGTTTTGTGTTACCCGATGTGCAACGGAAGATTGTGTAATTGTAACTTTTTCCAGTTGAGTTCCGAAGGTGGCCTCTTAATTGGCGGCCATTTGATTTCTGTTGAAATTTTCAATCATGTTAGACACCACTTCTTTGTGCATCTTCAGATTGTTGATTTCCAACAGGTTTCTGGAGTTTTTGATTTGCTCCTCTATGTTAGAAAGCATTTGCCATGCACAGTCAAGAAATAATGCATCCTCATTAATTGACATTACTTCCGGTTGGAAATCAATTACTGGCTCTGTCTTATTAATAGCTGGTATCATGGTGATTTACTTTTATTTAATGTTATTATTTATCTCAAAGGTTGCCCAATTCGCTGATAAATAAAATCCCAATGTCATTAACCTGAAAAAAAAGGTATCAATGAGGAAAATCTTGGATAAACCGGAATTCTTTATTGAATCTTATTGTAATAACTTAGCGATCGGGAATTAAACCGACTTAAACAGTAAGTTACATCAATACAGTAAGCATTCAATGAAAGTTTTTTTAAACTACGTATCAGATAAAGAATACCGCACAGAAAACGAATCTGGCAATCAGGTGATGATTGACATGCTGGATCCGGAAGACAAAAAGTATCAGTCACCCATGCAGCTTTTATTATCAGGAGTAATAGCCTGTGCAGCAGTTGACATAGTGAGCATGGTCAAGAAGAAGAGAAAGACCTTCGTCAACCTGGAGGGAGAAATTGACGGCACCCGACGGGAGGAGTACCCCAAGAAGTTTACAGATATCCATGTGAAATACACCCTGACTTCCCCAGACATGACCGAGGAGGAGTTTGAAAAGGTGGTGAGCCTGGCTGTAGAGAAGTATTGTTCTGTAGCGGCTACCATCAATGAGTCAACGAAAATGACGCACAGTGTAGAAGTGAAGAGAGGATAATACCAAAGACAAAAAAAACCGCCTCATAAAGAGGCGGCTGTAAAAAAAGGATATATGTTTTGATATTATGATAATCTCACTTCAATTGCATTTAAACCTTTTTTACCTTCCTTCAAATCGAAGGTGACGCTATCGTCTTGTTTAACATCGTCGATCAATCCAGAAACGTGTACGAAGTACTCCTGGCCCGACTCATCGTCTGTAATGAATCCATAACCTTTAGACTCATTAAAGAATTTTACTTTACCTGTATTCATTAAAAAAAATAATAATTATAATGTTACAAAGGTACGGTATAAAATGACAGATAACAGGAAAATCGATAGAATTATCAATTTTAATAGTTTAAATTTTTCTTAACACAGCTTTAAAATGAGAATCGTAAAAGAAATTCCTTCCGACAAATTCAATACTACCATTTACTCCTGGAACAACAAATACCTCATCAAATTTGAAAGAGGGGCAATGGAACAGACTTACAAAATAAGTGAGTTCGATATACTGGAGCCTGCAGACCTGGATGTGATTTTAAGTGAAAGTTTTCTGGAAAAAGTAATCGTCCGTTTTGATCACATGGAAAAAGACTTTGCTGAGGCAGTACAACCCATCCTGTAACGCTGCGTTTAGTATAGCGATGTTAAACGCAACCTAATCCCAAATGTCTTTTAGATTAATCATTTCACTCACACCATTCATGTTCATTGCACTTACCGCCTGTAAGAAGGAGGAACCGCCATCTGATGAAACCAGCTTAGTTCCGGAAATTGTGGTGGAGACCAAAAAGGAAGAAAATAATAATAGTGTCCACAGATCAAAGAAACACTACGTGTTGGGAAGGAAACTGAATGAAATTGACCTTCGGCATTTCGATTACTTTGGAGACTTCTTTGGGGGCAGGGCAAAATTTTTCACCAACTATGAACAACCCGTAAACATCGGCAATGGCCAATCGGAAAGTATGTTGCTTTGTTTTCTGGATGATGACCTCAGCAAGATCAAATACCGAATGAATGAGGATATCGGTCCCTTCTTATTGAGTAGGCTTGGGAAATGTAAAATAAGAGGACTGGATTCTCTTACGACAGTCCGGATCAAACAAGGATCATTTATTCATGTTTCCGATACTGGCTTTGTAATCAGCGAAGATCTGAAATATTATCAACTAAGATGGGAAAGAGATGACCTGGAAGCACGGTATGTGGTTAAAAAGAACCTCATTGATGAAAAGCCACTGTTTGCATACGAAGAAAGAATAACTGACTACAAGGAGACCATGCTCTACCTGGAAAGGTACAGAGGCCTCCCACTACCTGTTGACAACATGGACCAATTGCAGGAAATGATGGAATAAAAGCCTAATCTACAGAGATGGCATCCACTTCTTTTTCTCTTACCAATTGATTGATCTTATCAATGTCATTTTTTTTCAGCTTGTTCCAATTGTCAATCTCCGTATCGATCAAAGCAAAAAGTTCTTCTTTGACCGCCACCGCCTGATTCGTTGGTTTCCACTCTCCCCAATCTGATATGTTTGCCAATCCGCTCAGCTTGTCATTGAGTTTAATGGGGAAATTGAGCGGGTCCTGCCTGCTTTTGTTTTTGGTCTGATACAACGCTTCTTCAATAGTAGTCATCTGAACATTGACAGTATCAATCAATGCCAGCAGGTCTTTCATATTTTCCTGTTTGTCTACTTTGGCTTTTAATGCCTCAAGCTGTGTCCTGGCCTTTCTGATCTCTTTGATCGTTCGATGGGTTTGAGACAGTTTATCCCGTACCTGCATCAGGAAGTTGAATTGATCAAGCAGGTCTTCCTGTGTGGATGGATTCCTTGGATCTTTTAAGATTTGAAATTCCTGAGATGAGGCCTGGCCATTGACAGAAAGTGTGACCGAGTACTGTCCGGGAGCAGCCTGCGGACCTTTCAGGTTGCCCGACCACATGATCAGTCCATCAAACCCCTCTGCATCTTCGTACCTCATGTCCCATAGAAAAGCATTACTTCCTTTCTGAGGTGTCAATTTGTTTTCCTTATCAAAATTGGTGAAGGTTTTAATGGTATCTCCATCCATTTCACGGAACGTCATAGCAATGGTGTCTCCTTTTTCGGGTTTGTTTTTGAGGTAGTAGTAGACCATGACACCACTGTGATGATTCTGTCCAAGCTTGAGTGATTCATGGTTGCCTGGTTGTCCTATTTTATAAGCATCCAGTGGCTTAAACAGGAAGTGATCCTTTCGTTTGAGCTCATCATTCAACTGGTGTAAAGGTGTGAGGTCATCAATTAGCCACAGACTCCTGCCCTGAGTTGATGCAATCAGGTTGTTATTCCTGATCGTAAGGTCGGTAATGGGAGTAATGGGTAAATTCAGCTGAAAACTGCTCCAGGATGCTCCGTCATCAAATGAGATGTACATGCCAGCCTCCGTGCCTGCATAGAGTAGTCCTTTTCTTTTGGGATCTGCCCTCAATACCCTTGTGAAATGATTGTTTGGAAATCCTGTAGTTATTTTGGTCCAGGTTTGGCCGTAATCCTTGGTTTTATACAGGTATGGAGCAAAGTCGCCATCTTTATAAAGCGTTCCCGCAAGATAGGCGCCACCCTTCACAAACGGGTCCGGGTCAATGCTGTTGTACATCAGGTATTTGGGTGCTCCGGAAGGGGTGACATTGGTCCAGGTTTGGCCGCCATCCCGGGAGACATGCACCAAACCATCGTCGGAACCTGTCCAGAGTAATCCTTCTTCGTACGGAGACTCGCAGGCGGCAAATATGGTAGCGTAGTATTCCACCGCCGTGTTATCCTTTGTAATAGGTCCACCACTGGGACCCAGCTTTTCAGGTTCTGCCCGCGTGAGGTCGCCACTAATGATCTCCCAGCTTTGTCCTTCATCCGTGGATACATGTACATAGTTGGAGGTGGTATAGAGCTTTTTGGGATCATGGGGAGAAAAGAATATTGGAAAATTCCATTGAAAGCGGTATTTCATATCTTCCGCGCCATGTCCCATGGGGTTGTCCGGCCACACATTGATTACACGGATCTGATCGGTTTCATGATTTACCTGGGTGAGGTATCCGCCATAACTTCCGCCATAGACAATGTCACTGTTTTGTGGGTCAACGGCAATGTGTGCACTTTCTCCTCCGGCTGTGGGTTCCCAGTCCCTGTCGTCTATGAATTGTCCACTGGTGCGATGTGCTATTCTAATCGTGCTGTTATCCTGCTGTGCGGCATAGATTCTATAGGGGAATGCATTATCCGTGGTGACTCTGTAAAATTGCGCCGTAGGTTGGTTGAGGTAGGTACTCCAGTTGGCACCACCATCGAAGGTGATTTGTCCCCCTCCATCATCTGCTATGATCATGCGCTTATTGTTTTCAGGATCTATCCAAAGGTCATGGTGGTCACCATGGGGAGTTTTTATGCTATTGAAAGTTTTGCCTCCATCATCTGACCGCCAGAATTGTACATTGACTACATAAACCCGATCAACAAAGACCGGATCTGCATAGATCCTGGTATAATACCAGGCCCTCTGTCTGAGATTTCTGTCTTCATTGATCTTTTTCCATGTTTTCCCTCCATTATCCGAGCGAAATAGTCCTCCCTCAGGTGCTTCTATGAGTGCCCAGACCCGATCCGGCTCGACAGGAGAAACCGCTACCCCAATAATGCCCAGAGGTCCTTCGGGCAACCCTTTATTACTGGAAATGTTAATCCAATGATCGCCACCATCCGTGGATTTCCAAAGCCCTGAACCTTCTCCACCACTGCTAAAGCTGTAGGGGGTCCGCTTGACATTCCAGGTGGAGGCATAAAGCACGTTCGGGTTTCCCGGTTCAAAGATGAGGTCCATTGCCCCTGCCTGGTTACTCGCATAGAGTACTTTTTTCCAGGTTTCCCCCCCATCAAGGGTACGGTACACCCCTCTGTCAGGGCCGCTTTTGAAGATGTTTCCTATTACCGATACATAAACTACGTCTGGATTGTTGGGGTGAATTCTTATCCTCCCAACATGCATTCCATTTTCCAGACCTACTGATTTCCATGTCTTTCCCCCGTCTATAGATTTGTAAATACCGCCATAGCCCGGAGATACATTACCTCGCAGGGTGTTTTCCCCGGTCCCTACATAAATGATATTATGGTTTGACTCAGCTACGGCAATTGCGCCAATGGATCCTCCAAAAAATCCATCTGATATGTTTTTCCAGGATTGCCCGCCATCGATGGTTTTCCAGACACCACCACCGGTAGTGCCCATATAATAAAGATTGGGTTTACCCACTACTCCAGTAACAGCACAAGATCTTCCACCACGAAAAGGACCAACCAGTCGCCATTTCATCGCGCCATATAAAGCTGTGTCATAACTGATTGTAGCGGTGGTGCTGCTTTTCCTTTTTTGCCCTGTTAGCAGGTTGCTGCAAAGGACCAGAATGGAAACCAAAATTATTTTCTTCATCGGTAAGGTTAGGTTAGTTGCCTGAGAGGTTAAATATATGAATTTATTATGTTCTTCAATGAGCTGATTCAATTAGTGGATTTTCCGCCGTTTGATTGGTGGGTAAGTTGACGTGCCGGACTAAATACAAACTGGTGTGCCTGGTTTAGCGTAATGCACTATAATTTATTGAGATATTAATTTAAATTGGGGGACTACAAATTCCATTAAAGGATCCTTTCCAAGGACCGGGCACTTACGATGATCATAGCTTTAGCTCAAATTACACCAGCCACAGGTAATATTGAGGAGAATATCTCTATTCATAAAAAATTCATTTTGGAGGCAGTTGCCCAAAAGGCTGACCTTGTCGTCTTTCCTGAACTCTCACTAACAGGATATGAACCCAAAATGGCCATGGAACTGGCATGCCTGCCGGATGATCAAAGATTGCAGGTCTTTGCTGAATGGAGTGAGCAACATCAAATCACCATTGCTGCTGGATTACCGCTTCAAACCAATGACGGTGTAACCATTGCTCATTTAATCTTTGAACCTGATGGCAGTGATCAAGTCTATTCAAAGCAATTTTTGCATCCTGATGAAATACCATACTTTGTGGCCAGGAGAGAGGCGTCAGGTATCATAGGGGTGAGCCCCAAAATTGGATTGGCCATTTGTTATGAACTTTCAGTGGAGCCTCATCTGTTACAATGTTTGGCCCATCAGGCTGAGGTGTACCTGGCAGCAGTAGCTAAGCATGAAAACGGGGTTGCTGAGGCTTTCCAGAGACTGGCTGAAATCAGTAAAAACTATGAGATTCCAACACTTATGGTCAATTGCTTCGGTACATATGATGGTATGTTATGTGCTGGGAATACGGCCGTGTGGGTGAGGGGCGAGTTGAAAGGTAAACTTGATCAAACATCTGAGGGGTTATTGTTTTTTAATACCAGTAACCAGGAGGTATTAATAAAAACATTCTAATTTCACAGTTAAACCAATTTTACGCATGACAAAAATTTCAGGTAACATCATTGACCTACATCAAAAAGAGATTTATCAGGGAACCATTCATGTGGCCGATGGCATCATTCAGTCCATCACCAGAGAACAGGTTTCGAATAAAGAATTTATCCTCCCAGGCTTTATCGATGCACATATTCACATTGAGTCATCGATGGTGGTACCCTATGAGTTTGCCAAAGTAGCACTTACACACGGTACTGTCGCCACCATCTCAGATCCCCATGAGATTGCCAATGTACTGGGATCAGACGGGGTGCATTATATGATTGAGAATGCCCGGAATGCTAAGCTGAAATTTCATTTTGGAGCTCCTTCCTGTGTGCCGGCTACTAACTTCGAAACTGCCGGAGCAGTCATTGACGCAAAAGGAGTGGAGGAACTGCTGCAGTTGGATGATATCCATTACCTATCAGAAATGATGAATTATCCGGGTGTGCTGTTTGGGGATGAAGAGGTGATGAAAAAGATTGAAGCAGCAAGGAGAATCGGAAAACCCATCGATGGTCATGCTCCGGGGTTAAAAGGAGAGCAGGCAAAAAAATACATTGAGGCAGGCATCACTACGGATCATGAATGTTTTACACTGATAGAAGCGGAAGATAAACTAAAGTATGGCATGAAGGTGATCATCAGGGAGGGGTCAGCGGCTAAAAATTACGATGCGCTCCACACTTTGATCAAATCAAACCCTGAAGCGTTGATGTTTTGCAGTGACGACAAACATCCTGATGACCTGTTGGAAGGACATATTAATCAGTTGGTGGTGAGGTCGCTGAAGTTGGGATACGATCTGTTTGATGTATTGCGAATAGCCTGTATTCATCCCGTGGAGAATTACGGGATGAAAGTTGGTACTTTAAAACCTAATGATCCTGCTGATTTTATAGTGGTGGAGGATACCGAACATTTCAAAGTGCTGGAGACTTACATCAACGGGGAGCTGGTGGCCAAAGATGGGCAATCGGTGCTGAAGGATCAGTCGCATCCCATTGTAAACAACTTTAATATTGATCCGATAGACGCTTCGGTATTTAAGGTAAAAAGAAAACATGAGCTGCAACCGGTCATTCAAGCGGTAGACGGGGAGCTGATCACGGAGCGAATTGATGTGATGCTGCCTGAAGAAGATGGATTGCTAGTGGCTGATGTGAAGAATGATTTGTTAAAAATTGCCGTCATCAACCGTTACAACCAGGCTGCCGTCCATTCCGGTTTTATCAAATCTTTTGGGATCAGGGAAGGGGCTTTGGCTTCTACGGTGGCCCATGATTCACACAATATTATCGTGGTAGGGACTTCAGATGAACTTATGGCACAGGCCGCTAATCTTCTGATTGATAATAAAGGTGGATTATCTGCGGTATCTGCTGACAAGGAAAAAGTAATTGCCTTGCCAATAGCTGGCCTGATGAGTGACCAGTCATGCGAACAGATCGGTCGGGATTATGCGGAGATCGATCGGTTTGTGAAGGAAATGGGTTGCCCGTTGACTGCACCTTTTATGACACTTTCCTTCATGGCGTTGCTGGTGATCCCTAAAATAAAGATGTCAGATTTGGGACTTTTTGATGCGGAAGACTTCAGGTTTTTCTGAGGTTGCGTATCTTGAAAGAAAAACCTGAGCCATGAACTGGAAATATATACTGGAGCGCGTGCTATCTATAGTGGCCGCAATCATCATGTTGCAGACCCTTTATTTCAAATTTTCTGGTGCCGAAGAAAGCATTTACATCTTCACCACCATGGGCATGGAACCCTGGGGAAGGTACGGTACCGGAGTGGCAGAGCTGGTGGCCGGACTCCTTTTACTATACCCTAAAACCACCCACTTTGGCGCAGTACTTGGAATTGGCATCATGGCAGGCGCCATCATTTCTCATGTAACCGTGCTGGGAATAGAAGTTCAGGGTGATGGAGGATACCTGTTTGGGCTCGCACTTACAGTTTTTATTTGCTGCGACCTCCTGGTAGCACTGAATTTGAAGAAGTTTCTGGCAATGGTGGGGAAGGGGGATTGAGTTTTGGGTTTTGAGTTTAGTGTTTAGTGTTTTGAGTTTAGAGTTTTGAGTTTTGGGTTTAGAGTTTTGGGTTTAGAGTTTTGAGTTTTGAGCTGAGTTTGAGTTTTGGATTTTAAGTTAACCTGCTGTTGCGTTTTTCGTCAGGGGCATTCAGAATGTTTTAAATTCCGGTTTCTAAATTCAATCCTGGCACATGGCCTGGGTTATTTTGTTTTTCCATTGAATCCAGTGTTCCTGTAATCCTTCGGGAGTAGTTTTTAGTTTGCTAATGTCTAATTTTTGATTTGTTATGAGAGCACTTTGAAGTTGTTTCTTTCGTGCCGACAAAGCAGGAGCGTGATTCCATCCTCCTACATGATCAAAAGAGGTATAAGCCTCACACTGAGTTTCGACCCTTGTGAAAGGGATTTTCAGGTAATAGATGACACTTCCACTTCCCATGCCTTTTGTAGTCATAACAATGCCTTCAAAATCGACCTTTGAGTATTTTCCGGCTTTGAATAATTCTTTAAGTTGGTCACCAACAGCGGCAGACATCTTGTTTGAAAATTGATGTGCAATATCCTCTCCATTGATAAATTCAGGACCTTGATATTGACCCTGACACTCATTGGCAGAACATTCGATGGTATGACTTTCAAAAGATAAGCTACAGCATAAAATGATGGTGGCCAATGATAAAGTGATTACTATGAAATTTCGCATTGTTGGTTCCTAAAGTATAAATTATTAAAACGTAAGTTGTATGAACTTATGATATGACCAGCCAGACTCTATTTTTCCTGAAGTTTAGTCATTGCCTCGGAACAGAATGGAGAGAGCCTTGCAATCGGAAGCATAAATTCGGCGGCAAGGTCAAGAATATGGTTAATGTCAAGATTTCTCTTCCACCCTCAGAGTCTCCTGAAAGGGACTCTGATATTCCAATAATTGTAGTTATAAGTGTTTAATTAGAATGGATTCTTGAAGTTTACAGTAATTACAAATCTGGTTTTTATAGCTTTGCCATTCCTGATGGCAGGTATCCAGGGTGAACTTTCTTTGATGACTCTTTCTGCCTCTTCATCACAACCGTAACCCAAACCCACTATTGTTTCTACATTGGATAGCGTTCCATCCTTATTCACTAAAAAATGTACTATCACTTCACCTTCGATATTATTTACCAATGCTTCGTTTGGATAAACAATTTTATTGAGGTAGTTCTTCTCAAAATTATGCAATCCTCCTTTTGGTTCAGCCTTTCTATTCAAATCTTTGGGCTCCTTATTAAACATGATTTCAGAAAGAACCGGCAGGACTTCACCCATATCGCCAGAGTTTCTTACTAATGCCAGCACAGTTGTATCCTGGCCCTTTATTAGATTAAATGTCCCTGTTCCATAATCTTTATGTGATAAGATAAATTGGCTGTTTTCATCATTCACCTTCAAGCGAGTAATACCATCATTGCCTGTAAGATAAACTTTAGAGTCATTAGTTTGCTGTATCCGGACATTTTCAATGGGGCTATTATTTAAGGTATCCATTACAATAATATATACCTTCTTTTTTTGAGCTGTTGCCGAAATGGAAAATAAAATTAATAGTGACAGATTCTTTATAAATAGATTCACAATATCAGATTATTTGCAGATAATTTATCAAATCTATAGAAGTTATTACAAAATTCAAGTTTATGAGTTGACTTGTTCGCTATCATCGGGTGATGACCATTTCTACCCATTCGAGTTGCCTCAGAGTCTCCTGAAAGGGACTCTGATGTTCCAATAATATTGTCCAATATGGTGCTTGTTCCAAATTCAATTAATGCTAAGAGAAATAATATCCGATATATAGCTCGACTTTATCCCCTCTCTTCTTTAAGGTCATGTAGAATTCGGCGTAATAATCATGAGGAAACGAAATGTATAAGGTGTTCCCTTCAAGCATTGAATAGGATTGGCCTTCTATACTTTTCTTTAAAGATTGGAAGTCGTTTTCACTAAATAGTCGTTCTGCAATCCATAGGCACCTTTCAAACCAATGATCCAAATCACTGAAATTTGTGGAATCATTCGTTATGAGGGTTCCGGATATACCGAAGTGATTGCAGCCGCCTCTGTGGGCAACCAACACTTCAGCATTCGGTAAAATTATGGTGGCCTCCTTTGTTTCTGAATTCCATGAATAATTGGAAAATTCAGCAACTGATTTGACAAAATCGTCTGTTTGGGTTGTCTGGTCAAATATGCACTCATCTTCTTGCGCAAGGGCTAAAAGTGGAGCGAGTATAAGTAATGTAAGAATAACTCTCATTGTGAAAATGTCCAAACGTAAATGTAGTGTTTTGGTCTATTCGTGGCAAGCGTAAACCCTGGGTGAAGGTTATGAACCGAAAAAGGTATCTAATTAAATGACCCAACATTTCCTAGCTTTCCACCTCAGAGTCTCCTGAAAGGGACTCTGATGTTGTAATTTTAAATGGATTATAATTTATGATTGCTGCAGAGTTTTAGAATGGCGGTTTGGTGATGTTAGGCTTATTTCAAATCCTTTAAGCCTTTCTTTTCAGTAGTTGGCCTGCTAAAAGAATTAGAAAGCTGAGTATCCAAATGTAGAAGCCAATTCCCATGGATACTGATGCTTTTAAACCACCTTCATGTACAAGAACTTCCTTAATTCCAGTTGCAAAAAAGCCCAGCGTTATGGTTGCGATGGAAAGAAATATGCCAAACCACATAAACCTCCTGCCAAGTATCAAATTCATGAAATAAAGAATGTTAGCAGACCATGCCAGTAAATGATAGTGATCATCTCCAAAGATTCCGAATACGAGGGCAGAAATGCCAATAGCATCTGACCCCTTGAAAATTGGTGTAAATAATGCTATGACATATAATGTTATTGAAATGGTTGTTAGTCTTTTGTAGGAAGTTATTCGCATGTCTGTTCATTTGTCCGTTGACCAGTTTTAATCATTGAATTGGTGAGTTGACTCTGAGTAAAACACAAAGGTGATAATACAATATCAATGAATAGCGGAGACCATTGTTTCAAACCCATTTTTTTAAACTTCATGATCATAAAGGCCAAATATCGTAAATCTCTTTCCCGATCCCGATTAAAACAATGGCAAGCGAGACCCAGATGTATGCTGAGGAACTTAATGCATGCTTGTAATAAATGGTATTGAAATGAACAATTATTTCTACCTCTTCATTGATCGCAAAGTACCGGCCCGTATTTTTGGCGTATTTTATGAATCCTGTCTGCAGGTTGTTTTGCGCATCATAATATTCCACTATTGGATAATCCATGGTTGTCCATGTTCCTGCAACTCTCTCCGTACGGGGCTCATAGTCGATGACTAACCCTTTTGTAGAGTAGCCCTCTTTTTCAATGGTTTTTATTCTCAAATAACCAATAAAGTATATGAGAAAAACTGCAATCCCAGCGATGATAATATGTATTCCTGAAATGTCCACCAGTTCAATGAAGTGAGTTCTGTTTGTTGATTTATTTGATGATCTCGGAGTTTGTGGTTTCTGGAGTGGTCTCGGGATAATCACCTATGTAGTTCAGGTAGCCACTGTATAGTAGAGCAACAAACCATAGCGCCTGGATGCCAATAGCTGATGGGATAAATAATTTCTTAAATCGTTCGCCGTATTTGTTAGAGCGGAAAATGAAAATTGATAATACCAGAGTCAGCGGAAGAGCCAATATCAAGTTTCCGAAGACCATAGTTATTGCCCCATCTCTGAAGGCAGTTTCTTCGTTGATTGTTTGAAAGTTGTCAAACAAAAAATATCCCCAAGGTCCTAAGACCGAATAGTATAGTAGAATGTTTATGACTATTGCCGCAATAAGGAGTAGTATCTTTCTCATGAGATAGGTCAAATGAATTATAGTGTAAGGTGTATGTGGTATGCCACACATGATAGTATGCCCTAATATAGCATATTTTAGGAAATTCTCTTCCACCCTCAGGGTCTCCTGAAAGGGACTCTGATGTTGTAATTTTAAATGGATTATAATTCTAGATAGTTTGGAAGCCCATCCGGCCCTCCTTCCAAATTGCATTATTTCAAGGTGTCTTCAAATACGTTATCATTTACGCTGCAACACACGTAATCCAGCAGTAAAACACGCGTGTTTCGTCGTTGAAACACACGTGTTTAAGGTCTTGTTGTGCTGTATTTGCCAGAACTGTTTTAGAATATGCCCTGTACGCGCATTAAAGGCACATTTCGGGTAAAGCGAAACATCAAAATCCTTTCATTTGCAGATTGTACTATTTCAATGTGAATAATTAGCACCTATGTTTGCGAACTGCAGCTCGAAAGGCCCGGGCACGATTGTTTCAAGAGGTCCAAGGTAGGCGAATTGCTTAAGTGGTATTACGTTTTTTTGATTGACCTGGAAAATAGGGCTATCAAAATATTTATCCCGATGAACATTCCTCCATGAATCAAATTCACCATCTCAAATGCAAATGAATATCCGCCAATTCTTAAGTCTCTAACATTGTGTAAAGCAACAACTGAATTGACAGAATAATATGTATAAATAAGAAACGAGCAAAATGTGAGGAATGTCCATTTTTTACTCATAGGCCTTACAAATCTGTGCCAGATCAATAGAGTGATCCCAAGGATTACAATTTGGAGTAAGCTGTACTTCCATAAAAGGGAGTTCAATATCTCTGTGTTGAAATTATGGTCCAATTTGGATTGATATAACGATATAACATATGAATTTGGAGTCCCTTACGGTACTGAACCCTATTCATGCACAACCCAAACCTAATTGGTTTACCACATTTTTTGAAACATGTTATTGATGAATTTGCCTAATGTACAATTTGTGAACTTTATTCAAAAAGCTCAACAGTACAAACAACTTAAAATAATACAATTCTTTCACTTCTTACCAATTAGAACCACACAACATAGAAAAAGCCCTTTTCCAGTCAATAGAGAGCGATTTTCTGACTTTACTTGAAGGTTGCTTAGTATTCACTTAAAGTCCGCGCGGATTTTGATTAAAACCCGCGCGGACTTTTCACAAAACCCGCGGGGATTTTGGGTGTAATGAAGGCGGTAAATTTATTAGGTTAGAATAATACAATTTATGTCTTGTGAGATAGTAACTCTGAGCAAGCTTTGGGGTCGAAGACCTATCGGTACGATTATTCAATTTCAACATATCGGGAACTAAGCCAACCCAAATACATTTGATCTGAAATTTCGTAATGATCGCTATGAGGGTAGAATGAGATATCTTTTACAATATTGTTCAGCATAAGGCAGAAGAACCACTCTCTACCAGTTTCATCAGTTTCAGATGACAGCACAATCCCTTTATCGCCTGATGTAAAGTCCGCAATAATGTTGTCCCGTTCTATATTTGGGCTACTTCTTAAATGATAGCGGGTATTACCGATGCTAATAACTATTCTTTTGTTAAAATTTGAGGGCAGGTCATTATGGTCACCAAACACAACTGTACTTATTTCAATAGGATTCAAAGGCTTATTTCTTTGAAATCTAAGGTTGCTGTATGTAGCAATAAGGGGATATCCTGAAGTATGATAACTGATCAGGTGAATTTCAATGGTAGCACCTAAAATGTCATTCATTTTTATGAGCTCTCCATTTTTTCTGAATTGTGGAATTAAGTTCTTTCCGGTATTTTCATAAATAGACAGGGTATTCCCAACACCATTGAAATAATATACAATCATATCCACTTTACCGTCAGTGTTCAAATCGGTAAAGTGGCAATCCTCTAGTCTGATTTTTTGATCATTTAAATATTTGTCATTCTCATCCCATAATACGTAGTTTAAAATTGAATCAATTGAGGATTTGGAAATGATCAATTCTATTGATTGCCATTTGATTTTTTCCCTGTTGTCTGGGTGTAAAATGTTTTTCTCCTGAGCAATTGAAAACATAAAGGAGCAAACAGCAAGTAACAGCAGGAAAGCTTTTCGCAGTTGATTTATACGCTTGAAATCCATGACAGCCAAAGTTAAATTTTAGTACCTCTCATTTATTTCAGAGATTGTTTCATTTCTCAATTGGGAATAAATATTACCTAACCCTAAATGATTCATCCAGTTTTATAATTTCAGAAATCACATCTTCCTTCACTCTAGTTAAAACCATCGAGCCGAAAGACCCAACGGCACGGAAACAAACAGGTTCGAACCATCGAGTCGAAAGACCCAACTGCACTACAAATTCTCAACCCAAATTCAAGATCCTAAATTATTCTAAATCCTAAATCCTAAATCCTAAATTCAAGATTCTAAATCAACAGTGTCCGGGGAAAATTAATTGGATTATGGTTCTTGAGTAAAAATGTGATTCGTGACTGGGGTGGATGGGAAATGGCGGGAAGATTGTGCGATGATGGCCGTGTTGCAGGATTGGGCTGGATTTGCGCGAAAAGGGGCATTGGGAGGCTGTGTGCTAATAATTTCCCAAAGACTTTTTCCCTAGTTTTTGGTCTTTCAAAAAGTAGGAGCCCCCACGGCGGGAGTGGTGGAAGATGTGATTCTAAAAGAAAATGAAAATGGATTAAACCTTTTAGTGATTAGGGACCATGCTATTACGTTTTTATGAAATTACATGCTTTGATGCAACTATCGCAGGAAAATGTAGAACCCCAGGAATTACCCCGGACAGTAATGATTCTAAATCCAAGATTCAAAACTCAAAACTCTAAACCCAAAACTCAAAACCCAAAACCCAAAACTCATCCCCCAATCGCCTGCTCCAGATCATCGATCAAATCTTCTGCGTCTTCTACCCCTACACTGAGCCTGATCAGAGAATCTTTCAGGCCTGATTTGAGGCGCTCTTCTCTGGGGATGCTGGCGTGGGTCATGGTGGCTGGGTGGCCGGCGAGGGATTCTACACCTCCCAGGGATTCGGCCAGGCTAAAATATTTGAAATTCTTCAGCACTTCAAAGGCAGCTTCCTGACTGTCTTCTTTTAAGATGAAGGAAATCATGCCACCAAAGTCCTGCATTTGTTTCCTGGCAATGCTGAATTGTGGGCCATCCTCAAATCCGGGCCAGTATACCTCAGCCACTTTGGGATGGTTCCGCAGGTAAGTTGCGATCTTTCGTCCGTTTTCACTATGTCGCTGCATGCGGAGATGAAGTGTTTTAATACCACGAAGTACAAGGAAGCAATCCTGTGGTCCACATACACCTCCACTGGAATTCTGAATGAATGCCAACTGATCCCGTAGCTCGTCATCATTGAGCATCAATGCGCCCATGACCACATCGGAATGACCAGCCAGGTATTTGGTAACGGAGTGCATCACTATATCCGCCCCAAGGTCCAGTGGGTTTTGCAGGTATGGTGTGGCAAAAGTATTGTCGACAGCCAGCAATAGATCATGGGCCTTAGCGATTTTGGACAAACCTTCGATATCCACCACTCTCATCATTGGGTTGGTAGGTGTCTCTGCCCAGATCAGTTTGGTTTTTTTATTGATCTTTTCCTCTACATTCTTCAGCTCAGTCATGCCTACGAAATGGAACTTTATCCGTATTTCTCAAATATGCGTGTAAAGATTCTGTACGATCCGCCATAGAGGTCATTGGTAGAGATTACCTCATCACCGGGATTGAGCAGTTTAATGACCGCATCAATGGCGGCCATCCCGGAAGCAAATGCAAGCCCATGTCGGGCATTTTCCAGGGCGGCAAAACTTTTTTCCAGGGCATGCCTTGTGGGGTTTTGCGACCGGGAGTATTCATAACCTTTGTGGTCACCGGGTGCTGCCTGTACATAGGTAGAGGTCTGATAAATAGGCGTCATTATCGCCCCGGTAGTCGGGTCCGGGTCTACGCCTGCATGCACTGCTTTGGTTCCAAATTTCATGATCAGGTTCGGGTTATTGTGAATTTACTTTATGCCGTCAGGATTCATTGCTCGCCAGGAAGTTTTTTACTTTCTCTTCCAGTTCCGCCTTGGACATGTTGTACTCCGGACTCAAAGAAGGCTTTCCAGGGAGATTCTCCACATGAAGTGTCTGGGTCGGGAATGCAAAATTGACCCCCAGTTCGTTGGCCAGGTCAATGATCTTCAGGATCACCTCATGTCTGGCCCGCAATTCGTCTGACCAGGTGGGTACTTCAAAGAAGATGTAGAAGATCACATTGAGTGAAAAATCAGCCATGTCGTTCATGTGCACTTCGTAGTAGTCTTTTCTGGTCTCAGGGTGTTGCTGTACAATCTTTTTCAGACCCTCTACAAAGGCTTCTATCACATGAGTAGGTGTATCATATGTGAGGGCAAGCATGGTGAAAAATCTGCGATACTTTCTTAGTCCATGGTTGTCAATGGTGCTGTCTGCCAGCTTGCCGTTAGGAACATAGGTCACGGAGTTTCTGAAGGTTCGTATTCTGGTAGATCTGAACCCTACTTCCTCAACCGTACCGTCAATGTCTCCAGAGGTGATCCAGTCACCAATCTGAAAAGGCTTGTCGATAAAGATCATGAGGGAACCAAAGAAATTCTTAATCGTATCCTGGGCAGCCAATGCAAACGCCAGACCACCAATAGATAGTCCCGTCAATAGTGGAATAATGTCCACATTCATGTTGGTCAATATCCAGAAGATACCGATGATAATGATGAAAGTCCGAAGTGTTTTTCTTACCAGGGGCACCAACTGATCATCCAACGTGCTGGCGGTTTTGGCTGCCAGTTTTTCAAAATAGAAGGAGATCAGGTTGACAAACCGATACAATACAATTGTGATGAATAGAGGGAAGATGGCATTCAAAGATAAGATCACCCACTTGGATAAGGTAATGGGTAATTGCAACACCGGGATAAATAATGTCAGTAACCATACGATCAGTGCGATACTCAATGGTTTTACCACAGGCTTCACAAACCTGTTGGCCAGCACATTGTATTTGTTCCTGGTCAGGTATTGAATAAGCAGTTTTTCAAAGAGAAAAGATAGGATCCTGTGCAAGATGAAACTGATCAGAATAAGCACGAGCAACCCTACATGTTGCCATACTGCAAGGCCAAGCACTTCATTGGTGCCAATTTTAGGCAGGATATTCAACAGCCAGCCAGTCCCAAATGGGAACAGGTCCCTGTGCTCTTCTACAATTACCGGATGTGATCTCTTGGAAACCAGCCAACCTTCAGGTGTTTTTTGTAGAAATATGTCCGGATATTCCTCAGCAATGACAAACCGTGATTTGTTGGTCAGGGTATCGACATAATTTGCTTCTTTGGGGAAATCATCCACATAAACATAGATTCCTTTACCATCCAATACCTGTTTCAATTTAATGGCCAGGTCCAGAGAAGCTTCTGGCGTCATTCCCGGGTGCTGAAAGGATTTCAAACTCTTTTCAGGCTCATAGCTATCCGGCTGCAGGTAATACAGGAAATTGTATACCGAATGATAGGGGGTTGAAATATTAATGGCTGCCTCTGTACTGTCAGTTTGGGCATTTACACCAATGAAACTTGTGGTCAGAAGTAATAATACGATCAGCTTTCTCACTACGAATTCTTTTTTTGTGGCAAAAATAAAGACCTCATCACGTTTACCGAGGAAATTGCCTTTTTTTTACGAGGATTCAAAATGTCGATTTTCAGTTATCGTGCAACAAATTTCAACGGGAGCTGTTTAATTTAGCGGCTCAGACATAAATATGGACAGAAACATGCAAAACCCGCTACTAGCAACATTCGATACACCTTTTGAAACACCCACTTTTGAGCAATTTAAGCCGGAGCATTATTTGCCGGCCATCAAGGAGGCTATTGAAATGGGAAGACAGGAAATACGGGACATCATCGAAAACCCCGAACCTCCAACTTTCGAAAATACGATTGTCGCAATGGATAAAGGCGGTGAGAAGCTGGGTATTATTTCTCATATATTGTTCAACTTAAATTCGGCTGAAACCAGCGATGAACTACAGGCAGTGGCTCGTGATGCCTCACCATTGTTGTCTGAATATGCTAATGAAGTGTGGCAAAATGCTCAATTATTTGACCGGGTGAAGCAGGTTTACGAACAGCAGTCATCACTTGACCTGGACAAAGAACAGACCATGCTGCTGGACAAAACCTACAAAGGATTCATCAGAAATGGTGCTAATCTGAATGATGCCGACAAGGCCAGGTTTAAAGAAATATCAAAGGAGTTATCACAACTTACCTTACAATTTGGAGAAAATGTGCTGGCCGAAACCAATGATTTTGAGTTGGTCATCACTGATGAGAAGGACCTGAGCGGATTACCAGAAATGATCATTGCCCAGGCCGCAGAGACTGCCAAAGCAAAGGGCAAGGAAGGCAAGTGGGTATTTACTTTGCAGGCCCCCAGCTACATTCCATTCATGGAGAATGCCGATAACCGGGAGTTGAGGGAGAAGATGTACAGGGCCTACATGTCAAAAGCCAATAAAGGTGACGAGCGTGATAATAAGGAGATCATCAAGAAAATAGTAGTACTCCGTACCGAGCTGGCAAGACTTCTTGGTTATCAATCCTATGCGGAGTATGTACTGGAGGAGAGAATGGCCAGCAAACCAGAAACAGTAACCGCATTTTTGAAGGATCTGCTGGACAAAGCAAAGCCAAAAGCTGAGAAGGAAGTTGAGGAACTCATAGATTATATTAAAGAACTGGGACATGACATTGATTTACAACGATGGGACTGGTCCTACTACTCTGAGAAGTTGAAGAAGAAAAAGTATGATATTGACGATGAGCTTTTAAGACCATACTTCAAGCTGGAAAACGTGTTGAAAGGTGTTTTCCTTACCGCCGAAAAACTATATGACATTACCTTCAAAAAGCTGGATAATGTACCGCTATATCATCCGGATGTAGAGGCATATCAGGTTTTGGATAATAATAATAAGCACGTGGCAATCTTTTATGCAGATTTCCATCCCCGTGAAGGCAAGAGGGGTGGAGCATGGATGACTTCTTACAGGGATCAGGAGGTAAAGGAAGGAAAAGATATTCGGCCTTTGGTGTCTATTGTCTGCAATTTCACGCCCTCAACACCGGAGAGTCCATCGCTGCTTACCTTCAATGAGGTGTTGACATTATTCCACGAGTTTGGTCACGCACTACATGGCATGCTGGCCAAATGCAACTATGCAAGTTTGTCTGGTACCAGTGTGTTTTGGGATTTTGTGGAATTGCCTTCACAGATCTTTGAAAACTGGTGCTACGAAAAGGAATGCCTTGACCTGTTTGCGACACACTATAAAACAGGGGAGAAGATACCGCAGGAATACATTGATAAAATCAAAGCCAGCAGTACCTACCATGAAGCCTACGCTACAGTAAGACAGATCAGTTTTGGTTTCCTGGACATGGCATGGTTTAGCCTTTCACTGGAGGAAGCTAAGCAATTGGATGATATTACCGCTTTTGAGGAAGATGCCATGGCGCCTACCGAGTTGTTCCCCAAAGTAGCTGGCACCATGATGAGTACCCAGTTTAGTCATATTTTTGCCGGAGGATATGGTGCAGGATACTACAGCTACAAATGGGCAGAGGTACTGGATGCAGATGCATTTTCGCTGTTCAAGGAAAAAGGCATTTTCAATAAGGAAGTGGCTAATGCATTCAAGGAGCACGTACTGAGCAAAGGAGGAAGTGAACATCCTATGGAGCTATACAAACAGTTTAGAGGGAGGGAACCAAAAGTTGATGCATTGCTGGAGCGTGCGGGGTTATTGAATTGATCTATCCCGTCTCGGCAATTTCGGGGCGAGGGAAGATGGCACAGAATCCACCGGCAAACTGGCTCAATTGTTCTATTTCCAATGCAGACGCCAGGCGATAGCTTTTTACAAAAAGGATTTCGTTTTCAACACACTCGATGTGATGAGAGTCATGTGTGACCAGGTATTGCACCAGTTTGCTGGTAAAGATCTCTTTGTAATTGATCTCCTGTTCCATTGGGTAATACTGGGCAATGATTGGTCTGATCTGCATAAAATCCGATTCCTTAGGCAATCCGCCGGTTTTCAGGTGCTCTATGTCGTCTTTGGAGATGGTGAAATCAGCAACGTTAAATGGAAGCTTTACGATCATGACAGTAATGTTGTGCTCTTCGGCGGCCAGTAGCACACCTTCATTGTAAGTAATGTCCATACAATCCCACTTGATGTCCATGATATCAAACCGCCCTTTGATCGTATTTCGCTTATACTCAATGATCTTTTGATCAAAGTATACAAATTTTCTCAACCTGGAGACATTCCAGTCGATTTCTGCGCGGTAATCAAAATGATGGTTCTGAGCATACTGCAGGATCTCGTTTTGGCGATTGGTTAATCGCTTCTGAAGTGGTTTTTCCAGTACATGGATAGAATGAGGGTGGTGGCTGGAGGTCCTGTGAATGTCAAGGCCAAGTATCTGAAACTCACCGTTAGAGTAATATTTGTCTTTGTGCTCATAGATCAGGTCCAGGATGGTGCTATCTATCAATTTAGCACCACCAAAATCTACTATCACCGGCGTTTCCGGGTTTATTTGACGCAGTGTTTTATTCAGCTTGATCACCGAAAGAAAATTTGAAATTCCTCTGATCTGAATATGGGTGGTGTGTTTTTCATCATAGGTCTTTATGAAAGGCTGGGACAGGTGTCTGAGAAATGTCTGTAAATGCAGCCCGGATTTTACCCAGTGGATCATGGTAGTGACCAATACCCCTGCAGCCAGCCCCCACAACAGGTCAGTTGCCAGGGTTACGAACAGGGTAGTCAACAATATGACAATTTGTTCCCACCCTTTCCTGGCCATGTCTTTAAAAACTTTTGGTGCCGTCAGTTTATAGCCCATATATATCAATATGGCAGCCAGTGAAGCTTGTGGAATCGCCCGAATCAGGGAAGGAAGAAATACCACACATGCTAAAATGATGATGGCATGATAAAAATTGGACATGCCCGTTTTTGCCCCATGATTGATGTTTACCGAAGATCGTAATATCGCTGTGATGATGGGAAGTCCACCGATTGCACCGGAAACAGCAGAAGATAGCCCAATGGCAAACAGGTCGCGGTTATTGTTGGTTTTACGCTTGTACGGATCCAGTTTGTCCACTGCTTTATTGGTAATGAGTGTTTCCACAGACCCCACCAGGGTAAGTGAGATTACAGTGAGCCAGAAGGCAGGGTGATCGATCTTGGAGAAATCCGGGAACACGAAGCTGTTCATCAAATCTGCAGGTATGAAAGTGAGGTATTCCTTACTGATGGCAAAAGGATGATTAAGAAACGTCATGGAATCTTTTTCAAACAGATTGATGATTGCAACAATCGGAACACACACAAACAGCACCCATATAGGCCCAGGGACAGCTTTGATCAGGCTGTTCCTGACTTTCGCATAACCTATCAGTACCACCAGACTAATTGCTGAGATCATGGTGATGAGGGGATTGAGGTTGGTGATGTATTGTGGGATTTTCAGTAAAGAATCCAGCGCTGTTCCGTGAGAGGCATGAACACCAAAAATCACATGAGCCTGCTTGGCAATGATGATCAGGCCAATGGCTGCAAGCATACCATGAATTGTAGCGGTAGGGAAGATGTCTCCAAGTTTACCCAATCTGGCCAGTCCCAGGATCATCTGGATCACTCCTGAAATGACTGCTGCAGCCAAAACGTACCGTACTCCTGATCCATAATCATCGGCGAGCATTTCCACCCCAAACAGCAACACCACAATCTGACCTTCAGAGGCACCATTGATCCCAATATGGCTACCTCTGATAAATGTGGTCAGTAAACCTCCAATGATTGCGGCAATAACTCCCGAAATGGGTGGGAAACCTGCGGCCAAGGCGATTCCTAGTCCCAGGGGGAGGGCTACCAGAGAAACACTTATAGCTGCTGTAAAGTCGTCTCTCCAATGTTCCCTTATCCCGGAAAGGCCTGATTTGGGTAGTATCTTAGCCTCAGGAGTCATGGTATCGTGTCCCTTAAGGTAATTTTTTAGGTAGATTTTGAAATTAGGGTAACAATTAATATACAGAAAAATTTGGTTATTTCTAAGTTCATAAATGATTAGTCAAGTTTATTCTTTGAAAAGTCTAATTCCAGTGGACTGCTAAATGAAAATATTTTTATATTCAGGCGAAAAAAAGTCCAAATGAGCGATAACAAAATCCCTAAGTGGCTCAGAGACACACAGATACGAAGCTGGGAGCCCGAAATTCTTCTGTCAGGTATAGTATTGTTTGGTTTGTTCAAAGTACCTGATCTGTTAGATGAATTTTTGTGGTATGCCAAGAACAACCTTAGTGGAACCGAGGACTGGAACAATTTTGTAGGTTTCATGAAGGTGGCCATTTATTGGTTGATCACAGGATTGTTTCTGCATTTGATTGCCAGGGGATTATGGATTGGACTTGTAGGGTTAAGCTACGTGTTCCCTAACGGTGTAAATAAGGGGAAACTCAATTTTAAATACGGATTTCAACAGACGGTACAGAAAATTCCTCTTCCTGTGGATAGTATCGAAAAACTGGAAAGAATTTGCAGTTCTTTGTTCTCTATTGCCTTTATGTTGTTTATGTCCATTGTTGGGGCCTATATCTACATTTTTGTAGTGATATTCCTGCCCCTGCTGATCACTGTCTACTGGGGGAATTATGATTTTTTCAATAGTCCGGCATGGTTAGATTACTACGTGATCATTGTATTGGTGATCTCCATCATTTACCTGATTGATTTTCTCACTTCCGGGTTATTGAAAAGAATACCAGTCTTTTCAAAGGTTTATTATCCAGTCTATAAAGTGATCAGTTTTTTAACGCTTTCACCAGTTTACCGGCCCATCTACTATTCCCTGGTTTCCAATTTCAACCGGTGGTGGATATCACTTTTTTACTTTATTTTTTTAGTGACGACATTCACTTTAGCCATGCAAATAAAGGATGCCAATGGACAGGTAGATCACTGGACCAATTTGGAGTTGTTTTCAAGAGATACAGAATACAATAGTTTTAGTGGATATTATGAAGATAGAAACGATCGGTATGCTTCCTTTCGGGTGCAAATCCCAACGGATGTTATTGAAAATAATGTATTGAGAGTTTTTATCAATCTGCATATCGAATATCAGGATGCCATTAAGGAAACCTGTGAATACGATTCCCTTTCTGCTACGGTGAGTAATGTAGACAGCCTTAAATTGTCATGTGTGTCCAATTACTTTCATTTGTACCTTGATGATTCTTTGGTGACTGAATACCCGGTAAGGTTCCATCACAACCAGCGGACCGATCAGAAAGGTATCTTATGTTACCTGGATATCAGAGGGTTAACTATGGATCAACATGAATTGAAGGTTACCAGACCTGATTCTACCAGGGTGCTGTCAAGGGTTCCTTTTTATAAGGTGGTCAATGAATAAAAACTTGAAAATGTTTTGCCATTAAATAAATAGGGCTACATTTGCTTCATTATGATAGTCTTGCCAGAAATAACGCTCTTCAGCACCAATGGCTAATACGTACCAGTATTAGGTCCATTCATTTCAATTATTAGTTATTTCATTTTTTACTTTTTTTCGATTTATCATAATGATCCCTATTATATCATACATTAAAAAGATTGTATCCTATTTCTTTCAGGCTGTAAATGGCTCTGAGCAGGAATATACTTCAGGAAGCATCAATAAGGCCATTTTTATGCTTTCTATACCCATGATTCTTGAGATGGTCATGGAAGCGCTATTTGCTGTTGTAGATTTATTTTTTGTTAGTAAGGTAAGTGTGCAGGCTGTGGCAACAGTGGGGCTTACAGAAAATGTCATGATGATTGTATTTTCTGTAGCCATAGGACTGAGCATGGCTACCACGGCAATTGTGGCGCGAAGAGTTGGTGAAAAGAAAATGAGCCGCGCTTCTGATGCAGCCTTTCAGTCCATTGTCATCACACTGGTCATATCACTCGTGCTTGGAGCGCTGGGGTTTGCTTTTGCAGAGGAGATTTTATGGATAATGGGCGGCAGTGAGGAATTAATTGCAGAAGGCAAATGGTATACAAAAATCATGTTTGGAGGTAACTTTACTATCTTCTATTTGTTTCTGATCAATGCCATCTTTCGGGGTGCTGGTGATGCTTCCATTGCCATGCGGGCCCTGTGGATCTCAAATATTCTTAACATGGTATTAGATCCAATTTTTATTTTTGGACTAGGTCCTATTCCGGAAATGGGAGTTGCAGGCGCTGCTGTTGCCACAAACATTGGGAGATCCCTCGGGGTTTCCTATCAGCTTTACATGTTGTTGTCAGGCAAATCAGTAATAAAGATTACTGTAAGAAACTTTGTTATCCGCCGGCAAACAGTTAAGGAAATTCTAAAAATCTCATTTGGTGGAATTTTCCAGTTTCTGGTGGAGTCATTGAGCTGGATGTTTTTGATGCGGATTGTCAGTCTGTTTGGCGATGCGGTGGTGGCAGGATATCATACTGCATTTAGAATTATTGTTTTTACAATACTGCCGAGTTGGGGGTTGAGTAATGCGGCGGCCACCCTGGTTGGACAAAACCTTGGAGCAGGTAAACCTGATAGGGCTGAAGCATCAGTTTGGAAAACAGCCTTGTACAGCATGATCTTTTTAGGTGCTATTTCGGTGGTTTTTTTCGTATTTGCTGAAAATTTCGTACTCATTTTTACTCAGGAAGTCGATGTTATACCTGCAGCAACTTTAGCTTTAAAGGTGATATGCCTTGGGTATGTGTTCTTTGCCTATGGAATGGTAATTAGTCAATCCTTTAATGGCGCTGGAGACACCCGGACCCCATTGATGATTAACCTCGTTTGTTTTTGGGTGATCCAAATTCCATTAGCGTATTATCTATCAACTTATACGAATTTGGAATTCTTAGGCACATTAGCGACCATCTCAATTTGCCATTCAATACACGCAATTGTCAGTGTTGTATTATTTAAGAAAGGTAAGTGGAAAACTACTGTGGTTTAAAATAAGGAGCAGGGTTCGTGGTGTAGCATGAACCCTACTTTGAGATTTCATAAAGTGCCACCTCATTTTGGTAGACTTTGTAAATCCTGAATAATCCTTCCCGTTCAAAGAATAAAACACTGAGGTCCTGGTCCGTTTCAATGGGCAGGCTGTTGAGCAACTCGCCGTTTCCGTTGTACAGGTAGGCATATTCCTGCTGTGGGTCCCTGATAATAATCAACTCCTGGCCGGCCCCAAAATCATAATACTGCGCCTGTACGGGATCGTTGGACAGATAGTTCTTGGTGAACCTTTCAGTTCCGTCACTTTCAAGAATGGTCACGTTGTTGTCATCCTGTTTAAGGATCAGGTATTTAATACTGTTTTTGTCTTTGAGCAAGGAAAACCTTGTTTCCTGTGAGGACTTGATCAACTGCTCTCTGTGTTGCAGTTGCCCCAGTAGGTTGTATTTCATCAATTCACCAGATTGAGTAATGCAGGTGAGAATAGATTTACTAAAAGAGGAGGCTGCCGTAATTACATATTGATTGTCAATTGGGTCCTGGAACAACAGCGGGAAACCCTTGTATGCAGTACCGCTCCTGGACAATAGGTTGATTTTGCCCGATTCCTCGATGGTGACAAATATGTCTTTGCCCCGAATTCGAAAATGTTTAATGGGTTGTGATCCTTTATAGGCCAGTGGGTAGGGATTCCATCCTTTGAGTGGTTTGCCTTCTTTATCCGTAAGATAGAACTGATTTTTTGTATTGGTGACGGACCAGCGATAGGATTTGGTGTTGTTATAATCAATGACTTGCAGGGTCATTAAATCACTTTTACCGATTTCTTTAGGATAGTCTTCCACCGGAGAACCTGTTCTGTCAGTGAGATGGATTTTATTACCGGCTCCAAACAGGTATTGAAGCTTCTTGTTTTTATAAAAGTCCACCTGCGATATCTCTGTATTGATTCTGCTGCCAATGGAATCATCCCAGACCACCTCAAAATTGTTATTGAGCAGGTACAAGGTATTCAGGGAATCCTGTACAAGGAGTTCCATTTCATTGGTGATGTGATTTCGCACAATGAAAGGCTTGGTTTTTATAGGATAAGCAAGCTCCAGTGACTTGACGGGTCTTAGTGTTTTGCCAGTAACCACCGGTTGATATTCACCGGGATGATATATGGCCAGATTGGTAAAATACTTATTGTCCACATTGCTGAATTGCAGGGCACCCAATTCAAATGATTTTAATAATACAGCCTGGTCTTTCATGAATTGGTTCCAATCAGGTCTCAGTGAATTGCCAATCGTTCTCCAACCATTGGGGATGTTGATGAAATAACTGAGGTTGGATTCTTTGTTGCAGATCTCGAAGAAGTTATTGACCTTAAGCGATTTGCTCCACACATTCTCATTCTGCATATGGTCCATTAGCTTTTTGATGGCTTCCAGGTCATCAGAGAAGACCAGTTGGTTTTGCAGGAAGGTATAATAGGTCGTTTCAAAACCTTCAAAAGGAGGCCCCATGATCAAGGCAGGGAAATTGGAAATAGGAAGATGAAAGATCAACTGATCCCCATAGATCTCATAGAATGACGAATCTCCTTTAACAATCGTAATTCTTTTTGAAAGTTCTTCGATTTGTTGGGTAGCCAGGTTTATATCGGTTAAACTAATTAATACTGTCTGGTTCGGATGATCAATGTCTGCTGATTCCGTAGTGTACATGCAGGCTTCAGTTGCCATCCATTGGGCAAATCCACCAAAATTCAGGTCGTACTTAGTACTTACTGAAGATCGCTCCTGCCATAATTCAGAATCATTGCTCTTTAGCCATTTTTCAAGGTTTTCCTGATAGCCAGCCGGATTCTCATAGCTAATATGGGTTACGCTCACGGCTTCATTGGGGATGAACATCTGTTGGGTCATCGGTTGCCCAAGGTTATTATCAAATACTTTTAGGAAATCATTGGCTGCAGTCAAGGAAAATCCATGCAATAACATATGATCTTCCGCCAGCCTTACGTCCAGAAAAACAGATGCCATTAACTTATTTAATCGCCTGGAAAGGGATTGGTCATTCAGGAGTACATCACCTACGTTTGAAAGCTTTTTTGCATTGACGTACAGGTTCCCCATATCATTTTGAAGCTTTGCCAGCTGGAACAATTCTTTTTGCTGTACCTGGAAGGATCGGAACTCAGTGTCGGTAATCGTTCTGATGGCATCCTCGACCAAGAAAGGGGTCTGACTACCAATGAAAAAGTTCTTGTAGAAGATGTAGCTAAACACCCGCTCATTCCTGGAATTGACAATGTCGCTGATGGAAAGTCTTTCGTATTTTCTCTGTTTGACTTTATAACCATTAGCAATGATCCTGTTGATTGCATCAAACTGGTCAATATTTTTGATGTCGAAAACTACCAGGAAGTCAAACTTATTTTTGGATACAGGTGTGAATCCTATCAGAATGGAATTGTTTGCAAGCAGGTTGTCGAGAAGTGTGCTGTTACCTGCCAAAGAATCGAGGCTTTCCACCTGTTGCTTTAACTGATTGAGGGGCTCAAGGTTGGTGAGCGTCTTCCAGACTTTATTTTCATTTAAAGAAACCCTGGTTCTGGAGGTGGATTCGTATTCAAAAACAATGGGGATGTCTTCTGGGATAAAGGACCAACTGGTGAGGTTAGACCAACCGAAATAATATTTATAGCCCAAAAAACCACCAGCTCCAATCAATAGAATGATCAGTAAAATAAGAAATCTTCTCAATGCCCCGTGTTTAATTTGTAAGGTTTCACCCTAAATTATTCTATAATTCCAAGGATGACAATTTTATTATGCAAGCGGCTAATTTTTTTTGCCGGCATACAGGTCAAACTGTATCAGTCTGGAATCAATACGTGCATTCAGGAATTCATACTTGCGGGTGGGCTTAAGACCTATTGCTTTAGCCAGGTTGAGGTTACCGGTAAATACATATCCTGTGTATCCTGCACATTTCTTTTTAAAAAAATCACCGATCTTTTTGTACGTATGGTTTAGCTTCTTTTCATCTCCCAGTCTCTCACCATATTCAGGGTTGAGGAAGACCACTCCTTTTCCTTTTGGCACAGTAGTTTCGGCAAAGTCACATACCTGAAAATCGATCAGCTCTTCAACTCCAGCTTCTCTTGCATTTTCTTTGGCGATCTCTACGGCCCTGGGATTAATATCAGATGCTACGAACTTTTGGGTAGGAGTAGTGAAGTCTTTTTTAGCTCCTCTTCTTACAGTGACCCAAAGATTGGGGTCATATCCCAAGATGTGCATAAAGCCAAAGTTATTTCTATGCCAACTACCCGGCATTCCTGAAGCCATTAAAGCTGCCTCTATCACCAGTGTACCACTACCACACATAGGATTCACAAAATGATCAGACTCCTGATCCCAGTTGGAGGTATGGATGGTGGCTGCTGCAAGTGATTCCATCATAGGTGCCTTCCATGGGTTTTTCCTGTACCCATGTTTTGAAATCGATTCTCCTGAAGTGTCAAAGTAGAGGGTGACATCATCATTCACCCAGTACAGATAGATCACCGTTTTATCAATGTCCGGCCCTGAATCTGGCCTTACGCCCATTGTTTCCTGATAGTAATCTGCAATGGCATCTTTCAGTCTTAAATTGGCAAATCTTGTATCCCGGATAAAATCATTTTTCACATAAGACTGCACAGTGAAATAGCCCGTTTTCTTAATGAGCAAATGCCATTTGATTTGTTTGACCTGATCATACAACTGGTCGGGGTTGGCAGCTTTGAAAGATGCGATTTCCCACAGTACCCTGTTGGCTGTACGTAAATGTAGGTTGAGGGTCATGATGTCCCGCCATTCGCCATGAAGTCTTACACCCGTTCGGTCTTTTGAGACTACTTCATATCCCAGGTCTTCAATTTCTTCAGCCAGGATTCCTGCCACTTTTGGGAAACAGGTGACTAGTATAGGGGCTTCTTTCTGCATCATTTTACTTGGCACTAAAACAAAAAATGCGGAACAATTCCGCATTTTCTATTGATTTTATATCAGTTAATTACGTATTCTCTGAAGTCAATTTAGCAGAAAGATACTCTCTGTTCATTCTGGCTATGTTGGTCAGGCTGATCTCCTTAGGACATTGTGCGGAACAAGCTCCGGTGTTAGTACAAGCACCAAAACCTTCCTCATCCATTTGAGCTACCATGTTTTCTACTCTTTTCTTAGCTTCCACCTTGCCTTGAGGCAACAATGCCAGGTGAGAAACTTTCGCAGAAACAAACAACATGGCACTGGCATTTTTACATGCTGCCACACAGGCTCCACAACCAATGCAGGTGGCAGAATCCATTGCTTCATTGGCCACTTCCTTTGGAATCAGTATTTCGTTGGCATCTGAAGTAGTGCCACCGGTGTTTACAGATACAAATCCACCAGCCTGAATGATTCTGTCAAAAGATGAACGATCAGTCACCAAATCTTTCACTACAGGAAAAGCAGTAGCTCTCCATGGCTCAATGACGATAGTGTCACCATCCTTGAAGCTTCTCATGTGCAACTGACACGTGGTAGTTTGGTTAGGACCATGAGGTTCACCGTTGATGTAAAGGCTACACATCCCACAGATGCCTTCCCTGCAATCGTGATCAAAGTGAATCGGATCTTTACCTTCTTCTTCCAGTTGGTAGTTTAATTGGTCGAGCATCTCAAGAAATGAACTGTCTTCAGATACATCTTTCATCTGATATTCTTCGAAACCACCTTTTGCATTGGCGTTTTCCTGACGCCATATTTTTAGTTTTAGATTCATTTTATTCTTTGTTGATGGTTAGCCAATTATTTATAACTTCTTTGTGTCAATTTCACGTTCTCAAATTTGAGCTCTTCTTTGTGGAGTACCTCTTCTTTTCCTTCTCCCTGATATTCCCAGGCTCCTACATAGGCAAAGTTCTCATCATCTCTTTTGGCTTCACCCTCTTCTGTCTGATACTCTTCTCTGAAGTGTCCACCGCAAGATTCATTTCTGTGGAGGGCATCATCGATCATCAATTCTCCCAATTCCAGGAAGTCAGCCACTCTACCGGCTTTTTCCAGGGTCATGTTGAGCTCTTCGTTGGTGCCAATTACTTTCACATCCTTCCAGAATTCTTCTCTGATTTCCTGAACAAGCTTTTTGGCCTTTTTCAAACCTTCAGCTTCCCTGGACATACCACAGTAATCCCACATAACTTTTCCAAGTTTCTTATGGAAGTAATCAACTGGCTTTGTACCATTAATAGAAAGCAACTGCTGAATTCTGTCATTCACCTCTTTCTCCGCAGCTTTGAATACTTCATGGTCTTCAGGAAGTTTTTCGTAAGACTGCTGAGCAAGATAATCTCCTATGGTGTAAGGGATCACAAAGTATCCATCGGCTAGTCCCTGCATAAGTGCACTGGCTCCAAGTCTGTTGGCACCATGGTCAGAGAAATTAGCTTCTCCAAGGGCATACAAACCAGGGATATTAGTACTTAAATTATAATCAACCCAAAGTCCACCCATGGTATAGTGAACTGCGGGGTATATTTTCATTGGTACTTCATATGGATTTTCACCTGTGATTTTCTCGTAGATATCAAACAGGTTACCATATTTCGCTTCAATCGTGTCTTTTCCGTCTCTTTTGATGGCATCCTCAAAGTCCAGGTAAACCGCAAGTCCGGTTGGTCCTACACCTCGCCCTTCATCACAAACGTACTTAGCATTTCTGGAGGCAACATCTCTTGGGACAAGGTTACCGAATGAAGGATATTTCCTTTCCAGGTAATAATCTCTGTCTGCTTCAGCGATATCTTTTGCTTTCAGTTCTCCTTTTTGAACCCTTTCAGCAAGTTCTTTGGTTTTTGGTACCCATACACGACCATCGTTCCTCAACGACTCAGACATCAGGGTAAGTTTCGACTGATGATCTCCTGATACAGGAATACACGTTGGGTGTATTTGTGTGTAGCACGGGTTGGCGAACAAAGCTCCTTTTTTGTGAGCTCTCCAGGCAGCAGTTACGTTACTACCCATGGCGTTGGTTGACAAATAAAAGACGTTACCATAACCGCCCGTACAAAGTAAAACTGCATGGCCACTGTGTGACTCTATCTGGCCAGTGATCAGGTTTCTGGTAATGATGCCTTTGGCCTGACCTTCATGCATCACAACATCCAGCATTTCAGTTCTAGGATAAAGCTTTACCTTTCCTGTAGCCACCTGTCTGCTCAATGCACTATAGGCACCTAATAACAATTGCTGTCCTGTTTGACCTTTAGCGTAGAAAGTTCTTGAAACCTGTGCACCTCCAAATGACCTGTTGTCAAGCTTACCACCATATTCGCGTGCAAACGGTACGCCCTGAGCAACACATTGGTCAATAATATTTACACTCACTTCCGCTAGTCTGTAAACATTGCCTTCTCTGGATCTGTAGTCTCCACCTTTTACTGTGTCGTAAAACAATCTGAAAACACTGTCTCCATCGTTTTGATAATTTTTAGCAGCGTTGATCCCACCCTGAGCAGCAATACTATGAGCTCTTCTTGGGCTGTCCTGGAAGCAGAATGATTTTACATTGTACCCCAATTCTGCGAGGGAAGCAGCTGCGGAAGCTCCTGCCAGTCCGGTTCCAACAACTATAATGTCGTATTTTCTTTTATTGGCAGGGTTTACAAGCTTAATATTGAATTTATGCTTGGTCCATTTTTCGGCTATAGGTCCTTCAGGAATTTTAGCATCTAATTTCATATTACTCATATTTTATGATCAGGCGTTATTTACGTACATCCAAATAGGAATCAATGCAAATGCCGCAGGAATTACAATTGAAAATATCAATCCAACACCTTTAATAATAGGTGTGTATTTTTTATGGTTTAGGCCCAGCGTCTGGAATGCACTTTGAAATCCGTGTGTAAGGTGAAATGCCAATAGGCCCATGCAAACGACATAAAATGCTGTATACCAAAGTTCTGAGTAGGCTGTGTTGACCACAGTGTATAAATCACCTACTTCCAAACCATCATAGGTAACCATGTCTAGTGCACCACTTTTGCTTCTGAACCAGAATCCTCTTAAGTGTACTACCAAAAAGATCAGGATCACTGTTCCCAGTGCTCCCATATTTCTTGAGGCCCAGGTACTGCTTTTTCCCTTTACTGCATAGCCTATGGTTCTGGCTTTTCTATTTTTTCTGGTCAGGATGATAGAAGTGATGATGTGCAATAAAATGAAAGAGAAGTTGCCAAATGAAATGATAATGATCAGTGGATTGGAACCCATAGTGTGGGCATAAATATTAAACGCTTTTCCGGTTGGATCAGTAAGTAGCTGTAGGTTTCCAGCAAGGTGAACCACCAAAAAGAGCATTAAAAATAACCCTGTCAGTGACATGATTACTTTTCTGCCTAATGTACTTGTTAAGGTATCTGTTAGCCAACTCATATTTTCTATATTCTACAAATTTTTTATCGGCACCAAAGGTACATTTGGAAACGTTATCAAACAATTTGAATTTTTATTTTGACAAATTCTAAATAAACCCAAATAATGTTATTCTCCGTTTAGTTTGTTTGTTAATAAGTTGATTAGCGTTTTTGTTTTTTATTTTTACTAAAAATTTTAAATGGTTGCAATCATAACATTAATTTGACAGTTATAGATATAGCGTCATTTAATTGCGGAATCGATATATGAAAAGAAAAGGAGCCCCCTTGAGTAACCTGTATAAATACTTTTTCGGAACGGTCATTTTTATTTTACTAGCCACCACTTCACATGCAACTCACATCAGAGCTGCTGAAATTACAGTTAGGAGAATTTTAGGCGGAAGTGGATTGACATTTGAGTTTACGATGACCGCCATAAGAGATACAGGGTCCAATATTCCGTTTGGTCAGGGAGTATTTTCTTTTGGGGATGGGACAGATACCGTAGGCTTCCAATTGGAAACACCGGAAATCATTGGAGAGGAGCTCGAACTTAATAAGTTTGTGCTAAGACACACCTATCCATCCAATGGCGAGTATATCGTCAGTTATGAAGAGGAGAATCGTAATGAAGGGATTCTTAATATGACCAATTCTGTTCAGACACCATTTTACGTTGAGACTGAGGTGTTTATTGATTTCACCATAGGAATCAATAGTTCTCCTGTGATGACAGTGCCGCCAATAGATGAAGGAGTAAAGGGAGTATCATTCTTTCACAACCCCGGAGCGTATGATCCTGATGGAGATAGCCTATCCTACAGATTAACAATTCCAAAACAAGGTGTGGGGATTGAAGTGTTTAACTATGTATATCCGGATCATCCGAAATTTTACGACGACTATACCCGGGGCAATGAAGCCGAGACAGATATTCCCAAATTTGAGCTGGACCCGATTACAGGGACATTAACATGGGATGCACCAGGGAAGGAAGGTGAGTATAATGTGGCATTTGTAGTTGATGAGTGGCGGAAAGTGGGTTCATCATGGAAAAAGCTGGGTTCAGTGACACGGGATATGCAGATCATCATAAGAAAGTCGGATAATAAAAAACCTGAACTGCAGGTTCCGGAAGACATCTGCGTAGCAGCCGGGGAAACAATCATGGAACAGATAATAGGTCTTGATGAAGATGGTCACCCGGTTTTAATTGAAGGTTTTGGCGGACCTTTTGAATTTAACGCCGCTCCTGCAACTATTACCCCCGTTAATCCAATTGACAGTACCTCAGGTTACCAAAATGTTCCAGCTACAGCAAACTTTGAATGGCGACCCGTCTGTGGACATATAAGAGAGAGACCGTACCAGGTTGTCTTTAAGGTAAAAGATGATCCTAGCCAGGGTGGCAATCTATCCGGTCCCTCGCTGGTGAATTTTGAAACCTGGAACATTACTGTAGTAGGACCTGCTCCGGAGGGACTTACAGCAGAAATACAGCCAGATCGATCCATAAATTTAAACTGGGATAGTTATATCTGTGAGGATGCAGCAAAATTTATGGAGATTTGGAGAAGAGTTGATAGCTATGATTTTACTGTGGATGTTTGTCAGGTTGGAATGCCTGCATACGCCGGGTATGAGCTTATTGAAGTGGTGGATAAAGGAGTGACTTTTTATCAGGACAATAATAAAGGAAAAGGACTGGCCCCAGGAGCAAAGTATTGTTATCGCCTTGTTGCACAATTTCCATTGCCCGGTGGGGGTACCAGCTATGTTTCACAGGAAGTGTGTGATTCCGTCCCGGCCACAGGGCCCGTAATGACCAATGTGGATATAGACAAAACTGATGATGAGAATGGTGAAATCATAGTAAAATGGTACACTGCATTCGATCTGGACGCAAGTATCTTCCCAGCTCCACTTCAATATGATGTTTATCGGTCGGAGGGGTTAAGCGGAGAAACTAACATATCTCTGATTACCACCACTACTGATACAATGTTCGTAGATTCCGGACTGAATACGCTTAATCAGTCCTACAACTACAAAGTGATCCTAAAAGACGCAAACAATGTGATACTTGATTCTTCCGCCAGTGCTTCTTCCGTAAGATTAGAGCTTACTCCGTTGTTTGAATCAATTCAGCTGGACTGGAATGCTCAGGTGCCCTGGTCAAATTTTTCTCCGGACTACCCTTACCACTATATCTATAGAGACCAGGTTGGTGGAGATGTCGAAGAAATGGTACTGATCGATTCTGTGAATGTGCTGGAAAGTGGACTGTACTATTTAGACACAGGAAGAGTGAATGGAGAGAAATTAAGTGATAAAATTAAATATTGTTATTATGTAGTCACTAAAGGCATTTACGGAAATCAGGAAATTGAAGAACCGCTAATCAACAGATCCGAGTTGATATGTGGTCAGCCCAATGATACCATTTCACCTTGTACGCCTATCGCTTTTAAGTTTGATCCTAATTTTACTTGTGAGACATTAGTTGAAAGAAATGTTTGTAATTTCACCGATTTTAAGAATCGCCTTACCTGGAGCCAGGATAGTTCTGTGAATTGTGAAAACGATATTCAGTTCTATAATGTCTACTTTTCCGAATCAGGACTTGAGGAAGATTTTATTTTAGTTGGAACTTCACCGGTAACAGAATTTGTGCATGGCAACCTTTCTTCTTTAAAGGGGTGTTATAAGATTGCAGCAGTCGATAGAAGTGGTAATGAAAGCAGATTATCTGAAAGTATTTGTAACGACAATTGTCCGCAGTACCAATTGCCCAACGCATTCTCCCCGAATGGAGATGGTTGGAATGACCTCTTCACACCCCTCACTAATGGTGCCAATTGCCCAAGGTTCGTAAAAGAAGTTAAGATTTCCATTTTCGACAGGACAGGTAACAAAGTATACGAATATGATTCAGAAAAAGGGGAAAGTAGTATCCTCATCAATTGGGATGGTAAATCTCGATTAGGTATTGATCTTCCTGCCGGAACTTACTTCTATTCTGCTGATGTTATTTACGACGTGCTTGAAAACAGTGATAATACTGCACAATTAAAAGGATGGATACAGTTGATGAAGTAAGCAAAGCAGCGGTGGCTAAAAAGAGCGATCAAGCCATTGTTTTCTTTGATGGGGTATGCAATTTCTGTAATGGTACCGTCAATTTTGTAATTGACAGAGATCCAAAAGGTATTTTCAGGTTTGCATCATTACAATCTGAATTTGCGAAGCAAAAACTTACACCTTACGACATAGACACGTCCAATCTTTACAGCATCATCTTGTTGAAAAATGACAAAGTCTTTCACAAGAGTAACGCTGCACTTGAAATTGCCAGAGGCATGGGGGGATTGTGGCCGTTACTATATATATTTAAAATTATCCCGGCATTTCTTCGAAACCTGATCTATGACTTCATTGCTCGCAACAGGTATAAATGGTTTGGTAAACTGGACGCCTGCAGGATTCCAACTCCTGATATAAAGGAAAGATTTCTAGATTAAAACTATTCCTTTTAGTTTTGCCCCCGAATTTTACCAAACTAGATATATGAAGGCATACGTTTTCCCCGGACAGGGGGCTCAGTTTACTGGAATGGGTAAGGAACTTTATGATTCCAACGCTAAAGCAAAAGAATACTTTGATCAGGCAAATGATATTTTAGGATTCAATATCACCCAGATCATGTTTGAAGGTACCGTGGACCAGTTGAAGGAAACAAAAGTAACTCAACCTGCTGTTTTTCTGCACTCTGTAGTCGCTGCATTGGTGTCGGAAAACTTCAAACCAGAAATGACCGCCGGTCACTCACTTGGTGAATTTTCTGCATTGGTTGCCAATGGTACCTTGGATTTCGTTGACGCTTTGACTTTGGTTTCGAAGAGAGCAATGGCTATGCAAAAAGCCTGTGAAATCAATCCATCTACCATGGCTGCAATTTTAGGTTTAGAGGATCAGGTAGTAGAAGAGGTGTGTGCTTCCATTGATGAGGTGGTGGTTGCTGCCAACTACAACTGTCCCGGACAATTGGTGATATCGGGATCTAACGCTGGTATTCAAACTGCTTGTGATAAACTATTAGAAGCAGGTGCTAAAAGGGCATTGCCGTTGCAGGTAGGAGGAGCATTTCATTCTCCATTAATGGAACCAGCCAGGGAAGAATTAGCGGAAGCAATTAAAACTACAACCTTTAATAACCCCGTTTGCCCGATTTATCAAAATTTTACAGCTACCGGAACTACGGATGTAACTGTCATTAAAGAAAACCTGATCGCACAACTTACTGCTCCGGTAAAATGGACCCAGTCTGTACAGGCGATGTTGGCTGATGGCGCTACTGAATTTGTGGAGTGCGGACCTGGAAAAGTTCTTCAAGGACTGATCAAAAAGGTAGACAGATCCGTTAGTACTTCAGGAATAAGCTAACAAAAGTGAAATCAAAATACTTATTTATATTAGGACTGGGGATTTGTTTGTTCTTTTCAAGCTGTAAGTCAGGTCAAAATAACTACAGCCAGAAAAAGAAAATCAAGAAGGGCAAACCAATTCCCTGTCCGATAAAAGATTGTTGATGAGAAAAATCAATGTAGCAATAGACGGCTACTCTGCATGTGGAAAAAGTACAACTGCCAAAATTGTTGCCTCCAGATTGGGTTATGTCTACATTGATACAGGTGCTATGTACCGTGCAGTCACACTCTATTTTATGAGAAATAAAGTGGACATTAGTGACATCAATAGGGTGTATGATGCCCTGGACAAAATCAACATCACTTTTGAACAAAATAAAGATGGTTCTTCTGATACCTTTCTGAACGGAATCAACGTGGAATCCGAGATCAGAGACCTGGAAGTGTCCTCCAATGTAAGTGAGATCAGTGCCTTGAAACCAGTTAGGGAAAAACTGGTAGCCTGGCAAAGGTCTATTGGAGATAAAAAGGGGGTAGTCATGGACGGTAGAGATATCGGTACGGTGGTGTTTCCCGAGGCAGAACTCAAATTGTTCATGACAGCAGATATTGGTATTCGCTCAAAACGAAGGCAAATAGAGCTTCAAAGATCTGGTAAAGACTTATCTTTGGAAGATATTAAAGACAATCTGCTCAGCAGAGACAGAATGGACACCATGAGGGAAGAAAGTCCGCTGAGACGAGCCAAGGATGCTGTTGAAATTGATACGTCCTACCTAACGTTTGATGAGCAGGTTCAGAAAGTGATCGATTTGGCTAAAGAGATTATCTATGAAGATTGAAATTGACGAAAATTCCGGTTATTGCTTCGGTGTGGAATTTGCCATTCAAATGGCCGAAGATGAAATGAAGGAGTCAGGTAATCTTTATTGCCTGGGAGATATCGTACACAATGATCTTGAGGTCAAAAGGCTGCATGAAAAAGGATTGCGCATCATTGATAGAGCGCAATTATCACAGTTGAGAGATTGCAAAGTGCTTATCCGTGCACATGGAGAACCACCCGAAACCTATCAGATGGCCATGGAGAACAACATCGAGTTGATTGATGCATCCTGTCCGGTGGTACTGAAACTGCAAAACCGGGTTAAAAACGCATTCGATCAGGTAGATGAAAAAGACGGTCAGATTGTAATCTATGGGAAACCTGGTCACGCTGAGGTTATTGGGCTTACCGGGCAGACAAAAAACAAAGCGATCGTAGTGACGGAAGAAGCAGATCTTGATAAGATTGATTTCACAAAACCAGTCACTTTATTTAGTCAGACCACCAAAAGTACCAAAGGCTTTTATCAGTTAAAGGCCCAGATAGAGGAAAGAATTAAAGCCCACCAGGGGGAGGAGATCAAAGAGGTATTTAATGCCAATGACAGTATTTGTCGACAGGTCTCTAACAGAGAACCCCAATTATTAAGGTTTTCCTCCAAACATGATGTGATCTTATTTGTTAGTGGTAAAAAGAGTTCAAATGGGAAAGCATTGTACGGCGTATGTAAAGCCAATAATGAAAGAAGTTACTTTGTTGAAGATGAGCAGGAGATCAACCTGGAATGGTTACGGCCAACGGATTCAGTAGGAATTTGTGGTGCTACTTCTACCCCAAGATGGCTGATGGAAAGAATAGCCGGATTTCTGGCCGATCACTTTGCCGTTTCTGAACCGGTTTAGGCTCTTTTTTTCAATAATTTCTAAACTTTCCCGAAACATTTCTTTTGAACATTTTTTTGTTAATTTTGCTTCCGATTTTGAATACTGACAAGAGTTTCTAAAACATGTCTGAGACGATAAAACTTAAAAAGGGTTTTGATATAAACCTTGCTGGAAAAGCAGAAAAAAAAATCGCTGAAATAGACCAACCTGAGACCTTTGCCCTTAAACCTTCAGACTTTCCTGGAATCTCCAGACCGAAGCTTCATGTTGCTGAAGGCGATAATGTAAAAGCAGGTACTCCACTTCTATTTGACAAAGTTTTCCCGGATGTTCAATACACTTCTCCTGTTAGTGGAGAAATTGTTGAGATCAAACGAGGAGAAAAAAGGCGATTACTGGAAATTAAGATCCTTGCCGATAAAGAGATTGAATACGAGGAATTCAAAAAACATTCAGTTTCTGACGTAACCAGCCTTAGCAGGGAAGATGCGCAGGAGCTAATGGTAAAAAGTGGTGTATGGCCCAATATCATTCAGCGTCCTTATGGCGTTGTGGCTGATCCGGCTGACACACCTAAATCAATCTTTATTTCCACATTTGATACCAATCCACTGGCCCCTGATTACAGCTTCCTACTGGAAGGTCAGGAACAATATTTCCAGGCAGGCATCAATGTATTGAAGAAATTCACTTCAGGGCTGATCCATGTTAATATCAATGCAAGAGCTGAAGTAGCACCTATTTTTGCAAGCGTTGAGGGAGCAACCGTGAATAAAATATCCGGTCCGCATCCGGCAGGAAATGTTGGTGTACAGATTCACCACATCGATCCGATCAATAAAGGTGACCTTGTTTGGACAGTGAATCCTTTTGGAGTTGCACAAATCGGTAAACTATTTATTGAAGGTAAGTATGACGCCAGCAAACTGGTAGCACTTACTGGTTCGGAAGTGTCCAATCCTCAGTATTACAAAACTTATACCGGTGCTTGTATCAACAAATTCATTGAAGGAAATGTGAAGTCTGATCATGTAAGACACATATCCGGAAATGTATTGACCGGTACTAAAATTGAGAAAGACGGCTACCTTGGATTTTATGATCACCAGTTTACGGTGATTCCTGAGGGAGATTATGAAGAAGCCTTTGGATGGATTTTACCTTCAGCAAAAAAACTGAGCTTCCACAGAGGTTTCGGTTTGCTGTCATTCCTGAATGCTAAGAAGGAATTTGTTGTGGACACCAACACACACGGTGAATCGAGGGCATTTGTAGTGACAGGAGAATTTGAAAAAGTTCTTCCGATGGATATTCTTCCAACATATTTGTTCAAGGCGATCATGGCAGAGGATTTTGATGACATGGAAGCACTTGGTATTTATGAAGTAATTGAGGAGGATGTTGCACTATGCGAATTCATAGACGTCTCTAAGCACGAATTGCAGGGACTGGTAAGAGAAGGTATTAATTTGCTTAAAAATAGTTAATAGGATATATGAAGTTTCTTCAAAAAACTTTCGACAAAATAAAGCCCCACTTTGAGAAAGGCGGGAAATGGGAAAAACTGCATCCAATTTATGATGGACACAGGACGATTTTCTTTTCACCAGACTCTGTAACAAGTGGTACAGGCGTACAGGTAAGGGACGCAATGGACCTTAAGAGGTTGATGATGACCGTAATCATTGCCATGATCCCTTGTTTGGTTTTTGGTATTTGGAATACAGGATATCAACACCACCTGGCAACAGGAGCGGCTCCTGAAATCCTTGATCAGATCTTGGTAGGATTGTGGGTAACACTTCCTATTCTGGTGGTATCATATGGTGTGGGTCTCTCCATAGAATTCACATTTTGTGTCATCAAAGGTCATCCTATTAGCGAAGGATTTCTTGTAACAGGAATGTTGATTCCTTTGGTAATGCCTCCAACCATTCCATTGTGGCAGGTTGGTCTGGCTACTGCTTTTGCGGTGATCATTGGTAAAGAAGCATTTGGCGGTACAGGAATGAATATCCTAAACGTAGCACTTACAGCGAGAGCATTCTTATATTTCGCATACCCATCACAGATTTCTGGTGAAGTTTGGACGTACATGGGAGGTGAAACTCCGGTAGATGGTTATTCAGGAGCAACTCCTTTGGCCGTTGGCGCAGAGGCTGTTGAAGCTACTGGAACCAATATGATCCAGATGCTGGCTGAAAAAACAGAGAAGTTTGCCCCGGGCCTATACGACACGTGGCATTTGATCATGGGACATTACCCAGGTTCGATTGGAGCAACATCTGTCATCATGTGCCTTATTGGTGCATTGATCCTGATCCTGACTAAAGTAGGTAGCTGGAAAACCATTGTAAGTTGTTTTGCTGGTGGTTACCTGATGGGCTTACTTTTAAATGCTGTAGGTTCCAATGCTTTTGCACAGGTACCTGCTTACTATCACCTCATCATGGGAGGATTTGCCTTTGGAGCTGTCTTTATGGCGACTGATCCAGTATCATCGGCACAGACAGAGCTTGGAAAATGGATTTACGGATTTTTAATTGGAGTATTAACAGTTATCATTAGGGTATTAAACCCGGCTTACCCGGAAGGAATCATGCTTGCGATCTTGTTCATGAACGTTTTCGCACCGCTTGTTGATTTCTATGTTGTTGAAGCTAATAAGAAAAGGAGGTTACGTCGTGCAACAGTCTAACGCTTACGTTATAATATTTTCAATGATCCTTACTGTAGTATTAGGAGGATTGTTGGCCGGATTCAAAGTGGGTCTGAAGGAAAAACAAGACTTATCGGTTGAACTTGATACCAAAAAGAAGATCCTTGGTGCTGTAACAGACATCTCCACTATCGAAGACCCAAAGCAGATCCTTGCGATGTATGATAAGCGGGTTTCTTCAATGGTAGTTGATATCAATGGTGAAGAAGTGACTAAGGATAAAAAGGGAAATGCACTTTTAGCTGAGAAAGTAAATGTTGCAAAGAACTACAAGTTGGATAAAGAAGATCGTGTATACCCTGTCTTCATGTTTATGAATGAAGCTGATCCATCTAAGGTTGAAGCTTATATATTTCCTATGCATGGCGCTGGACTTTGGGATTGGATCTCAGGTTACATTGCTTTGGAGTCTGACCTGAATCAGGTGAAAGGGGTTGCGTTTGACCACAAGCAGGAAACTCCCGGACTTGGTGCCAGAATTTCCAGTGATGCCAAAGTACCTGCAAGATACCAGGGTAAAGAGATATTTGATGACTCAGGAAATCTGAAGTCAATCACCATGGTAAAGGGAGAGGGAAACACCGGGCTTACAGAACATCAGGTGGACGGTTTATCCGGAGCAACGATGACTGCCAAAGGTGTGAATGCCATGTTGGAACATTACCTGGAATGCTACACCGCCTTTATTGATAAGGTGAAAAGCGGTAACAAAGTAGCGATTAACTAAGACTTTTAAATTGAAGATATATGAGTACTGAAACTCTAGAACAACCAGTAGTAAAAGAGCCAGCAGAGCCATTATTATCAAAAAGGAGAAAGAAGATCATCTCAGATCCTTTGAATGAGGACAACCCGATCACCATCCAGGTATTGGGAATTTGTTCTGCGCTCGCAGTTACTGTAAAAATGGAACCTACCCTGGTAATGTCCATTGCGGTAATATTCGTAATTGTATTTTCTAACCTGATCATTTCGGTCATCAGAAACCTGGTACCGACAAGGGTGAGGATCATTGTACAATTGGCGATCATCGCGACTTTGGTAACATTGGTTAGTGAAGTGCTGAAAGCATATTACTATGATATGTACAAAGTATTGGGGGCTTTTGTAGGGCTGATCATTACCAACTGTATAGTAATGGGGCGTCTCGAAGCTTTCGCTATGGGCAACAAGCCATACGACTCTATTCTTGATGGACTAGGAAGTGGCTTTGGATATGCATGGATCATCCTTGCAGTAGCTTTCTGTAGAGAGTTATTTGGTTCAGGGACCATTTTTGATGTGCCAATCTATGAGAGCCTTGCTAGCGTTACAGGAGGAATCATAGATATTCAAACCAACGGATTGATGGTGGATTCAATTGGTGCCTTCATGGTATTAGGGATCCTGATCTGGATACAGCGAACAAAAACAGGTTACGTAGAACACTAATCAAGAAATTAAGATGGAAGCATTCAATATATTAATTAGAGGAATATTTATTGATAACATGATTTTTGCATACTTCCTGGGAATGTGTTCTTTCCTGGCAGTATCCAAAAAGGTTTCAACGGCTTTTGGTCTTGGAATGGCTGTTATCTTCGTATTGACCATTACTGTTCCTGTAAACTGGTTGTTGCAGGAGTTTGTATTGAAAGAAGGAGCATTGGCCTGGATAGGCCCAAGTTTTGCAGAAGTTGATCTTACTTTCCTTCAGTTCATCATGTTTATCGCTGTAATTGCCTCAATGGTACAGTTGGTAGAGATGGTGATTGAGAAGTTCTCTCCTGCACTTTATGGTTCCTTAGGTATTTTCTTACCACTGATCGCTGTAAACTGTGCGATCCTTGGAGCTTCACTTTTCATGGTACAAAGAGATTACACCATTTTGGAAGCTACTTCTTACGGATTTGGTTCTGGAGTGGGATGGTTCCTTGCCATTGTTGCATTGGCCGCTATCAGAGAGAAATTAAAGTATTCTGATGTACCAAAGGGATTAAGAGGCCTGGGTATCACCATGTTGATCACGGGCTTGATGGGATTAGCTTTTAAATCCTTTATTGGTATCGCTCTGTAAATTATTTTACGATATACATTTAAAAGGCTTTGCTTACCGGCAAAGCCTTTTTTACTTTAGAGGATATGGAACCTGAAGCCATATTTGAACTAGCAAACCTGATTGCCCTGATCTCCTGGGTCATTCTTTTATTACTACCTTTTCAAAAGATAGCGACCAACTTTGTGTTTGGCATAGTAATCACCATTCTGGCCATTACCTATGCATTTATAGTGATGAAGTCTATCGGTCCCGGCGATTTCGAAAGCTTCAATACACTGGAAGGAGTAATGGGACTATTCACAGCAAAAGAAGCCGTCCTTGCCGGTTGGTTACATTACCTGGCATTCGACCTGATGGTTGGATTATACATCGTTAACAACGCATTTAAGCATGACATTAAACATTGGCTATTAATTCCATCACTGTTATTTACTTTCATGCTAGGGCCCGTTGGACTGCTGATCTACAAACTCACTAAAGGTATTATCAACAGAAAAATTGGTAGTTATTACTAGGTAACCAATATTTGCAATCTGAAATAATCAAGTAAACAAATGGCACCATCCAGAGGAGAGAAGTTTAAGTTGAGCGACATATTCCAGTACTTTTTAAGAGGGCTCATCCTTGCAGGCCCGATTGCATTGACTGTTTACATCGTCATTATTTCTGTTACCTGGGTGGATAACCTCATACCCATCAAAATTCCCGGCCTGGGATTGGTCATTGTACTAAGTGGAACAGTAATCCTGGGATACCTGGCCAATACACTGATTGCCAAGCCTATTTTTATGTTGTTGGAGAAGGCAATGAGGAAAGTTCCCCTGGTAAATTTCATATACACTTCGATCAACGATTTGGTAAAGGCATTTGTAGGGGAGGCCAAACGATTCAACTCTCCTGTTTTGGTTAGTTTCGACAAAGAAGGAATTCTTCATAAACCGGGATTCATCACCTCGGAGGATTTGAGTAATATCGGCCTTCCTGGTCATGTAGCAGTGTATTTCCCCCATTCATACAACTTTTCAGGCAACCTGTTTATCGTTGATAAAAAATATGTCAAACCCATCGATGGCAATAACTCCGAGATAATGAAATACATTGTCAGCGGGGGAGTATCTGGTAAGTTTGAAGTAAAAAAACAGCCGGTTTAGGTGTGTATTTAGCAACAAATTGCTGATTTAATTAAACCATTTTCAAAAAAAATAGTCAAACGCTTGACATTTATAAATTACGGGGATTACCTTTGTAATATCTTAATGGCAAAAGTATATACCATAACACCCCTGAATCTCAGGACATTTTTCAGGCCCGCTTTCCCGGGTAGGCGCTAAGCCTATATATACTCTCTACAGGTTACCTACGTGGTGACCTCATTTCGCAAAACATCATTTTCCAAAATTTCATTTAACCTTTAAAAGAACTAAAACAATGGGTCAATTTATTGTGTCCGTTGCGGATGAATCACATCTGGATTACGCTGAAAGCATATCAGCACTTATCGAGGAAAGCGCCAAAAAGCGAGGAACGGGAATTGCCAAAAGATCACCGGAATACATAGCAGCAAAGATCAAGGAGGGCAAGTCTATTATCGCATTGACGAAAGAGGGCGTATTGGCAGGTTTCTGCTACATAGAATCCTGGGGACATGGAAAGTATGTGGCTAATTCCGGTCTGGTGGTCAACCCGGATTTCAGAAATCAGGGATTGGCAATGAAAATAAAAGAACGGGCATTCAAGCATTCCCGAACACTTTTTCCTGATTCAAAGCTATTTGGTCTCACTACCAGCCTGGCAGTAATGAAAATCAATTCAGACTTAGGGTATCGACCGGTAACTTTTTCTGAGCTAACAGACGACAAGGAATTCTGGAAAGGCTGCAGCAGCTGTGTCAATTATGAGATTTTAAAAAGTAAAGATTTCCATCACTGCCTGTGTACTGGAATGCTTTTCGATCCACTGGAGAAGAAACGCAAGTGGGACCAAAAAAAGAAAAAGGTCCAGCAGAAGTTACAAGTGTGGAAAAAAACAGTAAAAGTACTTTAGCATGAAGAAATTAGCATTAGCGTTTAGCGGAGGATTAGATACTACTTATTGTGCCATTTATTTGCAGCAACAAGGGTATGAAGTCTATACCGTTACCGTGAATACCGGTGGATTTGATGAACAAGAGCTGAAAGAAATTGAAGAGAAATCCAAATGCCTGAAAGCCAAAGCACATAAAACGATTGATGCCACAGAAGAGTTTTATCAGAAATCCATCAAATACCTGATCGCCGGAAATGTCTTAAAAAACAATACCTACCCTTTATCCGTGAGTGCAGAAAGAGCCTTTCAGGCTACTGCAATAGCCCACTATGCCAATGAGATTGAAGCGGAAGCCATAGCCCATGGCAGCACCGGAGCTGGCAATGACCAGGTGCGCTTCGACATGATTTTCAATATCCTTTGTCCGGACAAAGAAATCATCACTCCTATTCGTGATCAGCAATTGTCGAGAGAGGAGGAAATTCAGTTTTTAATAGACCATGGCGTATCCGGAAACTGGGAGAAATCATTGTATTCTATTAACCAGGGTTTGTGGGGAACATCCGTTGGAGGTAAGGAAACCCTGACTTCCCACGAATACCTTCCTGAAGATGCTTTTCCTTCCCAACTTAAAGAACAAGGGGATGAAGTGGTTTCCATTCAATTTGAAAAAGGAGAGCCGGTAGGCATTAATGGAGAGTCATTGAGTCCGGTACAGGCCATACAGCAGCTCAATAAGATGGCTGAAAAATATGCCATAGGTCGTGACATCCATGTAGGAGATACCATCATTGGAATAAAAGGGCGTGTGGGTTTTGAAGCTGCCGCACCATTAATTCTGATCAAGGCACACCATACCCTGGAGAAGCATGTGTTGGGCAAGAACCAGCTTTTGTTGAAGGACCAGTTGGCACTTACTTATGGAAATCATTTGCATGAAGGGCAATACCTCGATCCTGTAATGCGGGATATTGAGGCATTCTTCGAAAGCAACCAGGAGCATGTTACAGGCGAGGTGAAAGTGATGTTGGCGCCTTATCGTTTTTATGTCATTGGCATTGACTCTAAGTATGACCTGATGCAATCTGAATTTGGGAAATATGGTGAAATGAACAATGCCTGGACCGGTGAGGACGTGAAGGGATTTGCCAAAATTTTCGGGAATCAAAACATGATCTATCAAAAAGTACATCAGTCATGAGTGAGAAAAAGATAAAAGTAGGAATAGTTGGTGCGGCTGGTTATACCGCAGGAGAATTGATCCGAATATTATTACATCATCCACATGCTGAGATTACTTGCTGCCAGAGTAGTAGTCAGGCAGGCAAAATGGTATTTGAAGTTCACAAGGACCTCATAGGAGAAACCGATCTTGAGTTTGTAGGGGGAGTAGATTTTAACAGTACCGATGTGATCTTCCTATGCAAAGGTCATGGGGAATCTAAAAAATACCTCGACAGTACCAAGGTTCCGGCACATTGCAAGATTGTAGACCTTAGTCATGACTATCGATTGGAGGCAGAAGGGAATTCATTTGTCTATGGACTACCAGAACTGAATCAGGAGGCCATTAAAAATGCGGATAAAGTGGCCAATCCGGGTTGTTTTGCAACTTGTCTCCAACTTGGTTTGCTGCCCGCTGCAAAGGCCGGACTAATACAGTCTGATGTGCATTCATCAGGAATAACCGGATCTACCGGAGCAGGGCAGGCATTGTCGAGTACCACACATTTTACCTGGAGAAACAACAATTTGAGTGTTTACAAAGCATTTGTACATCAGCATTTGGGCGAGATCAAACAAAGTCTTGCGCAGGTGAATGGAGGTAAAGTGCAGGGAATCAACTTTATACCTTATCGTGGTGATTTTACCCGGGGGATTATTATCACAAGTTATTTTAAATGTAACACCAACTTCAAAGAGGTTCAGGAAATATATGCTAACTTCTACAAGTCGGCAACATTTACACATCTCGTGGAGCAAAATCCTGACCTGAAACAAGTGGTCAATACCAATAAGGCATTAGTGTACCTGGAGCAACATGAAGATCATGTCATGGTGATTTCAGTAATTGATAACCTGTTGAAAGGCGCCTCAGGACAGGCAGTACAAAACATGAACATTATGTTTGGCTTGCCTGAAAAAACCGGGCTGGGTCTGAAATCTGTAGCATTTTAATTGAGAAACATGAAACTGAAGCAGAACATAGCAATATTAGGCGCTGGTAACCTGGGACTGGCCATTGGGGAAGGAGTAGTAGAAAAACAGCTGGTAAGTGCCGATCAGGTAACATTGACCAGAAGAAGCACCAGCCATATTTCAGGTTATGCCAACAAAGGCTATCAGATTACTGCCGATAACCTGGAGGCAGTGAAAAACAGTGATATTATCATGCTCTGTGTACAGCCTAAGCAGGTAGAGCAACTAATCAGTGAGATCCGGAGTGAGATTAAGCCTCATCACATCATTGTATCTGTGATTACCGGAGTAGAGATTACCCAGTTGCAGGAATATTTGAAACTGGACAATCCAGTGATCCGATGCATGCCCAATACAGCAGTAGCAATAGGGCAATCTATGACGTGTATTTGCACCAATGGTACTGGTAAAGATCACCTGGAACTGATCCAGTCATTGTTTGAAACTGTGGGACGTACATTGGTGATAGAGGAGCGACTCATGAAAGCCGCCACCGTGCTGGGAGCCAGCGGAATTGCCTTTTTTATGAGATACCTGAGAGCAGCCACTCAGGGAGGTATCCAAATGGGATTTCATCCGGAGGAAGCACAGTTGATTGCAGTGCAGACAGCCAGTGGAGCAGCTTCGCTGGTCCTGGAAAATGAAACTCACCCGGAAGTAGAAATTGATAAAGTGACTACACCTGAGGGGTGCACGATTGCAGGGTTGAATGAGATGGAACATAGTGGCTTGAGTTCAGCACTGATCAAAGGATTGATGGTGTCCTACGAAAAAATTAAAAACATACGATCCTGATTGATTTGAAACGAAACCAAACAAATATTACCAAATAACCAGCAATGCTATGAATAAGTTTGACGTATACCCGATTTTCGACATTGAACCAGTGAGAGGAGAAGGTTCCTGGATATGGGATGCCAATGGGCAGAAATACCTGGATTTTTATGGTGGTCATGCCGTGATTTCCATTGGACATTCTCACCCGTATTTTGTAGAGAAGATCAGCAAACAACTGGAACAACTGGCGTTTTATTCCAATTCCATTGTCAATCCGCTGCAGGATCAACTGGCAGAAAAACTCGGAAAGGTATCCGGCTATGAAGATTATAACCTGTTTCTGGTCAATTCCGGAGCAGAAGCCAATGAAAATGCCATCAAAATTGCGGCTTTTCATAACCAACGGGAAAAGATCGTGGTGTTTGGTAAGGCTTTTCACGGCCGTACTTCCCTGGCAGTTCAGGCTACTGACAACCCCAAAATACAGACTACACTAGATCAGAACGATCGCATCATTCGAGGTGAACTCAATAACCTGGAGCAGTTGGATCATCTGATCAACGACAATGTGTGCTGTGTACTGATCGAAGGAATCCAGGGCGTAGCAGGGATCAATGAGGTTTCCCATGATTTCTGGCAAAAGCTAAGAGGCAAATGTTATGATCATGGCGTGGTGATGATTGCTGATGAGATCCAGTCGGGCTATGGGCGGTCAGGTAAGTTTTTCGCTCACGAGTATGGCGGCATCAAGCCAGATATCATTACGGTGGCCAAAGGCATGGGTAATGGTTTTCCAATTGGTGGGGTTTTGATAGGGCCACAGTTTAAGCCATGGTTTGGCATGCTGGGGACAACCTTTGGAGGAAATCACCTGGCATGTACAGCTGGTTTGGCTGTGCTGGAAGTGATTCAACGACAAAACCTGGTGAAAAACGCTGCTAAACAAGGACAGGTGCTGATCAAAGAACTAAAAGCATTGCCAGGAGTGAAGGAAGTCAGAGGAAAAGGCCTGATGTTAGGGGCCGAATTTGAATTTCCTATTGCTGACATCAGAAAGGAACTGGTGACCAAAGAATTTGTATTCACAGGATCCAGCAGTAATCCCAATGTTTTGCGATTACTGCCACCATTAAACATTGGTGAATTCGAAGTAGAATACATGATCGATAAACTTAAAAAAGTATTAAAGAAACAAGTCAGTATGGCTAATTAACAATAGCGAATGAAACAGTTTTTGTCAGTACAAGATGTAGAAAATCCAATGGACCTTGTGAACAAGGCCCTGAAGTGCAAAGAGGCACCCCTGGATCACCATAGTATGGGAAAAGGGAAGACTTTAGGTTTGATATTTTTCAATCCCAGCCTCAGGACAAGGATGAGTACTGTAAAAGCTGCACAAAATCTGGGTCTCGAAACAATTGTTTTAAATACAGGTCAGGATAGCTGGCAACTGGAAATCGAGGATCAGGTGGTCATGAATGGAGACAAAGCTGAGCATATCAAAGAGGCAGCAGCGGTAATGGGGGAGTATTGTGATATCCTTGGTATCAGAACTTTTCCAGGCTTGGTGGATAAAACACTGGACTATCAGGAAAAGCTGTTGACCGCATTTGTTGATCACTCAGGCATACCTATAGTGAGCCTTGAATCGGCTACCAGACATCCTTTGCAATCGCTGACCGATATCATTACGATTGAGGAGTTCAAAAAGAAAGAGCGACCAAAAGTGGTACTTACCTGGGCGCCTCATATCAAACCGTTACCTCAGGCAGTGGCCAATTCTTTCAGCGAATGGATGAATCAGATGGATTACGAATTTGTAATCACACATCCCGAGGGGTTCGATTTAGATCCTGCTTTTGTGGGAGATGCGGCGGTGATGAATGATCAGAATAAGGCACTGAGTGAAGCGGATTTTGTCTATGCTAAAAACTGGTCATCCTACCAGGATTATGGCAAAGTGGGCAATCATCCCGACTGGGAAATTACTGCACAGAAAATGTCGCTGACCAATCAGGCTTACTTTATGCATTGCCTGCCGGTGCGGAGAAATGTGGTAGTGGCCGATGAAGTACTGGACAGTGATCATTCTATTGTGGTCCAACAGGCCGGAAATAGGGTTCATGCTGCTCAGGCTGTTTTACAATCAATGCTGGAGAAATTATAATGGAAAAGCTCACCATCATCAAAGTAGGAGGTAAGGTCATTGAAGATCCGGTGACCTTGTCAGCATTCGCTGAGAAATTTAAGCTTGTGCCAGGCAGGAAAATGCTGGTACATGGAGGAGGAGTGCTGGCCGATCGCATGTTGAAACGCATGGGACTGGAACCTAAGAAACTTGACGGAAGAAGAATCACTGACGAAGAAACACTAGATACTGTAGTGATGGTGTATGGAGGGTTGGTGAACAAGGGTATAGTAGGCATTCTTCAGGGAATTGAGGTCAATGCTGTAGGGCTTACCGGGATGGATGGCGCCAGTATTGTCAGTACAAAAAGACCTGCTGAACCATTCGATTATGGGTTTGCCGGAGACATTGAGCAGGTCAACACCGGAATGGTACAGGGTCTGTTGGATGCTGGTTATGTACCGGTGATGGCACCAATAACAGGTACCAGGGAGGGACAGTTACTCAATACCAATGCTGACACCATTGCCTCAGAATTGGCAAGAGCATTCTCCGCCCACTATGAGGTGGAGTTGATCTATGGATTTGAGATAGATGGCGTATTAGAAGACATTAATGACAAGGACTCACTGATCTACGAAATTGGTTTTGATGAGTACCAGACATTGAAAAATAAACAACAGATACACTCGGGGATGATCCCTAAGTTAGACAATGCCTTTCGTGCCAGACAATTTGCATCGAAGGTGGTCATTGGTAACTATATCAGGGTCAATGAAATATCATTGAATACAACGGAGAAGTATACAAAACTATCGAACTGATATGATCACTCAATTAAAAGAAGAAGCTGTAGAACTGTTGAAAGGATTGATTCAGATTCCATCTTTCAGCCGTGAAGAAGACCAGACTGCCGACCTGATAGGCAGTACGTTTGAAAAACGAAAGATCAGGTTTGAGCGCAAGAAGAATAACCTGTGGGTGCTCAACAAACACTTTGATCCGAAAAAGGAGACCATTCTGCTGAACTCTCACCATGATACAGTGAAGCCCAACGACAAGTATACCAATGACCCTTTTGAAGCTGCAGAAAGGGGAGGTATCCTTTATGGGTTGGGTAGTAATGATGCCGGAGGGTCTTTAGTGAGCTTGTGGGCAACATTCTTAAGATTTTATGAAGAAGAGCATCTGAAATACAACCTGGTTTTTGCAGCGTCGGCTGAAGAAGAAATTTCCGGTAAAAATGGTATCGCCAGCATATTGAAATCCTTGCCTCCCATTTCTTTTGGGATCGTGGGGGAACCTACAGAAATGAAAATGGCTGTTTCTGAAAAGGGCCTGGTAGTACTGGATTGTAAAGTATTGGGTGAAGCAGGCCATGCCGCAAGGAAGAATGGTAAAAATGCGATTGAACTGGCCCTGGAAGACCTGAACTGGTTCAAGGAATATGAATTTCAGAAAGTATCTCCCTCACTGGGGAAGATCAACATGTCGGTCACGCAGATACAGGCCGGTAGTCAGCACAATGTGATTCCTTCTGAGTGTGATTTTGTAGTGGATGTGAGGACCACCGATGCATATACCAACGAGGAAGTGGTTGAGATCATCAGTTCCAACATCAATGCAGAAGTAACACCAAGGTCTACCAGACTGCAGCCTTCCGGTGTGGACAGTGATCATGTATTGGTAAAAGCAGCGGAAGCCCTCAAGATTGAGACTTACGGTTCACCAACGCTCTCCGACCAGGCACTGATGGCTTTTCCCACTATAAAGATGGGGCCGGGGAAATCTGAGCGATCACATACTGCTGATGAATACATCTGGTTGCAGGAGATCTATGCGGGGATCGATACCTATGTGAAAATGATAGAGCATATCAACGATATTAAATAAGAAATTAAAGATTTGTTTGGTTAGCAATACGCTTCTACTCCTCTCCCAAGGTTCGCCAGAAGGGGAGGGTAGAAGCTATTCTTAAAGACTACAAACTTCAAATATGATGAGAATTTTGAGGGGCGAAAGTGTAATTTTGAAGTAAATATTAATCCTGAATGAAAAAGAAGCTTTGGCAGAAGGAGTTTGATACCAATGAATTCCTGGAACGGTTTACAGTTGGCAAGGACAGAGAACTGGATATTCACCTGGCAGCATTTGATGTAAAAGGGTCCATCGCTCATGCGAAGATGCTGGGCAAAATTGGACTGGTGACAAAGGAGGAATCCCTGCAACTGGTTGGAGGACTGGAAGAGATCGGCCAACTGATACAGGCAGGGCAGTTTCAGATTGAAGAAGGCGTGGAAGATGTCCACTCTCAAATAGAATTGATGCTGACCCAGAAACTGGGAGAAGTTGGAAAAAAGATCCACAGTGGCAGGTCTCGCAATGACCAGGTACTGACTGCATTGAAACTCTACGCCAGACATGAAATTGGTGAAGTTGCCCGGGGAGTCAATGAATTATTTCAGGTATTGATTGGGCTGAGCGAAAAGCACAAGGCGGTGCTGATGCCGGGTTACACCCACATGCAGGTGGCCATGCCTTCCTCCTTTGGGCTGTGGTTTGGTGCATATGCCGAAAGCTTAATTGATGACCTTACCGTATTAAAAGCAGCTTACGATGTGGTGAATAAAAACCCATTGGGAAGTGCAGCAGGCTATGGTTCTTCTTTCCCGCTTGACCGGGAAATGACTACCCGCGAAATGAACTTTGCGGACCTCAACTATAATGTCATATACGCCCAGATGACCCGGGGCAAGATGGAAAAAGTGGTGGCGGTAGGGTTGAGCACCATTGCCTCTACGGTAGCTAAGTTTGCCATGGACGTCTGTCAGTATGCCGGACAGAATTTTGGTTTTTTGAAGTTGCCCGATCAGTTTACTACCGGCTCCAGCATTATGCCTCACAAGAAGAACCCGGATGGCTTTGAACTGGTACGGGCGAAGTGCAACCAGATCCAGGGGTTACCCTACGAGCTGAACCTGATCCTGAACAACCTGCCCAGCGGTTATCATCGCGACCTGCAGATCACGAAGGAGCATTTCATCCCGGCGTTTGAGACCCTGAAGGATTGCCTGAAGATGACCTGTCTGATGTTGGCAGAAATTAAAGTCAACGACCAGTTACTGGATAATGGGAAGTATGAAGATATTTTTAGTGTGGAGCTGGTCAACGAGCTGGTATTGAAAGGCATGCCCTTCCGTGATGCCTACCAGGAAGTAGGAAGAAGAATTGCCAGTGGAGAGTACCAACCCAAAAAATCCGTCAACCACAGCCACCTCGGCTCGATCGGAAATTTGGGTAATGACCGGATCAAAAAGGCATTTGACGGGGTGTTTGCAGCATTTGGATAAACTAAGATACACTTTCAAAAGAGACAGCTATTCGTTTTAATAAACGTTTAGAAATGTTTCTATACGTTTAAAAAATGCCATTTGAAGCCAAAGTATAACTGAAGCTCTTCCAGTTATTATCAGGACATGAGAACGATAGAAATTTACACCCATGAAGCCAGTAGAGCTATTCAAAAAAATAAAAGCCATTAGATTTAACCTAAAATATAATGTAGATATAGGACCGTGGGATTTTATATTGGGATGTTAGAGCATATTGAGATCTCATGAACAAATTACTTCCATTATTATTAATTACTTATTCAACCTCACTCGCTCAAGAAGTCAAACTCAAGACCAAAGATCGAGATGAAAGCTACGAAGAGTATTTTGTCTTGGCTGACGATAAGAAAGTCAAGCATGGTAGCTACCTAAAGGTCACTAAACCCATGTTAGGAGTTTTTGGCAACAACTATTTCGCAACCATTGGAAATTACAATATGGGGAGAAAAGATGGTGCTTGGGAAGAATATTATCCTAACTGCAATCAAATTGAATATAGGGGATATTATAAAGAGGGCAAGAAAGATAGTTTATGGCTATACTTTTATCCAGATAAAGACATCAAGGAGATTAGAGAAATCGCCACTGAGGCGGGTACTAGTGTAGAGATTATTGACATTAATGATCGCATTAGTGCACAAGGCTACTATAAAGCAGATAAAAAAGTAGGAGTATGGGAGTTCTATAGCACTGATCAAAAATTATTGCAACAATTTGATTTTGATAGTAATAAACTACTATATCATAGTGAATACAAGAGTTTGAAAAACAAACCCCTTACGTATATCGGTGGTGATTATGAAATGAATCGACATTTCTACAAACTTTTCAGTTTTCAAGACATCATGGATCGAATTAATAATAAACTAGGTTTAGAATCTGGAATTATTACAATTGAATTTGAGGTTGATAAAATGGGAAATGTCTTTAATAAGCAAGTTGTCCAAGACAATTTAGGTAATAGAAAATTACTTGAACATTCATTACTGTTTATTGATAAATTAAAGAATTGTTGGTCACCAAAGTTGGTAGACGATCTACCTCAAGATGCGAAGGCTAAAATTCATTTTAAGCTAGATGTTGAAAAAACACATGAAAGTTATATATACGAAAGGTGGTCTGGCGGGCGAACATTGATGGACTTTGACATTAAAATAGAGTTGGAAAACATGCTCTAACATATGCTGATGGATGAAAGGGGTTTTATCGGTCAGGATCTCCGCTGTTTTGCTGTATCATCAATGCTATTCAAAAAAATAAAAACCATTAGATTTATCATGAAATATAATGTAGATATAGGATCCTGGGGTTCTTTATCTGGATGTTATGCTTATGGATGGTATCTACAAATCCCTTGAGATAGACGAAGAAAAAAGCTTAGTGATAGAAGGAGATGATCACTCTGTTTTGGCGTATATAGTTAACTCTGAAAAAGGTGAAATTCTATTTGATGGATTTGTTTGCTCAAGAGGAACAATAGTAGATAGTTCAGCTGAGATAAAAGAATTCATAGATAATGGCATTGCACCGCCTCTCTTGGCAGAATATGAAAATCGCTACTCTGTTCAACCATATATCACTAACGACAGTATACTGATTGAACTTACAGACACGAATATTAAAGTCTATCTGGATGAAACGGTCTTTACTGATTTAGACTTAGTTTCTGGGACTTCATATTCTAAGGCCGTGCAAAAGGATGGGCCATATGGACTTGCATTAACTACCTAACACCAACCCATCACTATTGAAAACAAGCATTAAGATATTACCAATCGTTTTAGTTTTACTAAGTGCTTGCAGTCAAAAAGCTGCTGATCGGAGTTTAGTAAATATGGTTGATACAGTGACAGTCAGAATTGGTAAAGGTCATGACGATCCAACACCAAAAGAGGAGTCCGCTATTTTCTTGAATGATTATAATACCGGAGAAAGAATTTGGCGTTTTCATTCGGATAGCACCTATAACTTGAACCCTGCAAATGGTACTGGAATCAGGTTTAAAGTTGAATCCCTTAGTGAATTTGTAACCACTGAAATGACGGATTCTTCATTTGTCATGAGAACCTCTAATCTTCCAGATTCCGTTGAGAAGACTAAGTTCAAATTACTTTTCAGGGCGGATACTACAAGAAATATAGTATTGTATCACTACATGGTATATTCGTCAAGTGACACTTCAGAAGTTCAAGATTTCAAAAGGGAAATTGACACTGTTGCTATAATCCAAACTAATCTGTACAACAAGAGTGAGCTGAATTGAAAATCTCGATAATCATCCAGCAATGAGATAATACCGCGATGACGGATCGCAGTGCATCCGGCTCGGTCGCAATTGCATCACAACCACATCTTCTTAGGCATTTGTAATGCCTGATAGGAAATTATTAAAACCGCTGCTTTTGCGGTATCATCAGTGCTTTTCAAAACATTAAAACCATTAGATTTATCCTAAAATAATCTGTGATAATGAAAAATATATTCTGTCTTTTATTAGCTCTAGTAGCCGTTTCCTGTAACGATATTTTAATATCAGATGATGAAAGAAATGGTATTGATGATATTCTAGCTTTTTATGGTGGATACTGTCAATACTCAATTGGTTTTTCAACAACAACAGATGAGGATTCCAAAAAATATTTTGAATTGGAGTTGAGTCAGTCAGAAGTTGCCGAAAATTATAAAGACAAAATTGATATGGTTACTTCTAATTTGGCGTATCGATTTTACAGAAACCTTGATGAAGGCTCAAAAAATAAGTACTCACATATCAGAGGAAAAGTAATCTTTGGCGATGGTAAGGAAGATTATGACGATTATCCGGTTGAAGATCTTAAAATCTTGAACGACAAGTTCTATTTGATCACTAATATTCAATCTTGGATCAACAACGAGGATTACAAACAAATTGCACGAAATCTAAATGACAGTTTAGTCTATGAATATGACCGGAATGTACTAGCGACTAACCTAGAAAAAATAGATCCTCGATTTGGAATGATTTCAGAGTATCGGCTGTTTGGCTTCAAGTTTCTTACCCCAGATAACATTAGGGTACTGAGAGTAAAGGGACTATTTATTAGAGAAAAGGAAAACAGTCAGTTCACCATATGGCTTAATGCAACTCCTGAGTCAAATGAAATTCTTAAGATTGACTACAGTTGGTGAATAATGAAGTCAAATGGACTTTACGTTCATTAAGAAGTGCCAAAAGTATTCGCGAACTTCTCTCAATCCCTATTTTTGTTTCTTAGGGTGCAATTTTTTACTTTGCTAACATATCTTATTTCGTAAAAACATGTGAGTCCTAAAAAAGATATAAACACATATTAATAATATAGTCGTGTCATTATTATCTCAATGAACCTTAGATATATTGGCTGTTGGGCCCTCATCCTTTGCTCCTGCTGTATACTCAACGATTTGCAAAGCGGAGACTTGGATTTTCTAAATGGCATGCCCAATTGTGCATTTAGTGCCTGAACTACCATCCTTGATTCATGCCGCAGTGAGGAATCAATCGGCTCGGTCCCAATTGCAATGCGAACGCAACTTCCCAGGTTTTTGCAATGCCTGATTGGAAATTATAAAACCGTGTTGTTGCTGTATCATCAGTGCTTTTCAAAAAAAAAAAATTATACCATCAGATTTATCCTAAAATATGATGTAGGTACAGGACCTTGTGCCTTGTAGTTACCGTTATGCTTCTGGTACACTTCCGCTATTTTAGCTGTACTTGCCAACCGTGGGCACACAAACCGATAGTTGGTCGTTACCAGCAATTTCTGCAAGTCGAACTTTGACTTTTTTATGGTATTCGGATTAACCCTTTTAGATGAAACGAATAATTTTAATTTCCACATATCTTATTTTAACCACAGGATTGTTTTCTCAAACTGTTATCACTGAAGAAACGGAATGTAAAAGAAAGCAAATTCAGGCGGCAAAAGAGGTTCAAAACAATATCATCAAGTATACATTGAACTTTGGGTTAGGTGGCTGGCTTCCAAGATATCAGCATGAAATTAGAGATGTACTAGCCCCTTATGGAATTGAATTTGAAATCAACCCTGTGTCAGATGTGTTTCCAAACGGGCAACACTGTTATAAGAATTTCATGGATAGTGTCATAACCGCAAAATTTGGAGATTCATTTATTAAAATGATAAATGAAAGGGCAGACAGCCTTTTCTACGAACGTCATAAGAATTCCATTTTTAGTTATTGGGATGTTGATGAATGGGCAAGGCATCCAAGTAATCAACAGCAACTTGGAGGTGACTACATAATTGAATATTTGAACAAATCAATAGAACAGAAAGGAAGTTACAGATTCGTTTCCAACATCGTAAACAAGCCCTATGTGAGGATTGAGCTAATAATTGATAAGTTAGGCAACACGTCTAGCTGCATGATTTCAAAAAGAGAATTAAATGGACTCAACGGTATCAACCTGAACGCTCTGGAGAACTTCATTACTCAAACTATTGAACAAATTGACGATTGGACACCTGCCAAAATCAAAGGAAATAATGTAACGGCTAAATTTCAAAGAAGTGTAGCAATTGAAATTTGAAAAGTTTAGCTTACGGATGATAGTTGGATGTTATGTAGAAATAATTGAAATGAGAAAAAAAATCATATATCATTTGATCGCTGCATTACTGCTTGGCTGTAGTGGAACAACTTCCAAAACATATTATGATACTGGTGAACTTGAGTCTGAGTATTTTCCTAATGAACAGATAGGTAAAGTCTACTATAAATCTGGAGCCCTACAAAGAATAGATCGCTTTCAATATGGAGAACTACACGGTATGGTCGAATTGTTCTCAGAAGACAGTTCAACGTATACACAAGTGTTTTTTGACAAGGGAGAATGGAAAAGAGCACAGATAAACGAAATGGACGGTGATTTCATTACGTATCAATCGGACACTTCGTTAATTTATAGGATAACCATTGACTCCAATATCACATATCAATTTTCTCACAAAGTCGTACGAACAGGAGAAAATGAATTTGAGTATGAATTTGATAGCACATTAATTTTTGACAAAGATTCCATCTTAAAGTATAGGTATTGGCAGTTTGACTTTGATGCTGCCTTAGGGATATTCACTGACCTCAACACAGGTAAGGTTGATACCCTAACAGCCAAAGAATTTAAAAACCTTGGTCTATTTGAGTCGCCATGGTAAAAAATCTACATAACATCGGGTCATGACATCATGCTGTTGTGAGGAGTCTGTTCTGCATTGTGGCAGCTGTTGTGGTGAGGCTTGCATTTTTTTTCATACGGCTGTAGGCTCAACGATATATTAAGCGGAAGACTTGGTTTTTCTAGGCGGCATGCCCAACCGTACATTTTGCAACTGGTGCAGTATTTGGCAAGGCATGAACTTGGTGCATACTTCATTGTTCGCCTTATTTCTGTTTGATAAAATGAATTGGAAAAACTATTTTACAATCAAAAATCAGGCTATGAAGTGTAGCTGAGGCAGGTACCTTTCATTCTCTACTCATCATGGCTGGTCGTTCATCATTGAAAACCATAGGTCTTCCAATCAATGCTTGACAAAAAATATAGAAGTCATTACATTAAGTATCTTACCTGGAAATATTTTCCATCAGCCATACTGGTTGCAATTATATTCAACCATTTTGAAGAGGGCAGTAACCTTGAAACTTTAATAAGTGGAGGTTCAATTATTTCTGTTGCTCTCTTGCTAACGCTTGAATTTGTTTTGTTCAAAGTAATAAAAGAGGCGGTCGTAACTAATGACGGACTTGTTTTGAATCAAAAATTTTCACTCGAATGGAATGACATTTCAAAAATTAATTACATCCCTTTGATAAGGTTTTACTTCATTCGATATAGATATAATGGCAAAAAACGCTTTGCCTTGTTTCCAACAGAAAGGTTGCTTCATGAGGTCATCTTTGGCCTGAATGATGATAACATTGTCCAAAAGATTTCATTGATTCAAAAGAAGCACTTCCAACGTTCAAGATTTTCTGAGAGAAGAAAGAAAAATGAACATAACATCTAGCGATGAGGTAATGCCGTGGTGATGAATCCCAGTACATTCTGGAATCCAGGGTTGTTGGGCTAGCATCCTTTGCTCAGGCTGAATGCTCAACGATTTTGCATGGCGGAGACTTGAATTTTCTGGGTGGCATGCCCAACCGTGCATTAGTGGCTACTGCCATCATCTTGTCCGCAAAAGTTGCTATGTTTACTGAAATTTTGTTGGTGTGACACTACCCATGCTGACGTTCGTTAGCTACAATCACTATTTATGGCAATCTGGAATGTAATTGACCAAAAATCTTTTGGTATAAATCTTCTAAAAACTGGAGAATCAACTTTTAGAGTTGTGCAAGCTGGTGAGTTAAACCTGCTGCACACTGGGAGTGATTACACTCTGGTACACTCCAAAATTTTATCTGCATTTGACACATTACTTAGTGATCAACTAGAGATTACACAAGTCTCAATATTTAGAAAAGCTACCGATGAGACCTGGACAGATTATCATGCTCTTGATATAAAGCAACATCTGACCATCGAAAATATTGACGCCACTAATTCTGATGGTGATCAGATCTGGCAGTTTCAACATAATTTATTTGTATCAGATCATATCAAGAACCGACTAATTGACCTTACACCTACAAATGAGTTATTATTTTCAGAAGGGTTTAGCATGTTTGGTGGTGTTTAGCCGATTTAAAAAAGTATACTGGGGTAATGCTGGCTCGATTGCAATTGCATTGCGACTGCAACTTCCCCCACATTTATAATGCCTGATAGGAAATATTATAGCAGCTGTTTTTGCTGTATCATCAGTGCTATTCAAAAAATTAAAAAACATTAGATTTATCTAAAATATAATATCGCACCTTGGTGTGCTATATTTTGATGTTATTGCAAGATATTTACTTATGAGACTATCGACCACCATTCTATTCATCTCTTTGGTTTCTGCAATAAGTGCTCAACCATTAGCTATCATTAATGATCCAGACGGATTTACAAATGTTCGAAAAGGTCCTGGAACAACCTATGAAGTTGTTGGCAAATTAGTTGAAAATGAAGTGTTCATGCTAAGCGATGAACTACAGCCTGATAATGAATGGTACATGGTATTCCAGGTCGAATTTCCGTATGCGGAGGGTTATGTACATAAAAGTAGAATTCAACTTCTTTCTAAACTTCCAAAAGTTGAGGATAAATCATATGATAAGGGAGAACTACGTATGTCCAATCAAAATATTGACTTTATGATTACTCGTAAGGATTTTGATAGATCAGCGCATGAATATGAAATGGATGGACCTCATGTAAGAAAGATAGATGGTTTTGAACCTTTTGGAATTGATGGAGATTACCCAACATCAGAAATTGTTAGTATGAGTTTATCGATCAACAGGAAACCTGTTGAACTACCTACAGATGCTTATTCAGACTTGTTTAATGTGAATTTTGGTCAAATAGAAATTAGGTTAAAGTCAGATGATACCCTATTTGTCATAATGGCTTCCAACTCAGATGGAGCTGGAGGATATGATGCTGTTTGGGTAGTAATAGATAAAGAATACCATAAACGACACATCGTGCAGATTTAAAAAAGCTGATATCATCGGGTGATGTTGTTATGGCACAGTTTACATTGGTGTTCGATGTTAACCATCTTGTTCGCGTAGATTTCGTGTCTTTTTCTTCCCATCAGAGTCCCTTTCAGGAGACTCTGATGGGGATAAAGGTCGTTATGATCAATAATGTCTTATATTTGCAAAAATTAACTATCTGAAAAATGAAAAGGATAAAATTCATAGTGCTTGCTGGTTTAATATTGTTTTTTTACAACGACTCATATGGTCAGGACGCTACTTATAATACTCTAACACTTACAAAACCCTACGACCAGATTAAATTTCAAATACCTGGTGAAAATAGGTACTATTTTATGTCAAAGCCTTCAACAAATACTTCTTTTGGTCTTTATAGTCCAGATGATGGAGGTTGGTTTACATATTGGAACACCGGATCTGGTAACATGATTTTGAAAAAAGGGAGAATGGGGGTAGGAACTCCAACACCTTTCTATCCAATTCACATCAAGTCCCCAAGTGGAATAAACGCAATTTTTGGATTAGAAGCGACGAATTTTACCCCTCAGATTAGAATGTACAGTGGTGGAGTCAACATCCATAACCGAATAGCTTATGGAACTGGCTCAGGAACTGATGGTAAATTTTCGATTTCACAAATTGATACTGGTTCGGGTGTCGCAGGGTCTTTAACTGATAGGATCACAATCAACTCCAATGGATATGTGGGAATTGGTGTAAACCCAACTTATAAACTTGATGTTAATGGCTCAGCCAAAGTAAGAAGCAGTATTGTTGTAGATGGAACTGATTTTAGTCTGGGTAGGAATAATTCAAGGGACAAAGGATCACTTCCGAATCAAAGGGCCTTAGTTCATTATACTCAAGATAGACTCTATATAAACTTTGGGGGTGATTTCGAAGGAGGTGTTAGAATTCAAGGCCCAAAAACCATTATTGACAGTCCTTTAGGGATCGGTACAACAACGATGGGTGACCATAAACTTGCTGTTGAAGGAACAATCGGATCAAGAGAAATCAAGGTAGAGGCAACTCAGTGGTATGATTTTGTGTTTTCAAAAGACTATAATCTTAGAAGTTTGGAGGAAGTTGAAGAATATGTAAACCAGTACCAACATCTTCCTGACATTCCAACGGAAGAAGAGGTGCAAGAAAATGGCATCTATCTTGGTGAAATGAATGGTAAGTTGCTTCAGAAGATCGAGGAATTGACTCTTTATATGATTGAAATGAATAAAAGAGTCAATCAACTTGAAAATGAAAACCTGCAATTAAAAGAGGATAACCTGGAACTTAAATCAGAAGTCTCTGCACTCAGAAAGGGAAAATGATCATGACAAACGCTGATGAATGAATAGATATAGAACCTTGGGGTTCTATATTCGAACGGTAACCACAATGAATATGAATAGAATATTATCAGCCTTGTCGATCTTATTGCTTATTTCATCATGCTCAAATGAAGATGTTAATAGAATTAATGAAGCCTCAACCAAACTAGACATGTTTGGACTTCACGCTGAAAGTTTGCTAGCCTTTAACTCCAGTATTCTAACATCTGAAGATTCTTTGAAAAAGTATTCATTTTTTGTTTCTGCCATAGACTCATTAGCTGTATTACGAGATGAGCTTATTTCGGCTACAGGCGGATACACAAGAATGGGCCAATATTTTGATCCACCTGCTTACAACCATGTCGAATCATATTTTTATGGAGAAACATATTTCAGAAATAATAGCCATAAATTCTTCTTTAGAATAGTTGATCGTTTTATTGAAACCTTAAATAGGCACCCCGGACAAACGTATCAGCAAGACTTTGAAAAACGGTTTGATATATTGCTCGAACATTACGAATTAGGAAGTAGAGAAAATCTATTCAGGAATCTATCAATTAACGAAGCGGTTGAACTAATCGAAAAGATCAGATCAGAAATTGCCTTTGAGCAGACAAAAATGATACTGAAGAAGAAAAAAAGTGGTTAACATATGCTATGAATGAATAGAGGGTTTTGAAGTTCAGGAGCAATGTGCTACCTGCTCGGTTCGCCCCATTTCAGCTTGATAAAATGCAATGAAAATTTATTTTACAATCAAAAACGAGGCTATGAAGAAGTAGTTAAAGGAGATGCCTCTCAAACTCTACTCATCATAGCTGTTCGTTATGCCCAATTGCGCAACTAGAGAGAAAATGACCTTCGAAGATTTTAGATTGGAACTGGAAACCGAATTGAAGAGGATCGTCAGGCTTGAACTTCAAGAAATTTACGACGAACCTTATAGCTTTGGGAACGGACTTTTTGCCTACCGAATTAACGGGAGAAATTATCGGTTCAAGTATGATGGTTGCGAAAAACAAATAACTGTAGATGTGAGTGAACAACATCAAAAGTATTTTGGTGACTCATGGAACCGCAGAGCAACAATTGACGAACTCAGCAACGGAGTGGCTAAGACAATCGAACTTCTAAAGTTATCCGAACACTCTAAATAATGTCAAAATTTAGCTTGGTTGATTCGTTGAAAGGAAAACATTGGGTCATCATATTGATAATCATAATATCCTCATTTGGTATATACAACGGATTAACTTCATTAACAGAAGATGCCATTAGCGAAAATTGGCAAACTAAGGACAGAACACTGTTAATTGACAAGTGTCTCAAAGACGCTGGTGAAATCTCAACCAAGTACCCTGGTTTATTGTCGGAATATTGCTCCTGCTCTATTCTGAAAATTCAGGATCAATTCACCAAACGAGAATATTTTGAAATTTCTAGTGAACCCGTGAACTCCCAACTTGATAAGCTATATCCGGTAATTGAATCCTGCCAAGCGGAACTGCAAACTAGAATCAAGGAGATAGAAGACCCAGAATAGAAGCGCATAACAGACGAAATAGCGAATGGCCAAACTGCTTACTTGTTACTTCTGTGCAATCCAACCGTGAATCTGCGGCTTTTTCTTCCCCATCAGAGTCTCCTGAAAGGGACTCTGATGCTCCATACCATTCATAACTTAATATCACCCCGAAACATCCTTGTAATGTGTAAGGAAATTAACGGTCTTGCCTAACTCATAGAATTGAGCGGATGAATGATCATATGATGTGTGATTACCTACCAGATTCCATTTTGCCAGAAACTGGATTAGAATGAATGTACTCCAGTTTAGTTTCTAGCATTTTTAGGCTGTGGCAAGGTTTGGTCTCAAAAGAGGGCAATGATTTGGTTGATGGTCTTAGAGGAACTTTTCTTTCACATGAAGCAATCCGTGAAAGTGATTAGGCATAATGACAAAACTGGGAGTCATTATATGTTTTTCATTCAAGTATTTGAACCAGTTGTAGAAATAATCATGACAAGAGGTTATTTGCCTGAATTCGGGTGCTCCTCAGAATCCCTTTCAGGGGACTCTGAGGGGATAAAGGTTTGACTCTAATGAATCATTTATTACAGCTACTTATCAAGTATCAAAAAATCATTAGTTTTATCTAATAGAAACATGAATTAAATAACAGGTCATGTGCTGTTATAGAAATGTTATGATCAATGGGGTAGATATCAACAAACACTGTCAAGATGAAAAGAACAATCATCACATATTTAAAATTTATTGGAATCTATTTTTTGCTATTCACTTTTTTCGAATTCGCTCCATTTTTAATAGACTTTAATCTTGCAGCTGGAATTAGTTTTCTTGGAATGTTAGCTGTCTTCATGATCTCAAGGAAACGAAATAATAACTATCAAGATCCTACATTTTATATAACGAACCTCGCCTTCATATTTCTGTTTTCAGTAATAACCATCATCTTCGACCAAACTACAGGATTAACTACCATCACACCAGTTGATGAGCAAACTGTATCATTAACAAATAGCACATTTTACGAAAGAACACTGGCAATTAATCATGCGATATTATTGAGCACAGTTGTTCTAACAATTTACTCACTTATCTCTAGGCAATGGAAAAATCTTGCCTTATGTGGTGTGACGATAGTTGTATTACTAGGGTATATCTCACTTGTTGCGTAATGCGCTTTTCTCGAAGGAATTACCAAGGGCAGGTTCTTTCACCGTTTTATTCCTGTTATGGGTGGGCCCTCGCCAAGTGATTGTAGAATAATTTTTCTTCCCATCAGAGTCTCCTGAAAGGGACTCTGATGCTCCATAAACCATCACTTAAAAACTTCCGGCTCGGTCGCAATTGCCTTGCGAACGCATCTTCCCAGGCATTTGTAATGTCTGCTAGGAAATTATTAGATCCGCAGATATTACCGTATCATCAATCCAATTCAAAAAATTAAAAACCATTAGTTTTATCCTTAAATAAAATGTAGATATAAAACCCTGGGGTTCTATATTCGGATGTTAGCTTGAAAGCTGGAAATGAAAGAATCAATTAAATACTGGAAACCGGGCGAAGAGTTTAATTCTTCAATTTATGATCTGTTTGATGAAAAGCTTATAAAAAATCATTTAGTTGGTTGTATCAAACATTATTTATTATTAGCCGATTCTGACCAAATTCCTAAAGAAATTACGCTACCAGAAGGAACTCTACTTGATAAGACAAAGAAATTTACCTTCAATCTTGACTCAGATGAAATCCATTTAATTGAAGTGGAATATAGGTCCAACAGAATAACCGGAAGCTGGATTGAAATATTATTAGGTGTGGGAACTCTTCGAGAGAATGAAACGACGGGTTTCAGCATCGAAAAGTTCTTAGCAAGACTAAAATTCAACTCTATTGAAAGTGAATTAATTTCAAGCCCATATGATTACGAGTTGTATTTTAGTTTTCCCAACCTGCATGAAGAACTTCAGGTATGGCAATAAAAATCACGCTAACATCTGGTATGACTTCATTCGGTAGTGAAGAGTCTTTTTCTGTATTCTAGCTGGCCCGGGCTGTAAGGTCCGAATTTTTATTCTGGCTGTTTACCGTCGGAAGAGCCTTAGTGCAGGCCTATGCCCAACAATCTGCAAAGTGGAGACTTGAGTCTTTTTGGATGGCATTTTCAACAGCTGTTCAATTTGCTATACCTCAATCCATGAGTCTTTTAAAAGTTGCTATTTTAGTGCAAATTCGTTGGTTTCGTACAATGCATACCAACGTACGTAGTAAGGCATTAAACTAACATAGCAATTTTGAGTCAAAAAAGAATACTTATATCGGCTATCACATTCTTTGTACTTATCAATACAACTTACTTTTGGGAAGGTACCTTGGGAATATGGGCAATGCTGGCCACAATTGCTCTTGTAGTGTATTATTTGGCTCTAACAATTGTTTTCTTTCGCCAGGCATACTTACTAATTCGGGAGAAATTTCATAACCGTCAAAGGGTACTAACCTCTACGATATTAATTTTGGTTTTGGTAAGCACTACTATTTATCCTAATGGCATTTTCAACTTTGAAGGGAATGCTGTGTTTGTCGCACAACGGGAGGGAGTTGCAAATTGCATGACGACACTCAAACTTGAAGAAAACGGTAAATTTTCTGAGACATCAGTATGCTTTGGAGCAACAAAAATTACTGGCAGGTATACTGTGAAACAAGACACTATTTTTTTTGAAGATATTTCATCCGGAAGGATAAGTGAAGATTTCTATAAATATGCTGTTATCAATCCAGGAATTAATGAGAGCAGCGTGTTTATCGGATATTTAGACTACTATAATAGTGCTAACTCTAAGGTCAATACATTAAGGATAGTGAAGAACGATTTGAAATGACGCCCTTACAACTTACAGATGCTAAAGTGTCCTGGGAAATCCACAAAAAATACTACATTGAGGAAATTTCGATAGGTGCCGCACACTACATAACTATGTCCGGTACCAACAATGAAGAAATACTCAGAACTCCTATTTTGGAAGTGTATGCGATATAATCCTTTTTTATTTTTTACTTGTTTGTTCTTTGCATGTAGCGGTAATGATGACAATACTCCAACTCCAGACAAGTTGGAGGCCTATAGCTACCAACAACCAGAAGAGGTTAATGATGGTTGGCAAACGGCACATTTGAGTGAAGTTGGGATAACCACCCGTATGATTGAAGATATGGTCAACAATGAAGACCTAAAGCATATCAATTTTCATAGTGCACTGATCGTCAGCAATAACCAATTGGTATTTGAACATTATTGGCCAGGTAAAACAGCTCATGGTCAGATCATTAATTTTGATAAATATACCTTGCATGAGCTTCATTCTGTAAGCAAAAGTGTAACCTCTCTTTTGGTTGGGTTAGGAATATCACAAGACTTTATTTCTTCTGTTGATGACCCCATTAAAGATTACTTACCAGAATATGCGACAGTTTTTGAGAGTCCGGATAAAAACAATATCCTGATTCGTCATATACTCATGATGCAGGCAGGCATTGAGTGGGACGAATGGACTTTACCCTATTCTGATAGCCGAAATTCGCATGTTGCAATGAACAGTAGTGATGATCCTGTTTATTACGTGCTATCCCAACAAATGGCAGAACAGCCGGGAGCTGCGTTTGTTTACAACTCTGGCCTTACCATTACTGCCGGGAAAATACTCGAAAATGCGACTGGACAGGATCTTGGACAATATGCCAAAGAGCACCTGTTCTCTCCATTAGGTATCGACCGTTTTTCCTGGTATAAGTATCCTAATGGGATCTACCAGGCAGGTGGGGGACTTGCATTAACGCCAAGGGATATGGCAAAATTAGGGCAATTGGTGCTTAACAATGGCTTTTGGGACGATATAGCCTTAGTTGATGAATCATGGATCGTTGAATCTGTTGAAGCGAAAATAGATTTCCCGGAAAATTGGTACGAAGACCACTATGGCTATTTTTGGTGGCAACAAGATTTTGAGGTCAATGGACAAATCATTAAAAGTATCCATGCGTCCGGCTATGGTGGGCAGCATATTTATATTGTTCCAGCGTATGATTTAGTTGTAGTGTTTACTGCCGGAAACTATGACAGTGTTGAATTGTCAAACAAGCCTATCCAATTAATGAAAAAATATATATTGCCAGAACTCAATTGACTGCTGTTTGAAGAATCATGAGACCTATTGAGCCATTGGTATTTTAAGTCAACCTTCGGAAAATAAAACAACGTAAAGAGGCTATGTTTACCTGAATTTCGTTGGAGTGGCACTAACCATGATGACGGTGGTTGTGATCAAGAATGTCTTATATTTGAGGAAAATTAACTATCTATAATTATGAAAAAAATACATTTATCAATCATTGTTCTACTCATTGTTTTAAATAGTAATGCTCAGGCACAGTGGGACTATGGAACATCTGGAACCATTAAAACAACCGATAACGTCGAAATAAAAGGTTCAACTGATGCTGGATTGTTGACAGTTATTGAAAATAATGCGACCTCAAGAAGAAGGATTAATATTGGAGCAACGAATACTGAAGTATATATTCAGCATTTATATGGAACCTCCGGCGTTCCATTCAATTTTAAGGTTTCAGGAACCAATGTCATGACGTTCAATGGGCTCAATGTTGGAATTGGAACAGATTCCCCACAAGCTAAACTGGATTTAAGCCAGGGTAATATTAACCTGGATAACGGTTTTGGATTAAATTCAGATGGAGGAGCCTCAATTTTTACTGGTGCAGGAGGCCAAACATTTTCCATTAAAGCAGGAGGTTCCGCCGGTCATATCGCCAACTTTATGAACACTAACGGTGATATCAAAATTGCATTTAAAAATGATGGGAAAGTAGGAATTGGTACTGAGTCTCCAAAAAACCTTCTGGAAATTGGAAAAGGGTATTCGTTTCATGATGGAGGTCATAAAGTTTTAGGATTTGGATATGCACCCGGTGCTCAGAACACGTCTTTGCTCAACGGGTTTGTAGGTGAAATTAGGTTTGACCCAATAGGTGGAAGATTGAGGTTTGGCTTGTCCAACCAATCATACACCACTGATCAGACCTCTTTAAGCCTGATAACCGCTATGACCATCAATAATAATGGTTCAGTTGGCATTGGAACCATGTCAACGGGACCACATAAATTAGCGGTAGAAGGGTCAATTGCAGCTAGAGAGATCAAAGTAATTGCAAGTGGATGGTCTGACTTTGTTTTCGAAAAAGGATATAAACTGAGAACTCTGGAAGAAATCGAGAATTACATAAATGAAAAAGGTCATCTCCCCGAAATACCAAGTGAAGCTGAAGTAATTGAAAATGGTATCCACCTGGGAGAGATGAATGCCAAGTTGCTGCAGAAAATTGAGGAATTAACACTTTATTTGATTGAAGAGCATAAGAGCAAAGAGAAACTTCAAGAACAAGTTGAGCTGCTCAAGAGGGAAGTTGCAGCGCTTAGCAAAGAAAAATGATCATAGCAAAACATGTTGTTTCAGGTCTTCCTTCGGGCGACTTAAAGCCTCAGTGAATCGCGAGTGTCTACTGACAAAGCTCCCAACCTCCTGAAAAGAAAATACCTACTTTCCGGTATTTACTCCATTCCAACAATTGATTAGTTTCAAAGCATGAGACTAATCATAATTTTGGTATTTGTTTTCACTTTGACTGAGGCCAAAACCCAAACGCGCCTAGATCGAAGTTTGGATCCCAGGACGGGTGTTTGGGAACATGATGTGCCAGTGCCTAATTCAGTTCAGGAGAAACTTGACGCCCGAGAAAGAAACTATGATTTTCATTATTTGATGCGATCCATTCATGAGCCTTCTTTCGTCACTTCAAAGATTACCTGGAATTGGTGGAATCTTGGAACGGTGAAAAAGAATTATGTGCTGGACGCTGATGTCAATATCCCAATTGCGCTGGGAGGAAAACGCATGGGATTGAGTACTTTTCATGTAATTCCCAGGTTTATTGTCAGAATATTTCATGATGACATGTCAATTCCTTATGGCCCAAAGGGAGACGACTCATTTCCGGTAAGAACGCCTAGTACGATTCCTGGGTTAGCCTGGTATTTCACCTTCAAAAGTCTATGGGAATCCGGACAAAATGACCATGCGAATTACTTTTTTGGGATCTATGCGTTCCATCATTCGAATGGTCAGGACGGGGATGAAATTTACCCTGACAATACAGTAAATATTTACAATGGCAGTTTTGGCGAGCAGGTAGTTTTCGATTTTACATTTTTCGGATTCACCAGAATCACGGATTTCAATGATGACCCATGGCAGAACTAATGTGCTAACGCCAGAAAAATAAGGAACAATGAAGATAAAAAGCAGATTTTCCTGAAGCGATCCAATATGAGAAGGTGGTTTCTCAAAAGCAGTATAGAGTGGCACCCAAAGCAAATTTCTAATCCGGTGTTCAGAAAAGTGAAAGATTTTTCCAGACTGGACGGTGCATCTTATCCTGACAAAGCACGGATGTATGGTAGGTATCGACTCAACGTTAAGGCGGGACTATCCCTGACTCCTCGGCTATGGGAATTCATTGGAGACGGGACATACTGGTACGAAGTAGTGCCGGAATCAAATTATGAAAGGTGGCGGTTCACCATTAATTCCAGCTATATACTGGACAATGATTATTACCGAGGAGAGGATGTTTGGGCAATGAAAAAGGTTAAGGCCCTGGCACTTAACAGAAGGTGGAATATACAAGGTACAGGATATTATGTGATTGGGACTTCAAGGTATAGCGCCGCGTTTGCCAGAGTGGGATACATTGGCTCAGATTACTACAATATCTATTTTAATCAAAGTTTCTGGGAGTTCAAGCTTGGACTGGCATTCGGTTTTTTTGACCAGCCAGAAAATAAAGACCTCAATTAAACATGTAATAAATTATGGAACCGACCAAAGATGATTTTTCTTTCTTATGCAATAGTCTACGGGAAGATGGAGATAAAATTAAGTATAGAAGAGGTGATGGAAATGACCCGTGTGGTAATTGGAATGCGGAGTTGCCCAGTGAGGGGTTGGAGTGGGAAATCACAAACAAATGTTCAAATGGACGGGATATTTTCAGGGTGTCAAGTACAAGCCGAATGTTGATCAAAGAAATTTTGAAGTTTGAAGTGTTGGATAAAAATGTAATTACCTGATGCTATTGCCTCATTTTGGTTTCCAAATTCCGGCTCGGTCGCAATGGCTCGGCGAACGCATCTTCCCAGGCATTTATAATGCAGGAAATGATTAAAGCCGCTGTTTTTGCGGTATCATTGGTGCTTTACAAAACATTAAAAACCATTAGATTTACCCTGGAATATAATATAGCGACCAAAGGTTCTATAATTCGATGTTGTGCACAATTACCTCATGGATACAAAATCACCAAGGCAAACAGGCTTCTACTACTTAGCACTCTTAACAGTGCTACTCGTAATCTCAGAATTGGTTTTCAGACATATAGCTACATAGCTCACACGACAGGTACTCACTGTAAATCAGCAAAACTTGTTAGGTTTGCACAGACCAAAGCTGTGACGTACAAATGCTTACAGGGTCGTACCATCAATTCTTGTAGCCATGTTCAAAAATTCCGCAGACTTAGAGAAGAGACATCAACGATTCATTAAGGAAGTTGTGAACTCGAACGAAGTATGGACTTTAAAAAACGAATACGGGTATGTTTCTTCATCAAGTAACCATTATGACGATGAGGACGAAGAACCACTTCTCCTACAAATATTTTGGTCAACTGCTATAGAGGCTGGTGTCTGCTCACGACACGCCTGGAAACAAGAAAATTTTGAACCGGAGAGTATTCCACTTTCTGAATTTATAGAATTTTGGTGCGTTGGAATGCATCATGATTTTGTAATCGTTGGAACTAATTTTGATCACCAACTTTTTGGCACTGAACGAGAGCCTTTAATTTTAGCACAAGAACTTCTGAATCACTTGAAATCCGAGCAAATTGAAATAGGATTTGAGAACTATAGGGACATTGATCACTTTCTGTCCTCGATCAAGCATCATAGCTAAGCTGAATAAATAACAAATCTAAGGAGATTATTACTTTTAGTTGAAAATTGTGCTATTCATCATATCAACTATATGAAGTAGGCAATCCAATTGATTTTCTTAAACATACAAGGGCTGTTGAGGGTAGCTTTGAAGGTTCATGAAAGGCATGAAGTATCGGAGTCCTTCAAAGGAGATTCGGATCGGGACGGAATGTTACCGGCGATTAATGTATGTCCAACTTTCACTATTGGCTGACATTGAAGAGTCAGAAGAACAAATTGAAAGAGGTGAAACATTTACTCAAGCAGAGGCTGAGCAGAAGTCGAAAGATTGGCTCAAGTAATTTGGACGAAAAAGGCGCTTGTTCTTCCCATCAGAGTCTCCTGAAAGGGACTCTGATGCTCCATACCATTCATAATTCTTAATATCACCCCCAAACATCCTTGTAATGTGTAAGAAAATCAACGGGCTTACCCAACTCATAGAATTGAGCGGATGAATGATTATATGATGTGTAATCACCTACCAGGTTCCATTTGCCAGAAACTGGATTGGAATGAATGTACTCCAGTTTAGTTTCTAGCATTTTTAGGCTGTGGCAAGGTTTGGCATCAAAAGAGGGCATAAATACCTGATGCAGTTTACCTTTTGATTGCTCATTAACCGGAACTTCATTTTTCAGGTAATGTAATAATTGATGTTTTTCAAGCTGTATTAGTCTTTTAACAATTTCATATGCTAGAAACCTCTTTGCATTGGCAATGATTTGGTTGATGGTCTTAGAGGAACTTTTCTTTACATGAAGCAATCCGTGAAAGTGATTTGGCATAATGACAAAACCAAGAGTTAGTGTATGCTTTTCATTCAAGTATTTGAACCAGTTGTAGAAATAATCATGACAAGAGGTTATTTCAAATAAACTAATCCATTTATAACAAGTAAAAGTGACAAAATAAGATTCATCTTTTTGTAATTGCAGTTGATGAGTAGGCATACTTAAATCTAAATGATCTTTTTATTATTGATGTTGTAAGCTGAGGATATTTGTCTGAATTCGGGTGTTCATCAGAGTCCCTTTCAGGAGACTCTGATGGGGATAAGAGTCAAAAGCAACTACAAGCGATTGTGAGCTGCCTTATTCAAGAGCAGTAAAATGGGGCTAACATCTGGTCATGACATCATGCTGTGGTGCGAAATCTATTCCTCATTTTAGCAGGCTTTAGGCTGTGAAGCTCGCATTTTTTCCTACAGTAGTTGTACACCGTTGACAGAACCTTTGGTGCAGGTCCATGCTCATCGACTTCCTGGGTGGAGAAAAGTCTTCTGACTGTTATGACCAACCGCTGTTCAGACGCATAGCTGCCTCTAGAAACTACGGAAAAAATACCCACACCCCATCCGAGTCTCCTGAAAGGGACTCTGATGCTCCAATCATTTTCACGAACTGGCACTCCAAGCGCAACGCCCTTCCGAAGTTTTCAAAATAACAAAGTAAAATACTACTTTTACCTAAATTTCGTTGGTGTGGCAAAAGATGAAAATAGTTGAACCTAAATACAGATTTGGAGGCAATTGGGAAGAATTAGCAACACTATTTAATTATACCATAGATAGCCCTTCACAAGATTGGACTTATGAAATTGCCGAACCAGAAAGAATTGACGACTATATCCGAGCATATGACAATGAAGTCCAAAATGAAGACACCAAGTTTTCATTGATGGAAATGATAATTCAAGCGTTAGAAAATCAGGGAAGTATTGAGTTAATTGAACTAAAGTGGCAATTGATCAAACCGATACTCTTAAGAGATTTCGAACTGCATCAATACACCATATTCTATTGGAGTTGTTGGGAAGATGAAATAGAGGATACCTGGAATGTTACTCCTCTTTTCAGAGAGCTTTGGATGAATAAATAATCGAACTATGCAAAATCGAGTAATGTACACCGAAAATAATACTAACCGGCTTTGCTGCAATGGCATTGCGAACGCATCTTCCCAGTCATTTGTAATGCCTGATAGGAAATCACTCCCCATCCGTGTCTCATGAATGGGACCCGGATGCACTTAACCCTCTCAAATCCACTTTTTATCGTAACAATCTCAATGAGATAAGTGGCCTCTCATAGCACTTCAATAAAAAACGGCCTCACATACCCTGCGAGACCGTCTTAAGATGATGTTAATCGTAACATATCTCAATCATTTGGTGAAACATTATGCGGCAGTGTCCATGTCCTGATCGGTATCAGTTTTTGGAGATGCTGTCGCAACTTTCTCGAACTTCAGTGACTTGGTCAACTCTTTCAGACGACTACCTGGTCTGAACCTGATACTGGCACCTTTGATGTGATCTGCGGTCAGCTCCTCCGGAGTTTCTGCTCCATCACTTTTTAGGGTAAGATACAAACCGCCTAATTCACTTAAATTGATCGACCTGCCTATGGCAAGTTGAATTTCGATGACATCTATCAGGGAACTTAAGGCACCAATGACCACTCCATGATTCAGGCTTGACATCCTGCTGATCATCAATGCCAGTTCTCTGAATGAGACTTCACCTCTGTTAACAACATTGGCATAGAACTTTCTGGGGAGCGCTAAATCCCTTGGATTCACTCGCTCTGCGGGTTTAAATTGTACTTTCATTTGTTTGAAATGTTTAAAATGTGAAAAAATAAAACTGTTGATAAATCCTGGTTGAGTACTCTTGTGGATTTAATCAGTTATGTGCAATTATCCTACCAGAAAACCTTTTTAAAATGTTAAAATCTGTTAAAAAATGAGCGTCTTTGGTAGACATTCCAGGGGTTCATATCATTGGTTAATTGAAAAGCTACGCAACTTGCACGTCCCTGTTGAGCAACACATTGCTCCAGGTTACTCAAGCCACGTCCATGGGTTGCCCAACATACGCGCCTGAGTTGCGCAGGTCAGCTTGCCGGGTTGCTCAACTCAGGCTCCTGTGTTGCTCAACACAGACCTCTACGTTGCTCAACCTAAGCCGCCAGGTTGCGCAACCTGGACTGCTGGGTTGCGCAACTCACGGACATACGTTGCGCAACGTTTTTGGAGGACCATAAAAAGTGCGTTTTTGAGCGATTAATGGATGTTTTGGGTGCCATATGTTAAAGGCTAAATGATATACGAGTCAGACCCATCTTGTTACTCATTGACAAAAAATACCTAGAAATGGGTATTGACACTCTGCTCTATTCTATAATAATTAGTGGTTGATTATGAGTATAAGCAGTAAATCTCCATCGATCCTATTACTAGTGCTGTTATTGGTGAATGGTATGGCTATTGGCCAGGACAAAATATTTCGTGTATTTAGCACAGAATGTACCAATTCCTGGAATGACCTGGCTTTTGAGTGTATTGGAGTCAAACTGAAAGGAGTGGAAGGTTTGGTAGTCCCTTTACATTGCCTTCAGGATTGTAAGGTAATTCAGCTTGAATCATTGAAACCAAAAAAGAAAGGTGCAAGAAGGGTTTTTTCTCACCCCTTTCGTCCAATTGTGAAGTATAATTTTGAAAAGGGATTTGCCATTATCAATAAGCAAGATCCTTTCAGGGAATCGTTTTCAGACATTAGTGACAAAAGATTTGGGTATTCACTGAAAAGTGAAGATTTACTTCAATTTCCAATGGGTGTTGGTGTGGTAAAAGGTATTGAGAACAAAAAGGGCAATCTAAAATTGGAAGGTGAACGACGAACTGCAGAACTGGTCGACTATAAGAACAGGTGTATGCCAGGTATGGCAGATAGTACACTGATAGTTTATGAAAAGGTCAGTGCTGAGGGCGATTTGGGGACACCCGTTTTGGATCCTTCAAAAAATGTAATTGGATATGTACTGGCCTATCAGAATTCGGAATATGACCTTGGAGTGGTTATTAGCCAACAGGATTTGGTAACAGTTACCGACCCTTTGTCATTGGCTCAGGATCGTACTTCTTCATTAAATGATTATGTAGCGTTGAAGGTACCCAGAAAATGCCCCAATATTTATCTCAGTACCTATCCGGAAAAGGCTATAAACACAGGGAAAGTGGGAGACTATTTTTCAAAGATCGAACCACAGCAGGCTGCCGAGCATCTGATTGGGGTGCTCCGGTATGAATATGAGTGCGAAGAAAAATGTAAGAAACTATATTACAATCATTTTGGATATCACAGCTCGACCTGGTTCGGAGATCAGGACACTGATCCCTATATGATGAATAATCACGAGGTGCTCCATGATTTTATAAAATTTTGGTTTGAAATAGCGTTTAATGATCAAACGAAGGCAAGAAGAGATAGCTTCAAGATCGCTGCTAATGAACTGATTTTGCAATTTCATAATAAAAAGCAAGATGACTTCACACGTAAGGTTTTAATCACCAATCAGATTGATGTTGAATACATTGAACGCCTCAAGCAGTTTTATCTTGTTAAACCCAATTATAGCACCTACTTATTAGAAATCAGGGAGCTATTAGGCAGGGAGGAATACATCAAGGCCAACCGCAGAAAGAACCAAATCTACAGGTCGTATCCAATATATGATTCCATTGCGGTAATTAGTAACCTGATCCGCGATTCCGCCAATTTATTTATTGACCGATCGATTGAACAGGCATTGATGTTACGGGATAGTGTTCATGTAATTGAAGCAATTAATAGTTTAAAAAAACCTGTTCGGGTGGATAACATACTAGGCTTAGATCATCAGGGATTAAAGGAACTGTTAATCGAACTGAATGAACTGTATGATCAAACAAAAAAGAATGAGGAGGAGGAGACTATTGCTGACCTTACTAAAAGGTACAAGGATGCCGATGAATGGGTAAATACTTTGTTTTCTGATAAATATGAAGAGTATGCAGCGAGAAATGGAAAAACACTGGATTTTAATAGTGAGGGGAAGTTTGAAGGGCTGACCGGCGAGGACCTTGTAATAAAGTTGGATGTGAAAGGAACAAAAATGGGAACCATTGATGTGGCAGAGAATGTCCAATCAAGCAATTTCCCAATTGGCGCATATCAGAGTAAGTATATTAATGATTTTTACAGAGATGTGATAGTTGCTGGTTTTTCAGAAATAGCGATGCAACCTGGACTTGATGTGTATCCGGATAGTGTGTTTATCAAGGTTATTGGTATGGCAGATGGGCATGGGTATGGTGACAGAAAACTGAAATATCGTAAAGAATTCGGAAAGCTTGATAAAAAGTTTTCGGATCAAAATGAAAAATTGGCCTATGTCAGGGCTTATTACGGTCGCAACTTATTGCAGAAATCCGGATTACCAATGTTCGCAGGTAATAAGCGCTATACGTTGGATTATGAAACCACAGATAAAAAAGGGCCGGCATTTAGAAGAATTACAATGATCATCAACATAAAAGGTATTAGGGCACGGGCCTGGGAAGATTTACCCGATAAAGTTAAGAACAGGTTATTGGCTGCTGATAGTGAATAAGAATGTTGAAAAAGTTAATAAAACATCTGTACAATTACGGAGGACTGTTGGTCAAGGTGTTATCGGTTTATGTAGGTTTGTTCGGAATAATGGCCCAACGATATGAGTTAAATATTGGGCGATTGGAGAACGCCTATGGGAGCCTGATCGAGCAATTGGGTAATCATCATGATCACGAAATATTAGATCAGATAGGGCAGATTCAATCTGAAAAAGTGCATGTAGAACCAAAGGTTGAAAGGCCATGGACCATACTTACCACACTATTCATGGAAGATTATTTTCATTCCCTGAAAGACAGAGCACAACATATCATTATTAGCTACCTGAAAGATCGCGAGGACTTCACCTTTAATGGGCCACATTTGATTGAAGAAGTTATATTAGACCATAAGGAACTTGGAAATTACACATTTCTGAATCATGCTGACTTTTTGACCTTCACCCTTAACACAAATGAAATTAACCATTTGAACTTCGCTAATTCAAAAATCAATCACCGTATGACAGAGGAAGGTTTAAACCCGCTGCTTACAGTTTTTGGTAATACTGTAAGGAAACTGAATTTTACTCAAAGCCAATTGGTCTCTGCAGAGTTTGAAGATAATACCATTTCCTTCCTACAATCAATTAACTCTGTGTTTTTTAAAGTAAAAATGATTGACAATACGGTGATGAGCAGAACAATTTCGGGAAGTACTTTTATTGATTGTGATGTTAGCCTGGAACAAATATTTACAACTGATATTGAAAACAACGTTTTTTTCAATTGCCGACTAATAACGCCCGATGATGGATTGAAATCGATATGGCTTGATCAACCAAAGGGAGGAAACGTGTTTATAAATTGTATTATAGTTTCACCATCTGAGAAAATAAGCTATTCCTATGGAGCCATGAATGACAAACAGGCCAAAGTTGTACAGCAAATGATGGAATTAGAATAGCAATGAAGGCGTTAGAGAACCCAAAACAACCTCAAAAACTCCCCATAAAAGTCACCTTCAAATCAAAACCATTGTCAGTATTTGAAATCAAATCGAAACTGGTACCGGCAAGAATTCTTGCTGAGACGTTTTCAAATAGTTTCGTATGAAACCCCAACCCATATCGGAAAAAGTTTTCTTCGCGAGATTGCAAAGTAGTAGTGGATTGTTGCTGTCGAACATCAATATCCACCCGGGTTTGGGTGACGGAAAAATAAGCCAATGGCAGGTTTTGATTCACCTTGCCAAAAGCTTTGCCCAGCTGTAGTTGAAATGCCGTTTGTTGCCTCAACGAGTAATTGACAGTGGCGTTCTGTGAATTGCTGTCGTTCTTTAGGTCTGCAAACGGTTGGTTGAGTTGAACTTCAATCCCAAAAACCATGTCCTTTTCCGAGTGCCACTGGTGACCAATATTAGCGCCTACCGCCCAACTTGTCCCTTCCCCAACTATTCGATGACTATTGACGCGTGCCTGTCCAAACATATAATGCCTGCTGACTTCTAAACCAGCAAAATATCCTTCCCATTCCTTTTGTGCCTGAATCTGGAAAACCGGACCCAACCAGATAAGGACCATCAATAAATTTTTCATTTTGATCACAGCGGTCAATATAGAAATATCAGTTCAAGCCTTAAAAACTAAAAATAATCAAGCCGCAATAAACAACCAACAAATCCCTCAACCCAACCCGAGGAACGAAAAAACTAAGAACAAAGCACTAAAAACTACCCAATAATTTCATACTCCACATCCCATTCCTGGTGCTCCTTATTAAACAAGTCACCTACGTACTCCATGCCGCATTTTTCCAGGATTTTGATGCTGGCCACATTTTCTTTGACAGCATAGGCAGTCAGTTTGGGTAGCCTTAGTGTGTGGAGGCCATAATTTACCAACCCCATGGCCACTTCAGTGCCGTATCCTTTACCCCAGTGTTTTTCAAGAAAGCGGTAACCGATCTCATTGACTTCCTTTGTGCGAACGAGTGCACAGGTTCCAACCAGTTCACCTCCTTTTTTTGGCACTATGGCCCAAACCGAAAGTACTTTGTTGGGATCTTTGTACTGAGAGATTACATATTTGAGATTGATCATGCATTCGTTCTCCGACTCTACATTTCCATCCACATATCGCATGACATTGGGATTACCATGCATCTCAAAATATGGCTGGAAATCATCCAGGGTTAGCTCGCGGATAATAAATCTTTTTGTTTCAAAAATTGTAACTTCTGCAGGCAAGGTGTTGAATAGTAAAAAAGTAAAAGATGGCACAAATTAAGTTAATTCAGGGAGATATTACCAAACTAACCGTTGATGCGATTGTAAATGCTGCCAATTCCAGTTTACTTGGTGGCGGAGGAGTAGATGGTGCGATTCATAGGGCAGGCGGACCGGCAATTTTGGAGGAGTGCAAACAAATCAGGGCCAGACAAGGAGGGTGCAAAACTGGTGAGGCCGTCATCACTACCGGCGGGAATTTGCCCGCAGGACATGTGATTCACACCGTAGGCCCGGTGTGGAATGGCGGTAAACGTGGCGAGGCGGAGTTGTTGGAAAACTGCTATTTCAACAGCCTGGAACTGGCAAGGCAACATCAGCTGACCAGTATTGCATTTCCAAATATCAGCACCGGAATATATAGGTACCCCAAGAAAGAAGCCGCACAAATTGCAGTGGATACAGTGAAAACGTATGGCCATAAGCACCCTGAAATGGCAATCACTTTCTGTTGTTTTGATGAGGAGAATTTCAGGCTGTATCAAAATTTGCTGGAATCAAAATAATTTTACTTTTGAGTAATATAACTTAGTGGGTCATGACGGATCGACCTTTCCTAATTTACAAATCTTCTGCTGGCTCTGGTAAGACCTTTACTCTGGCGCGCGAGTACCTGAAGCTGGCGCTGAGATCGCCATTTTACTTTCGCTACATTCTGGCTGTGACCTTTATGAATAAGGCGGCTGAGGAGATGAAGTCCAGGATTTTGGAATACCTGAAGGCCCTTTCAGAAGGAGAGCATGACCTTTTCGAGGAACTAAGAGATCACCTGAAATTTTCTGATGAGCAATTGAAAGAACGTGCCGGGGAGGTCCTCAGAAATATCCTTCATAACTACTCAAGTTTTGCCATCACCACCATTGATACCTTTTTCAACCAGGTGATCCGCTCGTTTACCAGGGAAGTAGGGTTGCATGGAGGCTATGAAATAGAACTTGACACAGACCTGGTGTTGACCAGGGTAGTGGAAGATTTGCTGGAAGATGCAGACAAAAATGAGACACTGAGGAATTGGTTAATCGATTTTGCAAGAGAACGCCTTTTTGAAGGTAAATCGTATGAATTTCGCGCCGAGATAGGCAATCTGGCAAAGGAGCTGTTTACGGAGCAATATAAAACCATTGAGCCTGGATTGCTTCCCATTCAAACCGATAGGTCCGTACTGACCAATCTCAACCAACGGCTCAATCAGGTGATATTTTCATTTAAAAATGAGCTGGCTTCCATTGGAGAAGAGGCGCTGGAATTTCTCCAACAAAACAATACTGATCCCTCTGATTTTTCCGGTAAGTCGAGAAGTGTGGCTTATCAGTTTGTGAAATGGAAAAACGGCGACCTCAAGGAACCTACAGCAACTGCCGTTAAAGCAACCGAAGACATTGCCAAATGGGTGGCCAAATCAGCCCCAAACCGAAATTTTCTGGAGCAACTGGTGACCGAAACACTGATGCCCTTACTGGCCAGAGGTGTAGCATATTATCAGCAAAATCAGGTTTTGTTTAATACTGCTCAGGAAGTAAGGAGATACCTGTACACTTTTGGTATCCTTACAGACCTGACCGAAAAAATCAAGGCATACCGTGAAGAACATGAGACCATTTTGATTTCGGATCTTCCGGTTTTTTTGAAGAGCATTATAGGCGATAGCGATACGCCATTTATTTACGAGAAAGTAGGTTCAAGGTACCGCCATTTCCTGATTGACGAGTTTCAGGATACCTCAGGTTTCCAATGGCAAAATTTTCAGCCGCTGGTGAAAAACTCTTTGGACAGTGGGTATTTTAATATGGTTGTGGGAGATGTAAAGCAGTCCATTTACAGGTGGAGAGGAGGGAATCCCAGGTTATTGCTTCATCAGGTAAGCCAGGACGTTGGGACCCATTTTGTCAATGAACAACAGCTTACGGCAAACTACAGAAGTACTAAAAATGTCATTGACTTCAATAACCAGCTGTTTGAATCAGCTCCTAATACCCTTGCCAATGCACTCCGCAATGAAATATTACATCCTGACCAACACCTGGATAAGCAACTGGGAGAAGTGGTTCAGTCATTTGAGGAGGTACGGCAGGAGTATCCAAAGAAAATAAAACAGGGAGGATATATTTCGGTAGCGCTTACCAAAAAAGAAAAAGACTCAGAAGTGTCATGGGATGACATGGCTACCCAATGGGCGATAGCTCAGGCAGAGAGGGCGCAGAAAGCCGGAGTGCCGCTGAAAGATATAGCCATCCTCGTAAGATGGAACAGGGAAGCAGCCAGGTTGGTACAGGCATTTCTGCATCACAAAGATGGCAAACAGGCGGATCCTGAACTTCGGTACGACGTGGTGTCTTCTGAATCAATGTACCTGACCAGCGCGGTGGTGGTGAGGTTTCTGTTGTCGGTATTCAGGTATTTGAAAAATAATAAAGAACAAATTGCTCTGGCAGAAATAGTGACCATCTACCAGAAAGATATTTTAAACAATGAGGCACCTATAGAGGAGTTGCTGGCCGTTAGAAACCTGGAAAAACACTTACCCGTTGCGTTTACCAGGTACAAAAATGTATTGGTGCGGTTTCCACTGATGGAGCTGACCGAAGCACTGATCAGGATTTTTCAGTTGAACAACCTGAAGCACGAATACGCATATTTACAGGCGTTCGAAGATGCCATCCTGGATTATGTGAAGAATGAAAAATCGGACATCCATTCCTTTTTGCAATGGTGGGATGAAGTGGGTTTTAAAAGGACGGTCCAGCTGTCGGATGATATTGATGCCATTAAAATACTGACCATTCATAAGTCCAAGGGACTGCAGTATCCCCTGGTGATCATGCCGTTTACCAACTGGTCACTGGACAATGATATGGTGCATGACAATGTATTATGGCCGGCAGCCGAGGATCCATTGTTTGCAGGTATACCGGCCGTTCCGGTGAAGTACACGACCAAACTGGAGAACACCCTTTTTGCCCAATCCTATTACGATGAGAAGATCAAAGCGTACATTGATAACCTGAATTTATTATATGTAGCATTTACCAGGGCGGAGCAGGGACTGATCGTGCATGGTGAATTAGCAAATCGTAAAAACGGGCCAAAGAGTGTCTCCGACATATTGTTGATGGAGCTACAAAACTTTGAGGGATGGAACGTGATGACCAATCATATAGAAATTGGTACTTACGAATTCTCACAAAAATCAAGGGTGGAAAGCAATCACCAGATGGCATTGGAAAATTATCTTTCCGTAAAGTGGAGAAATAAATTGACCATCAAAAAACAAAGTGATGCCCTTTTCGGTGAAGAAGAAACCGCAAGAAAGGCCAGCATCAACGAGGGTATTGTCACCCATAAAATATTGTCAAACATTACCTATGCAGATGAAGTAGATGCTGCTATTGAGAAGGCATATCACGACATGGAAATCAATAAAGAAGAATTGGACCATATTGCAGGCAGGATCAGGGAGTTGTTTGAAAATGCAGAGATCAAGGATTGGTTTTCTACCAAATGGGAAGTACGTACCGAGGCAGTAGTATTACCAGGAAAAACTGATCCCAGGAGACTGGACCGTGTGCTGATCGATAATGACAAGGCAATAGTGATCGATTTTAAAACGGGAACTAAAAAGCCAAATGATGAGAAGCAGGTAGAAGAGTATAAGGACCTGCTAAAGGAAATGAATTACCAGGAAGTGGAGGGATATCTTGTTTATCTGGAAGGAGTGGAGATAGTGAAAGTAGGATGATTGGTAGCTCATACCAGGACTTTTGCTTGGAAGTTGCTGGAATTGGGTGATCAGCTTATATCTTTAAATGTATCTTATCGCACCAGCCTTGCAAATAGCTAATTTAGTTTATGGATGATAATGTTTGTTATCGACTTACTTACTTGCTTAATCGGTATTGAATGTTTAATGAACCTTGTACGCCTTCGTCAAAGAAATTCCGCTTAGGTGTCAGCGAATTAGACCTTTCTATGAAGAAAGGAACTCCTAACCAAATATTAATAGACAACCTGTCAACCAAATGATATCTTAGGCCAGAGTGGATATCAAATGCATAAGTCGCTCCCTTCACCTTCGGATCAATATTGCTGCCAGATTCTTGCTTAATTTTCCTCATTCCAGTTCCTAAATAATACTTGAATTTACTCTCCGACAAAGTGTTAAGGAAATACTCATACCCAATGTAGAACCCCCCGGAGATTCTATTGTTTACAGTATTTTCATTCGGTTCTGTAGAGAATAGTTGATAGATAAAGGAGATTTCATGATAATGGGAATTGTTCAACGACTGACCTAATGCGAATTTTGGCCCATGAATTGCAAATCCAATGTTATAGTTTAGCGTATCTTTTACATGGTTAGCATCCTGACCAAAAGTTGTAAAACCAATGAACAATAAGGGGGCTAGTAAAACTAAACGGAAATATCTCATTCTGTTAATATCTTAAAATAGTATTGTTACCGATAACGGACAAGTGTAAATATAGTTGTTTGGCCTAAGTAAAATGAAATAACCCTTCAAAGCTTGCCCGCAAACTTCTTCAAATTCTTATCACAATTTAAATGCCTATTAAGATTCTAACCAGTTAAAATTTAAAGCGCCACATTTAGGGCATTTTCCGTATTCTTCGTCAAGTTCGTTGAAACTACATCTGTTACACTTGCCATATTCAATGTTGATATGTGTAACAATGTATTTTGCTTCTGTATGGCTCAACTTCTTTTCATCCATAAGCTTTTTAACTGCTTGAATAGGTGACCCTTCTTTCACTTTCCTGTATAGCTCTTTTTCAACTGAGGAAAATTCAGGGATTTCAATTCCTTCTTTCGGTAAGCAGTTTTTGCACTGAACTTTCATTTTGTTTTAATTGGCTACAACAATCAGGTTTGGAGAGTGAATAAATCTAATGGATATAATACTTTTTTTGAAATTTGGTTGAGCCTACAGTCGGAGGAAAAAATGAGGGCCTCACGACAGCAGCCGAAAGAATGCATTTAAGGCTTCTCAGTGCGGCATGGTTTTATACCGGATATGAGCATCTTCTTTTCACTCTGATCAGAAGATGGTTGATCAATATTAAATGAAGTTATCAATTATATAAATCAGGGTTACTATCATCATACCAGCAGCATAGGCTTTAAGAATATTTTTTATCCACTTCTTAGATACTCTTTCTTTGTTTTGAAAAGCTTCAACATGTTTTGCATAATCCCTATTTATCTTGAACCGATTAATAATGTTGGGATTATGTCCTGAATCCATATTAGCCCTAAATTCATGTAAATTACTTATATGAACATCTTTGATTTTATCATTTTCGAATGAACCCAAAAAATCATTCATGTATTCAAACCTCTGTGTGTACTCATTCTGAAATGTTAGAATGTTTATTAAAAGAAATCCAACTGATGCCCCTGAAATAGCTGTTAAGGCAATGTAAACTATTTCGTAGTTCATGTTTAGTGCTTTAATGATTGATGTTAATCGATGTACATATGTATGGGCCGTCCACACATAATGATATGCACTAAAGTAGTATATTTTGTGGACTTGTAGATGGCACCTACGCAACTTTCACAGCGTTTGATCAGCCTAGAAGACTAGTTTCCACTTAGCAGATCGTTGAGCATAGGCCTACACTAAAGGCTCTGCCGACGGTGGACAGCAAGAGCAAAGGATGCGGGCGTTACCTCTAATTCAACCAGAAACCACAAGGCTCACCTCAAAGCGGCATGGTCTCATATACGATGTTCTGTGTATTTTAATTACCATAAAGCTAAGTTAACCAGCACCAAAATTGCTTTGTAACTTTCGATGGAAATGGCAGATTGATTTTGTCAATGATATCAAACAATTCACTGTCAATCATTAGGGAGGTAAGAACAAGCCTGTTCCCATTTTTTAGGTTAAAGGCGATGTATGAAAAGTCTCTCCAAGGTGATCTTAAGTTGGAATTACTACTTGTACAATACTCTATTTCTTCAACAGTATCATTGTTCAACTCAGTTGTTAAGCCCTTGTATTCTATAATTAAATTCTTCTGATTCGGATCATATGTAATGACTCTTCCTTTTTCATTTCTATAATATTGAAAATAGAGTAGTAAGGTTGGAATATTATAGAGGATTATCAATAATGTTATGATTACAAATGTGGTATGTTCCTCAGTAGAAGTTGGCTTGTTAAACTTCAAGTAAACTGGTAATAATATGAGAAGTAAACTAAACAATACAGAATATAGCTTGCTTAGATGTTTCTTAAGAGTTAGCCGATATTCCGTTTTCATATTTTAGATGGTTCATAATTTGCTCTTTGACACAGAACGACCAGCTATCTGGAGGATGTCCGCAGCTTGTAAAGGCACTAAAGTAGTAAAATTTGCAGAAGCTCACAACGTCTGTTTATCGGCAGGTAGGGTTCCAACTCTGGCTTAAGTTTGTAACTTAAGCCCACTAATACCGGCAGTTTGCAACTGCCATTAAGCAAATTCCAGAAGTGCCAAATTTCACCGCGGTATGCTAGTGAGCCGAAGTTTCAAACTTCTTTATTGCTGCTTCATAAAATTTGTTAAGTACCAGTTGCGCTTGGGTTTAACTGGCGCCAGGGAAGGATTGTATTTTTTAATTTTGATTGAGAAAACTGGATGAATTTGTAGATGGAGTCTCCTAATATTTGCGCAAAAGTCATGTCTTATGAATTAAGACTTGGTTAAAAGATCAACCGTTTTGAACCAATAAAAGAAAGAGGACTTGTCTGGTTGTCTTTTCAGACGATTAAGGAAATTCCAGTCCTGATCTTGAATATTCCATTCCCTGATGTCTTGACCGTTATATCTTTCGAAAGGAGTCAAGTCCTGTTTGAGTAGTTTGGCTGCCAGATAGGCAATTCTTGCAGACGCTGGTACTGCATCATCAATCCGGAAATTACCAGACATTAGAAAACCGGTACCAAATGCTCTGATTCCTTGTTGTAATTCCTTGAACTTCTCCTTTTCTTCTATTGATCCACGCTCTCTTTTTGCAAGAATGATACACGTATCAATGAAAAATACAAAAAAATGGCAATTATTGGAAATCAAAAAAACGCCAGTAAGATGAGATACTGGTAAATTTTGGAATCCCCATTCATTCCCTTTGTGCTCGGTCACAATTGCATTACAATCACACCTTCCAGGGCATTTGCAATGCCAGATCAATTTTTGATAAACACAGCTGGGTGTGAGTTAAGTTGATTTAGGTTTATAGCGAATCTGTGCTAAATAAACAACATCCTGAAAATTGCCCTGGTAGAAGTTAAATTTCCTGCATGGATATGAATACCTTTATGCGCCGTTTGCCAAAGAAAAATGAATAACCAATCAACTAGTTCATTTCTTGAAGACATAGCCCGCCGGGTTTACGACCAATATGGTCACGACCTGCAGCATGTACAACTGATCTTCCCCAACCGTAGGGCTGGACTGTTCTTTCGTAAATACCTTGGTCAGCTGATCGATCATCCCGTATGGTCTCCAAAAATTCTGAGTATTGAAGATTTTATTCAGGGATTTACCTCATTGAAGGTAGCAGATCAGATCACACTCATATTTGAGTTGTATCAGTCATTTAAAAAATATCAGTTTCGCGATGAGGGGTTTGATAAGTTTTATTTCTGGGGGGAAATGTTGCTGCGGGATTTTGATGATATCGATAAATACCTGGTGAATCCTGAGTATATATTCAGAGGAATAAAGTCACAAAAGGAACTGGATGAGTCATTCTTTTACCTGGATGAAGATAACAAAAGGACTATCCAGAATTTCTGGTCCAGCTTCTTGCCTGAGGCTTCCCCAGCCCAGCAGAATTTCCTGAAAACCTGGGAGGTATTGCACCCGGTATATCAATCTTTCCGAAAAGCATTGATTGCCAATGGCGTTGGTTATTCCGGTCTGATATTCAGGGAGCTGGTAGAAAACCTGGATCAGGTAAAGGTACATGGGCAAATTATTTTTGCGGGATTCAATGCCCTGACCAGGGCCGAAGAGAAGTTGATCAAACACTTTGTGGAACATCACAAGGCACAGGTGTACTGGGATTATGACCGGTACTATTTCGACGACCCAAAACAGGAGGCCGGTCAATTTCTGAGAGAATATGCCAGGGACAATGTGCTGTCGAACAGCTTTCCCAAACAAGCACCAGATTTTTTTAGTCAGCCGAAAAACCTGAAGTCTATAGGTGTAAGTTTGGAAATAGGCCAGACCAAAGCGGCCGGGGAGCTGCTCCAGAAATGGGCGGCATCTCCTGATTTTGCTCCGGAAAAAACGGTTGTTGTGCTACCCCATGAGCACATGCTTTTTCCGGTACTCAATGCCATTCCTGAAAACATCAGGGACCTCAATGTGACCATGGGTTATCCTTTGAAGGACGCTCCGTTATACACCTTGCTGGATAGCATACTGCATCTTCAGGAATCGATACAGCTTGACAGGGATCATTTTGTGATGTTTTATCACAAACCTGTGATGGAGATTTTGTCACATCCTTATTTGTTTCAGTCATTTCCCAAAGAGGTAGATGCACTAATGGAGGAGGTCCGGAAACGCAATAAGGTCAGAATACATAAAGAGGAGTTAATCACCAATATCCCTCTCATTGACTACATATTTCAACGCATTGAAAATCCAGGGGAGCTTACTGACTACCTGATTGGTGTCATAAGGTTTTTGTTTGAATCCAGTACGGAAGTCCTGGGACTGGAGAAGGAATTTTTGTACCAGTTTCATCAGTCACTGGAACGCTTGAAAGAGATCCTGGCATTACAGGACACACCAATCGGACACAAGACTTTTGTGAAGTTATTTAAGCAGGTATGTAGAAGGCAGAAGATACCATTTACCGGGGAACCACTCAGGGGGTTGCAGATCATGGGGGTGCTGGAAACCAGAAATCTTGATTTTGAAAATGTGATCATCCTCTCTACGAATGAAGGGAGTTTTCCTGCAGAAAGTAAAAAGGGATCTTTCATTCCTTTCAATATCAGAAGAGGTTTTGGTTTGCCTACACACCTGCATCAGGATGCCATCTATTCTTATTTATTCTATCGGTTAATACAACGGGCAAAGAATGTCTATTTCTACTACAACTCCTTCGCAGACTTTGGGCTGAGCGGAGAGATCAGCCGGTTTGTGAGCCAGCTGGAGCTGGAATCTGGATTGAAAATAGAAAAGCAGTTCCTGTCAAATCCCATTAAGGTGGGGGCTGCAGAGGAGATTGTGGTCAGGAAAACTGAGGAAGTAATGAAAGTACTGGATGGATACCTGGAAGGGGGAAGGTCCAGGTTTTCGCCTTCAGCAATCAATACTTACATGGATTGCCAGCTGAGATTTTACTATCGCTATGTGGCCAGATTATTTGAACCTGACGATGTGCAGGAGGAAATTGATGCGGCAATGTTTGGTAACATCCTGCACAAAGCGATGGAGGAAATATATCAGCGATTCACCAGGAAGAAGAAAGTCAATATTATCGATACAACGGATTTTTTTAGTCTGAAGGGCAGTGTTGATGGCGCATTACAAGCAGCATTTAAAGATCATTATCATCTGCCCAAAGGACAGAAGTTTCGCCTGGAAGGTAGAAATGTGATCATCTATGAGATCATGCGAAAGTTTGTGCTGAACGTACTGGAGCAGGATGAACACTATGCACCCTTTGAAATAGTGAGCCTGGAGGGAGGTAGCAGAGAAGGGTATAAAATGTCTTTGGTTTTGACGGATGGAAAGAAGGTGGGAATCAAAGGAATCATTGACCGGGTGGACCGTAAAAATGGGGTAGTACGTGTGCTGGACTACAAATCGGGTGCCGACAAGAAAGAAATGACCACCATAGCATCCTTCTTTGATCCTGCTGACAATAGCAGAAACAAGGCAGCCTTTCAGACTTTCTACTATGGCATGCTATACGCCAATTTATATGGTGAGGACCAGCCGATAAAACCCGGAATCTATAACATGCGGGAATTGTTCCAGGATGATTTTGATGTGAGCCTAACGGTGAAACCCTCTCAACAGGTAGTTTACGACGTACGACCATATCTCGAGGAATTTCGAAAAGGGCTAACTGGCATCCTGGAGGAAATTTATTCTCCGGAACTAAGCTTTAATCAAACTGAAGACTTGAAGAAGTGTAGTTACTGCGCTTATCGTGCGATATGTAAACGATAAGCTTTTGAGGTGGAAAAGTTCGGTCCCAATTTTATGGCAATCGCTTTTTCCCAGGAGAAAATTATTGGACTAAAATCGTTTCCATTTGGACTTCTCCAGCTACGAGCTCACCATCCTTTTTTACGGCTCCCCAATAATATACCGCGATTTCCTCTGTAGATGATGAGTAACCTGTAACCTCAGTAAGGGCTATGGATACCGTTGATTTTGAAGACACTTTATTTTCATCACTTATTGTTGGAGCCCAGGTTATCAATGCTAATGCATCAATGTCTGATGCGAAATAGTAAATGGATTGTTTACTGGTGTTTTTTAACTCCAATTGGTCGTTATTGATGGATAGCTCCAGGTCCCCTTCCATGACCAAATCATCACTGTTGCAACCCAGAAAGGTTATAGCAATCAACAAAATAATTAGTGCATTAAGTTTTTTCATCGTTCCGAATTTAAGCTATTCAACAGACCCTCAAAAAATAAGATTCGTTGTATTGATTTATCAGGCATTGCAAATGCCGGCCCAGCTACTGCTCTGTCGCAATTTCATTGCGATCGCATCTTCCATGGCATTTGCAATGCCCATCATTTTATCATCTGTAAACTTCAATTTCTTCTCCAAAATCCATCCCATTCCTGAACTCAAATGATTAGATTTGAAGTTATATCCAATGCTAAATCACCACTCATTTGGGTATCGGACTGATGAAGTCCAGCGAAGAAAATATAAACACTTGAGCACGAGCTAGATGTATTTAATTTTTGATACTGAAACCACCGGTTTACCTAAAAACTATTCTGCACCCATTGAAGACCTGGACAACTGGCCAAGACTGGTTCAGCTGGCCTGGCAGTTGCATGGGCCCAAAGGGGAACTTATTTCAGCACAAAATTATATTGTTAAGCCAGAAGGATTTACCATACCTTTCAATGCTGAAAAAGTTCACGGCATCAGTACCAAACGTGCCCTGGAAGAAGGGCATGACTTAAAGGAAGTGCTTGAAAAGTTCAAGGAAGATCTGGCCAAAACACAGTCCACCATTGGTCACAACATTGAATTTGATAATAAGATCATTGGAGCCGAATTCCTAAGAAAGGAAATCGAAAACAACCTGCAGGAGATTCAGGATATTGATACTTCGGAGGTATCCGTGGAGTTTTGCAACCTCGCGGGTGGTATTGGTGGAAAGCTGAAGAAGCCGAAGCTGATTGAGCTCTACGAAAAGCTATTTGGTGAACCATTTGATGATGCCCATGATGCGGCGTATGATGTGGACGCTACCTCCAAAGCGTTTTTTGGATTGATTAAAGAGGGTGTAGTAAAACCCCTTGATGATACACCGGTTGCAGAGATTGAATATGAGGCTCCCAAACTGGCAGATGCCAACTTTGCCAAAAAGCAGAAAAAAGCTTCCGGTAGATTGGGTGACTCCAAAGTGGATGCCAGGGATATTGAAGGCGCATTTTGCCATTTACATCTGCATTCTCAATTCTCCATTTTGCAGGCAACACCAGATATTAAAGGCATCATAGCAAAGGCCAAAGAACACAACATGCCGGCAGTGGCCATTACCGACCTGGGAAATATGTTTGGCGCATTCCAATTCGTAAAGGAAGCCCTGAAGAATGAAATCAAACCGGTAGTTGGGTGTGAATTCTATCTGTCTGAAGAACGTCTTAAACATAAGTTTACCAAAGACAATCCCGACCGTAGAAATAACCAGGTGTTGCTGGCAAAGAACAAAACCGGCTACCACAACCTGGCCAAACTAAGTTCACTGGGTTATGAAGAGGGTTTATATGGCCTGTACCCCAGAATCGACAAAGAACTTGTAACACAATATAAAGAAGGGGTCATTGCATTGACAGGAGGTCTGGCATCAGAAGTTCCCAACCTTATCCTTAATGTGGGTGAAACCCAGGCAGAGGAAGCTTTTCAATGGTGGCACCAGACTTTTGGTGACGACTTCTATGTGGAGCTGATCCGGCACAACCGCGAAGAAGAAAACCATGTCAACGAGGTGTTGGTCGGTTTTGCAAGAAAATATGATGTGAAGATCATTGCCGCCAATGAGGTCTACTACCTCAATCAGGAGGATGCGGAGGCACATGATGTTTTGTTGTGTGTGAAAGAAGGTGAAATGAAGTCCACACCAATTGGTCGCGGTAGGGGTTTTCGATATGGGTTCCCAAATGATCAATATTATTTCAAGTCGCAGGATGAAATGAAAAAGCTGTTTGCTGATATTCCTGAGGCGATTGAAAACATCAGTGAACTGCTTGATAAGATTGAAGAATACAAGCTGGAACGGGATGTACTGCTACCTGCATTTGATATTCCTGAGGAATTTAAGGATCCCCGGGATGAGGAAGATGGTGGTAAACGTGGTGAAAACAATTACCTCCGTCACCTGACCTATGAAGGAGCAAAAAAACGTTATGAGGAGATCACTGACGAAATCAGGGAACGTCTTGACTTTGAACTGGAAACCATTGCCAACACCGGATACCCGGGATACTTTCTTATTGTACAGGACTTCACCTCAGAGGCCCGGAAAATGGGAGTGTCTGTTGGTCCGGGCAGGGGATCTGCTGCCGGTTCCGCGGTGGCCTATTGTATTGGAATTACCAATGTAGATCCAATTGCATACGACCTACTTTTTGAGCGTTTTCTGAATCCAGACAGGGTATCACTTCCCGATATTGATATTGACTTTGACGATGAAGGCAGGGAGAAGGTAATTAATTATGTGATTGATAAATATGGCAAAAATCAGGTAGCTCAAATCATCACCTATGGTACCATGGCCGCCAAGTCATCCATCAGGGACGCAGGTCGTGTTATGGAATTAAGCCTGCCGGAGACCGATTCAATTGCCAAACTGATTCCGGAACGTCCCGGAGTGAGTCTTGCAAAGGCCTTTGACGAAGTGGAAGAGCTTCGGGAATTGAAAAAAGGCAGGGACCTGAAAGCCGAAGTGATCAAACAGGCAACAGTACTGGAGGGTTCAGTACGTAACACGGGGACACACGCTTGTGGTGTCATCATCACCCCGGACGACATCACTAAATTTATACCGGTGTCCACTGCGAAGGATTCTGATATGCTGGTCACGCAGTTTGATAACAGCGTGGTAGAATCAGCGGGTATGCTAAAGATGGACTTCCTGGGACTGAAGACACTTTCCATCATCAAAACCGCCATTGCCCATGTTGAAGAACGTCATGGCATCAAAATAGACCCTGACGAAATTCCCCTGGATGATCCTAAAACATATGAGCTGTACCAAAGAGGGGAAACTAATGGTACTTTCCAGTTTGAGTCTCCGGGAATGCAAAAGCACCTTCGAGCACTGAAACCTGACCGTTTTGCTGACTTAATTGCCATGAACGCCCTGTATCGTCCGGGACCAATGGAATACATTCCTAATTTCATCAGAAGAAAGCATGGTGAAGAAGAGATCACCTACGATCTGGATGACATGGAGGAGTACCTGGCGGAAACTTACGGTATTACGGTTTATCAGGAGCAGGTGATGTTGCTGTCACAGAAGCTGGCAGGATTTACCAAAGGTGAAGCCGATGTGCTACGGAAGGCCATGGGTAAGAAAATCTTTGCCTTGCTGGAAAAGCTGAAGCCTAAGTTTATTGAAGGAGGGAAAGAGAGAGGTCATGATCCCAAGATTCTGGAGAAGGTTTGGAAAGACTGGGAAGCATTTGCTGCCTATGCCTTTAACAAATCTCACTCCACCTGTTATTCCGTAGTGGCGTATCAAACAGCCTATCTCAAAGCAAATTACCCGGCAGAATACATGGCAGCTGTGCTTACGCACAACCAGAGCAATATTGAGAAGGTGAGCTTCTTTATGGAAGAGTGTCGAAACAGGCAAATTCCTGTTCTGGGACCTCATGTTAATGAATCCGGTGTGCATTTCAAGGTAAATAAGGAAGGCGAAATACGGTTTGGATTAGGAGCAATCAAGGGGACAGGTGATGCTGCTGTGCAGGCCATCATTGAAGAAAGAGATAAAAACGGTCCTTTTAAAGATTTCTTTGATTTTGCTACAAGAGTAAACCTGCGAACAGTCAATAAAAAGACTTTCGAAAGCCTGGCAATGAGTGGCGCTTTCGATTGCTTTGAGACCTACAACAGAAGGCAGTACCTTACTCCGGACGAATCTGATACAACCTTAATCGAGAAAGCGATCAAGTATGCCAACAAGATGCAGGCAGAAAAGGCCAGTGCACAATCTTCTTTGTTTGGTGGAGATTCAGGAGTGGATGTGCCTGTTCCGCGGGTGCAACAGATGGAAGATTTTGGAAACATCGAGAAACTGAATATCGAAAAAGAGGTAGTGGGGCTCTACATCTCCGGGCATCCATTGGATCAGTTCAGGTTTGAGATGAAGTATTTCACCAATGCTAACCTTGGGCAATTGAATGACCTGCATTCATTATCAAACCTTTCTATCATAAGGTTGGGTGGCGTAGTTTCCAGCATCAATCACAGAACGTCCAAGAAAGGCAATCCGTTTGGGGTGATCACCATGGAAGATTACAACGACTCATATACTTTCTATCTCTTTTCCCAGGATTACATCAAATTCAAAGAATATTTTATGCCTGGCTGGTTTCTTTATATTCAGGGTGTTGTAAAGCCTAGATGGAAAAGTGAGGAGCTTGAATTTAAAATAACAGATATTGCTCCGCTTTCGGAAATCAGGGAAAAATACACCAAAGGCCTGGAGCTGAGTATGGACCTGAACCATGTGAACGAGTCAACCATTAAAGAGCTGGAAAAGATTACCAGAGAACATGAAGGCAATTGCACTTTGAAGTTTAATGTAACAACGGTGCATGAAAACAGGGTAGTAAACCTGGAGATGCTTTCCAGAAAAGTTAAAATAGATCCTGCTGATGAACTGATCAATAAGCTGGAAGAATTTGAAGAAGTAAGGTATAAGGTGATATTGTAATTTCTGAACCATTGAAGTAGGGAAATGAGTAAATTGCTAGTATCTAATGGTGAGGTTTGTTTAAACTTGCCGAAATTTTTTTACTATGAAACAACTCATCTCTTTTGCTTTTATAAGCTTTACTTTCTTCTCTGTCTCCGCACAGTTTTATCTCGAGAAATCAACGTCCTTTCAGGAGAAGGCTTATTCTGATGAATATATGACTGCTACAGTTGATGGGAAAGTGGTGATTCAAAAACTATTGTACCCTAAGGCTGATCCGAACACCTACATAGACATCTCCATCTACTCTCCTGCGCTGGAAGAGCTGCAATCATTCAGTTATTCCTATGCGGGCAACTTCAAACACCTGGGATCCTTCGAGGACAATGGTAAAGTGGTTAGTCTTTATAAAGATCATGTCAGCAACTTTAAAATATTTCAAATCAATGTGAATTCTCTTGAGGTCAGCGTGACAGAAGGAACTCAACCCTTGCCGTATTTCAAGGAAATTCAATTGCAATACAAGGACAAGGCTTTTTTCTATTCCACTGAGAGCAAAAAGACTCCACAATTGATTTCAGTAGACCTCAATGGCCAAATCAAGCAATACCCGATTGCCATCAGGGGTTATGACGTAAAAACACTTAAGGTCTTTGACTTTCAATTGGATAGCGCCGGAACTTCATTTTTATGGTCTTCCATGGTAAAAACCTCAAAGAAAACGGAGGCTGTAATCTTTCGGACCAGTGTATTGGGCGAAGTATTGGACGTGTATCACCTAAAAATGCCTGAAGGTCGCCGGATATTTGATATGAAGACTTATTTTTCTAATGGACAACTGGCGGTAGGAGGAGTTTACAGTGATGCCTTCCCTCTGCTTGCTGAAGGAATGTTTTACGGTGTGTATCAAGAAGGATTCCAGTTAAATTATGAGTTGTTGGAAGATATGCCATTGCCCCCAGCTGGATTTTATCCAAGACGAAAAAAGACAAATAAGGTCGGTAAGGATCAGACTGGCTTTGAAGTTCAACTTCAGCCTATTTTTTATAGTAATGGACTGGTTTTCTATTTCAATTTTATTGATCCGGAATACAATTATAATTCTCAGCTCATTGGTCACACAATTCCGAGTGTAACAGTTACAAAATTTAAAGGAACGGTAAAAATCTGGCAGGAAGGCATTCATTTTGATGTATTAATAAAGCCCCCTCTCAGACAAGATGCAGTTAAATACCAATTGGAGAATGATTCAATATTTCAAATTTACCTTTTAGGAGATTTCTCCATTGCCAGTGCAGAATTTGATAATAACGGACTTGCTTACGGTTACAAGGAATATTCGGTGGTCAACTCGGACTTTAAAGGTTGGGATCAATCAAAGCCAGGTTTTGGTGTCTATTATGCGACAGGGGAATCTTATAAGCCGGGAAAGGAAATCGTCGATAAGGAAATCGTCTCAATCCAGTTTTTGGGCAAGACCTATGAAAGTGTGATGGCAGAAATTGGAAGTTCCGTTGCGTCTGTCACTAGTGAAACAAACCCCTGCTATGATAAGGAATACATCAATAAATTGTTGGGAGCAAAGCTTCAGGCGTTCAGTGAGCAGGATGCTGCAATGCAGGCGTTAATGGAAAAAAAGATTACCCATTTGGCCAAAATCAATGGCTGGGATGCCAATCAGGAAGCCGAGTATTCATTGAAGCTGATCAGTACTCCGGAGTATACCAGGTTATATAACGCCAAACTTGGAAGATCTCAGCGGTTTCTTAATCAATTAACCTCGTTGATGGATGAGTCAAAGGACATGTGCGAAGTAGCAGAGCTCATTAACAACTATCTGGAGAGAGGAATAGAGACTAACAAGAAGGAATGGGAGTTGGTCATGGCTGATCTTGACAGGGACCTTGGAGATGAACTACAAAACATAAAAATGAAGCATGAACTAAGTGAAGCAGAGCTACAAATTGTTGGAGAATACATTGATCTTGATGATGAAGCGTATGGGATTGTATTCCAGAAAGATGGAAATGTATTTGACATTGTCAATGGCTACAAGACCAATGCAAGAACATGGAAAGTTGAGGATGGTAAATTATGTTTTATGTCCATTTGCCTGGATTACAGCTATCAGGATGCTACACTTTCCTACTCGGTCTTTGGTGAAGCGGTAAGGTATAAGAAAGTTAATTAGGTCCACCTCTCATGTGAACCTAATTAAATTGAAACCCGGGATTTAATTCCGGGTTTTAACTTTTCAACTCAGTTTTATTAAACATATACCGGGCAATTTTCCACACTCCTTCAACCTTTTCAAATACAAATAATTCCCTGTTTGCTTCCGGAATAGTTTGCTTAGTGGCATGAATCAATGTGGTACCTTTGGAGCTGGTAACCGCAAACGCATAGTCATAGTCCACAACGATTTCATCAATGTAAAATTCAATGTTTAGCTGAATCTGCGAGAATATGTACTGGTAAGATTGTAGAATACTTTCTGATCCAATGGCAGAGGGAGCACCGCTGGGCATAAATACACCATCATTTGTATACAAACTTACCGCCAGAGCGGCATCTGAGGTATTAAGTGATTTTTTGTAAGTCTGAAGCAATGTTGTTATTGCTTCTTTGTCTTGCTTTCTCAATTTCTCCTGATTTTTAGTTTCTGAAATAATTTTCAATTCTGTGCCAGCATAGCCCATGGAGATCGCCATAAGCAATGCTGGTAGCAACAACTTTTTCATATTTGTATGCTTTGTTATTGTACCCTACAAAATTGATGAGGAGTGTCGGGGTTGACCAATAAACTATTTTAAGAAGGAACCTTAAACTATCTTAAGACTGGCTGATCTTTTTCCGAATATTACTCAGAAATTCAGGCGTAATGCCCAGGTAGGATGCAATTTGCACATTCGAAATTCTATTATGCAGGTGGCCATAGTTTTCCAGGAAATCAAGGTATCGCTGTTCTGCTGTAGTGCTGATGGTTTGCAACAGGCGATTTTGCAACAACACAAATTCGTTTTCGATGATTACCCGGAATATACGGTTGAATTTGAGGCTATCTTCATAAAATGAGATGAGTGCCTTTTTCTCAATCTGCAGGACCCGCGAAGGTTCTATTGCCTCAATGTATAACTGACTGGGTAGCCCTGAGTGAAAGCTGCCGATATCAGTTATCCATTGATTTTCAGTGGCAAAATGAAGGTTGTGTTCTTTGGCATCCCCATCTACTTTGTACATTTTGAAACAACCTTCTACAATGAAATTATAGTGTTTGCAAACCTCACCCTGGGCCAACAAAAATTGTCTCCGCTTTAAACTTCTGGAGGTGACTTGTTGCTCCAGCTCCTTTATTTCCATTGCATCCAAAGTAAGGTATGCATTGAGGTGATCTATTAACGGAGAAATTGACATGGGAAAATTGTGGTTTTTATCTTAGGCTTACCAAAATTCATTGATACGGGCAATCTTACCGTCCTTAAACTCAAATAAAGTCATTTGGGACGCTCCTTCTTTAGTCTTACCGTCCTTTTTGGAAATAAATTGCTTTTCAACGGCTACTGCATTTAGTCCCGTAATTTTTGCGTTCACTTTGATGTCAATAATGGATCCATTGTATGCGCCATTTTCGAGGTTTCTAATGTATCCGTCATAAAGATCCTTTCTGGAGTAGGTGCCGCCATATTTAGGGTGAACATAGGTGAAGTCCTCAGTGAACAAATCAAATAATGTATCTATCTGATCTGCACTTGAATTAGCTTGAAAAATCTGAAGATTCAATGCATAGTATTGATCTACCAGGTTTAATAGTGTGTCCTGGTGGGTTTGTGGCGTCTGGGCCATTAATACCTGTGACAAACAGGTAAACAAGAGAAGAACGGGTAGTTTAAGTAATTGAGTCATTTAATATGTTAATTATTTAAAGGTTAAAAAATCCAAAATAATACAGCTGGAATAGGAAAGAAATAATGCCAATCACAAACATATATGCACCCTGCTTACGATAAGATTGTGTGTACATGTAATAACGTTGATCATCAAATCCTTTTACTTTCCCCTGCCAATAGAAATAACCGGCAATAATGCCGATAAATCCACCAAGAAATGCAAATAGCCACATGGTGTAGAAAATAATCAACGAGGGCTCAGTGCCTTTTTGTAGCTTTAACAGCTTTTCCCTTTTGACTTTTTCAATATCTTCATCATTGACCGTTTCTCCTCTGTTTTCGAGTTCAGTTCGGGCATTCTGGACAAAATGCTCGTGCCAATCCTGGGGGTTAAGGACTATTTCTTTCAGTTCGTCCGTATTGTAACCTGCGACTCCTTCTTCCACTTTATCTGAGTCTGAGGGACTGACTAATTGCAGGGCACGTTCAAAATCTGCTTCCAATACTTCAACAACAAAGGGTTGAGCATTTCCCTGACCCAATGCCGAGTGTAAGTGTGTCTCTGGTGATTTCACCTGAAAGGAGATCCTGTGGGCATTCAGAATAGCCTCAGTTTGTACCAGGCTCTCCTTATCCAGATAGTCTCCTAATTTTACCCATTCATTCATTTTGTTGATTCGTTTGGTTCAGGCACATCATCTTTGGTAGCATCCAATTGGCTTACTATTTCGCGGGCTCTCATTTTGTCTTCCAACTCGGCCTCCAATCCCTCTTGGTTCGCATGACCAGGAGTAAAGACCAGTGAAGTATATAATGGAAAGTGATCAGAGCCAATGGAAGGTAAACGCCTGATCTCTTTTAAAGTAAAGTGATGGCTGTGAAACAAGTGGTCCAGTGGCCATCGGAACAAGGGATAGTTTACATGAAATGTATTGAACATACCACGTCCTACCCTGGGATCAAGTAAGCCACTTATTTTACGAAAAAGCCGGGTGGTGGATGACCAGGCGACATCATTTAAGTCACCGGTCACTATGAGGGGTTGGGTACTGTCCTTCACACTTTTGGCAACAATGATCAATTCAACATCACGCTCGGTGCTTGTTTCATTTTCTGTCGGACTGGGAGGAGCGGGGTGAAGAAAATGCACCCTGACCTGGTCGTTGGTCCGCAACTTCACTGAAGCATGTATGGAGGGTACATCTTCCTCGACCAGAAAAGCAACTTCTTCACCCTGAAGGGGCAGCCTGGAATAGACGTGCATACCATAAAGATTATCCAATGGACATTTTACAGTATATGGCATTTCATCTTCCAATTCCTTTAATTGGTCCTCCCACCATTGATCAGATTCCAAAGTTACCAGGATGTCTGGTGCATAGGTATGTACTAGGGCCACCAGTGCTGCCGCGTTTCTGTTGGAAGTCAATACATTGGAAGTAATGATACTGATTTGATTTTCGGTGGAGTGATTTTTGGATTGCAATACTTCCTTTTTACAAAGAGGCGTATAAGGATATATCCACCAGAACTGCCAGACAGTACAGAAAAAGGTTGCCCCTGTAAGTATCCAGGTAAGCCATTCACTCAAACTCAAAAAATATAGCTGTGAGGCTAATAATAGAATGGCAAAGATGAATAACTGCATTCTTGGAAAATCGAACCCCCTGACGATCCAATGAGATTTACTGGACAAGGGGAGTAGCGTAGCTACCATTAGAATACCGGTGAGTACTAGAAAAACTGACAGCATAGAAGCTATTGAAACTTTATGTCCCAAGTTAATGAACAGAATGGTAACAATCAGAGCTATTTTAAATCTATGGATTCTGGTAAGTAACCATTATGTAATTTGTCATCAATCGTCTTGTCTCCTGTGATGCTTACATTTTCAGTGCCTTCCTTGAATCGAATCCCCCAGGTGTCATTTTCCAGGGAACTATAGCTGATGACCAGTCGGGCGTTATTGGCCAATTTTCGATCAATGATCATTTCAAATTCCCTGTAAGATCCGGAATACCATGTGTTGGCACACCAACCAAATCGATCATAAAACTCTTCGATGGTATTAACGCCATCCGGATGCTTTTCAGGCCAGGCATTCGGATCTCTGTATATCCAGTCAAAAGCTGACTTTTCAGGAAGATAACGCTTGCCATTCTTGATGAAATTTACTTCCCCAAGTGCCGCAGATGCATGCAACACCTTTAAAGTATCCGTCGTGATGAGGTATGTATTGAGAATGGTGCTAGTATTAGAACGAATACCAATATAAATATGGGTATCCGATCTTTTTATCACATAATGATCCGCCTTATGCATGGTGGTCATGGTAGAAGTATCAGTAATTTCTTTCACACCAATGCTTCCATCAATGTTATAGGTCTGTTTGATGTCATCCAGCGGGCTCCATTGTGCATGTGCAGAGGAGTGGATTAGTATAAAATTGACAAGTAGAAGTAAGAACAGGTTTTTCATGGATATTTGCTTTACAATTGGTCACAGATAGGTAAACAACTGATGATCAATTAAGCCTTAGTCTTCTATGGTCTTCACTCCCGAAACATGTGATAATACAGCCTTCCAGGTTCCATTTCGCTTCACCAATACATTACTCGATTGATAGATGGAATATATGGTGTCGTTGTAAATGTGCCCCGTTCCACAAATCATTGCCGTACCATTGTCGAGGATATCAAGTCTCTTGATTTCATATCGAAAAGAATCATTCCGGGTAGCATTCTTTTTGATCCATGCCAGTTCGTAAGCCTTCTTATACCAGTTGCCAGACTGATCAATCATTTGAAAGTCATCCCCTAAAATTCGATCCAACAAAACTGTATCTTGTTCGGCGTAGGCTTTGGGCCATTCCACTTCTTTCAAATATCTAAGTGTTGATTCATCGTCTGGTGTAAGTACAGACTGTTTTTGTTCCTCGCAGCTGAAAAGGATTAATCCTACCAGCAGCAATGCAAAAGGTTTGAGTATTTGGTCCATCATGATTTTCAATTAGTCTTGTTCTAAAATACCACTTAGATGGATAATTATGATTGGTTGTGGGTTCATTAGGATTTTATTAACAACCGCAAATAAAGAAAGTGATCCATTTTGAATCACTTTCTTTAGGTGTCTTGATCAGGTTGTTTTATTGTTCGGATTTACGCTCATAGTAGTCTTTCAAGACGAAGTAAGCTTTCTTTTTCTTGCCTTCTTCTGAGATGAGCCCTTTTCTGTTCCAACCATCCTGTATTCCCGGGAGTACTCTGCGGGGTGATCGGAAATCCACCAATATCCATGGTGAAAATCCCTGTAATTGATCTATTCTATCAATCATTTTTAGCGTTTCCTGATATAGATACTCCTGGTACTCTTCTGTCCAGCGAGTGTCCTTGTCACCCGAGTATCCCTGTTTTGCTCCTGCACCAAACTCAGAGATCAGTACAGGTTTGTTCTGAGTGATTTTCCAGTTGATCTGGTTACACTTTTCCGGTAAACCATCATACCAGCCTATGTATTGGTTGAAACTCAATACATCAACTACATCTGCAAAAGGATCATCGATGGTTCTGGTATTTGGATCTCCTTCATAATTGCTTTGTTCCAATGCCGCACTGATTAATCTGGTGGGATCCATTTGTCGGGTGTGGCTGGCCAGCCTGGTAAGAAACCTGTTTCTGAGATCGGAATTAGGCGTTTCATTCGCCATGGACCAAATGATTACAGAAGCACGGTTTTTATCTCGCCTGATAACTTCCGTTAATTGATTCTGAGCATTTTGATAGGTTGTTTCGTTTCCCCAGTCAATGGTCCAGTAAACAGGATTCTCCTCCCACACCAGTATGCCCAGTTCATCCGCCAGCCTTATCATATGTTCATTGTGTGGATAATGTGCAAGTCGAACGTAGTTACACCCCAGTTCCTTTGCCCAGGTCAATAGTTGTTTTGCATCATCGCTGGAATAGGCTCTTCCAGGTCGGGTCGGACTTTCTTCATGAATGCAGATGCCTCTCAAAAATATCTCTTCACCATTCAAAAGAATCTTTGATCCCGATGTAGCTATCTGCCTGAAACCAATCAGGTCAGAAATGGCGTCCTGATCTGTTCTGATATTGACTTGATAGAGGTAAGGATCCCTGGTGCTCCAGTACCTGATTTTTTTCGACTTGATTTCGAAGGAGGCGACCCCTTTTTCATTGGTAACTAATTCCTTTTCGGTCTTAAGTGCAGGAATGGAGAGCACTATCTTTTGGTTGTTCTTGTTGGGACCATTGATTTTAAGTGTTCCTTTAATTCTTGTCTCGTCTGCGGGATCCAGTTGGATGAAATAATCAGCGATAAAATTGGGAGGCGTCTCTACCAATTTTACATCCCTGGTAAGTCCACCATAATTCCACCAGTCTGTGTTCAGTGTAGGTACTCCTTCCCTGGTCCGCTTATTGTCAACCTTTACAATCAGAAAATTATCCTTCTCTTTGACCAGGCTAGTAATTTCAAAGTGAAATGGTGTAAAACCCCCAACATGCCGACCTAACTTTTTACCATTGAAGTAGACATCTGTTTGGTAATTTGAAGCTTCAAAGTACACAAATAATCGATTGGAAGAATTGGAAAGTGTGTGATCAAAAGACTTTTTGTACCATACTGATCCTTCGTAGTAAAATAATTCCGGTTTCTGGGTATTCCAGTCACCAGGTACATTCAGGCTATCGGATAGATCGAAATCATACTCAATAAGGTCTGAGGGACTGGAAGGTTTAGCATTGGTAAAAAAGGCTCCATTCCCGGGGTTAGGTTGATTTTCAAATGGTTCGTAGCGGTAATTATAAAAACCATTTTCATAAGGGTCTACAATGTATTTCCATTGGCCATTTAGCGATACCGTATTCCGGTTGTACACATTGATCAGGTCATCAGATTGGCCAAAGCCTTTCAGACATAAGGTGCCACAAAATATGATTATTGCGAGACGTATTTTCATAGGATTGAAATGTTTTTCTGGAGCGGGTAATGCTGAGAAGACGAATCTAATAAGATTTCTTCTTTTAGTAAGTAAAAATTGGAGGAGACGGACCAGGGATTTTTAAATCAGGCGAAAAACAATGATTTGCATGCGCCAAGACAATTAGTAGGGGTTACAGTCTGGTGGGTCGAACAAATTCGATTACCTTTGCGTTCTCTAGTTGAATTAATTATCATTATACATTCATATAAGTATATTTTTAAAAATGGGAAAAGCAATTGAAATTACTGATAGCAACTTTGAGGAAGTTATCAACGGAGATAAACCAGTACTAGTTGATTTTTGGGCAGAATGGTGTGGACCATGTAAAATGATTGGTCCGGTAGTTGAAGAACTGGCTGGTGATTACGAAGGTAAAGCTGTGATTGGCAAGGTTGACGTAGATGCAAATCCTGTTGTGTCTGCAAAGTTTGGCATCAGAAGCATCCCTACCTTATTAGTATTCAAAAACGGAGAAATTGTTGACAAACAAGTAGGTGCTGTCCCTAAAGGGGTACTTAGCCAAAAAATTGAAGCCCAAATGGCTTAAATAAGATACTTTGTATCAATATCAAAAAAGGCAACTCTAATACTGGGTTGCCTTTTTTGTGTCTCGTATTTGGAGCCAAATTCAAGATTCCAATAATTCTTAATTCTAAATCCAACATTCACTGGTTTCCGGAATAAATCTCAGAACGAATAATTTTAGCTGAATACATGCAGTAGACACTCTTTTTTGGTGAATTTCTAAAATGAAGGTAGTATTACAAGTAATTTCCATTTTCTTGTAGAATCACACCTTCCACCGCTTTTGCCGCGGAGGCACTTACTTTTTGAAAGACCAAAAACTAAGGAAAAAGTCTTTGGGAAATTATTAGCACACGGCCCCCCAATGCCCCTTTTCGCGCAAACCCAGTCCAATCCTGCAACACGGCCATCATCGCACAAGCCGCCCGCCATTTCCCATCCTCCCCAATTAAGAATCACATTTGTCCAAAATAATCATACTTGAATTAATTTTTTCCGGACACCAGTGATCCAACATTCAAGATTCAAGATTATTCTAAGATTCTAAATCCAAGATTCTAAATCCAAGATTCAAGATTCAAATTCATTCAATCTCAAACACCACCTGTACCTCAGCTTTCAATTTGATCTTCTGAAATTCCAGGTCAGATTGATAGTCATCATTCATAGTAGATTCGAAGGCTACATTGCTGTGCAGACTTCTGTTCATGGGATAGGCCACATTCGCTGAACCCTCAACCACCTCCAAAACACCCCCCAGCTTTTCACCTACGGCTTCTAATAAATAGGTGGCTTTGGTCTTGGCGGCTTTCATCGCTTCAATCTTTAATGTTTTTCTGTACTCCTCCACTTTTGAGTGATCATATGACATTACATTCATGGAGTTGACTCCCTCAGCATCAAGTTTCTCTACCAGGTCATTGATCAGTTTCAGGTCGGATACCTTGAGCTGAAAGGATTTAGTGGCAAGAAATTCCTCGGCCTTTCGTTTTTTCCAGTTCCAGTTGTAACCAGATACATTTTGCACTCGGAGGTTTTCTTCCGGAATCTTCAGTTTTTTAACTGCAGCGACCAATTCCGCCTCCAATTGATTAAGATCAACTTTCCTTGAACCATCCTTATATTCCTTCAAATTGATCTGTACATAAATTTCATCGGGGACCACTTCCATCGTGGCACTTCCACTCACTGAAATCTTTTTCACCGGCTTTACCGGAGCTTCCTGGGCAATGGCTGAAACACTGCATAGTATCAGCACAATTAGCATTGATTTTCGCATGACAAATACCTGTTTATATAATTTTGGGAATTAAATTGATGAAAAATACACCATCTTCCTACAAATTTTGGTCAAAAAATTCTATCGGCATATGCCAGAGTTTGTCTTTCATTTTCTCTTTAAAAAAGCCAAAGTGACCAATTCTTTTCAGTCCAATCGCTGCGGGAATAATATGCTCGTGAGAACTTAGTGCATTGCTATATTGCTTCATCAGTTCTTTAACGGCATTTACTGGAGCTAAAGTATGATCATCTGCCAGGCTTACAAATTTCATTGGTATTTTGATCCTGTCAATAAGCATTCTTCGATCCTGCAAACCCTGAAGGACTCCTTCAGGATGTCTTCCCCAGGCCATCCATTCTCTGGCAACAGGTGATGGAAGGTGTTCACCGTTACTCTTCATGCCCCAATTCGGGAGATAGCCATATAGCCTGGTAAGCACAGGCACATTGAAATACCAAAACCACAATACCTTAAGTCTTTCAAGGCCTTCCCAATGCTTCCAGAATGCACTTTGAGAAGCCACAAAATAAGCCGCGCTGACCAAATCAGGCTGACTGACAAATGGGAAAATTTGCCCACCTACACTATGCCCCAATAGAAAAATTGATGAATATCGCTCCGAACACCATTGAATTACAGCATCCAGGTCATATCTTCCCCAATCTGACATCTGGGTCTTAGTATGATGGTTGCCTGATTGCCCTATGCCACTGTAATCAAATGTTACTGCATCGTAACCACGACTTTGCACATGAGAAGCAAACTTATGGTAATAACCCTGAGGAACACCAGTAGCTGCAGTAATGATGATAATCTTTTGATGAGCTGATTCGCTGTAATGAGTAGCAGACAGTTGGTTGGCATTGGATGTTACAATTTGGAAGGTCTTCATTGCTTATTCTTTTTGTGGAAGTTAATGATAAACTTCTTTGAAATTGATTTAAGTGGCGTATACAAACAGTAATCAATCTTCATCCACAGACTATTTTATGCAAGTCCAAATAAAAAAAATAAAGTTTTTTGAAACATTATTCGGAGTGAGGGCGTTAGGGGTAAGTACATTATATGTACATACATTTAATAATCTAATTAGCTATTCAAAATAAATAAAACGATGAAAAAAAGTGTTTTCTTACTAGCGTTCGCATTGGTAGCCTTTGCGTTTAGTTCAATTGCTCAAAAGACCGTAACAGTTGACAATGCCAAAAGTACTATCGAGTGGAAAGGTGCAAAAGTAGGAGGAAGCCATGAAGGCACAATTGATCTTAAATCAGGAAAATTAAAGTTTAAAGACAATGACCTGGTAGGAGGTACCTTTGTCATAGACATGACCAGTATTACAAATACCGACCTTGAAGGTGAATATAAAGGGAAACTGGAAGGCCACTTGAAATCTGATGACTTCTTTGGTGTGGAGAAATACCCAACAGCGAAACTTGAGATTACCAGTGTGACTCCTCAGGGACCAGGTAAATATAAAATTGAGGCAAACATTACCATTAAAGGTACCACCAAGCCAATCAAATTTAACGCTGACGTGTTAGAAGCTGATGGTGTTTTGACTGCTTCAGCAGATTTAACTATCGACAGATCAGAGTTCAATGTGAAGTATGGTAGCGGTAGTTTCTTTGACAACCTGGGAGACAAAGTGATCTACGATGATTTTGATATCAATGTGAAATTAGTCGCTGGTACTGTAACAGGTGACTAATCTTTAATCCAATAAAAACTTAATTGAAGAAGGCTCCATTTTGGGGCCTTTTTTGTTGTTGGCAGATAAATAATATTTTGAAGTTTTGTCATACTATAAAATATTATTTCAATAAATCGCATAAAACTGTTTGCATTAGGAGTTAATTAAAATTAATGCTGGTTTTAATTGTATATACACTATTATATTTTTTAAATTCAGAGTCTTATTGCTAACCAAACTTGTGATTTTATGAAATGCCAAATTTATGTTGGGTCTCCTCCCTGCATCCATTCTCAATAATTTTCTGAAACGCCTGTAAAGTTAGTAGTAGGCTTCCTGTGCCAAATGGCTTGGGAAGGAGGAGTAAATTCCTTATAAAATTTTTGCTAACCAAACCCATTTTTTCGACATGAAACGAAAACTCGTACTAAGAGTGGCGATGTTATCGCTATTTCTGATCGGTCTGAACAGTCTTTATGCTCAGACTCCTTCACAAAAACAAAAAATCATCCAGGATTATGATCAAGCTACCTTGCAAAGCTTGAAGCAGCAATTTGAAAGTGAGGCTGCCCGTAAAAAACAGGAAGCCATTGAATTGGCAAACAGGAATGGCTGGGAGATCATCAAACAAAATGAGGACGGCTCTTTTGATGAGTTGATCGCTGTATCCAAAGATGGCCAACCTGTTTACTATACTGTGTTCAATGTAAATGCGGCAGTGTCTACAAGGGCAAATCACCTGAATATCGGAGGATCCCTTGGACTTTCTCTTGATGGCCAGAATATGACTGCCCACGTATGGGACGGTGGACCGACTCGCGTAACTCACCAGGAGTTCGATGGTCCAGGAGGAAATAACAGGGTCACCATAAATGATGGTGTAACAGGACTCAATGGAAATAGTTTCCATGCTCAGCACGTAACAGGTACTATTGTAGCCAGTGGTGTAGTCGCTAATGCAAAAGGAATGGCACCCCAGGCAAGAGCGCTGACGCATGATTGGGATAATGACCTCTCAGAAGCAACCGCCGAAGCTTCAGCTGGAATGCTGTTGTCAAACCATTCTTATGGTTACCGTGCAAGCCTTGTTCCAGACTGGTATTTTGGAGCTTACATTGATGTTTCCAGGGACTGGGATGCGCTAATGTACAATTCTCCTTATTACCTGATGGTGGTAGCCGCCGGTAACGATGGAAATGACAATAGCTCCAATGGTGCACCACTTAATGGTAATTCATCTTACGACAAACTAACTGGTCACTCCACATCTAAAAATAATATGGTTGTTGCCAACGGCCAGGATGCAAATGTGGCCTCTGATGGAACTTTAAATAGCGTGGTGATTAATAGTAGCAGTAGCGAAGGACCTACTGATGATTTAAGGATCAAACCCGATATTACTGGTAATGGAACCAGTGTATATTCTACTTATGATAACAGTGATGCGGCTTATAATTCAATCAGTGGGACATCAATGGCTTCTCCTAACGTAACTGGAACACTGCTTTTATTACAGCAGCATGCCAATGATGTGACAGGCTCATACATGAGGGCAGCTACATTAAAAGGTCTTGCGCTGCACACGGCAGATGATGCAGGAATCTCCGGTCCCGATGCAGTATATGGATGGGGGTTACTAAACGCCAAAGCTGCTGCTGAAGCAATTACTCAAAATGGAAATGGGTCCGTAATTAGTGAATTGACCCTGAATTCTGGCCAGACTTATACCTTAAATGTAGACGCCAATGGAACAGAGCCCCTGATTGCCTCTATCTCCTGGACTGATCCTGCAGGAACTGCGAACACAGGAACTGCAAACTTGTCGACCCCTGTGCTGGTAAATGACCTTGACATCAGAGTTACCCAGGCCAGCTCAACCTACACACCTTATAAACTAACAGGTGTAAACAGCAATACGACCGGTGACAATAATGTAGATCCATACGAGAGAGTAGATGTTTCAGGTGCCAGCGGAAGCTATACAATTACAGTTTCCCACAAAGGATCATTGACCGGAGGAAGTCAAAACTATACGCTTATTGTAACTGGGGTAACAGGAACTCCTCCTGTTTGTAATGCAACTACACCATCAGGTTTAAATGCTTCAGGTGTTGGCACTACAACTGCGTCATTATCATGGAACACTGTTGCTGGAGCCACTTATGATTTAAGATACCGACCTACTGGAACATCCACCTGGACTACTACTGCTGTTAGTGGCACCAGTACCACACTCAGTGGTCTTGCCAGCGACACACAATACGAAGCTCAGGTAAGAAGTAAATGTCCCGATAACTCAACTTCGGCATATTCCAGCTCCGTGAACTTCACTACCAGTTCTACCAACTGTACAGGGGGCATCTCGAGCTTTCCATATTCCGAAAGTTTCGAAAATACCCTCGGCGCATGGACACAATCCACAAATGATGACATCAACTGGACGGTTGATTCTGGGGGAACGCCTTCAAGTAATACAGGGCCTTCCACAGGTACAGATGGTTCCTACTATGTTTATATTGAAGCGAGTAGTCCAAACTATCCATCAAAAAGAGCCATATTGAATTCACCATGTTTAGACCTTACTGGTGAATCAGATGCGTCCATCACGTTTGATTACCATATGATTGGTAATGCAGTAGGAACAATTGATCTTGAAGCCAGTAATGACAATGGCAACACCTGGACATCCATCTGGAGCCGGTCTGGGGCTCAGGGTACAGGTTGGAACAGTGCAGATGTCAGCTTAAGCGCGTATGCTGGTGGTACTTTGTTGCTCAGATACAATGGCGTAACAGGATCTTCCTGGCAGGGAGATATTGCCATAGATAATGTAGAGATTACCGGAGGATCAACTCCAGACACGCAGGCACCTACAGTACCAACGGGATTAGCTGCTTCAAATGTCACCCAAACTAGCCTGACATTAAACTGGAACGCTTCTTCTGATAATGTGGGTGTAACAGGTTACGATGTATTCCAGGGAGCAACCAATATTGGTAGTGTAACGGGTACCACATCTAATGTTACAGGACTTACTGCCAACACAACTTATTCATTCAGTGTAAGAGCAAAAGATGCTGCTGGTAATGTATCAGCAAATAGCAGTGCAATTTCTGTAACAACTCTTGGGACAGGTGGACTTACTTGTAGCAGTACTGTGGGCGCCCCATATAGTGAGAGTTTTGAAAATACATTTGGTGGTTGGACCAATGTTTCTGGAGATGATTTCAACTGGTCACTAAGATCTGGAGGAACTCCATCGAGTAATACCGGTCCATCCAGTGCCAATGATGGTTCATACTACATTTATACTGAGTCCAGTAGCCCGAACTATTCCAATAAGGTAGCAATCATCGAAAGCCCTTGCTTCGACCTGGCCGGAACTACCAGTCCTACGCTTACATTTAGTTACCATATGTATGGTTCTGCGGCAATGGGAGGCTTGGTGATGGAAGCCACTACAGATGATAATAACTGGACAGCTATATGGTCAAGATCCGGAAACCAGGGGAATGCCTGGCAAAACGCCTCAGTTGATCTTTCTGCCTATGCGGGTGCATCCGTGAAACTAAGAATTGTTGGTACAACAGGAACGACATGGCAAGGTGATATGGCTATTGATAAAATGGCACTTACAGATGGGACTTCCAATACCACTGTGACATTAACACTTGTGCTTGACAACTATCCTGAAGAAACCAGTTGGACACTTGCTTCCGGTGGATCTACCATTGCCTCTGGCGGAACTTATGGGTCGCTACCTGACGGCTCCACCGTGACAGAAACCTGGAACCTGGCGGCTGGATGCTATACTTTCACTATAAATGATACTTATGGTGATGGTATTTGCTGTGCGTATGGAAGTGGTTCTTACAACATCAGTGATGGTTCCTCCACACTTGCTTCTGGTGGATCGTTTGGGTCTACAGAATCTAAAACTTTCTGTGTTGGTGGTGCCACTTCAAGTACATCCTATGTGACCTTCAACAATTCGCCGCAGGAATACAGAGGTACATTCATGATCGCACCTAATCCCGCTGAGGATTACCTGATGATCAATATCCTGGACATAAAGGCAGAGGCATTTGAGATTCTTGACCTATCAGGTAAAAGAATGATGTCGGGAGCCATAACCGGTGAACAAACACGGGTTTCTCTTTCTACTATTCCGGAAGGACTGTATTTGGTAAGGGTGATCAATAGCAAAGGAGGATTTGTAGAGAAAGTAAGTATTAAGTGATCTAGTTTTTAGGTTGCCTGTTTTATTTCAAAGGGGTGCATCTGCACCCCTTTTTATGTTGTAAGCCCATCGACATCCCAATTTGCAATGAAGTAGATTATTAAACATATTTTGACTTTTGTTGATAATTCAGAATATAATTTTAAAAATTTCCTAAATACTACTTCAATATTGATTGCACTAAAAATATTTATACTTTTTTAGGATAATACAATATTAATTTTTCTAAATTCCGGGTCTTATTGCTAACCAAACATGTTATTTTGATGAAACTCCAAAGAATCATTGGGTGTCACCCCGATGTGCCATTCTTAATTTTTAATCTCACAAAATTCCTGTACCGTTAGGATAATCTGGCTGCTGATCACCAATGCGTTCAGTTGTTGGATGTCATAGGTGGTCAAAAGGTCTGTAATTAATATTAACAACTTCTAAAGTATTGCTAACCAAACCTATTGACATGAGGAATTCTACCCCATTTTTAGTGCTTTTGCTATGTGCGCTTACAATTTCAGCCATAGCACAAACCCCGCAAGTTATCCGTGAGGATAATGGTATGGTCAAGAGAATTGTGTTCGAGAGAGGACAAGCTACTCCGGGCTCCACACAATTGATTGATCAGTACCTCAAAGCATCAGATGCTGACGAGTTTAGATTGTCCAGGAAGACAACTGATCAGCTCGGCTTTCAGCATGAAAAGTATCAACAGTATTACAAAGGAATCAAAGTTGAACATGCTACTTATTCCATCCATATCAGAAATGGAAATGTGGAATCAATGAATGGTGAGTATGCCCAACTGAGAGATGTATCCGTAAACCCATCAATTTCTGCAGATGTTGCTTTGAAACAGGCAATGAACTTTGTGGGCGCGTCCGAGTATTTGTGGGAGGATGAAAAAGAAGCCAGCCTGATCAACTACAAGAAACCTTCTGGTGAGCTGGTGATCTATAAAAAACAGCTGGCCTGGAAATTTGATGTTTACTCCAAAAATCCAATTGGTCGATCCGACATTTATGTGAGTGCAGCGGACGGTGAAATTTTAGGAAAGAATGACCAGATTCATCATGCCGATGCAGTTGGTACAGCTTCTACACGATACAGTGGAAACAGATCCATAAATGCTGATAGCTACTCTGGAAGCTACAGACTAAGAGATTACAGCAGGGGTAATGGTATCGAAACCTATGATATGAACAATGGTACCAACTACAATGCTGCGGTTGATTTCACAGACAATGACAATAACTGGACATCAGCTGAACATGCTAATGCAGAAAAGGATGATGCTGCACTTGATGCGCATTGGGGAGCGGAAATGACTTATGACTATTTTCTGCAAACATTTAATAGAAATAGCTTCGATGATGCAGGAGCGACCATCAGAAGTTATGTTCATTTCAACCTGATTGCCTATGGATACCCAAATAACGACAATGCGTTCTGGGATGGAAGCAGAATGACCTACGGAGATGGAACAAGCCTTGATCCTCTGACTACTTTGGACATTGCAGCACATGAAATCGGTCATGCGGTTTGTACCCATACAGCCAACCTGGTTTACTCCTATGAGTCTGGTGCTTTGAATGAAGCATTTTCTGATATCTGGGCGGCTTCAGTTGAGTACTTTGCAGCACCGGAGAAAAACACATGGGTACTGGGTGAAGATCTTGGAACAACAGTAAGATCCCTGGAAGACCCAAAAGTAGCTGGCCAGCCGGATACTTACCAGGGAACCAACTGGTATACAGGCTCTGGTGACAATGGTGGTGTTCACTATAATTCCGGAGTATTGAATCACTGGTTTTATATTCTTTCCGTAGGTAAGACAGGAACCAACGATAATGGTGACAGCTATAGTGTTACAGGAATTGGAATTGATAAAGCTGCTGCCATTGCTTACAGAACAGAAGCAGTTTACTTGTCAGCAAATTCACAATATATTGATGCAAGAAACTACGGTATTCAGGCTGCCCAGGATTTGTATGGTGTGGATTCACCTGAGGCAATAGCTACTCAAAATGCGTTTTACGCAGTAGGAGTAGGGAGTGCATATAACCCTGGTGGTTCTGGCGCTTGTACTACTACCATCACCGCCTTCCCATATGCTGAAAGCTTCGAGTCTGGAATAGGTGGATGGATTCAGGGTGATGATGATGACATGGACTGGACCAGGGATGCAAATGGTACTCCGTCTTCAAGTACAGGACCTTCAGCAGCTTCTGATGGTTCATACTATATGTATGTAGAATCATCCAGCCCTAATTATCCTTCAAAAACCGCCAACTTCTATGGACCCTGCTTTGATTTGAGTGGTGCTTCCAGTGCTACATTTACTTTTGACTATCACATGTATGGCTCAAATATGGGAACCCTTACTTTACAGGCGAGAGTAGGAACCGGATCATGGTCCAGTTTGTGGTCATTAAGCGGAGATCAGGGCAATGCATGGAATACACAGGCAGTAGATTTAAGTAGCTATGCTGGTGGAGAGGTTCAATTGAGGTTTACAGGAACCACGGGATCAAGTTATAGAGGAGACATGACTGTAGATAACCTTGAGCTGACTACTGGGGGAGGTGCTACATGTGACACTCCAACTGGCCTTGCAGCATCTAATGTAGCAGAAACAACATTCACTTTGTCATGGAATGCAGTATCAGGAGCAAGTTCTTACGATGTTGAAATTGACGGTGCTGTGGTAGGAGATAATGTTACCGGAACCTCCATTAATATTACAGGGGCTACCGCTGCTACCACCTACAGCTGTAGAGTAAGATCCAACTGCTCCAGTACTTCAAGTGCTTATTCATCTGCCATCAACGTGACTACCGCTGATGCACCTGGTGGGCTTACTTGTAGTGCAACAGTGAATGCACCTTATAGCGAAAGTTTTGAAAATACCTTTGGTGCATGGACTAATGTTTCCGGAGATGATTTCGACTGGTCACTGAGATCAGGTGGAACACCTTCAAGTAATACCGGACCTTCTGCGGCTAATGACGGATCATATTATATCTATACGGAATCAAGTAGTCCGAACTATTCAAACAAGACCGCAATTATTGAAAGCCCTTGTTTCAACCTTGCAGGAACTACCTCACCTACGCTATCATTCAAATATCATATGTATGGTGCTACTGCCATGGGAGGATTGGTAATGGAAGCAACTACCGATGATACCAACTGGTCCACCGTGTGGTCTGCAAGCGGTAACCAGGGTAATGCCTGGCAGGATGCTTCTGTAGATCTTTCAGGATATGCAGGAAGTTCGGTGAAGGTTAGAATAGTAGGAACAACAGGAACCACCTGGCAGGGAGACATGGCCATTGATAAAATGGCACTTACAGATGGTACTTCCGGTGGAGGAACAACTACGGTAACACTCACGCTGGTACTGGACAACTATCCGGAAGAAACAAGCTGGACGCTTTCTGCGGGAGGCTCTACAATCGCATCAGGAGGCACTTACGGTTCGCAACCTGATGGGTCAACGGTAACAGAAACATTTAACCTTCCGGCTGATTGCTATAGCTTCACAATCAATGACGCTTATGGAGATGGTATTTGCTGTTCTTACGGTAATGGCTCATACACATTAAGTGATGGCACAACCACTCTGGCTTCCGGGGGATCCTTCGGCTCTACAGAAACTAAAAACTTCTGTGTAGGTGGTGCTACAGCGACTGCTGGTTTCTTTGGTCTCAATCAGGAGTCCCGTGAGTATAGAGGTACGTTTACCATCGCTCCAAACCCTGCTGAAGACTTCCTGACCATTAATATTCTTGACATTAAAGCGGAAGCATACGAGATCCTGGATTTATCAGGTAAAAGAATGCTAAGTGGTGAAATCACCAGCAACCAAACTAAAGTATCATTAAACACAATTCCTGAAGGACTGTACTTGATCCGGGTGATCAACAGTAAAGGAGGATTTGTGGAAAAGGTAAGTATTAAGTAATACTTAATTACATTGCGTGTAAATGGAAAAGGGGGCACTTTGGTGCCTCTTTTTTTATGTTATCATATTTTCAGGGACCAGCACAAAAAAAGACCGATTCAATTTTTTATTGAATCGGCCTCTTCTTTATAGATCAGGTAAGTTAGATTGAATAATCTGTTGGTAGGAAAGACGTCAGTTATTTCTTTATTCCGACACGTTTATTCTTCGCTTTCGGACCTGTTATCCGGGTTCGAGTAACTTTCACTGTCCCAACCGGTTTAGAGTTCTTGGCTTTTGGGCCGGTAACCTTGTCCTTCGAAGAAATCTTCCATACTCCAGGCTCATGCACATGATATTTTATATTACTGGCCAGAGGAGCCGGAGACCTCTTATACCTTTTTTGGGCGTTACAGACACTCAATCCTAATACCATCACCAATGATAATAGAATCAAACGTTTCATACATTCTGGGTTGTTTATTTGTATTGAAACAATTTACGAAATTCCGAATAAAATTTTATGCAAACCTTTGTATTTATTGTATCCACAACTAATACTGGCCATAAAACCGCTGTAATCTATTGGTTAATTGACTGTAAATGGGCCTGGTCAATTCGATAAACATATCCTGCTTTGATGGAGGTGGCCTGAATTGAAGACCACACAGGCGAATCTGATCTTTGGACAAAGCCCGCTCATCCCCATTGTAATTGCCCCATTCTACAAACCAGGTAAAGGAACCCGGAAACTTATCACTAATAACTACAGCGTTGCTGCCTGCATCCAGTATTCGCATCGCCAGTACACCCTGAGAGACTACTTCGGCACGATTTACAGTAAGTTCAGCGGAGACAGTACCGTAGACATCCTGCTTTACGCCTTCCACAACTACTTCTCCTACTACAACACTATCTTTAGTATACTCTTTCGTCTCTTTGCTGTAGGCAATCTGACCAACAACAAAGTCATCAAAATACAAGCTGATGATCTGATCAACATCATCCAGTCTGTACTGGTCAGCTTCTTGTGGTGTGAAAAACCTTACAAATTCATTTCTGATGCCATTGCGTAAAAATCCTTCTACCTGGTCCTGGAAGAAATCTGCACTCAAAGCAAAACGGCCTCTCACAGGGATTTGCTCGATGACTACTTTTAAGGTAGCATATTCTTTCGCCTGGGGAATCTTTTGAGCCACATCTTTGTATCCTGGCACATAATTATCGGCATCACGGAACCTGAAATATGCTTCTTTGGAGGCATTTCTGTCAAACTCATTCAGCAACCTCATCCCTTCCGCGTAGCTTTCTTCAGCGGCATATTTTTTGGCTTCTGTTAGTTTAGAAGAATATCTTTCCGGGTTTCTTATGACTTTCAAAGCACCTGGTGACCTCCTGATTTCATCACCCATCCTGTTGATGGTTTCATATATACGCACTGTTTCGCCCCACTTAAATCTGCTATTCGATGCTGCTACATTGCCCAGTTCGGATTTGTAATAACTGATGGCTAGCGGATAGGCCATTTTAAGCGTTTCTCTTGATTTCTTGTGGTCTGGGTTTTTCCTTAATCGTTCTACAGCCTGAATAACAGCTTCGTAGTAATTTCCTCTCTCAAGGGCTTTTTTTCCTGTGGAGCAGGAAACAATCAATCCGGTGAAAAGTATGATTGCGATTAGGTTAAATTTAGCCATTGCTCTTAATTTAATTGTTGTTAGATTTTATCCTTGCGATGCTTTAATTGCCATTACTGTGCCAAAATAAAATAAATTGATAATTTGCGTAAGGAATCTACTAAAAGATATTCACAATTATGAAACCACTTCCACTTGCTTTTGCAGCTGTAATGATGCAATTCGTTTTCATCAACACAACAGAAGCGCAATTACTAAAGAGTTTACAGGATAAAGTTAAGGAAAAGGCTACCACCGCCCTCAATAGTGGAGCTGCTGAAGAAGCGATCATCAACCTTGCCGTCAATGCTGTAGAAAAGGCTTATGCAAAAAAAGATTCCACTTCTATGAGCATGGCACTTTCCAGCTATGATAACATATCGTTTTACGCCGATAGGAAGGGAGCCGCAACGGTATTGAAATATACCAGCAATCTGTTGGGTGAGATCAATGATTATGATTACTCCTCGGGAGGTGGTCTCGGATTTAACAAGAATAAAGATCAACCGAGTAGCTATGACAATCTGAGCTCCGACGAGATCAAATTGTTGAAACAGGCAGAAACACTCAATCAAACCGGCGAGATCAGCTATGCCTCCCGGTATTTTAAAATTGCCCAAAGCAGCTTTGATGAGGCTACCCTGAAACTCACTACTACGGATCAATTGAATTATTCTTTGCTAAATGCCAAAGTACAATCCAATCTTGGAATGCTGTATCATTCACTGGGAGATTTTGATGGGGCAGAAAACCAATTCAGTTTGGTCAATGAGTTGCTCAGAAACATTCCCAATTCAGATTACCAGCAGGCGGTTGCCTTAAATAATGAGTCGATCCTTTTAAAAGACCTGGGACGCTTCAATGAGTCGGAAGAAAAGCTGAAAAAAGCCATGTCTTTGATGGAAGGGTTGTCTGGCAACACAAGTGGCGCCAAGGCCATAATGCAGAACAACCTGGCCATTTTGTATCAATACCTTGGAAGGCTGGAGGAATCCATTCAAATTCTCGAAAGTGTCATTGAGAACAATGAGGCGGATTGGAATGAAAAATCAAATACCTATCAGCGAGTGAATATCAACCTGGCATTGATCTATGAGAATGCAGGACTTACTGAGAAAGCAGAAAACATTTACCTTAAAGCACTAAAGCTTAAGGAAAAGCAGGGACGTACAAGGCAGCCGGATTACGCCTCCATACTGACCAACTTATCAAGTCTTTATCTCAATACCGGGCAATTAGATAAAAGTATCGGGAAGGCATTAAGTACCGCGGAAAGCATCTACACCAAAGAATATGGTGAACAGCATCCTACAGTTTCATCTGTGCTTAAAATCAAAGGGCTATTTCATCTGGCAAAAGGAAGGAACGAAGAGGGACTGGCTACCCTAAACAGAAACCTGAACATTGTAAAAGGCATCTATGGTGAAAGCAATACCATGGTCAATGAAAGCCGTGTTTTGCTGGCATATGCCAAATGGTTAAATGGTGATATTGATGGCGCTACTACTGATTTCAATACCGCACTGGAGAATAATATCAACTACATTCAGGAGTATTTTCCAGCCATGAGTGAAGTGGAGAAGTCTAAATACTGGCAAACATTGCAGGCGGATTTTCAGACTTACTATGCCTTTGTGGCCGATCAAAACAAGCCTGATCTCACCAAAAAAATGCTGGAGTATGAAGTGATTGTAAAAGGACTGCTACTTTCAACCTCAGGGAAGATCAGAAAACAAATCCTACAAAGCAACGACCGAAACCTGATCACCAGATACGAGCAGTGGAAAGCAACAAAAACACAGTTGGCCTATTATTTCTCGTTATCGGAAGAAGAGATCAAAACACAGGGGATCAATCTGGATTCTATTGTGAATGTATCCAACCAACAGGAAAAATGGCTAAGCTCAAACTCTGATGTATTTACCAATAATGCACAGCAATCGGTTTCGTTTGATCAACTGGCCTCAACATTACAGGCCAATGAAGCGCTGATCGATATTGTGAAATTCTTTAACCCGTCAGCAGGAAAGGATCAGTATGCCGCAGCAATTGTCACTTCTGGTACGGTGAATATGGTAAAACTTGGAGATGCCGATCCTTTGGAAGACAGGGCCATCAAGTTGTATAAAAACTCCATCAAATTTAAGCAAAAGGAATCCCGCTCGTATGAATCTTTCTGGAAGGCAATTGATGAGAAAATCAATACCAAACAAAAGGTTTATCTTGTAAAAGATGGTGTTTATAATCAGGTAAGCATTGGTTCTTTATACAATGGAACCGAATATCTGGCTGCAAAATATGATTTCTCAGTCCTCACCAACCCCGGGGAACTACTTAATGTAAAGCATGGTGCTGAGAAAATCTCCAGTATCTTTCTAATGGGGTCACCGGCATTTGATTTGAAGAAATATGCACCACTACCAGGAACCGAGGAGGAAATCAAAAAGATTGAACAGTTGGCTGGTGCCAAAGGGGTGAAAGTACAAACCTACCTGTCGGACCATGCATCTGAATCCAACTTCGAGCATTCGGCCAACTACAATGTATTACATGTGGCTACTCATGGATTTTTTGTTAACCAGGCGAAAGAAAAACACAAGCTCTCTGGTCAGAAGATAGCTTCAGGAGGTGCGTTGGAGGCACTCTTGCGGTCAGGGCTGGTTCTTGCTCAGGAGAATGAGGAGGGCAGTACTGACCTGACACAAAAAGATGATGGCCTGGCGACCGCCTATGAGATCGGTAGTCTGGATTTCCCTAATACCCAAATAGTGGTCCTCAGTGCCTGTGAAACTGGATTGGGTGAGATACAGACCGGTGAGGGTGTTTATGGTCTGCAAAGATCATTTTTAGTGGCAGGGGCCAATTCAGTAATCATGTCGCTTTGGAAGGTGGATGATGCCGCTACCAGGGATTTTATGATCGCCTTCTATGACGAATGGCTAAAATCCGGAAACCGGTTTGATGCTTTCAATACAGCCAAAAGAATTACCCAGCAAAAATACAATGACCCGTATTACTGGGGGGCCTTTGTGATGATTGAAGGCTAAATCATTTGACTTGAACGTGACACTTCACCAATTAGTACATCTAATTTATTTCGAATTTCGTAATAAGTAAGATCGGAACATTTGTGAAGTATTATGGCAGGAAAACCAGCATTGTTGTTTTTACCGGATATTAGTGGGTTCACCAGGTTTGTTAATGAAACCGAAGTGGATCACAGTCAGCATATTATGCAGGAATTGATTGAGGTGATGCTGGACGCCAATCAGCTGGATATGGAAGTAGCGGAAATAGAAGGGGATGCTATTTTCTTTTATCGAAAGGAGATGCCCACTTTTTCGCAATTGCAAAATCAGATTGAAGCCATATTCACCGCTTTTCATGCTCATCTCAAGCAATATGAAAACCTTCGAATTTGCAATTGTGGCGCATGCACTGCGGCTGTCGACCTGAAGCTCAAGTTTGTTGTGCACAGCGGTGAAATTGGTTTTATCAAAGTAAAGAACCATCCGGAGAAACCTCATGGCAAAGAGGTAGTTGCTGCACATCGGTTGCTTAAAAACAAAATTGGACATAGTCAGTACATATTGTATTCCAATCAATTCATCCAACAAAGTGATTTCCCTGACCTAAGATCTGCAATGATGGTCAATGGATTCATGGAAGAAAAGGAATTGGGAAATATCGGTTTTAAATATGAATTGATTGATCGATGGGAAGATAAGATCCCGGAACCTGAAGTACTCAAAAAAGGATTACTGATTGATCAACCCATACAGGAAAGGATTGAGGTCAACAGAAACATCCAGGAGGTATTTCAATTTATATCAGACTTTCGTTACCGCTATTTATGGAACAATGAGGCGGTAAAAGTAGAATACGATCCCACCAGATTGAACCGGGTGGGTACAGAACATTACTGCATCATCGATAAAGAGCGATTGAGTTTTGAGACCATCACTCAGGATTTCGATAGCAATCCGTATGTATATGGAGAGAAGCTTAAGAATTCCAGGTTATTCAGGGACTTTGCCAACTATTTTGTGTTGGAGGAGACAGCCGATGGAAGCACGCAAGTGACCATGCAATTCCATTTGAAGCCCCGAACGTGGTTCCATAGACTGCTGATGCCATTCATAAAAATGAAGATCAGTCAAAAAATGATCTCAACGCTTAAGAGAATTCAGGAAGTGGGTGAACAGGTCGAGTTGAGACCAGAACAAGCCATCCAGGATCAGCAGAAGCCGTTGGAGATTAGTGCTTAAAGCAGCAAGGTCAAATACTTAATCCCTAATCACATTCAGCAAAAAGCTGTATCCAAGGTAAAATTCGATACTCCTGTTTTGGGAGGTATTTGATTTTTCAGCATCGATCAATCCATGGAAATAGTCGGTCCCGAGGAACAATTGACTTTTGCCAAAGGATCTGGATATTTTGGCCCCTGCCTTCAACCCGTGATCCCAACGACGAAGTATTTCTGAGTTTTTCAGGCCCATTTTGGTTCTGGTAGTGGTGTTGTCCTGGAAATTGGTTACCTCCTGGTAGGCGGTTTGCAGGTAGGCCACATTGTATCCGGCTTTTGCCGAAATGTCAAATCCCGTATTGAAAACAGGTACAGTTGCACCAAAGAATACTGGCAATTCGGTGTATTTCAGGAGGAATTTGGTATCTCCCTCAAAAATCGGCTGAAATCCTGGAATACATGCAGCCCCTCTTTCGATGAAGCCAGGTTCCACTCCCACGGTAAAAAATTTACCGACATTCCTATAAGCAAGGAGTGATAAATTGAGGCCATCCACCTGAATTTCCGCGTCCTCCGGTAAACCCACATCACCATAAGCTTCCCAGGCCCTGGTGTATCCACCTTTTAAACCTAAAGTGTATTGAGCATTGGCCATAAAAACAGAAGAGATGAAGCATAGTAAGAAGACAAGTCGTAGCATAGTTTTGTGATTTTGATTGTTTCCAATTACATGCTATGACCCTGAATGACGTCTCTTGGTTGGATTCAGCCATCAATTGACAGAGATGATCTCACGATACTGTTGCCGTCCGGATGCCGTGAGGTAGGGATAGATCATTTCAAAAAGGAGGGCTGCATAATAGTCGACGGGGTGTTCCAAATCTGGTCTCATCAACTCCTGCGAACTGATCCAATGGTCACCCAATATTTGCAACCTTTCGTAGAGGTGATCATATTCATTGGTGAAGGCCTCTTCTCTCATGATGCCCTGGCTTGTAAGCAGCTGAAACATGTTTAAAAACTGCTTTCGCCTCATTTTCTGCAGTGCCATGAAATGTGTCTTGATCTTGTCGCTGACTTTCATTACCTGCAGGGAGTTCTTCAATAAAAACCTGTATTCATACAGATGACTCATTGAGATTCTGGAGGATAAAAATATGGTTTTCAAACTAAGGTCTTCACTGGTCACCTGACCCATCTCCTGATCCATCTTTGCAACCAGCTCGAAGTATAAGGCTTCCACCAGCTCCTGCCGGGTTTTAAAATGATAATTGAGATTTCCCTGACTGATACCAATAGCCAGGGCAATTTGACGTAGGGTAGTCTCCGTAACACCGACACTGTTGAATAAAACCCTAGCCTGATCCAGTATCTTTTGTTTGGTTCCTTTCATTCAATTAGTATACTTGACCTAATTTATTAGTATATTTGACCTAAAATAAGCAATGGGAGCCTTAAAGCCATATAAACAATAGTAAAATCAGGGGTAAATGGAAAAAAACATCACGATTATCGGTGGAGGAATTACGGGGTTGGCCACCGCCATTGCATTGAATAAGCTGGGTATTTCTTGTCAGGTTTTTGAAAAGGCTCCTGTCCTGAGTGAGGTGGGTGCTGGCATATGGATGCAGCCCAATGCGCTTAAAGTGCTGGATTGGTTGGGGGTGGGGCCGCAGGTAAGAGACAATGGAGTATTGATCCACCGGCCGGAATTGACTGACCGCCAACTTCGACCTTTCGCCAGACTCAATCAGAGCAATGTAGCCGGTACGGATGATCATATCATTTCTATCCACAGGGGAAGGTTGCAAAAAGTATTGTTTGAAGCACTACCCACCGGCATAGTCAAACAAGGGTATGAATTTGATGCGCTAAAAGAACATAATGATGGTTATCAGATTAGTTTCCAAAATGGAGAGAGGGTGGAGGGGCAGGTGGTACTGGGTGCTGATGGCATCAATTCTGGTGTAAGACAATGTTTGTTTCCAGCATCAAAAACAAGGTATTCCGGACAAACCAGTTGGCGAGGGATTGCCAGGATGGATATGCCTGAGGAGTTGAATGCCAGTGGCAAGGAAGCCTGGGGAAATAAGATTCGTTTTGGTTTTTCACAGCTGGGAGAGCAGGAAGTGTACTGGTTTGCCGTGATGCTGGCTGATGCTGGTGGCAAGGATGATCCGGGTATTATTGATCGATTGACCGATTTGTATCGGGATTTTCATCCATTTGTGAGGAAACTTATTCAAAACACATCAGAGAACGACCTGATCAGAAGTGATATCTATGACCTTAGACGACTACCCACCTGGTCTCAGCACAATGTATGCCTGATAGGGGATGCTGCCCATGCTACCACACCCAACATGGGGCAGGGTGGATGTCAGGGACTGGAGGATGCTTATTTTATGGCCCGCTTGCTCAAGGAGTCAACCACACCGGCGCAAGCATTTTCGAGGTTTGAGCAACTAAGGAGAAAGAAAGTGGATTATGTGGTGAATACTTCCTGGAGATTTGGCAGGATGGCTCATCAACCGCTGGGGCAATGGTTTGTCAGGAATTTAATGAAAGTAGTACCACCTACAATAATGGCCAGGCAAATGAAGAAAATATATGCTTTGGATGGATTTTAGCAACGGGATCATTATTTTGGTCGCATGATCAAACCATTGAAAACAATCGACCATTCCGGCAATAAAAAGTTGGAGAAAGCGGCTAACCAATTGACTGGTTTAATTAATGCTTTAAATGAACATGAAATCCCTGACTCGTTACTAGAGGAGATCAATTCAAGGATTGATGAGACCAACCTGTTAGCCGACAAATCGCTGAAAAACTCAATCAGCAAGACCTATAGGTTTATTGTGAAGCGGGTTCAGAAAGAGCTGGGCCTGGTGCCCAAGGGATACTATCAAACATTATGGATGATCATGGGCATGTCTGCTTTTGGTATTCCTATTGGTATGGCCATTTCGTTTGCCATATCCGGAGGTCCCCAGTTTTTTGGAATTGGATTTTTGGTGGGAGTTCCTATGGGTATAGCCGTTGGCATCAATTTGGACAAAAAAGCTAAGCGGGACGGTAAACAGCTGAGCGTAAAATATGCCAATTAGTCCCTTCTAATCAAAAAAGCGGGAACAATTGATGAACCCGCTTTCGACTAAAAATCTTAGGTCTGCTTATTCTTCTAGCTTTACAGTTCGTTCTGAAACATTGTAAGGACCAGGGATAACTTCACCTGCGGCATTTAGCAATTCCAGTTTTATTTTTAGATCACCGATAGGTGCATTTTCAATATAATATGGTGCCCATTCGTCGATCATAAACACTTTGCCATTGATTGTTGCTCTCACTTTGTTGCCATCCGGTGACAAGTCTGTATTAAGCAGGAAAAAGTCAAGCATCACCTTTTTGGTGTCTGCTCCTTTGTAGGTGCCTTTTGGACGGCTGTAAAATAAATGAGCTGCATCAAAGTTAAACGGTTCGGAAGGTACATTTCCTACCGTAAGTTGTTTGGTTGCAAAAGTGGCAGGCCCTTTTACACTTTCATGGTATGATCTGGACAAAAATGCCAGAATAGTGTAGTTACCTGCTTCCAGGTTTTTCTCAAAATTAGGTGTGTAGTGAGCAGAATAAGGTCCATTATTAATGATCAGATGAATGTGCTGTCCTTTTGCTGAATTGGCAATCCCCCTTTCCGCTGCATCGCTGGTCTGAACACCAAGTTCGTAGTTGCTCACTTTAAATTCAAACTTCACTGCTCCGGTATCGGCCATGTCCTGATAGGGTTCTACCAATGTCAGAACAGCCTCTTCGTACTCTGGAGAAGCAGGCGCTTTAGTCAGGGTGATCAACGCTGATAAGCTATCATAAGTATTGTCTGTAGTTTGATTAGTTTGTTCGGGTTCCTGCATGGTTTTGGTGCCACCTCCGCATGACCACAATATGATCAATCCCAAAACAGGAAGAATTTGTGATAATGTGTTCTTTAATTTCATATCTCAAGTAAGGTATTTAAGGTTTGATCACAATTTAATTGAAAGTAAAAGGAAGAGCCAAAGAGGAGTAGTATTTTTTTGTGGGCAGGTTAAACTCTTGTGGTTGGATTAATACGTTTTCAGGAAATACTGAGAAAAGAAGCATTTATTCCCTTTAGCATGTTGAAAAAAGGTTGATTAGATCAACTGAGGGCACTTTTCAAAACGGCCGGTCGATTCGCATAAAACGACCGGTCATTTAACCCAAAACGACCGGTCATTTCGATCAAAACGACTAGTCGTTTTTTACATACCCTGATGAGGTTGTTTTTATTCCCTCACATACAGCCCATCAAACACCACAGTCCAGGTCTGCCCATTGTCGGTAGAGTTCTCAAACAGCTGCCTTACAGTATCCTTATCTTTGTCGTAGGTAAAGGTCATTTTACTTAGGTTAGGAGAGCCTTGATTATCATACTCAGCAAGAAATTGCAACATCCCTTCTCCAGCGTCTATTTCTACATAATCACGGATATCGCCTTGTGAACCGACCCAATACTGCTTCCATAAATTGTCTTTGGGGTCCAGAAAGTTAATGCTTTGTCCGGCGTACTCTCTGGCAGTGGTGTAACTTTCGTGTATCGCACAGCCTCCTTTTGCTTTGGTAATCTGGCTTTTGCCTGCTTGCCTTCCTCCTGCATAAACCGTCCATTCACCGACCCAAAAATCAAATTGGTTGGCTCTTTCTTTAGCCAGACAGGGATATGCCCTGGTCTTTAGGGCTTTTATCAGTGATTGAAACCGTTCTTCCTCTCGATAGACATTAAACTCATCATCATTTTCAAGGTTGACTGCTGATGATGCACCTGCCGCAAAACCTGAGTCCAGAGCGGCATACATGGCCGATTTGTTTTTATTCAAAGCATGTGACTTAGCAATGTACAGGTAAGTGTATGCTTTGTAGAAGTTGGTTTCAATCGCTTTCTTATAGGCCGAAACTGCCTGATCATATTTTTCCAGTGCATGATATGATTGTCCGAGGCTGAACCATGCCGAACTGTCATTTTCATTTTGCTTCAGGTGTTTTAGATAGCGTTTTACAGCTGCCTGGTGATTGCCATTTTTTGCTAATGTATCCGCCTCAGGTAGTTGGGCGTGACATTGAAACCCAGGAATCAGTACCAATAAAATTATGTAAACAAGTTTCATCATATGTCGAGGTTGTTTCTACAACAATAGGATGATTCTGCCTGTAAAGAGTAAATACCGATCGGATTTTACCTTTTCAGGCTGTTTCATGGATGGATTTCTTAAAATGAAGTGGGGATTTTCCGGTTACTTTTTTAAAGGCATTGTTGAAAGTGACCTTATTGTTGAATCCTACTTTTATGGCTAGCTGATGGATTTTGATGTTGAAGTTGTCTGGTTGTTTGAGGATTTCTATGGCATCATTAATCCGGTATCCATTGATAAAGTCAAAATAGTTTACGTTAAAGCGTTCGTTGATGATTTGGGAGAGTTGGTGTTTTGATATTTCCATCATCTCTGCCAGCTCCTGGAGACTGATGCCATGTTGCAGGTACGGTTTTTCCTTTTCCATGATATCCTCCAGTTTACTACCCAGAAACCTAAGTGCAGTGTTGGTCAGATCGGATTGACTGTATTTCTTTTTTTGAAAAAGCTGCTCTTCATTAAATCCGTAATAACCGATTGTATAAATAAATGCAGCAATGAATACTGAAATTATATAATCATACGTAGGATTCAATTGACCTGTAGCCACCAGAATCCAGTAGACAAGATTGCCTGCCACAAACCCGTGGTACAAATAGCCGATTAAATTTGTCCATCGATCGGAGTGCGCAGTGGTATGACGATAAATCAATATGGAATATATGACCAACTGGAGCACCAGGCCTATGGTAAACAGGTCCCACAAAGCCCATTGCGCTATCTGGAGATTTGCTATCGGCTGAATAAATGCCCCGGCACCCATGTAGGTGAAGAAAATTAAGAATGGTATGAAATGCCACCCATTGATTTCATCTTTCAGGGTAATGCTTCGAATGTAGGAATAACAGAGTGGACCTGTTAACCAAACAAACGAATATGGAATACTAAATATGCGATGGATGTCCTGGCTTAATCCGGTCCAATACGCGACGTAGAAAAATAGCATCAACGAGAAACTAAGGATCAGGAGGCCAAGCAACTGAATGTTCTGGATCCTTGATTTTTGTTTTGAAATCAGCAAAATCCCTAGTAAAAGCCCTTGTGAAGCGCAAATCAGAAAAAATATGGACCACAAATCAAATGATGCCTTCATGTTTCAATATAACCAATTAAAGCACGGACTACCCTTATGTATGGTAAACTTTTAAATTAATGAACCTGCTTTTTAGCACTTCTTGAGGCTACCTCAGTAAACTTCTGCTTATAATCCCTATGCTCGGTTTTCATCAATTTATCCCACCAGGTGAAATATAAGCCATAGTTGCTATGAAATTGCTCATGGTGCAGGTTGTGATGGGTCGTGGAGGTATTCCAGTTGAGCCATTTTGATTTGATAAATTGGGCCGGAAGGAATTCATACCCAAGGTGGCCCCAAACGTTTCTCAGGATCATGTAGAGTAAAAACAGAAATGCTATTCTGGGGTGCACAGGTATGGTGAAAACCAAAATTGGAAAGACCAGCGCCTGTACCACTGCCTCTAAAGGATGAAACGAATAGGCCGCCCATGGAGATGGGTTGGTACTATGATGATGTACTTTATGAACATGGCGGTAGATTTTTGGATGATGCATCCACCGGTGTGTCCAGTAAAAGTAAAAATCATGAAAGACCACCATGATCACAAAACTGACTGGTAGATACCAGTAGCCATAGGCACCCAATTCATTGTAAATCATGGTATGTCCCTGGTTTTTGGCAGTTACAACTCCCACGCCTATGAAAGCAAAGATGATCACCGTACTGATGGAGTATTTGAACTCACCCCAAAGTTTTTTAGCGGAGGGCCATTTGGATTGAATGAATTTATGGGCGAGATGTTTTTTTAAAATCACCCAGAATGTGAGATAAAAAACACTGGCCGGTATAAAGTATCTTAGGAAATCAATGACAATAACACGCTTCCATATTTCCCAACTGTTGAGTAATGCTTCCATATTCTTTTTGAAATCAAATCAAGTGCAACCCTCTCAAATATGCGCTGCGATTGTTTAGAATGCTGGTTGATTTTGAAATCGGCTATGATTCCTGAGCCTGTTTTCTGTATTCTGTAGGTGTTTGGCCCGTAATGGCCTTGAAGGTGCGGTTGAAAGGACCGATGGAGTTAAAGCCGCATTCATACGCAATTTCCAAAATTGTTTTCTCCGACTGGTTGCTGTCTTTCAAAATGCGAGTCGCTTCCTTGATTCTAAACGAGTTGATGAAGTCCAGAAAATTTCTGTAACCCAATTCCTGGTTAATGGTTCTCCTTACTTTGTATTCCTGCTCACCAATTTCTTCAGCAAGCTGGCCGATGGTAAGTCGTTCTTTCTTATAGAGTTGCTGATCGAATATTGTCGACTGTATTTTTTCAATCAGTTTCGGATTCAAAATATTGGTCTTTGGTTTTCTCTTACTCAACAGGTTTAGTTTCATATTGAAGCTGAGATAAATGAAAAGACTGTTTACAAAAACAATCGCTCCCCGTTGAAGGACTCCTGGAATCCGATACTTGGATTCATCAATTCCCAATTCTATAAGGAGTGTGATAATGACGATAGCGCTGATGATGTAAACAAAATATTTCCTGAGTAACAGGCGGTCCTTATCGAGATCGGTGGATTTGCCACTCTGGGAAGCAATAACGGCAAGGATCACAAAAAAGACTGAGAATGTCCTTAGGGCTATGGCCAGAAATGGGAATGAGGTCGCTTCAAATAAAAAATACAATGCATAATAGACCATGATCGTCACCAACATGAAAGCGAGTAACTTCTTTGTAGGATATGGACTGTCGGTAAACAGCACCAGGCTGAACTGCCAAAACATAAATGGGATGAGGAACGGACCAGACAAGAGCAATTTCCGAAATATACCAGGAGGAACATAACCGATGACCAGATACAGGAAAATACAGGCAAGAAACATCATCACAATTGGTGCCCCTTTGATGATATTGCGTTCTTTCCAGGCCAGGACCATTGAAAGCAGGATGCTGTAGATTGCGATGTTATTGATATGATAGTATATGTCCTCCAACATAAAATACTAATCTACAAAAAATGTAAGTGGTTAGCGGTTGCCAAAATGATTAGTTGGTAAGGTAATGATGCAGGACCTGGTCGGCCATGTTTACAACACCATCTGAAGCGGTCAGTAGCCCAAAATAAAGCAAGGCCTTGACGGTTTTAGCATAGTCTATGTTCTTTTCTTCACCGATAAATAATTCCCCTCCGGGGAAAACCCGTGTGTTACCTTCACTTGATATTTCACCATCGTCCCCAATTCTGCTGATTTGCCATTTGGTGGCAGAAATGATGGCAGATTCCAATGCCAATGTTTGCTCACCATCCATTATACTAAGTAATTCCATGGCGAGCTTGATCGCCACACCATTGTAGCTGGAGTCCCATCCTCCACCTTCGATAAAGTATCCTTCGCTTTGATCGATCCTGTTGAGTGCCTGATTCATAAAATCCTGCCCGGTTTGTTTGGCGGATTGATGATTGAGGTAAACGCCCAGGCTATAAAAGGCGAGTGCATCAAACAACAATCGGTTAGGGGCCTCAGCATCATAGGTGGACAAAGTTTCTTTTTTACTCATCAGGTGATTCAGCAGTGCAGTTATTTGGGGTAGGTAGGTGGCCAGTTCAGACCGATATGCCTCGTTTTCTGCAGTTTGCATAAACCATGTAGAGCTATTTAAAGTCACCAGTGAAAGTCCAAGTGAACTACCGAAAAAAGCTACTCCACTCAGCAGGTCTTCTTCCGTGGGAGCAACATAAGATGGGTTATTCTGTAATTCCTGAGGGACTACAATGTCAAAATCTCCCGACTCCAACTGATGAGCAAATGCATACTCCAGTGTCTGCAGGTACTCTCCGATGACATCAGTACGCTCAGTTACCACCGCATAATCCGACAATGAGGTCATTCCCAACTGAAACCTGACATGGAAGTAACCCCCCTGATTTCGTCCAAGTGCTCCCTCTGCATCAAGAGATTCTACAGCCAGACTTAGTCTTTCTTCTCCTATCAGATTGATTAACTGGAGGTAAGTGTAGTCATTGATAATTTCGTATTTGGACTCAATTTCAGGTTCATCCGATTGATTACATCCTGATAAAGTTGACCCCAGTAGGAGCAAGATGATAAGTAGTTGGTACGAGTAATTCATGAGGTTTTTACCTGTTTAGATGCTCACATGAGGTCAATGGTTTAAAAATAGACTGATTTTATTGTTTTGTGTCTCTTAGCAATTGCTTGATCTTTTGCAGGTCATTGAGTAATGTAAGTAGTTCTGCATCATTTTTTTTGATCTTTTGTCTGGTTCTGGTGAGCTTAATGATATTTTCTTCCACCTGTAGGATGCGGTCCAGTGAAATAGATATTTGAGTTGCCAGTCGTCGGCTCTGAATTAGTTTTTGATAAAAGTCAATGAATCTTCTGTTGTAGTTTTCAAAATACTGAAGAGATGAAATGGAGTCAGGCAGGTTTTCGAAAAGCACCTGATGGTCTTTTTTATACTGTTTGTCAATTTCGTCAATTTGTGGAATCAGGTAGTAATCCGTATATACCTTTATAAGCCTGAGATTTGCACGAAACTGCACCCTGTTGTCATTCAGGTGTTTGAGGATTTTCTTTTTCTTCAGATCTGTGATTTCAACATTTTTATCCGGCAGCACAGAGGATATTACTGATTTAAACCCCAGTAGACCTACAATTCCTTCAGAGGTTCCTTTCAGTGCCTTGTAGATATTGAACCCGTTAGGAACCAGCGTATAGTATTGCCTTACATATTGTTCCAGCTCATCAATAGCGGTCCCCACACTATCTTCCATTAAGAGCCTCTCTTCGAATAGCTTAATGGACCTTACCAGGTAATTGACTCTGTCAGCATCTGTTTCCAGCAAGGCGCTTGAAAGGTTGCTGGCTTCCAGATCGAAAGTGGCCACCCTTTCATTTAATTGCCGGATGTTACTGGGGAAGGTTGATAAGGCACTGAAATAATTACCCACCAACAAAGTCTGTGATTTGCGCAACGGACTGCAAGCAATCAAGGTGCCGCAACATATCAGTAAGATGTGTGAAAACAATTTCATCATTCATTATAAATATAGTGGTGAATAATCAGACCTGAAACTATATTAGCGATGTTTCATTGATTCAAACCCAAACCTCATGTACAACTTCGGATATTTATTGATTATTTCACTGATTCTATGCTACATCGTTGTGATGGGAGGATGGCAGCTCTATCAGACCAAAGTAAAAGGTGAACTAAATAAGAAATCATTTGTGTCTTTGGGAGCTGTGGCTGTTATTGTGGGGGTCATAGCTTATATTCATATGATTAAAGATGCGTTTTAACGCCATCGCTGCAGTAGGTGATATCAGTCCTTCGCTGGTTGCCTCTGGCATAAGTGAAGGATACAGTTATCCCATTCTAGGACTAGTAGCACTTGGCGTGGCATACCTTGTGAAGTACCTGAATCAATAGGTATAAAAAAAGCCACCCGGAGTTCCAGAGTGGCATTTGGTTTATGGATATCTATTCGCTTAATTTTCTAATTGGCTTACCCTAGTTTTTAAAGCTTCATTTTCTTTGGAAAGGTGCTCGATTTTCTCATTTTGAGTTTTGACAGTTTTGTTGAGCTCGATCATGTAAAGTGTTAATTCTTCTACTTTTTGCAGTAGTTTAATATTCATTTCACCCAGTTCCAGTCCGTTTTCCACCATCTCATCTGCAGCAGCTATTTCTGGAAGGTGCTTATTTTTGGAAATGAATGCTTCAGTTTCCTCAAGCGATCTAAGGGAGTAATTGTCCTCAAATACGAAATCTGCCCCTGCATCTACGGTGACTTTTACCTCTTGGGAATGGATGTTTCCAGCAACGGTTAGTTTAGCATCAGGGGTATTTGTGCCCACTCCTATTTTACCATTTGAATTAACTGTAAAGTAAGAATTGGAACCTGCATTTAATACTTTAAAAATTGGAGCGTTCTGAAGGGTGGAGTTATCACTTATATCATATCCTCTAACGGATACAGCGGCATCATATTCGTTATCAGCAACCAGGTCTTGGGTGTATCCTGCCAAAACCAACGTTGGCTGTGCACTTGTGGAAGATTCAGTCCTTCCTGAAATTACCAGGCCTCTGCCGTCTGTACTACTTAGCGTACGAAACGATCCGATTTGGTAATTCCCGTCGTACAGATTAAGACTATTCACTGATTCAGAGGAACCTATTTTTATGTCTAATTTAGCATTAGGGGAAGATGTTCCAATTCCAACATTACCACTACTATTAACAAATATGTCAGCTTTGCTAAAGCCTCCTCCAATGGGGAGTGCACTTCCATATGATCCAGCACCAAATCCATAACTGTCAGTTTCAGCATCATAAGCGATATCCATAAACCTTACATCCGAACCATCATTGGTTTCGCTTTGAATTCTCAAACCACTTATTCCACCATGATTCGTACTTACGAATCTTGAAATAACACCGCTTGCTGAACTTACGACGTTTAGTTTTTCAGTTGGGTTGGTTGTTCCTATTCCAACATTGCCATCACTCTGAATCACCAATCTATCCTGATCGGTGGTTTCATAAGAAAAGTTCCGATAGATGTGGAATTTAGTAGTGTTGTTGCCTGTTTCAGTTACTTTAATACCATAGAGGTCTCCACTTGCAGCACCTTCTGGATCAAGTTCTATGGGGTTTTGTGCTAATACGGAATTACAGATCAGGACGGCTGATGCGATGATAAATGTTCTTAAACTCATAATATTGTTTGTTAATGAATATTTAGACAATGATTTAGAAGTGCAAATATATAAAAAAAGCCACCCCATATCTCGGAGTGGCTTTCACTATCGTTAAATTTCCGTTGGAACTAATCCTTAAGAAAGTTTCTCAATACATAATTAAGGATACCACCATGCTTGTAGTATTCTACATCCACACCACTATCCAGTCTTAGTTTGGATTTGAACTCAATCCTGGTGCCATCAGGTTTTGTAGCAATTACGTCCACAATTTTACCTGGGGTAAGGTCATTGTCAAGTCCAAGGATGTCATAGGTTTCAGTTCCGTCAAGACCTAATGTATCCTGATTTTCACCTTCCATGAAGACCATTGGCAATACACCCATTCCTACAAGGTTACTTCTGTGAATTCTCTCGAAGCTCTCTGTAATCACGGCTTTCACACCAAGCAGGGTAGTACCTTTTGCTGCCCAGTCTCTGGAAGATCCTGATCCGTATTCTTTACCTCCAATAACTACCAGTGGTGTACCTTCTTCCTGATACTTCATGGAAGCATCATAAACGTACATTTCCTCACCGGTTGGGTGGTAAGTAGTCCATCCACCTTCTCTGGATGCCAGCTTGTTTTTGATCCTGACGTTGGCAAAGGTTCCTCTCATCATCACTTCGTGGTTACCTCTTCTGGAACCATACGAGTTGAAGTCTTTTTGCTCGATACCATTGGCAGTAAGATACTGTCCGGCAGGGTGCTCTGGAAGGAACTTACCAGCAGGGGAGATGTGGTCGGTAGTGACCATGTCGCCCAATTGCAATAGTACTCTTGCCCCTTTTATATTCTGAGGTTCCGGCACATCTTCCTGGATATTTTTAAAGAATGGTGCTTCCTGAATGTAGGTAGACTTGCTGTCCCAGTCGTAAAGACTTCCGGTAGGAGCGTTAAGTGCCTGCCAGGTTTCGTCACCATCAAATACTGTTTCGTAAGTTTTAAGGTAATCTTCAGCAGTCACCACTCTGTCCATCACCTCGTTGATCTCTTCCTGTGTTGGCCATATGTCTCTCAGGTAAACTGGCTCACCATTAGGATCGTGTCCAAGTGGCTCATTGTTCATGTCAAAGTCCATTCTTCCGGCCAGTGCATAAGCCACTACCAACATTGGTGATGCAAGGAAGTTCATCTTAATGTTAGGGTGGATCCTTGCTTCAAAGTTTCTGTTACCAGACAATGCCGAGCAAACTACCAGGTCATTCTCAATCACCGCATCCTGTACCTGCTTGATCATATCTCCGCTGTTACCAATACACGTTGTACAACCATAGCCAACTACATGGAATTTCAGCGCTTCAAAGAACGGCATTAGGTCTGCATTGTTCAGGTATTTGGTTACTACCCTTGAGCCAGGCGCTAAAGATGTTTTTACCCAAGGTTTCACATCCAATCCTTTCTCTACCGCTTTTTTGGCAACAAGTCCGGCTCCAAGCATTACACTTGGGTTGGAAGTGTTGGTACATGAAGTAATTGCAGCAATCACAACAGCTCCGTCAGTCAGGTTGTATTCCAGGTCCCCAACTTTAATTGGCACACTCTTAATTTTTGAATCAGCAGTGGCAGTGGCTACCGCCGGATCGTTGGCCCATCCTCTGTCTGCTACAGGGATATAGTCTCTGCTGTAGTTATCTTTCAAAAGGCCAATCACTTTTTCTTTGGCCTCTCTCAATAAAATCTTATCCTGTGGTCTTTTAGGACCAGAAATAGTTGGTTCAACAGTTGATAGATCAAGCTCTAGTACGTCTGTGTATTCTGCCTGGTCATCGTCAGTTCTCCACAATAAGTTTTCTTTAGCATATGCTTCTACCATGGCAATGTGGTCATCGCCGCGGTTAGTTTTCTTCAGGTAAGCAAGTGTTTGCTCATCCACCGGCCAGTGTGTATCAGTACATCCAAACTCAGGAGACATGTTGGAAATGGTTGCTCTGTCCGGAATAGTCAGATTGGCCAGTGCTGGTCCGAATACTTCAACTATTTTACCTACTACACCATAGTCCCTTAGCAACCTTACAATGGTAAGTACCAGGTCAGTTGCGGTAGCGCCTTCGGGAAGTCTTCCGGTAAGCTTCAAACCAACTACCTGAGGAAGGATCATGTAGATGGGCTGTCCGAGCATGGCAGCTTCTGCTTCAATTCCTCCTACTCCCCAGCCAAGTACGCCAAGTCCATTGACCATTGGAGTGTGTGAGTCTGTACCTACCAGTGTATCAGGGAAAAGATAGCCATCTCTTGGGATCACTACTTTGGCCAGGTTCTCAATGTTTACCTGGTGACAGATTCCCATTCCCGGAGGTACTACGGTGAAGTTATCGAAGGCCTGCTGTCCCCACTTTAATAATTTGTATCGTTCTTCATTTCTTTGGTACTCCAGGTCCACGTTTTTCTGATAAGCATTTTGTGTACCGAAGTATTCGATCATTACTGAGTGGTCAATGACCATTTCAGCAGGAACGATTGGATTAGTTTTACCAGTGTCTTTGCCTTTTCTGGCTACCTCGGCCCGGATTGATGCAATATCAACCACGGCAGGTACTCCGGTAAAATCCTGCATCAATACCCTTGCAGGAGTATATGGAATGTCTTTGTCGCCCGCGGTGCTTTTCCAGTTAAGTAATGTGTCTAAGTGCTCTTCTGTTACCGCAAAACCATCATAGTTTCTGATGGCGTTTTCCAGTAAGATCCGAATGGAGTAAGGAAGTTTCTTCACCTCAGGTTTCTTATCAGCTAAGTCCTTTAGGCTGTAATACTTATGCTCTCCAAGAGGGGTTTTCAGTTGTTTCTCAATTCCAAAGAAATCTTTACTCATGTTGATTTGTGTTTTTTAATCTGTTGTGATACAAATTGTGGCGAGGGTCAAAGTTAATCTAAAAAACATTAACCTTTCATGCCTGCCAGCACTGTTTCAATTGTTTTAGAATTATTTAAACCCTATTTACGAATTAGCGTCCTGCTACAACCTCAAATCACTTCAATATCAAGTATTTCGCTTACCGCTCTAAAGCATAAATCGGGTTAATTCTTAAATGACTAAAACAATTTGATACATCCAATCATTGCATTGAATCGTTATGACTAATCCTGATCTAATGTTACCTGGAAAATGCTTACGTAAAAGGGGTGGCAATGATTTTATTCCCCTGACTTTGGGCGATAAAAAAGATAAAAGCCACCTTCATTTTCCAATAATTGAAACGCTGGATAAGCTTGCATCAGTTTTAATTTATGAGGCTTCACCACCAGATAGGTGTCACGGTCTGTAAAATCAGTCAAAAGTTGGTGGTCGGTATAGCCGCTGATTGCTGGGGTCCGCTCTGCATAGAAGTACTTTCCGTAGGATTTGAAGCCAATGGTGCCAAGATAAACGGGTTGATCTTTTAGCTGCTTAAAGTATTTAATCGAGGGTCCCTGGGTAGTCTGCTCAATTTGTGGAACAATCCAATACAGACTGGCATTCAGCATGACAGCCAGACAAATGGTATACACAAAAAGACCTGTGACTATCCTTCCCTTTCTGATCAAAAAAAAGCATCCGACAATTCCAATTAACCATACAAAACCAATGATTATTGTCCAGATCGGCAGCTCAAATGTCTCCATTGACTCCCTGGTGAATTGGTCAGTTCCCAAAAGGGTTCGCATCAGCTCATTCGATTGTGTCAATATTGGTAGGCCCAAAACCGGTAGACATAGCATTATTCCCATAATCAGAAAAAACCAGGAACGTTTCATTTGCCCATGATGATGATATTGATACAAAGAGAATGCCGAGAGATAGGACAGAGGGTAGTAAGTAAGCGAAGAGTAATTGACAATTTTGGTACGAACCAACGAAAACAAGATCAGTACCACCCAGAAAAGTACCACCATCCATCGGTTGAAATCTGATTTTTCTGGTGTTGTTCGCCATATATTCGAGAGCGCAAAGATCGAAATAGGAAAGCAACCGAAGAAGAGCACTAAAAAATGGTAGTAGAAGGGCTGCTCATGTGAAGCGATGTTTTGGGACAACAACCCGAGCATATAGCTTACAAATTCCAAAATAAATTCAGGTCCTCTCATGACCGTCTCAGGAACAAACCAAATGCTTGATACAATAAACGCGCCTGCAGATGTCCATACCAAAGGTTTGAACAGAACAGCTCTTTTCTTTGATAGAATAGCGTATACTGCTACAGTAAGTGCCAATATTAAGAATGCTACCGGCCCTTTGGCCAGAATTGCCATACCATTTACTGCTCCCGCCAGTACATACTTATACCAATGACGCTCTGATTTGGAGGCTTCCACTAGGTACAAAACCAGCGAGGTGAAAATTAGCAGGTTAAATAAAGGGTCAATCAGACCGGTTTTGAAGAACATGAAAGGCAGTAGTCCGGCGCAATAACAGAGCACCCATAGTGTTCCCAATAACTGGTCCCTGATTGTAGTTCCTACCTTGTATAGTACTAACAGGCAGCACATGGCAACTATGACATTAGGAAACCGGGCACCAAATTCATTTACCCCCCAGAGTGCAAAACTCAGGTTCTGAATCCACATGAATAGTGGAGGTTTTTCATAAAAGGGCCGAAAATCGACTTGTACCTTAAAATAGTCGCCGGTCACCATCATCTCCCGGGACATCTCCGCAAAGTTGAGTTCATCCCAGTCGAAGAGGTGAACATGCCCCAGAAATGGGAGGAAGAAAATACCGGCCAGCAGGATGATCACCAGATAGGGCATCTTACTGTGATTGTTGAAATAAAGTCTGATACCTGAAATATTAGATGACTAACGCAATTTTAGTAAGTTCAATCGATATTTTTCAACTGAACACCTGATTTGAGGGATTCTCTCTGGTCTCTTTAAATAATGGAAGAGTGATGGCAAATTGTGTGTTTCCCGGCTCACTGGTAAGCGAAATTGTACCGCCATGTTTAGACACCAGTTTTTTTACTATGTCCAGTCCAATTCCCCGTCCTTCTCCTAGCGGTTTGGTGGTATAGAAAGGTTCGAATACTTTGTCCAGTTTATCTTTCGGTATTCCTGGACCATTGTCTTTGAATGATACGTGTGCATCTATCTCATTCTTGATCACTGTGATTGTAAGCTCTCCGCTATAATTCATTGCATAGTTTGCATTGGAAATAATGTTGAGCCACACCTGTTTAAGTTCTTCATTATTGGCCAAAATTGTTGGTCTCCCCATATATTCCCTTATGACTTTTACTCCTCTTTTGAATACATGTTCTCGCAATTTCAAGCAATCTTCTATGGATTGAATGATGTCCACCGGATATTTAATGTCAGGAGTTTCGTCTTCGGTGTAGGTGCGCAGAGAATTGAGAATATTGATTGAACGCTCCACAGATTTATCCATGTTGGCCAGGTTGTGATATTTCAAAATGATCATTTCTGCTAGTTCAATCAATTCAGGTGCGTTCTTGAATGACAGAAGCTTTCTTGCATTATCAGAAAGTTTAAAACACTGTATGACTGCCAGGGATTCCAGAATTTGCTGATCTTCAATGTTCATCTTTTGAAGTGTTTGCTGCAACTCGCTGGTAAGTTGCCTCTCCTCTGATGGGGAATAGTAATGATCCTGAGATAACATTTCTTCCAGGAAGTTTTTGAATATCTCAAATGCTGAAGCATCCAGTGACTCCATCAGTTTTGGCAACTGTTGTACTTCGAGTAAAACATCTTTCTTAATGTACTCCAATCCTGCCTTTGTAGACCCCAGGGGACTATTAAGTTCATGCAGTAAGTTGAATACCACCTGACTAAGTGCCGTAATCTTTTCTGATTTAATTAGTTTGTTTTGGGTCTGTTTTAATTCATTCAGGGTGTTTTGTAATTGCTCGTTGCTAGTGGTAAGTGCAGCAGTTCTTTCATTTACAAGCTTTTTTAATTGCTCCTTCTGAATAGTCAGGTATCGGTTTCTGGAGTTAACAATTACAACAACCGCGGTGGCCATCAAAATCACCATGGCCACATAAAATAAAGTGGTTCTCCACCATGGAGGAGTGATGTGTATAGTTAAGCTGGCTTCATTTTCATTCCACAAGCCGTCACTATTCGATGCTTTTACCATAAAGGTATAGGTGCCTGGATCAAGGTTGGTGTAGGTAGCGTGGTTAATGTTGGTAACAAAATTCCATCGGGTTTCCAGACCATCCAGCCTGTAGGCATACTGCGTCTTCTCGGGGTAAGTAAAATTGAGTGCCTGAAAGTAAAGACTAAAAACACTTTCGCGGTAAGATAAGGTGATTTCTGAGAGTTCTGATAGCTGCCTGGGTAATATTCCATCTGGATCGACCGGTACGGATTGGTTAAATACTTTAAGGTCTGTCAGGTAAACTGGTGGCAAAATTTCTATTAATTGGATGTCCTTTGAATGAAAGGAGTTAAACCCGTTGATCCCGCCAAAGAAAAGTCGGCCGTCTTTGGCCTTGAACCCTGATCCTTTGAAGAATTCATTTTCCTGCAATCCATCTTCTTTCGCGAAGTTTTTAAATGCCTCCGCTGCAACATTAAACTTTGATATTCCCTGATTGGTGCTAATCCATAGTGAACCGTTTTCATCTTCCAGAATTTTTTTAACTGAATTTCCGGCCAGCCCATTTTTCAGCGTGTATGTTCTAAAGGTCTCATTTTTAGGATCGTATTTGATTAAGCCATCTCCTACAGTGCCAATCCAAATTATGCCGTTGCTGTGTTCATGTAATGTTTGTGCAACTATTGGCTCCAGATTTTCAGAAGATGACATTCGAATTGGTTCAAAGGATTGGTACAAGCTGTCATTGGGAGCACTTCTGTACAATCCAAACATACCACCAACCCATAATTGATTGTTTTGATCAGTATAAACAAGGTAGATGTTGTTGGCATAGAATGGGTCCAACCCCGGGAAATCAGCCGTATCTGCGTAATGAACAGGGGTAAAAGATTGCTGACGGGTATCAAAATGAAAAAGGCCGCTTCCCCAGGAACCTATCCATAAGTTATTTTCATCATCAGGGTAAATGGAAAATATATTTTCTACCGGGTTACCATTAATGTCTTTTCGATAAGCGGCGAACCGGTCGGTATTAAGGTTGTATGCGCACAAACCACCTTCCCAGGTGGCTACCCATAATATTTCGTTGTTTTGCAGGAAAAGATCCAACACTGAATTACTCGATAAACTCTGAGAATTCCCGGGTTCGTTTTTGAATTTTTTTAGCAGATTTCCTGATTTGTCAAGCTTGAATAATCCACCACCATCTGTTCCTACCCATATTTCTCCGTTGTTTACCGCAAAAGAAGTCACGATATTATTCCCTTCGGTGAATTGAAGCTGGTTTCGGCCTAATTGATGGTTGAAATCATTTCTGTTTGGGTCCCACATGGAAACTCCTTTGTTGTAAGTACCAAGCCACACCCTGTTGCTATTGTCTTTGAAGATAGACCAAATGGAATTACTACTGATTGAGGTTGGTTCCTTATAATCATTGACCTCATAGACTGAGTGCTCCGTATCTAAATTCATTAATTTGAGCCCCCCATTTTCGGTACCGATCCAAAGGTGATTTGCATATTCCTCAATGCTGAGAATATTGTTTCGGGATGCACCAAGGTAATCGTTTTCGGCAGGCTCCAGGAAGGTAGTAATACTATAGGTACCATTTCTTTCGATTTTTTTCAATCCACCTCCCCAGGCGCTTCCTCCCCATATGGTGCCATTGCTGTCTTCGAATAAACACCTGTAACTGGGATCACTTTGGTCATTGGTATGCTGCGGTATCAGTTGGAAGTTCCCGGACTTTGGGTCAAAAAGGAATAACCCGCCGGTTGCACCTATCCAAAAATTGCCCTGTTGGTCCATCAACATGGCCCTTATATTGTTGACTGGTTTGCCATATCCACTGGCTTCTTTGTTGTATTGCAAAAAGGAGCGATTGGCTTCATTATATTTTACCAGACCTTTTTTGGTGCCAATCCAGATGCTGCGTTGTGGGTCTTCATAGATTTCGCGGATGGAGTTATGATTGATACTCCCGGGATTATTTTTATCATGCACAAACCTTGTAAAGTTGTCCAGATCCCGATTATACAGATTGAGCCCACCTGATTGTGTGCCCACCCAAAGCCTGTCCCTGCTGTCCACCAAAAGTTTGTAGATATTATCCTGGCTGATACTTGTACTATCATCCGGATTATTGATGTAAAGCTTGAAATTCAGGCCATCAAACCGGTTTAGTCCATAGTCCGTAGCAAACCATAAATAACCTTTGGAATCCTGACATATATCAAGGATATAATTGCTGGAAAGTCCGTCAGAAATATTTTCAAACTTCAATGCTCCGTCTGTACCATTAAGGTGCTGGCCGATTCCGGTAAATGGCATTAATGTGCTGATTACCAGAAAGACGCATGTTAGCTGAGTGCATTTCAAGTAATGATGCAAGTATGCCATTGTTGTATTGTCCTGACGGGAATTCATAGCTGGAGCCATTATCTTTTAATTTAATAAAAAATAACCATCTCATTGTAATTGCCACTCTGGAGCTGCTATAAAGGCCTATTGCGAAGTAGTATTTTCAGAAGAAGTAGTTTTACTGGTGGACTTCTTTAACGCGGGTAACTTTATGGTGAAGACTGTTTCACCCGGTTTACTTTGAAGAGATACATCTCCTTGGTGACGAGCAATGATTTTTTTGACTATATCCAACCCAATACCACGTCCTTCAGCCAATGGCTTGGTGGTGAAAAAGGGTTCAAATATCTTTTCTTGTAGCTCCGGTGGAATCCCGGCACCATTGTCATTGAATTTGATCTGAACATACCCATTCAATTGTTCGGTACAGATCTTCAAGGTTCCATGATAGTTCATCGCGTAATTGGCATTGGAAATCAGATTGAGCCAGACCTGATTAAGTTCCTGCTTATTGCCTAATATATCTGGAGAATGCCGAAAGTTGCGGATTACTTCAACTCCTCTGCGGAAAACATGGTTCTTCAATGCCAGAGCTTCTTCAATACTCTCGACTACATTGATGGCATTAAAATCATTTTCTGAGTCTTTAAGGGTATAGGTTTTAAGAGAGTTTAGAATACTGATCGATCGCTGAACAGCTTTATCAGTATTTTTAAGCATGTGATATTTTAAAATGATTTTTTCAGCAATGGCAAATAATTGGGGTGCTGCTGAAAGTTGTAACAAATTCTTACAATGATCGGTGATGTGATAACATTGAATTGCTTTGAGGTTTTCGATGATATCATTGTTAGTTATTCCGAGTTCCGCAAGCTCTGACGCGAGTTGGTTCTCCAGTTGTCTTTCTTCATCTACATCAAGCAATTGCTCAGTTGACAGAAATTCGTTGATGAAATTTTTGAAATGCAGAAATTCCGATGGACCAAGGCTTTCAATGATAGCCGGCAATTCCTCTATTTCCAGTGAAATATCTCTATTGATAAGTTCAATTCCTGCTTTTGTACTACCCAGGGGGGAGTTCAATTCATGCAACAAATTAAATACCACCTGGCTCAGCGCGGCAAGTTTTTCTGATTTGATCAGCTTGTCCTGAGTAGTTCTGAGCTCATCCAAAGTAGAAGAAAGCTGGGTGTTTCGCTTCTGTATCTCCTCAGTTTTCCTGTGGACAAGTCTGGTCAATTTTGTTTTTTGTATTTCCAGATACCTGTTGCGCCACCGAACTATAAAATAAACCAGCGTTATTCCCGATAGGACAAGTAATATGATAAACCATATTGTCTTCCACCAGGGCCGGGTGACTATAACATCAATGGATTTTGGAGTGCTCCATGAAACACCATCATAAGACGACATTACCTGAAAGGTATACTTACCTGGCGCGAGATTAGAATACGATATGAACCTTCGGTCGCCAGAAGATTGCCACTCTTTGTCAAATCCCACCAATTGGTATTTGAATTGTGTATTGGTCCCCACTAAAAAATTTAGTCCTGTAAATTCAAACTGAATTGATTTATGCTGATGGTCCAGCCTGATAATTGAAGCTTGTTCTACCCGGCCTGTGATCTGGCTGTCTTTTTCTTTTGATATAGACTCGTTATTAATCCTGATGTCAGCAATGAGTACTTTTGGTTTCTTGGAATCAACACGCACTTCATCGGGATTGAATTTCACCAGACCATTGACGCCACCAAAATATAATTCACCAGTATATTGATTTTTGGCAACCACATTAAAATTGAAAGGATAACTATACACACCTGCATAATCTGCAAAATTCCAGAACCGCTCATTTTCGGGATCCATCTTGGTGATGGCTTTATGAGTGCCCAACCAGATATAGCCATTGTCATCCTCATAGATCGAGGCGATCACATCATTGCTGAGACCATCGGAAGTAAAGTACCTTTTAAATTTATTGGTGCCCCGGTCAAGTTTATTTAACCCTTTTTCAGTTCCTACCCATAAATTTTGGTTTGAATCTTCGAAGATGCAGTAAACAAAATCGTTACTCAATGAAAAGGGATCATCCGGATCATAGGTGTATCTTTCAAATTTCCCATCCTTATAGCTGTTTAGACCATGCCTCCTCAATCCAACCCAGATTGTACTGTCTTTTGTCTGATACAGACACATCACATTATTATTTCCAACAGTGGTAGGATCTTCAGGATCGTGCCTGAACCTGATCAACGAGTCGCCTACAATTTGATTTAGTCCGCCTTCAAACTCCGCCCCAAACCAGATACTTCCATCATAAGCTTCAATGATCTGATTGATATTGTACTCATTGAGGTTGATGCCATAATGGTTGGTTCGATCCTCCAGCAGTCCATCCTTCATCACATATAGTCCAATTTCGGTAGTGCCTCCAAACCAGTACTCGTTTTTACTTGTTTTTAGCAGACTGAATATCGTAGAGAACCCATATTGTGGCCCAAGGATGTCTTTAAGAGGTGTGAAGTTTTCCCCGTCAAACAGGTCAATCCCGTGCCCTCTTGTGGCAATCATCATATGGTTTTGGTCATATTGGGTTATACTTCTGATGAAATTATTGGAAAGAGAGTATTCCAAATTGGGGTGATATTTGTAGGATTTGAAATGACTTTTTTCAAGCTTAGACAGTCCTCCGCCAAATGTTCCTACCCAAAGGTTTCCATCAACATCTACCAATGTAGATTCTATAAAGTTAGAACCTATGGAGTTGTCATCACTTTGATTGTAAGTGAAATCAATGAATTTACCTTGTTCGTATAGGATAACACCTCCCCCAAAGGTGCCTACCCATAATTTGTTACCATCAGCAACCATCGACAGAATTTTACTTTCGCCAACAGTATTCCTGGTAGACCCCTGAAGTTTCATTCGCTGATATTGCCCGTTTCTGTACCTGAACAAACCATCTCCCCATGTGCCTATCCATATTGATCCATCATCTGTTTTTGCAATTGTTCTTGCCCTGGAGCTATTGAATCCTTCGGAGTTATTTAATTCGCAGGTAATTTCACCATTGATCATGCGGCACAAACCACCATCCCAACAGCCAATCCAGAGAATGTCTGTATCCCTGTCATAAAAAAGGTCTACTACATTATTATTTATTAATCCACTGTTTTCACTGGTGATGTATGAAAATTTACCGTCGCGCAGCACATTAATACCTCCACCCCAGGTTGCAAACATCAAAGTGCCATCTGGAAGCTCAATGATGTGTTCAATATTGTCATTGTTTGGGCCAATGGAATCACTGGAAGTAATGTTTGAAAATATACCGTTTGTCAATGTTGTAATCCCACCATCCTCAGAACCGATCCATATTACCCCATGGCGATCCTCCAGAATAGCCCGAACATATCCTTGTCCCAGACTTTGTTTGCTATTATAATCTGAATAGTAGCTTTTTAACTCTTCACCATCATATTGATGTAAGCCAGACCCTGTTCCAATCCATATATAACCAAATTGATCCTGATGAAGTGCATAGACATTATTGTGGGAAAGCCCATCGGAGACATCCATCCGATAGAAATTGTAGTTGTGTTGTCCATTTAGATCAAAAAAAAATATGCTGAAGGCTCCTAGAATAAATACCTGCCTAAATAGTAGAGGAAAATTCCTTAGTCTAATAGAGAACACTCCATAATTTAATGATTATTGTGATCATCACAAACCGTTATGATCCCAATCCTTCCAGAAACTTCAATGTATCCACACCATCCGCATAGTCCCATACTTCTGGGTATTGTGCAGCTCCATAATTGTAAGTGGCAAATAATCCATTTAGAATATTATGTCCACCAACGATGCATTGAATTTTCTCAGATTGATCACTTAGTATTTTTTTCAATTGCTCTCCATCCTTATAAGATTGTGTAAATACCATGCTGATAGGAGAGACCAGTTGATTGTCCTCTTTGGTCATGAGGAAACCAGTATCATAATGAGGCTCTTTATTTACCAATAAGATGGATTTATTGTAATCGTAATTGTTACGATACTTATGATGGTGGATTATAGGTTCGAAAGATTCCCAGGCCGGGAATACGGTCCTAATGTCAAAACCCTCAGGGTAAAAGAGTTTAGAAACATTCCTGCAACCCAGCCCGAAGTATTTAAAAATATCTTCCCCAAGCTTACCAAACTGTTCCTGTGTTTCTGATCCTTCAATAATTGCCACAGAGGTTCTGTTCTTCCGGATTATATGAGGCCGATTACCAAAATAGTGTTCAAAATACCGGGCGGTGTTGTCACTTCCTGTCGCTATTACAGCTTCTGAAGATTTGAGTGAGTCTGGAAAATGGATCAAATCTTCAAATCGGTTATCTATTTCGAATAACCACTGGCAAAGCTGCCTGATTAGGAAAGTATCATCAGAACTAGGCTTGATGTCTGCCTGATGGCCTGATAGAAGGACACATAATAAATCATGAAAACCAACCATGGGTATGTTTCCCGCCATGACAATCCCTACATGTTTCCCGGGTGATTTGGAAAGGTCATAGGAGGCAGTCCATTGATTCAATGTATCAGGAGTTAGGAATTTTGCGATTCCGATGAGGGCACTTTTCACACTGTTTTCAGTGAACCACTTGTTCTCGCGATTAGCATTTTCGCAAAGAAATTGGGTTTCTGTTGAAGTCAAACTGGTGATTTTTTCTCCTAATTGAATGAAATTTGATAATCTTTCTTCGAAATTCATAAAATGAAACTAAAAGGAACTTGTCTGCAAACTTATTGTTTATAATTTTGTTGAGCTATTTGAATGTATTTAAAAACATAAATTTTGTGAGTAAATGGCAATAATGATCACAGACGAGTGCATCAACTGCGGTGCATGCGAGCCGGAATGCCCAAATACGGCAATCTATGAAGGCGGGGTGGAATGGACCTGGGCCGGCGGCACTGAGCTGAAAGAAGTAGAGCTCGAAGATGGGACAGTGGTGGATGCCAATGAACCCCAGGAACCAGTTTCTGATGAATTCTATTACATAGTTTCTGGAAAATGTACCGAGTGTACAGGTTTCCACGAAGAACCACAGTGTGCAGCTGTCTGTCCGGTTGATTGTTGTGTCGATGATCCTGACTATGTAGAATCAGAAGAGGAGTTGACCGCTAAGAAAGAGTGGTTACATGACGAATAGAGACAGAGTTTTATTTAAATATTAAAAGGGTGTCTCACAAGGATGCCCTTTTTTTATGTTGAATTGATCACTTTTTTGGCTCCTTTATGAGGTCATAATTGTTGTCAGTTGTTGGGTTATTTGCAAAAAAGAGGTATCCAATAATCGTCAGGAGATTACCTGACAAGGCTATTTAATGAGGCAAAATCAGCCAATTGTCAAACTTCAAACACAAAACCCTAAACTCAATAACCCCAAACACAAAACTCAAAACTCCAAACCCTAAACTCAAAACTCATTTCATCCTGGACCGCTTAATCAGGTAGGAAGTAAGGATTTTGTCAAAGTCATCTTTTATGTCAGCTTCGATGAAGTCGATCTTCAGCTGTCCGGCCCTGAGCTTGATGGCCTGATAGTACTGTGTCATTTTTTCCTGATAAATCTTCTTGTATTCGGTAGGGGTGAGCTTTAGTACTATGTCTTCTTCCAGATCATAGAACTTGTGAGGCCTGTCTTCAAACTCGAAATTCAGTTCGGTAGACTGGTCGGTCACATGAAAGAAAAGTACTTCGTGGTGATTATGCTTCAGGTGTTGAAGGCTGCTGAACAGGGAATCAAGCTCATTGTTCTGGAAGGCATCTGTGAATATGATGACGAGCGATCTCCTGTTGATTTTGTCTGCGATCTCATGAATGATTGAGGAAACATCCGTTTTTTTCTTGGATTCTTTGTCTTCTATTACCTCTTCCAGCTGTGTGAATATTTTGTGAACATGGGAGGCAGTCGATTTAATGGGGGTTTGTATCTCTACCTGATCTGAAAAAGTGATCAATCCTACGGCATCTCTTTGCTTGTGCAGCATGTAGGCCAGGCATGCAGCGCCATATGCTGAAAATAATAGCTTCTCCCGTCCGGGTAATGGGTACTGCATGGATGAAGAATGGTCTAACACAAGGTAGCACCGTAAATTAGTTTCTTCTTCGTATTGCTTGGTATATAACCTGTCAGTTCTGGCATATACTTTCCAGTCAATATGTCGGGTGCTTTCACCATAATTGTATAATCGGTGTTCCGCAAACTCAACTGAGAATCCGTGATATGGAGATTTGTGCAATCCCGTGATGAAACCATCTACTAGTTGCTTGGCAAGGAATTCTATGGAGCCGTATTCTTTGGCTTTCTGTAATTCAAACTTCATATAGTTGCAACCTAATGTGTTTAAGCAATAAGTAAAAATGTTTATTTAATGATCAAATAACATCTTCCTTTAAATCACTGATTTTTAGGAATATTGTTTCGTTTTTTAAACTTATTTGAATTTTCTGAGGGGTATTTGTAAATCGTCAACTTGCAATAATCATTTTTATTATGCTATATTTAGATTGATTTTTTGAATCTTAAATTGCATTAAGCACCTTAAACGAACTATAAAGTGGAAGAGAATAAGGAAAAAGGAAGAGATGAAATCTATTCCGAGAGAGTGAGAGCAGGGAAAAGAACCTACTTTTTTGACATTAAATCAACACGCTCCAATGACTATTACCTGACCATCACAGAAAGCAAGAGGCGATACAAGGATGATGGTTTCTTTTATGAAAAACACAAGATCTTTCTTTACAAAGAAGACTTCAACAAGTTCATTGAAGCGTTGAATAATACTGTCAATCATGTGAAAAATGAATTAATGCCAGAAGTAGATTTTTCACAGTTCGAAAGAGCTTATGAAGAGCAGGTGGTAGAAGATGAGGACACTGAGCTTAAATGGGATTAAGTTTAACTAAGGTATATTGAATAAAGAAAAGCTCCCGGTTATTCAGGAGCTTTTTTTAGTTTAGGCAGATCATGAGGTATAGGTTCTTTTTTATCATTGGGTTGGTAGTGGTCCTGCTGGTGACCCTGGCATGGTATTTCTCCAGCATATTCTTTTACCTGATCATCTCAATCGTCATTACCACACTGCTTCGTCCCCTGGTAAATCTCGTAAGCAAGGTGCAGTTTCTGGGAGCAAAGTTTCCACGCTCATTATCCATTTTGATTTCCTTTCTGCTTCTAATAGTGGTATTCAGTTCGTTTCTACTACTATTTATTCCACTTATCTCAGATCAGATTGAAGTAATCTCCGGATTAAACTTTGATCAGATTTATGGCAAATTATCTCAGCCAATTTCCTCACTGGAATCCATCCTTATAGAATACGAAGTGGTTGAGCAAAAACCAGGGTTCCTGGTGGATACATTAAGGAAAGAGTTATTCGGATTCATTAGAAATATAGACTTTACCAAAATCATCAACAGTCTGATCAGTGCCACGGGAAGTTTCTTTATTGGATTGCTGGCCATTAGTTTTATGACCTTCTTTTTGCTCTACGAAAATGGGATCTTAAGGAGAATGATCATTTCCCTGATACCCAATAAGTATTTTGAGGTGTTTATCGCAGCGATGTTCAAGACCGAAAAGCTGCTTTCCAATTACCTATTGGGACTCCTGATGCAAATGGTGGCGATATTTTCAATAGCCGCTGTAGGTCTTTCTATTTTTGGTATCAAGTATGCACTTACCATCGCACTGTTTGCAGCGTTTGCCAACCTTATTCCTTACCTCGGACCGATACTGGGAGCATCTTTCGGCATTCTTGTGGGCCTCTCCACCATGGGTAATTTCGATCTGAACCAGGAGACGGTCATCTATATTATTGAAATTATTTCCGTTTTTGTGGTGGTACAGGTGACAGATAATGTGGTCCTGCAACCATTAATTTTTTCAAAGAGTGTGAAAGCCCATCCTCTGGAAATATTTATCATTATCTTTGTCGGCGCTACAATCGGGCAGATCCCCGGGATGGTTGCGGCGATTCCAGCATACACGATTATCAGGGTAACTGCGTCGGAGGTATATGCCGGATTTAAAGAGTATAGAGTATTTCAGACATAACTTTTAAGAATTAAATATTTATGGGATTACAGTGTGGTATTGTAGGCTTACCAAATGTTGGAAAATCTACATTATTTAACGCATTATCAAACGCTAAAGCTGAGGCAGCAAACTTTCCTTTTTGTACCATAGAACCCAACGTCGGGGTAATATCTGTTCCGGATGAACGGCTAAAAATATTATCAGACCTGGTATCTCCTGAAAAAGTAATACCTGCTGTGATCGAATTTGTTGACATTGCCGGACTGGTAAAAGGTGCAAGCAAGGGTGAAGGACTTGGAAATAAATTTCTGGCAAATATCAGAGAAGTAGATGCCATCATACATGTGATCAGATGCTTTAATGATGATAACATTGTCCACGTAGCAGGACAGGTGGATCCGGTTACCGACAAAGAAGTCATTGATACTGAACTGCAATTAAAAGACCTGGAGTCTGTAGAAAAAAAGATTGCCAGACTTCAGAAAATTGCGAAAACAGGAGATGCTGCCGCAAAGAAAGAGCTGACAGTGCTGGAGAAGTATAAAGCTCACCTGGAAAGTGGACAAAATGCCCGTAATATTGAAGTGACTGATGAGGAGGCAGAAGCGGTGCGAGATCTCCAGTTACTGACTGCAAAACCAGTAATTTATGCAGCAAACGTGGAGGAAAGTGCCATCAATACCGGAAACGAATGGGTTGATCAGTTGAAGGAGTCCGTGAAAAGTGAAAATGCCCAGGTGATCCTGGTATGTGCCGCTATTGAATCTCAAATTGCCGAATTGGAAGACGAGGAAGAAAAATCAATGTTCCTTGAAGAATATGGGCTGAAGGAGTCAGGTCTCGACAGACTGATCCGCGCTTCCTATGAGTTACTTGACCTGATCACATACTTTACTGCTGGAAAAACAGAAGTCAGAGCCTGGACAATTCGCAAGGGTTGGAAAGCTCCGCAGGCTGCAGGAGTAATACATACCGACTTTGAAAAGGGGTTTATCAAAGCTGAAGTTATCAAACTTGCAGATTACCAGAATTATAAGTCGGAACAGGCCTGTAAAGAAGCTGGAAAGATGTCTATTGAAGGGAAAGACTACATCGTTTCCGATGGAGATATCATGCATTTCAGGTTTAATGTGTAAAAAAAAGACAATAATTTTTAAACATTATATTTTATCAGTAAGTTAACTCACTACTAAACGGGGGTTTGGGGTATTTTTTTTGATGTAAAACATTAATCCCTAATGAGAGTTCGGGTTACTTTTAAAGTTAAGAATAGAGGTGCGGCTATACCTTTCCACCACCAGCATTTAATTGCTAATTTGTTGGATCAAAAGATCAGGAAGGTGAATTCTAATGGCCTTGGTGATTTTTCATTATTTAGCTTTTCCGGTGTAAAAGGATTGACACGTGTAAGCAGGCAAGGACTGCACTACCACTCAAAACGTGTGTCAATTGTTTTGGGAAGCATCAATGAAGAGTATGTGAGGCTTGTGCTGTCAGAAATTTTCAAGTCTGACAGTCTTAAATTCGGAGACCTGGAAGTGATTCCTGAGCAGGTAGATCAGGAGTTGTTACCAGAATTCGAGAGTGAGGTGAAGCTGGTTTGTATTTCGCCTATTGTTCCTACTTCGCCTAACGATGATGACAGTAAACAATTTATTGACCCATTTTCAAACGAGTTTTCTGATTACCTTTTTGATGTAGTTGCGACTAAATTCGAGTCTGTAGGAGGGCAGCCTGATACCATTCCGGATTTCAATAAGTTTCAAATCGTCCCGGATCGAAATTATATAGATAAAATCAACAGTAATGGTAAGAAGTACTCCAGGATATACAGGGTTCAATTAAATAATAAAGAACGTGAGGTAAGGGGCTATACCTTTCCCTTTACACTGTACGCTCCTCCTGAGATTCAAAAGTTCATATTTCTATGTGGTTTGGGCCACTTTGGAAATCGAGGATTTGGAATGGTGGACCTTGCCAACCATGATCCACTGGAAAGAACGGTCGCCTTCGACCTGGATTCAGCGAGCATGGCTTAGGAATTTGTGATAGCCTACGATACGGTCATTTAAGGTGCCTACCGCACGGTGATAAACAATGATGTCATATTCGTTTTCTGTCAAAAAGTGAGATCCATCAACCGGGTAAGGTTCAGAGGCGCCAGGAGCGTAAAAAGTATAATTATAATATCCCTGCTTAAGAGGAGTCTCATATCGATATGCTTGTAACGAGTCATCATAATACATTGCACTTTTGTTGTTGACCTGCCAATCATTGAACCCACCAATCACATATATTTTGTTCAACGGGTCTTTGGGCGCTATTAATGTAAATGCTGAATAGATGTAGTCAGCATCCAACTGACCAGCTGCGGGTTCAAGAGAAGTCACAAAAAACTTTCCATTGATGTCCTGGTTGATGGGTTGAGAGTAAACCGTACTTTCGGAGGGAGCAGCAGAAGCTATCAGAGCAAACCTTCTGTTTTGTTCTACATCAAGCTTCGCTACATTGAATCCTTCTACTGAAGTGGTTCTCAGGTCTACTATTCGAAACTCATTTCCTCCCCAAAAGGTGCTTTCGCCTTGAAAATAGTTGAACTCCATTTTTTCACTACCAAACATAACATTCGTTGGCTTCAGGCCCATTTTGGCATTATCCCATCTTTGGTTTTGTCGAATGGTTACCTGCAATTCTGTATTAGGATTGCGAACATTCAATCCCTGGTAATCAATCTCAAACTTGATTTGCTGACCGGTTTTCCTGAGTTCCACCTGATTAGGCATTATAGTCTCCGCATTAATGCTGACTAAATTTTCCACGATCATAAATCTTCTGCTCAGTAGGAGGTCCTGTGGGTTGCTATTTCTGTAGACAGCAATGACGTAGTTTCCTGAGAGTAACACAGGGGGTATGTTGAATCGGTAATGAGTGTATAAGGTGAGGGCATTTCCAGAAAAACCATAATCATTGATCGGAAATTCATTGTTTTGATTGATAAACTCCAGGTCATTGAGAATAGACCGGGTCCAGTCAGCGTTGCAATGGTATATTTTAGCATAAAGGTACTCATACTCATCTCCCAGGACATCAAATTCCAATGTTAAAGAATTTGTAGACTGGAGGGTAGTGATTGGAGGGTCAAGAGCGTTTTGATTGTATATTAAGCAAGTCCCCACAGAGGGATCATACTTGCTGTCTGAATAAACCAGCCTTTTTGGAATAAAATTTGTGGATGTGGATTGATCGATTGGGACGCAACCGATCATGATGGTAATAAAGAATATTAAGTGGTATTTCATTCCAAATGTATTTGGGTTCGAAATTAAGTATTTTTAAAAAATCTGAATAATGTTACAACCAATTGCTTCCTGCTTGGGTCTACCATGTAGCGTTATTCGGACACACTAATGACCAAATGGCCGTAGACGAAAAAGAAATTATAAAAGGGTGCCAAAAAGGTGACCGAACAATGCAACGTTTGCTGTATGAAAGATATTGCAAACAGATGTATGTTGTTGCCTTACGCTATAGCAAAATGCAGCAGGAGGCGGAGGATATAATCCAGGAAGCATTCATCAAAGTTTTTAAGAATATAAAAGGATTCAGGCAGGACTCATCTCTGGGATACTGGATTAAAAGAGTGGTCATCAATACGGCACTCAATCATCAGAGAAGTAAACTTTACCTGTATCCAATGGTGGACGTAACGGAAATGGTAGAAACTCCCTCTAGTGAGTTGACCATCTCCAATTTTAGTCATCAGGAATTACTGGAAATGATCAAAGAACTTCCTTCCGGTTGCCAGGTGATATTCAACTTATACGCTATTGAAGGTTATAAACACCATGAAATAGCAGAGATGTTGAAGATTAGTGAAGGGACCAGCAAATCACAATACGCAAGAGCAAAGTCCCTCTTGAGAGAAAAGATTTTGGAGAACGAATTGATAGCATATAGAAATGTCGAGTGAAGAAGGAAGATCGTTTGAAGATCAGTGGCAGGATGCTTTCGAAGGAGCGGAGGCTGAGCCACCGGCACACCTTTGGTCTGGCATAGACGGAGCACTTGCTAATGAGGAAGCTGGCATGCTATTTAAGCAAGTGAGGTTTTATCGCTATGTAGCGGCTGCAGCTATTGTCTTTTGTTGTTCTCTTGTCATCTACTTAATGACGGACTATACTTTCTCAGAAGATATTGGAATTTCGCACGAACATACTGATCCCAACAAAGTGGCTGAGGTGGTTGATGAAACATCCTCACAGGATTCAAAAAATCTATCATCTCTATCCTTGAAATCAAACCAGGACGATGGTTTCCTCTCTTCTAAGGAGGAAAATCTGCAGGCTAATGAATCTGCCTTAGCTACAAAATCTAATGCAGGCTTCAATGCAACGTCAGGAACCAGTGAGAAATCAAATCTACCAGACAATAGTTTGACGAATAGTAATCCCGTTATACCATCCATTGAAAGTGAGCATTTAGTCTCAAACAGTAATGCAGTGAGTGAGCGCGGGGAATTGAAAGCATCGAAAGATATGCCTTATAGTGCAGGGGATCAGAAAGGAGATGTTGCTTCAGGATTAGTTGTTGAAACAAATGCTACCAGTTATTCTAATCACTCAGAAATGATTCCGGAACAAGTGAACTTACCAGAATATAGGGAAGATGCGAAGACAAAAGGTATACTTCGTAGCAATAACCTTTATGCCAAAAATGATGAGTCTTCACTTATAGCTCATAATCATAATGTTGCAATAAATGGCGTACCGGTATATCATTTTGAAGTCATCAATAAAAAACAATATCTGGAAGATGCCTGGGCAAGTGTAGAAATAAGTAGCGGACTATTTGAACCTAATTATGATGCTCAGGGATCTGGTTTTAATGCACAGGAGTTTAATTCCTTTTCCGTAAATCAGTTGAGTGATGCCAGAAATGAAAGACTAGATGTTCAGAACAATGAAGATATGACCGCCGGGACTTCCTATGTCGTTGGCTTGAATTATGGTGCGCGTATTTCTGATAAGTTTATCTTACAATCAGGACTGCAATACGGAATCTTTGAATCAAGTTCTGTAACCAATACAGTGTTTGAAACGAGTTCTACATCAGAATTCGCACTTACAAAGCAGTCGCTTAGCAGCCGCTCATTCAATGAGGCGCTTCAGGATGGAAACGTACAGATCAGGTATGAAAATGTAGAGCTAAGGAATACGTTCACCTTGGCAAGTGTTCCTTTGAAGGCGGGATATGTGATAATGAACAAGAAAGTAAATGTTATTTTAAATGGGGGTGTTCTTGCCAATGTTTACCTCGGCAATGAACTGACCGACCCTGATAACAACCTGGAAACAGTTCAAATTCGTCCAGGAGAAAATTCACCTTACCGGACGGTAAATTTCAGTGCCACTACGGGCATGACACTGGGATATAGTTTCCTGGATAACTATGCTTTAACCATAGTACCCAGCTACCAACGATCAATCAACTCACTTACAAAAGAAACCAGCAATTTCAGGGCCAGCCCTGAAGGATTCGGAATCGCAGTTGGTGTGAGGTATGTATTTAATTGACATACTCACCAAATAAAGTTTTTGAATCGAAAATAGTGAAGTTATGAAAAGTGTAATCAAAGAAAAATTCAACAGTGTTCTCAGAATGTCCACTCTTGCAATGTTGGTCTTAATCCTATTAGCATTACTTTATACCGGGTAGATTAGTCTCGGCGATGGATTATTGTAACTATTTCTAAGGTCAGATGAAGAGCCACAACAACAAGCTTCCAATGCCATAGGGCAAAAATTATTGACCGAATTAACAAATAGTTTTCTACTTCTCAGTGCAATAAGTAAATTTGGACTCCAAAATTTAATTTGACCCAATATATGTCCAAAGTACTTATTATCGGCGCAGGGGGAGTAGGAAGGGTAGTGACCTACAAGTGCGCACAAGTGTCAGAAGTTTTCACAGAGATCATGCTGGCCAGTAGAACAAAATCCAAGTGTGACGACATTGCTAAAGATGTAGAAAAGGATCTTGGTGTAAAAGTGAAAACTGCTAAGGTTGATGCCGATGTAGTACCTGAACTGGTTTCTTTGATCAAAGATTTTCAACCGAAGATTGTGATCAATGTGGCACTTCCTTACCAGGACCTTACTATAATGGATGCATGTCTGGAAACAGGTGTGCATTACCTGGATACAGCCAACTACGAACCGCCAGAAGAAGCCAAATTTGAGTACAAATGGCAATGGGCTTACCAGGACAGGTTTAAGGATGCCGGGCTTACAGCAGTATTAGGCTGTGGGTTTGATCCGGGAGTAACCAGCATATTTACAGCTCACGCTGCAAAACACCATTTTGACGAAATTCATTACCTGGATATTGTCGATTGTAATGGGGGAGATCATGGAAAGGCGTTTGCTACCAACTTCAATCCGGAAATTAACATTAGGGAGATTACCCAAAAAGGAAAATATTATGAGAACGGTCAGTGGAAAGAAACTGAACCTCATGAAATCTCCAAAATGCTTAACTATCCTAACATAGGGCCAAAAAATTCCTATCTCATCTATCATGAGGAGCTGGAGTCATTGGTGAAAAATTACCCAACTTTGAAGAGGGCCCGCTTTTGGATGACTTTTGGCGAGGAATACCTTACGCACTTAAGAGTGATCCAGAATATTGGGATGGCATCCATTGAGCCAATTAATTACGAGGGTAAGGAAATTATCCCATTGCAATTCCTGAAAGCAGTATTGCCTGATCCTGGAGAGCTTGGAGAAAACTATGAAGGAGAAACTTCTATCGGATGTAGAATCAGGGGAGTGAAAGATGGTAAAGAAGCTACCTATTATATCTATAACAATTGCAAGCATCAGGATGCTTACAATGAAACGAAGGCACAAGGGGTATCATATACAACCGGAGTTCCAGCGATGATCGGCGCAATGATGGTGCTTACCGGGGAGTGGACTGGTGCCGGTGTATTCAATGTAGAAGAATTTAACCCTGATCCTTTCCTTAAAAAGCTTGGAGAATATGGATTGCCATGGCATGAATTGAAGGGGGTAGACCTGGAGTTGGATTAATGGCTGTAGATTTCTCATCAATAGCTACTCCATGTTTTGTATTGGAAGAAAAGCTTCTTGAGCGCAATCTTGAGAAGCTTGCCTATGTTCAACGTGAAGCAGGAATAGATATAATTCTGGCTTTTAAAGGGTTTGCCATGTGGAGTGCGTTCCCGATGGTTAAAAAATACCTCAAAGGAGCAACAGCCAGTTCGCTTAATGAGGTACAGCTATGTTACGAGGAGATGGGTACTAAGTCTCATACCTACATGGTGGCTTACAGGGAGGAAGAAATTGAAACCATTTGCCAGTTAAGTAGTCATTTAACTTTCAACTCAGTAAATCAGTTTGAGCGTTTTAGGGATGTTGCCTTAAAAAATGAATGCTCCATTGGTCTCCGGGTTAACCCAGAGTACTCAGAAGTAGAAACGGACCTTTATAATCCCTCATCACCTCAGTCCAGGTTGGGAATGACCAAAGGAAATTTACCAGCAAACCTACCAGAAAGCATCGAAGGATTACATTTTCATGTGCTCTGTGAATCTGACTCATACGCACTGGAGCAAACACTTATAAGGTTTGAGGAGAAATTTGGTCACTACCTGGATCAGATCAAATGGGTGAACTTTGGAGGTGGTCACTTGATGACAAGGAAAGGATACGATCTGGAACACCTGATCGCTGTATTGAAATCCTTTAAGGAAAAATACAATGTGGAGATTATTCTGGAGCCTGGCAGTGCCATTGCATGGGAAACAGGGTATCTGGTAACTCAGGTACTTGATATAGTGGAAAATGGAGGAGTAAAAACCGCCATTATTGATGCTTCATTTACCTGCCATATGCCCGATTGTCTGGAAATGCCCTATAAACCAACCATTCTTGAAGCCAATACAAATCCGGCTGATGGAGATCATTTGTATCGTATTGGTGGGCTAAGTTGCCTGGCTGGTGATTACATGGAGGCCTACAGTTTTGATCGCGAGCTGCAAATAGGTGAGCGATTGGTTTTTAACGACATGATTCATTATACCATGGTAAAGACCAATACATTTAATGGAGTGGCGCACCCTTCTATAGGTATCTGGAGAAAAAATGACAATTTTGAATTAATTCGTACTTTTGGTTATGCAGATTTTAAAACCAGGCTATCCTAAGTACCTTTTATTGTCATATTTATTATTTATTCCCGTCGTTTTATTTGCACAGGCAAGTAGTGAAAACATCCTGTTGGATAAAGAGATTAAGAAAGAACTGAAATCTCTCCTTTCCAGAGAATCAGTAAAACAAGCGTTACAGTTCATCGATAAAGATGCGGAATTAACTAATGAGGAACTGATACAAATCAATGAAGTGCCTGCTCCTCCATTTGAGGAGGGCATGCGTGCCTTGCTGTTCAAAGCGCTGCTGGAGAAACATGGAGTAGATTCAGCCTGGATAGATGGCGCAGGAAATGTAATAGGTCTGCTCAAGGGAAGAAATGATCGCTATGTAGCATTGGATGCCCACCTTGATACGGTGTTTCCTATGGATACTGATGTTTCGGTGCAGATGTTGGGTGATACATTGTATGCTCCTGGGATTGGTGATGACACAAGGGGACTGGCAGTTGTACTATCTGTGCTGCGGTCAATTAAGCAAAATGAGATTCAACCTGAATCAAATATATACTTCATCGGTACAGTAGGAGAAGAGGGTTTAGGAGATCTTAGTGGCGTAAAGTATCTTTTCAGCGATCAGGGATTGAAGATTGACTCGTGGATCTCCATTGATGGAGGAGGGCTTGGCCGGGTAACCAACAAGGCGCTTGGCTCTTTACGCTACAGAGTAACTTTTAAAGGAGCTGGTGGACATAGTTGGGGTAATTTCGGGATAGTCAACCCACACCATGCCCTGGGATTAGCCATTGCTAAATTTGTGAAAGCTGCCGATGAGTATACTTCTTCTGGACCAAAAACAAGTTATAACATTGGTAGAATTGGAGGTGGAACATCCGTTAATTCAGTGCCCTTTGCTTCATGGATGGAAGTAGATATGAGATCAATAGATCCGGAGAGATTAAAAACAATGGATCAGATATTGAAACGGGCTGTCGAGGAGGCTTTGATTGAACAAAATGAAATTAAAAGATCAGGAGGGGAGCTCGTGGTGGATCTGGAGGTGATCGGTGACCGACCTTCTGGTGAGTTACCTGATGATATGCCTATCGTACAGCGTTCCATTGCCGTATTAGAATATTTTGATGTAAAACCATCACTTAGCAGAGGCTCTACAAATGCCAATATTCCAATTTCAAGAGGAATTCCTGCTATAACTATTGGAAGAGGAGGGATTGGAGGTGGTGCTCATTCGCTCAATGAATGGTGGCTGGATAAAGATGGTTATAAAGCTGTCCAATTTGCACTTTTGATACTGCTGATGGAAACTGGATGCCACTAATTGGTTTCCTGAGGTTTTAATTTTCCTTTCATGTACAGGTTATATTCTTCGCAGGTAAGGTAACCATCTCCTCCCGAAAAAGGACAGGTCTGGTATAAATTCTCAAGGGCACCTTTTCTGATCAGTACACCTGATCCTTTGCATGCCGGGCAAATCATTTTATCCTGGCTGTAGCAATCAAAATCATTGTCCAGGCCCTCACTAATTTCCTGTATTTCTCCTTTGTTTTCCTCCAGAAACGCTACCTCGGAAAGCTCCAGGTATTTTTTAGCTTCTTGATAAAATTGACTATCAACCCCTCTGAGTTGTATGTATTTATTAAGCCAGTTGATGGATTGCTTGTAATTGCCAAGATGATAGGCATTTTTTCCAAAATAGAATGCCAGATTGCTAGGCAGGGGTTTTAGGTGATCAATGACATGAATGAATTTTTCTTCGGCTTCAGCGTATGATCCCTGCTCCATCAATGCTACACCCTCATCAATATACAACTGGAGTTTTGGATCTGATTGTGCACTAAGTTTTGCGCCAGTGAAAAGAATCAGTACTACAAAAAGGAATTTCTTTATCGTCATATCTCCCAAAATTAATCTAATTAGCCGAAAGCATTTTGTTATCTTTATCAATATGTATGCCGTAGTTGATATTGAGACCACCGGAGGAAACGCTACCTATGGAAAAATCACCGAAATTGCCATATTCATCCATGATGGAAAGGAAGTGGTGGATCAATTTGTTAGTCTGATCAACCCGGAATCCTACATCCCCCCTTTTATTACCAATCTCACTGGCATTACTAATGAAATGGTAAAAGATGCTCCGAAGTTTTATGAGGTGGCCAAAAAAATTGTAGAGATCACTGAAGGACACATTTTTGTGGCGCACAATGCTGAATTCGATTATGGTTTTATTCGACAGGAATTCAAAAATTTGGGATATGATTTCAGAAGGGACGTGTTGTGCTCAGTACGGTTGAGTAAAAAGATCATTCCGGGACACTCTTCCTATGGTCTTGGTACACTATGTAAGCACTATGGGATTATCATTGAAGGTAGACACAGAGCTGGTGGAGATGCCTATGCAACTACAAAATTGTTGGATATACTTTTAGATAAGGATCAGGAAGATTATTTCGGGCAGTTGTTGAGAAGGGAAGTGGTACCAGAGATGATCAACGAGCGTTTGAAAGGTGAGGTGGTCAAAACGCTTCCTGAGGAGACAGGTATCTATTATCTGCTGAATCAACGTGGTGATGTGATTTACGTGGGCAAGAGTAAAAACATCAGGAAAAGGGTGACCCAACACTGTCTCAACCCAAAAAATAAAAAGCAGAGGGACCTTCTTACGGAAATTGCTGATGTGCACTATGAGATTACCGGAAGTGAGCTGGTGGCACTACTGAGAGAATCGGAGGAGATCAAAAGGTTGCAACCAAGGTTCAACAGGAAGCAAATTCGCAATTCTTATAAGTTTGGTGTGTTTGTAGACCTGCAGATGGATGGCATCATGCATTTGAAAATTGCATCGGTCACCAGTGCAACTGATTCACTTGCACTGTTCTCAACTAAGGCTGAAGCGGAGAAGTTTCTTTTCGATTTCATTAAGAAATATAGGCTATGTCCTCAAAAGACCGGCTTTGAAAGGAACTACATGGGCAAAGCCTGCTTCCACTATAGCATACAACTTTGTCATGGGGTCTGTCATCATCAGGAGACTGTGGATGATTATAATGAAAGACTATCTCAAGCCATCAAAAGGATGAATTTCGAGCAGGCAAGTTTTTTGATCCTGGATAAAGGAAGGAGCGAAAATGAAAAATCGATTGTTAGAATAGAGGAGGGCAAATACGTGGGCTATGGGTTTGCCGATATGGATAATGTACAGGGTGATCTGGAGCTCTTGAAGGACTGCACGGCAGTTAAAAACGCTAACCGGGAAGTGAATGGCATCATTAAAAGCTACCTGGAAAAAAACCAGGTGGATCAAATCATCAAGTATTGAGATCGATCATTTGATTGAAGGCTCATTAAGTACTACTTTTGAATAAATAAACAAATAAACAACATTTTGATGGAAGAGAATTTACAAACCAGTAATGCTGCTCAGGGAATAGAGAAAATCTTTCCGGATGCAGAAGACTTTTTGCCTATCAACGGTACTGACTACATCGAACTGTATGTAGGCAATAGCAAACAAGCCGCACATTTTTATAAAACAGCACTGGGCTTTCAATCTTTGGCCTATGCCGGGTTAGAAACAGGTATCAAGGACAGGGAGTCGTATGTTTTGGTGCAGGATAAAATTCGATTGGTGCTTACCTCTCCATTGAAAGCGGATACAGCCATAGGAAAACATATAGATGATCATGGTGATGGTGTGAAGGTGGTGGCCCTTTGGGTAGATGATGCAGAAGCGTCTTTTAATGAGACTACCAAAAGAGGCGCAAAGCCATATCTGGAACCAGTTGTGGAGAAAGATGAGTTTGGAGAAGTAAAGAAGTCTGGTATTTATACTTATGGAGAGACCGTTCACCTATTTATTGAACGCAAAAATTATAATGGAACATTTCTTCCTGGATACAAAAAATGGGAGACCACTTACAATCCTTCCAGTGTAGGTTTGAAGTATGTGGATCACATGGTAGGTAATGTTGGCTGGGGAGAAATGAACACCTGGGTGGAATTCTATGCCAAGGTAATGGGGTTCACTCAATTGATCTCATTCGATGATAAAGACATCAGTACTGATTATACTGCCTTAATGAGTAAGGTAATGAGCAATGGAAATGGAAGGATCAAATTTCCGATCAACGAGCCAGCGGAAGGGAAGAAGAAGTCGCAGATAGAGGAGTACCTTGACTTTTATGGAGGAGCTGGAGTTCAACACATTGCTGTGGCTACTGACAACATCATTGAAACCGTAACCGCGATGAGGGACAGGGGAGTAGAATTCTTAAGGGTTCCTTCCACCTATTACGATACTGTGTTGGACAGGGTAGGAGAAATTGATGAAGATCTTGAGCCGCTGAAAGAACTAGGCATCCTGATTGATAGAGATGATGAGGGATATTTACTGCAAATTTTCACCAAGCCAATTGAACCAAGACCAACGTTGTTCTTCGAAATTATCCAACGCAAGGGGGCAAAGTCATTTGGAAAAGGTAACTTTAAGGCTCTTTTTGAAGCAATAGAGAGGGAACAAGAGCTTAGAGGAACGCTCTAGGATACAATTTTTCAATTAAAGGCATGTTATTATGAAGGAAGTGAAATTCTGTGTTATGCAAAAACAAACAAACATGAAATCATTATTTTTTCTAGTGACATGTCTTTTTTTATTCACTCTGTCCCAGGAAGCTACTGCGCAATCCTCCAGAAGTACTGAGGATATCCTGGCCAGCAGATCCCAGAAACACACAAAGACAAAGAAGAAATTTAGTCTGTTCAAAAAGAAAAATGCCAGCCCATTCAAAACCAGCGAGCAAATGCAGGAAGAGTATATTGCCCGAATGAAGGAGAATGCCAAACGGCACAACAAGGAAGGTAAGATGTCTGATAAGCCTCAATACTCGGACCCTCTCTACTTTGGTCACAAAAAGAAACCCAAGAAACGAAAAAACGGCAAGAAGAAGTTCTGCAAAGAGTGTGGTCTGACCCATTAACTATTGAATACTGAATGGATAACCTTGCTGCCTACATTGAATACACCAACCTCAAGCCGGATGTAACCCATCAACAAATAGATCAACTTGTTTCATCAGCAAAGGAACATCAGTTGTTTGGTGTTTGTGTGCCTCCATTTTGGGTGAAAAAAGCAGCCCGGGACAAAGGGGATCGTTTAAAGGTGGTTACCGTTGTAGGTTTTCCCATTGGGTACCAGATGACAGAAACCAAATTACGGGAAGTGGAACTTGCGCTGCGGGATGGAGCTGATGAGATAGACCTGGTGATGAATGTATCTGCGTTGAAAGCGGACATGACCTGGCCAAAGGTTGAATTTGCCAAATGTTCTAAAATGATCCATGAGCAGGAGAAGATGTTAAAAGTGATCATTGAAACCTCCCTGCTAACTGATGAGGAAAAAGTTAGAGCGGCAGGATGGGCAGCAAGTGCCGGGGCTGACTTTGTAAAAACTTCTACCGGATTTGTGGGTGAAGGAGCAAAAATTGATGATATTAGGTTGTTAAGAGATGCCCTGCCAGCTGATGTGGGAATTAAGGCCAGTGGAGGAATAAAAACAAGAGAACAGGCAATCGCAATGATCGAGGCAGGTGCTGACCGAATAGGAACCAGTGCACTACTATATTAAATGAGGAAAGCTTACGAAATAGTTTGCCGTGGAAAGGTACAAGGTGTCTTCTTCAGGGCTTCATCCAAAGAAAAAGCAGAAGAATTAAACTTATTAGGATGGGTGAAGAACCTACCCAACGGAGACGTGCAGATCTATGTAGAGGGGGAACAGGAGTATCTGGAGGCTTTCATCGACTGGTGCCATAAAGGCCCAATCTATGCCATGGTGAAAGAAGTAATAGCAGAAGAAACCTATTTTGAAGAAAATATCACCTCATTTGAGATCATCCATTGATCAGGCAGATTTGGGTAACAGTCCTTTACGTAGGTAGTATTTAAAGCCAAAGTGATTAAGGATGGTGTTGCAAAGGAAATTTTCCAGGAATTCGGTGTTTAGAGAACCGTCAGAAGCATAAACATATTTGGTGAATGCTCTGGTAAAATTGGGGTTGGATAAACATAATTCCTGAATCCATCTATAGAAAGCATCTTTCCAGTCTTCGCAGTATTTGTCAGTATGACTGGTGCCGTCCCACAGGAACTCCAGTTGGTTATCCCCATACTGGTATCTGTAAATAGCCGAAAGCAGTTGATATGGACGATCCAGAAACTGCAGGTCTTTCATGGAAAGTTTTTTCAGACTGATGATGAAATCATCTTCAATTCCCAAAGGATTAAACTGAGAGAAGTAGATGGATTTAATGATTTCGAAAAGGGATGCATTCAATTCGCCTTGCAGCATATGCTGTGCATCTTTGAGTAGGTAGTTCTTATCAGCTGGGAAAAACTTCTTGGTAATCATTGACCACAAAGATAATGAGAGGAGTTGATGAATTTAGGGTCTTGAATCTTGAATTTAGAATTATTTTGATTTTTAGGATAAATATCAATGCTTCATTCTTTAATTCTAAATTCAGGATGCTAAACTATTACCCTCGTTTCATGTAGCTTTGGCTTTCTATTATAGGTCGTTAAAAAACTCATTTAAATCATGGCAACATCCATCTCCATAACAGACATCAGGAATGCGAAAAATCGCATTGATCCATTCATCAATGAAACACCCATCCTTTCTTCATCTATCCTCAATCACTGGCTGGGACACGAGGTTTTCTTTAAAGCAGAGGGTTTTCAGAAGATTGGAGCATTCAAAGCCAGAGGTGCATGTAATACCATTGCCAGCCTGGTGGAAAATGGATCAAAACCTGATCATATCGTAGCTAATAGCTCAGGTAATCATGCCCAGGCTGTAGCATGGGCAGGAGGCAGGCTGGGCATTAAATCGACCATTTTTATGCCTGCGTTCTCTTCTCAGGTGAAAATACAAGGGACAAGATCTTATGGTGCTGAGGTGGTGCTTTGTGATTCCCGACCGGAAGCTGATGAAAAAGTAAAAGCTGCATCGCAAAAGAAAAATACTTACTGGATTCCACCATTCAACCATGAATTGGTTATTGAAGGACAGGGAACAGTGGCTTTTGAGGCATTGTCTGAGTTGGATGATATCAACGCTGTTTTTGCTCCGTGTGGTGGCGGAGGTTTAGTTTCTGGTACTTTGGTAAGCACCAGAAATTTGGCGCCAAAAGCTGAGGTGATTGGCGCTGAACCATTGAATGCGAACGATGCAAAAATTTCAATCCAACAGGGAACGATTCATAGGTTAACTGAAAAACCACAAACACTGGCAGATGGTGCAATGACCATGGCCGTTGGAGACATTACATTTGAGTACCTGAAGCAATTGGATGATTTGATAGAAATAACCGAAGAGAAAATGATCTACTGGACGCAATGGTTGACTCATTTGCTAAAGGTTAGGGTAGAACCCACATCAGCATTAGGTATGGCTGCAGCGCAACAGTGGCTCAGCAAGCAAACAACAAAGAAAAAAATCCTGGTGATCCTATCAGGAAGTAACATGGATCAGGCTACCACCCTTAAGATTTGGAAAGAAGATTATTTGAAGACAATGGATTAGCATGTTAAATCCAGGATTTTGAATTCAGTTCTAAATGCCAGAAGCTATATTTACTGCTAGTGCAGATGAGGATTCAGTCATTGCAAATGCCCTGGAAGGTTACGATCGCAATACAATTGCGACCGAGCCTATCGTTGATGAATTTAGGGTCTTGAATTATTCTGGATACTAAATTCTGGATACTAAATTCACAATCATGAGTTTATCGCCGAAAGATGGTTTTCCTTATTATTTTGAGTTAGTGAAAGACTCTGCAGTAAGAGACTTGTTTGCAACTTTTCCTACCTCTGATTTATTACAAGATATTGCTGAGGAAAGGGCAAATTTTCGGTATGCACCGGACAAATGGAGCATCAAGCAAATTGTTGGGCACATCACGGACCACGAAAGGATTAAGATGCACCGAGCATTTCTTTTGAGTAGAAAAGTACCTGTGGAATTGTGGGGGTATGATCAGGTTCTCCTCGTAGAGAATGCCCGATTTGATGAGTTGCGATTGAAAGTTTTGTTAAATGATTATACAAATGTGCGAAGATCCTCATTCAGTTTTGTTGCGTCATTGTCAGAAGATCAGATGCAGACTAAAGGTAAAGCAGGACGATATGAGATTACCATGGAACATTTCCTGAAGTCAATAATCGGCCATGAATTGCATCATTTGAACATTATTAAGGAAAGGTATTTGTCATCTTAATTCATTACCCCCCAAAAATCTCTAAACCCAAAACTCAAAGCCCAAAACCCAAAAAAGAAACCGCTTCCAAAATGGAAACGGCTTCAACCATCAATTAATGTATACCTTATGAAGTATGGTTTAGGCTAATCAGGCTACATTTTGATGAATACTGTCTCATAATTAAGCTCATGAGCGTTGATTTTGAGGATGTATTTCCCAGGCTTCAACATGGATATGTCCAGCTGTTTAGGGTTGCTTTGATGTTGCTTCATGAGGGTCCGACCTACCAGATCAATGATGCTAAGTTCATAGGGGGCATCAGAGAAAGGTAGAGAAAAATTCAATTGATGAGTCGTGGGATTTGGAAACACCATAAAGGTTTGATCCACAATTGGTTCATCGATTTGTTCAAGCCTTGCATTGGTATGGCAATTACCAACCTCAAAGTGGTGCCTTTCATTGTAGCTATTGTTCTCTCCCCCTTCCGGAACACTGTAGGTATAGTAAAAAAATATGGTCTCACCGCTGGTGGCATCAATGCCATAAGGTTGCCCCGGTGGAACAATGTATCCAGGGAAGGAACCATTTTCCTGACTTTGATAATACAGGATTACAATGTTATCCCCAATGCCAGGTCTCCCTGCTTCAAAAGTGATCGTAGGGTTTGATGGATCATTGGAAACGGTGGCCACATAATCACCATTGGATGGACTGAAACTACATTGGCCTGAGAGTTCAGAAACATTAACCTGGGTGGATGAGCTGACACTTCCATCATTACAGGATATCGTAAAAACACCATTTGAGGAAGAAAAGAACAGTCCATCTGAAGAAATGTTGCCTCCAGAGGAATTCCAGATTGGGTTTATGGCAAAGGAGTCACCAAACTGATCAAACCCTTCAGCTGTAAACTGTTGCGATTGATTGGGCGCAATGGTGACATCAGCAGGTGTAATGCTTATGCTGGACAGTACCCTTACTGGAGGTGGCCCGCATTGACCAACTGTAAAGTCATGTCTTTCTTGAGAAGTATTGCGCTCTCCACCTTCTGGTACACTGTAGGTGTAATAAAAATAGATGGTCTGACCTTCAGAAGCTGTCAACTGGTAGGGGACACCAGGGCTAACGATGTATCCGGGATATCCACCTGTTGGAGAAGTACCGTAATAGAGGATTACAATATTGTCACCTACGCCATTGTATCCTGGCTGAAAGGTAATCGATGGATTTTCTGTGTCGCCTGTAATTTCGTATGTGTAATCTCCATTACTCGGACCACCAGTGCAGATGCCTCCTGAATTGGAAACGGCTATTGAGGTACTTCCCTGAATTTCATCAACTATTGCAGTAACTGTAAAGGTGCCTTCTTCGTCGGCAGTAAATAATCCCGAAGGGTCAATGGAGCCCCCGGTGGTAGACCATTCAGGGTCGATACTGACCGGGTTGCCAAACTGATCCCAACCTTCTGCGGTAAACTGTAAAGTATCTTTGAGACTGACACCAGCGTTTTGAGGTGATACAGTAATGGTGGTCAGCACTGGAGTATTTGACAGCACATTAATTATTGCATAGCCTGATATTCCCTGATTAGAGGCACTTATCTGATAGGTTCCTTCACTGGTGGCCTGGTACAGGCCATTTTGATCGATTGCTCCATTCGCAGCGCTCCATGTAAATTGCGCATTCATGGGCAATCCATTCTGGTCATACGCCTGGGCCGTGAATTGAATGCTTTCGCCGTTTATCAATGTGACCGTGTCTGGGTTGATAGCAATCGAAGAAAGCGTGGAAGTTTCGCCTGCATATCCACCCAGAGTAATGATCATCAACGACGGTTCTGGTGTATGAACTGATGGGGAGTAATCCCATACATCATCGTAAGCAAAACCATAAGACAGCTGATCAACACTGATGCCCGCCATATGCCAGAATTTCGCATAGTGATTACATGGAGATTCCTGATAGTAATCCGCAGCATTTGACCAGTCTTGTAGTCCAATATTAGGAGTGGTGACATCAATTACATGTCTGTTTATAGCCGCAGTTATTTGTGCCTGTACCAGCAAATCAGTCGTAGCATCCTGTACCACATTGTCGAGCACCCCTCTTCCTTCAAAAGCCTCCTGAGTTGTAGGCCTTCTGGTGATAATACCTTGTCTGCCCATGAATGCCTCCGAAACACTTTCGAGGATCAATTGCTCCCCTTGAACACGGCCTTGCCAGATGCCTGCATCTCCGGAATCAAAAATGAGGTCCTCATGAGCATATTTTTCCCATATTTGATCGATATAGGGTTTGAAGTAATCAGCGTAGGGGCCAACTTCCGGCATTGTTCCTATACTTCCATCAGCAAACTCTGGTGTTTTGGAAGGGGCTTTGATCTCTCCTGTTTGAGGGTCCAGGCACATTTGAAATTCTTCCGGTACACTTTGTGGGAATAGAGAGATGATTTCTTCATGAGTGGCAATTTCCCCTACTTTTTTATAATAGCCATCATGCCCAAATAATTCCATCCCGATTGGTGCTTTGTATGAATCAACTCTTGTGGGGTTTCCGAAAAAGCCATATTCATTGTATGTCAATTCAATCACTTCATATAAAATTCCCTGGTTGGGGTCTGTGGGATCGGTGCTGTTGGGTGCGGTATATCCACGGGGAGTACCGGAGCTACCAAAAAAATAGAAATACAACTGTTCCTCAAATGCAATATATATGCGACAACCCTGGATTGGGTGAAGCATTACGGTATGGTCTGGGATGTCGCTAAGCCTGGTGAAACAATCGGCATATAAGCCATTTCCGCCAGGTCCCATGTTACCTTGGTAAACAGGGCCAGGAACCGTGTTGTAGCCCTGATTCATGGGGTATTGAATTCCGGTTTTTACATCCACCCACACATGTGCTCCCGGAGGACCGGTCAGGTCTTCTCCGACAATGGCAATGTACACTTCTTCATCCGGATAATCTGTAGGGTTGTTGATGGTGACTGGAAATGGATCCTGTGCGAAACTGGTGCCTGTAATCAAACAAAGCACCAGTAACCACATTAGCTTTCCGTAGCTTGTAAAGTTTCTTTTCATATTATTTTTTATTGGTTTAGGACTTTCACAACATTAGCGGATTACCGATACCATCAAAAAATAATGGGTACGCAAAAGCTATCGCAGTACTACTTAAAAACTACGTACCCTACTTAGTAGGATTTGTAACTTATTGATATATAGCTACTTGTGTTTAGAATTTGATGATGAAATCATTGAGATTTGTTTCTCCATCCAGTTGAAGATGCTTTCGTAACCTGTATCTGCATCCCTCAACACTTCTTAGGGTGATGTTCATCATAGAGGCAATTTCCTTACTGGATAGGTTGAGCCTCAGGTATGCCGCCAGTTGCAGATCTTTTGAAGTTACATCGGGGTAAGTCGATTTCAGCCGTTCCAGGAAGTTGCCATGAATCTTATCGAAGTGTTTTTTGAATTGTTTCCAGTCCTGTTCTGTGTCTATGTCTCTTTGTATTAGCGCAATGACATTTTCTATATGATGTACATTCGTGGATTTTGCTTTTTTGATCAAATGATTGAGTTGGTCTTTTACCTTGGTCAGTACCTGGTTTTTTTGGGTAATCATCATGATGGAAGACGCAAGTTCCGCATCAAGTACATCCATTTGGGATTTGGAAATGGCTACTTCAGCTTCCAGCTTTTTATTACGAAGTGTAATCAGTTCCTTTTCAGTAGCCAGTTTTTCCTGTAAAAACTTTTGTTCCTGGGCTTTTAGTTTTTCGATTTGCTTATGTCTTTCTTTTTCCTGTGCTTTTTCAATCTGATGTTTCACTAAGGATATTGCTCCTGATAATCCCGCAATTGCTATTATCAAATAGCCGATCACTGCCCATTTGGTGTGATACCATGGGGGTAAAATTTGAAACTCGAAAACATCAGTTGTGCTTTCTACACCGTAGATGTTGGTGGCGCTCACATGAAAGCTATATTGTCCAGGCTCCAGGTTGGTATAACTTTTCTTTATCGCGCCTTTGGAAGTTTGCCAATGCTGGTCAAATCCGTCGAGTCTGTAGCGGTACTGAGTAGCATTCTTATCTTCAAAGTGATTGGACGAAAAGCTAAAGGTTACATTGTTGTCGTCAGCATTTAACTTCACGATGCTGGACTTGGTGGTGGTAATCGGGCGTTGAAAATCAATGGGGGTCTGTCCATATAGGAGGGAATCGCTATTGGTAAGTCTAACCTCAGTGATGTAGGTTTGAAATTGCTGATTGTAATTTCTTTGCTGGATTCTGTTGAATAGGATAATGCCATTTTTGGTGCCAAATAATATGTTTTGAAGATCAGGAATGGTCATGGACTCAAACCCAGGGTTCAACTTACCTTGCAATTTTTGGAACGGGGAAAGTGTAATGATGTGTTTGCTTTGATCAAAGAAGTCGATCATTCCCAGTTGGTCCTGCATGTCCACCCCTTTCAGGAACCAGATGTTACTTTTGTCGTCCTCATGTAGTAACCTGATGTGCTCCCGGTTGCCCAATATTGTCGTGAACTCCGCCTCAGGTACCATCCGGTCAGCTTCTTTATCATATTGATAGGTGCCTGCTTCTGTTCCAAACAATATTTTGTTTTTGACTTTGAATAAATTGAGAAACAAACTGGTGGGGAACCCTTCTTTTTCGGTATAGATTTTAGCGCTGGTGAAGGTTTTCAGGTCCTCCGATAACTTCAGTCTGAATATGCCTTTATAACCATGGGCCATCCATATAGTGCCATCCTGGTCTTGCTCAATTATTCTGCTGGTTTCATCAAAGCCTGCTATTTTCCACTGGTATTGCCATCGGTTATTCACCCGTTGAAATAGATGAATGCCATTGTAGGCTCCCATTATAGCATGATTGGGATGTTTTTGCAGCACTGACAGGTTCCATGAACCTGTTTGCTGAAACAGAGGTTCTACCTTTTTCTGTATAACCTGAAATAACCCTTCATGATGACATATGAATAATTCGTTATTCACCTCGGATAAGTTCCATACATGGCCTGTCAGGTTGTCCAGGATTTCAAACCTGAGTTTTGGATTCAGCGGATCTTCATTTATTCGCCATTCCGACTTGTACAGACCTACATTCGTTCCAACGAATAGCTGTTGGTTATAAAGTGTGAGATCATTCACAGTTCCTTTCAGACCATGAATATCGTCTATCTTATACAGTGGGGTAGCAATTTCTATATAATCCAGCCCCAGATCTGTGGCAGCCCATAAGTTTCCGGTACGATCAGTTCCAAGAGCGGTGATGTTATTGCTTTGTAATCCTGTTTGGTTATTCAGGTATTGCACGGGTTGGTAGTTGCCATCCATGATCAAAACTCCGTTTCCAAATGAGCCAAGGGCTAAATAGTTGTCCCGCAATTGAATGGCCCGGTAAATCATACCACCCTTGAGGAAACTGTTGATGACTGTTTTTTCATGCAAGACCTTTTTGTCCTGATAAAAGAGGAGCCCATTATTTTGGGTGACCATCAGGAGTTGGTCGTTTGAGACAGGTAATATTTTTACAATAAATGAATGATTCGTTTCTTCTCTGGATATGAATGGAACAAGTTGGTTGTGCTTTAATTCATAAATATCCAGGTTGACATCCTGTACAAAAATTCTATCCTCCACCTGCGAGAAGGACCGCAACTCTGTTTGAGACGAAATTACATTTAGCTGATTGTTTTTCAGGATGAAAATGGCCTCAGAAGTAAGGAAATGGATGCCATTGGGGTTTTCAAAAATCTCCCAGACATCACTGAATTGCCTGTAGGCTGGTGGTATTTGAGGGGTCAAAGACTGATACCTTTTCTGACCATTGGCATTTGAAATCAGGAATCCAAATTCGTTTTGAGCACCAAGGTAGGTAGTCCCGTCGGTGGTTTGATGAATTGATCGCACAATAGTCTTGTTGGGCGGTTGAATGATCAGCTGCCAGCTGGTGCCATCAAACTCCAGGAGGCCATAATTATTGCCAAACCACATTGATCCTCGCTGATCTTGTTGTACACACCAGTTTTGTGCACCGGCCCGATAATACTCATAGGAGAAATTTTGGATATACGGATAACCTTTATTGCCGATTTGAGCAATACTTAAAGTGTTGAGACATAGGATAGCCAGGATTAATCCCCAGGTTTCACTTAATCTTCCCATCTGCCGTTTCTGGTTATAAATAGTTCGAACCTGTATTATATAGAATTTTTCATTGAAATATGGTGAACCTGATGGATTGTGAAATTTTTGTGCAACCAATATAGTATAATTACTTTATTCAAGTACAGTGAAGTTGTTCACAGAGATTCACAAAGGACCACAGAGATGCTCAAAGCGTTTTTATTCTCAGTTGAAACTCTTGGCTTCTCTATGTATCTCAGCGATTAGCATCTTGAATCAATGATTTGGAATTCAATTCTTAAGGTTAGATACTATATTCACTTCTAGTGCAGAATGAGGTTCCGGCATTGCAAATGCCTTGGAAGGTTAGGATCGCAATGTAATTGCGACCTTGCTTAAGGGCGTTAAATACCAAAATGATCTCTCAATCACCGAAGCTTTAGTCACAAACACCATTTCGAAAATACTAAAAACGCCCTTGATGAAGCGTATTGAGGGTTTTTGTGCTTGCTCTAAAAACGACCGGCCGTTTCTACCAAAACGACCGGTCGTTTTGATCGAAATGACCGGTCGTTTTACCCATTATGACCGGTCGTTTTTTCAAAACATACGGTCGTTTTTGAAAGCCTTCAAATCTCAATACTCGCATAACCAAATGTGCTGTATCAGACAGGTAACCTTTTAACATATTTTAACAGTATTAATCCAATCTTTTGTTGGGAATGTACCGTATAAAATAGTAGATCATTTGGTTAACCATTCGAATTAGCAAATATAATTTTATTTTTCACTTTTAAATTTTTAATATCATGTCCGTAAATTATCGTGTATTTGAGCGACCGGACCCAAGGGGTTTGTCGTTCCCAAAAAAGTTCTATGCCCAATTATTAAGTGGCGATGATGTCAGTTTTGATGAATTGGCAGAACTTATCAGCAAAGTGTCCAACTTAAACTATGGTACCATCATGGGGACCCTGGGTACATTCATTGAAATAATCGAGTACCAGTTGAGCCATGGCAGGCCGGTGCGTTTAAACAACCTGGGCACCTTGTACCTCACCCTGCAAAGCGAAGGGGTAGAAAAAGCCGAAGATTTTACTTCCGACAACATCAAAGGGGCGAAGATTCGGTTCAGACCTGGAAGACGGTTGAAGAAGCTCGTAAAACAGCTGGATTATGAGAAAATTGCAACTCCTGTGATCAACATCAGCAATGATAGCGATACCGATGAGCAGGTAGCTGCATAATGTTCCACCAAACTATTGAGCCATGATAGTTTCAAGTTGAAGTACAGTCTGCGGATCGTGGGCTGTATTTTTTTATGGTCAGGGTTAATCCGGCTTGTCCTAACTATTCCTATAGTACTTTTCATGACCAGCAAGTTCAATGACCTTACACCAATTGGAATTTAGAAACTGTGATGTCCTGGAAATTCGATCGTTGGATACAATACAAAAAAAAGGTGTCCTCTTCAAGACACCCTTCTATTCATTTTTTAATTAGTCTATGTTTTAGGCTTTCCTTTGAAAGCTAAATACCCAATCTCCATCAACTTCATCAGTTCTTCCTCCGGAAGTATCTACAGTGAAAGATATTTGCAACGTGTCTCCACTTACAGTAATATTTAATGTGATACCACCTCTGGTCATTTCCCTAACCTCATCAGCGTTGCTAAATATCAAAGTGCCGCTTCCTGGCCATACGTCTGTTGTGCCCTCAGGTTGAACAGTACCATTTCCACCTGCACCATTGGTTGAAAACTGAACATTAGAGGCAGAACCGCTAATAGTGAGTTCAAATCCATCCCAGCCGGATACCTGATTGGTGTTATTGGTAACTGACGTTAATGTCCAGGTACCTTCCAATTTGGCAAATTGCACTTCCTCAGGAGTAGTATCGGGCTCATCATCGCCACCTTTACCGCAAGAAATTACAAGTACCAGGGAAAGAAAAAATGCTGTTGTGAGTGAATTTAAAAGTAATTTTTTCATCGTTGTTTGTTGTTAGATTAAAATTTTAACATTCCTCTGAAACCAAAAATATAACTTTTTGAAATTTATACCTAACTATCAACTGTTTTTTGCGTAGGGTTTGAAATCCTGTAGACGGATGTGGTTTTCACAAAATTCGTATTCATGGTTTTGGTTGGAAGATATGATCACAGAACGCCCATCCAGTAACTTTAGTATTTTATCCCTGTACCATTTAATACCAGTCTCATCCATATTGGTAGTGGGCTCATCCAACATCACCACACTCGCATCCGTAAATACGGCCAGTCCTAACTTTAATCGTTGTTTCATGCCTGACGAAAAATGTTTGATCAGCTTTTTCCGACTGTCATGAAAATACATCTCCTCCAACATTTGCTCAACCGACGCGCCTTCATAGGGTTTCCTGAATTTGAAATGAAACTTCAATAATTCCAGCAAACTAAATTCTTCGATCAGCTCCTGTGCCGGGCTACAAAAAGATAAATACGGTACAGCCTCTTCGGGTGCAATGACTTTTTCATCTCTTTCATAAATGACCGCTCCTTTATTGGGCAGCATCAAACCAGTCAAGACCTTTAACAGGGTACTCTTGCCACTACCGTTATTCCCCACAATCGCTGTTTTCGAGCCTGGAGTAAAGCTGTAACTGAAATCTTTCACGATCCACTCGTTCTCAAAGCGTTTGGTGATATTTTTTGCAGTGATCTTCATTCAGTCATGCCTTTCATAATGCCACGGTCTGATTGACGGATAAATTCAATGATCTGGTTTCTTTCTTTATTCTCAGGTATGGAAGTCTCAATTTTTTCCAATGCCTGGGAAATGTTCAGGCCACTTTGATAAATTATGCGATAGATCTCCTGGATCTCTTCGATTCTCTCTGTGCTGTACCCACGACGTTTCAGGCCAATAGAATTAACGCCACAAAAACTGATGGGCTCCCGACCAGCGGTACTGTAAGGTGGTACATCTTTTTTTACCAGTGATCCTCCGGAAACCATTACGTGTGCCCCGATTTTACTGAATTGATGTACGGCGGTCATGCCACTCAGAATAGCATATTCATCGATGATGCAATGTCCTGCCATTTGTACCGCATTGCCAATGATTGCCCGGTCACCAACTACACAATCATGAGCAATGTGTGCATAGGCCATGATGAGACAATGCTTGCCAACTACAGTTTTATATTTATCTGCAGTGCCTCGACTGATGGTAACAAACTCCCTCACCGTAGTGTGGTCCCCGATTTCTGCAGTGGTCACTTCTCCGGCAAACTTCATGTCCTGTGGGATGGCACTTATCACGGCCCCCGGGAATATTTTACAATTTTTACCTATTCGGGCACCTTCATTGATCACCGCATTCGCCCCGATCCAGGTTCCCTCACCAATGATCGTATCCTTTTCGATGGTGGCGAATGGCGCTATGACCACACCAGGTGCAATTTGTGCTTCGGGATGTATGTTGGCCTGAAGTTGGGTCATTGGTCTTTTTTAACGATCACAGCAGTCATGGTGCCTTCACAGACCAACTGATTGCCTACATAGCCCTGCCCTTTCATTTTAGCATATCCCCGGCGAATAGGAGCGAGCAATTGACATCTGATTACCAGTGTATCTCCCGGGATCACCATTTTTCGAAATTTAAATCCTTCAATGCCGGTAAAGTATGTCCAGTAATTTTCCGGATCAGGAACGGTGCTGAGGACAAGAATGCCACCCACCTGAGTCATCGCCTCTACCTGCAGTACACCAGGCATCACGGGATTGCCCGGGAAATGCCCCTGAAAGAATGGCTCATTGGCTGTCACATTCTTCACTCCGGCCACCTGCTCATCATCCAGGTGAAATATTTTATCAATCAAAAGGAATGGATACCTGTGAGGTAATATTTTGGAGATGCTGTTGATGTCCATCACAGGAGGCAACTTGGGATCATAGGCAGGAACACTCAGGTTGGATGTTTCCTGTATCAGCTTTTTGATTTTTCTGGCAAATGCAATGTTGGCAGCATGTCCGGGTCTGGCCGCAAGAATCTGTGCTTTGAGGGGTTGTCCCACCAGTACCAGGTCACCAACCACATCAAGAAGTTTATGTCTGGCAGGTTCATTGCTGTGTCGGAGCTCTACGTTGTTTAATATGCCTTCTTCCCGGATATCTACCCTTTCTTTATTAAAGAGCCTGGCCAGATCATCCATTTCATGGTCCTCAATCTTACGATCTACGATCACAATCGCATTGTTCAGGTCACCACCTTTGATCAGATCATTTTTGTGAAGCATCTCCAACTCATGCAAGAAACAGAAAGTTCGACTGGCGGCAATTTCCTCTTTGAAGTCGCTGATGTCATTCAGTGAAGCATGCTGACTGCCAAGAACCGGAGATTTGTAATCTACCATGACGGTTACTCGATAATCATCCAAGGGAAGTGCGGCGATTTCCACATCCCGGGTTTTATCCTGATAGAATATACCTTCCGGAACTTCAAAGAAATTTCTTTGTGCATTTTGTTCTTCAAGCCCCACTTGCTCCAGGGCTTCTATGAATTTAATGGCGCTACCATCCATTATTGGTGGTTCCGGTCCATCAAGTTGAATTAAAATGTTATCGATTTGCAATCCAGCCAGTGCGGCTAAAGTATGCTCTACGGTATTGATGCGGGCACCATTCTTTTCCAGAGTGGTCCCTCGGGATAAATCCACCACATGATCTACATCAGCCTCCACGATTGGTTGATCCTCCAGGTCAATACGTTGAAACTTGATCCCATGATTAGGTTTTGCCGGCACAAACGTCATATTCACGTCCACTCCGGTATGTAACCCAACGCCAGATAGCGTGACTTTTTGCTTGATCGTATGTTGGTGTAAGTTCATAGTAAGCCTGAAAAATCGATTGCAAATTTATATTTTCCTCTTCATATGGCGATGGCCAATATAGCATTAATTTGGTTAGGCCTTTTTGCCTTTTTAATTGCTGTTTAAACCCGAATGCTTTTAGGCCAACAGAGGTAATATTTAGTCACGATTTTGCTCATGGCTTTGATGTTGGGAAGGTCGGTGGCCTGGGCGACATCCACAATCTTCCCTGATTTGGTCAGTATATTAATCGACTGCCCTTTGCTCACATAGGCGGAATTGCTAATTTTCCCTTTGCCTACAAAGTATTTTGCTTCTTCCTCATTAAGCTCGTACCTATTAGCAACACTTCTGACTAATTGGTCAATGTGTTTGGAGGCGTGTTCTTCATTGTCCAGCGAAATTTGAAATAACTGCCTGTTGAGCAACATTTCGCTGAGCAACGACAGCACATTGTCCTCATGTGTCGACCAGAATTTTAAGGCTCCCCAGATGTCATTGTCATCCAGTAAAGCAAATACCTCTATGATATCAGGATCTTCCAGAAAATCCTCAACCGTGATCTTTCTCTCCAGGAAAAACTTGAAAGCAGGTGTAGCAGGCAGGTCTATACCTTGTTCGGTTAGTTTACGGGCACGTTTGATCGTCTCAATGAGCATTCTCTCTGCACTTACGGAGGTTTTGTGTAGATATACCTGCCAATACATCAGTCTTCGGGCACTCAGGAAGTTTTCAATGCTGTAGATGGCTTTTTCTTCTACCACTATTTCGTCATTCACCAGGTTGAGCATTTTGATGATCCTGTCTGCACCAATCGTTCCTTCCTGAACTCCGGTGAAGAAACTGTCCCGCTTCAGGTAGTCGATCCTGTCTACATCCAGCTGGCTGGAAACCAGTTGATGTAAAAATGGGCGTTCGTAGGAGCCGGTGAATATTTTTATGGCCAGGTCCAGTGCGCCATTAAACTGATCATTTAGCCTCTTGATCATCCTCACCGAGATGTCCTCATGTTTAATGCCCTTTAGTAAACTAAACTCCAGGGTGTGCGAAAACGGGCCGTGACCAATATCATGTAATAAGATAGCCACCAGTGCAGCTTCATATTCTTCATTGCTGATGTCATGTCCTTTGCTTCTCAGGTTATCCAGCGTTAGGGTCATCAGGTGCATAGCGCCCAGGGCGTGGTGAAATCGTGTATGAAGTGCTCCGGGGTAAACAAATTCAGTTAAACCCAGTTGCTTGATCCGTCTTAATCGTTGGAAGTAAGGATGATTGATGATATCAAATATTAATCCGCTGTGGATCGTTATGAACCCGTATACAGGATCATTGAAGATTTTCTTTTTATTCAAAATCTGTTCCTTTTATTTTTACTTTCAATCTAAAGTTAGATATTCCTACATGCAAAACTATAATATTCTCTGGGCCGACGATGAAATTGACTTGCTCAAACCACATATTTTATTTCTCAATAACAAAGGATTTGATGTAACGCCGGTGAATAGTGGTGCAGATGCCCTTCAGGAAATTGATCACAGTACCTTTGATATTGTGTTTCTGGATGAGAATATGCCAGGGATGACCGGTTTGGAAACCCTCAATTATATTAAATCGACGCATCCCAATATTCCGGTGGTGATGATCACTAAAAGTGAAGAAGAATACATTATGGAAGAGGCAATAGGGGCAAAGATTGCCGATTATCTCATCAAGCCCTTAAACCCCAATCAGATACTCCTGTCTATCAAGAAAATATTGGATAATCGCAGGATCATTGCGGAGAAGACCAATATGGGCTATCAGCAGGATTTCAGGAAACTGAGTATGGCTTTTTCAGATGATATGGATTTTGAGGAGTGGGCAGAGATTTATAAAAAACTGGTTTACTGGGACATAGAAATAGACAATTCTCAGGACAAGAGTATGGCTGACATCCTTAAAGATCAGAAGGCTGAGGCTAATGCTTATTTTTCCCGGTTTATTCAGGAAAATTATGAGGATTGGTTGAATGATCCGGATATCAGGAGACCCGTAATGTCGCACAACCTGATGTCAAAAAAGGTTTTCCCGTTGCTAGGTGAGGAACCTGTATTTTTTATTGTTATTGATAATCTACGATACGATCAGTGGGAAATTATTGAACCAGAGGTGGCTAACCTATTTAGTATCACTTCTGAAGATTTTTACTATTCCATTCTGCCAACTACAACAGCTTATGCCCGAAATGCCATTTTTTCAGGCATGCTTCCTAGTGAAATGGAAAAATATCATCCTGACATATGGGTAGGAGAGGACGTGGATGAAGGGAAGAACAACTACGAAAGTGAATTCCTGGAACGGCAGTTGAAAAAAGAAAGGATCGATGCGAGGTTTAGTTATCATAAGATCATCAGGGCTCATGAAGGGAGGAATTTGCTGGACAATTTCAATAACCTCTTGAATAACCAATTGAATGCCATTGTATTTAATTTCGTCGATATGCTTTCTCATGCAAGGACAGATCTGCAAATGATAAGAGAACTTGCTCCAGACGAATCCGCTTACCGATCATTAACCATGTCGTGGTTTACTCACTCCTCGCTTTACGATCTATTAACCGCACTGGCATCACAAAAGGTGAAAGTAGTGATTACCACCGATCATGGTACAATTAGGGTAAAACGACCATTTAAAATTGTTGGTGACCGCAATACCAATACAAACCTTCGCTATAAGCAGGGCAAGAACCTGGCTTTTAAGGATGAGAATGTATTCAGTTGCAAAAAGCCAGAATCATTGTTTTTGCCCAAAGTGAATGTGTCTACCTCCTATGCATTCGCCATTGAAGATTACTTCTTTGCCTATCCGAATAATTACAACCATTACGTCAATTATTATAAAGATACCTTTCAGCATGGAGGCATAAGCCTGGAGGAAATCATAGTGCCAATAGTTACATTAGATCCGAAATAATGAATTTGACAGTTCGTGAATTAAGTGAGTTGCCTAGTACTGCCAGGAAATTGCTTGAAGAATATGGCGATTACAATATCTGGTTGTTTTATGGTGAAATGGGAGCAGGGAAGACTACACTCATCAAAGAAATATGTGGTGCCAGAGATGTAGTTGATAATATTAGCAGTCCCACATTTTCCATTGTAAATGAATACTGGACCTCAACTGATGAAACCATCTATCATTTTGATTTTTACAGGATTGAGGACCAAAAGGAAGCCATTGATATAGGATTGGATGAGTATTTTTACTCTGGAGATCTGTGCCTAGTAGAATGGCCCGAAAGAATCCCTTCACTAATTCCTGATGATTACCTGGAAATAAATATTAAATTAGGGGATAATAACCAACGTATATTATCCATAATACCACATGGTGGAGAAAATTAAGTCCGAAGTAGAATCTCTTGCGAAAGGAGCACTTTATCCGCAGGAAGCGTTAGTTAAATTGAAGGAAAGCAAGGGTGAGCTATTCATAGGTGTGCCAAAAGAGACTTCACATCAGGAAAACAGGGTGTCCCTTAAGCCGGAATCCGTGGGAGTGCTTACCAGCAATGGTCACAAAGTATGGGTAGAAACCGGGGCTGGAGTTTCTTCTAATTATTCTGATCAGGAGTACAGCGAAGCAGGAGCAAAGATTGTCTATAATAATAAGGAGATTTTTCAAGCCAATATTGTTCTGAAAGTTGAACCTCCCACTCTGGAAGAAATCGAATTGATGAAAGAGGGGATAACGGTTATCTCAGCCTTTCAATCGGGCAGTCAGACTACTGATTTTATCATTGCCCTGAATAAGAAAAAAATTACCGCGCTTGCATATGAATTCATTGAGGATAAGGTAGGTGGTTTGCCTTTAGTTCGGGCAATGAGCGAAATTGCAGGAAGTACCGTGATGTTGATCGCTGCGGAGTATTTGAGCAATAGTACGATTGGTCAGGGTATCATTCTGGGGGGGATAACTGGTGTTCCGCCAACAAAAGTGGTCATCCTTGGGGCTGGAACAGTCGCTGAATATGCTGCCAGGGCCGCATTGGGATTGGGTGCAGATATAGCTGTTTACGACAATCACGTTTACAAACTGAGAAGATTAAAACATGCCCTTGGGCACCAGGTCCATACTTCTACCATTGATAATGCCGCTTTGACTAAGTCTTTGGTGGAAGCAGATGTGGTTATTGGAGCCATCAGGGCTGAGAAAGGAAAAAACCTTTGTGTCGTTACCGAAGAAATGGTATCACAAATGAAAGCAGGAGCAGTGATCATCGATGTGAGCATAGATCAGGGGGGTTGTATTGAAACTTCCTCTATCACAACACACAAGAAACCTGTTTTCACCTCTTATGACGTGATTCATTATTGTGTCCCAAACATTGCCAGCCGCGTATCGCGTACTGCCACCAATGCCCTCAGCAACATATTCACCCCAATTTTGCTACAAATTGCAGATTCAGGAGGGGTCGAGGATATGATCTTTAGTCACAAGTGGTTTATGAAAGGCGTGTATTGTCACAGAGGAAGCCTTACAAATGTACACCTGGCAAGAAAGTACAACTTAAGATACAAAGACCTCAACCTGCTGATAGCAGCCAGGTTTTAATCCTCAACTCTGATCATTTTGATTGACTTGCTTTTGGAGTGATCTGAAAGTACCAGTACTTCTCCATTGAGTTGGTAAGCACTCATTTTTTCAAACGCCACAAGGAATTCTCTGGACAATTCTGAATCTTTCATTTTGGTTGACATCAGACCATTGATGGCTATTTCCTTACGGGATTTAAGATCAAATAGTCCCGAAAACAGGTTTTTCTTAGTGTTTCCGGTGAACTTACCAATTTTGCCTTCAGTAGCAAATACGACCTTTATTGGTTCCTGAACCTGAATAGAATTACCGTTGATTGTAATCTCTTTTAGTTTCCAGGTTCCCACCAATGCTTCTTCGCTTACACCTATTCCCATGCTTAGACTCAGGCAAATGCCTAAAACGATACTTTTCATAACTTAGATTTTTGTAAAGACAGTAAAAATTACTTTTTGGTTGTCAAGTACTAATTTTTGCCTGGTGATTTGTAATGAAGTCGCAATATTACTGCAAATTTGCTAAACTTTCTTTGAGTTTTTTGATTTTCTCTTCAGCGTCAGCTTTCTTTTTCTGTTCCATTTCCACTACTTTGGCAGGAGCGCCATTCACAAATTTCTCATTGCCCAGCTTTTTCATTACTGAGTTCAGGAAGCCTTCTGTGTAGTCTATTTCCTTTTGAATCTCCTCTTTTTCTTTTTCTACATCCAGTGAGCCCTCTACAGGTACAAAGAACTCGTCATTCTTCACGATAAAGGTAAATGCTCCCTCTATTTTTTCAGCAACGACTTCAATGTCAGAGACATTGGCCATTTTTTTGATGACTTCTGCATATTGCTGATACATCGGGGTATTGTCACTTTTTACTTTGAGCTCCAGAATTTCTTTCGGACTTATTCCTTTGGAATTTCTAAGGTTTCTGATGGCTGTAACAGACTCAGTTACTATCTGAAGTTCGCCGATTACTTTCTCGTTGATGTTCCCCTGCTTGGGCCATTCGGCAATCATTAATGAGTCTTCTTCATTTCTATCCCTGATTTTATGCCATAATTCTTCTGTAATGAAAGGCATAAATGGGTGAAGAAGCTTAAGTACTTTCTCAAAAAGCGCTACTGACTGATCGTATGTATATTGATCAATTGGGTCTCCGTAATTTGGTTTTACCATTTCAAGGTACCAACCGCAGAAATCGTCTTTGGTCAGTTTGTACAGCGTCATTAACGCATCAGAAATTCTAAATTTAGAGAAATGGTCCTCAATCTCCTGGATGGCCTTATTGATGATTGAATCACACCATTCAAAAGCAATTTCATTTTCTTCATTTTTGCCTTCTTTCACCTCCCATCCTTTTACAAGTCGGAACGCATTCCAGATCTTATTGGCAAATGCATATCCCTGCTCAACCAGCTTAATGTCAAACAAAAGGTCATTTCCAGCTGGTGAAGAGAACAACATACCAGTACGCACAGCGTCAGCACCATGCTCCGCGATCAAATCTAAAGGATCCGGGGAATTGCCCAGAGACTTGGACATCTTTCTTCTTTGCTTATCCCTTACAATACCTGTCAGATAGACATTGTTGAATGGCTTATCTCCTTTGTATTCGTAACCGGCAATGATCATTCTCGCTACCCAGAAGAAAAGGATTTCTGGTGCAGTTACCAGGGTGTTTGTTGGGTAGTAGTAGTCCAGTTCACTGTTTGCACCATCGATGATTTTACCGGTTTCTTTATCAAAATACTCATCTTTAAAGCCATTGAAAACTGCGGTTGGGAATAACCATGAAGAAGCCCAGGTATCCAGCACATCTTCATCCTGCTTCAAGTCGCTTGCCTGAAGATTGGCATTTCCAGATTTGTCTCTTGCCAGTGCTACCGCTTCATCGATCGATTCTGCTACTACAAAATCATGCTCTCCTTCACCGTAGTAATAGGCTGGAATTCTTTGTCCCCACCACAACTGTCTTGAGATACACCAGTCCCTTACATTTTCCATCCAGTGGTTGTAGGTATTCTTAAATTTGGATGGGTATAGTAATATTTCGTCATCCATTACTGCCTGGTGGGCCCGACGCGAAATTTCCTTCATTTTAATGAACCACTGTAGCGACAGCTTAGGCTCGATAACAGTATTTGTTCGTTCTGATCTACCAATTCTGGTGGTGAACTCTTCCTCTCCAACCAACAAACCTGCTTCCTGTAGGTCTTTTACAATAACTTTTCTCGCTTTGAATCGCTCCATGCCATAGTAAGGAGGCCACTCGCACAATTCATTAAGTGTTCCGTCTTCATTGATGGTATCTATTACTTTCAGGTTGTGACGCAATCCGATTTCATAGTCATTGGGATCATGAGCAGGTGTTACTTTCAGGCAGCCAGTACCAAAATCCAATTCCACATAATCATCTCCGATAATTGGAATTTCTCTGTTGATAAAAGGTACCAGTGCGGTTTTACCAATCAAATGTTTGAACCGATCGTCTTTCGGATTGACAGCAATGGCTGTATCGCCAAGGATTGTTTCAGGGCGTTGTGTAGCAATTACAACCGTTTCCTCACTGTCTTTGATGGCGTATCTGACTTTATAAAGTATGGATATTTCACCACCTTCCTTATAGATCACTTCTTCATTTGAAACTGCAGTTTTTGCCTCAACATCCCAGTTGATCATTCTCAATCCTCTGTAGATGTATCCTTTATTGTACAGGTCTACAAAAACACGGATTACGGCTTTATAGTAATCCTCATCCATAGTAAAGCTGGTCCGATCCCAATCGCAGGATGCACCTAGCTTTTTAAGCTGTTCCAGGATAATGCCACCGTACTTTTCTTTCCAATCCCACGCATGCTTCAGGAAATCCTCTCTGGATAGGTCACTTTTTTTGATGCCTTTCTCCCTCAACATCTTTACAACCTTAGCTTCTGTGGCAATGGATGCATGATCTGTTCCAGGCACCCAGCATGCTTCTTTTCCTTCCATCCGTGCCTTTCTGATCAGGATGTCCTGGATGGTGTTGTTCAGCATGTGTCCCATGTGAAGTACTCCGGTGACATTGGGAGGAGGAATAACAATGCTATATGGCTCTTTATCAGGATTTGGAGTGGACTTGAAAAGTTTGTTGTCCAACCAATATTGATACCATTTGTCTTCTACTTCTGCCGGATTATATTTTGTACTCAGGGACATCTGTCTAATACCTTTTAATTTTTGAATCCGCAAAGCTAAAATATCTGCCCATGATAAGTAAGGGAATTATTAGTTTTTGAATCTTTTCTGTAAAGGTTCATGGCAGTCACGATTGTATTTAAACCAAATTTTCCCTAGTTTGAACAGAAACCAACTTTAATTTTTTCTATTATGTCAGATTCAAATTATGCCGGATTTTGGATGCGGTTTGTTGCCTGGTTAATTGATCTTATCATTCTGGGTTTTGTTTTTTCACTGGTAGTCACCCCGATCCTGGGGATCATAGGATTAGGCGCTACGGCCATGGATTATGAAAGTGTTTCGGAGGACGACATTTTTGCTATTGTAAGCATTTTTGCCAGCACAATGGGTGTTGTGCAGTTGATTAATGCTGTTTTGGGATGGTTATATTTTGCTTTGCTGGAATCTGGTCCAAGGCAAGCCACAATTGGCAAAATGGCTTTGGGCATCAAAGTGACAGACGTGAATGGTGAAAGAATTGATTTTTTAAAAGCATCCTTAAGGTATGTCGGAAAATACATTTCGTCACTTATTTTTATGATTGGCTACATCATGGCGGCATTTACCGAAAAGAAACAAGCCCTACATGACATCATTGCCAGCACATTGGTTGTAAAGAAATAGCTCAATTAATAAAGTTTTAATAATTTCGAACCACTGAATCATCAGTGGTTTTTTTATTTCAAATAACAACATATGTATAATCCAAACGATCCTGGTCTTAAGTCATGGGTTGAAGTGCCCCAAAATCATGATTTCCCGATACAAAACCTGCCTTTTGGTGTATTCAAAACTTCGTATCTGGAAGCCGGTGCAGGTGTTGCCATTGGTGATTATGTGCTGGATCTGGTTTTTCTTCAGGAACATGGTTACCTCGATGGACTGAATTTACCTAATGGTATCTTTAATCAACCTTACCTAAATGATTTCATTGGCCTGGGCAGAGCAAAGACCAGTGAGGTAAGAAAAAGAATTTCAGAGTTGCTTGAGGAAAGTTGTGCGGACTTAAGAGATAATAAAGCTGATCGTACCCTTGCACTTGTACCAATGGAAGAGGTGGAGATGTTGATGCCGGTGAAAGTTCGGGACTACACTGATTTTTATTCCAGCGAACAGCATGCGTACAATGTAGGTTGTATGTTCCGGGATCCGGACAATGCGCTGCTGCCCAACTGGAAACATATTCCTGTAGGTTATCATGGGAGAGCTTCTTCCATCGTAATCTCAGGAACACCAGTGACCAGACCTAAAGGACAGACCAAAGAAGACAATCAGGATAAACCAATATTTGGACCTACAAAAAGGTTGGATTTTGAACTTGAAATGGCATTTATCACTTGTAAGGGTAATGAACTGGGAGACTCCATCTCAGTGAAAGATGCAGAAGATCACATCTTTGGTTTTGTGATCTTTAATGACTGGTCAGCACGTGATATTCAGAAGTGGGAGTATGTGCCTTTAGGGCCATTCCTTGCAAAGAATTTTGCTTCCTCCATTTCACCCTGGATCGTAACATTAGATGCTTTGGAGCCTTTCAGGATACCTGGACCTAAGCAAGATCCAGAAGTATTGGATTACCTCAAATATGAAGGCAATAAAAATTTTGACATTAACCTTGAAGTTTACATTCAACCTGATGGGGCTGAAGCTACAAAAGTATCTTCCAGCAATTTCAAGTACATGTACTGGAATATTTGTCAGCAACTGGCTCACCATACAGTGAATGGATGTAACATCAACGTTGGTGACATGTATGCTTCAGGAACCATTAGTGGAGAAAATCCGGACGCATATGGTTCTATGCTGGAACTGGCATGGAAGGGCACCAAACCGATCCCAATGAGTGATGGTACAGAACGCAGGTTTATTCTCGACGGAGATACTGTGATCATGAAGGGATTTGCAGAAAAGAATGGGGTAAGAATAGGATTCGGAGAAGTAAGAACAACTATAAAACCAGCAAAATAATGACAATAGACCCTAAAGACATACCAGTTGGACAATTGCATGGGCATTTGTTAGGAGCAGTTGCTCCCCGGCCGATAGCTTTTGCAAGTACAATTGATGCTGAAGGAAACGTGAACCTTAGTCCTTTTAGTTTTTTCAATGTCTTTAGCGCCAATCCTCCAATTTTAATATTTTCTCCGGCTAGAAGAGTAAGGGACAATACCACTAAGCATACCCTTGAAAACGCGATAAGTCAGAAAGAAGTAGTGGTGAATATTGTTAATCACTCCATCGTAGAGCAAATGTCCCTTGCCAGCACAGAATATGACAAAGGAGTAGATGAATTCATTAAATCGGGTCTTACCCCTGTTCCCTCAGAAACTGTTAAACCTCCAAGGGTGAAAGAATCACCAGTTTCTATGGAATGCAAAGTACTTGAGGTAAAAGCGATGGGAGCGGAAGGAGGAGCCGGTAACCTGGTTATTTGTGAGGTGCAAAGAATGCATATCGCAGATGATATTCTGGATGACCAGGGTAAAATTGACCCGTTCAAACTGGATGCTGTTGCAAGAATGGGGGGTAACTGGTACTGCAGGGCACAAGGAGAAGCTATTTTCGAAATTCCAAAACCAATTGCTATGAAAGGAATAGGAGTGGATCAAATACCACAACATATCAAAGAGAGCGAAGTACTCACAGGTAATAACCTGGGGAGACTTGGCAATGTAGAAAAACTTCCTACAGAAGAGGAAATTGAAGCCTTTTCAAAAGAACCTGAGGTCAGTGCGATATTGGAGCATTTCAATGCAGACCGGGATGGCGCTGAAATCGAATTGCACAAACTCGCTCAGCAATACCTGGAACAGGGTGACCTCAAAAAAGCCTGGATGGTGCTGTTGCAGAATTCTTAAAGTTCTTAGTACTGGGAATTCTTAGTTCCAAATGATTTTATTAGTTCCTGGATCTTAGTAATTCCAGGTTTATAGGGCCCTGGAAGCCAAAAAAACCAGGAACTAAGAAATTGGTATTAAAAAGCAAACCCATTCTGAAAATCAATGAGTTCTTTCTTCAACTCTGTCGGCTCAAATTTTTTGATGTAGTTATAAATCTTTGAATTTGGATCGATGACCAGTTCTCTCAGGTTCATGTGTTGATTGGTAAAGATAAATTCCAGATCGGGGTAGATTTCTTTTACAATATCTACCACATCCAGGATTTGGAGGTTCTTGTCAACCAGGTTGTAAGTGCCTGATGGTACTTCAGAAGTAATCACATTCTCGATCATCTCTGCTAGATGAAAGACGTGGATAAACGCCCTGGATTGCTTACCGTTACCAAATATCTGTATTCTTCTCTTGAAATTGGCATCAAACATGAAACGGTTGATCACCGCATCAAATCGCATACTTTTACTGTACCCATAGACATTTCCACATCTCAGGACAATGGCATTCTTCAATTCCATTAGCCTGTTGATATGTTCTTCTCCACGGAGTTTGCTGATACCATAGAACGTATGTGGAGTGGGTTCGGTCTCTTCAGTAGCTGGTTCAGCATGAGCGCCATAAACTGATGTACTACTGATATAGATAAACTTGGAGATATCAGATTCCTCGGCGGCATAAACAGCTTCTGCTGTACCCCAGTGGTTTACCTGCTCGTAAAAGTGTGCATCAGTGTTTGCGAAAGGGGTGGTTACTTTTGCCGCCAGGTGAATGACTACATCCACATCCTTCATGGCCTTTTTTAATAATCGGCTGTCAAGAATATCTCCATGTATAAACTTCAACTTGTCACCAGCAAAATATTTCACTCCCAGGAAAAAATTGGAGTGACTGGTGCTCATATTATCATAAACTACTATGTCGCTGACTTGGGGATTTCGAAGCAGGTACTTGGTCAGTTCTGTGCCAATGTAACCTGCTCCACCGGTTAATAAAACCTTCATAAGTTTTTCAAAATTAAATAATTACCTGATTGGTTTACTTGCTGACAAGATCGGTGTGTAATCCACATTCAACCTTGTTGAGACCATACCATCTGGCCTCTCTCTCAGACATTTCCGGGTCAAGTTTTCTGGTACAGGGCTCACATCCTATACTCAGGTAGCCATTGCTATCCAATGGATGTCTTGGCAAATCATTTTCGCGAATGTACTGAAAAATTCGTCGGTTATCCCAATCGAGCATAGGATGAAATCTTGTTGTACCAAATGGGGCGGGTTGCTCAACCTTCATGGCTTTTCGTACAGCACTTTGGTCCGCACGTACCCCATTGATCCAAATGTCAAATGAGGCCAAAACTGTTTCCATAGGTTGAGTCTTATTTAAATAACAACAGTAGTCAGGATCCGTGGTGAACAATAGTTTTCCATTGGCATCACGCTGCATGAATTTTGGAGTGCCAGGTTTTAAATCAATGATGGTAAGACCAAATTTCTCACCAATCTCATCCCGAAATGCCACCGTCTCGGGAAATAAATAACCAGTATTGATAAAATATACAGGAATAGTATTGTCTATCTTACTGATGATGTGGAGCATTACCAAACTATGTGTTTGAAAGGAAGAAGTAGTAAATAACTTTTTTCCTTCTGCCTTGTACTCGGTAATTTTTTGTTCTATTTCCTTGATATCCACAGGATCCTAAATTTTTGTTGCCGTAAAACAACGGCCTATCATTCAAAATTCAAAAAAAAATAACGTTTATGGTCATCGCAGGGTTCAATGCCTTTGGATAATTAATGAAAAAATCTTTACTTTGAAGCGCAAAGTACTTTTTGATTATGAAAACAGAACAAGAATATCTGGAAGATTTGAAAGAAATCAGAGGGCTGATGGAACGATCATCGCGGTTTGTCTCCCTAAGTGGCCTGTCTGGTATTTTGGCTGGTGTTTATGCCTTAGTTTGTGCAGGTATCGCATATTTCTACGTGTATACAGATATTGATAAGTTTCCAAGAGTACTTTATGATAATGCCGAAACCAGGACATTTCTGATTACACTTGGTATAGTGACCCTCATCGTAACTTTAATAACAGGAGCTCTGCTCACGATGAGGAAGGCCAAAGCTAATAATGAAAAAATACTGAATAAATTAACTGTTCGCCTGATCATCAATCTTATGATTCCCCTTGCAGTGGGTGGGATCGCTATCCTGATATTATTAAATAAAGGATATATCGGATTCATAGCTCCCTTTACTTTGATTTTTTATGGTCTGGCTTTGATTAACGCCAGCAAATACACCTATTCAGATATCAGAAGCCTTGGGATTGTAGAGGTGATATTGGGTCTGCTGGCGCTACACGTTATTGGATATGGAATATTATATTGGGCCCTGGGATTTGGTGTGGGACATATAGTCTATGGCACAATTATGCATTTCAAATACGACAGAAAATAAACAGATGTGATGGAAAACTGGTTCGAACATCTGGATAAGGCCTTTGAAAGCAAGGTGCGACTGGGTATCATGTCATTGCTGATGATGGAGGATAGTCAGGATTTTACAACACTCAGGGAATCCCTGGCCATTACTGATGGCAACCTGGCAAGCCACCTGAAAGCCCTGGAGAAATTAGAGTATGTCGCCATGGAAAAACTTTTTGTCGGAAGAAAACCAAAAACGAAATATACCGCAACCAAATTAGGCAAAACAGCTTTCAAGAACCACCTGAGTGCTTTGGAAAGCATGCTAAAACAAGGAAAGTAATTTTTTTTATCAATATACTTTGAAATACAAAGTACTTTTAAATATATCAAAATGGAAAGTCAATTCAATCAAATTAGAAATTCAATTAAAGGGTCGGTTACACTTAAGCTGATCTCCATAGGTATTGTCATGCTGGTACTGCTGATCCCAAAATCAAGCATTGAAAGCCTGATATACGAGCGTCAGGGATTGAGAAATGAAGCAGAGTTGGATATTAGCTCAAAATGGGGGCTGGAGCAAATGATCATGGGCCCGGTTGTGGCTGTACCTTATTGGTCTTATGAAAGAATCGAGAAAGAGATCAGGAAAGTAAAGAAATATGCTTACTTCCTTCCGGAAAAACTATTCATCGATGGAATACTGGCACCAGAGTCCAGATACAGAGGTATTCATGAAGTGATAGTGTATCAGTCTACTATGAATATCTCTGGTCAGTTTTTAAAACCGGATTTTTCCAAACTAAACATTGACCCGCAGGATGTTATTTGGAATGAGACACAATTGCAGTTTAGTGTTTCTGACCTCAGAGGGATAAAAGAGAGCATGCTATTGGATTGGAATGGGAGGAAACTGCCTTTTGAACCTGGATTATCAGCCAGGCATGTGATGCAAAAAGGTTTGAATACTCCTGTTGCTTTCGAAGAGGAAAAGCATTACGCATTTAGTTTTGATCTCAAAATCAACGGCAGTTCTAATGTGTCTTTCATTCCGGTAGGCGCTGAGACTAAAGTGCAATTGAAGTCACCTTGGGCCGATCCAAGTTTTACAGGGGATCAGTTGCCAGAAAGCAGGGAGGTGTCAGAAAATGGTTTTGTTGCCAACTGGAGTGTACTGAATCTTAACAGATCTTATCCACAACAATGGAAAGGGGCGGAATACCAGTTAACAGACTCACATTTTGGTGTAAACCTTTTCATTGCGGCAAATGAATATCAGAAGTCGACCCGTTCTGCCAAGTATGCGCTCCTTATTCTTTTTCTAACCTTCATTACCTACTTTTTGGTGGAAGTATTGGGAAAGAAAAAAATACACCCTGTTCAATATGGAATAGTAGGACTGGCCTTGATTATCTTCTACACGCTGTTACTATCCATGTCGGAATATATTGCTTTCAACCTGGCTTATGGAATTGCAGCCATCGTGATTGTGGCTTCTATTACGGGTTATTCCATAGCAATTTTTGGAAGTACCAAACGAGGACTTTCTATGGGAGGTTTTTTGTCCCTGGTGTATTTCTTCATCTTTATCATCCTTCAATCTCAGGACTTTAGCTTACTCATAGGAAGTATAGGTCTCTTCATTACACTGGTGATGGTCATGTACTTCTCCAGAAATGTCAACTGGTATGAACTGAAGGTCCCAACTACCAAATCCAATTCATGATGAAGGATATCGCGATTCGATTAATTGAATTAAGAAGAACTGTAGCTTATTGGTTTTTTCAGCATCAGCTAAAGGTGTGTATTTCGGTACTGCGGTTATTTGGAGACAGGAAAAGAGTGAAACTAGAGCAGCTGGCACTTCAAAATTGTGAAAATGGCACCATTGGGAAGGAATTGCATCTTTTTTTGGATCGGAATGGCCTGAATCTCGTCCCGTGGTATGAAGCTCATGACCTGAAACACGTGATACTGGGGTACAATGTCACTCCTCCGGATGAAATGAAAATGCAGGCACTAATGTTTGGTAATTCCGGATTTTCATGGGTCATCACCCCAATTTATTTGTCATTTGTGATATGGACCCCTTCAGCATGGGCTGAACTATTATATCATTTTAAGACAGGACTTCAAATGAATAACATTGGTTATGATACGATAGCTTCTGTAAAAAACCGGTCACTGCTGCAATACAGGGAGGAGATCGGATTGGATGCCGCCAGAGAATTGGCAAAAAGTGATTCAAGATCTGTTGGTCAGGTAATGTATGACGAGGTGAAAAGGCGCATCATAACCAATCATTGGTCAGTTTTTCTACCGCAATGATTCCACTTAATACCACCCCGGGTATTCCCTGCCCGGGATAAGTGGTGTCACCACATATATATGCTTTCTGTCTGTCGAGCCGTGCATCCACCATCTGCCACGGCTTGATGCTTTTATACTGGGGGTATCCTCCTACAAACCCAAAGCTTCTGCCTGTCCATTTATTCCATGATTGCTGCGTTGAGGAATGTTGGTAGATGATGTCGTTTCGGTTTAAAAAATCATGTCTTTCCAGAGTCTCAATTATTTGATTTTCAATGACTGATTTTGAAACGCTGGTGTTAGCCGGATCAGGCAAATGGGTGCTGATGGAAGCCACTCTGCTATTTTCCAGATCACACCTCGACAGGTCATCGCTATGATTAAGACTCACAAATATGCTATTTGAACCGATACCAGCAAGTGGTTCCTGTAAGTGGATTTGGTGGTGGATACTTTCAAAATCCTTTTTTGATTTGAATCCGATCCCCATTTGAAAAGCACTGTTTAGCTGCTCACTGGACATGGCTTTATGACTGATTTTAGAACCTCTATTTTGATAAAGATTTAAAGTGTCATTTAATGGCAGACCAGAGATCAGGTATTTAGTTTCATAACTGGAGTTTTTTGATTCAATGAGATAATGTTCTTTTTTAGAAATCTTTCGAACCGGGTTTCTCAGTACTATTTCTCCATCATTACTCCTTATAAATTCTACCAATGGGTTAACGAGATTAATCAATCCTCCATCTACGTAATAATTGCTGTAGTTAGTGTAGCAAAGTGCTGTGGCCCCAAAAAGTACATTGACTTCATGTGCCTGGTTCTGAGCGGTGATCAGAAGTTGTTCATTCACGTATTGAACAAAATTGCTGTTCTCCCATAACCCATATTTTCTCAACAAGTCTTCCATGGATAACAAGGAATAGCGTGAATATTTCAATTGGTCCCATTTCAGATTTTTTAACAATTGCAAATAATCGTTTGGTTTGGTCGGGGGAAAGGTGAGTTGGGCTAAAGACGTTTTCCATACAAATTGGCTGATTTCATAACAAAATTCCCAGAATGGCCTTTGGTTATGTTTCCCAAACACCGTTTCTGCCTCATCTATCCATTGATGGATATTCTGATATTTGTTTAAAACCCTGTCCTTACTTAAATGTACCTGCATCGGCAGTGCTAGTTTTCTCATTGGAACATTGAGATTCAATTTGTCCAGTAAATACTTTAGCGGCATGTTTTCATCCATTCCTACCAGAGTTGTAGCACCTGTTTCCCAGACAAATCCTTTTCTCCAGTAACTGCTGGTACATCCTCCCGGCAAATAATTTTGTTCAAGTACCACAACTTTCATTCCCTCCCGGGCCAACAGACAGGCAGCAGAAAGGGCCCCTAAGCCACTACCAATCACTCCTACATCAAACTTTTTCTTAATCATATTTTGTTTAGACCTAACCAACTATTTATTAAACAGCCGCGTTATGGTTATGTTTGCTGAACTTTTCAGTGACATTAGGGTTTTAATATGAAAGTATCCGTTTTCAGGAAAGAACATTTCAATGCTGCACACCGATTACACAATCCAGACTGGAGTGATGAGATGAACGAAAAAGTGTTTGGGAAATGTAACAATCCCAACTATCACGGACACAACTACGAGCTTATCGTACGACTGACAGGAGAGATCAATCCTGAAACAGGTTATGTATATGACATGAAGTTGTTGAGTGATTTGATCAAGGAACAGGTGTTGGACCGGTTTGATCATAAAAACCTCAACCTGGATACGGAAGAATTTAAAAGTTTAAACCCAACGGCCGAAAACATAGTTATAGTGATCTACCGAATCCTTAGGGAGAAGATCAATAAGGATTATGAACTGAAAATTACCTTGTACGAAACGGAAAGAAATTATGTCGAATATCCATCCTGAGAATATGAGCACAGATAACAAAGAAGAGCAATTCGATCCATTTGGTGATGATCATGTAGGGTCTGCGCATGATACGCCCATGAGACCCGATGCATTTGAGGTTGACGATGAGTTGAAAATGGAACTGATTGCCAAACACTTCAAAGAAATCATGCAAATTCTTGGATTGGACCTCACTGACGATAGTTTGAAAGGCACTCCGATGAGGGTCGCAAAAATGTATGTTCAGGAAGTATTCAGTGGACTAAACCCCAAGAACAAACCTCATGTAAGACTATTTGAGAATAAGTACAATTATGATCAAATGCTGGTGGAGAAGGACATCACCTTTTATTCGCATTGTGAACATCATTTTGTGCCCATCTATGGCAAAGCTCATGTAGCTTATTTTTCCAGTGGAAAAGTAATTGGACTCTCCAAGATCAATCGTATTGTTCAGTATTATGCGAAAAGGCCACAAGTTCAGGAGAGACTAACCGTTCAGATTGCGAAAGACCTGATGGAATCTCTTGATACAGACGATGTAGCAGTAGTGATGGATGCTTCACACATGTGCGTGTCTTCAAGAGGAGTAAACGATACCAATAGTCGGACAGGAACGGCATACTTCAATGGAAAATTCAGAGATGAAGCCATCAAAACTGAATTCCTCAATTATATCAATACCAAGACCAGCGACTAACTTTTAGGTTGATCTAAATATTCATTTGATATTGCGCTTTCTCTAAGGAAATCAACGGGTTAGCTAATATTTGATTCAATATTTTTATAATTAACAGGTTGTTCTATCTTTGCAACCTGTTTTTTTAAATGTGTTGAATTAAGCTGAAAACAAAAGTTGGAGTAAACACTTGATTTTCAGATTTACCCTTAAAATTTATATAATCAAATGAGTAATATCATCTATTTGGTTCCTGTCCTTGGTTTGGTAGGACTTGTTGTGATGTTCTTTAAGTCACAATGGGTCAATAAGCAAGATGCCGGTGAAGAGAAAATGAAAGGCCTTGCAGACCATATCAGAGAAGGAGCACTAGCCTTCTTATCAGCAGAGTATAGAGTATTAGCCATTTTTGTAGTTGTTGCAGGTATTTTACTTGGAGTGATCTCACAGATCGTTGAAACAACTCACTGGTTTATCGTAGTTGCGTTTGTTATTGGTGCCTTTTTCTCAGCATTAGCAGGGAACATTGGAATGAGAATCGCTACTGCTGCTAACGTTAGAACAACGCAAGCTGCAAGAACAAGCCTTCCACAGGCATTAAAGGTTTCATTTACAGGTGGTACTGTAATGGGGCTTGGCGTGGCTGGTTTAGCCGTTTTTGGGCTTAGTTTGATTTTCATCCTACTATTCCAGATGTTCATGGGTGGTACCTGGACTGGTAATGACGACATGACCATGGTACTTGAAGCGTTGGCGGGATTCTCTCTTGGAGCAGAATCTATTGCACTATTCGCAAGAGTAGGTGGAGGTATCTATACAAAAGCTGCAGATGTTGGAGCTGACCTTGTAGGTAAAGTAGAAGCAGGAATTCCAGAAGATGATCCCAGAAACCCGGCTACCATTGCTGATAATGTGGGAGACAATGTAGGAGATGTTGCCGGAATGGGAGCAGACCTGTTTGGATCATATGTAGCTACAGTATTGGCATCAATGGTGCTTGGTAACTACCTGATCAGAGATATGGGTGGATCAATCACAGACGAATTTAATGGAGTAGGTCCGATCTTATTGCCACTCGTAATTGCAGGTTTGGGTATTGTATTCTCTATCATGGGTACATTCTTTATCAGGATCAAAAGCAATGATGCAAAAGAACCTCAGGTTCAGGCGGCATTGAATAAAGGTAACTGGAGTGCAATCATTCTTACAGGAATTGCAGCTTATTTTGTTATAGGCTTATTGCTTCCAGGAGAAATGAACATGAATTTCTTCGGGGAAGGACTTAAGACCATTACGCCAATGCACGTATTTGGCGCAGTGATCATTGGACTAATTGTTGGGGGTGCCATTTCATATTTCACTGAATATTATACCGGATTAGGTAAAAAGCCGGTTTTAGATATTGTAAACAGATCATCTACTGGAGCAGCGACTAACATCATCGCAGGATTGGCTACAGGAATGATTTCTACGTTTGCGCCAATTTTATTGTTTGCAGGTGCAATTTGGGGTTCTTATGAGCTTGCTGGATTCTACGGTGTGGGTATTGCTGCCTCTGCTATGATGGCTACCACTGCCATGCAGTTGGCAATCGATGCATTCGGACCAATTGCTGATAATGCCGGTGGTATTGCAGAAATGAGTGAGCTACCAAAAGAGGTAAGAGAAAGAACTGATATTCTGGATTCTGTTGGAAATACAACTGCAGCAGTAGGAAAAGGATTTGCAATTGCCTCTGCAGCTTTGACAGCTCTGGCGCTGTTTGCTGCTTATGTGACATTCACAGGAATTGACGGAATCAACATTTTTAAAGCTGATGTTTTAGCTGCCTTATTTATTGGAGGTATGATTCCGGTAGTTTTCTCTGCCCTGGCCATGAATTCTGTAGGTAAAGCAGCCATGGAAATGGTGAAAGAAGTAAGAAGACAGTTCAAGGAAATACCCGGTATCATGGAAGGTACTGGAAAACCTGAATACGGTAAATGTGTTGACATTTCTACTAAAGCTGCCATCAAGGAAATGATGTTACCAGGTGCAATTACCATAGTTACGCCAGTGATCATTGGATTTGCCATGGGACCGGAAGCGTTAGGAAGTTATATGGCTGGAGTAGCTGTTTCAGGTGTGCTTTGGGCAATTTTCCAGAACAATGCCGGTGGTGCATGGGATAATGCAAAGAAGTCATTTGAAGCTGGTGTGATGATCGATGGGGAAATGACTTACAAAGGTTCTGATGCTCACAAAGCAGCAGTAACGGGTGATACAGTTGGGGACCCTTTCAAAGATACTTCAGGTCCTTCAATGAACATTCTGATAAAACTGACTTGTTTAGTTGGTTTGGTTATTGCGCCTATATTAGGTGAAATGTACGGAAGTGGTTCGCACGGCACTCCTGCTACTGAAGTTAGTCAGAAGATCGAAGTGAAGATGGAAAAAGTATCTACCGAGGGAGATGATCAGGTGACGGCTACCATCACAACAACCAAAAATGGAGAGACAGTTGTGAAAACCGTTCAGGGTACCGAAGAAGAAGTAAAGAAAGAAGTTGAGAAATTAAAGGAATAGAAACTTCTATTAAATAGATATTTGAACCGCCTTGGGAATCCCAGGGCGGTTTTTTTTGTGCTAATCAATCAGTGAAGCATTGGCCTCCAGGCATCCACTCGAATCAATTCAACCGAAAGTAGTCCAAAGCATTTTGACAACTGGAATTTAGTTAGTAGTTACCAGATATACATAGTAGTTAGAATTGCTAAAAAGGGGATCAATTTTTAGATCAAGAGGGTTCTTTGAAACGACATGAGTCACGCCATAATTGGTAATAATCGGAGAACTTAAGGTGGGTTGTTGCTTGAATTGTTCCCTCTCTTTGATTCTTTTATACCAGTGGATGATTGCGTCATCACCTTCCGGTACCATTTTATAAGATACTACCCGGTCTCTGTTAGTGTCCGCAATGAACTGAACATTTTCATTTTTGTCATTGTACCCAACAAATAAAAACCTGTCTGCCGGAGAGGAATGATCTCTAACAAATTTCACGAACTCAGCGTAATTTGCTAACCGCTCATCTGGTAACCAGTTTTTCATGTTCCTCTTTGCACCAGTGAATATCAAAAGAATACACAAAATGGCTGTAATACAGATACCGAACGCATGGTTAAAAAAATTAAACTTTCCGTTAACCAATAGCACAAAAAGGATCAGTGTGAAGAATAGAACAATGGTAGTCATACGAAACAAGTAATATTTCAAAAACACACCGTTCTGGTCAACATAGGACACTACTATTGCTACCAAAATGATCGTACTGAAAACAGCCGCCAACCTTGAGGTGATTTTGATGTCCTTATCCTTTGCTTTAAATAATAATGCACCAAATACCACACAGATCATAAGAATGATATACATCCAATTATGTTCCCAAAACCTGGATTTCATTGTAGGAACCAAATGGTGGGCGTTTCGGTAAAAAACATATATCCAGTCTGCTGAAGGTTCATGTTGAATTATTTCACCCCCAAGTAAATGAATCACCAGGAAGCCGATAAAAGGAGCAGTGATGATTGTATATATTAGCACTGATCGTAAAGTCTTTTGAGAGAGCCCTTCAGTCCAGATCATGTATCCGAAAATTCCTATAAAAAACCACCCCCCAACTAAAACATGACAGTAAGTAGCTACAGCTGCTAATATGCTGGCATGTAATAGTTTGGATTCGTAAACCTTAAGTATTGACCAAAAAATGAAAATGTAGGCCAGGGTTTTTCCTTCAAAGCCCTTCCAGATCCACTCCCCAGCCATATATTCCTGTTTTAGAAACAATACTTGTATTAGAAGTATCATGGCCAGATTGCCAAATTCGAGTTTCTTGAAAATTTTACTGAGCGGTATGGAATACAGCAGGTAGTTGACCATGCGGGCAATGAACGCAAATTGCTCCAAAGTAAATACTTTCAATCCTAAACCAGTGATGGTCCAAAAAACATAATTTGTTCCTGGCCACTGTTGCAAAGAAAATGATCCGGCCATCCAGGAGGGGTCCAGGAAATGACGAGCCATCGTGAAGTTGTTTTGTTCGTTGGGAATTAGGCGGAAGGATAGAAAATTTATTGCCGATAATAGAAATATTATCAGCCACTTTGGAGCTTTGTTGATTAAATTGTTGAACCTTAAACTATATTCTTTCCAGGACATTGATAGATCACAATGAGTAGCAAATATGCCTTTTTCTTTGACAATTGACAGCCATTGATGGAAGATGTTTATACGATAGCATTTGATTGGTTTAAAAGTCGGAATTGGAAACCCTTCCCATTTCAGGTGGAGGTATGGGATGCGTATTTTCAGGGGCAAAATGGTATCCTAAATGCCCCTACAGGAAGTGGAAAGACCTATGCGCTATGGATTCCCACAGTTCTGGAATACATCAAAAACAATCCTGACTACAGGAAACCGGTAAAAAATAAACTACAGGTAATATGGGTAACCCCGCTAAGAGCACTTGCCAAAGACATTCAATATGCCATGCAGGAATTTTGTAATGAGGTGGGCATACCCTGGCAGGTTGGTGTCAGAACAGGGGATACCACGACCTCCCAACGGCAAAAACAAAAGGAGAATCCTCCAGAATGCCTGGTGATTACACCTGAGAGCCTTCATATACTGCTGAGTCAGAAGAATTATCCCAATTACTTTAAGGACCTGAAGTGCATTGTTGTGGACGAGTGGCATGAGCTTCTGGGGACCAAAAGAGGCGTTCAGGTAGAACTGGTTATTTCCAGGTTGAGAGGTATTTTATCTCATCAGTTAAAAGTTTGGGGTATTTCAGCTACGATTGGAAACATGCATGAGGCATTGGAAGTGCTGCTGGGACCAACAAATGTATCATCTGGAGTGCTGATTAAAGCAAAGATTGATAAACGAATTGAGGTGGAATCAGTATTGCCAGATAAAGTGGAGAAATTCCCATGGTCAGGTCACCTGGGTATACACCTGTTGGATAAAGTGCTGCCTATAATTGAAGCCAGTAATACCACATTGTTATTCACCAATACTAGATCACAAACGGAAAGATGGTATCAATATCTGGTCAACAAGGCACCACATTTATCCGGTTTGGTTGCCATGCACCATGGTAGTATTGAACAGAGCATCAGGGGATGGGTTGAAGACGCGTTGCATGAGGGTAAACTCAAATGTGTGGTCTGTACCTCAAGTTTAGACCTTGGCGTAGATTTTCGACCTGTGGATACCGTAATCCAGGTAGGAGGTCCAAAAGGGGTTTCTCGGTTTTTCCAAAGGGCAGGGAGAAGTGGTCATCAACCTGGAGCGCTAAGTAAGATTTGGTTTGTGCCTACACACGCATTGGAGTTGACAGAAGGGGCGGCACTTAGGTCTGCGATTGATAAGCATATTTTTGAAGTAAGGAAACCTCTGGAGAAATCACTGGATGTACTGGTTCAATACCTGGTGACCCTGGCGGTTGGGGAAGGCTTCATAGAAAAAGTGATTTATCAGGAAGTTTTACGGACTTATTCCTACCGAAAGGTAACCCTGGAGGAGTGGCGATGGTGCATTGATTTTATTACAACAGGAGGAAAAACACTTGGTGAATATGATGAATTCTCAAAAGTTGTTCTGGATCGGGGCGTATTCAAAGTTGCCAGCCGTCGGACAGCCATGCGACACAGGATGTCGATCGGTACCATCGTTGGGGACCCGGTACTTAAAGTAAGGTACCTTACGGGCGGTACTATTGGAACCATAGAAGAAAGTTTTGTCTCAAGGCTGAAGAAAGGTGATGTGTTTTGGTTCGGGGGTAAAGCACTGGAGTTTGATAAGTTGAAGGATCTAACAGTTTATGTGAGAAAGTCAAAAAAGAAGTCGGGCTTGGTGCCAGTATGGGGAGGTGGGAGATTGCCACTTTCATCTAAACTTTCTGAACTGATCAAATTGAAACTTCAGGATGCTGCAAATGGCATATATCAGGATCCCGAGATGAAAACCATCAAACCTATTCTGGATCATCAGGCCAGGTGGTCTATTATACCAGATAATGAGAGTCTACTGGTAGAAAAAACAGAATCCAGAATGGGCCATCATGTGTTTATATATCCCTTTGAAGGTCGGTTTGTACATGAGGTCCTTGCCGGTTTGGTTGCCTGGAGAATCGGCCAGCTTACCCCAATATCTTTTTCAATAGCCATGAACGACTATGGTTTTGAGTTGTTGTCCGATGTAGACATTCCAATTGAGGAAGCATTAGAGTTGGATCTGTTTCGGATGGATAACCTGATGGAGGAAATTCATGAATCAATTAATATGACCGAAATGGCCAAACGAAAATTCCGGGATGTGGCAACTATTGCGGGATTAATATTTCAGGGTTATCCGGGTAAAAACATCACTGCCAGACATCTTCAGGCTTCATCAGGAATCATTTACAAGGTGTTTCAGGATTACGATGAAGAAAACCTACTGATGAAACAGGCCATGGATGAAGTGATTACTTTGCAACTGGATAAGGAAAGAATGTTGGAGGCAATGGAAAGAATTAATCAACAAAAAATTATCTTAAAAGAAACACCAAATCCCACACCATTTGCGTTTCCCATTATGGTCGACGGTATTCGGGAAAAATTCACTTCGGAGGAACTCGTAGACAGAATAGCCAAAATGCAAATACAATTTGAATCTGTACAGTAAGCTAATTTGGCGTAATCAAACAATAAACTATATAATTGCATTCAAATAACATTGACAGTATGAAACCGACATTGCTAGTACTTACACTTTTGATTTCAATTGGAGCCAATGCTCAGGATATTTTTGGAAAATGGAAAACGATTGACGACAATACCGGGAAGCCCAGGTCCATTGTAGAAATCTACAAAAAAGGAGATAAGGCTTATGGTAAAGTCATTAAATTATTCCGAGAGCCCGGAGAAGACCCTGATCCAATTTGTGACGAATGCTCTGGGGCACGAAAGAATCAAAAAGTAATTGGTATGGAGATCATCACCGATATGAAGTATGATGCAGACGATAATGAATATGATGGAGGTGAAATCCTTGACCCTGAAAATGGTAAAATCTATGAGTGTAAACTTTGGGTAGAGGATGGTAAACTCAAAGTTAGGGGTTATTTATACTTTTTGTACCGTACACAAACCTGGTTACCGGTTACAGAGTAAATGATAGAAAAGGGAGCTGCAACACATATTCTTTGTAATCAAAACCTGATCTTATCACCACAAAAAGCATTATTCTGGAGACAAACAAAAACATTGGTGATATCAGATGTACATCTTGGTAAAGCAGCACATTTCAGAAAGTCTGGCATAGCAGTTCCCTCACATATTCACTTTCAGGACTTAATCAGAATTGATCAATTGATTAAGGTCTATAAGCCTGATAAAATAATTTTCCTGGGAGATCTTTTTCATAGCGATCATAACATGGACTGGTCGCACTTAAATAGTTGGTTACACGATCATCCAGAAGTGAAATTTATTCTGGTAAGAGGTAATCATGATGTGCTTCCAGAGCAATATTATCACGATTCACCCATTGAATTGACAGAAGAATGGGAAGAAGGGCCTTTCCTTTTCACCCATGATGCCATCAAGTCTGACCTGTTCAATATTTCAGGACATATTCACCCGGCAGTTAAATTGTCAGGGGCAGCCCGTCAAGCGATCAAAATCCCTTGCTTTCATTTCACAAAACATGCAGCAGTGATGCCTGCATTTGGAGTGTTTACAGGATTTGTAAAAGTAAAGGTTTCAAGAGGTGATCGGGTGTTTGGATTGGCCGATGATCAGGTGATTCCGTTGACCTCATAAGATTATTTGACTTTATTCTATAATTTTTTTTAGTTAACTTATAGACTCAAATTAGTGAAGGAAATAAGAATAATCAACGACCTGATCAGCTGATGAAACAATAGACTTCAAGAATTTCTTGTGAGTAAACGGTTACTTTTTTGGTTGTTACGGTATTAAAAGGAGGACAGTGGTCCTAAGGTGTTATGAAAGACAGTGTTATCCTTGAAAGGTTGGGGAAGGGAGACGAGAAGGCTTTGGATTACCTGTACAAGAAATATTACAGGATGATGACTAAAATCGTCCTGAGTAATAACGGTACGGAAGACGAGGCTAAGGACATCTTTCAAGAGGCGTTATTAGCATTTTGGCAAAAAGCTGTAAGCGGTAAATTAGTGCTTACAAGTAAAATTAGCACCTATCTCTACAGTATTTGTCTCAATCTTTGGCGCAAGGAGCTGGATAGGAAAAGCAGATTGTCCAGCGATGTTAAAGATGGTGAGGAATACCAGTCTCACGAGCAAAATGAGAAAGTAAGGATTGTTCGTGAATGTATCGAAGAACTCGGAGACACTTGTAAAAAAATTCTCACCTACTATTATTTTGATGGGCTGTCTATGAATGACATTGCAGAGAAATTAGAATTTGCAAATCAGGATACAGCCAAAACCAAGAAATATAAGTGCAAGAAACGATTAGACAGTTTAATAAAAAGCAAATATTCGACCAGAGATTTTTTTGATTAATGACGGGACATTCAAATCATAACGACCTAATTGACAGTTACCTTAGCGGTAACATGAATGCTGCTCAGCAGGCCGATTTCGAGCATCTGCTGGAGGCTGATCCTCTGTTGAAAGAGGAGTTCATGTTCCAGAAGGAGATCATCAGTGGGATCAAAGAATTCAGAAAAAACCAAATGAAACAACGCCTTAATCAAATCACGGTTGGAGTTGGTATCACAGGTTTATTACTAAATTCAGGACTATCGAAAGTACTTGCAGCAGTAGGTACACTCGGGATCATTGGCGTTGGCTCTTACTTTGTGAGTGAAGCACTCATGGAAGATTCCAATAAAACTGTCACTCAAATAGAAGCATTAGATCTTACCATTGATTCCCCAGAGGAATACAAACCAGAAACCAACCAGTTGACACTTAACCTGCCTGCCACGAACACGGCAGGTGAAGAACTGGCAAATTCAAATGACAGAGAGTTGGTGAATACTGTACCTGAGGAAGACCAGGTAATTACAGAGATGTCTACAACAGCCAACATTGAAGAAACCAATCAGATTGATAACACAATTAATCAATCTGATAATACTGAAATTGCTGACATAGACCTTAGTGAAAAGGTGAAGAAAGCAAATTTCTCAGTGCCATTACTCGATGAAGCGGGTGACGATGAAGAAACCCTGGATGGAATTGATATTACACTCCCTGATAATAACCAACCTGTTACCACTAAAGAGGAGGCAAGCAAGGAGATTGAAGTAGAGAATGTAAGTCAAACGAAATATGACTTACATTACAAATTCTTTAGTGGTAAACTTTTCCTTTATGGAGATTTCAATAGCATACCATATGAGTTGTTGGAAATTAATTCAGGAAATCACAGAAGTTTATACCTGTACCACGATGAGGTCTATTACCAACTAAGTCAAAATGAGCAGCGCATTGTACCACTGATGCCAATTGATAACCAGGAACTCATTGATGAACTGGAAATAATAAGATCGAATAAGATCGATTAAGAAATACAATTTGATGAATCTGAAGGGTGGCTTGAAGTCACCCTTTTTTGTTTAACCAAATCAGACTCAGCGATTTTGGTACCTTCCAACCTGGAAAAACGATTCTAGCAACCATATACCGGAGGTCTGTACATACCACCAATTAAAAAGGATTTTTTATTCTATTCATCGGGACACTGATAAGGTTATTTTATTAATTTTGGGCAAAATGGCCGAATCAGAAAAAAAATATAGAAAAAAGAAGCTGGGGAGCTATCCTTTTGTTAGCGTGGTTTTCAGCATCTTTATTACTCTATTTGTAATTGGCGTATTTGGCTACCTGATGATCAACGCTACACAAATCACAAGAACCATCCGTGAAAATGTAGAGTTACAGGTGTTTTTGAGAAAAAATGTTTCAGAAAGTGAAATGCTGAGACTTAGCAAAACGCTTTCAACTAAGGATTATACTTTAGTAAAAGATAACCAACCAAAAATCAGGACCATTTCGAAAGAGCAGGCAGCACAGGAATATATTGAAGATACCGGGGAGGATTTTGTTGCCTTTTTAGGAGAAAACCCATTGAGAGATGTTATTGTAATTAACATTCAGGAAGCTTATCATCATCCTGATAGTCTTCAAAAAATACAAAAGGAGATTACTGCAATGTCAGGGGTCTTTGAGGTTTCTTACCTCCAGAATATGGTCAAAAACATTAATGATAACCTTAAGGTTATTTCAGCGGTACTACTGGGTTTTGCACTATTGCTACTATTAGCAGCATTAATCCTGATCAATAATACCATAAAACTAGCATTGTTCTCACAACGCTTCCTCATCAGAAGTATGCAGTTGGTAGGGGCTACATCAGGGTTTATTCAAAAGCCATTTTTGAGAAGAGCTGTAATTTATGGTCTGTTTTCAGCATTATTAGCATCAGGGTTACTCTATGGGCTAATTCAATACCTCAATACCAGAGTCCCTGAGTTGCAGCAGCTTCAACAAATGGAGAGCCTGCTTATTTTGTTTGGGATCATAGTACTATTGGGTATGTTGGTGGGATTTACCAGTAGCTATAGGGCTGTGAATAAATATTTAAAAATGTCTCTGGACGAATTATATTAAGAATGGATAATAAAGAAAAGTTTGCTTTCCAACGAATCAACTATATCATCATGTTGATTGGAATTGCGGTATTGATTTTGGGTTTTGTGATTATGTCTATGGACAAAGAGACCTATGGGTTTGGATTCATGGGATTGACATTGGGGCCAATTGTGGTGATGCTGGGTTTTTTAACGCAGTTTTTCGCAATAATGTATAAACCGAAAAAATAATCAATGGACTTATTGGAAGCGATAATCCTTGGGATTATCCAGGGACTGACTGAATTTCTACCAGTCAGTAGTAGTGGTCATATTGAACTGGGGACCGCCATACTTAATATACATACCTCGGAAAATTTATTGTTCTCGGTTGTGGTACACGCGGCAACTGCGTTGAGTACCATACTGGTGTTTCGAAAGGATATCCTGCATATGCTGGATGAAATATTTCAGTTTAAATGGAATGAGTCTACCGAGTTTGCAGTGAAAATCATCATCTCAATGATTCCAATTGCCATTGTAGGGGTGTTCTTTGAGGATCAGATTGAAGCATTATTTGGAGGGAACGTAATGTTGGTGGGTTCTATGCTGCTCCTTACAGGGTTGCTGCTTTCTTTTACCTATTTTCGGAAATCTAATGATGGTAAGGTTGGTTACTTATCCGCTCTGATCATTGGATTAGCACAATCCATCGCAATTCTTCCAGGAGTATCCAGATCAGGGGCTACTATCGCCACGGCTTTAATCCTTGGGGTTGATAGAGAAAGAGCGGCAAGATTTTCGTTTCTGATGGTTTTGGTGCCCATTATCGGAGCATCAATCCTCAAATTCAGGGATTATTTACAGCAGCCGCCTGTGGAAGAAGGAATAGGAGGAATGGTATTGCTTGCTGGTTTTCTGGCAGCATTTGTATTTGGTTACCTTGCATGTAATTGGATGCTTGGGATTGTGAGAAAAGGCAAACTGATTTATTTTGCCATCTACTGCTTTGTTGTAGGTATCATTTCAATCATCACACAACTATAGCGCGGTGGAAAATATTTTGGAACAATATGCCGAAGGAAAAGCGATTTTGATCGACAAACCACTGGAGTGGACATCATTTGATGTAGTTAAAAAGATCAGAAACAACATCAAGATTAAAAAAGTTGGCCATGCCGGTACACTGGATCCGCTTGCCACCGGATTGTTAATCATCTGCACTGGTAAATTCACGAAAAAGATAGAACACTATCAGGGTATGGAAAAGGAGTATACGGGGATCATAGAATTGGGAAAAACCACGCCCTCCTATGACCTTGAAACTGCTTATGATAAAGAGTTTTCAATCGACCATATCACTGAAGAAGATATCCATGCCGCTGCGAAAGCACTAACCGGCACAGTAATGCAGGTTCCACCTGTATTTTCAGCGATTAAGATAGGTGGTGAAAGGGTGTACAACAAAGCACGCAGGAAGGAAAATGTTAAGCTGGAGCCAAGGAAAGTCGTGATCCGTACATTTGAGATCACTAAAATAGATTTGCCAGAGGTCCACTTTTGCGTACGGTGTTCCAAAGGGACTTATATCAGGAGTCTGGCCAGGGACTTTGGGACTCAACTAGAGTCGGGAGCTCATCTTAAGGCTTTAAGGAGAACCAAAATAGGTGATTTTTCCGTAGATGATGCTCAGGGAATAAATGAATTTATTGAAAGTCTACACGAAAATAAAATGACCTGATGATCATACTGGATGGTGCGGAAGAATTTAAGAAACATGATCATACCATTGTTACCATTGGCACATTTGATGGTGTCCATTTTGGTCATCGAAAAATCCTCTCCAAAATAGTCAATCAAGCCAGGGAACAAAATGGAATTAGCGTGGTGGTTACTTTCTGGCCGCACCCACGGTTAGTTTTGGAAGGCCCCAAAAGTACGTTACAACTACTCACTACATTTGAAGAAAAGGCCCGTATTATGGCTGAAATAGGAGTTGATGTAATTGTTAAAATTCCTTTTACTCTTGAGTTTTCGAAAACCACTTCCGAAGAGTTCATCCAGAAAATTCTCATAGACCAGATAGGGACGAAAAAACTGGTCATTGGATATGATCACCATTTTGGAAAAGACAGAGAGGGTAGCTTCGAATACCTGAAAGCAAACTCAAAACGATTTGGGTTCGAAGTAGAAGAAATTCCTCGACAAGACATTGATCATGTAGGCGTAAGTTCAACTAAAATAAGGCAAGCGCTACTGGAGGGTGATATTACCACAACCAATGAATATATGGGTCGACCATATCACTTCAGTGGGGAGGTGATCCATGGCGAAAAGATGGGAAGAGACTTAGGGTACCCTACGGCAAATATTAAACCAGTGGAGACGTTTAAGATCATACCTGGTGATGGCATATATGTGGTAGAAGTGAGGTTGGAACAACGCCGGTTTTATGGGATGTTGTACATTGGCAATAAGCCTACCCTGGAAGGTCGAAAGAAATCTATAGAAGTTAATATATTTGATTTCAACGAAGATATTTACGGAGATACGCTGGAAATATATATGCTGGATCAATTGAGGGGGGACATTAAATTTCCAGGTGTTGAAGAATTGAAGAAGCAATTGGATCTTGACAAAAAGAATGCATTAGCAATAATAAATAACCTACCCCAATGATTAATAAAGTAGTAAAAGATGCCAAGGAGGCAGTAAAAGATATTCCCAACGACGCTACCCTCATGCTTGGTGGTTTCGGTTTGTGTGGAATTCCGGAAAACTGTATTGCCGCGCTGGTTGAGCTCGGTGTTACCGGTCTCACCTGTATTTCAAACAATGCAGGAGTAGATGACTTTGGAATTGGCCTGATGTTGAAAACCAGACAGGTAAAGAAAATGATATCTTCTTATGTTGGTGAAAATGCAGAGTTCGAAAGGCAGCTGCTAACAGGTGAACTGGAAGTTGATTTGATTCCCCAGGGAAGCCTGGCGGAGCGGGTAAGAGCTGGTGGAGCAGGTATTCCTGCGTTTTATACACCTGCTGGCTATGGAACCGAGGTGGCTGAAGGTAAGGAAACCAGGGAGTTTGATGGAAAAATGTATTTGCTTGAAAGCTGGTTGAGAGCTGATTTTGCATTGGTTAAGGCCTGGAAAGGAGACACTGCAGGAAATTTGATCTACAAAGGCACTGCAAGGAATTTTAATCCCATGATGGCCACTGCCGGAAAAATTACGATTGCTGAAGTTGAAGAGCTTGTTCAGGCAGGAGAACTAGACCCTAACCAAATTCATACACCTGGTATCTATGTTCAGCGTATTTTCCAGGGAGTGAACTACGAAAAGCGCATTGAACAAAGAACTGTGTCCCAATAAACAACCCTGAAACCCATGTTAGACAAAATAGGAATAGCCAAAAGAATATCCCAGGAAATCAAAGATGGATATTATATCAACCTGGGCATTGGAATACCCACCCTGGTAGCCAATTACATTCCCAATCACTTGAATGTCGTTCTTCAGTCTGAGAATGGCTTATTAGGAATAGGCCCTTTTCCAAAAGAGGAAGATGTAGATGCTGACCTGATCAATGCAGGTAAACAGACTGTCAGCATGCTCCCTGGATCATCATTGTTTAGTTCCGCTGAGAGCTTTGCTATGATTCGAGGAGGCCATGTGGATCTAACGATACTAGGAGCCATGGAGGTATCTGAAAATGGAGATATTGCCAATTGGAAAATCCCTGGTAAGATGGTAAAAGGAATGGGAGGCGCTATGGATCTAGTGGCATCAGCAGACAATATCATTGTAGCAATGCAGCATAAAAGTAAGTCAGGAGCCTCCAAGTTGTTAAAAGAGTGCACATTGCCAATTACTGGTATCAATTGTGTCAATAAGATCGTTACTGATATGGCTGTGCTTGATGTTTTACCAGAAGGCGGTTTCAAATTATTGGAAAGAGCTCCGGGAGTTAGTGTTGAAGAGATCAGGCAGTCTACAGAAGGGAAATTAATCATTGAAGGAGATATTCCAGAAATGAAAATAGATTAAAATGAAAAAAGTATTGCTTATCGGTTTAGTGGTTTTTGTTGCCTTTGCAATAAGTTGTGGGGATGGTGATGGTCCGGTGATTTTTTCTATTGATGAGGATATCGCCTTAGGGAAGCAGGTACGGGACCAGCTCGCCGAAGATACCACTATTGTCATCCTTGACCCTGAGCAATACTCATTCGCTTACAATTACATGTATGCCATGCGAGATGAAATTCTGGCCTCTGGCGAAATCCAATATGATACACTATTTGACTGGGATATCTACATTATTCATGACGATGAAACGCTGAATGCTTTCGCAACACCCGGTGGATATATTTACATTTATACTGGCCTGATAAAGTTTCTGGACCGGTCAGATGATTTAGCGGGTGTGCTTGGGCATGAGATTGCTCATTCAGATAGAAGACATAGCATTAAGCAGTTACAAGCTCAGATGGGCATTTCTACTTTGCTGAGTATTGCACTCGGTGAAGATCCAGGGAAATTAGCAGAGGTAGTAGGGACCATTACTGGTAATCTCGCGGGATTAAGTTTCAGCAGGGACCATGAGACAGAGGCAGATGAATACTCCGTAAGGTATCTGGTGGATACCCCATACCAGTGTGATGGTGTAAAATCCTTCTTTGAAAAGTTGCTGGAAGAGGATATGGCCGGAAATCAGCCTGAGTTTTTAAGTACACATCCTGACCCGGCAGATCGCATTGATGATATTAGCGCCAGGGCCGATGAGTTTGCGTCCTGTGCCAATAAGCCGCAGGTCAACCAACTGTCGTTTGCAAGTTTAAAAGTTAATTTACCGAGATAGAATTATGAGAAAGTCGAAGATTTGGATAGAAGTAGAGTTAGATGATAACAACATTCCGGAAAAAATCAATTGGGATGCTGATGAGAAAGGGGATGAGGGACCTTCTGAGACTAAATCTATGAGCCTGGCACTATGGGATCACAACCAGAAAAACACCATGCGTATCGATTTGTGGAGCAAAGATATGCCGGTAGAGGAAATGAAAAGGTTTTATATAGATTGTGTGGGAGGTATAGCGCAAAGTGCCCTTAACAGTACCGGTGATGAGTACTTCAATGCGGAACTAAACGCAGTTTGTGATAAATTAATCAAGCATCTTCAGGATGAATTGAATCAGTAATTTCAGGACTAACCGTTCTTTGTAACTGATTGGTATTCACTAATTTTTCAGATACTTAATATTTCCAAATATTCTCTGGAAACGTCGGCTGGTAGCTTAATTTCTAAGAAAATATTATGCATGCAGAGTAATTTTCGTTGGTTTGTAAGATTAAAATCTGTAATATTAAAGTGTTGAAAAATATTCGCCCAAAACCGAATCAAATGAAGAACAATTACACAAAGAATTTTTTGATCATCCTGGCACTATTTTTTATGACTTTTAGTGTCAAAGCACAGGGAACAAAGGTTTCAGGAACTGTGAAAGATGAGTCCGGGGAACCGCTGATCGGTGTTAACATTTTGGTAAAAGGGACAGTAACCGGTACCATTACCAATCTTGAAGGAGACTTTGAGCTAAATGTCTCTTCAGCACCACCAATTACATTAGTTTTCACAAGTATTGGTTATGAACCTCAGGAATTAAGTATATCAAATGCTGAGGTAAACAACCTGGAAATCACCATGAATGAATCGATCCTGTTGGGTCAGGAAGTCGTGGTATCTGCCAGTAGAGTAGAGGAGAATATATTACGTTCTCCCGTTTCTATTGAGAAGATGGATATTCTGGCGGTACAAAATACTGCATCAGATAATTACTACAAGGCAATTGCCAACCTGAAAGGAGTGGATGTTGCTACCAGTAGTATCAATTTCCAGATCATTAATGCCCGGGGCTTTGCTTCTACAGGTAATACCAGATTCGTTCAGCTTACGGATGGAATGGATACGCAGGCACCAGCGCTTAATTTCCCGATTGGGAATCTTAATGGTCCATCAGAATTGGATGTGGAGAGTCTCGAGTTGATCCCGGGAGCTTCTTCTGCATTATATGGGCCAAATGCATTTAATGGGATACTGCTGGTAAACAGTAAAAGCCCATTTGAATATCAGGGAGCAAGTGCATTTGCGAAAGTTGGAGTAAATCATATTGGAAGCGATGCGGACCAGGGGGCTGCACCTTTATATGAGTTTTCTGCACGCTATGCTAAAGCATTTAACAACAAGTTTGCATTCAAACTTAACCTCAGTTACATGAGAGCTGATGACTGGCACGGAACCATGCAAGACGACAGGTTGGAGGAATTTAATCCGTTTTCCAGTATTGGCGGTGTGAATCCTGGTGCAGACAGGCTTAACGTCATGGGTGATGAAGGATCGCTAAATCTTAACATACTTAGGTTCAGTAGAAATACTGCAACCTCTTTGGGTTGGCAAACGTCTGCTTCCATTACTGCTTATAGTTCTGGCGCCACGGCATGGCAGTTTGCTCAGAATGGTTTTCTACCAAACCATGTAGTGGCTGCACCTGGATATCAGGAAAAGTATTTGGTTGACTATGGCGCTGAAAACTTTAAGGCCAATGGGGGATTATACTATCGTATCAATGATCAACTGGAATTGAGTTACTTGTATAACGGTGGATTCGGTACCAGTATTTATACTGGTGCGCAGAGGTATTCTCTTGCGAATTTCGGTATTCAGCAACATAGGTTGCAGTTGAGAGGTGATAACTTTTTTGTAAGAGCTTATTCTACCATTGAAGACTCAGGGGATTCATACATTGCCGAATTTTTGGCATTAAAGATTAATGACAGAAGGTTTGGGGGTACTACCAATTATTTAACATCGTACCCTTTGTTTTACTTACAGCATTTGCATGATGAATATGGCTATCGACCAAGTGATGATCCCAATTCTGTAACCTTAGAACAACAGTTAGCAGCTCACCAATTTGCAAGAAATACTCTGGATGCAGCAAACCCATTGGTCGCAGGATCTGATGAATTTAATGCCATCAGAGATGAAGTGAATCAAGGAGTAATACCTAGTGGACCTAAGTTTAATGATCAGTCTGCACTTTATCATGGTGAGGTACAGTACGACTTCAAAAATCAGATATCATTCATGGAGCTGATGGCCGGTGCAAGTATCAGACAGTTTGCATTAGGATCAAACGGAACCATTTTCCCGGATACTACTGGTAATGATATCAACATCAATGAGTACGGTGCTTATGTTCAGGCGGGTAAACGATTTACAGATGCACTAAAGGTGAGTGGATCAGTAAGGTACGATAAAAACGAAAATTTTGATGGTCAGGTCAACCCTAGAATTTCTGCTGTATATACAGTAGGTGCAAATCACAACTTCAGGGGATCCTTCCAGACAGGTTTTAGAAACCCGACTACTCAGGGTCAATACATCTCACTTGATATTGTTTCAGCAAGGTTACTGGGTGGACTACCTCAGTTCTATGAGTTTTACGAGCTTACCAGAAGAAGTAGCACTAATGTCCCCCTTGCCTTTACCGGAGGTTCAGTGCAAGCTTTTAGAAATCAGGTTTTCACAGGGTTAAGTCCTTACGATCCATCAGCCACAAGTTTACTTGAGCCTTTTACAGAAGCTAAGCCAGTTAAACCTGAAAAGGTACGTTCTTTTGAAGTAGGCTATAAAAGCTTGATTGGAAATAAACTATTGGTTGATGCGGTGTATTATTACAACACATTTACTGATTTCATTACTCAGGAGAGAATTGTGCTGGCAAGCGAACTGACTCAGGCAGATGCTGATGATGTAAATGATGAAGCCGGGGCAGATATTGTTGCTGCAGGAGACCCTCAGTATTCCAGTATTCTTAATGGCTCATCAAGAAATACATTCCAAATCTACACAAATCTGGAAGAGGAAGTAACTTCTCAAGGTGCTGCGATTGGATTGACTTATTCATTATCAAGAGGATATACTTTAGGTGCAAATTATAACTGGAATACATTCAATGGTGGATTTACTGAAAATCAGTTGAATGATTTTAACACACCTGAGCATAAAATGAACATTAAGTTTGCTAACAGGAAAGTAACTGACAGAATAGGATTTGGATTGACTTACAGGTGGCAAAGTGAGTTCAGGTGGGAGTCTTCATTTGGTATTGGAGACGTACCTGCATATGGTACTCTGGATGCTCAAATTAGTTATCGAATGAAAGAAATTAAATCTGTGTTCAAACTGGGAGGTAGTAATGTGTTAAACCAGTACTATAATCAGAGTATTGGGGGACCAAACATTGGAGCGATATATTACTTCTCTGTAACATTTGATCAATTGATGAATTAGATAATATAGTAATACTTTAATGTGAAAGCAGAACTAATATGGTTCTGCTTTTTTTATGCAGGATAAGTCACCCATCCGTCTTTCTGGGATGTCAGGATAAAACTTCTACTACTTATCGTATTACGGAAATCTGGAGTAGCCAGGTATTGCTGTGCTTAGTAGCAAAAATGCATGATTCTCTCTTATCTGAATTCGAGATTGTTGCTGTATTCAATTTACTTTAAAGTATGGTTGAGATAGAACAGCGTATGGATTTAATGACATGTATATGGAAAGCGTGTGGTGTTGGCGCTTGGTGATCAAGCCTGTGCAAATAAAAAAAAGGTCAGCAATTATGCTGACCTTCTTAAATTATAAATGTTTTATTCTTTTACTGAATAATAGAGCTTACGTGAAGTGATCCATTCAACGCACCATCCAATTCATTGCCACTGGTATCAAATGCTTTGTACACATCGGTAGCATAGATTGGAGCCTGACCCTGGTTAGCATTGATGCTCACAAGCACCCATCCAGTTGGAGTTTGTTCAGAAACTTCGGTTTGAACAACCTGAACATTTAATCCTGATTTCATTGTTAGTACGGCACCATTTTCCAACTCCGAACCAAGAATTCTTCCTTCTGTTACATGATTTAGTAAAAATCCTCTTGCTACCTCTGGAGATGTGGTCACAGAAGCTATCAGATCTTCTTTACTAATTTGCAAAGCAGCAGCAACACCAGTTAATACAGCATTGGTAGGAATAAATGCAGTGTATTGATTTTCTCTATCTGCAAGTGTAGCTGCAACAGATACCTCACCATCAGGAACATCAGAATCAGCAACAGCGATAATACCAACTACATCGGTAAAATCTGCTCCAAGTAGTACTGGTTGAGCAAGTGTTCCCAGGTTCAATCCAATTTGAATGAAAACTGTTGGAGGGATAAGAATTGTTTCTACTTCATGAGCTACCCCATTGGTACAAAGGATGTCTGCATTAAGAATCTCCGATCCATCAATATCAGAACCTGCTTCGTTGACGAAACCAGCCTCAGAAACTGAAACACTTTCTCCTTGCAGCGTTGTGGCAGAAGCTCCAAATAAAGCGCTGCTTTCCAATGATCCGGTTACGAAATGAAATCTAAGCACACCACCGATGACAGTTGGTGCAATCGAGGTTAGGTCTTCTACTCCTAATGTTGCTTTTAATTTATTAAATGCTGCGTCATTTGGAGCAAACACGGTGTAATCTGTTGATCCTTCGAGGTATCCTTTTAGTTCTGCATCAGCATCAACAAAGGCAATAAGTTGTGTGAAATTACCTAGCGCTGCTAACGTGTCATATAAGTTGCTTGTTGGTTCCGGATTACCACCTTCATCTCCTGCGTCATCATCGCCACAGCTGGTAACGAATACTAAACTCGCAATGGCAAACATGATTGCAAGCAATCTTCCGTTTAGTAAGTTTAAAATTTTCATAGAATACTTCAGTTTTGGTTTAATTAAAAAATTATAACATTATCAGATTAATATTGTTCTGCCAGATTCAGCAATTATGAGTGGATTTAGTTCTTCACAATTTACATTTCATTTTGAATTAGCAGTGAACATTGTACTCATTTAATTAGTTATGCATGCATAACAATTTTTAAAAAAAGCTAAAAAATCGGAGAATAAAAAGTTTTTCTTAAGATTAAGTTAATTAATTTCTTCTCAAAATATTGTTCTTAACGGTGGATTAATTGCAATATTTTTCATTTAGGAAAATAAAAAAAGGTCACGCATGAATACGTGACCTAAGTACACCCAGAAGGAGTCGAACCCTCAACCTCTGGAGCCGAAATCCAGCGCTCTATCCAGTTGAGCTATGGGTGCATTAACTATCAAAAAAACTGATAGCATCTTTAAAAATGGAGTGCAAATATATGAAGTTGGATGATATATTGGTAGTGTGTCAATAAATAAAAAAGGGAGACCATTATTGATCTCCCCTAAATATTATTGCCAGTGTTTGTTATGCTAACACTTCTTTTACTTTCTCAGCTGCATCTTTCAATAAAATGGCTGATGCTACTTTTAATCCCGACTCTTCTATGATTTTAGCTCCTTCCTCTGCGTTGGTACCCTGAAGTCTTACAATGATCGGTACATTGATCTCTCCAATGTTTTTATAAGCTTCTACCACACCATTCGCTACTCTGTCACACCTTACAATTCCTCCAAAAATATTGATGAGTATTGCTTTTACATTAGGGTCTTTAAGGATAATTCTGAAACCTGCTTCTACTGTCTTGGCGTTTGCTCCACCTCCTACATCAAGGAAGTTAGCCGGATCACCACCAGATAACTTGATGATATCCATGGTAGCCATTGCCAGTCCGGCACCATTCACCATACACCCAACATTTCCATCAAGCTTCACATAGTTAAGTCCTGCTTTTCCTGCCTCTACCTCCAAAGGATCTTCTTCAGAAAGGTCTCTTAATTCGGCCAGGTCTTTGTGTCGGTAAAGGGCATTGTCATCAAGATTTACTTTGGCATCAACTGCAAGGATCTTATTGTCAGAAGTTTTTAATACAGGGTTGATTTCGAACATGGACGAATCTGTGCCTTCATAAGCATTATAAAGCGCGAAAATAAATTTCACCATTTCTTTGAATGCGTTACCTTCCAGTCCAAGACCAAATGCTATTTTTCTTGCCTGAAATCCTTGCAAACCAACCGCTGGGTCTATCCACTCCTTAACAATTTTTTCCGGAGTAGAAGCAGCAACTTCTTCAATGTCCATACCACCCTCAGTAGAGGCCATGATCACGTTGCATCCTTTTGCTCTGTCCAATAGGATACTTAGGTAATATTCTTTTGGCTCAGATTCACCCGGATAATAAACATCCTGAGCGATCAAGACTTTGTTAACTACTTTACCTTCCGGTCCGGTCTGATGCGTTACCAGTGTCCCGCCAAGAATCTTATCAGCTTTTGGACCTACCTCATCGAGGCTTTTGGCAAGTACTACACCATTGGAATCAGTTTCTTTTACTTTTCCCTTTCCTCTACCTCCGGCATGGATCTGTGCTTTAACTACGTACCAATCGGTTCCTGTTTCCGCATGAAGTTGCTTGGCAGCCTCGGTGGCTTTTTCCGGATTGTCAGCAACAATTCCTTCCTGGATTCTAACACCGTAACTTTTCAGTATTTCTTTCGCTTGATATTCGTGAATGTTCATCGATGAGGTTTCTTATTTAATTTTGATGCGAAAGTACTAGATAACGTTTGTATAAGCAAGTTTGAGGAATTTTGAATTTGCTTTTCGTAGGTGCGTGGCAGTAATAATTTCATGATTTCAACGGTGCTTTATTAACCATTAACCAAATTAGGAACTGGTAATGCGACCTCATATATTTGCCACTGGTAAAATAAGAGCATGCTTTCAGTAAGAAATGTATATAAATCATATGATCACCTTCAGGTTTTAAAAGGGATCAACCTTGAGATTGCCAAAGGAGAAATTGTTTCAATAGTTGGTGCTTCGGGAGCTGGTAAAAGTACTTTGTTACATATCCTTGGTACATTGGATTCCCCGGATCAGGGAGAAGTAGTGCTCAACGGTACCAATGTGTTTAATATGGGTGCTCAGCCATTGGCCTCATTGAGGAATGAAGAAATGGGGTTCATTTTTCAATTTCACAACCTGTTACCTGAATTTACTGCTCTGGAGAATGTTTGCATGCCAGGGTTTATCGGAAAGAAGAAAGAAAATGAAACCAGGGAAAGGGCCAGGGAATTGTTGAGCACACTTGGCTTAGATGGAAGGATGGATCACAAACCTTCTCAACTTTCGGGAGGTGAACAACAACGGGTAGCAGTAGCAAGATCTTTAATTAATGAACCCGCTATTGTATTTGCAGATGAACCAAGTGGCAACCTTGACTCAAAAAATGCCCAGGAGCTCCACCAACTGTTTTTTGATTTGAAGGAAAAGTTCAATCAAACTTTTGTCATTGTTACACACAACCAGGATTTGGCAGAAATGGCAGATCGTAAGCTGGAAATTGTGGATGGAATAATCGCCGGATAGTTGAGCACGGGCGTTAAATACATGCTCATTGCAACATTCACATTTGCACTTATGAATGTGCTGGTGAAGTTGCTTCCTCATATCCCAGCCGTTGAAATTATACTTTTTCGCTCTATCGTTTCGTTTGTGGTGAGCTTCGTAATATTGCGGTCTCAAAAGGTAAGTATTTGGGGAAACAACAAAATTACGCTGATTCTAAGAGGAGCCTCAGGAGCTGTGGCACTCATTCTATACTTCAAATTGTTACAAAGTGTTCCTCTTGCCACTGCTTCTACATTAGCTTATATGGCACCCATTTTCACTACGTTGATCGGAATATTTTTGGTGAAGGAAAAGGTGCGACCCATTCAATGGTTGTTTTTTGCCATTTCCTTTTCAGGAATTTTAGTCATTCAGGGATTTGACACCAGAATTTCCATTGGACACCTGTTCCTTGGAATCAGCGCCACATTTGGAATGGGACTGGCTTACAACTTTATTCGTAAAATGAAGCAAACAGAGCATCCTCTGGTAATTATCTTTTATTTCCCTTTGGTTACTATCCCTATTGTTGGTGTTATGAGTGCATTTACATGGGTCCAACCTGTTGGGTGGGATTGGTTAACACTGATTGGTGTGGGCGTGTTGACTCAAATCGCCCAGTTTTACATGACAAAAGCCTTCCAGTCGGAGGAATTATCCAAAGTTTCCATTATTAATTATACTGGAATCATTTATGCCCTTTTGTTTGGGTTTGTGTTTTTTAAAGAAACATTTAATTTGATGACCTATGTAGGAATGGGACTGGCCCTTACAGGTGTTATTCTGAACGTTTTATTGAAGAAAAAACCATGAGATTAGGGTAGTCTATTTTTGCAAACGATCCCATTTGTCAAATTATGTCATGACCATAATTGGTTTCATTTTGTCAGACTACCTTTATGAGATGCGTGTATACTTACTATTACCAATCTTACTGTTGAGCACGTCAGTTGTTGCTCAGATTTCTATCACTTTTCAGGTGAATATGTCTTATCAGATTCAATCGGGAAAGTTCAACCCTTCCAGCGACTATGTGGATGTCGCCGGGACTTTTAACGACTGGGGAGGGACCCAACAACAATTGTCTGATGATGACAATGATGACATTTGGGAGATCACTGTCTCCAACTTTACTGCCAATCAAAATATTGAGTTTAAATTCAGGATCAATTCCCAGTGGGATGGTACAGAAGAGTTTCCGGGAGGTGGTGCCAATAGAACTCACACAGTAGGGACTGCAGATGAAACATTGAGCTTTTGGTATAACGATGAAGAGCCACCTACTGGTCCGGCCAAAGCGGGAGTTTATGCTTCGAACACTGCAATATTCTCTGGGGGAACAGTAGAATTTCAAGGGGATACGGAGGGTTTGGTAGAAACTTACTCCTGGACGTTTGAAGGGGGAGAGCCTGCTACCAGTACTCAGCCTTCAGTGAATGTTACTTATTCCACTCCCGGCACGTATGATGTGAAATTGGTGGTGAGCAACAGTTTTTCTGCAGATTCTGTCTTATTAGAAGATTACATAACCGTTAGTGAGCAAAGCACAGATGATCTGGATTGGTGGAATGACGCTGTTTTCTATGAGATTTTCGTCAGGAGTTTTTATGATAGTGATGGAGATGGCATTGGCGATTTTCAGGGAATTATTGAGAAGCTGGATTATCTGAATGACGGTGATCCTACCACCTCTGATGATCTGGGAATTACCGGTATCTGGTTGATGCCAATCCATGAGTCACCCAGTTATCATGGGTATGATGTATTAGATTACCGATCAGTCAATCCCGACTATGGCACCATGGATGACTTTAAAGAATTTCTTTCAGCTGCTCATGATAGGGGAATCAAAGTGATTATTGACCTGGTCCTTAATCATACTTCGATAGATATAGAATGGTTTGAAGCATCTGCATCATCTCCGGATAATCCCTACCGTAACTGGTATCGTTGGGAAGATAGCAACCCTGGGTACTCCGGGCCGTGGGGGCAGACCGTGTGGCACAACAGGGGCTCGTCTTACTATTATGGGTTATTCTGGGGTGGTATGCCAGACCTTAATTATGAAGAGCCAGCTGTAAAGGAAGAAGTCTTTGACATTACTCGGTTTTGGTTGGAGGATATTGGTATTGATGGTTTCAGGCTGGATGCCGTGAAGTATATCTATGAAGATGGCAATAAGTTGGAGGACCTAAGTACCACACACCAGTTCTGGAATGAGTTTACCACTGTGGTAAAGACATCAAACCCCAATGCATTTTCGGTAGGGGAAGCCTGGACGAGTACTAGTAAAGTGGTACCTTATGTCATGGATGATCGTTTGGATTTTTGCTTTGATTTCGATTTATCCAGTGCAATGTTTAATGCGATCAATAGTCGGAATGTGAGTTCATTGAGGAGTCAGATCAATCATATGATTTCCAGCTATCCATATTACCAATTTGGTACTTTTTCTACCAATCATGACCAAAACAGGTTGATGAGTGAACTGTCTTCCAATGAAAGTGCCGTGAAGCTGATGGCTGGAATGTATCTGACATTACCCGGTATTCCTTTTCTTTACTATGGAGAAGAAATTGGGATGACAGGGGTGAAGCCAGATGAAGACATCAGACGCCCAATGTCCTGGTCTGCGGAGAGTCATGCCGGATTTTCAACACGCTCCCCATGGCACGACTTGGCATCCAATTACGAAACGTACAATGTGGATGACCAACAGAAAGATGCTGCCTCTATTTTTAATTGGTACCGGAGGTTGGTACACATCAGAAACAATGAAGTAGCACTGAGAAAAGGATCATTTACAGATCTGGATCCTAACAATAGCACAATATTGGCATTTCTTAGGACATATGAAGAGGAGAAGGTTGTGGTCTTGATCAACGCCAGTAATTCTGCAACAACTTTCGACCTAAGTCTCGATCAATTCAGCAACTTTGATTTTGAGGAGCCATCATTGGTAGATCAACTATCCGGTTATGTTGTAGCAGTAAGCGCTTCTGATCAGACGGTCGAGGTAGCGTTAGGGGCACGACAGACCAGAATATTAAAAGTGCAGAACAAACCCAATTCAACATCCCGGTTTCAAAATGATTTTAAGGTACTCCCCAATCCGGCTTATGATTTTATAAAAATTGAATCACTGGATGCGGAGCAGCTCAATTACGAGATCCTTGATCAATCCGGAAGAAAGGTGGGACATGGAGTAGTTGGATCCGGCAATATGATCAATGTTTCCGGGCTTAAACCAGGACTGCATTTATTTCGGTTTGAATCTGCATCGGGTTCAGTGATTACTAAAAAAATATTAATTGAGCGTTAGTTTTTAATGGCTTTTATGGTGGTGATTTCATGTCCATCAATCTGAAGTCTGATCATATACAGACCTTTTTTTAGGTTTCTGATAAAGTGATTGAATTGTTCAGTGGAGTCCCATTTTGATATGGTATTCATTCGTGTTCCGGCAAGATTATGAATGACAATGTCTATGGAGCCAATGTTTATGTCTCTTAATTCAAGAATACTTTGGTTACTTATCGGGTTGGGGAATAAACGAATTTCTTCAGAAGACCATTGCGATTCAATGAATATTGTCTGGCTGAAAGAGAATTTCCCATCAAAATCAATTTGTTTCAACTGATAAAAACTGCTGGTTTGAAATTGATCGTCAATGAATGAGTAATGAATGAGCTCGCCACTGTTCCCTTTCCCTTTGATAAACCCAATTAACTCAAAGTCCAAACCTGTGGGAGATTTGTAGATTTCAAACCCATGATTATTCTTTTCTGAAGCAGTTACCCATTCAAGGGTGGCTATGTTGTGATTGGCTTTTCCGCTGAAAGATATCAATTCCACTGGTAATGTCTGACTTCCGTTGGTACTTCCAGTGGTAGAAGAAACATCTTCGGTCCATGTGAAATCATCGTAAGAATTCCCTGATCCGATCAACTGCATCGAAAGCCCGGCTGCAGGAGGTGTTGATTCACTCACTCCGATATCTGTTGAGGCAACCCCATCAGCTACTCCACCTGATCCTGTAAAACTTCCTTCATAGCTCAAAAACTGAATTAAATTGCCATTGTAATCCAGAGCAATGCCTTCCATATCATTCTGAATCCCGCCCAGAGGTGTATAATTGAGGTAGTAGAGTGTGATATCATCAGAAGTAGAACCAGTCGTATAATCGGTAGAAACTGTGCGTGTATCGTAGGCAGTTTGATCTCCTCCATTATAGAGGACCACTGAAAGCAGGCTCAGGTCAAATGACCCTGGATCTTTAATGGCGACTTCAATGACTTCATTGGCATCTACACCACTATTGTCATAATGGATTTCGTTGATCCAGGCTACTGGATAATTGCTTGTAGTAAAACTCACCTGGGGAATAGTTCCGTCAATTTTGTAATCGGGGGAGGTACAGGTATATGGATAAAGTTGAAAATAATAGGTTGTATTGGGAGTGAGGTCTTCAAAGGAGGCTGTTTGAGTTTCTGCATCTACATTTCTTACTAATTCCCCGTCTGATTCCAGCGTGGCATCTGAAGGATCAGTAATATCACCATATCCCACTGTACTACCTTTGATCAGGTAGGCGTTGGGTATTGTCCCGCCGGTGGCGTCTGTCCAGGTTAAGGTAATTGTACTGTTCGTAAGGTTACTTTGTGAAAAGCTGGTAGCATGATTGGTGGGCTCGCCTGTACCACATCCAGTGATTGAAAAGTCATCAATACCAAGACCATGATCACTGCCTGCATTGTTTACGTCCACCCATCTGATCCAGATTTCCTGCCCATCGGCTACCGACGTAATTATTGTACCTGAAATGTTTTCCCAATTGGCTTCTGCATTACCATCCAGCGAACCAGTTGTGCCGGATTGTGGTGAAGTAAAATCCATTTCTGAGACAGTTGTCCAGGAACCAGAGGTAAGGTCAGTAGCACCAACCTGAAAACTAACTGCAAGGGTATTTGCTGCAGCAGTGGTTTGTCTCCATTGTTCTCCAATATAATTCACATCAAAGTTGGTGATGGTAGCACCGGTATTGTTTAGTATTCTGATGCCAAAATACACTGTAGCGGTTCCTGAAGAAGCCAGAGATCCGAGGGAACGATCTGTATCTGAAGAAGAACCGAAACTATATAAAGCACCATTGGTGTCAGAACCTGTTCCCGCACGATAGGTTGTCTCATCGCTATACCAACCAGTAATAGTCGTATTATCTGTCCAGGTGTTACTAGTGCCGGTGTTAGCTAATGAATTGAAATCCTGCGTGTAGGTGGCATCACCAGCAGTCATGGTTACCTGGGCCAATAAATGGAAAAAAGGCAATGCCCAGGTGGTTGTGAATAGAAATAAGCGTCGCATGAGTTGGTAGTTTAACGTACCAAATCTCTACAATTTTTTCAAAATTGCAAGTAAGTATGTGATTATTAAAGCGTTAAGTGTAAATATACTGGACTACTTCACCACTTTAAGTAGTTTTCTTGAATCTCCCGCCTGAATGCTCACCATGTAGAGTCCATCATTTAGCTGATTTAATGCATAGATAAACTGCTCTGAAGACGACCATTTTTCATTGAGTATCATTTTGTTTCCAGCCATATCATAAACCATGATGGTAACATTTTCAATTGCCATGTCTCCCAGCTTTAGCTGACTTTCAGGGACGATAGGGTTTGGAAAGATCACCATCTGCTTAAGAGCAAAAGGATTGACCAGGTAAACGATCTCACTGTATTCGTATGCCCCATCATAATCGATTTGTTTTAAGCGATAATATGCTTCTGAACCAAAGGAACGATCTGTGTAAATGTAATCTTTGATTTCGTTGGTCGTACCGTGCCCTTCAACAAATGCTATTTCATCAAAAGTTTTTCCATCTAATGACTTTTCTACCGAAAAACCGGCATTGTTCAATTCTGAAGCAGTGATCCAGGACAACAAAGCATTTTGGTTGTCGACTCTGGCAGAGAAAGCTACTAACTCTACTGGTAATGGGTTGTCGCCACCACTATTCGACGCAAATGTAAATGGACTAAATGTTGTAACAGCAGTTGCAGATTCCACATACCCAGGGTCTACATCACCGGAATTTGCGCCATTGCCCTGACTTTCCCATTGTCCACCAGTGTAGTGTCCCACAAGAAGTTCAGCGGCAGAGCTGATCCCGCTGGCTGCCTGCGTGTTCCAATAAAGCCTCACCTGAGCAGGGTCGGTTCCTGCAGTTCTTTGGATATCCCAATATTCCAGGGTGCTCACATTGGTAAGCGTCAACGTATTAATGTTGGTAACATCAGAGTAGGCTGTGTTAAACGGTTCTACCTGATAAGTTGAGCCTCCCGCGGTAGTTGGAGTAATGCCTACTCGTTTGTAAGTAGTAGATTCTCCAACAGGGAAGTCATAAAGTCCGGTAGTATTTGTTTGTCTGGCCAAAATACCATTCACAAAACTGGCGGTTGAACCTCCTGAAACTCCTCCGGTTGCTGTATTGCTGATTGTTACCACATTTGAGCCGGAACCCATTATTCCGTCAGTCAGGGTCAGGGTATTGCTGATGGTAATAGGATTGGAAACTGTGATAGCGTCCGCACCGTCGAGTGTATTGTTGACGGTTAAGTTTGGAATGGTCCATGTTCCACTTACAATTTGATTTGCGGTACCGTCCATGACTATTGCTCCGGTTGTAGCAGTTACTGTACCCGAAGTATAGGTGAGGTCACCCGACAAATTCATATTATTAGCACCCATGGCCAGGGTTCCGGAAGTTAATGTAAACTGGTCATTTACATCAATAGTTCCAGCCAATGTCTTGGTTCCATCTGCTACTTCCAGGTTTTGATAGCCTGAGGCTGACACTTTGATGTTTGCTGCTGTCGTAGAATTGTAAACTACGGTATTGCCTGAAGCACTCGCATTTAATGTGCCTGTGGCTAAAAGGGTTCCTCCTACGGTCAAAGTAGAATTAGTAGAGTTCGTCCAGGTGCTCGTTGCAGCATCACCGGTAATATTTCCACCAATTTCGAAAGATCCTTCATTTGTAACAGTTAAGCCGGCATCTATATTTAAAATAGTACCCGTTCCAGTTTGATTGATTACTGCAGTTGATGAGATGGTTTTACTCGCAGTAGTAATTTCTAAAGTCCACCCTCCATCAATGTTTCCTGTTCCTGTGATTTTATTTTGAGGAGAAGTTAAACTGCCATCTAAGATGATAGTTCCGGTGGTACCGGTTATGGTACCCGTGGATGTTATGGTTAAGTCGCCACTAACTCGCAAGGTTCTGCTATTGACATTTAAAGTACCTTCAACTATCAGGTTATTGATATCGTCACCGCCACCACCTGCAAGCGTAACTGTTTCACCTGCCACAATTCTGGCGCTTTCAGTGGATAATGGTACTGCTCCTGTCAGCCATGTTGAGGCATTGTTCCAATTTCCTGTTCCACCACCAAGGTTACTGTCAACCACGACATATTTTGTAACACTCAATTGCGTTTCAGAAGAAGCTGCACAGCTAGGTGATGTTTTTGTTGCGGTAACGCCCACAGTACCTGTTCCATTCGCTCCCCAATCAACTGTGATTGAGTTAGTTGAGCCCCCTGAGGCCTGTGTGCCCCCTGTTATTGTCCAGGTATAGGTAGTATTAGCAACATTGGTCACCGAATATGGTTCTCCTGTAATGTTTTCTGCCACCAGTGTGCTTCCGGAGATACTGGCCGGAGCGATTGAATTGATATTTACATTTAAAGTCACTTCATTGGAGGAAGTACATGCATTTCTTTCCACAACACTAACCGAACCTACTTGTCCTGTACTACCCCAGTCTACTGTAATAGAATTTAGATCAGTCACAAAACCTGTTGGATTCGATTGGCCATCGATAGTACCGCCAACTACTGTCCAGTTATATTCATTACCGCTATTTAGTGTCACACTATAGGTGTCGTTGGTATCATTTGTACAAACATCGGTCACACCAGTAATACTTGGATCAGCAGGGGCCGTACAATTGGTATCATCACCGAAACAGAATTGAGAGACAAATGTTGTAATATTATTTCTGGATACGGTGTTACCAGACACGGTATTATGAGTGCCGTCAGCTGCCCAACTCGTACCTGAATTATCCCTTTGAAGTAATCTCGTGTTACTTCCAATGGTAAATGAAGAGAATCCGTCTCCAGTTAATTCCAGGTCAAAAGTATTACTATTTCCCTTAGCAAATCCGTTTACTGTAAAATCCCAGTATCCTTCATTGAAAGGATTGTAAAGTGTTACATCATCTGATACAGGAAATCCCGAAGTGCCTGGAAATGACTGCACGAAAGAGGCATATACAACTCCTGCAGATCTGCCACCACCAGTTTGGTCAAATGTAATTCCGACGGTTCGGTCATCTGATGATGTTCCAATAGGATATGTGAATTGCGTTGTGGTGCTTGCACCAATGTATTGACCGAATGTACCGATAATTCTTCCAGCGGTATATGAAAAGGTTCCTTCTGAACCAGAACCCAGCGTGATACTGTTTGAACCAGTATTTATATTTCCCTGAGTCATTGTTAGTACTGAGGTTATGGTGACATCTTCATTTAAGACCAACTCTCCTGAGCTTTTACTAACAGTCACGCTGGTGAAATTTGTGCTATTGGTAGTGACATTCTGGTCACCACCTGAACCTGTAAACGCTACCAAACCTAAATTTGTAATGGTAGCAGCATTGTACCAGTCACCCTGGATAGTTATTGTTTGGTTATTAACATCCAGTGTTCCACCATTTACGGACAGATCTCCATTCACTGTAAGTCCGGTTGCAGGTAAAGTTTTAGTACCTGTCCCAGAGATCGCCAGATTGTAGTAGGTATTGGAAGTGGATTGTTTCACAGATTGAGCAGTGGAGCCATTGTATTCAATCGTGTTACCCGTAGCATTGGACAATAAGGTCCCGGTAGCAAGCAGGACCCCATCAATTTCCAGGTCAGAGTTAGTGCCCATAGTAACCTGCGAAGAGGCGTTTCCACCTGTGATGTCTCCTGAAGTAACTATTACACCTCCATTAATGGTAAGCGTGACACCATTATCAATGTCAATATCATTTATGCATGTCAATGATGATCCTGAAATTATTGATGCATTGGCCTCTATTTGCATGGCTCCAGCACTACTTTCAGAACCATCAATGGTTCCAGACCCACCAATAGTGGTTGAGGCAGTTGTTATTCTAAGGTCGGCATTTCCCTGATTCAGAATTACCGTTCCATTTACTACAATATTGGAAGTAATTGCAATGTCCTTGTTGTTAGGGGTGGCCAATACAGCCCCGGCATCTATGGTAATGTCACTAATTGTTTGAGTGTTTCCATTGGTGGTTACCGTATGCCCTTTTACTACGATTACACGATCGGAGCTTCCCGGAGCAGATCCATTGAGCCAGGTGCTTGAAGAGGTGAATGTGCCTGTTTGAACTGAAACGAAAGGCGTCACCGTTCCATTCACGGTAAGGGTATTACCATCATAATCAAATATACCACCAGCATTGATGGTGAAATTGTTGATGGTAGAGTTGTTTTGAAGAGTTACTGTGTGTCCATTGGCGATGGTGACATTGTCATCACCATTGTTGTCAGGGTAATCTGTTCCTGCAGTACCAGGGCTGGTATTTCCCCATGTAGCACCATCTTCCCAGTTACCAGAGGTAACACTGGTGAATGAGACTTGTGCGTGTGTAATATAGCCGGTTGCTATGCAAAGTAGCAGCACTAAGAGTCGTTTCATAATTATCCCAATAGTTACGGACTATACAAATAACGTAATGTATAGTCAATAAATTAAATTTTTTCGACCAACCTTAATTTACGTAAGGTGAGCCGTTGAATTACGTAGTTGGACTTATATTAGCGCGTGTGAAGTTTGGATAAAATACACAAAGTGTATCATTATTCCAAGTTTTCTTCCATGTTTGAAGGGGATTTGGCAGGAAAGGCATGGAAGAGTAGCCCATTGATAACAATGAGCTACCATCTCAGAATACTTTTATCCGATTTTAGCAATCAAATCTGCAGCTCTTGCAGAATATCCTGCTTCATTGTCGTACCATCCAACAACTTTAACCAAAGTACCCATGCATGAAGTCAGCTGAGCATCAAAGATGTTAGAGTGAGGGTTTCCAACGATATCAATTGAAACGATAGGATCCTCTGTGTACTGAAGAATTCCTTTCATAGGTCCATCAGCAGCGGCTTTCATAGCTGCATTTACTTCTTCGGCAGTCACTTCTTTCTTAACAACTACCGTAAGATCAGTTAATGATCCTGTAGGAGTAGGAACTCTTAGTGCGATACCATCCAGTTTTCCTTTCAGGTGAGGAAGCACTAAACCTACAGCCTTAGCAGCACCAGTAGAAGTAGGAACAATAGAAACTGCTGCAGCTCTTGCTCTTCTCAAATCTTTGTGAGGAGCATCCTGAATTCTCTGGTCAGCTGTGTAGGCATGAACTGTTGAGATGTAACCTTTTTCGATACCAAATGCATCATCCAATACCTTTGCCATTGGGGCAAGGCAGTTGGTAGTACAGCTGGCATTAGAAACAACTTTCTCATCACCGGAAAGCGTATCTTCATTTACACCAAGCACTACCGTAGGGATGTCGCCTTTTGCAGGGGCAGAGATCACTACTTTTTTAGCGCCGGCTTTCAAATGTTTACCTGAACCAGCCTCATCTACGAAAAGACCAGTTGACTCCAATACTACATCAATGTTAAGATCACCCCATGGTAAGTTCTCAGGGTCTCTTTCTGCATAAACCTTAATTGGAGTTCCATTTACGATTATATGTTGATCATCTGAATCTACGGTTCCAGGGAATTGTCCGTGATTGGAATCGTACTTCAATAGGTGGGCCAATGTTTTTGTGTCCGTAAGGTCGTTGATCGCAACTACCTCTACGTTTTCTTTAGTTAACAATTGTCTGAAAGAAAGTCTTCCAATTCTTCCAAAACCATTGATTGCTACTGTAATTTTAGACATTGTCTTGTTGTGTTTATGTAACGTAAATAAAACCAGTGCAAATGTACTATTGCTGTCAACTTAAACAAACATTATTAAGTAAAGTATCCGTAACATGGGGGTGTTGAAAAAAAATCAAATTTTTTTTCGGGTAGGTTTTGCATTTTTAAATCATGCAAATATCTTTGCACCACCAAAACGGAATGAGACACACATCAAACCGGATTGGAAGTTCTAAATGGTCCGTTCGTCTAGGGGTTAGGACGCCAGGTTTTCATCCTGGTAACAGGGGTTCGATTCCCCTACGGACTACTTATAAGCCTTGCAAGATGCTGTTTATCAGATGCTTGCAAGGCTTTTTTATTTTCTACTGTCGCTAACACTGTCGTTGTTTCTAATTCTTCAATTTCGAGCTATTCATTTTGGTAGGTTTAACTAAAATCAAAATGATAAAAAGATGATTGACAAATATTTTCAGGAAATGGTTGATAAAGTGATCAGCAAATACATGAATCAACTGAGTGAGAAGCTTAAACTTAATGTCGAACTAGAGAGGTTGTTGGATCGTAATGAAGCGGCGGAATTTTTAAAGGTCTCACTCCCTACCTTAAATCGTTGGAGTAAGTCTGGAAAGATAAAATCATATCATTTCCCTGGTACCGGCAGAGTATTTTATAAGCAGTCGGAATTACTTGATTCATTGGAAGAGTATAAATAGACATTTTCTACAATGACTCACTATACAATACCAGATAATCTTAATCTCGAGGAGATGGTTATCGTGCATCCTCCGGCTGGAATAAGAAAACCGAAAGTGGATTACCTTAAGTTTCTAATCACCTGTATTTTATATGGAGAAACCTTAGGTGGTAAAAAGAGGAAGGAGTACAAAGGAACACCTCTGAATTCCAAGTTTTTGGAGTCATTCTTCTATGACTACAAGCAATATCTAGATTACTTAGAAAAACAACAGATCATCAAAAAGAGTAAGTCCTATCAGGTTGGAGTTAAGTCGAAAGCTTACAGAGTGATTTGGGATTACAAAGGTCTGTTGCACGAAAGGATTGTACATCCAAAATTGATTAAGAAAATTCGTGATCATGAAAACCTACCTCCAGACTACCTATCAAAATGGTTTGGAGAGGAATTGTCAATTGACACTAATAGGGCATATGGGATATTGAATTACAAGTATCGTGATTTCGAAGATGATGAGGATTGCGTTGTTTACTCCCACAGAATGGTGAATTCAATGGAAGCCGGGAATTATTTATTAAAGAGAGATCAGAAATCTTTTAGAGTACATTCTATTATGACTGCACTTTCGAAGGAGATAAGACAAGGTGCTTTAAGATACAAAGGAGAGGAATTGGTGGAGTTAGATCTTAAGACGTCTCAGCCATTCTTTATTGCTTCCTTACTTCTGAAAGAGTCATTCTATTCATGGGATTCCGATTCTGCTGAATCAACAAAGGGACCTGTAATTAATCTCTACCTCCTAATTTACCTTTATACCCTTTATCAACATTCTTTGTTCTATTTACCTAACTATCTTATTATACCCTCTATATCATCTTCTATATATAATACTCTCTCTACTCATATGTTCGAGAAAATCGAGAACATATTTTATATAATATATAATACTATATATAGTAATAGTATATATAATAGTAATTTAAATATATATAATAATAGCACCTATAGGGACTATATAGAGACTATAGAAAGGAAGGAGATACAAAGAGAGATAAAGAAAACAGAAATCATGGTAGATAAACTGCAGGCTAAGCTAACTGGAATTTCTTCCCTCTTGGCAAAAGGTGATATCAATAATTTTAAGGATTTAACTTTGACTGGTGACTTGTATCAAACGATTGGTCACAAACTTTCAACAAGTGAAAGGAATAAGTCTAAGGTTGCAGTTTTAAAGACTATCTATGGTGTGAAATCGAATTCTCAGTCTGACGAGGTATTGTTGTCAGAATTTCCTTCTGTATTTGCTGTTCTAGACCGGCTGAAATCTCTTTCATCATTCTTTCCATGGCATAACCCTAAGAAGCCACATGCTTGTGTAGCTGTCTTACTTCAGTTCTTAGAGGCTTTTGTGTTCATTGATCTAATTGCACCAAGGGTTATGAGAGAGTTGCCTGAAGCGCCTGTATTTACTGTTCATGACTGTATACTAACTGTAAGGAGTTACGCGGATCAGGTAAGGGAGATAATTGAGGATACTATAGAGCTTATTGCAGGTGAAACCCCAAAGATTAATTTAACTACCTAAAAATCCAGTAGTTCTTTCTTCTGTACACCAAGCGCCTCTGCAAGTTTAGCTATTGTAGAAATGGTTGTATTTAAATGACCTCCCTCCATTCTAGCTACCGAGCTGAATGCAATACCTGCCTTAAACGCTAAGTCTTCCTGGGTTACTTTTTTTGAGAGTCTAACTTCCCTAAGGTGTTTGCCGAACTCTTTTAGCAGATTTTCATCTCTTATTTTGGTCACAGATCAAAATTGCAGTATAGCTATTTCGAATATTATAGCATATATGCTATATTTGATAATTCTCAAATTCATTCAGTTATGAAAAAGTTAATAATACTATCTGCAATTACTCTTATTGCGACCTGCACATATTGTCAGGAGCTATTTCCATTAAGTTTCGGTTCAAGTATTAAAGATCTTTATTCTCTAGTACTTGAAGATGAAAACATTTATATCACAGATGATTCTTCAAACAAGATGAAGGAGGTGATGTATGGAGAAACTAAATATTATCTTTCTTTTGGGGAAAATGGGCTAAAAGCTGTGGGGCTTAAGGTTAATAGTAATTATCTATTCAGCTGGGTAAATAGATCATATAATGCGGCGATAACAAAAGAGCACGATGGAAGATTTCAAAGGTGGTTAAGCCCTATGACCCCACACTATTGTTATGAGTTTAGTTCTGATTATAAAATACTAATGGAGTATCCACCAGGTAAGATACAGTTCTAAAAACAATCAAAATATCAGTTTTTTTAGTGCTCAAAATGGACCTTGCTCCGAATAAATACCCATAACTAGGTATGGATTTTCTTGACCTAATTTGTTTTATTGAGTACTAAAAAATGAAAAAGACAAAAATATTATTCTTAGGTTTTCTTATTGGGTTTTGTTCTATTGTGATGTTTAGTAGTAAGCAGGCAATTGCCGAAATACAAGAATTAGATTGTTCTGTTTGTTATTGGAATGATCTTAAATACTCCATTGGTTCCAGAATCTGTATGTCTACGGATGTTAGTGGTGCTTCAGGTTTAGCTGAATGTCAAATTGGAGCTGAGAAGAAACCGGTTTGGGTCGTGATAAGCAGTAGCAAATGCTCTGATTAGGATAGCTATGATGTTTATATCCTAGTTGTTGGCTTACACTTCAAACCAAAGGTTATAATGAAAAGGAGCAGATTGTCTCCTTTTTAGTTCTTTACATGGGATATTTTCGGATTTTTTTCCTCAACAAAAAAAAATATTGAATTATTGAAACATTTTACTTAACCTTGTAACCGTGATTCATTAAAGTATCTGGTCAGCCATTAACTATCGATTCATCAATTATGAACAAACAAAGGGAACTAGCACCTAAAGGTGTAATAACTTACTCGTATGTCCTGCTCACAGCTATTTTAACTGTGGCTTTCATGATTCTTCCGATAATTTCGTTGAAGGAGGAACCTCTTTATATCTCTATTCCGGTATGTGCTTTAACGTTTTTTACAACATGGGAATTTCTCAGCTATGTTTTATTGTATATTGTGATCACTATCAAGCCGAAAGCGAGTTCTGAAAAAACGGTACTAGATCAAAATTTAGCCGAATACCCTTTTATATCCTTTGTAATCCCATCATTTCACGAGCCCTTCGACGTTGCAAAGCTTACTTTAGATTCTGCTCTGGAGATTAACTATCCAGGTGTTAAGGAGATTATTGTTGTAGATAATTCAACTAATGTAGACAGCAGCATAGATTTCATTAAATGGAGAGACTATGTTGTTGAGATGGGTGAAAAAACTGATTGGAATGTGAGTGTCAGGTTCATTCATAATGATGATACGGCAGGACTTAAGCCTGGAAATTTAGACTTGGCTCAAAGTTATTTGAGCAATGATTCAGAATATGTTGTTTTCTTGGATATTGATTCAACATTGCCATGTGATTCAAATTTGTTGCAACGAAGTATTGCGGAATTTGGAGCTGATAACACTTTAGGGTGGGTTCAATTTCTTACGAAATCTACTAATAACTCCTTTAACAAGGCTTCTGAAGCGATTGGAGTTTATCAAAATCTACTACGTATTACATGTCATTTCAGGTCTTTTGGCGGATTTACTCTTTTCTACGGGCACAACGCAATTTGGAAAAGAGAATGTCTCGAAAAACTTGGGCCTTGGCTTGAGAAACATAGAGGTCAGATTATGGTAACTGAAGATATCCTAAAAAGTATAATTGCTTATAATTCAGGTTATTATGGTAAGTCTATCGGAATTGAGACCGGCGAATGGGTTCCGAATTCTCTAGGAGCTTTAGAAAGCATGTGGCAGAGATGGACATATGGAACATGCCAAATAATCGGGAAGTATTTTTTTCCTATACTGAAGACCAAGAGAATGACTTTTTTAGAGAAATATGATTTGTTACATTCCATTCTTCTCTATTGGGGGTATGCAATCACCTACCCATTGGCCATATTGTACCAGTTTTTACTTCCTCCTGATGTTAGTTGGGTTTTCATAATAATCTCCTGTATGCTACCTCAAATTTTTAGTGGAATAAGTGTTTACAAGCACTATCTAAGCAGTCAGCATAAGAGTATAACAGAAAAAGTCAGAGATTTTTACACTGGTGCTATTATGATATCCAGCTTTGTAACTGTTGTTCAGTTGAAGGGGACATATAACTATCTGTTGAACGTTGATCAGGGATGGAAGGTAACCGAAAAGCGTGTAAAAGGCTCCAAGTCGTTTTGGTATATTACAAAGAGGTACATACTTTACTTGGTATTTGGGTTTGGAATGCTTGGTTCATCAGTAATTTCTTGGGCATACAACTTTGATATGGAGCCAATAAAGCTTCTCAATTATGCACCAATGTTAATTATTTCATTTAACCTAATTCTTTCAATAGTTTTCTTTGGAAATGCTTCAAGGAAAGTATCCAATTCTGTTGAGGGTTCAACAATAGATTTTGTTAATGGCAGGATAGATATTAATAATAATTCGGATCATTTGGTCAAATCAGAGAACTATACGAAAAGTCTTGTCTTAACTGATTAATTAATCTAAAAAAAAATACATCAATAATACATCGATGGTAGGTATCTTAGGTTTAACAATAAATATTCTGTTTAATATTGACCGAATAAATAAGAAACTCCGAATCAACCAAGAAGTATGAAATTCATCAACTCTAAAAATCTAATTGAGTTCGGGATAATTGTGACTTTCACAATTCTTCTCATTCTGATTCCATCTATAGATTTGAAAGGTTATTATAATTCAACAATCTCGAGTAAGTCAGTGTTTTTTCAAGCGGCTATGTGCTTTTCGCTATATCTCCTGGTGTTGAGAAGTCTGCTTTACGGGGGTTCAATTGCCTACAGTGTTAATGCATTGGATTTTGTTATTTTAGCCTTTGTACTTTATGTAACTGTCAACAGGTACTTTCTACAAGAAATCGTTAGCCACTCAATAAGATATTCCGATTTTATTTGGCTAATATGCTTTTATTTTATTTTAAGAATTTTCAATAGAAATACTCAATTGTTTTTATTGTATGGTGCTGTTCTTGGGGCTTTAATTCAAGCAATTATTGGATTGCTTCAATTATTTGATGTTGTAAAATCGAATCATGCCTTATTTAAAGTTACAGGAAGCTTCTTCAATCCAGGGCCTTATGCAGGTTTTGTCGCAGTTGGATTCATTATTTCATTAGGACTATACTTATTTAAAGATAGGTTGTTGAATGAGATTTTCAAACCATTTAAGTGGCGGGAGTGGATCGCTAACTTTCTATTTGAATATTTGCCCCTTGCAACCATTCTTTCAAGTATAGCAATTTTGCCGAGTACTCAATCAAGATCCGCATGGCTTGCTGTAAGCATTGCCGCGATACTTTTGTTTTTTATGCGGTATAATTTGGCTGCAAGAATACAGAATTATAAGGTTTTAACTAGGATTTTGATGATTTCCGGGTTTTTGATCTGTGTACTATCAGTTGGATTTGGGTTATACCAATTTAAAAAAGATTCAGCAAATGGACGAATTTTAGTGTGGAATGTTACCAAAGAAATCATAAAGGATCATCCATTAATAGGAGTTGGTTTTGATAATTTTAAATCACAATATATGAGTTATCAAGGCCAGTTCTTTGTTGATCATGCCGAGAATGATAACGTATTTTTAGCAGACAATACCTTCTATGCATTCAACGAAATTTTGCAATTAGGAGCTGAGAATGGACTGATTAGTGTTATTATACTTTTTTTGATCACTGGATTATTGCTTTGGTTTTTGAAGAATCAGAAAGCGAAGGTAGAAAGCATAGTAGCATTTGCAGGGATACTCTCATACTTTGTAATAGCCATGTTTTCTTATCCAAATGAAATATTACCAACCAAGATATTGCTGGTATTAATAATAGGTTTGATAGGAAGTAATTGTTCAAAGCCATTATACACAAAGCGAATCATATTCAAGCCAATATTCAACTCTTTAGCACTAACCATTATTGTAGGGATTTCTACTTATCAGCTTATAATTCGGTCAAATGAATTTAAAGCAATGAATGAAGCTAATAAGAGCTACCAATCTGCAAAATATGAACGGTGCATCGAAATTTGTAATGCAAACATTGAGGGTTTCATGAAGAACAATGGAGAAATGTTGCTAATTCTTGGTAAGTCCTATTATTTTCAGAATCAATATGATTCATCATCAAATTTTCTCAGAGAGGCATCAAAATTTTCAAATAGCACCATAGTTCAAAATTCCATTGGGGATTCATATAAAGCATTGGGTGATATCGATTCTGCAGTAAAACATTATACTCAAGCAGACCAAATGATACCTGCAAGAATCTATTCGAAATACTTATTGGCGAAAATGTACCAAGAATATGGCCAATACAAGATAGCGAAGGGATATGCTAATAAAATACTAAATCATAAAGTGAAAATAAATAATAGAGCAGCAAAGGAAATTAGGTGGGAAATGAAAAAAATGATTAACAAATATTCTCAAACCGTACTCGAGTAAACTATTAATAAATTAATTAACTAAAACTTTTCTAAAATGAAAAAGAGAATTGTATTTACTGTATCGTGCATTGCGCTTGCGACTGTGGGGTATATGAATCTCAATGAATCTAATAAAAATTCACAAGATTCGATTTTTGAATTAAATTCAATCACTTTGGCAAATGCAGAAACTCCAACTGCAGATTGTTATGAACACGCTGGGAGTTACTGTAAAACACCTCAGAGAATTTGGTTTAACGCCCGCAATGCAAATCAGTAATTATCAAAACCAACTTGCGAAAGCTACTAAATTGGTTTCAACTTAAATCTTAAATTATGAATAAACGAATTGCTATATCTATTTTATGTTTTGGCTTAACATTGCTAGGGATTCTAAATATGAATGTTACTCAACAAAGCTCTGATACTTTGTTAATGGACTTGAATTCTGTTGCCGTTGCTAATGCTGAACAAGACACATTTACCTGTTTGGTTTGGTCTGGAATGTACTGCAAAACGCCACAAAGAATTTGGTACAACGCTTATAATCCACCAAAATAAATAGAGAAATATTTAAGGTAAATACTTCTTTTTTAGTATTGATACTTCTTGAAGGGGTACTAAAATTGGATTCTCTGAAGTCCATATTATTAATTACAGATCCTTGATGAATTAAATGCAATAGCATTATATATAAATAGTAATCAAAATAATTTCAAAATTAACAAGGGATACATCATCCCATAAAATAGAACTAATATGAAAAAAGTTATAACACTAATGTTTACTATGGCCTTAGCTGTAGGAGTTACACAAATGGAATTCTCAAATTCTTCAGAAGACCTGTTAGGATTGTCTGAATTGAATTCTTTAAGCATTGCTAATGCTGAAACTCCAGTTGTTGTTTGCAAATATGAATATAGAAAGTTCTGTTGGCATCAAGGTCATGGATTTGATAATTATTATTCAACAGGAAATTAACATTTCTTTGGGCCACATGACAGTGGCCCTTCTAATACTACAAACTTTGAAAACATAAAAACATATTAAAAATGAATAAAAGAATATTTATATCAGCAATGTGTATTGCTATGTCTGTATTTGGTTTTTTACAAATAACCGAATCCAATCAAAATATGGATCAATCATTAATTGAATTGAATTCAGTGGCAGTGGCAAATGCAGAAGATGCACCAGCAGTTTGTTATTATGCTCCTGGATATTTTTGCAATACCCCGGATGGAATACTTTGGTATAATGTTCGGTTTAAATAACCGAATCCAATCAAAATATGGATCAATCATTAGTTGAATTGAATTCAGTGGCTGTGGTAATATTGTATAATAGGAGGCCGGCATAGGTCTTACTAAATTATTGTCATTCTCGCAATGAAATATTTCTAACATTGCGAGATTGACTTATTTTTAAAGAAAAATAATGAAGTTTGTATATTTCTGTGTGAGCCTAACGTTTGGCTTAGCAATGGGGTGCCAACCCAGTCAAAGTAACCTATTTAGGGATATTAACAATGTCGGTAAAAGTTTTCCTGGAATTGATTCCGTTGACTTTCAGAAAAAATTTACGTTCGACCAATCTGATGTGAGAGATTTATGGCTTGTTGATGATTCAATAATACTGATTCACACCCAATCAAGGGTTCCTGAGAATTTTTTATACATGTTGGATCGTTCAACTAATACCCTAGTAGATACGATTTTAACTTACGGAAGAGGACCCAAGGAAGCAATTGGGTTATCGGATTCTGGGATTTTCGGTGACAGTATTTGGGGGCGAGACCCAACAAAGCAAGTCATCTATAAATTTCCTGCCAATATATTTTTAAGTAACAGGAATGATACTTTAATCCAGGACTATAAAATCAATAGACACTATTATAATTTGGTAGCTGTTAATGACCGTATATTATTAGGCAGCTCTCCTATATATAATAATGATTCATCTGACATTGGATATTTATTTGAAGCTTACGACTACAAATCCCAAAGTATTACCATGAAATTTGGTAAAATCCTTTCTAATGGGAAAATACCTATTGGCTCCTTGGTTGATACACATGGAAATGTTTTGGCTGTTAACCCAAAAGGAACCAAAGTAGCAGCCGCTTATTTATTCAAGGATGCTTTGGAAATATTTGATGTTGCCAGCGGAGAAAAGTTGAGCGATTATGGCGGTGGAATGATAGATGAAATTCCCTTTGAAGTGGGTGATTCAGAAGGTCATGCATATATGAGAATGGTAGAAGAAAATAAGAGGACATATGTTATTGCTAAAGCCACTAATGAATACATATATTTAATGTATTCTGGTGAGCATTTCTTCGACGAAGGCTCTCATTTGGGGAATGAAATACATGTGTTTGACTGGAATGGTGAACCTGTGAAGAAAATTGCATTACCTTTTCGAATCCAAGCTTTTGTTGTTGGTTCCAGTGAAGAAATACTGGTTTGTGATGAATTCGGTAAATTCTATGAAGGAGTAATTAGGTTTTAAGTATTAAAAGATTATGAAAAGACTCATACACTTATTTGTATTTATCGGAATGCTTGGTTGTGGTTCAGACAAGGATAAAGATGTCAGGACTATGGAGAGTACATTTGACACTTTTCCTAAGACTTCTTTAGTTGAAACCGCAGACACACTTTTCAAATTTGAACGGGATATAGTGAATCAAGTGCATATCGTCTCTGACTCTATACTTTTGATTCATGCATCTGGAATAGCAACAGAATATTACTTCTATTCATATAGTTTGTCAGATGGAACATTGCTGAATGAATTTCTTGCATACGGTAATGGTCCAGGGGAAGGGTTAGGTGTTGCTACATCTGGAGTGATTGGAGACTCATTATGGGCCCGGGATGTTACAAAATCGTTTTTAATAAAATATCCACTAAAAGAATTGGTATTAAAAACTGAAAACTACAAAGTTTACCCTTTCGATAGGTTTTATTTTGATTGTTTAATGGTTGATGATTCAACCATTCTTGGAGCAAGCCCACTTGACCTAATGAGTGATGCAAAAAATTCATTCTTATTAGAACGTAAGAATTTGTATACACAAAATGTTCTAAATGGTTTTATTACAATGAAATCTGAGGGGCAAACTCCAGCAACAGTCTTAAATGAAATACATAGGTCAACAATGGGATATAATCATCAGTCGCAGAAAGTAGTTTTAGCCTATAGCTACATGGATGCAATTGAAATCATTGATTTAGAGAAAAATAGTTCTGTAGCAAGCGTTTCTGGTCCAGATCAATTTTTGCCAGTATACAATGTAAGGGAAAGTGACAATTTTGTCCAAATGTTAGTTACCCCAAATACACGTGAGGCTTATAGGAGAGTGTTAACTACAAATTCTAAAATTTACGGAATGTATTCAGGGAATGAAATAAAAAACCCCAGTAGTATAGAGTTCATGAATATTCATGTCTTTGATTGGGATGGTAAACCAACAAACAGGATATCATTTTCATCACCAATCTCGGCCTTCACAGTAGATCAAAATAATCAATTTTTGATTGTGATAGATGAGGAAGGCTATGTGTTAAAAATCAAAATGGAATTAAGCTAATAATGAAAAAGTTTGCAATAATTATTTTCGTCGTGACTCTAATAAGTTGCAAAGACAACTCCAAGCAAGAGGCAATTAAGGATGACCTCTCCAAGATGGTTGGTGAAAAAATAAATATAAATGATTTAGAAATTTATTGTGGAGATGGTCAAATTTGTGAGCCCGTTAAATTTGGCGATAACGGATTTATGATCATTACACTAATTAATGCCGAATGTAGTACTTGTATTGAAAACATAAATTCTTGGAATGAATGGGATGTGAATTATAATAGTGGAAACGGTGTATTAATGATCCCTTATTCATCAGATCGATTGGAATCTTTTACCTATCTGATGAGCGTTGAACCTACACTACAACAGACCTTTTATTTGGATAGAAATAACAAATTTAAAGAAGTTAATGGTATTAGTGAAGATCAAACATATCATACATTTTTGGTTGATGAAGAATATAAAGTAATTCTTGTTGGTAACCCAGTTCTATCAGAAGGTATTTCAGACTTGTATCTCAAGGTGATGCGAGGTGAAATTAAGATTTAAGTGGTACCTTTGCGTTATTTTTTTTCTGCAAAGATTTGTTCTGTGAATTTGTTGTTCTAAAGTGAGCAAATCTTGATAAACCAAACAGTTTAAGATTTACTTAGGATTGCTAAAACAGTCCTAGATATGTTTATGACGAAATCTATTTCATTTATATATAGTAGTTTGTTTGTTTTAGTTCTGTCTTGTAACCCTGTTGAGAAAAATCAACAAGTTGAAAGAAAGAACCAGGATATTCCTAATGAAGTCAAGGTAGAAGTAGTTGATATCAGCAACTTTGAAAATGAAATTATCAGTAATGGTAAGCTTCATGCGATAAGGAAGAGTGAAATTCGATTTAGAGTATCCGAATCGGTGCAGAATATTCTTGTTAAGAATGGGGATGAAGTTGAAAAAGGAGAAATCATCGCTAAACTGAATGATTTTGAATTACGGAATAAAGTAGAGAAGGCAATGTTTGACCTTACTAAGGCGCAACTTACTATGTCTGATCAGTTAATTGGTAGAGGGTATGATCCAAACAATCAAACCTTGATCCCAAAAGACATATTAGCTCAGGCTCAGGTATTATCTGGATATTCAGAGGCCAAAAACAACCTCGAAATGGTAACAACCAAATTGACGAATACAAAACTAAGAGCTCCATTTAGGGGAAAAGTTAGCTCTTTAAAAATCAAGAAATTTGATTTTGTGAGTGAGGGGGATTCTTTTTGTACGTTGGTTGATGATTCATCATTTGAGGTCGAGTTTAAGATAATTGAATCGGAACTAAAATCTGTAGAACTGGGTAATGATTTAGTGATTCGGCCATTTTATTCTGAGTCAACATTTGGTGGTCAAGTCACATCAATTAACCCCCAAGTAGACGAGAATGGAATGATACTGATTTCTGGAAGTGTTACTGGTGATTTGGACCTGATAGATGGAATGAATGTCGAGATTATAGTTAAGAGTGTCGTAGAAAATCACTTTGTGGTTCCAAAGTCAGCAGTTGTAATTCGTCAAAACTACCCAGTGTTATTCAAACTTGTGGATGGGAAAGCGTTTTGGACTTACATTGATATAATGTATGAAAATAGCAATTCCTATGCAGTGCAACCTGATTCCGAGAAGTCGTCAGCCAATCTGAATAAAGGAGACACTGTAATTATTTCCGGTAATTTGAATCTTGCTCACGAATCTGAAGTAGTTATTTCAAATTCTAATTAAAAATAGAAATCAATACTTGAATTATACTGGATGAAGCATTCTAATACAAGTGTTGTAGGATTTCTCCTAGAACGTCCGATATCAGTGTTGATGACATCTGTTGCAATATTGATGCTTGGGATAGTGTCATTGTTCAAGATTCCGGTATCTCTGATGCCAAACATTGAGGTCCCGTATATTACAGTAAGTATACAACAAGAGCAGCTTTCTGCTTCCGAAATGGAAAAGTCTGTTGTAACTCCATTGAGAGAATCATTGATGCAAATAAGTAATCTTGATGATATTTCAAGTGAAGTGAACAGTAAGCAAGGAATAGTTTCTTTAAAATTTAGTTTCGGAACCAATATCGATTTTGCCTTTATTGAAGTTAATGAGAAGGTAGATAGAGTGATGTCTACTTTGCCAAGAGAAATCGAACGGCCTAGGGTAATTAAAAGTAATGCATCGGATATTCCTGTTTTTTACTTAGATGTTTCCTTGAAAGATTCTACAGCATTTGATGGGACAAAACTGTTTCCTGTTTCACAGAATTTTTTGGATTTCAACCAATTCACGGAACAAGTTATAAGGAAAAGAATCGAACAGTTACAGGACGTGTCAATGGTGGATATTACTGGACTCATTTACAAGGAGATTCTGGTGATTCCAAACAAAGAGAAGTTGGCCTCTTTAAACATTAGTACTGAGAAGCTGCAAGATGTTATCGAGTCTACGAAATTGGATATTGGTAATATAACGGTGCGGGATAATCAATATCAGTACAGTGTAAACCTAAATAGTCCGGTCGCAACAATTGATCAATTAAGATCTACTCCAATAAGGATCGAAAATAGATTGTTTAGACTGCATGAAATAGCTGAAATTATATTACATCCTAAAGCACGAAATGGATTGGTTCTCTCCGGTAACAAAGAAGCACTGAGTTTAGCAATAATCAAACAAAGTGATTCTAGAATGGCTGATTTAAAGGATGATTTGCGACAATTAATTTCATCATTTAGATCGGAGTACCCTGATATAAATTTTGAAATAAATAGGGATCAAACTTTATTATTAGAATACGCTATTGGAAATCTGACGCAAAGTTTGTTTTGGGGGGTTCTACTGGCTTTTTTTATAATGTTTTTGTTTCTGGGAGATATGAAGTCCCCTTTAGTTATAGGTATAACAGTTCCTACATCCATTATATCTGCTATGCTATTTTTCCAGATATTAGGTATCTCCATAAATGTTATTTCGCTTTCTGGTTTAGTACTGGGTGTGGGTTTGATGGTGGACAATGCAATTATTGTTATTGATAATATTGTTCAGTATCGTGTTCTTGGTTTTAATCTCAAGCAATCGTGTATTAGGGGAGTCAATGAAGTTTTTAGACCTCTACTAAGCTCTTCTTTAACCACTTGCGCAGTGTTCATACCATTAATATTTTTGAGTGGAATTGCTGGAGAAATGTTCTATGATCAGGCTATGGCAGTAGCTCTCACATTATTTACATCTCTGCTTTCCTCATTTCTACTGGTGCCTGTTTTATTTTTCATTGTTCAGAATAGGGGATCAAAGAAATCTGGGACAAAGAAGAAGAGTAATAAGATTGTTAATCTAGTTGAAAGTGGTTATCATTTGTTACTATTAAGAAGCCTCAGAAATCAAAAAATTACGTGGAGTATTTGTTTGCTATTTCCAGCATTAGCTGTTTATTTATTCTTCAATCTAGAGGTCTCACAAATGCCAAATATCGAAAAAAATGAGACAGTTTTAGAGATTGACTGGAATGAAAGACTAAATGTAGAGGAGAGCAAAGAAAGAATCGTAGACCTAATTTTGCCATATCAAGAAAGGATCGTTTCAAATACATCTTTAATTGGTTCACAACAATATATTCTTAACAGGAATAGTAGTGACGTGAACGGAGCAATGCTTTATATGTTGTTCAGCGATCAGGACATTATGAAGGATGTTTTAAATCAGATTGGATCAGATTTGACTCAGAGATTTCCTAATTCAAAGCACCATTTTCGTGATGTCGACAATTTATTTAATCAAATTTTTAAAGATGATGAATCATTCCTAGTTGCCAAACTATATCCCAATGATACTTACGGCTTAAATCTTAAAGACTTAGGCAAAATTTGGATTAAACTTGATTCAGTTCTAACAAATTATAATTTAGATCCACTTCTTATTGAAGAGCAGATAGTTCTAGATGTAGACATAAACAAGTTGACACTTTATAATATCTCATTTGATCAACTATATGATAGGTTAGCACGTAGTTTTAGCGCAAAGAACATATACTATTTAAATGAAGGTCAATATTTTCTTCCTATTCTCATTGGTGATAATCAAACAATCGATGAAGTATTAAAAACAGCATCCTTACTATCGAGTGAATCCAAAGATGAATATTTAATATCTGAATTTGTATCAATTCGTAGATCTAGCGAACTAAAAAATATCTATTCTGATGCAAGAGGTCAGCATATACCTTTGCACCTCAATATTGAACGTGACCAAGTTCAAGACTACTCTGAAAGTATTGAAAATATAATAAAGACTTTCCCATTTGAAGTTCAATTTGGAGGCTCCTTTTTTTCTAATCAAGAACTACTTGAAGAGTTACTTTCTGTACTTGTAATTGCTGTTGTACTACTATACTTCATTCTAGCTTCACAATTTGAGTCATTCTTGCTTCCAGTTGTGATATTAATGGAAATTCCGATTGCTATTGCAGGCTCATTTTTGTTTTTAAAGATAGCTGGCGCTTCTATTAATTTGATGTCAATGATTGGGATAATAGTGATGACAGGTATAATTATCAACGACTCAATTCTAAAAATTGATACTATCCATAATTTGAAGAAATCAGGCTATTCTACGATTAGGTCTATATTCATTGCGGGCAAGCGCAGGCTATCACCAATAATAATGACAAGCCTAACTACTATTCTGGCTTTACTTCCAATTCTTTTTTTCTCGGGAATCGGAGCAGAGCTACAATACCCTCTTGTTTGGTCGTTGATGGGTGGGATGTTGGTTGGTACATTTGTTAGCTTATATTTTGTGCCATTATTTTATCATACAATTATGAAGAGTTAAGGTGATGAAAAGGAGTTTTTTTATTTTGTTTTTGGTTCTAAGAACTTGTTTGTTGTCAGGTCAGGATAGTGTTAGTATTACTTTGGATGAAGCTTTTCTTTTAGCCGAGCAGAGTTCTTTAGCTCATAAATTGCTTGTAAAAGACTACTTAATAAAACACTGGGAATTCAATTCGTTTAAAACACAAATGCTTCCTAAAGTAAAATTTAATAGTAATCCATTCACATATGATCGCTTAGTTACAAAGAGATATGATTCTGAGACTAATCGTGACCTTTATAGACCTCAAGAGACTCTAAACTCTTATTATTCTTTATCAATGAATCAGGCAATATCATCCACAGGTACAAGCTTATTCATGAACTCTGACTTTAATTCACTATTTAATTACCAACAATTAAATAGTATTGATACAACGATTAGAGATTATAATATTACACCTTTTAGAATTGGGATAGATCAACCTATAATGGCCTTCAATGAATTGAAATGGCAAAAAAGAATTGAGCCGAAAATATATGAAGCTTCAAAGCTTGAGTACATCAGTGAGAAGGAAAAAATTAAATCAAAAATTGCAGAATTCTTCTTCGATGTAATGCTCGCCAAAAATCGATTATTAATTCAGTCGGAAAATGTCGATTCCTCGGAGGAATTATTAGAGATAGGTCAACGTAAATATGAGATAGGCTCAATCGAAAGAGAGGATCTCCTTAACTTGCAATTAACGCACAATAATGCAGTGATTTCTTTGGCGTCTGCAGTAGTTAATTATGAAAACGCGTTAAAGGTACTGAGTGACTATATAGGGGTAAAACTACAAAACTCTATTTTGCCGGTAGCTCCTACAATTAAAGACAATTTTAGAATTGATCTTGAAGATGCTGTCGTAAAGGCAATTCAATCGCATCCTGATTCCTATAAACTTCAGATCCAGTCATTGGAAGCAAAGAGAGATTTAGATCAAGCGATTAAGGAGAATAGATTTGATATTTCTGTCGTTGCAAGTTACGGTCTTAACAATCAGTCTAATAGTATAGGGGAGCTTTTTGATAATTACTTAGATCAACAGTTGGTTGCTGTAAATTTAGAAATTCCAATAATAGATTGGGGCGAAAGGAAGAGTGAAATCCGAATTGCTGAAATCACGAATGATAAGACTAAATTAGAGATAGCACAATCTAGACTTAATTTGGAACAAAGTGTTTTTTTGAAAGTGAAAGAGTTTAATCTTCAGAAAGAGTTAGTGGAAAATTCTTCTAAGTCTATGGCGCTTGCTTTGGAGTCATATGAATTAACGAAAAAAAGATTTAAATCCGGAAATGCAGATATAGTAAAGCTAAATTCCTCTCGAGAATTATGGCAAAGTTCTGTCACAAAATACTACGAAAGCATAAGTAACTATTGGATAAATTATTATCAGATTGAAGAAATGACATTGTTTGATTTCTTAAATAATAGGACTTTGAAAAATGATTTGAAAGATGTGGAAGATATCTAGGAGAAATCTTTTTCGACTGTTATTGATCGTATTGATACTGGTGGTTTTCATCTATCTAATTTATGTTTCAACTTGGTGGTTCTGCTTATACATAGCTTGTACGCTCACGATTTATATACTGTTCGTTAACTGGATTAATAAACTAAAAAATGATCTTGTGAGTGGTTTGATCTTAGCTTTGATATCTATTCCTTTTCTAGTCGTTTTTTTGTCGTCAATAAGAGTTTTCGGATGTGACTTATTGAAAGTTCCGAGTAATTCTATGTCGCAAACATTATTGCAAGGCGACTATATTGTAGTAAATAAGCAAAACTATGGCCCTTTACTTCCTAGATCTCCTTTCGAGATTCCATGGATAAACCTGGCTTTCTATTATAATGAAAATGCTCGGCAGAAAATGGGGATTCATTGGTGGGATAGTCACAGGTTTTCAGGCAAGAGATACGTACAGACAGGAGATGTCTTAATTTATCAAGATGGGAATCCAGAAAAAAACAACTTTTTCGTAAAAAGGTGTGTGGCGGTCCCAAATGATACTTTTCTTCTATCAAAAAGCCAACTATATATAAATAACAATCCGGTAAGCGAAAATAATAATTTTAAGGATTACACAATTTATTTTAATTCCTATAATGATTTAATGGTTGAGCTTGATTCATTAGGTTTTGGAAAAAGACTTTATTCATTTATTCTAAGTAGAGATTCAATTTCTATCAGTTTATCAAATGAAGAAGTTCAGGTTTTAAAATTTTTAAATACTGTAGATTCCTTTAAGTTGTCTCCTTCTAAAGAACTGCCTGATTGGAACTGGATTCAATCCAAACACCGTGATTGGGATTTTGAGAATATGGGGCCTTTTGTGGTGCCATTCAAAGGAATGAGGATTCCACTAAACAAAACGACCTTTGAACTATATAAAGTTACCATGGAATTCCATGAAGGAGTGGACTTTTCTTACTTAAATGGACAGTTTTTTTTAGATGGTGAGAATCGAGATTTTTATGAATTTACCAAAGACTATTATTTCTTGTTAGGTGATAATAGATCACATTCCTGGGATTCAAGGGTATGGGGTTTTATTCCATTCGATAACATTATTGGCACAGTTCCGATAGTAGCATTTTCGAAAAACATGAATGGATTTGATTTTGATAGGTTTTTGAAAAAAGTAAAATGAGCAGCATCGCACCATCTAACTTTTCTATCATAACTGTCTTTATTCTATTCAGTATTATAGGTTTGAGTGTTATACCTTTCATTGATATAGGCCTGGAACCCTCATCCTCAACAAAATCAATACAAGTATCATTTTCATGGCCGGAGGCTTCCGCCAGATCTGTGGAGAATCAAGTTACATCGAGGATTGAAGCCATAATTGGTTCAATTGGGGGTGTTAATGAAATCTCTTCCAAATCAGCCTTTGGTTACGGAATAATAAATGTATCGCTAAAGGATGGGAGAAATTTGGATGCGGCAAGATTTGAATTAGCAAACCTTATAAGACAAGTCTATGCTAATTTGCCAGATGGAGTAAATTACCCTGAATTGTCAATGGATGAATCAGGAAAGCGTGAAAAGCCGATTTTGACATATTCAATTAGTGCTCCTGAATCACCACAAACCATTGAACGTAAGATTCGACAACTTTTCATACCACAATTGGCACAGGTCCATGGGATAAAAGACGTTATAATAAGCGGCTCGACACCTTTTGTATGGAAACTTAAATATGATGCAAAAGCATTAGAAGTTTTGGGGATCAAACGTGAAGAGGTGTCATCAGCTGTTTCAAATTTTATAGAATCATTTGAATTAGGCAATGGGCTATACAACACAAATGATGAGTATGATTTAGAACTTCCTACAGTTCTGAAAATAAACACCAGCGAAAGAATAGATTGGTCACTAATACCGATCAAGAATGTCAAGAATCGTATTATCAGATTGTCAGATATATGTGATGTTACTTATGAACAAGCTGATGCTAAAAGTTATTACAGAATCAACGGTGTGAATACGATAAACCTTCAGATTATAAGTGATGGAGACTCAAATACTCTTTCTGTATCTTCTCAATCCAAAGAGATTATATCAAAATTTTTGAATAATCTGCCAAGAGATTATAAAGTCAATATTACAAAAGATGATTCTCTGTATTTGTCAAAAGAATTAACAAAGGTAGGTTTAAGGGCTTTGTTCTCAGTTATACTTCTACTTTTAGTGGTAATTCTGATAAAAAGAAGTCTTAACTACTTACTAATTATAATAAGTACCCTTGGGATATCATTATTGATTTCGCTTGTATTTTACAATTTGTTCCAAGTTGAAATCCATATATATTCACTGGCAGGCATCACGATTTCACTCGGGATAATTATTGATAATACATTGGTGATGATGGATCATCTTCAACGTAAGAAGAATAAGAATGTATTTATCGCAATTATCGCTGCAACGGGGACTTCCCTTGGAGCACTAGGAATTATTTTTGTGTTGGATGAAGCTCAGAAACAAAATTTAGTCGATTTTGCATTAGTAATTTGTATAAACTTAGGAATTTCCCTACTAGTTTCATACTCGCTATTACCTGCACTAATATCCAAATTACCAATAAAACAAAATAGGAAGTTTTTTAGGTGGTTTAATTCGAGGAGACTAATTATTAAGTTTAATAAGGTTCATTGCTTGATAGTTTCAAAGTCTATTAAGCTGAAGTGGCTATTTATCTTGATGCTGATTATATCATTTGGTGTACCACTTAATTTGATACCTGATTATCAGGAAAATAATATTACTGTAACAAAAGGTGATAGCGCATCTGGTAAGGCTCTAAAGAGCTTTCGGGAAATTATCCCAACCCTTTACGAGTATTTAGGAGGAACGTATAGATTATTTACAGAAAATGTATTCGAGCATTCAATAGATAATAAGCCACAGAGACTAAAGTTGGTTGTTTTCGGTTCAATGCCTGATGGTTGTACAATAGCACAATTAAATGAAGCGATCAAATACATGGAGAACTTTATTTTGCAGTTTCAAGAAATTGAACTATTCGAAACTTCTATAACAGATTACAAGAATGGAGAGATTGAGATTTTCTTCAAAGAGGAGTGGGAAGGAACACAGAGGCCACTGGATATTAAACTGTTAATTGAAAGAAAAGCACTTAGTCTAGGAGGGCTGGACTGGAGTGTTTATGGAGTAGGGAAAGGCTTTTCGAATGCAATGAATACTTCAGGTCACAATAGCAGAATAATTATAAAAGGGTATAATTATGATCAACTATACCAATATGCAAGTAACCTAAAGAGTGAATTATCGAAAAATGTCAGAGTCAAGAACATTGATATTGCAGGTAGCAACTCTTGGATTTTATCACCGAAAGTTGAGTATAATTTTAAACCAAATAGCACCGAAATTGCGTTGATGGATCTCTCTACATATGCAGTCTTGAAAAAAATGCAATCTGAGGCTTCCAGAATTGAAGTGACAAGACTAAATAATGTTGGTTTTGAAAAGGTTACAATTGAACCGAGTAATTTCGAAACTAAAAATATTTGGGATATTAAAAATCACCCATATCAAGTAGATGGAAAAGTTGTGAAAATTGGAAATGCTGGAGATGTTACTAAGCTAAAATCCGGAAATGACATCTATCGACATAACCAAGTATATCAATTGATTATAGGCTATGACTATATTGGTCCGAATTCAGTAATTCAAAGAAATTTGCAATATTATGTTGAGGCAACTAAAAAAGCTCTTCCTATTGGTTATTCTGTGGAGGCTGTGGATTGGGGATGGAATAGGAATGAGGAGTCCCAATATTATTACATACTTGTTGTAATAGCGGTAATATATTTTATTTGCTCAATTATTTTAGGTTCACTTAGACAACCTATTGCAATCATGTCACTGATACCTATCTCCTTTATTGGGATTTTTCTAACCTTTTATCTGTTCGAGGTTAATTTTGACCAAGGAGGGTATGGTGCTTTTATTCTAATTAGCGGGTTAACTGTTAATTCTGGAATTTATATTGTGAATGATTTCAATAATTTACTTAGAGATCAAACAAATCACCAAAACATATACAAAAAGTATTTTAAAGCGTTTAATCAAAAAATTGTCCCTATTTATCTGACAATTATTTCTACCGTGGCTGGTCTAATTCCATTTATTTGGTTCGGAAGTGGTGATCCATTCTGGTACGCTTTTGCTACAGGAACCATAGGAGGGTTAGTATTCTCAATTATAGGAATTTACTTAGCATTACCCATATTTTTGTTGAAGAAACATAAACCATCAATAGATTAATATGAGATTTCTATTTTTAACTAAGTTACTTTTCGCATTGGCGTTATTTTCAGGTTGCTCAAATTATTCAAAAGATATTGAGAAAGTTTTAAATAAGTCAGGTGATAACAAGGGTCAGTTAATAAAGGTACTTCATCATTATTCTAACCCCGAAGATTCGCTTAAACATGAAGCTGCCCTTTACTTGATATCACATATGGGTAAAAAGTTCGGTAAGGATTACGATCCATCATCGGATTATTATAGTTTTTCGAACACTATTGATTCCATTAGACACACCAGGATTTCTGATGACGACTTAAATAGATTTATTTCTCAAGAATGGGATAAAGTCAAAAGGAATCCTGAGAGTAAGCTAGGAGAGACCTTATTTTGGGATTGTCAGAATATAACATCAGATATTTTAATTGAGAATATAGATTACGCATTTAAGGCTTGGCAAGAAAAGCCTTGGGCGAAAAAAATGAATTTCGATGATTTTTGTAAGTGGATATTGCCTTACAGGTTGCATGATGAACCGCTTTCAAAATGGAGAAAGTATTTTTGGGAAGAATTTCAATGGTTAGAGGATTCCTTAGAAAACCCAGAAGATGTTTTAGAAGCAGCTAAATTAGTTAACCTAAAGATATCTGAGCTATATTATTTCAGCGATAAGCTGAAAGTAGTTCCACAATTAGATCCAATTACTCTGTATAAGTACCCAAATGGCACATGCGAACATAGATATGCACTGATAATCGCTGTTATGAGGAGTCAAGGTATTCCGGTTAGCTTGGATCATTGTACATTGTTTGCAAGAGGACCAATAAGTCACTCATGGCCTGTGTTGCATAATGATGGTATTATTATGCCATTTAATGGAGGTGAAAGTTGGACCGATTTTCATAATCCCAGTAAGCCTCCACTAGGTGGTGATACTCAACAAGCTGTCACAATTTTCAGAACTACCTTTGAAGAAAATAAGAATTCCATTGGTTATACTAGTACATCTAAAAATGTGCCATCTAACTTAAAATTTACATTTATGAGAAATGTGATGTCAGAATACACCGGAATTGAAAAGGGGATAATTAGTTTGAAACTGGAGAATCAGGGAGATGCAGAAACAGCTTTTTTATTTGGCTACAATTACGGATTGGGTATGACAGCAGTAGATTGGAGTGATATTAGTAGTGATGGAATAGTAAACTTTGAAAATATCGGAAAAGATGGGGTGTTTCGAATTGGCTACTTTAATAAGGGGTCAATAACTTACGAGAATAAACCATTCTATTTTCCAATGATTGAGGAAGATAAGATCAATTATTTGGACACAGAAATTAATGGGTATGAAGATGTTGTTTTGAGAAGGAAATATTTCCCTCAATATCATTTTAAGTTATATACATCATGGTTGAAAGGTTGTAAAATTCAAGCGTCTAATGATAAGGAATTTAAAATTGCTACGACGTTATTTGAAATAGATACCTCTATGACTTACGTTAATGAGGTGAATTTTGAAAATAATGCCGAATATCAATACTATAGACTGCTATCAAATGAGGAGGACTTAAGGTTGGCAGATTTAATGCTTTTTAACGAAAAGGACAGTGTAAGTAGTTTATCTGGTAGTGCTTATGGATTTAATTCCTCTGAGTCCAGTCTTGATGATGCCAATTTTAAATATGCATTTGATGGTAATATTAGGACAAACTTTAACGCTCCTAAAGGGTCATGGGTTGCTATCGATTTAGGAAGAAAAGTAAAGGTAACATCTGCAAAATACTTGGCGAGAAATAACTTTAACATAGTAGAGCCTGGAGACTCCTACACCTTATATTACTTTCAAGAGACTTGGAAGGAATTGGAGACTAAAGCTGCTGATGATTTCAAAATACAGTTTAAAAATGTACCTAAGAATGCGATGTTACTCCTTAAAAATAACAGTCGAGGAAGGGAAGAAAGAATATTTAGGTATGAAAATGGAAACCAAATTTGGCATTAAATTTACAATTTGGGCACTGTTGAAAATCAGATTCAACTTTAAAAGCTCTATAGTCTAGATCAATTCAGTTGGATTGATCTAAATAGGTTAGTTACAATACTATCTGAAATATATTGATTTATTAAAACAGATTACTTAATGTTACAATCTTGTTTCATCAAGTATCTGATCTAAGCATAAACTATCGATTCATCAATCATGAATGAAACCTGCATTTGGAGTTTTTACTATCAGTCGAAGAGTATTCTTGTTTTAATTGCAAGGATAGTTTCCAATTTTGTAAGGCATGGAATTGCCAAAAGCGGCTATTATTTCAAGGTCAAATTTGAGAATCGTATGTCTTTTCTTTTATCCGTTAGTGATAAAAGAATGAAAAGGAATATGACAGCTTCATCAGCATTAATGGGAACTATACTCGAGTGATATTTATATATAATTTTTAATCTTAAAAAATGTTTAAACCATGAAAAGAAAAATTGCTATTCTTGTTCCATGTATTGCATTGAGCCTGGTTGGCTTTTGGATACTACGGTTCTAACCGTGCCAGCTATTTCGGAAAATCAGTGCCAGTGATTTCGGTTCAAACTGTGCCAGTAAAACGGTTCTAACCATGCCATTTCTTATGGCTTTACGGTTCTAACCGTGCCACAAAACGCCCCACTTCTGGGATGAGTGTTTTATACTCAGCTTCAAAAAAGCTGATATGTCTAAAACCCTTGACCCGATGGATTTGAAACAAATAATTACACTTCACCTTGATGGTTACAGTAACCGCGAGATCGGCGAAACCTTAGGTATTAGCCGAAACACGATCAATGGCTATATGCGCCTTTTTAAGAGCAGTGAACTGTCCTTCAAAGAGCTACTGGACCTTGATGGATTTGCTTTGCGTGAACAGTTTCCAACAAAGACTACCATTGATAATGAGCGATATAATGAGCTGATGACATATCTGGAACATGTGCATCAGCAACGCTCTCACCCAGGATTTACACTCCAATACCATTATCAGGAATATAGGGCCAATGCTGCCCAACCGTATAGCTACACCCAGTTTACGATTCATTATCGTGCTAAATACAACCGGCAGAAAGGTTCGATGAAACTTGATCATAAAGCAGGTCAGGAAATGTTTGTGGATTACGCCGGTAAGAAACTAGCCTACAGGGATAAGCAAACCGGAGAGGTTAAAGAAGTAGAAGTCTTTGTAGCTATTCTTCCCTGTAGCCAATATACTTATGTGGAAGCTTGTAACAGCCAAAAGCGTGGTGATTTCCTTTCTTGTCTGGCTAATGCCCTGGAGTTCTTTGGGGGTGTACCCAAGGCAATAGTGAGTGATAATCTTAAAACAGCAGTAACCAAAGCCAGTAAATATGAGGCAGATGTCAATCGATCACTTAAAGACTTTGCCAGGCATTATAACTGTGTTATCAATCCGACTCGTACCTACTCTCCTCAGGATAAAGCGTTGGTAGAAAATGCCGTTCACCTATCTTATCAGCGGATTTATTATCCCATGAAGCAAATGAGCTTCTTTAACCTTCAAGCTCTCAATGCCGAAATCCGAAAATACCTACAAATCTATAATGACTTACTCTTTCATCGCAAAGAGGCCAGCAGAAGAGAGCTCTTTCAATCACTGGATAGAGGATATCTAAAGCCTTTGCCTCCAACTCGTTATCAACTAAAGAATTATTCACGAGCTAAGGTTCAAAAGATGGGGTATGTGTACTTTTCTCCTGATAAAACCTATTATAGTGTTCCTTACCGATACATTGGCAAAGAAACACAGATCCACTACACCGAAGATTGGGTAGAAGTTTACCATTACCATGAACGTATAGCTTTCCATCACCGCAACCAAGTAAAGGGTGCTTACATTACCAATAAAGACCATTTGAGCAGTACTCATAAGGTCTACAGTGAATGGAGCCCTGCTTTTTTTCAAAAGAAAGCTGTTAAACATGGGCAGGCTGTAGTCAACTTCATGAAAGGCCTGTTTACCAATGCAGATTACCCTGAAATCAACTATAAACGTGCCAATGGCATATTACAATTAGGTAACACCCATGGCAGTGACCGACTCAATAAGGCCTGTAAAAAAGCTTGTGATCTGGGGGAGTATAAATATTATCTAGTCAAAAATATACTCCAAAATAAGCAGGAAGCGTTGGAACTGGATTTTGACCAGCTCAATGATAATCAATCACACATACCCACTCATAATAACATCAGAGGGGCCAAATATTATCAATGAATCTTTTAATGTAAAATCAATACAATATGAACAACTCACAAACATGCGAAAAGCTAAGAGCCATGAGATTAGGCGCTATGGCACAACTCCATGAACAGCATCTTTCATCCAAACAACAGGAGCAGATGACCCCTGATGAATACCTGGCATTGTTAACAGACCATCAATGGGAAGCTCGGCAACACCAAAAGACACAAAGATTACTCAAACATGCTCACTTTAGACAAAGAACAACCTTGGCAGAAATTAATTACACCCAACAACGAAACCTGGACAAAAACATGTTCCAGAGATTAGCAACACTAGATTTTGTACGGAAAAAGGAAAACCTCATTATTACAGGTCCATCTGGTTTAGGTAAAAGCTACATCAGTCAGGCACTTGGCCACCAAGCTTGTATGATGGACTACAAAGTCTTATACCAAAACACGTCCCGAGTGGACGGTACTTACCTGAAAGAAATCAAAAAAATCAACCAGGTACATTTACTCATCCTAGACGACTTTGGTTTACAATCGATGGATAATCATGGCAGGGAAACAATGCTAGACATCATTGAAGAACGATATCAAGAAAAATCCACCATTGTGACATCACAAATACCTGTGTCAACATGGTACGATATTATTGGAGAGGGAACAATAGCTGACGCAATACTGGATAGGTTGGTCAACTCATCTCACAGAATCGACCTCAACGGCGAATCATTAAGAAAACTAAAAGATCTTTGAAATATTTTTTACAAATTACACCCGTCTCAGAAGGAGCGTTCCGCTATGTTTAACAGTGGCACCATAAGGCCGAAATCACTGGCATGGTTAGACCGAAATAGCCAGCTTTTTTCAATCGTCTGATAAAAACAACCTTGACACTACCTTAACAGAACTCAATTCTATCGTCATAGCTAATGCCGAGAATGGAGCAAATGGGTGTGTTTTAAGTATTGGTAACTTATGTCGATCACCTTACGGATATTTTTATAATCAAAGAAACATCTAATACAAACTGTCTGATTAAATATTGACTTAGACGTTGGGTAAAGGTCTAAACAAATTTGATATTGAGTTGCCATTTATCTAGGTATAGGCCAATAGAATTATTAACTTTACATCTTGATCACCTCCCGGTGATCATAAGACAGATGGTTGATGAATAATTAAAGCAAGCTTCTTAGGCTTGCTTTTCTTTTTTAATCTCTAATTCAGCCTCTATTTCTTTAAATTGATTGAAAAGAGTGAGTTTTAAATAATGCTAGATTTCTACAATAATCTCTCCTAAATCTGCATCGAAACAGATATACGAAAATGGAATAGATATGAATTTTTTAACGTGATTCAGATACTGCTCTATTTGTGTAGTCGGAGTAACATCAGATACTAACACAATCTTCTCCGCTTCTACAACATTTGGGAATAGACAATATTCAAACAATTGTCCAATTGCTTCCCGTATTGATGATTTTAAGTTATTGTACGTTTTTATTTCATAAAATACATAACCGGTTGCTGTTTTGCGTGTGATGTCGATTCGTGTTCCACCATAAGCGGTACACTCTCTTTTTACTACTGACTTTCCATACTCTTTTTGCAAATACGATAGGAATTTTTTTTGAAGAAGATTATGCTTTAATTCAAGTTCAATTTCTCTGCTTTTTCTGGTATGTGAGCTGTGTGTTGGAAGCTCTAAATTTTGATTGCCGGAATCCTCAAACGAAAAAGCGACATTGCGAGTATTCTCTATTTTTGTTTCTGTTGTGATTGTAGTATTTAATAATGTGTACCGGTCTGAAGGTATTTCGCTTTTGTTTTCGACCCGAATCATATCGCTTGGAATATGCTGTAGTTGAGATGATTTAAACTTTATATTGAAAAGGTTCTCAGCACCCTCATTAACCCATGAATCAAGCTGAGCATAATCTAAATTGAGATTCCGGAGGTCCCGTTTCATTTGCTGATACCAATCTTTCTCTCTGTAATAAGACAATACCCAATCAGCCTCGTTTGCCTTTATTATTTCTACATTATTTAGGGTAGTAACCCAATAACATTCATTTGTTTCGGAATCCCTTGTATAAAGCAATAAATCAAAAGTAAGTCCTTCATATTTTGATCTATGCTTGTGAACTGGTTCAAGAAAGCCATATTTGTATCCATCGATGATTTTATCTCCATCAAAGAGCCACTCTTCATGCCCAAAACCATGATCAAATTCAAAGCTTTTATTTTTAGATTTCCCTTCTTTCCCAGATGGTCTTACCCAACCATTGGTATTCCATGTGATTCTTGATATCCTTTTTTCTCTTGAAAGCAGATTTTTTAAGTAATCGTGATTTGGGATTTGCTCTTTTATATATCGTTTGCTTTCTTTAATCAAGCGATCCCAATTGTAGTCGTCCAGCTCATTAAATGGGATTTTTAACCACCACCAACCATTTGCAGGATCATCCTTAAACTGGTTTAACAAATTAATTTTTTGGTCAGGCAATTTCTTACTTGTACTGTAGTAACCATCTAGTTTGATGCCAATGAATTTATCATATGCTGCAACTTCAGCATTAAAAAAGATATCCTTGTCTTCTCCTTTGTAAAGTCTCGGCCATAAATAGGGAGAAACCTTTGAGTCTACTCCCAGCCATTTGCCATCATACCTGATTTTATATTCTGGCGGTTTTATTTGATCCAGCCAATATTTAAGCTTTCGATTTATTGGGTAGAGCTTTTTCCCATAATTTGATTGGTCTGGATTGTTTTTTCTATAGTCTTTTCCATAAACTGAAGAGTAGAATTCTAATTCTTCCTTTGAAAAGAAATTGTACCCCCCGGCATAATATCTCACTTCAAACCCTAAGGAATTTATATCATTACGATAGGAGTAATTTGATTCAAATTTCAACTCCTCCTTAAATGCTAGATTATAAGCTGTTCTAACTATGTGATTAAAGGGATACTCTTTAAAATCAACTACAACATAGTACTGACTCCAGACAAAGTCTTTTGGAATTCCTTCACTGTCTATCAGTTTTGCAGCGTTATGAATGTGTTTACCTTCTAATTTTTTTAGTTTCACTAACAAGTGATTAATGTGTGTCAGGCATTATTGAAACCAAGTGGTTTAATGCGAAAAAAACAGGAGTTTCATGGCATTGCCTCTTGTAGATTATGTCGTTAGAGATACCGTCCTAATTTCAGTTAATGAGTAAAGGATAGGCTAGTTTTTATATTAGATAATCTTTAAACGGCGCAATACGCATTCGATAAACTCACTTCTCGGTTTATTGCCTTTTACTTTGTTACAGCAGTAGGCAATTGCTGACTCAATCTTGTATTCACCAATTGGGCCTAACATGTCCTCAACCTTTTTTACCAGGTATTGAACCTCCCACTTTTCATCACATGAGAAGAATTTAATATCTCCGTTCTTCATTTTCCGATTATCATAATCGGACCAATCACTTTCTAGTATTCTTTCGAGCATAATGATATTGTTTTTGAAATATTATCATTCTACTGTGGATTTGCAATACCGGGTTTTAGGTATTTTCTATTGTTGTTAGGTTTAATAGATGAAGTAACAGGTAATTAAGAGAGGAGGGGTGCGACTTAAGAAATACCAAATTCTAGGTATAGAAAAACTAGGAGAATATCTCTATCCTTACAACGAATAACCTACAGCGATAAGTTGAGAAGTAAGCAGGTACTATATGAAGGGATGTTGCTAGATTCGATTCTAGAGTTGAAATTCGTTTTAATGGTTGAAGATAAATGTGTGTTTGTGCGGAAACCATTGACAATTCGCTACAACAGGAATAACCTGGATCTCACAATCCCAAGTGAGTGCAATCACCGGTATACACCTGATTTTCTTGTAAGGAAGCTCTCAAACAACAAGGCCTTTCTTATCGAGGTAAAGCCAGAAAAATTTCAGAGCTCCGAATTAGCAATACTAAACAAGCAAATAGCCGAAAGGTACATTGAAAGAAAGGGGCATGACTGGGAATACAAGTTTATCTCCGAGCATCAAATAGACAATTACCTCACAGCAAATAAAAGAGAGAAACTTAGTGAGATTCGAAAAACCAGGAAAACAGTATTGAACAAGCTCAATTTAGCAAAGAAACACGCCAAGTATTCTGACAGCCTCATCCAAATTGAGAATCGAATTCCTCACAGGGAATGGCCACTAAATTTTGTGGATGATAGAGATTATATCTACTATGTGAAGAAGGGTTTTTATAAGTTTAGTGAGGGGTATTCGTTGGATTAACACAAAAAGATTAACACAGGATTCTTGCAATATACTGATCGAATAAACATGATTCTTAAATACCTATTTGGTTAACTGTCTTTCCTAATAAAGACTTGGACTCTTCATCTAAATTCTCGATATACTCCTTAGTTTTGTCAGGGAAATCAATGTACAAAATTGCTAGTGCTTTCTTGAAAGATTTAGTAGAAGTTAAGTCACATAGCTTTTGTTGATCTCTCTTAATGAAATGGTCTTCTAGCAGGAATTTCTTTGAATCAGAGTGATACGAATGAAAGTAACGTTCTATGTGTTCTCCAAATTCTAGTTGGTACTTTTTTTGCGCTTTGATGCCCGCAGGATCATTATCAAATACAACTCTAAAGTCGTTTGCAAAACCAAGTGCAAATGAAATTAATGTAGAGGCACTTCCAGCACTGCTGCCAGGAATGATTTTTGTTCCTTTTTTAGGATAGTTCCAACTTTCCTGTAACATTCTTAGAACATAAAAATCAGTAATTCCTTCAGTGATAATAACTTCCCCGAAAAAATCACTCACTCCATTTATTTGCAAAGCTTGGTACACTGGACTTAATGCTCCAGAATCCCTTTTTCCTTTGAACTCTCCAAACAAGTTTAACTCTATTTTTGAATTCCTTTTGCTTGCAATTTTTATACTTCCAAGTTTTATATCCTCAGGGTTTAGAAGAAACTGTGAATGAGTACAATAGATTATAGTATTACTTTTACTCACCACTTTCAATTCTTTGAGTAGCTCAGATTGTGCTGATGAATGTAAGTATGACCCAGGCTCATCCAATAGGAAAATAGAGTTTTCTTGAATCTGCGTATAGCGTGGATTGAACTTTAATTTTATCATGTAATTAAAGAACCATTGGAACCCTTTACTTCTCTCATTTACATTAAAAGTCCGTCTTTTATTTTTATTTGATGTATCCCTTACCTTAAATGAAAATTTATTTCCCTCCGTATCATGCTGAAGTTGTAATTGCAAATTATCACTATCATCAGCAAAGTTATTTTTACCACGTTGTTTTACTTTTTTCCACTCCTCCATTATCTCAGAATTCAGAACATCCTCAATATCAGATAGAATATCTTGCCTTCTGTCAGAATCATCTACTCTCAGATAATTTGATAGGGCATTGTCACTGCTTTCAATTCCCTCCAGCTCCGATCGCTTCAATATCTCTTGAATTATTTCTTGCCATTCTCTAATATGACCTCTAGATAATCTTTTATCATAGGCGTAAGACTCGCTGAAAGCGATTTCTTCAGGAACTCGATCTGTAAAGTCATCAAAATATAGGAAAACTGGGAAGTTGATTTGAATAAATTTTGTGAGCTTAACCTGCAATGCAAGGCTAATTTCGGTGTTGGTAATTTCAAATTTCCGTTCTGATGACAAGGTTCTTGTGAACCTTATAATCGTGTTGGTGTTTAGACCAGTAATCTCGGAATAAATCTCAGACTCTGTTTTAACCTTTGAGTAGACCTTAAGGTTACTAATATCACGTTGAGTAAGAGTAATGTTAGCAGTAATTTGACAGTCGCGAGTGTCACTAGTCGAATACTTGTTTTGGTATTCCAGATGTTCTCCTTTATTGAATTTGTCACGATCTTTATCAAGGCATAAAATTGCCTTTAAAATACTCGTTTTGCCAGATTCGTTGATGCCAATAATTGGATTTATGGAATAATTGAGTGGCACAGTTAACGAAGCGATTGCCCGATAATTCTTGATTTCAATAGATTTAATTTCCATTTACGCATATTAGTTCTACTGTTCAATATAAGAATAATAACATTATACTTATAATTCTTGCACTTACCGTTTCCATTTTTAGATCAATAATGGAAATTATAGATCATACTCTTGATGGATGAAGTACAGAAAGTATTCCAGTCTTCACGTCTTTTATTTAGGAATCAAAAAATATTATTATCATCGGTTGAAATTAAAGTTAGGTTGTTTATCGAGCTACTACTATTCAGTGTTATCAGTATTAAAGTTGGATAGGCTAAAAACTACAGAGTTATCTATTTCATTGTTTTCGATATCTAATTCTTCTGTATCAAATCCAGTTAATTCTAGTATGTAGTCAGCAAGATCATCTTTATGATTCCGATTGGAAGGTGAAATATTAATTTTTCTGTTTACTGAAGCAGTAAATAGATCGACTGCTTGGATGTAATAATTGCTTTCAGAGCTGACTGCATGAAAATTATCTAAGTATAATCCATCTATGTTTTGGGCAGTTATTCGTTCTTTTAAATTTTCAAGTTTTATTGAATCACTACCTTCCTCTTCTTCATCCAACCACACTTGTAAGATCCGTGGTAACCTTGCTCTATTGGATGTGTTCTCATGAGCTATACCTTTGTTTAATAAATGAAAGGTTAAATCAGTAATGGGCTGACTAAGGTCTCGAAAACCCGACTTTCTAACTCCTATTATCTTGAATCCAGCGGTGGAATTTAGTAGTAGGAATTTTGCGAAAAACTCCCTGAATACGTCCAGTTTGGTTCTACTTAATTCAGCAAAATGAAATTCATAATTAATTGAATTTTGCTCTTTCCATTTTTCAATTTCTCTCTTGAAATAATAGCTATTGAGACCTCCTTCCACTAACCATAAACTTCCGACTAGAAGGAAATCGTGCGTTTTTCCGGTTTCGTCTATAAATACGGTATAGCTTGGTATACCTTGAGGTTTGTCCTGAATCGCTGCACTTTTTTGCTCTTCTTCAAGTACACCACGGTACTTTCTAACGTTATCATCAGCTTGAAATAGTTTGTATTCATTTTGGATTTTTGCTCTGGATCGAATCAAAGAGTTTGCTTTAGTCAAATTGTACATTTGACCTTTAGTGATTGAGGACCCATTGAATAGGTGTGATTCAAAAGTTTCCCAGAACCGCCATGCTAATTCTATATCTGAGTTTCTTGTATCACTATATCGATTTAATATGTACCCAACTTTATCTCGAAGTGAAAGAATATTTCCACTGAGAACATTTGCCAATAACTCTTTTTTTTCTTTTTCGACCTTTTGGTCTAGGATTTCATCTTTACTTATTTCAAGATTTGCTGATTCATCAGTACTCATATTTCTATTACCCGAATTGAGATTACCTTATAACTTTTAAGATTAAAGATGATAAAAGGTGTACTTATTCCAAATACCTGAAAATGGGTATTTTTGACGTAGAATAAAGGTTGAACCAGCTAAATACTAGGGGTCATCTACCTTGAAATAAATACTGGTTCCAATAATTTGTTCGCTATTTAATTCCTCCCTCGTGACCTTTCCATCCTCGATAAATATTTTACCCTTACCAGAAGAAATTTGAACTTTTTCAACTGTTTCGGTCAAGTATGCCAAACCGTTCCCTCTTCCAGGTATTCCGGTTGATGTTACCCCAGATTTTATAGATTCCTTTAGATAAAATATATCTTTTTCCTCTTGTTCAATATCGGTGTTCTTCACGAGAGAATCCTTAATGCCTATTCCAAGGTCAGAAATTGCAAGTACCAAGTAGCTGTTATCCTTTGATAAATTTTGGGTGTAAGGTATAGCTCTTCCGTCTCTTTGAGTTCTGAAATGGAATGAGAAGCTTCCAATATTTTGTCCAGAATGGTCGAAAATATTCCTACAAACCTCATAGAATGCTGTTATTAACTGACGTTCGAAATTAAAAGATATGAACTTTTCAAAAGTTCTAAACTCCGTATTCAGAAACTTAGCAAAAGTTGTTTCTTTAACTATTCCCATTCTTGCTTTTTGTGAAATACCAGTGTATTTGTTTGAGCCAGCAAAAAAAAGCACATCCTCTCTGCTATTGTATCCATCAATTTTAAACTCTCTAAAAAGCAACGTTAGGAGCCCAGAGTATTCAAAGAAATGTATGTTGGCAGCCTTATCAATAGTTCACTACCTAATTTTGATAAATAGTATGGGAACAAAGTTGCGTAATTCAAACCTTCAGGGTCTACATATCTCAAATTTGAGTAGTCTAAAATAATTTTCTGACCTGTTTCTTTTTCGGAAGGTGATTTCTCCAGGCTTGACCAAGCTGTAAAGACAGTGTTTGAAGTTAACCTGTTCGGAATGGTAAATATTAATATTGTTTTCATTTCTCGGAGATCTCCATCCCTAAAAAGAGGGGAGTTACTTGTAAAATGTCATCATTCATTGAGTGAAATGTATTGAATCCATCCATTTTAATTTCGAACTCAGGATTATCTAGTAATGGGTGAATAGGTGTGTTTGATATGATTGAACTTTTACCAGTATAGAATATGATATTCAAATTTCCACATTTACCAATCCATTTGAGTGTGTCAGACTTTTCATAATTTGATAAACGCTCTAGGTAATCTTGTCCTAAAACTACAGGTCGAAAAGAACCACACACTCTAATTAAACCATCTATGTCTTGATTGTCAAATTTGAAATTATCATCTATCCTGATGTGTGAAGTTGATTTAGATAAAAAATTACAGATGGAGTTTGTGGTTGCATCCTCAGAGACCATGAACTTTTGCTCAGTTGCCCGAATCTTAGCAGACTCTAATTCACCCGAGGTTTCGTTCGATATTCCTAGCAATTCAAATAATTTACCAAACGTGAATTTTGTCATTCCCTTAAGCTTTCTTGACTGATCACTTTTCTGGGTTTCCTCTACCAAAGTCTTTGGTTCTAGTTGATGAGCTAACTGCATCACTCGTTGCTTATTTATGTAATAGTACACCCACATTTGCTATAAGTTTTCCAATCGTTCGATTTACTAATCGAAATTTACTCTAATTTATTTCTTTACTTGTATTCTGACCTTTACAATACTTATTATCAAATTGCTATTTCAGCAATTTGATAAATATGACTGAAAGATGAAATACCAGAAAGTTGGTATTTAAGTATTTTTTTGTCATTCAGAAGTACAAATCATATGAAACCAGTCTACACTATTATATCAACTCTCAGATTACAGAAACGCAATTTTTGAGCTAAAAACAGTTCAAATACTATACTCTTTTGTATGACTGTGCAATCAATATCTCCTGTTTCTGGAAATATTTATAAGGTCTGAGATTACAATTATTACAAGGATTCTATTCTGATTTGAGATATTTCTGAATTTGGGCTTCTAGATTGCGAAATAAGCAATGAACCCATTAAAATACCTGAACATGGGTATTGCTGGAGTGTTTCAGATTGTCGAGATTGAATGAGATGAAAGGATTTAAGTTATGCTACAGTAAGTTCTGGAAGTTCCTTGTTGGTGTTTCCTTCTGCCTCGGAATAATGGTGTCTGAGTTGTCTGGTCAGGATAGCGAATACATGCCTCGGACACAGGATGAGGTGATTAATCATACACACTATCACATTGGGTATTCAGAGGATCATGAGCAGGCATCATGGGTCTGCTACCATTTAACTAAACCTGAAGCCCTGGGTAGTTTGAAAAGGACCAACAACTTCAGATTGGATAGAGATGTGTCGACTCAGTCATCCAAAACTTCGGATTACAAAAATAGCGGGTATGATAGAGGTCACCTTGCTCCAGCAGCAGACATGGCATTTTCGAGTATTGCAATGACAGAGAGCTTCTTCATGTCAAACATATCTCCACAAGTGCCAGAGTTTTAATAGAGGTGTTTGGAAGCAACTGGAAAGCTATGTGAGGGAAATGGCAGTAAAAATGGATGGATTGTATATTGTTACTGGTCCGGCATTGAAAATGGGTATCTCTGATGCAATTGGAAAAAATCAAGTTAGTGTACCTAAATACTATTATAAAGCTATTCTTGCAGGAAACAGAAAAACATGTATTGCCTTCCTTTTACCCAATGAAGACGCTGGGGAAAAGAGCTTTGATAACTTCGCAATATCAATTGATAGTTTAGAAAGCCAAATAGGCATTGACCTCTTCTACAGCCTTACAAATGAGCTTGAAACCGACATAGAAAGAAAAGTTGATATTGCTGTATGGGATTTGTATCCAGAGTATCGCAGTGATCTAGATTCAGGTTCGTCTGGAACAAGGTGCGTTGGAACAGCAAGTGCAACTGGCTCAAGGTGTAGAAGCAGAGCTAAAACTAGCAGTGGCTATTGCACACATCACCTTTATCAAGCTGAAGATCACAAGCGAAATATTGAGTTATCTTCTGATCCAAATTCGGTACAATGCAATGGGATTGCCTCTTCCACTGGTGTCAGGTGCAAAAACAGGACATTAAACTCTAATGGTTACTGCCATCATCATCAGAGTCAATCCATATCTAAAGATAAAAGTAGGATTAATACTGGGGGAGGTGGAGGTAGATGTACTGCAACAACGAAAGCAGGAACGAGATGTAAAAGAACAGCCTCCGCAGGAAGTTCTAGGTGTTGGCAGCATTGATATTCCCTTGATTATAGCTTGAAAACCTTAATGAGACCAGGGCACTCATTTATCGCTCCATACCAGTAGAAGAACAGCATTTTTAGCAAGTAAAGCAATAGAAATTAGCAGTTATTGACCCATGAAACGACATGTTGGATGCGTTAGGACTATTTGCCTTCATCTTTCCTGTTTCTCATCTTCTTAGCAATATCCTCAATATTTGAACCTGCATAATTCTTAAGAATGGTCTCTGGAGTAGTTCCGGTGATTTCAGAAACTTCGCTTACACTTAGAGTTAAATTATTGAGAGCATAGCTGATGAAAGTTTTACGTGCCGTATGGCTTGTACATAGTTGGTGAAGTGGTTCATTTTTCTCAAAAATTATTCTGTCAAACTTAAGTTCTTTCATAAATCGTTTGATCGCTGCATTGTATTTTTGATCTGAGATAAACGGAAGTTGATAGTCATATTTGTCTAGTATGGCTAGTGCTTCATTCATCAGAGGAATTCTAATGTGTTCACCTGTTTTTGTGGCCTTCATCACAATTTGATTCTCATCATTTATGGTATCTCGATTTATTTTTTTTAGATCACTGACACGTAATCCAGTGAAGCATTGAAATACAAAGATGTCCTTTTGCTTTTGCAGAGCAGGTAGATGTAGTAGTGTCGCCTCCTCCAAATTCTCAAGTTCTTTATTGCTTAGGTATATTTTACTCGGAGTTTCTTCTCTTCTTTCAAATTGCAGGACTTTTTTGTTAAAATCTATTCCCAAATCCTCTAACTTCCTGCAGAGACTTTTCAAATATTTAATCTGGTTATCAATTGTATTGTTAGATGATCCTGAGTTCCTAAGATACTCCCTGAATTCTAATTCAAAGTTTTTATCCAGATCCATTAGCGAATGTTCTTTTCCTTTGGCTTTATTGAACTCTGTGATGTGCTTCCTCAAATTGTTATTGTAATTTTTTAAGGAATTGCCTTTAAGTAACACTGTATGCTTCTTTACTATAAAGTCAATAGCCTCCAATATCGTTTTCACCTCTTCATTACCAATTCTTTTCTTGTAGATTTCTATGAAATTTGCTGGAGATTGGTCTCCCTTATTTCTGGCATCTGCTTTGGCTTCAATAGCCTGCGTCATTAAATTGTTCAGGATTTCATTGTGACTGTGATAGCCAGTAAACTTTCTGTTCAACGGATCTTTGCTTGCAATCTTATTCCTTCCTCTACCATCGGTAATCCAATTTATCTCAGATTTAGAAGCTTTGATCTGAGTTGATATAAGTTTCTTCTTAGACTTGTGATCGTACCGGATGTATATGGTATATTTAGGTATGTCTTTATTTTGTTCGATGAAAAAGTTTACTGTTGCCATTTCTTGTTTACTGTCGTTATAACTGTCGTAAAATAAAGAATCATGTTGGAAAATAACATTCAATAATTGATAAATAATTCGCTTTAGAGGAAATAGGGATATATTAGATAATATGTCATCTCATTGTTCGATTCCCCTACGGACTACAGAAAGCCTTGAGAATCTCTCAAGGCTTTTTTTGTTTTTAGCATGTCAAAAAATTCTTTTCTACTCTTTTTGCCGCCCCATGAAAAATCTGAAAACTACCATTTAGTTTAGTCAACCTTTTCTGACATATGGGTACTTTTGGTCAAAAGAGATACAATGCTTCATTTGAGATATAGTCGGAACAGGATTTTTATAACTAAAGAAGAGCAACAAGCCATCAAAGATTTTCCAATTCTGTTGGCAGGATGTGGCATTGGAAGTGTAATAGCTGAATGCGCTTTGCGGTTTGGCTTTGAAAACCTAACGATTATCGATGGTGATCAGGTGGAGTTATCAAACCTTAATCGACAGAACTATATAGAGTCTGACATTGCTTCGATGAAAGTAGAGGCAATCAGAAAGCGTTTATTGTCAATTAATCAGGATGCCAACATCAATGTATGCGATAATTACCTGACCACCGATAATGTAGTGGAGCTGGTTGCAGGCCATAAAGTGGCTGTGAATGCCCTCGATTTTGATTCACCTATCCCATTGAAATTTGATAATGTCTGTCAGGACTTGAATATTCATGTTCTGCACCCGTTCAACCTGGGTTGGGGTGGAGCATTAAGTGTAATTGATCCACACGGACCTACGATGGATATTTTAGCGGATGACGGTGATGAACCTTTTAATGAGCTGAATGTGGTCAATTACATGTCTAGTTTTATGCGATTTTGGGGCGAACCACAAGAGTGGCTCGAGGAAGTCGTTGAGAATTATCATGCTGAGGTAGAGAATTTATCACCACCTCAGCTTTCAATTGGTTCCTGGACTGTTGCTGCAATGTGTACCAACGTCATGTTTCGGTTATGCACCAACAAGGACATAAAACAATTCCCGGAATTCTACTTTTCTACAATTCTTGAAGATTAAAGCAGTTTGTTTCCAGTGGCAAACGCAATGGCTTCTGAAATATTAGCCACTTGCAATTTGTCAAAAATCTTTCGTCGGTGAAATTTTACTGTATCTGCTGAAACAAATATTGCATCCGCGATTTCATGGATCTTATATCCTCTGACAGAATAAATCAAAATTTCTTTCTCCCTTTTAGTGAGTTTGATTTCTTCCTGCTCTCTCCAGAGATTCATTTCAAGGTCATAGCTTAAGACTTTATTGCTTCCTTTCTGGTAGATTTTAATATTTCCCGCATCATGTGCGTTGGATAGGGAAACAATACACATGGCTTTCCAGATCTTCCCTTGCTCCGTCAGAAACATCGGTGTTAATTTTTGATTGATCAGCGTGGTGTGACCATCAGAGTTCTTTAAATGGAAGTCGTACGAAATGGTATAATCTTTTCTGGACTCCACTGGAATTTGTTCATAAAACTCAAATCCAATGTTGTTAATTTTTAGTAACAGGTCCAGATCTGATTCTTTTACATTTTTAAAATAAAAGGCGTATCCAAGTTCCTTTACTTCTTCTGCAGTATGCCCACAGAGGAAAAGCGGGTTGTCAGAAACGTACTCGAATCCTTGTTGCTCATAGTCAATTACATAGATGCTCTCATAACTTATCCTGGCAAAGGCATTAATGGGTTCGAGATAATTCATTGTTTGTTGTTGGTCATCACTCGAAACCTCTCTCACGGTGTTCCTGATAGTGAAGAAATCTTTTATGTTCGGCATAGTTTTTTGGGTGTCAAAAGTTTTAAATATATGACTATCACAATTAAAATCTAGCAAAAAGATTAAATTATTTTCCCCGAGAATTTGTATATGAACCGTTATATGGCACTGAGGTCAAAGAGTTATACGCCATTTAATTGCATAATACATCAAATGCAGGCGGTTTTTGATGGTCGATGAATGAGGAAATGGATAGACAACAATTAGCTGAAATAGGCCAAATTTACAGAACTACAAAAAAGTGTAGTTTTTACACGAGAACACAAAAACTAAATTTTAGTGTAGCTGAAACCAGGTTTTCATCCGATAATTTAGAGATGAACTTAAACGAACCAAACAACTAACTACACAGATTTATGATACCTACTAACCGTTACTTGCCAAGTCGTACTCAAAGTGAGTTGCTTAACATGTCGAAATTCGTAGTAACTGAGAATTTCAAACATCACACTAATAGTGTACTGCCTAGTAATTACAATGTTTCCATTGATGCAATCTATGAAGAGGAAATGGATTACCTGGCAAACTCACAAATATTTGCTGTTAAAACCGGATATGGTGAAACAATGGGAACCATACGAGTAATCAACTGGGACTTTATTACACCTTTACCAATTCAGAAAATATTTGGAATCAACCCACTAACCTGTATTGAAGACAAACCTATCAATGAAGTATTCCACATAGGAAGATTTGCTATCAAACAAGGTGGAAAAGGAATCCTAAGAAAGCTAATGGTATGCGCAATACGACCTGTTTGCCAACACAAAGACAATGTAGCTTTTGCAGAATGTGATGCTAAACTGCTTAGAACCATGCAACTGATGGGGATAAAAGTAACTGTAGTCGGTGATTCTATTAATTACCTTGGCTCAGAAACTATTCCGATTTGCATGACTTATGATGGACTGATCGATTTTTACAATAAAAACAATCAGGACATGATGATATTCAATCAGATTTCTGCCTGATATAAGGCATTATTCCAATAAATCTTTAGACATTAAATTCGAAACAACGGCACCAAACCGTTGTTCGGAATTTATAAACTGTTAGATGTATTATGCCAGGTACAATCCATATCAACCTGGGCTACATTTGGCAAGGGAACCTCATTAAATTAAAATTATAACTGATGAATTGTTCTGTAACCAATACGTTGTACACTTTAGTAGTTCGACTGACTACACAAAAGTATAGTATTGATAATCATAGGTTTAACTAAACTTTAGTGTAACCATACAGGATCAGTTATAATATATATTTGAATTAATGATAGATAAACAACAGACCACTTAGCTCGGAATATGTTTTGGTAGCAAAGCATTTAGCCAGACAAAGCAGGATCTGATCTTTCATTCAGGACATAACAAGAAATTCCAATCAATACTTCGCATTCCATGCAAATGGTGGTGCAGGTGATTGGGAGACTTCAATACTAATTTTAATTCAAAAAATGATCCCTGGGACTGGGAGTAGCGAAGCTGTATCATCTGACGTGTCCTTTACTTCTAACAATTTAAAACGTATAATTATGAAAAGTAATTTTGGATGGCATGTCATCTACGTAAAGTTTAGACATGAGGGGAAAGTACAGAATGATTTAGAGCGCTATGGAGTAGAATCTTTCGTACCGATGACCTCAACTATCAAAAACTGGAGTGACAGGAAGAAAAAAGTAAGCACTCCACTATTCCCTAGTTATGTATTTGTGAACATACAGTCCAATGCTGATTTTCATCGTGCTTTGTCGCTGGATTCGGCTGCATCCTTTGTGAAGTTTGGCAGTGAATATGGTCGATTAACCGATGAGGAAATTGAATGCATTAAGCATGTTGTCAGCAATGAAAACTTCACTGATGTGAAGGCAAATTACGACATGCCGGAAATTGGTGATCGGGGAACAATCGAATATGGTAAATTATATGGCATTCCTTGTGAGGTGTATAAAATAGAGAACGATAATCTTCTACGTGTAAGGATAGAATCTCTGCATCAAAACCTTACGGCCAAAGTGCCTGCGCACTATTTTCAAATTGCCACAAAGGTATCTGCATAGGTCAAGCATGTTAATTATTAGGACCTGCACGAAATGCACCATTTCAAAAAAACAGAACTATGATAAAAATTCAGAACATCAGTAAAAAGTACAGAACTGAAGACGTAGAAACTTTGGCCCTTGATCAGGTGAATCTTGATATTAAGGAAGGGGAGTTTGTCGCCATCATGGGACCATCAGGCTGTGGAAAAACAACTTTGCTTAGCATTCTTGGAATGCTGGATAACCCTTCTGATGGCAGTTACATTCTAAACGGCCAGGAAGTTGGTGGTCTTAATGAAAAAGAACAAGCTGAAATCAGAAAACGTCAGATAGGTTTTGTGTTTCAGAAATTCCATCTCATTGAGGAATTGACCGTAGCTGAAAATATTGAGCTTCCGTTGGTGTATCTTCCTTTGAGCACTAGTGAACGCAGATCCAGGGTCGAGGCAGCTTTGAAAAGAATGCAGATTGACCATCGGGCAAAACACTTTCCTCAGCAACTATCAGGTGGTCAGCAACAGAGAGTTGCCATTGCCAGAGCGTTGGTGACCAGACCAAAACTGATTTTGGCAGATGAGCCTACAGGAAATCTGGATTCAAAAAATGGAACCGAAGTGATGAACCTGCTTACCGAACTTAATGCGGAGGGCGCTACCATCATAATGGTAACACACTCAGAAAATGATATAGCGTATGCGGACCGGGTAGTAAACCTGTTTGATGGTCAAATCATTCTTGATCACAATGTGATTAATCAAACCGAACCAGGAATTCTGGAAGAGGCGATTTAATACTTACGATTCAAACACCGGTCAAAACACTCAAAATATTAACCCTTTTCAATTCCGATACTTCAGTCTCACGAAGTATCTCCAGCTGTGAACTATTCCCAAACTCATCCAGAGTTGGTTAACTATTTCTTACAACAATTGATCCGAACATCATGGTAAATAATATTCTGAATAAAGCGGGTAATACTCCGCTGATAGCCTTACCAATTTTTGGTCAGCCTAATCTTAATGTTTTTGCAAAGCTTGAATTTTACAATCCCACCGGAAGTGTAAAGGACAGAGCTGCCTGCTACATCTTAAATCGACTGCTTAATGACGGTACGATTACAAATAACACAACAATTATTGAGTCCTCCTCTGGCAATTTTGGTGTTGCATTATCTGCATATACAAAGTTTAAAGGGTTGAAATTCACCTGTGTGATCGACGATAATACACTGGCAATCAACGAAATGCTAATTCGATTACAAGGAGCAAACGTGATAAGAATTACCGAACCCGATGAGTATGGTGGTTTTTTGCTTAACAGGATTAAAAAAATCAAAGAAATTGTAGCGTCTACAGAGGACATTTACTGGATCAATCAGTATGGTAATCCGCTGAATGCCAGGGCCTACTACAATTCGCTTGGAAACGAAATCTGTCTGGAAGCTCCCAGGCAGCAATTGGACTACCTTTTCATGGGTGTGAGTTCCGGAGGTACTATTACTGGTGTTTCCCAAAAAGTGAAAGAGAAATTTCCCAATGCCAAGGTTATCGCTGTAGACGTAGAAGGTAGCGTAATCTTTGGGGGTGAAGCGAAGAAGCGTTTTATTCCTGGTATTGGATCAAGCCTTAGACCAGATATTCTCAATTATGCCAAGATCGATGAGGTGGTGAAAGTCAATGAGCTGGATACCATGGATTCCTGCAGAAAACTACTGGAGCAACATAATCTATATGTAGGAGGATCCTCAGGATCTGTCTATGCAGCCATCAATCAATATTTCAGTCAAAACCCTGTAGATCGACCAGTAAACATCATGTGTGTGTTTGCTGACAAAGGGGAAAGATACATCTCTACGATATACAATGATGAATGGTGTGAGATGGTAAGAAACTACAATTCAATCGAAATGCAGCCAGTAGAAATGTTGGCCTAATCAAAACTAGTCAAACAATAGAAACATGATTTATCTTAACGACAAGGATGTTAATCAATTGAATAAGGATTGGGCATCTAATGTGAAAATTATTGAGGCTGCTACCCAGTGTATAGGCGCCAATGATACCGTACAGCCAATCAAGCCTTATTTGAGGTATGGTGACCTTACCAACCGGATCATCGCAATGCCGGCATTTGTTGGAGGCAACATAAACACCTCAGGAATCAAATGGATCGCAAGTTTTCCCAATAACATACAAAAGGGTATTGCCAGGGCTCACAGTGTGATCGTATTAAATGAAGCCGGAACCGGACAACCGGTTGGTATCATTAACAGTGGGGCCATCTCTGCCATTCGCACCTCATCAGTCAGCGGATTTGTGATGAAGCAATTCATCGAAAGCAGAGATGCTAAGGGTTTAAAGGTTGGTATTGTGGGTTTTGGACCAATCGGCCAATATCATTTAAACATGTGTGGAGCGATCTTCAATGATAAAATCGATCAGGTTTATTTACATGACCTGAGAGAAGTTGATACCTCAATCATCGACAGCAATATCAGGGAGAAGGTAAAATTAGTAGATAGCTGGAATGCAGCCTATGAAGATGCTGACATATTCATTACCTGCACTGTGTCGAAAGACCGATATATCGATCAGCAACCAAAACCAGGTTCCCTTCACTTAAATGTATCCCTGAGAGATTATAAACCAGATGTATATCAGTGGTTTAAGCAAGCCATGGTGGTAGATGACTGGGAAGAGGTCTGCCGTGAAAATACAGACATTGAGGCATTTCACAAGACACATGGATTAACGGAGGATAACACAAAATCAATCCAGGATTTATTAACTCCGGATTTCTTTGATTCATTAAGTCCGGATCAACCAATAATGTTTAATCCTATGGGCATGGCAGCCTATGATATTGCTATAGCCAGCCATTATTTAAATAAGGCCAGAGAAACTAAATCAGGGGTGTTACTTCAAGGGTAATACCAACTGAAACCTCACATTATCCCAAAAACAATCAAAATTTCACCAAACTGCTTAAAAGATGGAAACACTCAATACGATCCCACAAACGCAAGTAGCACAGGATGTAACAATATCTTTACCGAGAACCAATTCACCGTTTACCATAAAACCAAATACATCATTGGATGCAAAGCAATGGGTGGCGGCAAATAAAGAGTTGTTGCATGATCTGCTACTGGAGCATGGTGCAGTGCTTTTACGTGGTTTTAATATTGGAAGCGCCCAAAAATTCAATGAACTATTTGAAACGCTATTTGGGGCGGCTATTGAATACAAAAACCGGACTTCACCAAGAGAAAAGGTTCATGACAAAGTGTATACCTCTACCAGTCACCCAAGTGATATGAATATACACATGCACACAGAGAATTCATATTCCAATGTGTACAACAGAATAATTTCATTTTATTGCCTGGTATCCCCAGGGACGGGAGGTGAGACTCCCATAGCAGATGAAAGAAAACTCCTGGCTTCCATGAGTCCTGAAACAATCGAGAAATTCCGTCAGAAAGGTATTCGATATGTCAGAAATACTGTTTCCGGAGTAGGCTTGGATTGGAGAACAATTTATCAAACAGACAGCAAAGAAGAGGTCAACCAAAAATTAGATGACCTGGGATACGATTACACCTGGGTTGACGATGATCACCTCAGGGTAGCATGGACATTACCTGCTTTTCAGGAGCACCCGATTACTGGTGAAGATATGTGGTTTAATCACATGTATTTCGGCCACAGGAGCTTGTATGATCCAGCAATATTGGAGTTTTTCTCAAAGGAAAATTTACCATTTGCTACTTACTATGGAGATGGTGCTGATATTGAAGAAGAGGTGATTGAAGGGTTCAAGCAGTTTTATGAAGACAATTGCGTAGTGTTTCAGTGGCAAAAGGACGATTTTCTGCTGTTGGACAATATGATGTATTCTCACGGAAGAAACCCCTTCACGGGAGACAGGACCATCCTAACGGCGATGGGGGAACCTACCGAAATGACCATTCCTGCCAATTTCTGAAGTCAAAAACTTAGCCTGATTTCGAGGATCTCGAAGGATTCGCAGGCTTCCCAATCAATGAAATAATAAACAATTTAAACAATTATAATTATGGAAAATATTTCCAGCATCATGCTCATTATCAGTGGGGTGATCGCTTCTTTAGGTGGTTTATTCTTGTTGCTTGTGATTTATCAGGCAATCAAAAAGGACCGATTTTTTCGATTTTCATGGAAAGCAGTCAGCAACTATCTATTGGGATATGTTGTGTTGGTACCGGTATTAGGTGCACTATATGTTTTCCCTATGGCATATCAGCATCAGGATTTTTGGTTAGACAGTAATGCGCAGTTTGCCCAGTTAAGGGAAGCACTCATGTTTTTTGGGGCTTCATTGGTGATGTTTTACACATTAGTCCGGGTGGCAATTTTCTTACCTCATAAAAATGAGTACTGGAACCTGGGATCCCAGCTGGCATTGATCAGTCTGTTCCCCGGTGTGGCCAACGCTTTAATTGTGATGATCATTAATCAGTTCATTACTAAGGACATTGACCCCAGGTACCTGCTGTTCTTCTTTGCTGTGACCATTTTTGTTTATGTGGTGACTGTGAGGATCAGTAAACGTAAAATCGCAACCCTGGGAATATTAGTCGCACACAGGTTTAGCATTTTAATCGCCAATAAAACTTTCAAAATCCCTTTTGCCAAGTATGAAAAGGTGAAAAATGGTAAAATCTATACGATCCTTAACGACGACATCAATGCCATCTTTGCATTGACCCAAAATGCCATCGATCTGTATACCGCGGTAATCACTACGGTGATAATCATGGTTTATATGTACTCACTGGACCTGATAAGCTCTTTATTTTTATTGGCGGTAACCGGATTTATCCTTGGATTATTGGCACTGATGTCAGGCCCATTGAAGAGAACGGGGTATAAAGCCAGAGATAAAAGAGACCAGCATAACAGCTTGATTTCAGGTTTGTTAAATGGGTTCAAAGAATTGGTGATACACCGGGTGAAAAGGGACAGGTTCCAGGAGGATCTGGAGAAAACCAGTCAGGAAGCTTGTGATGCCCGTAAAGACAACATTTTTGTGGGAATCGACGCAGGATTATTTTCCGAGCTTTCCTTTACATTGTCCATTGGAGTATCATGCCTGTTGTTTCCAATCATCTTTAATCTGGATAAAGAAATTGTGACTTCTTATGTACTTGCTGTCCTGTTCCTGATGGGACCAGTAGGTGTACTTATCAAAGGCGTACCACAATTTTTCAACACCAAAGTTTCCTGGAAGCGTATTAAGGGTTTTATCGACAATGCTGAAGCCGATACTGATAAAGAAGAAATCTACAATATCCCTTATGTGGATACGATAGAAGTAAAGGATGTTCATTTTACTTACGAAACAGAAAACAAAGATGAGTCCATCACCTACGGAATAGGTCCGGTCAATTTTGAAGTAAACAATGGAGAGCTGGTCTTTATCATTGGAGGAAACGGTAGTGGTAAGACCACATTCCTTAAGCTCCTTGTTGGTCTTTACTCGCCAACCGCTGGTGAAATAATGGTCAACGGTAATAAGACTACCAGAAAGGAATTGAGCGAGTGTTTCTCTATCATATTCAGTGATTTTTATTTGTTCAAAAAGATTTATGACCTGAAGGAGCATCGGTTGGAGCAGGTATATGAGTGGTTCGAAATCCTAGGGTTGTCTGATAAAGTGAAAATTGAAGATGGAGCATTTACTACGATCAACTTATCACAAGGGCAAAGAAAGCGCTTAGCCATCATTAAATCGTATCTCGAGGATCGTCCGGTTTATTTCTTTGATGAGGTCGCAGCAGACCTGGATCCGGAATTCAGAAGCTTCTTTTACAACCATCTGATGATGAAAATAAAAGAAGAAGGTAAAATATTGATCATCATATCTCATGATGATAAGTACTTCCATTTAGCCGATAAAATCTACAAGATGGATATGGGACAGATATCCGAAGTAAAGAGGCATGCACTGGAAGTACTGGTGTAATTCAATTCTTTCTCATGACTAATCAGTTCTCTGGCTTCATTGTAAGCCGGGGGACTGTCTCAAAACATAAATATCATGTTAAAACTTAATTTTTTACTTGCTGTCAGGAAGTTGATGAAAAATAAGAAGTCATTTTTCATCAATCTTTTGGGATCATCGGTAGGGCTCGCGGCAGTTACCTTGATGTCTGTCTATGTTACTTATGAGAACAACTATGACTCATTCAATGAGCACAGTGACAAATTGTATCGTGTAGAACGAACAGTGCGCGACAATGTGCAATACCGTGTTTTTGATGGAACACCATACGAATTGTCGAGCGAGATCACCAATGCATTACCAGAAGTGAACAACGCAACCAGTGTTGCTACGGTAAAAAACTATTTTTCAATCGATGGTAGGTTGTTTGACAGAGAGGAAGGAATCATTGCCGACAATTCCTTTTTTGAAATGTTCACTTTTCAGTTTGAAAGGAGCAATGGCAATAATGCGCTGGCAGATCCAATGACCATCGTAGTATCAGAATCATTGGCCCAAAAGCTTTTCGGGTCCCTCGATGTGCTTGGTAAAACAGTAAGATTAAATAAGAAGGCAGATTTTACCATTACGGCCGTTTTTCAGGATTATCCGGAAGACTCGCATCTGAATATTGATTATGCAATCTCTTATAATTCCTACGAAAGGTTCTACGAAACCAGGCCTGAACGCGGTTGGGACAAGAACTACTCCTGTACCTACGTGATGGTCGGGTCAAATACAGACATTGGTCAGCTGTCCAGGAAAATGACCGATCTGTTGGCTAATCACAAGGCATCAAAAGATGGAATACAGGAATGGCTCAATTTAAGGCCTATTACAGACATTTATCTTCAAACGAGTCATGTACAAGCCAACATCATGGCCGGAGCAAGAAACAATATGGTGGTGATCTATTTATTTCTTGGAATTGTCTTCTTCACCGCTATCATTACTGCGCTCAATTACATAGGGTTAAACACTACCCAGCTTATGAGCAGAGAACTGGAAATTGGGTTGAAAAAGGTATTTGGTATATCAAAGAACCAATTGCGCATTCAATTTATTATGGAATCGTTAATCATGATTCTATGCATAGTGGTGGCATCACTGGTATTGGCTTATGTTTGCTTACCTGTATTTAACAATGCCATCGGAAGAGAACTTTCACTGACATCTAGTCTTCATTGGATGTTTTTGATGCTGATTTCTTCACTTGTAATAGGATTTTTTGCGGGATTGTACCCGGTTGCCTACTTGTCTTCACTAAAAATCAATGCATTTCTGCAAGGTAACTCATCATTTAACAGAAAGCGTTTTATGAGAAAAGCATTGGTAGTACTTCAGCTTATGCTGGCTGTTCCATTGATATTTAATCTCATACTAATGGCCAACCAGATCAAATTCCTGAAAGGCAAAGATGTTGGGTTTGTGAAAGAAAATATTGTTCTGGCTTCCATCAGAACACCGGAACAAACGGATAGGAATAACCTGCATCGGCTAAAGAGACAGCTTTTGCAATCGCCAGAGGTCATCAACTATAGTGTATCAGAAGGTGCGCCATTCTTCACTGCAGGAAATGAATTAACTGTCAATTGGGAAGGATCAGATGCCAGTGAAAAAATGCGGGTGACGTCCTATAATGTTGATCAGGACTTTTTAGATACTTACCAACTCAAGCTCTTAAAGGGCAGATGGTTTTCACAGGAATATGCGGCTGATTCACAATCCGCATGTGTGATCAATGAGACCGCTGCGGCTTTGCTGGGATGGGAAGATCCTATTGGTAAAAGTCTCGACAATGGAAGATATAAGGTGGTTGGGCTGGTCAGAGACTTTAATCAGTCCTCCTTGTTTGTGAAGATTCCACCGATGATGCTGCGTTTTTCAGAAGAGAATTTGGGCAATAACATTGTGAGCATCAGGGTGCATGCCGGAAACAGGGCTGCAACATTGAGTAAGATCAACCGCGCTTTCAATGATAATTATCATGACACACCAATTCAGTTCAAGTACCTGGACGAAGGCTTTGATCGTGGATTCATGAGTGTCCTTGAAAATGTGATGAATATGTTTATGGTATTCACATTCATTTCTGTGGTGCTTGTGATTATTGGGCTGTTTGGATTGGTGTCTTATGCCATTGGTACCCAGAAAAAAATGATTGCCGTAAGAAGAGTACTTGGAGCAAGCATTAATAGTTTATTTCTACTGCTTACGAAGGAATACCTCTACCTGTGCGGTATTACCATGGCCATTAGCCTAACGGTAACATTTGCTTTAAACTCTCATTTTTTAAATGTATTCGCTTACAAGGTAGGTATACAGTTCACAGATATACTGAATGTAATTATTATCACACTGGTCATAGTGTTTATTGCCATTGGAGGAAAAATCTGGTCAGCAATAAAGGAAAGACCACTGGATGCACTTGTGAGGGAATAATCACATTAGGCCAACCAATAAACGATGAGATGAGCATCACAGGCTGTCTCGTGATTTCACAAAATAGTACAATCATAAAATTTAAATATTTTGAAACGAATAGGAATCATCGGAGGATCTGGATTCATAGGTAGCCATACTACCAAAAGATTCCTGGAGGAAGGTTACCTCGTGAGGGCATCCGTATTGGATTTATCCAGAAAAAACGAATATGAACATCTGGACCAATTGCCCAATTCGGAGCACCTGGAAATATTTCCACTGGATGTAGAAAATGCTACACAGCTCAGAGATTTTCTCGCTGGTTGTCACATCATTATTCATTGTGGGACCCCATTTAAACTGGACTACCTTGATCCTGTCAGGGAGCTATTTGAACCAACGATCAATGGAACCAGGAATTTATTAAATACAATCAATGACCTGGAAACCATAGAGAAAATAGTATTCATAGCATCTATAGCGGCACTGAATACAAATTTTCCAATGCCAGCTGGTAATAAAAACCCTGCTGATACTTTCGATGAGATGGATGACTATTTCACAAGTGAGGAAAGTCATCCTTATGCCCAGGCAAAATTCATTGCCAATCAAACGGTGAATCAGTTTATTAATGAGCACCCTGACCTGAATTATGAGATCACAACGATTTCCCCCGCCATGGTGATTGGCAAACCAATGGTCATACAGGATGAAGGAACCTCATATAAACTGCAATCATCATTCAAGAGCCGTATCGCATCAGATCCATTCATTCAGATGATGACTGATCATGACATTGAATTGGCAGTTGTTGATGTGAAAGATGTTGCTCAGGCCATTTATAAGGCAGCAATCACTAAAGGAATTCATGGAAAAAACTACATGATCAGCAACGAAAGCTGGAGAGTCTCCGACCTGTCAGCAATGCTGAACCTTCAGGAACCTATGGGTTCATCGCGGATAGTGTATAAAAATGATGCCGCTATCAAAGATTTGAAATTAACATTTAACCCCACCAGAGTTGCTCTGGGCGAATTTTCTGAATTATAGACATTCCGCCGATCTCTCTGATTAAAAAAATATCTCAAGAATAAAAGAACAATAATTATGGAAATGAATGATCAACCTATAGCGATCGTCGGAATTGGATGTAGATTCCCGGGAGAAGCTTCTTCTCCACAGAAGTTTTGGGAACTGATGGCAAATAAAACTGATGCCATCGTTGACGTTCCAGAGGATCGATGGGACCTGAAAAGGTTTTACGATAAAGAAGACAGCAAACCCACCAAGATCAGAGTAAATCAAGGTGGCTTTCTAAAGGAAAAAATTAAAGAATTCGATCCTTTGTTTTTTGGGATTTCGCCAGTAGAAGCAGAAACACTGGATCCTCAATCCAGAATTCTTCTCGAGGCAGCCTATGAAGCTGTTGAAGATACCGGATTGACTCTTGATGCTTTAAAAGGATCGAAAACGGGAGTTTTTGTAGGTGGCTTCACCATTGATAATTATTTAACCTGGGGGTGTTCTGAAAATGCTCATTTGATCAATTCTCATACCTCTCTTGGGATTACACTTACAATGTTATCCAACAGGTTGTCATATTTCTTTGACCTTAAAGGCCCGTCTCTAACCATAGATACAGCCTGTTCTTCTTCTCTTGTGGCCACCCATTATGCCTGTCAGAGTATTCGAAGCGGAGAATCGGAAATGGCACTTGTAGGAGGAGTTAATATCATGACCTCACCTTATACCTTCATCTCAATGAGTAAAGGTCAGTTTCTTTCAAAACATGGCAGATGCAAAACTTTTGATAGCGATGCTGGTGGCTATGTACGTGCTGAAGGCGGGGGTGTGGTAGTATTGAAACCTCTCGAAAAAGCAATTGCGGATGGTGACCGGATTTATGCACTGATCAATGGGTCAGGTGTAAATCAGGACGGACAAACTAATGGGATCACCGTGCCAAGCAAGGACTCTCAAAAAGCATTGATCAGAAAAGTATATGCTCAGGGTGGTGTTGAAAGCAAAGATATAGACTATGTGGAAGCACATGGTACAGGGACCCCTATAGGAGACCCAATAGAATTTGGTGCCTTAAGTGAAGTATTGGCTGAAAACAGAGACCCTAACAATAAACTATTTGTAGGATCTGTGAAGTCTAACATTGGACATATGGAGGCTGGTGCTGGCATTGCCGGACTAATCAAAACGACGCTTTGTCTCCATAACAACCAGGTTCCACCAAATTTGCACTTCAACAATCCTAATCCAGCGATCAATTATGATAACAGCATCCTGAAAGTACCCACCAAAATGGAGCAGTTACCTCTGGATAAGGTATCCTATGCCTCGGTAAATTCATTTGGATATGGAGGAACCAATGCACACGTGCTTTTAAAACAATACAATGAAGAGGAAAACAAGCCGGAGACGACCACAAGAAAAACGGACAGTTTTGTTTTTCCAATCGCCACTAAAAGTAAGGCGTCCCTAAAGCAACGGGCAGCCGATTACAGGAAGTATATCCAGGAAAATGGTGATGATTTCGATCAGGTGTTGAGTAATGTGCTACACAGAAGATCATTTCATTCAGACAGACTTGCCGTATATGCAAATTCCAAAGATGATCTGATTGAGAAACTTGAGGCCTTTGAAGAAGATATTTTGGTAAAAGGGGTAGCCTATGGAGTGGCACCTGCCAAAAAACCTAAGATCGCCTATGTATATACTGGAATGGGACCACAGTGGTGGAAAATGGGCCGTGAGATGATGGAAACAGAACCAGTATTCAGAGAAGCAGTGGAAGAATGTGACCGACATTTTATTCCAATTTCTGGCTGGTCGATCATTGAAGAGATGCAAAAGCCCGAGGAGACTTCCAAAATCAAGGAGACTAACATTGCACAGACAGCAAACTTTGTAGTGCAGGTTGGTTTGACAAGATTACTTGAACATTATGGAATGTCACCGGATGCTGTGGTTGGACACAGTGTGGGTGAAGTCACTTCGCTATACATTTCGGGTGCAATGACCCTGGATGATGCCCTAATGGTCAGCTACCATAGAAGCCGCCTTCAGCATCAGACTTCCGGAAAAGGAGGCATGTTGGCAGTAGGTCTGGGTGAAGATGAGTTGACTGAAATACTGGCACCATATGATGATGTTTCAATAGCTTCCATCAACAGTACTAAAGCCACTACACTCGCTGGTGCTCATGATAGTTTGGCTGAGCTGGCTGAGAAGTTTGAATCCATGAAAGTATTCAACCGCATGTTGGAAGTAAGTGTACCTTACCACAGCCCGGTAATGAACTTGATCAAAGATGAAGTCTTTGAATCCTTGAAAACACTGAAAGGACATGAGACCACCGTGGATCTGTATTCTACAGTAACCGGGGATAAAATCGCAGGTACTGAAATCAATAGTGAATACTGGTGGCAAAACATCAGGAATTCGGTACAGTTTGCCAAGGCATTTGAAAGCCTTTCCAATGATGGCTATACGGTGTTTATTGAAATCGGACCACATCCTGTGTTGAAAAATTCAATGATGGAGTGTGCCAACTACAGTAAAGAATTCCATTTCCTGCAAACTTTAAACAGAAAACAACCGGAGCAACTGAATTTCTATGAGAACCTGAGTTCATTATTTACCATAGGATATAATTTGAATTGGGACCGATGGGTAGAAAAAGGACAGCAACTTACATTGCCGAAGTATCCATGGCAAAGAAAGCACTACTGGCTGGAATCTGAGAAATCGATTGAAAACAAACTGGGCCGTACCGGTGAAAGTGTCTTCCTTAACAGTAAATTGGACACCCCTGCACCTTCATACAAGGTTGAATTAAACAACAGATTTTTCCCGTTCATGAATGACCATGTGGTTCAGGATCAGGTAGTTTTTCCTGGAGCTGGATACATTGCTGCGGCCATTGCTTTGCACCAAAATGAACTTACAGAAAACGGAGGATTCGGATTGGAGCACATCAAATTTCATCAGTTGCTCACAGTAAAAGAGGACGAATTACAATATCTGTATACTTCTCTAAAGCCGAATACAAACAATTTTGATATTCAAAGTAAGATAGAGGGGGAGGATACTTCATGGATTAAGCGTGCCACCGGTAAGTGTATCGCTGGTTCCTATACCGATGAGGCAGGATCACTTGATCTGACTTCACTGCTTGGCAACATGAATAAAAACATGTCAAGTGAAGAGATCTACGAAAAACTGTCAGAGGCCAACTTACACTATGGTCCTTATTTCAGAGGAATCAAGAACATTCAACATTCAGAGAATCAGTTAATTGCTGAAATATCTGGCTGTGACGACATGAAAGGTGCTGAAGGAGATTACTTCATTCACCCGGCACTGTTAGATTCTTGCTTTCAGACTTTGGTGGTATTCGATGGAGACGAAAGTGTTCCTGTAGTACCCGTATCAATTGAGAAGATCCAGTGCTATGTAAGTCCTGGACTTGATTTTAAATGCCACACTAAACTGAGATCAAACGAAGGCAATTCGATTATTGCAGATATCACCATAGTCAATAGTAAAGGTGAAATAGCAATGAATGTTCATGGCATTAAATGTCAGGAAATAGCTTCTTCAGAATTTATTTCAGATGAGTTCCCGGATAACTGCCTTTATGAAGTAGGATGGGAAGAAGAGCAGGTGAAAGTATCCATGGAAGATTTGAACAAATCACAGGACACTACCTATGTAATCGTAACCAATGATTATGAGAGTAGCCAGACCCTGACCAATGAATTGAACGGGAAAGTTGTGGTTTTCCTTCCGGGTGAAGAATTAAGAGAAATAGGTGAAAATGCCTATGAGGTGAACCTTGCGGATGTGTCATCCTACAGTGATCTTTTGAAGGACGGTGAAAATACCAACCTGGAGTTGATTTACATACCAGAAACTCAGGTTTCCAGTGAAACATTATCCACTGAAACCTGTCTGGAGTACATCAATCCATTACTTAACCTTATAAGATACTGCTCAGATGAATTTCCTCGCAACCTGTCGCTCAACCTGATCACACAGAAAGGGCATGTTGTGAATGATGAGGACCAGGAACTTGATTTAACAGCTTCTATTTTTATTGGTCTGGGAAGACTAATGAGTAACGAGTTCCCTGCCTGGAAAATCAGGTTGGTTGATTTTGATACTGAAACTTCCATAAGTGCAGATCAATGGAAAGTGGCCCTTGACAAATTGAAAATGACAAGGAGAGCCTTTGAAGAATTGGCCATAAGGGGCAATCGATTGTACAAGAAAGTAATGCTCAAAAAACCAAAAGAGGAAAAAGAGCAGGTCATGAAAACCGTGGCATTCAGAGACCATGCGCTGGAGCTTAAGCTGAAGGACTCATCAGATTTGAACAGCATCAGGTTTGAAGAATCTTTAAGAGCTGCGCCTTCAGAAAACGAGGTGGAAATTCTTATTGAAAATTCCAGTCTGGATAAAAAGGATTACCTGAAAATTGCCAAAAGAATATCTGAGGAAGCATTTGAAGGCACAAACAGTTCGAAAAATATTGGGTCGGATTGTGTTGGTATAGTCACCAGAACTGGAAGCGATGTAAAAGACTTCAAAGTAGGTGACAAAGTGCTGGCACTCAGTAAGGGGAACCTGAAATCATTTGCCATTGTGAATGAAAAACTGGTTCAAAAGTGCCCTACCTTATTAGAAACTGCAGCATCTACGGTTATTTCACCGTTCCTCACCGCATTCTATAGTCTCCGTAACAAAGCCGGACTAACGAAAGGTGATCGTCTATTGATTCACAATGCCACTGACGGCACAGGATTGGCGGCCATTCAGTATGCGAAACTTGTTGGAGCCGAAATTTTTGCAACCGCAAAGAATGAGGAGCAGAGAACATATCTGGAGTCACAGGGGATAGCACATGTATTTAACGCCAATGACCTGGCATTTTCTACCAGGATAGCCTCCCTGACCAACAACGAAGGGGTTAACGTTATCATCGGTTCGGCCGAGGGAGAAACAATGCATCAGAGTCTGGCATTACTTGCACCTTACGGGGTTTACCTGGAGACAGGAAAGCAGAATGCCATTAAGGATGAAACCCTTTCAATGAAGGTTTTCAGTAAAAATCTCTCCTTTATTTCAGTTGATATTGATCAATTATGTAAAGATCGACCAGAATTAATTGCAGAACTGTTAAAAGACATCAGTGGATTAATTGAGGTAGGTCAGCTATCACCGATCCCTCATGTCTCATTCAAGCCACAGGAGGTTAATCTTGCCTTTGAGCAGATAGAGAATGACTCACTAATTGGCAGGGCAGTGATTGATTTCAAGGATCAGGTAATTGACATTGAAAATCAGGAATCGCTGTTTAAAAGCAGACCGAAGTTATATCATCACAGGAGGAACAAAAGGTCTGGGATTGGAAATCGCCCATTGGATGATTCAGCAAGGTGCTAATAACCTCGTGTTATTAAGCAGGAGCGGAGACAAAGATCCTAAAGTAAAATCAAGAATTGAATCGCTAAGGAATAAGGGCGCTAATATTCTGGTGTACGCAGTGGATGTAGCTGGTGAAGAAGCCATGACCAACATGTACAACGAGGTAAAAGTGATTATGCCTCCTTTGGCTGGGGTCTTCCATTGTGCAATGGTGCTGGATGATGGTTTCCTTCTGGACATGAATGATGATCGGTTCAATAAGGTGCTTAAGCCAAAAGTAGATGGTTCCAAAATCCTACATAACCTGACCAAAGATGACGACCTTGACATATTTGTGATGTTCTCAAGTTTATCATCGCTGATAGGCCACCTGGGGCAGGCGAACTATATCGTGGCTAACACCATTCTGGACGCTATGGCCTACAAGAGAAGAAGCCAGGGACTACCTGCGACTACTATTAATTTAGGAATTCTCGGTCAGTCCGGTGTTATCGCAAGAGATTCAGACCTCAACAAAATGGTATCTGAATCAGGAATAAGGAGCTTCACCAATGAAGAGGTGCTGATTGCGCTGGGTAAAATCATAAGCATAGCGCCTACACAAATTGGGTTCTTCGATTTCGAATGGCCTGTGATCAGTAAATCCTACAAGAGCAGTAAAACATCACTGTTTGAGGCACTGATCAATGAAAATGTAGGATCCGGAAGTCACCTGACCGAAGAGCAATCCAAGCATTGGAATGCTATTCAATCCAGGGATGGTGCAGCACAGCAGGATTACGTCATTGAGTTGTTGACTGAAGAGTTGAGTCAGATCCTGAAGATGCCGAAAGATAGAATCCCATCAGATAAAGGAATCAACTTCCTTGGTGTAGATTCAATTCTTTCTGTACAGTTGATCCGAGCAATCAATAATAAGTTGGCTGTTGAACTTTCACCAATGGAGTTCACTTCAGGGCCAAATCTCATACAGGTTGCCAAAATCATAATGGAACGTATTGCAGATTCTTCTACCGAGGAAACTGAATTAGAAAAGTTAACCCAAAATAAGTAGGTATAATGAAATCAACAATTCAGGAAACTTTCATTGAAAACATCAATTCAGGAGTAGAAGCCGGAATTACATTTATAGAGGGTAATCGGAAAACTGATTACCTCTCTTACAAAAAACTCTACCTGGAGGCATGCTATAAGTTGCATGCCTTAAACCAGGCGGGGTTAAATCCC
>CBDEVW010000005.1:0-242500 GCA_965243755.1 Cyclobacteriaceae bacterium
CTTAGCTCATCATAGGTTGCCTGGGTACGATTATGTCTGAAATATTTACCAAGCGAAACGCCATCTGCAGAGAATAACTCGGAAGAGAGGTCCGGGTCGGGACGTTCCAATTTCTCCAAACTAGGAAGCCCACCAAATAAGTTCCATGGGTTCAGCTTTACAGTTTCTACTGTTACGGGTATCCCTATCACAAATGAGAAAAAGAATATCCAAATGATTCTTATAACTCTCTTGACGGTTTTTGTACTCATTGATTTTGAATGTAATTTCTGTCAAAGAATTTCTTGTATGCCTCTAATTCTTTGGTCTGATACAGAATATTGAAATTATCGTTTGTGATCACGAATTTAGCGAATTTCAATGTCTTGAATTGATTTTCCAGAGTTGACTTTTGGTCATAAAGGGAAAGGAATTTCAGTGCTTCTTCTTTTGTTTGAAATTCGTTTACCAGGATAACGGCATACTCCTGACTTAAAATCAGGTTGCCTAGTCTTAATCCTTCAGCTTCCTGAATATTCTTCATTTCTTCATCAACGAATTTTGACACTTCAGTGGCTGCATTGTCTTTGTTTTGATAGGCAATGACCATTAGATGTTTTTTATCAATGTTAGGGTTAAACTTTGCCTTGGAACTGCTAATGAGATTGATTTGATGTTGCTCTGAGGCGGTTATAAGCTTTTGTGCATATGGAACCAATGGGCTTTCTGCGTATTGTTTAATGAACGAATTAAGTTCAAATTGGTATTTATAGATATTTTCGGTTTTACCAATGATCAGTACCCTAAGTAGGGCCATGTGATCAATAAAACTATTTTCTGGGAACTCTTTTAAAGCATCATTGGCGATTGATAGCGCTTCTTTATAGTTTTTGTCCAGGTAGTGGTTATAGGCTGTTTTATAAAGTTTTTCAAGCTTCGACTTTATCGCCTGACTCTCTTCCAAATAGTTAGGATTAGCGATAAGTTTAGCATAAACAGAATGCTCAAATTCACTTAAGAGCATGTTTTTATATACTACCCGCTTCAATGTATCATAGTCTTCACTTAATAAATACAATAGATACAACACTTCGGGCCTGTGCTCTGATTTGGGAAACCTTACCAACATTGTGTCAAACGTATGGATAGCATTAAGATCTTCTTCCAATTTGAAGTGGTAAATCTTTCCTAGTTCATAATGTGCGTGATCGAGTTGATCTTTCAATGTAGCCTGGCTGGCAGAGTCATATGGAATAGTTGCTATCAGTGTAGAGCGAGTTAAACCCTCCTCTTTTTCGAGCGTCTCTTTTCCAGAAGATTCGGAGCTTAAGCTTGCCGTGAGTTCATTGGAGCTGGTGCTGCTAGTCTGGCTCTCAGCTTTCGTGGTTTCGAAACCTATGGTTTGTTTGGTACTTCTTCTCCAGTTATCTTCAAGTGGCCGGTCACCCCAGATTCTTTTGAAATCATTCTTACCTTTACTTAGTGCGCTGGTATTATAGAAATACCATGTAGTACCCTCACCTTGCGCCCCCAGAGGGATCAAGTCGGTGCTATTATCATTTAATGCCGCAAGTTTATTTCTTCTTTCTCTTTCTTTCTCAGCAGCTTTTCGTTTTGCTTCTTCTTCTTTCTTTTCAGCAATGTAATCATCAAGAAACCGGTTGAGGGAAGCGGTATCCATTGCTGCCAGGGCCAATAAACTATCATTATTTTTGATCACATTGATGTGTGTTACAAATTCTTCAAGAATGGATTGTCTCTGGGCTATTGCCTCATACGATTCTTCGTCTTTGGGTAACACACTAATGGTGCTGTCATAATAGTTTTTGGCTAATTCGTAGTTTTTGATACTGTCGTAGTAAATTTTACCTAGTTGCCAATAGGAATATCCTTTTTGCCTGTTATTGTTAACACTTGTCCTAGCTGATGATTTATAAGCTTCGATTGCTTTGGCCAGGTTTCCTTGTTTTAATTCAAAATTTCCGATTTCAAAATAGATCTTATCCTGATATTCTTCGTTTTTCGGGTCGTTCAGTAATTTTCTGAAGTATTTCCTGATCTTCTTGCTGTCTGAGGTGTTGGCTAATTCGCTCACCTGAGCCATGTTGAGTTTCGTATAGAAGGAGAGCTCATAGGATGGATTACTTCGTAAGACTTTCCTGTAATTGTGATATGCCTCTGCGTCGAAACCGAGCTCTTGATAAATCTGGCCGATGATGAAATTGATTCTCGCCCTGAGCTTTTTATCTTTAATATATGGCTCAGCTTTTACCAGATTGCTTACTTTTTTATCAAGATCTTCCCTTTTTTCATAGAGATATGCCCTGTTCAGGTAAAGATTTTTGAGATTTTTCTTGTTTAATTCCTCGCGTTTCAAGTAATCAGAAACAGCGATTGCATTATTAATTTCATTGTTTTTAATGAAAGTATGCATCAATTCTATTAATGCTTCGTGCCGTGCATTATCGTTTTTGCTTCTTGTATTTACATACTTAAAAGTTTCTACGGCATCCTGAAACTCATAACTATAAAAACGAGCTTTACCGACAAGTATGTAAGCGTCATCCTCCCAGGCGGACCCAGGGTGTCTCTGGATAGCGATTGAAGACTTTTCGATAATCTCTTTTAATTGATCTTCAAATGCCTGGGTATCTGTGGTATCAAATGCAATAAATACTGGAAGTACTTTGTTGTAATTCCATTGGTATCCATCATTCAGGGATTTTTCTATTGCCTTTACATTTTCATGTGCGATGAAATATGCATTATAATGCGCAGTTGTATTATGAAAAACCTTGCTGACTGGATTTTTTCTACCAGGGGCACACCCTGCCATAATCAAAAGCCCAAACAGCGTAAAAAGTGATATGCCTTGGTGAATTTTCAATTGAAATAGATTAATTCAAAAATTACAGCAATTAAAGCAATAATCTTTAGGTTAAGTATTTAAATGTATAATTTTGACGATTCAAATTTAAGAATTAAAGTTGGGAGCAAAGAAAACTTTATCCAATAGGTTAACGAACAGGTATCTCCTTATTATAAGAAACGAGGAGAATTTTGCTGAGAAAACTACACTTAGTTTCACCTACGCGAAGATAATTCTGATCATATTCGGGGTATCGCTTGTAATGCTTGGAATTGCGATGTATCTGGTCACAAGTGTTCTCGAGGAGTGGTTTGACCCCAGGTACGCACAAAACCAGACCAGAATTGAACTCATTCAACTCACTCAAACAGTTGATTCCCTTGAAAATCAGGTAAGGCAAAGAGAAAATTACATAGAAAATGTCAGGCGTATTTTGTCGGGAGATGATGAAGAATTATACGCTCAGGTTGAGGAAAGAGAACTTACTGAGGAGCAAATTGCAAAAAGCACATCCCTCGATCAAACCATTACACCGATTGACAGAGAGTTCAGGGAAGAGTTTGAAAAAGAAACTTTCGGCACCATTACGGCCTCATTGATTGATGATAATGAGGCATTGAAGGAGATGTTTTTGTTTAGCCCTCTGGGTAAAGAAGGGCTAGTTTCTGATAAATATGATCCTAAGATCAATCACTACGGTGTGGATGTGGTGGCTAAAAAGGATGAACCGGTAAAAGCTGTGGCTGACGGGACTGTGATTTTAGCTTCATGGACACAGGATAGTGGCTATGTAATTGGGATCCAACATAGAGGTAATTTAATTTCCATATATAAGCATAATTCGGATTTGTTAAAAAACGTTGGTAATTTTGTGAGCGCCGGGGAGATAATCTCTATCATTGGAAACACTGGAGAACTTACATCAGGACCTCACTTGCATTTTGAGTTATGGTACAATGGAAATCCTGTGGACCCAGAGGAGTTTGTGGATTTTTAACGGAAAAAGGAAAAAGCGATGTTTAATAAACAAGATCAAAAAGTTGTGGAAGAACTTAGCAATTCTAGTAATATTATCGGGAAAGGAACTTCGGTGAATGGAAACATCGAAACATTTGGTAATGTTAGGATTGAAGGAAAGGTTGTAGGAAACGTCACAACGAAATCAAAAGCAGTATTGGGGCACTCCTGTCAGGTCGAAGGAAACCTGCTAGCTCAGAATGCGGAAATTGAAGGGCATATCAAAGGAACTGTTCAATGTACTGAGCTACTGGTTTTGAAGCCAACTGCTGTAATAGATGGAGATATTGTTACTAATAAGTTGGTTGTAGAGTCCGGTGCTTCATTTAATGGAGGATGTAAAATGGGTTCTGGTAGCAAGGAAATCCAGATTTCAGATGACAAATCAGAAAGGAAATCAGAAAGAAACCCGCTTCTCAAAGCCCAGTAATAAAGCAAATCTATATTTAAGATATACAGGTCTGGCTTTTGAGCTCTTTGCCATCATTGGAATTGGTGTGTGGGGAGGTTATAGGCTGGACCTTTTTTTTGAAAACAAATACCCTGTATTGCTTATAACCCTAACATTTATCGCAACGGGTGCTGCAATCTATTCCTTGTACAGAAAGCTTCCTAAGTATTGAGTTTCCTAAAATCAGTTGCCTTCCATTTGTTATTTACGTTGGTCCTATGGGCATTAGCACTGGGCTTACAGCATTTAAAATTCCCTAACATTCATCAAAATATATCCTGGATATTTATTTTCTTCATGATTCAAAGTGTGATCATTTCAGGATTAAATCATCTATCGAAAGGAGCCGCCGATAAAATGCCTGTATTGGTCCTCATGGGAGTAGTATTGAGGCTGCTCACAACAATATTTTTTATGGTTTTTGCAGTAATTTTCGGGGTGGCAAACCACACCCTATTTATACTGAATACCACCTTGATTTATTTGCCATACTTAATCTTTGAAATCATTCTCTTATTACCTAACTTGCGCCCGAATTCTGAGGAGAACTAATTTAGAGATGATAAAAGGTTTCAGTCCAGTGACATTCAAGCTATTGACATTCAGTTTTTTAGCTTTTGTATTATTAACAGCAATCCCAACAAACGCCGTAGCTTCCGGAGGAGGTGATAATGAGGAGGAATTTAATGCGGCTGAGATGATCAATCATCACATTCTTGATTCACATGAATGGCATTTCTTTGATGGACACTACGGAACGCTTTTCCTTCCAGTGATCCTGTATGATACAGAAAGAGGTCTTCAGGTTTTTTCATCTTCCAATTTCTACGATGAAGATCATAATATAGTAGATTATAAAGGTTACAAATACGATCATGGCCATATTGTGGCAGAAGATGGTAGAACCCTTCTGGATTTCAGTATCACAAAAAATGTTGCTTTCTTATTCATAAATGCAGGCTTGCTTTTGTGGATATTTCTAGCGGTTGCCAGAGGATATAAGAAGAATGAAGGGCAGGCACCAAAAGGTGTTCAGTCGTTCTTTGAGCCTATCATTATTTTCGTCAGAGACGAAATTGTTAAACCAAATGTTGGTCCTAAATACGAAAAGTATCTGCCTTACCTGCTGACACTTTTCTTTTTCATATGGTTTGGAAACCTACTGGGACTTCTTCCAGGAGCTGCCAACCTAACAGGAAACATTGCGGTTACGATGGTACTTGCATTTTTCACTTTTATAATTACGAATTTCAGTGGAAATAAGCATTACTGGAAACACATTTTCAATACTCCGGGAGTACCGCTTCCTTTGAAGCCGATTATCGTTCCGGTAGAGATCATCGGTATATTTACTAAACCTTTCTCATTGTTAATAAGGCTTTTTGTTGCGATCACAGCAGGTCACATTGTGATCCTTAGTTTGATTGCGCTGGTCTTTATCTTTCAATCCTGGGCAGTAGGGTTTGGTAGTACTGTAATTGTGACATTTATCAATTTTATAGAGTTGTTGGTAGCAACAATTCAAGCCTATGTGTTTACTATGTTCTCTTCGCTATACATTGGTTTGGCGATTGAGGATCATGATGAACACCATTAATATTTAAGAATTTAATGTTTCATAAATTAATATATTCAAAATGACGTTGTTAGCACTTTTATTAGAAGGTAGCATTGCTATCATGGGAGCTGGAATTGGAGCTGGACTTGTTGCGATAGGCGCAGGTATCGGTATTGGTAAAATTGGTGGCTCTGCTATGGAAGCTATGGGCAGACAGCCTGAAGCTGCTGGAAAAGTACAAACTGCAATGTTGATCATCGCAGCGCTTATTGAGGTAATTGCACTATTTGGTGTGGTAGTTTGTCTACTGATCTCTCTAGGCTAAAACACTAAAGATTTGCCGATCGCATTAGGTGACGGCAAATCTTTTTAATTTTTGAAACAACAGATAACAAGATAAACAAAAACAAATATGGAGCTTTTAACGCCCGGTATTGGATTGATTTTTTGGCAGTTTGTGATCTTTTTGATCGTATTCTTCATTCTTAGGTCTTTGGCCTGGAAACCTATTATGGGTGCCCTGAAGGCAAGAGAAGCTATGATTGGCGATTCACTAAAGGCTGCTGAATTGGCTAAAGAGGAAGTAGCTCAGATCAAAGCTGATAATGAGTACCTGCTTCAGGAAGCCAGAGAGGAGAGAGAAAAGATGTTGAGTGAGGCACTGAAGACAGCCAATGAAATCAAAGAAGAAGCTAAAGCGGAGACTTCTAAGATTTCGGAAAAAATGATAGCTGATGCCAAAGTGACCATCGAAAATGAGAAGAAACAAGCATTGGCGGAGGTGCGAAACCTTGTCGGTGAGCTTTCTCTTGAAATTGCAGAGAAAATCCTAAGAGAGAAGTTGGGTGATGATAAGTCACAGAAAGCATTGGTTGACAAATTCTTAAAAGACGTAAAGGTTAACTAATATGTCTGACGGAAGAGTAGCCAAACGATATGCCAAACCACTTCTTGAGTTAGCTCAGGAACAGGGAGTATTGGAAGAGACAAAGAAGGACATGGAGCTTTTCGTTGGTTTGTGTGAAGAGAGCAAGGACCTGCAATTGATGTTGAAAAGTCCAATCATTCCTCATTTGAAGAAACTTTCAATCCTGGAAAAGATTTTCAAAGGAAAGGTAGGTGACCTCACATATTCCATATTTGAAATCATAGTCAAGAAAAACAGAGAGGGCATTCTGTTTGAAGTAGGTAAATCCTTCTTGCAGTTATATAACAAGGTTAAGGGGCTTGTAGAAGCTACCGTGACAACCACTATTAAGCTGGACAAAAAGACCAGAGGTGAATTTGAGCAGCTGGTTAAATCTGTTACCAATCAGGAAGCGATCCTTACTGAAGTGGTAGATCCAAATGTAATTGGAGGATTTAAAATTAAAATCGGTGACCGTCAAATCGACGAGACCGTGAGTTCAAAACTTAGGGAACTGGAATTAAAATTTTTATCAAACGCATAAGTAAAACATTAGCCCTCAGCTGAGGCATTAAATAATGATATTATGGCAGAAGTAAGACCTGATGAAGTATCAGCAATATTAAGAGAGCAGCTATCTAATCAAAGAACAGAAGCTGAGCTTGAAGAAGTGGGAACTGTGTTGCAAGTAGGTGATGGTGTAGCCAGAATCTACGGATTGTCTAAAGCTCAGGCTGGAGAGCTTCTTGTTTTCGAAAACGGTGTAAGTGCCATGGTGCTTAACCTTGAAGAAGACAATGTAGGAGCCGTACTTTTTGGTGACTCCAGTGGTGTAAAAGAAGGAGATACTGTTAAAAGAACTGGTACCATCGCTTCAGTAAAAGTTGGTGATGGCATGTGCGGAAGGGTTGTTGATACACTTGGTAACCCAATTGATGGAAAGGGCGCAATCGATGGTGATCTTTATGAAATGCCATTGGAAAGAAAAGCTCCTGGTGTAATTTACAGACAGCCTGTAAATGAACCGTTACAAACAGGTATCAAGGCGATTGACTCAATGATTCCAATCGGTAGAGGTCAAAGAGAGCTTGTGATTGGTGACCGTCAGACAGGTAAGACTGCTGTAGTTATTGATACCATTCTGAATCAGAAAGAATTTTATGATAGAGGAGAGCCTGTATTCTGTATATATGTGGCCATCGGACAGAAAGCTTCTACTGTAGCAGGTATTGTTGCTGCCCTTGAGAAAGGTGGCGCCCTGGATTATACAGTTGTAGTAAGTGCATCAGCTTCTGACCCTGCACCAATGCAATTCTTTGCTCCATTTACCGGGGCGGCCATTGGTGAGTACTTCAGAGATACTGGTAGACCTGCTTTGGTGGTTTATGATGATCTTTCTAAGCAGGCGGTTGCCTACAGAGAAGTTTCTCTACTACTGAGAAGACCACCGGGACGTGAGGCTTACCCTGGAGATGTATTCTATCTTCACTCAAGATTACTGGAAAGAGCAGCGAAGTTGAACGATAACGACGAAATTGCTCAGCAAATGAATGACCTTCCTGAGTCTTTGAAAGGAAAAGTGAAGGGTGGAGGATCTCTTACTGCACTTCCAATCATTGAAACACAGGCTGGTGACGTTTCTGCTTATATTCCAACAAACGTGATCTCCATTACGGATGGTCAGATATTCCTGGAAACTAACCTGTTCAACTCTGGTATCAGACCTGCCATTAACGTAGGTATATCTGTATCACGTGTGGGTGGTTCAGCACAGATCAAGTCAATGAAGAAAGTTGCTGGTACGTTGAAGCTGGATCAGGCGCAGTTTAGAGAACTGGAAGCTTTTGCAAAGTTTGGATCTGACCTGGATGCTGCAACACAAAGAACTATTGACAGAGGTAGAGTGAACCAGGAGATGCTGAAGCAACCTCAATTCTCGCCTGTGGCAGTAGAAGACCAGGTAGCTGCAATTTATGCATTCACCAAAGGGTTCTTCGATAAAGTACCTGTTGCTAAAGTAAAGGAAGTAGAAAAAGAATATTTGTCACTACTTAAGACTCAGCATCAATCTGCATTGACAGATCTTAAAGCTGGTAAATTAAGTGATGAGGCTACTGCTGCCATGACGGAAGTAGCGAAGGAAGTGGCTCAAAGATATACTAACTAAGGATTTGCTGAATGGCTAACTTAAAAGAAGTAAAAAACCGTATTTCCTCGGTCTCTTCAACACAGCAGATAACCAAAGCCATGAAGATGGTTGCAGCTGCAAAGTTGAGAAGGGCTCAGGATAAAATCACTCAGATGAGACCTTACTCTCAGAGAATGTCTGAAGTAATTCAAAACGTTACTTCAGGGATCTCAGAAGATGTGGAGAATGCATTCGCAGAAGAAAGAGAGGTAAACAGGGTTTTAATTGTTGTGGTTTCATCCGACAGGGGATTATGTGGTGCATTTAATAGCTCGGTGTTTAAAGGTGCAGTTTCTTTAATAAAAGAAAAATACCAGTACCAAATGGACAATGATCAGGTAATCATTATGCCTATTGGTAGGAAATCGCTGGACTATTTTAAGAAGAGAGATTATTTGGTAGTTGATCGCTTTAGTCATTTGATTCATGATCTATCATTTGATAATGCCAGGGAAGCTGCTGAATATATTCTGGATGAGTTTAAGAGTGGCTACTTTGACAAGGTTGAGATCGTTTACAACGAGTTCAAGAACGTGGCTACCCAAAACCTGGTTAAGGAGCAATTTTTACCGGTTCCACCAATGGAAGTAGAGGAGGTTGAGGAGTCAACTACAAATGTGGAATATATTTATGAGCCTAATAAGGAATTCATATTCCAGGAGATTGTTCCAAAGTCACTGAAAATACAGTTCTACAAAGCTCTGCTCGAGTCGAATGCTTCTGAGCATGGCGCCAGAATGACAGCTATGGATAAGGCAACAGACAATGCCGGAGAATTGCTGAAAGAACTGAGATTAACTTACAATAGAACCAGACAGGCTGCTATTACCAAGGAGATTCTTGAAATTGTGGGTGGTGCTGAAGCACTTGCTGCAGAATAGCAGAACGTATGAATATTTTATATAAAAGGGCTCACTTCAAAGTGGGCCTTTTTTGTTATTCTTCATTTCAATTATATTTAATAGTGTCACTAATTCAGCTTACATATGGGATTTTAAGAGCACTTTCTCTGGATGTAGTTGGTGGTGCCGTTATTGTATCTATTCTGGTAGCATCATTGCTTGGAGTGCAGGTGCCCACTACAGTTTATTTGGCGCTGGCAATTACCGTTTGGTTAATTTATACCTGGGACCATTTGGCTGATGCCTCAAGTGTCTCTAATCACCTTACCTATCGCCATCAGTTTCATCACAATTATAAGAGATCTTTAATTTTTTCGATGATCGTGGGTTTAGTGACCCTGGCATCTCTAGTATTTTACCTTCCCCCAACTACAGTCTATTTTGGTATCGCAGCAGGGGCATTGGTGTTTATTTATTTTTTATTGGTACAGTTGTGGGATGGGTTTGTATATAAGGAGATCGTAAGTGCACTTTGTTATAGTTTAGGTGTCTTTGTGGGGCCATTGTCTGTATATGACGGAGGGTTCTCCGGTGTAATCATCATCCTTTATTTGCAGATTTTATTACTGGCCATTATGAATTTGATGCTTTTTTCGTTGATGGAAAAGGAATTGGATCAACAGCAGGGTTTTCCTTCTATTGTCAGAGTCATTGGGAGCAATGGCCAATCAATAATAAATCTGGTTTTCCTGCTTTATTTGCTTATTACAGCCGGCTCATTTGTATATTTTGATGTTTCGCTAAAGTTCACAATTGTACTGTTATCCATGGGATTGGTTCTTGTTGGCATCAACAATTGGCAGGAAAAATTTCGTCGCAATGAGTATTATAGAATTCTGGGAGACGGTATTTTCTTCATTCCCCTTCTGGCTATATGACGAATGATTTTAATTCAGTGGCGAGATACTATGATTTATTAAAAAAAATAGTATTTGGAGACCTGCTACTGGACGCAGAGCTATCATTTCTGAAAGACCTGAAAACACCCTCCAGGATACTAATGGCAGGGGGTGGAACTGGAAAGGTGTTGCAGTATCTGCCATCTGATGTGGAAGTTGATTACATAGAATTATCTTCCCAGATGATCTGGAGGGCTAAAAGTAGACGATTTTGTTGTAAAGTAAATTTCCATCATCGACCATTTAGTCATTTCAATACGGATTTACAATACGATTATATTTTGTGCCCTTTTTTTCTGGATTTATTTAATGATATCAACCTAAGAGCCACCTGTGAGCAAATCAGAAAATTACTAAAAGAGGATTCAGGCCAACTGATAGTCACTGATTTTCATGTTAGGTATAAGACTAGTTTCATTAGCCACTTGATGCATTTGTTTTTTAAGTGGTCCACCAACATGGAGAGCGAAGAACTAAAAGATATTCCATCCTATATCCACCAGGCCGGATTTCATGAAATTGCGTCGAAAGACTTTATGAATGGAAAACTTTTCTCGAAAAAATATTCCCTGCATGGAAACCATTAATTCAGTACCTTGTCATTAGGTAAAACTCAATAAAAGTATCATTGGAATCATCTCACCAATCAATACATAAATACCTGATTGTCCAGAGTAAAGAGGGGGATCAGCGTGCACAGCGTGAACTGTATAAGTTGTATGCCAAAGCCATGTATAATATCTGTAGAAGGATGATGGGAGATGAAGATGAGGCCAAAGATGTGTTGCAGGATGCATTTGTTGATGCATTTACTAAACTACATACACTTGAAAACATCAGTACGTTTAGTGCATGGATCAAACGGATTGTGGTGAATAGGTGTATTAACGCAATCAAAAAGAAGAAATTGGTTACGGTAGACATTGAAGATGGATATGATCGGATGGAGGAAGAGACCTTTGATGAAGAGATCACGAAACACCAGGTCAGCTCCATTCTGTCTAAAATGGACCAGTTAAGTGAGGGATGCAGAATGGTCCTGAATTTATATGTTTTTGAAGGTTATGATCATGCAGAAATTGCGCAGATATTGTCAATTTCTGAGTCAGCCTCAAAATCACAGTATTGTAAAGCAAAGATCAAGCTACGGAAATTATTAAATGTTGAAAATCATCAGGAATATGGAAGATAAGTTTAAAGCATTTGTTGCTGGTAACAGGGACGAATTCGAAAACTATGATCTGGACCTTGATCAGTCTTGGAGTCAGATCGCTGATGGTATCCAAAATCAGCAGGAGAAGCAATCAGGTAAAAAAGTTATATGGTTCAAAATTGCAGCGTCTGTTGCGATTTTGATCATGTTTAGTGCAGGAATGTTGTATTGGGGTCTAGGCGCCAAAAAAGAAGAAACGCTTTTCGCAGCAAACCCTGAACTTGCAGAGGCACAAGCTTATTACACTTCTCAAATTGCCTATAAAATGTCACTGGCACAGTCAAAGCCTGGAGGTGAAGAGTTATTCAGAGACATTGAGGAGTTGGATAAGGCGTTTGCAGACCTTAAGAATGATCTGAAGGATAATGCAGATAATGAAGAGGTGATTATAGCAATGATTGAGAATTATCAATTAAAACTTAAAATTCTTGATCGTTTGTTAAAGGAGTTACAGGAAGAGGAGCAGGGAAGTTGATGGGATGCGATATAATATGAATTTTGAAGCAATGAAGAATTTAAATCGGTTAATTATTTGGTGTTGTTTTGTTCTGGCCCCAATCTATTTGGCTAAGGCCCATGAAAAGGAAGATACCAAGCTAACTAAAAACATCACCAGATCATTTTCACTGGGGGATGGGGACGATGTGGAAGTTGTCAATAAGTATGGGAAGATAATTGTAAATACATGGACCAAAGATTCTGCGAAGTTCTCAATAGACATTGTAGCTACAGGGAAGACTGATGAGATTGTCGAAAGGCTCATGGATAAGGTTGAGATTGATTTCAGCTACGCCGTAGGTTTTCTGATGGTTCAGACGGAGATGGACAAGAGAGGTGGTGGTGCATTTAGCTCAGTTCTGAATAGTATAGAGGACTATTCAAAAAGCTTTAATTCCAGGAATAAAGTCACTATTGACTATACCATTTATCTTCCGGTAGGAGCCAATCTTACGCTCGATAATAAATTTGGAAATGTGTTCGTCAATGATTTTAAAGGTGAATTGGACATTACATTATCCCATGGAGATTTAAGGACAAGAGAACTTACCGGAAAATCCGAGATATCCCTTTCATTTGGTAGTGGAAACATGAAGGAGATTCGCAATGGATACCTTAAACTTAAGGGCGCTGATGTGGCCATTGATAAGGCTTCCAGACTATCTGTTCAAAGTAGTTCATCGGAGTTAACACTAGGCGAAATAAGCGTATTAAAATTAAACTCCCGAAACGATAAGATTAAGGTGCAGCAGGTGATGGCAGTTTCCGGAAGTGGTGATTTTACTGATGTCTCGTTTCAGGCCGTTATAAGCAGCCTTGATCTGGACCTTGATTATGGAGAAATTTTTGTGGATCGTGTTGAAACAGATTTTGACGCAATTTCGATCAATAGCAAGTCGGCAGATATTAGTTTGATATTGAATCCTCAATCCTATTTTATGGCTAAAATTGGCGGGCAACAGGACCGGATGATTATTCCAAACAGCATGTTGTCTCTTCAAAAAAATAAGCCATCAGATGATAGCGATCTCAATCTGCATCTGGAAGGATACGTAGGACCTACACGCAACAAAATTGGTAAGGTGAATATTATTGCCAACAATGCAGATTTAATAATATCAATTAAAGAAACTCCAATTTTTACTGATCGGGATTAACTCATGCAATTGCTATCTGTACGCACACTTTTACCAGGAATCATCATCATGTTGTTTATGCCTCTGACGCCAATGTACGCTCAGAGCTACCATCAATCAGCAGGAGTGAGACTTGGCACAACGTCCGCAGTTACTTATAAGAAATTTATTGTACCGGAGGAGTCTGTGGAGTTTATGTTTTCAGGAAGGAGAGAGGGTGCTCAATTTACCATTATGTTTGTCAAACACCGAACAATGGAATTTTCATTCAATGAGAATTTTTTCGCTTATTACGGACTTGGTGGGCATTTTGGTCTGGAGAGATACGATGGATTAAGTAAGGCAATCGTACCAGGTGAAACGCCCTCGGATCCTGTATCATTTGTTTATGAGGAAAAGAATTATTTTGTAATGGGTGCAGATGCCATAGCTGGTGTAGAATACAGGTGGTTGAGTGTGCCTATAACTATTTCCTTTGATCTCAAGCCATACTTCAATTATATTGGTATGAGGTACATTAGAGGAACGGTTTGGGATGGTGCTATATCGTTTAAATATGTTTTCTAAGATTGTCAATTCAATAAGCCTTGTCTTGTTATTGGGTATAAGCACCAGCTTTGCTCAAAAATATATGGATTCTAATGATCCCAATGAAGTGAAGTCGTTGTTGAGTAAAGACAATGATATCAAAGGTTTTGGAGGAGTTGATGTGAAAGTGGGAATCGTAAATAGTGACAGAACACTACTCACCGGAGGGTATGGGGGAGTAATTATTAATAAACATTACATTTTTGGTTTGGCGGGATATGGTCTGTCCACCAAGAATAACTTCAATGGGATACCACCAGGACAGGACTCAGAAAAAGAACTTCATCTCTATGGTGGATATGGAGGATTCCTGATAGGGGGCGTACTTTTTCCAAAAGAAGTCATCCATATCAATATACCAATTCTTCTTGGTGCTGGGAATTTTGAGGTATCGGATGAGAACTATTTTAATAATGGAATTGATACTGATTTCACCATCGATAAGTCAGCATTTTTTGTCATTGAACCAGGCATTCAACTGGAAGCAAATATTACCGGCAATTTAAGATTGGGAATTGGGGCCACCTATAGAATGATTCAAGCCATTGATTTACTCCATTTGAATGACGAAGACCTTTCAGACTATACCGTGGCTTTATCGCTTAGGTTTGGGAGATTTTGAGGATTTGAAGTTCTTTAGTAATACAATTTCTTTGTCTGTGAGAAACCTGTATTTACCCCTGGGTAGATCTTTCTTCGTAAGTGGCCCATACATCACTCGGTCCAGTCTAATTACATCATAGCCCAAGTGTTCAAATATTCTCCTGACAATTCGATTTCTGCCAATGTGTATTTCTACACCGAGAATTGATTTGTCCTTGCTTAACACTGCAATATCGTCAACGGTTGCTTCTCCATCCTCCAATTGCAATCCATTCTGGATCTTCTCAAAATCAACCTGAGAAATTGGCTTGTCGAGATCAACCTGATATATCTTTTTGATTTCGTAAGACGGATGAGAAAGCTTTTTAGCGGTTTCACCATCATTTGTAAATAGTAATAAACCGGTGGTATTTCTATCCAGCCTACCTACTGGGTAAATGCGCTCGGGAACAGCATTTTTCACAAGGTCCATTACAGTCTTTCGCCCGTCTGGATCGTCCATGGTGGTAATATAATCCTTGGGTTTATTGAGTAGTACATAGACCAGCTTCTCGCGCTTAAGTAACTTGCCATTGTAGTAAACCTTATCTCCGGGCTGTACTTTGTAACCTAATTCAGTGATTGTTTCTTTATTTACCTTAATCTTGCCATCTGCGATCAATTTGTCTGCTTCTCTTCGAGAGCATACTCCGGAATTGGCGATGTATTTATTGAGCCTGACTACCTCTGGTTCCTGGCTTGGTTTTTTGATTTCAGCTTTCTTTGCTCTGGCAGGCTTCTTTTTGCGCATGTGGTTTATCAATTAAACCACGAAGTTAGCTAATCTTGTTGTTCTCCTATAGTGTTTTCTTCACCTTCCTGATAAAAATCCTTAGGTGTTGGTAGGTCTTTTAGGTCATTGATGCCAAAGTAATCCATGAAATTCTGACTGGTCCCGTAGATAAGAGGTCTTCCCACGGCATCAGACTTTCCTTTAATTTCTATCAGCTCTTTTTCAAGAAGCTTCTGAACGGAATAGTCGCAGTTAACTCCTCGAATTTGTTCAATTTCTCCCTTTGTAACGGGTTGTTTGTAAGCAATGATGGCCAGGGTTTCCAGGGCGGAGTTGGAGAGTCTCCTTTTGGATTGTTGTTTTAATAAGATCCCAATACTGGCCTGGTATGCAGGTTTGGTCAGAAACTGGTAGCCTCCACCACTTTTTACCGGGTGAATTGAGAAATCATCTTCATTGTATTTGTCTTCCAGAAGTTTAATGGCTTGTTCAATGTCTTCAATAGGGACATCTGCCTCAAACATTTCTGAAAGACAATTTTTTATTTCCTTCTCCTCAATTGGTTTGGGAGAGCAAAAAATGAGTGCCTCAATATGGTTTACAAGGTAATTCAATTACTTGCTTTGTCTCAATTTTGCTTCTATCGAATGCATGGTATGAGGTACAGCTTTGAGCCTTTCTTTGCTGATCAGTTTACCAGTATCCACACAGATACCGTAGGTGCCATTTTTTATTCTGATCAGGGCTTTCTCAAGGTTATTGATAAATTTTTGTTGACGGGCTGCCAGCTGATTGAGGCTTTCTTTTTCTGCGGTCTCAGCTCCATCTTCCAGTGTCTTGATGGTACCAAATGTACTTCCGGTACCCATGTCGCCTGTTTTGGAGATTGATTCTTTAATGAAATTAAGCTGATTTTTGGCTTTTTCCAGCTTTTCATTGATCAACTCTTCAAACTCTTTTAATTCTTCGGCGGTGTATTTGGTTTTCTCTTCCATCCTAAAATTTATTAAGGTTCCAATAGCAAAAGGGTTGGTTGAAATTTGCGCTAATCTAATAAATTTTTGGAATCTAGCGGTTGAATTTATTTGAATAAAATCAGTGACCAACCATTAACTCCCACTAATTGATAAGTGGGCCTGAGGATTCGAAATGTGCCGTAAATCCCTGATTCTGGCTTTCAGGGCGCTGTGGTCAATGTTGATATGATATTTCATCCTGAGATATCTCCTTATAACATCCGATCGCTTTCCTTTTCCAGCGTAATATTGGATAACATTGTCAATTATGCAGTTCATAGTAGCAGATATTTATTAACAATAAACAAAATTCTGTCGATTTCATTTCATTGGCGTCAATTTTTATAGGCGATGAAGTAAGCACAAGAGCAGAAAAAAAATTAAATTGAAAGAGCGTACTCATCAGAGTTCATTTTTTTGACATGTCATCTTAAAAACTCCTGGCCATGAAATATTTATTTCCGATGCTCTTTTTTGCGTTACTTTCAGCATGTGGGCAATCCGATTTTAGCGCTTACAAAGGCGAGTTCCCCTTCAACAAACCAGCCACCATTCATCCGGATTCAATGGAGGGTGCTACCAGTACTTCGATAGCGGATAAGGAATTATTAAAAAAACTTCTGACGCCAATTTATGACAATGAAGAGGCTGTGAATGAAGCAATTAATTATTTTCCGGCATATTTTCATTCATGGTTTGGTCAAAGTCAGGGGTTAAATAAGTTTTCTATTCTGATGACTCAGGATGAATCCGGTTGCAATCACAAAGTAATATACTATGTAACCAAAGCCGGAGAAATTCTGGATACTAAAGTCGTGTCTTTTGATGAATGTCTGGAGATGGGGATTGCAAGAGGCAATTTCAAATTAATCAATGACAGTTCTTTTTTGGTCCACAATTACAATCACCATTATGCAGACTATTTACCAAAGCCGTTTGTGGAGGAATGTACAATAAGTGCAGAGGGTAAAATATCCTGCAACAAGAGAGAGATGTCTGTCGGTGCATGCCTCTGGGAGAAACTGTCCGTAAGGGAAAAACCTGCTGATGATGCAAAATACCTGACTTCAATAAACCTTGGAGAACGCATAGATGTTCTTGGAAAGTATCAGGTGGACGAAAAGTCTGATAAGAAAAATGAATATGCGCTGATTAAACTCTCAGACGATAGCCAGGGTTGGGTACAAAGGAGATTCATAGCAGAAAATGCCTACCCGGCAGCCATTACAAATGAAACATACATATACAAGAGAGCTGACCCGCTGACCAGGACAAATGATAAGTTTTACCAATTTGATGTTGTAGCGATTTTGGATAGAGATGATGATCAGGAATGGTTCAAGGTGAAAGGAAAGCCTCGGGGCGGCAGCTGGTTCAAAGAAGGATGGATCAAGGCCGATAATTTTACTTTGGGTAAGAAGGATATTGCCTATAGCGTACTTGCGGCAGCTGGAATTTCAGTTGAAGACTATGATAACCTGGTTACTCTCGTTGAAGATAAATCTTTTGATGATGTTGAGGTAAGCCTGCGCAAAGCTTTGCATGAATACCTGGGAATTGAAAACATCCGAACTTATACAGGCGATGAAATTGAAATGGCCTTAAACCCATATCTTGGTAATTACCCTAATGTAATTCAGGAAATAGATGCATTCATAAGATACAATGAAACATGCGAGCAGTCTTCCATCAATATAGATGGTGTGAATGTAAATCATGACATGATCATGGATTCGGAGAGCTATAAAATCTCTTCGGTCGAGGTGAAAAATTTCGGCGATGAAATACTGATATATATTGAGTCGCTCAATTATGGAGAGCCAGGTGTGCTGTCAATTATGGATGAGTTTGGAGTAAGTGCACTTGCTCATGATTGGTACGGTCAGCTTGAATACTACGTACATGAGGATGACTGGTATGACCTGAGAGAAGACCCTGAAGAGTGCATATATGACGAAGAAGGGATTTAAAACTTTCGTCCCACCACAACAGTTTTTTGAAAACTTCTCTGGTCACCAAGGTTATTGTAGATTTCAAATTTGATAATGTAATAACCTACATCCGCCATTGCGCCATTGTTACGGGTGCCATCCCACCTAAGGAACCCGGAGGTTGGGAGGAGCTCTCCATTAGCCAGTGACTTAACCAATTGTCCCGCGGTATTGTAGATGTTGACATTGGCAAAATAACCCGGACTTTCAAAATCATATTTAATGGTAGTGAAAGACGGAACACCAGAAGTTTCATCACCAGGTGTGAATACCTGAGGGTCAACGCTAATAATTTTATCCACCTCCATCGTGTTGAAACTTTGTGAGTTTTCATAACCGGGAGTCGCAAACCCAGATGTACTTGAAGCAGATTTCCAATTATTACCATCCACACTGCTGCCAAATGGATCAATTCGCTCTAGTGATACGCCATCAACATCATCCAGCAGGTCATAATGAAAGTCTTCTGAGTAATCAACCAGGTCTATGGTGTGTCCAAGTGAATCAATCAAAATGACAGTACCTTCATCATTGGCAAATGTGGGTAGCTGATCAACCTGAAAGATGTGATTTTCAATAGATAAAGGATATTCATTTAGGATAGACTCTTTATCTGTTGTAAATACCAATAGTTCATCGGGACCAATGATCAGGTTAGCGTCAGTTACCAGTTCTGAGGAACCTGAGTTGAAATAGCTGTGATTGGCAATGCGCCAATTTTTTAAATTGAAATATTTTGTAGTAGGGTTTAGAATTTCCACAAAGTCTACTCCTGTACTCCTTGGATTGAATAGTATCTCATTGATCACAATCTCCAGACTATCGGCGTTCTCCGGGAGCACAAATGAAGCTTCATTGCTCTGGATTGGATTGTTGAGGCAATCCGATACTTCCTGGATGATCAGGTGATAGTTTGTATTAGGTGCCAATGTCTCTTGTAACGAAAGCAATAGAAGCTTATCACTATTTCCTGCTAACTGTATATCAGATATGGGTACAACGGGTTCAATGGTCACAAATGCATTAGTTAGGTTGGACCCTATTTTTTCGTCGAAACTTAACTCCACCTGTTGTTGGGAGATGGCATAAGCCGATAACAGATTAGGACCAAAAAGGTCCGGATTGGACGCGCTGCTGGCATTGACTCTTCCTGGGGTACCACCAGTGGTGCTGACTGATGCTGTCCAATTGTCATTTTCTCCACAAGGATTTGACACATCAATCATTTCCAATGAGATTCCACCATCAATTGTAGGGTCATCATACCAGTTTTCCTGATAGCTTAATGAAATTATTTCTTCTCCTCCGATACTCAAACTCAAGTCGTCTCCAGAATTTCCTAGTGACGGCCAGTTAGCAATACCAATGACTTTAATGTTAGAGTCAAACAGATTGATGGCAGCATTTGGAGTGAGAACAGCATATTCACCGGATTTTAGGATACCACCGTTTATACTGGTGGTTTCAGTTTTGTCACTCACATTGATTCCTGACAGATCAATCAATTCCGTACTGGCATTGTATATTTCGAGGTATTCGGTGTTTGGAAGGTCGTTTGGGGGTTCGGGATCTGCCATTATTTCCGTGATCAGCAGGTCATGATAGGAAGGTGTAGAGCCAACGCCAATTTCTAATGTAGTTGGAGTGATTACATTTCCGGAGCAATCAGTGATATTTGAAATCGTGAATTCATATAGGGTGCCAATTTCCATCTGAGTTGCAAATATCAGTTCAACCCCGTCAAGGGATGCACCTATATTAGTCACTTCGATATTGGGATTGAAAATGTAGGTGCCCTCAGTTAGGCTTAGGGTATCCATCCATTCGTTGAAATTGATAGTAATCTGGTTTTCAGTGAAGCTGAAGGTTGTTATTAGTGGACTAATGGTATCTGGCAATGGACTGAAAACTGAGTTTTGTAAACCTGGAGTACCTCCTGCATCAGAGCTGGAAACAGTCCAGTTATTAGGCCCACTGCAACTGGCATCCGGGTTGATCAATTCGAGACTATAGCCTCCATCATCCATGTCAGTATTGCCATACCAGTCTCTTTCAAATTGTATACTGTCAATCGTAATTTCATTGATACTTAATTTAATGAGGTCCCCATTATTGCCAAGGGACGGAAAACCATTGATGCCAACAGTGTTTTCAATTCCTTCGAATCGGAATAAACTACTGGCATTGGTAAGTACCAGATAGCTCTGAGGAGCCAAAAAACCATTAGATACTACTGCTGATCCTGAAAAATCTTCGATGGTTAGTCCATCAAGTTTGATGAGTTTATCTGATCGATTGTAGATTTCTATGTATTCTGCTTCAGGAAGTCCGACAACTGGCGTAGGATCTGCAAAAATTTCATTGATTATCAAATCGCCAACTGAAGGAGACTGACCAATTCCAATGATGGTATTGAACGAACTCATTGCGTTACCTGCACAATCGTTGATTTCTGATATCTGTATCTCATAAAGGATACCTTCATCAAGCGGTTCTGACATTACAATGAGCAGTTCCATAAAATTGGTCCAATGTGATGAATGAATGGTCACAAGGGGATCAAAATTAATTTTAGTAAGAACCTCAGAAACTGTATCCATCGATTCATTAAATGTAAGAACAATGCTATCAGATGAAATTAAAGAGATGCCTTCTACATTGGGGGCGTTTATATCTGGATTTTGATTAAAAATACTGTTTTGATACCCGGGCGTTCCACCAGCGGATGAATCAGAGGCCGCCCAATTGCTGGATGGGTCACATTGGTCATCAAAACTTATGCGCTCCAGGGAGTAACCACCATCGTCCTTATCAGCATCCCTGTACCATGAACGATCGTAAGTCACAGCATCTAGTTGGGTTTCCCCATTAGATAAACCAATGCTGTCTCCACTGTTGGTAAGCGAGGCGAAATTGGATAACCCTAGTACATTTACTGAATCAAATTGAAGTTGGTTGGCACTTGAGGTGATCACCAGGTATTGCTGCGGTTCCAGGAGGTAGTTGGATAAAGGAATGCTAATCGAGGCATCCCCAAACATAATCCCAGACAGATTGAGCAGGTTGTTGCTGTGATTATACAGTTCAACATACTCTGCGTCCGGTAATGCCACAACCGGGGTAGGATCAGCCATGATTTCAGTGAATAATAATTCTCCCGGTTCCGGCCGCTTTCCTATACCAAAGAATCCGGTAAAGGAAGTCAGTTCATTTCCTGCACAATCGAAAATGTTGGCAATGGTGATGTTATATATGGTAGCTGAATCTAATTCGTCGGTCAGAGCAACGATTACACTATCAAAATGGACAGATAAATTATTTATCGCAGGGACTAGCGTAAAATCAGAAAGCTGAACACTGCTGGTATCAACAGGCTCAGAAAAATAAACAATCAGCTGTGTAGGACTAATGTCCAAATTAGTAACATAAGGCGGAACGGAATCAGGACTGTTATTGAAAATGCTGTTTTCTTCTCCGGGGGTTCCGCCGTTGGGATCTAATGATACCGACCAGTTTTCTTCATCTTCACATATTGGGTTTATGCTAATCCTTTCAAGTGAGTAACCACCATTGACTTTTGTGTTGTCATTATACCAATCATCAGTATAGGCTATGGCATCTAAAATCTCATTGGTGATGGAGACTGTCAAAGAATCTTCATTGTTTCCCAAAGAAAAAAGACTGTTTACGGCTATCACAGTGCCTGTATTAAAGTTAGGGGCATCCGAATCGTCAACGATCAGACCATAGGTGGCAGGGGCTAAAATAGTATCTGGAAGATTGATAATTCCCGAATCGTCGGATACAAAGACCTGTCGTAAATTGATAGGTTGGCTGCTATTATTGAACAATTCAACATATTCGGCTGAAGCAAGTCCTACAACAGGATCCGGGTCTGCCATGATCTCTGTGATGACCAGGTCACCGTAAGACGGAATAAAAGGGGCCTCAAATAGAAATGAGACTGTATCTGTTAGCAGATTTCCGGAGTAGTCAGCTATTCGAGAGACTATCAGCTCATAGTTGCTATTGTTGGACAGGGTGTCTTCAAAAGACAACAGGCAGGACGTTTCATTGAGTATCTCGATGTTCGTTGGGTTGCCTACGGTCAATAAATTGTAGTGATTTAATGCAGAAGCAGCGCTTTCTATCACAGGTTCTGAGAAGGTCACTGTAATTTCATTGAAGTAGGTTGAGCTTATTGACTGAACAGCTGGTGCTTTTGTATCCAATTGAAAATTTATGTAGCCATCAGGAATGGATAGCCCATTGACGTCTTCAACCTGTTGCCAAAAAAGTGTGTCGGGAATGTTGGCTTGGAGTGAATCTGAGAAGAGCAAATGCAAAACATTTAAGTCTTCTGAATCTCTTGTAACAGCGATCGGGGCAGTACTATTGTTGGCAAGGGTAAATGAAGTTACATCGGGTTTTAAGAGATCTTTTTCCCAGGTAAGTTCAATGGTATATTCATTTAAAACACTTATAGCATCCAGGTAGTCATTGAATTCAAATCCAAAAGTGCTGGAGCCAAGCATATTTCCGCTATCGTCTGTGAGGTTACTGAGCTGTAAAACATAATTGGTCTTATCGGTGAACTCACTCCCAAGAGTTAGTACAACCGTTTTATCATCAGTAATTGCGATGGAATTGGGACTCAAACCACCTACAGAATAATTAGTTACCTCAGAGAGTAATCCACTGTCCATTTTTTTGCCGAAGGTTATCTGCAGTTGTGTTCTGGAGACTGGTGTAATGGATGCTACAGTCGGGTTGAGCGTATTCAGAGTTGAAATTATTGTATCTGATATTGCATTTCCGGTAAGGTCTTCAACATTAATTAACGCTACACTCAAATCAATCAGTTCTGGTAAGTTGCTCGCAAAGTGCAGGAACACCACTGTGGAATCAACATCATACCTGCTCACCAGATCGGGATTAATTGTCTGATCCAAGATATAGTTTGTGTTTTCTTCTGCAGATATCTCATCAACAAACTCGACGAACTTTATCATTATTGAGTCTTCAGCAAGTTGCAAGAGTGTATCAATACGAGGAGGTAATGGGTCATAAATGAAATCCAGCTTTCTAGTAGTGGTCATTGTGTTGCCATAGACATCCCCAATGTTCGCTATTGACAAAGTGTGCTCCGACTCTGGTACAAAAGACGCTGAAAACCTTAACTCTACCAATGCATTTCCAGTTAATCGGGCCGAATCTGGGCTAGCCCCATTGTCCAGGTGATAGTTCCCCAATGCTTCACTGCTGACTTCATCTAAGGGTTCGTTGAAAGTAATGGTAAGTGAAATGGAATCGTTTACTTCAATTTGCTGAGGTACTGGTGCCCTGGTGTCGTATGTAAAGAAATACTCAGGAGTTACCAGATCATTGAAATCTGCATCCAACAGCCCCTCAATCATTAGCGACAATGACTGATTGTCCTCCAGATTGGTTGATAATACAAGGTGTACAATGGAATCTGAATATTCATCTGGAATTGCTTGTTCTGGTGATCCTATGTCCTCAATTTCATAAAAACTCACCTGACTTGCACTGGCTGAATCTATTGGTTCGTCAAAATAGATATCCACCAAAGTACTTGCTACCACAATCACTGTATCGATCTGCTGACTGTATTGAAAGGCAATATTTTGAGTGCTACTCATGCTGTTTGACAGGGTATCCGTTAGGTTATCAATTGCGAGATTGTGGGCTACCCCCAAAGGGAAATCAGTATCAAAGCTTAACCTGACACGATGGCTATTATCATTATCCAGAGTGGCAGTTGTGGGATTGCCAATAGCATTGTCTACTGTATAGTTACTTTCAGTTTCTGCAATGCTCTCCTCAAGAGGTTCGTTGAAAACCACTGTTATTTGATCTGTTGAATTGATGACAACCTTTTCAACTTGCGGAGGTGTTGTATCGTAATAAAACCCCACTGCAGAGGAGTTGATTTCATTACCTGAACAATCAGTGGCATCTGTTACTGAAAGTTCATAAATAGTTTCTGATACCAGATTACTGTCTAGGTCAAGGACTACACCATCGAATCCATTTCCCAGTACTTGATTTACAGTGATTATATATCCGCTAATGCTATAGGTGGCAGCCGACAATGATCCTTCGTCCATAGGTTCAGAAAATGTCACCTGAAGTTGAGTTGAAGACAAGGCAGCAATATTAGTGATTTCAGGTGCGGTGTTGTCAGGAGAATTGTCAAGCACCGAATTAGCTACTCCTGGCGTTCCTCCATTGACATTATTCGATGCGGTCCAGTTATTGTCATCGCTGCATGCTAAGTCCTGGTTGATGAGCTCCAGTGTATATCCTCCATCAGATTTATCATTGTTTTGGTACCAGCTATCATCGTATCGAACAGAATCTACATCATTTCCCAACTGATCTTGCAAAGTCAACAATCGGCCACTATTCGTTAAGGTGGGCATTGAATTTACAACCACCACATCTCCATATACAGCATAATCCAGGGAGTCAGAGCTGGAAGAAAGTATCACATAGTCATTGGGTCCTATAACAGCACTGTCTAGTGTTCCGCCGCTAAGGGTGAAGTCCTTCAAACTGATGTAATTGTTTGTCCTGTTGAACAACTCAACAAATTCAGCTGATGGTAAAGCAACTGATGGGTTGGGGTCAGGGAAAATTTCGCTGATGATGATGTCTTTGAAAGAGGATGCCACCTCGTTCGAAAATGTTACTATTTCACCGTTGATCGTAGCGTTTCCTAATTCATTACTCAGATTTTCCAGGGTTAGTTCGTAATCGTTATTTACAAGATCATTAAAGTATAGGGTAACCGATGAAGATCCAGTTAGGTAGTCCAGGCTATCTGGATTACCAACTTCATAGTTGATAGTATAGTTTGTTAGAGATTGCGCAGAGGATTGTGTTAAGGCCTGATTGAAGGTGATGTCAATGGCATTTGATGAGCTTACTACAACACTGATCACTTCTAATGGCAAATAGCTAAATGAGAAAGTTGTATTAGGCTGGATGGAGTTGTTATCACTATCTTCTACGTCATTTATAGTAATTTCATAGGTATTATCTTCGAGATTATCTGAAAGCGAAAGCAATACTGAATCCGTATTGATCAGGCTTGCAGATACTGGATTTCCTATACTGTTATTAATGGAATAATTACCTGCCGTTTCAGCAGAAGTCTGGTCCAGCGATTTCGAGAAAATAATCAAAAGCTCATTAATTGAACTGGCAATTACTGTATCAATTAATAATGGCTCATTGTATTCAAAGTCTTGATTGTCGGTAACTGTGCTGTTTTGGCTTTTATTTTGGACGTTTGATATGGAAAGGTTGTACGTAACGCCATCTAAAAATGAACCAGAAACCTCCAGCACTACTTTTGCAGAGTCGTTTTCCACGATAGCAGCTGCAATTGGATTACCAATAGCATTGTCAATCAGGTAGTTGTTTGGGTTGGTTCCGGTTGTTTCATCCACAGTTTGATTATAAGTGACTTGTATAGTTGAGTCGGTGAGGGTAATAGCAGTATCCAGCGCCATTGCAAGGTAGCTGAAGCTAAAGGTTGAAGATTCAGTTTGTGGAGTACTACTAAACGCATCCTGAATGTTTGAGGTACTCAATTCGTAGGTGTTATTAGTCAAATTTTGGTTGAAAACCAGATCCACCTCATTGTTGTTGGAGACATCTCTTGTGGCTGAGTTGATGGTGATGCCATTGTCGATACTATAGTTGCCCGTATTTTCGGCTGAAGCTTGATTAACCTCCTGATTGAAAACAACGGTGGCAGTGGTGGCACTTGTTACTACAACAGTGTCAATTTGTGTAGATGCAATTACACTAATGTCATCAAAATTGAACAGTGTGGAACGAGTAGAGGTGTAATCACATAATACGCCGAAGTAGTTGGTGCTTGTGTAAGTATTATCTAAAGCAGTACCTTCAGAAAGGTAGGAGTCCGTTCCCGTCAAATCATAAAAAAGCTCCCAGTTTCCATCATTATCTCTTGTAACCCGAACCCAAACTTCAACAGGGTCCATATTGACTAGATCATTGGTACCGTCAATGATTTTGGTTGTTGAGCTTCCGTCTTGCCTGTACAAACTGATTTCATCATCAGCATTACCGATCATTACAAAGTAGCCATTCAGGCTGGCTTCCAGATCACTTTGGTCACTGACCAGGTAAATGTATGCCCGGTTACTACTGCTGGGATTAAAATCCATAAAAACCTTAAAATCCCAGGTTGTCAGGTCCAATAAAGTATTTGGGGTACTCAGGTACGATTCGTTGGTAGCTGCGGGTGCATTTAAATGAAGTGTATTGCTACCGTCCACTTCAAATTCCGAAACATCACCAGACCAGGTAGGGTTGGAGGTGAAATTACCATCATCAAATCCATCATTCACCTGAGCAAATGCCGGGAATGTGGACAGACAGAGGATCACGAAATAGAAAATATTTCTTAAAATCATCAGAGAAAGCTGAACATCAAGGGTTAAATATACTAATTTTGATTTCCCGTTATCCCAAAATGAGCGTTATCAAAACGTAATAATTAATATATGTTCAATATCTAAATTTCTATCAACAATGAAATTAGCAGTAGTTGGGGCCACCGGGCTTGTTGGTGGTGAAATCCTAAAAGTGCTTGAAGAGCGCAATTTTCCGTATGAAGAACTTCTTTTAGTAGCATCTGCACGATCTGCGGGCAAGAAGATGATCTTTAAGGGAGAAGAATTTACAGTGATCTCCATGGAAGATGCAGTCATGCGAAAACCTGACGTTGCTATTTTTTCTGCAGGAGGAGGGACTTCTTTGGAGTGGGCACCAAAGTTTCAGGAAGTTGGGACAATTGTGATTGATAATTCCTCAGCCTGGAGAATGAGCCCAAAACACAAATTGATCGTTCCGGAGATCAATGCAGGGGTAATCAGGATAGATGACAGGATTATAGCTAATCCAAACTGCTCTACCATACAGATGGTGTTGGCATTAGCACCATTGCATAAAAAATATGGAATCAGAAGAATTGTAGTATCAACCTATCAGTCAGTTACCGGTTCTGGTAAAGGTGCCGTAGACCAAATGATGGGTGAGCGGGAAGGAAAGGACGTGGAAATGGCGTATCCTTACAAAATTGACATGAATGTTCTGCCTCACATTGATGTATTTCAGGAGAATGGATATACCAAAGAGGAGATGAAGATGGTCAATGAAACCAAAAAGATTCTTGGAGATGATTCGATTCAGGTGACAGCTACTTGTGTAAGGATACCAACAATGGGGGGTCATTCAGAGTCTGTGAATGTAGAATTCAACGAGGAATACGATCTTAAGGAAGTTAGAGAGATACTGAGCAAAACCCCTGGCATTGTGGTGCAGGATGATCCTGGAAACAATGTTTATCCTATGCCGCTACATGCACATCAGAAAGATGATGTGTTTGTTGGAAGACTCAGAAGAGATGAAACACAACCAAAAAGCCTGAATATGTGGATTGTAGCAGACAATTTACGAAAAGGGGCTGCTACCAACGCCGTGCAGATTGCGGAATATATGGTAGAGCATAGTTTGGTTTATTAATACAAAGCTAGAATCAAAAAAAATAGAGCCGACTCAATTCTGGGTCGGCTTTTTATTTATCATTGTTTCTCCACCTATGTTTGACACTTCAGCCAGGATGGTGTCCAATGTTTTGAGATTATGAAAAAACCTGACCCTAGATTCTTCAAAGCCCTCGATCAATTCGCAGATACTGATCCGATTCAACTTTCACTGCAAGCTTCAAAATTCCCTAATCTCGATATTCCGTTTATTGTACAACAAATTACCGCAAGAAAGAAAGCCAAAATGAAGCTTCCTGAATGGCTGGCTCAAGATAGAGTTATTTTTCCTCCAACCATCTCTATGGAACAATGCTCCTCTGAAATAACAGCAAAGTTTAAAGCGAAAATATTTCATGGACATAGCCTGATTGACCTCACTGGAGGAGCGGGAGTCGATACATATTACCTCAGTAAAGGATTTGATCAAGTCACATATTTGGAGCGAAACAACGATTTAGTTCAGTTGGCAGAATATAATTTTGATGTTCTGGGGGCAAAACACATCAGGTGTCTCAATATTGATTCTTTAGACTACATCCAAAACCTGAATCAACTACCTACTCATCTTTACATCGATCCAGCCAGGAGAGATCAACATAATATGAAGGTTCATAGCTTTAAGGATTGTGAGCCCGATGTTATCCAATTGATGGAATTATTGGGAGGGTCAAATGTCAGGTTGTTGATCAAAGCTTCCCCTATGCTGGATATATCAATGGGGTTGACGCAGATATCAAATGTAAAGGCGGTTTATGTGGTATCAGTGAAAAATGAATGCAAGGAGATTTTATTTCTAGTCGATCCAACTTATGTTGGAGAAACCGAATTAAAGACTTTCAATTGGCTTTCCACAGAGTGGCAGGAGTATTCAGCTACCTTTGAAAGTTTAGGAGGAGTAAAAGAACCCACTGGTACAATAGGGAGATACTTGTACGAACCAAATGCTTCACTGCTTAAGTCGGGAATATATAAACTGCTGGGCAAAAGTCATGGAGTAACAAAATTGAACCCGAATACCCATCTTTACACCTCAGAATCATTGATTGAGGACTTTCCAGGCAGAAAGTTTGAAGTAACATGGGCTGGTCCGGCATCTAAAAAGGAGTTATCATCCCAATTAGTAGGAAGCAAAGTGAGTGTTGTTTCAAGAAATTACCCGCTCACAGTGGATCAAATCAGAAAGAAATATAACTTAAAGGATGGAGAGGACTATTATTTGTTTTTCTACCGGAACATTAAAAACAAACCTGAAGTAGCAATTTGCAGGAAAAAATGAACGAGAATTAAAAAATATGTTATGCATGCATACTAATTTTCCTGTTATTTTCTATATTCGGGGTAGATTTTGTTCGACAATGGAAAATTGCAAGTTAAGAGTTACTGAAAAGAAAAAGTCCCGAAGTATTTCGGGACTTTCTGTGGTGCTGAGTGGATTCGAACCACCGACTCACGGATTTTCAGTCCGATGCTCTACCAACTGAGCTACAGCACCGTTTTAAAGAGGTGCAAAACTATGTAATAATAGATTGGTGAACAAAATAATTTTTATAAAATTTTCAACTAAATTAAGTTACCAATAAACTAACCCAATTCGATGGAATACATACCTCAGGTTGCCTTTATAGTGGTAATAGCCTTCTTTGGATATTTGCTGTTTAAGCGAATCACACAAATCAAAAAAAATATTTTGCTTGGTCGGGATGTGGATCGAACAGATCAACCCGGTGAAAGATGGAAAACCATGCTGCTAATTGCCTTTGGACAAAAAAAGATGTTCAAAAGGATCATTCCGGCAGTACTTCATTTATTTATTTATGTGGGCTTCATCGTGATCAATCTGGAAGTTTTGGAATTCATCATTGATGGATTTGCTGGTACACACAGGATATTTGCACCGTACCTTGGAGGGTTCTACAATATTTTGATGAATCTCTTTGAGCTATTGGCAGTATTGGTGTTGTTTAGCTGCGTTGTTTTTCTAATCAGGAGAAACATCCTTAAAGTACCCAGATTTACCAAGCCTGAAATGAAAGGATGGCCGGCATTGGACGGGAACTTGATTTTGATCATTGAATCTGTTTTGATGATCGCCATACTTACTATGAATGCTACAGATCAGGTGCTCCAGGCCAATGGTGCAGAGCATTATGTGGCTACTGGATCCTTCTTTTTCAGTGGGTTTCTGGTGCCAATATTTGATGGCATGAGCAATGGTACACTAGTGTTGATTGAGAGAGCTGCCTGGTGGTTTCATATTGTTGGAATTCTTGCGTTTGCAGTATATGTGACCTATTCAAAACACTTACATATTTTCCTGGCATTCCCGAATACCTATTATTCCAATTTGAATGCAAAGGGATATATGGATAACATGGATAGTGTAACCAATGAGGTGAAGATGATGCTTGGAATGCCCGTTGAGAACAATGATCCGCCGGCAGAAATTGGAAGATTTGGCGCCAAGGATGTGAATGACCTGACATGGAAAAACATAATGGAGGCCTATTCCTGTACTGAGTGTGGTAGATGTACATCAGAGTGTCCGGCCAACCTAACTGGTAAAAAACTGTCTCCTCGCAAGATTATGATGGATACAAGGGACAGAGCGGAAGAAGTGGGCCAGAGTATTGCCCAGGGAGGTAAGGGATTGGAGGATGGAAAATCTCTGTTGGGAGATTATGTCACCAAAGAAGAAATCAATGCCTGTACCAGTTGTAATGCCTGTGTTGAAGCTTGTCCTGTAAATATAAACCCGCTGGATATCATCCTTCAAATGCGAAGATATGTTGCCATGGAAGAGTCAGGTTCACCGGCATCATGGAATTCAATGTTCAGTAATGTCGAAACAAATTTTGCCCCATGGAAATTTTCACCTGCAGATCGATTCAATTGGTCTCAGGAATTAAAAGAAGAATCAAACGCTTAACCTTAATCTGAATACAAACAATGAGTGAAAATATAAAAATCCCAACAGTTGCTGACATGGTTGCCTCCGGCGAAACTCCAGAGATATTATTTTGGGTAGGGTGCGCAGGATCTTATGATGACAGATACAAAGCGGTAACCAAAGCATTTGTGAAGATCTTAAACAAAGTGGGAATCAGGTTTGCGGTACTGGGACCTGAAGAAACCTGTACTGGAGATCCTGCCAGACGCGCTGGAAATGAATTTTTATTTCAGATGCAGGCTATGGCGAATATTCAGTTGATGAACAGTTATGAAATCAAGAAGATCGTAACCGCCTGTCCGCATTGTTTCAATACCATTAAAAATGAATACCCGGACCTGGGTGGAAACTACGAAGTAATTCACCACTCACAATTATTGCAAGAATTGATCAATGAGGGTAAACTTACGCTGAAAGGAGGAGGGGAATTTAAAGGCAGAAAAATCACTTTTCATGATTCATGCTATCTGGGGAGAGCTAATAATGTTTATGAGGCCCCAAGGGAGGTCTTGGAGGCCCTGGATGCAGAGTTGGTGGAGATGAAAAGATGCAAAACCAAAGGACTCTGTTGTGGAGCTGGTGGTGCACAGATGTTCAAAGATGCAGAATCTGGCAATAAAGAAATCAATATAGAAAGGACCGAAGAAGCACTTGAAACAGGAGCGAATGTAATTGCCAGTGCTTGCCCGTTCTGTATGACAATGATGTCTGACGGTGTAAAGAATAAAGAGAAAGAGGCGGAAGTGAAAGTGAAGGATCTTGCAGAACTAATCGCTGAAGCAGAAGGACTCTAGTTTTACAATCCCCCTTAAAAAGGGAAACCAGGCGCTCAAAAGAACAACCTGGATTCAAACTATGAGGAATTTTTAATGTTTTTAACCGCTGTAAGTAACAATACTGCGAATTTCTTCAAATGTTACGATCAACATGGGAATTTTCAGTGATATGTGATAAGTAGGACAATTTGGGACTAAATCACAGGTGTGATCAATCAAATTGTCCTGATTTCTACATTAGTTCCCAACGTTAATATAGCAAAGATTTAAAACTATCTCAAAACAGTTCCAGAGGGATAGGTGCCTGCTGCAATATTTTCCAGATTGTAAGTAGTAACAGCTTCTGCATTGGAAGGGACCTGTCCAGATAATGGTTTTAATAAAAATGGACTTTCCGAATTGTCTGGTACTGGCTCCACAGATACAACAATAGTGGCTCCCTGCAAATTGGTCGGAAAACTTAACCCGCTTGGGGCATTGGTAATGAAGTCTTCACCAGGAAATTCCGGTCCACCTTCAGTGCCGCTGAACGGGGCATTGTTATCAGTACCACTAGCAGCATCAAATGTTCCTGTAGAGACTGGAGTACCATTGATTACGGCCCATCCTTCATAAGTCCATCCAGGTACATTACTTAGGTCAGGTAAGTTGACCAGGCCAGGTTGCATGGGCATTCCCGGTACTAAAAACCATACGCCACTCAATTCATCATCACTGGAAGTTGTTGTGGGAGTGGCAAGGATGTAACTGCCGGAAGCCCCCGTAAACCCAGTTCCAATTGCTGCTTCATCCATAATCGATAGTGTTGCACTATTACCAGAGAAATTTCCAGCAAGAATATGAGCATCAGCGGGAGACGCATCCGGGTCAGGAATGGGTTCAATGGTTAATACAAATTTGCTGGCGTTTTCAAGCTGATCAGTGTCCACGTCGAAACTGGTTTGTGACAATGTGCCATTATCATCCACAGTGAATGTACCTGTTGTAATGGGAGAACCGTCTACAATCAACCAACCTTCATATTGTGCTTCAGTGCCAAGGTTGGATAAACCAGAAATGTCCAGCATCAGAGTGCTTTCGGAAGGATCGTTGCTCTCATCATCTCCACAACTCAATAGGGTGCTGGCAATGACCAAAAGTGTAAGTAGTTTTTTCATGATTTTTCGCTTTTTATTATTTAAGCTTAAAACTCATGCTAATACATCACGAAAATGTCACGAATAGATATACATTGTATCACTAAAGCTGAAAGTACATTCCAATAGAGTAATTTGGTGCTGCGAGGATTCTTTTCGCGTAAGGAGCAAATCCCGCGGATGCTGAAATTCCCCACTGCTCATTCAGGTTATAATTGATTTCTGGAGTGATGCCAAGGAATTCCGTATTGTTGGCGAAAATTCCATTCCCGGCTGTTGTTACTTCTCCATTGTTGAAAGACTCCACTCCGTTGATCTTGAGGACAGCGATTAAATTTTTTATCCCAGTGTAACCAACTTCAAACCCATACCTGAATTCCTCGCTAAACCCATTGGTCCTGTTATTGAAACCCACAGAAAACGTCGTGTAAATGGGCCTGGGATAGAACGAATGACTTGCATCTATCATGATCATTTGATTGAATTCCCCATCACCAGTTTGTAAAATCCGGGACTCACCACCTTCTGTTTCTCCCATAGGTATACCCAGGGAGATCGTGCCACTCAATGCTATCCATTTATCCTTTATAATTGCATATTTCAATCCAAGAATGGGATCACCAGTGGCATTTACCTGATCGCCAGGCTCAATACTCCCGGATTGCCTTCTTTTAACCGCATTGAGTGTACTTCTAACGAAAAAGGGAACGTATGCAATTCCCGTAACTCGATCAGAAAATCCATACTCACCATAGAGCGCTGTGGAGTAAATACTGATGGTTGTAATATCTACTATGTCTCCCGACGGATTGAAGAATTTATCAGCACGGATCATTGATTGTGACAGCTTAAAATACCCTTTGCCCACAGGCTGTGGCCAGCCTCCTCCTGCCAGAGTAACAGTAGATATAAGTAGCATCAATAAGATTGTAGAAATTTTTCCTTTCATCATTCTTCATTAAAATCAGCATAACCAAAAGTGATGGCCGCAGGTTTACATAAGACTACACAATATCGATAGGTATCCAGATTTACAGTGGGGTCTAGTGACGACACATTAAATGTTTTTGCTCCTCCGCTGGTAATTTCTCCAAGATCCAGACCACCACCTTTCACGGTTGCTCCATTCGTGGAATTAGCCAGATAAATAAAAGTGCCCAAAGCAAAACTGGCATTAAAATCTTCGCTCAATTCCAGAATCACTTCATCATTGCTATTCACATAAAGAATAGCGGTTCCTTCGGAATTATAGCCGTTGGCACCCACAAAAGTACCGACCCTGGCCTCTGTGCCAATCATAATAGTTAAAGGAATACTTTTAATGCCGTCTGCGGAAGCCGTGACCTGCACCGCACCGTCTGATAGTCCTGTAAGTAGTCCGGTGTTATTGATGGTTGCATAACTTTCATTTGACACTTCCCATGTGATGTCTGTATCAGTTATTTCCTCTTGAAGGTAATTGTAAACAGTTACATTCAGCTGGATGGATTCTCCCACAATGATCATACTAGTGGGAGAAGAGATTTGAACTTCCGCAACATCATTGACGTCTTCCACCACGGTTACAATTACAGGTTCTGAAACCAATGAATTGAAGCTTACGGTGACCTCTGCCTGACCTCTGGCCAAACCAGAAACCAACCCACTAGCAGAAACAGATGCTGCAATTTCATTGGAGCTTTCCCAATTGAGAACAACATCTTTTTCAATATTATACTGATCAGTATATTTTGCTGAAAGTTGTCGGGATTCCCCAATTTGAAGGACGACAGAGGTTTCTTCAATTGCCAGGGTTTCTGGAACAATTACATCATCCAGGACATCTGTACCAATGCATGAAGCACAAATAAGGCTAATTATTATATGAGCATATAATTTCATACTACTTAGTATAATAAGGAAGTTCGAACGCAAAAGTGGTTCCCTGATTCATGTTGGAAGTGAGTCGGATTGTCGCATCGTGAATCTCCAGAATCTTTTTCACAATCGCCAAACCTAAGCCGGTGCTATTGTTGTCCAGGCTTAGCCTTTTATCTCCAATATGATATCTGTCGAAAACGAAAGGGATTTGTTCTTCCGGAATTCCCTTACCTGTATCAGTCACTCTTATCTCTACATAGTTTTGAAGATCATTGGTTTCCAATGTGATCTTTCCACCCTCAGGAGTGAACTTAATTGCATTATCGATAAGGTTTTGTAAGACTCTCTCGATCAGGCCCAGGTCCGCATGAACGAGTGAAATATTCTTTTTGAAAATAGGCTCAATGGTAATTCCTTTTTGAGCAATGATCAACTCATATTTATGGATTATATCCTGAATTAACTCATTGATATAAAATGGCTCTTTCTTTGGTGTAATCTGTCGGGCTTCCAGTTTTGATAATTCAAACAGCTCCTCAACTAATTTTTTCAGTTTTTCGGTGCTCTCCAATATTACTTCCAGGTATTTATCACGTTCTTCCGGAGAATACTCGTCTTTTTTCATGATCAGCGTCTCGATATAACCATGGATCACAGCAAGTGGAGTTCTTAAGTCATGTGACACATTTCCTACCAGTTCCCTCCTTAAGTTTTCCATTGACTTCAGATGTTCAATGTTACCCTGGATGGTGTCTGCCATTTCATTGAAGGTTTCTGCAAGATCAGCCAACTCACCTTTTCCGAACTTGTTGGGTATCCGGGCATTCATATCACCATTTTGAAAATTCCTGAATGCCTGTCTGATGTGTCTTAGATTGCTGGTAATAAACCAGATCGCCGCGAGCCCAACCACAAATGCGATTAATATGGTAACGCCAACTGATTTTAAACCAAGATCCCATAGCAGAGTGCTTTTTGATGTAGCAGAAACGGAATCAAATTCCTCACCAGCCAGGATCACATATACATATCCGATAAGTTTTTGATCTTCATATACCGGTGCAGCAGAAAAGACTTTGGAACGACCGGGATTTCTTGGATCATCTCCCAGTATGCACTCCTCACCGTTTGAGGCAATGAAATCTGAAATTGGGCTTAGGCTTACGGATTCCAGTTTAACTTTTTTATAAGGAGCCACATAATTTAATATGTTCCCTTCCGGATCAAGTAGGTATACTTCTATGCTTGGATTGATAGCCATCATGTGATGCATTATTTTACTTGTAGCATCCTTGGTAATCTCACCATTGAGAAAGGGTTTCACTTCTTCAATGATATGAGCGGCCATCTTGGCATTGAGTCTTTGGTTTCTTTCCTGAAAATTTTTATCCAGGGCATCTGTTATAATGAATATGTAGGCCAACCCCACTGCCACAAGAATCACTAAAAAGGTAGCAGTAACTTTCCAGAATAGATAGTCTTTAAATATTGAATTTTTCATGATCCTGTATTGGTTTGTAATTCATCATTGAACCTGTAACCAATACCCCAGGTGGTCATGATGTACATGGGATTGTTTACATCGGGTTCTATCTTTGCTCTTAGCCTGTTGATATGTGAATTCACTGTATGTTCATATCCGCTGAATTCATATCCCCAGATCAGGCTAAGTAATTGTTCTCTGGAGTAACTCCTTCCAGGATGACTGGCTAATAAAGCGAGCAAATCAAATTCTTTCGGTGTTAGCTCTACCCGCGTGGCACCAATTGAAACCTTTCGCTTGTTTTTATCAATTGAGAGTTGGTCAAATTTTAAAGTGGGCTCTTCTGTCACCTCTGAGGTTGTAAGCAGTTCGACTCTGCGAAAAATGGCCTTTACTCTGGCAATAAATTCACGAACACTAAAAGGTTTAGTGAGGTAATCATCTGCACCTGTTTCCAGGCCCAGTATTTTGTCGATTTCCTCGGAGCGCGCTGTGAGCATAAGTATGGGAGTATTGATCTTTTCGGCACGCACCTTTCGGCAGATCTCCAGTCCATCCATACTTGGTAGCATGATATCCAATACAATAAGGTCGAAGTGATCAGTAAGCGCTGTGTTTAGCCCTTTCAGACCATCGGTTTGGGTGGTTAGTTGGCAGTCGAGATCTTTGAGGTGAATCTCCAGCAGGTCCCGAATGTGAACATCATCCTCTACAAGTAATACGCTCTTCATAGGTCAAAAGTAAAAGGCAATTATCACGAAAGTATCACATGCGACCCGAAGTGTCTTTGCAAATACTTTTCTTAGGGTTTCAGTACATTCATTTTGTTTAAACTTAAATTACTAGTTTTATGTTCTCAATCAAAAAAAGGATCAAGGGGATATGTATGTGAAATTTGAAGCGATGGACCCATCAGCCAGAGTTTGGGTATATCAGGCCGATCGTAGATTGACGGATGAAGAAGTGAAAATTGTAAATACAAAGACAATGCAATTTTGCGAGCAATGGGCGGCTCATGGGGCTCCTTTGCACAGCTCTTTTACTATTCACCTAAATCAATTTGTGGTTTTAGCGGTAGACGAAAGTAAAAATATGGCAACTGGCTGTTCGATAGATAGTTCGGTTGAATTAATGAGGCAACTGGAAGGCCACCTGAATGTGTCTTTCTTTGACAGGACAAAAATTGCATTCCTTATTGAGGATGATGTTTACCTGTTACCAATGAGCAACATTAAGGACAAAATTGCTGAGGGTACTATATCTCCAAATACACTAACCTTCAATAATCTCGTTAAAGATGTGGGTGAATTGAAGCAAAATTGGAAAGTGACAGCCGGGAGTTCTTGGCTTAAGCGGTACTTTGTTTAGGGAAAAACTATTTCAGTTTGTTTTACTGTAAGACTTAAATGTATGAAGATTAGTGTTTATTTTATTTTGGTGACTACCATACTAGCTTTTGGATGTGGGACCACCAATAAAATTGAAAGGCAATTCAACAAGGGACATTACGACCTGGTCATTGATAAATTGAAAGACAAGGGTGAGCATACAGCGGATGAGAATTTTTTCATTGCAGAGTCCTACAGAAAGTCAAACCGATTAAAAGAAGCATTACCTTATTTCAAAAAAGCCATAGAAGGCCATGCCCATCATGAAATTATGTATTTGCACTATGCGCAGGCATTGGAGGCAAACGAACAATACAAAGAGGCGGAAAAGGTTCTAGAAGAATATCTGAGCATAGGGGAGGATGAGCATGTACTGAAGCTTGTGCAGGGAGAATTAAACGGATTGCTGGAGTTGGAAGAATTAATGGCCACAGGGACCTACTACAGGGTGAAAAATTTAAGTGATCTCAACACAGCAGGTACGGAATATTCACCAATTTATAATAACGGAAAGATATATTTTACATCTAATCGTGGAGGAGGTAAGATCTATCTGGCCACCGGAACTCCTTTCACCAGAATATACGAAGTGGAGTCAAAGGGAGCCAATGTAGATTTGTCCACTCTTGCACCGCTACCTCCAATTTTTAACGATCCCAATACCAATGAGGGGTCCATTGCTATTTCAAAAGATGGCACGTCCATCATATTTGCTAAAGGCAACCCAGGCAGTGCGACTGGCCCTGATGATGTTAATTTATATTTTACCAGGTACAGAAATGGACAGTGGTCAGAGCCCCGAATTTTAAATATTTGTGATCCAAAAGCCTGGGATTCCTCACCGGCGCTTAGTCCGGATGGACGAACGCTGTACTTTTCATCCACAAGAGAGGGAGGTTATGGAGGTGCAGACATATACGTTGCGAAGTTAAATCGTAGAGGCCGCTGGGTTGATGTAAGAAATCTGGGTGATGCCATAAATACTCCAGGTAATGAAATGTTCCCATTTGTGTCAGATGCTGGTAAATTGTATTTTTCCTCAGATGGGCATCCAGGTTTTGGCCAGCTGGACATATTTGAAGCTACCCGGGCCAATGGTGTAACTACAGTAAAAAACCTCGGTGCTCCAATCAACTCTTCGGCCGATGATTTTGGTTATCATGAGTATAGTGTAACCAAAGGATTTTTCAGCAGCAATCGGGCAGGGGGCAAAGGTGATGATGATATATACACCTATGTAAATGATGACCCAAATCTCAAAATTGTAAATTATTACCTGGCAGGGGTTACAGTTACGCTGGATGATGGTGGTAAGGAAGTGATGTTGCCAAATTCCAAGGTGACATTGGTAGGCGCAGAAGAAGAGATTTTAGATGAAACGTTTACCGGAGCTGATGGTAAATTTCAATTTAAGGTTTACCCTGAGGAAGATTATGAACTGATAGGGCAGAAAAACAGCTATTTCACCACAAGAGTCCAGTTTTCTACTAAAGGTAAATCCGTGGATAAATCAACGCTGACAAAACTGGTTACTAATATAACGTTTGATACAAAAATTAAACTGGATCCAATTGTTATTGATAAAACCATCGTGTTGGAAAATATATACTACGATTTTGACAAATGGGACATTCGACCTGATGCAGCAAAAGAACTGGATAAATTGGTAGTGGTTATGAACGATAATCCAGACATCAGTATTGAATTAAGCTCTCATACGGATGCCAGAGCTGATGATAAGTATAACCTTACTTTATCCGAAAAGAGGGCTAAGTCTGCAGTGAATTATATTATTTCAAAAGGAATTGAACCACGCAGAATTACTGCAAAAGGGTACGGGGAACGAAAGCTTATCATCAAAGATGCAAAAACTGAGGAAGAGCACCAGGTCAACCGTAGAACGGAATTTAAAGTAACCCGGTACAATCAAATCATAGAGAATGATGCTGATTTCGATGAAACAGATCGGTTTTTTGATGATGAAGACGAGACCGGGAGGTAATTATTATCCACCAATCATTACAAACGCACCCCAGTAGTAGGGTTCGGCATATTGTTCCATCAGACTAAGCTGGGCCTGACGAAAAGCGGCATGTTTATCTCCACTTTGAATCCAGTTTTGGTAGAAGTTGGTCATTAATTGTTGTGTTGCCTCATCGCTGACTTTCCATAGGCTCATGATCAAAGCGTCTGCCCCTGCTACCTGGAATGCTCGTTGCAACCCATATACCCCTTCCCCGGATTTCACCTCTCCAAGTCCGGTCTCACAGGCACTCAGAACAACTAATTGGGTTTTGTCCAGGTTCAAATTCATTGCTTCATACGCTGTGAGTAACCCATTATCATGGAGAGTGATGTCAGCTTCTAGCGTGTCTGCTAATGATTTGCCTGCTCCGGCAAGGATGAGCCCCGATCTTAACAGTGGGTTATTGGCTGCATTATCAGTATGAATGCCAAAGACTGATCCTCCTACATCAACATCTTTTTTGAAGTATCCGTGGGTTGCGATGTGAACAATTTGTGGGCTGCTAATTTGTTTTACTGAGGTTTCATTCGCTTCATGCTCCATGAACTGGAGTGTAGTATAACCATTGGTTTTCAATATACCCGAAATGTCATTGATCTCTATCCTGGTACCAGGAAGAACAGAAACTGTTGGAGTACCATAATCCGGGAAACCGAGTAGGAATGCATCTTTATTAGGATATTCCTTCTTTTCATTTTTGATGGCTGATAAATCTTTCGAGTTACCAATCAACACCAGGTCATGTCGATTAATGACGTATTGATTGTCTGGTAGTTTAAGCGTATTAATGTTGATTTGATTATAAACACCATCTGGCGAAACATATACTTTGCTCTTACCTGCAATCAGTCCAGAAATTTCAGCCCAAAATTGATTGAACGAGGTTTGATCATCTATTTTGAATTGAATGGCATTGCGATAGTATCGGGCATAGTGAGATTCCAGTTTGTTTCCATCCTTAATGACGCAATATGCTGGTGTGATCGTTCCTTTTTTAAGTACCAGGGCCAGATACCTGATTTCATCTGTAAAATCCTGATGATATTTTTTTATTCTGATGATATCAACAATTGCTTCGTCTTCATGGAGAATATTCGCGATCGATTTGAGGTCATTTTCATAGACTGAGAATGCAGTTGAAAATGCAGCGGACTGCTCGGACAAAGCCTTTTCCATATTATTCGCTTCTTCTTCCAGGGCTGCCAAGTCAATTTTTTGTGCTTTAAGCTTTCCTTTTGAGTAGCTGTATAACCTGGCCAACTGTTCTTTGGTGTCCTGCCATTTCAGATAGGAAGCAATCAATTCCTGTTTGCCACTTTGAAGGATGTTATTTCTGACTTTGCTTGTAGCGCTTAAGAGCAGGCCTTTGGTGGCCATGTTGAAGTTGTACACATCCACCATGATACCGGTGTTGGTGTCAATACTCTCCAGTGCAAAATTGTAGAAGCGCTGAAACCTGGGAGCAGTGATGTCCCAGAACTGGGTTTTCTCAGCTTCACTCATGGGTGGGAAGAACTCGTTGATGACATCAATAGTTTTTGCCATTACGTCTTTGTATATGCCGTATGCCTTTTTATTTTTTCCGGTTTTCCAATACAAAATTGCCAACGATTCCTGTGTCTCAATATACTCAGGATGTGTTGGGGCCAACAGTTTCTGCCTTAATTCGAACGATTTACTGAGCCATGTTTCAGCTTCTTCATATTGAGCCAATTGCCTGTGAAGGTTACCCAGATCGTTTGCTGCTCTCGCAAAATAAATGTTGTTTTCTCCCCACCTTTTTTTATACACATTTAATGATTTAACAAGGGGCTCTCTTGCATCCTGCGGTCGACCCATTGCGATGTATAGTAAAGCAAGTTGATTCATCAGGCCTGCATATTCCGCATTTTTGGTTTGCCTCCTGTTTTCATAGATGGTCTTTAATTCCAAAAATTTAGATTCTGCCAGATCATACTTGCCTGATGCCTGGAGAATTGTTGCCAGATTGGCTTGAAACTTCCGGTTATCAAAAGATTTCTCACCTTCAAAGACCTTCCTGGGAGCGGTATCACTGGCTTCAATAGCCAAATTCATCACTGTAATGGCGTTTTCATATTGTCCCAGTACCTGAAATAACATGGCCTTGTTGTTCAATATTATGGCAAGTTGCTTTCCTCCGCCAAACAGCTGCTTTGCCAAATTGATCGCTTCGTCAAATAGTTTTTCTGCTTCTGTGTATTTCCCATTGAGTTGTAGTAACCTGGCTTTATTGTTTAGATTGGCGATGTATGCTGCACTCAATGTACCCATCAATTGTTCACTTTCATCAATAGTCCATGAAATGATGCTTTCCGCTTCCGCCAGTTTTCCCTGAGTAAGCAAAATGAGCCCGAGGTTGGAAACCGCTCTTAGTTTAACGACATGAATATGAGGAAATGTTTGATACTGATAAGAGGGAATTTGCTCCATCATTCTTATGGTTTTCCTCAATGTGCTTTCCGCCATTTCATAGCGCCGAATGTTATACATACCGATTCCAATTTCCAGGGTATCGCGGAGCTTTTCCCAGGTTTCCATGTCTTCATATTTTTTGAAGCTATATAGTAGTTTGGATCCGGTTTCCCCCTTTTGTTCGATATCAAAAAAGCCTGCACCCCTGTTGATTGATATGGCATATTGGAAGTCCACAGAATCAAGTGCCATTCTAAGTATTGCTCCTTTTTCAGCTAATTTTCGGCTGGCTATTTCATCTACTTTTTTGAGAACATTATTTTGGGAATAGGCTTCACAAATTAGTAAACAGAAAGCCGTAATGATGATAATGGGTCGGAGCATGAGGGACGGTTTTAAGTAAAAATGACCGATAGAAGGCTATCGGTCATGGGTATGATTGGAAAATTAGGGTCATTCTATTGGTTCACCCCGGGAGGTAAGCTCTTCTTTTAACAAGGCAAGATTAGCTGTAACCATTTCATTTACAGCATCGAGATCGCCTTTAGCAAGTTGTAAGCCTTTCACGGATGCATTGGTGTTTTTTGTTGCTTTTATGGATTTGGTTTTTGGCTTCAGACTCTTTGCGTTCTGCAACAGGTCTTTACTCTGATTGTCCAGTTCACCAATTCTATTTACAATAGTAGCAACTGCTGTTTTGGTATCAAGCAGTGCTTTGAGGTTTCCTTTGAGCTTCTCTACACCAATGGTGTTCATTACCCCGGAGTAGTTTTTGATCTCATTGTCAATTTTGGTAACACTTTCTTTCAGGGTCAGCGACTCCTCTCTAATATCAAATGAAGTATTCTTAAAATTATCGAATTCGCTATCACCAATATTGGCAGGTCTCTTTACGTCCTCTTGAGCAAAAAGTGATAGAGGTAAAAGTACAGCCAGCAATACAGGCATAATAAGTTTTCTCATGGTTGGAGTGTTTTAATTGGTTAAATTATAGTGTAATTACAATTTAACCATATTTCCGGACAGCACCAATTAAGTACCAATTGTTGGGTCAATTCCGAGGCTCATATAGGCCATGGCGATGATCAATATCGGAAGCACAAAACTCATCATCCATATCAGTATCACCAATAGCTTCCCGAGCATGCCAAGGTCTTTTTTCGCAGGTTTTTGCAATATCGACCTGATCTGTTTGATGATCCTGTTTTCATTGGGTGATACAGCATAGATGCCGGGTGTGATCAGGCGTTGATAAAATTTGATATATGCTGGCAACTCATCCCTGGTGGTCCAGTATTCTCTCGGTGTAAGTTCGCTATAACTTTTATCAAATGGGATGCCCTTTTCCCGGAGGGCCTCTTTTAGCTTTTTTAGTTGGTTTTGACCATTGATTTGCAGGTATAGAAAAAAAGGAATGATGAGTAGAAAATACGACCCTGAATAGATTGTCAATCCGATCATTAATAGGATAGATATTACCAAAAATACCTGACTAATGACATGATTGGATTCAAAAAAAAGTGTTTTCAAAATTCTACCTCCATCCAGGGGAATAATGGGCAGGAGATTGAAGAGATTAAGAAAAATGAAAATGTTGGCAATTCTGATTAACAACTGACTTTCTTCCGTCAGCCCAAAATAATAACAGATGGTACCAATGACTATGCCTGGGACAGGTCCGGCCAGGAATATAATGACTTCCTGTTTCTGTGAAACCTCGTCTTTAGACCCGGAGGCTGCTGCGCCTACAAATGGAATAAAGAAAATGCTCAGGTCCTTGTAATCAAAGGCTTTCATAGCAAGATAATGACCTACCTCGTGAACAAGTAATACGCCGACCAAAACCAAAATGTAGGCCATGTCCCACCCAAACAGGAAGTAAAAAGCGATGATGAACAGTAGCAAACTAATGATAGATCGCTGAATTGATCGTTCCTGAGGGATCTCTTCTGGCACTGGAGGATACATAAATTCTGATTCGTGTTCTGTAGGCTCTTCCATGATTTATTTAATCAGGTTGCAAATTAATGGATAACACTTAAAACTTTTGATAAGCAAAACATACATTTAAGCTCATTACTCTAGTAGCAACCTCCTATATTTGTGTCATTAATCACAACTTATGAGCTCCGAAAAGTATGCACAGAGAGGCGTCTCAGCCTCCAAAGAAGACGTTCACAACGCCATCAAGAACCTGGACAAGGGTTTGTTTCCAAAGGCCTTTTGTAAGATTGTACCAGACCTGATAGCGGGGGATCCCAATTATTGTAACATCATGCACGCCGATGGAGCGGGAACAAAATCCTCGTTGGCCTACATGTATTGGAAAGAAACTGGCGACCTGTCAGTTTGGAAAGGGATTGCCCAGGATGCTGTGATCATGAATGTTGATGATTTAATATGCGTTGGTGCTACCAATAATATTTTACTGTCGTCCACTATTGGAAGAAATAAGAACCTTATTCCGGGGGAGGTCATATCAGCACTGATCAATGGTACCGAGGAAGTGTTGCAAATGCTTCGGGATAATGGGATTGATATTATTTCCACCGGTGGTGAAACTGCAGACCTTGGAGACCTGGTCAGGACTGTGGTGGTAGACAGTACAGTAACGGCCCGCATGAAAAAAACAGATGTGATCAGCAATGATAAGATCAAAGCAGGTAATGTTATTGTTGGGTTGCAATCATACGGCCAGGCAGAGTACGAAGATGAATACAACGGCGGAATGGGGAGTAATGGCCTGACTTCTGCTCGTCATGATGTATTCAATCAGGTTTACAGATCTAAATACCCGGAGAGCTTCGACCCTGCAATTGATGAATCGCTAACATTCACCGGCAAATACCTGTTAACAGATCCAGTGGAAGATTCACCTTTGGATGCAGGGAAGCTTGTATTGTCCCCTACCAGGACTTATGCACCAGTGATGGCAGAGGTATTTAAATTGTTGAGGTCAAAAATAAATGGAATAATACATTGCAGCGGTGGAGCACAGACCAAGGTACTACACTTCATAGATGACCTGCATGTGATTAAGGATAACCTGTTTGAGTTGCCCCCATTGTTTAGAATTATTCAGGAAGAAAGTGGGACAGACTGGCAGGAAATGTACAAGGTATTCAATATGGGTCATCGGTTGGAAATTTATCTTGATGAATCTCATGCCGGAGAAGTGATTGACATTGCTACTTCCTTTGGAATTGAAGCAAAAATCATAGGAAGGGTTGAATCTGCTCCAACTAAACAAGTGACGGTAAAGAGTCCGTATGGAGAGTTTATATATCATTAAATGAGTTTTTTAAAGGCAGAATGGAGAAAACTAGCCATTGCCAATTATCAGGTAAATCCTGATTTGCTGAAACAATATGTTCCGGCACATACTGAGTTAGACCTGTGGAATGGCTCCTGCTTTGTTAGTTTGGTCGGATTCATGTTCCTCAACACCAGAATGCTGGGCATCAAGTTTCCATTTCATGTCAATTTTGAAGAAGTTAATTTACGATTTTATGTCCGGTACAACGATGGTGAAGTTTGGAAAAGAGGAGTAGTTTTTATTCGGGAGATTGTCCCCAAGCCGATGCTGACCCTGGTAGCGAATACAATTTATAAAGAAAATTATCGCACCATGCCAATGAAACATGATTGGCAGGAACATCATGAAGGAAGAACAATCAGCTATCAATGGAAGTGCAAGGGTCGTTGGAATAGCTTCAGTGTGGACGCAAAAACAGATGCCATTGAAATTACTGAAGGGTCGGAAACAGAATTTATCACTGAACACTATTGGGGATATGCTCAACACGGAAAAAAGACAGTAGAGTATGAAGTAACACATCCCAGATGGAAAGTTTACGAGGTAGCCAACTACGATATCAATGTGGATTTTGGTACAGTTTATGGCCCTGATTTTACTTTTTTGGGAGACCGCAAACCTGATTCAGTGATGCTGGCAGAAGGCTCTGAAATTACGGTTGAGAGCAAAAAGCTTTTGAAGGGGGGTGGGGATATTAGCCAGAAAATGTCCTAATTAGTAAATAATGAATTTATTAAGCCAAATTATTCGATGATGAAAAGTATAAAACTAATGCTCCCGCTACTTGCAGGCTACCTCATGTTTTCCTGTGGAGACGATAATGGAACCACCGACCCAACTGATGACGGCAACACCACGGTACCCAATGATATCAGTGTGGTAGCGCAGAAATTCTACACCAATGCAACTACCGTAACAGTCAATGAAGAGACCATTGTAATAACCACCACGGATGTGCCAGATCATAAGAGCATGTATTTTGAAACAAGCGATGATCGTTATGAAAACTACAATGAGCCAAATAATCCGGATTTCAAAAAGAACCCAAACCTCATTGAGGTTCAGAATTATGTGCTTACCATTCCAAGATTTCCTGCTGAAGCGACGAACAAAACAAGCACAAGTTTGGATGCATTTGGAGTGGCTGTAAATGGGGTAGTGTTTTTCAACCAGGAAGCAGCTCCCGGTGATGATATCCTGGAAGAACTGAACACATTTGATCAATATGAGGGGCATCCCCAGAATCAGGGTGCATACCATTATCATATAGAACCCATCTGGCTCACTCAAACCCTGGGTGATGATGCTTTTATGGGCCTGCTTTTAGATGGATTTCCGGTCTATGGACCTGTTGAAGATGGTAAGACCATTACAAATTCGGATTTAGATGATTACCATGGTCATTTTGGTGCTACTGCAGAATTTCCTGATGGAATTTACCATTATCATATCACAGAGGATCTGCCCTGGATCAATGGCGGTGAGTTTTATGGTACTCCCGGAACTAAGACAAACTAAAGGATGAAGTGGTCAGGTTTGGTGCTGTTGACATTCTCCATAATTTGGCTGAGTTGTTCTCAAAAGGAAGTTAGCATTCCGGATATTATCGTTCCCTCCAATCATGCACTAATTAAGAAATCTGAGAATGGCCTCCTTTTGTATGACGGACAACCCTTTTCTGGTACTTTAAGATTTACTTCAAAGGAGGGTAGTTTAAGCGAAACAAAACAGTACCATGTAGGACGCCAGGAAGGCCTTTACCTTGGGTATTATTCCACTGGAGAAGTAAGATTCAAGAGGCTTTATCACCAGGGAAAAAAGCATGGTCTTCACGAAGGATGGTATCGCGATGGTTCTAAAAAGTTTCGCTATTATTTTGAAAATGGATTAAGCGAAGGTCAACATCTGGAATGGTATCGATCCGGACAGCTATCGCGTGAAGCCAATTATAAAGAGGGGCATGAATTTGGAACGCAAAAGATATGGCGCTCTGATGGGAAGATCAGAACAAATTATGTCATTAGAGAAGACGGCAGAAAATATGGGCTTATAGGAATGAAGCGATGCAAAAATATTGATGTAGAGAATGAACAATTGGACCCAATAACGAAATCTACTTTATGAAGCTAAAATGGTTGTGGCTAAGTTGTCTCATCATTGCCTGCAAACACCAGGCAACATTGGAATTGCCCTTTTACAATTCCCCTGAGTTCACTCCTGAATGGATTGCGAAAAGTGACTCCAATTATAGTCGAATTCATACTGTTGGTTCATTTCAGTTCACTAATCAAAAAGGTGAAACTATTGACAATGCAGATTTGGCGGGTAAGATATATGCCGCCAATTTCTTTTTCACCTCCTGCCCTTCTGTATGTCCAAGAATGACTGAAAACCTGCTACGTGTACAAGACGCTTATGGTGACGATCCGGATGTAAAGTTAGTTTCTCATACTGTTATGCCCTGGGTTGATTCGGTGGAGACGTTAAATGAATATGCAAATATAAAGGGCATCAACAACGATCATTGGTACCTGCTTACCGGCGAAAAGGACAAACTCTATCAGGTTGCCAGGCAATATTATTTTGCTGATGAGGGATTTGGAAAAACTGTTACGAGTGAATCGGATTTTCTACATACCGAGAACATTGTGCTAATTGATCAAAAAGGCAGAATCCGTGGTGTTTACAATGGTACCTTACCCCTGCAGATAAACAAACTTATTGAGGATATTGGTCGATTAAAAAGCGATCAATAAAAGCAATCTTCCAAATGAGTCAACTCCTGACCCGTTATGGCAATGACATCATATCTAATGTTTTTAGTCCAGTTGATGGCATAAATGTAATCTTCTGCAGCAGTAATGATCTGTTTTTGTTGGTTTGTTGAAATGAATTCCTCCGGGTGACCGTACCTGCTGTTTTTTCTTTGTTTCACTTCCACAAAGATCAGCAAGTTGCTTTTCATGGCAATAATGTCAATTTCAGCTCTCTTAAAGCGGTAATTTCGTTCAACAATTTCGTACCCTATTGATTCAAGGTGTTTGGCGGCAAGATCTTCCGCTAGCAATCCGATTTCTTTTTGGCTGGAATTCATGGTTGGTGTAATGAATGTGAACCAAAATTTAGCCAATTTTGTGAGACTTTTACTGCCCACGAACAGAATTACTTTAATTATGGTTATTTATCAGCATAATTTTGTTTGATGAAACAGGGCCGGACGGTTATTGTAATAGAATGAACAAAGTTCTCAATAAGAAAACTAAATTTATACACCTGGGATTAATTGACTACCAGCAGGCCTGGGATTATCAGGAGGAGCTGTTCAAAAAGTCAGTGGACCTGAAAATTCACAATCGCAAACATGAAGGTGAGGAATTGGAAACACCCAATTACCTGATATTTTGTTATCATCCTCATGTTTATACCCTGGGAAAAAGTGGCAAGGCAGAAAATCTCCTGCTCAATGGGGAAGAGCTAAAACAGCACAACGCAACCTACTATAAGATCAATCGTGGTGGTGACATAACGTACCATGGTCCTGGCCAGATTGTGGGTTATCCTATTTTGGATTTGGATAATTTTTTCACAGATATCCACAAGTATTTGCGATTATTGGAGGAAGCGGTTATACTGACACTTCGGGATTATGGTATTGATTCTGGAAGAATAGAGGGCCTCACCGGAGTATGGATCGATCACATTGCCCAGGAAAACCCACGCAAGATATGCGCCATGGGAGTCAAATCCAGTCGTTGGGTGACCATGCATGGATTTGCCTTCAATGTCAATACAGACCTATCCTATTTCAATCACATTATTCCATGTGGTATTGATGACAAAGCAGTCACTTCACTGGAACAGGAATTGGATAAAAAGCTGGATATGGCAGAGGTGGAATTAAAACTGAGAAATCATATTGCGAATTTATTTGAAATGGAACTTGAAGTTGAACAATGAAAGACGACATCTCTTTTTTACCAGTAGAAAATGTACTGATTGCAATTGCCAGAAAGAGTTCAGAATCAGGGGATGATGAATGGTTAGTTTACATGATCAACCGCAATCAGGAGACACTTGAAACCGTCATGGTAACCTCCAAGGGATATGGAAAAAAAGATGGCAAGGAGCAAACTACATCAACACTCCGACATATGATTCCACAATTGGAGCCAGGAGAGTATGCCTTGATTGAACCAATACAACCCGAAGTATTTCATCTGAATAATGAATTTTGGGTAAGTTATTACATCAATGGCCAGGTTTACGATAAGAAGTTTATATTTGTACCCGAGACCATCAAAGAAGAGAACCTGATCGATATTAAAGAATTGGGTTTGAAGGGAGTTTTACACAATTAATTACACCTTCAACCGTCCACCAAAATGAAAAACCTCAGGGACATACTTGTAATAGATATAGAGACAGCCAGCTTGTTTCAGGACTTTGGTTCTATGTCTGAAAGAATGCAAAAACAATGGGAACGAAAGTCTCAATTCCTTAGAAATGAGGAGGATTTAACCCCTGAGGAATTGTACTTTGACCGGGCTGCTATTTATGCAGAGTTTGGAAAGGTGATCACTATTGCAGCTGGGATTTTCCATTATGGAGAAGACGGAGCAGTTAATTTGCGTGTAAAAGCTTTCAGCGACGATAACGAGAAACGTCTGTTGACGGACTTCAAAGCATTGTTGGAAGACAAATTTGATTCCGACAGGCTAAGGTTGTGCGCTCATAACGGTAAGGAGTTTGATTACCCCTATATCTGCCGGAGAATGCTGGTGAATGGGATCAAGATTCCAAATGTACTGGACATTAGAAACAGAAAACCGTGGGAGATCATGCACTTAGACACCATGGAGATGTGGAAGTTTGGAGATCGCAAAAGTTTCACCAGCCTTGAGCTCCTGACGGCACTATTTGATATAAAAAGTAGTAAGGATGACATTGATGGTAGCCAGGTCAATGAAGTATTCTATAAAGAAGACGGACTTGACCGAATCAGCAGGTACTGCCAAAATGATGTTGTAGCGACAGCTCAATTGTTTCTAAAACTCAATGAAATGCCATTAATTCCAGAGGACAACATCAAATTACTCCATTGAATAATGAGCCTGCGCTTGTTGAAAAACGAAATTTGAAAAGATTGATTAACGAACATAAGAGCCATAAACAAGTTAGACCATAGGGTTTCACTTAATCTTAATTTCAAAATGGCCCATGATATGTGCAATTGATCTATATTTATAACATTACAATAAAAATACCTGTCCATACATTGATTGAATTTTGTCTGGCAGGAAGTTTATCTGTGGGAATGGGTTTTTTATTGAACATTTTAACATTACCCATATTTTATAATTAAATGAGTAGAAAGAGAAAGAAAAGGCCCAACAGGGCTAATAAGAGGGGAAGCATAGATCAAAAACAACTTAGAGATTCCATCCGACACTTATTTGGTGCAAATCCTGGAATGTCATTCAGTATCCGGCAAATCATTAAAGAAACCGGTGTGCGTGACAAAAAATCCAAAGAAAATATAAAAGCCATAGTTTTTGATATGGAGCGTGAGCAAAAGATCAAAAAGTCAAGAAATGGCAATTTTACCAGCGCCAAGGATGCAGAATTCCTGGTTGGAAAAGTAGATCATGTTAATCCAAAATTTGCCTATATCGTCATTCCTGAAAGAGAGGATGATATATGGGTGAGAACGGAAGACCTGAAGACTGCCGTTGATGGCGATACGGTAAGGGTCTTAGAAACCACCAGAGCCACTGGAACAAGAAGAGCAGAAGGCAAAGTGGAAGAAATTGTGACCAGAGCCCGGGAAGAGTTTGTAGGTAGAATAGAGATTTCGGAGAACTTCGCCTTTATAATACCCGACAACAAAAAATATCACTTTGACGTATTTGTGTATCCTGAAAAAATTGGAGGTGCCATTCAAAATGATAAGGTAGTCTGCAGAATAAAAAAGTGGCAGGATAGTAACCGGAAGAATCCGGTAGGTGAAGTGGTCCAGGTTTTGGGGCCTGCTGGAGAAAATGAAGCCGAAATTCATTCCATTATGGCTGAATTTGGTTTGCCATTCCAGTTTCCTGAGGATGTAGAAGCGGCAGCAGAAAAGATCAGTGAGGAGATCCCAGACAAAGAAATCAAGCAAAGAAGGGACATGAGGAAAGTAACTACTTTCACAATTGACCCTGTGGATGCTAAAGATTTTGATGATGCATTGAGTCTGAAAAAGCTGGATAATGGCAATTGGGAAGTTGGGGTACATATAGCAGATGTAAGCCACTATGTAAAACCCGAAACAATACTGGACAAAGAGGCCATAGACCGTGCGACATCCGTTTACCTGGTAGATCGGACCATACCCATGCTGCCAGAAAAATTGTCTAATAAATTGTGTTCCCTGAGACCAAATGAAGATAAGCTCACCTTTTCAGCCATTTTCGAATTGGATGCTAATGCTGATATCAAAAAGGAATGGTTTGGCCGGACCGTGATTCATAGTGACAGGCGGTTTACATATGAGGAGGCTCAGGAAAGGATAGAATCAAAAGATGGAGACTTCCAGGAGGAGATCAATATACTCAATGGCCTTGCTCACATTCTGAAGGACCAACGTTTCAAAAAAGGAGCAATCAATTTCGAAACGGTGGAGGTGAAATTTAAACTGGATGAGAACGGAAAGCCTTTAGGTGTATTTCCAAAAGAGAGGAAAGACGCCCACAAAATGATTGAAGAGTTTATGCTGCTGGCCAACAAGCGGGTGGCGGAATATGTCTTCAATCTAAAGAAAAGGAGTTCCTCCGATGAAAACACTTTTGTCTACAGAATCCATGATAGCCCGGACCCTGAAAAACTTGATTCATTCGGACAATTCGCAGTGAAATTTGGACATCAGGTCAATTTTATGAGTGGTAATATTTCTGCCAACCTTAATCAGTTGATGGATGAAATAGAAGGTAAGCCAGAGCAAAACGTATTAGAATCGCTGGCCATCAGGGCAATGGCAAAGGCCAAATATACAACCGAACCAAAAGGACATTTCGGTTTAGCTTTTGATCATTATTCCCACTTCACTTCACCGATCAGAAGATACCCTGACGTGATGGTCCACCGGTTATTACAGCACTACCTGGATGGTGGCAAGTCACCCGACAGGGATACTTACGAGGAATTATGTCTTCACTCTTCAGAAATGGAAAAAAGAGCTGCCGATGCTGAACGTGCTTCAATCAAATACAAGCAAGTGGAATTCATGTCGATGGCGGAAAACAAAGAGTTTGAAGGAATTGTTTCTGGTGTCACTGAGTGGGGGGTTTATGTGGAGATCATTGAAACAAAATGTGAAGGCATGGTACGAATGGTTGACATGGATGATGATTACTATGAATTTGATGAAAAGAACTATCGCGTGATTGGTAGAAACAATAAACGAGTGATTACACTGGGCGACAAAGTGACTGTTACCGTCCAAAACACGGATATTGACAGAAGAATAATTGATTTAGAATTTGTATGGGACTAGTGTAGTCCCACCTGAGTATATATAGTTGTTGGAAAAGATAAAAACATACATTGCTGAACTCAACCAGGAGTTGGAAGCGATCAATTTTGGGGCTGAGCCAGAGGAGCTTTATGAACCCATTCGGTACATTTTAAACCTTGGTGGCAAAAGAATGCGACCATTACTGGTATTGCTGGCCTATATTATTAAGCGCGATGATTATGAGAAAATACTGACCCCTGCCTTGTCGGTGGAGGTTTTTCATAACTTCACTTTGATGCACGATGATATCATGGACAAGGCGCCTTTGAGGCGAGGTAAGCCTACGGTGCATGAAAAATGGAACCCCAATATTGCTATCTTATCCGGTGATACCATGTTGGTCAAAGCGTACGATATGTTGCTGGAGGTAGAGCCTGTTTTGCTGAAATCTGTTATACGAAGATTTAATAAATGTGCCGTGGAAGTATGCGAAGGCCAGCAGCTTGATATGAATTTTGAGCAGTATGAAAACGTATCTGAGGAGCAGTATATTGAAATGATCCGTCTGAAAACAGCTGTCCTGTTGGGATATAGTTTGGAATTAGGAGGGATTTTGTCGGGCATGGATGATGAGAACACGAGATTATTAAAAGAATTTGGGATCAACATTGGAATTGGATTTCAGTTGAAGGATGATCTGCTCGATGTATATGGAGATCAGAACAAATTTGGTAAGCAGGTCGGAGGTGACATTGCATCAAATAAAAAGACATTTTTACTGCTCAACGCTTTGAATATGGCCAATGGTGAATTGAAAGAGCAACTCAATGAATGGCTTTCTAAGGAGGAGTTTGAAATTGAACAAAAGGTAGGGGCGGTGACAGCAATATATGATGAGCTGGGTATAAAATCTTTGACAGAGCAAAAAATTGATCGATATTTTAAGTTGGGATTTGATGCACTTGACAAAATAGATGCACCAGCTGAAAGGAAAGAACCCCTGAAATCTTTTGCGGAGTACCTGATTAACAGAGAACAGTAATCATGTCTGTAACCATCATCATTATTATAGTGACAGTATTGATCAGCCTAAGGGCAGACAGCAGGCCTGATTTAAAATACAAACTGATCATGAATGCCTACCAGGTACGTCACCGCAGGCAATATTACAGGTTACTTACTTCAGGATTTATACATAGTGGATACATTCATTTGGGATTCAATATGTTTTCTTTGTATTGGTTCGGAGAGCTGCTGGAAGCCTTGTTGGCACGGTACTTTAACCCAATGGTAGCAGCCATTGTATTTGTTATATTCTATTTGGTGTCCATTATATTGTCGGATCTGCCATCGGTCTTCAAACATGGAAACAATCATGCATATAATTCACTGGGCGCTTCCGGTGGAGTATCTGCAGTGGTCTTCTCATGCATTTTGTTTTTGCCACTGATGGAAATTCAACTATTGTTTATCCCTATTGGAATTCCAGGGTTCATTTTAGGAACGCTTTATCTTATTTACTCTTACTTTCAAGGGAAAAATATGGGCGATAATATCAATCATGATGCACACATGTTTGGGGCGCTTTGTGGCATTGCCTTCAGCATAATAGTTCATCCTGCAGTATTGCTGGAATTTGTACAACAACTGGCAACTTATAACCCAGGGATTTTTTAGGTCACAGGAATTAAACCTCCTTTCTGATTACTTGAAGTGGAGGGTTATTCACCACGCTTCGGCTGTTACTTAATCCAATGATGACTGTCAGGAATGTAATGGATACAAAAATCCAAAAAGCTGGGATAAGATTGGGAACAAATTCAATTTCAAATAAGAACCGTGCAATCAGCCAACTACTGATCATTGAAATCACAATACCGGTGATAGACGCCAGGGATCCAAGAGCAAAATATTCGGTAAATAGAATGGACCAAATTTGTTTTTTTGAGGCACCTAAGGTCCTTAGCAAAACATTCTCTTCAATCCGCTGGAATTTACTGGTGATTACAGAACTGAGCAGGACTAGCAGGCCGGTTGCAATACTGAACAATGCCATAAACCGAATTACAAACGAGATTTTCCCAAGTACTTCTTCAAGGGTTCTTAAGATCAGCCCCAGGTCGATAATGGAGATATTAGGGAAGTTGCGTACGATGGCCTGTTGATATCTTGTAGCATAATCACCTTCTGCAGCTCGTGTCATGATTACATTAAACTGAGGTGCATCTTCCAGTACTCCTTGTGGAAACACTACAAGAAAGTTCGTTTGTACCCTGTTCCAATCAACTTCACGGAAACTTCCAATGACCGTTTTCATGAGCGCCCCCTGTACATTAAATAGGATCTCATCACCTATTTTTAGCCCGATGTTTTCAGCAAATCCTTTCGACATTGAGATGTAAATGGTGTCTCCATGTGATTTAGTGTCTCCACGCCATTCTCCATCAGTAATCGTTTCAGATTCAATGAGATTATCTCTGTAAGTCACCCGATACTCCCTGTTGTAGACCCAGTCCTGATACAGGATAGTAGAATCATTATATGCATCATCCTTTGTAATTCCATTAATCTCCAAAAGCCGCATGGTCACAATTGGAACTTCCTGAATAACCGGCATGTCATAATCGAGGGTAATTTCCTTAACCTCCTCTTTTTGATGGTTCTGAATGTCAAATAATACCATGTTGGGTCGTTCACCAGCACCGGAAATAGTGATTTGCTTGACCAGTATATCCTGCATGAAATAAAGCATGGAGATTAATGTAGTGCCCAGCCCGATGGTAATGATCAATGTGAGGGTTTGATTGTTGGGTCGGTATAAATTTGAAAGTCCCTGTCTCCACACGAAACCAAATGATCTTGGAAAAAACTTCTTCACCAGATATATCAGCAATTGAGCTGATCCCGCCAGGATCAGAAACGAAATCACGATACCTAAGGTGAAATAAAGTGCCTGCAGCCAATCACCAATCTGCATTTTTGAAAATACCCATATGAATAAGAATATTGCCAGATAAACCAGATACTTAAGTCGGTCTTTGTATGTTTTTTTATTACTTTCAAATCCCCCTCTAATTACTGAAAGCGGACTCACACCCCTTACTTTCAATAATGGTATCAGTGTAAACAATACAGAGATAAGTACCCCAAGTAAAACCCCCTCACCAATGCTACTCCAGGAGATCGTGGTATTGACATCCAGAGGGATGAAGCCTTTGAAGAGCATGGGTAGGTAAGCTTGCAACAACATTCCAAGAAGGGAACCGGCTATTGATCCAATGAGGCCAAAAAAAGCTATTTGCATCAGAAAGATGAGAAACACCTGATTGGTTTGGGCGCCCAGACACCTGAGTATTGCTACTGTTTTCATTTTCTCCCTTATATACACATACACAGAGCTGGAAACTCCAATGCATCCTAATAGAAGGGCAACAAATGCTACCAGATTGAGGAAGTCACTTAAATTACTAAAAGCTTCCCCCGTACTTTCTTTCCTGTCTTCAACTGTCTCAAAATTCAATCCCAGGTTTTGTATTGCTTCTCTATAGCCTTCAACAATTTCAATACTGTCATTTTCAAGTTTAAAATACGCTGAGTAATTGATCCTGCTCCCTTTCTGCAGTAAACCGGTTTCAGGAAGGTATCGCAAGGGGATGTAAACGATCGGAGCTACGGTAGTTGAGATTTCTGTTTGGCCAGGCACCTTCTTTAGTTTCCCAACAATCCTGAATTCCGAGTTACCAACTTTTACATCATCTCCTATTTCAACATTGAATTGCGTCATTACACCTTCATCTACCAGGGCTGTCTGATAGTCTGTAAAGGTATTGGCAGCCTTATTTGGTGTGGTTTCGAAATTCCCATAGTAAGGATAGTTTCCTTCCAGGGCCCTGACCTGAACCAGGCGCGTACCGTCAGTACGGGGGAAGTACACCATAGAGGCAAAGCTGCATTCCATAGATTTTTCTGAACCAATAGAATCCAGCAATGATTTTGCTCTTCCCTGGTCCAAAGGTTTGTTGCTGCTGATTTTAAGGTCCGCTCCCAGAAGGGTTTTAGCCTGGTTGTCAATTTCATCGAGTAGGCTAAGCTTAAAGCTGTTGATCCCAACAAGGGCGGAGATACCAAGGACTATTGAAAGGATGAATATGAACAACCTACCCCTGTTTTTTCTGCTGTCTCTCCAGGCCATTTTAAATAACCATGATCTGGAGTAATTCACTTGTTGTGGTTTGAGCTTTGTATCCAATTCGGTGCGATTAACTGTTGACTATTTTACCTCCTTTGAGCCGGATCATCTGGTTTGTTTTTGCGGCAAGGTCCAGGTCGTGGGTGACAATCACCAGTGTGGTTCCCGATTCTTTATTTATGTCAAATAACAGGTTTTCTATGGAATGACTGGTTTCTTCATCCAGGTTACCGGTAGGTTCGTCTGCAAATAGTATGCTTGGGTTGTTAGAGAATGCTCGGGCAATGGAAACCCGTTGTTGCTCACCGCCGGAAAGCTGAACCGGATAATGATCCTCTCTGTCGCCAAGCCCTACACGTTCCAATAATTGTTGCGCGGTTTTTTTTGCATTCTTCTCACCTCGTAGTTCTATTGGGACCATTACATTCTCTAATGCAGTAAGTGTTGGAATTAGCTGGAAATTCTGAAAGATAAACCCAACATGTTGGTTTCTTACCTGAGCCAGTTCATCTTCATTCAGCGCGGAAAGTTTAATGTTGTTCAGGACAATGTCTCCTGAAGTTACCTGGTCCAGGCCAGCACATAAGCCGAGCAAAGTAGTTTTTCCACTGCCACTTGGCCCTACTATGGAGAAAGTGTCTCCCTCGTTGATACTGAAGTTAATTTGGTCCAATATGGTCAAGGCATTGTTGTTTTTGCCCTGGTAAATTTTGGTGAGATCCTTAACGGATAAAATAGATGACATTCTTTTAATTTAAATAAAGGAATCGTTCGAAAATACAACGGAATAACCGATTATGAGTTCAAATTATTTCAGAATTTGGTAATATAGCGGGATGAATAAACTAATACCCATTATTCTCCTTCTTTACCTGCTGGGCAGTTCCTGTTCAGGTACGCAGGAAAAACCACCCAAGTCCCCTGTTGTCAATACAGACGAAAAGCAATCAAAAAATATTGAAAAGCCAGTGATCATGTTTTTTGGGAACAGTATTACTGCCGGCTATGGTATTGATCAGTCAGATGCCTTTAGCGCAATTATCCAGCGTAGGTTGGATTCATTGGGATACAACTATCGAGTGATCAATGCGGGCCTGAGTGGAGAAACCACAGCAAGTGGGTTATCAAGAGTTGATTGGGTATTACGAACGATCCCCGAAATATTTGTATTGGAACTAGCGGGTAATGATGGCCTGAGAGGACTACCAGTGCCAGAAACAAAAAAGAATCTGCTATCAATCATTGATAAAGTAAGATCAGCAAACCCTGATGTAAAAATAGTATTGGCGGGTATGGAAGTGCCGCCAAACATGGGCCCTGATTATGCATCGGAGTTCAGAGCAATTTTTCCGGAAGTAGCAAAGGCCAAAGAAGTGACGTTGATCCCTTTTATTTTGGATAAGGTGGGAGGTGAGCCGTCTTTAAATCTACCTGATGGTATACACCCTACCGAAGAAGGCCATCAAATTGTAGCGGAGACCGTATGGAAATACCTCGAACCATTATTGGATAAATCTCAATTAAATTAGCGCCTACCAAACCTAAAATTCATGCGTTCCATTGAACAATTTGTAGCTGATGCTGTCCCTTTTATCTGGGGACCTCCATTATTGATTTTATTACTTGGAGGTGGACTTTTCTTCCTGATCTATTCAAGGTTTATCCCGTTCAAACACTTTTTTCATGCCATCAATGTACTTCGGGGAAAATATGATGATCCTAATGATCCTGGTCAGATTAATCATTTTCAGGCTTTATCCGGGGCGTTAGCCGCTACTATTGGGATGGGTAACATAAGTGGCGTGGCATTGGCCATTGCGGCAGGTGGACCTGGGGCGATGTTTTGGATGTGGATCAGCGCTTTTCTGGGTATGGCTACCAAATTTTTCACATGTACTTTGTCCGTGATGTACCGTGGACAGGATTCCGAAGGGGAGGTGCAGGGTGGACCCATGTATGTCATCAGAGAGGGATTGAGTAAATCGTGGAAACCCCTGGCAATATTTTTTTGTGTCGCCGGCTTTTTTGGTTCTACACCTGTTTTTCAGACCAACCAGATGATTGCCGTCATGAAAGATGTCATTCTGGTCCCGGCAGGTTTTGAGAGTGGTTTTCAACTGGATTTTACACTGGGAGTAATCATTGCAGTGCTGGTGGCATTGGTAATTCTTGGTGGAATTAAGAGAATTGGGAGTGTAGCCTCCAAACTGGTACCGTCAATGGTGGTATTATATGTAGTTAGTGTAGTTGTCATTCTTTTGATGAATGCTACGGACATCATTCCTTCTCTTTTATTTATTGTAGAAGATGCATTTACTGCCAAAGCTGCACTTGGAGGCGCCTTTGGAGCAATTGTAGTTGAAGGTGCAAAGAGGGCAGCATTTTCAAATGAAGCAGGAATAGGTACAGCTCCCATGATGCATGGTGTCGCCAAGACCAAAGAACCGGTGAGGGAAGGGTTGGTAGCGATGTTGGGTCCGGCAATTGATACGCTGGTGATCTGTACCATGACCGGGTTGGTAATACTGATCACCGGAGTGTGGAACACTGGAGACGACAATGGGATTACTTTAACAGCCAGTGCTTTTCAATCCAGCTTACCTGTAATAGGGCCTTACATTCTGGTGACTTGTGTTGTAATTTTTGCCATTACCACAATATTTGGTTTAGCATTTTACGGTAGACAATGTCTCTCATTTTTGATAGGTGCGAAATACGGTAAGTTATTCAACTACTGGTACATTGCACTAATTTTAGTAGGATCTGTATCCAGTTTGGATTTTGTGGTAAACATCGTATTTGTAGGGTACGGATTAATGGCATTCCCAACAATGATTTCTGCTCTGATGTTGTCTGGCAAGGTGGTAGAGCAGGCTAAAATTTACTTCAATAAATTATGAGCAAAAGAAAAAGAAGGATAAAGCACAGGCTCAGAAGCGTGTTTAGTACATTAAGATCTAAATTCCTTAACCATCACCCAGATGAATCACGACTGATCAGATGTCTGCGGCGGTTTAATGGATACTCTTCAGAGGAATTAGAGGCAATTGCTCTTATAGAGTCGCTCCGTGATAAACTAAAGGGTTCAACAGAAACTGTCAATGTACAGGATTTTGGTGCTGGCGTACATGATTCACACTCCGGGGATGACATCAATAATGGTGTTTGGGTAAGAAAAAATGTCAGGGATTTACCTGTAAGTTCCAAAAAGATGGGTGAAATCATGTTCAGGTTGATCAGGGAGTTTCAGCCCAGGGTTTGTCTTGAACTGGGGACAAGTTCCGGCATTTCGGCCGCTTATGGAATACAAGCACTTAAACTTAATGGCCAAGGAAAATACCTAACTTTAGAGGGAGCCCAGGAGGTTGCAAATGTGGCACAAAAGACCATTGAGGAATGCGGTTACAACAACTTTGAGATTATTGTAGGGAAATTCTCAGATACCCTGGAAGGTGTCTTGCAAAAAAATGAACCAGTTGATTTCGCTTTTATTGACGGCCATCACGTGGAAGAGGCCACTATTGAATATTACCAGCAAGTCCTGAAGTATGTATCTGAAAAAGCAGTGATTATATTTGATGACATCAATTGGTCCCAGGGCATGCATAATGCCTGGAATAAAATAATAGCTGACGACAATGTAAAAGCATCATTCGACCTTTTTGAAAGGGGTATAGTTATATTGGATTCATCAAGGAAAGACAAAAGTGCTAAACATTACAGCATTAAAGTTTAAGAGTAGCAGTGATACATTTTTATCATATTCCAATCATAACAAATGCGCCCCAATAAAACGGGTGTTTATATTGTTTCTTGATTTTTTTCTGTGCTTCTGCAAAGGCCTCACGCTTATCACCCTTTTTAAGGAGATTTTTATAAAATGTGGTCATCAGGTCTTTGGTAGCCTTGTCATCCACACTCCAGAGAGACATGATGATGGTTTCTGTGCCTGCAACAAAAAAGGCACGTTGTAAACCATAAATTCCTTCGCCTGCCGAGATTTCACCAAGTCCGGTCTCACAAGCAGATAGAATGACCATTTTATTTCCCGAGAATCCCAGATTCATGATCTCAAAGGCAGTTAGGATGCCATCTTCACCAGTATTCTTTTTGAGTTGTTGGTCACTTGCTCCAGCGAACAGAAGCCCGGAGTATAACATCGGGTCCAGCTTTGCACCCGAAGTGATCATGGAAGATTCGTCAAGAAAGAATCCATGGGTCGCCAGGTGAATTACATCATATCCCAGATTAGCCTTTACATTTTGTTCATTCGATTCTGCATGTAGAAATTGCTGGAAACTAACGCCCTGTTCTTGCAACAGCCCGGCAACAGTTTTAATTTCTTCTTCAGTCCCGGGCAGATCTGTAAGGTTGCTGATGTTAAAGGATCTTGTCTTTATTTCCATCGCTTCATCCTGGATCCCATCAAGGTCATAATGTGGGCGTCCTACCAGAAGGTAAGTAGAGCTCTTTGGATCCCACATTTGAGAGGGTAGCCGAATGGTTTGTGTTACATCTTTGGTGGAGGTAAGTTGTACAATTTGATAGGTATCTAGTAAAAATGCCTTATTGCTCGCATTATAGATGGTGGCCAGGCTGATTTTATGATACACTCCATCCGGGGCATAAAAGATTTTTGTAATACCATTGGCCAGTAAAAATTGATCTATGGGCTTCCAGTAGGTTTGATAAGAGACATCATCCTCAATCGTATACTTGATGGAGTTTTTATAGTAAGAGAATCCATTTTTCTCCAATCTATCCCCATTGCCAACAAAAATCAATTTAGGATAATCGAGGTGCTTTGTAATCACCAGGGCAGCATAGATCGCGTCATTGTCAAGATCAGTCTTGACAATTTCAACTGCTGCCTCATTGGGTTGAAGCACACTTTGTACCGCTTCAAATGATACGACCTGATCAGTGAACGATTCATTAAAATCGGATGATTTTCGTGAGAGCTCTTTTTCAATATCAGAAATCTTTTGTTCCAGTTCAGCAATTTTTGACTGACTATCTTTCAACTGGGAAGCCTTTAAAGAAGACATGTCTGCAATCTGCTTTCTAAGCATTGTCCATTCAGAGAACAGCGTGATGAGCTCTATGTTCCCGCTTTCGAAAATTCCATCACGAACCCGTTTGGTTGAACTGAGCAGAATACCCTTTGTTGCCAGTTCCAGATTATACCAGTCTTTAATAATTGATTTGGACAAGGCGTCAGGGTCATTTTGTCCTCTGGCAATGATGTATCTTTTGAAATTCTGAAGAAATTTTCTTTTCTCAGCTACAAATTGTTCTTTCTCAGATTCGGATAAGTAGCTGAAAGAGTTACGGATCTGCTTAATTTGCCTGATTGACATTTCTGAAAGTAGCACTTCCGCTTTGCTGTATGCTTCAGTTTCTGTGTATAGTTTGGCCAGGTTGTTAATGGTTAGCAGGTAGCCTGGATGATCTTTTGTATAATATTCTTCAAACAGTTCTTTCGCTTCTCGCAGGAATTTTTCTGCTTCTTCAAACTGCCCCTTATCGGTATAAAGCAAACCCAGGTTCGAGGCATTACTCAAATAATCGGGGTGGTTCTTACCAACAGTTTGTTCGAGAAGCCCCAGAGACTTCAGATAATCGGACTCTGCCTGGGCATAATTTTGTTTGTCATGGAAGTATTTTGCCCGATTGGCAATTAATATCGCATAACCAGGATGTAGTTGCCCTGTAGACAGCTCCTGCCACCCAATTGCATGGCTTAACAGCATTAGAATCGAATCGCTTTCTGGTTTATTTTTCATTAAGACCTTGGCAAGATTTGAAGCGAGAGCAATCTTAAGACTGGGAGCATTTATTTTTTGATTTTCAATTACTGACAATGCTTCCCGGTAGTTGGATTCAGCGGCATCAACATTGGCCAGGGATTCAAACAGTGCTCCTTTACTATTTTTGATGGAAGCAGCCTCTTTAGTATTTAATAAGGCATTATCTCGTAAAATCTGTTCTGCTTTGTTGAAATAGAAATCAGCGTCCTTAAAATTCTGCAGCAAAAACCGTTGATTCCCGATGGCTTGATTAGCTTTTGCAAGCATCAGGGGAGCGGCACCAGATGATGAGGATAGGTCGTTGATATAATTAGAGAATACATCGTCAGCTTCCTGAAATCTTCCAAGTGTCGTTAGGGCATTTCCAAGCCTAAAAACTGTTTGAGAGAATGACGAACTGTCCGTAAGATTATGTTTTCTGTGTTTATCCAGCGCCTTTGATAAGAGGTTAAATTGTTTTTCATTATTGTTCAATATTCGAGCGACTTCAGAAGCTTCGATTAGTGCCTTAATTTCCTCCATGGGGTTACCTGAATAATTTTGAAGCACCTGGTCATAATACTTTCCCCCAGAAGCCCATTGTCCAAGTAGAACACTCAGCCTTGCAGCGTTAAGTTGGGTGCCTTGTCTGGAATACTCATTAGCATCACAATTTTTTGATTCACAATGATCAAGTAGCATCTCGCAGACACGGAGTGCACCACCATAATCGGGTACACTGGTGAAAATATTGTAGTAGTCCCCTAAAAAACCTTCAAATTGAGGTTGATTTGATTTATAGGTGGATAGTTCATCAAAGAAATCTGCGGCCTGGTCAAATCTGTCATAATTTGAAAGTAAGGCACTGTAATTGTCCATCACCTGGTAGTAGAAATTGTTTTTAGCATTGTTAGAAGCCAACAGCTGAAGTAGCTGGTCATAATAATGGCCTGCACTGTCAATCATCCCCAATTTGCCATAAGAGAAGGCCAGGTCGTCCATGGTAAGCAGGAGTAGTTGATCTATTCTGTTAAGTTTATTTTGATGTGTGATCAGACAGGTTTTTAGTGATTCTTTAGCGGCTTCTATATCCCCACAGCTCAGCTGATACACTCCCAGATTTCGAAGTGAAGCCAGCTTCTGGGGATGTTCATCGCCATATATTCTGGTGCGGAGTTGTACTTCTTCATGGGCATTTGAAATGGCGCTATCACATTGATCCAATTCGAAGTAAATAAGGGCCAGCTTCGAGGAGAAATATAGTTGTACGGAATCCTCCTTCTCTATAGATGTGTTCTTAATGGCTTCCTTCAACAGATTTACTTCTTCCAGTGCTTCTGACATGGATTTCTCATTTACTAAGTCATCTATTTTTTGTACCTGTTGTTTAAAATCCAGTTGCTCCTGAGCGTTTGCCTGACTCCAGGCAGCCAATAATAAGAAAGCGGTAAGCCTAAAGTTGTTTCTCATGTATTTTATTGCCTTCATAGTCAATTAGTGAATAGGTCATTTTTGTTGGATTGTCGAGTTCCGCAATTACAGTAAGGGTCAGGTTATCATTTTTAATGACCATAGGATCCCTTAGTGTTTCTGAGTATTGGTAACTCATTGCTATTTGCTGTTGCATCGATTGCCAGTCGAAAGAAGTCACGTTGATATTGCTGCCTTCGGGGATGTTTTCGCATGAAAAAAACCAATAGGCATTTTCCTGGGAGACCATATTGATGAACTTACCTTTGAGGGATATATCCTTCCTTAGCGACACCTTGCCAGCAGAGTTTAGTTTCATCAGCCTGTATTTCCCGTCATTTGTCAGACTATCATAGCTGATTTCCTGAATTAGCGTGTAAGTTTTTAACAAGTCATTAAAGTAGATATTCTGTAGTTTGTTCGTTTCCGAGATACGAAGATCAGCCCTTTTGCCTCCCAGAAAACCAAGATGTTTCAGCCAGGTTCCCCTGGATTGTCCCGAAATTATTAGTGAACTATCTGAAAGTATCTTATAAAAATTGGCTTTTTGCCCAGAGGGCAGAGGCTCTTCCCAAATTATTCGGAAGATGTCTTCAATTTGCTTCACTCCGGCAATAAGGTTTTGATTTGATTTTTCAATGAAGAATATCTGATAGGATGGATCAATTTCAATCCGTTGGGTAAGTGTAATCCATTGACCATCTACTAATGTTTCGTTTGTAAGGGTGTCTCCAACTAATTTTAATTTTATTGGCTGAAAGCTGTTTCTGTAAAATTGCTGATCCCGCAGAGACTTTATTCGGATCATGTTTTGTTTGATTGCATCAGCATTCTGTTCTTGCTGGTTTGCGATGAATTGATTGATGCCACTGGTACCACCCAGGTGCCGATCAAAAAACCATTGGAAAGAAGCAGTACCATGATCAGATAAGGACATGACCTGGCACAAACTGTCGGCTGTTTGATAGGAGTTGAACAGGTTTTGTAATATTCTGGCTTTTCTGGAAATCAAATTATCGGAGGGGGCCTGGTTGCTGATATTGCAATTTTTTTCGTAAACTACCTGGTTGCCAAATTCCAATTTGGCTATTTGATATTTAAACAAATCGATGAGAAGTGACTGGTTGTCGTACTTGCTCACAATATTGGCCAGACGCTGTAGTTTTAGTTCGTTGATATTGGCCTGCACACATTCATCACCAGACATTGTTTGTTGAGAGAGTTGTTTAAACCTGGCATATGCCTCACTTAACTGTACTTGCAGGCCGTCTACCTCTTCTCTGATCAGTTTTAGGAAATTTTCAGACCATTCCTTATAATTCCATAGTTCGAGATTATCCAGTAAGAAATTGGTTGGCGTAATACCATTCATTCGGTAGTAATCGATTTTCACAAGATTTACGTTGACCTTTCTAATCTTGTAATGGGGCATTGTTTGGTAAATTTTCCTGTATCGGTCAAGGTGGTACAAGGTGGAATCAAACCGTTCACCACATGTTTTTACTTCATTTTTTAGAGATTCGTCTGCGGTCAGGAACAATTCCCTAAGGTTTTCAGCCCTGGTGTTGATATCAATAAATATTTCCCGGGCTTCCAGGTAATTTTTTACAGCAAGGTCATAGTGATGAACCAGTTTTTCGTAGTTATCAGCATATACAATTGAATTCGCATAGTTTTGATCAACTTTATTTTTCACTAGGATGACCAGGGAATCCTTATTTTTAATTTTAGGCATTTCGTACCATTCATAGTTCCTGGTGATCTCTTTTTCGTCTACATAGTTTTTGGCCAGGCTGTAGTTGGTTTTTACATTGGCGATATACTGCCTCGATGAGCTCCGGTCAACTAGTGGATCGAGTTGTTTAAATATCTCTAGCTGTGCATTTCCTAGTTTAAAGTAGACATTGGGCCATAAAGGGTATTCATTTTGAAACTTCAGCAGCGCTTTGTAATAATTTTCAGCGGACTGGGTAGATTTAGAGGCCAGGATTTCTTCGTACTGACTATTTTGACCATCGACAGAACAAATAATTGCGAGTAGGAATAATATTGAGCAATAAATCTTATTCATCATTTAGTATTTTGAATTCAACCCGTCTGTTTTTAGCCCTGTTTTCCTCCGAATCATTCGGGAATAGCGGAACAGATTCACCATAACCTTTGGAGATCAATCTGTCGCTTAATATGCCATGATCCTGCAGGTAATTCATGACAGATCCGGCACGCAACCGGGACAGTTGAAGATTATAAGATTCAGCACCCTTGTCATCAGTGTGAGCCACAATTTCAACTTTATACCCCTCGTTTTCCATAAGGTAGTTGACCAGTTTGTCGAGTTCTGCATAGGATTCTGCAATCAGGTCAAAAGAATTGTATTCAAAGGTGATGTTATTCAAAACTATGGAGCTGTTCTTGATGGATTTCAACTTGGTTTCTATCACCTTGTCCTGAGCTATCTCCTCCTCGGTAAGATCATATTGTGCGGAGAAATAACTGTATCCCTGAGCTGAACTGCTTATCTCATAAACTTCTCCATCACGCAGGTTTAAGGACAATTTGCCATCTTTTACCTGACGTACTGTTTTTTCGTTTCTGGTGACATTGTAGACAGTCACCTCCAGACCAAGGTTTTCCCCTGTTGCATCATCGGTAAATAAGAATTCCATGTTCTTGAGTTTTCTGACCAACTCAACATCAAAATCAAACTCACTGAATATCACTTCCTTATCGAAGGGCAAACTAAGTGTATCCGGGTGGTAATTCTCTGTGTTGAAGATCACAAATAACTTTTGCCCCAATGGAATTTGAATTCTATCATTTTGATTAGGGTCATTGCTGATCTCATAATTTCTCAGCTCCTGAAATGTGCTGTCGTAGATGGAGACACTGCTTGTAAGGGGGAAATAAAATTCACTGTCAAACACATTGAATCGAAAATTCACCTCTGGGAATAAACTAAAGTTGGCATTGAGGTCCGGAGTATCAGTATTGATCAGTTTTGATTGGGTAGAGTAGCTTTCTTTTCTTACTACCACCGAAAATTGGTTATTGGAAGGGACAAAGACCTGGTAATAACCCTCTTCATTACTTTGTACTTTTTGTAAAACTTTGGAGGTGTAGGGGTTGATGATGGAGATTTCTGCATTAAGGAAATTACCTTCTGTGTCAGATATAGTACCTGAAAGTAAAGTGCTTGGTTCCGGAGCAAATGAGGAAGGAACAGGCTTATAACCTATTGCTGAATACCATTTTTTATCATTTGCTTTAAAAATATCTCCCTGGCCAAAGTAAAGCAAACCATTCCTATCGATAGAAACTGCGCTTTGATGTTCATCGGGGTTCATTAATTCCGGGATCACCTTGGGATTGAATTTGTATAACCCATCAATTTTGGCCCAGTAGATGTTGAATATTTTTCTTGATACCCGTTTCCCTTCGGCATCCATAACATCATTCGTTGATGAAAAATAAAATGTCTTATTATCTGTGCTGTAGTAAGGTGCAATTTCACAACCCATGTTGTATTCCACACTCATTTTGTGCGGTTCAGACCATTGACCCGTCTCATCTAATTCTGTGATATATAAGACACGGCAATATTCATCAGACCTTTCTTCAGGAGCTGTCGGTCTGGTAAAAAGTATGATTTTTTCATTGGGTGAAACCGCAGGCGCCTCTTCATCCAGATTGCTATTGATTTCACCCCAGATCGGCTGGGGCTCACTCCAGGAGCCATTAATCAAATCGCTATAATAAATGTCCCAGCTGGTGCTGAATGTTTTTGCGGAAAAATAAATTCTCCTGTTGTCAAAGCTTAATTGCGGATACGAAAAGAAGTATAGCCCATTAATATCATTGGAAAATATGAGTTGAGGGGGAGACCATTGACCATTCACATTTGTGCTGATATATGGCTTGGATCGACCATCATAATCTGCCATGAAAACCATTTGTGTACCATCGAAGCTTACTTTTGGATGTTTCACAATGACTTCAGGACGGATAATATTGCTAAGGTCCTGTGCATTTAGCAATATTGGACAGCAAATTAACAGTAGCCAAAGCGTTTTAGCACGTATTAGGTCGGTCATGGTGATATTTAGGTACTGGTTGTGTTCGCACCTATTATTTAATAAAAAATATGCTTTCATGCCAGTAAATGAAAGATTACTTCTAAGAGGACGGTAGTAGAAATTAACTTTCAATAAATTTTGAAACTTCAGAAATATTGTTTTACTTACCTTCGTTATTAAGACAGTATGCAATATCAGGAAGCAAAAGAGAAGTTTATATTGGCATGGGGCAGTCTGGGGTCAAGTTGGGGTATCAACAGGACAATGGCACAAATTCATGCTTTACTGCTTATTTCCACCGAGCCACTTTCAGCGGAGCAGATCATGGAAGAACTTAAGATCAGCCGGGGAAATGCCAATATGAATATCAGGGCTCTAATGGATTGGGGATTGGTGGAAAAAGAACTGAAAGCCGGGGAAAGACGGGAATATTTCAAATCAGACAAGGACATTTGGGAGCTGGCAAAGCAGGTAGCCAGGGAAAGAAAGAAAAGAGAATTGGAACCGATCAGAAAGATATTGCAGCAGGTAGGGGAAGTGGAAGGCGATGGAATGCAGGTTGACGCATTCAGAACCGTCACCAGAGACATTGATACTTTCGCTGAACAGGCAGACAAGACACTGGAACTATTCATGAATTCCCGTCAGAACTGGTTACTTAAAGTAATTGGCTTTTTTAAGAAATAATATTTTTTTGATTATAAGTTTCAAAAAATTCTGAAAGTAATGAATTAACTGAAAATTAAACGATTATGAACTACACTATTTTATTGTACATGATTTATCTACCAATGACGGTTGGGTTAACAGTATGGGTAGCGCAAACCTTACACAAGAATGGTCGCATATTTTTGATTGATATATTTCACAAAAATGATGAATTGGCGGATAGTGTCAACAAGCTGTTATTGATTGGATTTTACCTCATCAACATCGGATATGCAGTTTACACACTTCGTGTTTTTGGCATGTTGCATACGGCTCAGGACGTGATTGAGCGCTTGAGTGTTAAAATTGGCGCTATCATACTCATACTTGGAGGTATGCATTTTTTCAATCTCTTCATATTCTTCAAACTTAGGAGCAGGGCCAGGCAAGATAAAATCACTCAACCACGCTAATGATGAAAACTTTAAAGGATCATACCATTATTTATGATCATGAATGTCCCATGTGTAAGTTGTATACAGGAGCATTTGTCAAACATCGATTTCTTGAGAATGGTGGACGTAAGTCATTCGAAGAATTGTCGGAAGGTGAATGGAAGCAACTGGACACAGAAAGAAGTTTCAACGAGATTCCATTGATCAATACTAAAAGTGGGGAGATTACCTACGGTATCGAAAGTTTATTGAAGATCATCTCACACCGGTTTTCGTTTTTGGGAGTGCTTTTCAGGGCAGTTTGGTTTAGATGGTTCGTAAAAAGACTGTATTCATTTGTTTCCTATAACAGAAAAGTAATCATTCCGGGGAAACGCTTTGAGAAAGATGATCAGTGTAGTCCATCATTCAGCTGGAAATACAGAATTGCATACCTGATATTCGCAATGGTCCTGACCACAGTGGTGTTGGCTCAGTTTTCGGTATTGTTGCCTGCAGAACTGATCCATTCAGGGATTTGGACTGAGTCATTGGTCTCATTAGGACAGCTTGTAGTCATGGGTGCAATTTCAGGGGTATTTTCAAGCGACAAAACCATTTATTACCTGGGAAATCTAATGACTGTTTCACTAATGGGATCGTTGATGCTCGTACCAGTCATTTTGGTGGCTAAACTAATTCAGATTCCTGAACTCATACTCATAGGTTACTTTATGATGGTAGTGACATGCATGTTTCTGGAACATAAAAGGAGGCTGGAAATCTTAGGAATGTCAACCATATTGTATTCAATAAGTTGGGTGATTTACAGATTAATAGCTTTAATGATTTTACTGTCATGAGGAAGTGGAATAAAATAGTCATAGCCGGAGGAACCGGATTTCTTGGGCAATTGCTGATAAAATATCTGTCTCATGAAGTAGATGAAATTATCGTACTGACCAGGAAACATCATTTGGATTGTGAATCGGTAAAGCATGTTAAATGGGATGGCAAACAACTTGGTTATTGGACAAAATACCTTGAGGGGGCTGAAGCGATCATCAATTTAAATGGTAAATCAGTTGATTGCCGGTACAATGATTCCAATAAACAGAAAATTTATAATACCAGAATTGATGCAACCCACGCTATTGGTCAGGCTATATTGCAATGTATAAATCCTCCGAAAATATGGATCAACGCTTCTTCCGCCACGATCTACAGGCATAGCCTGAATGAACCAATGGACGAGGATCATGGTGAAATAGGAAAAGGTTTCTCCGTAGATGTCTGTAAGAAATGGGAGGAAGCTTTTAATTTCTACAAATTATCAGATACAAGAAAGGTAATACTCCGCACAGCCATTGTCTTGGGTGAGAATGGTGCATTTCAGGTGATGAAACACCTGACCAACCTGGGACTTGGAGGGAAAATGGGCAAGGGAAATCAGATGGTTAGCTGGTTACATGAAAAGGATTTTGTTGGGATAATCCGGTTTTGCCTGGAACACAGGGTGGAAGGAATATATAATGCCAGTTCACCGAATCCTGTGACTAACACTACCTTTCAAAAGCACCTTCGCCAATCACTGAACATCTGGTTTGGGCTACCTATCCCATCCTGGCTGTTGGAGATTGGCGCATTGATCAGGAGAACGGAAACAGAGCTGGTATTAAAGAGTCGTTATGTGGTGCCAGAAAGATTATTGGAGAAGGGCTATCAATTTAGTTATAGTGATGTCGCAGGAGCCATTGATGACCTTATCAAAAAATAGTTATGCAGGCTCCAACTGACCCTCTGATTCGTTCCAACGGAAATCATTGACTGTGGCCCCACCCAGGTCATAATTCATTTCGGCACTTTTGGTACGATCAAAGTTACCAGTCAGGGCCTCTACACCTTTTTCAGATAATCGTAGAGGCTCTTCAAACTCAATCAGGTCTTTGATAATTCGGAGATACCTGAAATATTGAAGGTCACCAAAACCATAATAATCCTGCCACTGTAACAAATGACGAACGACATCATCTACATTTTGTGCTTGCCGATTGTTGATTTTATGGATGATCTCAGCTTCAATTTCGCTCAGGTTATTTTGAATGTTCGGGAACCTCATGAAATGACTTTTTATGGCACCATTGAGATATTGGAACACCGGATGTGGCATCAGAGCAAACTCCAGTTCTCTGGCATCTTTGGACACAAAAGCGTTCCAAACCTGATTGGCATATGCCAGTGAAGGTTCTGTCAATGCCGTGCGCTCTTCATATAATTCGTGATATCTGTGAACTGGTATTTGCCCCAGACCCACCAATCGATTGTACCCAGGCTCTTTGCCTACACAGATCATGAAAACTTTACAGTGATCTAATACCTGCTGCTTATAGCACCAACTTAATACCGCCATCATGTTGATCTGACAAAACAAATCATATTCAAACCAGAGGATGATCTCATCGTAATTTTTAAAATGACGTAATTTTTCAAAATCATCAATCAGTTGCATGTAATTGGCCGAACCAGGCCCAAACTCTTCTGTTACGAATGACTTTCGTAGTTGCCAGAATTCATCACTTGCCACCTCCTTGATAACGGGACCCTCGCACAAAATTTCTCGCCAGATCAATGTATCTCCGGTAATACCGGCTTCCTGAAAAAGATGCCATGAGGAATCTCCATTTAAAATATGTAAATTATCCGACGTAACCATTAAAACAGCTATTTACCATGAAGGTAGGACATATTCTATTATTTGTAAATGGTTTCTTTCTTGTTTTTAGTCTGGTTTGGCTCATCGGTCTGGTCATTGTGCAACAATGGAACTGGGAATTTTGGTTTGCCCTTTCCTATACATTGGCAATTGGCATCAACTTTTACTACGTGCAGAAGAGAGAAACATAAAACATCACAACAAAGTCATTTCAAAATAGTGCTTTTATGATTCACTTACATGAGCAATCAGGTCAGGTTTCGATGTAATTTTATTGATCCTGTGAAAATCTTATTGGAGAAACTTATCCTAATTTAGTTTGAATTACGAATCATAATATACTAAGTAGTATGTTGTGAATTATTTACCTGATTTTGTTTTATCGGTATAATTTGTGGAATTTATATTAGAAGATATTTGAAGTCTCATAGCAGGTCTTTTAGCAACATACTAATTAGTATTTTATTTTAATGGCCATTGAAACACTTAAATATTGACACCTAATCCTATTCGTTTTTCTTTAATTGTTGTAAGTTTAAAATTAAGAACCATATCAATCGCACCATGTTCCAAAAACTACTCGTATTACCACTTTTATTGTTGCTGTTTTGTTCTCAAATAGAAGCACAGGATGCTGACCAGGAAAATATTGTAGAGATCATTGATGACCTGACCTCACAATGGGAAGAGAGCGCTACGTTGCTGGACAGCTATGATGGCTTAGAGGACTATTGCCGAAACAAAGTTTTCCGTAACGAAATGAAGGATTTACTCAATAAAATCCATCATTATGATACTGTGTTGTACAACATCGTGATTGAAAAATACAATACTGATAAAAACAAGGAAGCAAAAGCGACCATTGACGATATCAATACAGTAGAGGTTGAATATACGACATTATCGTTCCTCAAATTCTTAAGAACAGAGTGTGGGAAATTTAATGACATAGAAAAGAATTACGGCAAAGCGGGAGGAGAGATATATGAACAAGAAGTTGAAGCACTGGAGGAAGAACTTGATAAGTATATCGTTAACATAACCCGGAGAATAGAAATCATTGATGAGCATGTACACCATTTAAAAGGATTGTGATCCCAGTCAGTGACTGGGATCAATGGCCGTTTGCTACAAACGATATCCAAGGTGTAAGGTCATAAAATAGGTAAGAGCGGCAATGTTATATTTCTGGTCACCAACCTGGTTACTTCCTCGAAGCTTTTCCGAATATCCCAAACCACCCCATGGTTTCACATAAAACCTCGATTTTCCTAGTGGGAGCGAATAGCCAGCATAACCCATCGTGAGCAGGTTGGTATATTTGCTTCCTTCAGATCCATTTTGATTGATTTTGTATTGCTGCGTACTTAGCTGCATTCCCACAAACCAGCGATTATTTGTTTCTGTAAAATAATACTCTCCAAATAAGCCATAGCCCTGGTTCAACCGCACATTCCAATTTTTGTTTTTGTTTTGGTTGTTGAGATCCACCAGCATGTCTGGAAAGTTCATTGCATACGTGCCTGCTCCAATTAACAATTGGTTCGATTCAGTGGGCGCTACCCGAATGTGTACACCATAGCCTTCAAACAGGAATGTTGCAGGGTCTATTTCTACACTCCACCGGGGTTTTAGATGTTGACCACTGACTTGTGTGTGTAAGCTAAAAACAATGACTAACCCAAGAAAAAAAGAATTAATTGATTTCATATTACTTAAATATTTAAACTATATATAAAGAATATATAGTAATGGTTAAAAAAAATATTATTTCATTTCGTTCAGTATATCGATGATCCTTTTTTGACCAAGAATTTTTTTCATTTCCGTTTCAGCATTTTGCAGGACTCCTGTGATGGAATCTTTGGCACTATCAGGTCGATCTCCCATTGCTTTAATTTCAATATTGGTTTGAAAAAGGCTCTTTTCCTGCTCCATGGCCAGGAATACATCTAGTACAGTTAATTGATCAGGTGTTTTTGCCATTCTAATACCTCCATGCTTACCTTCTTTTGTTTCAATAATCCCAGCCTTGCTCAGGTTTTGCAATATTTTGACCAGTGTAGGTCTGGGAATACTAAGAGTTTCTGCTATGATTCCGGCAGACAGAAACTCATACATACCTCTTCTGATTTTATCAGAAATAAATATTACTACCAAAATGGCTTTGGTCATGGATTCGGAATAACTCATACTATATATAATGTATATAAAGTATACGAATTAAGATAATTGATGTTACTAAAACAAGGGTTTGTTCAAATTATTTAGTGACTACTTCAGGTATAAACCGTGTATGAGGAATTTTATTATTGAGGCAATTGACGAGGAAATTAGGGTTTCCACCGTTGGTAATGCGCATTTCTATCTTTTGCTTAAGACATATTTCTGCGGCTTGAAATTTAGATGTCATTCCACCTGTTCCCAGACCATTGTCCCTTTCTTCAATAAAACTTTGAACAGTAGACAGGTCCGAAATCTCCTCTATAAGCCTGGCATCTACGTTGACATGGGGGTTTTTGTCAAATACGCCATCAATATCTGAAGCCAACACCAGGAGGTCTGCCTGTAGTAAGGTCGCTACCAGCGCCCCAAGCTTGTCATTGTCTCCAACTACCAGTTCTTCAGTGGCCACCGTATCATTTTCATTAATGATTGGCAGGTAATCGTGCTTCAAAAGTTCTTCGATGGTATTGATGGTATTGACCTGGGCCTCTTCATTTTCAAAATCCCGGTATGTCATCAAACACTGAGCGATTTTCAGTCCAAAATCATTGAATACTTCTGAGTAAATCTGCATTAATTTGGGTTGACCTATGGCCGACATGGCCTGTTTACTTGCCACAATGTTTTCCCATCCGCTGATATTAATGAATTGCTTTGCCGTGGCAATCGCACCAGAAGACACCAGGATGATTTCATATTCATCCTTTAATGCAATGAACTGTCGGGCCATGTCTTCGATCTTCCCCCTTGATATCCGGTCGCTTCCTGCAGTAAGAGTGGCGGTTCCGATCTTTAATACTATCTTCTTTTTCATTACTTTCTTGTTTGGCCTGTACCGGAAATAAACCATTTGTTGGTGACCAACTGACCCAAACCCACGGGCCCTCTAAAATGTAGCTTTTGAGTACTAATGGCGATTTCCGCACCGAACCCAAATTGTCCACCATCGGTATACCTGCTGGATGCATTGTGGTATACCGCTGCACAGTCTACTTCCTGAAGAAACTGATGCGCCGTGTCTTTATCGGATGAAACAATTACCCCGGAATGGCCACCTGAGTGCTGGTTGATTTTAGTAATTGCCTGATTTAACCCATCCACCATACCAATTAGTATGTTTGGTGATAAGAACTCCTCATCCCACATTTCTGGACCTTTCTGTGGTGTCACTTCTGAGTTTAATGAAACTACATGTTGGTCCCCGTGAACCGCAATGCCCAAATCTGAAAGTGCCTTTACCAACCTTGAAATATGACGTTCTGTGTCTGGTAATTTTTTATCTATCAGCACTTTGTCAATTGCATTGCAAACACTCAATCTTGACTTGCCATTGGTTACAATGTCAATGGCCATTTCCATATCGGCATCCCGATGAATGTAAACGAAATTGTTACCACGGCCACTAACGATCAAAGGGATGGAAGTATTTGCCCTTACATAATTGATTAACCCATCGCCTCCCCTGGGAATAATGAGGTGAGCATTGTGGGTGTTTTCTGAAATCAGTTTCTGTGTGGCTGCACGGTCAATATCAAGATAGGTTACCCATTGACCTGATTGGTTGCAGTTAGTCAACGCCTTGTGCCATAGTTCGACCAGGTACAGATTTGACAGCCTGGCTTCTTTGCCTCCTTTGAGTAAAATTTTATTTCCTGCTTTGAAAGCACTTACGGCAGCTTCAATGGTAACATCGGGCCTGGACTCATAAATAATAAGTATGTTTCCAAAAGGGACAGTCCTGTTTTCGATCTGCATGCCATCAGGGTGTGCATATTGATACAATAGTTGACCAGTGGGATCTTCTATGGCCCTCACTTCATTAACCGAGGCGATCATTGCGTCGACCTTTTTATCGTCCACTTTTAGCCGATCCATCAATGACTCATCAAGGCCATTGCAATTCTTTATGTCTTCCTGATTTTTAGAAATGATGGTTTGGCGATTGGAATTCAACAACCCTGCTAACTCCTCAAGTACCTCGTTCTTTGTTTTTGTATCCACTACATGTTGCTTTATGAATGCAAGGGTTAATGCAGTAGAGGGTAAAATTAGTGGCTACTCTACTAAAAAGGAAGATGTGGTCCCGAAATTTGGAGTTAATTGCGTATTTGAGCTAGTCTTCCGGCGATTGGTGGCAGCTTCTAGTTAACCTGTGGGTTACATTTCAAACTGCTTGATTATCAATAGGTATCAGTTAATTTTTGTATATTGCAAATTACTTAAACCTTCAAATCATGAGAAATATACTGCTAACCTGCCTTCTGGTTCTTCTGACGTTATTCGTACAATCACAGGATTTTTCTAAAATTCAGGTCATTTACTATGCTGATGTGGAGCTGGATAATAATGGATATAATTTCCTCGGTAACTTCGAGGTGATCAAAGTTCCTGCACATCATAGTTTTGAAACAAGGTTGAATATAGAGTATAAATACGGTGATCAATTAACTTCAAGTTTGCCTGAAAACAGAATATACAGGGCGTACTCATTGGTTGCAGACCCAACAAACTTCATCGGTTTTTATCAGTATAAGATCAAAAATGAAGGGAATATTCAAATTAATTGCATTCTTGTAGAAGCAGCGGAGCAAAAGGATTTGATCACTGCAGTGCAGGAATTGACCAACAACCAGGCAGATGACATTGAGCTACTCGATTTAAACGAACCTGTAATTATCAATGAAACATTTACCAAAAGCCTCTATCAGTCATTGCATGAAAAGATTAATCCGCTGCTTGATCCTATTGAGAAGGAATTAATTTTTAGGTCAAGCGGGACAATTACCGGTACCGACTATTAAAAAAAGCCCGGTAACGCCACCGGGCCTTTTAAAAAGAGATAGTACATTTTCAGCAGTTTATTTTACATTGAATTTGATTGTTTTTCCTGCCGCATGCAACATGTAGATTCCAGGGACCCAATTAGCTACATCAATTTGTTTGGTCAGCAGTAGTCTAAAAGACATCTCCTTAGATTCGTAAATACTTTTACCTGTGAGGTCATATATTTTGATAGGATAAATTCCTTCAGTTTCCACTGGTGTGATGATATTTAGTTCATGCTCAGCTGGTACCGGGTATATCTCCAGCCCGGTGATATCAATACCTTCTCTGATAAATGCCATATATTCATCAGTTCCTCTGGCACCACTTCCTCCAGAGAGATTTACGGCATAATCCTCCACTTCTCCATAAGAAAAGCTGCCACATGAAGCGGGGCTGCCATTGTATTGCATAGTGACTCTCATTCTTGTAGTACCATTACTGACATTTCCAGGCACTGTAAATGAGCCAGCAATGGACGAGGCAGTGGTAAGACCCTGATCCACTACAATTTCGGTACTTTCGAATTGGCCATCCCGATTAAAATCAATCCAAATGCGATAAGCTTCATTATATACTGAGCCAGAGAATCCAGGTCTGAGTTCAAATGAAACAGTACTTCCGGCATTAATATTTACAGATTGTGTAGTGAAATCCTGATAACCACCATTATCTCCGCTACTATTCACCAAAGATCCCACTTGAACATAGTCAAGCCATTCGTAGGAAGAATTGTTACCAGCACTGGAGCAGTAGCCGGAGGGCATTTCTGTCGACCCTCCGGAACCAGCTCCGCTATTCAAACTTCCAAAGTAATTAAATGTATCTTGACTATAAACATCCCACTCGCTTGTGGTATAGCTAGTATTGGCCGCATTTGAATTTCTGACCAAGGTTGTGTTTTGCGCAAAATTGGTACTTCCTCCATTGAAGTTCCCAACTATGTCGATCAAGGTCCCATTGTGGAAAAGACCTATCGGATCGTTTCCGTTAAAGGTCATCGTACTGTGGCTGGTGATCAGGTCAGCACTGCTTGTTAGCGTACTTGAAGCACTGGAATAAGCGATTGCGTAAGCATCTCCATCCGCGAGTGTACCACTGAGATTCAATGGCGATCCCCAGCTTCCGGCACCATTTATTTGCTTTCTAAGATCGTATAAAGAAAGATCCACCGGTCCACCTGTGAGGTTTCCAATTTCCAGTGCTTTATTATTTGAACTTCCTTCGATGTATTCGGAAATAAAAAGTGTGGAGCCACCACCGCCACCACCAGACGTTCCAATGGTGAAGGATTTTGTTTCTGATGATCCGAATGTTCCTCCACTGATTAAAGTTGACCCACCTTCCGTAAAACTATAAGAGCCATTTCCATAAGCGCAACAAATACCATCACCGTAGCTATCAGAAATGGTGAAATCATAAGTCCCATCGCTCAGGCATAGTGTTTCTGTATAAGTTGTTCCCGCTCCACTATATCCGCTTCCGGATGCAATGGTTGTTGTGCCATTGACAAGTGTCCAGGAAGTCTCGGCAGGATAGTTATCAGTAATCAAAGTAAAGGTTACTTCAGTTTCCGTGCAGGTAGATCCTCCAGATCCTGATCCCCAGATCATGTCAACATATTCAGGATGGTCAATAAATGGGTTCCGGTTGTTTTGGTAGCTGTAAATGGCCTCATGTCTGTTTATTTCTTCTGTTGATACCGGATCAGCGGCATGCCAGTCCAGCAACACAGATATTCTTCCATGAAATGGAGATTTATCAGTGCCGGACAACACTTCGTCTGTTAATTCAAGATCTGGTTCGCCATTTTCTCCTTCATACCTTACAGCCATATAGAAAATCATGCGGGCTACATCGCCTTTCTGGTCATCGCCAGGTTCCCAGGAATCGCTATCTGTTTTTGCAGGTGTGCTTCCGCTGTAATTACCTGCTCCATCCACGTAAACAGTTCCTCCATTATCAAAAGCTTTGTTTCCTCTGGCAGAGTTGGTGGATACATCCGAAGCTCTGATGTGATGTAAGTCGGTACCAGCGCCATTGGTTGTTCCAAAGTCACCCCTTGATTTGGCCCAAACGTGCTCGCGGTTCCATCCGGCACCACCAGCGTATTCTGCAGCAGCATCCATAGAAAACCTGGAATAGATACCAATCACATTATTAGAGTTGTTTGGATCCCTGTCTGTTACTTTGAGTATATCCCATAGCTGCCCATAACTATATTCTGTATGTCCGTCGATGATGTTGTTGAGGGTTGCTTTTAATGTTTCGCCTGTCTGGCCATTGGCGGCATCATAGTAGCCTGGGGGTATCTGTGCAAATGCACTTCCTGCCACCAGCAGACTTAGCAGCAGCAGCTTTTTTTTGAGTGATAATAGGTTAGCGGTCATTGGTTTGGTGTTTCTAAGGTTCGGTGTGGCTAATCTAAAAACCTGTTCAGGAAATTCAATTTACAAATGCCGCTGGAACGTAAATCGAAAACGCTAATCCATTGATCTTGAACTGTTCAGCTAATGTTATGAATTTATTAAATGATTAGTATCTGACCGGAAATTTTCATTTATTACAAAGATATTTTCAGATCAATTGTGCGAACATTTCAGTACAGCAGAGGGTGTAAAGTAAATTCGTGATAATGGATTTAATACAGGAACTAGCAAATATATTAGAACAGGATCGGCCTAAATCTTTCAACCTTTTACTTCCCAAGGGCTCCAAACTCCGAAAGTTGTATAAGCTCAAGACAGAGGAAAACTTAAGTGATAAGAGGATTGCCCGTGTCCTTTATGATAGTGAGCCAGGTGATAAGCGCTTCATCATGCTTCGAAGAAACCTGATCAAAAAACTATCAGAGTTAGTCCTGGTCGCCAATCATTCCGATATTAATAGAAAAAACTACATCAGGGTTCAGTTTGAGTGTGAGCAGCTCCTAACAATTGCCAGAAAGTTGCTCTTTGTAAATGTTTATCACAATGCTGAACGAATGACCTGGAAAGCCCTGAAAAAAGCAGAGAAGTTTCACCTGGTTGATGTAGAGTTGGCCTGTTATCAAAGTTTGAGGAAAATCTACTATCTGAAAGGCTATGTATCTGAGGTGGGTAAATACCAACAAATGGTGCTAAAAAAGCAACATGAACAATTGTTGATTGACAAAGCCCGCGGCATGATTGAAATGGCATTGAGTGAAACCAAATTTATTCGATCGCAATCCCTGGAACTTGGTAGAAAATTTGCGCAATACGCTGATGAACTGGAGCAAGACATGAAGCTAGTAGATTCCCCATTTCTGCGATTGCATCATCTTAGAATTCAGGTGTTGCGATATCACCATTTGCATGAAACCGAGGAGTGGTACAATGCCATCAGAAGTATTCAGGAATTACTGGTTGATTTTAATTACCTGGAAACAGTACATCTTACGTTGGAGCTTAACATTTCTTTAGTGAAGTATTTCAATGCGGTGGGCCTATTTGAAGATGCCGACGACTCCATTGCGATTTTATTAAAGAACACATCTTATACTGCTTTCAATAGGTTTGAAGTCATGGCAGAACTATTTGACAGGCAATTGAATTCCGGCAATTTCGAGGCGGCCAGAGATACCCTGGTGGATGTCCATATGTCTGAGCAGTTTTCATTGCTTGACCGCCAGGATCGTGCTGCCTGGATCATTAGATCGGCCATTTGTTTCATTTATCAGGTAATTCGTGATCCGGATAGGGAGCAGGTACCGGGGTTTGAGCTGGATCGATTGCAGGTATTTTATGCAGATTGCGCAGCAATTTCTCCCGATAAGCTGGGATATAATTGGGTTTATATTGTACTCAGGACTCTGCTATTGGCTCTGAAAGGATCGATCGATTATGAAAATGAAGCCAACAAGCTGAGGGTTTATTTCCAGCGATATTTAAAATTGGCCGCACACGATAGGACCATTCTTTTTTTCAGGTATTTTCTTAAAATTTTAAGAGCTGGAATGAGCCCAAAGGAATTTGACAGTCTAGACAACTACTTTCAGGAAGAGTTTAAAACCATAGGTGTTGTGAAGGAGTATTGCGAGCTGGTGAAATATGAATCCTTATGGCAATGCATTGGTCAACTCTGCGATCACATTGATCAGAACCGACGGGAAATTGTGGTGCCTATTTAATTCTTTAGGGCATAAGTAGGATTTTCTTCCTCGATGGATTAATTTTTTATATTCAATCACACCCTCCATAAAAATGAAAAACTTACTGGCCCTCATTTTAGGTATTGCTGTTCCACTGATTGCCGCTGCACAGAAATACCCACCACTAATTGAGTATAATTTTGAATCTGTTGAGCAAAAAGTTTTGCCTGGAAAGAGTACGGACATCATCAAAGGGAAGTGGGGGTGCAGTGCCGGTTTACTACCAGAAGACAAAATAGGTAATCTTGCGATTGCAGCAGAAGTGGCTACCAATGGATGCTACACAGATGGCAGATACAATCACTCCAACTATCCCGTTTCACTTGGTAGATTTGTAAGTTCTGATGGTAAAGTCAGCTGTGAAGCCTATCAGTTTCGCCCGGCACAGATTAAGGCGACAGAATTCTTAGCTTCTAAACACCGAATACACCTTCGTTTTGATCAAAAGAGGGATTACGAACTATACACTTTTATTGAAGGCAACATGTATAAAGCTGCGGAGGTCCCAGCTTCCAAAATTGTACCCGGGGAATACCTCAAGATCAATGAATTGTCTCTGGACATCAGCGTTGAGGTGGTGGTTTTTATTAAACCCAGGGAACAGAGAATAAGTATTTACTCACAATTAAGTGAACAGGCTGAGGGTGCCTTGGTTTTTGATCATCCGAAAGTGAAAGTATACAAAACGAGGTATAACATCGAAGGTGAAATTTTCGACACAGAAAAGGGATTTACCGGTGGTCCGGGTTCCCATAGTAATGTGTATGGTAATGGAAGGCAGTTCTTTTGTTTCGCCAACCAGGGTGATCTTGATGTCATCTGGCAGGAAAAGGAAAGTAAAAAAATCAATTTATCCAGATTGGACATGAAATCAAATAAGATGGCGCTTGTAAACTTACCCGCTCGATCTGGTGTGCTTGCTGCTGCCACTACGGACCCGGATAACAACCTGTATTATCTTGTTGTAACTGGAGAGGCAGGTAAAAAGCAAGTTTGGGTTTATCATGTTACTCGTAATGGGAAAGTTTTAAACAGTAATCAACTGGATGCGACCAAAGCTGGTTTGAACATTTGGAATTTTAGTGAGAGTGAAAGTGCATCTCTGGCTTACAACGATGACAAACTGGGTATGATCATTAGCAGGACCATGTATAAATCCCGGGATGGATTAAATCATCAGGGTGCAATTGCGGTGACTATCAATGCCAGTACGCTCCAGGTGATTGATAACCTTGGGCAGACCTCCGGCCATTCCTTTGATAATATAATTTATCCCGATCCGGAAGGTGCGTTTATAGGGATGGATCTGGGTGATAATTATCCCAGGGGTATTCATTTGCATAAAATCGCAGATACAAAGCGATCCAAATTGGTTTACACTTTCAAAACTGCTCATGGCCGGTCACCTAAAAGTCCAGCTGGTACTTCTTATCCATTTTATAGCGAGATATCCAAAGGGAAAGATAAATTTTATAAATGGTCCAATGACAATCATACCTATTCTGAACTCGGGGACATGGTTGATCTTGGAGATAGTTATGGGGTTTACTTCGTTGGGGAACCAGACCCCAGTGGAAAAGCAATCAATAACGCCAGGGCCCGGGGTTACCTCTTTGACTCCAGAAACATTGGATATGTGGAGGTTGCGAGGGATTTCACGAAGTACGGAGAAGAGGTCATCCTGAGTAAAGGCATCACTGAAAAAGGCGGATTCTATACTTTTGGTGGAAGATGGTCGGAGCAGGAGAATAAAGGGATAAGGTGGCTCACCAAATACAACGATGCTGAAACTTCCAATGTATCCAGGTTAAAGGCGGTAGCCATAAATGGGGAAACCTATCTGTTTTGGGAAAAATGGACCCCCTCAAAATACGTGTCCACCTACATGATGGCTGTAGATCGAAATGGGAAGCCGATCAATGAACCTATTGACATAGGCAACCACCTCAGACTAAACAGAAGGGACGAACCGTTTGTAATGGATAATGTGATTGTTTTTGTTTCAGGAAATAAAAATGACTCAAAATTACAGATAGTAGAAGTAGCGGTGAACTAATAATTGCCTATATCACTCAGTTTATTGTTAGAGATTGATTGCTACTTAGCTTAAAGAAAACGGGTAATACCATTCGGACATTGACTGGCTTTCCTCGTTGCTTACCAGGTTGCCACTTTGGCATATTTGATACCACTCTGACAGCCTCTTCGTCACAACCACCGCCGATACCTTTGAGGGCAACAACATCCCTGATACTTCCATCTTTCCATACAACGAACTGAACATAAACACGGCCCTCAATTCCCATCCGTCTGGCTACAGAAGGGTACGACAAATGCTCACTTAAATATTTGTATAATGCAGCATCTCCACCTTTATAGACGGGTTTGTTCTCTACAATCAGGAAAATTTCCTCTGTTTCCTCTTCTATGGGTGTTTCTTCGAATATTACCTCTTCTATGATCATATCTTCTGTCACTTCAACATCCAGGTTGATGTCAATCTCTTCTTCGATCTCAACTTCATCAGAAACTTCAACAACTTTTGGCAGTTGGATCACTTTGGCCGGAGGTGGAGGTTTCTGTTCCGTGGGAGGAATTTCAACAATATCATTGAAATCCATAGCTGTTTCAATCGGCTGCAATAGTTGATCTGTGATTGGTGATTGATATTCAAAAGCAAGTAGTACTAATCCAAAAGAAAGCATTAATCCAATACTGAAATACAACCCTCTTTGTCTATTCACATCGAATTGCGGATTCTTCTTAAGTTCCATGGTTATAAAAAATTAGGTGTAAGAAGAATATATAGAGATCATCCAAAGATTTGACTAACAAACGTTAGCCACTCAGGATGACAAAAATCAGGGAGTTCTCTGGAACTAGTGATCGTCTATTTGCGAAAGAAATGCCTCCACCAGTCCAGCAATATCCGGTGCATCAGGTGCATCTTTGATTGATTCAGTGACATTTGGAATCTTGCTTAAATCGGGCCTGTCATCGCTTACTGCAATGACCTTCTCTTTGCTTAAAAATCTGATGACTTCCTTTTTTTTATAGTAGGTTCTGTATTGATAATAGGCTAAGGTTTTGGCCTCACCACCGTTCATAAAATATTGATCTTCATCCATATCCAGCTCCTCTGCAGTATACATTTCATCGGCAAAGTAGCCATCAGTGAACGTGAAAAATAACTGGTGGTCTTTAAGGTAATGCTGGTTTGATTCTTCGTGCCAGTCCTGAAAGATTGTCATCACTATTTTTATAATTTTATTGGATTCAGGGTGATAGAATGCCTTAATTTCTGTGGGGCCATCAACTTCAAATGCAGTATAATCTGCCAGATCGATTTCTTCGCAATCATTTAGTAAGCCCTCTACCTCTGCATACCACCCTCTGATTTGCTGAATATCGCTTTCAGTGCCTTGAGAGAATAACTGAAAAGATGCTGAGTTAAGAAACAATACAATTAAAAAATACTTCAAATTGAGCGGGTCCATAAAAGCAACTTAGTGATTTAACCCGAGACACTCAAGATAAATTGTGCATCGTTATCCCACAAACAACTGGGTCAGCACGTAATCTGAGATCAGGATGGTAATACAGCTATTGATTACTGCTTGTGTGCCGGCCTTACCTACTTCAAATGCCCCACCCTGAGTATGATATCCTTTGTATGATGAGATGGTAGATACCAGGAATCCAAATACAAAAGCCTTGATGATGGCAAGTGTGATCACAAAGGGGTTAAAGTCAACCCTGATCCCATAGATGTATTGAGATGCTGGGATAACATCAGTTAAGGCTGAAATCAGGTATCCCCCATAAACTGAAAGGAAACAAGCCAGGATGATCAATAGTGGCATCATAAAAGCGGAAGCAATCACTTTTGGCAGTACCAGATAGTGTGCAGAATTGATTCCCATTACTTCCAGCGCATCAATTTGTTCAGTAATCCTCATGGTACCTAATTCGCCAGCGATATTCGACCCAACCTTCCCAGCAAAAATCAAAGCAATCAGTGTTGGAATTATGTTAAGGACCATATCCCGTACAGCAAGTGCTGTCAGGTAATCCTGTAAATATGGAGATGTGAGATTGTAGGCAGTTTGGATAGTGGTAACAGCCCCAGTAAAAAAAGCGACTATAGAAACAATGAAAATTGATTTGAAGCCTACCTTGATACATTCGTCCATGAATAAGCGGAAAAAAGTGCGAAACTTCTCTCTCCGAACAAACAGGTCTCTGATGAACAATAAAAATTTACCTAGTTTTTTCATGTACAAGGTTGAGGTACTACAAGACGCAAATTAATGATTACCGCCAATTTTCCACCACCGCTTACCATAAAATCACCAGAAAGCTTCATGAAGTTTGTAAACGGGTCTTTTTGGATTTCATCGCCCAATTCAAAATAATGATGATCTGTAATAGTACTATTGGTATTGTCAAAAGTAGCATTGTTTCCCATCCCAGGGCAAAAACTACCCAGCCTGCTGACAAAGACGCCAAAGCTTGAGAGCCCATAACTACAGCTTCATTCACCGCCTGAACCCGGAATCTTTCTTCTGGCCGGTAGGAATTTGGCAGTAGGGTAGTCCCTCCAATGAAGAGGAAATTCCATCCAATGCCCAGCAGGATCAGGGAAATCCAGTAATTGTTGAGATGATGTCCTGCATAGGCTATTGCGATACATATTAAATAAGCCACTAGCCCAAGAAGCATCATTCGGGTAACACCAATTTTATTAATGATATGGCCTGTGAAAAGCGATGGTACAAACATCGCAAGGATGTGACTTTGAATCACCCATTTTGTATTTTCCAGTGAATGGCCGTCCATCACATGCATGCTTACCGGAGTTGCCGTCATAATGAAACTCATGATCATATAACCTACAGATGCACTAAGTATGGCCACCCAAAATACCTGTTGTCTGGAAATTTCACGAAGTGATCTGGTCGGTTGTGGTATCGTTGTGGATTCGATATTAATGTTTTTGTATAAAAGCAGAATCAGGAAAGCAGCCACAAAAACTCCTGCCAATAAAAGGAACGATCCCGAAAAAGGTGTTTCCAATAGATCCTTGCCTCTGACTGCCAGTTCAGGCCCGAGAAATGCTGCAAACATCCCACCTACCAGTACAGTAGATGCTGCTTTAGGGATCAGTGCAGCAGAAACACTTTCGATCGCAGCAAATCGAAACTGCATCACTGTAGCCACACCTATTCCCATTAAAAATATAAGTGCACAGAATAGATAAAAGGACTGAATGGCAATGGCATATGAAGTGAGGAGGGCCAGCAATCCTGAGAGGATGGTGACAAACAGGAATACTTTCTTTCTTCCATATTTTTTCATGACCAGCGTGACGGGCACCACAAACAGGGCGGTCCCAATTACTACACTGGCTACTGGAAGTGTAGCAAGGTTTTCTGATGGAGCAATGGAGGATCCAATTATTCCACCAACCAATACAACCATAGAACTAATAGACATTAGCAGAGGTTGTACCAATGTGAGTATCCAAACGTTTTTATGAAGTCCTTTCATGAAAAAAATTATTATCCAATCCAAATGCAACAACCCATCTGCCTGTTTAATTCAATGCCGATCAATATTTTTTGCACAAACACATATTTTGCACTTGCCACGACACTATAATACCTGATGACTACATTCTTTTTGTCAATCAGGAATCAAATGGAGAAAATTGCTACGGGGTTCAGTGTGCCAACACTGGAAACTAACGGGGAAAATAATTATCTTAAATAAGATCAACAGCTAGCGGAAATTGAGAAAGGTTGACATTCATAGGGGCTTGGTGGCCTTGTTTGCATTGTGCTTCATACATGTGGCGGGCATGGCCCAATCATTTAGGTTCGAAAACCTGACAGATGAGGATGGATTGAGGGGGTTGAACGTTTCCTGTATGATACAGGATAAGTTTGGATATTTATGGATCGGGACTGATGGCGGTTTACATAGATATGACGGCAGGAAGTTTGAATTACATACACATGATTCGAAAGATTCTCTCTCGATAGCCAGTAATCAGATACAATCAATCCTTGAGGACAGTTTTGGAAATCTATGGGTAGGAACCCGAAAAGGACTTAATAAATACGACAGAGACCGACAGGAATTCAGCAGATTTCTTGATGTACAGCAATCACCCAAATTATTATTAGATAAAAGCATAAGATCACTATATCAGGACAGGAATGGTTACCTGTGGGTAGGGGTGTCAGAACTTGGATTGCTGAAATTTGATATCAAAAAAGAGACCTTTACCGAATGGTATCAATACAAGCTGGACAAATCGAATGAATTACCAAGCAACCATGTAAAAGTGATCCTGGAGGGCAATGGTCGATTGATAATAGGATCAGATAACGGAATAACCACACTTAAAGAGCAGTCGGGTGCATTTGAAAATTACCAAAATGAGCTGCCCAATGTTTTTGTAAAATCAATATTTAAGGACATTAACAATAACTACTGGATAGGCACAGATCATGGTGTGGCTATCGGTAGGTGGAATAAGCAAAAGTTGGAATTTACCACGGTTTACCCCGACATTGATTATGTCAAAGATATCACTCAGGACGAAGAAGGAAACATTTGGATTGCGTCGGATGATGGCATGTTCATCAGCAATGCTGAGGGTGATCGCCTGGTTAAGTTAAATCACAATGTTGATGACAAATATAGCCTGGCCAGTGATCATGTAAGGACCTTGTTGCTGGACAATCAGGGAATTTTGTGGGCCGGTACCACCGGAGGAATTAGTAAATGGATCGAAAATAGATTCCCTTTTACGGTAATTCAACGAAACAGTGAAGGGTTAAGAGAGCTTACCAATAATTATGTAACCTCAGTAGCGCTGGATGAAGGTTTTTTATGGCTGGGTACCCAAAATGGTTTGAATAGGGTACACACTGAAACAAGACAGGTGAAATCAATTTTGACCAATTCTGGCAATAGAAGTTCACTTTCCAACAATTATATATCGGTACTTGACAGAGATAATAATGGCACTATCTGGGCAGGAACCGAACGGGGAATCAACAAAATAACCCGAAACGGTCAAATCACTACTTACCTCACTGAGAATGATGACAAAAGTGATTTTGTACAGATGGGAATTTTAAGTATTCATGTTGATATAGAAAATAATGTATGGGTGGGTACCTGGGACGGACTGTTGAAATATGATCCTTTGGGGGACCGATTCATTGCTGTCATGCCAGACCTGATAGTGGGCAGGGTACAAAGCATTTACAGGGATCGGGAAGGCGATTTATGGCTTGGTAAACGGAATGGGCTAAGCAGGATCCAATTTCGGGGTAAAAGAGAATTGTTTACTCATTTTCAATCGGCGACCCATAATATGACGAGCAATGACATTATCAGCCTTACCAAAAGTAACTCTGGAATCTGGATAGGGTCAAATGGGGGTGGACTGATGCATTACGACATTGGAACCGGCACTTTTACTCACTATGGGATGTCAGATGGTCTGGCTTCTAATGAGATTAATTCTCTGGTGTTGGACGAAGAGGATATTCTATGGATTGGCTCAAGTCGGGGGATTACCCGATTTTCTAGATATCCTTTGCAAGTCACTAACTACAACAGGGAAGATGGTTTGCTTTCCGAATTCCTTAATCTCAATGCGGTGGCAATATCTGCGGATGGTCAATTATTTTTTGGTAGTGCCAATGGTGTAGTGAGCTTTGATCCGTCTACGACAAAACCTCTTGACAATAAAGTGATCCCCAGAATTGAATCCCTGAAATTAATGAATGACTGGGTATTGCCTCAAAAAACCACGGTCCTTCCACAGGCCATTAGTAAGCTTAATAAACTGGAGATCCCTGAAAGAATTCAAATCTTTGGCTTCAGGATAAATGCGATAGACCTGGTCAATGGAAGTAAGAGTAAAATACAGTATAAGTTGGAGGGCTATGATACAGAATGGCATACGGCAGACCTGGATCAACCTGAAGCGATATACAGCGGAGTAGAACCAGGGAAATACACCTTCAAGGTGAGGGCAGCCAACGGAAGCGGGGTATGGTCCTCTCAGGTAGCCAGTTTATCCATAGAAATTACACCTCCATTATGGAAAACCACCTGGTTTATTGTGCTGACAAGTATCCTGCTCACGGGAATTTTAGGAATAGTTGTTTGGTCAAGGGTCAAACAGTCTCAGGATATTAAGAAGTATTTGGTTGAAGAAGTGAGGAAACAAACCGCGGAACTTGAAAACAAGAACAGGAGCCTGGAATTGGCCAATACTCAGATAAAGGAGCAGAATGAAAGGATTATGGCTCAGAGCCAGCTGATTGATCAGGAACGGGAAAAATTGGCGGAGGCTTTTGAGGAGATCCGAAACAGAAATATTGAGTTGGAAAACACGATCAACCAGTTGAAGTCCACCCAAAATCAATTGATCGAATCAGAGAAAATGGCTTCAATAGGGTTTTTGGCTGCCGGACTGGCGCATGAACTCAATAACCCCCTCAACTTCATAGGAGGGGTGATCGGCCCTGTAAAAAGAGACATCAATGAGATTAGAGCCATACTTTCTGAGGAACAGGAGAATGACAATGCAGTGCTGTTTGAAGAGATGAATGTACTGCTGGATCATATTGCAGATGGTGCTCAAAAGGCCACACAAATCATTAGAAACCTCCTCGACCTTACTCCGACACAAAAAAATGAAGGCCGGAAAAGAGCGGTGGTGGACATCAATGAATTACTGACCGCCTGTGTATTCCTCATCAAGAAAGGACAATCCAAAGTGGCTTTCGATTTGAATCTACAGCCCAACCTCAAGGTACTGGGAAATGCCGTTGAACTTAACCAGGTATTCATCAATATCATTAAAAACAGTATTGATGCGCTGCAGACTCAGGAAAATCCGTTGATCACTATTCAGGGGAATGTGAGTAATGGCATTGTGAAATTGTCCTTCAAAGACAATGGAGGCGGAATGGATGAGCTGGTCATAAACAATATTTACGAACCATTTTATACCACAAAAGGACCGGGAAAAGGAACCGGTCTGGGTCTTTACATATCTCGGTCTATTATCATGAAACATTCAGGAGAAATAGATGTACTCAGCGAACCCGATAAAGGTACGGAGTTTGTAATTTCTCTCCAGCAATATGAAAGTCCCGAATTGGTCTAAGCCTGGTTACTTGCTGACCACTTCGAATTGCTGTTGAAGCACATTTCCATCCTCATCTACAAGGCTTAGCAGGTGCTTTCCCTGATTGGTACTGATGCCCATTTGATGAAAATTATTGGTGCTTCCCAGGTATTGGTCATCGAGATGCCAGAAGATGGTGGTTGTAGGTTTTCGGTGTGCTACTTCAAAAATAGCCTGACCCTGTGAGCCATCCAGTTCCCGTGGTACAAAGACACGGGTGAACTTCTTAGGATAAATCAACTCCATAAATGAGGATTTATCATCCGATTGACAGGACGCCAGAAATTTTGGGATTTCCTTGAATGAAGGATCATAAGACCTGTAGTACCAACCTTCTACTGCTGATAAGGTGAACCAGTTTTTTTCTACCATCTCTGAAACCGGGTAGCAGGAACTATTGACCTGAGCAGATTCAGTTTTATCAAGCCAAATCTTTTGGTGGTAATGACAAACATTTCCTTCAGACATATAGGTTGGTAAAATGGCTATTTGAGTTGTAGGGCAAAGATTGGAAGCAATCATTCCACTCTTTTCACATAGCTGTTGATCAACTCCATTGGGTAGCTCCAATGGCTCAGAGCGGGGCAGTAAGTCAAAAATTCTCAGCATCAGGGGAGCCCCTGACCTAACCCCGGTTAAACCAGGTCTTCCCTCTCCATCAGCATTTCCTGCCCATACACCAACAACATAGTCAGCACTGATGCCAATGGCCCATGCATCTCTGAACCCAAAACTTGTTCCTGTTTTCCATGAGATGTTACGCGAGGATTCAAACTGCTGCCAACCGGTCCATTCTTCTGGTCGGGCTACATTTTGCATGGCTTTCAGCATGTAATAAATAGATGCTGCCCGGATTTGACCCTCTTCCTGGGGTACACCTTCTGGCCATTCGATTTCCCGATAAGTATTGCTATGATAATCAGCTGCGTAATATTGTTCCTCATCCTGATATCGCTTTAAAACACGGGTTAGGCTGGCATACATTGCGGTCAAATCCCAGAGGGTAGTTTCACCCCCACCAAGAATCAACGATAACCCATAATGATCAGGGGAATTTGTGAGGGTTGAAATCCCACACTGTGTTAATTTATGATGGAATTTTTCGTACCCATATGTTTTGAGCAGGTGTACAAACGGGACGTTCAAACTCCTGGAAAGTGCCTCGTCAGCATGAACAACACCATGAAACTTCTTATCAAAATTTTGCGGTGCGAATCCCTTGTAAACCATTGGGATGTCAGGGAGTAGTTGCTTTGGTGTAATCAAACCTTCATCCATTGCTGCTGCATAAAGTACAGGCTTCAGTACGGAACCAGGGCTTCTTGGAGCAGTGATAATGTCAACATTCTGACCATGGTCACCTGGGTTGTTGGTGTTGCCAACATAGGCGAGAACTCTACCAGTGTTCACCTCAATTACGATAGAGGCTGCATTGTGAATTTCATTTCCGCTTAGTTGCTCACTATGCTGGTCCGTCAGCTGTTTAACCCTGGACTGGAGATCATAATTAAGAGAGGACCTTACAATCTGATTGGCGACTCCTTCCTGTGCTGCCCGGAACATCAGATGCTGTGCCAGCGCAGGCATTGCTAAGGGTTTACCGGGGAGCGATTCAGCTTTCGATAGTTTACAGGTGGTTGAATCAATGTATCCTTTTGCCATTAATTTATCCAGCAGTTGATTCCTTTTCTGTAGATATGGTAACTCATTCTTGCCGGGAAATATGGCTGAGGGGTTATTAGGTAGGACGGCTAATGCACATGCTTCCGCCCACGACAATTGAGAGGAGGACCGACCGTAGTATCGCCATGAGGCCGCAGATAAACCAACAACATTGCCTCCAAATGGCGCATGTGAAGCATACAAGTTTAATATTTCCGCTTTAGTGTACAACAAGTCAAGCTTAAGCGCCATAAGCGTCTCCAGTGCTTTTTGAAATACCGTTCTTGGTTGATTATTGCGTGCCAACCTGATCAACTGCATAGTGATTGTGCTACCTCCACTCACTACCTTTCCTGCGCTGAAGTTTTGCCGTAATGCCCTGACCAAAGAAATGGGATTGACTCCTGGATGTTGGTAGAAATATTCGTCTTCAAATAATAATAGAGCAATTTCAAACTTTTCTGGGATTGAATCTGAAGGAGGAAATCTCCATTGACCATCCGACGCGATCTGCGCGCCTAATAATGAACCATCGCTTGCTTCAAGAACAGTGGAGTAGTTTGCATTGAAAAGAGGTTTTGGCAATGGGATGAGTAAGATCACCAGGAAAAATGAAATGGTGGAAATTAATATCCATTTCCACCATTTATTAAGCTTTATCTGTTTCAATTCAAACCCCTTCATCCACACAAATCAGGACTAACGCAATACCTCAACCCATTTTCCTGCCTTATGAGCATATATGGTCTCATCATACATCGCTTCTGTAGCAACTGAAGGCAGATAATATTTGCCCTGATAGGCAGCATTTAGCAAAACTTTGAAAGTCATGCTTTTATTTGGGGCAATGTCAAAATAGTTCATCACCCTGTCGTCCCGAATATCGGTATACTCCGCTTTGTCCTGTTTAAAGAAACTTTCCGTTCCATCCAGCCTGTTGTTGATGATCTCCCAACCACTAGGAAATATTTGTGTCAGGGCTATATCCTCATATTTGCCTTTGATGCCCGGGTTGGTAATCGTTACCTGGGCCATAAAATCGGTTCCCTGTTTCATTTTATCTACATTAATGACTTTTCCATCCATGTCAAGGTATTTTACAGTCATTCTTATGTTCTTTTCATCTTCCAGATCATCTCCTTCCAGTGGAATTCCTTTTCTGATCATACGCGCATATATCGGGGTTTGACCATTGTTCTTTACAGATATTGTAGTGGCCTTATCAGCTTCTGATAAACTGATCTGACTCACGTAATCTGACATGGTGACGTTGGTAGTGGCTCCCCCAATAATGGCAGTTGCATTCAGAGATTCTTCTACCGGGAATTGATCTGCGTATTGAGCAATAGCAATGAAACAATACGCAGTAGTCTGAGTACTCATCCATCTTTTGCTATCTCCCATTTGTTTGGCGATATCATTTAACACATTGAATGCATCAGCTTTTCTATCCAGTTTGATTAGTGTTTCCATAATCATCGCTTTGTTTCTGGTGCTGGACCCGTAGGTATAGCGGTACGAATCATCAGAATTATCCACCTCATAACTTATGTCCTGAACCAGCTGCTTAGCCTCATCTGAATATCCTGCAGTAGCGTAGGCCAGGGCCAGTCTCCATTTCGCCGTTTTGCTAAGATTAGATGCTTCCCTCATTCTGTTCATTGCACCAATTGACGGGTTTCCGGACAGTGCCAGGGTATATAATCTGTAAGCCTGCGAAAGATCGTTATCGTAATTATCTCTGTTCCAGTTATTGGCTCTTTGAGTCTGGAAACTAACCCAGTTGTTGATCAGGGACTGTGGTACACTATACCCTTTCTTTTTTGCTTCTATCAGGAAATGACCAGCATAGTTCGTTCCCCAGATGTTGGCATCCGCATTGCCCGGCCAGTAAGCAAACCCTCCATTGCTGACCTGAAAGCTTTTCAGTCTTGTAATGGCTGCATTGATGTTAGTTTGTATTCTGTCTTTATACTCTTTTTTAAGTTCTGTCAGATTATCAAGATAGAGTTGTGCAAAAACAGAACTTGTGGTTTGCTCAATACACCCATGTGGGTACCTGATCAGATACTGTAACCTTTGATCAATGTTTAAAGGAGGCAGGGAACTAAGTTCTATGGTCCCTTCGTTCGTACCTGCAATTCCAATGGGTGAATAACTAAGTTGCCAGTTTTCCGAACCATCAAGTACTTTCTCTTCCACATTGGTGACCATTGGATTTCTTGGAAGAACATTGAGCTCCACATCATAGTTGGCCGTAAGATTTCCAGATGTAGCAGTAACCTTCACGGCACCATAGCCGATCGTTTGATCAACTTTCAGGTTAAAGTTCACCACCTGGTCACCGGCCTTACTGAATTTGACCGTTTTTTCGGTCCCTCCAACGGCTTTCAGCAGACCCGAAGGTTCCACTTTTAGTTTCACACTTCCGATGTTGTCGTTCATGGCAAATACATTGACGGGCAGCAAAATGTCTTCTCCTGGTCCTGCAACACGTGGCATGGTGGCAAGGATCATCATTGGTTGCCTTACAGGGGTTGCTTTGTCTGTTTTGCCATATGCGCCATCATTTGCGGCTACCAACATCGTTTTAACACTTCCGATGTACTGCGGCATTTTAAGTTCGTGTGTTGCAGTTTTTCCACGCTCCAGGAAGAAAGGTCCAACATACATCACTACAGGCTTAAATCTATTGGCTTCTTTTTGGTCTTTCTCCTCTTCCTCAAAATCGCCATCACCACCTACAGCAAGCAGTCTTTCGATTGTTCCTCCATAGGCTCCCATTACATTGTCATACACATCCCAGGTTTTGATTCCAAGGGCTTCTCTTTTGTAGAAATTGGACCAGGCATCAGGGGTTTTGAATTTTGTAAGGTCCAGCAATCCTTCATCCACCACCGCCAGGGTATAGGCCATGGGTTTCCCGTTGCTTTCACTAACTTTTACTGTAAACTTCTGTTCCGGACTTAGCTCATCAGGCATTTGCAGAATAGGATCGAGTTTTGTTCCCGGGTCAACGACTTTAATGGATTCAATGCCATAGAGTCTGATGGGGAGGTCATTACTTTCCTGAGCATGCGGTTGGATCATGGTGATGTTCAAATAGACATTCGGAGACATATCTGAAGTTGCTTCAATGGCAAATGAGGTAGACTCATCTTCTGTCTCAACCCAAAAAGTTTGTAGCACTTCACTTCCAGATTCCAGCGATACCAGGGCGCGATTACCCTTGGTGCTAGGGAAAGATACCTTGATGTCTTCACCTACCTTGTATTCTCCTTTTTCAATATTGAAACTCAACATGGACGCGCCACCCATCTCGTTTTTACCTTTACCAGCCCATCCTGGCCAATCCAAATAAACCACCTGACCTGTGGAGTGACCTGAAGCAGGATCCTCAACCTGAACATAATACCTTCCCCAGTCAGGGTAATTGATCCTTAGATCCCATTCACCTTCGCCGTTGCTGGTGTTTACATTGTCGGTTTGGATAGGGTCTCGGTATCCTCGCCCAATATAATTACTGATGTCATTGTAGCTATTGTCCCACCACCATCTCCAGTTTAGTTTGTATAATTTCACTTTCAAACCACTTCGGCTTACTGGTTTACCATTGGCATCTACAGTAACGATCCTCACTTTGTGGTCTTTATCCGTGAGTAACATGCCTCTTCGGTCTCCTTCCGGAAGTTTAACCCCTACGAAATGCTTATAAGGATAGTAAGGCATAGCAAACTTGTCTATACTAAAGTCTCCACCCTCTTCAAAGACTTTACCTTTGAATACTGCCGTTAGTGCTCCTGGTGCATTTCGGTTGGCATTGATATTAGCGGTTACTTTTGCATAACCCTCACTGTTGAGTCTCCCTGAAAAAATGGATTGTGTAGAACCATAAAATTCCTTTGCGTCATCATCAAAACTGAAATTCGGGTAATCTTCAAAAGTTGTTTTCCTGGCAGTGAGGAACACTTCAAATTCAGCTCTCAAATTAGCTGCTGTAGCGCCGGTGAGCCACTTGACATTCAAATCGCCAGATATCTGATTATCGAGGGCGGTTATTTTTTCTTTTCCAAAGTCAAGATTGATCTTAAGTCTGTTTGGTTTTACAGTCTCAATTTTTATGGTCTTAGTAAAATTGACACCTCCGACTCTCACTTTCGCCATCCAGTCTCCGGTTGGGTCCTCAGACTCTGTAATCATATCAAACCGATAGATGTCACCCACAGGTTGTGAGCTGATTTTTTTACTATGCAGCTGACCCAGTGGATTCCAGAGTTCCAGGATCACCGGATGATTGTCTGGGATCTGGTCAGTTTTATCTTCAAGAATAAATGCCAGATGAACCGTGTCTGAAGGTCTCCAAACGCCGCGTTCTCCATAAATAAAACCTTTTACCCCTTTTTTGATCTGCTGCCCTGAGACATTGAAATTGCTCAACGAAAGTGAAGATCCATCGTCTATTTTGAGGTACCCTGCCTGTCCGTCTTTTTTAGCAACAAGCATATATGGCCGGCCTTTTACTTCGATTTCTGCAGTACCGAACGAATTGGTTATACCTGACCCAATCACTTGTTGCTGATAATCGTAAACCGCTATTGAGACATCAGAGAGTGGTTTGGTATCAAGCAGGTTGGTCACAAAAGTATGGACTTTTCCACCATCTCTTTTTTTGGCGATGATCCCAAGATTGGAAGCGAATAATACTTTGCTTACGGTTCTCCTGCCTCCATAATAGGAACTGCTGCAAGGGTTATCTCTGTCTTCCCAATTGTAATTGTTGTTGTAATAGTTTTCTGAATAATCCCAGTAAGATGATTCTTCCTCAGGTCCCCACTCATCCTCATCGGTCAAACCCAATTCATCTTCCTCAGAATCTGCACAGAAATACAAGGAATGTTTTTTGCTGAAACCAATTCGAACCTCATAAATGGCGCCAGGTTCTGCCTGCATATATTCTGCCAGATCAAGTGTGTACCGGTTCCACTCATTGAGGTTGGTAACACCTACCTTATTGAGAGGCACTGTCACTTTAGCCACAGGTCTGGCTACTCTGGACATTTGACTCTTGCCACCAATGCGATTGACCTGTAAATACTGCAATACATTATCTTCAAAAACTTTGACAATGGTAACATCTACCGCTTTGAGTGCTACTGCTTCAAATGGGAGAATAAGCCCTTTTGAATTAGGCAATATGGCTCCCTCTTTTTCATCGGCCAGTCGGACGGATGGTTTGTTTTGAGAGAACTGCAACTCTGTGGTGTAATCATCTTTCAAACTGTAACCAGCTACGTTTTTAAGGTTTTTGTAAATTTTGAGGTCAACAGGACCATACAATTCCCGGGTTGGGTAGATTTTTAACTCATTGAGGTTGACAACCATTCTTAATCCCGTATATCGGTTGTTGAGTTCCACCAGACCCTGCAAATTTTGCTTTTCACTAATGGGTTCGCTGAAAAGTACTGAGATATAGTTACCGCCCACACGTTTGATTTGAACGGACACCACTTTATAATCATTGAGTGAGGGAACCTCTACCTGTTGAGTTTCAGATTTATCTACTCCGATGGGGGAACCATTCATTGACAATTGCACTTTACCTTCAGCTTCTTTTCTGGCAACATTTTCTACTACAAACTCATGTTGGTTTTCGCCGGAGTGGTTCCAGGTGATGGTAAGGTTGTTTCCATCCTGAGCCGCTTTTAATATTTTTTCAACATTGGAGTTCTCAGCATAATCGGCGGTTAGGATTGCTCCGGTAAGCTTCATTTTAGTAAGATCGGTGGCATTGTAAAGCTCCAGCCCCGTAAGTGACAGGTCAAAGTTTTGAATCAATGACTCAAATACAAATTTGAAATTCTTTCGGTCCGCGGGAACATCAGGGATAATCTTACTTAATGCCAGGGTAGCTTCATATTTCGTCCCTGGTGGCAGAGGATTTGACGGAGAGAAAATTAAGGTTTTTTTATCCTCCCAAATGGCCGAACCAGAAATGCTGGGTGAAAAACTAAACAACCCTTCTGCCTGCTGTCCGGCTTCTACACCTTCAATTTCCCGGGCAAACTTTACTTTGATGTCATCCGAGCGTGACATTATGCCCGAGGTGTAACTGGAGATGTAATCTACATATAAGCTTCTTGCGCTGCTGAAATCATCCTTACCATCTTTCTTTCCGCAGGATGCGACAAGTAAAATGAGGGATAGCAGAAATGTGGTGAGTTTGGAGTTAGAAAAATACATGGTGAACTTGATAATTGATTGGAAAAAGTATTCTAATGCTTATCAAGTTAGGTAGTTTTCTCTTAAAATCTAAACCGTCTGCTTAATTGTTGGTACTTCTCCTTCCCAAAGTTCACGATCAAACAGAAATCGTGGATCGGGATGGTGTAAGGAGCCGAATAACGTGGATTTTAAATCAGGATATTTTTGTTTCAGATCTCCAAGAAGCTGCTTTATTTCCTGTCGTTTCATGCCCTCCTGCGATCCGCAAAGCGAACATGGAACAATAGGCCAGTCCTGACCGTGGACATAAGTTGCGATGGTTTCTTCTGGCACTGCGTACAAAGGTCTAATCACCTGAATGGTACCCTTCTCTATCTCATAGATGGCCGGCATTCCTGCCAGTTGGCCACTAAAGAAGGCATTCATCAGGAATGTCTCAAGAACATCGTCCTGGTGATGTCCAAGGGCAATTTTGTTACAACCATTTTCCTGTGCGACCCTGTACAAAATACCTCTTCTCATTCTGCTGCAAATGGAGCAGTAAGACTTGCCAGGTTTAGTTTTCTCAAGCACTACCGAGTAGGTATCCTGGAATTCGACATGATAAGGAACCTTCCAGTCTTCAAAGAGTTTTGGAAGCGTCTCTTTAGGAAACCCAGGCTGACCCTGATCGACATTTACTGCGAGAATTTCAAAATTGACTGGTGCCTTCTTTTGATAAGCCTGCATAAAGTGCAGCAGACAAAGGCTGTCTTTACCCCCGCTCACCGCTACCAAAATTTTGTCTCCTTCCCTGATCATTCCAAATTCCCCGATGGCCTTCCCAAATGCACGGTTAATTTTATGTCCTGCAGCAATGATCTCAGAAGTGTTGGTTCCCATTTCAATTTCCATGGCGCAAATTTACGATAACCCTTTAATTAGTGAGGTGCTGGATCAGCTTTTCGTGTAATAATTCCGGCTGGAAGGGTTTGGTAATGAAGTCGTTCATGCCACAGCTAATGGATTTTTGTCTCACTTCTACCAATGCTGCAGCGGTTAATGCGATGATCGGAACTTTCTGATTGGTTTTTCTAATTTCCCGGGTAGCCTGAAAGCCGTCCATTTCCGGCATCTGCAGGTCCATCAGGATCAGGTCGTAGGTGCTGTTTTTGAAGTGGTCCAGCGCTTCTTTGCCATTGGTTGCCAAGTCACAATTAACCTGCCACCTCTCCAGAAACATCATGGCGACTTTTTGATTCATGATATTGTCTTCTACCAGCAGGACTCTTCTTCCTGATAATGAGGTGCCTGTAGTGGATGTTTTTTTATCTCTTTCAACCTGAAGGTCCTTTTTACAAGACAGATAAAAATAAAATTCAATGCCATTTTCCGGTCGGTTTCGGTGATGTATTTCAGAGCCAAGCAAGTGAAGTAATTTTCTCACTATGGTAAGCCCAATTCCGGTACCGGATTGATTATTTGATTTTTCTGTGTTTTCCTGATGAAAGAGGTTATAGATGTTTTCGGCATTTTCTGCTGAAATCCCGATTCCTGTATCAGCTACACAGAAATATAGTTTAATGTAGTCCTTATCTTCTGTGTCAACATTTACTGTAACTTCTACTCTGCCATCAGGCGAAAATTTGATGGCATTACTCAGCAGGTTTTCCAGCACCTGAATCAGCTTGCCCTGATCTGTGATGATCTCTGTGGGCACCTTTGAGTCAATCTTTGTGGAATAAAGGATGTTTTGTTCTTTGATTTTTGGAGACAATTCATCCACCACCTTTCTTACCGTATCACGAACATCTACCGGACCAAGGTTTATCTCCACCGTTCCTGATTCAATCTTATTGATGTCCAGAATATCGTTGATGATCCTTAGTAGATTGTTAGCAGAAAACAGTAAGATTTCAAGGCTGTCTTTTTGAGCCGGGGTTGGATCCTGATCTTTGAGCAGGTTAGCCATGCCGATGACCGCATTCATTGGAGTCCTGATCTCGTGACTCATGTTGATCAGGAAGTCTTCCTTGGCCTTTTCACCTTGCCTCGCCCTTACAATTGCATCATTTAGTTTGGCTTCTGCAGCAATGCGATCACTGATTTCCTGTTTTAGTTTTTCATTATTTTCCTTAATCTCTTTTACCCTTTTTTCAATTTCTTCTTCCAGCCCAAGGTTAACCGCTTTCAACTGATCCTGACGATAGCCGGCAAGGGAGGCAAACAAACCAAGAAAGAAGGGAGCGGAATCAATGATCCATAAAAGCGGCTGTTCGGTTTGAATGAGAAGAATATTACTGAAGTTAATGCTGTAACCCTGTACCACTAAATCGAAGAGTGTAGCGCCTATTGGGAATAGTAAACCAAATAGCGCCCCATACAAAGTGTATCTTAGTGTATAATAAAGTTTAGCTGGCATGAATCAGGTTTTCTGCTTGTTAAATATACCAAAATGTGTATCGAACGCATAGTAGGGTGATGAATATTAGCAATTCTGGCAAATATTATTGTAAATCATACATTAGAATTCAACTTTTCCCTATCTTCTTTATTGTGGAATCTTTTTAGATCGTTTGAAATTATTTTGAAATATGAAAACCAGACGTAAATTTTTAGGTCGATCTCTGGGAATACTTGCGGGGTTGGGATTAGCCAATATGCCTAAAGCTCAAGCCCAAAAACCAGTAAAAGCGAATTTTTTACACATTGTGTTTATCTGGTTGAAGAACCCGGAACAAGATTTACAGAAAGTCCTTGCATCGACAGAAGAATTTGTGAAAAAAGTTCCTTCTGTGAAGAGTTATCATATCGGGACACCCGCCAGTACCAACAGGCCAATTGTTGATAATAGCTATAGTTTTTGTCTCACAGTTGGGTTTGATGATCTGGAGGGGCATGATTTGTACCAGACACATGCTGCTCATGTACAATATGTTGAGAATACAAAACCACTGTGGAACAAAGTTTTGGTTTATGATTCTACCAGATAATCAGTGACATAGCGGAACTTTGTTGGGCATTTTTCATTTATAGGTTCAATCATATGCATTTAAAAAGGTTAATTATATATTTGTCACACGAATTTTATTGTTTTTTTGAATGAGGATAATCATTGCAGGAGCTGGAGATTTAGGATTCCATTTAGCAAAGCTTCTGGCTTTTGAAGAGCAGGACATTGTGCTGATAGACCAGGATAGTGAGGTGCTGGATTACGTAGCTAATCACCTGGATGTAAGCACTGTAAAAGGGAATTCTACTTCAATCCGAACACTGGAGGAAGCTAATGTTTCCAAAGCAGACCTGCTGATCGCTGTAACCTCATCGGAAGAAACCAATATCGCTACCTCCATTATTGGCAAAAACCTGGGTGCCAAAAAAACAATCTCCCGGATCAGCAACACTGAATTTCTCCACAGAAAGGATAAGCTTGATTTGAAAACGATTGGGATTGATGAGATCATTTCTCCGGAATCCCTGGCAGCCAAGGAGATCAAAAGACTTTTAAGGGACTCAGCACTTACTGATACTTTCGATTTTGAAAAGGGGATGCTATCCCTGATCGGTATCACTGTTGATTCCAATTCGGAGCTGAAGGATAAAACATTAACAGAGACTGCCTACCTCAACCCAGATCATAATTTCACTACGGTGGCGATTCTCAGAGATAACCAGACTGTAATACCACACGGGGAAAATAAATTCCTCGAAGGAGATCACGCCTATTTCATTGCTCAACCTGAAGGGGTGGATCAGGTAGTTAGTCTGGCAGGAAAGCAAAGCCTGGAAATAAAAAATGTGATGATCCTTGGAGGTAGTAAGGCTGGATTTAACACAGCCAAAGTACTGAGCAAAAAATATAAGATCAAGCTGATTGAGCAGGACAAACAGAAATGTTTTGACCTGGCGGATCAATTGAGTGATGTAATGATCATCAATGGGGATGGACGCGATGTTGAGCTTTTGGAAGAGGAGGGAATTAAGGATATAGATGCATTTATTGCTGTGACCGGAAACTCCGAAACCAATATCATCTCTTCCCTGGTAGCTAAAAACCGAGGGGTAAAGAAAACAATAGCCCTGGTAGAAAACATTGACTATATCCATCTTTCACAGAATATTGGAGTTGATACACTGATCAACAAGAAACTTATTGCTGCAAATTTTATTTTCCGGTACATCAGGAAAGGTGAAGTACTCAACCTAACCAGTATACACGGGGTGGATGCGGAGATTCTAGAGTTTGAAGTAAAGGAAGGATCCAAAATAATGGAAGCCGAGCTTAGAAACCTGGATTTACCCAAAACTGCTATTATTGGTGGTGTAATCAGAAAAGGAAGAGGTCTGGCTGTGAGAGGAAACTTTAGATTTGAAAGCAAGGATAGAGTGGTGCTTTTGTCTAAACCTGAATGTATCCCGACCATAGAAAAGTTCTTTAAATGAGACTAAACTATAAGGTAATCATCAACATACTCGGACTCCTGTTATTGCTTAACGGAGCTTTTATGTTGCTGTGCATTCCCTTTACTTTTCTGGACAATGGAGGCGATTATCAGGATATACTACTTTCCTCTGGTATAACTATCCTGTCTGGTGCGCTGCTGTTCCTGTCCACTAAAAACATTCAAAATAAAGACCTTAAGAAAAAAGAGGGGTACATGATCGTTACTTTAGGTTGGTTGATCATGTCAGCATTTGGTACCCTTCCCTACCTGGTAAGTGGATCCATTCCCAATTATACCGATGCGTTTTTTGAAACCCTTTCCGGATTTTCTACTACAGGTGCAACCATACTCACTGATATTGAGGCGGTACCCAAAGGAATACTCTTCTGGAGAAGTCTTACGCAGTGGATAGGAGGGATGGGGATCATTGTGCTTACGGTAGCTATACTTCCGATATTAGGGATTGGAGGAATGCAGCTTTTCGTTGCGGAAGCGCCGGGAATATCTCCTGATAAGTTGCAGCCCCGAATTAAAGAAACCGCTAAGAGGCTTTGGATGATCTATCTGGGCCTGACAGCTACCGAAATGGTCCTTCTCTGGATTGGCGGGATGACCTTCTATGACGCTATCAATCACGCATTGACCACTATGGCTACTGGTGGGTTTTCGACCAAAAACGCAAGTGTTGCGCATTTTACATCACCATTTATTCAGTATGTAATTGTGGTATTCATGTTCCTTGCAGGTACCAACTTCACCATGACATATTTTGGCTTGCATGGCAACTTCAAAAAGGTGATTAAAAATGAAGAATTCAGATTTTACCTTGGGTTTTCGGTCCTTTTTTCACTGATTATAGGCTTTACAATCTATTTTGACAGCCCGGAACCGTTTGAGCAATCTCTAAGAGATGGACTTTTTCAGGTAGTTTCTATAATAACAACCACCGGATATGTTACTGCGGACTATACTAATTATGATGCGTTCATTACCGTCATGATCTTTGTGATGCTCTTCTTTGGCGCTTCTGCGGGCTCCACAGCGGGAGGAGTGAAAATTGTAAGACACATTATTCTGATAAAAAACAGCATCCTGGAATTAAAGCGGCAGATTCACCCATCTGCTGTTATCCCGGTAAGATTCAATGGAAGAGCGGTATCAAGGGATATTGTATTTAATATCCTCGCGTTCATCATGATCTACATCTCAATTTTTGCCATTTGTTCAGTGGTAATGGCAACTTTCGGTGTGGATTTCATGACTTCTGTGGGGTCAGTAGCCACCTGCCTCGGCAATGTAGGACCTGGAATTGGCTCTGTGGGACCCGTAGATAATTTTGCTCATATCCCAACAGCTGGTAAGTGGGTGCTATCTTTTCTTATGTTGCTTGGTCGCTTGGAGTTGTTTACTGTATTGATTCTTTTTACACCATATTTCTGGAGAATTTACTAATCACTTATGTATCATATACTATCGTACATTGTTTGGAGCATTGATCCTGATATTTTTGTTATTCCACGATTGGATCACCCCGTAAGATGGTACGGTCTTCTGTTTGCTGGAGGGTTTATCGTCTCACAGCAGATCATGTATTACATCTATAGAAAAGAAGGTAAGTCTGAGAAGGATGTAGACATATTGACTGTGCATATGATACTAGCAACGGTAATAGGCGCTCGATTGGGACACGTGTTGTTTTATGGCCCCTGGTGGGATCAATTCAATGCTGCTGGTCAATTGATAGCCGAGGGCTATTTCAGCCATCCCGTTAAAATTTTATACATATGGGAAGGTGGTTTGGCAAGTCACGGTGGTGCACTTGGGATCTTTATTTCTGTTTGGCTCTATTCCAACTATGATATCCGTGTGAAATGGTTCACCATCATTAAAGGTATTATTGGAATCCCATACAAAGTCTCCTGGAAGAAGAAGAAAAGAGAAGGTCAGTCTTTTGCCTACATGCTTGACCGGTTAACCATTGTAGTAGCGCTCACCGGGGCAATGATCCGAACGGGAAATTTCACAAATTCAGAAATGATCGGAATACCAACTCAAAGTGATTATGGAATCGTCTTTGCCCGTGATGCAGAGAACTATTTTATGAGGTACAACCGTGACCTTGAGTCGATTGAGTTCTCGGGTGACGATACACGTGTTAATCACGGACCTGGACTGGTTCCAGTTAACATTGAGTTTCATTACAAGAGAGGTGCTGATGTTACAGAACAGGAGATTCGCAATTTCTTCGATACTACAGTAAGAAACTTCCTTACGCAACCATTAAATAATGATACACACGTCTTTGCGCCATCCAACCAAAATATTCCACTGGAAATCAGTCAGCGTAAACGCCATTATGTGGTGGAGGCCCAGGTGTTTGGAGTGAGTCGCCATCCGGCGCAATTGTATGAAGCCATTTATTGTATCCTGATATTCTTAGGCCTATTCCATCTGTGGTATCACCATCGTGATCAGTTGCCAGAGGGATTCATGATTGGTCTGTTTTTGGTAGTACTTTGGTCACTCAGATTTGTGGATGAGTTTTTCAAGATCAATCAGGTAGCCTTTGAGGACGAAATCCCATTAAACATGGGACAATGGTTAAGTATCCCATTTGTAATTATTGGCGCCCTGGTGATGATCCGGTCATGGCGAAATAAGAAGAATGTTTCAGTCTGATTATAAATATGTAACCTGAATATTCTCTGATATAATGAGGCTTAATTGCTTAAGCTGATCCGACTCCAGAAGTTTTGGTAATTCACGCAACGGGGTGACTTTGCTGTCAGGTTTGTAGTTGATATAATCCTGAAACAACATCCCTTCAATATTTCTTCTGTTGATAGCCTGTCTGAACCTTACGCCACCGCCATCGGTGATATAGTTATATGCCAGAAAATCGACTGTATAGTTTTTCTCATGAATCCAATACATGTATTCATCCTGAAAATCCTCCCCGCCATTTTCCTGCCGGAAGGTGACTAATACCTGATAGTAGGGTTCTTCATTGATGGTTGTTTTTCCTTCAAACTTTTTAATGACTGCCGGGTCATTCAGTCCATAGGGGAGCTGAAAAAAATAAAGGACTGAATTTACTGAATTGCTGTACTTCTGCTGCCATTTTTCATCAACAACGATCTCCTGACCATTGATGGTTCTGGAGAATTCACTTGAGTTGACCAATTGATCAGTGACCAAACCAATGGAATCTTCCCAAATCCGATAGTAGATATACCGATCTTCAAAGCGTTCGACTTTATATTGCCTGCCCCGGAAGTCAAAAGAGACCACTTTTCCTTCAAGCTTGTCAAAGCCATGGGCAAGAATTGATCGGTTGACCAAATCATCGGGATTGGTACTTTCCTTCAACTGACAACCAATCAGGAACAACAACATCAATGCGGTATATTTTAATTTCATAATCACTTTAGGTTTGTTAACTCTACTACGGGTCTACACGGTTACAGTTTGTCAAAATCGGGACATACTGCCAAGGTGAAACAATATGGATCGGTTCCAAATTAAAACATCTGCCCATTAATTCTTTTGAAATCTTGCCAATAATGCTTAACATCATTGAGAATTTTTTTCATGCTATGAAACTTCGACTATTATCCATTAAATGCAATGTCAACGACGAGACAGATGGCGATGAGATTTACCTGAAATATGATGGACACAAAATCTGGCCAAATGGACTGTTTAAGGGAATAAAAATGAATGAAGAAGTGGATATTGATGTTACCGTTGATGTTCCTGATGATGAGTTTGTCACTTTTGAATTGTGGGATTACGACCTGTTGAGCAGAAATGACCTGTTGGGTACTTTTACCATGAAGACGAATGAAAAAGGTGGGCCTTTTCAAACATCACTCAAGCTGGAAAGATTAGATGAAACAGCAAGCTACCTTCTTTCCTGGGAGGGTAATTAAGAAAAATAAGCGGCATTATTTTTTCAACGTATTAGCTAGGTAAATGGTAAAGAAAAAGAGCACCTCTGTAGGAATCAAACCTACATGGAATTTCCTTTTAAATCTGGGTGTAAAAAATGGTGTTTCAGATCTGGAGATCCGGAAAATAAGACTACTCAACTCGATTCTGATTACCGGTCAGTTTATTTTCATTGTTTTATTGATCAAAAGTTTACTTCAAAACCTTACTGGTGAGGTTTACCCGCAATTGGTAGGAGCAATTTTGTTTGCCATACCGTTAATTCTTAATTATGGTGGTAATTATAAGGCTGCCAGGGTATTGTGTGTGCTAATCCCTTACATATATTTATTAGGTCTGGCCATTTACTGGGGTGAGTCCCGGGGAAGTCAGCTGATAATATTCGGGTCAGCGTCCTTGTCGATATTGTTCTTTGAGGACAAAAGAATGATCAACACTTTTTTTATAGCGGGCATGTTGATCCTCATTGCCGCACACATTATTTCGTGGAACGTAGAGCAATATTATTTCAGCCCAAGTGAGAAGGTGTCGTTTATACTCAACCTGGTCATTACTGCAGTGATAATTTATGTGATATTCAATATTTTCAAAACACAGAATTATAACTACCAGAAGGAACTTTCACAAAAAAATAAGTCCATCACAGACAGTATTCATTATGCGGGAAGAATACAGTCTTCTATCCTGGGAGATCCAAATGATTTGAAGACATTAATTCCCGAGAGTTTCATTTTCTATCAACCCAAGGACATTGTCTCCGGAGACTTTTATTGGTTTACAGAAAAAGGCGGCAATAAGATCATTGTAGCATCTGATTGTACAGGTCATGGTGTTCCTGGGGCGTTTATGACGGTACTGGGAACTTCTATTCTCAATCAGATCATCAACGAAATGGATATAATGGATCCGGCTGAAATGCTTCACGTACTGGACGAAAAAGTTCGGGATACACTGGGAGGCAATGAGAACATCAAAAGTGAAGAGGGAATGGACATTGGGATCATGGTCATTGCGAATAAAAGCAAACAGGTAACCTATGCTGGTGCCAATCACACACTGTATTATGTTCAAAATCAGGAATTGAAAGCCGAGAAAGCCAATAAGTTCCCAATTGGAGGTAGTGCACATGATCAAAAGCAATTCACGAGCCTCAATATCGCCACCAATCCGGGAGATATTTTTTACCTCGTTTCAGACGGTTTCCAGGATCAGTTCAGCCCGGAGGGTAAAAAGTATATGAGAAGTCATTTTCGGAATTTTCTGCACAAGATATCAAGCATGCCAATTGATGAGCAACAACAAGCTGTATCAGGTGAATTTAGCCGATGGAAGGGTGACGAACCTCAGACAGACGATGTGTTGGTTATTGGTGTTAGGGTATAAAAAAAGGTCCTTCCGAGAGAAGAACCTTTATAACACCAACCGTTAATTTTTAAAAGGGGGATTCTAAACATCCAACCAACATCGTTTTCAAATCCCCCGAATGATCCGTAACTGTATAACAATAGGATCATTGCCACTTTAACCAAACTCGCTCACGCTTTCGCTATGAAACTAGTTGCCGCAAATTTGGGACAAAAATTGTCTTTTTCTGAGATGTGAAAACTGAATGGGAATTCTTTCGGTTAGACAGGAAAAAAAAGTGATTAATGAGATAGACGTAAAAAGGGGTGTTGATTCCTTGCTATCGACACCCCTCGTTGCTAACCAAACTGGTTGAAAACCTAATGCTTAAAATATTGCTAACCAAACTATATTTTAAAACGATTACTTACTTCTTGAAATCAAATATGGGGTATTTCGGTTAAAATATAATTTTTATTCGATCAATTGTAGAAAATACTAGACAAGAGGGGTTTACAGTCGGATTTGTGCTTTTTGAAGGGATTAAAATAAGAAAAGGGCCCCAAATTTTGAGGCCCCTTTTAAAGATCGATAGCTGGTCGAACCATAATTTCTTTCGATCTTGATAACCAAACTCGCTTAACGCATGTCACTATGAAACTCACTTCAAAGATGAGGTACGATGAGGATTTAACAATACTGGATTGAATAAACCGGAATATTCGTTTATTGAAGGGGAATATTTTGAGTTTACCATTTTATGAATAAAAGTATTACGTTATTAAATTGTACAAAATTTAGGATGGTGATCAACAAAACCTTACTTACAAATAGCATTTTGGCACTCATTTTCTCCATGTCATTAGCAAACAACATGGCTTTTGCAGATCCAATCAAGCAGGCAATGAAGGCCATTGAGGATGGAGAATTGAGCAAAGCACAGGAGTATGTCTTCAAAAGCCTGGAGAAAGATTCTGTTAACCCATCGGCCTATTACCTGAATGCCCTGTTGCTTCAGGTGGATTCATTTCCAGGATACAACCTGGATTCGGCTTATCTCAACATCAATAAGTCAATTGCACAATTTGGCGCACTGGATAAAAAGTCGGCTTCACGATTGGAGAAGTACAATCACAATCTGGCGGTCTTTCAGTATCTAAAAACTAAAATTGAGACAGCCGCATTTAATAGGGCCACAGCGACCAGTGAAATTGCAGTGATCGAGACCTATATGTCGAGCTATGAAAACGATTCTTTGCAAATAAGGGCTAGAAATATACGTGACAGCCTTGCTTATTTTGGAGCTCGCAAAACAAATACCTGGCAGGCATTCAAATATTTCCTGAAAACTTATCCCGAGACCAAGTATACACAAGATGCACAGGAAAGCTATGAATGGTTATTGTTTAAGGATAAAACCACCGGAAACAAATTGACTGACCTTGAGTCGTTTTATCGGGATCACCCGGGTTCGCCTTACCTGAATAGGGTAATCAGGGAAATCTATCTGCAGCGTACTGCAGGCAATGAGGAGAAAGCGCACCTGCAATTCATAAGTAAGTATCCTGAATCAATCTGGGCCAGTGAGTCTAGAGCCATATTATACCACATGTTTCCAGACAATAGGGATTACATCTGGGATGAATCTTTTGAACAAATATCCTTATTAAATAAAGGGTCGGTCATGCCATTTTATGCAAAGGGTAAATTTGGATTCCTCAATCCAACTGGCGACCAGGTGATGGAACCAAAATTTGAACAAATGGCTGAAGGGTCTTTTTGTAAAGTCATTGAAGGAGCTGTTATCGAGGTTGTAGATTCCAGGGAAAGAATGCTTATCGATCGTACGGGCAAAGTCCTTCTAACAGGTTTTACCGACTGGAAGGCCCTGGGATATGGGTTTCTGGCATATCAAAAGGAGGGGAAATATGGGTTGCATCATCAGTCTGGCATAGAATTGATCTCACCAAAATTTGAGGATCTGAAGCTTCTTCATACAAATTTGATAGCTTACCTGAGAGATGGGATTTGGGGTATATGTACCATAAGAGGAGAAATCATATATGAACCATATTTTGACGCCATCGATAATGAAGGTGACCTGGTGCTCTTTTATAAAGATGAACAAATTGCACTACGACGAATTGCTGATATCTTAGAAGATTATCGCTCAGAGCCTACTTTGTTTTCTTTCAAATATGAGGAAGTTGAGTTTCTCGGTGATGGTTATATGATCGCCATTTCAGACGATCAGGAGGCCTTGTTGAATAACCAGCAGGAAGAATTGATTCCTCTGGGAGATCACACCATTTATTGCCTGGACAAAGATTGGTACATCAGGCACGATTCGGGGTATCAACGATATGATGAAACCCAGGCACGACTCATTGATGACATATATGAAGACATACAAAGTAATCATCATTGGCTGGGTATAAAGAAAGATCGTAGATGGACGCTTATCAGCAGGGACCAGTCGATACAACCCAGGTTTAAATTGGATTCAATTAAACTGATCAGTGAGACACTGGTGTATTTTAAGGATGACCTGTTCCAGCGGGTAATATTTGGCACCTCAAAAGAGATTAGCATTGGGAATGATCAACTTGTAAAACCGGTTCTTCGAAGCACCGATGCGTTGGTTTCTGATTTTATCGTAGTGGCGCAGGAAAAGCAAAAAACACTATACAATCCGCAAGGAGAGCAATTATTTTCTATTCAATGTGATGCCATCAGCCTGTTAAACGACAGCATCTTCATAATCGGAAAGTCTGGCAAGAAGGGGCTGGCGGATGCTACAGGTCAATATTTATTGAAACCAATTTATAACTCCATTGATGTGGATTTGAGAAATCCGGGAGTAGTTCATCTATTAAGGGATGGGAAAATTGGTGCCTATCATATAAAAACAAGCACACTTATCAATACAAAGTTTGATACCAGGGTAATACCATTTGGTGAGGGTAAATATATTGTCAATGATAGGGGTTTTGGTATATGGGACCTAACAGAAGAAGAATATATTGGAGAAAAGAGTTTTCAGGAATTGATCCCTATGCGGGATAGTTTTCTGATCGCTAAAAAAGATGACTTCTTTGAAATAAGAACAGCCAACCTGGAGGTACTGTTTGAGGATATATTTAATTATGAAATAATCAATGACTCGGAAGACAGTATGGTGATTAGGTTTAGGGTAGAAGAAGGCTATGGGTTGTTTGATGCTGAGCTAGGGCTGCTATTGAAACCGGTTTACAATGAGATCCTAAAGCTTCCTGCAGAAGCGGATACCGTTTATTACGCAGAGCGCTATCTGGATGAGGCAGAACTTTATGTGATAATGTATGCTGACTCCAAAGGAAACAAGATTAGTAGTCAGGCGTTTACAATAGAAGAGTATGAAAATCTCGCCTGCGATCTATAAAAATATATGGTCCGTCGAATAGATTGGAATTATAGCAAATAATGGACTAAATTACTTCAATACGAATTTAAGTTATGAGCCAGGACATCTTCCAAAAGCTAAATCTACACCAGCGCATAAAGACCCTTTATGTAGACGGACAATTCGTTACAGCCATCAGATATTACAAGTACAAGATCAATTTATATTTGCTGGAAAACTTCTATGTGGAGGTGTTTTATCATCATTGTGATGACAGAATCGAAAAAGTAGAAATACTGGAGGACAAGAGCTCAAGAATGAAGTTTTATATTGATCAGATCAAGCTTCCGGTGGAGTTCTTTTAATGGTTCTCAACTCCTGATCCAGCTGCACCACCTGTTCTATGACGGATTTACGCTCATCATTATAAATCACATAATCTGATCGGTCTTTTTTCTCATCTTCAGGCATTTGCTTTTGCATGATGGCTTCAATGTCTTTCTTAGATCTATGAGGGTCGCGTTTTAAAACCCGTTCTACTCTTAATGCTTCCGCTGCGTAAACCGTAATGACTTTATCCAGCGCCTTATAACTCCCTGCTTCGAAGATGAGAGCTGCTTCTTTTAATAAATAAGGTTTGTCTCCATTGGCAACAACCCATTCTTTGAAATCCGCTCCAACTTTTGGATGTACCAGTGCATTCAATCGCTCCAGCACATTTTGATCATGAAAGCGAGGCTTGCAATATGTTGCCTGTTGAGCTTTCCTTCTTTAAAAGCCAATTCCCCAAATTCCTGGATAATGGATGCCTTTAGTTGCTGGTCATTGCTCATAAGCCATTTGGCCCTGTCGTCGGCATAATATGTGGGTATTCCCAGTGTCTCAAATATTCGGCACACAGTAGATTTCCCAGATCCGATCCCTCCGGTAATTCCGATGAGCAATGGTTTATTCTGCATTGAGCACTTTTATAAATTCAGGCTCTATTTTGATGTCCAGCGCATCTTCTGGGAAAAACATTAACATCAGAGGAACCGTGGTGTCACGTTTTTGAAGCATCGATAAATCTGCAGTAATGTTAAAATCTGAGAAGGATATATTATCCTCCAACGATTTTTCTATCCAGAATGAGACTTTGGCTTGCGGGCTTTCCAGATATTTGCTGCTGTCGGAGGGGAAATTCATTGGCTCAATTCCTACATCATAACTAATGAAAGCAAATTCTTTAACATCAAATTTCGCGTTTACTCTTGCAGGGACAGACCGCATTATTGCTTTACGCTCCAACGGTACATTCACAAATTCATCAAAATTCTCATCAATATCTTCTTCAGGTATTTTCAGGAAGTATGGAGAACGCACATTTTGGATGATGCTTCTTGGTCCAAAAATCGTCACAGAATCCGGCGTAAGCGTGATGTTGGAAGTGATTCTGTGGTTGGCTTCCAGGTCTATGAAAGTACTGTCCAGAAGTAGTGCAACTTTTTTATTTTCAAGTGGCTCTATGTTGATGTACAAGGTGTCTGTCAGCAGGTAATTAATCTTTAGCTCTTTCAATTGATTTGATATAACAGGCAGCAAAGAGCTTTTAGTCAGGTACTTGATGTCAGTAGGGTTGTTGAGTTCAATTTTAATAGGGGTAGCATTGAACCAGAAGGTTTTTCTCAGCAAGGTCCAGCCTCCACTGGAAACATCGATTTTGATTTGTGTGGGGAGAGGATCCACCACGACCACACTATCTCTTTCAAACTCAAAGAGTAGTGGGTAATTGATGATCTTATCGTAGTTTTTACTAAGGGCATTGAAAAACCAAAAGGTAGTCGCGACCCCAACGGCCAGTATGACTACCTTTATATTTTCATTGATGGGAATCAATTTGCCCATATGTAATTGCTTTTATTTTTCGCCAGCTGTAACTCTTTTAGTGGCTTCCTGTGAAATGGAGGACTTTTCAATGGTCATTTTAAACCCTTTATCCAGCTCCAGGGTAACTGTTGTCTCATCCACAGAATGAATCTTCCCATGAATTCCGCCGATCGTCACAATCTGATCTCCCTTCTTTACTTCATTGATGAAGTTTTTCTGCTCTTTCTGTTTCTTTTGCTGAGGTCGGATGAAGAATAGGTAGAATATAACTACCATACCACCGATCATCAACCAGTTGCCCATACCACCACCGGTACCAGCTTGCAATAAAATAAAATTTAACATTTTTCTCGTTTACTTAGGAATATTAGCTTGGGTTTTCATCCTTTTTTCCAGGAGCTACCAAAGCTTTGATTTTTAGTTTTGAAATTTTAGGGTACGTATTAGCTGTTATTGTAACAGTTTTATTTTGTACACCAGGCTTGTTCTTACTGTTGAACTGAACTTTGATCTCACCTGTTCCACCTACTGGAATTGGCTCTTTTGGCCATTTTGGCACAGTACATCCACAAGAAGCAGAAGCACTTGAAATGATCAAAGGCGCCTGTCCTACGTTAGTGAACTTAAATACGTGATCTACCACATCACCCTCATTGATATCTCCAAAGTCAAAAGACTCTTCTTCAAATTTGAATTCAGGAAGCGGGCCCTCAGGTTTAACTTCTGGCTCAGGATTGTCTACAGGCTTCACTGTAGGAGAAACATTTCCTTTTCCTTCCAGCTCAGCAACTTTTCCCTCTAGTTTCGCAATTCTTTTTTCAAGCTCCTGGTTTGAGCAGCCGAACATCACTAAACCAGCAAGTCCAAGCATGAATACATTTAGTTTAATCGCTTTCATTTTATTTTTTTTAGTTAAACAACAGAAATTGTTAACAAAGTTAGAATGACAACTCGTTTCTCAGTAATTATTTGAGGTCGTTAACAAGCCGTTAACATTAATTGCATTCTTCGTGTAAATCCGCTCGAAGATAATGATTATTTTGTTTTTAATGGTTTTTTTGTGGCTTCCATGGGTAAATAATTAGGTGATAGATGTAACAGAATACCATATCTTTATTGGCCATGAAAAATAAGAAATTTGGTTTTGGCACAGGAGCACTGGTAGCTGCCGCTTTTATTGGACCCGGAACAGTTACAGTGTGCACATCAGTAGGAGCCGAGTTTGGGTTTCAATTGATATGGGTGCTTGTCTTCTCCATTTTAGCAACAATCTCCCTACAGGAAATGGTAGTCCGCCTGACAATCATGACCAGGAAGGATTTATCAACAACCATCAGGAATGAAGTACAGGGAAAAATTCAGGGTTATTTCATTTCAGCCCTGGTGATCACTGCCATTTATATTGGAAGTGTTGCGTACGAATCAGGGAATATTGCTGGTGCTGCATGGGCACTTCAGGGGATGACCGGTGATTTCAAAATTCACTTGTCTGAAGCGCTAAGCATCGATGGTTACGGGTTGATCATTGGAACATTAGCAGCAGCAATTCTTGCTACAGGCAGATATCACATCATTGAAAAAATACTTATTGCGTTGGTGATCTTGATGAGCCTGGTTTTCATTGTCACCGCAATCATCGTGAAGCCGCCTTTGGTCGAGCTGCTAAAGGGGTTTGTGCCATCCTTGCCAGATGAATCTATGTTGCTGGTTGTAGGTTTACTGGGAACTACCGTAGTGCCATACAATTTATTCCTTCAATCGGGAGCACTGCTCAATAAATCGCCTTTTCCTTCATTGAAAGAAGCAAAAAATGAAAATAGTGTTTCGATTAGCCTGGGGGGATTAATCTCAATGGCCATTGTGGTCACTTCATCTGTCATGTTTTTTCAATCAGGCATTGAATTGCAACAGGTAACTGACCTGGCGATTCAGCTGCAGCCTGTATTGGGCAGTTGGTCAGGACCATTCATGACTTTGGGTTTCTTTTCCGCGGGGATTTCATCGGCGCTCACTGCTCCCCTTGCTGCGGCTTTTACCGTAAGTGGTATCCTGGGTTGGAAGGGAGGAATGAAAGACTGGCGATTCAGGGTGGTGTGGCTTTCTGCTGTGGTATTTGGAGTAATCTTCTTTTCTACTGGAATCAAACCACTAAAATTGATCATCATTGCCCAGTTTGCAAATGGACTTCTTTTACCTGTAGTGGCGTTTATATTGCTTGCCCTGATGAATAAGAAATCTTTGCTGGGTCCTTCAAAAAATAACCTAAAGCAAAATATTGCCGGGTTGGCGGTGGTGATAATAACTGCTATTTTAGGCTTGAGGTCATTGTTAACCGTTATTGGCGTGCTATGATAAAACGGATGGACATTAATTGTGACATGGGGGAAAGCTTCTGGGATCGGAAAGTAGGTAGTGACGAAGAAATCATGCCTTTCATTTCCAGTGCCAACATTGCCTGTGGGTTTCATGGTGGAGATCCGGTTACGATTGAAAAGACGATTAATGTAGCAATCAAAAATCAGGTGTCAATTGGTGCACACCCATCTTTTTATGACCTGGAAGGTTTTGGGAGGAATGAAATGAGCCTTACTAAAGAGGAATTGAGTGCGGTGCTCCGATATCAGATTAGTGCAGTAAAAGGAATGGTTACAGCCCTCGGAGGTAAACTGAGCCATGTGAAACCTCATGGTGCTTTATATAATATGGTGGCGCGTTCAGAAATGTATTCGGAAGTATTGGTTGATACAGTACATCAAATAGACCCGACACTTAGACTGTTTGGGCTACCAAATTCGGTAACGGAACAAGTAGCCAGGCAAAAAGGGCTTGTATTTGTTCCTGAAGCATTTGCTGACCGGGCGTATAATCATGATGGCACGCTTGTGAGACGAAATGAATCTGGTGCAGTAATAGACTCGGTGGAAGTAGTGGTTAGTAGGGTGATTGAGCTTATCCTGAACAATAGAATAAAAACCATTGACAATGAATGGATTGCACTAGAGGCAAAAACAATTTGTATACATGGGGATGGAAAGAATGCTATAGACCTTGCCAAAGGGTTGTATAAGGCATTTCGAAAAGAAGGAATTGATGTGAAGCCCAATGAATAAACCATTAAAAATAAGGCCGTTTGGAGATAGAGGGGTTTTGTTGGAGTGGGAAAATGAAATCGACCCTAATATTAATCAACAGGTATCAGAATTCGGTGAGGCACTGGAGAAAGCACAGATACCCGGACTTCTGGAACTTGTCTTATCATACCAATCGATAACAATCATTTTTGATCCTTTATTAACGACTTATCATGAAATCAAACAAGCAGCAGAGAAACTTAAGCCTGAAAGTGAAAGGGCGGAAACCGCATTAAATACAAGGGTTCACCGAATTCCGGTATGTTATGAACAGGGGTATTCTTTAGATATGAAAGAGGTACTTGATCAAACCGGCTTGCAGGAAAACGAACTTATCAAAATCCACACAAGCTCTAACTATAAAGTCTACATGACCGGTTTCACTCCTGGCTTTGCTTACCTTGGGGAATTGCCAGAAAACCTGGAAGTGAAGCGTAAACCATCTCCCAGAACACATGTGCCGGCAGGATCCATTGCTATTGCCGGGAAACAAACAGGTGTTTATTCTTTATCAAGCCCTGGCGGCTGGCAAATAATAGGTCGCACACCATTGTCGTTGGCTCGACTGAATGATCCCGATCCCTTTAAGATTCATGCTGGGGATATTGTCCGCTTTTTTTCAATTAGTAAAGAAGATTTCGAGAATGGAAGTTGGTGAATTGGAGGTTTTGTCAGGCAGCCCATTCTGCAGTCTGCAGGATCGGGGAAGAAGTGGTTATATGCGATATGGATTCCCTGCAAGTGGTCCATTGGATTCTATTTCCATGCGTGCTGCAAACTATCTGCTTTGTAATCAACCATGGGATACATGTATGGAAATTATGGTGAAAGGCCCGAAACTGAAGTTTTACGAACCTACATTCATTGCAATTACAGGAGCCAATGTAGATTTTTTCATCAACGGATTGCCCGGAACACATTCCAGTGCTATTGCGATCAGTAAGGGTGATGTTGTGACTTTTGGAGCCATCCGTGAAGGGCAGGTAGCCTATTTAGGAATTCAGGGTGGATTTAAGACTGCCCAGATGCTAGGAAGCCAATCTACGCTGGTTCATCTTAAGTTTGGCACAATTATTCAGAAAGGTTTGAAGTTGGCGTATGGAAGGTTTCTCAATAAAAACTTTGATAGAACTGTCCCCAATTTCATGAAAATACAATATCCCGATGAGCTAACACTCCGGATTATAAAAGGGCCAGAGTCTGACGAAGGTCTATTGGAGGCTTTGTGTCGCCAGGGCTTCAGGGTATCCCCTCAAAGCAATAGAATGGGAGTCAGACTTCAGGCGGATGCGCCACTAAATACCGACTTACCGGAAATGATTTCTTCCGGAGTACTTCCCGGGACTATCCAGCTAACTTCTTCGGGGGATCCAATTATCATGCTGACAGATCATCAAACTGCTGGTGGCTATCCCCGAATTGGTATGGTCATTACACATGACCTGGATTTTCTGGCACAGATGCCACCAAACAGTACAATAAAATTCCGTGAAATAAATTTGGATAAGGCGGTTGACCTATTGCGTAAACGTGAACAGAGGGTGAGCTTACTATTTGCTAGTTAGCCTTAATTTGGTCAATTAAGCCATTCACATCATCCAGCAACTTTTCTGCTTTGGACTTAGCGTCACTGATGATTTTCTCACCTTCCTGTTTTGCTTCACTTTCAACCAGTTCTTTACCCTGGATCAGGTCATTTACAATATCCTCCAGTTTGGATTTGTACTTATCAAGGTTATAAGAAAGCTTATCCCTTGTATTGGAACCTTTGTCGGGAGCGTATAGTACTCCAAATACACCACCTACAATTGCGCCTGCTAAAAATGCAAAGAATGAATTTCCTCCTTTTGACATAGTTCTTTAATTCTTATTGGTTATCTATTAATCCTCTTCCACTTTTCTTAATAACACCTTCTGCTGTCAATTCGTTTGCCATCACATCTAATATTCCATTAACGAATTGTTTACTCTTTGGGGTGCTATATTTTTTTGATAATTCAATATACTCATTGATGGTCACTTTTACGGGGATACTAGGAAAATTAATCATCTCTGCTAATGCCATCTTCAATATGATCCTGTCCATAGTTGCCATTCGGCCTACTTCCCAGTTTTTCGCCTTCCTGGCAATGATCTCCTCATACTCTTTGTCACCGGAAATGGTTTTTGAAAACAGCTCCTTGAAGAACGGAATATCTTCGTCTTCATTTTTGTTGAGCTCCATCAATTCATATTTCTCCTCGCTTTCAGGGTCATAAGATTTAATGGTTTTGTTGATCATGCTTTTGATGATCGATTTGTTTTCTGTCCAATGGATATCCTCTTCCTCCATAAACAAAGTCATGGTCTCCATCTTAAAAGGAAGCCCTTTCACCACATGGTTCAGGATATTGAGATGATCTTCATCGGTTGGTTCTTTCAAAGCCTGGTAATCCTGAAATTCTTTGTCTTCCTTTTTCAGGGCCTTAAACCAGCTGTGCAACTGATCCCTGTGGTTATCCCAGGTGACATTTCTCCTGATGCACTCCAGCTCCAATGCTTTGAATTTCCTGAAGGCGACTACATATGGATTCTTATGAAAATTATATCCTTTGATGTCTTGATTGTTTCCTGTGAAGCTTTGTTGTTTCTTCTCCAGGTCACGCTCATCAAGCACTGCAAACTCCTGCGGTAGTAACAATAATTTCAGATAGTGAAAATAGATTTTATCCAGCTCATTGACCATGTTTTTGCTGGTAGTGGAATTGTCCTTGTTCACCATCTCATGGTAGGTGTCAATGAATTTGTTCACCCTTTCAATGGTATCCGGATCTATCTCCTCGTTGCTGTTAACCGCTCCATTTTCGTAATGCTCACTGAATAGTTTTAGCGCCTGATCTTTAGATGCTTTCAGTGCTTCCATATCTGGAAGTTCATTGGCATTAAGATCTGGTTCGTAGGTTTCGGCAAGTTTGATTTTGCAGACCTCAAAGTCAGCTTCTTTGGCCAGGTTCACGGCGTACAAAGCTTGCATGGCTTTCACCCTAAGTATTCTTCTATTGAGCATATATCAAAGAACAAAATTTAAATCCAATAAGAGAAACGCCATCCGCCCGGATGGCGTCACTCCAATTAGTAAGCTAGTTTTACTTTTCCTATATCGTTAATTCTCTTCACAGCCAGCCTCATAGCAGACTCATGTGAAGTGATGTTGTTTTTCTCAGCGAATTCGAGCACTTCTGTACAAACTTCATAGATTCTTTCCGTTTGCGCATATACCCTGTCTCTGTTGTAATTGCCCTGCTGTTCGTAATAAACATTGGTGATACCTCCACTGTTGATCAGGAAGTCTGGAGCATATAGAATATTTCTTTCTATTAGTTGCTTTCCGTGCTTTACCTCATCATCCAATTGGTTGTTCGCTCCACCAGCGACCACTTTACATTTCAGTCTCGGGATAGTGTCGTCATTCAATGTGGCACCAAGGGCACATGGCGCATAAATGTCGCAATCAAAGTCATAAACTTCTGATTGATCGATCACAGTCACGTTGAATCTATCCGCGATTTTTTTCAATTTATCTTCAAAAATATCCGAAACAAATACTTTTGCATTTTCCTTCACAAGTCGCTCTACAAGGTAAGTACCTACATTGCCTACACCCTGTACCAGTACTTTCTTTCCTTCCAGGCTATCATTGCCAAATGCTTTTTTCGCTGTTGCCTTCATTCCCATGTATACTCCATACGCCGTAACCGGTGAAGGGTCACCACTGGCATCAGGTAATCCTGTTACATAGGGTGTTTCCATTCTAATGTATTCCATGTCACGGGTAGTCATGTTTACATCCTCAGCAGTCCAGTACCTGCCGCCAAGACTATGAACAAACCGGCCAAACCTTCTCATCAAGGCTTCATTCTTGAGCTTTCTGGCGTCTCCAATGATCACTGCTTTACCACCGCCAATGTTCAATCCTGCGATGGAGTTTTTTAGCGTCATTCCACGAGAGAGCCTTAAAACGTCCCTGATTGCCTCTTGTTCATTTTCATAGTGCCACATTCTGGTACCTCCCATAGCCGGGCCAAGTACAGTGTTATGGATACCTATGATGGCCTTTAAGCCAGTGTCTTTGTCATGACAGAAAGCAAGTTGCTCATGTTCCATCTCAGTCATCTGATCAAAAACGGAGAGGGTTCTTACTTCTGGATCCTGAGTTTCTATCATATTTGTATTAATGTTGTATCTGAAAATTCAAGGCCATTTTACAATGGTTCCAAAATTAAAGTGCAAAGCTACTTTTTTTTAGATTAAATAACTATTTCGGTTACCAATCGTTTCTTATCGTTGTGAAAGACTTATCCCATATCAACAAGTACTTTTTAAAGTACAAATGGCACCTGATTTCCGGAACTCTTTTCATCATTATCGCAAACTTTTTTGGTATTGTTCCTGCGGTAATGGTGCGATATTCCTTTGATCTGCTACAGGGGAGCTCTGACCTGGTAACCTTGTTTAAAGGCTTTGACCTGCAACAAAACTCCATCGGAATTTTTCTTTCCAGCCTGGTTGTTCTTGGTGTAATAATTCTCGTGACTGCCGTTTTGAGAGGTGTTTTTATGTTCTTCATGAGGCAGACTATCATCGTAATGTCCAGGCACATAGAATATGATCTTAAGAATGAGATCTATCAACAATATCAAAATTTGCCATTAAGCTTCTACAGGAAAAACAACACCGGAGACCTCATGGCCCGGATATCCGAAGATGTGAGCAGGGTAAGGATGTACATTGGACCGGCGATAATGTATGGGATCAACCTGTTTACTTTGTTTCTGATGGTCATCCCGTTTATGTTTTCCATCAATCCAAGACTCACCCTGTGGTCGTTAATACCTCTTCCACTGTTGTCGATCAGCATCTATTTTGTCAACAACATTATCAATAAACGCTCTGAAGAAATCCAGAAAAGCCTTTCAGACCTTTCCACCTTTGTTCAGGAGGCTTTTTCGGGCATTCGGGTGATCAAGGCTTTTGTAAGGGAGAAATTCATCCATGATGATTTTACCCGTGCCAGCAATGAATATAAGGACAAGTCACTGAAACTGGCTTTTGTCAATGCACTATTTTTTCCATTGATCATGGGATTAATTGGACTAAGTGTGATCCTGACCGTTTACATCGGGTCAGTAGAAGTCCTGAATGGAGCAATTAGTACCGGTGTAATTGCCGAGTTTATCATCTATGTGAATATGCTTACCTGGCCGGTAACCTCTCTTGGCTGGATCACAAGTATCATTCAACGAGCGGCAGCCTCTCAGAAACGTATAAATGAATTCCTGCAAACTGAAAACAATATTGTAAGTCAGAAAAACCTTGAGGCCGATATTAAGGGTTCTGTTGTTTTTGATCATGTAAGCCTTGTTTATGAGGATTCTGGAATACAGGCGCTAAAAGAGGTGTCGTTTGAGGTGGAAGCAGGAGAGTCTATTGCCATTATAGGGACCACCGGGTCGGGGAAAAGCACCATTGCCAACCTGGTTTCACGCCTTTATGATCCTACCAGTGGACAAATCAGCATTGATGGAGAAGATATCAGAGATTATGATATTTCCAGCTTAAGGAGTCAGATTGGTTATGTGCCTCAGGATGTGTTCCTGTTTTCAGACTCTATAAAAAATAACATCGCATTTGGTAACAATGAGCTAAGTGAAGAGGACATTCGCCAGGCGGCCAAAGATGCGGACCTGCTGGATAATATTGCTGGTTTCCCAAGAGGATTTGAAACTGAGCTGGGTGAACGGGGAATTACACTTTCCGGTGGACAAAAACAGCGTGTATCTATCGCCAGGGCAGTGGCCAGAAACCCCAAGATACTAATCCTTGATGATTGTCTCTCAGCTGTAGACACCAAAACGGAAAACACCATTCTCAACAGCATGAAACGCATCATGGAAGGCCGGACAACTATCATTATTTCTCACAGGGTATCCTCCGCGAAACTTGCTGATAAGATCATTGTGCTGGATGATGGTAAGATCATTGAGGCCGGCACCAACGAATCATTAATGGCTGCCGGAGGCACTTACAAAGAGCTGTATGATAAGCAACTGGCGGCTGAGGAGGTTTTGGAGGATTAGTTAGTCCTTTACTGGCGCATAGACCTCCATTGAGTTGTCTTTGAAGATAATATTGACAAAATAGTTGTCCAGCTCATACCCTTTTTCCCTGGCATATTTATAAAGCATTGCCTGCACTTCCTGTTCACTCGGTCTTACTGCATAGTGCATATTAAGTTTCACTGCCAAAAACCTGCGTGAGCTAAAATCTCTGACAGAAAATGATCCGGGAATCTGAATGGCGTCTTCAAAAAAGATGGTTCCGATGAATAGATCCACTTCACCTTCTTTCACCTCAGTGTCCATGTAGGTGATTTCGGCATAGTCTCCGCTGAAGGTATTCTTGAGAATTAGGTCAGCGACCTCATTCTGGATGCGTTTGAGTGTGTCGGATTTGTAGTATTTGCCTTTGTATGGTTTGCCTGCAATACTAAAGCTCATGTTTTCTACTTCCTGAACTTTGATTTCATCAAACCCACCCAGAAAGTAGTAACCACACAATGTAAGCGCTACTAAACATATTGCTATAATCCCGAGATAAACGTATTTCATCATGTCGTAAGCAGTTGGTATTATTTCCCTGAATTATGCATTAGCCAATTGATAATTCGGGGTTTAAATCTACATTTAATTCAATTATGATTCTACTATTAATTTAAGTATCAACTCACGGCTTTGTATTGCATCTGATGCAGCTGTGAATAATATCCCCCCAACTCCAATAATTCATCGTGGTTGCCAGATTCTTTGATCTCTCCTTTGTCAAGCACCAAAATTTTAGTGGCATGTTGAATGGTAGATAACCGGTGAGCGATCACAATGGAGGTACGGCCAGCCATCATTCTTTCAATGGCTTTTTGGATCAGTTCCTCTGTTTCTGAATCAACCGAAGATGTAGCCTCATCCAATACAATGATTTTGGGATCAAAGACCATGGCCCTTACAAAGGAGATCAGCTGCCTTTGTCCTACCGAAAGTGTGGCACCACGTTCCATCACGTTATAGTCAAATCCACCTGGTAGTCGCTCGATAAATTCCCGGGCTCCTACCAGCTCTGCGGCCTCAATTACCTTTTCACGAGGGATGTTAGGATCTTTCAATGTGATGTTATTCAGGATGGAGTCCGAGAAAAGGAAGACATCCTGCAGTACCACCGCAATGTTACTTCTAAGCGCATTAAGATCGTATTCCCGTATGTCTTTACCATCTACCTTGATTTGCCCCTTATTGATTTCATAAAATCGGCTTAGCAAATTGATCACGGATGACTTGCCTGCGCCAGTTGCTCCCACCAATGCCAGCGATTCTCCGGCTGATACATGGAAGTTGATGTCTTTCAGAACATATTCTTCGTCATTATAAGCAAACCAGACATTTTCAAATTTCACATCACCATTGAAATCGGTAGGCACGAATGTTCCATTATCGGGAATGTGCTCATTATTGTCCAGGAGGTTAAATATGCGGTTGGAGCTTACTATGCCCATTTGTAAGGTGTTGAATCGATCAGCAATCAACCTTATGGGCCGGAAGAACATGTTGATGTACATAATGAAACTGATCAGTGCGCCTACCTGTATTTCTTCACGAATTACACTTCCGGAACCGTACCAGATCACCAGTCCTATACTGGCTGCTGCGATTACTTCAGCCACCGGAAAATAAATGGAATAGTACAAAACAGACCTTAAGTTGGCTTTGCGGTGTTCGTTATTGATGGCTTCAAATTTTTTGTACTCTCTCTTCTCACTATTGAATATCTGAACTATACTCATTCCCGTGATATGCTCCTGAACAAAAGAGTTGAGATTGGAAACGGCAGCCCTCACTTCATTGAATGATACTTTGATCCTTTCTTTAAAAATGTAGGTAGCAAACAACAAAATGGGAAATGTAGAGAGTGTCACCAAGGTCAGTCGCCAGTCGATATAAAGCATGATGGCCACAATAGCCACCAACTGAAGGATGTCTCCGATCATGGCGGCAATAGCCTGTGAGAATACTTCCGCCAGGGTCTCTATGTCTGAAATGTTCCTGGTAACCAGCCGGCCAATCGGGGTTTTGTCAAAAAACTTGAGGCGAAGCTTTTGTATGTGCATGAAAAGCTTAACACGTATATCCCGAATGATATTCTGTCCCAGCCAGCCAGATAAGTAGGTGTGGATATATTGCACAATTGCGGCCGCTACCAATAAACTGATCAATAAAACAATCATATTAACCAGGCCAGGATAGTCACCGTTAGCCACTTCATTGTCGATGGTCATCTGAATGATCCATGGCCTTACCGGTCCCAGGATGGCCATGGCAATGGTGAGGAACACCAGAAAATAAAACTGACCTTTATAGGGGCCAACCCACTTCAGTAATCTTTTTAAAACTTTGAAGTCAACGACTTTACCACTTGGTTTTTCTTTTTCCAATGGACTATATTTTAATCGATAAACAGGTGATCCGGGTAGACAATGTCATTGAGATAAAGCCCTTCCGGAGGAGCAGACCTACTGGCTTTCGTCCTGTCCCTACTTTCTAAAATCTTCTTAAAATCATGCTGGGAAAGCTTTCCTTCTCCGATATCGAGCAATGTACCCACCATGGCCCGAACCATCCCCCGCAAAAATCTATTGGCTCTAACGGAAAAGATCAATTGATCGTTTTGTTTCTCCCACCTAGCCTCAACGACATCACAGTTAAAATTGTTCACTTCAGTTTTTACCCGGCTAAAGCACTCAAAATCTTTCCACTCCAACATCAATTGAGCGGCCTCATTCATCGCCTGCTGGTTGACCTCTTTGGGGAAGTAATAGCTGAAACCTTTCAAAAACGGATCCTTCTGCTGGTGAATCTTATAATGATATTGTCGGCTGATGGCATCAAATCGAGTGTTAGCCTCGGGAGACACCTGCCTGATTTTATAAGCCGCAATATCCTGTGGCAGCAAGCCATTCAGTTTGTAAACCATTTGGTCTGGAGCCATCTGACTGCTGGTATCGAAATGAACAACCTGCATGGTGGCATGTACACCAGTATCCGTACGTCCACTTCCCATTACCCCGATTTCTTGCCGCAGAATGGTGGACAGGGATTTGTTCAGCACCTCCTGTACGGTGATGGCATTGTTTTGTATTTGCCACCCATGGTAGTTGGTGCCTTTGTACGCTATGTAGAGGAAATATCTCAAAGGTGATTACCGGTTTGAATGCCGCAAATTTGAACAGAACTTTCGTATTTGGATTACCATATCTCGGAATTCTACCAGAATCTTTCTTTTTTTGCACAAATTTTTGGGAAATGATACAGCGAATTCAATCAATATTTTTGGTACTGGTAGCAGGGAGTTTAATTGCCATGACCTTTTTTCCATTGTGGTCCAAGGCAGATAGTGAAGCCAAAGAAAGTGTGATCCTCACCGCACAGACTATGAAAAAGAATGCCCTGGATGCCTCCGGAGCAGAGATTGTTGTGGAAGAGAAGAGCACTATATTCATTGGTATTGTAGCGTTATTAGCTGCGGGAGTTGCACTATACAGCATTTTCCAATACAAAAACCGTCTGACACAAATGAAACTGGGAGCACTCAATTCATTGCTGATGGGAGCTACACTCGGACTTACATACTGGCAGTCCACGGAGATGAATGGCCTGCTCAACAAAGTCACGCACGACAGTCCTACCATCGGGTTTATCCTGATCGCCGCAGCGCTGATCTTCAATATATCTGCCAACAGGTTCATCAGAAAAGATGAAAAGCTGGTGAAGAGTATGGATAGGATTAGGTAGGTTCTAGTTTTTGGAGTTTTTAGTGCTTAGAATTCTTCCTCTGGTCTTAGCGTCACAATTCCTCTGGTCTTAGCGTCACGCTGAGACCCAGCGTTGTTTAGCGTCTCGCTCGCAAAAAACTCTCCTCTGGTCTTAGCATCACGCTGAGACCCTAAGTTGCTGAGCGTCTCGCTCGTAGAAATACTGATTTATCAAAGCTTTCTGGAATGGGAATAAAAAAGGAAAAAAGGACTCCTTCCTCTGGTCTTAGCATCTCCTCTGGTCTTAGCATCACGCTGAGACCCAAAGTTGCTGAGCGTCAAGAGGAATAAAAGGCTCCTGTCCTTATATTCCAAAGACTTACCGTAGACACCTAATCCCCTTTTGAAAGGCAATAACCGTAAACAATCTTGGCTTCAAAGGGCCAAAACACTACATTTACACATAGTCGCTTTTACCCAATTTGAGCTACAGCAGATTGCTAATGCATAAATCGGGTTTGAATCATCAACATTCAAATATTTCAGCATGGGCATCTTATACATATTGCTAGGCGCAGCTTTCGGAGCGATCATCACCTATTTGCGGTTACAAAATACCGCCATGGGAGGAAGTGAAGAACTGGCCAAACTAAAACAGCAAGACAACTCACTTGATCAGAGGATAAAATCCGGAGAGGAAAAGCATTTGCGGTTACAGGAAGAAATTAAATCATTGCAGCAAGCTTTCGAACAAAGGACTGGTGAGCTGCATAGGCTGGAGGAGGAATTAACTGCCATAAAAGGTCATCTGCAGACACCATCAGCGCCGGTTCTCCAGCAAGAGACCAATTCACAAATTGAAACACCTACTGGAGAGATAAACAATGATGTTGAACATCTAGAAAGGCAGGTAAAGACATTATTGACAGAGAAATCCAGTTTGGAAAAGGAAAAATTCCGGTTGGAGGAAGGGCATAATGCGATGGTTCAACGTATGAAGAGCCTTGAAATTGAGCTGAAAGAAAAGATCGCCGAATGTGCTGTGCTGAACACTGCTCTTTCCAAAGAAAAGCAGGCACATCAATCCACCATTGATCAACTTGAAGAGCAAAAGGCCTCAATGAAAGCTTTGGGCCAAAAGTTCAATGCTGACTTTGAGAAGATGGGAATAAAAATCCTGGAAGAGCTGGAATCAAAACATTCGAGTAAGAAAGAGCATTAAATAATGGTGTCCCCGATCCTACCATGACATTCATATCTTATTATCAATGAAAATAACCAGAGCAGGCATATCGCATATTGAAGAACTGATCACAATTGGGAAGCAGACATTCTATGAGACCTTTTCCTCAGACAATAGTGAAGAAAATATGGCAGAATATTTAGCGACTGCATTTTCGAAAGAGAGAATCAAATCTGAATTAGCGGATCCTAATACTGAGTTTTATTTTGCTGAACTAGATAACAGCATCGTGGGGTATTTGAAGATTAATCTGGGAAAATCACAAACGGAGCTAAAGGAGAGCCATGCGTTGGAAATCGAACGCATTTATGTGCTGCAAGAGTTTCAGGGCCGAAAGGTAGGTCAGCTCCTTTTTAACAAAGCCATAGACATTGCGAAAGGCAATCCTGAAATAGCATACGTTTGGCTGGGAGTTTGGGAACGAAACCCTAAGGCCATCCGCTTTTATGAAAAGAATGGATTTGTTCCTTTTGACAAACATGTCTTCAAACTGGGTGATGATGAGCAAACTGATATAATGATGAAAATGGAGTTGGGTTAGGGCAACACATTCTCAACTTCCCTGGTCTAAGCATCACGCCTGACCCAAAGTTGCTGAGCGTCTCGCTCATTAAAATTCTTAACTGGGTGAAAATGAGCAAACAGATATTAGCCAATGTGATTACCTTATACTGCTAAAACTCCTATTATTATCTATTGATTTGTGTACATTATTTTCAAATTAGGAAACGGAAAACGCGATCATGCCTTATTCATTAAAACATCGAAAACTGCCTCATACGATTAACTTGCTGATCATTTCCACACTATTGATTACCCTGGTGATGTATTTGCTGTTGGCACAACCGCAGTATTTTAGGATCATGGAAGACGTTGAAGAGCCCAACATCTATTCCCCATTCAAGACGGGGTGGCACAGTATTGAACTTGGAGCATTTAATATTTCTACACCGTCAGATTTTAAATATGTCAAATTTAAGGGGATTGACTCGTTTGTGGGACTAATCACTAATGGTGAAGATTCTATTCACTTTGATTATGGATGGTATTCTAATAGTTTCAGCTCTGGTGGTTACATTAAAAGCTATGATACCATCAATGGGGTACCTGCAAGTGTGGCGTTTAAGGATAATCAGGTTGCAGGAGTCCATTTCCCAAAAGCACGTGGGGAAAATGGGTTTTCAATATTTTGCATGGGTTTGGAAAACCAATTGGCAATTGAAATCATTTCCACAATCAAATTTACAGGCAGAGGGGGTAAGACTACAACACCTGGAAGTAATATTTCTACCTCATTGAATATTGGTCAACAAGTGTTTGAGAAAAACTGTCTGGTTTGCCACAGCCTTGATCAAAAAATAATTGGCCCTGCATTGAGAGGGATTGTTACCAGAAAGTCCAAAAAGTGGTTTACCAGTTGGGTACACCATCCTCAGAAATTGATCGATACCAATGAAGAGGCAGCTAAATTATATAGGGAATATATGGAACTACAGCACCCGTCTTTTGCATTTACAGACGAACAGATGAAGGCTTTGATAGATTTTGTAGAGCATTGATACAGTTTTTTCCAAGCACTGTTGCAGGAGAACCTTAACTACAATGGCCCCTATATTTTTTATTTATTATTTGATCTGATCCTTATATTCTGCTTTAATAAAAAAGAAACCTGATCCATAAACTCGACATAGTCTGCCCAATCCGAAGGTTTGACTGAATCTACAAGAGTGTCAATGGAAATTTCCATCTGCAATTTTGAAGGGGTCAATTTTGAAGCCTCAGATTTCAAATGGCCGATTTTATTGCTGAATTGATGGTTCAGTAGGTCATTTGGTAGTATGTGAAACCCATCCGGGCACTCATAATTAACTTGAAACCCGATTTTTCCAGGTCTGCCGAGATGGGCGACAGATCGTCGTTTTAATCTGGACCATAAACCTAAATCATATTCATTACCTAACAATCGTGTTAGTGGCAGTGCTAAATCATCCTGCCCATAATAAGGAATATCTAAGTGGTAGAATGCTTTATATCCCAAATTTCTGTTTTCATCAACATAGATGGAATCAATGCAAGCCTTTTCAACTTTCTTGATGATCTGTTTTTTAATTTTTGATGTAAAAAGATCATTTGATTTGTCTAACTGTTCAAGTTTATAAGAGATTTGATTAGTATAGCCCCGATAGCCATCACTGAATCCTTCTTCTGTGAAGGATAATTGCCATGCATCTTGTGTTATTGCCTGCATCTTGATATTGATTGTTTTCGAAGCGTTAAATGACTTGTAACCAGGTAAAGTTGAAAAACTTACTTCCTTCATGTCTGATATTAAAAGACATTCAGCGTTTCCATACCGATAATCAATTTCGTCTGGCGAAGAAAAAGGCTTGAAAAAATCCCAAAACCTTGTTTCACCATTTCCATCTTTAAAAGTTATGAACACGTCATCGAATTGAGCAATATTCATAAACTGTTTGACAATAGGACCATTATATCTGCTTTTGGCTAGTATAATGTTGCCTTCAACCTTGATCATTCTAAGTAACTTCAGCAATTGGCTTACATCATACATATCAGGGCTAGAGCTCTCCAGATGGACCATCACCCTATCAGGCTCTTCTTTCAATACCTCATCTATTTTAGTTTTTATTGCACGAAGCTTAACCTCGGGTGGGTCCGTTTCTTCTACCAGATTTGCCAACTCATTCAGACTAAGGCCTCCAAAGAAATAATCACTTTTTCTCGTGAAATTGACAAGTTTATCTCTAACCATGCTCTCCCAGTCTTCGTAGCTTTCGAAGCTTCTATCACTAACCGCACTAATAATATAGGGTTGGTTTTCATATGGGATGGACAAATATTCCTGTGGGAATGCATTCAAAGATTTGACCTCAGCTTCAAATAAATTATTCGATTGCGTTATTTCAGCATTTCCCTGATTTTCAATATATGTCTGAAGTTGAAGGTACCTTCCTGATACTTCACACTTATACCTTGTGTGGGACGTAGGGTATTTATTGCCAACAAAATAGGTGTTTAGCTTTTGTATACGGGGATCGGCCAGGGATCGTGTTAACCTTGTGGTATAGGTATATTCAATAGCATCTCCTATTTCCAGGTTTTCAAAAGCTAATTGCTTCACCTTACCCTTGTAATTATAGAGAAATGGGACATTCGCTGGAAGGGTTGTTTCCTTGATGTTTCGCTGGTTTACGGCGATTTCTTCACCATTTTTCTTAATTGTTTTAGCTGCTAAATCAACCAGTATAAAATTGATATCTAAATCCTCGTACGTTGGAATATACAGAGTGGAAAACTCTTCTAAAGCAGACTGAGTATTAATTTTCACTTTTCGTGATACTGTAATTTCCTGAGTATATTGATAGGAATATTTGCTCAACGAAAATAAATCATGACTGACCTCATAAAAGTCTTTTTCAACAATTGCCGGGTATTCTCCATGACAGGTCAACCAGCCCAGTAGTAATAAAGTAATTAGTATCAGGTTTCTCATAGTGCAGAAAATACAACCGGAGTGTGATAAGACATATTTACTTGTTTTATAAATTCACTCCAAAAAGGTGTTTCGTCAGCCTCCAGATGCAGGGTATTGATAACAAGACGCTTTTGGTACCGAATTCCATTATCAATACTTTCATAGCTTGCAGAAAATTGAAATTGATCTCCAGGAGCGGTATAATTAATAGGATCTGGCAGTGATTTTATCTGGTATCCCTCCGGAATTTTTAAGAAGTGTGTAGTTGTTATAGTTGTTTTTTCTTCAAACAATTTGCCCTTTTTTGGTACTTCTTCATCACTATAGGAGGGTTCAATATTCATGTAAACACTAAACTCATTTCCATTCCTTACCACATTGCCTATACTTTTCCCTTGAAATAAAACCGTGTCTTCAGAGCTGAATTCACAGAAATCAACATCGGGGTAAAAATTTTTTAATGTGTAGTAAGGTATTACTGCAGCAGCCTTTGGCATTGATTCACCTATATACGTATTCAATGAATACTGAATAAGCTCTCGATGGCTACCGGAGAATGCAATGTTGCCAGTTAATTTTAATGCCCCATCGATTAGTTCAGCATTTGCAATAATGCTCAATGTATTGTTGTCAGGTGGCGTAACAGGTACCTTCATAACATCAGAGCCATTTCTATCAATTGAGACAAGACATGGTTTTCCCTGGATATGTGATGGCACCTGATCCCAGGAAACAGATTTATCCGTGCCATCAAGGAAGTAGGTGTCGCCGTTATAATTAAGTACACAGATCATATGATTATCAACTACCAGGGATGGTAAATTGTAGTCGTAGGGTAGAATTCTGGTTCCAATCCATCCGTGGTGAGCATCAAATCCTAATGCTTTCAGCAATTCGACCATTAGATTAGCAATTCCTTTGCAATCGCCATATTTCAATTGAATTACATCTTGTGCTTCTGCCGGCTTAAATCCTGCAATACCATTTTCGAAGGCCACATAGTTAATATAGGTCTGAACCCATTTGAAAATCGAGGAGATTTTAGCTTCATCGGAAGTACAATTGGTAGTAATATCCTTTGCCAATTTTTGGATGATTAGGCGGTCTGGGTTAAGCTCATTCAACAGGGATTGGTACCATGTATACAGGTCATCAACACTTTCTAATATTGTCGTTTTTTTGCCGTCTTTGAAAAAGCTTTTTGTCAATATAATGAAGTGAGGAAGGTGAAACCCGGGTGGGAGCAAGTTGTCAGTTTCCGCAGTGAGATCAGTTAAATTAAAAGAAAGTCTTTTGCCATCACTAATCGTAGTACTCATTTTTTTCAGGTGCTGATCGTCTGTATTGAATGTTATGACCTCAGCATTGACGTACGATGGGACATCCAACTGCAACCTGTAGTTTTCCACGGATTCCATGCTGGATTGGGCATAAAATATGTTGAGGAATTTTAGGTCATCATATTGCATTTCGTAAGAGTATTCCAGGAGTGATCGCTCAGGTAGCGGCACAGATGGGGCAAATTGCTTTACCTTTAGATCAGAATAGAAAATACCATCGATATAGAAATCTTTATCTTCGGCAAATCTGACTTTTACATTTTCGATTAAAACTTTGCTACCTGCAGAGTCCAGTACATAGTACCTCGCCGAATTAAGTTTCACATGTTGGTACTGACTATATGGAAGCTGGATCAGGGACATTTTATCACAATTACTTTCCAGTGCAAGTATAGACACCCGGTGTTTCGATGTGGCCTTTAATTTCTGTTCTTCCTGATCGTAATAAAAGCTGATTTTCACATCACGATCTAAAACAACAGAAGCAGCATCCGGATACTTCTTCTGATAATATTCGAAATCAATGTTTTGTGCTAATGCTGATGTTAAAATCAGGCACCAACAAGCCAATGATACTACGACCTTCATACTTAAGATCCTTTATATTTTGCCGCCTTTTTCCCAATTTTCTTTTGAATTTCATCCAGAGTCTTTGGCTTTAATCTTTTTGTCCCCATAAAATAGAATAAAGGTTCATCTTTTTCAGTGGTCATTAAATAGTTGAAACGATACTTCATTACCGCTGTGTAATAAGTGAAGTTTTTCCAATAAAAACTATTAGGATCTCCGGCCAATCTCAATTTTTGAATTTCTGAACTGGTAGTAAGTTTATACTTGCTGATGTTCCAGGTTTTAAGGGCAGCTTTAAGGTCCGCATCCCGTTTAGCAGCTTCTTTGGGATCTGGATGTTCGGATTTTGGTACAAGAAAAGTCATTTCATCCAACCTTGAATAAAACTCCGCAAGATTTTTATAGTATCGATTTCTAAGAGCAAAGAGACTTTTTTTTGTGCCCTCTTCATCCATTTCTGCTAGTTCATTGAGGGAGTAGTTCAGCACGTTCATCATTAACCTAAGATCATTTTCGTCTCCAAGGTCCAGACCATTTATCAGAACCCTTGCAATAGGAATTTTGACTGGTCCGGTTACCCAAAGGCCAGCTGTCCAGTTGCCGAGTTTATCAGATTGATAGACCAAAACTATTGCTTTTTCGTTTTTTTCTTTGAATAGCTTTGTGGCATTATACTTTCGAATCTCATATGGAGTAGCGTCGTAAGAAGACCGAGCCATGACCTTTTTCCACATTTCTGAGTATTTCTCTAGATTTTGCAGCGCGTTGTAGTCACCTTTTTTTACCAGTTTTTTAGCATAAGGGGAATCAGGATCAAATTGAGGAATGTAAAGAACTTTGTTTTTCAGAATTCGAAAATCGAACTTTTTGAGAGTCCCAAATGACTGGGCGTGAATGCCGGACCAGGCACAAACAATGGTAATAGATAAGATAATAATACGTTTTTTCAAGTTTAGATTTAATTTAGTTTGAGGCTGTTACTGTTATACATACGGTTCGGAAATCACAGCTAATAGGTATGTCATTGCCTTTCTTCGGTTCTAAGGATTAGCGAATAAACTTCACAAAATGAAACCCGAAGCAGCATCCGGATACTGCTTCAGGGAATATTTCAAAATCATTGGTCTGTGCTACTACTATTGCTAGGACAAAGAACCCACGAGCTAATAGCAATGCAACATTCCCATCTAGGAGCCTTTATATTTTGCTGCCTTTTTCCCAATTTTCTTTTGAATTTCATCCAGGGTCTTTGGCTTTAATCTTTTTGTCCCCATGAAGTAGAAAAATGGCTCATCTTTTTCTGTTGTGATTAAGAAGTTTACGCGATAAGTAATCAAAGGGCTTTTAGTATAGTAGGCAAAGCTCTTCCAGTAAAAACTATTAGGGTCACCCGCCAGCCTAAGTTTTTGAATTTCTGCTTCAGTAGTGAATTTGTATTTGCTGATGTTCCATAATTTGAGGGCTGCTTTCAGATCGGCATTACGCTCGGCCGCTTTCTTTGGTTTTGGGTGTTCTGATTTAGGTACAAGAAATGTCATTTCATCTATTTTGGCATAGAATTCCGCCAGGGTTTTATAGTAGCGGTTTCTCAGAGATGAATAGTTCTTAGTAGTACCTGATTCGTCCATTTCCGCCAGCTCATTTAATGAATAATTCAACAAATTCATCATTAATCTGAGATCATTTTCATCGGCCAGATTCAAGCCATTGATCACGACGCTTGCTATAGGTATTCTTTGAGGACCTGTTACCCAAAGGTTGGCAGACCAGTTTCCGAATTTGTCAGACTGATATACCAATACTATCGCCTTATCGTTTTTTTCTTTGAAGAGCTTTTTGGCATCATACTTTCTTATTTCGTAGGGTGTTGCGTCGTAGGAGGATTGTGCCATTACACGGTTCCACATTTCGGAATATTTTTCCAGATTTTCCAAAGTAGCATAATCTCCCTTTTTGATCAATTTTTTAGCGTATGGTGAGCTTGGATCAAATTGAGGAATATAAAGGACCTTGTCTTCCAGAATTCTGTAATCGAATTTCTTGATGGTACCTAATGATTGAGATTTAACAGAAGACCATGTGCACAAAGCGGCCAGTGAGAGCAATAGAATAGTTTTGTTCATGTCAAGATGATTATAATTTTAGTGATGGTGTTTCAAAATATGATTGATTCCAATCACGAAGAAAACAATTTTCAGACAAAAAGGCCATGATTACTTAGTTTTTATGAGTTGACACAAGATATATGATGCTATTTGACTCTGGTCAGGAAGCAGCGTGATCTCTAATATGATGTTGAAAATGGAGTTGGGGTTGGCTAATGTGATTACCCCTTTACCAGATATTGAAGCAAATCATTTAGATTCACTCAATGTCTATTTCGATAAAAGCAACAGAATCATTTGAACGAATCCCGGCACTCGATTTTTTGCGAGGAATTGCAGTACTTGGGATTCTTTTTATAAATATTGAAAATTTCGCATATCCGGACCCCTGGAGTCCATGGAAGTTTGGGTTTTCTGAACCCATAGACTACTCTACAAGATTTTGGGTGTATTTTCTTACACAGGGTAAATTCTACACGATGTTTGCTCTTCTGTTTGGAGTGGGGTTTTACATTTTTCTGGAGCGACTGGAAAATAAAAATGTTGGCCTTACCGCAATGGATATTTATGCAAGAAGGTTGTTTTGGTTGTTTGTCATTGGAGTAATACATGCTTACTTCGTCTGGACTGGTGATGTCCTTTATCATTACGCCATTTGTGGACTTTTACTATTCCCCTTCAGATCATTCAAAACATGGAACTTATGGCTGGTAATTCTATTTCTTTGCATGCTTCAACTAGCCAATTCTTATCATCAAACTTTGAAAAGAAAAGGCTGGTATGACGATTATTTAAATGCCGTCAGTGTTCCTGAAGGTGAACGATCAGATGCAGACATTAAAAAGATTAGTTTTTGGGAAAATCGCACAACACAAAAAAGACCTGACACGTCAACTGTTGAGGCGCAAAAGAAAACATACCTGGCTGGTTTAAAAGCAACATTTGATCATGCAAGTGTGCATAAAGGTCTACTCTACTATCGGGGTTTAATATTTCCGTCATTAATAGTGATGCTCCTGGGCATTATCCTTTATCGATCGGGTATCTTCCAAAATTATCGGGTATGGAAGTATTATTGGTTTTTCGCACTGGGGATATTTGGTGTTGGCATATTCATCAATTTCCAGAGGTACCATCATTGGACTTATGAATATTTTGAACCAGTGACTAACGTTTGGGTAGGCTGGCTTTTTACATTCCCAAAAGAAATGCTTGGAGTGGGTTACATATTGATCCTCAATGGGCTGTTTCAGAAATATCATTCTTTGTTAAAGCACAATGTAATTTCCATTGTTGGCAGAACAGCGCTTACTAATTATATATTTCAAAATATCCTGTTGGGGTTAATTTTTTACGGTTATGGGTTAGCACAATTTAATCAGTATTCACGATTCGAGCTCCTGGGGATTGTTTTGATTGTATGGATTATTCAATTGACGGTAAGCTTCTTTTGGATGAGAAGATTTCAACAAGGACCATTAGAATGGTTATGGCGAAAGCTCACTTATAATAGCTTTAAAATCCCTCAATGATTAATGTAGTGAAATGTATTGTCGAGCAGCCGGCACTAAAGCCCAAACCAAGACCCAAATCTCCTGAGTTTCTCTTCCCTGGTCATAGCATCGCGCTGAGACCCAAAGTTGCTGAGCGTCTCGCTCATTAAAATCCTGAGCTGTGGCATATTGCCCTCAACCTGTGACTAAAATTGAAGCGATGACTCTCGTCCGTATTTTCATCAAGAAATTAATTTGAAGATGTTAACGTATAGGTAAAAAGAAAACATCTCTGAGAAACTCTGTGGTTCTGTGCAACTCTGAGGAATAGTTCTACCAGTCACTGATTGTTGTTACACAAAGCACACAAAGTTTCACAGCCATTTCCAACTCAATTATTGTATATTTAGTCAATGAAAACCACCGCTCCCGATAACATAAACCCTGCATCTTCTATCCATGAAAAATCATGAGGGCCTATGCTTTTTTGTTCTTTGCTGTACTTCACCTGTTATCATGTCGGCCGGTGGAAGAGGTTGAGGATATTGTGGTGATTGGTGGTGGGTTGATGGGGAGTTCTGCAGCCTGGCAGCTTTCCCGCCAGGGACAACAGGTGCTGCTGATGGAGCAGCAGGATTCGGTGTATACCTTTGGTTCCAGTTTTGGTGATGCACGGATTTCCAGGAGCCTTGGTCCGCAAGGGGATATCTTTTCTTACCTGCAGCAACTGTCAGTGCGGGAAACAAAAGAGCTCATCAATTATCTCAACGAAAACGAACCTGCACCCCTGCACCACATGGAAGACATCTACACCACCTCACCGGTGACTTACATATACTATCGGTCGCAACAAGAGGAAGTAGAGGTGCTGCTAGATGGTCAGATGGATCGGCATGAGTATGCGGCAAACAGCGAAGAAGCATTTGATAAGTTTGGAGTGACTATCCCCGATTCTCTTATGATCGTAAGGGAATTCAAAGAATACTCCGGCACCCTCAATCCCCACATCCTAATCCGGAAACTGCAGGCAGGAATTAGAAAAACAGGAAACAAAGTAGACTTCAATCAACAGGTGAGCGGGTTGACCAAGAAGAATGGTCACTATGAAATCAAAACTACCAACACCCGGAGTGGTGGCGAAAAAACCATTTTAGCTAAAAAAGTAGTGCTGGCGGCAGGTCCTTACAATGGACAATTACTATTCGACCTGGCACCATATTTTAACCAATTGATTACTCCTAAAAGGTTGTTCCTTTCGTTCCTGAAGGTCAGGCCGGATAAGTATGATGAATTGACCCTGGAAGAACAAAGCAGGTTGAAGGAGTCTTACCCCGTGGCATTGTTTAATTCTGAGATCTATTATTCAATGATTGAAAGGTTTGATGAGAATGACAGGCCGGTCATCAAAGTGGGCGGTCATTTATTGCGTACAGACATTACCAATCTTGATCAGGTATGGACCAAAGCGTTATCTCAAGAGGAAATTGACTGGAGTAAGGCACGGACAACAGCATATTTCAATATCCTGAATTTACCGATAGCATTTACCGATCTGGAATATACCAGTGGGTATTCCTGTGTTTACTCACTCACCCCATCGGAGGTGCCCTATGTGTCTCATGTGATCAATGAGGACATGACTGTTGATCCTAATTTGGTACTTGTTGGAGGTATGTCTGGCATTGGCGCAAAAGGGTCCCTAGCCTACGGACTGATAGCCTCAGATTTGTTGTTAAATAAAGCCTCAGACACCTCAGGTATTTACCAAAAAACAAAAGCAGCACTGGGCACTGAAAGACTACACCGGGATATCAGGGAACTATCAACTCAATGATTAGAGTAGGTTCAGTAAGCATAAATTTTGCAAGACTGATCAAATAATTCCATCGATCATCACAGAATTTGAACCGGATGAAGCTAAATTTAAAGTCTCATGTGTGAACACTCCATGAGACCCCCAAAAATCGATTGCTGTTACTATTCACAATTAATTATTTCAGGTAATGATTTACATCACTCAGGTCATCTACATCAAAGAAGGGAAGGAGTCTGCATTTTTGGAGTTTGAAAGTCATGCTATCCCGCTGGTAGAAAAATACAATGGCAAATTGCTGCATCGGTTGCGCCCCAACAAAGACACCTATGTCGATGGTGTGGAAGACATGCCATATGAGATTCATTTCCTGTCGTTTCCTTCCCAGCAAGACCTCGACACCTTTATGAAGGACGACAGTAGAAAGGATTTTATTCATTTGAAAAAAGAGAGCATCAGTTCTGCATTGACAGTAATTGGGGAGAAGATGTGATGGCTGAAGTAGCTGTTTTTAGAATGGTGATTGATCCACACATCGCTTTTGCAAGATAACATCATCAGGCAGGTAATAATTTCCATGACAGAGTTGCAGTTGATTTATTTCAATTAATTTGGTGGACCTTGTGATCAAGCATTTATTTAAGATGTCATTAAACTATATCCATTGGGATCCCGACCCGGAGATCATTAATTTATTTGGTTTCTCTATACGTTACTACGGCCTGCTCTTCGTGAGCGGTTTGATGCTATGTATTTACCTGCTGGGAGAGCTCTTTAAAAAGGAACAAATTTCGATGGGCAACCTGGAGAAGCTGTCGATGTACGCCATGTTGGGGATTCTTATCGGGGCGCGGCTTGGGCATTGTTTGTTCTACGAGCCTTCATATTATCTATCACATCCTTTGGAGATGCTGCTTCCTGTTTCTTTTCTGCCCGATGGCGGCATAAAGTTTACCGGTTACCAGGGACTGGCAAGTCATGGGGGAGTGCTGGGAGTTTTGATCGCCCTGTACATTTATTCCAGGAAAACAAAACACGCCATGATTGATGCCATTGACCTGATTGCGGTGGTTGCGGGCATCAGTTTTGGATTCATCCGGATAGCAAACTTCATGAATTCTGAAATCATAGGCATGCCAACAACCAAGCCATGGGCAGTGATATTTGGCCGGGTGGATAATGTACCGAGGCACCCGTCACAATTGTATGAAGCACTGACCTATCTGATCATTTTTGCGATCATGATGATGCTTTATAGAAAAATGAGAAATCGTCTCAGGAATGGCGCACTCTTTGGCATTGCGACGGTGCTGTTTTTTGTTGCACGATTCATGATCGAGTTTACCAAGGAAGATCAGGTGGGATTCGAAGAAGACATGATCTTGAATATGGGCCAATTACTTAGTCTTCCTTACATTGCAGTAGGCATAGGATTCATCATTTTTGGTGTTTGGAAGACAAAAATTAAGCGAGATAAAATGAACTCTGAAAGCACTCAGTAGCCCGGCTTGACTCACTGACCGACCAGGTGTGCTCTATCTACCTCAAAATAAAATGGCCACCCTGCAAACGAGAGCGGCCATCTGTGGAACCCGGTTTGTTAAATCTTTAGTTTATTCCTGATCTGTGAATTAGAGTTAAAGTACTGTAGGGTCAAATTTACCAAGCCAGATCTGTCTGCCCTTCTCGCCACCGTATCCAAGGAAAACCAACTTCTTGCCTCCTTCAATTTTCACAAGTGGAGTACTCGGGAAAATGAAAAACTCACCTTCACCCAGGGTTTTGAATTCATCCAGTTGGCCACTGGAGATATCAAACTGTCCGGCCCGATACTGTATCTGTGGAATTGTGACAGTGGTATTGGTTTCAACAACTTTATTATCGGCTCGGTAGGTGTAAGATGTCCAGCTTCTTACGGCAACATCATGCAGCAATTCCAGGAACCAGTACAGCTTACCATCCGATCCTTCGAAAATGGTGCCTTGTGTGGGGATGTTCTTAGCTCCTTTCTGAGTACTCTCAACAGAGTAGAGTCTTTTGAAATTTCCATTGGGGCCAAAGTGAAACAAGAACAAATCTCCATATATGGGCCCTGATTTGGTGCCAAGGTTAAGATAATCCTGTGCGGTAATAAACAGGTCTCCACTTGCGGTAATATCCATGCTGTTGAACTTTACACTTTTACCACTGTACGCTTTGGCTTTTTTCTGGTTCTGGGGCTTTTCGATTTTTGCATTGATTTCATCCAGTGATGGAGCCGAAACAAAATCCACCTGATCACCAGTCACCTTCAATACCTGAAAGAGGTCCTGTTTACCCGAACCGATGACAGCTGTCAGGGTCTGATGCTTCTCTCCCACATTCTTTGATTCCCCAATGCCATACACATAAACTGACCCATCACGTTCATCGGCACCTAGTATTTGCCAGTTGAGTGTTTTAGAATCAAAGTTGATCTTTGTTTTTACTTCACCGTCGGGGCTGATTCGCACATAAGTACAGTTCTGTACATTTGGGTCAGCATTTTCCTTTGGCTTGTATACTCCCTTGCCACCAGCGGCGGCAAATATCATTACATAGTCAGTTGCTTCAGCATCATCGGTACTTGGAAGTGCACCTGAATATAGCAGTCGTTGCACATATTTTACATCGAGCTCAACATCGCTCACTACTTCCAGGTCGCTGTTGATCCTTAATAGACGATAACTTTTGATCACAAAATACTTATCGGGTTGTCCGGCAATGGCTACCACTTCGCCAGTTTCGGGATTGTCGTAATGTGCTACATAAGTGAGCTTTCTCTTTCCGGGATCTTTGAAATCGATCTTGTCCAGTTCTTTGACAGTGCTCTTGTAGTTGCCGGTAAACCAATTGTATTTGTAGGTAGTTTCCTGCTTTTTTACCACCAGCTTCATGGTTCTGCTTGGCCCTGCAGATACACTTTGGATGGTATATTCATCTCCCCTGTATCTTTTGGCATATTTTGATCCTTTGGCTTTTTCCAGGGGAATTTCTTCGGTTTCTTCCTTTAGGAAATTCAGCTCATAATCGAAGGTGATTTTATCTACCTGGATAGATCGGTTCTTCGTATTTCGTACATATTCAAATTGTATCTGTCTCAGTTGGTCATCGGCGCTTACCATTCTGGGCATGCCCAGGTTTTCGAAGTTAATGGTCCTTTTATCCAGGTCGTGAACAACTTCCGCACTCAGTATTCCTGACTGGGCATAGGTGGAGATAGTCAATCCTAAGCATACTATCAGTAAAATAATTTGTTTCATAGGGATATAATTTTGATTTTCAATGGAATTCGCATTTTCTAAAACATCAACCAGATAAGCTTTTTTGGCTTCAATATTCATTACCGGTTGGCGTCCGAAGATCATGCTCATTTAATGGTTAATTGTTTAGATTTTTTATTGAACAAGTGCTTTACCAGTCCCACCACACTGGTCACGCCTGATTTGGAGTAAATGTTTTTGCGGTGCGTTTCTACCGTTCTTTCACTAATCCCCAATTCTTTGGCTATTACAGAGCTTGGTTTTTCATCCAGGATAAGCTGTATGATCTCTTTTTCGCGTGGTGTAAATGGTACTGACATTTGTATTAAAGATTTTAAATCAAAGTTGCGATATATGCAGGCCTGATGCATCAGGGGAAATATGCATTTTGCAGTAGGGGATTTCCCTTAGTGGAGATCATTTAGGAGAATAATCTCACCTATATTGGTGTAGATATTGCACAACAGCACAGGAAATTTTGACAACAGGACAAACACAGATTACTTTTCGACACCCATTAAAGACCCACAGATGAAACGATTTCAATTAATTATTTTTTTGGTGATTACATGTGCACACAGTTACGCACAAACACAGGCAGATTTAAACAGCCGGGCAGCAGATGAATTCAAAGAGGCAGACAATGAACTCAACGCTACCTACCAGATGATAATGAAGGCATATGCTGATGATCCCACGTTTTTATCAGCTTTGCGAACTTCCCAGCGAAACTGGATCACTTTCCGGGATTCAGAACTCAAAATGAGATACCCTGATCGCGAGCCGGGCTGGTACGGGAGCATTCAACCCATGTGTGTTTCCAGGTACATGGCTGAGCTCACCAGGGATCGCACTGAAACATTGAAACAATGGCTTATCGGGATAGAAGAGGGTGATGCATGTGCCGGGAGTGTCAGATACATGGATGAACCCGAATTGCTTCAGGAGGTACAAAATGAAGACCTTGTACGGGTACTCAATAATCTGACGGTTGTAGATCAAATGGAGACCGAAGAATTATACATTAAAGTGATAACCACTCCCTTTTTCTATTCCGATGGGACCATCGCGGATCTAGAAATAAAGAACATGTGGATAGCTGTTTCTGAATATAGCGAAGTGGCCACAGAGTCGCTCTACAGGCTGAATAACTTAAACACACCAACAGTAGTGAGTTTTACTGAAACAGAACCCTGGATTTACAATTTGCTCATCGAACATATTGAACGCGGTGAAAAGCAACAACTTGTGTTAAAGATCTCAACGGAAGGAGTGGAGGTTATGTCAGAAGGCGATTAGTCGTAGGAGCAACAATTTAAATGTGCGTAATGATGTAATTATGATGTAATTCAGGATTAGGTTCTGCGGCGATTTGCAAGGTATTTTTACCTAAACTGCTGCAGTAATACAAAACATTGAATTATGCGCTTATTAATAATGATCATTACGGCATCATTTTTATTTGCCTGTGATGAAAATACCGATCCTCCACAGCCCACGCTTAAGGCCAACTTTAGCTGGGAAGATGACTACAATAATTATCTGGGGGTGCAATTCCAAAATCATTCAAAAAACGCAGAGCGTTACCATTGGAATTTTGGTGATGGCAATACCTCAACCCTGGAAAACCCAAACCATGTTTATGACCAAAGCGGGGATTATGATGTCACATTGCAGGCTTATGCCAGTGATGGTAGCAGCGACTCAATCACCAAAAACCTCACCCTGGTAAGTGTTCCAACTCCTCCACTTTGGTCACTGACAGCTGATGAGTCAAAGACATGGAAATTGTATCGGGTGGGATCGCCAGTATCCTTTGGTCCAGATTCTTCTCAACCTGATTTGTATTGGTCAGGATTTCTCAATGACGGGAGCCGCAGTTGCCTTTTCAAACATGAGTTTACTTTTCACAGGGACATGACTTTCACATTTGAAGATCACAATGGCTTTTACGGAGATTGGCAAATATGGCCCCAGGAGTATGAGGAATATGAAAATTGCTTTCAACCTAATGCTTCCAATATGGTTGTCAATGGCGTTGACTTGTCATTGTGGCGTTCGTCCACTCATACCTTTCAGGTAAACTTTGAAGATCAATCGATCACCCTATTCGGTAAGGGGGCATGGATGGGGTTTCCATATTTGGGGACAACCGAAAATCATGGAACCAATATGCCTGATTCCGTCACTTTTTCTTACACCATAGTATCATTGGAAAACCATGATGTTTTAACCATAAACTTTGACCATGGGAATGAGGGGTACTGGACATTTAACTATGCCAGCTACCGCGACATTGAAAATGAGCCCCAATTGGTAGAATAACTTTAACCAAATACAGCCATGAAAAACTCAAGACTCAAAACCCAAAACTCCAAACCCAAAACTCCAAACCCAACCAACCCTGCCATCCTGTCAGTATTTCTGCTTTGGCAAAGACTTTGTAATGTGACGGCTGACATTAATTAATTAACTGTTAGCAGAAAAAGATGGCAGAAAAAGGTACGATTTCAATTCATACGGAAAATATATTTCCGATCATTAAAAAGTTTCTCTACTCAGATCACGAGATATTTTTGAGAGAGTTAGTTTCCAATGCAGTGGATGCATCCCAGAAGATCAAAAGACTGGCTTCCCTGGGAGAGTATGGGGGTGAACTCGGAGACTTAACCATCGAGGTGAGCTTTGACGAAAAGAAAAAAACCATCACCATACTCGATAAAGGTATCGGTATGACCGCCGATGAGATCAAAAAATACATTAACCAGATAGCATTCTCAGGAGCTACAGAGTTTGTTGAGAAGTATAAAGACAAGGGAGAAGATCAGCAGATCATTGGTCACTTCGGGTTAGGATTTTATTCTGCTTTCATGGTTGCCAAAAAAGTGGAGATCAACACACTTTCTTACCAGGAAGGAGCCAAAGCGGCCAAGTGGGTTTGTGATGGTAGCACAGAGTTTGAGATCAAAGCTTCTAAGAAGAAAGAGAGAGGTACCGAGATCATCCTTCATATTGCGGAGGATTCAGAAGAATTCCTGAATAAGGCAAGACTTCAGCAAATCCTGGATAAGTACTCTAAGTTCATGCCTGTTCCAATCAAATTTGGCGAGAAGGATGAGAGGGTAGAAGATGGCAAAGATGATGAAGGAAAAACCAAGTACAAGACGGTAAAAGTTGATAACATCATCAACAATACTACACCGCTATGGACCAAATCTCCTTCAGACCTTAAGGATGAAGATTACCTCGACTTCTATAAAGAATTGTATCCGTTTAGTGAAGAACCGCTGTTCTGGATACACCTTAATGTGGATTACCCTTTCAACCTTACAGGTATCCTCTATTTCCCTAAGGTGAAGAAAGAATTTGAAATCCAGAAAAACAAAATTCAATTGTTCTCACGCCAGGTATTCATCACTGATGAGGTGAAAGATGTAGTACCTGAATTCCTGATGCTTCTTCATGGGGTAATCGATTCACCGGACATCCCGTTGAATGTATCCCGAAGCTTCCTGCAGGCAGATGGTAATGTGAAGAAAATCAACACCTATATCACCAAAAAAGTCGCTGACAAGCTTGGTGAGCTGTTCAAAAATGACAGAGAGGCTTACGAAAAGAAATGGTCTGACATTGGCATTTTCGTTAAGTATGGAATGATTTCCGAGCAGAAGTTTGATGAGAAAGCCAAGGACTTTTTATTGCTTCAAAATACTGAAGACAAGTTCTACACACTGGAGGAATACAAAGAGCAGGTTAAAGCCAATCAGACGGATAAAGATGGTAAAGTAGTTTACCTATACACTACCGATGAGGATGCACAGCACGGCTATATCGATAGTGCTAAAACGAGAGGCTATGATGTGTTGAAGCTTGACAGCATTATTGACAGCCATTTCCTCAATCACCTGGAGCAGAAAGGTGAAGTAACACTGAAAAGAGTAGATGCAGATGTTGTTGACAAACTGATCGAAAAAGAGGAGAAAAAGGAGTCTGTGCTTTCTGAAGATGAGAGCAAGGCACTGAAGGAATTGGTAGAAAATACGATCAATAACAAGAATGCGACTGTTCATGTAGAGTCACTGGCTACTGATGACCTGCCAATGATTGTTACATTACCAGAGTTTATGCGAAGGATGAAAGACATGGCTGCTACTGGTGGCGGTGGAGGCATGTTCATGATGGGAGATATGCCGGATCAGTTAAATGTATCAGTAAATGCGAACCATGCACTGATCAGCAAAATACTGAAGTCGGAATCTGATGATGAGAAAAAAGACCTGATCAAACAAGCTTATGACCTGGCACTGCTTCACCAGGGTATGCTGAAAGGTCCAGATCTGACCAACTTCATCAAACGTAGTGTTGCTTTAAATTCTAAATAGGAATAATTATCCAGCTATAGATGAGGAGAGTGTCTCAAAAGGACACTCTCTTCTTGTTTGGAAGCATATTGGTTATTGTTTTGGGGGACTAGAGCTGACATTGAAAAATTACTGGATATTTCTGATTGGTGTTTAAATGGTGTAATTTTACATCATGCCTAGACAAAGTATTACATTTACGAAACCAAATGATGAGTGGCTCAAAAGTCAGATAGAAAACAATGAGTACCTCAGTAAAAGCGAGCTTATTAACGATTTGATCCGACAAGCCAGAAAACAACAGAGTCAGGTTGATTGGATTAGATTAAAATTGGAATCAGCTGAAAAAAGTGGATTCACTGATGATCGGTATGATGAAATACTGAGAATATCCAGGGGTTCAAATAATGGCTGAATATAGGTTAAGCAATCTCGCTAAGGAGGACCTAATCAGAATTCACCAATATGGGGTTTTGCAATTTGGAGAAGCGCAGGCAGACAAATACTTACGATCGCTTTTCGAACATTTCGAAATTATTGCAGAACGGCCATTTGCTTTTGAGACAGTAGATTTTATTAAGGCGGGTTATCGAAGATGTGTTTGTGGTGTTGATAGTATATTTTATAGACATGATAATGGAGTGGTCGAGATAATGGCTATAGTGGGTAGGCAGAATCTGGATAAAATCTTTAAATGATACCAGCAAAAACAATCTTTCAGAGTCTCATCAAAAATCGATTGCAATAAGTTTTAAGCGCACATCTTCCAGCAAAATAGTTTTAAAAAGGTTCCGTTATATTAGCAGCATGAAAAAATGGGCATACGGCATATTGGTATTTCTGTTTGGTTTTCTTGTAACCGCAAATTCGCAGGAAATAGATGATGCATTCACGGTTTCATACGATACACCACTTACCATCGACCTGGAATCTGAGGAAGAAATAGATGATGAGGAGCTGATCGAATCCAAAAAGAAGAAGCCCAAAAAGAATGTTTTTTACGGCCTCAAGACTAAAAGAGGATTTACCAAAACAGGATTTGGTAGCAGGTTGGTAGTAGAACAGTTCCACTATCTGAAAGACTTTGTAGAGCCAGAACCTTACGTTCGCGACATCTACTGGTACGATTTCAAGAAAAAGAAAATCGTAAAATCCAGGAGGATAGATAAAAAAAACGGGGTGATTCTACATGGTCCATATGTCAAGAAGCTGGGAGAACAGGTCCTGGAAGAAGGGATATTTTATAAAGGAACCAAACATGGCCGCTGGATAAAGCTCAACCGGCATGACATTCTTCAGAGCAAAGAGAAGTTTTACAAGGGCTGGCCGAAAGAATCTAAAGTATCCTATTGGAACAAAGAAACAAGACAGATCAGAGAGATTATTCCTGTACAGTTTGGTGAGAAAGAGGGGTACTACTATGCTTTTCATAAAAGTGGAAGAATAGCAGCTACCGGTGAATATCATTTTGACCACAAAGTTGGCATCTGGTCTGAATACTATGATTCCAGAAGAAGAAAGAAAAGGGAAATACAGTATCCCGAAGACCCTTTTGACGATGAATTTGAGCCCTACATCCTCAAGGAATGGGACGAAAACGGAAAATTAATATATGATCATCATAAATTTTTGAAGGCTATAGGGGATTAACCTTGTCCAGCCTGAAAAACAGTGTTGGTTTACCATCCATCTCCTTATCTGCGATTAATTTCATTCCCAATCTCTCGGCAACCTTTTGGGAATCAATATGAGGTTTGTCTGTTGCTGCAATAAGATAATTGAACCCCAATTCATTAAATGCATAATGGATGACTTCACTTGCTGCTTCCATGGCAAAGCCTTTTTTGGAATAGGTTTCACGAATTGCATACAACAGTTGTGGCTGGTCTTCATCAAAAAAATACCAGAGGCCGGCGTATCCCACAACATCGCCAGTAGCGGAATCAATAATTTTCCAAAGACCAAACCGATCGTTTTCAAAGTGGTTTTTATTGGTTGATAAGATTTCAACAGCCAGGGACTCATCAATGATTTCATCATCCCACAGGTATTTTCTGACAAACGGTGCTCTGTTGATCTCCAGAAATAATGCTGTGTCACTAGGTTGGAAAGGTACTAGCCTTGTGCGTTTGGTCCTAAGTTCCATTGGCTTAAGTTTGTCTCAATATGGCCTCCAGGGCTTCTTTTCGGTTGGAGACCCCAAGTTTTTCATAGATGTTCTTCAGGTGATATTTGACAGTATTTACACTTACAAATACGGTTTCTGCAATTTCGTTGTTTGTTTTGTCAGTCACTGCATGTTTCAGGATTTCGTATTCCCTCTCGGAAAGTGGCCGGAACAGACTTTCATTGATTTTTTCTCTTGGAATTTTATCAATGTCCTTACCGTCTATGGCAAAATTGATTTGAGCACGCAGCGTATCTATTTCCTGCGACAACAAGTTCTTCTTGAGGATGAATTTCTGTCGCTGGACCAATATAATGACTAAGGTAGCTATGATGAGAATTGCTGCAATAACCGATAAAAGCATCAGCTCCTTTGATTTTGCCGCGATCTTTTGAGTTGCTAATTCGTTTTCGGTTGTCAACAGTTCGATTTCAGCTTCTTTTTTATAAACTTCATATTCTATCCCAAGCTTTTCCACCATTTGTTTACTGGACTGGTTGGCCATGCTGTCTTTAGCAATTTGAACTTTTTCCTGTAGGCCGTAAGCAGTTTGGAAATCACTTTGTTGCACTGCAATGTTTTTTCTGATGTTATAAGCCTGGACCAGATCGGGATATGAACCTAAACGAGAAGCAATGTCTATTGATCGAGAAATGTACTCTTTCGCTTTGACCAACTTGTTTTGCTTGATGAGTAATTCTGATTTTGAGTTGAGTAAAAGCAGTTGCAACCTTTCATTTTCTTTGCTCAATACTTTCTCTGCTTCATTAAAATGGTTTTCAGCGCGTTGTAGCAAACCGGCCCGCTGGCTCAGAACTCCCAGGTTGAGCTGCCGCTTTGCCGCATTGATCTGATCTCCGGCCTGAAGAAATATATCATGAGCAGCCTGTACAAAATGAAAGGCAGAATCGTAATTTCCTATTTCACCATAGGTCATACCGATGTTATTGAGTTTAGTAGCGTACGATCGTGGATGCTTATCAGGGTTTACATAATTCAATGAATTTTTATAATATGAAATGGCCTTTTCACTTTGACCTAATTTGTTGTAAACAAATGCCAGGTCGTTCAGATCATATGATATGCCCAGGGAGTCATTTCTTGCTTTGTCAATGGAAAATAATTTTTGAGAATACTCCAGGCCTTTTTCATAGTTGCCCTGATACACCGAATTGGTCGCTATTGCGGCTAGGGCCTCCACCATATTGCTGGTATCGTTAAAATGCTCCGCTAATTTTAATGCCTGGTTGCCATATTGATCAGCTTTTTCAAACAATCCCAGGTTGGTATAACACTGGGCAGTAGCAACCTGCAGGTAAATGGATAAATCCGGATCCAGTAATTCACTTTGCTCCAATCTGGATATGCCTAGTAAATAGGACTGCAAAGATTCCGGAACCCTGTTGAGATAGTATTCTGCATCTCCTTTGATACGGTAGTACTTTCCGGCAATTAATGGAGAAAGTTTATTAGTCTTATTTTTATTAATAATCTCCAGGACCTGTTGGTAGTTTTTTTGTTCCAACAAAGAATCCAGTGTGCCAAAAATCACCTCATGATCTTGTGCATTGAGTATGGTACTCCACAACAGCGGTATGATTAATAGCAGGTTCCTTAGGTGCATAAGAAGAAATTGAAGTCACTTCCTATGCTAAGGTAGAAATTTTTTACAATAACATTAGGATAGTGACTTCAAGTAGGGCACGAGGTTACTAAAAATAGTTTTGGTCGAGTATGCTGTCATTCTTTCTTTTAGTACGGAAAAACACACTGAATTCATGCGTTCCGTAGCTGGATTGGATCAGGGAGTTGGCGGGGAGCTCAAAGGAATAACCTACCCGTATATTGCTGGTGGCTTCCAGCATCATGTAAATGCCAAAATGTTTGAGGTCCCTCACTGTAATTCCTCCCCATACTTTTCCATCGATCAATGAACTGATATTAAGTTCGGTGGATATTCGTCCATCGACCACATATCTCATTAAAGACATGATCCTGATGGTAGTGTAGGGAACGGGATCGAAGGTCAGGCCCCCGGTCAGGTAATAATGGCGAAGGTATCTGGTGCTTTTCAACACACCGTCGTTGACATTCACATCAAGTATTCTGGGTACCGAAGCACCCACGAAATAGTTGTTGGTAATGTACATTAATCCTGCTCCAAAATTAGGTTTCATAAAATCATTCATGTTGGAATTGAGGCTGGGATCATCCACAAAGTCCAGTTCAAGGTTACTTAGGTCATACCCAAAATTGATTAGCCCTCCCTGTAGCCCCATGGCAAGTTTAGCTTCGGAAAAGTTAATGTTATAGGAGTAAGTAGCTTGCAGTTCCGTATTGGTGCTAACTCCAAATTTATCCTGAAGCAAAATTCCTCCAACACCAATTTTTCCATTGAGGATTGATTTCTGAGCTGTAATGGTGTGTGTAACAGGCGCTCCTTCCAGGCCTACCCATTGCATTCTGCTCATCATGCCCACAGAAAACCTGTCGTATACTCCGGTATAAGCCGAATTGATCATCAATTGGTTGAATTGGTACTGGCTGTAGAGTGGGTCCAATTGAGCCCACCCTGCCAGTACACTAAGCCAAAATAATACAGTGGTTAATAAAGTCTTCATCGCTTTAAAAAGATATAGCCGGTAGAAACGTCATTTTTACCAAGATTGATAGAGTAGAAATAGTTTCCGGTGATCAGCTCCTGGTTATTGATCACATTCCCATTTCCTCTGAACACCCGCTCCTGGTTGTCATAGTCTTTCATTCGAAAAACCAGTTCACCAGCACGGTTGTATATTTCGACCACATTATTTTCATACAGCTCTATATTCTCTATGCGTAGAAAGTCATGTTTTCCATCCTGAACGGGAGTCACTACATTGATCACCCTAATGGGGGGCAGCACTTCCGCGGTGGATGATTTACCGATGGCATAATACCTTCCAAGTGCAAGTCCGGCACTTTCAATGGCCCCATTGGTAATAGTTCCTGTGACCTGCTTTCTTCCAATTTCATAAAATAAAGAAGCATCTGAAGTTGCCTGGGCTACTGTAGCTTCTTCTTCATCTGACAGGATTGTTTCTTGCACGATGGGCAATTCTATATTACTTCCTGTGTAGGATTCATCAGTAATAAGCTCCCAATAACGGATGTTTGAAATTTCACTAAGAGATCCCCCTACACCTATTTCACTTGGTGTTGAGTGCGTGATGATACCGATAGTGGGGTTGTCACCAGTTACATTTTTTAATGTGATTGGCAGGTAATGTGCTGTGTCGCCAATTGGGAAAAATAACTCTCCGGTTCCCTGTCGGTGTACCTCGCCAATGATGTAGGAGTTCTCATTTGTTCCTTCGAGAATGACATCCGGCCCCAATGTGATTTTCGAACCATTCTCAACAACCAACTTTCCGCTTTCGAATTCAAGCGTACCATTGATGGTGAGATCATCCATGAGAATCTTGTTTCCACTTCCTGCTAAAATGAAATGATCAAAATTCTGGGAGTTGTGATTGATCACCTGATCCACATCACTGGCGAAAACCACTTCTCCATTATCACCAGAGTAGTTGCCCAGGTTCATCCAACTGCCAGAGATTCTCAGCTCACCGCTATTATTGAGGTTGCCTTTGTTGGTGAGATTGCCATTGATGGAAGTCGTTAATCCATTGGTGATCGTAACCAGGTTTCCCTCAATTAGAACATCCTGAGCAAATACAAAATTTGGGGAGACCGCAGCGATTTCTAAAAGTGCCAAAGTAAGCATTTTGTATAGTAACTTCATGTTAATTGCCTTTTTGGTTAATTAGACTTGTGATCTCGGTAATTTGAGCTCTTATTTGGTCGAGTTCGTTTTCGGTACCTGATAATTGTTTTTTCAGTAGATCAATTTCCTCCGATTGTTTCTTTATTGCTTCTATAAGCAGTGGTACCAGTTCAGATTGGGCTACCTGATCCTTATCATTTACTAATTGTGGGAAATATGTTTTTAGAAGATTAAAGTCTAGTGAAATCCGGTTTCCATTGGTTAGTGCTTTTTGCTTCAGCAAGTCTTCAACCAATTCTGAGTTTACATCTTCTAAATTTTCAGATTGCTGAGAGAAAAAGGATCTCCCGGTGCCTTCCAGTGTGAACCGGTCTCCAAGGAGGCTACCTTGATTGGAAATACTTACGGGTCCATCAACTCTTAGTAGATATTCCGGATTTTCATATCCGTAATTCGCAGGATTAACTATATGGTGTGGACGAAATTGTACAATCTGTCCATTTTCGTTTAGGTCAAAAGCTTTTTCTGCAAACCGTTCATATTTTAATTCCCTCCATTCCTGCTTTTGGTAGGCCTGGAAGTCTATGTCGTAATAACCAGATGATAATACATAAGCCTGGAAATCTCCCTGCATTAGTTCACTTCTGTCATAGACAACTTCAAAAGAGTCGCCCATTTGCATAATGTAATATTGATGATCGATGTAAGTCAGCTTGTCCAATGCTGTGCTTGAAGATTTCACCTCTAGCGTATCTACAAGTTCTTGCTGGTTAATGGAATCATATTTATATATAACAACAGCCAGGTAGTCTACATAAGAGGTTTCAGGTTCTTCGAGACTAATCTTAATTTTCACTTCTGGTAGGTTCTCATCCAATGGAATGATAGTGGATTGCAGCCTTTCAAGGTATTTATGGGCTTGTGCTTCAATGATATTGCCTTCTCTTTGATAGCCATTCCCATGATCCACATATAAAAATGGACAAACTGAAGGGATGTATTCTACCAGTTCATCTGTTGAATTGATAATTCTAACCTGGTTGGTGCCAGATGAAACACTGGCGGTGTTTAAGGCGGCATAGAATCTTGTGTTGATATCGAAAGAGGTGGATGATGCTAATATATTGGTACTATTGAGGACAATATAATCACTTGTTCCCTCCTGCAAGTCAATCATGGTGCGACCGCCTGCTCTTAACTGAATACGATCAGTAAAAAATTGAAGGTCAGTATCAGTATCTCCAGTGTGTTGGAGTGCCTGACTCATAGCCAGAGTTCCATTAAATCCGATAACTCCCCCCGAGGTAATACTCATTCTTGCACTTCCTGTATTCAAATTATTACCATCCATTATGGTATAATCCCCGGAACCATTCACACCAGCAACAAAAGTATTTTTGGTTGTGAGATATCTGATAGACGCCTCCTCACTTGTAGTAGCGGTCGCTTCAATTTCTATTGCGGGAGTGAGTACAAGACCCGTTTGAATCTCAAGGTTGGTGCTTGGACTGGAGGTGCCTAGTCCCATTCTGGCTGTGCCTATTCCCGGACCGTAAAAGATATAGTCCGTTGTGCCATAAGTAACATCCCAGATTGGCGCCTGCCATAAAGGAGCAGTGCCGGGTCCGGCCGACTCAAGGATATAACCTGCAGTACCAGAACCGTTACCTACCTGCATTTCATTGTTGATATCAAGAACAGCGTTAGTTCTAATTGTTCCGTCAAAAGTGGCAGTATTGTCAACATCAAAAAAATCTGTAACACTTAAGCTACCTGTTACTGAAGCCCCAGCGGGACCAATGGCAAATTTTGCATCAGCAGGGGTAACGTTTGTGGTATTGTCATTGGTGTTCATTGCCAGAATGATGCTTCCAAAACCACTATTATTTCCATCTAATCCACCCCGTTCAAAAAATATTCCACCTTTATAGGTAGTGGAGCCCACTGAACTGTTTGTTTTAAATCGGATACCTGCAAGCGCATCAGGATTTGCATTAAGATTTTGAATGTCAAGATAAGCTCCGTCACTTCCATCTATTGCAGTTACATTTTCCACAACATGCAAAGGTTTTTGAGGACTTGAGGTTCCAATCCCAACATCACCACCAGTGAAATAAATATTACTCCCGGAGGTCGTCCATTGGCTGGAAGTGAGGCTTGCCCACGAGGGTGACGTTCCGTTAGTAGTTAGATACCTACCTGAATTTCCTGATTGTGATGGCAGTTCATCAAATTGACTAAGATCAATATTAATGTTATTAGACCCTTCAAACAACCTCAAAGTATTGCCTGACATAGCACCAGATGTCAATAACTCATTAGAAGCATCCGCGTCAGCATCATTAGGGCTGGTAATGTAACCTGCATCGTTTGTGAAAGCAGAAACGTTTGTAGGCGCACCAGAAAGTGAGCTATAATTCCCATCGAAATCATCGGTATTGTCTGTGTCCCATCCACTTACGTCAATGCCGGTTCCACCAGAAATGTTTAGGTTGGTACCGTCAAATGAAAGGCTTTGACTGTCAGTTCCAGTACCATCCTGCAGACTGGAAAGGTCCACATCATTGTTTCCTCCTGCATCTGTGATTCTTAGTGTTGTACCAAGCAAAGATGCAGCAGAGATTAACTCATTAGAAGCATCCGCGTCAGCATCATTAGGGCTGGTAATGTAACCTGCATCGTTTGTGAAAGCAGAAACGTTTGTAGGCGCACCAGAAAGTGAGCTATAATTTCCATCGAAATCATCGGTGTTGTCTGTGTCCCATCCACTTACGTCAATGCCGGTTCCACCAGAAATGTTTAGGTTGGTACCGTCAAATGAAAGGCTTTGACTGTCAGTTCCAGTACCATCCTGCAGACTGGAAAGGTCCACATCATTGTTTCCTCCTGCATCTGTGATTCTTAGTGTTGTACCAAGCAAAGAAGCAGCAGAGATCAACTCATTAGAAGCATCCGCATCCGCATCATTGGGGCTGGTAATGTATCCTGCATCGTTTGTGAAAGCAGAAATGTTAGTTGGCGCACCAGAAAGCGAGCTATAATTTCCATCGAAATCATCAGTGTTGTCTGTGTCCCATCCACTTACATCAATGCCAGTGCCGCCAGAAATATTCAGATTGCTACCATCAAATGAGAGGTTTTGACTGTCAGTAAATGAAGCACTTAATGGAACTGCTGTTTCTACTGTTAAGCCATTTACTAGCTCACTGTTGTCTACAATGTTGTCACCATCGGTATCATACACAGCTTCCAGCATGTCGCCACCACCACTGGAGGCAATCTCAGACTGCAGCTCTTCAAGTGCTGCCTGCACGTTGGTGGATGTTACGCCATTTGCAGGAGTCACAGGAACTTCTGAGGCATTCTGATCATCAGTTCCTGTGCCATCCTGTAGGCTGGACAGATCTACATCGTTATTTCCTCCTGCATCAGTTACTCTTAAGATATTTCCTGGCTCCAGAGAAATGGCGGTAATCAATTCGTTGGTATCATCAGCATCTGCATCATTGGGGCTTGTAATGTAGCCGGCATCATTTGTGAATGCAGAAACATTAGTCGGAGCACCAGTAAGAGAGGAGTAATTCCCATCAAAGTCATCGCTTGCATCGGTATCCCAACCTGAAACATCAATACCGGTACCGCCACTAATATTCAGGTTAGTGCCGTCAAAAGACAAGTTTTGGCTGTCGGTTCCCGTTCCGTCCTGCAAACTAGACAGGTCCACATCGTTATTTCCTCCAGCATCTGTTATCCTTAAAATATTTCCGGTTTCCAAAGAGACCACCGTGATTAATTCGTTGGTATCATCAGTATCGCCATCATTGGGACTTGTAATGTAGCCAGCGTCATTTGTGAATGCAGAAACACTAGTGGGAGCGCCGGTAAGAGAGGAGTAGTTCCCATCAAAGTCATCACTTGCATCGGTATCCCATCCGGATATATCTATGCCAGTTCCTCCGCTAATATTAAGGTTGGTGCCATCAAACGACAGGTCCTGGCTGTCAGTTCCTGTTCCATCCTGCAAACCCGACAAGTCTACATCATAATTTCCTCCGGCATCTGTGATTCTTAGTATGTTACCTGTTTCCAGCGATACATTGGATATCAATTCATTGGATACATTGGAGTCGGCATCATTGGGGCTGGTGATGTAACCTACATCATTAGTAAATTGACTTAAACTGGTAGGAGCATTGACCAATGAACTGTAATCCCCATCGAAATCATCAGAGGAATCACTGTCATAACCGGATAGGTCAACCGACGTGAGGTATCCGTTGTTGGCCACAAAGGCATCTACCGCTGCTTCATCCAGTTGCGTATTGGTATCAATGGCACTGAGATCAATCGTGTTCCCATTGCTGATAGAAAGGCTGGTTCCGCTGAGGCTCAGGTTTTGGATTTCATTTGTAGCATCCAGGTCACCAGTGTTATTGATCTGCCCATTGTCAATGGAGATCCCGGATCCGGCCGAAATGTTGACGGAAGTTCGCATCGACTGCCAGCTGTCATTGTGCCAGTAGTAGAAAGCATTTTCATCGATATCAAAAACCAGCAACCCATTGTCAGCGGCAGTAAGCCTGGAGACAAATGAGGTTGCGGTTCTTTGCGCAGTGGTAAGTTGAGTTATCAATAGTCCCTGGTCATTGTTGGGGCTGACCAGGTGTAGGACACTGTTGGTATTAGGGGTTTCTGTCCCAATTCCCATAGACTGGCTGTGAGTTTCATTGACTATAAATACCAGGCACAGCACCTGGAGTAAACGAATGAGGCGTTTCATATGGTTAGTTATTTTGGCTTAAAAATGAGTTCCCATTCCGTGGCTGGAAATGATGTAACTAAATTCCGGTTTTTATTAATGAAATCGCCTATCCACCCCGGGTAGTTTTTCGAAAAAAGTTTCAAAAAGTGCCTTTAAGTAAAATAAAGGCACTTTTTTGTTCATTGCTTAAGCTCATTAAAATCGGCAATTTCTGTCGGTTTTTCCTGTGTGAATTGCTCCACATATTCGGTAGTAATCTCCTTGTCCTGATATTTTTCCCGTCTCATCAGGTTGGGTGGTGCTACCATTCCGGTAGAAGCCATCATCATCATGAAGCACATCAGGATAAGCTTCAATGTCCATTTTAATTTTTTCATAGAAGTATTGGTTTGCCTGTTAGGGCATGGTTAAGAACTCAATTACATTTTGATGGTATTCCTATGAAATGGGAGGAAGAGAAGCTTTGGCTTTTGCGATCAAACTAAGTTGATGATAGTCGTTGAAGTAGGAGAGAAAGGATGATTTACAATGTTGAAATCGGGTATGAGCTTTACAACTAAATGATTTGTTTAGACATTGGTATGCCCATGATGTTGTGGGGCGAGTTTCGTTTGGAGCAGCAACTAATCTGGTAAGCGAGACAGCCCTTTTTTCGGTTGGCTTTATGCTGAGTTCAATTCTTGCAAAGTTGGTAGCAGGAGCTGAAAAGGCTGAGGGAGTAGCACCAATAATACTGGTGATCATAATGGCCAGGAGTACCAGACTGATGGGGTACTTCTGGGAATTCAGCATATGATCTACTCGCTCCATAATTGGTTCATTAACGAATTTGGATGCTTAAAGTTAATGCAAATACCGAGCAATTTCACTGGCCAGAATTTTGGCTGCCGAAGGGTGCCTTCTAAACCAAAGTTCAGGTTCTATCAGTTCTAATTCTGACAAGCATAAATTGTTTTGATTGTCCCAGATCAGGTCCACGCGAGCATAAATAGGGACAGGCTTACAGGCCTTTACTGCATTCAGGGCAAACTCGATATCTGATTTTGAGGGAATGTAATCATGCAGTGTCCCACCAAAATCATCCTGCACCCTAAAATCTCCCTGTTTTGCCTTTTTCAATACCGCATGGGTATACTTTCCGCCAAAGATATTTAGTGAAATTTCACCTTTCGTAATTACATTTTCCTGGAATTCCTGCAGCAGCATCGCTTCTTTGGAGATCAGTTCTTTAAAGATTGCTTCGTGTTGCTCAATGCCCTGATGGTCAAACAGGTAAGTATGTCTTGCTGCTCCGGCAATAGCAGGTTTTAATATGAACTTTTTCCAGGAGGTGTCCTTCGTGATTTCATGTAAGCAACGGGAATCGCCTGTTTCAATAAAAACTGTAGGTGGGATATTTATGCCCAGGTCTGAAAGATCCCTAAGGTAGTGTTTATCAAGGTTCCATTGAATCAGTTCATAGGGATTGATCAGTAGGGTTCTGGTTTTAATCGATCTAAGCCATTGATTAAACTCATCAAATCTGTTGAAATAGTCCCAGGTGGTTCTGAAGATCACTGCCCTGGTTTGTGACCAGTCAAAGTGCGGATCATCCCAGTTGGTTCTGTACGTTCTGAGACCATGTCCCCGACAGGCATCTACCACCAACTGGTCTTCATCCAATACATTCTGAACGTACTGATCTATGGACTTTGGGTTGACATAACGGGCTTCCGTAAGTACAGTGATATCATATTGGGCCATGCCGCAAAACTAAGAGAATTCCGGAATCAGCAACTACCCCCTTAACTTAAAAATGAAATCAATACACCTGCGGCAACAGCTGAACCAATCACCCCTGAAATGTTACTTGCCATTGCATATTGTAACAAATGGTTAGAAGGATCATGTTTAAGCGCAATTTCATTGGCCACCCTGGACGCCATTGGAACCGCACTAAGTCCAGTGGCACCTATCAGAGGATTGATTTTCTTTTTACCAAAGAGATTATACACTTTAACAGCCATTATACCACCAGCAATCGAAATAGCAAATGCGATGAAGCCGCCTACGATAATGAGTAATGTCTGGCTATTGAGAAATGCCTTAGCGGTCATGGTACCACCAACTGCCAGTCCAAGAAACACGGTAGCGGCATTCAATATCGTATCTGAGGCTGCTTTATATAATCTTCCGGTAATCGATCCAAGTTCCTTCACTAGGTTTCCAAACATCAGCATTCCCAACAGCGCAACCGAACTAGGAACAAGAATGGCCACCACAGTCGTAATGGCAATTGGAAATAATATTTTTACAGTCTGCAGGTTTTTAATGGGCCTTTTACTCGGAAATGCCTTGTCCTGCTTTTTCATATTGATTTGCAGTTCTTTTTTGGTCATAGTGAATCTTACCACAAAGGGAATGATCACGGGGACCAGTGCCATGTAAGAATAGGCAGCAATGGCTATGGGGCCCAACAAGTGTGGAGCCAATTTTATGGTGGTGTAAATAGCAGTTGGACCATCGGCACCACCAATTATTCCAAGGGAGGCTGCCTCTTTCATGGTGAAATTAAGTGCCACTGCGGAGATTAATACTGTAAATATTCCTATTTGTGCGGCTGCACCAAAAAAAGCTAGCCTCAGGTTTCTTAGCATGGGGCCAAAGTCTGTTAGCGCACCTACACCAAGAAAAATTATTGGTGGCAGAAAACCAGTTTTGATCAGTGAGTAGTAAATGAAATTCATTATGCCATAATCACTGGCTATGGTGAGCAGGTCGGTACCTTCAGGCACCTTGTCGACACTCATGCCACCACCGGGTAAATTGGCCAGCAACACTCCAAACGCAATTGGTACCAGCAGTAATGGTTCGTATTGTTTACGAATTCCCAGATACAGCAAACCAAATGCGATCAGGATCATTAACAAACTTGCCGGATGATCAAAGAAGTCCCCTAGGGCTGTCATTTGATAAAGCTTTTCCAGTAGCTCCATCAATTCAGCTTAAATAAAACATCATCATCCAAAATATCATCTCCATCTGCAAAACAGATTTCTGCGATTACACCACTTACGTCAGCCTTCACCGCATTGGAGACCTTCATGGCTTCTATGTAGCAAACGATATCACCTACATTAACATGATCCCCGACCTTTTTCGGTTGCTCTCCTGTGTCTTTGGTAAGGAATACAGTTCCCTCTAGTGGAGCGGTGATTTCAGCTTTGGAAGCAGCGCCATTAGAATTTGTTGCTGGCTTTACAGCTTGTTGGATTTTCTCATTTGAAGTTGCTTCTGATTGGTCATATGAAACATGCACTTTGAACCGCTCACCATTTACATCGATGTTCATGGTTTTCGGTTGATGTACAGTAGATTCGGTTTCCTGGGGTTTGGTCTCTTTTTTAGACTTTCTTGCTGCCAGGTCCTCTTCAAACAGCTGTTTTACTTTGCCGGATTTGTAATCGATGTATTGTTGGGGGTGCATGGCGTATTCAAGCAATTCCTCATCATCTTTTCCGGTATCCCAGCCTTTTTCTTTCATTTCCTTTCTGAGGTCATCAAGCACATCGGGTATCAATTCCTGTGGATCGCCTTCAAAGAATTCTCGTCCCTGTTCTTTGGCCAGGTTTTTAAGTTCATCAGCAACTGGTCCTGGTACCCTTCCTGATTTCCCGAGGATCATATCCCAGGTGTTGTCATCCAGTAAGGACCATCTTTCCTTACCTTTCATCATTTGCATCACATTTACAAGCGCAGCATTTTTCACATACTGGCTGAATGGTGTTACCAGTGGAGGATTTCCCATCATGGGCCAGATATGTTCTACTTCTTCAAAAAGCGCAATCAGCAGTTGATCCTGGGATACTTCAGGTTTGCCATTTTTATTCATCCATTTATTGAGGCTGCTGAGGTTTTTCTCCAGATCAGCCATTAAGCTCCCCATCATTCCTCCTGGGAGACCCGGACCAATGAGTAATGAATTCATTAACCTGTTTCTTGGATTGATGTAATAGCCCAGGAAATCATCAATAAACTCCTGTGTAAGTGACCGGGCTTCCATGTAGGCTTTCATGTTGACATCCGGCACACTGAAGCCGGCATCTTTTAGCATAGCATGTATGGTCAACACATCCGCATGAACCGTTCCCCAGGATAGAGGCTCCATGGCTACATCTATAATGTCTGCCCCAGCACGTGCGGCCTCAAGCGACGAAGTGACAGAAAAGCCAGGACCAGAGTGGCCATGGTATTGTACCAGAATATCTTTTTTGATGGCCTTCACCCCTTCAACAATTTTACCAATTGAAGCGGGTCGTCCGATACCTGCCATATCTTTAATGGCTATTTCTTCGGCCCCCATGTCGATCAGTGTACCGGCCATATTCACAAAGTAATCTACCGTATGAATATCAGAATAGGTGATACAAAGAGCTGCCTGTGAGATCATGCCTCCCTTTTTTGCATAGTCAATGCTTAATTGAAGGTTTCTTGTATCATTCAATCCATCAAAAGACCTTGAAATATCAGTGCCCTGCAATTTCTTCACTTTAAACATCAGCTCCCTTACATCTTTGGAAACCGGGTACATTCTTAATGCATTCAAGCCTCTTTCCAACATTTGCGTTTGTATGCCGGCATCATTGAATGGTTGTGTCCATTCTCTCACTGAAGTATTGGGATTCTCCCCGTAGAGCAGGTTAATTTGCTCAAAACCTCCACCATTTGTTTCTACCCTCCTGAAGCAGCCCATATCAATAATGGGGGCAGCTACCTTTTTCAGTTGATCCACCCGTGGCATGTACTTACCAGATGATTGCCACATGTCTCGATATACCAGGCATAAGCCAATATCTCTTCCCATTTGAATTATATTTTTTCGATTTTCTCTATTCGTGCGGTTCCCTGGGATACAGTCTCTACTGCTGCTGAAATAGCAGCAATTTTCCCAGGATTGATACTTTCTGAAGTAGATTCAGTGCTAAAAAATCTGTTGACAATAATGATCAGCAGGTTCCCAATCACTACCACGAGTGCCAGGACGATAAAAACAGTGATCATACCAATCAACAGCAGACTTAGTGCCGATTCCAGATTGTTTCCCATTCGAGTTAATGTTTACCTGCATTCAAATTAAAGGATTTTAATGGGAAAATGAATTTTTACGTAGAATGCTTCGCCAATATATGATTTACTGGCAGAAATTGGCTTCAAACGGGAAAATGACCGGTCAAATTAATGGAAGGAGAACTTTGATGGCTATGAAAACCAATAATGCAATGCCGTAATATTGAATGACTTTAAGTCTGTTGATGTGATCCATCCACCAAAGGACAACCCATGGTTTATACAGACCAGTCAAAATGGTGATGGTTAACATTACAATGACCCAATTGATAACTGAAATCATAAAAAAAGCCCCGAAATGTATTCGAGGCTGTTGTTATTATAATGTTCTTTTAACTTCTCGTTCTTCAAATCCTTCAATGATATCTCCAACCTTGATATCGTTGTAGTTTTTGATGCTGATACCACATTCAAAGCCTTGTTTCACTTCATTAACATCGTCTTTGAATCTTCTCAGTTGGTTGATCTCTCCGGTATAGGTTACAATACCATCCCGGATCAGCCTTACCTGATTATTACGTTTCACATAACCATCGGTCACATAACAACCGGCAACTGTTCCAACCTTAGAAATCTTAAATACTTCCCTAACCTCAATGTTACCAGTAATGACCTCTTCAACGGTAGGCGCCAACATTCCTTCCATGGCATCTTTCACATCGTTGATCGCATCATAGATAATTGAGTAGAGCCTGATTTCAATCTCTTCGTTTTCAGCTATTCTTCTGGCTCCTGCAGAAGGTCTTACCTGGAAACCAACAATAACGGCATCTGATGCTGAAGCAAGCAGTACGTCAGATTCTGAAATTTGTCCCACGGCCTTATGAATGATATTCACCTGAACTTCATCCGTAGAAAGTTTTAGTAGAGAATCAGAAAGTGCTTCTACAGATCCATCCACATCACCTTTAACGATTACATTAAGTTCCTTGAATGTACCAATTGCCAATCGTCTTCCAATCTCATCAAGTGTGATATGTTTCTTGGTTCTGATATTTTGTTCCCTAAGGATCTGTTCACGTTTATTAGCAATTTCTCTTGCTTCACGGTCACTGTCCATTACATTGAACTTGTCTCCGGCTTGTGGTGCACCATCCAGTCCCAGCATCTGCACCGGTGTGGATGGTCCAGCTTCTTTAAGTCGCTTGCCCCGGTGATCTGTCATGGCTTTTACCTTACCAAAATGTGATCCAGCAAGCAGCACATCACCAATTCTCAAAGTACCATTTTGTACCATGATGGTAGTAACGTACCCTCTACCTTTATCCAGTGTGGCTTCTATTACTGAACCAGAAGCATTCTTATCAGGGTTTGCTTTTAGCTCCAATAACTCCGCTTCCAGCAGGACTTTCTCAAGCAGTTCATCAATACCCTGACCAGTTTTGGCAGATATTTCCTGGCACTGATATTTTCCACCCCAATCTTCTACAAGGATATTAATCCCTGATAGTTCTTCACGGATTTTATCTGCATTGGCATTGGGTTTATCAATTTTATTGATTGCAATAATGATTGGCACTCCGGCAACCTGGGCATGATTAATGGCCTCTTTGGTTTGAGGCATCACATTGTCGTCAGCTGCCACTACAATAATTACGATATCCGTAATTTTTGCTCCCCTGGCCCTCATTGCTGTAAAAGCTTCGTGACCCGGAGTATCAAGGAATGCGATCCTTTTGCCAGTCTCAGTCATCACGTCATAAGCACCAATGTGCTGCGTAATTCCTCCGGCTTCACCTTCAGTTACTTTGGCATCACGGATGTAATCAAGTAATGATGTTTTACCATGGTCAACGTGTCCCATGATGGTTACGATAGGAGCTCTCTCTTCAAGATCTTCCTCCTTATCCACTTCTTCTACTACCTCAGTTTCGTCTTCAGCAGTGGTGAATTCGGCATCATAACCAAATTCATCAGCAATGATAGTGATTGATTCAGCATCAAGTCTCTGGTTAATGGATACAAACATCCCCAGACTCATGCAGGTAGAGATTACATCGTTTACTGATACGTCCATTAAGCTGGCAAGGTCACTGGCAGAAATAAACTCAGTTACCTTCAGCTTTTTAGCATCTTCCTGCTGCTGCAGCGCTTTTTCTTCTGCCGCCTCAGCTTGTGCAGTTCTTTTTTCTTTTCTGTATTTGGATCTGTTGGTTGCTCCGGCTTTTCCACCGCTCAGTTTAGCGAGTGTTGCCTTAATCTGATCCTGAATTTCCTTATCAGAGAGTTCTTCAGTAGGCTTTTGCCTTCTTCCTCCTCCTCTTCTTCTGTCACCACCTTGCTGCTGACCTCTGTTGCCCCGATCCTGTCTTTGACCCTGACCTCCCTGCTGGCCGCCCTGGTCAGAACTGATCCTTTTTCTGGGACGTTTTTTCTTTTCTTTGGACTTATCATCAGAAGATGCGACAGGTTTTGCCTTTTTCTTCTCTGTTGGTAATTCGATTTTACCCAATACCTTCAGTCCACCTAGTTGCTCTGCTTTGGCCTTAATTACCTTGTCACCTTCTTTCTTAGGTTCTTCAGCAGGCTTTTTCTCAGCTTCTGGTTTTTTCTCAACAGGTTTTTCTTCGGCTTTAGGCTGAGGTGCTTCTTCCTTGGCTGGCTTTGGCTCTTCAACTTTAGCTGCAGGCTTTTCTTCTACAACTTCTTTAGGTTCTTCCTTCTTAGGTTCTTCCTTCTTAGGCTCCTCTTTTTTAGGTTCTTCCTTTTTGGGCTCCTCTTCTGCTGCTTTCGCTGCTGGTTTGGGTTTACCTTTATCCAACTCAATTTTACCCACTACCTTAATGCCCTGAAGCTTAGGTCTTTCGGTAGGAGCTTTATCTTCCTGATCTTCTTCTTTCTTAGGTTCCGCTTTCTCTACCTCTTCTTTGGTTTCGCTGGCAACCCCGGAATTATCTTTAATTCTGATTTCCTCCTCATCCTTCTTCTGGGCAGGAGCATCATCAGTGGCTTTGATAACGAGATTGTCGGTGTGTTTGGAGCCAATAGTGATCTCAGACGCCTCTTCCTTATCAAGGGCAGAGTCGGCAAACTCTTTCGAGAGCATGTCTAGCTGCTCCAAAGTAATTTTGGAGTTCGGACTTGCATCAACCTCAAAGCCTTTCTGAGAAAGAAAGTCTACGATGGTGCTTCTACCAACATTGAGCTTTCTTGCCACCTGACTTAATCTCATAGTTTTTTCCTCTGCCATATATTAACTGTTGATTCTCTTTTTTATCTCGTTCTTCAAAATAATTTTTTGGGTGGCTATTCGAATTCTTGTTTAAGGATATTAAGAACGTCCTCTACGGTTTCATCTTCCAGGTCTGTTCTTCTCACCAGATCTTCCTTAGTCAAAGCTAAAACACTTTTTGCAGTATCCAGTCCTATTCTGTTTAGCTCTTCAATTACCCAGCTTTCAATCTCATCGCTAAACTCTGTCAGGATCACGTCTTCTTCCTCTATTTCATCCAGCTCCCTAAATACGTCTATTTCGTATCCAACCAATTTGCTTGCTAATTTAATGTTTTGTCCACCTTTTCCAATGGCTAAAGACACTTGATCTGGTTTCAAAAACACCGAAACTCGCTTATTTTCCTCTTCTAACTTAATACTTTGAATTTTTGCAGGGCTCAATGCTCTCGCAATAAACAAGTCCAAGTTATCTGTGAAATTGATTACATCTATATTTTCATTCTGTAATTCTCTTACAATACTGTGAATTCTGGATCCCTTCATACCTACACAGGCTCCTACAGGATCGATTCTGTCATCATAAGATTCTACAGCTACTTTTGCTCTTTCTCCTGGCTCTCTCACCACTCTTTTAATAGTGATCAGGCCGTCATACACTTCAGGAACTTCACTTTCAAATAATCTTTCAAGGAAAGTAGGGGAAGTTCTGGAAAGAATGATTCTTGGGTTTCCATTGTGCATTTCTACCCTATGTACAATCGCCCTTACTGAATCACCTTTTCTGTATCTGTCTTTACCAATTTGCTCCTGCTTAGGAAGTATTAATTCATTTCCTTCGCCATCAATCAAAAGAATTTCTCTGCTTAGTGTCTGGTAAACCTCACCAACAATGATTTCACCCACAAGATCTTTGTACTTCTGGAATAGAATATCTTTTTCCAGGTCTTTGATCTTCTGGATAAGGGTTTGTCGGGCAGTCATCACCGCTCTTCTACCAAAATCCTCCAGTTTGATTTCCTCAGCTACCTCCTCACCAATTTCAAAGTCAGGTTCTATTTTGCGGGCATCTGTCAAGCTAATCTTGTCATAATCCCATATGTCTTCAGAGTTGTCATCTACAATTTCCCTGAACCTCCAGATTTCCAAATCACCTTTGTCTGCGTTGATGATAATGTCAAAATTGTCATCAGTCTCGTATTTTTTACGGATCATTGTTCTAAACACATCCTCTAATATGCGGATCATGGTAGGTCGATCTACATTCTTATTTTTTGCAAACTCGGCAAATGACTCAATTAAATTTCCAGTGTCCATTCTACTTAAATGATACTAATACGTTTGTTTTTTTAATACTTGTCAGTGGAAATTCCTGTATTTCCACTTCTTTGCTTTTCTTGTCTTTCTTTACTTCGACCTGAATCACATCATCTGCGATTCCCTTCAAAACACCACTTTTTTCAGTGCCATCATTCAAAAGGAGTTTCACATTTCTCCCAACATTCTTTTGATACTGTCGGGGTATTTTTAATGGATGCTCAACTCCGGCTGAGGTAACTTCTAAAGTATACTTGTCAGATATAATCTCTCTTTCTTCCATCTCGTTAGCCACTTTTCGGCTAACATATGCGCAATCATCGATCGATATTCCGCTATCCCCATCCAGGATGATTACGACTTTCCAGTTTCCCGGAGATCCTTTGTGAATCACATCAATCAGGAAGAGCTCTTCTTTTTCTTCCAGAACACCCTCTACTATCTTCTCTACTATGTTTTTAATCTGCTCCACAAAAAATCAATAACAATAAAAGAGGGGACTTTTGTCCCCTCAATCCAAATGGTATATTTGCACTGCAAAAGTAGTGGTTTAATATTTCCAAAACAAATAATCCGAAATATTGCAATCTATAGCTGAACTTTTTAAAGGTTCTGTCGTGATTATAGGTTTGTAATTCAATAAATATTCGGCGAATCGACAAATAATGAGGCCTGGACTAAAAATCTACAATTCTCTCACCAAGGAAAAAGAAATTTTCGAACCCTTGAATCCTCCCTATGTAGGCATGTATGTCTGCGGTCCCACAGTGTATAGTAATGTACACCTGGGTAATGTGAGAACATTCCTGAGTTTTGATGTCATCTATCGATATCTGACTCACCTGGATTATAAAGTCAGGTATGTTAGAAATATTACGGATGTGGGGCATTTGCAGGGTGATGAAGATGACGGTGAAGACAAAATCTCCAAACGGGCAAAACTGGAGAACCTGGAGCCGATGGAGATTGTACAGAAGTACACCAACGACTTCCGAAATGTCATGGGTATGTTCAACATACTGCCACCGGATATTGAGCCTAGTGCCACCGGTCATATCATAGAACAAATAGAAATGACCCGTACCCTGCTGGATAAAGGCCTGGCTTATGAGGTAGATGGTTCAGTTTATTTCGATGTGGAGGCTTACAATAAGGGGAATCATTACGGTAAATTGTCTGGCAGAAAGCTGGAGGAACTGTTGAGTAACACCAGAGATCTTGATGGGCAGGAAGAAAAGCGAAACCCTGTTGATTTTGCACTATGGAAAAAAGCTACCAAAGGTCACTTGATGAGGTGGCCAAGTCCGTGGGGTGATGGTTTCCCCGGTTGGCACCTCGAATGCTCCGTGATGAGTACCAAGTACCTCGGCGCTCAGTTTGATATCCATGGAGGAGGTATGGACCTAAAGTTCCCGCATCATGAGTGCGAAATTGCACAAAACCATGGCAGTACCGGTGAGGAAGGGGCCAAATACTGGCTTCACACCAACATGCTAACGGTGAATGGCCAAAAAATGAGTAAGTCACTGGGTAATTCATTTTTACCTTCGGAACTGGTGACTGGCGATCACGAATTACTTGACAAGCCGTATAGCCCTATGACGGTAAGGTTTTTCATGCTGCAATCACACTACAGTAGTACATTAGATTTCAGCAACGAAGCACTATCCGCTGCTCAGAAAGGATACACGAAGCTGGCCAATGGTTTGAAACTGATCGAAGAACTCCAATACGAAGATGATGGAGCTGAAATCAATGAAAAAGCAGTAAAACAGATTGAACAGATCTGCAATAATTGCTATTTCGCAATGAATGATGATTTCAACACAGCCTTAACGATTGGACATCTCTTCAACCTCCTGAAAAAAATCAATTCAATACATACCGGAAATCTTAAATATTCGGAAATTGGAGAAGAAGTCTTCGTAAAACTGGTTTCTACTTTTAAAGTTTTCACTGTTGATATTCTTGGTTTAGTAGAAGAGGACCGAATCAATTCAAAATCAATCCTGAATGTGCTGACTAAACTTTATAAGGAGGCCAAAGAAGCGAAGGACTATGATAAGGTTGATGAAATCAGGGCGCGACTGAAGGATCTTGGTGTGGTGCTGAAAGATATGAAAACCAAAGTGGATTGGGCTTATGAGGAATAATGCACTCGTTTTGCTCTTGCTATGGTTTGCGACAGGTTGCATGCAGGGTGAAAAGACTCAGCAGCTCCAATTGGAACCGGTTTATCCCACCGAAGAGTTGAATGTAGCATTTTTGATTGTTGATGGAGTTTACAATTCAGAGCTGATTGCTCCGTACGATATTTTTCATCATACAATATTTCATACAAAACCAGGAATGCGGGTTTTCACTGTGGCTCCTGAAAAAGATACTGTAACCACTTTCGAAGGGATCAGGATTTTGCCTGACTTCAGTTATGCACATGATAGTTTACCCAAAATAGATGTACTGGTGGTACCAAGTGCTGAACATAGTATGGACTCAGATCTCGAGAATGAAGGTTTGATCCGGTTTGTGAAAGAAACATCAGCTGCTGCCTCTTATGTGATGTCACTTTGTGATGGTGCGTTCGTGCTGGCGAAGGCAGGTGTGGTGGATGGACATGAGTCAACTACATTTCCATCAGATATAGCAACATACAAAAAGCTCTTTCCCAGCCTGAAAGTACACGAGAATGTCAGTTTTGTTCATGATGGTAAACTGCTTACTTCTGCAGGTGGGGCCAAATCCTATGATGTCGCCATCTACCTCACCCATTTGCTTTACGGCGAGAAAGTGGCAAAGGGAATTGCTTCAGGCCTGGTGATTGACTGGAACCTGAATGATTATAGCTTTGTCAAAGTGAAATAAGCAATTCATTAAATTGGATTAGCTTTATTGCGTCTTTTCAAGTTTTTATGGCAGCAATTCGTTACATCCTTGTTTGTATTTCAATACTCTCACAATTTCCATGTTATACTCAATCGCAGGATTTAGACTCCTTATTGATGATCATGGAAGGAGAAATGGTAAAACGGGAAATTTACGATTCACAGGTCTATCAGAATATTGAAACTTTAAGAAACCTGCGGTCCAACCCCGAGCTAGCTCCGGCACAGGTATTTGATTACAACAATCAATTGATCAGGGCTTATGAAAAATTCAGCTTCGACTCTACCTACAAGATCATCGATGAAAATATTTCCCTGGCACAGGAAATTGCCAACCCGCAGCAGGAAGCACAGCTATATATCAAGCTTGCAGAGGTACTTTCCAACGCAGGGAGAAGTAAAGAAGCCGAAGATGCCTTGAAGAAGGTAGCCATTGAAACTTTACCACTGGAGACTTTTATTTTTTATTGCAAGACTGCCAGAAAGTTGTTCTCAGACCTCAGTTATTATTCAATTGAAGGAGCAGGTTCAAGTAATTACGAGGAATTATACCATCAATATTCGGATACTTTAATTGTGTTGCTGGACTCATCGTCATTGGATTACCTGGCCATTCTTGAGAAAGATTTTCGGGACCAACGGGCGTTGGACAAAGCCAGGGAAATTAATGATCGCCGGTTGGCAATGAGCGAAATTGGTACCCGCGACTATGCGGTCATTGCATTTGAGCGGTCCTTAATTTACCAACTCAAGGGAGATCAGGAGCATAGGAAGCAATTTTTAATTCTCTCTGTTATCAGTGATATCCGTGCAGCTGTGAAAGACAATGCCTCATTGATGGTGTTGGCCAACATGGTGTTTGAAGAAGGTCAGGTGGAAAAAGCCCATGAGTATATCCAGTTTGCTTTTGAAGATGCCCAGTTTTTCAATTCAAGACTCAGGTTTCAGGAAATTTCGACCATCATGTCCAATATTAATGAGGCATATCAGGAGAGACTTGCCCAACAACGCAGTGACCTGCAGCGATATTTGATCATTATCAGTGTATTGTCAGTATTCTTGTTGCTCACTACAGTGCTTGTTTACAGGCAAATGAAGCGGCTGGCAAGGACAAGGAATACACTGAGAGAAACCAACGAAAGACTCCAAAGTGTAAATGATGAACTGTTTGAAACCAATCAGAAACTTCGTCAGCTTTACCAGGACCTTTCGGAGGCCAATCATATCAAGGAACAATACATAGGAAGTTTTCTGGGGATATTTTCAAACTTCATCGACAAGCTGGATGCTTACAGAAAAATGGTTAAAAAGAAACTTGCCAACCGAAAATATGAAGAGCTATACAATCAGGTAAAAGATGACGAACTGATCACTGTTGAATTGGAAAATTTCTATAAAACTTTCGATCAGACTTTCCTGAACATTTATCCCACTTTTATTCAGGACCTCAATGACCTGCTAATTCCTGAGGAAAGAATAACATTAAAATCCAATGAGATATTGAATACCGAACTCAGGGTTTTCGCACTGATCAGATTAGGGATTACAGATAGCTCAAAAATTGCCAACCTGCTGAAATATTCCGTCAATACGATTTACAACTATCGGGTAAAGATCAAAAACAAAGCGGCTGTTCCAAGGGAAGAGTTTGAGGATCATGTAGCCAGGATTGGCAGTTATCAGAACAATGAAACTAACGCAACAAAATCAGATTAATTTATAAAATCCGAAAAACTGACAGCATAAGGCGTCCACTTTTTCACAGACTTTCAAAAATTGTAATACCCAAGTAATCAGCTGCTTATGATTTTATGAGTGCTGCTGATTTCCACTTTTTTTCTACTTAGCCTCATTTCAACTTCCTATTCCGCACAAATTGTTCATCTCATTTCAGTTGCTAAATAGGATGAAGATGAAACAAACAAAACTAAAACTATCACATTTATTAGTGCTCATGATGGTACTGGTCTGGCTACCCACCATCAAGGTAAAAGCACAAAACCTGAAAGTATCAGGTCTGGTGAGGGATGATACAGGCACGGCCTTACCAGGAGCTACGGTATTGGTAAAGGGAACAACCAATGGTACTGTCACTGGGATTGATGGGAGCTACACACTCAATGGACTATTTACGACAGATGTATTGGTGTTTAGTTTCATAGGTACAGAATCAAAGGAAGTAACGGTTGGAAACCAATCCACCATCAATGTAACCCTATCAGAGGATCTTTTGAATCTGGAAGAAATAGTGGTTATTGGTTACGGTACCCAGGAACAAAAGGACATAACAGGATCCATTGCAGTTATTGATGATAAAGCTTTTAAGCAACGGCCAAACTCGCAAATAGGATCACTAATACAAGGTAAGGCCGCTGGCGTCCAGGTATTGTCAAGTTCTGGTAAACCGTCTCAGGGATTGAATATTCGGGTAAGGGGTGTGAATTCGATCAATGCAGGAAGTGAACCACTTTATGTTATTGATGGAGTACCTACAAACGACACCAGGTCAATCAATCCCGCGGATGTAGCAACTATTTCTGTACTGAAAGACGCTTCTTCAGCTGCGATATATGGTGCACAGGGGGCAAATGGGGTGGTGCTGATCACTACCAAACAAGGTGAAGGCGGCAAAACAAAATTCAATTTTGACTCATACGCAGGTTTTTCAGAAGTGTGGAATCAAATTGATGTGCTGGGTAGCAGGGATTACATCGAACTGATGACTGAAATGGGGCAGAGTACCAATTGGTCCCAATACCGTGCAAATACTAATTGGCAGGATGAGGTATTTCAAAGGGGTTTTTCTCAAAATTACCAAATCTCAACTGCCGGGAAATTCGGACCAACTTCTTTTTATCTCTCGGGTGGATGGACCAGTCAGAAAGGGGCAGTGAGAAGTGCCGAAATGAATCGCTCCAACTTCAAACTCAATCTTGATCATGAAGCGAACGAAAATTTAAAAGTTGGAACAAGAATAGCCTATACAGATTACCATGATGTAGATGTCACAGATAATCAGAATGTGAACTCAGGAGGAGTTTTACTCGGGGCGCTTTCAACGCCATCAATCATTGGCATTTATAATGACGATGGAACTTTCACCAGCAACCCATTTCAAAACTGGGAAAACCCCATTGCAAGCACCGATGGGTCAGACAGAGACTACACCAACCAGCGAATTATAGGTAATGCCTATCTGGAGTTTACACCAATTGAGGGACTAAATTTCAGGAGTAATCTTGGTATTGATCACAGCAATGGACAATACGATTTCTTTCTTGATCCTTTCCTCACTAGTTATGGAAGAGCCTTAAGTGGCAGAGCAATCAATAGTATTGACAAAACAAGGTATGTACTATTTGATAATACCCTGTCCTACAACCTGATCAGGGAAAAACACAGCCTGGAATTGCTGGGTGGGGTAATCGGACAAAAATTCTTGTGGGAAAACAACAGCATCACGGCCGAAAATTTTGCAGGGAATGGTATCAGGACTGTGAATGCAGGAAGTGAGATCACCAATGCGACTGCTACAAAGTCTGAGAAAGCCAATCAGTCCTTTCTGAGCCGATTGAATTATTCATTTGCTGATAAATACCTGGTAACAGTCAATTTTCGAGCGGATGGGTCAAGTGTCTTTGGCCCTAAAAATCGTTGGGGATACTTTCCATCATTTTCATTGGGTTGGAGATTGTCGGAAGAATCTTTTTTCAATTCTTCTATGATCGAGGATTTGAAGATTAGAGCTGGTTGGGGAATAGTGGGAAATGATCAGATAGGGAATAATTATGCTTATCTGGGTTTAGTTGGTGGAGGAGCCAACTATCCTATCGGAGGCGTCATTCAGCCTGGAACCTATCCGGCATCCATCAGCAACGAAACGCTAAAATGGGAAGAGTCTACCCAGGCTAATGTGGGGCTGGACGTTAGCCTGATGGAAGGCAGACTTGAGCTTACTGCAGATGCCTATGTTAAAAGAACCACTGATCTTTTACTCAATGCACCTCTTCCAAGAACCACCGGGTTTGATAATGCAATCCAGAACATTGGCGAACTTGAAAACAAAGGAGTAGAGTTACTGATCAGTTCAGTAAACACTACGGGAGAATGGCGCTGGACCACTGATTTTAATATTTCACTCAACAGAAACAAAGTCATCGACCTGGTAGGTCAGGAAATGTTTGCAGGACCTATTGCCGGGCGTGGAGAGGCCAGTTTGGTGAGAGAAGGACTTCCGTTGGGTACACTGTTTGGCTATGTGTTCGGAGGAGTTGATCCGGAAACCGGTGATGCTTTCTATATCAATCAGGAGGGAGAGAGTACCTTCAGCCCTGCTCCTGAAGACAGAGTGATCATTGGGGACGCTAATCCGGACTTTATCTATGGAATGACCAATAACATTCAGTATAAATCATTTGGTTTAACCATATTTTTCCAGGGATCTCAGGGGAATGATGTCTTAAACGCCACAAAGATCGACCTGGAAGGAATGACTGATCCTAAAAACCAATCGGTGGCTGTGCTTGAGAGGTGGCAGTCACCCGGAGATGTTACCAACATTCCCAGATCAAGCTGGGGAAATACGGATAACTCAAGGTTATCCACAAGGTTTGTTGAGGATGGATCGTACCTACGCCTGAAGACACTGACCATCAGTTACAGTTTGCCAGATGCACTTATGAGTAAGATGAAGCTGGGAGGTATCACGGTTTATCTCACCGGAGAAAACCTTTGGACCCTCACATCATACAGCGGTTTCGACCCTGAAGTAAACGCTTTTGGATACAGCAATACTGCTCAGGGGATTGATTATGGTACCTATCCACAAACCAGAAACCTCATTGCAGGCTTAAACCTTTCATTTTAAATCCCAAAATCATGAGATATTCAATTTTAATAGTATTAATAAGTGTAGTGGGTATTACTGCGTGCCAGCTGGACCTGGAGCCCATTTCTGAGATTACAAGTGATGTAGCCTATGATGATGCTGATCAGATTGAAGCAGCATTAGTAGGTGCCTATGAATCTTTTCAGGCAGCTGAATATTATGTGTGGGACAATGTCTTGTTCCAGGATGTAAGGTCAGATAATCACTATGCAGGAGGAGATAATCCCGAAATATTTCAAATTGACTGGCTTACTGTTTCCCCTACCAATTCAAGATTATTCAGAAACTGGTCCAACATCTACAATGCCATTGCCAAAGCTAATGTAGTGCTACAAAGGGCACCTTTGGTGGAGGATCCCAAGCTTACAGAAGAAAGAAGAGGTCAGATTTTGGGAGAAGCCTACTTTTTAAGGGCTTTTCATTACTACACATTGGTCAATAAATGGGGTGGTGTGCCATTAATAACAGAATTTACCACTTCAACCAAGCCAGAAGATATTAGGGTGCCACGGTCATCAGTGGAGCAGGTCTATCAACAGATTTTATCAGACCTGGAAATGGCAATCCAGTTGTTGCCAGATACCTACGGGAGTGACGCAAGTGTGAATAAAGCTCGGGCAACAGCAGGAGCAGCCAATGCACTTGCCCTAAAAGCATCACTGCAAAGACCTAACCCTGACTTCCAGGCGGCACTGGATTACGCATTGGCAGTAGAGGCTAGTGAGGCCAATTATCAATTGATCAGCTACCCCGATTTATTTGATGGAAACCACTACAACAATGCAGAATCCATCCTGGAAGTACAGTATCTGGGAGGAGAGGAAGGCAACTATGGGCCTCAACTATTACTTCCCCCTTCCATTTCAGGTGATTCATGGAGAAAGTTTGTCACCCCTTCACATGACCTGGTTGATGCTTTTAATGATGAAGGCGATGTGATAAGGAGGGATGCCACCATCCTGTTCGAGGCAGTCAACTGGGTCGATGAATACTGGGGAAATGCTGTGGGGTCCAGTATTCCATTTGGATATAAGTGGAAGTCCGCAGATGGATGGTCAAGTACCAACAGAACTTACCTGCTCAGGCTTGGTGATGTGATTTTATTGAAAGCCGAGGCGCTTACAGGCCTAAACCGACTACCAGAAGCTGCGGCAGAGGTGAACCGAATAAGAGCGCGCGTCAACCTTCCGGACCTTACTCTGGCAGACATGACGGATCAGGCTTCATTAAGACGCGCAATATTGAAAGAAAGAAGACTGGAATTGGCTCAGGAAGCCCAGAGATGGGATGACCTGGTAAGACATGGAGTAGTTGTACAGGTAATGAATGAATTGCAGGAAATTGACCTGCGAACGGGTGAGCCATTCAATTATAACATGACCGAAGAAAAGATCCTTTTGCCCATTCCTCAGGAAGAGATCGACAGAAATCCAAACTTAGAACAGAATCCTCAATAGAGACATAAACAAACTAAAAATCAATGTTATGAGACATCTAAATACCATTTATTCTAATTTAATTAAGCTGACAATTTGCGCCGTAGGAGTGATACTGATATCCTGTGGTGACGACTCTGAAGTAGACACACCTGAAGCTCCATTTGCCGATTTCACGGTGAGCATAGATGAAGTGAATACACTGACGGTGATGATTACCAACAATTCGCTTGATGGCGATGCTTACTCCTGGGATTTTGGAGATGGAACGGGTAGTTCCACAGACGAAAACCCAACCTACACTTATAGTGCCAGCGGGACTTATACCATTACCCTATCAGTAACTAATGAAGGAGGTACAGATGAAGCTACTCAGGAAGTAACGGTCTCTGGATTTGGGCCGAATTTGTTAACCAACGGCGACATGAGTACTGAGGAAAGCTGGTCATCAGTGCCACTCTGGACCAACGATGATAACTTAACAGATCATAGATTTGAAAACGGCACATTCATTTTTCAAAATGCGGAAGATGGCAATGGCGGCCGTTACCAGTGGTCAAACCATGTGTTTTATCAGGAAGTATCGCTTAATCCTGGCAGTACCTATCAATTTAGTGCTGATGTAAGCAGTACCAGTGGAACATTGGCAACATGGTTTGAGGTATTTTTAGTGAGTGAAGAGCCGGTAGACGAGAGCAACATTGGAGGAGATGCGGTGCAGTTGGGCATCAAGAGTTTTGGTGATGGCGAAAACTGTACAGCAGAACCATTTGAAGGAGATATTTTATCGATTGCAGCAGAGTGCACTTCTGTAAATGATTTTTCAGGATTGATTGGCAGCAATGGTCAATTTACCGTTTCTGCTGATGACTTATCATCAAATAACACTGTCTTTCTTGTCTTTAAAGCCGGATCAGGTTTCGCTCCTGAGGGTGAAACGGCTGGTTTCAAAGATGGTCTGATCCTCGACAATGTGGTCATTAAAGAGGTATTGTAATCATTTGTCAGTAGGGGTGAACACATATGCCGGGAGAATGCTCCCGGCAATTTCAAAATCAAGGTATATTATGGGTAAACAGCAACATTTACATTTTATAGTTTTTGTATTAATGATCCTGTCAAACCTGGCTTGTAAGGAAAATGGCACTCAAAGTTTTGAGCCACCAGCGCCTGAGGTTACAGAGAAAATTAATGGGGTTGAACTTTTCTTAACTACAGCGAATAAATCCTCATTACTCGATTTACGACCGGAGTTAATCAATAATTACGATACGAACCTCTCAGAGGAAATTACTATTGATCCATTGGAGCAATTCCAGGAATTGGATGGATTTGGTTTTGCATTAACTGGCGGGAGCGTCAGTCATATGCTAAGTATGGGAAGTGCATCACGGGCTGAATTACTGGAAGAATTGTTTGGCAACTCCGAAGAAAGCATTGGATTAAGCTATATCAGAATAAGTATTGGAGCTTCAGATCTTGATGGTGAAGTGTATAGCTACAATGATTTGCCACAGGGAGAAGAAGATCATCATCAGGAGAATTTTAGTATCGATAGAGATCAACAATCTCTACTACCGTTGTTGAAAGAAATATTAACAATTAACCCGGACATCAATATCATGGCCAGCCCCTGGTCACCGCCCGTGTGGATGAAAACCAATGGGAATTCAGTTGGAGGAAGTCTTCGTGTGGATTGTTACGAAGCATATGCACTATACCTTACTAAATATATTCAGTCAATGAAACAGGAGGGGATAAGCATCAAGTCCATCACTATTCAGAATGAGCCATTGCATGATGGAAATAATCCCAGCATGCACATGACAGCTTCGGAGCAGGCAGAATTTATTAAGGTGCTTGGTCCGGTTTTTAGGGAATACAATATTGAAACTGAAATCATTGCTTACGATCACAATGCAGACAGACCAGATTATCCAATTGAGGTGTTAAATGATGATGAAGCCAATCAATACGTGAGTGGGTCGGCCTTTCATTTATATGGAGGAAGTATCGAAGCACTATCTTCGGTTCATACAGCTCATCCAGATAAAGCAATTCATTTTACAGAACAATGGTATGGCGCTCCGGGAGACTTTTCCGGTGATTTGAAATGGCATATCAGGGAAGTGGTGATTGGCTCTATGCGTAATTGGAGTAAATCTGTCATTGAATGGAATTTATCATCAAACCCAACGCTAACCCCTCATACGCCGGGTGGTTGTACACAATGCCTGGGGGCCATTACCATCGACAATGATCAGGTGATAAGAAATTCGGGATATTACACCATTGGTCATGTTTCTAAGTTTGTGAAGCCAGGATCAAAGCGTGTGACATCAAACTACCTCTCCGGATTTCCAAATGTGTCATTTGAAAATACAGACGGAGATCTGGTATTGGTGATACTCAATGAAAACGAAACCAGATCAGCCTTGAATATATCAGCGCCAGAGAAACAATTTTCAATTTCCCTTGACCCAGGGGCAGTTGCCACTATTCTAATTGAACAATAGCATGATAAAGAACAGACTAATTGGATTAATTACACTAACAATCACATGGGGTTGTGCAGAAATTGACCAGGAACCTGGGAATGAACTTCAGGAACCCACATTTTCCTCAAATAAACTCGCTGTATATACTACTGCGAAAGATTCTGAATTACGTTTAAATAAGGTAGCGGAGCTTACCTTTTCTGAACAAACTCAGCCTCTTGAAACGGAAATATCAATTTTCGTGAATCCTAATAAAACATTTCAATCGTTTCTGGGAATTGGAGGTGCCATTACTGATGCATCAGCAGAAGTCTTTGCGCAACTGCCAGGGCACAAACAAGAAGAATTGCTGGAAGCTTATTTTGGGGAAGAAGGGATAAGATATAGTCTGCTTAGAACCACCATTCACAGTTGTGACTTCAGTCCGTATTCATATACTTACATCGAAGAAGGAGATACCAAACTGGAAACATTCAATATTGATCATGATTTGGAATACAGGGTGCCGATGATCAAAAGAGCCATTGCAAAAGCTGGGGGTGAGTTAACCACCTATGTAAGCCCCTGGAGCCCGCCAGCATTCATGAAGTCAAATAAGAACATGTTACAGGGAGGCAGCCTGCTACCGGAATTCTATGATGCCTGGGCGTTGTATTACGCTAAATTTATCAAAGCGTATGAAGCCATAGACATTCCAATATGGGGTCTTACGATTCAAAATGAACCGATGGCCACTCAGCGTTGGGAATCGTGCATCTATTCAGCGAAACAAGAACGGGATTTTCTGAAAAATCATTTAGGTCCAACACTGGAAAAAGAAGGACTGGGCGATAAAAAAATAATCGTCTGGGACCATAACCGTGACCTGATTACCAACAGGGCAAATACAATTTTGGGAGATCCCGAAGCTGCCAAATATGTATGGGGAGTTGGATTCCACTGGTATGAAACATGGACAGGGAGTGAGCCAAATCAGCAGAACCTGAAACTTGTGAAGGAAGCCTACCCTGACAAAAACCTGATATTCACGGAAGGTTGCAATGAACGATTCGATGCTTCACAGTATCAAAGATGGACCAATGCTGAAAGATACGGGGCTTCTATGATCAACGATTTCAACAATGGGACTGCCGCCTGGACAGACTGGAATATTTTACTCGACCAAAATGGAGGGCCTAATCATGTCGAGAATTTTTGTTTTGCGCCTATTCACGCAGATACTGAAACGAAGGAATTGATCTACACGCCTGCATATTATTACATCGGCCATTTCTCAAAATTCATCCAGCCTGGAGCAAAAAGAGTAAGCACTTCGGTCAGCCGAACTTACCTTTTGGCTACCACTTTCCAAAATCCAGACAATAGTTTGATTACCATAGTAATGAATAAAACAGATCAGCAACAAGATTTTGTCCTCGAGTTTCTGGACCAGGAGGTTCCTGTTAGTATTCCTCCAAGGGCCATTCAGACATTAATTTATTAAACAGGTATTACCACGGGATAATCTGTTTGTCACGCCAGAATTTACCAGTGGTAACCTGATCATCTAGCGCCAACCAGACTGGTGTTTCTGCTCCTTTTTCCACCGGTCTGGTTGCCGATGATCCACCCATATCCGTTTGAACCCACCCTGGGCATACAGCATTGATTTTGAAGTCACGTAATTCAGCAGCAAGGTTTATGGTAAATGCATTGAGAGCGGCTTTCGAAATGCGGTAAGAAGGGTACCCGCCAGCAATATCTGTAGTGGCACCCATTCCACTGCTTACATTGATGATTCGGGGGTCGTTGCTCTTTTGTAATAAAGGCACTAAACCTTTACTCAATGCGATAGGACCGTAAAGATTTGTTTGCAGCGTTTGTTCCAATTTGTTCAGGTCTATATTATAAGTGAGATCCTTTCCATCAATGTAGATTCCTGCATTATTGATCAAGACATCTACTTTTTCATATTTTGATTCAATGCTGGCAACAAATTGGTCAATACTTTGAAAGGAGGATACATCCAGTTGTTCAATACTCACCTGATTCTCCGATTCCAGTTCTTTTAGCACCTCTCTGCCTTTATCCAGATCTCTTGTGGTCAGGATCACCTGATGGCCTAATTGGGCAAGTTGCCTGACAATTTCTTTACCAATTCCACGATTTCCACCAGTCACGATTATTGTTTTCATATTCTTAATAAGATTTACTAGGGTAACCAAAATCGGGATTACCCTCACAATGTCATTAAATCTACTTTTTTAACAGTTTGAAAGCATGATTCCATTGGCCGTTTGCAATACCTGGAATACACCATAGAATACATAGAGGTTCAATGGCCCGTGCGCCTTTGGCCGTACCCATGTCTTCCGTTTCCCAACCAAACTGATCCAATATGGTAGTTACAGTTGCTTTGGCTTCTTGATTATTTCCAGCGATAAACATACTTGGTTTTTCAGGTAGTTCAGGATTGACCATGAGGTGAGCACCTACGCTGCTAAACACTTTCACAAAATGTGCGTCAGGAAAAGCAGCTTGCAGATCTTCCATCAGGGATCGATCCAGACTTGTAAAGAATTTTAACACACCATCTTCAGGTGGTTCATGGCTGATGGGGTTTGTGGCATCCAAAATAACTTTGCCTTTTAGATTTTCGATTCCTGCAAGCTCCAGGGCATTTTGAGCTACCGAACCCCTTACCGCAAGAACAATGTAATCAGCAAAAGCAGCGGTAGAGCTGAAGTCACCGGTGCTGATACCGCGATGTTGATCGATGAATTCACCCAGTTTTTCAGGGGTCCTGCTTCCAATTTTAACCTGATAGCCATGTTTTTCAAATCCCGCGGCTAGGGTTGTTCCAACAACTCCTGAACCAATGATTCCAATTTTTGTCATAATATTGTATGTACAAGCAAATAATAATATTAAAATTTTTTTAAAGTTTCATAGAAGCATCATATATCTGTTCTGCAAGCTTCTCAGACGTTGTTTTTCCAAGCAATGCTGTATATCGATCATACACGTTTTTCCAGGCATTTTGAAGCTCAGTTTCTTTGCTCATGCCTTGAGGTGTAGCTTTAACCAGTGTACTTTTCCCCTCATAAGTCCTGGAAACAAGCTTCTTCATTTCAAGTTTGTCCAGCAACCGGGTTACCGTAGAGGGAGTAAGGTGAAGTTCTTTTGCGATCACCGATGGACTCACGCCTTTGTCGTGTTGAAGTACAATTAATAGTACAAACGCGTAGGATGATGTAAGCCCTGTAGGTGCAAAAGCTTCCTCAGCCAGTCTACTCATGCCTCGGGCAAAGGCTCCAGCAGAAAAGAAAAGGCAATTACAGAAGTACGATTTTTGATCCTCTTTCATATTGTATGTACAAGCAAACGACTATGCGGATATTAAGTTGCGGTTAGCATAAAAAAAGTTGTATAAGTAAATTCGACAAGGAAGCATGTCCCACTTCATGCAATTAAATTCCACTGAGGTATTTGGATGCTATGCGAGTGAATAAAGTGCAAAAATATCAAGTATTTAGGGTTATTTAGAAACGGAAAAAAGTCATCATTTTGGTGAGTACCAAAATTATATTGAATAAAGAAACGAATAAAAACCATGCTGGCCAATACCCAATATCGGGTATTTTTTAACTTGGGTTCGATATGAATTAATATTGTGCTTAAAACCTGAAAATGATATTGCGTCGAACATACATCTTACTTTTACTGGGGCTTTTATCTTGGTCCATTCAAGCCCAACCCAGACTTACCCACAGGAGCCTTACTGATGTTTTTATCCTTTCTCAGGATTCTATGCAGGGTAGAAGAACCGGTACTGAGGGAGCTTTCAAAGCCAGGAAATACATTATCAGCAGGTATGAGGAGGTTGGAATTTTGTCATTCAATGAGGGTTATAAAAGCACTTTTTCATTCAAAAACAACAGTGGAGAGTTAATAGAAGGCACAAATGTGATAGGTTATTTGCCTGGAGAATCTGATCAATATGTGGTCATATCCGCGCATTATGATCATGAGGGTATGAAAAACGGGTACATCTATAACGGAGCAGATGACAATGCATCCGGAGTAGCTGGTCTGCTGGCGATTGCAGAATATGTTAGCAATAACCCATCCAGGTTTAGTTATATATTTTGTGCTTTTGATGCTGAAGAACTGGGTTTAAGAGGAGCGAAATCATTTGTAAAAAAACCACCAGTGCCATTAGATAAAATTGTTCTCAATATAAACCTGGATATGATCTCTCATAATTTTGAAAATGAGATTTATGCATCGGGCACTTATCATAATCCATCGCTTATTCCATTGTTGCAACAAGTTATTGAGCAGACCAGTGTCAAATTATTATTGGGACATGATAAACCTTCACTGGGTTACGCTGATTGGACAAGTTCTTCAGATCACCAGCCGTTTTTCAAAAAAGGTATACCACATCTTTATTTTGGAGTCGAAGATCATGAGGATTACCACAAACCAACAGATACTTATGATAAAATAAATCATCAGTTTTTCCTTGATGTCGTGGATATGTTGAAACTGGTAGTAAAGACAATTGATCAAAATTTTTCGCCATCCAAATGAATGAATTGATCTATGTTCTTGATTTGGCCGGGACACTGGTATTTGCCATAAGTGGGGCGTCAACGGCTGCAGAAAAGAAGTTTGATTTATTCGGCGCTACGGTCATTGCATTTGTAACAGCGGTAGGAGGAGGTACACTACGTGATATGATGATAGGGAGCACGCCTGTCGGATGGATGAAGGACATCAATTATTTAGGAACCATTGCAATTGCTGTATTACTAACTTATTTCTTCAGGGTGAGGATTTTAAAACTCAGAAGAACGCTGTTTTTATTCGATGCAATTGGTCTGGGGCTCTTCACCGTACTTGGCCTTCAAAAAACACTGGCTCTTGGTTTGTCTCCGGTGATTGCCATATTAATGGGGACAGTCTCTGCAGTGTTTGGTGGAGTGACAAGGGACATCATTACCAATGAAGTTCCCTTGATTCTCAGAAAAGAGATTTATGCCACGGCATGTATATTTGGAGGAACCTTATTTTGGATATTGGAGTATTCTGCTGGTTCCAATTATTGGAATATTATTGTTGCCATAGTGGCCATTATTACTATCAGAGTACTCGCGGTAATAAAAAAGTGGTCGCTACCCACTATTTCCTGACTGCCTTAATCATTCGATCTTTGCCATTCAGGTCCTTCCGAAGTGTTACTTCAGTAAAATCCATTTGATTCAGTAGCTCAACCACCTCCCCTCCAAATGCTTCATTGATCTCAAAAAAGAGTAAACCTGATGGATTTAACTTGTGCTGTGCTATGGCAGCAATTTCTTCATAAAACAACAGCGGCCTGTCATCAGGGACAAACAGCGCTTCACCGGGCTCATGATCAAGTACATTTTGGTGCATAGCGATTTTTTCTTTTTCCTGAATGTAAGGTGGATTACTTACAATGATGTCCAGGTCAGAAAATGGCAGTGGATCCAGCAGAATATCCATTTGTTCCAACTGAGTATTGGAGGTGTGGCGATCTGCATTCTTTCTGGCAATTTCCAATGCTCTTTCACTGATGTCAATGCCGTAAGTGTTCATGCTGGTTTCTTTGCTGATAGTGATGGGTATACAACCAGTTCCTGTGCCAATGTCCAGAAGTTTTATAGCATCATTATGATCTTTGATGATCCAGTCAACCAGCTCTTCCGTTTCCGGTCTGGGAATCAATACCCCCGATGAGACCAGGAAATCTCTTCCATAAAATGGTGCATGGCCCAGGATATATTGGATAGGGACATATGCGGATAATTTTTTCATTACCTCACTCATCTGATCTAAACTTTCATCAGACAATGTAACTTCGTCGTTTATCACTAGTTTTGTGCGATCTATGGAGAAGTACTCCTGGAGCAAGATTCTGGCGAGCGAATTGGCCTCAGCAAGGTCATAAAACCGTGACAGTTCCTGCTCTACTTCGAAAAAATAATCTCTTGGTTTCAATTTCCTCATTTAGACAAAAATAATGACCACTAACGAGACCTTTATGAAAAGGGCCTTCAATCTGGCACGATTAGGAATGGGTAAGGTAAGTCCCAATCCACTGGTGGGTTGTGTTATAGTTTATAATGACGAAATCATTGGAGAAGGCTATCACCAGGTTTACGGAGGTCCGCATGCTGAAGTCAATGCGATTTCATCAGTAAGGGACAAGTCACTTCTTAAGGAAGCTACAATTTATGTGACCTTGGAGCCATGTGCTCATCATGGTAAAACACCTCCCTGCGCTGATCTGATCGTAAAGCATGGCTTGAAGAAAGTAGTCATAGCAAATGTGGACCCCAATCCAAAAGTTGCGGGCAGAGGAATAAGCCGGCTAAGAGAAGCGGGAATAGCAGTTGAAGAAGGCGTGATGGAAGAGGTTGGGAAGGAGTTAAACAAGCGGTTTTTTACTTACATGAATCAAAAAAGGCCCTTTATTATATTGAAATGGGCCCAAACTGCAGATCATTTCATTGCAAGGAAAAACTACGATTCCAAGTGGATCAGTGATCAGTACAGCCGGAAACTGGTGCATAAATGGCGAGCAGAAGAAGATAGCATCATGGTTGGCACCAACACTGCCCGATATGATAATCCGTCACTAAATGTTCGGGATTGGGAGGGTAAAGACCCGGTAAGGATTGTGATTGATAAACACTTAAGTTTGCCCAATCAATTAAATCTATTTGCTACCAGTCAGCCTACCATCTGCTATAATTATATAAAAACCGAGGAAAGCGAATTTGTGAAGTGGGTAAAACTGGATGAAGATCAGATAGAGGAACAGATTATGACAGACCTCTATAGCAGAGGCATTCAGTCAGTAATAGTGGAGGGAGGCGCTTACCTGTTAAACACTCTGATTAGCAAAAATCTGTGGGATGAGGCGCGGGTTTTCAAAAGTCAATCAACCTTTGTTGAGGGCATTAAAGCCCCAGTAATTTCTGGAACTTTAAAAAGTAGCCAACAGTTAGTAAATGACCAATTAGAAATATATTCAAATCATGGCTGAAGAATTGACCATACCCCAAACCGAAAGCAAAGAAGAAAAGTATAAAGCCCTTATTCCGCAGATAGAAGGACTTGTCTATGGTGAAACGGACCTCACAGCAAACCTTGCCAATATTGCCAGTGCATTGAAATATGGCATGAACTTTTTCTGGGTAGGTTTTTACCTGGTAAAGGATGATGAATTGGTTCTGGGACCATTCCAGGGGCCTATTGCCTGTACCAGGATCAGGAAAGGTAAAGGGGTGTGTGGTACCAGTTTTGAAAAAGGGGAGACAATAGTTGTTGATGATGTAGATCAATTTCCCGGACACATCGCATGTAGCAGTGATTCCAGGTCCGAAATTGTGTTACCCGCTTTTAAAAACAATGAAGTTTTCCTAATATTGGATGTTGACAGCACACAATTGGCTGACTTTGATGAGACAGATAAGTACTACTTAAGTCAAATCATGAAGCTGATAGAGGGTATGGTGTAGCTGCAGCGACTATTCTTATTTGGGGTATTTTTTGTTGGAGCATTTATGGCTGAAAAAGTAATGGGTTGGATAACTTACCTGGAAGGGAAGTTATTGCAACTAGCGGGAAAATATAGTCTGTCATTTCTTCGCATAAGCATAGGACTTGTTTATCTGATATTTGGGATACTGAAATTTTTTCCAAATCTAAGTCCGGCTGAGGAGCTGGCTGGAGAAACAATCAATTTGATCAGTTTTGGATTAATCTCTCCGGCAGTAGGAATATTTATTCTGGCATTGGGGGAATCTTTGATAGGAGCCATGCTGGTGTTTAACCTACGCGTGAAACTGGTCCTTTTATTAGCTATCCTGCATATGTTATGCACATTCTTACCTTTGATATTATTGCCGGGTTATTCATTTCAACAAACGCCGTTTAGTTTGTCCATCGTTGGGCAATACATTATCAAAAATATCATTTTGGTGAGTGCCATGCTGGTATTGCTTGCACAGCATGAAAGGAAATCCGCGACTTAAGCTAGTTCAGCGATCACTGTCCGCCCTGCTTTGGTTTTTTGGCCAATTTCAACTTTTATTTCAGCATCTAGCGGTAAAAAGAGGTCTACTCTTGAGCCAAATTTGATAAAACCAAACTCCACCCCCTGGTCTACTTTCTGCCCTTCTTCGAGGTACCACTTGATTCGTCGAGCCATAGCTCCGGCTATTTGGCGAATAAGGATCTGCAAACCATTTTCTGTTTCATACACAATGGTGGTTCGCTCATTTTCTGTGCTGGACTTAGGGTGCCAGGCAACCAGGTACTTGCCAGGATGATATTTAAAATATTTTATCAGTCCTGAAACCGGGTTTCTGTTTACATGAACATTTACAGGAGACATAAAGATGGACACCTGCCTTCTTTTTTCATTGAGGTATTCAGTTTCCTCAGTTTCCTCAATTACCACAACTTTACCATCTGCAGGTGCATAAACGACCTTATCGTTTGTCGCAATGGTAATAGAGGGATTTCTGAAGAATTGTAAAACAAGAAGGAAGAGCACTACAGTGGTAGCGATAATCAAATTACTGATCAGAGATTGGTCAATATATGTAAGTGCGGCATAATTAACTGCTGCAAACACAATGAGCAGTACTACCAATAATGTTCTTCCTTCTTTATGTATCATTTGTCTGTTGACTACAAATTAAAAACCACCACGATAGGTGTATGTTTTGGCCACTTTATCGATGGCAACAATATAAGCCGCAATCCTTAAAGAAACATCATACTTTTGGGATGTCTCATAAACTTTCTGGAAGGCCGTCTTCATGATTCTGTCAGATCGTCTGTTAACACGCTCTGCAGTCCACTTATATCCAAGTCTGTTTTGTACCCACTCAAAGTAAGAAACCGTTACTCCTCCAGCGTTGGCAAGGATATCAGGTACAGCCATTATTCCCTTTTCATTCACAATGGAATCCGCTTTTGCTGAGGTAGGTCCGTTGGCTCCCTCCACAATTAATTTCGCCTTGATTTTATCGGCATTCTTAACAGTAATGACATCTTCTACGGCAGCAGGAACCAGCACATCAACATCCAGTAGTAACAATTCATCCGGATCTATTTTCTCTGCGCCATCAAACCCTTCCAGACTTCCGTTGTTGTTATTTCTGTAATCAATGGCTTTTTGTATGTTGATACCATTGTCGTTGAAATACGCTCCCGAAAGATCACTTATACCACAGATTTGCGCACCTCTTTCTTCCAGAAGGTATGCAGCCCATGAACCAACATTACCAAATCCCTGTATTGAGCATTTTGCTTTGAATGGATTGATCTTTAGTTTCTCCATAGCAGCAAGGGCTGATATCATCACACCCCGACCAGTGGCTTCTGTTCTACCCAAAGATCCTCCTAGTACCAATGGCTTACCAGTAACTACAGCATTCACGGTCATCCCCTGAGCACGTGAGTATTGGTCCATCAACCAGGCCATTTCTGCGGGTCCTGTTCCCATGTCTGGAGCTGGAATGTCTTTGTCTGGTCCGAAAACCTCATGCATTGCAGACGTGTATGCCCGGGTAAGTCTTTCTACTTCACCTCTCGACATTTCTCTGGGGTTACATTTGATACCTCCTTTGGCACCACCATAAGGAATGTCCACTACAGCACATTTCCAGGTCATCCATGCTGCCAGCGCTTTTACTTCATCGATGTTAACATCCATATCATATCGGATACCACCTTTTGATGGACCAAGTATGTTGGAATGAATTACACGATACCCTTCAAATACTTTGATGGAGCCATCATCCATTGTTACTGGAAGAGATACCATCACCTGTTTTTCTGGTGATTTCAATACGTTATACACTTCATCATTGAGCCCAAGGTGCTGTGCTGCAATGTGAAATCTTGACATCATTGACTCAAAAGGATTTTCTTTATCCTTGATTGGAGCCGGTTCAATGTAAGCCATACCGTCTGTTTATAGGTAAATATTGTTTATAGGCTGCAAAACTAAAGAAAGCGCCAATATTTCAAATGCTTAAGAATGGTTTTTACCAACCCATAAGAAAATAATTCAATCGATTGAAAAATACCCTTAATCAGTAATAATTACAAGGTATCTGATTTAGAATAGCTCAAGAAATACCACAATAAATGGCATTGACAATAAAAGTCCGTCAAACCGATCTAAAAAACCCCCATGACCCGGAATTGACTTACCGGAATCTTTAATTTGGATGCTTCTTTTGAACATAGATTCTACCAAATCTCCGTAAGTTCCGGCTACAATTATGATGATAGCTACGGAAATCCACTGCCATATTTCCAGGTCTTTGAAGTAGTAAGAAAAGATAATGGCAGCAGTCAGGGCGAAAACAGAACCTCCAATGCTCCCTTCCCAGGATTTCTTGGGTGATACCCTTTCAAATAATTTGTGTTTTCCAAACTTTACCCCGGCAAAATAGGCGCCCGTATCACTACACCACAAGATCATCAATATGCCGATGATGACCTGATAACTATAGGTGCCCTCGGTGACTGCAAATGCTGCCACATTCAATAGGGAGAATGGGAGTGCGCAATAGATAATCCCCAGGAAAAAAAATGCGATATTGATGAATGGGCTCTCTTCATTCTTCTTATAAAGTTTAATGAAATAGATCAATGCACTTAGCGGGAACAATGCAAAGTACCATTTGGTGGAGATCATTTCATTCTCAACTAAAAAAGTAATGACGAACAGTAAGCCTCCAACAAACACTCCCAGCACTCTCATGGGAATAAAACTTTGGGATCTTACCAATCTGTAAAATTCCCATTGTGTGATCAGGGTGATGGTAAGAAACACCGCAAAAAAGGTCCATCTGCCAATCAGGATAGATGAAATAATAATGAAAGCACCAATTATCGCAGCTATTACACGCTGCACCAGTTCATTTTTCTTATTCAAAGCGAATGTCTTCCTTAATTATTTTGATTGCTCTGAGCACCTCATCAGGATTCACTAAAACCTCGTAACGTCCCAAATGATACGCAGAATCTTTTTTGCTCAATATTACAGATTTAATATTGTTTTCGAGCAACACTGACTTTACTATTTCAGCCCGATACATTAGTTCATCCGAATATACATTTTGCCAGCTACTCATTGGATGGTTGATTACTAAATTGTTTCAAAAAACTAAAAAACGCATACCCAAAGGCAAGTGCAAAAACGGCGACCACATAAAGTGGAATGCTTTCCGTATCTTCAATGTCATACTCAATCATTGACAGATTGTATAGATAAACCAACACGATGGAAAGTCCATTATTTATGAAGTGAGCAATCATTGGATAGATAATATTTCCCGAATAGTGATAAAAGTAGCCAAATAGCACACCCAGAAACATCCTAGGCACAAAACCGAAGAACTGCATATGAATAGCGGCAAAGATCAGTCCTGTTAACCAAATTGCCACGTGGTGATTGTTGAACATCTTCTGGAAGATGGGTTGTAACACACCCCTGAACAACAATTCCTCACCCACCGCAGCTATTCCTGCAATCACAACCAACGCCATCACAAATTGGCCGGGACCATCAAAAGTTGTGAGAAATGTAGTCAGTTCGGCCAGCTTATCTTCGTTAGCTCGGGCAAACTCTTCAAAAGATTTAAGAAATTCCGGAAACTCTACATTCTTGTTCCATTCAATGAATACGCTGTTGACAATCATGAAGCAAAATGTAGCAGCCGCAGTTAGGAGAGCAGCTTTTTGGAAACCTTCCTGTCTGAAAAAAAATGATATCGGATTGCTTCGTAAATGAAAGATGATGAATAAAACTGGTGCCAATAAGAATAAACTGATGGACGTTAAACCCTGCATAATCATCAGACTCCACCAGTCAGAGCTATCGGCATTGGTTAAGTTGGTGGTGCTGATATCCATACCGAAAAGCTGAGTCAGCAGCGCTGTGAATATTGCGGCGACAAACAATCCCACGCACACAAATGCAAATAGCATGAGCAACATTAGAAAGGGATTTCTATCCTCAGCAAGAACCGGGTTTCGTGAATTAGTCATATTAGGCTAAATTTGCAGGCAAAAATATAAAATAAAGCTTTGGTCAAGATAGGAAACTTAGAGATTGGTGAATTTCCTTTGTTACTGGCGCCTATGGAGGATGTAAGTGATCCACCTTTTAGAGCCGTGTGCAAAGAGAATGGTGCAGACTTGATGTACACTGAGTTTATTTCTGCGGAAGGATTAATCCGGGATGCAGCAAAAAGTGTACAAAAGCTTGACATCTATGATTACGAACGTCCCATTGGCATTCAGATATTTGGGGACAAAATTGAGTCCATGCGTCAGGCAGCAGCCATCGCTGAAGAGGCCGATCCTGAATTGGTCGACATTAACTATGGCTGTCCGGTGAAAAAGGTGGCTTGCAAAGGAGCAGGTGCAGGAATCCTTTTGGATATCCCCAAAATGCAGAAAATGACGGAGGAAATCGTGAAGCAGGTGCAGAAACCGGTCACAGTAAAAACCAGGTTGGGATGGGACGATAGCACCATTAGAATTGTTGAGGTGGCAAAGCGACTGCAGGATGTAGGAATACAGGCACTGACGATTCATGGCAGGACGAGACAGCAGATGTATAAAGGAGTTGCTGACTGGACCAAAATAGCGGAGGTTAAAAATCACCCTGACATTCATATTCCAATTTTTGGTAATGGAGACATTGATTCTCCTGAAAAGGCCCTGGAGTATAAAAACAAATATGGTGTAGATGGCATAATGATTGGCAGGGCAGCAATTGGCTATCCATGGATATTTAATGAAATTAAGCATTTCTTCGCAACAGGTGAACATCTGGCAGCTCCAACAATGGCTGAAAGAGTTGCAGTGGCCAAAAAGCATCTTAAATTTTCTGTAGAATGGAAAGGGGATCGTACCGGAATTTATGAAATGAGAAGACATTACACTAATTATTTCCGTGGTATCCCTCACTTCAAACCCTATCGAACACAATTGGTAGAATCAGAGAGCTTTGATGAACTAATGAGCATATTGGATGAGGTAGCAGAGAAATTTGCTACTCACGAATTAATCTCAGCCTAGATGTCAAATAGCCGATCGCTGTTTTCATGGGGCTTACTGATACTCTTGGCCCTGATATGGGGTAGTTCTTTTATTCTAATAAAGAAGGGTCTTATTCATCTTACCGCTTTTGAGGTGGGCGCCATTCGAATAATCGCTGCGGCTTTGTTCCTTTCGCCCATCGCCATCAGGAAGATGAGAAAAATGCCAAAGTCCAAAATCACATTGCTTTTCATTATTGGTCTGGTGGGCAGTTTTGTGCCAGCATTTTTATTCGCTGTAGCTCAAACACATCTCGAAAGTGCCATTACCGGTGTGATTAATGCGCTCACGCCTTTGTTTGTGATATTAATGGGTTTCCTCTTTTTTTCTCAAAGGTTTACTGTACGTATTCTTGTTGGTTTGTTGTTGGGTTTTGTCGGAACAGCCATCCTCATCATGTCCGGTCAGAACTTGTCATTTGGCTCCTTCAATGGTTATGCACTCTATGTGGTGCTTGCAACTATGATGTATGGGGTAAACCTCAATGTTATCAAGTACTATTTGAAGGAGATCGACTCAATGGCTATTACCAGCATCAGTTTGTTGATGGTAGCTCCAATGGCGATCATTATATTGTTTGGGTTCACTGATTTCACGATAAAAATCTCATCAACAGAAACCTGGGGAGCCGTTGGGTATATTGTTGTACTTGGAGTTGTTGGTACTGCGTTGGCTTTAATTTTATTCAATCATCTGGTGAAAATTACAGATCCTGTTTTTACCAGCTCTGTTACTTATATTATTCCAATAGTTGCAGTTGTATGGGGATTGATCGATGGTGAGCAATTGTACCTACTCCATTACTTAGGAATTGTAACCATTTTGGTAGGCGTGTGGTATACTAATCGGAAAGAAAAAGTGACCCGGAAAAAAGTTGTTGCTGCTAGCCAATAAGGTTAGGAACGATAAAATAAGCGATAAGGCCAATAAGTAGGCTACTTACCAGATTCAGGATAAATCCAGCCCTTACCATATCTGTAATTTCCAATCTTCTTGTACCAAATACGATAGCATTCGGCGCAGTGGCCACAGGAAGCATAAAGGCGCAGGAAGCTGCAAGTGTACAACCTACCATCAGAGAATATGGGTTGATATTAAGAGTGGCTGACATGGATGCCAAAACTGGTAACATGATTGATGCGGTTGCCACATTAGAAGTGATCTCGGTCATGAAATTGATCAGAATGACAATCAGTAATGTAAGTAGCAAAAGATTCATCCCTCCCAGATATGCAAACTGATCACCAAGCCATACGGCTAAACCTGAGCTCTTAAAAGCGGCCGCAAGTGCAAGCCCGCCACCAAATAGTAAAATAACACCCCAGGGCAATTCCCTGCTTGATTCCCAGTCAATTATCCTGCTTTTTTTATCCGAAGCTGGAAGGAAAAACAAAACTACTGCACCTGTAAGAGCAATGATCGTATCATGAATGCCTGGCATCCATGGTTCCAGTAGGAATGGCCGTGTTATCCAGGCAATGGCGGTTATCGTGAAAACTATTAACACGGATTTCTCCTCATAGGAAATCCTACCCATAGCCTTCAATTCATCCCTGATGAGATTTGAAGCGGGTAGCTGCGTGTCTTTTAATGAAAAGGTAAACTGTGTAAGGCTAAACCACCCAAATCCAATCAGAAATATGACAAGTGGAAGACCAAATATCATCCATGAAGTAAAGCTCACCTGAATTCCATACAAAGTTTCTGCCTGGCTGACGAAAATTGGGTTTGTGGGTGTTCCCACCAATGTCGCCATTCCGCCTATTGATGCGCTGTAGGCGATACTAAGTAAAAGAGCCTTTGAGAAGTTATCGAATGCAGGGGTCTTTGGTACTTGTTTGGTAATCGCTGCAGCGATTGTTACCATCATTAGTGTGGTGGCAGTGTTGGATATCCACATGGATAGAAATCCTGTAGCCACCATGAAGCCCAGGATGATCATTTTGGTACTGCTACCAATTGCATTGACAATGGTTAAAGCTATTCTCTTATGAAGATTCCATTTTTCAATGGCAATGGCAATGATGAAACCACCGACAAACAAAAAGAGCATCTTGTCCCCATAAGCAGCAGTTGTTTGAACAATAGGGGCCCCATTGGTGACAGGAAGTAAGATGATGGGAAGAAGAGAAGTGGCTGGTATTGGGATTGGTTCAGTAACCCACCAAATGGCTACCCATATGGTAACGGCAAGTACTGCCTGGCCTTCGTCTGACAGCTCCTCAAACGAGAATAAAAAAAAGGTGATCAAAAAAATAACCGGACCAAGTATTAGTCCGGTTTTTTGCCTTATCGACATCATTAATATTATTCTTCATCCAGCTTCGCAAAATCAAATTCGCTCAGGAATTTGCTTGCTTCTTTGGTATTTTGGAATTCATAATTCTTTTTCTGTCCCTTGTTGCTAAGTACTTCCACTTTTACCGAAATTGGAATAGTGGTACTTTTTAATGGGTCATCAATTAAAATGTTGTCCCCAATATCTGAAAGCTCTGGTTTCGATGTTCTGCTTAGTCTTACAGTTTGTCTTTTGATACGGTTACAATACGTACATTGAAATTCCTTCTTAATTTCTCCGTCTGCATACTCTGATGGGTGCTTTAGAATCTCTTCTTTCACAAGTTTCAGCGTCTGGAACCCACATCGATCACATTCCAAAGCCGCAAGATGTCCTTTGTATTTTTCAATCTGCACATAATCCGTATCAGGATCTATCCATACATCATAATCCACCGAGAATGCATCTTCCTCCGCCTGCATCCCTTCATCCAGGTAGGCATCTTCCTCTTCTTCACTTAGCAATTTCATTTTATTGCCAGTATTTGGGTTGGTTCGTGGGGTATACCTCAGTTGTTTAAGTTTCTTATTAAGTGGTTTTGGGTAATAATATTTGAAAACCAGGAATGCTACATAGGCATGCAAAACACCCACACAAAAGGCAGTAAAGAACCGAATGAAAAACCACACAACACTCAATTCCATTGTTTCCTGTCTGATCTGGTTCAGGAACAGGAACAAAGCCCCTGCAAAAATAAAGTGTGACCACTGGTACCATTGTACTTCATTGGCGCTTACAAAATCGTACTTCAGTTTCATGCTGCCTGCAGCGTAATATTTTATTTTGTAAACGATGTATATCAGAATAGAAAGGCCCACCAGTCCGATGGAACCATAAAAACACACAAGGTGCCAGATGTCTAGAAAGTTCAAATATGATTCACTCATAACTCAATTTTATTATTACGCCTATTTAACAATCGGGAGAACCATTTCTATTACTTCCCAGTAGAATTAGTCTCCAAATCCTTCGTAAATTAATACTTCTATTCAAATAATAAAAACGCCTGGAAATAAGGAAAATTACTGCTTTCAGAATTTGTTGGGCTAACACCAAGCTTACTTTTGATGGTATGAGAAACCTGATTGATTTGCTGATCATAATTCCTAATTATTCTCCGCTCAGCTTCGAGTATGTAGGCGATCATCAGTGCGATCAATAAGCATGTTATAATTTTCCGGTTTTTCATGAGAGGAAAAAAATCCAGCTGCATCACAGCTGGATTCATGTTTTTAAGTTTTTGACCTTTCTACATTCATAGATGCAATTTCACAGGATTAGTTGCATCAAGATTCAAATTATTACATCAAACCTTTCATTTTTTTTGCTAACAGCGCCGATTACGTCATTTTTTGGATATATTTTCAATAATAATTTTTCCGCTATAACCTTACTTAACACATGACAGCAAAAAAAACTAACAGCAGCCCAAAACTGAATAAAAAAGATATTACTGATACTCTGTTAGTCGAAATTGCCTGGGAGGTAATGAATCAGGTCGGGGGTATATATACCGTGATCAGATCAAAGGCTCCTACAGTAAGTAAAAGATGGGGTAAGAATTACTGCTTGTTAGGTCCCTACGTCCATCAAAATTGTATCTGCCGAATTCGACCCCATTGAAAACCAGTCAGATCCTTTTTTTCAGGCCATTGAGAAAATGCGAAATGCAGGATATGACGTACACTATGGACACTGGTTAGTCACAGGAAGGCCGAAGACAGTATTGTTCAACATAGGTAGTGTGATGAACAGACTTGGAGAAATAAAATACAACCTTTGGGACCATCATGGCATATCAACACCTGACAATGATGAACTGCTCAACAACGTAATCGCTTTTGGAGAAATGGTCAGGATTTTCCTGATGGAATTAAGTCAGCTGGTTGAAGATAAAAGTATCCTGGCTCATTTTCATGAATGGATGGCGGCATCCTGCTTGCCGGAACTTCGAAGAGATCAAGTCAAGGTGAAAACCATTTTCACTACACACGCAACACTGTTGGGGCGATACCTTGCGATGAATGATGGCAATTTCTATGATCACCTTCCATTTCATGACTGGCAAAAGGAAGCCAAACATTTCAATATTGAGCCTGGCGTTTACATAGAGCGGGCAGCTGCTCATGGAGCCCATGTATTTACCACAGTTTCGGAGGTAACAGCCCGGGAATGCAGATATCTCTTAGGCAGAGACCCGGATGTGATTCTTCCAAATGGTATCAACAATGAAAGATTTGAAGTGCTTCATGAATTCCAGAACCTCCACCTGGAGTATAAAAATAAAATACATCAATTTACGATAGGCCACTTCTTTCAGACCTACACTTTCGATTTAGACAAAACATTGTATTTCTTCACTTCAGGTAGATTTGAATACCGGAACAAAGGATTCGATCTCACACTGGAAGCTTTGGCCCGACTAAATCACCGGTTGAAACAGGAGAACTCGGACCTAACTGTGGTAATGTTCTTCATTACCAAAAAACCATATCATTCAATTAATCCAGGGGTGCTGCAATCAAGAGCTGCTATGGAAGAACTGAAAACAGCCATAGACGGAATAAAAAGACAGGTTGCAGAAAAACTATTTTTTGAGGCGGCTGCATCTGAAGACAGCAGATTGCCCAACCTCAATCAGTTTGTAGAAGATTACTGGAAGTTGAGGTATCGAAGGACTTTACAATCATGGAGAACTAAAAACCTGCCTTCTGTGGTTACGCACAACCTAATCGATGACAGTACCGATGAAATCCTGAATTTCCTCCGTACCTCTGATCTGGTTAATAAAAAAGAAGACCGGGTGAAAATTGTTTATCATCCCGACTTTATTAATTACACCAATCCCTTATTCGGAATGGAGTATGATCAGTTCGTAAGAGGCTGTCATCTTGGAGTATTCCCTAGCTACTATGAGCCATGGGGATATACACCACTGGAATGTATTGCCAGGGGTGTTCCTACTGTGACAAGTGATCAGGCAGGGTTTGGCGATTACGCATTGAAAAATGTAAAAGATATTAATAAGAGTGGTATATATGTAGTCAAAAGACATCAGAGATCTTTTGATGATGCAGCCAATCAATTGACAATCAAATTATACCGTTTTCTTCAGTTAACCAGAAGAAACAGGATTGATCAGCGAAACAAGGTTGAGAGCTCATCAGTGCAGTTTGATTGGAAATACCTTACAAAACCCTACGAAGAAGCTTATAAACGCGCTTTATCAATTCCTTAAAAAGCCTTGTTTGAGAATAATTCTGGTTCAACGACAAATATCCCCGGTTCGTCGACATTTTTTTTAAAACTCAGTGGTGTTCAGTAGTTTAGATATGAATCTATTTAAACATTTAACACTATGGGATCTAAAATAATCAAAATAGCAATGCTTAATATCGCCTTGGGAATGGCGTTGTTGAGTGGAGCTCAGGCTCAGGAAATACCAGAAGATGAAATCTCTATCACCGTTTTAAAGTGGTTCTATAATCACTATGAAAATCCGGAGTACCCGGTTTGGGAAAAGATCAAGTCTGAAAGTAATGATGAATTGTACAGAGTGACCTTTACGAAAGGTAAAAATAAAATTTCTGCAGTCTATGATAAAGATGGAAAGCGTGCATATGAGAACATACTCTATAAAAAGGAGATGCCAGCACCATTAGTAGACTATGCGGATACAAACTTTGAAAAATATAAAATAGTTGCCCTTCACAAACATACCAACTACGCCTACGGGTCTAGAATTGATGTAGAGACAAACTATGAAATGGTAGTCAAGGTAAACGGAGACCTTTCTACAGTATGGTTCGGGGAGAGCCTAAGTAGAATATCCGATTTTGACGCCAGTAGCCTTGCAATAAAATAGGCGGGCTTGAATTACGATATTGATTAAAATATTCAAATCCAGATAAGAATATTTTAATAAACCAGATGTTTTGTTACATTTATAACAACAAAACATCTGGTAATTTATGAGAATCGAAACTAATTGTGGAACTATGGAACATACATTCAAACCAATCCTGCTATTGTTAATGGCCGGAATTGTAAGCTTTAGCGCTATGGCACAGCAAGAGCTTACCGAAGATGACATCCCTTTAAACGTATTGTCTTGGTTTTATCAAAACTATGAGGACCCTACAAACATCAAGTGGAGCAAAGTGGATCGTAACGGTAAAGAGCACCTTCAAGCTACTTTTAAAGAAAATGGAAAAACCATTGTAAGTATTTATAATGATAGAGGAGAGATTCTGGAGGAGAGCGCTTTGACAGAAAAACCGGATCTTCCCGGTGAGATTAGCGAATTTGCTTTTGCTAAATACGGAAAGAACAAGGCTATCTCCTTAAGAAAAATCACCAAATTTTCACATATAGGTAAACAGGAAAAAGAAGTTTACTATGAATTGGTATGTAAAGCCGGAGATGAAATGATTTCTGTCTGGTTTGACGACCAGTACAATGCACAGGGAAACAGAGATGTTTCTACCTTGGCACGAAACTAAACATTTATCCCATGGTGAAAATATTAAACGGCGACTCAATGGTCGCCGTTTTTTATTCTGTCCAGCTCATTGGATAATTAGTGTCCAGGTATTCTATTGCCTGACTTGTCAGGTAAAGAGGTCCAAACGTATCCAACATCACAGCCAATTCTTCAGTCTCTTTTGCACCAATACTTTTTTCTACTGTTCCCGGGTGTGGGCCATGTGGTAATCCTCCGGGATGCAGGGTGAAAGATCCTCTTTCAATGCCCTTTCTACTCATGAAGTTACCTTCCACATAATACAAAACTTCATCAGAATCAATGTTGGAGTGATTGTATGGTGCGGGTATAGCCTGCGGATGATAATCAAACAGCCTTGGTACAAATGAACAGATCACATAACCGTGGGCCTGAAATGTTTGATGTACCGGAGGTGGCTGATGAATTCTACCAGTAATTGGCTCAAAATCATGTATTGATAAAGCATATGGATATAGATACCCATCCCAGCCAACCAGGTCAAGTGGACTATAATCGTAAAGATACGGGTGAAGGAAACCTCCCTTTTTTATTTTGACCAAATACTCTTTCTTTTCGGTTTCAGTTACCAGTTCGCTCGGTGGACGGATGTCCCGTTCACAATATGGCGAATGCTCCAACAGCTGCCCCATTTCATTGCGATATCTTTTAACCGTTTCTACAGGGTGTGTAGATTCTATCACCAATAGCCGCAATGGACCTTCGTCCCACTCAAACCGATAAATTGTGGTGCGAGGAATCACCACATAATCTCCCTGTTTTACACGCAGTTTGCCAAACTGTGAGTATAGCCAACCTGCACCGTCATGAATAAAAACTACTTCATCGGCTTCACCATTTTTGTAGTAATAGTCCATTGTGCGTTCCTTCGGATTGCAAAGTGCCATGGAAACATCCTTATTCTTTAACAATGTAAGCCGGGCACCTAAGTAGTCATCCCCTGTAACACCAATATGGCTGGTTTTGAGGTGGGTCTGCTTCAGTGGATAATCGTAGGCAATTTTCACATCAAATGGTTCAGGATCAAGAACTTTAAGCACCCTGGTTGGAGGGTTGATGTGATACAAATTGGAGTATATGCCAGAAAACCCCCGTGAACTCACCAGTTCTTCACTGTACAAAGAACCATCAGGTTGTCGGAATTGGGTGTGCCTCTTGGGAGGAATTTCACCCAGTCTTTGATAGTATGTCATTGTTGTTTATTTGTTGGCCAACTCTTCTGCCTGATCAAAAAGGTCTAGAGCCTGCAAAAAGATCTCATTTGTCTGGTTAAAAATCGGATAAAATCCTTCATTTTGCCAAACGCTACGAGCAATGTGGGCTTTCAAATAATTTTTAATGAGAGGTTTGGATCGATTGAATTGCTCTTTATTGAAATTCAATCCGTTTTCCTCTCCAATACTGACCATTTCTCTCAGAGAAGCATCGGTAACCTCAAAACTATCAAAGAATTTTTCATATCCCATATCCTCAAGAAATTCCTTGTTCTCATTGGTAAATTTCAGGGTATATTCTCTGAGTGTGTTGCTGGTAAACAGGCCATTCAGGTAGCTACTGTTCATGGAAGTGTCTATTGGTACAAAGTAGTCAGGTGAAATACCTCCGCCACCATAGACCTCTCTCCCTTTGGTGGTGTAATATTTTAAGCTATCAGCCACTTTGATGCTGTCTTCCTGGTACATTTCACCATTCCGGTACCGGTTGTAGATATCTCTTTTATAGTCATCGGATTTGCCTTCATAAGGCTTTTGAATACTTCGGCCACTTGGGGTATAGTACCGGCTAATGGTTAATCTCAATTCACTGCCGTCATTCAATTCAAAAGGCATCTGAACCAAACCCTTGCCGAAAGAACGTCTACCTACAATCAATGCGCGATCATTGTCTTGTAAAGCGCCGGCAACAATTTCACTTGCTGAGGCACTTCCCTCATCAATCAATACAATGACAGGTTTGTCTTCAAATATGCCATCTCTTTCTGCCCTATACTCAGAGTCGTATCTTACTTCTTTACCCTTTGTGTATACAATCATTGGATCACCCGGTAGTAGTTCGTCAACCATTTTTACGGCTCGATCCAGATAACCACCAGGATTTCCCGTCAGGTCAAGAATTAATTTTTGCATGCCATTTTCAACCAGGCCATTCAGGTGTAACTTGAACTCATCGTAAGTAGTAGCAGAAAATCTGTTAACCTTGATATATCCAACTTTGTCATCAACCATATAGCTCACATCTACAGAATACTGCGGTATTTTGTCTCTTGTGATGGTGTATTCCAACAATTCCTTCACACCTTTTCTTTTGATCGATACTTTTACATCAGTTCCTTTCGGTCCCCGCAACCGATCAAACACACCTTTATTGTTGATGCCAATGCCAGCTACATTTTCAGTGTCCACTTTAATGATTTGGTCGCCAGCTTGCAGACCTACAGCTTCACTAGGTCCGCCGCTCAATGGCGCAACTACATAGATCGTATCTTTGAAAATATTAAACTCAATCCCGATACCACTATAATTCCCTTCCAATTGTGGTTTGGTCAGCTTTAGCTCTTCTCCTGAGATATAGACCGTATGGGGGTCAAGGTCCTCAAGCATGTTATCAATTGCTTTTTCTACTATTTCATCTGTATTTACTTCATCCACATAATCATTGTTGATGTAAGTAAGTACCTGCCGAAACTTATAAAGGCTTTTGAAAATGTCATTTTCACTGGAAGAGTTTCCTTTAATGTTGGCACCAATTAATATGCCTGCTGCAATTGCGATGGTTAATAAAACTGGAAGCCTAACTATACTATTGGGGTTTTTGATCTCGCTCACTACCTAAACTTTAGCTTTTTGAAAAATAAAATAGAATTAAAAATAATGATTTTGGTAGTCATATTCTACGGGCGCATTGCATTTCGGTTGATTTTTTCTATAAAAGTGACGGATTCAGTTACTGCTTTCCGTGTTTGATTATCTTTGCGATTGAATGTTAATGCTGAACAAGAAAATAGCGACCCTAATCGAAGAGGATTTTGTTCTTGCCCGGGCACTTCATTACCTGGGAGTAGACTTTATGCAGCATGGGGATAAAACCATTATTGAAGTTTGCAAAGAACGGAAGCTGGCATTAAAAAATGTTCTGAAAACCTTTGATAATTTTCACAATTCCAGCATCATTTATCGCGAAAACTTACATCGGTACCCGTTGGATCTCGTCATTGCTTACCTCAAGCATGCGCACCATATTTTCATTAAGGAGAGGTTGCCATATGTCCATAGTTTAATTAATAGGGTCAACCTGGAAGTGAAGACCGGCAGCAGTATAATTGATGACCTTAGGTTGATATTTCCAGTATTTTTGGAGGATTTCATAAAACACATTTATGAAGAGGAGGATACTGTATTTGATTATGCACTTCGTCTGCATGAACTGATCAATTCAAATTATACTGGGCTGGCAAAATTTGTATACCTCCACCAGGAAATCTCGTTAGCAGAAATTGCCAAAGATCACCATGAGGAGGATGAACTTGCGGGATTAAAAGAATTGGTCAACGCGCTGAAGCAGATTCCTGAAGTTAATATTCACATCAATTTGATCGTAAAGGAGTTGGAGAATTTCGAGTTGGAAATGGTGAACCACGCCATGATTGAAGATGAAATATTGTTTCCGAGGGCCGTGGAAATGGAAAAAAGATTATCCAACATTACAAAGATCATAAGCCAACAGAATTAAGAGAGAATGGGAAGAGTGATTGGAATAGACTATGGTTCCAAACGAGTGGGTTTGGCAGTTACAGATCCGTTACAAATTATCGCATCTCCTTTGGATACAATTCATTCCAAAGATGTGATTTCATACCTGAAAAACTATATTGATAGTGAGGAGGTGGAGTGCTTTGTTGTGGGTATGCCAAAGAATCTTGATAATAAAGATACCAATGCAACACCATTGGTGCAGGCATTTGTTAACCTGCTAAAAAAGAGTTTTCCCGCTATCAATATCGTCTTACAAGATGAAAGATTTACGAGTAAAATGGCGCTTGACGCTATGATTCAGGCGGGTTCTACGAAAAAACAGAGAAAGGAAAAGGGCAATATAGATAAAGTAAGCGCCTCTATTATATTACAATCATATTTAGAACAGAAATGATTTACCCAATTGTAGTTTACGGTGATCCGGTATTAAGAAAAAAGGCAGTGGATATTGAAAAGGGATCCATCGATGTGAAGGAATTGGCTGCTGATATGTTTGAAACCATGCAGGGAGCAAGTGGGATAGGACTGGCGGCTCCTCAAATTGGCAAATCTATTCGGATGTTTATCGTAGACGGGCGACCGCTGGAAGAAGAGGGGATGGAAGATTTCCATAAAGTATTTATCAATCCACAGATATTGGAAGAGACTGGTGAACCATGGAAATTTGAAGAAGGTTGTCTCAGCATTCCTGGTATCAGGGAAGATGTCAGTAGAAATCCCGAAATCAGGATCAAATATTTTGATGAAAACTGGGAAGAGCATGAGGAGACATTCGATGGGATGAAGGCACGGATCATACAACATGAATATGATCACATTGAAGGAATTTTGTTCACCGATCATATCAGTAACCTAAAAAAAAGGTTGTTGAAAGGAAAACTGGCCAACATCAGTAAAGGCAAGTTCGATGCAAGCTACAGAACCAAAATCCCTGCAAAAAGATAATGAGTAACCTGAGTGTTAGCCTGGTACAGGCAGACATGTACTGGCAGGATATCGGTGCTAACCTCGCCATGTTTGAAGAGAAGATATGGCAACTGGAAAAAACCGATGTGATTCTGCTACCCGAAATGTTTACCACTGGTTTTACCATGGAACCTAAGGGCTTGTCGGAACCGCATAATAGTAAGACTTTTAGATGGATGGCTCAAATGGCGGCTCAAACTAAGTCACTGGTTATTGGGAGCTACATTATCTCGGAATCAAATAGCTTTTTCAACCGGCTATATGCGGTCTTTCCTGATGGGAATTATAAAACCTACGATAAGCGACATCTTTTCTCTTTGGTAGGAGAGGATCAACAATATGTAGCTGGAAAAGAGAAACTTATCATCAATTGGCGAGGTTGGAACATCTGCCCTATGATTTGTTATGACCTTCGTTTTCCGGTTTGGTCAAGATCTGTTAACTATGAGTATGATCTCCTGGTCTATATTGCCAACTGGCCAACTCCCAGGGTGAATGCATGGGATACCTTATTGCAGGCACGGGCCATTGAAAACATTGCTTACGTTGCTGGAGTGAATAGAATTGGCATTGATGGGTACAAAGCTGCGTACTCGGGACATTCCGCAATTTATAATTACAAAGGTGAGCCTGTAGGAGGACCATTTGTAGACCGGGAATGTTCAGTTAGTTTCAGCCTTGAAAAAAAGCCCCTTGAAAAATTTCGTGATCGCTACAACTTTTTCAAGGAAGCAGATTCATTTAAAATTGATTAGAACCTGCAGTAAGTATTTGCAATAAAGCATCTGTTCCTTTTATTTCTGAAGCATTCAAAACATTCAGCATCGGTTCAATCGTCTGCAGATTACCTGAAAAATAAGTTTGCTGCTTGCTTTTATGATGCCTTACAATGTGATTTAAAAGATTCAATATGCCGCTGTTTGGTTTTTCTTCCAGTTCAAGATAAAGGATCAGGCATTCAACTTCATCACATAGTTTCTTTAATTGATTGATTAATTCAGGTCCACTGTCATTATCAAAATCTATATAGGTGCTTTCAGGGAGTACATTACTCAGTTGTTTTTGAACCGATGTGCTAAACCCCAATTCCGACCATGAAGCGTTTCTGAAATGTAGAAATCCTGTATTCTTCATCACCTGACATAAAATTTGAATTGCGAATGCTTACCCTTGATGATGTAAAGCCCTGGGTAAAGTGAGTTAATGCTCACATTTAATTCTTGTTCGGCTTCAATGCTTATGCCTTGTAAAATTAGTTTGCCGGTGAGGTCCGTTATGATTAGTTGATCATTTACAGTGGAATAAATGCTGATTCGACCCTGGGAAGTGGGGTTGGGGAAGGCAATTAAAGATTGGTCTTCCGGTTGTTTCACCCTTACTTTCTTAATGGCGTGCAATCCCCCCATAATATTCCCTATGAATCCATATGTATCTCCAGTCCCATACAGGTCTCCAAAAACCATGGGGTTGGTAGTGCCTAGCCTGAAATGAGCAAGTTGTTCTGATTCAGGGTTTAGGCTGTTCAGAGAATCGGGTGCGTTATCAAGTTCATCCTGGTATATATTGAGGTATCCTCGCGCATCGGATTTTATAATTTCAATGGCTCCATCATCATCCACATCGTAAAATGTTATTGTAGGGAATAAATTAGTGCCGTCTGCAATGGTGCCTAAAAACTTGTCCGTTTCCAGTGAGAGTACTGCTGATTGGTTGGTTCCTGTATTTTGGTAGTAAGAGATATTCCCAAAACTTTTGCCCAGGAACAGGTCCATGAGCCCATCATTGTTCCAATCAAACAAGGTAGGGGTATCATTACGGCTAAAATCAAAATCCCATTGTACGGGAGGTTGAAAAGTATGATTACCAGTTCCTTCCAGAAAATTAATCTGGGCAAAAAGTTTATCAGATTTACCCGCTGAGAGTAGAATGTCAGTATTTCCATCATTATTGAAGTCGCCGAAAAATGGGATAAGTTTTACCCATTCATACTGCGAAAACCCACCAAAGTCTTTAGAAATCAACTCAAAACGAGGTGTTCTGAAATTGCCGGTATTTTCATAATGGTAAATGGTGCCATAATAGGTATTCCCATGCAGTTCTCCTTTGTTGCCAACGAAAAGATCCAGGTCTCCATCTTTGTCCCAATCGTAGAGCGCCGGGTACGACTGCTCCCCAAGATCAATCATATCCGACTGTAAAAAATTGGTTGTTTCAAGCGCTAATTCTGGCCCTTTAAAAAACCTCACTGAGTGTCCATAATCCAAAAAGTAACCATCGTTACGCAGATTGTTTCCTATGATCGCATCATCGATACCATCCTGATCGAAATCACCAAAATAGACAATTGGATAACTTTTAAAAACAGTTAACTCAAATAGATCGACCTGAAAACTGTCGAATTGTGGAGAAGCAAATTGTCCGGAATTTGGAAGGTAGGCAAGCTCAGTACAGCCATCAATTCCTATATAAAGATCATCATTGTAAATGGTGATGGATTTAGAAGCGGCATGTTCGGTCCTTCCTTCTGCAATACTCCCACAGGGGTTACCCCCGAAGGAAAACTGATTGCAGTTACACTCTTCGATCATGCCCCAAAAATTGTCTGCTTTTTCATAACTCAATAAATCAGAATTGTTCTCTGTGCTGGTATTGCGATAGTAAGTAATGAAATTTCCGGTTGCAAAATCAAAAACCAGAATATCCACGTCACCATCATTGTCAAAATCACCTATGGCGGGGTAATCGGAACCAGTTACCACAAGATTTACTTCTGAGCCATTGCTTAAAGATTTGAGGTTATCTGCTGCAACCTCCCATGCCGTGGTGTGCTCAGTAGAGACATTGTGATACACCCTGACCCCAAAACTGGTGTGTGTGAAAATGTCATTGAGGCCATCTCCATCGTAATCTACTGAAATCATCCAGTTTTGAATATCACCCGGCAAGTTGTCTGATAAATAGGGCCTCCATTCATAGCTTCCCTCTACAAATTCAAATGCATAAGCCAAATTGTTTGATCGATCAAACATCACCAGTTCTTTCTGATTATCCAGGTTAAGATCAAGCCAACTGGGTTGTACGCCATTCAGCCCACCTGCAAAAGGATTTTTAAGAGATCTCTCATTTTCAATGACCGCAATGGATTGATCAAATTGAAATACTTGTGCATGCAACTGAAAGGTCCAGAACAGGATTATGCTTAATGATATAAATTTTTGTTGTTGTAGGGTCGATTTGTGCAATTTGAACTTTATTTTGCCTGCGTATTATGAATACAATATTGGATTAATTTTACCTAATTAACTAACGAATTTAAATGAGCGATCATATAGAGTTGCTTTATGCAAAATTCCTGCAGTGCGATGGCGTAAGTACCGATACCAGAAAGATCGTTCCGGGCAATTTATTTGTGGCTTTAAAAGGCCCGAATTTTAATGGCAATCAATATGCTGAGGTGGCTATCAATAAGGGAGCCCGATATGCAATTGTTGATGAAAAGAAGTTTGTAAAAGGGGATCAATATATATTGGTGGAGAATGGACTTACAGCTCTTCAAAACATTGCTCGTTTTCACAGGGCGCAGTTTAAGCGACCTGTAATAGGGCTGACCGGATCGAATGGGAAGACCACCACAAAGGAACTGATTAATGAGGTGCTTTCAATGAGATACATTACCACCGCAACCGTGGGTAATCTCAATAATCACATTGGTGTCCCTTTAACTGTCCTTAATATATTACCGCAAACAGAGATCGCCATTATTGAAATGGGAGCAAGTGCAGTTGGGGAGATCGCGCTGCTAAGTGACATAGCCAACCCTGATGCTGGTTTGATTACCAACATTGGCAAAGCCCATACAGAAACTTTTGGAGGCATTGAGGGAGTGATTCGTGGGAAAAGTGAATTGTTTGATCATCTGAGAAAGAAAAAGGGACAGGTGTTCATCAATCAAAACGACAGGGTGCTTTCAAACATGGCTAAACGTTTCCCACAGGCAATTTTGTATCCTGCTCAGGAAGTTACTTTGAAGAGCGCTGACCCGTTTTTAGTTTATTCAATTGAGGGTAGGGAAGTGATTACCAATTTGATTGGAGATTACAACATGGACAATATCGGTGCTGCAATCGCAGTTGGTCGATATTACGAGGTACCAGAAGAAATGATCCATACGGCAATCTCGAAATACACACCTACGAATAACAGGTCCCAGGTGGTACGTCAGGGAAGCAATCAAATATTTCAGGATGCCTATAATGCGAACCCGGATTCCATGAAGGCGGCTGTGATTAATTTCTCCAAACTTGAGGGCAATAAAGTCGTAATTCTTGGTGATATGAACGAACTGGCAGATTCGGAGCGGGAGCATCAGGAGTTTGGTGAGCTGGTTGATTCATTGGGTTTTGATGAAATTATATTCTGCGGAACACAAATTGAAGCAGCTCACCGGGTAGCCTCAAAAAGTATTCACTTTCAGGACACAAATCAGTTATTGGAGCACATCAGAGAAAAAACATTTGAGAACTCCCTGATATTGGTGAAAGCCTCACGGGGACTTCAGTTCGAGAAAATTTATGAATATCTATAACCAATGAAAGCACTTGAGAACGTATTGTCATTCTTAGACGATTTAAAAGATAACAACCATAAGGATTGGATGGATGCCAACAAAGCACGCTACAATGAAGCCAGAAACAGCTTCAAATCTCTTGTGGCTGAAGTAATCAATGGCATAGCGCAATTTGATAACAATATTGTCGGAACTGAGGCCAAAGATTGTATTTTCAGATTAAATCGCGACATCAGGTTCTCAAGGGATAAAAGTCCATACAAGACCAATTTTGGCGCCTCCATTTCTTTGGGAGGAAAGAAAAGTCCTTATGCTGGATACTATATACATATCATGCCTGGTCAAAATTTTATCGGGGGAGGCATGTACCACCCGGAGGCTACTGTTTTGAAAAAAATACGACAGGAAATTGACTATAACCCCAACGATTTACAGCAAATCATTGAGCATAAACCTTTCAAATCTACTTTTGGAGAGATTCAGGGTGAAGCGCTTAAAACTGCTCCAAAAGGCTATCCCAAAGATCACCCAAACATAGCGCTGTTGAAAATGAAGAGTTTTTATTTCCTGAGTGAATACAATGATAAGGAGATTGCCCAGGAGCACTTTGTAGATGATGCAGTGACTAAATTAAAAACATTGCATCCCTTTATTCAGTATTTGAATGCTGCCTTGGATTAGTTTTCAAATTCTGATGAATCCGTCTCAAATACCGAATCATCAAAATCAAAATAATTGGTAGTATCTAGTTCTACGGTTACCTTCTTATTAGTGCTTTCTCCTTTGGTCTTAATAGACTGAATCAATTCTTGCCCTTCATTGGTAATTTTTTCCTTGAGGTTCTTGATAGCGCTCAATTGATCATATGAGATTTTGTAATCATCGGTGGTGCCCTCAATTTTAAGGAATATATTGGTGAGATTATCATCATTGCTGGCTACAGTGCCAAATCTTTCATCTTTGTCTCTTTTGTAGGCTTTTTTCAACGGGACTTTAAGGTGGTACTCGATTTTTTGATCAAAAGTGTGCCATCCGCTTAGCTGAATATTGGAAACATTGGATCTGATTTCCATGGTTGGAATACTGATTTTTGAATCTTCTATGGTAATGTTGTTTCGCAATTCCTGAAATTGAAGGTGTGCCAATTCATTCACATCGATAAATTTCGATAGGCGATACATTGGCTCAAATTCTATTAACTCACCGTTTCTGATATTGGTAGATAGATTGGCGCTAAATGTAGGGTATATCGGTGTAAGGTTTTTTGTCAGGTAAAAATCAGTTTGGATGGATGAAGTAATCCTGCCGCCCAAATGCTTATCCTGAATGAAAGACTGGTCAAAATTGTCGAAGATGTAGAAAATACTGTCAATTGCCAGGGATTGTAGTTTAGTAGAGGCATTGCAATGAATGAGATCTGCAGCGGTATTCATTTCTATTTCACCTTCTACGCTACCTCCAATAGCATTAAAGCGGATATTGGATGCACTGATTAATTGGTTTTTGACCCTGATACGAGATTGTACATTACTGGCTTTGAATTTTTTGTAATTGAGTGCCGAAACACCAAGGTTCAGGTCAATGGTGATGTTGGAAGGTATCGTGTAATCTCTGATTTCCGGAAGATTGGTGGAATTTACTTTCGATTGATCTTCCGATTTCAATAGGAGTTCATCAAGGTCAAGATAGCTGCCACTATATTCACCAGACAGCATAAAGGGGCCTTTTGATGGCTCCAGAATATTGCTGGGATTGATCATCAGCCCTGTAAAATCAAAATCTGACCGGCCAATTTTTCCCGTTACATTTTGCATTGCTAATTCCTGGTTATTGAATAGTACAACCCCATTTAAGTTGTCAAACTGATGCGACAACTGCTCACTGAAAAACCCTAAGCTTTGCAGCTCAATTTCTCCATCCCAAATCAGTTCCTGACCTCTTTTTTGTAGATCTACCTGGTAAGCAACCGACCCCTCAAAAGACGATATACCTCCGTCTCTGTAGATGGACTGAAAAATTTCTCTATTCACAACACCTGTTATAACACCGCGATACAAGCTCCCATCAAGATGAAGTTTTGGAAAACTGGCTTCAAATGGTTCTTTTTCAAGGTTTCCATGAATGGTAAGGTTGTTTAAATAAGACCTATTGATTTCAAACCCAGTGCTGAACAGTTCACCATCCACCAGCAATTCAGAAAAGTGCAGATTTTTATCAGGAAGGAAACCAGAAAGATTATTTGCCTTAATCGTGACATTGGATTTAATATTATTCGTTTTGAAATAATCCCCTGAAATTTTTCCCCTTAATTCAAAGTTGCCATCAATAGCATAGTTTCCTATCCTTTCATTAATGGTTGCAGAAAGTTGATTGGCAATTTTCTTGTTGTTGAATGAGTTGGTACTAAACCTTAGGTCAAAGTCCGATGAGGCCCCATACGAGATGAACCCTGATAAATCCTGAAATTTGATTGCTGAGGAATTGATTTTGCCTTTTTGAATATTCAGGACTTTCTTTTCCCTGTCAATATTTAATTGTACAGTTAAGTCATTTCCGAAATCTTTAAAAAACTGAAAATTATCCCAAATTATTTTTTTTAAAACATTATCACAGCGAAGTTCAATTTCCAAATTGGGGTATCCCAGACTTAATGTAGCATTTGCCTCAAAAATACTTGAGTTAATAGACCTTGTAGAGTTTCCTTTGTAATCGAAATAGTTGAACCTGGAATTATGTATTTCTATTTTATCCAGTGACACATTAGGTGCATTATTAGAGATGGTGTCCCGAGGTTGGAATATCCAATAATTCATTGCACCTAAACGATTCCGCTCAATGTTAATTTCTACCTGCTCGAACTTTACACTTTTTATGTTGTATTCACCCTTAATGATTGAGAACAGGTCAAACCCGACAGTGATGATTTCACCAGACAGAAGTTTGTTCTTAAAATTATCCTGATTACTGATGCTAACATTTCTCAATATAATGGAGACCTCAGGCCAGTTTTTAACAGGGGATAGATCCACTGAACCAACTTGTACTTCTGCAGTAAGGTTTTTGTTGATTTCTTCGAGTGCTTTGGAAAGAATTTGGTCTTTGTGAATGAATACATAGCAAATGCCTCCTGCAACAAGCAGCAAAATGATCAATAGAAAACCAAGAATATATTTCTTTAATCGGCTGATTTTCAATGCTATTGAATTAATACATTAGTTAAAACGAAAATAACTTGAAAATTTTCATAAAAAACACGCAAAGATTTTTGCAATAGTAACAACAAATGCTAGATTTGCAATCCGTTTTTAAGGGCAATGAACAAAGGGATTTCAAACCGGTTCAAAGTTATTTGAAAACGCAGAGTTAGAAAAGATGTTTTTAACTCGAATTATGGGCTCTTAGCTCAGTTGGTTCAGAGCACCTGCCTTACAAGCAGGGGGTCACTGGTTCGAATCCAGTAGGGCCCACAAAGGACAGTCAGAAATGGCTGTCCTTTTTTTGTTAGATCAACTTCATTCGGTTCCAGAGTTAACCTCCAAGGATTTTACAATTATTAGGGGTTAAGTTCAGAGCACCTGCCTTACAAGCAGGGGGTCGCTGGGTGGTGCGCCACTCCGATCGAATCCAGTAGGGCCCACAAAGGACAGTCAGAAATGGCTGTCCTTTTTTTTGTTAGATCAACTTCATTCGGTTCCAGAGTTAACCTCCAAGGATTTTACAATTATTAGGGGTTAAGTTCAGAGCACCTGCCTTACAAGCAGGGGGTCGCTGGGTGGTGCGCCACTCCGATCGAATCCAGTAGGGCCCACAAAGGACAGTCAGAAATAGCTGTCCTTTTTTTGTTAGATCAACTTCATTCGGTTCCAGCGTTAACCTCCTGACGGTTCTCAAGCACTTGGAATCAAATCAAAGGGAGGTTGCATTGTTTTCTTTAAGCGCATTCCACAGAATATCAATAAAGTATTTTCCAGGCTTACACAGTTTGTAATGATTAAACTCAGAGCACCTGCCTTACAAGCAGTTGGTCACTGGGTGGGGCGCCACTCCGATCGAATCCAGTAGGGCCCACAAAGGACAGTCAGAAATGGCTGTCCTTTTTTTTGTTGGATCAACTTCATTTCTGTTCCAGAGTTAACCTCCAGATGGTCATCAAGTATTTATAATCAAATCAAAGGAGGTAGCATTGTTTTCTTTAACCGCATTCCACAGAATTATCAAGAAAAAATCTCCCAGGAGTTTACAGTTAGTAAGGGTTAAGTTCAGAGCACCTGCCTTACAAGCAGGGGGTCGCTGGGTGGTGCGCCACTCCGATCGAATCCAGTAGGGTCCACAAAGGACAGTCAGAAATGGCTGTCTTTTTTTTGTTGGATCAACTTCATTTCCGTTCCAGAGTTAACCTCCAGATGGCCATCAAGTATTTATAATCAAATCAAAGGAGGTTGCATTGTTTTCTTTAACCTTACTCCATAGAAATATCAAGAAGAAATCTCCCAGGATTTTACAGTTATTAGGGGTTAAGTTTAGAGTACCTGCCTTACAAGCAGATGGTCACTGGGTGGTGCGCCACTCCGATCGAATCCAGTAGGGCCCACAGAGGACAGTCAGAAATGGCTGTCTTTTTTTTTGTTATATCAACTTCATTCTGTCCCAGAGTTAACCTCCAAAAGGTCATCAAGTACTTATTAATCAGGTTGCATTGTTTTCTTTAACCTTATTCCATAGAAATATCAAGAAGAAATCTCCTAGGATTTTACAGTTATTAGGGGTTGAGTTCAGAGCACCTTGCTTACAAGCAGGGGGTCACTGGTTGCAGCGCCACTCCGATCGGATCCAGTAGGGCCCACAAAGGACAGGTTAGGCCACCCTTACGCGATAGCTGCACTACTTTCTCTGATGATTAAATCAGTTTTTAGTACTTCTGTGGTAGGCTGATAATAGTCATCTTCATTTTTAATTTGTTTCAGTAGTAGTTCGGCGGCAATTCTTCCCATTTCGTATCCCGGCTGATCAACCGTTGAGAGCGATGGTTCATAGAGTTCAGAAATTTTCCAGTTGCTAAACCCGAAGGCAGCAACATCTTTTGGAATGTTCAGTCCTACTTTTTTGAAATATTTGATTGCACCAATAGCTAACATATCAGTTGCTCCAAATATTGCATCAAACTCCTGCTGACTATCAACGAATTTTTTTGCTGTCGTAGTACCATCAGCATAATCGCCTGTTTCACAATGGGCCACAATTGCTTCATTCAACGGGATGCCATGTTTCTCCAATGCATCACGATAACCCTTGTACCTGTTTTGGTTGATCAATAATGAAATGGGCCCACCGATATAGGCAATTTTTGACCGACCTGTTTCAATAAGATGATTTACAGCGTTGAAGCTCGCCTCATAATCATCTATTATTACTTTGTCAGTTTCAATGTCGTCCACCACACAATCAAAAAATACCAGTGGAATGCTGCGTTTACCAAATTCTTTGAAATGAGAAACATCCTTCGAATTTTTGGTGATACAAGCTAAAACCCCATCTACCCTTCCATTCATTAATGTTTTTGAATCAATGACTTCTCTTTCATAAGACTCGTGAGAATTGCAGATGATCACACTGTACCCTGAAGCGTAGGCGACATCTTCAATCCCTCTTACAACCATAGAGAAAAATTCATGAACCAATTGAGGGATGATTACCCCCAGCGTATTTGTGGTGTTATTTCTAAGGCTTAATGCAGTATAATTAGGTTGGTAATTAAGCTTCTCTGCTAATTCTATCACTGCTGCTTTAGTGGAGGGTTTTACCAGTGGATTACCTGCTAAAGCCCTGGATACAGTGGATACAGAAATATTCAATTCCTTTGCAATGTCTTTAATAGTTACCTGCCCGCTTTTCATATGAAATTGTTTGCCTTAAAAATATCACAAACACCGTATATCCTGGCTGTAAATGAATAGTATTTATGTTTCCTCGCCGTTCTCACTCAGGAATAGGTTTTGCCTTAATAATCTTAGAAAAATTATACTTTGAAAAATTAAGAAAAAAATGCCAGTTGAAAACGTTTTCATTCATATAATGCTAAAAAACCGACCCAATTTGTTTTAAATCATTTTTAAAATTCTGCGATTTTCGTTTTATTAACAGTTCGATTCACCTTAAAAAGCTGTAAATTAAAGAGGCATTCCCATAAAAGGGGCAATCTTTTGCTGGCTGATATGGATCGAATGGAATCGTAAAATATTTCAAAATGTAATAATATGAAGAAGTATCTACTTTTAAGTTTATTGTTTGTATTGTCATGTGCTATGGCATTAGCGCAACGGACGGTCTCTGGGACCATTACCGATGCTAGCACCGGAGAAGGAATTCCGGGAGTTAACGTAGTGATCAAAGGGACTTCATCCGGTACAGTATCTGATTTTGAGGGGAATTACTCCCTGGAAATCCCATCCGATGATGCTGTGCTTGTATATTCATTTGTTGGTTATAGGACTTTAGAACTAACTGCCGGTGCAAGAGGAGTTGTTGATGTCCAGTTGGAACTGGATGTGACCGAACTTGCCGAGGTTGTTGTTATTGGTTATGGTCAAATAGAACAATCTGATGCAACTGGAGCTGTGGCTGCTGTAACTGCAGAAGATTTTAACCAGGGAATGATTGCTTCTCCGGAGCAGTTGATTGCTGGTAAAACAGCCGGGGTGCAAATCACTTCTACCAGTGGAGCACCGGGTGATGGGGTTCAATTGAGGATCAGAGGAACAACTTCTATTCGTTCAAATAATAACCCTTTATTTGTTGTGGATGGTGTACCACTAGCAGGAGGAACACAACCTGGATCAGCTGATGTGGGTTTTGGAACCGCATCTGATGTTAACCCTCTAAACTTTATCAATCCTAATGATATTGAAAGCATCAGTATTTTGAAAGATGCTTCGGCCACCGCTATTTACGGGTCGAGAGGAGCGAATGGTGTTGTAATTATCACCACAAAATCTGGCAAAGGACAAAAAGGATCCTGGGAGTTTGGAACAAATGTCAGTATTTCCAGCCCGCGCTCTGAATATGACCTGCTGGACAGAGAAGAATTTCTGGATGCAGTAGAACAATTTGGTGGTGACAGGGTTGCTCGTGACCAGGGCTCAGACACAGACTGGCAGGATGTGGTAACTAGAACCACAATTTCGCATAAGACTAATTTGGCATTTTCTAAAGCTGGAACCGGAGGTTCCATTAGAGCTTCAATTGGATATGAAGACCAGCAAGGGGTAGTTGAAAACTCCTTCATGAAGAGGTTTACCGGAAGAATTAATGGCTCTAAGTCATTAATGGGTGACAAACTAAAGCTGACACTGACTTCCACGTACTCACGCGTAGATAGAGAAGACCCGGCGATTAGCGGTAATGCTGGTTTCGCTGGAGACTTGCTGGGGGCTGCATATTCTGCAAACCCTACATGGCCAAATGATCCTGATGCGGATGTTGGGAACCAAAGAAATCCTGCAAACATGTTGGCATATTACTCTTCCACCGGTTTTACCAATAGAATCTTAACCAACCTGTCAGCAGACTACTCTTTGGCAGATGGTTTGACAGCAAAACTTACTTACGGAAACGACTATTCTGATGCCGAAAGACTGACATTGATGACAGGTGATGTTTCAAATGTAGGGGATGGAATAAGAGATAATGGTTTTGGTCAGCTAAATTTCAACTCTAATGTAAATCACCTTTTTGAAGCAACCTTAAATCTGAATAAGAAAGTAGGAAATGTTCAAATTGATGTTGTTGGAGGGTATTCAGTCCAAAGTTTTAACGATAGATGGTCTTGGGTGACGGGTGTCGGCTTCACCGACTACAGTGGTTTTGATGTGATGGAAGACGAATTAAGGACATCAAATGATGCCATGCAATCAACTGTTGACAATAATTACGATTATGACTTTGTTACCAACTGGGGCGTTTCTGACAACTTATCGGGGGATGCAGCAACTCAGCCTACAACTGGAGGGTTTGTGAGTGGTGTTAATAACCGAACTCTTGTTCAAGAATTTTTCAATAGACCAAGTGACGCCACTATTGAAGCAATGACCGCAAATTTCTATGATAGAACAGATTATCTGCAGTCATATTTTGCTAGAGCAAATTTTACAATCAGTGAAAAATATCTCATTACGGCTACACTAAGAGCTGATGGTTCATCCAGATTTGGTGGAGACAACAGATACGGTATATTCCCTTCAGGAGCTGTGGCTTGGAAGATACATGAGGAGGCATTTATGCCGGAAAGTGTAAGTACCTTAAAACTTAGAGCCGGTTACGGTGTAGTTGGTAACCAAGATGGTTTGAGCTATGGGCAGTTTACCAGGGTTCAGAGGTACGCAGATGCTTCCGTAAGCACAAACAACCGCTTTGTTACTATCCCGGGTTCTGATGCTACAGGTCAACCAGATCCTAGGTTGAAGTGGGAGTCAACTACTCAGACAAGCATAGGGCTAGATTTTGGGTTTGCCCAGGATAAAATTTATGGTAGTATTGATTACTACATTAAGGAGACTTCTGACTTATTGCTGAGAGCTGAGACTGCACAACCGGCATTAGATCCGCAATTTTTCAAAAACCTGGATGGTGCACTTGTGGAAAACAAAGGTTGGGAGCTTTCTTTGACATACAATGTTTATGCGTCTACGCAGGGTTCGGTTAGTCTGACTGGAAACGTATCTAAGAATGACAACCTGCTAACAAACTTCAACGGACAGATGAATGCAGGTCAAATCTATGGACAGGGACTTACCGGAGCTTATGCGCAACGCCTGGCTGGAGACCAACCTCTATTCTCTTATTACTTGAGGGAGTTTGAGGGATTTGACCCGGAAGGTCAGCCAATTGGGGATAACCAGATGTTCATAGGCAAAGGAGCTTTGCCTGTATGGAATAGTGGTCTGTCCGTTAATGCTGAATACAAAAACTGGTCTTTGTCAGCTTATATGTACGGACAATTTGGACATTACATCTATAATAATACACAGAATGGTTTCTTTACTGCTGGAGCAATTAACAACGCAAGGAATGTAACTCAGGATGTGGTAACCAGTGGCGAGGCTGGATCTGCCGAAGCAGCGGTTTCAACTAGATTCCTGCACCCTGGAGATTTTTGGAGAATGCAAAACCTGATAATTGCATATAATATTCCGGTATCTGGCAATAGTTTCTTCAGAAACATGAAAGTAAACTTTAATGCACAGAACCTGTTTGTAATTACAGACTACAATGGCTTAGACCCAGAGGTGAGTTCCAATCCAGCTGAATTCAATTTATTGAATAATCTCCCAACAGCTGGTATCGACTACACTGCTTACCCAAGACCTAGAATATTTAGTATTGGTTTTTCAGCAGGGTTTTAATCTAACTTAAAAAAGAAATGAAAATGAATTATAGAAAAACGAATCAAACTTGGGGAGTATTACTATTAATATCTTTCCTCGTAGTGGCTTGTGATCTTGAAATCGAAGAAACGGATGCGGTAATCGATGATACTTCAGTTGGAACAGTTTTTAGCGGTATTACTGATGTTGATGGAGCAATCTCGAATATCTACAATGATATTACAGGTCAGGCAGGAGATCAGGCAAACCTCTATGCAATGACAGAGGTGACTACCGATGAGCTATTGGTGCCAACAAGGGGTACTGACTGGGGTGATAATGGCGTATGGAGAACATTACACGCTCACACATGGAGCCCTACCCATAATCATGTTACAACTGTATGGAATGACAAAAATGGAGCGGTACTCAGAGCATCTGAAATACTTGACCCATTGACCACAGGGGCCACTCCGGAGCAGGAGGCCCATGCTCATTTCACCAGAGCATATAATATGTGGATAGTAATGGATTTTTATGGACAGGTTCCTTTTAGAAATCCTTCAGATGGGCAGGACATTTTACCAATAGTAATGTCCAGGGCGGAAGCCTATGATATGATTGTTTCAGATTTGGAAGCAGCCATTGCTAATTTACCCGATGGTAATCCTGCAGCAGCCACTAAAAACAGAGGAACAAAGGCTACAGCCCGATTCTTTCTGGCCAAGCTAAAATTAAATGCAAATGTGTACCTGGGAGCTTATGGTTCCAATGATTTGCAGGATGTGATAGACCTTGTTGATGAAATTGAAGCGGATGGATTTGCCCTCACCGGACAAGGTACCTATTTTGATGTCTTCCCGGGCCCAAATGTAGCTAACACAGATGTTATTTGGTCTGTAGACGCTAGCGTAGGAAACAGAATGTGGAACGGCCTACATTATAACCAGTCTCATCCTGATAATGGAGGTGGAGGTTGGAATGGATTTACCACCTTGGCTGAGTTCTATGATAAATTTGAAGGACCCGCTTCAAATGCTTTAGGTGGTGGTCAGGAAGAAAGGAGAGGATATACACAAACTCTTCAATCCACCAATGACACTAATCATGGGTTTGGATTTGGATTCCAGGTTGGTCAAATGTATGGCTGGAGAGATGGACAGGCAGTGGCATTAACTGACCGGGCCGGAGCACCATTAGCATTTACTGAAGAACTTCCTGGTCTTGTTGGTAATAACGAAGTAACAGGTATTAGACTGTTAAAGTATTCGCCTGTCAATGGTGGATTTACCAGTGGTGTGGTTATGGCAAGGTTTGCTGATGCTCACCTGATGAGGGCAGAGGCGATGCTTAGATTAGGAAATACCGCAGGAGCATTAGCTGAAGTTAATGAGCTTAGAGCTATGAGGGAAAACACTCCTCCTTTGACAAGTCTTTCCGAACAGGAACTTCTTGATGAAAGAGCCAGAGAGCTCTATACTGAAGGATGGAGAAGAAATGATCTGATCAGATTTGGTCAATTCAGCAGCTCCTGGGAATTTAAGGAAGCTGGAGACGGTCACACAGACCTGTTCCCAATTCCTGCGAATGCGCTATTGTCAAACCCTAATCTAACTCAGAATCCAGGGTACTAGAATTGAAATCATTAATTTTGATTTTTCGAAGAAGGATATAAACTTATATCCTTCTTCTTGTTTATATATTCATAACTTTTATCATAATTTACTTAATCTTTCAACCTGTTGATTGAGTAAAATAGAATGGAACAAAACCGAGGACTACTTTTTGCCTGTTTAATATGGGTACTCATTTCCTGTAATTCCAAAGAGACACTTTTTACATTGGTCAACCCGACTGATTCGGGTATAGGTTTCAATAATACATTGAACCCAACAGCTGAATTGAACATTTTGACCTACTTGTATTATTACAATGGCGGTGGTGTTGCCATCACCGATTTCAACAATGATGGGCTGGATGACATCTATTTAGTTTGTAATCAATGTGCTGATAAGCTGTACCTTAATCAGGGCAATTTCAATTTTAAGGATATTACAAAAATCTCAGGGATTGATAACACTACCGGATGGACCTCAGGAGTTACCCATGTCGATATCAATAACGATGGATTAAAAGATATTTATCTGAGCAAAGTTGGTCGCTATAAATCTATCCAGGGAAGGAACAAGCTGTACATCAACCAGGGATTAGATGAACAAGGAGTCCCAATTTTTAAGGAACAAGCTGCTGATTTTGGTCTGGACCTTATTGGTTTCTCTACACAGAGCACATTTTTCGATTATGACCTTGATGGAGACCTTGACATGTTCCAGTTGAGTCATTCTGTCTACCCCAACAGATCTTATGGAAACGGAGACTCCCGATCGGTCAGGGATAGTTTAGCGCAGGATAGGTTAATGGAAAATGTTGATGGAAAATATGTTGATGTATCCGGGAAGGCTCAAATTTTTCAGGGTAAAATTGGATACGGGCTGGGAGTCAGTATTTCTGATGTCGATAACAATGGTTATCCAGATATATATGTCGGGAACGATTTTTTCGAAAATGACTATCTGTATCTCAACAATGGAGATAAGACGTTTACCGAAGTTATATCAAAGGACCATAGACTGCTTGGACATACCACACACTATTCCATGGGGAATACAATTGTGGATGTAAATAATGATGGACTCACCGATATCATCAGCCTGGATATGCTCCCTCAGGACCTGGTTACACTCAAATCTTCCGGTGAAGAAGATCCATTTCCTGTATATGAGCGGTTTTTGAAAAACAACTATGCCCCACAGTACATGCAAAATACACTGCATATAAACAGGGGAAATCAGAGTTGGAGTGAGGTTGGCTACCAGTCTGGAATTGCAGCAACAGAGTGGTCATGGGGTGTGCTGGGCCAGGATTTTAATATGGATGGATACAAAGACCTATTCATAACTAATGGAATTGTAGGCGCCACCAATGACCTGGATTATATAAATTTTATTGTCCAGGATCAGATACAGAAAGACATTGAATTTGGAGTCGGTAATGACATCCTTTCATTTACTTCAAAAATGCCAAAAAAACATGTGCCCAATTTCATTTATCAAAATAATGGAAACAACACATTTCGCGATGCAACAGCAGATTGGATTGGAATCAGGCCATCATTCAGTAATGGAAGCGCTACCGGAGATCTTGATAATGACGGAGACCTTGACCTGGTTGTGAATAATGTAAATGAACCAGCATTTATACTGAAAAACAACGCAATTGAATCAGGGGAAAAGAATTATGTCAAAATACAATTCCAGGGAAGCGCTGACAACAAATACGGTATTGGTGCAAAGGTGACTTTGTATGCGAACGACCTCAGTATTTACCACGAAAATTTCCCAACACAATCATATCTGTCTACCAGTGTAGATTATCTGGTTATTGGCCTGGGCAGTAATCAAAAGGTTGATTCTATTACGGTTCAATGGCCAGATGGTGGTTACCAGCTACTCAAAAATATTAAAGCAAACACTTCAATTGTTTTGAAGCAAGCCGATGCATCAGTGAAAACGGGTTTTGTTGTAAAGACTAAAGCAAATCTTCTATCCAACAGTTTCATTACTTTGCCCTTTTTTCATCAGGAACAGTCCTCTCTGGATTTTGACCATGATCCATTGGTTCCTTTCGCTATGAGTCATGAAGGGCCGGATATTGAAGTAGGAGATGTCAATCGTGACGGAACCGAGGATATCTTCATTACAGGAGCTAAAATGCAGGAAAGTGCACTGTTTTTGCAAAATGAACAGGGAGAGTTTCAAATCAATAAGCTGCCAGGGGAAGATAATTTCAAGATTAATGAAGATGTTGCGTCACTTTTCTTTGATGCAAATGGTGATGGCAATCTGGATTTACTAATTGCATCAGGTGGCAATGAATTTGCCTCAGGAAAACCATTGGAACCAAGACTCTACCTCAATAATGGAGAAGGAAATTTTATTAATCAACCAGACGCATTTAAAGGAGTTAATATTAACGCTTCAGTAATTCAGACACTTGACCTGGAAAATGACGGTGACAATGACATTGTCATTGCTGCCGATGTTGTCCCCAGGAAGTTCGGAGAAACGCCAGCTAGTTACATTTTCAAAAATAGGGGAGACGGCACCTTCAGGGATGTATCTAAGGAGTACGGGCAGTTCAGGAAATCAGGCAATATTACCGATGTAGCGATACACGACATTGATAACAATGGATTTCAGGACCTGATTGTAGTAGGTGACTGGATGCCTGTTTCAATTTATTTGAATGACGGGAAAAAGCTAGATTTGAACATTGTACCCAACTCAGAAGGTTGGTGGAATTGTGTGGAGGTATTCGATTTTGATAATGATGGGGATATGGACATTGTAGGTGGTAACTGGGGACTGAATTCAAGACTCACCGCCAGTAGAGATCAACCGGTTCGATTGTACAGGTATGACTTTGATCAAAACGGGACTGGTGAAACTATACTGACTTACTTTTATCAGGGCAAGGAAACTATGCTGGCGACAAGAGATGAACTCGCCAGGCAATTGCCCGAGATTAAAAAAAGGTACCTGTCTTACACAGAATTTGCAAAAGCCACTGTCCAGGATATTTTGCCAAAATTGAATCTACCTGAAGTCAGAACTAAAAAGGTAGTAACCCTGGAAACTACAGTCTTCCGAAATGACGGGAACCTGTCATTTACACCCGTCCCTCTGCCTTTCGACGCACAGGTTTCCACAGTGAATGACCTGGTTGCAGATGATATTGATGGAGATGGTTATATGGATTTAATATTGGTAGGAAATAACTATGAGGTCAACACCCAATTGGCAAGAAAGGACGCCTCTCATGGTTTGCTACTACTTAATAATAGAAATGGGTCTTTTGAATCAATCTTTTCAAAAGATTTCAGGATATTAGGTCCTGCAAGAGATATCGAACCAATCAAAATTGCAGGTAAAAATTATTTTATAGTTGGAATTAATAATGATCAACCAATTTTCATTGAAAAACTTATTTCTCATGAATAGAGTGCTTATAATTTGCATGGTTTGCCTGACTTTCTCTGCCTGTGATAAAATGGGAAGTGAAAGTACCTCCGATGATCAGCAGGAAACTTTGTTTTCGAAGATTGATTCTGTAGCCTCGGGAATCAACTTTGTGAATGTTGTAGAAAACCAAAAGGATTTTAATATTTTCAAGTACCGTAATTTCTACAATGGTGGGGGTGTTGCTGTTGGTGATATTAATAATGATGGCCTGGCAGACATCTATTTCACGGGTAATATGGTGGCCAATAAGCTCTACCTGAATAAAGGTAATTTCCAATTTGAAGACATCACCGAAAGTGCTGGTGTGGCCGGATCAAAGCCATGGAGTACCGGGGTTTCAATGGTAGACATCAATGACGATGGCTTGCTGGACATCTACGTAAGTAATGCAGGAAATATGGAAGGCAACAACCATGACAATGACCTTTACATTAATAATGGAGACCTGACATTTACTGAAAAAGCTGAAGAATACAACCTGGCAAAAAGCGGGTTTTCTACTCACGCTTCATTCTTTGATTATGACCTGGACGGTGATCTGGATGCCTACCTTTTAAATAACAGTAATATACCGGTAAGCAGCCTGGGATATGCGTCGGACAGAGAAAAGCGTGCAAGCGATTGGGAAGATGTTCCGGAGATATTCAGAGGTGTCGGGGATGTATTGTTGCGAAATGACAATGGGAAATTTGTTGACGTGAGTGAGGAAGCAGGTATTTATGGGAGCCTCATTGGGTTTGGTCTGGGAGTTTATGTCACTGATATCAATGAAGACAACTATCCTGATATCTATGTGTCCAACGATTTTTATGAAAGAGATTATCTCTATATCAATCAAAAAGACGGAACATTCAAGGAAGAGATTAGAAAATGGACCTCACATTTGTGCTTGTCGGCAATGGGGGTTGATTTTGGTGATATCAACAATGATGGATTAAATGACATTTTCATCACCGATATGATGCCTGAAGAAGACCAGAGAATCAAAAGTGTGATGGAATTTGAAAATTACAATGTATTTAAGCTGAAGCAGTCGAGGGATTTTCACCAACAGTATATTCAAAATACACTGCAACTGAATAATGGCAATCAGACCTTCTCGGAAATAGCTTATTTCAGTGGCGTGGCAAAAACAGACTGGAGTTGGGCAGGTATGGTATTCGACATGGATAATGATGGTTACAAAGATATCTATGTTACCAATGGGATCATCCATGACCTTACCGATATTGATTTTGTTGATTTCTTTGCTAATGAGGTCATACAAAACACCGTACTGACTGGTGAAAAAGAGGAGGTTACAAGCATCATAAACAAAATGCCGGTTGTGAAGCTTTCTAACTATGCCTTCAAAAACAAAGGAGACCTTACATTTGATCAGGCAACAGCGGAATGGGGTCTGGAAATTCCAAGTTTTTCCAATGGATGTGCTTATGGAGACCTGGATAATGATGGAGACCTGGACCTGATTGTGAACAATGTCAATATGGAAGCTTTTGTGTTTAAAAACAACGCTGAGAAGAAAGGTGACCGAAATTACATTAAACTAAAGTTCAAAGGCCTGAAGGGGAATCAGTATGCCATTGGAACTCGGGTCAAAATCTATATGGGCAAGGAGGTGATATTGCAGGAGTTGATGCCATTTAGAGGATTTCAGTCAACTGTTGAATACCCGATTACCGTTGGACTAGGTAAAGTAACTAAGGTTGATTCCATTGAAGTCATCTGGCCCAATGGGAAACTGGAATCCAGATATGATATTACGGTCAATCAAACACTCAATTTTGACCAAAACGAGGCTTCCAGGGACTATAAATACACTCAAAACAAGGTGAAGACCCTGTTTACTCAACTCCCTGGGAAAATCAACCCACATGTGGAAGACCTTTTCAATGATTTTGATCACGAAGGATTAATCGAGCGGCAACTTTCTAATGAAGGTCCTGCTTTGGCGATTGGTGATGTCGATGGAGATGGGAATGATGACTTTTACCTGGGAGGTGCAAAAGGGCAGCCAGGAGCAATTTATTTAAATAAGGGCAATGGCCAATTGCAGGAAAGGAAATCAAACTGGTTTATTGTTGATGCAGGACTTGAAGATACTGACGCCTCTTTCTTTGATGCTGACGGTGACGGTGACCTTGATTTGGTGGTTGGAACCGGAGGCAATGCTGCAAAGGATAAGGCATTTTATGTGGCCAGAATTTACCTTAATGATGGCAGAGGGAATTTCACCAGAAGTAAAAATGACCTGCCGTCTGCCCAAACAAATATCTCCGTAGTTGCTCCGCTCGACTTTGATAAGGATGGTGATATTGATCTGTTTGTAGGAAGTAGAAGTGTACCCGGTATCTATGGAATAGACCCAAATCATTTGTTGCTCCTCAACAATGGTGATGCAACTTTTACCGATGGTACGGAAAGATATGCTTATCACTTAAAAGATGCTGGAATGATCACCGACGCAGAGTGGGTGGATATTGATGGTGACCAACTGGAAGACCTCATTACATCCTCAGAATGGGGTACAATCCAGATTTATAAAAATGATGGTAAAAGACTATCCAGATTCAATACCTCGCTGGATTCTTTGAAAGGATGGTGGTATGCCCTGGAGACCTCTGATATTGATGATGATGGCGATGTTGACCTGATATTAGGGAATAAGGGACTCAATATTCCCTACAAAGCAACAAAAGAAAACCCGGTAAGACTATATATCAATGATTTTGATAAAAATGGTACCATTGAGCAAATCACGACCACTTATTACAATAACAAGGATTATCCAATTCACATGAGAAAGGAAATTACCGCTCAAATGCCTCATTTGAAAAAGGAAAACCTGAAAGCCTCAGATTATGCCAGAAGATCTATTGATCAGTTGTTCAATGAGGAAATTATGAAAAATACTTTGGTAAAAACAGTGAATTTCTCTTCTTCCATAATAGCACGAAACACTGGAAATGGGCAGTTTGAGATTGAAGAACTTCCAGCCAATGTGCAATGGTCATGTGTCTGCAGTATCGTTTGCACAGACGTCAATAATGATAACAAAAAAGACATAATTCTGGCCGGCAATATGTATGAGTTGAAACCTCAGTTTTCCAGACAGGATAGCAATTATGGTAGTGTTTTACTTGGAGATGGGGGCCAATCATTCTCATGGCAGCCGTATACCAACAGCGGGTTTTTCATGAAAGAAGAAGTTCGCGAGCTAGGGGTGTTGGGAACTAAATCAGGAAAAAAATACCTCATTGCTGCAGTGAATAACGGTACCCCAAGATTGTTTGAATTCAATTATTAAATTTTTCAAGGTGAATAGATTCTTATTAAAAATAGGGAGCATTGTAATTGGATTTTCCTGTCTATGGTCCTGTGCAGATGACAGGTTATTTGTAGAGGTAGAGAGTAAGGAAACAGGAATTACCTTTAAAAACCAACTTACTGAAACCGATGATTTCAATATCATCGATTACCTCTATTTTTTTAATGGTGGTGGCGTCTCCATCGGTGACATTAATAATGATGGCCTTCCGGATATTTTCTTCTCAGGTAATCAGATAAAGAATAAGCTTTACCTGAATAAGGGAAATCTCAAATTTGAAGACATCACCACAACTGCAGGAGTCGAAGGTAACAGTACCTGGAATACTGGAAGCATCATGGGTGACATTAACGGAGATGGCCATTTGGATATTTATGTTTGTGCTGTGGTGGGCATTAAGGGAATGACAGGGCACAATGAATTGTATATCAACAATGGTGATGGCACATTTACCGAACAATCAAGAGCTTACGGGTTAGATTTTGACTCTTTTAGTTCAATTGCAGCCTTACTTGATTATGACCTAGATGGTGATCTGGATATGTATCTGCTCAATCATGCTATCCACAACCAGGAATCTTTCGGCAATGCTGACCTGCGCAACAAAAGATCTTATGAAACAGGGGATAAGCTATTGAGAAATGATGGTGGCCAATTTACAGACGTAAGTGAGGAAGCTGGGATTTATGGTGGTATCAATGGATATGGGTTAGGAATCACGATCTCTGACTTCAATACAGATGGTTTGCCCGATATTTTTGTAGGTAACGATTTTCACGAAGATGATTACCTCTACATCAACAACGGTGATGGAACGTTCTCAGAGAATCTGAGACAACAAATGACGCATACCAGCAGGTTTTCTATGGGCTGTGATGCAGCTGATATCAATCACGACGGGTATCCGGATCTGATTAGTCTGGATATGTTACCAGCAGATGAAACTGTGTTGAAAAGATCCGATGGAGATGAAAGATTGGAGATACTGGAGCTTCGTACTTCGAAATATGGATATTACTATCAGTTTTCAAGAAATATGCTGCAACTCAACAATGGCAATGGAACATTTTCAGAGACAGCTTTAATGAATGGTGTAGCTGCCACTGACTGGAGCTGGAGTGCACTATTAGAGGATTTTGACTATGATGGCAACCAGGATTTGTTCATCTCCAATGGGATTCCCCGCCGGCCAAACGACCTTGATTACATCAGGTTTGTTTCAAGTGAACAGGTAAAGCAGACCATTAACTCTACAAAATTGGTTGATCAGGAAGCTCTGCAACTGATGCCAACCGGAGAAGTGCCCAATATGATATTTGCAGGGCTGGGGAACGGATCATTTGCTGACCAGACAGGCAGATGGTTAGCCAAAACACCAACCTTCTCCACAGCATCGGCAATTGGCGATCTTGATATGGACGGAGATTTGGACCTTGTGGTGAGCAATATCAATGATGAGCCTACAATTTATATCAATCAAAACAACGGATCATCAAACTTCCTCCGGATAAAACTCAATTATAAAGATGCAAATCCATGGGGGGTAGGGAGCAAAGTTTATTCATGGCACAATGGCGTATTGCAATTCAAAGAGCTATTTCCTGTAAGGGGATTTCAGGCATCTTCAGAACCTTTATTGTCATTTGGATTTGGAAATTCTGAATTAGTGGACTCCATTAAGGTTATATGGCCAAACGGAACGTCCCAGACAATCAAAAACGGGATAACGCTCAACCAAACAATGAGCATTTCATATGATGAAGCTCAATTAGGTAAATCTGAAAATAAAAAGCTTGATAATGGTTACCTGTTTGAAAGCATTGATATCGATTCCCTTAATTTAAATTTTACACATAAAGAAGATGCCTATTCTGATTTCAGAAGGTTGTTGCTATTGCCATACAAGCAGTCAGACAAAGGGCCAGCTACCACGATAGGTGACATAAATGGTGATGGTTTGGATGATGTTTTCTTTGGTGGGTCTAAACGTATCCCTTCACAGGTTTTTATACAGCAAGATGGAAAATTTCTTAAAAAAGAGATACCAGCGCTCAAATTAGATTCTGTTAATGAAGAAGTAGCTGCTGCCATATTTGATGTCAATAAAGATGGAAGCAATGATATTTTGGTGGCTAATGGTGGAGCGGATTTTTATAATAAGTCCGAACCTTTACTAAATAAGGTTTATCTCAATGATTCCTCAGCTTTTCGACCCGTTCTAATACCTGGGAACTATGAAAATTCTCATTGCATAAAACTGCAGGATTTCAATAAAGACGGTTGGATGGATGTATTTATCGGGAGTGAATCTACTCCCAATGATTTTGGAAATATCCCTCAATCTCTATTGTTGAAAAATAATCAGGGGCAATTCGAGGTGTTTCAGGAAGAGCTAATGGCTGAACTGGGGATGGTGACAGATGCCATCTGGTTCGATTACAACAATGACGGAAACATGGATTTGATAGTCATTGGCACCTGGATGGCACCCAAATTCCTAAAAAACAATGGAGAAAAGCTGGTTGAGGACATGCAGATGACCTCAAATCTAACAGGCCTGTGGCAGTCCATCAGCGAGTATGATATGGACGGTGATGGAGATCAGGATTTGGTATTGGGCAATTGGGGACTCAACTCCAAATTTACAGCTTCACAAGAAAAGCCATTGCTGATGTATTATGGCGACCTGGACAAAAATGGTGCTACAGAGACCATCCTTGCAGCTAATAAAGACGGTAAGTACTATCCGTTAGCCGGACTTGACTTATTAGGGAAACAACTTATTTCGCTGAGAAAGAAATTTACGGCTTACAAGGATTTTGCAGGAAAACCAATAGAAGAAGTACTGGACCAAAACATGCTTAAGGAGGCTAAAAAATTCGAAGTAACAACATTAAGCTCGGGTTACCTGAGGAATGACAATGGCAGGTTTGAATTCGTACCATTTGAAGCCAATTTACAATTGGCACCAATTCTGGAGCAAATTACATATGATTTCGATGGTGACGGATCGGAAGACTTGCTGTTGGCGGGCAATTACTTTGGAGTACAACCTTATCATGGCAGGTTTGGATCCTTTTCGGGAGCACTTATAACTGCCAATGGATTTACCTTATCAGGCAAAGAACTTGGTTTAAAAATATTCAATAAATCAGTTAGAGGATTAAATATAATTGAGCTAAATGGTGAACCTTATTTGCTGGTAACCATTCACAATGATAATGTGCAACTTTATAAATTCCGAAAGTGAAAAAATTAGTTCTGATTGTACTTATTCTTGGGTTAGCCCTGTTTGGAAGCTGGTATTTTTTAATTAAAAAGGGTGAATTTGAAGTTCATTTCAAAGTAAAAACGCTCCCTGGTGATGTTGGTCAAACGCTCGCGATCTGGGATAATACATTGCCAGAAACAGAACTGCTTGAGCTAAGTACTACCGAAGCTGTTCAGCACGCGAAAATTGAAGGAAGTGATTACAGATTAGAGTGGAATTTTGAGTTGATAAATGACTCTACTTGTTATGTCAATGTGGCATTCACAGAGCCCGGCAATGAATTCATGAATAAACTACTTGTGCCTGTATCAAAAACCAAAATCGAGGAAGATGCAGAGCAATTTGCAAGAAAGTTTTTTGACATTCTAAAAGAGCATCTCAAAATAACAAGTGTCAATGTAAATGGAATAGCCCAATTGGAGCAAAAATTTTGCGCGTGTATTCCAATGGAAACGATGCAAACGGAGAAAGCATATGGAATGCAAAGAGTTTATGGATACATCGTCTCTTTTATCACAGATAACCAACTGAAAGCATCCGGGAAGCCCATTTTAGATATCAGGGAATGGGATCAGGAAAAAAATGAACTAACGTATGACTTTTGTTTTCCTGTTCAACCTGTAGAATCTCTTCCTCAATCCAACGATATATTTTTTAAGAGGATTGATGGAACAAAGGCATTAAAAGCAACATATAACGGCAACTACATTACATCTGATCGTGCATGGTATTATCTGATTCAGCACGCAGAAAGAAACAATATTGAGTTAAGAGACTATCCTAAGGAAGTTTTTTTTGATAACCCTAATACAGGCATGAATGAGACACAGTGGACAGCTGAAATATACTGGCCAATTGATGAAAAACTAATGAGTGCCGATACTAATTAATAATACATGTATATTTTTTAGCTTTATCCGGAGCTTGGACGATATTAAAATGGAAGGAACAATGAGAAAATACCTGGTAATCTTGCTTTTATTTGTTTTTACAGGTTGTGAGGAAAATACAGCTTATAAGACCATACTCAATGACCCTGAAACATATCAGGCAACAATGAAAAAACTTACTGACATCATTGTGTATGATATATTTTCACCCCCTGTTGCCAGCAGGGTTTACGTGTATCCAAATATTGCAGCATATGAAGTGATCGCCAATAGTTCACCAGACAAGTTCAGGTCCCTGGCAGGTCAGGTCACTGGATTACAAAGCGTCCCTCAGCCTGATGATGAGGATATAAACGTCAAACTGGCAAGTTTATATGCTTTCATGAAAGTTGGGAAAGCCCTGATTTTTTCAGAACAGAAAATGGATGAATATGCCGGAAAACTGATCTCAAACCTGAAGGAAAATGGGCTGTCCGGAAAGGTAGACAGAGCTTCAAAAGAATATGGGCATGCTGTAGCAGGTCACATCCTCGATTGGGCTAACAAAGACATGTATAAACAAACCAGGACGTACCCCAAGTATACAATCAATCAAAATGAACTGGCATCATGGAAGCCGACTCCTCCTGATTACATGGATGGGATCGAACCACATTGGATGAAAATAAGGACCATGGTATTGGATTCAGCCAATCAGTTTCCTCCTGCACCACCTGAAGAATTTAGTCTAGAAAAAGACAGTGAGTTTTACAAACAATTGAAGGAAGTTTATGAAGTAGGGGTAAAACTGGATGAGGAGCAACAGGAAATCGCAAAATTCTGGGACTGCAACCCTTACGTATCTCATCACAGAGGTCACGCCATGTTTGCAACAAAAAAAATTACTCCTGGAGGCCACTGGATGGGAATTACAGCTATTGCAACCAGACAAGCAGGATCATCTTTTGAGGAGACCGTAGAAGTTTTTGCTAGAGTATCCATTGCGTTGTTTGATGGTTTCATCAGCTGTTGGGATGAAAAGTGGAGAAGTATACTGGTGAGGCCAGAAACACTCATCAATGAACACATGGACCCAGAATGGCAGCCCCTGTTACAAACACCACCATTTCCGGAGTATACCAGTGGACATAGCGTTATCTCCAGATCTGCAGCGGTTACCCTGACTGATTATTTTGGAGATGATTTTGCGTTCCGTGACACCACCGAGGTAGAATACGGAATGCCCCCAAGAGAATTCAAGTCATTTCTACAGGCATCTGAAGAGGCTGCTATCAGTAGATTGTATGGCGGAATTCATTATATGATGGCAATCACCAATGGAGTCTCTCAGGGAGAGCAGGTTGGCAAGTTTGTTTCATCCAATCTGGTAACTTCAATTAAAGACTAATATCATGCTTATGAAACGACTTACCTACATACTACTTGTCAGCATCGTTGCATGCGCACAACCTGGCAAAGAGGTTCAGCAGACAGAAAACAACCTGTACCGACCGGAGATCGATTTAGGTGAATTGTTTCACGATATTCAAATGGCAGGAATTTTTCAGGATTCCAAAACATTTGTTGATTGTACTCCAATCAAATCCCCAGAACAAATATTAGATGAATATCAGTCTTCAAAAAATAATGACGGGTTTAGCTTAGAAGCTTTTGTAAAAACAAATTTTGAACTCCCAAAGGAGATTAAATTGACCAAAGAGATAGATAAAAACCCGGATTTGGCAGTACATCTGTCCAACCACTGGGATTTCTTGACCAGATCAGGGGACTCCACAACTGGAACTTCAACGCTATTACCATTGCCCAATAGCTATGTGGTGCCAGGTGGAAGGTTTCGTGAAATCTATTACTGGGATAGCTATTTTACAATGCTTGGTCTGATTGCCTCCGGCAAAGAGGATCTGGCTGGAAATATGGTAGACAATTTTGCTTACCTGATTGATGAGGTTGGTTTTATTCCAAATGGTAACCGAACCTACTATTTGGGACGGTCACAACCACCATTTTTTGCTTCAATGGTGATGTTAATTGGACAAAATTCAGGAATGGAATCTGTTAAAAAATACCTCCCACAACTTGAAAAGGAATATGCTTTTTGGATGAATGGTGTCGAAAATCTCCAAAACACCGGAGCAACCAATCATGTTGTAAAGCTATCGGATGGAAGTGTTCTCAATCGGTATTGGGATCAATTTGATACACCAAGACCCGAATCATACAGAGAAGATGTGGAATTGGCTGAAAAGGTAAATGATAAAAAAGCACTTTACAGAAACATCAGAGCAGCAGCGGCTTCTGGGTGGGATTTCAGTACCAGGTGGTTCAAAGATGCTGAAAAGTTTGAATCCATCAGAACTACAGACATCATTCCTGTTGATTTGAATTGTTTGCTGTATGAAGAAGAATTGGCCATTTCAAAATTAGCCCAGCTGAGTGGAGATCAGGAAAAAGCTACTGAATTCAGTCAAAAAGCAGAGGCGAGAAAAGCAGCAATCTTAAAATATTGTTGGGATGCCGAATCTGGATATTTCACTGATTACATCTTTACCGAGGAGCAGTACTCTCCCTATATAACCGCAGCAGGAAATTTTCCACTTTACTTCAAGATTGCCGATAAAGATCAGGCTAATGCTCAAGCAGCGGTTGTACAAAAAAACTTATTGGCTCCAGGTGGAATTGTTACTACGAAAATTGATTCTGGCCAGCAGTGGGATGCCCCTAATGGATGGGCACCATTACAATGGATTGCGATTAAAGGCTTTGAAAACTATGAGATCAATGATTTGTCTGCTGATATAGCCAATCGGTGGATCAGGGTGAACACCAAAGTATATGCCAATACCAGCAAAATGATGGAGAAGTACAATGTGATGGATACAACACTCCTTGCGGGCGGTGGAGAATACCCAACCCAGGATGGATTTGGGTGGACAAATGGAGTGGCACTTGCAATCCTTAAAGACCTTGAAATCCAGTAATTTCCGTTGTATTCAGAAGGCCAAAAATAAAATTTTCAATAACAATCGTTTTCATAAAAATAATTACAATCAACATGCGCTGAATTGATGGATTTTTGAGAAAATCTTATTAACATCATCAACCAAATCAATGATGTTAGTATGGAATTATTCTCTTTGACTGCACTGGATCTGTCCATTGTTGGGTTTTATTTGTTGTTTGTAATTATCCTTGGATTTTACATTGGGTCCAAACATAAAGGCGCAGAGGACTACTTTCTTGCAGGAAGAAATCTCACTTGGCCAATTATTGGATTCTCCTTGTTTGCCTCTAACATTTCCAGCAATACCCTGGTAGGACTTACAGGATCTGGATATCTCAATGGGTTCTCAGTATTCAGCTACGAGTGGATGGCAATTTTTGTATTGATCGTATTCGCCATTTTTTTCCTTCCCTTCTATCTCAAAAACAAAATTTACACTATTCCTGAGTATCTGGAGAAACGATATGATAGCATTACCAGAAGTTATGCTTCCATCATTGCTATTATCCTCAATGTCATAGTGGATGTAGCAGCAACTTTGTATGCTGGTGGCGTTTTGGTACAGTTAATATTCCCTCAGTTTGCGCTGTGGCAAATCATAGGTATCCTGGCAATAGTTGCTGGATTGTATACCATTTCAGGAGGTCTTAGTGCTGTAGTGTACACAGATGCTATTCAGGCCATCATTCTTATTATTGGAAGTATTTTAATTACCTACTTTGCCTGGGATAAGTCAGGAGGATTTGAAGAAGTTATCAAAATTACCGACCCAACTCACTTCGATATTATCAAACCAATGTCTGATCCCGAACTACCCTGGCCGGCACTGATAGGTGTATTTCTTCTGGGATTTTATTTCTGGGGAACAAACCAATACATTACCCAAAGAACACTGGCTTCTAAAACAACCGCGCAGGGGCAATGGGGAGCAATGTTTGCTGGTTTTCTGAAAATATCAATCCTCTTTATTATGATATTTCCAGGAGCCTTTGCAAGAGTAATTTATCCTGATATTCAAAATGTGGATCAACTCTATCCCACCATGTTATTTGATTTACTACCAACCGGTATCTTAGGGTTGGTACTGGCAGGATTCATTGCGGCACTAATGTCGAGTATTGACTCGGGATTAAACTCAGTATCGACATTGGTGACTATGGACTTTGTTACCAAAATGAAACCGGACTATTCACAGAAACAATTAATGAAAGTAGGTCGATGGGTCACTTTTATTGTCATGGCAATAGCAGCAGCGTGGGCCCCTCAGATTGTACATTTTGACAAACTCTGGGATTATCTGCAGCAAGCCTTGTCCTGGTTCTGTCCCCCTATCATCGCATTGTTTGCGGTGGGATTGTTCTGGAAGGGCGCAAACAAGAATGGAGCATATTGGACCATAGCAGTAGGATCGGCTATATCTGTACTGGCAATCATATTCAATGAAGCAGAATGGAAACCCAATTTCCTATATGTGACAACCTTTCATTTTCTGATCTCTTGTCTTGCGATGATCATTGGTTCACTAATGAAACCAGACTCAGATAAAGACCTGAAGGATGTAGTTTGGTCTGTGGAAGAATACAAAAAAGAATCCAACCAACTCAGGTCCTTACCATGGTATTTGAATTACAGATTGCATGGTGCCATATTAGTCATTATTGTTGCAATTATTTTAATCATATATTAACAGCTCCCAAAGATGAAATACATAGTTGCCTTAGACCAGGGTACCACAAGCTCCCGAGCCATAATCTTCAACCATCAAGGTGAAATTGTTGGAATTAGCCAGAAGGAATTTAAGCAGATCTTCCCCAGGTCTGGATGGGTAGAACACGACCCCAAAGAAATATGGGAATCACAGCTGGAAGTTTTTGAACTGGTGTTGGCGGAAAACAAGATAACACCTGATCAAATTGAAGCAATTGGCATAACCAACCAAAGAGAAACGGCGGTAGTTTGGGATAAGAACTCTGGGGAGCCAATCTATAACGCAATCGTTTGGCAGGATAAAAGAACCGCGGGGATTTGTGATGACCTGAAGACTCGAGGAATGGAGGATTATGTGAAGACCAATACCGGGTTGGTAATTGATTCATATTTTTCTGGAACAAAGGTAAAGTGGATACTCGATAACGTTTCGGGAGCCAGGGAAAAGGCAGAAAGTGGCCAGTTGCTTTTTGGTACTATCGATACATGGTTGATCTGGAACCTAACCAACAGACAAATACATGCTACCGACTACACCAATGCAAGCCGGACGATGCTGTTCAACATTGCAAACCTTGAATGGGACAAAAAACTTCTTGAAGAGTTGAATGTTCCGGACGCCATGCTACCAGAGGTTAGAAAATCTTCAGGAGATTTCGGGAAATTCGATTATCGGGGAAGTGAAATACCAATACTTGGAGTTGCCGGAGATCAGCAGGCTGCATTGTTCGGCCAAAGATGCTTCAGGAAAGGAGAGGCCAAAAATACATATGGAACCGGTTGCTTCATGCTTATGTATACCGGGGATAAACTAGAGCATTCAGACAATGGTTTGTTGACTACCCTCGCTTGTAGTTTAAACGGTGAGGTAGGGTATGCATTGGAAGGGTCCATTTTTGTAGCCGGTGCTGCTGTACAATGGTTGAGAGACGGCCTGAAAATGGTCAAAAACGCTGCAGATACCGAACAAATGGCCATTGAAGCTGGCGACATGAACGATGTATACGTGGTTCCTGCATTCGCAGGCTTGGGGGCACCATATTGGGACATGTATTCCAGAGGTGCAATTTTCGGACTAACGAGAGGAACTGGAGCAAATGAGATTGCAAAAGCTACATTGGATTCAATTGCATATCAAACCAAAGATGTGTTGGAGGCAATGCAGCAGGACTCTGGCATCTCTTTAAGCTGCCTGCGTGTGGATGGAGGAGCAGTGGCGAATAATTACCTGATGCAGTTCCAGTCAAACATTCTCGGTGTTGATGTGGAACGACCAAAGGTAATAGAAACCACAGCTTTAGGAGCTGCTTATTTAGCTGGATTACAGTCAGGGTTCTGGAAAAGCGAAGATTTACAGGCAAACCAGGCCATTGACCGAACATTCCAGCCGCAATGGGAAAATCAAAAAATCGATTCACTGTACAGGGGTTGGAAAAAGGCAGTGAATCGTACATTAAAATGGGTAGACACTGATTGATTCAGTAATATTAGAAGGCTATAAACTGAAAGAAACAAATGCAAAGAATATGGTGGAAAGAGGCGGTAGTTTACCAAATCTATCCAAGAAGTTTTAAAGACTCTAATGGAGATGGAATTGGAGATCTGAGAGGAATTATTGAAAAGCTTGATTACATCAAAAGCCTTGGAGTGGACGTCATTTGGCTATGCCCAATTTACAAGTCTCCTAATGATGACAATGGGTATGATGTAAGTGATTATCGAAACATCATGGACGAATTTGGAACCATGAAGGATTTTGATGAATTACTGCAGGGAATAAAGCACAGAGGACTTAAACTATTAATGGACCTTGTGGCCAATCACACCAGTGACGAGCACGATTGGTTCAGACAATCCAGATCTTCAACAGACAACCCAAAGCGGGATTACTACATTTGGAAACCAGGTAGAGACGGTAACCCTCCGAACAATTGGAAATCAATTTTTGGAGGTGATGCGTGGCTCTTTGATGAGCTGACAAATGAATACTACCTGCACCTTTTTACCAAAAAGCAACCAGATTTGAACTGGGATAACCCTCAGGTAAGAAGGGAAATTTATGACATCATGAAATTTTGGCTGGATAAGGGAATTGATGGCTTTAGAATGGATGTAATTTCATTCATTTCCAAAAGAAATTATGATGACACACCCTACGATGAAATAAACGAATCGATCAATAAAACCTACGCAAACGGACCAAAAATCCACGATTACCTGCAGGAAATGCATCAGGAGGTTATGGCTAATTATGATATGATGACCGTAGGAGAAGGTCCAGGTATTGATTTGGAAACAGCACTGGATTATGTCGGTGAGAATAGAAATGAGTTGAATATGGTGTTTCACTTTGGCCACATGTTCATCGATCATGGTCCCAATGGTAAATTTGATCCGGTCCCTTTCACCTTGCAGCAATTCAAAAAAGTATTCTCTGAATGGGACGAATGTCTTAAAAGTGATGGTTGGTCAAGCATTTTCCTTGGCAATCATGATTTCCCAAGAATGGTGTCAAGATTTGGCAATGACAAAAAGTACTGGAATAAATCAGCCAAGCTACTGGTTACTATGCTATGCTCGCTCAGAGGAACTACATATGTGTACCAGGGCGATGAAATCGGCATGACCAATGTAGAATTTACTTCGTTCGATGATTTTGATGACGTGGAAATTAAGAACCTGAAAAGAGACCTTCTTGAGAATAATGAAGACCTTGACAAGTTCATTCCAATTGTTAATAAGCAGGGTAGGGATAATGCACGGACCCCCATGCAATGGAGTGCTTCCGAAAATGCAGGATTCACCTCTGGATCTCCATGGCTTAAAATCAACAGTAATTACAGCCAGATAAACGCCAAAGCCCAGGAGTCAGATCCCGATTCAATTCTTAATTATTATAGGAAAATGATTCAGGTCCGCAAAGATAACCTCACACTGGTGTACGGTGAATATCAGGATCTCGCTCCCGATCACGACAAAATCTATGTTTACAAAAGGTGGGACAAAGACGCCCAATACCTGGTTATTCATAATTTCTCGGATAATGAAACACAATTTCAGCATGACATAAATGTTCAGCAGGTACTAATCAATAATTATGGGCACATAAAGTATGAGAATGGGGTGTTTCATATGAACCCATGGCAGTCACTAATTATTTTAGGCGACTGATCAATCAGCAGCTTAACAATAAATTAACCTCATAAAACCTTCACCTATGACCGAAATTCAACACTTTTGACCAAATTGCGAAAGTGAAGGTAAAGGGTAAACTTGTTTATGAACAGTTAGAAAAGCTGTACCAGGAGGCACAAACCATAGAAATCACCAACCAGGATAAATGGGTGATTTTTAGTGATCTTCATATGGGAGACGGAGGTCCCAATGATGACTTCAGAACAAACGTTGGCCTTTTTGAAGATGCTCTGGAGAAATATTACCTTAAAAATGACTTTGGTCTCATTCTCAATGGTGATGTGGAAGAATTGCAAAGAGCAAAATTTCAGAAGATTCATACCCAATGGAAAGAGGTCATTGAATTGTTTAAAAAATTCCTGAATAAGGATAGGTTCGTTAAAACAATTGGTAACCACGACCTGGAATTAGCTTACAATACCGAACTGAATAATCCATTGCCAACTCAGGAAGCAGTGAAATTGAAATATCAGGAAAATGATATATTTATTTTCCATGGTCACCAGGCTTCTAAAAAGTATCAACAACATAATCAACTGGTCGGGTTTACCCTAAAATACTTCGCGAATCCATTAGGAATAAAAAATTACTCAGTTTCACACTCAAGCAAGAAACAATACAAGATTGAGAAGATCGCCTATCACTACTCCGCTTACAAGAAAATAATCTCAATTATAGGGCATACCCACAGACCATTATTTGAGTCACTACACAAAATGGAACGCCTGAAATTTAAGATTGAAGAGCTATGCAGAACCTATGCCAGTAAAAAAACTGATCGCCAAAAAATTGCCGAGCAAATCAAAAGACTAAAAAAGGAGGTGAAGACCTACAGGAAATTAAATGGCGAAACAAACAATACAGACTCAGTATATAATTCACTATTTCACATCCCATGCCTTTTCAATTCAGGCACTGTAGTTGGAAAACGAGGGATTACTTGCCTGGAAATTGAAAATGGCCATATTAGCCTGGTGCATTGGTTTGATAAAAATACAAGTAAAAAATATCTGAAACATAGTGAATACCAACCGGAGCAATTGGAAGATACTGACTATTATAAGATGACAATAAATAGAGACCACTTGGATTACATCTTTACAAGAGTTAAACTGCTTTCATAAACTACAATCTACCTTATGAAATATTCAATGAACTACATTTTTCCGGTGCTGTTGCTTCTTTTGTCATGCAACACAACAAATAAATCTAATGAGTCAACAGAAAATGTCGGAAATCCAAAGTTTGATCTGCAGGGGCATAGGGGAGCAAGAGGACTGATGCCAGAAAATACAATTGAAGGATTTCTGAAGGCACTAGAATTTGGAGTAACTACTTTAGAGCTCGATTTGGCAGTAACCAGCGATTCTCAGTTGGTAGTTAGCCATGAACCTTGGATCAATCAATTAATATGTTTTGATTCAACAGGTGCTGAAATAGAGGAAGAATACCTTTTCAACATCTATAAAATGACCTACAAGCAGGTAAATCAATTTGACTGTGGCACCAAGGAAAACCCTAGATTCCCTGTTCAAAGTAAAATTAGAGCGAACAAGCCGCGACTCATTGATGTAGTGAATGAGGTAAACTATTACCTGGAGGTAAATAACATGGATCCGGTCAGATACAACATTGAGATTAAAACTGAAAAAAGGCGTGACAACATATTCCACCCATCACCACAAAAGTTCTCTGACCTGGTTTATGATTTTATTTCGTCGCATATAGATAAAAATCTGGTGACTGTCCAATCATTTGATTTCAGAGTACTGAAATATTTCAATGAAAAATACCCCGAGATTCAATTGGCATTGCTTATAGAAAATGAACTCGATATTCAACAAAACCTGGATTCCTTAGGATTCGAACCGGATATCTATAGCTGTTGGTATAAACTATTAAACAAGGAAAAGATTAGTGCCTTACAACAAAAAAACATCCAGGTAATCCCCTGGACAGTCAATGATTCTACTGATATGAAACAACTTATTAAGTGGGGAGTTGATGGAATCATCACAGATTACCCTAATATTGCGCAAAATATTTTGACAGCAAAGTAATCTAAGCATGAGTAAGAAGTACAACGTTTTCGGAATTGGAAATGCATTGGTAGACATTGTAACGGAGGTAAATGATGGTTTCCTCGAAGAACACAAAATCGAAAAAGGGTTGATGACATTGGTGGATGAAGAAACTCAGACAAGAATCTACAATGCCATTAATATGGACAACAGCAGCAAACAATGTGGAGGTTCTGCTGCCAATACAATAATTGCTGTGAGTCAATTTGGAGGTTCTGCGTACTACTCTTGCAAAGTAGCGAATGACGATTTAGGCCAATTTTACATGCAGGATCTCAAAGCCAATGGCGTAGATACAAATCTTGCTGAGAATAACCTACAGGAAGGGATCACCGGAAAGTGTTTGGTAATGACTTCTGACGATGCTTCAAGAACAATGAATACATTCCTCGGCATTACATCTGATTACTCCGTTGCTGAAATAAATGAGGAAGCCCTTAAGAACTCTGAATACCTGTACATTGAAGGATATCTCGTTACCTCCGAAAATGGGCAAGAGGCGATGAAACACGCTAAAAAGGTGGCAGAAGAAAACGGGGTAAAGACGGCACTCACTTTTTCAGACCCTAGCATGGTAAAATATTTCAGAGAACCCATGGAGAAAGTGGTTGGTGCAAGCGTAGATCTGCTATTCTGCAATGAGGAAGAAGCAATGCTTTACACAGGCAAAGATAGCCTTTCAGAAGCCAGGGAAGCGCTTAAGAAGGAAGCAAAAAGGTTTGTTATAACGCTTGGAGAAAATGGAGCAATGATCTTTGACGGTGATACATTTATAGATATTGAACCCTACAAAGTGAGAGCGATTGATACAAATGGTGCAGGTGATTCCTTTGCGGGTGCATTCATGTATGGAATAACAAATGGTCACAGTTATGCAGAATCAGGTAAGCTGGCTTCCATGGTTTCTTCTAAGGTAGTTACACAGTTTGGTCCAAGACTTTCAAAGTCTCAGGCACGCGAAATCTTAGCAAATCTTAAATAGCAAGTGGACCAGCATCAGAAATTCCTGAGCCCTATGTTTGCATTTCAATAAATACCCAATATCTTTGCACCCCATTTTGTGCATAGCTGCAAATTGAGGATGGTTTTCCAGATAGCATAAAAAACTTATTACAAAGCAATGAAAAGGACGTATCAGCCTTCAAATAGGAAGAGAAAAAATAAGCACGGTTTCAGATCTAGAATGGAATCTGTAAACGGTAAGGCAGTTTTAGCTAGAAGAAGAGCGAAGGGTAGAAAGAAATTAACTGTATCTGACGAAGGTAAAGGCAAAAAGTAAACATCGGGTTTAGTTAGTCTTTGCTCGTCCTAACAATTTAGGAGAGCATGTCAGAATCGGATAGAAAAAATATAGTCAGGGCAAAATTCCCTAAAAAGGAAAGACTGACTCAAAAAAGAATAATAGAGGAGCTTTTTAAAAAAGGTTCCTCTGCTCATTCATACCCATTACTCGTCAGGTATTTGAATGCTGAAAATAACACAAACCACAAAGTGTTAATTTCTGTCTCGAAAAGAAACTTCAAAAAAGCTGTAGACAGGAATCTCCTGAAAAGAAGAATCAGGGAAGCTTACAGAATCAACAAACACCTGATCGCGAATACAGATACCTTTCTGAATATAGCCATCATCTACATCGGCAAAGAAATTCACAACTATCAGGAAATTGAAAGTAAACTAATTAAATTGGTCAAACGTTTACCTGTTAACAATATCTGAATTTCTGATTTTTAATAAGTCCTCAAAGGCATTGGAGGTATGAGAAGAACCAAATTATTTATCATCACATTAACCATCATTGGCATTGGCTCATTAGCACTAAAGAGCCCTGAAAATGATAACTACTTCGCCATCATCAAAAACCTTGACATCTTCGCTACATTATACAAAGAAGTCAATGCATATTATGTGGATGACGTCAATCCAAATACTTTGATTAAAACAGGTATAGATGCAATGCTTCAATCATTGGACCCATATACCAATTATATCCCAGAAGACCAGATTGAAAACTACCGGACAATGACAACTGGGGAATATGGTGGCATTGGAGCAGTGGTCCAAAAGGTGGATGGAGTCAACACTGTTTTGATGGCTTATGAAGGCTACCCGGCGCATGAAGCAGGGCTGAAAATTGGGGATCAAATCCTGGCAATCGGGGGCATTAGCCTGGAAGACAAATCTTCTGAGGAGATTAGTCAACTTCTGAAAGGGCAGTCTAAATCTGGAATTGAGCTTACAGTGAAACGTTACAATAAACCCGAAACATTTCCAATCATCGTAAGTCGAGAAAAAATCACCATCAAAAATGTGCCTTACTATGGAATGATAGACCAGGAAATTGGCTACATCAAACTGACTGACTTTACCATGAAAGCTGGCCAGGAGGTCAAAAAGGCCGTCAAAGACCTGAAATCGGAAGGCGCCACTAAAATCATCCTGGACCTCCGAGGAAATCCGGGAGGCCTGTTGCAGGAAGCTGTGAATATTTCTAATGTTTTTATTCCAAAAGGAAAAGAAGTGGTGACAACCAGGGGGAAATATCAGTCCAAAGACGAAGTTTACCGAACCCTCAACGATCCGGTGGATACTGAAATACCAATTGCCGTACTGACCAGCAGCATGAGTGCATCAGCCTCTGAAATAGTGGCAGGTACTATTCAGGACTATGACAGGGGTGTGCTGGTAGGTAGGAAAACCTACGGAAAGGGATTAGTACAGATTACAAGACCACTATCTTACAACAGCCAATTGAAAGTAACGACCGCTAAATACTATATCCCTAGCGGAAGATGTATCCAGGCAATAGACTACAGTATAAGAAATGAGGACGGAAGTGTAGGGAAAATACCAGACTCACTAAAAGTAGCATTTAGAACCATTGGAGGAAGGCAGGTTTATGATGGGGGAGGTGTCGATCCGGATATTGAGATTGATCCAAGAGAATATGCTCCAATTGCTGTAAGTCTAGCAGAAAAC
>CBDEVW010000005.1:247500-384852 GCA_965243755.1 Cyclobacteriaceae bacterium
TACTCCCCGAAATGCTTTTAGGAGCAGCGTCGGGGTTATTCTGATAGAGGTAGAGCTACCAATAGGACTAGGGGGAGTCACATCCTACCAAATCCTGATGAACTCCGAATGCTATCAGATTTACCCGGCAGTGAGGGTTTGGGTGCTAAGGTCCAAATCCGAGAGGGAAAGAACCCAGATCTACAGCTAAGGTCCCAAAATGTATACTAAGTTGAACTAAGGTGGTCCAGTTGCACAGACAGCCAGGATGTTGGCTTGGAAGCAGCCATTCATTTAAAGAGTGCGTAACAGCTCACTGGTCGAGCGACAGGGCGTCGATAATAATCGGGCATCAAGTATACTACCGAAGCTTAGAACTAGCAATAGTGGTAGGGGAGCATTCCATAGGCGGAGAAGGTGACAGGTGACTGTTGCTGGAGCGTATGGAAAAGCAAATGTAGGCATAAGTAACGATAATGCGGGCGAGAAACCCGCACACCGATAGACTAAGGATTCCACGGCAATGCTAATCATCCGTGGGTTAGTCGGGACCTAAGGCGAACCCGAAGGGGGTAGTCGATGGACAATGGGTTAATATTCCCATACTACCGATATGAACGATGGGGTGACGGAGTAGTGAAAGTCACGCGCACAGACGGAATTGTGCGTTGAAGCGTGTAGGTATTAGCGATGTAGGCAAATCCGCATTGCTAGCTGAACGTGATAGTACTGCAATACTACGGTAGCGCAGATAGTTGACCTAATCAGACTTCCAAGAAAAACCTCTAAGTATATTGTATTGGTACCCGTACCGTAAACCGACACAGGTAGTCAAGGAGAGAATCCTGAGGTGCTCGAGTGATTCATGGCTAAGGAACTAGGCAAAATGGCCCTGTAACTTCGGGAGAAGGGGCGCCACTTTCGGGTGGCCGCAGTGAAAAGACCCAGGCGACTGTTTAGCAAAAACACATGGCTTTGCGAAATCGAAAGATGAAGTATAAGGCCTGACACCTGCCCGGTGCTGGAAGGTTAAGGGGGGGAGTTATCTTCGGAGAAGCTCTGAACTGAAGCCCCAGTAAACGGCGGCCGTAACTATAACGGTCCTAAGGTAGCGAAATTCCTTGTCGGGTAAGTTCCGACCTGCACGAATGGTGCAACGATCTGGGTACTGTCTCGGCCATGAGCTCGGTGAAATTGTAGTCGCGGTGAAGATGCCGCGTACCCGCAACGGGACGGAAAGACCCCATGAACCTTTACTACAGCTTAACATTGGTATTGGGTAAATGATGTGTAGGATAGGTGGGAGACTATGAAGCAGTGTCGCCAGGCATTGTGGAGTCGTTGTTGAAATACCACCCTTTATTTGCTTGATGCCTAATCTGTGAAACAGAGACAGTGTTTGGTGGGTAGTTTGACTGGGGTGGTCGCCTCCAAAAGAGTAACGGAGGCTTTCAAAGGTACCCTCAGCACGCTTGGTAACCGTGCGCAGAGTGTAATAGCATAAGGGTGCTTGACTGTGAGACCAACAAGTCGAACAGGGTCGAAAGACGGATATAGTGATCCGGTGGTTCCGCATGGAAGGGCCATCGCTCAAAGGATAAAAGGTACTCTGGGGATAACAGGCTGATCTCCCCCAAGAGCTCACATCGACGGGGAGGTTTGGCACCTCGATGTCGGCTCGTCACATCCTGGGGCTGGAGAAGGTCCCAAGGGTTGGGCTGTTCGCCCATTAAAGTGGCACGCGAGCTGGGTTCAGAACGTCGTGAGACAGTTCGGTCCCTATCTGTTGTGGGCGTAAGAATTTTGAGTGGATCTGACTTTAGTACGAGAGGACCGAGTTGGACCAACCGCTGGTGTACCAGTTGTCTCGCCAGGGGCACTGCTGGGTAGCTATGTTGGGAAGGGATAAGCGCTGAAAGCATCTAAGTGCGAAACCCACCACAAGATGAGAATTCTTTTAAGGGACGTTAAAGACGATGACGTAGATAGGCTGCAGGTGTAAAGTCAGTAATGGCATAGCTGAGCAGTACTAATTACCCGAAAGCTTTTTTGTAACGCAGTCTGAGTGTTTCTTTCACATAACATGTCAAAAGATATTTGACGATGACTAAGCAGTAGTTGTTGTCATATCTACGGTAGTTGACCTACTGTGGATAGAAGATTTTATGGTGATTATTGCGGTGGTGTCCACCTCTTCCCATTCCGAACAGAGAAGTTAAGCCCACCAGCGCTGATGGTACTGCGGTAAAACGTGGGAGAGTAAGTCGTTGCCAGATTATAATTGAACCCTGAAGGATACCCTTCAGGGTTTTTTTGTTTATAAACCACAGAGAGGATCTTATAAAGTGCTTAAAACCTACTCGACGTGTGATACAGAACCTGCCCGTCGTTATCTGATTATAATTTAGTCCTACATACATACCTGGATCAAGTGTTGAGCTTAAGCGGTTAATTGTACCAGGTCCATTGTCTACATTTTAACTGCTAAAAATAGAGAACACAATTAATTGCCTTATTGAGTGAGGTTTTGATATAGACTTACGGAAAAATGGTGTTGTTCCGGAAATTAAGTTTGGTTGCGTGAGGGATAGGAGCGATTGTTTGAGCCCGTGGTGGGAAAAGTGGTGGCCGGCGAGTGCGGATAGCCCGACCCGCAGGGGCACGCCCTGAAATAAGACCTACTCATATTTCTACAAGTAGGTCTAATTATTATTCAAAAATTGTTCTTAATCTTTCTTTTTACTCTTGGTAGATCCAGAACCAGCAATTGATTCTCTCATTTCTGTATCGGCCTGTATGTTTTGAAATTTGTAATAGTCCATGATGCCTAAGTTTCCGCTTCTAAATGCCTCGGCCAGTGCTTTTGGGACCTCAGCTTCAGCTTCTATTACTTTGGCCCTTGCTTCTTGAGCCTTAGCTACCATTTCCTGCTCTTCAGCTACGGCCATGGCTCTTCTTTCCTCTGCTTTTGCTTCGGCTACTTTAAGATCAGCACTTGCCTGGTCTGTTTGTAGCTTTGCCCCAATATTTGCTCCAACATCTACATCTGCAATATCAATAGAAAGTATTTCAAAGGCTGTCCCTGCATCAAGTCCCCTTTGCAGAACGAGTTTTGAAATTTTGTCTGGGTTTTCAAGAACTTCCTTATGGGTTGCTGCAGATCCAATAGAAGTTACAATACCTTCACCAACCCTTGCTAATATTGTGTCTTCACCAGCTCCTCCGACAAGTTGCTGGATATTCGCTCTTACAGTTACTCTTGCCTTGGCAACAAGTTGAATTCCATCTGCTGCAACTGCAGCTACTGAAGGAGTATTGATTACTTTTGGATTTACTGATATTTGAACAGCTTCAAATACATCACGGCCAGCCAAATCAATAGCAGTAGCTTGTTTAAATGTTAAGTTGATATTGGCTTTGTCAGCTGATATTAAAGCTTTAATTACCTGCGGTACATTACCTCCAGCAAGATAGTGAGTTTCTAACTCTTGTGTTTTAAGAGGTCTGCGGATAGACGCTCCTTCGTCCTCTGTAATTGTAAGCCCGGCTTTAGTAGCTGTAATTAATGAGTTAACAATGATAGAGGGAGGAACTTTACGAATTCTCATAAATATCAGCTCTACCAAACTTACTTTGACGTTTGAAAATACCGCTGTGATCCATAAATTGACTGGAACAAAGTATAGAAACACGAAGAAAAGGACAATTATTAAAAATATGCCCAGTATGATAATTATTGGGTTACCCATCGGACTAAGTTATTGGTTCAACGATTATTTTATTTTCTTTTATTGATTTTATTACAATTTTCACATTGTTGTAAAGGAATTCCCCATCTGTTCTGACCTCAAATTCTTTGTCATTAAATAATGCTTTACCTATTGGTTTCAAGGAAGAAATGGTAATTCCCTCATCACCAACTGCCAGCTGATCTAATGCGCCTTCATTCACTTTACCTGTATTCTCCTCTTTCAGCGAGAGTTTTTGCCAAAGTCCTGCTTTAAATGTTACTACAATTATTGCTATGGATACTAAAAAAGTGGCTACAAGAATGGTATTACCGGTGGTTGCCCCAAAATAATCGTACGCCAGGTAAACACCTCCAACTTCAAATACAAACCCGAATATTCCAACAATTGTAGTACCGGGAACAAATAATATTTCAATGATGAGCAAGCCTAGCCCAAACAGAATTAATCCTATGACAATAATCCACTCCATTTGATCTGTAATATAAATAAACAGATCAATATGCTTTGGCAAAAATCACTCTTTGTGTAGATGCTTTCCCTGTAAGTATACAGCTTCCTTCTGTTTTGTTGCCATCGAACGGAATGCATCGGATGGTGGCTTTGGTTTCAGCTTTAATCTTTTCTTCAGTTTCCGGGGTTCCGTCCCAATGCGCTAAAACAAATCCTCCTTTGTTTTCTATGATATCCTTGAATTCTTCCCATGAATCTGTTTCGTGGGTATTGTTTTGTGTAAATTCTTTTGATCTGGTGTAGAGATTTTTTTGGATATCATTTAACGTATCTGGTATTGAATCAATTGCTTTCTCCATATCTACTATAGATTTTTCTTTGGTGTCTCTTCGTGCAATTTCTACTGTTCCATTTTCTAAATCTTTAGGTCCAATAGCGATCCTTAATGGTACCCCTTTCAATTCGTATTCAGCGAATTTCCAACCAGGTTTGTGGGTACTTCTGTCATCATACTTTACACTGATTCCACTATTGCGAAGGCTTGAAATAATATTATCAGCTTTTTCAGAGATTTGTTTTAATTGCTCCTCACCTTTAAAAATTGGAACAATTACTACTTGAATTGGGGCAAGATTAGGAGGTAATACCAATCCCTGATCGTCTGAATGCGCCATTATTAGAGCACCCATGAGTCGTGTTGAAACACCCCATGAAGTTCCCCACACATATTCCAGTTTACCTTCATTATTGGAAAACTTAACATCGAATGCTTCCGCGAAATTTTGTCCAAGGAAGTGGGAGGTCCCTGCCTGAAGCGCTTTTCCATCTTGCATCATGGCTTCTATGCAGTAGGTATCTACGGCTCCAGCAAACTTTTCAGATTCGGTTTTCTGACCTTTAATCACTGACACACCCATGTATTCTTCCACAAACTGTGCGTATACATCAAGCATTTTTCTTGTTTCTTCCAAGGCTTCATTCTTTGTTGCATGAGCTGTATGTCCTTCCTGCCAAAGAAATTCGGCTGTCCGAAGGAATAACCTTGTTCTCATTTCCCAACGAACTACATTTGCCCATTGATTTATCAACAATGGTAAGTCGCGATAAGATTGAATCCAATTCTTATAAGTGTTCCAGATAACAGCTTCGCTGGTTGGTCTTACAACAAGTTCCTCTTCTAACCTGGCTTCAGGGTCAACTATTAGTTTAGATTTTTTGTCAGGGTCGTTTTTTAATCTGTAGTGAGTTACTACTGCACATTCTTTAGCGAAACCTTCAGCATTTTGTTCTTCTGCTTCAAAAAGACTTTTAGGAACAAATAAAGGGAAGTATGCATTTTGGTGGCCGGTTTCTTTAAACATCTTATCCAACTGCTGCTGCATTTTTTCCCAAATTGCAAATCCATAGGGTTTGATTACCATGCATCCCCGTACAGCTGAATTTTCAGCCAGATCAGCTTTTTTAACCAATTCATTGTACCACAGCGAGTAATCTTCACTTCTTTTTGGTAATCCCTTGCTCATAATTTTTATTCCTAATTTAATTTTTGGTATAGTAATTGCTATTCAATAGTTACGCAAATGGTTCACAAATATAAGTTTTTGAACAATAAACAAGTTATGAACTATTAAGCAGTTATATTTATTTAATAATAAAAGTGGTGACAATGGAAGCTCTCAAGAAAATAGGATTATTAGGAATTACCCTTCTTTTGGTTGTAGTTGGCTCGTATGCTCAGGAATACGATGATCTATATTTTAATCCGGATGACAGAAAGACGGAGGAAGAGCTTCTGAATGAACAGTCACTGCAGCAATCAACTATTCAAAATAATTCAAATGCTGTTCAAGGTAATAAGTATCAACAAAATACCTTAAGTTCCAATGGATTGAGTAAATACACGTCGGAGTACGTGTTGGATACTACGAACCCAGATGGGATTCTCAATTACGATAATTCGAACTTATCAACTGGTCAAAACCCTACAGTAGTCAACAATTATTATTACAATGATAATTGGGGGGCATATAACAATTATTATAATGATTGGGGATGGAGAAGTTGGAACAGACCATGGAGGCCAGGCTTCAATGTATCAGTTGGTTGGGGCTGGGGTGGATGGTATGATCCTTGGTGGGACCCTTGGTGGGGATATAACTCCTGGTACGGATGGGGAGCAGGATGGGGATACAGCTACGGCTGGGGCTGGAATTCCGGCTGGGGCTGGGGTGCTGGATGGTGTCCTTCTCCCTGGTACGGATATGGAGGATATTACGGAAGAGGTGTAATAGTTGTAGATCGATATGGATATAATGGAGGTTCTTATTACCGAGAAAATAGATCAAGATACAGAGGTGCCAGGTATAGTCGTGGAACTTATGCAGTGAATAGTGGCAGGAGGACCAGAGAGGTTTCCAGCACTGGTAATTCTAATATTGAATCACAAGGTAGGTCAAGTAGAAGTAGTTCAGCCTACGGAAGATCTGAAAGTGACCTGGCCACATCTGGAAGGTATGCAACAAGTAGAACTACGAGAAATGCAAGGACTGTCTCTACCAATAGCACAGACCGGGTTTATGCTTCTAGCTCACGCGGGGCAAGATCAACATATACAGGAAATACATCGTCAAGTTCTTCGCAGGGTACACGTGTAGGAAGAACAGGTTCCACTACCAGTACCGGACGCTCAGGAACGTATAATTCGTCCAGTAGTAACTCAAGGTCAGGTAGATATAGCAATGGTAATTCTTCTGATACAGGAAGAAACAGCGACTATTACCGGGGCAGTAGCAATACAAGAAGTAACTCAGGATCCAACAGTAGGTATTCTAATGGAACAAGCAGGGGAAGTTCCAGTGGATACTCAAATGGGTCAAGAGGAAGCTACAGGGGGTCTTCAGGGTCTGGTAATAATTCTTCAAGAGGCAGCTACAGATCATCTGGGAGTAGGAATTCTTCAGGAAGTTATCGCTCATCGGGAGGTAATAATTCAAGAGGGAGCTACAAATCTTCTGGTAGTAATAGTTCTTCAAGAGGAAGCTACAGTTCAGGAAGATCATCATCTGGTAGGTCTTCATCCTCGTACCGCTCTTCAGGAAGCAGTGGGTCATCAGGAAGAAGCTCTGGTAGTTCTTCGGGGAGGTCTTCTTCAGGAAGCAGAGGTGGCCGATCAGGAAGGAATTAATTCAATTATTTACAAGCACTCAAACTCTCAATCAATACTGTAATGAAAAAGCTAATAATTCTTAGCACGATACTAGTCTGTTCGATTTTAAATGAATCATATGCTCAATTTGGTTATTATAATGATGCTTTATTGTTTGGAAGGACCAATTTTGGAGGTTCTACAAGAATGCAATCTATTGGTGGGGCTCAGGTTTCATTAGGTGGTGACATCAGTTCTGCCAGTTCAAATCCGGCTGGACTGGGATTTTATAATAGGTCTGAATTTTCCTTTACCCCTGGTATTAACTTCCAAACAAGTAAGTCTACCTTCAACGCAGGCAACAAGGACGAAACTTTTCACAATAACTTCGATATTGGTAATCTGGGGGTGGTGTTTAATAATCAGCATAACAAAGGGGAGAACGGTATTAAATCGAGCTCATTTGCTATCACACTTAATAAAATAAATGATTTTAATGATGAAATAAGCTACAGCGGATACAATGACTTTAGCTCAATATTATTTTCATTTCAGGATCAGGCTGGAAATTTGTCACCTTCTGCATTAGGTGGAGTCGCAGGTGCAGCTTATGATCTTTATTTATTGAATCCCTATGAGGAAAATGGAGAAATTCTTTTCTATGACCCGATTAATTTCATTGGTCTGGATAACAATGACAATGAAATATATTCCTATCCATTGCAGGAAGAAACAATAAGCAGATCTGGCTCTCAGTATCAATGGAATTTCAGTGCTGGTGCAAATTATAATGACAAGTTTTATTTTGGAGCGACTTTAGGTTTTGTAACATTAAGGTACGAGCAGGTTAGAAATTATACAGAAAGTGAATTTTTCATACTGGCTGAAAACAGGGATGATGATGTGCTTGACTTTGTTAGTTTGCGAGATGAATTGGATATAACCGGGAATGGTGTGAACGGAACATTTGGGGTGATATTGAGGCCAATTAATTACATGACTGTAGGGGTAAGTTATCAGACGCCAACATTTTATTCTTTAAATGAAGAAAGCAGCTTTATTTTATCGAACAACTTTTCAAGAGATTTTACCTTAGGTGAAGAAACGGTAGAAGGTGGTTTCGCCTCTATAGCAAGTGACATATCTGCATCGAATTATAACTTAAAAACACCATCTAAGTTGAATGTGGGCTCCACCGTTTTTATAGGTAAACATGGTTTTGTTTCTGGAGATATTGAATTTGTGGATTATGGAAGTGCAAGACTAAGGTCCGATGACTTCTCTGTGAATGCTGATAACGATGAAATTGCGGTTCTTTATAAATCTACTATCAACTATCGTGTAGGTGGCGAATTTAGATTGGACATGTTTCGTTTCAGAGGGGGATATTCGTATCAACCAAACCCTTACGATAGTGATCTGAAGCGAGACCTTGAAAGCATAACTTTTGGGTTAGGGTACAGAGAAAAGAAATATTATGTTGATCTTGGCTTAGTGAGTTCTACGTCAAGAGAATTTTATTCTCCTTACACAACTATCGACAACAGCCAACCAGAAATCAACACAAAGTTTCAGGATAACAAGCTGATATTTACTCTAGGATTTAACTTTTAAAGATAATTTATTACTATCGAAGAAAACTGGAGATGGATTCTAAAGATTCATCTCCTTTTATTTTGTGATGGGCCAATTGGTAAAACTTTTTACGGTTGTTGTATTTTTCTTCAATTGATTTAAGCAGGTCGGTTTCTCCCATTTTCGAGATCAATGGTCTCTTTTCCATTTCCTCGCCTTGAAGTCGGTTTGCGATAACTTTTAGTGGTGTATCGATAAAAATAGTGACGCCATTTTGGATCATCCGATTCATATTATCAAAAAAACAAGGGGCTCCACCACCTGTGGCTACTACAATCTGCTTGCTGCTTGATTGTATTATGGTGTTTAGTGCCTGCTTTTCCAATTCCCGAAATCGATCTTCCCCATGGAGCTCAAATATTTCGGAAATTTTAAGTTTAGTCATATCCTGAATAACATCGTCCAGATCTTTGAATTGCCACTTGAGGTGATCGGCAAGTTTTTTACCTAGCGTAGTTTTGCCACTTCCAGGCATTCCAACAATGAAACAAATAGACATTATAGCAGCTCGATGATAGTTTGATAATCCGGAACGTCATTGTGATGCCATTTGCCGAGTACTGTCCCATTTTTTACCAGCATTAATCCAGGGTTGGCCCTTATCATGGTTTTTAATACAGTGGCATCTGCATAATAAAACGGAATAGCAAGTTGATTTCTGTGCCGAAATGCTTCAAAATCGTCATAACTGGAGGCGGTTAATGCCCAGATGTCAATATTATATTTTTGAAGCTCGCTTGTCAATTTGTTGATGTCTGCAATATGGTTATCCGAGGCTTTATTGCTGTTGTAGATGATTATAAACAGCTTGGTTCCCTGAAAGGATTCTTCGGTAAACTCACCCTCATCATTCCAAATGCTGTAATCAGTTATTTTTGGTTGCGCATCTGGATTAGCTAGAACCATTTCTTTGAATTTATATGAGGGATCAGTGGGGTATTCGGAGAGTTCAACTTCTTCACCATCCTTTTCCATGATATAATAGTATTTCAGTTCCTCGGATGGTGACATTAATTCTTTGATGTTATTCCCAATTTTGTAGGTTCGGAAATCCAGGTAGGGAAGGTGGCGAATAGCCTGAATTGCTATGATGAATATGATTATGGTAGTTATCCCAATCGATATGTCTCCAGTTTTCTTAGAAAGAAATTGAGTGAACTTCTTTCTGTAAATAAACAATACTGTGATCAAACCGACCAGCACCAGATCTTTATAAAAACTTTGCCAGGGTGTTAGCTTGATAGCATCTCCAAAACAACCACAGTCTGTTACTTTATTGAAAACTGCAGAATAGAAAGTAAGGAATGTGAAGAAGACTATCAATACTGTAGTAATCCATATAGTAAGTTTTGGCCTGTAGTTGATTAGTAAAGCAATGCCAATGACAACTTCCAGGACCACCAACAGCACACTTATGGGTAATGCGACAGGAATGAAAATGGAAAAAAAGGAACCGAAATCATCAGTGAAAACCTGAAAATACTCCTCCATTTTGATTGCAGTACCTACCGGGTCATTAACTTTTATGAGGCCCGAAAAAATGAACAGACTACCTACAATTATTTTTGAAATTTCTCTGATAATTCTCATTTTCAAATCACTTTACAAACCCAGATAATATTAATGCGAAAACTGAATAATTAAGCATGTCCTGATAATTGGCTTTTAAACCTTCGGAGACCAGAGTTTTTCCCTCGTTATCTTCTATTTGTTTTACCCGAAGAAGCTTCATCAGAATAATATCAGTAATAGAGCTAACCCTCATATCTCTCCAGGCTTCACCATAATCATGATTTTTATTTGCCAGGAGGTCCAATGTCTCAGAAGCATTTTTGTCGTATAATGGTTCCAGTTTTTCGAAAGGAATTTCCATTTCCTCGTTTTTGGGCAACTCCATTTGTATCATTGCAATTAAGCAATAGTTGATGATGCCAATAAATTCATCATTGATGTTGTCATCAACTTTTTGTGTTCCTTTTTCCTGAATTGAACGGATTCTTTGTGCTTTGATAAAGATTTGATCAGTAATTGAGCTTAGTCGAAGGATTCTCCAGGCAGTACCGTAATCTTTTGTTTTCTTCTCAAACAGGTCCTTGCAAGATGCAATGATCTGTTTGTATTCTTCAAGGGTTTTTCCTTTCAATTCTGTATTAATTTAGTTATTATATTGGCTGCTAAAATAAGAGAAAAAAGCGATTTAAGTTGGAATATCAGGGAACTCTCAAGGTGTCTTCAAAAATATTAGATCTTTCGGAACCACAAATTATGGGTATCCTGAATCTCACACCGGATTCGTTTTATGATGGAGGAAAGCTAAAAGATGATGCCAGTTTATTAAGGATGTCAGAGCGTCATCTGATGCATGGAGCTATGATACTGGATATTGGTGGCTATAGCACCAGGCCAGGAGCTGAAGATATAAGTATTGAAGAAGAGAAGTACAGGGTTCTGGAGCCAATTGAATTGATTGCGAAGGAATTTCCCCAGGCTATTATTTCTGTGGATACCTTCAGGTCCGATGTGGCGAAAGCTGCGATTGGGAATGGAGCGCATATAATAAATGATGTTTCCGGTGGGCAACTGGATGATCAGATGTTTAACGTCGTAGCTTCCCTGGGTTGCCCTTATGTTCTAATGCATATGAAAGGATCTCCTCAAAATATGACTACCAAAACCGACTATGATAATTTATTAGGTGATGTAGTTGATTATTTTGTTTCGAGAATAAATCAATTGAGAGCATTAGGTGTTAATGATATAATAATGGATCCGGGATTTGGATTTGCGAAGACTCCAGAGCAAAGTTATTCTCTATTGCGTCAACTAGGGTTTTTGAAGGTTTTGGACGTTCCATTATTGGTAGGTATTTCCAGAAAATCAATGATTTATAAAAAACTAGGAATATCTTCGCAAGAGGCCTTAAATGGCACAACAGTTCTTAACACTATCGCCTTACTAAATGGAGCAAATTTACTAAGGGTTCATGATGTGAAAGAAGCATCTGAAGCTATCAAACTATATAAATTGACTTACGATTGATATATCTTTTTGAAATAGGGTTTTTGGAAGTTGGCTGGGTTGATATCCTGGACGTACTTTTTGTGAGCTTGTTGATTTATCAGGTCTATAAGTTGATGAAAGGTAGTGTTGCCATCAGGGTGTTTCTTGGATTTCTTTCGCTATACCTTATTTTCCAGGTGGTGAAGGCATCTCAGATGGAGTTGTTAACTATCATCCTGGGTGAATTTATGGGAGTTGGGGTGCTGGCTGTAATTATATTATTCCAACAGGAAATCCGAAAGTTTTTATTGCTGCTTGGAAAGACAACTGTTTTTGAGGAAGGAAAGATTTTCAAAGGAGTAAAAGGTTTTTGGAGGCAAAATGGGAAGGACATTAGGTCCAGTATTTCACCAGTGGTCGAAGCAGCAAAGACCTTGGGAGGCACTAATACTGGGGCGTTAATTGTGTTTTCAAAGAACAGTGGATTGAAATTTTATGCGGAATCTGGAGATATTCTGGACTCTGTGATTTCAAAGCGATTGCTGCTATCAATTTTTAATAAGTATAGTCCGCTGCATGATGGAGCGGTGATTGTATATGATGGGAGGGTTGTAGCTGCCCGATGTATATTGCCAGTTACAGAAAGGGATGACCTACCTGCTCAATATGGCTTACGACACAGAGCAGCAATTGGAATGTCTGAAACTACTGATTCTTTGGTGATTGTGGTTTCAGAGGAAACTGGTCAGATCAGTGCGATGCGAGATGGGGTTGCCTATAATAACCTTTCTACCCAGGAGCTGCGCAAGAAAATCAATGAGTACCTATTGGAGGATCTTGATGAAAAGTCCAAGCGGAAAAAATCAGATTCTCCGCTTGAAAAAGCCAAAGAGGAAAAAAAGGCTGAAGTAACGCCTAGCTAATTACTCCAAGTTCCTTTCCGACTTCAGTAAATGCTTCGATTGCACGATCGAGATGTTGTCGCTCGTGGACAGCAGACAGCTGCACTCTTATTCTTGCCTTTCCTTTTGGAACCACAGGATAATAGAAACCAATCACATAGATTCCTTTTTCCAGGAGATGTGCTGCCATTTTTTGAGACAAAACGGCATCATACAGCATAATTGGTACTATTGGGTGTTGGCCTGGAGTGATGTCAAAACCTGCTTTTGTCATCTCCGAACGGAAGTACCTGGTATTTTCTTCTAATTTGTCACGCAATGCGGTGGTAGAGCTCAGCATATCCAGAACTGCAATTGAAGCTCCTGTAATGGATGGTGCCAAAGTGTTTGAAAACAGGTACGGTCTTGACCTTTGCCTTAAGATTTCGATAATTTCTTTTCTACCACTAGTGAACCCTCCCGATGCACCACCAAGTGCCTTACCGAGTGTTCCCGTAATAATATCCATTTTACCCATTACTCCACAATGCTCATGGACACCTCTCCCTGTTTTGCCCATAAAGCCTGTGGAATGACATTCGTCAGACATGACAACAGCGTCGTATTTCTCTGCCAATGCTACAATCTTATCCAACTGTGCAATTGTACCATCCATGGAGAAGACGCCATCAGTTACAATTATCTTACATTTAGCACCAGAAGCCTCCTTTAGTTTGGCCTCAAGGTCTTCCATGTCATTGTTTTTGTATCTATATCTCTGGGCTTTACATAACCTAACCCCGTCGATGATTGAAGCATGGTTTAGTTCATCGGAGATTATGGCGTCTTCAGGTCCTAGTAGTGGTTCAAACACTCCTCCATTTGCATCAAAAGCTGCTGCGTAAAGAATAGTATCTTCTGTGCCAAGAAACTCTGAAATTTTTTGTTCTAAGGTTTTATGAATGTCCTGCGTTCCACAAATGAATCTTACTGAAGACATTCCGAATCCATGACTGTCGATACTGTTTTTAGCCGCCTTGATTACCTCTGGGTGAGATGATAGGCCAAGGTAATTATTAGCGCAAAAGTTGATCACTTCACTGCCGTCCTTCAGTGAGATTACTGCATCCTGGGGTGATGTAATGATACGTTCTTCTTTGTAAAGTCCTGCTTCTTTAATCTCAGCTATTTCCTTTTCAAGCTTAGCTTTCAATGATTTGTACATGTTGTTTATTTACTTTTAGGTCTTATTTTAACTTTGGGTTTTAATTGCTTTCTGGCAGAGTCATTTGGTTCCGACTCCTGTTTAAGTGGGTTACTTCTCCGGATATCGTTAATAAGAAATAATTTTTGTGCTGTAAAGCTATTAGGGTGTACCTGTTCAAATAAGGTTTTAAGTGATTCAAATTGATCACCTGAGTTTCGCTTAAATGCTTTAGGGTCAATTTTTTTACTGATCAGATATTCTTCAAAAGACATTTCCATTACCTAAAAAGCGATATTTTCAGCGCCAAATTTACACTTCATTTACTCCTGATTATGGTGAAAATGCAAAAATTATTTAGACCTGAGTATAAGTAATTCTATTTTTGTGGTTCAATAAACAACATTAATGAAGAATATCTTAGTCATAGGAGCGTGTGGCCAGCTAGGAACTGAGCTCACTGTACAACTTCGCGCTGTACATGGAACCGACCAGGTAATTGCCTCCGACATCAATTCACCAAAAGGTCTGTTAAATGAAGGTCCATTTGTGAACCTGGACATTATGGATAAAAAGGCCTTCAGGGAAATTATTCAGAAACATAATATTGGTGAGGTGTATCATCTTGCTGCGATCTTATCAGCCAAGGGTGAACAAAATCCAACCTTTGCATGGCAATTGAACATGGACAGTTTACTGAATGTATTAGAAGCAGCCAAAGACGGACTTTTAACAAAGGTTTACTGGCCAAGCAGTATTGCAGTTTTCGGACCTGATACACCTAAAGTAAATACCCCACAAAATACATTAATGAATCCAACCACCGTTTATGGTATCAGCAAACTTGCTGGTGAAAGATGGTGCGATTACTATCATCAGAAGTATGGAGTAGATGTCAGGAGCTTGAGATATCCAGGATTGATTGGTTATAAGTCTGCTCCAGGCGGTGGTACTACGGATTATGCAGTAGATATATTTTTTAAGGCAACAAAAGGAGAACCCTATGAATGCTACATCGGGCCCAATACCTCATTGCCAATGATGTATATGAACGATGCAGTAAAGGCAACTATTGATATCATGAATGCGGATGCCGGGGATATAAAAATCAGATCAAGTTATAATATTGCTGGCATGTCATTTACGCCTGCTGAGATTGCAAATGAGATTAAAAAATTAATTCCTGATTTTGAAATTACCTATAATCCGGATTTCAGGGAAGAGATTGCACAGTCATGGCCAGATAGTATCAATGATGCCAATGCCAGAGCAGACTGGGATTGGAAGCCTGCCTATGATTTGCAGCGCATGACTCAGGATATTATTTCTAACCTTATGGTTAATTCCGTCCAGTAACACATTTGTATTTAATATGGTCTCTCGTATATTTGGCAACTGTTGAACTTTATCATTATGGCAGATTTCGAAAATATCAAGTTAGTTGAAGAGGGTGGTGTTTTGACCATTATTATCAACAGAGAAGATAAATTGAATGCATTGAATCAGGCTACCCTGGAGGAGTTGAAAACTGCCATTCAAGGAGTTTATGATGATAGGGACATCAGTGGAGTAATTATTACTGGAGCTGGAGAAAAGGCTTTTGTGGCAGGGGCGGATATAAAGGAATTGTCTGGGCTCAATGAAATGAATGCCCGGAAATTTGCTGAAAGTGGTCAGGAAATTTTTGAAATGATTGAGAACTGCCATACGCCTGTGGTTGCTGTTGTAAATGGATTTGCTCTTGGCGGAGGTTGTGAGTTAGCGATGGCGTGTCATATGCGTGTCGCGACAGCCAGTGCTAAATTCGGACAGCCAGAAGTCAACCTGGGAATTGTGCCAGGTTATGGAGGTACACAGCGCCTTACACAACACGTTGGTAAGGGAAAGGCTTTTGAATTAATGATGACTGGCGATATGATTGGTGCAGAAGAGGCGAAGGCGCTGGGGCTGGTTAATCATGTGGAACTGGATAAAGCAAAAGCCACCGAAAAGGCAACTGAAATACTCTCTAAAATAGCTAAAAAAGCTCCTATTGCCATCGGGTTAGTGGTAGATTGTGTCAATGCAGTTTACAAATCTGACGAGAACGGTTATCAGACAGAGGCTAATGCATTTGCCAGATGTACGGGAACGGCAGATTTCAAAGAGGGAACAGAAGCTTTTTTAACAAAAAGAAAAGCTGAATTTAAAGGGGAGTAATTGACTCTACATGGGGCAAATCAGGAAACTTGCAGGTCAGACTGCAATTTACGGTATAAGCAGTATTCTTGGCAGAGCCCTCAACTATCTTCTGGTTCCTTATTACACTTCATTTTTCACACTTAGCGAATATGGTGTTGTCACAGAACTATATGCATATGTAGCTTTTCTGAACGTCATATATACTTTTGGGCTTGAAACAACATTTTTCAGGTTTTCTTCTAAAGGTAAGGGCGATGCTTTGTTCAATCAAATTCAGACCATAATTGTCGTATTGGCACTTGTTATTTCCGGATTGTTGGCAATAGCGGCTACACCGATTATCAATTTTATAGGGTACGAAGGTCAGGAGAACTATGTCTATTGGTTGGCTGCAATTATGGCTATTGATTCAATTGTTGCCATACCTTTTGCAAAGCTCAGGTTGGAAGGTAAAGCTTTGCGGTTTGCTAGTATTAAGTTGTTCAATATTGCTATAAATATTGGGTTAAATCTATTCTTTTATTGGGAGTTGGTGTGGCCCGGCACTGCATTTGTAAAAGTTTATGACCCATCGATTGGTGTGGGTTACGTTTTCATTTCTAACCTCATAGCCAATGGGTTATTCATTGTTTTACTCTTTGATAAGCTCATTCATTTCCGGCCAGTTTTATCCAGGACCAGATTACACAAAATTTTTAGTTATGCAATTCCGCTTGTGTTTACAGCACTTGCTGGAGTAACCAATGAAATGCTTTCCAGGGCAATTTTAAAATTCAGGCTGCCAGAGGGGTTTTATGATGGCATAACCAACCTTGACGCATTGGGTATTTTTGGTGCCTGTTACAAGTTGTCCATTTTCATGGTATTATCTATCCAGGCTTTTAAATATGCCGCGGAACCATTTTTCTTTTCTCAGGCTGAAGAAAAGGAATCGCCCAAACTCTTCGCTAAGGTGATGCATGGGTATGTAGTTTTTGCATGTTTTTTATTGTTTGCTGTGGTGATCAATTTGAAGTCTTTAGGTTTCCTGTTTTTAAGACAGCAAATTTACAGGGATGGTCTGGATGTAGTTCCATACCTTTTGTTGGGAGGATTATTTTTAGGGGTTTTCTATAATTTATCGGTGTGGTACAAACTGACTGACCGTACCCAATGGGCAGCTTACATTTCCGCTATCGGTGCGGTTATTACTTTTGGAGGGAACTGGTTGCTGATTCCAATATTTGGATATATGGGGAGTGCCTACGTTACAGTCCTGTCGTACATGATTATGGTGATTCTGAGTTACGGCATTGGGCAGAAATATTTTCATGTTCCTTATTTTCTGGTGAAGGACCTGGTCTACATATTCGTAATGTTTGTATCCGCACTTGCGATCTATCACCTGAATCCTCTGGAGGGTATTGCCTCCATACTGGTTGCTAATCTGATACTTATAGGTACATTTGTAATCATTTTAAAAGTTGAGAAAATTAGTCTTCCTCAAATATTGAAAAGGTAAATCCCTATTTTTGTGCACATTTTTGATTAAATCATCTATATGAATCTTATTATTCCGATGGCAGGAAGAGGCAAACGACTAAGGCCTCATACACTGACAACACCCAAACCACTTGTTCCTATAGCCGGAAAGCCAATCGTGGAGAGGCTGGTGTTGGATATTGCTGGTATATGCGATGAAAAAATTGAAAACATTGCATTTGTTATTGGCGATTTTGGTGAAGAAGTGGAACATTCACTATTAGATATTGCCAGTAGTATTGGAGCCACTGGACATATATGCTATCAACGTGAAGCATTGGGAACGGCTCATGCGATCTATTGTGCAAAACAGTTGCTCAAAGAAAAGGTGATTGTTGCATTCGCAGATACTTTATTTAAAGCCGATTTTGTACTGGATTCCAATAGTGATGGCATTATTTGGGTAAAGCAAGTGGAGGACCCAAGCGCATTTGGAGTAGTTAAAATTGATGAAAATAATACGATTACAGATTTTGTAGAGAAACCAAAGGACTTTGTCAGCGATCTGGCCATCATAGGTATATATTACTTTAAAGATGGGGAACAATTACACGATGAAATTAAAAATCTGATAGATAACAGGATCATGTCTGGCGGGGAATATCAGCTAACAGTGGTGCTTGAAAACTTAAAGAAAAGGGGCGTTCAGTTTAAGCCAGGTGAAGTAGAGGAATGGCTTGACTGTGGGAATAAAAAGGCTACAGTGGATACTAACAGAAGATATCTCGAGTTTATTAAGGATCAGAAGTTAATTCATGAAACTGTGGAACTAGTAGACTCAGTTATAATCGATCCTGTCTACCTGGGAGCAGGAGTGAAAGTTACCAATTCTGTTATTGGTCCTCATGTCAGTATTGGAAATGGCGCTGTAATTTCAGAGTCAATTGTTAAAAACTCCATCATAGGAGATCACACCAGGGTTGCAAATACTAATATGACAAACTCAATGGTTGGAAAATTCGTTATCTTTCAAAATACACCAATGGATGTAAGTATTGGTGATTATAACGAAGTTGAAGGTTAAGATGCTGCCAAGGAAAAGTTTTATATTGCTATTCTGCCTATCCCTGTTTATTCATGACAATATCAGCGGTCAAAAGAAAAAGCTCAAAAAAGGGGTAAAGAAAGAGCTAACGGATGATGAAAAATATCAGGCAGAATTCTACTTTATAGAAGGTGAAAAATTCTTTCTGATTGAGGACTATGCCAAGGCAATTGAAATGTTTTCCAGGTCTCTTGAGGTAGATCCGGGTAATGCAGCAGCTCATTTCAAGCTTTCAGAAATTTACATAAAAAACGGAGAACTGATCAAAGCGCTACCAGGAGCAATGAAGTCCCTGGAACTTGATCCTGATAACAAATACTATCATCTGCTTAATGCCAACCTGCAAACTCAACTGGGTAATTATCCAGTCGCCGCAGAGCACTATGAAGAAATCTTCCGGAGGTTTGCGGGTAATGAAGATTACCTGTACGATTTGGCCCTGATCTATCAATACAGTGGTGATTTTGACAAGGCTATTGAAACCTACAATAAGGTAGAGGATTACTATGGTAAACAGATTGAAGTCACCAGGGAGAAGCAGAAAATTTACCTAAAACTGGGACGAATTGAAGAACTCTACGCTGAATGGGAAGCTTTGATTGAAGCCAAAGAGGATGAAGAAAGCATGCTCGAATACGCCAATCTACTCATTAACCGTTCTGAAAATGAAAAAGCAATTGAGATCATAGAAAGGGCCATTGAAATTAATCCCGATAGTCCCAGATCTTACCTTACGCTTTCTGAGCTCTATAAAAAAGAAAAGAAATACAGCGCAGCACTCAGGAACCTTGAAATTCCATTTTACAGTGGCTACCTGGCATACGAACAAAAACTCCAGGTATTGGCAGCATTCATTGAACTCCTGCCTGAAGACACCATTCAGTCCCATGTAGAAGAATTGATTAAGGTATTGCAAGAAACCCATCCCGATCGTTTTCAATCCTTTGCCATTGCGGGAGACATGTACTACAAACTTGGAGATCCGCAGAAGGCTTTGGAGAGCTATCTTAAATCAATAGAAAAGGATGATACCAATTTTAGTGTATGGCAAAATGTCATTAATATAGAGAATGAGAGAAAGAATTATAGTGAAGTAGTAAAACATGCGGAGCGGGCTCTTGAAGTTTTCCCCAATCAGGCAATACTATATTTTTATCAGGGGAGTGCACATCTGTTGAATCAGGACTATCAGATGGCCATTGCGGTTTTGGAACAAGGCTCCAAGTACGCCAGAGTGAATCCAGATTTGGCAGCAGTATTTTTTGGACAGCTGGGGGACGCTTATAATAGTACAGGAGATTACCAAAAGTCTGATGAGGCGTTTGAGACGGCTCTACGGCATCAACCGGGGAACCAATATGCTTTGAATAACTACAGCTATTATTTATCGCTGAGGGAGGAAAAGCTTGAGAAGGCATTTAACATGTCAGAGCAATTAGTGAAGAGATTTCCAGACAATCCCACTTATCTGGATACCCATGGATGGGTGCTTTATAAGATGGGAAAATACAAGGACGCAAAAAAATATTTACAGTTAGCCGCTGAGAAATCACAGACCAGTGGAATAATTTTTGAACATTATGGTGATGTTTTGTTTAAATTGGGCCAAAAAAATGAAGCAATTGAGCAATGGGAAAAGGCACGAAGTGTAGGAGAAGCCTCGAAATTGATAGACAAGAAAATTGCCGACCGAAAGCTATATGAATAAAGTCACCTATTTATTGCTTTTGACATGTTTGCTGTTTGGAGCATGTAAAAGAAACATTTACACGTTTGGGCCTACTAACGGAGGACTCAAAGTCACTGAGGCGGAGTTTGAACATTTATCAGCCAAGGTGAAAATAGACTATCAGGATGGTAAAAATGATGTTAATGCCACCACGAATATTAGGATAAGAAAGGACAGTATCATTTGGTTTTCTATCACCCCTGGACTCGGAATTGAGGCTTCCCGCGGAATTGTCACACAAGATTCTTTGGTGGTAATTGATAAAATCAAAAAGACCTATTCCATTTTTACATTTGAGGAGCTTAGTCAACAGTTTCAAATTGATTTGAATTATGGGTTGATAGAATCGGCAATTATTGGCAATTTAATTTTCCCGTACAAAGCGGAAAATGTAACAAAGAAGGATAGTTATTACCACTATCAACAAAAAGTAGGCAGGTTTCTGTTTGATAATTACATTGGCCAGCAATCAGGAAAAATTGAAAAATTGTTAATAAAAGATTCAGAATCAGGTAGCTCGTTGGTGGTCAATTATGCCAATTTTCAGCAGATAGAAGACCAGCTGTTGCCCTATGAAGTAGACTCCAGGTTCCTCTATTTTGATCAGAAAGAGAATAGAAATAGGGAAACAATCGTTAATATTGTGTTTAACAAAGCCACCTTAGAGAAAAAACCACTGAGATTTCCATTTAATATTCCTCAGAGATATGTTCTCAAGTAAAATATTAACAGGGTGCATCATCATTTTCCTAACATTCTCGTCTCTTCAGGTAATCGCTCAAAAAAGCAGAGCCCAGTTAGAGAAAGAGAAGAAGGAAAACCTGTCCAAAATAATTGAAGCTCAAAAGATTCTTCAGGAAACAGAACTGGAAAAACAAACTTCTCTGGGGCAACTGAGGGCACTCAACCAGCAGATCAAGGCACGTCAAGCACTTATTGAATCAATCACCGCTGAAATCAGGTTTCTGGATGAAGATATCAGTGATCTCACCATTGTTTCCAATGCACTTAACAAAGACCTTGAAGCACTGAAAGCTGAGTACGCCGATATGATTTATTCTTCTTACAAAAGCAGCTCGGGAGTAAGTAAACTGACATTTTTATTTTCTTCAGGCACATTTAATCAGCTCACTAGAAGAATGAAATACCTGGAACAATACGCCCAGGCAAGAAAGACCACCGCAAAAGAGATCGAAATTGTAAGTGCAGAACTTCAACGACAAAGGGATGAGGTTGTGCAGAAAAAGGAAGAGCAGGATAAACTTCTTAATGAGCAACTAAAAGAAAATAAGAAGTTGATCAGCCTGAAATCAAAACAGAGTAAACTGATTGCAAAGCTAAGCGGCAAAGAAAAGCAGTTGAAAAAAGAACTGGACGACCGAAAGAAGCTGGTTGCCAAGTTTGATCAAATGATTGCGGATATCGTGAAAGCAGAGATGGAGCGGACCAGGGCAGAAGCTCCTGGTGTTGCCAGTGTGTCTGTATCTACGTTATTCGAAGAAAACAAAAAGAAGCTCGACTGGCCGGTGGAGAAAGGCTTTGTGAGCATGAAGTTTGGGAAACACCCGCACCCCGTCCTTAAAGGTCAGTATGAAGAAAATATGGGGGTAAACATACAAACCAACAAAAATGAACTTGTGAAAGCGGTGTTTGATGGGGAAGTTTCGGTGGTACGATACATCCCAAGAATGAATTACGTTGTGATCATTAAGCATGGTGAATATTTCACCACCTACACGAACCTGAAGACAAAGAATGTAGAAAGAGGGCAGAAAGTAGCTGCCAATGATGTGATCGGGGAAGTATATACTGATAACCAGGGAGTTTCAGAGTTTCAGTTCCAAATTTGGAAGAATAAAGAAAAACTGGACCCAGAGCAGTGGCTGACACCACGATAATTCAAAATTATTGCTCACATCCATGTTTTGACGATACATTATCATTTATCTTTACATTTTATTTTCAAATAATTAGAAGATACTTATGCAAACTATATTAGCATTTGGTTTTCCCGGAGGATGGGAGTGGATAATTGTCGCTTTAGTTGTCATTATTTTCTTTGGAGCGAAAAAGATCCCTGAAATAGCGAGAGGACTTGGAAAAGGAATCCGAGAATTCAAGGATGCAACGAAGGAGATCAAAAATGAGATAGAAGACGGTTCAAAGAGCGAGAAATAAGATTTTCAAATTTTGAAAAATTACCTATCACTTCCTCTGATCCAGGAGGATATTAAAAATGGCACAATTACGTGTGCGCAATTAGTTCAGCACCACCTTAATCAAATTGAAGCACACAAAGACCTCAATGTATTCCTTGAAGTATATGCTGAGGAGGCGCTTGCAGCAGCAGAGGAGATTAATAAAAAGATACTCGAAGGTACTGCTGGTCGGTTAGCTGGACTTGTGGTTGGAATAAAAGATGTGTTGGCCTACAAAGATCATGGTCTTCAGTGCGGCAGCAAGATTCTTGACGGTTTTCAATCACAGTTTACGGCTACAGCTGTTCAGCGACTATTAGATGAAGATGCGATAATCATTGGAAGACAGAATTGTGATGAGTTTGCGATGGGATCATCCAATGAAAACTCAGCTTTTGGTCCTGTAAAAAATGGATCCGATCCGACAAAGGTTCCGGGAGGATCTTCTGGTGGTTCTGCGGTGGCTGTACAGATGGATATGTGCCAGGTTTCGTTAGGGACTGACACAGGGGGATCAGTTAGGCAACCAGCTGCTTTCTGTGGGGTAATCGGACTGAAACCTACATATTCAAGAATTTCCAGATATGGTCTGGCGGCATATGCCAGTTCTTTCGATACCATTGGCACACTTTCAAAATCGATTGAAGATGCGGCAATTGTTATGGAGATCATGTCAGGTAAAGATGAATTTGACAGCACTGTTTCTCAGGAGCCCGTTCCTGCTTACTTCACAAGCCTGAGACAGGATGTGTCCAAATATAAGGTGGCCTACATTGAGGAAACTTTGGCGGAAGGACTAAACGAGGAAATTAAAGCCAAAGTAAATGAGGTGCTTGACTTGTTGAGAACTGATGGTATTTCAGTGGAAGAGGGGCACTTTTCAATGCTGGATTATTTGCTTCCTACCTATTACATCCTTACTACCGCGGAAGCCAGCTCAAACCTTAGTCGGTACGATGGGGTGAAATATGGCTACAGGTCTCCAAATGGTAATAACCTGGAGAAAATGTACAAACTTACCAGGACCGAAGGATTTGGTGAGGAAGTGAAGCGTAGAATCATGCTTGGTACTTTTGTATTGAGTGCCAGCTACCATGATGCTTTTTATACTAAAGCGCAGAAAGCGAGAAGATTAATCAAGGAATCTACTGAGCAATTACTTTCAGATCACGATTTTATAATTTTACCAACCACACCCACAACTGCCTTTGAGTTAGGCTCCATTAATGATAGTTTGGAAATGTATCTGGCAGATTTATACACTGTTCAGGCATCCGTTTCCGGTATTCCGGCGATATCAATACCATTTGGTACAGACAAGAACGGGATGCCGATTGGAGTACAAATAATGTCAAAACATTTCACGGAAGATAAACTTTTGGCGTTTTCTAAGTATATTTTAGGGTTAAATAGGTAAAATATGAAGGCGTGGAAAACTATCATCATCAGCTATCTGGTCATAATTGCATGGAATTCTGATGCACAGGAATCAGGAACAACATATGACTATTATCCTGATCTCTCCTACGATCTTATTGAAGACCGGCTGAGTTGTATAGAGTCCACCGTACCGCTCAACTTTAATGAAAAAGTTCAAAGCTTTATAGAGTACTTTACTATCCGGGACAGAGATTATACTCGTCAGATCTTAAAGAGAAAGGACATCTATTTCCCAATTTTTGAGGAAGAACTGGCCAAAAGGGGTCTACCTGATGAGCTCAAATACTTATCAATTGTTGAGTCAGGATTGAATCCTAATGCCATTTCCAGGGTGGGGGCAGCAGGTCTCTGGCAGTTTATGCCTTATACCGGAAATTCCTTTAAACTACACCAGGACTGGTATATCGATGAGCGGATGGATCCGGTGGAGTCAACGGTGGCGGCATGTAAGTTTCTTTCCCAACTATACTCGATGTTTGGCGACTGGGAACTGGCCCTGGCAGCATACAATTGTGGTCCTGGAAATGTGAGAAGGGCAATAAGGAGGTCCGGGTACAAAAAGACTTTCTGGGAGATTTACAGGTACCTGCCCAGAGAAACAAGATCATATGTACCACAATATGTCGCAATTATTTATACCCTGAAGTATGCAGCTGAGAACAACCTGGTAGTTCCGGATCCTGGCTATCTGCCGGAATATGACACAGTCCTTGTTAGCCAGTATTTTCATTTAGAGACATTCTGTGATCAACTGAATTTATGTATGGATGATCTCTTAAAGCTGAATCCCCACATTAAACGTGGAGCTTTGCCAGAAAATGTAAAGAATTTCCCATTGAGGGTACCCACTGACATGAAGGAAGCAATCGTTCTCAACCGATCTTTTTTGTACGATACTGCTTCAAAGGTTGGAAAAGAAAGGCTGGAGTATCTTGCAAGAAATACACCCGGCAGTACTTATGGTAGAGAAAGAATTGTTTATAGGGTAAGAAGTGGAGATGTGTTGGGCAAAATTGCTGAAAGATATCATGTGAGGGTTTCTGACCTTCGCAAGTGGAACAATATCAACGGTAGCATGATCAGAGTAGGACAAAGACTCAACATTTGGGTGTTACCATCATACAATAACAACACCAGGCATCTCTATGCTTCCAATAAACCCGCTGTTCAAACCCCAAGTACACCTCCCGCAGAGGTAAAGAATGGTAAATTCTACCAGGTACAACCGGGGGATACGCTGTGGGATATTAGCAGAATGTTTGAAGACCTTACCATTACAAAACTAAAGCAGCTCAACAACCTAACAAGTAACAGAATAAAACCAGGTCAGCGCCTGTTAGTGGGCTCTGACTAGAAATGTGACCTTGAAATGATCAGAAAGTATTTACCAAATCAACTTTTACTTATTCTTGCTATTTATCTGACCTCATGTGGATCCGGATCAGGAGACGGGGGACAGAATATGTTGCTTCCTCCTGCCAATGGTGAAATTGGTGAGCTAATTCTTGTGATGGACTCCTCCCAATATGCAGGCCCTGCGGGTAAAGCACTCAGAAGGACTTTCAATGTTCCGGTAGAAGCCCTTCCACAGGATGAGCCGATGTATAAACTACTCCATGTCAATCCGCTGAGATTAAATAACACATTAAAAAGAACCAAAAATCTTATCTATGTCACTACGCTGGAGGACAAATCTGATGACAGTAAGGTGATGAGACAGTTGTTTACTGATGAGTCGTTGAAAAAGATATTTCGGGATACCACCAAATACATGAGCCTTGCTAAAGATGAGCATGCCAAGGGGCAGGTTGTGATGTATTTGTATGCAAAAAATGGTGAAATACTAGCCAATCATGTTGAGCAGAACGCAGAATACCTAAGAAGTATTTTTGATAAGGTGGAAAAAGACCGTCTGCAAACAAAAATATTCAAATCCCGGGAAAAGGAAATTGAGAAAACCCTGAGGACATCACATGGCTATAGCATCCAGATACCCTTTGGATATCAAATGGCCAAGAATTTACCGAATTTCTCCTGGATAAGGTTTTTAGACAGGGATTATGATAAAAATCTGTTTATCTACTATGAAGATTTCACGTCACAGGATCAATTATCCAATTTGGTTGATTTGAGGGAAAAGATCACTTCCAGTTATTTGAGGGATAGCGAGAAAGAGCGATTATATATTACCACTCAGCCTATTCTTCCAATGCTGACCGATACCATCACCTTCAAAAGTAAATTTGCACTGAAGAATAAAGGGCTTTGGAGGATCAATAATAACACAGGAGGAGGCCCGTATATTAGCTATGTGTTCGTAGATGAACCAAAAGGAAAACTCTATTACATTGAGGGATATGTCTATGCTCCCAACAGAGATAAGAAGAACTTTGTGATGGAATTGGACGCAATCCTTTCTACATTTGAAACACCATCTGAGTTAGCTAAAGCAGGGCAGAAATAAACACCATTTAACTAATGAGTAAGGTAAGAAAAAATGAGGCGTTAGACTTTCATTCGTCTAAGCCTGCAGGAAAAATAGAGGTTGTAGCAACCAAGCCATTAAGCTCTCAAAGAGATTTGGCACTGGCTTATTCTCCAGGAGTTGCAGACCCATGTTTGGAGATTGCAGCAAAGAAAGAAGATGTATATAAATATACTGCCAAAGGAAACCTGGTAGGTGTAATATCCAATGGGACAGCAGTATTAGGTTTGGGTGATATTGGCCCGGAGGCTTCAAAACCTGTAATGGAAGGTAAAGGGGTCTTATTTAAGAAATTTGCAGGTATTGATGTATTCGATATCGAAATTGATGAAACAGACCCGGACAAGTTCATTGAGATTGTAAAATCCCTGGAGCCAACTTTCGGTGGGATCAATCTTGAGGACATCAAAGCACCTGAAAGTTTTAAGATAGAGCAGGAATTGCGGGAAAAGATGAACATTCCTGTAATGCACGATGATCAACATGGTACTGCCATTATATCCAGTTCTGCACTAATCAATGCACTGGAGCTAAATGGTAAGAACATAAGTGAAATAAGAATAGTAGTGAATGGTGCCGGTGCAGCTGCCATTGCATGTACTGACCTTTATGTATCTCTGGGTGTAAAGCGGGAAAACATTGTGATGCTGGATAGTCAGGGGGTGATCAGGAAAGATCGCGAAAACCTGTCTCCGTCTAAAGCCAGGTACGCCACGGAGCTCGATTTGCATGACCTGAATGATTCGTTAGTGGGTGCAGACGTTTTCCTGGGATTGTCCGTAGGAAATATTCTGAGCCCTGAGAATTTGAAGAGCATGGCACCAAACCCCATAGTTTTTGCACTGGCCAATCCTGAACCAGAAATATCCTATGATCTCGCAATGAGTACCAGAGATGATATCATCATGGCAACAGGGAGATCAGATCATCCAAATCAGGTAAACAATGTGCTGGGCTTTCCTTATATATTTAGAGGAGCATTGGATGTAAGGGCAACCAGTATTAACGAAGAAATGAAATTGGCAGCTGTCAATGCAATTGCCAACCTGACCAAAGAGAATGTCCCTGAAATAGTGCTCAAGGCCTATGGGTTAAAGAGCCTGAAATTCAGTCCGGAATATATCATTCCCAAACCATTGGACTTAAGGCTCATCACGACCATTTCGCCTGCAGTAGCGAAAGCGGCAATGGATTCAGGGGTTGCACAGCATCAGATCACTGATTGGGATGCTTACGAGCAGGAACTGAGGGAAAGAATTGGAATTGATCAAAGGCTCATGTCCAGGATCATTACCCGAGCCAAAAGAGATCCAAAGCGAGTGGTATTTGCTGACGCTGATGATGTTAATATCCTTAAGGCAGCTCAACAATTGGTTGATGAAAATATTGCGATTCCAATCCTTCTGGGGGAGGAAGAAAAAGTAAAAGGATTGATCCAGGAGAACAACCTTGAGCTAACAGGAGTGAAGATTATTGACCCGCGTATAGAGAAAGAGAAGGTAAAAGAATACGCTCAACTTTTGTTTGAAAAGCGAAGCAGAAAGGGGATTACGTTTAAGCTGGCCAAAAAATACATGAGCAGCAGAAATTATTTTGGCGCCATGATGGTAGATACCGGTGAAGCTGATGCGTTGATTTCAGGCTTGAATAATGACTATCCTAAAACGATTTCACCCGCACTTCAAATTATTGGAGCCGAAGATGGAATTAGCAGGGTAGCAGGACTTTACATTATCAATACCAACAGAGGACCAATATTTTTTGCCGATACCACGGTAAACCTTGACCCCACTGTGGAGGAGTTGGTTGAAATCATAGGGCTCACAGCACGAGCGGTACGGTTTTTCGATTATGAGCCAAGGATTGCAGTATTGTCTTATTCCAATTTTGGTTCGGCCAAAGGAGAGGTACCAAGTAAAACTGCAGAAGCGGTTAGAATAGCCAAAGAAAAGTGGCCTGAATTACTCATAGATGGAGAGCTTCAGGCGAATGTGGCTTTGAACAAAGAATTGCTTGAAGAGACCTATCCATTCAGTTCTTTGAGTGGAACCACTGCAAATGCATTAATTTTCCCTAATTTGGCGTCCGGAAATATTGCATACAAGTTGCTGATGGAGCTGGCTGGCACTGAAGCCGTTGGTCCGTTACTGATGGGAATGAAAAAACCTGTCCACGTATTGCAGATTGGAAGTTCGGTGCGGGAGATTGTAAATATGACAGCTACAGCTGTTGTAGATGCACAGTCCGCAGGAAGTTATCAGAAAAAATGATTGCCTATATAGAAGGGAAAATTGCTGTAAAGGACCCCACCCATCTGGTGATGGATATCCAGGGGCTTGGGTATGAAGTGAAGATTTCACTCAACACCTTTTCGAGTGTAAAAACACTCGATAGCTGTAAGTTGCATACCCACCTACATGTGAAAGAAGACTCCCATACGCTGTATGGATTTTTTGAGTTGGCCGAAAAAAAGAGGTTTCTGGATTTAATCTCCATATCTGGAGTAGGACCGAGTACCGGTCTGATGATCCTTTCCTCATTATCTGCGGAGGAGTTGCAGTATGCTATTATTCACGAACAGGTAAAAGTCATCCAGGGAGTAAAGGGTATTGGACTGAAAACCGCACAGCGAATCATTTTGGAATTGAAAGACAAAATGAAAAAAGAGGGATTATTGGATAAATCGGCAGAATTGATCCCTCAGGCAAACAATACTTTATTTGATGAAGCGTTATCCGCCTTGACAACTCTGGGTATTGGAAAGCCGGTGGCGGAAAAGAACATCAGGGTGATACTCAAAGAACACGGAAATCAAATTGAAATAGAAGAATTAATAAAACTGGCGCTAAAGCGAGCATGATCACTAACCTATTTTGCTAAGAGTAAAAAGTTACATAGCACTACTATTTATAACACCTATCCTTATCTCAGCCTGGAGCTCCCATGCAGGGAATGGTATGGTTCATTACGACTATTCTGCTTCATTTCTGGCACAGGATACCAGTAGATTGGACTCAGCAGATTCAGTCGCCAACCTGCCGTATGAGCCAAGTAAGCAACCAACTTTTCAACCCACCGACAGATTTGGAGATCCTTTTTCCAACAGAACCAGCAAGTCACCATTGGTATTGCAGGATCCGGCAAGCCTGAAGCTGGATGTAGAGATTGACACGGCAATGAATTACACCATCTATGAGAAGATAGGTGATATCAATTTCAGGCCCACTAGTGCCATGAGCTTCGAGGAGTTTAACCGCTACCATACCAGTCAGCTCATTCGTGACTATTGGAAAGACAAGTCCCTGGGGCTGGACGGGGAAAGTGCTGTAAGTGGCAGAAGGCTTATCCCAAAACTTTATATCAGTCCTGTATTTGATCGGATTTTTGGTGGAGATTATGTCGATATCCAACCTAATGGGTTTGTCAATCTGGATTTTGGTGGTCGTTATCAGCGCAATGAAAACCCATCGGTATCAATTAGGAGACAGAGGAATGGTAGTTTCAATTTTGATCAGCAGATCAGTATGAACGTGGTGGGTAAGATAGGGGAGAAGCTTGCCGTGACCGCCAATTTTGATAACAACAATACTTTCGATTTTCAAAATGACATGAAGGTTGAGTATACCGGATTTGACGAAGACATCATCAAAAAGATTGAAATAGGAAATGTCAGTATGCCGGTGAGTAATAGTTTAATGACAGGAGCACAAAGTTTGTTTGGTGTTAAAACGCAGTTACAATTTGGGAAATTATTTGTAACAGGTGTGGCTTCAAGGCAGCAGGGTACTTTAAACACAAAAAGATTTAATCCATGTGAAATTAACTCATACGCTCAAACTGGCGGTGGCAATACCGGGATTGCCGGAGGAGGGACAGATGATAATGTCAATAAAAAAAGAGCATGGGAATATGCTGAGTTCCAACATTTCTTTTTGGGACATTTTTTCAGAGATAATTATGAAAAATGGCTAAGTCGGTATCCATTGATCAATAATGGGAGTCTTCAGGTGGATGCGGGAAGAGTTGAAGTTTGGCAACTAACTATTGGTAATAACGACACCAGGAGCTTAAGGGAGGTTGTTGCGCTTACGGATTTGGGTGAGAGTAAAATGATCAATAGGAAAGATATCCCCCAAATTGGAGAAGGAGTTGATAGCGAGGTAGCAAATAACGCTGCGAATAACCTGTTCAATTCCATGATATCTGATCCCAGGTTAAGAAATGTGAATGAGGTAGTTTCAATTCTCAGAGGATGGGGTCTGGAAGAGGATATCGACTTTGTGAGGGCTCAGGCAAGAAAATTAGATGTGGGAGAATATTCAATTAACCCAATTACAGGATTCCTGTCTCTTAGAAGTAGTTTAAACCCTAGTCAGATGGTGGCTGTATCCTATCAATATACCTATAATGGGCAAAGGTACAAAGTAGGCGAACTTGCACAAGACTATCAGGGTAGGAGAGATGATGAAGTCATTTTCCTAAAACTTATTAGGTCTCCCAATGGTCAACCAAGTCATCCTACCTGGGATCTCATGATGAAGAATGTATACCAGGCAGGAGGAAGAGGGGCTGATTTGTCCATGCAACTGATGTATGAAGATTTTACTTCAAGTTTGGTCAATAATAGTATACCTGAAGGAAGAAATACGGCTACACAACCTCTTTTGCAATTACTTCAACTAGATAGGCTAAACCAGAACAATGATAATCAACCAGACGGCTTTTTTGACGCAATTGAAAATATTACTATTTATGAAGGGAACATTGTTTTTCCAATACTTGAACCATTTGGTGATAATTTAAGGGATCTTTTTGATGAAAATGAGGAGGAGCTGATAGAAAAATATGTATTTGATGAAATATATGATGAACTGCAAATAACAGCCTCCAACATCAGTGATAAAGATTTTTACAGACTTGATATTGTAGGGGGACAATCCTCAGGTAGCTCTGGCTCAAGAGGAGGCAGAAGGACTTACTCTACCGATCGTACACAGCTGCCTGGTTTTAACATTCCCCCGGAATCCATTGTGGCGAGAATGGGTAGTACAAGGCTCAGACCAGGAATCGATTTCCGTGTGGATTTCAATCAATTTGTGGTGATCAATGATCAGATATTAAACTCTTGCCAGGACATTACAATTGAATTTGAAGAGACTGATTTATTCAATTTTCAGACCAAATGGCTCACTGGATTACGAGCGGAGTATATTTTTAATGATAATTTCAATGCGGGAGCAACATTACTTCGGTTAAACGAAAGACCAGGGGGAATAAGTAGGTTTTCTATTGGAAACGAGCCGCTTAGTAATACTAAATATGGGTTTGATATCAACTATTCGGGAGAGTCCAGATTCCTTACCAAGATGGTGGACTTTTTGCCATTGTTGAGTACTAAGGAAAAATCAAATATTAGTTTTAGCGCGGAATTCGCTCAGTTAATTCCAGGTACATCAAATGTTGTGGACGGAGAAAGCACCTCATACATAGAGGATTTTGAAAATGCATTCACACCGATCAACCTGGGGGCGTACCAAAGTTGGAAACTTGGGGCTACTCCAGTCACAGATAACAATCAATTCTATGACCCTTCAGCTCCAGTACTGGAAACCAATTATCGTAGGGCAAAGCTAGCCTGGTACACGGTAGACGAAAGTGTGTTTTATCGTGTGAATAATCGATTGACTCCAAGTAATTTAACAGGTGAAGATTTAAATAACCACTATGAGAGGTCGGTAATAACACAGGAAATCTTTACTCAAAGGGACGTACAGCCTATAGTTACGATAGAAAGGTTATTCGATTTGGCCTATTTTCCCCATGAAAGAGGACCTTACAACTATAACCCGAACCTGACACCAGACGGGCTGCTTCCTAACCCTGAATCTAATTTCGGGGCAATTAGCAGAGCCAATACCAACAATACCAACTTTGAGTTCAACAATATAGAGTATATTGAATTTTGGCTTCTGGATCCTTTTATTGATGGACCAAATGGTGTGGTGCGAGATGGGATATTCAATAGGAACAATACTACTGGCGGTGAGCTGGTATTTAATATTGGGTCTGTATCAGAGGACGTGCTCAGGGATGACAGACATTCATTTGAACAGGGACTTCCTGAAGATTATGATGTCAATAAAACCAGCCAAAATGAATGGGGTAGAATCCCAACGGAAAGTTACCTGACTGACTTCCTTCCCAATGACCCAGTGGCAAGGGCCAACCAGGATGTAGGACTTGACGGTTTGAAGGATGAAGATGAGGTTTCAAATTTCCCGGATTTTATGGCGGCAGTGGCTGGTCTTAATACACCCGCCAGGGCAAGGATTGAAGCTGATCCTTCAGGAGATAATTTCCACTACTACCTGGGTGAAGATTTGGATGCAGCTGATGCAGGTATTGTGGAGCGATATAAAAACTTCAATGGCCATCAAAATAATTCCCCTCTTGGAGCAACAAGCAATGGCAATTTTGTGCCTGCTTATTCAAACGAGCCAGACAAAGAGGACTTATTCGGCGATAATGGCGTATCGTCGACCGAACAATACTTTGAATATCGAATAAGGTTAGAGCCCGGAATGCTTAGGGTGGGATCTCAGAATATTATTGATCAGGTAAACGTTCCCCACACTAATGCGACTTGGTACTTATTCAGGATACCAGTTTCAAATCCAACGAGGATATTCGGCAGCAACCCTAGCCTTTCAGATATTAGATTTTATAGGCTTTATCTTACCGGATGGGAAGAGCCAGTGGTGCTTAGAATGGCAAAATTTCAAATGGTTGGGAGTCAATGGCGTAAATATGATAAGCCACTTAATGAACCCGGCTTTAATGAAATTCCCGACCCTTCAGTATCTGATTTTGACGTATCGGTAGTCAGTATAGAAGAAAATGGACAGGTTGTTCCTGGTAAATCACCCTATGTGATTCCTCCTGGGCTAAACCGAGATCAGGACAATACCACTACTATCAACAGAAGAAACAATGAGCAATCTATCAGGATTTGTGTAGAAGACCTGCAGGATCAGGATGCAAGAGCTGTATTCAAAAACCTGGTTGAACAGGGTGGGTTGGACCTGGTGAATTATGGAAGATTAAAGATGTTTTTGCATGCTGAAGCACAAAATGATGAAGTGATTCTTGATGATGAGGTCACGGCATTTTTAAGGTTAGGAGCAGGAAGTGAGTATTATGAAATTGAAGTGCCATTAAAAATTACAGACAATAATGCACTACCTACAACCGAAGATGCGTTAAGAAGGGCGGTTTGGCCTCTGGAGAATGAAATCGATCTATCATTCGATGAATTATATGCCTTAAAGAACTTGCGTAACCGGACTCAATGGGACCCGCAAAGGATCTTTATGCGGCCATCAGAAAATGGAAGATATAATCTTAAGGTAATCGGAGACCCTAAGCTGAGCGCTGTAAGGGTACTTTATATAGGGGTTAGAAATCCGAAAAGTGATGATGCAGCACCTAAGTCAGTGTGTATTTGGGCCAATGAACTAAGAGTTACTGATTTTGACCGCACCAAAGGCTGGGCTGCTAAAGCAAGCTTAAATACTAATCTCGCTGATTTCGCAAATATTTCCGCTTCCACCAGCTATGAAAGTATCGGGTTTGGTGGATTACAACAAAACATTATTGAGCGTTCGAGATTTGAAACAATTACAAATCGGATAAATACCACTGTACAGGCCCATAAGTTGCTTCCAGGTAATCATGGAATAAAAATACCTGTCACGCTGAATTACGAAAATGTCCTCAAAACACCTCGGTTCGACCCGACAGATCCGGATATCCCTTTAGACGTCTCTTTGGATAACCTTGAAACTGTAGAGGAGCAGGAAGCCTTGAAAAGCATCGTGCAGGAAAAAAGCACCACGCGAAGTATAAATGTTTCAAACCTTCATAAAGAAAAAGTCAAAGAAGACGCAGTTTCACATGTTTACGACATTGAAAACCTGAGTTTTGACTATGCATATGCAGAAACCATTCGTAGCGGATTGGTAGAAGCAGAGTACTTCGATAAAAGATTTAACTATGGAGCAGGATACCAGTATCAATTTGGTGACCTGTACATAGAGCCTTTTAAAGACAGTGAGGCATTTAGTAGTCCTTATTTTCAATTAATCAAAGACATGAATTTCAATCCGGTTCCTAACAATATCTCGGTAAGGGCCGATCTCAATAGAAACTTCAGGGTGATTAGAAACAGAGATCCGATTGATTATTCCCCGCTGGACACAGCCAGGTACATTAAGACGTTCTACCTAGACAGGTCTTATGCCATGAAGTGGAACCTGATGAAAAACCTCTCCCTTGACTATGGGGCGAATGTGAATGCCATCATTGATGAGCCAGACGGGGAGATTGATTCTGATGCCATGGAGCAAATCACTAAAAACATCAAGAATTTTGGAAGGATGAGGCAGTTTGACCAAAATGTAAGTGCCAATTTTTCAGCACCACTGGACAAAATACCATTTACAGATTGGGTCTCAGCCAGTGGAAGATACCAGGCTGGATATAACTGGACGTCCGGAAGTGTCGATTACCTGGATAGCGTGGGGAGTATTATACAAAACAACAGAAACACCACCATTACCGGTGGCATTGATATGGTGACACTTTATAATAAAGTGCAATTCCTCAAGGATATCAATTCTCCACCCAGAAGAAGAGGAAGACCTCCATCACGAGCTGATACAGTTAAAACCAGAGACTTTAAGGCACTTAAGGGCATTGCCAGATTAATGATGAGTGTGAGAAGTGTGAAGTTGAACTATTCCCTCAACGAAGCAACAACGCTCCCTGGCGTAACCTACCGGCCGTTCTTATTTGGGCTGGATAGTAGCTGGAATGCTCCGGGAGTCCCATTTTTGTTTGGCTCCCAGGATCCAAATGTTCGATTTAGGGCAGGAGATAATGGATGGTTGATAGAAAATGAGTTTATGAATAACCCATTCATGCAAAACCGAACTGAAACCATTGGTGTCCAGGCCAGTATAGAACCCTTCAAGGATTTCAGGGTTCAGCTCGATGCAAACAGAAACATTTCAGGGAATTTCCAGGAGGTTTACAAATGGCTTAATGATGCCGGGCCAGATGGGGATGGTGGTTTTATTTCTATAACACCCTCCAGATCAGGAGCTTATTCCTTATCTGTCAGTACCATAAAGACTGCTTTTGAAAAGACAGGCAAGGACTTTAGTTCAGAGGCCTTCACTCAATTTGAAGAAAATATTGAAATCATTAATCAACGGTTAAATAATGAAGTAGCCCCAGAGGGAGCAATTTATGATACCATTGCACAAGATGTACTTTTGCCTGCATTTCTAGCCGCATATACCGGACAAAATGCCAGTAGCACTAATCTCAATCCTTTTCCAACCATTCCGATTCCAAATTGGAGACTGGATTATGCGGGACTATCAAAAATCCCGAAATTGAGTGAGGTTTTCTCTTCAATAAACCTTACACACTCTTATCGGTCAGTGTATGCGGTAAATAATTATGTGAGTAATTTTAGTTTTGATGATATTGAAGTGGCCCTGGATAACAGAATAACCGATTACCCGTTTTCCAAGCTGAATATAGAAAACAACCAATTGCAACCTGTATATGTCGTAAATCAAGTTTCTATTACAGAACAATTCGCCCCATTCATAGGACTCAACATCCGAACAAAGAATAAGATGTCCATTAAGTTTGACTATAAAAAAGAAAGAACACTGTCACTCAATCTAAGTAATTCACAGATAGCTGAAACAAAGAGAAATAATGTGACGATGGATTTTTCAGTGGCAAAAACCGAATATACCATCCCGTTCAGGATCAGGGGAAGAAAGGTTACTTTACAAAATGAATTGACGCTGCGTACTGCTGTTTCAGTGACCGATAGTAAAACCATTCAGCGAAAAATCAGCGAAGATCCTGAGATCACCAACGGGGATACCAACATTCGATTCCGCCCTACCCTGGATTATAAGTACAACAAACGGCTAAATGTGACTGCATACTTTGAAAGATCTATTGTGAATCCACGAATTGGAAGCTTCCCAAGACGTACAACAGCGTTTGGTTTCCAGGTCAGGTTTAGTTTAGCACAATAATATTTCTGCATTCCGCAAAAGCAACTTATTTTTGGCAGCATTAAATGACTTATAACTTTTTCAAATAATGAACATACCTGAGGATTTGAAATACACCAAGGACCATGAGTGGGTGAAAATAGATGGTGACACTGCTACTGTAGGCATCACAGACTTTGCACAAGGAGAGCTGGGTGATATCGTTTATGTAGAAATCGAAACTGTGGGAGAATCGATTGATCATGGTGATGTTTTCGGAACAGTGGAAGCCGTAAAGACCGTGTCTGATCTGTTTATGCCACTTAGCGGAGAGGTCCTGGAGTTTAATGAGAAACTGGAAGGTGAGCCTGAGTTGGTGAATTCCGATGCTTACGGTGAGGGATGGATGATCAAACTCAAGATTTCAAACCCTGATGAGGTGAATTCGTTACTGGATGCAGCGTCATATAAGGAATTAATTGGTCAGTAATATTTTAAAGCATAAGTATTTTCTGGGTACAGTTTTGTGGGTAGGCGGTATATTGTTTGCCTCACTCACAAAAATGGATAACGTCTCGGCACCATTTCATTTTTTCGATGGCGAGGATAAGGTTATCCATTTTTTGATGTACCTGGGTTTGATGGTGCTTTTGGTGCTTTCCTGGAAAAAAGAGAATTTTTTTTTAAATAATCCTGTGACTATTTCGATAGTTGGGATTGTATTAGCGGTGGGAACAGAAATGGCCCAACACTACATTCCCGGCAGAACCACCTCTTTCGGTGATTTGATTGCCAATTTGATGGGATTAGTTGTTGGATATTTTGTTGCTCAGAGGTTAATTGAAAGCAGGATTTTGAAGAAATCAAACCGTTGACATTAACCGATTGAAGCCACGAATTTTTCTTTAGGAAAAAGGTATTTATGGAATATCAGGAAGTTTGCATCCTGTAATTGCAGCAGCATTCCTAAAAAAAATATGAATTGAATCATTTTACTTAGAATAACATTTATATTTTAAATATATTTGAGATTCTATCATCTAGAAATAAAAAAAGAATTGATAAATGGAACTGAAAAAGAACCCTAATGTAGATCTCTCGAAGAAGACGGGTCTGTTCTTCAATATCGGTCTTTCTATTTCTCTTGCATTGGTGATCACTGCTTTTGAGTGGGATTCCAGTGGAGGAGGAGAATTGATGGACCTTGGAGAAGTTGAGGAAGAGTTTGAAGACATCATGGATATTCCACCAACGGAGCAACCACCGCCCCCTCCACCGGTAGTTCAGCTTCCTGAAATCATTGAGGTTCCTGATGAGGAGGAGATTGAGGAAGAAATTGAGGTGGATCTGGATGTGGAGGTTACTGAAGAGACAGTAATTGAAGATATCATCTTTGAAGAAGCTCCGGAAGAAGAAGAAGTTGAGCAGATTTTTACCATTGTGGAAGACAAACCAGGCTTCCCGGGAGGAGATGCTGCCATGTACAAGTACCTTGGTAAAAACATCAACTATCCTAGCCAGGCAAGAAGGATGGGTATTGAAGGAAGAGTATTCGTTCAGTTTGTAGTGAACAAAGACGGGTCCATTTCCGATGTACAAGCAATCAAAGGTATAGGAGCAGGTTGTGACGAAGAAGCAGAAAGGGTAATCAAGTCCATGCCAAAATGGAAACCTGGAAAGCAAAGAGGTCGTCCTGTAAAAGTAAGAATGGTATTACCGGTATACTTCAAGTTGAACAACTAGTAGCTACCCGGTTTAAAAAATAAAAATAGCCGTCTCATTAATTTGGGACGGTTTTTTTGTGCCTTGAGGTTTCTAGTTCTTCGTGCAATCTGGCCTTGCGACCTGCCTGCACCTGGTAATAACCGTGCCGTCAGGTCTTTCGACCGTGCCGTCAGGTCTTTCGACCTGATGGTACTTGCAGCAATAAGTCAGATGAGTTGTACCTTCCAAAAAAACGACCGTATGTTTCGCCTAAAACGACCGGTCATTTGACCCGAAACGACCGGTCGTTTTGACTGGAATGACCGGTCGTTTTAATGGTAATGACCGGTCGTTTTTTGAGAACGGGCCGTGACAGTTGTTTTACATAGTACAAGTATGATTTTTTAAGAGATTGCGCCATGAGAGGGAGCCTCCCGTTGGCTAATTTTGAAGATTGGAATAGACTTATAAAAAAGTTTTATACATTTGCTATCTGAAATCATTTACTGTCTGGGAAAAGACTATCTATCTTACATGATTCATTACCATTTAGGCACGCTCATGTTTATTGGATTCGGCTTTTTTCTTGGCGCAAACTAATAGCTAATTCATTTACCTATGAAAAATTTTTATTTTCTGTTGCTACTGTTTGTGGTTTATCAATCGCAGGGGCAATTAAAATCTAAGGTTCTAAGTGACCAAGATGTTGAACTAACAAGTGACAATTATGGTCGAAATCTTACTTCATACAAGATTATTAATAAGAAGTATGATAGCTATCGAAAGTATCAATTTGGTAATCAAATGATAGAACTTCAGCCAGGCGAATCATTGATTTCAACAAGATCCTCGGACTACTATACCGAGTCATATTTTGACGGAATTACATTGTCTAAAAAGTCGGGTACCACAATTCTTAGCAAAATAGAAAAACCGATTGGGTACTTTGGTGAGATAGGAACAAGCTTTTTTCATATTGATGTGGGAGATGGTGCTGTATCCAGTGTAGTTAGTATCTATGATGAAGACCTAAATTTTATTAAGACATACCGACCATTACCGAATTTATTTTCGCCCGTCACAGCGACGGATACTTCAAGGAAGCTTCTGTTTCTGGCTGGTGAGAATGATGATAAGCAAGATGAATTTGTTTTAGCAAAAATTAGCGAAGACGGTCATAAAATTGACAAAATTACTTTCGAGCATGAAAATTTTGACCTTGTAGGATTGGAGTACACCAATGGTTACATCATTGTAAACCTTCGAAATTCTTGGAAAGGTCTATGTAAAATTTATAATTCTAAATTGAAGCTTATCGATTCGTCTGTTATCAATCATCATGTTCGTATGAACTGGGTTAAATATGATAACGAGAGGAATGAATTAGCATTTATTCATCAAGGCAAAATTAAATTGATAAATCTATCCACGAAATCGTCTGAGGAGTTGGATGGAAATATGATAATGTCCGAACTCGAAGATACACGTACCCAAAGTTTCGTTTACACAGCACAAGGTGAAATTGCTGTCTTGACAAAATCAAAATCAACAGGGGAGATGAAGTTTTTAGTCATCGACAGAGATCAGGAAACGTTGATTTACAAGGAGTTATTAAAAGATAAGTCTCAAGATGGAAGGATAATTAGAATAGGTGACCAAACCATATTGGAAACAAATCATCAACTAACTACTTATACTTATTAATCATGAAAAGGCTAATATTGTTACTCATCTTTTTTCAACCTATTTTCATATTTGGCCAAGATTATGATTGGCCCTACGAATCATCAACAAGTCAAGGTCAGATTGTAGGTACAATTGGAGAAATTAGAGGGAGTGGATGGAGATTCCATAAAGGGTGTGATTTGACACACACGGGTTCTACAAACCCATCTAGAATTTATGCTATTAATGATGGGGTAATAACTTACAACAATGCTGGGCCACATAGTACTTGCGCAACAGATTGGTACTCATACAATTCTTATGTGAAAGTAGGTGATATTTTGTACATACATGTAAAGCCAACCGATGATTTAATAGATGAAATTGATAATGCTCCACAAGGACAAGAAGTCACTGTTTCAGCTGGGGATTATATTGGTGATTACCTTACGAATTGTAACATGCCTCCGCATTGTCACTTACAAATGGAAGGTATTAATTTTCTAAATGGACATTTAGATCCATTTACCGATGATACAGATCCCTATTTTTCTCAAGACATAAACAGATTAGAGCATGGAGCAAAGTTCTATAGAAATGGTTTATTGTATACATCTAATAATGATGGTGCAGATTTGGAATTGGACGAAGATGTGTCAATTGGAGGTGTTGACCATACAATATTGTATGGAAATATTGATATTGCGGCTCATATAATTGACCCTCGTACTTCCTCCACAGGTGGCAATGGAGGTTTTCAATGTGCTCCGTATGGAATCGAATATAGTCTAAGTGATTTCAATGGAAATCAGGGTATATTAGAGCATGAAATAATTTGGTCAGAACCACCATCAAACACTGGGAATGGAGTTACGATTCCTCACGTTCTATTTCATCCGCAATCGGTGTCTGCAGGTAATCCCACTATTCATATTATTACATCGGATCCCTACACATACCCTTACGACAGATGGCTCAACACTAGGCAGCTAATAGGTTCGGCTGAAGATTTTGATTTAGATGGTGCTAGAACAAATGTGGAGTCCCTTTTAAGCTCGTCAGCAATAACAAAAGATGGTCCATATCAGCTTGAAATAACTGGTTGGGATGCGGATCATGGGAGTAATAGGAAAAACGAAGTTACCAATACATATTACTTGCTATTTGATAATTTTAAACCATTTGTGGAGAGAATTGAAATTCGAAATCATCAAGATGTGCTTAGTTATGAAGCTCATTGGGAATTGAGTGATTCTGGTGATGGAACAATGACACTGGAGAGGTGGAACCTTGTGCCATTGGAAGAAGATAAGCCTTTCAGTATTCATGTTCAAATTAGTGAACCGGTGAGTGAATTAACATTAAGAATTGATGGTGTAAATGAAAGCTTTCCTATAGAGCATTATGGGAATGATGAATATGTATTTCAATTTGGTGGTGATGTATTAACCACTGTTGGGGATTATGTTTTAGATTTTGAAGGATACGATCTGGCGAACAATGCATTGCAGACTAGTATGCAATATATACCGTACCGTGATGATGATGGTACATGGTTTGATGTTTCGGATGGACGAGACAGAAACCACACCATTAATGTAAGGTCAGAATCCTCCTGTACCTCCAACCGCGCGACAAATCGAGCGGTCACCCTTTCCTGCGGAGAAGGGCTTGTGGATGGATGTAACTATGTGGACTTTGAAGTGAGTAAGTCCGCACCGGCTGTAAGGGAGGACGTGACATTTCGGCCTACCATATCAGGTACTGGCTGGGACCTCACCTGGAACTTTGGAGATAATGCCATCCCAACAAGTTATCAAACTACTTATGATGGAGTTGATCACCTGGGAGAAGCCACCGCTATTTTCCTGACGGAAGGTTCGCAATCGGTTTCATTAACCCTCTCCAAAGCTGGTGAAGAGGATCTGGTACTTACATACAGTGACTGTATTAATGTAGGCGCTCCACAAGGGCAAATGACAGTGGACATTAGCACCAGCCACCTGAAACCAAAAGCCAACCAGGACATAACTTTCTACTCTTCGGTTTCTGGAAGTTCAGGAAACCTCACATACAAATGGGATTTTGGTTATTTAGCAGAATATGAGAGTAACTCCGTTGCAAACCCAACAGTTGCCTACCTATCTGAAGGAGTAAGAAATGTAAGACTTACAGTTACCGATGACCATGGCTCAGTTACCAAAGCTATCAATGGATTTGTTAGTGTAGAAGGGTTTCATAATAAGATTCAAGCAATATTCTCTCCGCCATCCGTTGGTTCTTTTGGAAGAATTGATGTAACTGGTGACTATTTGGTGGGTACAGGGGACGATTCTGCTCCTAAAACTTATCAATGGAGTTTTGGAGATGGTAATTATTCCACCGAACGAACAGTAACTCATTATTATATAGAACAAGGACCATATGTACTTTCATTGAAGGTTTGCGATCCTACTGGGTGCGATACATATTCGAAAACGGTCAATGTAGGAGATGTTTACCCGGAAATTGTGAATCCTAATTTCATGATCAATGGAGATAAGGCGATGAGATATTCGAATGAAACAGTGATCCAGACACCTAATGAAGTTAAGGAGTTTAATGTTTTGCCAAATGATATAATTTCTCTTCAAGCAGTGTGTCCATCAGTTTGGCTTGGGTCCGATGTATTTTGGGTACCCAATGATGAATGCTTAACAACTACCTTGACCGTCAAGCACGAGGAATCTACAGGTGAGGAAGATAGATTTAGATGTTGGGTATATGAATCAGGATTCTACAAAACAATCATACCGTCTGCAAATGATCTGGGGGTAGCTCCTGGAGAGTCAATGATTGTTACATTTAGTATCGTATTTAATAATAATGATAACCTAGACGCTATTGATTACCAAACTAGAATAAACGTACTATGCGGTCCTGAAGTGTTGGATTACTGTGACTTTGAGATGGAGGATTTCACTCTTAGCGCTTATTGCTGGGATGATACCAATCCAATTACCTTTGGGCTTACAGCTTCAGAATATTGTGGAGACAATACACTTTTTTATGATATAGAAATTCCTGGATTGATCGATCAGCCAATCGATGACCCATGGAGTCTGAGTGACAAACCTCCATACTTTCCTTATAATACTACGGCTATTGTGAAAGCTTCAATGAGATGCAATGGCAATGCAGCGACTACAGAGGTATACCGAAAATGGTATGATATAACAATCTATGATTCTCCCACTACTCTGGAAGTTGAGAATAGCCACAGCTTCTGTTATGGAGCAAGTGGTACTATTGGGGTCAAAGACCCTATATCAGGGATGAGTTATCAGTGGGATTCTTCAGATCCGGACGCCCTGAATTTCCTAAGTGGCACAAATATCCCTAACCCAGTATTTTCTGCGGTGGGAGAAGCAGCTACATATACCTATACGGTGACTATGACCGAGTCAAACTATGGATGTACCAGTTTGTCAGAAACAGTAACTGTCAGTACAACCGGAATTTCCGGAAGGTCACATAGTGTTGAAATTAAGGTTGGTACCAACCAGGTTCTGGAGCCACCAATTGTAGGAGATGGATCTTCTTACACCTTTACCTGGAGTCCCGAGACTTATCTGAGCAACCCAAGGGTGGCCAACCCAATATTTACTGCGCCCGATGTGTCTGAGAACATAACTTATACGGTGAACGCCAAGTTCAGAGATTGCGAGAGTAGCTCCGCACTAGCTGTTAAAGTAATAAACTTGCCACCAAAAGACCTGGAAATCACTCCGGAAACTGGAGCCATAAAGCTCAACTGGACAGACAGGTCCCTGGAAAGTAAATTTATTGTCGAACGATCAGAGAACGGGGGCACATTTAGCACCCTGGTGGAATTACCTGCCGGGACCACTTCATATGTTGATGCCGAATGCATTACTCCAAATACAGAGTATTGCTATCGTGTAAAGGCTCATAACGTGGAAAATAATCCCGTCATCTACGGAAGCACAACCTACTCTAACACAGAATGTGCAAGCCCTGTCTTTGAGTGGTATGAGTCATGGAGCAAAGATTTGGATGACATCTACACAACGGACTATTCTTTTGAGTATCCCCGGGTCGGGAATGCCTTTGAATATGGTGGCGGAGATTTGTTGTTTATTGCAAGCACCTATCCGGAAAGTGGTAAATCACATCAGAATTTTAAGTTCTTCAAATTAGCAGCGCAAGATGGCAATGAAATTGTTTCGCCTTATGAAAATGTTACAACAGAGAGGATAGAAGAGTATTCTACCGCAATTGAAACATTAAATGATCAGTTTTTTGTAATTGATCACGATGGTGCTGACCTACTCAGTTATTTTAATGGGGATTTAGCCGAGGGTTCTATATTGCCTATAGCCTGGCAGAATGGGTTTGAAGAGGAGGATTTGTTTCGCAGAAAATTGCTTAGATGGGGTAATAACCTGGGCTTTATGAAGACCACTAACAAATATGGGCACAATTGGCCTGAAGAGGGAGGGACCGTAGAAACATACGCAGACATTTATTTTGCAAGAATCGATATTTCAAATCCGGGTTCTTCTTTGATAGTGACAGAAAAACTAATTACACCTCATAAGGATGGCTTTCATTATAATTTCTTTGATGCTCAATATTTAAGTGAGTTCTATATACGGGTCCTATATGAGCAGTTTGGTGGCGACATATATATGAAAGATATGTTCGTTGGTGACCATTCCTCCTATGATCAGACCACCAAATTAAGTAGCCCATATGATTTAAATGATTTAAAATTGATGGACACTTCATTGGTATTTGGAACTAAGGAAGAATCCGGAGGCGATAAAAACATCTTTGTGGGTCATATAACGGGGAGTAATCTTATAACTGACCAAACTTTAAATGGGACACCTGGCAGCCAGTCGCGGGTATTCAAAGTTTTGCAACGGCACAATAACGAATATCTGATCATAGCAACTTCAAATTCCGGAATAAGTGCCGATAAATCAGAAGCGTCAACAGGGACTGACATTTGGATCATTAGTGTTGACAGACTTGGAAATATCCTCTGGGAGAAAACAATTGATTATCCATACGCAGACAAGATCTTTGAGGCGACATTCATCGATAAGGATCATTTGTTGGTTGGAGGAATTGTGGATCAGGCCAATCATCAGGTCAATCTTACTATGTTTACTTCATTTCCCAATTACAAGGGGACACCCAATATTTGCGGCACCTACAGTAGCGAATCTGTATTGGTTGAAGATGGTGAATCTATCACTGTAGCAGATGGGTGTGACGCCACGTTCCAATCCGGGTCATTTACAGACTTAAAAGCCTTAAATTCTATCACTTTACACCCGGGGACGAGCATCGAAAAGGGTGCAGAGTTATCTGCTAAGGTAATGACCACTTTTGACAGTGATTGCCTGGATGAGTATACTGCGGGAAGGCTTGAGGATGTCAGTGAAGAAAATGAGTTTGAGTTAATCAACGATAAACAGGAGCCGGAATACACCACGCTCACTGTTTACCCTAACGAAAACCGCGGGTCTTTCAACGTGAGGAGAAGTTTCGACAGAGAGGAGTCATACCAGATTGCAATCTATAGTCTTGAGGGCAGAAAGGTCCATATTGAATACGGAAGATCGCAAGTACTTGACAGAAACATCTCTATCAATGTTGACATAGGAATTTACCTGGTAGAACTCACCACTTCCAACGGACTCAAAGAAGTGCAAAGAGTTGTGATCAAGCATTAAACCTTCTAAAACTAATGAATAGAATTGTTTTGAAATTTTTCCTTGGGGTAGCTTGTGCTATCCCAATGGTTTCTTGGGAATAGAGTATACCCAATCTTCAAATGCCTTTCACAGAAGTGGGAGGCATTTTGTTTGCTTGTTTCAAAGAGGGGAACGACTTACCAATCTCAACAAGTGAAACATCACCCCCACTTCAACCCCGATTTTCTCCGCCTGAGCTACTTTATTTTCAGGTTTAGCATGAATACAGCATCCAATATAAATTAATCTCGTTCGTCTATAGGGGGTAACCTACTAACTGCAATGACGAATATTGGTGTAATACTGTCAGACAACTCACATAAAAGGAACTGTCTGGGGCTTGCCCTGGACATGGAAGAAAGGATCAACAGATTCCCGGGGTTTATGGCTCAGATGGCCGACCTGCAGGATTACAAAAACGATGTAGAAGGTTTGCAGTCCCTTGCCGCGTATGATGCTTTTGTTTTCGTTGTTCAGGAAAACGACGAGACATTGCCATCCTGCATTCGTCAGATGATTTCCACCAATTACTCAACATTAAAATATAAACCTTCATTGACCATGGTGAATGCCTGCACGAACCAGATTGGGAATGCGGTAAACGACCTGTTGCGAACTACCCTTGGTGAACAAAATTTAATCGTATTTCATAAAAATGTCATTTTCAATGAAATACAGGAGCAGTTCAATTCGTCATATCAGGTAATCAATGAAAGTCTCAACAAGGAACTTAACGAGTTGGTGGACGGTTTTCTGCCATTTGTCAACAATTGGGTTCCGCAAACACAGGAGTTAGGTGAGACTGTTTAATAAATATAGCAATGGAAGCGACAGCTGTATCTCATATAGACTTGTATAAAGCCCACATCATAGAGGAAACGATTTCCAGGGAAGGAGCAAAGCTGCTCAACTTTATCCGGAAGTTTGTGCCCGATAAAGCAGATGCAGAAGACATCATGCAAGATGTGTTTTATCAGCTTACCATCAATTTCGATGACATCCGTTCAATGGATAAAGTCTCGGGATGGATGTTTAGGGTGGCCAGAAATAAAATCACAGACCGGTTCAGGAAGAAGAAACCTGAAAATTTCAGCAGCCTTGGAAAAGGCAGGGCTGACGATGAGCCACTAAGCATGGAAGAGCTCATCCCTGATTTAGGCAACCTTCCTGATGACGATTACCTGAGGGAGATGATATGGGAAAGAATAGAGAGTGCTTTGGAAAAGATGCCTGAGGAGCAAAGGAGGGTGTTTATCATGCATGAGTTGGAGCAGAAGACTTTTAAAGAAATGGAAGAGATCATCGGCAAGAACCTGAATACATTGCTATCCAGAAAGCGATACGCGATGATTTTTTTACGCAAAGAGCTCGAGTCATTTTATCAGGAAGTTTTGAATGATTAGTTTCGTAGCTATGAGGAATCCTAAAATATATTGGGGCGTCAAAGTGGCAATACTGATCTTTCTGTTTTTTTCAGTATTCAGCTACATAGTAATGGTCTTGTGGAACTGGCTGATGCCGGACCTTTTTGGGTTGCCTTACATCAATTTCTGGAAAGCAGCCGGCCTTTTAGTCTTATCTAAAATTATATTTTCCGGGATGGGAGGTAAGAAATTTGACAAAAAAGGTCACCATGGAGATTGGAAAGGCCATTTTGTGGATAAAAATGATCTAACGCCAGAACAAAAACAGGAACTCAAGGATAAATTCATCAGCAGATGGTGCAAGCAGTATAGCGAAAAGCAGGAAACCCCGGAAGACCCATCTGAACAGAGAGAGCATCAAGCTTAATCAAATACTACGGTTTTATTATGATACACATGCACTTTGCGTTGCAGGTGTGCATAAATCGCACGGGATAATACAATTTTCTCCAGGTCCTGCCCTTTTCTGATCAGCGTTTTTACGGAATCTTTGTGGCTTACACGCACCACATCCTGTTCTATGATAGGCCCGGCATCCAGGTCTGAGGTGACATAGTGGCTGGTAGCTCCAATGATCTTCACTCCACGGTCAAATGCGGAATGATATGGCTTTGCTCCTGGGAAAGCAGGGAGGAATGAATGGTGGATATTGATGACCTTGTTGGTATAGTGATTGATAAAATCTTCCGAAAGAATTTGCATATACCTGGCCAGTACAATAAAATCAACCTGATGTTCTGAAAGTAATTGCAGTTGCCTCTCTTCCTGAGCAGCCTTGTTTTCTTTGGTGATTGGAATATGATAAAATGGAATTTCGAACCTGTCGGCGACTCCCTTCAGGTGGTCATGGTTGCTGATGATCAGGGGGATGTCTACATGCCAGTCTCCCGACTGATGTCTACCCAGTACATCAAACAAACAATGGGATAGCCTGGTAACAAACAGGGCCATTCTTGGTTTTTTTGACGTGAAGTGAAGTTCCCATTTCATGTCAAATTGTTCTGCATAGTGCTTTTCGAAATATGCCGGAAGTTCCTCTTTGGAGAGTTTAAAATCGGACATTTCCCATTCTATTCGCATGAAAAATATGCCATGATCCCGATCCACATGTTCGTCGAGATCCACTACGTTTCCGTTATGCTGAGCCAGAAATTGCGTGATGGACGAAATGATTCCAGGCTGGTCATCACAATGTATAAGAAGAATAGCGTTTGTGCCGTTTGCAGTCATTTGCATTTCAATTAAACAAAGAAAGCCGAGACCATCGCTCGACTTTTTGGGATAATGCGGCTGAAAATTACCGAATTCCTGCCACACAACGAAATAGGAGCACCATTAAATTGAGGTGAGAAGCGCCATTAGAAAGGCTACTATGAAAAAGGGAATGATGGCTAGTGTAAGTGCCCAGTCAGAATACCTGCGCTTTTGGATGATGATCATGCACAGGAGGAAAAGTGCATAAGACAACACATTGCCATAGGAATGAATGGTGCCTGCAATGCTGAAGGTCTTTACCTCATCATTGCTCACCAGCCCAACCATGGAAGGTGCATCAAAAATACTGGAGAAATATACTTGCACATATGGATTCCTGGCCTGGTCATAATAGTTGTAGAATGATTCATCGGTTTCAATGTCAAAATTGGGAGTGATGATTTCTGTACTGAAATTTGTGCCTTGTTTACGGAGGTTGATGCGATCCACGGGCTCTGAGATTTGACGAGCCATTACAAAGTAGTCGATAGAAAATACAATAGCGATACCCAGAAAAAGGAAACAAAACATGCGTTGAATGCTGTAAAACTTCGATTTGAGCCGAAACAACTGCTCGATTCTTCTCCGCTCCATTTCCACCACTTTTTGTCGCTGCACCCTGCGGTATTCCTGCTCGGGAGTGGGCTCAGGTGCGATGTTGAAATGTTGATGATGAGCATATACCTGCTGCAGGTCATAGATTTCCTTTGTGTACGGATCTGAAAGTACTTCATAGGCGATGGTGATGTCACGGATTTTTTGGTGAGCTTCCGGTGTGGGGTTAATATCGGGATGGTATTGCTTTACCATTAAACGGTAAGCTCTTTTGATTTGCGCGCTGTTCGCGGCATGAGATACCCCTAAAATTTCGTAGTAGTTCATGTTACTACAGGTTAGTGTTTGAATTACAGACCACCGGGACTATAAAAGATCAAACGGATTCACAACTATTAAGTATATGGCTGCACTGCAAAGAATCTAAATTTACATTATCTTGATTCTTTTTTTAAATAATTGAACATGAGAAAAGTATTAATAGTTTGTTGCCTGATTCTAATCCACCTGACTTCAACTGCACAAAAAGTTTCAGAGGCGGACAAGAAGGCCATAAACAAACGAATGGATGGCTATGTTTTGGCGACAAACGATGCTGACTGGACTGGATTGATGGAATATATTTACCCAAGATTATTCGAACTTGCGAGCAAGGCAGATGTTGTTGCTGCATTCAGTTCATTGGATCAAATGGGTATCAAAATGGCCATGAGTGAAATGACCATCAAGGAATTTCGTGCACTCGGTACGGTTGGCGATGAGCGATTTGTAGGTCTTCCTTATTCAGCGGACGTATTCATGAAACTGACTTCCCAGGATGCCAATATGAACGCGATGATGGCAAGTCAGTTCAAATTGCAATTTGGTGAGGAAAATGTTTCCTATAACCAGGAAACAAATGAATATAAGCTTTTTCAGGAGAAAACGATGATTGGCATCTATCGTGAAAGTGTATGGTACTTCATTGAATACGACGAAGCAAAGTCCGCCATGTTTTCTACCATTATGCCTGCTGAAATATTGGAAAAGGTAAAGGAGATATAGTTTAGGATCAATTTTGAATTTAGGATCTTGGATCTTGAATTTAGAATTTTCAGATCCTGGATTTGTGTTAAACCTATCTTGAGACCAGAATTTTAGACCTCTGGTGTATGTTGCGCAAGGTTGCCTTCTGGGTTGCGCAGGGTAGTGGGCCAGGTTGCTCAAGGTACACTCCTGAGTTGCTCAAGACATGTTCCTGAGTTGCTCAACTTACCGTGCTGGGTTGCTCAACTCAGGCTGCTACGTTGCTCAACACTTGTCCCTGGGTTGCTCAACTCAGCGCTCCAGGTTGCTCAACCTGGAAGTCCAGCTTGCGCAACTCAGGAACATGACTTGCGCAACGTTTTACAAACGCCAAAAAAGGATTGATATAGCTATTGAAAATAGGTTCCTGATGAGAAGGCGAATCTTGTAGTCAGCACTATCCGGGTATAAAAAAAGACCAACTAATCGTTGGCCTTTCTTTCAATCTATATTTATGGGTTAACGCTTATTTCTTGTCATCAACCTCTTCGTATTCCACGTCAGATACATCTGCATCTGAGCTTCCGGAAGCATCGGCAGTAGCGCCATCAGCAGCACCTGTTGCATCAGCACCACCTTCAGCGGCTTGCTGAGCAGCATAGATTTCCTGAGAAGCATTTTGCCATGCCTCATTCAATCCGTTGATTGCAGTATCGATAGCTGCAAGATCCTGGCTTTTGTGAGCTTCCTTTAGTTGCTCGAGTCCAGCCTCGATCTTTGTTTTGTTGTCTGCAGAAAGTTTGTCTCCAAATTCTTTCAGTTGCTTTTCAGTCTGGAAGATCAAACTGTCAGCCTGATTGATTTTTTCAACTTTTTCTTTTTCTGCTTTATCTGCTTCAGCATTGGCTTCAGCTTCTTGCTTCATCTTTTCGATTTCCTCATCGGTTAATCCAGAAGAAGCCTCAATTCTGATTTTTTGCTCTTTACCAGTTCCTTTGTCTTTCGCAGATACGTTCATGATACCATTCGCATCAATATCAAAGGTCACTTCGATTTGAGGAACACCTCTTGGTGCTGGTGGAATACCATCCAGGTGGAATCTACCAATGGTTCTGTTGTCTTTGGCCATTGGACGCTCACCCTGAAGTACATGAATCTCCACTGAAGGCTGGTTATCAGCAGCAGTTGAGAATACTTCTGATTTTTTAGTTGGAATGGTCGTATTTGCCTCAATAAGTTTAGTGAATACCCCACCCATGGTTTCAATACCAAGTGAAAGTGGTGTTACATCGAGTAGAAGTACATCTTTTACTTCACCAGTTAATACACCACCCTGGATAGATGCTCCAATAGCAACTACTTCATCAGGGTTTACTCCTTTTGAAGGTTTTTTGCCGAAGAACTTCTCTACTTCTTCCTGGATTTTAGGGATTCTTGTAGAACCACCTACCAGGATTACCTCATCGATATCATTTACCGAAAGGTTCGCATCTTTGATTGCCTGCTTCACCGGATCCATTGATCTTCTTACCAGGTCATCAGCCAATTGCTCAAATTTTGCTCTTGAAAGTGTTCTTACAAGGTGTTTAGGAACACCATCTACCGGCATGATGTAGGGCAGATTGATTTCAGTGCTGGTGGAGCTAGATAATTCAATCTTAGCTTTTTCAGCGGCTTCTTTCAGTCGCTGTAGCGCCATTGGATCTTTTCTCAAATCAACTCCTTCATCAGCGATGAATTCTTCTGCCAACCAGTTCATGATGACTGCATCAAAGTCGTCACCACCCAGGTGAACATCACCGTTGGTAGATTTTACCTCAAATACACCGTCACCTAATTCCAGGATAGAGATATCGAATGTACCACCTCCAAGGTCATACACTGCGATTTTCATGTCCTGATTCTTTTTGTCAAGGCCATATGCCAATGCAGCAGCAGTTGGCTCATTGATGATCCTTTTCACGTCAAGTCCGGCAATGGTGCCAGCTTCTTTAGTTGCCTGACGCTCGGCATCATTGAAGTATGCAGGTACAGTGATCACTGCCTCTGTCACTTCGGTTCCCAGGTAATCTTCAGCTGTAGATTTCATCTTTTGAAGAATCATTGCTGAGATTTCCTGAGGTGTATATTTTCTGTCACCAATTTTCACTCTTACAGTGTCATTGCTGCCACTTTCAAGCTCATAGGAAACATTTTTTCTTTCCTCTGCTACTTCAGAGTATTTCTTACCCATGAATCTTTTGACAGACATGATGGTGTTTTGCGGATTTGTGATCGCTTGTCTTTTGGCTGGATCACCCACCTTTCTTTCTCCTTTACCATTATCCAAAAACGCCACAATTGATGGTGTAGTTCTTCTCCCCTCACTGTTTGGTATTACAACAGGTTCATTTCCCTCCATCACCGCAACGCAGGAATTGGTAGTACCTAAGTCAATTCCAATTATTTTACCCATGTTGATATATTATTTAAAGTCTTAATTTTTTCTAATCTGCCATTCAGTTATCAACTCATGTGCCAAAAGGGAAAATGTGACATATTGACAGCACTTACTGACTTATCCGCGTGGCAATGAATTCCCGACCCATCTGAGAATACACCAATTTGTCATCTGTCAACTTCAATGTGGCAGAGAATTCACCATATGGGAAGCCATCCAGGTAAAGTTCATTGTCGGCCACAGGGTATGCCAAAATTCTATTTTCATTGAAGTATTCATGGTATCCGTTTTCAAAAATTCCCTGAACTTCCCCAGCATCATTAAAATACAGGATCATGTCGAGAATTTCATCGGTCCCGTATAATCTGAACCTGGCCGTTTTTTCATCAATATAAAAGGGCTTTGAGTCAATTATTTCACCGATACCTGAAGTAACCATGCCAAAACCCATTCGGAATAACCCGGAGCGGATGACAAATTTCATTTCTTTGCTGAATGCCCAGGCAATTTTTCTGTACTTTTTGTGAGGTACCTGTTGGGCTATGGCTCTTAGTTTATCTGCACGATCGCCTTTTTCTTCAAAGGGCTGATGAAATGCGAGTCTGGAAGGTGCATAGGTGCCATTACCGGAGACCTGGTAGATCGAGTCGCATTTTTTTATGGTTAGCTGATAGCCATCATCAAAAGTGTAGCTTCCTTCTATCACCATGCTGTCGGTACGTTGTGGCAGGATGTCAATTTCATTTCCAGCAAGCGTCCTCCAGATTTTGTCTTTCAACGACATCACATACTCCTGGCTCTTTCCTATAGTGGTAAAGGAACCATGGGTTTGATTGGTCAGCATAACAACCAGTTCACCTGATGCTGGTCTAAACCCCAGGTAGGAGATGTACCCAAACATAGCGCCATCATGCTGGTAGGTAGTCTCATTGTTGCTGGTCAATATTTCCCAACCGTACCCATAGTACCCGCCTCTTTTCGGTTGATGTTGTCCAAGGAATAGCTCCCGGTAGTGTTGATTTAGAAACTGATCGGATTGAATCAGTTCAACCCATCGTTGCAGGTCGGTTATGGAGGAGTAAATACCCCCTGCCCCAATGGTCCAGCTATAATGAAATTCCGGACGATCCTGCATCAGGTCCCGTCTGTATCCGATGTATGGCCTTGCTACAGGATTTTTTGGCAGACCAAAGCTGGTGTGATCAAGGTTGTACTTCCTGAACATCTGATTGATGTATGATTGATAGCTTTGATGGGTTACATTTTCGATGATTTTTGCCAGTAATATATAACCCGAGTTGCTGTAGGCATACTGAGTGCCCGGTTTAAACCTTAGTTTTTTATCTTTAAAATAACGGATCAGTTCATCCAGCTCAATTTCATTTTCGTTGGGAAGTATTTTTTCCAGTCCCTGACCGCTTTGGAACAAGCTGGGTATACCGCTACTGTGTGTTAACAGTTGGTGGACGGTGATTTTTTTCCAGCGCCGGGAGCCCATGTTTTTCAGGTAAAGGTTGATGGGCGCATTCAGATTGATCAAACTATCATGTGCAAGATGTAATATGGCGGAAGCTGTGAATTGCTTGCTCAAAGAACCAATGTCAAAAGTATGGTCAAATGAAATTGGTTCGGACTCATCGATATTGCTGTAACCGCTTGAGAACCTGAATTCAGTTCCGTCCGACTTTTGAACCAACACATTTCCACTAAAATGCTCATAAGATGATTCTGCAGCGAAGAGTTGGTTCAGTTGATCTTGTCCAAAGGAGGGAAATGTGAAAATTGAAGTTAAAATAATTAATGTCAATCTAATATTCATTTTTTTAGTGTTTGAGATTTCTGAATTGTTTGTGTACTGATGGATATTTGCAGCATGGAGTTGCAGCCTTGTGATAAACAACCGGAAAATGATTACAAACAACTATGCAATGCGTGCATTTAATCACATTCAGATGGTCAGGTCCCTGGAGGAGCACAAGAAGGTTATCCTAACAATACTTGCCGTTTGGGTTGCCATAGCCATTGGGTTCAACATTCCGTCGATGGACTGGACGATAGGACCATTTCATTCCAGTGATGGAACGCTTGTGTTGCCCAGCATCTATGGGTTCGTGTGCAATGCCATTATTTATTTCGGGAATGTGTATGTCTTAATGCCGATGGTGTTAAAGAAAGGGGCTCCTCAGGCTTATTTGAGATACCTATTGGTTTGGTTTGGGGCCATTATGGCCATTGAGACCGGCCTGGATATTGTGGTTTATTATGTATTTCATCTACAATTAAATCGTCTGATTCTTGAGGATATTTTGATGACCAATTTGCTGCTCAATACTTTTTTTATTCTGGTACCTTCTTTTCTGCACAGAATGGTAATTGATTGGTTTGGGACACACAGTGAGGATACTGAAAATGAAGTAGACTCAACTTTGTTACTGAAAAGTGGCACTGAAACGCACCTGGTGAAAACGAGCAGTATAGATTTTATAGAGAGTGATGGCAATTACATTAAATATCATGTAGATGGAAAGGTCATCATGGTGCGCGGAACACTTGGTGAAGTGATCAGTGAACTTCCTGAGAAACAATTTGTGAGATGCCATAAATCGTATGTGGTAAGGTTATCGGCTATTGAAAAGGTATCCTACAACTCGGTTGATGTAAAAGGTATACCAGTACCCGTTGGAAGGGTGTATAAATCAGAATTGAACACATTATTGCATAGATGATCCAATAATATTCATCATTTGAAATCTTAATTTAATGTCTTCAAAGCACGAGCTATTATGAAAAAGTCTCTATTTACGCTCTTTATATCACTCATTATTTTGTCCTGCAAAAATGACGAATTGGTAGTTCCTGTCATTAACATCACTGATGTGGCAGAAGTATCTTCCACTTCCGTAATAGTAAAAGCCAGTGTAGAAAGAGGGACAGAACCCATCAATGAAAATGGTTTCCTGGTAGGCGCTACTGAAGGAATTCGAATTGGTGATGCGATCGAGGCAGTTGACTTGTCTGACACTACATTTGCATACGATTTCAATAACCTTGCTCCTGACAACACTTATTTTTTCAGGGCCTATGTTGTCACCGAATCCGGGGAGTACTACAGCGATCCGGTCAGTGCATCTACTGACATTCCTGTAATTAATGCGGTGGAACCAGATACTATCGTCCGAGGGGCAGTTGTTGAGTTGACCGGTAGTCACCTGTCATCAAACCTTGCATTGTATGATATTACATTAGGAGGAGAATCAATAGTTGCAGCGAGCGCAAGTTTGGAGAACCTTGAGCTTAAAATCCCCGTGAGGCATACTCCTGGCTGGCAGGAACTAAATATTGAACTCAATGGAACAGACTTGCTTTCCCAAACACTCTATATTAGTCACTGGGCGGAAGCGCAAGAATTTCCCCACAACATCATATGGGCAAATGGAGCACTTATGGCCTTTGAGGATTACGTGATTAGTGTAATGGATCGGTATGATCCAAATGGCACTACTGAATCCCGAAAAAATGATCTTTGGAAATACGACGTTACGACCGATGAATGGTCCTTACTTGACGAGCAGTTTCCAGGGGAGTATAGGGAAAATCCAATTACTATTGTGTCGAATGGCAAAGGATACCTGGCTATGGGTGTCCCCTCATTTAGGGACTTTTGGGAATATGACCCCACAACACTTCAATGGTCGCAGCTTCAAAATATTCCTGATACTTTTGACAACAGAGCAATTCTGGTAGATATCGCCAATGAACTATACATTTACCAGGAACGACAGCTGGCTCATTTCAACAGGGGCTCAGGGGAGTGGGAAATTAGATCTTCTCTTGATATCGGTCATAATGGGTTTTATAGGACGGAAATCGGGTTTGGTTTGAATGGATTTGGTTATTTTCTGGCAAGAGAAACGGGCACAATTACCAAAGTATTTAAGTATGATCCTGTTCAGAATTCCTGGTCTGTATTGCCTAATGATGTACCATCTGAGGTGGGTTACTATTATCAAACCTTTTCCTTTGAAAATAATGGGGTGGGAGTTGTAGGTGGTGGATACCTATTTTCTGAACGGTTGACAGAATATTACACATTCAATCCTGAAACCGGAGACTGGAATAGTTTTCATCAGGCACCATTTGAATTCCATCCTGGCGCAACATTTTCGGCAAATAGGAGCGACTTATTTGTCAGGTACTATCAATCTCTCAAAATATTTACACCAAACCCATAGTTCTGACGAGTCATTTTTAGCAGGCAATGCACTAATCGTCAATAAGTTTATACCTTTGCACTTGCAAAATTATTTGGTGCATTAATTAATGAGTTTGGAACAAGAAATAAAGCGTAGAAGGACATTCGGTATCATCAGTCACCCGGATGCTGGAAAGACAACCCTCACTGAAAAACTTCTCCTGTTTGGAGGGGCTATTCAAAAGGCCGGAGCTGTAAAATCAAGTAAAATTGATATGCATGCCCGCTCCGACTGGATGGAGATCGAAAAACAAAGAGGTATTTCCGTAGCAACATCCGTGATGGGATTTGATTATCGTAATATGAAAATCAACTTGCTGGATACCCCTGGTCACCAGGACTTTGCGGAGGATACCTATCGTACATTGACAGCTGTGGACAGTGTGGTGATGGTGATAGACTGTGTGAAGGGTGTAGAGATCCAGACCGAAAAACTGATGGAAGTCTGCCGAATGAGAGCAACCCCTGTACTATGCTTTATCAACAAGCTCGATAGAGAAGGAAGAGATCCTTATGAGCTGTTGGACGAAGTAGAAGAAAAGCTTAACATAAAGGTTCGGCCAATGAGCTGGCCCATTAGTATGGGTAAGGACTTTCGTGGCGTTTACAGCATGTACGAAAAGAAGTTGGTGCTGTTCCAGGGAAGTAAACAGCAACTATCTGATGAGGTAGTCGAAATTGCTGACCTTAACGACAGTAAACTTGAAGAGCTGGTTGGGGAAAGGAATGCGGCTCAACTCAGAGAGGATGTGGAATTGATAGAGGGGGTGTACCCTGAACTAGACATTGAGGAATATTTAAGCGGCAAGGTTGCTCCGGTATTCTTTGGCAGTGCCGTGAACAATTTTGGTGTAAGGGAGCTGTTGGATTGCTTTGTGGACATTGCGCCTGTTCCAATGGAGCGAGAGACAGACCTTAGGGTCATCAAACCAAATGAGTCTAAGTTCTCCGGCTTCATATTTAAGATCCACGCCAACATGGATCCAAATCACCGGAACAGAATTGCGTTCGTAAGGGTGTGTTCCGGTAAGTTTGAAAGAGGAAAAAACTACCATCATGTCAGGCTCGACAAGAAATTCCGGTTTTCCAATGTTACCGCATTCATGGCTCAAAGCAAGGAAATCATTGATGAGGCCTATCCAGGTGATATAGTTGGGGTGTACGATACCGGAAACCTGAAAATCGGTGATACACTGAGTGAAGGTGAAAAAGGCATGTACAAAGGGATTCCTAGTTTCTCTCCTGAAATCTTCAGAGAAGTGATCAACATGGACGCCATGAAAAGTAAGCAGTTGGAAAAAGGCCTGAACCAGTTGATGGACGAAGGGGTGGCTCAGTTGTTTACTTATGAAATGGGATCCAGAAAAGTGGTAGGTACGGTAGGTGCCCTGCAGTATGAAGTAATTCAACACAGACTCCTGAACGAGTATGGTGCCAAGGTACAGTTTCAACCAATGAATCTGTATAAGGCGTGCTGGATCAGTTGTAAGGATGAGGATAAATTAAATGACTTCATTTCTTCCAAACAAAGACATATTGCGCGAGACAAGGACGGTAAGTTGGTGTTTATGGCAGAAACCAAAGCCTGGTTACAGATGGTTCAGGACAACTTCCCTGAGATAGAATATCATTTCACCTCGGAATTTTAGCAGAACCGATCAGATTTCTGGTTAGATATTGCTCATAATTCGCCAAATTTGCGGTGATGGCAAATCAGCAGTTTCAGGTTATTTATGAAGACAATCATTTATTGATCGTCAACAAAGAGCCGGGAGTCCTCTCTCAGGGAGACAAAACCCGGGATGCTTCTTTGGTAGATCTGTGCAAAGACTATATCAAAGTAAAGTACGATAAACCCGGAGCGGTCTTCATGGGACTTACTCACCGACTGGACAGACCGGTAAGTGGAGCGGTGATTTTGGCCAGAACCAGTAAAGCACTGGAAAGGGTGAACAAAATGTTCAGGAACAATCAGGTCAAGAAAACCTATTGGGCCGTAGTGAAAAAACACCCACCCAAAAAACAGGATAAGCTGGTGCATTGGCTGATCAAAGATGAGCGAAAGAATGTAACCACTGCCTACAAGCAGCCTAAAGATGGCGCTCAGAGGGCCGAGCTTAACTACAGGGTACTTGGTAAGCTCAATGATCATTTCCTGCTTGAAGTGAATCCCATTACTGGCAGGCCACATCAGATTAGGGTCCAATTGGCATCTATGGGATGTCCAATCCGTGGGGATGTGAAATATGGATTCCCTAAGCCTAATCCAGACGGAAACATTAACCTGCATGCCAGGAAATTATATTTCCAACATCCTGTAAAAAAGGAACCAATGGAGATCATTGCTGGTTTACCTGTGAATGAGTTTTGGGAGCAGTTCCTTGCCCTGGACAAACCTAAAAAAATTAAAGACTCCAAAGTAGACCGATTATATTGATGAACTGGCTGGACAAACTACAAACCAGATGGGGAATGCAACACAGATATCAGGTGTGGTTGATTCTGGTAGTGTTTGCGTGTACTGGTTTTACGGTAATGTTCCTGAAACCTGTAGTGGTTGGGTTGTTTCTGGAGCCGGGGGAAAGTAGCACATTGTTTTCAGTGCTCTATTATGTATTTATTTTTCCTGTATATAATGTGATCTTATTGATTTATGGCTTTCTTTTTGGCTTATTCTCGTTTTTCTGGGAATTTGAAAAGCGCACATTTCGTAGAATGTTTGGTATAAAGGCAAGCAAATGAAGTACCTGGATCAGGAGTCGGCTGTTGCAAAAATGAATGCGCTTTGGCAGGAAGGTCGCAGATTCCTGTTTGTGGTGTCTTTCGACAAAACAAAGTCCATAGTACTGGAAGCGACTGAAATCGATCCCGAAGAGCTTCTATACAACCTTGAAGGCGAAGGAAATGATGGTGATCAGAGTCGAAATGAGGTTGACGTTGAATTAAACCGTAAAGCTGTTGGGTATGATGAGTTTTTAAAAGCCTTTCAAACTGTTACGGATAATATTTCCTACGGCAACTCTTTTCTTACAAACCTCACCTTCCGAACACCAATTGAGACCAACTTATCACTCAGGGAGATATTCCATCACAGCAAGGCCAGGTACAAGCTTTGGTTAAAGGATCATTTTGTGTTGTTTTCGCCTGAAAGTTTTGTAAAAGTTCATAACGGCGAAATCAGTTCTTTTCCTATGAAGGGTACAATTGATGCCAGTCTGCCTAATGCTGAAAACCTGCTGTTGAATGACCAAAAGGAAATGGCAGAGCACGTAACGATTGTAGATCTGATCCGAAATGACCTGAGTCAGGTAGCTAATGAGGTGGGCGTATGCCGTTTCAGGTACCTGGATCACCTTAAAACCAGTCAGAAGGATTTATTGCAGGTGAGTTCTGAGATAAGGGGTAAAATAAGAGAGGAGTTTGAAGATCATATTGGTGATGTCATCTTTAGCTTATTGCCAGCGGGATCAATTACCGGTGCACCTAAGCCACAGACCATTGACATTATCAGACAGGCTGAGGACTATGAACGGGGATTTTACACAGGTGTGTTTGGAATTTGTGATGGAAAAAAGCTGGACAGTGCCGTGATGATTCGATTCATAGAACAGGAGAATAACCAGCTTTTCTTTAAGAGCGGAGGGGGAATCACTCACTTCAGTGACGCCCAAAAGGAATATCAGGAGTACCTTGATAAGATCTATCTGCCAATTCCACAGCCTCAGCAACAACCAAAGCGTCATGAGGTTCATTGAATCAATTGCGATCAAAGATGGAGTGGCCGAATTGCTGTCATATCACCAGGCAAGGATGGACTACACCTATCAACATTTCTTTCAGAAAAACAATCCTCATGATTTATCAGAGCTCATACAGACCGTCCCGGAATCTGGCCTATATAAGTTTCGTGTGGTATACGATGAGGATATTCAGGAGATCACCAGTGAGCGATATCTGGCAAAACCAATTCGGACTTTGGAATTGGTGGAGGGTAGTGGAATTGATTATTCATTTAAATATGAAGATCGGTCAGCCCTGGATGAGCTGTACCACAGCAGGTCACGTGGTGATGATATCATTATTGTTCAAAACGGACTGATCACGGACAGCTATTATGCCAACCTGGCATTTTGGGATGGTGAGCGATGGGTGACTCCCACGAATCCGCTTTTGAAAGGGACGAGGAGGCAGTTTTTGCTAAACGCAGGTACACTCTATGAGCAGGAGATCACCGTTGAACAACCAGGTATCTATCAAAAAATGTGTTTGATCAATGCGATGATCGATTTAGGTGAAGTAGAAATTGATATTGCCATGATTAAAACACCTTCTTCACTTTAATCAGCGATTTCCTTCCAGCTTTTGTAAATAAATTCTTTACCACACCAAAATACACCTCCAGCGCATCGCCGCTCAGTAAAATGATGATGATCAGGTAAGATATGTTGATCTTCAGGCTGTGAGCATGGAATACGTATATCATGATAGTGGCCAGGATCAACACTTCCAGCAATTGAAAGACTTTGGTGATCCCATCATACCAGTTTGGAATGGCTTTATAGATCCAGTTGAATAACAATATGTTCAAATAACCAATCAACAACGCCCAGAAAATGGCCCATCCTTCAGTCATTACATTAATGTAATCCTGATGCATGATCATTGAGATAATGTTGGCATGGATGACACCTCCAAACATGTCGTGCTCAGCTTTTCCGACATATTTACGGTTTAGTGGCGTAATAAATTTGTCTTCTATGGTGGTCCGATCTCCCAGGTAATCGCCTAAGTAGCAGAATATTACCACCTTGTCTTTTAAAATATCTGGTGTGAAATTTTCAGTCATCACATCTTGCACATCTAAAGCATAATACCTGGTACCAAATTCGGTAGCACCAAAATCGAGGATATTGCCTTTATAGTTGATGTATTCAACATTGTTTTTCCGATCAAGAAATTGTTGGGTGAGATCGGGATCCATATAGTTGGCCAGTTTAACAGAAAAGGCCAGTTGATACCTTCCCCGATATTTTTCCCTGGGTGCAAAAGACCTGCAAACTTTTAAATCGTCCTGATGTTGTGCTCCGGTAATGAGATTCACAAAGCCCAGTTCTCCAACTCCCTTAAATCTTTCATTAGGTCCCAGAGACCGATCAAATTCATTGGTATTGACATTGTAGAAGATCTTTTGAGCAATGACCAGATTGTCTATTTTCTTTAGACTTTCTAAGAAAATACTATCCTCTACTTCGTCATGCGCCGCGCTGAGTAGTAGATCAATGCCTATTACTTTGGGATCATATTTGTTGATGATGTTGAGTTGTTCGGCTATCCCAACACGGTTGAGGGTACCTACATTGACCAATACAATGCTTTCGTCCGCTGGAGGAATTTCCTGTATTTGGGACATGACTATGTCTGTGATCTCAAAGTCGGCAAACATCTCACCAATAGGATCGAAAATTTCAAATATCCTGAAATAGGTGATGCTGTTGAAAAAACCAATTACTCCAAGGACAAACAGGAATGAAAAGATGGTATCCAGGAAAAACTTTTTCATGACAAATGTATTTTGAGTGCATATTACCAAAACATATTGATAAAAGACAGAAAGCAGTGGTCAACAATAGGTTTACACAGATCGCGCCGAATTGGATTAAAATAAAAAAGGTGGCCTTTTGAGCCACCTTTTAACGCGCTATATTTTCATTGAAGCTTAGTCTCCAAGGATGGATTCTGCCAGTACAACAACTTTATTGTTAAGCACTTCAACCACACCTCCGTCTACTCCAAGGATCGTAGCTTTCAATTTATCTTTGTCTTTTCCTTCAGTAATCTTTGTTTTGTAAACCAGGTCACCTCTTCCTAAAGTACTGATAAGAGGAGCGTGATCATTCAAGACCTGAAAAGATCCGTCGCTTCCTGGAAAAGTTGCAGATACAACCTCTCCTTCAAAAACTTTTTCGTCCGGTGTTACGATTTCTAAAAACATAGATTAGTCGTTAGCTTCTGCCATCAATTTCTCACCTTTCTCAATAGCCTGCTCGATACTACCTACAAGGTTGAAAGCAGCTTCAGGTAAGTGATCCAATTCACCATCCATGATCATGTTGAATCCTTTGATGGTATCTTTAATGTCAACCAATACACCTGCAAGTCCAGTAAACTGCTCTGCCACGTGGAATGGCTGGCTTAGGAATCTTTGTACCCTTCTGGCTCTGTGTACAACCAGCTTATCTTCATCAGAAAGCTCGTCCATACCAAGAATCGCGATGATGTCCTGAAGTTCTTTGTATCTCTGTAGAATCTCTTTTACTCTTTGTGCACAGTTGTAGTGCTCATCACCAAGGATTTCTGCAGAAAGAATTCTTGAAGTAGAATCCAAAGGATCCACCGCTGGGTAGATACCGAGCTCAGCAATCTTTCTTGAAAGTACAGTTGTTGCATCAAGGTGAGCAAAAGTGGTTGCAGGAGCAGGGTCAGTTAAGTCATCCGCAGGTACATATACTGCCTGAACGGAAGTAATTGATCCCTTCTTGGTTGAAGTAATTCTTTCCTGCATCAGACCCATCTCAGTAGCCAGCGTAGGCTGGTAACCTACCGCAGAAGGCATCCTTCCAAGAAGTGCAGATACCTCAGATCCTGCTTGTGTAAATCTAAAGATGTTGTCTACGAAGAAAAGGATATCTCTTCCTGGGCCAGTGCCATCTCCATCTCTGAAGTACTCAGCGATTGTCAATCCAGAAAGTGCCACTCTAGCTCTCGCACCAGGAGGCTCGTTCATCTGACCGAAAACGAAGGTTGCTTTTGATTCTCTAAGTTGCTCTTTGCTTACTTTAGAAAGGTCCCATCCGCCTTCTTCCATTGACTTGTGGAATTCAGGGCCGTAGTTTACGATACCAGCTTCCAACATCTCTCTTAGAAGGTCGTTTCCTTCTCTTGTTCTTTCACCTACACCAGCAAATACAGAAAGACCAGAGTAAGCTTTTGCGATATTGTTGATCAACTCCTGGATCAAAACGGTTTTACCTACACCGGCACCACCGAACAAACCAATCTTACCACCTTTTGCATATGGCTCAATCAGGTCAATTACTTTGATACCAGTGAAAAGTACCTCAGTAGAAGTTGATAGATCTTCGAATTTAGGAGCAGCTCTGTGTATTGGCAGACCTTCGCCACCCTCCGGAGCAGGAATTCCATCGATTGGATCACCTACAACGTTGAATAGTCTTCCTTTAATGTCTTCACCAATAGGCATCTTGATCGGAGATGCAGTATCAATTACTTCCATTCCTCTCACCAAGCCATCAGTACCATCCATTGCAATAGTTCTTACTGACTCTTCTCCTAAGTGTTGCTGACACTCTAATACTACTACAGTACCGTCAGACTTTGTAACAGTTAAAGCGTCAAGAATTTTAGGAAGTTTGGCTCCCTCAGCCTCAAAACTAACGTCCACTACCGGACCGATAACTTGGGTTACTATGCCTTTATTTGCCATTTTTTATACTTTAATAAATAAAATAGTGCTCTTATATTTCTGGGTGCGAAATTAAGGCAATAATAATTTAAAACAAAGGTTAATTTGAATTGTATCTGCCGGATTCGTAAATAATTGAGACACAATTAAATCCATGCAAATCAAACCGGCTTATTTTCTAGGTTTTTAGCAATATTCTAAAGGTGGTTCCACGATCCGGTTCTGAGCTTTTTACATAAATTTTGCCCTCATGGTAGTTTTCAATTATTCTCTTAACCAGTGTAAGCCCCAGACCCCAGCCTCGTTTTTTAGTCGTGAATCCAGGCTGAAAAACCTTGCTGAATTTTGATTTGGGAATGCCTTTCCCTGTATCGGAGATGTCAACCGCAATTTTACCATCATTGACCCTCAGTATTTTGATGTTGATCTCACCAATTCCACCCATGGCATCTACGGCATTTTTACAAAGGTTTTCCACCACCCACTCAAACAGCGATTTATTGAGTTTTGCATATAATTCGTTGGTTGGGAATGTAGTAATGGTAAACTTGATTCTAGTAGACACCCGTTTTTCAAGGTAAGAGATACTTTCCCTGATGATCTCCGGCACATTGTAGGTCTTTAGCTGGGGGATGGATCCAATACTCGAAAATCTGGAAGTGATCATTTCCAGTCTTTCAATGTCTTTATTGAGTTCGGCTACTATTTCCTGATTGCTGTTTTCATCTGTTTTAAAGTACTCTACCCAGGCCATTAACGAAGAAAGGGGAGTGCCCAATTGATGTGCGGTTTCTTTTGCAAGCCCTACCCACACCTGGTTTTGTTCTGCTGATTTAGAGTAGTTGAATATTTGGTAAGCAATGAATCCAAAAAACGCAATGATTGTCAGCTGGATGTAGGGATAATATCTCAATTGAGTAAGCAGGGCGGAGTTTTTATAATAAATGTATCCGTAACCATAAATCTCATCTGGAGATACACGGAATGTAATTTTAATGGGGTCGTGCTCTTCGGCCATGATTTGCATTTCACTGATCAGGCGATGAATGCGAAGTGTAGAATCTTTGATGTTGGCAAAAACAGGCAAATTTTTGAATTCAACCGGATAGCCACTTTCATTGGCGAGGATTACAGGAATGGTAGTGTTGGACTGCACAATCTGCTCGAGTGTGAAATTCAGGCCCGGATTATCATATTCATTGGCGATATATTCCAGGGTGTTGGCATACAACTCAATTTGTTTGGTCTCCCGATCCCTGATTTGTTTGACCAGCGCATTGGTATAAACAATAGAGCCCGCACCAATGAGGCCGGAAATCAACAATATGATCCAGCGAAGACTAGTTTTATTTTGATAAAGATTGAGTGTGTTGCTTTCTTTGGAAGTCTTTGCCATCCTTTAACGGGTCAGTACCTGTAGCTGGCAAATTAGTGAAAATCTGATTTCTGAGCGTTTAAATAGGCAATAAAATCCCCGGACGGAATGAGGGGTGATTGGCTCACTTCATGGAGATACTCGTAGGTCCAGCATTGTAGGATACCTTTTTCGGTATGTGCCGGAATTAGAATTCTTCTGTACTCAGGGCTTGTAGGGTGATCACATTCCTCATATTGGTCCAATTGCCTGAATGCTGTTTCCGGATGTGGCAATTGATACACTTCTCCAATGACCGATCCATTTTCATTAGGGACATAACCAGGATACCAGTCGATCTGGTATAGCTGACCCTTTACCTGGGCGCTTGGTGAAAATAGCACGGCTCCCTGTTCCACGAGCAACCGATGGTTACTTCCCCTGGAAAGCAAAGAGCCGTATACAAAGAGCAGATCACTCAATTCTTTATTGTTTGGTCATGAACCACTTTGCAAGGATTTTATAATTAACCTTGGTTCCATGCATCAGTATGCCTACCCTGTAAATTCTTCCGGCAATCCAGATAGTGAAGAGGAATCCTCCTACCAACAAAGCCATGGACAAGGCAAGCTCCCAAATCTCAACCCCAAAAGCGACACGCATCATCATGATCACCGGAGAGGTGAATGGGAAGATCGAGAGCCAGAAGGCCAGTGTGCCATTTGGGTCATTCATAATGGGAGCCAGCAATACAATCGATAGGATCAAAGGGATGGACACAGGCAGCATGAACTGTTGCGAGTCTGCATCACTGTCTACTGCTGAACCTACAGCTGCAAACAGAGAGCCGTAAAGCAAATAGCCTCCAAGGAAATAGAAAAAGAACGCAAAAACGATCATTGGCAGGTTTACCTTGTCCAGTGTGGAAAGTGCTTTTTCCATAAAGGCGTTTTGTACTTCCTGACTTTCGGGCTGTTGTGCAAGTTCGGTTACAGCCGCTGGGTCAGCCATGGTAGCTCCTAGTACAATGGTTGCCCCAGCAATAATTACTTGTGATAGGATCACCCAGATGAGTAACTGGGTCAGTCCCACACCAGCGATACCGATAACTTTACCCATCATCATTTGGAATGGTTTTACAGAAGAGATCACCACCTCCACCACCCGGCTGGTCTTCTCCTCAATAACCCCACGCATGATTTGCGCGCCATAGATGAAAATGAACATGTAAATTAGGAATGCACTGATGTACCCAAATATTGACGCGCCACCAGTGCTGGTTTCTTTAATTTCTCCATCATCTTTTACGTCGAGTGTTTTTATTTCCACCTCAGCTTTTAGGTTGTCCAGGGTTTCCTGATCAATGCCGGACCTTTTTAGTTTTAGGGCTTCAATTTCATTCTTTACAGCTGATCTAAGATCGTTACTCACCTCAACACCCAGGTTTGATTTCGAGTAAAGCGCCAGTTGCACGGTTTCATCAATATTGATGGGTGGGATTTTCAGATATCCATCAAAATCCTCATTTCTGACCTGTCGCTCCAAAGTGCTGTCAGGCAATGTGGAGAATTCGATTACCATGTCATCAAACTCAAAGCTTTTGGAGAACTGACCACTTTCATCTTTGATGACGATACTCTTGGAATCTCCTCCATGCAATGCAATCAATACGGGAACTACAAAAAGGGCAGCAATCAATATTGGCCCAACAATAGACATGATGATGAATGATTTCTTCTTAACACGGGTGATGTATTCCCTGGCGATTACTAGTCCTATTTTATTCATGGTTGCCTCCTTCTACTTTTGAGATGAATATGTCATTGATGCTGGGTACTTTTTCAATGAATGAGTGCACTTCTACCTGCTCGATCAGTGCCTTGATCAGGTCATTGGACGAATGCCCGTTTTGTAACACCACCTCGCTGGCGATCATGTTTGCTTCAATTTGTTCAGAATTAATGATTTTAAATGCTTCGGGAAGGCCATTGAGCTGTCCGACGTGCTCTACCCTGTAAGTATTTGCTTTGAAAGAATTTTTAATTTCCTTCTTCTCTCCTTCAAGGATTTTTTTCGACTTATTGATCAGCGCAATGTGGTCACAAAGTTCTTCTACAGACTCCATTCTGTGCGTTGAAAAGATGATGGTTGCTCCTTTATTTCTCAGCTCAAGAATTTCGTCTTTGATCAGATTGGCATTGACCGGATCAAAACCAGAAAATGGTTCATCCAGAATTAGCAGGTCTGGTTCGTGAAGGACCGTGGCAATGAATTGCACTTTCTGAGCCATTCCCTTTGAAAGGTCTTCAATGTTTTTGTTCCACCATTCACCAATACCCAGTTTCTCCAGCCAAACCTTAATTCTCTTGACAGATTCCGCTTTTGATAGTCCCTTTAACCGACTTAGGTAGATGAGCTGTTCACCCACTTTCATTTTTTTATAAAGCCCCCTTTCTTCCGGCAGGTAGCCAATTTTCCGAATGTCCTCGGGGGTAATTGGATTTCCATGAAGGTAAACATTTCCTTTATCCGCATTGACAATCTGGGTGATGATCCTGATAAGTGTGGTTTTACCTGCTCCGTTGGGACCGAGCAGGCCATAGATGCTTTGTTTAGGAACAACAAGGCTCACATCATCCAGTGCCTGATGGCTGGCATAGGATTTACTGATATTTTCAACTTTTAATAGTTCCAAAGTGTGTGATATTTTTGTTTTCGATTTAGTTAGTACAAAAAGGTATTGCTTTATTACAGTGAAATTAATTTTTTTATTTTGATTGACTGACAATTATAGAGAAACTGAGTGTATGAAATTGCTTCCCAGACTTTATTCGATCTATGCAGCAATCATTTTTCTGAGCCTGTTTATTCTGCTTTTACCAGGTTTCTTACTGGCCATCCATGTGAGACCGCTTCACCGATTCGGGCTTTTTCTAAATCATATCTGGGCAAGGCTGTTTTTTGTTTTCATGTTCATGCCGGTAGAAGAAGATTGGCGTTTCAGGCTGGATCGTAAAAGGCAATACATATTCTGCCCCAATCATTTCTCATACCTCGACATACCTACTTCCGGACTGATTCCACTTTCATTTAAGTTCATGGGCAAGGTCCTTGGCAAGGTCCCTGTCTTCGGCTATATGTACAGGAAATTACACATCCTGGTTGATCGCAGTAAGCTCAAAAGTAAATACCTGAGTTTGCAGGAAGCTTTAAAGGCGCTGGATGAAGGGTTTAGTCTCACTATTTTTCCCGAGGGCGGGATGATCACTCAGGACCCACCAAATCTGGCCAGATTCAAGGATGGAGCATTCAGGGCTGCAATTGAAAAGGGAGTGCCCATCGTGCCGGTTACTTTTCCATATAATTTCCTGATCTTTCCGGACCACCCCACGCATTACCTGTATTGGCACAGGTGCAAGGTGATCTTTCATGAGCCTGTTGAGACCAGTGACCTTACATTGGATCAATTAAATGAATTGAAACAAAAGGTCTATCAGATCATTGATGATGAACTAAAGCGCCATTTTCCTGAAAATCATGGAAAGACTGATTAATATTGCGTTTTAGGCTTGTCAAATTAAGTTGATGATTTAATTATGAAGATAGATCATAACACCCTTCAAAAGATTGCTCACCTGGCCAGATTGGAATTTGATGCTAATTCTGAAGCACAAATGATTGCTGATATGGAGGAAATCCTCACCTGGGTTGAGAAACTGGAAGAACTAGATACCGAGAATGTCGAGCCACTCACCAATATGTCTCATGAAGTAAACGTTCTTAGAAAAGATGAGGTAACGGAACACCTCAGTCACGAGCGAGGATTGAGAAATGCCCCTAAGAAGGATGAGGACTACTTTAGAGTTCCGAAGGTACTGGAATAATTCATGAAAGACTTTCTATCAATTTTCCCGGGTAAATCATACCTGGTGTTTTTACTGGCAACATTATCACTGATTAGTTTATCCATCTACCATTATACCAGTGGCCTGGATAATGCGATTGACTGGATTGTGACATCCAATACCGAAATTCAGAAAGTAGCAGTGGATGCTTTTACCAGTGGGCTGTTCAATTTTAGCATTCCTGCTGACAACCATCTTATTTGGGAAACTTTTGGAGCCACTTCCATGCAGGTGAATCTATCTTACCTTTACCTGATCCTTGCAACACTGTTGGTGGGCATGCCAATGATCCATGCAGCCATAAGCTATTTCCCCCGAATCCCGTTTCTGATAGCCAATGTAATATTGATATTCCTGATTACATTCATTCACCTGGAACAAACCATGCCCTTTGGGTCTCCAGACAGGTTACCAGTATATATTTTCATTGGTCTGTTGCTTGGGCTGGGATATCTTTTTCAGGCTTTTTTACAGGAAACCAAAGCAATTCTTCGATTCCTGACATTTTTAGTGGTTTATGTAATGATGGGCGCTGCTATCTATTACACATCAACAATAGACTGGCCGTACCTCATGATAGCTCCCTATGCATTTAATGCAGCCGTCATTTTGACGGTTTTATTCATTGCTGCAACTGCACAGGAAGTCATTTATTTTATATTGATGCTGTCCGGTAGAACAGCTTCCAGCATTAGAATGAATAATGGCAAACATTTTCTAATACTTTCTACCTTATACCTTATCAATCTGCTGTTATTGTATTTAAGAAATGCCGGTCACATTCGGGTAGATCTTTCAGTTGCTAATGAATTTACCTTACTCGTTTTTTCTACCCTAATTGCCTTTTACACGATTCGGGAGAAAAAGGTATTATTCGGGTCCATTGGGTTTAACCCGTGGGGGTATTATCTCCTGGGAGCACTTGGGATAATTGGGTTTGGATTGATTGCCAGCCAGGCGGCCATGGTCAATGACCCGGTGATGGATTCGATGGAAGATATCATTAGCTATACTCATCTGGCATTTGGGACAATGTTTTTTTTCTATGTCATCATGAATTTTCTGAATCCACTATTTCAGAACCTTCAGGTGTATCGCATTGTCTATAAAGAGGTGAATTTCCCATTTCTTACCAGCATCCTTGGTGGTATGGTTGGAGTGGCCGCTTTTTTCTTTCTGGCCAATAAAACACCGTACTTTGAAGTGAGGGCAGGTTACTTCAACCTACATGGAGACATCAACTTCGTGAAGGGTGATTTGGGTTTGGCCAGGAGGTACTATGAACAGGGAGGGCTTTATGGCGGAAATAACCACAAGTCTTACTATCAGCTGGCTACCATAAGCGCTATTGAAAAGGATAAGGCGGATTTTGAGACTTTCATGAAAAGGTCATTCATGAAAAATCCATCAGAGTATGCCTTCATCAGGTTATCAGACTTCTATAAGCAGGAAGGAGATTTTTTCAATGCTTTGTTTGTACTGAGGGAAGGACTCCAAAAATTTCCTAAAAGCTCAGCATTACGAAACAACATTGCCGTAATGTACACCAACTTAAACATTCTGGATTCTGCACTGATCTATCTTGACAATGATTTATTTGATAGCCGATGGGAAAATATGTCAGTATCCAATAGCTGGTATGTTTACACCAAGTCTAATTTAAGCTTCGAAAAGGATTCGATAGAGACGTTATTAGCAGAAACAAATAATCCATCAGTTCAGAGTAATTATCTGGCCTATGCCAACTCAAGAGGATTACAGTTAACGCTGGATAATTTCAGTGTATTCGAGGATTCGTTGCTCACCAATTCAAAATTGTCTGTGCTTAATAACCTGGCGGTCAATAACACCAAAATCCCTCAAAACATCTTTGACATCATTATAAATCGGTCGAATGTGGTGGAAAATGCTACCTATGCGACTGTCCTGGATTATGATGCTGTAGTTGCCAGCTACCACAAAGGAGATTTCAATACTGCGTTGAGGATTCTAGACAGGCTTCAGGGTGGAAACGCCAGTCAGAAAGGACACTTTCTTAATATATCAGGGTTAATCGCTTTAAAGAACGGTGCTTACAGGATTGCCTCCGAGTTTTTCAGAAGGAGCCTGGAGTCTGGTGACCAAAGTGCCCAGTTAAACTATGGAATAGCCCTTTCCGAAGCTGGAATGACAGAAGAAGCAATCAGATATTGGAACCGGCTGGAATTGATTACCACAGATTCGTCCATAGCACAGGTAGCTTTCAACATGAGTAATAACCTTTCCATGTCCATCAAAGAGGTAATGGGACATGAAAATGATGTGTTGAAATATCAATTTTTAAAGTACAATGGCATCAATCTGAGTTTTGCTGAGTGCTCTGACATTCTGGAAACTATCATGGATGAAAATGCCATTATTGGTGCGGTGAATGATCAGATTTATGATTTGATCAATACCGGACGTTACACTGAAGCTGAAGCGTATGAGGCACTTGCTCTATCAAAAAACCTTCCCATTACGCCAAAAAATCAATTGGCTCTCGCCCTGGCAGCTGATAACATGGAAACGCTAAAGTCATTGCGGACAGAAAATGAATTGCTACAACTATTGGTCGATCAAAAAACGGATACCTCTTCACTGAAAATCATGGCTGATCTGGCCATTGCCAATCCCTTTGATATCACTACTGTTTTAGTGGTGATTGATCATTTGAAAAACAATAACCAGCTGCAATGGGCCTATGAAGTTGCACAGGCTGCTTTAGAAATCAACCGATATTCGGTACCGCTGATAAAGACCTATGCCCTCACGGCCGTTGAGGCCAATTATACAAACTACGGAGAAACTGCACTTCTTCAATTATTAGACCTTGTAGACTCGGAAGAATATCATACTTTTGAGGCTAGGTTCGACGAGCTGAAACAAGAAGTTGAAAATCGCGATACCTGGGATTTTTAAATAAACAACAATGCCTAATTTTTTTGATTTTGGTCAGGATCGGCTATCTGCCGGACTGGCATTGGACATTGGTGCAAAATCCATTGTAGGCAGACTCAATCAGGAAGCCCGAGATCGCATTAATGCCAGCAAAGCAAATGTAGAAGCAATCGTCCAGAGCAAGAAGACTGTTTATGGCGTCAATACAGGGTTTGGGCCGCTTTGCACTACACTCATCTCCGAAGAACAAACTCACAAACTACAGGATAATATTCTAAGAAGCCATAGTGTGGGTGTCGGTGAACCGGTACCACTGGAAGTCGCTCGGTTGATGCTCATTCTAAAGCTACAGTCATTGAGCTATGGTTACTCAGGGATTAGTCTCGCGGTAATGGAACGCATTCTGTGGCACCTGGAAAACGACCTGATTCCGCTGGTGCCAATTCAGGGATCTGTCGGAGCTTCTGGTGATCTGGCACCTCTGGCACATTTGTTTTTACCGCTCATTGGCCTTGGTAAGGTATGGTATAATGGACAATATGTAGAAACAGGTGAAGTTTTTCAGAAGCTGGGTGTAGAGCCATTGCAACTTGGACCAAAGGAAGGTCTGGCACTGATCAATGGAACACAATTCATTGCCGCTTATGGTATCAGGGCGCTGGAACGGCTAAAAAACTGCCTGGATGCTGCAGATATCATCGGAGCAATGAGTCTGGAAGGAGTTCTAGGGTCAGCAAGCCCATTTGAAAAGGAACTTCATGAGCTCAGAGCTTACCAGGGCACCCAACATGTGGCCCATAGATTAAGGGTACTGCTGGATCATTCAGAGATGGTGGCCAGTCATGCTGACTGTGGACGGGTACAGGACCCTTATAGTATCAGGTGTATGCCGCAGGTTCATGGTGCCAGTAGAAATGCCTGGCTGAACCTGAAGGAGTTGCTGACAGTGGAACTCAATTCGGTAACGGACAACCCGATTATTCTGACAAAAGATAATACCATCAGTGGAGGTAATTTCCATGGACAGCCATTGGCGCTACCATTGGATTACAATACGATAGCTGCGGCGGAAATAGGAAATATTTCAGATCGTAGAACTTATTTGTTGCTGGAAGGAAATGTAGAAGGCCTGCCAAAATTACTCATGACCAATACTGGTATCAATTCAGGATTTATGATTCCTCAGTATACTTCAGCAGCACTCGTTAGTGAAAATAAAAGCCTTTGCTTTCCTGCCAGTGCCGACAGTATACCAACATCTCTAGGTCAGGAAGATCATGTAAGTATGGGTTCGATCAGTGGGCGTAAACTGAATCAGGTAATTACCAATCTGGAAAACATACTTGCCGTAGAACTGGTTTGTGCCGCCCAGGCTTTTGACTATAGAAAACCCATGAAGTCAGGTAAGATACTGGATGCATGTCACGAACTGGTAAGATCGAAGATTGATCATGCAGAAGAGGATCGTGTCTTTGCTATGGACATAGCTATAGCTGCAGAAATCATTAGAAATAAACAATTGGTATCTACTTCGGAAGAGGTAGCTAAAAATGAAAACATTAACCTAAACGGAGCTCAGAATGAATTATTCGGACTTTATTAAGACCTATGCCAACGGGCATCAATACAAATCACCAACGGGCAATCAGCTCAATGCCAGGTCATGGCAAACCGAGGCACCTCTCAGGATGCTGCTAAATAACCTGGACGCTGAAGTTGCTGAGGACCCTGAAAACCTCATCGTCTATGGAGGAACCGGACAAGCCGCACGTGACAGAAAATCACTGGAAAAAATCATAGAAATATTGCTGAAGCTGGAGAATGACCAGAGTTTGTTAGTGCAATCCGGGAAGCCGGTAGGCATAGTAAGGTCCCACCCTGAAGCTCCAAGAGTACTGATCGCCAATTCTAATCTTGTTCCTGCCTGGGCCAATTGGGAACATTTTCAGGAACTGAAGGAAAGAGGGCTGATGATGTACGGACAGATGACAGCCGGAAGCTGGATTTATATTGGTTCACAAGGGATATTACAAGGTACTTATGAAACTTTTGTAGCATGTGCTGATCGTCATTTTGGGGGTTCTTTAAAGAATAAACTGGTTGTTACTGCCGGACTGGGAGGTATGGGTGGTGCCCAGCCATTAGCAGCTACACTGGCAGGAGGTACGTTTCTGGGAGCAGATGTAGACCCGGCAAGAATTCAGAAAAGACTGGACACGAAGTACATCGACCGAATGACTTACAGTTATGAGGAAGCGAGAGACTGGGCATTGGAAGCCAGGGAGAAAGGAGAAAATATTTCCATAGGTTTGGTAAGTGATGCTGGTGACATGCTGGAGAAATTATTGGCCGATAACATTATCCCGGAAGTCCTCACTGACCAGACATCCGCACATGACCCGGTATACGGTTATGTGCCAAATGGCCTTTCACTCGAAGAAGCTGAAGCGCTTAGAAAGTCTGATCCAAAGAAATACAAAGATCTTTCACTAAAGAGTATGGCAAGGCATGTTGGGTTCATGCTGGAAATGCAGAAAAGAGGAAGTAAAACCTTTGACTATGGCAATAACATCAGAGAGTTTGCAGTTCAGGGTGGAGAACCCAATGCTTTCGATTTCAATGGGTTTGTTCCTGAATATGTAAGACCACTATTTTGTGAAGGTAAGGGCCCGTTCAGGTGGGCAGCCTTATCCGGAGATCCCGAAGATATTTATACTACTGATCAGGCATTGATCGAGGCATTCCCGGAGAATCATCACATGATCAAGTGGCTTAAGGAAGCAAAAGAAAAAATCGCTTTTCAGGGGCTACCATGCCGAATATGCTGGTTGGGAATCGGCGAGAGAGAAAAGGCAGGATTGATCTTTAATGACCTGGTGAAAACTGGTAAGGTCAAAGCACCAATTGTGATCGGAAGAGATCATTTGGACTGTGGGTCTGTTGCGTCACCAAACCGGGAAACTGAAGGTATGCTGGATGGTACCGATGCAGTCTCCGACTGGCCATTGCTCAACCTGATGTCAAACGCAAGTGGAGGTGCTACCTGGATTTCGTTCCATCATGGCGGTGGAGTAGGTATGGGTTACTCTCAGCATGCGGGAATGGTCATTTTGGCTGATGGTACAGAAAGAGCCGAGCAATGCATTAAAAGAGTACTTCATAACGATCCGGCAATGGGAATATTCAGGCATCATGATGCTGGTTATGAAAAAGCCACGCAATTTGCCGAAGCACATGATCTTAAAATCTAAACAAGTAGATACGAATAATTAGGATTGAGGTGTGGTTAATAATCACACCTCTTTTGTTATATCAACATGGTAAATTAAAGCAGTTACAACAACTCGTTGGCCAGATTGGCTAGCTCAGATCTTTCACCTTTTTCAAGGGTCACGTGAGCAAATAGCTCCTGGTCCTGAAGCCTGTCAATGATATAGGAGAGGCCATTACTTTGCGAATCCAGATAAGGTGTATCAATCTGATGTACATCACCAGTGAACACGATTTTGGTATTTTCTCCTGCCCGGGTAATGATGGTTTTCACTTCATGGGGAGTAAGGTTTTGAGCTTCATCCACAATAAAGAATATATTGGACAAACTTCTACCCCTAATGTATGCCAATGGTGTGATCAGGAGTTTTTCCTGGTTGACCATATCTGTTAACCTGGTATATTCTTTTTCAGTTTCCTTCCATTGGTTTTGGATAAACTTCAAATTGTCCCAGAGCGGCTCCATGTAGGGATTCAATTTCGATTTGATGTCTCCGGGAAGATAACCAATGTCCTTATTGGACAAAGGCACAATGGGCCTGGCCAGGTAGATCTGCTTAAAGTTTCTTCTTTGCTCCAGTGCTGATGCAAGCGCCAATAAAGTTTTTCCGGTTCCGGCTACTCCATTGATGCTCACCAGTTTGATGTTTGGATTCAACATGGCATGGATGGCGAATGTCTGTTCTGCATTCTTCGGTTTGATGCCATAGACAGCCTTCTTCTCCACAAGTTCAACCGTATTCTCTTCGTTATTGTAAAAGGCTAAGCCACTGTTTTTCTCGCTTTTTAAAATGTAATAGCTATTGATGATTGGCTTCTTGCGGGCAAAGATTGCCTTTCGGTCAATACTACCTTCTTTGAAAAGTACATTGATGTCATCCGAACTCACATCCTCTTTTTCAGACTTGCCAGTGTAAAGTGTATTGACATTTTTAATCTTGCCGGTTTCATAATCCTCCGCATGAATATGAAGAGATTTCGCTTTCAGCCTGAGGTTGATGTCTTTACTTACCAGAATGACCTTCTTTCCCTTTTCCTCTTCCTGTAATTTTAAGGCCGCATTAAGGATTTTATGATCGTTTTTATTGTCGTTAAAGACTTTTCGGGCATCTACTTCACTCTCATGATCCATCAGGACCTTAAACTTACCCTTGGTTTTTCCATTGAGGGGAATCCATTCCTGAAGCATATGTCCTGCTGCCAGTTTATCCAATAACCTGGTAAACTCTCTTGCTTCAAAATTTTTGGTATCGTTTCCCTTTTTGAATTGATCTAATTCTTCCAGTACAACAATTGGAATTCCAACATCATGTTCGGCGAAATTGAGGATAGAATCATGAGAAAAAATGATGACTGATGTATCTAAAACAAAAATTTTTTTCTCTTTCGCGCGCTTTGCCATACTGCTATTTTTTGGTGGATGTCGTTTGATAGTGACGTTTAGTAAGAATAATGATTTATTGGTAAAAACCATAAGATATTATTCTTATTTTCCGAATTAATTGGAAGTTTTAAGGAAGGGCAATTACAGTCAGGCACTCTATTCTCACAATAGGGAAATCTGTATTAAACACGTTGAGGCTACAAGAATTGTTTGGGTACCACCTTACCTTATCTCCATCTTTATTGACTCTAAGCGGTAGTGTATAATTACTTTGATCATTTTGGTTCACTTAATAAAAAGCCTAGATCAGTGGTGCTCAATAATGGATTGAATTTTGTTAAACTATATTCTGCAACTTTCTCCATAATCAGAGGATCTTTCTCTAATATTTCACGAAGCTCTTTTTCGGATTTTGAGTTTGCAATTACAATACCACCGTCACGTGGATCTTTTGGACCTCCAAGAATAAATGTTCCATTTTTATATTGCTTTGAGACATATGTTCTATGCAATTCAGTGAAATTATTTACTTCCGCAATTGGCTTAATAAAATTGAAATTTATAATAAACATAGTTTTTAAGCTTTAGTTAAACTTTTCTGACCATCTCTCTGACCATTCCCTTATCGGATTAAATAGGTTAAATAACTCTTCTCCCATAGCTGTAAGTTTGTAGCCGTCAAGCACTTTTTCAATGATATAAGTTTGCTGAAGTTCTTTGAGTCTGGTATTTAAAGTGGTAGGAGATATTCCGTCGCATATTTTTTCCAGTTCGCTAAATGATTTTTGGCTTTCCTTTAGATACCACAGAATATTCATTGACCAGTTTCGCCCTAACAAGTCAAAAAGAGCCATTAGGGGTTTTCCAGATTTAGAGCCTCTTACAGGTTTCCCAGGTTTAGGAATGTTCATTTTTTTACTTTTCGGCTAAACTACATATTATGTAGTTAGCTACAAAATATGTAGTAGATATATTTTAAAATTAAATTTGAGTTTATAATATGAGAGGGTTTTGGATATAGATATAATGAATAGCTAAAATCCGTAAACCGGACATCAGTAAGTATTGGAAAAGGTACTCCACTCACAGATTCCTTGAAAGTCATTATTCCTTCCTGGTTTTTTGTCAAATCCCGAAATTCTAATGATGATTCTTAATACGATTTGTTTTGAAATTAAAATTGCTCAATGGTCTTGAGCCGATAAAGATCTTCCTTCTCTCTTGGGATGATCTCCAAAATCTGCGCGGCTACCAACAGTACTAGTTTTTGTGATGCCTGATATTTCGATATTCCCGCTTTTTCCCTGAATTGTGTGAGTGTTATTTCTCCATTTTCTTCCAGGTATTTTAACAGGAACTGCTCCTTTTCGCCGTATCTGAAAGTGGTCCCCTTCTTACGGTTTTTCCTCTTCAAAATTTCTTTCAACTCCCTGCTGGCCTTCACAGAGCGGTCATCAATTCGAAAATACGCAATACCATACTGATCAGTTTGTTTCTCTTTGGCGTAGTATGGTTTTCTCGTTCCACTGCGAATATGGTAATGTAAAACCCCCTTGTCTTCATTTTCTGAAAGGGGAACAAATTCCAGTTCGAAATCAATTTTAGGCTTACAGAGTTCTACAATGGCTTTTGTCATGGCGTATTCTTCCTCATCGGGAAATTTGACACCAGGAACATCTCCATTATCGCTAACGCCAATGAGCAAATGACCACCATCCGCATTGGCAAAAGCCACAACTTCCTTCACTATTTTCTCAGGATGGGCCACTTTCCTTTTAAATTCTATGTGATCATTCTCTCCCTGTTTTACTAAGGAAAAGACTGTTTTCAAACCAGGATTCATGGTTTCTAATAGTTATAGTCGTTATCCGGCCCCTCATCATCCGGACCAGGCATTGAAAACATACTGCTTAGTAGGTCTTTGAATTGCATGCTTCTCTCCAGTCCATGTTTACTCAGCATACTAAACTCAGCCAGGCCGTAAAGTACAAATTCCATGAGAAACAATTTGTTGTCCTCAGCTTCTTTAGGGAAATGCTTATCCACCAATGGTTTTAGTCCGGGTATTTCCATTAAGGTAGATTTCCTTTCCTCTTCGGTAGCATCGTTCAGTAGGTCAACCATATTTCCTTCACCAAACCAGTCGGTGATTACTTTGTAAGGATTACTTTCATCCTTTTGTTTCCTTGCTTCGTCTGGGTTAGGGAAATAGTCAACAAATTGCTTCCGGATCGCTTTGCCAACCAGATTGGAGGCGACAATTCCAGCGCCTTCCTGTTCGCCTTCATAGACCAGCTCCACTTTTCCTGTGATTGCAGGTATTACCCCATTAAAATCAGACATCCTCACTGTAGTATGATCTGTTCCATTAATGATAGCCCTTCTTTCTGCCGTGCTGGTCAGGTTTTCATAAGCTGAGATGGTCAATCTTGCTGAAACGCCACTTTTCTCATCTACATATTCACTCTCTCTTGCCTCAAATGCGATCAACTCTATCAGGTCCTTTGCTATTTCGTTTATCGTCACTCTTTCTTCCTGCTCTTTTTTGATATTGGATTCCTGCAGTGTGATCTTTTTACCAGTCTCAATGGTTTTAGGGTAGTGCGTAATGATCTGACTATCAATCCTGTCCTTGAGCGGAGTGACTATACTTCCTCTGTTGGTATAATCTTCAGGGTTAGCTGTAAACACAAATTGTATATCCAGGGGTAGTCTCAACTTGAACCCTCGTATCTGAATATCTCCTTCCTGCAAAATATTGAACAGCGCCACCTGAATCCTCGCCTGGAGATCGGGCAACTCATTGATTACAAAAATTCCCCGATGGGACCGTGGGATCAGTCCATAATGAATCACTCTTTCATCGGAATAAGGTAATTTCAGTGAGGCAGCTTTGATCGGGTCAACGTCACCAATGAGGTCTGCAATGGAGACATCAGGTGTGGCTAATTTCTCTGTGTATCTTTCCGAGCGATGAATCCATTCTATGCAGGTTTCATCGCCATGTTCGGCAATGATATCTCTGGCAGATCTTGAGATGGGTTCCAGTGGATCGTCATTGAGGTCTGCACCTTTTATTGCAGGGACATATTCATCCAGCAAATTCACCATTAGCCTGGCTATTCTGGTCTTTGCCTGTCCTCTTAATCCAAGCAGGTTAATATTGTGTCTGGCAAGAATTGCTCGTTCCAACTCAGGGATCACGGTGTCTTCATAGCCCCAAATACCTTCAAAAACAGGCTCTTTCCTGCTTAGCTTACGGATGAGGTTTTCTCTAAGTTCCTCTTTGATGGACTTTGGTTGATATCCAATGGATTTGAGGTTTCCAAGTGTCCCAATCTTCACCAGTTTAGTTGCGGGTATATCTTCGTATTTCATAAGTTTCCGGGTCGTAATAATTGAGTGTCGGAACTTGAATTAAAATTCCTGACAGTTTAATATTTAACCTTAACTACAGATTCTTTCTTCGGTTTCTTTTGTAATCTTCGAATATCAGGTGCCCCAGGCCTTTCAGGCTACTATAATAAGCATTCCCATTGTTCACCTGGGTAAACTCCTGGACAAATTGTTTTAAATAAGGGTCGGAAGCGATCATAAATGTAGTAATCGGGATGCCAATTCTTCTACATTGGGCCCCCAGGTTCAATGTTTTATTGAGTATTTTAGGGTCTAACCCAAAACTGTTTTTATAGTATTTTATTCCTTCTTTCAGGCATGTTGGTTTGCCATCTGTAATCATGAATATTTGCTTATTCTTGTTTTTCTTTCTCCTCAGAATATCCATGGCCAGCTCCAATCCTGCTACTGTATTGGTATGATAAGGTCCTACCGATAAATAGGGCAGGTCTTTGATTTTAATTTGCCAGGCATCATTTCCAAATACAATAATATCGAGTGTGTCTTTGGGGTATTTTCTGGTAACAAGCTCTGCCAATGCCATAGCGACTTTTTTAGCCGGAGTGATCCTGTCTTCTCCGTAAAGAATCATGGAGTGACTGATATCAATCATCAGCACCGTAGATGTTTGTGTTTTAAATTCCCTCTCACGGATCTCCAAATCATCTTCCGTAAGCATAAAATCCTGATAACCATGATTGATTTGCGCATTTCTAAGGCTTTCGGTCATGGATATCTGATCCAGGGTGTCGCCATACTGGTATTCACGGAAGTCGGTGCTTAGCTCATCCCCACGTCCACTGAAATTAGTATTATGATTGCCTTTGTTGGACTTTTTAAGTTTACCAAATATTTCTTCCAGCGCACTTTTTCTTATTTCCTGTTCACTCCTGGCCGTGATTCTGATTTCTCCAGACTGATTGTCTTCTGTGATATATCCTTTTGCTTTGAGGTCTTCAATGAAATCACCAATTCCGTACTCACCATTGGACAACCCATATTGCCGATCAAGGTTAGTCAACCAACTCAGGGCTTCTGATACATCCCCTGATGTGACCGTGATCAATTGCATGAAAATGCTGAGCAGTCGATCAAAATCTGATTTCTGCTGGTCTTTTTCAGGGATAAATTCGGTGAATCGGTGGCCAATCATCGCACTACTTTTCGTTACAGTTATTAAACTAATTAAAAGCCATTATGATTTCATGTAATTCCTGTTTTTTTCACCTTTTTAAGAAAAGATGGTAAGAATGGATGCTTTTTGAGGAAAATTACGCTATTCATTGGTTGCGATTTGCAGGGTAAGAAAATTCACGATAATTTACTTACTGAAAGACCAACTCAAAACCAATGGCAGGAAGAAAACCTATATTCGTCGGTTTGATAAGCTCTATCTATCTCTTCTTACGGGACGGGCTGTATAAACTGCTGCTGGAACCCACTCCTCATCACAAGAAAAAGAAAAAGGACAAACCTAAATGATCTGTCCTCTTTTTAATGTTTTAATTTTTCTGGCTTAATTACTTTCTTGGCATTGTTCTGAATATCTGATCCCAGAATGGAGAACTTACACCAAATGCTCTTTCCGGCTCCTTGTAATGGTGTTTTGCATGATGCACCCACAATATCTTAAACATATTTTTAGGTGGTTGGAACGCATGCACCATATAATGCACACCGAGGTACGAGGCATAGCCGATCAAGAATCCCGGCAAAAATGCATATACCAATGTACCCATCATGAACTTGAACAGGAAGTAAAAACCAGTTGATAAAAGCAGACTTAAAGGAACTGGCATAGCCAATCTGTCTTTATCTTTTGGGAAATCATGATGTACACCATGAACTTTATAAGCAAATTTTTCCTGTTTGGGAGTCTTTGGTACCAGGTGAAATACAAACCTGTGCATGATGTATTCTATTAGAGTGAACGTCAAAAGACCACCCACGAACATACCAATAGCAGAAAGAATGGTTAGATAACCTTCTCTGAACCCGTAATACATCAATCCGATTGACAATACGGAAAAAACCGTAAGCGGTAAGGAAATATGGGTTTTTGTTAGTCGCTCCAGTAATGGATTCTCAAAAACTTTTCCTGAACCTGTATTACTTGGCTTATTGTGTGCCATAATTATTTAAGTTTTTATTGATCAACCTTTAGGACTGCAAAAATAACAATCAAATCCGTAAAAGCATTCGATTCTTCTAAAATTGATTGACTCTTTCGGCAATTACCTGCTCATAAAGGGATTCATATAGTGGCAATATTTGATGAACATCAAACTCTTTTGCCCGGGCCAGTGCGGCCGTTTTGAATTGGTCCAGGTGCGCATCATCTAAAATGTGGATCGCTTTTTCCGCCATGGTGTCAATGTCTCCTACATCACAGAGAAAACCGGTTTTCCCATCGATGTTTAATTCGGGTAAACCACCGGCATTGGTAGAGATAACGGGCACTTCACAAGCCATGGCTTCAAGAGCAGCCAGACCAAAACTTTCTTTTTCGGAAGTCATGAAAAACAGATCCGAAACCGAGAGCACTTCTTCTACAGCTTCTAGTTTTCCAAGGAACCTAATGTCATCCTGACTGCAAAGCTCCCGGGATAATTTTTCCATTTCGGGTCTTTCAGGACCATCGCCAACAAGGAGCAGTTTTGACGGAACTATCTGCCGTACCTTGTCGAAGACTCTGATCACGTCCTGTACTCGTTTTACTTTTCTAAAGTTGGATGTGTGAACAAGCAACTTTTCGCCATTGGGACAAATTGCCAGTTTGAAATGATCTTTTTTCTGTTTTTTGAATCGATCCAGATCAATGAAGTTAGGAATTACCTTGATGTCTTTGGTAACATCGAAATGGTCATAGGTATCCCTTTTCAAATCTTCAGATACTGAAGTGACCATATCACTTTTGTTGATTGAAAAAGTCACTACCGGCTCGTAGGCCTCATCTTTCCCAACCAGCGTGATGTCGGTCCCATGAAGTGTTGTGATGAATGGGATGGTTTTACCTTTGGTTTTTAAAATCTCCCTCGCCATATATGCTGCTGATGCATGGGGTATGGCATAATGTACATGCAACAAATCTAGTTTCTCAGTTTCCACAACATTCACCATTTTTCCAGCAAGGGCCAACTCATATGGTGCGTATTGAAACAAAGGGTAAGATTTAATGGCTACTTCGTGGTAATGCAGGTGTTCACTAAAGAAGTCCAGCCGTGTGGGTTGTGAATAGGTAATAAAATGTATTTCGTGACCTTTTTTGGCCAAAGACTTCCCTAACTCTGTCGCAACTACCCCGCTTCCTCCATAGGTAGGGTAACAAACAATTCCTATTTTCATCTATCGTGATTGTGACTATCCATTCAACTTTACTCAGGCAATAATAGTTTAATTTTAATGCTGATCATTAAATATCAGCTCCAATTGCCTCGTAAATGACATCCTGAATTCTAGTACGTATATTATCTTCCATGAGTTTTCTGTTAGATGCATTGGGGAATACACGGTTGGATAGAAAGACAAAGATCAGATTTTCTTTCGGGTCAACCCAAACAGATGTGCCGGTGAACCCGGAATGTCCGTAGGTATCGGGGCTGGCATAAAGTGAAACATGCCCAATTTCAACATCGGGTTTGTCCCAACCAAGGCCTCTTCGGTTAAATGCATGTTGCCTGGCGGTGAAAGCATTTAGAGTATAATCATGGATGTATTTGTACTTGCCGTAGATTCCGCCGTTCAGATTCATTTGGAGCAGTTTTGCCAAATCGAGAGAATTACTAAATAAGCCTGCATGGCCCGAAACACCGCCTAGTACCGCTGCATTTTGGTCATGAACAGTTCCCCAGATCTGTGCATTTCGAAAGTAATAGTCGTACTCCGTTGGAGCGATCAGACTTCTATGGAATTTTGTTAGTGGATTAAAGGTCATGGATACTAATCCCAGAGGAGCGTAAACGTTCTGAGCAAGAAATTCATCAATATTCTGGTTGGTGACTTTTTCAACAATCATCTGCAGGATCATAAAACCCAAATCACTGTACAGGTAGTCGTATTCCTTCGATCCGTTTCGTAATGTCCGTAGTTCTGAATTTAAAATCTCCTGCCAGACAATTTCCTTTTCCTGAATAGTAGGGTAATACAGGCCGTATGTTTTGATTCCCATGATTGAATCATATTTGCTTTGATAGGTAAACGAACTGAGCTGGTCCTTTTCAATGGAAACTTTCCAAAATGGTAAATAAGCCTTGAGTCCAGCTTCATGTAAAAGAAGTTTTCTAATGGATATTGGAGACTTGTTGGTTCCAACAGCTTCCGGAAGGTATTTGCCTACAGAATCATCCAGATTGATGATGCCTTGCTCAGTGAGAAACATCACAGCCTGTAAAGTTGCTGCCACTTTGGTGACGCTGGCCAGGTCATAGATGGTTTCATCAGTTACCCTGAAAACACTATCATAGGTGAAGTACCCAAATGATTTATTATAAATCACATGGTTATCTTTTACCACCGCAATCTGACATCCGGGAAACGCTCCTGAAGCAATCGCTTCCGCTACAATGTCGTTGATATTATCCAGTTTTTTTTGATCAGCATTGACATATGCTGGAAAAGTATGTTTTACTACAGGGATTGGTTTGTACCGGAACCCGCTTCCGGCTTTGATGGCAGCAGTCAGGTCATAAGGTAGTTTCCCTTTTGCCTCCATGGCCCCAAATAACACCTGGGTAGCAATGTCAATGTTTTTGTTGTAATTATTTTTGACCCATACAATATTTCCCAATGTTTCGATTTCCTCTACTTTTCTGGATGTCTCATCGACTAAAAATGTGATGTCAATCTCAGATTTCAGAAAGTGCAGGATACGCATCAGGTCTTCACTCCAGCTATCCGGGCCATATTCAACGATCAGATAATTGGTGTTGACAAGAGCTGTAAGTAGCTGTTCAAGTCTGCCAGTGTAATCGGGCAGATAAAATTCATTTGTTTCGACATACCTGGAAGTGTAATTGGCTACTTTGGAAATTGGGGTTCTCTTTAAAACTGCATATTGCGCATCAAGTGATTGATAAGGGAGGGAACCACTATTGGTGGCAATCACAACGGCGCTAGCCATCAGATCAAAATTTGCAATGTTGATACGATCCTGCGCATAGAGATTTTCAAGACTTATTGGTTTTATATTTCTTATACCATGCCATGCGAGTGCCTGCTTACTTTTTTGTTGAAGGATTTTTCGATACCACTTATTGTTGTAGACCTGAGTTTCAAACCGATCAAGCTCATCGATGTAATCCGATGATAAAATGACCACATCAGCATTGAGCCACTCAACCAGCCAGTCCTCCTGATTCAGTGTTCCTATTTCAAATTCTTCTTTATCGCTGTACTGCTTATATAATTTCTTTGGTTTCAGGGAGGTGTCAACATAAGTTGAAGTCAGGTATCGCCCATCCGGGGTAATTCCAGGCGAGGTGGTATTGGCAATTACTTTGAGACCGGTTTTTCTTAACCCATCCAAAAAGGCCTGGGTTTTTGCAGGGTTCAATTCATTTTTCCAGCTTTCCTGAAATATGATCCCGTCAAACCCCTGACTTATATTAAGTTGAGCCAATGTTTCAGCGTAATTAACAACAGCCTCTTCAGGTGCTCCTTCAAAATAGGAAGGATCCAGAAACTTGGCTTTTGATTGGATTCGGGAAACGGTCAGGTCACTATACCCGCAATAAAATCTTACAGGATATGGGGCAGTCGCTCTTAAATTTCTGATGAATGTAGCAGTTTCATTCTCATGTCCAGAATGGAATATGATGCCTCCAATTTTCCCCTTCTGTATGTGCTGCTGAATGATTTGTTTTTCAGTTTCATTCGGGAAGTTTTTCAGCTCCAGCCAAATTGTCTGCCCCAGTTTTTCCGGCATGGTGAGTCGTTGATATACACTGTCCACCCAATGAGTCGGTTCACCTGCTGCAAGTGATTCTGACACTGCAGATAGCAGAAGAAGTAACAGGGGCCATATGGTACTGGATTTTTTCAATTTACATTGCTGGTTTACTCTTGGATAGTAAAAATAACCTTAACTTTGAACTTCACAATTTTTGGGCCAACTGATTAAGATGCATTCATCGATTGTTCGATGAACGGCGTATTTTCAGGAATAAAAATTGGTGATAGTTGAGTTGAAGATCAGTTTTTCGGTTTGCTTTCTGATGTAACATTAATTCGTAGAAAGAAGTTAAAATTGATGTAGAAAAATACTATCTTCTTCTCAAGGAAAATCAAATCGTGCAGAAAAGGAAAATTAAAACAAAAGGCTTATGAAATTCCCATCTATCATTAGACTTCCCAAACACAGAACGTTTAATTTCAGCGCCAGGTATTTTGATCCAATAAAAGATGAGTTGGATGAACGTACTCAGCGCATCAAGAGGGAATTGGCCATGGAGCAAAACAAATCTGTATCTCCGGAAGAGCAGGCATCTTTTCGGGCAAGCATAAAGTTTGAGCGAAAGCAGGCAGGAGTGAGGTCCGCTTCTCTAATGCAGTTGGTTATTGCCGCGAGCCTTGCGAGTCTTTGTTTTGGGTGGCTGTATTTTGGGAATGATGTGTTTTATGCCACCTTCATCATCTTCCCTATTTACTTATATTATCGGTTAAAAAAATAAATTTATAAATAAGCACCAGTAGGAATTAATGTCAGATATCATCCGCTTACTTCCTGATAGTATTGCCAACCAAATTGCCGCCGGGGAGGTCGTTCAAAGACCTGCGTCTGTGGTGAAGGAGCTTCTGGAAAACAGCATTGACGCAGGAGCCACCAGGATTGAGTTGTATGTGAAAGATGCGGGGAAAGCCCTGATTCAGGTGATTGATGATGGCAAGGGCATGAGTGAAAATGATGCTCGAATGAGCTTTGAACGACATGCTACCTCAAAAATCAGAAATTCCGAAGATTTATTTACCATACGAACCATGGGTTTTCGGGGTGAAGCACTTGCTTCCATAGCTGCCGTGGCTCGGGTAGAAATGAAAACCCGGTTAAGGGGAGAGGAGTTAGGACACTCACTAGTGATAGAGGCATCAGAAACAAAATTGTCTGAGCCCGTGGCTACCAAAGAAGGTACCAGCATCTGTGTAAAGAATCTTTTCTATAACGTCCCGGCCAGGAGAAACTTCCTTAAGTCAAACCCGGTGGAGATGAGGCACATCATTGACGAATTTCAACGTGTGGCCCTGGCAAATCCGGAGATCGGTTTTTCTTTCCATCAGAATGATATGGAAGTAAATCAACTGGAGGCAGGAAAGCTAAGCAAACGAATCGTTCAGCTGTACAATAAAAATTACCAGCAACAACTGGTGCCATGCCTGGAAGAAACTCCCCACATGAAGGTACATGGGTACATTGGCAAGCCTGAGTTTGCGAAAAAAACGCGGGGGGAACAGTTCTTTTTTATTAACAATCGATTCATTAAAAATAATTACCTGAATCATGCCGTGACCAACGCATTTCAGGGACTGCTATCGGATGATCAGTATCCATTTTATGTGTTGTTTATTGAAATGGATCCAAAGCACATAGATATCAATGTCCACCCCACTAAGACAGAGGTGAAGTTTGATGATGAGAGAACTGTTTATGGCATAGTCAGGTCCGCAGTGAGACAGGCATTAGGTACTCATAACGTTACTCCGTCGATTGATTTCAGCGCAGATGTGAATTTTGAAGCTTTTACAAGCGTCTTAAAATCCGAGAAGTCAAGTAGTCAGGAGCGTGATTATGGGCAGTTTAAGTCGGATAAACTGGGCAGCTCAAATCTGCAAAACTGGGAGAAACTGTATGATTTTGCTGAGGGGGAAAGTAAAGTTTCTCAAGAACAAATGGATAAAGAACTATTTGGAGGCAGTAAAGAAAAGGTTGTCACATTTGAGTCATCGGCCAATCAGGATCAACCGCAGCAACTGAGCAATGAAAGCAGGGAAAGCACCAAGTCCTTTCAGTTGCATGGGAAATATATTTTCAGGCAGTTGAAATCGGGGATGATGATCATTGACCAGAAGTTGGCCCATGAGCGGATATTGTATGAAAAGTACCTCAATATGCTTGAAAATGGAGCAGGGGCTTCTCAGCACTGTCTTTTTCCACAGACAGTAGACCTGAGTATGGCGGATTTTACGCTGGTAACTGAATTAAAGGAAGAGATAACAGCATTAGGGTTTGTTTTTGATATTTTTGGTAAAAACTCAATAATAATTAACGGAATTCCGTCTGAGTTACAAGGTTGCAATGAGAAGGAAATATTTGAGGGACTAATTGAGCAATTCAAGAGGAACAAATCTGAGCTTAGTTTGTCAAACAGGGAAAACCTGGCCCGGGCTATGAGTAAGAGGTCAGCTGTAAAGGGAGGCCAACAGCTAGAGCCCAGAGAAATTGACGCACTGATTGATCAGCTATTTGCTTGTGAACAGCCCAATTATACCGCCGATGGGCAACCTACCATAGTTATTTTGAGTTTAGAAAAGATTGCTGGCTTATTTAATTAGAGAATTAGATGTTTGGAAGGATAACTCCCGTAGTTAAAAATATACTGATCATCAATGTAGCACTGTGGTTGCTTAACCTCCTGTTTGGGGGTACGATAAATGATATTTTTGCTTTTTACACCATCGTATCAGACAAGTTTCAACCATACCAGTTGTTTACCTACATGTGGCTGCATAGTGATGTTAGCTTCATGCACATTTTATTTAACATGATTGGTCTTTTAGTTTTTGGGCCAATGCTGGAAAATCTGTGGGGGCCAAAAAAATTCCTAATCTTCTATTTTGTAGTTGGTATAGGTGCTGGTGTTTTTTACGGGGCTGTTGATTACATTGAAAAGGCACCTGCTGTTGAGAAAGCGGAATCATTCTATGCTAATCCCGATCCTGATAGCTATTACCGGTATATCGTGAAGTATTTTCCCAGAGAATTGGGGGTTGAAGCCCGTGAACAGGTAAGTGATTTATATGACCGATATAGTGAAGATCCTGACAATCCATATTTGATTTCACAGGCAAAACAATATGTGGAGCAGATCAGATCTTTATATACCGAAAGTGGAATGGTTGGAGCGTCAGGAGCGATTTATGGAATTTTGATGGCATTTGGAATGCTGTTTCCAAACATGCAGCTCATGTTGATATTCCCTCCCATACCCATCCGCGCCAAATATCTGGTATTTGCTTTGGGGGTATTGGCTATTTACTCCGAAATTAACAGGACGGATATAGGGGTCGCACATTTGGCACACCTTGGAGGCATGTTAATCGCTTTTATTCTTCTGAAGATTTGGAAACAGGACAGAAATACTTATTATTAATCTTAGGATGTTTAGTTCAATTGTAGACGATTTCAAGAATGCCTGGAGTAGGCCCAATAATGCAGTAGTGCAATTAATACTGATCAATGTAATTGTATTTATTGTAACAAGCTTAGTATGGCTATTTTTCCAGCAAACCAGAGCTCATGAGATATTCTCATCGATGATTGAATTGCCTTCCTATTTACCCAAGCTATTGGTAAGACCCTGGACCCTGTTTACGTATATGTTTGTGCATGCAGGATTTTGGCATATCGTTGGTAATATGTTAATGCTTTACTGGTTCGGGAAGCTAATTCAAGAGTACTTGGGCAGCTCCAAAGTTGTAGCACTGTATGTGCTCGGAGGACTTGCTGGTGGGATATTGTATATCATCTCATATAATTTGATCCCTTATTTTGATTCTTCAGTGGCTGGTTCAACCTTGGTTGGAGCATCCGCAGGGGTACTGGCTGTTGTTGTGGGTGCTGCAGTATTTATGCCGGATTTCACCTTTTTCATGTTGCTTTTTGGTCCGGTTAAAATCAAATACATTGCCCTAATTGCAGTTTTCCTGTCATTTATTGGGCTTAGGGGGGGTAATGCTGGTGGAGAAATTGCTCACCTTGGTGGTGTTGCCATGGGATGGTTGTTTATCACCCAACTGAAAAAAGGTAATGACCTGGGAGCACCCATATTAAACTTCTTTACATTTATTAAAAGCTTTTTTGTAAGACAGCCAAAAATTAAGGTAACCCATAGAAGCGGTACACGACGAGCCTCAAAAAAAGCATCAGGTTCATCTTCAAGCAAAACTGAGCAGGAAGAAATCGATGCAATCCTGGATAAGATCTCTCAGTCGGGATACGAAAGTCTCACCAAAGAAGAGAAGCAAAAGCTGTTTAATGCCAGTAAGAAATAAATCAGGCTTCTACTGACTTATTAGCCAGCTGACCACACGCGGCATCTATGTCCTTGCCTCGACTTCTACGAACTGTCACGGACACGCCATTTTTTTCCAGATACTGACTGAATTTATCCAGTGTTTCGGGATCAGTGTTTTTGTATTGGGCGTTTGATATCGGATTATATTCTATGATATTGACCTTGCTTGGTACCTTCTTTACCAGCTGGTGAAGTTTCTCAGCATCTTCAATGGAGTCATTGAAATTGTAAAAAAGGATATATTCAAAAGTGATGCGATTTCTGGTTTTTTGATAAAAGTACTGCAAAGATTTGGTGAGCGCTTCCAGGGTGTTAGTCTCATTGATGGGCATGATCTGATCCCTTTTTGAATCATCAGCTGCATGTAGGGACAGGGCCAGGTTAAACTTGACTCCATCGTCAGCCATTTTTGTTATCATTTTAGCAATGCCTGCAGTTGAAACTGTGATTCTTTTTGGAGACATACCCAATCCTTCCGGCGAGGTGATGTATTCTACAGATTTCAGCACATTGGCGTAATTCAGCAGAGGTTCACCCATTCCCATGTAGACAATATTGGTTAAAGGTGCCTGGTAATGTTCTTCAGCCTGGTTTTTGATGGCAACTACCTGGTCATATATTTCAGATGCATCAAGGTTTCTTTCACGATCCATATAGCCAGTAGCACAAAATTTACATGTCAGAGAACATCCCACCTGGGAGCTCACACAGGCAGTCATTCTATCATCGGCCGGGATTAACACACCTTCTATCAGGTGCTCGTCATGGAGTTTGAAGGCAGACTTTATGGTATTATCACTACTCACCTGTTTGGTAAAAACATTAATGGGTTTAATATCAAAATGAGCCTTGAGTAACTTACGCGTTGGCAGAGATAAATTGGACATCTCATCAAACGATCGGGCAGATTTCTTCCATAACCACTCGTGTATTTGTTTTGCCCTGAATGGTTTCTCCTGATGCTCAACTACAAATTCTTTTATCTGATCCAGCGTTAATTTCCGAATATCCCTTTTTGCCTTCATTCGGCAAAGTTAGAACATTTAGTGATCTTGGTGAATTATCACGATCTGCCGATTAATTTTTGAGTTGTGATAAATTGATAATAGATTGATCTCCGTTTTTCAAAGGATGATAAATGAAAGCCATTGATACCTTAAATGAATATGTAGGAAAGGGCGTTTCCTGGCTGACTACAGCCCTTGTTCTGGTGATTTGTTTTGATGTAATCATGAGATATGCTTTCACCTGGAGCTCTGCGGCGGTATTCGAGTTGGAGTGGCATATTTTTGCTGCAATTTTTATGGTAGGGTCAGCGTATGCCCTTAAGTACGACAAACATGTAAGAGTTGACCTGTTTTATAGCCGATTCAGTGACAAGCAAAAAGCATGGGTCAATCTTATTGGGACGCTGTTTTTTCTTTTCCCATTTTGCATTGTTATAGTAATCACATCTATTCCGTTTGTCCAGAATTCCTTTAAAATATTAGAGACCAGTCCGGACCCAGGAGGGTTACCTGCGCGGTTTATCATTAAATCAACCATCCCACTAGGATTTATTTTGTTGTTCCTGCAAGGTATTTCACTTTGTATGAAATCATTGAAAGCCATTTTTCAACCTAAGCCAGCCAATCCGTGATAGAGTTTTTGCCTATTATTCTATTTGTTGTAGTTTTTCTGATCATCCTGTTTGGGTATCCTGTAAGCTTTACCCTGGGGGGTATTTCTGTCCTGGTAGGAATCTTTGTTTTTGATGTGGATTTCTTTTACCTGCTTTCGCTCCGTGTTTATGGAACCATGAACAACTTCGTACTATTGGCAGTACCACTATTTGTTTATATGGGCATCATGTTGGAGAAATCCGGATTGGCAGAAAATCTTCTGGAAACAATGGCATTGATTTTTGGAAGATTCCGGGGAGGGCTGGCCATTGCGGTGGTCATTGTTGGGGCTATGTTAGCTGCATCAACCGGGATTGTTGGCGCTACGGTAGTTACCATGGGACTGATCAGTTTACCTACTATGTTAAAAAGAGGTTACAGCCCAAGTCTTGCAACCGGAACCATTGCCTCTGCGGGCACATTGGGTCAAATTATTCCACCTTCTGTAGTTTTGGTACTCCTTGGGTCTGTATTGAATGTTTCGGTAGGAGACCTGTTTACAGCAGCCCTTATGCCAGGAGTGATGCTGGTGACGGGCTATTTACTATACATCATTATCATTGCCAACATATATCCGGAGAAAGCTCCGGTGATGAAAGAGGAGGAGTTGAAGGCATTCCGGAGTGAAGGCATGTGGAAACAAATATTTACTGCATTTGTATTTCCATTTTTACTAATTGTAGCTGTATTGGGATCCATTTTTGCTGGTTTGGCAAGTCCAACAGAAGCCGCAGGAGTTGGGGCTTTGGGAGCAACTGTACTGACAATCATCAGTGGGAAATTCAATCTAAAAATCCTCAGGGAGGTCATGAAGGACACTACCTTTCTTACCTGCATGGTTTTTATGATCCTGGTTGGTGCTACAGCTTTCTCGCTGGTTTTTAGGGGGCTTGAAGGAGATGATCTGCTGGTGAACATTATTGAAGGGGCAAACCTGTCTCCCACGGCTTTTCTTCTGATGGTTTTGCTCATTGTGTTTATTGCAGGCTTTTTTATTGACTTTATTGAAATTGTATTCATAATAGTGCCGGTGGTGGCACCATTATTCGTGGCAATGGATATCGACCTAATATGGATTGGGATCTTACTTGCTATCAACTTGCAAACCTCTTTCCTGACACCTCCATTTGGGTTCGCACTTTTCTATCTCAAAGGAGTTGCTCCAGATGGGGTTAAGACGTCTAGCATATATCGGGGGATCGTGCCCTTTGTGATCATTCAGTTGGTATTCCTCATTCTTCTGATCTTCTTTCCAGAAATTGCGGGGCTTTAAGCATTAGCTATAAACTGAAATCACTTCAGCCTCAAATAATTCCAATGCATGAATCTGATTTAAGATTCTTTGCGCAGGAACCAGAGTGGAAATCCTTGCCCACTCCACTTATGGTAAATTTCAAAGCCAAACTTCTCGTACAGTGGTAGATTGAGCGGATTAGATGTTTCGAGATAAATGGCTCTCTTTTCAGTATACGTTTTCTCAAAAAGCTCTGCAATGAACCTGCTACCGTGACCTTTTCCCTGCTCTTCAGGTGGAACTCCAAGGAACCACGCGTAATAATACGGTTCTTTTGGGTGATACTTTTTAATGTATGATTCTCTTTTCAGAATCGAGAACACGTTTCGCAACCCAATAACCTTAAAAATTAAGTTAATGTTTATCTCGATCTCTTTTAATGCAGGAAGCTTCAATTCAGGTTTGTCCAGTAGAAAGACAGCTTTTTTGTTGTCTGAGAAATATGCCCCACCTTTTGGTTGACACTTTTCAAATGCATAGTCCATCAGTCCCTCAAGATTCCGTGTATTTCTGGAAACCCATTCCGAGCTTTTGTTTCCCTGAAATGCCTGACCCAGCACCTCGAGGAATAGTTTTTTATCTTCCGGTTTGGCAATGATCATATGCTAAAAAGTAAGTGAGTCATAAAAAGCCCTGTCGCTGATGTTTGACCAGGAAGAAACAGCGCTTTTGAAGTTCCTGTAGCTCTCAAAAACTTTTTTACTCATGCTGTCTCTGTCAGTTAATTCTTCAATGGTTTCATCAGTGTATTTTTTCAGTTCTTTCAAGACATCTAAAGGAAACTTTTTTAGTAGCACATTTTCTTCCTCGATCAGTTTTTTGAGATAGATCGCATTTTTTGCGTCAAATTCTGCACCCATCCAATCGTTCAGTTGTAGTGCTGCTGCTTTAATTATTTGTTGTAAATCGGTGGGTAACTCAAGTAGTTTGCTTTTGTTGATCAGTAACTCCAGCGTAGCTCCGGGTTCGTGCCATCCTGGGTAATAATAGTTTTTTGCAACCTGATAAAAGCCCATTTTGTAATCATGGTACGGACCAATCCATTCGGTAGCATCGATTACTCCCCGCTCCAGGTTGGTATAGATCTCACTTCCTGACACCAAAACTGCTGTTCCTCCTGCTTTGCTAAATACCTTTCCTCCTAATCCTGGAATTCGCATCTTTAATCCCTTGATATCGCTCAATGAATTTATGTCTCTGTTGAACCAGCCTCCCATTTGGATTCCGGTATTTCCACAAGTAAGCGGCAAAATATTGAATGGTTCATAAATTTCCTCCCATAGCTGTCCGCCTTCCCCTGACAATACCCAGGAATTGCTTTGTGAGGCATTCATCCCAAAAGGAACCGCTCCAAAAAACTGTGCAGCAGGTACCTTTCCTGCCCAATAATAAGCCACGCCATGTCCCATTTCCACAGCCCCGTTGCTCACAGCATCAAAACATTCCAGAGCAGGGATCAGCTCACCGCCACCATAAACATGAATTTTCATTCTTCCACCAGACATTTGCTCTACCCATTTCGCAAGTAGTTTGCAGCCTTCATCAAGAACTGGGAAGTTTGGTGGCCAGGTAGTGACCATTTTCCAGCGGTAAGTTTTGTTGAAATTAATATTTGGGGTATTAATGACCGGTTTGGTTTCTTCATTGCAGCCAGAAATGCCAATTCCAGCACCACCAATTGCCGCTACTGTCAGAGATTTTGAAATAAAATGACGCCTCTTCATAAACTCAAATAATTTGCCCTAAGATAAAAGAGATTTGATCAATTCTTAACTTTTGAAATTCAATGATTACTCTGCAGCATAATCACCTTGATTTTTAAAATCGAATCAGACAAAATGGCTGAAAAATTGAATAAAACCAACAATAACACGCCATTATGGCTGGAAAATATTAAGAATTCTAGTTGGTGCACTATTTGATGATTGGGGAGTTGAAAACTTTAATCAGCTTGAAATGAATTTTAATAAATATACCATAAAGTCACAGGAGGTACTGAACAAGGCGACTGAAATCGCTCAGTCACGGGAGCAGCAGGCCATTGACACGGGACACTTGTTGAAGGCCATATTAATGGGAGACGAAAATGTAATCTCATTCATGTTGAAAAAATTAAGCGTAAACAGCCAATTGCTTAATCAACGAACTGATGAGATCATAGCGCGTTATCCAAAAGTATCAGGTCAGAAGCCCTATTTGTCAAATGAATCAGCAGCAGCGCTACAACATGCTGAAAGGCAGCTAAAAGTATTTGGCGATGAGTATGTAGCTGTGGAACACATCCTGTTGGGTTTACTAGATGGAAAGGACAAAACAGCACAGCTTCTCAAAGAAGTTGGTTTCACAAAACAATTGTTGATTGCTGCTATAGAAGAACTTCGGGGAGGAAGCAAGGTGACTGACCAAAATGCTGAGTCGAAATACAGGTCATTGGAGCGTTACTCCATCAATTTGAATCAGATGGCCAAGGATGGCAAGATCGATCCGGTGATCGGAAGGGATGAAGAAATACGAAGGGTGCTTCAAATCCTTAGCCGAAGGACCAAAAACAATCCAATATTACTTGGTGAGCCAGGGGTAGGGAAGACAGCCATTGTAGAAGGCATGGCACAACGAATTGTAGATGGTGATGTGCCTGAAAACCTTAAATCGAAAACATTGATTTCCCTGGACATGGGGTTGTTGGTGGCAGGGGCCAAATACAAAGGAGAATTTGAAGAGAGACTCAAGGCGGTAATAAAAGAAGTGACAGACTCCAATGGTGAAATTATCCTTTTTATCGATGAGATTCATACCCTTATTGGAGCCGGCGGTGGTGAGGGCGCGATGGATGCGGCCAACCTGTTGAAACCAGCTCTTGCTCGGGGAGAATTACATGCAATTGGAGCCACCACGCTGAAGGAGTATCAGAAATATGTTGAGAAAGATAAGGCACTTGAAAGAAGATTTCAGTCTGTGATGGTGGATGAACCATCTGTGCCAGATGCCATTTCGATTCTGCGGGGGATCAAAGAGAAGTATGAAGTTCACCATGGTGTAAGGATCAAAGATGATGCAGTAATTTCATCAGTGGAATTATCACATCGCTATATATCAGATCGATTTCTACCTGATAAGGCCATAGACCTAATGGATGAGGCCGCCTCAAAACTTCGGTTGGAGATTGATAGCTTACCGGAGGCACTCGATGAGTTGCAACGAAAAATTATGCAACTGGAGATCGAAAGGGAAGCGATACGAAGAGAAAAAGACAAAGCGAAAGAATCACTCCTCAACAAAGAAATTGCTGAACTAAGTGAAAGAAGAAATGACCTGAAAGCGAAGTGGGAGAATGAAAAGAATGTCATCAAGGGGATTCGTGAAGAAAAAGAAAACATAGACAGGTACAAGCAGGAGGCTGAGCAGGCAGAGCGTAGTGGGGACTATGGATTGGTGGCCGAGATAAGATACGGAAAGATTACAGAGAGCGAAAAGAAGCTGGAGCACTACAAAGAGCAGCTAAAGGCAATGCAGGGAGAATCTTCTTTATTAAAGGAGGAGGTAGAAGCAGATGATATCGCAGAAGTTGTGGCCAGATGGACAGGCATTCCGGTATCAAAGATGTTGCAGAGTGACCGTGAGAAGTTGCTCAATCTTGAAAATGAACTTGGGAAAAGAGTTGCCGGACAGCAGGAAGCCATTCAGGCCATATCTGATGCTGTGAGAAGAAGCAGGGCCGGACTACAGGATCCCAAGCGCCCAATCGGATCATTCATCTTTCTTGGTACCACAGGGGTAGGAAAAACAGAACTTGCCAAGGCACTGGCTGATTACCTTTTCAATGATGAAAATAGCATGGTGCGTATTGATATGTCAGAATATCAGGAGAGACATGCTGTGAGCAGGTTGATTGGGGCGCCTCCGGGATATGTTGGATATGATGAAGGAGGACAGCTTACTGAGGCCGTTCGAAGAAAACCATATTCAGTGATTCTTTTGGATGAAATTGAAAAGGCCCATCCTGATGTATTCAATATCCTGCTTCAGGTATTGGATGATGGCAGGCTCACAGATAACAAAGGCAGGGTGGCCAATTTTAAAAACACCATTGTGATCATGACGACCAACATTGGTTCGGGAATCATTCAGGAGAATTTCGAAAAGATGGAAGACTGGAATACGGAACAGATCATAGAGGATACCAAAAAAGAAGTATTCGAGTTGCTCAAAAAATCAATGAGGCCGGAGTTTCTTAACCGAATTGATGAAACGATCATGTTCAGACCTTTGAATAAGGAAGATTTGAGGAAGATTGTAAGTATTCAATTTAAGCTGATCCAGGACAGGCTGGCAGAGTCAGGAATTAAAATTGAGGCAACAGACGATGTGCTTGATCGATTGGGTGAGCTTGGCTTTGATCCTCAGTATGGCGCTCGTCCGCTGAAGAGAGTGCTTCAAAGGGAAATTCTCAATCAGTTGTCAAAAGAGATATTGGCAGGTAAAGTCAGTAAAGATGGAATTGTCGGGTTGACACTTGGAGACCAAAACAATATCGAGTTCATCAATCTGGATACAATCGATCTTGAGAAAAATTAATTTATAGTTAGGTTAGTAATAGCAAAGGGGTCCATTAAATGTGATCCCTTTTTTGTTTAATTGGCTCCAAATAAAATCCAATAACTAAACGCCTGAAGTGATGTGCTGAAGTGCCGTGATAAAACTTTCATCGAAAAATAAAAAAAATCATCAGGACGTTTATTATCTTAGGGTACAGCACAGAAGAAACACGGCATGCAATTGCCGAAAATGTTCCTCTCAATTGAGCTACAAGATTATTATGGAAAAGGAAATGTCTAGGGTCGGAAGATATCCTATAATGTAATAATTGTATTAACTAAACGGAGCTAAGCTAATTATGAGAACAATGATTTTACTTTGGTACAATGAAGCAACTGAAAAGTACTGCGTTGGATCAGAGGACGACTTTCATCAGGAATTAAGAGAATATTCTTCCAAGGTATTATTGATTAAATATAAAATGGATGCCTCTCAATGGACTGTTCTTAAAAAAATTGAAGAAAAACTAAACGCAACCAAGCTCAACTCTGAAAAACCCCTTATTTAATATCTACTGAAATTCTTTTCTTAGAGAATAGTTTTAATTGTTGATTAAAATATTGATTATCAGTATTTTGATTTTGATTTATTCTTCTTAGCCATCGGAGATTATATCAAAAAATAATTTTTCATTCATTATTATCTACTTTTCCTGCCCCCTAACTTTGTTTTTTCAATTGAAAGATAAAAGTGCGTGCAAAACGCGTACTTAATTTGGTTGTTATCACAGATTATAAAAATTAATATGGGTAAAACGTTATTTGACAAAATTTGGGACTCTCATGTGGTTACTGAGATTGAGGGAGGTCCCAGCGTGTTGTACATTGACAGGCATTTGATACATGAAGTGACCAGTCCGCAGGCTTTCGCAGGGATTGAAAAAAGGGGAGTACCAGTATTTCGCCCACAAAACACCGTGGCGACCCCTGATCACAATGTACCTACAATTGATCAACATTTACCCATTAAAGATGCCCTGTCTAAATTTCAGGTAGATAAGCTCACCGAGAATTGTGAGAGACACGGAATTGATCTGTACGGGCTTAATCACCCTTACCAGGGCATAGTCCATGTGATTGGTCCGCAGTTGGGATTGACACAACCTGGGATGACCATTGTATGTGGTGATAGTCATACCTCAACACATGGCGCTTTTGGTGCTGTGGCATTTGGAATTGGTACCAGCGAAGTAGAAATGGTACTTGCTACACAGTGTATAATGCAACCCAAGCCGAAAAAGATGAGAATCACCGTGGATGGTGAATTAGGTAAGGGAGTGACAGCAAAAGACATTGTATTATACATCATATCCAAAGTGACTGCTGGCGGTGGAACGGGTTATTTCGTCGAGTTTGCTGGTTCTGCTATCAGGAGTTTGTCAATGGAGGGTCGGATGACTGTTTGTAACATGAGTATAGAAATGGGTGCAAGAGGAGGACATATCGCTCCTGATGAAACCACATTTGAATACATCAGAGGTAGAGAGAGAGCACCACAGGGAGCAGATTTTGATAAAGCTGTTGAGCAGTGGAAAACCTTGAAGACAGATGATGATGCGGTCTTCGACAAAGAAATTAAGTTTGATGCAGCAGACATTGAGCCGATGATCACGTATGGGACCAATCCGGGAATGGGTGCCAAAATCATTTCTAACATTCCGAAGCTGACGGAAATTGAGGAATCAGAAAAAGCCTCGTTCCAGAAATCTATGAACTATATGGGCTTCAATGCCGGAGATCAGCTGGTCGGTAAGCCTGTAGATTATGTATTTGTAGGAAGCTGTACCAATGGTAGAATTGAAGACCTCAGGGAAGTAGCAGGTTTTGTGAAGGGCAAGAAGAAAGCAGAAAATATCACTGCATGGATTGTGCCAGGCTCAAAACAGGTGGAGCAACAAGCCAAAGAAGAAGGATTGGTAGATGTTTTGGAGGAGGCCGGCTTTAAACTTCGGCAGCCAGGATGTTCCGCTTGTCTCGCAATGAATGATGACAAAATCCCATCCGGGAAATATGCTGTCTCTACTTCAAATAGAAATTTTGAAGGAAGACAGGGACCAGGGTCAAGAACACTACTGGCCAGTCCGCTAACAGCAGCAGCAGTAGCTGTATCAGGAAAAATTGTTGATCCCAGAGAATTACTTTAAAAAGACATTTCAGACATGGCAATAGATAAATTTATAAGTTTCGAGTCATCTGCAGTTCCATTACCAATTGAAAATGTAGATACTGACCAGATCATACCAGCAAGGTTCCTAAAAGCCACTACCAGAGATGGTTTTGGGGAAAATTTGTTTAGGGATTGGAGGTATGACAAGAACAATCAGCCGATCAAGGACTTTGTACTTAATGATCCAACTTACTCAGGAAAAATCCTGGTCGCAGGTAAAAATTTCGGAAGTGGTTCCAGCAGGGAGCATGCTGCCTGGGCAGTTCATGACTATGGGTTTAAAGTAGTAGTATCAAGCTTCTTTGCTGATATTTTTCGTGGTAATTCACTCAACAATGGTTTGTTACCAATCCAGGTTTCAGAAGAGTTTCTAGCTAAAGTTTTCGCTGAAATTGATAAAGATCCTAATACTCAATTTAAGGTGGATCTTGAAAATCAGACATTTACTATTATAGCCACCGGAGAAAGCACCGGATTCGATATTAGTTCATACAAAAAGGAATGTTTACTCAATGGCTTTGATGACATTGATTATCTCATCAATATCAAGGATAAAATTGAAGCATTTGAAGCTGCAAGAGTTTAAATAATATGCCACTGGAAATCCTGGATACCACCTTAAGAGATGGTGAACAAACTTCCGGAGTTTCGTTTACCAACAAGGAGAAACTGAGCCTGGCACAGCTGCTATTGGAGGAGCTCAGGGTGGACCGGTTGGAGATTGCTTCAGCCAGGGTTTCTGATGGTGAGTTTGAGGCAGCAAAGAGTATTTTCAACTGGGCCCGGGAAAATGGGTACCAGGATAGAATTGAAGTCCTGGGGTTTATAGATGGTGAAGTAAGCCTGGAGTGGATCAGAGATGCTGGAGGGAAGGTGGATAACCTACTTTGCAAAGGGTCATTGAAGCATTGTGAGAAACAATTGCGCAAATCACCTGAAGAGCATCTGGCAGACATCAAAAACACAATAGCGCTGGCTGATAAGATGGGCATTGGAGTCAACGTGTACCTTGAGGACTGGTCCAATGGCATGAAAGATTCTCCGGAGTACGTTTACATGCTGTTAGAAGGCCTGAAAGACACCAACGTGAAAAGGATCATGCTTCCTGATACGCTGGGGATATTAAACCACGAAGAAGTGGCACAGTATTGCCGTGAAATGGTTAATCGTTTTCCAGGATTTGCATTTGATTTTCATGCCCACAACGACTATGATCTTTCGGTAGCCAATGTATATGAAGCGGTAAAAGCGGGAATCTCTGGCATTCATACGACGCTAAATGGGTTGGGTGAGAGAGCGGGGAATGTCCCTTTGTCCAGTGTGATTGGTGTGATGAAGGATCACCTTAAAAAGGACCTGAATGTTGACGAATCCAAACTGTATAAGGTTAGCAAAGTTGTTGAGTCTTTTTCAGGGATCAGGATTCCTCAAAACAAGCCACTGATTGGTGAATTTGTGTTTACACAAACCAGTGGGATACATGCTGATGGTGACAACAAAGATAATCTCTACCAAAATGAGCTGGACCCATCAAGGTTTGGCAGAACATATAGCTATGCTTTAGGTAAATTGTCCGGTAAGTCAAGTATTCACAAGAATCTGCAGGAACTGGGCATTGATCTTAGTCCTGAGGACACCAAAAAGGTGACCAAAAAGATCATTGAGCTTGGAGATAAAAAGGAAACGATCACGAAGGAGGACCTGCCATTCATTATCAAGGATGTGTTAGGGGCGGAAGTGCAGGACCCCACGGTGAAGATTGTCAATTACTCACTTTCCGTGGCACAAGGACTTAAGTCAATGGCCACTCTGAGTGTAGAAATTGACAAAAAGATATATGAAGAAACATCTTCTGGTGATGGTCAGTATGACGCATTTATGAATTCATTGAGTAAGATCTACCAGAAGTTGGGAAGATCTTTTCCAAAATTGGTAGATTACGAAGTTCAGATTCCTCCGGGAGGAAACACCGATGCATTAGTAATTACGATCATTACCTGGGAAAATGGTTATCGATTCAAAACCAGAGGATTGGATCCTGACCAAACGGTGGCTGCTATTAAGGCCACCATCAAAATGTTAAATATCATAGAGAATCAAAATAATCATATTTAATTATGGATTTTAAAATTGGCGTATTACCTGGCGATGGAATTGGTCCTGAGATAGTGGAGCAGGCGATCAAAGTGTTGAAAGCGGTAGGGGAAAAGTATAACCACAAATTTGAACTAACCTACGCTCCTGTGGGGGCTACTGCTATTGATGAAACCGGAGATCCTTATCCTGAAAGTACACATGAGGTTTGCATGAACTCTGATGCCGTATTATTTGGAGCCATTGGGGATCCGAAATATGACAATGACCCCAAGGCGAAGGTAAGACCTGAACAGGGATTATTAGCCATGAGAAAGAAGCTGGGGCTTTACGCTAACATCCGACCGGTTACAACTTTTCAGTCACTAATACATAAGAGTCCCTTACGACAAGATATAGTGGAAGGAGCTGACTTTGTGGTTGTGCGAGAACTGACCGGAGGGATATATTTTGGGCAGCCACGAGGTAGAACGGAAGACCAAAAAACTGCATTTGATACCTGCGTGTACACCGTTGAAGAGATTGATAGAATTCTTAAGCTGGCGTATTCTTACGCTGAAAAAAGGAATAAAAGGTTGACAGTTGTCGATAAAGCCAATGTTTTGGGTACTTCCAGATTGTGGAGGGAAGTTGCCCAGGAGATGGAGAAATCATATCCGCAGGTGGAGACGGATTACATGTTTGTTGATAACGCAGCAATGCAGTTAATACAATGGCCTAAAAAGTTTGATGTAATGGTTACTGAGAACATGTTTGGAGATATTTTATCAGATGAGGCCAGCGTAATTACAGGATCGCTGGGGTTATTGCCATCTGCATCTATAGGGACACATACTTCAGTATTCGAACCAATTCACGGGTCATACCCGCAAGCTGCTGGTAAAGACATAGCCAATCCGATTGCAACAATACTATCAGCTGCCATGTTGTTAGAATCCCTTGACTTATTGGAAGAAGCTGCTGCAGTAAGAAAGTCTGTAGATGACTCGCTTGAAGCTGGCGTTGTAACAGAAGATATCGCTGAAGGTAAGGCATACAAAACTTCCGAAGTGGGAGACTGGTTGTCACAGCATTTGCTGGAGCCCTCATTGACATAAAATTTAAGTGAACATACACAAAGTAATAAAGCCCACTTATCACAAGTTGGGCTTTTTTTGGTACCAAACGACGCAATTGTCGTATTTAGGTCTATGAAGATTTTTTATTTGCTGGTCATGTTGAGCTCATTTACTCTTCGGGGTTCATTTCATCATGATCCTTTCGGAAATTATCTTCAAAGGCACGCTGTTGAAGTTTCTGGTGAAGATATAATTTCACAGATTGCTTATTTTCTGGATGACAGATTTCGGAAGAAAGCATTTTATTGGAATCCGGGAACCTTGAATACCACTGTAGGGAGTTTCGAAGTTCGGCAGATGAAATTTAATACCATCAGTAATGCCATTTATATTCAGCAGGATAATAAGGTGTACAGGTTGAATGCTGCAACAATAGCGTCTTTCAATATTACAATTGGCAGTAGGAACAGGTATTTCGAAAAAGGTTATGCCATTCCTGCTTCTTCCAGCATTTCAGCTTCATTTAATTTGACTACATTAGAATTTTATCAATACCTGAATGGGTATAGAGAAATCGAAATGATGGAAGTAGTGACTACATCCAGTCAGTATGAGAAAAATTTAGGGACTGCTACTATTGCATTCAAAAATGCGACTTCCAGCCAAATGAATTCACTGCAACAATATTTAGTTGAACATGAAAACATTTGGAATGTAAGAGTGGAGGTTCCAGCTCAAGAAGTAAACGACAACACCTTTCTGGAAGTTTTGACGAAGCATAATGGAACCTACATTTTAAAGCACAACTACAAAAAGATAAGTGAGCAGGAATCAGTTTCACTTGTAAAACATCAACAGACTCATGTATTTGATAATAACACCTATTATTTTTCAAATGAACGCAAGGAACTATTTGAGTTCTACTTTTCCAGAAAATCTATAAGAAAGGGATTGGAGTTTATCGGGTATCAATTGGAAAAGGTACCTTCGATCAACAACGAAACAAAATTGATCCAATGGTTCAATAATTTACCTTAGGGGTTCGACAACATTTCTTTTTCCCCACTCTCATCACGAAACCAATTCCAGCCCCATATTTGAAATCTCTGGTTAATTCGAAATTGAGATTGAGGTTTTGGGAAGCCTGCCATTTAATTCGCCAGAATGAATTAAGTAGAGGCTTGTAATTAATGGGTAGCTCACTTTTGCTGAGCCAGCCAGAAAATCCTAATGATCGACGGAAATTCTCAATGTGACCATTTTGAGGATTGAGTGCATGAATATAAATCCGTGTCGGAAACATTGATGCGGTAGAATCCTTATTGCCTTGAGCAAATGAATTGTAATAGATAGAAACCACAATGAGGATGATCAATAACTTTACCATGCTAATGTAAACGCCATGTGTCAATTGGAAGGCTATTGATTTTGATGAAATGAATTGTACGTCAATATGAATCTAATTCATCCAAAAATTGCACTTCTTTGAACAAAGAATTTGACTATTTCAAGAAATTATGCTACATTAATTATGCACAACGGTACCGCTCATATTGCCGTTCCTTAATTTTTCAAGCAGCTACCAATTCATAATAACACCTATGAGTTTAGTCTGCTGATATTTGAGATTCGTCGAAAAATGGGTGGTTTTCAGAGAGATAGTTTAAGTGATGTTTGAGTCATTGGTATATGTAGGGTTATATTGGACGACTGCTAAAAATATCACACAATGAAAAAACTATTACTTTTACTTGCTTTAACAGGTTTCTTCGCCGCATGCGAAATGCAGGAGGACCTTGATGAAATTGATGTTGAACAACCTACCACCACTGATGAGGATGATGAGGCTGATACAGGTGATCTTGGTATCGTAGTACAAGTTTCAGTTGAAATTAATGGATAACAGGTGCCCATAATTCTACCATATCAATGCTTTATGACCAGATTTGCCAGGTATTTTTTAATACTGGTGTTGGTGTTAGCTTTCGGCTGTTCCGAAAGTGAGGAGCAGGATGCTGCAGAACTGAATAGTATTGCGAGAGAGCTAATTCCATCAGATCTGTCGCAGGCTAAAGTCTATGCGTTCAGTGCACTGGAAGTTGCAGAAGATAAAGCTAATCAATACGAGTCTTATTTTCTCCTTGGCTATATCGAAAACAAGTTGGGCAACACTGGCGTAGCGATCTCTCACTACATGGAGGCCATTGAGTTGTATCCTGAGGATGAAAAATCAATGCTTGCCCGTAAAAATCTGGGAAGAATTTTTCAGCAACTTGGTAATTATAACCTGGCCATATTTCACTATTTGCAGGCCTTCGAATATGCCGTTGATGAAAATAGAATTGAATTCCTGATTTTATTAGGTAGATCTTACATGAACCTTGGAGACCTAAATGTTGCACAGGAGTATTTCCATCAGGCAATTTCAGAAAGCAGAAATGGGAATTATACAAAATGGGTAGCCGTTTCGCTCAATCTGGAAGGGCTGAGGTCGAGAAAGGCAGGCGACCTGGAGCGAGCTAGAAAATACTATCTGGAGGTGATTGAAATGAAAGAGGACCCTTCTCTACAAAGGAGAATTGGTATCGCATATCACAACCTGGGAGATAGTTACCTGGTAGAGGGCGACATTGAAAAGGCAATCCAATACCTGGAATTAGCGCTACCCTACAGAAAAAAGAATAGTGCTTTGTTCCTTACAAATATGGACCTGGGTGAGTGCCACTTGAAGTTGGGCGACTTAAAAAGAGCAGAGGTATACCTAAACAAAGCAGGTGAATTGTATTCATCGATAACACCAAGCCCGGATAAAATTAAAATATTCCAGCACCTGACTAACCTTAATCAGGCACTGGGAAATAAAGACAAAGCTTTAGAGTACTCAAATAAGTTCAGTTCTGAAACGACCAATTATTTTCAAACCAGAGATGAATATCTACAGGCCACCAGTATAGCGGCTGTGAAGTCTTATGCTCACTTATATGAAGCAGGTCTTTCTAACAAACGTGTGATCAAAAAAACAGTATACTCCATATGGGCGATAGCTTTGGGCGGAGTGTTTAGTTTGGCTCTGATGATTTTCTTGTGGTTCAGATATGTTCGAAGAAGAAGCCGAATGAAAATTGAATTTATGAAATTAGTAGAGGGACTGTAACCCTCAGCTATTAATCAGGGATACCACTTGTGTGTAGTATCCCCCAAGCCAACCCCTAGCAGCATCCATTATTTTCGTTTCCAGCACAACAGGATGATTCAGAAGAATCTGATGAGCAACAAGTGCTCTCAGTGGAATCACAACAGGAGCCCTCCTCAAGTTTGTCTGCGGTAACTGTTATGCTGTAGATGTTTGAACCAGACTTTCGAAAATCATCAAGTTCCTTTCTTGAAGCATATTGCAATAACGTTTCATCTGAAAGCTCAATTATTCGTTCTTTTTTAATGCTTATATTTTTGAAACCAGCTGATTTGATAATGCCCAGATACCTACCCTTCTCACTAGCACCAGCAATGCATCCTGCATATAATTCTGCAGCCTTCAATACACCATCAGGAAGTTGTCCGGAATAAACGATATCTGAAATGCTAAAATGACCTCCGGCCTTGAGGATTCTGTAGATTTCCTGATATGCCTTTTCTTTGTCTGGGACCAGGTTCAACACACAGTTTGAGATCACCACATCTGCAACATTATCTTCAATGGGGGTCATTGATTCTATTTCCCCCAGAACAAATTCAACATTTTGGTATCCGAGTTTCTGGTTGTTTTGCCATGCCTTGATGACCATTTCTGGAGTCATGTCTATTCCGATGACCTTGCCTTCTGGACCAACCAGATTCCTGGCAATAAAAACATCATTTCCAGCTCCTGACCCAAGGTCCACCACAGTATGCCCCTCTTCAATCACAGCAATTTCTGTAGGTATTCCACAGCCCAGCGCAAGGTCTGCTTTATCAAAGTAACCCTCAATATAATCATACCGGTCAACCATTGCATTTTGATCGGAATTACCGCAGCAGCCCTCTCCATTACAACATCCTCCAGAAATTTCCCCAGTTGCAATTTGACCATACGACTCTTTAATACTTGTTTTGATTTGATCTTCTTTCATGTGTGTATAATTTTGATTTTAACTGTCACATGCCTGCGTGCCGCAATACCGCCACTTCGGCATGCAGGCATGGAATTCGCAGTAGCTGAAAACTAACCTGTTATGCATATCTAACCTCAATATTCACCACCGGTTGGTGTGTGCTAACTTATGCTCATTTCATGTGTATATAACTGTTACTGGCAAGTCCTCACGAAATTCACATTTCCCACAACATCAACCAGATAAGCGATTTCAACTTGAATATTCATCATCGGTTGGTGTAGGGAGATCATGCTCATTTCATAGGTTTTTACTTGAAAGACAGAAACCAATAAAAAAGACGCATGGTAGGAGTAAAAAATTATTAAGGCAATTCAGGTCCACAACCTGAGCAAGAATCCGAGCCTGAACCGATGAGGTTTCCGTACCGATCGCTTTCCAATCTACAGCAATCAAGGATGAGCTGCTTTAACTTTTGTCGACCTCTTTGTACCCTTGATTTAAGGCCTGAGTAAGATATGTTTAGTTGATGGGCAATTTCATTTTGTGGGATACCGGCAATTTCAGAAAGAACTAATGCCTCCTTATATTTTTCCGGAAGTTTCTCAATGAATGGCCGGACGCAACAGTTGGCCACAATTTCGTTGAGTTGATGATTGAATTCTTCCGGGCTGTCAACAAGAATAGCATCAGTTTCATGGTGCTGACGAGTTCTGAATATATCATTTATGGCATTTCTTACCACGGCTAGCAGGTAATGCTTTGTGTTTTCAGCCTGATCTATTTTGTCAATATTTTGGACAATTTTGATGAAAATATTCTGCATGAGGTCATTGACGTCTTCTTCATTTTTAAGTCGTGCAAGCGCATATTCTCTTAATCGATCATGAAAATTTTGCCAGATTTGATTTACTCGTGGGTCCATTTCGGTTTTTTATTGCAGGACTGTTTGATACTAGAAAAGACGCAATTTCCTTTTAAGAAAATTAAGTGAGTAACTTTTCGATATCCCTACGGAACCTTTCTGTCAGGTCTCTTGTGAAGGATTTGATCAATTGCTCTTCTTTTTGATCAATCACACCATTGGCTGCAGCAATTTTTTTCATTAGATCAATAAACTCCTCATATTCTGCAGTTGGGCCATACCCATGGCAAAAGCTGATGACTTTTTCATATACATCTTCCACGGTATGGTCATGTTCCAGTTCATAGTCAAACGACCACTTGATATTGGAGGCCCAAGGATGATCTTTAATGATTTCTTCAAGGGCCTGCAATTGTTCCGGGTGGATTATTCCATCAGCTTTGGTAACCGCATAAAGCAGTTCCCCCAGCGTGTCATATAGTCTTTCTTTGTCAGTCATGTCGGTATTGGTGTGTGTTTACTTAAAATAATGGTTGATTATGGCGGTTCGAAATTTTTAACGCATTTTTTTTCTGAAAAGTTATGGCAACACTAACATCCTGATTGGCCAGGGGGGTGGAATGTTATTCATCACCTGTCTTTAATATAAACATCGCAAATTCTCATGAATAGGATTTTTTTACTTGTGGTATTGATATTTATTTTCAAACTGGTATCTGCTCAAAGCATTGTAATTAATGATGATGGTGCTTCAGGGGATGATTCCGCAATCCTGGAATTACAGTCTTCAGATAAGGGATTTCTGGCACCACGAATGACAACTTCTCAGAGAATTTCAATAAGCACGCCAGCTACCGGGCTATTGGTTTACGATACTGACCTATCAGGTTACTTCCAATTCGATGGAACTGTCTGGAATGCTTATCATCAAACTGCAACAGGAACCAACTCGGGAGATGTCCCTACTAATCCCAATGAGGGAGACAAGTACTATGAAGTAAATGATGGTAAGTTATTTATATATACTTCGGCGGGTTGGTCAGAAATAGTTACCGGCACTGCAATGGAAACTCCATATGGAGATAAACTGGATATTACTTTTGGAACTGTCACTGGCAATAGCATAACGATTTCTTCATTCGAGGTAGATGCTGCTTATGTAGGTTATGTGGTCATAATCAATTCAGAAAACACCTTTTCAGATCTCGTCAATGGAGAAGCCGTCTACGAAAGTACTACCTATGCCAGTAATGGCGAGCAGGTAGTTTATGATGGTAGCTCCTCGGGTTCATTCTCAGTAACGCTGCTTATGGACCAGTCCACTTACTATTTTAAAATTGTACCATACACCAGTGGGAGGGTGTATGTTAATGATGAACCTACTCAAAAACTGCAACTACAACAAGTTGCTCCACTGACAGTGAAACAGATTCTGAGATTTGTATAAGTATTTCAGGAGATGTACGAACAATCAGCTCCAATCAGGTGCCAAATCATGTAACAGGTAATTTCCCAAATTATGAAGGACCAGGTGGTGAAGAGTTTCTGGCAACACCGCAATCGTCGGAGGTTGATTTTACACCTGCACTTTCGGGGAGCGCTACCTATGTGTACGATGAGACTGGAGGACCCACGCCAAGTAATCAAATTTTTTATCGGTTTGGATTTGCAAGTAATGGTATAGGTTACAACCCAATGGGGCTCAAGCCCTGGGAAAACCCCAATACAGGTGAGGAGAATTGGCAATGGCAAGCCGCTGTGGTTAATGAAGGGGACACGGACCTTGATGCCTATGGTGCTCATGTCACCTCTGCAGGCATGTATCATTACCATGGAGATATTGTAGGTCTGGCTACTGGAGAAGATGGAACAAAGCATTCCGCCATTTATGGTTGGGCAGCAGATGGATATCCTATCTATTACAAATATGGCTACTCCGATGCAAATGACCCTACTAGTTCAATCATTGAGCTGACCTCTGGATATCAATTGAAAAGTGGCTCCAGAACAGGTACCGGAACTGCAGGGGAAGATTACCCTGATGGAACTTATGACGGCACATATATTCAGGATTATGAATGGGTAGATGGTGCTGGTGATCTTGATGAGTGTAATGGGAGATCGGGGGTAACTCCGGAATACCCAGCAGGAACATATTATTATGTCATTACATCCGATTTCCCTAAAGTGCCCAATTGTTTTATGGGTACTCCCAGTGACGACTTTCTAATTGGTAACTAAGCATCTCATGAAAAATTTAATTGGAATACTATTCATTTGTGTGGTCTCAACATCTTATTCACATGATCTGAGAATAGCCATTATAGACATCAAAGAGCGGAATGGGCAAATGATTGGAGAATTCAGGGCGGATCGGGTGGAGTTGATTAAAGCATTGGGATGTAATCTGTCAATTGAATCAATTGAAACTTACATCAAACGCAATCTTAAGATTTACAGTAATCATATCCCGGTGACAATAGAGGCAATGAATTATGAGTTGAAGGCAGATGTAATAGAAGTGACTTGCAGTTTGGTTGGGTTTGATGCATCCAGCTCAGAAATACGGGTATATAATCAAATATTACTGGATACAATTTCGGATCACGAAAATGTAGTGATTTTCAGGCTTCATGATAAAATCAGGTCTTTTCGAATGAGTGAGGGCCGAAAGGAGATTTTAGTTAATTATAAGAACATTTAATACCATGATAAAAGCATGATTTTCGAACACCAACCGGTGATGAACATTGAAGCTGAAAAGGCTTATCTGGTTGATATGTTTTGGAAAATGCGAATTCCATGTCTGCATGCTAAATGGCGGCATTATGGCACGCAGGCATGTGACCGTTGAAATCAAAAATATATATACATGAAAAAAATAAACTTGTTAATGGCATTGCTCTTGTTTTTCACTGTACTGGCAAATGCTCAAAATGTAGGGGTCAATGAAGACGGATCTGATCCTGATGCTTCGGCAATCCTGGATGTAAGTTCCACTACCAAGGGCTTTCTGGTGCCCAGGATGACAACTTCGCAAAGAACCTCTATCGCAACACCAGCAACCGGGCTGATTGTTTATGATACGGAGTTTGGCGGTCACTGGTATTACAACGGAACTCAATGGCAAATGATGGAATTTATAGTAACCGGTGCAGATGCCAGTGATGTTCCCACGAACCCGGCGGTTGGGCAGTTTTATTTCGATACTACGGGTGAAGACCTCTATGTATATTTAAGTACCGGTTGGGCAGAAGTGACCATCGGAACGCCTGCTTCCTCTCCATACCCCTGATATCCAAAAACAGACACTAAAATGAAAAAACAAGATCAATTTCTACTTATAATATCTTTTCTACTGACATCAGTGGGATTTGGCCAGCATGTGAAAATTGAGGAGGGAACGGACATGACCATGTCAGGAGATATCCATTTGGTTCTGAAGGACATGTCATTAACCAATGAAGCCACAATTACCGCTTCGGATGCCAACATTGTTATTAATACTGGAGCAGCCATAGACCTGAGCACTACTACAGAAATCATTTTGAACAGCTTAACCGTAGCAGGAGCTGGTGGCACCCAGCGTTTACAAGGAAGCTTCGATATTAATGATGTTTCTATTTCCAGTAATCATGTAACGACAATTGGCGATACCAGTAGTTTAACTATAAATACCAGTATTACCAATCCTGGAGATCTTGTGGTGGAGTCTGGAGGTTCATTAATCCTGAGATCCGCCGTGAATTCATTAAGCGCAATTACTGTCTACAGAACCACTACTTTCAATAGTAGCACAGGAAAATATAGTGTTGTTGGATCACCTTTAAAGCTCAATGGGTTTGCAGTTTTAGGAACTAATGCACAGCCTTGGATATTTGAATACGACGAAACAGAACCGTACGATACAGACGGCTCTGCCCGATTCAAATCCCCGAGTGAAAGTACTATGACCCTTGGTAAAGGCTACTTCAGCGCCTTTACAGGCGATGCGAATGGAGAAGTGGTTTTTTACGGTGTGCCTCAATATAAAAACCTCACCTATGCGGTTTCACGAACGGACCATGTAGGTGATGCTTCAGATGTAGAAGGGTTTAATTTGGTGGCCAATCCTTTTACCAGTCCGATCGAATTTGACAAACTGATGAATGCCAATAGTTCCTTGCTGGAGGAAGAGACCATATGGATTTGGGATGATATTGCTTCTAATGCCGAAGGAGGGACCAACGATGATTACATCACCATAAACACGATGGGGAACACAGACAGTCGGGGAGGCAGGTTAACAGATTGGGATGGCACCATCAATGTAGCACAAGGATTTTTTGTAAAGACAGGGTCCAGCGGCAATCTTTCGTTTAATCAGGCCATGAAAACTCACGATGGAAATGATGACGCATCATACTTTAGGCCAGAGGAATTGGAAATTGAAAAATATTGGATTGGGATAACTTCAGAGACTGGTCTGGAGGGAACAAACGCCCTGATTGGTTTTCATCCGGAGGCAACCGAAGGCGTTGATAAACGATTTGACGCTTCCAGATTTGGTGATGCTTTGAGTTTATTCTCCGTCATTGATGACAAACGATACGCTATTCAGGGCTTACCATCCAAATGGTTGGAAAATTCCGGGCAGATCAGATTGGGGTGTCAGATTGAGGAGGCAGGTACCTATTCGATCAGGTTACAGCGCTCAGAAAACGCCGGAGAACTACCCTTGTATTTAACAGATCATGAAACGGGGGAAACTGTTTCAATGATTGAAGAGAGTTATACATTTTCCATTGAAGCTGGAATTTACTACGACCGATTTTCTCTGTCGGCCAGTCCAGAGGGAAATCAGGTAATACTGGGGGCTGAATCATTGCACAAAGACTTAATAGTATATGGTTATGACAATGTTATCTATCTAAAAACACAGCAGCCGGGAGCAATTGAAGTCAGAACGCTGGACGGAAAAGTTGTTGCGAAGGAAACGTATTTAACCGGTGGAATTGAATTGAATGTTGCGTCCGGAGGTATTTATGTAGTGGTAATAGAGACAGTAGAGGGTAAGAGTAGTTTTAAAGTAGGGTTGTGATTTGAGCTTTGCTTAAAAGTAGTCCCGGCAGGAATCGAACCTGCATCTAAAGTTTAGGAAACTTCTATTCTATCCATTGAACTACGGGACCAAAATATTATTGCACTTCAAATCTAATCAAACACTGAGAACCTGCCTCTAAAGTTTAGGAAACTTCGGGGGCGCCCAGCCTATTCTATCCATTGAACTACGGGACCAAAATATTATTGCACTTCAAATCTAATCAAACACTGAGAATCTGCATCTAAAGTTTAGGAAACTTCGGGGGCGCCCAGCCTATGCGAATCCATTGAAGTACGAATCCATTCATCCAAATTTCTTCGGATGCCTACTTTATCGGTTTGCAAAAATAGTATTCCTGTATTCATTAGGATAATATTTCGTCACTTTTTTGAATCTTCCTTCCTGACTTTCACCTCGATAGATTATTTTCCGGTCAAAACTCAAAACAATTTGCTCAATGAAAGGAATATTACTAATTATCGTTTTACTGAACCTTACTACAATTTCTATGGCTCAAAGTAGTGGAGATCTTCCCTATGCAAAAATCCCGGATTATCCGGAAACCTACACCGCAGGTACTGTGCTCTCCAGAATGGTGGATGGACTGGGTTTCAGGTATTACTGGGCAACAGATCAGTTGAGACCGGAAGACCTGAACTTCAAGCCGAGTGCTGAAGCAAGGACCACAATGGAAACCATGGAGCACATCTATAGCCTTACCCAGGTGATATTAAATGCCACCATCAAATCTACTAACGACAATCGGGATACGACTAAATACGCCTATGATGAACTACGGGCCAGGACCTTAAATAACCTGAAACGAGCCTCAGAAATTCTGCTCAAAAGCTCCAACGAGGAAGTAGAAAGTTATAAGATCATCTTTGGAACCCGTGAATACCCATTTTGGAACAACATCAACGGACCTATTGCAGATGCCATCTGGCATGTCGGACAGATTGTTTCCTTTCGCAGATCATCTGGAAATCCTTTTAATTCCAAGGTCAGCGTGTTCAATGGTTACGTTCGTGATTAACTATTCATACTTGAGTGTTTCTACAGGATTAATCAAGGATGCTTTGAGTGCATGATACGCTACTGTAATGAGAGCGATCAGAAAAGTGATGACCCCTGCGAGTATAAATGGCCACCAAACCATTTCGATTCGATAAGCAAATCCACTGAGCCATTCATTCAGCGACCAGTAGGCTACCGGAGTAGCTATCAGAAATGCTACAAAGATGAGTAGCATAAACTCTCGTGATAGCAATACCAGAATCTGCGTTGTGTTTATGCCCAATACTTTCCTCACACCTATTTCTTTAGTCCTTTGTTCCACACTAAAGGTGGCCAGGCCGAACAACCCAAGACACGCCACAATTATGGCAAGAATGGAAAAAATTATGGTTACACTACTCAGTTTTTGCTCAGTTTTATAAGAATCATTTAGTCTGTCATCTAAAAAGAAAAAATCGAATGGTCTGTTGGGAAGCACGGAGACCCAGCTGGATTCAAGATCGTTGATTGCGGTTCGTACATTGGTACCATCCACTTTTACAGCCACATATTTAATAAACAGGTTGAAGGCCCATTCTGTACTGTTCAAATTGAGAACAAAGGGACCAATGGGGTGGTGTTTGGAAGTGAAATTATAGTCTTTTACTACACCTACAACTCGCCCTCTCAATTCATTTCTGAAATAGAACCTTTTGCCGATGGCCTCTTCCGGGTTTTCCCACCCAAGAGTTTTTACCATGGTCTCATTGATGACCAATGCCAGCGAGTCATCAGTCTGGATGGTTTGGTCATAGTCTCTCCCTGCTGCAAGTTCAATGTTCATTGTTTTCGTGAAATCATGCCTCACATTGAAGTGTGGAAAAGGTTTTGATTGCTCCATTCCCTCAAACCGGTAATTATTGACCTGATGTTTGGCACCCACAATCTCCTCTACGGCTGTGATGGAATGTACATGCGGACTTTGAAGCGCATTCGTTTTAAATTGCTCATAATGCTTCCCCATTTCTGACCGGATGACCGGTATCATAATGACATTTTCCTGATCAAATCCTGTATGCTCATTTTGCAGATGCTGTAACTGAAGCACAGCGATGAATGTCCCAATGATCAAAACAATTGAAATGGTGAATTGAGCAGCAACCAAAACCCTCCTGAAACTGATGCCATTGGTTCTGAGGTGTGCATTTTTCAGAACTAATATGGTGTTGAATGAGGACAACACAAAGGCAGGATAGAACCCAGACAATAAGCCTACTAGTAGCGTTACACCCAGAATAGCAGTAAGATACGCGGGCTGAATAAGTGTCAAAAAGGAAACTGATTTTTCAGTAAGCGTATTAAAAGACGGCAACATCATTGCCACCAGGATGAGGGCTAAAAACAAGGAAGCATAAGTGAGTATAACAGATTCAATTATAAATTGTCTGATCAGTTGAGAGCGGGCGCTTCCTAATGACTTTCTAACACCAACTTCTTTAGCTCTTTTGTTGGCTCTTGCAGTGCTTAAATTAATGAAGTTAATGGCTGCAATGACTAAAATAAATATGGCCACAGCACCAAATATGTAAATGTTCTTTATGTCGCTATTAGCTTGTATCTCATAGTCCAGTTTAGAATGCAAATGGATGTCTTCAATAGGTTGAAGTTCCATTTCTATATCCTCTACAATGAAATCGGGAAAGTATTTCTTTACAAAGTCCGGAAATTGGGCCTCAAGCTGATCCTTGCTGGTGTTTTCCTCCAGAAGGACATAAGTCCAGCATGGGTTCCAATACCAGGATTTGGGATAGCCTCCATTGTACCAGTGCTTTAGGCTGGAAAAAGAAATGATGAAATCAAACTGAAAGTGAGCGTTGGTAGGTGCATCTTTTAAGACACCAGTCACCATAAGATTTTGTTGTCCCTGAAATTCTAAGGTTTGGCCCATAGGATCTTCATTGCCAAAATACTTTTCCACCATTGATTCAGTCAGCAATACGGTATTAGGCTGGTCAAGCGCCGTGTTTGGATCACCAACGATCATCTCGAAATCAAATACCTGAAGGAATGTTGAGTCAGCAAAAAATGCACGTGATTCATTAAATGCCTTTTCCTGTTTTTTATTAGCAAAAGCAAGCGTTGGTGATTGGAAATTAAATAACCGGACAGCATGTTCCACTTGTCTGGGGAAGTCGCTTTTTAGTGTGGGGCCCGACGGAAAGGGAAGACTTGCCGAATGCTCCCCAACACCCTCACTTTCGAAATGCTCCAGCACACGATAAATCCTGTGAGATTTGCTGTGGAAACGATCATAACTCAATTCATCCTGGATGTACAACAAGATCAGTAAAGTACAGGCCAAACCAATAGCCAGTCCACTGATGTTGAGCATTGAGTATACCCTTTGTTTGATAAAGCTTCTGTAAGTAACAATGAGATAATTTTTAAGCATGGCGATTGAGTTTGATTGGAACCTTTTTCTTTTCTTCATTGCGAATGGTCTGAACAGCCCCATTACGTCAAAAAGGAAGTATATATCCGAGTATAGTTTGTTATGTTTATTTCTTCGGTGTTCATAAAGTTCATACACATCTCCACGAAGTATCTCGATGTGATCATCATGGCAAAACCAGCCAAGGAGTTTGTCAGGAATAGAGGGGGGACGATATTTTAATTTTGGGTCAATCACCTGCCATGTTTAGTTTTGGTAAGGCATGGTAAAGCCCGGACCTGAGCTCAAATGAACGATCGAGTGCCTTGCGACCATAGGCCGTAAGTTTGTAAAACCTTTTTCTCCTGCCGCCTCGGGCGTTTGTAGCTCCACCTTCGTAGGATTCCAGAAAGCCTTTGGTCTCCAATCGGTTTAATGCGGAGTGTAATGCGCCAATGCTAGGGTTTCTGCCAGTATTCAGTTTTAATTGATCCTTAATAGAAATGCTATAAGCATCATCATTCAGTTTTCCGATGATTAGAAGCACGAGTTCCTCAAATTCCCCTAGTTGTGTACTTTTCATAAGATAGGTTTGGGTATAATACGATCGATAAAATACATTAGTTTCCTAAATGTATAAATAATATATTAAACAAACTTATCCCTTAGGAAATGGCTGATTGAAGGTTATTCAGATTGAAAGGTTTCGTCCATGACATAATTGGGGTAGATGGTTTTGTGAATTTTCACTACCTCTTTAAAAATGAACTCCCTGAACTCGTTGATATGATTTCTATCCAGCGCACTTAAGAAAGCGGTCTTTTTAGCAGGATTAAATTTGCTTCTGGAAATGTCGTGAGGAAATCCGTTGAGGTTATTCTCATTGTTTTCATCGAGCGTTACGGCATCAATTTTATTATAAATTCTAATGGTTTTAATCTCTGCGGCACCAATTTCTTTGAGGGTATTCTCAACGACCTCAATATGCTCCTCATAGGCGGGGTTGGAGACATCAATCACATGCAATAGTATGTCTGCTTCCTTTACCTCGTCCAGTGTAGATTTAAAAGATTCAATTAAATTGTGAGGTAGTTTTCTAATAAAACCAACAGTATCTGATAAAAGAAAAGGTACCTGATTGATGACCACTTTTCTAACGGTAGAGTCAACGGTGGCAAACAATTCATCCTTTGCATAGACTTTTTCTTTGCTGAGTTTTCTCATCAGGGTTGATTTTCCCGCATTGGTGTAACCTACAAAAGCCACCCTTACCACATTGCTTCTGGATTTTCTTCTGGTGGCGCTTTGTTTCTCGATTTTGTCCAGTTTCTTTTTCAGCACCGTGATCTGATCCCGGATGATCCTTCTATCGGTTTCAATTTCTTTTTCCCCGGCACCACCCCGGGTTCCAGTACCCCCTCGTTGACGTTCCAGGTGAGTCCACATTCTGGTCAGTCTTGGCATGAGGTACTGATATCTGGCTAGCTCCACCTGGGTTTTTGCCTGAGCTGTTTTGGCCCTTTTGAGAAAAATGTCAAGAATCAATAAACTTCTGTCGTATATTTTCAGCTTAAGGTCCTTTTCCAGGTTTCTGAGTTGCGAGGGACTGAGGTCATCATCAAATATGACACAATCCACGGCTTCAGCTCTAGCAAATTCTATCACTTCTTCGAGTTTTCCTTTGCCTATGAAAGTCCTTCTGTCAGGTGCGTCTAGTTTTTGGGTAAACGTACCTTTAGTGTCGATATCGAGTGTTTGAGCCAGGAATTCAAGCTCATCCAGGTACTCATTGGTTTTCTCAACAGATTGCCCCTGAGGGATAAGTGCTACCAGCACTGCTTTCTCGTTTTTTTTCTTCGTTTCTATCAAATCCTCTTGTGTGGTAGTGTAGTATGCAAAATTAGTCTAAAGAAACCTCATGTTGACCGATTTTGTTCCCAAAATGACAAAAAATCACGATATCTTTACAAAATACCAAATTCGCATTTAACCAGTTTGCTATTTAGTTATCTGATTAGGGTAGCAGGTTGATTTTTTGGAATAGGCTATGGTTGGAACGATTATGAAACTAGAAGAAGGGTTATGAAGATAGCTATAGCTATTAATACCTCCTGGAATATCTATAATTTCAGACTTGAGTTGATCAGATCAATAATTGATCAGGGGCATGAGGTTTTGGCCATTTCACCAGTGGATGAGTATACCCAAAAGCTGATTGATTTGGGCTGTAAACATCGACACATTGCTTTAGAGAGCAGTGGTTTAAATCCGATTAAAGACTACTTTTATTATAAATCATTTGTCAGGATACTGAAAGCTGAGCGACCCTCAATTGTTCTGGGTTACACGATTAAACCAAATATTTACGGCACCCTTGCCTGCGATAAGTTGAACATTCCGATGATTAATAATGTGAGTGGGCTTGGAACTACTTTTTTATGGAACAGACTCATGAAGTTCTTTATTGTTAATTTGTACAGATACGCTTTCATGAAGTCATCATTCATTTTTTTTTCAGAATAGGGATGATCAGAACCTGTTTCTTGAGGAGGTAAAAATAGATTCTTCGAAGACTGGGCTATTGCCTGGTTCCGGCATTGATATCAAAAAATTTCAACCGGCATCAAAGAAAAGGCAATCCCAATTTACGTTCCTGATGATTTCAAGGCTTCTAATTGATAAAGGTATTATTGAGTTTTGCGAGGCAGCAGTAGCATTGAAACGAAAAGGTATCAATGCGAAATTTCAATTACTGGGCAAAAAGGACCCAAACCACAAGCGGTCAATTGACCTGGAATTATTCGAGGAATATGTCAATAATGGAGTCATTGAATATCTCAATCCGGTTGATGATGTGAGGCCATTGATCAGGGAGAGTGATTGTGTGGTATTGCCAAGTTACAGAGAAGGTACCCCCAGAACATTGTTGGAAGCAGCATGTATGGCAAAGCCTCTGATCGCTACTAATGTTCCGGGATGCAGAAATGTAGTAATTGATAAATTAAATGGTTTTCTTTGTGAGCCAAAGGATCATATAGACCTGGGAGACTGCATGATGAAAATGAGTACACTTTCTGATGCAGAGCTCACAAGTTTTGGAGAAGAGAGCAGGTCACTAGCAGTGGAAAAGTTTAGCGTGGAATTGGTGATTGAAAAATATTTTGATCAAATCAATAAGTTTGTGCCCAATGCCGAACTGAAAAGGAAGATAGAATTGATTGCAACCTAGTTCAAATGAAATTTGATTGTGTTTAAAATGAAAAGATCGGGAATAAAACAAAGTCAGATGCTTCAATCGATGATGAGAATCTCCATTGCAATGATATTTGTGACTTCCTGCAAGATGTACAAGCAAGACCTGATGTTTCAGTTGGATGATAATTTTACTGAAAGTGATTTGTCTGTGGCAGTACAAGAAGCCGAAAAAAATTATATCATTCAGAAGAATGACTACCTCAGACTGGATGTATTCACCAATGGAGGTGAGCGAATCATCGACCCAAATTTTGAGCTGATTCAGCAGGGTGGGGGTGCGGCTAATCAAAGAAACCAACAGCGTGAGTTCCAGTACCTCGTTCAGGAAAATGGTACTGTAAAGTTGCCAATTATTGGGGTTGTAAACCTAGATGGCATGACTATCATTGAGGCCGAGAGTAAATTGGAACAGCTATATAATCAATATTACAAGGGGACATTCGTAAAGTTACAATTCACCAACAAACGGGTGGTGATTTTAGGCGCAACCGGTGGACAAGTCATTCCATTACCGAACGAAAACACAAGTCTGTTGGAGGCATTAGCATTGTCTGGTGGACTTCCCGCAAATGGCCGAGCTCAAAATATAATGTTAATTCGTGGGGAATATAAGAACCAGGAAATCTACAGGATCAATCTGAGCAAAGTATCTACCATGAAAGAGTCACTACTCACATTGAAGCCTGGCGATGTAATATACATTGAACCATGGAAACGCCCGGTCAGGGAGGGGTTGAGAGACGTCTCTCCATTTCTCAGTGTAATTTCAAGTTTACTTACATTATATCTCGTAATACAAAATATTTAAGGTGGCGGAAGAATACTTAGATAGCGGAAATGATTTCTTATCCAATATTGATTTTGGTAAAGCTAAGCTTATTCTAAAAAAGAGCCTTCTATGGGTACTATTGATTATCCTTACTACTAATTCACTCGCCTATTTATACCTAAGGTATACCAAACCTGTATTTGAGTCAGAGTCAATTATCAAACTGGAGGTACAGAGTGATGCAGCCATTCTAGGGATATCTAATCCTGCGATTGGTCCTGATATAAGCGGATTGAGTGGTGAAATAGAGCTATTAAGATCCAAGCTATTCTTCACCAGAGTAGCTGATGTGATCAATTATAACGTTTCGTATCATTACTATGGACGGTATTTAACAGATGAACGCTATAAGAACTGTCCGTTTGAGGTTTCCTTTAAAGTGCTCGATCCAGATATTTATGATAAGCCCATTGATATTGAAATTTTAGATGATACAAACTACATCTTGAAATATCAGTATCGGGGCAATGACGTTAGGTCACAATACAAATTTGGAGATGAAATTGCAGCAACTCCTTTTAATCTATTGATTGATAAAACCAATCACTACAATGACCAGACAGGGCCAGGTAAATATTACTTTACAATTAACAGCCAACAGGCAGTAATTAATTATTTGAAAAGTAACGTGTCTGTAACGCCTGAAAATTTTAATGCGAAAACCATTAAAATCTCTTTAAGAGATCATAATAAACAAAAAGCAAGGGACTTCATCACTGCTATTGATACCTTATATTTATTTTACACTAAAGAGGCTACTAATCAGGCGCTTACACAGAAAATCAAATTCCTGGAGCATTTAATCAGTCAGACCAATGAGCGTTTGGAGGAATTTGAAGATTATTTTGAAAATTTTACGATTGAAAACAGAACTACAAGTCTTCAGAATGACCTGAATCGTACCATCGGACTGCTGCAGGCGCTTGATTCTCAACAGTTTAAACTAAAGACTGGTCTGGCGAATATAGAACTAATAGAGAGACAGTTGAAATCGGAAAGTGCGCCACTTTTTAATCCATTTGTGGCCAGGCAGCTCCCGGGAATGATCTACCAGGGTATTGATGAGTACTCCAAATTGGTCAGTGAACGCGAGATGAAACTAAACTCCTACAATGAAAATACGCTGGTGATCCAAAGGCTCGACCAAAAATTGAAGGAGATCAAAGGAAATTTATTTGAATTAGTAAATGAGTATAAGGCCATTACCCAGGAAAGAATCCAGGAAATAGATGTGAAAAAATCAAAATTGGAGGGGACTTTTGTTGAACTTCCATCTATGGGAACAGAGTACAATAAAAACAAGAGGGTCTATGCGTTGCAGGAGGAGTTTTTGTTATCTCTGCGACAAAGTAAAATGGAACTGGAGATTACGAAAGCGGGGACAGTAAACAAGTCGGTGATACTTGCCAGCGCTTCTTTACCAGGTACACCGGTACATCCAAATAACGTATTGATACACGCTGTTGGATTTTTTGCAGGACTGGTAATCTCAGTTTTGTTTGTTGCTGTGCGGTTTTTAATGCACAACAAGATCACAAGTATGAAGGAGCTGGACAGAATTGTTGCTGTTCCTATATTAGGCGCAATACCTTCTTATCAAAAAGAGAAACTTGAAACAGCAAAACTGATCATCAATGACAACCCTAAATCTGCGTTAAGTGAGTCCCTTAGGGTAATAAGGACCAACATGGAATTTTTAAATGGCTCAGGGAAAAATCAGGTGATAGCCATTACTTCTACTGTAAGTGGCGAAGGGAAAACCTTTGTTGGCGTCAATTTGGCAGGGATAATGGCAGTTTCCAATCAGAAAGTCTGTGTAGTTGACCTTGATATGAGAAAGCCTAAAATTAATATGGCACTTAGTGTCAATGGCCTTGACAAAGAGGAAATTGGAGTAAGTACTATACTCATTGGTAAATACAATTACAAGGAGGGAATTAGAAAAAGTAATGTCCCTAATCTGGATTTTCTACCGGCTGGTCCTATACCTCCCAATCCTTCGGAATTGCTATTAACCAGCCAGTATGATGACCTCATCAATAACCTGAAAAAGGATTATGATATCATTGTTTTGGATACTCCTCCGGTAGGATTGGTAACGGATGGAATCCTTGCTATGAAGAATAGTGACCTTCAGATCTATGTCATACGATCTGACTATTCAAAACGTGAGTATGTAAACACGTTAAATGACCTCAAGAAGCTCAATAAATTTAATAACCTCACGGTAATCTTTAATTCCCTTGGAGATGGCATGGGTTATGGATATGGGTATGGTAAGGGTTACGGAGGTGGCTATTATGAGGACATCAAGCCACAAAACAAATTTCATTCACTAGTAAAGTTTTTCACCTGGTAAGTGTTTGGTTTATTTTCAGACAAGAATATTGATCATATCCGGGTGGATTTTCATTCACACCTGATCCCTGGAATAGACGATGGTGTAAAATCGTTAGATCAGGCGTTGGAGGTTTTAAAAACTCTTGACGCTGTTGGCATTGAGAAAGTTATTACTACTCCTCACATAGCAAGTGAATTTTACCAGAACGATGAGGCTATAATTAAAAAAGGATTGCATCAGGTATCAAAAGCATTGCTGGATGAAAACATCTCATTACAATTAGAGGCAGCTGCGGAATATTATGTCGATGGAGTGTTTTTCCAGGACATTAAAAATGGTAAGGAACTACTGACATTCGGTGATCGGTTTGTTTTAATTGAAACTCCATTTATTAATAAACCACACTTTTTTGAACAGGTTATATTCACAATTACGTCTGCAGGATATAAACCTGTATTTGCTCATCCTGAGCGGTATGAGTATGTACAGCAAGACCCAGGATACCTTCCGGCACTAAAGAATATGGGAGTTTATTTTCAGGTGACTGCCAGTTCATTTTTAGGTTATTATTCAACAAATGCTAAAAAAATTGCAGAATTAATGCTCAAAAACAATTTGATTGATTTTATAGGTTCTGATATACATCATATGAAGCATTGTGAGGCTTATATAAAATTCAGAAAATCAAAGACATACAGGAGATGCCTTCAACTAAACCTGTTAAATAACCACTTATAAAATGCTTTTTGTCTGTGGAAAACTTTTAAATCCGGGAATACTTTTGCAACTGGAAAAGTTATATATTGAAGAAACTAGATCGGTCTAACAATGGTTAGCAATGGTCTGCGTTCCTTATTTTTTGACTAACAATTTATGTATGGCTGAGAATTTCAAGAAAAGAGAAGAGAGGGAATTGATCAGGAGGTTTGAAGACTATGTTAAACAAAATGCCAGCTACTATTTTGAAGAAGAAGAATATGTAAAAATCATCGAATACTATCTGGAGAATGATAAGTTAAACCATGCGTTGAAGGCTGCCGATATTGGAATCAGCCAGTATCCGTATTCTGTTGACATGATCCTGGATAAGTCCCATGTACTTATCAGACTTCAGGAATTTGAGAAAGCATTGGAAATCCTTGAACAGGCAGAGAATTTTCAGCCAAATGATGCGGAAATTCTGTTGCAACAAGGAAGCATATTTTCACTACAGGGAAATTTTGAAGAAGCCATAGCGAAGTTTGAAAGAGCACTTGAACTTTCAGAAGAAAAGGATGAAATCTATTACAATATTGGGTTTGCCTTCCAAAGCATGTCAGAATATAAAAGCGCTGTGGAGTACTATAAAAAGGCCATAGAGTTTAATATCAACAATGAAAATGCACTCTACGAACTGGCATATTGCCTGGATATTTCAGGTGAACTGGAAAGCAGTTTGGAGTACTACAAAAAATTCATAGACAAAGATCCTTATTCTGAATATGCCTGGTACAACCTGGGTATCGTCTACAACAAGCTCAACCAATTCGAAAAAGCAATAGATGCCTATGAGTTTGCCCTGGCAATTGATGATGAGTTTAGTTCGGCTTATTTCAACATGGGCAATGCCTATATGAATCTCGAAAAGTTTGATAAAGCACTGGAGGCATACAAAAGTACTTTGGAGATTGAAGGAGCCAGTGCTGAGATTTATTGTTGTCTTGGTGCTGCATATGAGAAGCTAAATCATTTTGACATTGGAATTCGGTATTATCAAAAGGCAGCAAAGCTGGATCAATTCTATGATGAAGCCTGGTTTGGCATTGGCGTGTGTATGTCTCTTCAGGAAAAATGGTACGAGGCAGTCCATTTTTTCAGAAAGGCACTGAAAATTGATACAGAAAATGCTTCTTATTGGAAGGCGGTCGCGGATGCTGAGTTTAAAGTAGGGAACATTGTTTCAAGTCTCGATGCTTTCCAGCAGGCTGCCGAACTGGCACCTCATGAAGATGATTTATGGTTGGGCTGGTCATTGATTTATTTTGATCAGGGAGAAATTGATAAGGCGCTTGAGGTCGTCTTAACAGGAATCGAGGAGTGTCCGGAAAGTGCATTACTGCATTACCGTGCGGTGGTGTACCTGATTAATTTGGGTAAATACAATGAAGCATTCCTGTACCTGGAAAATGCCCTTATCCTTGACTTTGAGCAACATATTGTCTTGTTTGATTTTTTCCCAAAGTTAGAGACACAAAAAGCGCTATTTAAGATCATTGAACAATATCGGGAAGATAAAATTTAAGACTAATCAATAATTAGAAAGGACAATTTTTGAATTTTTTCTTCTATATCCACCAGAAGTAGTATTTTCGCGACAACAATTTCTTCCATACCAGATGGGGTGTATGGGACAATAGCAGAAACTAGAAGAAGATGAATTACAACCTTAAAGACATTCCTACCAGGACTGTTAAGCCCAGACAAACGGGATTTACAATGGTCATGGATAAGGGACTCAGCCTTAGAAGTGCAGAAGATCTGGTAGAAACTTGCGGTGAATATGTTGATATCATTAAGCTAGGATGGGCAACATCATTTGTTACTTCCAGGCTGGAAGAAAAACTTAAAATATATAAAGATGCCGGTATTCCGGTATACTTTGGAGGAACGCTGTTTGAAGCTTTCATCGTCAGGGATCAGTTTGATGACTACCGAAGAACCATAGATAAGTTTGGGTTGGAGCACGCAGAGGTTTCAGATGGTTCTATCGAATTGGATCATGACAAAAAGTGTGAATACGTAAATATCCTTTCCAAGCAGGTTACTGTACTTTCAGAAGTTGGTTCTAAAGATGCCGAAAAGATCATCCCTCCATATCAGTGGATACAACTGATGCAAAAGGAGCTTGATGCAGGTGCATGGAAAGTAATCGGTGAAGCAAGAGAAAGTGGTAATGTGGGTTTATTCAGATCTTCGGGTGAAGTAAGGTCTGGTTTGGTACAGGAGATTCTCACCAAAATTCCTATGGAAAAGATCATTTGGGAAGCTCCGCAAAAAGCACAGCAGGTTTGGTTCATCAAACTGTGCGGTACGAATGTAAACCTCGGAAACATAGCACCGAATGAAGTAATTCCTCTTGAAACAATCAGATTAGGTCTTAGAGGAGATACTTTCAGCCATTTTTTGAATGGCAACCATAAATAATTTGTAGATGCGGTCATTTAAAGACTATTCTCTGATATTTTTCAAAGGGATGGCCATGGGCGGAGCAGATGTGATTCCCGGTGTATCGGGAGGGACGATTGCATTCATTACCGGCATCTATGAAGAATTACTCGCATCTATCAGCAGCATTGATCTGAATACCTTCAGAAACCTTTTTAAGGGCAACTTCCGGGCATTTTGGACAGAGATCAACGGTAATTTTCTGCTGGCGATTCTGTTAGGAATTCTGGTAAGCATATTTAGCCTCATGCGATTCATTAAATTCGCTATGGCGGAGTACCCCATTCCATTGTGGAGCTTTTTTTTCGGGTTGATTATTATATCAGCATTTTCGGTGGCCAAGGAAATCAAAGACTGGAAATGGACTGATGTGCTGGCTCTTCTCTTGGGAATTGGAATAGCCTTTTTTATTGCCACTTCTACACCAACAACTACAACAGATGCCTGGTGGTTTGTTTTTATTACCGGAATGGTGGCGATCTGTGCCATGATATTACCAGGAGTCAGTGGGTCATTTATTTTGCTGATCTTCGGCAAATACATGTATATCCTTACCGCAGTATCGGAGTTAAACATTACTGTTATCAGCATTTTTGCTGTAGGTTGTGTGATTGGTCTACTGGGGTTCTCACGAGTAGTTTCCTGGTTGCTGAAGTCATTTCACAATCCTACAATTGCGGTTTTATCAGGATTTATGATTGGATCCCTTTACAAAATATGGCCGTGGAGAGTAGTAAAACAATGGCGGGTTGACTCTCATGGTCACCAGGTTCCATTCATAGAAGACAATGTATTACCAGATGCCTACCTTGAATTGACAGGAAACAACCCACAAATTTTACAGGCATTATTGTTTTTTGCGCTGGGTGTGATGATTGTGGTGCTGCTGGAAAAAATTGCATTCAGACTGGCCCAACTTAGAAAAAAATGAGTACCATAAAGCGCTATGGCTTAATTGGACACCCTTTGACGCATTCATTCTCGAAAAAATATTTTACAGAGAAGTTTGAGAGAGAGCAGATCCCCAATTGTGTATATGAGCTTTTTGATCTTTCAGAAATCAATGAGTTACCCGGCGTACTTGAAAAATATCCCAACCTACAGGGACTGAATGTGACGATTCCTTACAAGCAACAGGTATTCAGTTTTCTTGATGAAATAGATGAAAAGGCAAAGAGAATCGGTGCGGTCAATGTCATCAAAATTGAAAATGGCAAATTGAAGGGTTACAACTCGGATTATTATGGTTTTCAGAATGCCCTGACAAAATGGGTTGGAAACAATAAAATCCACCAGGCCCTTATTCTTGGAACTGGTGGAGCATCAAAAGCCATTAAATGTGCGCTGGAAGATTTGAATATTTCAGTTCAGTCTGTGTCCAGAAGTGCTGGTCAGGAGGCAATAAGCTACAGCTCCTTGAATGATGTTAGTTTTGATATAAATGAATATCCACTAATTGTCAACTGTACACCATTAGGAACATATCCCCATACAGACACATGTCCAGACATTCCGTACCAGAAACTATCTGCCAAACACTTTTTATTTGATTTGGTGTACAATCCGGAAGTGACGTTGTTCATGCAAAAGGGCATTGACCGACAGGCGCAGGTGAAAAATGGCTATGAGATGCTTGTCTTGCAAGCAGAAAAGTCATGGGAAATCTGGAATGCTTAGATTGATTTCGTGATCTTTATTGCTTTCTTAAAAAAACTGTTTTTTCATGGATTTTAAATTGAGTTCAGATTTTGAACCTACCGGGGATCAGCCAGCGGCTATAGGTCAATTGATAGAAGGGCTTCAGAATGGGGAACCAGCCCAAACGCTTTTAGGTGTAACAGGGTCTGGGAAAACATTTACCATAGCTAATGTGGTGTCACAGATCAATAAACCTACTTTAGTCCTATGCCATAACAAAACACTGGCCGCACAATTATATGGTGAATTCAAGACTTTTTTCCCTGAAAATGCAGTCGAGTACTTCATCTCTTATTATGATTATTATCAACCCGAAGCATTTATCCCCACGACAAATCTTTACATTGAAAAGGACCTGTCAATCAATGAAGAAATTGAAAAATTAAGACTAAGCGCCACTTCGGCATTATTGACAGGAAGAAATGATGTCATTGTTGTTGCTTCCGTTTCTTGTATCTATGGTATTGGGAACCCGGAGGAATTTGGAAAAAATGTGGTGAGGCTACAGGTTGGGGAGACTCATTCCAGAAACCAATTCCTGTATAGCCTGGTTGAAATTTTATATAGCCGTACAGAGGCGGAGTTCAAAAGGGGAACATTCCGAGTGAAAGGCGACACAGTGGATATTTTTGTGGCATATGCTGACTTTGCTTATCGCATCATTTTTTGGGGGGATGAAATAGAGTCAATTCAGAGGATAGAACCAGATACCGGAAAGAAGATATCCGATGAAAAGTTCATTACCATATTCCCGGCAAACCTATTTGTGACCGGAAAAGATCAGATTCACCAGGTAATTCATGAAATTCAGGACGACCTGGTTCAACAAATTCAATTCTTTGAAAACGAAAGAAGATTTCTCGAAGCGAAACGCCTTAAGGAACGAACAGAGTTTGACATAGAAATGATGCGTGAAATTGGCTATTGCTCTGGTGTAGAGAATTATAGCCGATATTTTGATAGAAGATCTCCCGGGGCACGACCGTTCTGTTTATTGGATTACTTTCCTGAAGACTTTTTGATGGTAGTGGATGAAAGCCATGTGACTATTCCCCAGGTTCGTGCGATGTGGGGAGGGGACAGAGCCAGAAAAGTGAATTTGGTTGATTATGGCTACCGACTTCCCTCAGCTATGGACAATAGGCCATTGACCTTCAATGAATTCGAAGAAATACTGAACCAGGTGATATTTGTCAGCGCGACCCCAGGAGATTATGAATTGAGAAAATCTGAGGGGGTGATAGTTGAGCAACTGATAAGACCTACAGGCTTATTGGACCCTGTGATTGAAGTTCGGCCAAGCCAAAACCAGATCGATGACCTGATGGAGGAAATTGATTTGAGGGTAAACAGGGAAGAGAGGGTGCTTGTTACGACGCTTACCAAGAGAATGGCAGAAGAGCTCACTAAATACCTGGAGAGAGCGGGAGTCAAGACAAGGTACATTCATTCTGAAGTCGATACACTGGACAGGGTAGAGATTCTGCGTGAGTTGAGGTTGGGAGTATTTGATGTTTTAGTAGGAGTAAACCTGTTGAGAGAGGGCCTTGACCTGCCTGAAGTTTCTTTGGTGGCCATAATAGATGCGGATAAAGAAGGATTTCTAAGAAATGAACGCTCTCTGGTGCAGACGATAGGCAGAGCAGCAAGAAATGAAAATGGTATGGTGGTAATGTATGCCGATAGTGTCACAGAAAGCATGCGGGTCGCTATTGAGGAGACCAATAGAAGAAGGAGCATCCAGATGGCATACAATGAGGAACATGGCATAACGCCTAAAACTGTCATCAAGTCTAAAGAAGCAATATTGGCACAAACCAAAGCTGCGGACTCCAAGAAGTCTGGTAAAAATTATTACGTTGAGAATGAAGAACCAAGTGTGGCAGCAGATCCTGTGGTGGCATATATGGACAAGCCTAAATTGGAAAAGCTCATCGGAGAAACCCGAAGAAAGATGGAAAGAGCAGCGAAGGACCTTGATTTCATGGAGGCTGCTCGGTTACGGGACGAAATGCTCGACCTGGAAAAACTACTGTCAGAAAAAAAATAAAGTGCCAGGAATCAGGGATGCTTACCAGTTGTATACCCACAAAATTTAGTTTGGCTTCTATGAACACCTACATTTGCTTCAGTTAGCTACGGTCACAATTATTTGACTTACAATAATTGTGTAAAAATGAATAAACTGAGAACAAGCATTTTATGGATCTTGGTGTTGGGTATAATAGGTTGCACCTCCCAACGACAGCCAGATCCAACGGCTCCTTTAATTGATAACCTGGGAGATCATAAGATTGAAATCACTACAGATGAACCACTTGCAAAGCGCTATTTCAACCAGGGCCTGACTTTGGCGTTTGGTTTTAATCATGAAGAGGCCGCACGGTCTTTTAGGGAAGCAATCAGACAAGATCAAAATTGTGCCATGTGTTATTGGGGATTGGCATATGTATTAGGTCCTAATTATAATGCAGGAATGGATGATGCAGTAGCAGCGGAAGCATATGCTGCAGCAAAAAAAGCATATGAGCTGAAAAGTAACACTTCACTAAAGGAAGGCCTGTTGATTGAAGCAATTCGTTCCCGTTACTCCATTGATAACATGGATCGTGGAAAGTTGGATCAGGCTTATGCAGATGCTATGAAGGCTGCCATAAAACAAATTGAGGATGACGACCTCTATGCTTTATACGCTGAAGCAATCATGGATCTACATCCCTGGGATCTCTATGAACTGGATGGAACCCCAAAGGAGTGGACTCCAACAATTCTGGAATCTTTGAACAGATCACTTAAAATAAACCCCAGAAACCCGTTGGCGCACCATTTATTCATTCATGCTACGGAAGCGAGTAATGATCCTGGTCAGGCCAGAAGGTCGGCAGAGATTCTTCCAGGGCTGGCACCAAATGCCGGACATTTAGTCCACATGCCATCGCACACCTACATCCGAACCGGCGATTACCATCTGGGAACTATGGCGAATGAAAAAGCCATACAAGTAGATAGTGCCTACATTGCATCCTGTAATGCTCAGGGGGTTTATCCTTTAGCAATTTATCCACACAATGTTCATTTTCTTGCGGCCACCGCTGCATTTGAGGGAGATGCTAAAAAATCCATTGAAGCTGCTTTTGATCTGGCACGGATTGTTGACAAGGAGTACATGAATAAGCCTGGGTGGGCAACATTACAGCATTATTTCACCATTCATTACAACGCCCTGGTGAAATTTTCTCAGTGGGAAAGAATTCTGGAACTGGATAAGCCAGACTTACTGTATCCACAGGCGATTTGGCACTATGCAAGGGGAATGGCTTTTGCCGGATTGGATAAAATGGAGTTGGCAAATGCAGAACTTGCCCAATTATCAGCATTGTCAAACAACCCAGCCTTGAAAGAGATCACCGTATGGGACATTAATAGTGTATATGAACTGGTTCAAATTGCCTTGCTGGTACTTCAGGCTGAGATCAACTATAATGATGGTCAATTGGATGATGCCATAAGCTTATTGTATGACGCAGTTGCAATTGAAGATCGACTAAAGTACAACGAACCACCGGATTGGTTTTTTTCCGTACGACATACTTTGGGTGAGTTTTTACTGGAAGCGGGGCAGCTGGAAGAAGCTGAGAAAATATATCGAGATGACTTATTAAAGTTTCCCAGGAATGGCTATGCATACCATGGGTTATGGCAGAGTATGTTGAAGCAGAATAAAATCGGGGAAGCACAGAAGGTGAAAGCACAATTTGACAAGGCGTTTCTCTATGCCAATATCCAATTAAAGTATTCCCGGATTGATCCTGCGGCCAGAGAAGAAATTCTCTTGGCAAAAAGTAATACAATTCCTGAAGAATTCTATGCTATGGCAATTTGTGGTGAATAAACGATAAGGCTGTTCTGTTGATGTTAAATCCTTTCGGTCGGATTTTCTCCATTGGCAGACAGCCTATTTTTTAGAATAAACTGTAGTTGTAGGATGAAAGGCATACCATGCAAACCAATACATTGTAGTCCCATTGATGATATTGCCAAGACCATCGGTTGCATAGGTGGTATTTGCTTTACGATCATGTTTGATATTAATGGCAGTGGAGCCAATTTCATCTTCCACAAACACAAGTTCATTCAGTAAGTCAACCGGATAGGCCCTGTATTCACCATCAATAGCAATACCATATATTTTGGTTTTGTCCGGAAGGATATTGTTCTTACTACTCAAAGGATAAATAGTGGATGGATTTGAGTCATAATCTTCATATGGGTTTTTATTATAATCACGGTCGAAACCCGTTTTATCTGATAGCACCAATCCATCAGCATGCTGCTCTTTCCATGCAGACCAATTCATTACTGTAGAAGGTATTATTTCGAGGTTTACGCCAGAATAATGGCCAGAAACTGATTTCATCAACAGTTGCGACCAAAGCGATTCGGTTTTTTTATCATACATAAGGACATCACTATTATAAAGCAAACCACTCACCCCAAACTCCAATTTGTCGTCATCGATTTTGTTTTTAAAAACCAGACCGCTGGCACATAGTGGACAATATGTTACCAGGTAATCGTCAACATTGACCAGTTCATGGTAGTTTAAGATTTTTATGGGATAGGCTTTAGTCCCTTCTTTGGTTGAAACACTAATTACTTTATCACTGGGTTTTAGAAATTTGGCTGCTTCTGGAGACACAAATCCTGGATTATTCAATGCAGGAATCCCATCTTTTCTAACTCCTCCACTCAAAATGTCTTTCTCCGGGATAATTAAATTATTGAGCAAAAATCCATTTTTTGTTGCGGTCTCGGAAGTTTGGAAGTTTATATCGGGTTTCAGATTGTTATTTGCAGGTACATAATTGGAGGGCATTAGGTCACCAACCCTTAACCACGCCCAGTACCCAAATTCATTCAGGTATAAATGATCTTTCAAATTCCCATTTTCATCGAGTTCAATTTTATCTGCTCTCAGATAAAGCAAGGACGATTGACTAACATTCTCATTGGATGACCCAATACTGTTATTGAGATTATTCCTTATGAATTTTCCTTTTTGAATGCTCAAATTCTCCGATGTTGCATCCTCCAGGACAAACATTCGATCATTTAAATAAGCATTGGGTGCGCTTGCGTTGAGGTAAACGACCTTTAGAAAATTGTTGAACTTTACAAAATGATTACCCTCGTCATCAACGATCAATATTGACTTACTATTAAGTCTTTTTGTCGTAAGAAATCGACTGCCAACTTGTTTTACCTCGTATATTTCGAACCCTTCATCTTCTAGTTGGTTTGCTACAAGTGACCTGAAGAAATGGCTTTTTGATCCCAAATAGGCCTTGTTTCTATTATTCTGCCACCGGTTTCTTACCAAACTACTTGAGGTATCCAGCTCCGTAAAGTGTGATTTACCACCAAAAGAGAGACTTTCTACATCCAGGGAAAAATCATCCAGCAGGTAATAAGTAATGTAGCCAAGACCATTATTCTTTATTTTGAGGACATCTTTGGCAGAGGCCATTAATGCGGTACCTTTTTTTGAGAATTCTAGGACCCAGGGATTTAATATCTCACAGTTTCGAGCATTCGTGCTGTTGCCCAAAAATGCTTTTTTAAATTTCCTGAAATCCCTTTTCCAGGCTTTATCAAGAGTTGTTTCAATGGTTACTTCATCAAGAATGGAAGTTTTTGGGGTCAATGAAATAGCAAGGGAATCTGAAGCGTTCAGATCTACTTTTTTTGAGTATGTATGATACCCTATAAAGGAAACTATTAACAAAAACTCATTAAAATTCTCACAATCCAGAAGAAATTTACCCGAAACATTTGAAGTGCAACCGATGTTTGTGTTGGCAATATAAATGTTGGCACCAGGCAATTTCTCGCCAGTACTGGCATCTGAAATCGTCCCTGAGAGCAATTGACATTGAGCGGAAGATATCCATACAATGAATAGACAAAATGAGATTGCAATTTTCAAAATGGCCTTCAATTTATCACCTACTACAATTTCGTAAAAAAACAGGAATGATAATGTCACATGAACGGCAAAGTCTATGTCATTTGATTAATCAAGATAGTACGCGCCAAAAAGGATCATCATTTCATCAGTACTTCTGAGGCCAAATCCCAGCGTACGATCTTCCCAGTTGTCGTAGGTGGCTTCAACTCTCAAACCTTCTCCGGCATTGATCACCAAAGGTGGATCAAGTTCCAAAATAGGGGGATGCTCCCAATCAAAGGATACATACACAAGTTCACCATCTCTATCTCCTCCTTCAACCAGTACTCTGAATTCGGTCATGTGCTGGTGGGCGTGAGAGAACAGTTGGAAAATATGTCTCCTTTCCGGGAAAAAGTAGGTTCTGTTTATCGTAGTGACCTGATTTGGAGGTAATGTGAAATTCTGATTGTTTAACTGCAGGTTGTACGCCACATGTTGAACCTCATTTTCTGGTATCGTATAGAGGTTGCCATACACCTCTCCCTGAATAATGCTGCTACTGGAATTGGCATAGTGCGAGTTCAGGTCCAATCCACTATTGGCAGGTATTTTAAGGGCTACACCTTCGGGAAAATGGTAGTTCATTGTTGGCCACTGTGTTCCCCGAAACGAATATGTGATATTGCAAAGGGAGCAGGTTAAGGAAAATTTCAGAACCATTTTCATCATACAGGTCACGGATGACATTTGCTTCAGGAAATAATTGTGATGGAATATTGTCATCAAATGTGTAGAAAATGAAATGATGACTTCCTGGAGCCATTGAAATCTCTACCCGGTTAATGTAAATGTCTTCTTCGTTATTAAGTTCTTCATAATAGAAGAGTTCCCTGTCATCGCTTGCAGGCACATCAAAGGGGCCTAGGTGAAATTGGTAGCCGTTCTCCGGAGGATCAAGTGGTGTAAATTCTGTGGATTCAAACCTGGTCTCATCTTCAAGTAAACTAAGATCTGCGACTATTCCTTCTTTTGGAGCACCATTAATGATCCATTGCCGGATGAATTCCAGTTCACCGTTGGTTAAAAATTCGCCTCCAAGGGGCATAATCGCTCCGTAAAATGGATGATCAGAATAAAAATGTTCGATATCCGGAGCATTGATTTTTTCCCATAGGAAACTTTTATATAAACTTTCCAGGCCATCTGTACCTACCAATTGCAAACCATCTTCAGCAGCCGCTTCATTATTGGGTGCTCGACCGACCAATTGATCATATGAAACATCCGCAGTAAGTATCAGATCCGATTGAGTAGCAAAGCTACTGCCCGAAACATGACAACTCGTACATTGCTGATCCCAAATCCTGGTCTGTATAGAACTGTAGGTGGATGAATCATCAATGGGCTCATTGGGTGATTCATCGTCATTTTTGCAGGAAATGATGGTTGTTACCAACCCCAAACATGAAATGATTAATAGCTTTTTCATCGAAGACTTTTTAATAATAATGACCTTAATTCAATAATTGTTGTTTAGGATTGGTTTTTTCGACAGGGAATATAATAAAAAAAGCTCCAATACAGGAGCTTTTTTGAAATCGTGATTGGTATGCTTTACTTAGCCGCTGCGTATTTTTCAGCAACTTTTTCCCAATTGATCACATTAAAAAATGCATTAATGTAATCTGGTCTTCTGTTTTGATAATTTAAGTAGTAAGCATGTTCCCATACATCCAGACCCAGGATAGGTGTTCCACTGCATCCAACACCAGGCATTAGCGGGTTGTCCTGGTTTGCTGTGGAGCACACTTCCAGCTTACCGTCTTTTACACACAACCATGCCCATCCAGAACCAAATCTGGTAGCTGCAGCATTGCTAAATTCCGTTTTGAAATTATCGAAGGACCCAAAAGCTGTGTCGATAGCTGAAGCCAGGTCTCCGGAAGGGGTGCCTCCACCATTTGGTGACATGACCTCCCAAAACAGGTTGTGGTTATAAAAACCTCCACCATTGTTTCTTACTGCGCCGTTATCGATGTGGTTGGCCAGAAGTTCTTCAATTGATTTTCCTTCCATCTCAGTACCTTCAACCGCTCCATTTAACTTTGATGTGTATGCAGCGTGATGCTTGTCATGATGGATTTCCATTGTTTTTGCATCAATATGTGGTTCCAAAGCATCAAAGGCATATGGAAGATCAGGTAATTCAAAAGCCATAGTTAATTTGGTTTTTATAGTTTATAATTTGATTATAAAAATTGAATCATAAAATTAATGATTATTTTCTCTCATGCGTCGAAAAAACTCATCAATTAGGGATTTGCAATCCTCAGCAAGTAACCCCTTCTTTACTACTGTTTTCGGGTGAAGAATGTTTTGCTCAACCCTTGCAAATCCACGCTTTGGATCAGATGCTCCGTAAAAAATTTGAGGAATCTGACTCCAAAAAGTAGCACCGGCACACATCACGCATGGCTCCAGGGTTACATACAAGCTGCATTCCTGTAAATACTTTGCTCCCAAATAGTTTTGAGCAGCTGTGATTGCCAACATTTCTGCATGAGCTGTAGCATCATTGAGCCTCTCTACCTGATTGTATGCCCTGGCAATGATCGTATTTTTACTGACCACAACTGCACCAATAGGAACCTCTCCTTCATCGAATGCTATTTGAGCCTGTTTCAGCGCTTCTTTCATGTAATGCTCATCGCTATGTACTGATAGCTGACTCATTTGATATTGATTGATTGCATGATCGTTGCAGCAATAGGAGCATATTGGTTTTGCAATTTTGGGGGTGCATTGAAGGTAAAAACGTACAATTGCCCATCTTCTATGTGATAGCGCAGCATGGTATACTTCTTTATTGACCTGGCACCATCTATTGAAAATTCTCCATCATCTTCGAGCGTAGACACAAACTCAAAATTGATATAAGACTTTTTGTTC
>CBDEVW010000006.1:0-1157096 GCA_965243755.1 Cyclobacteriaceae bacterium
TTGTATCACTTATTTCCGGGATCAAAGATGCCCTGGCGACCACCAACTTTTTTGACCTGGGGTTCACCTCAATCAAAACAGTGCAGTTGAAGGTGGCCATAGAAGAGCAGTTTATGGAGAAGGTGGATGATGTAGTGCTGTTCAAGTACACCAACACCAGGGATCTGGCCAAATATGTCTATACAGATGTATTGCAAAACCAACCGACCGGCCGTCCAACCAATGAAACTGAATTCAATATGGATTCTGCAAAATCAAGAATGGGCCGATTGCTGAAAGCATCAATTTAATAAACCGATCAATATTTCTATCAAACAAGTACATTGGCCTTAGGCCAAATTCATAGATCAACCATCAGACGGATTGCGCCATTTGAGGTTAGCATCATCATTTCAAAACATTACCAAGTCAAAGATTATGGACAAACTAGAATACACTGGACTAGAGATTGCTGTGGTAGGTATGGCATGCAGGTTCCCCGGGGCTTCAAATATTACAGAGTTTTGGGATAACCTTAAGAACGGAAAAGAATCTCTCACCACATTTTCGGATGAAGAACTCCGGGAATATGGTATTACTGACGATGAGTTTTCTAATGCCAACTATGTGAAAACCAAGGGGCTTATCGATAAGGCGGAGTACTTTGATGCTTCCTTCTTCGGGATCTCTCCATCAGAAGCAGATGCCCTGGATCCGCAGTTCAGGTTGTTGTTGCAGTGTGCATATAATTCACTGGAAGATGCAGGTTATGATTTTACCAGAGAGGACAACAATACTGGTGTATTTGTAGGGGCAGCTCCCAATTTCAATTGGCAGATGCAGAGTTTCAAAAAGATCAATAACCTGCATTCAGAGCAATTCTCTTCGCTTTTGTCCAATGATAAAGACTTTGTAAGTACAAGACTCTCTTATTTACTGAATCTACATGGCCATAGCCATAGTGTGTATACGGCATGTTCCACATCGTTGGTAGCCATCGATATGGCATGTCAAAGTTTGTTGACTGGCAAGTGTGACGTGACTCTGGCCGGGGGTGTTTCTCTTTCTTTACCATATAAAGCAGGTTACACCTACGAGCCAGGCATGTTCATGTCTCAGGATGGTCACACACGCTCTTTTGATGTAAGTGCTACAGGGACCATCTGGAGTGATGGCGTTGGTACGGTTGTATTGAAGAGACTGGATGATGCATTGCGAGATGGAGACCACATTCATGCCATAATCAAAGGTTCTGCTACTAACAATGATGGAAACAGAAAAGTAGGGTACACTGCTCCAAGTGTTTTAGGTCAGGCGGAAGTGATCAAAAAGGCCTTGAGAATGGCTGAGGTTCCAAAAGAAAGCATTGCTTATATCGAGGGACATGGAAGCGCTACGGGCATTGGAGATAAAATTGAAGTTAATGCGCTCAAGGAAGTGTTTGGCGATCTGCAGCAGGATTATACCTGTCATATAGGCAGTGTGAAATCCAATTTCGGGCACTTAAATGTGGCTGCAGGGGTAGCAGGTTTTATTAAGACTTGCCTGATGCTAAAGCATGATACCATTCCACCAAGTCTCCATTTTGAAACACCCAATTCAGAATTAGTGGAATCAAATGGAGTGTTTGCGGTAAACAGCAGCCCTGTAAAGTATGAGCATCCTAAATTTCCTTTCAGAGCAGGGGTCAATTCATTCGGAATAGGTGGTACCAATGCACACATTATTCTTGAAAAGGCCCCACCGGTTAGCAATAATAAATCAGCTGAAGACTATTCGATGATTTGCCTGTCTGCTAAAACACCTTCAGCACTTAATCAGCTTTCTTCGGATATCGCAGCATTCGTACAACAAAATAAAGAAGTAAATGTTGCCGACCTGGCATATACTTTACAGACTGGCAGGCAACACCAAAAATACCGAAGGGCCATTGTCGCTAAAGACGTGAATGAACTTTTGGATCAGCTTTCCAATGAGCATCTGGTGCTGGAGATTGAAGAGCATCCTGAGGTTGTTTTTCTTTTCCCAGGGATGGGAGGATTTTTTTCCGGAAATGGGAAAGGACCTGTATGAAAAAGAAGAAGCATTTAGAAATGCAATGGATGCCTGTTTTGAGGTAGTAAAAACGAAAACGGGGCTCGATTTTAAAGCAATTATGTATGGGGAGGACAAATCTGGTGTTCCGCAGGATTTCCAAAGTCCACAACTGATGGTATTTTCCTTTGAATATGCTTTGGCCAGACTACTGGAATCGTGGGGCATAGTGGCTGATACCACCGTTGGTTATAGCCTCGGTGAATATGTTTCAGCCTGTATTGCCGGTATCTTCACACTGGAAGACGTACTTCACATATTGTTGGAAAGAGGGCGATTAATCAACACCGTAGATTCCGGAGAGATGGTCGCTATTTCCACAACCCAAAAAAGAAATTGAATCATACCTCACTGGTGATGTGCACATTGCCATCGATAATGGCCAGTCTGTAGTAGTGGCAGGTCGAAAGGAAGCCATCACACAGTTATCAGAGCAGCTGGAGAAAATCGGGATTCTTACCATGGATATCCTTGACAAGTACGCAGTTCATACACCTGAGATGAATCCAATTGCAGAAGAATTCAAAAATATTCTGAAAGGATTTGATATTCAGTCCCCCAACATGCCAATGGTGAGCAATGTCACCGGAGAATGGTGTACGGAAGAATTCACCAACCCTGAATATTGGATCAAGCACCTTGCAGAAACAGTGGATTTCTCAAAGGTTGTCAATACGCTGGTTGAAAAAGACAGCAATCCTATTTACCTGGAAGTTGGAGTAGGAAAATTCATGGGAATACTGCTGAGTCAGGCCATGGACAGTCAAAAGACCTTGAGGCATCTTAGTATAGCCAGAAGTGAAAATCGTATTAAAAACGATGAGCAGGGCCTTTCAGAGCAGGTGCATATATTGCAATCTGTAGCCAAATTTTGGGAGCATGGTGGCCAACTGGATTGGAATGCACTAAACAGAGGACAAAAAAGACAAAAACTCTCTCTGCCTACTTATCCTTTTGAAGGCACTGCGTATAGTTTGCAAATAGACAACTCATTCCTTCAATCAGACCATTCTACTGAATTAAAGAGAAAAGAAGATATTGCTTCATGGTTCTATGTTCCTTCCTGGAAGAAAACACCTCTTGTTGCAGGAAATGCTCAGGAAACTAAGCTCAGAAATATTCTTTTATTGGACCTTGATAACTCAGAGGGGCTTGTCAATTTACTAATTGCACAAGGCCATCAGGTAGCACAGGTCAATGCCGGTTCCAGCTTCCAGAAGTTGGATAATGGAAAATATAAGGTTAACTACAGTAGCCAGCAGGAGCTGTCAAGATTATTCGAAGCACTCAATGCTGACCAGTTTGAACTTGATACCATCATAGACCTCACAGGAATTGTCGGAATAGATAACCTGACTAACCTGGAGGGGATTGTGAATGTCGTTCAGGGATTCAACCAGAGTCCTTTTGGTAACAAACAACTGGAGCTGATCACCCTTTCAAGTGAATTGTTTAAAGTTTACGGATCGGAGGAGATAGTTTCCGGGAAAATCCGCAATAGTTTCCGCGGCAAAAGTGATTCCACAGGAAAATTCCCACATCCAGGTCAGGTTGCTTGAAGTAGAGAAAAGCACTTATGAAGTGAATAGAGGAGCGTTGGATCAGATCGTATCCAAAGAGTTAAATGCGACAGATGAAATTGTAAGCTACAGAGGAAAATACCGATGGAGTCAGACATTTGAAGCATATCCTATTAATCATTCATCTGGTCGTGATTCACGAATTAAAGATGATGGTACTTATGTGATCATTGGAGGTCTTGGAGATGTAGGATACACTATAGCGCAATACCTCGTGGAGAACTTTGAATCCAACGTAGTGATCGTTGGGAGATCCAAGATTCCTGGAAAGGCTGCAAGAAAGAAATATTTGGAATCTCATGGTGAGGCCGATTCCATGGGTAGAAAAATTGCCAGAGTGAATGAATTGGAGAAGGGGAAAGGCAAACTCATTCTGATGCAGGCCGATTCGACCAATCAGGAGCAAATGAACAAACTTGTTGAGCAGGTATCTGCGAAATACGGACAGGTAAATGGTGTGTTTCACTCTGCAGGGGACGTTAGTGCAATGTCATTGAACCTTGTGAATTCAGTAGACAGTGCAACATTAACCGATCACTTCAATACAAAAGTGGAAGGGTTATCTGTTTTGCAAAACCTTGCCAACGATTATCAACCGGAATTTGTAGCGATTGTGTCTTCCACTTCTTCTATTCTGGGAGGAATAGGCATGATCGGGTACGCATCGGCTAATCAATATGTGGATTCCCTGGTAGCAAGTGAAAGTGATAACAACCACACGCAATGGTTATCGCTCAATTACACCTACCTGACCAAAGAATTAAATGAAGGAACTGGTAGTGACCAGGAAGAAGGAAGGAAAAACTTCGAGAAATTATTCCAAAATAATGGTGATACAGGAAATACGTCAATCAACGCTGATGAGAGCAAGCAGGTGTTTGAACATTTATTGTCAGCAAACAATGCCGAAAATCAAATCATCGTATCTCCAATTGACTTTCCATCCCTCATTGAAAGATTAAAGACACCAACAGAAAGTACAGAAGAAACTGCAATTGAGGAGACTCAAGAACAGGCAGCAGGAAAAAGACCAGCGAATCAGCCATTTGTAGCTCCGGTTACAGAGGTAGAGCAGAAGCTGGCAAAGATATGGGAAAGTTTATTTGGGTTTGAAATTGGTACCAGCGATGACTTCTTCCAATTGGGAGGAGATTCGCTGGGTATCATCAAACTGATCTCACAAATTCAGAAAGAATTTGGAGTGGCCATCGAAATAGGTGAAGTATTCAAGAATACAAGTTTTGCATTCCAGTTGGATCTGATTGATACTGGTGAAAAAGCTCAGGTGATCAACATTGAAAAAGCACCACTACAAGCATATTACCGACAATCAGAGGTTCAAAAAGGGTTTTTCATTCTGAATCAGATGAATCCTGATTTACTATGCTACAATAACCTGGGAGTAGTGACTTTTGAAGGTGACGTTAAATTTGATTTATGTCAGGCATTGTTTCAAAAGCTCATCGATACGCATGATATATTAAGAACGTCATTCCATGTAGTGGAAGGTGAGGCAGTTCAAAAAATTCATGATCAGGTTAATTTTGAATTGCAACTGTTTGAAGATGAAGAGCAAAGCCTGGATGATGTGATCAGGACATTCCATCAACCATTCGACCTGGGCAAACCTGAACTCATCAGAGCTGCGATTTGTCTTAGAAAAAATGGACAATACTGCATTCTGACAGATATTCATCACATCATTCTTGACAGAGTTACGTTTGGTTTGATCATTGAAGATCTGCAGGCTTTGAATGACAACAAAGCGTTAGTACCATCAAGAATTAATTACACCGATTTTTCAGTATGGCAGCAAAGAGAAGAATTTGAAACGCTGCTGGTGAAGCAGGAAGAGTTTTGGCTGAATGAGTTTAGTACCTTGCCAGATTCTTTAAGGCTGCCTACTGATTATCCAAGGACTGCCATTAACAACTACAATGCATCCTCTGTAATTCTTGAACTGAGTGAAGAAGAGAATGCGAAGCTTCTGAAAATATGTCAGGAGGAAAAAATCACAATGTATACTTTGATGCTGAGCATGTATTATGTGCTTCTTTTCAAACTCAGCAACCAAAATGACATAGTGGTTGGCACAACAGTCTTGGGGCGCCAGCATGAAGAACTGGAGCGTGTATTGGGTGTGTTTGCAAACACCATCCCCATCCGTACCCAACTTCAACCAGAAATTGACTTCCGGGCATTCCTAAACCTTGTGAAAGACAATGCACTGGCATGTTTCAGTAATCAGGATTACCCTTTTGAGAAAATGACGAGCAAGTTGGACCTTACTCCAAACTTATACCAGAACCCACTTTTCGATGTGATGTTTGAGTACTACAACTTCCCGGAACCAAAAGTGAATATGTTTGACTCAGAACTGGTCAATATAGATTTGCCTAACCTGACTACAGAATTTGATTTTTGTATGCGGGTTTCAGCCAAGGATGATGACTCTCATGTAATTCACCTGGACTACAGGGCAGATTTGTATGGTCAGGAAACAATGGAACGATTCATTGCCTACTATAGAAGTATCATCAACTCCGTTGAAGCAAACATCAATGTGAAACTTTCTGACCTCAACCTGATATCTCCTGAGGAGCAAAAGCTTTTAATCGAAGATTTTAATTCAACCCATGTTGAATATGAAAACGAAGAGAGCATAGTGACAATCTTCGAGCGAATGGTTGACGCAAATGCTGATGAAATTGCAGTTGCTGATCAGTCAGGAAACCTTACCTACAAGGAGCTCAACGAACGGGCAAACCAGGTTGCAAATTACCTGGTATCCAGAGGGGTACTTCCTGGAAATATGGTTGGTTTGCTGCTTGAGCGCTCACTTGATATGGTAGTAGGGATAATGGGAATATTAAAAGCAGGGGCCGGTTATTTGCCATTGGATCCTCAATTGTCAGAACAACGTATCCGCTACATGCTTGATAACAGCAGGTCATCTTTCCTGCTGACCAGTGAACAGAATCTGGAACAGTATACAGCCTATCTGCCAGTTCAGGCAATTGATTCTAAAGAGATTAATAAGCAAACTGTAAATAATCCCGAACTGCCACTGGGATCAAATGATCTGGCATATTGCATCTTCACTTCAGGATCAAGTGGTATGCCTAAGGGAGTGATGATGAGTCAGCTTGGTGTAACCAATTTGGTGAAAGGGCTTCATGAAGTGGTTTATCACAAGTATGGAAACAAGCGTTTGAACATTGCGCTGCTGGCATCCTTCTCTTTTGATGCATCTGTTCAGCAGATATTTGGAAGTTTATTGCAGGGCCATTCTCTGTACATCGTAGACGAAGAAAGCAGAAAAGACGGCTCCAGACTCAGAGCATTTTACAACGAAAACAAAATAGATCTTTCTGACGGCACGCCAACGCACCTAAGGTTGTTTGTTAACGCCAATTCCAAAAATGGTGTACTTGATACACTGTCGAGTTGGATCATGGCAGGCGAAGAACTTACAAAAGAACTGGTTCTGAAGTTTTTTGACCGGATAGGAGATGCTGTTCAGTTATACAATTTCTATGGACCAACAGAGGCCTGTGTCGACTCTACTTCATTTACAATTAACCGTGATCAACTTGATCAATATGATTGCATTCCGATTGGAAAGCCACTTCCTAATGAGCGAGTCTATGTAACCGATGACTTTGGAAACCTGGTACCACGCGGAGTAATTGGTGAGTTGTGCATTGCAGGAGATGGACTAGCACAACGTTACGTTGGAAATGAGGCACTGACGTCAGAAATGTTTGATTCTGATTGGATCGAATGGGAAAACAGGGTTTACAAAACCGGTGATCTGGTGAAATGGTTACCAGATGGAAATTTGGTTTACCACGGTAGAATAGACGATCAGATCAAATTGAGAGGCTATCGAATTGAATTATCCGAGATCACTCATCACCTGAATAGCCACCCTGAAATTTCTCAGTCTGTTGTGATGGTTCGTGAAAGAGCTGCCGAAAAACATTTGGTGGCATACTATGAAGCTTCGCAGGAAATCCCTGTAAAAGAAATCAGGACATACCTGGGACAAATGCTCCCGCAATATATGATACCTTCTTATTACGTTCAGATGGAGAAAATTCCACTAACGATCAACGGAAAGGTGAATAGGAATACACTTCCTGACTTTGAGGTGTCTGAAAAGGAGGATTATGTGGCACCATCATCTCAAATGGAGCATCGTCTTGTTGAGATTTGGTCGGAGGTATTGAAAATTTCACCAGAGATCATAGGAGTGAATAGCAATTTCTTTGACCTGGGAGGCAATTCTTTAAGCCTGGTATTCCTTAAAAATAAAATTCAGGAGACACTTCAGATCTCTATTTCCCTGAAGGAGCTCATACACCTGAAAGATATTGAAAACCAGGCCATCGCATTGAATGAAGGTGAGCAGGAAGACTATGTGAGCATACCGAAAGCAGAGGCAAGAGCATATTATCCATTATCATCTTCCCAAAAGAGGCTTTATTTCCTCAGTGAATTTGATAGCAACTCCATTGCTTATAACCAGCCTCAGTGCTTTGTGATCAAAGGAGCGTTGGATATTGATAAGTTGCAAAACACCTTTCAGGAGACGATCAACAGGCATGAGAGCCTAAGGACACGCTTCGAATTAATCGATGAGGAGCCAGCGCAATTCATCGACGAAAACATTCAATTTGAAATACAACATTTTGAAGCGACTTCCGAAGATTGTGAAGCGATCATCTCAGAATTCGTGCGTCCGTTTGATTTGTCCCGTGCTCCGCTAATGAGAGTAGGGTTAATCAGGATTGCTGAAAATGAACACCTGATGATGTTCGACATGCATCATATCATTTCTGATGGTATCAGCATCGGGTTATTTATCAGGGACATGATGGCGATATACAAAGGCGAGACACTTGATCCATTGGCATTGCAATACAAGGATTATGCGGTATGGCAGCAGGAAGATGAAAGACAGGAAGCCATTGAGAAAGATAAACTCTACTGGAATGAGCAATTGTCTGGTTTGCCTTCACCGCTGAATTTACCTTCAGACAGGATCCGACCTAAGGTGATCACCTATAAAGGAAACCTGAATGAGTTCTCATTAAACGAAAAACAGACCAGAGGATTGAATTCGATCGCTGAAAAAACAGGTGCTACCATGTTTTCAGTTGTACTGGGAGTATTTAATGTGATGCTCTGTAAGCTATCCGGTCAAAATGATTTGATTGTGGGTACCTCTGTTGCTGGAAGAAACCATGCAGACATTCAGGATGTAATGGGAGTATTTCTGAATACACTACCGCTCAGAAATCAATTTACAGGAGCGGATTATTTCAGTGACCTGGTTCTGACTACCTATGAGAATGCGCTCTCTGGTTTTGAGCACCAGAATTATCCATATGAGCAACTCATTGGCGATCTCAATCTCAAGAGAGATACCGGTAGAAACCCGTTGTTTGATGTAATGCTGGAGTATGCCAATTTTGAGCAGCCTGAACCTGATTTTCCTGGACTCGAGCTCACTACATACAACCATGAATACAACGTTTCAAAGTTTGATCTCACGCTCCATGCTTATGAGGTGAAAGATCATTTAAAAATGGATTTCCAGTACTCAACGGATTTGTTTGATGCCACGACCATTGATCTATTCATTGAATACTTCAAACGAATAGTCGATCAGGTAATTGATGACAGAGACATTCGATTGGACAACATAGAATTACTGAATGCAGACCAGGTAGCAACCATCAGGTCGCTTGCACAATCCGGGGATGAATTCGAGATCGAAAATGACATTGTCAGCGCATTTGAAAAAGTCGTTGAGTCATGTCCTACACAGACTGCCCTGAGCTATCGCGGTGATATTCTGAACTATCAGGAATTGAATGAGCGAAGCAATCAAATGGCACATTATTTAATTTCTCAAGGTGTTGCTAAAGGTGATGTAGTAGGATTGATAACAGATCGATCTCAGGAAATGATTGTGGGGCTGCTTGGAATCCTTAAAAGTGGAGCCGCTTACCTGCCAATAGATCCGAAATTGCCAAAAGAAAGAATATCATACTTCCTGAAGGCGAGTCAAACGAAACTATTATTCGGTGATCACAGATATCTGGCTGAATATCAAGAAATGGTGAAGACAAGTGACATCAAATCAAATTATTTGGACACATGCAGCACCGCGTCAATTGATATTGAAAGAAGCCCATCCGACCTGGCGTATTGCATTTTCACTTCTGGCTCTACAGGAGTACCCAAGGGTGTTTTAATGGAGCACAAGAGCATTGTCAATTTGGTTGAGGGACTTTCAAACACTGTATACCAGGGATTGAATGATTCACTTCGTGTTGGTCTTCTGGCATCATATAGTTTCGATGCATCTTGCCAGCAGATTTTTGGAGCGCTATTACAGGGACACGCACTGGTTATCAGTACCGATGAGGAGAGAATGGATGGTAACGACCTCTATAAATTCCTCAAAAACAATGCAATTGAAATCAGTGATGGTACACCAACGCACTTTGGAATGTTTTTAAGCAATGTCGATGGTAAAATAGACCTGCCAGATCTGAAAAGATGGATGCTTGCGGGAGAAGCTTTACCAAAGGGATTTGTAAAAGACTTTTATGACAGAACATTAAATGAAAATACTGCGATCTTCAACCTTTATGGGCCAACTGAGACCTGCGTGGACTCTACCTACTATAAAGTAGATCCTGAGCGCCTGGATGAGTTCAACACTATTCCAATTGGTCGTCCATTATCCAATGAGAGATTGTATGTCGTTGACAATGTAGGATCTCTGGTTGCACCTGGCGTAGTTGGTGAACTTTGTATTGCAGGTTCCGGTCTTGCCAGAGGCTATGTACAAAAAGAAGCAGAAAAAGATCGCTTTGTGACCAACCTGGTTGCTGGTGAAGAAAGAGTGTATCGCACAGGTGATTTAGTGAGATGGTTACCAGATGGTAATTTGGAATACTGTGCTCGTAAGGATAGTCAGGTAAAACTAAGAGGATACCGAATAGAACCAGGTGAAATTGAACATGTGCTTAATTCTCACCCAGCCATAGTAGGTTCAGCGATAGTATTAAAGAAATTGGAAGAGGAAGAGCATTTGGTAGCTTATTTCGTCTCAGATCAAGGCATAGATGATCGGGTGTTGAGAGAGTACCTTTTGCTTTCCCTTCCAGATTATATGATCCCAACCTATTTTGTAGGAATGGAGCAACTGCCACTAACGTCCAATGGTAAATTGGACAGAGCAGCACTACCAGATCCGGAATTAGCAACTTCTTCCGGTCACCAGCTGCCGGCATCTGAAAATGAAGAAAGGTTGCTGGCAATATGGGCCTCAGTATTGAACATTGAGGAGGAAAAAATTAGTACCGATCACAATTTTATGGAACTGGGAGGCCACTCTCTCAAAGCCATACAAATTGCCAATAATATCAAGAAACAATTTGGTATTGAGATCAAGCTGGTTGAACTATTCCAACGGCCGACCATCATTGAGCAGGCCAGGTTCATTGATACCAACCTGTGGTTAAATGTAAATGACAAGCAGGAAGATAGCGAGCAGCTTGAAATCGAAATTTAAATATCAAAACACTCCGAATTTCAGGTAACCAAATAGCTAATCCTTTTTCGGAGTTATCAACGCTTTGTGTTAGTTAGTTAAGTTCAATTAAGACACCCTGCCCTCATGGTTCGTGGGCAGGGTACTTAAAACACAACCACTCAGCCCAAATCAACAAAAGAACAGTCCAAACTAGAATCATTATTTACGATGGAAGAACTACTATTAAAACTTAAAGCTCACAAGGGGAGCATTAAAGTTGTCGAAGATTCTCTTAAAATAAGCTTACCAAAAGGTTTCTCAGATACCGATTTGATCGACGAGCTGAAAATCAATAAAGAAAACTTAATTCAGTACATTAAGGATAAAAATGATTCTAAAAGAGGCGATACCAACATTCCAAAAGCTACAGTAAAGGAGGCTTACTCACTAACACCCCCGCAGTTGCGGCTCTTCCTGTTGGACCAGTTAAACAATGATTCCCTGGCGTACAACCTTCCAGCGGCATTCAGGATTGAAGGACCCCTGGATGCTGAGAAGCTGGAGAGTGCATTCAATTCACTCATTAAAAGACATGAGAATTTACGAACCAGCTTTAGCCTGGATGATGACAATGAACCTTCTCAAAAAATTGCAGAAGACATTGAATTCAGGATTGAGCACTATGAAATTGAAGGTTCCATAGAGAACACCATCGACCAGTTTGTTAGACCTTTTGACCTGGCTACAGCTCCCTTGCTTCGGGTTGGGTTGATCAAAGAGACAGAGAACATTCATTATTTTCTGTTTGATATCCACCATATCATATCAGATGGGACTTCCACTGAAATTTTAATCAGAGAAGTCATTCAACTTTATATGGGACTGGAACTGGATCCGGTGAAATTACAATACAAAGATTTTTCTGAATGGTTCCTGAGTCCAGCATATCAAGAATCGGTTGCAGGACAAAAGGAATTCTGGAACAAGCAATTCAATGAATTACCCGAGTCGCTTGAACTTCCCATGGATCATGCAAGACCAAAAGACAGGACCCACTCAGGAGCAACCCTGCCATTTGCAATCTCCAAAGAGGAGTCTGATCAACTGAATCAAATCGGTAGAAAAAATAGCACTACCTTATTTACAGTGTTGCTGGCTACCTATAGCATCATGCTTTCAAAACTGGGAAACGCCAAAGACCTGGTAATCGGTACCCCTGTAGCTGGCAGGAAACATGCTGATCTGCAGGACACCATTGGTATGTTTGTCAATACCCTGGCACTACCGACAAACTTAGCGGATGACATTTCTTTTAATGCTTATCTAAAGCAGTTGCATGAGCAGGTCCTGGGCTACTTTGATAATGCAGATTATCCATACGAGAAACTGATTAACGACTTGCAACTGGATCGTGACCCAAGTCGCAATCCATTGTTTGATGTAGTGTTTGCATTACAGAACATGCAAAAGTCATCGATGCAAATGGATGACCTCACCATCAGCGAGTACGAAAGAGAGGTGACCACCTCAAAATTCGACCTTATGCTGGAAGCCAATGAAATACCTGGTGGAATTAATTTTTCTTTTGGTTACGCTACTGAACTGTTTGAGCCATCAACGATCCAAAAGTTCATTGGATTCTTTAAAAGAGTATTGTCACAAGTCTTACAGGATCAACAGGTTTTGATCGGCGATATTTCATTGTTGTCAGATGAAGAGACGGTTGCCCTTATCCAGGATACAAACACGAAATACCCGGAAACAGCTACTCTGATAAGCCTTTTTGAAGATCAGGTAGCGAAAACTCCTGACAATGAAGCCGTCATATTCAAGGGAAAATCACTTACCTATAAGGAACTCAATAACCTCTCAAATGCGCTGGCATTAACATTAAGGGAAAAAGGCGTTGGAAGGGATACAATTGTTGGATTACTAACCGATAAAAACATTCATACTGTAGTATGCCAATTGGGGATATTGAAAGCAGGGGGATGCTATCTGCCTATTGATCCAACTTATCCGGAAGAAAGAATCAATTACATTGCTGCAGACAGTGGTATACAGGTTTTAGTGACCAATAAAGACTATGAGTCACTTCTTAATGGAGTAACGGAAAGAATACTAATCGAAGATGTGGTTGAAACTGCGTCAGAAGAAATACCAAATCCTGAGCAAATCAACCAACCACAGGATCTTTGCTACATCATATATACATCCGGTACTACTGGCAACCCGAAAGGCGTAATGGTGGAACACAGGAATGCTGTCAGACTATTTTTCAACGATGAGTTTCAGTTTGATTTTGATGAAAATGATGTGTGGACCATGTTCCATAGCCATTGCTTTGATTTCAGCGTCTGGGAAATGTACGGGGCTTTGCTATTTGGCGGGAAGGTCATTATCATCGCTCAGTCAGATGCCAGAGATCCCAATAAGTACCTTGAGATGCTTCAAAACCACAAGGTTACGGTGCTCAACCAGACACCTACGGCCTTTGATTCCCTGAGGACTGCCTGTGCTAAGGATAATGTAATATTATCAGATCTTCGATATGTAATTTTTGGTGGTGAGGCGCTTACACCCCTCAAGCTAAAAGACTGGCACGCTGCTCACCCGAATGTGAAATTGGTCAACATGTATGGTATAACAGAAATTACCGTTCATGCCACTTATAAGGAGATCGGAACAGAAGAAATTGAAAACAATGTCAGTAACATTGGTAAAGCCATTCCTACAAACTCTCTATATATTCTGGATAGCAACAAAAACCTGTTGCCACAAGGAGTGATTGGTGAGATCTATGTTGGTGGTCATGGTGTGACCAGAGGATACCTGAATAAGGAAGAGCTTACGGCATCCAGGTTTATGGACAACCCATTCAATCCCGGTGAGCGCCTTTACAAATCTGGTGACCTGGGTAGGTTGTTGGATAATGGAGAAGTGGAATACCTGGGTCGGATTGATAATCAGGTGCAACTTAAGGGTTTTAGGATTGAATTGAATGAAATTGAATATCACCTGCTCAAAAATGATCATATCGCTGAAGCGGTAGTGATCCTGAGAGATGCAGACACCAGCCGTCCTTACCTGTGTGCATATTATGTAAGCAAAGGTGGAGAAGAATTGAATGATCTTCGCAATTATTTGACGGCATACCTGCCCAAATATATGATTCCATCGTATTTCGTTGCACTTGAAGACATTCCGTTCACATCAAATAACAAGATTGATGTCAACAAGTTACCAGCTCCGGATAGCAGCAAAGAAAAGGATGCTTATGTGGCGCCTACCAATGAGCGCGAAAAAATCCTGTGCAAAGTATGGGAAGCAGAACTTGGTGTTGAACTAGTCGGAACCAATGACAATTATTTCAGTCTTGGGGGTGATTCTTTGAAGGCAATAGGATTGGTTTCATCCATCAACAAAGCACTTGGTACAACCTTCACCATTGCTGACCTGTACTCCAATCAAACGATTGCTGAGCTTTTGAGTATTGAGAATTCCAGTAACGATGAAGCCATTCAGGCTATGGAAGAGGCAAGGAAGGACCTTGTAGCATTTCAGGAAAAGTACAAAGAAGAAAACGAATTTCCTGATGCATACGAAGCGGTTTATCCAATGAATGGTGTAGAGATGGGTATGGTTTTTTATACCCTGCAGACCAAATCTGATAATGTCCATGAGATTCTTTACCATGAGCAGAATCTTTATGATATGCCTCTAAAGAATTTTGACTTTGATCGGTTCAAAAAAGTAATCAACCTGATTTGTCAGACCCATGGTGAGTTAAGAAAGGTATTTGACCTGGAAAACCTTGCCCACATCATTAAAAAAGAGATTGATCCTGAAATTAACTTCATAGACATCTGTCATCTGGATAAAACCCAACAGGAGGAATTTATCAAAGAGAAGATGCATGAGGAAAAACTTCGGGGTACTGAGTTGTCTTTCTCAGTGATATGGAGAATGAATGTCATTAAAATCAGAGAGGACTATCAATACTTATTGTTTGACTTCAATCATTCATTGTTTGATGGGTGGAGTTTGTCTTCATTCATGACCGAAATCCAGCGAGTATACCTGTGTGTAACAGCCAACGAAAACTACCAGCCTCAACCCCTAAAAAGTACCTATGAAGATCAGATTCTCACAGAACTTGCGGCAGGTAAAAAGGAATCAAGCATCAATTATTGGAAAAAGGAGCTTGAAGAATACACACGTTATGAGTTGCCTAAAACAGGCCAGGAGCATGAATTTGTAAGTACTGAGTTTAATCTTGGCAAAGCATACAGAAAGCAGTTGGAAGCCATTGCTGCTGAAAACAACACCAGCTTCAAACACATCTGTTTTGCAGCATATATCTACATGCTCAGAATGTTCAGCTATAGCAATGACATTACAACCGGTATAGCTACTAACATCAGACCACTGGTACATGATGCAGAAAAATTGCTGGGATGTTTCCTAAACACGATTCCATTTAGGGCAGATATACCGGATGGCATAACGTGGAGAGAATATCTGTCATTTATTGAGAATAAACTAAGAGACCTGAAGTATCACGAACAGGTACCATTTCACAAGATTCTGGAAATCATTGGCGAAGGAAGAAATGAGAAGAACCCTATTTTTGATGTCTTCTTCAATTACATCGATTTTCGCATTTTGAAAGAGCTGGAGCCTGCAGAAGAAACAATCGCCGAAGAAGAAACCACCCTTCGAAAAGATTACATGAACGACCATGGTTTGCTCACTACACATATTTTTGCTCATGATAGTGATTTCAACCTGGTGCTTACTTACTCTACTGCATTCATTTCAGCGGAGCAGGTAAATTCGCTATCGTATTATTTTAAAGGCATATTGGATTGCATTGTCAATAATCCTGATGCCCTCATTAATAAGGAAACGCTGATCGAGGAAAGCGACCTCTCGAAAGTGTTGCTGACTGAGAGTAATGGCGACAATATCAACTATCCTTCAGATGCAACATTAGTAAGTTTGTTTGAAGATCAGGTCAACAGGACTCCCGATAATGAAGCAGTTTGCTTCAATGAAGAAGTGCTGACTTATGCTGAAGTCAATTCACTGGCCAATGCTGTGGCAGCCAGATTGAAAGAACAAGGGGTTACAAGAGACACGATCGTAGGGCTTTTGACAGACAAGAACCTCTACACAGTGGTATGTCAACTGGGAATATTAAAGGCCGGAGGCTGCTATCTGCCAATAGATCCGGGTTATCCAAATGAACGCATTGAATACATTGTAGAAGACAGTGGATTGCAACTTCTTCTCACCAATGAGGGCTTCCAGGAGATCGTACAAAAACCAGTTCAGAAAATTAAAATTGAAGAACTGATTAGTGCTGCTCAGGGAAAAAATACACCTAACCCAGAACCGATCAACAGTCCTGAGGACCTTTGTTACATCATCTATACTTCCGGTACCACTGGTAACCCGAAAGGAGTAATGGTTGAACACCAAAATGTTGTAAGACTATTTTTTAATGATGAGTTTCAATTTGATTTTGGTGCAGACGATGTTTGGACAATGTTCCACAGCCATTGCTTTGATTTTAGTGTGTGGGAGATGTATGGCGCACTTCTTTATGGAGGTAAAGTTGTAATTGTGGCGCCTTCTGATGCCAGGGACCCTTTCAGGTACCTGGAGATTTTGAAAGCACATAAAGTGACCGTGCTCAACCAGACACCAACAGCATTTGATTCCCTGCGCAGTGCCTGTGCTCAGAATAACGATACCCTTCCTCATTTGAAATATGTGGTATTTGGAGGAGAAGCATTAACTCCGGTGAAGCTGAAGGAATGGCAAGCCAGTCACCCTGATGTGAAACTGGTGAACATGTATGGTATTACAGAGATTACCGTTCATGCTACCTATAAGGAAATCGGTATGGAGGAAATTTCCAGCAATATCAGCAATATCGGAAAGGCCATCCCTACTAACTCCATGTATTTGTTGGATAGTAATAAGCACCTTCAACCTGCTGGGATGATTGGAGAGATATACGTTGGTGGACTGGGAGTAACCAGGGGCTACCTGAATAAGGAAGAACTCACTGCATCCCGGTTTACTGAAAATAGATACAATCCCGGCGATCGCTTATATCGCTCTGGAGATTTGGGCCGACTGTTACCTAATGGAGAAATTGAATATTTAGGACGTATTGACAACCAGGTGCAGCTTAAAGGTTTCAGAATTGAGCTTAGTGAAATCGAATATCATTTGCTTAAGCACGAGCAGATTGAAGAGGCAATTGTAATACTACGCGATAACAATACGGACCGACCTTACCTGTGTGCATATTATGTGGTCAGGGGAGAGGAGGAACCATCAGACCTGAGGGGCTACTTGGGGGCATCATTGCCTAAATACATGATTCCTTCATATTTTGTTGAACTCAACGAAATTCCATTCACCTCAAATAACAAGGTGGCGGTTTCAAAATTACCTGCACCATCGAATGATGTTGTAAAAGATGCGTATGTAGCTCCTGCGACTGACCGTGAAAAGGCCATGTGTAACATTTGGGAGACTGAGCTTGGTGTCGAGCAGGTAGGATTAAACGACAATTATTTCGCGCTGGGAGGAGATTCCCTCAAAGCCATCGGACTGATCTCTGCGATCAATAAAAAAATGGAGTCATCATTCACTATTGCAGACCTGTACTCTTACCAGACCATCGGTGAGTTATTGGGTGCTGTCTTAGAAAATAATGAGGAAGAAACTCAGGCAAGGGATGAAGCCAGCAGAGCGCTGAGAGAATTTCAGGAAAGGTATAAATCCGAGAATGAGTTTTTGGAATCTTATGAAGAAGTATACCCAATGAATGGTGTGGAAATGGGTATGGTATTTCACTCATTGCAAACACAATCCGAAAATGTGCATGAAATATTATATCACGAGCAAAACCTCTATGATATACCCGGGGCAGATTTTGACTTTGAAACTTTCCGGAAGGGCGTTCAACTCATGTGCGAAAAACATGGAGAACTACGCAAAATATTTGACCTGGAGAATCTTGCTCATATCATCACTAAAAGCATTGAGCCGGAAATAAACTTCATAGATATTCGACACCTCGACAAAGCAGCGCAAGAGGAGTTTATCAATGAAAAAATGCACGAGGAGAAGGTAAGGGGAACAGACCTGTCCTTCTCAGTCATCTGGAGAATGAATGTGATCAAAATCCGGGATGATTATCAATATTTACTTTTTGATTTCAACCATTCCTTATTTGATGGATGGAGCTTGTCTTCCTTCATGACAGAGTTGCAAAAGGTATGTTTAAACCTGTATGAAGATGAGCACTACATTCCTGAGCCATTGCAAAGCAGCTACGAGGATCAGATTCTGGGAGAGCTAACAGCCGCTAAAAGGGCTGACAGTGTAGCCTACTGGCAAGAGGAACTTGATAACTATACCAGGTTTGAATTGTCTCCTACAGGTTTGGAACATAGCTATGTACGGGATGAGATTACTTTTGGTAAAGAATACCGACAACAATTAGAGCAAGTAGCGGAAAATAACAATACCAGCTTCAAGCATATTTGCTTTGCTGCATACATTTACATGCTGAGGGTAATGAGTTTTGGAGGTGACATCACTGCCGGAATTACTACCAACATCAGACCTCTCGTTCACGATGCAGAAAAGTTACTGGGTTGCTTCCTGAATACTATACCATTCAGGGCAAACATACCAGAGCACCTGACCTGGGCAGAATACCTCAATTTTATAGAAAACAAACTTCGTGATCTCAAGTATCATGAGCAGATGCCGTTTTATAAAATATTGGAAATTGTTAATGAAGAAAGTACCGAAAGGAATCCAATATTCGACGTATCATTCAACTATGTAGACTTCAGAATTTATAAGGATTTGGCTGATACCGGAGAAGGGGTAAGCGAAGAAACCACTTCAGTGCAAAAAGCCTATATGAATGATTACGCCCTACTGGGTATCCATATTCACGCATTTGACGGAGATTTTAACCTGGAGTTGAATTATTCCACTGCATTCATTACCCAGGAACAAGCAAAGGCATTGTCAGGGTATTTCAAATGCATACTTGATCAGTTCATCAATAATGCTACCGTACAAGCTGATAAGCAAACTATTTTAGAGACCAACAAAGGGCTTATTGACCAATTGAAGGCCGTCAATGATACTTCTGTAGCATTTGAGTCTGACAAACATGTGCTGGACCTTTTCAACGCCCAGGTAGTCGCTAAGCCGGAAGCTACGGCACTGGTCTTCGGAGATACTCAAGTGAGCTATCAGGAATTAAATGACCGGTCTCATTTATGGGCCAGAAACCTGATAAATAGCGGAATAACGCCTGGGGCAATTGTTGGAATGAGAATGGACAGATCTGTGGAGATGCTTACGGCACTACTGGCCATAATGAAAGCCGGTGCAGCTTATATGGTCATTGATGCACAACTCCCCGATTCCAGAGTGATTCATATGCTTGAAGAAACAGGATGCAGTGGTATCATTTCCAATAAAAATAATAATCCTATAGGGTTGAGTGCATACCAGTGGATCAATGTGCAGGAGCTTGATGAGAAAAACGAAGCTGTTCAAAGGATTGAATTGCCTCAGGTAAAACAAACAGATTTGGCCTACATCCTGTACACTTCCGGATCTACCGGAAAACCAAAAGGGTGTATGATCTCTCATCAGAACTTATACAATTATATTTCCTGGAGCAACGGCCATTATTTTAATGAAGCACTTGACGGCAACTGGGGTCTGATCACACCACTTTCATTTGATTTGACGGTGACGGCAGTATTTACAAGTCTCACCAGAGGTAACCAGTTATTCATCTATGATGATAATACCAGCATAGATCAGTTACTTAAAGATTGCTTCACTCACGATCAAATCGATACACTGAAGCTTACCCCAACTCACATCACGATTTTGGATGACCTGAACATTAAAAACAGCAATATCCGGACAATCATATGTGGGGGTGAACAACTAAAGAGCACTCACATAGATATCATAAAGAAAATCAACCCGGACATTAGGGTTTATAACGAATATGGTCCTACTGAAACAACCGTAGGATGCACAGTGGCTGAGATAGAAAGTGGCGATAAAATTTCGATCGGATCTCCGATTGCCAACACCAAAATCCATATCCTGGACAGGGAAAGGAAAATAGTCCCAATGGGTGTTACAGGTGAGATTTATATCAGTGGAGAAGGGGTGGCATCTGGTTACATTGGCAACCCGGCGCTTACGGATGAAAGGTTCATCGACATCAATGGATACCGATCTTATAAGACTGGTGACCTGGGTCGATGGGATGCATCCGGAAACATTGAATATGTCGGTAGGATAGATGATCAGATCAAAATTCGGGGCTTCAGGATTGAGTTGGGTGAAATAGAAGCAGCTTTGGAGAAGATCCCAGGCATTACTCAGGCTTTTGCAACTGATTTTGGTGATGGCGAAAACAAACAAGTCTGTGCCTATTTGCTGGGGGAACATCAGTATGAATCCCCTCAATTAAATAGAATGCTGGAGTCTGACTTGCCTGTTTACATGATTCCATCGGCATACATTAAAGTGGATAATTTCCCATTGACTAAAAATGGAAAAATTGATAAGGATTCCCTGCCGTTACCTAATTATTCTTCAACGGAGAATTATGTAGCCCCTGAAACCCCGGCGGAACACCGAATGGTAAATATCTGGGCAGAGGTATTGGAGCTGGATCCATCAACAATTGGGGTGAATGATAATTTCTTTAAAATTGGAGGACATTCACTCAACACCATTAAGTTAAAGAACAGAATTAGTAAAGTCTTGTCCGTTGATGTGGAATTGAAGGACCTTTTCACTTACTCGACAATCAGGTTTTTGCTTTCTCACATCTCAAAACTGAAGGAAACACAACATGTTTCAATACCTAAGGCAGAGGAAAATGAGTATTATCCATTGTCTTCAGCACAAAACAGAATGTACTTTCAGTATGAGTTCAATAAACAAGGCACCACTTATAATACGCCAAGCTTTTATATGCTGGATGGAGAGGTAGATGCTGCTAAACTGGCGTCTTCATTTAAACAGTTAATTGAGCGCCATGAAAGCCTAAGGACAACATTTGCAATAATTGATGACATACCGGTACAGCAAATTATTAGCGCTGATAGCTTCGAAATGAAGCAGATCAAGGCAGATGAGTCAGAATTAAATAAGCACATTGAAAGCTTCGTTCAACCTTTTGATTTGAGTAAGGAGCTCCCGGTAAGGTTAGCACTGGTGGAATTATCACCAACAAATCATTTGTTGATGCTTGATTTGCATCATATTGTTAGTGATGGTGTTTCCCAGGAAACCCTTTTATCTGAGTACTGGTCATTGTATCATGATGAGGAGCTTCCTGAGCTTAAGCTACAGTACAAAGACTATGCGGTTTGGCAGAAGAGTGATACTTACCAGCAAATGGTGTCCAAAGACAAAGCCTATTGGTTGGATGTTTATAGTGAAGAGAACACTGCTCTCGAACTTCCACTTGATCAGCCAAGATCGATCAATAATGGAGATGAAGGAGGTAAATACTCCATCCAACTGGATAGCGAGATCAGTGCTAAGCTCCGTGAGCTGGCAAACGAACAGGGAGTAACAATGTATAATTTGTTGCTGACCGTTTACAATGTTTTCCTAAGTAAGGTTTCCAATCAGGAAGATATAGTGGTAGGTACACCAGTAGCAGGCAGGCACCACGCTGACCTGGAAGGGTTAGTTGGTATGTTTGTGAATACCCTGGTGCTTCGAAATCAGGTTGACAACAAACAATCATTCAAGGATTTATTAAAGCAAATACAAAACAATACTGTTTCGGCATTTGATCATCAGTTATATCCGTATGAGGACCTGATTGAAGCATTAGATGTACCAAGGACTTTGGACAGGAACACCCTTTTTGATGTATTCTTTGCTTATTCTAAAGAAATCAATGAAAAGGCCTTTAGTGATGATGTGGTGACCATTACAGGACATGACGTGTCTTCTGAAGTGGCTAAGTTTGATTTGAGTCTGACAGTACAGGATGCAAACGAAATTGATTTGTCATTCAATTACCGTAAAGACTTATTCCATGAGCCAACGATAGCTCGTTTTGCGGGTTATTTGCAAACTTTGATTACATCATTGCTACAGGATCAGGAACAGCCGGTTAACCAGATCAATATGCTTTCTCAGGCTGAAAATGACCGGTTGCTTAAAGAATTCAATAATACGGCGGTGGACTATGACAGGTCTCAAACAGTAATGGATCTGTTTGAGGCACATGTAACTAAAAAACCGAATGCACCAGCATTGATACTGGGCGAAGAGGAGCTTACATATCGTGAGCTTGACCAGAGATCAGATTTGTGGGCAGCTCATTTGATTGATGCCGGAGTGGAGCAGGGTTCCATCGTGGGTTTGATCACTACTCGTTCAACAGAGATGATCACTGCTATTCTGGCGGTGCTTAAAACCGGAGCTGCTTATTTACCAATAAACCCCAATCAACCAGTCATTCGGACCGAGCACATGCTTACAGAAAGTGAGTGTAGGTTTGTGATTACCAACATCAATGATTGGGACAGTGAAATGCAGAACGGATGTACCAGGGTTACCACAGATGAACTGGACAATTCTGATGTTGTGATTGGACAACTACCAAAAGTTACACCAGAAAGCCTGGCCTACATTATCTACACCTCTGGTTCTACAGGAATGCCAAAAGGTGTGATGCTTCACCAGGAATCAATTGCCAACATGGTTCAATACCAGATTGACTACCTGCAAGTAAAAGGTGATGAGAGAATACTTTTATTCTCACCATATTACTTTGACGCATCAGTGGAACAGATTTGGCTTGCATTGGCAACTGGCTCGGCACTGGTGCTGATCAATGAAGAAAATCATGCAGCAATAGGCAGCCTGGATGATTACATGAGAAAACATGAAGTAACTCATTGTCATACTACACCTTCGTTGCTGGAAAAAGTAAATTGGGAAAACTTACCTTCTCTCAGGAGAGTAATTGCTGGAGGCGAAGTGTGTAAGCTCAGTCTGGCACAAAAAGTTTCTGAAGTTTGTACTTTCTACAATGAATATGGCCCAACTGAAACCACGGTATTCTCCACAATTACCAGGTTTGATGCAGCGGATCAAATGTTAACCATTGGGCAACCAATAGCCAACACGCAGATTTATGTGCTGGATGAGGATTTGAATTTGTTACCGGAAGGAGCAATTGGACAGATGTACATAGGTGGAAAGGGGCTTGCATCCGGATACCTGAAGCAACCAGATAAAACAGCTGAGCGCTTCATCAAAAACCCATTTGCAGATGGTAAAATGTACAAGACCGGAGATTTAGTACGCTGGTTACCAAACGGTACACTCATGTTCTTTGGTCGGGAAGATGATCAGGTCAAACTGAATGGTGTCCGAATTGAGCTTGGTGAGATTGAGAGCAACATTCTGGAAATGGATGCTGTGCAGGAAGCAGTGGTATCGCTGAAAGAGGTAAGCGGCAACATGTCTCTTGTTGCTTACATTGTGGCAAAAAATCAGATCGATGTTACAGAGGTTCGGGCATTTTTAATTGAACGCCTGCCGTTGAATATGATTCCAAACTATTTTATGCAGATTGATGCTATCCCAATGACTGCATCAGGTAAAATAGCACACAATAAACTGGTCGCTCCTGAGGAGAGGACTTTTGAATATAAAGCAGCTTCAAATCAAACGGAAGAGCAATTGGTGTCTATTTGGTCGGACATATTACAACTGGAAAAAGATCAGATCAGTGTCAACAGAAGCTTTTTTGAAATTGGAGGAAATTCATTACTTGCAATGACCCTCACCAACCGGATTACCAAAACCTTACAGGTGGAGGTCTCCCTCAAAGAGCTGTTTGTGAAACAGTCGATTGAAAATATCGCAGCATACATTACCACCGTGCAACAACTGAGTGGGTCTACCGGAGAATCTAAGCAGGAAGCCAAGCTCCTGATATAGTCACTCCTTAATTTATCAGTCAAACTAACATCATAATTGATTCACTGAAGTGAATTGTCAAATGCATTTCCTATGAAAATTGATGAATACATATCTCATCTGAGGAATGAAAATGTCCTGATCACTGTAGAGGGAGACAAGCTGGCCATAGATGCGCCAGATGAAGCCCTGACCAGTGAACTGATAGCAGAATTGCGTGAAAAGAAATCAGCAATTATAGATTTCTTTAACGCCATTGTGAATGCAAAAAAGTTTGAAACTTATTCTATCCCAGTCAGCGAAGTGGCGACTAATTACCCGCTTTCTTCAGCACAGATGAGAATGTATTTCTTAAATCAATTAGATACAGAAAGTACAGGATACAACATACCGGGGTTCTACAGGCTGAAAGGAGAAGTTGATTTTAATAAACTGCAATCAGCATTTATGGAGCTGGTGGAGCGGCATGAAAGCCTGAGAACAGTCTTTGAAATGGTAGATGATCAGCCTGTACAGCGGGTGGTATCTTCAGCGTTTTTTCAGGTTTCCCATTTTCATGGGGATGCCAGTCAAATTGATCAATACATCAAGGAGTTTGTCAAACCTTTCAATTTGGCTTCAGAACCTCCGGTAAGAGTTGGATTGATGGAGGTAATTAACGAAGATCCATTGCTGATCATTGATGTCCACCACATTGTGAATGACGGAGTGTCTCGCGAGTTGTTATTGAAGGAGTTCTGGTGCCTGTATCATGGATATGAGTTGGAGGAGTTAAAAATTCAGTTCAAAGATTATGCTGTCTGGCAACAGGGAGAAACCTACAAGGAGCTGGTTGAAACACATAAAAAATATTGGCTGGAGACCTATGCTGAACCAGTTACATCGCTGGAATTACCAACGGATCAGCAAAGACCAAATCGGATCAACACAGATGGAGCAGTACATAAAATTGTTTTGAACAAGTCACTCAGTGACCAGATCAGAAGTTTGGCACAGGCTGAGGGTGTGACCATGTATGCCTTGTTTCTTACATTTTACAACATCTTATTAAGCAAGATTTCCAACCAGTCTGACATTGTAGTCGGCACTGCAACCGCTGGTCGACACCACTCAGATTTGGAAGGCCTGGTAGGCATGTTTGTCAACACACTTGCACTTAGAAACAATGTCAATGCTGAGGCGACATTTTCAAAAGTCCTGGCAGATGTTCAGGAAAATACACTGTCGGCATTCGATCACCAATTATATCAATATGATGAATTGGTAGAAGCACTGAAGATTCCGAGGGTAGCTAACAGGAATCCACTGTTCGACGTGTTTTTCTCTTTCGGGGAAGAACAAAAAGCGAGTGATACTACCAATACGGGGTTACTCATTTATGGACATGAAGTACCCTATGAGATTGCTAAATTTGATCTCACCCTGAATGTGTCTAATGGTGAAACAATTGAGCTTTCATTCAATTACCGAAAAGATCTGTTTGAACATAAGACAGTACAGCGATTTGGTGAATACCTGGAACGAATCATTGCAGGAGTAGCGACTGGAGATAACCCGATAATTAGTAGCATCAATGTCTTATCAGATGCTGAGCAAAGCCGACTGTTAAAGGAATTTAATGATACTTTCCAGCCTTTTGACCTCTCAAAAACTGTGATAGACAAGTTCAGAGAGCAGGCTGTAGCTTACCCTGATAACAATGCACTAGTATTTGGTGATGAAACATTGACCTACAGGAAGCTAGACCTTCGTTCCGACAAATGGGCAAAAGGGCTTATGGATCAGGGAGTTCAACAGGGTGATGTCGTTGCTCTGGTCATGTCGCGTTCTATTGAAATGATCACTGCGATTCTTGCTGTAATGAAGGCGGGTGCTGCGTATTTGCCTATTAACCCTGACCAACCGGAAAGTAGGTCGCAACATATGCTGAATGAAAGCGGGTCTGCTCATGTCATCTCGAACATTGGAAAGGAATTACCTTTCACTACAGAAGAAACTGCAATACTTACGCCACAAGAGCTGGATCACAGAGGTTCAGAGTCGTTAAATCTTCCTGGTACTGCGGCTACAAGTCTGGCCTACATAATTTATACATCAGGATCTACCGGATTGCCTAAAGGAGTGATGATACATCAGGAGGCGGTAACCAATTTGATAGAGGACCAAAAATTAACATTCGCTATCGATGAGCATGATCGCGTCTTGCAATTTTCACCGTATTATTTTGATGCTTCCGTAGAGCAAATTTGGATAGCATTGACCAGTGGAGCCTCACTTGTACTTGTTGAGGAAAATCTGCTTATGGATAGTGACTCATTTTCAGCATATTTAAAACAACATAAAGTCACGCACTTACATGCTACGCCTTCATTTCTGGAGAAGGTATCAATAGAAAGCCTTACTGACCTGCGCAGAATTGTAGCAGGCGGAGAAGAATGCAAGGCATCATTGGCATCTCGTATGTCAAACCAGCAGTCGTTTTACAATGAATATGGACCGACCGAAACGACGGTCACTTCAACAATACAAAAAATTGATCACGCATTGCCCGAGGATATAATTTCAATTGGTAAACCCCTTGGGAACACTCAGCTTTACGTGCTGGACGATCAAATGAATCTGCTACCTGAAGGTTCGATTGGTGAATTATATATAGGAGGTAAAGGACTTTCGTCGGGGTATCTCAAAAGGGAGCAGTTAACTACGGAAAGGTTTGTGCACAATCCTTTTGGAGAAGGATTGTTATACAGGACCGGGGATCTGGTTAGGTGGCTTTCTGATGGTACGTTATTGTACTTTGGAAGAAATGATCAGCAGGTCAAAATCCGAGGCTATCGAATTGAACTTGGTGAAATTGCCACAAGGCTGGAAGCATTGCAGCAGGTAGATCAGGCCATTGTAGTTGTCTCTGGCGCCAATGGTAACGAAAAACTGGTAGCATATCTCATAGGAAAAGAAACTGAGAAAGCGGAAATAAGTGCACAATTGTCCAGGTCACTTCCTGATTACATGATTCCTTCAGTGTTTGTCTGGCTTGAGAATATCCCTCTTACGGCCAATGGCAAAATTGATAAAAGGGCACTCCCTGATCCCGATCTTACAGCACTTGAAGAATATGTAGCTCCTCAAAATGAAGATCAACACAAATTGGTGAAAATCTGGTCGGAGGTTCTTCAGATTGAAGCAGAAAAAATCAGTGTGATATCAGACTTTTTTGAATTGGGGGGGCATTCCCTTTCAGCGATGACCCTGGCCAATAAAATAAATAAGACATTTTCAGTATCCGTGCCTTTGCGTGAGCTTTTTGTTTATCGCACAATTGAGGCCCTTGCCAGCTACCTGCCTGAACTGGAGGAAACATCACATCAAAACATTCCGCAGGCACCTGCTGAGAATCACTATCCTTTGTCTTCAGCTCAGAAGCGAATGTACTTCTTATATGAGTTTGACAAAGAGGGTACCAGCTACAATATGCCAATGTTTTTAAGATTGGGAGGAACCCTGGATCGCCAGTTACTGGCAGATGTATTCAGACAACTTGTATTGAGGCATGAGAGTTTAAGGACCATATTTCAATTGGTGAATGATACTCCGGTTCAGCGAATATTAACAGGCGAGGATTTTAAAATTATCAGTATTCAGACGAAACCATCTGACATTGATGAGCATATTAAGTCTTTCGTGAGACCTTTCGATCTTTCAAAAGAACCTCCGGTTAGAGTCGCATTACTGGAAGTGAAAGGTGAAGATCCATTGTTAATGATGGACATGCACCATATCATCAGTGATGGTGTTTCCCGTGATATTTTGATGAAAGAATTCTGGTGCTTGTATCATGATATAGCACTTGATGAACATAAAGTTCAATACAAGGACTTTGCCGTTTGGCAACAGAGCGAACATTATCAGGAATTGGTCGCAAAACACAAAAGGTTCTGGCTGGAAACCTTTGCTGAACCAGCAGAGGCACTGGAATTACCAACTGATCACTACAGATCAGTGCAAAGTGGAAATGAGGGACATAGCCTGACTTTCGAACTCGACAAATCAACCAGCGAAAAATTACACATAATGTCAAGAACCGAAGGTGTAACCATGTACAACATCTTCCTGACTATATTCAACATCTTCCTGAGTAAGGTGTCCAATCAAGCTGATATAGTGGTGGGAACTCCTACAGCGGGTCGTCATCATTCAGATCTTGAAGGAGTGGTAGGTATGTTTGTAAATACCCTTGCCCTGCGCAATCAGGTGCCAAAAACACTGCCGTTGAAGGAGCTTTTTACAGTGGTGCAGCACCAGACTTTACAAGCTTTTGATCACCAGTTGTATCAGTATGAAGAGTTAGTGGAGGATCTTGGACTACAGAGGGAATTGACCAGAAATCCATTGTTTGATGTATTCTATGCGTACATCCAACCTAATACGCCTGTAGACGTCAATGAATCAGATTTAAAAATCACAGGGCATGACACAATCAGTGAGTCGGCCAAGTTTGACCTCACATGCACAGTTTCTGATGGTGACGCAATAGCCATGACCCTGAATTATCGTAAGGCATTGTTTGAAGAGCAAACCATATTGAGGTTTGGCAATTACCTGAACAAGCTTGTGAATATTGTATTGCAGTCTCCGGAGATAACCGTTGGAGAGATAGATATATTATCCTCCGGGGAGCGGGCAAAACTGCTTGAAGTCTACAATGATACTGCAGAAGCTTACGATCTTTCCAAAACTGTATTGCAAAAGTTTAATGAGCAGGTCATCCAATCTCCTCATGCCGATGCGCTGATTTTTGGTGAAGAAGTATTGACCTATGAAGAATTAAATGTTCGTGCCAACAGATGGGCCTCATTCCTGATCCATCGGGGTGTGGTGTCTGGAGAAATGGTGGGTTTGGTGATGAGCCGGTCTACCGAGATGATCACTGCTATTCTGGCGGTCATGAAAACCGGGGCAGCCTATTTGCCGATCAATCCAAATCAACCGCTTTCAAGAACGGCATTAATGCTGGAAGAAAATGACACTAAGATTGTTCTGACCAATTTGGCGGCTGATCAAAATGATGATTTGCATGAATACAACGTGATTCCAACCGAAGAGCTTGATGCCTTCGAAATCATTGAAGAAGAATTGCCAGGCGTAACTCCTGAAAGCCGTGCTTATGTGATCTATACTTCCGGTTCCACAGGGAAGCCCAAAGGAGTGATGATCGAACATCGATCAGTGAGTAATCTGATCAATTTCCAGACGGCTTATTATGGAATACAGGACGATGAAAAAATCCTTCAGTTCTCGCCTTATTATTTTGACGGTTCGGTGGAGCAAATTTGGTTAGCATTAAGCAACGGAGCTAGTCTAGTGTTGCTGGACAATGAAACACTAATTGATAATAACAAGCTGAGCAGCTACCTGAAAGATACAGGAGTGACTTATTTTCATGCCACCCCTTCATTCCTTGAGAAAATAGACTTTGGCGATCTGCCAGAACTGAGGAGAGTAATCACCGGGGGAGAAGCGTGCAAACCGGCATTGGCCGAAAGCATTACCAGAACTCATGCGCTTTACAATGAATATGGACCAACGGAATCCACAGTGATATGTACTGTTCATAAAGTAACAAAAGACGACATTGAAGCGGGGAAAGTTCCAATTGGTCAACCGATGGCAAATGCACAGGTTTATGTATTGGATGATGACATGAATCTCCTACCGGAAGGAGCAATGGGAGAGTTGTACGTCGGAGGTGAGGGGTTGTCAACCGGTTATCTGAAGCAACAAGAATTAACTAAGGAAAGATTTGTTAATAACCCATTTGGAGATGGCCGATTGTATAAAACCGGTGATCTGGTAAGGTGGTTACCAGGTGGGACACTTTTGTACCTTGGAAGAAATGACGATCAGGTTAAAGTAAGGGGATACAGGATTGAATTGGGTGAGATCTGTGCGCAATTAGAGAAAATAGATTCTGTAGAGGAGGCAATTGTATTGGCATTGGGTAATGGTGATGATAAAAAACTGGTTGCATATTTCACAGGCGTAGAGATTGATAAAAACGTATTAAGAGCAAAACTCTCTACCTCTTTACCGGATTACATGATACCATCAGCTTTTGTAAGGATTGAAGCTTTTCCGGTTACAGCTAATGGCAAAATCGATAAAAGAGCACTCCCGGATCCTGACCTTACCAATCAGGAAGTTTATGTTGCACCACAAAACGATGAGCAGCAGTTATTGGTCAGTATTTGGTCAGAAGTTCTTCAGATTGAGCGGGACAAGATCAGTGTTATTTCAGATTTCTTTAGTCTGGGAGGCCATTCTTTAACGGCCATTACACTGGCTAATAAGATCAATCAGGCATTTGCTGTTTCTCTGCCATTAAGGGATTTGTTTGTGCACAGGACCATTGAGTCACTGGACAGCCACATTACTACCCTTGAAAAAACAGTGCATGTTGAAATTCCGGTAGCACCTGCTCAAGGTCATTATCCATTGACATCAGCACAGAAAAGAATGTATTTCCTTTATGAGCTGGATAAATCAGGTACCAGTTACAATATGCCAATGTTTTTAAGACTTGGGGGTGATGTTGCCGAGGAGTTATTGGTGTCGGTATTTACACAATTGGCATCACGCCATGAGATCATGCGAATGGTGTTCGAACTGGTGGAGGATGAGCCGGTTCAGCGACCACTCGATGTTGACCAATTTGAAGTCACTCGTCTGACTGGAGCACCCGCCGATATTCAGCAATATATTGAGGAATTTGTCCGGCCTTTTAATTTATCCCGGGAACCTGGGGTAAGGGTAGCACTTATGGAAGTTGCCGGAGAGGATTCATTGCTGATGATGGATATGCACCACATCATTAACGATGGTGTATCAAGAGAAATATTAATGAGGGAGTTTTGGTGTCTGTATCATGGAATTGATTTGGAGGAACTTCGAATTCAATATAAAGATTACGCCGTATGGCAACATACAGAGGCTTACCAGGAAATGGTTGAGGCTCATAAAACTTATTGGTTGGATGTTTTCGCGACAGAAGTAACAGCATTGGAACTTCCGGTTGATTTTCAAAGGCCTTCGTCCAGAAGTAAAATTGGAGGAGTCCGATCAATCAGCTTTGATCAAGCTACCAGCGACCAACTAAGAGCATTGGCTCAACAGGAAGGGGTGACGATGTATACATTGTTTTTAACAGTCTACAATGTGTTGTTGAGCAAAATTTCCAATCAGACGGACATTGTGGTGGGAACACCAACAGCCGGACGCCATCATGTTGACCTGGAAAACCTGGTTGGGATGTTCGTCAATACACTGGCATTACGAAATGAAGTGTCATGTGATGCTAACTTCAAAGAAATGCTGGATCTCATTCATGAAAATACCATTTCAGCTTTTGATCATCAATTATATCAATATGAAGAGTTGATCGAAGCTTTGGGCATCCGCAGAGATGTTAGCAGAAATCCATTGTTTGATGTCTTTTTCTCCTATGGAAAGGAATCTTCCAACGCTGTTGATAACGAATCTTCATTAACAATCACCGCACATGAGGTGCCTTATGAAGTAGCAAAATTCGACCTCACATTATCTGTAATGGATAGTGCTGAAATCGGCGTTTCTTTTAGCTACAGTACCGACTTGTTTAGAGAAGAGACGATCGACAGATTCACCGGATACCTTGAGCAACTGGTTGAATTGGTGCTTGAAAATCCGCAATGTAAGATTAGCGAATTGGATATTTTATCCTCAAAAGAGCGTCAGAAATTATTGGAATCATACAATAACACCACGATCAACCATGACCTTACCAAAACGGTGTTGGATGGATTCAAAACGCAGGCAGGGAAAAATCCCGAAGCAACAGCAATAATACTTAACGATAAGAAGGTAACCTATGGAGCCCTTGACGAGCGATCTGACCTTTGGGCAGGTTGTCTACTGGATGCCGGAGTGAGGCCAGGGGCAATAGTCGCGTTGAAAATGAGCAGGTCTGTTGAGATGATCACAGCAATACTGGCGGTGATGAAATCAGGTGCAGCATACCTGCCAATCAACCCGAATCAGCCTGATTCGAGAACAAATTATATGTTGGAGGAATGTGGTGCTCGCCTTATGATCACAGATTTGGAAGAAAGTCCGCAGGAGGATGATCTGATCAAAATAACACCTGAAAAGTTGGATGAATTTACCGCTGATTCCAGTATGGATTTGCCTGGTGCAATACCTTTAGACTTAGCTTATATCATCTATACTTCGGGATCTACAGGGCAGCCAAAAGGTGTTATGATCCATCATGAGGCGGTCATGAATTTAACTGAGGACCAGAAAATAATTTTTTCCATCAAAGAGGATGAAAGAATACTTCAATTCTCACCATACTATTTCGATGCATCCGTAGAACAAATCTGGATTGCATTGACCAGTGGAGCTACTTTGGTACTGATTGATGAAGGTCAGTTGAAAGATGTAAACTCATTCGCAGATTATCTTGCCAGTCATGAGGTAACTCACTTGCATGCAACTCCTTCATTTCTTGAGAAAATAGCAATTGAAGGACTAAGCAGTCTTCGAAGAGTGGTTGCAGGAGGGGAGGAATGCAAACCTTCATTGGCAGCTCGGATGTCGCATGGTCAAACATTCTATAACGAATATGGACCAACTGAAACAACGGTAACATCCACAATGCAAAAAATTGAACAGGCTTTGCCAAATGATTTGGTATCTATTGGGCGACCGCTGGGAAATACCCAGGTATATGTGCTCGACAATCAAATGAAACTATTGCCGGAAGGCACTATTGGAGAGCTATATATAGGAGGAAGGGGCTTGTCATCAGGCTACCTGAACCGGGAGGAACTGACGGAAGAAAGATTTGTAAACAATCCGTTTGGGGCCGGCCGGCTTTATAAGACAGGTGATTTGGTGCGTTGGCTGCCCAATGGCACTTTACTATACCTTGGTAGAAATGATCAGCAGGTTAAAGTTCGGGGTTACCGGATAGAATTAGGTGAGATCGCTGCAAAACTTGAACAATTTGAAAACATTGATCAGGCTGTGGTAGTCACACATGGAAAAGCTGAAGATAAAAAGCTGATAGCCTATTTAGTTGGTGAAGAGATCGAAAAAACGGTCATCAAAGCAACATTAGCAGAACATCTTCCAGAGTATATGATACCTGCTGCATTTGTGTGGCTGGAAGCAATTCCACTTACTGCCAATGGAAAGGTAGACCTGAGGGCTTTACCCAACCCGGACCTCACAGAAAACGAAGTATATGTGGCACCTGGCAACTCAACCGAGGAACAACTTGCAGTGATCTGGTCCAACATACTGAACATAGAAAGCCATAAGATCAGCACCATTTCAGATTTTTTTGAAATAGGAGGAAACTCACTGCTTGCAATAAAACTGCAACGTCAAATCAATAGAAACTTTAATGTAGATTTTGATCTACACCAAATATTCTTAAATCCTGATATTCAGTCTATTGGATTCAAGATCGATACCGAAGGTTCGCAGAAGACACACAGTTCCCTGGTACCTTTGAATTCACACCAGTCGGATAAGAATCTTTTCATGATTCACGATGGAAGTGGAGAATTGAATGGGTATTACGGGCTTAGTGCTTTGTTCGATCACTACAATTGCTTTGGATTGAGGTTTGAAGGGCTGGATAATTTAACGGAGACACCTCGTTTTGAGCAGATTGCAGCGGATTATATCAAAGAAATCAGGTCTGTACAGATGAATGGACCATATCATTTGCTGGGATGGAGCCTTGGAGGAGTACTTGCTACAGAAGTGACGCGTCAATTGGAAGCAATGGGTGAGCAAGTTGAAAGTCTTACCATTATTGATGCATTTTTTAAGGCAGAAAGACCATTGAATGCTGATGCCATAACTATTGCATCAGAAGCCTCATTACTACAATCTGAATTTGGATACCTCATCGAGGAAGATGCTAATATCAATTCTTTGGTGGATTTGTGGTCTCAATTCGCTGCTTCGGAGGCATTTGCTCAATTATCGAGAGAGGATGCACTTCATGGTGTTCCAGAGAATATATTACAGCTTATTCCGGATTACTCAGATATGACACTGAGTGAACTGTTTCTGGCGGTAAATAAAATTCGTCTGCTGATCACATCAGGCGATCATTACCTGGTAGATGACCGCATTTCTGCAAATACTCTATTTATTCTGCCGGAAGAGTCAAAACCTATTCAAAACATTGAGATACTTGAAACAATTTTTTCAACAATCAATGTGAAAGCGGTTTCAGGTAATCATTTCTCAGTAATGATGAAGCCAACAGTAAATGAGCTCTTCAGTACTATCAATGAACATTTGAATGCTGTAGAGTCAAAGTCAATTCCAATGAATTAAATCATTTTATAACTATTATAAGATCAACTAAAACTTAAGATTATGACAAAAAGAGTAAAACTCTTCTGCCTGCCTTATGCAGGTGGATCTGCCAACATATACAACAAATGGAGTACTGAACTTTCGGAATCCATTGAGCTGTGCCCTATTGAACTTGCTGGTAGAGGAAGAAGAATTACCGAACGACCATATGACAACCTGGAAGAGGCAGTTGATGACATCTATAACATCATATCAAAAGAAATTGAAACGAACGATTACGCCATTTTTGGGCATAGTATGGGCGCTTTTCTGGGTTATGAATTGATCCAAAAGATAAAAGCAAAAGGACAGAAAGGGCCGATACACACATTCTTTTCAGGAAGGAGACCTCCCGGGGTACCAAAGAAAACCAAACTATTTTGTGAAATGAGCCCGGCGGAATTTGAGGAGGCGGTATTAGCACTGGGAGGAACACCACCAGAGTTTTTTGAATATCCGGAGTTGAAAAGAATCTTCATTCCTTTATTAAGAAGTGATTTTTCAATTTCCGAAACTGTTGTAGACAGACCCCAAATTATGCCATTGCCCTGCAATATTTCTGTACTTTTAGGAGAAACGGAAGGAATTAGTCCGGAAGTGGCAGCCGGATGGCATGCACATACCATGCAGGAATGTGACATTAATTATATTCCGGGAGGACATTTCTTTCTTCTGGATCAACACAAGGCAGTGATTGAAATTGTGAACGAGAAATTAGTGCAATCTGCGAAAGAAGTGACAATTTGAGGAATTATTGACTTAAAAATGATGAGAACATGAGTTTCGCTATTATAGAAAATAAAAAACATTTGATTTCCTTACTGGACCTGTCTGCTGAGGAAACCATGGAAATAATTGATCGTGGGATTGAGTTCGCCAATGGGTCAGTGGAGATGGGACATCAGCTCAAAGGGCAGATCGTTGGAATCTATTTCACCAAAACCTCCACAAGGACAAGGACGGCATTCTCAACAGCGGCATTAAGGCTGGGTGCTCAGGTTATTGCCTATGGACCAAACGATCTTCAAATCAACACCGGTGAAAGCATGGATGATACGCTTCAGGTGCTTTCAAGGATGCTGGATGGCCTGGTTGTCAGAACAGCTGGTTCTCCAAAAGTACTAAGAGCATTTGGCAGTCAAAACAGAATGTCAATTGTCAACGCCATGACCGCCGATGAACATCCTACTCAGGCATTGACGGACCTTACTACTATGAAAAATCACTTTGGAGCTTTGTCTGGACTTGAGATCATTTATATGGGTGAGGGCAACAATTCAGCGGCTGCACTTGCTTTGGCAATTGCCAAATTTCCAAACATGCGAATTAGTTTCTTCACTCCTCCAAATTATGGAATAGAGCAGGGGATTCTTCAGAGAGCACAGCAGGAAGCGAATGCCAACAATACTGTGATCAGGGAATTTCATGATATCAAATCACTACCCGAAAAAGCGGATGTGATCTATACCACCAGGTGGCAGACCACTGGTACATCAAAGCCGGATCCAAATTGGAGAGCCGTTTTTGAGCCATTTGCTGTGACTTCCAAAATTATGGATAACTACAGTCAGGCTACCTTCATGCATGACCTTCCTGCGCACCGCGGAGAGGAAGTGGAGGCCGCAGTAATTGATGGCGATAGAAGTATTGTCTTTGACCAGGCCGAAAACAAGGCCCATAGTGCAAAGGCGGTATTGGAATGGTGCATGAGATAAGTATCGCCCTCATAATTTATTTTTAAGAATCAAAATCATCCTTTTTATGACTACAGTATATTATACCCTGTTTAATCAATTGCCTCAGAGCGAGTTTCTGAGCGCAGTTGCTACTTTGCCAGGACGTATGCAGGAAAGGTTGTCACGATATAGAAGATGGGAAGATGCCCATGCTTACTTATATGGCAAATTACTTTTGCAAGAAGGCATGTTGAGGCTGGGATTTAATTATACCCTGGACGCCATGAAGTCTACCCCTTTTGGAAAGCCATATTTTGTTGATAGCCCATTTACGTTCAATATTTCGCATTCGGATGATTGTGTGGTTTGTATCATAAGTACAGACGAACATGAAAACATAGGCATTGATATCGAACGCATCAAGCCAATTGACATCAAGGATTTTGACTTTGTTTTCTCCACCAATGAGCAGAAAGAGATCGTTAATTATGATCAGTTCTATACTTATTGGACTAGAAAAGAAGCCGTGATCAAGGCGGATGGCAGAGGAATGCAGATTCCTCTTGGAACCATTGATACCACCAAAATTCCAGTAAAGCTGGAATCAACACATTACTACCTGTCAAAACTGGACATCAGAAAAGGATACATTGCCCATGTGGCTTCACTGGTAGATTTGACAGACGTGGAAACAGTCCAACTTGAACTGGAAAGTTGTGTAGAGACAGTATATTTCTAGAAACTTTAAACAAACAATAATTCATGGAACCCCGATGCTTGGTAGTATCGGGGTTTTTTATTTTATCCAGAGATCAAACCGTATCAACTTCGCGCAATATTAATTTTAGGAAATCGATTTTAGGCCCATATTTGCAGCCTTAGTACATTAGATAGCTGTAAATATGGGTGTTTTCAAAATCAAGGGAGTAGTACAAAATTATGCATGGGGTGGAACCAATTACATCCCGGATTTAATAGGCCAGACTGCAGACGGATCTAAATGTGCTGAATACTGGATGGGTGCACATGATAAAGCGCCTTCAGTAATTACTGAGTCCAATGAACAACTCAACGACTATATCCGAAAGGATGTCAATGGTACCCTGGGAGCGAAAGTAGCAGGGCAATTTGGCAGATTACCTTTTCTTTTCAAGGTCCTGGATGTCCATGACATGCTGTCCATTCAGGTCCATCCGACCAAAGCTGAGGCAGAAAAGGGTTTTGAAAAGGAAAATCAAAAAGGAATACCACTTTCTGCTCCAAACAGAAACTACAAGGACGATAACCACAAGCCAGAGATCATGGTGGCACTAGGAGAGTTCTGGCTGCTGCATGGATTCCTATCCGCAAAGGATTTGCAGGAAACACTGGCTGCCACACCGGAATTATCCCACCTGATACCTGTTTTTGAAAGCACCGGATACAAAGGGCTGTACCAGACGGTGATGGAAGAACCCATTGCTAAAACCAATTTAGTACTTCAACCACTCATTGACCGCATTCTGCCTGCCTATGAAAATGGTAGCCTGGACAAGTCCGGACCTGAATATTGGGCAGCCAGGGCGTACCAGACTTTCTGTCCGGAAGGAGATCTTGATAAAGGGATTTACTCCATCTTCTTTTTCAATATCGTAAAAGTAAATGCAGGAGAAGCCGTTTTCCAGGATGCCGGAGTGCCTCATGCCTATTTAGAAGGACAGAACATTGAGCTGATGGCCAATTCAGATAACGTACTTCGTGGTGGCCTCACCCCGAAACACGTGGATGTGCCGGAGCTATTGAAACATGTTAGCTTCACCGAAACCATCCCCAACATTCTGACAGGCGAGCTACAACCAAACAACCTGGAGCGCATTTACAAAAGCCCTGCACCTGATTTTGAACTTAGTAAGATAGAATTCACTTCGGATGATACATATCATCACGAGGCATCAACCATGGAAATAATGATTGTGCTGGACGGATCTGTGATTATGTCAACGGATAAGAACTCCATTGAAGTGATCAAAGGTGAAGTCATCACAGCCAGTGCAGGCACCTCCTACCAAATACATTCCAACAATGCTATTCTGTACAAAGCCAAGTGTGCCGTGGATTAAATTTTTGTGATAACAACCAGACAATGGTTCAATATACTTAGCGGATTTTAGTATTTTTACATATAACCAAACCGATATTGTGGAATTGGTATTTTTTTAATTTTCAAACTATTACGCAACATGATTGATCCCATACTTCTTAGTCAGGCATATTTCTAGCGTTTTTCGTTCTTGTGACCCGTACATCTGTTTTGTGTATCGTGGTATTTTGGTTGTAAGATTTACTTAAGCGTATTGATCATAATTTTCATTGAATGAATACTGACGGTCAGGTATTAGAAATAATTAAAAGTGAAATTTTGGATGCATTGATTCAAAATGACCCACTTGAAGATCAGATTGAGGGTGTATTAAAAGTACTTATAAAACATTTAAATGCCTCTATCGGTGAATGTTGGCTAAATAAACCGAATAGTGGTAAGGATTTGGTGTTTTTATCTTCTATAGGCAACAGGGGATTGAAAAAATTTCAAAACATTAAGAGTGCTGCCATTTCCGGCTTTATTTCTAATATATATGAAAGAGGTAAACCTCTTATAATAAATAACCTCCGAACTGATGACCAATTTTTAAGAAAGCAATTTGCTGAAGAAAATAATTTAAACTCTGCTTACGGGATACCCCTTGTCAAAGAGAAAGATGAAACTTTTGGTGTTTTTTGCTTCTTTTCTGAGAGTAACTGCTTTCAGAAGCCAGATTGGTTTTCTTTAAACCTGATCCAGCTTATTACCAAATTCCTTCATAGATCGACAGTAAATGATTACTACAGGACTTTTTTCAACCTGTCTAAAAATATGTTTGCTATTGTTGATCTGGAAGGTAATTTTTTGGATATCAATGAAGGTTTTAAAAACACTTTGGGATATTCCAGGGAGGAGGTCGTTGGTAAATCATATATAAGTTTTCTACACCCTGAAGATATTAAGCAAAGCAAGGAAGAGGCCCAAAAAGCCTACTCAGGGATATCTGTGACCCATTTTCTGAACAGATACAGAAAGAAAAACGGGAACTATGTATGGATATCGTGGGCAAGTTACACAGATATGGCAAGAGGATTTATCTATGTTAATGGACAGGATGTTTCCACGCTGAAAAATCAACAAAACACGATAGCTAAGAAAAGTGAACAACTAAGCAGAAAAATTAAAGAACTTAATGGGTTGTACTCTAATATAGAATTACTTAGTAATACGATACTACCATTGGATGAAAGATTGTCATTGGCCATCGAGGATATATCGTCCTCATTTGATAGTTCCGAATTGAGTGGGGTGGAGTTGGAAGTCGAAACCAAAATTTACAGAAGTTCGAAATTCCGGCAAACCAGCCACAAGGTTTTGGCAGATATTTATAAAATGGGGAACGTAGTAGGAAAACTGACAATATATGAGAAGGAGGCAATAACACCTAATGATCGATTACCAGAAGAACTTATAGAGGTAATAGCAACGAATATCTCAAGGGCTCTTGAATTGCAGGAAACTCATTCAATGTTGCACCGTTTATCGTTGATCGCTCAAAACACCATCAACCTCGTATTGATCTGCGACAGCAATGGAAGAATTGAATGGGTGAATCATGCTTTTGAGTCAGCAACGGGATGGAATCTTCACGAAATTATTGGAAAAAAGCCGGGTGAATTCCTTCATGGACCCGAAACGAATGTTGAAACAAAAAAGATGGTGGAGCAATCTATAGCAGAACACAAACTTTTTTCCTGTGAAATGTTGAAGTATAAGAAAGACGGAAGCAAATACTGGGTTGCAATTGAGGGTAAACCAATAATTGAACAGGGTGGAGGCCTACATTATTTTCAAATCGAGACAGATATCACACAAAGTAAGGAGACCCAACTGAAATTACTTAAAGCAGAAAACAAGACTCGTAAGTTTGCTCAGGAATTAAATAGGGTCCTTGAGGAGGAGAGGGTGCATTGGGCTCGGGAGATTCATGATGAATTTGGTCAACAATTATCAGGAATCAAATTGTCACTATCAACATTGGACCGAATAGATTTTGAGCCGGCCAATAGCCGATTAATTATTTCTGAAGTTGTGAAAAGTTTAGACAGTGCCACAAAATCACTCAAAGACTTTTCTAAAAATCTACGCCCTGTAATACTAGATACGCACGGACTGAAGGAGGGTGTTAAGTGGTTAATAGAGGAGTTTCAAAAGAAATCAAACATTAAGGTGAATCTAGATATTTCTACTGCTGATATAAGAGTGGATAGTAATGAATCAATTGCATTGTTCAGAATTTGTCAAGAAGCACTCAACAACATAGCCAAACATTCCCAGGCCTCATCTATTGAAGTACGCTTGAAATATGATGAACAGGAAATAAATCTTGAGATCTGGGATAATGGAATTGGCTTTGATTCAAAGGTATTAGCTAACTCATTTTCCATGGGCATACTTGGAATGGAGGAAAGAGCCAAGTTGATAGGCGGAAAATTAACTATCGAAAGTATTGAAGGTGAATATACAAAAGTGAAATTTTTTAAGAGACTATGCGAAACCAGCTAAAAATATTGATTGCAGATGATCACGCTACAATAAGAACAGGGTTAAAGCATATTTTAATGCACTCCTTTCCTGCTGTGAAGTTTGGGGAAGCTGCTACAGGATTTGAAACGATCAGGTTAATTAAGAATGAGTTATGGGATCTGCTAATACTTGATATTAACCTTCCTGGAAAAGATGGTCTCGAAATACTTCATGATATTCAAAAAATCAACCCAAAGTTAAAAGCGCTTGTGTTTAGTATGTATTCGGAGGACCAGTATGCTGTCAGGTCAATCAAGGCTGGAGCATACGGTTATCTAGCAAAAACAGCCAATGATACACAGGTTTTAGAGGCAGTTGATACAATAACACATGGAAGAAAGTACATTAGCCCTGAAGTTGCTCAGTTATTGTCAAATGAATTGGTGCAGGGACACGAAGGTCCTCCTCATCAATCGTTATCAGATAGAGAGCTCCAGACATTTGTTCGAATAGCTTCCGGTAAAACAGTGACAAAAGTAGCCGAAGAACTTAATCTAAGTGTAAGTACAGTCAATACGTACAGGAATAGGGTATTAAAGAAGTTGAACGCTACATCCAATGCAGATTTAATCCGATACGCCATTGATTACGAATTGATCTAACTGTCTGGTCAAAAATCATGTCAATATTTTCGTGACAAGTAAATAGTGCATTTTGTGATCATTTAATCATCTTTTTGCTTACCGATCGGTAGGTCAATCCTATATAATTTCAATAGCACGTACCAAATCTTGCTGCTGATTGGAATGATAAACTACAAGTTGCCGAACGGACTATTAGAAAATGAAGAGGTTGCCATAGAGCAGATTTTAAATACGCTTTATGAACAATATGGCTATGATTTTCGCAACTATTCCAAGGCTCATGTGAAGCGCCGCATTTTAAACCGTATTGATAAGCTTGGCATACACTCCTTAAAAGAATTTCATGAATTAATAAGTACGGAAAAGGGAATAGCAAGTCAGATGATTATTGATTTGAGCATCACGGTAACAGAAATGTTTCGTGATGCTAACTTTTATCGTGCATTGAGAAGCGAGGTTATTCCTTTATTGCGAACCTGGTCCTACCTGAAGGTTTGGAATGCCGGCTGCAGCACTGGAGAGGAGGTTTATAGTTTAGCGATACTACTTAAGGAAGAGGGGTTGCTGCACCAAACCCAAATCTATGCAACAGATTTCAATCAGGAGGCACTAAAAAAAGCCAGGGACGGAATTTATTCATTAAAGTCTTTACAAAAATATGCCACTAATTATTTGAAAGCAGGCGGTACCGATGAATTTTCAAAGTACTACCGAACCGAATATGAGTGTGGAGTCATGGATAAGTCTTTGAAAGACCACATTGTGTGGGCTGATCATAACCTCGTAACTGATTCAGATTTTGCAGAAGTACACTTGCTATTCTGCAGAAATGTCATGATTTATTTCAACAGACACCTTCAGAATCATGTACATAGTCTGCTGTATGATAGTTTGATTCGTGGAGGTGTATTGTGTCTGGGCAACAAAGAGAGTATTCGTTTCTCGAATTGTGAGAACTACTATGTTCCAATCAACAAACAACAAAGAATTTATAAAAAGAGATATGTGTAATGGAGGTTAACAGATTAATAGTTTTTGGAGCCTCGGCGGGAGGAATGAGCCTAATCTTCAGATTAATTGAAAAACTACCTGCAAACTTTTCGATTCCTATGGTTTGTGCCTTACACGTTACTGAAGATTCCAATAATACTTATGTTCAACTGTTGAATAACAGAACCAGATTGACCGTAAAAGAAGCCGAAGAGAAAGAAGTAATCTGCGGTAAAACCATTTATCTGGCTCCCGCAGGATATCATCTACTCATTGAACCAGACTGGACGTTCACGCTTACACATGACGAGTATGTGAAATACGCCAGACCTTCAATAGATGTGTTGTTTGAGAGTGCGGCTTATTCATTGGGGAAACATATAATTGGTTTCCTGGGTACTGGTGGGAATTCCGATGGTGCAATTGGCTTGATGAAAATTAAGGAAAGGGGTGGCTTTGTGATGGTACAAAAACCAGCATTCTCAGAATTTACAGCAATGCCTGAAGCTGCACTGGCTTTGTTCAGACCCCACAGGGTCGTTAGCCCGGATGGTTTGATTGAGCAGTTAATTGGTTTCAACGAAATCTACCTGAAAGCTTATGAACAAAATGTTTAGATCCATTGGTGGTAGAATAGGCCTGGGCTTTATTTTGATTACGGTTGTAATGGTAAGTGTACTGTTATTGACAATCCTCATTAGTGACAATAACAAAAATCTGTCCAATACACTATTTAATCTTAGAGTCCCTACTGCAAGGGCAAGCTTGAAGGCTGTAGCTGGAATTAACCAGGCAACATCAGCATTGAGGGGGTGGATGATTGAGCAGGATTCAATTTATTTGTTGGAAAGACAACAGGCTTGGGACAACGAGATTCTACCTGCATTTCACGAGATGGATTTGTTGTCGAAGAATTGGACCAACCCGGATAATATCAAGCGATTATCACGGGCCAAACAATTGCTACTTTCCTTCGAACAAAACCAATTGCAAATAGAGAAGCTGCAATTGAAAGATCAGGATAAAGCGAAAGAATTACTGACTGAGAATGTTAGAAATAATGCTTTTGCCTTAAAGGAAATCCTCACCCAAATGACCAACAATCAGCGTGAGTTAATGGAGGTTGATTTCATAGCACTCAACGAGGAAATGAGTAAGCTTGTCCTCGCTGAATGGATGGCTTTATTGGTAGGAATAGTAATTTCTATGGTATTTGCCTACCTGATAACAAGGTCAATAGCCGGACCAATAAATGGCGCTGTTGAAATAGCCAGGGAGGTAAGCAAAGGTAACCTCGAGGTAAATGTAAATGTTGGAGGATTGCTTGAGCTGGATATCCTTGGTGAGTCTCTTGAAGAAATGAGAAGATCAATACTCACAGGCAAAATAGAGGCAGACCAGTATAATTGGCTAACCAAAGGACATAATGAGCTGTATGAGGTAATGAGAAGTGAAAAAGACCTGAGTGCTCTTTCCAATGATATCATTGAATTTGTCACAAAATACTGTAAATCCGAGATTGGTGCCATTTACCTGGTAAAGGAGGATTCCAATAAACTGTATTTATCCGGCTCGTATGCGTTCCATGAATCAACCGTAAACCTTGAATATGAAATGGGCAAGGGGCTGATAGGGCAGGTCGCAGCTTCTAAAGAAATCTGTGAATTTAATAATGTTAAAAGTGAAGATATTAGAAAATCATCAACCATTATAGATGCTCCACCCAAACATGTGATTATTGCGCCAATTACCTATCAGGGAGGAACGATTGCCGTAATCGAATTAGGTAGAGAGGTGAACTTCACGGACGTTGAAAAGCAATTCCTGAAAGCAATTGCGGAAAGCATTGGCATCACCTTAAATACCACCATCGCGAGATTGAAAGTGCAGGAGTTGCTGGAAGAAACGCAAAGACAGAGTGAGGAACTGGAGCAACAACGAGAGGAACTACAGCAAACCAATCAGGAGTTGGAGGAACAAACTTTAAAACTAAAGGAACAGCAGGAAGAACTTCAAGCTTCCAATGAAGAACTGGAAGAGCAGACTCAAATGGTGGAGCAAAAAAATCAGGACCTGGAGACAGCTCGAACGGAGATTGAGCTCTAAGCCAAGGAACTTGAAATTAGCAGTAAATATAAAAGTGAATTTCTGGCAAATATGAGCCACGAATTGCGAACACCCCTCAATAGCCTTTTGATATTGGCCAAAGACCTGAAAGACAACAAAAAGAATAACCTTGAAGAAGATCAGATCGAGAGTGCAGAAATTATCTTGAAAAGCGGACAGGACCTGTTAAACCTAATTAATGAAATTTTGGACCTTTCTAAAATTGAAGCCGGTAAAATGGAACTTCAGACATCACCGGTGCGCATAGAAGATGTTGTAAATGAGATGAAAAGGAATTTCATTAAACAAGCAGGACTCAAGGGACTGGATTTTAAAATAGAGGTAGATAATCAGCTCCCCAAGGTGGTCACTACCGATAAATTAAGGTTAGCGCAGGTTCTAAGAAATTTAATATCTAATGCTATAAAATTTACCAGCAAAGGGTATGTCAGGGTAATGTTTGAGAAATACGCTGATACCCATTTTTCCATTTCAGTAACCGATACTGGTATAGGGATACCTGAGGAAAAGCAGGCTGTTGTTTTTGAAGCTTTTCAGCAGGCTGACGGTGGAACAGCAAGAAAGTATGGAGGAACCGGATTAGGATTATCCATTAGTAGAGAACTTACAAAGTTGTTGAATGGCGAATTAGAATTAAGTAGTACACCAGGTCAGGGCTCCACGTTTACATTAATTCTTCCGCTGGAGGTTAACTCATCTGATGTTGGGAAGCACACACACATGACCGCCAAAAAGCAGGTATCAGTACAAAGTCATGAGACTTATGAGAAGCCCCACGCAAAAGATGACCGGCATGTGATCACTAGTGAAGACAACACGATTCTGATTATTGAAGATGATGAGCAATTTGCGGATGTTCTTGCAAAACAGGCAAAGGAAAAAGGATTTAAATACCTGATTGCTTACACAGGTGAAGCTGGGATTGAACTTGCTTCTGATTTTGTTCCTACTGCAATTATCCTTGATCTGAATCTCCCTGGCATGGATGGTAAAACTGTTTTAAGGGAGCTAAAAATCAATCCATCACTAAGACACATACCCGTTCATATCATGTCGGCTGAAGAGAAGCATCTGGACCCATTCAAATTGGGAGCAGTGGAATACCTCACAAAGCCGGTGAAAAAGGATCAGCTCAATCATGCTTTTGAACGGATTGAGAATTTTGTCAATAAAAAAATGAAAAACCTTCTGGTGATTGAGGATGATGAGTCCATGCGCAAATCAATCATCAGGTTAATAGGAAATGGAGATGTCGTATGCATTGAAGCCGAAACAGCTATGCAATCCATCGATATCCTCAAATCAGAACCAATAGACTGTATTGTAATGGACCTGGGATTACCTGATATGGGTGGGTTTGAACTAATAAAAAAAATAGAACAGGATTGCAATGGAAATACCCCGCCCATTATCATATACACAGGTCGCGAACTAACCAAACAAGAAACAATAGAACTGGAAGAATATGCAGAAAGCATTATTGTAAAAGGAGTAAAAAGTGAAGAGAGACTGCTGGATGAAACAGCCTTGTTTTTGCATCGGGCAGTACAAAACTTACCAGACTCAAAGAGAGCTATCATTACCAGCCTCTACGACAAGGATGTAATATTTCAAAATAAAAAAGTATTGCTGGTAGACGATGACATGCGTAATGTTTTTGCATTATCAAAAGTGTTGAAAGAAAAGGGGCTGGAAATAATTAAAGCTGATGATGGGAAAGTGGCACTGCGTCAATTAGACCAGAACCCCGATGTGGATATTGTATTGATGGATATCATGATGCCTGAAATGGATGGTTATGAATGTATGAAAGAAATCAGAAAAAATAAAGCTTTTAAAGAATTGCCAATTATTACCCTTACCGCTAAAGCTATGAAGGACGACCGGCAAAAGTGCATTGACGCTGGAGCAAATGACTATATAAGTAAGCCAGTTGATGTAGATCGATTATTATCATTGATGAGGATCTGGTTAAACAAATGAACCCAAAAAACCTATGGAAGAAACACTTAACATCGCAGAACCAAATATTGAAAAAAGCCAAATTAAACCGAATATACTGCTAGTGGATGACCGCCCGGAGAACCTGGTGGCGCTGGAAAGGTTGTTGGAAAACCTTCCCGTCAATCTTTTTAAAGCAAATAGTGGTAATGAAGCACTACGGTTGACGCTTCATCACGATTTTGCGCTCGCATTGTTGGATATTCAAATGCCTGAGATGGACGGATACGAGTTGGCGGGCTATCTCCGTGAGGAGGAAAAAACGCAGCATATGCCATTTATCTTTATTTCAGCGATCTATACTGATAGCATCAATGTTTTTGAGGGTTACGAAAAAGGAGCGTTCAGTTATATCACCAAGCCATTCGAACCGGAAGTCCTGATCAATAAGGTTAAGTTTTTCATTGAAAAACACCAGCAGGAAATTGCTCTAAAAGAAAATACAACTCAGCTTCAGGCGATCAATGAGGAACTGAAGTCTTTTACCTATTCCGTCTCACATGACCTCAGGGCTCCATTGAGGGCTATAGATGGGTTTTGCAAAGTGCTGGACAAGAAAGCTGCGAATCAACTTGAAGACAGTCAGCGGAGGTATCTCAACCTCATTATTCAGAACGTGTCCAGAATGCAACAATTGATCGAGGATCTACTCTCATTCTCAAGGACGTCAAGACAGGAAAAAAACATTGTTGAAATTGATACCCGTCAATTAATCAATGAAGTATTGGAAGAAGAAAGCATGGCATGGCCAAATATTGATTTGGACTTCAGGTTAGGTGAAACTCCTGAAATAGTGGCAGATAGGGTTTTAATGAAGCAGGTTTTTAAGAATCTTGTTGGGAATGCCATAAAATATAGCTCCAAAGAGGATAAAGTGATTGTTGAGATTAAGGGGTATACGGATGGTGATCAGATAACCTATTATGTTAAAGATAACGGGGTAGGATTTGATGAGGAGTATGCAAACAAACTATTTATGATTTTTCAAAGACTTCATAATGATGAGGATTTTGAGGGTACAGGACTTGGGTTGGCCATTGTCAAAAGGATTATTACAAAACATGATGGACGAGTATGGGCCGAATCCCAAGAAGGACAAGGCGCTACTTTTTATTTTTCATTACCACAAAGAAAAAGCTAATGCAAATATTTGAGTCACTTGATCGAAAATATTTTTCAGACACTCAAATGGGTGAATTGAGGGCTTATGATAAGTTTTTGGATAAATACCATCTCATCATATCTCAGGGAATGAGAAGCGCCATGGGCAGTGAGAATACCGCAAGCTCACTCAACTATCACCTGGATGAAAGGCAATATTTTGAATCCGAGAAAAAAATAAGAGCCTTACAAAAATCAGCAATCCACAGTGGGGCATGGGATGAATATTGTGACTGGCTTAATTCCCAGGGTGCTGCTTATGCACGGCAAGGGGTTGAGCTTTCCGAAATAATAGAATTGCATAGGAAATTCAAAGAGTCTGCCATCAATATACTAAAAGTTGAGTACCAATCTTCCCTCAATAAGGTGATTGAAATATTGCATGGGCAAAATTTGTTAATGGATTTTGCGATTGGACAGATTACCAGAGCATACCTGGGAGAGTTTGAACAAAAGTATAAAACAAAAACCAACCAACTTGACCTGGCACTAAAGGTAGGAAAGATAGGGATTTGGGTTTGGAATATGCAGACAGGGCACATTGAATGGGATCAAACTATGTATGAACTATTTGACTTGCCGGAAAATGAGTTCAAAAATCGATACGAAGACTTTGAAAAATGTGTTCATCCAGAAGACCGCAAACAGGTATATGATGAAGTCTCGAAAAGTATAGCATCAAAATCGGATTTTTTTACAGAATTCAGGGTCATACATCGTGATCAGTCCATTCGCTATTTGACCGGAAGGGGCAGAGTAACCTATAATTTGGATGGAAACCCGGTTAAAATGACCGGCACAAACATGGATATTACCGACATCAAGTTAGCAGAAGAACGATTGAAAGAATTCAATAGCGAACTTGAAAAAAGAGTAGCAGAAAGGACGAAAACTTTATTTAAGATCAACAGGGAACTGGAAGATTTTAGTTATACAGTGTCTCATGATTTGAGAGCACCGTTAAGAGCGATCAATGGTTTTGCATCTCTGCTCTCTAAAAGAACTCACAATATGCTCAATGATGAAGAAAAACACTTTCTTCATTCGATCAAAGAAAATGGATTGTTTATGGGGCATTTGATAGATGATCTATTGTCATTCTCAAGGATGAGCCGGATCGATAAGAACTATGTTTCTATTAATATGAATGCGATGATTGAGAAGATATTAACGACACAGTTTGATTCTTCGCACCGATCAAATATGAATGTGGAAATGGCCAATCTACCTTCAGTTAAATGTGACCAGGAGATGATCAGGCAGGTATGGACCAATTTGATTGATAATGCCATCAAATTTTCCAGTCACCAGAACCAGATACAGATATCAATTGGAGCGAAATCTGATTCAGATGAGATTATTTACTATATCAAAGATAATGGCATTGGATTCGATATGGTGTATGAGCGTAAAATATTCGAGATATTTCAAAGACTTGAGGATCAGGACACCTTTCAGGGGACTGGTGTGGGACTGGCAATAGTTCAACGTATTATTAACAGACACGGTGGAAAAGTCTGGGCGAAATCAAAGCCTGGGGCTGGTTCTACTTTTTATTTTTCGATACCAAAACATATCAAAAATGACAAACAATCAATTAGTTGAAGTACTTCTGGTAGAGGATAATCCAAGTGATGCTGAATTGGCACTACTCGCTTTGGAAGAATCCAGGGTTTCAAATCAGATCGTATGGCTGAAAAATGGCAAGGAGGCACTGGATTTTTTATTTGGTGAGGGTGAATACAGCAGTAGAGATATCAATCATAAACCGCGAGTAATCCTGATGGATCTAAAGATGCCTAAGGTTGATGGAATTGAAGCTCTGCGTGCCATTAGATCTGATCCCAGAACAAAAAATATTCCTGTAACCATGCTTACTTCATCCAAAGAAGAGCGTGATATTATTGAGACCTATGAATTGGGGGTGAATAGCTACATAGTTAAACCAGTGGACTTTGATCAGTTCACCGCAGCTGTCAGGGATATTGGTTATTACTGGGGAGTTTTAAACGAGAGGCCCAAGTCACTGTCTTAGGGTTTAAATGAATGAGGAGGGTAATATGAAAGATAAGCAATTGAAAGTGTTAATTCTAGAGGATGTGGAGAGTGATGCCGAATTGGTAAAACTGCAATTTGAGTCTATGGACTTTGAACCACAATTTGAACTCACCGATAAGAAAGATCAATACATTGAGTTGCTCGATAGTTTTTGCCCGGATCTGATACTCTCCGATTTCAATTTACCCATGTTTGATGGGATTAAGGCGCTGCGAATATTGAGAGAAAAAGACTTTATAACCCCATTTATTTTTGTGACCGGTACTCTTGGAGAAGAAAATGCGGTTCGTGCGATTAAGGAAGGAGCAACTGATTTTATTGCAAAAGAACGTGTCGATCATTTACCAGCTGCAATATTAAAGGCATTCAGAGAAAAAGAAGAAAGAACATCCAGGCTTCAGGAAGAGTTTAAATACAAATTATTGATAGAAAATAGCGCGGAATGTATCATGGTGGTAAATAAGGATACTTCTATAACCTACATTAGTCCTTCCGTGCAAAAGATATTGGGATATGAACCAGGGGAAGTGCTGTCAAGTTCAATCATGTCCTATTTCCCAATAGAGGATGTTGATTTAAGAATGTCAAAATTTGGTGATGTCTTAGAAAAGAAAGGTGTCGTTCAAAACGATGAATGCCGAATCAGAACCAAGTCAGGAGGATTTATTTGGGTATCGGCAACACTGTCGAATCAACTTGATGTAGATGGGTTAAATGGGGTAGTAATTAATTTTAGAGACATCAATGAAAAAAAACTGAGAGAAAAAGAGATAAGGTCCAGCGAAATGAGGTTCAGGGCTTTGGCAGAAGAAGGTTCTGATCTTATAAGTATTCTCGATGCATCTGGTGTGTATCAATTTTGTAGTGAAAATCATAGGAGAATATTTGGTTACTCTAATCAGGAATTAATTGGAAAAAGGTTGACAGACCTTGTTCACCCGGAAGATGCTTATCGAATCATTAAGGCACTTGATAATACTGGCAAAGAAAAGAGGGTAAAGGCAAATCCATTCAGATTTAGAAACAAGGATGGGAAGTATCACTGGGTTGAATCCATCTTTACTAATATGGTGAAGGATGAGACGGTGAATGGAATAGTAATAAATTCCAGGGATGTGACCAGTATGGTAGAGAAGACAAAGGAGCTGGAATTAAGTAATGAACGTTATTACTATGCTTCGAAAGCAGCGGAAGATCACATCTATGAATGGAACCTGGAAACAGGAGAGGTGATAAGATTAGGAGATTCTCTCAATACGTTATTCGGTTATTCCAATGAGGAGGCTTCAAAAAGTGGGTTTTGGGAAAGTAAGGTTCATCCGTTTGATAAAAGTGAGGCCTATAGAAAACTAAATGCACATTTGAAGGACCCTGGAAATGATAAATGTGAACATGAATATCGTTTTTTAAAAGCTGATGGTAAATACGCATATGTTAATGATACGGGGTATATCCTTAGAAACGATCAGGGAAAGGCCATCCGATTAATAGGCGCTGTTTCAGATATCACTAAACAGAAGAACCTCGATATTCACAATGACCTGATGCAGTCTATAACGAAGGCGCTAAACAAGAAAGCAAGTTTGAATGAAGGGCTCTCACACATCGCTCAGATTCTATTGGAATTTTCTTCTGCAACTGTGGTGGAATTTTGGATGACCAATATCGATAACCAGGAATTAATTCGTTCCGGTTGGGCGTCAGCAGACAAGAGCGGTCATATGTTTATTCAAAAATCCATTGATTTTAGATTTTCTATTTCAAAGGGAGAGGGAATTCCTGTAAAAGTGCTGAAGAATGAATCTTTCATGAATATATTCAACCCATCTGAATCTCCTCATTTTTATAGAAAGAAATTTGCTAAACAATACAACCTGAGATCTGGACTATCTATTCCAATTTCATTTGACAATGAAATAATTGGAGTGGTGTTGCTTTTGGCAAAAAAGGAGGACGTTTTAGTGGAGAGTCAGCAGGTTCTTGAAAATATTGCGAAAGAAATTTCTCCTTATATCCAAAGAAAAAAGTCTGAAGAACAACTCAACAATTTTTTTGAGTTGTCACATGATGTCTTATGCATCGCAGGTTTAGATGGTTACTTTAAAAAGGTTAATCCGGCCATGTGTGAGTTACTTGGTTTTGATGAAGAATACATCCTTAGCTCACCGATAGTGAGCCTTATCCATCCCGAAGACATTGATCAGACTACAAAGGAATTGGAGAATCTGTCAAAAGGAAGAAAAACAATGCAGTTCGAAAACAGATATTTAACCGCAAACGCAAAAGTTGTATGGTTCTCCTGGGTAGCCATTTGCAAAGAAGATGAAGGACTGGTCTATGCGGTAGCCAGAGACATAACTGCAACTAAAGATTTGGAGAAACTACTTGAGAAATCTCAAAAGTTAGCAAAAATTGGAGCATGGTCACACGACCTGCAGACTAATGAAATTGAATGGGTACCCATTACGCGAGAGATATATGAAGTAGATCATGATTTTATACCTACTTCAGCAACGGTAAATCAATTTTATAGCAATGAAGACCTTAAAAAGCTTGAGCAATATTATGCTAGAACAGTTAATGATGGTGAATCCTGGGTAGATGAATTTAAATTGCTCACATTTAAAGGGAACAGACGGTGGGTAAGAATTTCTGCTGAAGCTGAATTTATTGAGGGAAAATGTATTCGCGTTTACGGTAGTATACAGGATATTCATGAAGTTAAGTCAGCTGAATTGGAGAAAATAAATATTCTGGAAAGCATAGCAGATGGTTTCATTGGCTTGAACAGTATTGATATAGTCACGCATTGGAATTACAAAGCTGAGGAAATATTTCAGGTAGAAAGAAGTAAGGCCCTGGGAACCAACCTATGGGATCTGTTAGAACAATCTGATGTTCAGGACGCAGAACTGCTGAAAAAGGAATCTTATTTGGCGTTACACCAGCAGGAACCTCGGGAATTTGAACTTTCTATAAAAGGACATTGGTTCGATATTAGTTTGTTTCCGAAAAGAGATGGACTTACCTTTTATCTCCGAGATGTAACGGATAAGCGATTGACTCAACAGAGGCTAATAAAGGCAATAACTGAAACGCAGGAAAAGGAAAGGGCCAGGTTTGGGCGGGAATTACATGATGGTATTACTCAGTACTTAGCTGCTTCGAAAATGAACTTGTCTCAGTTTAAATCACAACTTGAGTTAGGAAAAACAAAGTTTAATGTCTTAAATAAGGTAATGAACTATCTACAGGAAGCGATTGATGAGTCCAGAACCATCTCGCATGGGTTACTTTCTACCACTTTACAAAATCAGGGGTTGAAAATAGCTATAAGTGAGATTTTCAAAAATATCGAATCCAGTAAGCAGATAAGTATGAGTCTCAAATATGATTTGCCGGAACATACTCAATTCTCTAAAGAAATTGAACTCAACCTGTTCAGAATTATGCAGGAGTTAACTAACAACATGGTAAAATATGCCAATGCAACTGAGGCCAGGTGCTGTTTCCAATTGGTGAAAGACAAAATAATAGTCGAAATGAATGATAATGGCATTGGAATAGAAGGACTGGACGACAACAATTTTAAAAAAGGAGCTGGATTAAGTAATATTGAGATCAGGGTAAAATCGATGAATGGTCAATTCAAAATCTCAAACCTGCACCCAGGATTGTGCACACAAATTGTTTTGCCTGTGACTCAAAAAGATAACAAGATGCATACTGAATCAGAATTAACCATTTAAAATTGAATTAAACCATATTTCTTTCCACCGCATACATTACCAGTCCGGCGATGTTTTTACATCCGGTTTTCTCCAGAAGGTTTCTTTTGTGCGTTTCTACGGTTCTCTGGCTAATGAATAGCTTCTCCGCAATTTCTTTATTAGAATACTCTTGAGTAATTAGTTCAAGTACCTCCTTTTCACGACTGGAAAGCTCAGATTCCAAGGTTAATCTCTGTTTCGGTTTCCTTCCGGCAATATGGTTTACAATTGACTTATATACATCCTCAGCGAAGTAGTCATCACCCGATAATATGACATTGATCGCTTTTACAAGCTCTTCCTTAGGGGAATTTTTGAGTACATACCCATTTGCTCCCCTGGCAATCATTTTATTAATTGGAGCAGCTTCATTTACCATAGACAGAACAAGTATTTTGTAATCGGGGTATTCTTCTCTAATTCTGGTGACAAATTCAAGGCCATCCATTTCAGGCATGTTGTAATCAGTAAGTATGATGTCAAACTTATCCTCCTTCAGTTTTTCCAGACCGTCCTTTCCGTTTTTTGCTTCACCTGACACTTCAAATTCATCATCATCTTCGAAATAGAACCGAATAGCATCTCGTACTATTTCATGGTCATCTACAACAAGAAGTTTTTTCATAGCGCTGATTGGTTTAGTCGATAATCATCCAACCTAAATTTCGACAAATTACCAGATTGATGATATGGGAATAAATGTGATTCTTATGTAACAAAAATCACGACATCCATCAAGATGAACAGACCGACTAGTTATTATACGTAGGTCACTTAATGGAATTACCGAAATTTCATAGTACCAGTTTCCCTCTCCCTTAGCCCACCCATTCTTTCGAACTTTGAAATAGATATTAAAACACCAAGACAATGAAAAAGCGTGTGTTACTACTTTATATAATCTCTATTATTCTGGGAACTGCGATGGCTCAACAACCAATGCAGGAAATGCTTCATGAGTCCGTTCCAAAACTTAAAGTAACTGGTGGTGGAGTTGGTCTGAAAGTCAATCGATCTATCAAAACACAAGCCTTATTAATCACATTGTAAACGACAAATAAGCAGAAATGAAAAGCAAAGTCAATAGAAAGAAATTACATATCGCCCCAAGAATCTTGTTGTGTGAAAGTGATGAACTTATACGAAAAGTATTGGTCCATCATCTGGAGAAATATCTCCACGCGGAAGTCTATGAGGCAGACAATGGAAAGGTTGCAGAAAAAGTGCTCTCTCTGCGGCATTTCAACCTTGTCATCACCAATCAATTGCTCCCAATTAAGAGTGGTTTGCAGGTCTTGGAAACCACAAGAAAAGAGCTAAATAATGATGTGCCATTCATTGTTCTGGGCGCTGATGGAGAAGACTCATCAATGATTAAAGCCTACCGAATAGGAGCTGATGATTACTTGCCCAATCCAATTAACCCAACTTCATTAATACTAAAATCTCAATACCTGATAAAAATGGTATTCAAAAGAAATCAAAATTAACTGAAACAATGGTAACAGTACTTTACAACCTCATCATAGTTTTTGTTGCAATCATCATCATGGTCGTGCTGGGAGTTTTTTTTCTTCGGACCGTTCAAATGATTAAACGAAGAAACTATCAAAGATTTAGGTCATTTATAACAGGAATAGTTATACACTACTTATTTACTTCAAAAAAGCCATTGTCTGGTATTAAATGTCTAACCAGATACCGGGTTCAGAAGAGGCTGTTTATTCAGGAATTAATGAGGCTAAACAATTCTTTTAAAGGCTACATTAACCAAAATGTCAGAAACTTCTATAGATCACTATCATTGCATGAAGAAAGTTTGGAAAAACTGAAATCGCATGAACCGTATACAGTTATTTCAGGAATGCAGGAACTTTCCTCAATGCAGTGTGTAGAGTATCAGGAAGAGATTTTGAAATTGGTCAAATCCACGAATCAGGTGGTAAGAACTCAGGCACATATTGCTTATATGAAATTATGCAAGGACCCATTGTATTTCCTTAATATGGAGCCTTATAGTCTTACTGCCTGGGAAGAAATGAACGTCATTGACTATTTACAAAGAAATTCAAACGCTGACATTTCATCCCTGGAAAATTGGTTACGCTCAGATTCACCGGATAAGGTGGTTTTTTGTCTTAAGATAATTGCCGCGTTGGGCAGATACGAAGAGTTAGATGTCATACATCAATTGCTTTGGAGCAACAATCTGAAAGTAGTTTCTGAAGCACTAAGAACAATTGGTCGATTAAAGTCATTTGAGAGCACTGGTCCTTTGGTAAGGCGACTAAAAGTCAGTAAAAATGAAAGGATTACCGGCTTGTGCCTTTTGGTGCTGGCAAGAGTGAGCGTTGCGTCTACAGCGATTCAATGTGCTTCTATCTACCTGAACAGTGAAAATCAATATGTAAGAAATATTTCAAGCCGAATCATATTGGAGTTGGCTAAAAAGGATGCAGCAGTTGATTTAGATAATCAGGATGATGATCACTATATCATGGCCTCATAGTAGGTGAAACACTTAATCCTCTAAATCAGGGTTTTGCGCTCATATCCTCCTCATATACTTCCCAAATTTGGAGTATCAATTTACCAGACAAATACAGATATGGAAGATATAATACAACATATACTAAGCACAGTAAAATATATAATTTCCACATATTCTGTGGCAGCATATGTATATTACCTGGTACTGGTTATCGTAGCTCTATTTGAACTGAAGCGGTATTTTAATAGAAATGGGTTTGTCAATTATGATGTGATCCTATCCTCTCCAATGGCACCAGGTATATCAGTGGTTGCTCCGGCCTATAACGAATCGGCCACTATTATTGAGAACGTAAAATCCCTGCTTTCCCTAAGGTACCGAAAGTTTGAAGTTATCATTGTTAATGATGGAAGCAAAGATGATACACTGGAAAAATTAATCAGAGAATTTAATTTAACTAAAGTCCCTCAAAACAAAACTGGTCTGGTTACTTCTGAGATCAAAGCCGTTTATAAATCGAAATTATCCTCTTTATCAAGATTAAAAGTAGTGGATAAAGTAAACGGTGGGAAGGCTGACGCTTTAAATGCCGGTATCAATCAGGCCAGGTACGAATATGTCTGTAATATCGATGTTGATAGTATTCTGGACAAAAATGCCTTGTTAAAGTTGGTCAAACCGTTTTTGGATGATGATACAGTTGTCGCCAGCGGTGGTGTTATAAGAATTGCCAATGGGTGTACAATTAATGATGGAGTATTGGAAAAAGTTTCTTTTCCTACCACATTATATGCACGGTTTCAGGTGCTGGAATACCTCCGGGCTTTTTTAATAGGGAGAATGGCATGGAGTTCAATCAATGGTCTTCTGCTCATTTCAGGTGCCCTTGGCCTCTTTAAAAAAGATATCATTGTTGGCTGTGGTGGCTATAATGTAAATACAGTTGGGGAAGATATGGAACTGGTGGTCCGAATGCAACGGTACCTTATAGAAAGAAAAAAGAAGTTTAAAGTAGTATATCTTCCTAACCCACTCTGTTGGACTGAAGCCCCCGAAGATTCTTTAACCCTGAAAAAGCAACGAACCAGGTGGACTCGTGGTACCATTGAGACATTGCTGATCCATCGTAAGCTGTTTTTCAATAAGAAATATGGTGTCTTGGGTCTATTAAGTATACCTCTATGGACCATGTATGAATGGCTGTCACCCATTATCGAAATTTTGGGATTGGTTGGTCTAATCATTGGCTTTATTCTGGGAACAGGCGACTGGCATTTTTATGCCCTGCTGTGCCTGACGGCATACCTGTATGCAATCATGCTCTCCATGTTGGTTTTGTTAGCCGAGGAAATCACATACAGACAGTACACCAGTAGAAAGAACTTGTTTTTGGCCATACTCATTGCAATGCTGGAGCCAGTCATTCTTTATCCACAGAAACTGGTTTGGGCCATTCAGGGGAACATACAGAAAATAAATGGATGCAAAACATGGGGAGAGATGAGTCGGGTAGGATTTTCTAAAAACATTTAGTTATGAAAAAGACATTAATAATATTGTTGATGGTTTATCTGAACATACCAAACCTGGTAGGGCAATCGGTCCAGCTAACAGCTGGCGTTAATTCCAGGTTTGACATGGTCTCTGATATCGAAAACTGGCAGACCTACCAAATATTGGCTGGTGTTAAATGGCGCGAAAAACTGCAGATCACCGCAAGAACAGGTTACTTCAAGAGGTTTGATCAAACAGGCGTTCAGTTTCAACTGTCTGGAAGCTGGAAAATAGATAGCCTGATATACATGAATGTTGATTTGGGAACTTCAAAGGGAAAGTTTTTACCCAGCCAAACTGGTTATGTTGAATTGTACAGAGTAATGAAGCAGTCAGAAATTTCATTGGGTTACAAGTATCTCAATTTTAATCCATCCACAGATTTTATTACTTCCAGTTTTGGTTATTACTGGCTATCAGAATGGACCAATATGCGGGTTTATTTGTTGGAATTGGACCAGATAATGTCCACTCCCTTAATCAACGTGAGGTTGCAACACAGGCACTACTGGTCTAAAAACAACTATTTGGAATTTTCTGCAGGAAGGGGTGAAAATATATCCAGAAACACGCTTGAATTTGTACGGGTTGTTAATACTTCCAGGTATGCCGGGGTGGCATTTAGCAAAAGAATTGATGAGTATGTTTTTAAAATAGGTTACACCTATCATAAAGAAGCATTTAACACCAGAAGTCGAGTGCGTCAGGAGTTACAATTCAGCATGGTATTTCATTAGCTACTACGCGTAATCCGCATTAGTAGGATTAAGGTTATTACTCATGATTTCATCTGACCTTTATTTCAACTTTGAATAAACAAAACAATAATAGAAAAATGAACAAACTACTGATTATTTCAGCACTATTATGCCTGCTGAGCTGTGCTGAGGAGAATTTGATAGAACAGGAACCAAGGCCGGTTCAAATTCTAACAGAATCACTTCAGAATAGATTCGAAAAGAAGAATGAAACCATCCGAATTATTAAAGGCACATCCAGTGGACGCATGGGCGGTAAGGTGGATGCGGAACTTACACTTATTGGTGAATTAGCTCCTCCATCCGTAGACGGTGATATATTGCAAGCTACGTCTGTAGAAAGAACGGGAGATCTGGTCCTTGTAAGTTATAACTTTCAGGGTGAAGAATACCTGGGGGCGCTTGATTTGATTAATAAGGACCTGGAGCTGAAGGCTCAAATTGTGATGGGAGATGCCGATATCAACCAGGTGATGGTGAAAGACAAGGACGTCTACATTGTTGGGTCAACTTCCTCTCTTCCAGGATACACATCTTTTATTGAACGCATTGAACTCGATAAAAATAATGAATCATTCGAATGGCACAATCAAAGAATGGGACTGGGAAGTTATGTGGCTAACAGTGTATTTGTCTTAGATGATGGTGTGTTTGTTACGTCAGGAAATAGCAAAGAATTAGGAGGAGGATTGTATAAACTAAGCAGATCACTTGATATGGAAATCTATAGACCCATTCAGGATGCACGTTGGGTAACCGGAAAAGGTAAGGAGATTTATACATTGAGTGGAGATCCGGGTTACGTTATGGAATGGGAAAAAGATGATCTTGAATACGAAGGAGAGTTTTATCACAACGGAAACCCTCAGATGGAATCTAAAATAACCATGGATGTGACCAATAAATACATTTATGTTGCCGGTGGACATGCTGGGTTATTGGTTTATGATGATGATGGCGAGTTTGTACAGCAATTGGAGTTTAGTGATAATTCTATTACCAATGCTGTCAGCGCAGAAAATGGTCTTGTTTTTATAAGCAATGGAGAGGGCGGAATTTATATTGCCGATCATGATAAAGCCAATATTGAGGTGGTTGGTAAACTGGATTTGGACTTTGGAGAATCTGTAAATCATATCGAACTCAAGGGAAAATATCTCTATGTGGCCTCTGGTGTGGGAGGAGTGAAGTTGATTGAATTGAATAAATAAGAACTAATCAATACTTCAGGTAAGCCGAAGTTTAAAAAATAATCTACCTGGGGTGAAATGATAAAGAGATTTTTGTAGTTGGATGTGAAGGTCCTGGGAGGTTTCTCAGGGCTTTCCGTGTTGGAAGGTTCTGTATCCGTTTTCTCAAAAGTTGTCCAATGATTGGTGTCAAGGTGCGACGAGTGTGATTGCTTTACCGAATGGGAAGTCTAGCGGGAAGACTAAGGTTCTTACACCAGCGTCATTTAAATGCTCTGAAGATATTTTGATAGAGGGGATAATCCAGGTTTTAAGGAATGTATTGTGCGCATTGTAGAATTGTATTCGGAGGTTGATCGCTTTGCTACAATAGAAAATAAAAAGAATTAGCACCGGGAAATTATCAAGGCTGCTAAACCTTAATACAATCAGGTAATGATTAAAGCTTAGCCCCTAACGGGATTAAGCTCAAATCGAGATTCACAAAATATGGCAGGTGTAGAAGTTTGAGCTTGCCAGACACCTCTTTTGTTAGTAAAAGTGGAATTAGGTCTAGCTCGTGTTTTTTCTGATAGTTTTCTTTGCTATTAAACAGAAAAATGCTGAGCTCCGCTCAGTCAATGTTGGGATTCCATTTTGGTCACTCATCGTAAGATTCTTTGCCAATAATACAAATTACATAGAGTCAATCTCTTAATGAATGTCATGAAATTCCGTCTGATCAATTGAACTTGCTAAAGACAATCGAATTGTTAGTTTGCTCATGCTTTATTCGGCTTGTGAGGAACTTCTTAGAGGGATGAGTTTCCGTTGAGAAATGGTTTTGTTGCCTGTAAAAAATTGATTTAAATTCTTGCCTGCTCAATGGAATCAGACGGAATGGTCGCATGATTTAATGTACTTGAAGTCCGGTTTGGTTAGCGCTCTCCTACAAACGAGATCTGATTATAATCACCTTGCTGATACCAACAAAGTTGTTTTAGTACCCTAAACATCTCATGAGTACAATACCTACAATGATCATCCACTGTATGTATTCCAAAATGGTTCCAATTATTTTTTTCTGTGCGTCTGACATTATTTTATTTTTTTATTCGGATTCATTTGAGTGAAAAGGATAGGGGCCCGATGCTTCGGGGCACCCTAATCCCCTCAATCAACCAAATCACAGATATGAGTCTCAATATTTTTTGCCGTGCTGCAGACCCTTTGAGCTAGCATTTTCACAGTCTGAGCACCTTTGGTGTCCCAGTAGATGGTAATGCGTCTGCAGCTTGAATGGAGCATGTTAAGTTTATCGATCAACTGACCGAGCAATTGCTCACCATCGGCATCAACCTGGTCCAGTTTGATGAAGAGGTTCAATGTGCCGTGGTGCAGCAGGTGGATCTCCACATTATTCAGAAGCCTTTGAAATTTTTTGGTTTGTCCGGCGAGCAGATTTCCCTTAATGACCACCAGGTTGAGGCTGGTAGAGATGCTCAGACACCCTGCCTTGGATGCCGAGAAGAAATCTGCGTTGTAAGAGATCAGGGGCTCGGAGTAATTGGCTACAGTATTCATGGCTATTGAGGTAAAAGAGTGAGTGAATTAAAGCTTGAAGGTGAGTCCGGTCTGGAACGTAGGGCGGAATGCTCTCACACCCAAGCCACTATTAATTGTCATGAACTTGGTGACCTGGTACCCAGCGATTACTGATGGAGTGATCACGAAACTGAATTTGTTGACGCTACCTATTCTGGCGTTTAATTTCACGTCCACCTTGTGGGCAGATACCAGAGGAGCAGCAACCAGCACCCCCAAAAATTCCTTTTCGTAGAATCTGGGTAAATTGTCTCCTTCAGATGAGGAGAAAGTTGACATTGCTTTTTGATAAAACACTCCGGCTTCATACCCACCCTGGAATTCATACCCCATGAACAGACCTGTTTTCACACCGATTTTGGTTTGTTCAAAATAAGTAGTGGCCACCGGGCTTTGTGCGTTTACCAGGCCAGAAGTGGCAAAGAATAATACTGCGAATAGTTTAAAAGTTTTCATTTGTCTGTGTGTTTAATTAATTGATTATGATGTAAAGTTGGCCAAACCAGCGCCCGGATATGAGCGTAAATTTTGTAAAGTAGATTTTAGGTAAAGTCCTCATAATGAGTGTGTAAAACACTTAGTGCGGTGAGGTGTCAGCCAAATAAAAAAAGCCGGGGACAAGGTCCTCGGCTTTCAAATCAGGGATCACCAGGTAAGGCGATCTTCACACCAGACATAATACAATCCTTTGTTGCTTATGGTATTTTATCCCGGGTTTTGATCCAGGTCATGATTGCTGTTGAGTGAAAAAGAAAGGAGCCCGATGCTTCGGGCATCCTTATCCCCTCAATCAACCAAATCACAGATATGAGTCTCAATATTTTTTGCCATGCTGCAGACCCTTTGAGCTACCATTTTCACAGTCTGAGCACCTTTGGTGTCCCAGTAGATGGTAATGCGTCTGCTGTTTGAATGGAGCATGTTAAGTTTATCGATCAACTGACCGAGCAATTGCTCACCATCGGCATCAACCTGGTCCAGTTTGATGAAGAGGTTCAATGTGCCGTGGTGCAGCAGGTGGATCTCCACATTATTCAGAAGCCTTTGAAATTTTTTGGTTTGTCCGGCGAGCAGATTTCCCTTAATGACCACCAGGTTGAGGCTGGTAGAGATGCTCAGACACCCTGCCTTGGATGCCGAGAAGAAATCTGCGTTGTAAGAGATCAGGGGCTTGGAGTAATTGGCTACAGTATTCATGGCTATTGAGGTAAAAGGGTTAGTGAATTAAAGCTTGAAGGTGAGTCCGGTCTGGAAAGTGGGGCGGAATGCTCTCACACCCAAGCCACTATTAATTGTCATGAACTTGGTGACCTGGTATCCGGCGATTACTGATGGAGTGATCACGAAACTGAATTTGTTGACGCTACCTATTCTGGCATTTAATTTCACGTCCACCTTGTGGGTAGATACCAGAGGAGCAGCAACCAGCACCCCCACAAATTCCTTTTCATAGAACCGGGGTAAATTATCTCCTTCAGATGAGGAGAAAGTTGACATTGCTTTTTGATAAAACACTCCGGCTTCATACCCACCCTGGAATTCATACCCCATGAACAGGCCTGTTTTCACACCGATTTTGGTTTGTTCAAAATAACTAGTAGCCACCGGGCTTTGTGCGTTTACCAGGCCAGAAGTGGCAAAGAATAATACTGCGAATAGTTTAAAAGTTTTCATTTGTCTGTGTGTTTAATTAATTGATTATGATGTAAAGTTGGCCAAAGCAGCGCCCGGATATGAGCGTAAATTTTGTAATGTAGATTTTAGGTAAAGCCCTCATAATGAGTGTGTAAAACACTTAGTGCGGTGAGGTGTCAGCCAAATAAAAAAAGCCGGGGACAAGGTCCTCGGCTTTCAAATCAGGGATCACCATGTAAGGCGATCTTCACACCAGACATAATACAATCCTTTGTTGCTTATGGTATTTTATCCCGGGTTTTGATCCAGGTCATGATTGCTGTTGAGTGAAAAAGAAAGGGGCCCGATGCTTCGGGGCACCCTTATCCCCTCAATCAACCAAATCACAGATATGAGTCTCAATATTTTTTGCCATGCTGCAGACCCTTTGAGCTACCATTTTCACAGTCTGAGCACCTTTGGTGTCCCAGTAGATGGTAATGCGTCTGCTGCTTGAATGGAGCATGTTAAGTTTATCGATCAACTGACCGAGCAATTGCTCACCATCGGCATCTACCTGATCCAGTTTGATGAAGAGGTTCAATGTGCCGTGGTGCAGCAGGTGGATCTCCACATTATTCAGAAGCCTTTGAAACTTTTTGGTTTGTCCGGCGAGCAGATTTCCCTTAATGACCACCAGGTTGAGGCTGGTAGAGATGCTCAGACACCCTGCCTTGGATGCCGAGAAGAAATCTGCGTTGTAAGAGATCAGGGGCTTGGAGTAATTGGCTACAGTATTCATGGCTATTGAGGTAAAAGGGTTAGTGAATTAAAGCTTGAAGGTGAGTCCGGTCTGGAAAGTGGGGCGGAATGCTCTCACACCCAAGCCACTATTAATTGTCATGAATTTGGTGACCTGGTATCCGGCGATTACTGATGGAGTGATCACGAAACTGAATTTGTTGACGCTACCTATTCTGGCGTTTAATTTCACGTCCACCTTGTGGGCAGATACCAGAGGAGCAGCAACCAGCACCCCCACAAATTCCTTTTCATAGAACCTGGGTAAATTATCTCCTTCAGATGAGGAGAAAGTTGACATTGCTTTTTGATAAAACACTCCGGCTTCATACCCACCCTGGAATTCATACCCCATGAACAGGCCTGTTTTTACACCGATTTTGGTTTGTTCAAAATAAGTAGTAGCCACCGGGCTTTGTGCGTTTACCAGGCCAGAAGTGGCAAAGAATAATACTGCGAATAGTTTAAAAGTTTTCATTTGTCTGTGTGTTTAATTAATTGATTATGATGTAAAGTTGGCCAAAGCAGCGCCCGGATATGAGCGTAAATTTTGTAAAGTAGATTTTAGGTAAAGTCCTCATAATGAGTGTGTAAAACACTTAGTGCGGTGAGGTGTCAGCCAAATAAAAAAAGCCGGGGACAAGGTCCTCGGCTTTCAAATCAGGGATCACCATGTAAGGCGATCTTCACACCAGACATAATACAATCCTTTGTTGCTTATGGTATTTTATCCCGGGTTTTGATCCAGGTCATGATTGCTGTTGAGTGAAAAAGAAAGGGGCCCGATGCTTCGGGGCACCCTTATCCCCTCAATCAACCAAATCACAGATATGAGTCTCAATATTTTTTGCCATGCTGCAGACCCTTTGAGCTAGCATTTTCACAGTCTGAGCACCTTTGGCGTCCCAGTAGATGGTAATGCGTCTGCAGCTTGAATGGAGCATGTTAAGTTTATCGATCAACTGACCGAGCAATTGCTCACCATCGGCATCAACCTGGTCCAGCTTGATGAAGAGGTTCAATGTGCCGTGGTGCAGCAGGTGGATCTCCACATTATTCAGAAGCCTTTGAAACTTTTTGGTTTGTCCGGCGAGCAGATTTCCCTTAATGACCACCAGGTTGAGGCTGGTAGAGATGCTCAGACACCCTGCCTTGGATGCCGAGAAGAAATCTGCGTTGTAAGAGATCAGGGGCTTGGAGTAATTGGTTACAGTATTCATGGCTATTGAGGTAAAAGAGTGAGTGAATTAAAGCTTGAAGGTGAGTCCGGTCTGGAACGTAGGGCGGAATGCTCTCACACCCAAGCCACTATTAATTGTGATGAACTTGGTGACCTGGTATCCGGCGATTACTGATGGAGTGATCACGAAACTGAATTTGTTGACGCTACCTATTCTGGCATTTAATTTCACGTCCACCTTGTGGGCAGATACCAGAGGAGCAGCAACCAGCACCCCCACAAATTCCTTTTCATAGAACCGGGGTAAATTGTCTCCTTCAGATGAGGAGAAAGTTGACATTGCTTTTTGATAAAACACTCCGGCTTCATACCCACCCTGGAATTCATACCCCATGAACAGGCCTGTTTTCACACCGATTTTGGTTTGTTCAAAATAAGTAGTAGTCACCGGGCTTTGTGCGTTTACCAGGCTTGAAGTGGCAAAGAATAATACTGCGAATAGTTTAAAAGTTTTCATTTGTCTGTGTGTTTAATTAATTGATTATGATGTAAAGTTGGCCAAAGCAGCGCCCGGATATGAGCGTAAATTTTGTAAAGTAGATTTTAGGTAAAGCCCTCATAATGAGTATGTAAAACACTTAGTGCGGTGAGGTTACAGCTAATAAAAAAAGCCGGGGACAAGGTCCTCGGCTTTTCTGCCAGCATCACTAAAGGAAGTGATCACACATCAGAAATAATCAAAATCTTACAGGCTGCACTTTAGTATAATCTTAAAATTCCAATATCAATATCATGCGGAGCTTTTTCATCCCCACCGAAATAAGGGAAGAGCATATAGAAAACTCCGCTATCACATACATTACTTCTGGGGATGACTACCTGGTCGTATCCTTCCATTTCAAATACGTACTGTTCTTTTGTTATGACTATACTGTAGGTCCTTGCCTCATGGAGGGCTGTTTCCCCCAGGTACTGGGTAATTCTTTCTCCATTGACATAGCAATAAGCAAATATTTCCAATTTACCGTCAAGCCATCTCCAACCAATCCTTGCACTATTCTGATGATGCTGAGTATTACAGTCTGAAAATCCAAGGAGTTTATTGATATCGTGCTGGTTTTCCGGAATTGAAGATGTGTAAATTGCTGATTCATTGAAAATAGCTTTAAAATTCAATTCCTTAGACTGAAGCAACTCCACTTTGGGTGTGGAACCATGGGCTCCTTTATTTATGGTGTAATATTCGAATGGCTCAAAATTTGAATCTTCGCAAGAAGTGAATATCACCAAGAAAAGTCCAAATATGCCGATATATGATAGTAGAGATTTCATTTTATCAATGTTAAAATAGTTTCACAGTCAATTTGATAGAGGCAGTTGCAGCACCGGCTCTAAGTCCGGCTCCTACGGAGACATCCAGATATTTATTGAGGTATTTGACCGTTTCAATCTCCGGAGAAATGGATACAAACTGACCATTAACGATACCAGCTTTTAGATTGGCTCTCATCATGATGGAGGAGCAACTTGTCAGATCATAGCTAAAGATGCCTCCGTAAAATGGGTAGTTGCCACTGCCATTTTCTGTGAAAGAAAACTTCCTGTTTGATTGATAGAATACAGCTATTCTTGCCTTATTATTGGTTACAAACCCTACACTATAACCTTTCTGCAGACCTAGTACTGTTTCTTGAAGGTACACTGAGGTTTCAAGTCTTTGAGCTTTTAAGCTGCCATTTAACCCCATTATGATAAATATTAGTACCAGTAATATTAGGGGCGATTTGATGAATTTTAAGAATTTCATGCCTGTATAGATTTTTAAATTATTGATAGTTCAAAGTTCTATACAGGAGTGCTTAGATATTAGCGCATTGCACTGATTGTAATCTTTGCGTGAATTACTTAACTGAGTAAGTGTTATGGCACAGGATGCTATATAATGTCTTGAAAAGTGGAGTAACCTGAGATTAACAATATTATATATTCCTTAAAGGTCCATCTGGTGTGTTTCTACTGCGAAAATACCTAGCTGATTAAGAATAATACGCAAAAAAATCAACCAGCAAATTACCCTCATAATTGGGCTGTGTATCAATGAATTTTGAATCATTAATTCATTGAATACAAACTATAATGCAGTACAGATCAAATCAACATATTGAATCAGGATTTATTAAAAATTCGGGTTCCGGCACTCTGGTTTCAGGTGTAAAAACCTTTTCTGTAAAATATAGAAAGGAGCTTAATCTTCTTAAGGTGACTGGAAATGGTTTAGCTAAGGAGACATGGGCAAGGCTGGAAGAAGCGCTCACCTACGTTGATTTACACTTTATTAATTCATCAGAACTAAAAATCTATTTTAGAATAGAAACAATAAGTGGTACTGGTGTTAAATACCTTTTCCTTTTGATCAAAAAACTGAATCAACTTTTTGAGGAAGCAAAGAAGGTTAAAGTATTCTGGAGTTGTCAATCAGAGTATGAAACTGAGATATTGGATTTGGGATGCGATTTACAACAATTCTGCAAATTCCCGTTTGAAGTTTCATATTTATAAGATACGGTGAAATTGTGTTGAATCCCCCGGTGATTTGCACACTTTATATTCAGTCCATTGTAGCAATGGCTTACACTACCCCCATCCTCAAACTTTCCATCCAAACATCCAGAATAAATAAGCTTCTCAATCGAGCTTGTACATTATGGCTGGGCCTATCTTTTTAACATCCAATTAATTGGTTGAATTAAGTGTTTTACTGAATAGGATACCAGTTTCACGGAAGATTACCTTTCCCAAATACACGCTCATATTGACCAATGTCATTTCACAATTTTGCTTAAAACCATATGAATTCAAATGGTTGAACAAGACAAAATAAATATAAAGATTATGACACATACACAAAGTTTTCTTGAGCATTCGGGGTTACCTCCAAGATTTAAATATTGTAATGCTCAGGATCAGGATGAGAATAGAAAGAAATTGCAACTCACTATTTCTTCAACAATGAACCTTGTAATTATCAAAGGAGACATCTATGGAAAAACGCACATGGAAAGGTTCCTGGATTTACTTCACAAAGTTAGGTCTCACCTTATGGTATCTGACCGCTTAAATGTATATATCAATATTGATAAGGCAGATTATAATGGAATACTTTTGATACATTCTTTAGCTGAAATAGCCAGTGACGCAACTGAACAGGGTAAGTACTTCTCTGTCTACTGGAATACCAAAGGAGATAACGATATTGAGCAATTTGTTAAGTCATTCGCTAATAATTTTAACTGCACATTTAATTATTGTGACATTTAAACAATATTGAAAACATGGAATGAATCCTGATTGGAGCTGTTTCCTATGAGGATTTGTTCCGCTTGGAAGTGTTATCCTCAAATTCCATCCTTTGATAGATAAAAAGCCTCAAACCATCGAATTAGAATTGCTTGTATTTAGCTTTTTTGTACATTTACCATAGTATTTTTAAACAATTCGCTTCAAAGCTTCATGTGGTCGGAAATTTTTCATGAAGTGAAGAATTGGATTTGTTAACTACGCACAAAAAACTAATTACGCCATGACTATCAATGTTGTCTACGTGGAGGATAATCCTTCCGATGTAGAGCTGTTTAAATCCATAGTTGAAACTTCCAGTGATAATATTTCAATTACGATCGTTGATACGATAGCGGAATTTGAATCCATTTTGGAGGAAAAACCGGATATTATAGTATCAGATTTTAATCTCACCGGATTCGACGGCATTGATATACTAAATATCGCGAAGAATAAAGCCCCTGAAATTCCATTTATATTTTTCTCATCTACCATAGGCGAGGAGAATGCCGTAAATCTAATCCATCAGGGAGCAACTGATTTTGTCCTAAAAGAAAACATCACAAAGATTCCACACATCATCGAACGAGCCTTTAATGAATGGCAAATCAGAAAGGAGAAGGTGAAAATTAAGGAAGAGCTGGATGAAAAAATCAAGGTTCTTGGAACACTATATAATAGTTTAACAGATCTTGTTATTCTGAAAGATGCGGATGGAATTATTACACAAGCGAATAATGCATTTTGTGATTTTTTCAAAACAACATTGCAAAACGCATTAGGGAGAAAAGAATCTCATTTCTTTGATGTAGAGGAATCAAATACAGCAGATCAGCATGTGCTTGCCAAAAGAGACGCCTACAATTATGAGGCTGATTACATCACCGAAATCGGCGAAAGAAAGATCCTTGAAATCATTAAGTCACCTGTAGAGATTGATTCTAAGGTGGTCGGAATAGTTGCTGTAATGCGGGATATTACAGAAAGAAGACTTCTGGAAGAGCAAAACTCCAAAGATCGATATATTCTTCAACAAGCTGAAAACCAGACCAGATCGGGTAGTTTCGAATTTGATCCTGAGAATGACATACTACAGATATCACCCAATTTCAAAAGACTTTTAAAGTTAAGAACTGATAGAAATTTCATTTCAAAAACCAAACTAATCAGTTGTATTCACCCAGAGGACAGGGCAATGTTTTTTGAGATGTTTGACCGGTCAATTAATGAATTAGTCGAATTTGAACTGGACCACAGGTATACCCCTGTTGGAGAAACCGACTATCGATATAGCAGGACCGTGTTAAAGCCTTATCCTGGCCCTCAGTTTACTATTTTCTATGGTACCATGATGGATACCACAGAAGTGAGAGAGGCAAGTATTGCACTATTAAGCATACAAGATGAGGAGAGGGAGAGAATTTCTAAGGAATTACATGATAATGTTGGCCAAAAATTAAGTGCTTCTAGCATGTTTTTGGATGCTGAAGAAAAGGATATTGCAAAAATAAAGGGGTTGGTGGATGAAGCAATTTCTGATATTAGAAACCTTTCTAAAATGCTTACCTCTTCCATTTTGGATCACCAATCATTTTCTGAAGCCCTTGAAACGCTTATAGATAGAACCCCAAATGCTCACTTGATTGAGCTGATTGCCGATTATGATGATAAAAGAATTGCCCCTACTTCAGGGAAACAATTGTACAGAGTACTTCAGGAGGCTTTAAACAATGCGGCGAAATATTCTGCTGCCAATAGGATAATTGTTGAACTGTCAGAAAATAACGGCGTATTGCATGTTTCCCTGTCAGATGATGGGATTGGCTTCAATTTGAACACATCCGATTATGGAAACGGGATAAGGAACATGAAAGAACGAATTAGAAATATTAATGGAGATTTTCAAATTGAATCCACTCCAGGTAATGGAACCATAATATCAATTAAAATTCCTATCAATCATGTATAAAATATTATTAGTAGATGACCATGAAATGATCCGGGATGCGATCAAATCATACCTAAAGGACAGTGAGCAATTTGAGGTTGCTGATGAGGCCGAAAATGGAATTGAGGCATTGGAATTGTTGAAAAACAATAAGTATGACCTGATACTCACAGACATTAATATGCCCGAAATGGATGGTATAGAGCTTATGAAAACTTTGAAAAATGAATTTCCCGACCAAAAGGTGTTGGTACTCAGTATGTTTAATGATGGAGGTCAGATCAAGAGTATGATTGAAAATGGAGCCAATGGTTACATTCTAAAAAACGTAACAAAGTCTGAGTTGTTTGAAGCGATGAAAAGTATTATTAATGGAGATGATCACTACTCCCGGGAAATTTATGATACTTTGATCAGAAACATATCCAAACGAAAAGCAAAGCAGCGCCTCACTTTCGAAAAGCCTCTTAGTGAGCGCGAAAAGGAAGTTTTAGTATTAATTGCCAATGAAAAGTCTAATCAGGAGATAGCTGATGAACTTTTTATAAGTATAAGAACAGTCGAAACTCATAAGCGTAACCTGTTGGAAAAGACTGGCTGTAAGAATGTGGCAGGGCTAGTCATGTACGCAGTGGAGAAAGAACTGGTTTGATCAACTCATCAAAAGATACACACCCAAACCAAAAACTAATGAAGCAGACAACAATAGAGTCGGCAGTTGTGCTAAAAAGACCAATCAGAAAAATTAATGAAAGCGCTTTAAAAGTGTCAAAGCACAATCAGCCGTTACCCGTCATAAGTTGGGAATTGGATGTAGAAGCGAAAATAATTCGTTTTTACAACAGTAGTAATGGGTGGGCACAAGAAGAAATTTCTATTGAAAAGGGCAAAAGTTATTGCCGGAGTAATTATCAGAGGTTATTAGATGAGGCATTGCAGGCCTGCATTGAATGTTTAGTGCCGATAGATTTAGAACTTGCTGTTAGTTTGGGTCCTGGTGAAGATAAGTGGTTTCATATCGTCGGGCATCCGGTTAGAGAAGGTGGTAAGGTCATTTTGGTGAAAGGCACATGTCGGGATATTGGCAGAGAAAAGATGATGCAGTTGTCGGACAATGTGTCCATGTTAAACCTTGAAGCCAGATTAAAGAAGCAGGCCCTGGCGTTAGAAACAGCAGAAGTTGGAATTTGGGAATGGGATCTTGTATTTAAAACGCTGGATTTGGACAGGCAAATGTTCAAATTATATGGCGTGGAGCCCTGTGAGGTAGACTTTGAATGGTTGAAAAAACGTATTCATCCGGAAGATGTAGACCGGACTGAAAATGAAATTGCAAATGCTTTACAGGGGAAAAAGAAATTCGAGACAAAATTTCGGATAATATGGCCCAATGGCGAACTACGACTTATCAGATCAAGGGGGGAGGTATACTGCGATTCCGACGGTGAGGCTGTACAGATGATTGGAATGAACTGGGACATCACCGAAGAGGAACTGAAAACAGAAAAACTAAAACAAAGTCTGAAAGATGCGAAAGATGCGCAATATATTGGGGATTTTGGGTATTTCGACTACTGCATGCTTTCTGATACCGTTGAACTATCTGATAAAGTTCATGAAATTTTTGGATTAGGGGAGAGTGGTTTTGTAGATGGACTAGGTCACTTCATGTCTATGGTACATCCGGATGATCGACAGAAGGTGCATGAAAATATGCAGAATGCCATACTTAATAACGTACCACACGACATTCAGCATCGCATTATAAGAACAAATGGAGAAGAACGTATTGTACACGAACGAGCAAGAGTTTATTATGACACTGATGGAAGGCCGATAAAAATCATAGGAACCTGCCAGGATGTAACTGAAAAAAGTATGCTTATCAATAGTTTGGAAGAAAACCTTGAGTTTGAAGCAAAGCTTACTGAAATAGCTCTTGAGTTTAACAAACCCACTCCTCTGAAGAATAAAATAAGCAGAATATTAAATGTTCTTGGAAATGCGCTTGATGCAAATCAAATACTCATTTTTCAAAGAAACCGGGAAGAAATGTCCTGTCATCTGAAGTTCCATTGGTCAGAAGGAGACAAGTTCTGGGAACCAGTCAGCAAAATATTAACTTGCGCAGAATTACCCTCTTTAAGACAAATAGGCAGTCAAAAAGATCCATTGGTGTATGATGAAACTAACCGGGCACCACAGGATTTGGCACCTGTATTTCGAAGTTGGGGATCTGAAGCGATGGTAATATGCCCAATATTCATAGATGAAGCTTTCTTTGGATTCGTTTGTGTTTCTCAGTTTGAACCCCGTAAATGGAGATCTACTGAGATCCGACATATGGTGATGGCCACAGCTATAATTGCCACTGGTTTGAAGGAAAATATGGTTCAGGAATATCTGAGTGAGAGTGAGTTGAAATATAAGTACCTCTATGATCATACACCCGCGATGATGCACTCGATAGATGAAGAAGGTAATTTATTGAGTGTTAGTGATTACTGGTTGGAAACTATGGGGTATGAGCAAGGAGAGGTTCTCGGAAGAAAGGTGTTGGAATTTATGACCAAGGAATCAAGAAAAAACTCATTGCAATTAACATTGCCACAGTTTTTTAAATCGAAGGCGGTTCGAAATGTTCCTCTGCAATTTGTTAAAAAATCTGGTGAAATAATTGATGTTTTACTTTCTGCAATACCTGAATTAGATCATGAAGGAAATTTTGTTCGGTCGTTGACTGTGATTACCGATGTTACTGCTGAAAAAAAAGCTGAACAGGAAATTAAGAATCTGAATGCCAATCTGGAGGATAAAGTCAAACACAGAACTTCGGAATTAGAGCAGATTTCAAAAGAGTTGGCGGAACAGAAGAACCTGTTGGAAGGAATTGTTGAAAATACATCTTCAGTAATTTATGTGAAGGATACTCAGGGAAAATTTATATTAGTAAACAATCAGTTTCTGAAAGTTTTTGGGAAGGAGAGGCATGAAGTAATTGGCAGGAACGATAGACAAGTTTTTCGAAAGGATTTGGCATCCTATATGAAGAGAACTGATCAGATAGTGATCAAAGATGGGAAATTGATCCAATATGAGGAAGTACTAAATTCAGATGACCATGCTGAGGTTTACCTAACATTTAAATTTCCATTATATAATCAGAGGAGAGAGGTTTCACTTGTTTGCGGAATATCGACAAATATAACGATTCAGAAAAATCAGGAAGACAAGGTAAGGCTTCAAGCAGAAGAACTCAGGGTGTCCAATCAAATATTATCACACCAACAAGAGCAGTTGAAAAGAAATCAGCAACGACTGATGGAAGCAAATGAAGAATTGAAAAGCTTTAGTTACTCAGTTTCTCATGACTTAAGAGCTCCTCTTAGAGCGCTCGAGGGGTTTTCTAACTTACTGTTGCAGCATCATAGAGATACCCTTGATGCAAAGGGACGAACCTGGCTGAACTACATTAATACCAATGCCATGAAAATGGATGTGCTGATTAAGGATATCCTCGCATTTTCAAAGATATCCACTTCGGATATTTCAAAGACATCCATCAATATGGACCAATTGGTGAGGGAGATTATAGGAGAAGAAGTTACCAACTACATTAACCATAAATTACTCATAAACATTCCAACGCTTCAAGATTGTTATGGAGACCCTGGAACAATACGTCAGGTATGGGTCAATTTAATCTCAAATGCATTCAAATATTCTTCCAGTAAAGAAACAATTGATATTTCTATAACATCTTCAGAAACAGAAGATTACAACGAATACCAGATAAGGGATAAAGGGACCGGATTCAACCCTGATTACGCGAGTAAGCTTTTCAGAGTATTTCAAAGGTTACACAAAGAGCAGGAATTCAATGGAACCGGGGTAGGTCTGGCAATTGTCAAGAAGATAATTGATAAACATGGAGGGGAAATTTTTGCCGAAGGAAGTATAGGTAACGGAGCATCTTTTACATTTCGGTTGCCTAAAAGTAATGAGAAGTTTGAAAAGGATTAGAAATGTCTATATTAGCGGTGTTTAACATTATATGACTACAGTCATGTAAGTTAACAACCACAATAAAGGGAACTAAGTGGTTAGCCATTGAGACATTCAAAATGCCCTTTTATTTCTTTTGTGGTAAGATATTATAGTGAATAACGTAACATCGTGGATATTTTATTAATAGAGGATCGCGAAGAAGATGCTGAACTCACCCGGCTGGCATTGCTTAACATGGACTTTAAAGGAGAAATTCATTGGGTTCGGGATGGTGAAGATGCTTTAAAATTCTTATTCGAAAACGCTGATCAAACTGTTCTTAAGCATATAAAATTGATCTTGCTTGATCTCAACCTACCTAAAATCAATGGATTGGAGCTGCTTAAGAACATCAAAAAATCGCATTTGAAGCACATCCCAATTGTGATGCTCACCACATCCAACCAAAATAGTGACATTGCTGAGGCCTATGAACATTATGTTAACAGTTTTGTCATCAAACCAGTTGATTTCAATGAGTTCCAGAATCTTATTGCACAATTAGCCAACTATTGGATCAAAGTCAATAACCTGCCACACTAATTTCATTTATAACTTATAGCACGTTCAGTTCATTTTTGTGTTGACAAAAACTTACTAAGTATATGTGGTAATTGTATTACGTAAAACACACATTTACCTGAATAGTTATATTACGCTCAATTTCTGATATCGACTTCAGTAGCTTTGAATATGGCAAAAAATATGAAGCATATGAAGTTAATTAGATTTTTGAAAGAACCTCTAGGGTTCATAGTTATCTGTTTCATACTGAACGCAGAGACCATTTCAGAACGTAATTTCTATTCAATATTGGACGTTGAGCTAAAAGTTGAAGATACCCAGCTTTCCCTAGAAAACTCCAGTACTTCTTTTGGTAACAATTCTTTACTTTCAAACAGCAAATAGACATGGATACATCTTCAACCAAATACGGCGTAAAATCTTTCCTGGAACCTGCAATAATCAAATCAGGCCAAAAGTATTCAAATCACCTGAAAATTTTATGCTCCCTGTCTCCCTCACTAAATCTGCTGATGATAAGAAGAGCCCCAAAACCTGTTTCAGGAGGTAAAAATTTAAGGGAAATTTTAGGTGATGTACGGAAACATCTGAAATTATCTGATGTTTTAAATATTTATATAAATCTGGATTCAATGGCTATGGGTTCTGCAGGATACTTCAGTCAATTAACCAAATTAATCAATTGTGCCAGTGCTCAAAATAAGCAAATCAATGTGTACTGGAAAACAGTGAGCAACCAGGCATTGCAGAAGAGCGCTTTGAGTTTTTTCTCACAACTTGATTGCAATTTCGTAATATGTGATATTTAAACCCATTTAAAATAGGGTGCTTAGAATTTTGACATGCCCATTCTGCTGTTTCAAAATTAGATTTGGGAACAATTAGGTTCGATTAGTAAAATCATCAATTAATCAAGTACTTTCGGTGATACGCTAAATATCAAAACTGATTTTTTCTCCATCGGGAAGGTCCTTGATCTGATACGCCATTTCGCCACTGAATCTGATCAGGGCTTCCTGAGATATTTTACCAATGTTTTCGGCATCATATAATCCCCCCAGAACAGCCGGAAGTTTTAAACAATAGACTTCACCTTCATTCAGGGGCCCTATTTTTTCCTCTGCAACAGAGATGATGGTACTCATGTCCCAGTTGTTTTTAAACGCTTCTTCCTCCTTCACCATTTCCCAAATCACGGTACTGGGTGCCACCATGGTACATGACAGCTGATCTGGAGCCATGTGCCAGTACTGCTCCTTGTCGGTTACAAAAATGATGTTGCCAAATTCATTGGTCATCACAACAGACGATGCAGTGAAACCCATCCATTGCCAAAACTTATTGATCATGTCTACCATGATACAAATATAAATTTTGTTTGTGGTTTAAAGAGGAGAAGTTGCAATAACGACTTCCATTGCGCCCCAAAATTATCTTCCATCTCCTGGTCTTTCAAATGAAGCTCTTAAATTCCATACGGTAACAGTAACTTTGAACTTCTAACTTCAACCTCAAGAATATTGTCTGAACCAAGATTTTCAGGATAAGGGATTAAACAGGATTAACCAGCTATCAAGATTCCATTGGGTTCACCGTCCTCCGTACCTCAGCCAAGCTGATCACTAAGTACAGAACTCCATGACAGCAAGTACTGTCAGGTCGAAAGACCTTACAGCACGGAAAAAATTCCCCGCACTAACAAAAACTTCGCGCTTCCAACTAAAAACTTCGCGCTTCCAACTTCCAACTTCCAACTCCTAACTAAAATAAAGCAGCCCCCATAATTCCCTGCATAAATATAACTTCGGTCTTCGGTCTTCCGTCTCCGGTCTTTTAAGCAGCAGCCCCACATACCCAAAAGGCACTTTAAGTACAGAACTCCATGACAACAAGCACTGTCAGGTCGAAAGACCTTACAGCACGGAAAAGGCACTTTTATCTAAGAAGCAGACGCCGCTACTATGCACCCTCAAAACTTCGGTCTTCGGTCTCTTTAACCCCTAATCAAACAACGACAACTTTATCTTAATGCAATAGCGGTCATTGCCATTTTTGCAGGGGCGAAACTTGGTGACTGATTCGACGTGGGATTTTTCAATTTTTCTTTCAATGTCTACTTTGCAGGTTTCTCCCTCGGCTCCAATTTTATAGGTGTAATAGGAGTCCTTTTCCACAAGACTGTTACAAATGATACTAGGCATGGCGTTGGCTTTGGTTAAAGTGATGTATATAATTTAATAAAATTTCCTTGCAAAACGCGTATAGAATATCCCATCTTTTAAATTTAGGGGCCACTGGCATCATTTCCTTTCAGGCCTAAAACTCCTTGATAATCAGATGATTTCTGTGTGACTATAGACTGGTTGCGTAATTGTGGTATTTATCATAATCACACTTTTGCAGTATCAAAATTGTTGAACAGTTCCGCAATTTTGAACCATACACACCAATAATAAATGGATACGTGTTTGCAAGGTGGAATCCGAAAAACCAAAACAGAGTAGGAACAGATCAAATTATTACTATCATGTCAATGTCAGCTTCTTGCGAAATTGTAAATAATACAGGCAAGGTGATTGTTTTTACCAACATTAGCCAGGTGAATGATGATGCAACCTGGAGCATTAACCCTCCGGTTGGGTCAAAAATTCAAAACGGTGAATCCTGCCTGATCAGTATGGGCAACTCATCAGTGATTTTCGCTCCAAGGGGAGTAGGTTTTAATGCGGTATTTGTAGATGCGGATCTTGATACCGGTCAGGTATACCTGGATGACCCGGCAGTGGGTGCACACCATTTTCAATTTGGAGGAAATTTCCAATTTGCGGATTCAAACCCCAATGGCAATAGCTATGTCGTGGAAGTGAGTCCGGCCTGATCGCAAATAGGCAGTTATTAAGATTGAGGACCGCTTTGTTTGTGGTCCTTTTTGCTGGCAGTTACTTTAGTGAGCAACATCCTGTGATTGCCCTGGTACCCCTTCGAAAGATATAGCCTACTGGCGTTTGTGTTGTGTCCTTCCACTTCCAGATGAATCGCATTGACCCCCAGTTTTGGCGCTTGGGCAGCAATATGATCCATTGTTTTTTTACCAATTCCTTTATTTCTAAAGTCATCACTAATAAACAGCTCATCGATAAAAGCATCCCGCCCACCATATTCAAAACTAAACCCAAAAGCAATGACAACATAACCTATCACCTGATCTTGGTGCCTGATCATCCAAAGCCTTCCCAATTGATCGTTTTGCAGGAATTCATGAAGGTTTTCTGATCGGGTTGTCCGGTCAAATGGATAGCCATCAATGGCATTGAACGCATCCATCATGTCAAGGATATCTTCTGAATCAGAAGTTGTAGCTATAGTAAAATTAATGTCTTCCAACATGTTCTTATAGTTCATTACTGATTTGGCTATGATTAAGTTAATGAATTCAGTGCTTTAGTGATTGCCTCAGCCTGGTCATAAACCATAAAATGACTCCCTCCATCAATGACCACCTGGTGCTCATGATCCCACATTTTTACTATTCTGTCCCTGTTACCAATCAATGAATGAATTTTGAAGCCCGGGTCAGGAACCTGCTTGAATTTTGCAATCTGATGTAAAGACCAGGAAAACAAATTCGGATCAGTTTTTTGAAGCATGTCCTGCAAAAGTGGTTTACTTTCCTTGTTGCCGGAATTGAGATAGGCAGCTGCCCATGAGTCTGTGGCTTTAAACCTGAAATGCTTCACCAGCCTGTAAGCACCACTTTTTAGCCCTCCTCGGAATAGCCACTTCAAATCGCGACTATCCCTGAAACTGGAAATCAGGATCACCGCAGCATTACCATTCATTGCAGCAATCTGCTGGGCAACCAATCCCCCAAAAGACAAGCCTGCCAGATGATCACTTGAGGATATGCCATATTGATCAATCAATCTTTGACAATAGGATGGAAATGACTCGTCCCTTACTACTGGCAACCAGTCTAAAGGCAGTTTTTCAGCAGGCAGTTCCCCAATTCGTGAAAACACCCGCTGATCAGCACCCAGACCAGGGATGAGAATAATTCTAGACATGTGATAAAGAAAATACAATATCACACGACTACCAAAATAAAATTGGGGGTATAGCCCTGGCCATACCCCTGATGCCAACTATTCCACTGAAAGTTTATCGTATGCCTCTGGATGGGAAATCGATTTGGATGTGCCTGGTTCCAGACTGGCGTGGTGACAAACAATTTTTCCATCAGCGATTACCATTGAAAACCTAAGATCGTTCGAGTCATCAAAACCATCACTCTTCCATTTGAGCTGGTACTGCCCACTGTCCACCTTAACACCGTCTGTGATGATGGAACTCACATTGCGGGGTATCACTTCCAGGTCATTTTTTTCAAATAAATCCAGATATAGCGCCCGTATTTCAGCCTGGTTTGACCTGATTCTGGTGGAGAATGCCGGGATCATCAATGCTTCTTCGCTGTAAACCGACATCAGTGCATCAATATCATGTGTGTTTATTGCTTTCACCCACTTATTCATCACAGGAACACCAGGTTCGGCCATTATATCAGTAGTTTCCAGTTTTGAAGTAGCAGACTGCTCACGAAAGAGGGAGATAAATGCCAGGTATGCATCTCTTGAGGATTTTCCGGTGCGCCTCATGAAAATGTATTGGATGGTGGTGTGTACCAAAAGTAGCAAAAGTAAACCTTCAAATATGCCTAATTCAAATACAAGAATACCGCAGATACCTGCCATGATCAGTGCGTACCTTCCTTCCGATCTTACATTGGTGATGTTCGCGATCATTTTCCATCCGGAGTAAACCATGATGATACCTAATGCATACTCCGGCAGGTGAGTGAGCAGTACTGGAAAAAGTACTACTATTAGAATCACCAGCGAGGTAAAAACATTAGAGAGCTTTGTTACTGCTCCGGCTACCGTATTGGTTGTACTTTTTGCCAGGCCATCCAGGTTGGTCATGCCACCGAAGAAGGTTGCGCCCATATTGGCAATCCAAATGGCCAGTAAACTGTTGTTGGTGTTGGCCTTCCTTTTCATTGGGTCCATCTTCTCGATAGCCACATTGCTCATTACCTGCTCTATGACATCAATAGTGCCTAACATCATGGCATAGCCGATCATCTTAAACAGTACCCAGAGTGTCTCACTTTGATCGAGACCATCGAGATGTGGTAATGGAAGTGTCAGTTCAAAAGGAACAGCGTCTATGGAGATTTTTGGGAGCGGAATAAAAAAGCTTAGCCCCACACTGGTGACCATTATCACGAAATAGGGAAGTGCCGGCATGTGTTTTTTATAATATTTGAATAGTAAAACAAATGAGATAAAAGAGATCACACTTAGCAGGATGACCAGTTCTCTTTCCAGGTTGAGCCAGGTATCAGTTTCATGTTCAATGTCGTACAGGAATGGAAGAAATTTGAGAGCGATTTTTAGACCTACCCCGGCCAGTAAACCTTCTACAAGGTAATGGGGTACCACTCGTAGGATGAATTTCTCCAGTTTGTACCTCCAGACAATCGCCTGAAACAATGCCGTGAGCATGATGACAAACGGCATGTTTTCCATACCAAAAGTATGCACCCCCAGCGCCAGTGCAGGTGCCAGACCTGCGGCCACTCCCGGCATTCCGGTGTAGTTGCCCGGTTTGAATAAATAAGTAATGAAACTAATGATGCCTGCAAATATCACCGTATACAGCCCTGTCATCACAGGATAGTCCGACATCAGGCAAATGCCCACGGTAAGGGGCACAGCCATAACCCCGGCCACCGTTCCGGCAAGGGCATCTCTTTTTACATGCTTGATTGATTCAGCAAATCTATGTTTAATCATTGTTATGCTCGTTTTATAGATCAATTCTTACCATCCGGCACTCAATTGACCAATTGATTAATAGGAAATTGTCCCTGTTCAGGTGTGCAGGGAATTGCGAAATGTAGCTTGAAATTGAAGGTTGTTATACATCAAGCCTGAGCGAACAATGCAAGAGATAAAGGGGAACCAGCGACTGATGAAAATGGGACTGCTCCAGATTAGATTCCTGGATGTGAAATCCTATTTTATCAGGCAGGTGACAGATGCTTTGCTGATGGATATAATCAGTACCGCCAGACATCAACAGTTTGATCCAGTCTTTTCCGGATTCTGCACCTTCTTTTAATTCCTCACGTTCCAGTTCACGCCCTTCAACCAGTTCGTCAATTTCCTGGTATAAAAGGCGCGAGTCTGAAATGCTCATGGCACCAAGCAGTGCCAGAGCCAGTACAATTAATATGGAATTATTCCGGATCACGATACAAAGGAAAGTGGAGCATACTACAATTAATAGGATTTTAGTTTTGTAAAAATGTGATAGATGTTACAAATTGAAGAGGTAATAGTCACGACGTTGAAAATAGATATAAAGAAATTTGATTTTGAAAGTGATAAAATACTTTCTTCCCTGGGCACAAAAGAGCGGAATCTTTTTTTGGACCAATGTGAGCCTTTGCTTTTTAAGAAGGGCAAATTAATATTTTATGAAGGCGGAATTCCAACTGGAGCATTTCTGATTGAAAGTGGCAGAGCGAAGGTCTATAAGACAGGTCTTGATGGGAAGGATCAGATATTTTATATCTACAAGTCTGGTGACCTGATGGGTTATCATGCGCTACTGTGTGATGAACCCTATGAAGATTCATGTGAAGCATTAGAAGATTGCCATGTGCTTTTTGTGAAAAAATCTGATTTCGAACAATTGACTAATCAAATTCCACAATTAAACCAGCTGCTCATTCAGAATATGAGTCATGAATTTGGGGTATTGGTAAATACCATTACTGTTTTGGCTCAGAAACCCCTCCGGGAAAGGCTCGCATTATTTCTGCTGGTATTGGAGCAAAAATACCTGGAACAGGCAGGAGAGATACTGCTGTCCCGCGAAGATCTGGCCAATATTGTTGGAACAGCCAGAGAAAGTCTGGGCAGGCTACTCAAAGAATTCAAAGAGGAAAAGTTGATCGAAATTGAGGGTAAGGTGATAAAAATCAAGCAGCCACGAAAAATGCTGGAATGGGCCAGTTCCATTTATTAATTGTGTTAACCATTACATTCTATTTAAGGTGATTCATTCTCATTTGGTAGAACAATACTAAATTTGTTTCATTAAATTTAATTACGCAAGACAAACGAAATGGGCGAACAAAAAAAGCGAAGGTCGGTGCTTCGGACAATGTTCTTCTATATCTTTCTGGGGATTACACTGTTCACAGCATACCTGATTTTTAGTACCTGGCGGGAAATTAAAAATGATCGACTGGCAGACCTTAATTACACTGCGGGTGTGATCAAAAGTTATTATGAGCTTACATTCAGGCAATGGGAGCTTACCCTGACCAGCGTTGGTAAAAGAATATCAGAAATCACCGGTCCCAACAAAGCAGCAGAAAGACTGGCTTATGCCAAAGAAGCATTGAGTTACTACGATGAGCTGCTGGCCTTTGGGTACGCTGAAACCGATGGACAAATCAGCACATTTACAGGCCTGGCCTCCAATGATTCGTTACCCAACCTCAGGCTTTCACCCAATTCCAGGAGGTCCTTTGACCTGGTGAATGAAAAATCCGGGATTGTGATTGGAGAGTCATATTATTTCCCAAATGTGAACGACTGGATTCTGCCTGTCCGTGTTCCTATTGTGAATGAAGACAGTGTCATGGTGGCTGTAAATACTACAGCAATAGACTATAGTGGTCTCCATCGGGCACTGGCCAGTTTTAGGTTTAATGAACATTATCGCGTTCACCTCATCAACAAATACTTCAATGTCAACCAGGTCTATTTTCCTTTGGAAACCACGGAGTTTGGAGACATCCTGAAAAAGGAGGCCAATATTTACCTGGACAAAGAAATAATCAGTGAAGCTGATGAAATGATTCGTTTCTCTGCCAACAATCAATTTGAAGGGCATAAGGTTTATGGTGTTCAGACACCACTTTCAGGTTTGAACCATGACCTGGTTGTGCATGTATCTACATCCATCGTATGGTCAGAATTTTACACGAAATTGGCTTACATCCTGGGTGTTTATGGCGTGTTGATGGTCCTGGCAGTTGCGCTTTACAAGTATTTTAACTTAAAAGAAAGGAGCTACTTCAAGGAGCTGCAGGAATCGCGCAGACGACTGGAAGAATACAATAAAAACCTGGAAATGACCGTGGCAGCCCGGACTATCGAGCTCGAGCATAAAAACAAAGCACTTACAGAAGGAAATACAGAATTACAGGAGGCCCTCAAAGAGTTGCAAAATGCTCAGCAAAGACTGATCCAGTCAGAAAAAATGGCTTCTCTGGGGATAATGGCCGCTGGAGTGGGACACGAAATTAACAATCCATTGAACTTCATCAGGGGTGGCATCAATGTGTTGGAGGAAAAGTGTAAGCACCTGGGTGGACTAGATGAGGAAAGCGCAAAGCTGTTCAAGGTAGTGGAAGAAGGGATTGACAGAATCACAAAGATTGTACATAGCCTCAGCCATTACAGCAAGCCATCCGAGAGCCTCGATGAGACCTGTGAAGTACCCGGGATCATTCAAAACTGTTTATTGATATTGAATATCAAATTAAAAGGAAGAGTCAATGTAAAGGGTAATCTTGATGGACAATTCAGGCCTGTGCAGGGCAATGAAGGCAAGCTACACCAGTTGTTCCTGAACCTGATCTCCAATGCCGAACAGGCGATCAATGGGCATGGTAACATTGAAGTGAAAATAAGAGAAAATAATGAAGCACTGCACGTCACCATTTCTGATGATGGCGAAGGGATTTCACAGGAAAATATTCACAAAATCGCTGACCCGTTCTTTACTACCAAAGGACCAGGAGTAGGTACCGGTCTTGGACTCTTCATCGTGCACTCCATCATCAATGAGCACAATGGTGAGATCAGATTTGAATCAGAAGAGGGGAAGGGTACATCGGTTCATGTTCATCTGCCATTCGAGCAATCAGCGCTTTCTTGATTGAAAGATCCTCATGAAGAGTACACCAGACATGTTTCTCGCTCTTTCTTTGGCAAGGGTTGCTTTCTTTCCTTCGAATAGTTCATCGACAGTATTAACCCATAGTCTCAACCACGTACCAAAATGCTCATTGGTAATCTCATGAGCAATCGATTGATCCACACCGATGTGTGCCTGAACAGGATTACCCCGGTACTTTTGCACAAAGAACAGGTTGGTCTCCCAGAAATCGGTAAGTAGTTCTAAATGGTGGTCCCAGTCGGAAATGATCTCATTGAAGATAGGCCCAATATGTTCATCCGCCCTGACTTTTGTGTAAAATGTCTTCACCAACAAGTTGACATCTTCTCTATTATTAATATCACCATTTGTTGCCGGGCCAGCTTCATTCTGATTTTTAAAGACATTCGATAGATTGAGACCTTCTTTGTTCATTTTCTTACTGCTTCACGCCAAAGATAGGAAACGGAATCTAACAATCACTGGAAACTAACGACTCCTTGCTTTCCGCGTCATGATTTTTTTTAAGGCCCTTCAAATGGCATAACCATAATCATTTCCCCTTTTTTAACTATATTAATGATGGACCATATAATGGGTGAACATAAACTCTCGATGATCAAATCTTTCGCCAGATTTATTGAAGGTAAACATGCTGATAAACTCACCGCCATTGAACGAGCCCGTTCGCAGGTGATGAGTTGGTTTGTTACTATTACCATTTTGCTTTGTGTCACCTTAATTTTTGTCAACTGGCTGCTGGGAATCTATACCAATATGGTCATCTTATTGAGTGCCATTGTCCTGTATGCTCCCATTATTCTGTTAAATAGATCAGGGAAACTGAAAGTATCGGCGCTTTACTTCGTGTCTGTAACCATTGTGGTAGTTGTAATTTCCTCTATCAATGCCTTCAAATCAGGCAGATTCACCGACACAGAAAATATACTATATGCCCTTTTTGTGGGTGCCCTGTTTTTATTTGATGACTGGTTGGAGATAGCAGTAGGGATTGTTGTTGTAATCATTACTGTAATCGTAAAAGCTGTCAAAATTAATTACATGTCACCTGATATGGATGTCAGCATGATTTTGATCATGATCAATGTGGTGATCCTGTTTGTGGTGTTGTATACTTTCAATGTCACCTTCAAACGGGTGCTTACAAAAACCATTGCTGATACAGATCAACAAAAGAAATTGCTCTATACTTTGATTGATAATGTGCCCATTTATATAGGTATTTTCAATGCCCGGGGACAATACTCCATGGTAAATGTTCACTATGAGGCAGCATTCAATAAAGGCAGAGATGAGATCATTGGTAAATACTTACATGAAGTAATCCCCCAAGAAAATGTAAGTAAATATCAGCCCATGCTGGAAAAAGCACTTGCCGGTGAAACGGTAGAGTTTCATTTGAAAACGCCTATGCTAAACGGAAAAACAATCATCGCAGATGGCAAGTATGTGCCCGTATTCGATCCGTCAGGAAATGTACAATATGTAACCGTAGCACTTTATGATGTCACCAGGCTGGAAGGGATCACGGAGGAACTAAAGAGGGCGAATGAAGTAAAAAATAAGCTGTTCAACATTGTGGCACATGATGTTCGGAATCCGCTGAATAATTTCCAGATTTTACTCAACTCCAGCCTTGATGAATACATCGAAAAGAAGAATTTTAAGAAGTATGTAGGGGCGCTTCAACAAAAATTTGAGCCCCTCAAAAGGACCATCGATGATTTGCTGGAATGGTCCATTTTGCAGTTGGATGGACTGAGGAGTAAGCAGGAAAAAATTGACCTTTCCGAACTTGGAAGATTGATCACGGATGAACTCCGGGGGCAGATCAAAGAAAAACACTTAAAGGTGGTGACAGACTTTCAGGAACAGTTTCTGATTGCCGACTTCAACCACATGCAAATCGTGATGAGAAACCTGGTTCACAATGCGATCAAGTTCACGCCTCACCAGGGACAAATCACCTTGAGTTCATTTAAAACTGCTGATGGTAAAATTTCAATTAAAATCAGTGATTCAGGAATTGGAATCTCCAGGGAAAACCTTGAAAAGATCCTTCAGGGTGATATTATTAACCCTACGGCTGGAACTTCCGGAGAAAAGGGTTCAGGGTTGGGGCTTACATTCTGCAAGGAATTGATTGAAAAAAATGGCGCCCAATTAGGCGTGAGCAGTAATGAAAACGGAACGACCTTTGAGATTGTATTTACCGATCAAATTCAAACATTCAGGAACCAGTGAGTTGGCCTATTCCAGAATAAATCCCTTGCCATGCTGATTCCTTATTTCCACAGAAGTGGCACCCAGGTATTTTCTTAGTTTAGAGATAAACACATCCATGCTGTTGCGGGCAAATTCATCTGTAGTGGACCAGTATTTGGTGAGCAGGTAATTTCTTTCAACCAAATGCCCTGGGGCTTTCATCAACTCTTTGAGCAAATCACATTCCCTGTTGGTAAGGTAGATGGTGGATTCATTTACCTGCAAAGTGGAATTCTGCAAGTTCAGTACAAGGTCTTCATATTGTAACAGATCAGGAGTGGATGCTGTACCTGTACGGTTTAATATGGCTTCAATTTTTGCCAGGAACAATTCTTCATCAATTGGTTTGGTTACATATTCAGCAGCGCCCAGTTTATAGCCTTTCAACTGATCTATTTTCATGTCCCGGGCTGAAAGAAATATGAATGGCAGATCAGGAAATCGGCCTGCCAGTACTTTACTCAGTTCAAACCCATCCATCCCCGGAAGGTTGATGTCCAGAATGGCAAGCACAAAATCACCTTCTTGCAGGACTGACTCAAACTGCTCTCCACTTTTTTGCCAGACCACTTCATAACCCTTGAGTCCGAGGTATTCTTTCAGGATGTACCCGAAACTCTGATCGTCTTCTACCAATAGGATCTTTCTGTTCATTGTTTCCTGCTAAAGAGTAGTTTTACCACAGTGCCTTTATCTGGCTCAGAATTGATGACCAGCTCACCCATATGTGAGTTCATCACCTTATATGCATAGTGCAGCCCCAGGCTTCTCCTCGAAGATAGCGCCTCTTTCACATCAAATCCATGGCCATTATCCTGAATGTTCAATGCAACAGCCTCCTGAGTCGATTGGATGCCAATGTTTATGGATACACCTTTTTCATTGTGGGAAATGGCATTTTCAATGAGGTTAAACAAGACCAGGCTCAGATGATACTCATCTCCAAAAATCACTGACTCCTGGTGCGCTGAAAACTGACAGCTCGTCTCATGTTCTTCAAAAAGCGGTCGGAGTTGAGCAATGACTTCATTAATCAGACGGTTAAGGTCCAGTGCTTTCATTTGTACCTCAAATCTCCGGGCATCTGATTTTAGCCATTGCAACACCGTTTGTACATGTTTATCAAGTCTGTTACTTTCTATATTTACCAGTTGAAGCATCTTTTTATGATCTGATTTCTGGTCATTCAGCATCATTTTTATTCCCAGTTTGATGGATGCAAGAGGAGTTTTGAACTGATGACTGAGGTGGTTGATGAAATCTTCCTTTTGTCGGATAAGCTCTTTCTGTCGGATGTTGATGATCAGCACTACTGCAAGTGTAACACCAAGCAGCAACATAATGATAAGAATAAACATATCTTCCAGTGCAAGTCCTTCTTCCAATGCTATGATCATGGAAAAATAGATAAGGTCATCTTTATCCCATCCCAGGCGGGTCATTTCTGCCACCGTGTGATTCACTACCATACCTTCCCTATCGATTTCCTCAGGAAAACTGACAAGAATGAAGCAGGAGAAACATTTTTTAATCGTGGAATTTTGCCAGGCAGCAAGCGGTTTTTCCTTACTTGATGTGACCAAGGCAGTATCCCGATCCGGCATCCAGAGGGCCCAGTGATATTGATATGATGTTTTGCTGCCTAAGGCCTCATCAAGGTATTGGGAGATGGTACTGAAGAGTGAGACAGGGACCCGTCCCTCCGAAAGTAATTGTAAGTTTTCGCCTATTGCGGGGTTTGCTCTCATCAAAGGCAGCAATTCATTAATGGATTCTTTGATCTGCAGTGTCTCAAGCGCATTTCTTTCCAAATGGATTTTTTGGAAATGATGAATCTGCCATGCAATGATGAACAATAGACAAAATCCGGTAACAATACCAATGATCCAGCTGAGCTTCATAATGGCCAAACTAGCAATATCCGTTTTGTTGAAGAAGATTTTTCAGGTTTTTAAGATTTCATTAAGGTTTTTCACTGGTTATTCAGGAATGTTCATTTAACGTTTGGCCTAATTAGGAACTTAAACAAAGTGCTTTGTAGGCAAACAATGAACATTGATTATGAAACTTTTGATAGCACTTTCAGCACTTACACTAGCATTAGCTTATATCGGCCATCACCACCTGGGCGGAGTTCACCCGGATAAGTTTGAGTTGTACCAAAAGCATGTTTTACAAGCTACCCGGGAAATGAAGGAAGCAAACTACAGTGCGGCACTTCAGCACTTTGAACTTGCCCTCACACAAAAGGAAGGAAAACCAGGCGATTACCTGAATGCCGCCCTTTGTGCACATCATCTCAATCAGTCAGACAAAATCCTTCATTGGATTTCAGAGGCAATTCTGCACACCGATATCTCAAAGAAGGACCTGCTGGGATTCGATCCGGTATTTGAACAGGAGGAACATTTGACATTCATTAATGAGAATTTCTCAACACTGAGGAACAAATTTTATCAAACAAGGCCTGATCTTGCCATATACCTGGAAGTTGAACGGCTAAAGTTGCAGGATCAGTTTGCCCGCATTTTGCCTGATTATAGCCTTGGTATTACACCCGAACAGAAAGAAGAGGCGTTCGATCATTACTTTGAGGCTCAGGCAACAGGTGACGAAGAAGCCATTAAAAAGTACAGTGCAATATTATTTCCTGAAAGAGATGAGGCCCTCCAAAATTATCAATCGGCTATAATGAAAACTGTTGATTCCTTAAACTTTGTAAGACTCAGGGAGATCTGCATAGAGAATGGTTGGCAGGAGAACGCCTGGATCCTACTCTGGCACCACAGGGGCACCTTTGGTACAGACCATTATGTTTGGGAGTTTTTCAAACCTTTTATAGATAATGAGATCGCCTCAGGTCGAGTGAGCAAATCTTTTTGGGCACCTTTTGAAGATTTTATTTCCATCCAGACAAACGGATTCAGTAAATACGGATACCATCCCGGTAAAGTAGATCCGGAAAGTGTGAATACATTCAGAAAGGAGGTGGGCCTGCCATCACTCAAGCCAGCGGAAATCGAAGAACGCAACAATAACCCGTTTTCCGGAAGGATGTATTAGGGGATTGGGCTACCTGATAATATTGTCTTTTTTGAGAGAGTATTTTAAGATAAAATAGATCAATCTCATCGTAAAATTGATTATATTATAGGTATAGCCCAATTGTGAAATATCTTAATCCTGGGAGGGGATTCCGTCATGAAAATTGATTTAAAAACCTACATGGAAGAGCGCGATCGCCAAAGAGATCAGTCGCATATTCCGGGACCAGTCATCACCATCTCCAGAGAACACGGCTGTGATGCCACTCCGATTGCTTTACGGATCATTCATAGCATAGAAGAAATGAAAGCCAGCAAAAGACCATGGAAGTACATCAATAAGCAGGTATTGGAAGATGCCGCCAGGGAACTCCATGTCAGTGTGCAGAAGATCCGTTCCGCTATGGCTCCAGGTCCTGAGTCTGTGGTGGATGATCTCTTTTCTTCCTTTAGCCAGCATTATGTAGCTACCGAAAAAGTGCTGGAGACACTGCATGATGTCATTACGCTATATGCGCATCAGGGAAATGTGATCATCGTTGGAAGAGGAGGTGCCAGCATTACGCAGCGCATACCTCATGCATTGCATATCCGATTGATTGCTCCACTGGATTGGCGTGCCAAACAAGTGAGCACCAAACGTTCCATCCCTATTGATAAAGCCCGTGAACTGTGCATCGAGATGGATGGGAAAAGAAGTAAGTGGTTTGAAAAGTTGATCCATGCTGAGCACAACGATTCATACTACGACCTGATACTCAACAGAAAAACTTTAACTGAAGATCAAATTTTGGACATTATCTTTTATACCTTAGCTCAGAGGCAAATGATCAAGGTGTCCAATGAAAAAATTCCTGTTTTACAACACTAAACTGACAAGCATCAAGATAAGTTGTTTGATTGCGGCCCTGACAATAATGGTGACCGATCTGGATCTCAATGCCCAGGTCATACGAAAAGATGTCCCAGCCAATGTTGATAGCCTGGACAGGTTTATGTTTTACCTTCACGGTGGAATAGTTCAGGACCTTGGGGTGAATGCCAGGAGTCCAAGGTATGGTTATTACAAATACAATGATATTTTGGATTCACTGGCCAATCGTGGGTTCATAGTGATCAGCGAACGGCGAATGCCAGGAACTAAAGAAGACGAGTATGCCCAAAAGATGTCCTTGCAAATTGATAGCTTATTGGAGATGGGGGTACCAAAGAAGCATATCTTCATAGTGGGTGCTTCCCTGGGGGCATATGTGGCGGTGGAACTTGCCAAAATACGAAAAGATGAGTTCATCAATTATGCATTAATGGGACTGTGCAGTGAATACGCCATCAAATATTACCGACCAGCTAAGAATCAGCTTTGTGGTAATTTTTTATCCATTTACGAATCAACAGATCAGAAGAAATCCTGCTATCCATTGCTGGAAGTCACCTATTGCAAGCAAGGTTTTAAGGAAGTGAAATTAAATATGGGAAATGGTCACGGGTTTCTTTATCAACCCTACACCGAATGGATTGACCCACTGGTGAAGTGGGCTGATAAAATAAGTCAGGCAAATGAGTAAAGTAACCATTACGACACAACCATACTTCAGCGGTTCCATCAGGATATTAGGTTACCTGTTGCCATTCATCGGGATTGGAGTAGTGGTTGTTAATATGATCTTGGGGATAGTTTTTTTATTGGTTGGGATACTGATCCTTACTACCAATTATAAGTTAACCATTGATGTCTCTTCCAAAGAAATATTCGATCACATTTGGGTATTGGGAATTACTAAAGGTGACAAGTATCGATTTCAAAAGCTGGAGAAAGTATTCGTCAATGCCAATAACTATTCCCAACAGCTGCACATGAAGTCGATTGGTAACAACATCAAATTTGTGGAATATCATGCGTATCTAAAGGCAGATGATAAAAAGTTCTTTCTGGGCGACTCGAAGAACAGAGAAACAATCAGCAATAAGGCCAGATCACTGTCCAGCCAGTTAAATTTGCCTTTTCAAGAGGTTGATCTGGAATAATTCACTGATTTTCTGAAATTTAAGGGGAGGAAATTTATAATTTTGCTTTTAAACCTAACCACCACTTTTTTATGGCGAAAGCTAAATTGAAATTAATCTGTTTTATTATCCCGGCAGTTCTTGGCTTCAAAGCCAGCGCCCAGGACCTGAGCACCTTCTCCAATCCTTTTCAAAAAATTGAATTTCAGTATCCCACCAACTGGGAAACGGCAACAGATTCTCTGATTGGCGATAATCAAAAGATCTATTATTATACAGTGATCCTTTACAGTCCCGAGCATGCCAATGGAGACCCGGAAACCATTAAAAGCAATCAATTTGTCACTATTTCTGTAGATGTGAGTGCCTTATCGGATCGGGAAAAACGTTTAAATGCGGCTAAAAAGAACGTAGTGGCTACCGTTGAAGAAATGAGGGATATCCTGAATCTCCCTGATATTGAATTAGAAGAAAGCAAGGAAACACTACTTGGTAAAAAAGCTTACCTGATCAAACACCCGGTTTACTATGGTGAGGAATACCAACTGTTTACCATTCTGAAGGATAAGAAATATGTTGTGAGTCTCCGGGGTTCGGAAGAACTGAATGAAAAGTATCACGATGTTTTTCAGCAGGTGAGTGCCTCACTAACTGCGCTCAACTAGAGTGTTTTTAACACATTCAACAGCTGATTAGGCTCCACAGGTTTTACCAGTACACCATCAAACTGATTATAATCGGATTGGTCTTCATAAATGGTCACATCCGCCGTTAATGCATGAATTGGCGTGCAATAGTTGGTGATTTTTTGATCGCTTTTAATGATCTGTGTTGCTTCAAGTCCATTCATTTCGGGCATGTGGATGTCCATCAGGATGAGATCGTACTTTTTGTCCTTGGCTTTATCAACGGCTTCAAAACCATTTTTGGCCAGGTCTGCCTGTATGTTCCACTTTTGCAGCACCTTCTTGATCAATAGCGCGTTGACTTCATAGTCTTCCACAATCAATACTTCCAGCTTTCGGAGGATATCCTCAGCCGTGTCTTTTTCTTCAATGACCGTTTCAGATTTTGGTAGCCGTAGTTGAAAGCCAAACGTGGTGCCCACACCAAGCTCCGATTGCAGTTCCAGTTCACTGCCATATAACTGCACAAGGTTTTTTACAATCGTAAGGCCCAGTCCTACTCCGCCAAACTTCCTGTCGGATGCCATGTAAGCCTGTGTGAAACTTTCAAAGATAAAAGCCTGATCAAGTGCCCGTATGCCAATTCCGGTATCCTGCACTTCAAATTTGATGACCTGATGATCTTCCTGGTTTTCGACTAAACGAATATTGATATTGATTTCCCCCTGTTCGGTAAACTTCACAGCATTGGAAATCAGGTTGTTTAATATCTGTACTATTCTGATCTGGTCTACCTTGAGCCAGGTATCGATGCTTTCGTCCAGGTTAACTTTGTATTTGAGGCCCTTTTCCCTGGCATCAGCAAAGAATGCACTGGTGGTAGAAATCATCAGTTCCGGGAAGTTGAGCGGCACCTCATTGATCCTGATGTTTTTAGATTCTATCTTATTAAACTCCAGAATGTCATTAACCAGGTTGAACAATTGTTTGGACGACTGATGAAGTGTCTCGGCCAATCCCTCATTATCCTCCTTGTATTTCTCTTTGATCAGGTTGGCACTGGTAATCACGGTATAAAGTGGTGTTCTTATTTCATGACTCATGTTGGCCAGAAATTCCTGTTTCATTTTATTGGCCAGTTCCACCTTGTTTTTTGATTCAATCAAAGTCTTTTCCGTATCTGCAATAGAAGAACTGAAAAAATAAAACATAGTGCCACCCATGAAAACGCAGATCAGATAAGCTGTTACTTTTAAAGGAATAACCAATTGAGGTGCTAATGAAATAGCTTCGAAAGGTTGAAAATTAAAAAACACGGCGCTGAGCAGCAATATGGTGTTGTAAACAAAGAAGAGGACCATAATGCCTTTTTCTTCTATGGTTAGAAAGATGAAGGCGAAACCATACATCATCACAAGAAAGATTTGCAGGTCCAGGTTTTGTTCAATTAAGAAATAAAAAAAGATGACATTGAACGGAGTAAGAAAGATGTAAATGATCCTGGCAGTGCGGTATTTTTTGATGTGGTTGAGGAATACTGGTAGTGCAATAACAAAAACCAACCCGACAAAAGACAATGTCAGTAGTGGGACGTCTATGATATAAAAAAAGACACCATAGAAAATGCTCACAAGAAGAAGGAAAAAGCCAAAAAAGTTAATAGCTCTTATCCTCGCCTTGCTCTTAAAATCAAGCCCTGGCGATATGCCTATTTCAATAATTTGTCTCACATTTCCAGCGGGTAAATAATGCAACAATAGGAAAAGATCATCACCCAAACCGTAAAATTCGACGAACAGGGGCGAAATGAAGATGAATCACTATGTACGTACTACTATTTATAGCAAAATGGACTTTTAATAACATATTTAGAGTCCTAAGTCGTTTATTTGTAGGTACTTATATGTGCTATCGCAAAATTGATGAATAAATAAATACACAAATAACGGAATGTCGGACAACCATTTTTATCAGATCCCTGACTTAAGGTTGTAATCATTATAAACTTTAATCAAATCTCTACAACATGTTAAAATTATTAGATGTCATAAAATACGGGTTGCTGGTCAGTTTTGCAGCACTGTTATTTGCAGCATGTGAGGATCAATTGGGAGAGGATACTTTGCCGGCAATCGATGAGGACTTAATTGAAAGTCAGGGGCAGTATTTCGTACAACCAGGAAGTCCATTGCTCATTGATATTTTTAGTTCCAATGTAAAATTCGGAACTGAATTCACCGTCACCATCGATCAGACCACACAACTGGGGTTACTCGAAATGATGGAAAGCGGTTTGTTGAAATATACGCCGGATGTAGATGCAGGCACAGATTATTTTGTCTATACTGCCAGTTCTACTCAATCCAATGAAACTGACACAGATACCATCACAATTGACATAGGTGATCCCGATATAGATTCCCTGTGTTTTCCTCAAGCCAACTATGATTGCTTCTTCTTTAATTTTGATGAGGAAGTTGCCTGGAGGTACCTTGATGTACTGGCCAATGATGAGCTATGTGATGGAGAGATCATTGAGTTTGACGTGTTCACAGACCCGTTATTTGGGCAGGTTGAAGTTCATGATGAAGATACCGCATTGTACCTGACTTACCAGGCTGGACTAAATTTTGATGGTTTCGATGAATTCATTTACAAAGTTGTACTGCAATTTGACCAGGATGATGATAGTGTAGCATTAAGAAATGCAGATGAGCCTGTAGCGATTTATGGAATTGTCAATGTGTTTCATTTTGCCAACGACACCACAATGGACTCATGTGCTGTTGCTGTGGATGATTTTGTAGAGTTGCCACCTCCAGCAGGAGATTCAGCGAATGTGGAATCAATCATCATTGATGTTCTCCAAAATGACTGGACCTGTGGTTTTGAGGAGCCAACCCTTGAAATAGTAGTGATGCCGGAATATGGCCAGGCAACAGTGAGAAATGAAGCCGATCAAAATATGATTGAATACTTTCCTGTAGATCAAAATGCTGGTGTTGCGGTAGATTACTTTGAATATCAGATCTGCGAAAGTGGTTGGTGCGATACTGGTAAGGTGATCATTGATTATTATGGTAATTGTACCACGGTAGCCAATGATGATTTTCTCTGGTTCAACATGACTGATACCGCCAATACCGATACTACCACTTTTTACATTGATGTGGTTGAGAATGACAGGCTGTGCAGTAATATGGAATACGAGGTAACGATCATAGACGAACCTGATCACGGCTCTTATACCTTAAGCAATACTGTTTTTGTATATGAACCCGATCCGGCGTATTGGCAAAATACAAATCCTTCTACTGCCTCGGATCAGGCTACCTATAGCTTGTGTGATAGTGAAAATAATTGTGTAAATGCCCTGATTATAATGGGGTGTGAATAAGTAAATGTAGATTATAGCTTAAGGTCCCGTCTTTCTGGCGGGACTTTAGTGGTTTATATGAATAAAGAACTGAAGCTTTTAAAAGATTGTCAGAAGGGTAAACCCCGGGCCCAGCGGATGCTTTATGAGAAGTATCAGCAGGAGATGATCAATCTATGCATGAGATATGCCGATTCCAGGGCTTCAGCAGAGGATATCTTTCAGGAATCGTTCATTAAGGTTTTTAAAAACATTCATGATGTCAAGGAACCAAAGGCCCTCTATTTCTGGATAAGGAAAGTGGTGATCAGAACAGCGATTAATCACTACCACAAGGAAAAAAACAGGCTGTTTCACCAGGATGTCAATGAACTCAATGAGCAGCTGAAAGAACAGGACCAGGATGCTGTAAGTCAGCTAAGTGCTGCAGAAGTACTGCAAATGGTCAATGAATTGCCGGATGGCTATCGCATAGTCTTTAACTTATATGTTGTAGATGGGTTTAAGCATCATGAGATAGCAGACATGTTGGGTGTCACCGAAAGCACATCCAAAACACAACTGAGGAAAGCCAGATTACTTCTTCAGAAGAAAATACAAACTTCTAACCTAATAAAATGCGCCGTATGAAAAACGAGGAGTTTGATAAGATCATCAAAGAGAAATTGCTTGCCAATGAAAGCCCGCCACCTGCCAACGGATGGGAAGGAATCTCTGCCGGATTAAATCAAACAGGTACTTTCATTTCCTGGAAAATCATTGCCATTGCCGTAGTGGTACTCACTATGGGTGGGTATTTGACCTATCAATTCACTCTACCAGCCACCGCTGTTGAAACTGCTGTGATTACTGGAGCTGAAGACCAATATGCTGAGGTGTTGAATGAATCAGGGAATCCGGTAGCTGTGGAAACAACAAAAGGTATTGATGATTGCAATAATGAAAACCTGTTAGTTGAAGAAAGTTGTAACGATGAACTGTTGGTTTTGGCGCAATCCAATGGTGATCAGGCTCAGGTTGTCCAAAATCGTGTCAAACTTCCTTCAGGAAGAAATGCTTCAATTGATGAGGTCAGGGGTTTGTCGCCCGTTGATGAGAATGGTAAAGACAGCAGTCCCATTATGTACCTGCTACCAAAACACTTCCAGGAAGAACCGTCATTTCTGTCAACCAGGGTTCAATACATAGGCTGGGAAAACCATGCTAATTTGATGAACGAGCAACCTGTGAATGAAAGGCACAGGGTAATTTCAGGGTTTTACATTGATGCACAGACTTTTTTGAATTACAACAGGATCAGCCCTAATCAAAACGATGAAGTGTTGGTGGCGTCTCTGGGTAGAAACAGGCTGAGCGATAGGGTAGGCTTTAATTTTAGTGCAGGGGTTCACCAAAACATCAGCCCACGGTTTTCGTGGTATGGTGGGTTGGTTTATCAGACGTACTTGTCCAGAGTAGCTTATACGTATACAAACCGCCAGGCAGATTTTGTGGAAGTAAGCATGGAGAACAACACCTTTGTAGCCCGACCCAACGTAATTGAACGGGAAGATATTCTGGAGCAACGTGTGAACTCACTGGGCATGGAGACAGGATTCAAATACCTCATCCCGGGAAGACAGTTTAACAATGTGATCAACGCGGCACTGTTTGGAACTACTGCCATCAATGGACAGGAGCTGAATTCGATCAACCGTCAGCAGTTGTTTTTAAAGGTTGGTTATGGCGCCTACTACAATACCAGGACACCATGGACAATTTTCGCGCAACCATCCATGAGTTACTCACTTTTATCAGAAGAAAATAACAATAACATATTTCACATTAAGCCATTCAGTCTTGGTCTTACCTTAGGATTGAAGTACACTTTTGTGAAATGATGAAGAAATCATTCGATGTAGTGCAGTTGTATGCAAATGGGCTCTCAATTCAACCAGAGCCTGTTTTTTTTGTAATACATCAGGCAGTATAAAATTCATTGATGTGTTTTTGATGTATTGTTATTTTTTGAAAACTTCATATTGATTTTCATATTACGTTGAAGGAAATGCAAATGACATTCGTTTGCAATTCATTTTTTAGTAACCTAAACCAATACGTATATGAAGATTAAGCTACCGGAAATGGTTAAAATAATCGTTTTGGTTTTCGCTATAGTTGTATCAATACCATCAACATTACGAGCGCAAACCGTACCTGTAGGAAGCGGATCCTACACCACAGTATTTCCCGGCGTGGATGAAGCGGGAAGAAACACTTACCCATCGGGAACTCCCTATCTCTCAGGAGCAGCAGCAGGCAAACCAGTACCTACCAACGACTGGTGGTCCGATTTTGTGAAGACCGATCACGGAGGTAAGGCATTTAATTATCCTTTATCATTTAAATCAAAATCACAGGGACTGGTCATCAATTATACCATTCCGCTGGCTTCCACCAACACAGACTACAGAGAGCCTATTAGTGCTGTAGATGCAGTGGTTGTGGGGCTGGAAGGACTGGCAGCTTCGGCTTCCACCATTTCGGATCACTCCGATTGGGGTGTTACCTTTAACTGGAATGATGATTTTTATGCAACAATCAATTCAGGATCTCCTTTTGTTTATTTCGAAAAATCCAGTGCAGCAAATGCAAGGGTGGAAGTGAACTTTAATGCCTCCGGGGCTTCTGTGAGTGGCAACAAGATCATTATTGAAAATAACATGAACGGTTCCACCTATGTGGTCTTTGGCCCAACAGGTTCCACATGGAATGGATCGGGGGGGATATATACCAGTTCATTAAATGGAAACAATTACTGGTCCATGGTCATGTTACCTCCAGGTGCAGACCTCAATACTGCAATGGCCTACTATGAACAATATGCTTATGTTTTCCCGGCAAATACCACTGTGAACTGGGATTACAATGAGAATACAGGAGCAGTAAGAACCACATTTACCGTCACTCCTGATGTGAAGGAAGGCACTAACAGTACGATACTGCAGGGACTGCTCCCTCATCACTGGGACCGGCTGGCAGCAGATTCGCCACAGCCTGCCACTGGCTACAGTTACCACACAGTACGTGGTACCCTGGAGATGATCGCCTCCAATCATTTTATAGTTGAAAATACCTTTAGTGGCATCCTGCCTAATATGCCGGACCTGGGTAAATATACCACGGGATTCGATCCGGGTGAACTTACCAGTCTGATCGATATGGTAAAAAATGACGGATTAGCCACATGGACAGATTCCTATAATGAAGGACAGGCAATGAACCGACTCATTCAGGTGGCCAGGATAGCTGATCAATTAGGTTATACAGAAGCAAGAGATCAGATGGTCAACACTGTAAGGGAGAGACTGGAAGACTGGCTGACCTATGAGTCTGGTGAAGTGGCGTTTCTGTTTTATTACAACTCCGACTGGACCTCTACATTGGGATACCCTGCGGGACACAGACAGGATGAAAATTTGAATGATCACCATTTTCATTGGGGTTACTTTGTTCACGCTGCTGCAGCCATTGAACAATTCTTTCCCGGATGGGCCGATCAGTGGGGAGACATGATCAACCTGCTGATCAGAGATGCCGCTAATCCATCAAGAACAGATAACCTTTTTCCTTTTCTGAGGAACTTCAGCCCCTATGCAGGTCACAGCTGGGCCAATGGCTTTTCTACCGAACCAAACGGAAATGACCAGGAGTCCACTTCAGAATCCATGCAATTCAATTCTGCATTGATTCATTGGGGAACACTCACTGGCAATACTGAAATCCGGGACCTTGGCATATACCTTTACACGACAGAGCAATCCACGGTTGAAGAATACTGGTTTGATGTGGAGGAAAGAAGCTTCCAGCCGGAATATGGTTACGAAATGGTGGCCAGGGTATGGACAGGCGGATATGATAATGGTACCTGGTGGACCAGTGATGTAGCAGCTTCCTATGGAATTCAACTCTATCCAATACATGGAGGATCACTTTACCTGGGACACAGAACCGATTATATCAATAGGGTGTGGACTGAAATGACACAAAATACTGATGTGTTAAATAACATACCCAATGTAAATCTGTGGTACGACACTTACTGGCAATTCTATTCATTCCTGGACCCTCAGCAGGCACTAAACCTATATAACAATTACCGCGAAAGGGACATTAAGTTTGGTAACTCAGATGCGCATACATACCATTGGTTGCATACCATGGCTGCCATGGGGCAGGTACAGAATCAAATTACTGCCGATTACCCAATAGCTGCAGCATTCTCCGATAATGGCACCATGACCTATGTGGCTCATAATTATGAAAATACGCCAATTACAGTCAATTTCAGTGATGGCTATAGTCTCAGTGTTCCTGCCAATAGCATGGCCACCAATCGGGATTCTGATGCCAGTGCTACTGTGACAGTAAGTGCTACGGAAGTGCCAATTGGGGGAAATGTAGATATTTCAGCTTCCGTAAGCGGGAGTGGTATTACCAATGTGGAGTTCTATGTGAACGCTACCCTGGTGGGTTCCGACAATGCAGCACCTTACCAGATAAACAGCGGAACACTACCTTCCGGTTTTCCAAAAATTTACGCCAAAGTATACCAGGGCACAAGCTTAAATGTTTCCAACGTGGTGGCCGTTCAGGTTGGTTCACAGATCCCTTATTCGGGCTCACCTTCAGCGGTACCAGGTACCATTGAAGCAGGACATTTTGATGCTTTTGAGGGCGGTGTAGGACAGGGAATTGCCTATTCAGACAATGATCAGTTTAACCAGGGTGACTTCAGGCCAACAGAATGGGTGGATGCAAGTGCTACTACCAGCGAAGGAGCAACTGTGGGCTGGATCAGTCCGGGTGAGTGGCTGGAATATACCATTGATGTAGCTCAGGCAGGGCAATATGACATTATCCTGCGATATGCTTCAGGCAATGCCTCAGGGGGCGGACCTTTCTGGTTTGAAAGTGATGGTGTGAAAATCAGTGACGATATCAATGTAACCAGTACCGGAGATTGGGGTGCGTGGCAGAACGTAACCACTCAAAATGTGACACTCTCTGCTGGAGAGCAGGTCATCAGAGTTGCTGTAGGAAATGGAGGATTCAACCTTGGTAGGATGACATTTGAATATACCGGCAACTCCAATCCTGTATTGACTACCATTAATGTATCACCTGCAACCGCTACCATCGAGCAGGGACAAACACAACAGTTTACCGCCCAGGGCTTTGACCAGTTTGGAAATCCCTACACGATCACTCCAACATGGTCCGCAGACGGGGGATCGATCAATGGTTCTGGGTTATACACCGGATCTGCTGCTGGAAGTTTTACAGTAACTGCCTCACAGGGAGGAGTGAGTGGTACAGCTTCCATTACGGTAAACAATGTAAATGATCCTCCTGTGCTAACTACAATTCAGGTGAACCCTGCAAGCGCAAACCTCAGCTTGAATGACACACAGCAATTTACAGCACAAGGTTATGATCAATACGGTGATCCTATCGCCACGAACATTGTATGGAGCACCAATGGTGGATCTATTGATGGCAATGGGTTGTATATTGCCAGTTCTTTGGGCTCATTTACAATTACAGCTACAGATGGTGCTGTTTCAGGAAGTGCCAGTGCCAGCGTTTCGGACAGTTCGGGAGGTACGTGCACAGGCGGTCCGGCCAATGGTGATTACACGTATAGCGCATCAGGAGACGCCAGCAACCCTACCATTACATTTGAGCCTGGTTACCCCGGTGTTGGCAACAATATCGTGATCCTATATTACGGAACAACTCCTGGTGGAGGATATCCCGGTTATATTGTTCAACCGAATCAGGCTTATCAAATTAATGCATCGCAGGGACAAACCGTATATTTCTACTATACGTACAGCGTCCCTGAAGGAGGCGAAAGAAACAGTGCCGCAACCCCGCATGAGTTTGAGGTGGGTAATTGTGGTGGAGGACCAACTCCGGTCCTGACGACCATCTCAGTCACACCTGCTAATCCTACGATCAATGAAGGCAGCACCCAGCAATTCAGTGCACTGGGTTATGACCAGAATGGAAACCCTATGTCGGCTAGCTTCAGCTGGTCTGCCACTGGTGGTACCATCAATGGTAGTGGGCTCTATACCGGATCAATAGCTGGAACTTTTCAGGTGACCGCTTCAAGTGGCGGGGTTTCTGGTCAGACCTCAATTACCGTAAATAGTGTGGGAGGTGGAATCGCACTGCCTGGCAGACTGGAAGCAGAAGAGTTCAACGCCGGTGGAGAAGGTGTCGGATACCATGACCTGACTGCAGGAAACACTGGTGGAGCCTATAGAACAAGTGAAGACGTAGATATTGAAGGAACCGGAGACCCAAATGGGGGTACTTATAATGTAGGCTGGATTGATGCATCGGAATGGCTTGCTTATGATGTGGATGTTTCAGGTTCAGGGAGCTACGACATTGATTTCCGTGTAGCATCTCCAAATGGCAGTGGAAGACTACATGTAGAAATAGACGGTATCGATGTAACTGGTACGGTAGTGGTGCCCAACACCGGTGCATGGCAAACATATACTACGGTAACCGCCTCTAACATATCGATTGCTCCGGGAAGCCACGAGTTGAGAATAGTATTTGATGCAGCTGGACTTAATTTGAATTACATTGATGTATCTGAAGTGGCAGGACCTGTGCTTACTTCTATCAGCATTAGTCCACAGAATCCGGTGATTGATGAAGGCAGCACACAACAATTTACCGCACAAGCCTATGACCAGAATGGGAATCCAATGGGAGCTTCATTCAATTGGTCAGTTGATGGCGGAAGTATCGATCAGAATGGATTGTATAGTGGTAGCACAGCTGGAACCTGGCAGGTTACCGTTTCGAGTGGAGGCGTTAGTGCCAATACCAATGTGACCGTCAATCAATCCGTACAAAACTGTACAGGCAGTGCACATAATGGAGATTACAATTACACCATCAGTGGTGGCAACTCACCACAGATCACATTTGAACCAGGATACGCCGGAGTAGGTGATGGCATTGTGATCCTTTACTATGGTACAAGCCCAACAGGTGGATATCCAGGATACACCGTTAGTCCTAATGTACCTCATAGTTTTAGTGGCGTATCGCCGGGACAGGATGTTTATTTTTATTATACCTACTCTGTGCCGGAAGGTGGCGAACGAAATACAGCCGCAAACCGACACAATTTTGTAGTAGGCAACTGCGGAACATCAGCAAGAACTGACCTCAGTGATCAATGGCAGGATGCTGCCTCACAGATCACGCTGTATCCTGTTCCTGCAACAGAGCGATTGAAAGTAAAAGGAATTTGGGAAGATGCCATCATCAGCATCTATGACCTATCGGGCCGTCAGCAGTCATTTACTGTGGATTCGCAGGGTGAGGAGTGGATACTGGATGTTTCTAAACTTTCAAAAGGCAATTATTTACTCGACATTTTTACTACAAACGGTCGCATAGTCAGACCATTTGTGAAGCAGTAACGAGCAATTTCGAGATGTATAGATGAAGTATATAAAAGGGTCTCTATTTTAAATAGAGACCCATTATTACCCCAAAAGTGAGTGTTTACTGAACGAGTTGATGTGTTTTTGATGTGTTGTATTTTTTTGATCGCAAGACAAGCCTTCTAATCTTACAATGCGAAAATATGCACTGACTATTCGTTTGCATTTGAATTACCAAAACCTAAACCAATTTACCTTATGAAGATTAAAAATGATGGTGCGGTACATGGCCTTTTATACAGGATGTGCTGGTCACTGATCTTAATGATGACACTTGCAGTCACCCAATCAAACCTGCTACAGGCTCAGGTGGGAGATGTGCTTTGGGAAGAAAATTTTAACACATTAAATACCGATATCTGGACTCCCAATGTTGGGGATGGTTGTGATATTGGGTTATGTGGCTGGGGAAATGCTGAATTGGAATATTATAGTCCAAACAACGTAAGCATCGAACCTGTACCCGGTGAACCCGGAAACAATGCGCTGGTACTGGAAGCAAGAAATGAAAGTGCCGGATCACAGTCTTTCACTTCGGGGAAAGTAGACACGGATGGCAAAGTATCCATCCACTATGGATTAATTGAAGTACGTATGCGGGTGCCCAACCTCCAAACAGGGCTGTGGCCGGCTGCATGGTTGCTCGGAGATGTGAATTTGCCATGGCCGGCAAAGGGAGAAATAGACATGATGGAGATGGGCCATGCATTCGAGGAAAGAGAGCGGCAGGGATATCCGTCAGCGACAGAGAATAATTATGTAGGAGCAAACGCCATATGGCAATCATCGGATGGTTCATATGCCAGTATTGCCTGGGATGTCAACTATAATCAGCCATATGTTCCTTCACAGGCGCTTACGGATCGGTTCGTGACTTATAAATTATACTGGGAACCAACATCCATGAGATTCGCCGTGGAAGACAATGGTGTGGAATATGATCTTTATACCAATCCATTGCCGTTAGATGCCAATGGTGAGACCGCTGCATTTACTAAACCATTTTACATGCTGTTGAACCTGGCCGTAGGAGGAAATTTTACCGATGCAGCAACACCAGGTCAGGTGACTGCTCCGTTACCTGCCAAAATGTATGTGGATTATGTGCGGGTATCAGAATACAATGGTCATGGAAGTGTGACATTTTCTGATGGTACCATTCCCGCTGAAACCGGCGTGTTTGGTGTGTTCACTGAAACTACCCCAACCAACAACCAGTTAGATTTCGCCAATGATGGGGCTATCTATGCATGGGGAGGTACTGTTCAGGAAGGAACTACCGCACCATATGAAGGAACAGATGTAATCGCATGGGAAACTGTCAACCCCAACAGCTGGTTTGGAGGAGGAATTGTCTCCTTGTATGGGAAAAACATGTCCAACTTCGTAGAGAATGGATCACTTAAGTTTAAGATCAAGATCCCGGGAGATGTCTCATTCCGAATAGGTGTGACAGATAATTACACCAATGAAAGTTATGTGAGCTTTCCGGCAGGGCAAACTACCTATGGGTTAGTAAGAGATGGCGAATGGGGACAGGTGGAAATACCACTGGCTGACCTGGCTGGCATCATCGCATTTCAGGACCTCAACTATATGTTTGCCATCGTCAGTGATGACGCAGATATCCCAACATCAACTTTCCAGTTTGCCATAGACGATGTAGTTTATGATGACGGTAATGGCTCTCAGCAGCCGGTACTTACAAGCATCACAGTAAGTCCTGGTAACCCAACAATCGATGAAGGAGCAACACAACAATTTACTGCCCAGGGCTATGACCAGAATGGCAACCCCATGAGTACCTCAGTGACCTGGAGTGCGTCCGCAGGGTCCATTTCTTCCGGCGGACTATATACAGGAACCACCACAGGAACTCATTTGATTACTGCTACCAGCGGAACCGTCAGTGGTAATACAAACATCACCGTCAATGCTGTGGCTACAGGAACACCGGTTCCGGGTAGGTTAGAGGCCGAGGATTACAATGAAGGAGGGAACGGTGTTGGATACTATGACCTTACCGCCGGAAATACAGGTGGAGCATATAGAAATGACGATGTAGACATTGAAGTGACCGGAGATACCGGAGGTGGTTATAATGTAGGATGGATTGATGCCGGAGAATGGCTGGCCTTTGATATCAATGCCCAGGCTCCTTCCAATACCTACAACCTTGATTTACGGGTCGCCTCACCATCGGGATCGGGAGCACTGCATGTGGAGGTTGACGGTGTGGACGTTACAGGCTCTTTATCAGTTCCCAACACTGGTAGCTGGCAGTCCTATGCTACCATTAGCGCCAATAACATTACGATTGCTCAAGGCTCACATGAACTAAGGGTAGTGTTTGACGCACCTGGTTTGAACCTGAACTTTATTGATGTTTCGGAGGCTGCAGGTCAGGTATTAAGTTCGATTGTCGTTACCCCAAATACTGCCGACCTGGAACAAGGCAATACGCAACAGTTTACGGCCCAGGCTTACGATCAAAATGGATCGCCTATGTCAGCGTCATTTACCTGGAGTGCAACAGGAGGTTCAATAGATGGAAATGGCCTTTATTCAGCTACGGAAACAGGGTCTTACAATGTGACGGCCTCCAGTGGTTCTGTGAGTGGAAGTGCTTCCGTAACAGTAACCAGCACTCCGGTTGGATGGGCAATTCCTGGTAGAATCGAAGCAGAGAATTTCAATGGAGGTGGAGAAGGTGTTGGCTATCATGACACAACCACAGGCAATACCGGAGGAGCTTTCAGGATGTCCGAAGATGTGGATATACAAGCCACTGGTGACCCACAAGGCGGACTCTACAATGTAGGCTGGATTGCTGCAGGGGAGTGGTTGGCCTATGATGTCCATACCAGCGGAGGAACTTTTGATTTTGCAGTAAGGGTAGCTTCACCAAATGGTAACGGTAGATTACACATAGAAATTGACGGTGTAGATGTTACCGGAAACCTCGTGGTACCCAATACCGGAGGATGGCAAAATTATGTGACAGTCACTGCAGAAAATATAACAGTCAGCAGCGGAAACCATGTCATGCGTGTAGTTTTTGATGCAGCAGGACTGAACCTGAACTATGTAGAGACTTCAGCAAGTAGTCAGCAGGTACTGACTTCCATAGCAATCACCCCAGGAAGTGCGACACTTCAAACAGGAGGGACCCAGCAGTTTACTGCCCAGGCATATGACCAGAATGGTAATCCTATGAGTGCTTCTTTCAACTGGTCTGCTTCATGTGGATCAATCAACAGCAGTGGCTTGTACACAGCTTCGACAGTTGGTAATTGTACGGTGACCTGCAGTAGTGGATCTGTTGTGGCCAATGCAAGTGTTACCGTTTCGGGTGCTGCCAACTGCACCGGCGGTCCGTCAAATGGCGATTATACCTACACTGTAAGCGGTGGCAATAGTCCTGAAATTACATTTGAACCTGGATACGCTGGCGTAGGAGATAACATTGTCATTCTATACTATGGGACAAGCCCAACAGGCAGCTATCCAGGATATATTGTGACACCAAATGTGCCATATGCTTTAGGCAATGCTAATCCTGGTGAAACCATTTACTTCTATTACACCTATAGTGTACCAGAAGGAGGAGAAAGAAATACCGCAGCAAATCGGCACAATTTTGTCGTTGGAGACTGTGGCTCAAGTGCAAGGGTAGGAAATGACCTGGCTTCAGGTTGGGATAGTGAGGATGCGTTGCTGCTGTACCCGGTACCTGCAGGCAATCACCTGAAGATCAGCACTAACGGAAATGTTCTTGAGGGTGTACAGGTATTCGATATGTCTGGAAGATTAATTGATAACCTTGAAACCAGTCAGCATAGTGGTTATGTGAAATTAAACACCAGCAGGCTTATCAAAGGAAGCTACCTGTTAAAGGTGGTGATGAATGGCAATACGATGATCAAACAATTTATTAAAGATTAACTAATCTATTAAACTCAATACCGGGCAATGCCCGGTTTTACCGTCGAATTCATATTTTATAGCTAACTTAAGAAGAATGAGCACTCGCAATTTTTGTGAGTGTTCTTTTATTTGTGGGGGTTGGGTAATGGCAGTTGCAAACTGCCGGTATTTGTGGGCTTAAGTTGCAAACTTAAGCCAGTGTGAGCTTATCGCTGGCGCCAGTTTAGCGAAGCGCAACTGGTGCCGACAAATTTTTTAAAAGTAGGCATGAAGAAGTTTGCAACTTCGACTCCCTAGAATACCGTGGTAATAATTAGTCACTTCAGTTATGAGCTTGATGGCAGATACAAACTGCCGGTATTGGTGGGCTTAAGTTGCAAACTTAAGCCAGGGTAAGTTGGTAAAAAGCCAGTTTAACCACCTATCCCTGGCGCCAGTTTAGCGAAGCGCAACTGGTGCCGACAAATTTTTTAAAAGCAGACATGGAGAAGTTTGCAACTTCGACTCCCCAGAGTACCGTGGTATAAAAAATAGCATACTTAATGCAAATGCGACTTAAGACAAGAATTATTTGTTAATAGCTGATGACCCAATTAATTTAGTTGAAAAATCAATCATCATGTCGTCAAAATACACCATCTCAGATCATCAGGCTCCTCATTTTATCACTTTTGCAGTTGTTCAGTGGATTGATGCGTTATCAAGGCCTGACTACAAGGATATGTTTGTGGAAAGCTTAAAATACTGTCAAAAGCATAAAGGGCTGAAGTTACATGCATGGGTACTAATGAGTAATCATGTTCATTTGATTTGCTCAGCTAAAGAGGGATTTAATTTATCTGATATATTGAGGGATTTGAAGAAATATACCAGTAAGCGACTTGTTGAAGAGATCAGGGGAAACATTCTGGAAAGCAGGAAAGAGTGGATGCTATGGTTATTTAGGTCCAATGGTCAGAAAAACTCCAATAATCTTAATTATCAGTTTTGGCAACAGGATAACCATCCAATTGAATTGTCCAGCAATCTGATGTTGGATCAAAGGTTGGATTATATTCATATGAACCCGGTAAAAGCAGGACTAGTTTATGAGCCGGAACATTATGTATATAGTAGCGGGAGAGATTATTGTGGAATGAAAGGAATGATTGAATTGGAATTAATTAGTTAATGGCAGTTACAAACTGCCGGTATTGGTGGGCTTAAGTTACAAACTTAAGCCAGTGTAGTTATCGCTGGCACCAGTTTAGCGAAGCGCAACTGGTGCCGACAAATTTTTTAAAAGTCAGGCATGAAGAAGTTTGCAACTTCGACTCCCTAGGGTACCGTGGTAAAAAATAGTCACTTATAAGTTATGAGCTTGATGGCAGTTACAAACTGCCGGTATTTGTGGGCTTATGTTACAAACTTAAGCCATATCCTGGCGCCAGTTTAGCGAAGCGCAACTGGTGCCGACAAATTTTTTAAAAGTAGGCATGAAGAAGTTTGCAACTTCGGCTCCCTATAGTACTTGACTTGAAATTAGTCACTTCAGTTATGAGCTTGATGGCAGTTGCAAACAGCCGGTATTGGTGGGCTTAAGTTGCAAACTTATGCCAGTGTGAGCTACTGCAGTTAAAAAGGTAACTCGACACTCTTTTCAAACTCTGGCCATGGCGTGCTTTTGTGATGATCTTCGCCGATGTATTTGCCAATCTTGTAAAACTCCTGTGGCTGTCTGAAGCCTGGAATGGCCTGGATCATGTTCATGTTTTCATCCATGAAGATCACGGTAGGATAGCTCATTTTACCTTGCATAAGCGCAGCAGCAAGTTCGTGGTAACCTCTGCGGCCATTCGGTACAAATTTGAACGTATTGCCTTTGAAGGTGATTTCTTCTTTTTGCTCACCATCGAGCTTGACCATATAAAAATTCTTAGTCATCATCTTTTTTACTTCCGGGTGATTGAAAGTAATGGCATCCATTCTTTTGCACCATCCACACCAGTCCGTATAGACATCAATAAAGACTTTTTTCGGATTCTTCTTGGTGAGTTCGATAGCCTCTTCAAAGGTGATCCATTCAATTTCAGCTTGTTTTTCTTCTACTGGATTAGCGCTTACCAACAGGATGAAAGCGAAACTGGCAATGGAATATTTTAATATTTTAAGCATCATACAATTTCAATTTAGAATGGCGCCTTATAGGTCGCCTGAAAATCTTCCCATTTCTGACTAATATAATGGTCTTCTCCGAAATATTGGGCGATGGCATAAAAGTTAGATGCAGGCTGAAATCCCGGGACTTTGGTGATTAGCCTTAGCTCTTCGTCCATAAAAAGCACGGTGGGATAGCTCAGTTCCCCCTGAAGAAGTGAGGCAGCCAGTTCATGATAGCCATTTCTGCCACTTGGGACAAACTTAAACGTAGTGCCTTTGAACTCAATATCTTCTTTTTGTTCAGCGTCCAGTTTCACCATATGGAATTTTTCAGTCATGTATTTGGCCACTTCGGGGTGATTAAAAGTTTTCTTATCCATCACCTTGCACCAGCCACACCAGTCGGTGTATACATCAATGAAGACTTTTTTAGTATTTCCAGGTTCCTGAACTCTCTTTGCAGCTTCCTCAAAAGAAATCCACTGGATGGCCCCCTCTGCTGGAGCTTCTACCCCCTGATAGGCACTCATCATTAAAACCAATCCAACTAAGCTGATACCTTTCAAGTATTTCATCATCATATATCTGTTTCAATAGTAAAAATACAAAAACTGTTTTAGATATAACGCACAACCCGGCTGATTGGATGCAGAGCGGTATTAATGGGAAGAAAAACTGCCTGATAAGGTTTTGGAGCAGACAATTTGGGTGAGGCTTTAGTATTACAGCTTTGCCAACGCAAACTTTATTCGGATTGATGACATAAATTTTCATTGTGTTTATTTTATGTATGATAAATCATTCATAAAATACTTTATACTACTTTAATGAATGGTAATTCATACATTTGAATATTTTATTATTGAAACTTTGTATGACATGCCATTCGGAGCAGGTATCAGGTGAGGCGGGCTAAATGACTGCAAGTACTGTCAGGTCGAAAGACCTTACAGCACAGAAAATCAAAAAAATCCTGTCACATCCTGCACATCCCCAAATCCTGCCCATCGACAAAGAAGCAGCCTAGTAATTCCTTGCACCCCCAAAACTTCGTGCTCCCAACTCCTAACTCCCAACTCAAAAAAGCAGCCCTATAATTCAGTGCACTAACAAACTTCGCGCTTCCAACTTCCAACTCCCAACTCAAATAAGCAGCCCCATAATTCCTTTGCACCCCCGAAAACTTCGAGCTCCCAACTCCAAACTCCCAACTCCAAAGAAGCAGCCATAAAGCTGATGGTCGATTTCAGAACTCAATGACAGCAAGTACTGTCAGGTCGAAAGACCTTACAGCACAGAAAATCAAAAATTCCTGTCACATCCTGCCCATCCCCAAATCCTGTCCATCGACAAAGAAGCAGCCTAGCATTTCCTTGCATTCCCAAAACTTCGCGCTTCCAACTCCTAACTCCCAACTCAAAAAAGCAGCCCTATAATTCAGTGCACTAACAAACTTCGCGCTTCCAACTTCCAACTCCCAACTCAAATAAGCAGCCCCATAATTCCTTTGCACCCCCGAAAACTTCGAGCTCCCAACTCCAAACTCCCAACTCCAAAGAAGCAGCCATAAAGCTGATGGTCGATTTCAGAACTCAATGACAGCAAGTACTGTCAGGTCGAAAGACCTTACAGCACAGAAAATCAAAAATTCCTGTCACATCCTGCCCATCCCCAAATCCTGTCCATCGACAAAGAAGCAGCCTAGCATTTCCTTGCATTCCCAAAACTTCGCGCTTCCAACTCCTAACTCCCAACTCAAAAAAGCAGCCCTATAATTCCCTGCAATCCCCAAACTTCCGTCTCCGGTCTCCGGTCTTCGGTCTATTAAGAAGCAGCCTTACAATTCCCAAGCACCCACGAACTTCCACGCTTCCAACTTCCAACTAGAACTCAATGACTGCAAGTACTGTCAGGTCGAAAGACCTTACAGCACAGAAAATCAAAAATTCCTGTCACATCCAAGAATTCAAAACAATTCTAAATTCAAGATTCTAAATCCAATAACTCCGGACTCTCCCCCCAACCCCACAAAAAAACCTCAATTAATCCCCACCAACTCTGGCATTATTCATAAATGCATTTATTTTTGGCACCTAACTGATTCGCCAACTGCAATCTGTGACCGCCTTCTGGAAGAAAATATCAACCCTTCTGTTTGCGACCTATTTCCTTTTGGGATACCAGCCAGCAAACGCACAGGACTACCCCGTGGAGTCTACCGTACAGCTATTGCCGCCACATTCCCTGAGCCTGGCAGGATATATGAACCCCGGAAGCACCAGCGGAATGCTGCTAACCGTACTTTTAAAACAAACCAATCGATTCCAATACCCCGTGAGATTACGCCTGACCATTGAAAGTCAGGAGGTATTCATTCAGACCAAAAGCAACTATATCCCTCCACCAATATTCCTGGATGGTGGCGTGCCGGTTACCCTCACTGGTGCCGACCTGGCGGGATATTTTAACAGCCGCAACCTCAACATCACCGGCAGCAACGCAGAAGCCATCCGACGAGGAAAACCACTGCCCGAAGGTTTTTACACCTTTACCGTGGAGGTGCTGGACTATAACCGAGGTGTAACAGTATCCAACCAGGGGCGGGCCATGGCATGGTTGATGCTCAATGATCCTCCATTTCTGAATATGCCTGTTAATCAATCTACCGTAGAGCAGCGGCAGCCTCAGAACCTCCTGTTCCAATGGACCCCAAGACATACAGGATCTCCCAATGCGGCTTTTAATGTGCGCTATCAATTTGAGCTCGTAGAAATCAGGCCTGCGGGCCGCAACCCCAATGACGCCATGCTCACCACTCCGCCGGTTTATGAGACAGAGGTTTTTGGCAATACCCTGATCTATGGACCGGGGGAACCGCAGCTGATACCAGGTATGCAGTACGCCTGGAGAGTAAGGGCCATCGACAATAGTGGAAAAGACCTTTTTGAAAACAATGGGTACTCCGAAGTTTACCAGTTTACCTATGGAGAGGCTTGTAAAACACCTGTCAACATTTTTGCAACCCCCAACTCCAGCAGCAAAGTGTCTATCAGCTGGAACCAGGAAATAGCACACGATCGCTATGAAGTGAAATTCCGGAAGAAAAGTGAGCAATATACGCCCTGGCATACTTATGCAACCGAGTCGGATCGGGTGGAGGTCCCATACCTGATGGCCGAGACTACCTACCAATACAAGGTCTATGGAGAATGTTTTGGCAACAAAAGCGAGCCTTCTGCACTGCTGGAGGTAACCACCCCCGAGGTGGAGGAATTTGCATGTGGGGATGAGATAGTACCTTACGAACCTGTCAACCAGGAGCCTGTTGACCAGCTTTTTTATGGCAGCATCATCAAAGCGGCGAAGTTTGAAGTGTTTGTGACACGGGCTCAGCGTACTGGTGAGGGTTTTACCGGGACGGGACTCATGACCCTACCGTTCCTGAAATCCATTAGAGTGCCGGCCACTTTTGAGAACATCATCGTCAACACCGACTATGAGCTGATCGCAGGACAGGTCATCACCACCCATGCGCCGGCAGAAAATGTATTGAATACTGATAGTCTCTTCACCTCAGATGACACCATGGGCGATATGGCCGACGAGGTAGGAGATGCCACCGGAGCGGATACGGTCATTGTGGTGGATGGGGACATTGATACGCTGTTTCTGGATGGCAATGGGGACATTATCGTAGTGACTACCGACGGAGACGAGATCAACATGGGCGAACTCGGCACGGACCTGGACGGGGATGGGGAGCCCGACGAGGCAGTAGCTTTCGTAGATGAAGATGGGGATGCCTATGTCATAGACACTGGCGGAAATGGGGGTGGCAACTATGTAGGCAACTACGGCGGTGGCGGCAATACCGATCCTTCCGATTACACACCGAATGGCCATGAAAACCGGTTTGACTTTATCGTGCAATTCGCTGAAGACCCCAATGACCCACATGGCGGTTTCGACCAAAAGGATTTTGACGCCCACCAGCATTATGAACAAATGACCATTAAGGAAGATGAATACACCATTCCATGGAAATCTATGGTGACCGGCAACAGTGGACGCATCCAGGCCACCTACAAGCCCGAAGGTGAGGCCCGGGTCGTTTACAAGTCCGGCTATGGCAACCGGCCAATTGAGTCAAGCACCACCCAGGATGATATAGTGACGGACCAGATCCTATTGCAGGGAAGAATGCATGGCGAGGTGGAACAGTTGTATGCCACCGGCGTGGATACCACCGGAGGAGATTACTACGAAGAGGCCCTTGGAAGAATCAATTTGATCTCCTACAACGCCCAATCGCTGGACCTTACCATTGTGCCGGTAAACGATGACCAGACCAACATTGGCAACCTGCAGCAGGACCTCAACGCGATCTTTGCGCAGGCAGGAATTTCTATTGGAAGCATCCACCAGTTGCAGTCACTATCGGTTCCGGGCTGGGACAAAGATGGCGACAACAAGTTTGACGATGGAGATGGTAATCTGTTTTCTCCTCGCAGTGCAGAAATGAATGAAGTGATCAGACAACTGAAAAACACGTACGGTCGCGACAAAAACACGTACTACATCTTCCTGATCCCCGAAACCACCAAGACCCCCACCAGGCTGGGAGCTATGCCAAGGAAGACGCAGTACGGCTTCATCTTCACCAGGAACCTGGGCAGCTACGATCTCAGCAAAGTCATTGCCCATGAACTGGGACATGGTGCATTCACGCTGGAGCACCCCTGGCAGGACAACCCCGCCCTGGCCGAAGGCACCACCCAAAACCTCATGGACACCCACCCCACCGGCACCACCCTCCGCAAACCCCAATGGGACCAAATCCACGACCCTGAACTCGTGATTGGGTTGTTTGAGGAGGAGGGGGAGAGTGCTTTGGATGTAGATAAGCAGAAATTATTGCTGGAGGCATTATTAAATGATTTTGAAGAGGAGCTATCCGCTTGGCTGGAAGCAAAAAGAAATGGTGAGCCTGTAGATACTTTAAGTTCCTGCCTGACTCAAAACTTTGTACAAATGGAAAATACTTTCCAAAATATTCTAAGCCAACAGGAAGAGATTGATCAACTGCTAAGTTCAATTCAACAGACTTCTGAAGACTTTGCTATGTTGGACACATTGTCATATGGCATGAATTATGTTGAAACCGGCTTGAAAGAACAATTTAATGATGAGGACTGGAATTCATTGAAAGATATGGTTTGTGGATACATCCTGGCACCAGAGGTTGAGTTACCTCAATTGGTTTTTCTGGACGTTCCAAATAGGTTTGATTTTCACTCAGGAATAGATGATGATCGCCTAGAAATTATTTATTCCTTCGAAAAGAATGAGTTTTATAAAATTTCTGATGCCAGAATGGAAATTTATATTAATGATTCAACCCTAGTTTTTATTAAAAATTCAATCCCTACTGAAAACGGTAAGCTTCTGTGGGATGGTAAAATAACAGAAGGAGCGTATAAAGGAGAATATATTAGGGCTGATAACGGTCCATTCAAAATAGTTCTATCGGCATTTGCAAATCAAACACCTGAAATTCACTTTAAGACAAGCATCACTTGTTTAATTCCAGAGGAAGTTGATGAATGGAGAGATTATCCTCACTTTCATGGTTACGTCATTCCTGAAAATTTTACTGGTAGCCTGTTTGAATTTTACAAAACCCTTAAACCAAAATATGAAGCGGCCATTCCCCCAAACGTATATTCAAATTATGATAATCCATTTGATTTTTTGGATAAGAACTTGGTCTTCGAAGGTGAGTTCTTAAAGAAAAAGCTATTGCTCAATAAGGTGTTTCAGGAATATTTGAAGGGCGTGGAAGAAGTAATGAATAACCGCAATTCATACGAAGCTTATTGCCAAAAATATGAATCTTTAATCAATGGTTCATTTGCTATTAGGGACATTAGGGAGGGTAATAATTTGAGTAATCATGCTTTAGCTATGGCTATTGACATTGATCCAAATCATAACGTGGATATAAGACCTAGCCAAGGCGATAAAATGAGAGCTAAAGAAATATTCAAAGTAATAGAACACATCACTGGTTTAGAAATGTATGGACAAACTCCATTAGCTGGCCAAATGAAAGCATCTAATCAACTGTTTAAATCAATAGTTGATGAAGATTATTTGCAACTATTAATTAATCAAGGATCCTTTAGTCTAACAGAAATTGATTCTTTGTACAATTTGATAAAGTATGAAGGTGATTTGAATTACCGACTAGACGAAGTTAGAAATAAAATACTTGAGACTGGAACCAAATACTTTGAGTTGATTCCGGCCTCAAATGACACGGAGAGAGAACTTGAAGAGAAGTACATTGAGACTATTAATGAATGTTTGCTTCTGGTGGATCACATTGAGTTAGAGATAAATCAGATTGAAAAAATTGTGGAAGGTTTACAACCACAAACCATATTATATCAAAGGTTTATGAATGATATTATATATTTAAGCGAATATGTAGATTTATTTGACCAAGAATTTCGGCCCGAAATTTTAGCAAGTTTGGTAACTGAGGTAGCTTCAATTTCAATAAAACAGAAGGCAAATGAAATAGCTGAATTAGAAAGGGAATTTGATTTAGAATTAAATAACTATCATATTGAAATATCTAATATTGTAAAAAGGAGGAAAAACTATTTTCTTCAACTTGCAGAAACTGGCTTTTTCGAGATGGAATTAGATTTGGTTGATTCGTTCCTGATTTACAGTGAAGCGTTTAGATGGGGCGGAAATTTTAAATATCAAAAAGATTGGATGCACTTTGAGCTACATCCTGCAACAAAATATCTAAAATGAAATATGCATATCTGGTAACATTAATGGTTTTTCAAGTCCTTGTTTTAAGGCTTGTTAATGCACAAGGTGTGACTCAAAGCAAAAACTTCATATCCGACAGTTTACATTTCAAAATTTCTTATAAAAACACAAATGTTATCTCTCACCCATTAGTTTTTGATAATTATATATTGCTCCCTTCTCCAGAAAAATTTATTATCAATGGGGTTTCAGGTGAAGTCATTGAGCTCGGCTCACCGAGCACTGCTAATACACTGCGTAATTCCATTAATGACACCTTGGTTATTTATAATCACAGAAATTATGTGTTTATACAAAATATTTTGACAGGGGACATTTTATTTGAGCTATTTCGTAAATCGAGAGCAAATAGATTTACTTCTCCGTATTTAATTACTGATGATCTATTTTTTATAATGTCGAATGATCAAACGTTTCAAGCATTTCAAACCAATGGGTTCAAAAAAATGTGGGAGATCAAGTCATCTGGGGTATTTTGGCCTACATACGTTAACGTAGAAAACGCTGTGGTTTTTGGAGATAATAATTTTATATATAAATATGATTTGTCAGGAAATTTAATTTGGTCGAGATCAATTCCAGGAGGAATGGGATCTGATATGCTAGTTTATGAAAATACTATCATTGCGTGGGCAGCCAAAAAAGGAGTAGCGCAAATAAACATAGAAACCGGTGAGCTGAATTGGGTGTATGATGGGAACGAATCAACTCAAAAACATGGTCGATGGACTAAAGTTATTTTGGCAGGGAGTGATGTTATATTTGGAGAAGATGGAATCAAATCTGTTAATCTAAATACTAGAAAAATTAATTGGCAGATTAACAGTTTTCTTGGCAATGAACGGTTAAGAAGAGATGATGATATTTGGCTTCTTGGAAACCTGGTTTTTTATAATGTCACGTTTGATGATTCAGCAATTTTTGGTATTTGTTCAGTTGATGGAGAACAACTGTGGTATTCTACTTCACTGCCATATGATTTATCAATTGCCTCGTATTCCTTTTCTCCCAGGTTAATAGACAATAATATTGTCGTAGCTTATGACGGATCGACCAATTCAGGGATTGTTGCTTTTAAGTTGATCAGATGATTTATGTAGAGTTCTTATTTCACGATGAAAGATATTTCATTATTCTCGAATTAGATTGAGGTAGACATAGAACATCAATTCTGTGAAATACTTGATTAAATACATAGCTACTTTCGGAATACTAGTAATTTTTGAGCCTACAATGGGTCAGTTAAGTCAGCAACAAGTGGTCGAATCTGTTGAAAGCCTGGCAGCTGAGGGATATTTGGAGTTTTTACCTGTAGGGCCAATTTCTGTAGTGTACCTGGAAGATACTTTTGCACTGGCTCATGTAGAATATCACTATATGCAAGAAGAAGCATTTATGCCCCATTCCATCTTAATAACTTATCAAAGTGTACAGAATGAATGGAAATTCATAAAATGGCAGTTTTGTAATGCTTCCTTTGAGCGCGTTGATAATAGCAAATATTTTGTGACGAATAGATTTAAATGCAGCCTTAGTCACTCATGTGGACGATATATTTCGATAAGTAAATTTGAAAAAGGAAACCTTGGAATGTTAAAATCCTTTACAGGGTTTAATGACTTAGTTTATTGGGATGTTCAATTTTCCAGAGACCATAAGCTATTGGAGGAGGCTATTGGCGATACCATCAGATTGGATTATAATATTTTAAGCCATTCAGCTAATAGTGACTCATTGCAATTAAGGATGAAAAAGTCTATTTCAATCTTGACAGATAGCAATGAGACCGACTTTGAAATTTCCAATTGTGAAGAAATATTTGATTTGATATTTCATTAACGCTGGTATCTACGCCAAGGAGGAAGAAAGGATAATAAGATTGTGATTGAGTATTATATGTTGTGTTGAGAAAACTAAATTGTTAGGAGCCAGGTATCAGCTAAACATCCTCTTCAATAGTTTTACTCCCCTTTTAATTAAGCGATAGCTACCCATAATAATTCCTTCAAAAATGAGCTCGACAATGATGTAAATGATGATTTCGACAATGAATTCTATAATGACCATTGATTAGGAATAAGGGATATGGTTTTAGTTGATTTTATGTAGTTTGAAACGGAAGAATTAATTCTCGGTTGTCTATCTTATCATAAGGGTTAGCAGTTTTTTGACATGATGATGTAAATGTTGTAATAAATATCTACAAACTCGCCCGGAAGTTGGGTTAAACATTCCCATATAAAAGTGCCAACAAGAACTCCTCCCCAAATCCTATCAATCCACTATTGCTATATTTATTCATAATTTTTAACTTTCTGTCTCCCAATTATTAGGTCGGTATAGTATGATGAATCAGCCCAGTTACACGAATTCCATATTTAGTCAACTTTGGGATTAGGACAACATTGAATCCTTTGATTTGAAAGAATAAAAGATATTGTGAATGGCTAAAAATAGCACAACCAGTAAAAAACAGAAGTCCATTGAAGAAGCATTGTGGGATACCGCGAACAAGCTGCGCGGCAAGGTAGAGTCCTCTGAATACAAGCACGTAGTACTCGGGCTCATCTTCCTCAAGTTTGCGTCCGACAAGTTTGAGGCACGCCGACAAGAGCTGATCGGGGAGGGCAAGGAAAAGTACCTCGAGATGAAGGAGTTCTACAACATGAAGAACGTCTTCTTTCTACCCGAGGAGGCGCGTTGGTCGTTCATCATGCAAAACGCCAAGCAAGAGGACGTAGCACTCAAGATCGATACAGCCTTGCATACGGTGGAGAAAAACAACCCTTCGCTGAAAGGCGCACTGCCTGACAACTACTTCTCCCGGCTCAACATGGACGGCAGCAAGCTCTCTGCCTTGCTCGATACCATCAACAACATTGATACGATTGCCGATGAGAAAGAGGACGTTGTAGGCCGGGTGTACGAGTACTTCCTCGGCAAGTTTGCCTCTGCAGAGGGGAAAGGTGGAGGAGAGTTCTACACGCCTAAGTGTGTGGTAAACCTCATCGCGGAAATGCTCGAGCCCTTCAAGGGGAAGATCTACGATCCCTGCTGCGGATCTGGGGGGATGTTCGTACAGTCCATCAAGTTTGTAGAGAGCCACAACGGCTCCAAGAAAGACATTAGCATCTACGGGCAGGAGTACACCGCTACCACCTATAAGCTGGCGAAGATGAACCTCGCCATCCGTGGGATTGCCTGCAACTTGGGTGAAGTACCGGCCGATACCTTTTTCAAAGACCAGCATCCAGATCTCAAGGCCGACTACATCATGGCCAACCCACCCTTTAACCAAAGTGAGTGGCGAGGCAAAAACGAGCTGACAGACGACCCACGCTGGAAAGGCTATGATGTGCCGCCCGTGGGGAACGCCAACTACGGCTGGATCATGCACATGCTCTCCAAGCTCTCCGAGACAGGCACAGCAGGCTTTGTGCTGGCCAATGGCTCCATGAGCTCCAACACCAGCGGAGAGGGCGAGCTCCGACGTAGTATGATTGAAAATGATCTGGTGGACTGCATGATTGCGCTACCGGGACAGCTCTTCTATACCACACAGATTCCCGTGTGTTTATGGTTTATGACCAAAAACAAAAAGGAGGACTCGGAGCATGGTTACCGCAACCGTGAAGGCGAGACCCTCTTTATTGATGCCCGAGAGATGGGTGGCATGATTAGCCGCGTACAACGCGAGCTGACCGAAGAAGATATTGCAAAGATTACGCGGACGTACCATGCTTGGAGAGGGGAAGAAAAAGACGGAGACTATGAGGATGTAGCAGGCTTCTGCAAAAGCGCCACGCTGCAGGAGATCGCCAAGAACGACTATGTGCTTACCCCCGGCCGCTATGTGGGCATGGCCGAAGTGGAAGACGATGGGGTGCCGTTTGAGGAGAAAATGAAGAAGTTATCTCTTGATTTGAAAGATCAAATTAAAGAAGGCCGCAAACTTGAAGATAATATAGTACAAGCTTTAAAGTCTCTGGGTTATGGAAACTAAAGCTTATACTCTTGAGCAATTGATAGGTAGAGTTGTTGATAATAGAGGAAAGACTTGTCCAGTTTCAAATCACGGAATCCCCTTGATTGCTACAAATTGTGTTAAAAACACATCTATTTTTCCCTCTTTTGAGAAAGTTAGATTTGTAGATCAAAACACTTATGAAACCTGGTTTCGCGGACATCCTGAACCAGGAGATATCGTCTTTGTCACTAAAGGAAGTCCAGGGCGTGTAGCATTGGTTCCGGATCCTGTTCCTTTTTGTATTGCTCAGGATATGCTGGCAATTAGAGCTAATGAAGCTATTATTGATCAAAAATTTTTGTTTGCTCTTCTACGTAATGAAAGAACTCAACGTCAAATTATGAATATGCATGTGGGAACACTAATCCCACATTTTAAAAAGGGTGATTTCAAGAATTTGATTTTAGAAATCCCAACTTCTAGACATACCCAAAAATTTATTGGTAATATTTATTTCCAGTTCTCAAACAAGATCGAGCTGAACCGTAAGATGAACGAGACACTAGAGCAGATGGCGCAGGCGCTCTTCAAGAGTTGGTTTGTGGACTTTGACCCGGTGATCGATAAGGCACTCGCTGCAGGTCATGAGATCCCTGAGCCGCTGCAACACCGCGCCCAACTCCGTCAGGCACTCCCGCAGGACCAAAAACTCATCCATACCAACCCTGAGTTGGTCAAAGACTTCCCTGACCAATTCACCTTCACCGAGGAACTCGGCTGGATTCCGGAGGGGTGGGAGGTGAAAAGTTTGTACGATTCTGCTGAGTTTGTAAACGGAGCATCATTCAAGAGTGCTGATTTTGATCAATCAAAAAATGGAATGCCGATTATAAAAATTGCTGAGTTAAAATCAGGAATTACAGATCAGACTAAATTCACCAGACTATCCAAGCCTGATAAATACTTAGTGCATGAGGAATCCTTATTGTACTCTTGGTCAGGAAGCCCAGATACCTCTCTTGAAGCATTTTTGTGGCTTGGTGAGAAAGGATGGTTAAATCAACACATCTTTCTTGTTAACACTATAAGTGAGGAACATAAAGCATTCACCTATTTTCAACTACACGCACTTAGGCCAGTCTTAGTTGAGATTGCTAGGAATAAGCAGACTACTGGATTAGGGCATGTAACAGTAAAGGATATGAAGCAATTGTATATTTCATACCCAAGTTGGCTCTTGCATTCTGATTCATTTTTCTTGAATGCGTTCAAAAAGGTTATTGATTTAAAACGGTCAATTAGGACTATTACCAAACTCCGCGATACCCTTCTCCCCAAACTAATCTCCGGTGAGTTGCGGGTACCGGAAGCTGAAAAACTTATCGCCGATCATGTCTAAGTACACTGAAGCCACCCTCGAAGCATCGTTCATCTCCCTACTGCAAGAGCAAGGGTGTGATTACCGTCATAGTAGTGATGTACGAGATGCGCAAGGGGTAGCGGAGGAAAGTGCTAAGTACGGACATAAGGTATCTGAGGAGGTATTGATCCGCGAGGAACTGTCGGCCTACTTGGAGCGTCGCTATCAAGCAGAGGGTATCACATCCGCTGAGGTAGAACGCATCATTCGAGAGCTGGAAAACCTTCCAGCCTCAGACCTCTACCATAGTAACAAGGCCTTTATGAAAAAGGTCAGTGACGGTTTCCTCTTCAAGCGAGATGACTACACGCAGAAAGACCTGTTCATCCAGCTCATCGACTTTTCTGCTAAGGACGATAACCAATACACCCTCGTCAACCAACTGGCCATAGAAGGACAGGAAATGCGCATCCCTGACCTCATCCTTTACATCAATGGCCTACCGATGGTGGTTTTCGAGTTGAAGTCAGCAACACGAGAGCAGCCACGTATCCACGATGCGTACAAGCAACTCACCAAACGATATAGGAAAGACATTCCAGAGTTGTTTAAGTACAACGCCTTTTGTGTGATCTCGGATGGCGTAAATTCCAAAGCCGGGTCGTTTTTTGCCCCGTATGAGTTTTTCTATTCGTGGCGCAAGGTCACGGGAAATGAGTCCATCGAGCGAGATGGCATAGACTCCACCTACACCATGCTCGAGGGGCTGTTTGACCGTACACGCCTGCGGGACGTGATCCAAAACTTTATCTTCTTCCCTGATGCCAGCAAGAAGGATGAGAAGATCGTTTGTCGCTATCCTCAGTACTACGCCACTCGTAAGCTATTTGAGAATGTAAAGGCGCACCTCAAGCCACACGGTGACGGTAAAGGGGGTACGTACTTTGGGGCTACCGGGTGTGGTAAGAGCTACACCATGCTATTCCTGACTCGTCTGCTCATGCGCGCGACGGAGCTTTCAAGTCCTACCATCGTACTCATTACCGACCGTACTGATCTGGACGAACAGCTCTCGGGTCAGTTTGAGAGTGCAAAAGGCTACATTGGAGATAGCGAGGTTCGTAGCGTTGAGAGCCGCCAGCAGTTGCGCGAGCTTCTACAAGGAAGAAATTCGGGTGGTGTGTTTCTGACCACCATCCACAAGTTTACAGAAGACACACAGCTTCTAACGGAGCGAAACAATGTGATCTGTATTTCGGACGAGGCACATAGAAGTCAGATCAACCTGGACCAAAAGGTGAAGATCACTGAGGCAGGGGTGAAGAAGTCTTTTGGCTTTGCGAAGTACCTACACGACTCGTTACCCAATGCTACCTATGTGGGCTTTACAGGTACGCCGGTAGATGCTACGCTGGATGTATTCGGCCCGGTGGTAGATGCCTACACCATGAACGAGTCGGTGACGGATGAGATCACCGTCCGTATCGTGTATGAGGGCAGAGCCGCCAAGGTTTTACTTGACAATGAGAAGCTGCAGGAGATCGAGAAATACTACGAAAAAGCAGCGGAGGGAGGAGCAAACGAATATCAGATAGAGGAGAGCAAGAAGGCGACCGCTAAGATGAACACCATCATCGGGGACAAGGATCGCCTGCAGGCTGTAGCGGAAGATTTCATCAAGCACTACGAAGAGCGCATTGATGAGGGCGCTACTGTAAAAGGGAAGGCGATGTTTGTGTGCAGCAGCCGCGAGATTGCCTTTGACCTCTACAAGATGATCTTAGCCCTGCGTCCAGAGTGGGGAGAGGTAAAAGCCTGCGAGGAGGGTGCACAGCTCACCGACAAAGAGAAGCGTGACCTGAAACCGATGGCGCGCATCAACATGGTGATGACCCGCAACAAAGACAATGATGACGATGAGCTTTACGAACTACTTGGCAACAAGGACTACCGCAAGGAGCTCGACCGTCAGTTTAAAGAGCCAAAGTCCAACTTCAAGATTGCGCTGGTTGTTGACATGTGGCTTACCGGATTTGACGTGCCTTTTCTGGACACTTTGTATCTCGATAAGCCCCTGCAAAAGCATTCGCTCATACAGACCATCTCTCGCGTCAATCGGAAGTTTGAGGGCAAGAACAAAGGCTTGGTTGTAGACTACTTCGGCATCAAGCGTCAGATGAACATTGCCCTGGCGATGTACTCCAAGGAGGACGAACAGAACTTCGAGGACATTGATCAATCGATTACTGTCACCCGAGACATGCTGGACGTACTCTCCATGTACTTCCACAAGTTCGATACCACACCGTACTTCCAAGGCTCCCCACGTGAGCAGCTCGAGTGCCTCAATAAAGCTGCAGAGTTTGTGCAGCTCACCCAACAGCAGGAGAAGCGCTTCATGGACCTGGTAAAGCGACTTAAGGCGGCCTATGATATCTGCTGTGGAAACGAAACATTCACCGATGCTGAACGTGACCATGTGCACTTCTACTTAGCAGTAAGATCTGTAGTCTTTAAGTTGACGAAAGGAGAAGCCCCAGACACAGCACAGATGAACGCTAAGGTGCGCGACATGATCCAGGAGGCCATCAAAAGCAATGGGGTAGAGGAGATCTTCAAGCTCGGTGATGAGGAGGCCAACACCTACGACATCTTCGATCAAGACTACATGGAGCGCATTGATCGGATCAAGCTCCCTAACACCAAGATCAAGCTCCTGCAGCAGCTCCTTAGGAAAGCAATCGGTGACCTAAAGAAAACCAACCGCGCCAAAGGGATTAGTTTTTCTGAAAAATTCCAAAGGTTAGTAGAGCAATACAATGAACGCCGGGAACCGGATACCCTTGAGGGCAGAGTGTATGAGGAAATGGCTGAAAGCCTTACGGAAATGATACTAGCCATCAAAGAGGCTTATCAAGAAGGAGATGAGTTGGGCATATCTTTTGAGGAGAAGGCCTTCTACGATATTCTAAAGGAATTGGCCTACAAGTACGATTTTGAATACCCAGAGGAGAAGCTCATCCCACTTGCGAAAGATGTGAAAGAATTAGTGGACGATAAAGCTCGCTACACAGATTGGAGTCAAAGAGACGACATCAAGGCTGAGCTTAAAGCAGACCTTATCGTCTTACTAGGCGAAAGCGACTACCCCCCGGTAGACCGGGATGAGGTCTATCATGAAATTTTTGCTCAGGCTGAGAATTATAAGCGGTATAGAAGAGACTAGAATTCAAATCAATGTCATAGCAATGAAAAAGGATGGAAAATTCTACTTGTATTATAAGGATTTATATTCAAAATATGGTTCCAGAATACCCTATACCGATCTTCTTAGGACCTATCATTGGAAAAAGAAAAGAGACAAGATTGTATCGAGAGATGGGAATAGATGTAGGCATTGCAAAGCAGTTGGGACTATACCCAGGGTGGAAAACGGTAAGATTGTTTTCGAGTCGTCTGAGGTTGAAATAATTATTAGAGAAGATGGCTCAAAAATGCCAAGGCCAAGAACAAAAAGACTTGAAAACCCAACCATCCTAAATGTTCACCACAAGGCCTACCAATATAACACTAACCCATGGGACTATCCCGACGATGATTTGATTACACTATGTGTTCCTTGTCATTTGAAAGAACATGGTCTTGGTGATCAAGCGTCGAAAAAACAGTTTGAGTATATACAGTCAGTTAAAGTGTGTGAGAAGTGTTGTGGGCAAGGGTTCATTAAATTCTATTCTTACAACTGGTATGGTATCTGTTTCAATTGCGCAGGGAATGGATGCATAATTGACTACATATAAAAGCTGTAGATTTTAAAAACTGCAAAATGGAACAACTCGATTTATTCAAAAAAATAAGCAGAAGTAATATTATTCAAGCAATAAATAGAATAAATAAAGAAGGTTACCCTACCAATCGAAAATCTAGTACGTACAACTTAGTGTATAACGAAACCACTTACCCTCCTAAATATGTATTATCGCTTGCGGGATACTTTGCAGACGGAAATTTTATATCACAACACGATTTTCATGGAGGCGAGTCGTCCGCATCATTTGATTATTTAAGGTCCCAAGGATTCGAGATACGATCAAAATCAGAATCGGAAAATTTGAAAAGTTCCAAGTCCGAGAAAGGAGTGGATATAAAATATTTCACAGCATTTTTTAAAGAAGAAGAATTCGAATTATTAAATGAATTTCAGGGTAAAAAGAAAGATAAATCTGATTCACATGAGGAGGTATACACGAAATTAAGTGAAACTTATTCAAAGCTTGAAATCTGGGTTCAGGAAATAATCCGAAATACTAATCAAGGGATTCAATATAAAATTGTAAAAAAGCCAACCAATCAAGCTGGATACTTTGATGGTTATTTATGGTGTAGAATTTATCCATCTACTGAGCACCTGAAGGCTAAAAGTTTGGCAATCACGGTAGGTTTGGAATCCGATTTCCATTTTTGTGTAAAGATTGACACTGTTGGTAGAAACCTGTCATTTCGAAAAGATTATGAGGCTTATAGGGGTGACTTTTACCAATCTCCATTGATTCGGAGAAGCAACTATAAAAAAATTGAAAATTGGGATAGTTTAATTTCCTGGAGTGTTGGAGAAATAAAGAGTTTATTGCCGGAATATGAAAAACTTGCAGCCATATGGCTGGGGATTCAAACCAATTCAACGAATATAAAAACACAAACATCTATGTCACTCAACCAAATCCTCTACGGCCCACCTGGGACCGGTAAAACCTACAATACAATTAACAGGGCCATAGCCATTTGTGAGCCAGAGTTTGATTTAAATCAGGACAGGAAAAAGGTAAAGAAGCGTTTTGATGAATTGCAAGAGGATGGTCAGATCGTATTTACTACATTTCATCAAAGTCTTGGGTATGAAGATTTTATAGAGGGTATAAAGCCCATTGCAGACAAGGAATCAAAGAAGATTTCGTATGAGGTAGTCCCTGGTATTTTTAAAATGATAGCAGAAAAAGCCAAAAGAGCTTTAACCGGCTTGGACGTTAGTCAGCAAGAGTCTTTATACACCGAGTTTATTGATGGTGTTCGAGATAAGCTGGAAAAGGAAGAAAGGGAGATCTTTTACAGTAAATCAAATACAAAGGTCATTGTACATGGAATATCAGATAATGATAGCCTGTATGTTTCCCCGGAACTTCAATCCGCAGAACTGAGGAGATACTTGGTTTCTAAGGACAAGCTCCTATTATTGGATTCTCATTTTGATTCTATGGATAGTATACAAAATGTAGTAGATGACATTAGAGCTACAATCAAAGGAGTCGGTCATACTTATTACTATGCGGTTTTGGACGCTTTTAAAAAATTCAAACAAGATCGGCGTGTTCAACTTAAAAAGAATATCAAGGGGCACATCGATCAATTTGTTTTGATAATTGATGAGATAAATAGAGGCAATGTTTCCCAGATCTTCGGAGAACTCATAACCTTAATTGAGCACAGCAAACGACAAGGAAATAATGAGGCATTAACGGTGACATTACCTTATAGTAGAGAAAAATTTTCTGTACCATCTAATCTCTACTTACTAGGCACTATGAATACAGCAGACAGAAGTGTAGAAGCACTGGATGTGGCCCTTCGCAGGAGGTTTACCTTCGAACACATTGGACCCACCTATAATCTGGATGAACTACAGCATCATATCAGTAATACGAGTAAGACTTTATCCAATCTCCTGAAGACTATCAATGAACGAATTACTTACTTGAAGGATGAGGACCATCAGATTGGACACAGCTATCTGATGAACAAAACAACTCCTGCATTACTGAGAGACACTTTTGCCAGAAACATCGTTCCATTGCTGAAGGAATACTTCTACAATGATTATGAAAAAATACGTTTGGTCCTTGGCGATGGGTTTGTAGAGCCGCTAATCAAACCCACCTTTGCGACAAGTGATGATGAACTGGGTGCTGAAACTTATCAGCTCAAATCAATCGATGAGAATTTTGATATCATAGGTGCAATCGAAGTGCTTTTTGGGAAGAAGTAAAACCATACAAATATTTGAACATGATAAAGTAGTGGTAGGGTCCTTCTATGATGGTCCTAATGACCAGGCACATGAATTTACACAATGGCACTTTGATCTTCTGGCGATTTACCTAACCAAAAACCCACAGGCACCATTTTATTCACTTTACGCTAATGCCATTCGGTTTAACCAATTTGTAGGAGTGATCAAGGTGGGAGACTTGTCCATAGAAGTATTACCCAAGACAGATAGACACAGTTTAATTAAAGCGGATTGGCAAAAAGTGTTATTACAAATGTTGCTCATCAGTCTTCAGGTAAAAGCCAGGACAACTACCCGAGCCAATATTACTGTCAGACAACACACGGTATTAGAGACTTATCTATCTCTATTCTTGGAAGAAGCAACGAAATTGATTCACCAGGGGCTGGTGAAAAAATACAGAACCAATATTAGCAATCAGGCAGCACTTAAGGGGAAGCTGCTTGTCCATCAGCAACTCACAAAAAACGCCTTACATGCGGAACGATTTTACGTGGCACATCAGGTATATGATAGAGATAATATTTACAACTATCTCATCAAATCAGCTTTGGAATGTGTGCGGGATATGGGTGCTGTGAGCTTGTCAAAGGAGGCACAAGCTTTGTTGTTATATTTCCCAAAATGCCAACCTGTGAAGATCAATGAAAAGCTTTTTTCCAGATTGTCATTTGATCGTAAAACCGAAGACTACCGCAGGTCGATTGAGCTGGCAAGAATTATTCTTCTCAACTACCATCCCGACCTTCGTGGAGGCACGAATGATATCCTGGCCATTATGTTTGACATGAATTATCTATGGGAGTCTTTCATAACATGGTCCCTGGCGAGGGCACTAAATCACAATGAGAAACTACATTCACAATCCAGAAGAGCATTTTGGTGCCACCAGGATAATTGGACTCTTCACCTAAAGCCCGATATTTTGGTGCAATTTGAACAGCGAAATGTGGTAATCGACACAAAATGGAAATTTCAATCAGGCTTGGCCATCAATGACATCAGGCAGTTGTTTGCCTATCAGCATTATTTTTCTGCAGACAAAGGGTATTTGCTTTACCCTGAAAGATTAGTGGATGAACATGTAGAACTCAAGCAAGGGCACTTTTATAAGCCTAATTTGACGAGAGCTGTAGAGGAATATACTAATTTGTCTTGTGGTATGCTATATGCTGATCTCATTAAAGAAGGGAAGCTTAATCTGGACATTGGCCAGGAGCTATTACAGACTTTGAGGAATGAGGAGAAATTAATTTAGTATAATGAAGGTTCGAAGAAATCAATTAAAAATTTAAAACTACCAATGAAGGCTTCTCCGGCACATGTAATGATATAAACAATACCAAAGTACTTCCCCTTAACTCAATCGGCAGCCATCAATTACCACCACCATAAAATTTTATACATAGATTGAACTCAATATAATTCAAACAGAACCCACTCACTCTAAAAAAACACCATGGCCTTAGACGCCCTAAAAGCAGCAGACACGATCAATGCATTGGAAATATTCCTGGACAGAAGGAGGCCGCCGGAGGAGATGCGGGATAATCTGGATTTGGCTTACCGGATAGAGGGGCAGAGTATTTTTATTTATACAATCAGGGAACATTGGATGATTGAAGGGGAGAAGATAGAATCATCCATCGCCAAGACCACCTGGGTTCATTCCCAACAGGTCTGGAAGATCTACTGGTTACGTGGCAACCTAAAATGGTACCCCTACGATCCACCCACCGTCAAAACCATCCAGGAATTCCTCAACATAGTCCACCAGGACCCCCACGGCTGCTTCTGGGGATAGTTTTGTTTGGCTGGTTGGCTTTTTGGCTATTTGGCTTTTTGCTATTTAGCAATTTGGCTTAAAGAAGCAGCCCTATAAATTCCGTGCACTTATTTTAACCGCCGAAGCTTCAGCGTAGGTGGTCAAAAACTCCGGTCTCCGGTCTTAAAAGAAGTAGCCCTATAATTCCCTGCACTCCCAAAACTCCGGTCTCCGGTCTTCCGTCTCCGGTCCTAAAGAAGCAGCCCTGTAATTCCCTGCACTCCCAAAAACTTCGCGCTTCCAACTCCCAACTCCCAACTTTTCACTCCACCACCTCTTTCACTCTCCCCACCTGTCCATCTTCCAGTCTTACTTTAATGCCATGTGGGTGTGTGGGTGATTTGGTGAGGATATCTTTCACCACGCCCTGGGTGAGTTCGCCGGTGCGTTGGTGTTGTTTCAGGACAATGTTCACCAACTGCCCGTGTTTTATCTGGTTTCTTTTCGTGCCATCCATTGGTTTTGGGTTTTGGGTAACGAAGTTATCAGATTTTCCAACCAATACCAGCCTAAATCAACGAGCTAAATGTCAACAACAAGTACATTTCAGCCGGTTTCAAATATTTACAATTTCCTGGGATTTTCAAACACGTGTGTTTCGGCTTCCAAACACGTGTGTTTCATCGCTCAAACACGTGTGTTTCAACAGCCAAAGACGCGTCTTTGAAAAGGCCTCAAAAAGTGCTGGATTTTTAACATATTTTAACATTTCTGAGATATAAATGTGGATTTTTTGGTACAGTCCTTGTTTTAAGTAAAGTGTCTTAAGGCAGTTAGGAGGTACACCTGACACCATGCAAGCACAAGCCAAAGCAAAAGCTCATCTGCCCATCGCTTACGGCCCGCAAAGCAAACTAAAATAGCATCATATATTATGCAAAGCTTCAGGCAAGCCATGCCCTGCTTAGCATCCCCGTCATGCCCCGGATAGATCCGCCCATGTGACCGCTACCGCTTGCATCTTTTAATTCTTTTTTTAACCCTTTAAACAATTTTTTAAATGTCAGTAAAATATAAAGTAATGCCCAAAGGTCAGCCGGGAGTGGTTGGCGGAGGCGAGATCAAGTACTACGCCGCAATTGCAAGAGAAAGCAAAGTGGATTTAAGAACCTTTTTAGAGGATGCCCAGGAGCTGAATGTCGCCCATTCGGGTGCTTTTTTGGCTGTGTTGGAAACCTTTCTTTCCAGAGTGAATCATTACCTGCTCAATGGTAAGGCAGTAGATTTGGGACAGTTAGGCACTTTCTACCCAGCCATAAGTAGCTCAGCGGAAGACGCCCCCGAGGATGTGAGCAAGGAAAGTATCCGAAGATTCAAAGTGAACTTCAGACCAAGCAACTTGCTCCAGGAACGAATGCTCAGGGTAAAATTTGAGAAGTTAGCAGAGGATGATGCGTAAATCCTGTAGGCGATATAGGCTTCTACAATTAAACAAAAAGGCCCTCTCCCCGGAATAATCAGTACATAGTGCTTACATCCAGATGGAGGGTCTTTTTTATTGGCTGTTGGTATTTGAAAATGTTATACAGTAGTCCATTTCTTCCAACTTCCAACCCTACCTAAAAAGAAGCAGCCCTATAATTCAGAGCACTAACAAAAACTTCCCGCTTCCAACTTCCAACTCCCAACTAGAACTCCATGACTGCAAGTACTGTCAGGTCGAAAGACCTTACAGCACAGGAAGAGTTAATTATCCTGGCACATCATGTATAATTCCAAAATCCTGTCCAACCACAAAGAAGCAGCCTTACAATTCCCAAGCACCCACGAACTTCGCGCTTCCAACTCCCAACTCCTAACTATAATAAAGAAGCCCTATAATTCAGTGCACTCCCAAAAACTTCGGTCTCCGGTCTCCGGTCTTCGGTCTATTAAGAAGCAGCCCCACAATTCCGGTACCTACGAACTTTGAGTCATCCTCTCAACCCAATCCCTTAGCGTGGGAGTTAATAAAAAATTAATCAAAATCTTCAACAAGACTGAAATGACCATCTGTCACCTGAAAGTCCTGATTAAAAATTGAGAATTGCCCTTCAATGATACCTGCCTGGGGTCTGGATATAGTGAGGGTAGCGTAATCTATTAGACCTCCTGTTGCCGATCCATAGTGTCCGGAACACTGGGTGTTGTCGTCCCTGATCCGAACCCAAAGCCCGCCTGTGAAGTCCCGAATATCATTTTCATTGTCTACAATGTAAGTGCCATTGGCTGGGACCTCCTGATCAAACTGAAAAGAAACATTGTAGGCAGGCGATAACCCGGAAATATATTTTTTATCAAAATGATCAACATCTGTTTTCATTTGACACTCAAAATTGATCAATTCTCCATTGACATAACATTGAAACGTGTTGCCCACAGGGTCGATATGGTAATTGAAGTTTCCAATATCTTCCAGCGTATCTCCCTCATGGTCAATCGCAAACACCTTTACCTCATTATTTCTGCCAGCAACAATCTTTAATTGATTGGCCGAGAGACCATTTTCATCTGTAAATGCACTATGTGGTTGTAATAGTTTTGAATTACTATCAGTATACCAACATAAATTTAAATCCTCCAGGGGCACTTCCTCGGTGGCCTCATCCAATGCATAAATTTTTAAGGACAATGTGTCCCCCACCTTCACCTGCTGATTCTGTGAATCCTGGTCTTCTACCAGAATAAACCACCCTACCATTTTGCCTTGATAAATATGAGGGAAATAAGTAGCTGCTTCAGAATCCACCAGATCTTTGATACTAAAGCCAATCTGAGCATAAAACTGAATGTTCGCCATCTTTTTCATAATATTGGAGATGGTTTTGAGCCATTTACTGGGTGCGCGATTAAGGCAAACATTAACTGTATTACTTTTCAAGGCTGTGGAAAATATGTTGAGGATGGCAGTTTGCGTCATATCTCCACCTGACTCATATCCTTCAATCACTAGTGATTTCATAAGTCCAAGGATATTTTGGATACAGGAGTCCTCAACAATATCTTTGATACCGAATTTATTAAGTATCTGGAGACTTATTCTGGTGAGGTTGGCACTCATTGCATCATCAGCCAGGTGATCTTCCTGGAAATAAGAAGGCGGTATGATCTCAATGATGTATCGATCTTCCGTAGAGGGAACAAAGACGACAGAATGATTAGTGACAAAATCGAAATTTCCGGCCAGGATACTGCTGAAATTATTCAGTGATGGAGAAGAAATTTTAGTAGCGTTTAGTATGCCTTCATCTAATGTTTCGCCCGCTTCGTTGAGGAACCTTACTCCCAGATCAGCGAAGAAATTGTCCCCCTCTAATTGGATTGCTCCCGACATGTAGTTGATTTTGATATAATCGAGTTCATCACCAATAGATTTCAGCCTCCCCGAAGAACTTCCTTCCATTACAACATCCTGTAAACTTCCCAGTGCTGTGACAACAATTTGATCGGACAATGGTGCAATGCCAGATTGAATGGCACTGGAAATTGCTTCTTCCAATACTGTAAATTCCTGATAGTGGCGCAATTCTTCAATTGCGTTGCTGATGTCGTCGGTAGCAAGAAATTCAGTGAATGGCAGGAAGGAAACCAATAACTTGGCGGTGGCTGTTGCGTCCACAGTCTGGACTGATCCAGGATCAGAGTAGATTCCTGCAATCAGATTGTCTTCAGCATCAGTGATCATGATAAAATCATCAGAGAGGTTTTCCGGTGTATGAATATCAAAGCTTCCATCATCTCTGATTTCCACTTCCTCCACCGATGAAACCACGCTAAGCTCAGATAGGTTGAATGCATCAAAATCGATCAAACTTCCGGTAATGACCTCTGTTTCTACGGAAAACTCCTTGTTGTCAATGACGATCACTTCAAAAGTCAGGACATTGGAGAAGCGATCATCACTGTCAACGACTACTATTGTATATACTAATGGCTCCTCCGATACCAGCGCATCATTGGGTACTGTATACGAGTAAGTATAGCTGTCTCCGGTGAAGGATTCTGAAGTAATTTCACCATTCGGATGGGATAACCTAAATTCAAAAGGACTGGAGCCCTCCTGTACCAATATAGAAAGCTGATATTCACTTTCTTTCACCATGTGGATGGAAATGCGATCTTCTTCCTGATCAAAAAGAATAGCCGGTGGTTCGGAGTTCTTCTGGTCCTCATCAACTAAAAAACAGGAGGAAAGACTTATCAATGATGTGATTAAAACTATTAATAAGCAGCGATTCATGGGAGAAGGTCCTATAACTAAAGGTAATCATTTCTGTACTAGGGATCAAGTGAAAAAAACATGTTCGGATCAGAACCTACCCCCAGGAATTTGCTTCTTCAATAATCTGAGTCGTAATATCTTTTGTAAGCTGAAGTCCTTCGCAGGCTTCTTCGAGGGATGGGTGGGTCATGAAGGTGACTCTGTGATCTTTTTCTATCTGTTGACAGTACATTTTAATCAGTAAGTCATCATGTCGGCTCGCTGCTCCCAGAATCAGGCTGAATTTCACATTGAGGGTTGGAGGAATGGATTTCAGAAAGTTGTTTCCAATTTCGATCGCATCAAAAGGGTTAAGCGGACTGAATGAGGCTTCAGAAATATCCGATAACAAATAGAGCACCATGGAGTCTTTATTGTAATTAAGAAGGTATTTTTCAGAAAGTTCAATAAAATCAGAAGTGAAAGTTCCCTTAAACTTTTCAACCAAATATTGTTGATCTTCCGATTGCCACTTAAAGTATCGCATGATTTAATAAACATTGCTCCCCCTCAATTTAAAACCAGTATACCAAAAAGACAATGGGAATCATGACCAGGTTTTCAGGAGAAAACTCCATTACTGCAAGTACTGTCAGGTCGAAAGACCTTACAGCGCAGGAAGAGGATTCAAACAATATCCTGTCATATCCTGCCCAATCCTTAAATCCTGTCCAACCACAAAGAAGCAGCCCTACAATTCCCCAAGCATCCACGAACTTCGCGCTTCCAACTCCCAACTCCCAACTCGAACTCCATGACTGCAAGTACTGTCAGGTCGAAAGACCTTACAGCACAGAAAAGTGCACTAATAAAAAACTTCGCGCTTCCAACTTCCAACTCCCAACTACATAGAAGCAGCTCCATAATTCCCCGCACTCCCGTCTCCGTCTACCCCTTCCTCTCAAAAATTCTACTTACTTTAGCGGTCCGGATCAATAATTATTCGCAACATCATGAAAGCATACGTTCTAAAGAAATTTGGAAAACCTGAAGTGCTTAAAATTCAGGAAGTCGACGAGCCAACCATCAAGGAGCCAACCGATGTGAAAATAAAGGTGCAGGCCATTGGGTTAAACTACGCGGAAGTACTCTCCAGAAAAGGGCAGTACCGCTGGGCACCTAAGCGTCCCTATACCCTCGGAATGGAAGCTGTAGGCATTGTGGAGGAAGTCGGAGCGGAGGTTACGCATGTTAAAGCAGGTGATCAGGTGATCGTGGGTGGCCAAACCGGCAGCTATGCGGAGAAAGTGGTGGCTTCATCTCATTTGGTATTTCCGGCCATTTCAAGGTTCTCTTTGGAAGAAAATGCTGCCTTCATGGTCAATTTCGTGACGGCCTGGGTGGCGTTGATGCAGCTGGCAAAGGCCAAACCAGATGAAAAAGTACTGATTCATGCTGCAGCAGGGGGTGTTGGTACGGCTGCTGTACAGCTCATGGCGGCAAATGGCAGTACCGTGATCGGAACTGCAGGGAGCGATGAAAAATTAAAATTGATCAAAGAACTGGGCGCTCATGAAGCCATCAACTATCTTCAGCAGGACTTCTATGAGGTGGTGAAGGAAAAGTATGAAGGCGTAGATGTGGTGCTGGAAGTAGTGGGGGCAGACGTCTACCGCAAGAGCCTTGAGCTACTTAATCCGTTTGGCAGAATAGCCATTGCCGGGTTTGCCAGTATTTCCATTAAGCCCTGGAACCCATTCAGTTACATCAAAACATGGATGGACGCCCCAAAGGTCAACCTGATGAATATTGCGAAAAAATCTTATGGGGTATTTGCCACCCACATTGGTTATCTTACGGCCAATAAACAACTGACCACCACTGTATGGGACGAGATGTCCAGCTTCGTGGAATCGCATCAACTCAAGCCCGTTGTTGGTAAAACTTTTGAATTCAAAGACATGGCGGAAGCACACCGATACATGGAATCGCGCAAAAGTGTGGGTAAAATAGTGATTCTGATGCCATCTTGATACCATATTATTATTTAGATTTGAGCGAATTATGAATACTGGTCAATGACTGATACCAAGTGGATTGTAGATCGGGCGAAAAGTCATATAAGGTTTAAGGTAAAACATATGATGATCGCCAATGTTCAGGGAGAATTCCTTGAATACAGATTAGGTTTCGAAACTGAGGGGGAAAAGTTCACCACCGCTCAGATCGATTTTGTTATTGACGTAGATTCAATTAACACCAATTCGGCAAAAAGGGACAAGCACCTGAAAAGCAAAGACTTTTTTGATGTCAGCAATCACCCTACCATCATCTTCAAAGCCACTAAGATTGAAAATATCGATGATGAGCAATATAATGTCACCGGCAAGCTGAACATCAAAGACGTTACCCGAGAGATTCAATTCGTTGCTACATTGAGCAAAATTGTTAAGGACCGACATGGGGTGACCAGGAAGTGTTTCAATTTTGAGCTTACCCTGGATCGCAATGATTTTGACCTAAAATGGAACAAAGTGCTGGTGGCAGAAGGCTGGTCACTGGTAGGCGATAAGGTCACCATCAATGGAAACATGGAGCTGGTCAACGAGAAATCCGTGAAGCCACACATTCCACCGGTTTTAGGGCACGGCAACAAAACACTGACCACCGAAAGACATTTTATATACACCGGCAACAAGGGAGACCTGGATGGCAGCTTCCTGTGGAACAATAATACAGGTAATAAGATCCACTGGATTTTTGGCAACTGTACTGGCGATACAAAAGAGACCAGGCACAGGGCGGTAAAGGTGAAGCAGCACATCGAAAATACCATGAGGGAATATCCGGATATTGAAAGTCCGGCGCAGTTTCTGAGAATTCTTCATGATTTTGCAGAACATGATCCGTTCCTGGCGTACAGTTTCAATGAAAAAAGCGGATTTTCAATGGATTGCGCCTATGTGATTGTAGATCCCGAAAAGAAGGAACTGGTTTATTCAAGTGCCAGAATGTCGCTGAGAATACTTACGCCCAAAGGAGGGAAAAATTTACCGTGTACCAACATTTCACTGGGATACCCTTATTACAACATCGGCAGACTGTGTGATAAGACAATAGGGTTCAACACCGGAGATCAACTGGTGATATATAATGAAGAACTTTCCATGCAACAAGGTGGGAAGCAACATAAGAGACTGGGCAAAAAGGGGGCAGCAGCCGTGATACAGAGCGGTGTAGGCCATCCTTGGGACGAGCGCCCCAAGCAAATCAATCAGATGATCAAAAAGTGGGCAGGTAGTCACCCACTCGAAGACATAGCTTTAATTCAAATTCAACTATAAATTCACTATGAGCGAACAGGACACTTCTTCTTTAAAGAAATGGACACTTGATCCAGTTCATAGTTACGTAGAATTTACCTTTCATTTGAATGGAGATAACCCCAGAAAGGTATTGTTTCGTAAAGTGGCAGCTGCATTGAAAATGGACGACAAGTTCGAAGAGTCCGAGTTTGTGGTGCAGTGGTCCATAGATTCGGCTGATTCGGGAGACAAGGCATTTGATAAATTCATTCACTCCGAAGATTTCCTCAATATAGAGAAGATCCCTACGCTGAAGTTCACTTCGCAGAAAGTAAGCAAGCTGTCGGTGACCCAGTACGGGATCAGAGGTGTTCTGGAGTATGGAGATATGAAGGAGGAGTTATCATTCAATGGTAAGTTTGAAGGCAAAGTGGTCCACAGCAATAATGGACTGGAGCGTACGGGGTTTTACCTGGCGACCTGGGCCGAACCACACATCTTCCACCTGCAGGAAAGAACCATCAAATTTGACAAAAGCATTTATATAGAAATCGACCTGGAGTTTGTGCGATAGCGATTACTTCTCATCCATGGCAAGGTCAATCAGGTAGTTTTTGAGCCTGATTACAAAATCCAGGTACTTCTCATGATCGAAGCTGGTAAGCTCCAGGAATACCTTGGGGTTGTGGCTGAAATTTTTAATGAAAAGCATGCCTTCTCTGAAAGTCCAGGTACAAGACTCGTGATCTTCCATGGTTACCCGGTTGATGTCTACAATCTCAAATTGCGAAGCAGCTATCAGGGAAGAAACCTTGTACTGGGTCATCTCAAAATCATCACTCAGGATCCATTCAATTAGTTTGTCGTACTTCTGCTTATTCATCGTGGACAAAGATAGTTAAACCTGAATAATCATTTAGACTCAGTAATCAGCTTAAATTAAATATCCTTCCGTAATCTCTGACCAACTTTTCTAACATCATCAAATGATCCACTTATCCCATAAAATGATCAAAATAACAGTGCAATTTGATCATTTTATCTCCATACATATTAGAAAGTTGGGTTTAAATTGAGCGAGTTGGAATATCATAGTTGGTGCACAAAAGTATTTTTTTTCTCGGTCAAAGAACTTTTAAGAATTGCACCGAATATTCCAGTTAACTCCAAAATTGATTGTCAATGTGTTTTTTTTATCAAATATTAAATCAAAATGAAACAGTATTTTAAACCATTATTGTCTTTACTCATTCTAGGATCATTGAATAGTTGCAAAACAGAAGAGGAACCATCACCAAACCCGGTACTTAAAGAAAGGCTTGAACGCATCGAGCCTAGATCAAATGAAAAGCTGATGAATATGATTGGGGAATTAAGGAGCAGAAGGAGTTCTCATGGTAGAACTCAGGAATTTGATATTGGAACTATTGATATGTCTGAAGCACTTATGGGAATTAATGAAAATGATGGAACTATTAGGTATTCCCTAAGATTAGAGGGTAGTACCCCACTATTATTTGAAAATATCATAATTAGAGAGAAGGAAGGAGAAACAAATTCTTACCTCATTCGATTTGAGCCTGATGTTATATGGTTATTACAAAATAATGGAATTTTTGACGAAAGATCATTTACAGGTAAGATATGGGTGATGAACATGAATAGAGATGTGGTGGCCTTTGTCAATTTTTTAAATGGTAGAGGTTACGATCAGGAGGTAGTATTTCCTTCTAACCCAAATGGGAGATCAGAAGGAGATTGCGTAGACACATCTGACGGAGGCTCGACAGGAAGTGGTAATATTGGAGACACCGGGTCGACAGGTGGGTCTACTGGGCCAGGAGGAAATAATACCGGTGGTGGTGGAGATTGTGAATGGGGAACATCAAATACTACAGGAGCACTTTATATAGATTGTGGTGTAAATGGGATTTGGTTTTTTTACAGATCAGAGGGTGATACGAATGGAATAATTGATGATATGGGAGGTGGAACCAACGGGCCAATTGGAATACTTTCAGGGTCTGGAGATGCTAATGCAGTGAGTTTGTTGAATATGTTAGAAGAAATTGCTGGGCCTAAGCCTGAGAAAGAATATAATACGGTATGTGAAGGGGTAATGGATATGTGGAACAGTTATCCAAATAATGAGGTGGCAGGATACATCTCAAAAGATGGGAAAATATTAATGACTGGTATCACAGGCTTAGATGGTGGTGCCGTTCCAAGTACGTATGAAGATTTTTCAGGGCAGGTATACTATCTGTCAAATGGTAGGCCGACGCAGGATTACGATGGTATGATAAAACCGTACAATGATTTGGAGTATTACTTTATTCCTGTTGCTGCAAGTATTCATACACATACACCTTGTAGGAATGATGGGACAAATGGTGTTTCACATCCAGTAGGGAGTGATGATTTATCCAGAGCAAGTACGAATATCAAGCATTTCGTCATTGGATGTGATGCAATTGCCGAATTTGAATCAGGGAATCCCAGTTTTTTTAATATTATTGAAGGATCTTTAAGTGAAATATGCAATGAAATTGAATATTAAATTTCTATTCATTTTATTTTTTGGGTTACAACAATTAAGTAATGCTCAAGATTGTGAGAGAATTGATATTCAAAATGTAACATTGAAAGACTCAGTTCTAACTCATTATTTAGAGGGTTATATTGACACCCTCAATAAGAACAATGCTTTAGGTTACATTTGGTTAAGGTATTCAAAGGATATGTCTAGCCCACAGGATAGTGGAAGTATTTATAAATATAGCTTTTATAGAGAAGGGGTTGGATTTGATAAGTATTCGGAATCCCAATTTCCAAAGTATTTTACAGTGGTAAAAGGTAGACCGGTTCTCATTTCTACGACCAAGGAAGAATATATTTGCTATCAATTTTCAAGTCGAAGTAAACGGAAGTTTATAAAACTGATTGCACCATATTTGCCACCCGCAAGAAAATTAGTTTTAAAAGACGTTGAGGGGAATAAACATATAGATGATAATTTCCGGCCCAATTCATTTTTTTCTTTACACGGGGAATGGGTTTTGAATTTCTATAAAGACAAGCCACCCAAATTGCGAAGAAGCACATATCGAGAGTAGTGCGTTTTACTGGAATGAAGAGCATAAGGATGAATTTTCTCTTGGGCTTTACCTGCTTGAAGGCCATTTTCCGAATTTAATAGCTGAAAGACTCCTACACCAATACGAAATAAAACTACTGATTCTACGTGAGCTGTAGTTTCTTCGGGAAAACCGGGCAATTGATCGGGTGAAAGTTCCTCTTAATCGAAAAAGGGCCTTTAAAGTGGTTTTAGGGCTGTTTTATGGGTAATTTACAATTCAATCAAGCTATAAAAAGAAGACAAATGAGACACCTATTTATCCTTTTATTACTCTTAACATTAGTCGCCCTCAACTCTCTATCAGCCAATCCATTTGGTGGAAAAGATGATGAAGTTCATGTCAGCAAGGTACAGAACAAAACCATCCGGGTAAGCATAGGGGAGGACAGAGATGACCCACTGGCTGTTTATCTGTACGACAAAAAAACAGGAGAACAATTGAAGTATAAATACTGGAAACCAGGAAGGGTGAGAGAGATCAGATACAATGTTGCCAATTACCACACCAAGGCGTACATTGTGGAAGTGAAGTCCTATGGACTTACTATTTTGAAGAAAACAGTTAATTAGGTATTTCAAAGAAATATGCTACGACAGGGGGGCCATTGGTCCCTTTTTTTATGCCAGTTTATACCGTGTGATGTTTAACTGTACTGCAGTACCCTCTGAGTAATCAAAACTAAGTTCGGCTTTTAGCTTTCTACATAGCGACCTTACCAGTCGTAAACCGAAGGAGGTGCTGTTCTCATTTTTTGAATGGTCGGTCTTGCCCACCCCATTGTCAGCGACTTTCAGGATCAGGTGATCATCTTTGTGTTGAAGAATCACTTCGATTTTTCCCTGCTGGTGGTCTTCGGGGAAACCGTATTTGATGCTGTTAGTGATCAGCTCGTTCAATATGAGGGCCAGAGGAATGCTGGTGTCTACATCCAGGCTTATGTCATCCACATTATTTTCAATGGTGATGTCTTTGGCGAGATCGGTGTATGAAGTCATCAGACTGGCTGTAAGCGTTTCCAGGTATTCTTTCATCCGGATACCTGCCAGGTTATTGTTCATGTACAGTTTCTGGTGAATAAGCGCCATCGACTTCACACGGTTCTGACCTTCCTTCACCGCTTCCACGGCAGATGGGTCGCTAACTTCCTCAGATTGCAGGTTGAGAAGACTCGATATGATCTGCAGGTTGTTTTTTACCCGATGGTGGATTTCTTTGAGCAGTATTTCCCTTTCTTCCAGGGCATTACTGATGAACACATTTTTCTCCTGCAGCACCTTGTTGGCCTTGGTCTTGTTGGCCACTATCACGGTGATAAAGACGATTGCCAGGATCAGGAACCCCACGGAAAAGATGAGGATATTCCTTTGGTTGCTTTGTTGCTCATTTTTCAGTGCTAGCTGGGCTATCTCTGCTTCCTTCTTTTCTGTTTCATATTGCACGTTGAGGTCTGCCATTTTTTCACCAACTTCCACACTTCTGATACTGTCATTGGTCTGATTAGAGATATCCAGCATTTCGAAGGCCAGGTCCTGCTTGCCTTGTTTGGCATAGATAAGGGCCAGCATTTCATAGGACTTCACGGTTGAGGTCGGTAGGTTTCTTTCTTCAGCCAAAGTAATGGACTGCCTGATCAGACGCTCTGCCTCCTCAAGTTTGTTTTGTTTGATGGAAAGCCTGGCCTTTACATTATAGCTCTCTACCAGGGCTTCATAGGCAGAGGTTATAGTAGCCAGATCAATGATTTTATCAACATATTTTTTGGCTTCATAGACATCATTCTTCTTTTCCAACAGGTTGGATTGAGTCATGTAGCTGTATATGAGTTGCACTGTATCCTGGTTTTGTGCCAGGTATTCCAGTGACTTGCTGTTATAGTACAAAGCACTGTCATATTTCCCCAGGTCGTCATAGATGATACCGAGTATGGTGTAGCCATATGACAGGTAATACTCATCACCAACCTGCTCGTACATTTTGAGCGACATCAAACTGTGCTTCAGGCATTTGTCCAGGTCTCTCATGGCATAATACACGCCAGCGATATTGGCTTCTATGTCGCCTAACCACAATATATTGCTGCTGGAGCTTGCAAATTTCTTGGCTAGCAGAAAGTAGGATATTGCCTGATCAAGTTGCCCATTCCTCCTGGAGACATTACCCAAACCATTGTAAGTACTAGAAATGGCCACAGAGTCATTGATCTTTTTTGCGTAATCCAAAGAAATGTTGAAATGGATATAGGAGGAGTCATTGGAGGTCTGGCCGTAATAAACTCCTTTTTCATTATGATACCAATGGAGCAACGAATCGTCTGTGATCTGATGAAGATAGGGTTCTGCCTGTTTCAGAAACGCCTTCCGGTCTTTAGGGCCTGATTTTTTGGCGATCTTCAGGTAGACTTTAAATTTTGTAGATATATCTTCTGAATTGTTGGCGATGTTCAGTAAACTATCCTTCCAGCTCTCAGTGGCCGTTGTTTGCTGCGCACTTGCGAAGCTCACAATGGATAGTAGGAAAAGGCAGGCAATTCGGTATTTCATAGTGCTATACGTTGAGCTGCTAAAATTAATTGTATTGCCCGCAATAAAAAAGCCCGATCCTTTTAGGACGGGCTTTAAGACAACTAAAGTACTTGTGATTTCTACTAATATTTAATGTTCACTTAATCTATAATATGAAGTGTTATTGTAATTCATGATCAAGTCGCTCTTGGCTAATAATGTCACCAATTGCGAATCATTCAGGGGTGCATCCCTGGCAATTTCTTTTTCCATGATCAGATTATCCTCTGCATCGAAGATTTGGTAAGTGATGGTTTCATTTAACCATGCTGGTCCATCGTCCTCCAGGCTGATCAAAATTTCCTGTATGTCCTGTTCTGATAATTGGTATAAACACTCATCGTGTACTGATGAAGATTCCGATGGGTTGTTGCCATTTGCTAAAACAGATCCGGCAGTGAATACGATAGCGACTAATAATGCGGCGAATAATTTATTGATTGAAGTTTTCATTAGAGTTTGAGTTTTGACCTTGTGCCAAAACGTGTTGCTAATGCCATGCCATAATTTGTAAAACATTGAAAAACAGTATCTTATGATTTTTGGTGTATTTAAAAGCGTCCGGTTATGTCCAATTGTGAACAGATTTACATCCAAAATCACACAGGATAACCCTTTTTAATGGTTTGCGTAGGGTTATTGAGACAGGATAAAGTCCCTCAAACTATCTTCTGGTTTCAGGTCGATTTTCTTCTTTAAGCGGTTCAGGCTTTTCTTGATGGATCCCAGTTCGATACTTGTCAGTTGGGCAATGTCTTTGTTGTTCATTCCCACTTTGATGTAAGCACACAATTTAAGATCATTGATGGTCAGTCGATTGTACTTAGCTTTCAGGTTTTCGAAGAACTGTGGGTGCACCTGCTCAAAATGCTGACTAAAGGTGTCCCAGCTGTTGTCCAATCGCTTTTGGGTAGAAATTAACTTTTGAATTTGGGAAATGCCATTTTTATCACTGTTCTTAGAGGCATATGCGATCAGGCTTTCGATTTCGGTGAGGACGGAGTTTTTTTCATGGGCATGCATGGCCATACTGGCGAGTTCCCTGTCTTTCAGTTCTATTTTTTCATTCAGGTATTTTTTCTCCATCTGGCGGAGCTCTTCCAACTGGCGGTTCTTGGATTCCAACTCTTCATTGTATGCTTCCAGCTCCAGGTTGTGTTTCTTTTTGGATCGAAGCAGAATTAAGATAAACGCGATGGTGACTGCCAGAATGGTTACGATCAGGATACCAATGATCATGGTCCATTGTTTTCTTCGCTTTTCCTGCAGGTATTGCAACTCCGCTTTTTCCTGCTGACGGATCAGTTCTTCACGCTCTCGCTGGGTTTTGAATTTGGCCTCCAGTCTGGCGAACTCCAGGTTTTGATCCTGGTTGAACAGACTGTCTTTTAACACCATGTGCTGTTCCAGGTAATTTAAGGCGGCAGTGTTGTTGCCCAATGCTTTGTGAATGTCTGCCAGGTGTTTAAAGGCAGCAGATCTTTTTGACTGGCTGTCATGCTCCCTTCCGAGGGCCAGCGCCTCTTCGGCATACTCCAGTGCCTTTTTGTACTGTCCTGACTTGATGTATAGTCTGGCCATGTGGTTGGCAGCTACGCCCAGAGAACTATTATTCCCCGATGATTTCAGAATATTATATCCTTGTTTACCATATTCAACCGCCTTTGCCAGCTGACCATCTTCGTCTTCAATTCGGGATAATTTAATCAGCAGGTCACCTTCTCCTCTCTGATGTCCGATAGAGTCGTTGAGTTCGAAGGACTTGAAAGCGAAGTATCTGGCACTATCCAGTTGATCACGCTCCATGTATATCTGGCTGATGTTTTCATAGGAATTGGCTAACCCTTTTTTATTGCCCGATTGCTTGTGCAGGGAAATTGCCTCATTGTATTGCCTGTAGCTTTCATCATACTCCTTGTAGGTCATGTAGACAGCTGCTATAAATGAAATGGTTGTTGCCCTGATCCTGCGGTTATTGGGGGAGTTGAAATAATGTTTGGCACTTTGAAAATTATTAAGTGCTTCGTTGTATTTGCCCTGATCGTAGTAGAGTAGGCCTATGTTCAAAAGGTTGTAGCCCATCCCAATAGAATCCTGAATCATTTGGGCGCTTTGCAAGCTTTGCTGGTATGCGTAGATGGCAGAATCTACTTTGCCAGATTCCTTGTAGATGATTCCCAGATTATTATAGTTCCAGGCCAGCCCCTGATGATTTTCAAATTGCTTGTAAATGGCAATGCTTTTTTGATGATGGTCAAATGCCTGGTCAAATTGATTGAGGTTATAGTTGAGAATGCCCAGGTCATTGTGGCCCCTGGCGATTTTCAATTTGGTATTGTCATCCAATTCGTCTGTCGGGAAGGAGATGGCTTTCTCATGGTATTCCCTCGCTTTTCTAAAGTCCTGGATATCGAAATAATACTGCCCCAGCTCCAGGTAAGTTTCAATGAAAAGTCGCTCATCCATATCACTGGTGAGCAAGGACTCGGCTTCCAATAATACCTCTAAGGCAAATTTTGAATCTGATTTGGTAAGAGAGTCTCCCAATTGAATCAGGCTGTCAATTTTTTCGGTGACGCTTTGTCCATTTAGGTGGCCATGTGGTAATTGAAGGCCTAGAATCAGTATTAAAATAAAAAGTTTATTGAATTGCATTTGTCCCCCCACTTCATCGGTAAATATAAATAAATTAGGTATGTCACCTCAATGTCACCTGCTGTTACTGGTTCCTCCCGAGGCAATATAGTTACTTTGTTCCCATACCACGAATACCTAACAATTAATAAGTAAAGTAGAAAATGAAAAACCCCACCTCTCTCGAGGTAGGGTTTTTTTGTTTTTATGTTATTTGAATTACTTCATGATCTTAATTCTGTGCTGAAGGACCTGGCCATCAATATTGAGTTGCAGGATGTATAGTCCGTTATTAACGCCATCGGTATTCATCACATATCTCGCACCTTCTTTAGTCAGTTGGATGTTCATACGTCTGCCAGAAGGATCAACCAACATACCGGAGACAATTTGAACATTTACATCATTTTCTAAACTGATATTTACAACATCTCTGGCCGGGTTAGGATAAACCAGTACTTTCAGCCCAAGATTGTTGTAATAGTTCACAGCTACCAGGTCAGAGTAATCTGCTGTTCCGTCGTAATCTACCTGCTTCAATCGGTAGTATGATACTCCGGTAACCGGCTGTCCATCCACAAACAGATACTCCTGAAGTTCACTGGTTGTTCCATTTCCATCCACTTCTCCGATCACTTCAAACTGCTCACCATCAAGCGATCTTTCGATGACGAAGTAATCATTGTTCAATTCTGATGCAGTAGCCCAGCTAAGTTTAATGCCGTTGGTTTCAGCTTTGGCTTCAAAACGGATCAACTCAACCGGAAGTGGTGTATCAGGGTCACCAGGGTTGAAGTGTGGTGTAAAGCCTGAGAATGAAGTAATGCCAATGGTATATGTTTTACCAGTCGTAGAGTAATCTGCCACTACAGGGTTATGCAGTGTTCTGGTACCACCTGTAACAAACGGGTTAAGGTTATCTACCCCCGAAATTTTGGTTATTTTAATACTGTCTGCATTGAAGTTGCTAATCGTTCCGGGACTTTGACCGTCATTGCCCAGTTCGGTATGCAGGTCAGTGTTTTCTGAGTTCAGTGAGTAGAACCTTACATAAACCACGGAAGCAGGTTGAACACTTGGTGTGATGTACCAGTTTCTATTCAATATCCAATCGGTACCATCATCCCGTACATTGGCAGCCCCATCAAGGATCCTTACTCCCCAGCAGGTACTGCCGAGGTTATTACCTACAGGGTTGATAGAGAATACCAGGTTACCCAGGTTGTCTGTAATGTCCATCCATTGATAACCGCTCACATTGGTACAGCTACCACCTGATGCCACATAATCAGCCTGAAGAGACCTTACGGAAGGAGTTCCTGCGGCAGTAGGGCTTGCACCATTAAACGGATCCGTGAAGGTCTGGGCCTCAATGTAATCCGGGATACCATCACCATCTGTATCGGTACCGGTACCGATTGGCGCAGTAGCTCCACCAGAAACAAGGATCGCTTCCATTGCATCTGATATACCATCAGCATCTCCGTCTGATCCACCACTGGCGGTAGGATCATTTACATCATTCGGGTTTGTACCATTCATTACTTCATAGTAATCCGGAATACCGTCACTGTCTGTATCTGTGGTCAGATCAGGGTCAGCCGGTCCACCTTCATTGTTAATCAATACTTCAAGTGCATTCGGGATACCATCATTGTCGGAATCACTGTTACCATTGCTGGTAGGTGCGTTGGCTGAGAATGGATTGGTACCATTGTCCACTTCGATATGGTCTGGGATACCATCACCATCTGTATCAGTTAAGACAGTCACGGGTGCCGTTGCACCATTGGCGATCAGGATGTTTTCCAAAGCATCACTTATGCCGTCACCATTGGTACCTGTCGCAGCATTGGTGTCTGTTCCACCTGCACCTCCCGCAACCGGGTCGTCCGAATTATTATAGTCTGTTCCATAAGAAGATTCAAAATAATCCGGTATGCCGTCTGTGTCTGTATCGGTGGCTAAATCTATCGTTGTACCTAAACCAAAGTTGGTAGCACTGGTAAAGTCTACACCTGTAAATGTGAGCACATCCGATGTATAGCTGTCTGGTGTATAACTTCTTAAAGTACCGTTACTGAAATCAGCATCAGTGTCCAGTATCAACGTAAAGTCCGTCAATGATTTGGCACCATAGCCCAAACCGGTTAGATCCATTGTCACAGTTACTGTCCCAATGTCATTGGTTTCAGTTACTCCCCATATTCTGGTCATTCTGTTGCCAATTCCAGGAGGAGTGGTTGTCGTTGTTTCGGTAGTAGCACCATTGTCATTACCCCATACCAGGAAGTCATTGTTGTTGAGTGACGAGGCGTTACTCATGGTCACAATGGCATCACTGTTGATACTCTGTGAGCTTGTTTGTGATAACCCAAAGGTGGAATTAGCACCCAAACCTGCAATGTCATTGGCATATGATGTGAGGGAATAAATGGAAGTACCGCTGTTATAGGTATAGTTCAAACTGGTGATATCCAGCGTGATTCCATATTTAATGGCCAGGTAAGTTTCAACATCACGTCTTGCGGCATTTGATAGTGCACTGGTATAGACCATGATCTCACCGATATCCCCATCTATGGATCTGTCATTAGTCGCTCTGTCAACACCTACATAGTAATTGTGAGCAGCGTTTGACAAGTTGGATACAAATGTTCTTGAATGTAATTCAAAATTGTCTGGTCTGGCCTGAGCCGTTCCATCACCAATGTCTGTGCCATTTACGTAGTTGTCACCGTTTCGTACGTCAGCCGGCGTAAAAGTAGCATTGAATAATTGAGTATCATCCGAGTGCCCATGCCCGATACCATCTCCGTCATCATTGGTGAATGGGGTAGTATATTGAGCAGTAGCAACATCTCTGTAGACTACAAAAATTGATCTTGGATTCAGGTTAGTGGAAGCAAGGTCAAGGTAAGTGTATCCAGTATTGAAATTGATCAACGGGTTACCATTCAGCTGTGAAGTCAGGAATGTCGGTCTTCTTGCAAATGTACCCTGGTCAAAATCATTGTTGTTGCCACTTTGGTCTCTCCAGAATTCTACCAGGTCATTGTTTTCCGCCACGTTGCTGGAAGCTTCTTCTATGCCTTCATCAGCCTTTAGCCATAAGGTCATTCCGGTCACATCAGGAGCAGCCGGAAGTGCCAATGTGAAATACTGACCATCACTGATGGAAACATTGTTAAAGGTCAGGGTGTCGTTGGAAAGGGTAGATGCAGCTACTGAACCGTCAATCACGTTAAAGTTTCCGTTGGCATCAATCAGCAATTCATACAGCGAAGCACTTTGAGGCTTCTCATCAATATTCGCAATTCCACCAATATAAATCTTCACAGTCACTGTTCCCGGATCACCGGTGATGTCTACGCGCCATTCAGCAGGTAAACGCTCTTCATAACCAGAAGCCAACTCCGAAGTTTGAGTGGTTGTTTTACTTCCTCCGTCATTACCCCAGATAAAGTATTCATTGTCATCAAGGTCTGATGCGCCTTCTACTTTGATAATTGCGCCTGAATTCTGGCTGATCGATTGGGTTTGGTTCAGGCCAAAATCAAGGTGTTTTCCAATTCCTGCAATATCATTGCTGTGTGTTCCATATGCGTAGATGCTGGTGCCATCAGCAGTGTAATTTTCAGAAGTAATGTCCAGTGTCACCCCATATTTCAGGGCCAGGTATGACTCTATATCTCGTCTTACAGCCGTTGTTTGAGCTGCTGAGTAGCTGATTACTTCAGACACATACCCTTCGAATGCAGCATCGTTATTGAATGAATTTCCAATTCTTAGTGGGTTATCTGAGATATTGGCAAATGTTCCATTGGAAGAAACGGCGAAAGAAGTTCCATTGGCATACATTTCATAGGCAGTTGCGCCGGCATTGTTACGTACGTTAAATACAATCACATCATCATTGCTGATAGAAGCGCTGGTCGCAGCGGCATCATAAGCATCAGTATCCAGTGTTTGACCAAACAGATCGTTTCCGATGATGTTTTCATCACCTACATAGAATCCTGTAGTAGCACCTGTCTCAAATCCCAGGACATAACCATTGGCCAGGGTATTGGAGATGGTATTATCCGGTTTCAATACCACAAAGTATTCATGAGTATGGAAGCCTCCAATTCCTTCAATATTGTCGCTACTGAAATACAGCGCATCATTGTAGTTGATTTCGTTGTTTGAAAATGATGGCTGAAGGGTAGAGGTTCCCTGAGAGACATCATTTCCGTTACCACTTTGATCAATCCACGCACTTACCTGGCTGCCTGAGGTAGTTACCCCTTTGTCTGCACGTAACCAAAGTGCAACATTGGAACCTGGCGCGGTAGTTTGAATGTCTCCTCCAAACGTGAAGAAATCTCCATCACTAAAAGTCACATTGTCAAAAGTGACCAAGGTTCTTCCGTTGACCGTTGAAATTACTCCTGAGCTGTTAACGACACCCTGTGTGTCAAAGTCATCAGGTACCACATTGCCGGAAGCCATGGTGATCAGGTTGAGCGTGGAATTGTCCATGTCAAATCCAAGTGAAGTAACATCGAAGGAGACTGAAACAGTACCTACACCATCACCACCTGTCATGTCAACGGTCCATACTTTGTCGTAGATTTCGGTATTTCCAGGAGGTACATTGGTAGTAGAGAAGGTGTTGGTGCCTCCATTGTTACCCCACACGAGGTATTCCCCATCTTCCAGGTCAGAAGCATTCTCCATTCTTACAATGGAGCCTGTGTTTACACTTTTGGAGCTGGTTTGATTTAAGTTCATTGAGATGTCATAGCCGATACCTGCTATGTCATTACTGTAAGAAGTGGCACTATAGATGGAAGCCCCACCTACAGTATAGTTCTGGGAAGTGATATCCAGTGTCAGTCCATATTTAATCGCGAGGTAAGTCGCAACATCTCTTCTTTGGCTATCCGTGAGGCGAGAAGAATATGAGATGATTTCTCCAATGGTTCCATTGTAAGGATCCTGAGGTGTCGCCCCTTCTTCATCCCCTACATCGTAGGTTGCATCGTCATAAGCTTCATAAGTCCCGGAGGTCTGGAAGTCGGTAGTGATCAGTGCACCGTTATAATAAAGTTCTTCACCAGTAGCTCCGGCGTTTTCTCTGAAGTTGACCAATGCAATCTGGTTAAGGTCTGTGGTTGTAGAAACCAGTGCAGCCCTGTAGTTGGCTTCTGCACCATTACCTGCGGCGTGCGTAATGACTTCATTGGTAATTGACCCAGAAGTTGGCCCTAAACCTAACCTGGCATATTGTCCTTCCTGGAATCCCAAAACTGTTCCCGAAGCAGAACCACTGTTGTAGATAGCATCTGGCTGTAGTACTACAAAATATTCCCTGGTCGAGAAGCCTCCTTCACCGGCTAACAGGTCTGAACCATCAAATGTAATAACATCATTTCCGTTGATTCCGCCTGTAGTAACGGTAGGTTGCTCACTGGCGTCCAGTTGTTTGGCGTGGTTGATGCCACCACTAAGATCGGCCCATTTACTTACAGACCCTGAAGATTGCGTTACACCGCTACCGGCATTAAGCCAAAGCGACAGGTTGGTACTAACATCACCAGGATGTGCGGTAGGGTCTACATCAACACCCAAAGTGAAATATTCGCCATCATTAATTGTCACCCCAGAAAAGGTAATGACAGAACCAGAAATTGTTGGCGATCCTGTTACGGTTCCTGTAGATAAGTCAGCAGGCATGGTAGCCCCACTGGAAGCCACAATTAGTGAGTAATTGGCATTGGTACCAAAACCCATGGCTCCTACGTCAAATGAAATGTCAATGGTTCCAACGTCATTCGTCTCATCCGCTCTCCAGATTCTGGTAAGCCGCTCATTAACTCCTGCAGGTACATTACTCGTTGTGAAGGTAAATGCTCCTCCATCGTTCCCCCAGACAAAGTAATCACCATCGCCAAGACTGGAAGCATTGGAAACACGCACAATCTGTCCAGAGACACTTTGAGAAGAGGTCTGAAATAAGCCTTGAGAATCGTCTCTCCCTATACCAGCTATGTCATTAGGGTAGCTGGTGTTGTTGTAGATGCTTGTACCACCTACCGTGTAGTTTTGAGAGGTGATGTCTAATGTGATGCCATATTTCAATGCCAGGTAAGAGGTAACATCCCTTCTGTTGGCATCAGATAGCCTTGCAGAATAGTTAACAATTTCGCCAATAGCACCATCAAGGAAATCAGCGCCTCCACTTCCTCTTACACCAAGTGTATAGGCCACATTACTCAAAGTGCCAAATGTTCCACTAACGGAAGTAGTGATCCCAGCCCCATCAATGAACAATTCCTGGTTTGTTGCGCCAGCATTGACCCGGAAGTTAATGATCATTGGGTCTTTATAGGTTATGGTTGTACCAGTGACTCCACTTCGGTATGTTCCGGTGTTATCAGAATAAGTAAGAACTTCATCTGTAAGGTTCGTCGTATGGCTTCCAAAAAAGATACCGTAAAAGTCGGTGGAATTCAGTCCAAGAATAGCATCATCACCTGATGTGCTATTGTAATTCTGGACCGGATCAACTACAATGTAAATGTCATGTGAATAGAATCCTGTTCCATCCAACCGGTCATTGATACCATCAAACAGGATCATTGGGTTACCATTAAGGTCATCCGACACATAAAAAGGTTGTTCGGTTGCAGTGGCTTCTGTAGCATCATTGCCATTCCCACTTTGATCGGCCCATGAAGATACGCTGTTGCTGGATTGGGTTACCCCTGCATCTGCTCTAAGCCAAACCTGAAGGTTCGTACTCTGGTCACCTGGTGCCGGCGCATCAGATACCGCCAAAGTAAAATACTCCTGGTCATTGATGGTTACTCCCGAAAATGTCACGTAATCCCGACCATTCACACTGCTGACTACACCTTCAGTACTTACGGTTCCGCTGGAAAGGCCAGTCGGCATAGACGCACCACTACCCGCTGTAATTAAGTTGTATATTCTTCCGGACAGTCCTAGTGTGGTGAGGTCAAAAGAGATATCAACAGTACCTACGTCGTTGGTTTCTGATACCCTCCATATTCTCGTTAGCCTGTTGGATATTCCTGCTGGTACATTAGCAGTGGTTGTTGTTGTGGCTCCACCGTTACTTCCCCAAACCATAAAGTCTCCATCACCAAGACTGGAAGCATTGGACATTTCTACGATATTGCCGGAACTACTCTTGGAAGTCGTTTGATTAAGACTTTGTGAGTCATCCCTACCGATACCAGCTATATCGTTGTTGTATGCTGAGAAATTGGTATTGTCAAAAATTGATGAACCATTTACTGTGTAGTCCTGAGTGCCAATATTTAATGTGATGCCATATTTTATCGCCAGGTAGGTTTCAATATCTCTTCTTTTGCTGTCACTTACAGCGCCATAGAACATGATTACTTCCGCCAGGTCACCATCCAATGGAAACCCTGTCCCATTGTCTCTCGCACCAATGATAACATTTTCTGTTTCGGTATCAGTACCAATAGTACCATTGCTAACATCTGATGCTCCTGCAGCCCAGGAATCCACATCTGTGGATGATACAACAGACGAGCCGATGTTCCACTGTCCTGTAACCGTGGCAGTACCTTGTTGGGTACCCCCACCACCAATGATTTGAAAATAGTTATTGCCTGTTACACCAAATTGATATTGTCTGTCAACGTCAGTTGGTCCGGCCCGGGAAATAATTGTTCCGGTATTGCCAACACCTACATTAAATACTGAAAATACTGACCATTCATCCGTAGAAGGCGTTAAATCGAGTACATCCCCGGCATCCAGGTAATCATCTACACCGTCAAATGTGATGGCGTTGTAGCCGTTCACTGCGTTGGATGTAAGTGTAGGTGTTTCTCCCAAATTTGCATGGGTACCATTTCCACTCCAATCACCCCATCCATATACATTAGTGCCGTCTTCCACTACCGAGCTGTCAGCTCTGAGCCATAACAATACCGTTTCAGTAGCATCTCCTGGAACTCCAGAGCCGGATGGACTGGCGTATTGTGTTGAGATTAGTGTTCCCCTTATTTTAAAGTTGTCAAATGCTACACCTACCTCCTCGTTTGAACCATCAGAAGCAAACTGCACCCGGAATCTTGCATTATTATTATTCACCAAAACCAGAGGAAGAGAAATTGATGCCGTTTGCCAGGCTCCATTATCATCGGACCATCCATCTACTCCATTCCCAATGGCATCCACATCACCATCATTGTACCAGTTAGTACCCTCGGTTGTTGATCCAAGAACAAACCAGCTTGTTCCCCCATCATCACTATATTCAACGTTAAACCCATCCCAGGCATCTTCTGTATTGTATCTGATATCCATGCTGAGTGTTAACTGATAATATCCGGTAAGGTCAATGACTGGACTTTGTGCCAACGCACTTTGACTAGCAGCATAACCTAATCCTGTATTAGGAAATCCCCAGTAATTCCCATCAGCACCAGTACTGAAGTCTGAGTCTCCACGAACCCAGTTGTTTGTACCTGTGTTTGTCCAACCTTCATCGCCTGAGTTAAAATTGTAATTAACTATAGTGGTTTGAGAAAAGGTATGGTTAATTGAAAGTATTCCTAAAAAAAGGAGTAGAGCAATTTTGGCAAGTTTCATAGCATTATGCATTAATGTCTCGGTGTATGTGGTTCCAACAAACTGCAAAAATACCAAACTCTCGACGAATTGTTGGTAGTTTTCGACGAAATGATTGTATAATGGGATGAAATCGAGGCGCTTCCGGCGGATTTAGGGATAATGATCCGGTAATCACACTTCAAGCGCTGGTTTATCCAGTAAATTTTGGGTTACTCAGGTACCAACATGGTTTTATCAATTAAATCTAACCATCCTCAGGGCATTTTGCCATTGTTATCAGTCTTAATAGTTGAACCCTTACCGGAAGTGTGTCAGCTTCCAGAAAAAGTTTGTAGGTGTATCAGATATGGTCATTGAGAGAAATGTAGCTGGTTTCATACATTAGCCGGACTGTTGGCGGATAATCCCTAATGTATCTCTATCTGAGAATGTTTTCTTTTGATGACCCGGAGTTGCATGTCCTCATGCAACTCCTCTTGATCTCAGGAAAAACAATTAAATTTCAGTTGTACGCCAAAAAAGCTATGACAAAATGGACTTGTATATGGATTCTCCTGACATTGACCCCTGCGTTTGGTCAGGAAAAGTCTATTGAGCATCCATTGGTCACATTTGCATCCCTGGAGACCGTTTTCTTTGACGGGGATTACCAAACGGCCTACAAATATGCTGAGCAACTGACCTTTCAGTATGATAGTGCGGATCATGTTGATAGTTTGATCATGGCCTTAAATTATCAGGGTTTGGCAGCTTTGAATTCATCCAGAGATGGTCTGAAACCACTTGAAAGGGCCCAAACTTTGTTTTTGAAGACCCCGGGACTGGACAGTGCTTTGCTCGCTCAAACCTATTATCACCTGGCCAAAAACTCAGGAAACCAGGGAAGGTTTAAAGAATCAGTGGATTGGAACCAAAAGTCTATTCAGCTCAGGTTAAGGTTATCAGGTCCGTTGCATGCATCACTGGCTGGCAACTACAACATGTTGGGTTATTGTTATCGCTATCTGGGTAATTATGAAAAAGCCGATTCCAGTTACAGAATGGCCATAGTAATCTGGGAGAATTACCAGGGGGAACCCGTTCCGGAGACAGGAAAAACGTACGACGGACTGGGATGGATCTCAATCGCCAGAGGTGATCCTGTTCTGGCTTTAAAGTACCTGAAGACATCCCTGGATCATAAGCGCATCATTCATGAAGGTGATCATCCATCAGTTTCCAACACCCTTCACTGGATGAGTACGGCTTACTTTGAGTTGTCCAACTACCAAAAGGCTTTACAATTGGCAGAAGAAGCGGCTGCCATGCGAATAAAGACCCTTGGACCACAACATGTAAACGTAGGGGTGTCCTACGGAATGATTTCTGACTGTTACCTCTCTATGGGTGATTTTGAGAAGTCGATCACCTATCGTAAACAACAAATTGCCATCTATCAATCGTTTTTAAGTGAAGCTTACTTGCTTAATCCATACTCCAGATTGGCCCTTGCATTTGAATTCAACGGACAACCGGAGGAGCAGCTAAAAGCTTTCAGTATGGCGGATGATGCAGCTAAAAGGGCGGGTACATTTGGTAATCAGTACATGATCAATAATCACCTGCAAAAAGCCAATTACTATCAAAATATTGAAAATGATTCAGCCCGATTGAATGAACTATTGTCGGCACTAAACCTGGTCGAGCACCTGGTGAAATCTCCGGGACAGGAGGCCAAGGTCAATAAGGCACTGGGAGAATATTATATGGATCAGGAGGAAATGGACAAAGCTCAAACCTATTTCCAGAAAGCGTTGGAGTACTACAAGAATACTTTAGGACTCAACAACACCAGTGCTGCAAATGCATTTCTGGCCATGGGCAAGCTGGAATTCAACAAGGGAAATCTTGATGAAGCAATGATCAATTTCCAACAGTCTGTTGAATGCCTGCAAAAAAACGGAACCAAAATGGAACCAAATGCTCCTATCGACCCGGCAATTTACACTAACCTGTATGCGGTCATCAAAGGATTATCCTGGATAGGCAAAACTTATCAGGCCATGTACACCGCCAATCAAAACATGGCCCACCTCAAAGATGAAATGGCCACTTACGAAAATGGAATGGTGGTTTTGAATTATCTACGGGCGTCCATGATGTCTCAGGAGGCGCAACTTAGGGTGGTGCAAGTAGGTACGCAATTGATTAATCATGCCATAGCACTCACCTTCCAGCTTCATCAACTGGAACCCGGCAGGCAACATATCCAAAAAGCATTCGAATTCTCAGAACTGTCCAAATCAATGATACTCAGGGGTGCAATTAATGAACATAAATCGATGGTTTTTCATGGTGTTCCGGATTCATTGATGATCAAAGAGAGGACGCTAAAAGGGGAGATCGCTTATTTGAAGAAGAAAATGGATAACAAACTGGATAGCCTGACCAAAGCAAAGTTTCAAGCCCGTATTTTTCAATTAGAGCAGTCATTTGATTTGCTCATAAAAAAAATAGAGCACGAATACCCGGACTATTACCGCCAGAAATATCAAAATGCCTCTCTTGATTTTACTGCATTGGAAGCAAAACTGAAGGAGGATAAAGCGCTCCTTGTAAGTTACTTTTTGACCAGAGAAAATGTCTTTATTGTTTCAGTAACGCCAGAAGAATGGTACTTTAACAGGATCAGGCGGTCAGATCGTCTGGATGAGATGCTGGATCTCTATCGAAGATCAACTACCGATTTTGAATTTATAATTCATCAGGCACAAAGGGCGGATAGCTCTTACCTCAGCAGTGCTTACTATCTGTATCATCACCTTCTGAAACCAGCAATAAGAGATAATCAAACCTTACGTAAGATTGTCATTGTTCCTCACAATGAGTTGGGCACGATTAATTTCGAGTCTTTTCTTTCAGAGCCATTGTCCAAACCCCGGTATAGCTCATTACCCTATTTAATCAGAGACTTTGAGGTGCTTTACCAACACTCCGCTTCCTTTTATGTACAACAGGAAAACAGGCGATCTGCAGATGCAGAGGAACGCTATGCGGGGTTTGCACCTGCTTATCAAAATCCGGAACCAATAGCAGGATTGGGCGCGGTAAGACAATCGGCATCAGTGAATCTTCCTTTTGCTATTGAGGAGGTAAAGCAGGCCGCATTGAGTAATCAGGGGAAAATCTGGATCAATGGACAGGCTACAGAAAATGAATTCAAACAAAATGCCTCGCGGTATAAGACCCTCCACCTGGCCATGCATGGTTACATTGATCAGCAAAACCCTGGAAATTCACGATTGATGTTCTCGGCTTCTAAAGATTCCATTGAAGATGGGTATTTATACCTGGATGAGATTTACAACCTTCCATTGCATGCAGATATGGTGGTGCTAAGTGCCTGTGAAAGTGGAACTGGGAAATTGCAGCATGGTGAAGGAAGCATCAGTTTGTCCAGGGCATTCAATTATGCTGGTTGCAAAAGTGTGGTCATGAGTCAATGGAAAGTGCCTGATAAGGCTTCTAAGGAAATCATTGTGAGCTTTTTTGAAGGAATTAATGATGGAATGGAGAAGTCGCAGGCCCTGAGAAAAGCCAAATTGGACTACCTGAAAAATACTGAAGAACAACTTTATGCTCACCCGTTTTTCTGGGCAGGATTTGTGGTCACCGGATCAGATGACCCTATTATTAATTCGACAAATAGTTGGTGGTACTATATCGCAGCACTGACTGTAGCAATCGTATTGGCGTTATGGACCTACTATAGAAAACATTCATTCTAGTTCGGACAGTAGCTTCATGGCTTTATCTGATTGATAATGTCCTGGCTGGTTCGCTATCTGTTTCCAGATCTCAATGGATTCCTCCAGCATTCCCTGATGATAGTATGCTACCGAGAGGTACCAGGTCGCCTGTTCCCTGAATCGATTATTGTTGCTGGACAGTTGCCTGAAAATTGAAATGGCCCGATCATAATCGGGTGTTTGTTTGTAAATCAGGCAAAGCCCTTCATAAAAGGAATGCACAGCTTCCTTGTGTTCGGGAAGCGCCTGAAGGGCATTATCAAAATCGCCGGAAGCATAATATTTATTGAAGGATACCCAAACGTCTTCTGTTTGAGATGATCTTAAAACATCCGGAGCTCGGTAATACTCCTGCTGCGCCATAGCCATTAATCCTTCAGTTTTAGCAGAGCTATTTGAGATGAACAAGTATAGTCCCAATGAAACAGCTATGACCACAGATGCGGCAATGGCCAGATATTTTTTGTAGACGCTTGAGGCTGGCTGCTGCAACTTCCTACGCACCCGCTCCCTGGAAGAAGAAAGTAGTTCCGCAGGGGAAACTCCTTGCGCTTTTGCCAATTCCTCAGTCATTTGAATTCCGGCAAGTACATTACTACAAATACTGCAATTCCTAAGATGAGACTGAACCTCAGGGTCGTTTTGTTGTTGCTGATAGGATTTTAGTTGTTCGTAGCTTAAATGCATAATTAATTATCTCATTGTCAATTATATAGACTCGTCAGCTATTCATTATTCCCGTTGTTGGTCTGATTATTTTCTAATTCAGCTATCAGCGCTGTAAGGTCAGTTTTTATTAATGACTTTCTGTTCCCCACTGTTTTTTTGGTGATTCCCAGTGCTTCAGCGATTTCAGCATTATCATATCCCTGATTGCTTAACTCCCAGATTGCAAAATCCCTTTTATTGAGTCGGCTTTCCAGGAGATTCGTGATCAAAGATTTGTCCAGTGTAAACTCAGCATCCGGATATACATTGGATTCGAATTGGCTCCTGATGTTATTTAATATCCCGGCCCGTCGGTTTCGTTTTCGCCAATATGACAGGCAGTGATTCCTGGTGATCGTAAAAAACCAGCTTTCAGGAGTTTCTATTTTTGATTTTTCCGGATATTCAATGATTTTGGTAAATGCATCTGCCACGGCGTTTTCTGCCAGATCAGGTTGCTTCAGGATGCCTAGTGCAAATGAAAAAAGCATGGGATAATATAACTCAAAGATTTGCTCAAATGCTGAGTCATCTCCGGAAGCATATCGGTTCCATAAAAACATCAAACTTTGGTTATCTTCCATACCAGCAGGAAAGCAAACTGATGCTTTGCTTAGATTAATAATTATCAGACGGTACAATAATAATCGGAATTGCCATAAACCAAATCAATTTTCACGGAATTACATGGATTTAATAGAATAGTCGGGGACAAATTGGCAATGTTTGGCTATCTTAGTCAAGTGCAGCTGTGGGCGAAAAGGGCTATCTCAAAATAGAAAAAGATGCACAATTTCCTCCGCCAGAATATTTTACCTGGCTTGCTGGTGATTTCCATGATTGCAGCAGGCCAAAATCCCCAACTTCCAGCAGATTCACTATTTAAGTTGTCGACAAGTCTGGTATCGACACAAATTGATTCCAGCTTAGTGCTTTTCAAAAATGCGATAGAACAGGTAGACGAACATACCGCATTGACGCAATACCGTTATTATATCGTAGAGTTGATATACGCCAGTGAGCTCGATGCAGCACGCGCTTTAATCGACGAGGCACTGAAACTACCGTACACGCCTGATCAGTTTGATGATTATGGAATGATTCTGGACCATAAACTGGAATACTTTAAGCGACGATCAGAGCCTGACTCTGCAATTTCTTTGGCGGAATACCTGTTTTCTCTGGCCAATAACCACAATCACACCTATTTACAAATTTCGTCGATGCTGGAAATGGGTGCGGCATATGAATCAGTTGGATCTTACACAAAAGCTTTAGACGCCTATTTCAAGGCGCTTTCCATTGCCGAAAAAAGTGAGGAACTAAGTGAGGTTGGTGCATGCTACAATAGTCTGGCAAACCTGTATAATACATTGGATCAAAAAGAAGAGTCGATTGAATACCATAAAAAGTCGCTGGCAATATTTGAGAAAATGAACAATCAGCCGAGGTTGGCTCAACTCTATAATAACATGGGGTTAGTGTTGGATCATTATGACCTGTATGACAGTGCCAGAGTGTATTTTGAAAAAGGACTCCAGGTATCCAGGGAGATTGGAAGTCAGTTTGGAGTGGCCATCACAACCATGAACCTGGGATTGAACAGTTATCGACAAAAGCAGTACCAACAGGCAATTGATCTGTTTAACAAGTCATTAGAATATTTTCAAAATAACGGAGATGCCTATGGTCAAACCCTGTGCTATTATAATTACTGCAGAATATATTATGAATTAGGACAGTTGTCTAAGGCTAAACAGTTTGCGGTCAAAGGGTATCAATTGGCACGTGAAAGACAGTTGCGAAACGAGCTGATGGATCTGGCAGAATACCTGTCGTACATCGAAGAAGATCAGGGGAATTTTGAGGAGTCTCTCCAGTACTACAAAGTGGCTGGTAATATTCGTGATAGCCTGTATAATGAAAGCAAAAGCAAGGAAATTGGCAGGTTAGAGTCCAAAAGTGAATTGGAAAGTGCCCAATTGAAAAATCAATTATTGACTAAAGAACAGGAGGCTAAAAGCAGGCAATTAAGAGTAACTTATATCATCACTGCTGCAGTCATTTTATTGTTACTTGTAGTAATTATCTTCCTGGTTATTTTCTACAAAACCAATAAAAAGCTGATCCAATCAGGCGAAACCATTAAAATTCAGGCAGACCGATTAAAGGCATTGGACGCCTACAAATCCAGGTTCTTTGCCAACATTTCTCATGACCTCAGAACTCCCGTAAGCTTGATTTATGGGTATTTAAAGGATCTCAGGAACGATGAAGACAGCTATTTTACACAGCGAGCAATTCACACCATTGATAAAGGTTTAAAGAATACAGACCGATTGATACAGATGACTGAGGAGATCCGTGATTTGATCCTGCTGGAAGAGGGTAATCTGCAATTGAATTACAGAAGAGTGAAAATCAATAAATACCTTTCATTCCTGATTGAACTATTCCGTTCCAGTGCAGAATCTATGGATTTGGAATTAATGTACCAGCCAGGGATTGATGAAAAAGTCATTGCTGTTGATCCAAATCAGTTTGAGAAGATCATTTACAACCTCCTTTCAAACGCCATAAAGTTCACTGACGAAGGGCGGATTGATGTGATTTTGGATGGGTCCCAATCAGCAATAACGATCACCATTAAAGATACCGGGAAGGGAATGTCAGGTGAAGTGGCGTCAAGGGTCTTTGACAGATTTTACCAGGCACCTGATCAGGAATACAATGCGAAGGAGGGCATGGGAATCGGATTGTTTTTAGTGAAAGAACTGGTGGACCTGCACCAGGGAACAATTGAAATAGACTCAACAGAGGGTGTAGGGACGACATTTACGCTTGTGTTGCCTGCACAGCAAGAGATCGTCGCTGAATATTATGATCCCATTACCTCAGATTATATTACCGGACGAAACGAAATAGTTGATACCAGGCAACCCATTCAGCAAACCAAGATCTCCGAATCAAAAGCTACGGTATTGGTGGTGGATGACCACCCTGAAGTACGTGATTACATTGGCTATCATTTAAAAGATGAATACAATGTACTCTTTGCGTCGAATGGTCTGCAGGCACTTGGCCTATTGCAAAAAATGAATGTCAACCTACTCATTACTGACCTGATGATGCCATTAATGGATGGGTTCGAATTACTCAAACAAGTGAAAGAAAAGTACAGTCAGCTTCCAGCGATGGTCGTCTCTGCGCGCTCTTCTATTAAAGACACCTCCGAAATACTCGGATATGGCATCAATGATTTTATTTCCAAGCCGTTTGATAAAGACAATTTTCTACTAAGGGTAAGAAATCTGGTGACCTTTCGGACTGATCAGCGAAACCTACCCATGTCTGAAAAAGATCAGATCAAGCTGGCAAACAACAGGGCCATAACGCAACTGCACGAGCTGATTGAATTAAAAATGGAAGAATCCAAGGTTGCGATTACTGAAATAGCGAGCACGCTATGTCTTAGTGAACGCCAGGCAAACCGCGTGATCAAATCCTTGACAGGGAAGGCGCCAGGGGAATATGTGAAGGAGTACAAGCTAACATATGCTGAGGGACTGTTAAAGGCAAAAGAGATCAGTTCGGCTTCTGAGTTGGCCAAGATGGTTGGTTACAGTAACGTTACCCATTTTAATCAGGCGTTTGAAAAAAAGTTTGGCTACCGACCATCAGAAATTATCAGTGAATAGCGAATTTACCCGGAAACACCTCTTTATTCCAATAGCTTTGTTAATATTGCAGAGCAAATAAGGTATAGAGATGAGATCAACAATATTCATTCTGTTAAGTTTAAGCTTCCTGCTAGGTGCATGTGGAGACGATGAAGTTTCTCCTACGGAACAGTTGGAAATTGACATTGAAATCATCGACGACTATTTAGCAGAAAATGGCATAACCGCCCAGGTAGAGGCCAATGGGATGAGGTATGTAATTCATGAACAGGGAGGAGGAGCGAGACCGACTATTGCAAATACGGTTACGGTGAACTACGAAGGGAGATTTTTATCCAATGATGAAGTATTTGATTCAGGTCAAAGAATATCGTTTCCGCTAACAAATGTGATTGCCGGGTGGCAGTTTGGCATTCCTCTGGTCAATGTAGGTGGTTCGATTACACTTTATGTGCCTTCTGGCTTTGCCTATGGGATGAGTGGAAGAGGTAGTATCCCCCCAAATGCCATTCTTATCTTTGATGTTGACTTGTTGGATGTTCAGTAATATATTTGCGTGAAATGCGGAACATTATTAATTAATGTCCGTGTATTACAACAAACATCACCAGATGTCTATTCCAATCTTAACGCTTTAAACTAATAGCGGATCAAATTAATCCAGAAATTTTTGTATTGATCCAGGCATAACTCATTTATGCGGGATATCTGTAATTGTATTTAGTAAATAATAGTATATAATCTTGTTTGTATTAAGGTGCCTTTCGATTGGAAGGCATTTTTTTTGCCCGGTTGTGCGATTGAAGATCAGAGAGAAGTAAGATTTGAATTTCCAGCAGTAGGTCTGTTACTGGCTGAACGCTGAATCCAAGTCAGAAAAAAGCCACATCGTTATCCAACAATGCGGCTAATTATAGGAATGAGGAACAAACTGACTAGCAGTACTCCTCAAATACCTGCTCAAGGTGAGCTGCAATCATTTCTGCAGTTCTTCCTTCAATGTGATGTCTTTCTACAAAGTGTACCAGTTCACCATCTTTGAACAAAGCAATTGACGGAGAAGAAGGAGGGTACGGAAGAGTAAACTCTCTGGCTTTCCCAACAGCTTCATGATCAACTCCAGCAAACACTGTAGTCAGGTTATCTGGTTTTTTGGTACTGGCATCCACGGCCATTTTCACACCTGGTCTGGCAGCACCAGCTGCACAACCACAAACAGAGTTTATAACCATCAAAGTTGTTCCTTTGTGGTCAGTCAGGTGATTTTCTACTTCCTCAGCAGATTTGAATTCGGTAAACCCAACAGATGTTAAATCTGTTCTCATTGGTGCTACTAATTCTTCTGGGTACATATTTTCAATTATTTTAAATTTCGAAATAGCTTATATTCTTCGTTGGTTTGATTGACCAACTGTATTACATAAATCCAAGTTCCAACCGTGCAGCTTCAGACATCATATCTGTTGCATATGGGGGGTCAAATGTTACCTCAACCTCAACCTCATTGACCTCTTCTAATGCGGATACCACCTGCTTTATTTCATCCGGAATTGCCTCTGCAGACGGACAGGCAGGAGAGGTGAGGGTCATCAAAATATGAACATTATTCATTGGCATAAGATTGATCTCATAGATCAGTCCCAATTCATAAACGTCAACAGGAATCTCAGGATCATAAACCGTTTTGATCGCTTCGACTACCTTAACTTTTAATTGTTCGCTATCCATATTTTTAAATTTATTGCTTCATTGGCTGTTTGGCTGTTTAGCTTTTTAGCTGTTTGGCTTTTTAGCTATTTGGCTTTTAGCGATGTGGGTATTGCTGTTTTAAACTTTAATCATAACCATGGGCCAAAAATCAAACACCAACATCAAACTCAAAACTCTAAACCCAAAACTCCAAACTCTAAACCCAAAACTCCAAACTCCAAACCCTAAACTCAAAACTCAACCTCCTGCTTCCAGTTGTGCAGAGAGCGCAAGGGCATACAATTTCATTTGTTTAATCATTGCCGCAAAGCCGTTACTTCTTTGCGTACCAATGAACCGGTTCATCCCAATTTTTTCAGGGAAAAAGATATCTGCGTCAAGGATGTCCTTAGGTGACTGATTCGTGAAGACCCTCACCAGAAGACTAACCAACCCTTTGGTGATGGCAGTATTGCTGTCAGCTTCAAATTTCACTCCGTCTCCGTTAAGGCCAGCAGTTAGCCACACTTTCGATTGACAACCTTTAACAATATTCTCTTCAGTTTTAAGCTCCTCAGCCATTTCAGGAAGAGATTCTCCCAATTCCATGAGATAGTTTATGGTCATTTCCATATCACCATCCAGCATGGAAAAATCTTCTATTATTTCCTCTTGTATATCTTTTATAGCCGACATGAATCTATTTTCTGTATTTTTTAACAATGTCCTGCAAACCTGCAACCATCATGTCGATTTCTGCTTTCGTGTTGTAAACGGCAAATGATGCCCTTACAGTTCCCTCAATACAGAAATTGTCCATCAATGGTTGGGTGCAATGGTGGCCTGTTCTCACTGCAATGCCTTTAGCATCCAAAAGCATCCCCAGATCAAAATGATGAATGCCTTCTACCACGAATGAAGAAACACTTACTTTGTCAGCAGCTGTACCAACGAGTGTCAGGCCGTCTATTTCCTGTAGTCTGGTTGTAGAATGTTGTAATAATTCATGCTCGTGAGCAGCAATATTGCTTTTTCCCAGATCGTCAATGAAATCCATGGCGTATTTGAAAGCTACGACATCTGCAATGTTTGGTGTGCCAGCTTCAAATTTATAAGGTATGTCATTGTAGGTGGTGCCACTGAAACTTACGTCCTTGATCATTTCACCACCTCCCTGGTATGGAGGCATCTTTTCCAAAAGTTCTCTTTTGCCATAAAGAATACCCGTACCTGTTGGGCCATAGGCTTTGTGGGCAGATAGCGCAAGGAAATCGCAATTAAGTTGCTGTACATCCAGGACGATGTGAGCTGCTGCCTGGGCGCCATCCAGAAGGACTTTGGCGCCAACCTCATGGGCTTTCTGAATAATGTCTTTTACCGGATTGATTGTACCCAAAGAATTGGAAGCATAAACAACCGAAACCAACTTTGTTTTATCTGTTAGTAGCTTTTCGTATTCTTCAAAGATTATTTCTCCAGCTTCGTTGATTGGAATGACCTTCAAAATGGCTCCCTTTTCCTCACAAAGCAATTGCCAGGGGACAATATTGCTATGGTGTTCCATCGTGGAAATGATGATCTCATCACCTTCATTGATGAATTTTCTTCCATAGGAAGATGCTACCAGGTTAATGCTTTCGGTAGTGCCTTTCGTAAATATAATCTCTTCGGCTTCCCTGGAATTGATAAACTGCTGTGCCCTTTTCCGGGTGTCTTCAAAAGCGGTAGTTGCTTTTTCTGCCAGGGTATGAATGCCACGATGTATGTTGGAGTTGTAACCTTCATAATATCCGGACAAAGCATTCAATACCACATTTGGCTTTTGTGAAGTTGCGGCATTATCGAAATAAATCAATGGTTTGCCATTTACTTCCTGATCCAGTACAGGAAACATTGCTCTTATTCGGTCCAGGTCCAATCCTTTTGATATCGTGGTAGCCATAATATTAATTCTCTAGTCGTTCGAAAATGAAGTTGTCGAGCCGATCCCTGATAATTTGAACAGGAATCTTTTCCACTAAATCATGAGCAAAGGCATATAACAACATCGCTTTTGCCTTCACCTTGTCTATTCCGCGTGCCTGAAGATAGAAGACTGCATCTTCATCCAACTGGCCGGTAGTACAACCGTGTGAACATTTCACATCATCTGCCCAGATTTCCAGCTGAGGCTTGGTGTTAATGGTAGCATTATCGGACAGCAGAATGTTATTATTTGACTGGAAGGCATTGGTTTTTTGGGCAGCCTGCCGAACATATATTTTCCCATTGAATACCCCTCTGGATGAGTCATCCATTATTCCTTTGTACAATTCATTGCTGTTGGAATTGGGTTGCCTATGGTCTACAGTCGTATGATTATCTACATGTGTTTCACCATCCAAAAGATATAATCCATACATGTTAGATTCACAGTTTTGTCCATCAGAGACAATGTTCAGGTTGTTTCTGATCAATGCGCCATTGAGAGAAATCACATAGGATGAGTAATTGCTATTGGAAACCTGGTGTACCTGTGTATTGCAAACCTCATAGGATTTGGTGTTGTCATTTTGGATTTTCACATGATGGACATGTGCGTTTTCCTCTACAACAATTTCTGAAAGCGGATTGAAGAAACTATTGTTTTCGCCGATCGTAATGGCCTTCTCCACAAAAGTTACCTGGCTTCCCTGCTTCGCTACAATCAGGTTTCGTGGAAATGAATGCCCTTCTGTTGATGTGGCGTCATTGAAATAATAGATGTAGATCGGAGTTTCAACCACTACATTTTTTTCCAGGCTCAGGAAGATGCCATTGCTGGCTAAGGCGGTATTGAGTGCTGTAAATGGATCTACGTTGTAGTCAGCATATTTGCCAAAATGCTTTTTTACCTCATCAGGATTGTCCTGAAGTGCCTGTTCCAGGTCTTTCAAAACTACCCCTTCTGGCAAATCATTGAGATCAGACAAGTTTTTTTCAAACCGACCATTCACAAATATGAAATTGATAGTGGCCTGAGGATCAATGATCCTTTCTGTGATGTCCTTTTTACTAAATTGATGAGAAGTAGATTTTAGCTCACCAAAATTTTTGTCTAGTACCTTCGTGACAGGAGTAAACTTGTACTCCTCTGTTTTGAGAGGAGGGAGTCCAATCGTTTTGAAAGCTTTCAATGCTTCTGACTTGATGTCTTTGAGTGCAGAAAGCTGTGAGTCGTTATATATTGCTACTAAAGAATTTTCTATCTGAGTAGATGCCATAAGTACCGTTTATTATAGTGCTGCTACGTCTGCTTCACTTTTAATCCAATCGTATCCTTTTTCTTCAAGCTCCTGTGCCAGCTCTTTACCGCCGGACTTCACAATCTTTCCTTTGTAAAGTACGTGCACATAATCAGGGACGATATATTCCAGTAATCTTTGATAGTGTGTAACAACGATTGTTGCATTCTGATCACTTTTCAAAGTATTGACACCATTGGCCACAATTCTTAAAGCATCAATGTCCAATCCTGAATCAGTTTCATCCAGAATAGATAATTTGGGCTCAAGCATTGCCATTTGGAAGATCTCATTTCTTTTCTTCTCTCCACCGGAAAACCCCTCATTCAGACTTCTGCTGAGCAGTGACTGGTCGATCTCCACCAATTGCATTTTTTTCTTCATCTCTTTTAGAAATGAAACCGCATCAAACTGAGGTAAACCCCGGTGTTCTCTTACCTGGTTGACAGCAGTTTTCAAAAAGTTGGTTGTTGTAACTCCAGGAATCTCAACTGGATACTGAAATGCAAGAAATACACCCTCTCTGGCCCTTTCTTCAGGAGCAAGATCCAGCAGGTCTTTTCCATCAAAGGTCACTTCTCCGTCTGTTACCTCGTAAGTTTCTCTTCCTGCAAGGACGGAAGCCAAAGTACTTTTGCCAGACCCATTAGGACCCATAATCGCATGCACTTCTCCCGGCTTTACTTCTAAGTTGATTCCATTAAGGATTTCTTTGTCTTCAATTCTTGCTTTGAGATTCTTTATCGTCAACATTACTCTTTATTTCTATTTTAATATTTATCCTTCCTCCAAAAATGCTTTTACCGCATTAACTAGTTGTTTAATTTGGAGCTGTTGTGAATTATTTGATAACCTGAGGTTTGTATACCTGTTCAGTTAGGCTTTACTTATCCTACACTGCCTTCCAATGTCAATGCAAGTAGTTTCTGAGCTTCCACCGCAAATTCCATTGGTAACTGATTAAGCACTTCTTTGGCATAACCATTAACGATCAACGCAACTGCGCTTTCTTCATCAATTCCTCGTTGGGTACAATAAAAGATCTGATCTTCACCAATCTTGGACGTAGTGGCTTCATGCTCTACATGGGCACTTTTATTCTCAATATCAATGTAAGGGAATGTGTGAGCCCCGCACTGGTCTCCCATTAATAATGAGTCGCACTGAGAGAAGTTTCTTGCATTCTCGGCACGCTTCATCACTTTGACCTGACCTCTATAAGAGTTTTGGGACTTTCCTGCACTGATACCTTTAGATACGATCCTTGATTTAGTATTTTTACCAATGTGGATCATTTTAGTTCCAGTGTCTGCCTGCTGATAGTTGTTGGTCACCGCTACGGAATAAAATTCTCCCTGAGAGTTGTCACCTTTCAATATGCAAGAAGGGTATTTCCACGTAACCGCAGATCCTGTCTCAACTTGTGTCCAGCTGATTTTGGAATTGTCACCTTTGCATATTCCCCTTTTGGTCACAAAGTTGTAAATTCCTCCTTTTCCATTCTTATCACCTGGGAACCAGTTTTGTACCGTAGAGTACTTCACTTCGGCATCTTTCTCTGCAAGAATTTCTACCACTGCAGCGTGAAGTTGATTCTCATCTCTTTGAGGTGCAGTACACCCTTCAAGGTAACTCACGTAGGAACCTTCCTCGGCGACAATCAGTGTTCTTTCAAACTGCCCGGTATTTGCAGCGTTGATCCTGAAATAGGTGGAGAGCTCCATAGGACATCTAACACCTTTAGGGATATAGCAAAATGACCCGTCAGAGAATACTGCAGAGTTTAAGGCAGCAAAGTAATTGTCACTAACAGGTACTACCGAGCCGATATATTTTTTAATGAGTTCAGGATGTTCCTGTACAGCCTCGCTAAATGAACAGAAAATAATTCCCAGTTTGGAGAGGGTATCTTTAAAGGTAGTGGCCACAGATACAGAATCGATAACCGCATCCACAGCAACTCCGGTAAGTCTCTTTTGTTCGTCTAGAGAGATGCCTAGTTTCTCGAAGGTAGCGCGCAACTCAGGATCTACTTCATCCAGACTATTCAGTTTTTTGGTTTTTTTGGGAGCAGAGTAATATTTGAGGTCCTGGTAATCTACCTTAGGGTATTTGACATTGGCCCATTCCGGCTCTTCCATATCCTGCCATAGTCTGAATGCTTTCAGACGCCATTCCAACAACCACTCAGGTTCGTTCTTCTTAGCAGATATGAATCTAATAATATCCTCATTCAATCCTTTTGGTGCTTCATCTGCTTCCAGGTCTACCGACCAACCATGTTCGTATTCCTTAGAAGTAAATTCAGCTAATATTTGATCGTCTCCGCTCATATCTATTATTTAAGATTTAGAATCTTTTATTTAGACTAATTCAAAATTCACGCAAAGTTAACATCCATTGCGCGATAATGTTTAATGCTGTGGTCTTTTTTTGGACCACCTATAGGATAGCAAAATTACACAAAAAAACCAACTTATTTAAAATCATTCTAAATAAGAACAGATTCTAAATAAATTGGTTCCTTAATGTGTAGATACTTTAATTAGAACTGAAGGTGTCTGTTCAGGCTTTCTTCCAGAGAAATAAAAGTTTCAGTTCTTTCGATACCTTCCACATGCTGTATTTTATCGTGAAGCACATCTCGAAGGTGTTTAGTGTCTTTACAGTGTATTTTGAGGAAAATGCTGTAGTTACCAGTGGTGTAGTGGATCTTAACGACCTCAGGGATTTCTTTTAGTTGCATCACTACATTATCATAAAGGGAGCTTTTTTCGAGGTAAATTCCCATAAAGCAGGTGACGTCATACCCTAGTTTGGAGTAATCCATTTTAAGCGTGGTGCCACTGACCACACCCATTTCCTCCAGTTTCTTCATTCTTACGTGTACCGTACCACCGGAGACAAAGACCTTTTTTGCGACCTCCGTATAAGGGATTTTCGCGTCCTCCATTAAGATATTGAGGATTTTGAGGTCTACATTGTCAATTTCATAATTTTTACTCATATTTCAGAGGTCGTTTTGTGAATTATTTAAGCAATCCTTAACAAAATTAGATCAAATCGATTTTTTAACCAAATTTATTGAAAAAATTTTAATAGAAGTAAAAGATTATTACTTTTGAAACATCAAACAGGAACAAAGACGTTGTTTCTGACACACTGTAGGATGATGAAATTGGCAGACATGCCCTCCTGTCCCGGGGGTGAAGATAAGGGATAAACCCTGATCAATTTTGATAATTTGTAGAAACAGTTTATCGTGATTAATCGGGGCTAACCGCTTCGTGAAGGTTCGACTCCTTCTCCTACAGCAATCATTTTTGGGTTAATGTTGTTTATTTGAAAATTGCCTTCTGGAAACGTTCAGAGGGCTTTTTCTTTTTAGGGCCATGCTGTTTTCATTAACCTTAAGTACCTCCCAATAATTCCGGTAATAGATTTTAACCTTCCCGATCAGGTGATTCATAGAAACTTTCTGCCAGATGGGCTAACCGCTTCATGAAGTCTGGTGCGCCAGCCCGGTCGACTCCCTGCCTACCGGCAGGCGAGCCTGTGTGTTGAGAGGTAGTCGTGCACCAACGAGAGGTAGGTTTCCCCTACAGCAATCATTTTTGGGTTAATGTTGTTTATTTGAAAATTGCCTTCTGGAAACGTTCAGTCCTACGTTACACTTCGGCGGAGGATCAGGGCTTTTTCTTTTGAAGACATGAGTGTTGCTGACCTTAAAATTGAATATTTCCTAAGGTTTGGGCGGTGTAACGCCAATAGCATGTAATAATCAGTAATGTCAGGAACAGAATTACTGTCCTTTGCTTAAGTCCTTTCCAGGATCGCTCTCCTATATCTGAGACAGCCAGATATAGGAATAGTGATATGCTAATCGGCATCTGCGTTAAGGTAAGCCAACCTAAAAGATTAGGAGTATATGTACCCAATAAAAACGCCGGTGGAAGAAAGAATGAAAAAGCCGCAATGAAAAGGCTTGAATAAAAAAGGATATTTAATGTTTTGGACATTCTGCAAATTATCATGTTTGGCATTTTTTGCTGGTCGCTCACTTTAAATATATTCCTCTCTCCAGAGCTCAAAAAAATGCTGTGGTTTCCTCTTCATTGAATCGAAAATTACACATATATAAAGTTCAATATCAAAAAAAATGTACAACAATCATATCCCAATAAAAGTTAGGGGAGGGGAGCAATTTGTTCCATTTTACGGCTGTTTTTGGTGATTTTTATATTTATGATAAATTCAACGATTTATTAAAAACAATAAAAAAATGCTAACGTTTAATTTTTTTTGTTGAAATATTTGCAAGAAAAATAATAATTACTTTACTTTGAATCATCAATGAAACAAAGAAGTTGTTTCTTACACTGTAGGGTGATGAAATTGGCAGACATGCCCTCCTGTCCCGGGGGTGGAGATAAGGGATAAATCCCGATCGATTCTGATAATTATTTAAAATAGCTATCGAAATTGTTCGTGGCTAACCGCTCCGTGGAGGTTCGACTCCTTCCCCTACAGCAATCATTTTTGGGTTAATGTTGTTTATTTGAAAATTGCCTTCTGATATTCGGGAGGCTTTTTCTTTTTACGGACTTTAGGAACATTAAGGAACTTCCTTTTGATATGAAGATTTACGGCTTCCAGGAACGGAAGCCAGGTGAGGGGAGCTCAGGGGGCTAACCGCTCCGTGAAGTCTGGTGCGCCAGCCCGGTCGACTCCCTGCCTACCGGCAGGCGATCTTGTGTGTTGAGAAGTAGTCATGCACCACCGAGAGGTAGGCTTCCCCTACAGCAATCATTTTTGGGTTAATGTTGTTTATTTGAAAATTGCCTTCTGATATTCGGGAGGCTTTTTCTTTTTACAGACTTTAGGAACATTAAGGAACTTCCTTTTGATATGAAAGATACAGCTTCCAGGAACGGAAGTCAGGTGAGGGGGAACTCAGGGGGCTAGTCGCTCCGTGGAGTCTGGTGCGCCAGCCGGTCGACTCCCTGCCTACCGGCAGGCGAGCCTGTGTGCCGAGAGTTAGTCGTGTACCACCGAGAGGTAGGCTTCCCCTACAGCAATCATTTTTGGGTTAATGTTGTTTATTTGAAAATTGCCTTCTGATATTCGGGAGGCTTTTTCTTTTTACAGACTTTCTACATTACCGGTTGTGCTTTAATATGTGCCCCTTCTCTTTTGGAAATGTGTATATTCTGTCTTTTCAGGTTCGTAACATGCGTTGTGTTAGCGGAATTGCGAATAATTATTACTGCCGGACTTAATAAAATTTTAATATTTGTTTTTACCACCGTATTTTTAATGCTAATTTGACAATTGAATACGTTTTCAATTGGATATTTTAAGACATTAACAAATAATAAATCAACTTAACTTATATAATGCAAGATTTTCCCTGGTTTAAGCACTACGGTGACAAAATACCCCACGAAATAGACCCTGATCGCTACGATTCCATTTCAGCGCTCATCGAAGAATGTTTTACCAACTACTCAGACAAGATTGCCTTTGAAAATATGGGCAAGGCAATAACATTTGCGGAAGTGGATAAACTCTCAGCCGATTTTGCTTCATACCTTACCAATGTAGCCGGCCTGAAGCAGGGTGACAAAATAGCCATCCAGATGCCAAACTTGCTGCAGTATCCCATTGTAGCTTTTGGAGCACTTAGAGCAGGTATGGTAGTGGTAAATACCAACCCTCTTTACACACCAAGCGAAATGGAACATCAATTCAATGATAGTGGTGCTACTGCCATTGTCATACTGGCCAATTTCGCCTACAACCTGGAAAAGATCATTAAAGACACGCAAATCAAAACTGTCATCATTACGGAAATCGGTGACCTGTTTGGTGGTTTGAAGGGGTCCATTACCAATTTTGTGGTTAAGTATGTTAAAAAGATGGTGCCTTCTTACAATCTGTCGGGTACGATCAAATTGAATGATGCCCTGAAACAAGGTGCCCAGCATACTTTTAACCCACCCAAAATCAATAATGAAGACCTGGCGTTTTTGCAGTATACTGGTGGAACTACCGGTGTGTCCAAAGGTGCCATGCTGACCCATAGAAACATTGTTGCCAACCTGGAGCAGGCCTGTGCCTGGATGGAAGGCGGAGGATTGAATGATGATGATCAGCAGGAGATCGTAATCACTGCTCTGCCGTTGTACCACATTTTTGCCCTCACTGTCAATCTCCTGGTAATGACGAAAATCGGGGCGCGAAATATCCTCATTACCAATCCTCGTGATATGGATAAGTTTGTGAGCGAAATGGGTAAGTACCAGTTCACCGTTATCACCGGGGTAAATACGCTCTTCGTGGGAATGCTCAACCACCCTAAGTTTGCCAGCCTTGATTTTTCAAGATTGAAGTTTGGTTTTGGTGGGGGTATGGCCGTGCAAAAGTTTACTTCAGAGAAATGGAAGGAAGTGACCAGGTCACCACTGTGTGAGGGATACGGTCTGACTGAAACATCGCCGGTACTTACAGGTAATCCGTTGAGAGATAATGGCAAGCACATCAGGGTAGGATACATTGGTGTACCTATTCCAAGTACTGAAGTTAAGATTTTGGATGATGATGGTAATGAGGTGGCCGTTGGAGAAAGGGGAGAGTTGTGTGCTAAAGGGCCACAGGTGATGAAAGGATACTGGCAAAATGAGCAGGCCACTAAAGAGTGCTTTACTGGTGATTTCTTTAAGACAGGGGATATCGCCATCATGGAAGAGGATGGCTTCTTCAAAATAGTGGACAGGAAAAAAGAAATGATCCTTGTTTCCGGATTTAATGTGTACCCTAATGAAGTAGAAGATGTAATTGCCAGTCACGATAAGGTGAAAGAGGTTGGTGCCATTGGGGTGCCGGATCCAAAATCTACCGAAGCAGTGAAGGTATACATTGTAAAAAGTGATGCTTCTCTTACTGAAGAGGAAATCCTGGAATACTGCAAGGAACACCTCACCGGTTATAAGAGACCTAAATATGTGAAGTTCGTGGATGACCTGCCAAAATCAAACGTGGGTAAGATCATGCGTCGACTGATCAAAGAAGCTGACCTGAAAGAGCACTCTTACGCTTAGTCCTTCAGGATATCACTGATTTGAGCATACGGTATTTTTATTGAAGTTGGCCCCATAGCATATGGGGCTATTTCATAACTATTAAAATAAATGTCTAAACCTTCTTTTGTCAAACCGATATTGTCGGTCAGTTCGAATTTGCCATCTTCGAAGAAGTACCCTTTTTTGCTCAGGTTTTCATTGGGCTTGTAGCCTTTGTCCTTTCGGAATTTCTCTTCTGCTATTTTGGTGAGTTTTTTCCAGTTGGAGATGAGGTCCTTTCCGGATAATTCCTTTTTAGACTGCCAGTTGTAGTTTACATAGGTAAGGCTGGAGCTCCCGTGGGCACCACCGGTATAGGCATATTCTTCAATAGCAACGGTCAGGATGTTACCGCTAATGTGTGAAATCTCAGCTTTCAGGTTGATGTCCCATCGTTCTGATACATCATTGTATTCTTTAATGAATTTCTCATAATCTTCAAGGATCAGGTCCGCAACTTTATTGGGATCCGAGGTTCTTACTTTGGTGTTGGGCAGGTAATTGCTCAGGATGTCGGTCAGTTTCTTGTCTATCTGCTTGTTGATGTATCTGGCGTTGCTGCCTTCATAATTTGGATAATCTACCACTACACGGGCACAAGGGCCGTCGCTTTTACTGCAGTTCCCATAGGTTTTGTTGATGGCTGCATTTTTAAATTTTTCATCGAGACTGAAGTCGTCTGTGCTTTCTGTCTTTTGCTCTTCGGTGGAGTTGTTTTGGGATTTTTCGGTTTGCGTATTGTCAACTTCGGTGTTGGTTGCAGGTTTTTCTCCCGGGGTTTCATTTGAATTGCTTTTAGGTAATTCGCATGCCAGAAGGCCAAGAGATAGTATGGATATGAAGAGGATATTTTTCATGTTGCTGTGTTTTCTGCAACGAATATAAAAGCATTAAAATTGGTCACAAACTCTACACAAAAAATTAATTGAACTGACCAATTCGTTGATTTGACGGGTAACCTTATGATTCCACAGAATATTGATCCATATAGTTACGTATTCTTTTAGATTTGCGATGAATCAATCGAACTGAAGTGACTATGAAAAAATATTACGCGTTATTATTAACCTTAACCATTGTAGTTTTTGCGAAAGCTCAAAATACTGAGCCGGCAGATACCTCTTACTGGAAGAAGGGTGGAGCAGGAACCATCACTTTCTCAAACGTAAGTCTTACCAACTGGGCAGCAGGAGGGCAAAACTCAGTTTCTTTGAATGGCTATCTGGGTTTATTTGCCAACTATAGCAAGGACAGGGCTTCCTGGGATAATTCTTTGGATATCGGGTATGGGTTGCTAAAGCAAGGTGAAGCCGACTTCATCAAATCTGATGACAAACTCAATTTCTCCACCAAATATGGCTACAGACTGAAAAAGGAAGATTCTAAATATTACTTCAGTGCATTATTGGATTTTAAGTCCCAGTTTGCCGAAGGGGTGGATGCTGCAGACAGTGTAATCTCAAGGTCTCTGGCACCTGGATATTTGTTGGTCGCCACTGGAATGGATTATAAACTGAGGTCCGTCTTTTCAGCCAACTTTGCTCCATTGACCGGAAAGTTCACCTTCGTTTTGGATGATCAACTGGCTTCCGTAGGCGCCTATGGTGTGACACCCGGATCGAATGTGAGGGCGGAGGTAGGAGCATTCCTCAGAATGAAATACAAAAAAGAAATCGTGAAAAACGTAAACCTGGAATCCAAGATCGAGTTGTTTACCAACTACGGCCAGAATTTTGGTGAGATAGACGTGAACCAGGAAAATATCATCGCCATGAAGGTGAACAAGTTCCTGTCGGCCAACTTTATTACCCACCTGATCTACGACAAAGACATTGATATTGAAGTAGATACCAATGATGATGGAATGGTAGACGAAGTAGGCCCAAGAGTACAGTTTAAGACGGTCTTTGGAGTGGGTTTGAGTTATAAATTCGGAGATCAGTAGTGATTGGGTTTGGAGTTTTGAGTTTTGGGTTTGAGTTTTGGGTTTGGAGTTTTGAGTCTTGTAGAAACCTAAATAAGGTTGACCGTTTTTAGGAAAGGTTAAACTTAAAAATTAAGCACTTAGTTTAGGATTGGCGAGTATTTCGAGGTGGGTTTCGGCTTTTTTGAACAAATGTTTTTTGGCATGGTTATAAACATTGTCATATCTAAAAAAACATTTAATCATGGTAGAATCCCTGAAGTTAAAACTTGTAAAATCATTCAAAACGGCTAAAATCGAGATTGTAGAGGAGTCCCCGGAAATTGCTATTGCGACCGCAACTGTTCCATATATACACATCAAGGATTTTAAGGACTTGTTCCATGGAATAGGTGAGATTGTGAAAGAACTGGGAATCAAAAAGTTGGTCTTTGATAAACGTGAACTCACTACGTTTCATCAGCCAAGCATGGAATGGTATTTTGTGGACTGGAAAGAGGAAATGTATGACCTTGGTTTAAGAACTCATCGCAAAATCCTTCCTGATGATCAGGTATTTAAAATGGCAGTGAAAATGGGGAGAAAAGAAATCCAGGAAAAATACCCTGACGGTAAATTTCAATTAATGGACATCCAATATAGAAACACGGTCGAAGAAGCTGTAATGGATTAAGTGGTTATTGTATAGCCCTGCTTCAAATTTCATAATCATGAATATGGGTTTTGATCAACAATTACCAGAACCAATCTAACAAACAACTTAATACTTATACCCCCCAGGATCGTTTTCCAATGTTACGCCGAGGGTGAGTACAATTCGGTTTACGAAATTAAAGTAGGCCACCACCAAGGTAGCATCTAAAATGGCCCGATCTTCCAGACCTGCTTTTCTCAGATTTTCGGTGAGGTCCTGTTTGTTGGAAATGCCCGGGTTTTTGGTGACTACTTCAGCGTATTCGCAAAGTGCCAGATCAATAGTGGAGAGATCCAGTTGTTTGTAGTCTTGTTTCAGTAGGTTGGTTTTTGCTTCATCTTTCCAGAAATTTTGTACTGCTTCCGCATGGTGTACCTGGCAATATTCGCAATTATTGGCCTTGGAAACTACTACTGCCATCATTTCACGCTGCACCCGTTTGAGGGGTGACCTACCAAACATGATGGTCATGTACAGGTCCATATGGTTGACAATTGATTCCGGATTGAGGCTCTGGATCTTGTGTACTTCTGCGATTTTACCCCTGGTCTGTACGAGGTTGTCGTAGATTGCTTTCAATTCTCCCGTAGCTTCTTCCGGTTGTATGACTTCTATTCTTGGCATTGTTTATTGCTGTGATTGAGTTTCAAAGAAACAATGTTTTCATAAGAATGGTGTAGAAGCTTGAGAACAAATTTTTGAAGGGATCGTTGATGGAATTTTATATGGGTTGTTGAATCAGGCATTGCAAATGCCTTGGAAGATGCGGTCGCAATGCAATAGCTATCGAGTAGGATGGATTGGTGGTTTCCTGCTCCTATTTTGTTTTCCTGACTTTCAAACCCATCCACCATTTCATGGTATATCCAAAGGCCAGTCCGCTGAAAGCCCATATGGGGAGATTTATCAGAAGGATTGTCTGGTTGTAGCCTTTTCCGTCAATCAATGGAGGAATCAGGTGCATCACAACAAACATGATGGCGCCCCACAACAATCCAAGCAACAGCCAGTTGATTTTCTTGTGCTCAATCTTCTCCAGTTTGATGTTGGAATAGCGGGCCGGCTGTTTTTCCACCCAGGATTGTTTCCACTTACCTACCCACCAGAACCACAGGGGGTAAGTAATCATCAGGATCAATGCTGAGGTCCAGTTGCGAATGCATGGAATAATTTCTCCACAATTGGGACAGTAGAGGCCAAACCAGTTTCGTAAGCCAGTCTTGTTTTGAGCGGACCATGTTCTGCTGTCATGGAAAGTTTCACATTTCATACAAGGAACATAAGTTCGTTCCATCAGTGGCTTGTCTGATGTTCGGTCAATTAGGGTGATCTTAGGAATTCTTTGACCCAGAATCAGCTCGTTGATGGCCAATGCTGGGTTCAACATGTAATGAATCACGATTGGACTTTTTTTATCCCATACCTTGTATTTCAGTGGGTCTATTTCCATAAGATAGAATTAATTGATGATTACCAAATGTAAATGATGGCAATGGTTAAAACAATAACTACAGTCGCTTCCTTTCAAAATGCACAATGCAAATGACTGGGCCTGTGAGACCACAAATCCTGGTGGCATTGAATTTTTACCGGCCTCTTGTTAATTCAGATAAAAAATCTAATATTGGATCAATATGGTTCGTTTTTAAATATCGATCAAATGAAATTATACAATGGAATCCTGGTAATTGCATTAGTAGTAACCCTCATCTCCTGTCGAGAGAAGGTTCAGGACGAGGATGATTTAACAGAAAAGACGGCAGAGGAATTAATGGAGAATATCAAAAAAGGCGATTTTGAGATTATTACGATTGATAAATGCGAATACCTTGTTTATTCAAGAGCAAAAGCCTTTGGATTCATGGCTCATAAAGGAAATTGCAAGAATCCAATTCATGTCTATAATGAATTGCCAAATGATGCTGTGAACCAGGGGCAGTAACGGTCTTGGTGACAAATAGAAATTCTTCTCATTATGATCACCAAACCGCAGCTGAGTACATTGAGGATGAGAAATTTGGTTCGGGATAACAAATGCCTTGGTAGGTGCGATCGCATTGTAATTGCGGTCGAGCAGGATCTTAGCAAAAGCATCCATCAAATTTACCCATCGCACTTTAGCTATTCTCCCCAAATCATTATTCTTGCTACACTTTCCGTTTGATACTCTTTATTAAACTTATCAAGTCTTATTGAGCATATGTCCAATTCTACTAACACTTCATTGATAGCAGCGACTAATGGTTCATAATCCACCGTTATAAACTTTTGAGTCTCTGGATAAAAAGGTTCATGACTTGAGTCACATTCAATGATCACCTTGTTTCCGTTTTTTATGAATTTTGGTGAAGGGTGGCATTCCATTAAATAAAATGGTTCAAAATTTGGGTCAAGTATTTTTTTCCAATCATTTATTTCACTTAATAGACCACAACACTGAGGAAATAACAAGTATTCGTCATTCACCTTCAATGCATAACCTCCAAAAAATGCACATGATTCTTCGATACTCAAATCAGAAATATGCAGGTCAATAGCTTTTTTTAAATCCACATCGCTAATTTCCGATAGTTTATATTGATGATTGTTGGGCGGGATTAAGTCTTTAGCCATTGAATAGTTTCGTTCAATTAACAATCTGTTTTTTTCGGTGATATCTGTCACCTCCTCTAAATCTGGAAACTTAAATGTAGGTAATTCGATTAAAGGTACTAATTCAATTCTCATCATTTGCTAAATGAACCCATCGCCTTTCAATAATAGTACAATTTCTGCTATTTGCATTTTATGGTCAAAGTAATCCTAATGCATTAATTAGGTTTTACTATGATCATAGGATAAAAAGTTAATCTATCCATATTGAAGCTGTTCGTAAATTAGTTTTTGCTATAACCATTGTCCTCAGTTGGGAGGTTTTGTGCTGAAATGAAACTAATTGCTTCTCGTCCAGATGAAGATTACCAAGCCGAGCTGAGTATATTGAAGATGAGAATTTTGGTTCATGCATTGCAAATGCCCTGAAAGGTGCGATCGCAATGCAATTGTGATCGAGCTGTGGTATTTAATCCATTAGGTAGTAAATTTTTGAGCCTGGGTCATTAATAAAATTGAAAGCAATTTCATCCTTTTCAAATATCAGATCAACATTGTCAATCGTTATGATAGTTTTAAAATTTTCAGGGTAGTCATCTATCCCTTGGATAAACAAACTGAAATAATGTAAAGGATATATGTCACCTTCCGAATTTAACGCTCGCTGTAGTTGGGTTAGGGAAGTTGGATCTTCTCCGTGAAAATCAACAAAAGAAATTAACCCTCCGGTATAATCTCTTACCTGCAATAGGGTCTCATAGGATCGTAAGGTATCGAGTGCATTTTCGAATCTCAATTCTATTTTTCCGATATTCTTTCTGTCGATTCCCTGAACTTGCATGAAATTGAAAGTATTGCCAGACTCAAAAAATGGATCCTGAAAACCTCCACAAGTAATGAATTGTTCGCATTCACTATTTTCAAAGGGTAAATCCTGATTTCCAAATTTAAAGTTTGATGATAGCATAAAAACTCCTACACCACCTACACCATATAATTCAATGTCTTCCCTCAGCTGTTGAAAATGTATCCCATCACTGCTTCCGCAATACTTGATCGAATTGTCCTGCAAATATCAATTGCTCAACATCAAACCCTTCAGGTGGGCCAACCAGTCGGTAGACTCGAATAATTTCTTCTGGAAAGCATTGTTCGTTTTGAAATAAAGTGATTTCAGATATGAAATTATTTTCGTCATCATTATCTCTAGTTCCAAGATTATCACAGCTGGCGAGATTTACCAAAAATACAATCTGAGTGAGTAATTGGAATAGAGTTTTCATTTTGTCTGGAAATTTGCCAATACAATAAATTTAAGAAAAACTCGTATGTCAGGCAATGATCGCTAGCATTTCAATATCAATACATGAGCTGATATCTAGCAGATGCTCCAGATGCGATCGCAATGCAATTGCGATCAGGTTGAATTACCTCATATCAGTTAGTATTTCTACAATATGTTAGGAAATCTTCAGCAATGGCTTTGTTGGGATAAGTTGGATCACTTAATAACTTCTCAAGTGTAGTTGTACAATTTTCCAGATCATTGTCAATTAGGTTGAGAATGTTGAAGTTTAAAGAATCGTTATCGTGCCCTTCCTGTTCATTTTTGGAGATGGCTTCTAAGAGTACTTTTAAACAAGTATGGTCTCCTAACCTTGAAATCGGATCAGATAGTAATTCTCTGGTCCAAAAATTATTATTTTCTGATTCCAAGTGTTCAATAAGTTGTGGTAGGTCAGATTTCTGAGCAATGATATTTATCCTCTCATAGGCATCAAGTGGATCGTCAATGTTACCTGATTTTGAGCCCTCCCACATCTTTTTCACTTCTGTTTCAATTTCTTTATTCACTGCAATCTCTATTTTAATTTTAAACTAAATCCAACTCAGTTTATAATCCACAAATCGTCAGTTAAGTTCTTTGAAAATCTGATAGTCAGGAAAAAAAATTCATTAGTACTCTGACTATCACATAGAGACTAAGTGGACTCCAAAAGAAGACCTGGTAACATTTTATGATAGTTGCTTGATTTCTACGGATTGATTACTCGCATTCATTTTGACTACCCGGTTAATCAACCCTGGAACTGCGAAAGTGTTCCAGGCATAGATCAAAATGCTAAAAAGCAGGATATATACAAGCTCTTCAATAAGTCCCATTTTCTTGTCCTATCATAGTACTTCATTGAATTGTTTGGATGTAGTCAAAGAGTTCACGTTCATACTCCGATAATATCGACAAATCGTTCTTTACATCGGGATCTGGATAATACCAGTACAGTTGATTGAAATAGCTGCTCATTTCTGGAGACTTAAATTGATATCCGTGTATTGCAAATAGAAAGTTTCTCATCAAGCGTGCGTCCTCTTTGGGTAATTGCTTCTTTACAAGAGCATCCAGTTTTCTGTCGAATTCACATGATTTTTCTCCATATGAATACATATAATAGAACATCCAGTTCTTCCAGGTTACCAAATTGATATTTGATTTTGGCTTGAAGTTGGATTCATGATAAGTTAGCGTTCCTCCTTTTGTGAAACCTCTTATAACTGTTTTGGAGTTCATTAAACAAGATCCATCAGCCAGCTTTCCTATTCCATTAAAGGTCCATTTATTAGAATTTTCCACTAGCTCATATGGCAATGAAAAATGAGTTTGTTCATGAAATATAATGTTGAGTGTGAAGTCGTCGATTTGATCGTTAGCCCAGGTTAGCCCTGTTTGAAGGATATAATCAAAATTATAGATTACACCGAGCAAAGTGCTGAGTTGGATTTGATAAGTGTGTTCTACCGTAGTTATTCCGTGCTCAAAATGAACGTCAAATAGATAAAGAAATTCGTTTCCAAGGTATCCTAGTTCTTTGTTCGGCTCATTTAGTTGCTTTAGTTGGAAATCCAAGCTCATTCCGGATACATTTACCTTGAAGTTTTCAATACCAGATGTTGATCGATTTGGTACATCACCGTCAGGGGGTGGAGTAACAAATCCAACAGTTAACTTTTTGGATTCGCCAGGATTGTAGAACGTAAACAATACATTAACATAGGCAAATCCATTCTTTAGCTCAATGTTCAGTGTTTCTTTTCTGAGCTCAATTGTCGTTTCTTTGATAGGAAAGATATTGCCTCCATTCGCATAAAATGCCCCATCATTCGCATTGACAGCTAAATGTGTGATTGTTAAAACTAAAATGAGGAGGTATGAATTCATATAAACTTATTGATAATAATGGTGCGGTGTAATTACATTTGTTTTCAAGTCGATCTAACAGCGACATCAGCGCATCGATAGATGTTGTTCAATTCTTTTAGTTCGAGTCTAAATCGTACTTTCTCAGATTCAGGGTTCTGTCGTATCCTAGTCGTTTATAAGGGTACTCTGAATCTTCAATAAGAAGGCTCTTTATTTCCGACCAATTCAAGTCCATTACCTTGTTGATATCTTCAATTACTTGTTCGTACTCTTCATACTGATCAACGTAGTTTCCTGGAACAGCTGTAGGGGGAGGTAGCGGTTCTCCAATTCCTTTTTGATAGACTCCTTTTGTCAGATTAATGAAGATTGTACCATTTTTAAGCTCCCAGGTTCCTAATTCATAATCGTCAGTACCCCAGGAATAATGTATTAAAGAACCGTTCCCAAAGATGTATTGGTTCTCGTCGCTTCCATAATATTCTCCTAGGGTTAAACCTAGAGGGGAGATTTCAAAGAGTATGCTATCATACTTCTTTCGCATGTCCGCTAATGATTTCTTGTAAAATTGAAGATCTTCATTCAATCTCTCTTTGTCTTTCTCTAGTTCAGAAATCTTAGATTCAATGTTTTTCTTTTCTTTCTCAAGTTGATTAATTGCTTCATTATTTGAACAACCATAAAATAAGAAAGTAAGCAGTATTAATTTGAAAATTATTCTCATAGACAAATTATTGCATTGGATTTCAATACTCAACGCACGTGCTGATATCTACTTTTATCTTTAGTGTAAATCTAATGGGTTTTTAAAAGTTTTGAAAAGCCGAATGCCTCTTCGAATTGTCGTAATTATTTTCAAATTGGCATTAAAAATGCCCTGGAAAGTGCGATCGGAATGCAATTGCATTCGAGCTACCAAACTGCTTGATCTATTGCACTCATTGAACCACCGCACTCTGCAGGATTATTTTCCTGATCTCGTTTTCGAAATGATAGATGATATCGGCATTGTCAGGAAAGCCATCCATGTGATAGATGTTTTCCCAGACAACAACATCAATGTCCTTTTCCGGGATATAAAATTTTAAAGATACAAATCCAAAGCCTCTTCCCCCATGACCCAAATGAACCACTGGATTTGTATCATGTATTCTTAACCCATAACCATATCCGATCGTGTCGTAATCAAAGACCGCATGGGGACCCCAGTTGGTGGGATTAATCATTTGTTCGTAAGATGCCGGTGCTAGCAGTTCGCCATTATGAAGCTTGATATCCCACTTGCTGAGGTCATAGGCATCAGAGATAATGCCTCCGGCAGGCAAGAAGTTGTTCCACCTTTCCTGATCAAAACCAAAATGATCGAAATCCACAGGCACTACTTCTTCCTTGCGAAGTGCATGTCCGGTGATGAGCCCATCGTTGGTTCCCTGCAATTCATAGCAATAGGTATTTTTCATGCCCAGCGCTTTAAACAAGTCATTGGCATTGCTGGAATAACGCTTGTTTGTCACTGCTTCGAGGATTTTCCCTAATAATCCATAACCTGGATTGCTGTAAAAGTAACCCTTGCCAGGTTCGAAAAGCAGGGGTTTTTCAAGGTCAGCAATCCCTGATGACATGTTCAGTAGTTGATGAACAGTGACGGAACCGGCCCATGGTTGAGGTAAATTTGAAAGGTAAGCTCCTACAGGCTTTTGCAAGTCGATATTTCCTTTTTCCACCTGTTTCAGGATGAGCACGCTGGTCACCTGTTTGCTATTAGACATGATTCTGAATTTGTCATTGATGGAGATGGGGATCTTTTTGTCGAAATTGGAGTATCCATGTGTTCTCACATAAATGCTTTCGTCTCCTTTGGTGATTAGAATAACGCCGTTGAAAATCCGCGGATGGGTTGTAGCGATAAGGCTGTCGATTTGAGCAGCTAACTCACTAATCACCGCTTTTTTAATAGCTTTATCATCTTCATTCTTGCCTGGCGCGCTACAACCCCAAAGCAGCAGGAGGCCAATGAAAAATAACTGATATGGCTGCTTGTAAGTACTAAGATATTGCTGTTTCATAGACTAATGTTTAGGCGATGTTACGAGCAAATGCCAGAAAAAAAGGTGGCTAAATCGTTTAAAAAGTACGTTTTTATAAAGCCGAACTAATTTGAAAGGTATTCTTTCCGGTACCTGGCAGGTGTGTGTCCCTCAATGGCTTTGAATGCTTCGTAAAATGCAGACTTTGACTTGAAACCACTTTCAACACCTATGGCTTCCAGGGTGATGTGATGATTACTTTTGATCAACTCGGTAGCTGTTTGTATTCTTAATTGATTGATGTAATGCCTGAAGCTCTTCTGCAGGTTGTCATTAAGCACCTGAGAAAGCACATGGGGACTGATGTCCAGCCTTGCAGCGACATCATTTAGCTTTATACCGGGATTGACATGCAGCTTCTCCTCTTTCATTAAGGTGTCAAGTGAAGCTATAATTTGGTGGGCTTCTTCATCAGGAATTTTCCTGTTTCCATATTTTTCCTGTTCCTCATTGCCCGCTGATTTGCCTTTGTAAATCCATAGCATGATCGTAAGGTAAAGAACAGCCGAAATTGACACGCCTCCCAGGACATAATTGCCATAGTGAGTAAGCACGTAAGCTAGCCATATGATAAGGACCGATCCAATTACGGTAATAAGCCACCATGTACTTTTATCTGCTTTTTGTGATTTAAACAGCCTTAAAATAAATTGATCAATCCTTTTGATTGACAGACCGATATAGGTGATCCATTGTAAATAGATCATTCCGCCGATTTCTTTAGAATAGCTGGTGTATGCCAGATTATTGAATGTGATTAAACCATAGATTGCTGCCATCAATACTATGTAGCTCACAATATGAGGAAACCACTTCTGACCTTTATGGCCTGGGCTGGAGAGATATGAAACAATATATAAATAGAGTAACGGGCCAATCAGGATATCCGCTGACTGTCCCAGAAAAGCCAGGACACTGACATGATTTCCATAAAACAAAACCAGTACAGACTTGCTCTCTCTGAGTCCTATGACAAAAAGTAGGGAAGCCAGAAAGTAGGCATTTGCGCTTTTGTTTCTAGAGAAAAATAAAAAGTAGGAGGCCAGCAAAAAGGTGTTTAGTACCCCGACTGCACTAAAGAAAAAAAGGAAAATCCTGTCAAGCCTTAAATCAATTAGCTCCATATCCATCAAATTGCGATCGAGCTGCAAAACTAGTCAAGATGATGTTTAGATGTGTCTCGATAGCGTAAGCTCTATCAGGCACTGCAAATGCCCAGGAAGGTGTGATTAGGATGCAATTGAGATCAAGATGCATTCGGTGCTCACAGTAGCTTAGCCCCATGAATTATCCTCAAAACCACAATTTGAGTTGGATCATAAATTCGGTAAACTATCCTATACTTTCCAAGGGTCAGCTCTCTGAGGAGTTCATTCTGGAATTCAGGGACAACTCTGCCAGAATCTGGATATTCGTAGAGTTGTTCAATTCTCTCGAATACACGATCTGCAAATTCCTTCGCATATCTGATAGAATCTAGGGCAATGTAATCTGTGATAGAATCCAGGTCGTTCCAGGCAGATTCAGCTAGAACTATTTCCATTTATTATTCAGACGGTTTCTTGCTTCCTTAATCGAGATAACTTTCCCTTCTTCCAAATCTTTCATCCCCTGTTCAACTTTCTCAATGAATAATAGCTTATCCATTAGTTCTTCTGTTGAGAACTCCTCAGGTAATGACTCTAATGTCTCGATTACTTTATTTTTATTCATATTTAAACTTACGAAAAACTACTCAAAGAAGATATTTTTGATTCATAACATTTCAGTGTCAGCACATATGCTGTTACCTTCTTTAGGTTATGTCTAATTTTTGATTGTATAGTCGATAAACTATTTGGAGTCAGCGCATTATTTCCTAATCGGGCATTGCAAATGCCTTGGAAGGTGCGATCGCAATGCAATTGCGACCGAGCTTGAATGTCATTACCAGGTGTTACCCGGACTCTTATTTATTGAGTATAAAGTTTGTAGAGCTCATTAGCCAAAATGACTTCTGTCAAAACTACCGTTAGGCAAAGAAGGAAAAAGAATTTGATTTTAAGTTGTGCCTTTAAGTCGTATAGAAAGTCTCCTTTCATCAGAGAGATGATATCAAGCCTAAATAGATTGTGCAATGACTCTTTGAAGTCTTCTTTGTCTGCGAAAAAATATTTGAAGAGCCATAAGTAAAATGGAATATTTACTATTAACAAAACCGCTACTGCCCAATAAATCCACATTTTTCTATTTGTTAATGAATATCCTTCTGAAAATAATTTGTGCTAACGTCTCAATAACAGGTACCTGATACTTTAAGGTAAATCTAATGGTGTCAAAGTTTTGATTGTATAATATATAAACCATTTGGAGTCAGCGCATTATTTCCTAATCGGGCATTGCAAATGCCCTGGAAGGTGCGATCGCAATGCAATTGCGACCGAGCTGACGAGCTGATTCAGAGCATATTTGATTTATACTTTAAAACACAATTCCGGTCTTTATTCCGTAGGTGAAAAGAATGTTAGACGCTGTTATATCACCTGAATATTCTGCTGTACCGAACAGGTCATTGGTCAAGGCAAAACCAACTCCTCCAAAGAAGTCAAGATAAAAAGATTTGAGGATGAGTTGGTATCCTAGCTTTCCAGCTAACCCAAGTGTTCCTATTCCATTCGCTCGGTTATCGAAATTGTCTGTATCAAAGATGTCCCCTGAAGCCACTGAGAGTTGGCCTCCATACCAAAAAGACGATTCAGCAATAGATTTTGAATAAGATTTAACACTTACATTCTGTTCTGTTACAAAAGCTACTATGCCTCCGATTTCTCTGGTTGTATTTCCAGTTTCCCCATAGAAAAAAGAAACACCTAATTTTCCATCATTAAATCCCCTTTCATATTCGAGATTTGTAATGTTAAAAACGAAAAGTTGTAAAGGATTAACAGATACTTTGTTCATTCTTTCTTGAGCAAATCCATTAATGCTTATTCCGATCAGTAAGAGAAGTGTGATTCTTGTTTTCATTATTTTTTTCTTGGTTTTGATAGTGATTCCCTATGGATTTCAGCAAAAGTAACATCTTTTGAGGAATCCAGAATGGCGCCATGGCCATTGAATGTATGGTTTGGAGAAACCCAAGTTTCTGCTAAGTAATCATTGGATGAATAGGTCTCACATTCTGTACTAGCTGGAAATGATAAGTAGAGCAATCTTTTCGGTTAAGCCAACTAGTTTAAATATCTTGTTTGTAGTTGATGTTGTTTTTTGTTCCATGGAAATTTAATTTGTTTTCCCTCGGGCAGGATATCTAATAATATGTTAGGTCCTTTGTTTATTCGCTGCTAAAAGTACTTCGCACCTAGGTTCAGAACATCTTTGATAGACACTGCTTCATCAATTTGATCTTTCAATCGTAGTGATGCATTGCCAATCAAACTTCCATTGTTATGCGCCTAACATTTCAATATCTTTTCTTGTTTTCCTCAGGGCAATTCAAAGAGTTGCCTGTTCAATTTTATTAAGTCCTGATCGAGTGTTCCATTGCTGTTTTTTGCCATCTCTGTTGCGTGTTGATTAGCCACTTCGAGACCCAGTTCAGCAAAGGATTTACATCGGTCAGTGTTTCCCAGAAACCAATGTATTTCCTTAAGTAACCAGATCAGATGGATTTCATTAGGAATATGATATTTTCCAAGAATTCTATAATTCTGACGTCTACCCAATCCAAATAGACTCCTTTTGTTAAGGTCACTGGGATCTATTGAATCAAAAGGATGTGGGAATTCCTTGAAATCGTTATAGAAACTGGTTCCATGCTGTTCAAATGCAGCCCATATTTCGTTTATGGTTTCAATGTTTTCGTTTTCTTTGTCTCCAAGTTTCCAATGATAATCTCCAGCACCTTTTGGAGATAATCTTTCACGAATTATACAACTAGCATAGGTTGTCTTACTAAATGAGTTCCCGGCTAAGTCAGGTATAAAATCAAAATGAATTGCTGTTTCACAAATAACAGAGCCACCGTACCAGTTTCCTTGGATTCCAAAGATTTTAACAACATGGTATTTTTCTGGTTTTCGAAAGTGGAACCCAGAGCCCTTCCATCCAAGTTCCCTGATTTTAGGTGAGAAGTATTTTGTTACAAGTTTCTTGAATTCTGTAGCGTTCATCTAAATGTTATGAGCATATTTTAATTTCCAGCCTTTAAATATTTAATGTAATTGTTGAGCAGACCTTTAATTTGTTCAGCAGCCACAGGGTTGGCTGAATGAACTTTAAACTTCAAATTGCTTAAATCTAAGTTGGATTCATAAACCAACCATTTTGCTGCCGCATACCCATCGGGAGCAACTTCTCCATTGTCGTCTAAACCTAAATCATTATCGAAACTAATAAATTCTGGAAGTCCGTTTTTGGAAATATAGCTAACGAAATCTTTGTAATTTCTTACAATGTAAAACTCACTTTCCATGGATTTATCATACACCATGTCAATTGTTCTTATATCATCGAGGAATAGTTTTTTCATAATGGTTGTTGCGTACTAATTTATATCCGTATTATCGGTACCACACCAACAGATATGCACAAACATACCATATCTTGCGGAGACTAGGATAGCTAATCATGCCTAAACAAAGTGGCAATCAACTATCAATGTTCCCTGGAAGGTACACCCACAATGCAACTAAGCTTGCAGCCTTAAACCCTATACCTATCCCTTACCAGGCTCAATAATGTGTACATCGCGCTGTGGGAATGGTATCTCTACTCCGTGCTCTCCAAACCGCTTGAAGATCTCAAAATATAATTCGCTCTTGAGCATGTTGGGCTTGTCCGTATGGGAAGTGGTCCAGACCGCCAGGTAGAAATTCAGTGAACTGTCTCCAAATTCATCGAATAGCACCTTGGGTGGGGGATTTTTCAGGATGTTGGGGTTGTCGTTGGCTACTTCAAGCAATATCTTCTCTACCTTCTGAGGGTCCTCTTTGTAACTCACCCCCACAGGAAAACGAAACCTGATGTTCCGGTCATTATGGCTCCAGTTGATTACCCGCTGAGAAATAAATTCCGAGTTGGGGACAATGATGGAAATATTGTCATTGGTCTGAATCATGGTGGCTCGCACGGATATTTTAATTACATCGCCGGTAATTCCCCCCACTTCAATCCGGTCACCAACTTTGATGGGCTTCTCCAGGAGTATAATAATGCCAGAAATAAAATTGTCCGTAATGTTCTGTAAACCAAAACCAATGCCCACACCCAGCGCACCGGCCAAAAGCGAGAGTGCACTCAAATCTATGCCCGCACTTTGGATAATGATAATGGATCCTATCAACAGGATCAGAAATTTGGTGATGGTGCCTATGGTGGAAGAAGTGCCAGGCTCGAAATTGGCCCTGGTCAGTACTCTTTTCACCAGCAGGGATTTGGATTTTGAAGCGACGAAGTTCAGAATGATAAAAGCCAGCAGTATAAAAATGATGGTGCTGACGCTAATCTCACTTTCTCCCAGTTTGAACAGTGGCGTGGTGAACCATTCTGTAAAATATCCAATACTGTCGGTAAGCTTATTCCAAAACTCGGTGATGTTTTCTTTCATTCCTTAGTGATTCGGCTCCCTGAATTTAACTTTTTTCCCTGAATAAAACAGAGCTATCACCATAACTTAAAAACCTATAGTCATTGTTTAAGGCTTCCTCATATATTTTACGCCAGTCTTCCCCCACAAATGCAGCTACCAACAATATCAAGGTAGATCCTGGCAGGTGAAAGTTGGTCACCAAAACATCACAAACCCGGAACTCATATCCTGGGAAAATGAATATTTCAGTCTCGCCAATCAAACTGTCATGGTTGTTGGCCTGCATAAAATTTTTCACCAGGCGCATGGATTCCTTCATGTCCGGTAGTGCAGCGTGTTCCTGGTAAGGATACAACTTCTCAATATTGAAATCAGCATTAGGGTCAGCGGCCAGTTTGACTCCAAACCAATAGAGGCTCTCCAGTGTGCGCATGGAGGTAGTGCCAACGGCAATTACTTTTTCTGCCTTCAATATATTGTCGATGTTTTCGGCGGTGACAATCATTTGCTCGGAGTGCATGGGGTGTTCTTCCACACTGGTGGCTTTCAGGGGTTGAAAGGTCCCTGCAGAAACATGTAATGTCAGCTCGTCTTTGATGATGTTCTTATTGGCCAACTGGCTGATGACCTCATCTGTAAAATGCAAACCGGCTGTTGGAGCGGCTACTGCTCCATCAATTTTGGAATAAACTGTCTGGTACCTGGGTTTATCTTCTTCGGTGACTTCCCTGGCAATGTATGGTGGAAGCGGCACCTTTCCCGCCATCTCCACGATTTCGGAAAAAGCATAACCTCCGGTCCACTCCAGTTTCACAATCTGACTCGATTTATCTTCCCATGAGGCCTTTAAAATGGTACTATTTCCATCTACTGCAATGACTTTTTCCAGCAACTGATCTTCTTTCCATTTTTTGGCATTACCCACCAGGCACGACCAGACAACCATTTCAGTAGCGGCCATGTTTTCACTCATGATGTGGCTGGGTTGTTGCGGTTCCAGGAGAAAAACCTCAATTTGTGCACCAGTGGATTTATGAAATAATATCCTGGCAGGAATCACCCTGGTGTTATTGAAAAACATGTAGGCATCCTCCGGCAGAAGGTCAACAATAGACCTGAACTGATGATGACTGATTTGCCCATCCCTGAAATGTAATAATTTTGAAGCAGCTCTGTCTTTTAGCGGATGCTTCGCAATTTTATTCTCAGGAAGTTCATAAGTATATTGCTTCAAATCTACTTTTGAGGTATTCATAGGGTCATAACAAAAATCCGACTGCAAATTAATTGAATAAAAAGAACCCAAATGGCATTAAGACTAACATATACACCTTACACACTAAAATTTAAATTCGATGCAGGAACCTCCAGGGGTGTTTTGAAAGAAAAACCGACCTGGTTTATCAGGGTGTTTGATGAGAGCAATCCTACCAAATATGGCCTGGGAGAATGCGGACCCATAGAAGGATTGAGTGTGGAAGATGTTACTCAAATGCCATTCGAGCTGGAAAGGGTAGCGCAGAAGATCCAAAAGCACGTGATCCTGTATAAAGAGGAGGAGATCTATGAACTGGCTCAGCTAATTGTTGGACATGAATTTCCAAGCATTCGATTTGGATTGGAGACAGCATTGCTCGATCTCAAGAACGGCGCAAACAGGATCATTTTTGATGAAGATTTTGTCAATGGAAAGCAGCACATTCCCATCAACGGGTTGATCTGGATGGGTGATGAAGCATTTATGACCAATCAAAAAGAGGAGAAGCTGGCCCGAGGATTTGGTTGTCTGAAGATGAAAGTGGCAGCCATTGAAATCGAAAAAGAACTGGCAATCCTGAAAAGCATTCGCGAAAAGTTTAGTGAGCAAGAACTGATCCTTAGAATAGATGCCAACGGGGGATTTGAAAATAACCTTGTTTTTAAAAAACTGGCCATGTTCGAAGGTTTGGGAATCCACTCCATTGAACAACCGATCATGCCGCGCCAGCCAGAAGCCATGTCACTCATAGTGGAGAAGTCACCAATCCCAATCGCCCTGGATGAAGACCTGATTGGCTTACATACTCCAGCACAGCGTGCAGAACTACTGGATTATGTGAAACCACACCATATCGTGATCAAGCCAGGTTTAGTAGGAGGGATCAAAGCCACCATGGATTGGATCGCAGAGGCTGAAAAGCGCAACATCGGATGGTGGATTACTTCAGCCCTGGAATCAAACATCGGATTAAATGCCATTTGTCAGCTGACAGGCAAATACCAACCCACCAACCATCAGGGACTGGGGACCGGACAACTGTACCACAACAATATTGAATCGCCACTGACAGTAAAAGACGGTGCGATATTCTATGACATCAACAAAACCTGGGTGACTGAAGAACTGGTGGAAGCATTATAGAAACCGCTCCCGCAATAATTTTGCTACTTTAGGCACTCCTGTGCTGGCATTCTCCTCATGGAAATGCAGGTTTGCACGAGGGTAAACATCCGGTTTGCCAGGGTCCACAATGTGTTTGGGCACTTCATCGGCAACAAAATCTATCAGTCCGGCTGCAGGGTACACTACCAAAGAGGTGCCAACGACCATAAAGATATCCGCTTCTGCCGCTTCCTTTGCTGCTACTTCCATCATGGGGACCATCTCTCCAAACCAGACAATATGAGGCCGCAACTGACTTCCTTTTTCGCAGGTATCCCCTTCATTCAGTTCCCAACCGTCCATGTCATAAACCAGTGAAGGGTCAACGGTGCTTCTGCACTTGAATAATTCACCATGCAGGTGAATGATGTTTGAGCTACCGGCTTTCTCATGAAGGTTGTCGACATTTTGGGTGATGATGACTACTTCAAAGTCTTTTTCAAGCTCGGCAAGGGCGAGATGTCCGGGATTGGGTTTAGCGGTGAGGGCCTGCTTGCGTCTTTGGTTATAAAAATCAAGTACCAAAGCCCTGTTTCTGGCCCATCCCTGTGGAGACGCAACTTCCATCACATCATGACCTTCCCACAGGCCATTGGAATCCCTGAATGTTTTGATGCCACTTTCTGCACTTACACCTGCTCCGGTGAGTACTACAATTTTCATCTTTCCTGAAATTTAATCTCAGGGTGAAATATAAAACATTTTAGAAGTTAGTTCGAAGGATTCACCATTTGTTAGGGTAACATATATCTTGAAGCTGATAGGAAATGTTTCCACTGGTTCCTGGGTGTATTGCAAAAATATTGCGATAGGAGCCGGGTGAATCGTCTGGTTAAATGAGTTGATGGATTCTGCCTCTGAATAGCCATTCATTTCATCAAAAGTCACGACTTCAAAATTGGCGTTGTAGTTCACACTTTGTGAAGTAATACCTTCTGAGTTACGGTTCTCTATGATTACGATGCTTTCAATCGAGTCAATGGGCGATAATATGGGAGGAGAGCATGCAAGGGCACTTCCAAACAATTGCCCTTTTTGCGGTGTTAAATCCGCTACGGTTTCATACCTGGCACTGAGGATCAGGTTAACCAGATCATATGGTACGGTATCTTTTGCAGCTATTTCCGCCGAACTGAAAAAGTTGCCATCAAAGCTGGTCTCGTTGAGTGTGTATCCGGTAACGGTAAACCTGGTATCGAAACCTCCACATTCTACAGTGTCTTCACAGCTGATTAAATAGATACCTGCCAGGCCAATGGCCAACCACACCCACACAATTTTCTTTACAACATTCATTTCTTCCAAACAATTTGTGCCATTAGGACACCATTTCCTGCAATTTGGTTCTAACGCAATCACAAAATTACAGTAACCATTAGAAATAATGTTGCTTTTGCCCAACTTTGGAGGTCCCAAAATGTTAAAATGATATGAATAGTAAAGCAAAAGCCTGGATTACGGCCTTTCGGTTGAGGACATTACCCCTGGCATTATCATGCATTGGAATGGGTTCTTTTTTGGCTGCTGCCGCCGGAGCATTCAGATGGGATGTGTTTATGCTATGCCTGGTGACGACATTGTTCCTCCAGATATTATCGAATCTGGCCAATGATTATGGTGATTCTGTATCAGGTGTAGACGGTGAACACCGGGCAGGACCTTCCAGGACCGTTCAGGATGGCCTTATCAGTAGAGATGAAATGAAAAGGTCGCTGTATTTGTTTTCGATGTTGTCTTTTCTAAGTGGTATAGGGTTGCTATGGGTAGCATTGGGAAATAATATGCTGTTCCTTCTGATATTTGTTGGGATTGGGCTGGCAGCTATTTTTGCCGCTATTAAATATACATCTGGAAAGAATCCCTATGGTTATGTAGGCCTTGGCGATTTGTCGGTGTTTCTATTTTTTGGAATCGTTGGCGTTGCAGGTACTTATTTCCTTTTTACCCAGTCATTTGATCCTGGAATATTACTTCCCGCCATTACCTGCGGCTTTTTTGCTGTGGCCGTATTGAATCTCAATAATATCAGGGATATCAAGTCTGATGAATTGGCAGGAAAACGTTCCATACCGGTTCGGTTAGGTAGAGAGAAGTCGATTTATTATCACTGGTTTCTCTTAATTGCCGGTTTTTTATCCTCCGTAGTTTACATCCTGCTCAACTACAAATCCCCGGTTCAATTTGGCATCATTTTGATTTTACCTTTACTATTTGTCAATGGGAAGGCTGTGCTCACTAAAAAAGAAGCCATGGCACTCGACCCTTACCTGAAACAAATGGCCATATCTACATTATTGTTTGTGATCATTTTTGGATTATCCAATGTGTTACTTTCCTAGCCTGGGGAATGGGGCATTGAAAATATATGGTCAAAATTGAGAATGTGTGATAAAAAAAATTATTTTTAAGCTGGTATAGTGCCAAATTCTAACATGTCACCAGATGAAAAAAATTCTTGTTCCCTATGATTTCTCTGAGCAATCAGTACATGCGTTGCACCTAAGCGCGCAGTTTGCCGATGAATTCGATTGCTCTGTGACACTCATGAATGTAATTGAACACCCCACTGTCGATTCATTTAAAACCATGGGTGTGAGTGATTATGATCCGTTGGAGAACGTCTATATCATGAAATTGATCGAGCAGGTGAAAGCCAAAATGACTGAGATCATGGAGAACCAGGAATATTCAAGCATCGATTTGAAATATAAAATTGTCCTGGGTAATCCGGTCAATGAAATAGCGAATGAGGTCGATGAAGGAAAGTATGACCTTATTGTGATGGGCACCAAAGGATCGAGCGGTCTTGATGAGTTTTTTGTGGGTTCCAATGCTGAGAAGATTGTCCGAACAGCCAAGTGCCCGGTTATCAGCGTGAAAGACGAGGTAGATACTGAGGACATTGATGAAATCGTATTTGCCACAGATATGAACAAGACCAGCGCCAATTTCATGAAGCAATTGAAAGTGGTGCAGGAAGCTTTTGGTGCTGAATTGAGAATAGTAAAGATCAACACCCCGGCAAATTTCAGTGACACCCATTCGGACATTAAAAAAATGAAGAAGTTTGCGGAAAGCCATGATCTGGAAGACTACTCTTGTGAAGTATACAATTACCTTACAGAGGAAGAAGGAATTATCATGTATGCAGAAGACATTGATGCTGGAATGATCGCACTTGGTACTAATCAACGGACCGGTCTCAACCATCTATTGAATGTAAGTATAGCAGAGGATGTGGTCAATCATGCCAAACGACCAGTATGGACTTTTAACCTGGATGCCTGATGGGAAGAAAAAATCAACACAAGAATAGAAAAGGTGTCGTATATTCTACGGACCCTGATTATGAATACAATGAGTACGGCGACTTTGAGGAGGAGACCCTTCCACCTGAGGAGCAGAACCTTCGTGTGCAACTGGACAAAAAAGCAAGAGGAGGAAAACAAGTTACATTAGTAACCGGATTTGTAGGTACTGAAGACGACCTTAAAGATCTCGGCAAACAGCTGAAATCCAAGTGTGGTGTAGGAGGCAGTGCCAAGGATGGGGAGATACTGATTCAGGGTGATTTCAGAGAAAAAGTACTGGCAGAACTGACCAAACAAGGTTACAAGGCAAAGAAAATTTAGCCGCTACGGAAAAGAAAAGAAGCTTCCATACTTTGATTTTACTCATATCGGTATAAATTTGCCGCGATATGCAAAACAACTCACATAAAAACTTTGATTTCCATCATCTCCATCATTCCTAATGATCGGAATCAATAATTGCATATAACAACATTACCTTTCAGTACTTTTCATTTTATTTTATTTACAGATTATCCAAAACAATAATGGAAGCTCAACTTAGAATTGCGGTTCAAAAATCAGGACGACTTAGCGAAGACTCGTTGAAATTACTCAAGGAGTGTGGCATCAAATTCAATAACGGGATCAAGAAATTGAAGGCGGTTTCACATAATTTCCCGATTGAATTCCTCTTTTTGAGAGACGATGATATCCCTGGTTATGTGGAAGATGGTATTGCAGACCTTGGAATTGTTGGTGAGAACGTCCATGTTGAGAAAGGTAAGGAAGTAGAGATCATCAAACGATTAGGTTTCTCCAGGTGCAGACTATCATTGGCAATTCCTAAAAATGAGGAGTATACAGATGTTAATTATTTCCAGGACAAGAATATAGCTACCTCTTACCCTAATATTCTTGGTCAATTCCTGAAAGAGAAAAAAGTAACCTGTGATATCCATGAAATAAGCGGGTCGGTAGAGATTGCACCGAGCATTGGGTTGGCAGAGGGGATTTGTGATATTGTAAGTTCCGGGAGCACGCTGATGAGTAATGGTTTGAAAGAAGTGGAAACCATTTTTAAATCGGAAGCTGTGTTGATCGCAGACAAAAAGCTAAGTACAGAAAAGCAGGCACTCGTTGATCAACTGTTGTTCAGGATCAATGCGGTCCTGGAAGGCAAAAGCAATAAATATGTATTGCTCAACGCACCTAATGATGCTCTTGAAAAAATTATCGATCTTTTACCAGGCATGAGAAGCCCTACGGTATTGCCGCTGGCACAGGAGGGATGGAGTAGCATTCACTCCGTGATCAATGAAGATGTGTTTTGGGAGAAAATAGAGGAATTACGTGCTGCAGGAGCAGAAGGAGTTTTGGTTGTGCCTATTGAAAAAATGATCAAGTAATGAAAATCATTGTTGAACCTGCAAGAGAAGAATGGTCTGAAATTATTGCAAGACCAGTGATCAATCAATCCAAAATTGAGCGGATTGTGCAGCCAATACTGGACAAAGTGCAGCGAGGTGGCGATAAAGCACTAAGAAAACTGGCCCTGGAGTACGATCATGTAGAACTGGATGACCTTTTTGTAAATCCCAAACTACTAAAAGCGGCGAAAAACCAGGTTCCGAAAGAATTGAAGGATGCCATTAGTCTGGCAAAGGAAAACATCTGGAAATTTCATGAGGCCCAAAAGCAGGAGGAACTTGTGGTGGAAACGAGCCCTGGTGTTACGTGCAGAAGAAAAAGTGTACCTATTGAGCGGGTAGGACTGTACATTCCAGGGGGTACCGCACCATTGTTTTCTACCGTGCTCATGTTGGCAATACCAGCTAAAATCGCGGGTTGTTCAGAGATTGTTATCAGTACCCCTACGAATAACCTGGGTGAGATAAACCCTGTAGTACTCTACACGGCGGACCTTTTGGGTATTTCCAAAGTGATCAAACTGGGAGGTGCTCAGGCAATCGCTGCAATGGCTTATGGTACTGAAAGTGTACCTAAGGTTGATAAGATATTTGGTCCGGGGAACCAGTATGTGACCATGGCAAAGCAATTGGTCAGCAGAGACGCTACAGCCATAGATATGCCGGCTGGACCATCAGAGGTTTGTGTGATGGCAGATAAACATGCCAATCCTGCCTTTATCGCTGCAGATCTGTTGTCTCAGGCGGAGCATGGCGTGGATAGTCAGGTGTTGTTGGTAGCAAGAGATGAAAAGACAGCTCAGCAGGTATCGAAAGAGGTGGATATTCAATTGAAAGATCTTCCACGAAAAGATTTGGCAAAGATGGCATTGAAAAACAGTAGCCTTGTGGTACTTAAAAAGAAAAAAGATATGCTGGATCTCGTCAATAAGTATGCTCCTGAGCACTTGATCATTGCCATGAAAGACGCAGATGAAATAGCGGATCAGGTCATTAACGCGGGCTCGGTATTTATAGGACCTTATACACCGGAATCTGCAGGTGACTATGCCAGCGGTACCAACCATACCCTGCCAACCAACGGATGGGCAAGTTCAACGGCCGGAGTAAGCCTGGATTCATTTGTGAAGAAAATCACCTATCAGACCATATCAAAAAAAGGATTGATCAATATTGGTGGTGCTATTGAAAAGATGGCTGCTGCCGAACAACTCTACGCGCACCAAAATGCGGTCAGTATTCGCTTAAAAGCAATAAGGGACAATAAGAAATGATTAATATTCAGGATTTAATTAGACCACACCTAAGAAACCTAAAACCTTATTCCTCTGCCAGGGATGAATATACCGGAACGGAAGGAGTGTTTTTGGATGCCAATGAAAACCCCTATGGTAGTACAGGAGGTGGTTCATACAATCGCTATCCCGATCCTTACCAGAGAAAATTGAAACAACGGTTAGCGCAGATGAAAAGGGTGCCGGCTGACAGAATTTTTCTCGGAAATGGAAGTGACGAACCAATAGATTTGTTGTTTAGGGCCTTTTGTGATCCTGTGCTCGACGAAGTGCTGATCATGCCACCTACTTATGGGATGTATGAGGTTTCGGCCAATATCAATAATGTGGCCATTAAAAAAGTGAACCTGAAACCGGATTTTCAAATTGATCTGGAAGCAGTACTTTCGGCCATCAATCAACATACTAAGATCATATTCATATGCAGTCCCAACAATCCATCTGGTAACCGGATGAAACTGAGTGATATCGAGTCTATCGTAAAGAACGCACCGGGACTGGTAGTGATTGATGAAGCCTATATTGATTTTACACCTGCAGAGAGTATGGTGCATGAGTTAAAAGCATACTCGAATGTGGTGGTGTTACAGACATTCAGTAAGGCTTGGGGTTTAGCGGCTATCAGATTGGGGATGGCATTTGCACATCCGGAAATTGTGAGCATTCTTAATGCCATTAAGCCACCTTACAACATCAGTCAGTTGACCCAGGAAGAGGCTTTAAAAGCACTGGACCTTGAGGCTGACAAAGATGCCATGGTAAGGGACATTATCAACCAGCGAAGATTGGTGAAGGAAGAGCTGGAATCACTGGAGGTGGTAGAAAAGGTTTATCCTTCTGAAGCCAATTTCCTCCTGGTGAAAGTGACAGATGCCGAAGCAATGTATCATTTTCTGATTGATCAAAAGGTCATTACCAGAGACCGTAGCAAAGTAGAGTTATGTGAGGAGTGCATCCGGGTTACAATCGGAACCTCTGAGGAGAATGAAGCGCTGATTAAAGGTATAAAGCAATTCAACCCCTGATTTACCAGGGGTTTTCCAGGTCTTTTGACGTAAAGTTATGTTCACGCTCTACGAACATGGTGTCCTTTGGGGGGCTTTTGAAGTGTAATTGATCCCCTGTAAAAATCCTGTATAGCAATGCAATGGGGGTTAGGATCAGGAAATAGATCAGGCTCAATAGAATTCTGGAGTTGACCCAACCCAGGACATGCGCCAGTCCGAACCATATTTTTAATATGAACCTTCCCGCAGCAGGCACTAAAGCCGAAATGATCAATATGCCTCCTGCCACCCATAATAATGCAGGTAGATCTGCTTTTCCGGTCAGTTTGAGAAAACCATAGATGACGGCAAAACCGGTAACCATCACCAGGAGAGCCATGATTTCTTTTTTGGAGTATCCTCGCATTAGAAAATAGAGTATATAAAAGGAGCTATGGCTGAATTACCTCCTACTACCACCAATATTCCAAATAGTAGGAAAACGATGATCATCGGGATCAACCAATATTTCTTCCTTTCTCTAAGGAATTTCCATAAATCTGCTAAAAACTCCATATCAATGCAATGCTAGATAAGCTTTAATATAACTCGCCAATTCCCTGGCAATGTAATCATGTCCCTCCGGACTTAGGTGGCGGTCACACTGGTAGCTAAAATAAGGAAAACCCATATCATTTTGCTCGATGTAATCAATGGTTTTTGGATACATGTCATAATAGGGGATATCCAGATGCTGACAAATTTGTTTTAGCTTTTGGTTAGGCAATGTTGGGTCCATTTCCTTATCATATTTCATCGCCGTAAATGCCAGCCAGTTTTTGTCTGTCTGGTACGGATCGGGCAATTGGATCACCATTAGCTGGGCACTGTCCTTTGCTACCTGTTTTGTCAATTCTTTGAGGCATTTTCCGGTAATTTCATAGCCTACTTCGGTTAATTCAGAACCTTTCGTTGAGTATACATCTGCAAGAGTTTGTTTGAAGTCACTTTTCATATTGATCAGGGACTGGACATTAGAACCAATAACGCGCCAGCCTTTAGCCGCAAGCTTAATGACATACAATCCACTAATTACAGGGTGGATTATTTCAGGTGTATTGTTTTCCTGTATTGATGACAAGACTTCATCCATGGTTCCTTTGGTGTAAATCAGGTTGAGCTCTTCATCAATTAGCCCTTCTTTCTGTGCGTTATAGTTATCATAAAGGTCATTGTAGTTGAGGAAGAAAAGCAGGACCAGATCAGGTTTGAAATGCCTTACGAAGTTATCGTAAAGTGCCAATTCATGGATAGTGCCGAATCCACCACTGCTTCCAAAATTCAAAACTTCGATATCGTTTCCCAGCAGGCTGTCCAGCAAGTGTGAAAATACCTGTTGGTCTGAAACCCCATAACCTTCCACAAAGGAATCACCTAGCAAAGCAATTCTGTATTTGCCATTGGGATGTAATGCGATATCCTTATTCCGCATGCCATATTGGTTGGTTTGATAATTGGCCGAGAAGCAATCTTTGTTGTGTGTTACCTTATTGTTGGGGTAGTGCCACACTTTCCAGTAAGCATTATCACTAAGGTATGCCCGGTCATAGGACTCCCTGATGAGGAATGTCTGGTTGGTAGAGAACAAAATCCTCAGGAGGACTTCCAGCATGAGAATGGCCATACTGGAACTAACAAGCAGCAATACTAAATTTCTTGGGTCAATTTTGGGAATGCGAATCATCTAATCCAGATTATATGCAGTGGGTGCGGATTTAATGTCAGTGGTCTGATGCTTTTTATCAAATACGTAATTATTGATTACCAACAGGTCCATTTCTGTCTCCATAAAACATCGGTAGGCGTCTTTTGCATTAGAAACAATCGGTTCGCCCCGTACATTGAAGCTGGTATTGATCATTACACCACATCCGGTTAATTCTGCAAAGGCAGTGAGCAACTGATGAAACAATGGATTGGTTTCCTCATGTACTGTTTGCACCCTGGCAGAGTAATCAATATGAGTGATCGCAGGCAAAGTTGATCGTTCAAAACGTAACTTCTCCGTGATGCCCAATTGGTCATAATGATTAGGTTTCTTGTTACGCATCTGGTCATTCACGGGAACTGCCAATAACATGTAGGGGGACGAAGTGTCTAATTGAAAATGCTTTTTTGCCTCTTCTGCAAGTACTGCTGGAGCAAATGGTCTGAAGGATTCCCTGTATTTGATTTTTAAATTGATTTTTTGTTGCATTTCGGGATTCCGGGGGTCACCCAATATACTTCGGTTACCCAATGCCCTGGGGCCAAACTCCATTCTTCCCTGAACCCAGCCGATTACCTTACCATGTGATAATTCCTGCGCAATGTGTCTCGTTAATTCCTGTTGGTTACTATATGCTTTTACAAGTGGTTTATTTTGGCTAATCAACTCATCAATCTCGTGATCTGAGATATCCGGACCAAGGTACGCACCATTCATGAGGTCTTGAGCGGCAGTGATGATCCGAGGCTGATCCTTTCCAATGTGATATGCTGCCAGGGCAGCTCCGGGTGCTCCTCCGGCATCTCCGGAAGCTGGCTGGATAAATATTTTATCAAAAATGCCTGCCTGGTGTAATTTTCCGTTCGCCACACAATTCAGCGCTACACCACCTGCGAGGCACAAATTGGATTCTCCAGTCAGTTTTTTAGCTGTACCAGCCATTTTAAGTACAATCTCCTCAGTAATATGCTGAATGGCCAGTGCCAGATTACAATGGTCCTGCTGTATCGGAGATTCTGGCAATCTTCTGGGAAGGTTGAAGAGTTTCAGCCAGCCTTTGTCCTTAGTCATGGTAAGACCGGCACTATAGTTGAAAAACTTCTGGTTCATCCATATGGATCCGTCATCATAAATTTTAATCAAATGAGATTTGATGATTTCTTCAAATTTTGACGTTTGTTTACACCTGTTACCATAAGGAGCCAGACCCATCAGTTTATATTCCCCGGAGTTTACTTTAAAGCCCAGGTAGTAGGTAAATGCAGAATAAAGCAATCCAACGGAGTGCGGGAACCTCAGCTCCTTCAATACTTTGATTTTATTTCCCTGGCCATGACATATTGTAGCAGTAGCCCATTCACCAACGCCATCAATCGTCACAATGGCTGCCGATTCGAAATTGCTGGGGTAGAATGCACTTGCAGCATGTGATAAGTGGTGTTCTGTAAAAGAAATGGGGACGCTCGAAATATTGCCAATTTTCTTTAATTCACTGCGGATCAGACTTTTGAGGAACAGTTTCTCTTTTATCCAGACAGGGATGGCCGCTATAAATGATTTCAGACCTCTGGGAGCCGTGTAATAGTAGGTCTCAACGAGCCGTTCAAACTTCAGAAATGGTTTGTCATAAAAAACAATGGCTTCCAGCTCACTCCATGAAGATTTGGAAGCTTTCATACAATAGCTAATTGCGTTCGATGGGAAGGAAGCATCGTGTTTTACCCTGGTGAATCGTTCCTCCTGTGCAGCAACGATGATCTGACCATTTTCTACAACGGCTGCAGCGGCATCATGATAATAACAGGAAATACCCAGGATTTTCATTGAGACAAAAATGTTGAAATATTTCAAATTGGAAAGATTCACAGAATAATAAATGCCCCAAAGCCATATTAATTGCTCCCCATCACTATATTTGGCACTCTTTTTTGAATCCTGAAAAACCATGCAAAAAGTACTCTTTATAGACAGAGATGGCACCATTGTCTCAGAAACTGATGATGAGAAAGTAGAAACCATTGAAAAACTCAAGTTTCTTCCTGAAGCACTTTATTATCTGCGAAAAATTCATGACGAGTTGGATTATGAACTGGTAATGGTGACTAATCAGGACGGTCTGGGTACAGATGCATTTCCTGAACATGAGTTTTATCCGGTGCATAATTTTATTCTGCGGACATTAGAGAGTGAAGGGATCCACTTTTCGGCCATCCATGTGGATGAACACTTTGAACATGAGAATCACCCTAATAGAAAACCGGGTATAGGGATGCTTACGGGATATCTGGAGGGAGATTATGACATTGCCAATAGTTATGTTCTAGGGGATCGGGTAACTGATGTTCAACTGGCCAGAAATCTTGGTAGCAAGGCCATTCACATCTGGCATGAAGCGGTTACCGATGCAGAGCTGACTACAGAGCACTGGAAAGAAATATATGAGTTCCTTAAAATGGAGCCCAGGGTCTATGAAGTTCATCGTAAGACCAACGAAACAGATATCCACATTAAACTAAATCTGGACGGCTCTGGAAAAACCAATATTTCTACCGGTCTGGCTTTCTTTGACCATATGCTTGACCAGCTTGGAAAGCACTCCCTGTGTGACCTGGAAATTACAGTGAAAGGTGACCTGGAAGTGGATGAACACCACACCATTGAAGACACGGCATTGGCGCTTGGAGAGGCATACTTGCAAGCAATTGGCAATAAGAAAGGGATCAATCGATATGGCTTTATGCTTCCAATGGATGATGTACTGGCTCAGGTGGCCATTGATTTTGGTGGCAGGCCATGGATTGTTTGGGAGGCAGAATTTAAACGGGAGAAAATTGGAGACATGCCCACAGAGATGTTCTATCATTTCTTCAAATCATTTTCAGATGCAGCAAAGTGCAACCTGAATATCAAAGTAGAAGGGGATAACGAACACCATAAGATCGAAGGCATTTTCAAGGCATTGGCTAAAGCCATTAAGATGGCAGTGAAAAGGTATGTAGAGGAGCTTGATATACTGCCTTCCACAAAAGGGGCTTTATAAATCGAATTTCAATCAGGCTTACAGCGCAATCATTGCCTGATGATGCATGGTAAGAAGTACTGCTATGACAATGCCCAGAATGAGTATGGCTTTCCTGATGAAGTTTATTCTTGTTTTTTGCATGCTTCAAAGTTCTGGCAATTGAGCTACCGACCCAAAATATACGGGTGTACAAAAGGTCAACTATCCCACAGTGACTGAGTCGAGCTTGATGAGGTAGTCGTTGAGACTTTCTTCGTGGTTGAGATTGAGTTTCTTCCTCAGACGGTATCTGGCAGTTTTTACACTTTCGGCAGATATGCCCAGCATTTGTCCCATTTCTTTCATGGTAAGATTAAGCCGAATCAACGCACAAAGCTTAAGGTCATTGCTGGTGAGGGATTCATTTTCAGCTTTGAGTTTATAGAAAAAATCTTTGTGAACACTTTCAAAATGCAGTTTGAAATCTTCCCAATCTTTATCAACCTGTGCGTGTGAATTGATGATTTTGGCCAATCGCCTTACTTTCTTGAGGAGATCATCATCAGGGGTCGTGGAAATTTGTTCGATCTCTTCTTTCAGTTCATCCAGGATCTCATTCTTACGGATGAAATTGACAGTATACGCTGTGAGCTCCTGGCTCTTTGCTTCTATCTCCCGATGCAATTTTTTCTGTTCCAGCTCTGAGCGCTTTTTGTCACGAATAATCCGGAGTTTCTGGGTTCTCATGATCAGAAAAGTGATGGTGATCAACAATACCAGTAAGGTACCTCCGGAAACTGCCATCAGCAGATTTATTCTGGATTTTTGCTCAAGTAGTTCGATCTCTTGTCTGTCCAGTTGTAGTTGTGCCTCATGTTTTTCAGCTTCTATTCTGGAGTGGAGGTTGGCAATGTCCTGAGCTACCTTTTCATTGAATATACTGTCTTTGAATGATACATATTTATCGTAATAATCGATGGCTTTTCGGTAGTTACCCCGGGCTACTTCTATTTCCTTCAGGTCAAAATAAATGTTTGGCAGCCATTTGATCGAACCGCTGGCCAGAGCGGTTTCTTCCGCTTTTTGTACAAATGGTAAAGCCTCAAGGTGCTGGTTGAGCAGGATATAGATGGAGGCAATGTTTTCATATGACTTGGCCAGACCATCAAGGTCATTGATGCTTTCACTGAATTGTGCAGCTATTTTTAAGTGAATGATGCCTTCTTCGTATTTGCCCATTGCCCTGTAAAGGAGACCGAGCCTGTTGAGACTTTCGGCTTTCCCGTAGGTGAAATCGGCTTTCTTATGAATTTTATATGATTTTTTTAGTATTTCAAGTGCCTTATCAAAGTCGTTTTGATGAATATAGATATCGGCCATTTTCGTGTATGTGGTCGCCATTCTACTCTCATCACCTAGTTTTTCGAAATATTCGTTAGCTATTTCATAGTTCCTCAGTGCCGATTCCTGGTCATTTTGGTCAGCATAGACCATGCCTATGTTGAGGATACAATTGGCAATGCCCAATGAGTCTGATAACTTTTGAAAATCGTTTTGTGAAGAGTACAGGTGATTTAATGCAGGTTCGTAATTGCCAGCTGCCCAGTGAGCAACCCCGATGATGCGATTGGCATTTGCTTTTCCTGGCAGGTGGTCCGTTTTTAAAGACAGAGACAAAGCCAGGTTTCCATGTTTGATCGATTCATTAGGATCAATGATCCAATACTCAAAACCAATATTGTTGTGCAGATCGATTCGATCAATATCTGAAAGTAGCTCGTTTTGCAGTTCCCTGTTGAGACTATCTATCTTAGGTGTTTGAGAGTTCGTAGCATGGATGAGTGTGAATAGTAAAAAAAATACCCCCATGAATTTCATAAGGGTAATTGTACGAAATAATTCGCTTTATTGTTTAATGATAAGTCATTAAATTCTATCCCAGGGAATTCGGGTAAGCATTAGAAATAATGAAATACCAAAGAATATCGCCTGGTACCTGTACTTCACCACTGCGTCAGTAGCTTTTTTGCTAATCGATCTTCCAATTTGCGCAGCTGCAACCGCCAGAATCATCACAGTAATGTGTTCTACGGCCCAGTACCGTACTGCAGCATCTTTCATAGCTGCCCCAAAATCCTGAAAAGCCGATTGAGTGATAGGGCTTAAGAATATGTATAGGATAAGTCCCAGAAGAAATTGAAGGTGCATTGTTCCCACAAATCCTGCAGCCATGCCATTATCGCTTTTCTTGTATTCTGCACCGGAGAATAATCCAATCACCGATTTTACTACAAGAACCACTGCCAACAGAAGGATAATCCATCTCAACCAGGAATGAACTACTAAAAGGAAATCATACATAGCGTTTGTTTTTGGGCGCTAATATAATCCAAAACATCATATGATGTTGTCAAATTTCATACAACTGTGCCAATGTCCGACTACTCAGGAAGCAATTCCAGATGGCTGCTGAATTGGTAATATCGCCTGAGTTCATTACTGGTTATTACCTGGTAGAAGTTCATTTGCTTTCCATTGAATTCTACCCACTCCGATTCGAGTAATTCTTTAATTTCATTCATGTCAAATGATCCTATGTATTTGATTAATCCGGTAATGGTTTGCTCGGGAGCAATCATCAGGGTTAGTGCTTTAGGAGTGCTTGTCTTTTTTTCGGTTCCCAAATGGTATGTCACTTCTTCTGTTAACACTGCCAGGCTCATGGATTCGGGTGAAAAGATGATCAGGTCTTCGAATTCCTCTCCTGTGTCAGGGTCAAATAATAATTCTCTCATAGAAATATTCTCCTGAAACTGCGTTTTCGATAATGGCACTTTTAGAGAGTCATCCCTGTATATTTTTACTTTGCCACTTTCAACTGCACCTAGTAGCAGGTTGACAAATTTTTCATTTTTCATCAACACATTGTTCATGCTGTCATTAAAGTTGATGAGTGAACTTTGAGCATAGGTAATGGAGCGATTATTGAGTTGATCGGCTGATGCAGGAAGTTTCAGAATGCCTTTGTTGTAAGTGGGGTCTTTGGTGCCATCATTTAACTGACCGTCGAGCGCCAATGTATCCGTGGGTACCTGGTAATCTTTCGTTTTATTGAGTTTCCCCAGTTGAATTGCATCAGCTAGGTACATGATGCCTGAAGCGGTATGATTTTTTAAGAGCTCATTGGTCCTTACAGAAATAAGATATTGTGGGTTTGGCGCTGTGAAGGAATAATCATTGTTCGAATAAATGTCCAATGTCATGCCATTTCCAGGGTTGGTTTCTTTTACAGCGAGACTAATCGCATGATCTTCCGGTATAGCCAATGATGGTATTTTGCTATCCCCATTTTTGTTAAATCCCGTTATTTTGCCCTGATTGATCCCATTGATTAGTTGATGGCCAATTCCTGAGTCCCAGGTATAATTCCCGTCGAGATTGGTCATGACGTTGGAGTTGTAAAAGTGTTCCATGGTGACGTTGTACCATATCCAGTCATTTTCATTGCAGAGATTTTTGAAATCTTCGAATCGATATGAGCAGATGTATTTCCGGAATCCCTCGATACTTTCATATTCCGGTAGATAGATGTTGATAAAATTAATTTGCTCATATCGCTTTTTGCCTTTCAAACCGATGGTTTTATCCACCCCAAAAAGAGAAAGACTTTCAGGATAATAGTACTCTTCCGTTATATCAAACTCATCATTCCAGTCCTGCGTGGTGTACGTTAGTTTTTCTTTAATATCAATGTACGAGATCTCTTTTGGGTTTGAAGATTCTGCAACATCATATGCTGTTATCTGCCCGTTTGCAGTAGCCTCCAATAACAACTTCGGGAGTTCCTGGCGGTATTTGAAGAAACCTTTGTTGGCATCATCTCTTAGGTCGTAATAACTGATTATTCTGATTTGGTTTTGAACCTTGACCGATTTTTGTCCAAAAGTTAGGGTACATAAGAAAAGGAGGAATAGGAAGAGTAGATATCGCATGGCTCAGAAGTTTTCAATCAAATTAAATAAATTTCTTCACAGATACTGGGGGTGTCCTCATGCTATTGGGTCTTAAACCCAGAAGATATGGAAGAATTAGCAAAGTTCAGAAAGTTGTTTGAGTGCCATTTTTCACCCCTGGTAAAGTATGCTTACTACATCACCAGAGACAAGGAGCAGTCCAAGGATATAGTTCAGGGCTTTTTTGTGCAACTGTGGAAAACTAATAAATGGAAAGAAATACAGGTTTTTGAACAATTTGCCTATCAGTCCATTAAAAATCGGTCACTCAATTTTATTCGCGACAACAAGCGATTTGATCGGGAGCAATTGCCCGAATTGTACGTACATCCCCACGATCAGATGGATCCCAATTTCCCCAAATATCTTCTTGAATCTGCCATTCGTGGTTTGCCGGAAAAGTGCCGGGAGGTATTTATGTTGAGCAAACTGGAAGGACTTACCTATGATGAAATAGCACAGGTCCGTAACCTGTCTGTTAAGACGGTGGAGAAACATATAGGAACAGGGTTGCAAAAACTGAAAGTCAAGCTCGCCCCATACCGGGACCTGTTTCTGGATTGATGGATTAAAGCATTTGAATGATGAAAAAAGACATAAACGAAGAATTTGATCATCGCATCATGCAACTGGACATGATGCCAGAAGTATTGTCGGAAGACGAAAAAGAAATGGCCTGGAAGGAAATCGTAGATGACATTTCTCCCCAAAGTAAAATGGTTTCGGTTTTCTTCTGGATCGGAACTGCAGCAGCAATTTTACTGATAGCAGTTACCACTGTACTACTCGTAAAGTCTAAGCCGGAGAGCTATGTGACCAACGCCAATGCCATGATGTCTTTGTCGCTGGATGATGGATCGGAAGTTACACTAGACCGGCAGAGCCAGCTTACAGTCAATGATAATTTTGGTGGAAATATCAGATCGGTATCATTGGAGGGACAGGCGTATTTTAAGATCGCAAAAAATCCGGATCAACCTTTTGTGATTAGCACACCAAAAGGGAAAGTACAGGTCCTGGGTACTTCATTTAATGTGCTGGTAAGAGGAGAAGCATTTGAGGTTGCAGTAACCTCAGGCACAGTAGAACTGATATCAGGAAAACAAAAACTGTTGCTAAATCGGCAGGAGACTGGAATTCTGCAGGAAGGAATTTTAAAGAGAATGCCCTGGAACCCCAATGATCTCGCCTGGCTGGGAACCCTGGAATTTAATGGTGAAAACCTCAGTAAGGTAGCCAATACGCTGAATGAGCTGTTCGGGAAGTCTATCCAACTAGAGGGTCCCATTAGTGACTGTACCATTACAGCCAAAATAGAATTCGATACCATGGAGGATGTCCTTGAGGTAATCGCCGAGACGCTGGACCTTAGCTGGAGAAAAGATGGTGAAACGATAATCTTGCAGGGTAATGGGTGCTAAGATCAATGTATTAATATGCCTGCTGCTATTCGGTAATGGCCTGATCGGGCAATCAGGAATAGAAAATACAGTGACGTTTCAGGAATTTATCGAATACCTTGATCAACACACAGATTACAGATACTCATACCCTGATGAGCTGAATAACAGAACATTGGTGCTTGGGGGAGACATAAACTTTTCTGCACCACATGAATTCGAATCATTTTTGTTACCAGCAGGAATCGAGCTCAAAGTGCGCAAAAACCTGCTGATATTTAAAAAACAGAAGAATTCAGAACCTGTGCCAGCGTCATTGCAAAAAAGAGTTCTCTCTGGCTATGTAAGAGATGAGGAATCAGGGGAGAGTTTGATTGGAGCCCATGTCATTGATGTGAATTCAGGGGCTGGTGTGTCCACCAATGTTTATGGTTTTTTCAGCCTGGTTGTAACCGGGGATTACATAGAGGCCAGCTACATTGGATTTGAAAAAGTAAAAATCAAACTGCAACCAGACCAGTCCGAGCTTACAATAAATTTGCAACCGCACAGCAATATGCTTTCAGAAGTGGTGATTACGGGAGAACAGAAAATCACAGAGGTGACTGCAATGAGCATCATGAAACTGGCGCCAGAGAAAATCAAAAAGCTCCCTGTATTCATGGGAGAGTCCGATGTGTTGAAATCATTGCAACTACTTCCGGGAGTACAATCTGGCAATGAAGGCTCTTCCGGAATCTATGTGCGGGGGGGAGGCCAGGATCAAAACCTGATTTTACTGGATGGGGTGCCTGTATACAATGCCAATCATTTGTTTGGGTTCTTTTCAGTGTTTAATACCGATGCAATTAAAAATGTATCGCTTATCAAAGGAGGTTTTCCGGCAAGATATGGAGGGAGGTTATCATCTGTAGTGGATATCCAGATGAAAGAAGGCAACATGAATAAGCTGGAAGGGGAGGGTGCTCTGGGTATAATCGCCTCCAAGCTCACCTTAAGTGGCCCGATCAATCAGGGCAAGACATCATTTATGGTTTCGGGCAGGCGGACATACATCGATGCGCTTACAGTTCCATTGATGAAGTTAGGAGGGGCCAATCCGGTGTTTGGTTATAATTTCTGGGATCTCAATGCAAAGATCAACCATATAGCAAGTAAAAAGGACCGATTTTATCTCAGCTTCTATTCTGGCAGGGACAGGTTTTTTAATGAACATAAGTTCAAAAGGTTGCCTGATGTAGATGAGGAAGAACATCAAACTTTAAATTGGGGGAACATCACCTCCGCATTTCGCTGGAACAGGCAATTCAATAAAAAGCTGTTTGCTAACCTTACAACCACCTACAGCCGGTATCAGTTTAAGCTCGCCACAACTCTGGATTATCAGTACAGTGAAGGATTTGGATCTCCTGATATCTATCGTGAGAGTGCGTATTTTTCCAATATTCAGGATATTGGAATGAAGGTAGATTTTGATTATTTCCTGGACAATCATCACCACATTAAGTTTGGCGCCAATGCCATTAGTCATCAACTGAAACCGGGAGTTTCTTCTTACAAATCCCACACAGAAGTAGATACCACTTTTGGTTCCCGTCAAATCAACCTCGAAGAATATTATGTATACCTCGAAGATGAAATCAAATTGATGAGAAGCCTTAGTATGAACCTTGGGATTCATGTATCTGGTGCGGCAGTCGCTAATTCATTTTACCAGTCAGTACAGCCAAGAGTTTCTCTCAATCAAAAACTCAGCAATCAGTGGTCTTTCAAAGCATCTTATGCAAGGATGGCTCAATACATACACCTCCTGGTCAATTCAGGGATTGGGTTACCAACAGACTTGTGGGTTCCCAGTACTGATATAGTCAAACCTCAGTTGTCTGATCAGGTGGCTGCCGGAGTGGTGGCCAACCTTGGAGGGATTGAACTTTCTGTGGAGAGCTATTACAAATGGATGGATAACCTGATTGAGTATAAAGACGGTGCGGGGTTTCTTGATATTGATAGCGACTGGGAGCACAAAGTCGCCTTTGGGACTGGCAAAAGCTACGGAATTGAATGTTTTGTCCAGAAAAAGATTGGTCAATCCACCGGGTGGGTGGGGTACACCTGGTCCAAAACCAACCGGCATTTTGATCAATTGAATTTTGGTAAAGCCTTTCCTTACCGTTACGATCGCCGGCATGATGTGTCGTTGGTTTACAGTTATCAGATCAGTGAGCAGATCAGTCTGGGGGCTGTGTGGGTATATGGTACGGGTAATGCCATCACGCTACCAACTTCCAGCTATCCCAAGGCCACCTGGGATACCAATGAAATCAATTACAACGAATTTATTAAGCATTATCCAGGACGAAATTCTTCAAGAATGGAGGATTACCACCGGCTGGACCTGAATGTGAGCTTCAAAAAGCAAAAGAGATGGGGAGAAAGAACCCTGGTGTTCGGATTGTTCAATGCCTACAACAGACAAAATCCGACCTATATAGATTTTGATGACAGGGACCCGCAAAACAAGCAGTTCAAGAAGTTCAGTTTATTTCCCATAATGCCCAATGTTAGTTATCAATTTAAATTCTAATCAATGAAAAAGACACTATTAATACTTACCATTGGCTGGGCCATTTTTTCCTGTGAAACACCAATTGATCCGGAGCTGCCGGAATCTGGAAGCAACACAGTGATCTATTCGTTTTTTCGTCCGGACACCAGTCTTTATGTAGATGTTTTTTCTGCGATTCCCATCCTACAGGAAAATGTTTTTGAACGAAACAGGCAGGTATCAATTCAGTTGTTTGCGGATGGTGAATTTGTAGAGAATCTTGCATTGAGTGAATGGGGATCTTATTATTCAGAATTATATCCCAGGGAAGGTGTACAGTATACGGTAGAATTACAGTCTGGTGATGAGGTGGTTAGGGGTACGGATGTCATTCCGCAAGCTGTGGAACTATTGGATGCTACGGTAGGGACCGAACTGGTTGATTTTAACATTGGTGAATATGGTTATCCTGCCCAAATCACCTTCAGAGACCCTGAGCATACGGTCAATTATTATGCTTTGGAAGTGTTTGTGGAGGACTGTTCCGAAGGATGCGTGACCACTGGGATATCAGGAGAGCTCAATGAATTGTTGATCGAAGAACTTGAAGTGGACACAGATGGCTCAACAGATGTGAATATTGGAGGAGGACCCGAAACGCTGGGAGGGTTCCGGTATTTATATTTTGAAGATGACAGTTTTAATGGAGAAGTGTTTTCTTACAGTTTTTATATTGTTCCTTCAAAGTTAAATTTTGAGGAGAACAACAATGTCCAGATCAAATTTGTACTGAAATCATTGAGTAAGTCCCATTTTGATTACCTGCTCACTTCCGACTACCAGCGGCAAATTGAAGAAGAGGGATCGCTAACCGAACCCGTACAGGTAGCCAACAATATTGAGAACGGCGTTGGGGCTTTTGCAGGGTACAATTATGATGTGTTTTTGGTGAGGTTTTAAGGGGAACTGAACCATGATGTTAATGATGGTAGGATGTTATTGGTGATTGAATTTCAATAACAGTCTATTTATATCCAGTCAATCCTAAAATCCAGATTAAGACCAAACTAGTCAGTGTGACCAAAGAAAAAAAGGTGTCCATTATAGACACCTCCTTTTTCTTTATTGATGTTGATTGAAATTTAGAATGCAAAACCAATTGCAAAATGTAGCTCCGGACTGAAACCTTCAAATAAATCTTCACTATCGAAGTTATCCGAAGAGCCTTCTTTTACTTTAATGTTAAAGTCTGAGTATTTACCTCCAAATGCAAGGTCTATGATGAAGTTTTCATTTTTTCCCATCAACCATTGCATACCTGCTTTAGCACCACCTCTGTAGGCATTTAATCTGCCTTTAAATTCAGAATCTTTATCCTCCAGAGTAAGACCATTGTACTTCATAAACGGGGCTACATAGAATCCTTCAATTGCATTGCCACCTACATAAAAGCGTACTTCAGGTACCAAACCTAATCCCGAGAAGGAATTACCACTATTGCTAAAGCTGAAATAAGAAAGGCCCAATTGGGCAGACATAGAATCATTAAGCTTTCTTTCGTAATTGATCTTGCCAAGTCCGAAAAGAAGACCCAATGGGTTTGCTTTGAATGAGTTGTTTTTATCTCCATCCTGAGCGTGAACAGTTGCTGATCCTAAAATGATTAGTGCAAATAAAAAAGTGAGTTTTTTCATGTGTGATAATAAGTTTTATGTTTCGAAGGCCGATGTTACAAAACGTATGCCAAAAATTAAATTTGTTCTATGATTAATTCTAAAATAAAATAAAAAAAAAGTATTTACTGCCTTCATTAAATCTATAGACACCATTAATATAATTATGGTTTGTGCCACCTGAAGGATTAGTTATTTCATCAATCGTCGCTGCGAGAACAATTAAATGTTTTCAAATTAAGCAGATTTCAAGTCAATAACCTGTAGTTTTGCGGGCGCAATCAATTGCTGAATTCAGTAATTGTAAAACAGGAATAAAACAGCATTAGTCTTGAATGATCTCAGTTCTGGCAGAGGGCGTACCGCACGACCAGTAAATTGCCCAATCAACACAAAAGCATTTCAGAATAAAATAATATCAAAAAACTTTAGGGAAATTTTATCCCAAAATGTATTTGCTACTATGAGCAGAATATGTATCATGCTTGTTGCGATATTAGCCACAAGTCTACACACTTACGCACAATCCGGATCTCAACAGAAGATTGAATTAACCACTGCAGGTCAAACTTATGTCTCTCTTATAGAGACTTTGAAGGAAACCTATCAGCTAAGAATTTATTATAAACAGGAGTTTTTCTCAGATGAGGTTGTTCAGAGAGACTACAAAGGACAATCTGTGCTTGCTGTTTTACAGGACATAGCCGAACTAAGGGAATTGGATTTGGTGTCACCTGATTCAAGAACATTCTTTTTCACCTATAAGGGAAATGCACAAACAGTACAGGTGGCTGACAATGCCTCATCATCACACGATGATGATATTGTCATTGAATCTTCCAAAGGCTTGAAAAAGCAGGTTTGTACCCTGTCAGGGGTGGTAACTGATGCTAAAGATGGATTGCCGATAATTGGAGGATATGTGACCAATGAAGATAAATCAATTGGGACAGTAACTGATGTGGAAGGTAACTTTCAGTTAAACCTGGCTGCCGGCCGACACAAACTTATCATCTCTGCCTTGGGGTATGTAGATGAAGTGAAGACAATAAATATATCCTACGATGGACGACTCAACGTCGAACTATTTGAGAGTGTCATCAAGCTTAGTGATATTGTAATTACTGCAGAGAGGGACAATGAAAATGTGTTGAATACCAAGATGGGAGCAGATATCATGAGCATCGATGCATTGAAGAAGTTGCCATCTCTAATGGGAGAGGCTGATGTAGTGAAATCCGTGGAGCTTTTACCAGGAGTAACTTCGGTAGGAGAAGGATCGCAGGGTTTTAACGTTCGTGGAGGAGGATCTGATCAAAACCTTGTTCTCCTGAACGGGAGTCCGGTGTTTAATTACTCGCACTTCTTAGGTTTCTTCTCAGCATTTAACCCTGATGTTGTGAGAGATGTAGGATTCTATCGCGGGTATATCCCAGCTGAGTATGGGGGAAGAATATCTTCAGTGCTTGACATCTCCTTAAGAGACGGGAATTACAAAAAGTTTTCTGGCAAAGGAGGAATTAGCCTGGCAAATAGTTCGGTGTTGATTGAAGGGCCAATTGAAAAAGATTCAACTTCCTTTTATCTCGCTGCAAGGGGAACCTACAGCGACTGGCTACTGAACAGTTTTAATAATCCCAATGTACAGGCTAGTAGTGCCAATTTCTACGATATTAATGCTAAAATCACCCACAAAATAGATTGGTCAAAACAAATTTCAGCAAATTATTACCTCAGTCAGGATAAGTTCAATTTCCTCAATGATACCATTTACAATTGGGAAACAATGGCGGTAAACCTGGAGTATCAACAAGCCATAAGTTCGAGGCTGTCCTTGCAATCCACCATTAATAAAAGCAGGTATAGCTATTTAGTTCAGGAAAAAGATCCGGAACTTGCATTTGATCTTGAATACGAGATTGATTACATGGTAAGTAACCATCATGTGTCATATGATCATCCAATGTTTTCTGCTACCGCTGGTATCGAAGGCACATATTATGACATTAACCGGGGAGAGATGACTGGTGGCGAAGAGTCGCAGGTAAACGACTTCTCCATTGCCAAATCCAAAGCCCTTGATTTAGGTGCCTTTGTGCAGGCTGAGACCCAACAAATAGGCAAATTCAGATTTTCCGGTGGTTTGAGGTTATCAAATTTCACTAAAATTGGTACAGAAACAATCTATAAATACGACCCACAGCAACCTAAGTCTTCTAATTCTATAGTAGATTCTCTTGATGTGAACGGAAAGAAAGAAAAAACATACTTTGGTCTGGAACCAAGGTTTGGACTAACATACGTGTTATCCGACAAATCTTCTTTTAAGCTCAGCTACACCAGAACATACCAATACATTCACTTATTAAGCAATACTACATCCATTACTCCACTGGATATTTGGGAAATCTCGGGATATCATATTAAACCACAGATTGGTAACCAATACTCAGCCGGAATCTATCAAAACTTTAAAAACAACATGTTTGAGACATCTGTAGAGGTGTACTTCAAACAACTGGATAATGTACTTGACTATAAGAATGGAGCCAGCCTGATATTAAACCCAAGAATCGAGCAGGATCTTCTCCAGGGTGTTGGAGCTGCGTATGGAACGGAATTTTACGCTAAGAAGAATACTGGAAAACTAACAGGGTGGGTTTCTTATACCTACTCCAGATCATTTATTAAAATGGATTCTGAACACGCGGAAGAGAGAATTAGCAGAGGCAATTACTTTCCATCAAACTTTGATAAGCCACATAATTTCAAGCTTTTTGGTAGTTACAAATTTAATCATAGGGTTACCTTCAACTGGAATTTTCAGTATAGCACAGGAAGACCAATCACTGTTCCATTATCGAAGTATGAAATTGATGGGGTGATCATCAAGAATTTTTCAGAGAGAAATCAATACAGAATACCAGATTATCACAGACTGGATGTTGCTGTTGATATTTTCCCTAATCACAGAATTGAAAAAGTATTTGAAAGTTACTGGACTATAGGATTGTACAATGTTTATTTCAGGGAAAATGCCTACTCAGTATTTTTTGAAGATTCAGGAACTGATCCATTGGCCAAGCAACTAAGTGTACTTGGTGCAATGTTCCCATCTGTAAGCTACAATTTTAAATTTTAAATTAGATGTCTCGAGAATTTATAGCGATACTAATCATTGCATTGATTTTATTTCAATGCGATTTTGAGGAAACAAATCAGGTTGATTTAAGGCCTGCTGTTCCTTCTGTGACAAACATTAAAATTTCCGATATTGATAATAGTAATACTTCCAGTGATTTAACGGTTACATTCACGGAACCAACCGACAAATCCGTAATTGCCGAGTATCAGTTGGTAATTGTTCCGATTGCCGGATTTGAAGAAATCACCCTCGAAATTGTTCGAAGAAATGATAAGGGTAATTATTTTAAAATTCCTGTCGGTAGAGCAGAAGAGCATGTGCGATTATCGGATGACGTCAAAGATTTATTTGGCAATGCATTGATAGAAGAGACTAACTACATCGCATTTGTACTCTCTATTTCCGCTGACAATGGATATAATGATAAGCTATCGTCCAATTCAAATGTATTTAAACTAAGCCGATTTGCTACAGCAGTTAGCAATATCTCCTTACTTGATGTGGGCAACACCAATTCTCCATCAGACTTGAGGGTTGAGTTTTCAGAACCTGTGAATAACACATCTATATTGGAATATAGACTTTTGGTAACGGCCAGGGATTTTATGTTAACTCCCGAGGTTGCGATACAGGCAGAAGAGGGTGAGTACATATCTTTTGAGAAGGGATCGGGTGAATACGCTAAAGAGCTACCTGATAATCTTCAAACAATTGATGGAGTAAACATAAGGGAGGAAAATGAGTTGGCTTTACATATTCTATCTATACCTGATGGCGTAGCAGCGAATGAGAGCAGCTTGTCACAAGCAGTAGGTTTTACGCTGAAAAACGAGAGTTTTATCAAAACCATTAGTACCAATTTTAATGGTAACGGAGGAATAATTATAGCGAACAATGGAGAGATTCTGGTTACTAACCTGGGCTCTGTAAATTCACCACAAGGACAGGGAATTACGATCTTTGATCCAGTTTCTCAGACAATTGAAAAAATACCTACGTCTTTCAGAGGTGGATTTGGCGGAGCTGCTGAGGGGGATGGTGTTTTTTTCGCATCAGCAAAGGAACCAATTGTTTTGTATTATGACCTGATAGCAGACGAATTGGAAATATTTTATTCCAGCCCAGGCACAGGACCCAAATTGGAGACAGCAACTGATGTTGCCATTCTGAACGGATCTAAATTTGTGGCAGCATGCAATGGGGTATATAATTTGGCAGAGAGTGCATTTAATGACAATATCGAAATAAGGCCAGTACAGACAGTAGGACTGAGCTGTCCGGTAAACCTTGAATTTAATGGACAGGGTCATGCATTTATTTTGAATAGACAGAGTAATACCATTCAGTATACACCCACATTCTTTCAGGATGGCAGTACCACCACGCTGGTGACGTTTCCGGATCTGGTGACGTCAATTTCATTTTCTCTTGAAAGAGACCGTTTGTATGCAATTACTGAAGCAGGAAAACTGTATGAGGTTAATTACAGGACCAAAACCTATGAACTGATCGCGGGAAGTGATGGTGCAATACAGGATGGAGCAGCCTTGCAGGCAGGCATATTACGACCTCACTACCTTGCGGTAAGTGATGCTGACGATGCAATTTATTTTACCGATTGGGCTTCCGACGAGGGATCAATACAAAATGTGGTTTTAAAGAAATTTGAATTTAAGAGATGAGTTTATTGAATATGAACAGATCAAGATGGGGGGTGATCGGAATAATAGTATTAGTGATTTCGATCTACGGCTGTGTATCCGTAATTAGTTTTGAGGTTAATGAAGATGATGAAAACCAATTAGTCCATCCAGGGTGAAATCACCACAAAGCCTGGTCCGTATTCTGTAGAAATCTATAAGACTGTTCCGTTTTTTGACCCTATTTCAAATACCAGTTCCACAAAGGTAAATGATGCTATTGTTACCATTTACGATTTGGAGGGTGCTTTTGAACAGTTGGAACTGACTGAAAACGGAAGATATCAAACCAGCCCCACAGGTATTCAGGGGATCATTGGTCACAGCTATTTTATTTCCGTAGAACTTGATGGAGAAGTTTATCAGTCATCAGTCCAGGAAATAAAGCCGGTACCTGAAATTGACTCCATTTCATATAAAGTTTCGTACCTACCGGAGACTAATGAGCTTACCGGAGTAATCACCAATAAACCATATGTAGATGTGCTTGTTAATTTTCAGGATTTTCCTGATCGTGGTAACTATTATTTATGGAAATGGAACGGAACTGCTCAAAGAAGAACATTCCCTGAAAATTTCACCATAAGAGTAAATGGAACGCCAACGATCTCACCACTTGGATGTGCCAATGTTGATAACCCTCAACCTTGCAGTTGCTGTGAATGCTGGGTGAATAAAAGTACAAAAAACCCACTTAGTGTTTATAGTGATCAATATACAAACGGTAGTTACATTTCTAACAGAAAAGCCTTTAGCATACCAGCAGTGGCCGATTACTTTGATGTAAAATTTTTATTGCGTGTACAACAGTATTCATTGAATGAGGACGTTTATAACTTTTGGAATCAAATAGAAAAGCAAACCACCTCTCAGAGTTCGTTATTTGCAGTGCCTTCTTCAGAGGTGGCTGGAAATATTAGAAACATCAATAATGATAGTGAGTTGGTATGGGGAACATTCAGTGCTTCCGCAATTGAAACTACAGAAGTTTATATTGATAAAAATGAATTAGGAGTAAGAATTCCATCGGACAGCATACCCAACAGTTGTTTAGTTCTTTCCAACAGTACAAATCAAAAACCAGCATTTTGGGAATTTTAATTATGAAGAAATTAGCAATTATATCAACCCTGGTATTGATTTTTACGGGGAGACTGGATGCACAGGATGTAAGAATATCAACAGACAGAGAATTCTACTACCAGGGAGAAAACATTTTGGTTGAAGCCTACTCGTTGGGGGATGCACCACAAGATATTACCGAGAACCTGTACCTGGTAAATGAGGCAGGAAAATTAGTCACTTCATTTCAGTTTCTTGTAAGAAATGGATATGGAAAAGCCATCATTCCAACAAGTCCGAAAATGGATGATGGATACTACCAATTATCTTTTAAGCATCATAATGAATTGAGCAGAAAAGGTATTTATATAGGGTCGGATCCCAAAACCCCAAAATATGCTTTTCAGGATGATGTTAGAATAGCACCGGAGGGGAATAAAGTTACCTGTGGCTGTATAACCCGCTTCTCAGTTCAATCTACAGCAGGAGATAGCCTTTTTATTGGTGATATTACAGGTACATTAAATACCCGATTGAAGACTGACGAACTGGGTTACGGATCTTTTGTTTACAGTGTACCCGTTGATACCAATAGAATTTCATTTGAGGTAGTTAATGGAAGGGATACTACAGTTGTGAATCTGGCCGACCTGGCAGGGTACACCGGTTATTGTATTCAAACAGCGCTCAATTTGGAAAAACAGGAGTTGGAAATGAGCCTCTCATTGAATGACTCACTTAAAACAGGCGGGTCGCTTACCATTTTAGTTGAGAGAGGTGATCAGAAGATAAAAGAACAGGTTGACCTTCATTCAGTTAGAAAAAGACTGGTGGAAATCCCATTATCCATGTTGAACGAAGGATTGTGGAAACTGTCAGTAACAGATGATCAATCTGGAGAGATACGCTATCAAAGAGTAATTTATGTGCCGGATTATTCCAGGGGGAATGTAAATGTGCACTTGAGTAAAACAGCAATTACGCCCAGGGAGAAGTTGAATATAAATATTAAGAAAAGATTTCAGGGCAATGTGAGCGGTTCTCTGAGGGTTGTAAATGCAAACTTCATCGATCCCTCCGCACTCTATTCACGAAACATATTAGCACAGGCTATTTTACCATCGTCGTTGGTTGATGAGATTCCTGATATTGGTTATTATCTAAATGATGGAGATCATAATGGAATCAACACCGCCCTTCTATTTTATAAAGGTGAAGTGAAAAGGGATATTGAGCAAGTAAAATATGAGCGGTTTGCTTCCATCTCTTTGCTATTAAAAGATACCACTAACAGGCCTGATTTAATCTCTTTTTTCAACCCCTCTACAAATGTTTTGTTTGAGGTGCCTGTTGGTACGGAAAATCGAATTGACTACACCTTGTATAATCGGTTCATTGGTTCGCTAAAATTTTATTATCAGGGATACCTGGAGGGACGTAAAGTTGACATGAACATGGAGCTGGATAAGCAGACACCTTCGTTTAATAGCTTTAAACCGGTTTTAGGAGAAATGTCCGCACTTAAACTGTTCCGGGATATTGGGAGAATTAACCAGTATTACCCTTCATTTTTACCGGCAAAAATAGCAAATATAAATGCCGAAATCCCATTGGATATTGAGAGGGACCTGAATGATTTTTACAAGTTTCAGACGGTGGAAGAAGCCGTAATGGAAGTCATGCCAGGTCTTGCTATGCGAACAAGAAGAGGAAAACGTGTATTCAGGGTCTTTTCGGATGACGACAACAAATTTATTGAAGGGGGAGATCCACTGTTTATTGTCAATAATTACATGACCTTTGATCAGGAAAAAATTAAAAAGCTGGATCCTAAAAAATTCGTAAGATATGGGGTGGCTTATTCACATTCGAAGAGAAACCTGTATGGTAAGCTGGGTAAGTATGGTGTTGTAAAACTGGAAACGACAGAGATTTTGGAGGGATTTGAAGGCGAATTTATAGAGATCACCGGAGTGTCAACATATGAAGTTGGAGATAAGATTGCAGTTTCAGGTAATGATGATGATTCAGCACCTTATTTTAATCCAATGGTGTACCATACATCCAATATTGAGTTTGATGGAAATGCTCAATACGAACAGACGCTTGAAATGATTCACAATGATTTACTGGGTGATTTTTACGTTATTTTTGAAGGGGTTTCAGAGGGCGGAGAGCCGGTCTTTTCTGTAGCTAAATACACTGCGCAATTAGAGAATGCTGCAGATTAAATACTTCATAAATTCATCAGAAAAATTTATTTAAAAAAAGCGTCTGAAATTGTTTTTAAATTCAATAAAAATTCTAGATTTGCACTCCCATTCGGAAGCAGTCTGAATGAAAGCATTACAAAAGGAAAAGAAATTGTTCGGGGTGTAGCACAGTCCGGTTAGTGTACCTGGTTTGGGACCAGGGGGTCGCAGGTTCGAATCCTGCCACCCCGACGAACTTAAAGGGAAGATTGAATATTCAGTCTTCCCTTTTTTTATTTTCTGCAAGCGAGGAACCTGCGACAAGTCGCAGCACTGGCCGTGCGCGTTCGAATCCTGCCACCCCAACGAACAAATATGAGCTGACGGGCAATGGTCAGCTTTTTTTATATATGCAATAAGCAGTCATGAAATCGCATAGCTTGCAATAAATCACATTTGGCAGATTACTTAATAATTAAACCATCAAAAATGTCTGCACATAAATTAGAGCTCCGGAGTTAATCAAGTATCATCAGAAATTAAAATTATAAGAAAATGTGGCTGTGCTTTCTGTCAGTGCTGCCACAGATGGTGTGGCTCCACGTCTTAGGGTGACGATATTTAAATTAAAATTATGTTTTTTCTTCAATCTGTAAGTACCTCCAAGTCTCACATTAAACATTTTACTGGGTGACGACCCAGAGGTATTGGCAAATGTATAGGTAGATGATATACTGGTCCTGAGTTTCTTTTCCATAAAAGCACGACTTACAGATACATTGGGAGAGAAGCCCCGGCTTGTTACACTTCCGGATTCATTCAAATACATATTTACAGCGGTGGTCAGGGTCAGCGAGGTTGGAGTGATTGAATAAGAGTATGCGGTATTCACATTGTAGAAGGATGACCCGGCGTTTGGTCCCTCTCCCTGGTTGTCATTGGAGACCTGGTAAGACAGGTTCATATTGAGATTTTGCCTGCTTTCTTTGCTTTGCTTAAGAATGAAATTGGTATTAAGGCTGGCATTTTGAGATACCTGCCGAAAATTCAATGTGTCCAGATTATCATATGGTGTGAGGTCATTGAGTCGTTCAAAGTCTGGCCTCACGTTGGTGTACGACTGGAAATTGGAATAAGCTGCGTTAATACTGAGTTTTGGTTTGGGGGTGAAACCCATATTTACTGAACCCACCCACCTTTGAAACTGACTTAACTCACTGCCATCAAGGTTGTTCTTTTGAAGGCCCGCATTGACTGCCAGGTTTACCTTAGATTTAAAAAGGTTGAGGGCAACATTTCCAGTGATATTTTCAAGGTCATTGTTAAAGTAATATGCCCCGTGAGTTTGATAACCAGGGTCCACTCTTTCATAGTTTACCCCCAACGTATAGAATCCGGCATTGTAGGATATCGAAGAATTGAACGCTCCGTAAAAATCTGTGGAAGCATTGGTGGAATGAAGAAAACTAAAAATTTCCACCACCTGATTGTTACTATGTGCTTTCTCCTGCAACTGGTGGTTTTTGGTAACCGAGGATCCAGCGTATTCCATTTTTAACAGCAGATTTTTAGTGATTGACTTACCGGCTTCAACGCTCAAAACAAGGTTATTTTCTGCAAATATTTCAAGTGAGTCCGGATTATCTGAAATGGAATTGGGGTCGTCTTTGCTGGAAAAAATGATCAGGTTTATAAAGTCTGAATTTTCACCCTGATAACCTGCCTTCACCCCAAATGCATTTCGTTGGTAGGAAGGATCCACATTAGAAGCAGTGTCATAGGGGACTGCCTTTCGCAACCGACCATACATGGCGCTTGCCTTCCACTTTCCTAAATCACTGACCTCAAGCCCACCACCAAAGAAGATGTGTCCCGCTAATGAATATTTTGAAAAACTCATAGCATTATATCCTACATAACCCTTGTAGTTTTTATAATAGGGCTGGAAGGAAAACTGATTAAATGGTTGCTGGAAGGATGTGTTTTGGTTGGAATATGAAAAAGACAATGGGACCGCTATGCCAATAAAATCGAAATTTAGGTTTCCACTAAGGAAGTAGTTAAATGGATCTCTTCTCTGCTCACCCCCAAAACTTGAATAAAACACCTGGTTCACATTGATGCCACCGCTCACTTTCATCAGTGGACCACCATCAAATACACGGTTCAGGTCCTGAGCAAATGATTTCGCTGGAAATAATAATGAGAGGAGTATAAACGTACGTAATAAGATGGTCCTCAATCCGAAGTTTGTCAAATGGATAGATTGAGCAAGTATATTAAAATGCCTACATATTTACCAATATAGTATCAGACACAACGGTAAATCTCAACATATACTTCAAAAAAAATTGAATAGTCTTGATATACTGGATGGAGTAAACAAAAAAAAGTGACTGCCAGGGAATTAAAACTTGCAGATTGCAATCAGCTAGAGTTTGGCTGTGGTACATAGTTTAGATGAAATTGGCTTAGAAGAAACTAAGCAGCTTTCGGCAAATCAAAGGAAAATGTAGACCCCAGACCTACAGTGCTTTCTACCTTGATACTTCCTTTGTTGAGTTCCACCAGTTCTTTGCAAAGCACCAGCCCTAATCCAGATCCTTTTTCACCCCGGGTACCAACCTTGCTTTCTTTTTTCAGATTAAAGATTTCCGGTACCTGTTCTGCTGAGATACCAGTACCGGTATCATTGATCAAAATGTTGAGGCGGTCATCTTCGTCCTGAACCCGTATACTCACTGTACCATTTTCTTCGGTATACTTCAAGGCATTTGAAACCAGATTTCTAATAATAGTATCAACAGCTTTTTTGTCGGCATAGACCAGGCATCCTTTGTGGACCTCATTGATCAGTTGGATCCCTTTTTGATCGGCAATGGGTTGCAGTAACCTCAACACAGCATCAGAGACCTCACCAATGTTCACTTTGCCGGGGTGGTAAGGGATCATTCCGTTTTGCAATAGTGCCCAGTTGAGTAGGTTATCCAGCAGCTCATTTAATCTTTTGGTAGTGTCACTGATATTTTCAGTAACCTGCTGGAGGCGATCACTGTCTCTCTTTTTAAGGTAGTAATCCACTTGCTCTCCTACACCCTGCAGACCAATCAACGGGCTTTTGAGGTCATGTGCAATAATGCCAAAAAATTTGTCTTTGGTTTGGTTGAGTTGTGTAAGCTGGATGTTTTGACTTTGTGTTTTTGCCTTGACTCTTCGTAGACTTACATACAGATAGATCATTAAGCATAATAATACCACAAGAATAGCTCCGGCAAACAGGTACATTTGGTTTTGATCTGCTAATATTCTGGCGTTTTGTTCCGCTAGTTCCTTGTCTTGCTGGTAGTTGAAAATGCCTTGCCTGACCTGTTCCTCCTTCAATTTTGCCTGCGCATTGATCGTATAGAGGCTGTCATATAATTGAAAGAATTTCGTGTGACTTTCATAAGCAAGCTGATAATTTTTGGAAGCGGCCCCAACACGACTCAATAACTGATAGCCATCCATTGAAAGGTCCCTGTCATTGAGTTCCACAGCAAATTCTATAGCTTTTTGCGCATAGGTCATTGCAGAATCATATTCCTTTTTCAGTAAGAAGTTGTCACCAAGATCATAGATGACCCTGGCCTGGAAGAGCTTGTTGGATGAGGAGGAAATGGCCAATGCCTGTTTCAACAGAGATTCTGCTTTGTCCAATTCGTTTTTTCGTTTGGCGTAGAGGCCATTCATGCGAGCGTTTAACGATTCAATTTTTGGATCTGTAATTTTGCTGATCAGTGGAGCAGCGGCTTTCAGGTATTTATTTGATCTAATCAGGTCCACCTGATCTTCATACATTAGAAAAATGCCACTACCGTGTACATAAGATGAGGCAAGGAATAATGTGTCGTTGTTTTCTTTATAATAGGTGATGTTATCTTCTATGAGACTGGATGCCAGTTCCAGCTCACCCATTCGCACCAGTGTAGGTATCATCGTTTCATTGACATGATGGATATCCTTCTGCAAACCCAATTCTTCAAATAACATCCTGCTTTTTTGAAAATCGGATACTGCTTCATTCAGCCTGCCCGTTTCTGCATATAATTTACCGGTTTGGTGGTACATCCAGGCCATCATGTCTTTGTTGTGCAGTTTCTTCATTAACTGTAGCCCCTGTAATTTCACTTCCAGCGCCTGGGAAATTTTACCTTGCATGACATACAGGTCTCCCATGTAATTGAGTGTATTAGTTACATGCATTTCTGCCTGTACATCCTGTGTGCTTAACCGTCCGATTCTTGGGTCCACAGGAGGGGAATTTACCAGTTCATTGAAATAGGTGAGGGCTTGTTCCAGGTATTTTAATCCTTCCTCATATTTTCCGATTTGACCGTACACATGACCGAGGGTCTTATAGGTGTTTCCAAGAGTCTTCAATGTAACATTTTCGTCCATTTCGGGAATAGACAATAGGATCTGGTCAATGGCTTTTTGGGGATCTCCTTTTTCAAAGTAATAATTTTCTGCCAGCTGGTATCTGGCATACGCGAGTGTTTCAGAGTGGCCTATTTCTCTTGCCAGTTCAATCGCCTCTTTACATTTTTGGATGGCCTTATCGTTATCTCCTTCAACCACATAAGCCCTGATGTTCTCCAATATGAGTCCGTAGACTTCAGCCTCAGGAATGTTTTCTTCATCGGCAATTTGAATAACCCTGTTGTATTGGAGGTCGGCCTTTTCCACCATGTTGCTAAAAAGGTACTGTCGAAACATGCCAATGCGATAATCTAACTCATCCCAACCGGGTTTGATCTTATGACTGTAACCCTCCAGGCTATCAATTATCTGCTGGGTGCTTTGTTGAGCCCAGACGCCCGAGCTATAAACCATGAACAGTAAAGTAAATATTCTGTAGATCATACTAAAGTGACGTGGTAAGCTCTCTGTAAATTCAAGTCTCTAATCAGTTGAGAAAAGCAAAACTAATCATTTTCAATATGATGATCATGAGGGAAGTAAACACCAAACCATTCACCGCCGGAGCTGGCTGGGCTCTAATCGATAATAGCAATAGGTTATTTGAAGTTCCAATATGTGAACGGCAATTCCCTGGAGGAGTATAGGGGTTGTAGGTGCTATTTGGTTTCAGGAGCGTTGCTATGAGTAGGTGCATCGTGTCCTCATAATCTATTGCTCGAAAGTTGCCTTGCAACCTGAATGCAGTTTTGATGGTACACCTATGTGTGAAATATTTACTATCCCAACTTCCGAATAAATTACCTGCAAATCACCAGCTGCTACTCTACATGACTATTCCAGGCAAACGAACTGGTTCTGGCAAATTCTTGTCCGATTCTGCTGATGGCGGTATTGTCTGGAGAGTTGATCCAGCTTACAGTCACTACTTTGTTCAGTAGTGCTCCCATGTTCAGGACCCTGATCAGATTTACCAGCATGTTTACTGTCTGGTGATCGATGTTTTTTATTTGTACGTGGAGGTGGATTTGTTCGGAGGTAACAAAGTGTGCCTTGACATGTTCTGTGAGTTCTTCCAGTTGGGTTACAGCACCTGGACCTGTTAGGTCTCCTGAAATCATGGCTAAATTAAATTCTGCGTTGAGACCGATCCTGTAGCGCTTCCTGGCCCTGCTCACAGGCTGATTATGATCCGTAACGGATTGAGTGATACAATTTCCTACCATAGCTAAGTTTTGTTTGAAAAGGTTAATTACAATGCTTTTAATCATTGTATATATCCAATTTATATCATTGTGTTGCATACAACGATATGGTAAGGATGAATAGGAATTTATACGGTTGATCCGGGGGATTTGGGGAGTAGGTTGAGTTTGGAGTTTGGAGTTTAGAGTATTGAGTTTTGAGTTTAGAGTTTTGAGTTTAGAGTTTTGTGTTTAGAGATTTTGCAAATGTAGCGGCTACCTCATTACATGTGTTGGACAGCTGTCAGGAAATGGCGGAAATTGTAAACCGCACAGACTGTCCATAATCACAAAACGGGACAGGTAGCCGCAAATTGGTTGACGAGAAATATCGTCAACAGTTTATTAATGCCTTTATGCCATTTGTCTTAAAAGATTGTAAAATCACATCTCATGCCGATTGTTTTAGTTGGCTTGCCTCGTTTAATTCTAAGGGTATTTGCTGAGTTGCCGGTTGCAATATGCGCAGTTTGCCGAGCCTGGAATCTTCCAGCCGCTCCTTCAAAATATCTTTTATCCAATCATATAACATGCTGCCTATGAGCAGTACCGCAACGGTCACTAAAAATACATTGATGATAAACTTAAACACTCTCATTGTTTAAACCCTCCAATTTTTCTTTTAAAGCCATTCTGCAGTCTTTTCAACCATCCCTGCAATTTGTCCCCTGAAAGTAATTTTATCGCAAGGGCTGTAATGGCCATGCCTGTGATCAATTTAAATCCTCTATGTAGTCCCATATCCCGTTTATTTATTCATTTGAAATAGGAGGGATCATTTTGCCCTCCTATTCTTTATCTTCATCTTCTGATTCGTTTTCACTATCAGTGATTTCATCCGATTCACTGGTCTCTGCGTCCTGTTCACTGTTTTCGGTGGAAGCAGCTTCTGTGGAAGTTTCATCAGACTCATTTGGAGTCTGAGTATTGTCTTCCTGCGTAGTTTCAGCAGTTTTTCGCGACTCTATCTGAGTGCAGGAGACTGGTGCCACCATCATAAAAAGCGATATCAGGACAACCATGTACCAGTTTGTTGTGCTTAACTTTTTCATATGTTCCTCCTTTTTGATTTTAATTCAGCCAACTGTTTTGACACTTTAGTGGCTATCCACCTGTCAAATGCCGACAGGTAAATATCATCTACCGGTTTTACAGCCGTATGTGCTTTCATTAGATCAGTTTACAATTAAACCATTGGGAGGTAATTCTATACTGAATTACCTCAATTCATCTTCAACTAGGAGATTGTAATGGTTTTTACAGGTTTCTTCCTTGCTTCTTCCTTTTTAGGAATGATCAGATTAAGCATACCATCTTTATAGGTAGCCTTGATCTTGTCTGCCTCAACGGTATTTGGCAAATAGAACGAGCGCTTAAATGAATGATAGTTGAACTCCCTTCTGGTGTATCGCTGATTTTCGTTGTTTTGCTCCATGTTGCTGGATACCTCAGAAGAGATGGTCAGCATATCATTGTCAAGTTCTACATGAAAATCCTCCTTTTTCATACCAGGAGCTGCCATTTCAACCTGAAAATCGTCGTTGGTTTCCAGGATGTTCACCCTTGGTATAGAGGTAGAGCTGTCGGTCCATCCGGACCAGTCAAAAAGATCTCGTGTTAAAAAATCGTCAAAAAATGATGTAGTGGGTAAAAACCCGTTTCGTTTCATTAGTGTGCTCATCGTCTTCACATTTTAATTGTTAAACAATTCAACAGCTTCGGTTAAACTGTAATCCCACACGGGGAACATTAAAACCCAAAGTCAATAAACATAGAATCGCGATTCCGGAGATTGCCTTAGCAACTCCAGTGCCATTTGGATTGGGCATTCAAAATGACAGTTTCACCCTGAAAAAATGTCAGGATGGATGGTCAGTGTGTCATTTTCATTGGTCCATATGGTGTATTTTATATCAGAATGGACTAGTTTATTACTGATTGCGCTGGCTTTTGCCTCTCATGAAACTGGATGCATCATCAGGTTTGGATTAGTGCTAAATGGAAGTGAAGAAATCTAACAAGCTGGTCTAACCGTATTACCTTAAATAAACTGATCACATTTTGCAGGAAAACAACTTTTATATCCACGGAAGCAGTCCGGTAGAACAAGATCGCCTTTCAAGGCTCAATGCCTTGTTGAATGAAAAGTACCTGGATGAAATTGGCCCGTTTAACTTCCGGAGCATACTTGATCTTGGTGCAGGACTGGGACACCTCACCAGATTATTCAGACAAAGGTCCCTGCCCGGCAGTCGCGTTGTGGGGATTGAACTGGACACCAATCAACTTGCCCAGGCACTGCTATTGACGCCAACAGCCCTTAACATAACCTACCGACAAGGAAATGTCCAGCAACTGGAACTTCCCGAAGCGGAATGGGGGAGCTTTGATTTTGTACATGCCCGATTTGTACTGGAGCATGTGCCTGGTCCACAGCAGGTTGTAAACTTAATGGCAAAGGCGGCCGCTATTAATGGTGTAGTTGCCATTGCAGATGATGATCATGAAGACCTGAAGTTGTACCCGGAAATCGATGGGTTTGAAAGGCTTTGGAAGGCATACATTCAATCGTATTTAAATAACCATAACGACCCATATATAGGAAGAAAACAGGTATCGTTATTGGTCAATACCGGACTGAAACCCTTAAGGAATGGCTTTTCGTTTTTTGGTGCCTGTCGGGGAATGGAAGAGTTTGATGGTTTTGTGGAGAACCTGATAGGAATTATTGAAGGTGCAAGAGGCCCTATATTGCAAACCAGCATGGTGTCAGACACTGAAATCGACAAAGTGTTCCATCGCATCAGAACATGGTCACACCGTGAAGACGCCTCGATCTGGTATCCGGTGTATTATGCTTTGGGTTTGAAGAAAGGGTGATGTTTGTATTTTGAATCTAGAATCTTGGATCAACAGTGTCCGGGGAAAATTAATTGGATTATGGTTCTTGAGTAAAAATGTGATTCGTGACTGGGGTGGATGGGAAATGGCGGGAAGATTGTGCGATGATGGCCGTGTTGCAGGATTGGGCTGGATTTGCGCGAAAAGGGGCATTGGGAGGCCGTGTGCTAATAATTTCCCAAAGACTTTTTCCCTAGTTTTTGGTCTTTCAAAAAGTAGGAGCCCCCACGGCGGGAGTGGTGGAAGATGTGATTCTAAAAGAAAATGAAAATGGATTAAACCTTTTAGTGATTAGGGACCATGCTATTACGTTTTTATGAAATTACATGCTTTGATGCAACTATCGCAGGAAAATGTAGAACCCCAGGAATTACCCCGGACAGTAATGATCTTGGATTTAGAATTCAGAATAATTTTGAATCTTGAATCATTTCACGGCAATTTCGAGTGAGGTTTAAGTCACTGGTATAAAGAACCCTAGTCTTTTGTAGAATTGGCTTCCAATGCCTCAACCCAATTTTCTACTACACTTTCACAGTTCTTTTCTAATAGCTCAATAATTGCTGAAGTTTCGTAATCTTTTTTTACCGATTTGGGGAACAACTCTTCAAACATAGCAATGAATTCTGCGCCATAGCAATTGTGAAGTGACTTAACCAGAAAGTAGAAATTGCTATGGTACCAGAGGTAATTCTCTACGCCCATTTTCATGTAGACCGTGTTGAAGTCTTCAATTGATGTGTAGGAAGGATTGTAATAATCCTTATGTATTAGATGAAATAATTCAAATTCATCAAGCGCCGATTTGTTATAAGTTTTAAAGAAATGATAAGCGAAGTAGGTTGCAGCAAATTCATTGGTCCACCGATCTGGTGATCGAGCATTGGAAATCTTCGACAGGTAATAATGACCCAGTTCATGGACTGCATATACCTTGTAAAATGATTTTATCATAGCAGCTGAAGAAACCCCTGATTTGGTTAATGCTGAGTCCAGTTGATTGTAAATAGCCTCAAGCCCGTAAGTCTTTTTGAAAAGGCCGTAATTCATCCCGGTATTTAAGAATATCCAACCCTGACTGTAAAACACATATCCAAACGGGACCCTGTTGTGTGGCCACTGAGCCGAATCCAATACAGCAAGTTTTAGCGCATACTCCGTAGCGCTGTTTTTACTGTAATATTGAATGGCATCTGTAATGGTTTGCTGAAATTCCTCTGCAATCGTCATTTTGCCAGGGGTATAAAATGTCGGGATGGCACCTTCCAGTTTATCCACCTGCGTAACACCAATTAGGGAATCATAATAATTTTGAGCATGGACATTAAAAACAGTGAATAGTATGATTAATAAAATCAGTGGTGAGTTTTTCATTTTAGGAGTGATGGGGTCATTTTACCAATAGTCTTTGAATAAGATAGCAAATTCCAAAGTTGCAATCAAATTAGGATCTTGGATCTTGGATCTTGGATTTAGAATCTTGAATCATTGCTGTCCGGGTAAAATTAACTCAAGTATGATTCTTGAGTAAAAATGTGATTCGTATTTGGGCTGGACGGGAAATGGCGGGCGGCTTGTGCGATGATGGCCGTGTTGCAGGATTGGGTTGGATTTGCGCGCAAAGGGGCATTGGGAGGCCGTGTGCTAATAATTTCCCAAAGACTTTTTCCTTAGTTTTTGGTCTTTCAAAAAGTAAGTGCCTCCGCGGCAATAGCGGTGGAAGGTGTGAATTATAAGGAAGATGAAAATGGATTAAACCTTTTAGTGATTAGGGACCATGCTTTTACGTTTTTATGAATTTACATGCTCTGATGCAAGTATCGCAGGAAAATGTAGGACCCCGGGAATTACCCCGGACAGTAATGATCTTGAATCTTGAATTTAGAGTCTTGAATCTTGGATTTAGAATCTTGAATTTTTTTAAAATACTAAATACTAAATACTAAATACTAAATACTAAATACTAAATACTAAATACTAAATACTAAATACTAAATACTAAATACTAAATACTAAATACTAAATACTAAATACTAAATACTAAATACTAAATACTAAATACTAAATACTAAATACAAGATTCTAAATACTACAACAACGCCAACTGATCGAAAAACTCTTTTTTGTAGTGCTTGCTCATGGGGATGCAGTCTTTGCCCAGGTAAATGTAGTCATCCTGCACACTGCTGATTTTACGGATGTTTACAATATGAGAGCGATGTACCTGAAAAAAACCATGTGCACTGTACCTCCTCAAAAAATCCTTTAGCTTCATCAGGATCATGTATTTGCAATCTTCTAAGTAGATGTGGCAGTAATTATCATCAGATTTGAGATGCAATATGTCTGATAAGTTGATTGGTTTCAGTTCCCTGTTGTCTTTGATGAACAGCTGAGTGTCCTCCTCTTGATTTCGTTGGAGGTTATCGTTGTTACTATTCGATTGAAAAGCCAGTTGGATGGCTACTTTTACTTCATTTTCATTAAATGGCTTCAGAATAAATCCAGCAGGCTTGGTTTCGCTCACCCGTTTGATCATCTGTTCATCGTGAAACGAGGTGATGTAAATGAAAGGAACGTGATGCCTTTTATTGATGATATGTGCCAGGTCTATGCCATCAATTGCTCCTTCTAGCTGAATGTCAAGCAGTATCAGGTCCGGGGTGTTTAGAGATATGCTTTCCATCGCATCCGCGGCATTGTACACTATGTGTTGTACCTGGTACTCAATGGACTCCAGAATTTCTGCCAGGTCCTGTGCAATGATTGGGTCGTCTTCAACAATTAATACGGTTTGTTTCATGCCAGCTGATATTTTTTGATTTCCATATCGATCATTGTTCCGTTGCTGTTGGCTATGGTCATCTCTGCGTCCAACTTATGAGCCAGCGTTTGCACCAGCTTGAGGCCAAAAGACTTTGACTGCTTAGGGTCAAAATCCTCAGGAAGGCCGACACCATTGTCAGCTATTTTTAGGTGTATGGCGTCAGATGCCTTTTTGATAGCAATACTCAGTTGCTTTTCTTTGGATTCGGTAAATGCATATTTAAAAGTGTTGCTTACCAGTTCATTAAGGATTAGGCCCAAAGGAATGGCAGAATCTACATCGAGGTTGATTGGATCCACGTCAAGGTTTACTTTTAGTTCATCGGTGGACATGCCATAAGAGGCGATCAGTCCGTCTACCAGGTTTTTGACATATTCATTGAGGATGATGCCCTTCAGGTTGTCAGTCTGGTAGAGTTTCTGATGAATGAGGGCCATGGACTTTACGCGGTTTCTTCCTTCTTCCATCGCTTCGAGGGCCTCTTCATTCAGATACCTTGATTGCAGGCTCAATAGGCTGGAAACAGTTTGAAGATTGTTCTTTACCCTGTGATGAATTTCTTTTAGCAGCACTTCTTTGTCCTTAAGGGCTATTGATACCTGTTCGTTTTTGGCTGAAAGGATCCGGTTTACTTTTCTGCTTCTTAAGGTATAGATGATCACAAAACCAATAATGATCATCAGAATGCCTGCCAGGGACAGCATGATATTGCGTTGGTTGATGGTTTTTTGGTTTTGGAGTTCCAGTTCACTGATTTTTCTGAGTTTTACCTCATCGTTATATTGTTCTTCTATTTCAGCTACAGCTTTGGCCCTTTCTGCGCCGATCAGACTGTCGTCAAGATGAATGTGTTGTTGGTAAAAGCCTGTGGCTTTCTGATATTGACCAAGTTCGGCATAGATATCGGCAAGTTCGAAGGCATAATCCCGGGTAAGCGCTTTGTCATTTAATTGGAGTGCCTGTTGGTAACCACTGCGGGCATAGATCAATGCACTATCGAGGTTCCCACTTAGTTTATAAGCATCTGATAGATTCCTAAGTACAGATAACATCCCTTTCTGGTCGCCAAACTGGGTCCTTTTTTTCATGCTTGCATTCAAAATTCTGACGGCCTCATCATATCGCTTTTTCTTGATGTAGATGGCACCCAGGTTATTTTGTATGATACCAGATCCGCGTAGATCGTTCATTTCATCCAGGTGCGTGATTGCTTCCTCATACATGATGATAGCAGAGTCCAGTTGTTCGGACTGACTATAAAGCACGCCCAATCCCACAAGACATTGGGCGACAGGTTGGTGTGCATTCAGACCTCTAAGTGCGGTGAGCGCATCGTGGTATTTCTTTTTGGCTTTATCGGTAGCACCTACTTTGTTGTAGGTATTGGCCAGGCTTACCTGCGCGCTTCCCCATTTCACGGAATCACCTACCTGAAGGTACTTTTCCATGCTTTGCAGAAAATATTCCACGGACTGCTCAAAGTTGCCATTTCTTTGCTGCAGGTAGCCAATATTGTGAGAGATATCAGCCATGCTCTTACTATCTTCAAGTCTTTCCGCCAGCTGTATTCCTGAGTCATAATATTGTAAACTCACCTGAAAATTGGACTGAACATCATGCCAGATGCCATACAGTTTGTAGGACTGGACCAGGTGGTGCTCATCCTTGATCCTGTCTGATACTATCCGATAGATGGCCAGGTACTTTTTAGCTGAATCCTGATGGGTGAAGAGGTATTTTTTTGTCAGGGACATGAGGCTGTCCAACTCAGTTGACTGACCATGGGTATTGGTACAAAGCGTACACCATAGTAACACCTTACAAATTATGATGAATCGTATGCTCACTCAATTTCCATTAATAACAAGAATTATAGTAATTAAATGGAAGGTTCAAATTATTTATCACTAGTACCAAATGGATTCAGTATCCTGACTGATATTTTTAGTGAACGAATGTGCATTTCTTTTTTCTAGCAAATAGGTCAGGCCCGATTTCTCGTCACCAACACATAAATCAAATAAACCCATGGAGCGCCATGCAGGAACAGGTCAAAATAATCCATGGGCTGCATGCCGTTTGCGCCACCAAGCACCCAACGAACTTTGCCAACCAGATGGGGTTCCGGGAAAAATGGAGCTAATCCCAGTGTGAGGGCCAATGCAATGGCAAAAATTAGTTTTCTGTTGCCAGGTGTTGCTTTCATAGTTGTCCTATTTACATGAAATGAGCATGATCTCGCAAACACCAACCGATAATGAATATCGAAGCTGAAATAGCTTTGTACGGTGACGTTTTGGAGAAGCGAATTCCATGCCTGCATGCCGAAGTGGCGGCATTACGGCACGCAGGCATGTGACAGTTAAAATCAAAATTATATACACATGAAAGATAAAGAGAATTCTTTTGACCGGATTCATATATTGCAGTTTAAATTGACATGTCCCCATGATCCTCGAAATAGCTATCCTGAATGTAAAGCCACAATTGAAAGCTACATTTGAACAAACCTTTGCCGAAGCAAGCCAATACATTGCCCAAATTGACGGTTACATTAATCATTCCCTTCATCAATGCGTGGAAGATGAAAACCGATTTCTATTGCAGGTGCGGTGGGAAAAACTGGAAGATCACACCATAGGGTTCAGACAATCGGAGCAATACCAGGAGTGGAAGAAGTTACTGCATCACTATTATGCACCGTTTCCGATTGTGGAGCACTATGAAATGCGACAGGAGTATCCATAATTTCTAATGATTACCTGGTACCGGTACTTGATCAATTTTCCTACGATCTTAAACTATCCTATAATTGGAATTCTCCAGCAGGCAACTATTCCACATATAATAAGAATGGTGAGGTTTATCATGATGGTTTTGGGTTCATTTCTTCGGTAGTGAATAACAGCCGCCGGGATCATAATTGCTCCCAGGCATATTGCTGCCAGTGGGGTAAGAATTTCTAATCTACCAACCATCATAGGCAGTATCAATCCAATAGCGCCAAAGATCTCTGAAATCCCGATCGCTTTGATGAGCCAATGGGGCAGTCCCTCCACACCCGTTTGTCCTCGTTGCACCAGGGTCTTCTCATCAAAATAAGATTTGTTAATGCCAGAGTATAAGAATACAAATGCTATCAGGGCTTGCAATATCCAAATAAAAAGTTCCATGTTTTTTAATGAAAAGTTCGCACATCCTGCACCCTGATCCTTTGACATATATCAAAAAATGCCGTTACCTTCTTATTCGGCTCAAAGTTTCCTGGGTGACGCCTAAGTATGAGGCAATCATTCCTAAGGGTACCCTTTGTATCAGCTCCGGATGCTTTTCCATTAAGAGATCATATCGCTCCTTAGCCGTGTTGAAATGTAGGTTATCAAATCTTTCTTCCATTAATGAGATGGCATAATTTGCAAACAATCGACCAGCCCTGGCCAGTTCTTCGTTGGTATCAAACAACTGCTGCAACTTATGGTATTCAAATTCCCATAGCGTACAGCTTTCAATGGTCTCTACTATTTTATTGCCTGGGGTTTGCATGAAGAAACTTGCCATTGACCCAACGAAATCATTCTCACAGGCAATCCAATAGGTGATTTCTTTACCATTTTTGAGGTAGTAAGTCCGGGCGACACCTTTTTCAACAAAGTAAATTTTGTTGCTAATCTTGTAGTGATCCTGCAGTTTTGTTTTTGGAGGAAAGGATTTTAACGTGATGGAATCCAGAAGCAGTTTTTCATCTCCCTGCTTTAATTGGCCTATTCTCCTAAAAGTTTCAATCAGGTTTTGCATGATTCTAAAGGAAACATCCCATTTACATCCCCAATCTGGTCAAGCCCACTGCGTGTAATATTTCAGCCTTGTTCTTTTCAAACTTTACCAGGTTTTCCAGGTATTTGATTTGAGCCAGTATGTATTTGTCCTGCTGTACATTGAACTTGAAAAGGTCACTTTCCCCTGTTTGCAAATTGATGACTTCTGCATCCAGCAAGCGCTGGTAATTTTGAGCCATGGCCTGGTATTGCTGAGCCAAATTATTGGACATGTTGGTTTCAGCTACAATACTTACAATCTTGTTACGAATCTGCAGCTTTACCTGGTTGAGCGCGTACTGCTCACTCTCGATCTTCAGGTTCGTTTTCTGAATCTTACCACGTTCTTTCCTTAGAAACAGCGGAAAGGAAAAGTCTACACCTAATTTGTAGTTGTCAGAGAATGAGGGAGTTTCGATCTCTCCATCAGCAGCAATAGGGGCATTAATCAGGCTGTAAGACACATCAACCTGTGGCTTGAGCATCTCTTTGTTCCATCTGTTTTCCACCAACAGCTGCTGGATCTTCAGGTTGGTTTGCTGTATTTTGGGATGATTTTCAACGGACCATGAAATCATCTCATTTACTTTATCCGGCCCGGGGATGTTTCCAAATGTAGCCAGCGTATCGGGTATGGCCATTTGCTGCAGCTCCAGCGGTTCATTCGATTCAGACCACAGGTGATTGGCGAGATTCAACCGGTTATTGACCAGGTCAAACCTTGCTTTTTCAAATTCTGCCATTCGCGTCTGATAAGTGATTTTGGCCTGTACTGTGTCCACAATTGCAGCTTCACCAAATTCATAATCCAGCTTTACCCGGTTGAAGAGTTCCTGTGCTATGTCGGTACTTCTGCCAAGTAATTCTACTTTCTTATAGGCTAGAAACCATTCCCAGTAGTCCTTGATCGCTGTGAGCAGTATTTTATTGACCATTAATACCTGCTCTGCTTCTGCGTAATTCTGATAAAGCTCAGCCTGCTTCAGTACCTTTCTTCGCTCGTCAATCAGCAGGCCTTTGCCTATTGGCACGCTGATACCTGCGGATACCTGCCGGTAATTATCTGATCCCGGGATGCTGTTTTGAGGGTTCAGGAATTCTCCTTCATGTTGATTAAGCTGAATTTTAGGGTCCACAGGAATTCTGGTAGGGACTTTAAATGCTACTTCCAGCAGGTCATAATATTCTTTTTCCTTAAAGTTCTTAAGGTCATAGGAACTTTGGATTTTGGGGTCAAACTGACCTTTGGCTGCCAGTAATTCTGCCTGGGCCATGTCTCTTTGGAGCCCTGCCTGTTTCACTACCGGGTGATTGTTCAAAACAATGCTGAGGTATTGGTCCAGTCCCAGCACTACCGTTCGACGGATACTGTCGGCATTGCTTGTACTATCTGATTGTCCCCAACTTTGTAGAGACTGTAAAATGACTAAGCAGCAAATGATCAGACTTCTCATTTTATCTTTCTTTTGGGCTTATTTGGAGAAATTTTCACCTGGTCCTGCGTACCTTCCGGGTCTGTGTACAAACTAGGAGGGAAGCCATTGAGCTGTCGCCATATTTCGTACCATACCCGTACGTTATCCAGCATTACCCAACCTTTGGTGCCGGAACCCAATCTCAACACTTCTGGCCATGGTTCATCCTCAGGGTCCGGTGTAACCAATATTCTGAACTGGCCATTTTGAGTGTTCACTTTATCAATCACCTGTACCACACCTCCGAAAGTACCTACAGACACATTGGGCCAGCCAGAGAACTGTAGTGATGGCCAGCCGTCAAATTGCAACCTTACCTTTCTACCCCGTGATAACAATGGTACGTCCATCGCCTGTACGTACATTTCTACCGCAAGGTCCGGTTTTTCAGGTTGTACTGTCACGATGGCTTCTCCTTCCTTAATGGTTTCCCCAATTCCGGCTTTGAGTGCCTTTACGATGTAACCATCCTGAGGGGCCAGTAAAGCATACTGATTTCTTCTGATCCTTACGTTGTTGTATTCATTGGTAAGCTTGGAAATGTCCGCGCGCGATTCATTGATGCTGGACAATGTTTCCTGCAACTGAGAAATGGTTTTGCTGATTTTTTCAGAATAATCAGCCTGTAACGCTGCAAGATCCGATCTCGCGATGGAAACGGAGGCCTTGCTCTGCAGGTACTTGTTTTGTTGTCCTACAAACTTTGCCCGAGCCGCATTGAACTTAGATTCCATCTCCTGGTACTTGTTGAGGCTGATGTTCCCCGACTCATACCTGAGCTTATTCCGCTCGAAGATGTTGCTGGAGTTGTTGAAATTGATTTTCTCAGCTTCCAGTGCTATGCTATCACTTTGCAACTTGAGGATGGACTGTTCGATCTTATTGTTGGCCTGTATTACTTTGGCTTCCAATGCCTCACGTAGTGCCTTGATCTGATTTTGATAAGCCTCCTTTTTGAGCTCCTTGGCATGTAAGCTGGCTTGTTTCGCCTCAATTTGCTCGGCCATCCTGGTAAGGATTTCCGGGTCAAAGTATTTGTCTTTGGTTTCTGCCAGGCTTAGAATGGTATCTCCCACATTGACAAACTGTCCCTCACTGACGTGCCATTTTTCGATTCTTCCTGGTATTACTGATTGTACCGTCTGGGGTCTGTTGGCCGGATTCAATGCGGTCACTTTCCCTCTTGCCCGGATGTTTTGTTGCCAGGGCATAAACAGGGATAAAAATATCAATGTAGCAATCACAACAAGTACTTTGGCGAGATAGATGCTCAGGAAAGGTGTTTTCAGTACCTTCAGGGAATACAGTTGTTTATCTGCCAGTCTGTCGTTGATATCGTCTTTTGAGATGTTTAGCATAATCAGTTAAGGTTTTTCACTACTTCCTCAATGTTCAGTACTTCTGTCATTGGTCCATTGCCAATGATCTCTCCTTTGCTTAGGTAAACCACCCGGTCACAGGCGGCCATGATGATCGGATCATTCGAAACTACTATCAGGGTCCACTTCCTGTCGGACTGGGTAAGTTTTTGAATGAGTTCCAGCCGGTCATGTTTAGGGAAACTGTTAAAGAAATCATTCAATATCAACATGTTTGGATCCTTGGCAATGCACCTGGCCAGGATTAGTTTCTGAATGAAATTTTCTGAGTATCCCTTACCGGCACTTAATATTTGAGTTTGTAATCCTTCCGGAAGGGCATTGATCTTTTCCGAAAGTCCTACCATTTCCAATGCGTCGATGGCAGCTTTTTCATTGAGATAGGGTTTGCCCACCAAAATGTTGTCGATGATGGTGCCTTCAAAAATGTCCTCGGTAGATACATTTTTTCCTATCCTGTCACGCAAATGTACCCGGTCAAGGTCCCGGAGTGAATATTTGTTATAGGTCACGGACCCCTCAAAAGTGGAGTACATTCCAGCCATTGCGTTGATCAGGGTTGTTTTCCCGGATCCTCCCACGCCACTGATGCAAACCTTTTCCCGTTTTTCAATTTTGAGGTTGATGTTCTTGATGGCAGCTACATTGGTGCCAGGATAATTGTAGGTAAGGTTGGAGACATTGACTTCAAACCCGTCTTTATCATCTTCTTCTGTGAAGTCCAGTCCTCCTGTTTGTTCCAGGGGAAGGTCTGTCACATGGGCAATCTTATCTACCGCCGTGAGCATGTCATACACTACATCCATGTACATGATGATTTTTTCAACTGAGTTCAGGATCAGGATGATGATTACTTCGGAAGCGACAAACTGCCCTAATGTAATTTCTCGTCTTACCACCAGCACAGTACCAATGATCAATAATCCCGCTGTGATTACGGCCTTAAACAACAGCACGTAAGAATACTGAGTCACCAGGATCTTAAAGTGTTTCCTTCTGTTTTTCAGGTAATTGTTGACATAGTAATCCGTTCGCTTCAACGGCAGGTCCGTGGTTCCCGAAAGTTTGAAGCTGTATAGTGCCCTGGCCAGTTCTTCCAGCCAGTAAACCGCCTTGTACTTGTATTTTGACTCAGTAATAGATGTTTGCAATCCTTTTGGTCCTGTGGTGTAGAAGATCATAAATAGTATGAATACCAGGGCCATGCCGAAGAACACAAAGAATGGGTGATAAAATGAAAGTAATAGTAACCCGAAAGCAATCTGTATGAGACCAGTGGAGAGGTCAATCAATAGTTTTGGCAATCCCTTCTGGATCGTGAGTACATCAAAGAACCTGTTCATCAATTCCGGGAAATGCAGGTTGAGCACTGCTTCCATTTTGATCCGGGGTACCCTGTATGCGAATTCAAAGGCCGCTTTGGTAAAGACCCTACGTTGGAGATACTCCACTATGGTTATTTGTAATACCTGCAGCACTCCTGAACCTAATACGCCAATGATGATGATGCCAATCAGGAAATAGATTGAACTAAAAAACACGCCTCCTGAGATCAATTCTATGGCTGCCTGTATCCCCAAAGGAAGCACCAAACTGGTAATACCAATGATCATGGCATAGATGTATACATAGAAGATGTCTTTGCGGTCTGCAGAAAGCAAATGATAGAGACGCGAGACCGGTGAAAGTTTTTCATGCTCTACTCCCGTGTAAGTACTGCTTCCAACCACACTTTCATAAGCAAAAGCAGTAAGGAAAAGAATTTCCTTTTTACTGTTGGTAAGGATCGAATCAGTAGAGATCTCCGAGAAATCCATCTCTTCGGTTTCTTCCCCTCTCAGCAAAGTGATCTGCTTGTTTTTCTTTTTAATGGTGTCAATGATCCCGGGAACAATATGATCTTCGTTTCTGATGAACAGGATCATTGGGGCATCCAGGTTTTCGATGAATATCTCCAGGTCCTCCCTTGGGATTTCCTTTTTGATATAAACCATCCCGGTATTGTTGGCCATTTCCGTAAGGTCCCTGATAAACTCACTGAGGTCATCCAGGTAATAGCTTCGCAATAAATTATCTGATTCACGCAACACAGCACTATCCAGATCAATCCCCAGCCGATGAGCACTGCTATGCAGTATTCTAAGAATATGCGAACTGTCTAATGTGGTATCTTTAACGGATTTGTCCATTATTTAATTCAATTTTTAGGGTACTGAATAATGTATGTTGTAAAAATTCATAAACTTGTTGATCCAGGTCTTTTCCAGTGCACACTTCTGTCAGCGATGGCAGGTGCATGGCAAAGAACGCCTGTTGATGCGAAGCTTCCAGTATGGTACTAACAATCGCATGCGGATAAGGATATTCCGGAGCTACCTCGTGAATGATCAGTGCAATGGTATGACACAGGTCCTTGTATCCTTTAAATAATCCCTTTTCATTGATTTCATCTACCTGCTTAGTAAGATAGGTCTTATCTGATTCGGTCATTACCACTCGCTTAAGCTGAGCAAGGTCAACATCTGAAGTATTGGAAAAATTCGTTAATTCCTCACTAAATGCTATGATCTTCAGGATTTCTCTTAGTTGATCTTTCGGATCAGTAAAGTAGTGCAATTTGATGCCAATCAGATAATCTACCCATTTCCAATAGAGGGTGGTCAGGTATAGCAACAACTGAAGTTTGTTTTCGAAATAACGATATACTGAAGCTTCTGTGGAATCAATGCAATCTGCGAGTTTCCGGAAAGTAAAATTTTCAAACCCAATCTCATCCAACAAGATGACGCTCTGGTTAATGATCTTTTTACCCAGATCGGTTGATTTCGGGTCTTTTAGGAAATAGTTCTGTGGTATTAATACTTGTACAACTGACATAGGCACAAAAATCACTTATGTGTAATAGTAATACTATCGTCAACAAATGTAAAACTATATTGTTTTATTTTTTTAATGATTCAGGTGAGAAATTTTCTTGTCGTTATCCTTATTTCAATTCCGTTGTATCTCATAATTAAAGGGATAAGAATGGGTTATTTTTCTATTCCTTATGGTGTTGGCTAATGTCGAAATAGAGATTAATTTTATCATTACCCAAAAAAATATATTAATCCATTCAATCCGCTAAGGTTAGTGTCAGAATAAACTTCAGGTGCTGTGTCACAGAGATTCACTGAGAACCACAGAGTTGCACAGAGTTTTTTCTTTCCCAGTGTATCTGTCCACTTCACCTAATGATGATTATTACTCCAGGAATTTTATTCTTCATAGGAACATTTATGCCCTAAGTCCTTTACTTAATTGTTTTGTCTGGATATTTATCCGCCACCAGATTAAGCTGAATGCCATGTTCGAGGAAAGCTTTCAATCCGGCCAGAACACTGGTGAAGCCGGCGGTACTGTCTTTCAGGATGGCTATCAAATCGTCTCCCTCTGCCTGAAAACCATGTTGTGTGATCTCCACATAAGTGTTTTCTTCTGATGTTGGTGTGAATTTAAACGCTACTGTGGTTCCGGGATCACCCCATTCTATGACAATCAGCTCCCCGGGTTTCAGTGTTTTGCAAACGACCTCAGCAGAAACCCCATACATTTCCCACGACCAGGTTACTTTTTGGCCCTCTTCAAGTTTGCCCGAAGATTTGGTGAACCAGAATTTAGTAGTGATCTCAGGATCAGCGAATGCATTGAAGACTTCTGCAGCCGGACGTCTGATCAGCATTTGGGTTTCTACTGTGTGGTTATTCATGTGCGGTGTTTTAGGATAAATGTAGCATATAATACACTTGGATTCAATTTTAAAGTTCAGATGGCTGACAATATCCAAAATGCGTCTAACCCAAAGTAATCGTCATCGATGAAGATTGTTTGCCTTTGCCTCCTGCCATCAGACCAGATATTTTGCCTTGCTCAAGCAACAGGTCCACCAGAATTAAACTTGGGGAAGAAGGTGTCATGTGCTTTCCCTGAATAAACCGATACCTTTCTCTTTTAATCTTGAGATGATCGAAAAAGTAACAAGCTAATGGCCCTGCAGCCATTCCCGTGCCAGCCTCTTCGTCTATTCCATAGCGGGGACCAAACATTCTGGCGTAAGCATCATATGGATCATCTTGCTTTCCAATGCTAAAAGGGTAGAAGCCAATCAGATCGAATGCATCACTAATTTGTTTAATCAGTTCATGATCAGGTTTGATGTTTTTCAAAACTTCAGTACTTCGTACAGGGATCAATAGAAAACTGTTGCCGGTGTTGACCAATCTGATCGGGGCATTATCAAGTAAGTCTGCTTCCTCAATATTTAATGACTTTAATATTGATTCCAGGTAGTCATCTACGTCCATATATGTGGGGGCAGTTTGTTCCATGAATGCCAGGTCCTGGTCCAATATTATTTTTCTTACACCATCAACAGTCTCTTTCGAAGAAACAGCTTGATCGATCTTTTTCAATTGTTTTAGGAAAGAAAATGTAGCAATGGTCGCATGTCCGCAATGGGCAATTTGCCTGTTTGGCGTAAAGAATTCCAGCTTGAAGTCTGCAATAGTTGATTTGGAAACAAAAGCGGTTTCGGAAAGTCCTACCTTACAGGCGATTTTTAATTTCTCCGAAGAGGTCAAATGATCTGCGTCAAGCACTACACCAGCAGGGTTGCCACCTTTATTGTGGTGAATAAAAGCACTAAGAATTGCTACTTTAATTTGATTCATATCCATCAGTTTTATTTTAATATTTCCCAATGGACGAAATCAGATAAAAAAAGACGGAGCGCTACTTTTCTGGCTCCAATATTATGCCTCCTGCGGCATCCAGGGAAACCCGTGGACAAGCCAGAATGTTCTGTTTTAGGTTTTTGCGAGCTGTCTGGACCCTCGTTTTAGCACCACTATAAGAAATACCCAGAAGTTGGGCCAATTCCTTTTGTGAGGTTTCTCTGAAATAGGTCAGTGTTAATGCCTGCTGATCGTTTGAGGTTAAATACTTCACCTTTTGATTGATGCATTGTTCAAGTGACGAGAACCCTGATTCATCCTCGGAAGTATCGATCATACCAATAGGGTTGGGATTGGAGGAGTGATGATTTTCTCCTCTAAAGTGATCTATGATTGTATTTCTTGTAATTTGATAAACCCATGGGGCCAGCTTTTCTTTTGATTTAAGTTTGTTCAGGTTGAGATGGATTTTAATGAAAGTTTCTTGTAGAATATCACTGGTTTCCTCCTGATCTTTGACCTTGCTCATTGTGAAGCGATACAGGTCGTGATACAAATCCACCCAAATGTCTTTAACTGTGTACTTCATTGTTTAACAAAGAACGTAATCTATCCGAACGTGTTCATTACTGATAATGCTTATGAGACCCGTCGCACCTCGGATATTTCTTAGAATGACCACAGACGCAATCATGTATTCCCTTCCCATTCAATATACGATCCCTGTATTTTTCAATCCTGGACGACCTGCTCGCTGATTGCTTGGCTCCTGAAAAGTAGAGGTGATAGCCTCTTTGTTTCCCGGGAGTCAGCGCTTCAAATGCTTTTTGGAAATCAGGATCCGCTTCAAACTTTTCGATGAGCTCATCAATGAGTTGTGGCTCGTTTTTTGCTTTAAAATCAGGTTTGAGTCCGGATTTTTCAATTTCAATGGCCTGATGAATGTAGGATTTAAGTATTTGTTCGTTTTTTAGGATTTCTTCAGTGTTCGTGAACCTGGCCAGTTTTGCTGACTGTGAGTTTTCTCCCGGTTTCTGCAACAATTGATTGGGATCATTGATTAATTCGCCCTTGAAAAAGCTGATACAGCAAAAATCTTTGAAATCCCCAATCATCAAAACATTAGACGTCTTGCCCTCATGGGTAAAGGTATAGCAGGGAGCACGCCATTTTAGCGCTTCAGTCAGGCCGCATTCTAGTACGATCGACCGGAGGGTTTGCATTTCTTCCTGCCAACGGGTGACTGTGCTGAAATATTCATCAACTTTTGGATTCATTTCCATCTTTTTGAGTTTTGCTATCATTGCTATCCCTAGAAAAATCACAACTTTTGGAACATTCTTTTGTTCAAATAACGATGTGTAGGCTTAACTAAAATTCAACTAGCTGTTATCGGTACAAAATAATCTTCACTTAATTTCACCAATCCAAAGAATCACATTATCCACCACTCCCGCCGTGGAGGCTCCTACTTTTTGAAAGACCAAAAACTAGGGAAAAAGTCTTCGGGAAATTATTAGCACACGGCCTCCCAATGCCCCTTTTCGCACAAATCCAGCCCAATCCTGCAACACGGCCATCATCGCACATGCCGCCCGCCATTTCCCATCCACCCCACTTTCTAGGGCAATTTGCATCAACAATTACTATTCAAAAACCTTAACAATTGTTTGGTATGCATTATCATCTCAAATTTACAGCAATATCAGATGCTAGCTAAGTTTCCTGATCAACTGATGCATCATTTCTACTCCTTTATTCAATTGCTCTTTCGCAATGTATTCGTTTTCCCTGTGGGCCTGGGCTATTGATCCCGGTCCGCAAATGATACTTTGGAATCCGCCCAACGAAAATTGACCAGCCTCTGCCGCATAGGCCACTGATCCTACCTCGTGATTGCCTGTAATTTCTTTGGTGAGTGCTACTATATCATCATTCTCATTAGTATCCAGTGGTGGTACCAGTGGATGTTTCTCTTTCGTTTCTATTCTGAACGCAGGAAATTTCTTTCTCAGGATCATCTCTCGTTCCCTGCAATACGTCAGGAACTCCTCTTTGATGGCTTCATAATCATCCTGAGGCACAATTCGGATGTCCCATTTGAAGGTTACGGAATCTGCAATGATATTGGCCGCAATGCCACCATTGATCTGACCCACATGCAGAGAGGAGTGGGGAGGGTCAAACCGGGAGTCGTGATTTCCGGAACTGACAATCTCCTGCATCTTGTTTTCAAGCCACAAAATCAATCGGGCAGCCTCATGAACAGCGCTCACTTCCTGCAAAATCCTGCTGCTATGTCCGGCACTGCCGTTGACAGTGGTTTCCAGAATTGACATGCCTTTTTGGCCAATCACTGGCTGCATCATGGTTGCCTCACCAATGATGGCGTATTTCGGTTTTTCCTTGTAGTGTTCCTTGATGTGCTCAATCAATTCCGGAGCAGCCAGGCATCCTATTTCCTCATCGTAGCTAAAAGCAAAATAGATGGGTTTATTCAATGCGGCATTCACCATTTCCGGAAGAGCAGCCAGACAGCAGGCGAGGTAACCCTTCATGTCGCAAGAACCGCGGGCGTATAGCTTACCATCATTTTTATCAGTTAGCTGAAATGGATCGGTATCCCAATTTTGTCCTGCCACCGGAACCACGTCCGTATGACCGGAAAGGATGACACCACCATCCACTTCAGGGCCGATCCTGCAATGCAGCGACGCTTTGGTTTGTTCGGGGTTTGGTACCAGGGTGGTTGTGATGCCAAACTGCTCAATGTATTCTTTGATCCAGTGAATGATGGAAAGGTTACTTTCACCACCCAAAACCGGGAATGAAACGAGTTTGCTTAGTATCTCTTCTACGTTCAGTATTGTCATGATTTAATGATATCCAATTGCTACAGCGATGATCAGGGCTATCCAGGAAATTCCAAGGATCATGATCACCACCGGAAAAATAAATTTGAGCCAACGATCCAGGGGCACTCTGCACATGCTTAACATGGCAATTAAACCACCGAGTGTAGGGTTGATCAGGTTGGTCACTCCATCGCCTATCTGGAAGGCCAATATGGTTGTTTGGCTACTCAACCCAATGACCTGTCCCATGGGCAACATCACTGGTAAGGTGGCCAATGCCTGCCCGCTTCCGGAAGGAATGAATAAATTAATTACACACTGTGCCATGGACATACCAATGGCTGAGGCATAAAGTGGTAATTCAGAGAGCAACTCGGCCATATGAAATGAAATAGTATCACCAATGTTGCCCATTTCCATTAACACTTTGATAGACGAAGCATAACCCACCATAAAAGCACCCGGGGCAGATTTGCCTATGGCATGAAGAACTGTTTCACTGAATACAGTAGGATTCATGCGCGACACCAGACCGGATCCTATGGCTACCATCAGGAATATGGCCGAAAGTTCGTTGATGTACCAGTTATACTGATAAATGCCATAAAGAATCACGGATAATCCTATAAGAAACACCGCCAAAACCAGTTGGTTAGATTTGGTAAGCTGGTACTCCTCAATTTTTCCTGAGAGGGACAAACCGTTTTTGTTCAATCCGATGGACAGGCTTTTCGAGGGATCATTTAGCATTTTTTTAAAGTAACGCACGTTGAACCAGGCCATCAGGCTAAGTCCGGCCAGGCATAGCATGCTCCTTAGCAGTGCACCAGAAAAAAGGGGTAGCTCGGCCAGCTTGTGTCCTGTGCCAACGGTGTAGGGGTTAATAGGAGAGAGTCCAAACCCGACTGTCATGGCTCCTACGGAGATACCGGCAGCCAATACCAGGTCTCCACCAAGTGCCAGGCTGAGTACTGCCGCTATAGGTACCATGGCAATATTATTTTCATATCCTACTGCAACACCCAGGAAGCCATATACAAAGGTGACCAGCACGATAATTTGAAACTTCTTTTCAAGACCCATTTTCCGTACCAGGGTACCGACAGCATTTTCCACTGCTTTGGTTTTTTCCATGATCCCAAACATGATCCCGGCTGCCAGTACAATAAAAATGATTTCTGCAGCTGTTTTGAATCCCAAAGGAATTGCCCTGAACATATCCAATAGCCCTACCGGAGAAGATTCAACTTCCTGATATGAGTTCGCAACCACCATGCTTCTGCCATCCACCTCTGTTCTCTCATAGGTACCAGCTGGCAGCACATAGGTGAGTGCCGATACAAACACGATGATCACAAACAGCAGCGTGACTGCATGAGGTATCTTTTTATACCATGGTTTTTCCTGATTTGACACGGGTTGCGCCTGTTGTTCTTTCATGAAGCCTGCAAAATAGTACAGCCTTGCGACCTCATCAAATTTCGGTGGTGTTGTTTTTCGGTGCAGTAGATTGTGTGAGGAAGAAGGAACCAGAGTACTGCATCCAACCTCTCCCCATTCAATATCCAATCAATGATGGATTATAAAAAATGTACAATTTGCCTTTGTAGGGTCGATGGCTCACTTCCTAACTGCAAAAACGGCTATTGCATCAAATAGAGGGCGATTTTGTGATGTTCCTGACAAATACAGCTGATTGAGGTTCCAAACACGTGTGTTTGAAGGACGAAACACATGTGTTTGGAGCCTGAAACACGTGTGATTGGTGCATGAAATGGGGGTGATTCAGAGGAGCTTTGAAAAGTACAATTCGTGGAGTAATGTATAATTCGGATTATAATATTGCATTCGGGGCAAATACAAAACTAATTTTACTTTTCTTGTGGCTCCAGCAGTTTTTGAGTATCTTCAATATTGTACCTAGCAAATTCAGTGTTTTGACAACCGCCATTGAAAAGAATATATCAGCGCTGGAGAAAAGGCTTTTTGAAATTGTAGGAATCATCCTGTTCCTGGCAATGGGCATTTCTTTTTTAGAAGGCTTTATTGTAGATAGCTCTGTCATCATCATGGCATTCAATGGTACCTTATCATTAATAGGCGCCTTGCTGTTTTACCTCTCCAGATTCAAAGGAATATTTGAGCCTTTGCGCTATGTCATGGTTGTCATATTGAATGTGTTTCTCGTGTTCTACTGGTATTACCTGAGTGGTGTGGTAGGTCCCACCGCACCGGGAGCAATCGCTGTTGGTACGGTTTCCATCATCATGGCCAGGCCGGGCCACCGGTTGGGGATATTTTGCTTGTTTGGTGTGCTTATGGCGGTTTTGGTCTTTACACAGCAATTTACTGATTGGGTAAGACTGGATGTATTGCAATATGAAACACTCTTTGTGGATTACCTGATTTTTGCTATTTCCTGTTTATTGATCATCAGCAACCTCAAAGCCAAGTTTGACCAGGAACGAAAAGTGATCCATGAAAAGAATGAGGAACTGGAAAGGCTGAATGACAAGCTAAAACAAACGGTCATGGAGAAAGATCAGGCCATTAACGAATTAAAGAAAACCCAGGACCAGCTGGTAGAGTCGGAGAAACTGGCCACTATTGGTAAACTGACAGCAGGCATTGCACATGAGCTCAATAATCCATTGAACTATGTTGGAGGATCAGTTTTGCCTATGAGAAGGAACCTTGATGAATTGAAATCTCTGGTGACTGATGAAAAACTTAATTCATCTTTTGATCTCTTCGAGGAAATGGACCTGCTGATGGACAATGTGGGGCAGGGTACGGAGAAGGCAAAATCAATCATCGATAAATTAGGCAATCTGCTGCCACATAAGCTGGACAATGGAACTTCGGAGGAGGAAGAGTTTCGATTATCTGATATTCTTCACACTCATATTGACGCGTTTAGAAAAGATTATCCGGAGGTCGTTTTTGATTTTATGATGGATCAGAATTATGCGGTAACCATTGATCCCGGTGACTTGAAAGTAATTTTATCAAATATTGTACAGAACAGTATACAGGCGATACTGCCAGAAAGAAAAGGTGTTATCACGATCAGAACACATGGCGGACCCAGCAACGTGACCATATCGATATCCGACAATGGTGAAGGGATAGAAAAATCAAAAGTGGCGAAAGTTTCGGATCCTTTTTATACGACGAAAGGAGATGGAGGAGGTAAGGGCCTGGGAATGTTTGTGGCATTCAACCTGATTCAGATTCATCATGGAAGTATTCAAATTGAAAGTTCAGTTGGGGAGGGTACTACCGTGTCAGTCCTTATACCGACAATAGATTCTCCTAATTTATGATATTACCAGAATAAGTAAGCACTATGGATAGGGGGGCAATTGCCACTGGCAAATGTCTTAATGACAAAAGTATGCAAAATATAGTGCTGGAAAAAAAGGGTAGGCCATCCGGAAGCCCGGATGGCCTTAAATCAAACATATTCAATAAAAGCATAGCTTTTAAGGAATACCTTTACACTACCTTTTCAGTAGTTTCTGCTTGAAAGATCCTTGTGAAGATGAGATTTTAATCATATATACTCCGCCAGGCAGATGGTTGATATTTATGCTTGCCTTTGCTGAATAAGATTCCTGTACCAGCACTCGGGTTCCGGAAAGGTCGTAGATCTCAATGACAGCTCCGTCTTTCAACAGACTACCAGTTACTGACACATGACTACCAGCAGGGTTAGGGTAAATGCTCACATTGGTTTTTGCCGGTATACTTTCTTCTTCATCGCCAACTCTGGCTGATCCAACCGTTTCCAATGCCCATTGCGCACTCCACCAGGCGGCATCAATTGTACCGTGTTGGGCTTCACCTACCAGGTTTTCTACATGAATGTAGTTGCTGCCCTGCCATGCATTTCTAATTCTGCTATGGGTGCCATCCACATCTTCAATCGCCCATCTGGAGCTGTACCAGCCAAATGTTCTGGCAGTACACTGTACTCTTCCGGTAAGGTTTTCTATGTGCATGTATTCTCCCGTACCCACATTTCTGATTTCAACGTATCCTTCTCCAACATCCTCCAGTTCCCATTGATAGGTAGTGCCTCCGGTAGAGGCGCTGTAGCCCACATTGCCACCGGCATCATGCAGATAGGTATTTTGCCATCTGTTGCGAATGTGATAAGTGGTTCCGCCGGAAGAAGGGTTGGAAACAGTTACCTGAACATCATCAGAAACAGAAACAGTACCATCATTCACAGTAAGTCTGAATACGTAGGTATTGCCATCACTCAATCCAGTGACACTGGTGTCCTCATTGCCAGGACTACTGAAGCTAACTCCGGGTCCACTAACCTGGGTCCATGCATATGACAAGGCGTCTCCATCCGGGTCAGAGGCAGTTCCGTCGAGGTTAACTGTGGTGGATCCTGCTGCGAGGGTTTGATCACTACCAGCATTGACGACAGGAGGATTGTTTGTAGAACCGGCACTTGTAATGATTACTTTGTCCAGGTTGTGATTTGGATTATCCATGAAGATTCGCATGATCTGCTGACCGGCATTAAGCGAAACACCGTTGGCATAAACACTTGTCCAGGTTTGCCATGCGCCGGTATTGGCACTTGTTACGGTTCCAGTGACATTACTGCCATTAAACTCCACATGGAATGTGCCACCATCATATATTGATGCCACCCTGAATTCAAAATCATAGGTACCGGCAGTGCTTACCTGTACGGTGTATTCTAACCACTCACCACTGCCTGTCCAGCCCACATTATAGCCACCTTCGCTACAGACTTCAATGTCCACTCCTTCACTGGTTCTGTACTGACCTCCGGCATTGTTGCTGTCATTGTCGTGATAGGCAACACCTTCGCCACCTGTATCGAAATTCTCTGCTTCTATAACCCCGGGAATACTTACAGGAGATCCTGAATAAGGGTCTTGCTGTGAGGTATTGACAGTGATGGTGCAATTGTCAGACAAGCCATTGGCATTGGTCGTCACCGAGATGACAGCAGAACCTGCAGCTACTCCTGTAAGTAATCCATTGGCGTCTACCGCAAGTACAGAAGGGTTGCTACTGCTAAACGAAACTGATGGATCGGTAGCATTTGCAGGAAGCACTGTCCAGCTCAACTGGTACTGGCTACCAACATCTATTGATCCGGGGCAGTTTAGTGAGACACTGGTGGGATCCACATTTGAAGTTGAAACAGTCACTGCAGTAGTCGCTGTGTGGCCATTGACTGTAGTGGCAGTAATTGTTGCTGTTCCATCACCTACCGCTGTTACCACACCATTGGCAACTGTCGCCACACTGGTATTGCTACTGGTCCATGTAACCGATTTGTTGGTGGCATCCGCTGGTGTAACTGTTGCTGTAATGGTAGCCGTCTCACCATTATTCATATTCAGCGAAGTAGGATTAACTGTTATGCCATCAGGGTCTACCTGATTACAATAGTTCAGAGTAATGTTGGCCGGGTTATCCAGTTGAACATCAGGTTGAGATGCGGCGTTGGTCACGTTAAGGTTGCAGATATTGATTGTTGCCTGTACCTGGTTGTCTGCCAGCACTGCATAACCCGCATAATCATCGTATGTACCGGAAGTGAAATTATTCTGGTTACCATCCAATCCAGTACCATTGATTGTGATATTATTCAACTGCAGGTTTTGAATGACGTAACTGGGGTTTACCGTGTAGATAAATATGGCATCTTTTTGAGAATCAATAATATCAATATTGTCAAACCTTACATTGGTGATGTCATATAACCTTGTGAAAATGTCAATCGCTCCATACCGGTTCCACCATAGATTGGCATTGGTACCGCTACCAATTACCGTGATGTCGCTGAACACGATTTCATCATTGGTGAACTGATACCCCGGAAAGTCTGAATTGATCCTCAATCCGGCTTCAGTATTGTCTTTGACGATCAGGTGATGTGCGCTGTGCCCGCCACCTCCAAAGAAACCTACTCCAGCCGCTCTGAGTGTATTTTCTGCTGTATTGTACCGAAATTCATTGAACATCGAAGCAGTAGGCCCGTCAGATGGAGACCATGAGGCCATCGCATCATCAACATTATTTCTCATGTCAGAGTGCTCACAGATTGAGTTGGTAGTTCCGCTGGAGAAATTGATACCATCCGCGTAGTTGTTTCTCAGTCTGCAGTGCCTCATCACAAAATTGGTAGTAGCTACCCCATTGACCTGCCAAATCCAGGCGCCAGTTTCATGGTGTACCACCCAGACCCTTTCGACACTTGAGTTGTTTCCGTACGACCCGGTGATTCCTTTATAGTCAGCCGTACGGTTTGTGTTTTCAGTGGACAGGTAAAAGTCTGCCAAATGAACATTGCTTCCATCAGCACTGATTCCACCAGCACTTGGAGTTCCCTGGGTAAAGTGTAGTTCGGTGTACCACATGCCTGCACCCTGAATGGTAATGTTATTGCCTACGCTCAACTTAAAATTCAGGTCCCATACTCCTTCCGGGATATAAAGGATTTCGCCACTGTTTCTGACTGTGTTGATGGCATTTACAAACGCCTGAGTGTCTACATTGCCGTCATCCGGCGTAGCGCCAAACTCTACCACTGATCTCATTGTCGCAGCATTGAAAGCTACAGGAGCCGGTATGGGTTCCAGTTCCATAAAATCCACGATGTAATAATCAATGCTACCGGAAGCAGCGGTCCTTTCCAGCCTGAACGTGGTTCCGGCAGGATATTCAGTGTCTAGTCTTACGCGTTTTTCATCGTAACGCATCCTTACAGTCCTGTTGGTGCCTGGTTCGTTTCTCGGGATGTTAGGATCACCTGAGTTGACATTGTCAAAGTAATTGTAAGCCCATTTGGAGGTCAGTGGAATATCTCCGTAGAATTGTCCATTGATATAAAGGGCCAGACTTCCATTTAACCCTCCGCCATTTGGCGCATCCGGCATACTGAATCTGATCACCATACCCTGTCCGGCATCTGAGGTGGTCCATTCTACATATTGCCCTGAACTGTTGAGTTTAACAGCTTCTCTGTCAGTGGCTTCAAATTGCAGGTCTGCCTGATTCATGCTGAAGGTCAGCAACTCTGCTCCTCCGCCCATGGAACTGGCACCCGCCTCGTACCTGGTATAGGGAGCGTCATAATAACCTCTGTCGGCAGGGATTGATGATTCCGGGTTAACAGTGACTACCGCAATGTCGGAATCAGAATTGCCATTATTGTCTGTTACTGTAAGTTCAAACTGGTAGGTGCCTTCCACTAGATTACTTGCCGTTAATACTGCACTGTTTTGCCCACTTAGAGAAGCTGAATTCGGACCGCTGAGTTGAACCCAATTATAGGCGGTAATGGTACCATCAGGGTCGCTGCTTGCAGAACCATCAACCGTAGTTGAATTGGTTGGAAGCGTAATGGAACCGGATGATGCTGATGCTACCGGAGGCAATTCCCCGGGTTGCAGTACCTGAACCGTAGCAGAAGACGTGTGACCTCCATCATTGGTCGTTACTGTTATAGTGGTACTTCCTGAAGCAACTCCTGATACCAACCCATTACCATCTACCGTTGCAATAGCAGGATTGGAACTGGTCCAGGTAACGGCCTGATCAGTAGTGTTGGCCGGGATTACGCTGGCCGTAAACTGTAATGACGATGAAACTTCTATGGTCGCATCCGATGGAGAAATTGTTACACCAGTAGCGTTCACCGGATTTACAGTGATCTGAAGTGTTTCTGTATCTGTTCCCGCTGTGTTTGTAGCAGTGATGGTGACAGCTGTAGTGCCTGTTTCATTAAGCGTACCACTCAATACACCAGTAGAGCTGTTCAGGGTAATGCCATTAGGCAGATTGGTAGCACCGAACGACTCTGGGAAATTACTTGCTGTAATGGTGTAATTGATGGCGTCTCCATCCAGCCGGGTGATTGCCAATGGGCTGGTTATTACTGGTGTGGTAGGTGTGATGGCTTCACAGGTAGTGAGATAGACCGAACCGAAAAGGCTGGGATTGGTCCAACCGGCATCTGTTGTTGCAAAGCTGGAAACCTGGGCATCTCTTGCACCACCATCGTCATCATCATCAACAGCAATGTCAAATCCGATGGTATAACCAATTGAAGGCGAGACACCTATGGTTGACCATGGAATGGCGGCCTTCAGGGCATAACCACCAGGGGTAGCAAATAAATTATAGGTTATCCCTGCAATGTTGGAAACTGAATTGCCTCCCACATTGATGGCGCCATCATTCCATCTGAATCCTAACTGAAAATCGTTGACCCCATCGTAAGATGACCCTTTGCTGTTGTCTCCATCAATAAATATGTTGATCACATCATCATTCCACCATTCGCTACCAGAGTCGTTGTTCAGACTATTGTCATCCACTTCCACCAGCACGTAAAGCGATTGTTGATCGTACATCGCGCGCCATTGTCCGGAGAAATCGCCTGGCATACCACCTACGGTTACATTGGAGATGCTACGGGCAGGTACTTCATTCCATGAAGTTTCTATGGTACTGTTATTGGCAGGTGGATTTGCAGTTAGTCCGATCACAGGAGCAACGCACGGAGGATTTTCATTGTCACTGATTGCAATAGAGGCGGAGGTGTTGCCACCCAGTTGGTAGCCACTACCTGGCTGCAAGGTCATGATCACCTCTTCAGTACCCTCAAATTCCGAATCATCAATCGCAGTGATTACAATGGTCTGAGATGGATTGGAAGGGGATAGGGTTACTGAACCGCTGAGGGAAGGACTACCGGTATAATCCACACCCGAGGTAGCCGAGCCACTCAATGTATACCCAATATTTAATGTCTGATTGATATCGGAAATTGAAATCAGGAATGAACCTGTGTCTCCGTTTTCGCCAGCGGCACCATCAGTCGTGGAGATGTTTACAGCAGCACTCACATCAAAAGTGAGGTTATCAGTAATTGATCCATTTTCCTGGGACGTAACTGTCAGGGTTGCGGTACCTGTTCCTACTCCTGTAACCTGCATGGATTGCTCATCAAAAGAGATCACACCAGGGTTGGAATTGGACCAGATTACGTTTTTATTGGTAGCATTGGATGGTACGTACCCCAGAGAAAGCTGCTGGGTCTGCCCCACCAGAATACTGGTTTGCGAAGCGGTGAGGTCCAGGTTTGTCAACGCTATGTCTGCATCAATGATTTGAAGATCAAATCCCGCATTTCGGTTGAGGATGTCCCTGTTGCCGTCTTCATTCACTGATTCGATATCACTCATGGCAATCTTATTGACAGTAATGGTTCCACTGTTGGCCTGTACCATCATTGCCAGTCCTCCATAAACATCACCTGCAATGTTTCTTACTACAGGGTCCTTTCCTGTTCCGTCTACAGTGATGTTGTTGAAGTTGACATTATTAAAGCCATTCCCTTCAATCTGGATGGCATGCCGCTGTGAGTTGTAAATGTCGATGTTTTCGAAAAGAACATTATTGAGTCCTTCTGGTGTATTGATTTCAATGGCACCTCGTTTTCTGTCCCACAGGTCATAGCTTGTTCCGCAACTGATGATCGTATTTTCATAGATTCGGTGCAAACCGGTGTTGGAAAACTTCGGAGACTGTGGCGCACTGAAGTCTGTCGTTAGGCGAATGCCTGATCCAGCAAAGCCATCTTTGATGATGCAGTGATGTATTTCGTGACTAACACCTCCGAATAGTGCTGCACCACCAGCACGATAAATGTGCTCCACGGTGTTGTATCTGAAAATGTTGTTGGTGGCAAAAACAGTAGTGCCACTACCATCGGGCCAAACCGCCATACCATCATCGCCTCCATTTCTTATGTTACTATGTTCCAGGATGCAGTTGGATGAGCCATTGGCAAAGTTGCACCCATCGGCATAGTTATTTCTAAGCCTCATACGGGTAAAGGTGGTACCATCTGCAATGTTTCTGGGGGTGTGGTCATAATCACCCATCCAGATACCCACTTCAAAATGCTCCTGCCATACATCGTGAATGTATGATTGCGCAAATGTTCCCATAAACGCTTTATAGATTTTGTAAGGTGTACCAGGCGCTTCGGATGGTTCCTCACCATAATCCATACGGTCATTATTGATGGTATTGATGTAGAAATTGCCCATGGTAATGTTGGTGGCGCCAGCACCATATATCCCCCCGGCAAATTGAGCATTGTTGGAGAAATAGAGTGTTGTATACCAGATGCCTGCTCCGGTTACTGTTACATTACTTTGAGAGACGATCCATCGGAAATCCAGGTCCCAGGTTCCTTCCGGGATGTAGACTCCTGTACCGGCAGCTTCGGCATCAGCCATACAGCTTTCAAGAGCCGGTAGGTCATCAATGCCATCATTTGGAACCGCATTGTAAGGAGCGTCAGCGATTGACAGAAACCCGGTGGGCCGTTGAATGGGGGCCGGAATGGGTTCTACTTCGATGAAATCAATGCCGTACTCCAATCCACCAGGACTTTCAATGGTAATGGTGCTCCCCGGGGAAACACTTTGTCCGAGGTTGAAATGCACCTCATCAAACCTCATCCTTACTTTTTGCCCTGCTCCAGGGTTATTGGACGGATGGATACTACCCAGGGCCAGGTATTGGTAGGCCCAGTAGGAAGATACGTCAATGGTTTGGTTAAACTGACCATTGACTCTTACTGTCAAGGTACCATTGAGACCATCTCCACCGGGAGCATCCGGCATGGTGAACCTGAGGGTCACTCCCTGGCCTGCTTCATTCAGTGTAAAAGTCACCGAGTTACCAGCTCCAGGTAACCCTACATACTTTTGATTAGAAGCTTCGGAGGCAGTGAGTGACTGATCAAACTCAGGTGCTTCGTAGAGAATGCCACTATAGCTGGCATCTTCTGCTTCATATCGGGTGTAGGGCATTTGATAGGCTCCCCTGGGAAGCCCATCACTTTGCGCTTGAAGACTGCCTGTTGAGAGCCCCAACAGCAGAACAAAAAACAATGAATACCGAATCAGGCGAGTTCGCCAGGACGGTGCTTTGATAGGTTTAAGTTGTGTTTGCATATTACGATTAGGTAAAATTGAAAAATATGCTATACACTTTATTGATATGTTTTGATTTATGGTTTTGGTAATCATCATAGGTTAAGGTTAGGTCTTTAATCAATTGATCATTTCATTGCATAGGGCTTTAAATGTTGCGTGTCGTACGCTGTGGCAGGTGTGAAACGAATGGCCTGTCCACCACCGGGTGCCAATGCCATGGTCAGTGTTTGTTCACTGCTGACCAGACATTTTCTGATGCTTACAGCACTTGCATTATGTGTATAGCTAATGTTTTCAGCATCGGCATAAATTTCTGTAGTGTATTGCTGGTCTGTGTCCAGGAAGTCCAGGGAGACCTTTAATGTTCTTGCCTCTTCATCGGTAATGGCACCAATGTACCAGTCTTCGGAGTTTCTGTCTTTTCTGGCAATCACGGCATAGTCCCCGATTTCCCCGGAGAGTACTTTGGTCTCCTGCCAGTCGGTAGGGACGTCTTTGATGAATTTGAAAGCTTTGTTTCCGGTGTAATGTTCAGGCAGATCTGCTGCCATCTGAACCGGGCTGTATATCACTACATATAATGCCAGCTGATTGGCGAGTGTGGTATGAATGCTGTTGCCTTTTCTGTATTCTTCCAGGTTGGTTTTGAATATGCCGGGAGTATAATCCAGTGGACCCGCAAGGAGCATGGTAAAAGGTAATATTGTAGTGTGTTCAGGAGGGTTTCCGGTGCTCCAGGCATTGTATTCCATGCCTCTTACAGCCTCCCGACTCAACATGTTGGGATAAGTTCTTCTCAGACCTGTTGGTTTGATCGGTTCATGGGCCACTACGCATACCTTGTGTGCAGCAGCGATTTCAACAACTCTTCTGTAGTGATTGACCATCCACTGTCCATGATGGTGCTGTCCTTTTGGGTTAATTGCGCCAACATAACCTGTTTTCAGAGCATTCATATCGTGCGCTTCGAGCAGATCAAAAGCTTCATCCATACGGTTTTGGTATGCCAGTACATCGCCGCTTGTCTCGTGGTGCCCGATGAGTTCTACACCTTTTTGAGCAGCATACCGGGCCAGCAGTGGTAAGTCATAATCGGGGTAGGGGGTGGTGAAATCAAAATTGGGATTGGTTGTCCAGGTTTCCCAACCAGTATTCCATCCTTCCACCAATACCCCTCCAAATCCATTTTCAGCAGCAAAATCAATGTATTTTTTAGTGTTGTCAGTTGTTGCACCATGATTTGGTCCTGCAAACCAGGTGCTTTTATTTAAATGCATCTCCCACCATATGCCAATGTATTTCATGGGCTTTATCCAGGAGGTGTCTTCTATTTTGCTCGGCTCGTTGAGGTTCAGTACTATATTGGATTCTGCCAAGTCCCCAGGGGTATCGCCAATCATTATGACCCTCCACGGAGTAGTCAAGGTGCCATTTGTTCTTACTTTTACCCCGTCAGGCCATGGCACCAGGCCCGCTTTTACCTGTTGCTGAGGTCCCGTTTTGAGCACCATGGACGAGTAATTGGTCAGGTTGGCCTCATGTATGGATACTACCGGACCATCTTTCAGTTCAAAGGTGGCTGGAGTGTGCATAAGTGTGGAGACTTCACTAATGAGTTGATTTTGATAAAGTCTTTCATAACTGTTGTACCCATCTTCCCAGGATTTCACAGTCGTGTCGCAAGGCTGATACCAGACACTGTGGTCAGCGGCAAAATTGAATGCAGTTTCTTCTTCCCATACTTTGATGGAATCAATGCCATTCTGCTGAGGAATGATGTAGCGGAAGCCAACACCATCATTAAATACCCTGAAGGCCAGCTCCATTTTTCTTCCGGGGTTGTCCTCAATGAGTTGTACAGTTAATTCATTATAGTGGTTTCTGATTTTTCTTTGATGTCCCCATACCGTTTCCCAGGTTTCGTTATACCGGGTTTCCTCCGTGTGTTGAATGTTGAACCCAGAGGTCATGGGCTCCATGTTTTGAAAGATAAACCCCAATGGAGAGTCCTCAATGATCACCTGGTCTTTGTAGCTGACACGGTATTTGGGTGTTCCCTCATCTACCGTAAATGCAAGCTTTATCTTCCCATCAGGAGAAGAGACGAACTTTTCGTTGGCAGGTGGCATCATCATGCATCCATGAATGATGAATAGAAAAAGCGTAATCAGGTATAGCGTATGTCGCATGTTAAGTAAAGCGTTATTTGGGTGATGAAACATTAATTAATTTCCTTCATGAGCTCCCTGGCATCATCCACTCTCAGTGCTACCAGGTAATAAAAGACCTGGTCGAGCTTGTTTTGTATTTCTTCGTTATCTGTGAATTCTGGATTCTTTCTCAGCTGATAGTGTTCATGGATCAGTTGAAGTTCCTCCACATCATAGTTTACCCCGGTAAAGTCCTGGACGGTTTCCAGAAATGAAAACCCGAACTCTACCGTGGGCTCTATGATAGTGCCTTCTCCAAAGTCATTCCAGGTGATTAGTTGCAGAAAGTCCAGATCTGATGAATATTCAGTTGCCACATCTAATGTGCTCTGAAGCATTTCCACTCCCACTTCCAAATTGAAATAGCCATTTCCCCAGCCCCCTTCTTCATAATAATCATTAAAACCGGGGTATGCACCACCACCTGAAATTAACTCCGGATCGGCATTATTGTAAAAGTTTCTCAGTCCGCTTACTCCATCACTATAGACCCAAGCATACTCACCAGCAGTATTGGCAGTACCTGCACTTCCGGAATGGTACCACAACGGAAGAAATAGCTCATCCTGAGGAGAAGCGTTGAGTATTTCTGTCCAGTTGGATGCACCATTGATGGTAATTGGACCAAAAATCAGTGTCATAGGGCGATCAGCCTGATGAATGTATTGCTGGTGACTGTAATAATTGTTTCCCAGGTAAGCCACATTGGCTTTTACGTCTTCCTTGCTGGCAGCAAATCGATCCTCTAATACAACAGCAAATTCCATCCCTGATTCATCTACCCTGTCAATGATGGCATTGGAATTTTCCAGCAGCAACCCAATGTCTCCATTGGTGCCCTGCGTACCATACCAGTTGATCAGTACGCCATCGATTCCCGAGTATTTCATGAGGAGCAAATGATAATCTACCACATCGGGGTCCTGTGAATCGTATGGACCGATCAAAGGATAATAGTGCGCCGCAATTTGTCTTTGTCCATTCTCATCAATGATCTCGGGATTTCTGGTGGACATGGTCCAGTGAATACCCCAGCTCCCTGAGCCGTTCATTGGGGCATCAAACCATGGCATGTAATGGGCATACACAGGAAGAGGGTTCGTTTTGCTGACCTCTTCAGGTGAATAGGCGATTACATCACCATTGCCACCAAATGTGATGTCTCCGCCATTGGTGTCATCATTGCAGGATATGAATAAAAGTGCTGTTAATATTGCGACGATCTTTTCCATTTCTTTTGTGGTTATTGAGAATTAGTATCCAGGGTTTTGTCTCAGGTTTTTATTCGCTGAAAGCGCATTAGCAGGAATAGGGTAAAGGCTCCTGTAGTCTTCAGAAACTTCTTTGGCCCACCAGGTGCCTTTGGTGAATTGATCAAAACGGATCAGGTCTGTTCTTCTGTGACCCTCCCAGTACAATTCAAAACCACGCTCATCCAGTATTTCCTGGCCATTTGCTGAGATAGAACTAATAGGAGTGGCTCTCCGGGTAGTTCTGAGCTGATTGATCAATGATAACGCAGCACCATTGTTGCCTTCACGCCACAACGCTTCTGCTTTCATGAGTAACACATCTGCATACCGCAACAGGGCAATGTCATTGTCTGCCCATGCCTGTAATACAGCATCGGTATCTGGTGCCCACTTCAATACCCGAGCCCCTTCATATTCCTGCGCCTGCAATAAGTCATTGATTTGTGGCGTGAAGTTGAGGGCATTGCCTTTTCTATCCTGTAGTGGTGCACCATTTTCATCGACCTGCTGGCCATGAAGAAAACCCAGGTGCAGTCCCATTTGGTCCAGGTACCGGTTATCCTGAAACCTCGAGTCATTGGTTTGTACACCATTGTTGGGGTTTTTGTCAGTGTCCCAGCTATAGAAGAATGTTTCGGTGGTACACATACCATTCCAGGGTTCCAGCAGCCACCCGGCATTCTGGTTATAGTGAAGTGTCATCAAGACCCTGGTTTGTGCATCAAATCCTCGGAATTGTTCCCCACTGTTTTGCAACACCAATAAGGTTTCCGGGCTTGTTTCATTGTGCTGATCGAACATGCCGAAATAATCGGGGGACAATGCATAACTTCCTGAGTTGATGACGGCATCACAGTGGGTGATCACCTTTTGCATGTCTTCACTGGAAACATTGGTGCCGGTGTAAATGAACCTGTTGAGATAAACTTTGGCCAGGAGCGCGTGTGCGGTTTCTTTTACCACTCTACCATATTCGCCACTTTGGGCCTTGCTCAACATGTCCGGAATGCTGCTTTCCAGTTCAGAGATTACAAAGTCTGTAGCCTCTTCCCGTTGTAGCACTGCGGGACTGCCATTGATCAATACAGGTGCCTGCCCAAACAGGTCCACAAACAACCATAAATAATAAGCTCTCAGGGTCCTTACCTCTGCGAAATATGGTTTTAGTTGTTCTTCAAACTGGATATCTCCTTCGGCAATTGCTTCCATGTTGCCCAGCACTTCATAACACCTTGAAACTCCGGAGGATAAGTCGTTCCATCCCCTGCGGATAATGCTGTGGTCGCTGGTCCATTGGTGCTGATGGAGTTGTACCCAGATGCCATTGTCCGCCCAGTCTGTACCTCGGGTAGGGGTAACCATCTCATCGGTAGACCCTTCGGTAAGGGCGTAGATATTTCTTTCACCAATAAACTGATACAGTGGTGTATAAGAGGGATCAATAAATCCCCCAATGAGGTCAATATCCTCTTTGATCAGTTCCCTGGCTTCATTGATGTACTCTTCTCCGGTGACATATTCTTCAATTTGCGGTTCAAGATCGGTGCATGCTCCAAGTACTGTGAGCCATGCCAGTAGAATTAGTGTGCTGTTTTTCATCATTGTACCCATTTTAAAAGCTAAGATTTAGTCCCAGTAAAATTGTTCTTGGTCTCGGATAGGAGGTGTAGTCAATCCCAAATGAAGGTACACCATTGACCGCCTTGTTGGTGTTTACCTCAGGATCAAACCCGCTGTAGTTGGTAAGCACCAATAAATTTTGCCCCGTGATAAACACTTTAGGTTTTGCTGACCAGATTTCAGCATCTACCGGGATGTTCCATGCCAGGGTGGTAGTCGCTAATCTGATAAACGAAGCATCCTCAAGATATCTGGTGGATGGCAACACGGCATCTTCAATGTTTCTCGAAGAATATAGTTCGTCATAGGTAATGTTCTTGGCCTGACCTAGCGAAGACTTATTAAAGAGCGCATTGGCAGTATTGTTATAGACATAATGTCCTTGCTTCGAATCAATGAAAAAGCTGAAGTCAAAATCCTTGAAAGAAAGGGTATTGTTGAGACTAACTGTATAGTCAGGATGTGGCGAACCGGCATAGATCAGTTCCCCGTCATTGGCATACTGACTGATTCCTTCATTATCAAATCCAATAAATTTTCTTAAATAGAAAGTTTGCAAAGCTTGTCCCTCTTCTATCACCTGTACACTGATATTGGTCAGCCCTTGTCCGTTAAGCAACCCTGTGTTGATGGAAGTGCTGAAATCCTCTATTGTATTGGTGATTTTGGTGAAGTTGATATTGGAAGTCCAGCTCCATTCACTGTTTGACACCCAATGTACATTTAATGACAATTCAATTCCCTTATTGATCAATTTGGCAGGGATGTTTTGCCAGCCTCGTTCTGTAATGGAAGGTGCGGGTAGAGGAACGTCAAATAACAGATCAGTGGTGGATTTGTGGAAATAGTCAACAGATCCAATGATTTTGTTGTCCATTATGCCAAAATCAATACCGATGTTGGATTGGGTGGTGGTTTCCCACTGGATTTCGGGATTTTGGACCTGTACCACCTGCAGTCCACCGGTATTCGGGTTTTTGGTCACTATACGATAAGGGATGTAATCTGCGAATTCCTGGTTTCCTGTTTGCCCCCAGCCTAATCTAAGCTTGAGTTCGGAAATGGCATCAACATCCTGCAAAAAGGATTCCTCAGCGATTCGCCAGCCCAGGGCACCACTGGGAAAAAAGCCATAGCGGTTATCAGGCCCAAATCTGGAGGACCCATCTGCCCGCAGTGAGGCAGTGGCCAGGTATTTTTCCTGGTAGCTAAAGTTTAGCCGGCCATATACTGACTGTAGTTCTGAAATAGGTCCACCTGAATAGATCTGAGGTTCAATTTCTCCCGAATGGCCCCCAATATTTCCTGTTGGGAGAATCTCAGTTGATTCATATCCCTGTCCGACAAGACTGTGCCAATTGGTTTCAAATCTTTGATAAGAAAAACCAGTCATGGCAGAAAATGATGAGTTCCTGAAAGTCTTGTTGTAGCTGAAGTAGTTTTCAAAAGTAATGTTGGTTGATTCTGTATCCTGTATTTCTGCTCTTCCCTGTGGAGTGATAAAAATCAGGTCCTGAGAGAAATTGGTATTACGTGTAGAAAGGGTTTTGTCAGCGCCGATGTTCAAATGATAATTTAAGCCTTTTATGATCATCAGCTCTGCAGTGGCATTGGCCAGCAACCGGTTGGTAGTTGTCTGGTCATCGATCAGCCTGATCATGGCCACCGGATTTCTGTCGGCTGCAGAAAACTGGAAGTAGGTACCATCCTGTGTGACGGGCATAGTTGGATTGGCTTTCAGTGCGTTGGCAAGTGCATCCCCAAGGAATCCGGATCCACCACCATCACCAATTGGAGCACCACGGTCATGGATGTTAGAGGCGGTGAAATTTAACCCCACCTTCAACCTGTCATCAATCAGTTTTTGATTCAGGTTTATTCTGCCGGTGATTCTTTTCATGGCTGTTCCTATGACAATTCCCTGCTGGTCCATGTAGCCAAGGGATGCCCTGAAGTTGCCTTTATAAGTTCCACCGGAAAAGCTAATGTTGTGGTTTTGTGAAATTGCAGTTCTGAAAATCTCATCCTGCCAGTCTGTATCTGCTCCGAAATCAAAATCAAGGTAACCGGTGTTGCCGGTTTCAGCTGCCAGTAAAATTCTTGCATTGCGGTAATCGGTAGCGGATAGCACATCAATTTTCTTTCTGATTTGCGACACGCCCGCATAGGTACTGTAGGAGAAAGTTGATTGCCCTGCAGATCCTTTTTTGGTAGTGATGAGTACAACGCCATTGGCCCCTCTGGAGCCATATATTGCAGTAGCTGATGCATCCTTTAAGATATCGATGGAGGCAATGTCCTCCGGGTTGAGGAAGTTGAGTGGATTTCGGGCCTGGCTTCCACCTACATCTCCCACATCTGATCCTCCGGGCGAAACGTTTCCACCCCCGATGGGTACACCATCAATAACAAACAATGGGTCATTGCCACTTCTGATGGAATTCATTCCACGGATACTAACATTAATAGCTCCTCCGGGTTCACCACTGGAAGGAGTGATCTGTACTCCCGCAGCTCTTCCCTGTATTAGTTCAATTGGATTGGATACGATTCCTTTGTTGAAATCCTTTGGGCTCAGTGTTGACATGGCTCCAGTAACATCCTTTTTCTCCGCGGTTCCATAACCCACGACCACCAGTTCCTGCAGTTCCGCAATGTCCGTATTGAGCCTGATTGAAAGATTATTCTGACCATTAATAGCAATGATCTTGTCCTGAAAGCCAACGAATGTAACAACCAACATGTCGTTTTCACCGGCTTCAATATTGAAGTTCCCCGAAATATCTGTTACTGTCCCTCGGGAAGTGCCTGAGATCATGACTGTCGCACCAGGCAAAGGGTTGCCTTCATCATCCATGACCTGACCTGTAATCATTGTTGCCTGTCCAAACATCAGATGAGATAATATCATCAGACAGGCAAGAATTGGCCATTTTGTTTTATTGTATGTTTTGTTCATATCCGTGATAGCTTTAGGAAAGGATGTGGGCAATCCGGCGTGACTGCCCACAAGTAGTCAAACAATCAATTTTTAATTTGCAGGTACCAATATGATTCGGACCAACCTGTCTGGTTTATCAGGATCATATCCATCAAGTCCATCAGAGTCTCCTCCGTAACCAAATGCCTGTAGTTCCAGTCTGTCAGCAGAAATGCTGGTGATAGAATAGCTATGGAAATCTTTTACGCTATAGTCGGATGACTCGACACCTGAAGTATAGTGTCCAATGTATCCACCTGATCCGGTCACATTGATCATGTCTGTGGAGTCCCCTGCCACAATCTCGAAAGTGAAAGATCCGTCTTTCCAGTCGTTCACGTTGGTGTCAAACCTGGTAACCGCGTCTTCCGATTCATCCAGGCATCCTTCTCCGCTCACTTCGTCAAAGAATTTCCATTCTTTCCAAAGTGCTCCATTGATGTCGCGTACATAGGAGCCGTCAAAATTGAAGGTGTACACATTATCGAAGAGACATGATCTGCTTTCGTGTGCATTTTCCGGAGTTCCCCACCATATGGTAGAAGAATTGTCCATTGGCCCAAAATTGATGGCATTGGCTTCTGTTGACAGCTTCCATTCTTTGCTGGTGCCGCTGGTAAGCAATTGAATTGGCGAATTAGGATCAACAGAACTGGTAAGCGTGATGCTCTCGGAGGTGGAGTTGTCCTCGGCCCCATCTGCAGAAGCAGTCAATGTTACAGTGTAAGTTCCAGTGTTGAAGGTGTGCACCGGGTTTTCTTCAGTGGATGTTGCTCCATCCCCAAAATCCCAGGAATAACTGGTGGCATTGACCGACTCGTTGGTAAAAGTAACCACTGAATCATTTGCAACTTCGTAGCTAAAGCTGGCCAGTATGATTGCCGGAGTTCCATCATCTCCACCATCGTCCTCACCACAGCCAAGTGTGAATACCAGTAATAGGGTTGCCCAAAATAGTTTGTGTAATTTCATAACATTTTCATTTTAAATAAACATTGTAGTATCTAGTTCCGATGAGTTCAACCGTTTGTTTGGTCTGTACCATCGATAGGTTTTGGTAATTAAAAGTTCATTTCACAATGGTAGGATTTGACGGACGGGGACAGGTGTAAAAATTTTAAAATAAGGTGGTCATTTGGGACAAATCGTGCCTTTATTGAAAATTGAGGCTGTTTTTTTGTAAATTCTGCAATAATTATCTCAGTGGACCCTGGGAATTTTTACCAGTCCAAATTGGTTTATCAGGTTTCTTTTTATATTGTTAATTCTGATCGGGAAAAAGTGGAACGCAATTTTTTATACCCATATGTTTTAATTGCCCTTTGGCTTAGCGGTTTTGATCTTACCGGCCAAAGTAACCATCAGGTGAAATTTGAGCATCTGGTGATTCAGGAGGGGCTTAGTCACAACTGGGCCAAATGTATCAACAAAGACAGTCGGGGTTTTCTGTGGGTGGGCACCATTAATGGGTTAAACCGGTATGATGGTAAGACTTTCAAAGTTTTTAAATCTGACCCTACCGACGATTCCAGCATCAGTGATAATTTTATACAGGCCATTGAAGAAGATAAGAATGGCGATTTATGGGTAGGCACCTACAGTGGAGGAATCAACAAATATGATAAATACAACCAGACATTTCGTGCCTTCAGGAACATGCCTAAAAACCCGTACAGCATTTCTGATGACAGGATTTATTCCATTTTGAGTGACTCCAGGGGGCAGCTGTGGGTAGGTACTGAAAAAGGCCTGGATCGATATAATTTTGAAGAAGAGCGGTTCTATCACTTTTTATTCTTTGAACCAGGCCAGGAAATGATCCGGGGAGTGATCAACCATGTCTATGAAGATAGTCAAGGGAGATTATGGGCAGCTTCGGCTCATGGGCTTTACAAAATTGATTTTGAACACAAAACGGTGGTAAAGTACAATCATCATTCAACAGACCGCCATACTATTGCTCATGACCATACCACCAGGGTTTATGAAGATGAATTTGGTCATGTTTGGGTAGGTACTTTAGGAGGCGGACTCAATTTTTATAACGAAGCGACACAGCAATTTACAAGGTACAGTACAGAGGAACCCAAACGCACCATTAATCATAACAGCGTTTTGGCACTGACCGGAGATAAGGCCGGACACCTATACATTGGCACTGAAGGTGGGGGACTCAGCATTATGGACCTGCAATCGAGGATGATACGTAGTTTTATTCCCAATGCCGATCAACCTAAGAGCATCAACAGTAATTCGGTACACTCCATATATTATGATGATGAAACAAGGGTTACCTGGGTGGGGACTTATCATGGCGGACTCAATTATTTTAGTAGCTGGGACAAACCTTTTATACATTATAGCAGTCAAAACGGGCCACTCAATAACAACAATATCCTATGTATTACCGAGGATCAAGCAGGAAACATTATTGTAGGAACCGATGGGGGTGGTGTAAATATCATCGATGTGGAGACGGGAAGGGCCAGGTTCATCACCCATCAGGAAAATAAAAAGACTGGCATCTTGAGCAATGCAGTGCTTGCGGTACTGATTGACCGGTCTGATAACCTATGGGTGGGATCATTTAACGGAGGACTGGATTACATTCCGTCTGGCAGCAACCGCGTGATCCACTACCAACACGATCCTGATGATGCAAATTCCATAAGCAACAATGATGTAAGCGCAATTTATGAGGACCGGTTTGGAATGATCTGGATAGGCACCATGAAAGGTGGACTCAATCGGTTAGATCCCGCAAGTGGTGTGATTACCCGGTTTCAACGCGCCGACAATTCTCCTTCAAGTATCACCGATAACTTCATTTCTAAAGTCTTTGAAGATCACCTGGGACGGTTAATGATTCAGACGGGCAAATCACTTGATATCTTTGATCGCGAGCAGGGGGTTTTTCAGCGATTCGGAATTGATTATGGCGTGGAGCTGGATATGCCCATTGCCAGCCTGGAAGACAGTCGTAACAATCTGTGGATCAGTGGGAGAGAGCAGTTGTTTTATTTTAACACTACCGACAAAAGTTACCGGACCTACACCATGGCAGACGGCCTGCCAAGCAACAACGTAGTGGGTATACTGGAGGATGAAGACCAAAACCTGTGGTTAAGTACGATGAAGGGGCTGGTAAAAGCCATTGATGCAGTGGAGAAACCAGACAGCCTGAATTTGCAGGTATTTACACCGGCAGAGGGACTTCAGGGGTTAAACTTTACAGAGCAGGCATGTTATAAAAATCGGGCAGGTTGGCTGTATTTTGGTGGTCAGAATGGATTTAATGTATTCGACCCAAAGGACATACTGATCAACCCTGTAGCACCACCGGTGGTATTGAACAGTTTTAAATTATTTAATAAAGAAGTAGCGGTAGGAGGAGAAATATTGCCAAGGCCCGTTAACGAGCTGGACGAAATCAGTTTATCCTATAAAAACAACGTCATCTCATTTGGGTTTGCGGCTTTGAACTATATTCTTCCTGAAAAAAACCAGTATGCCTACAAGATGGAAGGTTTTGAGAACCAATGGAATTATGTTGGCAATACTACCAATGCCACCTATACCAACCTCGATCCAGGGACCTATACTTTCAGGGTGAAGGCCAGTAACAACGATGGTATCTGGAATCAGGAAGGCACTGCTATTAAGATCAGGATATTACCTCCCTGGTGGAATACATTGTGGTTCAAGATTTTGGTGGGAACCCTATTGATAGCGGGGATTGTGGGATACTTCAGGATAAGATTACACATCCTGCACACCCGTCAAAAGATTCTGAAGAACCAGGTAAGAGAAGCTACCCTGGAAATCCAACATGTCAATGAACTACTGGCAGACCGTAACAAAGAGATCGAACATCAGAATGCCAGCCTGCTCGAGAAGAATGATCAGCTGACCGTACAAAATCACGAACTGGAAAATCAATCCAACAAAATCCAGCAGCTGCTGAAAGAAATCCAGGAGCTTACCGAAATGAAGTTGAGGTTCTTCACCAACATTTCGCACGAACTGAGAACACCACTTACGCTGATCCTGGGGCCTCTGGAAAACCTGCTGATCAAAAACTCGGAGCAACTCACCCTCCAGAAAGAGTTTACTGTGATGCACCGTAATGCTTCCAAGCTCTTGCAATTGATTAATCAACTGCTTGATTTCCGCAAGATTGAGTCAGGTAACCTGGGACTGCTGGCCAGTAATGGTGATATAGTGGCCTTTACCCGTGAGATATTTGACTCGTTTTCACTGATGGCAGACAGGCGGCACATTGATTACCAGTTTCATGCTACAGAAGAGGCCATCGAGCTATGGTTTGATCATGAGAAAATGGAGAAAATAGTCACCAATCTGCTTTCCAATGCATTTAAGTTTACTCCCGCCAATGAAACGATCAGGGTTTCCATTCATGCTCATCAGGAGTCTGTTGAAATGGAATTTTCCGATACCGGGTCAGGCATACCAGAAGAACAAAAAGAGCATATTTTTGATTTGTATTACCAGGCCAGGAACAGCCAGAACCTGAAGCAGGCAGGGACCGGCATAGGATTGGCGCTGATCAAGCAATTTGTAGAGCTGCACCATGGAGCAATAGCGGTACAAAGTGAACCTGAAAAAGGAACGACCTTTACACTGACTTTCAAAAAGGGCAAAGACCACCTGGCGATGGAAGAGCTATCGGATTCATCGGGCGCTTATGAGTTGAAGCTTAAGCCATCATTCATGCCAGAACCCGTGGCAGAGGAACCAGAGGTTGAACCTGTGACCCATCCTGAATTGTGGGAAGAGCTGATGGAAGAAAAACCCGTACTTCTCGTTGTGGAGGATAACGATGATATCAGAAGGTACATTAGCGATGTGTTTAGTGGCAGGTTCCTGTTGTTGGAGGCTGAAAATGGCGAGGAGGGACTGGAGAAAGCATTTGATAGTATTCCAGACATCATCATCAGCGATATCATGATGCCAAAAATGAATGGTTTCCAAATGTGTCAGCAGTTGAAGCAGGATGAACGAACCAGTCATATACCTACCATTCTGCTTACCGCCTATTCCGAGGAGAAAAAACAATCTGATGGCTTTGCTTCCGGTGCGGATGATTACATCACCAAACCATTTAATGCAGGTATTTTGCAGCAAAAGATCCTCAACATCATGCAGACCAGGCACAATTTGATGGAAAAATTCCGTGATCAATCTACTTTGGAATTCAGTGCGCTGGCAGCTAAGGCGGAGGACCAAAGGTTTATGCGCAAGGCCCTGGAAGTCATAGAAGCCAACCTCACGGTCGTGAATTTTGGGGTAGAGGACTTTAGCCATGAATTCAATATGAGCAGGAGGAATTTGCTTAGAAAGATCAAAGGAATCACGGGCTTGTCCGTAACCGAGTTTATAAAAAACATCAGGCTAAAAAAGAGCATTCAGTTGCTACATAACCAGGAAATGAATGTTTCAGAGGTGGCCTATGCGGTAGGTTTTAACGACCCGAAGTATTTCAGCAAGTGTTTCAGGGAACAGTTTGGGAAGTCCCCATCGGAGTATGTGGCGGCAATCAATGATGACAGGATTGATTGGATGAGCAAGACATGACAGGATTGATGGATGAGCAGGACATGACAGGATTGATGGATGTGCAGGATGTGACAGGATTAATGGATGTGCAGGATGTGACAGGATTATGGATGAGCAGGATGTGACAGGATTAATGGATGAGCAGGAAATGCGTTCCTATTTTATGGTGAGCAGTCCTGTAGGATTTGTAATCCGGTATTAATGAAGAAATGAACTTAATTCCACCAATACTCCAACTCTGGCTTAAGTTTGCAACTTAAGCCCACTAATACCGGCAGTTTGCAACTGCCATTAATCAAATTCTTGCAGTGGCCAAATTTAACCGTGGTACGCTAAAGTGTCGAAGTTGCAAACTTCTTTATTTCTGCTATTCCAAAATTTGTTTGGGAATAAAATTGTATTATTTCAATATTTCACAATCAATCAATTTCCGTAAACTCTGGTCTTAGCGTCTCGCTGAGACCTAATCGTTGCTGAGCGTCCCGCTCAATACAGAAAAATGAAACCCAGGTTTCAAGCAATCAAATGGGCTTTATCAATCAAAATGTATGTTGTGCTTAATGCCTAACCAGAGTACATGGGTTCTGGAGAAGGTGTTCGGCTGATTGCGCTGGGCATAGAGGTGATTATACAAAAGTGAAACCGACAAGCCAGGAGTCATTTGATAGGAGGGACCGGCCAAAATCCGATTACTGTCAAAATGGTTGTATGCTATCTCATTGCCAGAATTAAACATGACCTCATTACCAGCATTAAAAGAGAGCATCCCTGCATTTTTCTCTCCATTGAGGTCTGCCACCGGGTGATTCATGTACAGGCGATACCGGAATCGGAGGTTGTACGAAGCGGGATCTTCGTTCTCATTGAGGTCCTGGAAAAAGCGCTGCTCCAACCGGATCCTGTGTTGGATCTTCAGGTTAGCGAGTGATCGTGATCTGGTGAGTTCCTGGTAGGGTCTGTATTCTATTTTTGTTTTTTCGCCATCCCTCAGAAATGTAAGAAATGCCACCCCTGCAACAACCTTTGAATTTTGGTTGAGTTCATACCCAACCCCGGCCCGAACGAGCGTTTGTGACCACTCACTGAAATGCTCCCTTCTCCGCAATCCATAGTCACTGATGAACGAAATCTTATCAGTTAATTGAACACTACTATAATATTGCATCCACTGCTGATTGGAGGTGGTGGTTTGCTTTTGCCCTTTTGCAGCTACTGAAAACAGGAGGCCACCAAACAATAATATGAACCAGGTGTTTTTCATTATACTGTTGAGACTGGGAAAGTATATGAAAGTCACATGATATGTCTTGCTTATAAATCATTACTGTCAGGGGTAATTCCTGGGGTCCTATATTTTCCCCGCGATACTTGTATCAGAGCTTGTAATTCCATAAAAACGTAAAAGCATGGTCCCTAATCACTAAAAGATTTAATCCATTTTCATTTTCCTTATAATTCACACCTTCCACCGCTATTGCCGCGGAAGCACTCACTTTTTGAAAGACCGCAGCGGCGGACCGTCAAAAAGTAAGCAAAAAGTCTTTGGGAAATTATTAGCACACGGCCTCCCAATGCCCCTTTTCGCGCAAATCCAGCCCAATCCTGCAACACGGCCATCATCGCACAAGCCGCCCGCCATTTCCCGTCTACCCCAGTCAAGAATCACATTTTTATTCAAGAACCATAATCTAATTAATTTACCCCGGACACTATTGCTTATAATTTGTAAGTGACCAAATCAATTTTTGCAGGTCTAAACATTACAAGCTCTAAAATTGAATATGATGAAAAAGAAAAACTCCGGTGATACCAAAGCAACTGATGAAAACACATCGTCATCACGGCTCAGTTCATTCTTTCAGGAATTCAAGGACAATGTGACGGAAGGTGCCAAAGCCCTTGCCAGTCTTTCTGCTGACGTTTTGGAGGATGTGAAAGAAAGGGCCGAAGAATTATATGAAACCGGATCTGATAAGTTTGAGCAAGCCTCTGGCGTTGTGCACAGCTATGTCGACCGATTTAAAGGGGAGCAGGAGATCAAACAATTGTCCAAAGAAAAGTCGGAACTAACAGCCATTCTGGGAGATGCTGTCTATCATGAGTTCAGGAAAAACGGTACGGTATCCAAAAGATTCCTAACCACTAAAAAATCAGAGAAGCTGATTTCAAGCATTGAAGAGGTAGATAAAAAAATACTCAAAATAGGAAAAGAGCTGGATAAGCTGCATAAGAAATGAGTTTGATGGCTAGTTGGAATTTTGGACATAAAAAAATGTTTGCCAGTACATTGGACCAGCAAACATTTGATTAGGTGATTTGTCTGTTAATCAAACTAAGACCACTCCACCTTTCCGGTTTCAACATCGTACATGGCGCCTACAATCTTAATTTCACCATTGTCCTCCATTTCTTTAAGAATTGGACTTTTACTTCTGATGTTTTCGATCGTAAGTTTCACGTTGGATTCTGCAACTTTTTGTACGAACTGAGGGTTTTTGGAGCTTCTGTCACCTGATTCTGAAATGCTGTCTACCGCAGGTTTGATATTGGCCAGCATGCTGGTGAGGTTTCCAAGCTCTACATTGTCACACGCTCCTTTTACCGCACCACAATGCGTGTGTCCAAGTACCAATATCGCTTTTGAACCCGCTACCTTGCAGGCAAATTCCAGGCTTCCAAGAATATCTGTATTCACAAAGTTTCCTGCAACACGAGCGGTGAAGATATCACCAATGCCCTGATCGAAGACTACTTCGGCAGGAACCCTGGAGTCAATGCACCCAAGGACAGCTGCAAATGGATATTGTCCACCACCGGTTTGGGCTACTTGTTCATTGAGGTTACGGCTAAGCCTTTGTTTGTCCACGAATCTTTTGTTGCCATCCTTTAGCCACTGAATGGCCATATCCGGAGTAATAGCTGCCTGTGAATCTGCAGTAAGTGTTTTACTATTATCTAATTCTGTTTGCATGATGCGTTTATGTTTTGGTTATTGAACTAGTTCTTCGTTACTTTTTTTATTGTTTTTCTTCGGATCCTTCTTCAACACAAGGTGCCCAATGTCCTTCATGGAATCCTGAGGTTTTTTATGCTCCAATGCCTGGAAGTCCACCTTGATGTTCCGGGTTTTGGCATTTTGCTCAAAGTCCTCAATGATTTCTAATACATCCGGATGGACCGTTCTGGTTTTGCTGGCATCAATAATTACATGAGTGTCGTCTGGTAGCAAGTTCAACGTTCTCATGATCCCAGCTTTGTTAAGGAAACTTACATTTTCAGATAACTGGATTCTTACCGGCTCACCTTTCACATAGTTATTTGGATCGAAGTGATATGGTGTTTTAAAGTCATTCCAAAGTATGTAGACTATACCAACAACCAATCCTAATCCAATACCAATCAACAAGTCTGTGAATACAATTCCTAGAATAGTTACCATGAATGGAATGAACTGTGATTTTCCCATTCGGTACATTTCTTTGAATAGGGAAGGTTTGGCTAATTTATAACCTACCATAAAAAGAATAGCTGCCAAACTCGCGTATGGTACAAGGTTTAGAATATGTGGAATAGACATTACACAAACCAATAATAGAATACCATGGAAAAACGCAGAGGCTTTTGTTTTACCACCAGACTGAATGTTGGCAGAACTTCTTACAATTACCTGAGTTACAGGAAGACCTCCAATTAAACCAGAAGCCATGTTACCCACACCTTGTGCTAATAATTCTCTGTTGGTTGGTGTAATACGTTTTTGAGGGTCCAGCTTATCAGTTGCTTCCACACACAGTAATGTCTCAAGACTGGCTACAACAGCAATGGTTAAACCAACTATATATACCTGGGGGTTAGCCAACTGGCCAAAATCAGGTGTGGTGAATTGTCCGAAGAAACCAGTAATGGATTCTGCTACAGGAATACTTACCATTTGATCTGCTTTTAAGGCAAATCCTTCCATTCCTCTGAAGAAAATGTTCAAAATAATACCAAGAACTACTGCAACCAATGGTCCCTGGATCACTTTGAAGGCTGGAATTTTTTTCATAAATGGTTGCTCCCATAAAATCAGGACTGCCATAGAAATGGCCGCAATGATCACTGCGCCAGCGCTGACTGAATCAAGCATGTACCCGAACTCACTAAATGTAGTATGGCCATCTGCCTGGAAAAACCTGAAATCACCTTCAGGGTCTTTGTCGTACCCAAAGGCATGCGGTATTTGCTTCAATACAATAATGATCCCTATACCTGAAAGCATCCCTTTGATGACAGATGAGGGGAAATAATATCCTATGATACCGGCTTTGAGAAAACCAAGTATAATTTGAATGACACCAGCAATCACTACTGCTATCAGGAACGTTTCAAATGCTCCTAAATCTTCTATTGCATTTAATACAATTACTGCCAGTCCAGCTGCAGGACCACTTACTCCCAGAGGAGAACCACTTAGGAGAGCTACCACGGTTCCACCTACAATTCCCGCAATAATTCCGGAAAATAAAGGTGCTCCTGAAGCAAGAGCAATTCCTAAACACAGCGGAACTGCCACCAAAAAGACCACAATACTCGCAGGTAGGTCATTTTTTAAGTGAGAAAAGAAACCTGTTTTTTGTTGTGTACTCATTTTATATAAATGTTTTTATGTCTGCTTGTACAGACAAGATGTGACTATAGCATGATGATCAAATTTAATCATGCAATTGTTAAAAAATAAAGAACAATGTATGGTGCCAAATCCTGCCTGGACCAGCACTTCTGCGCGTTAGGCCAGCTCTGGAGGAGGTGTTAATATTTCAACCGAGTGGCTTTGCCATTTCAGTTGCTCATTCTGATGAGAAGGTGTGATCAGATTTGAATAATGTTTTTGCTTGAAAAGCGCATGAATGTAATCATCCAGTTCGCTTTCCTCTTTGTTTTCTTTCTTTTCACTTTCCGTTTCTTCTTCGCCCATTTCCATCTGCTCAATCAGATCATCATCAAGATAGAAAGTGTATTCGGTGATGAAGCTGTTGGCAAAAAAGATGATGACAAAAAACAGGAGGAATGTACGCAAAGCACTTCTTACGCCACCATTAGTACTGCTATTTAGTCCAAGGTGTCTCATCTCTTCTCAATTGCTTTAAACACCAGGTCCTTATAAAAATCTGTAATAGCGTCCTCACCTTCAATGACGTCTGTCAGCCCTGGTAAGTGCTCAGCAAAATACCGCTGATGATGTGCGCCTTCTATCATGCTGCTTACCAGCATATGTGGGTATTTGTAGTCCGGATTAATCTCCAATATGATGTCACCTACTTCCTGTACCACTTTTATATAGCTCAGAAACACGCCAAATTTATTTTCCACGTCAACTTCCTTGGTCAGGTAGGCTTTTGCAGAATCGTTGATCACGATGTGGTAGAGCTTCACTTCATTGATGTGCTCAAAATTCCCATCTTGTTCCACCTGCTCAGTAAGTAATGTGATGGCCCTGGTTAATCGCTTTTCTGCAGAACTAATATTGGCCAGCGCAAAAACCATTTTGTACTCCATCCATGCCCAGTACCAGTTGAAGAGGTACAATAGAAGCTTATATTTACTTTCAAAATAACGGTATACTGAAGCTTCCGTGCTTCCGATATGAAGTGCCAGCTTCCTGAATGTGAACTGCTCAAACCCAATGTCATCAATCAGCTCAATGCTGCCATTGATGATTTTCCGACCCAGATCACTGGTTTCAGGGTCTTTGAGGTGAAGATGTTTGTTCACCTGAATACTCACATTAGATAAAAGCTGTTCCATTAAAAGCAATTACTTGCAATGTTAATAGTAATACTATCAGTTGTGCAATATAATCAATTTTTTGATCCTTAGAAATTGATGTTAACGATCAAATTGATTAGCCACTGATCAGCTTTATTGAAGTAAAAATTGGGATTGTCAGGAGTGTTTCGTGTAGCATTTTTATAGATTATGAGGAGTTCCGGGTTTAAAAAATTGATCTTTTTATGCTGGTAAAAAATGTCAACGTTAACCTGACTATACGAAGGCATGGCATATTTGTTTTCCTTCGCATTACCCGGAAATGGTTTCCAGTGCCTTCCTAAACTTAGATTTGTTTTGAATAGTTGGTTTTTCCACTGGAAGTTTCTTTTGTATTGTACGACTATTGCATCATTAGACGCACTACCCTCGGTGCGCTCTCTCTTTTGAAAACTAAACAATTGCTCAATGCCCCACTCACGAGGGAATAGAAATTTACCACGTTTAAAAATGTGGTCATAACCTACCGATAGTTGCGTTTTTTGGAGGGATGCCACAACCTCAATCCCCGCTACGTCAGCACCATTATCCTGATAATAAGCAAGAGAGTCAATGCGGTTGCCGCCATTTTTTATTTTGTCCTGATGCAACCATTCGGCACTGATGGACATGTTTTGGTTGGGAAGGCGAAGGGTTGGTTTGAGATAGAAGTGATTGAATACATTTTCAGTGTAGAAGTTCCACGCATCAATTTTAAAATTATCGGTGGCTTTCAATTGCAGATGACCAAAAAGTATGAAATCTGAATTGGTATTTCCGGCATACAGGCTTTTTTGCCCTTCATTATTTCTCCCCACGGGATATTTCCCAATGGATTCACCGATGTTGAAGAAACCGGCCGTAGAACGTGGAGCAATCTTGTTCAATATGCCTGCCTGGCTTTTAAAGTTGTTCTTATTTTGGTAGGTATACATGGCACCTTGCACGAGCGTCGGGATCATATTCCCATCCTGGGGATTAATAAAAGGAGTTTTGAGTTTCATACGGCCGATTGCCATTGAGTGGTTTGTTGTGCTATATGAAATGTTCAGTTCTCCCGGGATTACAATCAGCCTCCGGTTGGGGTCCTGTAGATCAAATTGTCCCAATGCATATCTGCTGGTTCTGCCAGTCTGTGGATCTGGAATGCTCAGGTCCTGGATATTTAGATTGAATGAACTGTAAATCGCAGTGGAGAATTTGAAATGGTTGGCTACTGACAGGTTATACTTCAGTTTTAACCCTGTAGCCAGCGCCCTGAAATCTTTGAGCTCCTTCTTGTTATAACTACTTAGCCAGTAATTGCGCCACTGCCCCTCAATACTACCGTATTTACCGGTCTGACTCCATGCGTTGAAGGATATAATTAACAATATTATTATTCCGCCGGCCTTGCTCATTTCGTTTTGTGGATTTTGTAGCGTTCCTGGTAATGGCTGATGATCGGGAGGAAAGGGCCATACTTATGCTGAGATGCACTAAATGGGTCCTGCCATGGGCCATATGGGGTCGAAACAGGTTTTAGTTTTAAGTTGGGGAAGTCATTGTCCGTATCATCCTTCAATGGTCGTTCAAAGCTGTTGATGTAAGCCGCAACATTTAATGCTTCCTCATCCGACAATACCGGATTATCCCAGTTGGCTTGTCCCCAGGGCATGTTTCCTTTGATAAAGGTAGCAGCAGTGATTACCCGGTGCATCCCCGCTCCATGGTTGTAGGAGTCATTGCCCCACAATGGCGGAAATTGATAGGCCGTTTGGTCAGCATTCCAGACACCTTCTCCATTGCTGCCATGACAAACCGTGCATGATTCTTCATAAATAGCCTTTCCTTTAACAGTGTCAGCTGCAACAGTGGGTATCCTGATAGGAGTCATTCCCTGATAGGCAAAGAGACTGTCTTCGGGAAGGTCATTGCTGATCCATTCCATGTAGGCCACCAGCGCCTCCATTTGCTTTGAATCTTCCGGCAATTTTCTTCCATTCATACTGCGCTCCATGCATCCATTGATCCTGTCCTCCACAGTGACCGTTTTATTTTCTCTGGCCCGGAACTGAGGGAATCGCTGTGGAACCCCAATCCAGGAAATGGCTCCTTTTTTGGTGCCTCCTTGCAGGTGGCAATTACTGCAGGTGAGGTTATTACCAGCAAATCGGTGTGCCGGGTTTTTCACCTGAGGCCCCATCCATTGATGAGTTTCTGTGGCTAACAAATGCCCATACTTAATGAGTTTGCCATGCTTTCCTGCAGGCAGGTCATGGGTTATTGAAGGTAATTTCCATGATTGCTGCCGTTCACTTGAAAAAAGCCCGGGATTGACACCCATCAATATGACTAAGAGTGTCAGAGGTATTACCAGGGCTGACAGGTAAATCGTCAGCCTGGTAATGGTCAGAAGCACCTCTTTGAGTTGCATGTTAGTGCGGAAGTTTGTTTCTGAGCAGCCCATAGACATAGGTCCCTAAAACCGCACTGGCAATCACTGCAAGAATTACAAAATAGCCATTACCGACTAATATGAACATAGGTCCCGGACAGGCTCCAGTCATTGCCCATCCCAGGCCGAAAATTGTACCGCCGATCAGGTACCTGGGGATACTAACCTGTTTAGGGTTGAGCACAATAGGAGTTCCATCGACGGCTTTCATTCCTGTTCTTTTAATTACCTGAACTGCAATTATTCCGAGAACAACAGCGGTTCCAATAACGCCAAACATGTGAAATGATTGAAATCGAAACATTTCATAAATTCTGTACCAGGAAATGACCTCTGCTTTGGTAAGCGTGATGCCAAAAATGATCCCCACGAATATGTATCTGAATATTTTCATTGCTGATTGAGAATTAAAGGGTGAATAAATATGGAAGAATGAGGTAAGTCATGAGCAATCCTCCGATGAAGAAGCCAATAACTGCAATGAGGGAGGGGAGCTGCAGGTCGCTCAATCCACTAATGGCATGCCCTGAAGTACACCCTCCGGCATATCGGGTTCCAAATCCAACCAGGAAACCGCCTACAATCAATACTATGAATCCTTTTATCGTAAAAAGGTTCTCCCAGTGAAAGAATTCAACAGGAATGATGTTCTCACCAGGATTATCAAATCCCAGTGCTTTGAGCTCTGCGATAGTATTTTGTGAAATGTTGACTGAATTATCCAGCGTCAGATAGGAGCTGGCGATAAACCCACCGATGACCATCCCAATAGCAAAAATCAGGTTCCAGGTCTGGCTCTTCCAGTGAAAATCAAAAAACTCGCAATGCTTTCCTCCACCAATAATGGAACAAACCGTTCGTAAGTTGGAGGATATGCCGAAGCTATTTCCTAATATCATCAAAGTGAACATCACTAGGGCGATGATCGAACCGGCCACATACCATGGCCAGGGTTGACTGATATAATTTATTATTTCGTTCATGGTTACTTTAAAAATTATTTTCAAAGCTACCGGGTATAGCAGGGCTGTGTTGTAACATTTGTTACACAGTAAATTGATTACCCGAATAGACAGTTATTGTATTGCTTCGAGGGTTGAAATGCTCCTGAGGTGTCTCAGGAGTATATTTTTCAACCTGTATTTAGATTATGTGATTATTTTAAGGTAGAAGGACAAACGTAGTTGGTCTTTGGTACGCTTGTTTCAGCAATTGCCTTGAATCCTCCCTGTACATCAATGATATGGTGAAAACCTCTTGCTTTTAATATGGATGATGCGATCATAGATCGGTAACCACCCGCGCAATGTACATAAGACAATTCGTCTCTGGACCAATCCTTCATGTTTTCATTGATAAAGTCAAGTGGGAGGTTGATCGCGCCTTCTACATGCTCTGCCTCGTATTCTCCTGGTTTTCGGACATCTATCACCTTAATATTGCCTTGTAGATATTGATGTTCAAATTGTTCTGCCGGAATAGATACGATGCTTTCAGTTTCTTTACCTGATTTTTTCCATTGCTCAACTCCGCCTTTCAAGTACCCCAGGGTGTTGTCATAGCCTACTCTGGAAAGTCGCGTGACAACTTCTTCTTCTCTACCCGGCTCAGCAATAAATACAATTGGTTGCTGAAGATCAGGGATGAGGGCTCCTACCCATGGGGCAAAACTACCGTCTATGCCAATGAATATGGAATTAGGTATATGTTGTTTGGCAAACTGCTGAGGCGTTCTGGTATCCAGTACCAGTGCCCCCTCATGATTGGCCATGGCTTCAAATGTATCAATATCAAGTGCTACATTGCCTTTTTCCAGTACTTGGTCAAGACCTACAGTTTTTGCTTTGTTCATTGCAACATTTTGAGCGAAATATTGAGGTGGAGGAAGCAGCCCATCGGTGACTTCTTTAATGAATTCTTCTTTAGTCATGTCCTCTCTCAACGCATAGTTTGTGTTCTTTTGATTGCCAAGCAAATCACTGGTTTCCTTACTCATGTTTTTACCACATGCAGACCCTGCACCATGGGCCGGATATACTATTACATGATTGGGAAGTGGCATTATTTTCTGTCTTAGACTGTCATAAAGCATTCCAGCCAGGTCTTCCTGAGTGATGTCTCCCTTTTGAGCAAGATCAGGACGACCAACATCCCCGATGAACAAAGTATCACCCGTGAATAAAGCATGCTCCATTCCTTTCTCATCGATCACCAGGTAAGTGGCACTTTCAAGGGTGTGACCTGGTGTGTGTAGCACTTTTATTTTAATGTCCCCAAGCAGAAAGATCTGTCCGTCCTGAGCTTCAATCATTTCAAAGGAGGTTTTAGCTCCAGGTCCATAAACGATCTTTGCACCGGTTTTGTCGGCAAGGTCCACATGGCCTGAGACAAAGTCTGCATGGAAATGCGTTTCAAAGATGTATTTTATTTGAGCATCTTCGTTTGTCGCCTTATCAATGTACGGTTTTGATTCTCTTAATGGATCTACGATCGCGGCTTCACCAGCACTTTCAATGTAGTAAGCACCTTGTGCTAAGCAACCTGTATAAATTTGTTCTATTTTCATTGCTAATAAGTTCTTTAAGATTTTAACTATTCAAATGTACGGAGATGTAAATCCCGGGATTGTAACAATTGTTACTGAGTGATATTGGACTGCAGGGCGTACTGACTGTACCTGCCTTCACTATGGGTAGTTGCGTACCTGACAGCCTCATTTAGGTCCAGGAAGATGTGATCTTTTCGGATGATCTCCTGTAGTCCGGTTTTATGAAGTATATCCCGAACAGGGCCAATCACATCGCATAAAAGGAATTCAATGTTGTTTTCGTCGAGGAAAGCAAGCAGGTCCTTGATGCCCTGGGAAGCCGTTGCATCCAGATGACTTACCGGTCCGGCATCAAGAATGATGGATTCGATTTTATCCTTAGAATCTCTCAGGGTGTTTTCAATGTATTCCCTGAAGTATTGGATGTTGATGAATGTTAATGGAGCATCTACCCGAAGGATCATGACATGCTCCCAGACCTCCAGGTCTTTAAATCGATGGATATTCCTGAACTCATGATGTCCTTTTACTCTACCCAAACGGGCAATGTGAGGGTATGCTGATTTGTAAAGCAGATACAAAATGGACAACACAATACCGCTGACAATTCCTGGAACCATACTAAAGTTCAGGGTGATGAGAAATGTTGCAACCAACAGACCAAATTCAATCCTGCTGTCTCTCCAAAGTTGCATGGTGTATTTCCAATCAATCAGTCCTGCTACTGCTACCATGATCACTGAGGCCAGAATGGCTTTAGGGAGGTAATAGAAAAGCGGTGTTAGAAATATCAGGATCAACGCAACGACTACCGCACTGATCACTGATGAAAGAGGTGTAACGGCTCCTGTCTGATCATTGACCGCTGTTCTTGAAAAACCCCCTGTTACAGGATAGGATTGAAAAAGTGAACCGATAAAATTGGCCGCCCCCAGTGCAATTAATTCCTGATTGGCTCTGACTTTATAGTTTCTGTGTTTGCTTTCAACGGCTTTGGCAACAGAATAGGCTTCCATAAACGCTACTACCGAGATAGTAAGCGCTAACGGGATCAATTCCGAAAATTTCCCAAGCGAGAGATCCGGCATTACAAAAGATGGAAGTCCTTGCGGAATTGTTTGTACAATGCTAACACCAGTTTGATGCAGCTGTAGTAAATAAACCACCAACGTGCCTGCAACTACCGCCAGTAAGGCGCCAGGAATACTCTTATGTATTCTTTTAACTGATTTTATGATTACAATTCCCGAAACACCAATTAAAAAGGTCGCCAGATGTGTATTCCCGATTTGCTGCACTGCAGACCATGCAATCTCAAATACACGATTGCTTTTGCCTATCTCAACACCCAACAGGTGTTGTAGTTGGTTGAGCGCAATGATAATGGCTGCTGCAGAGGTAAATCCACTAATTACTGGTTTAGAAAGTAAGTTGGTGATGAATCCCATTCTAAAAACACCTAGTAACAGCTGAAACAACCCCATAAAAGTTGCCAGTAAAATCGCAAAAGCAATATAGCTTTCCGATCCTTCTGTAGCCAGCACGGAAACGCCCGCAGCTACGAGCAGGGAGTCCATTGCTACCGGCCCGACTGCCAATTGTCTGCTAGTTCCAAGTAATGCGTAGATCAACTGTGGTACTATTGCAGCATACAATCCATACACCGGAGGAAGTCCGGCAATTAATGCATAAGCCATTCCTTGAGGAATGAGCATAATACCCACTGTAAGACCGGCAAATAAATCTTTGTTGAAATAGGCTTTTTTGTAGTTAGGCAGCCATTCTGTAATTGGAAATATTTTTTGGATCAATTGCATCATAGTCGTAATTCTTATGCAGCAAAACTACGTGGAAGAAAAAGTGCTATGTGTAACAATTGTAACATACTGCCTAGAGTATTTCTATCTTATTCCGATGTTGTTCGATCTTATCTTCTTTTTCTAATTGTTTGAGTAATCTGGATACTACCACTCTTGATGTATTTAATTGCCTTGCAATCTGCTCGTGGGTCATATTGATGATGTAGGTTCCTGTGGCTTGTTTTTTATCCAGGAGGAATTTATACAAGCGTTCGTCCATTTTGAGGAAAGTAATGCTATCGATGGTCTCCATTAACTCATCAAATCGGTCCTGATAGGCCTTGAATACAAATTTTCGGAAGGATGGATATTTTTGAATCCAGCTGTCCATATGAACAGTAGGAATCATCCACAGTGATGAGTCTTCTTCTGCTATTAATTTGAATTTGCTTTTTTTTCCTTCCAGGCAACAGGTGATGGACATGGCACAGGTTTCTCCACCTTCCAGGTAGTATAGTAGGATTTCATGGTGTTGTTCATCCTCTCTCATTACCTTCAATAGCCCCTCGATTACAATAGGCATTTCATTGGTATGACTTCCCGGGCTGATCACTACCTGACCGGCTTTGACTTTTCTGGACCTACCCAATGATTCAATTTCCTCAATTAGCTGAGGCTCCAGATTAGTTTGGGTTAAAATGTCGTTTATTGTAATCAAATTATATTTAGTTCTTTGTTAATCAGACTTGCGGTTCGACACCCCGGGAAAAAGTCTTTGGGAAATTATTAGCACCCGGCTCTCCAATGTCCCTTTTCGCGCAAGCTTACCTCAATAATCTTAATCCAATTAATTTTCCCCGGAAACTGTTGATCCAAAATCCTAAATTCCAAATCCAAGATCCAAGATCCAAGATTCAAGATTCAAGATCCAAAATCCAAGATCCTAAATTATTAAAAACCCTACTCATACCTTAATGACTGGCTTGGGTTTTTAATGATTGTTTGCAGTATCGCCAGGCTGACACTGAAAAAAGCGACAGCCAATAATGTTATCACGGTAACCAGGAATGGAAGAAAGCCAATACTGGTATAATATGCAAATTCTGTCAGCCATTGTTGCATGATGAGGAATGCCCCGGGTAACCCCAAAATCACCGCAATCCCTATAATTTTAATGAATGCTTTGTTTTCCATCCAGAGCAAATCCATCACCCTGGCGCCAAGGACTTTTCTGATGCCAATCTCTTTGGTACGCTGTGTAATGACCAGATACGCAATCCCCAGAAGTCCCATGGAAGCAAGAATTAGGGCGATTACTGCGAAAATGTTGAAAACCTGAAAAGCTCTCCGCTCAGACTGATACAGCCTTTCTAACCGATCATCCATGAAAGAAATGTCTGCAGCAAATTGTGCGTCAAACTGCTGGTGAATTTTTTCAATGGCCTGAATGGTCTCATTGACATTTTGCCCCTTAATCCTGATCAAAATATTATTGAGTGCGCCCAACCCAACAGTCACTACGATCGGTTTTACAGGTTCGTGCAGAGATTTGAAATTAAAATCTTTCATTACTCCAACAATAGTCCCTTTTCTTGCCCCGGATTCCCAGTTCCACATGACCTGACTGTTGACATCTTCGAGGTTGAGCTGTTTGAATGCCGTTTCGTTGACAATGTAATTACGAGCTGTAGAATCCATCTGACTGGATCTGTCGAACCAGCGACCCATAGCCAGTTCAATGCCTAATGCCTGCAAACCATCAAAGTCCACCCATAGCTCGCTGGCTGGTACTCTTTCAAAAGGATTCCCTTCCAGGTACAGGTCGTTTTGGTTGAATTGTCCACCAGGGACATTGGATATTCCACCAGTAGCCATGACCCCACTGATCTTATTCAATTCATTTTTAATGGCTTCTCTGGATTGTCTTTCTTCATTGGTGTGTAATTCCATGACCAACAAATGTTCTTTTTCAAAGCCGAGTGGTTGGGACTCCAGAAATTCCACCTGTCTCAAGATCACGATGCTGCCGAATATGAGGATAGCGCTTACTGTGAATTGAACTGTGATCAGTACATTCCGTTTCCATGCACCTTGTTGCTGGTTGACAAATTTACCTTTCATCACTTCAATGGCTTTTACGCGACCTATGCTTACTGCAGGATAAAGGCCGCTGATTAAACCAATGAGCGCCACCACAGCTAAGCTAAATAGAAGTGTATCAGCCGCCAGTAAATCCTTGTAGCTGATAGATTTACCTGAGATCTCATTGAAATATTGTAAAAGCAGAGCAGCTAAGCCAAAGGCAATGAGCCAGGCAAACAGGCATGTCATCAGCGATTCACTGATAAATTGCTGGGCTATTGTCCTCTCGGTTGCGCCTAATGTTTTGCGGATGCCTACCTCATTGGCCCGTTCCATTGACCGGGCAGTGTATAGGTTAATGAAGTTAATGGCTACAATGATCAGAATGAACAAGATGGTGCCTGCTAAAATGTACACGTACATGATGCTGCTATTGGCTTCCAATTCCCAACGCAGGTGACTGGTCAGGTGAATATCCACTATTGGCTGAATGCCGAAATACACATAACCTTCTTTAATTGCCTCAACCAATTCCTTTTCCACACCATCACTGTACTTCAGGACCCAATCTGAAAGTGCTTTCTCAAGTTTCTTATGATCAGCCCCCTCAGCCAACCGGATATAATTAAAGTGCCCCGGATCAGACCAACTCATCCACCGATTGTTAGAAGAATCTGCCTTCAGGGTAGTGTAGGGAATGATATAGTTGGGGTGAAAATGACTGTTCTTTGGTGGGTCCACCATGATCCCTGTGATCAACCCGGAGGATCCGTCCTCCGCAGCTTCCAGGCGTTTGCCCAAAACATCGGTAGAGCCAAAGAACCTCCTGGCCATGGATTCGGTGATGACTACCGATCCTGGTGACTTTAAGGCCATTTTTTCATCTCCGGCGACCAATGGGAAGCTAAACACATCAAAAAAGGTACTGTCAGCGGCAAAACCATCGGACACTCGAAACATGGTGTTGTTTTCAGGGTTTCTGATGTACCGGGATTGTAACGTCAGTCCCGGACCATAAAGAGGGGTGAGGGTAACTGCGCTGATCACTTCAGGAAAATCATTGACAAGCGCCTGGGCCATAGGGTGAGGCGTTCTGGTTTGTGGGTTGGTCGCCTGCAATGTAATCCGGTAGATGTTTTCAGCGCTTTCATGAAATTTATCGTAGGAGAACTCATCTTTCAGGTACATGTAAATGAGCAGGCAACTGACGAAACCAAGGATCAACCCAGAAAGATTTACCAGGGTGAAGATTCGATTTCTTTTGAGGTTTCTGAAATAAACTTTAAGGAAGTTGGAGAACATGATCATTGAATTTTTGATTTCTTCAAATGTACTCCTGGTGTCCCTTAAAGCAGGTATTTCCCTATGTTTCAGACGTTCGACCTTATCTTCCCGAACCTCTCCATCACGATATTCGGATGGTGTTTTGCCTGCGATTTTCTTAAATGCCGTATTGAATGCAGACTTAGATAAATAGCCTACTCGCTCACCAATGTCTTCAATTTTGATGTGCTGCAAGTCCGGAGACCTCAATAGCTTTTTGGCATCCCGGACCCTGTAGTAAGCCAGCAGTTCAAAGAAACTCATTTCCCGTGTTTCATTGATGACTTGTGACAGCTGGTGGGTAGAGGTACCAATCGTTTTTGCTAGCGTTTTTAATGAAGCATTGCTGTCCAGGTGAAAGCCGCTGCTCAACTCGGTTTCAAGGGCCTGCAGAATTTGAAATTTCCTTTTTTCATCCAAGTTGGATTTGGCATATTTCTGTTCCTCAAAAAATGGTTTTAAGGCATTTGTTGGATTGCTGTACCGAATAACCCCCAATATGATGGTCAACCCATAAGTGGACTGGATAATAAGTGTAAGTTTGCTGCTGACACCTGGAAGGTATAGTGCGGTAATACCAGCCAGCATTAGCAGGTTACTTAAAAGAAAGATTCGATACCAGTCCAGTCTTTTGCCAGAACCTGCAAACAAACCAATTCCACGTGGTTTAAATATCCGATTGAAGTAGGAAATGGTGAGGTAAATTTCAACAAAAACATAGGCTATCAACAGGTACCCAACTAATTCGCTGACTTCATTGACTACCCAAAATGCAATAAGTGTTATAAATGGCAATACCAACGAATCCCACGTCTGCGATTGCAGGAACCAGTACCTTGTAATGACCCTGATGGCTGCAGGTAGCAATGCGATCAGGACATATGATTGCTGGACATCCCACAGAATGGCGATTCCCCCAATGAGTAGTGAGCCCCAATAAAAAGCTACCCACCTGGCCTTGTCCGACCCTCTTAAATGGATCAGAAATAATAAAAATGAGATACCTGCCATAGCGGCGACCAGTAATTCCATGTATGTATCGCTGTTATTGGTTGTGCCAGGGTGAAAATAGTGAAAATATTGTTACAATCATTCCCACCTGAATAACGGACAAACACACAAATGTAGGTTAGCACGGATTTATTGTTATCATCTAACATCAGTCCGAAATTATGTTTAACCCGCAAATTCCGTTGTTCAAAGAATAATACGATGGTCTGAAAGAATAATTCCACATGGCTTGATGCTAATCACTAATTTGCGGAAGAGATTGAGATGAAACACTGTACCGCAGGTGTTGGAGTGAGATATTTTTTTAACTGTTATCAAGTCTTAGCCTTTTCCTCCTTACTTATCCCAAAAAGAATTAGGATAAAACTGAATAGTTATATGAACTACCCGGCTTTTGTAGACAATCAGGTCTACTTTTCTATGGATGAATCAAAATCAGAAATTGATCAGATCCGAGCAATGTCTGATAATCTCAAAAAGATTCACGCCCTCAGTGTAATGAACTTTGAGTCGTTTGATGACTTAATTGAGGAATATCTGAAAACAGGTTTGGAGATCTTCGGAATGAAGATTGGGATTGTTTCAAAGATTGTGGGAAGTGAATATTTTATTTGCAATGCCAGCAGTCCGGAAGATCAGCTGAAGAAGAATGATGTATTTGAGCTGGACGGTACATACTGCAGGGAAGTTTATCGATCCAAATCAGTGATTGGCTTTCCCCATGTGGGCATACTGGAAGACATGAAGGACCACCCGGTGTATGTCAACATGAAATTGGAATCCTACATTTCTGCACCTATATATGTCAATAAAGAGATTTTCGGTACTTTGAATTTTTCCTCCACCGAGGTAAGGCCCAATGGTTTTTCGGAGTATGAGCGTGAGTTTATCGCACTAATGGCCAATTCGATTGGAAGATTTTTGGAGCTTCAGGCCAAAGAAGAAGCATTGATACAGGCCAATGAAAGAATGAAGAAGTTGATTGGCTATGTGGCGCATGACCTTCGTAACCCTCTGGGAGTCATCAAAGGGATTGCACCATATGTAGCAGGAGCTGAGGAAGAAGATCGGGAGCAAATGGCGGAAATGATTGAAAACTCTGCAGTTAGAGCCATTGAAATGATCCATACCATTCTGGAATTTGCGGCCATGGGTACCGGGAAAATTGAACTCGAACTCACAACAATGAATTTGTCCAGAATTGCCAACATCATCAGCAGACAATTCAGAAAGGTCATTGGGCAAAGAAAGATCAATTATTTCTTTGATTGTGAAGAGGACTTGTTCGTAAAAGCAGATTCTCATCGCATTGAGCAGGTGCTTACCAATCTGTTTTCGAATGTCAGTAAATACACCCCGGATGATGGAGTGGTATATTGCAGTATCAAAAAAATCGATGATCAGACAGTATTTGAGTTGAGAAACTCATCAATGAAAAATGATCAGGCGGCTAAGTTTGATATGGATAAATCTATTGGTTTTGGGCTGGAAATTGTAAGAGAAATTCTGCAATTGCATGGCTCTGAGCTGAAAGTAACCGAAGATAACGACTGGTACATCACCAGGTTTGCCCTTAATCCTATTGAATCACCTGATACTTGAAATAGTCATTAAGATTTGATTGAGTTACCTGATCAAATACCGAATCCAAAATCAGCAAGATCTCACTTTTAGGATTGTTGTGATAAATCGTTAGTTTGACGGCATTTCGGTTATCCCAGCTCCATTCAGTTTGTGTGGTATCATAATGGTTTGGCCGGTGAGGAACCTGATTGAGCTGTATACTTGCAATTTCCGATAATGGGATAGACTTACCCTTTGCATGCTGGATGTTCATGGATAAATCATTTTCTCCATCATATTCATTGTGCCAGTTATTGAGATCATCCCACTCCAATCCTAACCGTTCCACTCTTGCAGAATCAAATAGAATAGTGGCAATCCGGTCATAAAATACAATTCCAGTGACCTTTACACTATCAACCCCTTCTTCATTCTCCAACAAATCAATTGTTTGATCCAGGGCCAATTTTGGGCTAGGAGGGAGATCGTAAATTGCTACCTCAGTAGGTTCAACTGTCGTAAAGTCCCCACAGGCGTCACAAGAAACTACCAGGGCCAGGGACCACCAGAATTTTGAGACTAATAAACTGATTCCTTTGATCATTATTCGTACCGGATACAATTCGTAGGATTACTGGCAGCAGTGTTGTAAGTTTTGATGGCTATTGTAAGGAAGGCAATTATCCCTGCCAGTAGACTTCCGGCAACAAATACCGTCCAGTTGCTCCAAAGGCTGATACGATAGGCAAAATCACCTAACCATCCTTCCATGAAGATATAGCTCATTGGAATTGCCACCAGTGATGCAAAGCCAACCAGAAAAATGAATTCCCTGGAAATAATAAAAATGACCTGCTTCACGGAAGCACCAAGAATCTTTCTGATGCCAAGCTCTTTCTGTCTTTGCTCTGCAGAGTAGGCTGCCAGACCAAATATCCCCATGCAGGCCAGTAGGATAGAGATTCCTGAGAACAAGCTAAATAACCTGGCCTGATTTTGTTCGTCTTTGTACAACCTTTCCAGACCCTCTTCATGAAACTGATAGGTAATCGGGTATTCCGGAGAGTACCTGGCAAATGTAGTTTGCAGGTAGTCTATTGTTTCGGAGATGTGCTGCGATTTAACTCTGATGATAAACCTTCTGTTGTAATCAAACCCTGCTAAAATGGCTTGTGGTTCAATATTATTATTGAGTGCTGTGAAGTGATAATTTTTTATAATCCCCACTATCTTTCTTTTGACCCCAAACATTGGAATTTCCACGTCACGGCCAATCAGCTCTTCGGGTGTCATGCCCAGTTCATGCATTGCTTTTTCATTGATGACCATGGCCATGCTGTCTTCATTGGCATATTTTTTATCAAATGACCTGCCATGTGCGATTTGAATGTTGAGGGTATTGAGATAATCGGCATCAGAAAACACTGTTCTTACCTTGGGATCGGCGTTACTTTCACTGATCCTTAAGACTGTGCCGTCATGGAATCCTCCGGGCTCCCCCGAAGCACCTGTGACAGATTCTATGTTCGGATGTTTTAACAAATCCTGTTTAAATAGTTTGGAACTGGATCTTATTTCCTGATTATTGAGATGCACAATGATCAGCGATTCTTTATCATAACCTAGTGGTTTGGATCGGAGGTAGTCCAATTGAAGCGCAATCATAATGGTTGCGATGATCATAAAAATGGAGAGTGCGAACTGGGTAACCACCAGGCCCTTTCTTACCAAAATGTTTTTACCCAAAGGAAGTTTACCTGACTTTAGAATGTTCAAAGGATGGAAGCCCGACATGAGCAGGGCAGGATATAGTCCGGAGGTAATCAATATGATTAACATTAGCCCCAATCCAAACATATAAACCTCTGGACTGCTCCAATTGAATATGATGTCAAGATCAAAGAGGGCATTGAAACCAGGTCGAAGCATGATGGCAAGGGAGATCGCAACGATGAATGAAAAAATCAGGATGACCGTTGACTCTCCTAAAAACTGCATAACAAGTCTGGCCTTTTCCACACCAAGCACTTTTCTGATCCCAATTTCTTTGGCCCGCTTAAAAGCCATGGCAATGGACAGGTTGATATAGTTGAAAGAGGCAATGAACAGAATGATGATACCAATCACCCCAACGATCAACACATTGTTGAAATTGCAATGCTGCACACGATCAAACCGGGTGTCATGATTGAAATAAATGTCCCGCAAGGGCTCTGTGTGCAAACCAATTCTATTATTGGTCATGTCAAAATCATCAGCAAAATATTTGTTCATAAAATCCTGCAGTTGACTATCCAGCTGTGTTGCTTCCTGTGGAGTGGCGATATTGACGTATGTCATCAGGCCATTGCTCCACCAGTTGTCAAACCATTCAAATTTCTCCAGCAGGTCCATCGCAAATACCATATTAAAATCAAGATGAGATTTGGCTGGAAATTCATCGAGGATGCCAGTCACCACAAATTGATATTCATTGTCCATGGTAAGGGTTTGACCAATCGGGTCCTGGTACCCAAAATACTTTCTGGCAATTTCACTGGAAATCACGACCGAGTTGGGGTGTTGAAGGACAGTTTTGTAGTCACCTTCCAGCAAGGGGAATGAAAAGAACTGGAAAAAGTTTTTGTCGGCAAATATCAGTTTGTCCTCAAAAAACTTCTTATCATCAACGCCGATAAGCCCTTCCTGAGGATAAACCCTGGTTGCTGACCTGATGGTAGCGGGGTAATCATTGAGCAAGGCCGCAGCAAACGGACCAGATGTCACCCCAATGTTATAGGGAGAACCATCAATGGATGATTTCCTGAGCATCCGGTAGATTTGATCTGCATCTGTGTGGAAATTGTCGTAGCTGGTTTCAGTCCTGATGTAGAAATATATAAAAACAGTACTTAAGAGCCCGATAATAAATCCCAGTAGACTTATACTGGTACTTACCCGGTGCTTCATTAAGTTTCTGACGGCAATTTTGGGATTAAACATAAACATGGGTCCTGAGTTTTTGAGTTTTAACATTTTGAGTGTTGAGGGGCGTAGATAGGTGAGTACCTGCCACCAGAATTTGAGTGCGTTTACCTTTTTGGAACTGGAATGAATCCAATGGTACTCAAGTAGGTTTCCTTCAATTTCTTCCACCAGTTCTTCCCGGCACATTAGCCGAATGAGCTTGAGGGCAAAAGGTGGGGGAGTATGTTGTTGATCAGACATGACTGAGCTTTAGCGCATAATCCGGAATTTGTCCCCACATTCTATTGCGGGTTTCATAAATTTCTGACAAGGTAGATTTACCTTCTGCGGTAAGCTGGTAAACCCGTTTTCTGCGACCACCCCTTTCCTGAGTAGCCCCTTTCAATTCCGAAAGCAGCAGTCCCTTTTTTTCTAACCTGGACAGGGTAGCATGCAAAGCACCCATCACCACGGATCTGTTTGCCTGGGTCTTTAGCTCTTCCTGTATTTTAAGGATATAGGCCTCATCCTGTAAGATCACAATGGTCAGCAGTACCAGTTCTTCAAATTCACCTACTTTGGTTCCTTTCATTGTATTTGTTTCTATTTTGCATATAAACTTACGAAGAATGAGTTTATTTGTTTCTATAAAATAGAAAGTAATTTATTTTTTAGTGTCTGAAGGGTGTTTCAGGGGGGTGGATACAAAAAAAGCGGACTAAAAGTCCGCTTTTTCTATTCATCAACCATCTGTCTTTAAGTCACCGGGCGGTGACTGATACAAATGAACGAAATCTTTTCTTTTTAACCAAATGTTAGCAAAAAGTTTTGTGATTTTTTTAGAACGAATACTTCACACGTAAATAAAAAAGGTAAATATCCGGCCCAGGGTCAAGGATCATCTGGCTGATCAAATTTACATCAAGGTTATCGACAGGGGAGAAGGTAATCATCGGACCAATAAGCGCACCCTGATCTCCAGGGTAGAACAGGACCATAGTGCTGCCGGTAATCAGTGGGTGTAAGTTGTAGGAGCTCTGGAAAAAAGCAGACCAGGTAGTGTTTGAAATGCTTCTAACATCAAGGTTGGCAGCACTGGTAAATAATATTGGATTTTGCGGCATTTGGGATACATAGCTATTAAAAAGCACGGATGTGTTGAAGTATAGGGAATTGGGGAATGAATAATCACCTGAAACAGATACCAGCAGGTCTCCTTTAGACCTGGAATTAAGGTCATTGAAATAAGTGATTTCTCCCTTGAGACCTGCAAGCCCTATGTTTCCGGCCCAGGCACCACCAGTTACCAGGTTATTTTTCATAAATCCACCAAGTACCTGTAAATCGTAGGTTCCCATGTTCCATTTATATAGTCCCGCACCCACAAATTCCTCCCACTTATCTGCCAATTTGAAGGCAACTTCATATCCGCCGGCATAACCTATGTATTTTTCAAACCTGATGGCGTCACTGCCTGGTCTTTCTTCATAGTCAAAATCCAATAGGGAATAGGCATTGAAAATATCATTGGGATTCCATGCCAGGTTTACACCCCAGTTGATCCTTTGCCTCCCGGCAGTAATTGTCCAGCTTTCTCCTGACCATTTAAGGTAGGCCCTGTCGATCATCGTATGGGCAACAATTTTTTCTTTTGAAATCATTGCACTCATGTCGAAATAATCGTCGTTGATGTCAATCAGTTCGCCATAGTTGGGTAAACTCCTGACCAGGTCCCCGGTGAATACCCGGTTTCTGATCTCTAACCTTCCTTCAATTTTGTCGCTGGGGTACCACTTTAAATTGACGCGATTGTGGATCAGGTTGTCCTGAAGTGAAGAATCGGCCTCCTGAATGAAAGTGAACGTGACCATGTCTTTCACATATCCATCGATAAACAACTTTTTCTCCTCTTCCTGTTCACTTTGAGCCAGGCAATTCAAGGAAAACAACAGCATTAATAGTGTAAGACTAGTTGGTTTCATCAGACTGGATCTGTCCATCAACAATTGTGATTACACGTTTTGCTTTCTCAATTACCCGTTGATCGTGTGTGGAGAAGACAAAAGTAATGTTCTCCTCTTCATTCATCTTTGCCATGATATCGAGTAGCGCTTTGGTGGACTGGCTATCCAGGTTGGCGGTGGGTTCATCAGCCAGAATAAACTTTGGTTTGGATGCCAACGCCCGTGCCACCGCTACCCGTTGTTGCTGACCTCCGGATAATTGTGCCGGCTTTCGGTCTTTGGTTTCAGCGATACCCATTTTATCCATTAGTTCGGCAGAACGGGTTGTACGCTCTTCTTTCCCCTTTTTTTGCAGAAGCATGATGAATTCCACGTTTTCTTTTGCAGTCATTACCGGGATGAGATTGTAAGACTGGAAAACAAATCCGATGTTATGCATTCTGAAGTCAGTCAGTTGAGATTCATTGAGCTGTGCTATTTCAACACCATCAATGATGACTTTTCCATCTGATGGGTTGTCCAGGCCTCCAATCATGTTCAATAAGGTACTTTTACCAGAACCAGAAGGGCCTACAATCGCAGTAAACTCACCCTGAGCAATGTTCAGACTAACATTGTTGACGGCTTTGACCGGTATGGTGTCCGGATTATAGGTTTTGACGAGATTTGATGTTTCAATTACATTCATTTGCTTAAAGTTTTCTAATGGCTTCTAATGGGTTTAATCTAATGGCCTTGATGGCTGGATAAATAGCTCCTATGATTGAGGTGAGCATCACCACCATCATGAGAATGGGGTAGGTGCTGGTTTTTATTTCGGGATAGAATATGGTGTCGAACCCAAACTCATCCAGAGCCGCTGAGTACACCGATAGATCCAGACCATTTTGTCCTAACCAGTAAATGGTGATGAACCCTAGTGTTAATCCAATGGGTCCCCCTACCAGTCCAATCAGGGAAGTTTCCAGGATGATCATGGAAAAAATACTCTTTTTGTGCATGCCTACAGACCGGAGCATGCCTATTTCTTTGGTTCTCTCCAGAACGGCCATCAACATGGTATTGATGATCCCAAATAGCAATGCAAGCATAATAATGCCTGTGAGGATCTGTTTGGTGATCAGCGAAGATTCTTCCATCAAATTGAATTCAGGGGCGACTTGCTTGTAGGTCCGCACTTTTTGATCGGTCAGCTGAGCAAGATCTGCCTGAACGAACTCAATATCTTCATTGTTGTGAAGCAGCATGGCGATTTCATTAGCCCCTTCGGCTCCAATTAATCTATTGAGGTCTTCTTTCTTCATGTAAACCACGCCTTCATTAATTTTTGGAGATTTGGATTGAAAGATCCCATCCACCCGACATGCCGCCGATGTAATGTTTCCCTGGTGGTCCTGAAAAGTAATGACGACCTTCGAGCGTATTTTAACTTTAAGCTTATCCGCAATCTTTTGACTGATCAGAATAGGATTCCTTTTTATTTTATCAAAATAACTGCCATCAACCAGTTGAGACTGGAGTGATGTCGTGTTTTCTTCTTCTGCCGGGTCAATACCATACAATTGCACTCCTGTGTTGTTTTTGGCACTTGCAATCATACCGTTCAACTTTCTTCGGGATACAATTGACTTGATCCTGGGATCCTGGGCGGCAGCCTCACGAATTTTATCCTCATTGTTGATCTGGTAGTTCACGTCAGGCTCCACCAGGTATTGGGGATGGTGGATCTGAATATGTGAATGTTCATGATTGATGGCATTCCTGACAAACGCTGCTCCAAAACTATTATAGAATGCAATCATAAAGATCAATGCCCAGACACCAACAATGATAGCCCCGATAACTACCAGGCTCCTTTGCCTGGATCTCCAAATATTTTTCCATGATAATGAAAAGATCATTCTTTTAGTGCTTTAGTGATGTTCAATGATTTAATGGCGATCATGGGGTATATCCCAAGGAAAATGGCAATGAGTAATATGGCTATGCCCTGATTTATATAGACTGAAGACTCCAGTGCAAATGGAATAATGGGTTCGTAACCAAAGTTCTCATATGCCTGGGCCGCCTCACCGGAGAATTCAATGGGGTTCAGATGAAAGTATAACGTAAGTGGTGTAGCTGCCAGAAGGCCGACTGTAACTCCCAGAAAGGTCAGCATCAGGATTTCGAATGCTACCATGGTTTGGATTTTCAGCTTTTTCATGCCTATTGAAATCATCACCCCAAACTCATAGGTTCTTTCTTTGGTCATCATCAGAAAGGTTCCGAATATTCCAAATCCAATCACTGCATAGAGAATGTAGACCATGATCAATCCCCCGTAATAATCCAACTCTATCCCTTCAATCAATTCAGGCATCATCTCTTTCCAGTTCATTACACTGAGGTTTTTGTTGTTAACCTGAGTCTGCAACACCGATTGTACTTTCGGGACATCTGATTCATCTTGAAGCAGGAGGGAGTAGGAAGTAATGATGCCAGGTGCACCAAAAAAGTGTTGCGCATCCTCCAGACTTAAATAAACCGCACTCTGATTCAGTTCAGGAACTGGAAACTTTAATAAACCTTCAATAAAAAATTTGCCAGCAGCATTCACTCCATGATATCCCTGACTGATCAATACCAGGGTATCTCCAACAGATACTTTTAAGTAGCTTGCCAGACCTTCTCCTATGACTGCTCCTTTTCCGGTCAGGTAATCTCCGGAGGTGATCTTATTGTCCAGTAGCGTCAGTTGTGCCTCCTTCTCAGGATCAATGCCACTAATGAGTACGCCTTTGGTTTTGTCTTTGAAAGAAGCCAGTGCGAATGAATTGATTCTTGGAACAGCTACATCGACACTATTTTTGTCCAGTGTTAATTCGGCAATTAAGTCCTGGGAGAAACCATTGTCCAATATTTGTTCGTCCCAGTATTCCTCCTGATGAATGGCCAGATGGCCAGTAAGAAAACGAACTGAGTTGTCGATCATTTTTTGATAGGAACCCAGCTGCATGGACTGCATCAGCACTGCGAAAAACACTCCAAACGAAATGGATGAAGCAGTAATCCAGGTCCTTTTGCGATTGCGCCAGATATTTCTCCAGGCGAGTTTCAGATACATCATAATTGTTCAGGCTAACGTACCTGCTTTAGGTTTTGAATTGAAAAGAAACTGTCATCCAGGTCAATGTCGAACTCAAAGTTGCCATAAGTGATGATCGTTTTTTGATCAGGGTTTTCAGCGGGGAACATTTCGAGCCTGGTAGGTATGGTTCTGTTACCTACCTGTTTGATGTCTGACATGATCATGGTGTTGGTGAGGAATTCATCTTCATCATAATATTTAAACATCATTTGATAGTAATCCTTTTTGGAGATATAAGCCTCAATTTTACCCCAAACCACTGCCGCATCTTCTTTAGGAACCAATGCAATTTTCCAGGTATCATATCCCGAAATAGTTGTGTCTCCTAATAATTCATGGGTGTAGTCAGTTACCATGGAAGACTGATTGACCAGGTCATCATTGGTGAAATCAGAGCCCATCCAGGATTGCATCATCATGCTGGGAGGTAGCTTCACGATACGGTCTATGCTTGGTTGCCAGTTCCACAATTCCTTCTCTCTTTTGAGGGTAGCCGTTCCTTTATCCCTGGCTGGAGCGGTAATCAATACCAGACTGTATTCAGTGCCCTTACTCCAGGTTTTCATACTTATTTCTCTAGTCCATTTTGGGCGTACTATTTTCATCGTCATGTTTCCACGATTACTTTTACCCTGCATTTTCTCATCTGCCGCTTTGATGATTTCAGTGGCAGTTTGAGCGTTAACTGCATGTCCGATTACAATGCAGCACAGAAGCGCTATAGTTTTCATTTGGTACAATATTTACTGATTAAATAATTCTCCATTTCGTCGAGAGGATAACTATCTCTCATAAGCAGGTACTGATAGCCAATTCCATCAAAAAGTGCCGCAATGATTCTGGCTTCCTCCTTCGGAGTTTCATGTCCGGAGGCCTGGAGCAACTGCTCAATCAATGTGATGTAACCATTGTATTTATCGATGGTAATCTGTTTGATGAAATCGAATTGATCTACCTGCACAATGAGTTTCGACATGAATACCCATTGCTGATAATTATGCCGCAGTTCGGTAAAGAACAGTTTGATGACATTTTCCAGCGTTTTAAGGGGATGATCACTTATGACATCATGCATCAGGTCAGATTCTGCTGTATTCATTCGCTCGACTAACCCTTTTAACAGGTCTTCTTTGCCAGAAAAGTAATTGTATAGCAATCCTTTTGAGATACCGGCCTTTTGTGCAATCATGGCGATACTCGTCGCATCGAATCCTTTCATTGCAAATAATTCCAGAGAAGCATCAAGAATGTTGTTGATACTTGCTTGCCTTACTTGTTTGTTTTGTTCTTTCGATCTTGGACTCATTTATTGACTGAACGTTTGGTCAATGGTAAAGTTGTCTTAAATAAAAATAATTTCCAAGGGGTAGTCGGAAATTATGGCAGGGGGTTCAATTTGACCATAAAAAAAGCCTGACGATAATGCCAGGCCTTTAACTCGAACTTGCTATAGTATGTCTTATGATCTTTCTGGGTAAATTCCATCCCAATTGATGATGTAATTCAAACAGGTCCACGGTTGCATGTTTTGTACCGGAGTACCGGCACCTGTGTTGAGGCAGGTATTTTGTATGCTGACGTCAACTGAACCCTGAACCGTATTGGTAATTTCAATGGCTGCAGTATTGAGATTATCTGTGGCCTGAGCAGAATCTGTGGTATAAACATTCTCTCCACCTACTGCCCTGGTTTTCGCTAGAAAGGCATTGGTGGGATCTGTGGAGTTTCCTGCATTGCCTGAACACTTCATCGTTCCTGACCCAACAACCGATAATTTATTATTCACAGTTGGCTGGCTGTTTACAATATGATTATGCGGTGGCAGGTTATTCACTGTTAGTGACTGCATTTCAACTCCTCCAAACTGACCTTCTGTACGCTTGGTTAAACCTGGTCCGGTTCCTGTCCCCAGTGGAACCCTTCCTCGTAAGTCTGGAAGGTTAAAGGTCGTCTGTCCATTGCCACCGTATGCAGTGCCTATCACCGAAAACAGAGCTTGGTTTGCTGCAACAGAGAGTTCCTGACCCTGGCAAAAGTACCAGCCTCTTGGTGCAAAATTTCCTGCAAACATTTTGATTTCTCCTATAAATGCGGACATAATTTTCTTTGTTTAGTTGTCTAGATTAATTGATTAATAATTTCCTAACCAGGCATTTAATGTGCTGCTGTAATAGAATGTATACATGTTGGTAGATGCATCTGCGAAGGTCAGGGAGGTAAATGAAGCTAAAGCGACATAAATAGACTTGCCATTTCCATTGATTCCTGCACTAGAGTTTGTAGCGCAGATCACCAATCTTTGTCCGTCTACTGGTGATGCTGGGAATGTGGCTGTAAAAGCACCATTAATGAAAACAATCTCATCTGAATTAGTCAGTGTTGTATTGGCACTAATGGTAGTTACACCAGGTGAAGAGCCGGAAACAGTAGCCCATGATACCGAAGAACCATTAGTTGTTAAATATTTTCCGGCATGCCCGGATTGGTCAGGAAGTTCTATCTCATTGGTAACTGACCCATCAACTTCCGCAGTTAAATAGCCATTGTTAGCTACATAAGCATCCACTTGAGACTCTGTAAGTTGGGTGTCATCATCTCCATCACTTAATCCAGCAGGTATACCCGTCAGACTGGAGAATGCTCCATCAAAATCATCTGTGGCATCTGTATCGAGGTTTACGGGTACATCAGTGAGGTCATTGAAACTCACACTTAGAGTGGTCCATGCCGGATCTGTACCGTCTGTTGTGAGTAGCTTACCTGCATTTCCGGTTTGTGTTGGTAGTTCAATTTCGTTGGTAACTGAGCCATCCACTTCTGCGGTCAGGTAGCCATTGTTTGATACATAGCTATCCACTTGGGCTTCTGTGAGTTGCGTATCGTCATCTCCATCACTTAAACCTGCAGGGATGCCGGTCAGACTGGAGAACGCACCATCAAAATCATCAGTGGCGTCTGTATCAAGGTTTGCCGGAAGATCTGTTAGGTCATTAAAGCTCACGCTCATGGAGGTCCAGGCAGGATCCGTTCCATCAGTGGTCAATACTTTTCCAGCATGTCCGGATTGGTCTGGTAGCTCAATTTCATTGGTGACTGAGCCATCTACTTCTGCAGTCAAGTAACCATTGTTAGCCACAAATGCATCCACTTCTGATTCTGTCAGCTGCGTATTGTCATCACCATCACTCAGACCAGCAGGTATGCCAGTCAGACTGGAGAACGCCCCATCAAAATCATCTGTTGCATCTGTATCGATATTTGCTGGTACATCGGTAAGGTCATTGTAGCTGACACTCATGGTGGTCCATGCAGGGTCGGTTCCATCAGTGGTCAATACTTTTCCAGCATGTCCTGATTGGTCGGGTAGCTCAATTTCATTGGTGACAGAGCCATCCACTTCAGCAGTTAAGTAACCATTGTTGGCGACAAATGCATCCACTTCCGATTCTGTGAGTTGGGTATTGTCATCACCATCACTTAAGTCGGCCGGAATATCAGTCAGGTCATTGTAGCTTACACTGATAGTAGTCCATGCGGGATCCGTTCCATCAGTTGTGAGGTATTTCCCGGCATTGTCTGTTTGATCCGGAAGTTCAATTTCATTGGTTACAGACCCATCAACTTCTTCTGTTAAATATCCATTGTTGGCCACAAAAGCATCCACTTCTGATTCAGTAAGCTGAGTGTTATCGTCCCCATCACTTAAGTCTGCGGGAATATCAGTCAGGTCATTGTAGCTTACACTTATATTGGTCCATGCAGGGTCAGTTCCATCAGTAGTCAGATACTTTCCTGCATTGTCTGTTTGATCAGGTAGTTCAATTTCATTGGTTACGGACCCATCGACTTCCTCGGTTAAATACCCATTGTTGGCCACATAAGCATCCACTTCGGATTCAGTAAGCTGCGTGTTGTCATCCCCATCACTTAAGTCTGCGGGAATGTCAGTCAGGTCATTGTAGCTCACACTTAAGTTAGTCCATGCCGGATCAGTTCCATCAGTGGTCAGGTATTTTCCGGCATTATCTGTTTGATCAGGTAATTCTATTTCATTGGTGACAGATCCATCTACTTCTGCTGTTAAATATCCATTGTTAGCCACGAATGCATCTACTTCGGATTCCGTAAGCTGTGTATCATCGTCACCATCACTTAAGCCTGTAGGTATATTAGTAAGACTGGAAAAATCTCCATCAAAATCAGGGATATTGGGTGTGTTGATCAAATCATTGTAGTCTCCACTGAATGTATTTTCTGCTTCCCTGGCATACAGTGCATAGGGAACACTTAGTAGCTGACTTATTCCAGTGATAGTGTAATTTGTTCCACCTTTAATATCTACCTCAGTTTGTATGAAATAGATGCCATTTCCCCAATCGATGGAGGAGAAATCGCCAGAAACAACTGATCCCTCACCAATGACGATGGACACAACACCGTTGCTGCCAGTGGTTGGAGTTTGTGTCTCTACATAAACAGCTGTACCGTCAGGCAATTCATGAATGATGCTGATCTGAATGCCGATTTGTTGGTTTACTACAAGTAGGCCATTGGCATCTCTTACAACTGCCTGATAGTTCATTTTTTCAGGTGCTTGTGCAGTTACTATACCAGAAACCAGTAACATGAAGAGAAATATAGCTGGGTAGATTGGGATTATTTTCTTTTTCATAATTTGTATAGTTTTCTCGTGTGTGTAGTGTGTTAATTTTTAATAATCTTGAAAGTCTGTATCACCCGATCGCTGGTCATCACTTTGAGGAAATATGTCTTTGAGGGCAACAAAGTCATATCTATTAGTGCGCTGGAGTTATTGAGGCGTCCAAATGTGATTGTTCTGCCATCAATTTCGAGAAGTTGATACTGGAGATCACCAGTTGCCTGATCTGCCTTTAATTCCAGGTAGTTACTGGTAGGGTTGGGATAAGCTTTTAATTGGATCGCATGGGGTTGTTCACTGGCATCAGAAAGGAGAATGATTTCAAAGGAAGCCATAATACCTGTATGCACAGATCCGCTGGAAGAGGTATATGACTCATCTAGCACCTGTCCGACGCTGTACCCAACTGTACCATTGGATCCGACTGCTTCACCACCTGACACTGAAACCGTAGCGGTTTGAGCATTGGCGCCAAAACCAATACCAATCAGGAGAGCGATTGAAGGTTTAAGGATTATTTCTTTCATTATATTATTTGATTTTGTTGTTGTTCAGGATAGCACAGGAGCCTCATTGACGGCTCCCGTACACTTTTTGGAATCAATTCGTTGCTGTGGATCAATTCAATTATTGTGTTAACAAAAGTCTCAGGAAACAAGAGGATTTCCCTCAGATGATTAAGGTATAGTCATAAATACCTCATTTGCGGTATCTGATACAAAGACGATGACTGACCTCTTGATTTGGCGTTTCAGAAAGTGGGTTCAAACCCGGTAATTTGGAGTTAATTAATTAAGTACTTAAAATAAGAATTGTAACTGCAGATGGGTTTAACGATCCGCCCCGGTGAACCCATTTCAGACCAACAGGTCACTGGGTCCATCTGGGAAGATCGCATGCTACCCACCGAGAAAACACACGGGTGTCGATGTGTTGCCAATGTCGATTAGCAACGGTAGTTCCTCATTGGTAAAGGGCCAACGAATTTGGTTATGCTCGATGGGGTTAAAAGCATTCTAAAAGATCCGTTCGAAGGTAGAGTCTTCATGAAACAAGACTCTGCCCATGATCATTATTAAATACGGATTATTCCAGTAATTACGGGGTTACCTTTTAGTGGTTTGTAGATCTCAACAATAGCCTCCCAAATAACTTCGGAAGGAGGCATTGAAGCATCACACTTGAACCGGTAATTCGTACCTTTTACGATTTGTTTCGAAACTGATATCGGCGTATATGTTACGCCAACAAGTTTATTGGTTGCTTGTTCAAAGATTTCCCTGTCTTCTGCGTTTAAAGGCTCATAGGGTGTCCATCCTCCCAATACATTGGTTGCTGTTGCTGCTTGCGTTGACATAATTAGAATAATTTGGTTTATTTCCTACTCTGAATGGCTTTTCGGATATCGCCACTTTATCGTATTGCAAGAATTCCCTGCAATAAGTTTAAGTAGTATCAAAGTTGAAGGGATTTGAGATGTTTTTAGTCCCTTAAAAGACTGATTATAATTGATACTGCAAAAGAGGTAGCAAGCCAAAAATCAATTTGTCGGAATGGTTTCATTGGGTAAAATGAGGCATTGTAATGGGTGTGGTTTTAGCTCACTATAATTTAGAATAGACCGCTTTGCCAAACAGCTCATAGCCGTTACTTCTCAGCACAAAATCTTTCACTACCATGGTGCCGTCTTCATTCAACTGATAAACGGTCCTTCCTTGCTCAGTAGATGGCGATCCCCACACTGATGTAAATGTTTTAGTTTCCGTGTTCAGTTTTGAGCCTACTTCGACATAGGAGCCACGCGAATCAAACCAGTAACCCCGGTATTTGCCGGCTTCCTTGAGTTGATAGTACGCTTCAACATCGAACTTGGGGTATTGACCGTTGATTACCTGATTGGTATATTTTAGTTTAAGAAATTTACCGTTCCATTGCCAGGCCCAGTTCATTTCAAATTTAGCCTCCTGATTAAATAATGTTCCTTCCCCTTTCCACTGCCCAATCAACCAATCGGGTGTTTGACCATAGGCAAAGTATGTAGCAAATAAAACAAATAGAAATGCAGCTAAATTCTTCATCAGTTCTCGTGTCTGTTGGAACTAAGAATTTAAACATATTCGCTGGATCAAGTACTGCTAAAACAATATTTTTTGATTAAATCTTATCGATCTATCATGGTGTCACCTGAATGTCCACCGCCACAACTTTTATCAGAATGTGGGAAGTCTGATCTTTACTCTAAAGAAACTATAAACGGAAATTGACAATAATCATATGAAGTTGGGTTCAGGTCTCCGGCAGACAAGTCAAGGATTCGATTGGGGTATTTTGATACGAATGGGTATAGTGGCATTAGTGCTGTTCATCATTGCCATGGGAACGCTGTTTACATAAGGATACCCGGAAAGACCGCTGAGATGTCTTGTGCAGTAATGAATAGTAAAGAATCTTATCTGGCGGTACATTGGCACATGGTTTAATCTTTCTCGATTTGCCATGCTGCCAATGTTTTTATCATTAAGGATTAACGCGTGTAATTTGGTTATATAGAAGGTGACTGTGAAGGGGCACCTTCTTTTTTTGCCTGACAAGTAAATCTGTATTAGTTTCCCATCCATGTTATTGCAGAGGCATCAAAAGGCAACTCCCACCATTCAAAAATTACTTGAAAACAATCCCATTGGTACACCCGGGAAAAGCATGGTCTATCAACACGGTAGAATTGCTGAAAAGTTGATGCACTTGCCTCAGCCAAATTTTCTTACCATAGAAAGAAATCGTCGTTTGATAGGAACTTGTTGCCTGGTTGAAAGGACCATAGACGATGAGCGCTATTACTATATCAGATACTTCGCGTTTGACATTCGCAGGAGAGTTGCCTTTAACTCTGGAAAATTTGCCGTGGGCAACAGCACTATTAAAAATGAAATTAAGTCTGTCCTGGATGGAAAGGCGCTTTCAATGAAACCCGGAATCCACTATGCTTACATTGATCCGGAAAATGAGCGTTCCAGGGTGATTTGTGAAGGGTTTGGATTTGAGCAGGTTCGGAAATTCACGTCAATATTATATAGTAGAATAAAACCTAAGTTCCGTTTAAAAGTACAGCGAGCCACTCCGGAAGAACAGGGAATTATTCTAAAGCGATTAGAGGAATTTTACTCATCATATAAATTCTTTTCCGCTGAAAATATATTCTTTGAGGACAGCTATTTTGTATATAAAGTGGATGGCAAGATAGTCGCTGGTATTCAGGCAACTTCTGAAAACTGGAAGATCCATGACCTCCCCGGATTGGGTAATTTCTATCTGAAGTATTTATCCAGGTTACCATTGCTCAACAGACTTATTGCTAAAGAATTCAGGTTTCTGGCCATTGAGGGGATTTTCTATGAAGAGGGGTATCAACACGCAATCGAACAAATGATTGAAAGCCTTTTAGCGCAAACCGGTAGAAATGTAGCCATGATGGTGGCAGACATATCGTCTCCAATCTTTCAGACCGTCAAAAATTTCGACCTGGGAATAATTGCCAGACTTCATCAGCCCAAAATCAACAGTGTCATTGCCAGAACCAATCAACCAGAGGTACTGCAGCAGCTCAAAAAACAACCAGCATACCTTTCAACCCTGGATCTCACCTAGCTATTGATGATATCTATAGTAAAATAGATTTTATCGATTTGAATTATATTGATGAGATGTTTTCTTTGCAGCAAAACAGAATAAGTTATGATTGAATTACAAGAAGATAATTTACAGGAAATCGTCGCACAAAATGAAAAGGTGATTGTGCAGTTTGGTGCTACATGGTGTGGTAATTGCCGATTGGTAAAACCAAAGTTTAAACGACTTGCCCAGGAGAATGAAGATTTCAAATTCATTTATGCAGATGCAGAAAAATTTCCAGGAGTAAAGCAATTAGCTGATGTAAATTACCTACCTACCTTCGCCGGTTTCAAAGGAGGAAAGCTAATCGCCCAACAATCAGGAAATAAAGAAGAAGTTATCAAACAGATTTTAAATGAGGTTACCAATAATTAAACACGTCATCAAGTTCATTGAAGAGAATGACGAAGATTGGGTCAATGAAACCATAGAACTCCTGGAACACCTTGCTGATGCAAAAGGAATTAAGGATGAGGAGTTGGATGTGATCGGGGAGTTGTTATCCAATCTTTATGGCTCGCTTGAAGTAAACAAAGACATCAAGGAGGGTAAACCAGAAAAAGACGCCTTAAATGACTTCATGAAAAGGGTCACTGGTTCCATTAATTAATATTGGAATAATACTATATAGACTTTGAAAAATTATAAAATTTAGGTTAAACGATAAAATTCCATTGTTTATCTAACCTGAAGTCCCAATAATCGAACATCTCTGAAATAGTCAGATTTTTTGTACAATTTAGAATCAGAACTTAACGAACAAACACTATGGGACTTCAGGTACTACTTTACGATTTCTACGATTATCTAATGCAGGAAGTATTTATTTCTTTATCCAGACACTAATCACTAAACAATTGGCTTACCGGGATGGTTTTACCACCAAAACCCGAATATGTCAAGACGAATATTAATAGTCGGTGGAAGCTCCGGCATTGGTTTAGAAACAGCTAACAAGCTAATTGCCAGAGGAGACGAAATTATTAATCTATCTCGTACAGCACCGGAAACACAATCTAATTTTTCTCATTATCAATTTGATGTCCTCAGCGATGCTGAATTGCCATTCAGTGATCCCATCGATGGCCTGGTATATTGCCCGGGTTCCATAAATCTCAAACCATTTACCAGTTTAAAATCAAAAGATTTCCTCAACGACTTTCAAATTAATCTATTGGGCGCGGTAAAAGCTATCCAGGCTGCAATTCCATTAATGAAAGATTCAGATGCACCGTCAATTGTTTTATATAGTACAGTAGCAGTTAGTTTAGGGATGCCTTTCCATGCGTCTGTTGCAGCGGCAAAAGGAGCGGTCGAAGGACTGGTTAAATCATTAGCTGCTGAATTATCTCCCAATATAAGGGTCAATGGTATAGCTCCTTCCATAGTCAAAACTCCTTTATCTTCTAAACTCCTTGCCTCAGAACCTAAAATAGAAGCAGCGACCAACAGGCATCCATTACAAAGGGTTGGAAATCCAGCAGATATTGCTGAGCTTACTTGTTTTCTGCTGTCACCATCTTCTGGTTGGATTACCGGTCAGATCATTGGGGTGGATGGTGGTTTGTCACATGTAACTAAATTGTAATATGAAAGTCTTGCTTACCGGATCGACCGGATATATTGGGCGAAGGTTATTGCCTTTACTGGTTACTGAGGGCCATCAGGTTGTTTGTCCGGTAAGGGATAAAAGAAGATTTGATTATGAAGATTTTTCAGAATCTTTTCTACAAAATGTGGAAGTGGTTGAATGTGATTTTCAAAACAGAGATTCTCTGTCAGCACTGCCAAAGGATATAGATGCGGCGTATTATTTAATCCATGCACTGGCCAGCAACCAGAGCGATTTTAAAAAACTGGAGGAACTTACGGCAACAAATTTTGCTAACTATATTGGTACAACCGAGGCAGGGCAGGTAATCTACCTGGGAGGAATTGCAAATGACGAGGACTTATCTCAGCACCTTGACTCCAGGAAGAATGTGGAGCAAATTCTAAGAGGAACCAGTGTGCCTGTTACAGTATTGCGTGCAGGGATTATCATCGGTTCTGGTAGTGCCTCTTTTGAGATCATCAGGGACCTGGTGGAGAAACTTCCCATAATGGTGGCTCCCAAATGGATTAAAACAAAATGTCAGCCCATTGCCATTGCAAATGTATTGGATTACCTGATTGGTGTGCTCAATTATCCTGAGACCTATGACAGGGTATGGGACATTGCTGGGAATGACATTCTTCCATACAAGGAGATGATGATGGGTTACGCCAGGGTACGTAAACTTTGGCGTAAAATAATCATAGTACCTGTTTTAACTCCAAGGTTATCTTCACTGTGGCTGTACTTTGTAACTGCCACATCCTATTTTCTCGCCAGAAACCTGGTAGATAGCATGAAAAATGAAGTCATTGCCCGTCCAAATGACCTGGATGAATTGCTGGATATCAATAAGAAATTAAGTTATACCGAAGCGCTTGAAAGAACCCTGGCGAAAATAAAACAGCAGCAGGTGGTGAGTTCATGGAAAGATTCATTTAGCAGTCCCACGTTCAATCAATTATTTATAGAACAGGCCGAAGCGCCCACTTACGGGTGTTACATCGATAAGCAGGAAATGATGTTTGACAGGAACCCGGAGGAGGTGATTAACAATATATGGAGAATTGGTGGGGACAATGGCTGGTATTATGGAAATTTTCTTTGGAAATTAAGGGGGCTGTTGGATAAGATAGTTGGTGGTGTAGGATTGAGAAGAGGAAGAAGGCATCCAGAGGACATCAAAAATGGTGATGCACTGGATTTTTGGCGTGTGCTGTATGTGAATAAGGAGGAGAGGCGATTACTTTTGTTTGCCGAGATGAAATTGCCAGGTGAAGCATGGCTGGAGTTTAAGATCAAGGATAATGGTGATCGTTATAAATTGATGCAAACGGCCACCTTCCGGCCGTTGGGATTAATGGGCAGGTTATACTGGTTTCTGGTAAGCCCTTTTCATCTCTTTATTTTCAAAAACATGGCTTACCGGATTATTCACCATAAAAGCTAAACATTCCCGCTTAACCCGTTGTTGGGCATTTAAACTTATTTCGTTTCATGGATAACAAGACTGAAATCAGCATTTTTTGGTTTCGAAGAGACCTGAGGTTAGCAGATAATCATGCATTGTACGAAGCATTAAAGGGTGATTATCCTGTATTGCCTATTTTTATTTTTGATTCAAATATCCTGGACGAATTAGAAGATAGAGATGATGCCAGGGTCACTTTTATTCATCAGGAAGTTCTGGCGATCAAAGAACAACTGGAAAGATCTGGGAGTACCCTACTAACTCGCTACGGAGAGCCATTGGAGGTTTGGAAATCTTTGATGGAGGAATTCAATATCAGGCAAGTTTATGCAAACAGAGACTATGAACCCTATGCCATCAAAAGAGACAAAGCCGTATATCAGTTGCTCGAATCGAAAGCAATCAAATTCATTGGAAAGAAGGATCATCTCATCTTTGAGAAAGATGAGGTGGTGAAAAAAGATGGCAGCCCCTACACCGTCTATACGCCGTATAGTAAAATTTGGAAAAATCAATTTAGAACCAATAAACTGGAGCCTTATCCTTCTGCAGCAATTGACAATTGGTTGAAAACCGAACCTGTACCAATCATTTCATTGGAAGAAATGGACTTCACCCAATCCGCTATCAGCTTTCCGGATCGAAAAATAGATATTGATGTGATTGAAGGTTATCATGAAACAAGAGATATTCCATCAGTGAAGGGCACAAGCCGTTTGAGCATGCATTTGAGGTTTGGGACCGTGAGTGTCAGGGAAGTGGTGAAGCATGCTTATGAGCATAATGAGAAATTCCTTAATGAACTGATCTGGAGAGAGTTTTACAGTGCTATTTTATGGCATTTTCCGAATATCGTTAATGAAAATTTCAACCAGAAGTACGATATGGTGGAGTGGCGAAATAATGAAGAAGAGTTTGAAAAGTGGCAGCAGGGTAAAACTGGATTCCCGATCGTAGATGCGGGAATGCGGGAATTGAATGAAACTGGTTACATGCACAATAGGGTTAGAATGATTGTGGCTTGTTTTATGACCAAGCACCTTTTGATTGACTGGAGGTGGGGAGAAGCCTATTTTGCCAGAAAACTGCTGGATTATGAATTGGCATCCAACAATGGTGGATGGCAGTGGGCAGCAGGTACCGGAGTGGACGCAGCTCCATACTTTCGTGTGTTTAATCCGTATACACAGGCAGAGAAGTTTGATCCTCAACAGAAATACATCAGAAAATGGGTGCCGGAAATAGAGACAGCAGATTACCCGGAACCCATTGTTGAACACAAGTTTGCACGCGAAAGAGCGTTAGAAACTTACAAGAGGGCTTTGAATGGACGGTAGCTATGAGGTAACCAACTTATTGAATCATGAAAATCAGCTAATTATGCAAGTAAAGGAAATTGTTGAAACCAGACTTACCGAAAAACAAAGAAAAAATGAAGCCATGAGAATGGGTATAATTCTATTCCTTGGTGCAAGTACAATTATTTTTTTAGCATTTCTGATCATCGCTAATGTAAGAGGCCTGCCAGAGATCGCCTGGCCCAAGTACCTTCAGTTCAGCACCATAAGCATTTTATTGTCCAGTATATTTCTTGTATTGGTCAACAATGATCTCAAAAATGACCACTTTGAAAGAGCCCAGGGTTTGATGTTGCTGGTCATTTTAAACGGAGCGCTGTTCGGCATCAGTCAGGTGAGTACACTGGGAGGGTTACTGGTAGGGGAGGTCCCAACCGACCTGTTATTACCTGTTTTAGTGGTTCACTTTACGCACATTGTGATTGGATTGGCCTTATTGATAATACAACTAATAAAAATCAGAAAATTCGAAATCCATTCCCGCAGCATCAACTTCGCCAATAATGTAAGCTTATTCTGGCACTTCCTGAGTATACTGTGGATTGGTTTTTTGGTGGTGCTTTGAGTTTGGGGTTTTGAGTTTGGGGTTTTGAGTTTTGAGTTTTGAGTTTGGGGTTTTGAGGTTTGGGGTTTTACATTTAAATTACATCAACTTTTAATTACTCTCTAAGTTAATTGGTTAGATCATCTTATTGCACCCTTTACGGTTGTGTTCAATTAACTGTGTCATTTTTCATTCTATACCCAACCTTTGGGGATGTGTAATTGCTAATATTCCAATTACTTTTGACCAGGACCTGAGGAGGGACAACAATTCTCAACTCAAAACTCCAAACCCTAAACACAATCCCGCCTCCCATTCAACGCCAAAAATTCCTGTTTACTTACCATTAATGCTAATTGGTATGATAAATCCATAGGTTTGAAGGTTAACTATTTATTCTACCATGCACAACATACACCGTTTTCTTGCAGGGATTAGTTAGCCAAACAAGAATGCTCAAATGGAACTAGAGATCGCAAAAAGTAGTATCACCGATCTACTCAGTCAGGCCTATGCCAACAGGATCAATAACCTGAAGGAGAGTGTAAAGCTTGCTGAGAAGGCATATACCCTGAGTAAAGAGTTGGGTGAGGAGTCCCTGATTGCAGACAGCCTTAGCAGACTTTCCCTCTTTTACATGATCATGGGCGAAAACAAGACTGCCTTCAACCATGCAGAGAATGCCCTTAAGATTTATCAGAAACTGGATAATGAACCTGGTATGGCTGATGCTATGTATAGCATGGCTGGGATATATTATAAAACGGATAATTTCAACCTGGGTCTTATCTATTTACTGGAGTGCCTTACCATTTACAGAAAGCATCAGGATTATTATAACATCGCACGGGTTCAGAAGTCCATGGGTACGATCTACGAGTATTTTGGAGATGATGTCAGTGCGATTATTTCATACGAAAACAGCATCAAGGCAGGTCAGAAAGTAGGTGATGAAAACCTGATATCAAATGCCTATAACCCATTGTCTGGTATCTACCTGAACCAGGGTAATATCGAAAAGGCGATGGGTATGATTGAGGAGTCCATCAGAATGAAGGAACGAAATCAGGATGTGAGAGGGTTAGCTTTTGCATTATATGGTAGGGGAAAGGTATTTGCCAAAACGGGAAGGCATCAGGAGGCTGAAGAAGATTTTCAGGCGGCACTTAAGATTCATGAGGAGAGTGGAGAACGCCTGGGAACTGGCATGACATTAAGAAAACTGGGTCAGCTGTACATTGAAATGGAACAGTTGGACCTTGCTGAGGAAATGATCCAAAAAGCACTTGAGGTAAGTACTACTTACAACATTGCGTTAATCAAATTCAACTGTTATTATCTTCTTTATCAGGTTTCTAAGAAGAAAGGTGACCTGACAGAATCTCTCAACTGTTTAGAGAAGTATGTAAAAGAGAAAGATTCTGTCATAAATTCCAGGACCATGAAGGTCATCGAAAGTTACAAAGCGGTGACGAAGATAGAATCTCTTGAGAAGGAAGCAGAAATGCAAAAAGAAAAGGCCGAGATTATCGAGAAGAAAAACCTGGAGCTGGATTCTTTTTTCTACAGGGTTTCTCACGATCTGAAAGGGCCGATTACCAGCTTGCTTGGGTTGGATTTTGCAGCGCGTGAAGAGGTGAAAGACAAGACAGCCTTAGGTTATTTTGATATCTTTCATTCTCAGGTAAGAAGGATCAATAATATACTCGACGAATTGATCAAGATTACCAGGATGAACCATCAGTCGGATGTAAAACAGCCCATTGATTTTAATAAAATGGTGACCGATTGTATTTCATCTTATCAATACCTGGGCAACTTTATTCATGTGGAATTTAAGACAGAAATAGATGAAAGGATAAATTATGAAGCTGAATGGGCATTTGTAAACACCATTATTCAAAACCTCATTGAAAATAGTATCAAGTATGCCAATATTGATCAGGATCAGCCAGTAACTAAAATCAGGGTTTCTGAGAACGACCAGGAGGTGATTATCGTGGTGGAAGACAATGGAATAGGGATGGATGAAGAGACCCGTAGCAGAATTTTTGAAATGTTCTACCAGGCCAATCACCTTACGGAAGGTACTGGTCTGGGAATGTATATACTGAGTAGGGCGCTGGAAAAACTCAAAGGGAACCTTGAGGTGCGAAGCGAATTGAATAAAGGTTCAAGATTTACGATTACTCTTCCTAAAGCGTATTGATTGCCAAATTCGTTGAATGTGAAGGGTATTTATTAATAAAGTTGCGATTATTCTACGCTCGACGATTGGAGTTGATTATATTTCTACCATCGAACTACTATTGAAACACCAGCACCTGCAAGATGGAAAATCCTGCCAGTGCCATTAAAGTATTACCACATGAAAGGAATTTATTATGTAATTTTTCTAGGGTTGATTTTCGTTGGTTTATTTGTTGCTACGCTATTCACCAATAAAAATGAGGACCTGGTAACATCAGAAGCCGCGCTGAAACCCGACCTTTTGTTGAGTAATTCAAAGTACTACGTTCAGGAACACGCCTATGACAGAAGCCTGCACCACCTTGATAAGGCAATTGAGGCCATGAGAAAAATCGAAGAACAACTGGATGAAGAAGGTGTTTCCATTTTGGAGGAGTCGATAGATCAATTGATGGTTATTCATAAGGAAATTGAGACTGATTCGTTAAGCATGACTGACATGGACGATGCATTCTCCCGGGCGCTCGATGCGCTCACTTTTGCAGAATTGAAGGTTTCAGAAGTTTTGCTGGAGTCAGATCATGATGAACAGGCGATCATCGCACTGAAATATGGAATGATGCACCTCAAAAATGCCTTAAGATTTTCCAGTGGTCACAAAAAGGATTATGAAATACATATCTATGATGAAATAGATTCGCTTCTTGCATCAAAGACCCTTACACACGATGAGATCAAAGACAGGCTGGAGCACCTGATTTCAGAATTAGATGAATTAATAAAAGAAGAATAATCTGGTTTTAAGATGGGGGTAAAGTGATTGAGTGACAGCTCTCTAATACACTTTGGTCAAAAGCTTCGCAAGCTCCTGTATCTAAATAATTCAGAACCATAATTGTAGTTTTTTAGTAATTAATTGTATTTTTGTTAAGTCAGGACTGACACACATCAGCTACATATTCAATCTACAGAATTTTAATGATCCCATTATTGTACAGGATTGCTGCGTAATAATGGATTACAGCCAGCCAGGAATACATTGATGAAATTTTTCATTTTGGAAAAAATGGCTTTAAGAAATGACTTATCATGAAAAACTAATGCTGCCTAAATCGCTGTTAGCGATGGCAGTTTCATTCCTGTTGACCAATATAGTCATGGCACAGGACAATGGGTCCATCGGAATAGGAACCGAGACTCCAAATTCAAATGCAGTGCTTGAATTAGTCTCACCCACAAATAACCAGGGGCTACTAGTACCCAGACTAACAACCGCTCAGCGCACTGCTGCTTCATTTATAAATAACCTTTCCGGTCTTGAAAATGGGCTGTTGGTCTTCGATACTGATGTGAATGCATTCTTTTTCTGGATGAATGATCAATGGGTTGAAGTAGGGAATACACAGTTCAGTGCCGGGCAAGGAATAGCCATCAGCAATGGGGTGATCTCAAACCTGGGAGATGCCGATGCGGATCCTGCCAATGAAATCCAACAATTATCATTGGTCAATGACTCCATCTTGTTGTCCAATGGAGGAGGGGCCGTTTACATCGATTCCGATGAATCCAATGAATTGCAAATACTGACTTTTGCCAATGACTCCATTTATCTTAGTCAGGGTGGAGGAGCGGTTGCCATTGATAGTTCTTTAACCAATGAAATTCAGGATCTCTCACTAAGCGGAAATATCCTGACAATTACCAACAACTCCGGAGCAACTACCATTGATTTGAGTCCTTACCTGGACAATACAGACACACAGCAACTTAGCCTGTCGGGAAATGAACTTACAATTGATAATGGCAATACCATAGATTTGTCAATATTAGTAGACGATGCAGATGCCGATCCTACCAACGAGATTCAGGACCTTACCCTTTCTGCTTCTAATACCTTGTCAATCACTGGGAACGCATCAGCAACAGAAATCGATCTGTCGCCATATGCCGGTACCAATACAGACAACCAATCGATTTCCTTCGACACGGGAGATTATAGTTTGTCAATCGCAAATGGAAATTCTGTTGACCTCTCTCCCCTGATCGATGATGCCGATGCGGATCCTACTAATGAAATTGAATTACCATCAACAGCATCCACAGGAGATATTCTCGTGTACGATGGTGCTAATTGGGTGGCAGGAACAGACAATGTAGATGATGGAGACACGGATTCCACCAATGAAATTGAATTACCAGCTACAGCGACAACAGGAGATATTTTGGTGTATGATGGGGCCAATTGGGTGGCAGGAACAGACAATGTGGATGATGGAGACACAGATCCTACCAATGAAATAGAACTGCCTACATCAGCAACCGCAGGAGATATTCTAGTGTTTGATGGTGCCAATTGGATACCAGGAACGGATAACGTAGATGACGGGGATACCGACAGTACCAACGAAATAGAACTGCCAGAAACGGCTACTAATGGAGAGGTGCTTAAATACTCCCGTGGAGTTTGGGGGGCCGGGACTGACCTTACCAACGATGCAGACAGTGACCCAACCAATGAAATTGAACTACCAGCTACAGCAGGTACAGGTGATATTTTAGTGTACAATGGCACCAGCTGGGTAGCCGGGACAGATCAGGTAGATGACGGAGACAATGATGATACCAATGAAATAGAGTTGCCTGCTTCAGCTACGGCAGGAGATGTTCTGGTGTATAATGGTACAAGCTGGGTAGCTGGGACAGATCAGGTAGATGATGCTGATAACAGCACCACCAATGAACTTCAGGGCTTAACGTACAATTCTGTGACTAATCTGCTTTCAATATCCACGGCGGGAAGTGGCTCTGTGAATTTGAGTGAACTGGATGATAATTTTTCTAGCCCATGGGACGAGGCGAGCGGAGTGGTTTCTTATAGCGGAAGCTATGCAAATGCAAATAATTTTGTTTCTACACCCAATCCTGAATTGGTGTCTCTAACCAGTGGAAATAACAGCATTACTTTAGAAGAAATTAAATCCAGTAAAATCATACAGGTTCGGGGAGCTGATGCTGCCAATGTGATAGCTATTGAAGAAGGTGTTGACGGACAGGAATTGATATGTATAGTGGTCAATGCTCAGGCTACTTTTGTTAATCAGGATAGTGGAGCGGGAACTGCTCAGTTGATTTTGTCTGCAACCAGTCACAGTTTGGGCACTGGTTCTACCATTCATTTGGTTTATAATGAAGCACTCGGAGGATGGCTGGAATTAAGCTACTCCATTGCAGCCGGCCGGGGATAAAGACGATATAACCACTTTAACATGAATAATTGAAATGAAACCTGCCAAACAAACCTGCCTGCTGGTAGCACTGCTGCTGGTGAGCTTCCTGTCGAGGGGGCAGCAAGGAGCTATAGGAATGGGCACAGAAACTCCAAATGAAAATGCTGTGCTGGAATTAGTATCTCCAAATAATAATCAGGGTTTACTCATACCACGAATGACTACAGCACAGCGCACAAATCCTTCATTTATCAATTCCCTGTCCATGGCTGAAAATAGCTTGTTAGTTTATGACCTGGACGACAACCAATTTTATTATTGGGTCAATGATCAATGGGTGTCTTTTGAAGGAGGTCAGAATTTTCAAACCCTTAGTCTGGATAACCAAACCTATGAGTTGAGTATTGAAAATGGGAATTCCGTTGACTTATCAGTGTTTATTGAGGAATTTGATTCTGATTCCACCAATGAATTACAATCCATTACTTTTAGTAACGATACCTTGTTTTTATCAGGTAATGGAGGAGCCATTGGGATTGATACCTCTAGTCTCAATGAAATTCAGGATTTACAACTGGTTGGCAGTATCCTGTCAATAACAAACAATTCATCTGCCACATCATATGATTTGAGTACGGTGTTTACTGATACGGATGAACAGACACTTAACTATGATAGCGCGACAACCACCTTATCTATTTCAAATGGTAACTCAGTCAATCTGGGAGGTCTTGTTGCGGCGGTGGATGGAGATTCTACCAATGAATTACAAAGTCTTACATTTGATGAAGCATCCAGTACCCTCTCTATTTCTGACGGAAACAGTATTAACCTGACCAATTGGATCAGCGAAAATGATTCCGATAGTACCAATGAAATTCAGGATTTATTGTTGACTGGTGATATTCTGACTATCACGAATAACGCTGGACCAACAAGCATAGACCTATCACCATATCTCGATAATACAGATGAGCAAACATTATCGCTATCAGGGAATGATCTGTCGATTAGTAGTGGTAATTCAGTAAGCCTGGCCAATTTTTCACCAAGGTGGTCACTTTCAGGAAGCACTATATTTTATAACGGAGGAAACGTTGGTATTGGAGTAACCGCAGCAGAGAAACTGTTTCATATTCAGAATACCACAACATCTGCCCTTATTGAAATTGAAGGTCCATTTAATACCACCGGAGAGGGTGCAGGCATCAGGCTTACCGAAGAATTCGGAACTGATTATGGCTTTGATATGCTCTATGAATCTCAAAGTAATGTGCTGGTATTTCGGGCGATTGAAAATAATGCCATAGCAGAAGACAATATCTTAACCATGAGCAGATCTACCGGTGACGTGACTATTAGCAATAACTTACTGACTCCTTCGAGTGGAACGACCACAGTCATCAGCGGGACCAATCAAACATTGACGACTATTGGTAACCATACTTTAATTGTTGAAGCTGGAGTAGATGGAGCCTCAGTATCAAGAATCACCGCAGGACAAGACGGACAAGAACTTGTAATTATTGGAGGGCCAGGAACTGTTGGGGATCTTTCCTTTTATTCTTCCTTGCAAAGTGACACTCCTTCAACCCAAAGAATGAAACTTGGTGCATACAATAGATCAGTGGGAGAGGGAGATATATTGACATTGGTATATAGCAGTGTCCTTGGGTATTGGATGGAAAAATCATATGCCAGCAATGCCTGGCAGGTAGTAATTAACAGACCAGGATCAAAATGAAAACATTAATAGCAATCATAATATTCAACTGTTGCTGTCACTTGTTGATTGGACAGGATCTTCACAATGTGAATGGCACCATTAGTATCACCGAGAATGGAATTCTTAGTGTTAGTCAAAGCTTTTATAACCGGGGGAAGGTAGTTAATAATGGAAGACTTGTGGTTGGCGAAAACTGGCAAAATGACGGCAATTATGCCGCTGAGTCAATGGGAGCCATTGTGCTGAATGGAACAAATGAGCAATATATTAACCATAATGCACAGACTTTTAATAACGTAACAATTTCAGGTGGAGACAAAATATTTCAGGCAGATTTAACTATTGAAGGATCTATTGATTTCTCAGACGGAAAGCTATTTTCTCAAAATGGAGCAAGGCTCATTGTGGGACCAGGGGCTACTGTTTCTGGTGGCTCTGAAACATCCTACGTTGTTGGTTCACTGTACATCTCTTCCGGATCCAACAGATATTATCCGGTTGGGACCGAAGAATTCTTTTTACCAGTCAGTTTAAATAACGTAGCTGATACAGAAGCAATTATTGGGGTTATTGCCCATGAAGGTAAACCATCCAATGTTTTAGACAATACTATTGCCGAGATTAGTGAGGATTATTACTGGGAAACTGATTTATATGCAGGTACAACTACTGAAGCAAATGTTCGACTGGAGTTTCGGGGTGCGGATTTTCTGGAAAGTATTGAACTGGCCACAATTGCTCAAACTGAAAACCTGTCAGAGCAGTTCGAAGATGTAACCTGGGGTAGCCGTGGAGGAACGCCGGAAGAAGGATTTGTTGCTTCTAAAAATCCTCTTGACGGGCGATATTTTACTATTGCGAAATTATTTGGTCCGGCCGACCGTCCACCTGTTAATGTATTGAACTTACTTACTCCTAATGGAGATGGATGGAATGACTATCTGGAAATTGAAAACATTACTGCATACCCAGGTAGCATAGTGACCATTTTCAATCGTGTGGGTACCCGCTTATATGAGGTTAGCGGATACAATAACGATGATGTTAGGTTTACGGGTACTGGAAACATCGGTGGTGCAGGAGAATTAAATGAGGGCACGTATTTCTATGTAGTCTCAGAGAATGGTAAAGAATTGGCCAGTGGATTTTTTGAATTGCTACGATGATGAAATATACAAGAATATTAACGATTGTCACCTTTATCTGCTGTTCATGTTTCAATGAATCGAAGGCGCAATTGGATCCCCTCTACAGCCAATATCAGTTTAATCAGTTAATGATCAATCCTGCCTATGCCGGATTATATAAAAGGATAAGTCTTGGTGCCAACACCCGTGTACAATGGGCTGGTTTAGAAGGAGCTCCTGTGACCAATACCATCACTGCCAGCACTTCTGTCGGGAATGCTGCCGGGTTTGGACTGGTGCTGGTTGATGATCGGCTTGGCATCAACAGATCTACAGAAATAAACTTCTCTGGAGCTTATTTTATCACTTCAGGTTTGAATAGGCTGGGGTTTGGTATACAGGGAGGAATCGCCAATTATGGTTTTGATTTAAGCAAATTGGATGAAGAGGTATTGGGGGATCCTGAACTGGCCATTACCAGTGAGGAGTTCACCAGACCAAACTTTGGTACCGGTATTTGCTATATGACACCTTCATATTTCATTGGGTTTTCTATTCCCAGGATCATAGAGACTCAACTGCAGGATGGGGTTGAAGAAAGTACCAGGCATATGAGGCATTATTACTTTTCGGGGGGATATGTCTTAAACACAAAGAATTTTGTTGATATCAAGCTTAGTTCTCTCTTAAGGCTGGTGGATGGAGGGGCCTCTTTGGATGTGGGTGCAACCTTCATTTTGAGTGATCTGATTTGGGCCGGCATCTCCTTTCGGAATTTAAACAGTGCCATTTTATCAGGTCAACTACAAATAAACGAGCAATTCAGAGTGGGATATACTTTTGAACTGCCTACCAATGATTTGATCAATTCTTCTGTTGGGACCCATGAGCTGATGGTTGCTTATGACCTGATGCCGCTAAAAGGGCAGGCTATTGGAGCCAAATATTTTTAAAGCAATCATGAATTGAATTTCTGGCAACAGAAAAGCCATAAAATACCAATGAAAAGAGAGTGCCTTGTATAGACACTCTCTCAAGTTCAATTCTAAAAAAACAAAGTAATTTAATTAGTATAGAACGCTAAGCGCGGTTTTATCACTAGAAGTGAAAGGTCGGTCTCCTTCAGGACTTCCGCAGGCAAGCATCCATGAGTTCGCTGATGGCCCGGTTGGCGTACCAGCGATATGGTTTGCTCCTACACCACCATCTCCTTCATTATCTGGAGCTCCGCCACAACTGTAGCTTCTGTCCATATAATCAGTGTGACGGAATCCAATGCAATGCCCCATTTCATGAGCAATGGTAGTCGCCAGTCCATTGATGTTACTTACACCATCATAATAAGCTCTTGTCATTAGGATTTCGTTGTGTGGATTTCCACTGGCTGTAGGGAATCCGGCTGAACCTAGTATTCCAAACCAGTAGTACCACCAGGGAGAAGCTCTGATCGTAATGTCAGCACCGGAAGAACTTGTAACCCGCTGAAAAGTCAGGTTCAAATTTTCTGAATTGTACCGGGAGATAGCAATGTCAGTGGCATTTTGGTACTTGGTTGGCATGTTAACATACACTTTGATTACACGCGGTGTACCCGTAACCAGATTGTCCGTGCTGTAATGTTCGGTGTTTGGTACATTCACCCCGGGCGTCATGTTATCCAATTCCTCCATAGGAATCACGATATCCCTTTCAATGATGAGTTGGCCGTCATAGAGGATAACATCTTCACTGCTAAATCCAAGCGATTCAATCTTGTCCAACACAGCCTGAGGAATTTCTTCTACTTCAGGTGTTTGACTAACTTCCTCCTGGGAACATGAAAATATAATGATAGCACTAAGACAGCAGAATGCTGCCATTCTTATTGATTTGTACATAGTAAAATTTGATTTGGTTAGTTGTTTAAATCAACATAAAATTTTAATTATTTCAAAATATTGTTCTGTAATTTTTAATTTTGAAAAATATAGTATTATCATTTGATAATATTTCAATCAACCTCTCAAATCAAGAGCTGCTGATCAGAAGATTTACAAATAACGGTATAGTGACGTATTACGGTTGGTTTGATTAAATGGAAATAAGTAGTTTTGTGTCTTAAGAAAACCTTATAAATATGAAATACATTCTAAATCTTTGTCTGATGGCATTTCTTATGGCGTGTGCCGGAGAAAGTTCTAAGAGCAACAAAGAAACTTCCAGTGAAGCCTCAATGCCGGAAGTTGAAATGCAGACTTACGGAGAAAAGGTCACCAACGAGAACGCAATGCCTGCAGCTGAATTTATCAACAACTTCAAGGAGGATTCAACTTTCGTGAAATTGGCAGGAACGGTAGATGCTGTTTGTCAGGCCAAGGGATGCTGGATGAATATTGATCTGGAAAACGGAAAAACAATGAAGGTTACCTTCAAAGATTATGGTTTTTTCGTGCCGAAAGACCTGGCGGGGAAACAGGTAGTGATTGAGGGAAAAGCCTTAAAACAAACCACTTCTGTTGAAGAACAGAGGCACTACGCACAGGACGCTGGAAAATCCGAAGAAGAAATTGCCACCATCAACGAGCCCAAAGAAGAAGTGGTATTTGAAGCTGTCGGTGTGTTAGTTTCCAAATGATTTAATTGCCTCAGGAATGATAAAGTCCTGAGGTTTTCTTTTTTTGAAAAATCCTTCGGAAGCTATTGCCTGACAACATGCCAAAGCCTGAGGCAATCCCACCAATTAATGCCGACAATATTAGCATATAGGTTACATCATTGATCATGGGAAGTAACTCTACAATTTTATCAGACATGATATGGTCTGTTTCTGTGTCTACTTTCCAGGCATAAGCCAACCACAAAATTCCTCCTCCCAGGAACCCACTAAGAAAACAACCAAAAGCATTTCCCGGCAGCACCGCTGCGATAAAAAATGAAATGACCACTATGTTCCACCACGGAAACATGGTGGATGCAAAATAGGAGAGCACAATGACCAATAATAATCTAAATATTAACCTCATATCTTAGTTGCTTTGAAATTTTACCTGAGCAGTTACCTTGTCAATATCCATCTCTGATTTGGGGCCAAAAAAGAGTTCGTTGTAATTTCCACTTGCCCAATCTTCAATCATATGACCCCATGTTGGGTTGCCAGGATTTCCTGATTGGCTTCCGGGATATACGCCCCAGGCCTTTACTTCTCCTTCACCCAGCTCTACTACCATTCTCCAGCTGGGACCATGTGTACTGCTGGCTGCATTTACGATGTTATGATTACCACCAATTTTCACTTCATTGACGGTAAATGGATCAAGTCTGGCCAGGTGCCGGATCCTGGTGTTTTTGAACTTGTACCACTCAATTGATTTCCCAGTAGCCTCCTTCCAGTTTTCTACTGAATCTACCGCCTGGTTAAACGAAAGGTTGATTACGTCTTTGAGTGATTCTATCTCTTCAGTGGATTGAATGTCATACAATGGAAGATCAGGGTAATTCTGGATCGCATAAAATGCATTGTATAACCTGGGCCTTGAAAGGGCAATGCTGTCATTATCAAATTCGTCCCACACATTGTCCATCAAAAAATCTTGCCACATTTCAAATATGGAAGGCGCTTTTCTTTCCGGATCATTAAAGAAATCCCAAGATTTGAGCAACTCCAAATACTCCAACTGCACTCCACTCAATTGAGTAGTGTCAAGCGAATCCAGCAACATCGGTAAATTCTCTGAGGCGATGTAATTGAAATTGTCATTTTGTAACTTCATTACATCCTGAGGTTTGATGTTGTCCATTACCAACAACCGCTCATTGATTCTTCTGTTTCGGTAAAACTCGAAGGCGTGATCGTAAATGTAGTACGGGTAAGTTGAGTCGGCAGGATGCTGATTGGCACTACTTACCCAACCCCGAGGGTCATTTTTGATGTGTACATTTTGCTCTTGAGGTATGAAACCCTGCCATTCATGTTGTCGTTTTCGTCCATCCAGCAGGAACTTGCCCTGATTTTCCCATTTGATTGGGAATTTGCCATGTATCCAGAGGGCATAGTCCCCAGAGACACTGGCAAAGGAATAATTTTGAGGTGGCCCGGTAAAGTAGCTAAAGGCGTCTACGAAATCTTCATAATTGTTAGCCCTGTTAACTTTATAAACAGCCTTGTACTCCAAAGACGGATCATGACTTGTCCATCGCATCGCAAAGTTGACTTGCTCTCCGTTTCCTAAAAATGACCGGTCGTAGGTAACCGGACCATGGTGCGTGTAGATTACAGTGTCATAATAAGTATCACCACCCAGCACCTGGATTTTTTCGATTCTTTTCTCTGTTTTCAGCCATTTGCTGTCATACAGGTACTCATCTCTCAGTTCATTTTTGAACTCTATGTAATACCAATCCACCAGGTCTCTTTCTGCATTGGTATTTCCCCAGGCGATACTATCGTTGAAACCGATAATTACTCCAGGCATACCAGGAACGGTGCTCCCCATAACATTCATGGTCGGACTGCTAATATGGGCAACATACCATATTGAGGGAAGATTTAATGAAAGATCTGGCTCATTACATAAGATTACCTTACCATTGGCGGTTTTTGATGGGCCGATAACAAAACTGTTACTTCCGTTTTGGGGATTAGGTTTTGCAATGGTTCTTTTAATTGACAGGTCCGGGTATGTTGAATCGGGTATACCTACCGGCAGAGGCTCAAAATCAAAGGAGGTACCAGATGGGATGACCGGATCTACATCCGGGAAGTAATCCGGAAACAATTTATTGAATAGGTCCGGCCCCAGCATTTTATAGGCATTGGTGTTTTCGAGATCACTTTCTCCGCTGGAAAGCATGTTTGCCATTGATTTCATCATCAGGCAGCTTTTCAGAGGAGTCCAGGGCTCTGGCTCAAAGTTGATGAGTTTGTACTCTACAGGGTATGTCTTGTAGGTCAATGAATTGATGTAAGCATTAACTCCTTTGGTGTAAGCATCGACCATTGCGTAGGTCTCTGGTTCATTTTTGATTTCTTCAAGCAACCTTTCAGCGCCAAAGGTGAGCCCTTTTCTTCTTTGGGTCCGATCAAATGTGAGGGCCGATTCGCCCAGAATTTCGGAGACTCTTCCGGCAGTCGCCCTTACACTCATTTCCATTTGCCACAAGCGATGGAAGGCCGTGAGATAACCCTGTACAAAATAAGCATCCGCATCATTTTGGGCGTAGATATGTGGGATCAGAAGTTCATCAAATACCACCTCCACTTCGCCTTGAAGGTCGGGGTGTGCAATGACTTCATCGATGTTGATCAATTCTTTTTCACCATTGGCCCAGACTCCATTAAAAGGGTTAAGGAGCTTACCAAGTGGTGGAATATTTTCGTATTTGATATTGAGGAAGATAGTAATAGCCAGTGTAAGTAACACCGTAAAAATGAACCGCAGTACTTTCATGCGAGAAAAATAGAATAAATTGAATGATTATCATAATTTTCATTCAATATTAAAAATGAACAGGTAAGTTCGTGATTAAGGAATGTATAAAAACGTTTACAAACCGGTACTTGACAGATTATTTGCGGGGGTGCTATTGGTGTCGCTTGCACCATTGATTATTGCAATTGTATTGGTGCAGTGGATGATGGGCCAAGGGATATTTTTTATTCAACGGCGGCCCGGTAAGAACGAGCAAATATTTAATTTATATAAATTCAGAACCCTTAAAGGAACGAATAGTACCCAGGAAATTCCATTGAATGGTTTTGCTCAATTGTTGAGGCGAACTTCATTAGATGAGCTGCCGCAGTTGTTTAACATATTAAAGGGAGAAATGAGTTTTATTGGCCCCAGACCCCTTTTAGAGGAATACCTTGGTTTGTATTCGGAATACCACAGTAAAAGACATAGTGTATTACCTGGTTTGACTGGATTGGCCCAGGTCAATGGCAGAAACAATACTACCTGGAATGATCGGCTGGACCTGGATTGTGAATATGTACATAACCTGACCTTTGGGTTAGATTGGCGCATATTCATCAAAACAATAGCACTATTATTTTTAAAATCTCATAAAGGATCTACAGTCACTTTGCCCAGGTTTGAAGGATACAGTAGAAATTGAAAAAAGAAAAACGCATATACCTTTCGCCCCCTTATCAAAATGGGGAAGAGGAAGCAACAGTGATAGAGGTGCTTCGGTCGAACTGGCTATCTACAGTTGGTCCTCACATTGCAGCATTCGAAGAAGCAATAACAGAAATTACAACAAGGCGAGCTATTGCTGTAAATAGTGGAACAGCCGCATTACACCTGATATTGCATCACCTGAATATTGGGCCAGGAGATGAAGTGCTGGTCAGTAATTTTACATTCGTGGCAAGTGTGAATCCGGTAGTTTATTGTGGAGCCACTCCAGTATTGATTGATTGTGAACAAACAACCTGGAATGCATGTCCCGATTTGCTCGAAACCTGTCTGAAAAAGAAAGCAGCAAAGAACCGACTTCCCAAAGCACTCGTCCTTGTCCATCTTTATGGGATGCCGGCAAGGTTGGATGACATCCGGAAATTGTGTGTGTCTTTCGGCGTAATATTAATTGAGGATGTTGCAGAGGCGTTTGGCTCGAAGTATCATGACAAGCCATTAGGGAGCTTTGGGGAATATGGGTTGCTCTCATTCAACGGAAATAAGATCATTACTACAACCGGAGGAGGTGCAGTGCTGGGTCCGGATGTGGATATGGGTAGGATTTTAAAATTGTCCACCCAGTCGAAGGAAGATTTTGCCTTTTATCAACACGAGGAGATTGGCTTTAATTATAGAATAAGTAACCTTTCCGCGGGGCTGGGTTTGGCTCAACTGCACGATCTGGAAAGTAGGGTGGAAGCGAAGAGAAAAATATTTCAGCATTATAAAGAGCAGTTATCAGATTTGGTCTCATTTTTAGATGAACCAGAGGGGGTCTATACTAATCGATGGCTAACTACAGCACTACTACCAAATGGGATTGATCCGGTCGAAGTATGCAGACAAATGGAAATAGCCGCTATTGAGTGCCGACCATTGTGGAAACCGATGCACCTACAACCCTTGTATCAGCAAGCAGAATGCTATCATCGGGGGGAATCTGAGCGATTATTCAACAGTGGAATTTGTCTGCCATCAGGTGTTGGTCTTTCACGTAGTGATCAGGAGAGGGTGATTGAGACTTTAAGGGGAGTTATTGAACATTGATTGGAAGATAGAACTCCAATTTCACCTGTAGCATAAAGTATGCATCATTATTAGAGGGGTCACCCCGCTCTCCACCAATCACCATTCGATCGTATGCTTCTGCATTAACCAACGGGATTTCGTCCTTGCGATTGGATAGTAGTTCCTGTGTCTGATTATCATATGGCCCTCCATATACAGTTGAAACATCGTCCAGATAGTCGGTGAAGGTGAATCGGTAACTTCCTTCGATGGTAAGGTTCATGAATTTAGTCACTTTCCCTTTAAAACCTATTCCCACAGGAATCACTGCAGTGTATTTGCCGTATGTCTGATTTTCTGTTTCCATTCCCCTCAGGAAAAACTTTTCATCCGCTATCTCGGCGTATGGATTGTACCTCATGATGCCTACCCCGGTAGCAAAATAGGGATCCCAGGTCTTTCGTTTGTGGTATTTACCCCGATATTTATTCAGGTAGAAGATGCCCTGCAGATTAAATTCTATGTTGTTGGACTTAAAGGATAGGTTTCTTTGTCTGGCAAAGGAAGAATCAGGGGCATTGCTATCTTTTCCTTTCAATCCAAAGAAAACTAATTCCACCCGTGCGCCAACATGGTCATATAATCGAGCTTCAAACCCGAGATTGAGGTTGCCAATACCAGCACCAAGCCATTGCCCATGGTTTAATTCTCCATAGTAGCCATTTCGTGCACCACCTATGCTGGCACTAAAGTATCTGTCGACAAAAATGTCACCAAAAAAGTTTTGGGCATTCCCGGTTAAGGGCAGAAGCGCCAATATCCAAATGATAATATTCCTGTAAAACACTTTTAGCAACACAATTAAAATCCTAAAAATAAGGGAATCCTGATAGAAAACGACTTTCGTTGGTATTTATTTAAAATCTATCTGTTGTGCCAGCCACATATCCGGGGCGCACGTTGATCCGGCAAATATGTGGATAATTGCTGAAATATTTTGTAGGCTGATAAATAGCCTTTACTTTCACCATTTGAAGTTGGACAAAAGGTTCAATAAACAAGAGTAAAAGCCGTACTTTGTTCAATGATGCGGGAAAATTGAAGTTGGAACAAAGATGGTACATTTCAAGTGACAACATGATCAGATACAAATTTTCCAGACAAATTAATCAGGAGTTTGCAGTTACCTTAAAAAAACGTGTTAACGACTATTTCAAGGAGTCTGAACTAAGCCTCAATGGTAATTCGCAAATGGCCTTTAAGTCAATTCTGGCGTTAGGTTCTTATTTCACTTCGCTGGGCATTGTGATATTTTCCGGCACCACCAATTTATGGTTGTTATTCGGGCTATATATATTCATGGGATTCAGTGCAGCTTTTATTGGTACTGCTGTGATGCATGATGCTTTACATAGTTCCTTTTCAAAGAATAAGTGGGTCAACCGCGTCATGGGAATTTCAGCAGTGATGCTGGGTGCGGATCCCAACATGTGGAAGTTCCAACACAATGTGCTTCATCATACTTACACCAATATTGAGCACGCGGATGAGGACATAGCTTCAAGGTATATATTTAGATTTACACCAAATCAACCTAAGCGGTGGTTTCATCGGTATCAGCACATCTATGCTGTTTTCTTTTATGGTATTTCCACCATGCTTTGGGTAAGCTACCGGGATTTTGTAAAGATCGTGACCTACAGAAAAATGGGGCTGATTAAATCAAAGAAGGAATTCTCTAATTTGTGGGTAAAACTTGTGGTCAGAAAGCTGGTGTATTATGGTGTGTTCATTGTATTGCCAATTGTAATGACACCCCTTCCATTCTGGTTGGTACTTGTCCTTTGGGCAACTATGATGTTTATTGCGGGATTGATGTTGAGTCTGATTTTCCAATCAGCTCATGTAGTACCCACTACATCGTTTGTGGCTCAGGAGAGTGCGGAAATTGAAGAAAACTGGGTGGTACATCAAATTGTATCCACTTCCAATTTTGCTATGCACAATAAAGTGTTGTCATGGCTGATTGGTGGGCTTAATTACCAGGTGGAGCACCATTTATTTCCTCATATTTGTCATGTGCATTATCCGGGGATAGCCAAAATCGTTCAGGAAACCACGAAGGAATTTGACCTGCCATATTATGCTGAGAAAACGTTCTTTAGTGCAGTAATGAAACATTTTAAGATGCTTAGAGCACTGGGAAAAATGGAGAAAACCGAGAAATTGGTTACTGCATAAACTCTTCTCTCAGGATGGCATAATCGTAACAGTCAGTCCAGCCTGATTTGAGAGGAAGGGATTTCCTGCTAATGCCCTCTCTTGTCATTCCAAGTTTTTCTAATACCCGAATGGAGGCAAAATGTGTAGTTGCACATCCTGCTTTTATCCGGTGTAAATTCAAATCTTCAAAACCAAAACGCAACAGTGCCATGGCCGATTCTGTCGCAAAACCTTTGCCCCAATGGTCTGGGTGGAATTTATACCAGATTTCGGCATCCTGATACTTTGGACTTCCCAGGTGAATTGCAGCCATTCCTAAAAACTTTTCGTTCCCATCCTCAACCGCAAAACAGTAATTTTTGATCTCAGTCTGCTCATGGACAGTTACCGTTTGTTTGACAACCTTTAAAGTTTCTTCAATCGATTGGGGAATTCCCAGTGTGTTAAATTCATCTACGGCTGGGAAAGAATGGATTTCATGGATGATCGCAGCATCTCCCAATTCTACCAGGCGGAGTTTTAGCCTTTTTGTAAATAATACTGGTTTGCGCATTGCTAAACATACAAATTATCAGGAATAAACCTGCATTTACAGGTAGTTGATTCAGGCTTGTTGAGCGGCTTTTGATTTCTTTAGTTTGTTTTGATAGAATACAGCAATCATTAAACCGGCAAACGGCAAGGCACTGATAAAGTAATACACATGATATCCCATTATTCCATATAAAGCAGCAGATACCACTGGAAAGGCGGCCATGGAAAATGAATTGATTGATTCACTGATTCCCATAACTTCTCCCTGCTTAGCAGGATTGGCATGAATGGCTATAAGGGCATTGAAAGTTGGAAAACTAAGGGATAAACCGAGATTCATGATGTAATAAAAGGCAATAAAGAAATACAGGTTATCGGTCATAGTAATGGAGAATAGCCCGACCACAGTACAAAACATACCAATCAGAAGGGTGTTGAATTCCCCAAATCGTTCAATGAATTTTTTAGATAGAAATGCCTGATTAAACGCCAGGAAAATCCCCACCACAAACATGAAAAGTCCTAATTCCTTTTCATCAAACTGAAACAAATCAATGAGAAAAAGCGCAATGGTTCCAATATAGAAAGCCATCATCGCAGAAAAGAAAAACTTCATAACAAACAACAGTTTGACAATCGGTTTGGGCTGCACTTCTCTCATTCGTTTCAGGATCAACAGACTTTTGAGTAATGACTGTTTGGCTCTTACTGACCTTTTTTCTGGTGCATGTGATTCTTTGATCCATAAATATATTGTGATCAGCGTGATGATTGAAATAACAATTGAGGTGAGAATTGTCCCAATGTATCCAAGAGAAGACGCTGCGGTGAACCCACCCAATCCAGGTCCGATGATCATTCCCAGACCTACTATCCCGCCCAAATAACCAAATATATATGACTTTTCTTCCCTGGTCGTGATGTCTGCCACATAGGCATTAGTCACGGAAACATTTCCTCCGGTAATGCCATCCAGAATCCGTGAGCATGCAATGATCCAAAGCGGAAGTGCATAGCCAAACCATGGCACATCAGGAAGAAAAAGGGCAATTAGAAACACAATCCAGCTCAGCAAGGTACCTGCCTGACTTACCAGAAGGATAGGTTTTCTACCGTTGGAATCGGATAATGCACCCAGGTAGGGGCTGCCAATATACTGAAATGCAGAATACAAGGTAAGTAGAAGGCCATAGACCCATTTTGGTGCACCATAACTGGAGACCACAAATGGCAAAACAGGCATCAGAATGCTGAATCCTAATACATTCACAAAGGTCAATAAATAGGCAGGGATGAGTTTTTTGTCCATATTGGAATTTTAGAGCCTTCAATACAACGCACCCTCAACTGATTAGTTCCGAAGATGAAGTTAATTTTAGGAAACATTGGAATGCGTAAACAGGAAAAGGTAATGACTTAGTTTTATATTTAAAGGTATGAGTAAGATTTTGTGTGTTTTAATGCTGCTTACAGGTTGTTTTCCGCTTTTAGCTCAGGATAAGCTGGAACTTTACAATGCCCTGAGCAGGCGCGATTATGAAACAGTGATACGTGCAATCGAAAATGGAGCTGACCCGTTAAGCACCAGGTATTCCACAGGGGGGAGACGCACATTGTTTAAGGTAATATCTGGCCAGGTTGGAGGAGGTGGTTATCCGGAGGCCGACTTGTTATCGATGACGCTTAAACATGAACAAAGTGATGGTAAAAAGGAAATGCTCAACACGATCATGCACTATGCAGCACACAAGGAACTATCACATGAAATATGGTATCTGGTAGAATACCTTGATCAATCGGATAACCTTACCGACACAGTAACATTAAAATGGATATTGAATAAAGCCAACCTCAACTTTTTTATTCCAATTAAGCAGGCCGTAGAGGGCAGGCACAATGTTTTTCTCAACGCGGTGATCGATCAGTTTGGGTGGGAGCCTTTCAGGGTTGACCTGATCAGGGCCGCTCTTTGTAGTGATTCTACCGAACTTATTGATGAGGTGATTAGTCGTTTTGGCGTTTTTCCTGTTGCCCAACATGGCATAAAGGCCATTGATGTTCTCGAAGGTCACACCAGGTATTGCACCAATGACTTTTCATACCTGATTAAACTGTTGGTAAAGGGTGGGGCAAAATTTGATCAGCGAAATTCACTTAAGGAGACAATTACTGAAAATGCCGTAAGGGTAGATAACCTAGTTTTATTGAAGCAATTATCTGAGCTCACACCAGCCAGTTTTCAAGTCAGAAACAGTAATGGACAAAATCTATTGCATCTGGCCGCACCAAGACGTGACCTCAACATTATGCAGTTTCTGATAGACATGGGTGTAGCTCTTGAAGCAAGGGATGCTGCTGGTAAATATCCCCATGATTATGCCTATGACTGGGACCTTGTCACCAGAAAATTGTTGGGAGATGAGCTGACATTGAAAGAATTGAATACCTTGTTTTTGACCAATGTTGCCAGATGGCCTGAAGAATCACTTTCAATCGAGGAGCGGTCAAAAATTAAGCAAGTGGTTGATTCAGATGAATTTGATACTCAGATAGTGGTAAGTGATCGATCGGATATCAGGAATGAGAAGTTGGAGCCCAATTACAAGGACCTGATTGAAATTGCGGAAGAGAACAGGTCCTGGAGTTTGTTTGCGGCTTTGTACAGCAACAAAAAGTGGAAATACAGTAAGCCAACATTATATTACGGCAACTTTTATGAAGCCAATGATACATCGTTTTTCAGAAATATGATTCCATTGCAGCCAGAGATTGGTGAGGACTTATTGGAAAAAATGGCCAATCGATGGGAGGGTAATTCAGGTGCAATGATCAGCACATTACTTGATGAATATTTTGTAAGAAAGGAAGAAGGAGGTAAAGTTTGGTTTGAGGATCCGGTTGGTAATGCATTACTTAATGGCCAACGATTTAACTGGATTGGAGGATTGCAGAATGGGTTTGCCATTGCAGCGGTAGATGGGAAATATGGCATTGTGACAGTAGAAGGAGAGGAGTTGGTGTCGTTCGATTACGATACTATTTATGCTTCGCAGAAACAACATCAATATATGTTGCAAAAAACAGGAGAGATTAGGGTGATAGAAATTAGGGCAAAGTCGGGGTTTGAAATTGAATTGGATGCGAAACTATCACCAGGGGAGCAATTAATTGAGAAATTTTATACTAATAGAAATGCTTATTACATCGTAGCAAAGAATGGCCAGGTTGGTCTCAGAAAGCAGTTTATTAAATCTTTATCCCCATACTTTGAAATAGCATATGATGAGATTAGGGCACTAACTTATTCCTATATTGGTGTGAGAAAAGGAAATAAATGGGCAGTTGCATATATGGGTCATTCAAAACCCAAATTAAAGTTCAAATATGAAGATGTCGAAGTGGAAAACGAAACTGTGGTTAAAGTATTGAGGAAGGGAGTGTGGTCCTCGTTTCGTTGAGGTAAAGTGCTGTCATTCCTTTAATTAGTGATGAAATGATATAATTTTAAAGACACAAAGCTGTTTTAAATAGGTCCGAACATATAATCTTATGAAACCACTTCTTCCCCTTGTCTTACTGGCTGCCCTGATGTTCCTGCAATCTTGTAAAAATGATGATGAATCTGATGGTTCCTTTTTTTCAGCATACGATTCCAGAAGTTTTTCCATGGGCTTTACTTCATGGAGTTACGGCCCGGAGTTGCAGGATGTAGAAGACACGTATCAATTTCTGACCAATAACGGGGATATTTATGCGGAGCACATAGACAACCAAATCCCCTGGAGTGCATGGATCAATGACACAGCACTTCCTGACGCTTTTATGAGTGAAATTGCTTTCCGAAAATCTAATAAAATTCCAGGGATGGATATGTTGTTGTCGGTAAGTATCCTCAATCTAAGCCGGAATGATCTGGCAGATGATTTTGACGGAGAAACCCCGGAATACACCTTTATCAATGATCCTGAAATAATCGATGCTTACTATAAACATATTGATTACCTCGTATCCGAATTGGACCCTAAATACCTGGTGATCGCAATAGAAGCCAATGAATTACTGATTCATTCACCTGAAAAGTGGGAGCAGTATCAGGTATTAATAGCGCAGGTAACTACTGATATTGCCTCCAAATACCCTGACTTAAGAATTTCAGAATCCATGACGCTGCACAATATGATCACACCGGATGTTGAAGATGTGGATGCGTATATGATTGAGCTGGTTCCCCATATGAATCAATTGGATTTTGTAGCGATCAGTTTTTATCCATTTTTTAAACAGCAGAAAACGAGAGAAGAATTTCAGGCATCTTTCGACTTCCTTCACAGTCAGGTTACTCGCCCCATTGCTTTCGTTGAGACCGCACATTTGGCAGAGGACCTTGTGGTGGAGGGATTGAATTTGTCCATCCCCGGTAATGAAACAGAGCAGGATATCTACCTTCAAACATTACTTACCAACGCTCAGGAGCATGATTATGAGTTTGTGATCTGGTGGGCGCACAGAGATTTTGATGCCCTGTGGGAAACTTTCCCGGATGAAGTCAAAGACATTGGTCAAATCTGGCGTGATACAGGTATCTTAAGTGAGAATGGGGAAAATAGAGAAGCTTATCAAAGCTGGTCTGCAGCATTTAAGAAATAACGACTTCATTGGATAGCACAGGTTTGTGGTTTACGATTTACACTAATGATGTACTTCAATTATTATATAAGCGGTCGTAATTCAGTGGATAAATTTTCATTTTTTGACCCGCATCATGCAGTTTTGCATCTGGTAAACACAATAGATTGAAGATGGGCAAAAGAAGTAGCATGAATTACATCATCAGGACAAAGTTAGTAGGAATAGTATCATTTATTTTTTTATTCTCAAACAGCCAGGCACAGGAAATCCATGGTGAACCTAATGTTTGGTTTTTGGCACTAACACAATACCAGGCGAAAGAGAAGCTTAACCTTGGTCTGGAACTTCATGCACGATTTGATGACTATCTCAACGACGAACAACAATATTTGATCAGGCCATTTATTGAGTATTTTTCTAACGAAAGTGTTCGGTTGGCTTTTGGATACACCTACATATCAACTCATCCTTATGGGGATTATCCATTACCAAGAACCAAGCCTGAGCACAATATCTGGGAGCAGGTAACACTACTGCATGATATTAATGAGACCAAAGTGATGCATAGATTTCGTCTTGAGCATCGCTGGCAGGGTAATTTAGCTGCCAATGGTACTGATGGCTCTTTTGATGTAGATGGCTATGATTTCAACAACAGGTTCCGGTACAGACTTACGCTCAATAGAAACCTAAATGATCATTTATTTATGACCATTTTCGATGAACTATGGGTAAGAGATGGAGACGGGTTATTTTATGATCGCAACTGGTTTTATGCTGGTGTTGGGTATCGTTTTAATGCCAATATTGCTATTCAGCCTGCATATCTCTATCAGTACGCACAAAATAACCCGACGAGATTTGAGAGGCACCATAGCCTGCAACTGACTGCATTTTTGAATTTTTGATGTTTTCTATTGTTAGTTTGTTTTGGATTAGTTAATTGCAAAGCTATTATTACCATTGGGAGTTTTGATAAGTATAGCATTTCAAAATGAATGGCTTTAAAAATTTGATTGTTTTTACCATTGTATCGCTGGTTTTAATTGGGCCTTTCATAATAAAGATTGGTTGGCCTTCCAGAGAGATTTATCCATCTGTGGTAATGCCAGCGGGAGCTGGTAAAATTAGTATAGGAGAAGAGGGTTTCACTTTTAAGAAAACTGAAATATGTTGTGTGTCTTTACCTGATAGGAAATATCAGTTATTGAATAATTCACAATTGACAAATCCAGCTCCGGTACAATATCTTTCTGCATTTATAAAGGCCGAATTTGGGCTTGATACAAAAAATGAGATGCTACAAATGGAGGGAAAGGAGTGGTGGAGGAATAAGTTAAGAGAATCAGGTTGTCTGGATTCAGTTATCATATTATTGACAAAACAAATTGAAACTGGAAACCTTTCAGAAAGAGTCATTGATGAGAAACATATTAACCTCTATTGATTACCGACTTTCTTTAATTTTCAAGAGAGTGATTTCAAACCTTTCAATAGGAGAAAAGCACGAACCTCTGGCTTTATTCAGGATTATTCTTGGTGTTTTTGCGTTGATTCAAAATACATATTACGGAGGTTTTACTACCCTGCCTCCATCACTATACAACCCTCAGAAAATGAATTTTATAGGACTGTGGGACACAGTTCCTTCTGATCAATTAATCATCTGGCTGGATGGGTTACTTATTTTACTACTGGTTGCATTGATATTGGGGATCAAGGTAAGATTGGTGTCTTTTCTTGTTTTCATTATCACTATATTTTTGGAAGCCTATAAATATAGTTACGGGAAGATTGATCATGCAATATTGTACAATCTGACCTTTATTGTTATCTCGTTTTGCAATACCGGGACTCAATATGCTTTGTGGAAAGATAAACCTGTATCTGACAAAACTCAGAGTATAGCTATTGCATTATTTGGAACAGTAGTCTCATTTGGAATGTTTACAGCTGGGCTGCCAAAATTGTTGTCGTGGATAGATTTTGATCTGAGCACCAGCGGAATATTAAGATGGTATTATTATGGGTACTACATGTCGGAAAGAACTTTCCTTTTAGCTCCATTCTTTAAAAATATACCCCTTGTCCTGGTGGAGTTAGCTGATTATATTATCCCACTATTTGAGGTCTCAGGACTTTTCTTTTTATTTCTTTCAAGGAAATACTGGCGTATATGGCTGGTCTTGTTGTGCGTATTTCATTTTGTCACCACCTTAATCCTGAATATACCTTTTACGATTCATGTAATTGTTTATAGCATTTTTCTGCTACCTTATAGGTTTCCAAATATTAAAATAAGTAACGTGGGTATGTTTAGCCTGATCATTCCGATCTCAATTGGTTTGGGTTTAAACTTTCTACTGGCCAGAATAATGTTTGCTAGCAGATCAGTTTTTGAAATTAATATTGATATATATTCCAGTACTCTTTTATGGTTTGCAGCTATTGTAATCTACTTTCCGGTCGTTTTGAATCTTGAGAACCAGCATCACTCTAAAATTGATTGCAGTGACTAATACCAAAACGTGTTCATTTTGTACGGTAATAACAGGAGATTACCTACCTATAGTTTTGGCTCAGTATGAGTCACTCACAAGGTTCTGTTCAGAGGTTAAGTACTATGTATTTATTTCAGATAGTGACCATTCAAAAATTGATCTCATAAGGGATGTTAAGGGAATTATTGTATTAACAGAAAATGACCTGATCAATACTCATCCATTGTATATGGGGTTAAAACAAAAATATTTTCAAAATTACCACAATGAATTTCGATGGAGTCTGAAGCCTGTAATTTTGCATTGTATTTTAGAAAAGTACAATGAGAAAGTGATCTATATTGACAGTGATCTATATTTTTTTGCTGAATATCAATTTCTCTTTGATCTGTTAAGCTCTTACAAGATTTTACTTTCACCACATTGGCGTTCTTCGGATCCTTTCGTGGATCCTTCCGGGTTTGAATTGAACTTTCGTGATGGAATTTTCAATGCCGGGTTTATTGGAGTCAATATTGGAGCACAACCGATTCTGGTATATCTGATGAAATGCTGCCTTTACAAGTGTGAAGTGGACTTTAGCCGTGGTTTGTTTGATGATCAGAAGTATTTGGATATTTTGCCAAGTAGATATGAGGAGGTTGGTATCCTTAGGCATAAGGGGTGCAATGTTGGTAATTGGAATCAGGTAGATTGCAAAAGAGTTCTACAACCTGATGGCTCGGTTCTGATAAATAATTTGTTTGAAATCGTCTTTATTCATTTCACTACATCAACAATTCGTGGGATATTGTTTGGTAATGACAGTTATCTCAAGGATTACTTAAAGCAATATAATAACCATTTGATAGCCCTGGGGATGCACGATATTGTCGAGCATCATACAATTAAGTTCAATAAGCTCAAGAGAAGACCTTTAATTTTAAAAAGATTTTTTCGCTTGATCAAGGCAGTGAAAAAGATGAGAAAATAGAAACGAGCTTCTGATGAATTTCTTACCACATTCCGCTCTTTTTGATTAAAAGAAGTATAGTTCACTTACTCAGATTCCTTTGGAATTGATTAAACCACGGGGCTCAAAATATCGAATAAAATGCATTAATAGCGATTCATGAATTCGATAAATACCCTGAACTAAGTTCAGAATCCAATATTATTGGAATTTGAAAAAATTATTGGAATTTCTGCATGTTTTTGTATTTGAGTTCATTGCAGAATGTAATGAATGTACTAGATTTGATGAGTGCAATAAGCAAGTTCATCAAGATCTAATAGGACTCAACCGTCGTTCTAGTCGATATTTTGAAGCCAGGTACTTTACAATCTCTGTGAGTTTGGGGTGGAATATTTCCTGAAACACTGGTTAGGTCATTTTAGCAGAAGTTGATCATTAAACTATTTTTTAACCATTAAAAATCACAATTTAAATGAAACAAATTATGATGTCTGCTATGATAGCAGCAATTCTCCTAAGCTCTTGTTCTTCTGATGAAGAAGCTGACGAAATTATTCCTTTAGTAGCGGATTTTGAAGTCACAATAAATGGAGAAGCTCCGAATGCCCAAATTATGCTTCAAAACAATTCTACAGGAGCCAATACTTACTCATGGAGCTTTAGTCAAGGAGCCAGCATAGAAAGCTCCACGGACGAAACTCCAACAGGTGTTATCGTTGATAAGTCAGGGGACTTATCCATTACTCTCACAGCTGGTGATGGAACAAACGAAACGCAAATCACTAAAATTGTTAATATCGGAGGAAACAGTGCAATAAACACTTATGAGGATATTGAATTTGCACAAAATGCTGGAGATCCAACCATTGCCCGTTTCTTTTCCACATCGACAGGTCAGTCTATTTTGGATGAGGAAGTAAATGAAACAAATGGTCCATCCATAGATTTAGCATTTAAAGGACACGAAAGCACTTTTATTTTTTTTGAAAGTCCAGACAATTTATTTGATAATTCCTTTCAAATTCCAGGAGCAACAACCACCAAAATTGTTAATTACGAATCTGGATTTTCCATTGAGGATTTTGATTTAATGACTGATGATCAGTTGTTAACCGGGTTAGCTATTGAGCATGATGAATCAGCGATAGGTACTTTAGACTTTCCTGTAACAGTTCTATTTGAGAATTCACAAGGAAAGAAAGGGGTCATCAAATTAAAGCAGGTTAATTCTTCAAGTTTACTGGTTGATGTAAAAGTACAAAAATATTAATCCTTTACACATGTAGTTTGATTGGATGTGCCAGTCTACTTCATGGTGGGTAATAACTGGTTTACTAACCAAGGATAAATACTTAACATTTCTGAATCAAAAGCCGTACGGATTTTCAAGAATCTAGTGCGGTTTTTTTATTTGATGTTAAGGTAGTTTCATTATCAGTGGTATAGCTAGTCACAACGGCCAATTTTTAGTGGGACCTAACTGAACAAACAAACATCAATACCACCAACCCATTTTCGTTAATTCGCCAGTCCATTATTGAGCAATCGTGTCGTTGAGCTACAAACCATTGCAATTCAGCTAAAAAAATTTAGTGTGTTTCCTTTTGTGCATAGCTTCTGAGTTAAAACCGTTAAGCGCGGTTAGTTTTTAAACCTAAACCTATACAAACTATAATGAAAACTACAGCTAGAAATGTAGCATGCCAGACGGGCTATGCTATCTTATTTTTTTGGCTTGCAATTTCCCTCAACCTGCAAGCTCAAGTGAACACAGGAGGTAGTGCTCAGACCAGTAATCATAACAAACAGGTCATCGGGTACATCACCAATTGGGATGCATGGAAACAAGCTTCTGCCGGTGTTCCCGCACAAGGCGCTTTGACGCATCTCAATATTGATTATTCCAAATATACTATTCTTAATTATTCCTTTTTTGGTGTAGCGGTAGATGGATCTCTTCATAGTGGGGACCACCGCAATAAACAGATTTACCAGGAAGGTCAGACCCAGCAGCCCAATGATATTTTTCATACAATCCTCACCGATAGCTGGGATTTGCACCTGTTGTTTGGTGAAATGGAAACGGTCTACTATATCAACCAGGAAATCAAACAAAGAGCAGAGGCTCAGGGGTTTGTGGTGGAAGTTGAAGGCACTACCTGGGAACATCCCGGATGGGGCCTGAGTGGTGGATTGCCGCTACCCTTGCACAAAGAAGATGGTGCACCAGGCTTGTTGGAGCTTGCCCATGCCAATGGTGTGAAAGTTATGGCGTCTATCGGAGGATGGAGCATGTGTAAACACTTCCCGGAAATGGCAGCAGACCCGGTAAAGCGGGCCAAATTCATTGCGGATTGTCAAAAGCTTATCAACATAGGATTCGATGGTATTGACCTGGACTGGGAATACCCTGGACCCTTTGCGGGGATGAACTTTACAGGGTCCAACGCTGATTTTGGCAACTTCCTGACATTGGTCACAGAGCTGAGAGCCGCGATTGGTCCGGATAAACTGATCACCTCAGCCATGTCAGCATCACCACAAAAGCTTCAGGGATTTGACTGGGCGCAACTGGCAAGTGTGATGGACTACTTCAATATGATGACCTATGACATGAACGGTGGTTGGTCAAACATTGCCGGTCATAATGCACCGGTTTATGCCTATGACGGGGCTGAAGTTGCTGAGTTTAACTGGGAATCTACCAGACAGGCATTGGTTGCTCTGGGAGTGCCGGCCAATCAAATCAATTTTGGTATTCCATTTTACGGGAGAGGGGTGATCACCAATGGACCCGCAGGTTTAAATGCACCTACATTAAAAAGGTCTGAAACGGTACAGCCAGATGGGCCAATCACTACTTGCGCGGATTTTACCAACTGGCCCAGGGATGTTTATGACGGTACGCCAAACCATTTCTATATTCAGCAACAAACAGGGTCGGGAAGTGGCTGGACAAAACACTGGGATGACCAGGCCAAGGTACCCTACATGACCAAGGACAACTTCTTCCTAAGCTATGATGACGAGCAGTCGGTTGGTATAAAAGCACAGTATATCAAAGACAATGGCCTTGCTGGAACCATCATCTGGACCGTATATGGAGATCTTGAAATGAGCGGTACCGCGACCAATTTTGGGACTAAACTAAAAAGGTGGTCCAATGTAAGTTCTCCATTGGTCAATAAAATCAATGAAGTATTTGCGGATGGCGTAGTAGATCCAGGGAATGAATCGCCTACTGTCAGCATCACTTCACCTGCTTCCGGAAGCTCATTTGTCTTAGGTGAAAGCATCAACTTAACGGCTTCTGCCAATGATACTGATGGTACAGTGACTAAAGTGGAGTTCTACAATGGAAGTACATTGCTGGGGGAAGATACCACCAGTCCTTTTAGTTTTTCATGGACACCCACAACAGCTGGAAATTACAGCCTTACAGCAAGAGCTACAGATAATGAAAATGCATCCACTACATCAACAGCCATTCAGGTGGAGGTGACAGATAACTCCAATTGTGCTAATAGTGGATTCCGTGTAGTGGGTTACATGCCTTCATGGCAGGGTGATGTCAACAATATACAGTACGACAAACTCACTCATATCAACTACTCATTTGCCATTCCTAACAGTGATGGTACCATTGCTCCAATTGCCAATGAAGCCAAGTTGCAACAACTGGTTGCTCTGGCACATGCCAATGGTGTTAAAGTTCTGCTTGCAGTAGGAGGCTGGGACCTGGGAGATGGAGGAGGAAACGACTCCAGATTCACTACTTTGGCCTCTTCGCCTTCTACCAGAACAGCATTTGTCAACAACCTGATGAATCTCGTCAATCAATATAACCTGGATGGCATTGACATGGACTGGGAGTATCCTGATCCTGATACAGGAACAGAGCAACAGGACTATGAACTACTGATGCAGGAATTGGGAGCAGCATTACATGCGGAAGGCCAACTATTGACTGCTGCCGTGGTAGCCCTGGGCTGGACAGGAAACGGAATCACCAGCGGTGTATTCGACGATGTTGATTTTCTTAATATCATGGCATATGATGGGGGAGACGGTGCACTTCATTCTCCATACAGCTATGCGGTAGATGCCCTTAATTACTGGCTGGGAAGAGGTTTGCCAGCTTCAAAGGCAGTAGTAGGGGTTCCTTTCTATGGCAGACCTTCCTGGCAGGGATACAGTGCATTGATCTCGCAGGGAGCAGACCCATACAGTGATATTTATGGTAACGTACATTACAATGGCATCAACACAATCAAAGACAAGACACAGCTTGCGCTTAATCAGGCCTCCGGGATTATGATCTGGGAACTTTCCTTCGATACAAATGATCAGACGTCATTAATTACAGCAATCCATGAGGTTGTTGGTGATTGCCAGACTGACCCAAAGGATCCGACCATTAACATCACATCCCCTTCTCAGGGAGCTATTTTTAATGTGGGTGACAATGTATCGTTGGTGGCTACAGCCAGTGATGCGGATGGAACTGTCAGCAGTGTAGTGTTTAATGTCGGCGGACAAAACATAAATGCTACACTGTCTGGTGGAAATTATACCGCAAGCTGGACTGCTGCTGGAAATGGACCAGTACAGGTTGTCGCAACTGCCACTGACAATGAGGGTAGAACCGGGACAGATCAGTTGTCTATTACAGTAGAAGACAATACCAACCCAGGTTGTACAAGTCCGGAATGGGTATCAAGCCAGGTGTATCATGGCGGAGACATGGTCTCCTACCAAAATGCTGAATACCAGGCGGCACACTGGACACAAAATCAGAATCCCGCGGATAATAATTCCCCATGGGGTCCGTGGGTCTATATTGGTCCATGTGATGGAGGAGGTACGAATGAAGCGCCATCAGTTAGTATCACTTCACCTGCCAACAATGCAACTTTTATAGAAAATCAGGTAATTACTATCAATGCCAGTGCTTCGGACACCGATGGGACTGTGACCCAAGTAGCATTCCTGGTGGACGGTGCTCAAATTGCTGTAGACAACTCCGCTCCATACAGTACCAGCTGGACCGCAACATTGGGTAGTCATACATTAACCGCCATTGCCACTGATGATGACGGAGCAACAACAACTTCTGCTGCTGCTAGTATTCAGGTAAATCAGGATCAGGGCAATCAACCGCCATCTGTTGCTATTAGCTCACCTGCTGCAGGAAGTAGTTTTGAAGTGGGCAATACTGTGAACATCACCGCCAATGCTTCTGATGATGGTTCGGTATCGAAGGTAGAGTTTTTAGTCGATGGAAGCCTGATAGGAGAGGATACATCGGCACCTTATAGTATTACATGGACTGCTACTGCTGGTAATCATGTCTTGGTGGCACGCGCTACTGACAATGAAAACTTAACTGCCAACTCTGATGGGGTAAATATCACTGTTTCGGATGGCAACAACAGCTGCACTGCTCCACAGTATGTAGAAGGCGGTGGTTATTCCGGAGGAAGCCAGGTGCAAAATGCGGGTAGTCTGTATGAGTGTAAACCTTATCCATACGAGGGCTGGTGCAATGGTGCTGCCTGGGCTTATGAGCCTGGTGTTGGCGACCATTGGCAGGATGCCTGGGATCTGGTTGGTCCTTGCGATGGAGGTGGAGGCAATGATGCGCCACAGGTGTCCATCACTGCTCCATCAAATGGAACTTCTTATGATGTTGGTAATACAGTAAATATCACCGCCAATGCCACAGATACTGATGGTACAATCACCCAGGTTCAGTTCCTGATCAATGGAAGTGTCATCAGCACTGATACTTCTGCACCTTACACGGCATCATGGAGTGCTACGCAGGGCAATCATACCATTGTTGCGATAGCTACAGACGATGGTGGGGCCTCTACTACATCTTCATCTGTAAGCATATCGGTTGGGAATGTGACCCCTCCACCATCAGATTTACCGGATCGACTTTTGGTGGGATACTGGCACAATTTCATCAATGGTGCCGGAGGAATGAAGTTAAGCGAAGTATCTGCTGACTGGGATGTGATCAACGTTTCCTTTGCCATTCCATCCACTCCTACAGGATCCAACATGGTATTCGAACCGGACAATGCCATTTACAGTTCTGTTCAGGAATTCAAAAATGATGTTGCCGCACTGCAGAGCCAGGGTAAGAAGGTATTGATCTCTATTGGGGGAGCCACTGGAGCCATGCACCTGGAAACAGCTGCTGATGCCCAATCTTACAGTTCCTCAATGATAGGGATCATCGAGGAATATGGGTTTGATGGATTAGACATTGATTTGGAAGGAAGTTCCTTAAGCTTGAGTAGTGGAGATAGCGACTTTAGAAACCCTGTTTCACCTAAGATTGTCAACTTCATCTCAGGAACTCAGACGATACTAAACCACTTTGGCCCGAACTTTATTCTTACCGCAGCTCCGGAAACCTTGTTTGTGCAGGGTGGATATACCGGCTATGGCGGATCTACCGGGGCATATCTACCAGTGATTTATGCGTTCAGAAATGACCTGGATTATATCCATGTGCAGCATTACAATACCGGTTGTATGCTAGGACTGGACGGGCAGTGTTATTCGCAGGGTACCGCCGATTTTCAGGTAGCCATGGCAGAATTGCTATTGCAGGGATTCCCGGTACCTGGTAACCCTGTTCCATTTCCGGCGCTAAGACAGGATCAGATAGCCATCGGACTTCCGGCTACACAGCAGGCAGCTGGTGGAGGTTATACCAGTCCGGCTGTTGTACAACAGGCACTGGACTACCTGGTGAAAGGCATCCCTTATGGCGGCAATTATACCCTGGTAAACTCAGCGGGATACGGAGACTTCAGAGGACTGATGACATGGTCTATCAATTGGGATAAAGCCGCTGGATTTGAGTTTTCTTCAAATCACAGACCTTATCTGGATGCACTAGGACCAGCAGGAGCAAGAACTGAGGATGAAGTAATTACGACCCCAGCTGAAATTAAGCACAATGCCATTCAGGTATTCCCTAACCCACATACCAACCAGCTGACCCTTTCACTGGACCTGGATGCGGAATCGGTGGTTTCTGCCAGTATCTACAATCTTGAAGGGAAGGAAGTTCAGGTCATTCATTCAAACATTGTCCTGGATGAAGGACAACAATCGTTAAGCTGGAGAAGCGATCTGCCAACTGGTTTATACCTGATGAAGGTTGTAATCAACGATGAATCACGATTAATGAAAATTGTTAAAAGATAATTGGTTAACATAACTGTTGAAAAGGGGTGTCCATTATGGGCACCTTTTTTTTTGAGTTTTGGGTTTTGGGTTTTGAGTTTTGAGTTTTGGGTTTAGTGTTTTGGGTTTTGAGTTTTGGGTTTAGCGTTTTGGATTTTAGAGTTTAGCGTTTTGAGTTTAATGCTCAATTCACCTTCGGAGGCATTTGTAGTGCCAGAGATAATCTAATCAATCAATTCCTCGGCAAATCGTTTGCTCGCGTGTTTGGAGCATAGGAATTTGATGTAGTCTTCAAGGAAACTGGGAGCATTTTTATCAATCAATTGCCTCATCGCCAGGTTATATGCCGTATTTGATGAAGGTGCGGTTCCTATACCTGGTATGAACTTATAGCTGAACATTGTTTTGTTAAGATCATGATCCTTGATGACCACTTCCCCCATAATGGTGGCATTGTACTGACTGTATGATTCCCTGTGGCTGTTGGAGGAGGTGATGATCATCTTCAGTAAAGGGTTTTCATTGGCTGTTGCCCGATGAATGCCAAGGTCCTCAAAGATGAAGGTCAGATAATCTGTCAGGTACGGTTCTTCAGTGTGCCGAGACTTGTTTCTGGTTACTACCTCAATGGGATATGATTTAAATGTAATTGTGATCACATTGGATTTCAGGCTATCCCATATGGAAGGATCCAATTCTTTTTTAACATCAGCTGGTATTGGAAAGTCTACGGCTAGCTGTATTTTGGCATACTTATTTTCAGGGAAGAGCCCATAAATTTTCAGTTGATCCCCATCAATATAATCAGTGAATTCATACCAGAATACATTACCATGATGTGTGATAAGCTTCAAGGGCAATTTGTGCAGGACTTGCTTTGTTATTTTGTCGTACGCCAGTTGAGCAATGGTAAGGGGTTCAGGATCTGTCATGTCAAAGGCATAGGTAGCGCTGTGCTGGAAATGCACTCTTCTCAACTGATTTTCCAGCGCAATGATCAATTCCTGCTTTTTTGCTTTTAATGCATGCTCATATTTCGGTTCAATCATAATGGACAGTTCTTTTTGCAGAATGCTCAATGATTTGGATGTCTTAAGGATGGCACTTGTTAATTCGCCCGTGTTAAGAAGAAATTGGGCGTCTCCCTGAATAATTTCTATGTTTTTGAGAATTTCCTCAAAGTACAAATCCCTTTCTTGTTCATAGATATCCTTGTCAAGTTGGAATAAAACATAGTAGGAATCAGTCTTCTTGTCGATCCAGTCGTCCATTTTTTCGTGCCCCAGAAGGAGGGAGGAGGAGGAGAGATTGATTTGCTCGTTTATGCGATAAGCAATTTCTTCCTCGGTGTACCTCATCGACATGGCTGATCGTGAGCTGATGGAAACGAATATTTTTTCAGCGATTTCCCGAAGCGCCATTTTTCTGGCTGCCAGGCGATAGTTGTCCTGCTCTAATTTGGCGATACCCACGCCATAGTAGGTATCGCCACTAACAGGTGTTGACCACACCCAATCAGGTGCTTTCTTACTCTGTCCTGACACCAGACCAGATGAAAGAAACAAAACGCAGAGAAATAATGTAAAACGGAATTGATGAGCGCAGATTTTTTCCATTTTAGCTTCCTTCTTTAAATTTCTGAAGTTCTTCCTGATAGATTTTTCTGAATTTTTCCAGTTCGAAATCCTGCTTCAACTGCTGATCATTGTTGATTCCATCAACCATGTCATTTTCAACAGCCGAAGTAGACATCTCCATGGCCACATAATGAACAAATTCACCCTTCTTATTTTGAAATGATTTTTGATCAATGATCTTAACTTGTCTGAGGGTTTTGTCTATTACAGTTCTGGTAAGGTCCTCGTATTTGGAGGTGGTCTGCAGTTTGTTTGAAATGTTTCGGTTCTGCAAGAATTGTTCTCCAACACTTCTTACTTTAACTTCTATCTGAGAAGCGATAGCCAGTCTGGCGTTTGTTTCGCCTATTCTTTTGGCAACTGTAAGATCCAGGGCTTTTCCTTCACCAATAGCTCGGTAACTTTTTTTGTCGGAGTAATACTTTCCTCCCTTAAACGGTGCTTCAATTTCTTTCAATTTGGCATCCGCTCTTTTGAGTTTGGAATTACATGCTGACAGGAAAAGGGTACAGGTGATTAATACAAAGACTACTTGTTTCATGGCTTAACTTATTTTGTTTCAAGTAGTCAAAAACCAAAAATCAGACCAAAAATTTCATTCAACCCCGTAGGGAGCTTGCAGGTATAGGGCATTACAACCTGGTCACAGGCTTGATTATGGCAATGCTTTTAGGTTTGTAAGTGATTGATATTCAGCAATATAATGGAGTTTATCAAGGGTTAAGGGAAGTTGAAACCTCATACGGGCATTTCATTACAAATTGCTCAAAAATCCTCAAAAACCTGATCCAATTGCTCAACACCGATTTGTTTAAAAAGTATTGTTTTGTTCTGATCGAGGATGAAAAGTTTTGGTGTTGAAACAAGGTCGTAGCGATCTAAAATGTTTTGTTGAGTTGCTTGATTGAGCACAAGATCGGTGCTTTTGAGTTGGTAGTTGTTCGTGAAGTTTTTGATGTAACCTAATTCGGTATCCCGCATTTTATCTACGATCCAGAGGCGAACCAGTGAAACATTGTCCGCAGCAGGTGAGCTAGCCAGCCAATCATTCAGTTTAGGGATCTCCGTTTTACAGTGGCCACATGATAGTTCAACAAAATACAGGATCGTGTAGGTTGAAGAGTAGTTATGAAGCGTAAAATTGCTGTTCAGGTCATTCAGCTTGGCGATTGAGAAGTTTGGTGCTTTGGCTCCTAATATGGTGGGCATTATTTTGTTAGCCCTATCTACCATTTTGCCTGTATTTTCTGAATCTGACCAAAAAGCCTCGCCAGTTTCATAGTAACGTTTTACCAGTTTAGCATACACCGCATCAAAGCCTACGATTCTGGAGGTTGCATATTTGTTTATTAGGCTGATGGTAATGTATTTGAATTGTTCGTCATTGACCTTTGCCTTATCAATCACATAGGTTGCCCACCGATAGAGGGAATCCGGGTGCTGGACCGTGAGTTTGTCAATGAACTGCGTGAGTTTGTTATGAATTACGGGTGTTCTGACTAATGCTTCTTCTGTAAAATCCCAGTAGTCCCAGTAATGATCCCTGTAGTAATAGTATTTCCAGTCCTCACCAAATTTGGTGTACCCTGATGGAGTTTCAGACGGTAGCTCTGGTTCCTTCATTGCACTGAAAATTTTGTAGTAAAGTGAACCTTTTTTGTCCTGCAATTGCTGGTCTGAATAGTCTCTTACTTTTGCGTCTAAAGCATTTAAGGCCGCCTTTGCTGTTGCCAATTCCTGCTCTGACGCACCAGGGTCTTTGAGGAGGTTCTGGTGTGCTACCGCTTCTTCTCTACATTGCTGATTAAAGTTATTGATTTTAAAAAATAACTCATTGACTTCAGAACCCGCCACAGTTACATCACCCAGTTGGTCAATTGAGGTGCTGAGTTTCATGGTCTGATCATCCTCAGGTACAATAAACTCGAAGTAGTTGTTCTCTGGTGCAATTACAATCAGGTATATACCGGGTTCCAGTTTCTCTTCACCTTTGAGCAGGAATGTGCCATCACCCTGATTCGGGTATTCGTGATTGACGCTATTTTCACCCACGATATATTGTTTATCGCCAAAATGATAAGCCAGCATCACATAGGGCGCATCGCAATTTTCAATATTCAGCTCAATTTCAAAGCCCGGCTGGGAATATGCAAATGTCGAAAACAAAAAGGTGAGAGCAGTGAGGATCAGCTTATTCATATAGCATGGGGTGGGTGTTTACCAAATATAAAGAAGAAATATTTGTTGGCTGAAAAATTACCTGATATGATTCCCTATCGTCGTACACCAGCCTTAACTGACCGGTTTATCCATAGTTCTTCTCCGGGAAAGTAATAGGAGACCCTGCGTTTATACGCTCCAAGCTTAGTTCCTCTTAATTTTTTGACTTCCCCATAATGAATAGTAAAATAAAAAGTAGGTATCCAATGTGTTGACCCATGATCGAAATACAATAAGTGACCCAGCAACTTTGAAAAATCTTGTGGAAGGCAATTTATAAGTTCAACATCAGGAAAATCATCACGATGGTGTAATAGGAAGGCATCTTTTCTAATGTTTCCGTAGACCTCTATTTGGATCGTGTCCTGCTCACCAAAATAATAGATACTATTGTTATTTCTGTCTGATACAGCTGGACTACAGTTGTATTCACGTTCATAGCTTAACAGTTGCTTAAGATTGAGTTGTTTCAAAAATTGAATGTACTCGCCGGAATCCAACTTTATGATAAAGTATTCTGGTATTTCGTGTGCTTCGTTAGCATTTTTTATGATTGTACCATCCGAATACAAAATGATGGTGGGGTTGTAATCATACCTGTGATCCTGTTCATTGATCATAAGAACAGGTGTTCCCTGCCCAAAAGAATATGAAACAATTAAGTGTGTAATAATGAAACACAATGAAATATAGATTTTCATTTTGAAGAGCGTGTCGGATTGGTTGTTGAGCCTTAATCCTATTTCAACTTAATGTCAATTTCAGAATAGTCGCCTGTTTTCCGTCGCTGTAATAAGTCTAATTGCAGTGTGATTTTTTTATCACTTTGTTCAACAATGGTGTACCCGGTAACATTTACTTTTTTGATTTTTCTGGGGAATTGCAGGATCGTGAGGAATTTCATGTCGCTCAGTAACGCTGTGGCCTGATCAGACAATGCGGATCCATCTCCATCTGAAACCTGAGTAGTTTTGCGATAAAAGGATTTTGGGGTAATCTTCACCTCCGCCTGGGTCTCACCAATCATACCTGCTTTCTGATCCTTTTTCTGGCCTTCGGCCATGATCTGTAAAAAGTCATTGAACTGCTTTCCATTGTCAAAAAGAAATTCCAATCCAGTACGCAAATATCCTTTGGACTTGCCACCACGCATGAAAACGGTAGCCTGGTCTACAAGGGCCATCTTGGCAGGGTCATTTCTTATTTCTGCATCGATCTTGTCATCAAAAACAAGCACTGAATCCACCTCTTCAGGAAATTGACTCCATATTTGTTCCTCCACTTGTGCCATGATTTCCAGGCTGTCTGCACCTTCCTCTGCACTCATTTTAGCAAAGCCATACATCATGTTTCTCATCATTGGGATCATGTCTGCAGTCACCTGGTAGGTACCACTTCCATCTTTGTCAATGGTGATTTCTTCCCTGATTTCTCCACATGATACCAGCAGGGATAAACCAACTAGTGCGGACAATAATGATGATGTCAATCTTTTCATGGATTCTGTGATTGGTTAAATGTTACATTAAATAAAGCGGTTTTTCCTTTGATTCACAAGGTAAACCACCAGAGGAGACTAATCCATTGGCTTTCTGCCTTTTACTTCGGCAATGTATTCTCCAATGTCACTAATGTAATGATATTCCAGTTTTTCAATATCCTTTGGTGTTTTTTTCACGGCTACATAATCAATGTCCAGGGCAGTGGATTGTTCCCCGATTACCGTATCCAGCATCATGAAAGTGCCTATCAGCCAATCTTCATGACGATCTTTGCTGTATTCATCATAACATACCTCAATCCCAACTGCAAAAGGGTCTTCTTCATTTACCAACGGAATGAATATGGTGTCATCCGGGTCAAAAATCAGGTCCTCATACTCGGAGATCACATCTCCAAGAGGCTGACGCAGGTTGTGAATTGTCCACCCCGGTAAGTCCGGTGCAGATGAGACCAGTTCCGAAACTTCCGGAAAAAGATCTGCGTCTCCTTCTGCGGTGATGGTCAGGGCGCATGCTGTGTCCTCAATATCTATTTCAAAGAAAAGTCCCTCACAATAGGCGTGGAGGTGATTGAGGAAAATATCCTCTAATTCTTGTTGTTTTTCAGGTGCTTCTTCTGGAAATGATTTGTAAGATGCCTGGTTGGCCACAAACCATTCCCAGAAATGTTTTGCTTGGGTTGTTTTATTCATTATCAGCTACTTGCAGCTGCAAGTTAGCAATTATCAAACTTTGCATAGCACGGGGAGGGATGCTTAATTCAACATATTTTGATTGTACATAATATTTATAGGTAATCTGCTGGTCACTCTGGTTCATGACCACCGTAACGAGGCTACCATCTTCATTCAGAAATGAGGTGCTGAGCAAATGACTTCTACTGGGGACAGTGCTTACTCTTTTTGCACCTGGTTTAATGAATTTTGAAAAGTGTCCAATGTAGTAATAAGATGGTGTATAGATCAGTTCACCAGTTTTGGTGTCTCCGTGGATCGGTGCAAAACAAAAGTTTCCTACATGGTTAGGACCACCGTTTTGATCCAGCAGGATATTCCAGTCTGTCCAGCCTACTGTACCTTTATTAAAATCATTGATCATGGACCTGCCGTATCTCTCTGCATTGGGCCAGTGCTGATATTTTTTAGCATCGAACCTTTCGTTACAGCCTTCTGTGAATAATAACTTTTTATCCGGGAAAGCTTCCTGCACATGTCCCAGGTTGTCGAACATAGGATCTCCTCCGGCCCATGTTTCATACCAGTGAAATCCAATTCCCCAGGCATATTTTGAGGCTTCAGGGTCTCCAAAAATGGTGTTGGCTCTGTTATTGATCAGATCACGGTTGTGGTCCCATACTACAATTTTTTTGTCGCCAAGTCCTGCTGCTTCCATGGTAGGACCCAGGTGGTCTTTTAGAAAATCTCTTTCTTCCTCTGCGGTATAAATGCATGATTCCCACCGCTGCACGGCCATAGGTTCATTTTGTATGGTAATGCCCCAGATAGGCATTCCTTCCTTTTCGTAGGCCTTGATGAATTTGGTGTAGTAAAGTGCCCAGCTTGGGTAATATTCTTTCAATAATTTACCACCATGCAATACATTTTTGGAATCTTTCATAAATGCAGGCGGACTCCATGGGCTTGCATACAACAGTAGTTTTCCTCCGGCTGCAGCAATGGCACGCTTGATCATGGGGATGCGGTATTTTTTGTCGGGTTCAATGTTAAAAGTGCGTAGCTTCTTGTCATCATCCGAAACATAGGTGTAACTGGCAGAACTAAAATCGCAGCTATGAATGGTGGTTCGGGTCAATGTATAGCCAATTCCTTCCTCACTGTCATAATACGCCTTGAGGAGCTCTTCCTGTTTCTCTTCTGGTAGTTTGTAAAATACTTCTGCTGAGGCATCTGTAATGGCTCCTCCAATTCCTATGAATTCCTGGAAGGTTTTGGATGGATTAACGAATACGCTGATTTCGGATTCTACTGGTTGTATGGCTGGTGAAAATGATTTTTGTCCCTGCTTAGCAAGCCTGAGCTCAGAATCCCTGGCGGTGGTGAAGACCTCTAGCCTTTTGTTTCCAAGATCGAATGCCGCGTTTTCTGGTGTAGCGGTGGTGGTTACGATGTTGGTCTTTTCTTTCTCTGAACATGCAAATGCCAATAAGATCAGTAATAATGCTGGTAATTTTTTCATTCTTCTTTCGTCTAGGTGTTCAATAAAAATAGCAGGTTGTTTGCTTGTAACCCTCATTTTGGACGTGTTTGGAACTTTTGTCCTTACAGAATGAATGATTTGCCTTCCCTTACCAGCCGGAAAACGTTGTTTTTGGCGATTTGTGACGTATCCATTATTCCATGAAAGCAGGTAATATTACCTTATTCGCTATTTGGAATGGCAGCTTGTCTTCTTGCGAATTGTATGCTCCACCAGTAAATACCAGCGCAAGATCAAGGGTGGGGAAGATCATCAGGTATTGCCCGCCGTTACCAGTGGCGACAATTCCCTCGATCATGGAATTAGGCGTCTTAAAAGGGATGGTCCACCAGTAGTAGCCATATTTAACGCCAGTTATTTTAGTGATTGGCTGAGTGGAAAGTTTTAGCCATGATTCCGAGACCAGTTGCTGACCATTCCATTGGCCTTTGTTCAGCACTAACCGGGCAATTTTGGCAAAGTCCAGTGATGTGAGGTACAGCCTTTTTCCAGTGCCAGGGATATTCTTTTTGTTGCTGGTGTGATCCCATAATGCATTTATTTTCATAGGGATAAAAAGATATTGGTCTGCAAATGAAGCTATGTCCATTCCGCTAGCTTCCTGGATGATCTCAGCGGTCAAAACTGTACCCATTGTGCAGTATTGTGCTAATTCTCCGGGTGGGTTAATCATAGGTAAGTTTAGTGTGTATTGTACCCAGTTTTTCTTTTTGTAAACCTTATCTTCCTGTCCTTTGGAAGTCTGGTCCCAATCATTGCAATCCATACCGGTAGACATGGTGAGCAAATGATGTATCGTGATGGATTCTTTATCTACTGGAACTTTGTATGTAGGAGACAGGTACTTTGCAATAGGTTCATTGACATCAGCAACAAATCCTTTATCAATAGCAATGCCCATCAGAATAGAGATTATACTCTTTGTTGCTGACCTCAGGTCGTGTTGCTCAGTAGGCATATGATTGTTGTAATATTTTTCAAGTACTAAAAAATCATACTTAATGATCAGCATGGAATGTAATTTGTGCTCGCTTTTATCCAGTTGAGATAATAAATTTTTCAGCGGATTCTGATTGGAAACCTCCGATTGCCAGTCTTTCCTTTTCCATTCGGATTGGCCCGCATCAACATTCTGACCGAAGCAGATATTGCAGGAAATTATAAGTATTGTGAGTATTCGCATGTTCATTAAATAATGCAGTTTTCAAACCATACTGATGCCCCATGATCATTGGCGCTGGTCTTTTTGAAGCCACTTTCCTCTGGTTAACTGATAAACACTACATCGGTCATTACCAAATACCTTTTCTTCTAAAAACTCAAACCCAAGTCGGCGATAAAACCTGATGGCAGCTTTGTTGGTAGATAAAGGATCAATGATGATGGTATGTACTGACTGATCCTGAAAGCATTGCTCGATCGCCAGATTCATCATGACGGTCCCATATCCTTTTCCCAGATCATACGCTTCACCGATCCATATATCGATCGCTCTGAAGCCATTACCTATACCTCCCCAATACTTTGAGGTTTCTGCTGCCGGGTCAATGATTTGCAAAAAACCAATGGGTCTGGTTTGCAGTTCAGCAATCAATTGAGTTCTCCATGGAGGATCATGTAACAACTCCTGATCCCAGTTCCATTCGTCCTCAGGATCTGATGCTATGACATGAGGTTGCTGATCCCAGTGTTTAAGCAAAGCCAGGTCATCAATTGTTGCCTTTCTAAAGCTGATGACAGGTTTATTCATGCTAATTAAATTCTTTCTGGAACTGCGCTATAACGATATCAAAGAACTTCTGTTTGGGCTGGTCTGTTGGTTTTACAAGCCCTTTATCATAGGTAAGGAATTCCAGGTTTGTGTCACCTTTTTCGACCATATATGAGGAGATGGCAATGGTGTAGGTGTTACCTGGTTCGATGGGTGCCTCTTGTAACAACCACGAACCTTCTTGCTTAGAAATATTTGCATACTGAATAAAGGCCCCATTACCAGCATTTTTTTCTCCCTGATCCAGCGCTCTGATCAATGTGGCTCCATCTATAGTAACCTGTGAGACGGACCCTCCAAAAGGTGAAATTTTCATGATGTCATATTCTGTAATGGGTCCAGGTTGTAGTTTGTCATCAATCCTGATCGACCCGCCATTCATTATTGCGGCATCTGCCTGAGGGAATGCACTCAAAAAGCCTCTCGTGATCAATTTGGTTAACGCTGTACTTCTGTTTCGTATAGCTGATTCACTTCCGTCAAGGATTCTTGTAGATTGACAGATTACCCTGTTGGGGTCATAACCTTGTTCTTCAAAGGATTCAAAAGCACGTTTGGTCCAGGTGTTTGCTAATTCCAGTATTCGGCCGTCTTTTTGTAACTGATCATCGATGAATACCAGTTCGGATTTGATATTTAATGCTTTGGTTTCTTTATTAAAAGTAAGTTGGTGAACAAAAGCGGTTTTGGCATTCGCGTCTGCTTTTGCGATCGGGGTGAAATTATTTCCCCGGAGCAAATGAAAATTCTCATGTTCATGTCCTCCCATTACCAGGTCTATCTCAGGGATTTCCACCACAAGTGCCTCATCCTGATCAATGCTTTGGTGAGTAAGCCCAACAATAATATCCGCACCTGATTGCTTTAAAGAACCGACGGCCTTTTGGGCAGCTTCTATGGGATCTGATATTTTTGCGTATTTCGTTCGGAAGTTATTCAGTGTCACGCCAAATATGCCAACTTTGACGCCATCTACATTGATGATTTGATGCGGGACCGTATTGGGAAATGGTTGATCATTCTGGTCGGTTACATTATCGGTGATCAATGTGAACTGCATTTCCTGCAGTCTCTTCCTGAGGTCCGGCTCCTTGATGTCAAACTCATGATTACCGAAAGTGAAGTAATCCCAATTCATGGCGTTTAAAGCATCCACCATTTGTCGACCCGCGATTCGTTCTCCTTCAAATTGCGCAGTTCCAATGGCACTGGGGCTCAGCATATCTCCGGCCATGAAGCTAAAGGTGTTTTTGTTCTCAGACTTTAACTGGTTCAGCAACGTTTGAACCCTGGCAAATCCACCAAGCTTTCCACCACTTACGGCTGATAGTTCATAGACATCATTTAATTGCAAAAAAGTGATTCTAACCTCATTATTATCTTGATTTTGATTGCATGAATAAAAAAGCACTGCAAAGATTAACAGGAGTCGAATTGATTTCATGTGTCGTTTTGTTAAGCATTGATCTGTACACCTAAGATATTTTATCTTTTGCTCAATTCCTGTTTTTGAAGAAAACTTATGTTGTAATGAGATATGTTAAAAAGATTTGGCTCCAGAAAACGCTGGAGCCAGTATGTAAGCTAAGCCGCACTCCATACACCAGAATTGGCTGTTTCCTGGATGTATTCTGAGATGTCTTTTGCTTTTCTTCCTAAGACTTTCTCAATGGTATCGGTAGTGGACTCATTTCTTCCGTCCAATACTTCCGTAAAAAGATAGTCTACCAGCCAGATATAGTCATCCGGCACCTGATGGTCTTTCATTACGCTGGTATATTGAGGTATATCAATATCGATAAATTCAATGTTTCGGTTGGTAGCATGCGCAATTTCGAGGGTGACCTCTCTGAAAGTCACTAGCCTGGGACCGGTAAGTTCGTAAACCTGGCCAATGTGATCATCATTCAGTAGCGATTTTACTACCACATCTGCAATATCATCTGTATCTACAAAAGCGATTTTAGTTGCTGATTTAGGAAGTGCCACCTGCCCTGCTTTTATTGGTTCCAGGAACATGCCTTCGGTGAAATTCTGGCTGAACCAATCACAACGTACAATGGTATAGTCTGCACCAGAATTGATCAGGATTTTTTCACATGCCTGGGCCTCACTTTCACCCCTGCCCGAGAGCAGTACCATCCGCTTTATTCCTTTTTCCAGCGCCAGTTTGACGAAGGACCTGATGATTTGCTGTGAACCGGGCACTGCAAGGTCCGGTTGAAAAGTAATGTATATCGCACTGACATCCAGAAAGGCATTCTCCCAGGTGTTACTGTTGTACCAGTCGAATTTGATAGGGGTTGACCGGGAGACCACCTTAGTTTCAATATTTGATTCTTTTAGCCTCTGGGCTACTTTTTTGCCGGTTTTTCCATTTCCGCCGATGAGTAGTGCTTTAAGATTTTTCATGGTAATGTGTTTATGTAATTAAATTTTATAGTTGCATGTAATTTTTAATGGCCAATAGCAGGCTGGTCATTGAGAGTACTGCACAGACTGTTCTCACCAGGTGCAGCTGGTTCCACCTGGACTCATATTGTGCCCTTATCTCATTGAGGCTTTCTGGGTCATTGAGGTTCTTGAATAGCTCAAGCATATTATTGAGGGGTACATTCCCAATGGCCGTAACACCGAAAGTTCCAAAGACATACAAGATCGTGGCAGCACACACGAACCAAAATGCAGGACTCAAACCATTTTGATATTCCAGAATGCTGGCTCCTACCAACACCAGAGCCGCACCCACAAAGACGATTATGAACCAGGGGTTGATAATTTCCCTGTTGATCGATTGCATTACCTCCACATAACTATGGTCGGAGACTTTTTTGGTGCCAGGGATAACCGATACTTGCCAGGCGTAAAACAATCCTGCTGATAATCCAGTGAGTAGGAGTGCAATGAGAATAATTGTTCCGTTAATGTTAGTTTCCATCGGTATTAATATTTAATGAGTTCAACCATGATTTTAATGTTTGATATTCTTGTGGAGTGAGCACAATGGTGTTACCCTTTGGCATGCGCTTTTCGATGAATACCTGCGTGTTGATCTTATCAGCATGTTTGTTCATGTTTTTGGCACTGAAAACCTTAAATGGATTTTGCTTTTTGTGGCAGACATTGCACTTGTTCTCCAATACCGAGAGGGCATTTTGTTTGATGTCCTGAGTGATCAATGCATCCGGAATATTCTCAGCATGCATGATGAGCAGCCGCAGCGCTATCAGGGTACCTAGTATAATAGTTTTCATTGTTTGATCAGGTTTTTGGGTCTTACAAACAGAAACCAGTAGCCGTAGATGACCAGAAGATTTTCTACCACCAGTACCCAGAGTAGTGGATTGCTGAAAAACGCCAGGTGTCCAATTTGATGTAGGGGTTTTTCAAAGAAGGGTACCGTAATTAGCGCGTCCAGGATCAGAGCGGTGGTAACCATGGTTATCGGTGGTTGCCAACTGCCTTTTGCGCTGTTGCTAAAATATATCCTTGATCCAATGACAGCGTATGGGATCACAAGTACGGCAATTGCAATGCCCTGAGATGTAGCCTGGATTCCGGGAATAATACTGATCAGAAAGAATGAGCAAAAGATCATGCCCCAGATTATTGCTCCTGAAAAAACTGCTTTGAATGTATTCATATCCTTTTCAATTAGTTTGTTTATACAAACTTGCTGGATTGCTCCACCAACCGTTTGTTTGAAAAGGATTCAGATTTGTTCGAAAAGGATTATCGCTTTATTTCGCTGGGACGGAAGCCAAATTTTTCTCTGAAAGCATTGGAAAAGGAGCTCAGGCTCTCATAGCCCACCATCCAGGCAGCCTCCTGAATTGATACCTGTTTGTTGCGAAGTAACTCATTGGCTTTGTTGAGACGCTCATTTTGCAAGTGCTTGAAAACAGGAATGCCAAATAATTCTTTGAAGCTCTTTTTGAGTTTGTAGCTATTTAAGCCGATGGTTTTTGCCAGTTCATCCAGGGTAGGGGGAGTTTCGATATTTGCACTGATGATATCTCTGGCGGCATAGATCTTTTCCCTTTCATCGAGGGGTACAGCCCGTTGTTCTTTCTGCTCAGCGACCATTCCAAAAAAATGGGCGATCAATTCAGTGACCTTGCTTTTTAATAGCAGGTTTCTCATCTCACCTGAATAGCTGTTTTGAAATATTCTTTCCACAGCGTTGAGCATGTCGCTGTTCATAAAGAGCCCGGGTCCTTCCTTAAAATGATCCTTGGCCTCCACCAATTCTTTTAAGTAGTGGGAGTATACACCGGCTTCATCTTTCGGCAATTTTTGAAGGTTGTTGATTGAAGACAGAATGACGATGCAATTAAGAGGTCTCTCTTCGGAAATGGTATGGACAAACCTGGCATGCTGATTGGCGTAAAAGGACATGGCATAGCCTTTTGTATTTTCAAACGATTTGGTTCTGTCTCCATACTCAATGGACAAGGAGACATTACCCGAACCATAAAACGCCATACCAATGACCGGTTCTGTAAAATCACAAATTTCAACGGTGGGCCCTTCCGAAGCGGATTGCTCCAGCAGCACCATAAAATCATTGATTTCCAGTATCTCACGATTCATAGGATTAAGATAGTGAATTTTGGATCTTGGATCTAGGAACTAGGATCTAGAATTTGGGGTCACTGGTGTCCGGAAACGATGTGTAGAGCTACTGAAGTCTGTGGTAAAATTGGTTTGGTATCAAATTCAAGCTTTTGCTAGCTATTTCACCAAGATGCACGGAGAAGCACAGAGTTGCACGGAGTTAAATAACACTTTGTGCAACTCAGCGGTCCTCTGTGTAACTCAGTGACACAACTCAGACACGCATAAATTTCGCTACATTTGGATTGTATTGCCTCTCTTTTTTAAAATTGTTCTAAAACGTTCCAGATTGTCTGAATTCAATTAATATCTTCTATACTAATTTTTTTCCCGGACACAAGTGAATTTAGGGTTTAGAATTTTGAATCTTTTTTTGGGTTTAGTATTTGATTTTAGGGTTCGGGTTTTGGAAATTTTGAGTATTAGAGTATTTGACGCTGAATATTGGAATAATACAATTTTAGTTTAAGATTTTAGCCTGAGGTGGCTCCATGGTGGCTCCATGGTGGCTACACAGTGCCTACACTGTTAGTCCATAGTGGCCATACTTTAGTGAATATTACAGGAAGTACAATTTTTGATTTTGAGGTTTTATTGACATTTAAAGTTCCTCATTTTTGAGAATTGGGTTATTGTATCGTGTACAATTCGCTGATACCATCTAGCGGTTCATCTTATTTAGTTCTTTTTTAAATGAAAGCATTCGGAGAGAGCGGATTCGAACTGCTGTAAAAGGTTTTGTGGGGCCGCCGAGGTGGGGCCGCCCAGGTGGGACCGCCCAGGTAGACCTTTGCCTGGTCACGATCAAAATATTAGCATAAAAAAAGTCCTTCATTGCTGAAGGACTTTGATTGAATGAGGTCGAGAGCGGATTCGAACCGCTGTAAAAGGTTTTGCAGACCTCTGCCTAGCCACTCGGCCACTCGACCCTTAAAAATTGGGTTTGCAAACATAGAAATTCTATTGAATAAACCCAAAAGAAAAAGGTGTCGTTTGACACCTTTTTCGTAATTTATTTAGGAAAGAAATATTTCTACTTCTCTTCTTCTTTAGCTTCATCAGCATCTTTTGCAGGAGCTTCTTCTGCTTTAGCTTCTTTCTTAGCTTCAGCTTTTGGAGCTTCCTCCTTTGGAGCTTCCTCCTTTGGAGCCTCCTCTTTCTTGGCTTCTGCTTTTTTAGCTTTAGCAGCAGGTTTCGTACCACCTTCCATTTGCTCTTTCAAAGCTGAAAGTGCTTCAAGATCTCCTAGTGTTGATTTCTCACCTTCTTTGTTGATCTTATTGATGGTACTGCTTTGAGATGCAGGCTTCTTCTTCTTAGGCGCAGCTTCTTTTACATCAGAATAAGTTGCTACGTGAGAAAGAATAATTCGCTTGTCATCTTTAGAGAACTCAAGTACTACGAAATCTAAAGATTCTCCGATTTCACCAGTGGTGCCATCTTCTTTCTTAAGGTTCTTCAAGCTTACCATTCCCTCTAATCCGTAAGGCAATTCAAGGAATGCACCTTTGTCAGATTTAGAGATGACAGTACATTTGTGAGTAGAACCTTTCGTAAATACAGTCTCGAAAGTATCCCAAGGATTCTCTTCCAATTGCTTATGACCTAATGCCAGTCTTCTGTTATCTACATCAAGCTCAAGCACTTTTACTTCAAGCTCATCATTTACCTTCACAAACTCAGAAGGGTGCTTGATTTTCTTAGTCCATGACAGGTCAGAAACGTGTACCAGACCATCGATTCCTTCTTCAAGCTCGATGAACAGACCAAAGTTGGTAAGGTTTCTAACCACACCTTTGTGAGTAGTACCTACTGCGTATTTAGTCAATACATCCTGCTTAGTCCAAGGATCTTCAGTCAATTGCTTAATACCAAGAGACATTTTTCTTTCGTCTCTGTCGATAGTAAGTACAACAGCCTCAAGCTCGTCACCAATGTTGATGAAATCTTGAGGGTTTCTCAGGTGCTGAGACCATGACATTTCAGATACGTGGATCAATCCTTCTACACCAGGGATGATTTCCAGGAATGCACCGTAATCAGCAACATTCACGATCTTACCACTAACTTTCGATCCAACATCGATATCAGCAGCAAGTGAATCCCAAGGGTGAGAAGTCAATTGCTTCATACCAAGAGAGATTCTCTTCTTGTCATCATCAAAGTCAAGAACAACCACATTTACTTTCTCATCCAACTTCAATACCTCCTCAGGGTGGTTGATTCTACCCCATGAGATGTCAGTAATGTGAAGTAGACCATCAACACCACCAAGATCGATGAATACACCGAAGTTAGTCATGTTCTTGATCACACCTTCGAGTACCTGACCTTTCTCAAGGTTCTCAAGGATTTGAGCTTTTTGCTGCTCAAGATCTTTCTCGATCAATACTTTGTGTGAAACAACTACGTTATCGTTAGAGTAGTTGATCTTCACAACTTTTACTTCCATTTTCTTACCTACAAACACATCAAAGTCTCTGATTGGCTTCACATCAATTTGTGAACCTGGCAAGAAGGCTTCAACGCCATAGATATCTACAATAAGACCACCTTTAGTTCTTCTCTTAACCATACCCTCGATGATCGAGTCGTTATCAAGAGCAGATTGGATTTGCTCCCAAGCTTTAACGATCTTCGCCTTTCTTCTGGAAAGAACTAACTGTCCTTTGTGGTTTTCCTGTTCTTCGATATACACCTGAACCTCGTCACCAATTTTAAGGTCAGGCATGTCTCTGAATTCTGCAGCTGATACAAGACCATCAGATTTGAAACCAATGTTTAGGATAACATCCCTGTCATTGATCCCTACTACTTTTCCTGAAACAACCTCTTTTTCTTCGATGGATGTCAAAGTACCAGTGTACTCATCAGCCATTTTGTCTTTTTCGTTCTCAGTGTAAGCATCACCGAATCCTCCAGACTCTAAAGAAGCCCAGTCAAAATCATCGCCTACAGGTTCAAGAACGTCAACATCAGCAGCTGGTGCCGCTTTCTCTTTCTTAGGAGCTGCTTTAGATTCCTTAGCCTCAGCTTTTGGTGCTTCTTCTTTTGGAGCTTCTTCCTTAGGAGCCTCTTCTGCTTTCACTTCTTCCTTAGGAGCTTCAGCAGCAGCTTCTTTCTTAGGAGCCGTTTTTGCAGTTTCCTCGTTCTTTACTTCTTCAGCTTGAACTTCTTTTTCTTTATTTTCTTCCATGTTAAAATTGATCCTTTATTACGCCACTGTTGCCGGATCACTCAATAGTGGATTTTAGTTTGAAAATCCTTCCCGGATCACTATCCGAAAAGTCCATTCACCTGAATGGAGCCGCAAATTTAAAGAAAATATCCGAAAATGACTGTGTGGACGTGGTTTATTTCCGGAGAAGTGAGATTAGTATTTATTTCCTAAATTCGAGACCAAATTAACCTGAACATGAATAAAAATCTAATCCTCTTATGCGTCCTGTTAGGTGCCTATCTGGTAGGATGCCAATCCAATACAAAAGAAAAAGCCGACCTGGTAATCCATGGAGGCACTATTTATACCATGAATGCTTCAAAACCATCAGCAACCGGTGTAGCTGTGAAAGATGGTAAAATAATATTTGTAGGTGATGCAGCGGACGCAAAGGAATTTATAGGAGATAGCTCCACTACTTATGACCTGAAGGGAGCAACCATGGTTCCGGGGTTGATTGAAAGTCATGCTCATATAATGGGTGTTGGCTACAACCTGCTGGATGTTGATCTGATGGAGGTGAGAAGTTATGAGGAACTGGTACAGATAGTTGCGCAGGCATCTGATAACATTCCAGAAGGTCAATGGATCCTTGGGAGAGGATGGCACCAGGATAAATGGGATCAGCAACCAGAATCTAAATTCAAAGGCTTCCCAACACATCATCTGCTGAGTGAGGCAGTACCTGATCATCCGGTTTTGCTTTCACATGCCAGTGGTCATGCCTCCCTGGCAAATGCAAAGGCCATGGAGCTGGCTGGTGTAACTAAAAATACACCACAACCTGCAGGAGGAGAAATATTTAAAGGGGTGGATGGTAATCCTACTGGTATATTTAATGAAACTGCGGAAGGTATTTTCAATGCAGTTGTACCCGAGTCTACCCCGGAAAGAGAAGCTAAGGCACTGGAACTTGCGATTCAGGAATGCCTGGAAAATGGAATTACAAGCTTACATAACGCAGGTTCAGGTACCAACCATATCAACCTTTTCAAACAGTTTGCGGAGCAGGATCGCCTGAAGATAAGATTGTATGTGATGCTCAATGGCAGGGATACTACTCTGCTACAGTCATACTTTACCAATGGGCCGGAAATCGGTCTTTATGACCAACATCTTACAGTAAGGTCAATTAAGCTCTATGCTGATGGAGCACTTGGTTCAAGAGGGGCATGGTTGCTGGAGGAATACACTGATGCTCCCGGAAAGCATGGCCACAATGTGATGCCAATGGACGCCATCGAACTGGTGACCAGAACAGGGTTCAAAAATGGATTCCAGGTATGTGTTCATGCCATAGGAGACAGGGCCAATCGTGAAGTACTGGATATCTTTGAAACAACCTTTGGTGATCAGGTCAATACAGATCACAGGTTTAGAATAGAACATGCCCAACACATTCATCTGGATGATATTCCAAGGTTTGCTGAATTGGGTGTGATAGCTTCCATGCAGGCAATACACATGTCTTCCGACAGACCCTGGGCCATCGACAGACTGGGGAAACAACGAATAGTAGATGGCGCCTATGTGTGGCAGAAGTTAATACAAAGTGGCGCTAAAGTCATCAATGGTACTGATGCACCAGTAGAGCCTATAAGTCCCATTGCCAGCTTTTATTCTTCAGTAACCAGAAAAACACTTGAGGGTACACCGGAAGGGGGGTATGAGGCTGATCAGCGAATGACCAGAGAGCAGGCGTTGAGGTCATACACCATGGATGCAGCATACGGTGCGTTTGAGGAGAAAGTTAAAGGTTCGATTGAAGTTGGGAAACTGGCGGATTTCACGATTTTGTCTCAGGATATTTTACAAGTGCCAGAAGATCAGATTCTTGATACAAAAATCAAGGCAACAATAATTCATGGCAAAATCGAATATGAAAACTAATTTCTGGGAGCTATGGGGTTACTGACACGATCACGAATCAAACTGCGGGAAACTTTCGTCAGATCAAGGTCGGGATCGACCAGGTAGCCTGGGTTTCTTCCATTTAGTTTGGTCATTACACTTGCTGTAATTTTAATATTGGTATGCCCTTCTGCTTCATATTTGTCCTTTAACATATGGGCAAATGCGATCACCAGATCAGTCTCTCCGGACATTTTACGGTACTGCCTGCGGGTGAGCAGTTGATATGGCTGGATCCTTATAGGCTGATCAGTTTGGTCACTGGTCAGGTAAAAGGTGGACTTACTTCCTCTCTTAGTTCTGGTCATCAGTCTCCAGCTGAATCGATGGCCTTTTTCTGTCCAGTTGACGTTATTCCCGGTAAAGTAATGCCTGTGAGGTATCGCCAGGTGTACGAGCATTAAAGCTGCTAATGCGAAAACAGTAAGTTTTTTCACAGATGTCCTCAGGTGGTAGAATTCATTGGTCTTAATGACCTGAAGGCCCAGTTTCTTTTTAATCCAGTCGGTAGGAAAAAGTAGCAGTGTTAAGATAGAAGCAAAAATAGAAAGGCTGCCAATTCCAAGCAGGGTGAAGTTAAGGGAGTGAAAAGTGATTTGAAGGCAGTGTCCAAATACTCTTGATCGCCAGTTCCAGAGCAACAAAAATGTAATAGAAAGGTCGAAAAGCATTCCGCAGTAGGTGAACACAAAGGCGGCATAACGGAATACTTCATCCGACATCCAGAGAAATGGTCCTCTTTTACGCAGGAAAATCATGAGAGGTTCCCCATGAAATAACCAATCAGGGTTGAGTTTCGATAGTCCTGAATAGAAGTAAATCATTCCAAGGATGAACTGAAATATAAATACCTGCCAGTATGGGACCCATGGCGATTTTTTATCAGGCTTAACGAGTGCCAGTGCCCGATCAGCATTGGTGAAAATCAATATGAACGCAAGCCATAGAAACAGGTAAAACTTGTTGAGTGTGTAAACAATGTCGCACATGAATACATAGGTAAACCCAATTAAAAAGACGGCTAGGCTTAACCTTAAACGATACCCAAGAATAATTCCTATTGACGCCAGCATTAGCACTGAAAAGAGAACATACATTCCGATTCCGGGAAGCGGTTTGATCCATTCAAATCCATAAAATGGAAAGTGAAATTCAGGCAAAACATATTCTTTTTTCACGTAACCGGAAAAGAGCATGGTGGCCATATCAACGAAGAACCAGGTGCCTATTACTATTCGGATAAAGGCTAAATACCTGCTATTGGTCTTTTGGAATAAAAAATCCATTTAAATTGCGACATCAAATTCTCCGACTAAATTATATGAATCCATACCCAATGCAAATAACCAGGGATTTGAATCTGAAATCATATAACACTTTTGGGCTTGATGTCTCCTGTAAATACTTTGTAGCATTGCAATCAGTACAGGAAGCCATCGAATTGTTGAGTACTGAGGTCTACCAAAAAAATAGTCATTTGATTCTTGGAGGTGGTTCTAATGTGCTATTGACGAAAGACTTTGAAGGGCTGGTGATACACAATGGCATATTGGGGAAAGAACTTATTCATGAAGATGAGGATCGCGTTGTTGTAAAAATAGGCGCGGGTGAGGTCTGGCATGAGTCGGTATTATGGACATTGGAAAACCACTGGGGAGGGATTGAAAACCTCAGTCTGATCCCGGGAACTGTGGGAGCTGCACCCATGCAAAATATTGGGGCCTACGGGGTAGAAATTAAAGATGTCTTTGTGGAGTTGTCAGCGTTAAACCTTGCCTCTGGTAAGCTAGAAACATTTAGCAATGAGGATTGTGAATTTGGATATCGCGAATCGGTCTTTAAAAAAGCGTTAAAAGGAAAATACCTGATCACAGAGGTGACTTTACAATTGCAAAAAAAGCCAACAGTCAATGTTGCGTATGGAGCAATTCAGGAAACGCTTTCAGCGATGGGAGTGGAGCATCCTACGATCAGGGATGTAAGCAATGCTGTGATTAAGATCAGACAATCGAAGCTACCTGATCCTGCACAGATTGGGAATGCAGGCAGTTTCTTTAAGAACCCAACTGTAACCAAACCTACCTTTGTGCAATTGCAGTCAAAATACCCCAACATTCCGGGTTATGAGTTATCTGGTGATGCTGTTAAAGTACCTGCAGGCTGGTTGATCGAACAATGTGGCTGGAAGGGAAAGGTTTTGGGGGAGATAGGAGTTCATAAAAATCAGGCGTTGGTCCTGGTGAATTATGGCAATGGGAAAGGAAAGGACATTGAGCAGTTGTCTCGGGATATACGGAAGTCTGTTGAAGAAACCTTTGGCATTAGTCTAACTCCGGAGGTCAATATTATATAAGGTCGGTAGCATGAGGAAAGCTGCCTGAGTATTTCTCAACACCTACGCCAAATTTCTTAAGAAAATCAGCACCTTCATCGCTATCAATGCCTTTGTACTCTGCATAACTATTCAGGTAGATCACTTTTTTAATTCCGGCGGTGTAGATGATTCTGGCACATGCCAGACACGGGGAAAGTGTTACATAAAGGGTAGAGTCTTCAACTGAGGTTTTATTTTTGACCGCATAAAGGATAGCATTTTGCTCCGCATGTATAGCCAGTGAGCAACCGCCTTTGGAGTCCCTGGGGCAGCCATTTTCAGGCCATTCTTCATCGCAGTTGTGTGTACCCGCAGGCGGCCCATTGTACCCGATGCTGATGATCCTGGTGTCTTTTGCCAACACCGCTCCAACCTGCCTTTTGATGCAGTGAGACCTTTTGGCCAGGTTGACAGCCAACTCCATATAAATGTCGTCGAATTGTGGTGCTCTCAAATCAGAATAGATTGACGTATCCTTCTCTCATCAATAAGTAAGTCATGTATGCTACGAAACCAACCAGGTACATGGCGCCTTCTGATCTATCCAGTTTGTACTTATTGAAAGTAAACATGAAGATGAATAGCATAAATGTTCCAATCATTACTAAGTAGAGATCAATATTCATCACCTCTGAGTAGTTTAGCGGACCATGAATGATGGCGGTACTTCCCAGAACAAGAAGAATATTGAAGATATTAGAACCGACTATATTGCCTACAGCCAGGTCAGATTTTTTGTGGAAGGCGGCTACTGCTGTGGTTGCCAGCTCTGGTAATGACGTTCCGGCGGCCAGTATAGTTAAACCTATAAGTTTTTTGTCAACACCGTAATCTTCGGCAATATGCACGGCATTTTCAACGATGAGGTTTCCTCCAAACGCTAGTCCCGCGATACCACCCAGAATCATTAAAGTGGTTTTTACTGTACCATAAATCTGGATGTCATCCAACTCCTCGATTTCGGCACCACCTCTTTTCATGTTCATGAATATGTAGATCAGGAACAGGCAGAACATGCCCAGTAAGATAAGTCCATCCCAAAGTGATGCAGAGTTCTCTTCTGCTCCCCTGAAGGTGACGTCATTGAGCAGGACGAAAAAGATGAAAGTGGCAACCAATGAATAAGGCACCTCTTTCCATAAAGAGTTTTTCTGAACTGTAATTGGATAGATCACCCCGGCTACCCCAAGAATGAGGAAGAGGTTAAATATATTGGAACCAATGATATTACCGAATACTATGTCATGATTTGACTGTGCAGATCCTGAGATGATATTTACTACCAACTCTGGAGCAGAAGTCCCCATAGCAACAATAGTCAGTCCAATGGCGATATCGGAAACGTTAAATCTTTTGGCAAGAGAGGATGCACCATTTACCAAAAAATCTGCCCCCTTTATCAGTAGCACAAACCCTACAATTAAGAGGGTGATATATAATAGAATTTGCATTAAATCCTACACTTTTAAATTTTCACTGAGGAAATATAAATATTTTTAGATTATAATAACCAAACTTACATTATTAAAATAACTCATTCTGGCTTATGCCCCAAATTTATACAATTATGCTATTTAACTAATAATTGAGATAAAACAATTTATTTTCCTATAAATCAGCACTTAACATTTACAATTTTAGCTCTTTTTTGATCGTTTCTACCTTGTCTTTCAGGGTGTTAAGTTGATTGTCATAGTGATCAGCCGAACTTAACTGAGTCTTCACGCTAAAGTAGAATTTGATCTTTGGTTCTGTTCCGGATGGTCTTGCAGAAATTTTTGTTCCGTCTTCCGTCAAAAACTGTAAAACGTTTGATTTCGGAAAATCTATCTGCTGTTCCTCACCACTGATCAGGTTTCGTGAAGTGCTTGCCTGGTAGTCGATCACCGTACTTACTTTGCTTCCTCCTAGCGATGAAGGAGGAGCTGCCCTCAGTTGCTTCATCATCTCCTGAATTTCTTCAGCACCAGACTTTCCTTTTTTGGTAATCGAAACCAGGTATTCCTGATACAACCCAAATTGTTGGTAGACTTCCAGTAAAACTTCATACAAAGATTTTCCCTGATCTTTAAAATATGCCGCCATTTCAGCGATAAAGGCACATGAGGCTATTGCGTCCTTGTCTCTTACAAAGTCAGAGATGAGATAGCCATAGCTTTCTTCTCCTCCACCGATAAACTCTTCTTTGCCCTCCAGTTCTTTGATTACTGCAGCAATGTATTTGAATCCGGTCAGGGTATCATAGCTTTTTACCTTAAAGCTGTCAGCAATTTCTTTAATGAGCTCAGTGGTCACAATGGTTTTAACAATGTACTGACTACCCGTAATCTTTCCGTTTTCTTTCCATTTGGTTAATAGATAGTAAATCAGCAATGAGCCGGTCTGGTTACCGTTTAACAGTTGGAATTCACCTTTGGTGTTCTTTACCGCAATCCCAACCCTGTCTGAGTCAGGATCTGTAGCCATTACAAGATCGGCATCTATGGATTCTGCCTTTTTGAGTGCCAGACTCAGTGCTTCGCTTTCCTCAGGGTTTGGATACACTACTGTGGGGAAGTTACCATCAGGTGTAGCTTGTTCTTCCACCACATTTACATTTTCAAAACCCATTTGCTCCAGAATTTTTGGGACTAGCGTAATCCCGGTTCCGTGAATAGACGAGAAGACAATTTTTAGGTCCTTTTGTTTTTTTACAGCTTCCGGAGCAAGTGTAATTCCCAGGATACGATCAAGGTATTTCTTATCCAGTGACTCTCCAACAGATTCAATCAGCGCATCATTTTGATCAAAGTTGATGTCATCAATGCTTTTAATGTTTTGCACCTCAGTGATCACATTTTTATCGTGCGGAGGAACAAGTTGTGCCCCATCATCCCAATAAGCTTTGTAGCCGTTATATTCCTTTGGGTTGTGCGAGGCAGTAAGGACTACACCGCTCTGACAGCCCAATTCTCTTATGGCATATGAAAGTTCCGGGGTAGGCCTGAGGTCTTCAAATAGATACACTTTGATGCCATTGGCAGAAAATACCGCTGCAGTGGTTTCCGCAAAGAATCTGCTATTATTTCGACTGTCGTGTGCTATGGCAACTTTTATTTCCTGATTTGGAAATGCTTTCATAAGGTAATTAGCCAGGCCCTGGGTAGCCATTCCTACCGTATATTTATTCATTCTGTTGGATCCCACACCCATGATGCCACGTAATCCTCCCGTACCAAATTCCAGATCTTTGTAAAAACACTCTACCAATTCGGTATCATCATCATTACTAAGCATTTGTTCAATTGCCGCTCTTGTATCGTCATCTATGGAACCAGCCAGCCATGATTTTGCCTTATTAATAATTTCAGCGCTCATATTACCTTATGTATTTTAATATTTTTAATAAAAATCTTCTATTTTAAAATTTTAATAAATGTTTGTAATTATCTTATTTTGTAATCGTTAACATTTTAAATGAGGAACTAAACAAATGCTTGAATAAGCTTTAAATATATGGACATCATAAAACTCAACCAAGATTTTGAGAGAATCGCTGAGAAAAAAACAGCGTTGACCCAGCTGGACAAGGAATCTGAGGGCTATGGAGAGACCAGTAAGGCATTGGACCAGATGTTGGATCAGTTTATTGCCGATTATGGAACGTACCTTGAAGAGGTGCTGTATGAAATTCATGATGAGTATTGCCCTGATAGTGATGTAATGTCTCCATTGGCTTATATCGCTAATAAATATGTAAGGAGGGAGTCAAACCGATTTGAAGTGGAAAGTACTGAAGGGGTAGAGGTTTATGTAGATGATTTTCCGGAAGGGAACCACAAGATGGTGATGGTGCCTTCTCCCTGCCGCCTGGTCATTCAAAATGAAGGTGGCTTTAAAGAAATAGTTTGGCAAGCTGGGTCCTAATAACCCAGCTTTTCTTTTGTCCTTTTCAGCACCCCATGTGCAATCTCCCTGGCCTTTGCTTCTCCTTTTGCCAATTGATTTTCCAATTCGCCAAGGTCACTCATTAGCCTGTCGAAGTTTTTTCTTTCTTCTGAGAATTTATCTAAAATCAATCCCAGGAGTTCCTTTTTAGCATGACCATACCCGAAGTTTCCACCTAAATATTTTTCTCTCAGTGATTGTGTCTGGTCTTCACTGGCCAACAGTTGATAAATTGCAAAAACATTACAGGTGTCGGGGTCTTTAGGGTCTTCCAAAGGAGTACTATCTGTAATGATAGACATCACTACCTTTTTTAATTGTTTTTCCGGCAAAAAGATGTCAATAATGTTTCCATAGGATTTACTCATCTTTTGTCCATCCGTCCCGGGGATGGTCATCAGGTTTTCATCTATTCGCTCCTGCGGGATCACAAAGGTTTCACCATATTGGTTATTAAATGCTTTGGCAATTACCCGTGTCATCTCCAGATGTTGTTTCTGATCTTTGCCCACCGGTACTATTTCCGCATCGTACATTAGTATATCTGCTGCCATTAACACAGGGTAAGTAAACAGACCACCATTTACATCTGCCAATCGATCTGATTTGTCCTTGAAGGAGTGTGCATTGGCCAACATCGGGTAGGGAGCAAAGCAATTGAGGTACCATGTGAGCTCACAGACTTCAGGTATTTTAGATTGCCTGTAAAATATTCCTTTGTCGGTATCAAATCCACAGGCTAGCCATGCTGCCGCTACCGCATTGGTGTTGTCTCTTCTTACCTGAGCATCTTTGATTGAAGTCAGAGAGTGGAGATCAGCAATAAAGAACAGCGCATCGTTTTTGCCATCTTTTGATAATTCAATAGCCGGCATAATTGCCCCCAGCAGGTTGCCAAGATGTGGACGACCTGAACTTTGAATACCAGTTAGAATCCTAGCCATGTTTTATATTGATTTGATTGAATATTAATTTTCGTGGCGCAAAATAATGATTATTCATCGTTTTTGTAGCTGAAGCTCCATGTTTTGATATCTTGGGGGTATGTATAGGTGAGAAGTGTTAATTTTGTAAAAAAAATATTTTAAACATGCTGAGAACAATCATAGGAATAATTGTCTTGTTTATTTCAATCAATTCATTTGCCCAGGGAGAAATACAATTTCTGGAAGATCAATTTGATTTTGGTGAAATCCCACAAACCGAAGGAAAAGTGAGGCACGAATTTCAATTTGTGAACGTGGGAGACGAACCGGTGAAAATTACCTATGTGAAAGCTTCTTGTGGTTGCACAACTCCGCACTGGACCAGGGACATGGTTGCTCCTGGAGACACTGGGGTAGTTGTGGCTGAGTACAATCCATTTAACCGACCAGGTTCATTCAATAAAAGACTGACCATTAATTCTAATGCAAGCAACGCTCGATTATACCTTTATATTAAGGGTAAAGTATTGCCTAAACCCAGGTCTGTAGAAACAGATTACCCTACCGTCATTGGAAATGTCAGGTTAAAAAATCACACGATAAATATTGGAAAGATTACAACCGAAAAGACGATTCAGCATGGTTTTGAAATTTATAATGATGGTGACACAGTACTCACAATCGATTCGTTGAAGACGGTAACACCCGCACATATTACACTGAACTATTCCTCAACGGAGGTTAAGCCTAAAGGAAAAGCCAGCGTCATTATTAATTACGATCCTATCAAAAGAGATAACCTTGGTTATAATTCTGACAACATTCAGCTGGCAACCAGTGACGCTGAAAAACCAATGAAGTCCATCACTGTGATGACTACTATTGAGGAGTATTTTCCACCTATGTCCCCAGAAGAGTTGGCAAAGGCCCCAAAGCTTAACATCAATGAAAAGCTGGTTGACTTTGGAAAGGTAAATAAAGGAGAGCAACTAACTCAAACTTTTGAACTGGTCAATGCAGGGTTGCAGAAACTGGAAATCAGAAAAATCGATCCCAATTGTAGTTGCTTAACGCTAAAGAAGTACAAAAAGAAAATTGCGCCAGGGAAGAGCATCAGCCTTGAAGTAACGTTGGATACTTCGGATGCCAGAGGAAGACAATATAAAACCTTGTCAATATTTACTAATGACCCCTCTGCTCCAACCCAAACCATTGCGATCAGAGCAGAGGTGACTCAGTAGTTATTTCTTGTAAACGTTATTTTTTCTGTTGATATCGGCCATTCTTCCAGATGGGTCGATATTGATGGATTGAATCGATTTTAATGGTTTATCGAGTTTAAATGAGTAATTAGGATGTGTCCATGGCCAGTCAGGAAGTTGAGTTCTGGTCAGGTCACTTTCATTGGGTTTCTCTCCTCTCATTATCCTTAGTGGGATGTAAATCAATTCTTTTTTGCCATCTGTATAGGTTACCTCAATGTCTAATGGCATTGGCATTCTACCAACCCTCGATAAAGTAATTGATGTGCCACCATCAACTGCTTTGACTTCAGAAACTGCGTAATCTATGGTATGCGTTGTATTGATCCAATATTCATAATACCAGTCCAGTTCCAGTCCGGATTCTTTTTCCATGATCCGGACGAAATCATTAAGGTTGGGGTGTTTGAATTTCCAGGTATTGTAGTAGGTTAACAAACCTTTCATCATCACATCCTGACCGATGATATAACCCAACTGGTGCAATGAAACGGCTCCTTTAATATAAGAACCCAGGCTATACGCTCTGTTAGTATCAAAATGATCAGAATGAGTACTCAGGGGTTCCTCATTGCCGCTTTGTACCAATCTAAGGTAGGCATTGTATAATCCGGAAATTTCATCTCCGCCGTTGAGGTATTGCATGGTCAATGCTTCTGCATAAGTGGTGTAGCCTTCATCCATCCAGGCATAATAACTTTCGTTGGTTGCCAGGATCATTTGATACCATGTGTGCATCATCTCATGGAGCGTTACTCCCAATAAACTTTCGTAGCTTCTTTCCCCGGTGATTAATGTCGCCATGGGATATTCCATTCCTCCATCACCTCCCTGAATCACGGAATAAACTTCATATGGATACTTACCGAACGTTTTTTCCATGTACGGATAAGCTTTCTTGATCTCCTCTTGTAGTTTTTTCCAATTGGCGATAATGTCACTGTTTTTAGGCTGGTACAGGAAATGTATCTCAGGACCACCTTCAACAGTAATTTTATCATGGGTGTAGTCCGGATCTGCTGCCCAGACAAAGTCATGTACGTTTTCTGCTTTAAACTTCCAGGTAAGTGTTTTCCCTTTTGTTTTTACGGTTTTTTCGCCATAACCGTATCCAATTTCTTCAGGGTTTTGAAGTACTCCGGTGGCGCCAATGATGTAATCTTTGTCTAAAGTGATATTTACCTCAAAGTCTCCCCATGGGGCGTAAAACTCTCGGGCGATATAAGGGTGTGCGTGCCATCCTTTGTAGTCATATTCGGCCATTTTAGGATACCACTGTGACATGGAGAATTCTATTCCTTCGCTATTGAGGTATCCACTTCTTCGGATTTGCTTTGGAACCTGTGCATTAAATTCCATTTCAAAAACCGTCTGACTGTTTGGTGGGATAGGCTCAGGTAACTTCACTTCCAATACTGTACCCTCAATGACAAATTCTGTTGGTTTACCATTTTGCAGTAGTGAAGATATTTTGTGGTATCCAATCTCATCATCACCCAATTTACTGATCCGATCTCTTACCCTACGGTCCGGGTCAGGTAAATTCTGACTCCTGACATCCATCATGCTACCGGGCTGAAAAGCATTGAAATAAAGGTGGTAAAACACCTGGGTAAGTGTGTCTGGAGAATTATTGGTGTATGTTAGTTTTTGTTTGCCGGTAAACTGATGCGCCTTCACATCAAGGGTTATGTCCATCTGATAGTTGACCTTTTGTTGCCAGCGATCAGGTTGGGCTATTGCGGGAAGTGTGACTAGTAATGCGAAAGTAAGCTGTATTACAATTCTCATGGTTTGTTTGTTTATTTCAATTTTTGACCGAACAAAAACAACATAATTACAGTTAGAATTAAAATGAAATCTGGAAATATTTCAATATCAATTAGTTGTATGTTTCTAAAATTATGGTTATTATAAGATAAGTTCAATTTCTAAACTTCAACAAATGATTATAGAGCAGGTAATTAAGTTGTTAGCATCCACCGTTTTAGCCGTTTTCTCGGGGGTTATTTTCATGGTGGTCATATTATACAAAATGGCACAAGCTTTCTTTAGTTTGGTATTTACCAGAAGAAAGTCTCATGCCAACAATGTTTAATTTTAAATATCCAGATTTGCGTATCTGGCATTCTTCTCAATAAATTCCCTTCTAGGCGCTACTTCGTCACCCATGAGCATTGAGAACAAATGATCGGCTTCTGCAGCTGATTCTATCGTTACCTGCTTTAAACTTCTGTGTTCCGGATTCATGGTAGTTGTCCAAAGTTGTTCAGGGTTCATTTCTCCAAGACCCTTGTATCGCTGAACATTCACAGAATCTTCTTTTTCACCACCAATTTCCTTCACTAACCTCGCTCTATCCGCTTCTGACCATGCGTACTTCTCATTTTTACCTTTTTTAATTAAGTACAATGGAGGAAGAGCAATATACAAATAGCCATTTTCGATGAGTTGCCTCATGTACCTGAAGAAGAAGGTGAGGATCAGGGTACGGATATGGCTACCATCTACATCGGCATCCGTCATGATCACAATTTTGTGGTACCTTAACTTTTCCATGTCAAGGGCCTTATCATCATCTTCAGTTCCAAATTTCACCCCAAGAGCGGTGATGATGTTTTTGATCTCATCATTGTCGTAGATTTTATGCTCCTGAGCTTTCTCAACGTTTAGAATTTTTCCTCTTAGCGGCAAAATAGCCTGGAATTTCCTGTCTCTTCCCTGTTTGGCTGATCCGCCGGCAGAATCACCCTCTACGAGATAAAGCTCACATACCGCCGGGTCTTTGTCAGAACAATCTGCCAGTTTACCGGGTAGTCCTGTTCCTGAAAGTACGTTTTTACGCTGAACCATTTCGCGAGCCTTTCGCGCGGCATGTCTTGCCTGGGCAGCCAATATGACCTTTTGAACAATCTGTTTGGCCTCTTTAGGGTTCTCTTCCAGATAGTCATTTAAAATTTCACTAACGCTGGTGTCCACAGCTCCCATGGCTTCTGAGTTACCCAGTTTTGTCTTGGTCTGACCTTCAAATTGAGGTTCAGCAACTTTTACTGAGATAACAGCTGTAAGCCCCTCTCTAAAATCATCTCCACTGATGTCAATTTTTACTTTATCCAGTAATCCGGATTTTTCAGCGTAAGACTTTAAAGTCCTGGTCAGGGCTCTCCTGAAACCTGCAACATGTGTTCCCCCTTCAATCGTATTAATGTTGTTGACATAGGAAACTACATTTTCAGCGTAGGAGGTATTGTAGCTCATTGCAACCTGTACCGGAATGGCACCTTTCTCTCCTTCGATATAGATCGGATTGGCGATCAGTTTTTCCCTGGTCGAATCCAGGTATTCAACGAATTCTGTAAGTCCTCCCTCTGAAAAGAAGTCCTCGGAAATTGAATTGCCATTGTCATCAACTTCCCGGTGATCGGTTAATTTTATTTTAATGCCAGCATTTAAGTAGGAGAGTTCTCTCAGTCGGCTGGCAACTGTTTCGTATTTGTATTCAGAAACTGTGAAAATTTCTGCGTCAGGATGGAAGTGTACAGTTGTTCCAGTAATATCGGTTTTGCCAACTTCCTTTACAGCGTATGATGGGATTCCACGACTGTATTCCTGTTCAAATATCTTGTTATTTCTATGAACAGTAACTTTCAGGTGGTCTGAAAGTGCATTAACACAGGATACACCCACTCCGTGAAGTCCTCCGGAAACTTTGTAAGTATCTTTATCAAACTTACCACCGGCATGGAGTACGGTCATTACCACTTCTAGTGCAGATCGTTTCTCTTTGGGGTGCATGTCGGTGGGGATACCACGTCCGTTATCAGTTACTTTGATGGAATTATCTTCCAGTATTTCTACATGGATGGTATCACAGTGTCCCGCAAGGGCCTCATCGATGGAGTTATCAACAACTTCCCAAACCATATGGTGAAGACCTTTGATCCCAACATCTCCAATATACATGGCAGGTCTTTTCCTTACTGCTTCCAGTCCCTCTAAAACCTGAATATTACTGGCTGAATAATTCCCTTTCTGTTCTTCCTTTTTATCGCTCATACTTCAATTTTCAAAACAGCCAAAATTAACAAATTTAGGTCGATATGAAACCCCTTATCTGAGGTTTTTATACCATTATTCTGACTTCTTTGAAATATTATCTGGTATGTGTGATCTAAAGACTTTATTGGTCGCAGAAATATGCTTGAAATTGATAGATGTTGGTCCAATGGATTGTAATAAATCAGTGTGTCTGGAATATTTTTAGTAGTTACCTACCGAAAGCATGACCAAAGTGCAGCCATTCACTACTTCAATACCTTTCGCTTCTGCTTTTTGATGTAAATCAGGGTTTTCTGAACCAGGGTTGAAAATTATCCTTTTTGGGTTTAAGGATAATATATAATCTATGTAGGGTTCCTGGTGTTGTGCACCCATGTACATGGTAATGGTATCCACATCATCAACCTTTGGCTTTTCCCTTATGTCTAATATTTCTTCTCCATAAACAGTGCCTTTCTTAATTCCAATGGGTACTATTTCGTGCCCTTTCGCTTTGAGATCGTTTGCTGCAAGGAAAGCGTAACGTGTTGGGTTTGTGCTTGCTCCCAGTATTGCTGTTTTTTTCATCTTAATGTTTAACTGAAAGGCTTTGGAACTTGTTCATTAAAAACTGTCTGGTAAACTGCTTTTGCACATTTTTCACCATCTATTGCGGCAGAAACTATACCTCCTGCATATCCTGCTCCCTCTCCGCAGGGGAACAAACGGGAAACCTGAACATGTTCTAGTGTGTTCTTATCCCTGGGAATTTTTACCGGTGAACTGGTTCTGCTTTCTACACCAACAATTTGCGCTTCATTGGTGAGATAGCCTTTCATTTTCTTGCCAAAGTACTTAAATGCATCTCTAAGGCGCAGGTGAATGTTTTCGGGAAGTACTGCTCGCATGTCAACCGAATTTAACCCGGGTTGATAGGAGGTATCAAGCAGTGAAGTAGAAAATTTGTTTTCAACAAAATCTACAAGCCTTTGCGCTGGTGCGGTTTGTGTTTTTCCGCCCGCTTCCCAGGCTTTTTGCTCAATGTCCTTCTGGAATTGAAGATTGGCCATGGCTTCAAACTGCGAATACTTTTGAAGGTCTTCATTTTCAATGGCCACCACAATACCGGAGTTTGAGTATTTGGAGTCTCTTCTTGACGGACTCATGCCGTTGACTACTACTTCCCCGGGGCTGGTAGCAGCTGGTACAATGAACCCCCCAGGGCACATACAAAAACTAAATACTCCCCTTTGCTTTTCCTGATAAAACGTTTGACACACCAGCGAATAAGAGGAAGCTGGCAGGTAATCACCTCTGTTTGCCCGTTTGTATTGGATCTGATCTATGAGCGATTGTTGATGTTCCACCCTTATTCCCAGAGCAAAAGGCTTTTGCTCGATGGTGATCTGGTGTCGGTTCAATAACTGAAAAATATCGCGGGCACTATGACCGGTTGCCAGGATTACTGCTTCTGCATCATAAGAGACATCATTACTCCTGACCCCTTTAATACGGTTTTTCTCAAGGATAAAATCGGTTACCCTGGTATTAAAGTGCACCTCTCCTCCAAGTGCTATTATTTTATCCCTGATGCTCTGAATGATTTTAGGAAGCTTGTTTGTGCCGATATGAGGATGAGCATCATAAAGAATTTCATCTGTTGCTCCATGAGCAACTAATATCTCCAGAATCCTTTGTACATCACCTCTTTTTTTTGATCTCGTATAAAGTTTACCATCAGAATAGGTTCCTGCGCCACCTTCTCCAAAGCAATAATTGGATTCCGGATTAACGATATGTTTTTTATTGATATTGGCAATGTCTCTGCGCCTGGTCTGGACATCTTTTCCTCTTTCAAGAATGATCGGTTTGAGGCCCAATTCAATGCATTGCAACCCCGCGAATAACCCAGCAGGACCTGCTCCAATGATAATAACACGCTTTTGGTTAGCAACGTTAGTGTCGGGGTGTTTGTAACTAATGAGGTCTTTTACCTCTTCATCAAACCATGTCACCTCCAGGTCTACAATCGGGTTTTTACCTCTTGCATCAATGGATCTCCTTTGTATTCGGTAGGGAAGTGAGCTTTTACCCTGTAGAAATTCTTTCAATGCCTGTTCATCAAAAGCAACTTCAGGTTTTAATCTAAATCTTTTATTGTGGGTCACTTGTATTGGGTAAGGTAGTTATCCTTAAAAATTCAGGACAAAATTAATGATTTAGATGATTTAGTAGGTAGTGTTTTTCTTTTTTGGGCCCGCATACCCAAAGTTCAGACCAAATCGGATAGGGAAATGTATTTTACTTTTCCGAACATGATCAAAGTACTGATCGGTGTATTCAACTGTATCGTAACGTTCCTGAAAGTCACGATAACCTAACCCAACTCCCAGAAAGGCATCCCAGGTGAAACCAGCATCTCCCGGGTTGTTCATCCAGCGGTTGCCAATGTATACATCGTATGTAAATGTGTTTTCCTGGGCATTAATAGAAATTTGATTGGTTCCGGCAGTGTTCATGATGTTTTTTCCATGGGTCACAGAGGTGATGGTTAATTGATGACCAAAATAGTACATGCCGGTTTGTCTGTCGGGTGAATAGAATTTTTGTCTAAGGCTGAATTCAGCACCTGATTTAAAGTTTTCGTCAAGCCCTAAACCAGACCCGTTTTTAAAAAATGGCTGCCGAATCACAGTACCTACCACCTCATAGCCCAAACGCTCCTGTGTATAGAATTCCAGGGCTATTGGTACCCATCCGCCGATAGAGAAAATTGGGTTGGAACCAATGATGTATGCCTTGTATTCATTAACAACTGGTTTAAAATAACGTGATTTTTCTTTTTCCTGCTGGTATTCTGGTTTATCGTATTGGGCATTTCGGGTAAAGCTTTCTCTTGTCCTGAATATGGGCTTGTCATCTTCATAGATTGGTTTGTAATACCCCGCTAATGATCCATCGGGATTATAGAGTTTCCATTCACCCACTCTTTTGCCATCTTTGATCTTTCCCTCCATTTTAAGCGTGCCGTCTTCATAAAAGCCTTTGTATGTCCCTTCACCCCGTCGAAATAGGGCATAACCTTCTTCATTACCTGCTTCGTTGAAATAGATCCATTTTCCTTCATTTTTACCTCTAAGCACATTTCCCTTGGCTTTCTGCTTTCCATTTTCATAGAATTCCAGAAATGTTCCACTTCCCTTGTCAAACTTCCCTTCGGCTTTGATCTGTCCGGTTTCATAATACAGTTTCCACACACCTTCTTTTAGCCCATTGGATTCTATGCCTTCCGAGCTGAGTTTGCCGTCTTCATAATAATATTTCCACAAACCCTCTTTCTGGCCTTCAGTATAGCCTCCGGTTGCAGAGACAATTCCATTTTTATGGTAGTATTTCCATGGTCCATGTTTTGCACCCATTCTAAAATACCCTTCGGCTTGTAGTTCGCCCGTTTCGTAATAATACTTCCACTTGCCGGTACTCCTTTGATTGGAGTTATAACCTTCCATTTTCAAAGCTCCTGAAGGATAGAATTCCTTATATAACCCTGAGTTGTTTTCGTAAAATGCCTGAGCTTTTAAATTGGAGTCCTCATAGAAGTAGTTCCAGATGCCATTCTTTGCATTGTTTTCATAGGTTCCTCTACTTTTTTCAGTGCCGTTTTCATAATAGAAAATCCATTCTCCTTCGCGTTTGTTCGCTTTTAACTCCCCCTCCATACGCATCGATCCGTTCTCATAATAATATTGCCAGTGTCCCGTGGTTATTCCTTCACGCAACTGGCCCTTTGTTTTTATGCCACCGTTTTCATAATAGTATTTCCACAGGCCATCGGGTTTATTGTTACTGTATTTGCCTATTGACTTGAGTTTGCCAGAATAATAATAGGATTTGTAAACTCCATTTAATTGGAATTCCTCCAGGTTGTTGACCTCATATTCTTCTTTGATCAGGGAGCTGTCAAGGTCATAGTAGGTGGTTATCATTTGACCATACGCTGATTGCACAGTCAAGGCGAATGCTGCCGATATGATAACCACAAATTTCATTTCAGGTATAAACCTATTTTTCGTTGAGGATCTCTTTCATGACCCATCCTTTTCCCCAGTCGTCTCTTTCCTGCTGACTCCATAGATCCGGGAAATATATGATTTTTTGGAATTTTGGAGGAAGAAACTTCTGCCAGTTGGTGCCACCTGTAGCACTGATAACATTAGGATCTTTATGAAGATAACGAACTGCCGACTTAAAATGAGCCAATGGCCAGAAAAGATTAGCCACAGAATCCAATTCTCGCAGTGCTTTGACGGCTTCCTCTGAGTGTTCATTGGATGAATGATACTTCTGGAATACCTGCCAAATGTTGTTGTTGCGATATTTTTGAGCCAGAATTTTAAGTTCTTCAGCGTATTTTTCGTCAAACTGATTGAGTGTGAGGGTCTTTTTGCCTGTTGCTAATTCAGTTGCACCACTTTTCCAGTATAAATAATCATACAACACATCTTCGGCGGCTGAGGGGTCTAGTTTTTCCCGAAACTCAATATTGAGCAGGTTTTTCATATCAGTGGAGCATATCTCAATTTTACGATATTGTACTGACTGAAAACCACTGGAAGGCAGGAGCGACATTCGGAATTTCAAGAACTGCTCTTTTTCCATTCCATCAATCATGATCTCGAATGAGTTTACCAATTGCTGAAAATATCGAATGATCCTGTTGATCCGCATGATAAACCGCTCTGTATTGCCTTCTTCACCGGGTATTTGTTCAATTTCCATGAGGATCAATTTGAAAAATAACTCCGTGATCTGATGATAAGCGATAAAGATTTTCTCATCAGGAAAGCTTGTTCTTGGGTTTTGGAGACTTAAAAGTGTATCCAGATGGATATAGTCCCAGTAAGTTAAATAGTCTGAATAAAGTAAGCCATCAAGGTAAGAGGACAGGTCCTGTCCCATGGCATCATATTTTTCATCCAGTTTTTTTAGTTGTAGATATAACTCTTCCTTTATTTCCGTTTTGTCCACTGAAATCGTTTTCTTTGTTACAAATTGTAAATTTGAGTTAATAAATCGAGTAAAACAACACCAAATATGTCATTAGATACATTGACCCAAAATGAATCTCATACCAGGAGCAACAAGCAGGATTTGTTTGAATCTCCGGATTTTTATGCCCTGGACGACCTGCTGACAGATGAGCATAAGCTTATCAGAAGCTCAATCAGAGATTTTGTGAAGAAAGAGATCAGCCCTTACATTGAAGATTGGGCGGAGAGAAATCATTTCCCGTATGAAATGGTTCGTAAATTCGGTGAAGTTGGAGCTTTTGGGCCAACTGTTCCGATGGAGTATGGTGGTGGAGGCCTGGATTATATCTCCTATGGTCTGATCATGCAGGAAATTGAAAGGGGTGACTCTGGAATGAGATCTACGGCTTCTGTACAAGGATCTTTGGTGATGTACCCTATCTATGCTTTTGGAAGCGAAGAGCAAAAGAAAAAATACCTGCCGAAATTAGGTTCTGGTGAATGGTTAGGATGTTTTGGACTTACTGAGCCAGATCATGGGTCGAATCCTAGTGGGATGGTAACCAATTTCAAAGATGCTGGTGACCACTATGTGCTGAATGGTGCAAAAATGTGGATTTCCAATGCACCTAAAGCTGATGTAGCTGTAGTATGGGCCAAAAATGAGGAAGGCAGAATACATGGGCTGATTGTTGAGCGTGGTATGGAAGGATTCAGTACCCCTGAAACCCATGGAAAGTGGTCATTGAGGGCTAGCTGCACCGGAGAACTGGTTTTTCAGGATGTGAAAGTACCTAAAGAAAACCTGTTACCTGGGAAAAGTGGTCTGGGTGCACCTATGATGTGCCTGGATAAAGCACGGTATGGTATTGCATGGGGAGCTATCGGTGCTGCCATGGATTGCTACGATTCTGCCAGAAGATATGCTACGGAAAGAATTCAGTTTGGAAAACCAATTGGCTCCTTCCAGCTGATTCAGAAAAAACTGGCCGAGATGCTAACAGAGATCACAAAAGCACAATTGCTGAACTGGAAACTTGGTAAGATGATGGACGAAGGAAAAGCCACCACCGCCCAAATCAGTATGGCAAAACGAAATAGTGTCGCTACAGCATTGGATATAGCCAGAGAAGCCAGACAAATTCATGGTGGCATGGGTATTACAGGTGAATATCCTATGATGAGACACATGATGAACCTTGAGTCTGTAGTGACTTATGAAGGTACTCATGACATTCATCTTCTGATTTTGGGTGCTGAGATCACTGGAATTCCAGCATTTAAATAGTAGTTTAAGCAATGAAATATATGGAAGAGGGTGTCTTGGAATAGGACACCTTCTTTTTTTCAGGGCATTTAAAAATCTTCCGTCTTCGGTCTTCCGCCTTCAGTCCATTTACATGAAAATCGATTGTGTAAAGAAAGGCATACAAACACCGTCTTATTTTTCATTTGAGATGCTTTTTTATTGTAGGTAGCCAATTAAGATATTATATTCTTTATTGATTGAAAGATTCAACTAATGACGCACATCAGAATTTTAATTGTGGTTTCCTTTTTATTCGCATCACTCATTTCATGTGATAGACCATCGAAGGAACAGGTTAATACCAGCGCTGAAGCCGAACCTACCGTTATTATTCCCGAAGACAACTTGTCCACCCTGTCATTTCCCCTCGATTTCCCAATCACTGAATTGAGCAAGTTGCTTAATAATGTTTTGCCGCCTATTCTGGTGGATGAAAAGATTGCACTGAAGAAAGATGGAGAGCATCTTCTATTGAAGGTTTCACCAATAGGAGAGGTGCTACTCAATGCCTATGGTAAAAACCTGGACGTCTCTATCCCTATTGAAGTATCGGCAAATATTAAGAAAAAGGTGATGGGAATTGATGTGAAGAATAAGAAACCCATCCGATTTCAAATGAGGGTTGACCTGCATACTAAATTGTTGCTGGGTGACGATTGACAGCTGCAAGCATCCTGTGCTATTCAAAAATTGCATTGGATCGAAAAACCAGACTTTAAGGTTGCCGGGATTACTGTAAACCTGGAAAATGCGATAGAATCTGCCATTGAGCAGAATCATCATAAAATTGAGGAGGCCATCTGCAAGGCTATTAATAATGTAGTACCTATAAAGGAACAGGTAGAGAAAATCTGGGTACTGCTAAACCAGCCGAACAGAGTGGCTAGAAACCCTGTGCCTATCTGGTTGAAAAGTGACCCAAAGATGTTCAGCGCAGTTTTTGATGAAGAAGTAAAAGATACCATCAGGGTGTTGATCCATACACAAACTGATATCATGATCAGTCCGCTGCAAGGTGAGGATAACCCTGGGAAAAAACTTCCGCTTAATGCCAGGCAACAATTTGATTCCAGCAAGCTCGATCTGAAGGTCCGTCTTGTTATGCCTTTTGAATACATGAATAAACTAATGACAGATCAGCTAAAATCAGTGGATTTGTCGTATCAGGGGGTTGATGTCGAACTTGGTCAAATACAGACCAGTCATAAAAACAGTCAGGTTTACATTCAATTTGAATTATCTGGAGATGTTGAAGCCGATGTTGAGGCAAGCGCTTTACCAATGTTAGATAATAATTATGTACTTCGGCTGAATGATCTTTCCTTTGAAATCAGCAGCGATAACCCACTTCTGTTTGTGTCTGACCAACTCTTACATGAAACGCTTAATGAGTTTATTCTTGAAAATACGTCTGTCTCTTTAAGCAAACTGTTGAATAGTCTGGACAATAAAATTATGGATGCGATGGGTCAATCGAAGCTTGGAGACAAGATGGATCTTGATTTGAAGTTTGAGAAGATTGAGTCAGATACGTTGTTGTATTACAATGACCGGTTTGAATGGTGGTTTGATGTGACAGGAGACTGTCATGCATGGTTAAATGCTAATGTAGTTTCCAGGTGATTCAACTTCAGTTGCCAGGTCTGGATAGTTGCAAAGGATTCCTTTGGTTATTTAGGCATCAGCAGCCAAACCCGACCATAGTGATTCATGTAATTGGCAGTTTTAAATCCTTCATCGCCCAATCCACAATAAATATCTACTCGTCCAGGTCCTTTGATGGCACCACCCCGGTCCATGGCAAATAGAATCTGATATTCATGTTCGATGAAATTCCCCAGGCTATCCAGTTTAGGTACTTCGGCCAACAATGCACTACCAAAGGGTATGTAGTTGGTGTCAATGGCACTGGAGTATTTGGGGACAAGGCTTACTCCTGCAGCGCCCTTCGCAATCGGATCCACCAGGCGAAAGAATATGTAGGATTCATTAAGGTTAAGGATCTCTTCTTCTTTTTCAGGAAACTGATCAAACCATGAGCGGATCGAAGTGACGGAGATATCTTCCTCAGGAATAATGCCTCTTCCCACAAAGTATCTTCCGATGCTCTTGTATTCGTGACCATTTTTCCCACCATAGGCAAGGATTTTTTTGGTACCATCCTCAAACCTGACTAAACCTGAACCCTGCACATGTAAGATGAAATTATCAAACCTGCTGTTGGACCATGCGATTTCCAGGTTTTTGTTAGCCAATACTTTTCTGGTATCAATTTGCTCTCTGGTCGGCAATTGTCCCTTCCATCTTTTGGGCATTTGGTAAAAAGGATACCTGAATACAGAATCTGGTTGACTCCTAACTTCGAGCTCAGGAGTGAAGTAGCCCGTAAACAATACATTCCCAACACTATCTTCACCTTGCAGTTGATAGTAATCAAAATTGCGCATTAGGGTACTGTCGTTGATACTTGGAAGAGAACTTAGAATCGAATGGGTTCGCTTCAGTTCATTGTAGCCAATTCGAAGGTTTCCTAACTTTTTAGTCCCAGTTCGCCTGTTTGCCCTGACTATTTTGCGTTGGCTTTCAAGGGCCATCTGAAATGCTGTCATTTCAACATTTACTTCAAAATTGGCGATACTGTCTCTTCTGATGACCTGGGAGAAATATTGGTCATAATCGCGCTTACCATTGTCCTCAAAGAAATCTTGAATTGGAGTTTCAGATATTACTTCGGTTTCCGGCTTTTGTTGGCAGGAAAATATGATGAGTAGCAGTGAACAAAGTAGGTAGCAGTGACGCAATGATTGTAGTGTTTTCTCAATCTGCAAATTACAATGCAAATTGGGTTATTTTCAAGCATTATCAAAGATACTTTTCCACCGGCGGTTCCGATGGTGATTTTATTTTTGGTTAATTTGAAAACCGAGAATGAATACCTAACTGTTTTTCCAAAAATGAGAACTGTTTTACTTAGTATCCTTTGTTCATTGTCCATTGTACTACATGCACAGGTAAATGAATCAACTTATCAAAAAATTCAAACGATCATTGATCAGTCATCGCCGGATCGAATCGAAAGTGATATTCAGCAATTAGTGAGCTTTGGAACACGTCACACTTTGTCAGATACTGTTTCCGAGACCAGAGGAATTGGGGCAGCAAGAAGGTGGATCAAGTCTGCATTTGAAGAAATTTCCAGGGAGTGTAGTAATTGCCTGGAAGTGAAATACCAGCGATCAATGGTCAGGAAGGGGGACAATAGCAGGATCGTGAGGGATGTAGAGGTGGTTAATGTGATCGCCATCCAAAGAGGGACGGAGTTTCCTAGCCGATATGTAATTATGAGTGGAGATATAGATTCCCGCATATCAGACCCTAATAACTATACGGATGATTCACCTGGCGCCAATGATAACGCGACCGGAATGGCTGGAGCATTGGAAGCTGCCAGATTACTTACGCAATATCAATTTCCCACAAGCATTGTTTACGTGGGCTTATCAGGTGAGGAACAGGGTTTATATGGAGGGAAATTCATGACAAAAATGGCTAAAGAGCAAGGTTGGGATATTGTAGGTGTCCTGAACAATGATATGATTGGCAACATCGAAGGGGTAGATGGCGTCATTGACAATAAATCCTTCAGGATATTTTCTGAGCCCACACCGGTTACTGAGACAGATGAACAAAGAAGGAGGAGAAGGTATTACGGTGGAGAAGTTGATGGCATCTCAAGACAGCTGGCCAGATACATATACAGCACCACTATGACCTATATGCCAGACATGAAGCCCATGATGATCTACAGACTGGATCGGTTTGGCAGGGGAGGGCATCATCGGCCATTCAATGACGAAGGATTTGCTGGGGTAAGAATCATGGAGACCCATGAAAATTACAACCGACAGCACCAGGACATCCGTGTAGAAAATGGCATTAAATATGGAGATGTGATTGAAAAAGTTGATTTTGAATATGCCTCAAGGTTAACGGCGGTCAATGCCATCAATCTGGCCTCTCTCGCATGGGCTCCACCTCAACCAAAAAATGTAAAAATAGGAGGTGCAGTGCAACCAAGTACCACCATGTCCTGGGAAAAGGTGAATGCTGAAAATTTGCAGGGATACAAGATTTACTGGAGGGAAACGACCTCTCCCTACTGGCAGTATTCAAAATACGTTGGGATGGTGGAGGAGTTTACCTTGGAAGGTATCGTGATTGATAATTACCTTTTTGGTGTAGCAGCGGTTGGCAAAGATGGACTGGAAAGTGTGGTGGTGTTTCCAGGGGAGGTAATTCGATGAATTTAAAAGAAGGTCCTGACCATCAACAGGTCGCCAAACACAATTGAGTGATCAGGAACCAGCTAATCTACTATTTTACATCTTTACGATTGAGTTTCCAAACGATGACCCCTATGAAGATGGCCATCCAGGCAAACGCAATCAAAGTGGGCTGCCATAGAATCCCGCTTTGAACTTCCTGAAGAAAGTATCTTGGGAATGGTACCTCAATCAAACCTGTGGTCATATTGTAATAGCTGGAAGGAAGCAGTGGCTCAATCCATGCGGTTTTATCCTGCAGCGGGGAGTATTTCAAAATTGATCCTGCGATGGGCTCAATGATTAACGAATACATCATTAGAAACACAATCACAAAACCGGTTTTTCGGATCAAAATGGCCATCATTAAAGCAAAACAGCAATATTTAACCATGTCCAGGTAGTACAGGAAGAAAAATTCCAGGTCCCGGAAGATGAATTTTGGTTCCATCACGTGGGAGTAGATTGTCCCAATTCCCAGCCCGCAAATAAATAGGAAAATGGCACTTATCAATCCCAGCGCCAGGATAAGCAATATTTTGGAGGCTATAAACTCCTTTTTGCTGATGCCATCAATGATATTCTGACGCATCGTATTAAAGGAGAGGTCATTGGTAATGGAGATGACTACTATAAAGGCCACCAGGATTTTGACATAGGTTCCTAAGAAAGTGATGTTATGCCAGACGTCTGGAAAATCGTAGATAGGTATGATGGTAGGGTCAATTCCATTGAAATCTAACCCTTTCGATTTTAACCATTCCAGGAAGAAACCTCCACCAGAAGAAATGGCTAATAATGAAAAAAGATACAAGCCCAGTAAAACCCAGAATACACGATAGTTTTTGAGTTTGAGCCATTCTAAAGTAAGTGCTTTATACATAGTTGCTTGAGTTTTTGGTCTGTGAATTATTGGTCTGTTTCATCAAGAATCTTAAGGAATTCCTGTTCCAGTGACCTGGTTTGAGGAATTAGCTTCTTTAACGTGATGTTGTTATCGAAGCAAAACCTATTGATATCAGCGGAACTGAAATCATCGTTCAGTTCTACTTTCACAGAACCGTTCTCATGCAATGCACTTTTGGTTCCTTTAAACTGCTCAATTGATTTTAACAGCTGAGCATTGTCTTCTCCTGAGATTTCTACAATGTTTGTTTCTCCCAGAATATCTTCTACTTTCCCATCGTGTATTTTTACGCCTTTGCTCAGGATACAGAAGTGACTGCAAACCTTCTGTACTTCATCCAATAGGTGGCTGGCAAAAATGATGGTCTTACCTTGTTTCGCAATGTCCTTGATGATGTCTCTTACTTCTGCAATTCCCTGTGGGTCCAAACCATTGGTAGGTTCGTCCAGGATCATTACTGGTGGGTCATTGAGAAGGGCAGCAGCAATAGATAACCGCTGTTTCATTCCTAAACTGTAGGACTTGAAAGGATCATTTCTTCTATCATACAGGTTGACCTGTTTCAATACTTCGTCTATACGATCAAAGCTACATTCTTTGATATGTGCAGTAACACGAAGGTTTTGTACAGCAGTCATGTATTGATAGAAGCATGGTGTTTCAAGTATTGAGCCGATCTTCTGCCGGCTTTTTACCGGGTCTTCCCCGCCGAACCATTGATAGCTCCCTTCGGTAGGAGCTACTACATCCAGGATCATGCCCAGTGTAGTTGTTTTTCCACTTCCATTGGGACCAAGAATACCGTAAACCTGTCCACTGGTAATGGTCAGGTTTAAGTTATTGACGGCCTGGATTCTCCCGTATCTTTTCGAGAGACCGTTAATTTCGAGTATTTTGTTCAATTTGATTGAGTTTTTGTTTTTGACCTGTTAATCTCTTATTTCCCTTTCTACATAATCATCATTGTCCTCATCATTGTGCTCTACAAAACTTGCCAAATCAAATATGTTGATCATGTCGTTTTCCCTCAGGCTATTCATTAACGTTGGGATCTTTTGGAACCCAATGGTGCCTTTAAGGTAAAACATCAGGAGATTTTCTTTATTTTGTCCAAACACTCCGATTATTTCTTTCCGACGATCATTGCCCAGCAAAATGAATGTTTGGTTGCCTCCAGACATGCTTGCATATTCTTCAAATTCTCTGTTTTCGTATCCCTTGATTACCTCTTTAAATGATTGGTTTGCCATAGCAGCAGAATCAAGTTGGTAGATGAGCAGCTTCTCTATGTCATTGACCATTTCATTGTAGTCTGGATTTTGTGAAAGGTTGAGCATACGGAGCGTGCTTGGATATAAACAGAATTTGGTGTTGCTTTTGCTTTCTGCAAAGTCTTTTAAGGGACCCTCCTGTGAGAATCCCTTAATTCCTAAAGCAACAATCAAAATAATTACGAGTGTTGTTCTCATTGATCAGTACCTAGTTTCCCTCTTTTTCTCCTATTTTACTTAGGTTTTCGAACCCATCTACCTTCATGCTCTTGGCAATTTTTGAGATGTTTTTCAGGTCTATTTCACCATATAAGCTCAGTAGAACAAACTTTTGATTTCCACCGACGATCATGATGAGTTCTTCGATCTTGCCATTGTTATCTTTGATGGAGAACTTCATGTTTTCTTCTGCGTCTGTCACAGTCATCAACTCATCGTATCCTGATTTGTCCACTTCTGCAATGACACTTTTGAAGATTTTGCCAGAGTCAGGAATGCTGTCTCCTACCAGTACCTTCAGGCCTTTCAGTTTGCTGACAGCCTTCAGAAATTCCTGCTCTTCTTCCGATCCGGCTTCAAGTTCGGTGAATAGAGAAAACATTTTGGCACTTACCGACACCTTTACAAAATCTTTGTTGTCGGCATATTTTTCCATGTATTTTTTGACCACTGTTCCTTGTGCAAATACTGCTGCGGAGATAATGATCAAGCTGAGTGTTGTGATTACCTTTTTCATTTTAAGTTATTGATTAATAAGTTCTTCTGCTTTGTTAATTTTTTTCAATTCTTTGGAGTACATCTGACTCTCATTGAGGTTGCTGGAAATCATCATCAGGGCTTGTTTAGTCACTTCATAAGCTTCCTTGGGGTCCGTCACAGCAAAAGGGTCCTCTTTTCTGGAATCGGTAATGGCAAATATTGCTACCATCAATCCAATCGTTACGGTGGCTGCCACGGACATCCACTGTCGGCCAGGGAACTTATATTTTCCAGGAGTATCTCCTTTGTATTTCAGTTCCCCCGTTGCTGCAATTGCCCTGAAGTATTGTCCATCGTTACTAAGTGATGGGTTTTCTTTAAAGTAAGCTTTAATTTCAGCTTCCTCTTCCAGGGATGTTTCGCCTGCCCAATATTTGTCTAGCAGGGCTTTAATTCGCGATTCCATAAGATTCAACATTTTGCATTGTTTTTCGCACTTTGTTTCTGGCTCTGTGTAAGTTAACCTTTACCTCGTCCAGACTGATTTCCAGTATGTCGGAGATCTCCTGATAGCTCATTCCCTCTACCTCTCTGAGATGAAATGTATCCTTTTGTTTATCGGGTAGCGCATTGACGGCTTCCCGAAACCATTTGTACTGGTCTTTGAAGATCACGTCTTCTGTGGTGGAAGATTGGTGCACCATTTCTTCCTGATAATCCAAAGCGGTAAATCGGTTTGTGCGTATGGCATCCAGACAACCATTTCGCACAATTCGAAAAACCCAGGCCTCCGGATTTTTTATATCCTTCAATGAGTCTCTTTTGTTCCAAATTTTCAGCAAGCATTCCTGCACCACGTCCTGGGCAGTTTCTGTTTCCCGAATTATGGTGACCGCATATCGAAACATGCGATCCCTCACCGGAAGGATTAATTCATTGTACATTAATGACGATTTAGTTCTGGATGCCATAATTACACGAATGACGACCCGACCTGTGGTTTGTTACAGCGGGTATGAAAAAAAATAGAGGAAAAACTTTAAGTATTGGTAATCAATAAATTAGGGTGTAAAAATAATTAGAAATAATGGATTGTATGAATTAAATTATCAAACTAATGGTGTTTTTTAAATCCAAAAGAGAAAAAAGGTTGTGGCTGATGACCCTGCTTGTAGTAGTGGGCATATTCTCTACCATTGGACTAGCAACTCAATTTAGCCTGGCATTGGAGAAATATGACCTGGATGCCTGGTTCTTTTTGTTTGGCTGTTTTTTAGTCTTGGTTACCGTCGTAACTCAGGGACTTAATTTACGGGCTGGAAAAGTTGAGTGGTTATTAGCATTAGGTATGGGCACGGTCTATTATATGGTTCTGCTGCGATCAACTTTGTCAACTGAAAGAAGCCACCTGATAGAATATGGAGTGCTGGCAGTTTTTGTGTTGGAGGCATTAAAGGAACGCGATAAGCATACCAAAATAGTTGTCAATCCAGCGATTATTGCATTGATAGTTACATCACTTGTTGGCACACTTGACGAATTGGTTCAATTGGCAATTCCTGATAGAGTATTTGATCCGGAGGATATTTTATTCAATTTTTTAGGTGCCTTGCTTGCAATTGCGGCCAGCATAATCCTTTCATGGGTCCGAAAAAGGCGGAACTAAGGTCTAATGCGTGCGTCTATTGAAATTTTGTCACCGCCAGTAAACAGAAGCGCCAAACTACCAAACAACATGGCTAATGCTGGAGTCATTCCTTCTACTGAATCATGGAACCATAGGTGAACAAAAATGATCGCCACCAGGAAATTGATCACCATCGTGAATGCTGCTGGTCTGATTTTAAAGCCAATTAGTATCAAAATGCCAGCAATAAACTGTAGATATACGGAAAGTACAGCGTTAAACAGCGGGAAAGGAAACTGACTCTTTTCCAGAAAGTGTGAGAATTCGATCATTTTATCCCAACTGACGATGTTGTCGATCACTCCATAAATCAGTCGGGAGCCTATGAAAATCCTTAATAATAAAATTCCTATGGCTCCTTTTGAGTCCAGATAGTTTTCTAATTTCTTCAATTTAAGCATTTGGGTAAGTTGGGTTTGATATTTACTATTTGATTGTGAATGAACATGTGAGTCCGACACAAAAATTTCTTGGTAGCCTTTCAACCCCAAAAATTGCCCGACTATGGGTCCCTTTCTCCTGGAGAATTTTCACAAACAGGTCCGAAGCACCATTCACAACAATTGGTGAATCATCCCAACCATCTGCTGCCTGAAAATAAGCATCCATATGATTGAGTCCTATAAGTTGATCAAATCCCACTTTTTGTTCAATTTGGGCCAATACATTTAAGGCACACAATTCCATCGCTTTATATCCATCTTCAGTTGAGATCTCGTCACCGAGTCTTCCTTGAAATAGAAAGGCCCCATTCTTAATCGGAAACTGGATGGCCACATAAGCAATATTTCCTCTAATGTTTACAGATTGATAACTTCCTCCGGGTGTGGATATATCAGGTAGTTCCAGGGAGTGTTGTTCCAATAGATCTTTGGGGCTCATAAGTGATGAAATGATTATGTCAATCTGTTTCTTTACGGGAAATGAGCTTGATGGTTCCGGGTAAAAACAATAATCCAAGACCAAGGGCAAACAAAGAACTGATCATCATGAATGTCATTCTACCCTGCAATTCATTCAGGTATGGATCGTCGACCAAAAGGACCATGGGGATTCCCAATAGTCCCCTTGAAATAAATGTCAAACATACCATAGACAATACAACCTTCATGAGGGGAAGCGGTCTAATTAATTCTGCTCCGGCAAAGGCATAAAATCCCCAAAATATCAAAATAAGGGTGATTATTGAGGTAACAATGGTTGGATGATTAGATCCTTTTTCAGCCAATTGTGCCATGCCTTCTCCAGCACCAAAAAAACGATACCAATCTGGGCCACCTAAAATGATACCTACATGCAACAGCGCGATGAGAAAGCAAAGGATACCTGCAATTTTGAAATAAGTTTTTGTCATAATGAATAGTATTTACTGACCAGCCATGCAAACATACGTTTTGTTTTTACACAGATGGACACAAATTGGTGCAAAAAAAGAAGGTGCCTGATATAGACACCCTCCTCTTTTAATAAACCAATTGATGAAACATTAATTCATGATAGCATCCTGAAATCTTCCGCCTCCTAAAACGGATCCTCCAAAATTGTTGATACACGCACCTGCATAAGCATTCCAAATGGTTGAATTGATGCTGAATTCCACGTTGTTGCGAACAGTGGTCCAGCCTACACCTTGAGCAAATGCCGGATCACAAGGGTTTTGCAGTTGCAACTGATGCATGACCACAAAACCACCTCTGGCAAGAGATTTTTGGAACCTTCTTTCTCTCCATCGGCCATTGATCCATCTCCATCCTTTGGTATTCACCCCAAAACTTCTCCATAACCAGAAATTGTTGATGTAACACCTCATTCTTAGGCAGGTAGGATGACCTGTATTGTCGGTGAACTCAGTCCGCATTCTAAATGTACGGCACCCAGCTCCGCCACGACCTTCAGTTTGTTCTTCGTCTTCAAAACTCACTACACCGGTAATATGTCTGGTGGTGTCTAAAATGTTGATGGCGGTTTCAGCGTTGATGAATAGTTGTGCGTAAGTTTCAATACCATATTGCTCTGCTGGGTTTTCTTCCCAATTGGATTCCTGAGTAGCATTGATTACCCATTCATCATTCTCTTGCTTTATTTTACTCCATAATGTATTGATGGGCATACGATCGGAGATACTTTGCTGAAGATCGTAGAAGCCGATCTGGTCAGTTTCAAATAGGTCCTCAATTTCGATTGATAATTCATCATAAGTGTACTGTTTGGCAAACTCCGGGTTTTCCTGTGCTATCCCGATTAATTGCTCAATTTGATCGTCATAGGTAGTTTGCCAAATGGAGTCTTTTTCTCTGACTTGCTCATACACCGGCCGAAATTCTTTCTCGGAAGTGATATAAAGCATTCCATTTCGATGATTCAGGGACTTTAAGTTCACCTGATTGCTCAATTCACCACGACTAGTGGCAAGGTAATCTGCGGCCTCATAATACGCAGATGCGAAATTGTCATCTTCCAGCAGTGGAGAAGTCCTGGATTGCTTTTCAGAGAGTTGCTCAGCACCGGAGTTGGAAACACTCAGGTCTGCTAAATCTGTGGTTTCGGAACAGGCATACATGCATGCTGCCGTAACAAGTAATAAAACTAATTTTTTCATTGTGAACAATGGTTAAAGGGTTGAATAAAAGATTACTGACCATTCTGATCAACACTCAATGAACCTGGTTGGATTGATAAAGGCCCATGTCAATTAGTATGGCAAGACAAGATTAAACTGAAATGGAATGATGGTACACAACGGTTTATTATTTGTAACTGATGAAGTCTTATATGTAAGGTTCTTTCGAGTATTTGTTAACCAAAGAATTTAAGATTTGTATACCTGATTGTATCAATTAATCACTTATTTTTAAGATTGGAATTCCAGCTGTGCCCTATGAAAATTATAACCACGTCCCTGTTATTTATAATAGTCATTCATTTTTCCAGTGCTCAAAATGTTGCTTCGCTAATAGCCAAAGGGGAATTGGCCAATCAGATGGGCAAATATGACAGTGCACTATATTATTTCAAATCAGCAACTGAAAGTAACTCATCGTCTGTGGAAGAGCAGTACAACGCATTGATCAAATTGGGCTATGCCTATCTGAAAAAGTATGAATTCGAAAAAGCATCTGATGTAACCCGTAAGATTGAACAACTATCTCTGACTGAGAAAGACCAGCTTGTGGATTGGTTTATACTTAAAGGGAAGATTGCTAATAAATTGGATCAGGAGGACGGGGAGCGGTGGTTCGATTCTGCCATCAGTCTTCAACCAAATATTCCTTCATTGGTAAGGCTTTATCTCCATAAGGGTTTGTTTCAAATCTTCATGTACAATCAGAAAGAGGCTCAGAATTGCTATGATAGTGCCATGCAACTTGCCAAATCCTCTGAGATAGATTCACTTGATTTGGCTGGACTTCAGGAATTATCTGCGAGGATCAAATGGAAGCGAGGTGACTTTTTAGGAGCCTTGAAAGACTTTAAACTTTCATTAGCAACGAAAAGAAAATTATTAGGAGAGTTCCACCCTGAAGTCGGTTTTCTTACAGGAAATATTGGAATCATGTATAAAAACCTCCTGCAGTATGACCGAGCGTTGGATTATTACATATTATCGTTAGAGTTCCGAAGGAGATATTTGGGAGAAGGGCACATTGAGGTGGCAAACATGTACAATAACATAGGATATCTATATTATCTCAAGGATCAATTTGACGAAGCAGAAAGGTATCATCAAAAGGCCTATGATATCAGGATTCAGAAATTGCCACCAAATCATGTTCATGTTTTGCAATCAATTGAACATTTGGGTTTGTGTCATGGAGGGAAAGGTGAATTTGATCAAGCGGAAGAGAAGTTTAGAAGAATTTTGCAGGCCAGGATTGAAAAATTGGGATATGATCATCATCATGTGGGATACGCATTGTATAATCTTGGAGCTGTGGCTGTGGAGGAGAAGGATTTTGAAAAAGCAGCCAATTACTTTCAGGAGGCAATATTGATTGGTAATAAAATTTATGGAGCACATAATTTTGATCAGGCCGACAACTACAACCGGCTAGCTAAATGTCTGTTGGCGCTAAATCGCTTTGAAGAAGCGGCGGAGAGCTTCCAGTTGTCAATCCAGTACAACACTCCCGGTTACAAATGGTCTGGTAAAATATTTACTGCACCAGATGAAATGCATTACTTGTCGTTTAGAGAAATACTGAGATCCTATATAGGATTGGCTTATGCTGCTTCTGAGCTTGATCAGGCTGCTTTGGCCAAAGAATATCTTAACAAAGCTGAAACTATCATTTATGATTATAAGCTCCGATTTAAGAATAAAAAGGATCTTTTAAGAATTTCAGCCAGCTATAAACAATTAGCGGATTGCGGCATAAAGGTTTATAAAACTTCTTTTGAACAGGATGGTGACAGACATCACCTGGAACAGGTATTTAGATATTCTGAGTTGGCAAAAGCCTCCACATTGCTCAGCGAACTCAATGAAGAGAAAGCCAGAAGAATAAGTGGAATTCCTGTTGCCTTCTTACAAAGGGAATCTGACTTGAGAAATGAGAAGGACTCACTAATGAATAAAATCCTTGAATTTACCCGTGAAGGAATTGACGATGAAAACCTCACCGGGACTAAAACAGCGATGTTTCAGGTGAACAGAAATTATGAAGATTTTCTCGATTCCATGGAGTCAGCATATCCTCAGTACGTTCATAAAAAATTCGGTCGGTATACTGCTAATATTCCAGATTTACAGCAGCAACTGAGGTCTTATAAAAAGCCAGCTGCTCTGCTGTCCTATCATTTGTCGGACAGCAATCAATTAACCACAGTTCTGATCAAACAGGATACTTTTTTCATCACTGAGCAGGAGGCAGATGGTCTAAATGAATTGATTGGGACCTTTCGCAGCAGCCTGGAGTCGCAGGAGGAATTGACTTTTGATTCCAGCAGTGCTTCCTTATATGCCTTATTGATAGCACCAGTTCAAGATCTATTGGGTGAGGTGAAGCGGCTGGTAATAATCCCTGATGGCGTCCTGGGTTATATTCCTTTTGAAATATTAATGACAAATGATGGCAATAAATATCTAATGGAAAGTCATGACATCAGTTATGAATTGTCATCAACATTGTGGAGGACCAGGGAGAGCAGGAAATCAAACATGCGACCTGAACTGTTAGCATACGCACCGTCATTTGATCAGGCGTTACTGGCAAGCAATGAAGACTATAGAATCTCTGAATTTAGAGACGAATCCCTGGGTGATCTTCCAGGAGCCAAAAAAGAGGTTGTTGGGATTGGACAACATTTTACAGCTACTACATTATTGGGCGAGTCTGCTACTGAATCTCATTTCAAAGAAGAAGCCTCCAAATATGACATCATCCATTTTGCAACGCATTCTGTGGTAAACGAAAAAAATACCGATTACACCAGGTTATATTTTCAAGCAAGCAGTGGAGAAAATGAGGAGGATGGTTATTTGCATGCCTTCGAATTGGATAACATTGAACTAAACGCCCGACTGGTCACTTTGAGTGCATGCAATACAGGCTTTGGTAAGGTAGAAGAAGGGGAGGGTGTCATGAGTTTAGCCAGGTCTTTTACAGCTGCAGGTGTACCGGGTGTGGTAATGAGTCTTTGGCCTGCTTCAGACAAGTCTACACCCATTCTGATGGAGAGTTTCTACAAATACCTGTCCGAAGGTCAATCGAAAGATGAAGCACTGAATAATGCAAGAAAGGACTACTTATCCACAGCTACCGGCAAAGCAAAGCATCCATTTTACTGGGGAGGATTTGTGTTGATTGGAGATACTGACCCATTGAGTGAGGAGACGAACTCGATGTGGTTGCTTGTGTTAGGACTGCTTGTTGTTCTTACTGCAGGGGTGATTATTGTGAAGAAAAACAGGTGATAACTGAGGGTAAACCCGCAAATATGATTATTTGCAGGTTTAAACAAATTTAGATTGTGATTACTTTAGCCGGGCCAAAATAACGTACCCACCGTGCTCTCCCAATTCGGGATTGAATTCATAGTCACCTGCGAGCAGCTCGTACTCACCCAGGTCATGATTCTGAACTACTCTGCAAACTTCATGGTTCTCAATCATTTGTTGATGTTTCGGGTCTGATGGGTGAAGGTAAAAGTTCATTGAACCTCTTCCTGTCTCTGCATCAATGGAAACTTCACCAGAATTATAGGCAATTAAATTATTACTTTCCGGACATGGGACCTGAACGCCATTTTCAAAGCAACAGAACCAGCAGTGATCAGGCTTGCAGATTCCAAATTTATTGCAATCAGGAGCCTTCCAGCCATTCTCCCACGAAACATGGAAGATGTATTTTTTAATTTCTCTGGCACTATTGGTCTCAATCTGGTCATCAAAGGTGTCCGTGATTTCTGGTGATTCCTGACATGCGGCAAACAGTCCGATCAATCCGATCATTACGATTAATTTTTTCATTGTGATAAATGGTTATTGTGGTTAAATAAAACTTGTAATTAAACCATCAGATCAACACAAGATTTTTACCATAGCAGTGAATCTGCGGCTAATTTGTTGGCTTGCGTCAATTAGTTTGGTTACCACAAGTTTAGCCAGGTAGTATTAATTGGCTTATAACGGTTTATTATTCGGTGGGGTCCTTTTGAAATTCGACTGATCCTGCAGAGTATTTGTTAGAAGCAATATTTTTTTTCAAGACCAGAAAGGCTTCTAATTGGTACTTGTCAAACCAACTATTCCCCGCAGTGCCATTAATGCACCAAAGCCCCAAACAACAAAATTAAAAATGAATATGCCGCCTCTTGCAGAGGAAATACTGAATAAGATAAAACCAAAAATCACTGCCCCAATGCCGATTAGTAATTGTGAAGCGGCTTTTCTTTTGAGCAGTTTTGTCTCATTTTTTTCGCGCAGATTACGTTGCTCTCTTTCAAAACTTTCCAGACTTCTGACAATGTTTCTTCTAACATCGGGTTCAATGTTATGTTTTTCGAAGATATTGGCTAGTTCCGTAAAGTTGGATCCGTTTTTAATCAAACTATGGCAATACTCCAGAAGCTCCTCTGGAGTCATTTCACTGATGTGTTTCATTGATGAATATTAATAAGTACCCTTTATTTTAAGTTCCTTTTATTCAAAACCATTACCGGGATGTCACTTTTCTTAGTAACCTCTGTGGCGAAGGAATCCTGAAAGAACCTGAAGATCCCAGGGCGTGCATCTGAGATCAGTGCAATAAGCCCGGCATCAATTTTCTCGGCGAAATACAAAAGGCCGTCCATGTCATCTTCATATTCTACTACACTAATTTCATAATTAGACAATTTGGCGTCCCTGGCGAATTGATTCAATTGATCATGAAGTTTCTTCATACCTATTTCACCGGGGGAAACTATGTTTACCACGTGTACTTTCGCATCAAAACATTCAGCCACTGATTTAATCATTGGCAAGCTGGTTCCCGGGTATTTCTCACCTATCAGGTCAATGGCCAGTGCAATATCAGTGACCTTGTTATACTGTACTCTTTCTTTCAAAGATATTACCGGGATATTCAGGTGCTCAATGAGCTGCTCTGTATGGTTACCAGTAAAAAACTCCTGCACGCTCTCTTCTCCTGTTGTGCCAATGATCACCAGGTCAATGTCATATTTCTTCACATACTTCTGGGTTCCATGTTGAAAACCACTGGATCCCAAGCCGGTATTAACCTTTACAGCACCATTTAAATGAGCAATTTGTTCCTTAAGTTTGTTCTGGCTCGCCTTGACCAATTGTATGTTATAAAGCGTTTCTTCAGATGTTTCTACCAATTGAGTGTCACCACTAACCAGGAGCTCTGAATCTAGAGGAAGGTCAATAAAATGAATCAGGTCAATTTCTGATCCACTAAATAGGGCAATGTCATGAGCAAATTGCAGTGCATGGTTTGAAAGGTCGGAGAAATCGGTTGGAACCAGAATTTTCTTCATAGCTAAACGAGTTATTGGTTTACACATATTTATTAAAAAATTGTGAGAATTAGAAGTTGTTGACTGGATGAATTATATATGTCGGGCACATTTAACCAACCGCCAACTTGCCAAAAATACCACTGATATAAAACCGAACTCAAGATTTAAATCCCTGGAAATTATTTGTGTAATTTGGCCGTCCGATAAACAAATCAATCTTGAAATGAAGAAAAGGTTATCATATTTAATGATCATGGGAATGGTGGTAATCCAGGCTATGGCGCAGGAAAACTTTCCGGTCAATGGACCTGATGATCAACGTCCTCAGCTTTACGCATTCACAAATGCGACCATTTTTATAGACTATCAAACAAAGATTGAAAATGCTACCCTGGTGATTAAGGAAGGTAAAGTCCACCAGGTAGGTCAGACTGTTAAAGTTCCTGGGGGAGCTATTACAAAAGATTTAAGAGGTAAATTCATCTATCCTGCATGGGTTGAGCCTTATGGGAATTATGGTTTGCCAAAAGCGCCAAAATACAAATGGGACTTTTATTCGGCACCACAATATGAGTCTAAAAAGGAGGGTGCATATGGATGGAATGAAAATGTATTGGCCGAATTCAATGCCGTGGAGAAGTTTAAGTATGTGGCTAAACATGCGGAAACTTTAAGAAATGCCGGGTTTGGAGCAGTAAATACGGTGATGCAAAATGGGATCATCCGAGGGACGTCTGCAGTGGTGTCATTGGCCGATTTACCGGAGCAGGAACTCGTGATTAAAGACAAGGCGGCTATGAATATGTCCTTTCAAAACGCAGCGTCTTCTCAGGCCTACCCCAATTCAATAATGGGTCGTGTCGCTTTGATCAGACAAACCTACTACGATGCTGAATGGTATCAGTCTCCGCAAAATCAGAAACAGACCAATCTTACATTGGAGGCTTTTAATAATGCTAAAAATTTGCCGGTCATCTTTGAGGTTACCAATAAACAACGGGCACTCCTGGCTGATAAAATTGGGGACGAATTTGATCAGCAGTATGTCATAAAAGGCAATGGTGACGAGTACCAGCGAATCAATGAAATCAAGCAAACGGGTGCTGGATTTATTATTCCGCTCAATTTCCCTGATGCTTATGATGTTGATGATCCCTATGAAGCAATGGATGTTTCCCTCGCGGAAATGAAACACTGGGAGATGGCACCTGCCAATGCCAGATTCCTCAGTGATGCCAATATAGAATTTGCATTTACGGCGGATGGGCTTAAAAAGAAGTCGGATTACCTGAATAATGTAAGAAAGTCTGTAAAATATGGCCTGAATGAGTCAAAAGCACTTAAAGCCATGACTTATACTCCAGCAAGATTTCTGGGAGTTCATAATGAAGTAGGAAATTTGAAAAAAGGGGCTCTGGCTAATTTCATCATTTCCTCCGGTAATATTTTTGAAGGGGAGACCCTTATCTATGAGAACTGGGTGCAGGGGACGAGGACCAAGATTACAGACATGGATATTCCGGACCATTCGGGAAAATATGAGCTTAAAATAGGGGAGACCACCTATCAGATGGAAATATCAGGTTTACCTGGTAAACATTCTGTTAAAGTGATGCCGAATGATACGGTGACCTATAATGCCAAATCCTCATTTGAAATCGAAAATATTAGCTTTAGTTTCAAGACTTCTCTAGATGAGAGCCTATACATGAGATTGTCAGGATATGCAGTGTTCGGTGGGTTTAAGGGAAAGGCACAGCAACCAGATGGCAGCTGGATTGATTGGCAGGCTACAAAAACCGCTAAAATCGAGAAAGAACAAAAGGAAGATGATGAGGAGGATGTTTCCATTGGAGATATAATTTATCCGTTTGTGGCTTATGGAAATAGAGAATTGCCAGTTGCAGAAAAATTGTTGTTCAGGAATGCAACCGTATGGACCAACGAGAAGGAGGGTATCCTGGAAAATACCGATGTGTTGGTAGAGAATGGCAAAATTGCAATGATTGGTAAAAGCCTGCCTGCCAGTGATGCTAAAGTTATCGATGCGACCGGGAAGCATCTCACCAGTGGAATAATTGACGAACATTCGCACATTGCGCTAAGTTCAGTCAATGAGGCATCTCATGCCGTATCAGCAGAAGTAAGGATGTACGATGCACTTGATGCGGAAGACATTCAGATCTATCGTCAACTGGCTGGCGGGGTTACAGCGGCTCAGCTACTTCATGGTTCAGCAAATCCTGTAGGTGGCCAGTCTGCACTGGTGAAATTCAGATGGGGTCGCTCAGCGAATGAAATGAGAATAAAAGGAGCAGATGGATTTATAAAGTTTGCTCTTGGAGAAAATGTAAAGCAATCAAATTGGGGAGACAAGCAAACGGTAAGGTATCCTCAAACCAGGATGGGAGTAGAGCAGGTATTTATGGATGCCTTCACCAGGGCGCTTGCTTATGATGAGAAATGGAAGTCCTATAATGCCTTGTCTGCTAAAGAAAAACGATTTGCGCCAAAGCCAAGAAGGGATCTGCAACTGGAGGCGTTGGCTGAAATCATCAATAGTAAAAGGTTCATCACTTGCCACTCATACGTCCAATCCGAAATCAACATGTTGATGAAGGTGGCGGAAGCCTTTGGGTTTAGTGTCAATACTTTCACCCACATATTGGAGGGATATAAGGTGGCGGATAAAATGGCTAAACACGGTGCAGGGGGGTCAACATTCTCAGACTGGTGGGCCTATAAATATGAAGTGAAAGAAGCAATCCCCTACAACGCTGCAATTATGACTCAGGCTGGGGTAACGGTAGCAATTAATTCCGATGATGAAGAAATGGCACGAAGGCTAAACCAGGAAACTGCCAAAACAATTAAGTATGGTGATGTATCAGAGGAAGACGCCTGGAAAATGGTAACGCTTAATCCAGCAAAACTATTACACCTTGATGACAGAATGGGTAGTGTAAAGGTGGGTAAAGACGCAGATTTGGTCCTTTGGAGTGACAATCCATTATCCATTTATTCGAAAGCCGAAAAAACATTGGTGGATGGGATTATCTACTATGACATTGAAAAAGATAAAGCATTACGTGAGGCATTGGAGAAAGAAAGAATCAGACTGATCAATAAAATGAGGGGAGAAAAGAAGAATGGTGCCAAAACACAGAAGCCGGCTAAAAAGGTAGATCATAAATGGCACTGTGGGGATATAGTTTATGACAATAATCTAGGGACCGATGAATAATTTGAGCACGATGAAAAAATTAACAGGCATACTAATTTTATTAATATACTTTGCTGCAAACACCACTCTTGCTCAGGTTCCTGAACCGGCAGCACCGCAGACGGAATCTATTCTGCTGGTAGGAGGGACGGCACACATCGGCAATGGTGAAGTGATTGAGAATTCAGTGATATCCATAGTGGATGGTAAAATCGGTATTTGTGCTGATGCGACGCGGGTAAGGCTGGATATGTCTCAATTTGATCAGAAAATTGATGTGTCCGGGAAGCATATTTACCCGGGACTGATTCTTCCGTCGACTAACCTTGGGCTGGAGGAGATCAGTGCTGTTCGGGCCACCAGAGATTACAATGAAGTAGGCGGACTGAACCCAAATGTCAGAAGCCTGATTGCTTATAATACCGATTCGGAATTGATTCCTACATTAAGGTATAATGGTATTTTGCTGGCACAAACTACTCCGGAGGGAGGACTTGTGTCGGGTACGTCATCAATCATGAAACTTGATGGCTGGAACTGGGAAGACGCAGCATACCAAATGGATGATGGGGTACATATCAATTGGCCTCAGAAACAACTGGGACCAAAGTGGTGGCTTGGTGAATCAAGAGGACAGGAAAATAAAAAATATGGAGAATCGGTCCAGCAAATCAAAACTTTGTTTGAAGACGCCAGGTCCTACCATGCGATTACCGGAGATAAGTCAAAAAATCTAAAACTCGAAGCACTTAAAGGAGTATTGGAAGGAACAAAGAGGCTGTACATTCACACAGAAAACAGGGCGGAAATTATAGAAAGTGTTCAATGGGCAAAAAATGTTGCCGGGATTGATAATGTAGTGATTGTTGGTGCCAGCGAAGCATATTATGCCATTGACTTCTTAAAAGAACATAACATACCGGTTATCTTGGGAAATGTACATGAATTGCCCAACAGACCAGAGGAGGCCATTGACTTGCCCTACAGATTGCCGTCAATCCTTACCAAAAATGGCTTGGTTGTGGCATTGGCCTACAATGGGAGACTGGCCAGTTCCCGAAACCTTCCCTTTTATGCAGGAACTGCAGCAGCATATGGATTGAGCAAGGAAGAAGCTTTGAAATTAGTAACCTCCAATGCAGCGGAAATATTGGGCATATCCGACAGAACCGGTACGTTGGAACCTGGTAAAGATGCCAATATTGTTGTCTCCTCAGGGGATATGTTAGATATGCGTTTTAGTAAAGTTGAAATTGCATTTATTGAAGGGAAAAAGCTCAATCTGGATGGGAAACAGCAATTGCTCCATCAAAGATTCAAGAATAAATACGAAGACAACTAGCTGATATAAAGAAAGATAAAGTTCGAATTTTATGGTAATTGAGTTCGAACTTTATTTTTTTTCATAGTTTTGGGTTGATTTAGATAAACCATACTTAACCTAAAACCATGTAACATGAAAGTACTAAAACATCTGTTATGGGCATTTTTTGCCGCATTCCTAATGGCCTGTGGAGCCGATGAGCCCCAGGAAGAACAAGAGGGCCAAATTACATTTACCATTGAAAACGTACTCAACCAGAAGTCTGGCGGTAGAACTGAAGCTGATGCAGCAGACATTACCTACGCACTAATTACTATTGAAAATGATCAGGGTGATGTTGTTATGGACCGTGAGCAGGTTAATGTTTCTCCATTTGGAGATGGGTTCATTACGGACCCCGTTACACTCATTACAGGAGATTACAACCTTACTGAATTTATCCTGATGAATGACGCGGATGAAGTGATATTCGCTACACCCCTTGCGGGCTCGGATCTTGCTTATCTGGTAAGTAATCCTTTGCCGCTGGCCTTTACCATTACTGCCAACAGTACTACAGAACTGGCACCTGAGGTGATTGACGTTACCGCGTCAGTTCCTGAACAATACGGATACTTTGGAATGAACTTTACCATTATTGAGACGTTTGACCTGATGATTACTGTGTTGGAACAAGATGCATCAGGTAGCTACAATCCGGTATCTTACCAATTGGCGATTAGTTCACAAGGCGCACAGGTGACAAGTAAAGCCCTTCCTTCGGGTGTTTCTGTCATTAAATTAAGAAGTGACATTACGGAATACACCCTTGACGTCACTTCTAATGGCGGATATGACTTCAGCAGAACTTATGGTGTGTCAGAGCTCACAGCACATGACATAGACAGCAGTAATCCATTGACCATTTTGGTTGGACCTGATGGTGGTACTTCGGTTGGAGATCCGTGTTCATTAGCTGCAGAATGTGGGCCAGGCTTTACATGCTCCAACAACACATGCCAGGTTGATGCAGATGGGGATGGTAACCCGGATGAGATTTGTGGCGATGGTATAGACAATGATTTTGATGGTGATGTTGATGAGGGTTGTTCTGGTCAGGATGCTGATGGTGACGGACATACGACAGATGCTGGAGATTGTGATGACGGAGATGCAAATGTACATCCAGGCGCAGTTGAAGTCTGCGGGGATATGATAGATAACAATTGCAATGGGATTATAGATGAAAACTGTGGGACTGATGCAGATGGGGATGGCGTTACTGCGGAAAATGGTGACTGTGATGATCTTGATCCTGCTGTTTATCCTGGAGCTGCGGAGATATGCGGAGACATGATTGATAATGATTGTGATGGGTTTACTGACGAAAATTGTGGTACTGATGCCGACGGTGATGGCGTGACCCTGGAAGACGGTGATTGTGATGATTCAGATGCTACCGTTTACCCTGGAGCAACAGAAATTTGTGGCGATGGTGTAGACAATAACTGCAATGGTGTGATCGATGAAAATTGTGCCAATGTAGATAATGATGGCGATGGTCAATCTGCAGTAGATGGCGATTGTGATGACACCAACCCTACAGTGCATTTGGGTGCGGCAGAAATTTGTGATGGAATAGATAATGATTGTGATGGGTTTGTTGATGAAGATTGCTCATACAGTGATATAGATGGAGATGGGGTGACTGTTGGTGCTGGCGACTGTGATGACTTTAACTCTTCAATATATCCAGGGGCAACTGATGTTTGTGGTGACAACCTTGACAATGATTGTAATGGCATAGTAGATGATAATTGCCAGGATAATGATGGTGACGGATTTACTGTGGGTGATGGTGATTGTAATGACAACAATGCAACTGTTTATCCTGGAGCACCTGAGATTTGTGGCGATGGAATCGATAATGATTGCAATGGAGCGATTGAAAATGAGGTCACTTATTACAGAGATGCGGATGGTGATGGCTTTGGTTCATTTACCAATACCACCACATCATGCTCCGGACCGCCACCAGGGTTTACATTTACCAGCTCAGATTGCAATGATTTTGATCCAATGATTTACCCAGGAGCGCCTGAAATATGTGATGGTCAGGACAGCAACTGTAATGGAATCCCTGATGATGGTTGTACTGATCCACAATAAATTTAAAATAACTCTTTGATGTTTAAGGCACTCAGGTATTGAGTGCCTTTTTTTTGTAATTCGCAATTATTATCAAAAACCAAAAAATATAAGTCGCTAGTCTTGTGGTAAATGTTGATGGAAAACAAGCACAGTCATATTGAGAGGGCCGTTCGGTATATAGAACAAAACCTTACCCGAAAAATTGATCTGGACCTTATTGCCAGAGAGGCATATTATTCAAAGTATCATTTTTTAAGGGTATTCCAGGCTTTTACAGGTTTGTCTCCAGCGGAGTATACCAGGAAAAGGAGACTTACTGAATCGGCAAATAGTTTAATTCATACAGACAGGCCAATTCTTTCCATTGCCCTGGAGTATCAGTTCGAGTCGCAGGAATCATTTACCAGGTCGTTTCGGAAATATTATCAGATGACCCCAGGCGCTTACCGTAAAAAAGGACTGGATCAGGTGGTTTTTCATCAATATTCTTATTCAGAAAAATTTATAGAACGCATGAAACACATGAATATGGAACCTGAGATTCGGTGGACTGACGACAAAACATTGGTAGGTATTTCTGCCAGAACCTCAATGAACAACAATAAAATCCCCGGAATGTGGCAGGAGTTTTTACCCCATATACCTGGGATCAAAAACAGGGAAAATACGGATAGGTACTTGTGGCATCCTTTTGAGCCTGATCTGAAAATTGAAGAGGTAACTGATGACTATGAGTTTGAAAAATGGGTAGCTGTAGAAGTCAGAGATGATACAGAGATTCCTTCACATCTGCAATGCTATAAGGCTAAGGGTGGAAAGTATGCTGTTTACATTCACAAAGGAACAGTGAAGACATTCACAGAGACAAATGCCTATGTATTTGGGAGTCTATTCCCGAAATCCGGTCTGGAGTTTGATGAAAGGGATGATTTTGTTCGATATGGAGAGCATTTTTTAGGCCCAATGGATGAGCGATCAGAACTGGAAATCTGGATACCTGTTAAATAAAGCTGCGTGAATTTACAGTCTTGAATCTGGTATCTTACATGAATTATTCTAGCTTAAAGCAATATTCCTGTTTTCTCATAAAATAAACCCGGATCAAATGCCAAAATCAGAATTAAAAGACGGTGCTGCTTGTGAAGTGACTGGTGGTACACACAAAGGAAAAAGAGGTTCTATTACGGACATCAAGACAAGCAAAGGCGGAAATGTCACGATTACGGTCATTCAGGGAAATGGAGTAAGATTTAAGACACTTGCGAAGAATGTAAATGTCACTAGTTGATAAAAATTATCGCTCATGCAGACACTAGTACTTGGAGCCAGTGGAGCCACAGGAAAGCATTTGGTGGATCAGTTGCTTGACAAAGGTCATAAAGTAAAACTAATTGTAAGGACTACTGCTTCAATTCCAGAATACTGGAAGACAAACCAATCGATTACTATCATCACTGCGTCGGTTGCAGAAATGACCCTTGATCAAATGACTGGACATTTGAAAGATTGTCAGGCAGCAGCCTCATGTCTTGGGCACAATCTAACATGGAAAGGAGTGTTTGGAAAGCCCAGGAAGCTGGTCAGAGATGCTGTCAGGTTACTGGGTGAAGCTGCTATTCACAATGCATCAGATCAACCCATCAAAATTGTTTTGATGAACACTGCGGGAAATAGCAACAGAGATTTAAATGAATCAATTTCAATGGCCCAAAGAATAGTCATCGGACTGGTCAGGTTGTTGGTGCCACCTCATGCCGATAATGAACAGGCAGCTGATTATCTAAGAGTAAACATTGGTCAAAATAACCCTTACATCGAGTGGGTGGTGGTAAGGCCAGATACACTTATTGATGAAGATGAAGTGACCGCATACGACATGTTGCCATCCCCTTCCCGAAGTGCAATATTTAATCCTGGTAAAACCAGCAGAATCAATGTAGGTAACTTCATGGCCAGGTTGATCAATGAGGACAAGCTATGGGATGAGTGGCGAGGGAAAATGCCTGTAATTTACAATTCAGAGCCCTGAATTAGTTGATTCATGAGCCACACAAATTAGATATTTCTAATTGAAACCAAACCAATTGGCTAATTGACTGTTCCATAGATAAAAAAATTATGTTCAATTTATTCAATTCTGAAAAAAGGAAAATTCAAAAACTTCAGAGCAGGTATGAAAAACTGATGAAGGAGGCCTATCAGCTCAGTACCATCAACAGAGAGGCCAGTGATAAGAAATACGCCGAAGCTGATCAGGTTGGGAAAGAAATTGAGGCGCTTACTCAGCAATAACGATACTATTATATCGTAATTGATATTCTTTCATTACATTCGTAATACAATTACTATTCATCCATGAAATTTTTTCGAATTGAGCTTATTATTTAACGACCCAGGTGCTAAATGATATTTTGATTCGAGGGAATCTGACTATTTAACAACCCAATATGAGTATTAAGTTATTCACTACAGTTTTAGGGATTACTGGCCTTTTTCATTTGTCCTTGAATGCTCAGGATGGTTACAATCATTTTATATCAGAGGCTGAATCTCTATTTGCTTCCGAGCATTATCAGGAAGCAGCAAATAAGTATAAGGAGGCATTTAGAATCAACAATGGCAGGGCATTTACTAAGGATAGATACAAAGCTGCCTGTGCGATGGCGATTTCAGGAGAACCGGATGAGGCTTTTTTTCATCTGTTTTATATCGCAAAGAACCAGTTCATACTTTATGAAGATTATGAAGAGATATCTGGTGATCGGCTGTTAAAACCACTTCATGCTTTGGATCAGTGGCAAACGCTAATTGAATTAGTAAAACGCAATAAAGAAGAATACGGGAAACAGTATGACCATGATTTAATTACTTTGCTGGACTCAATTCATCATTTAGACCAGTTATATCGGAATCAGCTTGATTCTGTTATTCAATATTTTGGTAGAGCATCAAAGGAGTTTAACCATTTGGCCACCAAAATGCATGAAACTGATTCTTTAAATACGAAATTCATAACTCAGCTGCTGGATAATCGTGGATGGCTTGGTCCGAAAGTGGTTGGCAATCAAGGTTCAACTACAATTTGGCTTGTCATTCAACATTCTGAAAAAGCTATACAGGAAAAGTATTTGCCAATGATGAGAACGGCTTTTGAAAAAGGGGAGGCCTTGGGAAGTCAATTGGCCCTCCTGGAGGATAGAGTGCGGATGAGGAATGGGGAAAAACAAATTTATGGAAGCCAAATACTTACTGACGATGAAAGTGGAGAACTCTATGTTTACCCACTAATTGATCCTGAAAAAGTAAATGAAAGAAGGGCCTCTGCTGGCATGGAGTCAATAGAACAGTATCTTTCTTATTTTGGGCTGGAATGGGACGTTGAGAAGCATTTGGAAAGAATAAATAAAATGGACGGGGGCTAATATCAATTTTAACCAAAAAGTACTCCAGAAATTACGCGTATTTTACGCTATTTAAAAACGACCGCACGTTTCCCCTAAAACGACCGGCGGTATTTGAAGGACATATTTTATGTTGATTTTTTAAGGAACAGTTTTGTGCTTTTGATATCCTTTCATTAGTAATCTGGCAATTGTTAAAAGGCGCAAGTGAAATACAATCAAACAAAAAGTACGTTGTTGTGTAGTTTTCGTTTGCTTTTAGGTTTTTATTCCAAACATTAAATGGTGAATTTCAGTGCTTGCAGTATAAAAACTCATTTATCAATGAAATTATTGAAATATTGATAAGATTTTAACAAAACAATCATTTCATTGAAATTATTTCTAACTTTGCCCCTTTTTTAACAATCGGGTAAAATGCGTAAACTGTTTCATAATTTCACCAGCAATCCTAAAAATGATATACTTTCCGGTCTTACAGTGGCACTTGCTCTTGTGCCTGAGGCAGTGGCTTTTGCCTTTGTTGCGGGAGTTGATCCCCTGGTTGGTCTGTATGGGGCTTTCATGATGGGTATAGTTACTTCATTGTTTGGAGGACGCCCAGGAATGATCTCCGGAGCTACCGGAGCAATGGCAGTGGTAATGGTCCATATGATTCAGAAAGGAAATGAGGTGGGGCTTAATTTGGTAAACCCTGTTGATAACCTTGGTTTGCAATGGCTGTTCATCACCCTGCTTTTGGTAGGATTAATTCAAATGGCAGCAGGTTTCCTCAGATTGGGGAAATTTGTGAGGCTGATTCCCCACCCGGTGATGATGGGCTTTGTAAATGGTTTGGCGATTGTTATTTTCCTGGCACAACTTGGGATGTTTAAGGACAGTTCTTCTCAGTGGTTGTCTGGTCAGGAGCTTTACATCATGATTGGACTGGTAGGTTTGACTATGGCCATTATGTTTTTGCTTCCCAAACTGACCAGCAAACTTCCAGCCGCTCTAGTGGCAATTATCATTGTAGCATGTGTGACCATATTTGGTGGGATCGAAGTAAGCACCGTTGGATCATTTATCAGAGATGGTGGAGGTTCCGGCTTAAAGGGCTCATTACCGTCATTTCAGTTTCAGATTTTTGGATTACTAGACACCATCAATGGCCATTGGGGGCTAATAATCTCAACTGCATTTTTGCTGGCTGCCGTAGGTTTGATAGAATCATTAATGACGCTGAATTTAGTCGATGAAATTACTGAAAGCAGAGGTAGCGGCAACCGGGAATGTGTAGCGCAGGGAGGTGCCAATATACTGAATGGCCTTTTTGGGGGAATGGGCGGATGCGCCATGATTGGTCAGTCGATTATCAATGTGAATTCAGGTGGAAGAGGTAGATTGTCTGGCGCTGTTGCAGCCGTAGCATTGCTATGTTTCATATTGTTTGGAGCACCATTAATCGAGCAAATTCCAATTGCAGCCCTTGTTGGGGTAATGTTTATGGTTGTCATAGGTACCTTCGCATGGAGTAGCTTCAGAGTAATCCGTAAAATTCCACTCGCAGATGCTTTTGTGCTTGTTGCCGTATCTGCTATAACCGTATGGCAGGATCTGGCTATCGCTGTAATCGCAGGCGTGATCATATCTGCTTTGGTATTTGCCTGGCAAAATGCCACAATGATTCGAGCCAGAAAACGAATCAAAGAAGATGGAACTAAAGTTTATGAAATATGGGGGCCACTTTTTTTTGGATCGGTGCAATCTTTTAGTACCAAGTTCGATCCCAAAACTGATCCTGATAAAATTGAGATTGATTTTATAGAATCACGGGTCAGTGATCATTCTGGGGTAGAAGCTATCAATAACCTGGCACACAAGTATTTAAGTTTAGGTAAAGAAATCAAATTAACTCACCTCAGTCCGGAGTGCAAAACGCTCCTGTTGAAGGCAGATCCAAAATTTGCAGAGGTCATTGAATCTTCTATAGATGACCCAAGATATTATGTAGTTACAGACCTGGTAGATAAGGAAGTCTAACCTTTTTTCTTTTTGGTTTTAGTTTTAGTTGTCAGGTCATAAATGTAGGTATAATCATCCGGCGTTTGGTTTGCACCCATAATGCCGGGTGTCAAAAATATTTCCACGGATTGATCTGTTGCCCACTTTACCGTTCCATTCGATATTTCTTCTGAGTAGATCAGATCACCTGTTTTTATTTCGTATATATGAAAGCTGACGTAGCTACCCGGACCTTGTTCCAGAGGTGTGGCTACTTGACATAATATATGAGTTGATGTTCCATTGGTGGAGCAATCAGTACCTTCTCCCAACGCATTTTCCGCTTTTACTTTCAATGAATCAATCGGTTGGTTCTGGTTTTTAGAGTTTTTACATTGGATAAATATTACAAATAAAACCAGAGAAAGGGATAGTACTATGTTTTTCATCATTGAGGTGGTTTGGTGTATGTGATCCCCTCAATATACACAGACTTTTTAATCTACGGGACCAATTCGGACTGCAATAATTTCACTATCTTTAATCACACACGCCAAAACTTTAACTTATGAATACCAACCTAATAAAGCGCCTGGCTTTATCCACTCTCTTCGTTTCAATTGTATCAACCTTCTGGTTAATCAACTCCAATTCCAACTCAGAGAGGGAGCAATATGAAGCCTACCTGAATGAACACCCTTTCTTGAACAGAGACTACAATGAAATTTCAGAGTTGCCAAAGCAGGATCGACCGGACCTGGCATTTGAATTGGAATATCTACTAACCATGGACCCTAAAACCAGGAAACCTGAAAGACAAAGGCTGTTTGACACCTACCAAAAACTTAAAAAGCAGGGAACTTATCAGAGAAGATCAGATGTCCCTTGGGTAGAAAGAGGTCCATCCAATATTGGGGGCAGAACCAGGGCCATCGCTTTCGATCCATCCAGTAGTAATAAAGTGTGGGCGGGCGGTGTTACTGGTGGCTTATGGTACAATAATGACATAACCAGCTCTTCTTCCCAGTGGCAAAGCATCGATGACTTTTGGGATAACCTGTCAATTACAGCCATTGCTTTTGATCCTACGAACGCAAGTGTAATCTATGTAGGGACAGGCGAGGGTTGGGGTGCAGGTACCAGTAGAGGAGAAGGTGTCTGGAAATCCGAGGATGGTGGGTCCAACTGGAATCAGCTTAGCTCATCCACTTCTTTTAGCTACGTAAATGACATCATCATACGTAACGAATCTGGAACAGGCGTTTTATACATAGCTACCTCTCAAAATTATTATGAAGGGAGCTACCATGGTGTTAACGGAATCTACAGATCGGATGATGGAGGAGCAACTTTTGATCAGGTAGCCACTTTCGGAGCAACAGATCTTAGCCTGGCAGCTGATGAACGAATTTGGGCTGGAACTACGTCAGGAGCCGTATTCTTTTCCGATGGAGGAACCAGCTTTACACAATCTGTGTCCACCGGAAACGGGAGGATTGCCCTGGCAAGTGCACCGTCAAATGCTAATTATGTTTATGCCCTCGTAGAAAATGGTGGTGAAGTAGAAATGGTCATGTATACCGATGATCAGGGAGCCAACTGGTATCAGGGCAATGAGCCAGCAGATGTGGATACAGGAATCCCTGATACAGATTTTACCAGAGGACAAGCTTGGTATGATCTGGTTGTTGCTGTTGATCCAAATGATGAAAATACAGTAATAGTTGGAGGTATTGATTTGTTCCGAACAACGGATGGTGCTACCAATTGGGATCAAATCTCCAAGTGGTCAAACAACAATAACCTGTTTGATCTTAATGCTTCTTTGGTTCATGCCGATCAACATGCTATTATTTTTAAGCCCGGCAGTTCAACGGAGGTTGTTTTCGGAACAGACGGAGGAATCTATTATAGTTCAGATATTGCCAATGCCGCTACATCGGATGTGATTCATAGTAGAAATACGGGCTATAATGTTACCCAATTCTATACCTGTGCAATTCATCCCACAGCAGGTACTGATCAGTTTCTCGCGGGTTCACAGGATAACGGGACACAAAGGTTTACCACCTCAGGAATAAATGAAACCAATGATGTTTATGGAGGAGACGGGGCATATTGTGCCATTGATCAGACAGAACCACATATTCAGATCGTGTCCTACGTACGAAATTATTATGGTGTGTCTACCAATGAAGGACAGTCTTTTACTACTGTTGTTACCGATCAAAGCACTGGCTTATTTATTAACCCAGCAGATTATGATGATAATTTGAATATCCTCTATTCTTCTATGAATGAGTCAGGCATACATAGAATTAAGGATATTGGTGGTAGTGAATCTATTGGCAGTATCAGTGTGAACCTGGGAAGTACATCATCTCATTTGAGAGTATCTCCATATACCACAAGCTCAACTACTTTGTTTGCAGGTACATTGTCGGGAAGACTTTTTAAAATAACCAATGCCGATTCAGATACACCGGTTTCTTCTGAAATTACAGGTGCTTCTTTCCCATCAGCGAGTATCTCTTGTGTAGAAATCGGGGCAAGTGAAGACGAGCTACTGGTGACTTTTTCTAACTATGGAGTCACTTCAATCTGGTATACAAATGATGGGGGTAGCAATTGGAGCAATAAAGAAGGAGATTTTCCAGATATGCCATTGCGGTGGGCACTATTCAATCCTCAAAATAGAAGTGAAGTTATACTGGCAACTGACCTGGGTGTGTGGTCAACCAGTGATATTTCGGCTTCTTCACCCCAATGGAGCCCAAGTAACAGCGAGTTTGCCAATGTAAGAGTGGATATGCTGCAATATCGCGAAAGTGATAACGAACTGATTGCTGCTACCCATGGCAGAGGACTCTTTTCCAGCAACCGATTTGGGGAAGCCGCACCTAATGTTGACTTCCGGGCAGATCAAACCATTAGCTGTTCAGGTGACCTGACTGTTAACTTTACCAACCTTACCAGCAGCAGTCCTTCCGCAACGAGCTTTGAGTGGAGTTTTCCAGGGGGATCGCCATCTTCTTCCACCCTGGAAACCCCACCAGCAATTACTTACTCAACACCTGGAAATTATGATGTTACACTGATAGTTACCAATGACATAGGTCAATCAACGGAAACAAAAAGCAATTACATTAATGTGGCAAGTGCACTTGTCATTCCAATGGCAGAGGGTTTTGAAGGTTCCTCGTTCCCTCCTGAGTGCTGGGTGGCCGCACGTGGAATTAACGGTTTGGGTACTTCGTCAGACTGGACTCAAATAACTACGGGTACGAATTCAGGTGCTGGAGCTGCCTATGTGCAATATGAAAATGTGACCGGTGGTTTGGCAGAGGACTGGTTAATTACACCTTTGATTGATTTTTCCGATGGGTTAAAAACTCAGATCAGCTTTTATATGAAGGATAGTTACAGTACCGACTATGGTTCACAATATGAATTGCGTTATTCCGTATCGTCACAAACCGACTTGTCATCATTCAACACTATCACTACATGGGGAGAGTCTGATGTATCTACTAATTGGGAGCAATACATCCGTGATATTAGTGTTTTGGATGGAATGGAAGCTTACCTCGCATTCGTCATGGTGCAAGATGATGGTGATGATTGGGCATTGGATGATATTGAAATATATAATACGACTATTGCGATTGAGATTTCAGGGAATACTGAGATATGCAGTAACGAATCTACAACTTTAACAGTCACTTTTGATTCGGACTTTGCTTATCAATGGCAATTGGATGGATTTGATATTGACGGAGCGACCAACTCAACATTCTCACCTACAACCTCCGGGTCTTACTCAGTGAATATAACTTACGGAAGTAATGTTGTTACCACTGGTGCTGTTGACATCATAGTTCATGAGCAACCTGTGATCACAGACCAGACCGAAAGTTTCACTATATGTTCATCGGAAACGGTCACCTTAAATGTTACGGATGATGGAAGCTCGACCATTTACCAATGGTTTGCTGACAATGAACAGCTTTCAGACGGAGGACAATATAGTGGCACCACCAGCGCTACACTTCAAATTGAAGACATCACTCTGGATAATGCAGCTACATATTATTGTGTGCTTACCAATGGCACATGCGAGGTGTATTCTAATGATATTGTTATGGACGTAATCCAGGCTCCTGCAATCAGCACTCAGCCGGTTTCAGTAGAATCCTGTGGTGAAGAGACAGTTACTTTTAGTGTTTCTGTTGATGGCTCTGATCTCGGGTATCAATGGTTTGTGGATGGTACCGCGATTACAGATGATACACAAATCACAGGTTCTGCTACTAATCAACTGGTAATTTCAAATGCTTCCGGAATTAATGAAGGTACGTATCACTGCGAAATTACATCAGATTGTGAGCTTCTGGTCTCAGAAGCGGTTACGTTAACTGTATCTGTTTGTACCAGTTCCGACAAGCTCACTACTGAAGAGGTTTTAGTTTTTCCAAACCCATCTGAAGGAGTGATTACAATTGATTTAACTCAACAGGTGTTAGCTGACATTCAAGCTGTCGAGGTTATCAACTTAAATGGAAAGGTGATTAGAAGAGAGCTAAAGGTCAATTCCAGGATAAGAATTGATTTGGAAAACGAAACACCCGGATTGTATTTTGTTAGACTGGTGACTCCAAATGGCGTGATTAATGAATCATTCTATTTGAGATAGTCAGGAAACAGATTTTCAAAAAATCATAAATTGGGGCCAATTCTGTATTAATTGAATTGGCCCCATTTTTATCATTCGTTGATAACTTAAACGTTCAGAATCTCTCCCAATTTATCGACGACTTTAATTTACCTGGACCCTAATTTTGGTTGTTCATCGAATACTGGCATGGTATTGGTAACAGTTGCCCAAAAAATGTGTTAAATATAGTAGGATGGAAACTGAAATTATCATACAAAAGCTTGAATGGATACCCTCAACGGTGAGTGTTATCTGGGTCTTTTTTACCCTTTTGGTACTTGGCGCAATCGCAGTAGTTAGGCAATCACAGCACAAACAAGCTATTCAGTTTTCTAAACTAATGTTTCTCCTAATCGCAAGTTGCTGGTTGTTTCCTACCTACATTTATGGCTTTCAGACAATCGCCGGATTTTTCGGGTTTCTGGTAACATTTATCATCGCCTTATTTCTGGCATTTAAAGTTCGAAACACTTCAAAATTGGCGGCAACCCTCATAGCTCCCGTGATGTTGTGGAGTGTTTTAGCCTCTTTCTACACTTTTCTGCTTTTAATTTAAACAACTATTCATTCCTCAATGAATTGACCGGGTTGGCCATTGCAGCTCGTCTCGCCTGATCACTGACAATCAGTAAGGCAAATAATAAAGCTGCCAAACCTGCCATTGGAAATATCCACCAGGAAATTTCGATATGGATAGTGTATCGTTCCAGGTAACTATCCAGTAAATACCAGGAGATTGGCGCAAACAGAAAGAATGCTACGATAACCAGAACAGAAAAATCTTTCGAAATCAAGGCAATAAGGCTTGAAACAGAGGCGCCAAGCACTTTCCTTATGCCAATTTCTTTAATTCGTTGCTCCGCAGTGTATGAAGCAAGACCAAACAACCCAAGTCCGGTAATGAAAAAAGTAAGAAGACTAAAGATGGTGGCCAGCTTTCTGGTGAGCGTAATTGTTTTGAACTTCTTTTGATACTGTTCATCTACAAATTTAAACTCAAATGGGTAAGCTGAATTATAGCGTTCAAAAATACCCTGCACAGTAGCCAGGTTATCCTGAATATTCCCATTGTCTTTTAATCTAACGGTCACCATGCCAATCCAGTCTCTGTCCATGATCATAAACATTGGTTTCACAGGTTCATATGGAGATCCCATGATTACATTGTCCACAACGCCAATGAGTTTTCTCTTTCCTCCCCATAAATCTAATTGAGTGCCTATAGGATCCTCAAGTCCCATAAGATCTAATGCAGCTTTGTTTATGACAATGGCCGACGTGTCGGTAGTAAATTCTGAGGAAAAGTCTCTTCCCATCAGTACTTTAATACCCATGGTTTTAGTATAATCATATTCCGTGGCAATGGTTGTAAAGATTACCCGTTGCTCATCAGGTTTACCGGGCCAACCAAGAAAATTGTTGGAATTGATTGATGTGATTGCACTATTTGACCTGGTAACCGCGTCAACAGCGCCTGATTGTAGCAGTGATTGTTTGAGTACATCAAAATTCCTTTCTATTTCGTCTGTATACTCAATACTGATCAGGTTTTTTTGATTGTAACCAAGTTCCCTGCTCTGGACCAGATTGATTTGTTGAAAGATCACAACGGTGCTGATCATCAATAATATAGAAAACCCAAACTGCAGAACCACAAGTACCTTTCTGGGAGTTGTTGCACTTTTTCCGATTTTGATAGATCCTTTTAAGGTTTTGACCGGGTTAAAGGAGGAGAGGTAAAATGCCGGATAACTTCCTGATAATAGCCCTACCAACAAAATTCCCATTGCTGAAAGCAGCCAAAACAGCGGCGAACCTATGGACAAAGAAAGTTCTTTTTCTACCAACTCATTGTATGCAGGAAGCACCAGTTGTGCGATTAACACTGCCACTATAAATGCAATTAGCGTTATCATGATAGATTCTCCAAGGAATTGCATGATGATTTGGGGACGATTAGATCCCAGGCTTTTCCTGATCCCCACCTCTCGGGCTCTTTTCTCTGATCGAGCAGTTGCAAGGTTCATGAAATTAATACAGGCGATCACCAGGATAAACATTGCTATTACGGTGAATAGTTGTACATAATCACTCATTCCGCCTGCTTCTTTACCGTTTTTGAAATTGGAATGCAGTCGCCATTTCTCCATGGGATGCAGGAAGAATTCTCGAGGGATGTCGTCCTCACCGTTTTCAGCAAGCATTCCCTTAATGCTGGATTCTACTGTCAGCTCATCTGTTGGGGCGGTCAGTTCTACAAAAATTTGAAAAGAGTAGTTACCCCAGTTGGTTTTATTTCGAACTACCCAGTCGCTGATAATTTCACGATGCTTCCATGGTATGAGATAATCAAAATCAAATGTTGAGTTGCCAGGAATATCTTCAAGTATACCCGTTACTTTGAGCAAGCTTTCGTCATCTACTTTTATAACCTTTCCAATTGGATCTGCATCACCAAAGAGAATTTTAGCAAGCCTCTTAGTAATTACTATGGAGGATGGATCATCCAATACTGTTGCTGCATCACCTGCCAGTAGCCTGAACTCAAACATTTCTAAGAACTCTTCGCTTACAAAATATCCCCTTTTGATGATCCTGTTATCTTCGAAGGTGATTAACCTGTTACCGCCCCACCCGGTCACACATGAATTGACAATGTGACTATCGGCGGTTTTCATGGCTTCATAGGTCGGCAGAGGAACTGATCTCCAGGAATTTATTTTATTATCAAATTCAGCACTTACCCAAACCTGATAAAGCTTTTCGTATTTCGGAATGAATTTATCAAATGAAGTTTCATCATTGACCCATAATAGAATCAACAAGCTACACACAATGCCAATGGACAAACCCGCAATGTTAATGAAGGAGTAAAGACTGTTCTTGCGGAGATTTCTGAGGGTGATTACCAGGAAGTTACGGAACATAGTAGTAATTGAGTTTTTGACCTTATTGTAAATGACTCAGCAAATTCCGAAGGGTTGCAAAATCTATCTACAAATAATAATACTGGTCAAAAACTTAATGGTTACCGATTGATGTAAAATTAATCTTCCAGGTGAAATCTGTAGATCAGCTTAACTTTAAAGCCCAATCCATTATCAAGCTCGGGGTTGAGCCTGGTTCTGTCATCCCCAATGAGAAATGCAGACACGCCCAGATCAATTTTTTCTGACTGGTCGAACACAGCATAGTCGTTCAGTCCATAAACCCCTTTGAGTTGTAATAGTACGCTTTTCTTCAATAAGTTAAATTGGACGTATGCAGAGATGTCCTGGGAGTTTTTATGTACATATGTTCCTGAATTGGACTCATCGCTGAGTATGTAACTACGCACAAAAGCTCTGAAATCGGTACCAATGTTAATGAATTGACCAAATGAGTAATTTACATCATAAGCCATTGGAAGCGTGGCGTTGATTTCAAGCTTTTTTGCCTGGTTTTGGTAATACAAACCAAATAAAGGAACCACAAAGAAACCAAAGGCTTCCGTGGTGCTATATAAGCCAAATCGATATTTTAAATCCGGTTTCTTCTGATAATTAAACAATGCCACACCCCCAAATTGAAAATCGTCGGAAGTCATTTGTTGATAATCTGCTGCCATTTTGGGAAGAAGCAGGTATGTGGAAGATAGTTTTGAGTTGTGTTTTACGCTCATGCCAAGCTTCAAAGTGGTGGAGCGGAGAATACTTGCAGATTCATACAATGGTCCTAATTTCAACTCATAGCTGCTGTAATCAACTCCCGTAAGCAGGGCCAAATTGTCGTTGATTACAATTGGGTAGGTTATGCTACCGTCAATGTCATAGATTGCAGTGGAACTGGGGCTGTTTGAATAATTTAACTGCTGTGTGTTGCCAATTGAAAATTTTACCAGGTCTACATATTGCTGTGCAGATGCTACACCTGCAGAGAGCAAGGCTAGGAAAGTGAGTAAATGTTTCATGGCACGCGAGTTTTCAAATTTGATACCAACCTGACTATTTCAAGTGGTCTCTACAAATTTATTGCCTTATGACAACTTTTCCTCTAGTATTAACTCACCTTCTACAGTACCTCTATCATTAATTTTTTCCAGCTTGAATGGTACCAGTTGATTGACCAACTCTTTGTTGTAGGTTGTTTCTACCCTTACATAATTGTGCGTGAATCCATGCATTAACCCTTCTGACTCCTGTTCTTCAAACAAAACTATGCCCTCGGATTTCAGGTTTTGCTCATAGAACTTCCTTTTCTTTTTCTCAGATAAAATTCTAAGCATTTTGGAACGTCTGTTCCGTTCAGGCATAGGGACCACACCGTCAAGTTTTATAGCGTTTGTATTATCTCGTTCGGAATAGGTAAATACGTGTAGGTATGAAATGTCCAGTTCATTCAGGAAATTGTACGTTTCCAGAAACTCATTTTCTCCTTCACCAGGGAAGCCTACTATAACATCCACCCCAATACAACAATGAGGCATGAGTTGTTTTATGGTATTGACCCGATCTACGTATAACTCGCGCAAATACCTGCGGTTCATGGCCTTCAAAATGGTATTACTTCCAGATTGTAGTGGAATATGAAAATGAGGTACAAATCGTCGTGATTGAGCAACAAATTCGATGATTTCATTACTGAGTAGGTTGGGTTCGATTGAAGATATTCTGAATCGATCAATTCCTTCAACTTCGTCAAGTGCTTTGATCAGGTCAATGAATTTTTCTTTTCTTCGTCCATCCTGAATCCCAAAATCTCCAATATTGACTCCTGTAAGTACTACTTCTTTTACATCGGTTGCTGCTATTTCTTCCGCGGTGGCCACAATATTGGCAATGGTATCACTTCTGCTTTTTCCTCTAGCCAGAGGAATTGTACAAAAAGAGCATCCATAGTTGCATCCGTCCTGAACTTTCAGGAAGGTTCTGGTACGATCACCATAGGAATAGGATGTATGGTAGTCTTTGGCGTCATATACATCGCTGGCGTAGATCTGAGGGATTTCCCTTCTTTCAAAATCACCTAGTAATTCCAGTAGTTTGAACTTTTCCGAAGCACCTAGCACTGCATCGACTCCCGGAATCTCAACTATCTTCTGTGGTTTAAGCTGCGCATAACAGCCAATAATTGCCACGAAAGATTCTGGTGAATTCTTTTTCGCCTGTTTTACTACCTGTCGACACTTTTTATCAGCATTCTCTGTAACAGAGCATGTGTTGATCACAAATATGTCTGCCGGCTCTGTGAAATCTACCCGCTGATAACCCGCTTCTTGAAATGTACGAGCGATTGTGCTGGTTTCGGAAAAATTTAGTTTACAACCTAATGTATAAAATGCTACTCTCTTCATCGAAGCGCAAAATTAGACATTTGTTACTTAATTATTCAGAATCAGGGGTTTAAAAGAAAGGTTTGGGCCTCATTTAACTCAATAGGTCGGATGTGGTTGAATTTGGGTCTCAATTATTACAGGAAAGGGCTTAATTGGTACGGTTGTTGTGTTATTGCTGGAAATAGGCGTTATATAAATAGGTTAGAGGCCGCTTCTGTGATGGGAGCGGCTTTTATGTTTTAAAAAAGTGGTGGCAACCTCACGATAGATTTGTTCCGTATCTGGTGCATGATTGCCACTCAATCCTTGCCGCTCTATGTACTCGGTAAGGATTACACTTTAACCTTATCTTTATTGCCAAGTTTAATCCTATCCTCTTGCAATTTAACAGCTTCTTCGTGAATTGCATCTAAAAATGCCATCATAAATTTTTCAGAGAGGCCTTTAGTCTTTCCCAGCTGTACTCTCCCTTTAGTTACCTTTTCCCAACGATCTTTCTGAAATACAGCAAGGTTATTTTCCCTTTTGTAGTCACCAATGGCTTTTATGTATTCAAACCTTTGGGAAAGTAGTTCAACTATTTGTTCATCCACCTGGTCTACATTATGACGTAGTTGCTCTATATCTGATCGTAATTCCGGATGGGCCTCTACAGATTCCCGGATTACCAGGTTGTTCATGAGCTCATGCAAAGCGCCAGGTGTGATTTGCTGTTTCGCATCACTCCATGCATTGTCCGGATCATGGTGGGTTTCAATCATCAGGCCATCGAGCCCAAGGTTAAGTGCTTTTTGTGAGATCTCCTGAATCATCTGCCTGTTTCCGCAGATATGGCTAGGGTCACAGATGATGGTGAGATCTGGTAGCTCTTCTTTTAAACGAAGTGCATATCCCCATTCAGGGTTATTTCTGAACTTGGTTTTGATGGTTCCTGAGAATCCACGGTGAATAGCGCCTAACTTGGTAATGCCTACTTTGTTGAGTCGCTCCATTGCACCCAGCCAAAGTGCTAAATCGGGGTTGATTGGGTTTTTTACCAGTACCGGAATGTCCACACCTTGCAATGCATCACAAATTTCCTGAACAGAGAATGGATTGACAGTTGTACGGGCGCCTATCCATAAAATCTCAATACCAGCCTCCAATGCTTCTTCCACATGTTTGGCGTTGGCAACCTCCACAGTAACAGGGATTTCCAATATTTCCCTGGCAATCTGGAGCCATCCCAGGCCTTCTTTCCCAATTCCCTCAAAAGTACCAGGTCGGGTCCTTGGTTTCCATATTCCCGCTCTGAAAATATCAGGTTTGGCACCTTTCATTCCTTCTGCAATTTTTCTGATCTGTTCCTCGCTTTCTGCACTGCATGGACCTGCTATGATGGGGTTTGTGTTGAAGTTGAATCCCCAATCCGAAATTTTTGTAATCTCAATCTTGCTACTCATGGCTCATAAATTTTGAATAAAAAAAGCCTGGTTCGAAGTTCGAACCAGGCTTTGTATTTCTTTTTAATTAGTTTCTTTTAGTCATGACAAACCCGATCCGAACCTTTCGCTCGGTAATAAAAAAAGTAAAAATAAAATGGGTTTTGTCTATTGATCATGGGGTAAACGTATGCTTCAAAATTTTTAATTGCAACATTTTCAATAAAAAATATTAGTAAAGAATCAAAATTAAACAAATAGGAAGGCTCCCCGTGGGCGGATTTACTGATCACGGGGAGACTCTTCCACTCACCAGCTATGGTTTTGAGGTCAAGCTGATTGGTGGAGGTTTTGAACCCTGATTATGCATTGCATCGATTTAAAAGCATAACGGGGTAAATAGGTCTTGTAAGTAAAAATTGCATCCAATTAATAAGTAAATGCACTTTACCTTGATTTATTGTTGATTATGCCAAATATTATTCCATTCGAAGCTGGGTAGTGGGGTTGAGTTTCGCTGTGCTGATAGATTTTTGGGCTACCGAAACAATTACAACCAGAAGCATGATACCGATAGGCGTAATGATATGAGAAATTCCTATTTCCATATGGTAGGCATATATCGTATCCAATAGCCTGGTGATGACCTGATAGCCTATGACCAATCCTACAATCGCAGAGATGAAAAGTATCCAGAACAGTTGGCTGTTGATCAGTTTGAGTATTTGGGCTGGAGAAGCTCCAAGGACCTTTCTTATGCCAAATTCCTTAATTCTTCGTTGAACAGTAAGCGAAATCAGTGTGTATAATCCTAATATGGTAATTAACAAGGCGACAATGGCAATGAAGGAATTGATGTTGAGAATGATATTGTTGGTTTGTGCTAATGAATGTAGGACTTTATCCTGCCCGAATCCGCGATATAATTCATTGGGGAATAATCCATACCACCTGGTTTCGATTACCGCATTAAGTTCCTCTTCAGTTAAGGTTGTGCTGGTCACAGTAACGTATTGAAATTTTTCTTCAGGTACCAGTCTAATGATGGTAGGTCTTATTTTGTTGTCCAACATAATGGGCTTTAGATTGAAGTCATCTACAATACCAATGACCTTATACCTTTGGTCGTTTACGGAAAGTATCTCATCAAGCAACGACCCACCCAGGGACTGATTGAGCATATCATTAATCAGAATAGGTGGTTGGTCGTGATCAAAAGTGCGCTCAAAAAACTGTCCTTTCTGGAGCCTTACGCCGATATTTTTCAGGTAATCTTTTCCAGTGTCGATTAATGCTGACTGAATAATTTTGGATCGAAAGGAGGTGGTTGCATCAATGGTATGAAACCCCACCAGGTCTTTTGTGCCAGCAATACTGTTGACTGCAGGTTCCATTGCCAACTGATCATACAACATCCTGAATTGGGATGGTGTATTGAGTGGCACATTAACAGTATTTGTAATTTTATATCCGCGATCAAGTGTTTTCTGAAACGCAGCGTTTTCAACAAATACCAGAAGGCTAAAGATGTTATAGAAGCAGGCAATGAACTGGAATGTCAATAGTCCTTTGAAGAGCCAGTTATTACCTGAGAACTTTATTTTGTCCTTGAGAATATGAAGGGAGTGGAACTTGCTGATGTAAAATGCAGGATAGGCACCAGATGATAAAGCTACCAACCCAAAGACCACCAACCCTATGATCACCAGATTGTTGAGGTCAACAATATCCGGACTTACAAGGGTGATGTCAAACATGGCATTGTAGTAGGGGATAATTGCCTGGCAAACGCCAATGGATATAAGCATTGCGATGAGCACCAGAACCGTGTTCTCTACCATGAACTGAGTTATAATGGATTTTCTTTTGCCACCCACTATTTTTCGTATTCCTATTTCTTTAAGTCGTTTTCCAGAAATGGCAATGCTGGTATTGATGTAATTAAAGCACGCCAGCAACAGAATGGTAATGGCGGAACTGATGGTCCCCATGACTGAAGCTGGGTGAAGGTGCCCCATGAAACGTCCCTGATAGAGCGAATTTTCAATTTTGGGCCATTCTAGAATATCGCAAACACTGTATGATGATACCTTTAAGTCTTTGTTTTTTTCATTTTGGATGTTTAAGTAATTATTAAGAAGGGTTTCAATCGCCTTGGGACTTTTTTTGCTTTTTATGAAAGTGCCATGTACCCACTGTTCCCAGCTGTTGTCCTGTATTTGGTGTAGTTTTTCATAATGCCCGAAAGGAATTAGCATGTTGAAAAAGAAACTGGTGTTCCTTGGTGGCTTCTTTATCACGCCGCTCACAACAAAGGGAGTTTCCTGATGGTTTGGAAGCATTATCGTAATGATTTTGCCTATGGCTGAATTGTTTCCAAATAATTTTTCCGCCGTTTGGTCGTCAATGATTATTTCAGCACTGTTTGTAGCGGTGAATTTTATTCCGTTTACAAACTGAAATTCAAAAATTTCCAGAAACTCAGGGTCTACGAAGGAGATGTTTTCCTGGTAAAGTGCATCCCCGATTTTGATGGTCAAATTATTTCTATGGAGTCGGGCTGAGGTGGATTCGGGTATTTCTTTCAAAACGGATTTAATGGCGGCCGGTGAAATTCCCATCATCTGATTTTCAGTTACTCCATACCTCACTGCATTTATTTTGTAGATGTGATCGGCATCCTTAAAGTAGGCATTGAACGAGTTGTTAAATTCATAATTGAAATAACCAATAATGCAAAGTGCAAAGGCAATACCCAGGCTGAATACATTGATTGTGATATAAAAACGATCCCGCTTAAAAGCACGATAAGAGGTGAGTAGGTAATTCTTCCACATGTTGTTTTGAGTTTTGACCCAAATGTGGCGTGGTAACATGGGTTAATCGTCCATTTTGATCGGTTCGGACTTGGAAATTGTCGTTTTTTTAAATTCACTTGGGGTGATTCCCTCTTTTTTCTTGAAGATATGGTTGAAAGAAGATTTTGAATTGAAACCACAGTCCAGTGCGATCCCAAGGATGGAAAGGTGATGGTATTGAGGGTCAACTACGCGCTTTTTAAACTCTTCTACCCTGAATCCATTGATGTAATCATAGAAATTGGTATTCAGGTAATCGTTGAGTGTCTGTGATAAATAGTGCTTTTTCGTTTGGACAAGTCCTGATAGCTCATCAATGTCAAGTTTAGGGTTGAGGTAGGGTTGGTCACTTTGCATTATTTCATTTAGTCTGTCAGCCAGCCCTTTCAAATCTGACTTAGATATTCCAGATTTTTCATATTTACCTTTCCGGGCTTTGGTATCAGTATCCGTTTCTGAGCCAAATTGTGAGATGTTGGTAAAAATAGCTCTCTGCTTAATTCCGAAAAATCCGATAACTACAATGTTGAATATAACCACTACAGCAATTACCTTAAAGCTGAACAGGAAATCGACCCACTCAAATTCCCCTGCCCAAACAATAATGAAGGAAATCCAAAAACCGATAATTTCCAGCAAGATCCAGTGCCTTAGCCAGGTGAGTGTGATTTTTTCATGGTATGAGAATTCGTTTTCGATACGGGCCCTGTGCTTGAACAGCAGATACAGACAAATCATAGGGTAGAGAAAGCTAAAAAATGCCATGATCAGGGCATAATAATCCAAATGGAATGGTAAGTTTTTGGCACAGGTATGGATATATCCATCAGCCACCCATATTTCAACCTCCGGTCTAAGGTAAAAATGATAGAGCATAGAAAGACTCATAAAAACAAATGGCACAAAGTGGTACCAATTTGCTTTCCATGAAAATGGCTGAGGTTTGACCAGGGCTGCTACATAGAAATAGAGTAGGGGAGCTACCAAGTAAGGAAGTAAACCACCTAAGATCAGAGGTGGCTGAGGATACTGCTTGGTGACCTGTAGAAAGTTGAGATTGAAATAATACAATTGTATGGCATTCAACAGTAGCCATGCCAGCAAAATATAATCAAAGACCTTTTTATCGGCTTTTGAGAGCAGCAGCGCACCAAGAAAAAATGCCTGAGCTATACCAATATAAACTATTATAGTCATTGCCTGAGTCCTTGATCCTGACTGAAAGCTAGTTGAAATACCAACACAGGCAAAGAAAAAGCCATTGTTAATTTAACAACGGCTTAGTATTTGGAAATTTGAATTAAAGTCTTAAATATATTGTTATTCTAGTTTTTGTATTGGCGCAAATCTACTTAATTCCACTTTTTCCATTTCCTCCTGGAATGGTCGCCACACAGTCTCATAGAAATTATTTGTGTTTTCAATTGCATCCTTTAACGCAACTTCAGCTTTTTCGATCATCTCCAGCTCAACTTTTGATGGAGCACCCTGATGATTTTGTGTGTAGAATGTAGCCCAGTTGATCCTGTCATCTACATATTGGGTATAATCCAAAGTGATTCCCTGGCGTTTATCTTCTTTGCCTATAAATAAATCAATTTGCTGATTAATACTGTCGGCCATGGATTTGCACTGCTCAATTTGCGATTTGTATTGCTCTCCGTTTTCTTTTTTCAAGTCTTTTGCCAAGTCATCCGCAATCTCTTTTGATTGTCTGAGCTGAGCAACAGCCTTTTCTGACCGGATCACAAAACTTTCAAGCCTTTTGAGTGCCTCATATTTGGCTTGTAAGTCATCAGTTGACAAGGTTAACCTCGGGTCATACTTTACTTCAATGTTTGTAGAGTCTTTCTGATCGCCATAATTGATAACAATTTTGTATGATCCTGGTAACACGGTAACCCCTGCAGGTTCCGGAGCGTTCTTTTTGGGAGCTTCACGGGTTGGAGCAATTGGGCCTTTTTCAGTGAGATCCCAATACGTTCTGTTTAAACCTTCATCCTTAGGAGTCACAATTTTCAAGGTCCGAATCAATTCATCACCTTTAAAGATGTTGAAGATTAATGAGTCATAGCTTGTTTTTGCTTCGTCTTTTGACTCTTCTTTTGTCTCAACCTGATTTTTGGTTTTCTTTCCTTTTTTGTTTTTAGCGGTTTCTTCAGGTACTACAGCTTTTTGTTCATCAGGTTTATTGAAACTATAACTGATCATGGCTCCAGACTTTCGGTTTTCTCCATTGAACATGGCGTCCCCCCCAAACCTTGTCCCCGACGGCTGTTGGCTCACGGTGATGTAGGCAGTTGGAGGTTCGTACAATGCCACCGTCTGATTGATTTTTCCTGAATTTCTCGCGAGTTCCCTTAACGGCCGTATATCATCAAGAATGTAAGCTGCTCTCCCAAATGTGCCAATAACCAAATCGTGTTCCCGTGGCTGAATGGCCAAATCTTTGGTCGATACTGATGGAAAACCGTTATTCCATTTGGTCCAGCTGTTTCCACCATTAATGGAAACATATAGGCCATCATCTGTTCCAAGGAACAATAAATTGGGTTCAACAGGATCCTCTACAATGGAGAGTGCATAGCCAAACACCTTATTTTCATCTACTATTCTTTGCCAGGTCTGTCCAAAATCCTTGGTTCTGTAAGCATATGGTTTGTAATTGTACCTTCGGTAGTCGTTTACCACCATGAGTGCTTCTCCGGCATTCTTGCCAGAAGGTTTGATTTGCGTAATCCACGATCCTTGTGGCATTTGTGGGACATTGGCAGTGATATTTTGCCAGCTTTTTCCTCCATCTTTCGAAAGCTGAACCTGTCCGTCATCAGTTCCAACCCATAACAGGTCTTTCTGAACCGGACTTGGAGCTATCACCAAAATTGTAGTATGATTTTCTGCACCTGTAGCATCCATGGTCAACCCACCGCTTTCATCCTGCTTTTGTTTTTCAGGGTCATTAGTTGTTAAATCCGGAGAAATTACAGTCCAGCTATCTCCTTTGTCGGTACTCTTGTGCACAAACTGGCTACCAAAATAGATTGTATTGTTATCAAAAGGGTCTTGAGCGATTGCGGCATTCCAATTGAATCTAAGCCGCATTTCCGGATCGGGATGGGTCGGGCGTATCATGTGATTATATCCTGTCTCTCTGTCATACCTGGATACAAAACCCTGTTGTGACATGGCATATCCATAACGTGTATCATCCGGGTCAGGGACTACATCAAAGCCATCCCCAAATGCCAGTTCCTGCCAATAAGCATTCCGGATTCCCTGTGCCTTGAGGACATAAGCTGGTCCACCCCAGGAGCCATTATCCTGCATTCCGCCATAGACATTGTATGGGAATTCGTTATCTACACTAATGTGATAAAATTGAGCTACCGGAAGGTTTTCAACAAATCGCCAGGTTTTCCCCCCATCTTTTGTGATATTCAAGCCACCATCGTTTCCATCTACCATAAAATCCGGATCGTTGGGATGAATCCACCAGGCATGGTGATCAGGGTGTACCCCATTGTCTACACCATATGCAGGCATAAGCTGCGTAAAGCTTTTACCTCCATCCTGACTGACATTGACATATGTAAATATTGAATAGACCCGGTTTTCATTTACGGGATCCACGTAAATGTCTGAATAATAGAAGGGCCTGTTACCAATATCATCCTTGTCATTGATTTTGGTCCATTTAAAGCCACCATCTTCACTTCTATAAAGTGCATTCTTTTTGGATTCAATCAGGGCATATACAATGTTAGGTTTACTGGGTGCAAACGCCAGTCCTATCCGGCCAAGTTCACCTTCCGGAAGACCATCCTCGCTGGTGAGTTTTTTCCAGTTTTTACCTCCGTCATGAGTCATAAAAAGACCAGATCCTGGCCCACCCGATGTGAACGTCCATGGTTTTCTACGATGTTGCCACATGGCTGCAATCAATTTATTGGGGTTAGAAGGGTCCATGACAAGGTCCGCTAAACCGGTTTTATTATCTACGAAAAGAATTTTCTTCCAGGTTTCACCCCCATCGGTGGTTTTATAAACACCTCTTTGCGGATGTTCTCCCCACGGTGATCCGATGGCTCCAACATAGACTGTATTGGGTTCCGTGGGGTCAATAATGACTCTGTGTATGTGTCGGGTTTCTTCCAACCCCATACACTTCCAGGATTTGCCACCATCCAGACTTTTGTAAATACCATATCCGCCATTGAGACTATTTCGTGGGTTGCCTTCTCCTGTTCCAACCCAAATAACTGATGGGTTTGATTGCTGTACTGCCACCGCACCAATGGATCCGGTTTTTTCGTTATCAAAGATGGGTTCCCATTTGATCCCTCCGCTAGTTGATTTCCAAAGCCCACCAGAAGCTGTACCAACGTACATTATGTCTGGGTCATTGGTGACAACATCGATTGAGGTTACTCTTCCACTCATTCCGGCAGGACCAATAGCCCGGGGTTTCATTCCTTTGAGTAATTCCATGTTGAGATTTTGACCATGGAGAAGAGTTATACAGCAAATACAGATTGCCAATGCAGTGTAAATTTTCTTCATATGTTAATTCTTTGGGTTTAACAGGGAAGTAATCTAATAGAAATAGTGTCACTCACCAACGACCAATCAATGAATGGAAAAAGCGTGTGATAATTGGATGAATTGAGATGCTTATAAATTGGGTAAGTCCAGATCTATGTATTGGTTAAATCATTGGTGTTAATTTATTTAAAGTTTAAACCTCTGTAAATTAACTAGTTAGGATCGATTGGGTTGTTTTTTTTGGTTTTTTTTATTTTCAGATTAAACCTCCTTCTGTGTTTACTATCTAAGGTGCAAATACTTTACAAAATGATACTAACTAAAAAAATAATACCAATGAAGCGAATTACATTAGCACTAATCAGCGCCCTCACAATCACTTTTATGTCATGTCAGGATGATGCAGGATCAGAATCTGAGGTAGAAGCGGCACTGCAGGTTGCTGACTTGTCAACTGAAGAGTCCGTGGATGCATCATTTGAGGATGTTGACGACATCACAGAAGCAGGAATGGAAGATCTGCAAGCTTTGTCTTCCGGAAGGTTTAACAGGAGGGATATACTACAATGTGCGGAAGTTACCCATGATACAGTGAATAATACCATTGAAATTGTTTACGACAGTTTATCTGGCTGTGACAATCCATCTGGCAGAGTGCGTCATGGAAAGATTATCATTACTTACAATAATCACCGGTATGAACCAGGTGCTTTCAGAGAAGTGACTTTTGAGGATTTTTATATCGATGATGTAAGAGTAGAAGGAACCAGAAGAATCGAGAATATTTCAGGAACAACGGATGATGCTCCCAAATTTCAGATTACAATTACTGGAGGTAAATTAACTTTTGCCGATGGGACTACAGTGACCAGAGATGTTGATCATATCCGAACTTGGTACAGAGCAGACAATCCTCTGAACGACTATGTAACACTGGAAGGCAATGCCAGTGGAACCAGAAGAGACGGAATATCCTATACCGTGGAGATTATAGAAGAGTTGGTGTTCATGCGAAACTGCAGAACCAAAGGATTTATACCAGTTTCAGGGGTGAAACAAATCACTGGTGGTGAACATGAAATAACCATCGATTATGGAGATGGAAGCTGTGATAATCTGGTAGACGTAACAGTGGATGGTGTCACCGAAACGATCGAGCTAAACCCAAGAGGTCATAGAAGAAATGGATAAAGATAAATAGTTGCTCAATTGCGACTTTTTGTGAGGTGATGATAAGCCGGAACCAGGATGGTTCCGGTTTTTTCTTTTGGCTGCTATTATCTATAATTTAGGTATAATGAAACATTGGTTTACAGTAGCTTTAATAATTGTTGCGTTCCATTGCATCGCACAGCCAAATACTAATGAGAAGCTTGACCAAAAATCAGTTGCATTTTCGAACCAATTGCTCAGTCAGACGGATTCTGTCCTTTTGTACACTGCGGGTTGTAATGGCTGTGTTTTTAATCTGCTGGACATGTGTGGCTGTGATGAAGTGAAGTATGTGATCTGGCAGGACACTGGTCATACCAAAATAATGGAGATATCTTGTTGTGGAGAACATGAATATAACCTACCAGATAATAACGTCTGGTCAATGTTTTCAGATGAGGCTGGCGAAATATTGGATAGTAAGTTTTACACCAGTTACCCGAACAATCACTATAGCTACGATGTGTTTGAATTAATCACCCGACAAGACAAACGGCGAGTAGAAATTTATGATTATTATTTTGTCAATCCTGCAGGAGATAATAATCACAATGAGTTTCAGCCCGCAAAGTTATACCTGGATGAGTTCTGGCGTCTTTTTCGGCAGTATCGGGATTAACTGAGTTTACATTTCTTCACATCTTCTTTCTATAAACTCAAATAATTCACCTACATGCAAGCCATCTACCAGGGCGTGATGAGCGGAAACTGAGATGGGCATGTAAATTTCACCATTGGCCTCATAAAGCTTCCCAGTGACAAGTTTAGGAATTGAATCTCCCTGGTTTAGCCTTTTGGCGTGCTCAATGCTACGGAATGAGGTCCAGGGTATCACGGAGCTATGAATAAGATTGTCGAGATCAAATTTAGGTTCCAGTCCCTCGCCGTTCCTGATTCCATCAATAACCTGCTTAGCGTCTTTAGTGAATTCCTCAAGATTTTCTATATAAGTGAAATACCCATAACCAAAAGTTCGATCATTTCTCAATACGGTGCAGCTGCCATTTATTTTTTCGTACAGCACTACATCCTCGCCTTGTATCCGATATCGAAACTCCTCAACAGCATTGACCGCCTGTAGGATCAGGTGATAGGAAGTGATAAAAAATGAATGATTGTTTTGTTGAGTGAAATGCTTGAGCCCTGTAACTTTTACATCACCGCAAATGTTGAAAAAAGGGTCCTGAAATTGAAGGAAATTTTCAAAATGAGCTTTTCTGTTCCAGCTGTTGAGGTCAATCTTTTTCATTATGTTAATATAATCAAATCATGGAGTTGGTAACGATATTGAAATTAAGAATTGATCACGATTCAGCAAGATTCAGAGGTGATTGGTTTGGAGAAAATGTTAACTTCACACCATTAGCATGATGAATGTATGGACCTTAGACCTTTAGTCCAATCCATCATCACACAGTAAACCTTATTTGAATATGAATAGAATACTAACATTAACCCTGACAGTGCTATTTTTTGCCTGTCAAACTGAAAACAAAGAAAACCAGGAAACCTCCAGCTCTTTTGCTAAAAGCCATGAGGAAATTAAGGAATACCTTAAGCAATATGAACCTTATGAAATGACGTTTGACGCAAGAGCATACAACGAAACAGACCGATTGATCCTACAAAAGCTGGTGAAGGCTGCATATTACATGGATACAGCCTATTGGATGCAGACCTCCATTGAGGGGCTGGCAATGATCGATAGCCTTTCGGGAATTGATGATCCATATGCTAAAGATCTTTTAACACTGGTTCAGAGAAACGGAGGCCCATTTGAGTTACTCAATGAGTATGAGCCCTTCCTGGGGAACAAAGAATATTATGGTGGTGAAGAGATTTATCCATGGGGATTAACTACAGAGGAATTTGATGCATACCTGGCAACTTTAAGTGAAGAAGAGAAGGAAGAATTCATGTATCCGTACACAGTTATCAGAAAAGATGGACAGGGGGGTTACAAAGCAATCAGATACTACGAAGAGTATAAGAAATATATTGACCCAATTGTAACATTACTCAATGAAGCGGCTGACCTTTCTGATAATGAATCGTTTGCAAACTTCCTGCGACTGAAAGCAGAAGCACTAACAACAGACAACTATTATGATGCTGACGTGGCATGGATCGACATGAAAGACAGCAAGTTTGATATCGTATTTGGTCCTTTTGAACAATACTCAGATCACATAAAGGGAGTGAAAGCAAAATATGAGGCTTACATTGAGATCATCGATCAGGAAGCAAGTGCAGATCTGGAGAAATACACTGGTTACCTCAAGGAAATGGAGGAAAACCTGCCAATACCCGATGAATACAAATCTGTGGTAGAAGGACTAACGGCCAATTTTACAGTAGTTCGTGATATCATTAGAATGGGGGAGGCCCGAATTGGTTACCAGGCAGTAGCTACAAATCTACCAAACGACCCTAAGGTTCATCAGACGAAGGGAACCAAAAAGACATTCTGGAAGAACATGTTTGAAGCCAGGTTCAATGCAATTATTAAGCCTGTTAGTCACAAGCTGATTGATGAATCACAATTGCAATATTTGTCAGATGACGGCTTTTTTAAGTTTGTGCTGATGCACGAGATCTGTCATGCCATTGGCCCGAGAGAGGTGAAGACCGGACCTAATAAAGGAAAAGCAGTGAATGCATCTATTGGTCCAAATTACAGTCCGCTTGAAGAAGCAAAAGCAGATATTACGGGGCTGTATTCTTTGGCCTATCTTATGGATAAGGGTGTTGAAGACCGAAGCAGGGACAAAGAATTCTACGTTTCTTTCCTCGGAAGTTTATTCAGATCCATCAGGTTTGGACTGGACGAGGCTCATGGAAAGGCTGCTGCGATATCATTAAATTACCTGTTGGAAAATGGAGGAATACTGTATAACGAAGAAACCAAAAAGTGGTCGGTGGACTTTGAGAACTTTGAAGAGGGAGTGAAAAAACTGGCCGCAGAAATGCTGATTCTTGAAGGTGATGGTGATAACGTTAAAGTACAGGCATTCTTCGATCGATGGACAAGAGAAACACCGATGTTAAAAGAAGCCATTGAGAACACCAGCGATATTGCCATTGATGTGTTACCTGTAAGAGAAATTATTTGGGAGTAGCGTTAATGATTTTAAACAGAAATGAAAAGAGAGTGTCCTGCGATGACACTCTCTCTATAGTTGATGCCTTCACATAGCTGTAATTAGTTAAGCTCAAACCTATCCAACATCATTACCTTGTCCCATGCGGCAACAAAATCCTTGAGGAACCTTTCCTGCCCATCGGATGCACCATAGACTTCAGCCAGTGCCCGCAATTCGGAATTGGAACCAAATATCAAATCTACCCGGGTGCCTGTCCATTTTAGTTCACCTGTTTTTCGGTCCTTTCCCTCAAAGATCTCTTCAGCTTCTGAAGTTGCTTTCCAGGTAGTCCCAAGGTCAAGGAGATTGACAAAGTAATCATTGGTCAATGCCCCAGGAGTCTTAGTAAATACACCGTGTGCTGAGCCATCGAAGTTTGTGCTCATCACTCTCATTCCACCAAGCAACACAGTCATTTCTGGTGCTGTAAGTGTCATCAGCTGGGCCTTATCAATAAGCAATTCTTCTGATTTTACGTCATACTTTCCGCAATTGTAGTTTCTGAACCCATCAGCTATGGGTTCCAGTACGGCAAATGCTTCCACATCTGTTTGTTCGGCTGAAGCGTCTGTTCTGCCAGGAGTGAAGGGGACCGAAATATCGTGCCCTGCATTTTTAGCAGCCTTTTCCACACCGGCACATCCTGCCAATACAATGAGGTCAGCAAGGGAAACTGGTTTGCTGAATCCTTTTTGAATTCCCTCCAACGTATCAAGCACCCTGGCTAGCTGGTCTGGATTATTTACTTTCCAGTTCTTTTGAGGAGCCAGTCTTATTCTGGCGCCATTAGCTCCACCACGCTTGTCCGATCCACGAAATGTAGATGCTGATGCCCATGCTGTGGAAACCAGCTCCGAGACGGAAAGGCCTGAATTCAATATTTGACTTTTTAATGATTGGACATCCTGGTCATTGATCAACTCATGTGTTACTGGTGGTATAGGATCCTGCCAGATCATGTCTTCCTCAGGTACTTCAGGACCCAGGTATCGGGCTTTTGGTCCCATGTCTCTATGAGTTAGTTTGTACCATGCTTTAGCGAATGCATCAGCAAATTCATCTGGGTTTTCGTAGAACCTTCTGGAAATTTTTTCATATTCGGGATCAAACCTTAAGGAAAGGTCTGTTGTAAGCATGAAAGGAGCATGCTTTTTGGAGGGATCATGTGCATCCGGTATCAGACCTTCACCTGCGCCACCTTTTGGCCTCCACTGATGAGCTCCTGCCGGACTCTTAGTAAGCTCCCATTCATATTCGAAAAGGTTTTCAAAGAAATTGTTACTCCATTGTGTAGGGGTTTTGGTCCATGTGCCCTCAAGCCCACTGGTAATGGTATCACCTCCTTTGCCTGTACCATAGGAATTGGCCCATCCCATACTCTGCATTTCAATAGGGGCGGCAGCAGGCTCTCTTCCAACATGTGGTTCCTCTGGAGCAGCTCCATGTGTTTTGCCAAATGTATGTCCTCCGGCAATTAGAGCTACCGTTTCTTCGTCGTTCATTGCCATACGGCCAAATGTTTCCCTAATGTCCTTTGCTGCGGCGATGGGGTCAGGATTTCCATTAGGTCCCTGCGGATTGACATAAATCAAGCCCATCTGGACAGCCCCAAGAGGATTTTCTAGTTCACGGTCTCCCGTATACCGTTTGTCTCCCAGCCATTCTGTTTCTGTTCCCCAGTAAACATCCTGTTCTGGTTCCCAAACATCCGCTCTTCCGCCAGCAAAACCGAATGTCTTAAATCCCATTGATTCCAGGGCACAGTTCCCTGCAAGTATCATCAGGTCTGCCCAGGAGATCTTTTTGCCATACTTTTGCTTCACTGGCCAAAGTAGGAGTCGGGCTTTGTCGAGGTTGGCATTATCCGGCCAGCTATTGAGAGGTGCAAATCGCTGGGTGCCTGATCCCCCTCCACCACGACCATCGGCAATTCGATAAGTACCTGCACTATGCCAGGCCATTCGGATAAATAAAGGACCATAGTGACCAAAATCTGCGGGCCACCAGTCTTGTGAATCAGTCATGATGTCATAGATGTCCTGTTTAACCGCATTCAGATCAAGACTTTTAAATTCTTCGGCGTAGTTAAAATCATCTCCCATTGGATCAGATAAGGAGGAGTTTTGACGAAGGATGTTTAATTTCAACTGATTGGGCCACCAGTCCTGATTGGAAGTACCACCACCAGCGGTGTGATTGAGAACATTACTTAAAAACGGGCATTCTGCAGCGCCATTAGTGCTACCATGAGGATTGTTGTTTTCCATGTCTTATTTGCGATTAATAGATTGTTTGATAAGGTAAACTTATGATAATGTTTATTTATATTATTTATGAACTTATTAGTTTAGCTTATTGCTTGTTGTCAATCCCCGTTTCGTATTAATTTAAAGAAACTTCATTAAACGCAAAAGGTCTTAGCGCTCAATCGTCCATGATTTTTAATTAATGCATCTCGATGTTTGGGTCAACGATTTCATAGTCATTTTGTGTTAGCATATGTGATGGGATATTGGATTTGATGTATTCCTCAAGTAAGCTTATATACCTGGCCTTATCAAAGTTGGGAGTCATGATCAGGCTGATTTCCCGTGCTTTGGGTTTGCCTTTAAATTTCTTCAATGATTCCTCCTGATCACCACTCAGGCTAAGTGTTGTCAGCTCCGGTAAAATGGTATATCCACCACGGTTGTCAACTATCCTAATCAGTGAATCAATAGAGTTGCTTTGATAGATGAACTTCTTACCTTCCCTTACAGAACTGAGGTCGCAAAAATCATTGATCTGATCTCTGAAGCAGTTACCTTCATCCAAAAGCCACAAGGCATCATAATTAATGTCTTCAACGCCAATTTCCTGGGTATCTTTCAGGTCTTCAACAGAGGCATAGATATAAAACCTTTCATAAAACAAGGGGATGTGTTTGATGCCATATACATCAATTGGTGTAGAGATTATCCCAACATCCAGTTCTCCATTTCTAACATTAGTCACTATTTCTTCCGTAAGTTGCTCCTTGAAGATCAATTGTAAATTAGGATGATCATTGTGAATGGATTTGCTGAACAAAGGGAGTAAAAAAGGAGCTAGTGTGGGAATGATGCCAATTTTCACTGTACCTGAATAATCCTCCTGAAGAGCTGAGGCAAAGTTTTCTAATTGTTTTGCTCCAGATACAAGTTCCTGTGCACGGATTAGGAAAAGCTCTCCATCCTTAGTAACTTTTAATGGAGAGGTATTTCGATTGAACAGTTTAATGCCAATTTCTTCTTCAAGTTTCTGGATTTGAAGACTAAGACCTGGCTGGCTGATCGAAAGCACTTCCGCAGCTCTCTTGAAATTCTGGTATTTTCTAAGTTGAAGCGCGTAACGGAGTTGTGTTAATGTCATAAGTTCTACTTATTGAATTATAAATATTATAAAAACAATTTAATCTAGCTTGTTGTTTTTTAGAAATTATAAAACCAAATAGACTCATGCAGGAGACCTTAACTAACAATATTTTTCAGGCCATACGGGAACAGGACACAGCTTCTATCAAGTCGATTATAAATTCTAGTGGTGAGAAGGTTCATGAACGGGATGACAGGGGATTTACACCGTTGATTTTCGCCACATATATGGGATCCGTGGAGATTGCTGAATTATTGTTAAAACATAAAGCAGAGGTCAACCAACAGGATGGTGCTGGAAATACGGCTCTGATGGGAGTTTGCTTCAAAGGACACCAACCATTGGCGCAGCTATTAATTCAGAATGGAGCAGACGTTCATATGAGAAATCATCAGGGGACGACAGCATTGCACTTTGCTGCTATGTTTGGTAAAAAGGATATTGCGGAATTGTTGTTGAGCTCCGGAGCTGATGGGGCCATGAAAGATGAAAAAGGCCTGACAGCATTGGAACATGCTAAAATGCAGGGGCATCATGAAGTGATGAAGCTTTTGGAATAAGTGGGAGTGGGTAATCAGAATAGGTAAATAACATTAACCCAAATATACAACTATGTATTACCTGATCAGTATTCAAGGGAAATACGCGGTGCATTATCGGTTCAAAGAACAGTCTGCACAGAATTTTAAAGCGTTGGTGCAGGCCATCACCGGTAAGTGTTGCGCGGTTGTCTCATCCAGGTTTAGGACTGATGTGATTTATTGTTCTAATAAGATTACACCCAAAAATATTCTTCAGTTATGGGCCATGAATCTTCATGAAGAATTTTCCCGAAAACAACGTCACCTGTTCATTTTCAAGTCAGGAAAAGAAAACGTGCTCAATTATTATTTTTCCTCTCTCAATAAACTAAGTCATCTTTCGGACTGGTACCAGGAATATGTCTCTGAGTTCAATCAATTGCTGTCTTTGGATAGAAACAATCCAGTGCTGAAGATGATCGCCGAATGTGACAACTATCTTATCAGGAGCCATCACGCAGAGGACCGGCCGCCATTAGTGGGTCAAGGGTATGTGCAGTCTCCTTTGGATGAGAATGAAATTATATGGATGTTGAGAGATTTACTTGAACGACCAGAAAAAAGTAACTGAGTTACTCGTTAGTAAAGGCAAATGAGATAATATTGGCACCCATTTTCAATGCCTTTTGTCTCACCTCTTCCGGATCATTATATATGGATTGATCTTCCCAGCCATTTCCCAGATCACTTTCATAAGTATAAAAACAAACCAGTCTCCCTTCATAAATGAGTCCAAATCCTTGTGGGGGTTTTCCATCATGCTGGTGGATTTTGGGAGGGCCTTCAGGGAAATCATATTTTTGATGATATATTGGGTGATCAAAAGGAAGCTCTACAAATTCCAATTCAGGAAAGACCTTTTTCATTTCAAGCCGGATGAATTGATCGAGACCGTAGTTGTCATCAATATGAAGAAACCCACCGGAAATCAGGTATTTTCTCAAATTTTCAGCATCGGCGTTACTGAATGACACATTGCCATGTCCGGTCATGTAAACATACGGATAAAGAAATAGCTCTACACTCCCCACTTCAACTACCTCTTCTTCACGAGCAATGTTAGTCCTAAGATTACGGTTGCAAAACTGAATTAAATTAGGCAGAGCCGTTTTATTTGCATACCAGTCGCCTCCTCCATCATACTTCAGTTTGGCAATTTTAAGGTCCTGTCCCATTAGAGTAGAGGAAAACAGGAGTATGATGATCAATAATCTCATAGGGTTACTTTTGAATTAATGCTTCTAACTGCTCAACGGAAATATCTTTAAAATTATTGATATTCAGGTCAGTATTAGTCAATTCTTCTTCGGTATGCGTGGTGATGAGTCCCACAACTTTGGATCCTGCAGCTTTTCCTGCTTCTATACCAAGCAGGGCATCCTCAAAAACAATACAATTTCCTGAAGGCAGCCCTAGGGAATCAGCACATTTCTGATATACCTCGGGATCAGGTTTTCCTTTGGTCACATATTTATCATAGATCACCGCCTCAAAGTAGTCCCGTATATTAAGTCCATCCAGTGTGAAATTCACATTTTCAATTGGGGCAGAAGTTCCAACCGCCATTTTCACACCTTGCGAACGAGCGTTCTCCAAAAATTCTATCAGACCTTCTACAGGAGAAAGATCATTCTTATAAAGCTCACGGTACAAGGCTTCCTTTTCAGTTCCAAATGCCTGCGCCTGCTCATCAGTCACATTGCTGTCAAAGAACTCTTTTACAATCGTTTTGAGTGTTTTGCCATTAATGTTCTTTTTGTATTCTTCTTCAGTCAATGGTTTACCATGTTTTTCAAAGAACCTGATCCATGCTTGCAGGTGATAGTCATGATTGTCCACAATGACGCCATCCATATCAAAAAGAAGGCCTATGTTTTTGTTCATACCTTGTTAATCAAATAATTCTAAAATTGGTTTTCCTGTTGAAGCATTAGGTAATTTAAATTCATACTTCAAGCAAATGGTGGGTATGATGTCGATTATTTCGTGGTAGTTTACGGATTTTTGAGCTTTGATGTTTTTGCCATAAATCAAAAGTGGAACATGGGTATCATAAGGGTAGCCAGTTCCATGATTAGTGCCTTTGTTACCATAGGAAGTAGGAAACCAACCTGGCTCATATATTACAAATACATCCCCTGATCGCTTCGGGTGGAAGCCTCGTTGTAGTTTGGCTTTTACTCCCTGAGTGTAATCATTTTTTAGCAGCTCGGTGGCGGTGTAGGCTTCCTTGATACCATCAAAAGTCATTAATAATTCCGCAATGTCTTCCTGGAATGTGGCTATCGAAAGACCTTTTAGACTTGATAAGTGTCCTGTTTAAAAACACCTGATCATTACCTGTATTCAGGATCCAGTTTCCTTCGCCGTATTTTTGGGTAATATACCTGCTCAGTTCCCATTTCATTGGGGCAGATTGTATATAGCCGGCGGGTATGTTGTTGTCCATTAATCTTTGAGGTACCTCTGCCACAGCATGATCAGCAGTAAGGAAAACAACATACTCATCCTTTCCTACTTTTTCATCGAGGGTTTTGAATAACTGAGCAAGCTCAAGGTCGAGCCTTAAATAGCAATCCTGTGTTTCGATGGCATTGGGTCCAAAACGATGACCAATATAGTCTGAAGCAGAAAAGCTAATGGTCAGGAAATCTGTAATGTGGTCTTTCCCAAGTTCTTCAGCCTGAATGGCGGACTCTGCCAGTTGCCTGATCGCTGTGTTGCCCCAGGGTGTGTTTGGTAGTAAGCCGTAATGCCCTGATTGCTCTTGCAGCGCTTTCAGGTCGTATGGGAATATCGGTTTGCTCGCTGAGGAATTGATAGATGCTTCATAGGGAGAATTATCAGGGCCACTCGCAGTATATTCAGACAATGGTAAAAGTGGTTCCCAGGTCTGGCTTAAGTATTTTTTTACCCAACCCTGCTCATTAAATTTTTGAACCCATTTTGGAAGAGATTCCTGATAATAGCTACTTGTTACAAAATTACCTGTTTCCCAATCGTACCAGTAAGCGCCATCAGGTAAATGACCAGTTGGCAGTATCGCACCACGATTTTTGATGGATAAACCAATGACCTTTGCTCTTTTTTGGGAACTCAGTTTTAGTTCGTCTGCAAAATTTGGTGACCAACAGGTTTTTGGGGGAGTACATACCACTCATATTGTCAACCCCGATGGTTTTTGTGGTGCTGTCTCCGACACAATTAACCTTACCTTTTTCCCGGACATACCATTCATTGCCAATGATGCCATGATAAGAAGGGGTGGTGCCACTGAATATTGAAGCGTGACCAGGGCCGGTATTGGTAGGGGTGTAGTTGTAATGAGTGTTAAGGGAATAGAACCCATCATTCATCATCCTTTTGAATCCATCGGGTCCAAATTTATCTTCATACCTGTACAGGTAATCAATTCTCATTTGATCAACCACAATGCCCACAATCAGTTTTGGTTTGTCCTGGCTTGTAGCATAGATGGAAGATGCCATCAATATTATGGTTAGTAACGAACGCCATCGTTTCATTGACCTCATATAGTTTGTAAGATTTCCGACGTGCAATTTCACCAAAAAAAATCTAATCCCCGGTATGAAGTTCCATTAACTTATTAGTGGGAGGAGGTCTCCAGGTAATCGGGGTAGTTGTAAAATTCGTGAATCAACTCTGCAATCAGACCTGTCCAGCCTGTTTGGTGAGAAGCTCCCAGACCTTCCCCATGATCACCATGAAAATACTCATAGAAAAGGATATAATCTTTGAAATGGGGATCACTTTGAAACATCAATTTACCTCCATAAACTGCTCTGTGTCCCAGCTCATCTCTACTGAATATTTTCAGCAACCTTGCCGTAAGTAACCTGGCCAGTTCTCTTAAATTGACAAATTCTCCACTATTGGTTGGATATTCTACCTTAAAGTCATCACCATAATAATGATAATACTTTACCAGCGATTCTATGATCAGGTAGTTCATTGGGAACCAGATAGGCCCTCTCCAGTTGGAATTGCCACCAAACATTGAGCTGTCAGATTCTCCTGGTAAATAGGCAATAGAGAGCAGGTCTCCGTTTATCTGAAGTTGGTATGGATGCTTTTCGTAATGCTTGGAAAGTGCCCTGATACCAAAATCAGAGAGGAACTCTTCCGGATCCAGCATTCGTTCAAGGATCTTTTTCATTCTATGTCCCCTCAGAATAGACAGCAACCTTCGGCCACTTTCACCGGGATTTTGCCAGCGGGAAACTAATGCGGCCAGTTTTGGTCTTTCATTGAGGAAGAAATCCAGTTTCTCCTGGAATTCAGGTAGTTTCTGATAGGTTTCGTCAATCAGAATTTCTATGGCAAACAGGGGAATGATACCAACCATGGACCTCACCTTTAAGGTGTGGTTTCCTTTTGGTGTGTGCATCACATCGTAGTAAAAGCTGTCTTCGTCATCCCAAAGGTCTACGTGGGTATCCCCAATGTCATTCATTGCTCCTGCGATATACAGGAAGTGCTCAAAAAACTTGGTTGCCGTATCCTGATAAACAGGGAATTTCGCCGACAAATCAAGGGCGATCCTTAACATGTTCAATGAAAACATCGCCATCCAGCTAGTGCTATCAGCCTGCTCCAATCGAGCATTTTCTATGATTTGATGATTCCTGTCGAAGATACCAATGTTATCCAGGCCTAGGAAACCTCCTTCATAAACATTATTACCGTCAGAGTCTTTACGGTTAACCCACCAGGTGAAATTCATGAGGAGCTTATGAAATGCCTTCTGCAGGAATTCATAGTCTCCCTCACCATTCTCAGCTTCATCCATTTTAAATACCCGCAGGACCGCCCAGGCATGAACTGGAGGATTTACATCACTGAAATTCCACTCGTAGGCAGGTATTTGCCCATTGGGGTGCATGTACCGGTCTTTGAGCAATAATATTAATTGTTCTTTCGCGAAATCAGGATCAATTCTGGATAAAGGAATACAGTGGAACGCCAGGTCCCACGCCGCGTACCAGGGGTATTCCCATTTATCCGGCATGCTTAGAATGTCATGGTTAAAAAGGTTTTGCCAGGTGGAGTTTCTTCCTTTTTTCCTTTCGGGAGGAGGTGGGAGTTTTCCTTCATCTCCCAACAGCCATTTTCTTACATTGTAGTAATAGAACTGCTTGCTCCACAACATGCCACTAAAAGCCTGTCGCTGGATGTTGCGATGGTCTTCATCGGTGACCTTTTGTTGAAGCTGACCATAAAATTCATCGGCCTCCTCAATTCTTTGCTGAAATACTTCCCTAAAGTCTTCGAATGGCTCCCGTTGTGGCGTATTGCTTATCCTAAAAGTAACTTCTATAGGTTTATCCGGGAGTACATTCACCCAGTACAGTGCACTGCATTTGGTTCCAGTATTTCTTGGGTTTACTGTCTTCTTACCTTCTATGATGTAACGATTGATCCCGTCTTTTAAAAACTTGCTTGCATTTGGTGTACCGTAAAGTCTTTTTTTGTTAGTCTCGTTATTGCAAAAGACAATCTCATCAGGACGTTTTTCAAAATAAACTGAGTAGTTACCCAATTCATGGTGTCTGATGTTTAACCTGGAGTCACCAGTTTGCTTTACAGCAGGCTTGAGGGTTTCGTTACGTGATGACCAGGTGTTTCTAAACCAAATGGTTGGCATAATCAACAGAGGTGCTGTTTCGGTTCCCCGATTATGTATCGTGGCTTTAAACAGGAGGTCATCTGTGTCTGACTTGGCATACTCCATGAAGATGTCAAAGTACTTGTTGCCATCAAATACACCTGTGTCTTCTATTTCATATTCTCTTTCCAGTCTGGAACATGCCCTGTTGGTATCTACAAGATCCGCATATGGAAATTCATTTTGCGGATATTTGTAGAGCATTTTCATGTAAGAGTGTGTAGGAGTACTGTCCAGGTAATAATATATTTCCTTAACATCCTCACCATGATTTCCCTCTACGCCGGTCAGCCCAAACAGACGCTCTTTTATTATAGGGTCCTTTTCGTTCCAAAAGGCCCATGATATGCAGATTTGCTGGTTGTCATCACTGATGCCACCAATGCCATCTTCACCCCAGCGATATGCTTTGCTGCGGGCCATGTCGTGGGTAAGGCTTTCCCATGCAAGACCTGATGCACTATAGTCTTCTCTTACTGTTCCCCATTGCCGTTCAGACAGATAAGGTCCCCACTTTTTCCAGGGGATACCTTTCCTGGCTTCTTCTAGTCTTTCTTGTTCCCTTGTCATCATTGAGCGCATCAAAGAAATGAAATACGCATTAATAATCAAATGGATTCAACCCCAAATGAGAATATATTTTTCAACGGAACCGATTGCGTTATGAGATTGATAAAATACCTGTACAATTATCTATGGATTATGCGGATTTGGTAAGAAGCTTTTTGCGAAACTTGCCTCTTCTTATGCCGAATGTCATCATCACCGGGAAGTAAAGCATATAAATAAAACCCGATATGATGCCAGCAACTACAGTACCTGGGAATATTGCAGCAATTAAAAAAGAAAAAAACGGTACTGATCCCATCAGAATCATACTATACAGCCCCGACCTGGAATCGAAGAGTTCTATTTCATTTAATTCAAGTTCATCTTTCTTCTTCAGTGCATATTTGTACAGCAATGCCATGATAAAAAAGATCACTGAGGCCATTCCACTGTAAACCATCATAAGTCTCGGCATGTCATTTCCGTTGATCATTTCCTGGGCACTGCCCAACGTGTCGGAATTAATGCCTAATAGCCTAAGGATCATTTTGCCATAGATAACCGTCAGGAGTTTGGCCAGAAATTTAAGCGGGTGAACAAAAAATAGTATGAAAAATAGTAGCAGGCCATTTAGTACAACCACAGTTTTGCTTCTGAAACCATAGCGAAGAAAATAAAGAAAATGCTCATGCCAGATATAAATGATCAGCGCCATACATAAGGCGAATGGCACAATATCGGCCACAAAAAGCAGCATCTGATCAAAGTTGTAGGATACTTCAGTTTTTAGAATAAGCATGGTGATTGCAAGTGCAAAAACGGCATCACTGAATGTTTCAATTCTGGTTTGCTCCTCACCGCGAAACCGGAATTCTTTATTCATGCCTATTCTATGAGCTTTCAGTGGATTTCGTACCATGTCTTATGAGTATGTGGTCAATTTATCCTATCAATATTAGTTAAATTTCTGGTTTTATGAATCATTTTGGAGGGTCAATCAATTTGTGTCATTTAAATATGGCACCATACTGGGTAAACTATGTCAGCCATATTATTTTTGCCGCATGTCTGAAAAAATTATCATCCTGGATTTTGGTTCACAGTATACACAACTAATTGCCAGAAGGGTTAGGGAGCTAAATGTCTATTGCGAAATTCATCCGTTTAATCACATACCTGAGTTAGATGATTCCGTGAAAGGAGTGATCTTATCAGGAAGTCCATGTTCTGTGCGGGAGAAAGATGCCCCCGATTTGGATTTGGATGCCTTGAGAGGAAAATATCCGCTGCTCGGTGTTTGCTATGGGGCCCAGTTACTGGCTAAAAAATACGGTGGAGAGGTGCTGCCCTCTGAAATTCGTGAATATGGCCGGGCCAAATTATCTAAGGTTGATTCTCATTACGACTTACTGAAGGAGATTTCGCTCGACTCCCAGGTGTGGATGTCTCACAGCGATACCATAAAAAGCCTTCCGGAAAAATTTGATATCATCTCCAGTACCGAGTCTGTAGCTGTTGCGGCATTTAAGGTACAGGAAGAAAATACTTATGGAATTCAGTTTCATCCTGAGGTTACGCATTCTGCACAGGGAAAAATCTTATTGAGGAACTTTGTTGTCCATATCTGCGGATGTGCACAGGACTGGACCCCGGATATTTTTGTGGAAACCACTGTTGCTGAATTGAAAGAAAAGCTTGGAGACGATCAGGTAGTACTTGGTTTATCCGGTGGAGTAGACTCTTCTGTAGCTGCCACCCTGATCCATCATGCCATTGGTAAAAACCTGCATTGCATTTTTGTTGATAATGGTCTGCTTAGGAAAAATGAGTTTGAAGATGTATTAGATTCCTACAAACACATGGGGCTCAACGTCACTGGGGTAGATGCAAAGCAGGAATTTTATGATGCACTCAAAGGCCTTACAGATCCGGAAGATAAAAGAAAGGCGATAGGAAGAGTATTTATAGAGGTTTTTGATCGGGAAGCACATCGAATTGAAAATGTAAAATGGCTCGGACAGGGCACCATATATCCTGATGTGATAGAATCAGTTTCTGTGAAGGGACCTTCTGCTACGATCAAATCCCATCACAATGTGGGAGGATTGCCTGAAAAGATGCATCTCAAAGTAGTAGAGCCGCTCAACACATTATTTAAAGATGAAGTGAGGAATGTGGGCCGGACATTGGAAATTGACGAAAAGATACTAGCCAGGCACCCGTTCCCAGGGCCAGGGTTAGGTATTAGAATATTGGGCGACATCACTGCCGAAAAGGTGGCCATCCTACAGGAGGTTGATTACATTTTTATTTCTGGCCTCAAAGAATCAGGTTTGTATGATGATGTATGGCAGGCAGGAGCGGTATTGTTACCTATACAGTCCGTAGGAGTGATGGGTGATGAGAGAACATATGAGCAGGTGGTGGCCCTGAGAGCGGTAACATCTGTTGATGGAATGACTGCAGACTGGGTACATTTGCCTTACGATTTTCTGGCGGATATTTCAAATAAGATCATTAATCAGGTGAAGGGTGTCAATAGGGTTGTTTATGACATCAGTTCAAAACCACCTGCAACTATAGAATGGGAATAATATGAGGAAAGCTTTACTGTTCTTTAGTCTTTATGCCATTGCATTGGCAACAATAGCTCAAAAAAATCATCAGGCGGAATACCTGGAGGCCAAACGGCTATTTGCAACTGGCGATTATAAAAATGCCAAAAGTGCATTTATTGAGTTGAGCAAGGAAGAACCCGGAAACATTTTCTTTCAATATGCCAGTTTTTACGTAGCACTTTCCAGTTACAATTTGGAAGAATATGAAGAGGCAAAAAACATGTTTCTTCAAATTACCCAAAAGTACCCAGACTGGGATCAGCTTCCTGAAGTGAATTACTGGCTGGCTGCTTGTTATCTGAGGCTGGGAGATCATGAAAGGGGATTTCAGAAAGTAGACGCGGCAAGGGGAGATTTGAAACCACTTGCTGTTCAACTTAAGAAAGAATACCTCTCTAATCTGGATGATGCCGCAATAAGTGGCTTGTATTACACCTACGCCGGAGATCAATTAATAGCAAAGGAATACGCCAATCGCCTTAAAGAAGGTGACCTCTCGGAAAATCAGGAGCTTTTACTGGAAGTTATTCAACAAAACGGGCTCAACTTAAAAGATTTCATTTCTGCGTCATATAACAACATCAAAAAGGACACTTACAATATTGCCGTTCTTTTACCTTTTCGTTTTGACAGCATAGAAAATGTTGAAGGAGTGATCAGAAACAGGCTTGTAATGGATCTGTATGAAGGAATTTTATTTGCTGCATCAGAATTGAAGAAGCAGGGTATGCCCATAAATGTTTATCCTTACGATACCAAAGGCAGGTCAGTATTCACCAGACAGATTCTTCAAAAGGAAGAAATGAAAAGCATGGACCTGCTCTATGGACCCTTGTTTCCCGGGGCATTCAAGGAGGTTTATGATTTTTCTGCAGCGAATAAAATCAATATGTTTAACCCCATCAGCAGCAATCCTGATGTGATTGGGACCAACCCATTCTCCTTTCTGAATAATCCTACAGTCAATACACGAGCCAAAAAACTGGCCCAGTTCGCCAATGAAGTTTTTGAAAACAAAAAGGCCTGGGTGATGTATGAAAAGAGAGACTCACTTTATGCAGCAGCATATAAGGACGAAATACAGGATTATGGCTTTGAGGTGATCAAATTTGCTGAGCTAAATAACGAAACAATCAGACCAATAATCGATACCCTAACGGGTACTTACGAAATTGAGCTCACTGCCGAGGAGGTGGACTCGCTGTTGGCCGAGAATCCCGAATTAGAGATCAAAAGAAAGCGGTATCCTAATTCTTTTCAACGATACAGCTATATCGAGAAATATTGGGTAGAGCCTGATAGCCTGGGGCATATTTTTATTGCTTCAAATTCTAACCTGTTTGCTACCAACTTTGTGTCTGCCAACATTACCCGCCCTGATACTATAGGGATGATTGGCCAGGACAAATGGCTTGGGTTTGATGTGATTTCATTTGATCAGATGGAGAACATCGGTTTGTTCATGTGCAATCCCTATTATGTTGACGTCAACAGTGATACGTACCAGTCATTTTTAGGAGCATTTTTAAATCAATACAAAGTATTGCCATCAGAAAATCACCTGATTGGATATGAGACCACCATGTTTTTGGGTAGCATGATGCATAAACATGGTAAATACTTTCAGGAAGGCCTTAGGTCGGGCAACAAAATTAACGGTAGTCTGATGAGTGGTTATCAATACGGTTTAGCCAATGATAATCAGATAGTGCCAGTGGTGAAAATACAAGAAAGCGAATTAGTCAAAGTAAATTAAAGCATGTCCATAGATAAAAGTCAACAACTATTTCAGGAAGCTCAAAAATATATCCCTGGAGGAGTAAATTCACCGGTTAGGGCATTTAAAGCTGTAGGTGGTAACCCATTGTTTATTCAGTCTGCAGAAGGTGCATACATGACTGATGTAGATGGCAACCGATACCTGGAATTTATCAATAGCTGGGGGCCAATGATCCTTGGGCATGGCAATAAACAGGTGTTGGAGGCAGTGAGTAAAGCTGCAGCTCAATCTCTTTCCTTCGGAGCACCAACAGGAATGGAAGTGGAGATGGCCAAATTAATTACTTCCATGCTCCCGGCTATGGAAACTGTAAGAATGGTGAACAGTGGCACAGAAGCCACCATGTCTGCAATACGTGTGGCCAGGGGATATACTGGCAGAGATAAAATCATCAAATTTGAAGGATGCTATCACGGCCATGGAGACTCATTTCTAATTGCCGCAGGCAGTGGAGCAATTACAATGGGAGAACCTGACAGCCCTGGCGTTACAAAGGGAACTGCAAAAGATACACTGCTGGCTCCATTCAATGACTTGAATGCTGTTAAACAGCTAGTCACTAATAATGATGAACAGATTGCAGCCATTATTCTTGAGCCGGTTGCCGGAAATATGGGATGTGTACTTCCTGAAGAAGGTTTTTTACAAGGACTGAGATCATTGTGTGATCAACATGGCATTTTACTGATTTTTGATGAAGTAATGACAGGCTTCAGGTTAGCTGCAGGTGGCGCTCAGGAATTATTCGATATTTCTCCTGACCTTACTACACTAGGTAAGATTATTGGTGGCGGAATGCCTGTAGGGGCCTATGGAGGACGAAAAGAGGTAATGAATTATGTTTCACCTGCAGGTCCGGTTTACCAGGCTGGTACACTTTCAGGAAACCCTGTGGCAATGGCTGCAGGATTTGCCGCACTGCGCCAGCTGAAGGACGATCCTTCCATCTACAACAGACTGGAAGAACACACCTCGATAATCGTGAATGGAGTGAAGGAAATTCTTTCCAGCAAAGGCCTTCCTTATACAGTAAACCATGTGGGCTCTATGTTTAGTGTATTCTTTACAGATCAACAGGTGATAGATTTTGAGACAGCAAAATCTTGTGATACTAAGAAATTTGGTCAGTATTTTCAGCAGATGCTTCAAAATGGCGTCTATTTGGCACCTTCACAGTTTGAAACACTGTTTGTTTCAGATGCAGTGAAGGGAGCAGAAATTGCACTTTTCCTTGAGGCTTTTGAAAAGTCTATCCTCTGATTAATAGAGCATAAATGAGGCGAAAATTTCTATGATCAGCCCAAAGGTCAGGATCATGCCATAGGCCCAGCCAGTCAGCATGAACTTTATCAGGGTTTTAAACCAATGTTGCTTGTATACATTGAGATACGATATGTAGCAATATATTGTCACCAGCAATAAAGCAATCCAAAGTGCCACATCAACAATATCCGGGTTGAATATCAATGCAACCAAAAAACCAAGTCCATAGATCAGGAAAGCAATGGAATGAATGTGCAGCGAATGGATCAAATGCTGTATGTAAAGGATCTTCCTCGATATGTACAACAGCTTTAGTATCAGGGCAAAGAGAGGCAACATGATAAACATCATGATCGGCAAATTTTTGATGATGTAACCAAAAAAGGTTTCTGAGTTTCTTCCGATTCTCACGATTTGCCGGGCCAGTTTTTGCTCAGTAGGTGTATTGTTTTCTACATGCATCGAATCAAGGATGTCCTGAGTGCTGTAGTTGAGGTCATTTTTCAGGTTATTGAAGGTTCTCCATTGAGCCGTAGTTAAAGGCCAGCCGCTATCATCATCCCATAGGCTGTCAGTCAATGCAGGGACCGCAAATTTTGAGGAGCCGGAATCGTATTTTTTAGTAAATCGTGTGTAGCGATCCAGGTCGATACCCAAACTGTCAATGGCGGAGGTGTCGCTGATTTCAATGGATTGTGAAATCTCCTTCAACACATCCTCGCTTACCGGTTCCAATGCAATACTGTCTGGTACAGGGTTGGTTATTTTTAGTTCCTCATTGAATAATGCGGTATGGTTATTCAGGTAGAGGTTCATTAGGAAGAAGTAAAACAAGCTTACGACCAAATAAAGCCTGATGGGGTTGGCGTAATTCTTTCTCTTGCCCTGATTAAACCTGTTGGTGAGGAATCCCGGATTGATTAAAAAGGGCAATATGGACCTTCCAAACCTTGAATCCAGGGACAGGTAATTCGCAAAAAACTCATTGATCAATTGAAAGAAAGAAACATTTCGATCATCATTTTCCTGCCCACAATAGGGACAATAATTGAAATCAACACTGATATTCTTTCCGCAATTAAGACAGGTTTCAGACTTCTTCCATCGTTTCATTCAGAATCGATCTTTTTAATTTGGCGGTTAAGTAAAAAAGAAATTCCCCAAAGTCCAAGGGCGATCAATGTATACAACAACTTTTTTTCTTCATATCTCAATCCGATATAAAGACAGATGATGGCCGCTATGATCATTACCCAATTAGCAATGATCAGTGTTTTTTTTGTGTTCATAGCAGTTGCTTTAAAATTTGTTTCAGGTCTTGAGGTGTATCTATTGAGTGGCTTTCATGGGTAGTAATGGCCAATTTGATCCGATATCCATTTTCCAGCCATCGAAGTTGTTCCAATGATTCCCTGGATTCCAGTTTTCCCTGTGGAAGTTGCGCAATATCATGCAATACATCTCTCCGATAGGCGTACAGGCCAATATGTTTGAAAAACGGCCCCTCGTTAATTGCATGTAAATCATGGTTTTCAATATACGGAATGCAACTTCTGCTGAAATAAAGCGCAAAACCATTTGTATCGAAAGTAACTTTCACCACATGAGGGTTTTTTAGCTCTTTAGGATCTGCAACTTCTTTGGCGACAGAACCCAATGTCACTTCACCATCAAGCAGGCTGCAAAGTTGAGAGAGCGTTTCAGGATGAACAAATGGTTCATCTCCCTGGATATTAACAATATAGTCTACATCGGTACCTATAGATTGGGCCACTTCAAGGCACCTTTCAGTGCCATTGCGATGATTTCCTGAAGTCATCATGATTTCTCCACCCCAGGATTTCACATGGTTGAAAATGCGATCATCATCGGTAGCAATTATAACATGATCAAAGTCCGGACATTTTCTAGCTTGTTCATACACGCGCCGGACCATGGATTTTCCATCAATGTCAACCAATGGCTTGCCTGGAAATCTTTTAGATGCGTATCTGGCAGGGATTACCCCAAGAATTTTCATGTACTACCTGATCTTTACCGCAAACTTGGCTATAAAATATGGATTAGGAGCCTTTTTCTTTCACTTTTAATGAGGTGCCTTCTTCATTGATCACTTCAACTTCCACGTCCTTGTCAATATAGTTGCCCCTGGTGTGTGCATCGTAAATGTCACCATCGATCATGACTTTTCCACTAGGACGAAGCACCGTATAAGCGACTCCTGTTTTTCCTATGAAAGATTCTTTTTTGAAGTTGCTGGTATAGCCTGCTGTTTTTTCCATGGTCTCAGACAATGCAATGCGTTGAAATACCTTGGAATTGGCCAGGCTTGCCCCTCCAACGAACATGACCACCACTGCACCAACGAGCCCGGAAATAACGGCAGCACTCGCAAACAGAATCTCATCAAGTTCCACAAACGAAAAATCAAATGCGTCATTGTTGACCATCATGAGAATCAATGAGCCCACCGTACAAATAATTCCCAATATTCCGGGAACACCAAACCCGGGGATGACAAAAACCTCCAGGGCTATTAAAACTATACCAACCAGAAAAACGATAATTTCCCAGTTCTCAGCGAGACCGTTAAGATAGTATGGGGTAAGGTAAAGGACCAGGGCGACAACACTGGCCAGAATAGGAAAACCTACCCCAGGCGTTTGGAGCTCAAAATAGAGCCCGCCAATGATCACCAGCACAAGGATTCCACTAACAAATGGATTAAGGAAAAAGGCGATGATCTTTTCGGCCGTTCCAATTTCAAATTCATCTAATTCATAATCTTCCACACCTGACCTTTTCATGATTTCATCCAGATTGGAAACCTGCGCTTCGCAGAAACCATGTTTGATGGCTTCTGAGGTAGAGAACGTAATCACTTTTCCATCCTCACTTACTCCTTCTACTTCCAATGTCTCATCCACCATAGCTTCAGCAATGTCAGGATTTCTACCAGTTGCTTCAGCAGTAGAGCGCATGATGCTTCTCATGTAACTCTGGTATTTATCGGGAGCAGCAGCGCCATCGGCAGTCACTACAGTAGCCGCCCCAATACTTGCTCCCTTGGCCATATAAATGCTATCACAGGCAATTGAAATGAGCGCACCGGCTGAAGCTGCATCTTTGTTGATATAAACATAGATTGGTTTTTCAAAGTTAAGCACCCTGGTCCTGATGTCGTCAGCATCATTCAGAGCTCCACCGTATGTATCCATTTCTATTACCACATAGTCAGCATTGATCTCTTCAGCGCGTTCAAGGGCCAGCTCAGTATATCGATTCGATCTGGGATCAATATCTCCCTGGATCTTCATCAACATTACCAATGGTCTCTCGTTATTCTCTTGCTGAGCTGAACAGATATTATTTCCAAATAATATCAACAGTGCAAGACATATAGTTGCTGTTCTCATTTTCAATTTTTTCTTAACGATGTAATTTTACTCAAATTTTAACAATAATTGATTGAATAATATTCCCTACAAGTTTCATAATATATTTTCATCGCCAATCTGGAAGACAGAGATAAGCCCTGATGGAGGGAAAATGGCTTTTGAAATCAGAGATCAGCAAGCGCATCAGGCACATTTCTGGGTACTTGATACGCATAACTTTACCTGGATGCTGGAAAGATATCTTTTGCCAGAGGAGGAATGGTGGTGCGGATTGTCTCATATCGATTGTCACGCGCTCTATGTTCATGTCTTTGATAATCAGGATAACCCGGATGAGAAAACCTTGTATCAGCTAGCTTTTCAAAGTAATGAATTGAAAACGGTAGAACCTGAAATACTATCAGGCAGTTTAATACATGAGGGTATTCAATTTCCGGTATTCTATGGCCATGATGTTGATCACTTTGCAGAATTCAGGGAGTTTATCCAAAGGGAGCTGAATGTGGATCCTCAGTTAGGCTGTGATTACATGGAGTATGGTAATAACATCATAATTTCCTATTACATTCGTTCTACTAAGGGATTCGAATGTTGGATGGCGGTGATTGACCATCATGGAAGTGTTATATTGCAGGAGACACTTGAAAAAAGTCTGACAGGCGTTATCGGGAAACCCTACTTTATTGTTGGCGATAATTTGTTTTTTATTAAGAATAAACGTGAAATTTGTGTCTATGACCTTACTTAGAACTATGTTGATATTTGCAGGTGTATTGTTCACATGCCAGGCATTTGCAGTTGTTGAAGGAGATTCATTAAGGCTCGAAGAAAGAGAGGACGGCACTTTCATCATCCACCGCGTGGAGTCCGGAGAAACACTATTTTCACTGGCCAGGAGATACGGCTCTGACTTATCAAAAATTGCAGAAATTAATAAGCTGGATGGGTATGCCATCAACATTGGGCAAATTCTTGAAATTCCTCATTCTACAGCGTCAAAGGAAAATGAGGCAGTGGACGGAACCTTCCATACTGTAAAGAAGGGGGAGACGTTGTACGCTATTTCCCATATATATGGAGCCAACATTTATGACCTGAAAAAGTGGAATAAACTAAAATCCAATGATATAAAAGAAGGTCAACAGTTGATTGTGGCTAAGAGCAAGGCAGGTAAGGGGCAAACTGAGCATGTGAAAAATGCCAATAAAAACAACAATCAAACCAGTCAGGTGAAAGTTGATGCAGGTAAAACCCACAAGGTACAGCCAGGGGAGACCCTTTATAGCATATCACGAAAATATGGCATCACTGTAGCGCAATTGAAGAACCTGAATAATTTAACAGACAATTCTCTGGCTGTAGGCCAGGTACTGGTGATCGAAGGTGCCTCAAATAATAATAATTCGGATAGTAGTGCCATTGCTTCAGTTGAAAATGAGACAACAAACAGTACAACAGTAGAAATAACCGAGGTAACTACGGGCGATACAGAAACTACCACTGATTCCACAAATGAGGTAGAGGAGGTGGACTCAGTAAGTGCACCGGTAAAGACGAAAAGGTTTGGAAATGGAGAAACTCCCAGAGAGCCCGGAGAATTTAAAAAGGTCTTCGAGAAGGGCATGGCAATGAGGATAGATAATTCTCCTAAAACTAAGAAATACCTGTGTCTGCACCGTACTTTACCAATTGGTGCCATTATCCAGGTTCGTAACCTGATGAACAATCAAAGCATATTTGTTAGGGTGGTAGGCACACTTCCAGACATTGGAGGAAATGAAAATGTGCTGATCAGGCTGTCTGATATCGCTTATGAAAGGCTTGGAGCCATTGATGCGAAGTTTCCTGTAGAGATCTCCTATATCCCGGAATAGTTTGAACAAGCATGAGCTGAAGGTTTTTCTTGACGAAAAGGCTACATTGTATAATCAGCCCGGATTTATCGAAAATGATCCAATTTGCATACCACATCAATTTCGAAAAAAACAGGACATTGAGATCGCTGGGTTTTTCGCTGCAATTTTTGCCTGGGGTCAGCGGGTGACGATTATCAAAAAGTGCAGGGAGCTGCTCAACCTCATGGACAATGATCCACACCAGTTTATGCTTCATGCGACAGAAAGTGATCTGAAACCATTTGTAGGATTCAAGCATCGGACATTCAATGACACTGATGCTTTGTATTTTATACATTTCTTCAGAACCTACTACAGTCAATGCGATACGTTGGAAGACGCCTTCATGCAAGGAATTGGACCGCAATCTTCGCATATAGGGGAGGGGCTAAAGAACTTTCATTACGCTTTCTTCAACTTACCGGATGCACCTCAAAGAACCAGAAAACATATTGCTACTCCAGAAAGGAACTCAGCCTGTAAAAGGATCAATATGTTTCTTAGGTGGATGGTACGGAACGACGAAGCGGGAGTAGATTTTGGCATCTGGAAGAAAATAAAAAGTTCCCAATTGATTTGCCCATGCGATTTGCATGTACTGAGGGTAAGTAGAAAATTAGGGCTGATTACCCGGAAACAATCGGACTGGATCACTGCTGTAAACCTTACTGATCGACTAAAGGAATTAGATCCCGAAGATCCTGTCCGCTATGATTTTGCCTTGTTTGGTTTAGGGATTGAGGAGAATTTTTAAAACAGGTTTGTAAATTGGGATGCTATACGCAGTACTAATACATTAATCGCTGCTAAACACCCCAATTACCGGGATCACTTCTCCAGGCTGATAGCGTCTCTATCTGAGCAGCTTCAATATATCCCAATTTTTGTGCCTGTGTGAGCATGTGGTGATAGTTGCTCAGGCAGAATGCTGATACATTAGCTTCTTTGAAATTACTTTCAGCCACATCAAATCCGTAGGTAAAAATTGCTCCCATACCCAGTACGTGATAATCGGCAGCTTTCAGGGCTTCAGCAGCTTTTAATGAGCTTCCTCCGGTCGAAATAAGGTCTTCAATCAATACCACCTTCTGACCAGGAGTTACTTTACCCTCAATCATGTTTTCCATTCCATGTCCCTTGGGCTTGGATCGCACATAGATAAATGGTATGCCCAGGAGATCCGCAACCAATGCCCCCTGAGGAATACCGGCGGTGGCAACTCCAGCAATGGACTCTACCTCGGGGTAAAGTTTTTTGATGTTGTCTGCCAGATATTGCTTTATCTCAGATCTAATTTCAGGAAATGACAAAGAAAGCCTGTTGTCACAGTAGATGGGGGACTTCCAGCCTGAACTCCAGGTAAAGGGATTTTCAGGGCTTAATTTAATGGCTTTGATGTCTAATAAATGGCCTGCTACTTTCTCCGCAATGGTTTGATCTAAAACTTGTATTGACATGCCGCGAAATTAATACAAAAAAATTCCCGATTGGTCGAAAATTTTTATTCCTCATTAACATTTTAATTTAATTTGTGATCACATTATTTTGTGCACCCATATGAAGTTATTCATTAACGACATACCAGTTATCCTGGAAGACCTTGCCGCCATACCGGACTTGTCCAAATACGACGTGGTGCTGGATGGAACCAAAAAGAATATCCCTCACAAAAAGCTGATCGATGATGTGATCATGGTCAATGCTTCTCCTGAGAAAGTAGATGAGTTGTTCAAATTGATGACGGACAAGAAATTCAAGCATTTAGACTCCATCACTTTTGGGGTTGCTAATAAATCGGAAGCCGTCAATTATATCAAAACAAAATTTACAATTGTTGAAGCAGCAGGAGGAGTCGTGGAGAAAAACAACAAGATCCTGCTGATATACCGCCTAAAAAAGTGGGACCTGCCAAAAGGAAAGCTTGAAAAAAAGGAAGGTGCCAAATTGGGAGCAGTACGGGAAGTTGAAGAAGAAACAGGGGTAAAGGTGACACTAGGTCCCAAAATTTGTAAGACCTGGCACACTTACACCAGGAACAAGAAGTATGTACTCAAGAAGACTCACTGGTATGCCATGAGCTGTGAAGATGATCAGGGAATGGCACCACAAACCGATGAAGGGATTGAGGATGTTCGCTGGATGACTGTTTCAGAGGTGAGGCAGGCACTCTATAATAGTTATCGAACCATCAGGTATGTAGTACAGGAGTACAATAAAATGCTTAAAAAATCACAGATTGTAAGGTAAGAACTCCGTAACATCTCCATCATATTTGTGCACTTCCCTGATAATTGTAGAACTCACAGAAGCGAATTCCGGAGAAGTGATAAGGAAAATGGTTTCAAGCTCCTCGTTAAGGTGTTTATTGATCTGAGAAATGGAATTCTCATACTCAAAGTCAGTAGTATTTCTCAGCCCCCTTACCACAGCCTGGGCTTTTAGTTTCTTCGCCAGGTTGGCGGTTAGCTCATTGTAGGTAATTACTTTTACACGTGGCTCATCAACATACACGGATTCTATTTTTTCCACCATGTAATCAATATCGAAGTAGCGCTTATTTTTAGATGAATTATACCCAATACCCACATAAACCTCATCAAACAATGACAAGCTCCTTCTGACTATATCATCGTGCCCTTTGGTGTAGGGATCAAACGAGCCGGGAAAAATGGCGATTCTTTTCATCTAGTCGCAAAGAAAAATACTGAATACATCAAAATACTGATGATCCATGATCTCATCAAACTGATAGCCAAAGCTTAAATAAGATGGCTTGCTGCCGAAGGAAACATCACGTATATATTTGTTAAGCAACTGAACATGTTGTGATTGATGCTTGATATTTCCCCATAATAGCACCTTACTGGTTTTTTGGTTGAGTCCAAGCTCCTTAAAAACAAGCATGGTGTATTTCAGGAAATCATTGCTTTTACGTACTGCAAACTGGTTGTAGTACTGCAGTTTCTGATTCATGGTCACCACCATGTGAAGAATGCCAGCATCAACCAGGCAAAACATGGTCTTTTCATGTGTGTGATCATCATACCTTAATACACCCTCTATGAATGCACTTCCCTGCTGAATGACCTGTATTTTCTTCTTGGGATACAAAGACTGTACCCAGTTCACAAGTTTTCTGTCCGCCGCAAATACGTTGATTGCATCACTTCCAATGTGCTTGTAGTAAGTGATCTCCTCAATGTTTTTTCTTACCTCGCTATTGATCACCAGGTAGTCAGCAACATTTTCCTTGATAAAATGTGAGGAAGGAACCAGCGAAAACTTATGTGTTTTCAGGGACAACTTGATACTGTTCCAAAATCCGGCGAGAAGCAGGTGATGATTATCAAATAAAGAATGCAAGACCTTCAACCGTGTGTTGATGGTCTTGACATTTTCAATTCTATAGTCTTCCAGGATTAGGCACTTATTGTCCCTGGTATCAGTGACGCACAATTGAAAGTCTCTGATACCTACCTGTAAAGACAAGGAGTAGTGATGCAGATTATCTACATCAAACTTATCATCCTTTATTTTCTTTACTAGCTTAAACGTTGATTTTGCTGCTGTCTCCAAACTTTCTATTCCCAGTTTCCAGCTGTTGTTACAGTAGTTTGTGAACCGAATCTAAGTGGTTTTCTAGTATTGTACTCGCTCTCCTCATCCCTTCGAGGGTCAACAGGTTTTGGGTTCCATACTTCAATTACGTCAACCAAAACACCGCTTTTAGTGATCTTGTCTGCCCGAATTTCAAATTTTACATTATTGGTGCCAGGCACATAAGGTAGTCTTTCTGAAGAGAAATTAGGAATGTTGTTGAAAATTGAATCCTTTACAGCGACAGTTCCAATGGTATCTAATTCTACGTAAATACTATCAGCACCATACTCCAAAGGAATAACGGTTTCTTTTTTGTCTATAATGTAAAACCTACCACTATCAACAAAATTGATGAGTTTATCCCAATCGCTAGTGTACTGACCATTTACTGACTGATAGGCAATTTCCGCTTTTCTAATCAGTTTTAATTGATCAATAATTGCAGCTTCCATTTTGGCTATTCTCTTTTCTGTATTGATACTTGAAGCGATATTGCTTACTAAAAAATAAGCCAGCACAAGTGCAACCACCAGAAATACAAGAGTTAAAATTCGAGTTGAGTTCATTTGTAGATTTTTTTTGCAATTATAAATATTTTATCAGCTTTTACATAATGAATGTAAGTAGCTAATCGAGGTATTTTAGCTCCAAATTTAAAAGGCTGTCAAAACTAATCAAACCTTCTTTATTTTTTAACCAAACAAAGACTTTATGTAAATTTTCATTGGGCATTGCATTTATTTTTGATTCGGATACAAATTCTACCGCTGTAATGAGCTGCTGATCTGCATCCAATTCCGGGTCCGAACCTAGTTTAAGTTCACCTTCAGCAAGGGTGACTTTAAAGAATAGTTCTACCGCATGTAATGGCAAAACACTATGTTCATTGACAAATAAAAGATGCCCCACATCTACGGTAAGCCCTGTTTCCTCTTGGAATTCTCGTATAAGCGCGTCTTTGGTCTTCTCGCCAAATTCTACTCCACCCCCAGGGGGTAACCATAATTCACCTTTTGGTCCCATTCCATCATGTTTTACCAGAAGTATCTCGTGGTTTTGGATAAGGATTCCACATACCCTTACTCTTACCCTTCCACCATAATTCCCGTTGATGTCATTAGATTTTGGCAAATCGCTAGTACTTTAATTTCTTTGTAAGAATTATTTCAAAAAGTTTGGCGTTATGCTGTTAAACTAATGTTAAAATCGGCAAATACTTAATAAGTCACAGCATATTTATCTAATTTCGACGAATTGAGTAAGGATTATATAATGAAAATCATATGAAAAATTTATTAGCACTTTGTCTGATCACTTGTTTTTCATTCGCAGGTTTCGCACAGGATGCGGCTCCAGTAGAAGAAGAAAAAATGACCCTGGATGGTCCATACATTGCATTTTTTGAAAAATCACATGACTTCAAGGACATTAATCAGGGTGATGTGGTGGAGCACGTATTTGAGTTTGAAAACTCGGGAACCACACCGCTGGTGATCTCCAATGTTATGGTAACCTGTGGTTGTACTGCACCGGACTGGCCAAGAGAACCCATTGCCCCTGGAGCAAAATCTGCTATTAAAGTGGTTTTTAATAGTAGAGGTAAAATTGGACGCCAAAATAAAGTGATTACCATCGTTTCAAACGCGACCAACAACCCTGAGAAAATTAAAATTGTTACCAATGTCCTCGCTCCTCAGAGCTCTGAAGCTGGAGAATAAACTTCACAGGACGAAGAAATTGTTATGAGCCGGTAAATCTACCGGCTTTTTTTATGCCTGCAACCAGAAACAGCCATCCTCCAATAAAGCAGACTCCTCCAATTGGTGTAACCGGACCCAGCATAGTCCATCTTGCAACCGAGATCAGGTATAGACTACCTGAAAACAAAATTATTCCTACCAATAGCAACAAATAGGATCGATAAATCCAGACATTTTGATATTTGTCGTGGATTAAACCCAGTATTAATATTCCCAGCGCATGAACCAGGTGGTACAGCACTGCTGTTCGGTAAGTCTGACTTGCACCGTTCTCCTCAAGTAATTCCCGGAGACCATGGGCCCCAAATGCTCCAAAAGCAACCGCCAACATGCAGGCGATGGCTCCTGTGATCAATATTTTTGATGTCTTATTTTGCATAATTTCTTGCTCCAAAAATCGCACTTCCAATTCTTACCATATTGCTCCCTTCCTGAAGCGCAATTTGGTAATCTCCACTCATTCCCATTGATAATATCTCAGGTTCAAGGTTGGGTGCAGCAACCTGTGAAATCTCATCGTATAGCTTTTTAAGTGAACGAAACTCTCTGCTTACCTGCGCCTGGTTGTCAGTATTGGTCGCCATGCCCATCAACCCCTTGATTTTTACGTTGGTAAAATCATTAAAGGCGCCCTCGGCTAACAGTTGCTTCAATTCATTCAGATCAAAACCAAACTTGGTGTCTTCCTCGGCGATGTGTACCTGAAGCAGGCAGTTAATGATTCTGTTGTTTTTTGAAGCTTCTTTGTTAATCTGAGTGATTAATTTCAAAGAGTCCACACCATGGATCAGGTGGACAAATGATGCAATGTACTTTACCTTGTTGCGTTGCAGATGCCCGATCATGTGCCACCTGATGTCTTTTGGGAGTGCCTCGTATTTTTCTACAAGCTCCTGTACCTTATTCTCTCCAAAATCCAGATGACCACCATCATAAGCTTCCTGAATGGCAGATACAGGTTTGGTCTTACTTACTGCAACCAAAGTGAATTGGTATTGACTGTTTTCGCTAAGGATTTGATTAATATGATCCGGGATTTGACTCATTTTTATCAAAGTGTTGCTTTGTTACTCAGAAACCGTTTGATTTGTTTCAATAATTCTTAAATGGTATGGCAATATTAGGAACATTACTTAAGAAAGGTATCAGGTTGCGCGAAAGTATTGAGCAACAATTTTCATCACCTGTAGATCTTCAGAAGGAAGAGTTGAAAAAATTGCTGATACATGCCCGAAATACAGCATTTGGACACCATTATCATTTCAACGACGTTCTGGCGGGCTTCAAATCCCATCATAGTTCGCTGTTTTATCAGAATTTCATCAACAATGTTCCGGTCCATACTTACGATGACATTTTTAACAAGTGGTGGAGCCTGGCTAAAGATGGTGAGGCTGATGTTTGCTGGCCGGGGAAAATAAAATATTTCGCACTAAGTTCGGGTACTTCAGGAGCCCCATCCAAGTACATACCGGTCACGAAAGATATCTTTAAGTCCATCAAAAGAACCAGTATACGTCAGATATTGACACTCTCAAAATATGATCTCCCGCATAAGTTTTTCACAAAAGGAATATTAATGCTTGGGGGAAGCACTGATTTGCAGCAGCATGGCAATTACTTTGCAGGGGATCTCAGTGGCATCACCGCCAGCCAGATTCCCTTTTGGTTTCAGCATTTTTATAAGCCAGGAAAGAAGATCGCCAAAACCCAGGACTGGAATGAAAAACTGGAAGAGATTACCAGAAAAGCCAAAGACTGGGACATTGGTATCATCGTAGGAGTACCAGCCTGGTTACAGATTTTGATGGAGAAAATTATTGCCCATTATCAGGTAGATACCATTCATGATATATGGCCCAATCTTCAAATCTTTGTGCATGGAGGAGTTTCTTTTGAACCCTATAAAAAAGGCTTTGAAAAATTGTTGGCGAAACCATTAATTTATATGGAAACCTACCTGGCTTCCGAAGGGTTCATCGCTTTTCAGGCCACTCCAGGAGCTAAGTCGATGAAATTGGTCCTCAACAATGGGATTTTTTATGAATTTGTCCCTTTTAATTCTGATAATTTCAATGAGGAAGGAGAGCTGAAAGAAAACCCAAAGACCATTATGATCGATGAGGTGGAAGAAAACAAGGAATATGCACTCCTTCTGAGCACCAACGCGGGTACCTGGAGATATATGATTGGAGATGTGATCAAATTTACTTCTGTGGATGATTGTGAGATTGTGATTACGGGAAGAACTAAACACTTTCTTAGTCTTTGTGGAGAGCATCTTTCTGTAGACAACATGAACAAGGCCATGGAGCTTACGAGTGCCGAGCTCAATATAGACATCAGAGAATTCACCGTAATTGGTGAGCCCTATGAAACCATGTTTGCTCATCACTGGTACATAGGTACTGATGATGCTGTAGATGCCGCGCAGTTGAAAGAAAAAATTGACGATCACTTAAAAGGCTTGAATGATGATTACAAAACGGAACGGACCTCTGCGCTCAAAGAAGTGTTTGTGAAAGTGCTTCCCGCTCATGCCTTTATTGACTGGATGAAACAACAGGGTAAAGAGGGCGGACAAAATAAATTTCCCAGAGTGCTGAAAAAGGCAAAAGCTCAGGAATGGAGGCAGTTTTTGAGGGATAATGACCTCCTAAAGGAAGACCTCACCACTGCCAATAACTGATAATTCTCATAGAATTGGTACGATTTGTGCAAACATGTTTGCCGTACATCGAATAAATGTAACAGAAGGTTGATCTATTCGTAATGTACTTTGTTTGAAGATCACCAGAATGTGTTCTTCTTTTGTGCACATTTTTAAAACTAATTCTAAAAATGACAAGGTCTATACTCACTTTAGGTTTAACCCTAACCATTACAACGAACTTATTTTCGCAGGTCGGCTGGAACTGGCCCGAAAATGAAAACCTGTACGCCATGGCCAAAGAAAAGCAGGCGTATTATCAAATTCAGATGCTCCAAAATGATCACAATGGTGCCCTTTCTACATTGAATTGGCTCTATGAGAATAACGGTGATCTTAACCCATCGATCTACAAGGATGGAGCAAAAACCATTGAAAACATTCTGAAAGAAGAGAAAGATGCTACCAGGATTGAGCGTCTGCAGGACTCATTGCTATGGATGTATGATCAGAGGATCAAATATTTTAACAATGATGATAATGTGCTGGACAGGAAGGCGTATACAGCTTTCAGGTTGTACTATAAAACACCATCGAAATACTCTGAAGTGCTCAAATTGTATAAAGAAGCATTCCAGACGAATGGTGAGTTTATCTCCGATTTCAATTTGACACCATATGTTACGCTGGCCTCTTATTACTATAAGACTAACCCAAAAGAGATGCCGATAGAAGGTGTACTTGAAGTATACGATGAGGTAACTAATATTTTGGAGGCCAAAATGAAAACCGGAGATGCAGAGAAGCTGGAAAAGGAAAGAAATAAGATTGATGCCATTCTAAGTTCATTCGGGGACATCATCAATTGCGAATTCATTGAAAAGAATTTTGTTACTAAGTTCAATGAAGACCCTTCTGATTTGGGAATGGCAAAAAAGATATTTTCATATAGTCTAAAAGCAAAATGTCTCGACCAACCTTATTTTCTGGATGCTGCTGAAACTGTTTATGAAAGTGCCCCGACATTCGCACTTGCAAGAACACTTGGTGACAAGTTTTTAGCAGAAAGATCTCTGGATAAAGCAATAGAATACTACAATGCGGCACTTACTTTGGCGGAGAACAACGAAGATAAATCTGAGGCATTGTTGGGATTAGCAGCCACTTATTCTAAAAAAGGAGCAAAATCATCAGCAAGGGCAAAAGCCTATGAAGTGGTAAAGCTTGGTGTGAATAAGACTGAGGCTTATAATCTTATTGGAAACCTTTACTTCACCAGCTTCGATGATTGTAAGCAAGGAAAGAGCAAAGTAGAAGACAGAGCAATATTTATTGCTGCATATGATATGTACCAATTGGCTGGAAACGCTGCTCAAATGAATGCTGCAAAGGAACAATTCCCTTCCATTGAAGAAATATTTAGCGAAAACTACAAAGAAGGAGATGAGATTCAGATCGGTTGCTGGATCAATGAAAAGGTAGTACTTCAAAGAAGATAAGTATTGACATAAATTATTCGTGAAAAGACCGGCTTGGTAAATTGAGCTGGTCTTTTTTATTGGCTTTTTTACAGAATATTAAAGAAGTAGGTAATTCCTCCCATTGCGGAAAACTGGCTTCTGTTTGCAGTACTGTATTTCACCTGGCCAAAGGCAGCAATGCGATCAAAAAACATGAACCTGTAGACAGTTCCTGCACCAACATTTAATCCCCCTTTGCTTACTCTTAGTTCCGTGTTGCTATCGGTAATATTTTGACCGTAACCCAACACCCCATAAAAAGACAACTGACCAGGCATGAAGTAATACCTGAAGTCAAGATTGATGCTGTTGTAAAGCAGGTTAGGGCCATCGAAATAGAACTCATACGTTGGGGCAACTGCGAAATCATCCAACAGTAGATACTCTGCTCCTGCAGTAAGGCCAAACTCCATCGTTTCTGAACCATAGGTAAGGCCAACAATGGGTCTGAGATCTCCAATAGTTTGTGCATTTAATAGTTGGAAGAAGAAAACCAGAAGTATTGTCAACAGGAGTTGTCGCATATGAGTGAAAACTGTGTGATGGACAAAATTATTATCTCAATCCGTGAGTATATTAATCATAAATGTAGACTTATGTAACATCCAGATTAAGAAAAAGATAATGGCCCAGGTGAGATAGGGGTAATAGTAGTCGGTAGTATCTTTGTATCTTGACTCTTTAATCTCTGCCTTTTCCAGTGTGTCAATTTCTTTAAATACTTCAGTCAGCGCCTGGTTATTTGTCGCCCTATAGAATTTACCGCCTCCAATTGAAGCTATTTCACGCAATGTTGTCTCATCAAGGTTATTGTCAACATATCGGGGGTTCCCGAAGAAATCTGTTTTGTAGGGGACTTTTCCCTCTTTACCTATCGCAATAGTATATATTTTTATCCCATAGGCATTGGCTAATTCTGCTGCAGTTATGGGGTCAAGGTTACCGGCATTACTTTCACCATCACTCAACAGGATCATGACCTTTGATTTACTGTCAGAATCTTTCATTCTGTTGGTCGCTACAGCCAGGGCACTTCCTATTGCGGTCCCAGGGTTCTGAATCAGTTCAAAAGTAATGTCTTCAATATAGGTGCGAAGAAGATCATAGTCCGTGGTTAGCGGTGATCTGGAGAAAGCATCACCCGAAAACACTACTAAACCAATGCGGTCCTGAAACCTGCCATTGACAAAATCCATGGCCACTTCCTTGACCTTCTCCAGACGGTTGGGTCTGAAATCCTCCAGCCTCATCGATTCACTGATGTCTATGGCAAGCATGATGTCAATTCCTTCAGTCCATTGTTCTGTCACCTCATTGGTCTTTTGTGGTCGTGCCAGACACAGGATGATCAACATCATGCTGAGCATCAGGTATATCGGTGGCAAAAACCGAAAGTAACTGACCGGGTCATTTTTGATGTCCTTCTTTGTTAAAGCAATGGAGAGTTTTTGTCTGTTGCTCGTGATTAACCACTTCAATAGGATGAGAATGATGGGAAGAGGTAATAGGTATAACCAAAAAGGATTTTCCCAGTCATAGCTTTGCAATCGTGACCAACTGAACCAATCCAGTGAAAACCATTGATCAACTGACTTTGCTAGTGCATCATCCATTTTTAATCTGATTTAATTTATCCCTGTATTTATCCAATGTATAGTCTTCCAATCGCTCAAAGTCACGATGGATGTTTTCCAACGCCATACGCCCATATACCGATCGGTCAATATTTCGCAGTGAATCTGCCAAAGAATGAAGATCCCACCTGTTCAACAATTCCTTGGTGGTGAGTTTCGTGTAGGGTTGTTTGTCTAATTTTTCAAGATATTTTTTCCATAGTGTTACACCAAACTCAGCATTTTGAGGAGAGTTGTCCACTTTTAATTGCGATATGATCCCTTCAAATTGTTGGCTGAATTTATTGTATTCTCTCTTTAGCCGTTTGGTCTTGAAATAAGTGCTTATCTGCTTCCCAAAAATGACCATTGCAAGTAGCAATAAACCCACCACACCAAATACGATCCCATATATCAGCGGCAAGTTGAGTTCGGTATCAACTTCATTATAGGCCAGGTTGCTCTTCAGTGAAACTGTATCAGTTACTTGTGGTGCCATCTCATAAAGCCTTACAGAGTCTTCGTTTGAAAAGATGCTCACACTGTCCCCGGTTGTAATGAGAAATACCGGAAGTTTTAATTTTTGCCACGTATCAATCTCAAAACTTACCAGTTCATAAATGGCGCTATCTACCACTACTACAGAATCAACAGAGGCAGGAAAAAACGTTTTGACCACATCTTCATACGGTTGAAAATCATAGGTGCTGTCATCAGGAAAGATGACCTCAAAAGTTTTTGGGTAGGCCGCTGTGAGATAAAAATGAACAGGTTCACCAATCTTCAGCGTGTCTTCTACGAAACCACCTTTTACATTGATTTGCTGAGCATTCAATAGCTGGTACCAGCAGATAGTAAACACTAGGAGCAAAGTCTGTCTCATAAACCTATCTTACACTTTTCAATGACTTGTTTCTGACTTTAAACAATTTGATTAATTTGGGCACATAATCCTCATCCGTATCGATGGCCACATAATTGACCTGATTTCTGACACAAAAGTCCTTTAATTCCTTTCTGTTTCCGTTAAATATCTCATCCAGATTACCTCTGAAACCGCCAGAGGAACTGTTGACCCAGATGGTTTTGCCAGTTTCTTTTTCATAAACAGGTACAATACCCAGTTTTGGAAAAAATGTTTCTCGTTTATCAGAGAGGTGAATCACCACCAAATCATGGGATCGGGCCATTGCTTTGAGGTTGTGGAAGTAATCCGTATCGATAAAGTCCGAAATTAAAATGATCACGCTTTTTCGTTTGATCATTTCCAGAGCATATCGAATAGCTCCAGTGAGATCAGTCTTTTTAGAGGAAGGTTTTGTGTTAAATATTTTGGAGATCAACTGGTAGGAATGTTTCATTCCCTTGGCAGGCTTCACGTAGATTTCCTGTTTGTCTGTATACCCGATTAATCCCACCTGACTATTTTCTTTGATGGCGGCTATTGATAACAGGGCAGCAATTTCTTTAGCTATATCAATTTTTTGAGACCCCTGATCCCCAATTTCCTGTGAGGCGCTCATGTCAAGGATGAAGAAAACAGTTTGTTCTTTTTCTTCCTTGAACGTTTTCACAAAAGTACCATGGCCCTTCGCAGACACGTTCCAGTCGATGGTTCTTACATCATCTCCATACTGGTAGGCTCTCACGTCATCAAATTCTAATCCCGAACCCTTGAAAATGGAATGATAGTCTCCCTGCATCTGCGAGGTGATCGCTTTCCTGATCCTGATCTCGTATTTTCTGAGTTTTTTGAGGATTTCCTTCATTAGAAGTAATTTTGATCTTCAAAAATAAGTTATCGCATTATAACTAAGCATTTGTGAAAAAAATATTTTTAATCATACTGGTAATAGTAGGGATGGGTTGCAGTAAGGAGGTAAAAATTCCAGATGATGTAATTCCTCCAGAGAAAATGACCGCCATACTCATTGATATTCATTTACTTGAGGAGAAAATCAACTACCTGCGATTGGATCAGGATACTTCACTTATGCTGTACAAGGCATATGAATTTGACTTGCTAAAGAAACACAATGTTGACACCACACTATATCAGAGGAGTTATAAGTTTTATGCCAGTGAAGTAAGGCACATGACCAAAATTTATGAAGCTGTTGTGGATTCTCTCAACGTGAGACATAAAATGGCTTCTACAAAAAATAAGGATGATGAAAAGGACGAACCGGACAAAAAATCTCCTAAAAGAATAACCTCCTCCAGCAACGAATCAGACGAAGAAGAAGATGAATAACTATCCCTCTGATATCGAGAAAAAACTTGGTTTTGATATCATAAGAGAGAAATTAAGGGAACACTGTTTAAGTACATTGGGGATTGGCTTTGTCGACAAAATCTCGGCAGGGGATGATGTGAAAGTTATTTCCAGGCTACTCTCTCAGACACATGAATTTACAGGTATTTTACAGTCGGGGATGGGATTTCCGGAATCAAATTACCTGGATACTTCTGAGATGCTCAAAAAAGCAGCGGTAGACGGAGCATATCTGGATGAAGATGAATTTTATGAGCTTAAATCAAGTTTGGTCACCATCAGCAAGTGTCTGAAATTTTTTGCGGATAATCAGGAAGAATACCCACATTTATATGAAATGTGTGAAGGAATTGATTTTCCGGATGCCATTATTCCTGATATAGATGCAGTGATTGATGAAAAAGGTCATATAAGAGATAATGCTACCCCGGAATTGCAACAAATCAGGAGGGACATTGTAAAAAGTGAGAGTCAGGCCAGGAATGCCATCAATAGTATCATAAAAAAGGCTCAGAAAGATGGATTTTCCCCAGATGATTCAGGGCTTACTGTAAGAAATGGAAGATTAGTGATCCCGGTTTTGTCTGAGCATAAAAGGAGGCTCAAGGGGTTTGTTCATGATGAATCTTCTACAGGACAGACTGTATATATAGAGCCAGCCGAGGTACTTGAGATCAACAATAAGATCAAAGAACTGGAATATCAGGAAAGGCGGGAGATCATTCGAATTCTTAAGTATTTAACCAGCCAGCTAAGGCCCTATCTGAAAGAAATTAAAAAGTCTTATACTTTCCTGGGGATGGTTGACTTCATCAGGGCAAAGGCGAAACTGGCCATTGAACTGGAAGCTACTATGCCTGATATCGTACCTAAGCCAGCCCTCGAGTGGTATCATGCCAGGCATCCACTACTGCATTTTGCCCACAAGGAGCAGGGTAAAAAAGTGGTGCCATTGGATATAAAACTTGATCAGGAGAACAGAATATTGCTTATTTCAGGGCCCAATGCAGGTGGTAAGTCAGTATGCCTGAAAACGGTTGGGTTGCTACAGTACATGTTTCAGTGTGGATTGCTGGTGCCGGCTTCAGAAGTTTCAAAGTTTGGTGTATTTGGTAAGATCCTGATCGATATTGGAGATGACCAGTCATTGGAAAATGACCTGAGTACTTACAGTTCCCATTTGACCAATATGAGAGAATTCCTATATCGAATCAACGGGAAGACTTTATTTTTGATTGATGAATTTGGTACAGGAACGGAACCACAGTTTGGAGGAGCCATTGCGGAAGCTATTCTGAAACAACTAAATCATAAAAGGGGATATGGTGTGGTGACGACCCACTACGCGAACCTGAAAAAACTCGCAGAAAAGAAAGGGGGTATCATCAATGGTGCCATGAAATATGACGTTGAACGACTGGAGCCCCTGTATACCCTGGAAATTGGAAAGCCGGGAAGTTCATTTGCACTTGAGATCGCCGGGAAGATTGGATTGAACAAAGAAATCATTGCTTCCGCTAAGAAATTGGTAGGACATACCCATGTAAGATTTGACGAACTGATCAATTCCCTGGAAAAAGAAAGGAATCAGTATAAGGAGAAATATGAAAAGATCAGTTCAAGAGATAAAGAACTGGAGAAGGCGATCAAAGACTATACTGACCTGAAAGCGGTAATTTCAGAGGAACAGAAGAATCTGATAAAAGCAGCAAAAAAAGAAGCCAAACAAATTATTGAAGAGGCCAATAGAAAAGTTGAGGCTACAATCAGGACCATTAAGGAAAGAAAAGCTGACAAATCGGCAACCAAAAAAGCCAGGGAAAAGCTGGATCACTATAAAGAAAAAATTGAGTCTGATCTGGTAAAAACGGATCGGAAGCAGCAAAAGAAGCAAACTGCAAAACCTATAAAAATGGGCGATAAGGTCCGGATAATTGGTCAGGATGGTGTTGGTGAGGTCGTTAAGTTGGAGCGGAAAAAAGCGGAAGTGAATTTTGGATTGTTCAAGTCGCTGGTGAAGTTGGATCAATTGGAGCACGCAGGATCGGCCAGACAGGTACCGAACGAGAAGAAAATTAAATCTGCGGTGAAAGGAATTGACCTTAACCAGCGGGCAGTAAACTTCAAGAGTGACCTGGATGTGAGAGGAAAACGCGCTGAGGAGGTCATTGGTGAGGTTGATTCATTCGTAGATCAGGCCATTATATTAGGGTACAACCAACTACGTGTATTACATGGCAAGGGCCATGGGGTACTACGGGAAATAATCCGGAACCATCTCAAGGAAAACCCGGCAGTATCACAAATGGCAGATGAGCATGTAGAATTTGGTGGAGCAGGAATCACCGTAATCACACTAAAAGATTGATCAAAACTTATACTAAAAGTCAGCTTGCCCTACGCAACGGGCAGGATAAGGAAGAAATATGGGTAGCCTATAAGGGTACAATTTACGATGTGAGTAAATCCCGGCTTTGGAAAAACGGGAAGCATTATGAACATTGGGCAGGGCAGGACCTGACACAAGAATTGCCAGATGCGCCTCATACCGATAAGGTTTTTGATAAATTTGAAGTAGTTGGCAAATTACAATAGCATGATACTAATAGCGGATGCAGGTGCCACCAGCATAGACTGGCGATTGATAATGCAAGATGGGCAGATCACGCAGGCACGAACTAATGGATACAATGCTTATCAGCAAAGTGAACAGGATTTGATGAATAGTGTGCATGAGGCTATACAAACATTACAAGTCGATCAGGTCACGGAATTATATTTTTATGGTGCCGGTATCTCTGGTAAGACCAATGAGCAAAAAACACTTGCCGCTTTACAAAGGAGTCTCAAAAGTGACCGCTATTACATTACACACGATCTTTTAGCAGCAGCAAGGGCTTTATTTTTAGATCAACCAGGCATAGCCTGTATTTTAGGGACAGGTACCAATAGTTGCTTTTATGATGGAAATAAAATTTCCGAGATTATACCTTCTTTAGGATACGCCATTGGAGATGAAGGGAGTGGTGCGGCATTGGGAAGGCGGCTGGTAAAGGCTTACCTTCGTCGGGACCTCCCAAAGGATATCCGAGGCTTATTTGAAAAGAGATTCGAGCTTACAGAAGACCAGTTTTTACTTGAAGTTTACCAGGGGAAATCTCCAGCCCAGTACCTGGCTTCCTTTTCAAAATTCCTGTTTCATCACAGGAAAAATCCTTTTATCTATCAATTGATTTACAAAGAGTTTGAACTATTCTTTGATGAAATCCTGAAGAAATATGCAGGAATCGAAAATCATAAAGTTGCATTTTCCGGATCAGTAGCATTTTATTACTCCGATATACTTCGTCAGGTTGGAAATGATAAGGGAATAGTCATTTCAAACATTGTAGAATCCCCGATTGCGGGCTTAACACTTTATCACCAAAAACAACAGGAATCATGATCACTGAGTCACCATCAAATTACGATAACCTTGAAAATATGTCTACCAGGGAGATTCTGGCAGGCATCAATCAGGAAGACAAAACTGTTGCTCATAGCATAGAAAAAGTGATTCCTCAAATTGAAAAGGTAGTTGAGGCAATTGTGGAGCGCATGAAAAAAGGAGGGAGGCTATTTTATATCGGTGCAGGCACTTCCGGAAGGTTGGGGGTAGTAGACGCCTCAGAAATTCCGCCTACCTACGGGATGGAGCATGGTAAAGTGGTGGGCTTGATAGCTGGTGGAGATGGTGCCATCAGAAAGGCAGTGGAGTTTGCCGAGGATGATACAGCGCAAGCCTGGAAGGACTTAAGTGCGCATCATATATCCGGAAATGATTTTCTAATTGGAATAGCAGCTTCTGGCCGAACACCATATGTCATCGGGGGAGTTCAATCTGCAAGGGCCAATCAAATAGGTACAGCATGCATCACCTGCAACAAAGGTTCCGAACTTTCCAAAAATGTAGACTACCCGATTGAAGTAGTTGTGGGGCCAGAATTCGTGACAGGTAGCACCCGGATGAAAGCTGGTACCGCTCAAAAGTTAGTATTAAACATGATCAGTACCACGGTCATGATTCGGTTGGGGAGAGTTAAGGGGAATAAAATGATCGATATGCAACTGAGTAACAATAAGTTAGTAGAGCGAGGCATAAAGATGATTATGGAGGAGTTAGGAGTGGGTGAAGAAAAAGCGCGGGAATTATTACAAACCTACGGCAATGTGAGACAAATTTTATCCCAAAGTTAACTGTATGTTAACATAAGGTTGTAGGTATGGATGCCTAATAAGGTCATCTTGTACTGTATGTCAGTATTTATCCCAAATATTCTTTTGATTTCCAGATAATTATTTTAATCATTGTTACGCAAATGTTAACAAGGTTCATAAAAAGATAAAGTAGCAGCGCTACCATCTTGAGATATACCGTTAAATTTGCAATTGGAAGTTTGAATAAAAATTATTTCTAATGAAGAGAATTTTACTACTAATGATGATTGGTGGATTCATGTCCATCAACGTGTTTGCTCAAAATTCTGTAACAGGTTTCCTGGTGGATGCTGATACAGAGGAAGCTCTTATAGGTGCGGCTATAAGTATAACAGGAACAACCACTGGTACAGTTACCGATATAAACGGTAAGTTTACTCTAAAAGATGTACCTTCTGATGCAAAACTTACAATTTCCTATGTTGGCTACAAAGATACGGAGTTGGATTTATCCGTATTAGGAACGGGAAATATTGGGAAGGTAAAGGTTAAGGCTGATGTTATAGGACTAGAAGAAATTGAGGTTGTTGCATCTGTTGCGGTAGATCGTAAAACTCCAGTTGCAGTGTCATCAATTGGAAGAAAACAGATAGAAGAAGTTGCAAGTAACCAGGAGTTTCCAGAATTATTAAAAACCTCTCCTGGAGTTTATGCTACTAAACAAGGTGGTGGATATGGAGATTCGCGGATAGCTGTTAGAGGTTTTAATGATGTCAATGTAGCAGTATTGATCAATGGTGTGCCGGTAAATGATATGGAAAACGGAAGAGTTTACTGGTCGAACTGGGCAGGTCTTACAGATGTTACCAGGACTATGCAGGTACAAAGGGGGTTAGGAGCCTCTAAAGTTGCGGTTCCCTCTATAGGAGGTACTATTAATATCCTTACTAAAACAACTGAAGCCACCAAAGGAGGTTCCATTTATTACGGAAGAGGCAATGATAACTACGAGAAGACTTCATTTTCATTGAGTACAGGTCTCACTGAAAATAATTGGGCAGTTTCTGTTTCTGGAGCCAGAATACAAGGAGACGGATGGGTTGATGGTACTGAATTTCTGGGATGGAATTATTTCTTTAATGTATCAAAAATATTAAACGATAACCATACAATTTCCTTTACTGGATTTGGTGCTCCACAGCGTCATGGGCAAAGACAGAGTCGTGTTTCTATTCAACAAATGAGGGAAGCGCCTCAAGGAAGAAGATTTAATCCCGATTGGGGTATCCTGAATGGAGAAGTAAGGCATGTTGAGGACAACTTCTATCATAAACCTCAATTTTCGTTAAATCACTATTGGACTATCAATAGCACGTCTGAACTATCAACAGCAGTCTATGCTTCTTATGGTACCGGTGGTGGTGGTGGATCTGCTGGAACTGCATTTGAAAGAACTGGTGACCAATACAGTCCTATTGATTTGGATGCAGCTGTAGACCGAAATGTGGCTGCCGTTGATGGAAATGCCATTAGTTATTTAAGAGCTTCAAGGAATGACCATAAGTGGTATGGAGTATTAAGTACCTACACACAAAATATTAGTCAAAACTTCAATTTTCTTGCAGGTATAGATTACCGGTATTATAAAGGGATACACTTTTCGGAGGTAGTTGATTTGCTTGGTGCAGCTTATGCACTAGATAATGATGATGTGAACAATCCGAACAGGCAATTGCGAGTTGGAGATAAAAGAGATTATCATAATGATGGTCTTGTGAATTGGGCAGGAGGATTTGTACAAGGTGAGTATACGAATGGAAAATTAAATGCATTCGTTACAATTTCAGGTTCTAATACTCAATATCAGCGATATGACTACTATCAGTATTTCGAAGATGATTTGAGATCACAAATATTAAATGATCCTCAGGTAAGAGCTGAGTGGGAGGACGAATTGGGTGCTGATGATGTTGAAAGTGCATTAGCTTATACTCAAGCATCGGATAAAGCCAACTTTATTGGTTATCAGGTGAAAACGGGAGCTAACTATAACCTTACAAGAAATCATAATGTTTTTGTGAACTTAGGTTATTTTGAAAAGGCTCCTGATTTTGATGCGGTGTTTCAAAACTTTGCAAATGCACTAAACGAAGATGCCGAGAATCAGAAAATACTAAGTTTTGAATTAGGGTATGGTTACAGAAGTTCAACAATAAATGGAAATCTTAATTTATATAGAACTTCCTGGATGGACAGAACTTTTACTCGTAGTTTTCCTGGGGATGAGCCTAATGAGCTGTTTTTTGCTAATATCTTAGGAGTTGACGCAGTTCACCAAGGTATTGAAATAGATGGTAATTGGAGGCCAATTGCTTCTTTAGAATTAGGAGCAATGGTATCAATTGGAAATTGGGAATGGGCTAACAATGTGGACTCTACCCAAATTTTTGATGAAGACAGAAATGTTGTTGGAACAATTCCTCGATTAGTTATTGCTGGTCTGAAAGTAGGTAATGCGGCACAAACAACTGCAGCGTTTCAATTAGATTACAACCTTACTGAAAACTTCAAGATAGGGGGAACATATACATTTTATGATAACTTTTACGCATCATTTGACCCTATTGGTAGAACTGCGGATTCTTCTGACAGTAACCCGCAGGCAGTTCAGCCTAGAAAACTACCTTCATATAGCTTGTTGGATTTAAAAGCAAACTATCGTTTCAAAATTGGAAGCAATGATGCAGCTATCTATGGCAATGTTACAAACCTATTCGATGTAGAATATATTGCCGATTCCAATGAGGCTAGCGGTGGTTTGAGACCCGATAGTGAGGTGCATTGGTATGGAGTTGGTAGACAATTTACTGTAGGTATGAAGTTTAATTTCTAATCACCATCTAAAGTAAAAGAAACATGAAAAATTTAAGATATATTATAGTTGCCCTAGTGGCATTATTTGGCTGTGAACCACTTGATGATACTTACAAAGAATTGGATGAAAAGTATCCTGAAACGACACTTGGTTTTATTGCGACTTTAGATTATACCCTAACATCTGACGATTATGGTACGATTGCAAGTGAATTAAAAGCACGTGGAACTGTAGAGGATTCAACATTGGCTGATTTTGTGGAGGCCAATGAGGCACTGAACTCTGAAGTTACCCTAGCAAACTTTGCGCCTAAATTGTTAAACACCATGTATCCTCAATTTAAAGATGGAAACGCGGTAATTATAACATACAATGTTCATAATGCGGACGCCGAAGAGTTTGATGGTTACAACAATGCTATCACCTACACCTTAAATACTGACGACTACAATTCTTTAGGCGGAAGTACCGGGGTACTACAGGTTCTTTCTTCAGAAAAGAAACCTGAGGATGTAATTCCAACAATATTGGCTTCAGAAATTCAGGACCCTGCAGATGGTCAATTCGTTTTGGCCAGGTATGATTATGTAGAATCTATAGAGGAGGTTCCTTTACCTGATCCTGTTTTTAAATTGGTTGAAAGTGAGGATATATCAGGGTTTACAGCTGTTGATATCGAAATGGCGTCAGATGATTATGAGGTACTGGTTGACGAAACTACAGAAGTTAGAGGAGATGATTGGTTAGATAGTTTTGGAACTCTGGAATATTACTATGGTGCCAATTCATTTTTTGATAATTTCGATGGGAGAATTGATGATACTTCAGGATCCAGCAACAATAGAAAAAACTGGATAGCAGATAATAACCTTGATGATGATATATTCGATGGTTCTGCTTCATATGAAGAAGATTCTTTAAGGGTTGAAGCTAGAATTAATGAGGGTATTGCACGATATCTGACTTTGTCATATCCTGATGCATTAGCGTCTGATGAGAATGTATACAATGTAACATTCAAAGTGTTTTATGGTGATAGAGGAGGTTCAGTTACATACACCAGGCAGTTTATCATTGATCAGGATGCATCAGGGGATGTGAATTTAGAATCTGATTTCAGAGGGACGTACTTCGTATATGACAATGGATGGGAAATTGTTGAAGATACGTATTACCTCTCTTCTGAAGATTACAACTCAATGGGTGACCCTGGAAGATTTGATAATTTTTCAGGAAGTACGCCAGCAAAGAATTACTTGCCAGCATTTTTAACCGCAAAGTATCCCTATGCTCAAGAAGGTGATGAATTAATTGTAGTTTATAAATTCTTCTCTGGAAGCGTGAGTACGATTCCGGAGAAATATACCTTCACTGAAGGCAGATGGAGAGGTCTGCTTATAACTCAAGTAGAAGAACAATACATTAAGAGTCAAGGTAAATGGAATTTGGATCCTACAATTGTTTTTACACTGACAAGTTCCGATTATCAATTGATCGTTGATCAAGTCAAATCAAGTAACCCTGACTTGGTTAATAGCTTCGGAACGGGTGAAGACTTATATGGTGCCGACGCATTTTTTGAGAATTTTGATATTAGAGTTACCTCTAAGACTGGACAGACAATGTATGATGGATTATCATCGAGCGAAGCGCAAGCTTTAGCCATTACCCAGGTTGGAGAGGGACTTGAAGTGTTGATGGGAGTTAAGTACTCTGATCAACAACCACAAGTGAGTGGAATTGATGTATTCGCAGAATTAACTTGCGCAACTTATGATGGTACTGATGGTATTTTATACACGAAACTCCAGTGTGTTGATGTAGGTGTTTGGGAAGTAGTAGAGGGACCACTTGTTCCATAACTGAAATAATTAAAATATTTTAATGGAAAGCTACCATCTTTGTGGTAGCTTTTTATTTTTATTTATACTAGAATGACGACTAAGGTAATATTACTGATCATACTGCTGTTTTCCCATTTCATTAACGCATTCGCACAGCCAGTAGACTATTACGATGGTACCGAGGGTTTGGCAGGTGAAGAACTAAAGAATAAACTTCATTCAATAATAAGAGGGCATACCTCATATACCTATAGTGAGGTGAAGGAAATTCTAAGAGAATTGGATGAGGACCCTGAAAACCCTGAAAATGTAATCCTGATTTATAGTAGACGCTCAATCAGTAAGAATGATTTTGCAAGTAATAATCAACCGGATTTCTGGAATAGGGAGCATGTTTGGCCGAAATCACATGGTTTTCCAGAACAGTCAGACACTGCCTACACCGACGTTCATCATCTGAGACCTTGTGATGCCTCCGTAAATACTTCAAAAAGCGACAAGGATCTTGGATTTGTAAATCTTGTCAGCGCCAATGAAGAAGGTGAAGCTCAGGATACATTCACTGATTCAGATCTTTGGGAACCGTCGGACGAGGTGAAAGGAGATGTTGCACGAATGATTTTTTATATGGCCACAAGGTATAATAGTTCAATTTTGGATTTGGAAGTGGTTAATGCAATTACGAGCTCTCAAAACCCTGAGTTAGGTATCCTCGATGACTTACTCTTATGGCATCATATAGATACTGTTAGTGATCAGGAAATAACTCGAAATGAAGGGGTTTATGCTTACCAGGGGAATAGAAACCCGTTTATAGATAATCCGGAATGGGTGGCGAAAATATGGGGAACAAATACCGGGCCTATGGTCCGGGTTAGGCAAAAGCAGTTTGATGGAAATTTCGGAAAAGTTCCATTTGGTCAATCGAAAATAGAATCTTACTTTCTTAAATCTTATAACCTCTCCGAAGATTTAGTTGTCACCATAGATAAACCGTTTTCAGTTTCAATTAATAATGTTGATTTCGTTGACTCATTGGTTATTACTGCTGAAAATAGGATTTTAGATCAACAGATATTTGTTAAAGTGGAGCCGGAAGTGGCAGACGGATTGTCCTATTCACAAAACATTGTCCATAGCAGCGCAGGTGCTGAATTAAACTTGTTTCCTGTTTCATTTGTCGAAGGGAATTTGGATATGGTTAGTATTGAAAGTGCCCGGAATCTTGGTAGTGGCGAAACGGTTTTTGTAACAGGTGTGGTAATTGGAGGACCGAACAACAGTGCTCAAAATCGAACGATTCATGATGGTACGGCAGGAGTGGTAGTTACTAGCTCTGATGATGAAAATCAATCAGGATTGCTGAATATTGGTGATTCTGTTAATGTCACTGGAACACTTATAGAAGACAATGGATTATTACAAATCGCAGAGCCCCCAATAACAATTGAGCTGATAGCAAATAATTCTATGATTCCAGAGCCACAATCAGTTAATATACTTCAAATTGATGAGAGTTATGAATCAGAACTGATCAGGTTTGAAAATGTCAGATTTACAGAGACAGGAATTTTTGCTGGAGGTGAATCTGGTCCAGACTATTTTATTACTAATGGCACAAATACCTTCAGAATGAAATTAGGTTTGTCGAGTCACCCGTTAGTGAGTACCGAAATACCTAGAGGAAAAGTAAATGTTACAGGCTATATCAGTCAAGATGCTTCATCTTATATTATATACCCAAGAGGCACTGATGATATAGAAGTTATACAGCCAATTTCAATTGATGATGCTAGAAGTTTGGAATTAGGGTCAGAGGTATTTGTTACAGGGGTGATAATTGCAGGTGAGAATAATAGCATTAGTAACAGAATTTTGTATGATGGAACTGCTGGGATAGTAGTAAGAGGTCTTGATGATGGAAATGAATCATCCAATTTGGTTTATGGAGATAGTGTTTCTGTGTCTGGAACATTATCAGATTTTAATGGCACTTTGCAAATTTCTGAATCTCCAGTTACAATCGATTTAATAAAACAGGGAGTCTCCCTGGAGGATGTTCAGGAATTAAGTAGTATCGATCTAGTATGGGAGGATTATGAATCCGAAGTAGTAAGACTACCGGCTTTGAAATTTAAAGAAACTGATGTTTTTAAGGAGGCTACTAATTATACTCTTACCGATGGTATAGATGAAGTAGGATTTAGGTTGGGAATTAAAGATCACCCTCTAGTAGGAACCACTATACCTACAAATGATGTTCAAATTACTGGTTTTGTTTCTGAAATAAATGGTAGTTATTTTATCCAGCCTCGAAGTATTGAAGATTTGATGGTATTACAGGTGACAAATAGCAAGAAATTACCTGCCGATAATTTCGAAGTTTATCCAATTCCCTCCGGTAACCTGTTAAATATTAAATTGCCATTTTTTACTAACTGGGATTGCCAGTTAATTTCAGTCACGGGACAGCTCATGAAACGTCAAAATGGTTCATTCTCTAATTGCAAATTGACTTTAGAAAATATTCCTGATGGAACATATTTGCTTCAGGTAAAATCAGACTCAACTTCAAATGTGTTTAGAGTTATAATTAAATAAAATTGCACGATATAGAACCATATCACCGCTGGCAGCAATACTACGACTCCTCAACAGACCCTTATTCTCCTTTTGAGGGTAAGGAGTATAATTACGACCTGCTATCGGAAACCATCTATGGGTACTACATCGCCCCGGGGTGGGATTTTATGGGATCCGAAACGCTGTACATCAAAATCCTTTATGTGGATTATGATCAGCGATTTGCCATCATTGAGTTTATTGGTGAATGGAATGATGCACTCAATAATGACATCATGCACCTTAAAAGAAATATCATCGAGCACCTGTCTTACAATGGGATCAATCAATTCATTTTGTTGGGTGAGAACATTCTGAATTTTCATGGTTCTGATGATTGTTACTACGAAGAGTGGTTCGAGGAGGTAGAAGATGGGTGGATTGCTGCAGTCAATTTTCGGGATCATGTCATTGACGAAATGACCAACTTTAATATCGACAGCTACGTCAATTTTGGGGGAACATTGCAAATCCCTAATTGGAGGACACAGAAACCTGGATTTTTCTACAACAAGGTGAAGGGACTGATTTCACGCCGAATTGGTGTATAATTTGGGAATGTCTCCCATATGTATACCTGGTTTTGTTTGCTCTTTTCCTTTAGGGTCGGATATTTGAATACTGACCCAAACCCAATATGAAATACATTAAACCAGTAAAGGTTTCACGATCTACCGGCCTTCTCGCAAAGGTTTATGCCATGATCAGCCGAGATTTTCTTCCTATAGGAAAAATCCCAGGGGGAAACCCGGCTACCATTCACTCGCTTCACCCCAATCTGTTACTGGCATGGTGGAATGTGCTCAGAGAAACAATCCTTGTAAAAGATCTAGCACCCCGCAACTATAAAGAGTCTATTGCGACAGCTGTCAGCTTGTCCAATGATTGCACTTTCTGTATCGATCAACATGCAGCAATGCTCAGAGCACTGGGAGATAAAGAAAGTGGCAAGGGCATTCCCATATGCGATTTGTCCGAAGTGGTCGATCAAAAACAAATGAAGTTGATCTACTGGGCCCTTGGACACACTAATAAGGAATCCTATTTTGTTCGCAATCCTCCTTTTACTCCGGTGGAAGCACCGGAGATCATTGGAACCGCACTGGTCATCAACTATGTGAATCATCTGGTAGAGATTTTTTTGAAGGATTCCCCTCTCAACCATGAAATGAAGTTGATCCGTTCGGTACTTAGAGACCTGATGTCATTGTTTTTGAAGAATAAGCTGAATGATGATTTGGAGTCGGGTTCATATGTAAATGAGCAGCATCACTGCGAATTTGATATTTCCTGGTTGGAAGCAAACGATAGGCTCAAATCTGTTTGGCTAACTTTTATTAGAGAAGCAGATCGATTAGCAACGCAACATATTCCTATGGATGTACAAAAGGATTTCATTAACGCACTCAAAAATTGGTCTGGCGTGAATACGGAAGAGGATCAGCAAATGGGAATTCTTGGTAGAAATGCTGTTACGCTTTGCTATTTGAAGAAATCCGGGTTCTACCCGCAGAAAGTAAATGACGATGATATCAGGATGTTGCGCAACGTGGGTTATGATGACAAGGGCATTCTGGCATTAACTACCTGGTCAAGTTTAAGTGTATCACTTAGGATAGGGGAGTGGCTTGGGAGTAGCTTTTCTGTACCCACTATAAAGGAAAATCCCCCCACCCGATTACGAGTGGAGGGGAAGTTTGAATAGAAAATTATAAATATGAGTTACGCAGTGTAGAAGTTGGTCACCACTTTTTTATCAATTAATGACACATCTTCTTTTAACTGTACACCTCTGAATTCAATTACTTTATTGACAAAACCAATGGCCAAATCAAGGTTTTGTTTTGCGAAATCTTCTGAAGGCTCGTTTTTATTGATCGCCAATACAGTTTCCTCGAATGAATAGTCAAGGGCAAATTTACCGCTATCAACAAATTTCTCCTGAAAATCTTTTATGATGCCTATATGGGTATTGCATAAATGATCTTCGCTCAACAGAAGTGCTTTTGCACCAACAATGAAGGCCGCATAACTGTGATAAATTGAATCGGCAAAGTGTCCGTTTGACAAGGTCTCTGCAGCAAGCTCAATTTTTTCTTCAGCATCTGTTAAAACTGTCGTGATAACATCCATAGTAACAGCTGCACATTCACCAACCCCAATCTCTGGTTCAAAAAGTTCTGTTTTTCCCCAGTCGGAGTAATCTGCCTGGTCCAGGGTTTCCACATTTGCCAGTGGTTTCAATAGTCCATAGAAATACATTTTGCCGTTTCTCTGGTAGTAGTCATTGAAATATTCCCCGTCCAGTCTGTTTTCTTCATAATCCTCCAACAAGGTGGAAACAGCCGTTGGGATTCTTTTAGAAGGAAGCTTGATCACTTTGTCAGCAATGAATCCTTCCCCATTTTCAGCAACTCCGCCTCCAATGACCACCTGCATGGCTGGAATGATCAGGTTACCATTTTTTATGGAACTTCCATGAAACCCAATATTGGCAATCATGTGCTGGCCACAAGCGTTCATACATCCACTGATCTTTATTTTGATCTCTGAATCTTTCACCAGGTGTGGATACTGTTCGATCAACATTTCCTCCAATACTTTGGCCAGGGCAGTGCTATTGGTTACTCCAAGGTTACAAGTATCGGTTCCCGGGCAGGCCGTAATGTCCGCGATAGAGTCAAACCCAGGTTCAGCCAGTTTTAATTCATCCAGTACATTAAACAGGTAAGGGAGATTTTCTTTTACCGCATATCGAAGTAATATACCTTGATTCACTGTTATTCTTAAGTCGTCTGCAACATAGCCTTTGATTGCAGCCACAAATTTTCTGGCCGTATCAGAAGACATATCACCCAAAGGTAATTTGATCTTTACAGCGTAAAACCCTTTCTGCTTTTGCTCAGAGACATTCTGCTCCAGCCAGTTTTGATATTTCACTTCATCCGTGACAGTGACCTTATCTGCAATGGTAAGTGTGGTGGCGTCAAATGCGGGCTCTTCGTAATCAATGAATACCTTTTGGACCTTATTGGCTTTTCTTTCTTCTTCTACCAGTTTGAGGTAGCCCTCCAGGCCGAGTCCTCTTTTTTCGTCCAGTAGAAATTTCATCCTTGCTTTGTGGCGCTTTTCTCTTTCCCCATATCGGTCAAACACCCGGATGCCTGCTTCCATGAACGGGATGATGTCTTCTGCCGGTAGGAAGTCATAGGCTGTTTTTGCAATCATAGCCTGAGCACCCAGGCCACCGCCAATGACTACTTTAAACCCTCTTTGTCCATCTTTTATTTTTGGAATAAATCCAAAGTCGTGGATATAAGTAAAGGCAGAATCTTTTTCACTTGAAGAGAAAGCGATCTTCACTTTTCTACCCATTGCCTGGCAAATTGGGTTTCTAAGGAAAAATTTAAATGTTTCCTCCACGTAAGGCACCACGTTGAATGGCTCATCAGGATCGATTCCTGCAGTAGCTGAGGCCGTAATGTTCCTTACGGTGTTACCACAGGCTTCTCTGGTTGTTACCCCTTTCTCCTCCAATTTGGCCCACAATTGAGGTGAGTCTTCCAGCGTGACATAATGCAGCTGGAAATTCTGACGTGTGGTTGCATGCAGGTTACCGGTACTAAATTCATCCGACAGGTCGGCAATCCTCACCAGTTGCTCACCAGTTAGTTTGCCATACGGCATTTTGAGGCGGATCATCTGTACTCCCTGCTGTCTTTGCCCGTACACTCCACGAGCCAGTCTGAAGAGTTTGAATCCCTCCTCATCAATTGTGCCTAACCGGAATTTTCGGATCTTGTCCTGCAGTTCCAGGATGTCTTTTTTAGCTTCTTTCGATACTGCATCATCGATTACTAGTGCCATTTACTTTTGTGTTTTATCGTTTTCTATTCAAATTCTTTAAAAAAAAGCCTCTTCAGGTATCCGAAGAGGCTTACAAATATTAATTATCAGTAACTCTACGGATACATCTATGTCAGGAAACACCTGCAAGTGTTACAATATGGCATACAACACTTAATTGAGATCTTATGCACTGACATTTTCTTTTATACTTGTTTTAATTAATGCGTTTTCTATATCCTTGATAATATCCTCTACATTTTCCAATCCGGCAGAAACTCTTACCAGGCCAGGCAATATTCCAACTTCCAGACGCTCTTCATCTGTAAGTTTGGAATGTGTAGTGGAAGCAGGATGGGTTACAGTTGTTCGGGAATCTCCCAGGTTGGCAGTTAGTGATAGCATTTCCAGGCTGTTCAAAAAATTACGACCTCTTTCAATGCCTCCTTTTACTACGAAAGTTACCAGTCCTCCGCCGTGCTTCATGAGCTTTTTGGCGAGCAAATGTTTTGGGTGCGACTTTAGGAATGGATATTTCACCAATTCTATTTCATCATGTCCTTCCAGGTATTCAGCAATCTTAAGAGCGTTTTCACAGTGTCTGTCCATTCTCACATGCAGGGTCTCCAGGCTTTTGGAGAGGATCCAGCCATTGAACGGAGATAGCGCAGGACCTGAATGTCTGGCGAAAAACCTGATTTCCTTGATCAGATCCTTTCTTCCCAGTATGGCTCCACCAATGGCTCGTCCCTGTCCATCAATGAATTTGGTGGCACTATGAGTGACAATGTCGGCACCCCATTTTGCTGGCTGCTGTAGGTAAGGGGTTGCAAAGCAGTTGTCGATGTTTAATATTAAACCGTGCTTTTTGGAAAGTTTGCCCAACCACTCCAGGTCAATGATGTCGAGCCCGGGATTGGATGGCGTCTCCGCAAATATCATCTTCGTATTGGGTTGAATCTTTTCTTCCCACTCATCCAGGTTGTTGATGTCTGCATAAGTATGCGAGATGCCCCACTTAGGAAAAACCTTCGTGAACAACTGGTGGGTAGACCCAAATACCGATCTTGACGCCAATACATGATCACCAGCACTTAGCAATCCAGCCATACTGGAAAACATTGCAGCCATTCCGGAGGCAGTGGCTATGCCGTCTTCTGTTTCTTCCAGAAGGCAGAGCTTTTCAATGAACTCATTGTTGTTTGGGTTGGAGAATCGGGTATAAATGTTGCCCTGGATCTCGTCTGCAAACAATGCCCTGGCCTGCTCAGCATCATCGAATGTGAAGCTGGAAGTCATATAAATAGGTGCGGAGTGCTCTCTGAAATCACTCTTTTCTGCCTGTGTTCTTATTGCTTTGGTTTCAAAATTCTGATGTTCCATGTCCAGGAATAATGTTTTAAATAAAATGTTGGGAAATGATGTTACTTGAAAAAATAGAAATTGAGTCGCTATGAATTAGCAACAACAACAGCAACACCTACCAAAGGACATGTCAAAAGAATGAATGCTTTGTAGCTTGTGTTTGTGTCTTAAATTGTCTGTGTAAGTCATAAGTCGTCAATTTATATTCTCCCAGTTTGTTTCTGGGATCAGGAATTGGCACCTATTCCAATTTGTGGAGGTTGCCAGAGGGTCATCGAGCCTGTCTCTCGCCTCTTCTTTATAAATCAACTATCTCCAGAGAGGTAATTGATACCGTAAAGATAGAACTGGATTTTCCACATTCGCAAGGAAAAGGGAAAATTTTAATGAGAAATTGATAAAAAAGTATAAAATGTTAGAGAAACATATAGTTTGAAAGGGTGATTTCAGCCCAACAGCTCCACGTGTGCGGCACCATTGATCAGGTATTTTTTGCCGGTTTTGTGTTCCTGGCAGATCAATCGTGTTCTTTTCTTTTCAAGGCTCTTGTAGATTTTGTTGTTGAACCGGAAGGCACTTCCTAAAGGAAGGTCGATCAGCATTATTTCATCGTTGTTGGGGGAGTAAGCATTCAATGTTCTGGTCAAAGTGGGATCTGTGCAACTGGTGGCTGCCGGATTCTTCAGGTAGCCCGCCAGTGCCCGGAGTACTTCTTCAGGAAGTATTTCAGGCCTTAGGATTGGCAGGCTTATTTTTTTAAAGTTTTGCTTCCACTCTTTGCCATGAGGACTGACAGCCCGGCCATGTTGCTGGTGCGTAACGAAATGCGCCACTTCATGCAGGTAAGTGACCAGGAAGGCATAGGGGTTGAGGTTGTGATTGACGGTGATGGTCGATTTCTTATTCCTGGGATCGTAGCGAAAATCACCCAGTTTTGTTTTTCGGGCTTTGGTGATTTTAAATTCAAACCCCAGGTTGTCCCACAGGTCATAGCAATACCTGGCAGCTTCTTTGGGAAGAAACCTTTCAAAGACTGCCATGTATTGCGAACGATCTTTCATCTACTTCTGTCTGAAGAACAATCGAATAGGGACGCCTGTGAAATCAAAATGTTCCCTGATCTTGTTGGCCAGGTACCTTTCATAGGGTTCTTTGATGTACTGCGGAAGATTACAGAAAAAGGCAAACGCAGGTGCTTTTCCCGGAATCTGAGTAATGTATTTTATCTTAATGTACTTACCTTTTATTGCTGGTGGTGGATAGCGCTCTATTTCAGGGAGCAGGTATTGGTTGAGCTGGGAAGTGGCAATTTTCTTATTCCTGTTATCATACACCTTGATGGCCATCTCAATCGCCTGAAATATCCTTTGTTTATTCGTTACCGACGTGAATATTACCGGGATATAGCTCATTGGTCCCAGTTTTTCATTGATCTCCTTTTTGAATTTATCAGCTGTCTTGCTATCCTTTTCGATCAAATCCCACTTATTGATCATGATCATGATGCCCTTGTTGTATTTGTGTGCCAGCGCGATGATGCTCATGTCCTGAGCTTCTAATCCCCGCTCGGCATCTACAATGACAATACACACATCACTGTCCTGCAAACTCTGGATGGACCTCAGTACAGAGTAAAATTCTATGTCTTCCTTAACTTTGGCTTTCTTTCGTATTCCGGCAGTGTCAGTGAGGATAAAATCCTTTTGGAACATGGTATATCGGGTGTTGATGGCATCCCTGGTGGTTCCTGCAGCATCAGTGACAATGCTTCTTTCTTTCCCTAATAGTGCATTAAGAAATGATGATTTCCCTACGTTTGGTCGACCGACAATAGCAATTCTTGGTATGCCTTCCTCCGGGTTTTCAACTCCTTCGTCTTCAAAATAGGAGACTACTTTATCCAGCAATTCTCCTGTACCTGAACCACTTTGGCTCGAGATAGGAAATAATTCTTCACCCAACCCCAGTCCATAAAACTCATTGGCGCCAAACATTCTTTCCTGATTATCTGCTTTGTTGGCAACCAACAATACAGGCTTATTGATTTCCCTGATCACATTGGCAAAATCCTGATCCATGCCTGTAATGCCATCCTTGCAATCTACCATGAAAAGCACCACAGAGGCTTCCTCAAGGGCCATCTTTACCTGGGTTCTGATGGCTTCTTCAAAGATATCATCCGATCCGGTTACATATCCGCCGGTATCAATTACAGTGAAGTATTTGCCGGTCCACTCTGCAAAACCATAATGCCTGTCTCTGGTCACTCCACTCTCGTCATCCATGATGGCTTTCTTCTTTTCAATCAACCGATTAAAAAGGGTGGACTTCCCAACATTTGGTCTTCCTACTATCGCTACTATGTTTGCCAATTTCCTGTTGTTGTATTTACTAATTCTAAAGCAGGTGCAAAGATAGAGTTTTTGAGTTTGGAGTTTGGAGTTTTGGGTTTAGAGTTTTTGGGTTAATTCGAAATTGAACTAGTATTAGTGATAAATAGAGAATGCATATGGAAAACAATGTCTCTAATCTGATTGATTACATCTCAAAATTTGTCGACCTCAGTCAGGACGAAATTGATGCCATTACTTCTGCCATTGTAATAAAAGAATACCCCAAAGGAGCTTTACTCTTAAAAGAAGGTATGGTCTCCAGGATTTCCTACTTTAACCTGAAGGGATGCGTACGACTGTATTATCTGGTCAATGGGGAAACAAAAACAACATTTTTCTACACAGAAAACCAGTTCATTACATCGATCCGAAGTTTTATCACCGAAGCACCATCTACTCATTTTCTGGAATGCCTCGAGGATTGCACACTGGCATTGATCCCGAATCATTTGGAAAAAGAACTACTGGACAGGTTTCCCAGGCTCGAGGTTTTTGCGAGGAAGGTGCTGGAAATGGAATTGGGGAATTACCAGGAAATGCTTTCGCAATACATCATCTCCAGTCCCGAACAACGGTACCTAAACTTATTAAACACCAGACCTGATCTCCTTGAGCGTGTGCCACTATTTCAACTGGCCAGCTACATTGGCGTTCAGCCTGAAAGTCTTAGCAGGATCAGAAACAGAGTTGCTTCGAAGCGAACTTAACCAAAGTCAATTGATCCTTTCGGAGGATTAATGATGTTTGACCCTAAACAAATTATCATTTATGGATTATCAAAGGTTTAGCCTGTTGTTTGGGTTCACGGTTTGGTTAGTAGCTACGCTGGCTTTCAGGTTTTGGGGACATCATATTTTAAGACTGGATCGGGAGTTATATGTGCCTGGGTTGTATTTGTTAACGGTTCCGGTCTTATGGTTTCTGGTTACCCGGGTTTTTCTCAAATTTGGCCTCAATTCTGATCAAAGAGCGAAAAGTGCCTTGCTGTTGGCACTTCCCGGCATTATCGGAGATGTGGTTTGTATTAAATACTATGAAATCATATTCCCAACCATTTCTCATGACCAATCCATTGTACTTTCTTCCTGGGTATTATGGTCATATGGAGCTGTTTTGGCTTTTGGGATATTGAATTTTAATAATGCTGGAATAAATACAAAGGAGCGTTGATCAAACCGTATTAATGGTTAAGGAGATATCAACTGATAAATATCATATTCGCATGCCATAATTGTCAGTCTTAGGGTCCATCTATTTTTCGAAAATTAACCATCAAAAAATCAGGTGGATCAATCATGACCTTAAAGACAATTGCTATTCTTCTGACATTTGTTGCAGCCCCGTTCGTAACCCGGGCGCAATTCAAGATCAGTGCTGAGGTAAGACCAAGAACTGAATTCCGAAATGGCTTTAAAACCCTCAAAGCCTCAGACGATGTAGAAGCCTCACTCTTTACAGAACAAAGGAGCAGACTGTACATAGACTTTTCATCTGATAAATATGACCTCAAATTGTCATTTCAGGACATACGAATATGGGGAGAGTCGGCACAAATATTTAAGGAAGAGCTTGGCAAGACCTTTATTAATGAAGCCTGGGGGCAATATCATTTTACAAATAACTGGTCCATGAAAGTAGGTCGACAGATCATCTCGTATGACAATGAAAGGTTTCTTGGAGGTTTAGAGTGGGCTCAACAGGGGAGAAGGCACGACGCTTTACTGCTGATTTATAACCAGGAATCGTCAAAGGCTCAATTGCACCTTGGCGTTGCTTACAATCAGGACGATGATGTTCCTGAGCCTGCATGGCTACAATCAGTTGGTGCCCGATATTATTCAGTTAATGGTAATTATAAGGCGATGCAATATGGTTGGTTCCATAAAGATTTTGAAGCTGCAAGCCTGTCCGTGCTCGCCCTTAACGCAGGATATCAGAATGCTGATTCTTCCGTATCGTTCAAACAGACTTTTGGGCTCATCGGCAGCCGGTCATTCGGTAAGTTTAAAATTGGTGGAGATATTTATTATCAAACGGGTGAATTAAATGCTACCAATGTCAATGCAATCCTGGCTGGGGCAAACGCGACCTACCAAACAAAGGTAACGCCGATAACAGTTGGATATGAATACATTTCTGGTAAGGACGATGATGATGCCTCCTCCGATCTTACCAATTTCACGCCTGACTTTGGGACCAATCATGCGCACAATGGCTTCATGGACTATTTTTTTGTAGGTCCTGCTAATGCCAATGTGGGGGTGCAGGACATCTATTTTAAAACGAAGTTCAAAGCAGGAAAGGGCTCGCTGATCGTGAATGCTCATGAGTTTCTTACGGGATCTAAGCAGCTTGATGCCTCTGATAATGAACTTAAAAAAGCGTTGGGAACGGAAGTGGACCTGGTTTATGTCTTGAAGTTAACTGGAGATGTGACCTTTCATCTGGGATATTCACAAATGTTTGCCACCGATACCATGGAGGCCCTAAGAGGAGGAGATGCCTCGCTGCTAACCAACTGGGCATGGGCAATGATCACCTTCAAACCAACACTTTTCCAATCAGAATAAACAATTAAGGTATGCCAATAAAAAGTTACATAGTCTATCCTCAGGTTGGTTATAGAGATCAACTGGCCAATGAGTTGAGTGGTTTAGGTTGTGATGTTATAGCCTCGAATAACAGGGATGTGTTGATTCTGGTGACCGAAACCAAGGGGCAGGCAGATGAAGAGGCCTTTATCAATAAGTTAAACGGAATCGAAAGTCTGGATCATTATTCCCTGGTGTCAGCATTCAACGATTAAAGTTAAGAACCATGTGCCAAACAATTAAAAGAAGAGAATTCCTTAAGAAAGCTGCTGCTGCATCCGCTTTGGCCACAGCTGCCAGTATGTTTCCGGGGATAGTTTTTGCAGAGGAACAAATAAAGCACTTGCCCAAAGGTGACCTGGAATGGAAGAAAGCACCCTGCCGGTTTTGTGGTGTAGGATGTGGCCTTTTGATAGGATTGCAAAATGGAAAAGCTGCTGCCGTGAAAGGAGACCCGCAAAGTCCTGTGAATAAAGGATTGTGCTGCGTTAAAGGATACCACTCCATCATGTCCATCTACGGTAAAGACCGGTTTAGAAAGCCTTTGGTACGAAAAAATGGCCAGATGGTAGAAACTTCCATGCATGAAGCACTGGAGCTGGTGGCCAGTAAAATGAAGGAGTCCATACAACTTAACGGGAAAGACTCAGTAGCCTTATATGGCTCTGGTCAATGGACTATTCCAGATGGATACGTGGCTTCCAAATTGATGAAGGGAGCAATTGGTACCAATAACCTGGAAGCCAATGCCAGGCTATGCATGGCCAGTGCAGTGACAGGGTTCCTGAGTACATTTGGAATGGATGAGCCAATGGGTTGTTATGAAGATATTGACCATGCCAATGTCTTTGTATTGTGGGGCAACAACATGGCTGAGATGCACCCGGTATTGTTCTCCAGGTTGCTCGACAACAGGTTGAAGAGAGATCATGTGAAAATTATCGACCTGGCTACAAGGACAACCCGTACCAGCGTGGCAGCCGATCGCTCCATCATTTTTAAGCCGCAGACCGATTTAGCCATTGCCAATTCAATTTGTTATGAAATCTTAAGAAATGGATGGGAAAACCGACGGTTTATTGAAAAACACACAGCGCTTAAAAAGGGTAAAACGAAGATTGGATATGGATTAGAAGACGGTTTTGCATTTAACGATGAAGTGCAGGATATGTCTCTGGAAGACTATAGAGAGTTTTTGCAGGACTATAAACCAGAAGCCATTGAAGCACTCACCGGTGTTTCTGCAAAGGACATTAAATACCTGGCTTCATTATATGGCAATCCGAATAATAAAGTGATGTCACTTTGGTGCATGGGAACAAACCAACATACCCGAGGCACCTGGATTAATAACCTTATTTATAACATCCATTTACTTACAGGTAAAATCTCTACACCTGGGAATAGTCCATTCTCACTTACAGGACAGCCAAGTGCGTGTGGTACGGTTCGGGAAGTGGGAACGCTTACCCACAAACTTCCCTATGGGGTGGTAATGAATGAGAAAGCCCGTGAAAAGGCGGCTCAGATTTGGAAAGTGCCTGTAGATAATATTCCTCCAAAGCCTACTTACCATACTGTCGAAATGTTCAGGGCGCTTGATAGAGGAGACATCAAATTCATGTGGATACAGGTGACCAATCCGATGGTAACCATGCCGAAACTCAACCGATATCGGCCTGGAGCGGAAAAGGATGGAAGGTTTATTGTCGTGTCAGACATTTACCCAACCCCCACAACAGAAATAGCGGATGTGATCCTACCTTCTGCTATGTGGATAGAGAGGGAAGGGATGTATGGGAATTCAGAGCGCAGGACTCAGCATTTCGAAAAGATGTTGGAACCGCCAGGCGAAGCAATGAGCGACACCTGGCAATTGATCGAAGTGGCCAGGCGAATGGGTTACGGCGAACTGTTTCCATGGAAAGAAGAAAATCACATTGAGGAAATATGGAAGGAGTATGGAAAGTTTCATAAAGGTGCGAAACATGGAATGGCACCTTATGAAGTATTGAAAGCTCAGTCAGGCGCACAATGGCCTTATGTGGATGGCAAAGAAACGAAATGGCGGTTCCATGGAAAGTATGATCCGGCTTGTGAGGGAGATACTTTTGATTTTTATGGTAAACCAAATGGGAAAGCCTGGATTTTGGCCAGACCATACGAAGCTCCACCTGAGGTGCCCAATGAAGAATACCCTTTCTGGCTCAATACAGGGCGGGTGTTGGAACACTGGCATACGGGTTCAATGACCAGAAGAATTTCTGTGCTGCATCAGGCGGTTCCTCATAGTTATGTGGAGTTGCACCCTGATGATGCCCGACAACTTGGAATAACCAACGGGACCCTGGTGAAGCTCACTTCCCGGAGAGGTAAGATTGTGATGCCCGCCTCAATTGATGAGAGGGGGAAGCCTGCAAAGGGACAAGTGTTTGTGCCATTTTTTGATGAGGAATTTCTTATTAATGAACTGACACTCGATGCTTTTTGTCCCATTTCAAAGCAGCCGGATTACAAGAAATGCGCAGTGAAAGTTGAAAAATACAAAGGTGTTTAAAGCGAAATACAAAATCATATTGATGTTTGTGGTTTTGATGGCCTCCGCTATCTACATTATCGGTGAAAGCCTGAGTGTAGAAAATGAGGTTTCCACCGGGACTACCCCAACAGAATATGTCGAATCCCTACCGACAGAATCGGGAGTATTTCAAACAGAGAAACGGTGGCCGCAAGGTAGTTCGGATAATGAAAACAGGAGGACTTTACAAGAGTACTATAAAAACAGAGCTTACCCGGGAGCTCCACCGGTAATTCCTCATGCAGTCCTGAGTGAAACCGGGATAGGGGGAAACTCCTGTCTGCAATGTCATCAGAATGGCGGCTATGTAAAACTGTTCAAAGCATATGCCCCGATAAGCCCCCATCCTGATCTGGTTAATTGTAAACAATGTCATGTGCCTGTTAAATCTTCAAGATTATTTAAGGCGTCCAATTGGGAAAAAATCAGTCATCCTGAAATCGGTGGATCTGTTTTACCAGGAAGTCCGCCACCCATTCCTCATGGATTACAAATGCGTGAGAACTGTCTGAGTTGTCACGACGGACCCGCAGTGCCACAGGAGATAGTAGTTGATCACCCGCTGCGCATCAACTGCAGACAATGCCATGCGGCGAAGCAGCACAAAATCAAAATTGTTTGGGATTCAATTCCAATTCGAAAAACTAAAATACAATGGGAGGAATTAAGTCAATGAATCCTACAATTCGCATATCGCTCATTTGCTTAATCAGTGTTGCATTGCTTTCCTGTGCAAATAACGAAGAGCATTCAAAGGACCATCACAGCATTATGGAGAATCTACCATCGGTAATGGAGGATTCTATAGTCATTGATGAGCAAATGAAATTGTTGATGCAAGACCTTGAAAAGGTTTTGGTGGATCTTCCCGTAAATGAGGAGTTAGAAAGTAGTAAACCTGCAGCCCGAAATAAAGCTTTCGTGTTGACAAGGAAGCAGCACATCGTCTCATTCCCTTGCTCCAACTGCCATGTGGATATGTCAGAAATTACACAAAATGAGACCAAAGATGCTCATTGGGATATTCAACTGAACCATGCAGGTGTGGACATCATGGCGTGTAAAACGTGCCATAACCAGCAAAGCCCAAACGAACTTGTTTCTCTGACTGGTAAAGCAATTGATTTTGATCATAGTTACCAGGTATGTGCGCAGTGCCATTCCGGTCAGGCCAAAGACTGGCTTGGTGGAGCGCACGGAAAAAGGGTAAGGGGCTGGATCAACCCGAGGCTAATCAATGGTTGTGTGAGTTGTCACGATCCGCATCAACCCAGTATCAAGAGCAGATGGCCTGCCAGATTGAATACAAGTATGATAAAAGAGAGAGAGGACCCTAACCGATAAGATATGACCAAACCAAATAATGCTCAGATGAATAGCGATGGATGCAACAAAGCATCATGTACTTGCCAGGGGGATGGGTTTGACCAGACCTTCGATAAGAAAACTGATCGAAGAGGCATGTTCAAATCGCTAACGGCGGGATTACTTGCGGGGGCCGGACTTGTTAATTCGTCCTGCAGTGTAACAGCGTCCGGTGAAAGTAAAGAAAAAAAACAGCTGGAATGGGAAGAGTTTTTCAAAGGCAACTATCGTTTGATGACTGATCAGGAAAAGGAAGATACAGTGAAACGATTGGAAAGGCTTTATGAACTCAATCAGGGTAAAAAAGCTACGGTATCCTCCAAGAAGGCAATTAAGGGAGTTTTGTTTGGATATGCATTTAATATCTCCAAATGTCAGGGTTACATGGATTGTGTGAATGCCTGTGTGCAAGAGAATAATCAGGATAGGAAATCTCAAATGCAATACATCCGGATCCACGAGCATAAAAATGGCGCGATCAACTTTGAGCATGCTGATGATAATTATTTCCATGAGGTGCCGGCAGAAGGACACTTCTATATGGGTACGCAATGCTTTCATTGTGAAAACCCACCTTGCGTAGATGTATGTCCTGTAAAGGCTACCTGGAAGGAAGAAGATGGCATTGTGGTCATCGATTATGATTGGTGCATTGGTTGCCGGTACTGCATGGCCGCCTGTCCCTATGATGGCAGGAGATTCAATTGGTCAGCGCCAGAAGTGCCTGAAGAGGAGGTAAATCTTGTACAACATTACCTGGGAAACCGATTACGAAGCAAGGGAGTCATGGAAAAATGCACTTTCTGCATTCAGCGATCAAGAGACGGGAAAAATCCGGCCTGCGTTGAAGCATGCCCCACAGGAGCCAGAATATTCGGTAACCTGCTTGATCCCGATAGTGATATTCGCTGGGTACTGGCCAATAAGAAGGTTTTTAGATTGAAAGAGGACCTGGGTACGGAACCCAAGTTCTGGTATTTTATGGACTAAGCAGATGAAACAGATCAGAATATTTTTTGCGCTGGTAAAAGATGCATTGAATGAAGCCACCCAGGGAAGCAGGTCGTATCACTTTTGGATGGGTACATTAACTTTGCTGATGTTGATAGGTGCCTACAGTTATCATCAACAACTTGATGAGGGATTATCAGCGACCGGTATGAGTGATCGGGTCAGCTGGGGTTTGTACATTTCCAATTTCACCTTTCTGGTCGGGGTTGCAGCAGCGGCAGTTATGTTGGTATTGCCAACTTACATTCTTAAAGACTTTGATTTTTCAAAAGCCGTACTGATAGGAGAGGGACTTGCCGTATCTGCCCTGATAATGTGTCTGGCATTTGTGACGGTAGATTTGGGTGGACCTATTCGTGCATGGCACCTTATCCCCTGGGTAGGGCTATTCAATTGGCCCGACTCAATGCTGGCTTGGGATGTTATTGTCTTAAATGGCTATTTGTTTATTAATATTACTGTTCCGCTATATATTCTGTTTACTAAATACAAGGGAAAGGAACCTAACAAGAAGTTCTATATTCCGGGGGTGATGATTTCAGTTTTCTGGGCCGTTGGCATTCACATGGTAACGGCCTTTCTATACGCCGGATTGCCAGCACGGCCTTTCTGGAACAATGCCTTATTAGGGCCAAGGTTTCTTGCTTCCGCATTTGCAGCCGGACCCGCCTTGATCATACTGGCGCTACAGGTAATCCATCATTATTCAGATTACAAAATCGCCAAAACTACCCTCAGGAAAATTTCTTTGGTGGTGACGGTTGCTGCACAAATTAATCTGCTGATGTTATTTTCCGAATTGTTCAAAGAATTTTATGCACCCACCCATCACAGCATCAGTGCTGTATATCTATATTTTGGTCTCGACGGAAAAAATGCGCTGATGCCCTGGATTTATTCTTCAGTAATCATGAACATCATTGCCACCATCATCTTAACAATCCACACCTTCAGAAAAGACCTTAAATGGTTAAACCTTGCTTGCATACTGCTGTTTGTTGCGATTTGGATTGAAAAGGGCATGGGACTCATTATTCCCGGGTTCATACCAGGTCCATGGGGTGCTATAGTAGAATATAGTCCCACTTGGGTGGAGGTTGGAGTGACTGTCGGAGTATGGGCGATGGGTCTGTTTATCTTTACCATACTCGTGAAAGCCGCTATCCCCATAGAAAATGGACGGTTGAGATTTAAAGTGCGATAGGATCTATGTTCTTGAAAATACCTGATTCACAGACAGTAAAGTCCATATTTTGTTGGCAATAGGTAACTATTTTTAATGAATTTCCGATGATCTTTACATTCGATATTCATGAATCAGTTTTACTAATGAAAAAGAGATTTTTATTTGGGTTGATTGCACTGGTTGCGTGCATAAAACCTGTCGATGTGGTCTATTCTCAATCCAGTGAGCTGGAAAAAAATGACGCTTTATACAAGGCCTGGGTAATCCCGGTGGACAATTCTCTCATGATCAAAGGTCATTTGAAGGAGACGACCAATAGTTCAATCATTATGTTCAATTCCAGGACTTTACAGGACCAGACTTTCAGCTTCCAACAAATTGAAGAGTTAAGGTTTCGCAAGAAAGGCAGGGTGCTCAAGGGGGCATTAATCGGGGCTTTATCAGGTGTTGTGATTGGAGGAACCATTGGTTTAGCAAGTGGTGATGATGAAGGGGGCTGTTTTGTGTTTTGTTACACCAAAGAAGAAAAAGCACTTATGGGAGGGATTAGTGCTGCAATACCTGGTACAATTGCAGGAGCAATAATAGGGTCCATGAAAATTAAAATCCCGATTAATGGTAAAACCAACTTCGAGAAGGAAAAGTTAGAGCAGTATAAGTATTAAGCTTCTCTCAGGTTGTACTTTTGACTGCACCACTTTTGAAAACAAAGAGATTGATGACCTAATAGCGGGAGTATACCAAGTCAGGACTCCATGCTATATTTGCGAAAAAAAGATTTTGGCTTCATTCAAATCAGGATTCGTTTCTATTATAGGCAAACCCAATGCAGGAAAATCTACACTGATGAACGCATTGGTAGGGGAAAGACTTTCAATTATCACTTCCAAAGCGCAGACCACCAGGCACAGGATTTTCGGAATCCTTACAGGGGAAGATTTTCAACTGGTATATTCTGATACGCCAGGAATTATAGACCCCCAGTATACCCTGCAGGAATCCATGATGAATTTTGTAATGGAGTCCCTTAGGGATGCTGATGTGATCCTATGGGTAGTAGAGCTGGGTGAGAAATTTGATGGCTCAGAGATCCTGGAAAGAATTCAGAAAAGTGGAATCCCAGTCATCCTTGTGGTAAATAAAGTCGATCTGGGGAAAGGCTCGCAGGTAGAAGATAAACTCAATTACTGGAAAGAAACTGTTGAGGTACAGGACATCATAGGAGTATCTGCTCTTGAAAAGGTAAATACGGATACATTATTTGATTTAATACTAAAGCACACGCCCGAGCATCCACCATATTTCCCCAAAGATCAGCTCACCGACAAGCCGGAAAGGTTTTTTGCAGCAGAGATAGTAAGGGAGAAAATATTTCTCAATTACAAGAAGGAAGTGCCATACAGTTGCGAAGTGGTGGTCACTGAATTCAAAGAAGATGAAAGCATCATCCGAATGCGGGCGGAAATTTATGTTGAACGTAAATCTCAAAAAGGAATCATCATAGGCAAAGGCGGTGCTGCACTGAAAAAAGTAGGAATCGAAGCAAGAAAAGACATGGAAGAATTCTTTCAGAAACAGGTCCATCTGGAAACCTTTGTTAAAGTAGAAGACGACTGGAGAAAGAAAAACAAGCCTTTGCAGCGTTTTGGGTATAAGGGAAGTTAGTTTTTGGATTTATCTTGATGTTCTTTTTGCAATTACCTGGAGTTACTCTAACGTATTTTTTGAAAGAGCTTAGGTTTTGTTAGTAAAAGGCACGTCATCTTTGCAGCCTACTTTCATTTTGCCTTAATTTAAAATAGACCAAATCGTTTCTTCTTTTTTACTGTATTTGGTCTATTGAGTTCAACAATATCACTTACTCCGAATTTGTCAAAACCATCAAACAAAGCTTCTACACCTTTTTTCATTTTTAGGTTTACCTCTTCAGTGTAAAGTGGAATAAGCGTATAGAAGTCAATTGATTTGTCTTTGAGTTTAAGAGTGCGAAATTCCTCTCCGAATACTACAGTTGGCAGTAATACCATTGTATTTAATTGAGTATTGACTGCAAATGGTTCAGCGGGATCCCCATTGGGTATTGTATGGCCATAACCAAACCAAGTATTATATTCATGCGGGAATCGAGCAAGGTATTTAAGCCATCTTATTGGCCAATAATTACGCTCGTCTTTAAAATCTTCTTCAGATATTTTCCAATCCTCGGGTAAGCAAATGCTGAGTTCCGCAAAATCACAGTCTTCAACGCCATCAGGTGTATTCATTGGTTTATCACTCATTCCAGATGTAATCAATGTGTGAAACGGTCTTTCCTTGGTAGGTCTTACCCAATGAATATCAATATGAACTTGTTCGGAAACCAATTCGTGAAATACCTTATGAATTTCTCCAATATGCTTTTCGATATGGTTTGAAATTTCTTTAATAGATGGTTCCCCTGAAGGTCCTACAACTTTTTTTTTACTTGATTATTCGTGCCTATATATTGGAGAGCCTGATTCAGATTTTTCCATTGTATATTGTATTAAAGGCTAGAAAGTGCTAGCCTTCTGTCTCGCACAAGCCATGCCTTGATTTATATTTAATAATTGTTGCGGACTTATCCTGACCGATAAAACCCCATTCATTCATACCCCATGTTGTGCTTTCGTGTTTCTTCTGTCAGTGTCAAACCATTCTGCTTCATTCCAAGTCGGGCTTATTCCACCAAGTTCTGGAAAGTGAAGATCAGGATCTGTTGATTGAATTAAGCAGATTAGTTTATGTCCTTCAACGAGCCATTCTCTAGAAGTTCTGGCAATTGTATCAAGAATTTCTTCAGAAGTCGGTCGGTGCTGTTCAACAAGGTTATCAAAGTTCCTGAAAATCAAGACAAGTCCTCGGTATTTAGTATTTAGCATATCACCAAGACAGTCATCAAAGGCGTTTAGGTTCTCACCATAATAGTCAGGAAAGAATAAGGCCTCTTTGATTTTCTTATGGAAGTTGTTTCTCGTCCAAGAACGGCAGTTCATGTCAAATACCTCGAAGTTGTTATCACTAAACCAACTGAAGTCCTCATTTAGGATTCCGTTGTTATGGTACATGCAAATAGGACCAATCTTTAAGATTTCGATATCTCTCTGGTTATTCTTCACTTCTTCTCTCTAATTCTTCAAATTGGTTGGCCTCTTGATTCATTCCATGACCGTCTCGCCTTATTATACTTAACTCAATTCTCGTTTTTATCGTTAGTGAATGGCACTAAAGTAGTGAAATTTGTCGCGCCCGGCAAGGGGAAGTACACAACGTCTGCTTGCCCGCAATAGGTAGGATCCAATTGGCACTGCGTTCCGAAAGTCAAAAACTCGAAGGAGAAGAAAATGGTGGAAAGCACAATCATTACTTAGCGGCAGATTAACGGTCGAGTTGCACCAAAACCAATTATGTTGTTTTAAGTCTTCCGAAGGGTGACTTAAAACCCCAATGGGTCAACAGGGTCTCATGACCCGGAGTCCTCAAAGCAATTATGTTATTATAGCTACCTCCAGGAGTCCCTTACGACCTGAATAATCCTTTGCACTAGAATAATTCCAGTGTTCTGGCTCATCCACAAAACCAGCTACTACTGGATTTCTATGCAAGTAATCCAACTTCTGATCTATAAACCGATTTGTTTCAAGTTGAATGGCATGATTGTCCTGTAGCCAAAATTGGAATCTACTGTTATTGCTATTTTTCTTTCCTGCTGCCTTAAAAATCCACAAAATCCAATTTTTCCGACTTTCTCGAGCACTATTCTCAATGGTCTTTACTATTTGGCTACTTGTATATTTTTTAAAATCCCTCAAGATGTTACTTAAAGAATCACCACCTTCAGTTCTACTTATTATTAAGTGAATATGGTTACTCATAATACACCATGCGTGCACAATTAAACCTTTTCTTTGTTGGCAGAATCTTAAACTTTCCAATATTTGATCTACGTAATCTTTCCTTGTAAATACGTCTATCCATTCAACGACTGTAAGGGTCACGAAATACAGACCATCAGGATCACGAAACTTATAAGCAGACATTTTGATGAGTTTAATTGTTGACGAATACACCAAAATAATGATTTATTGGAGTTGATGCAATTTTATGAGTGCTCCAATTTCCGTGTCTGAAGACACTCGTGATTCATTGAGGTTTTGAGTCGCCCGATGGAAGACTTAAAACAACTTGAACCGATGAAACCCCATTCATTCATAGCATTTGTTAGCCTCTTTCTATCTCAACTTAAGTTTTTCAGTGTTCGGCCGGATAACAAGTCGAGGTTCATTGAAATAGAATTCGGAGACAAATTTCTTGTGGACGGTTAGATGTTTCTCTCCGTTCAGGTAATCTCGGTATAACAGTAGAGTACAAATATCAGTTGCAGTGATATATTTTTTTCCAAGTCGTTTTCCTTTGTGTTCATGAGCCATGTAAGCTACGTCTCGGTTTGTTGATATTTCCATAGGAATGAGATTGTTATGGATTGGTTCCATGTCCCCCAATTTCCCATCTGATTTATAGGTTAGATAGATGTCTCCACCAATAGGAAGAAGTCCATGTTCAAAAGTTCCAGGAATAATGTAAACCTCAAATTCTGGTTTCGTTTTGTGAATAATTACGTTTGGGTTGACAATTCTTGAGTAACCAAATGATTGATACCAATAAGAGCCTGTTGCTAAGGCGTTCTTTCTGATTTCTAGAATTAATTTTTCTTCTATTGAGAGTTCAACGTTTTTTTCAGTTCTTACCAATTCGATATCCATATTTCCTATGGGTTCAAATGTGAACTTATAGACAGCATTGTTTTCTGTTGTGTCAACATAGATCGAATGAAGATATTGGCCGTTGGGATAGGTGAAATATCCACCAATCAATTGCCGATCCTGTTCGGGAATGGAATCTGTTGAAATCCATGACGCTCGTTCACTCCGATAGAGTTCAATTCCTTCCGTTAGAATGTCGTTAGCCAGTTGTTTGAAATCTTGACTAAATCCAGAATAAACGATGAAAGAAAATATTAAAAAGAGAGCTTGTTTCATACGATTGTAATATTGAGCCTAACGCCTAGCTATGCGCCGTGAAATTGCAACAAAAAACTGGACAAATAGAAAAGCTCAGTTCACAAATTCATTTTAGCGCTTGTTATGATCTTTTATTCGTTTTTCAAGGCTGAAACCTCCTTTTGAAGTTTCTCTATCTTTTGATTTGCTGATTTTAATTCCTTGTTCTGTTCGATGAGATAAAGCGTCAGTTCCTCAATCTTCTGAAGTAGTTTAGCGTTCATCTCTCCAAGGTTAATGCCGTTCTCAGTTACTTCTGCCTCACTTGGGATTTCAGGAAGATGACCTTTTTCAGCTATATGTTCTTCTACTTCTTCAAGTGTTCTGAGTTTATAGTCATTTTCAAAGACAAAGTCAGACCAGCTACTTGCTTCTACTTTGATTTCTCTTGCTCCGATGGAGCCCTCTACCCTAAGTTCATGACTTCCTGAGAAATCAGTTGTGCCTATTGCTACTTTTCCTTCAGCATTGATTTTCATCGCTGATACACCTTGAATGCCAAAATCTATATATTGATTATTCGGTGCATTTCCTTCAAACAATTCTATGTAATTTCTAACTGATCCATTATCTGTAATTCCTAAGCCTATCTTCCTATTCGTTCCTCTATCATGAATCAGATAAGTTCTCTCTTCACCATCAAATGTAAGGTTACCTTGTTTGATTTTAAGTACACCTGTACCCGTGCCAAATTCTGAATCACCGTCTACGTCAAGTAGTTCTTCGGGAGAATTAGTTCCAATACCAATTCGATTCCCATTGATAACAAAGTGATCATCACCTGATGGGTTTTTTATTGAGAAAGTTCCATTAGAATTTGTGACTAACCTATTCCATAAACTAGAGTTTGTGCCATCGGTGATTCTGATGACGTTACCCTTCACCTCCAATCGGTCTGCAGGACTTGAAGTTCCTATTCCAACATATCCATTGTTTTTTATTCTAAATTGTTCATATACTTGAGAGCCATTTCTTAAGCTTATCGCAAAATCGCCATAAATACCACCATAATTATTGTTAAGTGTTAGCCTTCCAACTCTCGGGTTAGAGTCTGCTTCATATGATAGTTTGAAGCCAGTTGTTTGGGCTGCTGTTGCACGCAAGGTTAAGTTGGTAGTTCCTGACCATGTAGTTGTAGTTGAGGAATTTCTAAGAAAAGCATTTCCTGTTTCGTCTAACAGTGTTTGTCCAAATGTGATAGCTGATATTAGGGTAAGAGAAATGGTAAAGAGTATTTTTTTCATTGTATGAATTTATTTAAGAGAATTGATGATGATATTTTAATAACACGCACTGGTGCGTGTTATCTACCTTTCAGTAGGAGCCAAATCTAATGGAATTATTACTTTTTTGAAATTTGCAGTTGTAACATGTGTGTAAATTTGGGTGGTATTTTGGCTGGTATGACCTGGAAATGCTTGCACTATTCTTTAATCTGTTCCATACTTGATCCCTTGATGGCCGAAATCGGAGCTATGTGGTCAGACCCCTAATTCATGGTAGTGATACAATAATGAAGGAGTCATTGTTCGTTCGATATTGCTTGTGTGTTTGAATGTACCTCTGGTTGCGATATTGGGGCATTTTCGGTAGGCCTGTTTTTGGTTGCGCAACGTTGTGAGCGCTGTTGCTCAAGGTGGCGCGCTGGGTTGCGCAACTCAGGCCCCTGGGTTGCTCAACACTTGTCTCTGTGTTGCTCAACCTGGCAAGCTGGGTTGCTCAACTTACGTTCCTGGGTTGCTCAACACATGTCCCTGAGTTGCACAACCCAAAGCGCCAGGTTGCTCAACCTGGACAGCCAGGTTGCGCAACTCCTGACGACCACTTGCGCAACACTTTTTTGAGTGTCAAAAAGGTGAATTCTGAATGTGATATTTTCATCGTTCGGGGGATTAAATACCTGCCACTATTCTGGAATTTTGAATCATTACTGTCCGGGGTAATTCCTGGTGTCCTACATTTTCCTGCGATACTTGGATCAGAGCATGTAATTTCATAAAATCGTAAAAGCATAGTCCCTAATCACTAAAAGGTTTGATCCATTTTCATATTCCTTATAATTCACACCTTCCACCGCTGTTGCCGCGGAGGCACTCACTTTTTGAAAGACCAAAAAGTAACGGTTCGGCGCTCCGAGAAAAAGTCTTTGGGAAATTATTAGCACACGGCCCCCCAATGCCCTTTTTCACTAATCCAGCCCAATCCTGCAACACGGCCATCATCGCACAAGCCGCCCGCCATTTCCCGTCCACCCCAGTAACTAATCACATTTTTACTCAAGAACCATAATCCAAATTAATTTTCCCCGGACACTGTTGATTTTGAATATTCTAATCAATCACAAAAAAATGCCCCAACTGAAAGTTGGGGCATAAAAACTTATTATGATGCAAGCAATCGCATCATCAATTTCCGCTATTGTTTCTCCAGACTATAAACAACCGTACAACCTGGGAAATCACTGTCATCTGTGGCTGTTACTGTCAAAGCTGAGCCGTCAATAACATAAGTCAGTGCGTCATCATCAAATTCGCATTCCTGGTCGGCGTTGTTTTCACAGATCAGAATGTGACTTGAAGTGGCGATCACCGAACCGGTTTCTGTTTCGCTACCACCCATGTCATCCGGGAATACAAATGAATAGGTGCAATCAGCAGAAATGGTAAGTGTCGGGCAGTCTGCAGTACATTCATCGCTCCCATTATCGTCAGGATTGTCGCAAGAGGAAGCTGAAATTGCCGTTAGTGACCAGGTGCCCACCAATGGGGCTAATATATCAGCAGGATTTAAGTCTTTGGTCAGTGTAAGTGCCACAGTACATCCTGGGGATTCATCATCGGTAGTGGTTACAGTTATTGTATTGCCAGACAAGACATAGGTGTCCGGGGTACAGTCGGTTACGCCAGTTTCGCAGAATAAGAAAGAGTCGGCAGTTACATCAGAAACAGTACCAGTTTCATCAACCACACCACACTGGGTGACGGTATAGGTGCCATCTGCCGTGATGGTGACTAAAATGGAATAGGAGTTGTTGGCATCAAAAGTACCATTTTCATCAGCGTTGGTGCAACCTGAATTTGTAATTGAAGTCATCATCCATGAACCAACAAGTGGTGCCAGGTGATCAACTTCCTCTTCGCCGGGCTCGTCATCACCACATTGAATAAATAGTAAAGGAGAAATCATTAATAATGGGAAAAGCAGTCTTTTCATAGCTTTTAGGGTTATGTGAACAAATATTAAAGAAAAAATAAGTTACAATAAATAAGGGCGATTTGCAAAAGAAGGCTGTCCGGTTGACTATATGAACGCGTGATGGGTAAAGGTACCCTACCTGGTATACTGAAAACAGGATTGCTCAAAACTAAAAAATACTCGAAATTTCCCTGATCCGCGTGCTCCGTAGTATTCAGAATTTCTCCTGAGGTTCTTGCTTTGTAGCGGGAGCGGGACTTCCCGCAAACCCTTTCAGTATTGCGGGACCCTTTAGAGTTCTTCTTGACTTTTTGAGCATAAAAAAACCTCAGAATTTCTCCTGAGGTTCTTGCTTTGTAGCGGGAGCAGGACTCGAACCTGCGACCTTCGGGTTATGAGCCCGACGAGCTACCAACTGCTCCATCCCGCGATATGGGAGAGCAAAAGTAAGGGATTAGTTTTAAAATCCAATAGACTCCCAAAAGAATTTTCAAAAAATTAAAACTCACCTGATGTTTCATTAATAATTCACCTGTGAAACCACATAATTGGAGCCTCAACCAATGAGATTTTACTAGGTGGTCTGGTTTATACTGACCTTGTGCGTTGAATGTATATGATCAAAAAAAATTAGCTTATTTTAATAATTTATTGTAATTTTATAATCACTTCATTTGGCTGGTTAACGGTAACACCATTCTCAACTGGCAACACTCAAGGAATTTCAATCTCTTACATTTTTATTAGTTAACTTAACAGCATAGGCACGTAAAGAATGAAGTACATGTTATTGAAAAAATTGATCCCATTGGTATTGGTCCTCACTGCAAATGCATTATTGGCCCAAAACATTCAGATTAACAATGTCACCGAACAGCAGGGAAGGGTTATTGTTAACTACTCCATTACTCCCAAGGTACAGGGCGAAAAATACAACCTTCAAATGTTTGGCTCCCACGATAATTTCACCCAACCGCTCACTTTTGTCGAAGGAGACATTGGTCGCGATGTGGCGTCATCCAAGACATCTTACACTGCCATTTGGGATGCCGCCAAGGAATTAAAAGTTTATCAGGGCGGTTTACAGGTTGAAATCAGGGGATCTGTTTCCTACTTACCCATCAATCTTAATGAAACTCCTGCTACAGCGAAAGCCGGTAAATCAGTATCCATTCAATGGGCCGGAGGAGGTGCCGGTGATCAAATTAAACTGGACCTCTACAGAGAAGGGGTGTATTATTTAAACATTGGAACAGTTGATAACAACCATATCTATGAATGGTTTCTCAGCAAGGATATTGATAAAGGCAAAGCCTATCAATTGAAGTTGACCAACACCAATAAAACATCAGAGTCATTCATGTCAGATCCTTTTACAATTAAAGGTTCTGGTGGTGCGGGTAAAATTTTGATTCCTGCAACAGCTGCTGTTGGTGCAGGCACCTACTTTCTGATATCTGGAGGGGGCGATGATGAGCAGGACCTGCCAAATGCACCAGGACCTCCCAATAATTAAACAACCTAATTGAAATTTTGACCAAATCGAAAAAAATATAACGCCAGTGAAATATTTAATTACCATACTAATTGCTGCCAGCTTATTTTCTCCCGCTTTAAGTGCTATAAGTGACGAGACGGAATCTGATGAAAAAGCTCAGGGGACGGTTACTCTTGGTTCATTTACAGCGGATCTTGCTGGAAATCCACTTGTTGCGGGCTCCACCGGTCAGGTACTCATGGCATTTTCACTCACGTCTGATGGCGTTGATTCATTAAATAGCGTCACAATTACTAACACCTTCACCTCTCAGGAGCAGTTAGTAGGTGCTACGATCAGGTTGGTAGTATCCGATGATATGGACCTTGACGAATCAATCGACTATGCCATTGGAACAGTCAGCGCCCCTGATGCTAATACATTATTAGTATCCGGTATTGAGGAAGAAATCAATACCTCCACAAGATACTTTTACTTAATCAGTGATGTCAGTCAAGCGGTTGATCATAATGTTGCTGCCATGGAGTTTACCATCACTCCATCCAACGTTACTTTGCAAAATGGCACTGTAACCGGAGAATCCATTACTTCTCAGCAATTCATATTTGAAACCGTATGTGCTTCCAATGACCGGCAGGCATTAATCAATTTATTTAACGCCACTGCTGGAGGCACCTGGACACAAAATGACTCCTGGACCAATGGTACACATCTTTCAGACTGGTATGGAGTTGAGACCAATGAACAAGGGTGTGTAAATCAGCTATTGCTGTCCAATAATAACCTGATTGGCGAGTTGCCTGAAATACCTTACCCGGCACTGCAGGATTTGTTCAACCTGGACCTGGCAGTAAATCAAATTTCAGGATCAATTCCGAATAGCATAGGTGATTTACAACAGCTCTCTGCCATTTCACTTCAAAGTAACAAGTTTTCCGGAGACATTCCTTCTTCTATTTATAGACTGCAAAACGCAGGTTCCCTTAACCTGAGCAACAATGAATTAACAGGTAAAGTATCCAACTCCATTGCCAACATGACCAACCTCAATGTCATTGACTTGAGTGGAAATTTGCTTGACGGAGAGCTGCCAAGAGGCATTGGGTCCATCACTAACCTGCAATATCTCTACCTTACAGACAACTATTTTGACAGTAGAATTCCCGGAGAATATGAAAACCTAACCAATCTGGTCCATTTTTCAATCGCTGGCAATTCCAATGTACATGGAAGCTTACCGGGATACTTTATGTCCTTTAGTAACCTCACAGGGTTGTTCCTGGATGCAACAAATCTGGAAGGGACAATCCCAGAAAGCATAATATCACTTACCATGACCGATTTTGATATTCGGTCAACAGGGTTGTGTGAACCAACCAGCACCGCATACACCAACTGGACTACCACCATTTCCAATTATGGCTCAAGTGGAGTGTCCTGTACTTCGGTTAAAATCAATGGTTTGACGAACGGAATAGCAACAGGTCCATTAGGAGGCGGAAATACAGATGCGGGACTCATAGGCTTTTCCATCACTTCAGAGACAACTACTAATATGACCGGACTGGCTTTTGATTACTTTGGTGATGCCAGCGTACTAACCAACATCCGACTCGTACGATCAGCCGATGCAGATTATACCACTGCTGGTGATAATACTATAGTAGCCAGCGTTTTGGAAGATGGAGGATTTCTTGTGGTCAATGCATTAAATGAGCCCATTGGGCCAACACCAACATTCTTCTACCTGGTCGCAGAGATTTCAAGTACGGTCAGTGAAGAAACAACCGCTCTTGAGATAGCTTTGGATGCCAGCCGGATCATTCTTTCAAATTCTGAAACAGTTGCACCTACATATCTCTATTATGGGTCTTACAATTTTGAAAGTGCTCAAAATGCTTTAGACAGGGCTGCATTGGAAGCCATATACTACTCGTCCAATGGTCCCGGATGGAATAATAGTGACAACTGGCTTACCAAAGAACCGCTTAGGCATTGGCACGGTGTTACCCAGAGTGGTCTTATTGCCGAATACTGGTTTGATGTAGATGGGAGTTCTCTTGCTGATTTTACCAGCCGACCGGATTTTCCAAACATCCCTGAAAGCTATTCAGACTTAGAAAGCTTTGATATCGATCAAAACATCGGTGACAATTACGGTGTTCGGGTCAGAGGAGTCTTTGTCGCTCCGGAAAGTGGAGATTATACTTTTTGGATTGCAGGTGATGACGAATATGAACTCTATCTAAGCTCCAATAATTCCAATACCAATATCAGTTTAATTGCAAGCGGGACATCAGTATCCAAAGACAACTGGACGGCCAGTACTTCTCAGATGTCATCGCCCATAACACTTGTTGCCGGGACTGAATATTACATAGAAGCAAGGTTTATTGAATTTGGAGGAGATGATCATTTATCCGTTGGGTGGACCTTGCCGTCTGATGTCACAACAGTAAGTGGTCCTACGCAGATTATACCCTCGAGTGTATTTGTTAATGATAAAGGGGTAGTTGGATTAGAACTAGGCTCAAATAACCTTGGCGGAGTGCTTGATGATGCCATTGGTGATTTAACTGATCTTGAATTGTTGGATTTAAGCAGTAATGCTATGGCAGGAGCAATACCAACAACTGTCGCCAACCTCAATAACCTGATTAAACTTGATCTTTCCCTGAATTTCTTTAGCGCTGAGATGCCAGCAGCCATTGGTAATATGGCTCAACTACGGCATCTTGACCTTTATTACAATAATTTATCAGGACCAATTCCCACAGCCTTAGGCAATCTGGTGACTCTGGAAGTGATGGATCTACATGGAAACGCTTTCTCAGGGGGTATTCCAATCGAACTAGGCAACCTATCTAATTTGCAGATACTGGACCTTGGGAGTAATCAGCTATCCGGAGAGATTCCCGGGGAGTTGGGTAACCTCAGTAACCTAAGTTTCCTGTCACTTCTGGCCAACAATTTATCAGGGGGTGTACCCACTTCATTCAATACACTCACCAACCTGCAGGTGCTGACTTTGAGAACCAATGAATTAACAGGGAGTTTCCCGGATTTCAGTAACCTTTCAAACATTAGGATATTAAGTATCCGTGGAAATAATTTTAGTGGTGAAGTTCCATCATACCTCAATAACCTAACCAGTCTGGAGCAACTATTGATTAGTAACAATGCCTTTACAGGACAGCTTCCGGATCTACAAAACCTGACTAACCTTAACACTTTGTGGGTGCATAATAACCCGCTGACAGGACCCATACCCACTACTTTCAGTGCTTTGACAAGTATGACGCAGTTTGCTTACTCTGGTACCGGTCTTTGCGCGCCTACCGATGCATCTTACATCACCTGGAAAGAAGGGCTTGGAGATCAGTACTACTCCAATGGTTATACCTGTAGCAATGCGTCTTTTACTGGTATTTTTGATGAAGAGAGATTGATTTTGGTTGAAGCAGAAACAGATGTACCGTTATTTAAATGGAATGTTACCTCTGAATCAGGAGGAACATTTGATGGAATTACTTTCAACTATACGGCAGATCTCAATAATAATGAGCTGTCAAATTTCAGAGTGATCCAATCTACTGACAACAGCTATGAAACCACCAGCGATAACACTGAACTAACAGGGTTAACCATTGTGGAGGGGACCAATTTTGTCTCGATTGATGGGTTTGCTCATGAAATGTCATCCACTCCTGTATACTATATTCTAATTGCTGATGTGGCCGCTGGAGTGAATTATAACAATGGTTATGTTCAATTAGAGGTTTCTCAGGATGAGTTAAGATCGACAAACATTACCTTCAATGAGACCAGCTGGTATAGTGCGGATTACTTCTTTGAATCAATTTGTGCGGATGATGCACGTGGTATTCTTACCGAGCTTTATGAAACTACCGGAGGTAAATCATGGTGGGGTAATGATTATTGGACCAATGCTGTGCCATTGTATAACTGGAGTGGCGTAACCACCACTGCAGAAGGATGTGTAACAGGACTGAGTCTTGGCGGTAACAATTTAAATGGGCCTATACCTGGTACTTTGGGAGACCTTACGGCACTCACCGACCTTAACCTGTCAGATAATAATCTTTACGGTGAAATTCCTGTTAATTTCCAGAACTACACTGATATAGTATACTTTGATTTAGGCAGAAACAATTTATCAGGAGGGATCACCGATATTTTTTCCAACTGGACTGCAGTGCAGACAATAGGATTGGCAGGGAACAATCTAACAGGAGAAATTCCCGCTAGTATGGGGAACCTGACAACCCTTATTAATTTATACCTTGACTTTAATTCATTAAGTGGGGAATTACCAGAAACATTTGATAACCTGGTCAATTTGCAGCAGCTTTATATTCAGTCAAATGATTTGACAGGCGCATTTCCAATTGGTCTTACCGAGTCAGGAACCTTATTGTCAGTTGGGTTTGAGAATACCAATATCTGTGAGCCTACAGGTTCTACTCAATACAATGATTGGAAAACCAATGTGATCAACAATGGCTTTTTCTCGGGAACTGATATTGGTTGCTCATCGGAGACTTCCATACTGTCATTCGCATTTCAGGAAGATCCTGCCGTAGGAGACTTTACAGGTGCCCCTCTAATTACGTTTACGGTAGCCTCCACCACAAATGAGCAATTCCTAACAGCCGATTTTAGTTTATCTGCAGGTGCTACGGCCTATGTTTCAGGAGTGGAACAAGAGTCAGGGGTGACAGTCAATGATTTCAGAAGTGATGTGGTATATCAGGTCATCGCACAAGACGGAGGAACTACCGAAGAATGGACCATCAGGGTTGACAGGGATGTTAATAATCAAGCGGAAATTACGTCATTTAGTTTACCAGAACAGACTGGTCCCGCAGTTTTCTCCGGCACTGCTGATGAAATTGATATTGAAGTGATTTATGGTTCGGATCGCTCGGCGCTTGTGCCTGAATTCATTTTGTCAGCTGGGGCAACAGCCAGGGTTAACAATGAAGTTCAGGAGAGTGGAGTATCTACTGTCGATTTTAGTTCCGGTTCTGCCACCTATGAAGTGACCTCCGAGGACCTGTCTTCTGTCAGAAACTGGCTGGTGAATGTGTCGATGGCGCTCAATGACTCTACCGATTTTCTAAGTTTTAACCTCAGCGGACCAGATGTTACCAACGTTGAAATCAATACATTCTCCCATGAAATTAATGTGGATATTGCCTTTTACCCCGACCTGGACGCGATTGTTACAGATTTCACGGTCTCTGGTGATGCGCAGGTGTTTGTCAGCGGCACAGAAAGGTTCAGTGGAGAAGAGTTTGATTACACTTCAGGGACAGTCCAGTTTACAGTTCGGGCGCAAAACGGAGAAGAACAGATTTGGACAGTCAATGTGAATGTGGCACCCAACACAGCAACAGACTTTATTGTATTTTCAGTGCCCGGGGAAGTTTCTCAGGCTACTCCGGATACAGACAATCATACCATTGACGTGGAACTTCAGTTAGGTTCTGTTTTAAATAATGTAACGCCAACATTTGAATTGTCGGAGGGTGCGAATGCCTATATCAGTGGCAACCTCCAAACCTCCGGGTCATCCTCAGTCAATTTTGAATCTGGTCCTGTTGTGTATGATATTGTCGCGCAGGATGAAGTTACTTCACAAGCCTGGACAATAACCATGACAGTACAGGTAGATGAGGAGGCTCCTCAGATCACAGCTGTTACTACACCCGAAATATACAGTCTGGGAAGTGGAGGTTTCGATGTAGCAGCTACTGCAACGGATAATTTTGGACTAGATAATGTTCAAATATTTTACAAAAAAACTTCTGGCGTTAACTTCACCCCTGAACAACTAACTGGGCTAGGAGAAAGTTATGTCAAAAGATTTAATGATTTTGATCTGGATAACATAGGGGTAGATTACTATTTTGTTGCAACCGACGAAGCGGGAAATGAAAGTTCAACAAATGTATTTACTACAAATACGTTTATAGGTGACGATTCTCAAACTATTCCTCATACCAGTGGAACTACAGTAGAAAACTACAGGATAATTGCATTCCCATTTGATGATCCTGACGAAAGTGCTTTGACTAACACCCTTGGCGCCTACGATAAGAAGAAATGGAGACTTCTGAGGTGGCAGGGCAGTCGTTATCAGGATTTTGATGCTTTTAACTCTTTGAGTTCTGGCGTGGGTTATTTTTTCCTTTCACGAGATGAGGTTCAGATTAACATCGGTGGACAGAGTGTGAACATCACCAATGGTGAGTATAGCATGCCACTTAATGCAGTCGGTTACAACCTCATAGGTAATCCGTTCATGGGCACACTTACCTGGTCAGAGGTAATAGATTATAATATTGCTAATGGCTACATCAGTTCTGGCGATGTTTCTTCCACAATAGTGGGCTATGTCTCAGGATACACCAATAAGAGCACAATGAGTCCATATGAGGGTGCCTGGGTGCAGGTCAATTCAAGTGTACCTAATTTTGTGATCCCAACCACTGCAAGTAATGGTGTATCAAGACTGGATCAATATGAACAAAGTACACCAGCCTCTTTTGATTTAGATGACCCCAGCTGGGAGATGAATTTTTACCTTTCAGGCGAAAAGCTGGTATACAATGTTGGTGGGGTAGGAGTTAACCCTTCAGCAAGTCAAAATGAAGATCCCCTTGACTTGAAAACACTACCGCAGCTTTCTACTTACCTTAACCTCGAAATAGACAACCAGTTTGCCCGAAGCATTAAACCTGGCGGTGAAACCATTCGATGGGCATTAACTGTAAATAGCAATTTGCCAGACAAGGAATTGACGCTCAAATGGGATAAGCCGGTCTCTGACTTATATTCTATTATCTTAATTGATAAAAACAATCAGCAACTGGTTGATCTTTCTACGGTCGGTGAAATGACGATAACCAATACCAGAGATGCTCAGTATGAATTGGTGTACGGAAGGACAGCAGAAATATTTGAGCAGCTAAATTTGGATTTCTCAACAATTTCATTACTTTATCCCAATCCAGTCGAGGATCACGTCAATATTGAATTGTATAGCCACGAGGCAGGAGTAGTGAATTGTGAGTTGCTCAGTCTCAGTGGACAGGTACTGCAAAGACAGGATTTTGTAACATCAAAAGGATTAAATGCATTACGCCTGGAGGTACTTCCAGGTCAGCAGTTAGAAGGAATGATGTTAATAAGTATTACTACAACTTCAGGAAGAACTATTTCAAGTAAAATTATAAAAAAATGAAAAGGTTAATGATCATCGCATTGGTGTTGGTAGCACCATTAGCGGTATGCAGCCAGGATTTCTCAGCAAAGTCTGATGTGATTCAGGTAGACATCAAACCAAATGCTCCCACCATTACCTGGATCAATCCGATCAAGGAAAATCTGGTGAGTAAGCAAAAAACAATGATTCTCAAGCTGTCGGTTGAGAGTTCCTCTCCGGTTGCGAGGGTTAATATTGTGCAGAATGGCGTGCCCGTGCAAATGTCAAGAGGGATAGGGATATCTAATACCGGGTCCCAGGAGATGGTTGAACAACAGGTGAACCTTAATGAAGGGAAAAATGTCTTCGATATTACTGTGATCAATGAAGAAGGGGGAGAAGCTACTACCTCCAGAACCATTTCTTACAACTTTGATATAATCGAAAGAAATGATTATGCTTTGATTTTCGCTGTAAATGAGTATGATGAATGGAATGACTTATCCAACCCTGTATTTGATGCTAAGGCTATCAAGGAAGAACTGGAAAGCTACTACGGTTTCAAGGTTGAACTGATTATCAATCCTAACCGAATTACCATTCTGGAAAAGATCCGGGAATATGCAGGTAAAACCTATCTTCCAAAAGATCAGTTGCTGGTATTTTTCGCAGGGCATGGTAAGTTTGACGAAATCACCAAGATGGGTTACCTGGCAGCCAAAGATTCAAGGCTGGATGATTTGGTGAGTGACAGTTACATTTCTCACTCCGCACTCAGGGATTACATCAACAATATTCCGTGTGAGCATACACTTGTTTTACTTGACGCTTGTTTTGGAGGTACCTTCGATCAACAAATCGCCCGTGCAGGAAGCAGGGGGCAAAACCAGTTTTTCGAATTGACCAGAACAGAGTTTATTCAAAGGAAATTGAAGTATAAAACCAGGAAATACCTCACCTCAGGAGGTAAGGAATATGTACCGGATGGTACCCCTGGAGCGCATTCACCGTTTGCAAGAAAATTTCTCGAAGCATTGAGAAACTATGGAGGAAACGATCAGATCCTTACTTACACAGAATTATTAACCTATTTTGAAGCATTAAGTCCACAACCAAGATCTGGTGAATTTGGAGATAATGCCCCAGGAAGTGATTTTATATTCGTTGCGAATTAGATTTTTATTACTATTCATCTTTATCAGCAGCTTTTGTTTCGGTCAGTCAAAGTTCACGGCCGGAACAAAAGTTGATGATGTCTTTTATGATAGCCTTCCCCTGGCAAATGAGGAATTTAGAGGGTCCATTCCAAGTGATTATTCCATAAAGAAATTTGCTGCCAAAGCCGGAAATCAATTAAGCTATAAGCACTCTACTGCCTGGTCAATTGCGGGTGCGGCCACTATACTCGAATCCATTGGGTATGGCAGAATCAATCGGGCTGAGACCACCAAAAACCTGAAGTCACCCTACTTTGTCAATATGCTTTTTGCTGATAGTGTGAAAGTGTGCGAGGAGGAGATTTCCCTCGGGACAGCACTGCACCTGGTTTCGGTTTATGGCTTACCAAGCTTATTACAATACATCAATATTTGCCCGACATCCGTTAGCGAAAAAGCAATGAAATATGCCTCCAGGGCCAGGTACTACACTTATTATAAAACCTTTGAGAGAACTGACGAGGAAGAAGCTAAGCTCAAACGGCTCAAAACCAAGTTGGTAATGGATAAACCGGTGATCATAGCAATGCACACCCCATATTCATTTCAGAATGCCAAAGAGTCCTGGCAGCCCACAGAAGTGTTTAACGAGGAACTGCCTTTGCAATGCATGATTGTAGTTGGCTATGACGACAAAAAGAATGGAGGCTCTTTTCAGGTGTTAAATAGTTGGGGCAGTGATTGGGGCGATGATGGTTATACCTGGATTCCCTATAAGGAGTTTCAGTTTGTGAGGTATGGTTATTCACTGGAAACCAAATACTCAGGTGATGAACCATTAAGCTATACAGGTAACTTCATTCTGGAATTATCTGACAGTACACAAATAACATTGGAAGCAGGGAAGCAGAAAGGAACATTTTATCCACTCGTAATGCATGATAATTTTGGTTTCAGAATCAAGGGTAAGTCCAACAAACCCATTTACATTAAGTGTTACTATAAAAGTCTGAACGGTGAGGTTGCTCAGGTATATCCTACTTCCTCATGGAGAAGTGCTTTACTGGAGCATACGTTTCGGGATTTTTCTCTGCCTGATGAGAAGAACTTCTATACCATCAGTAATGAGAGTTATTTTAAAATATTTGTATTTCTATCCCCGGGAGATATTACCAACACTGATTTTACCGAATTGGTGGCTGGTGCCAATACCAGCCTTGATATCATTAGAAGCGATCAGTATAATTTCGGCAAAAACGTAACCTGGTCGGCAGAGGAGGTTCAGTACTTCGCCAGGTTGCAGGAAAGTCACATTATCCCTGTGGTATTTGAATTTGACATCAACAGATCAATAAACCAGGAGCCTAAGTGAATCACTTTTGGTGCGTACTTTCAACCAGCTTTCTATCCTCTTTCTGTCCGAATACCGTGGTTTCTTAGTGAAACTGATATAAGCCAAACATACTGTGTCAGGTTTGATGCTGTCCATGGCATAGATGACAGTATTGGAGATTGAAAACTCTTTTACCGTGCTGTACTGGGCTTTCAGTTCTCTGCTAATTTCTTCTACAGGTAATTCTTTCGACTTATATTTCAATATTTCATTTTCCAAAAAGTTGATCTGCTGATCTTTCCCTTCAATAACCCTGATATTTTTATCATACAACTCCTCGATAATGCCTACACGCAGGTCCTGTTCCAGTCTTACAAACGTTTCTTCGGTCATAGTATCCCTGGGGATGTAGCCTTGTTGAACCACCAGGTTGGAATTGCTGAGCTTGTTATCCTCCATTTTGGCTCTGATGTTGTTGATGGTCTCATCAGGTAACGGTTCGCCATAAAGGGTAACTTCAATTATCCTGCTTTCAGGATCCACATCCTGATTGATTACTTTAGTTTTCTCAAAATCAAAGTACTCTGCAACAAACAGTTTGGCATTTTGAATAAATATGGTTTTGGTGACAAGGTTGTAAGCCATATAGATGCTTGGAAGGATGGTGATTATAGCAAAAAAAGCAACGATATTTTTTACTCTTCGCTCTACTGAAAGATCTTCAAAATGTTTTTTGGGATAATTGAGAAACCGGACGATCAGGAATGTGGCGACTGAAATGAATACACTATTGATAAAAAATAGATAGAATGCACCCGCAAGGAATATCCAGTTGCCATTTGCCAGCGCATAGCCCGCTGTACATAGTGGAGGCATGAGTGCGGTAGCAATCGCTACACCAGGAATCGCGTTACTCTTTTCTTTCCTGGAACCTGCCACTATTCCTGCCAGCCCACCAAAAAATGCAATCACCACATCCCATAAGGTGGGATAGGTCCTGGCCAGTAATTCAGACTGTGCTTCATGTAATGGTGTTACTAAAAAGTACAGTGCAGAGGTAATTACACTAATAGTGACAGCTACTCCAAGATTGAATAGCGATTTTCTTACCAGTAACAGGTCATTGATTCCTGCTCCAAGTCCAACACCCATTATCGGACCCATCAGTGGTGAAATTAACATGGCTCCAATCACTACTGCGGTTGAGTTTACATCTAAACCTACTGATGCAATCAGAATAGCAAATATCAGGATCCATAGATTGGTGCCTTTGAATTCTACGCCTTTGGTAATATCTGCTATGGTTTTTTCTTCTTCCTCTTTTCCTTCATGGAGGTCAAACAAATCCTTCAGAAATAATCTGAAAAGCTTCCAGGGGTTTTGCGCCATAATGGTTTATGAAATGGATTATGTTGGAAATATAAAGATTATTTATGGGATAGGGGAGAAGATTTTAATTTGCTCACCCGATCAAAAGTGATGTAAACAAACCAGATACTGATGACAGAGAGTACGGCCCCCAATAACATTGGTGCTCCGGGGAAATAAAGCTGCCCTTCCTGGATGTCAGTAAAATAGGCAAATATTGAAGTCATCATCGGTGGACCGATAATCGATGTGACCGCCACTAAACTTGTTAGCGCTCCCTGAAGTTCTCCCTGTTCGTTTGTTGGCACCTGGTTGGACATGATTCCCTGCATGGATGGACCTGCAAGTCCACCCAAAACATATGGAATCAGGAAAGCATAGATCATCCACCCTTCAGAAGCAAAAGCAAACAGAATTAACCCTATGGAGTTGAATGCCAGGCCTGTGTAAACAGCAGCATTTTCACCTATTTTAGGGACCACAATCCGAATTAAATACCCCTGTACAAGAGCAACCAGGAGGCCGACAAATGCCAAAGACCACCCTACATCCTTAGGTGACCAATCGAATCTTTCAATTGTAAAATAGGACCAGGTACTTTGTACTGCATGAGCGGCAATGTACAGTAGGACCAGCGCCCCAATCATACCAAACAACACCGGGTATTTATTCAACTGTATGAGTGACCCCACAGGATTAGCCCTGGAAAAGTTGAACTTTCTTCTATGCTCCCTACTCAAGGATTCCGGCAATATAAAATAGCCATATAGCCAGTTGACCAAGGTAAGGCCTGCAGCGGCATAAAATGGTACTCTGCTTCCGTATTCACCCAGAACACCACCGATAGCGGGACCAATGATAAAACCCAGGCCAAAAGCTGCACCAATAAGTCCAAAGTTTTGAGCTTTCTTTTCAGGGGGACTCACATCGGCAATGTATGCAGAAGCTGTGGTAAAACTGGCTCCAGTGATGCCTGCAATCAACCTTCCAACGAATAGCCAGCCAATGGTTGGTGCCACGGCCAGGAATAAATAATCTAATCCAAAACCAAACAGTGAAAATAACAGCACCGGCCTTCTTCCAAATTGATCACTCAAGCCTCCCAGAACCGGAGCAAATAGAAATTGCATGATCGCATAGGCAAAAATCAGCCATCCTCCGTAGATAGAAGCTTCACTGATGGTGCCATCAATAAGTTCTGCAATGAGATTGGGTAGCACTGGAATGATAATTCCCATCCCTACCACATCTACTACTACGGTAATGAAAATAAAGCCTAACGCCGCTTTGCCGTTTTTCATATTAGCACAAAATGTGGCGCTAAGATAGAGATTTCAGTTGGAATACTAATTGTTGGTATTTTCGAGGTATTTGGCTATTTCTCTTGGTTTTACATCCATGGTGCCCAATAGTTCAGCATACCACTTTCCAAACTTCCTTCTTTCGATCTTAACATACCGGGGTCTGGTAGAAAGTGCTGAGAAGTCTACCCTTCTTGGTCGGGCGTGGAAAAGTTGGCGGAACACAATGCTGTGAAGTATGCTGTCTTCAATCTTAAGGATTTTGAGCATACCGTATTGGCCTTTCGCGTTTTTGATACTATAAAGGCCTCCTTCAACTATTTTCAGAGACTTTTTCTCAGAAAATAGCACAAGTGACAAAAACAACATGACTGCCGGCACACTGGCCATAATTAATAAGTCCATAGCAATAAATGGCTTTTAATATTCCACGGTAAATCCAGATACTATATTACCAAAATATACTCGATTCTGGTTGAATACGATAACAAATTTAGATGAATTATGTAAAAATCGGGACAAATGCCTCTATACTACTCACCAGCAGCATTTATTCTCCTTTCAGAAGGCATTTTGGCACCCATCAATTGTCGCCACGATTGCAGGTATTTTAGCAGTTCATCGGCTTTTTGAGGTCGTTTTCTTACCAGGTTCTCACTCTCCGTGGGATCCATTTCTATATCGTATAATTCTACATAATGGTTTGACAGCCCATATCGACCTTCATACCATTCGATCAATTTATAGTTACTGCTTATGATAGCACCTGCCGGAGACATTCCAGCTTTTGTGTTGTAATGAGGGTAGTGCCAATACAACGTATTCCTTGAAACCCCTTTCCCTGAAAGCAGCATAGCAGATAAATCTATGCCATCTACATCCAATGCTTCGGTGGACTGGTCAGTCAAACCAAGTATAGTAGGCATTAGGTCAATCGCACTGATTTTTACATTATTGACTAAACCACTTCTTATTTTCCCGGGCCAGCTGATAATTAAAGGTACACGTAATCCACCCTCGAAGAAGGTCCCTTTTCCACCTTTTAGTCCCTTTTGAGGAATTGTCGTGTGATCAGCTCCGTTATCGGAAGTGAATATAATGATGGTGTTTTCAAGCATAGCTTCAGCTTCCAAAAACTGCAGTAATTTCCCAACCCCCATATCCAGTCGCTCAATCATTGCTCCCAGAATAGGATGATTTTCGTCCTGTTGAGATAGCGGATCCTCATGGTAATTGGCAATCAGAGATTCTTCCTCGGTGAGTGTTTCCGATAAAGTGTGATGAGATATGAACAATAAAAAAGGATCGTCTTTATTGTTTTTGATGAATTTGATTGATTTCTCTGTTAGGGATTGAACAAAATGAGGGTCACTTGGTGGAGCGCTGATGCCCTTTGGGGTGACATTAGATTCTGTAAACCCCAGGTTTAAGATGTCAGTCGATATACCATCAGTACTGCCTTCAAATTTCCATTGTCCTACAAATGAAACCTTATATCCTTCCTGACTTAAGCTTTTAGCAAAAGTTAATTCTGCAGAGTCAAGCCAATTTCCGGACCTTGGTTCTAATAATTTTCTGTTGTCTGGCTTGTTGATGTCTATATCATTAGTAATGCCCATTCTTGCGGGGTATTTACCAGTGAGAATCGATGCGGTATTAGGTGTGCCTAGTGGTGCGGCAGCATAGGCTTTGTTAAACCTCATGCCGTTTTTAGCTAGCTTATCAATATTTGGTGTGTTGTAGAAAGTGCTGCCGTATGTCCCTAATTGAGTTGGGCCCAGGTCATCCACCATTATGATGATCACATTGGGTTGCTTGCTTGGGACCTTGATCTGACAAGCTCCAAGGGTAATAACAGATAGTAGAAAAATAATAAATGAGTACTTCACAGTTCAATAACGGTTCACAAATTATGAAAATGAGCTGGTTAAAAGATAGATGCAAATTAATCAATTGATCAGTCAAAATGTTTGATTTTGCCAATTGATATTGCATCAATATTTAAATTTTTATGAGCAAAATGAAAATGCAATCGATTGCTCAAAATAATGTTCGTGAGATTGCGGTTATTAATAGGTTTTATCCAATATATTTGTCTTTCCTGTAAAATAAAATGAAGCTTTTTGAAATAATTTTAAAAAAATAGACTGAATAATGCGAGAATTAGTAGTCGGAGTTGATATAGGAGGAACGCTAACTAAGGTAGGAATAGTAGATCAGGAAGGAGAGGTCCTTTCTCATTGTGATTTTCCCACCAAAGACTACAGGGAGTTGGCGGCATATCAAAAAGCTTTAGTAGACCACATTCATCAACTGGAAAAGAAAATTGATGGGGATTACCAACTAATAGGCATTGGGATAGGTGCACCCAACGCCAATTATTACCGGGGTACCATCGAGCATGCGCCTAATTTGGATTGGAAAGGAATTGTGCCTTTTGTATCAGAACTGGGTAAAATAATTGACCTGCCCATCAAAATCACCAATGATGCCAATGCTGCAGCCATAGGAGAAAAAATCTACGGCAATGCACGGGATATGAATGATTTTATGGTCATTACGCTGGGAACCGGACTGGGAAGTGGGATAGTAAGTAATGGTAAATTGATATACGGTCATGATGCCATGGCAGGAGAACTCGGTCATGTGGTGATTGAAGAAGGAGGAAGAATGACTGGAATGGGGCGTAGAGGTGGATTGGAGGCCTATGTATCCTCTACCGGATTAAAGAGAACCATTTTTCACCTGCTGGCAGATTTACTGGATGAAAGCCCATTAAGAGATGTCTCTTTCAACGACCTGCATGGGGAATATATTACTGAGCTGGCGGAAAAAGGGGATCCAATTGCTCTGGAGGCTTACCAGATGACCGGCCGGATATTAGGAAAAGCATTGGCCAATTTTGTGACTTTTTCACACCCGGAGGCCATTTTCCTGCTGGGTGGATTGGCAAAGTCCGGAAAATGGATATTTGAACCTACACAAAAACAATTGGAGGAAAGTTTATTGCCTATTTACCAGGGAAAAGTGAAGTTGCTGCCCTCTGGTATGATGAATAAAAATGCTGCCATTTTGGGAGCTGCAGCACTTATTTTAGAAGGTGAATAAGGTTAATCGAATCATTATCCTCAATTGAAAGGGTTAATTGCTTGAAAGGATGTATTTTTGCGCCCGTAATTAACCCAATTGCATCCATGTTAAAATCAATCAAACTAGGATTAATCCTCTCGCTTCTTATTTTTTGTAACCAGGCAAGATTAGAAGCACAAAGTACAAGCGAATATTACCAATCAGCAGAAGGATTAACTGGTGAGGAATTAAAGGCAGAACTTCACCGCATCATCAGAAATCATACAACTTTCACCTATTCCGAAGTGCGGGAAATTATCAGGGATATCGACGAGGACCCTAATAATCCGGATAATATTATTTTATTCTACTCTAATAGGTCTATCGATAAGCAGTTGATAGGAAGTGGTGCTGATGATTGGAACAGGGAGCACGTCTGGGCTAAATCAAAAGGCTTCCCAAATGAATCAGATACTGCTTACAGGGATGTACATCACTTGAGACCAGCTGACGCCTCTGTAAATTCAGATAAAAGCAACAAAGATTTTGACTATGTGGATCACATTGAAGCCAACGTACAGGGTGAAGCTCCAGATACCTACACCAATTCTGATGCATGGGAACCCAGGGATGAAGTAAAGGGCGATGTTGCCAGAATGATGTTCTATATGGATGTCAGGTACAATAGTTCGACATTTGATTTGGCTGTAGTGGATTATTACACTGAAAGTGGCAAACCAGAACATGGTAAGTTTTCAGCCCTGTTGGAATGGCATGTGCTTGATCCCGTGAGTCAGGAGGAAATAGACCGAAATGAAAGAATATTCGCAGATTATCAGGGCAATAGAAACCCGTTTGTTGATCACCCTGAATGGGTTGGTGAGATATTTGGTGAAGTAAGTGCATTCATTTCAATTAGCACAGTTGGATTCGGGAGTGATTTTGGGAATGTTGCAGTTGGTGCAGAAAGCGGTACCTCAAGCTATGTTGTGTCAGGAACTTCATTGAGTACCGATATTTCAATAGTCGCCCCAGATGGATTTCAAATTTCCACTGACAATAGCACCTTTGTCTCTCAATTAACTTTAACACAATTGTCAGGAACCGTAGAAGACCAGACCATTTATGTGAGGTTTTCACCAACAGAGGAAAGAGAGTACAGCGGCGCTATTGCTCACACTAGCGATGGTGCATTGCTTAAGGAGGTAATGGTATCTGGTATTGGTGGAGAGGCTTCTATATCAACTATTGCTGAGGCAAAACAAATGAATGATGAAAATGTGACAGTTAAAGCTATTGTTACAACCCCGGATTACGGCTTTAGTAATGGGCAATACTTCATTCAGGACAATACAGGTGGGATTAACATATTTCATGATGACAACTTTGGATTGGTAAGCCCTGGTGATAGTGTCTTAATAAGAGGTACAGTAGGCTCATTCGCTAGCCAACAGCAAATAGCGGTCATTTCTGTTGAAGTAATCAATTCATCCAACCCTCTTCCTGATCCGGTTAGTATTTCAGTAAGTGATCTTAGTGTGACGAGTGATTTTCAGGGGTCCTATGTAGCATTGAACAACGTGGCTTTGCTGGACGCCAGTCAATGGCCCACGCTGGCAATAGATGACGGAAGTGGAGTGAATGTTGATGCATCGTCAAATGGTACAGACTTTATCATCAGGATTGACAGAGGAGAATCTTTTTATGATGGAAGTACACCCCCGGATGGACTATTTACCATAAAGGGAACGCTGGCAAGATTCAATGATGATGTGCAAATATTCCCATGGTTTGAAGGAGATGTTAGTTTGCAGGACGATGGAGGCAATACGGTCACTTCTTCTGCGGATGCTATACAAAAGGACGCTTCCGTATATCCAAACCCCACTGGTGGTGGTATCACAATTGAATCATCGGGTGTAGTACATCAGGTGCGGGTTACCACGATGGATGGTAAGTTGGTGAAATCATTTGAATACGAGGCAGACAACTACTATGACCTGGGAGATTTGATGGATGGTATTTATATTCTTTCTATTGATAAAGAAAAAAGTACTGTTAATCGAAAAGTCATCATAGATCATCAGTAGAACGTTGTGAAATGAACATTTTTTCAGCATAATTGGTTTTGACACAAATCAGAACTATTAGCGATGCTGGAATTATTAAGGCAAACCTGGGAATGGTATGTGGCAGGGCCTCTACTGGCGCTTGTTATGATCCTCATGCTTCATTTTGGTAAGCGGTTTGGGATTTCTAAATCATTTGAACTGGCATGCTCATTGGGTGGTGCAGGTCAATGGATATCCTACTTCAAGTTTGACTGGAAAAAATATGATTGGCTGATAGTATTTGTTGTTGGCGCTATTGGTGGTGGGTATGTTGCCAATCGGTTCCTTATGCCTGCAGATCACACTATTGCATTAAGCATCGAAACTGTTGATTCCCTACATAAATTTGGTATTACTGATCCAGGGAAGGCCTATATTCCGTTGGAAATCTTCAATTGGGGAAATATTCTCAGTATTCAGGGTTTCATCATGATGGTGATTGGTGGTTTTTTGGTTGGCTTTGGTACGCGTTATGCAGGAGGGTGTACCTCAGGGCACAGTATAAGCGGAATAAGTGAATTACAGATTCCGTCGATGATAGCAACAGCCGGATTTTTTATTGGGGGTTTGATCTCCACCAACTTCCTGATTCCAATCCTTTTATCCATGTAGCTATGAAATATTTTAAGTTTTTATTGATCGGGCTTGTTTTTGGGGTGATTTTAACGAAATCAGAGGTTATTTCATGGTACCGGATTTATGAGATGTTTCGATTTGAATCATTTCATATGTACGGAGTGATAGGTTCTGCGCTGGTACTTGGAATCGTATTTCTTCAATTGTACAAATGGCTGGAGGTGAAACGTGGTGATGGCACACAGGTCAAAATTAAGAAATTCGAAATGTCTGTTCCCCGTTATCTGTTTGGTGGTGTAATATTTGGACTGGGTTGGGCACTCACTGGAGCTTGTCCCGGACCACTATATGTGTTGGTAGGCAATGGGTTTGTGGTCTTTTTGGTGCCAATATTGAGTGCTTTGGCTGGTACTTTAGTTTACGGACTGGTCAGAAAGTATCTTCCTCACTGACCAGCCCGATAACCAATTGATTAACTCTCCACCTTGTTGGACATTCTTTTTCTTTCATTTTCATCCAGATAGATCTTTCTCATTCTGAATGTTTTAGGAGTGATTTCCAACAATTCATCTTTTTGAATGTACTCCATGGCTTCTTCCAGTGAAAATTGTCTGGCGGGAGCGATCTTTGCGTTGTTATCAGCTCCGGAAGCTCTCATGTTGGTGAGCTTTTTGCCTTTTTGAATATTCACCACGATATCATTGGACCTGTTGTGCTCACCAATCACCTGACCGGTGTACACATCAACCCCTGGATCAACGAAGAAAATACCTCTGTCCTGTAGTTTATCTATGGAATATGCTGTTCCAGGTCCTGATTCCATGGAAATCAGCGATCCATTGATTCTTCCCTGAATTTCACCCTTATATGGTTCGTAGGATTTAAACCGGTGGTTCATCACAGCCTCACCTGCAGTTGCGGTAAGTATATTGTTTCGTAATCCAATCAGGCCTCTCGCTGGAATGTCAAATTCAAGGTGCTGAACATCTCCTTTCGGTTCCATGATGGTTAGTTCACCTTTTCTTTGGGTTACCAGCTCAATAACTTTTCCAGAGAACTCCTCAGGAACATCAACCACCATATGCTCGATTGGCTCATGTTTTTGTCCATTGATCTCCTTGAAAATCACCTGAGGCTGACCTACCTGAAGTTCGTAACCCTCTCTTCTCATTGTTTCAATCAATACAGACAAGTGAAGAATTCCTCGTCCGTATACAATGAATTTATCTTCAGAGTCTGTGTCCTCAATTCTCAGTGCAAGGTTTTTCTCTGTTTCTTTATATAGTCTGTCTCTAAGATGTCTTGATGTAACGAATTTACCATCCTGCCCAAAGAATGGTGAATTGTTGATGGTAAACAACATACTCATTGTAGGCTCATCGATGGCTATTCGGGGAAGGATATGTGGTTTTTCGAAATCAGTGATGGTGTCACCAATGTCAAAACCTTCAATTCCTGTTACTGCACAAATGTCTCCGGCTTTTACTTCAGTAACTTTTTTCTTGCCCAGGCCTTCAAAAACATGTAGCTCTTTGATTTTTACTTTTTGGAGGCTACCGTTTTTCTTGCTTAGGCCAAGTTGCGCGCCTTCTTTCAGCGTGCCCTGAACGACCCTGCCAATAGCGATTCTTCCAACAAAAGAAGAGAAGTCAAGTGAGGTAATTTGCATGGCTGGAACACCTTCCGGGCTTGGGGCAGGAGGAATTACATCGATTACTGCATCCAGTAGAGGTAGAATTGAATCAGTAGGTTTCTTCCAATCTGTTGACATCCAACCTTGTTTAGAAGAACCATATAAAGTAGTGAAGTCAAGCTGTTCCTCAGTAGCATCGAGATTAAACATCAGGTCAAATACCTGCTCATGCACCTCATCGGGACGACAGTTTTCTTTGTCCACTTTGTTGACCACCAATATAGGGGTAAGTCCTAATGATAATGCTTTGCCTAAAACAAACCTGGTTTGCGGCATAGGTCCTTCAAAGGCATCCACCAGAAGGATCACACCATCGGCCATTTTAAGGACACGTTCCACTTCACCACCGAAATCCGCGTGACCAGGGGTGTCGATGATATTAATTTTTACTCCCTTGTATTCTGCAGCTACGTTTTTTGATAAGATCGTAATGCCTCTTTCTCTCTCCAAATCGTTGTTGTCCAGAATTAATTCGCCTTTCTCCTGGTTTTCTCTAAACTCCTGGGTGGCATAAATGATTTTATCAACCAAAGTAGTTTTACCATGGTCAACGTGTGCGATAATCGCGATATTTCTAATACTGTTCATCCTAGTCCAAAATTCAAGCTGCAAAATTACTGTATTAATTACCAGGAATGAAGTATTGGGGAATAATTAGTTATTAAAGTATCCGTAACTGATCAATTCTCACGCTGGTTTTTAACCGTGGAGTCTGATTTGTGAGCCATCAGCCTTTTGACCTCCTGATCCATATAGTTTATTTCCTCCTGAGTGAGCAGGCTATGGAGCTTGTTGTTTCGAATATCCCTTGTGATGACTATATATAAAATCAGGTAGGAGACAGCAGGGAGCAGGCAAGTGAAGAGAAACCATTTCCAGAAGGAGTGACCATAGGCTTTAGCAGTGTAACCCGCCACTAACGGAATAGCCAGGTAGAAGGCCATCATTAAGATAAATAAGTCCAGGATCATACCTTCAAAACGTTTACTCCTAATTTATTGTTCAATAGGGAATAATTCTAATTCCTGTATAACAAATTGATTGATGTATGGTTAGAGTATTATTGTATAAGTCCATGTCCATCGGTTTGGACGAACGGCAGCAGGTTTGGACTATCTTGCCCTTAAACTCAAAATAACTCACATGAAATGTTCATAAAGGAAATGCTATACCAACCAAGTATGAATATAAGAGGTGCAAATGACAATATTTGGTTCAAAACGTCCCAGAACATTCCATCGCGCCGGCGAACCGGTGACCGTTAAAATCAGAATTATATACACATGAAAATTTATGTACTAATGTTACTGTTGCTAGGCACAAATTCACTGTTGGCGCAGGACAATAAATTTGTTTTGTCTGTTGAAGTGACTGATATTAAAGAATTGAAAGGGCTTATGGCAATCAGTGTTTACAACGAGACAGGGAAGTTTTTGTCCAATGAGGTGGTAGAAGCCATGAGGAAACCAGTAGGGAATACCGACCGCATGACATTCGAGTTTCTCGTGCCAGCGGGTAGGTATGCAGTAGCAGTTTACCATGACAAAAATGAAAACAAGGAGTTGGACACCAATTTTGTGGGTTTCCCTTCTGAACCATTTGGCTTTTCCAATAACCCGACCATCGTATTTGGTCCTCCTTCTTTTGAAAAAGCCAGTTTTATAGTTGGGGAAGGGGGCAAAAAGATTACGATTAACCTATAAAGTTGGGAAGCGGATATCGACGTATCCGCTTCTTAAGTTTCTTAATTATTTCAGATCAGAGTTTAATGGGCGTTAATTGGTATCCTTCTTTCTGTAGGAGTGCGACCAGGCCGTCACTACCAGCAAGATGACCGCTACCAACGGCAATAAAGGTTGGTGCCTGGCCAATTTCTTCAATCAGCTGAGGAATCCAGTTTTTATTTCTGGTGGTTAGTAATAAGTCGCTGTAAGTTGTCATTTCCGGACTGGATTCAATAATGTAATCATAGATTTGATTTAAGTCAGTGGAGTGGTAAGCGGAGACCATTCCGTTAAACATTTCTTGATTTTTCTTTATATCTGTGCCATCAATTAGCCATTCAATCATTTCTTCTTCTGGAATCTGGTCAAAAAGACTCATCTGAGACGCGATGGTTTCCAATCCTCTGAGTTCCATCTTATTGGCTTTGGCAAGTGCCGAGATGAGTAGTTCATAGGACCGTATATCGTCACAACCTACATACTTTGTGTACAGCATTGTTAGGAGCGCAAAGGGTTTCATCACGCCTAATTGATCCAATCCTGCGCCAAAGTTTTCTGTGAAAAAAGTATTCAGTGTTTCTTTTTGGTCTTGCGTTAAGTTTTTACTGAAGTTTTTCATTTCAGGATGGAACATCTGCTGTTGCATTTTTGTAGCAAACCCGGGTTGGTCCAAATCCAATTCCATAACCACTGTTTCACATTGCAACAGGGTTTCTTCCACTTTATCCATAAACCGTAAATCTTCTTCGCAGATCAAATGGATAGTGCCAAACAAATAGGATGGTTGTTCCAGGTTCTGGCCTTCAATTTTCCAAAGCAAAGAGCTCTCCGGGTTTTGTGCATTTCCGTTAATTGTGGTCAGAAATGCAACCAGAACTCCTAGTAATGTAATTTTAAGTTTTTGACCTTTTAGTTTCATAGTTGTTTTGAATCAATATTTAACTGTTGGTCTTTAATTGATCCAATTTCTTACACAATTCATCGAAATTTTAACGACATCATCATCAGATCGATTGGTGTGTTGTGGTAACATTCTGATAGAAAATATTTAAATTTCCTATAGAATCTATTTAAATATCAATCATGGAACAATTGGATTTTGAAAACCTGAGAGTGGGTAACATACTATTGAAGAAGTCTGGAGAAGAGGTGCACATCACTTCCGAAGAGCAAATCAATGAAATGTCTCAGAGTAGTGAGGATTACATGGGAATCCAACTAACTGAAGAAGATTTCGTCAACAATGGGTTTCAGAAGATGGGTGGGGATGAGGATTACTACTATATGTTGGAACTCAACGATTCAGAAATTGAAACCAGTGAAAAAAGTATGCATTTCCTTCCTTTGGACGTAGATGGAATTACCGTACTGATCCACTACAGGCATGAACTGGAAAATTTGATTAAAGAAATACAGGAAGGATAGTTTGTCCATCCTGTCTATCTGTCTGTTTTATTCACACCTGCACTTCAAAATAACGGTGTGTGGGAGACTTGTATTACCATTTTTAGACGAGTAATCTGGTGAGGCCAAAGGAGCTGTGGCAGACCGAAATGGGTTGGGGCGGTTGGAGGCTGACACGCGGCTGGCTGCTGTGCGGTGGCAAATGCGTGGGCTAGTGCGGAATTCTAATGATCAGGCAAATCTTTCCATTTGAATTTCCTAACTGCAAAGTGAAAAAACTATATTTGCCACCTTAATCGTTGAGAGATATGGCTGAGCAAAAAAAATGGGATAGATATACCGTAACTGCGGCGCTGATTTATGCAAATGGTCCTATACACATAGGTCATCTGGCGGGTTGCTACATTCCTGCAGATATTTATGTGAGGTACCTTCGGGCGAAAGGTGAGGACGTGGTGTTTGTAAGCGGGACAGATGAACATGGCGTACCCATTACATTGAAGGCCCGGAATGAGGGCGTGACTCCTCAGCAGGTAGTGGACAAGTACTACAAACAAATAAAAGAGTCCTTTGAGTCATTCGGGATCAGTTTTGATATTTATTCTCGGACGTCCAATGAAACTCATCACAAGACTTCAGCGGACTTCTTTACGACCTTATATAATAAAGGTGTATTCAAAGAGAGTGAGTCTGAGCAGTATTATGATGAATCGGCGGGTCAGTTTTTGGCGGATAGATACATTGTAGGAACCTGCCCTAATTGTGGTAATGAAAATGCCTACGGTGACCAGTGTGAAAAGTGTGGCACCTCTCTCAGTCCTACCGAATTGATTAATCCTCAATCTACTCTGTCTGGTGGGAAGCCGGTTTTAAAGAAAACAAAGAACTGGTATTTGCCCCTGGATGAACTACAACCTAAAATCGAGCAATACATCGATCAGCATGAGGAGTGGAAACCTAATGTTTTTGGCCAATGTAAGTCGTGGCTGAATCAGGGTTTGCAACCAAGAGCCATGACCAGGGATCTTGACTGGGGTGTGAAGGTTCCTTTGAAGGATGCGGAAGGGAAAGTGCTGTATGTGTGGTTTGATGCGCCAATTGGATACATTACAGCCACTCAGGAATTGCTTGGTGATCGATGGGAGCCTTACTGGAAAGATGAAAACACTAAATTGGTTCACTTTATAGGTAAGGACAACATTGTTTTCCATTGCATCATTTTTCCGTCCATGTTGATGGAGCACGGAGGTTATACCCTGGCTGATAATGTACCGGCCAATGAATTTATGAACCTGGAAGGAGATAAAATTTCCACATCAAGGAATTGGGCAGTATGGCTTCACGAATACCTGGAGGAATTTCCTGGGAAACAGGACATATTAAGGTATGCGCTGACTGCAAATGCTCCGGAAAGTAAAGACAATGATTTTACCTGGAAGGATTTTCAGGCCAGGAATAATAATGAGTTAGTTGCGATTTACGGTAATTTCATTAACCGGGCGCTGGTACTGACTCATAAATACTATAACGGTAAGGTACCGGGTAGAAATGAATTGGAGGGAATAGATGAAGAGGTGATCAAAGCATTGGCGACTTTCCCGGAAAAAATTGAGCAATCATTGGAGCAATTCAAATTCAGAGAGGGGCTTAACCACCTGATGGACCTGGCAAGACTAGGTAATAAATATCTTGCAGACACTGAGCCCTGGAAGAAAGTGAAGGAGGATGAGGAGCGCGTGAAGACCATAATGAATATAGGATTGCAGATAGCAGCAAACCTTACTATTCTTTCCCAGCCGTTTTTGCCATTTACAGTAGAGAAGCTCACGGATATGCTCAACCTAAAGACCCTTGACTGGAGCAGGGCAGGAGGTATTGAATTACTGAGTGCCGGGGATGAGGTGAAGAAAGGAAGTTTATTATTTGAGAAGATAGAAGATAAAACAGTGGAAGAACAAGTGCAGAAGTTAGAAGCAACGAAGAAAGCTAATGAATCAAAGGATGTAGCAGTAGCACCTGCCAAGCCTGAGATTACTTTCGATGATTTCATGAAAATGGATTTGAGAACAGCCACCATTCTGGAGGCTGAAAAGGTGCCTAAATCTAATAAGTTGCTGAAATTTAAAGTGGATACAGGTTTGGATCAGCGAACGATATTAAGCGGTATTGCAAAATTCTTTACCCCTGAAGAGATGGTAGGGAAGCAGGTAACGGTATTGTGTAACCTTGCACCCAGGAAAATCATGGGAGTTGAATCGCAGGGAATGATCCTGATGGCTGAAAATGCTGATGGAAGTTTGAAGCTGTTGCAACCACATGAAGTCGCTGATAATGGCGCGGTGATCAGCTAAGTAATTATACGTAAGAAATAATCATACGAAAGCCCTCCTTTGTGAGGGCTTTTTTTATATCGGCAGTTCAGACATTGCCACCATACATCTGTCAAAATTCTGAAAATATTTATTTATTAGGTTCTAAAATTAACTTATCAATCTTAAAAAGTTGAAAAGATGAGTTTTTAAGGTTCTGAAAATTATATTTTCTTCCGTTTTTTATAAAAAATTGAAAAATCAGGTAAAAAAATCACCCATTTTTGAGATTATTCAGAATTTGAGCACTAAAACTCTTGTATTAAAGCCTGAATTCATTGCATAATTCCAATAAAACCATCGATTTGCTTTAAAAAACACCCTACTTTTTTTGAAATATTGTCAAATGGAGGTTTCGTGGGTACCTATTGGATCGGATATTTTTAAAATTACGTATTTTTTCTTGAAAATAGTGTAATTATTAACCCGCCCTATTGCCTTTAACGTAATACTACCGTATTCTTGTTCAAATGTTTTTAATGTAAAAGCGATTTCATTGAAGCTTTTGCAATGTTTTAACGGGTATTTTATTACTAACCTATAAAAAAGTAGAAATGTCGAACTTAATTACTTCTTTGTTGGATTCAGGTTTGTTACTGGCAGATGCAGCAGTAGCAACTGCGGAGGTTGCTGAAGCAGCAACAACCGAAGCTGTGGTGGGGGATCTTGGTCTCTTTACTGCAAACAACGTTTGGATGATGCTGTGTACAGCATTGGTATTTATTATGCACCTGGGTTTTGCGGGTGTAGAAGCTGGTTTTGGTCAGGCCAAAAACACAGTGAACATTTTATTTAAGAATACACTTACGCCGATCATCGGATTGCTTACCTATTTTATATGTGGTTTCAATTTGATGTATCCTGGTTTTGCAGATGGTGTAGGAAATGAAATCTTCGGCTTTGCTGGATTTTTCCTTTCTCTTCCTGAAGGTGGAACATCTACTGCTTATGTAGGAGGCGGTTATACATATTGGACAGACTTCCTGTTTCAGGGAATGTTTGCGGCTACAGCTGCTACTATAGTTTCTGGAGCTGTTGCTGAAAGAATTAAGATCAGCTCTTACCTTATTTTCACTGTAATATTTGTCGGACTTGTTTACCCGGTTATCGGAAGCTGGAAATGGGGATATGGATTCCTTCATGACTTAGGTTTCTATGATTTTGCGGGTTCTACATTAGTTCACTCTGTAGGTGGATGGGGAGCACTTGCCGGAATTATCGTGCTTGGACCAAGAATTGGTAAATACGTAGACGGCAAAGTGATTGACAAGCCTGGGTCTAGTGTGCCACTTGCAGTAATTGGTGTATTCCTGCTTTGGTTAGGTTGGTTTGGATTCAACGGAGGCTCTGTGCTTTCTGGAGATCCTGGACTGACTTCATTTGTATTGGTAACTACTTCACTGGCAGCATGTGCAGGAGGTCTTGGTGGATTCCTTACAGGATACCTTGTATTTAAAAGACTAGACCTTGGAATGGTCCTTAATGGTGTGCTTGCAGGGCTTGTGGGTATCACTGCCGGAGCTGATGTAATCAATCCGGGACCAGCGCTATTGGTAGGATTCATTGCTGGAATTTTAGTGGTGCTTTCTGCTATCACGCTTGATAAATTCAAATTGGATGATGTTGTTGGCGCGGTATCAGTTCACCTTACCTGTGGTATTTGGGGAACACTGGCAGTGGGTATTTTCTCCACTAATGCCGAGCACTCATTCCTTAATCAGTTGATTGGTGTAGCTGCATGTGGAGCTGCTTCATTTACACTAGCATTCGCAATCTTCTTCATCATGAATAAAATCTCCGGAATCAGAGTATCTGAGGAGCATGAGAAAGAAGGTATGGATAGCCATGAGCATGGCATCAGAGGATATACAATCGTCTATGACGAGTAAACCTCTATAAAAAAATCACCCGGGGACGACTACTGCGACATATTCAACCCCGGGCTAATTAATCATATTAACTATTTAAGACTTTCAAAATTATGAAAAAATTATATACTACTGCAATACTATTGACGCTATTAGGTTTATCTTTTTCACTTTACGCTCAGGAAACTGAGGAAACTTCACTCACTGTTTCAGGATCTGTTGATGCATACTTCAGAGCAAACCTGAATACCAGTAATGATCCTAACTCTGGAGAAACAATTGCTCCAGGTACTTCATTTGCTAATCTTCCTGGTTTTTCACTGGGTATGGCTAACGTGATTGGATCATATGAAGGCGAAAAAGTAGGTGCAGTTGCTGATCTTGTTTTTGGTCCAAGAGGTGTTGAGGCTGTATTTGGTTCTCCGGCTCCTTTGAATATTGTAAATCAGTTGTATGTGTATTGGAATGTAAGTGATGCGGTTACTTTAACCATGGGTAACTTCAATACATTCCTTGGTTATGAGGTGATTTCTCCTTCTTCCAACTTCAACTATTCAACTTCTTACATGTTTTCATATGGACCGTTCTCTCACACAGGTTTGAAAGCTGATGTGGCTTTTGGAAACGGTTTTAGTTTCATGGGAGCAATTTTGAACCCTACAGATGCTACTGATTTCAATCCAGACAATACTTACTTCGGAGGTGCTCAATTGGGCTATACCAATGATGCTGGTGGAGCATGGTTGAATGCATTATTTGATGATGAATTCTTCCAGATTGATTTAACCACTGGTTGGGACGTTACTGATGCGCTTTACCTTGGACTTAATGCCACGTCTGCTTCAGACAATTTTGTAGGAGGTGCGCTTTATGCTCAGGTAGCAGCCACTGATGCCCTAAAGCTAGGTGTAAGAGGTGAGTATTTCCAGGACAAAGGTCTGGGACTTTTGGTAGAGGATGAGAGTGTGATTGATTTGACACTATCAGCAAACTATACAGTTGGTAACCTTACAATTATTCCTGAATTCAGAATTGATAGCTTTTCTCAGGATATCGTAGTGACAGAAGCTGATGCTACAGATCCTACCATTGCAACAGATTTTGCAGGGAGCTTATCATCATTTGTATTGGCAGGGGTATTTACATTCTAAAACGAATTTAATAATCCTTAAATAATCCTTAAAACACTATTTAAAATGTCAAAATCTAAATTAGAGTACATCTGGCTAGACGGTTACAAGCCAACTCAAAGTTTAAGAAGCAAAACTAAGATTGTAAAAGATTTCTCAGGTAAGCTTGAAGACTGCCCTATGTGGTCATTCGACGGAAGTTCAACTGAGCAGGCTGAAGGAAATTCTTCCGACTGTCTGTTGAAACCAGTAGCGATCTTCCCTGATCCTGACAGAAAAAATGGGTACCTGGTGATGACCGAGGTTTTAAATGCAGACGGTACTGCACATGAGTCAAACGGCAGAGCAACCATTGATGATGATGATAATGACTTTTGGTTTGGATTTGAGCAGGAATACTTCCTGTGGGATCCTGAAACTGACAAGCCGCTTGGTTTCCCAGCAGCGGGATATCCAAGACCTCAGGGGCCTTACTATTGCTCGGTAGGTGCAAATAATGCCTATGGAAGAGAAATTGTTGAGAAACATCTTGACTTCTGTCTGGAAGCAGGAATCAACGTGGAAGGAATCAATGCTGAGGTAGCAGCCGGACAGTGGGAGTTCCAGGTTTTCGCAAAAGGTGCAGCTCAGGCTGGTGATCAGGTATGGGTAGCAAGGTATCTTTTAGAGCGAACTGCTGAGGCTTATGGTCTGGCGATCAACTGGCATCCAAAGCCAATCAAAGGTGACTGGAACGGTTCTGGAATGCACGCCAACTTCTCGAACGCTACGTTAAGAGAATGCGCGTCTAAGGATATCTACAGTGAAATTTGTGAAGCATTTGGTCCTACAGTAGAAGCGCACATTGAGGTTTATGGAGCAGATAACGATCAGAGGTTAACTGGTGCTCACGAAACTCAGGCAATTGATAAATTCAGCTACGGAGTTTCTGATAGAGGCGCTTCAATAAGAATCCCTATTGCTACAGTAGAAAATGGATGGAAAGGATGGTTGGAAGACAGAAGACCTGCTTCTAACGCTGATCCTTACAAAGTAGCAGCAAGAATTATAAAAACTGTAAAAGGATAGATTTTAAGGGTTATTCTTTTTATCAGTGGTCCCCGCTTCTCTGAGGTGGGGACTTTTTTATTTGAGCACTATCGGAGTTCTCGTTTATTGTAAGTTCCAATTGTATTGGAACTATGCATTTATTGACTAATTTTTGCCTATGTTTTTCAGCGATACTCAAATTACCAATTTTGCTATCCATAGCATCCGTGAAAACCTGGGTGAAAAGGAGGTGATCCTATCGGAAGAGGAACTTCAGCTCGATGAGGACCTTTCTTTGGTTTTAAAGACCTATTTTTTTAAGAAATTCGAGAAGCCAAATAGTCTGTTTCATTTTACTCATGAGCATGACCTGTCAATGAACGAAGTTTTCTGCTTCTGTCAGATGATTTTTGAGGGAGAAGCAGATTTTATAGAAGTGTCACAGGCAATTTCTAATTTCCTGTATACCAAGTCAAAATCCAGTAGCATTAAAACTGGAGAGGTATATATTACAAAAGTTACCGGTATTGTCTTCGAAGACCAGGTGGTGAATGGTATTGGTATTTTTAAATCCGAGAACAAAGACACCTTTCTGAAAGTATATCCTGATGAAACGGGGTTTGGAATTAGTGCCGACCAGGGAATCAATATTAATAAGTTAGATAAGGGGGCAGTAATCCTTGATGTGGAAAATGAGCATGGTTATGTGGTAGCCATGATAGATAATGTTAACAAACAGGAGCAGGCCAAATATTGGAAAGACGATTTCCTGGGAGTAGATTATCGAACGGATGTCTTTCATAAGACTCAACAGACCATTGATGTAGTGAAAGGATTCGTAGAACAGGGTATGGAGAACGCTGATCAAATAGAAAAAATAGATTTTATGCACCGATCTTTTGAATACCTGAAAGAAAATGATCAATTCAATCAGGAGGAGTTTAAGGAGATTGTGCTGCAGTCAGAGGATAAGAAGGCGGGATTTGAAGAATTTGTTCAGACATTGCCGGAGGAATATAATTTTGATCTGGATAGTGAGTTTGAAATATCAAAACCGGCCATTAAAAACAACAAGCGATATATACGGTCTGTCATTAAACTAGACAAGAATTATCACATCTATGTGCATGGAAGAAGGGACTGGATTGAAAGAGGAGTGGATCAGGAAAAGCAATTGAACTATTACAAAGTGTATTTTGAGAATGAGAGCTAGTTATTTCTTTACTACCTTTTGAAACCCAGTGATTGCATCGACCATCTTGGTAAAACTCACTTTTTCACCGCTTTCTACTGACTGATAATAGAAATGTATTCCTTCAAGAACTATTTTACACTCTCCTAAATCATATCGTTGCGAGATTACAAGATCACCTTCAGCAAGCGCTTCTCCATTGATGTCAGATATTTGTGGGGTGGTAGGTTCTTTGGGCTTTTTCTTAAATAGTCCGAACATGTATTGTCTTTGAAATTAGCATAGCAATTGAATCTGCCAATTTAAACCATTTCCAACGATTGATTAACAGTATTTTCAACTTCTATCAAATCAGACATTAAACTAACAAATAAACCATCCGACGAACAATCATGTAAATCCTTCAGGTTTACTTTGCCGGTCTTGTAATAGTAACCTTCTGAAGCGTATGACTGGTAGTCTTCTAAAAACGGTATCGATTCGACCTTGCTGATATCATTACTGCTAACAAACACTTCCACCAATGCATTGATGTCATAAGATGCAGACGACTGTACATTTCCATTATAGCTAAAACCTTTCAATACTGCCCGTAGATCAGCGTATACCGCACTTCCAGTAGGGTGGCTGCCAGCTCCTTTACCATACAGCAATTGCTGATTGGTAAAAGATCCGTTGATTTCAGCATAGTTGTTTTCCAGCTCGACACTATATGCGGTATTACTTTCATTGACAAAAGTTGGAGCTACATATGCAATCAGTTGATCTTTTATGATAGCAGATTTTGCCAGAAGTTTAATTTTTAGTCCCCTGTTGATGGCATACTTTACATCTTCACTTTTAATGGACCGAATGCCAAACATAGGAATGTGATCCACATTCACATCGATCCCATAGGCATGAGCTATTACCAACTTTAATTTGTATTTGGCATCAAATCCATCGATATCAGCCGTAGGATCGGTTTCTGCGAACCCAAGTTTTTGTGCCTCAAGCAATACCTCTTCGAATGATTTTCCTTCTTCATGTTGTTTAGTCAGGATGTAGTTGGTAGTGCCATTAAACACACCCTGTATTGATCGAATACTGTCAAATGAAAAATGATTCTGAAGGTTGGTAATCAATGGGATTGCGCCACAAACTGCTGCATCATATAGTAATAACCCATTGGTTTCCTTCACGATATTGGTCAATTCCGTGAAATGAGTGGCAATCATTTTTTTATTGGCAGTGACTACCGGATAGCTGGCTAATAGCGCTCTTTTTACTATTCGGTAAGCCTCATCAGCATCATCGATCACCTCAACGATCATGTTAATATCAGGGTCATTGAAAATGACCTCCTGGTCTGTTGTGAACAGCTTTTTGTTTTCTCTTCCGGGCTTTTGAGGATTTTTTACGCAAATCTTTTTGATGGAAATGGGCTCACCTTCTACATGGTTTACAATTTCCTCCAGTCCTTTGCCCACACACCCATGGCCAAACAACCCTACAATTAATTCTTTCATGCAGCTAATTCTTCTTTTACCTGGTGTTTTTTGCCAGTGTGTTTAAGGAAATCATTTAGAATTGGGGTGAGTTTCTCTGTTTCAGTCAGGAATCCGTCATGTCCATATCCCGATTCAATGATCTCTAAATGAGCGTTTTCAATATTGTTGAATAAATATACTTGTTCCTTCACCGGGAATAGATTGTCTGTATTAATGCTCACTATCAATGTTTCGGCAGTGATTTGTCCCAGAGCTTCCTTCACAGATCCTCTTCCTCTACCCACATTGTGACTATCCATGGCTTTACTCAAATACCAGTAGGCAAATGCGTCAAACCTTTTGGCTAATTTTTCACCCTGGTAAATCTGATAGCTACTGGCTTTGAACCCATCGATGGTCTCATTGTGCTCTTCCTTTTGAGACCGCTGATAAGTTTTGTAATCCCGGTAACTCAATAACGCCATAGATCTTGCTGCCTTCATACCGGCTAAACCGGCATTATCGTCTCTATTTTTCCATGTTGGGTCTACCTCTATCGCCATTCTTTGAGATTCATTAAATGCAATACCCCATGGTGAATGCTGGGCGTTGGTTGCAACAGGTATCAGCCTTTCTATTAACGAAGGATTGGAAATGGCCCATTCCAAAACCTGCTGACCACCAAGACTTCCTCCAATGAGCGTGTGAATCTTGTTAATTCCCAGAGATTTTCTAAGTAAATCCAATGAGGCCACAATGTCCCTGATGGTAAAAACAGGGAAGTCATGGTAGAATGGTTCTTTTGTTTCGGGGTTTATGCTTAATGCACCCGTTGACCCATAGCATGAGCCCAGTATATTGGCGCAGATAATGAAATGTTTTTCCGGGTTTAAAGGTTTGCCTTTTCCGTACAGGCCCTTCCACCAATCGCTAACGTCAGAATTTGCTGTCAATGCATGGCAAACCCATATAACGTTATCTCCAGTTTCGTTTAACTGACCAGCCGTATGGTAGGCTAACTCAAAGCCAGGTAAAGTCTCCCCGGATTCCAGGGTAAATGTTTTTGTGTATTTGAAAATATGCTGATCCATGTTGACTTAAATATCTGCTATTACCTGTTTTTTGTATTTGGAGAAATCCAGGTCCTGAGAAAGGACAGATATGGTTTCTACTTTTCCTGGTTCAGCATACTTTGACTGCTGGCCTTGTGCCAGTGAATTGTTAAATTGATTAGCTGAATTATTGTTATAATTTGATTGACCGTTACCAGACATATCTTTGTGATTTTTTGTTCAAAAGAAGTTTAATTGAATAGTAAAGAATACAGCGGTGGCATTCTCTAATGTAAATCCTGAGATTGAGTATACAGAATTTACGGTGTTGTTAGCAACAACAACACATACACATCCTGGCCCTTAGGTTAATGAAATTAGGGAATTGAAACAGGAATGATTTGTTCTTGGATTTCGTACTTGATTTACGACCTTCGAATAGATTTTTCATCGTTCATTATCATTTATATTCTCCCGGATGTTTACGGGATCAGGAATTGGCACCTTTCGGAACACCCGCAGGTTGCCAGAGGGTCATTGAGCCTGTCTCTCGCCTCTTCTTTATAAACTATAGCTCAAATGGATTTGAACTAATCGTCGTACCACAAAACTATAGACAGATGGTTTCTAGTTCCAAATAAAAACGGAAATATTTTATAAAATGATGGAAATATTTTTTTGATTCAATCAATAATACAGCCAAAAACGAATAAATATTTCAATAAAATGACTTAATCATTGAATTGATTCATGGTTCTTTGTGCTCCTATTGTACAAAATGAAAGTATCATTTCGCAGGCTTTGTCCATTTTGGTAGGTAGTTCGTCAAGTTCATTTCGGCTAAAACTCTCTAAAACATAGTCTACCTGGCGGCCCTTAGGGAAGTCGTCACCAATACCAAATTTGATGCGGGAATAGTTTTGACCCCCTGTCATTGCCTCAATGTTTTTGAGTCCATTGTGCCCTGCACTTGAGCCTTTTGTTCGGAGGCGCAGGTTGCCAAAGGGGAGTGCCAGGTCATCCACAATTACCAGTAGATTTTCTTTTGGGATTTTAAGCTCCTGCAGCCAATAGTTTATCGCCTTGCCACTGAGATTCATGTAGGTGGTGGGCTTGATCAGGTGAATAGATCTTCCTTTGTATTTTAATTCGGATTTGTAGGCATGCCTTTCTGTTTTAAATGAAACGCCATGCTCGTCAGCCATCCTGTCAAGTACCAGAAAGCCTATGTTGTGACGGGTGAGTTCATATTCCGGTCCTATGTTACCTAGTCCTGCTACCAAATATTTCATGATGCAATGTTAAAAAATTAGCGCAAAAAAAATCCTGCCCTTGTACAGAGCAGGATCTGATTTTATTGTCTTGAAAAAGATTATTCAGCACCTGCTTCTTCCTCTTCCTCCAATTCTTCAGCGCTCTTACCTCTGAGTGCTCTAGGAACTTCTACTGAGCAAATAGAAACCAATGGGCTGTTGATGATGTCGAAGTTGCCAGTAGCCACTTCTCCAACTTTCACCGATTTACCCAAAGATAGTTTGCTTACGTCAACATCGATAAAGTCAGGCATGTCGTTTGGCAGTGCCTCAACTCTTAGTTTTCGTTGCTTCATGATCAATTTACCTCCAGCCTGAACACCAGGAGCAGATCCTTGTATTCTCACCGGGATATCCATTTTTGCTTTCTTATCATCTTGTAGAAGTAAGAAATCAGCATGTAGGATCATTTCACTTACCGGGTGAAATTGAATGTCCTGAAGTATACATCTGTACTCATCCCCCTCAATGTTAAGGTTTACAAAGTGAGCATTTGGTGTGTATACCAGATCTCTAAACAAAATTGTCGGAGCAGCAAAGTGCACTTGCTCTTTACCACCATAGAGTACGCCTGGAACCATCCCTTCAGCTCTTAACCTTTTAGCTTCAGTCTTTCCGAGATTTGCTCTTTTATACCCTATAATCTCTAAAGTTTTCATTTGATGTATGATTAATTAATAAATAATGAACTTATTGATTCGTGATCATGGATTTTCCTGATCGCTTTGGAGAACAGGTCCGCAACTGTCAAAACTTTGATTTTGTTGCTTTTCTGAACCTGAGGAATAGTATCTGTTATGATTAATTCCTCCAGCTCTGAGTTCTCAATATTTTCAAATGCTTTTCCTGAAAGTACGCCGTGTGTACATACGGCCCTCACGGAACGCGCACCTTTTTCTTTTAATAGATCTGCTGCTTTGCAGATGGTTCCGGCGGTATCTACGATATCATCTACCAATATCACATCCCCATCGGTTACATCACCAATTACCTGCATAGAAGCTACTTCGTTGGCCCTTTTTCGATGTTTATCACATACCACCATGTCCACCTGGAAGTATTTGGCATAGCTTCTTGCTCTTGCTGTTCCACCTACATCCGGCGTTGCAAATATGAGGTTCTCAAGCTTAAGGCTTTTAATGTATGGGACAAGTATTGCAGAACCATTCAGGTGATCCACAGGTATGTCAAAAAAGCCTTGTATCTGTCCGGCATGTAAATCGCATGTCATCAATCGATTTGCACCGGCAGAAGTGAGTACATTGGCCATTAATTTAGCTGCAATAGATACCCTTGGTTTGTCTTTTCTGTCTTGCCTGGCATATCCAAAGTAGGGGACAACAACAGTCACATACGCAGCACTTGCTCTTCGGGCTGCATCAATCATCAGGAGCAATTCCATGATTGCATCGGAAGAGTGGCAGGTCGATTGAATCAGGAAAACGTCACAACCTCTAACGGATTCGTCGAAGTAGAATGATAACTCTCCGTCACTGAACTTCTGAGAAGTACATTTACCCAGCGGTTTACCGTAAAATGAGGAAATTTTTTCTGCCAGATCTTTGGAACCTGAACCTGCGAAGATTTTTACTGATGACATTGACCCAATTGCAGTTTTAAAATAAATAATCCCGGAAATCTCCGGGATTATTTTTGGTTGTCCGACTAGGGCTCGAACCTAGACTCTTCTGAACCAAAATCAGACGTGTTGCCAGTTACACCATCGGACAATTTTGATACCCCTTATTTTGGGAGTACAAAAGTAGTTATTTGTTTCAATTAATGAAATGTAAGGTCAAATTTTTGTTAAAAAAATGCATTAAAATTTCCATTCATTTCTTGACTATCTGATTTTCAGGGAAATATCCTTGTTAGTGTGGTTATGATTTCTTCATGTTGTGGAAATTGTTCGATCAATTCTTTGCGATCTGCTAATTCAAAATCCATAAAATCAAAACCAGGAGCTACGGTACAGCCTACCAACCCATATTCACCATGCTTATTAACCCGAGAGGCAAACCAGCACTCTGCAGGAATTACAGCCTGAAAGACCTCTCCGTTTTCTATATTTCGTCCCAATTTGATTTTCTCCAGCACACCATTTGGTTTAATGGTGAATATTTCAATCATGTCACCTTCATAGAAATGCCACATTTCATCGGATTTGATACGGTGAAATGCTGAAAAGTTACCTTGTTCCAAAAGGAAATATATCCCTGTAGAAGCGGTTCTCGCTCCAGGAAAACGGTCTGGAAGACCACTTCGCGAGATGACATCTCCAGACCGGTAAGTCTCTTTGAAATAACCACCTTCAGGATGTGGCTGCAGATCGAATTTTTTGACCAATAATTCTTTGGTTGCCACTTGCATGTTTAATTATTTTATTAAATCAACTGATAAGAAGCAATTATTGAGCATTTACGGTGGTAACAGATTTCACCCAGTCATAAGCATCCCGAAATGCTATTAACCATGGCGTAACTTCATGGTTGAGCTTTCCATCCGGATAGTGAGGCCAGTTCCATGGAAACATGCTTCTTTCCAAATGTGGCATGATGGCAACATGGCGCCCATCTGCGGAGGCCACCGCTGCAGCGTCGAAATCGGAACCATTTGGATTAGCCGGGTAACCATGATAGCTAAACCGCGCAATAATGTTGAATTCCTTCTCATCACCAGGTAGATCAAATCTTCCCTCTCCATGGGCCGACCAAATACCAAGTGTAGTGTCTGCTAAGTTTTTGAAAAGAATGGTATTGTTGGGGGCAATATCTACCGTGGTGAACTGGCATTCAAATTTACCAGACTTGTTATGTTTCATTGTTGGGTGATCTTGTCGGTCCTTATAGATCAGCCCCAACTCCATCATCAACTGACAGCCATTGCAAACTCCAAGGCTGATGGTGTCTTTTCTGCTGTAGAAGTTCTCTAGAGCACCTTTCGCTTTAGGGTTATGCAGGAATGTTCCTGCCCAGCCTTTGGCACTACCCAACACATCTGAATTGGAAAACCCTCCAACAAAAACGATTAAATTGATGTCACTCAGGTCTTCCCTACCTGCAACCAGGTCAGTCATGTGCACATCTTTCACATCAAATCCTGCCATGTGCATCATATAGGCCATTTCCCTTTCGGAATTAGATCCTTTCTCACGAATAATCGCCGCTTTTATCCCTGATTTGTTGGTGCGATTGAAGCTCAAGTTCAATGAGGTCACCTGACCATCAAATCCGGCAGGGAAACGGTATTTTAAAGGTTGCTTTCCAATGTTAGATGCTCTTTCGTCGGCTAGGTTTACAGTAGATTGCTCCCTATCAAGCAACTGAGAAGTCTTAAACCACAATGCTCTTTTTTCAGCCACATCAAAAGTGAGGTCGCTTACTTTGATAACACCCTCATTGTTGACCTGGCCTATAATCACAGCACCTAGTTCTGATTGCAATTGGGCTGCTGTTTCGTCACTATCTACCTGTAGGATGAGTGCCGGACTCTCATTGAAAAATGCCTGAACGATATCCCTGGCACCAATACCCGATAAATCAATGTCCATCCCCAGATTGCTTGTTGGGAAACACATTTCCAGCAATGTTGTGATGATTCCACCAGAAGACACATCGTGACCAGCCAGAATTTTACCCTCATTAATTAGTTGTTGTACTTGCTGAAATACTTTTTTGAAGTATTCGGTATCCGATATTGTTGGAGTAGTGCTTCCTACCTTATTGAGTACCTGAGCCAGACTTGAACCCCCCAGTTCCAGATTAGCTCCCAGGTTAATGTATAATATGCGGCTTTGGTCAGATTGTTTTACGTCCGGGTTGACTGTTTTTCTGATATCACTTACCTCACCCACAGATGATATGATGACTGTTCCCGGGGAATACACTACTTCACCATCAGGATATTTCTGTGTCATGGAGAGTGAATCTTTTCCGGTTGGGATGTTGATTCCTAATGCAATAGCAAAATCGCTCACTCCCTTTACTGCCTGATATAGTCTGGCATTTTCACCCTCGTTTTTTGCTGGCCACATCCAGTTGGCGCTTAGAGAAACTCCTTTCAGCCCGTCAGTAAGAGGCGCCCAAATGAGGTTGGTTAAAGCTTCTGCAATAGCTAGCCGGCTTCCAGCAACAGGATCGGTCAGCGCACTAACGGGAGCATGACCTATGGAAGTTGCAACACCGCGGTGATTCTTATAATCAAGGGCCATCACCGATACGTTATTTAATGGGAGTTGAATTTCACCAGTTGTTTGTTGTGTGGCAACTCTACCTGTAACACATCGGTCCACTTTGTTGGTGAGCCAATCTTTACAGGCCACTGCTTCCAGTTGCAGTACATCATTCAGGTACTTTTCAGCCTGAGCAACATCATATGTTACCTCACTGAATTGACTTTTGTCCGCTGAATCATTTAATATCGTTTTAGGAGAGGAACCGAACATATGACTCAATTCCCAGTCCATAGGATTTTTACCTGTTTTCTTGTTTTCGAAGGTAAAGCGATGATCACTGGTAGTTTCACCGACGGTATACATTGGAGCTCTTTCTCGTTCAGCGATCAGCTCCAGTTTTTTCAGGTTTTCCTGTTTCATTACCAGACCCATTCGCTCCTGACTCTCATTACCGATGATTTCTTTGTCGGATAGGGTAGGATCACCTACTGGGAGTTTATTCACGTCTATTTTACCTCCAGTATCTTCTACGAGTTCCGACAAGCAATTGAGATGCCCCCCGGCTCCATGGTCATGGATAGAGATAATGGGGTTTTCATCTTCCTCTGCCAGTCCACGGATGGCATTGGCCACTCGTTTTTGCATTTCCGGGTTGGCTCTCTGCACGGCATTTAGTTCAATAGAACTGCCGAATTCTCCTGTATTTACTGAAGAAACTGCGCCTCCACCCATTCCAATGCGGTAATTGTCTCCACCAAGGACTACAATTTTTTCTCCCGGTGCTACTTTTTGTTTGAGCGCATTTTTCTTTTTGCCGTATCCAATGCCACCAGCAAGCATGATTACTTTATCGAAACCATATTTTTTGCCGTTTTCTTGATGTTCAAAAGTTAATACACTTCCGCAGATCAGTGGCTGCCCAAACTTATTCCCAAAATCTGAAGCGCCATTGGATGCTTTGATAAGGATGTTTTTAGGGGTTTGATAAAGCCATTTTCTTTCCGGCAAGCCATTTTCCCAGGCTCGACCATCTTCAAGCCTGCTGTATGAGGTCATGTACACAGCTGTACCAGCCAAAGGCAAACTAGCTTGACCACCAGCAAGGCGGTCTCTGATTTCACCCCCCGATCCTGTTGCAGCACCATTAAATGGCTCTACAGTAGTAGGAAAATTATGAGTTTCCGCTTTTAGCGATAATACTGATTCAAAATCTTTTGTCTCATACCAGTCGGGTTTTTCAGGGGATTCAGGGGCAAATTGTTCTACCACTGGTCCTTTGATGAAAGCAACATTGTCCTTGTAGGCAGAAACAAGGTTGTCGCCATTTTCCTGAGAGGTTTTTTTGATTAACTGGAATAATGTAGACGGCATTTCTTCTCCATCGATGATGAAGGTGCCATTGAATATTTTATGTCTGCAGTGCTCCGAATTCACCTGAGAAAACCCAAACACTTCACTGTCGGTTAGTTTTCTGTTTAGTTGTGCGCTCACCTGATTGAGGTATGCAATTTCTTCGTCGCTCAATGCAAGGCCTTCAGATTCATTGTATGCAGCAATGTCCTCTATTTCTTTGACGTCCTCCGGCTCAATGTCAAGTGTGAAAAGGTGCTGATCCAATACGTCATATACACTTTGCAACATGGGATCAAATGATTTGCTGGCTTCATAGCGGAAAAATTCTTCTATTCGCGCTATTCCTGAAATACCCATGTTCTGTGTGATTTCAACAGCATTGGTACTCCAGGGTGTAAGCATTTCTTTTCTGGGACCGACAAATTTCTCATTGATGTGATCATCAGAAACTACCGCAGCATTACCAAATAGCCAGGTGAGCTTATCGATGGTTTCCTGATCAAAGGTGGAGGAATGGTCAACAGCAAATACAAGGTCAGAATTTTTCCTAAAGAACGTTATCATGAAGTGCACTAATTTGAAAGCGCAAAACTATGAATTCTGATGTTGAAGTTCTAGGATTTTAAACCAATGTTTTCTTCATGTTGCGCTTTCTTAATTTCCAACAGAGAAATTCTGGTTTGTGCCATTCGAATTTACACATGAAATGTTCATAAAGGAATTGCTATACCAACCGAGTATGAATATAAGAGGCGCAAATGACCATATTTGGTTCAAAACGTTCCAAAACATTCCATGTGACAGTTAAAATCAAAATTAAATACACATGAAATGAGCATAAATGCTGAATCGTTTATAGACAATCTATTAAGGATTTTTTCTGCGCCGATAAGACAATAAGCATCAAGGCGATGATCAATAGGAAGGGAATAACATAAACCAGAATGTTTGTTTCCTCTTCAATCGCTCTGTTGTCCCCAATCAACACGAATCCGCCCCAATAGAAAGGGTGTTTGGCTTTTCCTGTGGCATGAGCAAGGTATTGTTTTCGGGCGTTGTTCAGTGCTATATCTTTTGTTTGTCCATCCCTTAGATTTTGATAGAAATATTTCATCAGCTCCGGGGTTGATTTATCTGAAGCCGGCCACAAACTCACTACAGTAGCAGGTACTCCTGCATAAGCGAAGGCCCTGGATAAACTCATTACACCTTCTCCTTTTCGTATTTTGCCAAACCCGGTGTTGCAGGCACTTAGTGTAACAAGATGTGCGTTTAAATTAAGGTTGTAGATCTCGTATGAATGGAGGTAGCCGTCGTTTACCGTATCGCCTTGTGTGCTAAAAATCAATTTTGCTAAATCATCAGAGTTTTCATCAATTATGGCATGTGTGGCCAAATGGATGATGCCATAATCGGATGATTCATTACGAAATGCAGCCTCTGTAGCTAATTCATTGATGAATGAAGTATTTGAAAAAATTTCAGATAATTGCTGAACCTCGGCTATAGCACCAGGAATTGCTGCCATTTTATTTCTGATAACATCGCCGGTAGTACTTCCTTCAAATTTTGGTGCGAATGAGATGAGATCATTGCTAAACAGATGGGAGGTTTGATTGAGTAATATACTAGCTGAAGGCGCGTAGTAGCTGTGCCAATTTTCCATTAAATAAGTTCCTGTTGAATCAATTAATAGTTCAAAAGGCAGGTAGTGGAGTGATCCATCTGGTATTATGATAAGTGAAGATGCGTTTATGTCATCCAATAGTGGTCTTATTGGTGCTATGAGAAGTTTGTACAGCTTCATTGATGATTCTCTGAAAAGCGTATCGTTGACTGAAAGAATGCTTTCCCTAAATGCCATGACCTTATTTAGCATAGGGTCGCTTTGATCAAAATCCACGCTAAAAGAGCAAATAGTATCTTGTGATATGACACTGATGTAAATGCTGCCAGTTTCTAAAAAATATTCTATGAGTACGGATTCTTCCCTGGCAAGGAAAGCCTGGACTTCACCAACACTCACTGGCGGTTGGGCATATTTGAGATCGTGGTACTTTGGGTATTCATTTTGAATGGTCTTTCTAAGTGTTAGATATTCCTCCTCAAGTCCAAATAATGCTTGTTTTTGTGTGGGTAGGATAGAATCTGCAGTAGAAATGATGTCACTCTTCAATGCATTTTTAATCATTTCCATTGAATCAAGGAGGTGTTTTTCCTTTTCCAATAAAGCTTTAGGTATACCGGCGAAATTCTCCACTCGTTTACTCACCGTTCGGGCAAATAATGCATTGGACTTTGCCCGTTCGTTGAAATAGAACATTTGTTCATGATATGATGGATCTTTTGTGATTTCCAGAAGTGTGTGGGTGATGTATAGACTACTATGAACAGCCTGATGGGCGTCTGAGGCGAAGCGTAATCGATCCATATCAAATGTCATCTTTCTCTGTTGATCTATCATCAGTGAATCCATCAATTGGGAACCAGCCAGGGAAGACCGAAAATACAGCTCCTTATCTTCAGGATATTTATCCGCCAGACGGTAAAGCGTAAAAATTTTAACCTGAATGGCATTGTGTATCGAAGTGTAAGAAATGTAACCATCCAGTTGAGGCCAATTCAACCCTGTAACGTCCGAATTGGGACTAGATGCATTTAACGACTTATTTGCGTAAACCAAGGCTGAGTCGTAACTACCATTGTCATAATGAGCCCATGACAGTGAGGCGTAAATGGTAGCTAACTGAGAGTGATGCTTCCATAGTTTTTCACGAATGGCCATGGCTTTATGGTAGATAGGTATAGACTTTGAAGGGTTACCACCAAAACGATAGGAATCCGCGAGTTGATGATATGCAACAGCCACCTGATTATGATTTTCACCGTACAATGCTAGTTTCATGGATACTACTTTTGATAATAGTTCGCGGGCCTTTTGTACTTGCCCCATGATGTTGTATCCGGAGATCATATTTGAAAGGGCTTTGAGTGTATAACTGCTTGTATCTCCGTAGTGATTTTGGGAAATTTCGTAAGCCTTGGTAGCCATTTCAACACATTTGGGACCTTCATTCAGCTTAAAATAGTTGAGGCTCATGGAGTTGTAATTGATTATGAGCGCAGGATGACCCACTCCCAGCAATTTTTGCCGCATATCGATGGACTTCTCATGGTAACTATTCGACTTATTGGGTTCGTCAAGGTTGTAGTAACTAAGTCCTATGTTTTGGTATGCATGCGCTGTTAACAGATTATCTTCTTCAAATATTTCGAGGCATATTTTAAGCCCCTTTTCATTGGAATCAAGCATTTTTCGGTAATCTCCCAGGGAATGATATACAGACCCCAGTGTTTGAAGCAAATAGACTTTGTCTTTCAATACAGATTCTCCAATCTGGTCCATAATTTCAATTCCCTGTATCAGTTTATCCTTGGCCAGATCGAACTTTTGTAAAGTTATCAGTACCGCCGCAACAGCGTTTAGACTCTTGGCGTACAATAAGTGGTCTTTCCCATATCGTTCTTTTCTGTACTCTTCGGAAGCAGTAAAGTATTCGAGTGCTTTGTTGTGGTGAGACAATTTATTGTAGACAATGCCCATTTTTCGGAAAAAGACATCTTTGTGATCTGGCTGATCTTTGGATTTGGCCATTTCAATACCTTTAAGTCCCACACTGATTGCACTGTCAAGGTTTGCATTTTCAATATAAGCTTGCATTAAATTGGCGCGATGTTTAAGCGCAAGGTCATAAAATTGATTGGCCTCCAAAATCTGAACGGCATTAGAAAAATACGTAATGCTTTTTGCGAATTCGGCCTTCATCGCATGTTCATATCCTTTGTTGGATAGTTCGATTGCTCGCAAGCTGTCCTGGTGCTGTGCGTTTAAAGCAGAGAAAGCCAGAAGAAAATTAAGGATGTAAACCGACTTCATAACCCTAATATACTTTTCATTTGAGCAAAAAGGAAACATGGGAAGAGACAGTTGCAATGGCTTTACAGCTAAACAAAAAAAGACCGACTCATAGTACTTTGAGACGGCCTCTTCCATCAAATAATTAGTTAATACTGATTAACTATTAAACTTGCCTTTCAACATCGCCAGTTTAGCCTGTAAATCGCCCTCAGGTTGTGGTTGCTTGCTGCGGTTACCTTGTTTCTTCTTCGGCTGACTTTTGGGAGCTTCACCCTTCATAGACAGAGAAATCCGCTTTCTTGCTACATCTACCTCGGTTACAGTAACCTCAACTTTTTGCTGCACTTTCACCACTTCATTGGGGTCACTTATGAACCTGTTTGCCATTTCACTCACATGAACTAACCCATCCTGATGTACACCGATATCAACAAAAGCACCAAATTTGGTGATGTTGGTCACGATTCCCGGAAGCTTCATTCCTGGTCTGAGGTCAGTGATCTCATTCACACCTTCCTGAAATGAGAACGCCTCAAATTTATCCCTTGGGTCCCTTCCCGGTTTAGAAAGTTCCTCAACTATATCTTTTAAAGTCGGCAACCCCACAGTATCCGTAACATATTTATCCAGCTTGATCTGGCTTTTTAGTTTTGGGTTTCCCACCAACTCTTTCAATTCCACATTCAGATCCTTTGCCATGGATTCCACAATGTGATAACTTTCAGGGTGTACCGCGCTGGCATCAAGTGGGTTTTTGGCACCTCTTATTCTGATGAATCCTGCAGCCTGTTCGAATGCTTTTCCTCCCAGTCGGGGGACATTCTTGAGTTCGCTTCTGTCGGTAAACGCACCATTTTCGTTTCGGTACTTTACTATATTCTCCGCAAGCTGTGGTCCAAGTCCGGAGACATAGGTCAGGAGTTCTTTGCTGGCAGTATTGAGTTCTACACCCACTTTGTTCACGCAGCTCATGACGGTCTCATCGAGACTTTGCTTCAGTAAGTTCTGATCCACATCATGCTGGTATTGACCAACACCAATAGATTTAGCATCAATCTTCACCAATTCAGCCAATGGATCAGCCAGTCTTCTTCCTATGGATACAGCTCCTCTGACCGTTACATCATGGTCCGGAAATTCATTTCTTGCAGCTTCAGAAGCAGAGTATATAGAAGCTCCACTTTCATTCACCATTATGATTAGAATGCTTTTATCAAGACCTATACTTTTTACGAAACTTTCGGTTTCTCTGCTGGCGGTTCCGTTTCCAATGGCAATTGCTTCTATCTTATACTGGTCCACCATCTGCTTGATGACTGCAGCAGACTCCATTACTCTCTTTTGTGGCTCATTTGGGTAGATGGCAGTGTGATCAAGCAGTTTACCTTGTTCGTTCAGTATGACCAGTTTGCAACCTGTTCTAAAACCAGGGTCGAGCGCAAGAACACGTTTTTCACCTAAAGGAGCTGCCATCAGCAACTGACCAAGGTTCTCCGCAAATACCCGGATCGCTTCTTCATCTGCTTTTTTCTTGGTTTGTAACCTCGCATCTGTTTCCAGTGAAGGCTTCAGGAGACGCTTGTAGGCATCTTTTATAGCTAGCTGTACCTGCTCAGAGGCTTCATTATTGGCTGTGATGAATTGTTTATTAATTATTTCAATGGCATCATCTTCTTCCGGTGCTATATCCAACGACAAAATCATTTCTTTCTCACCTCGTCGCAGTGCCAGCAAACGGTGACTTGGGATGTCCTTGAGTGGTTCGCTCCATTCAAAATAATCTTTGAACTTCTGACCTTCCTCTTCTTTTCCAGGCATCACCTTGGCAGAAATTACACCAGTTTCAGCTATAAGCTCTCTTATTTTGGTCCTTACCTCCGCGTTTTCGTTGACCTGTTCTGCAATAATGTCCCTGGCTCCCTGAAGTGCCTCTTCTATCGTTTTAACTCCTTTTTCTTCGTCAATGAACTTTTCGGCGGCTGCTTCCGGTGAGATATTTCCCTGTTCAAAAAGCAGTTTGGATAATGGTTCCAACCCTTTTTCCTTCGCCTGGGTAGCTCGTGTTTTTCTTTTTGGCTTATAGGGAAGGTAAAGGTCCTCTACTTCGGTTAGGGTTTCTGCAGCAATTATTGCTTTTTCCAGCTCAGGAGTTAGTTTTTCCTGTTCTTTGATAGTTTTGAGCACAAACTCTTTACGTTTATCGAGTTCTCTCAATTGTTCCAGCCTGTCTCTGATTGCTGCAATAGCAACTTCATCCAGGCTGCCAGTTACTTCCTTTCTATACCTGGAAATAAACGGAACAGTACCTCCTTCATCCAATAACTCTGCTGTTGCCTTTACCTGGCGTTCGTTGATAGAAAGCTCTAACGCAATCTTTTTATAGTGATCAATGCTCATCTGAATCTGAAAAAAAATTAAAATGCCGACAAATATAATGGCATGAATAGCGAGAAACGTTGCAGATTTTTAAGAACTTTTCCACATCAATGAAAATACTTCTAATAGTCCAATTATGACGACCTTATCAAACCAAATCTCCATTAATAGTGATATTGAAACAGTATTTCAGTTTGTTTCGGAGTTTAAGAATATGCCGCTTTGGAATTATTACATCCTGGAAGTAAACCAGACAGATGATCCGGATGTCTACCAGGTCATCAGAAAGCACGATCAACAGCAATTCCGTTTGTTGGAAATGGTTCCAGGCAAACAGATTGTGATGGAGTTGAAATCGACAAAACTCATCAAAATAACCCGTGAAATGAACTTCTACGAAGACAGACAAGTGTTGATTACTGACTATATCAAAATCAACAGCGTATTACCGGGGTTTCTGGAGCGGAAGGCCCTAAAAAATGTTGGGGAGGCCGTTGCAGAAAACCTGGGTAAACTCAAGGAGTTGCTTGAAACCGGCAAGACGATTTTGCAGGATGGGAGGGAGGCACAGCTATAGCTATTCCTTTAAACCTTCCAGTTCGGCCCATTCGGTCCAGGAGCCATCATAAACAGACTTTTTATTTGGCATTTCAGCCAATTCAGCAGCCAGTAAAATAATGCAAGCCGTAATACCAGATCCGCAGGAAAATGTGAGTGGTTGATCCTCCAGGGTTAATTCATCAAATATTTGTCGCAGTTCGTTTTTTGACTTAAACCGATTATTGTTTAGCACTTTATTGTAAGGCAAGTTGATTGATCCAGGAATATTACCACTTTTAAGGCCCTTTCTGGGTTCCGGGGCAGTTCCATTAAATCGTCCTTCTGAGCGGGCATCAATTATCAGAGAGGAGTTGGTTGCTTTGTTTTGTTTTACGAATGAATAATCTTTCACAACTGAGGAATCTAATTGCGCAACAAAATTTCCTTCGTCGTAAGCAGGGTTTTTGGGGTGAGTTTCGGTAGGTAGGTTGCGGGCGATCCAATCTGGTAAACCACCATCAAGAACTGCTACTTGCTTATGACCCATGGTTTTGAACATCCACCATGCCCTGGGGCTGGAAAATATTCCCTGGTTGTCGTATACTACAATCAGGCTGTCTGAGTAAATACCAATCTTCCGGCAGTTTTCCTGAAAGAGTGAAGCTTGAGGAAATGTGTTAGGGAAAATACTTGCGGGATCGCTAAAATCATTTTTAATGTCAAATATACGGGCACCAGGGATACATTGATTACCATATTCACCTGGTCCCTGACTGGCATCCAGGACTACTAATTTGTCATCGTTTATATGTTCAAGTAACCAATCTGCTGAGACAAGATTTTTCATAATTCCTTTGGGTTTTTTAGCCATTTCCCAATCATCTCATGGTGACGGGCCTTTAAAACATGCTTTGTACTTCCTGTAAGTTCGATGAACTGATCAAAAAATGATTCCTTAATGATGTAATCTTTTGTTCCTACGTAAACATCTACTGGGATTTTATACCTATTTACAGCTTTCGCAAATTTCCTGATAGGGGTTCTCAGGTGTTTGAGATAAGTCCAGCTGTTATAAACCTTGATTCTTTGATCCTTGGACTGTAATTGTAATCGGGCAAACTTGGTCATGCTGGGGTTAATCAGTCTGTACCGATCCAGCAAATCGCATAGCTGAAAGAACAGGTGAGGGTTTTTCATTTGGTGCTTGAAAATGATATTGCCTATCCAGCTGACTGCAAATTTGTACCAAAAGGTGTAATGAAATCCATCCGACGCAACGATCTGACAGCTTTTGACCAGCTCCGGAAAATCACAGACTGTTCTGATCAAAAACCTGCCTCCAAGACTGTAAGAAATAAGGTGAAACGAAGCGATATCCCTGTCCTTACAAAATTGTTGAATGATTCTCCTCCATAATCCAGGTGTTATATGTTCATTGGGAACTTCGGTACTGCCATGGAACGGTAGATCAAAAGCAATCACCTGATAACCGGGATACGCCTTGTGAACATCATCAAATACCTCAGCCTGTTCGCCAAATCCGTGGAAACATAAAATGTATTCCTGTCCTTCACCAGTTATTTTGAAACCTATTTTGAAACCATTGTCAATGGTTAGAAATTCTTTTATATCGACCATACGGTTCGAAAAAATTTAAGCAGAATACTTCCAATTTATCCAATGGTTAATTTGAAGAATTTCGATGAAATCAAAAAATAATATTTCCAGTTAAAATATTCTTTGCCCAATGCTGTCATTGATAAATGTGTATTGAATGGTGATTGTGGCCTGTTTTTAAAAATAAAATTGAAAATAATTCACTTTTCCCAAAACAATTTCGGGAGCTGTGCGTCATAAACTCTGGAAACTATGAAAAATACTAGAGTTTCCTGAGTAACTTTACGGCAAATAACAATTCGTGTGAAAGAAAAGATTATTGAAGGTGCAAGCCAATTGTTCATGAGGTATGGATTCCGAAGTGTGACGATGGATGATATTGCTTCTCATCTTGCCATATCAAAAAAGACCATATATCAATTCTTCAAGAATAAGGATGAGCTGGTAACTACCATCAGCTCTTCACATATGGATATGGAAAAGGATGATTATTCCCGAATAGAAGGAGGATCGACTAACGCCATTGAAGAGATTTTTGAGGTATCCAATTGCTTTCGTGAGCACATGCACGAAATGAATCCTAAGATTTTATTCGAGCTGAGAAAATATCACCCGGATGCCTGGGCAGTATATACCAGGTTCAAGACTGAGTTTATCAAGAATCATATTGTAAGGAACATCGAAAGAGGCATTTCAGAGGGCTATTACAGGGAGGAGCTTGACCCGGAAGTTTTAGCTACCTTCAGGGTAGAGCAGGTGGAAATGATCTTTGATGTGCAAAAGTTCCCCAAAGACCGATTCGACTTTCACCATGTGCAAATGCAATTATTTGATCACTTTGTTCATGGTTTATTAACCCCAAAAGGCAAGGAATTACTAAACAACTATTTAAAATCACAATCAAAAACAACGCTCATATGAGAGTAGTAAGTTCATTTATTTTTGTTCTACTTTTCACTGCAGTAGTGGAAGCGCAGGATACAGAGAATGCGTTTACCATTCAGCAGTGTATTGATTATGCCAAGGAGCATAATGAATCGCTAAGAGTGGCCCAAATGGAACGAGAGATTGCTAAAGGTACTATTGGAGAAACCAGGGCACTCGGACTTCCTCAGGTCAATGCAAATATTGGTATTCAACACAACATCAATATTCAAACAAGTTTCATTCAGGATTTCATTTCTCCTGCTACCTATGGAATACTCTTTCAGGAGGAATTGCTGGAAAGAAGAGAACTCGATGAACCTAGTACTTTCGAGGCTCAGTTCGGTGTACCCAATAGTGGGAATGCCGCCATATCTGTTTCGCAGCTGATATTTAACGGATCCTATTTTGTAGGATTGGAAGCAGCACGGGCGTTGAAGGAACTGCGACAGAAAGAATATGTTAAATCGGAAATTGAGTTGGTGGAAAACGTTACCAAGGCTTATTACCTGGTACTGATCTCCAAAGAAAATCTCAATCTCATTGCCAGAAACTACGAAAGGATCAACAAGCTGTACAATGAAACATCCGCGATGTATGATGCAGGATTTGCTGAGAAGATTGATGTGGCCAGACTGGAGATCCAGAGGAATAACCTGCGAACAAACCTGGCTACCTCAACAGAACTGCTGAAAGTTTCATTAAGTACGCTAAAAGTGCAAATGGGCATGCCAGTTGATCAGCCGTTGAAACTGGTTGACGATCTTGATTCAGTGACCGAAGGATTACTTGAAGTTCAGGCAGTTGCAGCCAACCCATCTGATCGAATTGAATATGCTATCCTTGATGAAAACAGAAATCTGGCGCTCCTGGATATTAAGAATAATAAAGTACAGTACTTACCAAATATGTATGCCAGTTTCAATCATGGCTGGACAAGTGGTACCAACAACTTTGGAGACTTATTCAACCTTAATGACGAAACCTGGTTCAAAACAACCAATGTTGGGGCATCTATCAATATCCCAATATTTGATGGGTTACAAAAACGGTATAAGATCCAACAGGCGAAAGCAACACTCAGTCAGGTAGAGCTGGGTATGCAGCAATTGGAAAACAGTATACAACTTGAAATCCAGGCTGCCAGGATCAAGATGAACAATGCCATACAGAACCTGGAGAACCAGGAGAGAAATGCAAAACTGGCTGAAGAGATCTATGAAATTACGCGCATTAAGTATTTGGAAGGAGTTGGGTCCAATCTTGAAGTGATTGAAGCCGATACCGAATTCAAAAACGCGCAAACAAATTACTATAACGCATTGTACGATGCGATCATTTCTAAAATTGAATTACAAAAAGCTTTAGGCATCCTAAAATAATTTACGGTCCATGAAAACGATCAATAACTACTCAAAAACACTACTTGCAACAATCGTCTCAGCTATTTTTTTAGCAGCTTGCGGGGGTGGCGAAACTGTTTCTGTTCAGGCGATCATCGAAGCTGGTGACCTTACTCAGGCCCGGGAGATGCGAAAACAACTCTCAACACAGCAAAGAACCATCGAGCAGGAAATTGCAAAACTTGATGACTTTATTGGAAGCAATAGTGATACTAGAAACATGCCTCTGGTCACTACTTTCAAGGTGGAAGAGAAACAATTCAAACACTACATCGAATTACAGGGTGATGTTACTACCAAGCAGAATGTGCTGGTATACCCCGAAGTGGCTGGTACTTTAATTAAAGTTCATGTGGATAAAGGACAAAGGGTATCAAAAGGCCAACTACTGGGAACAATTGATGACGGTGGACTCAAGAATCAATTGATGCAGATGAAGTCACAATTGGCTTTGGCCAAAACTACTTTCGAAAGACAGGAAAATCTTTGGAAACAAAAAATTGGTAGCGAAATCCAGTACCTGCAAGCAAAAACCAACTATGAAGCTCAGGAGAATGCAGTGAAACAAATGGAAGAGCAATTAGCAAAGTTTTCAGTAAGGGCACCATTCAGTGGGATCATTGACGATGTGATTATGGAAGAAGGTACAGTGGTTGCTCCCGGTACAGGTGTTGCTATTTTCAGAATAGTGAATTTATCTAACATGTACCTGGAAGTTGATGTGCCTGAATCTTATGTGGCCAGTATCACCAAAGGAAGAGAAGTCAAAGTATATTTTCCGGTGCTGGGAGAAACCATCGATAGTTACGTAAGAAGAACTGGTAACTTCATTAATCCTGATAACCGATCATTTACGGCAGAAATACCTGTTCCAAACAAAGGAGGAGTAATCAAGCCGAACATGACTGCCAAAGTAAGAATCAATGACTACATCAGCGAAAAGGCCAAACTTATTCCTTTGAGTGTGATCAATGAAAATGCAGAGGGTGAACAATATGTGTTTGTGACATCAAATATTACAAAAGATAAGATTGGTAAAGCTGAGAAAACGATCATCACCACTGGCAAGACAAAAGGTGATTTTGTAGAGGTACTCAGCGGTATCAACAGTGGCCAGCAGGTAATCAAGGAGGGAGCCAGAACAGTGAAGAATGGCCAGGATGTAAAAATAATTACCAAGTAAGACCATGAGTGATCAAAAGAAGAAAGTAGATAAAGAATTCAGGTTATCTTCCTGGGCCATCAACAATCCGTCGGTGGTGATCGTAATGATCGTGATTTTCCTTATCGTAGGTCTGTCATCCTATTTCTCCATGCCGAGAGAAGACTTTCCTGAAGTAAAAGAAACCAAGATCTATGTAAGTACGCCATTTCCTGGCAATACTGCAGAAGATATTGAGCGATTGATTACTGATCCACTGGAAGATGAAATCAAGAACATCAGTAATGTGGTTGAAATCCTTTCCACTTCTCAGGAGGATTATTCTATCATCACGGTTGAGTTTGACGAAGGGATCTCAGTAGATGTGGCCCGGCAAAAAGTAAAAGATAAGGTGGATGGGCAAGTTGCAGGTGAAGACTGGCCGTTGTTTAACGGAGCAAAGGTGGAGCCCAATGTGTTTGACCTGGTGCTTTCAGAGGAATTTCCAATCCTTAACATCAATATTACTGGTGATTATCCTGTACAAAAACTGAAGGAGTACGCAGAGTACTTACAGGATGAGATCGAAGACCTTGAAGAGATCAAGGCTGCTGATATCAGGGGAGCTCAGGACAAGGAAGTGGAAGTCGCAGTAGATATTTATAAAATGATGGCTGCCCGGGTGAGCTTTCAGGATGTGCTGAATGCGATATCCAACGGAAACATGACCATGTCCGCAGGAAATATGAAAGCCAGTGGACAAAGGAGAACCATCAGGGTATTGGGAGAAATAGAAAAACCTAATGAACTGGAGAACTTTGTGGTGAAATCTGAAGGCAATGCGCCAGTTTACCTGAAGGATATTGCTAAAGTTACTTTTACAGAAGAAGATAAGACAACCTTCGCAAGGGAGTTTGGTGATAATGTTGTGATGCTGGATATTAAAAAGAGATCCGGTAAAAACATGATCCATGCCGTAGAGGAAATCAGAAAGATTGTGGCTCATGCACAGGAAAATATATTTCCAGGTGATTTGAATGTCACGTTCAGCAATGACTCTTCAAACAGAACATTAAACCAGGTTTCTGATCTGGTCAACAACATCATCTTTGGAATTATCCTGGTGGTAACTGTATTGATGTTTTTCCTTGGTTTCCGAAATGCATTGTTTGTTGGATTTGCCATCCCTATGTCAATGTTTATGTCATTCATGATCATTTCATTTTTTGGATATACATTGAATACGATGATCCTTTTTGGATTGATCATGGGACTCGGAATGCTGGTAGATAATGGAATTGTGGTAGTAGAGAATGTTTATCGTTTGATGGAAGAAGAGGGACTCACAAGCTTCCAGGCGGCAAAAAAGGGAATTGGAGAAATTGCTTTCCCGATCATCATCTCTACAGCAACCACGGTAGCCGCATTTATTCCACTCGGAATGTGGCCAGGCGTAATGGGAGAATTCATGAAGTACTTCCCAATTACGTTATCGATTGTGCTGGGCTCGTCCCTGTTCGTAGCAATATTCATGAACTCCATGTTGGTTTCTCAATTGATGGAAACCGGAGACAAAGAGCTGTCGACAAAACAATTGATCCGTTTGTCAATCATATTAGGAGGATTAGGCACCTTTATTATGATCGTAGGTGGTGAGGTCAGAGGTCTTGGAACCCTTATGATCTTCACGGCTATCATGTTCTGGGTTTACAAGTTTGCCGTTAAGAAACTGGCAACAGGCTTTCAAAGATCACTTTTGGTGTGGTTTGAGAATTTCTATGAAAAGCAATTGAAAAAGGCCCTTAGAGGTGTGAATGTGTATTTGTATTTCGGTGCAACATTAATGATGCTCATTGTAGCTATGGTGGGATTTGTCATATCCTTAATGAAGGGAAATACTAAAGTGGAGTTTTTCCCGGACAATACACCAAACCAGATCATTGTTTACATTGAGTATCCTCAGGGTACAGCCATCGAAAAGACCAATGAGATCACAAAAGATATAGAAGACCGGGTTTATACGGTGATCACTCAGTCTAAATACCTGGAAGGTGACAGAAATATCCTGGTAGAATCTTCGGTTTCTCAGGTAGGAGAGGGTGCTGGTAATCCAATGACGGATGGAGGCTCGCAGGCAGAGATGCCTCACAGAGGGAAGATCACCGCTTCCATGCGTGAGTTTAAATTCAGACAGGGATTGGATTCTGAGAAGCTAAGACAGGAAGTTCAGGAGGCAGTAAGTGGTATCTATCCGGGAGTAGCGATTTCGGTAGAAAAGGATCCTATTGGACCTCCAGCAGGTTACCCGATTAATATTGAACTTGAAGGGCCTGACTATGATCAGTTGATTGCTGTCGCAGAGGGCATGAGAAATTTCATTAATTCTAAAAATATTCCTGGAATTGAAGAATTAAAGATCGATGTGAACAAGGATAAACCATCGATGGAAGTATTAGTCGATCGGGAGAAAGCCGGTGAATTGGGGGTCTCTGTAGGCCAGGTGGCAAGCCAGCTGAGACGATCAATTTTTGGAGAGAAAGCCGGAGTTTATAAAAAAGATGGAGAAGATTATGACATTAATGTCAGGTTTGATCAGGACATCAGGTACAATAGTAGTGCGCTGTTTGATCAGAAGATAATTTTCAGAGATCAGTCCTCAGGTCGTATTAAGGAAGTTCCTGTTTCAGCAGTCGCATCTAAAAGGAATACATCAGGTTTCAGTGCGATTAAACACAAGGATAATAAGCGGGTGGTAACTGTATACTCCGGACTTGAACCAGGTTATACCGATGCTGCAGCGATTGTCAATCAAATCAAAGCAGAAATGCAGGATTATCCGAATCTGCCTGGAAGTGTAAAAATTGACTACACTGGTCAGATTGAAGAGCAAAACAAACAAATGAGTTTCCTCATGGGGGCATTCTTTGCCGGACTGGGATTAATCATGCTTTTGCTGGTATTCCAATTTGGAGGTATCTCAAAACCTACCATTATTATGACCGCTATTTTCCTGAGTTTGATTGGTGTATTTGGAGGATTAATGATCACCGGTTGGCCATTTGTAATCATGATGACCATGATGGGAATTATTTCGCTTGCTGGAATTGTTGTGAACAATGGAGTGGTGTTGCTGGATTATACGCAGTTACTGATTGATCGTAAGAAAGCAGAACTGGATATTCCTGAAGAGCAATACCTGCCGAAAGACATGGTCATGGAGCTAACCATCAAAGGTGGTAAAGCGAGGCTGAGACCAGTGATCCTAACAGCGATTACTACAGTGCTTGGACTTATTCCACTAGCCATTGGTCTTAATGTGGACTTCTTTTCATTGTTCACCAATTTTGATCCACAGATCTATATCGGTGGAGACAATGTGATCTTCTGGGGTCCATTGGCATGGACAGTGATCTTTGGTTTGATCGTGGCAACATTCCTTACTTTGATTATTGTACCGGTGTTGTTCACCATAGTGTACAGATTGAAGTACAGACTGTTTGCAAAACGGGCAATGACACTCAGTATAGTTAATAAACAGGCAGCTTAGTCAGCCTTAACTGGTCATTGGTATTTCACTAATGACCAGTTGTTATTTTTAAAATTAGATTTAGGATTTGATCGTAGGACTTTCCATAGCAGTTATCATTATTGTATCCCTGGATTTGTATGTGTTCAGGCTTGTGAAGGACGCCACTGTTAAGTCGGCCCCCTTTGTAAGAAAGTTTCTGTACATTGTTTACTGGCTATTTACAGCCGTTGTGATTACCAGTTTAATCATAGGGACACAGTTGGATCCTTTTGTACAACGGTTCCTCCGGTTGGTGCTTTTCTCCATTGTATTCATCAGTATCACGTCAAAACTCCTTTCAGGATTGTTTCTGTTTATAGAAGATTTTATTCGGGGAGTGCAGTGGTTGCTGAAAAAGATTGATGGGAAAAAAGAGGTACATGTTGATCAATCCAGGTCAGGCTTTTTAAGAAAATCAGCATTGGTCGTTGGTACGCTCCCTACGCTAACCATGGGATTTGGTATTGGTGGGGCCTACAATTACCGTGTCCGCAGAAAAACACTGTATTTTAAAGACTTGCCTAAGGCGTTTGATGGTATCAGGGTGGCACAATTGTCTGATATCCACTCTGGTAGCTTTTACAACAAAAAAGCGGTAATGGGAGGCATCACAACGTTACTTTCGGAGAAGCCGGATGCCATATTTTTCACTGGAGATCTGGTCAATGACCAAAGCCGTGAGGTGAATGAGTACATTGATGTTTTCAGTAAACTAAAGGCACCTTTGGGGGTATATTCTATCATGGGGAATCATGATTACGGTGATTACAAAAGGTGGCCCTCTCAGGAAGCAAAGATCAGAGATATCCGAAACCTGCACAGGGCTCATCATAATATGGGATGGGATCTGCTGCTCAATGAGAACAGGACATTGAAGGTAGATGGCGAAGAAATTGCCTTGCTGGGAGTAGAAAACTGGGGTAAAGGTAGGTTCAGTAAATATGGAGACCTGGCCAAAACATACCAGGGTACAGAGGAACTACCATTTAAGATACTACTATCTCATGATCCAAGTCACTGGGATGCTGAGATCAGGCCAAAGTATCCTGACATAGACCTTACGCTTTCTGGTCATACGCACGGATTTCAGTTCGGAATTGAAATTGGAGATTTCCGCTGGAGTCCGTCAAAATACATTTATAAGCAATGGGCTGATCTTTATCAGGAAGGAGAACAATATATCTATGTAAATCGCGGTTTTGGTTTTATAGGTTATCCCGGAAGAGTTGGGATTTTGCCTGAGATTACCATATTAGAATTGAAGCGATCTTAAAATTTTCATATTTCTATCCAACTAAATTAGGGTTTTAGTTGTCTAAGGAGTATTAAGGTTAGTAATAATTAATTCATTAAAACATTTGTCATAGGTTGATAAGGTGATTTTTGTTAAATAGGTGATTTTAAAGAGGGGATAATATTTGTCCCCTTTTTTGTTGATTACTGCCATATTTTAATAATTTAGGATTCGATAGCAATCCAAATTGTATGGTAAAAAAACTTTCAGGGTACTTCAGGGATTTAAAACAACTGATAGAGGTAGATATCTGGAGAGTAAATCTCAACCGGGATAATCCCAAATTTTTATTACTACGCAATTTAAAGATTGCCCTCATCGCTGTAAAAGGCTTTATCATTGACAATTGTGCAATCAAATCTTCTGCACTGACTTACTTCTCATTATTGTCAATTGTTCCCGTTTTAGCCATTGCATTTGCCATTGCCAAAGGGTTTGGATTACAAAAATACCTACAGGGTCAATTGAATCAATTGTTTCAGGGACAGGAAGAAATCCTGCAACAAACGACCGAGTTCGCCAATAGAATGCTCGACACTACCAATAGTGGTTTGATAGCTGGAATTAGTGTCATTTTCCTACTTTACACCGTAATTAACCTCCTTACCAACATTGAAGATATTTTCAATGACATTTGGGAAATCAAAAAGGGGAGAAGTCTCGAAAGAAAGTTTACGGATTACCTCTCCATCGTAATTGCTGGTCCGATATTGATCATATTGTCGAGCAGTATCAATGTATTCATCCAGACCATGGTGGAAAACTATACCCAGAGCATTGAGATACTGCAGAGTGTGAAGCCCTTTATAGTCTTCCTCATCGGGTTAACACCTTACGTGTTGTTTTGGTTGTTGTTTACACTGCTTTATATGGTGATGCCCAATACCAGGGTAAAAGTTGTGCCAGCTGTAAAAGCAGCGTTTTTTGCCGCAGTGATTTACACCATTACCCAATGGGGATATCTGGAGTTTCAGATTGGCGTTTCAAGGTATAATGCTATTTATGGTAGTTTTGCCGCATTGCCGTTATTCCTCATTTGGCTCCAACTAAGCTGGATGATCGTTTTGTTTGGCGCAGAAGTAGCTTTCGCTTTACAAAATGTAAACACCTGGGAGTATGACAGTGAAAAACTCCGCATCAGTCAATCCATGAAGAAACGAATGGCCCTACTGATTGTATATCACCTGGTGAAAAACTTTGAGAATGGAGAGCCTCCCTATACCGCACCCGTTTTGAGTGATAAAATTCAGGCCCCTTTGAGGTATGTTAACCAGGTGTTGAAAGAGCTGGTAGAGGTTGGACTGGTCTCAGAAGTGCTGGGACAAGACGAATCAGCATATCAACCAGGAATTGATTCATCTAAACTCACTGTTCAGTTTGTGATTAATAAACTGATTGACAGTGGTTTGAAAGATGTTCACCTGGTGAATTCCGAAGAAAGGGTCCAAATAGAACAGTGCCTTGCCATCATTGATGCAGACAAGCTTAAGTCGGAGGGCAATATGCTATTGAAGGATATTTAATCCCGAATGATGATCCAGTATCCATTTCCGAAAGACCCTACTTACTGCGTTGCTTTAGTGACCAGGTGAAATGAAAAGTACTCACTTCCGTGCCATCTTTCATTCGGCCAACCGTTTTTAGCTTTACAGTAACCGCTTCTCCTGTATTGATGCACCTTTCGATTGCTTCATTAACCTTTGCACCGTCTTCACAGGTGAAATAGGTTCTGCCAGTGGCTTTTTTGATGAAGGTGGCATCCAGATCAACAATGATAAAAGCTACAGAAGGCCTAATCCCCTGAATGCCTAATAAAACCAGGGAGGCGGTAGATAATTCGGCAGCCATACTTTGAACCGCAAAATATATTGATTTGAATGGGTTCTTATTCAGAAACTTAAATGGGACGCTAGTAGTGCATTTCTCACCTTCCAATGACCTTAACCTTAACCCTGCAATCCATCCAGCAGGCAGTTGGGTCATTAAAAACATCCAAAAATAAAATGGGTTTAACATTTTCTTTCTGAACTTCAGCTGTTCCGGGTTATATGTCGTTGTTGTTTCCATCTACCACCAAATTGTATAAATCAATACCAGCATCACAATGACTGCCAGAGCCATCAAGTTAAATACTTTTTTCGACTTGTATAACGAACTATGAACCTCAATTGCTTTATCATCATAATCGGTGGGGTAGGTGAGGAACAACGCTAATGCTACCATGGCAGCACCCATCAGGTGAATCAGTGTTTTGCCAATTGGCGTGCGCATACTCAGTACCGTATCGTGGAACATTTCTTTGTTTCCACCCTCCATAATGATGAACAGGAGCAGACAAGCCAGAATAATCAGGAAATTCTGATCTTTCCATTTGAAATCTTCCTTGTCCATCATGCTGAATAGAATCATCAGAAAGCTCAGGACAAAAAACATGAAACCCATTCGATCAAGAAATGGTGCATTGACAAAGCCAACCAATATTCCGGTAAACCAATTGTCTTGCAGGGTTTGATATAATTCGGTATTTACATTTTTGGTGACAATCACTGACAGTTGTATCAAAGCACTGATAAAAGTGACAATTACCACAGCCATTGCACCTTTCGCGGTTCCCTTCTTCCAGAACAGTCCAAAAAGGAAAATTACTGTTACACCGGGTGTGATAAAACCAGAAAACTCCTGAATAAACTGAAACATCTGATCAAACCCTCCCAGCAGTGGAGTAACCAGGCAAGCCACTAAAATTGCAGCAAAACCAGCAATTCTGCCAATGGTCACCAATTTGCTTTCACTGGCATTCTTGTTGAGGAAGTTTTTGTAAATATCCATTGTGAAAATGGTGGAGGTGCTGTTCATCATCGAGCTGAGTGATGAAACTATTGCGCCAATAAGTGCTGCGAAGGTGATGCCCTTTAGTCCCATGGGTACCAATGCCAACATTGCAGGATAAGATTTATCGTTTTTGATGAATGATTCTCCAGTTTTTTCATCTACAGATGTCATCAATTCTATGATGTTTGCATCTCCGGATTGTACCAGATAAAGTGCTGCAATGCCAGGTACCACAACAATAAGAGGCATTAACACTTTTAGAAAGGCAGCAAAGGCCATTCCTTTTCTTGCCTCCGTAAGGTCTTTACCAGCGAGGGCTCGCTGTGTAATGTATTGATTGCAGCCCCAGTAGGAGAGGTTGGCAATCCACATACCACCGATCAGAATAGTTACTCCGGGAAGATCGATGTAGTTCGGATGCCCGTATTCGAAGATCATGTCAAATTTCTCAGGAACTTCTCTGCCCAGGATGCCCAGTCCACTAAAAAACCCATTTCCGTCACTCACCAGGTCCAGCGCAATGTAGGTGGTCATGATGCCGCCTATCACTAAGAAAATGACCTGGACAATGTCGGTATACGCCACAGCTTTCAATCCACCGTAGATAGAATATAATATAGAAAATGCAGCCAGTCCAATGATCCCATAGGTAAAGGGAATCCCTATGACCGTTTCAAGCGTTAGCGCTCCCAGAAACATCACTGCTGTAAGATTTACAAACACATACAGCAGGAGCCAGAATACCGCCAAACTTGTTTTTACACGGTTGTCATACCTTAATTCCAGGAATTGAGGCATGGTAAATATTTGTTTGTCGAGATAAATGGGAAGAAAATACTTGGCAACCAGCAGGAGTGTAGCAGCTGCCATTAATTCATAGGCGGCTATGGCCATGCCCATTACATATCCAGAACCGGACATACCGATGATCTGTTCGGCCGAAATATTGGATGCGATCAAAGAGGCACCAATTGCGTACCATGGGAGGCTTTTACCAGCAAGAAAATAGTCTTTTGATGTTTGTGCTTCTCCCGATTTTTTTCTGCTTACCCAGATGCCAAGTCCAACAATGAATAATGCGTATACGGTGAATACACCAATGTCTACTGTAGAGAATTCCATATTGAAAGTTGATTCAGACGGGCATTATAATACAATATATCTGTTTTTGCAATGGTTATTCCGCCATTTCATTGGTATAGATTTCTGACAGCAAGATGGCATTGAAGATCAACTTATAAGTGGAATGAGATTGTCCCCTGAATTGTGGTCTGAAGCCAAAAAGCACAAACTTACCTTTGCCTTGTGGGACAGCCACCATCGCTAATTTTCCGCCGATATATTTTTCAGGGTTGAGGGCATAACCACTTTTTAATATGTCTGATGAAGCATATCTCGCTATCTCTTCTACGTTTGGTATTGGTGCATTATCCACGGTGTACTCCAGCCCACCTTCGCCTTTATTGGACTTTTTAACCACTTCGAATGCACCGCTTCTGGCAAATGAGGCAACAGTTCTCTCCTGCATACCCATAGCCAACGGATGATTAGTTGATAATTCAATACCAACCAGAGAACCTGGAATGAAAAAATCGTCATTTTTAACACCTCTGGTTGTATTTCGTAACGGCAGCCCATATTGATTAATTAAAAAGTTTGAAGCGGCATCAAAAGACATCACAACCCCTCCATTTTCGACAAAAGATTTGAGCTTTGCTGTTCCTTCAATTCCTAGTCCTCCACAATATTCTCTGGGCATGGTGCCTGTGGTGTGTCCGTTAAGAATTTTGCGTTCAGACTGGCTGGGAAGGATTATAATGTCATATTGTTGCAAGTCACTTTCAATAATATTCCTGTCATGCAATGTATCATAATCAAAATCGAATTGATCAAGTACGAACCTTGTCCAGCCTTCATCCATATTGGCTACCCAGGATTTATATAGGCCAATCTTTCTTTTAGAAATACTGATCATGGTTTCCTCCTCCAGTGGACTAACCTTCTTTAAGGTAACATAAAGACCTTTGGTATAAACTTTCAATTGGTCCGCTGCAATGTTGGTCGAAAAATTCTGAAACTGTTTGTCTATGAAAACCTCATAACCGGCTTTGATTAGTCTGTTGACCAAGGCATAAGCATCATTGTGATTGCTACTCCATTGGGTAGCGGTCCCTGTTCCTTCTACCGGAATGGATTTATTAAAGGGTATGGTTAGGGCTGAGGTAGCTAATTCCACCTGTTCCATTATTTCATCAACTTTTAATCCCATTTGCAAGGGAAGAGTCCATCCAGCAAGATCATACGGCGGCTTTACCGGACCTCCGGGATATTTTTTTTGCACAGGATATTCTTGTTTGGTAAGTAAATCACGAACATATGGATGGAAACTTTGTGCTCCATATATAATAATGGAGCCTTCCTCATATCTTTCTCCAGCAACGGTAACCGCTTTCTTAAGTTCATGAATCTCAACACCCCCAATTTTCAGGAGTTCAACCAGGTGATATGCTTCTCCAAAATCATGCTGATCCCTCGGGATAACATAAGCATAAGGTTTATTTGGGTCTTCAATTTGATCTCTACCCATTGAATAGATGTTGGACAATAAAGATTCCTTACGGTCTGCGGCAAGATTTAGCAGTGCCATAGAAGCTTCATACATGTAATTCACTGCCCCGGCAAATTTAGACTCTCCACCTTTCCATGGGTTGGAATAAAATACAGAGGACCCGTCTGAAGGGAACTGACCACCGATATATTTTGGAATGGTACTTTCATCATATCGTCTCGGAGTTGGTGTGGCATGGGCAGTTTCGGTAAGTATTCCAATCATGTTGTGGAAGTAAGGTACAGTTCTCATTCCCCCATTCCACCACATACTGAATCTATAGTTTGAAACAACCCCGGGCATATTTTTTAATGCCAATCGGTCGGCCATGGCCATACCGACCATATTGGTGCCTGTGACGATGGCAGGGTGTATATTCGGGTTTACCGGATCCGCAAAAGGTGGCACAAAAATTCTGGCCCAACTGGGAGAGGTTTGGTGATGATTGTGGACTATTTGAGGATACCATTCATTATACAATATGTTATTGACCGCTCTAGTCTCTTTCAGGTTATTCATGAACCAGTCCCTGTTGTTATCGTGCCCTGCATAGTAATGGTATAACCATGGGGGAGAAGTGGTTTCATAGGGTGTTCCAAGATTTTCTTTATACCAGTTTTCTACAATATCCAGGCCATCAGGATTCATAACCGGCATAATGATGGTAATGACACGATCCCTAATCTTTCGAAATTCCCGATCCTCACTGGTACTGAGGTCATATGCTAGTGATGGGATCATTTGTGAGGTTGCTCTTTCAGTAGCATGTAGTCCGGCATCTATCCATACAACCGCTTTGCCTTCCCTGGCATTTTTAATGCTTTGCTCATTTGGAATCTTCGCAAGTGCCTGTTGTCGAGATATGTTCTTGTATTTCGTGAGGTTAGTAATATTGTTGCTGCTGCTGACCAGTAGGATAATGAGCGGCCGGCCAAGTTCAGAAGTGCCTATGTATTCTAGTTTTACACGTTTAGAGGATTGGTCAAGGTGTTTGTAATAGTTCAATAATTCTTCATATCCCAGAAACTTAAAGTCATCTCCTGGTTGGAAACCATAATATTCGATTGGGGACTTTTGCGAAAAGCCTTCAAACACAGCAAACATGCATAGCAAAAGAGTGCATGAAAATATTGGGAAAATATTGCGCATAGGGTAATTTAAAAAATACTCAGGAATTCAGCAGTTGGTGTTGGCTATAATGATGTTACTTCTTTGTAACACCGCTCACCTTCTCTTTACCATATTCATCGGTAAGGATTTTCTTCTTCTCCTGGTTCATGAAGTAACTTTCAAGTTTGCCTTCAAATAGTTTTACTCCGAAGAAGGTTGCAAGTTTGATGGCAATACCAAGTGATACTGGCCAGTTGAGGTTCTCCAATATGGATTCCAGGGTGAATTCTTCTACTACGAATAAGGTGATAGCGATAAAGTATAATATGGTGGAAGCCTTCCTTCCCACCCGTGCCTGCGCGAGTTGGTGGATGGTTGCTTCCAGTTCCAGATTTTGTTTGGTGATTTCTTTGTTTTGTTCTCTGATCTGGAGGTTGGCACTATCTAATTTCTTCTGAAGTCTGTCGGATACCCGGGTGATTACCTTAGCCTGGGCAATCAGTTCGTCATATTGTTCGGAAAATGATTCTAAATCCTCTTTATAGATTGTATGAGCTTCAATCTTGTCTTTGAACTTCTTTAGGTTATTGACTTCATCATGATAGAGCTCTTTCATCTCTTATTCTCTGGTCCGACTTACTCTTCAATTTCAAGGAAGTTGAACTCCAGATCCAGAAGGTCGCAATAGTCTTCTCCAGCTTCCATCATGTCTTCATCTCCCTCTTCGTAATACCAATTAATGGTTAAAGTAATACCATTTTCTTCGATTCTACCAAGTCTTTTGAACACATCAAACAAGCATTTGGATGAACTTGTATTGAAATATTCGAATGCAAAATTTGCGGTGAAGCTATTTTTTCCACTCTTGGCGTATTCTTCCAGGTTCTCAATCACCTTTTGATAGAATTGGATGGAATTTTCCGGGCTCGACCTTCCCTTCATTTCCAAAATTCCCTCATCAGGATCAAAATTGATAAGTGGGGTAACTTTCGTTGGCTCTATAAATATCTTTTCCATATTTACTCAAACACCTTAATTAAGTTCTCGTGGTAACCTTACTTGCAAAGTGAAGTATGTCACTTCATCATTTACAGGTTGAAATTTATATCTCAGTTTTTGGCCGCCCGTCTTCCTGGCGATATCGATGAATCCCAGGCCTCCTGTTCCTTTGTCAGAAAACTCCTGCTGACTCAATGCTTCCTTGTACATTGCTCTTAATCCATCTGCATCAACCGAATTTATTTCATCTAGCCTTTGCTGTATTTCTCCAGTTTTGTTGGAAGGTACATAATTTCCAGTTTGCAGACTATAAAATCTTTTTCTCGCTGCTATTAAAATTAATGCCGACTTAGAGTCATATGAGCTGATAAGCGTTTCGTCCGCATTAACCTCATCTAAGTGATAATATAAATTCTGAATACACTCAGTGGCTACATTATAAAATTTCTTTTTCACTTTCCTGTCCTGCTCCAGCTCCTCCAGTCTTTCCTCAAGAGTAGATATCATCGATGTAACTAAGTCAAAGGTCAGCTCTCCCTTGTACATCAGGATGATATTCTGATCATAAATATTTTTATAACTTCTTAGGTAATCCATAGTATCACTTATTCACGAAATAAATTCATGAAAAATTACGTATTATTTTTAACTTATTCCAAATTATAAATATTTAATTTTCAACAATTTGGAATATCATTCTTAGATCAATTATTTAAACCTTGAATCCCAGCAACATTACATCGTCTGTCTGCTCTCCATCTCCCTTCCATTCCTGGAATCTGTTTTCAATTATTTCTTGTTGTTCCTTCATGGGCTTATCTCCAACCTCCACGAGTAACTCCCGTAAACGTTTGGCCATGAACTTTTTATCTGCAGGTCCTCCAAACTGATCCTGAAATCCGTCGCTGCAAAGATATATTTGATCTCCTTTTTCCAATTGCAAATGATGGACTTTAATTGGGTTTTCATCTTCCTTTCTGGCGACCATACCTCCCAGCATTACTTTATCTGCTTTTTCCACCATCAACTCACCATTGCGTAATATATACAAAGGAATTCCTCCGCCCGCATAATCCAGCTCAAAAGTATCAAGATCGATTACGCAAAGACCCATTTCCATACCATCCTTACTATCATCACCCTCTTGCTTCAGCTCATATTTGATCTCCTGATCCATTCTTGTAATGATCTTATCAGGGTCCAAATAGTTTTGGTAATACACAATATTGGTCAGCAGGTTGTTACCCATCATGGACATAATGGCTCCAGGTACCCCGTGTCCGGTACAATCGGCCGCTGCTATTACGATGTATTCATTGGCCCCTCTGGTCATTCTCTCAAACCAGTAAAAATCACCACTCACAACATCTTTTGGTTTATAGATGATCAATGATTCCTTGAAAATCCCTTTCAGCATTTTTTGGTTTGGAAGCATTGATCGTTGGATCCGCTCTGCATAGTTGATACTTGCAGTAATCTGTTCGTTGATATAATGTATTTCCTCAGTAGTCTGCTGAATCTCTCTTTTCTGATCAGAAAGCCTCTGGTTAAGGTTCTTCTGCTCTTCTATTCTATTGACCAGCGTTGAGGCAGTATTTTTGATTTGTGCGGCAACTACCCCCAGCTCATCGGATTCATCAATGTCTAATTTGATTTCCAGATTGCCATTGGCAATTTCGGTGGCAGCTCCTTTTAATTGTTCAATAGGTTTTACAATCAGACTGGCTGAACCAAAGGCAATACCACTCCCTGCCACCACCACGGCAGCAATTACTATTAGGTTACCAGGAAAATAGTAGAAGATTCCTCCACTAACTACTAATAGAAATATAGAAAGTAGGACAAGTTTGGTTCTGATGTTCATTGTGTTAATGTCAGTTTTCGCGATTTATTTTTTGCAAAAAATTGTACTTGCTGGATAAGATAGTCTTTCAAGCTCTACAAAAATATCAGAAAAAATGAAACGAGATAGCGCAAAACGTAATTATTGCGGTTGTTTTAAATACTTTTGATTGGTGCTTATCCAAGAATATCACCTGATTGATTTTATATTTACAACATTGATGGCTTAATTCGTCATCTTTATCGAAAATTAGCTGTGGGACAAACTTTGATATGAAAGGCGAATCATTATGTTTGCAAAAATAATAGTATAAATGAGGAGTATATTCCTTCTTTTAGTGGGTATTATTACTTGTCTCGAAGCTCACACACAGGACATTACGATTTATAAAAGTGCACACACCTATGAGGTTACTGTCGCACGACTCGATTCTATCCTAAAGGCTAAAGGACTGAGGCAATTCGATTCCCTGGTTACTGAATTTGACACGGATTCCTCAATCGTAAGGAACAGGGTGTTTTCCTTTGATGACCCGGAGTTGACCAAACAAATTGTTTTATGTGAGCCTTCTGCCGCTTTGGACCTGCCATTGAGAATTGTTGTTTGGACTGAAGAATCTGAGGTATACCTTGGATATATTGATCCCTCATTTATGAAAAGAAGATTTAGGATTACTACCTGCCCCAATGAAATAAAAGGATTGACAAGAATCCTGGTGAGGGTGATCAATGAGTGTATTCGTAAAACTTAAATGGGTTCTACCATAAAACTGAACTGCAATTTCTCCCACAGAAATTTAATTTCACCAGTATCCTCTATTTTAAATTGCATTCGCTCAACAAGGCTGTCGGTGGTTGTAGGTTCTACTGTCATCCTGATTGCATCTTTTGAAGAATCATAGTTGTAAGCTCCCCACTGATCCCAAACTTTATTGATCATTACTGTCCACTGTGTTTCACCCGGCACGGTGAATAGGGAATACTTTCCTCTTTTCAATACCTCCCCATTAATTTTCAGGTCGCTTGAGGTTTCCAGGATGGTAGCGTCATTAGCACCAGTTCTCCAAATTTTATTATATGGAACCAGGTCTCCCCAAATGGTTCTGCCTTTCACTCCAGGAGAACTGTATATTATTTTTATCTGCGCGTCACCCACCATGTTTTCTGTGGAAGTGAGTGGGCTGGGCCTCTTGGATTCACCATCAGCATTTCTCATTTCTCTACAAGACAATGAGAGCATGGCAACTGCCATCAATAGATATGCACTTTGTAATTTCATAATTCTATCAAGCGACGAAAATATAAAAAATTCAAGAATTGTAGATTGGTGGTGTTCAATTAGTATACGAATGTTGTTCTAAAACGATCAATTCGAAAATAGGTTGCAATTATTAAAATATTGATTGACAGGGACTTAGGGCTTTAGGTATGTTTTTTGTTATTGATTGTGTAAAATAATCACAATTTGATCTTATGGGCGTAATTGGAATTGAAATACCACAACTTGATGAGCATCAGGACATTGAGGTGGAAGTTAAAATCAACGGAATTAAGAAACAGTACAACTACAGGGTTGAGATCTTCTACTGGGAGGAATGTCCTTACCCAACGGAAGACCGGGTAGAATGCATCAAGCAACTGGTTCAAAACTATCATAAAGGGTGGGATTTGGCCCATATTGGCATTCCTACAGACGATTATATTCCTATCACTTTTCGAAAGAAAAGAAAATAGACCAAATTTTTCGTTTGCTAATTTGCTTTGGTTTTCCGAAAATTGCTGGAACCGTTTCACTAAAGCCAAATTAGATAATGAAAAACATTGCTCTTTTATTCCTCTATATTTCTTTGCCAATCATCACCTACGCTCAGTGTGATGAATGCAAAATGTTGGATGATGAAAACTCCGACTATTGTTTTACCCATGAGGAATTTGAAGGTTATTGTATCCAGTTTGGTGCCAAATCAGAGACTTTCAGGTTCAGAGGAGAAAAGAAACCCAAGGAAATACCAATGGGATCGGTGGACGATGTAGCTTATCTTAAGTCGATCGCTGCTGATAAGAAACTGAAACTCTCCGCTACCGATATCCTTTTTATTCGTGAAGGGCTCGCTACATGGAAAGTTGAAGAAAGAAAATATGGTTACAAGTATGAGGATAGTGGACTTGGGATCAAACTCATAGAAGAAGGTGAAGGAGAAATTCCTGAAACAGGCAATACGGTGACTGTTCACTATACTGGCTATTTGGAAGATGGAACCAAGTTTGACAGCTCCAAAGACCGGGGACAGCCATTCTCCTTTAGATTAGGACAAGGGCAGGTCATCAAAGGATGGGATGAAGGAGTAGGAAAATTGAAGGTAGGCTCTAAAGCCTGGCTTAGGATTCCACCGGATTTGGGATATGGTTCAATTACCAGAGGTCCTATTCCAGCCAACTCAGTATTGTATTTCGAAATTGAAGTGTTGAAAGCGGAATAGTAATCAGTTTCCGATTAATTTATTTGGTCCAACACAGATTGCATCAGTTGAGATACTGTATTTTCACTTATCAGTGACTGTCTGTATTCGGCGCTTAAGAAATCTGATGAAACCGTGTGGTCCAGCATTTCATTGAGTGGGTCGTAAAAGCCCTCCACATTCAATAAGGCACAGGGCTTCTGATGATAGCCTATCTGGGCCCAGGTGAATACTTCAAATAACTCTTCCAGTGTTCCTATACCTCCGGGAAGTGCAATGAAGGCACAAGACTTATCCGCCATAATGGCCTTCCTTTCATGCATTGTTTCTACAGTGATCAGCTCGGTTACCCCAGTATGGCCCACTTCATAATCAAATAACTTTTGCGGGATAACACCGATCACTTCGCCATTTAGGGATAGCATTTCATCGGCCAGAATGCCCATTAATCCAACCTTGCCACCACCATAAACCAGCCCGAAGTTGTTTTTTACCAGGTGATTCGCCAGGGATTTGGTAGCTTCAATGAATTTTGGGTTATTGCCACTTCTGGAACCGCAGAAAACTGCAATGTATTTTTTCATGCGTTAAAACGGCAAATCATCATCCGCCTGAGGTCCAGGTGCATTGGTAAGCCACTCAGGAGGGTTAGCATCTGCCGCGTCAGGTGCTCCTGCGGCTGGTTGCTCAATGTCGTTAGCTCTTTCTACTCTCCACGCCTGTAGCGAATTGAAGTACTTTACCTCACCATTTTTGTCAGTCCACTTTCTTCCTTTCAGGTTAAAAGAAATATTTAGCTCCTGACCAGGATTGAAGGCATCCAGTTGTTCACAGTTGGTTTGAATCAGTTCGAATTTCAGGAATTCAGGGTATTGTGGGTTCTCAGCATACTCTACTACAAATTCCCTTTTTCTAAAAGTATCGGTAATGTTTTGGGTCTCGCCCTTCTCCAGAAGTTTAGCTTTGATATTCATTTTGCAAATATAGAATTCTCTGCCTTAAAAGTCGAAGGTAAGCTGCCTTCCTGTCGAGACTTTTTCTTCATCAAAATTTGAAACGCCCAATCCCAGCAACCTGATGCTCTTTGTCAGCAATTCTTCCTGATTAAAAATCTCTCTGTGGAGCCGCTGTAATTGGTCGATGGTGGTCATTGGGTGCGTGGTGGTTTTACTTCTTGTGATTTGATGAAAATCGGCGTATTTGATTTTGATGGTAATGGTTTTGCCCCAGTTTTCTCCTTTGGCCAGCCGTTTATGAACAGTCTGCGCCAGGTTATCCAATGCCTCTGTCACCGCACTTAAATTGGTAAGATCCTTTTCATAAGTATTTTCGGCACTTACAGATTTCCTTTCGCGGGTAGGGTTAACCCTTCTGTTGTCCTCACCACGGGATACTTCGTAATAGTACCTTCCGGATTTACCAAAAAGTCTTACCAGGTCATCTAATGCTCTTTTCCTCAGATCGTATCCGGTGAATATGCCTACTTTGTTCATTTTTTCAGCAGTGACCTTTCCAATGCCGTAAAACTTATGCACAGGCAATTTGCTGATGAAGTCAAGCGCATCCTTTGGGAGTATCACATAGAGCCCATCAGGTTTGTCCATGTCTGAGGCCGTTTTTGCGAGGAACTTATTGTAAGAAATCCCAGCTGAAGCGGTCAATTGAGTGCGCTCTTTGATCTTCTGCTTAATCTCCCTGGCTATCAATGTAGCCGAGGGAAGGCCGATTTTGTTTTCGGTAACATCGAGGTAGGCTTCATCCAGGGATAATGGTTCAATGAGGTCAGTGTATTCGTAAAATATTTCATGGATTTGTCTGGAAACCTCCTTGTATACCTCAAACCGGTGCGGAACGAAAATGAGATCCGGGCACTTTCTTTTGGCGATCACAGAACTCATGGCAGACTTCACACCAAACTTTCTGGCTTCATAACTTGCTGCGGCCACCACACCCCTTTGACTCGATCCTCCTACAGCTACAGGCTTACCTTTCAGATCAGGGTTGTCTCTTTGTTCCACCGACGCATAGAAAGCGTCCATATCTATGTGAATAATTTTACGCTCCAAATTGTTGTGGAAAGCTAATATATTTGACAAACAATATAACCATACGATACGTTTGGCTCTATAGATATTAAAATGAATCGATCAAAGAAGATATTTTTAGTTTTTGCACTGATTTTTCTCATCGTTATGATCATTATTGGTTATGATATTTCGAGAAGAACCACCTGGCCGGGAGCAAAGAAAAACCTTCAGGAAAGAATTACTGAATAGGTAAAATTAATTAAGATGACAAAAAAGACTGGGAAGAAAGTAGACTTGAGCAGGGTTGACATGGACAGAATGAAAGAAATGACTGTCGCTGACCCTGGTTTGATAGAATTTGCTCATACTGTTGGCAGTGCTTTGGTGAAACCCATTGATCAGGGAAAAACCAAAGGGAAAGCCATTGCAGCCATGCACGATCAGACACACAGACAGTTCAGGCAACTTTATGATCAGATGCAGACGTTGGTGAACCAGGCGCGTGATCTGCAGCGAAGGGTCGATATTTCTGAAAGGATTTACCTGGCGCAAATGAACTTTGAACCTGTCATTAATCACGACTACTATTTATATGAAAGACATGATGGTTCAGACCTGTTGTCAATGGTTTCCCCGAAAGATTGGGGTAAAAAATTCCCGTTCAATGCGTATATTGCTCACGTAAAACTACTGTCCGATCATACCTGGGAGGTAATAGAAAGTCCCGGAGATGATTTCAGTAAATAGCATAAGCCAAACTAATACTACTTTACTTGAGGTTAACACATTTTATAATGGCTGTCAGTCTATTGATGTCGACAGTCAGCAATGCACAGGATTTAATTGACAGTCTAAAAACTACTATCACAAATGCTGCAACGGATTCGGCCAGGGCATCTGCCATGACAGAATTGTCCCGGTATTTCACCAGTTCCTATCCGGATTCCACGCTATACTATGCTACTAAAGGCTTCCAACTGGCCTCCAAAATCAATAATGAATATATCGTTGCTTCCAGCGCGCAGTTGATCGGTATTTACTACAGAAGACAAAATAACCCGGATAGTGCCTTACACTATTTCAAAATAGCTGAAAAGGGATTTGATCAAGGAGGTTCACCAATGAAGCTTGGTGGATTATACATCAGTTTAGGAAATTATTTAAAATCACTCGATCGAATGCAGGAGGCGCACGAGCATTTCTTCAAGGCACTAGAATTATTTGAGTCGATCGAAAGTAAACGAGGAATTGGTTATGCACTGGTAAGTATCGGTACGCTTTATACCATCCAGGATGATATTGAAAAAGCCAGAACTTATTTTTTGAGAGGATACAAGGTCCTTTCTGAGATAAGAGACCCCAAAGGCATGTCTGTTTGTGCAACCAATCTGGGTACGGCATTCTTCAAAATGGATCAATTGGATTCTGCCTACTACTATTTCAAGCAATCGCAACCATTCAAGGAATCCAAGAATGATCGGAATGGATTAGCAACATTATACAATAACCTGGGAATTATTTTTACTAATACCAGGTCCTACGATAGCGCCAGGTATTACCTCAACAGGTCCCTGAAGTATTCAAAAGACATCAACAACCGTGAATTGCAGATCATTGCTTATAATAACCTTGGTGAAATCAATACATTGACCAGACGGTTGATCGCAGCAGAAGCGTATTTGGATTCTGCCAGGCGATTAGCTACAGCAATTTCCAGCGTAAAGGAACTGAGTCAAAACCTGAAGTTTCAATATAAGCTTGACTCAGTGAGGGGCAATTATTTAGAAGCGTTGAAATCCTATCAGCAATACCGGATGCTGGATGACAGTCTTTCCAATGTTCGATTAAAATCCAGCATTGCCGAATTGGAAACCAAATATGAAACAGAAAAAAAAGAACGCCATATAGAAAGCCTTGCCCAGTTGTCGGAAATACAGACATTGCAGATCAAGCAACAAAGGTACCTGCTGATTGGTGGAGCGATATTATTGTTGGTAATTGTTGCTGCAGGTTTTCTGATCACCAAGCAAAGGAAGATTCAGCAGCAGCAAAAAATCTACGGCATAGAGCAGCGGCTTTTGAGAACACAAATGAATCCACACTTTTTGTTCAATGCACTGATGTCTATTCAGCAATACCTGTTTCAGAATCAACCAGAAGAAGCAGGTATATACATGTCGAAGTTTGCCAAGCTGATGAGGCAGATTCTGGAGCACTCCAGATGCGATTATATCTCGGTTGCAGAGGAGGTGGAAACGCTGGAAAACTATATTCAATTACAACAGCTGAGGTTCAAAGACAGGTTTCAGTATGAAATCAATATCGATGAGGAAATCGAGCCATCCATGGTGCAAATTCCACCAATGTTTGCACAACCTTTTATTGAAAATGCGATTGAGCATGGTTTGGCAAACAAAAACAACGATGGTCAGCTGATTGTTAATTTTAAAATGAAAGATGACCTGATCCAGTTGGAAATCAATGATAATGGGGTGGGGATAACCCAGAGTGAATCCATGAAGGCCAAGTACAATGAACATAAATCACTGGCAACACAAATCACCAAAGAAAGAATTGCGGTGATCAATGCCATGTTGAAAAAGAAAATTGAGTTGCTAATCAGTTCTGTGAAGAATGATCATGGTGTAGAGCAGGGAACCAAGGTTAGTTTAATGGTGCCAGCAGAATGGCGTTAACTTATTAGATTTGTCAGATGCGAGCTGTAATAATTGACGATGAAGCTTCCGTACGGGAAACCACCAGGACACTGGTAGGCATATACGCTTCCGATATTGAAATTGTAGAGGAGGCAGCTTCAGTTTCAGAAGGTTATGAGGTGGTTTCCAGGGTGAGACCAGATTTGGTGTTTTTGGATGTGGAGATGCCTGATGGTACTGGCTTTGATCTGTTGGCCAAATTTGAGGACCCTTCTTTTAACTTGATTTTTGTAACTGGGCATAATGCCTATGCGATTGAAGCATTTCGATACAGTGCATTGGATTATTTGCTAAAACCTCTGGATCCGGAAGATTTGATCAATGCAATTGAAAAAGCTCGCCAACGAATTGATGAGAAAACTAACCGACTGAAATTTCAGGCTTTTCTTTCCAACGTATCAAAGGAAAATGATGCTCCTAAGAAAATTATTCTTTCAGATGCGGACAGTGTGTACTTGATAGAAACCAAAGACATTGTAAGGTGTCAGGCAGAGGGGAATTATACTAAGTTTTTTATTCAGGATGGACAGGAAATCCTGGTATCTAAGACTTTGAAGGAATATGATAACCTTTTTGGCGGGCAACAATTTTTCCGGGCCCATCAGTCACACCTGATCAACCTGCATCATTTCTTAAGGTATGACAAGAAAGAGGGAGGGACTCTTGTGATGAAAAACGGACATACCATTCCTGTAGCAGTAAGAAAAAAGGAATACCTCTTTGAAGCACTGAAGAACCTGGTCTGATACTTATACAGTGATCAGGTACAGAATTCATTGACTTTTTATATAACCTCTTCCAGTAGGGTTTTTTCTAATGAGCACGTATTACTTCTACAGAATTACTGATTTAATATTCGAATTTTTTCGACAAAAAAGACTAGTCAAATACTGAATTTGCAACAACAGTGCCTCAATTACTCAAATTGAGGCATTTTTTATAAAAAGTTTTAAGTATTTTCTCCTCCAAGCCAACCATTTCTCCGAATGGTTCCGTTACGGCTTAAAATTTGATTAAAACCCTAACTAATGAATTCAAGATTATTTATCACATCCATTATTATATCAGTTGGTCTATTCTACTCCTGTGCCAGTGACTCAGAAGATGGTCTGAAGGCAGACTGCTCCAGAAGTGAATTTCAAATTACAATCTCCAGTCAAACGGAAGCAACCTGCACAACGGGTGGTTCAGTGACGCTTTCTCCTCAGGACAATGAAGGTGCTGTTACATACAGCCTTGATGGGACAACCTTTGATCTTTCAAGTTCAATCAGCGATTTGAATGCGGGGAGTTATACCATTTCCGGGAAAGATGAATTGGGTTGCATAGCCTCTGTGAATGTTACCATTGCCGCTTCCACTGAAACTGTCCTGGCAAGTGCTACCGTTCAAAATACTTCCTGTGGAAATAGTGAGGGGCAAATAACGATAGATGCATCGGGAGGTTCTGGTTCATTTGAATACAGCCTCAATGGAGGAGACTTTGTAACGAACGCAACTTTTACCAATCTTCCTGCCGGAGATCATACGGTAGATGTGCGGGATGGTACCTGTGAGACGTCAGTAGAAACCAGAATATTGACCGGAGTAAGTCTTACCGATGAAATTATGCCGATCATCAATGCCAATTGTGCCATATCCGGTTGCCACGCAAATGTGCAAACACCACGATTTGATAGTAAAGATGCAGTAATCGCTGCAGCTTCTAGGATAAAAGCGAGAACACAAGCCAGAACCATGCCTCCAGCCAGCAGACCCGACCTCACGGATGACGAGATCGAACTTATTGCCTGCTGGGTAGATGATGGTGCATTAAATAATTAAAATAACATGATGATGAAAAAATTATTAGTGATTGTATTTCTGCTGGCTTCTGTTCAGCTTCAAGCTCAAAAATATGTTTCACAGGAAAGCTTCATTAAGTTTTTCTCAACTGCTCCACTGGAAGACATTGAGGCTACCAACGAAACGGCCAGAAGTGTGATTGACCTTGGTAAAGGTGAGCTTGCATTTGTAGTGACCATTAAAGATTTTCAATTTGAAAAGTCATTAATGCAGGAACACTTCAATGAAAACTATCTGGAGTCTGAAAAATATCCGAAGAGTACTTTTAAGGCCAAAATCGTGAATTGGTCGGGCATGAAAGGGAAAAGTACCGTTAAAGCCAAGGGCCAATTGGAAATACATGGAGTCACCAGGGAAGTAGAAATTGAGGGAACGTTAGATTATCAGGACAACAAGGTGCAGATTGATGCCGTTTTCCCGGTGAAAGTGGCCGATTATAAAATTAAGATTCCCAAAGCAGTGTTCTACAACATTGCCGAAGAGGTGGAGGTCACTGTGAAATTTGTGTATCAGCCATATCAATCAAACTAACTAATCTTAGTAATTTCAATGATGATGAAAAAACTGCTTATAGTACTTGGGATAGGTTTGTGCAGTTTGCAGAGTTATTCCCAGGATGAACTGATGGATATATTGAACAATACTGGCAATGACGATGACCAGGGATTTGTATCCGCCACCTTCAAAAGTGCCCGCCTGATTAATGGTCACAGCATAGAAACACGTTCCGGTCGGCTACTGGAGTTTTTGATCAGCCACAGGTTTGGAAGAATCAGTTCCGGTGTGAATGATCTCTATGGGCTTGATCAATCGTTTATTCGCATCGCCCTGGAATACGGGATCACCGATAAACTGAATGTAGGTTTTGGGAGGTCATCTTATGATAAATCTTTGGATGGCTTTTTGAAATATAAGCTGTTAAGGCAATCTAAGAAATCACCGGTGACCATCACAGCCTTCACCAGTATGGCCTACGACTCACGTGAACTACCAGATACTGATCCAGGTTCAGCACTCAAATACCGTTTTGATTATGTGTACCAGGTATTGCTGGCCCGGAAATTTACCAGTAACATTTCACTACAATTGATGCCAACCATGGTTCACCGAAACCTTGCTCCAGGGAGTGAAGCCAATGACATTCCTATTCTGGGAGTGGGGGGCAGGTTTAAGTTTACCCCAAGAATGGGGATCAACCTGGAATATTATCACCAGCTAAAAGACAGACCAGACCGGTATCACAACTCCACCTCTTTCAGTTGGGAGATTGAAACCGGGGGTCATGTGTTTCAGTTGATTTTCTCTAACGCTACTCAAATGATTGAGAAAGGGTTTCTGGTGGAGACCGAAGATGATTTCTTCCGCGGACACATTCATTTTGGGTTTAACATATCCAGGGTATTCAACCTGAAACCACAAGAGTAGATTATAAGGCCGTCTCCAAAGATGAAATGTGTCGGCCTTTTTATGCTATTGGAGTAATCGCAGCTTACTTCTTGGTTGGCTGAAATTGCGAGAATGTATATGTTAAGAATCTTTCAGGGCTCATAAATTGTAACAATTTGTTAGTCAGTGATTTATGTGGCATTTCATTCATTTAATTCTCCCTCCTTGAAGGCCGGATAAAAATGTTGCGCAAGTTAGCCTCCTATGTTGCGCAACCCAACGTGCTGAGTTGAGCAACCTGGCGCTCTGGGTTGCGCAACTTACGTACCTGTGTTGCGCAACATAGCTGTCTGCGTTGAGCAACCTGGCTCCTTACCTTGAGCAACACAGGAGCCTGTGTTGAGCAACCTGGGAGCGTAGCTTGAGTAACCTGGGGAACTACATTGCGCAACATAGGAGCGTGACTTGCGCAACATAGGAGCATGACTTGCGCAAGGGTTGCATTGAGTCAAAAACTTAGTTGTCCACTTCTTTTACTTCAGGCTAAAAATAGCCTTTAGCAGCACGGAATCTCATGTGCATTATTAATGTGTGCTATCCATAGGTGATTAACTATCATTGAGGTATTTATCCATCTTTAACTTTTCATTAATTACTTATATTTGAAAGATATTTGATTCAATCAATTATGTTAATTGAGACCGATTACTTTCCTGATGACAAAAATTATGTGTTAAAGACCGTTCAGGCCTTTAACAAACATCAGTTGATCGGTGACTGGACCACTCAGATTTTACGGGCATATAATCAGCAGCACAACCCGATGGGACTGGTGGATGACTTCATTCTGGAATTACAGGAGCAAATATCGGTAGGTGCGGAATTGCTGGATGAAGCGTATGATATAGTTGCTGCTACCTATCGGTTTAACCATCAGGACAGGCCCATGCAACTGGATTGGAATGCCAGATCAGAAATGGAGCAATACACGGCTGACTGGAAGTCTGTATATGCTCAATGGATCGCTCAGCTTTCTTCCATACCGGAAATTCAACGAGCAGTTATCAAGTACGCAACACAAGGTGGAAATATTAATAGCCAATTCCTGAAAACCGGTATCAGAAGAGCAGTTTTACGGTATTTTCGATTGAGGATGAGGTCTAAGCGGCTTTATAGAATGAGTGCCTGATGAACGTCTATAGGCCTTTTTGATTGGCCGCAGTTGCAAACTTCTTCGTTTAACTTGCCAAATTGATTTGAGGGCACCAGTTGCGCTACGCTAAACTGGCGCCAGATAGGGGTTTAAATCTTCCAAAATAGTAACTCGCTGGTGCGACTCTCTATTTCATTCAGATGTGCTAGCTAGTGGCTCATTTTAATAATTTTTTTTAAGCTTATGATTTATCAATAAACCGTTTGCCGATAAACTATCTCTTTTGTCGTCATGATTGACCAAAATTCCAATATAGCTCTCAGGTAATTCATCAGGGTCAACTCTACCAATGTAATTGTTGGAACTGGATAGTACCTGAATTGTATCAACTAGTTGATCATTTTGAATGCCACTGCCTACGTAAAAGGAGTAATCTCCATTAATCTCAATACCAAATTTTATTCCGAATACATATTCATTCTCACTCATGTTCGATTCTATATTGTAGATAATTGGTCTAAGCACTTCAACCTTTTTGCCATTTATAAAAAGTTTGGAATAGTACAATGTATCTTCATAGAACCAGTCCTCATTAATTAATTCTCCACTATCATATCTTTTAAAAGCACCATGCTTTTTACCGTTCTGGTAACATTTTTTTTCGAGTAAATTACCCTCATTAGTAAAGTGATCGGCACAGTCAGATAGTAATCCATCTTTCATGAAATAATGAGCTTGTAATTGTCCGTTATTATAAAAGGTTTTGAACTCACCATCCTCAATACCATCTACCCAATTTCCAATAGATTTAACTGTCCCATTTTCGTGATACTCTGTTACAGTACCGTGCAAATCACCGTTTTCATTTATTTCGGCAATTTTTTTTAATTGACCATTATCAAAATATTCAGTCAACTTACCGTCATTGGAACAACCCCAAAAACTTAATACAATAATTAAGAAACAGAGACGAGGTATTTTATTAATCATTTTCATCCAATGAATTTGGTTTACAAAAGGCCTATACAAGTATTGTGCAGGTGGAAATAACTGATAGCATATTGCTAACTAAACAATCCATTCAGCTCCACATCGATCTTGTTGACAATCTCTGAATAATCCTCCGGGTTGGCTACAAAATCCAGCTTGTTTACATCGATGATCAGCAATTTACCATGATCGTATTGGCTGATCCAATCTTCATAGTGTCTGTTGAGGTTTTTAAGATAATCTATCGTGATGGCATTTTCGTAAACACGTCCGCGTTTTTCAATGTTGGCCACCAGCCTGCCAATATCAGCTTTCAGGTAGATCAATAAATCAGGAGGCTGAATGAATTCCTCCATGGACTGAAACAGGTGAAGGTAGTTTTGATAATCCCGCTCATTAAATTTCCCCGATCCATAAAGACTTTTGGCAAATATATAGGCATCTTCATAGATAGTTCTGTCCTGTATTACCGTATGCTCTCCGGACCTTACTTCCTTGATTTGTTTGAACCTGCTGTTTAGGAAAAACACCTGCAGGTGAAAAGACCATTTCGGCATGTCTTCATAAAAATCCTTGAGATAAGGGTTTTCTTCTACAGACTCAAATTCAGGTTTCCATCCGTATTGTTTGGCAAGTTTTTCCGTTAGGGTAGTCTTCCCCGCGCCGATGTTACCGGAAACGGCAATATGTTTTATTTTTTTGCTATGCATCGTGGATTTAAAATGTGGCTCTCAATGATACGCTAAAGTTACGTCCCGGGGCGCTTATTCCTGAAGAATATGGCCGGTAATGTTGATCCAAAATATTCTCCAGCCCCGCCATTACCTGCAAGTATTGGTTGGCCTGGTATGATCCTCTCAAATTGAGCGTATACCAGGCTAAACTTCCATCAGATGTATAGATCCAGGTCTTATCCTGTTCGGATGGCGCCAGGTTATCGAAGCTTTTCGAACCATTGTATTCACTGTAGAATTCCAGTTTTAGTTTGTCTTTTTGATATTTCAGGGCACTTCTTCCAAATATAGGAGGCGTGTGACGGAGAGGTTCATCATTGGTCAGGTCCCTGCCGTCTGTGAAATGTAGCGCACTTGAGAATGCCAGGTGGTTGTTTAGTTTGAATTGTATTTTACCCCCAATACCATAGATATGAGCTTTTGAGGTGTTCTGCTGGGCAAAAACCTGATAAGTATCCCCCTCAATCACAATAGTTGAAGCTCCTTCAATCTGAAATGGGGCGCGGACTATAGCATCTTTTAGTCTGGAGTAATAGCCGACCAGATCAAAAGTCAGCTTGTTGGTGAGCTCTTTTTGGTAGGACCATTCGGTGTTGTAGGTGAACTCGGGTTTTAATTCATTATTGGGAACAGTCACCTGATCACTATCCAACTCAAATACTTTACCTACATCATCAATATTGGGTGATCGGAATCCCGAGGAAACAAGCCAGCTGATTGCATCAGTATCCGTGATTTTGTAAACCAGTCCCGCGGTTCCATTGAGGGCACCATTGGAAATGTCAATGGCATTGGAGGAAAGGAGGGAAGCTTCAGTGTCGCTGGTTTCTCCTGAAATGCTAACCTGACTGTACCTGGTACCTATATTGAATATTAGCTGATCGGTAAGGGGTTGTTTGAAATTGATATAAGCAGCATAAGAAATGTATTCACTCCCAAGGTCCGGGTAGCGGGTGGCTGTAGTGGATTGCTCATTGGTTAGGATGTCAGTACGATGTGCCCTGGAGTCTACCTGATTAAAGAGAAACTCCAAACCATAATAGAGGTTGCCATTGCCAATGTGTTTATCAAAATCCAGGTTGGCATTGATGATATTCACTTCTTCCTTTTGTATTCTTCGACTATCACTTTCAAACCTTCTGTCTACCCTGCTTTCTTTATAATCCTGGTAAGCGAAAGTCAGTTTTGCCTGATCATAGAAAAAGCGCTGCTGATAGCTGGTGGCACTCAGGCGATGCATCATCCACGTTTGGGGACCATAGTACCACTCGGCATTCCGTAATGAACCGTCAGCGTTGGTCTGAATTAATCGGTCGTACCTCGGAATATTGGAGGTGGTGGAGAAATATAGTCCGTACTCCAGTTGCAACAGACTGGAAAGTCTTATTTTGATTTTGTTGATGGTGTTAAAAAGGTTGTAATTGCTGAATTTCTGGATATTTGGGCGTTCGTTCAAAAGTACACTATCCTGATCATCAAAGCGCTGTATAAAAGTCAAACGTTTACCATAATCGGGGAATTTGCTGGTTCTTTTAGTTCCTGTTTTCAGGTCTCCAAAATCGGAAAAGGTTACAGAACTGAAGATGGCCATATTTGGTCTTCCATACTCCAGATGCAAATGATTAGTAGTTTCGCTTGCTGCGGAAGCATACCTGGTAAATCCTGTGGCAGAGAAGTAACCGTCCTCCGTCGAGGAAAAATTAGGGTTTACAGTATGAAAATCCATCACTCCTCCAAGAGCATCACTTCCATAGATGACTGAACCCGGGCCAAACACTACTTCGGCACTTTCAAGGGCATTAGGGTCGATGTTGATCACATTTTGGAGGTTTCCACTTCTATAAATGGCGTTGTTCATTCTTACCCCATCCACTACCAGCAACACAGCGTTGGCAGCAAACCCTCTCAGCATGGGACTTCCACCACCAAGCTGACTTTTCTGAACAAACACCTCGCCCGATCCCGCCAGTAAATCCGCACTGGTGGCCGGATTGTTGAAGGCTACTGTTTTGGCATTTATTTGTAAAATATCATTGGGTATTTCTGTTTTGTCCTGTTCCCATTTGTTGGCTGAAATGGTTACCTCTTCAATAGGAATGATCCTTTCCTCCATCCTGATTTTAAATTGATCTTTCTCCAGGTCATTGTATGAGAGAATCAATGTATGATAGGAAGCATGCTGAATATTGAACACGTCATCTGAACTGAATTTACTGATATCGGCCCTGCCTTTTTCGTCGGTTTGAGTGGATTTGGTAGCATCTGCATTGTAAATGAGTACACTAGGGATGGGTTGGTTGGTGGCCTGGTCCACAATCTTAATTTGCTGACCATGTGTGGCTGAAGTAATCAAAAGAATGATTACTGAAAGTAAATGTTGTTTAATCTCCATCAATCCAATTTTATCCCCCGAAGGCCGCAAAAATACTGCCGAAAATGGTTTTTTTATGGTGTGCGTTAATAATTTTATCCGGTAAATAATTTTGCATGCCGCTAATCAAAGAATCATCCTATAAACGAAGACCGTATTCGTTGTTTAATGCCCATTTAGAGACCATTTATCCCAGTGCTTTTCGTAAAGTCGAGGGAGTATCCTATGAAAGAGAAAGACTGGAACTGCCTGATGGAGATTTCCTGGACATTGACTGGATTAAAAATGAAAACCCCAGGGTGGTGATTATTTCCCATGGTCTGGAGGGTAGCTCGGAAAGGCCTTATGTTAAAGGAGCGGCAAAACTCTTTAGTGAAAATGGATGGGATGTCCTGGCATGGAATTACCGCAGCTGCAGCGGAGAGATGAATCGAAATAAGAGGTTATATCACCATGGCGTGACAGATGATTTTGAAGCCATAGTTCTTCAAGCCGTTGAAAAAGGATATGATAGAATCGGGCTGGTTGGATTTTCGATGGGGGGGAGTACCACATTGAAATACCTTGGTGAGCAGGGGGAAGATGCACCCGATCAAATAATTGGCGCAGCGGTTTTTTCTGTACCTTGTAACCTGTACAACAGTGTAGAAATGCTGAATAAGCGGTCAAACTGGTTTTACAGGAAGAGGTTTTTGAAAAAGCTGACCAAAAAAGTAGTGGCCAAGGCCAGGCAATATCCCGAAATTGACATCACTGGCATTGACCGCTTGAATTCGTTTGAGGAATTGGATAACAGGTTCACTGCTCCACTTCATGGTTTTAAAGATGGTATGGATTTCTACAACAAATCGACCTCAGATCAGTTTTACCTGTTCATCAAACGACCTGTTTTGCTGGTCAACGCACTCAATGACCCTATGCTTGGCGATAAGTGCTATCCCACAGCATTAGCAAGGGAACACAAGTACCTCCATCTGGAAACTCCTCGGTATGGAGGGCACTGTGGCTTTTATCACCCCAAATCCGATTACGCCTGGAGCGAGAAGCGGGCCCTGGAGGTGTTGGGGGAGTGGGGTATTGGGTTTTGAGTTTTGGGTTTTGAGTTTTGAGTTTAGAGTTTGTAGAACCTGAATAAGGTTGACAGATTTTATTTAAATATTTCAAATTCTAAATCCAAGATCTCTTGTGTCGGGAAACTATGAATAGAGCAGCTGCAGTTTGTGTTATAATAGTTTGGTATGAACTCCAGCTTATGCTAGCTATTTCACTAAGATGCACGGAGTAGCACAGAGGTTCACGGAGATTAATAACGCTTTGTGCAACTCTGTGGTCCTCCGTGTATCTCAGTGATACAATCCATACACGCTTAAATTTCGCTACATTTGGATTGTATTGCCTCTCTTTTTTTAAATCGTTTTAAACATTCCAAATTGTCTGAATTCAGTTAATATCTTCTATACTAATTTTTTCCCAGACACCAGTGAGTTTTGAGTTTAGAGTTTGTAGAACCTGATTAAGGTTGACAGATTTTATTTAAATATTTCAAATTCTAAATCTAAGATTCTCTTGTATCGGGAAACTATATATAGAGCTGCTACAGTTTGTGTTATAATAGTTTGGTATGAACTCCAGCTTATGCTAGCTATTTCACTAAGATGCACGGAGTAGCACAGAGGTTCACGGAGATTAATAGCGCTTTGTGCAACTCTGTGGTCCTCTGTGTATCTCTGTGATACAATTTATACACGCTTAAATTTCGCTACATCCGGATTGTATTGCCTCTCTTTATTTTAAATCGTTTTGAACATTCCAAATTGTCTGAATTCAGTTAATATCTTCCACACTAATTTTTTCCCAGACATCAGTGAGTTTTGAGTTTAGAGTTTGTAGAACCTGGTTAAGGTTGACAGATTTTATTTAAATATTTCAAATTCTAAATCCAGGATCTCTTGTGTCGGGAAACTATATATAGAGCTGCTACAGCTTGTGTTATAATAGTTTGGTATGAACTCCAGCTTATGCTAGCTATTTCACTAAGATGCACGGAGTAGCACAGAGGTTCACGGAGATTAATAACGCTTTGTGCAACTCTGTGGTCCTCTGTGTATCTCTGTGATACAATCCATACACGCTTAAATTTCGCTACATTTGGATTGTATTGCCTCTCTTTTTTAAATCGTTTTAAACATTCCAAATTGTCTGAATTCAGTTAATATCTTCCATTCTAATTTTTCCCGGACACCAGTGTGTGATTCAATATTCTAAACTCAAAACTCAAAACTCAAAACTCAAAACTCAAAACTCCAAGCTCAAAACTCAAAACTCAAAACTCTAAATTCAAGATTCCCACTCACTCATCTCTTAAACAGTCCACGGGATTGATCAGGGCAGCTTTCAGTGCTCGGTAACTGATGGTGAGCAAGGTGATTGTGGCGATGATCAGGATGGGACTGAGGAATATGAGGAGGTCATACCTGAATTGGTAAGCGAATTGCTCCAACCAATTATTCATTAACCAGAAACCTAATGGCAGTGCGATGATAGCAGCTAAAATTATGGGGAACAGGAAATTCTGTGAGATCAGCCAGATGAGGTTTTGTAGTGAAGCTCCCAGTACTTTTCTGATGCCAATCTCCTTAGTTTTTCTTTCGATGATGAACGATACCATTCCCAGCATTCCCAGGCAACTGATCAGTATCACCAACCCTGTTAAAACCTTGAAAAGTGTACTCAGTCGCTCTTCTGCCTTGTATTGCTGCTCGAAGCTTTCATCAAGAAAACGGTAGGAGACAGTGTTGACAGGATCTACTTCACCCCATTTCGTCTCTACATATTGAAGCGTTTCCTGCATGTTTTCAGGCTTCACTTTGATCGTGATGCGATATAAACTTCTGTTGGTTTTGGTGAGCACCATAGGTTTAATCGGTGTATGGACTGATTCAAAGTGGAAGTCTTTCACCACACCATAGATTTGCCCATCCACTCCACCATACCTCAGTTTTTGGCCAACTAACTCTTCGGGGTTCTCATAGCCCATCGCAAGGGCAGCAGCTTCATTAACAATGTAATAACCGGTAGAATCATTGTCCATATAAGACTCAAAATCCTTTCCTGCCACCAGTTTCAGATCAAATGTTGAGATAAAATCTTCGTCAACACGAATATAGGGTAGTCGAAATGCCAGCGGTTGTGCTGAATCGCCTTGAAAAAACATGGCCCCCTGTGAGTCTGCCAGTGTACCAGACGGGATTCTTGAGGAGACGGTAGCTTTTTCAATGTTTGGGTGAGCCAGTAATTCATTTTTGAATATTTGGGCTTTATCACCAAGTCTGAAGGCAGCAATATTGAGCATTTGCTCCTTGTCCCATCCCGGGTCCGATTGAAAGATGTATGAAATTTGGGTATTAACCACGGTTAAAGCGAATATTAGCCCTACTGCAACCACATATTGAAAAGTCACCAAAGCTGATCTGAAATTGAACCTCTTGTAAGTTTGCGCAGATTCTCCTTTGAGTGAGGTGATGGTGTTTTTAGATGAGAGGTAGATTGCCGGATAAAATCCCGCCAGTAGTCCTACGGTGATCATTACAAGCGTCAGCAAGGCGATCAGTTGTATGTCCTGAAAGAATCCAAAGGTGAGGCTTTTGTCCACAAAATCATTCAGGTAGGGTAGTGCCAGGTATACCAGTATCAAACCAATTATTAGCGATAAAAAAGTGATTAGAAATGATTCCGTAATAAATTGTGTAAACAATGATTGCTTATTGGCACCTACTACTTTTCTGACACCTATCTCTTTCATTCTACGGGTGTATTTAGCAGTTGCAAGGTTCATGTAGTTGATACATGCCACTACCAAAACCAGAATTCCCACTATGGAAAAAATGAAGACCTGCTGAAGACTTCCATTGTTTTCAATTTCACCCTGGATATTGGATTGAAGGTGGATTGAAGTGAGTGGTTGAAAAACAAAATCGTAAAACTCACTGGCGTTTCTTCCTCTAAAGGGCTCGATGTACTTGTCGAAGAACTCGTTGCTCCTGGCCTCCATTGATTTTGGCTCTGTACCATCGACTGTTCTCACATAGGTGAGGTAGTTGTAGTTACCATTTACATTGTTGATTGTTTCATCACCTGCGATGGCAGCAAAGATTTCGAAAGGAGCCAGGTAATCGAAATGAAAATGTTGTTGGTCTGGCATATTTTCATAAACACCGGTAAGGTTGAAAAGCAGCGATTGTCCCCGACTTTCAAGTTTTACGGTTTTTGAAAGCAGGTCCAGGTCTTTCCAGTTATTACCATACAACTTAATCGCAGCATTCTCTGAGATTACGATGGATTTTGGGTTTTTAAATGCATTTTCAGGACTCCCAATGATAAAAGGGATGGTGAAGATGTCAAATACATCAGGGTCTGTAAAGACAACCTGTTCCTGAGGAAACCTGGCGTCACCGATTAATACATCTGGGAAAGCCCAGGGGAAAAACCTTGTAGCATGAGTCACTTCGGGGAAATCTTCTTTGATCCTGGGGGCATGGCCGGCACTCGCAAATGCCCAATGTCTGGAGAGTTCACCGTCATTGTTGTAGTTTTTGACAGTGACCCGATAAATGTTGTCCTTGTGAATGTGATGTTGATCATAGCTGAGTTCATCCATTACAAATAGTGCAATCAATATGAATGATGCCAGGCCTGTACTTAATCCTATCAGGTTAATAGCGGCTGAGGTTTTGAACTTCCAAATGTTCCTCAGTCCAATTTTGATGTAGTTCTTGAACATATCTATTGTTATTTTGAGTTTTTCAATAGGTGACCAGCTTTTCATCATAGCCGGACGGCATAACCTGATGACCTGCCAGGTATACCACCATTTTGACCTTGTTGGCTTATGATTAGTACTGTATAATTTATATTCCTCTTCCAGATCTCCTGAGATGTCCTCCAGGTAATCAGGGTGAAGAAACCATTCGAGGAATGCTGTGATTCGTTTTGGAGGTGTGTGGTCCATCGGAATTATTTGTCAAATTCAAATGCCACATTGGGTACTGCCGCCCAAAGAAGATCCCGTGTTGTTTTTGCGTGATCCAGTGCTTTCTTGCCAAGTTTTGTAACCCTAAAATACCGCTTTCTTTTACCTCCGCGTATGGCAGTGGCTTCCCCAAACTCGGATTCCAGGTAGCCCTTTTTCTCCATTCTGCGTAAAGCGGTCTGCAGTGCACTCACACTCACTTTTCTATTGAGCCTTTTTTCGATCTCATGCCTGATACTGACGCCATAGGCATCTTCATACAGAATTGCGACGGTGAGTAGTACGATCTCCTCAAATTCACCAAGCTGATACTCCCTCATAGTATAGAGTAATTAAATTTCTAATTGTAAATATAATAAATTTCAATTTAACTTCTAAATGTAGATAATATTGGGTTTAGGGTTTTGAGTTTTGGGTCTAGAGTTTTGAGTTTAGGGTTTGAGTTTTGTAGAAACCTAAATAAGGTTGACCGTTTTTACTTAAATATTCAAGATTCTAAATTCAAGATTCTCTGGCGTCCGGAAACGATGTATAGAGCTACTGAAGTCTGTGGTATAATAGTTTGGTATCAAACTCTAGCTTTGCTTGCTATTTCACCAAGATGCACGGAGAAGCTCAGAGTTTCGCGGAGATTAATGACGCTTTGTGCAACTCTGTGGTCCTCTGTGTACCTCTGTGACACAATTCATGCACGCTTAAATTTCGCTACATTCGGATTGTATTGCCTCTCTTTTTTTAAAATCGGTCAACCTTATTTAGGGATAGACAGTGATTCAAGATTCTAAATTCAAGATTCTAAATAAAAAAACGGGCTCCATTGATAAACAACGGAACCCGTTCAATTCAATAGTGTCCCGTGGGAAACTATTGAATACCAAGTCTGAGTATTAAAGAACTGCATTTTCAGGTATGCCCCCCTTAGAGCTCAAACCCTCCAACTTTAACCAAATTAAAATTTCAAATTTCCAGAAACCATGTCCCGTGGGATTTGGTTTCTTTCCAGGATTCATCTTAACTTCGCCTCACCTTTCGGATCGTCCTCTAATCCCCTCTTGGTGAAATAAAGGTAGCTATTCAAAGCTTAATGTCAAGGTCTTCTGATTGAATGTTATCCACGAGTTTACCACGTGATTTACACGCAGTTATGCACGGGTTATTAACAATTTAGTAGTCCAGGGTCTATGCCAGTCATGATCAACCCAGGAAGCCACACCAGCAGCCGAACCCCGGAGACTAAGAACTAATAACCTGGAAGCAAGAACCAGAAACTAATACTTAGGCACACTTGGGTCAATCTCATCTGACCAGGCCAGGATACCACCCTTTAGGTTGTAAAGGTTGTCAAAGTCATGATCCATTTGAAGTACAGCAATGGCATTGGCACTTCTTTTTCCGCTTCTACAGTGGATCACTACAGGTTTGTCTTTGGCTACTTTGTCGGCATTTTCTGATACCGTACTAAGTGGAATCAATTCTCCACCCAGGTTGGCCACATCAAATTCATTGGGTTCTCTTACGTCAATGAGTTGGAAGTCTTTTCCGGAATCTCTCCATTCTTTCAATTCAGTGACTGTTATTTCTTTAATCACGTTTGCCATTTGCTAATCTATTTGCTTTTAAAATCTCTTAAGTACTAATTTGGATACGGTTTCACCGATTGATAGTGATGAAGTTGCAGCAGGAGAGGGAGCATTGCAAACATTGATGTAATTTTCTCCTTCCGAAATTAAAAAATCATCAATCAATCCGCCATCTCGGTCGCAAGCCTGGGCCCTAACACCAGCTCCACCAGGTACAAGGTCTTTCTTAGTGACCTCAGGCATTAACTTCTGCAGGGCTTTTGTAAATGCAGACTTGGAAAAGGAACGATACATTTCTCCCATGCCTGTTTTCCAGTATTTGCCTGCAACCTTTCTGAAACCCGGCCAGGCCAGACTGCCCATGAGTTCGCTCATTTTGATGTCGGTTTTCTTATATCCCTCTCTTCTGAAGGCGAGTACGGCATTCGGTCCTGCTTCTATTCCCCCATTGATCATCCTGGTAAAATGCACCCCCAGGAACGGAAATGCTGGATCAGGAACAGGGTAAATCAGGTTTTTAACCAGGTGACTTTTTTCGTCAGACAATTTATAATACTCTCCTCTGAAAGGGATGATCTTATAATTGATCTCCGCACCAACCATTTTTGCCACCTGATCTGAGAACAAACCAGCACAGTTGATGACCAGTCTGGTCGTAAAAGTCTGGTTGTTGGTCACCACCGTCATCAGGTTGTTATTTTTGTTCTTCTTTATTTTTAAGACTTTGGTGCCGGGAAAGATCTCACCGTTAAAGTGTCTGACAATTTCCGCATACTTATTGGCCACCCTCTTGTAATCGATAATGCCGGTTTGTGGAACAAAAATGCCCTGAACTCCATTGACATGTGGTTCGATTTCTTTCAATTCTCCTTCATTGAGCATTTTTAAGCCATCCAGACCGTTTTGATTACCACGTTCAAAGATGTTGTTAAGCGCAGGTACTTCATCCTGTGATGTTGCCACAATCACTTTCCCACACAATTCATATGGAATCTCCTCCTGATTACAAAAATCCAGAAGCTGGTTGTACCCATTAATGCAATTAGTTGCCTTCAGACTTCCTGGTTTATAGTATATCCCGGAATGGATCACTCCACTATTGTGACCAGTCTGGTGCGTGGCTAATTCACTCTCCTTTTCGATTATGGCAAGTTTTATGGTGGGATTGGCTTGCTTTATTTTTAATGCAGTTGCAAGGCCTACAATACCACCACCTATAATTACGGCACTATACATGCGGCGAATTTAGTCCTAATTTCAATCTTTCGTACAAATTATTCCTCAAGAATTAATAGTGTTTCCAATACACAATAAAGTTGTTCGAATTTGAACAGTCCTTCCGAATAAGTGTCCGGTTTAGGGAATTGTGTGAATTGTAATCACCATTTATGGCAACCGATGGTCGGTCAAAATGCATTTTCAGCCATGCTATATGTCCACTCATCACGAAATTGAACCTTATTGTAACATTCCCGACTAATAATCATTCAATAAGTAGGTCGCCTATTATATAACTACATAACTAAAAGTCTAATGAAAACCAGGCAAATAATAATTGTCGGGAGTATTGTGGTGCTGCTTGTCGGGTCGATAGGATTCATGATGGTAGCATCAAAATTCAAACCAGAACCTCCTAAAAAAGAAATTGTTGAAGTTAAACGATACGTCAAAACCACTCCTGTCCGCTATTCGGAAGTCGAGACCGAAGTAGTAGCCTATGGAAGAGTCCAAACCGCTGAATCTCTTGATTTAATTGCTGAAGTTTCGGGAAGAATGACACAAGGGAATGTGCGATTGAAAGCAGGCGAGCGTTTTCAGAAAGGCGCATTGCTTTACAAAATTGACGATACCGAAGCTAAGTTCAATGTGCAAGCACAAAAAAGTAACTTCCTAAGAGATCTGGCAGCTATTTTGCCGGACCTTAAGATAGACTATTCCAATAGCTTTAATAAATGGGAAGCTTACTTCAACAGCATTGATATCGAAAAAGATCTTCCTGAAATTCCTAAAACAACGGATGCTAAAGAAAAGACTTTTTTAGCTACAAAAAACATCTACAATGCCTATTACAACATTAAGAGCGCTGAGGCTAATTTAAGAAAGTATCGGTTTTATGCACCATTTGCGGGGTCCATTGCATCAGTTAGTTTGCAATCAGGATCATTTGTAAACCCCGGATCAAATATTGCGAGAATTCTCAAAACTTCCAGCCTTGAACTGAAAGTGGCGGTAGAGACTTCAGAAATTCCCTGGATCAGAAAGGGAGCGGAAGTACTCGTTGGTTCTGATGAGTTGAATACCACCTGGAGAGGATATGTAAGCAGAATTGGTGATTTCGTTAATCAGTCCACACAGTCTGTGGATGTATTTATTGTCATCGATCCGCAGGGTAAGAAACTCTATGACGGACAGTATCTGCAGGCTTCTATTCCAGCCGAGAAAATAAAGGATGGTATGATTATCCCCAGAAATGCCATATATAATAGGAATGAAGTGTTCGTTTTGTATGATTCTGTTTTGAAGAAAAAGCAGATCAATATATTGAAGACCAACCCTGAGACAGTCATTTTTAACGGATTGACGACAGGTGATGAGTTGGTGGTGGAGCCTTTGATCAATGCTCATAATAACATGCGGGCCTTTAAACTGGAGGAGCCGCAGCAGGAAATAGAACTTGATGGAGACATCAAGTCAAATGCTACTCAGATGTCTTCTAAATAATCATTGAGTCATGTTTAATTCAATTAAAAGTTTAGTTGCCTATACGGTAAAGTATCCCATTGTTGCAAATGTCATCATAGCCATTACACTAATCGGGGGGATTATTAGTCTGGCTAATACCAATAAGTCATTCTTCCCATTAAGAAATGATAAGGTGATTTCAATTGCTGTGACATACCCTGGTGCTTCTCCAGAGGAAATGGAAGAGGGAGTAACACAGAAGATTGAGGAGGCAATATACAGCATTGCGGGGATTGATGAGATTAATTCTACCTCATCTGAGAACGCAGCTAATATATCTGTTGTCACGCTGGATAATTATGACATTGATGAGGTCTACACCGAAATTAAAAATGCTGTTGATGGAATCAGTTCATTCCCAGCAGGCGCTGAAAAACCAATCATCTTCAAACAAAAGCAGATGAGTACAGCGCAATGGCTTGGGATTACGGGAGATGTGGATCTCAAGACATTGAAAATGTATGCAAAGATCGTGGAGGAGGATTTGCTGGCTGGGGGAGTAGTTTCTCAAATTAATATAGTGGGTTTTAATCCGATCGAGATCTCCATTGAGGTGGCAGAACAGGACCTCAACAGATATGGACTTACTTTTGATCAGGTCGCCGCGGCAGTCAGAAACAACAACCGGGATATCAGTGCAGGATCAGTAAAAACGACCTACGAAGAAATTTTGATACGATCCAATGGTAAGCAAACTGAGGCTGACGAAATTGGTGATATTGTACTGCGCTCCAATCCAGATGGAAGTAAGCTATTATTAAGAGAGGTAGCAACCATTACCGAACAGTTTTCAGACGCGCCAAACAAAGCACTGATGAATGGAAAGCGTGCTGTGTTTGTAGAAGTGAAGAAACTGGAAAGTGAAGATTTGGTAGTTATTTCTGATTATGTGAACGAATATGTAAAAGAATTTAACAATAAATATTCTGCCGTAAAACTGGAGACCACCTGGGATTTCCGCACCATGCTGGATCAGCGTCTTGATTTGCTAACGGATAATGGAATGATCGGACTGTTACTGGTGCTGATTTCACTTGGGTTATTTCTAAGTCTACGGCTTTCCTTCTGGGTAGCGTGGGGGATTCCCTCATCCTTCCTTGGAATGTTTATTCTGGGTAGCTTCATTGGGTTTACCATCAATATGATCTCTCTTTTCGGAATGATCCTGGTCATTGGAATTTTGGTGGATGACGGAATAGTAATAGCTGAAAATATCTATACGCATTTCGAAAAGACTAAAAACCCTATAAAAGCGGCAATCAATGGTACGATGGAGGTGCTTCCTGCGGTATTTACTTCCGTTACAACTACCATTGTTGCTTTCACACCCCTTTTCTTTCTTACCGGGGGCTTTGAATTTCTTCGGGACATGGCGGTAGTAGTGGTGTTTAGCCTTGGGTTTAGTTTATTGGAAGCGTTTTTTGTCTTGCCTGCGCACCTGGCCAGCAAAAAGGTACTTAGTGTAAAAAAGGAGGATACCCGGAGCTATAAGATCAGGAGTCAGATCAATAAGTTGATTGATTTTCTGAGATATCGGTTATATGGTACCGCACTAAAATACACCATGAAATATCGGGCAATATCATTCGCAGGACTTGTTTGTCTGTTTATCATCACAGCCGGTTTTTTCGCAGGTGGTTTTATTAAAGCAACTTTTTTCCCGCAAATCCCTTTTAACAGCTTCAATATTGATGTCGCCTTTAAGCCTGGTGAAAGAGAGGCGAAAGTAGAAAAATATTTGGAACGATTTGATAAAGCGGTATGGGCTGTCAATGATGACCTGAAAAAGGAATTGGATGTCGAAGAGGATATCATTAATTATACTTTCGCTGGCGTGGGAAGCATGTCCAATGGAAGCGAATCAGGATCTCATGCCGGGAATATCAATGTGTTCTACAAAGAATTAGATAATTACGGACTGAATGCATTTGACTTAATCAAAAGAGTACGGGAGAAGATCGGTCCGGTACCAGATGCAGACAAATTTACCGTAGGAGGTGCAAATCGATTTGGAAAGCCCGTGAGTGTCAAATTGATTAGTAAGAATCCTGAGGAGCTGAGAGCTGCAAAGGAGTATATGAAAAAGGAGCTGAATACAATTGCAGAACTCAAGGAAATACAGGATGATGAAGCCATTGGGAGAAGAGAAATGCTTTTTGACCTGACCACCCAGGCCTATTTCCTTGGATTGAACCACAATGACATCACACAGCAGATACGCCAGGGGTTCTTCGGAGAGGAAGTGCAACGATTCATGAAAGGTGACGATGAAGTGAAAGTCTGGGTAAGGTATCCGGAATCCGGAAGAATTACTGTGGGGCAGCTGGAGAAAACAAAAATCAAGACCACCAATGGTGAACAGTTTCCATTAACCCAGCTGGCTGATTACAAGGTGGAAAGAGGCGTTGCAGGGATAAGACATTACAATACAAATCGTGCTGTGACTGTGGAAGCGGAGATGGTGGATCCTTTTGGTGAGGTGCCTCCAGTGCTTGAAAGAGTGAAAACCGAAATTGTTCCTCAAATTGAAGCCAATTTCCCATCAGTTAAGGTAGATTTTGGCGGTCAGGCTAAGGAAAGTAACCGGGCCATGACACAGATCGGCCTGTTCTTTGGCGGAGCTTTTATACTGATCTTCTTCATCATTATGCTCACTTTTAAGTCATTCTATCAGGCAGTGATGATCATCATGATGATTCCTCTGGGATGGTTGGGGGCCATGTGGGGACATGGAATTGAAGGACATCCGGTTTCGATACTCAGTGCATGGGGAATGATCGCCTTGTCCGGGGTAATCATTAATGATGCCGTTGTATTCCTGGCCAAATTCAACACATTGATCAAGGATGAAGGACTATCTGTATACCAGGCAGCTTATGAGGCTGGTATCGCCCGGTTCAGGGCCATCATGTTGACCTCACTGACCACCGTACTCGGGTTATGGCCGCTGATTATGGAAAAGAGTTTTCAGGCACAGTTCCTGGTGCCAATGGCAATATCTGTAGCCTATGGCGTGTTAGTGGGAACATTTATCATCCTCCTGTTCTTCCCGGTGATCATTTTGATTTTTAATGACGTGAGGAGACTGGCTACCTGGTTGTGGACCGGAGAGAAACCTACACGTGAGGACGTTGAAAGGGTATTGATTGATGAAAAGAGATTGGAAGAGTATAAGGAATCGGCTTAAATGGGATCAATAATGAAATGTATAATTGTAAATTTAATTTTAGTTGGACTAATTTCTGTTGAAGTATCTGCCCAACAAGAACTAAGCCTGTCGCAAGCTGTTGAATTGGGGCTGGCACGGAATTATGACATCCAAATAGAAAGAGGAAATGTAGCAGTAGCTTCAAACAACAATAGTTGGGGAGAAGCTGGGGCCTTACCCAACATTTCACTGGATGCCGCTTCTAATAATTCCATTACCAACCAAAATACCGGTAACCAGTTTTTTAGTGGACAAACTTTCCCTGGTTTTCAATTGGACAACCAGGTCAACACCAGCATTGTGCCAGCAGTCAACTTAAACTGGACCCTGTTTGATGGCGGGAAAATGTTCATGAACAAAAAGCGGTTGGAAAATCTGCAACTGGAATCTAAAGGGAACGCGGATATAGTTATCGCCAACACCATACAGGCGATTGTGTTGGGCTATTACCTTACTGTACTTGAAAAAGAGAGACTTGATGTATTTGAAAGACAACTGGCACTCTCAAGTGATAAATTTCAATACACCAAAGTAAAGATGGACCTGGGTAGTGCTGTGACTTCAGACTTATTGCTGGAAGAAAGCAATTACCTCAATGACTCAATCAATTTTATCAATCAACAACTGAGCTATCGCAATGCGCTGCGTTCATTGAATATTTTGTTGGCTGAACCAGATATTTCAAGAGACTATGTTTTTACTGATAAACTCGAGGATGAAGTTGAGTCGCTTGACTTTAGTACATTGATGGCAAAATTGGAAGGCGGTAATCTTGATCTCAAGAAACAATACCTTACTCAGGCTGTGCTTCATAATCAGGTTGACATGGCAAAGGCTGATCGTCTACCAACGATTTCAACACAGGCGGGATATTCCTGGAACCGATCCGTGCAGGACATTACCAATGCCAGGTATACAGGAGATAATCCGAATTTCTCCTTGCCTGAGGACGTTTCTATCAATAAAACAGGCAGGTACTTTGCGAATTTCACCTTATCCTTCACACTGTTTAATGGGAACAGAATCAACAGGGCCATTGAAAATGCTTTGATTCAGGAGGACATTGGTAACCTGAGAATGGAAAAACTGAAGCAATCACTGAACAAAGATTTGACAGAATATTACGATCAATACTCAGTAAGATTAAAGTTGTATCAGATTAACCAGAGACTGGAGCGATCCGCCAATACCAACCTGGAATTATCACAGGAGAAGTTTAAAGCGGGGACCATCAATTCCTTTGATTACCGTACGGTACAGAACAACTACCTAAGTGCTTCCATCCAGCGATTGCAGGCTTTGTATAATCTTATCGACTCCAAAGTGCAAATAAGGCGGATCACCGGTGACCTGACAAAAGACCTTTAAACCAGATTTTAATTCGATATCAATGCATTAGCCAGGCCTGCAAGTAACTTGCAGGTCTTTTTTTTGGTTGAGTGTGACGCAAAGACCAGATGGAGCTTCTTGGGGAAAACTCCCAACTCCTGCATCAGTAGCGTTCCCGGATCAGCCTTAGCACTTTCTCCATTTCGTTTTTCACTGCTGCAGAACCGCTGGTGAAGTTGTTGTTCATGAAACTGAAAACAAGTGTTTTACCAGATTGGGTTTCAATATATCCGCTAAGGCAATGGACATTGCTCAGTGTACCCGTTTTAGCAAATACGTAAGGTTTTGGCGCTTTGTACCACTCTTTCAATGTCCCGGATTGTCCCCCGGCCGGCAGGAATGATTTAGCTTCTTCCATTCCTATTTTTTCAGCAATCAGATGAACAGTTTGAGCCATTGCTCTGGGAGTGATCAGGTTGTATCTGCTGAGCCCTGCTCCGTCACGCCAAACTGGAGGATTGGATAGACTGGACAGGTGTTTCCTGATAAACCAGGTAATAAAGGCCTGTTCATTCCACCCAAACCCTGCTTCATGAGTAGCCATCAGGAGGGTTTGCTCTGCAAGGAAATTATTGCTTTGCAGAAGCAGGCTTCTATAAACCTCTTCGGGGGGTATTGATTTCACCAGATGGGTCATATCAATCATGGTGTCTTTGTAAGCAACTCTTCTCTTGAGGGTATCTGCCAAAATTCGGGACACCAGTCTTCCAGAAGTCTTGAATGGAAGGTGTGTGGTGCCAACATTGCCAGAAACCACAAAGTAATTATACAATTCATCCCGTAGGCCTCCGCCTGTTTCATTGACTTCTACTAATGGCTGGAAGATCCGCGGGGTGACCAGGACACCTGTATCTGAAACTGAAATGGAAACAAAATTGCCATGGACCGGGAAAGCAGACCTTTCTGCCTGGAATTGATACTGGTAGTCATCCCATGCCCACCCACTTCCGTAGCGGTCCCGAACTTCTCCGTTGGTCACAACAATCAATAGGCTATCCGGTATGGATTGCAGCCATTGTAGTACTGGCTGGTCAGGGAAATCGGGGTGCAGGAATGTTGGGTCACCGGTCCCCTGAATATACAGGGTATCACCACTGTAGTGATATTTCAGTCCGGGGAGGGAATCTCCAAGGGTATGCAAGCCTGCCAGAAAAGTCAGGAGTTTGGTATTACTGGCAGGAATAAAATGATGATCAGCATGTTGCTCTATCAGGTATTTATTCTCAGATGGGTCATACAGTACAAATCCTGAGAAATGGGTTGTGGTGAGTGAACTTTTTTTTAATTGTTGCTGAACTTTTTGTTGGTTACCGAATTCCTTCAATGGAACACACCCGGTCAATACCAGCACAATCAGTATTACATAATGCCAAACATACACCTGTTTCATACAGCAGGCAAATTACAGAGAGTTCCATGCAAATCCCAAATTTTAGGTGTTGGCTAGTTGGCTATTTGGTTTTTGGCTGTTGGCTAGTTGGTTTTTGACTTTTTGGATATTGGCTATTTGGCTTTTGGTGTAACAATCGGGCTGCAAGGTGCTGTTTGGAAGTAAACCTTACGGTACTAAAAAAACCTATGACTCCAAATTCCAAACTCAAAACTCAAAACACTAAACTCAAAACACAAACTCAAAACACCAAACTCAAGACACTAAACTCAAAACTCAAGATTCAAATTCCATCACCTCCGTACCTTACCGGAAGCTTATATAGGTATAAATACTGGTTAGCATGAAATGAGGGCACACTCATTTTTGATTGTAGGAAATTTGTGGTTATTTTGGGGCTGATCATTTTAAATTGGATTTTCCAAAGTTCCACCTTACGACGATATGGGAATATTAGAACTCATTACTCTTCTTATTTTTATTGCTGCAGTATTTACGCTTATCAATATCACCGTACTTAAGTTGCCTTCTACCATTGGATTAATGGTGATCGCACTGGCCATGTCTTTGTCCATACTTCTGATGGGATCATTCTTCCCTGATCTGAAAGTAGCGGCACAGGACATCATGGGTGAATTTGATTTTGGAGAGGTTTTGCTTGATGTAATGCTGAACTTCCTCCTTTTTGCAGGTGCATTATCGATTAACCTCAATAAACTTCTTGAAGAGCGTGTGCCGGTTTTGGTACTTGCCACTGTTAGTACATTGCTTTCCACCTTCCTGGTTGGTTACATCATGCTACAGGTATTTCACATGGTAGGTTATGAGGAGGTGAAGCTGATCCATTGTTTATTGTTTGGTGCACTGATCTCACCTACAGACCCGATTGCAGTACTGGCATTGGTAAAGAAAGTAGGTATTTCTAAAAACCTGGAGATCAAGATCGCGGGTGAATCTCTGTTTAATGATGGAGTGGGTGTGGTTGTTTTCCTTACCATTCTTCAAATAGCAAAAGCTCAGGCTGGAATTGATGACGGAGGTCACCACGGTGGAGAAGTTACAGCTGGTGGTGTTGCTTTACTATTTGGTCAGGAAGTGATCGGTGGCCTTGGAATGGGAGCCTTGTTTGGCTACCTGGGATTTAAGGCACTTGATTATATCGATAATGACCATGTTGAGCTTGAGGTGCTGGTAACCATTTCTTTGGTGATGGTTGGAGGAAGAGTGGCTGAGTTACTACACGTGTCTGCTCCATTGGCGATGGTGGTCATGGGATTATTCATAGGTAATGAAGGAAGAGACGATAAACTGGCAAGCGCTACAGGGGAATATGTATTTAAATTCTGGCACCTTGTAGATGAAGCGCTGAATGCCATATTATTCATATTGATTGGTTTGGAGATGATAGTAATCTCACACACTTTCACACTTGATCACATGTTGGTAGGGGTGATTGGTATTGTGGTAGTACTTACTGCGAGGTTCCTGGGAGTGAGTGTTCCTATCAAGATCATGTCCTTTAAAAGGACCTTTGAGCCCAAAACCATTCAGATCCTTACCTGGGGTGGACTCAGGGGAGGAATATCAGTAGCTCTTGCACTTTCTTTATCGGAAGTGGATATCATGAGTGAAGAAATTAAAGAAATTATCATTTCCACAACATATTCGGTAGTAGTGTTTAGTATCCTGGTACAGGGACTGACCATTGGAAAGCTGCTGGAAAAATAAACTTTCAATAATTCGGAAAGTAAATTTTTTTGTGGAAATTCGCATGTAATATTTAGAACGTACTTTATATAGACAAATGAAATTAAGTTTAGCTGAAGGATTGTATTTGATTGCACTGGATGATGAGGAGGGTAGACTACTCGCAGCAGCGGAGAAAACCATTACTCCTGGTTTGATCAGTGCTTGTATCATGGAATTATCGATGCTCAAGAAACTGACTTTTGAGAACTCTAAGATCAAGATACTTGATACCCATGGTACAGGAAATAAGATTTTAGATGACGTTCTGAAAGATGTGAAGGAAGGAGAAGGTGTAGTAGAGGCCGTTGCAAGAATTGCGCCTAAGCACAAGGACTTTCAGCACGATTTGAATGAGCTTCTTGTTCAAAGAGGTATACTAAAGAAAGAAGCTACCAAATTGTTGTGGATTCCATTGTCTGAGCGAATGGATAATGCAAATTATGCATTTGAAGGAGAGATCAGGAAAGGATTGAAAAATATCGTTTTGAAAGGTTCAAAGGCTTCTCCAGCATTTGTGATCTTACTTTCCCTGATTGCAGATTGTGGGCTTTTGGAAGAAGTTTTCCACGACAAAGATGAGTTGATTGATGCCACTAAGGTGGGTAAAGATATTGTGAAGGCCGGGATCATTGATCCTGAAAAAGAAGAAGCGCTACAGGCATTGAAGCACTACTTCGAGCACGAGCTTTGATTTAAGTTTAACTAAAACTTAGGAATTGGCCGTCTGGTGCGTATGCGTCAGACGGTTTTTTTATTGCTAATTGATTGGAGATTTATTCCTCTTCTAAAGGGTTTGCTCCCATGACCACATTGGTATTGGGCAGTACTGGCATTTCATCAAAATGTTTGTTTAATAGCCGGTTGTTTTGGTCCTGAACCTGCGGTAAAGGCAGACCTTCCAGTCTTGAGATGATCCTTGCCTGATTTTCAAGAATCGTTTTTTGATAGGCAATGATAGAATCCTGTCTTGCGATCAGTTGGTCCCCGCTTAGCGCCATGAAACCAAAACCTTCGTGTGGGTTGTTGCGGTCTCTTTCCAGGATCAGGTACTTGATTCCACCTACCATGATTGTGTCGAAATGACTTGGGGTATTCATATGGATCTCACGGGTCATGCTGTCTTCCGGGTTTACTTCACGGTTTTGACAGGAGAATCCCAAAATGGCCACTACGGACCAGAAATATATATTCTTTTGCAATGATGTCATTTTAACTAAGTCTGTCTCTAAAGTATCCTTCTTCCACGTTGAAGACTTTCTTCAGCAATTTGAAAGCCTTGCCATTAAGAATAATGATAAGATAGTCTCCAAGGCCAACTTTTACATCTCCCAATGGGTTTTTGATCAACTTTCGCTTACCGTATTTATCACGTTTGGTGATACCGATCAATATGGAGTTATACCTTCTTTTTAGGTCAAAAAACACCTCCTGATAAGGTTTACCCAGATACGGGTTGGTATTGCTTACAATGAACTGCTTCACATCATAATCACTGTCTGACTTAGCGAAAGACATGATAGATTCACTGTATGACGCCACATCTGGCTCAAACATGTAACTGGCCAGGAGTTTGGATGATATCTCATGACTGGAAAGTGCGTTACTAACTCCTGCAGATAGGAAAGTGTTCTTAAGATCTCCATTTTCGAGGGTTACCACAAACTCCAGGTCGTTGAAAAACTTTTTCAGGTTCAATACATATACAAGCTTCTCAGTGTCGTCTTCCAGGTTCACGAACACAATGGAACATTCCTGAATATTGGCTTTCCTCAACATGTCATAGTTGTTGAAGTCAGTAAACAGCGTATATATATTTCTTGACTTGTATTTCTCCTTAATCAGATCCACATCATCTTTCACATTAGTCACAATAGCCACTTCCTTGCCTACTCCGACCAGTTGATCTGTTACAAGCTTACCAAATTCGTTCCACCCAATGATTACCGCATGATGGGTGAAATTTGATCCGTTGTAACCAAGTCTTTTGTTCTCCTTCAATGTTGCCATAAGCGTTGTAAATTGACCAATTAAAATACCATAAATACCTAAACTTAAAAAGATGAATATATACCCAATGGCTCTACCATAAATGGTAGTAGGAAAAATATCACCATAACCCACAGTAGTAAGTGTTACTAAGGAATACCAAATGGCATTGGAGTAATTGTTAAGGCTGGATTGGGCACTGTCTTTTTCAAAATAAACCAGTAGAACAATTAGGACGGCATAAATAACAATACCAATAATGATTTTTAAGAGTGCGTCTAATTGTTTCTGTTTTTTTACTAATTCAAACATATATAGTTGTAAACCAAGGTATCCAAATATATACAAAAGATTGAATTACCCTAGTAGGTTTTATTTATTTGTTAAGTCTTTCTGAAAGTTGGCTTATGGTCTCAATTTGCAGCTTTTCAGCCTGCTCCCTTCGCATCATCAGTGCAAAAGTATTATTAAATCCGAATTCAGGTAACCATTTTATTCCGTATAGCGATTTAAACTGTGTTTCCACATGATCGTAAACCTCTTGCCGGTTGTATAAAACAGGCTGAGCTCCCGCTTCACCAGGTGGTAATATCACCAAAAGCCCCGTGCCCGTGTATTCCGGGTAGGCATCAATTGCTCCACTTTTGAGTGCGTCAAAAATTAATTTGGTTCCTCCGAATCCAAGTTTGAGGGATACTTTGAGTCCCGTTTCTGCTTCAATAAGCTGCCCCATGATATAAGCCAGCAGGTAATTCTCGGTGAATGCCTTACTTCCGATGATGATGTCCGGATTATTGTCATCACTCAGGGGTTTGGCATCAATGTTCAGTTCTTTCAGAAAGCTGATGGCGACCTGCTGTGGGTCCTGATGCGCCTGGTCAATACGGGCATTTAGTTCAGCCATTTTTTCATTGCTGATCGATCCTTTTAGTACTTTAAGTGCAGGCGCTAATTGAGGGAATCGATCCAGTGTTGCTTGTCGGAATAGTGGTGCGGCATAATAAGGAGGGAAATAACCTTTGTCGTCCTGTAGTAACTTAAGATCATAAGCCCTGATTCTTCCGTCGGTACTGAATCCATCGATCACATCCACTTCCCCAGAAGCCAGTGCTTTGTACATCAGGCCGATCTCCATTTCCCGTATTTCCATGGGCAGCCCATATAATGAATCCAGCCCAATGAATCCATCCTCTCTTTGGATAAACTCGGAGTTGAATCCGGCGATGAGCCTGGTGGATTTCTGATTGGGCCAAATCGCCATCATGCATCCAATGAAAATAGTAATCACGGCAATCAAAGGAACTTTTGGGTGTTTCTGACTCACTTTTTGGATTATGCCTAAAGAACCATCAAATGCGAGTGCCATTAAGCTGGCTGGTATGGCTCCAGCGAGGATCATTGGTGTATTATTCAATGAAATGCCACCGAAAATTGATTCGCCTAAACCACCAGCTGCAATCAATGCACACAAGGTAGCGATCCCTACATTAATTACAGAGGCTGTCCGGATACCCGCTAATATGACGGGTCCGGCTAATGGAAGTTCTACCTGAATCAACTGTTGCCAGTTAGTCATGCCCAGTCCCATGGCAGCCTCTTTAATGGCGGGATCAACCTGCGTTATACCTGTGTAAGTATTGCGCACAATAGGTAGAAGTGCATAAAGAAAAAGAGCAATGATCGCAGGTACTGCACCAATGCCAATCAAAGGAATCAGGAATCCAAGGAGCGCCAGACTGGGAATAGTCTGAATGATATTAACCAGTGACAAAATGGGATTGGCCAGCTTTTGATGTCTTGCAATCAGTATTCCTGATAATACTCCCAAAACGGTAGCAATGAACAACGCCACAATGGTCAGTTGGAAATGCTCCACAGTTTGATCCAGAATCTCATTCAGGTTGTTTTCGAAGTAGTCAATGAATCTCATACTTCAGATTTTAGGGCCTGCAATAAAATTTCATCTTTCAGGAAGGTTTCTGTATTCCCTGATAACATAATGTATTTTGCCTTGATATTAAGTAAAGCAATGGGATGAGTGTCTGGAGGAAGCTCTATACTTTCCTCATCGGCAGGAGTGGCATAGAGGTTTTGGGTGATGTCCTGAAGGGTTAAGGTTTTTAACTTCAACAGTAACCTGTCGTCACCCAGGAAATCACTGATCAACGGATCTTTACTGTTGAGCATTTCAGTAGGAGTGCCCAGGAAAATCTTCTTTCCCTTATCCAATACACAAATGGTGTCTCCCAGACGGATGGCTTCATTCACATCATGGGTAACAATGACCTTAGTGAGCCCTTTTAATTCTTCCATATGCAAGAAATCTGATTGCATTTGTTCGCGTAGAATAGGATCAAGAGCACTGAATGGTTCGTCCATGAGCAACACTTCTGGTCGATGCGCTATTGCCCTGGCAATGCCTATTCTCTGTTGCTGTCCTCCTGAGAGTTCGTGAGGAAAGCGATGCAGGTATTCTTCCTGTTTTAAGCCAATTTGATCCATCAAATCATGCACACGGGATTGAATTGAATTTTTATCCTCTTTGGCGAGTTTCAGGGGAAGGGATATGTTATTTTCTATCGTTAAGTGAGGGAACAACCCAACATTTTGTATGATATAACCAATTCTTCTTCGCAGTGATATTTCGTTTACCTGATCAATGTTCTGTCCATTCAGCGAAATATTGCCACTGTCATTTTTGATTAAACGATTGATCATTTTGAGTGTGGTGGTTTTTCCGCTACCACTTTTCCCCAAAAGGCAGAATGTTTCGCCTTTTTTGATTTTAAAACTGAGGTTATTTACAACATTTACGTCATTATATGCTTTGATTACCCCCTCAAACTGGATCATTTTCGTTTTTTGGATGAAATAATGTTTAAATCACTGTCTATTATTGCATTTTCAATGATTATCCGATTTCTTACGGCTTAGTTTTAAAGATAGTAAACATAATTAAATGGGTAGACATTCGTACGACTATGGCGTTATCGGGAATTGCGCCTTCCTAGCCTTTGTAGATAAACAAACCAACATCGACTGGATGTGTTGGCCAAGGTTTGACTCCTCGTTTATTTTCGGGGGAATGTTGGATAAGAAAAAAGGAGGTGAATTCTCTATTAAACCAGCTGATGAAAAATTTGAAACCGAGCAATACTATGTTGAAAACACCAATGTGATCTGCACGGAGGTGACCTGTGATACGGGTAAATACAAGGTGACAGATTTTGCACCAAGGTTTTACCAGTATGATCGGTATTACCGTCCATTAATGTTGATCAGAAAGGTGGAACCATTGCAGGGTCAACCAAGGATCAGGGCGATATGTCATCCGGTGGGGGAGTATGGTAATGCAAAGCCGGAACGAAGCATGGGAAGCAGTCATATCAGGTATCTTGGTTTGGACAAACAGATGAGGTTGACGACTAACATACCACTCAACTACCTGATACACGATGAATATTTTGTGCTGAATGAGACCAAATATATGGTGCTCACATTTGGGCCTCCAATGGAAGCGCCATTACAGGAAACCTGTGAAGCATTTTACAATAAAACAGTGGGGTACTGGAGAAACTGGGTGAAGTCTACCAGTATATCTACGTTCCACCAGAAGATGATGATCCGGTCAGCATTGATCCTGAAGATCCATCAGTATGAGGACACGGGGGCAATCATTGCCGCAGCAACTACGAGTTTACCGGAATCTCCCGGAAGCACCAGAAACTGGGATTATAGGTTCTGTTGGATGCGAGATACCTTTTATACGCTTAACGCCTTCAACAACATCGGTCACTTTGAAGAACTGGAAAAGTATTTCAATTACATCACCAATATTGTCTATAACGAACAAGATCGTTACCAGCCGCTTTACGGAATAAGTCCAAGTAGTAAGCTGGTAGAAGTAGAACTTGATTTGGAAGGCTACATGGGTAATAAGCCCGTTAGGATTGGAAATGATGCTTATACCCATATTCAGAACGATGTGTATGGGCAGGTATTGGTTTCTCTGCTACCGTTATTCACTGACGGCCGGTTTATCATCAATGAAAGGTTTGAGTCCAAGCACCTGATTGTGAAGTGCCTGGATATGATGGAAAAGACCATGGAAGAGAAGGATGCAGGGCTTTGGGAGTTCAGAAATTTGGCGCAGTACCACACCTATACCTACTTGTTCCATTGGGCGGGCGCATGTGCGGCCAGGAAGATGGCCATAGCCATGAAGGATGGTGATTTAGAAAAAAGGGCCCTTAAGATCAGAGATGAGGCAGCAAAGAAAATTGAAGCTTCATACGTACCTGCAAAGAAAGGATACGCGCAAGCTATTGGGGTGGACAGGATGGATGCCAGCACCCTTCAGTTGATCATGATGAGTTTTATTCATGGCGACACACAAAAAGCCAAAGACCATTTGGTAGCCCTGGAAAAAGAGCTCGCGGCAAGTGGCGGTTTGTTTTATCGATACAAACACCAGGATGACTTTGGAGAGCCCGAAACTACTTTCCTGATCTGTGCATTCTGGTATGTTGAGGCCCTGGCATGTGTTGGTCGTGTAGATGAGGCAGTTGAGTACTTCGAAAACCTGATCAGCTACTCCAATCATGTTGGATTGCTAAGTGAAGATGTAGATGATAGCGATGGTAGCATGTGGGGTAATTTCCCTCAGGCGTACAGTCACGTAGGATTGATCAATGCAGGCAACAGGATAGCAACGAAGCTGGACTTGCCATCTTTTTATTGATTGGGGTTTAGGATCTTGGATCTTGAATTTAGAATATCCAAGATCCAAGATCCTAAATTCAAGATTCTACTCCCCAACCAACATCTTCAACAGTTTCCTCACTTCCTTGTAAGAAGCTACACTGTATTTGGCGGCAGAGGTGATGCTACCTACTTTCACTGTTACTGCCTCGTCAGGCATGGCGAGGAAGGTATCTTCATCGGTCCAGTCATCTCCCAGTGCGGTGATGAAATCTGCATCGTACTTGTCCAGCCAGAAGCTGGAAGCCCTGCCTTTGTTGACTTCCGAGTTTTTGATCTCAACTACCTTGTCGCCTTCCAGTACGTTGAGGTTTTTGTTGGCGGTGATGTATTTCAGGTGACTGGTAAGTTCACGTGTCCTCACTTCTCCAAGACCTGTTTCTACCTTTCTGTAGTGCCAGACAAGGCTATAATCTTTTTCTTCTATAAAAGATCCTGGCGTTCTGTTGACATAGCCATCCAGTACTTTTTTGATGTTGCCTTTCCAGTCATCTTTCAATTTGGAGATGGTTCTCCATTCTTTTCCTTTCTCTTTTAGCCATACACCATGTTCGGCAATGATCTCTATATCATATCCACCGAGCCACTCTTCCAGTGTGTCTCGCCCTCTGCCACTGATCACCACCACGTTGTTTTTCTTGTCACCAGTGATTTTCTCCATAATCTGCTTCAACTCCGCATCCGGTTTGGATTGTAGCGGATCTGCATGAAATCCGGTGAGTGTGCCATCATAGTCAAGGAAAATAAGGCGATTCTTACTGCTGTCGTATTTGTCTTTTATTTCTTTAGCAAGATCATCGGTAATGATGCTTGTTTCGAGCCCTTTCTGCTGCTCCTTTACAAACTCCAGGCGCTCCATGAACAAATTCACCCAGTGATGGATATTATACCTTTTGAGCGACTCCTGCATGGTCTCCATGTGTTTCATTTGCTCCTCTACAGGCATGGACAATGCTGTCTCCAACGCTTTTACATATTGTTCTATGTCATTTGGATTGATCAATAAAGCGTCTGACAATTCCTTGGCAGCACCGGCCATTTCGCTAAGGATCAGTACGCCCTTTTTATCCAGTTTGCTGGCAATGTATTCCTTACAAACCAGGTTCATACCATCCCTCATTGGCGTTACCAATGCTACATGAGCCATTCGATATAATGCTGACAATCCATGTAATGGGAATGACCGGTAGAAATAATGAATAGGAGTCCAGTTCAGACGACCATATTTACCATTGATTCTACCCACCAGTAAATCGACTTCTTCCTTTAACTGCTTGTACTTAGGCACCTGATCACGGGAAGGTACAACCACCATGATAAGAGAAACCTTATTGAGATATTGAGGATTTCTTTCCAAAAACAACTCAAAAGCGCGCAACCTCTGTGGAATTCCCTTTGAATAATCCAGTCGGTCTATGGATAGGATCAGTTTCTGGTCGCCAACTGAAGTTCGGTACCTTACTTCACGGGCTATGGTTTCCGGAGATGCTGCAGTAGATGCATATTTATCAAAATCAATACCCATTGGTAAGGCATCTACCAACACTTTCCTTTCAGGGAGGTTGATCTGACCGTTGGAATTTCCCAATCCCGCCAGCCTGTTCACCGAAGAAAGGAAGTGTCTCATGTCGTCATACGTATGAAAACCAAGGAAATCACTTCCCAGCATGCCATTGAGTAACTCTCTTCTCCAGGGGAGCAAACGAAATGATTCGTAGGATGGAAATGGAATGTGAAGGAAGAAACCAATACTTAATTTTGGAAATTTCGCCCTGATCATCGCTGGCAGAAGTAGCAACTGATAGTCGTGTATCCAAAGTGTATCATCAGGTTCTACCACCTCTTCAAGGTATTTGGCAAACTTGGCATTCACCTTTTGGTAGGCTTTCCACAGATCCTCGTTGTACACAACATATTGATTGAAGTAGTGGAAATTGGGCCATAGTGTTTCATTACTGAATCCTTCGTAGAAATCCTCAATCTCCTGTGCACTAAGGAAGACAGGTTTCATGTTTTCCTTGGCCAGTTGTTTGGTTACCTCTTTTTTTTCGGCATCTTTAGTGATGGCCAGACCCGGCCACCCCACCCAAATGTTATCTCCTTCTTTGTAGATGGACCCTAATCCTGTGGCAAGTCCACCTTCACTTGGTTTATATACTAATTCTCCTTCTTCTTCACTGATTTTAACAGGAAGCCGGTTAGAAACAATTATTGTCTTAGACATGAGTCAGTGTTATATATTTTTAAGAGATTTCTATTTTGGGTTAATGTTGTCTCTTAAATATACAGCATTAGCGACTATTAAAAGCTCTAAGTTTGATTTCTGTTAATCTTCTTTTGGTGTCCAGTGGAAAATCACCTTTCATGATCCAATCATAAAAACTTGGTTCGTTGGCTAAAACCTGAGAAACAGGCTTTCCTTTGTGTTTTCCAAAATTGAATACTTCTTCACCTTTGTCATTGAAAACCATTCTTCCCGCAAGGTCCACCATTTTACGATTGGTAAGTTCATGCAGGACCTTCATGTCATTTTCGATGGTCCCGATTTCTTTACCACTCAGGTCTTCCACGGTTTGGCCTTCATACATTTCTATCTGTGATTTGAGGACTTCCACAGTGGCCAATGTATCCGCTTCAGCACTATGGGCACCCTCCAGTTTTTTACCGCAGTAAAATTTGTAAGCCGATGAAAGGTTCCTTTTCTCCATCAGGAAAAAGATTTTCTGAGCATCTACCAGTTTACGCTGGCCCACCTCAAAATCAACATTGGCCCTTAGGAATTCTTCAACCAGTACCGGAACATCAAACTTTAATATATTGTAACCAGCCAGGTCACATCCCTCAAGAAATGTTACCAGGGACTTGGCGATTTGTTTGAATGTGGGTGCGTCCTTCACATCCTCATCATAAATCCCGTGAATCAAGCTGCTTTCTACCGGGATAGGGATGGTTGGGTTTATTTTTCGGGTTTTTATTTCTGTTTCACCATTCACCAGGACCTTTACGATCGAAATTTCCACAATACGATCATGTGCCACATTGGTGCCGGTCGTTTCCAAATCGAAAAAAGCGATTGGGTTTTTTAAGTTTAACTTCATAGATGTTTCCTGACTTTATGAAAGTGCCTCTATAAATTGAGATTCTTTGATTCCTATTCTTTTTAATAGGGTATAGGCTCCTTTGATATAAGCAGGCTGATAATTTCCTAAGCTGGCTTTGGGTAGATATGCTTTGTCAATTTCCAGCATTTCCTGTCCATTCTGAGCAACCGTTTTTGGTGTCTGGTATTCGATCCTTACCACATCTTCTCGCTCTTTTTTACCAATTAAAGCGCTGGCACTGTCTTCTTCATTATAAATGACACAACCAGCTTTTGGCGATCGGTCAAGCATTTTTTCATATTCCCGTACAGCCTCATTGAAATCATTTTCTTTTTCATTGATGGCAGTCAGTAATACAATGTGGTGTTCATAATTTCTGAGATGTTCTATTGCGCATAAAATGATCACGACAGGAGCGTCTGTGATTGTTATGCTGCTTTCATCATCACCAGACCGAAAAGATATGTGTGGCTTGTTTGCCTTTTCCAGTACTTTATTGACAATTTCAAAAACTTCTTCTTTCCCTTCTGAACCAGCGATCAGGATGCGCTGTTTATCTCTTATTGCTTCAAGCATGTACTTTCTAAAATGATTCAGCCAAAAATAATGGAAATTGGAAGTGCCACAAATTATCCGGAATGAATATTTGTTAATAACTAAGTGGATAACTAGTAGAAAGGGATTTTCACGATATGTCAGATTTGTAGAATACAAACGTTACTTTTGTGAGGCTTTTCAACTTGGGGAAACAAAAAATATAACTATTAACTCAATCACTTACACAACGAATGGATAGCAGCAAACCGTCCTTAAAAGTAACCAGCACTAATAGAAGATTCTCACCATCAGAACTTTCGGGTCATTTAGGAAAATTACCACCCCAGGCAGTGGACCTGGAGGAGGCAGTTTTGGGAGCGCTTATGCTGGAAAAGGATGCTTTGACCACAGTTATAGATATTCTTAAGCCGGAAAGTTTTTACAAAGACGCTCACCGAATGATCTATGAAGCGATTGTTCAGCTTTTTAACAATTCTGAGCCTGTTGATCTACTCACAGTGACCAACCAACTGAGGAAAGATGGCAACCTTGAACTGGTGGGTGGAGCATACTTTGTGACGGACCTCACGACTCGTGTAAACTCAGCTGCCAACATTGAGTTTCATGCCAGAATAATCGTGGAGTGTTCCATAAAACGCGAATTGATCAGGATTTCTTCTGAGATCCAACATGACGCTTATGAAGACACCACGGATGTATTTCAACTGTTGGATAAAACAGAATCAGCACTTTTTGAAGTGTCGGAATCGCACATCCGTAAGAACTATGCCAGCATGAGAAACCTGATGCATGAGGCGATCATGGAACTGGAAGAAAGAAAGAAACACAAGGACGGCCTTACGGGTATTGCCAGTGGATTCACCGCCCTGGACAGGGTTACCAGTGGATGGCAGCCTTCTGATCTTGTCATTATTGCAGCTCGTCCAGGTATGGGTAAAACTGCATTTGTGGTCTCTGCCTTGCGGAATGCGGCAGTGGATTTCAATCATGCGGTAGCCATATTCTCCCTGGAAATGTCAGCAGTGCAGCTGGTCAATCGTTTGATCTCGGCAGAAGCTGAATTGGATAGTGAAAAAATTAAAAAGGGCAACCTTGCTGACTATGAATGGGAACAACTGGTTCATAAGACAGCTAAACTTACCGAGGCGCCAATATTCATTGATGATACGCCGGGTCTAAGTATTCTTGAGTTAAGAGCAAAGTGTAGAAGACTAAAGGCCCAGCATGACATACAGCTGATTGTGATTGACTACCTTCAGTTGATGTCAGGAGATTCATCCAAAGGTGGAGGAAACAGGGAACAGGAAATCGCTTCCATCTCAAGGGCATTAAAAGGAATTGCGAAGGAATTGAATGTGCCGGTTATTGCACTGTCGCAGTTGAGTAGGGCAGTAGAGACCAGGGGAGGAGATAAACGACCACAACTTTCCGACTTGAGGGAATCCGGATCTATTGAGCAGGATGCTGATATGGTAATGTTCCTGTATCGTCCGGAATACTATGGAATTACCGAAGATGAAAACGGAATGCCTACTCAGGGTACTGGTGAGGTGATTATTGCCAAGCACAGAAGTGGATCATTGGAGAATGTTCAACTGAAATTTATCGGAAGATTTACAAAATTTGCTGATCTCGATGGAGGTGCGGTTGGTGATTATTCCGGTGGTTTCCCTGTGAGTGGCATGCCATCTGAGTTTTCTAATACCATTACACTTCCAAGCAAGGCCAATGAGGATGATAACAACCCTCCATTGCCGGGACCTGATGAAAACGCGCCATTCTAGTATGACCATGAAAGCATTACAGTTAGTTGACGAGGAGAGTGATAAAATAGCTTTCCGAGAGATACCTGTTCCCGAACCAGGTGCCAACGAAGTAAGAATTACCCTCAAGGCAGCTGCACTAAATAGAAGGGACCAGTGGTGCAGACAGGGTATGTACCCAGGAATTAAGTATGATGTTACCCTCGGTTCTGATGGTGCTGGAATTGTTGACGCAATAGGAGCAAATGTCGATAACAAATGGTTAGATAAAGTGGTAATTATTAACCCCAACATTAATTGGGGGGATGATCCGGAAGCCCAATCTTCTGCTTACCACATTCTGGGTATGCCACAGGATGGGACATTTGCAGAGTATATAGTCGTCAACCAGGATAGAATCTTAGAGAAACCTGAACACCTGTCGTTTGAGCAGGCAGCCGCATTGCCACTGGCAGGGTTAACAGCCTACCGGGCTACCCTCAACAAAGGCCAGGTATCTACCGGACACAATGTGCTGGTAACCGGCATAGGAGGAGGGGTAGCACAGTTGGCCATGTCCTTTGCGCTAGCTGCAGGGGCTAAAGTGGCCATTACTTCTGGGGACAAGCTCAAAATGGCAAAGGCGCTGGAGAAAGGTGCCGTCAAGGGGTTCAACTATAAGGAAGAAGACTGGTGGAAAGCAGCGAAAGAAGCTTTTGGTGGGTTTGATGCAATTGTCGATAGTGGGGGTGGAGACCATATCAATAACTACCTGAAAGTAATCAAGCCTGGAGGAAGGATAGTCTGCTATGGTTCTACCAGTGGTACGCCGAAGAAGCTCGATGTTTTTCGATTATTCTGGAGTCAGGCGTCTATTCATGGCTCCACTATGGGAAACGATCAGGAGTTTGAGGAGATGGTCAACTTTGTGTCTAAACATCAAATTGTACCTGAAGTAGACTCAACACGGCCATTTCAGGAAGCCATCAGTGCATTTGATGACATGAAAGCCGGGAACCAGACCGGAAAGCTGGTGCTTACATTCTAATCTGGTTTTACCTTCAGTTTCAATCCATATCGTATTCAAAGAGAAAATTCTGGTAAGCATTCTGCAATTCTCTATGCGTATGCTGATCGTTTTTTTTCAATGAATTGGCCATACCCATCTCATATATTGCTTTCGCTTGCTCATAATTTTCCAGTTCGATAAGAACTTCTGCTAAATGATAATAAGTCCCAACATACGATGGATCGGTATTGATTACTTTTTCGAAGTATTTTCGAGCCTCTGAGGGATCATTTTCCTTATATTCTAATCCAAGTGCATGCAGAACAAAGCAATCTTTTGGATTTGTCTGCAGAAAAGAATTTAGTTGGTTAATCCTGTCGTGATTCATTCAGTCTTTCAATTTCTTTATTTTACTAATGGTATTAACTAACTTCACGACAAATTTAGACAACTAAACCTTAGTTTAACATATGAATATACTAGTCTGTATCACGCACGTACCAGATACAACTTCTAAAATTGCATTTACTGATAATAATACCAAGTTTGATAAGAGTGGTGTACAATTTATCATCGGACCATACGATGATTATGCATTAGCCAGAGCCGTTGAGTTGAAGGAGGCTTCCGGGGGCAAGATCACTGTATTAAATGTTGGTGAAGCTGAAACAGAACCGACCATTAGAAAAGCCCTGGCCATTGGTGCTGATGAGGCCATCAGAGTGAACGCGTTCCCTAGCGATTCATTTTTTGTTGCCAATCAGATTGCTGCCATCGCCAAGGAAGGCAACTATGACCTGATACTAATGGGTAGAGAGTCAATCGATTTCAATGGAGGACAAGTTCATGGAATGGTGGGCGAAATGTTGGGAATCCCTTCTATTTCACCTGTTATGCAACTTGATATTGAAGGAACGAAAGCAAAAATCGCTCGTGAGATTGAAGGTGGTAAAGAATACATGGAGGTAGAACTTCCGTTTGTTGCCGGTTGTCAGGAGCCAATTGCAGAGTGGAAAATACCTAATATGAGAGGGATCATGTCTGCAAGAACCAAGCCATTGAATGTGGTGGAACCTACGGACAATACTGTAAGATCGGAAGTAGAGAACTTCGAATTACCGCCCGCCAAAGGTGCTGTTAAAATGGTAGATGCCGATAATGTAGAGGAGCTGGTACAGCTTTTGAAAAATGAGGCGAAAGTAATTTAATCATTACCCAAAAATTTGAATTAAAGAAAATATGTCAATATTAGTTTTTATAGAAACTGACGAAGGGAAAGTAAAAAAATCTTCATTGGAAGCTGTAAGCTATGCTGCAGCCATGGGAGATGAAGTGGTAGCGGTTGCTTTTGGTACCATTGAGGAATCAGAATTGGCGGCTACAGGAAAAAATGGAGCGAACAAAGTACTTCATATCAATGATTCCAAACTTGATCAGGGGAACATTCAGGCTTATGCCACAGGAATCGCCAAAGCAATGGAGCACACCGGAGCTGAAGTGTTGGTTTTGGCTAAGTCGTCTTTAGGAGACCCTGTATCGGCAAGAGTTGCGGTAAAAGTAGGTGCCAGCCTGGCCTCTAATGTGACTGGCTTGCCGGACACCTCCAATGGTTTCAAGGTAAGGAGATCTATTTATACCGGTAAAGCTTTTGCTAATGTGACACTAAATGGTGACAAAAAAATTATTGCAATCAAAAAGAATGCAGTAGATTTAAAAGAAGACGGTTCAGATGCGGCGGTTGAAACATTTAGCCCTGAGATTCCGGATTCTGATTTTGGAGTGACCATCACTTCCCAGGAAAAAGCGACCGGAGAGATCCTGTTGCCTGAAGCAGATATCGTTGTTTCAGGAGGAAGAGGACTTAAAGGTCCTGAAAATTGGGGGATGATCGAAGAATTGGCTAAATTATTAGGAGCTGCTACAGGTTGTAGTAAACCTGTGTCTGATGTGGGATGGAGACCTCACCACGAGCACGTAGGACAAACTGGTGTAAAAGTTAGTCCGACATTATACGTTGCGGTAGGGATTTCAGGAGCCATTCAGCACCTTGCGGGAGTCAACTCCTCTAAAGTGATCGTCGTAATTAATAAAGATGCGGAAGCCCCATTCTTCAAAGCAGCAGATTATGGAATTGTGGGTGATGCATTTGAAGTTGTACCTAAGCTGATTGAAGCACTAAAAAGTGCCAACTAATTTTGGAAAAAATAAAACTTGAAATACTCGGTTTATCTTCCAGTCAGTCCCAGAGCGGATCATTTGCTTTGGTATTGGGAGAGTCATCTGGTAATCGTCGCTTACCGATTATCATTGGCATGTTTGAAGCGCAGGCTATTGCGATTGAAATAGAGAAAATTGTACCTAACAGACCAATGACTCATGACCTGTTTAAGTCATTTGCCTACAGTCTTGGGTTTGAGATCAATGAAATCATCATTTCGGATCTCAAAGAAGGTGTTTTCTTTGCCAAGATCGTTTGCAATAAAAATGGAGAAGTATTTGAAATCGACTCCAGGCCATCAGATGCCATAGCCATTGGTTTGAGATTCAATGTACCTATCTACACTTTCGAGTCGATTCTGACAGAAGCAGGTATTGTACTGTCGGATGATACGGAGGAAGAGATGACCAAACTACAAAAAACCGAAGAGAAAGCTCCCGCGGAAGTCTCAAAAGCACCAAGCATGGATCAGCTAGACAGTTTGTCCTCCGACAAATTGCAGGAATTGCTGAACGAAGCGCTTGACAAAGAAGATTACGAAAGGGCTGCCAAAATTCGGGATGAGATGAACAAGAGGAATTGAGTGAATAAGCATTATTAATGAATGAGCCGTTAAATCTACCGTTTAACGGCTTTTTTTATTATCTTTTCCCGTGGATAAACGGGAGATATGGTGTTCTATCGAAGCGTAACCCTCGTCTATCGAAAATAACCTAGAACCTACCAGATATAAGTTACATTTGTTTTAGTTGGAAAGAGCAAATGCGGGGATAATTCAAAATTTTTCTAGCCAGATTGTTCATCCAGTAAAATTAAGTCTACGGGGAAATTACAAGGAAGTAACAACTTTTAATTGACACAATTGAAATTATGGTAGCAAAGATGAGGCATTTATTTTTAGTAACATTTTTCATCACCTCGACCTTCCTGGGTTACGGTCAGGACGATGTTACTTACGAGACGGCATCCAATATCCTAAAACTAGCCATCTCAAAATACGACAACAGGGATTTTGAAGGGGCAATAGAGTACAGTCTGAAAGGACTTAATCAGGCCAAACAACTTGGGGATGATGTATTGATCACCAACTTCAACAGTATTTTGGGAAATTCTAACCTGTCTACCAAGAAGTACAGAGATGCTGCCAATTATTTCCTCCAGATCAGTATCAATGCCGAACAAAGTGGGAGTTTTCTGACAGCTGCCAACGGCTATTTTGCCCTGGGAAACACCTACTCCGATATGGGCGCCTTTATCAATGCTGCACAAAATTACAATTACGCTCACGATTTCTTCGAGAAAGCAGGAGACATCAACGGGAGAAAAGATGCCCTGGAAGGATCTGCTTTCAATTACTTCTTTGCAGAAGACTATGAAAATGCCATAAAATACTTTGATAAACTGTTGGCCATCGGCGGATCAAATGCCAATGTAGCATTCACTGCCAACAAGAAAATTGCTGAGTCCTTCGAAAGAATGGGACAATACAATCGGGCGATCCCGCACAAAGTTGCAGTTTACGACCTTTTGAAGTCAAGAAACAAAAGGGTAGAACTGGCCCAGGTGTGTGATGATCTGGCGCAATTGCACATTAAAACCAGAGATTATACCAGTGCCATCAACTACTCCAAAGAAGCCATCAAGTTTAATGGTAGTAACCCTGATTACACTACAACACTGGCTTCAGCTCATCTGGCCAATGGTGATGTAGCCTCCGCATCAAAACACCTGACTGAGGCACTGAATTTGGCGATCATTAATGAGACAGAATCATCCAAGGCAGATATTTACAATTATCAGGCGCAGGTTGCTTACAGAAATGGGGATAACAGTACCGCATTGAGCTTGTTAGGAAAGGCAGAGCAAATTGCCAATGCCAATAATATGGTTGATGTGCTGGAAAACACTTATCAGTTTGGTAGTGAAATCGCTGCTGAGGCTGGAAATGCTTCTTTGTCCGGTACATATAATGCCAAGTTATCGGACTTAAGAAACCAGAAGAAGACAGCCACCAATGTGACCCGGTCGAGGGTGAGATCTGCTGATAAGATCGCTACAGATTATGATAAGCAACTAAGACTGGAAATCTCTCAGCAGATGAGTGTAGAGCTGGCAAACAGGAAATCCGAACTGGAATCTGAGAAAAAACGTCAGCAAAGAGAGTTGTTGAGCAAGCAAAGGGAGCTGGCAGAAAACGAGGAAACAAGAACCCAGCAGGAAAACCTGATCTTACAACAAGAGCTTCAGGCTAAAGAGCGACAGTTACAGATTACCAAGCTGCAAAAGGAAACGGAAGAAGAAAAACAGGCTAAACTGGAAAAGATCAAACAACTTGAAGCAGCGGAGCAAGCAAAACTCATATTGGAGCAGGAAAACAGAATTGCAGCTCAGGCAATTGAAGTGGCAGAGGCCAACAGGAAATTGTTTATTGCGGGTATAGTTGCTGCTATTCTGGTAGCTCTAACCATGATTGTGGCCTTCTATCGTGTTAACAAATCCAGAAAGATCATCACAGAGCAAAACAAGAACCTTGAGGAGCAGCAAAAAACCATTAAGAAAAGAAATTTACAGTTGAAACGAAGCTCTGAGCACCTTCAGAAGTCAAATAACATGCTGAAAAACGCGCAGAAGAACCTGGAAGATGCCTTGATGCAGGAGCAGAAGGTTAGGGTGCAGTTGGAGCAAACAAATAAAGAACTGAAAGATACTCAGGTGCAGCTGATTCATGCAGAAAAGATGTCTTCACTGGGGCAGTTGACTGCAGGTATTGCGCATGAGATCAATAACCCGATCAACTTTGTGGTCAACAGTTCTAATATCATCAATATGAACTTCGAGGAAATGAAGGAGATATTCCAGGCATTGATGGAAGTTCGTGATAAGAGTCCTGATGAGGTGAAGGACCTTGTGCAGCGAATTGATCCTGAAGAACTTGATGAGTCTCTGGAGATTGTTGCTGAGATGCTTCAGAACCTTAATTATGGTGCTGACAGGGTAACCGAGATTGTAAAAGGCCTGAGAACATTCTCCAGATTTGATGAGGCAGAAATTAAAATTGTCGACTTGCACGAGAACCTTGATTCTTCTTTATTGATCCTTAATAATAAGTATAAGGACATGGAACTGGAGATTGAAAAAGAATTCGATGAGAACTTACCTCAGATCGAATGCTATCCAGGGCAACTGAATCAGGTATTTGTAAACATTATTAATAATGCCATAGATGCTATTGGAAGTACTGGTGAACCAGGCAAAATTAAAATAGCAACCAAAGCATTGGATGAGGATAAAATTACCATATCAATTACTGATACAGGTAATGGTATAGCAAAAGAAAACCTTGAAAAGATTTTTGATCCGTTCTTTACAACAAAAGATGTTGGTAAGGGAACAGGACTGGGACTTTCAATTTCTCACAGTATTATCCAACAACATTCCGGCGATATAAAAGTCAATAGTGAAGTAGGAAAGGGAACAGAGTTTGTGATAACATTGTATAAATCTTTATTTTCGGCAAAAGATTCAGGTCAGGTATCTGAGGTAGCATCAAACTAAAAAGAGAGATTAGGCAATGGCAATATTCAAGGACCGTCTTGATGTAAGGAAACTGAACAAGTACAACATCCTCTATGTGGACGATGAGGATATCAACCTTAAGGTGTTTAAAGAGACTTTCAGGAGGGATTACAATGTGTATACCGCCACCAGTGGCAAGGAAGCGCTGCAAATGATTGATGATCACAAGGAGATTGACTTAGTGATCACTGATCAGCGAATGCCCGAAATGACAGGGACCGAATTGCTGGAGAAGGTGGTGTTGAAAAATCCGGGCATCCTGAGAATGATCATGACCGGCCACAGTGACCTGGAGGTGATTGTGAAGGCAGTGAATGAATATGGGATCGATCAATACATCACCAAACCATGGAACTCTGAGAGCCTGAAAGATACTTTGGACAACCTATTGGCGAAGTACTCCAAGGAAAACATCAAGGCAACTCCGAAATCCAATGGTACACCAACTGACAAAACAACCGCATACGCACAATCTCTGGTTAACCTGAACGAAGTTAATTCGGAGTTGATCAGAAAGCATTACCCAATGCCAATCATTATCAATTATTCCAGGGCATGCGAGGGTAAGGAAAACATGCTGGTTCATGAGTTTGAGGACGAACAGGAACTATTGTGCCTACTGGTCAATTGCAGTGTGCCGGAAACAGCGGGAAGCATGATTAAGTCATTTCTTTTGGGATACGCCAAAGGTTATCTGTTAGGGAATAAAGGAGCGTCTCCTGCAAGTTTCTACGATTACATGGTGTCAACTGCACGAGAATTCACCAAGGCGCATTTCCACGATAACATTAGGGTGGGGATCACGGTATTCAGCCACAAAGAGGGTAGGAAAGAAGATCTGATCATCTCCAACACACACATGATCTATGGGTACAAAGATGATGAACCTATGGACATGGAAACAGTGATGGGTAGCAATGATGAAGTAAAATCAGAAGACACCAAAGTCTATCATGTGGGTGAAGATAAGTGTGATAAGCTTTATGTGTATTCCATTGACACCCTGATTGATAAAGACATTTTTGAAGGTAACCTATTGTTGAAATTACAGGAAGGACAGGAGATGTCATATGGTGAGTTGATCATATCCCTTCAGGCATTTCTCAATTCATCGGTTTCAACCAGTGGTGTGGATAAATTTTCATTGATAGGCCTGGATTACACGATAGAATAAATTGTATTATTCGCGCCATTTGGGTTTATTTGTAGATCAGCTTTTTTTGGAACTAAGGAAACAAATTACTTTTATTTCATAATTTTTAATGAGTAAACGGGGAAAAGTATGCTTCTTAGGGACACCGCCAAAGACATTGTCGACAAACACAACATTCTATATGTAGATGATGAAGAAATCAATCTGAGGGTATTTAAGTCTACATTCAAAAAACATTATAACGTATTTACCTGTACCAGTGGATCAGAAGCATTGGAATTGCTGCAGGAAAAAGACATTCAGCTGATCGTAACAGATCAACGAATGCCTGAAATGAACGGCACTGAACTATTGGGCAAGGTGGTTCCTAATCATCCCAACATTTTGAGAATGATCATGACCGGTTTCAGTGATTTGGATGTGATCATTCAGGCGGTGAACAATTATGGTATTCATCAATACATCACCAAACCATGGGACTATGAATCTCTGAAGTCGACATTTGATAATTTCCTGGCAAAAGAGACCAAATTACAAGTTCCGGAAAACCTTCATCAGATCCCGGAGGATCAGGCGGATTTGCAAAAATTCACTGAAGCACTTGTGAGTAATAAAGCCGACAACATAGAATTGGTTGACAAACATTTTAAGCAATCTTATCTGCTCAACTACTCTGACTCATGTGAAGGGAAGGAAAATGTATTTGTCTACGAATTCAAAAAAGAAGATGCCATTCTGGGGTTGATTATAGGATCTAAGATCACAGGTATCAGAGGAACCATGATCAAAGCCAATGTGGCAGAATTCGCTAAAGACATTCTGTTGTCCAAAAAAGCGTTTAATCCTGTTGATTTCTACAAGGACCTGCTGGATTCGGCTGCTGCCTACCTGAAAATCCTGAATATGACAGGAAATGAGGTGACCATTCAAATGATGTACAAGCACGTGTCAAAAGAGAATGTCTGGATTTTGACCAATACCGAAGCGCCATTGTTTTATAAAGCTGGATTAAGAGTTGAGCTTGAAAGTCACTCCAGGCTGTCTACGCACAATCTGGTTATCTACAGGCTTTCTGAAGACATCTGTGACCGATTTTATATCTATTCCATGGATCATGACAAATCCATTGGTGAGTTCGAACTGGAACTTCGGGATAAGGTATCTGAGGTGCAATCCAATGAAGATCAGGAGTTGCGAAGAATAGAACTTCAATCATTTGTGGATTTCAGTATTTCCAATTGTGGTATAGACAAATTTTCCCTTTTAGAGGTAGGGATTTAGAAATCCGTTCATAAAGTTTTATCAAGATTCCATCGCATTGATTTCTAAAGTCTTAAATTAGCGGTCGGAAAAAATGAACAACTATTGATGGATTACCTAAAGGGCTTATTTGGTCTGGCATGTCTCATTGGATTTGTCTACTTATTCAGCACTAACAAAAGGAAAATTGACTGGCGACTTGTTGGTGTAGGTCTTATACTTCAGATCACCTTTGGGTTGTTGATCACAAAAGTTTCATTTGTTGCAGATGGCTTTGGTTGGATAAGTGAAAGATTCGTCATCCTGTTGGGATTTTCCAATGACGGTACCGAGTTCCTCTTTGGGGAATACATGATGAACTCCGATAATGTGGGATTCATATTTGCGTTGCAGGTATTACCTACCGTAATCTTTTTTTCCACCCTGACAGCCGGATTGTATTACATGGGAGTACTCCAGATCATTGTGAAAGCCATCGCATGGGTAATGGCCAGAACCATGAGGCTTTCCGGAGCAGAATCATTAAGCGCTGCGGGGAACATCTTTCTGGGTCAGACAGAGGCTCCTCTGTTGGTGAGACCCTTTGTTGCTTCCATGACCAAATCAGAATTGATGTGCCTGATGACAGGAGGGATGGCCACCATCGCAGGAGGTGTGCTTGCCGGATATGTTGCATTTCTGGGGGGTGATGATCCTGTGGCCAGGGCGCAATTTGCCAAATACCTGCTGAGTGCTTCTATCATGAATGCTCCCGCTGCTATCATAATGGCCAAGATCCTTGTACCTGAGCTACATAAGGATCAGATCAATTCAAGCCTGGTAGTCAATACGGAATCTTTGGGTGTAAACCTGGTGGATGCACTTGCAAAAGGTGCAGCTGATGGACTGAAGCTGGCATTAAATATTGGTGCTATGCTTTTGGCGTTTATCGCATTGATTTACGCGATCAACTATGGACTGGGTTGGGTCGGAGGACTGGTTGGCCTGAATGAGTGGGTCGTTCAAATCACCGACGGTAGTTTTGATAAGTTCTCACTTGAATTCATACTTGGGCAGGTTTTCAGAGTTTTCGCTTTTTTAATGGGAGTTGATTGGAATGAATCTGCGCTTGTTGGAAGCTTACTGGGACAAAAAATTGTGGTGAATGAGTTTGTAGCCTACCTTGGATTGGCAGAATATAAGCAAGCAGGATTGTTAAGTGACAAGTCGATATTAATATCCACCTATGCCCTTTGTGGATTTGCTAATTTCAGCTCCATAGCGATACAAATAGGTGGAATTGGAGGTATGGCACCTACGCAACAGGGAAATCTCTCCAAAATGGGCTTCAAAGCCCTCCTTGCGGCTACAGTAGCTACCATGATGACTGCTACCATAGCCGGAGCGTTATTTTAATCGAAGTTAGCTATTGCCTATCCCCTTAAGAATTAGTTCAGCCGTGGCTTTATTAGTGGCGAGAGGGATGTTGTGTACATCACAGAGTCTCATCAGCATTTGCACATCAGGTTCATGTGGATGTTTGTCAAGGGGGTCTCTGAAGAATATCACCAGGTCAAGTTTTTTTTCGGCAGCCAGTGCAGCAATTTGAGCATCACCACCAAGTGGCCCACTTAGAAACCTGTGCACTTCCAGACCGGCATTTTCTACATGTTGTCCGGTGGTGCCGGTAGCGACCAATTGAGCTGTTTTTAAATAGACCTTGTTATCCAAAAGAAATGCCACCATATCGGCTTTCTTTCCATCATGTGCTATGATTGCAATTTTCATTCGTTACCCGTAATTGTCCTAAAGGGATAAAATTGGGAACAAAATGTTATAATACAGTACGATAGCCATATTTATTTTTGAATTACATAAAAACTGCATTAAAATATTTTGTAATTAATTGTCATTCTGATTGACAAAATCATAATAATGTGAGATTATTGAAAGTTGCTTGAGCAATTCTTGCAACAATTGGGGTAAATAATTGCAAGTTTCAAAATGTATTTGAGGATAGTATTATCAGCTATGGTCCTATGTGCTATTACTATGGCACAAGCCAGGCAAATAGTCCTGGTTGTAAGAAGTATTCCCGCAGATACTCCAAACGATCCGCTCTACATTGCCGCAAATATCAATAATTGGGATCCACTCAATAAGGATTTCAGGTTGACCAAAACTCCAAATGGTCATGTCCTTGAGGTAAAAACGGTGGAGGAATACCTGCAATTCAAGGTCACCAGGGGAAGTTGGGAAACAGTGGAGGGAGATGAAATGGGTCAAAGAATTGATAACAGGCTGATCAAATTAAGTGATGTAGGAGATAGTATTTTTATTACCGTAAGAGGGTGGGAGGACATCAAACCCAGAGGAACAGTGAAGCTGCAAGTGGTAGACGAAACCTACGGGTCGATGCACAATGATCAACTTTTTGTTACTGGAAACTTCAATGGTTGGAATCCGGGTGAGGAAACATATCAATTGGAACTGAAGGGAGAGAGGACTTTTAGCGTGAGCATCCCGTATTCTGGGGAAATATTGGAGTACAAATACACCCGGGGTTCATGGAATACTGTAGAAGGCAATCACGTAGGGGACATAAGAGGAAATAGAATACTGATTCCACCATACCTGGAAGTACAGCACGATACAATTTCCACCTGGGAAGATCTTGGTACCAATAAGCGATATTTGATGGTAATCGACCAGATACCTGAAAACACTCCTAAAGACGCGAAAATTTATGTAACCGGAAATTTTAATGATTGGCAGCCAGAAGATGAAAATTATCTGATTTTGCGTAAGAACGGGAAGTATCAGGTCAGTATCAATTCCGAATTAGATACGATTGTATACAAGTTTACCCGGGGAGATTTTTCTACCGTTGAGGGCAGATTTAATGGATTGGCCAGACCAAACCGGGTGACAATATTCAAGGAGACCGATTTTCCGGTACATGTATCCATCATGACCTGGGAAGATCTTAGCGGCGAATGGTTCAATGTGTACACCATTTCTCTCATCGTACCAGTCCTGATAGGATTTTTGATGATACTGGCCCTTGGTGGATTGGAGAATTCCCAACCCGCAAATGTGCAGCTCCGCACATTACTTATTATTCTATGCCTTGCACTTACTCTTAGGGTGCTCCCCTACTATAGAGAGTTATTCACAGCGTTTCCGCAATTGATCCTTTTTGCTGACCTGGTTTATTTTCTCTATCCAGTGGCTACCTATTTATACATGTTGAAGCTGTTTGGCAAATTGGACGAGGTAAGAAAATTAAGATACTACCTTCATTTTCTGCCATTTGCTATACATGTGGTAGTTTATATGCCATTTTTCCTGATAGAGCGGCAGGTATTTATTGATCATATTGTCAACCTGGATTTTCATTGGGTGTTCAGGCTTGTTGGTTTCATGGGACTGCTTGCGGGGATTATTTATTGGGTAAAATGTATTTTGGCTCAAAAAGCCTATCTCAGGGAATTGGATGAAAACATTTCATTCGATTTGAACCTCAACTATACCAGGTCCATCATTTTGCTTAATGGGGTGGCATTGTTCTTTTGGTTATCCATTTTCATTATTGGAACCATCGGTGAAATGATAGGCAGAGAGTTAATTCCGGTTGCAGAGGCCATGACGGACATCACCTGGTTTATTTTTAGCTTCAATATTTACCTGTTCGGTTACTTTGCTATTCAAAAACCGGAGCTGTTCAAGATAGAAAACCCGAAACCGTCCACTCATGGCCATCATAATAGTCTGGAGGCAGAAGAACTGGCACCATTGAAGTTGAAGCTGGACGAATTGATGAAAACCAATAAACCTTACCTCGATGATCAGTTGAGCCTTAACCAATTGGCAGATCAAATGGGAACTACGGTTCATACACTTTCAAAAGTGATCAATGAAGGTTTCGAAATCAACTTTTATGAGTTCATCAATCAATACAGGATTGAAGAATTTATCAGGCTTGCTTCTGATCCGGCAAACCGCCATAAGACCTATTTGCGATTGGCCATAGAAGTTGGATTTAATTCGAAAAGCACTTTCAACCGTTCCTTCAAGAAAATAAAAGGTGCTACTCCCCGAGAATATTTCAAAGGGGCACAACCGGGAGTGTTTAGTTCATAAACAATTAATCTGTTTAATGATCCTTTGATTTCCTTAGAAGTTTTCTAATAGAATGAAGCAGTCCTTGTTAGATTGATAAAGGTGTCAGGTGCCATCCCTTCCATTGATACCTGCAAAAAATAGCAATAAATCTCATTTTATTTTTTGAAACGATTTTAAAGTGTTGCAACTGCATATTGGAACTTTTTAACAAAACCTAAACCAATATGTATCGAAGATTTACAGCACTGATTTTGCTGTTTTTTAGCTTGTCATCATGGGGTCAACATCCTAACAGGGACCTACCTTTTTCCTGGGATAATGCCTCCGTTTATTTCGTTATTCAGGACCGTTTCTATAATGGAAATACTTCCAATGATCATTCTTATGGTAGAGATAGCGATGGAAATGGCAACAGTTATGGATTTGATCAGGTGGGAAGCTTCCATGGGGGAGATTTCGCCGGACTGACACAAAAAATTAATGAAGGTTATTTTGATGACCTGGGAGTAAACGCCATCTGGTTCAATGCACCTTACGAGCAGATCCATGGCTGGGTAGCTGGTAGGAACGGAAGTTTTCGTCATTACGCCTATCACGGCTACTATGGACTGGACTGGACAGAGATGGATGCCAACTTCGGCACAGAATCGGAATTTCAGGCATTTGTAGATGCAGCACATGACCATGGCATTCGTGTAGTGATGGATATAGTAATGAATCACGTGGGCTACAATACGATGCATGACATGGCAGAGTACAATTATGGTTGCCTCAATAATGACTGGAGAGGATGGAGACCTTCCAACGGTGAAAACTGGGAAAGTTATCACAGCCGATTCATTGACTACAGCGCCAATTGCAACAACTGGGGTAACTGGTGGGGAGGTGATTATGTAAGAGCTGGACTTCCCGGGTATCCTTCCGCAGGTGGAGATGAGAAAACACAAACCCTTGCCGGACTGCCGGATGTGATCACAGAGTCTGGAAACCAGGTGGGGTTACCACCCATATTGTTAAACAAATGGTCCTCAGCTAAACTAGCTCAGGAAAATGCAGAACTGGACGCTTTCTTCAGTAGAACAGGTTACCCAAGAACAGTTCGGTACCATTTCATCAAGTGGCTCACCGATTGGGTGCGAGAATATGGAATTGATGGATTCAGGGTCGATACTGAAAAGCATGTGGAGGGAGAAGCCTGGAAACATCTGAAAGATGAAGCCAAAATCGCACTACAGGAGTGGAAAGCCAATAACCCATCAAAGAAACTTGATGATGAGGAGTTTTGGATGGTAGGGGAAAATTTCGGCTATGGCTATGGCCGCTCTCAATATCATATAGATAACGGCTTTGATGGGTTGATCAATTTTGCATTTCAGGATCAGGCCGGAAACCTCGGAAATCTGGATAATCTCTATTCGGACTATGCCAACCAACTCAACACCACGACAGACTGGAACGCACTCAGTTATATTTCATCGCACGACACGCACTTATTTGATCGTGGAAACCTGATGGATGCCGGAACGAGTTTATTGTTGTTGCCTGGAGGGATTCAGATATTTTATGGGGATGAAACGGGCAGACCTGTAGGCCCTGGTGGAGATGATCCGGAGCAGGGGACACGATCTTTTATGAATTGGAATTCAATTTCAACAGATCTCCTTGAACATTGGCAAAAACTGGGACAGTTCCGACGCAATCACTTGTCTGTTGGAGGGGGCTCGCATCAAAAAATAGGTGATGGTCCTTATACATTCAAAAGGGAACTTGGTAGTGACAAGGTGATTGTGGCCATTGGAGCAAATGGTTCTACGACATTAAATGTGTCATCTGTATTTCCTGATGGTGCAGTGCTAAGAGATTTCTATACCGCTCAGGAATCCACTGTTTCCGGAGGTAGCGTAACCTTCAATGCGCACAGTAATGGCGTAATTTTAGTTGAGGAAGCTAATCCGGTGGATAGACCCATACTCACCGTCAATCCGGCAAGTGGGTACGACCCTGATTCAATTACAATGACTGCAAGTGCAGTTGATAGCAGTGATCCTAATCCTACAATTTATTTCACATCCAACCCCGCACATTCTACCGCTCATTTAGAACAATGGAATATATACACAACTCCTGTTACATTTCATCAATCAGTGGATTTACGGGTTGTGGCCCAAAACAGTTCAGGGGAGCTTAGTTCAGTGATCTCCCGCTCGTATTCTATAGGTGCTATCGACGGATTTACGGTGTATCTGCAGAATCCAGATGGCTGGGGACAACCCTATGTTTATTACTGGGGAGAAGACCCCAATGTGATGCCCGATGTAGCCTGGCCAGGTGAAGCAATGTTGGATGATGGAAACGGATGGTATCGATATGAATTCCCGGGTGTACTCAATACTAATTTAATATTCAATAACAATGGTTCTCCGCAAACTGAGGATCTTGTCAGGGATCGTGATGGCTGGTATGTGAATGGTCAATGGCTGGATGAAGATCCCAGAATTGTTCCAAATGAGCCACCAGTATTATCAGCAAACCCGGTAGGGGGCACCTTTGAGATTGGAGAGACAGTCAACGTTACACTGACAGCAACCGACGACTCAGATTCAAATCTTCGCATTTATTATACCTTAGATGGTACCGATCCTCATGGGGCTTGCATTATATATGATGGACCGATACCAATTACTTCAAACACCAACTTAAAAGCCATTACTTATGACTCTGAAGGGTTGGCCTCCAATGTTGTTGATGAATTGTACACTTTCGAAGAACCGTCTCCCGGCATGACCATTTATTACAAAGGACCAATTGCAAATCCTTACATCTATTACTGGAACACTACGCCCGGAAACGAATCCTCATCCTGGCCTGGATTTGCCATGGGTTATCAAAACGGTTGGCACTATTTCACTTTTCAGGAAGCCACATGTGCGAATGTCATATTCAGCAATTCAGGAGCAAGTCAGACGGCTGATTTGTACCGATGTGGAACAGGATGGTATTACAATGGCCAATGGTATGACCAGGAACCAAATACTTCTAATGACCTGGTGATTCATTATAAGCCAGGGTGGTATCAGGATCCCGAAATATACTTCTGGAATGTTACGCCAGGAGGACATACCACATCCTGGCCGGGAGTCACTATGACCAGTGAAGGAAATGGGTGGTATCAATATGTATTACCAAATGCTTCTTGTGCAAATGTGATTTTCAACAACAATGGCAATAACCAGACTGCAGACCTTTACAGATGTGGAGAAGGATGGTATGAAAATGGACAGTGGTTTGATAATATGCCAGGGGCCCGGGTTGAAAATGAGGCAAACTCTGGAGTTGATTTTGAGCCAATGGACTTTTCACTATATCCCAATCCATCCTCCGGTTCCGGAAAGTTTGAATTTAGTCTGTCGCAGGATCAGGAGGTATCTCTTGCTATATATGATCTCAACGGAAAACTGGTGAAAACACTCAGTAACCGATTGTGGTCAACAGGTACACATCAATTGGAATATACCCTGGAAGAAGAAGGACTGTATATATACCGGTTCAAATCGATTGAGTTAAACATTACCGGAAAACTTTTGATCAGGTAAAAGAACCTATACCTATATAAATGAAAAAAGCTCCCTAACAATAGTTAGTGGAGCTTTTATCGTCATTCAACTATACTAGATTCTTAAATGTATTTAAGGTTCTTTTTAGGAGCGCCGCTCATGATTTCCTCATTAGCGAATTCCTTATACTTTTCAAAGTTAGCATTGAAGGCATCTGCCAGCTCATTTGCTTTTTGATAGAATGCAATGTCATCTTTCCAGGTTTCTCTTGGGCTAAGGAGCTCAGAAGGAACATCCGGGCAAGTCATTGGGATTTCAGTACCGAAAATCGAGTGAGTTCTGTATCCTACATTATCAAGTGTGCCATTGAGCGCCGCAGTGATCATGGCTCTGGTGTATTTCAATTTAATTCTAGACCCTACACCATAAACACCACCTGTCCAGCCAGTGTTAACCAACCAGATTTTCACATCATACTCTTCCATTTTCTTGCCTAGCATTTCTGCATATTTAGTTGGATGCAGCGGTAAGAAAGGAGAGCCAAAGCAAGCACTGAAGGTAGTCTGAGGCTCAGTAACACCTGCTTCCGTTCCAGCTACTTTTGCAGTATAACCTGAAATGAAGTGGAACATAGCCTGTGCTTTGTTCAACCTCTGAATCGGAGGGATTACTCCAAATGCGTCGCAGGTAAGGAAGAAAATATTCTTCGGAATTCCGCCGACTGAAGGTTCCACAGCGTTTGCAATGTGGTTGATTGGGTACGCAGCACGAGTGTTTTCAGTAACTGATGCATTTTCGTAATCAACCGTTCGTGTTCCAGGTTGGAATCTTGTGTTTTCCACAATTGACCCAAACTTGATGGCATCAAATATTTCCGGTTCTTTTTCCCTGGTCAGGTCAATAACTTTGGCATAACAACCACCCTCGAAATTGAAGACATTTTTGTCGGTCCATCCGTGTTCATCATCTCCAATCAAGCCTCTGTTAGGATCTGCTGACAAAGTTGTTTTACCAGTTCCTGAAAGTCCAAAGAAGATGGCTGTGTCATGATGTTTGTTGCCAATGTTGGCAGAGCAGTGCATTGAAAGTACATTTCTTTCGTGAGGAAGGATGTAATTTAAGACGGAGAAGATTCCTTTTTTCATCTCTCCGGCATATGCAGTACCACCGATCAGGATAATTCGCTTAGTAAGGTTGATTATGGCGAAATTCTCTTGTCTGGTACCATCAACTTCAGGATCAGCTTTGAATTCAGGGACACAAATGATAGTGAAATTCGGATCAAAAGACTCCAGTTTGTACCGATCTGGTCTTAGGAACATGTTGTTGCAAAACAAATTGTGCCATGCCAGGGTATTGATGACCCTTAGGTTAAGGCGATAAGTTTTGTCAGCACCTGCATAAGCATCTCTCACGAATACTTCCTTATCTTCCAGGAACGCGATCATTTTCTGATGAATCTGATCAAAGTGTTCTTCTGAGATAGGAATGTTAACATTTCCCCACCAAACTGTATCTTCAGTTTTGGCGTCTTTTACAATAAATCTGTCTTTTGGGGATCTACCAGTGAATTTGCCGGTATCGGCCATAAGTGCACCGGTATCGGTCAAAGAACCTTCACCTCTTTCCAGTGCTTTTTCGATCAATTCTGCAGGAGTTAAGTTCCAGTGGGCAGATTTAACTTTATGGATTCCAACTTTTTCTAGACCACTTTCGGACGGTTTTAATCCGATTTCTTGCATAGTTTGTACGATTTGGATTATACTTGTTCATTTGTCGGGCAAAAATAGAAATAAAATGAATGAGAGTTGGTTCTTTTTGGTTTTTATTTTCTGCAGAAAACGTGCAGTAATGCCCATTTCAAACGTTTGTAAAATTTCAAATAATTAATTCAAGTAACAACATTAGACTATGTCAACAATATCAGTAAATGATCCAAGGCATGCCATGAATCAAAAGCAGATTTTTGGGCATCCGGCGGGATTGTATATTTTATTCTTCACGGAACTTTGGGAGCGCTTTTCATACTATGGGATGAGGGCGCTTTTTGTTTTGTTCCTTACGGCAGAGATTTCGGCAGAAAATGCGGGGTTTGGCTGGTCCAAGGTTGAAGCATTGTCCTTATATGGATGGTATACAATGCTGGTTTATGTTGCTTCGATACCGGGGGGAATATTAGCGGATAAAGTATTTGGTCAGAAAAAAATGGTAATTATAGGGGGTATTCTTCTATGTATTGGTCATGGTGTTTTGGCAATTGAAGGTCTTTGGGCATGGTATGCTGGAATAAGTCTGATCATTTTGGGTGTTGGTGGATTGAAGCCGAACATTTCAACAATGGTAGGAGGAATGTACAAGAAAGGAGACGAAAGAAGGGATATAGCGTTTACTATTTTTTATATAGGTATTAATCTGGGCGCTTTCCTCGCAGGATTGATCATTGGTCCTTTAGGTGAAAACGTCAATTGGCACTATGGATTCGGACTAGCAGGAATAGGAATGGTTATTGGCCAGGCTATGTTTGTCTGGGGCACCAAATACCTACAGGGCATTGGCGAGTTGGAGGTAAAAGATCAAAATGAAAACGAACCAAAAGGCCCATCATACCTTACCAAATTATTTAATAATAAATTGGCACTTATACTAAACATATTTGTGCTGGCACTTGGGGGATACATTATATATGCAGGAAGCCTTGGTTATGGGCTTTTAGTAATTGGAGTATCATTCTTTGTTGGCTTTTTCACATTAATGCTAGAAGAGCTGGAAGGAGCGGAAAAAGACAGAGTGGTAGTTTTGGTTCTAAGTTATTTAATTGTAATCATATTTTGGGGTTCTTTTGAGCAGGCAGGAGGTTTGATGAACCTGTATGCCAGTGAAAAAACTGATCGGCTAATATCTATATTAAACCTTGATCTCATATTTGGGGCAGGAATTCTGGGGCTGGCTATTCGTGGAATTATTGGGAAGGTTGAGAATCAAGAGAACTACCTCTACTGGTTTTTAGGAACAGGAGTACTAGCCTTGGTGTTTGTTGCTTTGCGGTTTCTGGTGTTTACTCAAGGGGGTGAAGACGTCCCTGAGGGTATGTATGAAGTTCCAGCTACAGTTTTTCAATCTGTTAACTCCTTCTTTATTTTTACTTTGGGGACCATGATTGCACTGTATTGGTACAACCGAAAGATGAAGGGGAAAGAATCCGGTTCTCTGTTTAAAATGGCCTGGGGTGTAATTATCATGGGTTTAGGTTTTACTTTCATGAGTATCGCTACTAAAGAATGGGAGGCTACAGGTGGATCTGGTATGATCTGGCTTGTCTTGGCATATATGTTCCATACGATAGGAGAACTCTGTGCTTCGCCAGTTGCTATGTCATTTATCACAAAATTAGCTCCTGCTAAATATGTGTCAATAATGATGGGATTCTACTTCGCGGCAACTGGATTTGGTAATAAATTAGCTGGAGCACTGGGAGAGTTTTCGGAGCAAGCCGGAGAATTTGAAGTGTTTACAGGAATAACCATCTTTTGTGTGATATTTGGTACGTTGGTTTTATTACTAATGAAACCATTGAAACGCCTCACTCATGGTGCTGAAGATTTACAGGAAGAAGAAAAGAAACCAGAAGCGGCAGCTGCTTAGGTTGTCCATATAACAATATTATAATAAGAAAGGTGACCCGAAAGAGTCACCTTTTTTAATCATAAGGCCTCCTAGTATTAATAAAGGCGGCCTTTTTTGGTCATTGAATAGTAATAAATCTTACTTACTGAATTTCAATTTCTTCTTCTATGGACGAGGAAATGAACCCGGAAAAAATCCCATATCCACCTTCTATATTACTGGTGACAAACACTGGCTGTGAAAAAGGGTCACCATCATTCCATTCCTGTATCCTCGTACTTCGCTGATAATTGAAATAGTCCTTATGACAGCTACGAATGGTCATTCTCTTTTTATGTGTTTCGCCCTCATAATAGTAGTAGTCTACATACACTTTCAGTTTATACCGTTGGCCATCGAATGTTTTATCATTGATTAATACACTCTGTCCCCACCTGGTAGGGTCATCTTCAAATTCCCCCTGATCTAGTTCTATATAGTCGGCATAATACATGGTATCAATGGCCACTGTATCCTCATAATAAGTGTCATTCATTTCATCATAAATCAGGTCTATATGATAGTTGACATATGCCTCTTCAACCATGACCTCATAGTAGTTATCTTCACTGGCAGGGTCATCAATCTCTATTTCCCAAACCAGCTGCTCATAACCTGATTTATTACTCACTCTCATGTCTGTCGTGACAAAAGAAGCACCCTGTGATGGTAAAGTAAAAGTAGCAGAAACATCTTCAAACCCGCTTTTTGAAGCACTAATGCGATAAGTGTTACCGGGAGAAGGTTGCAAGTTTGCTCTGTAAATGCCGTCTTCCTGTTCTTCAAAGAAGCTGACCGCATTACCATTTTCAAATAATTGTAAGCTCGCTCCAGATATTTGTGTGAATTCGTTTTCACTTAGTATATAAGCATCCTGGGATAAGTCAACCAAAATAGTACTATCGGGGTTGAGGAAGGAATTTAGGACCAGTTTGGGATCTTGCTCAGGAACCTCCACATCTAATACAACTTCACAAGCTGCAAATGCGAACAATAGTGGGATATATATTAAAAGTTTTTTCATTGGTGCTAGAATTTGAAACTGTATCTGACAAATGGAATGATTGGGAACAGGCTGTACTGGACGAATTTCTTTTCACCACTGCGGGTGTGCGTAACGTCCACATAAAATGGATTTGCTCTACTATAAGTATTATAGGTGCCCACTGACCAGGTACGTTCTCCCCACTTTTTCTTTTTGGTTCTGCTTATGCTGAGATCAAGGCGGTGATATGCTCTCATTCTGAAACCATTTCTGCCATTATATCGCTCTACATCTCTTGACCAGTAGTAGTAATCGGACCGGTGTTGCTTATATCTTCCTTCCGGTAGAGAAACAGCATTGCCGGTACCATAAACCCATGCTCCGGATATTGAAAAGCTTTTATTTACACGATAAGCAGCGGTAACAGACAAATCGTGTCTTCTGTCGAATTTATATGGGTACGGTTCGCCCTCATTGAAAGCTTCAAATGACCGGAATGTTTTGGACCAGGTGTAGCCCACCCAGCCAGTCAGCTTACCTACTTTCTTATTAAAGAATAGCTCAAACCCATAGCTGTTACCATCTCCAAATACAATTTTATCTTCCCAGCCATCATTGGTATTGAGGTAGGTTGCACCCTCTTTGTACTCAATGAGGTTCCTCATTTCTTTCCAGTATACTTCAGCGCTTAATTCAAAGCCCTTGTTAAGGTTTTTGGCTACCCCTAAAGCTGCCTGCCAGGCTTGTTGTGGTTTAACGACATCAGTTGTAGGTACCCATAAATCAGTTGGTAAACCTATTCCGGCATTGGTCAACAAATGAATGAACTGGGTCATTTTAACCACTGACCCTTTCAGTGATAGTGTGTTGGATAACAAATACCGCGCAGACAGTCTGGGTTGTATGGATTGATATAATTTGCCATCCACATGAAATCCTGAATAATGGAGGCCGATATTTGTTTTGAGTTTTTCTGATAACTTGATGTCATCTTCTACATAAGCAAAGTATTCCAATGCTTTCTTGTTGTTCGACCCGAGTACAGTATCGGAAGAAAAGGACTCTTTTAACGATAAGGCTCCTGGTTTGAAATTGTGCAAAGTAGCATTAATGCCAGTTTTAACTTTATGATTTGGGGCGGGATCATAATCGAAATCTGTTTTCAATGTAAAATCCTGAATCCCTGAAAAGTATTTAATTGATTGTTTGTCAATTGTTTTTCCACCCTCGCCATCTGGATATTCATCTTCGAATTTGCTAAAGATGTCAAACTGAAAATCACTGAATGTAGCAGTCAGATTACCAAAAAGCTTGGGGCCAAAAACGTGGTTCCATCGGATGGCGGTTGTGGCATTTCCCCATTCTAAACCGGCTTCTTCTTTATAAGAGTATTCATCATTGTTGTTGTACCATTCATCATCTATTCTGGCGTAAAACTGATCTTCTCCCAGGTAGCTGCTGATATAAAGTCTGTCTTTGTCAGAAAAGCGGTGATTTACTTTGGCATTGAGGTCATAAAAGTAGTAGCCAAAAACTTCATCCCCCGGTGTGGAGGCCTGGATAATTGGACGAGTGATAAGATCAATATAGGTTCTTCGACCGGAGATGATAAAGGAGGTTTTTTCTGAAACTATTGGTCCCTCAAGGGTCAGTTTAGAGGAGATTAATCCCACTGATCCTTCACCCTGGAATTTCTGATTGTTTCCTTCCTTCATGCTAATGTCAATTACAGATGACAGGCGACCTCCGTACCTGGCAGGAAATCCTCCTTTCACTACATTGACGTTGTTAATGGCATCTGCATTAAACACCGAAAAGAACCCAAACAGGTGCGATGCATTATAAACAGGCACTCCATCAAGTAAAATCAGGTTTTGGTCCGGGCCACCTCCACGGACGTATAACCCTGAACTGCCTTCATTGCCGGATTGTATACCAGGCAGCAGTTGGATGGTCTTCAATATATCAACTTCACCAAGGAAGGCGGGTAGTTCTTTAATTTGCTTAACGGAAATATCCACTGCGCTCATTTGATTTTGCTGTGCCAGTTCCTGATCTGCGGTAACCACCACCTCTTCAAGCAAAAAATCGGCACTCATTTTGAAGTGGTGTGTGAGGTTTTGATTCAAATCCACCTCCAACACCATGGGTTCATACCCAACATAAGATACGGTGAGTTTTACGGGTCCTGCGGGTAATGTAACACTGTAAAAACCATAGAGATTTGTTGTAGTTCCAAGATTGAGGTTGGGTTCGTAAACTGTGGCTCCTATGAGGTTTTCCCCTGTGCTCTCGTCCTGGATGTACCCACTGATGGTATAGGTCTGTGCATGTACTCCAAGGCAGCTACAATAAAACAGGATAGCCATGAATCGTTTCATAAGTAAGGTTTTTGATGATTAACCAGCTAATGCGGGTTTGATTAAACTTATTTTAAGACACTGACAACATTATGAAGGTTGCTTCGGGTTGAAATTTGTCTAAATGAATCAAAAAAAATGCCCTGTACTAACTTCATGGCGTTAATACAGGGCAAGTACTTTTTACCCTAATGGTAATTTAATGTCTATCCATCAGTGCCATCAGAATTTTCCAGGTCATCAATCATTTGCTGGATTTGATCAAGTTTTTCCTGTTTCTTAGATTTCTTTTCAGGCTTTATTTTCTCTGATTTTGAAGATTTTGACTTCCTGGCTTTGTTTGGATTACCGATCGCTACATTTAAACCAAAACTGAAATTAACTCTTTTGGTTTCGGTTAGATCAATGTAGTTAAACAGCCCATCTCCAATCAGGTGTAGTCTCATCACACCCATGTTGACCATCATGCCGGCACCAAAGTCAACTGGTTGTTGAGGTGTTTTAGAGAATGTTCCGGTCAGTGCAAGCACACGCCCAAATTGATGGGTGTACCCAACACCAATGGCAGTTCGCAATTGACCAAATTCGATGGTCTGTGACAAGGAGGCACTTGCAGTTCCTTTTTCCGTGATGTGATAGCTTGATCCCATGATCATTCTGGGATTCAATGCAGTGGTAAATTCGGTGCTTATGGTATCTGCTTCAAAAATATCTTTGAATTGTTCACCAAAATTGTCACTGTAATTGTCAGCTGTTACATCGGCTCCTTCAAAAGTGATGGTTTGATCTTCAATGTAAATCTCTTTGGCAGATTTTTTCCATGAGATATAACCAATGTCTGTCATTGCAAAATTGAAATTCCACCGATCCGAAAAGTAATATTGGGCTCCAATATCAAACCCTAAACCTCCTCCTGACGACTCTCCACCAATAATTCCTTCATCGATGTTATCGTCAGAATCCGTGTCTATGCCTGCCAGTCGAAGTGTTGCATTATGGAAAGTAAATGAAGTCTCATAGGAATCCTCATTGGTGAAAATACTCACATTGGCATTTTGGTCCAACCCCATCATGCCTGCACCCAGGAGATATTTTACTCTTCCTCCAATCCTGAATGGTTGATTGGCAATGGTTAATTCGGTACTGTAGCCAACACCAATTTCGGCGTAGCTCATTCCACCTAACGCCAGATCATCAACGACATATTCCTCTCCAAGGTATTCACCATTTCCATTCCAGGCGAACCTGGCAGCTTCTTTTGGAATACCAAATAGAAATGAGTTTCTGGCGTTTACAAATAAAGTGGCCGCTCCCGAATTACCTACTCTGAGCCCCATGCCAAACAGCGGTAAATGGGACTTTACAGATATGAAATCATGGCCAGCAGTTTGTAGATAGCTATCAAGTTTTACCTTCACAGAATCTCCTGTTACTTCAAAAATATCGTTGTAAGCTACTGGCAGATTGATGTCTGCGTTGGCATTTCCAATCCCCGGGAACATAAAATAAAATTTTGTGTTTGGGAAGAATGAGGGGTTTAGGTCCTGGGTTAAAAGACTATTGTCTCTCATATGGAAACTGGTGATATTTACCTGTCCAATGGCGCTAAACCCTATCAAGAATAGTATTAATATATATAAAGTTCTTTTCATTTTCATTTGGGATTATAGCTCAATTTCAACTTCTGCCAGAATGGATACTCTGAAAAATATTTGTTGCGCCGTAGTGAGTTGGGTGGTCCCTCCATTGGCGCTGTTGAGAGACAAGCGAACAACTACAGTTTGGGAATTGAGCAATAAATCAATTTCCTCATTATTGAGGGCGAATGCTGCAGGTTCTAATGACCTTTCATCTGCCAGTTCAAATTCTTCAACAGAAACGTTTTGGGTAAGATTCAACGAAGTGGCCGCATATGTCGTGTCGTTTGTAGCATTTACAAAACCAATACTGGCTGAGATATCAATAGGGATTGAGTTTTTGTATAAAAGTTGGAGTCTTATGGTGTCTCCCTCAGTAACCTGACTCAAATCAGGTGTTTCAAAATCTATCGTTTGTTCTACGTTTTCAATTCGTGCATCCAATGGAAGCATTGCCCGGCCAGAAAGGTTCATGAAAATGTCGTCATCGTTAGGTGGGATTGCCACAAAACTTCCAGATCTATTTTCAATTGTCGCGGAAACACTGAATATAAATTCGTTAGGTATTTCTGCAAAGACATCATCAATGTTGGTGGTTTGTTTGTTGATTCTAATGGTGTCTAATGCTGAATTAAGGTTTTCATAAAATGGTTCAAACGTACTTACCGGAGTGATATCTCCAATGGTATTGTCCATAATTTCCAAAGTTCTGCCCTCGGGAGATTCATTGGTAACAGCCCGGATTTCGGAGAGGTCAATTGATATCGGTAAGCCTAAATAGTTTTCAACATAGAATTCAATTTGAGGATTTGTAAACTCAATGGTACCACTACTTAATTCATCCAGACCTCCAAATTTCACACTTTGTGAGTCTACATCGAATGTTTGTTCTGCGAAGGCTCCCAATAAACCATCAAAGGATCGGATGGTCATATCTCCTGTTTCTACATTAACAGTCACTTCCGTGTTATTGGTAATTGATTCTCCTGGTTGTAAGAGTACATCTTCCACCAATAGTTCGAACTCTACAATATTGAGTGTGTCGTCCCCTGGGTCTTCCACTGTCCTTAGCGCGGCAAAATCTGTATAGCTTCCAGTAAGTGGAATAGGATCAGTTTCAACTCTGTTCTCATCAACAGCCATTGGTTGGTTGGTGGCTGTGGTAAAAGTGTTCAGGGCAGTCAGGTCATACTGGAAATCAAGTCCACTTAGTTGAAAACGAAAGAAACCATCATTAAAATACAATTCCTCAACAGTTGATCCACTGTCGGCAATGAACTCAAACCTCAATGTATCGATCAACTGATTAGGATCGATATCCAGATTCATGTTGTATGGCGGATTTGAAAATTCCTCCACCAGTTCAAAAAATGTTTTAGGCTCAGCAAAAATGTTGGTTAATGTTCCTCCTGCCGGCTCCAGATTGACCGATTTGAAAGGTCTGAGTAGCTTGTTTTCCGAAACCGGATCAAAGTCAATAATGTCAGTATCCTCCAGGATATCTCCTTTAGTCACGGTGAATGGATCAATCTCAAAATGAAGTTCAAGGACTTCTGAGGAGGTGGAGTCAATAATCAGCGTACTGGTATCGAGCTCCTCTAATAGATCAGACATAGAATATCCCGCATAACCCAACTCTATAGCAATGCTGGGGGAGGGGGTGTCATAGTATACATTATCGAGCTTAATATCATCGATGTTACAGGCGTATAACATCGTGCACGTCAATAGTGCAGAGAATAGTCTTTTTGAATTCATTAGAATCGTGAATGGATAAATAATAAGAAATACAAAACTGCAGCTTATTTATTGAAGCAAAAAATGATTAGTCGGGTTAACCGATGAACTGGTCGAAAATATTGGATGATTCACATGTTGAAGTGATCCCAGGGCTTCTTGATAGGGGTCCTATGGTTATCATTCTATTTTACTATTGGTGTTATTATTAAAACATGCAAATAGATGGTTTACCCCCTTACCAATACTTAATAAAAGATTAATTTATTTGATGAATAAAAAAAAAGGCCAGTTCAAAAAACGAACCGGCCTTTTCAGGTTTATATATGATATTTGAATTACATCATTCCGCCCATGCCACCACCTGGCATAGGAGGCATAGCAGGAGCATTCTCTTCTGGCTCATCAGCTACAACACACTCTGTAGTCAATAGCAAAGAAGCGATAGAAGCTGCATTTTCAAGTGCCAGTCTGGTCACTTTAGTAGGGTCAATGATACCAGCGTCGAACATTTTTACATATTCACCATTGGCAGCATTGTAACCATAGTCATCTTTACCATCTCTTACTTTCTGGATCACCACTGAACCTTCACCACCAGCGTTAGCTACGATAGTTCTCAAAGGAGCTTCAATAGCCTGTCTTACGATATTTACACCAGTAGTTTGATCAGCGTTTGCCAATTCTACACCCTCTAGTGCGTCGATAGCTCTGATAAGTGCTACACCACCACCAGCAACAATTCCTTCCTGTACAGCGGCTCTGGTTGCGTGAAGTGCGTCATCTACTCTGTCTTTCTTCTCCTTCATCTCTACCTCTGTAGCAGCACCGATGTAAAGGATAGCAACACCACCAGAAAGTTTAGCTAATCTTTCTTGCAGTTTTTCTTTGTCATAGTCAGAAGTAGTGTTTTCAATCTGCTGCTTGATTTGGTTTACTCTTGCCTGAATATCTTCAGCTTTTCCAGCACCGTTAACAATTGTGGTATTGTCTTTGTCGATGTTGATTTTCTCCGCTGTTCCAAGGTATTCAATAGTAGCATTTTCAAGTTTGTAGCCTCTTTCTTCAGAGATTACAGTACCGCCAGTCAATACTGCGATATCCTCCAACATTGCTTTTCTTCTGTCACCAAATCCAGGAGCTTTTACTGCAGCAATTTTCAGAGCACCTCTGATTTTGTTCACTACCAAAGTAGCAAGAGCTTCGCCTTCTACGTCTTCAGCAATGATTAATAAAGGTTTGCCAGTCTGAGCAGTTGCTTCAAGGATAGGAAGCAATTCTTTCATGTTAGAGATCTTCTTATCGTAGATCAGGATGTAAGGGTTCTCCAACTCAGCTTCCATTTTCTCGGTGTTGGTAACGAAGTAAGGAGAAAGATAACCTCTGTCAAACTGCATACCTTCTACAGTTTTAACTTCAGTTTCTGTTCCTTTAGCTTCTTCAACAGTAATTACACCGTCTTTACCAACTTTGTCCATCGCGTCAGCAATCATTTTACCAACTTCAGGGTCATTGTTTGCTGATACAGTTGCAACTTGTGCAATTTCGCTTGAATCTTTGATTTCTTTTGATTGAGATTTAAGGTTCTCAACAACCAATGATACTGCTTTATCGATTCCTCTTTTCAGGTCCATTGGGTTAGCACCTGCTGCCACGTTTTTGATTCCGTGACCAAAGATTGCCTGAGTAAGTACAGTAGCTGTAGTAGTACCGTCTCCGGCATCATCAGCAGTTTTAGAAGCTACTTCTTTTACAAGCTGAGCTCCCATATTTTCGATCGGCTCTTTAAGCTCGATTTCCTTAGCAACTGAAACACCATCTTTAGTAACTGTAGGTGCACCAAATTTTTTGTCAAGGATTACATTTCTTCCTTTTGGACCTAATGTAACCTTCACCGCGTCTGCCAATATATCTACACCCTTCTTGATTTGGTCTCTCGCGTCGGTATCGAAAAATATTTCTTTAGCCATTGTATTTCTAATTTTTTAGATTGATTTAAATTAATGATTGGATTAAACTACACCGTAAATGTCAGACTCCTTCATGATCAGGTAGTCAGTACCGTCGATGCTAACTTCTGTACCTGAATACTTTCCGTAAAGAACTGTGTCGCCTACTTTTACATTAAGAGGCTCATCTTTTTTTCCAGTACCAATAGCAACAATTTCCCCTCTTTGAGGCTTTTCTTTTGCTGAATCCGGGATGATAATTCCAGAAGCAGTTTTTTCTTCCGCTGCTGCAGGTTCTACAAGCACTCTGTCAGCTAAAGGTTTGAAATTTACTTTTGACATTTTCGTTTAAAATTTTAGTTATGGTTCAAATATCATTTTGTCATAAAAAATTGACATCATCGCTATCTGCATTTCCTGTGCCAATTCAGATATGTGGAACATTTGTCAGTTTTTTATTTGTTTACCACATGACACGCCTTCAGCGGACCTGACAACTTTGCAGGTTTTTTGATTTATTGGGTGTCATTGTGTATATTTTATGTTGGAATAATTATCATTTTGTCTTAAAAACTGGAATATGGAAAACTTAAAACAGGATTGGATTACCGACGGCCTGATCGATTTTGAATACAAAAAGTATTTGCTGCTTGCGTATCTCAAAAAGGTAAAGGAAAATTTTGATTACAGCAGATTATATCCCTTTATGTCAGAATTGGTTTTTCACTATCGCAATCTGCTGGAAGTGAAAGCAAACAAATCGATCATGTATGAGAACTTTCCTAAATCAATTTCGAAAGCTGATTTCTCCAAACTCAGGATCAGTTATAAGCAGATCATAGAAGATGATGAGGTCATGTCTGAAATCGAGCAGATATTGGATTATGCTATCCCCAGAATGAAAAATGTTATAGAGGATGGAAAGGAGTTATACGAATTTGTAGAGAGTAACCTTGAACTAAACCCAGTGGGAGTGGAGCCACTGTATAAAAAAGAAGGTTACTTGTTTATCGCGAAAGAGAATGATCAGCAGGTGAAGATATTTCAATATCAGTTGTCAGTATTTGAGAGTAGTAATGAATCGTATAGAGGAGTGAGTACCGAGTACAAGACAACTGAAACCCGGAGTATCTCCAATACCTATGAACAGATAAAAGTTAACCTGGCTAAAAAGAATAAAAGCTTACCAAATCCAGCAACATTTCTGGTCTTCAGTAAGCTTAGTTTTCCTTTATCAGAAACGCTTTTGCCTATTGCAAAGCGTATATTGGTCAAATCAATTAGTTAGTATCTTATTGAGCAGAATCAGAAGAAAGGTTAAGTTCTTCTGCAGCGTCAAGATCTAATGCCGGGCTAGGTTGTGCAGTGTTTTCCTGAACACTTTCAATTAAAGAATTCTCTTCAACTTGCCCGGTATTCACAAAGAATTTAGTGGAAAGCGCCATAACCATGATCGCAATTGCAAACCACCAGGTCAATTTTTCCAACAAGTCGCTGGTCTTTTTAACACCCATTACCTGAGCTCCTCCGGCACCACCAAACTGGCTTGATAATCCGCCACCTTTTGGGTTCTGTGCTAATACCACCAAGATTAATAGTACTGCTACTACAATCATTACACTCACGATCACTGCATACATATTACGACTTCTTTAGTTCTTCAATTCGAGCTGCAAAGTAAGCTTCTTTTTTCGGAAATTTCAAAATTAATTTTTCATAGATCTCAATCGCTTTTTGGGGTTTTCCCTGGTTCTTATAGATGATTGCCAGGTTTTCTGAAACGATGTTTTCATCTGGTTGAAGACTTGGTGCTGCGAGATCTTTTGGTTCTTCAGGTTTTTCTGTTTTCTTTTCTTCCGGGGAAGGTTTCTTGGCCCGGGGGGATGGCATTTGAGGGTCAGCTTCAATGAATTCATCAATGATGCCTCTTTGCTCTCTGAGCTTTTTTAATTTTTCTTTTCTTAACCTACCGGCCTTTTTCTTATCCTTCTTTATGTCAAATTTGTCTTCTTCCCTGTTGATTATTCCCCGGTCATCATTGACATCCAGGTTAAATGATGCCTCACTGTCAGAGGTACTCTCTTCTTCTGATGGGGTAGGGATTTCTTCTTTAGTTTTTTTCTCTTCGGTATCTGCCTTCACTTCTGTTTTTGCACTTTTCTTTGGAGCTGGTTCTTTTTCTGCCTCGGCAACTTTCTTTTCAGCCTTCTCCTGCTTTTCGGCAGTTTTAGACTTAGTTTCTGATGGTGCTGTTTTTTCTGGTTTGTCTTCAGCTTTTTCGGCTTTTATCGCCTTAGAATCCGTGGTTTTCTGAGCTTTTTCCTTTTCAGGGGAAGTTTCAGGTTTCTTTTCAGCGGTAGCTTCTGTAGCTTCTGAGGATGCTTCTGCGACTTTTTCATCTTTGACCACTTCCTCAGGAGCTGTCTCCGGTTTTTTGGCAGTTGGTTGAGGTGCTTCTTTCACCTTCTTCACAACTCTTCTTGTGCTTTTGGCAGATTTACTGGTTTCTTCAGCCGGCTCTTCTTTTTTAGTGTCTTTATTGGATCCTTCTATTAGAATTTTGGAGGAGTACCCGGAAGATTTTGGTTTGGGACGAGGAGCATTCGTGAATTTAACAGGTTCTACTGATTCAATTTCTGTAATGTCTTCATTGACTGCATCAGACGGGGCGTTTTCGGTGGATGCCTGGGGTTTCTCTTTCTCTGATTTAGGTAGCTCTTCGTGCTTTTCTTTGACGTCAGGTTCTTCAGTCTTTTCAGTGTCGGTCACCTTTTTTAGCGCAGCTTCCACCGCACTTCTTTCTTCTTCATTTTGCACCCACTCATCAAAATGCTTTTTATGTTTTTTGTATTCCTCCAGCTCGATTTTCATCTCGTCAATGATGGAATCCGCATCAAAGTCTGACTTTTTAAGGTCTAAAGGTGGGATCTTATTTCTTCCCTGTGTTGGCTTTGGTTCGGTAGGTTTTTGTTTCTCCTGAGTTGGGGTGCCTGTGTCTTTTTGGGGCTTTTCTTCCTGTTTAGAAGTTGCTTGTTTTGGGCGTTGCTGCTTTTCCTGTACTGCTTTCTCAGCCTTTACCGCTGGTTTAGCGTCTGTCTTTTGTGTTGGTTCAGGAGATTTTTTAGTAGCCCCCTGCTTTAACCGTTTTTCCTCCGCAGCAATGGCTGCAAGGCGCTTTTGTTCTTCCTCTTTACTCTCATCCAGAAAAATGATGTGATCGTTGATGTACTTTTTTAATAAAGCACGATCGGTACAGTAAACTGCCGCAGAACTGATTCTTTTAGCTGTTTTTGGGTGCTTGATGTTTTTACTTCCTTTTGCCAGAACCATGTGTGCTGACTGGAAGTACGGATACTGCGCTACTACAGACTCCAGCTCGGTAACTGAGTCCTTTGTCGCAGTGTGCGGCTTGCGAAGTAAATCAATAAACTTCTGTTTATTCACTTAAATGTTAGTTGGTGACAGTTTTTAAAGATAAGTAAAATTACCAATTTGCCACAGAGCTGTTAAATATATCAATAATAATTTGCTCAAATATCTCATCTACAAACTCCTCTTCCAAATTTGCTAAATCTGCTCCCTGGTCATAATCCTTGAAGAAGCTGAACTTTTTATCAAAGTTGAAAGTGTCGTCCTTAAGGTTGGTATATACTGCAGAAACTGTGATGGTTATTCTCATCTGATTGGCCAGATCAACTCCTCCACTGTTACTTGCAGCATTGGCTGCTACCGGGGTTAAGGTATAGTTTTCAATGAATCCCTCCAGTTGAAGGTCTCCTTCTTCATCTACTAAAACCAAACTGGTATTTTGCTGAAAGTAGTCTTTGATTTTTTCAGTAAAATTCACACTCATTGTTGACGGCCCTAGCGGTGCATTGTTGTAAAATGTCTGAATGGACATTGTTTTTACGTCTGGCCCAAGAGTTGATCCTGTAAAACTGTAAACCCCACAACCACTGATGTACAGGAATGAAATAATTATTAAGAATTGAATCTTATTCATCAATTTCATATTGTTTAATCTTACGATATAGCGTTCTTTCTGAGATGCCCAGATCCTGGGCAGCATATTTTCTTTTGTTGTTATTTTTTCTTAAAGCCTTGATGATCAGTTCTTTTTCTTTTTCCTCAATGGACAATGATTCATCTTCAGCGGCTTCATGAGTAATGTCCTCCACATTTTCAATGAATTCCTCTTCGTGATGTTCTCTCAGCAACAGAGGTTCATTGTCAAACTCCAGAGACCTTACAGCCTGCTCTGCTTTTGTCTCAGTTTGATCAAACAGGTCGCTATGTTTTTCCAGGATTTCACTTCGGGATGTATCGCCTTCAAGTATTTGATGAATCAGTGACTTCATCTCATTGAAATCCTTCTTAAGGTCAAATAACACTTTGTAAAGCAGGTCCCTTTCCGTAAAATCCTCTTTTCCTCCTGAGTTTTCTTTATTAACTACTGCAGGAAGCGAATTATTTTGTGTTGGTAAATAATTGAGCAGCACTTCTGCTGTGATTTCTCTGTTCATTTCCAGCACAGAAATCTGCTCTACAAGGTTTTTCAACTGGCGAATGTTTCCTGGGAACCTGAAATTAAGTAAAACCCTTTTGGCATCCTCCGATAAGGTGATTGGCTTCACCCGATAAGTTTCAGAGAAATCAGAGGCAAATTTTCTGAATAACAATTCAACATCCGTTCCCCGCTCTCTCAATGGGGGTACAAAAATTGGAACTGTGTTTAACCGGTAATAGAGATCTTCCCGAAATTTTTTGTTTTCTACTGCGCTGTTGAGGTTTACGTTGGTAGCTGCGATTACGCGGACATTTGTTTTTTGCACTTTGGACGAGCCAACCTTTATGAATTCACCATTTTCCAGCACACGAAGTAACCTTGCCTGGGTGTTGAGAGGCATTTCGCCAATTTCATCGAGAAATATTGTACCACCATTGGTGACTTCAAAATAGCCCTTTCTGCTTTCATGTGCACCGGTAAACGCCCCTTTTTCGTGACCAAACAGTTCTGAATCAATGGTTCCCTCAGGGATAGCACCACAGTTGATCGCGATGAACTGTCCATGTTTTCTGGATGAGAGTGAATGTATGATTTTGGAGAAGGATTCTTTTCCACTTCCACTTTCTCCAGTAATCAGCACGGACATTTCCGTAGGGGCGACCTGTGCCGCCACCTGTATCGCATAGTTGAGCTTAGGCGAGTTGCCAATGATCCCAAATCGTTGTTTAATGCTTTGAATTTCCGATTCCTTCATAGTCTAAACTAGCTCTCCAAATAAAGTAGCAGCTGAACAATCATGGATTTTAACATGGACATATTGTCCTTTTTCCAACCCGTCTTTCCGATCGAAAATCACTACTTTGTTGGCACTGTTTCTTCCCTGCAATTGTTGATCTGATCTTTTAGATGTCCCTTCTATAAGTACCTCGAAAGTTTTTCCAATATCAAGACGATTTCTTTCTATGGATAGTTCCTTTTGTTTAGCAATGATTTCCTGCAAGCGCCTCTTTTTGACAGGCTCTGGAATGTCATCTTCAAATTTCTTTGCGGCTAATGTACCAGGTCTCTCTGAATACATGAACATGTATGAAAAGTCATACTTGACATAGTCCATGAGGGATAGGGTATCCTGGTGCTCTTCTTCTGTTTCTGTGCAAAAGCCAGCGATCATGTCAGATGAAATACCGCACTCATCGCCAAGTATTTCTCTGATGGCGTCTACCCGATTGATGTACCATTCACGATCATATGTTCGGTTCATCAACTCCAGTACCCTGGAATTACCACTTTGGGCAGGAAGGTGAATGTATTTGCAGATGTTGTCATACTTTTTCATGGTATGAAGTACTTCATCTGTAATGTCTTTGGGGTGAGAGGTAGAAAACCTTACCCTGAGTTTAGGATCAACTTTTGCCACCATTTCAAGAAGGTTTGCAAAGTTTACCACCTCCGTTACAGCATTTTCATCTTTGGCGAGGGTACTGTTTAGTCTTGCCTTATTATTTTGTTCCGGACTCCATTTGTATGAGTCAACGTTTTGACCAAGCAATGTAACTTCCCGGTAACCATTGTTAAAAAGTTCCTGGGCTTCTGCCACTATCGAATGCGGGTCCCTGCTTCGCTCACGGCCTCTGGTGAAAGGTACTACACAAAATGAGCACATGTTATCACATCCTCTCATGATGGAAATGAATGCAGTAACACCATTTGAGTTCAGCCTAATTGGACTGATATCTCCATAAGTTTCTTCTCTGGAAAGGAATGTGTTTACTCCTTTGCTACCGTCTTCAGCCTGTTTTACTAAGGCTGGCAGATCTCTGTAAGCATCCGGGCCAACAACGATATCCACTATTTTCTCTTCTTCCAGTAGCTGCGCTTTAAGGCGTTCAGCCATACAACCCAAAATTCCGATAAGCATTTCAGGTTTGTTTCTTTTGATTTTATTGAAATTCTGAAGTCGGTTTCTGACAGTTTGTTCAGCCTTTTCTCTGATCGAACATGTGTTGATGAAGACTACATCCGCTTCCTCAAAATTTGAAGTAGTATCGAACCCGTCTTTTTTCATGATGGAAGTGACAATTTCACTATCCGAGAAATTCATCTGACAACCATAGCTTTCAATGTATAGCTTTTTTTCTGCCTGTGCCGATCCCTGCTCGGTGACTTTCATTTCACAACTTGCTGCTTCTTCTGCAGAAATGATATCTATGTCTTTGATCAACTCCATTGTAGGATTTAGAATTAATTTTTATTTCAGTGGGCAAAGATAACAAAGCTGACAACCAAATGACATATTGTCAGTAAAGAATTCCAGCTTCTAAGTTTGTCCGTACTATTTTAGACCGAGATTGAACGAATGTTAATAAATTACTGGTATGACATTGATAAAAGAATTGAATGGAATTTCACCAAAGTTTGGTGCTGACTGCTGGTTTGCTGAAACGGCTGTTATTGTAGGTGATGTGATAATGGGAAATGAGTGTACGGTATGGTACAATGCAGTATTAAGGGGAGATGTGCATAGTATTGAAATGGGAAACAAGGTGAATGTCCAGGACAATGCTGTCATTCATTGTACTTATCAAAAAGCGAATACTGTGATAGGCAATAATGTCTCCATTGGGCATGCTGCTATTGTTCATGGATGCCGCCTGATGGACAATGTGTTGATCGGGATGGGCGCGATGGTCATGGATCATGCAGTAGTGGAAGAGGGTGCATTAGTGGCTGCTGGTGCAGTTGTGCTTGAAAACACTATTGTTGAAGCAGGTTATATCTATGCAGGTGTTCCCGCTAAAAAAATCAAGCTGGCGGAGGGAAACAGTAAAGAAATGATTGAAAGAATAGCTAATAACTATGTGAAATATGCAGGTTGGTACAAGAATAGTTAAAAAACCAGAGGTAGGATTATATCATCCTTTTTTTCAGAAATACATTGATCAGATTGATGAGAATGTTCCATTGGTAAAAACTTATCAGGATCAAATAGAAGATTTTTTAGCCTTTGCTAAAGAAGAACTAAAACCCATTGAAGATCATGCCTATGACATTGGCAAATGGACTGTCAAGCAAGTAGTTGGACACATAATAGATGTTGAAAGAGTTATGAGTTATCGGCTGTTGTGCATTTCCCGGGGAGACCAAACTGCGCTTCCAGGATTTGAAGAGGACGCATACATAGCTGCCTCCAGGTATGATCAGCGATCATTCGAAGATATCCTGGAGGAATTAAGTATTGTAAGAATGGCCACAATTAAGTTGTTGAATCCTTTGGCCGAAGAGGATTATGACAAAACAGGCAATAGCAATGGAAGCTCAACTTCCGCAGGTGCTCTTGCGTATATGATGGCCGGGCATTTAAACCACCATGTGCAAGTGTTAAAGGAAAGGTATTTGAAAAGTTAATTATGTTTTATTTTGACGAAACCAAGAAGTACCCCATTCAGACTGAGTCAAGGGTGAAAATAAGATTTCAGGACTGTGACCCGTTGCAGCACCTGAACAATGCTAAGTATTTCGATTATTATTTCAATGCGAGGGACGACCAGGTGCCAAAATTATATAATGTGGAGATGGCAGATATATTTTTGGCGTATAAGGCTGCCTGGGTAGTTTACAATCATCAGATAAGTTATTTGCGACCAGCAACAATAGGGGAGTGGGTGAGGATTTACTCTTCCATTATCTGGTATGATAAAGACACGGTCGTGATTGAATATTATATGACCGATGATCAGGAGAGTCATTTAAAAAATATATTGTGGAGTACTTTGAAGTTTGTCGGTGTAAAGAGTGGTAAGAAAATTGACCACCCTGAGGAGGTTATGAAATTCCTTAGTGCCACAAAAGATGTGAAGGTAGATTTTGAAAAACTCACCTTATTAGATCGAATAAAACAGATAAAACAGAAATATGCATGAAATGTTCATAAAGGAAGTGCTATACCAACCGAGGATGAATATAAGAGGTGCAAATGATAATATTTAGTTCAGAACATTCCATGCCTGCATGCTGAAGTGGCGGCACGAAGGCATGTGACCGTTGAAATCAAAATTAATTACACATGAATTTTTTAATTAGAATGATCCTATCTGCTGTGGCAGTTTTAATTGGAGCCTACTTGTTGCCAGGAGTCTCAGTGGATGGTTTTTTTGCAGCGTTTCTTGCTGCGCTGATCCTGGCTTTACTCAATGCCACAGTTCGCCCAATTCTTGTGATACTAACCATACCGATTACCTTTTTAACATTGGGTCTGTTTTTGTTGGTAATCAACTCATTAATGATCTTAATGGTAGATTGGTTTCTGTCTGGTTTTGAGGTTAACGGTTTTTGGTGGGCACTTTTACTGAGCGTTATCCTAACTATATTGAACTCTTTCTTTGCAGATTTAAATAAGAATAAGAACTGATTACAGCATTAAAAATATACAGGACATTGGGGATCCTTTTTAGCATTCCGGATTTTGATCCTGTAATTCACCAAAATTTCGTGAGATCCAGGGGAGTATGCATTGATTGAGGATGTTTCGGTTTCATAGGCATATCCGGCTCTCAGGTTATCGTTCAGGATCAATTGAAATACAAAGGTTAGTGCATTGCTGCTCCTGTAACTTACCCCTGCATAAGCTACACTTTCAAAAATGAGATTGAAATTAAGGTCAAACTGTGGTTTTTCATTTTCCTGAAAACGCAGTAGTACTGAGGGGTTCAGTTTTACTAATCTTGATAGTGACAGGACACCTCCGGCGTTACCGTAGTAATACCTGGATTCTCTGGCATCACTTTCATCTACATTAGAGATTTTATTTTCGATTATATAGGGGACAGACAGGCCTACAAAAAACTTTCTGTTGGCAAGGTACACACCGGTTCCGAAATTTGGGGTCATTTTACTTTCTATTCCTGAAAGTAGAGGATCATCCAAATTAAATAAGTCCAACCTTCCAAAATCTATCTCACGATTATCAAATCCACCTTGGATTCCCATGGCAAGTATTGCTCCACTCATTCTGATTTTATAAGCGTAGCTACCATAAAAACCAGTTTGGGCGGTTACACCAAGTTGATCTCTATACGCTGCAATTCCAACACCAATTCTGTTCTTTTTGAATGAACTGTGAGCTGTCAACGATTGCAAAGTAGGAGCTTCATCAATGTTAACCCATTGATCACGGTGAACAAATGTTGCGCTGAAAAGATTGAGGCTACCGGCATATGCAGGGTTGATCAACAACCCATTGAACATATAAGTGCCTGTAATAGGTCTTTGCTGGGCGTATACAACCTGCCCAGCAAAGAATATTGCCATTATTATTACTAATACCCTGTTTATGTGCATAACAATTTAATCGCTATCTAACAAGCTGTAGGAATCCCTGAACGTTTCTACTTCCGTCTCCTTTAGTAATCACGTAGTAATAGGTTCCTTCAGGTAATCGATTATTTCCGAGGTTTAAGCCCACGTTGCTGTATCCCTCAAATTTAACAGTATTGTTATCATATCCTTCAACTTCGTACACTTTTGCTCCTGCTCTGTTAAATATCTCAACGACGTTGTTCGGGAAATATTCGATACAATCTATTAAGAAAAAGTCATTTTTACCATCTCCATTATCAGAAACTCCATTGTAGACTACAATATTGGTTCCGATTGTGAAGTAAGCTACTGCATAACAACCACTTTCAGCTTCATAATAAACCGCGTGATTACCAGGATGTGCATTTGTCCAGGCAATGTTGCCTCTATTGTTTGCTGCGTCATGGTTTGTTTTTGCATAATCAATCATTGATTGAGTTACTCCTCCATTTTCAACATCACTGAACCAAAGAACGTCTGTCGCAGAAATCGCATTGGCCACCGTAATGAATGCCTGACCACTGTGTAGTTCTGACTGAGCTGTTGACTCGCTTCTTACGCATGAGCTAGTCACCACCTGAACGGATATTTCTGGTTCAATAGGATCAAAGAATATCCTGATTGATGCTGGCTGAGATACACAACCAGTAGCTATGTCAGTAGCAATTACCTGGTAGGTGGTAGTATCCAATCCGCCAATTGATGCTCCTGTATGGATCACGTTATTTGGATCATCAGCTCTTGACCATTCGAAGATATAGTTATCTGTATCTCCACCAATAGAGGCTCTTGCCTGACCATTTGGTTCACTACAATATGTTCTGTTGGCTATCAGAGAAACACTAGGCAGAGGAGGGTCTACCGATTCGTCCTCAATGGTAAACAATTCCTCGGTTTGACATCCTGTAATTAAGTCAGTACCAATTATCGCATAGTTTCCAGCGGCTAAAGTATCAACCCTCAGCCCTGTGTAGAATGGCGTAACACCCGTCGTTGTGGTTCCAACATACCAGTCAAATCTATACCTTGATGGGGCACCAGATGAACTGGACACTGTGGCGATACCATTTGGTCTGGTCACATCACAATTGGTCATGCCAGATACAATGTTTATATCTACAGCAGGTCTCTGAGTCATATCTTCAACTTCTACTGCAATTACTTCTGATCTACAGAATGAATCTACTGTATCTACAACCAGTACATAATATGTTCCGGCATCCAGATTCTGAATAAACCTTCCAGTCACATCCGCATCTAACGGATCCGGATTGTTTGGCTCGCTAAAGTACCAGGCGTAAGTGTATTGATTAACGTTACGAACCGGATTAATAACAGCGACACCCACACTACCATTTGGATTAACACAATTGGTATTAGGAGAAGATGACGTACTCAACATGATCGGAGAAGGAATGTCTTCACTTACTCCAAATATTTCTTCCGACGTACATCCGGTATTCAAATCAGTTACCACAACCCTGTAGTTAGTAGCTTCCAGACTATCTGCCTGAGCACTATTGGCTTCTACCAGGTTTCCACTCATATCATACCAGTCAAATTGATATTGAGACTGATCTGATGGAACATTAGCTCCAGCTGTAAGCGTTCCATTTGGAATGCCAGGGTCACAATTAGTTTGTGGTGTGAATGCCGTCAAGCTAATGGTAGGTGGATTAGTTTGATCTTCAAGCTCTAATTCAAATGTACCAGTGAAACATGCGGTAGTATTGTTCTGTCCGATGACAAAGTATATGCCCGCTGACAGACTATCCATCACACCGTCTGTAACCGTTTGGATTGGCGCAGCTCCAGAACTTGGATCTGTCTCATACAGATAATATGTGTAATCTGTGATGCTTCCAAAGGAAACTGAAGCCACAGTAATTGAACCATCCAATGGGTTACAGGTTGTAACATTGGTTGCTGTTAGCTCCATATCCGGAGTTTGATCAGACTGAGGAATATCAATAATCTGAGTGATAGAGCAACCAGTGGTAGTATTTCTGACATATGCTGTGTATGTTCCAGCGGCTAAGCCAGTTGCAGTGGATGCAAAACTTACTGTATCATTCACTGAGTCTATCCATCTGAATACATAGGTAGCATCTGTTAGCTCAGTTTCTCCATCGGCTGTTGCCGATACTTCACCTGTATTGCTTCCTCCTGTACAAACTGAATCAGCCTGAACAAGATTTACAAGTAATTCCGGAAGTATTGGAGTATCATCCACAATGAAGTCAAATGCTGCAGAAGTACAGTTATCGTCATTTTTCAGTACTTCCACTGAATAATCACCTGCTGTTAATCCACTGATGCTCGACATTGTTTCTCCAGCAATGATAGAAGCTCCCTGATACCATGTAAATGTGTAGTCAGCGTTATAAGTTGCAGGGTCAACATTAGTTCCATTGTAGGAAATTGTTGTTACCTCAGCGCTTCCATTGCCGATACAATCAGTTTGAGAAACGATATTCACATCCTCAATGATAGGAAGAATTTGCTCGTTGAATAACTCAACCTGTTGTTCATTGGTACAACCTGTAGTTGTTTCTGTAACGACCACTGTGTAGATACCCTCATCCTGGTTAGTAATCTCATTGGTATTACCACCATCTCCATTTGCAACTGCTGGCGAAGAAGTATTAGCTCCGTCATACCACTGGAAGCTGTAGTTTCCAAATTCAGCATCTCCACTGGAGTATCCGTCAACTGAGGTGACAGTTAATGTACCATTGGAAGTAATTCCACATCCAATGTTAGCCACCTGATCAAAAGTCAATTCAGGAATCATTGTGCTATCAGGAACAACAACATTCAATACTGCGCTTGCACACTCACTGGCAATATTAGTTGCTACGATGAAGTACTCACCTGCATCCAGGTTTGAAGCAGTTATACCGGTTGCTCCTACGAATGGAGAGCCTGTAATTTCGTTTCCATCTACACTGTCCATTCTGATGACCACACTATAATCCGCAAGTGTACCAGGAGAGATGTCAGAATCGGTAATCACGATCTCACCATTTCCGGTACCAGCGGTACAAATTCTATCTTCAGTGATCTGAGCGTCTGGAATTGACACCACTGGTACATCGTATCCATTGTCAAGTATGTAAGACTGAACAGTTTCACAACCAGTGTCATTGTCAGTAACTCTTACTGTATATGTTCCACCTGTTAAATTCTCAAGAATATTGGCATTCACAGGAACTCCAGAGTCAGTGCCATTATCAGCATGAGCGGTAGAGGTGTCGTCTCCATCAAACCATTCGAAGGTGTACCCTCCGGTAGCAGTACTTCCATTAGTTTGTGCTGAGATAGAAATACTTCCATCAGGGTTTGTACAATTCATGTTTTCAGAAGATGCGGTCACCGTGATTGCAGGGTATGCTAAATCTTCACCGATCACTACCGGTACAAAGTCTGAAGTACAATTGTAAGTCTGGTCATAAGCAGTGACATAGTATGTGCCTGCTGCAAGGTTAGAGGGCTCAGATCCCATGGTAAAGGTACCAATCGAAGTAAATGAGTCATCGTAGTAAGTCAACATGTAAGTAGATGCTACTACCGAACCTAACCTTGTTGAAGTAGGTGCATTCACTGTGAATGATCCATTGTCTGAGGTACAGTTAGTGTCATCAGTCGTTGATGCGATGGTGATCTGTACCAAAACGTTACTGTTCTGCAGATCATAAGTGGCTACACCTATACAACCATCAGAGTTACCAGTAGGCCCCTGATCTTCTACAAGTACATAGTATTTACCTGAAGCCAAACCAGAAATTGTTGCGGTGGTTACATTGGTTGGGTTAGAACCATTACCCAGATCCTGACCATCAGCAGCGATTAAAGTACCAGTGTTTGGTTCTCCAAAGTACCAGGCGTAGGTATATGTACCACCGTCATCATTTCCAATCGTTGCTGTAAGTACACCATCGGCATCAAATGTACCCAGTGAAGGATCACATATCGTGTTATTGGTAGCACTTATAGAAACTTCAGGAAGTGATGAGGTTTCCAGGATCTCAAACTGTATAGCTGCTGAAGTACAACCAGGTGCAATAGCACTTGCTGCATCATACGTAGCAGTTACATAGTAAATACCAGGACTCAATGCAGTGAAGTTAGGATCACCTGTCTGCGTAGTAACAACACTGGTTAACTCAGCATCATCATATAATGTGTAGGTGATGTCTCCATCATCAAGGAAACCTGTTCCTCCTGTACCAGTGATAGTGCTGGCACCATCTTCATTGGAAGTATAAGTCAATTCAGTAATTGAAATATCACCATTATCCGGGGTACAATCCGAAACATTGTTGGATGCACTTCCACTAATTGTTAAGATATAAGGATCATCCTCTACTTCAACAATAATTTGGTCGACACATCCTATTCCATCAGCTGCAGTACCTTGTGCAGTCACCACGATTGTGTAGAAATTAGCATCAAGGTTTGTTGCAGATGTTACATTAACTCCGCCCTGGAAGTTTGTGCCGGTTGTTCCTGCTCCTTCATACCACTGGAAGCTGTAATTGTTCTCATCGGTATCAGGGGCTGTTATTTCTACAGTGATTGCTCCGTTTCCACCTGAACAGTAATTATCATCATTTAGTACAGTAACATTGATAGTAGGCTCAGTACCTTCCTGTCCAACAACTACCTGATAAGTACCAGATACACAACCAGTAGTTTCGTCTGTAATGACGATATCATATGTGTCTGGCTCTAACCCTGAGATTGTTTCAGGATCAGTTGATAAGGCCAGAGCAGCATTGTCATTGGTATTGGTGTTTACACCGTTTATCGAGATCGTGTAGTCTGTAATTGCTGCACCATTACCTGATATATCTGCCAGATCAATGACGATCGAGCCGTTCGCAGGGGAAGTACAATCAGTTGCAGGATTTGCGGTCACATTGGCAACATCCAGTGTCACGTCGGTGAAGTTAGATGTCAATGTAATTTCACCTAATACGGTACATCCAAGGTTTCCAGTTGTATTGTCGGTCACCTGCACCCAGTAAGTGCCTTCAGAAAGATTAGAGATCACTGAAGTTCTGGTACCAGACTCATCAATCGATACAGTAGAGTTATTCAATACGTCAGTATCATTGATAGGAGTGGAGGTATCACCAGTTGCCCCTAAGTACCATTGGAAATCATAGTTATCATCGGCATCACCAATAACAGTGGCAGTTAACTGACCATTTGCTTCCAATGCTCCAAATGAAGGATCACAAATCGTATTAGCAGCATCCTGAACTATAGCGATAGTTGGATTATCGGCATCATCTGCAATGACAATCTGCAGTCCTGGAGACGAGCAACCAGGAGCAATTGTACCACCGGTAAACTCAGCAACAGCATAATAGGTGCCAGGGCTTAGGTTTGTGAAATTAGGATTACCTGATTGAGGACCAACCGCAACGGTTGTCAAAGCTGCATTACTATATAATGTGTAGTCAATATCAGCATCATTCAATCCAGCACCTGAAATTGTAGTGGCACCATCTTCTGCAGAAGAATAAGTCAATTCAGTAATTGAAATATCACCGTTATCAGGAGTACAATCAGAAACGTCCGTTGAGGTGTTGTTGCTAATTGTGAGTGAATACGGATCATCTTCTACTTCAACGATGATTTGATCGATACATCCAACTCCGTCTGCAGCAGTTCCTTGCGCTGTGACCACAATGGTATAGAAGTTCGCCTCCAGATTGGTTGCAGAGGTAACATTAACTCCACCCTGGAAGTTAGTGCCACCAGTACCAGAACCTTCATACCACTGGAAGTCATAATTATTCTCATCAGTATCAGGAGCTGTTATTTCAACAGTAATTGCTCCGTTTCCACCTGTACAGTAATTGTCATCATTTAGTACTGTTACATTGATGACTGGCTCAGTACCATCCTGACCAACAACCACTTGATATGTACCAGATACACAACCTGTAGTTTCGTCTGTAATGACAATATCATAAGTATCAGGCTCTAACCCTGAGATTGTTTCAGGATCAGTTGATAAAGCCAGAGCAGCATTGTCATTGGTATTGGTATTTACACCGTCAATTGAGATGGTGTAATCTGTGATCGCAGCACCATTACCTGAGATATCAGCCAGGTCAATTACAATTGAACCATTGGCAGGAGCTGTACAATCTGTTGCAGGGTTTGCAGTTACATTGGCAACATCCAGCGTCACATCAGTGAAGTTTGAAGTCAATGTAATTTCACCTGATACAGTACAGTTCAGGTTACCAGTAGTGTTGTCAGTTACCTGCACCCAGTAAGTACCTTCAGAAAGGTTAGAGATCACTGATGTTCTGGTACCAGACTCATCAATTGATACAGTAGAGTTATTCAACACGTCAGTATCATTGATAGGCGTAGAGGTATCACCAGTTGCTCCTAAGTACCATTGGAAATCATAGTTATCATCAGCATCACCAGTTACTGTAGCGGTCAGCTGACCGTCAGCTTCCAATGCTCCGAATGAAGGATCGCAAATGGTGTTAGCAGCATTCTGAACGATAGCTACAGTAGGATTATCAGCATCATCCGCAATGATGATTTGTAACCCAGGAGAACTACAACCAGGGGCGATAGTACCGCCAGTAAACTCAGCCACTGCATAGTAAGTGCCAGGACTCAGGTTGGTGAAGTTAGGGTTGCCCGTCTGAGGTCCAGCAGCTACAGTAGTTAGCGCTGCATTGCTATATAGAGTATAATCGATATCTGCATCAGTTAACCCAGCGCCAGAAATTGTAGTGGCACCATCTTCTGCAGAGGTATAAGTCAATTCGGTGATAGAAATGTCCCCGTTATCCGGTGTACAGTCAGACACATCATTAGAAGTATTGTTTGAGATGGTCAGTGTATAAGGATCATCTAATACTTCCACTACGATCTGATCCACACAACCCACACCATCAGCAGCACCACCTTGCGCAGTTACCACAATGGTATAGATACCAGCTTCTACATTAGATGCTTCATCTCCACCTGCACCAGCACCGTCAACACCGGCGGTTGGTCCGTTACCAGGAGATCCTTCAGCAACAGTCCAAGGGTTGGTAGTACCGTTACCCTGATACCAGTCGAAGGTGTAGTTTGCTTCGTCAGTATCCGGAGCAGTCACTTCAATTCTGATCGCACCATTGCCACCGGTACAGAAGTTGTCATCATTCACCACAATGGCATTCAATGTAGGCTCAGTACCATCCTGACCAACAACTATCTGGAAGTTATCAGAAACACAACCAGTAGTTTCATCAGTGATTACTATGTTGTAAGTATCTGGCTCAAGTCCTGCGATCGTCTCAGGATCAGTTGATAATGCCAGAGCGGCATTGTCATTGGTATTGGTATTAACACCGTCAATTGAGATGGTGTAATCTGTGATTGCAGCACCATTACCTGAGATATCAGCCAGGTCAATTACAATTGAACCATTAGCAGGAGCTGTACAATCTGTTGCAGGGTTTGCGGTTACATTGGCTACATCCAGTGTCACATCAGTGAAATTGGAAGTCAATGTAATTTCTCCCGATACAGTACAGTTCAGGTTACCAGTGGTATTGTCCGTTACCTGTACCCAGTAAGTACCTTCAGAAAGGTTAGAGATCACTGAGGTTCTGGTACCAGACTCATCAATTGATACAGTAGAGTTATTCAACACGTCAGTATCATTGATAGGCGTGGAGGTATCACCAGTTGCCCCTAAGTACCATTGGAAATCATAGTTATCATCGGCATCACCTGTCACTGTAGCGGTCAGTTGACCGTCAGCTTCCAATGCTCCGAATGAAGGATCGCAAATGGTGTTAGCAGCATTCTGAACGATAGCTACAGTAGGATTATCAGCATCATCCGCAATGATGATTTGTAATCCAGGAGAGCTACAACCAGGGGCGATAGTACCACCAGTAAACTCAGCCACTGCATAGTAAGTGCCAGGACTCAGGTTGGTGAAGTTAGGGTTACCAGTCTGAGGTCCAGCAGCTACAGTAGTTAGCGCAGCATTGCTATATAATGTATAATCGATATCTGCATCAGTTAACCCAGCGCCAGAAATTGTAGTGGCACCATCTTCAGCAGAGGTATAAGTCAATTCAGTGATAGAGATGTCTCCATTATCTGGTGTACAGTCAGACACATCAGTTGAAGTATTGTTTGAGATGGTCAATGTATAAGGATCATCTAATACTTCCACTACGATCTGATCCACACAACCAACACCATCAGCAGCACCACCTTGCGCAGTTACTACAATGGTATAGATACCAGCTTCCACATTAGAGGCTTCATCTCCACCTGCACCAGCACCGTCAACACCGGCGGTTGGTCCGTTACCAGGAGAGCCTTCAGCAACAGTCCAAGGGTTGGTTGTACCATTACCCTGATACCAGTCGAAGGTATAGTTTGCTTCGTCAGTATCCGGAGCAGTCACTTCAATTCTAATGGCACCATTGCCACCGGTACAGAAGTTGTCATCATTTACCACAATGGCATTCAATGTAGGCTCAGTACCATCCTGACCAACAACTACCTGGTAGTTATCAGATACACAACCAGTAGTTTCATCTGTGATTACAATGTTGTATGTATCAGGAGCCAGGTTTGATATGATCAATGGATCTGTAGCAGCAGCCGGGGTGTAAGTAGCATCATCGGCTGAAGTAGCTACACCTGTAATGTCTACAGTGTAATCACCAAAGTTAGCGCCGTTACCAGATACATCAGCCAGGTCAATTACAATAGAACCATTATCTGGAGCTGTACAATCTGTTGCAGGGTTTGCAGTTACATTGGCTACATCCAGTGTCACATCAGTGAAGTTGGAAGTCAATGTAATTTCACCTGATACAGTACAGTTCAGATTACCAGTAGTGTTGTCAGTTACCTGCACCCAGTAAGTACCTTCAGAAAGGTTAGAGATCACTGAAGTTCTGGTACCAGACTCATCAATTGATACAGTAGAGTTATTCAACACGTCAGTATCATTGATAGGCGTAGAGGTATCACCAGTTGCTCCTAAGTACCATTGGAAATCATAGTTATCATCAGCATCACCAGTTACTGTAGCGGTCAGTTGACCGTCAGCTTCCAATGCTCCGAATGAAGGATCGCAAATGGTGTTAGCAGCATTCTGAACGATTGCTACAGTAGGATTATCAGCATCATCCGCAATGATGATTTGTAATCCAGGAGAGCTACAACCAGGGGCGATAGTACCACCAGTAAACTCAGCCACTGCATAGTAAGTGCCAGGACTCAGGTTGGTGAAGTTAGGGTTACCAGTCTGAGGTCCAGCAGCTACAGTAGTTAGCGCAGCATTGCTATATAATGTATAGTCGATATCTGCATCAGTTAACCCAGCGCCAGAAATTGTAGTGGCACCATCTTCAGCAGAGGTATAAGTCAATTCAGTGATAGAGATGTCTCCGTTATCTGGCGTACAGTCAGAAACATCAGTTGAAGTATTGTTTGAGATGGTCAGTGTATAAGGATCATCTAATACTTCTACTACAATCTGATCCACACAACCAACACCATCCGCAGCACCACCTTGAGCAGTTACCACAATGGTATAGATACCAGCTTCCACATTAGAGGCTTCATCTCCACCTGCACCAGCACCGTCAACACCGGCGGTTGGTCCGTTACCAGGAGAGCCTTCAGCAACAGTCCAGGGGTTGGTAGTACCGTTACCCTGATACCAGTCGAAGGTATAGTTTGCTTCGTCAGTATCCGGAGCAGTCACTTCAATTCTAATGGCACCATTGCCACCGGTACAGAAGTTGTCATCATTCACTACAATGGCATTCAATGTAGGCTCAGTACCATCCTGACCAACAACTACCTGGTAGTTATCAGATACACAACCAGTAGTTTCATCAGTGATTACTATGTTGTAAGTATCTGGCTCAAGTCCTGCGATAGTCTCTGGATCAGTAGATAATGCTAATGCAGCATTGTCAGCAGTATTGGTATTAACTCCATCGATAGAGATAGTGTAATCTGTGATTGCAGCACCATTACCTGAGATATCAGCCAGGTCGATTACAATTGAACCGTTAGCAGGAGCTGTACAATCTGTTGCAGGGTTTGCAGTTACATTGGCTACATCCAGTGTCACATCAGTGAAGTTGGAAGTCAATGTAATTTCACCTGATACAGTACAGTTCAGGTTACCAGTAGTATTGTCAGTTACCTGCACCCAGTAAGTACCTTCAGAAAGGTTAGAGATCACTGATGTTCTGGTACCAGACTCATCAATTGATACAGTAGAGTTATTCAACACGTCAGTATCATTGATAGGAGTGGAGGTATCCCCACTAGCCCCTAAGTACCATTGGAAATCATAGTTGTCATCGGCATCACCTGTCACTGTAGCGGTCAGCTGACCGTCAGCTTCCAATGCTCCGAATGAAGGATCGCAAATGGTGTTAGCAGCATTCTGAACTATTGCTACAGTAGGATTGTCAGCATCATCCGCAATGATGATTTGTAATCCAGGAGAGCTACAACCAGGGGCGATAGTACCACCAGTAAACTCAGCCACTGCATAGTAAGTGCCAGGACTCAGGTTGGTGAAGTTAGGGTTACCAGTCTGAGGTCCAGCAGCTACAGTAGTCAGCGCTGCATTGCTATATAGTGTATAATCGATATCTGCATCAGTTAACCCAGCGCCAGAAATTGTAGTGGCACCATCTTCTGCAGAGGTATAAGTCAATTCGGTGATAGAAATGTCCCCGTTATCTGGTGTACAGTCAGACACATCATTAGAAGTATTGTTGGAGATGGTCAGTGTATAAGGATCATCCAGTACTTCTACTACGATCTGATCCACACAACCAACACCATCAGCAGCACCACCTTGCGCAGTTACCACAATGGTATAGATACCAGCTTCCACATTAGAGGCTTCATCTCCACCTGCACCAGCACCGTCAACACCGGCGGTTGGTCCGTTACCAGGAGAACCTTCAGCGACAGTCCAAGGGTTGGTTGTACCATTACCCTGATACCAGTCGAAGGTGTAGTTTGCTTCGTCAGTATCCGGAGCAGTCACTTCAATTCTGATCGCACCATTGCCACCAGTACAGAAGTTGTCATCATTCACTACAATGGCATTCAATGTAGGCTCAGTACCATCCTGACCAACAACCACCTGGTAAGTTCCGGATACACAGCCTGTTGTTTCATCAGTTACAACAATGTCGTAAGTATCTGGCTCCAGTCCTGAGATTGTTTCAGGATCAGTTGATAATGCTAATGCAGCATTGTCCGAAGTATTCGTGTTTACACCGTCGATAGAAATAGTGTAGTCTGTAATTGCAGCACCATTACCTGAAATATCAGCCAGGTCAATTACAATTGAACCGTTGGAAGGTGCCGTACAATCTGTTGCAGGGTTTGCAGTTACGTTGGCTACATCCAGTGTCACAGGAGTGAAATTGGATGTCAATGTAATTTGCCCTGATACAGTACAGTTCAGGTTACCAGTAGTATTGTCAGTTACCAGCACCCAGTAAGTACCTTCAGAAAGGTTGGAGATCACTGAAGTTCTTGTACCAGACTCATCAATTGACACGGTAGAATTATTCAACACGTCAGTATCATTGATAGGGGTGGAGGTATCTCCACTAGCTCCTAAGTACCATTGGAAATCATAATTATCATCGGCATCTCCAGTTACTGTAGCGGTCAGTTGACCGTCAGCTTCCAATGCTCCAAATGAAGGATCGCAAATGGTATTTGCAGCATCCTGAACGATAGATACAGTTGGATTATCGGCATCATCTGTAATGGAGAATGCTTGTTGTGCAGAAGAACAACCAGAAGTAGTGAAATTAATTTGCATTAAATAATTTCCTGGAGAAAGTCCGTCTACAATGTTGTCATTATCACCATCTGTTCCAACCACTGTAGTTCCATCTGTTTCATAGATGGTAATGTCAAATGTGGTATTCAAGGCTCCTTCTGCCGGATATGTATTGGCATCATCAGCAAATGTGTTGTAAGCCAATGCCCCTGTTAACTCAACCTGACCATTGTCTGGAGTACAATCTGTAACATCCGTTGTAGTCAGTGTAAATGAGGTCACATCATAAACATTATCCTGGATAGATACAGTGATAAAACTGAAACACCCATTATTTGGATCTGCATTATCAGTCACCTGAAGTGTATAAGTTCCCTCACCAAGGTCAGAAATTTGAGTTTCTGTTCCTGTTGGGTTTCCTTCCGTACCTGTAAAGGTTGTTGTACTGGTGATATCACCTACATACCACTGATAATTATAGTCTCCAACGGCACTTCCAAGATCAACTGTAATCTCACCGTTTGAACTTGAACAGCTAGTATTGTTAGTTGAAGAAGATAATGTAAGTGCAGGGTTCGAAGATCCGTCACCTACTGTTACCAGAGTAGCAGTTGACTCACAATCCATGTTGTTTTGAACCACTACAGAGTAATCGCCATCTTCAAGATTTGAGAAAGTATCACCAAATCCGCCGGAAGCAATAGGTCCCTGGATGGCCGTTGCGTTACCAACTTCATAAAGGAAAGCAGAGTAATTAGGTGTGGCATTCCATGCAGAAGGTCCACCACCATTAACATCAATGGTATTAACGGTTATTGATCCATTGTAAGGAGCTACACAATCCGTATTGTTAGTAGGTGTTACCGCAACTACAATGTCATCAGGATTTTCAGGAACTTCGAAGGTGTAAGTTGCCGTACAAGCATCACCACTTCCGGTGGTCACTGTTCCATTGGTAATTCTAACAGTGTAAGTACCTGCAGGGATATCGCTTACTTCATTTCCTATTGCATTGATAGTGGCAGTAGGATATGTGGCTGCTACAGTAGCACCAGCCGTGTTGCTGCCAACAAACCATTCGTACGTATAATCATTGTCAGTAGTAGCATCATCAGTAGCATCTACTGTTAATCCACCAGCACCATCATCAAGCACTCTGTCAATCTGCTTAATTTCAATGATTCCATCAGAATTTGCAGCATCACCGTCACAATTTGTGTCACCGGTAATCTCTACATAATTGATGTCGGTTAAGTCTACATCCAGTTCGAAGAATCTATCCTCGACTTCAAATGTAACTGAAGGAGAAAGACAGAAGGCAATTCCTTCCTGAGCAGCCATTACTGTATAATTGCCACCGGTTAGTCCACTGAAAGTATAGGTGTTTTGAACATCATCAAATCCTGCACCCGTATTACCATGGCCGAAGTTGCCTTGAGTTTGGCCTGTAATGGTTCCTTCAATAACCTGTATATCTGTATTTCTTCCGAAGGATACTGACCATAATCCGTCATTGATCACAGCGGTGATGGTCGATCCATTCTCCACTACTGTGTTTCCTGCAGCAAAGTCTGTAATATCTCCACCTGTAAAGTCAGCTGTAATGTCAGATCCTGAGATGGATGTGATGTCAGCGGTACTTCCATTAACGGTGATTTCATCTGTAACAGACAATCCGGCCACTGTACTAAGTGTCATTTCAAGGTCCATGTCAGGTGAAGGAAGTGGGTCATCCCCCTGATACAAGAATACCTGGTAGTTGGCGTGAGAGTCGCCTGTGCTTTCCGCATCTATCAAGGTAAGCGTGATATCAACTACACCTGTTGCACCACCTTGTCCTCCTGTCATTCCGTTCGTATTGTCGGCAGAAACTACAGCTGTTCCTTCATAAGGCTGACAATTGGTGTTGTGCGAAATGATTGTTGGTACGGCAAGGTCAAGTCTTGGAGCTTCCTGATATGGCAGGAAGAATTCATATTCATCCGTACATCCGGTACCTCCAGCGCCATCGTCTATTACTGTTACTAAATATGATCCATTTATGAAGCCCGTGTTATTGGTGTTATTGATTACAACAGCACTGGCACCTGGAGTAGCGGTAGCATCTGTAAATAACGTAGTACCCGCTTCATTTTCAATTGTAACATTTACAGTGGCACCACTGGCCCCATTAATATCAAGTGTAAATTCACCTTCGTCTGCACTACAGTCACCTGGAGCACTGGTGATGGTTTCACTGATAGTTATAGTAGCTCCGGCATCTCTCGTAAGTACAATTCTCATTGTGTCACTCACACAACCTGTCTCAGAATTTTGAATCACCGAGTAGTATGTTCCTTCTGGTAGCGTTGTTACTACATCTCCATTAGCAGAGATTGTTCCGCCAATCGATACATCATCAATAGAAGTTGATTTGTCATCACCGAACCAGAACCAGTTGTAATCGGTAGCAACACCAGTTCCTGGGGTACCTGAAATTTGTCCATCAGGGGTATTACAATCAGTTACCTGTACGTCTTCAGACAATGTAAGTGTAGGGTTACCAGCCAGAACTGAACCTACAACAAACTGCATATCTGTAAAACACCCTGTGGCATCATCAGTAACTCTTACTGAATAGGTACCAGGAGCAATGTTATCCAGGTCATCACCAGTTTCACCAGCAATCAGTGTACCTGCACCAATTGTAGCGACTCCACCATTGTACCAGGCAAATGTATAACCTGCAGGGTCATTTGCTGCATTGGCATCAGGGTCAATATCAATATTACCATTCGCGAAATTAGTGTTATCGCAACTTTCCGAATCGGTTACAGTCGTATTGGCACCACTCAAATCAGGGTCAGTGGTGTTATCATTGATAGTGAACGCAACAGGAGCAGACTCACAACCTGTAGATTGGTTCACAGCGATAACCTGATAATTACCAGCATCCAGATCATCGTTTACAGGGTTACCCACTGTTGTAGTGATGAATGTACCATCTGATTGATACCACTCATAATCGTAATCTGTAAGTGTTGCGGCCACTCCGTCAGAGGTCACACCAGTAACTTCATATTCACCATCGTAGGAATCAGGTAGTCCGGTAGGATCACATATGGTATTGTGCTGGTTCACAGTTGAAGCTGAGATAGCAATCACTGCCAGGTCATTATTAATAGTAAACTCTTGTCTGATGATACAACCGGTTCCTCCATCTGCAGGGTTGTCATCGGTTACTTCTACGTAATAGTTACCAGCCCCAATCTGGGATAAGTTTGCTGTGGTTGCACCTGCGGCATCAGAGTTATTACCAAGGTCATCCCCATTGTTGATCAAAGTTCCTCCACCGGCAATTGTACCTTGATACCACTGGTAGGTATACCCTACAGTTACACCACCAAGTGTGATTCCAGCGGTTCCATTTGCAGTTCCTGTACAATTTGTATTGTCAGACTGAGAAGTTGCAACTAAAGGAGCAGGAATATTGTCATCAATTTCGAATTGATACAGTGCAGATTCACAATCAACGTCATTGGTTATTCTAATGAAATAGATGCCTGGGGCAAGTCCATCGGCACCAGGGAATGTATTTGTTCCACCATCAGCCGCAATATTGAATGTCTTCTCAAGAGTTGCACCATCAGATTGCAATACATCAAATACATATCCATTAGTCTCAAGTGTTTCAAAACCTGCAGCTGTATTTGTTAATGCACCATCAATAGAAATTTCAACTAATTCCACCTCACCATCATCCGGGTTACAATCTGTAGCATCAGTGATATTGGCACCTGTTACGGTTACTGATATATCAGCAGGGTCATCAATAATGGTAGCATTAATATCAGCATAACAAGAGCTGGAAGGATCTGTATCATCAGTTACTCGCACCCAGAAAATCTCTCCTGCAACATTGGCAGGAAGGTTCTGAAGGACATTGCCAGTATAGGCTCCATTTGCTATGTTAATGGTGAAACCATTGTATGTATCACCATCATTAATTAATGTGGATGCACCAGTATCTCCAAAGTCACCGGAAGCTCCATGGTACCATGTAAATGTATAGCTGTCTGCAGCGTCTGGATTAGAAACCGTGGCGGTTATTGATCCATTGGCTGTAGTTCCGGTACAATCAGAATTATCAACAACTGCTAATGAAGGAATTGGAGTAACAGAAGTATTACTTATGGTGAAGTCAATTTCTCCGGATACACATTGAGATGAAGTTCTGGTAATAATAACTGAATAGTTACCAGGTGATAACCCGGTAATAGAATTGGTGTTATTAGGTCCCTGGATAGATGTTCCTGAGTTGTTAAAGAACTCGTAGGTATAGTCACCGACCGCTGCAACCACTGCTGCATTTTCAGTGACAGAAGTAATAGTGAAACTACCATTGTCTAATCCAGTATTACAATCAGAGGCACCAACGTTGGTTGCTGCTCCAATAGTAATTGTAGGAGCATTTTCAGTAACTTCTACAGTCACTGTGTTGGAACATCCTGTACCAGTACCATCATTGTCAGTTACTTCAACTGTAAAGAATCCAGCGTAAACACCGGTTAATGTTGCTGTTGTTGCTCCTGAAGGGAAACCGGCAGATATGTCATCATTTGCCACTTCATTTCCAGGAGTAGCACTATTTCCTCTATACCATTGGTAGGTATATGCTCCACCATCATCATTAGTAATAGTAACAGAAGCCTGGCCATCAGGGCTATCTCCTCCACTACATATTGTAGAAGCATTATCCTCAGCCGCAGTAAGGGTAGGAGCAACACTGGCATCATCGATTTCAAATTGATACAACGCAGATACACAGTTCAGGTCGTTGGTCACTCTGATAAAGTATGTGCCAGGATCTAAGCCATCTGCTCCAGGGAAGGTGTTAGTACCACCGTCAGCAGCGATGTTGAAATTCTTTTCGAGCGTAGCTCCATCAGACTGCAATACAGCAAAGGCATATCCAGCAGTTTCAAGCGCTTCGAATCCTGCTGCAGTATTGGTGATCGTTCCATCCTCATTAATGGCAGTCAATTCAATGCTTCCATTAGTTGGAGTACATTGATCAGCATCTGTCGGAGTAGCTCCGGTTACTGTAATATCTGCCGGATCGTTGGCAATTCTTGCACTTATATCAGCATAACATGTATTTGATGGATCAGCATTATCTGTAATTCGTACCCAGAAGATATCATCTCCATCAATCATTTCAGGAAGTGACTCAAGAACATTTCCAGTATATGCACCATCTGAGATTGTTAAGGTGGCTCCATTGTAAACAGTAACGCCACTTACAACTAATTCTGAAGTCGTTGTATTTCCAAATTCAATGGCACCTTCTCCAATGTACCATGCAAATGTATAGTCGTTGGCTGCATCCGGATTAGTTACGGTTGCGGTGATTGATCCATTTGGTGCAGCACCAGAACAATCTGAATCATCCACAACAGTCAATGCTGGTATAGGTGTAACTGACTCGTTCGCAATAGTAAACGGAATGCTTCCGGATACACATTGAGAAGTGGTTCTTCTAATGACCACAGAGTAATTACCTGGGGAGAGGCCAGTGATTGAGTTTGTATTATTTGGTCCCTGAATTGAAGTTCCTGAATTGTTGAAGAATTCATAGGTGTAATCTTCCACGGCTGCTACTACTGCAGGTCCACCGCCATTGTCCTCAGTCACTGATGTAATGGTTAATGAACCATTATCAAGACCAGAATTACAATTGGATGCGCCAACATTAGTCGCTCCTCCAATGGCAATGGTAGGTTCGTTTTCAGTGATCTGTACAGTTACTGTATTCACACAGCCATTTCCGGTTCCATCGGTATCAGAAACTTCAACAGTGAAGAATCCGGCATAGACACCAGATAACGTTGCTGTAGTAGCTCCTGAAGGGAATCCAGCACTAATATCATCGTTAGCCACCTCGTTTCCAGGGGTTGCGCTATTTCCTCTATACCATTGATAGGTATAGGTGCCTCCATCATCATTAGTGATTGTTACGGTAGCCTGACCGTCAGGACTTGATCCGCCGGCACATACAGTCGCTGGGTTATCTTCTGCTGCAGTAAGCGTTGGCGCCACACTGGCATCATTAATCTCAAACTGGTACAGCGCACCTTCACAATCCAGGTCACTTGTTACTCTGATATAATATGTTCCTGGAGCTAACGCATCTGCACCCGGGAAGGTATTTGTACCTCCATCAGCTGCAATGTTAAATGTTTTTTCTAGCGTAGAAGCATCCGACTGTAGTACATCAAATACATAACCAGCAGTCTCTAATGCTTCAAATCCGGCAGCAGTATTAGTTACCGCTCCGTCAACATCAATTGCTGTTAATTCAATGCTTCCATTAGATGGTGTACACTGGTCAGCGTCTGTAGGTGTTGCACCGGTTACTGTAATATCAGCAGCATCATCAATGATTGTTGCACTGATGTCAGTAAAACATGAGCTGGAAGGATCTGTGTCGTCAGTAACTCTTACCCAGAAGATTTCTCCAGCAACATTTGCAGGAAGGTTCTCCAGAACATTTCCGGTATAAACGCCATCTGAAATATTGATGGTAAACCCATTATAGGAATCACCATCATTGATCAATGTGGAAGCGCCTGTGTCTCCTAAATCTGCTGCTGCACCATAGTACCATGTAAAGGTGTAGCTATTTGCTGCGTCCGGATTTGAGACTGTTGCAGTTATTGATCCATTAGCGGATGTTCCTGTACAATCTGAATTATCTACTACCGCCAGTGAAGGAATTGGCGTTACAGATACGTCTGCTATCGTAAATGGTAGTGATGCAGAAGTACACTGAGAAGTGTTATTGGTAATCACCACAGAATAGTTTCCAGGGGTCAGACCGGTGATAGAATTTGTGGTGTTAGGACCTTGAATCGAAGTTCCGGAATTGTTAAAGAATTCATAGTTGTAGTCTCCAACAACACCAACAACCCCTCCGTTTTCAGCAACATCATCAATGGTAAATGAACCATTATCCAATCCTGTATTACAATCGGATGCTCCAACATTAGTAGATGCATCAATCGTTATTGTCGCAGGATTGTCAGTTACTTCAACTGTAACTGTATTGCTACAACCTGATCCTGTGCCTCCGTTATCTGTTACCTCAACTGTAAAGAAGCCAGCATAAACACCTGTGAGTGTCGCTGTTGTAGCACCTGAAGGATATCCGGCAGAAATATCATCATTGGCAACTTCGTTACCTGGAGTTGCACTGTTTCCTCTATACCACTGATAAGTGTATGATCCGCCATCATCATTAGTAATTGTTACTGAAGCCTGACCGTCAGGATTAGTTCCTCCAGCACAAATTGTAGATGCATTATCTTCTGCCGCGGTTAGGGTAGGAGCTACACTGGCATCATTTATTTCAAACTGATACAGGGCACCCTCGCAATCAAGGTCGCTGGTTACCCGGATGTAATACGTTCCGGGTGCTAAACCGTCTGCACCAGGGAAAGTATTTGTTCCTCCGTCAGCCGTAATGTTGAATGCTTTTTCAAGTGTGGCAGCATCAGACTGGAGCACATCAAACTGGTATCCGGCTGTTTCTAATGCTTCAAATCCAGCAGCTGTATTAGTCACTGCGCCATCCACATCTATCGCTGTTAGTTCAATTTCACCATTTGCAGGCGTACATTGGTCAGCATCTGTTGGTGTAGCACCGGTTACGGTAATGTCTGCAGGGTTGTCGATGATTTTGGCACTGATGTCAGTATAACATGAGCTGGATGGATCAGTTGTATCCTGAACTCTTACCCAGAAAATGTCATCTCCATCGATCATTGAAGGAAGGTTTTGTAAGACATTTCCAGTGTAGGCGCCATTGTCACCAATAGTGAGTGTATTGCTATTGTAGCTGGTTGCACCACTAGTAATCATTGTAGAATTTCCTGTATCCCCAAATTCGGTGGCATCATCTCCAATGTACCAGGTGAAACTGTAGTCATTGGCAGCATCAGGATTGGTGATTCCAATGGTAATTGAACCATTGGCCGCTGTTGTGATACAACTCGAATTATCAACTTTTGTCAGTGATAAAATTGGTGTCACAGATTCGTCTGCTATTGTAAATGGAAGAGAGGCAGAAGAACACTGCGAAGTATTGTTAGTGATCACTACAGAATAATTTCCAGGTGTAAGGCCCGTAATTGAATTTGTAGTATTCGGTCCTTGTATGGATGTCCCTGAATTGTTGAAGAATTCATAGTTATAGTCTCCCACAACACCAACTACACCTCCATTTTCAGCTACATCATCAATAGTAAATGAACCATTGTCTAACCCTGTATTACAATCGGAGGCACCAACATTAGTAGAGGCGTCAATTGTTATGGTAGCAGGGTTATCAGTCACCTCGATGGTCACCGTGTTAGTACATCCGATTCCTGTTGCATCAGTATCTGTTACTTCTACGGTGAAGAACCCGGCATATACACCAGTTAGTGTTGCCGATGTAGCTCCGGATGGATATCCAGCTGCAATGTCATCATTAGCAACTTCATTACCAGGAGTTGCACTGTTTCCTCTGTACCACTGGTAAGTATATGTTCCACCATCATCATTTGTTATGGTTACACTGGCCTGACCATCAGGTGCAGTTCCTCCAGCACATATCGTTGAAGGACTATCTTCAGATGCAGTAAGTGTAGGAGCAACGCTTGTATCGTCAATTTCAAATTGATACAAAGCAGACTCACAACTAAGTTCATTGGTCAGTCTTACGAAATAAGTACCTGGAGCTAAAGCATCTGCAGTAGGGAAGGTGTTTGTTCCACCGTCAGCTGCTATATTAAATGTTTTTTCCAATGTTGATCCATCAGATTGCAGCACATCAAACACATATCCAGCTGTTTCAAGCGATTCGAATCCGGCTGCTGTGTTGGTCACCACACCATCAATGTCAATTGCAGTCACTTCTACGCTACCATCTGCAGGAGTACATTGATCAGAATCCGTGATAGTAGCTGCGGTGATTGTAATGTCATCCGGATCATTGATTACGGTAGCATTGATATCAGTATAACAAGTACTTGATGGGTCAGTGTCATCTGTCACTCTTACCCAGAAAATTTCTCCAGCATTATTTTCAGCAACATTATTCAAAACATTGCCAGTATATACACCATCGGTAATGGTTAAGGTGGTTCCATTGTAGGCAGTTACACCTGAAACAATAGGGGTAGAAGCACCAGTATCACCAAAATCAGCTGCTGCTCCATGATACCACGCAAACGTATAACTATTTGCTGCGTCAGGATTGGTTACCGTTGCTGTGATAGATCCATTAGCGGCTGCACCTGAGCAATCACTATTATCCACTACAGTCAATGATGGAATAGGACTTACTGACTCGTCGGCTATTGTAAATGGAATAGAAGCAGAAGCACACTGAGAAGTGTTATTTGTAATAATCACTGAATAGTTTCCTGGTGCCAGTCCGGTAATAGAGTTAGTGTTGTTAGGACCCTGAATGGTTGCAGCCAGGTTATTCAGGAACTCATAGTTGTAATCACCTACAACTCCAACCACTGATCCATTTTCAGCTACCGCATCAATAGTAAACGATCCGTTATCCAGGCTGCCACAGTTAGAAGCACCCACATTTGTCGATGCATCAATTGTAATAGTAGCCGGATTTTCTGTCACTTCAATGGTCACTGTATTGGTACATCCTGTGCCAGTTCCATTGGTGTCAGTTACTTCTACTGTAAAGAAGCCTGCATAAACTCCTGATAAGGTAGCAGTAGTTGCTCCTGAAGGGAAGCCAGCTGAGATGTCATCATTAGCAACCTCATTTCCGGGAGAAGCACTATTTCCTCTATACCACTGATAGGTATATGAACCACCATCATCATTTGTAATATTGACAGACACCTGCCCATCAGGATCAGTACCGCCCGCACAAATTGTAGATTGGTTATCTAAGGTTGCGGATAAAGTTGGTTCTACGCTGGTATCATTGATTTCAAATTGGTATAGTGCAGAGACACAACTAAGATCGTTGGTTACTCTAATATAATAGGTACCCGGAGCTAGAGCGTCTGCAGCAGGGAATGTATTGGTTCCACCATTTGCGGCAATATTAAAAGTTTTCTCTAAAGTACTCGCATCGGATTGAAGTACATCAAAAACATATCCCGAAGACTCTAAAGTCTCAAATCCAGCTGCTGTATTAGTTACCGCTCCATTAATATCTACAGCGGTTAATTCTATTCCACCATTTACAGGAGTACATTGATCTGAGTGTGTAACAGTTGCAGCAGTTACTGTGATATCAGCAGGATCATCAAGCACTGTGGCATTGATGTCTGCATAACAAGTGTTTGATGGGTCAGTATCATCAGTTACCCTTACCCAGAAGATTTCGCCGGTAGTATTTCCGGCAACATTGTTAAGAATGTTTCCAGTATAAGCACCATCTGAAATGGTAAGTGTAGTTCCATTATATGCTGTCACTCCACTGGTAATTGCAGTGGACGCACCTGTGTCACCAAAGTCACCCGCAGCACCATAGTACCACGTAAAGGTGTAGCTGTCTGCTGCATCTGGGTTTGTTACGGTGGCAGTAATACTACCATTAGCTCCTGATCCTGAACAATCTGTGTTATCAACAACAGATAATGATGGAATAGGAGTGACTGATTCGTCTGCAATGGTAAATGGAATAGATGCAGAAGAACATTGTGAAGTATTATTAGTAATCACCACACTATAGTTTCCTGGAGCAAGTCCTGTTATGGAGTTGGTGGTGTTAGGTCCCTGGATTGAATTGGCCAGGTTGTCGTAGAACTCATAGTTGTAGTCTCCCACAACTCCAACAACACCACCATTTTCGGCTACATTATCAATTGTAAATGAACCATTATCGAGACCAGCATTACAATCTGAAGCACCGACGTTGGTAGAAGCATCGATTGTAATTGTAGGGAAGTCAGAAGTGATTTCTACTGTGGCTGTTGCGGTACATCCCAAACCGTTTCCATCAGTATCAGTTACAAGTACGGTGTAAGATCCCGCTTCCTGGTCAGATAAGGTGGCTGTTGTAGCTAAGACTGTTCCTGTTGCAGACGTACCTGCATACCATGCATAAGTATAATCCGTACTTGATCCGGCATTGTTTATCACAACAGTCGCTGAACCATCAGGATCTGTACCACCGGCACAGACTGTAGCCGGGCTTACTTCAGAAGCCGTAAGGTCAGGGTTGGTGGCATTATCAATGACATCATATACCTGAATGCTGGATACACAACCGGTAGAATTATCGGTCACCCGCAAAGTATATTGTCCTGCGGAAAGTCCACAAAGGAACGGGTCAGTTTCAGTTCTTGCATTGGCAGGGTCAACCGTACTTCCGTCCCACCACTCGAATGTAAAATTATCGAAGTAAGGTTTTAAGAATATTGCCTGGTCATTGTTCGATCCACCAGTTGATGAGGTGAATCCGGCAATCACGTCAGAATTACCACTAAATACGTTAGTGACAATATCATCGGTGTAATCAATTCTCATTGAACCATCTACCCAAACCTGCAGGTTTTGATCTGCGCCCACCTGACGGACAACAATCGTTACTTGCAAGGTGTCCCCATCTTCAACATTGTCCTGTCCGTCTTTAATCTGAACAGGTGCTGTAGTCTGAACATTAACATCACCATTCAGGAAGATGTTGGTGTGGTCATAAGCCGGGTCGCTTACATCACTATTTTGCCATGTATCAAATTCGATGGTAAGGGCAGGGGTGATTTTACTCTCTGTTCCAGAACTTGATGCTGCTTCACCAACACCAAGGTTTCCACCAACTCTACCTCTGGCATCATAGCCCCTTGGGTCTCTATGCATTGTGAATGCAATTCCATCGGCACCAGAGGCGTCTTTATTTCCTAGATATAATTCAAAATCAAATCTTAATGGCTGGCTTAAATCGATGGTGTCTCCCAACCATACTCGACCAAACTGGTTATTGGTAGCAGTAGTCAACTGGAATCCATTGTCACCGACGGCCGTTGCATCATCCAGAACTATAGAGTTACAAGTTGATATTGCCTGCCAGATTTCATCATTTACTACACCGTTAATAGTAGTTCCACTTAAATCAAGTGCTGCAATGACTGATCCATTACCTGGGGTGCTACAATAGGTGTTGTCATTTACTTCAGAGTTAGCAAAGTCAATGACCGGTATTGATGTGTCATCTACAATCGAATATTGCTCACTGAATGTACATCCATTAAGGTTGTTTTCAATTAATACAGTATAGGTCCCGGCAGGGATTCTAGACACCTCACTATTAGTCGAGGTGACTGTAACTAAAGCACTATCGATATTAGCTGTCACTTCATCCGATGGATCTGTGGATACACCCACAAACCAGGTCCACGTATAATCTGATACATCACCTGAAGCAGGTGTTACACTAATTTGTCCATTGTAAGCCCCTGAAACATTATTGGAGTCATCACAAACCGTGTTATCATTGGTTCTGGAAGCGTCCAGATCTGAATCCGGGTTGTTCAGATTGTTAGTGATTTCAAAAGTAATTGGATCAGAATCACAACCACCCTCTGCATTGTTTCTTACCGTTACTGTATAGAAGCCAGCAGGCCTGTTCAACAGCTGATAACCTGTTTCACCAGAGATTACCGGGGCTGAAGTAGTTGATCCATCATGCCAGGTGAATTCGTAATTAGCATCAGGGAAAGTGACTCCAGAACCATTATACGTTACATCAGCTGTAAGTGAACCATCATAGGACGTATTTGTATCATCACATACAGTATTTTGAACCATATTATTTAATGAAATAACTGGTCTGATCAAATTTTGAGTAGTGGTGAATGAGGCTGTCTGAGAACATCCTGTAATGGTATGAATTACCTCAACTGTATATTCCTGGAAAGGTGCCAGACCACTTGCATACGAACTGTCCTGACCTGCAATAGGGTTGCTGGTGTCATTTCCAAGGTGCCATTGGAATGTGTATCCATTGGTTTCATTCAATTCATCTGGATTACCATCTTCGGAAGCATATGCGCGCAATTCTGCATTGTCAGTTAAACAACTTGTAGATGGTTGTTCCTCAACAATAGTTAAATCTGGAATAAATGGAGTCGTTCCAACTGTAATTGTCACTGGCGCACTTTCGCATCCACTTTCATTACTTACCGCAACCACGGTATAGTTTCCTGCAGGAAGACCGCTTAGACTATTTGTATTTTCTGCTCTTTCATTACCAGGGTCAACAACACTTCCGTCATACCATTTAAAGGTGTAATTACTATTTCCATCGTCCATGTTTACACCTGCGAAACCATTTGTGCTTGAAGCATCGCAGCTAGTATTATCAGATGAAAAATTAGATGAAATAGTGACGGTAGAAGGGTTGTCAGGAATCGTTATGTCGATTGTTTCAGAGCAATTATTACTTAGATTGATAATTTCAGCTCTGTGGCTGCCACTGCTTAATCCTGTAAATAATTTACCAGCCGGACCATTAAAAACAGTATCAACCTCAACAAGGTTGGCAGGTTTCGTATTGTTACCTTCATAAAGACTAAACTCGTAACCATCAGCAGGTTCTATGTCACTGTCTGCAGTTACGATTACGGTACCATTTCCACCGACACAATAGGTATTGGCGGTAACCATGTTGCCTGAAAGTACTGGTTCGTCCCTTTCAAGGGGAACTTGCATGCTGTATTCAGCAGAAACACATTCTGTATCGAGATCTGTAATTTCCAGTGTATAGTTACCAGAATTCAAATTCGGAAAATCTCCGGTCGTGTTGGTTGCTAATGGCGCTCCCGAAGCGCTCATTCCCTGGTAAAGGTCATACTGATAGTTTCCGGAACCTCCTGAGACCACACTTGGATGGGTAGCATCTATTGCGCCATTTTTAGGGTCTGCTGCTCCTCCTGCGCAGGCAGTTCTGGCAGTAATTATGATGAATGATCCATCGATGGAAGGGTTAACAATAGTTTCTGTTACAGTGATTACATCTGTATCCGAACAACTATTATCATCATTTGTCACTCTGACAGTGTAGTCACCCGGAGGTAATCCTCCAAGGGTATTTGCATCTACAAGGAAAGCACTCGGTGTAGATGATCCAGGTAGCGCTTTACTGGCAGAAGTGCTATTGCCGGTAAACCATTCGTATGTAAATGTTGGACTTCCAGGTGCCGTTGCAGAGGCAGAAATTTGTCCGTTTCCGTCACCGCATGAACTGTTCTCAGTATCCAATGTCATGGTGATGTCTGGAGCTCCGGTAAGGTTGTTGATTGTTACTGCTAGTGGGGATGAAGTACAACTAGATCCATTGTCCTCAGCCACTACTGTATAATCCCCGGCAGTTAATCCACTGTAAGTTGCTCCAGTAAAATCTGGAACAGCCTTTACAGAGGTTCCGTTGTACCATAGGAAAGTAACATCATCTGTTGAAGAAACCGTCGCAGAACCACCGTCCAATGCTGAACAGTCAGTGATGTCAGTAGTAGAACTTAGTGAAAGATCGGGTTGTTCTTGATCGGTCGAAACTGTCAGCGTGGCTGATTCTTCACAACCAGTTGCATTATCAGTAACCACCACGAGATATTCCGTTGCACTCAGGTTAGACGCTACATGTCCGGTACCAATTAAGTCATCAGGAGTTTCAGTCGCTCCAATGTACCACTCAAATGTATATCCCGTGGTGACAGTATCAGTTCCTACCCTTACACCAGCTGTTAATTGACCATTTGGAGTAGCACAATCTGTAACAGGTGCAGTTTCATACAATACTAAATCGATTACATTGCTGGTAAGTGCTATGTCGATTTGTGCAGTATCAGAATAACAATTTGATGCATTAAAAAGTCCAACCACACTATAACTCCCTTCGGTCATTTGCGACCATGTATCACCTGTATAAAGAACAGCAGAGAAATCATTGAGATTATACCATTGGAAGGTGAAACCATCAGTAAAGTCACCTGTTTGAGGAGCAGTAGTACCCTCAACCCTTACATTATCAAAATAGTAGGTTTCGTGGCTTGCGGTGTTATATGCAATTGCCCTAAAACTAACTGTCGATCCAACAAGATCATCCTTAAATGCCTGGAAATAACCAAACCCTCCAAGTTGTCGACCATTGGTCAGTAGGGTATATGCTCCGCCATCAAGGCTGTAGTAGAACTCTATATAATCCTGGGAAGTCTCCAGTGCTCCATCAGAAAACATGTCAACAGAGATGTCTACTGATTCGTAACCTGAAATATCGATAGTTTCTGAGGTCCAGGTAGCGACAGCATCAGTGTTGTTAAACTCAAATGCTTTGCTTCCAAAATTGTCATCAACGTGAGCTTTATTAGAATTTCCACTGAAAGATAGTGACCATGCTGTTTCTCCAGCATCGGAATTGTCGCCATTCGAAAGGTCATCAAATGTCTCCAGCCATGCTACTTCAACAATACCAGGGATAGTTCCACTGAAATAAGCTCTGGCCTGACCATTGTCTGGTAGGGTAGGGTCACATTTTTCGTTATCTTTTAACCACTCAGCCTGAAGGGTAAATGGTGTATATGTTACGGGAAGGTTTTTAACATTATTTCCAACCTCACACTCGTTTATACTGGAAGAAGTAATTTCAATTGGTGGTTCCTGATTTCCAGCATCATTAAGTACAATATACAGATCGAAATCACCACCAGGTCCGATCACTGTTAATGTTACTTCCATGCTCTCTCCCGGATTGAAGTCACTTAATAGTACGGTTTCTGTATTTAGCTTGGTAGCATATGGTAAGTCTGTGCTCTCAGGGTCTCCACTGTAAAATGTTGTTGGTAAAGCTCCAGATAAATCCATGTCACCAACGTTACTAATGGTAAATGTTACATCAAAACTTGTTTCCGGGCATAGAGATGGTGTAGCACTTATAGGTCCTTCCAATGCAAGGTCAGGTGTACTATACTCAGGGCAACCATCACTATCCAGAAATGGTGCCTGATTAAGAAAGGAATTAAGTGACCGAACCTCTTCAGTCGCCCCAGTAGTACAATTTACTTCGCCGAATGATAGTGAATGGTCTTGTTGTTGTTGAGGAATAGTCAAATCATCATCTACGTTGACATTAAAATATGCATGTTGGTTCCAGACTGATCTGGCCGGCTGCCAGACTTCTCCATCGGCAGCAGCATAAACTCTTACGTGGGAATTGATGGAGCCACTGTATGGACTGAATGGTAGTGAATCGTCAGTGGAACAGGTTACGATTAATTCACTTGCTCCATCACCATCCACATCTGCTACTTGCGGATATTCATACCATGTCCTTGACTGGCAATAGATCGTCTTTCGGGACGATCCAGATTCTCCATCAATGATGTGCAATGTGCTTTCACTCCGGTAAATTACTTCGGAAGTCCCGTCTCCATCAAAGTCAAAAACACTACAGCCAGTAAAACCCGAGGAACCCTCCTTAATGGACTTTCTCCATTTCAATGACATGTCATTTTCTAAACAATACAGGTATTGATTAGATACAAATGAGGCTTCAGGTACTCCATCATCATCCATGTCAGAAATATTAATTCGGCCTGACCCTCTAGTGAAATTATTTGTTGGGTCATTATATCTGATTACTTGATCATTGGCAACATCCCAAAAGAATATTGAACTTGTACCACTTGAGCTTGAGCCAAAAGCACCAGGCATTAGTACATCCAATTTGCCATCGAGGTTAAAGTCAGCAACTGAAACCATGGTGAAGTTTCTGCTGAACTGCAGTTTGGGGTACCAGTCCCCTCCTGTTAGATAATCATTAATGTCCTTCAGAATAGTCTTTGTTCCGGTTGAAATATTAATGGAGTATATATACCTTCCGGCTATCAACTCCAGACCTGAACAATCTGCACAGTACGAATCGTCGAAAATATCTGCGGCAACACTTCCCCCTGCAAAGTCTGAGGTCCAATCTCCACTTCCTGCAATTATAACAGCACCCGTTAATGGATCCAGAATCTCATTGGCGTGATAGAGTTCCGGGGTTCCATCCTGATTGAAATCAGCAAGTGAAAGGTGATGTGCTCTACCAAGTGGCGAATTGATAGACCATAGGCGTGTGGTGAGGTCACAATTATACGCTTCAATTTTAGAGCTTTTTTGTCTACGAATAAAAATTTCTGCACAGTCGTCATTTTCAATATTGCCAATAGTAGCATCACAACCAATATTATAACCTACATTTTTGGTGTATAGCCAGGCACCAGTTGCACCATTTAATACATTGACCGTTTGAGCCAGGTGATTGGTGGTAACTACTTCTGGAGTCCCATCATTGTCAAGGTCACCAATCGAGACAGAAGCCTTATTATGTGCAGACTCATTTGGTGAGGACCATTTTAGGTCAATATTAAACACTGGGTCTGTGGTAGGTGGATCTGTACATTCAAGCTCATTACCAAAATAGAACTCATTACAATCGGGGCTATTAGCACAGCCAGAATCGTAACAATCAACATATCCATCACCGTTATCATCGATGTTATTATCACATATTTCCGACTGGGCCAGGGAGGAACCATACAAGAAAAGCGATAATAAAGTAAGAGTAATAGTTTTATTAAAACACGCCATATAAGTAAAGTGAAGTTTTTTCTTTAATTAATACTATCAACAGGTTAAATGTAACCGTTTTCACTCAATTAAATTGAAATAATCGCTTAGCTGGGCAATATCATCGTCCAAATGGGAAAATTTTCACATTGAAAGAGTATAGCCTGTAGCTCACAAAAACGGGGTACAATGTACCAACATATATACCCCGGATATTACAATTATAAATTTAATACTTTTTTATTGATTTGTACTTAGATAATAAACAGTAGTAATTATCTAAGTGTCCTGCAGCTGTAGAGATTTAGAAAATTAATATTTTATCTGGCCAACAGAATGCTTCCGGTTCTGTTAAACTGAGCATCGGTACCGTCGCATTTCATGACAAAATAATAGACTCCTCCGGGGACGGCTGTGCCATTGGAATTGCCATCCCAAACACAGTTATCCGTAAAATCAGATTGTTCAAAAATGATTGTTCCCTTACTGTCAAATATGTATACTGTACAAGTAAGATTAGTGATGCCCAGAATTTCCCAGCAGTCGAAACCTAACCCGTCTCCATTAGGGGAAAATGTTTTCCTTGCAACAACATTGTCATTCACCACAACAATCGTTTCAGACTCAGTACATACATCAGCAGTTGTTCCAGTTACTGTGACAGTGGTATTCACTGTAGAAGGATATATAGTCACTCTATCCGAAGTAGCTCCTTCAATCACTTCCACCGGCTCCCACATGTAATCTGTACCTCCTGAAACTGTTAATGTGATACTTTTGGCATCCTGTTCCAACATCACTGTATCATTCACAATCGGTGTTGCAGTGGGGTTTTCAGGTGTAATGGTTAAGGTGGAGTTTGCGAAATTACTTACAGTTACTTCAGAAGTACCTTCACATCCGGCATCATCTGTCCAGTCCACCGAAACATCTACGCTCATTTCATCCTCCAAAGTTGAAGCATATGTTATGCTATCCGCAGAACCGGTACTCCACAGGTACGATTCAAAGTTATTAGGCAAACTTAATTTAAGACTATCGCTTGGACATTTCTCAGTGCCATCAGACTGTATGGGATGATTAGGAATATCCCGGATAGTAATACTGTAGGGTTGAGAAGAATCGGTACATTCCGGAATGTCTGTATAGTATCCGGTAAGGACAATATTGTAAACACCAGATGCAGTATAGACATTTCCAGTGGAATCCAGGTCACCAGCAGTATTACCATCTCCAAAATCCCAGCTGTAAGTGATGTCAAAGGCAGGGTTTGGATTAGTGGTAGTATTGATCACTGAAACAGGTAAATTGACACATCTTTCAGTAACCACACTTAAGTCAGCCTGAAAAGGATTAATCCTTTCTAAAATAACAGGATCACTTTCTGAAACACAACCGGTTCCATCAATCAGAACAGCGGTATAGGTGCCGGGGTCCGTTACACTAATCGAAGTTGTGGTTGCTCCAGAGATATCTGAGCCATTCAATTTCCATTGATAAGTATAGCCTTCATAGTCAGTCACAGAGAGGCTTTTTGATGTACCCAGACAGAACGTTGTTTGATCATTAGCATCAATCCCAATAAAAGGAAATGCACGAGGTTCTACCACTACGGATCCAGGTTCACTTCGACAAGTTCCTGAATTTATGATCACCTCATAGGTACCCGCATTATTTAATTGAAAATCTGTTATTGTTATGGTTTGATCTGTCGTAGTTTCACTGTATCCATTGGGCCCACTCCATATATATACTATACCGGGACCGGTTACATCAGCTGTAAGTTCCAGGTCATCACCCACACAGATTGGACCATTGGAAGTAGGGGAGGGTGCAGTTGAGGTGGATGCATTAACGATAATGTTTACTTCATCCGAGGTTAAGCTACAAGAGCCTCCATCTGATACCGTCCTTACCCTGATGTCAGCATTATCACCAGGTGATAAATAGGATTGAACGTCGATCGTATGGCTTGTTCCGGTTTGAACCACAGTGAAGCCACTGTTATTGATGTCCATCTCCCAATTATAAGTTGTACCCTCAGCAACCGGAGCTTCCAGTACAAGGCTCACATCACTACAGATGATCTGGGACTCTTCAGGGGTAATGGTAGGTCTTATGCAGTTATTATTTAGTACCACCGATACATCTCCAGGCTGTGTTACAGCAACGTTATGAGCAAAAACGATATCAGGTCTTGAATCGCCATCCATATCTGCAATTTCAATCTGCCGGGCATTTTGTGCTATCGGAAATAAGATCGGATCTCCAATATCAATTGAGGATGTTGATGCGTTAATGAATATCGATAATAATTTTGAGGTACTGTTGTCCCTGTTTGTAACGATCAGGTCAGTCAAGCCATCCCCGTTCAAATCTCCGAATCCTAAAGACGCTCCCAATCGATCCGCTCCACTATTGATCTCCTGGCCACTATTAAAGGTGATAGAACCACCGGCATTGGAGGTGGTATTTTGAAATACTTTAATGAACGATCCGTTATTATCAACCAGGACAAGGTCTTTCAGGCCATCTCCATCAAGGTCAGCTGCTCCGATATCCCCAACTCCACGATTGAAGTCTACAACAGAGACGTCACCAAAAGAAATGTTGCCTTCATTACTCTTATTAGTAATGATAAACCCATCAGACTGTAGGTCGGTAACCATAATATCAGGAAGCTGATCATTGTTAAGATCCTGAACATCCAAGCCAATTGTGGCATTAGAGCCTGCCTGCAGTTGAATAGATGTTGATGAAAACGAAATGGTGCCTGATGTGGTGGTGTTTTCAAAAATGTGAACAGTATTATCCGCACTGGTCGTTACAATCAAATCAACTTTTCCGTTTCTGTCAAGATCACTAATCTCAATTTCGAAAGCGTTTCTGATGTCGTTGTTATCTTGTCGTGGCAGTCCCACGGTTATCGGGTTTCCCGTATCAAATTGAATGGTAGCACCGGTACTTGTATTCTCAAAAATATGGATGTTACTACCATCTCCTTCAGCCAGAATCAATTCAGCTTTTCCATCTCCATTAAGGTCACCGCAAACAGTGTACCTGGTCAATTCAAAATCAAATTCCTGCAGCGTAAGGACTACATTGCCCACGGTACTTTGATTATTATATATCAATACCTTATTCACCGTTGCTCCATCATCTGCATGTGTTGCAGCCACGTCCAAAGTATTATCATTGTTGAAATCGCACAAACAGATATCTCCAATAGCGTTATATCCAGTGGGGAACTGTTGTTGTGCGCCAAGTTTGCTTACCTGGAAAGTTTCTCCGTCAAAGCTGTATAAAAATTGATCTGCACTCGAAACTGTTAATCCGGTTGACAGATTGGTCACATGGATATTTCCAAATGCAGCATTATTAGGAATTTTCACTTCAATTAACGTTTCAGTTGAAGAGATGACTTCTGCAATAGCTCCGCCAAACCTGACTTGCAGATCACTTGTGGTGGAGCTAAAACCCCGACCAGTAATCGTTACAATTTCACCTGCTTTGCCTGAAAGGGGAGTGACGCTACCTACAAAAGGAGATTGAGCGTTCAACTCAAATGTCATCAACCCAATTAGAAATAAAATATATATCTTTTTCATTTAGATTTTATTCAACAGTTAACAACCAGATTTTATCCATGCCAGGTCTGCCTTTTAACCTGTTTCGTTCTGCTCTTGCTCTTTCAAGGTCCTGAGAACGGAAGATCACCACATGATACTTCTTGTCTTGAGAAACATAGCCAACAATCACATCCCGATAACCTTTTTCAAACAGCTCGTCACTTAATAATTCAGCCCTGTCAAAATCCTGAAATACACCTGCAACTATGTAATTACCATGTTGTAACTCCAGTAAGTGTCCACCTCGTTTGACCCTTTTAGGGTTATTGGAAGCGGCCAGCTCATCAACTGTCCTGTTATCTATTACCGCTGTATTGGTGTTGCCATTGTCTGTGGTAGTAGTGGTGTTGTTGTTGTTTGTTCCTGTGTTATCCGTATTGGTCTCTGTATTGTTCGTTTCAGACTGATTGTTTGTATTATTCTGATTTCCATTATCAACCACGGTCTCATTGTTGGTGTTAACGGTTTCCGTATTTTGATTAGCGTCAGTGGTGGTATTTTGATTGCCATTGTCTACGGTCTGATTACCATTGTCTACATTCTGGTTGCCGTTATCTACCGTGTTCGTTTCAGTGGTGTTATTATTTGTATTATTCGCAATATTTTGATTGGCGAGCCTGATAGAATCCTGTCTGGCTGCTTCTTCTCTTGCCAGGCGCTCTCTTTCGGCTTTTTCCTGTGCAGCCTTTTCACGAGCCAAACGTTGTTCTTCAAGTTTTCTTTGCCTTTCCTCCTCAAGTCTCTGTTGCTGAGCCAGTAATTCAGCCTTTCTTTGCTTTTCTCTTTCAAGGGCTTCTTTAGATTTGATATGGCTCTTTATGAATGAGGATACATGTTCAGCATGGTGTTTCTTGGCACCTATGTGTATTCCAAGGTGTACTTCGAAAGTTGATCCTAATTGACTGGCATATTTTACGTTTCCCATATCATAAGCAAAACCAACAGCCATCGACTCTTTAATTTTTGCTCCAAATAAACCAATAAAACCAGCATCCTGACGGTATGAACCACCTAACCAAATGAGGTGCTTAAGGTGAGTAATCAGTGCTATCTCATATTGATTTGGCAAATTAGTGTTATAGCGATAGAGTATGTGAGGTTCGAAAGCAATGTCATCACTCAGGTGTCCACGATAATTCATTTTCAAAAGCATTTCATCCAGTGGATTGACCCTTACCGGACTAAAACTCTCTGGTGTAACAATATCGTAACTCACCAGATTGGGCAGTGCGAATCCAATATTAAAATGGTCAAAGTGATAAGTGGCACCAAACTCTGCAATGGTAAAAGTTGAAGTTTCGGCCAGAGCAGCAAATGCAGGATCTGATGGGGAATCGAATCCATCTGTATTGATGCTTTTGGTCCCCGCCCCCAGTGATAGCCCCATTCTCAAATAATGCTTTCTGTCTATTGACCATAGATAACTTCCGCTAATTTTGCCACCTGTAGTATTGAGAAGACCTTCTGACTCATTATAAACAGTAGCACCAATGCCGACACCACCATCCAAAGGAGTATGAAAACTCAAATGTGCAATTGCAGGAGCACCCTCCACATTGATCCACTGCTGACGGTACATGGCAAACAATACAGTATGACCCTCCACACCAGCATATGCCGGATTATATTGGAATGGGTTCATAAAGAATTGACTATATACCCTTGACTGCTGCGAATATGAATGAAAAGAGATGAGTAGTAGAGCTCCAACAGATATTATATATCTTTTCATAAAATTCTATTCAAACACCTAACACATATATATTATTGAATAACTTCAAATCAAACTTAAAATTATTAAAAAAAGAGGAAACCTACACTAATTTTATAATTCACCACGTTGAGCATGGATAATTCGATCACTAATAAGGCTTTGTTCTCAATACAACCTGCTATTGTTTTATCACCATCAGAGAACTTTATTTTTATTTACAGTCTAAGGAATGTGATATTAATTGTTTAAATTGTGCAGTTGAACGAGTGTTGTAAATACATAACGAATGCGAATTTTATTTGTAGCTAGTATACTAATGTTTCTAACGGTTTCGGCCAATGCTCAATTTTGGCTCGGACCGAAAGTTGGCTTTCAAAGGACAGGGTTCAAATATCAGAATGACGAACACTTGTTTCTTGTAAATTCTACTTCAGAAATACCGCAGAACGAAATTTATGATAAAGTCAAGCATGATTATAATTTTCATGTGGGGGGAGCCATGACCTATACAGCTTCTTTTAAGTATGCTGTTCATCTCGAGTTAATGTATGAGCGTGTGCAGAAATCAATAGAAAGGGCATCTTTTGACCTGGATAACAAATTCACTTACAATTACCTCTCTTTACCACTCCTATTGAGGGTGCAGTATGGGAAAGAACCTCGACATTACTACATCAACGCAGGACCAAAGATCAGTTGGTGGATGAGTGGAAAAGCGTTTATTAACGAATCTGTACTTGGAAATGGGGATGATGAAGTGATTGAATATGAGATTGCCTACAATTTCAAAGCTAACCCGGAGGAAAATGTATTGGTGGTAGATAACCCCAATCGCATCCAATATGCCCTTAATATCGGAGGAGGCGCTCTTTTCGACATTGCAACAGGAGCAAGAATACAGGTTGACCTTAGGTATAGTTGGGGGCATTCCAATTTAGGGTTTAACAGAGGTTCTGAGTTGGAACAATATTATGAAAATGTTGAAGTCAGTAATCAAATGATATCTGCCAGCGTAGCTTATCTCATCCCTTACAATCCAATTGATGCGTTGAAAGGAAAATCAACAATGGACATCACTCAAAAGTCCATCAACAAGGCGAAGGCCAAACAACGGAAGAATAAAAACCGGAAGGGAGGATAACCCTTGTTAAGAAGCAATTTACCATTGGCATGAAGCGTGTATTTTTAAGAACCGTTTTCTGCCTAAGTATACCAACCCTGGTGTTTTTAATAGAGTTGGCCCTTGAGGGGGACTACTATTGGCTGGGGATTAAGCCCCGACATCTTACAGGAATTACGGGTATTTTTACCTCTCCCGTTAAACATGGAGATCTTATTCATTTATTGGGGAACTTAATGCTGGTTACACCGTTATTGATCGGTTCATTTCTTATTCTTGGAAAGAAGACTTTTAATGCCATCATTTCTATCTCAATCCTGGCAAATCTTTTGGTATGGATTTTTGGCCGGGCATCATGGCATTATGGAGCCAGCGGTGTTGTTTATGGGCTGTTCTTTTTCATGATTGTTTTGTCATTTCGATTCCGAATGAAGGAGATGTTTGTTTATCCGCTGATTGTATTATTTCTATCTGCAGGATTCTGGGTTGGTCTGCTTCCCGTCCAGCCGGGGGTTTCATTTGAAGGGCACCTGTTCGGATCTATGGCTGGGGCCTTCATTGCATTTTTTATAAAAAATCCTAAAAAGAACACCATAATATCTGATGATTCTACGAATAGTACAATTAAAATAACTTATAATTATATATACAAAGAAAAAACTAAAGAATAGATGAAATTGTAGATATCGTCTTTAGTTTATTCTTCTTTTTGTACATATTTGTGATACAGATTAGCCGACGGAAACACTTTAATTGAAGAGAGTTCAATTGATTTTTGACTATATTAATGGTCGCTAAACAATTATTGTGTGATAAAGGGATTAATTAAGTTTTTAGGTGGGGAAGCTGGCGAAGAAAAGCAAATGCTGCTATTACTTGGGAAAGGCTTCTTCATGGGTATATTCCTGGCTTCTTACCAAATTGGTGCAGAAACGCTATTCCTCAACGAATTAGGAGAGAATTACCTTGACATTGCCTTCTTTTCAGCAGGTGGACTGGGCATACTGGCTACCACGCTGTACGTAAAGTTGCAAGAGAGAATGAATTTCTCCAGTCTGGTGGTTTCAAACGTCTTCTTAACACTCGTTTTTCTGGTTTTATTGCGATTGGCGTTTTCCTACCCTGATGTTCTTGGCTTCATTGGTGGCCTTGAAGTGTTACCCTTTATTCTGTTTGTGATGATTGGGCCGATTACTGCCGTAACCCTCCTTGGTTTTTGGGGTGTTTTCGGTAGGATGTTTGATCTGAAACAATCCAAAAGAATTATCGGTGGTATTGATACTGGGCAATTATCTGCGACCATCCTTGCCTTTTTCTCTATACCTGTACTTAATCAATTTGGTATCATCGACCAAACCTATGACCTGCTCCTTATGGCAAGTATTTCAGTGTTTGGAATGTTTGTCTTTACCATATGGATCATCAGGTCTTACAACCTGGACAGGGTAACTAAGGTGGAGAAAGGAGAGGAGAAACAGACCGTTAGTTTTGCTGGTTTATTTGTAAACCCGTATTTGCGAATGATGTCGTTCTTTATATTGTTTTCAATGGCTGCAAGTGTATTCATGAATTACACTTTTTACACAGCAACAGAAACAATGTACCCGGAGGAAGCACAATTAAGGGACTTCCTTTCTTTCTTTAATGGAACCGTAATGATTGTTAGTTTCCTTATACAAAGTTTTGTGAACGACTATATCATTACCAACTTCGGGTTGAGAGTAGCTTTGATGCTCATGCCTCTGATTCTAATTCTATTTACTCTAGGATCGGTCATTTCCGGAAATATATTTGGCTATGACACCAAGACACCCGAATTCTTATACTTCTTCCTTTTCACAGCCCTGGGCAAGTTATTCACGGCCTCTTTAAAAGATGCCCTTGAAAACCCTGCATTCAAACTCTTCTTTTTACCATTGGACAGGAAAATAAGGTTCGATGTTCAAACCAGGATTGAAGGGGTGATCAATGAGTTTGCAACCCTGCTGGCTGGAGCTATGCAAATTGGACTAGGACTGCTGGTTTTCTTTAAACTGATCCACTACACTTATTTTATTATTGCTTTAGGCGCAGTAGTAATATGGTTAGCCAATAAGCTTTTTGCACAATATAAAATCACCTTAAAAAACACTCTTGAAATTCAGAAACTACAATTTCAAGATGAAGATAAGAGGGACGAGATCAACATTATAAATGCTTTAAGAAATGAGGCGCTTAGCAACGATCCAGAGGAAGTAATCAACTCTTTGAAAATCCTCGAGAAAATTGACCCAATCCAATTGGAGGAGGTGCTTATCTCTGCACTCCAATCAGAACGTAAGCGAGTTCGGTACTATGCTTATGTTAAACTGAACGAATTGCTTTGTTTTGATCAATTAGAAGGGTTGAAAGAGGAATTAAAGTATGAAGATGACCCTAAACTGATGGAGCTGGGAAATAAGGTAGTGGCCAATCTGGAGAAAGCTGTTGCTTATGAGTTGAAAGAGTCATCTATCAAAAAACTGGTAAGATCCACAGATGCCAAGGACAGAATATTAGCGGCTCGGTTGCTTGCCAAATTGACTAAGGAGAAATATGTTCCTTATTTAATGGAATTACTGAGGGATATCAACTCAGATGTCAGGATAGCTGCTATGGTGTCCGCAGGAAAACTTCATCGACCGGAGTTTTGGCCTGTTCTTATAGAAAATCTTCATTTGGCTACCTACGGAAATATTGCCATGTCTGGTTTGGTGGCGTCCGGAGAGGATGTTTTCCACCTGTTGGATACTGCTTTCTATAAAACCAACCAACATCCTCTGACTATGTTCAGGGTGATTCAGATTATTGGTCGAATAGGAGGATACAGAGCCAGTGATCTGCTATGGAAAAAAATAGACTTTCCTAATAAGAAGATTGTATCGGAAATCCTGATCACATTGAGCTACCTTGGGTTTGAGGCTAAGGATTTTCAATCAGCCAGGATTAAGATTTTTATTAACAGCATCATTGGTAACATTAGTTGGAACCTCAAAGTACTGGAGGAAATTCCTAGAGATAATCAATTGGATCGGTTGATTCGTCAGGCCATTGAAGACGAAAACAGAGAGAATTACAATAACATCTTCATGTTGTTGTCCATGATCTATGATCCACAAAGTGTATTATTGATCAAGGAGAATGTAGAGGTTGGAACTTCCGAAAGTGTTGCATTTGCCATTGAAATGCTCGATATATTTATTGAAGATGAGTTGAAGCCTATTTTATTCCCGGCTCTGGATGACGCCAAGATTGAGGATAAACTGGCCAAGCTCAATGACCATTTCGCACCGGAATATTATGAGTCTTATCATGATTTGTTATTGCAGATCATCAACAGAGATTACAATTTTATCAACAAATGGACCAAGGTATTGGCTATACACAGGATTGGGGAAATGGAAGATGCTCCAATTACAGACGATCTGATCGCCAATATTTTTAACCCCGATCCATTCATTAGGGAAACCATTTGTTCGGTAATCTATAAAAAGAATAAGGAGGCCTACCATCATCAGACACGACGAATCAATCCTGCTTATAAGAAAGAATTAGACAAAGCAATCGTACCTCCAATATTTAAGTCCAAAGAGGAAGAGTACCATCAAAAGATGTTGCTGATTGAAAAAGCTTTGTTTTTAAAGAATCTTCCTGCCTTTGAAACAGTAGATGGGTTGGTAATTGGTGAAGTTGCTCAATGCATTGATGAAATTGTAGTGAAAAAGGACACCACGATCATTGAAGAAGGAGATCCAGGAAGTAACCCATTGTATATCATCGTGGAAGGGTCTGTGAATATCACCAACAGTGATGGAACGACGGAAGTAAGGTCGGTTGGAGAAATAATTGGTGAAAAAATTATATTAAGTAGCATTAAGTTTGATTTTACCGCTGTAACCCTGGAGGAATGTAAATTATTTGTAATAAGCAAAGAGGAGTTCTTTGACCTGCTTACCTCGCACATTGAACTGATGTTTGCACAATTGAAAATTATGTCTGGTAGACAAAAAATAAAACAAATCGAGGTAGAAGAAGAAACCTCATTCTCAGTATTTGGTGATTGATATGAAATTTGAATACGATATAATCCTAAGTTATTCTGAAGACGATGATCTTCCCATTGAAGGTATGGATAAAGGGTGGGTAACCAACTTTAGGAAATTCCTTACCACATTACTGGGCCAGATCTCTAAAAAGGAACCGAAAATATTGATGCTTTCGGAAACTACTTTGCCAGAGTCTATTGAGGATAAAGCAGCAGTTTTCATAGCAATCATCTCAGATAATTACTTTCAATCTTCCAGGCTTACTGATGACCTGAACGCTTTTTGTGAAAAGGCTAAAACAGACGGAAACCTGGAACTGGCAGGATTAAGCAGGCTTTTCAAGGTGGTAAAACACCCCATGGATTTCGATGATATGCTGCCTGAGTATCAAAATATAATTCCTTACGATTTTTTCGAAGTTGATCCGATGACAGGTGAGGCCAGGGAGTTTAACCGTTTCTTTGGCAGCAATGCAGAGCGTAGCTTTTGGATGAAACTGGTGGACATGGCTTATGATATTTCGCAATTCATCTATACCCTGACTGAGAAGGAAGAAGATGAGCTGAAAGAGGAAGTAGAAAAAGCTAAAACAGTTTATTTGGCCAGTACGGGGGTGGATATGATCATCCAGCGTGACGTTATTAAAAGGGAACTGATCAGGCATGGCTACAAGGTTTTGCCGGAGCATTCACTCCCTAAAGAAGTTAGTGCGCTGGAAGACATGGTAAAAAGGGATTTACAAAGATGTAGACTATCCATTCACCTCATTGGGGAAGATTATGGGTATCGCCCAAAAGGAACAGACTTATCTGTAGTAGATATTCAAAATCAGATTGCGAGCAAGTACACTAAAAAGATTGCAGAATACAACAGAACAAGAGATAAGAAAGAGCCCTTTAGCAGATTGGTGTGGTTGTCTCCGGATCTTAAGAATGTAACCGAAAGACAGAAAATTTTTATTGATGATTTGAAAACCGATGCAGCGACCCTTGAGGAGGCAGAAGTATTACAAATTACCCTTCAGGAGTTCAAAAGCATCATCAGAGAAGAACTGGTAACCGGAGGAAGGTTTAATACCACCAGAGAAATAAAAGGATATACACCTGAGGTAGATGATTCAGGCAAAGAAATGATTTACCTGATTTGTGACAAACCAGATTTAAATTCTTCCAAGCCAATCGCAGAATATTTGGAAAAGCAGGGATATAAGGTAGTTGAACCTACTTACGAGGGTGATCTGGTAGATTTGAGATACATACATCAGGAAAACCTGAGAAGATGCGATGCTTCTATTATTTATTGTGGGTCCAGCACAGAAGACTGGATCAATGCCAAACTTCAGGATTTACTGAAGGCGCCCGGTTTCGGTAGGGTAAAACCTATCAAGGCTAAGGCGGTCTATCTGGACAAGAATAAAGAAGTGAATAAAAAGAAAATTGAAAATAATAAAGCAATGGTCCTGGAATGTGGAGAGGATTTTAATGAGGAACAACTGAAACCATTCTTGCAAAAACTGAAATAATCATGAGTGATCAAAATGTAACTTCACAGGAAACCGGGATCCTGGACATTTCCGAACTCATTAATCCATTCCCAGGGTTAAGGCCATTCGGCATTGAAGAAAGTCACTTGTTTTTTGGTAGGGAAGGACAAAGTGATGAAGTCCTTGTCAAACTTGCCGAAAACAAGTTTGTTGCCATATTAGGTGCTTCAGGTAGTGGTAAGTCTTCATTAATGTACTGTGGACTGATTCCTACACTTTATGGAGGCTTCATGACCGATGCTGGAAGCAACTGGAAGATTGTGGTCACCAGACCCGGAGGTGGACCAATAGATAATCTGGCTGAAGCGTTATTGGCTAAAGATAAAGAGTATGTTCAGCTGGGAGAGGAGGACAAACTCATTAAGAAAACCATCACTGGTACTGTTCTTAGGTCCAGTTCCCTGGGACTTATAGAGGCAGTAAAGCAATTAAAATCCTCAGATAAGCAGAATTTTCTGATTCTTGTTGACCAGTTTGAAGAGCTTTTCCGATATAAGAGGGTAGAAGCTGTGGCTTCTGAGATTGATGAGTCATCGGCATTTGTCAATTTGTTGTTGGAGGCTATACATCAATATGATGAGCCCATTTATGTAGCCCTCACCATGAGATCGGACTTTATTGGTGAATGTGCGCAGTTCCCTGATCTCACCCAAATGATCAACGATAGCCACTACCTGATACCTCAAATGACACGGGATCAGAAAAGGTTGGCAATTGAAGGTCCTGTTGCAGTAGGTGGTGGAAAGATTGCTGCTAGATTGACACAGCAATTATTAAATGATGTAGGAGACAATCCGGATCAACTGCCGATCCTGCAGCATGCACTGATGAGAACCTGGCAATTTTGGGTGGATAACCGGAAAGAGGGAGAGGACATGGACATCAGGCACTACAATGCCATTGGTACTCTCCAGGAAGCACTTTCACAACACGCCAATGAAGCTTATGATTCACTTTCAAAAAGGGAAAAAGAAATTTGTGAGGTCATGTTTAAGGCACTCACTGAACGTGGAAGTGAAAACCAGGGAATAAGACGACCCACTAAGCTCAGCACCATTGCCAGTATTGTTGGTGTATCCGAAGATGAAGTGATCAGGGTGATTGAGAAATTCAGAGAACCCGGAAGATCTCTTTTGATGCCGCCATATGGAGTAAGACTGGAATCTGAAACAGTGATTGACATCTCTCACGAAAGTTTAATGAGGATTTGGGTTAGACTGAGAAGATGGTTGGATGAAGAGTCTAAATCAGCTGAGATGTATCTGAAGCTGTCAGAATCTGCTGAAAGATATCAGGAAGGTAAAGCTGGACTTTGGCAAATGCCTGATCTACAGTTGGCACTAAACTGGGAGGAAGAAAATAAACCTACGCTCGTTTGGGGTCAACGATATAACATGGCTTTTGAGCGTACAATGGTCTTTTTGGAGACCAGTAAAAAGGCATATGAAACAGAGCAGAGAAATAAGGAACTGCTGCAAAAACGACAAATAAAGAGAACCAGAATTGTAGCGGTTATCCTGTCATTTGCAACACTGATCTCCCTATTCCTTGTAATCTATGCACAATTACAAACACAACTTGCCCGAGAGCAGCAACAGGAGGCGCTTAGATTGAAAGAGCAGGCGGATAAACTAAAAGATGATGCCTTCAAAGAGGCGGCAAGGGCAACACAAGCTGAGGCAGAAGCACTTCTCGCCAAAGAACAGGCGGATAAAGAAGCAGAAAATGCAAGGAAACAAACCATCATTGCGCAAAATGCCCTGGCAGATGCTGAACGGCAGAAACAATTAGCAGAAAATAACGCAAAACTTGCAAGGGAGCAACAGGCCAAGGCCACAAAAGCGGCAGAGGAGGCTAAGTTAGCACAATTGGAGTCTGCAAGGCAGGCCAGGCTGGCGCAACAGGAAAAATTGGCAGCAGACAGGTTAAGATACCAGGCGATTGCCCAATCAATGGCGATCAAAGCGAAAAACGTAACTCAGCCCGAATTGAAAGGGCTGGTAGCAAGGCAGGCATATCTTTTCTGGAAGGAGTACAAAGATGAAGGAGATGAATTTAACGGGGACATTTACGGTGGTATTTATTATGCGCTGAAAGGATTGAAAAATGATTCGTTGAATCACCTCAGGGGTCATAATGATGCCGTAAGGTCTGTGGTTTTTGATCAGGATGGCAGCAGGATGTATTCAGCGGGTAGTGATGGAATGATCCTTACCTGGAACATGGATAATGAGACTAATTCTGTACTTTTCCAAAATGACAATGTGAGTAGAGTAGTAGGAGTAAGCCCTAATGAAAGGTATCTTGCTTTAGGCTCTGATAAGGACAATATCTTTTTATTCGATCTTAAAAATAAGAATTCTCAACCACGAGAAATCCTGGGACATGGAGGTGCAGTATTTGATCTGATTTTTATGCCTGATAACTCCGGTTTTATTTCGGTTGGATCTGATAAATTGATAAGAAGGAGTGATTTTCAGAACTCTGAAGCCATTATCACTACTGAATCAAGAGTGAAGGCACTGGCAATTTCTCCTGACGGCAAAGTTTTGGCCGGAGGTGCTGAAAACGGGGATGTTTACTTGTGGGATCTGGAAGCAGCTAACGCAATGACAACCATTTACACAAAATCAAGTACTCCAGTCAACGCCATCACATTTAATGATAAGGGAGACAAACTTGCTTTTGGTGACTATGACGGTAACATCATCCTGTGGGATTTGAATGAAGGTAAGAAATTTGGTCCAACTTTAACTGGTTTCCAGGGCCCTGTGCTGGACATCAAGTTTGGTCCTAAAAATAAACTGCTTGGTGCTGCAAGCGCAGATAAGACAGCCAGACTCTGGAACATTGATCCGGAGCACATTTATGATTTACCAACTGTTCTTGATGATCACAATGATTGGGTCTTTACCCTGGACTTTCATCCGTCTGGTGATTACCTGGTTACAGGATCAAAAGATCAGATCATCAGAAAGTGGCCCGTTTATCCTAGTGAAATGTCTTCCGAGATTTGTGGTTATCTAACAAGAAATATGTCCCAATCAGAATGGTTTCAGTATGTAGGCAAAGGAATTGAAGAGCGCTCAACCTGCGAAGGTTTACAGAAAGGAACCGATAATTAAACTATGTTGAAAACAAAGAACTTACTTACACTACTTATTCTTCTTGCGCTTTCCTCCTCTGATATCTTTGCTCAGTGTACACAAGTGCTGAACCGGGCTGAAGATGAGTTTGAAGCTGGAAGGATTCTGGGTATTCCCGCAATGCTAAGAGAGTGCTTGAATACGGATGGTTTTTCTAAGGAGGAAACTATTCGAGCTCACAAGTTACTGACCCAGGTCTATATTTTTTCGGATCAGGAATCCAAAGCAGAAGAATCTATGGTAAATCTGTTAAGGGTCGATCCTGAGCACCAACTGGACGAAAATTTTGATCCTGCTGAATTGTTTTACCTCTATGAGAAGTTCAGAGTCGATCCTATTTTTCGGATTGGTGTAAAACTTGGAGGAAACCTTTTAACTCCGGTAGTCATAAATGAATACAGCACCTTTTCACCAGAAAATAGTTCGAGGACATATACCTCTGCTGCTGGTTTCAATGTTGAATTGTCGTTTGAAAGGCATTTTCAATCAGGTTTAGAAGGGTCTGTCGGGGCTATGTTTCGAACCTCCACCTATGAAGTAAATAATATTTCTGAATCCACTACCATATTGTCTACCATAAAAGATGCTCAATCATGGTTGAAAGTCCCTATTATGGCCAGGTATAATTTTAATTATGCCAACAGAACGGGTCCATTGCCATATTTTTTGTTGGGTGGTTCTGTGGACTACCTGCTTGCGGCAACTATTGTTGATAGCAACAGACAAGGAGGGACACAAAAAGCGGTAAACAACTATAACCTGCTTACCAGGGACGAAAGGAATAGAATTAACTTATCCGGGATTGCAGGCGCAGGAGTCAAATTGAGAAGTCAGACCCATTTTATTACCATCGAAGGACGGTATGAAGTTGGTTTCCTGAATTATATAAATGCTGAAAACCGATATAATAGCAACGAAAGCGTCCATGGTCTCAGTTATGTTTCGGATGATTTAAAATTGGGCTATTTGTCTTTTACCGTAGGCTATACAAGATCAATTTATAACCCTAAAAAGAAGAAAAAATTCGTCAATCAATGAGCATAAGATCATTATTCAAAATTTGGGTTTTAGTAATCCTGATAACACCTTTACTTCAAGGGTGCTTCCTGGAGAATGATGGCCCACAGCCGGATGAAGTGTTTGTGAAGTTTTATGGTGGAGATGGCGCAGATGAGTTGGTAGATATTGGTTATCTGGCCTCTGAGGATAGTTATATTTTGCTTGGAAACACCAACAGTTTCTCTAACAGGGGCCTGAGTGATATCCACTTGCTTAAAACCAATAACGAAGGCAATTTTTCCGATGAATTGATCCTGGACCTGGGCAATAATGATAGTACATCAGATGTCAGCAGTTCATTAAAAATCTTTTCAGACCGTATAGCGGTGATAGGTTCAACGGAATCACTTGATAGTACCGGAGTATTTCAAAATAAAAGATTGTTCTACGCAATCCTGGACTATGATCTAAATATTGTGTTGTCAGACACTATTTCATATCAGGACGAAGACCTAACTGGTAACGATATTATCATGACTTCTGACGGAAATCTGGTAATGCTGGCTACTACAGGAGAAACCACTGATTTACAAAGAGATTTGTATTACACAAAACGATCTATCGCAGACGGGTCTTCAATTTGGCAAAGGGTGAATTCGGTACCAGGAGTGGATGTTGGAATTTCTGTGATCGAGCTCCAAAATGGAGATATTGCCATATGTTCTCAAACAGATCGAACAAGTGTAAGGGGGTATGGAGGAGTTAATGCGTTGTATTTAGTGGTGAATAACTTGGGTTTGTTGAAAAATGCTTTAGCATATGGAAGATCTAATGGTGCAAGTACAAATATTGATGACGTGCCAACAAAGATGATAAATGATGCCTCCGGAGCATTGATCATTGGGAATTCCAATATCAATGGAGAGCAGGAACCATTTGTGATTCAAATGACAAACCAGGGAGCAATAGATACTTTAAGAAATTTGGATCCGATCCCTGATCAATCAGATATCGAGGTTAAAGATGTAAAAAGAGCATTAAATGGCGACCTGATCTTTGTAGGAAACTTTAAACAATACGTCCTGTCTGCCGAGGAGGTCAAGAACGAAGAAACACCTAAAGGTCAGCAAATTTTATTTTTACGAACAGATCAGTTTGGAACAACCAATCTTACAAGTTGCCATCATGGAGATGGATTCACTGACAGAGGAGAAGCTGTAATTCAGTTACCTGATGGGCAAATCCTGATAGGAGGAACAATTAGTTTCGGAGCGAATCTGACCAAAATGGTTTTGATGAAAGTAAATGGCTCGGGGAAACTATTAAAATAATCTGAATGCGGATCAGATTAAAAAAGTTGTAAGAAATTATTAAAAAGAATTGGCTCAAATTATTATCTCATGCAAAAGCGACTACTACTCTATTTAGCATTTTGCCTACCAGCTATAGGATTTTCACAAACTATCACTGATGCAGAGTGGCTGGATAGTGATGGTGACGGAAATATCGACCAGGTGACTTTAACTTTTAGCGAAAACATGGATGTTTCCGATCTGGATGGAGCTGGAGGTACCGGATTAGATTGTATTACGATTAGTGGGGCTACTATTGATAATACTCCAGACTATACTGCAACGAATATTGCAACACTTACCCTGGATATTTCTGACATTACAGGCACTGCAACCCCTGCGAATACAATTACATATAGTAGTGCCGCAACAAATTCTGCGATAGTAACCAATGCAGGGGCTACTGAAATTTCTGATGGGGAGATTAGTGTTTTTGGAGGTACATACAGTGATGGAGCTGCACCTGCAATAATAGATTTTGAATACCAGGATAACGACAATGATGGTATAATAGATCAGTTTTTAATCACCTTTTCAGAAGCACTGGCTGCAGCGAGCAATCTTGAAGCCAATGACTTATCACTTTCAAATGTGAGTGATTTTACTTCCGCAGCTTTTGGAACCAATACTACCAACCTTCTGGGAGCGGGAGGTGAAACCAACGTAGTAGTTGTGCTAGGAACACCCGCAACTGTCGAGGATACTGAAGACAATGGTGGAACCCTTGAAGTTACAACGCAAAATACTTTTAGTCTGACGGATGGAACCAATGTCAACAATGCTTTGGTGGCTCAAACGCACGCAACCTTTTCAGATGGGGCGGCACCAATATTAGTTTCAGCTGAATACCTGGATACAGATGCAGATGGCATTGTGGACAGAATAGATGCGACATTTAGTGAGGACATTTCTGGTTCTACCTATGAAGCAGCGGATTGGAGCCTCCCTTCAAATCCTGAGACCTTATCGATTTCAGGAGGAGTTGTTTCAGGAACCGATATGCGACTTACCATCACAGGAGCTCCTGCTGATGATACGTCATTGGGAGCTACAACGGTACAATATACTGACGGGTCCACTACAGGAAGCATTACCGACGGCAGCAATGATACCCCGACCAGTGCTGTGACAACTGTAGATGATGGAGCTGCACCAGTAATCGTTGATTTCGAATACCAGGACAATAACAACGATGGAGCAATAGATCAATTTTTGATTACCTTCTCTGAAGCACTTGCTGCTGCCAGTAATTTAGAAGCTAATGATCTATCACTATCTAATGTAAGTGATTTTACTTCAGCTGCTTTTGGAACTAATACTACTAATTTGCTAGGTGCTGGTGGTGAGACAAGTGTGACTGTAGTATTGGGAACACCGGCATCAGTAGAAGATACGGAGGACAATGGAGGAACCCTTGAGGTTACCACACAAAATACCTTTAGTTTATCGGATGGCACCAATATCAATAATGGATTGGCGGCCCAAACCCAGGCCAGTTTTTCAGATGGAGCGGCACCTATTTTAGTTTCAGCTGAATACCTGGATACAGATGCAGATGGCACTGTTGACAGAATAGATGCGACATTTAGTGAAGATATTACAGGGTCTACCTATGAAGCATCTGATTGGAGCCTCCCTTCAAATCCTGAGACCTTATCGATTTCAGGAGGAGTTGTCTCTGGAAGTGATATGCGACTTACGGTTTCCGGAGCTCCTGCGGATGATACGTCATTGGGAGCTACAACTGTACAATATACTGATGGGTCCACTACTGGAAGCATTACAGACGGCAGCAATGATACACCGACCAGTGCTGTGACAACTGTAGATGATGGAGCTGCACCAGTAATCGTTGATTTCGAATACCAGGACAATAACAATGATGGTGCAATAGATCAATTTTTGATTACCTTCTCTGAAGCACTTGCTGCTGCCAGTAATTTAGAAGCCAATGACCTATCACTATCTAATGTAAGTGACTTTACTTCAGCTGCTTTTGGAACTAATACCACTAATTTGCTAGGTGCTGGTGGAGAGACAAGTGTGACTGTAGTATTGGGTACACCCGCATCCGTAGAAGATACTGAGGACAATGGGGGAACACTTGAGGTTACCACACAAAATACCTTTAGTTTATCGGATGGCACCAATATCAATAATGGATTGGTGGCCCAAACTCAGGCAAGTTTTTCAGATGGAGCGGCACCTATTTTAGTTTCAGCTGAATACCTGGATACAGATGCAGATGGCACTGTTGACAGAATAGATGCGACATTTAGTGAAGATATTACAGGGTCTGCCTATGAAGCAGGAGATTGGACTCTTCCAGCCAACCCAGAGACGCTCTCGATCTCAGGAGGAGTAGTTTCAGGAACCGATATGCGACTTACCATCACAGGAGCTCCAACTGATGATACTTCATTGGGAGGAACAACCATACAGTATGTTGATGCGGCCACAACAGGAAGTGTTACAGATGGAGCCAATGATACACCAACCAGTGCAATAACAGCAGTCACAGATGGAGCAGCACCTGTAATCGTTGATTTTGAGTACCAGGACAATGATAGCGATGGCGCAATTGATCAGTTCTTGATTACTTTTTCTGAAGCACTTGATGCTGCCAGTAATTTGGAAGCTAATGATTTATCACTGTCCAATGTAAGTGATTTTACATCAGCTAGTTTTGGAACTAACACCACCAATCTTCTTGGAGCGGGAGGCGAAACGAATATAGTTGTAGTCCTGGGAACACCTGCTTCAGTACAGGATACCGAGGATAATGGAGGAACTCTTGAAATTACTACGCAGAATACCTTTAGTCTGTCAGATGGGACAAACGTTAATAGCGTGCTTGCTGCACAGACTCAGGCAAGTTTCACAGATGGAGCTGCACCTGTGATTTCAGATTTTGAATATCAGGATAATAACAATGATGGCGCAATTGATCAGTTTTTAATTACTTTCTCTGAAGCACTTGATGCGGCCAGTAATTTAGAAGCCAATGATTTATCACTGTCCAATGTAAGCGACTTTACTTCAGCTGCTTTTGGAACTAATACTACTAATTTGTTAGGTGTTGGTGGTGAGACAAGTGTGACTGTAGTGCTTGGTACACCTGCAACAGTTGAGGATACTGAAGACAATGGAGGAACTTTAGAGGTTACCACACAGAATACGTTTAGCTTATCGGATGGTACCAATGTCAATAATGCACTTGTGGCTCAAACCCAGGCAAGCTTTTCAGATGGAGCCGCACCAATTTTAATATCTTCTGAATACCTGGATACTGATGCTAATGGAGTGGTGGATAGGATAGACGTCACCTTTAGCGAAGACATTACAGGGTCTGCATATGAAGCAGCAGATTGGAGTCTTCCTGCCAATCCAGAGACACTTTCGATCTCAGGAGGAGTTGTTTCTGGTACGGATGTGCAACTGACTGTTACCGGAGCTCCTGCTGACAATACTGCATTAGGAGGAACAACCATTCAGTATGCTGATGCTGCCACCACAGGAAGTATAACAGATGGTAGCAACGATACACCAACCAGTGCAATTACAGCTGTTACGGATGGAGCCGCTCCTATAATAGTAGATTTTGAATACAGAGATAATGATACAAACGGGACCATCGATAGAGTATTAGTTTCCTTTTCAGAGACATTGGATGCAGCCAGTGTGCTAAGAGCTAATGATTTACTAATTACCAATGTTGGAGACTTTACCAGTGCCGCTTTTGGTACCAATACAACTGATCTGGTCACTGGAGCTGTATCTAGTGTGGAGGTTGTGCTTGGGACACCATCTTCTGTAGTTGATACGGAAGATGGATCTGGCAATTTTGCAATATCCACTCAGAACTTATTCAGCCTTACAGATGGTACCAACACTAACTCGTCGTTGGGGGCACAAACGCAGGCTACTGTAAGTGATGGTGCATCACCGGTAATTACAGGATATTCTCCTAGCCAGGGAGCTACGGGCGTTGCTATAAATACCAATATCACCATGACATTTTCAGAAGATGTAACTGATCAAAGTACTGGTGACATTACATTGGAAGATATTACTGGAGTTGGTGCAGATGATAGGGCAGAAGCGGCATTAACTATAGATATTGGGGTAGCAACTTCGAATGAAGTGGTAATTAATCCAAATGCAGATTTAACTAACACCAACCAGTACTCTGTGAGTGTTCCCGGGACCAGAATTGATGATGGAAGTGGTAATTTCTTTGCAGGATTAAATGGAACTACAGATTACAATTTTACAACTGTCGTACCTACACCGACCATCTCAGACGTGGAGTGGCTGGATAGTGATGGTGACGGAAATATAGATCAGGTTACACTAACCTTTAGCGCCAATGTGGATATCGCTGATGGTGATGACGCAGGAGGAACTGGGTTGGATTGTATTAGTATTAGTGGTGGAGTTACAATTGACAACACACCTAATTATGATAATACCAATATCGCTTCAATTACTTTGGATATAACCGATATTACGGGGACTGCAACGCCTTCCAATACAGTCACTTATGACGGTACGGCCACTAACTCATCGATTACTTCAAATACAGGTAGTGTAGAAATCCTGGATGGTGAGGTTGCGGCCAATGGAGGAACATACTCTGACGGTGCAGATCCGGTAATCATTGATTTTGAATACAGGGATAATAATTCTGACGGACAGATAGACCGGATATTGGTGACTTTTTCTGAGACCTTAGATGCTGCCAGTACACTGAGTGCAAATGACTTGAATATTACTAATGCAGGTGATTTTACCAGTGCTGCATTTGGTACAGATGGAACAGACTTAATTACAGGAGCAGTATCCAGTGTGGAGGTAACACTTGGAACATCATCTTCGGTGCAGGACACCGAGGATGATATTGCGGCAAGCTTTGCTATAAGTACACAAAATGCTTTTAGTCTTACAGACGGTACCAACACCAACTCCACCACTGGAGCACAAACGCAAGCCACAATAACTGATGGAGCTCCTCCGGTAGTCGTTGATCTTGAAATATTTGATGCAGGAGGAGATGGATTGATTGAACGAATCGATATCACTTTTAGCGAAAACGTGGATACTGATGATAGTGCCCCACCAGTATTGGCCGACTTAGGGACTCTGACATTGCCGGATGGTACTAATGTATCAAATGGAGGTACTTCGATCTCCGATCCTGCTGGTGGAACTAATGTGGTATCCGTTACAGGAATTGTTGATCAGGCCACCATTGAAACGGGTGCTGGTTCAACAGCTATTGATGGTCTTACAGGCCTTTGGGTAGATGCTACCGGAAATGCAATTATTGCTACTGGAGATGACTCGGAAAGTATTATAGATAGTGCCTTACCTATTTTAATTGATAGGATACCTGCACACACGGGATCAGCAGGAATTGGAACCAACATTGATCTTGTTTTTTCAGAGGTGCCTGCGTTAGGTACTGGAAATATTACGGTTACAGATGAGGATGATGGTTCAAGCACGCAGGCGATGAATGTTACAGGTGGAGTCATAGATGGTGACACTGTTACTATTGACATTACTTCAGACCTTGAATACAGTACAAATTATTCTGTGCAAATTGATGCAACAGCAATTGATGATGCGGCAGGCAATTCTTATGCGGGTATAGCGAATAATACAGATTACACTTTCTCCACTGTAGCACCTGCATTTCTAAGTGCCGGAGACATTGCCTTTGTTGGCTGGGATGCTGACGATAATGACAACTTTGCTATTGTGGCATTAACCGACCTTGATGGTTCAAGTACGCCATTCGATATAAGGTTTACGGATAACGAGTGGGACGGGACTTCAGCTTTTATTTCCGGAGAAGGTGAAATAATCTGGACGGTCAACGTTTTAGTGTCCGCTGGGACGATAATCGAATTTAATGATGTTAATACCGGGACACCATCTGTTACTGCGGGATCAGTTGCAAGGACTGGTTCATTCCTTATAAACACAAGCAATGAAGCTGTTTTTGCCTACATTGGATCAGGGCTAACTGGCGTTTCGGCAGTTCTTGCAGGAATCAGTAGTGATGATATTGCTGGCTGGGGTTCTTTGGCTAATTCTGGATTGGTGGAAGGAACAACTGCAATTGACTTTGATGGTGTGGATGATGATCTTGATGTTGGACAATACACAGGCAGGAGAGAAGGAGCTGCCGATTTTGCTGATTATTTGTTTAGGATCAATGACCCAAATGAGTGGTTTACCAATGATGGTGGCGGAACTCAGACAATAACATTCAACACTACAGCCTTCACCATAGACACAGACCCACCAAATGTCACCTCAATTACTCCAAGTCCTTTGGTAGTGTCTGATCCGGACGTAGGCGCCTCTAATTTCAGTGTAGTCGTGCTATTTGACGAGCCAATGGATGGTGTAACAGCTCCTACAATTTCATTCAATACCGATGTTGTTGGGACCGGAACGCTCACATTTAATTCCGGAGGCTGGTCTACAAATGTAAATACCAATGATACGTACACTGCGACTTATGATGTTGCTGACGTCAATGAGTTGGTTACTGACATAAACATCTCAGTAATAAGTGCAGTAGATTCCGTGGGAAATACTCAGGTCATTGCTGATACCGAGTTAAATGAGTTTACAGTAGATACTGATAACCCAGCTTTCACCGCCGCTCATTTCTTTGACACTGATGAAGACGGAACTATCGATGAAATAGTCATCGAAATGGATGAAGAGGTGGATGAAACAAGTGTGGAGTTTGGAGATTTTACACTTGGAGCCGGCAGTGTTACTTCAGTCTCGACAGTAGCCAGTACCAACGTGGATAATTCACTGGACACGAGCGATTCTGATCAATACGTAACACTTGAAGTAAGTGTCCCGGGTACTGCTACGGTGACAGTTGCTTATGCCGGAGGAGCTAGTGGTTTTCTGGCTGATGCCAATGGAAATATTGCCGCTGATGATGCTTCAATTACTACGGTGGATGTTGCAGCACCTGTGATTGCTGCTGCCAGTACCGTGGATGCCGATGCAGATGGTTTCATTGATGGACTAACCATTACTTTATCAGAAAATATCAATGATGGTGCCTCCACCCTGGATGGAACGACATTTGACGTGACAGGATTCTCCGGAGAAGGTGTAACAACCGGATCTGCAAATGACAATGAGCTGAATTTAACCTTCACTGAGGCAGTCGTTGCTGGTGGTGATACCGATGCTGCACCTGATGTTACGCTTAATTTAGGAACACTAAGTGATGGGTCAAATACCACGGTTGGGAATCAGTTATTCTCAGGAACCACCGATGGAGCTGCTCCTGCTATTGTGGATCTTGAAATTCAGGATACAGATAATAATGCATTAATAGATCAGCTGGTTGTTACTTTTAGTGAAAATGTGGAGACGTTTGATGGGTTTGCTCCGGATATTACTGACTTTGGAACCATTGTATTACCTGATGGTAGTAACGTTACTGCCGCTACTGTTTCAGACCCAGGAGGAACTTCCCCAACCGTTACTTTAAGTGCCATAACCAATCAGGCGACTGAAAATTCGGGAGTAGGATCGACTGCTATTTCAGGAGTAACTAACCAATGGAGTGATGGTACCAATCAAACTTCAGATCCTGATAACTTTGTTAATATAACCGATGGAGCTTCTCCTACTATTTCAGTCACTAACCCTACAAATCCAGTGGATGGAGCCAGTGAAAATAGTGCTTCTCTTACATCTATTGCGATTGTATTTGATGAAGATGTACAGGCAGGAACTGGGAATATAGAAATTTATGCTGATATGACACCTTTTGGTCAGGCTGATCTTTTGGTGTATCAGGCAGCAACATCTACTGGTACTTATGGAGCAAGAACTTTTACTACAGATGAGGCAAGTTTTGATGTGTCATCAGTGACCTTCTCATCGGGCATTACATATTATGTGAACCTCGACGCAGGAGCAATTGAAGATGGGTCATCCAATGGGTATGCAGGTATATCCGATGAAACCACCTGGAATTTCACCATCAATGCGGAGACCAATGATCCGGTAGTTACCAACAGAAACCCTGCAGACAACTCATCAAATGTCGACATAACAACAGACTTTACCATTACTTTTGATGAGCCTGTTTTTCAGGGAGTAGGTTCAATTGAATTAAGATATTCCGGGACTAACAATCTTGTTGAGTCTGTTGATGTCTCAACAGTCGCGTTTGTTGGAAATACAGCGACCATAAGTTTTACCAATGACTTATCCGGTCAGACGCAATATTATATCCTCATCCCGGATGGAGCTATTGTGGACAACAATGCCAATACATTCAACGGATATAGTACAACTGGAGGTTGGAACTTCTTCACCGAATCTGGAACTGATGTGGCGGCTCCATTAGTCACTGCTATTAATCCTTTAGATGCTGCAACTGGCGTGGGTATTAACCCTACAATTTCTATCACATTCAATGAACCGGTTGTGGCTGGAACGGGTAACTTTTATATCAGAGATGGGGGTGTTCCTCATAGTACTTTAGACGTTAGTTCAGACATCAGTATTTCAGGAAACACAGTTTCGTTTTCACCATCCTCGAACCTGGATTACAATACGGCCTATACCATTGATTGGGACGCTGGTGCTTTAGAAGATAATGAAGGAAATGGCCTGGCTATTATTGGTAGTCAAAGTGTTCCGGCAGATGGGACCTGGAATTTCACCACATTGGCGGATGTAACTGCACCTACTTTGGTGACAATAACCCCAGCAAATGATGCAACTGGCATTTCAAGTGACCCAACTACAATAAGTTTGATCATGAACTTTTCGGAACCAGTGAATCTGGGAACCGGAAGCGTAGAAATATATTATAATGATGGAACCACACTGTTCACTTCCGAGAACATTACCGGAGGAGTGTTGAGTAATGCAGATTCCACAATAACACTCGCCTTGTCCGATGCACTGGATGGAGCGACAGAATATTATGTAAGCATTGCAAGTGGCGTAATTGAAGATAAAAGTGGGAATGCATTTGCCGGTGTTGCAGCTAATGGCTCATGGTCATTCACTACCACTGCTGATGCAGTAGCTCCTGTGGCTACTCCGAATACACCTGCCCATACCAGTACAGGGTTTGACCTTTCTGGAAATCTTGTAGTAGACTTCTCAGAAAAGGTATACGCCGGATCTGGCAATATTACCATTACTTCTGCTTCACAAACTTTAACTATTCCTGCCACTGACGGAACACAGGTTTCTGGTTTCGGAACAACCCAATTGACAATTAATCCAAATGTGGAATTGTTTAGTAATGAGGCCTATACTGTATCTTTTGGAGCAAATGCCATTGAAGATGCCTCGGGAGTGGACGCTACCGTAACATGGTCGTTCAGTACTGAAACCGGTGTAACTGTAACTGCTCCGGCAGGAACATTATGTACAGGAGGTGATTTTACTGCTATAAGCAACATAGTCATTGCTGAAACAAGCAGCGATAATTTCAGAGTGGGGGCAAGTCAGACGATTGTTTTACAATTGCCCGTAGATCATAAGTTTAATACAGCGGTTGGAAATATTGGGGTGTCGGGAGCTGACATCAGTGGTGAGATGCTCACAGTCAATGAAACTTCTCTGACAATCACATACAGTATTTCAGGCTCTGCTTCAACAGACCAGATAACTATTGGCAATTTGGAAATCCAATACAATGGCTCTTCTGCACTTTCAAACCAACTAGTGCTGAGGTCCGGTACTGGTACTGCAGATATGGAGGGTAATCAGGATTATCATGATTTAACTTTCATTGATATTTCAACTTCTGTTACACCAGCAGCACCTGATATTACTCCAGCACCTGTGGGGTCTGTCACGACAGAAATGGATATTGCAGATACAACTGCTTCAGCCTTTAATATTTCATGGTCTGGTGGGGGAGGCAGCTCTTACAGATGGGTAAATGATGAAACAAGTGCTACTTTTGATATTGTCGCAGCTAATTCTACAACAAGCTCAAATCTCCCCGGATTTAACCTGAATGCGAGTGAACTATACACTTATTACTTACTTGAGAATGATGGTACCTGTGTTAGTGACTCATCAAAGCTAAATATATTTGTATCTGATATCCTGTCAACATCTGGAACGACATCTTTCTTTGATAATGATGCGGATGGAGATACTGTCAGTGTCTTTTTACCAACCAATCATACCATTGCATTCTCTGGAAACGGAACTATTAACCTCACTAATTTTGGTGGCTATAGAAGAATTCGGTTTATTCCTGAAAATGCTGGAATTGGAACTCATGACTTGAATGTGGTAGTAACAAATAATGACACTGGTGAATCTTACACTTACGTAAGGACCTATACAGTGAATTCGGCAGCAAGTATATTCAACCCAGTACCGGCTACAGATTACTGCAATAATGGGACCTCCGTTTCGATTGTTCCTTATACTTCAGATATTGTGCCAAATTATGGTCCAGGTTCTCAGTTCTACGCTTTTGATGCGCCTGCCGGAGTGTCTGGGACGTTGCTCAATACGGCTGACTGGACATTTAATCCTTCCGGGCTCGCTCCAGGGTCTACTTCAAATGATCTGGTCATCAGGAGAATTATTCAAAATGGATCAGGTACAAAGATCAATGCCGGTTTTGAAACTTTTACTGTTTATCCTGATCCTGTGGTAGCATTTGCCAATCTCAATACACAGTATTGTGAAGATGATGATTTATTTGCGTTAGATATCACTGTTGATGGTAGTAGCGTAACAGTAACTTCCTATGATATTATTAAGTTAACAGGAACGGGTGCTCCGGCGGGACCAATAACAATCGTATCAGATGAATTTGATCCCAGCGACCCATTAGGTAATGGTACAGCTGCGGTAGGAACTTATCGGATTCAATTCACGTCAAGTGCAGGAGATGACCCGGATGGTGGATGTGTAGTCACAGAAAACTCAACTACAGTGGAAATAATTACCAAACCAGTAGTGCCGGAAATTACAAGTGGTTATGATGCGGATTTGGGTGATCCGCTGAGTCCAATCTTAATTGAATATTGTGAGGGGGAAACCATTAGTAACGTATCTATAAATACACCGGGCACAGACACGTATACCTGGTATAATTCCTCTAATGCTCAACTTACTGTATCTGCAACCAATGGAACTTTTATTACCCCTAATGAACTTTTTGGTTCCGCTTCACCAGCAAATGACACTTATGAATTTTATGTGTTCCGGACAAGTGATATCAGCGCTGCTTTACCATCAGGATGTACCAGTGATTCATTAAGAATCATATTTGAGATTTATGAAAATCCTGATGCTCCTGTGATCGATGAAACGGGAAGTGTTGTTAATAATACATCCGCAGCTTTCTATAACTATAACTATTGTGAAGGTGATGCCATTGAAGATATTACTTTGGATCTTGCCACCTTTGGGTATGCCTCGGCAGACAGCTCGTTTGTATGGTTAACAGAAGATAAAGGGACAGTAATTACAACGGCAAATGCTTTGGGAAGTGTAATAACAACTACTGAGATGGGATTGCCGTCCAATGCAGGTGCTACGGATTTTGATACTACGTTCTTTGTAGTAAGAAGAGATTTTGAAGACTTAGGTGGTAGTGGGTTTACCGGTTGCCCGGGAGATACCACCGAAATCAATATCAGTTTCTGGGAGATACCCGAAGCACCGGATGTGAATACCTTTACTACAACATTTTACTTATGTTTAAACCAAACGTTTGTAGATGCATTTGAGCAAAGTTTTATTTCAACGCCTGATAGCTCCGGAATGGTCTACAAGTGGTACCAGGACGCTGGAGGAACTCCTGGAGCCCAGATTACCACAACATTGAATGATCGAATAACCGAGTCTCAGTTAACTACTGCAGGCTATGACAGGACCACAGCAGGCACCTATACTTACTGGGTATCCCAAACCAGAGCTATAAATTCTGGTGAATCTTTCAATGGTTGTGAGAGTGCAGCTACTGAAGTCACCATAACAGTTTTTGGTTTTGAAGGCCAACCTACTGTTGACGGAAATACAGATGATGGATACGTGGACGATGCTGATGTTACCTATTTCTATTGTGCTGAAGACATTGCTGCCTCAGAATCGTTTCTTGCAGGATCAGATTACAGTTTTGGTGGTGATTCTATTGAGTTTAAGTGGTACCGATCAAATGCAGCAAGAGCAAAGACGCAATTAATAAGTGTAGATGATCAGGGAGGAGCAAATGCCAATTTTGCCACCGCTACAGCAAATGATTTGGGTATAGCAAGTTTTGATTCGGATCAAACGAGATACTTTTTAGTAACGCAAAATACCAGTATTATAACTTCCGGGGTAACTCACGATGGGTGTGAAAGTGATGGAACACTGATTAAATTTAATTTTTATGGTGAACCACCCGCGCCTACTGTAGTGGGTGGGCCAGATATTGAATATTGTGTAGACGATATAGTCAGCGATCTGGTGGTAACAGGTGAAGGTAATCCAGGTGAATTATTTCAATGGTATGATGCTGATTTAAATTCAATCTTTACTGGTGCTACTGCTACTGCTGGTGATCTTGGGATCTCTACCACATCAGATTCAGTCTATACCTATTTTGTAACTCAGGTTCAGGATGTATCGGCAGGCCCGGGTTTTGGTGGTTGTGAAGGACCTTCTACAGAAGTTACATTAACAGTTTATCCTATTCCTGTTGAACCAAACATTACCGGAGATGATGATATTTGTTTCGGCGATGTAATACCAACATTTGAAATACTAAATCTTGAAACCGGTGCTACCGTAGAGTGGTTTGATGTAAACCTCAATAGTCTAAATATCACATCAAGTAGATTCTATACACCGTCAATTACAGCACAGGCCGATAGTACCTATACATTCTATGCTGCACAAACCAACGATGAGGGAGGAGGGTTTGCCGGATGTACCAGTGATTACGATACCGCTACTTTTACAATCAATGCAATTCCTGTAGCTCCAACGGTGACTGGAAACGGTACAACCAATGAGTATGAATATTGTGCTGAAGATGACGTTAGTGCAGCTACGCTGGACATAACTTCTCCAAATGGAACTTCAACCTATACCTGGTATTCTGATGTGGCATTGACAAATACTATTGCCACTGGAAGTAGTGTTAATTTTACAGATATTGATTTAGCACTTTCCAGTATTAATATCAATACCGCAGGAAGTACAGTCATATATGTCACTGAAACGGCCAGCGGAAATTGTGAAGGACCATCTCAGACCGTTACCATCACCATAAATGCCTTACCAGTGCTTTCCTTTTCTGGAATCAATAGTGAATATTGTTATGATGACGGAGCAGTAACAATCACTGGATTAAATAATTCAGGAGCATTGGCGATTCCTGCTAATGCCACTTTTACCATTAATACGGGAGGGCTTGTAGACAATGGTGATGGTACAGCAACATTTACACCAACGGATGCAGCAACTGCTGCTGGAGAGACCAGAACAGGAAATGCATCTTCTCATACGATTACTTTTAGTTATACAGATGGTAATGGTTGCTCAGATTCCGAAACATTTAATGTTACTGTTAACCCACAACCAGATTTATCGATCTCCAGTAGTGCAACGGTTGCGTGCTGGAATGGAAGTGACATTACACTTCAAGGGGTTGCGGATTTGGTCAATGTATCCAGTGGTACTTTTTCTATCAATACAGGAGGTCTGACTGATAATGGTAATGGAACAGCTGTATTAAACCCTCGCGCTGCTGGAACAGCTGCAGCAAGCAATGATAGCACCGGAACTTCCACTATACATACCGTGACATTTGATTACACTGATGGTAACGGGTGTCAGAATAGCACTAATATCAACATTACCATTAATCCATTGCCTTTACTCAATATTGTTTATGCTAGTGATAGTTCGGCAGTAGATGGATCTGATATCTGTTTTGACAATTCTGCAGTAACCATTAGAGGATTTGCAGATGGAGTAGGAGCTGTAAGCGGAACCTTTAGTATAAACACCGGAGGTCTGACTGATAACGGAGATGGTACAGCAAGTTTTGATCCTGAAATTGCCGCCATTGCGGCTGGTGAAACAAGAGAGGGGAGCCAATCCAGCCATACGATTACTTTTACTTATTCAGATGGAAGCGGATGCCAGAATGTTGTCACCGCCAACCTTAATGTTAACCCACAACCAACCCTTGGTATAGAGTATAGCCCTACTTCTGGCGCATTGAATGGTATTGAAGTATGTTATGATGAGTCAAATTTCACTATTCAGGGTATTCAGGAAGGTATAGATGCTACTTCTGGCTCATTCAGTATAAATACAGGAGGATTGACTGACAATGGTGATGGTACAGCTGATATAGATGGTGTCACTGCAGTTGCAGCTGCTGGAGAAACCAGAACTGGTAATGTTACTACACATACTGTAACATTTACATATACTGATGGTAATGGATGTGATAATTCTTTCTCCAGCACCTTCACCATAAACCCTCAACCTGTTTTGGATATTGAGTTTGATGCCACAGGAGATCCACTGCAGGGAGGAGAGGTTTGTTTTGATGAGGACTCTTTCGTTATCAGAGGTATTGCGGATAATACAAATACTACCTCCGGAACATATTCTATTAGTAATGATGTACTCTCTGATGTGACCACCGCGGGAGGCCTTACCGATAATGGGGATGGAACTGCCACAATTGATCCATCTGTTGCTGCAGTAGCTGCTGGCCAAACTCGAACAGGAGATGCTTCTGTTCATACGGTTACTTATACTTACTCTGACAATAACGGTTGTGAAAATGTGGTATCTGCGAGTTTTACAATCAATCCACAACCGGAATTGGTGATATTTGACCAAACTACAAGTGGAGATATTAATGGTACTGAATATTGTTATGATGATACAGGAATAGTCTTTGTCCCAATGGTAGATGGTGTGCAGGCTTCAATTGCAGCTAATGTAAGCTGGAAAATAGAATTCAGTGGTACATTATCCAGCGGTTTAACCCCTCAATCTGATGGGACAGCTATCTTTAACCCAAGTGTAGCAGCGACAGCTGCAGGGGAAAGCAGAACCGGTGATGAATCTGTATTTAACATTACTTTTGAGTATACTGACGGTAACGGTTGCCTTAATGCAATTACGTCAACAGTTACCGTAAATCCTCAACCATTATTAGGTATAGAATATCAGTCTAATGGGTTTGATATAGATCAAACCGAAGTTTGTTTTACTGACAATGCATTTGTAATTGTGGGTACTTCAGATGAGGATCTTGCCAGTCAAAGCTTCACCATTGCGACCGACAACAGTTCAGGAGGCTTTGTGGATAACGGAGATGGAACAGCAACTTTTGATCCAAGAGTGATTGCTTTGGATAATGGTCAGGACACATTGGATGCTGCTCAGGATTATGACATTACCTTCAATTTTACTGATGATAATGGCTGTAGCAATTCAATAACCAGTACGATTACCATCAATCCACTACCAGATGTTAATTTTGTTGGAGAAATTGCTGGTGATGAAGTATTCACCATCACTGATGAATCATTTGAAACTTGTTACGGTGGGTCACAAATTGACCTGGTGGCAGTGGTCAATGGCGCACCTGTTACAACAGGTTCCTGGAGTAGTACCGGACCGGGCACACAAACAGGAATAGTTTCGCAATCTGGAGGTGAAGCAGTGTTTAGTCCTTCTAATGCAAGGGACAATGAACCCTATGGGGCTGCCCAAACTTTTACAGTCACATTTACTTTCCAGGACATCAATGGATGTTCACAATCTTATTCGAAAGAGATTATTGTACATCCTATCCCTGAGTTGATGGAATTTAACTCCGGGCAATTCATTAATAGTGATAAAGCTTGCGAGGATGAAGAAGTAATTATTAATATAGCACTCAACAATATGAACACTTCTGATGTCCAAATAGATTGGTATCAGGGTAATTCTTCAAATGCAGGAACCCTTCTGCAATCAGACGGTGGATTGTCTTTCACTGAAGATATTTCATCTGTAGTGTTGCAACAACCTCAGCGAACATATACTGTGGTGGTAACAAACAACATTACAAATTGTAGTAGAGAGGAGACCATTACAGTTCCTATTGGTCGACAACCAGTGCCAAAATTCAGTTGGGAAAACATAATTGCCGGTTCACCAACACAGTTTGTTGTCACAGATAGTGTGCTTCCAAATGCAATCATTGAGCAGCTTCAATTTGTGATCACCCAGGGGGCTACTACCTTGCTGGATGTGAATCCTGCCAACCTTGGGGACCAGGTGGACTATACTTTTGCAAATGGTGGAGTTTACACAGCAACTTTATATACAACTTCCACATTTGGGTGTCAAACTACTGAATCAAGAAGCGTAAACATCATACCAACAATTCAGGTAACTACCGGAAGATATGATGCTGACTTCAATGACAGTGACAATGATTGGTACACAAGTAACTTATCAGTAAACAATACCCAGGAAGATAATGATATCTCATTCTGGGAAAGAGGTGTGCCCGGAGGAGCACTCGGAAGTGTTGATGGCAATGCCTGGGTAACCGTTGCGGGGGGTAATTACCCAGATGATTCTAGAAGAGGGTACTTCCTTTATTCTCCAAACTATGACTTGTCGGCTATGGAGATACCAACCATAAGTTTTGATTCCAGAACACTTACAGTTGATGGAAAAGATGGTGCTGTATTACAGTATTCGGTAGATGGAGGCCAAACCTGGAGCTTACTTGGCTCACCAACTGACGATCCTGATGCACAAGAGCTTTCTTCTGGGGTGGAATGGTACAATGCATCACTTATTAGTGGGCTTAATAAAGATGGTGTATTCAGATCTGGTGATAATGATAACTTTATTGGTTGGGCTGGACAAAAAGATGCTGCAGGCTGGGTTAAGTCAATCCACATCTTACCTAATAGTGCATCTTCAATCATGTTTAGGTTCTTCTTTGGTTCTAATGGAGACTCTGAAACGGCTGATGGTTTTGCCTTCGATAATTTCAGTATATATGAAAGCTCAAAAATCACAATTCTTGAAACCTTCTCCAGTGTATATAATGATTTTAGTCAGGCGGTGAATGACACCATTGAATTCAGGGTAAATAATCAACTAGGGGAAGTGATTTGGATTAACTATTATGGTGATTTTGATAATACACCTACACGTTTAGATCCATTGAACGCCAGAGACAGGGTTGCACCAGGGGCTATGAGTACTTATTATGGAATAAATTCTGCACCATATAGCGTGATCAATGGTGAGGTGGCCAATACACCGGACGCCACAGAGACCAATGGTAACAGGGTTGTAGGCTGGTCAAATGCAGATATAGAAAGAGTTGCTCTTATAGATCCGGCATTTACTATAGACATCAGCGACAACTCAACAGATCCTACAACGGTCAATTTGGAAATTGTGATCACTTCGGACTTGGACTTTACGCAGGAAGTTGAGATTAATACCCGAGTTTTAATTGTTGAGGATAATTATCCCGCTTCAGAACTAACCAATGTAGATAGCGATCAACTAAATGTAGTAAGAAAGATGCTGCCTAGCCCCGATGGCTTTACTGAATTTGGAGCGTTCACAAGAGATCAGGAAGTCGGTAGATACAATGCAACCTGGAATATTAATAATGTGTATGGTGATACTCCTTCCTTGAGAGCAGTAGTCTACGTTCAAAATGAACAAACAAAGGTTATTTATCAGGCGGGTTCTTTGGAATTAACAGCAAAGCAAAAAATCCTAACCGGAGTAGAGAAGCAGTTTAGAGATGGTGCACAGTTTGCACTTTATCCTAACCCAGCCTGGAATAATGTCAATATTGCCTTCGAGGCACCCTTACAGTCAGCAATGCAATTTGAACTCATCGATCAGACAGGCAAAGTACTGATCAACGGGAATATTCAGGTTGGAGATGATCAGGTGACATTGGATACCAGTGATCTGCCTCAGGGCATATATTTCATCAATGTATTCAACGAACATACTTTACTGAAACCAAGGAGATTGATGGTCACCCATGAATAAGTAATCAGTTTGACACCAATAAATAAGTCAAAAGGCCGGCTCAAAAGTAAATTGAGTCGGCTTTTTTTATGTTTTGAAGTGCTTTTGGTTGGTCTTCATTGAGCAGAATCAGAAGCTTTCTTGGAAAGCAGGTATCTTGTTGTCAATTGGTCATTAGAAATACCCGCTAAACATCTGGTATTGGAAAGGCGGGAATATAAAAAAATGTTAATATACCTGGTGCCGTTAGGGATGTATACTTAAGATTTTATGATGGCCTGACAAACTGAATAGAGCCCCACTCAATTACAGTTCACTTTGTAATTAGTTCAACATATCCATCAAGGAAACGATGATAGTGGTTTATCCTTCTGAAATGCTTTCCAAATGTAAGTGGTGAGCATTGTCTTTAATGTGATCCACAATTTTTGTGACATGCTTCACATAACGGAATAGTTGATTTTCAAGGATTTGTATTTGTCCATCGTAGGATTCAGCACCGATTTCATGGATGGTTTCCTTTTTATGGTGCTCAATGAAACGCTCTTCTTTACATTCGGCAGCTAAAAATTTAGCAAATTTCTGCGGACTGTATTCAGTCTCAAATAACTTGATTTCCTCTAAGGTTTTGTGGATTTCTCTCGATTTATGAATCCTGTATTTCTTTACAAGTACATTGTAAATGATGGTGTCGTAATGATGAAGGTGTTCCAATGTTTGAAGAACCTCCTGCTTATATTTATCATCATTGCAATATTTTTTTAGCCCTTCGTAGGTCTGTAGTTCAGAACCAAGAAGGTCCCAACTGAAAGTTGTTTCATCAAGACTGGCCAGTACATTTTGCGCACTTAATTGAGTAGTGCCACATAAAAAAATTGTAAGGCAAGCGATTACATATACCTTATTCATACCACTGCTTGTTAATGTGTTCCTAACTGCAAGTTACTTATACAATAAGCGATAGAAGTTGATTATTGTGCAAACAGGCATATTATTCGATGAATGAGCATTATTCTACGATGAATGATTGTAATATTTTTATATTAAATAGTATTATTGGTGATTTTTTATTGTTTGTCACTATGATAGCAGGGGTGACAAAGTAAAATTATGCTGGAGCAAGTTGGTTGGGGAAAGCAATGTCATTAGCTGTTATTCATCAAAATACTACCTATTTTTGCGTTCCATTGCAAAACAGGTAAATGAATTACTCCGAGTTACTAAATCCTAAAGATATATTTGAGGTTGTTCGCCAGGCAGCTACGGACCTTAAAGTTGAGACGTATGTTGTTGGTGGTTATGTGAGAGATTTGCTGCTAGAGCGGCCTTCAAAAGATATTGATTTTGTATGCATTGGTAGTGGTATTGACCTGGCCAATAAAGTCGCAGAGTTGCTACCGGGCAATTCAAAGGTTTCTGTTTTTAAGAATTTCGGTACTGCAAGCCTCAGAAAAGGACAATGGGAGTTGGAATTTGTTGGAGCCAGAAAGGAATCCTATAACCGGAACAGCAGAAAACCAGTAGTTGAAGACGGGACACTGCAGGACGATCAGAACAGACGGGATTTTACCATTAATGCCTTGGCAATTTCATTGAATGAAGGATCTTTTGGTGAATTGATTGACCCTTTCGACGGGATTACTGACCTCAACAAAAAGATGATTCGAACGCCTCTGGATCCTGATGTTACATTCTCAGATGATCCGTTAAGGATCATGAGGGCAATCAGGTTTGCAGCGCAATTGAAATATGACATTGAGCCGGATACTTATAGTAGCCTGATTAAAAATGTTGAACGCCTCGATATAATTTCCAAAGAAAGGATCAGCGATGAGCTAAATAAGATCATACTTTCAGATACACCATCATATGGGTTTCAATTACTGTTTCATTCCGGTGTACTGAAAAAGATATTTCCTGAAATGGCCAATCTTCATGGGGTGAAGAAGGTGAACAATTTTGCCCATAAGGACAATTTCTTCCATACCCTTAAAGTGCTTGACAATGTGGCAGAAGTAAGCAATGATCTGTGGCTGAGGTGGGCTGCTATCTTGCATGATATCGCAAAACCATTGACGCAACGGTTTAACAAGAAGGTAGGGTGGACCTTTCATGGACATGAAGATAAAGGGGCAAGGATGGTGCCTGGAATCTTCAGAACCCTGAAACTTCCATTGAATGAAAAAATGACTTACGTGCAAAAGCTGGTGAAACTACACCTTCGGCCGATTGCATTGGTAAAAAAGGATATTACTGATTCAGCGATTAGAAGGCTGTTATTTGAGGCTGGCGATGATATTGAGGATTTGATGATCCTGTGTAAAGCGGATATTACCTCGAAAAATCATGACAGGGTCAAAAGATACTTAAGAAACTTCGAGCTGGTGGAAGAGAAAATGAAGGAGGTGGAAGAAAAAGACCAGATTAGAAACTTCAATCCTCCCATTTCAGGGGAAGAAATTATGCAAACCTTTGGCATACCACCCGGTAAGATAATTGGTGAAATCAAAGAAACCATTAAAGAGGCCATCCTGGAAGGAGAGATCCCAAATCAGTATGAAGCAGCTAAAAACCTGATGCTTGAGATAGGAGTTAAAAGAGGTTTGGCTGTTAGTGATGATAATGTTTAATTTGCGAGAGATTTTAATAAACCGATAATATGAAAAAAGTATTTGTGATGTTACTGGCATTGATGGCTGGTGTACAGTTGTTTGCCCAGGATGAGGAGTATAAGAGACAACAGGAAATTTATCAAAGAGCACTTAACTATAATGATTTTTTTGTCGCCCGAACGGCACTTTACAACATGCTGGCGATAAAGCCGGAGAGTTCTAACCTTCTTGATTCTTTAAGCTTGTTGTACTTTGAGCAAAAGCAGTATGTTTCTGCTGGTATTATTGCCCAGGAAGCAGCAAAAATTAATGCGAATAACCTGCTGGCTCTGGAAGTAGCAGCTACCAGCTTCGAAAATATAGGATTGCTGGATAAAGCCCTCGAATATTGGGAGCCACTTTATCTTAAAAACAATGACATCAACATTTTGTATAAAATAGCCTTCCTTCAATACCGATTGAAGCGGTACAATGATGCTGCAACTTCGGCAGACATAGTAATGAAAAATGCCAGATCCACTGAAGTCAAACTTGTTTTTGGAAAACAGGACCAGACTACACAGCAAGTGAGCCTTAAGGCAGCTGCACAGCGACTAAAGGGACTGGTAGAAATGGACAAAGGAAACAATAGTGCAGCAATAACGGAATTTCAGAAGGCACTGGAAATTGCACCTGATTTCGAATTGGTTAAGCTGACGATTGCTGAGCTACAAAAAGAAAAATAACTACTTTTTGGTCAGGTGATTGGTTAAATCATCCAACCAGGTAACGAAGGATCTGTGCAGCTTTCTATGATTATAACTGAAAATGGTTTTTAATCCCTGCATGGACCCTTCAAATACTACTGAAGTTTCATTCTCATCAACTTCATCTAACTTGTAAAGGTGGACGCATTTCAGCAAAGAACCTTTTGAGACCCAGCAAAAACGATAAGGTGCATCACTGTAAGATACTTTTGAATTGAACCTGGTGTTGTTTAAAGTCCATGTGAATTCTTCCTCAGATAACTTTTCTGCACTACTTACCTGACTATTCCACTGGTTCCAGTTTGCAATATCCGTCACGACCTTCCAAACCTCATCAATGGGCGCATGAATAACAATTGACTGCTTATCCTTTACGGATGCTTCTTCATTTATCTTTCCGTCCTTAGCAAAAGTTTCTAGTTGATCCATCAATCAAAAGGTTTATTTACAATTTAGCTTTTTTGATTAAGATAATTTTATTTCTCCTCAATATATTTAACTCAGTCAATAATTGTTTACATCAAATAGGAATCTTTTCAATATTATCTTTCTCTCTGAATTTTCATCGATTATTTAATTAATTTGAAGCGCAACAATACTAGAGCATTAGGTTATTATGACAAACATTTCCAGAAGACAATTTATCAGATTTTTAGGGCAGGGTACTGTTGGTATGGCCCTGACTCCTCTACTGATTCAGGCTTGTGCACCATCAACCGCAGACTTGGAAACCATCGAATTCAACGGGATTCCTCCGGGCAGCCTTGATGATGTTGTTCTTGCAGATGGGTTCAGGTATGATTTGTTGATCAAATGGAAAGATAAGATCAACGATACCGACTTTTTTGGTTACAATAATGACTATACCGCTTTTATCCCATTGAGCGATGATGATGGTTTGTTGTGGGTGAATCATGAATACATTGACCCGAAATTTGTTTCAGGTTATTTTGGTGATATTGCCAGACACAGAAAGCAGGTGGATGAGGAAATGCTTCATGTCGGCGGGTCCATTGTTAGGGTCAAACGAAGTGGCAATCAGTGGGAAGTAGTGCCAAATGATGCGTACAACCGAAGGGTTACAGCCAAGACCATGATCCCGTTTGCCTGGGATGAACCGATCATGGGTAAAACGGAAGCAATGGGAACACTGGCCAATTGCTCAGGCGGAGTGACGCCATGGGGTACCATTTTGACCTGTGAGGAAAATTATGAGCAATTTTATGGAGACACGGCCCCAGATGGATCGCACATCAACAGCGAGTATCTTTGGGAAATGTTTTATTATAACCCGCCGGAACATTATGGATGGGTGGTAGAAGTGGACCCTAAAACAGGAGCAGCTAAAAAGCATGTTGCTATGGGGAGGTTTTCTCATGAGTGTGCCACGGTGAAGGAATTAGAAGATGGACGTATAGTAGTTTACTCAGGCGATGACATGGAAGGAGGGAGCCTGTATAAGTTCATTAGTGACGAACCTGGTGACCTTACAAAAGGAAAGCTCTATGTAGCGAGCCTTGAAACCAACACATGGATTCCGCTTGATTATAATGCTCATGTCCGGCTACAAGGCCTGTTCGAAAATCAAACGGACGTACTTATCAGGTGTCGGGAAGCTGCCAGGGCCATGGAAGCATCCGCATTGGACCGACCGGAAGACATAGAAATTGACCCGGTAACCGGTGGTGTTTTCATTAGCCTGACGAATAATCTAACTACAGGTAATTATCATGGATCGATATTAAAGATTGATGAAACTGACGGGAAATACGATTCACTGACCTTCGAATGGGACACTTTCTTAACTGGTGGCGAAGAAACAGGATTTGCCTGTCCGGATAACCTGGCATTTGATAAAGCAGGTAACCTGTGGTTTACCTCTGATATCTCAGGTAAATTGAGTAACACAAAAGAATACAATAGTTTCGGCAATAATGGCTTGTACCTGGTAAGAAGAGAAGGGCCTCAGGCAGGACAGGTAATTCAGGTGGCGAGTGCACCAGTAGATGCAGAGTTTAGTGGTCCTACATTTTCACCTGATGGTAAGCATCTTTTTCTCAGTGTTCAACACCCGGGAGAGACCTCAAAGTCCATCTACGATTTTGATTTCACCAGTCACTGGCCCGAAGGTGGCAAGTCAGTTCCGAAAAGTGCCGTAATTGTGATCAGTGGGGTAGGTGGGTAGCCAAGATTATAAGAATGTCAGGTTCCACCCTTATACTTTCAACAAAGTAACTACTTACCGCTATACAAGTAGCTACTTAGGACAGGACAAGTAGCTACTTAGGTCGAGATAAGTAGCTACTTACAAAGCCACAAGTAGCTACTTAACTAAACAGCCCTACAATCCATTGTCTGAGCCAGTATTTACAGGATTACAGGATGAGCAGGATGTGACAGGATTATAGTCTTATTATTATATGCATCCACAAAACTTCAGTCTTTGGTCTCCGGTCGTTCAATTGCCGTCCTGGAATTCCCAGTAGTCGCAATAAACCCAAAACCCAAAACTCAAAACTTCCAACTAAAAAAGACAGGATTACAGGATGAGCAGGATGTGACAGGATTATAGTCTTATTATTATATGCATCCACAAAACTTCAGTCTTTGGTCTCCGGTCGTTCAATTGCCGTCCTGGAATTCCCAGTAGTCGCAATAAACCCAAAACCCAAAACTCAAAACTCAAAACTCAAAACCCAAAACCCAAAACCCAAAACTCAAAACCCAAAACCCAAAACCCAAAACTCTACCCAGGAGGTCAACTTCCAGATTTTACCTAACTTTGACCAATGGATTGAAATGTTTCAATTTTAATATTTATTTTTGAGGCTTAATTCCATCAATCATATGAAGAATAAACTACAACTTAAGGCATTTACACTTTCAGAATTATTGGTTGTTCTGGTAATTATTGGGATTCTTGTGTTGGTTGCTTTACCCGTGGTGATGCCACTGATCAGTAAAGCCAACAGCGTGGAAGCAAAACAACAGTTGAAGCATTTGCACTCCCTGCAGAAAACTTATTTCTATGAATTTTCAAGGTTTACGGACGACCTGGATCAACTGGGATTTGAACAGGCCAAACTGACAGAAGAGGGTGGAAACGCTAAGTACCTGATTGAGGTAGTGGATTTTAGTGCAAACTCTTACCTGGCCAGGGCTACTGCTCAGGTTGACTTTGATCAGGATGGAGAATTCAATGTCTGGGAGATCAACCAGGACGGTCAGCTGGTGGAAGTCGTAAAGGATTGATGACCTCCATTGCCGTAGGTGTGTTTTTGCTTGCCATTGCATACCAGGATATCAAAAAAAGGTCCGTTCATGCATTCCTGTTAATTTTACTTGCAGCTGCCTTATTTTGGAGAAACTGGCAATTGCAGGGTTCACTCTGGTACCACTCACAATTATTTAACTTCATGTTTCTGGCGGTTTGTGGATTGGTAGTAATGATTTACTTCAGGCTGAAATTTGGTACATTTAAACTGATGGACAGGGGGCTTGGGTACGGGGACCTGATATTTTTAATAATCATAGCCAGCGGATTCTATTTTATGCAATTCCTGATCTGGTTTAATGTCAGTCTGATGTTTAGTTTATTGATACACACATTATTGAAGAGGTTCAAATGGTATTCAAATCCTGAGCTGGTCCCGCTTGCTGGTTTGCAGGCCATTGCGTTAATTCCTTTTTTAATCATTGATCTGCCATGTCGCATCTGCTAAATGATATCTCTACCGAACTTAAACAGCTCATTACCACTGATCTGGCATGGCAATACAGGATCATCCCTAAGTCAGCCGGCACTTCATTGGAGTTTTATGTTGATCAGGCCACAGATGTGCATACTGTGGCCGAGGAACTGGAGGTACTTTTGGGCAAGATGGTGACCCTCAATCCCGTGACCACTGATGAGATTGAGTATGGTCTGAACAAACATTACCTGAAGTCAGAAGATGAAATGGCGTCCTCCAGATTGCTTGATGTCTCTTCCGATAGTTTTATTGAGAACCTTATTGAAGAAGCCAGGTCGCTGGATTGTAGTGACATACACCTGGAGCCGTTTGAAGAGCGATGCAGGGTGAGAATGAGACTTGATGGCAAACTGGTGGAACGGTTTGTCATTGAGGAAAGTAAATATCCGGCATACGTCAATAAGCTCAAGATCATGAGTAACCTGGATATTGCCGAGAAGAGACTTCCCCAGGACGGCAGGATCTTTTATCGTTCCGGGAGTACTCAGATTGATATAAGGGTATCTTCATTACCTACTTTGCATGGAGAAAAAATTGTACTGAGACTTTTAGGTAGTGACGCATCAGACATTGACATCAATAAATTAGGTTTCAGTGAACAGCAGTTTGCCAACTATCAAAGAGCATTTCAAAGGCCTAACGGCATCATATTGATCTCCGGACCAACGGGATCAGGTAAGACAACCACCTTGTATGCCACACTCAAGGAGCTCAATGATAACATCAGAAATATTCTTACTATCGAGGACCCTATTGAATACACGCTGGAAGGGATCAATCAGGTGCAGCTTCGAGAAAAAATCGGATTGGATTTTGCTACAGCGCTCCGAACTTTTCTGCGGCAGGATCCGGACATTATCATGGTAGGGGAGATTCGTGACATTGATACCGCAAAAATGGCCACACGAGCTGCACTTACTGGTCACCTGGTACTTTCTACCATTCACACCAATTCCGCGCTTGGAATAATTTCCCGACTGGAAGAGATGGGTGTGAGCCCGTACCTGATAGCGGATACATTGAATGTTGCTGTAGCACAGCGACTGGTAAGGCTGCTATGCCCACATTGCAAGGAGACCGTTACCCCGGAAGCTGATCACCCCAACATAAAACTATTTGAGCGACTTAATATTCTTGAATATGCCGAGCCTGTGGGGTGTAGTAAATGTTATAACACAGGCTACAAGGGACGAAAAGCGATCTACGAGGTAGTTCCTATTGATCATGAAATTGCTTCTCTTATTAAGAATCATGGTACAGATCAACTATATTCGCTGCTTGAAAAGAGAAACGTTAAGACATTGTATGACAGTGCGTTGAGTTTGTTTAAGGAAGGAAACACGTCTCTCGCAGAAATTCAACCATATCTAATTAATGAATAAATACAGTATCATATTAATATTATTGGTCCTTTTTGGGAGCCAGGCCTTTAGTCAAGCTGATCGATTGCAGCGCATCAGACAAGAGCTGGATAGTCTGGCGATGGGAGATGCTCCCGGACTGAATGGTAATGTAAACTTCTCAATAGTAGGGGCACCATTACAGGATTTACTGAGAGGCATTGCCGAAACGCACCAGCTGAACATTAACATCGGGTCCATCCCAAATATAACGGTCACCAATAATTTCAATGAGGTAAGGGCAAAGGACCTGATCTTTTTCCTTTGCAAGGAATACGATCTCAACATCGAGTTTGTCAACTCCATCATGTCTTTTACCTATCAGGATCCTAATCAAGGTATTGTTCGCCCCAGAAAGCAACTTTCTCTTTCCTATCAAAATGAATTGCTCACTGTTGATTTGCAGGACGATTCATTGACCAGGGTAGCAAAGGAATTGACCCAACTGACCGGGAAGAACATTATTGTCGGTCCCCAGTTGCGTGGAACAAGAATTACAGGCTATGTGCAAAACCTGCCAGTAAAGGAGGCGCTCGAGCAGATTGCCTTTTCCAATAGTCTGGAAGTGACTGAAAATGATGTGGATGTGTACGCTTTTACACTTTCACAGGCGGCTGGTCCACAAAACCAACCAACGAATGTTAATGTGAGAAATACCAGGAGAAACGCCAGAAGAGGTGGTGGAGGTGGATTCGAGTTCAGCAATATCAGTCCACAAGTCGGTACGTTTGACCTTAACACCGAAGGCGGAGCTGTGATTGACATGATCAAAGACATATCACAACGCCTTGATGTCAGCCACATCATTCTGTCAGAACCGCAGGGTTTTCTCAACTGCTACCTGAAAGGGATCACATACGAGGAGTTTCTGGCGCTTGCCCTGTCTTCTACCAATCATGGGTATTTGATTGATAAGGGCATCTACATCATCGGAGAAGGGCAAAACGCCAGCATGAATCAGTCAACGGTTTATCTTTTTAAAAACCGAAGCGTGGAGAAGATTACAGAGGTAATCCCCAACGTATTGACCAATGGACTTGATGTCCAGGAATTCAATGACCTTAATGCACTGATCATTACCGGTAGTGATCTAAACATCAACAGGCTGACCGCATTTCTGGATCAGATTGACCAACGGGTGGCCAATGTATTGATTGAAGTAATCGTAGCAGAAATACGAAAAGGACATTCCATTAAAACGGGAATCACTGCGGGACTTTCTGATTCAATTCCTCCTTCACAGGGATCAGTATTTCCCGGTGTGGACATGACGTTCTCTTCTGCATCAATCAACAGGTTCCTCAACAACCTGGATAGCAAGGGAATCATTAACCTGGGTCGCGTTACGCCGCAGTTTTATGCGACGGTGCAGGCTATGGAAGATAACAATCAGCTTGAAGTGAAATCAACGCCCAAGCTATCAACGCTCAATGGGAGTGAGGCCAACCTGAAAATTGGTCAGTCGGTGTATTATCTGATAGAAACCCAAAATGTTACCGGAGGGGTAACACCTATTGTGACCAGGTCACCCAGGTATGAGAAGGTGGAAGCTAACCTGGATTTGAAAATCACGCCTTTTGTAAGTGGAAATGAAGATGTAACGCTTACGTTGGAAGCTGAGTTCTCAGACTTCATTGACCCAACGGTGGAAGGAGCACCTCCCGGAAACTCTACCCGACAATTTTTATCCAAGATCAGGATACGAAATGAGGAGATGATCGTATTAGGAGGGTTAGAAGAAGCCAGAAGATCAGAAACAGCTTCGGGATTTCCTATCTTATCAAGAATCCCCATCATCAAATGGTTGTTCAGTGCCAGGACCAGGGATAAGGCCGACAGCAAATTGCTGATATTTATCAAACCAACCATTGTGTATTAATGCTTCAAAGTCTGCTGGATCGGTTGACGTTGTGGGATACCAGGCAAATGATTGGTGTCACTGTTATGCTGCAAAATGATGGCACCAGGGCCTTTACGGGAGTGGTGGTTTCAAAAGGAAAAGAATTTCCTCAAATCAAGCAGCAACGACAATTCAAGCACCTCAAAGACCTGGCTGAATGGATCAATCAGGATCACGAGAAACTTCCTGTGGTGCTGGGAGTTGACGGCAGGTCGGTATTAACCAGACGCGTCGATGAGTTGCCAGGAGAACAATCAATTGAGGCCCTGATCAAATCAGTGGTATCTACTGGTAATGTTGCTGATTTTGTCGTAAATGTATATCAACGGGAAGAATCCTTTTATACTGCCATTGCACGAAGGGAGTTGCTGGAAGCTTTACTGGATGACCTGAAGGATAACGAAATCTCACCGGTAGCACTTTTCATAGGAGTGCCTGCTTACATGAATTTAGCTTTTGAAGTAATGGAAGGGAATCATGTCAATTCCTCTTTCGGTATTTACAGCATTCAAAGCAGAAAAGATCAAAAAGTTAATATCAGCAGGGCCGTCGATCAGGCCGCCGAATTGGTGCCAATTGCAGGTGGAGTTCCTGGGGAGTATCTACCGGGATACGGCTATGTTCAGCGGTTCATGCTGGGGAAACACACCGATTTCCTGACAGCCAACTACGGTGAGTTAGGTCCTAAAATATTGGATTACCCTCAAAAGGTATTGTATAAGTATCTGGTAATGTTCTCTTTAGGATTCCTTCTGGTGTCGCTCCTGGTCAATGCTTTTTTGTTTATCAATTTTAATTCAACCAATGAGGTGCTTTCGGAGCGGTCTTCCGATACACAGTTGTTGCTGGATAGCTATGAACGAAAGCAGAAAGAATACGCAGAAAAGAAAAAACTGATTGATCAGCTCAATTACAGCAGTGCCAATCTGGCTTACTTATCGGATCAGGTTGCCGGATGTGTGAAGGGAAACCTGGCACTGACCAAGCTGGCCATTCATCCGGTTTCTGCCAACAAAAGGAAAAAACATACGCCATTTGATCTGGGAGTGTTGTTGGTAGAAGGTGAGAGCAAGACATCCGAGGCATTTGGAACCTTCATTACCAGCATTCAGCAATTGGACTTTGTGGATGAGATCATGTATCAGAATTATGCCTACAATGCCCGTGAAAGGGTTGGCAATTTTGAAGTTAAAATTCAGTTGAAGGAATAATGTGGAAGCAATTACCATATCGCACCAAGAACATTGTACTTTCCATCACCTTTCTGGTAGTGTTGGTATTGGTCTATTTGCTTTCATTTAGCAAAACAGTGGCACTTTATCAGGAAAATCAGCGACTGGTAAAAACAGAAGAAAATAAGGGAAACCTGCCATTAAAGATCGCCTCGCTCAATAAGAAAATACAACAGACCGATTCATTAATTGAAATCTCGCAGGTCAATTACCAGACCAGGTTAATGAATACCCTCAGCGAAAGAACCAAAGCCCGAAAGGTGCAACTGATGAGTATTCAGGATGAGCGATTTAAGCAATTCGAGGGGCAACCATATGAAACATTTAAACTAACTTTTAGTGGAGGATTCAAAGGGTTGGTGCAATTGCTGCATGATATGGAAGGTAATTTTGGGTTAGGTATTGTGCAGTCAGTAAACTTTAGAAAAGTCACAGATAAAAGAACTAAAAAAGTGAGTCTGTTACTTGATGTTTATTTAACAAGGGTAAAGTCCGATGAAAAATAGTCTATTGAAATTTGTATGGTTGGTGGGTTGCCTGGGAATGATCATCAGCCTGAGTAATTGTGGGGAAGTATTGGAAGATAACATTACCAGCGATGAGGTCTTTTTGAGAGTTCCGGCCAATGGTGTTACCTTAACCTCCGATACGGTCACATTTTGGTGGGACCATGTGGATGGCGCCCTGGATTATCAGATTCAGGTAGTTTCTCCCAGTTTTGATTCTGCCAGGCATTTAGTAGCGGATAGCTTTGTGGTGAACAACAGACTAACATTAATCCTGCACGAAGGAGATTTTGAATGGGCCGTTAGGGCTCTTAATAATGGTTATGAGACTGCCTTTTTTTACAGCCGGTTTAGTATTGCGGGGGGCTCGTCTTCAGATTCCACGGATGTTGATATCAGCACTATGGCTGTTGTTTTGAACACACCTGCCGATGGTGCACAAAGAGAGGAGGGAAGCATCAATTTCTGGTGGGATGAGGTGGATGGCGCTTCTCAATATCAAATACAGGTTGCAAGGCCTTCATTCACGTCTCCAGAAGAACTGGTATATGATACTGTTACGACATCCACTACTCTGAGCCTTGATCTTACGCCAGGAGAATACCAGTGGAGGGTGAAGGCATCCAACGATGGTTTTCAAACCGCATACACCACAAATTCCCTTAGCGTGACAGCAGCTGCCGTCACTGAGAATCCGGTAATCACCCTGGTAAGCCCTGGAGATGAATACCGAACCAATGAGCAGTCAGTGACTTTCAGGTGGTCGTTTAGTGAGACCGTTGATTTCTATGTGCTGAGAATTGAAGGACCTACGGATTTAGATTTTGTAACCGAATCACAGCAGCTGAGTGTAGGGTTTGAGACCAATGATGGTGATTATACCTGGAATGTAACCGGAGTAAACGCTGCATCATCTACCAACTACTATAGTGATACGCTTAGTTTCACTTACACCTCGGGCATCCCTTCAGCGCCGGTATTGGGATCACCGGCAGATGGTGCGGTGGTATCGCTTCCTCATGAGTTTACCTGGAGCAGGCAGTTGGATAACATTGTGAGGGATTCTGTATTCGTTTATGCTGCCGATACACTGGTTGCAGGATATCCTGTAGGTGTTGCGGCAGAGATTTATATAGTACAGGGGTTATCTGCTGGTGCTTACGAGTGGTCCGTAAAATCTACGGATAACCAGGGGCAAACCAGTGAGGAATCTGCGAAAAGAGGATTTACAGTACAATAATGAAAAACAAGAAACTCTTATATTTTTTGGTGCCGGCGGTGCTCTTTATATGGGGTTTCGTAGGGTACAGGTTATTGAATTTGGGCCAGGACGATGATTACATTGAACCCATCCGCATCAATGCCATCTCCGGGAGTAGCGAAGCAACCAGGGATATCAAACTAAACCTGAGTTATCCCGATCCATTTTTAAAAGGGTTGCGCTCCGGTCAGTTGCCAGTTGCTACGGAGGAGGCCAAGCCGATAAAACCACCCACACCGGTGGTTGAGATTCATTGGGGCAATATCAGGTACAATGGCTACATACAGCATGCTGATAAGCAATCCCGCATTGGCCTGTTGGAAGTGGAGGGAGTAAAGCACCTGGCAGAAGTCAATCAGCATCTGGGTGCGTTAGCAGTGAAGCAAATCACCAGGGATTCCATTCTTTTGGAGAAGGAGGGTAAACAAAAGTGGTTCAGAAGCCAATAAACCGGTCCGGTATTTTTGGATAATTTGTTGTTTTTTTACAAATTGCATCCGGAAATAATTTTTGGGAATAATTGTTTGTCACCATTGAATACTATCTTAACCTACTGTTTGATCATCAACTATTGAAAAAACTATCTACTTTTCATCAAAGCAAGTGATTTGGTCAACTCATCTGGTTTCAGGATAACATTCTAAGACAACATCTAAACTTTTGAAATAACGGCTTGTCCCGGAGGGGAGAGGTATGGAGATATTCAACAACTGAACAGTTAAATATTATGAAAGCAATTAAACTATTAACCACATTTGTTCTATTAGGAGTTATTACTTTTTCCAAGGCGCAAACCTGGAGTGAAACAAGCTTGGAATTAACCTCTCCGGGAACTTCATATACCAGGACTCAATTAGCTGAGCACATCTGGAGCGGATCTCATGGTCTACTTTTCAATTCATACAAAAGCATAACGGTAAGTGGAGGACTTTCGACCTATGGCAATACGAAATACTCAAATGATGTTGGTCCTCATGGTGGTGGTGCAGGAGCGATTATGTTCTTTGGTAATGGCGGTGTGATGAGCTTCTATGTCTCTCCGGCATCTACTGGTAAAGATTCTAATGTTGCCTGGGGATCCCCAAAAATGACGATCAAAAGAAGTGGCTATATCGGGATCAGTCAATCTAACCCGCTTTCCAGACTTCATGTGGTTGCACCTGTAAGAGAGTCCTTAAGACTTTATGAAACCAATTCTGCGGACCGTTACTTAAATATTTGGCAGGGAACTGGTTCTCCAGTTATAGACGCCATTGGGTCCGGACGATTAAATATAGGATGGGATGAGGACCTGCATCTGGTTATCAACAAAGGTGGAACCAAGGGGGTATCAATTGGTACACAGGATTTACCTAATAATTATATGCTTGCTGTTAGCGGGAGAGTGCTTTCAGAAGAAGTAAAAGTCCAGCTAAAATCCGCCTGGCCAGATTACGTCTTCACTCCATCCTACAACCTACAAAGCCTGTCAGAAGTAGAGTCGTTCATCAACGAAAACGGCCATCTGCCTAATATACCGTCTGCCGCAGAAGTAGAAGAAAATAACGGCATTGAGCTGGGAGCAATGAATGCGAAGTTATTGGAGAAGATCGAGGAGCTGACGTTGCATTTGATTGAAAAGGATAAACAACTCCAAACTCAAGAAGCAGAACTCCAAACTCTAAACTCAAAACTCAAAACCCAAGACTCCAAACTCCAAACTCAAGACTCCAAACTCCAAACACTATTGGAGAGAATAGAAAAACTAGAAAATCAATAAACAAGTATAGATTATGAAGACCACTTGTATATTCAGATTCTTAGGTATAATAGGTATCATCCTAATCGCTCAATTTAGTCAGGCACAAACGCATTCTGGAACCGTAACGATTGAACCCACCAGTACATCAGCTGAAAAGGCACTTGAAATTAAAGTACCGGATTCATCTACAGATTTTTTTAGGATTAACAACTCTACCGGAAGTGCAGGTCAGTTCATACCATACGTGGTTGGGTATCATGATACGGATAATCGCCATGCCCTGGTCATCTCAGCTCAGACTGATGCAAGCCGTGATACAGGGACCAATGCCCTATTAACGTTTGACGCAAGGTTGAGCAATAATCAGGTGATTTCAAATAGACCACTTTTCGAATGGAAATCTTATACACAGCAAAAGATGGTTCTTGATGCAGACGGTAGACTGGGGATAGGTACATCCAACCCTACATCCGGTAGACTTCATGTTTACAAAAATGCAACCACCGGAGGTTTTGGAGTTGTCAACTTAGCGAATGCGGGTGTTCGGATTCAGGATAATAGTCACAGTCTTTACATGGACGGTAATTCAATGTTTTCAGATGGGAATCTATTAATTGGAACCACTGCTGCAACATCAATTATGATTGGTACAAATGATGTAGAAAGGTTTAGGATCAGTTCTGATGGTAAAGTTGGAATCGGTCTTCAAACCCCAACGGAGGGATTAGTACATATCTATCGCAACGCCACCACAGGATCAATTTCTGGTGTAAATAAAAATGGAGCTACATTAAAAATTCAGGACAATGGGAGCAGCTTATATGTGGATGGTAACACATTATATACCACCGGAAACATGGTCATTGGCACCATTGAAAATACGTATTTCACCATTGGCACAAATCAGGCTGAACGACTCAGGATTGATCAATATGGAAATGTGTCTATTGGAACAACCAACTCGAATGGATATAAACTGGCAGTAAATGGCAATATCAGGTCGAAAGAAATAAAAGTAGAGCTCAACAACTGGCCAGATTACGTCTTCACCCCATCCTACAACCTGCAAAGCCTGTCAGAAGTAGAAACCTTCATCAACGAAAACGGCCACCTGCCTAATATACCGTCTGCACAAGAAGTAGAAGAAAATAACGGTATTGAACTGGGAGAAATGAATGCGAAGTTATTGGAGAAGATCGAGGAGCTGACGCTTCACCTGATCCAACAAAACAAAGAGCTCTCAGAACTCAAAACCCAAAACTCAAAGCTCATTAAACGAATTGAAAAAATTGAATCATCTGTAGAGAAGTAAGTTATGAGAAAGATTGTATTAAGTTTAATTGCAATGGTTGTTTATCTTGGTGCAATTGGCCAGGACGAACCCCTTCCTGATGTAAATATCATGTCTCCCAATGCTGCATCTTTGGGGGAATACGTGGACTTTCCAGTAAATACACATTCAGGAGTTCCTAATATTTCCATTCCTCTGTATACCGTTACGGATGGATCACTATCATTACCAATATCATTATCTTATCATGCAGGGGGACTTAAGCTGTATGATTTGGCAAGCTGGGTTGGTGCCGGATGGTCTTTAAATTCTGGAGGAGTAGTTTCCAGAACCGTTAAAGGATTACCGGATGAACACATTGGCAGTAGAAACAGCGGTGGACATGATCCAGGGTCTTTCTACGAGGAAGGTGGGTTTTCATCCTACTTTTTAAATGCTAATGGCAATGTGGACTACACTGGTTTTGGAGTAGGGGCATTAGACGGAGAACCTGATCTGTTTTTCTTCAATTTCGCCGGGCATTCCGGAAAATTCTATTTTGATGAAAGGAGGCAACCAGTGCTTTTACCAGAAAGTGACATAAAGATTGAGGTGCTCACCAGGACATCAAACCCAACAGAATGGGACAACTTTAATTTTAAAGGGTTTAAAATAACTGTCACGGATGGCACTAAATATTATTTTGGAGAAACACCAGATGCTAATGATGTCGACCCGGTTGAAATTAGCGATGTGAACCTGTGGGATGATAATATGAGCCTGCCAAAGCAACACTATTCAAGCTGGTATCTGTACAAAATAGAATCTGCAGATAATACCTCTCAGATTACTTTAAGCTACGAAAATGAAGATTATTCGTACTATAGTGTTTCTGCTGCCCCATGCAACCCCAATTGTGATTCAAAGATCAACCCAATGAAGGTTCTGATCAATGGTGTGAGAATCGCATCCATTCAATTCAGTAACGGTGAGGTGAATTTTATTCCTTCAGATGCACCTAGAGAAGATTTGCTTGATTATCAGGTAAATGAAATTCCTACACCTAATACTGAAAGTAAAAGTCTGCAGGAAATTCAAGTAACTTCAAATGACCTGTCGTTCTGCAAGTCTTTTCAGTTTGACTATGGGTATTTTACCAGTGCCGATGTTATTCCAGACTATTTGTTCAATGAGGGTAGTGATCCATCAAATTATGATTTTGCTGATGACAGGAGATTGAAGCTAAATGCTGTTCAGGAAATTGACTGTAATACCGGACAATCTGTACCAAGCTACGAGTTTAGCTATTATCAGGAAAACGCAATTGGTCGAACATTATCTTTTGCTCAAGACCATTGGGGGTATTACAATGGAGTTGCGAATTTGGTACCCATACCTCCCTATTCTGTGGACAATGGAGTTTCTTACTTTCAACATTGGTCCACTAGCGCAGACAGAGAAACAAAATGGCCCGCTGTGAGGGCAGGATCACTCTCCACAATCAAATATCCTACAGGCGGTGAAGCAGAGTTCATCTATGAAGCAAATCAGGTAGACGTGGTGGATATATCTAATTGTGATATTGGTTCCTCAGTCTTTAGCAATACTGCAGGAATGTCTACAAACCTGGCCGAAACTACCCCCCCAGGCATCATCAGCGTTGCTGCTACGCAATATTATTATTTTGAATTTAAAGTGATGGGCAATGGTAGTGGTACACTAGACCTGGATGGTGTTCAGGTAGCTGAAGTAGATGCCAACAAAACCTTGGTAACGCTGTACATGGAGCTTACACCCGGTGATCATCAGGTGGTTCTACATGCAAACGCTGATGAAGGAGGTGGTCATGGTGTGTGGTTTGAAGCCTCTGAAATGACACAAACCTGTCCGCCAAGATTAGTGGGAGGCCTTAGAATCAAAACAATCAACCAAAAAGAAAATGGCGTGACTGAAATCCAGAAGTCATTTGAATACTATAATGGCGTTTTATACAGTATTCCACAATATGTTACCAAATTTAAAAATGAAGTCTTCAGTACTGGTCACATAGGGGGAACCCAGAGCCTCAACCAGGGAGGCTGCAGGAAAAAGAACCCGACCGATAATTCTTTCGAATTCTTTACTTCCCCAGTGGCCATACATCCAATGACTACAGCTCAGGGTACACACATTGGCTATCAGGATGTCAAAATCATTCAAGCCGATGGTGGTTATACTTTATATGAATATGAGGGTGGTCATGAACTGCCCGGAGAATGGACTACACTGGAAGATGTTTCAATAAGAAAGATTGACGCATCTGTATGTTTGGAGACTGATCCCGTTTATCCGTCTGTTCCGAAACCATACGATTTTGATAGAGGAAACTTAAAGCAAGTAAGCGTTTATTCCAGTAGTGATCAATTACTCCAGCAAACAAGCTATAATGAAACGTATGAAGAAAGTCCAGAGTCAACGAACGGTTTAACTACCGGGCATTGGAACGCTACAACTTTACCTAATCATTATCAAATTAAATCTGGCAGATTAGTATCGAAGGTAGAAACGAATAAAATATACGATCCAAATAACGTGACAAATTACACTGAGGTTGTTTCAACCACAACTTTCGATAGTGACCACCACGCCATGGTGACATCCTCTTCCACCACAAATAATAGAGGAAACAGTGCTACTACCATGACGTATGCACCAGATTTGACTGGATGCAAAATGAGGAATATGACATGTCGTATTGCATATCAGGCAGCTGTAGATTTATACACCAGCGAGTACCAAAGCGACAGAAGTGCTTGTGCAACTGATGTACAGTCTGTTTGCAATACCTTCGAGAAAATTGAGGATTCACTCTCGCCATGCATGGACGAGTGGGCTTGTCATATGGGAGCTTGGTTTCACTACATGGGCAAGCTTCATGAAGCCAGGCAAACTTACGAAACGTGTATCCAGGGAATACAGAGTGATGAAGAACAATGTATCACCAATGGCTTTTTAGCAACTGACCCAAATGTAGATGTTCTATATCAGATGGAAGTCAACAACCAAATTGGCTCTCCAATTGAAATCGTTAATTATGAGAATGGCGAAGTTTTGGGTGCCACCTATTTTATGTTTGATGAAACTGCACTTGATCAGATATACCTCGATAAAGTATTCAAATTCACTACGACTACACCTGTTACCGACTTTGAGGATGTTAGCTTAATCCAGGAGGTACTCAGCAGAGATGCCCGATATGATGCAAACCCAGACCTGGATCTCCGATATGTAAATGGAAGAATTGCGGAACGAAAGGATCGGTCCGGGGTAGTAACTGCTTATATATGGGGATATAACAATACGCTTCCAATTATTAAAGCAGTTGGCGTGGATTATAATACTTTAAATTCCGCATACCAGTCTGATCCAATCAACTATAGAGATAGCCCAACTTTATCTGGAGCAATGATTTCAAGTTATGAATATGATCCTCTTCGTGGGATGATTTCGGAGACTGATCCTAATGGAAACAAGTCTCAATATGAGTACGATGGGCTTGGTAGATTACTAAAGATCAAGGATCAGGACGGAAATGTGCTTAAGGAATTTGAATACAACTATAGAAACAACTAATCATCGACTATCATGAATTTAACTATCAATAAAGTATTATTTCTGATTGCCGTGTTGTTTGTAGGAGCGGCATTCAGCAACAGGTTAGTTGCCCAGAACTGTGTTGGGGAAACGAAAACATACAACTTTAGCTTTGGATGTAGTGGTAACCTTACCTCTGTGACATGGCAGGGGGCTTCCGGTGGTATAATCAGCCCACCATATGCCCCTTATTCTGGTGCGAAAAAGACCATGGTTGATGTGACCTTTACCAACCCTGGCTCAGGGTATACGCTTGTTGGACACTGGGATGTATGCCCTGAAAACCCGACAATGAGTGTGGGAACTATTTCTAACACTTCTGCTACCCCTTCATCGTCTTACATCAGTGCAAATCTTACCTGTAACAATGGGCAGGTAGATTACACGTTGCAATGGACGGGTACCAACAGTCAATATGTGTACTGGCAGACTGCAGCAACCGGTGAGTCAACAGCCAATCCGGCAAGTATGCAGGTTTCGGGCAATGGTACTTACTATGTGAGAAGAAAGCTGTCCGGTGAATGCTGGAGTAGTGCTGTATCCTACACAGTCAATAATTATCCTGATGTCAGTGATGCCGGCTATTTGGAAGGGTCCAGCACTCAACATGGAGTAGGTTACGGAAACCTGTGGCTTAAGCAATATAACGGCACTATCGACGGTTACTGGTATACCGACGATAATTGGGTCACCAAAACTAAAATCAATTCGAGTCAAAGTAGCTTAACCTACTATTTTGAGAATAATACTCAGAATATTATTACGAGGAAATATAAGGCCAGTATTCTAAAGAATGGGTGTGAATTGTTGTCGGAGGAAGCTGTGATCACTGTTAACCCGGTGAGTTTCAATACAACCTGTCAAAATCTTCAGGTTTCGCTGGGATGTCCACAACCCTCGGCAGTTGGGGGCTATCAGTTTGTAGATACCTGGTGGGAAATAATAAAAGATGGTGCTGTGAGTACTGTCAATCATTCTGGTTGTGTCTCAGCAGATCAGGTGTTAGATGTGCCTGGGATTTCGGTAATCAGGCAGGTATGGAAGGGATATGACAACACCACTGCAAGGAACGTGTATATCCACCTCAATAGTACTCATTATGATGTGGTTGCTCGACCTTCTACTCCTGCTGCTCCAAGTATATCAGCAGGTTGTGGGGTGGCAAGTTTAGAATTCAGCGGATCTCCGGGTACCGGCGTGAATTGGTATTGGCAGGGACAAAACAGCAATGGATACGGTATTACTTTTGATGAATCTTCCTACTGGGTAAGTGAACCGGGTACCTACTATCTAAGAGCAAGAAATGATAATGGTTGCTGGAGCGAGCAAAGCAGGTCCGTAGTAGTTTCAGCCAATGACTTGTGGGTAAATGACCTGCATATCGTATTTTCTACTCAAAGTTGCGCTGGGGGACTTAAAACTGTTGCATTGCAGGAGCAAACCTGTAAACAGGCTGCTCTTTCTTTTGAAACAAGGACTTATGATGCTTCTTCCAGCTCATGGTCTGCATGGGGTAGCCTCAATGGTTATTCTGAGATAGATGACCAGGGAAGAAGGATATGGTATGTTCCGCAGGTTGATGATGCAGCAGAATTCAGAGTTTCGTATTATGATCCGTATGATGCAAGCCTGGACATAACCAGCAATATATTATTGCAATCTACTTCATACACCCCTAATTGGACACCTAAAAGCTCGCTGGATCAGAATTATGTCAAGGTTTATCAGCCCAAAGATGAGAGGCAAAACTGTATCAGATTCATTGATGATCCCGATCTTGTGACCGAGTCTATTAGCTATCTGGATGGACTTGGAAGAAGTATACAGGAAATTGTAAGGGAAGGTGCGATAACCTCAGGGGGTAATAAAGACCTGGTCAGCTTTGTGGACTATGATGCTACAGGCAGAGTAGAAAAACATTATCTTCCATATCCAGCCTCCACCGCGAATGGTAGTATAAGCACAGATCCTGTGACTGCTCAAAAGGATTTTTATACAGGCAAGTTCGGTGCAGCTGACGGTGCGGTAGCTTTTACGCAAAGTGTTTATGATGACTCCCCTTTGAATAGGGTAGTTGAACAAGCTGCTCCTGGCGATTCCTGGAAAGTAGGCAGTAATCATACGGTGGAGTCTGAATTCACTGTTAACGATGGAACAGAGCAAATCAGAGAACTGTATGTGGATAACGGGTCCAACATCATTACGGTGGGTTCCAATTATCTTAAAGGAAAGTTGACCAAAGAAATTGTTAATGATGAAAACCCTGACGCGTCCGGAGGAGAAACCATTAGTTATACCAATCAGCTGGGACAGGTTGTGGCTAAACAGGTGAAACTGAATAGCACCAGGTACACCACCACCTACTACATTTATGATGATTATGGAAACCTAAGGTATGTTGTTCAACCAGAAGGTATTCGATTGATAGAGGAGGATGCCAGCTACCAGTGGAGCAACATCAATGACCAGTCCTTCAAAGATAATTGGGTGTTTTGCTATCAGTATGATGCCAGAAAAAGAATGACTGCCAAACGAGTTCCCGGATCGGACTGGGTTTATATGGTATACGATGAACGGGATCGGCTCGTGTTCACAAGTGATGCTAATCAAAGGGCTGTCGAGGTGGTTGGCAATGGTGACCACATCACCATTGATCAATACAATGGCAAGTCCTATAAGGTCGATGGTTCTGGTTCTGTAACCATAGGACCGGGGTATGAATTTAAGGCCTCCGGCACCAAAGAAGTATGTGTCACTACAGAAGGGTCACTGGATTACAGTTGGACCTACACGTTGTACGACCAATTTAACAGGCCGGTAGCTACAGGAATACTCCATATGCCATATGGTCATCCGGATCAATTACCTTCATTTACGGCAGAAGATTTTACGGTAAATTATACAGGCAGTGGTTCGTTGATGGGGTATAGTAATAGCACATTTGCGGTGAGTATTACTACTACCAGTTTGCTGTCAGTCACTTACTACGACAATTATGACTTCAAATCCGATCAGGGATGGTCAGCTGATTTTAATTACACGCATATCGACCTGGAAACCTCACTAAAAGGACAAACTACAGGAGCCATGACCAGGATTTTGGCCAGTGATCAGTGGTTGAAATCCATTTCTTACTATGACAGCCGGTATAGAGTAATCGCTGCGATCACCGAAAACCATAAGGGTGGTGTAGACAAAGTAGAAACCACCTATCGCAACAAGGTACACGCCAGGGTAGAGCAGACAGTGACTACCCACAATGTCTCCGGAGGATCAGACCTGGTGGTTACTGAGACCTTTGATTATGACCACATGGACCGGCTGAAGGAGGCCACTCATCAGATCGGAAATGGCACAACAGTAAGGTTAAGTGCTTCCGAGTATAATGAGTTGGGAGAAGCCATTCAAAAGAAAGTGGGGTCGCACAATGGAGGGTCTACGTTTGCTCAGACGATTGATTATGCCTACAACATCAGAGGTTGGCTCACTGCAATCAATGGGGGTACCAGTCTTTCAGGTAATGATAAGTTTGGCATGGCCCTGAAGTATGATGATGCTTCCTCAGGATTTGAGCAATACAATGGCAACATTGGGGAGATCCAGTGGAAGACCCTTGGTGGGGGAAGCCTTAACCAGGGCGTTCAAACGTACACCTACAGCTATGACCGGCTCAACAGATTGAAGAAGGCCAACTACAATAGCACAGGAGCGGTAAATCATTTTACTGTTGGCGGTGATGACAATGGCCAGATCAGGTATGACCACAATGGTAATATATTGAACCTGAACAGGAACTTCAATGGCTCCATGGTGGACAACTTGTCGTACACCTATATTAATGGCAACCAACTGGCAGAAGTTTCCGACCTGGGGACAACAACGCTGTTTGAGGATAAAAACCCAGCCAATGGTGCAGGAGACTATACCTATGATGCCAACGGCAACATGATCTCTGATTATAACAAAGACATCACCCAGATCCATTACAACCACCTCAATCTTCCGGAAATGGTAGTGATGGATGATGGAGACTATGTGAAATACATCTACAATGCAGCGGGCATCAAGCTACAGAAAGAAGCCAGACAAGGTGCAAATGTAACGGTGTCTGATTATATTTCAGGCAAGCATTACGTGGATGGCACCCTATCCTTCCTGCAACATGCCGAAGGAAGAGCCCGATACGATGCAAGTTCTTTTCATTATGAATATAACCTGACGGATCATTTAGGCAATGTAAGGGTGAGTGTAGATGAGGGCGGCAATGTGGTGCAGAGGGATGATTATTATCCCTTTGGGTTGACTTTTAACTCGTTTACTTCAGGTGCTGAGTATCTATATAAGTTGACTGGAAATGAAGAGCAGAATGAATGGGATGTTTTTGACTTCAATGCTCGTATGTATGATGCAGCATTAGGAAGGTTTAATTCTATTGATCCACTAGCAGATTTTAACCAAGAATCCTGGAATCCTTATCATTTCAACTATAATAATCCATTGAGATTTATTGATCCAACAGGGTTGTATTCTACAGAAGAGTGGATGGAGGATAATGGTATCACCGAAGATGATCTGATTAATATTTACTCAGAGTCAGATGATTGCCCAACGGGTGATTGCGACCAAGGAGAAGAAGATGCAGAGGGTGACGAATATTCAGGTGGTAATTTAGGGGATGATAACCAGTTTGCATTGCACGGAGACCTAGAGGGATCTAGAAAAACAACTACATGGAGCAAAACAAACGATAAACGAATAAAGGAACTTAAATACTTTGTATCGATAAAAGCTACTCAATTTGTAAATGCCGTTGAAGCTAGGTTGGGTATTAAAATATTTATTGTCGAAGGATATAGAAGTTCTGAAAAGCAGAATGAGTATTATGCTCAAGGAAGACCTAGGGTTTTGGGATACGTTTATGTATCGCCAGAGTATTCTCTAGAGCTAATGAATCCTGATCCAATTATTACAAATGCTAAGGGAGGAAGTAGTTATCATAATTATGGTTTGGCAATTGATATAGCGGGTTATAAAAACGGTAAACTGAATTATAAAATTCCTTGGAAACAGATCAGTGATATCGCTAAAGAATTTGGTTTTGAATGGGGAGGAGACTGGAAATCGTTCCAAGATAAACCTCATTTTCAAATTACAGGGGGACAATCAATATCTGATCTAAAAAAGAAATCAAATTAATTTGTCATGAAATTCGGAAACTTGCTTGTTTTTATAATTTTCACGTTGTCCTGTAACTCAAAGGCTGTTTTAGAAAATAGACACGACGTAATAGATAGTCTGACATCAAAAGTTGAGAAAGTAGATACGATTGGGAATGAACAGTTCATCGATACAGCTTCATATATTGTTCATGTTGATAGTTTAGTTAATTTGATCAGGGACAATATCCTAAGTTATCAAAAAGACACTATAGGTATTTTAGGGCTAAGCAGCGAAGGGAGTGAATTAGTAAAATATAGTCAAAGTGATAATTTACAAACCTTAAAAATAACACATTATGGTGAATCGGGAAAAGCTGAGTTGATTTACTACATTGAGAGTGGGCAATTAATCTTTGTTGACAGGATAGATATGCTGTACCAGGAGCCTATTACTATGAACACAAAGATTAAAATAGTAGACAAAAAGAGAAATCAATACTATTTTTATAATGATGAACTTATTCGTTGGATTAACCCATTTGGTGGTGATATAACCTCTACGTCTACTGAGTTTATACGTGAATCAGAGGGTATTAATAATTTGGATGAGTTATTGGATTTAATCGAAGAGCAGCCATAATAAAGGTGTAGGTTCTGCTAGCGCACCGCACGTCTGAATGAAATGGAGACGGGTGCAACTGTAAATGGAAAGCAGAAATAAATAATTAAGATCCAGCTTAAATACCCCTTTCTGGCGCCAGGTGTGCCGAGAAGTGAAAGCTCGGAGTATAGTTGTCTGAACCAGGATTTAAAAGATTAAAGGATGTACTGGATTTAGGGATTGGAGTGGCAGGATAGTAGTCCCAATTATTATGTGAACTCGCAAAGCTCCGGTCTTCCGTCTTCCGTCTCCGGTCTGCAACTGGTGCCCACAAATCAATTAAAAAATGGAACCGAAGAAGTTTGCAACTTCGGCTCATCAAAGGACCTGTTGTTAATAAATGACAGGTCTTTTTTTATGGAGACAGGATTGTATATAAATAGATTTAGATCGGCAAGAGGCTATGGCTGAATGAAAGGTTTGATCGATGTAGTGATGATCAATTAGTTTTGCTATTAGTTTGCGAGAGCACGCGTCTCCGCTTCGCTCAGACGCGCGCTAGCTGGTGATGATTGAGCAACTAATGAAAACATTTGAAGGTCAGAATGCTCTTTATGCTATGCAATCGTCTCCTACTCAAGTGAAATTAAAAGTTAAAAAAGGGAATTCTTTAAAAATTAAGAGTTCTGGCAAAAAGAAGGTGAATGGAGAAACATATGCCAAAAAGATGAAGGTTTCAATTGGAGTAGATGATTCTGATAGGACTTGGAGTAAACGGGACCAAATTGGAATCGGGACATTGATAGCATCAAAACATGTTATGGAGGAGAGTAAATATGGAGCTAACGAAGAAAGAGCAAAAGGACGTTTTTAGGGACCTTCCACTTGAAGACAGTATGAGTCCATTCGATCCATTACCTGGAAATTATATCCCAACTCCACTGCCGGGGAAAGGACCAGTTACGTATGATCCTGTATTAAGCTTAGGGAGAAGATCAAGAGCTTCAATTGAAAACACTTTACATATAAGAAGGATGAATAAAGAACTTCAAAAGGAGAGGTATCGTGATCAAAATGACGAAAATAATTAATACTTATTTAATCTTAATATTAGCATTATTAGATCCTATTGTAGCATCAGGTCAATCAATTAGAGACGAGTGGGCCACTAAACAGTATGATCCCGCTGGTAATGTTACATTGATAAGCTACTCAATAGATAGTTTGAAGAAATTTGATCCAAATGGTTATGGCAAGTGGTTGCATAAGATCATTTATGATTACGATTCAAATAATAATGTAATAAAAGAAAGTTACTATAACGCTGATGGAAAGCGGTTTCAATTCTCCAATGGTGTATCATCTAAACTTTACTACTGGCTTGGTAAGGGGGATGTAGCAATTAAATTTTTGGACAAAAATCTAAATCAAACAGAAAATTTATCAATTGGAGCCTATTACTTAACCATGAAATTTAATGACATGGGAGAGTTGATTGAGGAACAATATTTACAGAAAGATAGCACGTTGATTGAAAATAGAGAAGGATGTGCAAAGAGAATTTTTCAGCACAGACCAGACTATTCTGAATCATGCTTTGATAAAGATTTTAAGCTAGTTAGTTTCAAAAATTCTGAATTTGATTACTTAAAAGCTATCAGCATTTATACACACACTATGCCTAAATGGATTAGGTTAGCTGACCAAACCAATTTGTTAAATGGAGTTACAATCAAAGAAGTAACAATTCAAATCAAGCTTGAAAACTGGGATGCTGAAAGAACTATCCATTTTGATTTTTGTACAGACAATGAACTAAAAATTGTTGATTATAAAGAAGTTGATTCATCCAACATGACTAAAAGCCTTAGAAGAAAACTTGTAAGTGCCTTGAAGAAATTTCAATTATATTCTTTAACAAATGAAAGAGATGATAATGAAATATCAGGACGATTAATATTTAGCTTCAAAAAATAACCATACAGTCCCCTTTCTGGCGCCAGGTGTGCCGAGAAGTGAAAGCTCGGAGTATAGTTCTTTCACATGCTGTATATAAGGCGGACGGCCAGTCATGGTGGTAGGCCCACTGTAGGCGACTTGCAGGAGTAGCCTTCAAACTACCTTGTGGTGCTGGGAGAGTAATTTTCTGGTAATGAGCGGTCAAGGAAAAGGTGTCATTTAGGCATCATGTAAGTATAAAAGAGACGAATGCGAATGAACCTCTGCTGAAGTGTCGAGAAAGTATACTCACAGTCAAAACCGAATTGTCTGGCGCGACTTAGGGATAAGCATAGCGGTTACCTGTTTACTGGCTATGTGGCTGTCGTCATGAAGGAGGCGTGACTTTTATACAGGCTTATATACGGAACTCGGGAAGTCCTTAAGGTGATGTTAGTTGTTCTTGTTGTGCTGTCAGATCTTACGATCTGCACAGTACTTGAATGAACGATATGGAAAAGAACCTTGGACCTGCCAACTCTGGCATAAGTTTGTAACTTTTGTCCGCCAATATCGGCAGTTTGCAACTGCCATTAAGTAAATTCCAAAAGTAGCCAAATTTAAATGTAGTAATGCTAGTGAATCGAAGTTGCAAACTTCTATATTGCTGCTTTCATAAAATTTTTAGGCACCAGATGAGGTTGGCTAAACTGGCGCCAGTGAAGATTAATTTGATAAAAAGGATGAAATGAACATTAAACGGTTCTCTCTAATTTATAGTATTCCATTGATTGTAGCATTTATGATATATCAAAATATTACTCAGATTATTGAGAGGTATAAAACTACTGATTGGATTGAAGGTGAAGCTGCAATTGAAATGGCAAGTGTTGCTAAGAAAAAATTCAAAAAAGATGATTTTAAATACGTATTTGATATAAAATATAAATACAAAGTAGGTCAAACTATGTACTTTGGAGATGAAATTGGGAATAAGTTTACTTTCAAAGCTTATGGATCTAAATTGTTAGCTCAACAAGAATTAAATTCACTTGGAAAAGTTGGCGACAGTGTTATTGTCCATTATAACCCTAACAATCCAACAGAGTCAATTATATATAGGTCAGATGAGAGTTATAATCTAATTAAATGGGCTATGTATTTATTAAGTTTGTGGTTTGTGGTTGTTTCGATCATATGGTTAGTAAGAAGAAGGGCAGGATATCTAAAATAAACAGACCTAACCAACTCTGGCATAAGTTTGTAACTTATGTCCACCAATACCGGCAGTTTGCAACTGCCAATAAGCAAATTCCAGAAGTGGCCAAATATTTAACCGCAAAAAGCTGGTTAATACTACATTTATTCCAAACCGATAATGTTATGAAGAGCATACTTATTTTTCTGTTTGTGTGTTTAATAGGTTTTAATCCAAGTGATGCTCAGACAATTAAATTTGAGCTTTATCTATTTGATCAATGTACAGATACTGTTGGAAGAGTTGGGTTTTTTACTTTGATGAAAGGAGATTCAACTTATTATCCAAAGAATAACAGTGGTATAGTTTATCTTCCAGAGACTGGGAATTATAGACTTTCAACGATTTATTCTGATGATCTTATAGATTATCATTTTACAAGCTTGGATTCTGTTGTGGATACGGTTAATTCGGCCAAAGTTCAACTTTGTTTGGAGCCACCAACTTCTCATCCCGATTTTATAGGATATTGTTGTTGTGAGGCGAAATGCGAAGGAGAACAGGTTGAATATTATTCAAACGGGAATAAGCGGATTGAGGGGTGTTTTAAAGAAGGCATTCCACAAGGAAAGCTAAAGATTTACTATCCAAGTGGTGAGCTCAAACAGGTTGATAAATACAATAAGAAGGGACGTCTAAAAAAGAGAATCCTGTACGATGAAACCGGTAGGGTTGAGAGTTCGGAAACCTATTAAATATTAAATCAAAAGCCCATCTTCGGATGGGTTTTTTATTGGGCAGCAGGCAGGTTTTTTTGAAAGAAGTTCTGGAACTTCTTTTTGGTAAGCATGGTGTCAATGATTTTAAAGACAGTGGACTTATCTTCTTCGTCCAATTGATTGATCAGGTCTAATTGCTCGGACTTCACGCTGGAGCGCATTTGAGCGATAGCGGAAATGCGTTCCCCTTTCTGGTGCCAGTTTAGCGAAGCGTAACTGGTGCCCACAAAATCAGTTAAAAAAAGGAACCGAAGAAGTTTGCAACTTCGGCTCATCAAAGGACCTGTTGTTAATAAATGACTGGTCTTTTTTTATGGAGATAAGATTGGAATTTGCAACAAAAACCCATCCCACTATCTCACGCTGGAGCGCATTTGAGCGATAGCGGAAATGAGTTCCTAATTAAAAAAGATGAGCAGTCCTGTAGGATTTGTAATCCGGGATTATTGTAGAAATGAGTTTCAGGACTCTATGCATCCACGAAATCTTCGAGCTTCCAATGTCTGAACCAGGATTTAAAAGATTAAAGGATGTACAGGATTTAGGGATTGGTGCGGCAGGGTGGAGTAGATTTTTTTATGAATCAGCCTTTAACTAGTAGATTATTATTTGCCATTTAGCAAATTCCAGAAGTGACCAAATTTAACCGTAGTAGGTAGTAAACCGAAGTTGCAAACTTCTATATTGCTGCTTTCATAAAATTTTTAGGCACCAGTTGCGTTTCGCTAAACTGGCCCCAGCGAAGGAAAACTAACCTTATGGAGGTTTTGCGGCTCATTTCTATTTTCATAAAGTGACTGGGATTATTTTATCAAATTTTTAGATTGGATGAAAAACTGGAGATATTAGCAAATGCTTTGATCAGTAACCAAGAACCTGATGAAAATATTTAATTATATAGCGGTTTTTTTTATCGTCACTATTATTTCATTGAATGCTCATTCGCAAAATGACTTGTATGGAAGTTGGTATTCTATTGAGAATATTGATACCATTAATCAGGATCTTGATTATATAGAGTTCTATTTTGACGAAAATAAATTTTGTATTTTGAGTTTAGATATTGGATATCAAGGTGTTATTAGCTATGAGCTAGAGGATAATCAGTGTAAAGTAGGAGGGAGAGTATACTTTTCTTATGAAAAATACCCGGATAGTTTGCGTATTTTTTTTCCGGAGAAAACAGAATCTATGATGTATAAATTGGAAGAAAAACTAGATGTGATAAATACATCTCCGGACTCAACTATGATCGCTAATCATCTTGAAAAATTGTGGATGCGGTATGATAGTCTGTGGGTGCAAATATTTGAACATCATTAAATTTTGGTACTAAAAAAGAACATCCTCAACTCGGGCCAACTCTGGCAACTTTCTGGCGCCAGTTTAGCGAAGCGCAACTGGTGCCCACAAATCAAATAAAAAATGGAACCGAAGAAGTTTGCAACTTCGGCTCATCAAAGGACCTGTTGTTAATAAATGACAGGTCTTTTTTTATAGAGAAAGAATTGTATATAATGTAGATATTTCCACTATCTACACACGCCGCGCAGGCCAAAGAAAACGAATTGGAGGGCCGCACCCCAAAATAAAAGGGACCGGGTCGCGGAGACCGGGTCGCGGAGACCAACTCAAAAAATTCTTTTGACCATCCAATGCTTATTAATGCAATACATTGATCCACGGTCAAAATGATTCACGCTTGCCTTGGATGCCCCTCCGCTACTAAAACAAATGGGTTAAACTTCAACTGTCACTAGTTGTCATCCACCTAGGACCAAACTAATCGTGAGGACTAATCTTGGTTGTCCTCAACCTGTGATTACACTGAAACTGAGGACTCCAGTCCGTATATTTTAATGAATTGAAAATTATAAAGAGAACCAACTTGGGCATAAGTTTGTAACTTACGTCCACCAATCCCGGCAGTTTACAACTGCCTTTAAACAAAATTCCAGAAGTGGCCAAATTTTACCCCATTACGCTAGAGAATCGAAGTTGCAAACTTCTATATTGCTGCTTTCATAAAATATGTTAGGCACCAGTTGCGTTTCGCTAAACTGGCGCCAGTGAAAGGCTCCTGCGGAGGTTTTGGATAATCAGGTATCCGAAGCAACTTCTGCAAAACAGGAGTAGAAAAAGGACAATTAGCAGATGAAGAAGAAGAAGTATTTGATTTATCGAACTATAGCTCAAGTAATTATACTGGTTATGTTTGCATACTATTGGCGACTTACGCACATCATTGATCAGCTCATGGAAGATAATTCCATAAGTAGCTTTACGGTGGTTGATAAAGTTTGTAAAAGAAGCCGCGGCGGATCTTTTGTACAATTTAAACACCCACAGGGTATAAGTAGTGTGGAGTTATATGGTGCAAGTTGCTTTGACCTGGAGGTTGGAGGAAAAATCGAACTGTATCATAACAGGACATATGATTTTTTCTATGTCCCGGAAAGCGAAACGTACAATCGATACCTGATAGGCTTGTTACTTGTTTTTGCACTTTCTTTTCTACCCTGGAATAAATGGTGACCACCAATTAATTGAAAAATGGAACTGTAGATGTTTGCAACTGCCATTAAGCAAAATTCCAGAAGTGGCCAAATTTAACCGTAGTAGGCTAGTAGGTCGAAGTTGCAAACTTCTTTATTGAAATTTGTTAGGCACCAGTTGAGCTTCACTAAACTGGTGCCAGTGAAGGCTCATCAAAGTACTCCTCGTTATACCCATAGCCTTTAATCAGACAGAAAGAATGCACCGCAAAACTTCCTGCGCAACCGATCCTCCTGCGTTGCTCAGGCTATTGTTCCAGGTTGCTCAAGGTACGTTCCTGTGTTGCTCAAGACATGTTCCTGTGTTGCGCAACATACCGTGCCAGGTTGCTCAACCCAGAGCGCTGTGTTGCTCAACACACACGCCTGAGTTGCTCAACCCAGAACGCCAGGTTGCTCAACCCGGAAGTCCAGGTTGCGCAACTCATGGACACAACTTGCGCAACATTTTTTTGGTGGTTAGCTGTTTGGCTTTTGGCTTTTGGCTATTTGGCTTTTGGCTGTTTGGCTATTTGGCTTTTTGTTGTGCTGTCAGATCTTACGATCTGCACAGTACTTGGATGAACGATATGGAAAAGTGCAAAAACTTCCTGCGCAACCGATCCTCCTGCGTTGCTCAGGCTATTGTTCCAGGTTGCTCAAGGTACGTTCCTGTGTTGCTCAAGACATGTTCCTGTGTTGCGCAACATACCGTGCCAGGTTGCTCAACCCAGAGCGCTGTGTTGCTCAACACTCACGCCTGCGTTGCTCAACCCGGAACGCCAGGTTGCTCAACCCGGAAGTCCAGGTTGCGCAACTCATGGACACAACTTGCGCAACATTTTTTTGGTGGTTAGTTTTTGGCTTTTTAGCTGTTTGGCTTTTGGCTTTTGGCTGTTTGGCTTTTGGCTTTTAGTTTCCTGTTGACTGCAGGCAGCAGACTTAGAATTTTCCAGAAATACCAAAAACTTCGTTTTCAGTCTGGCGTGCCCAACTCCCAAAACTTAAGAAAATCATCTATCTTCACCATTCAACTAAAATTTACGTAATGAAACATACTTTCATACTCCTCCTTGGCATCTGCCTGGCCATTCCTTCGTTCTCGCAATCCAGTAGTTACACGGGTAAAGTCAAAAAGATGCTTATACTTACAGGTGCTGAAGAAACTTTTGCCACCGCAATTGATCAAATGATGGGAACCATTAGAAACACCAGAAATGATGTTCCTTCAGAACTATGGGATGAACTACACACCGAATTCAAAAAGACATCCCTGGATGATTTGGTGGAAATGCTTGCACCTGTTTACTTCAAATACCTTGATGAATCAGACCTTGATGGTATTATCGAATTTTATCAGTCTCCCGTAGGAAAAAAATACGCTAAGGCTACTCCAGGTATCACCAGAGACTCCATGGCAGCAGGCGAAGAATGGGGGGTCAAAATCGGACAAAGATTAGCCGACAGACTGGCTGATGAGGGGTATTAGAGTTTAGAGTTTGGAGTTTAGAGTTTTGAATTTAGAATTTAGGGTTTTGAGTTTGGAGTTTAGAGTTACTGGTGTCCGGGAAAAATTAATTCAAGTATGATTATTTTGGACAAATGTGATTCTTAATTGGGGAGGATGGGAAATGGCGGGCGGCATGTGCGATGATGGCCGTGTTGCAGGATTGGGCAGGATTTGCGCGAAAAGGGGCATTGGGAGGCCGTGTGCTAATAATTTCCCAAAGACTTTTTCCTTAGTTTTTGGTCTTTCAAAAAGTAAGTGCCTCCGCGGCAAAAGCGGTGGAAGGTGTGATTCTACAAGAAAATGGAAATTACATGAAATACTACCTTCATTTTAGAAATTCACCAAAAAAGAGTGTCTACTGCGTGTATTCAGCTAAAATTATTCTTTCTGAGATTTATTCCAGACACCAGTGAATTTTGAGTTTAGAATTTTTGAAATTTGAATTTTGAATTTGCCTCCTTTGGTGTTAAATGTACATGCATGCTCAGGACAAGAACTATAACTAAGAACTCAGACTAAAAAAATAAGAACAAAAAAACCATTATGATTCAACTAAAACCAGTCTTTGATATGGCCAGTAGATTTATGATTTTGAGTGTCATTTCCATATGGGGACTAGTCAGCTGCAAAAGTGAGTTTCTGCCTATTGGTAATGCTTACACAGTCTCTATCAATCATGGAGATACGTTGGTGACATTTCAGGTGCAGGGCATTGAGGAGGAACCCAAGATCAATGATGAGGTGCAATATACCTGGTTTAAGTCAAATAAGATTTACCAGAGTCAGGGTGGATACAGTGGCCAGTTGCTGCATGGGAAGTACGAGGAGTTCCTGGATAAAAAAATGGTGAAAAAGGGCTATTATGACAATGGCAGGAAAATAGGAGAGTGGCGCTCCTGGAACCTTAATGGTGACTTGCGAAATATGGTAACTTACAAGAATGGCCTGCTCAATGGTGATTATAAAATTTTTGAGCCGGCAGGAGAACTCAAAGAATATGGCTCACTAAAAGACGGCCAGCGTCATGGGAAGATCATCACTTTATTCCCTAATGACTCCACATTGGCTGTCAAATACCAAAATGGTGTGCCCAGAGATACTGTTTCTGCCAAATTTTTGGGTGTTTTCTGAAAGTGTGATCGCTGCTCAAAAGTGGATGTCATATCCTGGAATAATTATTCTTTGTGAACAAAAAACACCTCAAAAAAAGAAGGTGACCATTTACAGACACCTTCTTTTCTCAACCTTCTGATCACCCGATTAATCAGAGGGGCAGTTTTTTAGCAATTCCTTTCGCCATTTTCCTTCCCCCAGGTCGATTAGATTCGTCGGTATACTTGTACCTTCCTGTGTAGGTGAATGAAACATCGAATGATTCTCCTGTCTCATCTGTGTTCAGGTCATATTCAGCCACTGATATGTCATATGAAAGGGTATAAAATGCTTGTTTAGTCACCACAGAAACAGTACCACCTGTGACCACATAATATTTATCTTTCTCCATATCGTCTGGAGTCTGGAAAAATTCATTATTGTCGTTCCCATCGATGGCGATCAGCGAGTAGTTGAAGTATTGCAGATTTTCCAACTGATCGGATGGGGTATCTTCATGAGCATACTGGTAAAGACCATCTTCGAAAGTCGTGCCGGGTGACAACAACTCACTGTAGACTACAATGTTCCACTTTTCGGAAATATAGTCCTCATACTCATTACTCCACACCAGCTCACCGTCAGTTGTGATGAAATCAAGGTTGTAATGAGGACCCCATTGCCCATAATCTGCGACATGGCCGTCTATAAGTGTGAATGTTTCACCTAAAACTTCTATTGTACCTCCATCAGCGATGTTATTTACATGAACAGTAACCTCTGCCTGGGCTGTCAGCTGCCCGTCACTCACCTGGATCGTGAGGGTATATTTTTCTGTCTTTTCATAATCAATCATTTCAGCTTTGGTCAGATGCAAAATGCCTCCGGCAGTTAGGGAAAAGATTCCCTCTTCATTTCCATTGGTTACAAAATACTGTAGGTTAGAAGTCTGGGCATCTGTTGCCACCACCTGACCTATTTCACCGGCCATGGCATTTTCATCGATGGTAAAGGTCTGATCTTCAATGGAAGGAGCTGTATTGGACTGTACTACCACTATGGTGATTTCCGCGGAGCTGGTGAGTTTACCATCACTGGCATCCACCGTGAGTACAAATGGATCGGAGGTCGTAAAGTCTATTGCTGTAATGTCAGCTACAGTTAATTCACCGGAGTTGATGTTTATGGCAAATGCACCGCGCTCATTACCAGAGAAAATCTCAAAAGTAAGATCATCATTATCGGGATCGGTGGCCTGAATGGCTCCAAGTGATGTGCCATTGATAGCAGTTTCCTGTACAGTAAACTCCTGATCTGCAATGACTGGTTCTCCATTGTCACCCTCATCTTCATTACAGGAAGAGAGCCAAAGTGTTGAGATTGCGGCGACCATCAGAATGGAGCCTCGTAATAAGTTTTTCATCGTAAGTTTCATGTTTTAATGGTTATGAATCGGCCTATGCCAAATTCTGTGCCAACACATAGGCGGGATGGCTGCCTGACCAAAAAATGTTGTCTTATGTTGATCTTTTTAGAATAACAGCACTTGTTTTAACTTTGGCTTTCCATTGAATCAAACATCTTGAAGAGATATCATTTACAAGCAGGAGCACTTTCCTACACCCTGATGATCGGTATTCTGGTGACGCTGATACTATCCGGCATGATCCTGACGGCTTATTACTTCCGGTTGGAACGCATTACCTATCAGCAGCGGATTAAACTGGTGGAGAACTACCAGTCTGGATTGGAATTGGCGCTGGCGATCAAAAACCTGGATTACAATAAGCCAGAGACAATTCAGCTGTTTGAAGGTGGGCCGGAAGCAATGCTTCTGAACCGGTACCCCTGGGGAGGTTGGGATGTATTTGACCTTACGGTTTTTCATCACGGAGACACCTTGCGACGGGTATTTCAACGGGGAAATGTGCTGTCGGAAATGGGAAAAGCAGCTTTGTTTCTGGTGGATGAATTCAGGCCGGTCTCTGTTTCTGGAACCACACGGCTCATTGGCACCTGTTACCTTCCAAAAGCTGGAATTCAAAGTGGTTTTGTTGGAATAGGTTATCAAAACGATCAATTGCTTTATGGAGAGAAAAGAGACAGTGACGATGAGTTGCCGGAACTGGATGATGATCGACTAGAAGTATTCGAAAACATTGCTGAGGGTAAATACAAAGAGTTTTTTGAAACCACAGCTCGTTTCGAACCTGGTTTCTCTATGACTAACTCATTTCGAAACGACACGCTGGTGACCATTTCAGGGTCCAGTATGATTATTTCTGATTCACTTGAGGGCAAGATCTGGGTTCATGCCACTAAGAGACTCTTTATCCATCGGGATGCCCACCTTGATAATGTGATCCTTTCAGCACCGGTCATAGAGTTGGACACAGGATTCGTAGGAAGGGCCCAGATTTTTGCGACAGATTCTATTATTGTAAGAAAGGATGTTGAGCTGGTCTACCCCTCGTTTTTAGGAGTCTTTAATGATAAACCACCAGCAGGAATACTGTTGTCTGAAGGTTCGGATATCCAGGGGCTTGTTGTTATTAATGGTGATAATGATGAATATAATCAGCGGGTCATTAAGCTGGAAAATACCGCCACCATTGAAGGAGCCGTCTATTGCAACGGATTTGTAGAATCCTATGGCAAGATAGCCGGGCACCTTACCACCAGGAAGTTTTTAGTGAGGACGCTAACGGCCATATACGAAAACTACATATTCAATACCGAGATCAATGCTGATCACCTCAATCCTGGGTTTCTTACCAGCGATTTGTGGTTTTATGAGGAACAAAATCAAATAGTGCAATGGCTGGATTGAAACTCAAAGCATCATCACTGATAGAAGTTCTGGTGGCTATGGTGATCATCAGCATCATTTCCTCAATTGCCATCATGATCTATCTCAATACGCTTACTTCCCTGGAAAACTCCAAGCAATCGAATTTGGAGATGAAAATCAAATATCATGTCGAACAGGTGGCTCAGCAGAAAAACAATGAAGGCCTGTTCCTGATCGATGAGGAAGGAGACCGGATCAAGGTGGATGTTTATCCGCATGATGAAATAGAACATCTATGGATCATCAAGGGATCAGTTGCTGACAGCCTTGATTTTCAGCAAGCTAATTTTCAACGCCTGATGTACGCTATACCATGAGAATGAAAGCTTTTACCCTGGTCGAACTCATGGTCGTCATGATGCTCACCGCTTTACTGATCCTGCTGGCGGGAGGAATATTTTACTATCTCTCGCAATATAGTGCCCAGATTATGCACAAAGCACTTCCCGTCAATGAACTTTCCAGGATCCACTATTTGCTGGAGAACGATGTGGCACTTTCAGATAAGGTGGAGTTTAATGGAGATACCCTCAAATTCATGAGCGACAGACCAATAAGCTATGTGTTGATGGATTCTGTAATGTTAAGAATTCAGAGCCCAATGATTGATACGTTCTCAATCAAAGCTCAATTAAAAGAAATAGAACTAACGGATGGGGCGGTTACTTCCTGCAATTTGGAATACCGTGACCACTACAACAGGCTGGGTAATATCCTGCTGACAAAGACTTATTCTTCAGCACAACTCCTTAAATTTGCGAATACCGATGAACCTGAGTGATTTAGCAAGTAATACATCGTCCCCTGGTAAAAGCAAGAAGGAAGAATCCATCTGGAACAAAGACATTTCTCTTACCGGAAACAAAATCAGTGACAAAGAGAAATCCTATGTCTATCACCAACTGTTCAACCTCATTGATTCAGGTATTGATATACGGTATGCATTTGAAATTCTTGAGAATCAAATTAAATCTGCCAAAACCAGGCAAAAGATAGCGGATATTCATGAGGAGGTCGTGAAAGGAAAATCACTGTCCCGTGCGATGGAAGAAAGTAGTTTTTTCACCAATTATGAATTTTACAGTATACGTATTGGAGAGGAGACCGGGAAATTAAGTAATGTGCTCCAGCAACTGTATGAATATTATGAAGAGAAACTGGCACAAAGAAGGCAATTGATGAATGCGCTTTCCTATCCGATACTGATTTTGTTTTCTTCTGTTGGGGCCGTGGCATTTATGATGTTTTTTATCATTCCTATGTTCGAACAGGTGTTTGCCAGGTTTGGAAGTGATCTGCCATGGATTACAAAAGTGATCATTGATTTTTCGAAGTTTATTAACCGTTACTTCTGGCTAATTTTATTTGTGATAGCCGGACTCATCGGCCTCAATGTTTATTTCTCCAGCAACCCCAAACTGAAAATAATTAAAGAACGGGTTATTCTTGCTATTCCTGTTTTTGGCGAAATCTACCGAAGCATCTACCTGGCCAGATTCTGTACCAGTATGGCTTTATTGGTGGGCTCTGATGTGCCTATCATGAATGCACTGGATATGGTGAAAAATATGATCAATTTCAGAAGCCTGGAAATACCCATCAGTCATATCCGGGACCAGATCATCAAGGGAAAATCATTAAACAGTACCCTGGCACGCTACAAGATATTTGACCATGAAATGATTGCCCTGATCAAAGTAGGTGAGGAGGTCAATAAGCTTGGGGAGTTTTTTGATAAGCTTTCCAGGAATTATTCCGACAGTGTAAAACACAAGACGGGACTCATGGGGACCGTTGTAGAGCCCGTGATGATCATTTTTTTAGGATTGATAGTAGGTGTTATTCTAATCGCCATGTACCTCCCGATGTTTGAATTGTCCTCAAATATCGGACTTTAATCTTTCCATTCGATCACTGAAATATACCATTCGTCAGTCAGTAGTGGTGCTTGGTTCATTGTAGAATTTTCGCATTGATTTATTCTTAATATTTGAATTAGAACACATTAACAACCTTACTGCACTTTTATGTGACTAAAACTACTATGCTAGCTGTCTTTACTATTGCTCGAACACCTTGTTCATCAGGATCTAAATCAAATCTAAACTTCACCATCATAATCTCCGGGAAACACGATTCCGGAGATTGTTTTTTTAACCAGGTTAAAGCGCTTCCAGAGGGGTTTGGTATTTGAAGGAATAACCAAGCTCAATTAATTTTTGACTCGAAACCAATTTGAAATCACGCTGATCTTCGGAAAATGCAGGAGGCTGATGGCCTAACTTAAGTGAAGCAGCGGTGTAAAAGGTTTTTTTATCAGGATGCAACGGACTGCAGGCATTGTAAATACCTGAAAGCACTTTGTGTTGGATCATAAAATCGATCACGCCAATACAATCATCCAGATGGATCATGTTGACGGGGTTTGTCCCGCCAGAAACTTCAGTTTTGTTTCTAAGGAACCTGCCAGGTTCACGGTCAGGCCCGAATAACCCGCCGAACCTGATCACCACAGTATTTAATCTGCTCTTTGTGAAAACCTCTTCCAACTCAAGTAAGATGGCTTTGGAGCGGGGAGTTTCAATGTAGGCTGCATCTTCTTCACTGACTTCTTTGTTAGTATTCGGATATACGGACGTTGAGCTAACAAATATGATTTGTATATGCCGAGTTTCGGCGAGAATAAAATCTCTCAACGCCACCAGTTGTGCTTTAAGGTCTTTTTGTTGATTGCTGGGAGGGACGGCAATTATTAAGGTGTCAATAGCAAGAAAACTAGTGATGGCTTTCTTATCAATACTTGCCAGGTTGATTCTGTACGGGTTAATGCCTTCCTTTCTGATTCGTGTGAACTTGCCTACAGTAGTAGTGCTACCATTGACGTGATATCCTTTGTTCACCAGATGAGCACCAAGTGGAAGCCCCAGCCATCCACAACCGATGATGCCAATCTTTTTTTCCTGTATTTCCATTTACCTCAAACATAGCCGGATATTTTAATATTTGTTTATCTTTTGCTTATTATGAATGGTGAAAAGAGATAGTATTTAAATGGTCATTATTAACCGAATTAAGTCGCTTGCGACCACAAGCGACTGAAATGATATGGCTAATTTGACCGATCAAAAAATTTCATTCTACTTGTGAAAGTGAAAGATATATCATAAGATTCTTCAAACTGCTGGATTTTCCTATTGAAGTGAACAACTTTAAGTTCAGCACGTAAGGTGTAAATTGCTTGTCTGGAAGTAACTGAAATTTTTCCATCGGTTACGATGAAAAGTTTGTCGTGTTCCAAATCGTCAAAGGTTTCGAAGATCTGCTTATTGCCATTTCCATCCAAATAAATATAGCCATCTCTAAAAAAATTCTGACCTTCCAAATCAATAGATGAAACATCATTGGCGAATAAATACGTTCCATCTTTGAAGTGATTTCCAGGTGAATGCAAGTTTAAAGATAAAAGGATTTGTTGCTCCTCAGTATCATGATTAAAGTTTTCACTCAAGGTCCATTCTCCATCGGTAAGATAAAAACTGGTCAAATAATGGAGTTCGTATTCACCGTAATCGATGAATACACCATCATTGAAATAAAAGCTATCTTCTAACAATATTAATGGATCATTTTTTGACACCATTAGATCGATGTATGCTGTCTCTGTGTTGTAACCATCGTCAACTTTCACAACTAGTGTATAAGGATTCGACCTGTTAAAATCTAATATGCCAATATCGGTAATAGCAATTTCCCCTGAACTTCTGTTTACACCGAAGGCCTCATTGTCATTTCTTGAGATAATATCAAATAATAAGTTGTCGCCATCCTCGTCAGAGGCCATAATAAAACCAAGAGACATACCTATATCTGCAGTCTCAGGTACAATAAAGTCTTGGTCATTGATTGTAGGCGGATTATTTTCGATTTCATCTTCTTTACAGGAGCCAAGGTAGATGATGCATGTAAGGGCAATAATGGTTTTGATAAATATTGAACGCTTAGTCATAGTGTTACTGTGTTTTTTGTGAATTTTTTATGGCTGCATAGCTGACAAACGCAGTGCCAACTAAGCTTAGTTAGCAAATGGTACGCTGTAATATTGTCTTATGTATATTTTTTCATTTTAGGTTGATTAATCAGGATGCGGAAGGATGAAGATATCACTCTGGTAAAAAACAATCTGAAAGCACTTGAAAGATGGTTGGGTCTTTTTAGTTCCGATCAATTTGGTAAGTGCTCCAAATGTGGGAGTGAAATAAACATCAACAGGTTATTATTAATGCCTGCGAGTACCCGGTGTATCAACTGTGCTCGGTAATACAATTTGAGGGTATTTTGCTAGTACCATATACACACATATGAAATATTTTATAGTCAGTTTAATCTGCCTCCTTACTAATAATCAATTATTAGCTCAACTTGAGAAAAAAGAAACGCTGCATGAGAATGGACAGATAAAAAGGAGCGGTTCCACATTGAATGGAGAGTTGCATGGAGAATGGAAAGTATTCAGAACTGATGGCACACTAAATAAAACAGCCAACTTCATTGAGGGAGTGCAGGAGGGCAGAGCTGCATGGTATTATGCATCTGGTAAATTGAAACGAGAGGGCAATTATACCAAAGGAAAGAAGTCGGGGGTATGGAAGGCATTTAATGAGTCTGGTGCAATTACCAGTACCGGTGAGTACCTTGAGGGTGCGAAACATGGGGAATGGATCCACTATTGGTCAGACAGTACATTGGTAAAAAAATGCTTTTACATTAATGGATTGGAGGAAGGTGAATTCCTTTATTATTTCCATGACGGGCAGTTAGAGCGAAAGGAATACTACAAAAACGGCAAGAGAGAAGGCGAATGGGTCTATTATTATTCTGGCGGAACGGTTAAAAAGAAAGAAAGATACCAGAATGGACAACTACTAGATTAGCGGTGAGCAGTATGACCACTTTCTAATATACATCGACCCCAGCGACCTTCCCAATAGCTTTTTGAAACATCATAATTGGCTGAACGACAATACAAAAAAGTGCAAAAAAAAAGCCCTGATTTCTCAGAGCTTTTTGCGGTATGGATCGAGTCGCGTAGACCGGGGCGCGTAGCTGGGATTCGACCCCAGCGACCTTCCCAATATCTTTCGAAATATGATAATTGGCTGAACGACAATACAAAAAAGAGCAAAAAAAAGCCCTGATTTCTCAGAGCTTTTTGCGGTATGGATCGAGTCGCGTAGACCGGGGCGCGTAGCTGGGATTCGACCCCAGCGACCTTCCCAATATCTTTCGAAACATCATAATAATTGGCTGAACGACAACACAAAAAAGTGCAAAAAAAAAGCCCTGATTTCTCAGAGCTTTTTGCGGTATGGACCGGGGCGCGTAGCTGGGATTCGACCCCAGCGACCTTCCCAATATCTTTCGAATTATCATAATAATTGGCTGAACGACAATACAAAAAAGTGCAAAAAAAAGCCCTGATTTCTCAGAGCTTTTTGCGGTATGGACCGGGTCGCGTAGACCGGGGCGCGTAGCTGGGATTCGACCCCAGCGACCTTCCCAATTCTTTCGAATCATCATAATAATTGGCTGAACGACAATACAAAAAAGTGCAAAAAAAAAGCCCTGATTTCTCAGAGCTTTTTGCGGTATGGACCGGGGCGCGTAGCTGGGATTCGACCCCAGCGACCTTCCCAATATCTTTCGAATTATCATAATAATTGGCTGAACGACAATACAAAAAAGTGCAAAAAAAAAGCCCTGATTTCTCAGAGCTTTTTGCGGTATGGACGGGATTCGAACCCGCGACCTCCTGCGTGACAGGCAGGCATTCTAACCAGCTGAACTACCACACCGTACTTTCAATAATAACGCCTTTTCAGTGCGTTTACCCTTGTGCGTTTCTCAAAGGTGATGCAAAAGTATGTGGTTGGTTTTTCATATGCAATAGTTATGTGGAAATTATTTTAAAGTTTTTTCTTTATAAATTTAAGCAGGCAGGAAAGGCGATTTAACAGTTGCCAATCTCTTTTCTAACATCAAAATATTGATAACTTTGCCCCGTCAAATTGAAAAGATTATATGCTATTGGAGTTTGAAAAACCCATCGCTGAGTTGGAAGAAAAATTGGCTGATATGAAAAAACTAGCCAAAGAGAGCGATGTAGACGTGACTGAAGCTGTAGATAAGTTGGAGAAAAAGATCCTGCAGCTCAAAAAAGAAACATTCAGCAACTTGACCAGATGGCAGAGAGTACAGCTCTCCCGTCACCCTGAAAGACCTTATACCCTTGACTATATATATGACCTGTGTGAAGACTTTGTGGAGCTTCATGGAGACAGGGCGGTTAAAGATGATAAGGCCATGGTGGGTGGTTTTGGTGACCTGGATGGCGAAACAATCATGTTTATCGGACAGCAAAAGGGTAGAAATACCAAACAGCGCCAGATCAGAAACTTTGGGATGGCGAATCCTGATGGCTACAGGAAGGCACTTCGCCTGATGAAGCTGGCTGAGAAATTCAATAAACCTATCGTTACTTTAATTGACACTCCAGGTGCATTTCCAGGTTTGGAAGCTGAAGAGAGGGGACAAGGTGAAGCGATCGCCAGAAACCTCAAAGAAATGTTCATGCTGAAAGTACCTGTGATCTGTATCATCATTGGTGAGGGAGCATCTGGTGGTGCGCTTGGTATTGCCATAGGAGACAGGGTATTGATGATGGAAAATACCTGGTATTCAGTGATTTCTCCTGAATCATGTTCTTCTATTTTATGGAGAAGCTGGGATTACAAGGAGCAGGCTGCTGAGGCACTCAAACTTACTGCCACTGATATGTTGCAGCACAAACTCATCGATGGTATCATCAAAGAACCGCTTGGTGGTGCACACAACGACATGAAAGCAGCTTCTGAAGAACTCAAAAAAGAAATCAAAAAACATTTAAAAGCACTAAAGAAACTATCCTCTGAAGAAAGAATCTCAGAAAGAATTGAAAAATTCTCTGCGATGGGGGTGTTTTCTGAGTAATTATGAAAAAGGGGCTGGTTTTATCAGGTGGAGGTGCCCGTGGAATTGCGCATATCGGGGCACTGAAAGCATTTGAAGAACACGGCCTCCAATTTGATGCTGTTTCAGGGGCCAGTGCAGGGTCAATAGTTGGGGCATTTTATTGCTATGGCTATTCACCAGAAGAAATCTTTGAAATTGTGGAGACCACAAGTCTCTATAAAATTGTAAGGCCCGCACTAAGCTGGAAAGGGCTGCTGAAAATTGACAGGGCCATCGAAATCTTCAAAGAGTACATCAAAGAAGATACCTTTGAGGCCCTTAAAATTCCATTGCACGTGGCTGTCACTAACGTGAATACAGGGAAATCGGAATACATCAAATCGGGCAACCTCCTGCAAATCGTATTGGCCTCTTGTAGTATTCCTGTTGTCTTTGATCCCGTGATCATGAATGGTCACTACTATGTTGACGGGGGTATCCTCAATAACCTGCCAGTTGAACCAGTGTCTGATTGCGATAAAATTGTGGGAATTCATACCAATTCAGCCGGTGAGATAGAGGATGTGGGCAATATGAAAGACCTGGTGGAAAGGAGTTTGCAGCTGGCAATCAATCACAACGCTTATGCAAGAAAGTCAAAATGCGATATCTTTATAGATCCTCCCGGTCTTAAAGAATACGGGACATTTGACTTTAAAAAAGCACAGGAGATTTTCGATTTGGGTTATGAAGAGGCACAGAAGATGATCGAAAAGACTCCTGATTTTAAAGAGAATTACCTGGATTAAATCCCATGCTGTATGTTTAGAGCCCTCATGAAATTGATGTATAAGCTTTTTGGTTGGAAAGTGGTAGGCAAAAAACCTGACCTTCCTAAATACATCATAATCGTGGCTCCCCATACCTCTAACATTGATTTTTTTGTTGGTGTGGCTGCAAGATCCATAGCCCGGATACAGACATCTTATCTTGCTAAAAGAGAGTTGTTTAAAATACCATTGGTCGGGTGGTACCTTAAGGCAGTGGGTGGTGTACCCGTAGATCGGTCCAAAAACACCAATTTGGTTGATCAAATCGTTGAGATTTTTAATTCGCGGGATAAATTTTCAATTACTGTCACCCCGGAAGGCACCCGCTCTTATGTAGAAAAATGGAAAACCGGTTTCTGGCATATCGCCAAAAATGCTGGTGTCCCAATTATCATGGTAGGATTTGATTACGGAAGGAAAACCGTTTTCATTGAGAAACCTTTCTATCCAACCGATGACAAGGAGGCTGATGTCAAAATGATGATGGACTACTACCGTGGCATCAAAGGCCGACACCCGGAATTGGGGGTGAGGTGAGGTTTTTTGGTGCTTCGTTGTTGAGTTCTTAGTTTTTTTGGTTCCTGGCTGTTGGTGGTTAGATTCTGGCACCTGGATGTTTTTATTCTTTATTCTGGTTTTGGCTTATACTGTTCCGCATAGAATGAGGTGAATTTTTTGCAATAAAAAAGGCCAACTCAAATGAGTCGGCCTCTGATATTTATCTTTGTTGAAGAATTAGACTTTCTTGGTTCTTCTTCTTGTAACCTTTTTAGGCTCTTCAACAATTTCGTCTACCACATCAGAAAGGATTCTTCCGCAATGCTCGCAAACGATGATTTTCTTTTGTTCTCTGATCTCTGCCTGTTTCTGTGGAGGAACCACGTTGAAACAACCACCACAAGCGCCTCTTTTTACCGGTACCACTGCAAGACCATTTCTCATGTTCTTTCTTACTTTATTGTAAGAGTTCAGTAGTCTTTCCTCTACTTGTTTGCTGGCTTTTTCTCTTTCTTTTAGCAGTTTATCTTCGTCACCTTCACTTTCAGAAGTAATGGTTTCCAATTCCTTCTTCTTAGTTTCAAGATCCTTTGTTCTTTCGCTTAGGATCTCATTGGTTTTCTCGATTTCAGCTTTTTTATCCTCGATTTTAACGTAAGCCTCTTTGATTCTTTTTTCGAGAATCTGAATCTCCAGTTGCTGAAGCTCCATCTCCTTACTGATGGCATCATACTCCCGGTTGTTTCGAACGTTCATTTGCTGCTCCTCGTACTTCTTGATCAGCTTTTCAGCGTCCTTGATGCTCGCCTTGTTCGTGGAAATGCTATTTTCGAATTCAGATAGTTCCTGATTTTGTTTGTCTGCCCTGGTCTGGTAGCCTGCAATCTCATCTTCCAGATCCATAACCTCTTCTGGCAAAGCTCCTCTTACTTTTTTAATTTCATCAATCTCTGAATCAATCTTCTGTAGTTTCGTAAGAGCTTCGAGCTTCTTTGCAACGGTATTATCCATATAAAATTATAGGTAATTTATTGGGTTCGTATTCACGTTAGATAAACGAAGTGCAATATTAGTTAAATTTTCTTTTAAATAGTCATAAATGAGGTCTTTTGTAAACTTTTCACTTTCATAATGCCCAATATCCGCAATGATGATTTTATCCTCAGCATCAAAGAACTCATGATACTTGAAATCACCGGTGATAAATACATCAGCCCTCGCACCAATGGCATTGCGTAAAAGAAAGCTTCCTGCTCCCCCACAGACAGCAACTTTCTTAATTTCTTCATGTACCATCTCCGTATGGCGAATGCAGTTGAGTTCCATAGCTTCTTTGAGGTGATGAAGAAAATCCGTGCTTTTCATGGGTTTCGCCAGTTCTCCCACCATGCCACTCCCTACTTCCTGATGCTTATTGGTCAGATCAGTAAGGTAATAGGCTACTTCCTCGTAAGGATGAGATTGCCTGAGGGCATTGAGCACATTGCCTTCAAGGTGTTTAGGCAGAATTACCTCAATCCTGGACTCATCTACTGATTCCAACTGATTTCTCTCTCCGATGTGTGGATTTGCCTTTTCATTAGGTCTGAATGTGCCTGTTCCTTCCAGCTGAAAGCTACAATGATCATAATTACCTACCTGACCTGCGCCAGCCTTAAACATGGCTTCCAGCACTTTCGATTTGTTTTTGGTAGGTACGAAAGTGACCAGTTTGGAAAGTACCTCATTTTTTGGGGCCAGAATACGGGTATTTACCAATCCGATTTTTTCTGCAATTTTATGGTTTACCCCATTGATCACATTGTCGAGGTTGGTATGTATAGCATAAATGGCTATGTCATTTTTAATGGCTTTAATCACTACCCTTTCTACATAATTTTTGCCGTTGAGTTGTTTCAACCCCCTGAATACAATCGGGTGATGAGCGATCACCAGATTGCACTGATGCTGTATCGCCTCCTGAATTACATCCTCTGTAGCGTCTAGTGTAATGAGGGCACTGGTCAATTCCATGTTGGGGTCTCCAACAATCAATCCGCTATTATCATATGACTCCTGGTAACTTCGGGGAGCCCACTGTTCCAATGAGTTGATAATCTCTTTTATTTTCATAGGGAATTGTGTTAAACTTGGTGCCAAATTAGCACCTTAATAGCACGAATGCCAATATTCAAGTGGATCCTGTTTCCTTTTGCAATACTTTACCGGATGATCACCGGGTTTAGAAATCACCTGTATAACATCAACTACCAAAAATCATTTGAGTTTGAAGCTAATGTGATCTCTGTAGGAAACTTATCAGTAGGAGGAACGGGTAAGACACCCATGGTCGAATACCTCATTCGCCTGCTGAACCCAACTTTTAAAGTGGCTACATTGAGCCGGGGTTATGGCAGGAAAACAAAGGGATTCCTGGAAGTTCAGAAAGGGCATCTGGCCAAAGATGTAGGGGATGAGCCTTTGCAGTTTTTTCTGAAATTTGGTGTTGACGTCTCAGTTAACGTGATTGAAGAACGTGCATGGGGCATACCGAATATACTGATGAATCATGAAGATACAGATGTCATCCTGCTAGATGATGCTTTTCAGCACAGATCAGTAATACCGTCGGTAAACCTGTTGATGACTACTTTCGGTCAACCATTTTATCAGGATTTTCTGCTTCCAATGGGCAGGTTGCGGGAAAGCAGGAGGGGTGCAAATAGAAGTGATATAGTCGTTGTATCCAAATGCCCGGATGCCATGACGAAGGACCAGATGGATCATATGATTAGTGAAATTGCAAGGTACACCAATGCACCTGTGTTCTTCACCAAAACTAAATATGGTACACCCATCGCATGGTATAACGAAGGAACATTACCGCAGGAATCCCCGGTTGTCCTGGTATCTGCAATAGCTGGTCCTCTGGAATTTGAGGAATATGCCTCAGAAGCGTGGCAAGTGATCAAACATTTTCAATTCAGGGACCATCACAAATTTACTGGTAAAGAATGTAGGGCCATTGCGGCATTCGCTGAGAAACACAGTGCTTCTATTGTTTGTACTGAAAAAGATTTTACGAAACTGCGGGATTTTACATCTGAATGGAGAAATTTGCAGTTATTCTATCTTCCGATCGAAATAGAATTTGTAAATAATAAAGCATCATTTGATCAGTTGATATTAGGAAGCATCAGGCAATATAAGAGAACAGGCGAGATTGATGATTAGAAGTGTAGTTGTACTCATATTTGGAATGGTAGCAATACCGTCGTTGGCACAGATCCTGGATGATAGTACAACTTTGGTTTACGGCCCCAGTACTATTAAATATTACCTTCTGGAAGACATCAAATACAACCAAAACAAGGTTCATAGCATCGATACGGGTTTGTATGATATGGAGAACTTTGGGTATTTTGATCGTTCCCACAGGCAGCATCAGGACCTGGGGGCCAATGGTACTGCATTGTTCCCGATTTGGTATAAAACCCCGAATGTGGTAGGAGTAAGGTCCGGGTATGATGCCTACGACCCGTTCTTTAAGGATCCTGCACAATTCAAATACTATAACACTAAAAGCCCTTTCATTGATCTAAATGTAAATTTTGGAGGAATAGGAAGGTCATATGTTGATCTCGGTTTCAGCAGAAATGTATCCCCCAACTGGAATGTGGGGTTCGATATCACCAGGCTGGAATCAGATAAGCAAATAGGACCAACATTGAGTAAAGGCGACAAAAATGTAATCAGCACCGCTTTTGATTTATATTCCTTTTATCAGACACAGGATCAAAAATATCTTGTACTCGGTCATGTGCAGCGATTTGCCCATCAGGTAGAAGAAACAGGGGGCGTGTATTCTGATTCCGAATCGCCCTCAAGGGCGGAACTGTTCCAATATGAGGATTCACCAATCAAACTCAATGGTGCACAAAACCAGGACAAACGAAGCAACCTCCACCTTTATCAGGAATATAGGATAGGAAAAATATTGCAGCTGTATCACCAAAGTGATTTCACTACACAACGCAATACTTATTTCGATGTGAGCGATGGTTCCTCCATCCCGGGATATGATGCTTATTCCGATTATTACGATGAATTGTTTCTAAGTGCAGATACCACTAATGAAGCCAACCTGTTTCGTGTTTTCTCCAATGAAGTTGGAATAAAAGGAGACATTGAAAAGGGGTTTTACAGCGGTTACATTAAAAGAAGGGATGTTTTCAATGAATTCAGGTATTTTGAAAATAGCAGAGATGTTGGAGAGATCTATGTTGGCGGAACCCTCAGGTATGATATTAATGAAAACAATACCTTAGGAGGAAAGCTGGACTTTCTGCAGACCGGGGACTTTGATTTTAAAGCCAATGTCACCAATAAATTATTTGAGGCCCGGTATCAAATCACCCAATACCAACCTACGGTGTTGAATGAGCAATATTTTGGAAATCACTATTATTGGAATACTAAGTTTAATTCAACATTAACCAATGTATTGAGCGGTCATCTGAACCTTGGCTATAAGGGGGTTACTCTTCAACCCAGGCTTTCACTACGAACAATTGATAACTATGTGTTTTTTAACGAACAAACCGAACCTCAGCAATCTGGTAATAGTATCATCCAATCTGTATATGGACTTAATGTCAGAGCCAAGATCCCAACCAATGAGTTTAAAGATGGAATTGTAGTGACTAATGAATTCAAATACTCAAACATCGACAATGATAGTGACAATGCCATCAGGTTACCAAAAATTTATAGCTATGGAAAGGTTTATTGGGAGGGAATGATTTTCAAGCGTACAATGGAAATAAAATTCGGAGTAAATCTATACTTCCGTTCGGCATATTTTGGATTGGATTACAATCCGGTGATTCAACAATTCTATTTGCAAAACGACATTACGTTTAATGAATATTTTGTAGCAGATGTCTTCTTTAACTTTAAGGTAGACAAAATGAGGATTTTCTTCAAGCTGAATCATTTGAACCAACGAAACAACGACGGGTATTTTGTAACTCCGCTATATCCCGGACAGCAACAGGTCATAGATCTTGGGGTAAAGTGGCAATTCTTTGATTAAATAATGGAAAAAACAACGTTAGGACTGGAACTCCCTACAGATCCAAGATGGGTTAACATTGCAGAAATGCAAATTGAAGAAATATTGGTTGATCACGCCTACTGCGAACAGAAGGCAGCTTCCAGTTGCATTTCGTTGATTGTTCAATACCCTGATAAGTCCAAACTGGTTCGCATGCTTACCCCAGTAGTGGCTGAAGAGTGGAGCCACTTCGAACGAGTGATTGATCAACTTGATAAAAGGGGATACCCTTTAGGACCACAACGTAAAGATGAGTATGTGGTAGCACTTTCAAAAATCCTTAAAAAAGGTGGTAGCAGGGAACAGCAACTGGTAGAAAAACTATTGATGAATGCGCTGATAGAAGCCAGAAGCTGCGAACGGTTCAAACTGCTGTGGAAAAACATCAATGATGTGGAATTGCAAAAATTCTACTATGAATTAATGGTGTCTGAAGCTGGTCATTACCACAACTTCCTCGAACTGGCGAAAGAATATATGGGAGAGGAATATGTGTCGACCAGATGGAAAGAATTTCTGGCTGAAGAAGCTAAAATAATGGAGACATTGGAAACAAGAGGAGACAGGATGCATTAAACATCCTGTCTCAGTTCCTTTAATTACTGATCACGATTTTTTCAGTGTCAAAACCGCTTTTGGTATAGACCCTCAATGTGTAGATTCCGGAATTAATTCCCTGGGTGTTAACTATTGCAGTATTGTTTAGATAATCATAATTGTTAACCAAAGTCCTTTTCCCACTAAGGTCAATCAATTCTATCATTTGAATATTTTCAGTAGCAGAAATCCTCAACTGACCATTGCTCACAGGATTTGGTGCAATTGTGAAATCAATAGTAGCAGGTCGCTTCACAGCAGTAGGAGCCTGTTGGATACTAAGGTTATCGATTGCCCAACCCCATCCTACATTCTGCTCATCACTTTGAATTCTAAACCTGATCAGAATAAGATCCCCGGCTTCAAAGAAATTGGACAGATCAATTTCCTGATCTACCATCATAGAGCGGTCACCATCAGCACCAGCATTGAAGGCAGCCGTCCAGTTGGCATTTTCGCTGGCGTCATAACTCTTCAGTTTCACCCAGTTGATGCCATCCTTGGTAGCTTCAACACTTACAATATCACGGTCTGGTTCAACAATTGCTACATCACTATAGTACAACATTGGCAAACTGGAGCTAACAGTGATTGGGGTTCCCAGCAATGAATAAGCGTCCATGTCATTGTTGTAATTGTGAATAGTCTGTAGCGCAGGGTTACCAGCAAATGATGTGATAGCAAAGTCATCCCCATAAAAAGCTGGAGGGTTACCAAAAGCTGTATTTAAACTGTTGGCTGGCTCATCCAGGTCAAATACCGGAAATATTTTGACAGTAGAGGCGGCTTTTGCACCATTGACTGTTGCCCGTGTAGAGAATGAAACATCACCGGGCATCAAATCCGTCAGGGTGATCATTTCAGATCCAATCGTAGCATTCGCACCAGAAAAGACAAGGTTTCCATCAGCATAAAGCTCGTATTCATCGTAATCGAGTTGAAACTCCAATTCAACGATCACTTTTTCATCCGGGGTATTGTAAACATTGGTCACCTGTGGAGCAGCCAGTCCATTTTGGCTCACTTCAAGAACTGCTGACCAAATTCCCCTTCCATGAGTGGCCATTACAATCTCATTGTCCTGTCCCTTCATATCCCATACACTGGCACTGATGTAATCCTCATTGAAGGACCATGTAGCCCCATTGTCGGTGGATTCTACGATTCCAATTTCAGTGCCCACCCAAATTATATCGGGGTTGTCGGGCCTTACATACAAGCAGTAAACAGCCACATCAGGGAAACCGTTGGCGCTGGTAGAATTATTGTCAAAACCTGAAATATCTTCCCAGGTTTGACCAAGGTCTGTGGTTCTGAGTACCTTGGGCCCCTCCGCAAAACTAAATAAAGCATAGGCAGTATTAGGTTCTGAAGGATGGGACGCAAGTCTGGAAATTGCGCCAAGTGTGGTGCCGGTATAATTATTAGTTTCACTAAAAGTAACACCTTCGTCAGTGGATACATGAAGTTTAGTACTTACACCCATACCGCTACCGGCCCATACAATATCAGGATTAGCCCTGGATACTTCAACATCCAGGAAAGTGGTAGTTCCTACCCAGTTGCTTGTAATTGGAGTTAAATTCCAGCTTCCTCCGAAATTATTTGACTTAAATACCCCTGCAGAACTTACACAATAAATGACATCAGGAGTTGATTTTGAACCAGCTAGTTTGGTTATAAAAGGATGAGAACCAGAAAGCCCTGCACTGGCAGAATTCCAGGTGGCGCCACCATCGGTTGTCCTGGCCAATCCATTATTTTGCGACCCGCCAATCATTTTGTCAGGATCCTGGCTATGCCACAAAACTTCAAATCCATCTCCTCCTATTGCAAAAATGTAGGCTGTTTTATCATTGGCATTAGTATTTGTTGGAGAATACCATGTGCCATTGTCCTGCATTCCACCGATATAGCTTTCGCCCCCTGGCATTTTATCAGCTCCATAAAACTGACTGGTATTGTAAGTTTTTCCTGAGAAGTTCCAACTCCCATTAACAGCACCCGGGTCGCTGGACTCATCAGTTACAAATACACCACCATCATTGGTCAATACTATCCTGAATGTTTCAGAGGCTTCATTTTCCTTAATAGCGACAGTAAAATGCTGGTCAGGATGCACATCTTCACCCCAAACATCAAATGAATTTAGTCCATTATAGTCACCATAAGGGTCAGCAATGGGAAGGGTGCTTGCATTTAGTGTTTCCACCGTTTGGGTCAGTATCTTCAAAGATGATTCCGGCAGGTTGTCAGGGTCCCAGGTTTGTCCATTAACCAGTATTGGCCAGAAAAAGTACATTTCATTGTATTCATGTCCACCATTGGTAGTAATGTTAGCATCAGGAGTTGTTGCATCATAATCAACGTTGTTGATATATACGTATTCGCGGGCTGTAAGTAAATTGGGATCATTTACATCGTCCCTGGGATTTAAATTAAACCCACCATCTCTTTGCTGATCTCTGAATGAAACCATGAGCTGACGTATTTCTGTGCCATTTTCATCTACTTCATAGACTTCAAAAGGAACCGCTACATAATCATTATAACTATAATCTGATGCAGGTATTCCGGCACCACCGTCGTTATTGGAACCACCATTGGCTGGAACCGTGAAACGGTGAGCCATTTGAGAAGCCCCATTACCAAATTTTAGGATTACACTGGCACCATTAGCAGATGGTCCGATTTCTAATGCTCCTCCTTCCGCATCAGCACCAAAATTTACGAATGCCATGAATGGTGGAATCTCTGCAAATTCTACATATTGTGAGGAATTAGAACCGTTGGTTATTTCTGTTCTGAACAGCCCTACACCACCATAATAGACAATGTCTTCATTGTAGGGATGACAAACTATTGTATTGTCATACCAACCCTGTCCGCCTAGAAAGTCGACGGAACTTGCATTAAACTTTACGCCAACCAGGTCCCATGAAACACCTTTGTCACTGCTGACATATAAATCAGAAGCATTACCTGATAAACTACCCTGAGTAGAGGCATATACTTTGTTTGGATTTACCGGACTAACAGCAATTTCTATTCTTCCATCAGGTGACATTCCTGATGAAGATATTTCCCAGGTTTCACCAGCATCAATTGATTTTAACACGCCTACTCCATTTTGGGCGGCATAGATTATATTGAAATTGTCAGGGTCAGCTATTAGTTGCTCAACAGCCCCTCCAGTTTCCACTGTGAATACATTATACCATGTCGCTCCACCGTCCACAGATTTCATGATAACGGAATTAAAATCATTGTCCCATCTGTTTGGTGCACTACAGGAAAGAACCACGTCCGGATTTGAGGGGTCAACGATGACCCGTGTTACTGATATGAAGTTTTTGCTTCCTGAAGTGGCAGTAAGGTGTACCCATGTATCTCCTCCATCGGTAGATTTGAAAATTCCGTCACCTTCAATGGCGGTTCCTGCAGAAGCGATATATTCTCCTGTTCCTGCATAGATGATGTTGGGGTCGCTATCTGACATGGCCAGGGTGGAAACCGCAAGGGTAGGGAAATCCGCAGATTTGTTCTCCCAGGATGCGCCAGCATTAGTAGTTTTCCAAATACCGCCTCCTGATGCACCGGCCAACCAGGTATTATGACTTGGATCACCTGGAAGTACCACTAAAGCTCTTGTTCTACCCGGAACGTTTGATGGTCCCCGCTCAATGTATTCCAGCACACCAGGAGTGTTGGAAGTTCTACGCGAAGCTCGGTTTCTTGATTTTAATTTGTTTAATTCCTTAAACCGGTAATTAGGCTGATAAGCTGGAGCGTTTTCTCCTTCCCGCGTACGGATACCACGGTGAAATTCCTGTAATTTGTCAGGTTCGTCCAATTTCACATAACCATTTTGTCTTTGGAACCTTTTTTTTGCCTTTTCCTTTTCCCAGGCGTCATTAGTGGCTAATGTCTCAAATTTTGAGTCTTCGACGGCTGGTATTAAAAATACCGCTAAAACAGCCAGAAGGCCACTAACAATTAGTAGATACTTTTTCATAATTTGGTTTGGTTATTCTTAGGTAATTTTATCGTTTTTATGAAATCCTCTTGAGATTGACCGTCTTTTATGACACCTGGAAGATTCATTAGTTCAATGCTGGAGTCATCAATCCATTTGATATATCCTTGTCTGATAAGCCCCTGTTCAATGATTTTACTTTCTCTTAAATCAAAAACTACATACTTAACTCTGGGATGTACTGTCTTGTTATCAGTTGTGACTGTGTAGAGTGCATAGGTTTCAGAGTTGTTTGAGAAAGTTTCAAAAGACTCTCCAAGGTATGCCTTTACTTCGCTGAGATCTGGCAGGGTACCATTACTTGTTTGTGAAGATTTACATGCTACTATGATCAATAGTAGAATTATGAACTGCTTCATGGGTTAATTTTGGTTAGCCTACAATTATAATGTAGATACACCTATATTTTAATTAACCCTACAATAAACTGAGTACTATGTCTTCTGTTTTTTCTTTTTTGCAGCAGGAAATAAAATATTGTTGAGGATCAATCGGTAACCAGGGGAATTAGGGTGAAGATTAAGGTCAGTAGGTTCTTCATTGACCAGGTGTTGGTAGTCCTCAGGGTCATGTCCTCCATAAAATGTCCAGAATCCTTTACCAAATATACCGTGGATATATCGAGCCTCATCAATTGACTTAGTTTCCCCCATGATAACCACATCAGGTTTAATGAGCCTTTTCTTAAATGCAGTGGTCTGTCCCATGAATCCATCAATGATTTTTTCATGGTTTTGAGTAAGCATAGTTGGGATTGGGTCCCATTTGGCTGAAAACTCAAACAATTGGAAATAATCGTTGTGCTCTGTCAACCCTCCACGCGCATTGGGCTGGTTGTCAATATTGGAATACTCATAGATCAAAGGGTTTCTTTCTAATATGAAATTTTGAAAAGCAAATGTCTTACTAAAATCAAGTTTTTGTTGTGCTTTGGGATCTGCAGGGTCGCCATCAAACATTTGTTCACAGATATCAACGCCTTCTGCCGCAAGCGCAATGTCGTAGGTGTCGGTAGCAGAACACATCGCAAATAAAAACCCGCCGCTGGAAACGTAGCTTTGGATTTTTTTTACAATCGCAAGTTTAAGCTGAGATACTTTGGCAAACCCATGCTTTCTCGCCGATTCTTCATACTCTCTCTGTTGTTGTTGATACCATGGGAAATGCCTGAAATTATTATAAAACCGACCATATTGGCCAGTAAAGTCTTCATGATGGAGGTGCAACCAGTCGTACTTCGGTAATTCATTGTACATCACCTCATCATCGAAGATGACGTCATAAGGAATTTCTGCATAAGTAAGGACAAGTGTAACAGCATCATCCCATGGCTGTTTGCTTTTAGGCGAGTACACGGCGATTTTAGGGTGCTTTTCCAGTTTCATGGCATCCATATTGGAGTTGGGGCTCGCGATCTCGCTGAGTACCTGATTCGCATCGGCATCTGAAATGACCATATAGCTAACACCACGTATAATGAGTTCATTTTCAAATTTCTGACTGTATTTGCACATAAAACTGCCTCCCCGGTAATTTAGCAACCAGTCTATTTCCACACTTTGTTCCAGTATCCAGTATGCGATTCCATAGGCTTTCAAATGGTTGGTCTGGGTCTCATCCATTGGAATTAGTATGTGAGAAGCAATTGTATTCCAACCAAACCCCAATAAAGCCACCAGTATAATAACTACTTTTCTCATCCTGCCAAATTCTTACGTATCCTTAATTTTATAAAAATAATGGTTGATAACATCATTATATACAAATAGAACGTATAAGTTTCAGAATTGATTAACAGAATATGGATTTATCTGAAAATATCCGGGAAGGAATCAAGTCAATTAAGGCAAATAAGTTACGTACTATACTCACTGCAGCAATTATCGCAATTGGTATTTCTGCACTGGTTGGGATGTTAACGACCATTGATGGTATTCAGGCTTCTATCAATAAGAGTTTTTCAAGTCTAGGCGCCAATGCATTTGACATTAGGAGCAAACGAAATAGCAGGGGACATAGCCAGGGGAAACAGGAGAAAGTTTATCCTCCTATTAATTATGAAGAGGCCATTGAGTTTAAAGAAAAATATAATGGCGCGGGTGTTCCCGGCATATCAACATTTGTTACAGGTATTGTGGAAGCAAAAAGAGGGTCAAAGATCACAAACCCTAATTTGCCAGTGAGAGGGGGTGATGAAAATTACCTTTCTGTAGAAGGTGCAGACCTTGCCAAAGGTAGAACGTTCAGTCAGGTTGAAGTGCAAAATGGAAGAAATGTAGTAATCATTGGATCAGAGGTATATAAGACCCTTTTTGATGATAACGAAGACCCAATCAATAAAAACATTTCATTTTTGGGGTCCAAATTCAGAGTAATAGGATTAATTGATGACCAGGGAGGTGTGAGTGGCAATAGTGGTACGAATAGGGTCCTGCTGGTACCGTTGGAAACTGCCCGGAGAATTGCAGGAGACAGAACATTGCGGTTTGACATTAGTGTAAGTCAATCAGATCCTACAAAAATGGAATATGCAATGGGAATTGCCACTGGTTTGATGAGGAAAATCAGGAAGGACAAAGTAGGGGAGCCCAACTCATTTGAAATCAGGGAAAGTAAGTCTCTTGCAGAGAAGCTGGCCGAACTTACAGGAATCCTTACGTGGGTTGGTGCAGGTGTTGGTGTTATCACTTTAATTGGAGCGTCAATAGCACTCATGAACATCATGTTGGTTTCAGTGACAGAACGAACCAGGGAGATAGGAGTAAGAAAAGCCCTGGGAGCCACGCCACAGAAAATCAGACAACAATTTTTGATTGAGGCACTGGTAATCTGTCAGCTAGGTGGGTTAGGTGGCATTGTTTTAGGAATTGTTTTCGGAAATGTGATAGCCAACTTTTTGGATGGTGGATTTGTGATTCCCTGGCTATGGATAATACTGGGTGTGGTAGTAGGCATGCTTGTTGGGTTACTAAGTGGCTATATTCCAGCCTATAAAGCAGCGAAACTTGACCCCATCGAATCACTGAGGTTTGAGTAGTTGTACTTTTTTAAGATTTTGAGGTTGAATTTTGGCCTCAATTTTGTTTCTTTAAGATCAAATCATTCTTAAACAGGTTATGCAGGGAGTTAAATACACAATCCTAATGTTCTTTTTGGTTACGTTCTTGCCCTTTAGCCAGGCCAAAGAGATAAGCCTAACCGGAGTTTATAAGGGAAAGCCACTTTTTATCCAAAACCCCTTCCATCCAGGACAAAATTCCTTTTGTATTGATGAAATTTATGTAAACAAAGTAAGGCTCGATATAGATTATACCCTCTCAGCAATTCAAATAAAATTTGATGGGTTTGATTTATATACGCCTGTCAATATTAAGATTTTACACAAAGAAGTTTGTACGCCAATTGTTGTAAATCCAGATGCGATATTATTTCATAGCAGTTTCAAATTTACCGATGTAGTTGTGAATGATACCGCACTAATATGGCATACAAAAGGAGATCGACCGAATGCCATTTTTAAGATTGAGAAACTTTATGGGAATGGTTGGGAAACTGTTGATACACAGCCATCCAGTGGGCTTTTCGAAGGATCGGAATATGTATATTATCCGGATTTTGAACCTGGCCCAAACAAGTTTAGGGTCAAGTATGAAGTTAGGGCCAATCGTTATTTATACAGCCCTGAGGTAGAAATAGAATATTACCCAGAGCCGATAGAGTTATTAACAACTACTGTAACAAGAAGTTTGAGGATTTCCAGAAAGGCGGAATATGAGATTTTGGATAGTGATGGGAATCTATGGCTCACCGGCAATGATAAGGTTGTCGATGTTTCTTCTCTAAAGGAAGGAGAATACTTTATTTATTTTGGGGACCTTTCTTTTAAGTTTATTAAACACCGATAAGTTCATGCCCGCAGGATTTGCAGTAGTTGGCATCTTCCTCATTTCTTGTCCCACAGTGATTACATACCTGCTTCACAGCTTCTCTTCGCTCTCTTTCCATGACAGTCATTTCAGAAGTGACAATGCCTGTAGGTACTGCGATTATTGCATAACCGGTTAACATAAGGATGATCGAAAAGGTCTGACCAATAACAGTTTGTGGAGCAATATCACCATAACCTACAGTGGTAAGGGTAACTACTGCCCAGTAAATACTACGGGGAATTGAGGTGAACCCATTATCTCCTCCTTCTACAACATACATGATTGTACCGGAAATGAGTACAATGCTGGAAACGGCACCCAGAAAAACAATGATCTTTCTTCTACTTGCCCAGAGAGCCTGCCCGAGAATTTGACTTTCACCCATGTAGCGTGAGAGTTTTAACACTCTAAATACTCTTAACAAACGGATGGCCCTAATCACCAGAAGGTATTGAGTCCCTGGAAGCAGGATTGTCAGGTAGGAGGGGATGATCGCCAGTAGATCAACTATACCGAAGAACCCAAAAGCGTAGTTCCTCGGTTTTTTAGCCACAAACAACCGAACGGCATATTCAAGCGTAAAAATGACGGTAAATATCCATTCCAGTATTCTCAATTCCTCATTGAAAAGGTCTGAAATTTCCTTTACGCTTTCCAGCATGACCACTACAATACTAATAAGTATCGCATAGAGTAACATCACATCAAACATTTTGCCCGCTTTTGTGCTGGTACCAAAAATGATAATGTGTGCTCTATGCCTCAGCTCGCTCAGGAACTTTGATCGATATCCAAATCTTTTCTTACTCATGGAGATTGTTAGAACTTCGACATCAAATTAAAGGAATTACACCAATACTCAAATAAAAAGTCCCGCAACAGTAGGTGTTCGGGACTTGATTTTATACTTCGAATATTGTTTATATCAATGTGATCCCAAAGAAGTTGTTGAGCAGTACCAGTATAAACAGGATCGCCAATAATATTGGAGATAAGATGGTAACTGCAAAGTTTAGAAATGGCTTCACAAAAGAATTGTTATATCCTGCGAATCCCTGGCTGATCTCTTCGTGAAGATTTTGTTTCTTCCAGATGTACCCTGCAAAGAACACAATAAGACATCCCCCTAAAAGTAAAAGCACATCAGCTGTTGCTGCTACGAAGGATAAGTAATCAGCGCTTATCACATCAGGTAAATTGATAATTCGTGAAAAATTACTGAGGAATTCTGAATAGCCACCAGAAAGGAGTGAAGGGATTCCTATTATAAATATGATCACTGCCACTAACCAAACAGCCTTACTTCTGTTGACCTTGTGCTCATCTACTACATAAGCTACTGGCACTTCCAGTAATGAAACTGTAGAGGTAAGTGCGGCGAACGACAACAACAGGAAGAAAAATGAACCAACGATGATACCCCAAACATTACCTAACGTTGCAAACACTCCGGGAAGTGTAGCAAATATCAATGCAGGTCCACCATAACCAGGCTCTGAAACCTGTGCCATGTCACCACCAAGGTTAAAGGCAACAAATGGGAAGATCATCAACCCGGCAATGAATGCAATTCCTACATCCATCAGGGTGATGTATGCAGCAGAGCTCACTATGTTGTCATTTTTACCAACGTAACTTCCATAAGTAATGAGAGCACCCATTCCCAGTGAAAGACTAAAGAATGCTTGTCGTAAAGCTCCTCCAATCACCGTGATATTGATTTCTGAAAAATCTGGTACAAGATAGAAACTGATTCCTTTCATGGCATTAGGAAGTGTGGTTGCATAAGCTACCAGCCCCAAAATCATTACGATCAGTGTAGGCATGAGTATTTTTGCAGCTTTCTCAATACCACCAGATACTCCTTTGGAGACAATGAAGGCAGTAGTAAGCATAAACACAATAGCATAACCACCCACTTTGAAAATGTCCTTAATGTAGTCACCAAATTTGTTGCCGATCTCGAAATTTCCGGCCAGCATTTCAATGAAATATCCAAATGCCCATCCAGCTACTACATTATAAAATGAAAGGATTAAAACACCACAGAACAAACCAAGTTTTCCAATGAAGTTCCACTTTTTAAATCCAAGCGCATCAAAAGCACCCACAGGGTTTCTCATGGTCTTCCGTCCAATGGCAATCTCAGAGATCATGACAGGGAAGCACAACAGAAAACAAAAAAAGAGATATAAAACAACAAATGCGGCTCCACCACCATTACCTACTTCGAATGGGAATTTCCAGATATTTCCTAATCCTACTGCAGATCCCGCTGCTGCTAATATAAATCCAAGTTTATTGGAGAAATTTCCTCTTGCTGCCATGTTGTTATTTTTTCGGGCTCAAATATAGCCGAAATACTTTAATATAAAAGTTGGATTTTATTGATGGTAATTACTTAATTCAGGTCTTCCTCCGTATCATATTTGATCTCTGCCGGGAAGTTGAACATGTAATTCTTCTTGATGAGGGTTGAGACCTTGTGAGGAACAAATTCTTCCCAACCCGCTTCGTTCTGCTGGATCATTTCCAATACTTTATCAGATATGATGTGAAGGTTTTCTTCATCAAATTCTTTCATACCAATGATTTTGTTATTGGTTCGAAAATAATCATAGAGCGATTGCAGGTATTTGGGAGGTTCGAAATTGTCCACCATCTGAACTTCAGCACTGTTTGGTTTGAAAGAAGGATAAACCAATAGTTGTGTGTTTGAGCCAAAAAGCCTCGAGAATGCCTCAAGTATTCCTCCATTCAGATCTTCATAGTAGGATTCGTCAAAGATTCTTACCAGGTTGTAATACCCGATAATCAATGAAATCTGATGATTTTTAGTAAACTGGGACAAATATGCCGATAGCTTGTAGTGTTCGGTATAATTCGAGATTAGTACATTTTGCCCGAGTGAGCACAATAGGTCTACCCGATCCAAAAAGTCGTTTTCATCGATTTCATCACCAGCGGTGGTCAGGTCGTTGAGGGTTAATTCCGATAGAACCACCAGATTTTCCTTGTCAATGTTGGGGTCCCTTGAGATTTGTTTGAGTCCCGAGAACATCATGTCTACATTGACATTGGTTACCGGCCTGAACCTGCCTCTCAACACAACAACATCCTTTTTATAAAGCGCCTCGGAAGGTTGCATCACATGACCATCCTGATCAAATAGAGTAGCGTGAGTCAACCCTTCTTTCACCAGCAATAGGCTCATGAGCCGGTTATCTACATGATGGAAGTCCGGACCGGTTAATTCAAACATGTCGATATCAACCCGATCTTTATTGATGTTATCCAGCAATGATTTTATGATCTCTTCTGGCTCATTGTTGTGAAAACAGGCATAGATCATATTGACACCAATCATTCCCAACACCTGCTGCTGCCAAATGGCATCATTATCATGTAATATTACATGTATGATACAGTCGTTGGGCTCTGACAGAGGATGCAACTGAAATCGCAAACCTATCCAGCCATGCCCCTTATTGGTTTTTTTATAGTTAAGGACTTCTACCGTGTTTGCAAAAGCAAAAAACTGCGTTCGTTTTGCTCTTCCGGCTAGCCTTTGTGCCAACAGTGTATATTCACGATCCAACATTTTCAGGAGCTTCTCCCGGCAAACGTATTTCTTAGTTTTACCGTAAATCGCATCACTAAATCGCATATCATATGCTGACATGGTTTTTGCAATGGTACCTGAGGCACCCCCAGCCTTAAAAAAATGGGAAGCAACGTCCTGACCACCACCTATTTCTGCGAGTGTGCCGTAGATTTTTTCATTTAAATTGATCTCCAGGGCCTTTTCTTTGGTAGTCAGTTTTTTGACGGTGTACATGTTGGGTTGTGTTTGTTACATCAAAATTATGCCTTCACTGAGTGAATAAAAAATCATACATTCAATTGTTGACTTAATTTTGAAAAAAATAGCACGTCAAACGTCACAAGGCCGTCACTTCCTTCTGTAGAACTTAATTCCAACAGTATTTTCGATAGAATTAAATACAGCAGGATCGTATGCTATTTTTGTAGAATCAACGCCTAATTCGTGAAATTGTTCTATCGTATTCTTTACTCTGGATGAAACCAGTACGGAATCGGAATCCTGGAATGCATTCAAAAGTATGTGCATATAATTATCACTATCCAATATTTCAATCGCTTCCTGAAAGACTGGAAGGTGAGCCATCAATAGTTCGGATTCATTAGGTTTGAAAGTGATCAGCCTTTCTTTCTGGTTGAGACTGTCCAGAAAAAGGGTTTCTTCTTCAGCCATTGCCAGACTGTCTTCTGATTTTAATTTCGTTAGGTAAATGTCCGCAAGTCCTCCCTGTGCATTGCTGCTGTAGAACACCTCACCATCTTCAGTCATGCTAAAGTAAGCTTCAAATTTCCTGGTGTTGATCGGTGGCCCAATGTTAACTGGCTCAGACCAGTTCTGCCAGGTGTTGTCAAGTCGGATGCTATAGTAGATATCTGAGTCGCCCTCTCCACCTGGTCGATTGCTTGCAAAGAACATCGTTTTACCATCGCTCAATAAAAATGGTGATATTTCGAAATAACTGGTATTTAAATTACCCAGGTGAATTGGCTCAGACCACCAACTGTTGTTTTCAATATTTTCTCCATCAAAGTATTTACTCTTCCCAATGAATTTGAAAGAAACATAAAGGTCTTCTTGCCCCATGCTTTCAGGCCCATTCATGGAAATCAGTAAAACATCATTGCTCTGATTAACATAAGCACCCCAAAACTCTTTGTTTTGCATGTTCATGACAGATTTTATACTTGTTGGTTGTGGTTTTGAAAAACCTTCATCGGTTATCTTGCTAAATGAGATTCCAGTAATGGATTTATTTGCTATTTCATCAAAGGCATTTTGCAGGTATAAACCTTTGAAGTCTGTCATAAACCCAATTACCGTATTATTTGTCCGATCATTCAGTTCTTTCAGGTTTTTTGCTCGGCTAAAGAAAGTTTCTGATTGCCGTTCACTGAACCAGATATCGAATCCGCTAAATTTACCACCTATATTGCCTTTGTGCACTGTCCTGGCAAAGTACAGAACTTTATTTTCGCTATCATACAAAGGGTAAGTATCCTCTGATTTTTGATTGACATTAGAGTTTAACCGAATAGGTTCCTCAAAGTGATAAGTTTGACTGGTGCAACAAAAGATCAAAGAAAACTGAAAGACTAAAATTAATACAATACGCATATTAAAAGAAGTATGGTGAAGGCGCTCCACCTCTGTTTATCATAAAGTTTATACTTATTTCATTAACGATCACATTGTTCCCACTGGCATTTGATGTAGGTAAGTCAATGATATAATTCAATTTGATAAAATCGCTCAAGATCAGAAATGAATTGAATGAGTATCTGCTTTCAAAATCATAAGCACCTCCAAGCCCCATTCTATTCTTGTAAATTGCCCGCGACAATAATTGAACTCTGGTTTGCTGGGTATGGTCAGTACTTATGTGCAGACCGTTCTGCCATTTCCAATCAACATTCAGGTCCACCAGACCATAAATGGAGAAGTTATGCTTCAGGCCTGTCACTGATTCAAATATTACTGCAGTGGCTTCTGGGTTCACAAGTTTTAGCGAATTCTGAATCCCATAACCAATGCTAAAATTTCTGGTGTATAATACTATACCATTAGACAAAGACAAGGCGTTGTGATTTGCTCTGCCTCCCGAGTACTTTTCCAGGACAGGATCTGTGTTGTCTGTGAATTGCAAAGATGTTAGATCGAGTGTGGAGTTGCTATATAATATCGCTGCACCAAATGAGGCCATCCATTGTTTGTTGAGTGGGAGATGGATGCTGTAATTGGTACTCATCAGCGTATTTTTAAATGGACCTGATTGTTGTGAATATACCTGTCCACCAATTCCATGTTTAAATGCTGCTTCAAATGATTGCTTTTGCAGCTTTTTACGTAACTCTTCCTTCTGTTTGCGATCCAGTTGCCTGACAGTCCTTTTAATACTGTCCTGAATACTTTTTCTATAAAGCTCAACGCTGCTGATTCGCAACCCATTATTGGGAGTAGGTATTTCATTTGCAAGCCGCTCAATGTCATATGGACTTTTATACCTGACTTTTTTGGGGCCTCTGCTTTTTGTTTTCCCCTGAAGTGAACCATTCATCAGGAAGTAGGCGGTTCCCGGCGGATTTTGGATGCCGACATCAAGTCTTTGTCCACCAATTTTAATGTCAAGATAATTCTCAATTCCGGTAAACGCAGGATTGAAAAGGCTTGGTGTATTGTACAAGTAGGAGGCAGACAAATTTTGACTGTACGCTTCTACTGAAACTACACACAGTAAGCATGCAATTGTTATTCTCATTATTTAATAATGGTGACTATTCCCGAATATGTATCTTCTCTGTTGAGTTTGATTAAGTAGTAATAATTGCCAACAGGGAGTGATTCTCCATTAAAGTTGCCGTCCCATGAAATGTTCTTTCCTGTTGAAGTAAAGACTAACCTACCTTGCTGATCGTGCACTTCAATTTTATTGTTATGGTAGTGCTCCAGGTTTTCAATTATCCAATAGTCATTGATTCCGTTCCCATCTGGTGAAAATGCGTTTGGAATGTTTATTGGGGGCAATTGTTCAATGGTAATTTCTAATTCAAGAGATACCGACTCAACAGGGGTACCGCTATCCTCACACCTGACAATGGCAGTTATTGATGGTGTTTCACTAAATGTAATATTGCTGTTAACCACCAGGAGATCATTATCAATCGCGAAGTACTCCGCACCACTTTCCAGATGATACGTATGTTGATCAAGTACATCTTCATCTTCAACAGAGAATTTACCAACTACTGTTCCAACCGGTTGTTTTTCCTTAATGACACTATTATTAATAGAGAGATCATAAGGTGCATCGTTTGCGTTCGTGATGTTGATAATATAAAGTGCCTGAGAGAAGAACCCAAGGGGTGTTCTTGCTTCTATGAGTAACTCGTAGGTGGATTTTGTTTCATAGTCCAGGGCATTTGCAACCAGAATTTCACCATTTGAAATGGAGAACGTATTATCTGTATTGCCATTTATTATAGCATAAGAGAGTTCTTCAGGAGCATCAGAAATCACATCCACTGCACCCACCAATTCATTTCGGGCTGAAGATTCCGCAATCGTGAAATAACCGGCATTTAGCGTAGGCCGATCTACCGGAATAACCTCAACTTCTATGACAGAAATTGATGACAGATTGTTTTCATTGGTAACCTGTATGCCTAACTGATATTTAGGGATTTCATCAAAATTCAATATACCTGCATCAACAATGGACAATATTCCTTCTGCAGTGGAAATCTTAAATGCTCCACCAGTATTCCCTGAGGTAATTTCAAAAACAAATGTACCCTGGGCATCAGTCTGAATTTGTCCTACGGAATGGTTTGCTTCTGCATTTTCGCTAACCGTAAAGTATGTTGATAGAATATTCGGGGGTTTGGAAATGGTTAGCTCCAGAACTTTCGTCGTACTTAATGCAGGTGAACCATTGTCTGTGGAAGTCATTTCTAAGGACACCTCCTGTACATTCAATGTGTTGACTTCACCATTGGCCCATAGTTCATTACCATTTAATACTTTGAAAAAATCATTGTGAAGAACACCTTCCTCAAGCTCATAGTTAAATGACTGGTTAATATCTTCGTCATCTGTGGTAATATATGCGATAAAAGTGCTCTTATTTTCATTGGCAGTGATGATGTAGTTAGACAATGTAATGTCTGTTGGCGCCTCATTGACATCTTCCACATTGATATAAAATGACTGACTGTAGGATTCTCCATCATCATCCTGGGTGGTAACCCTTATGGAATAAACATATTTGCTTTCGAAATCAAATGATTGTTTCGCGAAAAGGGAATCTCCTAAAATTGAAAACGACTCATTATCCTCATCCCCATTCCCTTCGGATAAATAATAAAAGAATCCTTCGGTATCATCAGGGTCAATAGTAATCAATTTGCCTACAAATTGAAGGCCTGTTCCGTTTTCCGCGATGGTGTATCCGTCCAGAATTAAAGCTTCAGGACTGAGGTTGTTGAGGTTTTCTTCCGTCACTTCAATTGTAAAACGATTTTCGATGCTTGTTCCATCCTGTGCAACAGCCGCAACTCTAATATCATAGCTGTTTTTATTATCAAAATTCAATGAATCATTCAAAACCAGCAGGTAACCATCCAATTCAAAAGAGTCATTGTCTGTATCTCCCTCTCCGTTTACAAATGTAAGGGTGTTGCCAAATGCAAGGTCTTCATCAACCACAGTGAAGCTTCCGATAACTGTACCTATTGGTGCGGCTTCATTGATAGTATTATTATTGAGAGTGATATCGGTTGGTGCCTCATCTACATTTGTCACAAAAATTGTAAAATCACGAACCAGACTGTCTGTACTTTCTACCAAAAGAATGGAGATTTTATATTCCGGTGTGACTTCATAATTTAATGATGTTGCCACATAAAGATCATCATCACTTACATAAAATACCTCTGACTCATTACCGGATTCATCGTATACTGTAAACTGGTAACTGGAAGAGTTGTCGTCATCTTCGACAATGATTTCGCTTAGGAATATGTTTTCTTCATTATTTTCAGCAATGCTTATGTTAGTAAGGGTGAAATCTGTTGGTGAATCCTCTGAGTCAATAATATTGATGGTGAAATCAGCCTGAAATGTCGCTCCAGCCTGATCCTGTACACTTATTTCAATCGGGTGGGAAGAATCGTTTTCGTAATCAAAAGAAGCCGCAGCATATAGCTTATCTTCCTCGATATAAAACAGTGAATTATCGGTCGATGCATTGTTAGTTAAAGTAAAAATAAATTTTTCATCCTCATCAGGATCGGTAGCAGAAATCTGACCTATTAGTTCGCCTATCGCATTGTTTTCTGTGATTTCATTACTGGACAGCATTATTGCCGTTGGTGCATTGTTTGCAGTGCCATCGTAAAGCTGCAGTTCGAATTGTTTCTCTACACTCAGGCGAGCGGGACTTCCGTTATCTGTGGCTTTGATTCTTACAGACATTGTATTTTCCTCATAGGCAGAAATATCCTGGTTCAGGTAAAGTTTGTTTTCGTTTATTACAAAGCTTTCATTATTGTCATCTCCGGCTCCCTGAATCAGTTCAAAAACATGCAGGTCATTTGGATCAGGGTCAACTGCTGTAATTATCCCAACGACAAGGCCGGGTTCTGCTAGTTTATTAACTTCCTGATTACTAAGGAGAATGTCTGTAGGTGATTGGTTGGCAGGGACAATTGTAATTTCTATATTGCCGGTAATACTTAATGGGGGCTCCCCAGAGTCGGTAGAAGTAACACTGATAGTCACAGTCTCCTCATCAGCCTCAAATATATCATTGGTATATAACTTACCCTGAATCAACTCAAACCGATGGTTGTCACTTTCCGTACTGTCATTGAAAACGTAATGATGCACATCAGCTTCATCAGCATCTTCTGTGATTAAGGTGCCCACAAAAGTACCTACAGGTAAGCCTGAGAACATTTCGGAATTGTCAAGTGCGATTTTTGTTGGTGGATTATTGATATCTTCAATGGTTATCACAAAGTTTTCATCTGTATGTAAGCCACCTTTATCTGTGGACCTTACTCTAATCAGATAAGACTGTCTCTCGGAGTAATTGAATTCATAGTTGGTGTACAATTTGCCTTCATAGACAAAGAAATACCTATTGTCAATGGAACCAGGACCACTACTCAGACTGTAAGTATGTTCGTCATTGGTGTCAGGATCAGAGGATGAGAAATTCCCTATAAAAGTCCCGATTGGTTGTGATTCAAAAACAGTTGCAGTATCAAGAAAAATGCTGTCAGGCGCTTCATTAATATCAATAACTTCTATTGTAATGTCTTCTGTATAGGTAAGGCCTCCAATGTCTGTTACCTGAAGAGTGAGTACGTGAGTTGATTGTTTTTCGTAATCAAATGGAAAAAATGTACTAATTGTACTATGAAAATCTGACAGCTCATATCTATCATACTGTAAATCATTGGGTCTATGGGAAGCAGACTTGGAAACAAAAAAAGGCTGATTCACTTCCTGAGATTTGATCTTAAAATCATGAACATCCCTTACATCGTAATCCTCGGAGCTCATTGGTAAGTAATACCATTCTTTGTCAGGATTTTCTCTTACCTCATAGGTTTCTAATGAAATGTCTTTTGGCGCTTTGTTTGAAACGACTGTGGTGTTGTATGAATATCCTGCATCAAAATGATAAACCGTTCTTCCTTCAAGCAGCTTTGGAATCTGTCTTTGATTAAATGTAGAATTTCCCCAGATAGCCAGTGTACTATCCCTCAAAAGTGCAATGGTATGATGGTTTCCTGCTTCAATATTTATTACATTTCCCTGTATAGAAGAAGGGATGTTGAGTTGACCAAACAGCGTGTTATCTCCCCATGCATAAACGTTACCAGTTTCGGATAATGCTACACTATGGAACTCCCCGGCAGCCACATCAATTATTTTCTCGGTAATCACCGGTACATTGGTTTGGCCAAAATCATTTTTACCCCAGGCAATTACAGTACTGTCTGACAGAATGGCCAGGTTATGAAAATGCCCGGCATCTATAAACATCGCTTCTAATGTGTCAGATACATCCAATTGTCCAAAGCTGTTGTCTCCCCATGCTACAATTTTACCCGAATCAAGTAATGCCAATGAGTGTATTTCACCAGCACTGATCATTGATACACCTACCAGACTATCCGGCACATCTTTTTGGCCATGTGAGTTACTTCCCCAGACTACAACAGTACTATCTGCCAAAAGGGCCATTGAATGCCCGAACCCAGCCGAAATAGCGATTACATCCTGATTTATTTCAGGAATATTTCTTTGGCCATCTACATTTCCTCCTAATGAGCCCACTTTACCATTTGCTAAGGTAAGTACATGTATGTAACCCGATGAAACATTATCAATTCCGGAAGAGTCAAATGGCATGTCCAGTTGAAAATTGGTATTATCTCCCCAGTCAATGATCGTCTTGTTGGTGTCTTGAGAATAGCTAAAATATTGAATCAGGAGTAGTGTAAAAAGTAGTACCGATGATTTCATAAGATAGTTTTTATTAATAGGTGTATGCTACACGTTTAATCTGATGAATAACAGTAGACAGATTATTAAGACCCAAAAATATAGAACCTAATGATGTTTTGCAATAAATTATGTCTTAGCAAGCAAAAAGCCATGAACTATTGTCCATGGCTTTAACTAAATTTAGGTTAATGTAAATCTTTGTTTAATAAGGAAAACCGCCTTTTTCGATCATTACATCTGCAATCTGTCTTCTCAGATCTTTGGTATTGTAAGGATCCATTTTTGTAAATCGCTTCATTCCCATCAACATTACTTTCATCTCATCACCAGAAGCGAAGCATGCTACAGCTTCGTTACCAGCATTGTTGACTTTTTGTACTGCTTGCGATAGATATAATTTTGCCATGGCTACCTGAAGTTTTGCTCCTTCTTCGCCATTTTGTTTCACAAGTTTTTCAGCCCGAAGAATAGTGGATTCTGCTACATAAATCTCGATCACCATGTCTGCAAGGTTCATCAGGATTTCCTGCTCATCATTTAATTTTGGACCGAATGTCTGAGCAGCTTTGCCAGCCACCATCAACACTGCTTTCTTAAGTTTCTTTAATACATCTTTCTCTGCAGCGAATGGTTTGCTCAAATCTGGCGTTTCAAAAGAAGGCACAGATGTTAATTCCTTAGCGACTGCCATTGCAGGGCCCATTACATCCAATTCACCTTTCATTGCTCTTTTCAGGATCATTCCCACAAGAAGCATTCTGTTAATTTCGTTGGTACCTTCGTATATTCTTGCAATTCTGGCATCTCTGTAGGCTCTGGCCATTGGTGCATCTTCCGAGAAGCCCATTCCACCATAAACCTGAACACCTTCATCCACAATGTAATCCAACACTTCAGAACCATGCACCTTCATGATGGCACATTCTATGGCAAACTGTTCAACTCCTTTAAGTTTTGCCTGCTGCTCGTCCATACCGTCTGAGATGAGGTCTTCAATTTTATCATCAATGTTCTGACCTGCACGATACGCTGCGGACTCAGTGGCAAATGTTCTGGTTGCCATTTCAGCCAATTTATACTTAATAGCACCAAAAGTAGATAGGGGAGTGCCAAACTGCTTTCTGTCATTGGCATATTGAGTAGCCAGTGTAGCAACTTCTTTACAGCCACCAATAACTCCTGAAGCTAATTTGATACGGCCAATGTTGAGGATGTTAACAGCGATTTTAAAACCATTCTCCCTTTCCGAAAGCATGTTTTCAACAGGAACTTTTACGTCGTTGAAAAATACCTGACGAGTGGATGAGCCTTTGATTCCAAGCTTCACTTCTTCATCATTCATGGTAATGCCATCCCAGGTTCTTTCAACGATGAATGCCGTAAGGTTTTTGTCGTCATCAATTTTAGCAAAAACGATCAGAAGATCTGCGAAACCAGCGTTGGATATCCACATCTTCTGACCGTTGATCAGGTAGTGTTTGCCATCCTCGCTGAGGGTAGCTTTGGTCTTTCCAGAGTTGGCATCAGATCCAGCATCTGGCTCTGTCAGACAGTAGCAGGCTTTCCATTCGCCTGTGGCTAGCTTGGTTACATATTTTTGTTTTTGCTCTTCAGTACCGTAGTAAAGGATTGGAAGCGTACCAATTCCGGTATGAGCACCATAGGCAGTTGAAAATGAGCCAGCAGCACCCATGATATCTGCAATCAACATACCAGTGTTAAAATTCATACCAAGTCCACCATATGCTTCTGGAATAGATACACCTAACAGACCCAATTCACCGGCTTTGTCCATTAAAGAAGGCATTAAACCATCTTCCATCTTATCGATTCTCTCGATATTAGGTTTGATTTCCTTTTCGATAAAATCCTGAGTGGCCTGAGCCATCATCTTTTGCTCTTCGGAGAATTCTTCCGGAATGAAGATCTCGTCTGCTGAAGTCTCTCTGATCAAAAATTCGCCACCTTTAATTGCGTCTTTCTCAAGTGTTGCGTCCATTGACTTGTAATGTTTTTATCGTGATTAATTAATTTCTTTTTGGTTTCTTATTTGTTATGCATGCATAACATATTGCAATATAATAATTTTATTATGCATGCATAACATAATTTATAAAATTTTTATTTCTATTCCAATTTTTACAGGTCATCTGTATTATTCAACAATTCACTCTTCAGGTTAAGGGTACTTTCAGTTGGGTTCATTTAATTTACAACTGAATTTTGAAGTAATCAATGAAAATAAGTAAAAGAGTCAGGTATGAGTTGATCAGTTCAATTCTGATATTTTTGGGTGGTGCGATTCTTCAGACCGTATTGTTCTGCGACAGTTGCTGGGATGATCGGATCATTCTGATTAAATCAAGTTCAATATCGGGTTTTGTATGGGTAGCCTTATGGAAGGGAAGCGAGCTTTCATTTGACATTCTTGATAAATGGGCGGATTGGCGTGACGTTCCGTTGAAGCGGTTGTTTCTTAGCCTTGCATCAATGGTACTGATAGTTATCGTGGGTTTCTGGGGATCATATTTCCTTGTTCTGAGCGGATTTTTTGGTCAGCCTATTAGTAAAGTGATCACCTATATCAGTGCCAGAGACACCATACCACCTATCATCATCACATTCGCAATTAATTCATTTATGCACGGAAGAGGATTTTTACTGGCCTGGAGAGAAGACGCTCTGAAATATGAGAAGCTCAAGTCAGAGCAATTGGCCACACAATTCAACAGCCTGAGAAATCAGGTCAACCCACATTTTTTGTTTAATAGTCTCAATGCCCTGTCTTCACTGGTTTACGATAATCAGGATAAAGCAGTGGATTTTATCAGAAAGCTTTCTCAGGTCTATCGATATGTCCTTGATACCAGGGATAAGGAGTTGGTTACACTCGAGGAGGAGCTTGGGTTCCTCAACTCATATATTTACCTGCAACAAATCAGGTTTGATGAAAATTTGATCATTGATATCAAATTGGATGATTCAATAAACCATCTTTTTGTGGTGCCCATCTCATTACAAATGCTCTTTGAAAATGCGATCAAGCACAATCAAATTTCTGCATCGAAACCACTGACCATTGAATTATTCATCGCTGATGATTATTTATACGTGATAAACAACCTTCAGGAGAAAATGCATAAGGACTCTACCGGGATTGGACTGGCTAACATCATGTCGAGGTACAGTTATTTCACAAAACGGGAAGTAATTGTAGAGAAAACTGATCATCAATTTAAAGTAGGTGTTCCCCTGATTAAATCTGAGGAAAATGTGTGAGGTATTAATTATTGAAGATGAAAGAATAGCAGCAGACCGCCTGGAAAAGCTGGTCAAAGAAATCAGGCCGGATTGGCGGTTTCTGAAAAGGGTAGACTCAATAGAAGACGCTGTTATGTTTTTAAAGGAAAATTCCCCTGACCTGATCTTTATTGATATTCAACTGTCTGATGGTGTCTCTTTTGAAATTTTTAATCAGGTGAATGTTGATACACCATTGATCTTCACTACTGCCTACAATGAATATGCAATTAAGGCATTCAAGGTGAATAGTGTTGATTATTTATTAAAGCCTGTAGACCCCGCTGAGTTGCTGGTGGCGATAGAAAAATTCGAAAATTCACGACAACCACAAACTGGAAATGTACCAATTGATCAGCAGGTACTGAGTTCACTATTGTCTTCGATGAATAAATCTTATAAGGAGAGATTTGTGATCAAAATTGGGGAGCATATCAAAATGGTGAATACTACGGACGTATTATATTTTTTCAGTCAGGATAAGGTGACTTATCTGGTGGCAAAGGATGGTAGAAAATATGTGCTTGATTTTGCTTTGGATAAAGTGGAGGAAATCATTTCACCAGAAGTTTTCTTCAGGATCAATCGTAAGTTTATTGTTCACGAGCAGTCCATCAAGGATATCGTTGCATTTTCAAACTCGAGATTAAAACTGTTCCTGGAACATGGGGACGGTTTGGATACAATTGTTGCCAGGGAAAGGGTGCAGGGGTTTAAGAGCTGGCTGGATAAATAATTGGTTGATAGCTCACTTTATTGGTACAGCGGTAAACAGAAAACGAATATTGTTGTTTAATTTGAATTAGATAACTACTCCAAATCCGATAATTATATGGCTGAAGTAATTCTGGTAGATGAATTTGATAATGACATTGGTCTCTATGACAAAGAAGCAGCTCACCGTGAGGGGTTGCTTCACAGGGCATTTTCGATATTTATCTTCAACGATCAGAATGAACTATTGCTTCAGAAAAGAGCAGCTGTCAAGTATCACTCGCCCGGCTTATGGACCAACAGTTGTTGTAGCCACGATGTGCGCGACATGGATCTCATTGAGTTTGCCAAAAACCGATTGCAACATGAGATGGGAATTGTGACTGCTCTCAGGAAAATTGGAACCATTACCTACGATCTTGATTGCGGCAATCAGATGAGAGAGTATGAATACAACCATTTGTTGTTAGGCCATTCGAATGAGCAGCCCACTCCAAACCCCGAGGAAGTTGATGAATTCCGATACATGACAATCCCTCAGATTGAAAAGGAGATCAATGATCATCCTGAACAATTTACATCCTGGTTTAAATTTCTATTACCTGAAATCAAATCACTTATTTGAATCAACACGCTTGTTGTAGGCATTTTGAAGCACCTTGTGCACAATTCCTGGCGCCAACCGGTTCATGATGGCATTTATTTTACCCAACAATGAGAAAACACTAACCGCTTTTCTTCTTTCGATCATTTTGATGATCTGAGCTGCTACTTTGTCTGGTGTATCTTTTTTACCAACACCTCTATCACTAATTGGCACTAATTTTCCATCCTGATCGTACACGGTTTTGTCTTCTTCGTTTTCAGTAAAACCAACATAAGCCAGTCCAACGTACACTTTTGCATGCGCTAATTCCTTTCTTAAAGACTGGGCAAGTCCGGTCAGGGCCATTTTTGTACTGCTGTATCCACTAAAACCTCCAAGGCCATGAATTCCGGCTACACTCCCAACAAAGAATATGGCGCCTCTATTTTCTTTGATACTGGGTAGAACCGCTTTGGTCATGAAGATGCAACCCAAAAGATTGATGTCTACAATTTTCCTAAAGGTTTCTTCACTGGTATCTTCCAGAGGTGATTGTTCAGATGTTACGCCAGCATTATTAATCAATATGTCTATTTGACCGTAATGCGCGATGGTTTCATCAGCAATTTTTTTGCAGTCAAGAGGCTTTGAAACATCACCAGCTATCGCCAGGATGCTTCTTTCACCATATCGTGAAAGTTCTTTGTGCACCATTTGAAGCTTATGGGCATTTCTTGCATTCAAAACCACCCGGGCGCCATGTTGGAGTAGCTGGCTGGCCAGTGCTTTGCCTATTCCTTTACTTGATCCTGTTACAATGACAACTTTGTTTTTCCAGTTCATCAGCAATAACCGTTTTCTTTCAACCATCGGTAACATTCTTCTACCGCTACCTTAATATCTGTTTGTGGCATTTGAAGCACTTCTATGGTTTTAGATGGATCTACATATTGATTAATGAGTGAAATTCTTGCCATAGGATAGGAAAGCATTGGGGGTCTGCCGGTGATTGTTCCCATCAATGACCCCAGTCTACCCACTAACAATATCAGCCAGTTTGGGATTTTAAATTTTGGTGCAGGTTGATGAACTATATTGGCTACCAGGGTAAAAAAAGATTTGTAATCCATATTGACTCCTCCAGCGACATAGGCTTCTCCAGAGGTGCCCAGGGTGATGGCATTTATGATTGCCTGAGCGACATCTTTTACGAATACAAAGTTCTTTCCTCCGGCTGAGTAAAATTTTAATTTCCCTTTTGCCAGCGTTTGGATCATTTTTCCTGAGCCAGGTTTGCTGTCATAAGGGCCTATCATGAATGTTGGCTGAACGCTGATGGTTTCTATGGTGCCTGAGTTTCCTAACTGCTGCACGAGTTGTTGCGCCTCATATTTGGAATCAATGTAATCCAGGCCATAGTCTGCTCCATGGTTGTCCATCTGAATGCTGGCAGTACTGACATAAATGAACCTCCTTACATTACAAGAAACAGCAGTGTCCAGTATTTTTCTTGTGCCTTCGATATTGACGGACCTTACTTTTTCCGACCGATTGGGCCACACATCTGTAAGTGCAGCAGCATGAATGACCACATGATTACCGTTCATATGATGAAGAAAGTCTGATGGGTTCAGTATGTTACCCTTTATAAGCGTGATGGCTAATCCTTGAAGTGTAGTGCTGTTGGAATTTGGATGGATCAGTGCCGTCACCTCATAATTTTGCTCAATAAGCATTCTCACGAGATTACTGCCAAGAAGTCCGTCGGCTCCAGTGACAAAAATTTTCATGGAAGGAAGATAATAAGAGAAATCTAAAGGTGAATGTTACCTACGCCAATTCTCTCAAATCTACTGGAACAACCCTGGAAACTCCCTGCTCGATCATGGTGATACCATAAATGATATCAGTACTTGCCATTGTCCGCTTGTTATGCGTCACAATGATGAATTGAGAGTCCTTACTGAAGGTCCGGATGATGTTATTGAATTTGTCAATATTCGCATCATCAAGCGGTGCATCTACCTCATCAAATATACAGAATGGTGCAGGTTTGATCAGGTAAATAGCAAACAGCAGGGAAGTGGCCGTCAAAGTCTTTTCTCCTCCGGATAACTGATTGATGGTTAAAGGTCGTTTGCCTTTAGGTTTGGCAATAATATCAATGCTGGAATCCAGTGGTCTTTCCGGATCTGAAAGCTTAAGATCACAGTCGTCTTCTTCAGTGAAAAGAGAACGGAATACTTTGATAAAGTTGGTTTTAATGTTTTCAAAAGCTTCCAGGAAGGTGTCCTTGGCTACAGTGTCTATTTCGGTAATGGTGGCCATCAGGGAATCCTTTGCCTTGATCAGGTCTTCTTTTTGAGCAATAATGAAATCATGTCGCTCCTTGATTTCCTGGTAGGCTTCCATGGCCATTGGGTTGATGGGGCCTATGTTTTCAATTTTGCCCTTGATCTTATCAACCTTTTCTCTTAATTCAGCTTCTGACAACTGATCAAGTTCTGTTTCTTCAGCATCTTCTTTCAAAATACTGTCAAGGTCTACGCTGAACTCCACAGAAAGTCTTTCCTTTACAGAATTGAGCTGAAGTTTGGTTTCGTTGAGTTTGTTATTCAACTCAATAAGGAACAGGTCAGATTGCTCTTTGCTTCTTTGGAGCTCTCTTGTTTCCTTTTCAGTTTCGTCGATTTTGCCTCTGGCGTTATAATACTCACGCTCGGCTTCATTGACACCTTTCTCAATACTTTCCTTTTCCTCATACATCTGAACCAACTCATCATCATTGGTTTCTGCAGTTTGAATTAGGTTTTTTACTTCCTCTTCTGTCTGCTTCAGTGCCTGAGTGTTCTTTTCTATGCGTTCCTTACTGCTCTCGAAAGTAGATTGCTTAAAGGTGATCTCCTGGGCAATGCTGGCTACCTTGTTTTGCTGCTGGTGGTAAAGGATATTCTCCTGATTATAGGCGGCTGATTTACCAGACAGTAATTCATTGGAAGCATCCAGCTCTTCCTTGATTGTTTCGTATTCCTGTTCCAGTTGCTCCAATACTTCCTTGGCGGAAGACTGGTTAGGAATTATTTCTGCAAGTTCTTCAGCCAGGGACTGTAACCTGTCCTCTATATCCTCTTTCTTGGTCACATTACTGGTCAGCAGGTCAGAAAACTGCTCCTGTTTGGTCCTGATGGTAATGTACTCCTGATTAATTTTGTTGACCTCATCCTTAATTGACTCGAGTCGCCCGCGCATCGTACTGGCTTTGAGTTCTTCCAGCCTTTTTACATTTTCATCCCGGTCATTCTGGGTGGTTTCCAGTTTCTGGGTCAGCTTCTTGATTTCAGTGGCCAGTTTTTCCAGGTTCTTAGCCCTACCGATTCGTTTTCCTTCAAAGAGTCCTACAGAACCACCAGATATACTGAAGTTTCTTTTGGCAATCTTACCGTTCTTGGAAATGGCAATGACATCATCTGGTGCTTCGTCTACCTGACTGTTTTCAATGATGTATACATTATCCAATATGTATGAGATCAGTTTTTTGTACTTCTCATCATATTCCACGATCTCCGTTGCTGGTGTGGCGTTTTGGATGATCTTGGTATCAGAGCTTTTAAATTTGGAGAACTGGTCCAGGATGAAAAAGTGAGCTTTTCCTTTGGCAGCCTCACTCAACAGGTTAATTGCCTGAAATGCCTGAGCTTCTGTATCTACTATGTAGTAGTTCATTAGTGGCTCCAGGTAGTTTTCAATTGTCACCCTGTATTCTTCATCACAGGTAAGAATGTCTGATAGGAGTGGCGCATCTTTAGCCCAACTGGATTGCTTTTTCAGGAATTTTATCGCTTCAGGAAACCCTTCCAGGTTCTCAACCAACGACTTGGTAAGGTTGTATTCGTTCTTTTTGGCATCCAGTTTACGGTTGATCTGTATCAGCTGTTCTTTGATCAGTTCAACAGCCTTTTCACTGGACTCAATACGTGCCTGAATCTGTTCTTCTTTGATCTTTACCTCACTATATTCCTGCTCCTTTTCCTCCTTCAGCGCGGCGATCTCCTTGAGCTTTTTATCAAATTCATCGAGGTTGGAGGAATGCTCAGTACTATCCTCGGCAGCCTTTTCAAGTTCCTGCTTTAGCGTGCTTTGCTGAATTTGCTTGATCTCCAGTGATTTACTCAATTGAAATACTTCCTCTCTTTTCGCTGAAACCAGCCTGGAAAGTTCCTGGGCCTTGCTTTGTATTTCCTGGGTTTGTGCTTTCTGGCTCTCGTAATCTTCCTGTAGTGTATTGAGTTTTGCCGTTACTTCTGATAGGATTTTGTCTGCGGTTTCCTTTTCATTATTCAGACTTTGGATACTAAATCCAGCACGCTCATTACTCTTCTTGTCTTGTTCTATCTGTTCCCTTAAGTTGTCAGCGCGATCATTAAGGAACCGTAATCTTTCGTTTTTGATCTTTTTCTCACTCTCATAAGCACGGATCTTGCTCACATGATCGTTGAGAGTCTTTTGGCGGGAACTTAATAGTTTTTCCTTTGTCACCAAATCAGCTTTTGCCTGCTCTATTTCTGCTTCTTTCTCTGTTTGCTGCTTGGTAAGGCTTAATTTTTTGTCATTTTCCTGCTGGATCTGTTTGTTGAGGCTTTGGAATGCAGCCTGTTGGTTGGCAACAGATTTTCTTGCAAGTGCGATGCTATAGTTTTTATAGTCATCTTTGATTTTATAGTACCTTTCTGCCTGCTTGGCCTGGCGCTCCAGTTGCTTTAAGTTTTTCTCAATTTCAAATAACAGGTCCTCCACACGGTCAAGGTCGGCATCAGTGTCGTTCAGTTTTCTTAATGTCTCCTTTTTGCGGATTTTGAATTTGGAAATACCAGCAGCCTCTTCAAACAAAGACCTTCGTGAGTTGTCTTTGTCATTTAAGATGTCATCCACCATTTTTAATTCGATGATGGCATAGCTGTTAGAGGCAATTCCTGTGTCAAGAAACAGGTTGGTGATGTCCTTCAACCTACAGGGAACGCCATTCAACATGTATTCACTTTCTCCCGAGCGGTAATACCTTCTGGTAATGGTCACCTGAGAATACTCTGTAGGGATGAGGTTTTTGGTGTTGTTGAATGTAAGACTTACTTCAGCCAGTTGAGTAGGTTTCCTCTTTTTTGTGCCATTGAAAATGACATTCTCCATCTTATCAGATCGCAGCGCACGGGTTTTTTGTTCACCGAGTACCCACCTGATAGAGTCAACAACATTGGATTTTCCACATCCATTGGGTCCCACGATACCAGTGATGCCTTCATCAAAATTGATGGTCACTTTATCGGCGAAACTTTTAAAACCCTTTATCTCAAGTTTTGTTAACTGCATGCAAAAATTGGAGTATAAAAATTAAGAGAGCAGACAAAATTAAGATTATTTCTTAAATTTGGTAGCCATGGAAGACTTTCAATTTATTATATATATTATCATTGGTGCTATCTATATCATTTCCAGGGCCATAAAGGGAAATAATAAAAATCAACAGCCCCAAAAAAGACCCCAACAAAGACCATCACAACGCCCCCAACAAGAGGCACCTAAGACTTTTGAGGATATTCTTGCAGAGTTTGGTAAAAGAATGGAAGAACAGGCAGGCGGGACAGTGGAAGAGGAACCTGAAGTTGTTCAGGAAGCACCTAAACCTCGTCCAAAACCTGTGAAAAACCCTTTTGAGATGGAGGGTAGAAACAGGCAATTCGCAGATGAAGAAAGTCGACGAATTTATGAGGAAGCCATTGTAAGGGCTGAAGGAGCGGATTTGGAATTTGCTCCGGATGAGAAATTTCATAAAGCTTCACTGAAAATGGGATTCTCCGCTTACGAGAAGGAGAAACCGGAAAACGAATTTGCCAAAGAGATCAGAAATACCCTGGCCGATCCTGATGGTGCGAAAAAAGCCATTATTCTTTCAGAAATACTCAATAGAAAATATTAGCATTGCCTTAATTTTTCCTGACCGGAAATATTGTCTAATGCTCAAATAAACGTCATGTCTCGAAAACACTTCCTACTTATGCTGGTCCTGTTGACAGGAGTCCAGGCATTTGCTCAAAGTACTATTCAATATCAGGTATCATTTAAAAATGCTGTTCATCACGAAGCTGAAGTGGTGATTGAGTTCCCTTCCCTTGACCCAGGTGTTTTAGAAGTAAGAATGAGCAGAACTTCTCCAGGCAGGTATGCTTTGCACGAATTTGCTAAGAATGTCTATCGTGTGAAAGCAGTCGATGAGAAAGGGAAAAGTTTAGAAATTAGCCGTCCAAATCTCCATCAATGGAATGTAAGTGGTCATCAGGGTTATGTTAAATTTAGTTATACGCTTTATGCCAACAGGGCTGATGGAACCTACAGCGGTATAGACGAAACACATGCCCATCTTAATATACCAGCAACCTTGATGTATGCCAGAGGGTATGAACATCGACCTGCTGTAGTGTCATTTGAAGTCAGGGAAGACCTCAACTGGAAAGTGGCGACTCAATTGAAATCAATGGGCGATAACAAATTCTGGGCCCCAGATCTTCATTATTTAATGGATAGTCCTACTGAGCTCAGTAATCATGTAGTTAAATCATTTGATGTGGATGGCCAGACTATACGATTTGTTTTACATCATGATGGTGACCCTGAAGAGATGATCGATCAGTACTTTGAGCGGGTAAAAGCAATTGTACACCAGGAAAAGGCAGTCTATGGGGAGTTACCCTCATTTGATTTTGGAGAATATACTTTTTTAGCCTGCTATGCCAGGAATGCGGATGGAGATGGCATGGAACATAGAAACTCGACTATCCTAACCGGATCAGGCGGTTTGAGAGACGGAGGTTTTGATGATTACATTGGTACGGTCTCCCATGAGTTTTTCCATACCTGGAATGTCGAAAGAATTAGGCCTGCATCGCTGGAGCCTTTTGATTACGAAGAGGCAAATATGTCTGGAGAACTATGGTTTGCAGAAGGTTTTACCAGCTATTACACCAATCTGATATTATGCCGGGCAGGAATTATCACACCGCAGCAATACATTGAAGGTCTTACCGCAACCATGAACTATGTTTGGAACTCTCCAGGAAGAAAGTTTTTTAATCCTATTGAGATGAGCTATCAGGCCCCTTTTGTGGATGCTGCCAAGTCCATTGACCCACAGAACAAGAACAATACGTTTATCAGCTATTATAGCTATGGAAGTGCATTGGGGTTAGCGCTGGATCTTTCACTTCGTAATAATGATAAAAACCTGGATGATTTCATGAAACTGGTATGGGCAACCTATGGAAGAAAGGAAATCCCCTATAATGTACGTGATCTGCAATCCCTGCTGGAGACATATGCAGGAGAAGCTTTTGGTAGAGAATTTTTCCAGAAATATATATTCGACTCACAGATGCCCGATTATTCGTCATTGTTTGCAGAAGTAGGAGTAACCATTGAAAAAGCAGGAGAGGGGCAAGTTGATTTTGGAGCGTATGTCAGTGATCGTTCCGGGCGTATTGTCATAGTTTCCAATCCCAATATCGGGTCATCTGCTTATAACGGAGGTTTAGAAAATGGTGATGTCATCCAGAAGCTAAACGGTCAGTTGGTGACTTCCAAAAATGAATTTTACCGTTTGCTTGGTCAATTGAAAGCAGGCGATGAGGTGACCGTGGAATTTGCGAGATATGGTCAAAATGATGTAACTACATTCTCCCTCACACAGGATAATTCATTTAAAATCCTGCGATATGAAGAGGCAGGGTTGAAACTTAAAAAAGGTATTCAGGAGAAGCGCAATTCCTGGGTAGGGAAGAAATAGGAATATGTGATTGGGGAGTCTGGTATTTTTAGATTTTTCAGTTAACTTGTTACGGATTATTCATTGGAAAAAGGGTGTTAATGGAGGAGATTTCGGTTGTCGTTATCGAAGACGAAAAGCTATTGGCAAAGTCGTTAAAGCTGTCACTGATTGAGAAAGGCTATGAAGTGAAGGCAGTGGTAGATAATGCCAAAGATGGCTTGAAAACAATTTTGGCAGAAAAGCCTGATATTGTATTACTGGATATTCAATTGAAAGGCAATGAAGATGGAATCTGGCTTGCATCCCAATTGAAAGATAAGTATGATGCTCCTTACATTTTCATGACTTCCTTTAATGACAAAGAAACCATCAACCAGGCAGTGAAGACTTTTCCTTATGGATACATGATTAAACCAGTGGATGAGGCCGAACTCGATGCGAATATTTCGCTGGCTCTGGAACGGTTCCAACAGGAAAAGCAAAACAGGAACGAACCACAGTTCATCATCAATGATGCGGTTTTCCTAAAAGACGAACACTTCTTTATCAAACTCAAGTTCAATGAAATTCTCTTTGTTCAGGCAAGCGGAAATTACATTGAAATCATGGAAGAGAACAAAAAACATGTTGTAAAAACAACGTTAAAGAGTTTCCTGTCTTCCGTTCCTTCCGACCAATTCTTGCAGTGTCACCGATCGTATGTTGTCAACCTGGAGAAGATAGACAAGATTGGATCACGAAGCTTGTTTATCAATAACATCGAAATCCCAATGGTAAAGGAAAACCGGGAGGAGCTTTTGAATAGGCTGCAGTATTTTGCTAAGTAGTTTTAGGATCTCGGATTTAGGATTTTGAATCTTGAATTTAAAATCATTGTCCCTCCCTGGTATAGGTTGACAAGCTTCTTGCTACATACCCCAAAACTCCAAACCCAAAACTCCAAACCCAAAACTCCAAACTCAAAACTCAAAACCCCAAACTCAAAACCCAAAACTCAAAAAAAAAGACCGACTTCATATAAAGCCGGTCTCACAAAACATTATTGATTCTGAGAAAATTGCTAATTCGTCATTGCCTCCAGGGCGTCTATATTGCCCCAGCCGTAATTGCCATTTCTGCTAGGGTAGAAGTGAGCTGCTCGCTTCATACGGTCCAGCACCTGGGCTCTGGACTGGGAAGGGTTGGTTGCCCAAATCATTGCGGCAATTCCAGCAGTGGTTGCTGTTGCCACACTGGATCCTCCAACATATGCTGGCTGGTCACCACTCATGGCGAGCGTAAGAGACGTTCTGCTGGTGTTGGATGCTCTTTGCATGGTGACAGTAAAATCCACTTTGCTACCATTGTGACACACGTCACATCTGTTGTATCCATTGTCTTTGATGCCAGTTACCGCTACAGTTTCCGACATGTTGGCCGGGAATATCACACCCCACCATGATGTCCAGGTAAGAGAAGTTCCTGCAGCACAAATGATCATTTTTCCTTTGCCGTAAGCATAGCGTACCGCGTCCTTTACCTGGCCGCTTGAGAACACATCTCCAATGGACATGCTGATTACTTTGACATCATTTCGATTGCCAAGAATGACCAGCGCATCACTTACTCCGTCTTTTTCGCTTCCACCATTGATTACTACATCGCCAGTACCTCTTACAGCAGCAAGGTTGGCATCATAGGCTACCCCAATGGAGCTTCCGCCTGAAGTTCTTGGTGCAGAAATGGTTCCAGCCATCTGGGTTCCATGGCCACATTTATCATCTGGTCCATCAGGACTGGCCCACCACCACCAGGAACTTACGTAAGTACCATACTTATGAATGAACCTGCCGGTGGATTCGCCTGAGGAGAATTGGTTATTGAGTTTACTTTGGTCAGGAGAGATACCCGTGTCAATAAGTCCCACCGTGATATTGTCTCCGGTACTATAGCTCCATGCTGCAGGGATATTATGAACATAGAAGTTCCATGGTATTTTACCATTTGGTGAAACGGTGGTGTAATCTGCCGTAGGAATACTACTGGCCGGGCTCACACCACATCCGGCACTGCTTTCGGTTCTTAGGGACGGATCCACAGCACCTGGTTCCTGGAAAGTAAATGTTGCCGGTTCTGCATATCGTACCGATTGCAAGTCACGTAGTTTGTTGATAATAGCAATTTCATGTGTCTTGATTTTGAAATATGGCAGTACGTCATGATCAATCGTAATTCTGTCTTCTACCAATACACCTGTGCCCAGCTGATCAAATACATTCTGCAGTTCGTTGAGAATAGATATTTTGGCTTCCTGCCAGGCATCCGAATTGATGTCTATATTGTGAATGTTCTGATTAAGGTTTTCAAATCCTATAGGTTGATAACCTACAGTTAAGGTGGAATCTTCCTGAACTAATGCACTCAGCACATGGGTCGGACTGACCATACTCCATTCAAACTCATCAAACTCAATTAGCTTGTCTAAAATGGTTTGATTAAGGTCTTCTTGTGCAATAAGTGGGGTTTCTTTGATAGGTTCGGGAATGGTTTCCTCGTGAGAGGAACAACTATACAGCAGCATCGCAGCTCCTGCAATCGTCAGAAGTTTTCGCGTCATAGTTAATTTGGTTTTGGTTAGCTGTTTTGAATATTTGGAAAAATGGCAATAAATCAAAATGTTATGCATGCATAATTAAAATATTCATAAAATAGTCCTATATAATTTTGGAATAGTATAATTATGTTGGGTAGGGGTTAGGCAGTTGGGCCTATTTTTGGTTGGTGCTGGGTATTGGCTGTTTGGGTGTTAGCTTTTTGGCTATTTAGCTGTTGGCTTTTTGGCTGTTTGGGTGTTAGCTTTTTGGCTTTTTAGCTGTTGGCTTTTTGGCTGTTAGCTTTTTGGCTTTTTAGCTGTTGGCTTTTTGGCTTTTTAGCTGTTGGCTTTTGACTTTTTAGGTATTGGCTGTTTAGCTATTTAGAGGTTAAATAATCCTGTCACATCCTGGCTAATCCGTAAATCCTGTCAGTGATTAAGTAGCTGTCTGGCGCTTCCTTCCCAATCTCTCAATCCTGCCAAACAATAAAAAAAACCGCCCAATGTCATCAGGCGGCTCTTCGTGTATAGGTGTAAGTAATGTGTTACCTTTTGTCTATCGGAATGTACTCCTGAACATTAGGTCCGGTGTAAACCTGTCTTGGTCTTCCGATTGGTTCTTTGTTTTCTCTCATTTCTTTCCATTGAGCAATCCATCCTGGAAGTCTACCCATTGCAAACATTACAGTAAACATCTCTGTAGGGATACCAAGGGCTCTGTATATGATACCACTGTAGAAGTCTACGTTTGGATAAAGGTTTCTCTCCACAAAGTACTCATCTTTCAGTGCGACCTCTTCCAGTCCTTTTGCGATATCCAAAACCGGATCATCTACTCCAAGAGCGTCCAACACCTCATCAGCTGTCTTCTTAATGATTCTGGCTCTAGGGTCGAAGTTTTTGTATACTCTGTGACCAAATCCCATCAAGCGGAACGGGTCGTTCTTGTCTTTTGCTTTTGCAATATACTTGGCAGTATCGCCACCATCAGCTTTGATTGCCTCAAGCATTTCAATTACCGCCTGGTTGGCTCCACCATGCAACGGCCCCCAAAGTGCATTGATGCCCGCAGAAAGGGAAGCATATAAACTTGCCTGAGAAGATCCAACGATCCTAACGGTAGAAGCAGAACAGTTTTGCTCATGATCTGCATGCAGGATCAATAGCTTATCCAATGCTTTTGCCGCCAATGGATTAACCTGATATTCTTCTACCGGAAGCGCAAACATCATTTTAAGGAAGTTTGAGCAGTAGTCCAGACTATTATCCGGGTAATTCAATGGATGTCCCATTTCATTTTTGTATGCCCAGGCAGCAAATGTTGGCATTTTGGCCAGAATCCTGATGATGCTTAAGTTAACGCCATCCCAAGACCTGTTTGGATCCAAAGACTCAGGATAAAATGCTGTAAGCGCCGTGACCAATGATGAAAGAACGCCCATCGGGTGAGCATTAGAAGGGAACCCATCTAAAAGTTTTTTGATGTCTTCATGGACAACAGTGTGAAGTGTGATCTCATGTTTGAAACTATCCAGCTCCTGTTGTGTGGGAAGCTTACCATAGATCAACAAATAACTTACTTCAAGGAAGGTAGATTTCTCAGCAAGATCCTCAATGGTGTATCCTCTGTGTCTTAAAATCCCTTTCTCTCCATCCAGAAATGTGATAGCACTTTCTGTGGAACCGGTGTTTTTAAAACCCTTATCCAGTGTGATCACTCCTGATTGACCCCTTAGTTTACTGATATCAACTGCTACTTCTCCTTCGGAACCTATGGTTACCGGTAATTCGTAAGATTTGCCATCTATAATAATCTCGGCACTTTTTGACATGTTTAATACTTAATGGTTACAAAAACTTTAACTAATGAGTTCGTTCAATCAATGGACCGCTAAATTAGAAAATTAGAGCCACTTATAAAACATTAATTATTACCTAATATTAAAGGCAGCCCGTCTTTTCCACTACCAATCACCACTACTTTCGAATTTGGCGATTTGGCAAGGTCCTGAGTAGCCTCAATACCACGCATTTTTAACAACTTATCAGTCAAACTTTTGTTAACTATCTCATTGGCCTGTGCTTCACCCTCTGCAGCAATTCTTTTTCTTTCGGCTTCACTTTTTTCCTTGTCCAAACGAAACTGGTAGGCGAGGGCCTCTTGCTCTTGCTTCAGTTTATTCTCAATGGCCAGCCTGATTTGTTCAGGTAAAGCTATAGACCTGATCAATAGGGCTCTCATTACTATGTTATTTCCAGGGGCACTTAATATCTCTGCGGTTTCTGTTTTTATAGAGGCCTCCACTTCTGGTCTTTTGGTTGAGTAGATCTCTTCAGAAGTATACCGACCCATTACCTGTCTCACGGTGGAGCGTACCTCCGGAATTACCAGCCTTCGGATGTAGTCTTTCTGGAAGGTTTCATAAATCTCGCCAATGCTATCATACATAGGGTGGAACCTTACAGTAACATCCACATTAATGTTCAATCCATTTTTGTCGAGCACATCCATGGTTTCTTCAATCTGATTTTCAGTGACATCATACACGTAGATGTCATTCCATGGTGCTTTGAAGTGAAATCCCGGACCGATGATATTGTTTTTATCCAGCCCAATGCCAAATTTCTTAAACATCACAGCACGCTCTGTGGATTCAATAACAAAAAATATACTCGATGACAAAGAGAATACTACAATAAGGCCTACGACAAGTATGATGATGATTGGTAAAAATTTCCTGTTGTCCATGTTTCGTTAAGTAAAGTTTGATTTGCTCAAAAATAGCATATTTATTGATCTTGAATCTTGAATGTGGGATTTAGAATCTTGAATCACTGGTGTCCGGTAAAAAAATTAGTGTGGAAGATATTAACTGAATTCAGACAATTTTGAATGTTTAAAACGAATTTAAAAAAAGAGAGGCAATACGATCCGAATGTAGCGAAATTTAAGCGTGTATGAATTGTGTCACAGAGATACACAGAGGACCACAGAGTTGCACAAAGCGTTATTAATCTCCGTGAAACTCTGTGCTTCTCCGTGCAACTTGGTGAAATAGCAAGTAAAAGCTAGAGTTTGATACCAAACCAATTTTACCACAGACTTCAGTAGCTCTACACATCGTTTCCGGACACCAGTGGATCTTGAATTTAGAATTGGAGAAATGTTGATCAGCTTTCCAACCATGGAGTAGGAAGTAACTCTTAAAACTAAAACCTCTATGAACTAAGAACTCTAAAAACTAAGAACCACGAGACCACTAGGAACTAATCCCTCAAATCCCTACCTTTGCAATACGATAGAAATATCCAGCCTTATCTTTTAGCATTAAAATCTCCATATAATAAATAATTTCAAGTATGAGTAAAGCAAAAGCTAATGATACCGTAAAGGTGCATTACACAGGAAAATTAAATGACGGTCAGGTATTTGATTCGTCTGTTGACAGAGAGCCTCTTCAGTTTGTAGTAGGGGGCGGACAAATGATCAAGGGGTTTGATGCCGCGGTGAATGGAATGGAATTGAACGAAAAGAAGACTGTAACTATCCCATCGGCCGAAGCTTACGGACCGGTAAATGAGGAGTTGTTTCAGGTAGTACCTCGAACCGACCTTCCGGAAGATATGGATCCTAAACAAGGTCAGACTTTGGTAGCTACTTCTCCTGACGGACATCAGCAACATGTGTTGGTAAGTGAGGTGACTGAAGAAACCATTACCATCGATGCAAACCACCCGTTGGCAGGAAAAGACCTGATCTTCGAAATTGAGTTAGTCGAAATAGCTTAATATCATTTGATAATAAATCAATGACTTTCAAACAGGTCAGAATGGGCGTTTACTGCTTGTTTTGACCTGTTTTTTTTGGTGATTGCCCTATCTGTCAAGTCACACGTCTGTCTTCTTAATTAAAGGATTTCAATATTTCATTGTATTTATTGAAGAAGGTTGTGGCTGGTGATTCCGATTCATCCGTTATTTGCCATGAATTACTTCAAAATGGTTTGAAAGAAGCTGATTATCAAAGACTTTTGAAGATTAAACCCTATGGTTAAATCTAAAAACAATAGTCTTATGAAAAAGTTAATTTATGCAATCGGTTTAGGAATGGTATTGTCTTTTGGTATCTCAGCATGCAGCCCACATGATGAAGTTTTAAATGAAATGGATACACCAGTTTTGGAAGCGGAGAGTGATAGTGAGGATGAGGAGCAGGCTGATGATGGTCCTGGAAGTAATTAGGAAAGTGTTAATTTGTCGAAAAGGTAAGTAAATGTTACTTGCCTTTTTTAACTTACTGAAATGTTACGCTTAATAATAGTTTTTCAAGTAGGAATTGCTTTGTGCTTCCAATCCTTTGCATCAACTGATCTAGAATATACGGCAATTGATTTATTGTTCGATAAGTCATATGAGCAAATTAGAAAGGAATTTTATGATAGTGCATACTCCACTGCAATTTCATCTTTAAAATTTTCGAGGGAGTCAAAATATGATTGGGGAATAGCCAATTCATTGTACATTCAAGGATGGTGTAGATATAAACAAAATAAAAATTCTGAGGCGCTTTTGTTATTTTTAGAAGCTCTGCGGGTTATGCAATCAGAATTACCCGAACATGTTCATTCCGAGGATCGAGCTGCTTTACATTTAAATATTGGTCGAATATACGTGATGTACAGTAACTATAATGGAGCCCATAAATTTTATGAGCAAGGTTTGAATATAGCACAGCAGTTTAACCATATTCAAATGGAACTAAAATTGATTTATAATAATGGTGTTGCATTTAAATATGAAGGTAACCTAGTTGCAGCTGTTGAACTACTGATAAAAGCGAAGCATAAAGCGTTGGTTTCTGGATCAAGTAAGTGGTATTTTAATTCAATAAATCAACTTGGATTAATTAATAAAGATCTGGAAAGATACGATAGTGCAAGATATTATTTTGATCAAGCATTTGAGGTAATTGAAAAACTTGATGATCAAAAAAAGTACAAAGCCATGATTTATCACAATAAGGCATTCACCTATTTTTTAGAAGGTGAATTTGCTCAAGCAAAAGACTTTTATTTGAAATCCATTACTGAAAGACCAAGATTCATAAGCTATAAGGATATTTCAGAACTTTACCTTAGTGTAGGTGAATATGAGAATGCTGAGCATAGTGGCAAATTAGCTATTGAATACTATGATCAAACTAATCTGACTGCTGAAAACGCATCAATTTTTAGAACAGTAGGCAAAGCCTGTTTGGCGTTGGGTAAATATGAAGAAGGTCAATCTTACATAGACCGCTACTCCCAGGAAATAGACAAATACCTCGAAACCCGCGAATACACCAAAAAACTGGAAGACGCCTATCAAATTGACCTGCTTACCAAACAGTACTTCCTGAAGCTGGAGCAACAAAAGCGGCAAGCACAGATCATACAGCTCAGCTGGTTCTTTGGGATGGTAGTTTTTGCATTCCTGCTCCTTTTCTTCGTGCAACGCTGGCTGCAAAAGAAAAAGAAAACAGACGCCACCAATGCCATCAAAGCCATCTTCAACGAATCTGAACTGCTTAGAGGTAGTTTGGAGAGGGAGTAGGGTTTTGAGTTTTGGGTTTAGAGTTTTGAGTTTTGAGTTTTGCGTTTGGAGTTTTGGAATTATTAAACTATCCTGTCAGATCCTGCCCAATCCCTAAATCCTGTATATTTTTTAACCATGGTTCAGACCGTAAAGTTGGAAGCTTGAAGTTTTCGATACTGTAGAGAACTCCAAGGCTGCATTTTTGAGACCGAAGACGGAAGACCGAAGACCGAAGTTTTTGAACCGCCCACGCTGAAACTTCAATGATTATAATGAGTACAGGAATTATAGTGCTGCTTCTTTGTCGCTGGACAGGATTGAGGGTTGGGCACGATATGACAGGATTTTTTAATTCTTTATATATCGTTGTTTATTGCTAATCCTGTACATTCTTCACTCCTTTAATCATAGTTCAGACAGAAAAGTTGGAAGCTTTCATGCGTGCAACAAAATATAGCGCTGCTTTCAATTTCTAGTTATCAAATCTCTGGCAATTTAGAATCGTAAATTTGGCTATAATTTAGGACCTGTTCAGTAAGTAGCTACTTGTAGCTTTGTAAGTAGCTACTTATCTCTTCCTAAGTAGCTACTTATCTCGACTTAAGTAGCTACTTATAGCTCGGTAAGTAGCTACTTGCAGAAAGCAGTACCCCAACCGCCAAAAAGCTAACAGCTAAATAGCCAACCGCTAAAAAGCTAACAGCCAAAAAAGCCAACCGCTAAAAAGCTAAATAGCCAAATAGCCAATTACTCCACTACAATCAAATAATAATTCTTCTTACCTTTCTGCGCCAGCAGGTATTTGTCCTGTAGTAACTCAAAGTTAACTTCCTGCTCAGAGCTGTTGAGCTTGGCTTTGTTAATGCTCACACCACCGTTTTTGATCATTCTTCTGGCTTCCCCTTTCGAAGGGAAAATGATGCCATTGGTGACTTCAGACAATAAATCTGTGACGGTTCCGGCAGATTCCAGCTGACTCCTGTCGATCTGCGCCTGTGGTACACCTTCAAATACTGCCAGTAACGTATTTTCGTCAAGTGATGCCAAATCTTCGGTGGTAGATTTTCCGAAAAGTATCTGAGATGCTTTGATGGCTATTTCCAAATCTTCCTTGCCATGCACCCTCTGGGTAATGTCCTCTGCAATTGCTTTTTGAAGGATTCTGTTATGTGGTGCTTCAGCATGTTGGGCTTCCAGGGCCTCTATTTCTTCCTGGTCCATTAAAGTGAAGATCCTAATGTAGTTAGAGGCGTCCTCATCAGACGCATTCAGCCAGTATTGGTAAAACTTGTAAGGGGAGGTCTTTTCTTTATCCAGCCAAACATTTCCACCTTCAGTCTTTCCAAATTTGGTACCGTCAGCTTTTTTAATCAACGGAGTGGTAAGGGCAAATGCTTCTCCCTGTCCTTTTCTTCTGATCAATTCGGTTCCGGTGACAATATTACCCCATTGGTCGGATCCTCCCAGTTGTAGTTTGCAGTTTTTGTTCTTCCACAACCAATAGAAGTCATACCCCTGTACCAGTTGGTAGCTGAACTCCGTGAAACTCAACCCGGTCTCCATTCTCGACTTCACAGAATCCTTTGCCATCATGTAATTGACCGTAATGTGCTTCCCAACATCCCTGATGAACTCAAGGAAATTGAAATTTTTGAACCAGTCGTAGTTGTTGACCACCTCTGCGGAGTTATCTCCACAATCGAAATCCAGGAACCTTTCCAGTTGTTTCTGTACGCACTCCAGGTTATGCTGCAGGATGTCTTCAGAAAGCAGGTTTCGTTCGGCGGATTTTCCGGAGGGGTCACCCACCATACCTGTGGCACCCCCAACCAGGGCTACAGGCTTATGACCACATCGCTGGAAGTGTACCAACGTCATGATCTGAACCAATGAACCAATGTGCAGTGAATCAGCCGTAGGATCAAACCCAATATAGGCACTCACAATTTCACCGCTGTTCAACAAATCCTTAGTACCGGGCATGATGTCGTGCACCATCCCCCTCCATCTTAATTCTGCAACAAAGTCTTTCATCGATTCCAAAAATTTGAGCTGCAAAAATGTGTCATTTAGTTTTTAGTTCCTAGTTCTTGGAGTTCTTAGTTCCTGGAGTTCTTGACACATAGCTTTTCGCGTGGTTTTTTTAGTAGTTTGATTTTTTCTTACGTGTTAGTCAATGGCTCGATCGCATGAAGAGATAGTTATTGATTAAACCAACTTACATTATCTCATGAAGATCCACATTTCGTTAGTTCTCACTTGTCATTTAGCCAATTGCTATTTAAGTTGAAGTGGTATTAATCCAATAGGGTATGGGAGATTTGAATGTACGGCTGGTTTCCAGTCAGAAGCAACTCAACGAGTTTACACGGCATCTGCTCAAGGATGTACATGCGCTGGAACGTATGCTGGAAGAAAGGTGGTTCAATGAGGATCCTATCCATATTGGTGCCGAGCAGGAAATCTGCCTGGTGGACCATCATTTCAAACCTTCACCCAGCGCCATGCAGGTCCTGGATGTGGTGGGTTATGATCATTTCACCACGGAACTGGCCAAGTTTAACATAGAAGCCAACCTGGAACCTCATGTCCTGGGTGGAACCTGTTTCTCTGATATGCAACACCAGCTGGAGAATCACCTTTCCACGCTAAACACTGCACTGGAAGAAAAAGGACTCAAATACGTGCTAACAGGCATCCTGCCAACGATCCGAAAGTTCGACATGGAACTGGATAACCTCACGCCACTCAAACGATACGATTCATTGATCAAAGCCATCAACAGGATGCGTGGTAATTCACATGAATTGAGAATCAGTGGGATGGATGAGCTGAATATCCGGCAGGATAGTGCTATGCTGGAGTCATGCAATACTTCGTTTCAGGTACACTTGCAGGTAAGGCCTGATGAGTTTGTGCATAAATATAACCTGGCTCAGGTATTGGCGGCTCCTGTTTTAGCTATAGCTTGTAATTCTCCATTGTTATTTGGAAAACGTTTATGGGCAGAGACCCGTGTGGCGCTGTTTCAGCAAAGTATTGATACAAGAAAAGCCGGGGAGCATATTCGTGACAGAAGTCCAAGGGTGTTTTTTGGTAATTGCTGGCTGGAAGGCTCCATCGTAGAAATGTACAAAGAGGACATTGCCCGTTTCCGTGCCATGATGATGACCGACTATGAACCCGACGTGCTAAAAATGATGGACCAGGGAGTGACTCCAAGACTCAGAGCACTGATGATCCACAATAGCACAGTTTACCGTTGGAACCGGCCATGTTATGGTGTAAGCCCCAATGGAAAACCACATTTGCGCATCGAAAACAGGGTATTACCTGCAGGCCCAACGCCATTGGATGAAATGGCCAATGCAGCATTCTGGATTGGATTAATGAATGGTTTTGAAGACGAATTCAAAGACGTGACCGAGTTGATGGAATTTGATGAGGCCAGAGATAATTTCCTGTCGGCGGCCAGGGATGGTCTCAATACCGATTTCACCTGGTTCAATGGACAGAAAGTAGATGTCTGTGAGCTCATCCGAAAAGAGCTGATCCCAATTGCCAGACAAGGACTGGAGAGGTCTGGAGTAGAACAGTCGGAAATAGGAAAGTACATGGATGTGATTGAAGCGCGCAACGAAAAACGACAAAATGGTACGCAATGGATCCTCAATTCACATCTGAAACTGGCCAAGCAAACCACAAGGGAAGAGATATCGGTGGCACTCACCAGTTCGATGATTCAAAATCAACGAAAGGGACTCCCTATTCACGAGTGGGAGTTGGCAAGTCTCAAGTCTATAGAGGGCTGGAATCCGCATTCACTTCTGGTGGAAGAGTTCATGACAACCGACGTGTTTACAGTGCACCCGGATGATATTCCAGAGTTTGTCGCGGATATTCTGGATTGGAGAAACATCAAGTATGTTCCAATAGAAAACGATAAAGGAATATTGAAAGGATTGGTCACTTTTAAGATATTGCTGAATTACTTTAGCAAAAAAGCCAACAACAGTGGAAACAAGGATGTGACGGTCAAAGACATTATGATCACAGATCCGGTAACAATCCAGCCGGAAGCGTCCATTACCGAAGCACTTCAGCTGATGAAGGCCAATAAAACCGATTGTCTACCGGTAGTAAAGAAGGGCAAGTTGGTCGGGTTGATCACTGAAGGAGACTTCTTAAGAATAACGGCAAGTTTGTTGAACAGAATTGATAAAAGCGAGTTGGTCAGTAAATAGATGGATAGAGTATTAGGTGTAGTAGAAGGCAATGAAAAAGGGCCGCTGGTAATATGTGTATGCGCACTTCATGGCAATGAGCAAATTGGCATACGCGCTTTTGAACGTGTTTGTGATGCAATCAATCGGGATAAGATTCCTTTCAAGGGAACATTCGTGGGCCTCTTAGGAAACAGAGAGGCGGTAAAACTCAATAAAAGATTCATTGATGCTGACCTGAACAGAATTTGGGAAGAAGCATACATCGAATACCTGAGTGATAAACCCAAATCAACTTATACCCATGAAGACCGGGAGTTGCTGGAATTAAAAGAAGCCATAGAACAATTTGATGGTGATGAATATGATACCAAAATACTGGCGGATCTTCACGCTACTTCATCTGAAAATGGCAATTTTATCGTTGTACCACCAGGTATTTCTGATCACCCGGTAATCAAAGCATTACATTTACCGGTAGTGGTGGACCTCATTCAATATTTAAATGGAACACTGCTGAGTTATGTCGGGAGTAGGGGTTTTATATCATTTGCATTTGAGGGTGGACTTATTGGGAGTGAGCAGGCCCTGAATTTGCACGTTTCCGGTCTTTGGGAAATACTTGACGCAGCAGGTTGTATTACACACAACGATCACATGAACGAAGATCATTACGCCAATCAGCTAATGGACATTTCCCGGGAGTTACCATCAAAAGTGAAAGCTTTATACAGACATTGGGTTGATCCCTCAGATCAGTTTCGAATGAAACCTGGCTTTATCAACTTCCAGCGAATAGAGGAGGGGCAATTACTGGCGACTGACAAATCAGGAGAGATTTTGGCGCCATGTGATGGAATGATTTTTATGCCTCTTTATCAGGAATCTGGCAATGATGGATTCTTTATTGTAGAGGAAGTAAAATCGGATCTGAAGGTGTAAATATTAAGAGGATTACTATTATTCAAAGGGGTAAACTATTATCTTGGATTTCACGTTATTATCATTCCATATTTAAAACTCAAGGAGCATGAAGAAAGCGACGTTTGGTTCGGGCTGTTTTTGGTGTACAGAGGCAGTTTTTCAAAAGTTAGAGGGGGTGGAAAGCGTAATCTCAGGTTATGCTGGAGGGAAGATTAAAAATCCTACCTATCGCGAGATTTGTTCTGGCCTTACAGGTCATGCTGAGGTCGTTCAGGTCATGTATGATGAAACGAAGATCAGTTATCAGGAATTGCTGGAAGTTTTTTGGAAGACACATGATCCCACTACCTTAAACAGGCAGGGAAATGATGTGGGTACGCAGTACAGATCTGTTATTTTCTATCACGATCAACAACAGAAGGAATTAGCAGAGACTTACAAGCAACATCTGGATGAATCTGGAATATTCCAGGACCCTATTGTAACTGAAATTTCGCCGTATACTGATTTTTATTCGGCAGAGGATTATCACCAGGATTATTTTAATAACAATCAATCTCAACCCTATTGTGCGTTTGTCATCAAACCGAAGGTTGAGAAAGTAGAGCAGCTTTTTAAGGAGAAGCTAAAAAAGTCCAATAGAAAAAGTGCCTAGTTGAACAGACTCAGCTGCTTTTTCTCAACGGGGGGCCTGGCAAAACCATTGACTGTCCGGCCTCCATATTGATACGACTCCCTTCTTTCCTTTTCAATTAAATCATTAAGGTTTCCTTTCGCAACAAAGTGCTTTTCCGCATTCAGAGCAGTTTCATGTAGTTTCCTCAGGGCTTTCACTTTGTCGGAGTGCCCAATTTTTGCCTTCTCAATAGATTTTTTAAGCACACTAATGCTGTTGTCAAAGACCTTTGTTGGTACCGGGAAAGGATGACCATCTTTACCACCATGCGCAAATGAAAACCTGGCAGGATCCTGAAATCTGCTCGGTGTACCATAGATGACTTCCGACACCAGGGTAAGTGATTGCAAGGTCCTTGGTCCCAATCCCTTTGTGAGTAAAAAAGACTCAAAATCTTCTATAGAAGTTTCCTGAGCTACTGAAAGTACGGCACCTAATCTTCTCAGGTCTACATCCTTTTGCCTCACATCATGGTGCGCGGGGAGTTTTATTTGAGACACCTCCTTTAAAACATGAATCGGCTTTTCACGGGAAAGAGAAAGGATGGCCTCTCTGGTACTATTGGCCTGTTGATCTGTCAGGTTAATGATGGGGCCAACATTTTGTCCTACTATATCGGTGTGTGGAGCTTCAACGAAACTTTTGAAAGATTTGGAATGCCAATGGTACCTTCTTGCATAGCCATTTTGCTGGTTCATTCCCTGTTGCACTACACACCATTCCCCTTCATCCGTGACCACAAATGAATGTAAATAGATCTGATAACCATCCTGAATGGTGTTATTATCGATTTTTGCGGTGAGCTTGCTGCTTCGGATCAGGTCATTTCCGTTCAAACCAATTTTCATGGAAAGGTCAGTGAGTTCCTGAGGTGTCTTTTTAGAATGTTTTCCGCGACCACCACAAAAGTAAATGCCCAACTCGTGGGCCCTCGGATTCATTGCAGATTTTAATGCACCCAGTACAGAAGTTGTGATGCCTGACGAATGCCAATCCATTCCCAATACACAGCCAAGGGACTGGAACCATGCGGGATCACTCAGGCGTTTCATCACTTCAGTTTTACCATATTCAATAATGATCGCCTCCAGAATGGCCCCACCTAATGCACTCATTCGCTCTGCAAGCCACCTGGGAACTTTGCCTCCATGCAATGGCAAATCAGCATATCCTGACTTCTTCATATGCTAATATATTTAGTAAAAACTACATTAGTTAGTAAATTACTGTTTTTTATTGTAGTGAAGCAACCAAAGAACATGTAGAATGAGTTGAGGTAAAAAACCATTACGGAATATGACTCGAAAGGAATTTATTAAGGTAGCGTCTGCATCGGCACTGTTGACTACACTTGGGGTTACACTTGAGGGATGTTCGGAAGATGAGCCTACGGTAGTTGCTGGAGGAGGCTCTCCCATAGAAATTGACTTGAGCGTTGACCCATTTTCAATACTCAATACTGAAGGTGAATGGCTCCTGCATCCGTCTCGCAATGTCTTATTTATCAACGACAATGGAGAGATTCGGGCCTTCACAAGTGTTTGTACACATCAGGGGTGCTCCCGAAACTGGTCTTTCAGCAATGAGGAATTTATTTGCTCCTGCCACAGCTCCAGGTTCGATACTGATGGACATGTTGTAGGCGGCCCTGCAACCGGGAGTTTGTCAGAATTCACTGTTACCAGAAATGGCAACATTCTCACGTTATCCTAGGCCAATCTTAACAGAGGTTGGATAGAATAAGTGACTATGATTCAGTATATTTATCACAATGCGAAAAAATGGGACGATTCTCGCACTCTCGCTACTACTGTTGGGGCCAGCATTTCTTTTTGGGCAGGACATAGATAGTTTACTGACGGCATTGGAAAAAAATACCGATAGCCGACAGGAATTGCTTATTCTGGATGAAATCACCAGCTACTATCATGACATAGATCTTCAAAAAAGCCTCCAATACAATCGTATGTTCATGGATTCCGCAAGGATGCTTCCTGATTCAGCACTATGGGCCAAGGCACTGAACAGGTATGCCCTGGTAATGAACGGGCAGGGGAATTATGAGGCTGCCATTTACAACCACCTGGAGTCCATCGTGATCAGTCAGCTAATTGGAGATAAAAAACGAGAGGCGATAAATTACATCAATATCGGTCATGTCTATGGGATCATTAAGGAATATGAGAAAATGGTCGACTACTCTCTCAGAGCTCTTGATTATTACCTGGAAAACCCGGGAGATAGCAGTACTGTGGCCTTGTTATATGGGAACCTTGGGTATGCTTACAGCCAGATAGGAGATACAGAAAATTCCACAAAATTCATTGAAAAAGCCATTGATCTTAACACCCGAAAGCAGGACCTTTCTCGTTTGTCGCTCAATTTTGTCACACTTGGAGAAATTAAAATATTTGAAGGCGATACGGTTGGAGGCATTGAAAGTATTAAAAAATGCATTGCCATTAGACGTCAGATCAACTTTCCGAAAGATGTGGCATTGAGATACATGAGATTAGCAGAGTTGGATTTGTTGAACCGAAATTATGGACCGGCAATGAACTATGTTGATTCGGCTTACTATTTTGCCAATCTCACGAAAAGTGGCCGACAGATTGTGAATGCGCTGGAAATGAAAGCGGATATATATCGAAAGTTGGGAAATTATGAATCGGCGTATTTGCTCCTTGAAGTGGCCGATAAAAAGGAAGACAGTCTAAGAGCACTGGCTGATAAGTCGTCATCAATTGCCACTTCCATGGCTACCAGTACACAAATCAATGAGCTGGAAACGATCATCGATAAGCAAAGAAGGCAATCAAACACACAGCGGATCTGGATCATTGCTCTGATAGTGGCCAGTGCCATTATTTTGATAATCGCATTGCGAAACCTATCGCTGCTTCGGGCCAAGAAAAAGAGTAACCAGATACTTCAAAAAGTAAATGCTCAGATTCTCAAGCAATCGGAAGAACTGGAAAAGACGCAATCGGAGTTGGTCAATTCTGAGAAAATGGCAGTGCTGGGTAGATTGTCTGCCAGCCTGGGACATGAATTGAACACACCCATTGCTGCCATTAAGTCAAACATAGAAATTATTGCGGATGCTCAGCGGTACGAATTTGCGATACTTAGCAAAACTTATGAACAATTGGAAAGTGATGCTTTCCTTGGAATGATCCGGTTAATTGAACTGTCATACTTAGCGCAGAAAAAGCCCCCTGATCCAAAAGAAAGACGTCAGTTGCGTGACAAGTTACTCAAGGAGTTGGAGAAGGATTACCCCAGGGATGCTGAGGATCTTGCCGATAAATTGGATTACCTGATGGTTTATAACCAAATTGATCAATTCAGAGCGATACTTGATCACCCCTTGCGCAATGATATACTTGAATTGGTATCACTTATTTCTTCCAGAACGCAGGCCGTAATCACCGTGCAGCAAGCGCTGGAAAGGGTTAATAAGATCATTGTCAGCTTAAAAACCTATTCCTATAAAAATGTGGTCAGGAAGAAGGTGGACTTTGATCTTACAAAAAACATCGATACCATTTTCACCCTTTACGAAGGAATTACCAAAGGCATTAAGATTACCAAAAACTACCTTAATAACATCACCTACAAAGGTTACCCGGATGAACTTAGCCAGGTATGGTCCAATCTGATCACTAATTCTGCCCATGCATTGAATTACAAGGGACACATCACAGTGAGCATGGAGGAAGATGATGAGTACTATAAAATATGTTTCGAAGATGATGGGACCGGTATTCCAGAGGAAGTTGGAGAGAAGCTGTTTGACCCGTTTTTCACTACAAAACCAGAGGGAGAGGGGACTGGACTGGGATTGGGAATCTCAAAGAAAGTCATCGAACGACATGGTGGTACCCTAACCTGGAAAAATCTGGAGCAAGGGGTTCAGTTTGTGGTCACCTTGAAGAAAAACTATGTCAATTCAGAGCAGGTACTGAATAATCACTAGCTGAGCTTTCCAATTGGCTTATTTTTTCTAATTTCGCACCCCATAATCTTAAACTAACGATCACTTGGCAGCAACATATCGGAATTTAACCTCAGAAGAACTGCATGAGCTGGAGAAGGAATTTATTGAATTTCTGGTAGTTAATGGCATTCATGCGGACGACTGGGTCAAGATGAAAGAGGAGAGTAAAGAGGAGGTCGATAGGATCATTGAGCTTTTTAGTGATGTGATTTTTGAAGGCATCATGCGCAAGACCAGGTTTCTGGAGTTTCGTACGAGGTTTGACATTAAGACTTTTCAGTGCCTGGAAGACAAGATCATTCTAATGGGTATAAAGGGACCGGATGAGGTAGACTTCAACGACCCGGTGAAACTAGATCAATACATGAAAAAACCAGTGGAGGGGATTGAAATATACACGCAGGAAAAAGCATACGGAAAGAAGCGGGAACTGGAAATATTTGATATGACTAATCAGGGCTGTTACATCTCAGATGGTCAACTGTTTAAAGCATTGTCGCTGGCTTATTACGATAATCAATAGGAGAATGGAAGGAATTAATTGGGGACTTATCATCGATATCATAGGGTGGATCGGTTCGGTGGAAGTAATTGTAGCATATGGACTGGTAAGCGTGCAAAAACTAAGAGGGAATTCCTTTTGGTATCAGGTGCTCAATTTCACAGGAGGTATCTTCCTGATCATCAATACATTTTACCTTAAATCTTACCCATCAACCTTCATCAATGTGGTGTGGGTAATTATAGCAATGGGTGCCTTTTACAACATGTATAAAAGGAAGTCTGGTAAGGAGGCAACATAATATCTCTAAACTTCATGGATTTTCATGATCCTTACTTAATTTTGCAACATGACTGTTTCGCAGGAAATCGTAACCTATAAGCCCCTATTGCAATCAATTGCCATGAGAATGGTAGGTTCGATTAGTGACGCAGAAGATATTGTACAGGATACCTTCCTGAAGTATCTGACAATCGACCGGGAAAAGATTGAGAACACCAGGGCATATCTGGTAAGGGCAGTAACCAATAATTGCCTTAATCACCTTAAATCCCTAAAAACAGATTACATTGATAAATCAATTGACAGTCTGAAGCACTCAGATGTAGTTGAATATTTCAGGGAGATAGAAATCAGCAAGATTGACCTGGAGCATGAACTTTCAGTGGCTTTAAATACCATTCATCGCAAGTTGGAACCGGTTGAGAAATCAATCTACATCATGAGGGAATTCTTCAACGTGGAGTATGAAGAACTGCAGGAGATATTTGGTAAAAGCGCAAGTAATTGCCGCAAGATGGTTAGCCGCGCAAGAGCTAAATTATCAACAATAGATTTCCCGAAGATTAAATTCTCCATGCCGGATACCAGCAACCTTTTAGCGCAATTCAGAAAAGCCTCCCATTTCGGATCTCTCAATGGGCTGATCGCCGAGCTGAAGAAAGAAATTCCAAATAATTAAAAAAAAATTCCAAGTATTTGTCACAAACTAAAAATGAGGTTGTCTTCTTTAAAAAAGAAGTAAAACCTTAACTAGTTAGACAGGTAATGGAATTTATATTATTATTCTTTGTGGCACATTGGTATTTGTCACTGTTTTTTCAAACGTTTTTTCTACATCGTTATGCTGCTCATAAGGCATTCACTATGAGCAAAACCACGGAGAAAGTATTCTTCGTTTTGACATGGATTTTCCAGGGATCCAATTATTTAAGTGCGTATGGTTACGGTATCATGCACAGAATGCACCACGCTTATGCAGATACTGAGAACGATCCACATTCACCAAAATATGACGAGTCGTTATTTAAGATGATGTGGAAAACCAAAACCATTTATTCCGCCATATGTAACAAGAAAATGATTGTAGATGAGCGATTTACCAAAGATGTTCCTCAGTGGGAGAGCTTTGATAAGTTTGCAAGATCCTGGCCCAGCAGACTGTTCTGGGGTACGGCATATACTTTATTTTATATGCAGTTTGCAACAGTTTGGTGGATATGGTTATTATTACCTGTGCAGTTTCTTTTGTCACCGGTTCATGGCGCCATTATCAACTGGTTTGCGCACAAGTATGGTTACAGGAATTTTGAAGTAGGAGATACCTCCAAAAACTTTTTACCCTTCGACTTTTTGATGATGGGTGAAAGTTATCACAATAACCACCACAAACACGGTTCAAGAGCCAATTTTGGCGGAATCAGATGGCACGAAATTGATCCTACTTATTTGATCATTAGGGGATTGAATAAGATTGGTGTTATTAACATGGCACGTAAGCAGGAGAAGAAAGTCAAAGAGGTCAGAGAGGCTGCTTAATGACCTGAAAAAGAATTTTTAATTTTCCCTTATAAAGAAGCCGTTCCACATTGGTGGGGCGGTTTCTTTGTTTGCCATGCATGGCAATATTCTATAGGGTTAGAGTCCTGAGTGAGCCTATTTGACGGGAATCACTAGCTGAGAGCAAGGGTGTCAACCGTAAGGTTGAATCTGAAGGAAGCTTAAAGCAAAAGTTTGTACCAACGAACAGGAACAACATAATAGGTCTACCAAGCGGATAAGGTGGCAATAAACACTGAAGTCCAAAAGTCAAACGTAACCTTGGGTGATAAATGTTGTGGTATAAGCGGGCAGGATATTGTCTTAACATGGGATCCCCTCGGCCAGAGATGGCTTAGGGAGTCAGCAGCGGTCATAGTACTGATTGAGGGTGATTAATAGTCACCTGAGGGAAGGGCCAAATCTTTAAACCAAGGAGCAGCGACTTATATGCTGTAACGACCATGAAGAAAGCAGTAAAATACCAAGGAACCCAGATGTATCTGCCAGGGGCAGAAGAATGGGCAGGAGGTAGCCTATCATTGGAAGGGGTTGACGTATTCAATTCCAAAAATGGGAAGGTAAAAGCTGAGTGGTTGTCAGCCTGTAAGGAAGAGCGAGCCTTGACGACAGACTTGATGAGCAGGATAGTGGAGCCATCAAATCTGTTAGCTGCTCTGCAGCAAGTAGTTAAAAATGGGGGCAAACCCGGAGTAGATGGGATGAGTGTACAAGAGCTAAAGGATTGGTTTTCCACCCACCTAGACTCTTTACAAACAACACTTCTATCGGGTAAGTACGATCCCTCCCCAGTGAGGGAAGTGCAGATACCAAAGCCAAATGGAGGAACCCGATGTTTGGGGATACCAACGGTCAAAGACCGTTTGGTTCAACAAGCGATTAGCCAAATTTTATCTAGTCGATACGAGCGGATATTTTCCAGTCATAGCTATGGATTCCGTCCAAACCGTAGTGCCCATGATGCTTTACGTGAAGTAAGTAGTCATATAGCATCAGGAAGGAACTGGGTGATAGACCTAGACATGGAAAAGTACTTTGACACAGTGAATCACAGTCGGCTGTTATGGTTGCTGGGAACACGAGTCGGAGATAAAGCTCTTCTTCGATTGATTGGTAAATTTTTACGTTCGGGGATGCTATCAGGAGGTCTATTGACACAACGGGTATCAGGTACCCCCCAAGGAAGCCCACTATCACCCCTGCTATCCAACATAGTGTTGGATGAATTAGACAAGGAGCTGGAACGTAGAGGCCACCAGTTTGTACGTTATGCGGATGACCTTATTATTCTGATGAATAGCGAAAGGCCAGCCCAACGGGTCATGCCAAGCGTTGTAAGGTTTATTGAGAACCAAATGAAGCTGAAAGTGAACCGTAAAAAGAGCGGTATAAACAGGCCACATGAACTTAACTTCTTGGGATATAACTTCCACCTTGATGGCGGTATGGGGTTGAGTAAACAAAGTGAACAACGTTTCAAATCAAAGCTCAAAGAACTGACCAGACGTAACAGAGGGATTAATCTGAAGCAATTGGTTAAAGAGCTGAATCCAAAACTGCGGGGGTGGCTAAGCTACTTCTGCCTAGCTCGGATGGGAAAGAGATTAAAAATCCTGGAGAGCTGGCTAAACCGCAGGATCCGTTGTTTTCGTCTTAAGCAATGTAAACGAGCCATTGGCATTGCCAGATTCCTCCATAGGCTAGGTGTACCATGGAATCGTTGCTGGACGACAGCAGGCTCTTCCAAAGGCTGGCACAGGCTTTCGGCGAGTCACGCAGCACATGAGGGTATGAATACCCAATGGTTGCGTTCAATTGGTTTATTCAGCTTATTCACTAACTACAGTTTAATGTTTAAAGAAACCGCCCAGTACGAGGGACGTACGCTGGGTGGTGTGAGAGGACGACAAAGTTGGAAGTAATTACCCATCTTTGTCTCCTACTCGATTTTAGCATTGTGCCACTGGTGCTATTTGATGCTGTTTAATATAATTGCCTAGGGTGATTCTATCCAGTCGATCTATGAGTTCATCGCACAATTTACTAATGTCAGATGCTCCTTTACTCTCTGGAAGGAAGGTATTTAGTGCAAAGCCATGATCAGCCGCCTCATTCATCTTAATGGTCCTCCTTACTGTTTGATTCAATATAATTGGTCCATAGACATCTTTGGCCTGTTGCATTATTTCCTGCTGATAAATGGTATTGGCCTGAAACATATTGAAGAAAATGCCTAAAAGATTTATGCGCGAATTGATATTCATACATTGTACGTACTCCAGCAATTGGCTTATGCCACTCATGGAAAACGAATCAGCTGATGATGGTACCAACAACGACTGACAGTTGTTCAGGATTGACTTTACCAAATTACCAAAATGCGAAGGACAGTCGATCAGTACCAGATCATATTTACTTTTTACATAGTTGATGATGTCTTTGATGATCACTGATCCAAATGAGATGAACTGATTGTTTGATTCCAGTTGATTCAACTCTATTGATGCTGGAATCAGGTGAAGATATGGATTGATCTCCGTAGGGGTCAGTTTAAAATGTGCATGATGCATGGAAGTTTTACAGAGATTGAACAAGGATTTTTCCGGTTTCTTCTTCAGGACCGTTTGTGTCAGGTTTGCCTGTGGGTCCCCATCAATCATTAAAACTTTAAAAGACCTTGACCAGTTTCTAGCCAGGTTGAGTGTAGAGGTAGTTTTGCCAACGCCACCCTTGAAATTATAGATTGCAATTACATGTGCCATACCAGGTATTGATAAGAGTATAAGTGTTGTACTACTGCAATCAAGTGTAGTTAGCAGGAAAGGAAGTGTTTCCTAAAGGTAGTTATATTTATTGAAATAATGAAATTTATTCTTAATTAAGTTCAATAATGAAATTGAATGGTTGCCTGTGTATTTATTCCCAGGTTTCTTCAATAATGTCCACAATTTCCTGCATTTTGGCTTCCGTATATCTCCCTGACGTTGAATAGATAATGGTACCTTCAGGATCAAGGACATAAAAATATGGGAGATGTTTACCTTCGAAATTGAGGTCTTCTTTGTATTTTTTTAATTCTCCTTTATAAAAGAGTACATACGGATGCAGCTTTGGGTCAACAGTCTTTTTCACTTTCTTCATTACACCTTGATAAGCGGGGCGCTTGGCACCAGTAAACATGGGTACAAAATACAGGTGAATGTCATAGGTGCTTTGGAAAACTGAAGGTTCTTCTGGTTTATAGAGGAATTGATAATATGCCGGCCTGAACCATGATTTAAGATATTCTTCTGCCTTCTTGGAATATGCCAGACCAATGATAGTATACTTTCCAGCCAGATCATCAGGGATGTTGATGAACTCGTTAGTGAGGCTTTCTCCCTCCATTGGAGGAAACTTATTGCCCTCCTGGGACCAGGTGATCAATGGAATAATTAGTAAACAAAGGCCAAATAAATATCTCATAGTCGCAAAATTATCTACCCTCTAAAACTAAGTAATTCAGTATAAATTATGATATTGGAAGGTTATTTCAACTGAACTTATCATGACGGAAGGTTATTCAGGTACACCCCTGGCGAAGAAACTAGGCATCAAAGCGGGATATAAAGTGGCATTTCTAAATATTCCCAATCATTACTTCAATTTATTTGATACCATACCTGAGGTGGAGGAGGTTGATCTTGATTCATTGGAGATTGACTTTGTCCATGTTTTTGTTACTACAATGGATCAACTGGAGTTGACATCTGCTAAAGTGATGAAATCATTGAAGAAAACGGGAATGGTTTGGTATTCATGGCCTAAAAAAACATCTTTAATCCCGACTGAGCTGGACAGAGATATTATTCGTTCCTATGTATTGAAAGCAGGCTTAGTAGATACTAAGGTATGTGCAGTAGATAAAGATTGGTCCGGACTCAAATTTATGTTCCGGACCAAAGATCGTTGAAATTACGCCTCCGATGTGGCAGGCTGATCATATTCAGTGGATTGCTCGGTAGAGGCTGTCTCTTTCTTGCCCATCATCAAGTGACGTAGGAAGCTCTCCAGAGGGAATACTAATAACGCGGTTCCCACATCAATGAGGAAGTCAATGACTGGTGTACTTTTGATGTCCACATAGGAAGCCATTGCAGATTGACAAAATTCGATGATGAGAATCAATGTTAGGATTGAAAGTGCGGACTTCAGTATTCTGTTAAATTTCCTTGTTTGATTAAGGCGCGATGAGATCACAACCAGTCCACCAAAAATGAATATCTGCAGGGCGTAAAACCATGGCAACTGCCAATAAGGAGTGGCCACTTTGAAAGATATTGACTCTGCCTCTTCAATGTTGCCAAAACTATCACGGGATTGCACAAAAAGCGTATAGTCTCCAGGAGGCAGGTAGCTGAAATCAATTTGTGAGTTGCTTGTCCAGTCGGACCAATGGTCATTGATGCCTTCGAGTTTGTACTTGTATTCCGTATTCAATAATCCCAGGTAATCAGGTTTGGACATCTCGAATGATAGGAAGGTGTTGTCATATTTGATCGATAGCTTTTTACCTTGTGGTAGCACCCCATCCGTCGCTCTGATTTTTTTGAGGAATAATGGGTGAGAGAGACTGTCTATTAATTCGGCATTGTGATCATAGGCCAGCAGATCATTGTCACTGGTAATCAGCCAGTATTTGTCGAGTTGCGCGTCATATGTGATTTTTCGAAGGTTAGGGAAAATTCCAAAGTACTTATGTGCTTTGATGTCACCGTATTCCGAAATCTCATACCATTGTTTACCATTATAGATCCAGGTAAAATTGAGGGCATCTTTGAAATAGTTAACAGGAAGGTCCAGCTTGGTTTCCCATTTCTTGTAAGGCTTAAGTTTGTCGTTCTTTTTATCGAAGAAATAGTACCCCTGTGTGTTGATAAAGAAAGTGGTATCCTTAATGTTGGTCATCAGAATGTCATCAAATCGATGATTGTCTATTGGGTATTCACTAAGTATCTCTATTTCATCAGTCACGTGAATTTTCATAACCTTGGAAGAGCCTGCCAACCAAATATCACCATCCTTGTCCTGAAAGATATCCAGTATCACATCGTCTGGATCAAGAATGGCTATTTCGATCCATACATCGTCGTGTACTTCATAAAGTTTGACCGAATGATCGTAAGTGCTTAGTATGATTCGGTGGGTCTCGTCATCCAGTATTTGAATGGCACTAATGGGTTCATCTACCACCACATGGGCAGAATCATCAATTTCAAAGAGCCCGCTGGTACTTGCTGCTAACAGATGATCTTCGAAAATAATCAGTTCCTTGCACTTGCCCGATGAGCCAGGCACTTTACTGTATTTATAGGTGACATCTAAAGGAATTTTTTTAGTTCTCCTGATGTACCTGACGTTATTTTCAGGCTTTTTCTTCACTTTCACGACCTCTTGTCCGCTGGCGATGAGGTCATCTACCTTCAATTTTATTTTTTTGAAAAAACCAGGTTTGTTTGGGTCATCATCTCCAGACTTGGTTTGATCAGTATCTTTGTTTTTGCCAAATAGTCTGCCAAACTTACCTTTCTTATTTTTCTTGTCGTCCTCCTGGCTACTTACTTTGGTGGTTTGTGTAGTATTTGATCTGGTGGGGGCTTTTTTAGTCGGGCGATTAATTCTTTGTGCTACATAATAGACTTTGTGAGCAAAAGTGGTGTCCTTATCGACAAAGTAAACGCCACTACTGGTGGATAGCCAAAGCTTGTCATGAAAGCGATTTACTGCCAAAAGATTGCCCTGAAGCCCAGGAAGGTGAGAGTAACTCTTTGCAGGAAATGAAGGCAGGATCCTGGACAATCCATATTCATGGGAAACCCAAACTCCTTGTTCTTTGTCTACATGTGCGGCATAAATCTCATTATCGGGTAGGCCTCTGGAGTTGTCAAGGATTTCGAGGTATTCCGGATCCTTAATGTTAATGAACACACAGCCATAATCCAGCGTTGAACACATCACGATCTCTTCATTCACCCATTTAATATCAATGGCCGAGATGCCTATTTCATTAAAGGATTGATTAATGGCAATGGGTTCCAACGTATCAGGTTTGATCTCATAAATAAACCCGTCAAACCCAAGTGCCAGGTCATATTCTTTATTGGAAATAACCCGTGCAATTCTAGAATAGCCGTTGAACTGTTCCACTTGATTAAGATCCAGGTTATTCACTTTGTAGAGCGCCTCTTCGGTGTTCACATACATGGCCCCATCAAGTTTAAACAGGTTCAGAAAATTATCATGATGAGCCTTTACTACCTTAGATTGGGTTGGATCGTAAATGAAAAATGACTTATCACTCAGGAAATATATTTTCCCATTGTAGAACTGTGTTTGGTAAAACAGCTCGGAAGTAGAGTCTGTTTCATAGATGGGAGTATAATGAATGTTATAGTCTTTCCAGTTGATTACGCCAAACCCATTGATGCAACCAACAAACAACTGATTGGATGAGTCTGCGGCAAGAGAAAGCGCGGCAGATGGCGTGTGGTAATAATCCCATATTTTGCCATCATACTGGAATACTCCCAGGTTGTTGGCCAGACTGAGCAAGCCATTGTTATCTGAAATGATTTCAAAGTTGATGCCTTCTGAATGACCGGTTTCCCGGATATGGTTATTGACTAAGAAACTACCTTTTTGAGCAGCAGCAATATGTGACATTGCCAGCAATAGGCTCAAAAAGATTAAGCGAGCGAACGGTGTATACATTAGCGATGTACCTTTAAGTTGGTGAATTGAATACTTAAAAAATTATTTCCCGTAGGGCTGGTATTGGAAATTAATATTCAATTTAAGCATTCTGGTACAATATTTCCACCAATGTCTGGAGTCTATCTTTCAATATTTCATTCGAATCGAAAATCTAAATCAATAATCAACTTATTCTGCATTGACAGACTCATTTTTCCTGCTGAACTCATTTGAATACCTGGTCCACCAGTAAGGGTCTGTTTGGCTGTTTTCCAACGGAACCCACTCACCGGGTTTAGGTGTCACTAATTGAATGGGCTTAGTTTCATTGATTGAAACTAATCTTTCCATAGGATCATACCAGCTGTGTGGAGCAAGATCGAAGGTTCCCCAGTGAATGGGTAGGAACTGTCCACCATCCACCATTTCAAAGGCTTCAACCGCTTCTTCGGGATTAAGATGAATGTCGTGCCACAGGTCATGATAGGCACCTATAGGCATTAACGATAAGTCAAATGGCCCTAGTTTTTCACCAATTTCTTTGAAACCGTCAAAGATTCCTGAATCACCGCCAAAGTATATCTTTTTGTCTCCGATCTCAATGACCCATGAGGCCCACAAGGTATTGTCTCTGGTGAGGTACCTGCCACTGAAGTGACGGGCAGGGGTAGCAGTAAACTGAAATGGTCCAATTGATTCCTTTTCCCACCAGTCCAGTTCCACGATCTGTTCATCATTCACCCCCCAGTATCGTAAACTAGCCCCGATCCCCAACGGTACATAGAATTTATCTACCTTATCTTTTATCTTTTTAATGGTTGGGTAATCAAGGTGATCGTAATGATCGTGCGAAATGATCACCGCTTTGAGGGGAGGAAGATCCTCCGGTTGAATAGGAGAAGGGTTGTAGCGCTTTGGACCCATAAATGAAAATGGAGAGGCTCTCTCGCCAAGCATTGGATCCAAAAGCACATATTCGCCCTGAAAGTGGATGAGCACTGCGGCATGTCCCAGCCAATTAAGTTGGACAGTACTGTCATTCAATACTTCCCTGTTGGCTTCTTCGAATAGGTAACTATCTGTTGGTGCCGATTCTACTTTTCTGGACATATATGTGCGCATGATCTTGGGAAAAATCTCAAGCCCGGCACTATGGGTATAAACTACATTAATAAATTTCCCATTGTCATATTGCTGAGCACGAGATACTTCCTGAGCCAAAGGTGCTTTTCCAATTGCAGGATTTAAGTATTTGATCATATAACCACCGATTATTGCCAGTACAACAAGTATTGCAAGGACACTGGCAGTCCTGATTAATATCTTTTTCATACGTTGTTCTAAATGACGAAACAGCTTCAAATATATTTTGTTTTGATTCCTCCGGGGTGAGGTTTCTTGTATACTTATGGCTTTGTTTTGAATATATTTGATTAGAATAGCTTTTCTTTAACCAAACACTGTGATTTGAAATGTCTGAGTCGATTGTAATAGTAGAGGATGAACCAATCATTGCGGAAGATATTGCCATGACACTGGAGTCGTTGGGTTATGAGGTGATAGATATACTGGACAATGCTGATGATGCTATCGTTGCAGTCAAGCAAAGGAAACCTGACCTGATGTTGCTGGACATTAATATTGAAGGTGACCGTGATGGTATTGAACTCGCTAAGATCATTAAGAAGGATTATCACATTCCATTTGTTTTTCTCACTTCCTACTATGATGACGCTACACTTGATAGAGCTATTCCAATGGAGCCATCGGGTTACATAGTGAAGCCATTTGATAAGAAAGATCTAAAAGTCAATATTGAATTGGCCATCATCAAGTCGAAACAACAATCGAAGCAACCAGTAGGAGAGAAGTTTTTTGTGAAACAGGATACCGAGTTGCTGGCCATCAATCAGTCAGATATATTTTTTGTGGAGGCGTATGACAACTATTGCCACATTTACACTGCGACCAGCAAATACCTGATCAGTCACACACTAAAGAGTGTTGAAGCAAAACTTGATCCTGGAAAATTTGTCAGGGTTCACAAGTCGTACCTCGTCAATTACGATAAAATCACTTCTATTTCAGAGGGGTTTATCTATATGAATAAACATCAGATTTCGATAGGTAAGGTTTACAAACAGGATTTGTACGCCAGGTTAAGTGTCCTCTAATTACCGCTGAATCATTATTTTCTTTTTGAATTTCCCATGTTCAAATGAAAGCGTAAGCAAGTACACGCCCTCTTGCAAGGAAGAAATGTCGATAGACGAATCACCGGAATGGTCTCGCTTGTTGATATGATGGCGTAAAAGTTTACCACTTGCGTCATAAATAGTAACATGCTGTAGCAAACCTAACTCCGATGAGCCCTTGAAGTTAAGCTGAGTGCTTGCCGGGACAGGGTAAAGCCTGATGTCATTATCAATCGCTTTTGAGGAAGTGATGGCTAATGACACGTCCAGGTTAAGAACATCGCTTCCACAGCCGTTCATAGCGGTTAGAGTAACCACATATTCGCCATAGTTGGAGTACGTATGAGATGGGGCTCTCTGTTCAACTATTGCTGATCCATCACCAAAATCCCATGAGTATTCTTCTGCATGAAATGAGGAGTTGATCACATCCACTTTAAGTTTGTCTACTTTAAGTGTTGCTTCTGCAATAGGCAATGGATGAACCGAAAGCATGGCCTCATTACTATAAATTACATCTGTTCCGCTTGATACCACACAGCGAACAACTTTTTCATCTAAATCAAGGGTAATATTGTCAATGCTAAGCTGTGCGGTATTAGTCCCAGAGAAGACTTCATCATCTTCCAGGTTCTCAAAGCTGTCTTCTGATTTAATTTGCCATTGATATGTTTCGTTTTCACCCACTACTTCAATTGGAACTTCCATTGTAGCGTTTTCACACAAATCCATGTCAGCAATGTTTTTGCTAACATAAAAATTGAGGTTAGGTTTTAGTAAAAATAACCCTCTGTTAATATCACTAATGGCTATAATGCCGCTTTCAAAATAAGGATAGTTGCTCCAGTTACCATTAAACTCGGCATTATCATTTACAGGATGGCTATCAAAATATGCGATTTCTGTTAATTCCCCGTTGGCAATGTTTGAGGTTTCTAATATTCTAAGTCCATTATTGTAGTTTGATTCAAAAACATACCCATTGTGTACATAAAGATTATGATCAATGGCGTTGGTCTCACCATAAAAGCTATCAATTAGCCATGGGTTATCCAAATCTGAAAAATCCCATATCAGTGTCCTTGTGTTGATGCCCTGATACAATTCATCCAGCTCGTCATTGGCCAGGTAATATTGGTGATCCTCTGTCAACCAGCCCTGATGGGTATATCCTGTACCACTGTAACCTACAGAAGCAATTTGAATTGGATTTTCTTTGTCTGTAACATCAACTATTGTTATCGCATCTTCATTTGAATTAATGCATATTTCTTTACCAACATAATCCAGGTCCGGACCATTATAAATTACACACTGCGCATCGTGGGTATAAAAATCATCATCAAAGCATCCCGCATAGACCGGGTTCAACGGATCTTGAATATTAATCATATGTAAACCTCCTGCATTACAGAAGGATCCTCCTCTTGCGCCTACTGCATAAGCATACCCTGTTGCTTCATTGATTACAATGTTGTGCGCATTGCTTATACCGTCATAGTGCGCATCGGCCTGAAACATTTCAGGTGCATTAGTGACATTCCGTAATTTGGTCAAATCAAAGACTTGCATGCCATGCCCACCTGCCTCACTGACGATGAAAACATGATTGGAATAAACTTTCATATCTCTCCATTGAGATACAAGGTCGTTGTGAGAAGCCAGGAAGCCCAGGAAGACAGGGTTTTCGGGATCACTTATGTCCAGAAACGAAGTGCCATTTGGAAGGCCAATTATTACATACTCAGTACCATCCAATGGGTCTGTCCATCCCCATATGTCGTTTGCCCAAACACCTCCATATTCAGATAATAGGGTTTGAGGGTTTACATGAGCAACCAATGCGACGTTAGTACATGGATATTCTCCGGCCATTCCATTTTCGCAAGGAATAGTTTGGGCGGTTGAAAATTTAATGAGAGAAAGTGTTGCGACGAATAATAAGAAGGATCTGGTCATCATTAATGTGTTGAGGCTTTTACTTGAAACATTGGCAAGTTTGGTACAAGTTCCGTGCCTAATACCCTAACATGTTAAAGGAAATTAGTGATGACCAGGTTAAAATCGTTGAAAATATCTGGGAAAGTTATACGATGACCACCTTTTCCATGACATCTCCCTCCTTTATCGCATCAATCACGTCCAGACCATCAACTACTTTGCCGAAAACGGTATGGTTGCGATCAAGGTGTCCGGTATTTTCTCTATTGTGGCAAATGAAAAATTGGGAACCACCAGTGTTTCTACCGGCATGAGCCATTGATAACACACCTCTGTCATGGTACTGATTGTCTCCATCAAGTTCGCAATCAATGGTATAACCCGGGCCACCATTCCCTATTCCATTGGGGCAACCACCCTGAATGACGAAATTAGGTATAACTCTGTGAAAGGTAAGGCCGTTATAAAATCCTTGCTCAGCAAGGTCAATGAAATTTTTCACTGTGTTAGGAGCATCCTTTTCATAGAATTCTATCTTCATTACTCCTTTTTTGGTATGTATTTCTGCTTTTTTCATGTTAAAAGATTGTTCAGCTGACAAAGTTAATTAGAAATCATAGTCCCATAACCTCTCTGATGGCTTTTTCAAGGTCCTCCGGTTCTCTAATGTTTGATTTGCTCACAAATTTATCAATGTCCACCGGTGGTAATTCTCCTGCAGAAACATGTCCGGATATAACCATTATTTTAGGTCTTACGTCCAGAGTTGCTATGGTCTCGAAACCATCAAGGTAGGGCATTTCAATGTCGAGAAGAAGCAGGTCTGGTTTTGATTTTGTTATGGCCATGGCTCCTTTTACCGGGTCGCTGTAGGCCCCAAGTAAATCGATGAAGTCCATTTCACTTAGATAAACTTTCAGTGCTGCCAGGAATAGGGGGTCGTCTTCCAGGACGATGCAGGAGATTTTTGTCATTGTTATAGATTATTAGTTCCGGCTAGTGATGCACAATAATAATCCAATTTCTGTGGTTGAAAAAATGAAAAACGGGCCACATTGAATGCAGCCCGTTAGCATATAAAGGTGTGTGTTATATATGCTTGTTTATTTCATCCCTACGCCTGAGTTAATATTTTTCTGATACTGTTCTTCCGCTCGGGTGAAAATTTCTATTAGTTCCTGTTCTATAAAAGGTTTTTCTACCGTTTCAAATATGTTATACTTTTCAACAGCCTCACTAATTTTTGGAGTGTCGGTCATACCACTCAGGATGATCTTCACTGTTTGTGGATACTCCTTATCTATTTTTGCAAGAAAATCAGTTCCTTCCATCGCTGGCATATTCTGATCTGTGATAAGAATATGTATCTCCTCTTTTGCTATAGTGCTAAGCGCCTCATCTACAGAGATGGCAGTGAAAACCTTGTATTTCCTTCGAAAGATTATCTTGAAAATCCTGAGGTTCTGATGCTCATCATCCACGTAGAGAATTCGAGTATCGCTTTTGTTCTGGGAACTAATTTGTGCTCCTTGTAAATTCATTAATTCTATTAAGCTGTCACTTTTGTTCGAATAACTGATGCTTTGAAATTAAGCAAATAATCCTGTTTCAAACTTTCTATTCGATAAATGCCTTCATATTCTCGACGGGCACCACGATTTTATCTTTTTCATATTTCTCCCATGATACCATTATGTGAGAATAATTCCCGCTTATCCTGAGATTTACCCACTTGATCATCAATTATTTCCATCCATTTTGTCTGATAAATCCGTGATTTTATGAGAAAAATTGATCTATTTTGCTGCTGCAAAAAAATTACAGACCTATGAGTAAAATTACGATCACCAGTTTTAAAGAATTTGAACAATATGTCGGACAGGAACTGGGTGTTTCGGATTATTTGAAGATCACACAAGACCAAATCAATAAATTTGGTGATGCTACACTAGACCCTCAGTGGATACACACCGATCCTGAAAGGGCGAAGACAGAGAGTCCATTCGGTACTACCATTGCTCATGGATACCTTACATTATCTATTGTTCCTCATCTTTGGAAGCAGATTGCTGATGTGAGCAATTTCAAAATGATGATTAATTATGGAATTGAGCAATTGAGGTTTAATCAACCAGTTACAGTTGATAGCGAAGTTCGCCTTAGAGTGAAGTTGAAGTCGATCAAAGATCTAAGAGGCATCAGCAAAGTGGAAATGGATGCTAAACTAGAAATAAAGGACCAAAAGAAACCGGCATTTACCGCTGTTGTAGTTTTCCTTTATCATTTCAACGACTGATAAACTTTTTCGAGCTCGTATAGGTTAGTTTCTTATGCAATGTAGTTCTGGAAAACGAACATTTTTTACCAGGGAACTTGCTGAGGAAGCTCTTCTGGAAAATTGGTCTAGAAATTACCATGATGAGGGTAGTGGACCAATCAACGTCTACCAATGTGAAGATTGTGGGCAGTATCACTTTACGTCGAAAGGAGAGATCAGCCCCATTTTACAGTCAGAAGAAAACAGACAAAAGATCGACAGATCGCGGGAGGCCAATTATTGGGAAGGTAAGTTAAGAAGATAACAGTCTTTTCAATTTAAGGATGCCTGAAACACAAAGAGTGAAGTACTTCTGTACTTCACTCTTTGTGTTTATTGATTGCTGTTGATTTAGCATTTAACTTTTATTTTGGCCTCTTGGGGTATTTGGTTACTTCCAATTCCAGGTCTTTGAGGTTGAAGTGTTGTTTTACAGCTTCATAGTTTGAATAATCTACTGGACTTTCACCTCTGCCGTATTGTGCGGGTACTACTACTACTCTGGCAATCCAGTTATCGAGATATTCTGAGGTGAGGAAGGATAGCGGGAAATCTGCATCCATCCAAACTGATACATCATATCTTGTGAAGTCAAAATTATATTGAAGTAATCCTTCAGAGGTAATTAACGTTTGAGGGAGTTGTCTCCAGATTTCTGTACCATCATTTTCTACAGACCATAAAAAGTACACTAACGCCATATCTGTTTCAAGCATGGTGAAATCGTCTGGTAAGAATAATATTTTGCTGTATTCGTCAGGTTCAAAATCAAATTGATATTCAAATACGTAGGCCTCCTCACCATCCATTCCGTCAACTCCATCCCTTCCATCTGCTCCTCTGGGTCCCGGAGGTCCGTCGTTTTCTATGATACAACTTTGTAAAAAAAAACCTGCTCCTACGAACATCAATAGTAAAGTCAACTTTTTCATATCGCTATTATTTTGAGTAAAACCATTTGGGGTGGAATTAGTCAAACCGTGTGCCAAAAAATTGACTTATGTATATAATTGAATGTAACTAGTTGATTTTCAGTGATGAAATTTCTTCAATGATAGGTTTTAGTTGATCAAATGTACTGTATCCTCTGCTGATCAGGTACAACTGATCTGAGTGTTTCATGATGAGAGAAGGATACCCGGTAATCCCCCATGATCTATTGAGCCGAAACTCTTCCATGGTTCTTTCCCTTGTTGATGCAGAATGAAATGCTTTAAGGAACTCATCGAATGGGATATTGAAATTTTCACAAATGATCTCATAGAACTGATCTTGTGTAGGGTCTTCAGAATGTTGGTAAAACCTGACCTGTATAGCTTCCAAAAAGTCTAGGTCCCGTGCGCCTACCCACTTTCTTGCCGCCACAACAGCTCTGCAAGATGGTTCTGTGTCATAATTAAATTGATCCCTGGTGAATAAGTCGTAATTAAATTCCTGGCCACTTCTTTCATGGACAGACTTCCAGTGATGGGCAATCATGTCTTTCATTTGATCGTTCCATGGGTCCCCTCCACCTGGCCTTAATCCACCTACTACAGTAACAAAATCAAATTCGTTGTAGTGTTGCCTTAATTGTTTCAGTTCAGGCGCCATGCCGTAACACCAGGAACACATGGGGTCTCCTATATAGATTAGTTGATTGTTTTTATGCTCGATTGGTTTGCTCTCTGAGTTTAGGTGAGCTGGTTCACAGGTACCATCTTCAGGATCACAAAATTTATTTTCCATTTCCGTTTGTTTTGAGGCACAACATGATGGTTCTGCGATTAGTTTCCATTATTCCAACTAATCATTGATTTTGGTCGTCTAATAAGTATAGTTTTTGTGTTATGTTAAAGAGGTACCTTCACATAATAATCGTTTCACTGATTTTTTCCTGCCAGGGGAATGACGAAACAAATGCTCCTGAGGAAACCACCAGCTGCCAGATTGATGCAGAAATATTAGGACAGGATCTCACCAAACATGCCTGTTCAGGTGGCTATATCATTCGGTTGTCTAATCAGGAAACATTCACTGTTTATGACCTGTTAGATGATCAGATAACTTCCGAAGCTTTCCAGCTAACTATCTTTGATGAACCAATCGCGGTGAAAATTGATGTTACTGACCTTAAGGATTCTTCCTGTAGTCACTATGCAAAAGTGCTTACCTGTATCTCGAGGGTAGATTAATCTTTCTTTTTGTTTTTCAGCCAACTGTTGGTGACTTCATTAAGTTGGTTCACTTTATACTCAAAGTCGCCCTTTAACTGGTCCCTGATGTTTTCAAGATTGTCCAAAATTTCCTGAACTGAATCGGGTAATGCTTCTTCAAAATACTGACGGAATCTTTTGGTAAGGGTAGGAGATTTGCCATTACTTGATATGGCTATTTTCAGGTCTCCTTTTTTTACTACACTGCTCAAATAAAAGTCACACAAATCTGGTGTGTCAGCAACATTACATAACAAATGTCTTTTAGCACATTGTCTCTTGATTTTCTCGTGAAGTGTTCTGCTGTCAGTGGCGCAAATTACAAGGTCTTTGTTCTTGAGGTATTTCTTTTTATAAGGTTGTTCTATGACTTTTAATGAAGGGTGTTCCTTTTCAAGCTCAAGGATTCTTGGTTGCAATATTTCCCTGGCCACCAATAACACATTGGCTTCCGGAGAATTTTTAAGTACAGCTTCCAGTTTCTCTAACCCAACATAACCTCCCCCGACAATTAAGGTCTGGATTTGATGAAGTTTAATGAAAATTGGGAATAAAACATTGCCTTGTTCCTTATCCATGGTTTGAGATCTTTAATCTTTCGTTGACTACTTTGCCTACTATAATAATTGCAGGAGAAGAGATACCGTTTTTGTTTACCAACTCAACAATGTTGGATAATGTTCCAAATACGGACTTCTCATTTTCCATGGTCCCGTTCATGATAATACCTACTGGCTCCTCGGGATCTCTATATTTACCAAAAACCTCCACAATCCGTGGCAGGTTCTTCATTCCCATCAGTATCACCACGGTAGCGCTGGATTGTGCTGCCTGAATAAGGTCTTCTGAGAACTGTTCTGATCTGGTAGTACCAGTGACGACCCAGAAACTTTCATTAATACCACGTTTAGTTAACGGAATCAGATGGGATGCCGGAACAGCCACACTGCTACTGATTCCAGGGATTATTTCAACGGCTATCTGATGTTTTTGCGCATGTTCCATTTCTTCATGTCCCCTGCCAAATACAAATGGGTCACCACCTTTTAATCGGACTACTGTCTTGTTTTGTGAGGCATGCGCTACGATGAGGTCATTAATATGCGATTGTTGCTTGATATGAAGACCGGATTTTTTTCCTACATAGATTTTCTCACAGGATGGCTTACAATAATCCAGCAACTCATCATTCGCCAGGGCGTCATAAAGCACCACATCTGCCTGTTTTAATGCATTTACTGCTTTCAATGTTACAAGTTCCTTGTCACCTGGACCGGCACCAACTAATATCAATTTCTTCATGTTGTGGGCAATTTAAGGAAAGAACCTAAATCAATGAATACGTAGATGAAATTAATTAATAAACGATAAAAAATTACGTAATTAGTTTGATATTGCTAATTAAACTACGTAATATTACGTAAAATTATTAAGTAATATGAAAGTAGTCGTTGTAGGAAATGGTATGGTTGGCTTCAAGTTTTGTGAAAAACTACGTAAAAAGGCCAATGTACAGCAAATTGAGGTTGTGGTTTATGGAGACGAATCACTACCGGCTTATGACAGGGTTCATCTGAGTGAATACTTTTCGGATCAGGATGCTGAGAAGCTCATGATGGCTCCAATGGACTGGTACAATGACTATGATATTACTTTAAAGGTAGGGGAATTAGTCACCGCTATCGATCGTGAAAAACAACAAGTTAAAACGCATAAAGGAAATACCGAGTCTTATGATTACCTGGTACTCGCCACAGGATCAAGCGCAATGGTTCCTCCCATAGATGGAGTAGAGAAAAAAGGTGTTTTTGTATACCGCAAAATAGAGGATCTTGATCAGATAATTGATTTTGGGAAAAAAGTGAACAGGGCTGCTGTGCTTGGTGGCGGGTTGCTGGGGTTGGAGGCTGCTAAGGCTTTAATGGACATGGGGCTTGAAACTCAGGTAGTGGAGTTTGCACCGCGCCTAATGCCAAGGCAACTGGATGATGCTGGTGCTGAGCTACTGAAGTCAAAAATTGAGTCACTTGACATTGAAGTGTTATTGAACAGAAACACTAAGAAGATTGATGGGAATGGAAAGCTTGATCGATTGGTGTTTTCCGATGGGACTGAATTATTGACCGATATGTTGGTGATTTCCTGCGGTATAGTTTCAAGAGATGAATTAGCGGAGGGTGCCGGATTGGAAAAGGGACCGAGAGGAGGATTTAAAGTGGATAGCCAGATGCTTACTAATGATCCAAAAATATATGCCATTGGAGAAGCAGCTTCATATGAGGGCATGGTTTATGGATTGGTGGCTCCCGGCTATGAAATGGCTGATGTAGTTGTCAGTCAGTTGGTCAAGGAAGAATATACTCCTTTTGAAGGAGCAGATATGTCAACAAAATTGAAGCTAATAGGGGTGGACGTAGGAAGTTTTGGCGATGCACTGGGTACCACTCCTAACAGCATTCCAATTACTTATGAAGACAGGAATAATGGAACCTACAAGCGAATTAACATCAGTGAGGACGGCAAGAAGCTGATAGGCGGTATATTGGTAGGAGATGCTGAGGATTATAATATTCTCCATCAATTTACCATGAATGAAATGGCCTTACCTCCAAACCCTGAAGACCTGATTTTAGGTGCTCGTGGAGGTGAAGATGGCCTTGGAGGTATTGGAGCACTTCCAGCTACAAGTCAGATATGTTCCTGTGAGAATGTTACAAAAGGGGATATTGAGGAAGCCGTTAAGTCCGGAGAGTGTGAAAATATAGGTCAGATTAAGGCCTGTACAAAAGCAGGAACTGGCTGTGGTGCTTGTACCCCAATGGTGACTGACATTCTGAACGAAACCTTGAAATCAATGGGTAAAACAGTTCGCAAGGTTTTGTGTGAGCATTTTGATTATACTCGTCAGGAACTATTTGATTTGGTCAAAGTTTCAGGAATTAATGATTATGAACAGTTTCTGGATCAGTATGGTGAAGGAGATGGGTGTGAGGTTTGTAAGCCTGCCATGGCCTCAATATTTGCCAGTGTTTACAATGATTTGATCACTAAACAGGATACAATCCAGGATACCAATGATCGCTTTTTGGCCAACATTCAGAAAGGTGGATCTTATTCGGTGATACCTCGAATTCCTGGAGGAGAAATTACCCCTGAAAGTCTTATTGTAATTGGAGAGGTTGCAAAGGAGTATGGATTATACACTAAAATAACCGGAGGTCAACGAATTGACTTACTGGGTGCACAACTGGAAGATCTGCCAGACATCTGGGAAAAACTGATCAATGCCGGCTTTGAAAGTGGTCATGCATATGGGAAAGCCCTAAGGACTGTGAAAAGTTGTGTGGGATCCACCTGGTGTAGATATGGTCTGCATGATTCTGTTTCATTCGCCATTGAGGTTGAAAACAGATACAAAGGATTAAGGGCTCCACATAAATTGAAGAGTGCAGTTTCCGGATGTAGAAGAGAATGTGCTGAAGCACAAAGTAAAGATTTTGGAATCATCGCAACAGAACAAGGTTGGAACCTGTATGTCTGTGGAAACGGAGGGGCTAACCCGGCTCATGCTCAGTTACTTGCTGGTGATATTGATTCTGAGACTTGCATCAAATACCTGGATCGGTTTCTAATGTTCTACATCAAGACTGCTGAGCCATTAAACAGGACCTCTGTGTGGTTGAGCAAACTGGAAGGGGGTATGGATTATTTGAAATCTGTGATTGTGGAAGACAGCCTGGGCATTGGAGAGCAGCTGGAACTTGAAATGAAAAAGCTCATTGAAGTGTATAAGTGCGAATGGAAGGAAGTAGTTAACAATCCGGAATTAAGAAAGAAATTCACACATTTTATCAATAAGAAAGCTGGTGACCCTACAATGAAGTTTGAAGAAATGCGAGGACAAAAGGTTCCTGCAGCGTGGGGTTAAATCACTTAATAAAGCATTTGAATTATGATCGACGAACTCATAGCAAGTTATAAATCAGTACCGGCAGATGGCGTAAAAGTCTGGTATGAAGTAGCAATGGTAGAAGAATTCCCAAAGAATGGAGGTGTGGCCATGGAATACAAAGGACTGCAAATTGCTATTTTCAATTTCAGTCGCAGAGGTGAGTGGTATGCTACTCAAAACCTGTGCCCCCACAAAAAGCAAATGATTCTGGCCAGAGGAATGATTGGGTCTGAAGGAGGACAGCCGAAAGTTGCTTGTCCTTTTCATAAGAAGACCTTTTCCCTAAAGTCGGGGGAGAACCTCAATGGGTCGGAGTGTGCACTGGCGACTTACCCGGTAAAAATAGAAGACGGAAAGGTCTACGTTGGCTTTGCTGAGTAGCGACCTTTTGAACGGTTTTAATTTCAATCAGCTACGGATTAGGTTACCAGGTAAACGATGAATTAGCACAGGGTGACACTCAGTCTCCCTGTCTAATTCTTTCAACATTTTAGTGCTACCACCTATCTTTGGTATATCTTGACCATGGTTTATGCGGAAAACAAAATTTAAAAGACTTGGGTGGCTGTACATTGTAGCACTTTCAGGAATTGCACTGAGTATTATAGCAAGCCAGTCGTTGGTGCAGAGCTTCATCGGTAATCAGGAGGACGATTCGAGGGTGATCAATGTGGCAGGGCGTCAAAGGATGCTTAGTCAGAAAATCAGCAAATTGATCCTGAGTCCACCTACATCAGAAAACATCAAAGCGTTGGAAGAGACTGTTGATCTTTGGGAGCAATCTCATCAGGGGTTACTGAACGGTAATCAGGAGATGGGATTGTCTGGCAAGAATTCAGAGGCAGTCATTAAGATGTATGATTCCGTGGCTCCATTCTACAATGCCATGATCGAAAGTACCAGGCAGGTAATCCAAGCTTATAATGACTCAGATTCGGTTGATCAACAATTGATCAAACAGCTGGTTACCGAGGTAATGGCCAATGAAAAGCAATTTCTTACCGGAATGGATCAGATCGTATTCCAATACGATGATGAGGCTAAAAGTAAGGTAGTGCAGTTGAGAAGAATAGAAATAGCACTCTTTGTAGTGTCTATGATGATCATATTGCTGGAATTGCTTTTTATTTTCCGACCAATTGCCCGTAATGTTCAGGAGACTGTACGTGAATTAACGGAATCTGAGGAGTCCTCTAATCGCATGGCCAAGGAAATGAGTAAACTCTATGACGAGTTAGTGAAATCCTATCAGGACCTTGAATCTGTGAACATACAGCCAGAAACCACAAGTTTGCTGATGAATATCGGGCAGGATGGATCATATCTTGATGAGGAAATTAAATTTTTGAGGGATCTTGAGATCGATAAAGAAGGTGACTTCAAAAAGTTGTTATCCAAAAATGGTTACTCAGATGATTTTATTAATGGCCTGTTTGCCAATTTAAGCAGCGGTGAAAATTGGTTTGGAGAACTGAAGCTAACCAGTGAGGATGGAGACTTTGTATGGATAGAGGTGTTCCTTGTGCCGATTGTAGGGGAGGACCTAATCAAAGTAATAGGCAGGGAAATTACTGAGATCAAAGAAGCTAAGATGATCTCCCGGGAGATGAATAGTGAAAAAATTGCCAGGAAAGTGAAGGAGCAGCAGTACCGGTCTGTATTGATTTTGGAGGGGCAGGAAGAAGAAAGACAAAGATTGGCCCGAGAACTACATGATGGTGTGGGACAGATGTTGTCTGCGTTGAAAATGAGTATTGAAGCGGTCAATATTCCAAAAGAACCTGTACACAACCGAAAGCGATTTGATGACACCAAATATCTTTTAAAGCGGGTGATTCAGGAAATCCGAAGAATATCATTCAACCTGATACCTACCAACCTGGCGGATTTCGGGATAGTGCCAGCGGTGAAGAAGTTTTGCCAGGAAGTATCCAGGTTGAGTAATACGCCAGTTCATTTTGAAAACAAAACAAGTTTTATCAATCGGCTGGAGCAACATGTGGAGAGCAACCTGTATAGAATAATCCAGGAGGGAGTAAACAACGCGGTGAAGTATGCAAAAGCTAAATCAATTACGGTGCGTTTTGAGCATACGGTAAGTCATCTCAATATTACTATTGCCGACAATGGTAAGGGTTTTAATTATGAAGAATTGAATTTGAACGGGCATTTCAAGAGTTCTGGTCATGGTATATACAACATGCGCGAGCGGGCAGCCTTCATTAATGCGAGTTTCGAAGTAGACAGTTCTCCTGAAAATGGTACGAAAATTTTCGTAAGTTTACCATTAGAATAAACGATTAAATACGTAGGATATGATTAATGCAGTACTGGCAGATGACCATGAGATCGTAAGGAAGGGAATTAAGATCCTGCTTGAAGATGATGGTCACATTAAAGTAATTGCCGAAGCGTCTGACGGAAATGAAGCAATCGCCATGGTGAACGAGCTAAAACCTGATCTCCTAATCACTGATATCCGGATGCCGGAACTCGATGGTTTGCAAACCACTCAGAAAGTAAGAGCGGCTTACCCTGACATTAAAATTCTGGTGCTTTCTATGCACGATGATGAAGACTATATTCTGAAATCTGCCGAGTATGGAGCTGATGGTTACCTACTTAAGGATACCAGTAAACCTGAATTTATCAAAGCCATTGATACTGTGATGTCCGGTCACAAATATTTTAGTGGAGACATCTCTGATATCCTGGTGAATTCTTATCTGAACTTTAAATCAGGAACACCAAAAGTACAGAGCCCATCCAAAACAGAAAGTATTTTAACGAAAAGAGAGCGAGAGATTCTTGGGCTGATCTATAATGGGATTTCAAACAAAGAGATTGCTGAAGAGCTGGGTAAAAGTGTAAGAACGATAGAAACACACCGATTTAATATCATGAAAAAACTTGGTGTGAAGAACATTGCAGAATTGCTACGGAAAATCGAAACAGATCCCGCTCTCAAGCAGGCAATCACATCTTAAGTAGTAAATAATGACCGGAGTAAAAGCAGAATGCCATACATGTAAAAACAATAACTGTCTTATAAAAAAGAATGGTCTTTCTGATCAAGCTCAGCAGTATATCGAAAGAAAGGTTACAATAGCCTGCAAGAAGGGTCAAAACTTCATTATTGAAGGAGCACCGGTTCACGGTTTGTTTTTTGTTTACAAAGGGAAAGCCAAGGTGGCAAAAACCGGGATCAACGGTAGAGAACAAATTGTACGGTTTGTTGGCGATGGTGAAATTGTAGGTCACCGCGGATTTGGTGGAGGCCAATTTTACCAGATCAATGCAGTGGCTGTAGAGCATACCGTGTTGTGTAACTTCTCGAATGACACGCTCAAGGAAATGTTCCACGAAATTCCATCACTCACTTATGACTTCATGTTGTTTTATGCCGATGAGCTCAACAGAAGTGAAACCAAGGTGAAAAAGTTTGCCCAGATGACGGTGAGAGAGAAGGTAATAGATGCCATCTTGTACATCAATAGAAAGTTTGGTCAGTCGAAGGGTTTTTTAAATCTTCAATTGTCTCGTAAGGAAATTGCTGATTTTGCAGGTACTACTGACGAGCAGGTGATACGGGTGATTTCCGGATTAAAAAAAGAGAACTTATTAATAGCTGAAGGCAAAAAACTAGGCATTGTTGATGTGGCCCGGTTAAAAAAAGAAATTGCAGATCATAATTTCTTTTTGGATTCCTAGCATTCACATTCCTACCAATTCAAAGGCTCCCCAGTAGTATGGGTGTTCATATTTATTCTTAATTTTTAATTGCGCCGATTTAAAGGCTTGTGTTTTGTCCATGGAATGCAACAACCAGTTTTTGTAAAATTCTACCATTAGCTCTTGGGTGGTTTGGTCATCAACTTTCCATAAACTCATCATTATTTCTGAAGTTCCGGCTACTTTAAAAGCTCTCTGTAATCCATAGACACCTTCGCCGGAAGCAATTTGTCCAAGTCCTGTTTCGCATGCTGATAGTACCACCAGATCAGTTTTGTCTAATTTTAGCGAAGTTGCTTCATAGGCGGTTAGGATACCATCTTCAGCAGATTGATCTGGTATTTTTCCAGTGTATAATGAATGGTAAGTATCACCTGCATTTGTTAACAAGATGCCTGAATTTAATAATGGGTTTACGTTGAGGCTAGCCGACAAATGAGCATCAAAATATCCGTGTGTTGCAATATGTAATACGGTTGGATTGTTCAATTTTTTCACTGCATCTTCTGAGGCAGAGTTTCCGGTATGCACTGTTTGAGTCCATTTAATTTCATTTAGTATTTGTTTAATCTCGTTTACCTCCTTTTCAGCCCCAGGCAATGGGACCAAAATGGTGGATCTTATGGGTTGATTAATGCTGTTATCGGTGTAGGTAGTTGTTGAGAATTGAGGATTTCCGATGAGCACTGCATGGCTCGCCAAACTTTTGTCTTTTTTTGAGATCACCTCCTTGAGGCTTGTTAATTTTTTTAAGTTAGTGGTTTCTAACACAAATTGCCCGGCCTTGTTTTTTAATGTATTAATGTTGACCTGATGATAGATACCATCGGCTGATAGATAAATGGTCCCGGAATTGCCAATCCGATTCTCTAGTGAACTCCAGAATCTGTTGTAGGAATCAGTATCCTCAAGTTTAAACTTGATTGAATTACGGTACAATTGGAAATACTTTTTTTCGAGCGACTCACCACTTGGTAATTCCAGGTATTCTGGGAATTTACTATTATGTCGTACGATCAAGGCAGAATAGATGATGTTATTAGTAAATGTACCTGTCATGAAATTGTATTGCCTGTGACGGATTAGCTCGACTGCCACATCACCCGTTTGAAGTGAATTTTTTATGTCGCTGAACGTGATAATTCGACTCGTTTCTTGTGTTTGGTCATTGTTGGATATAGATAATTTTTTTTCCAGGGCCTCCGCTTTTTGTGACATGCTGTCCAGATTTAATTTTTCAGGATCGAATTCAGAAAGTTGATAAGATCTTGCAATTTGCTGTCGCAACTTTTCCCATTCTTTGTACAGGTGAATTAATTCACTGTCACCAGAGTTGATGATGGATTGTTTGAATTTTCTCGATGATTCCAGGAGCTTGGCTTTAGTATTTATTCTGAAGTCGAAAAGCTGGACCAGGACATCTGGATTTTGATTAAAAAACAGTTTGCAAAAGGAAGCGTATTTTTCGAAATGTGTTTTGATCTTCTCATAGAGCTGTTCTCGTTCCTTTTCAGTTAAAATATTGAAGTGATTTTGAATAAATCTAAGGTAATTGCTGTTGATAATTTGAAAATTGTCGTTTGCTTCCTTGTATGCTTTTTGGTTTATTAGTGATTCCGTATAGTTAGTTAATGCCTCAATATAAACCAGGTGGCTAGTACCGAAATTATTCTTCAAAATTTGAAGAGCCTTGCTAAATTCGCGGTTTCCTTTATTTGGATTAGAGAGAGAATTGTATTTTGCGCTTACCAAAAGTGTTTGTGCAAAAAGAGTTGAATTGGAGCCATACTTTTCATTTATAATATGTAATGCTTCTCCAAGGTATTTTGATACACTGTCTGGTTGATTATTCATCAGGAAGTTTGATGCCAGGTTCCTAACAGTGATTGCGTAATTGATATTTTTACCACGATTAAGATTAATGAGATCTTTGGATTCCTTTAGTAGCACAATGGACTTGTCATAGGACCTCAGGCTTTCGTAGGAGATGGCAAGATTATTCAGAAGAACCGCATAGTAAGGGTGATTTTTACCAAGGGGAGAGTTACTGAGGAGATTTTTTACGTGTAATTGTGCTTCAATTGCCTTCTCGGTTCTGCCCATATCCAGGTATAAATTTGCAATATTATTGAGAGTAATGGCATAGCTGATGTCATTTGATCCCAGCTGTTTTTTAACGATATCGAGCGCATTGATCAAAAGCAATTCAGATTCCCGATATTTTCCGAGGTAATAATAAGAGAGCCCTAACTCATTTAATACATTAGAATAAGAAATGCTGTCTGAAGGAAAGTGCAACTCATACCCTGATTTCACTTGTTGAAACACTTTGATTGCGTCTTCATAAGCTGCTTTCGCTATATATAACGATCCAAGAGCATAAATCGCGTTCCAGTATTTGAAATCCTGCTCGCCTAATGTTTTAGCTATAATGGTAGCAGATTCTTTGAATAATTTCTCGGCCAATTGATAGTCTTCAAAATACTGAAGAGTCAGTGCCTTGAAATACAGAAGATCAGCGTAGCGTTCAGTTTGAGTATCGCCAAGTTCTATTAATATACTTTCTGCTTCTTGAATGTATGTGTAAGCTTGTTCATAGACATCATATTCAATGAACAATTCTACTAATTCGAGGTATGACATTGCGCATTGAAGGCTATTGTTTCCATAGACTTTACTTGATGTTTGAACTGCCAGTTGAAGATGTTGAACAGCTTCATTTAAATTACCCAACTCATTGTGGCAATGCCCGATTAGTTGCCAAATTTCCATTTTGGTTTCCTGACTGAGTTTATCTGTATTGTTTTCTAATACTTGCTGCAGGTAATTAATCGCCTTATCAAATTGATGATTGGTCTGATAATGCAGGGCACTATCAATTATTGATTCTATTGGTTGACTTTTAACCACTGCTACAGATGTTAGAAGAAAAAAGCCAATCGAAAGGCAGTAGATTTTGGTCATTTGGTTTAGGTTTATCTAATTCTAAATATAATTAGATGATCCCAATGTTCAGAAAGTGACCTGATTTTTGTGGAATGATTGAGTAGACTTTTATGCGATTGTAATGAACAATCGAATTATCATGTAAGGAACCATCTTAAAATACCTAATTAGAATTATTTGATAGTCAAGTGAATAGTGGTGAACTACTGCTTTTTCGCAGGTCAAAACATGGTGCAAAAAGTGGAAGTTACCTGTCTCAATGCATGTAGCTACATCATTTTGGAGATTATCTTTGTGTCACTACTACTAATTAAGGTTTGTGATAAATATAGGTGAGCGACATTACCCAACAGTGATTTGTTTGCTAACCAATCCCAATCTTTTATCTTTTAATTGTGATGTAAGAGACCGCCTCAAGTAACCTGAGTCGGTCTTTTTTTATATTCAAAATCTAAATCATCGGTGACTACAGTTTTGGTGCAGCAACCATTCAATATTACGGCTCAATTCTTAGAATAGTACAATTGAAATGTTCAAAATTGGCAGATTCTTCCTCCCATGTTCCTCCCATGTTCCTCCTATGTTCCTCCCATGTTCCCCAATATCAGGAAATCTTGTAATTATTCAAATTTCACTGACCTCTACAATGACTGTGTTTTTTAGTCTTTGCCAGGCAACATCAAGGACTTGATGAAGTGGGTTGGTCCATTGCCTCGTTGAGATTCCGTGAACTATCAATACCCTACATATTGTATGCGTGTTTTCTAAGTAGATTTTTGATATTTCTACGTATTGTTTGTACTTGGATTTTAATAGTTGATTATACCCTCAACAATTTGGGTGATAGCAATATATGTCCAAATACCTGCGAAAAGTCAGCTTTTAATATGTTTTAAAAGCTGATTTGTATCTGCTCATAGTCATAGAATGCTTAAATCTCCAATTCTACATTTGTACGTATAAATACGTAATTAAAATAAGTAATAATACGTGTATTACTCATTACTTACCAACTAAAAAGATTAAGCAAAATGAAAGGACGCATACTACTATTGTTTGTGTTGTGCTTAGCAGGAGCACAGAGACTATCGGCACAATTTACTATCTCAGCTGAGGTGAGACCCAGAACTGAGTTTAGAAATGGATTTAAAACGCTTAAAGCTTCTGAGGATGTAGAGGCTTCATTATTTACTGAGCAGAGAAGCAGACTATACCTTGACTATAGCGCAGAGAAATATAAGTTCAAATTGGCATTTCAGGATATAAGGATCTGGGGTGAGACCAGTCAGATCTTTAAAGAAGAACTGGGAAAAACATTCATTAGTGAAGCCTGGGGTCAATACTATTTTACGGATAAACTGTCCGTCAAAGCAGGAAGACAAATTATTTCTTATGATAACCAAAGGTTTTTAGGTGGTCTCGAGTGGGCACAGCAGGGAAGAAGACATGATGCGCTATTGTTTGTTTATGATCAGGCAGAGACCAAAACGAAACTTCATATAGGCTTTGCATACAATCAGGATGATGACAAACCTGAACCTGCCAATCTTCAAGGCCCGGGGGCAAGGTTCTATTCTGTTGGAGGTAATTATAAATCAATGCAATATGGTTGGTTTCATAAAGACTTTGAGTCTGCGAAGCTATCCGTATTAGCATTAAACGCAGGTTACCAGAATGCTGATTCAACTGAATCTTATAAACAAACTTTCGGGGTTATTGGAAGCAAAAATATTGGTGGACTTACACTGGGAGGTGACGTATATTATCAAACAGGGGAATTAGGTGCAAACAAAGTAAATGCGCTGCTGGCTGGTATTTATGCGACCATTAAAACACCGGCTACTCCAGTCACCATTGGATATGAATACATTTCCGGAAAAGATGATGACGACACTTCTACAGACATTACCAATTTTAGCCCTGATTTTGGGACCAACCATGCACATAATGGTTTGATGGACTACTTCTTCGTGGGGCCGGCTAATGGTAATGTTGGTGTGGGAGACATTTACATCAAGACTAAGTTCAAGCTGGGTAAAGGTGCACTTGTGGCACATGCTCATGAGTTCCTGACCGGATCCAAGCAACTCGATGAAACCGGAGGGGAGCTGTCTAAAATGATGGGAACGGAAATCGATTTGGTCTATGTGATCAAGCTTTCTCCGGATGTTACTTTTAACCTGGGGTATTCTCAAATGTTTGCGACAGACACCATGGAGGCCTTAAGAGGTGGTGATGCATCACTTTTCACTAACTGGGGATGGGCCATGTTAACCTTCAAGCCCACACTCTTCAAATCTGAGTAGCACTAAAAATCATATTAATAAAGCATTTAAATATTAACGATAAAGACATGAATCAATTGATTAAAATAACTTACCTGGTAGTTGCCTCAGCGATATTATATGCATGTGGCGGAACTTCAGCAAAGGAGGCCACAACTACCAGTACAGAAGAAACCGTCAGTAACACCATCCAGTTGGAAATTGAAAAACCTCAATTGACTTTCGGGTTCATCAAGTTGACAGACATGGCGCCATTGGCCATTGCCAAGGAACTGGGCTACTTCGAAGATGAGGGGTTGTTCGTCACCATTGAAGCACAGTCCAACTGGAAAAATGTGCTGGATCGGGTGATTGACGGACAGTTGGATGGTTCGCATATGCTGGCGGGACAACCCATTGCTGCAGGAGCCGGTTTTGGCCGACAAGCGGAATTGGTGACGCCATTCTCCATGGATTTGAATGGAAACGGGATCACAGTTTCCAATGAGGTCTGGACAAAAATGAAACCCAATGTGCCCGTTGGGGAAGATGGAAGACCCGCCCACCCCATTAAAGCAGATGCACTTGTTCCTGTGGTAAAGGAGTATAAAAATGCAGGTAAGCCCTTTAAAATGGGTATGGTGTTTCCGGTATCTACTCACAACTACGAAATCAGGTACTGGTTGGCCGCAGCAGGGATCAACCCAGGTTTTTATACTACAGATAATATTCAGGGTCAGGTGGATGCAGAGGTACTGCTTTCTGTGACTCCTCCGCCACAAATGCCAGCGACCCTTGAAGCAGGTACCATCTATGGTTATTGCGTAGGAGAGCCCTGGAATCAGCAGGCGGTATTTAAAGGGATTGGCGTGCCAGTGACAACAAACTATGACATCTGGAAAAACAATCCTGAGAAGGTCTTTGTGATGACCAAGAAGTTTATTGATCAATACCCAAATACTGCGGTGGCGGTCACAAAAGCATTGATTAGGGCTGGAAAGTGGCTGGATACTCCAGGAAACAGACCAAAAGCTGTAGGTATACTTTCAATGCCTGAGTATGTAGGAGCAGACTCCATTGTAATTGCCAATTCCATGACAGGTACTTTCGAGTTTGAGAAAGGAGATAAGCGATTTATGCCTGATTTCAATGTGTTCTATCGTTACCATGCAACCTATCCATTTTACTCAGATGGAATATGGTTCCTGACTCAAATGAGAAGATGGGGGCAGATACCGGAATCAAAACCCGCAGATTGGTATTCGAAGACCATCAAAGAAATCTATCGCCCCGATATCTGGACCAAAGCAGCACAATTGCTGGTAGAAGAAGGCTACCTGGAGGCCTCAGAAATTCCTGAGACAGATGGCTATAAGGACCCAACCGATGAGTTCATAGACGGCAATACATTTGATGCAAAGGATCCCATAGGTTACATCAACAGTTTCAAAATCGGAAACAAGGATTGACCATTAATTAAGTTGGGTACCGGGTAAGGTCGCTCCTTGCCTGGCCCAGCTTACCAAAAGCAAACTTTTGACAAGACTTAACTTAATTAAACATGAAGGATAAATTAATCAATGGACTTAGATTTGTCGGGCTTGGTTTTCTTGAACCACTGGTGAGACTAATCTATGGTGAAGAACCAAAAAAGAATTCGATTAGCTTCATTAAAAGAGCACTTATTCCAGTTTTTTCCATATTTCTATTCATTATGGTTTGGCATGGTGGAGCTACCTATCTATATAATCTGGAAGCCGAAGCTCGAATAGAAAAAGCGCTAAAGGATCAGGGAAAACAGGCGGCAGAAGAGATGAGGGCCTGTATTGAGGCAGGAGAACTAAGTTGTAAACCCAATGCCCTGCCATCACCCCTGGAGGTATTTGGTGCCTATAAGAAATTAATGAAAGACCATGCGGAGATCGCTCAGAAGAAACGCGACTTCAAGCAAAAGGTGGCCAAGACAAACGAAAAAAGAATAGCCAAAGGCCAGGACCCTATTACGTACACCGGAAGGCCGTCGTTCATTGATCAGATTGGAACAAGCCTAAAGACTGTGCTGGCCGGATTTATCCTGGCGCTGTTTATTGCAGTACCCATTGGGATCATCATAGGATTGAGTGATGTACTTAGAAATTCCTTCAACTGGTTAATTCAGATCTTCAAACCTGTTTCGCCGGTGGTATGGTTGCTGTTGGTATTCATGATCGTCAAGACATTGATCACAGACCCAAACCTGGATAAGTCATTTATCATTTCGTTCATTAGTGTTGGTTTATGTGCGATGTGGGCAACATTGGTCAATACCAGTGTGGGTGTCAGTTCTGTTGATAAGGACTTCATAAACGTGTCGAAAGTGCTTCGGCTGGGCGTAGGGAAAAACATTTTCAAAGTAGTACTTCCTGCTTCGTTTCCAATGATCTTCACTGGTCTGAGAATAACGGTATCAGTCGCATGGATGGTTTTGATTGCTATCGAATTGTTGGCGCAGAGCCCTGGATTAGGATCCTTTGTGTGGGAGGAATTTCAGAATGGGTCGAGTGAATCCAACGCCAAAATCATTGTCGCCATGTTTGTCATTGGGATTATCGGTTTCATGCTGGACAGGATCATGATCATGGTACAGAAAGTAGTGAGTTTTGAAAAAATGGAAATAGCCTAAGGCTTACCAAAAATCTATAGAAGCATATGGCAATACTATCACTAAAAAACGTATCGAAATCTTTCGGCTCTGGCAACAAGGTTACAGAGGTACTATCCAATATCAATCTGGAGATAGAAGAAGGGGAATTTGTGGCTATTGTAGGGTTCACCGGTAGCGGAAAAACCACTTTGATCAATTTAATCAACGGGCTGCATTTCCCGGATCAGGGGGAAGTATTGATGAAGGGAAAACCCATCACAGGGCCCGGCCCGGATCGAGGGGTGATCTTTCAGAATTATTCTATTCTACCGTGGCTGAGCGTTTATCACAATGTAAAACTGGCTGTGGATGAAATCTTTCCTGGTTGGAGCAAAAAGGAAAAAGAAGCGCATGTGAAGAAATATATAGAAATGGTAAACCTTACTCATGCCATTGATAAAAAACCTGCTGAATTGTCGGGAGGCATGAGACAGAGAGTTTCAGTAGCAAGGGCTTTGGCTATGAATCCCGAGGTTCTACTAATGGATGAGCCGCTTAGTGCACTTGATGCGCTAACTCGCGGTACATTGCAGGAGGAAATCATCAACATCTGGAGTCAGGATAAGAAGACTGCTTTGCTGATCACCAACGATGTAGATGAGGGGATCATTATGGCAGACCGGATCATTCCACTTACTCCGGGACCAAATGCTACTTTGGGGCCTACATTTAAAATTGATTTTGAGCGCCCCAGAAACATTACAGAGATCAACAAAGATCCTGAGTATAAGCGCTTAAGAAATGAGATCATTGAGTATTTGATTGATGTTGGAGCGACCAGAAAGCAGGTGAACGCAACTACCTACGAACTTCCGGATTTGAAACCGGTAATGCCGGGAAGGATCAGGTTGGGAAGAAAAAGAAAAGCAGATAAAGTAAAGTATTTCTAAACCGATGAAATGATGGAAGTATTAGAACAGGCATTAAACTTAAAAGAATTTATAAAACCAAGACAATCCAGGTTACTCGAGGATAAACCAACGATGTTGTCATGTAGTAACCTGCGAAAAGTCTACCCGACACCAAAAGGGGATTATGTTGTGTTGGATGACCTTCAACTCAATGTGAAGCAAGGTGAATTCATTTCGATCATTGGGCATTCAGGTTGTGGTAAATCGACTTTGCTTTCTATGATTGCTGGTCTCAATGAGATATCCGGAGGTAAAATCATTGTGGACGGAATTCCAATCCGGGAAGCAGGACCAGATCGGGCGGTGGTATTTCAATCACCCAGTTTGCTGCCCTGGCTAAGCGCATTGGGTAATGTGATGATAGGGGTGAAACAGGTTTTCCCTCATGCGACAAAAAAACAGCGCTTAGACATCTGTAAATATTACCTTGACAAAGTGGGTCTCGGAAATGATTTTGACAAACGAGCCACTGAATTATCACAGGGGATGCAACAACGTGTTGGTATTGCAAGGGCGTTTGCCCTCAAGCCCAAAGTACTGTTGCTCGATGAACCATTCGGGATGCTGGATTCATTGACCAGGGGAGAATTACAGGATGTGCTACTGGAGGTGTGGAATAAAGAACAGATCACTGCGGTGATGATCACACACGATGTGGATGAATCGATATTTCTTGCAGACCGGGTGATCATGATGACCAGTGGGCCTTTTGCTAAAATTGGGGATGAACTGGTGATCCCTTTTGCACGACCAAGAAACAGGAAGGATGTGTTGGAGCATCCGGAATATTACGATTACAGAGGTTATCTGATGAACTTCCTGAATCACTAACAAAACCAAACCATCCGGGCTGAAAGTTTGGCCCGGACCATTAAACTAATCAGTAAATACTATCATCAAACATAAAAACAGCTATGAAAACACTGACATCTAAATACGTATTGGTCCTGGGAATATTGACTGTAGTGATATTAATCAGTCAGATTTTGATGCAAAAGACCATCGGCAGCAGCGAGACCGATGCAAGAATAATCAACATCTCTGGCAGGCAAAGGATGTTAAGTCAGAAGATCACCAAGGCAGCCCTTAAGCTAAGCAATTCAAGTAGTGAGTACACTTTTAATGAAGCAAAAGCGGAATTGGCTGCTGCAACACAATTGTGGAGTCAGTCTCATATTGATTTGCGTTACGGAAGCGACGAACTCGAGGTGCTGGAAATGAACAATTCTCACACGTTAAATCAATTGTTTCAGGACATTGAACCGCTTTTCAAAATCATTAAGACTGCTGCGGAAGCTTTGGTGAGTGTGGATTATGGAGATTTGCAGAGTTCGGGGAGTATTGCTGATATCGAAAAGCATGTTGGCTTGATCATTAATAATGAATCTGATTTCCTCAAACTGATGAATAAGATCACTTTCCAATATGACCACCTGGCATCCGCCAAAATAGATAACCTCTCCGCCATTGAGTACTATCTGATGGGTGTAACTTTCCTGCTGATTCTATTGGAAGTGTTTTTTATTTTCAGGCCTGTTTATAGAAATGTCAAAGAAAAAGAAGCTGTCATTGGAGAACTCAATGAGTTGATGAACAGTGAAAAGTCTTTCGCGTCAGATCAGATTTCACAGGCCAATAAGACGATCCAGGAGCTCAGGAAGTTGGCTCGACAACTGAAGAATGAGCTGGAGGAGAAGCAAAATGAATATGCCCACACCACCACCAATCAGCTGACCAAGTACCTCAAGATCTCTTCCGATTATCAGGAGTTGATCAAGCAAAACCAATCTCTGAAAACGGAACTTGACTCAATGAAATCCGGCGCTTTAGTAAGATGAGTTTGAAATAGTGCCGGTTGCAGTTTGGAAAGTATTACAGGGAGTTATTAAGATTACAGCATGATTCCATTTGATTCCAGTTATTACGCCCAGCTCAAAACTTCCGTAAATCGATTTTCTCCTGTTTCTGATTTGGTGATGGAGTTGCTGGTGGCAGGATCAAAGCTAAGAGCGGTAGGTAAGGACGAATACCTGTTAATGAAAGGTGAGCGTGCCAAAAAAATCTATTTTGTCTTTGAAGGGGTGTTGATTTCGCAATGGACAGATGAGGTCGGAAATGTACACATTAAGAACTTTTTCATGCCAGATAATTTTGCAGGGTCTACCGTTTCATTACTTTTAGATGAGCCCTCTGGTTTTGCCATTAAATCAATTAAGGAGGGGATCGTTCTTCAGATTCCGTATAGTCATTACAGAAAGCTGATCAATGAATGTCAGGAATTCAAAGACTTCTATATCGCTTACCTGGAGAAAAAATGGGTCATTGAAAATGAAAGAAGACAAATTTCATTTGCTGCCCAAAGCGCCACTGACAGGTACAAAACGTTTTTACATGAATATCCAGAGATTCCACAGATAGTTTCACAAAGGCTTATTGCTTCGTATTTAGGGATTACCCCAACACAGCTGAGCAGAATCAGGAAATCAATTTGATGTAGAAAAGAGTAATTTAAGAGACTAGTGATTCTTTATAAAATGCATCAACATATGTAAATGCTTTGTTTCCTTTGATCACTGAACTTAGCTGAAACATAATCAATGAACATTTATGAATCAGTTTTTATTAATGCTCGGCGCTTTCATTGGAGGGGTATTTCTTGCCATTCAGGGTGGATTGAATGCGCAACTTGGGGCACTATTAAGAAACCCATTGCTCGCTTCATTTTTTGCTTTTGCGTTCAGTACACTCTTCGCGTTCTTAGCTGTTCTGCCCTCAGGAGCAATTAGTGCTATTAAATATGCTGTAGGAATTCCGTGGTATTTGTGGTTTTTGGGAGCAGTTTTTAGTGTTTTAGGAATCAGCTTGTACTACTATACTATTCCCCGTTTGGGGATTGGGACGATGATCAGTCTGGGGCTTGGTGGTCAGATCGTTTTCTCAGTATTCGCAGCAAAGTTTGGGTGGTTTGGTCATCCGGTTGAAGATATCGACCTGAGGAGAATGATTGGTTTGGTAGCTACTATGGTTGGTGTGGTGCTTATAAATTACCGGTCGCTATGAACATGATACAGACTAACATTAGAAACCTGACCAATCTATGGAGAACTGCTGCTGAATGTGTGGATGCACTGAGTGAAGAAGTGGGCTATCAGTACATTGATGTGCCTTATTCCGAATGGCCAAATCGACTATGGTTTCAGGAAAAACCAACTGAAAAAATTATACGGGAGGCCGTCGAAAGAATTGAATCTACGGATACTAAGTTGATTGTGCCAATTTGGCATTTTGATGGTGAATTAGATTTAGCCTCATTGGGTTTCGAGGAGCTTTTTAGTCAATCCGGGATGGGTCTGGAATTAAAACACCGATATCCTGTACATCATAGTTTGAACATAGCAAGGGTACAATCTATAGAGGACGCTAAATTGTGGGAATCTTTGTTTCAGCGATGCTTCAATTATAACATCAATCAAAAGCTCATTCATCGCTGCAGCAATCGAATTGAATTCTTTCTGATATCAAGTGGACATGACATGGTGGGTACTGCTGTAATGCACTATACGGATGGAGTGGTAGCTGGCATTCATTCTGTAGGCATTCTTCCTCAATTCCGCAGGAAAGGGCTGGCCGATCAATTAATGAAGTTGCTGCTCAACATGGCCCTCAATGAAGGAGCGCAATGGACTGTCTTGCAGGCCTCTGAAATGGGTAAAAGCCTCTATGAAAAATTGGGATTTGAACAGCACTTTATTATCCGCAACTATCAATTCATTAGGTGACTGAGTACAATTACTTAATTAATACGTAAAATTACGTAAATAATTACTTGCTATTTCAATATTAATACGTAATTTTGATGTGATACTTAAGCATAAGTATTGTGTAAATACGTAATCAGAATTTAAAAAATACAAGTAATGAGTACCCAAAAGGCCACTAAAATTGATCTTCTGAGTTTCAAATCACCCCACATGAGGACGTTTCATATTACATGGTTTGCGTTCTTCTTATGTTTTTTTGGCTGGTTTGGGATTGCACCAATGTTGAAAATTGTAAGAGCAGACCTGGGCATCACCACGGATCAGATTGTTACTGCCAATATGTTGGCGGTGGCGTCAACAGTATTCATGAGGCTGATCATCGGATGGCTTTGTGATAAAATTGGGCCAAGGTTGGCGTATTCATGGTTGCTAATCCTGGGATCCATACCTGTGATGCTGATTGGGGTATCTCAAAATTATGAGCAGTTTCTACTGTTCAGGTTCCTGATTGGAGCAATTGGAGCCAGTTTCGTGATTACACAGTTTCACACCTCTGTAATGTTTGCGCCCAACGTAGTAGGGACCGCCAATGCCACAACAGCAGGATGGGGTAATATGGGAGGTGGCGTTACCCAGTTAGTGATGCCGATTGTCTTTGGAGCAGTGTTGGCCATTGTGGGCGCAGAAACTTTGGCATGGAGATATGCCATGGTAGCACCAGGGTTTTTATTAATGATCATGGGGTTTGTTTATTTGAAATTCACCAAAGACACTCCTGAAGGAAATTATAAAGACATTAAAACCAAATCTGAGAAGAAAGCCCAAAAGGGATCTTTCAAGACTGCACTCAAGGACTATCGGGTTTGGATACTTTTCTTAATATATGGGGCATGTTTTGGTGTTGAACTTATCGTCAACAGTAAAGCTGCACTCTACTTCTCAGACTACTTCGAGATGGACCTTAAAACGGCCGGTTTGATTGCAGGACTTTTTGGTGTAATGAATTTGTTTGCCCGATCAACTGGAGGATGGCTTGGTGACAAGTTTGGTAAAAAAGGTGGCCTGTCTGGCCGGGTAAAGTGGTTGTTTGTGGCGCTTTTAATGGAAGGTATTGCACTGATTATTTTTAGTAGAATGGGCACTATTCCTACCATTATCGGATCGTTGATTGTATTCAGCTTATTCGTGCAGATGAGTGAAGGAGCTACATTCAGCGTGGTGCCATTTATCAATAAGAAGGCGCTTGGTGCGGTTTCAGGGATTGTAGGAGCTGGAGGAAATGCAGGTGCAGTAGCGGGCATGTTCTTATTCAAAAAGGAGTTGACCGGGTTGGAGTGGACAGAATCATTTTTATTTCTCGGGATCATTGTGATGTCGGTTTCATTTACTTCATTCCTGATCAGGTTTTCTACAGAAAATGAAGCAGAAGCAAAACAGGATCTTGAGGCAATACTGGGTCAGGGTACCGAAGGCGGAAAACTGGAATTAATTCCGGAACCAGTGAGGGCTTAGTATTTTAAATAACAGCAACATTGTATCGAGCTAAAACACATAAAACTACTTGTTCCTATTGCGGTGTAGGATGTGGCATTGAGGTGACTCAAACCAAAAACGGTAAGATCTCTGTGAAAGGAGATCCGGACCACCCGGTGAATAAAGGGATGCTTTGTTCAAAAGGGATGAACCTCAACTATACGGTGATGGACCAGTCGGACCGATTGCTTCATCCCCAGATGCGATGGAGTAAATCACACCCGCTGGAGAAAACGGATTGGGACACTGCTATACAAAGAACCGCAGCAGTTTTCAGGTCGCTCATCAATAAGTATGGGCCAGATTCGGTAGGTTTTTACATCTCTGGACAATGTTTGACCGAAGAGTATTATCTGGTCAATAAGCTGACCAAAGGATTTATTGGTACCAATAACATTGATACCAATTCACGGCTCTGCATGAGTTCGGCAGTTGTAGGCTATAAGCAAGTTTTCGGTGAAGATTCAGTTCCAATTTCCTATGAGGACATAGAGTTGGCCGATTGTTTCCTCATTGCTGGTGCAAACCCTGCTTGGTGTCATCCCATTTTGTTTCGAAGGATCGAAAAGCACAAAGAGAATAACCCGGATGCTAAGCTAATAGTGGTGGATCCGAGGGTCACCGATACTTGCTTATTAGCCGACTTGCATGTGCAAATCAAACCAGGAACCGATATTGCATTTTTCCATGGGGTGGGCAGGGCACTGATCGAACAGGGAGCCATCGATATTGATTTTATCAACAAAGCCACCGATGGATATGAAATTTATCGCAAAGAAGTTTTTAAAACCTCGCTGAAGGAGTACGCTTCCATTTGTGATATCCCGGTGGATCATATTGTTACTACAGCAAAATACATTGCAAATGCCAATGGCTTCATCACCATGTGGGCAATGGGACTCAACCAGAGTACCAAAGGTGTAAATAAAAACCTTGCCTTGCTCAACCTCAATACCATTACCGGACATATCGGAAAACCTGGGTCAGGTCCATTTTCACTGACTGGACAACCCAATGCTATGGGAGGTAGGGAAGTAGGCGGGATGGCCAATCTTTTGGCTGTTCATAAAGATTTAAACAATCCGGATCATAGACAGGAAGTCGCTGATTTTTGGGGTGTAGAGTCCATCAATGAAAAGCCCGGACTCACCGCCACTCAAATGTTTCAGGCATTGGCTGAAGGAAAAATGAAAGCCATTTGGATCATATGTACCAATCCTTCTGTGAGCATGCCCAATGCAAAATTGGTGGATGAAGCATTAAGTAAGGCCAATTTTGTGATTGTACAGGACATATCCAATCGGAGTGATACAGTGAAATACGCCGATATTGTATTTCCTGCCGCTTCCTGGTTGGAGAAAGAGGGTACCATGACCAACTCTGAAAGACGGATCAGTTATCTGCCGAAAGTGTTGGATGCCCCTGGTAAAGCTCTACCGGATGCTGAGATCATCATGAGGTTTGGACAGCAAATGGGTTTTGATGGTTTTGACTTTACATCAGTGGAGGAGGTTTACAAAGAGTATAGTCAAATGACCACCGGGACAAATATTGATGTCTCCGGCTTGAGCTACGACGTGCTGAAGTCCAATGGCACCCATCAATGGCCTGTGCCACATGCAGGACATCCTGGAACAACCAGGTTATTTGAAGACCATCGGTTTTATACGCCAAATGGTAAAGCACAGATTAAAATAAGTGGAGAGGGAGTGGAGGCAGAACCCACAACACCTGATTTTCCTTTGATACTGACAACAGGGCGTATCAGGGATCAGTGGCATACCATGACTCGTACCGGAAAAGTCAACAAGCTCAATAAACACATTGACAGCCCATTTCTGGAAATACATCCGGAAGATGCTTTCGAAAGAGGCATAGCCGATGGAGATCCCATTGAGGTCAGTAATGGAAGGGGACAGGTAAGGGTGAATGCAAAAGTTACTGATACCATTAAAAGGGGAGTGGTTTTTCTACCGATGCACTGGGGGAAAATCCTCAACAAGGATCATAGTAGAGCGAATAATGTCACCAACGACACGATTGACCCACAATCAAAACAACCGGGATTTAAGTTTTCTGCGGTACAGGTGCTGAAATATAAAAAGGCCCGACAGAAAATTGTGATCATTGGTGCCGGAGCAGCAGCTTTCAGGTTTATCAATACTTACAGAGAACTTAATAAGGAGGATGAATTGCATGTGTTCTCTAAGGAGCAATGGCCATTCTACGACAGGGTTTTGTTACCAGATTATGTGACAGAACATAAATCGTGGGAAGATCTTCTCAAATTCAAATATGGGGAGTTCGAAAAACTAAACACGCATTTATATGTTTCCAACGAGATCACCAATATAGACCGGGAAAGAAAAGTGGTCACTGATAGTCACGGAGATGAGCATCAATATGATGTATTGATCATGGCCACCGGAAGCAGAGCGTTTGTGCCTCCTGGAGTACCAATGTATTTACCAGGTGTCTTTACGATGCGCGACAGAAGAAATGCTGATGACCTTAAAGAGCACCTTAACGGTCAGGGACATTTGTTAATTGTTGGAGGTGGATTGTTGGGACTCGAATTAGCAGCAGCAATGTCTGAGGCTAACGTGGAGGTGACAATTATTCAGCTTGGTTCTCGGTTAATGGAACGGCAGCTGGATCCAATCGCCAGCTCGCTACTTCGTCAATATGTGGAGGAAGATCTGGGCATTAAAATACTGACCAATGATGAATTGAAACATGTAGACCTTCTGAAAGATAAAAAGGGACTACAGGCTTCATTAAAAAGTGGACAAGTACTCAATTGTAATGCAATAGTTTATGCCATCGGTACCAGACCCAATACAGAACTCGGAAGAAATGCGGGGCTGGAATGTGCCAGAGGAATCAAGGTTAATGATCATTTGCAGTCAAGCGACCCGTCGATATTTGCATTGGGGGAGATTGCAGAACACAAACAAAAACTAAATGGCATTACTGCAGCAGCGGAGCAACAGGCGGATATCGCAGCGCGGTGTATTGCGGGGGATGTTACAGCGATTTACTCAGGTTCCACACCAATGAATATTCTCAAGTTTCCAAGTTTGGACCTTTGTTCGGTGGGTATCTCCGAAGTGCCTGTGAATGGAAAGGGTTACGATGAAATTATCTTTTTAGACAGGGCCGAATTGTACTACAAAAAATGCATCATCCATAACGATAAACTGGTTGGGGCTATTTTGTTGGGAGATAAGGCTGAATTCGCTGAGTTCAAAGAGCTTATTGATAACAACACGGAATTATCAGAAAAGCGTGTGCAGTTACTAAGGTCAGGTAAACCGGTTGAGCCCGTAGAAGGTAATCTGGTATGCTCATGTAATAATGTAGGGTCGGGTAATATTGAAAATGCCATTGCCACAGGATGTGGAAGTTTGAAAGAGCTCTGTCAGCAAACGGGAGCAGGACTGGGTTGTGGGAGTTGCAAGCCTGAGGTTCAGCGAATTTTGAATGCAAGCAGAGAGGTAGTTTGATCGGTCTAAACTGAGTATTATTGTATATAATTGATGGATTATGGAGGTAAAAGATCTTGTTAGGGTATTTGTAAAAGGAGGAATTATTTCTCCGGGCGAATTCTTAAAAATCATACACATTGCCGAAAAACTGGGCTCCAATAAAATTCATTTTGGATCCAGGCAGGATATTATGTTTTCTGCTCAAAACAAGAGTAAAGCACTACTTGATGAAACTTTCAGTGCCATCAATACACAATATGAAATTAACCAGTTTGAGCACCAGAACATCTGCAGCTCTTACGTTACTGTAGATCTGTTGCCGGGTAAAAAGTGGTTGGCCTCACATGTCTACATCAACATTCTTGATAGTTTTAATTATGAGCCCAAACTAAGAATTAACATTGTAGATCCGTCTCAGGGATTGGTGCCATTATTTACGGGGAACATCAACTTCATTGCTTCAGGGCTTGACAATTACTGGTATATCTACTTAAGGTTTAAGAAGCTATTGCCAACTCCCTGGCAAGTGCCTGTGCTGGTATACAGCGACGACATACCTAAAGTAGCCCAGGCCATTGAGCAAATGGACATTGAGGAACAACACCTGGATTACCAGACAGTAGGTAAGAAACTGGTGGATGAAGTAAATATGAACTATCAGCCGGTGACTGAGGAACTCGTCTTGCCAGACACAATTTTTCCGTACTACGAAGGGATCAACAGGATGTCTGATGGTAAGTATTGGCTGGGTTTGTATTGGCGTGACAATTGTTACAGCACCACCATCCTTAAAGCCATATGTGAAAAATGCCTTAGCACCGAAGTGGGGAAGATTTGCCTTACCCCCTGGAAGTCATTTGTAATTAAAGGTATCTTTGAAAAAGACCGGGTAGGCTGGGAAAAACTGATGGGAAAATTTGGTATGAACCTAAGGCATTCAGCGCTGGAAATGAACTGGCACCTGCCTGCACTGGATCAGGAGGCATTGGATCTCAAGATTTACCTGGTGAGAACTCTGGATCAACAGGATATCAGTACTTATGGACTTACCTTCACGATCAAGTCTTCCGATGATATAACATTATTTACCTCCATTGTCATAGAAAAATGCCCGGATCAGGTAGGGGGAGCAACTGTCTACAACATTTTATATTCCAAAGACTTTAACCCGAATAGCGGGGAGTACAGGACATATGCGAAAGCCGTAAATAAGGAGGTGATTGCACCTTTACTAATTGAGTTAAGCCGCCAATATTATGATCAGTTGGAGGAGGTTGTGCACGAAGAGAAAACTCAGGCTCACATCAATTTACAGGAGAATTCATTGTACCAATGCAGTGGGTGCATGACCATATACGATGAAAAATACGGAGATACGCAATCCAACATACCTAGTGGAACGCCTTTTAACTCACTTCCTAAAAATTATGAGTGCCCGGTATGTGGCGGGAGTAAATCGGGTTTTCAAAAAATGGCTTAGTATTATCTTAATTTCTTAATCTGCCCCACTTGTTCAAGATCTTCTTTGTTGTTGACATTGAAAACATCCAATTGATTAATTGGACTGACCACTTTGAGGTTTACTGTCCGTAACACGGATTGTAAGCTGTGATCTCCGTCTTCATAAGTTTCTATCAGGCGTTTATAGCTGCTACTTTCATATATAGTAAAGGTGGTCTCAAGGAAATTCTCATTGGCCCTGTAGGTGGTTACCTGACAATCCCGGTCTCTGTGTTTGAGCAATGCCAGAATGTTTTCAGTGTTCACAAAGGGTAAATCACATGCAATGGTCAGCCATGCTGTTTTTGGAAATTTTTCAAAGGCCGATAAAATGCCTCCTTTAGGTCCAATGTTAGGATATTTGTCTACTATTTTGGGGAGCTCCGCTGGTAGTTTGTCATTTTGCTCCCGGTTGCATGAAAGGTAGGTGTCAAGCCCAGCTTTCTCCAGCACCGACATCAAGTACCTGAACTGTGGTACTCCATGAAAGTCCAGCAAATATTTGTTCCGTCCAAGCCTCTTACTTTTCCCTCCAATAAGTATTAAAGCTTTTATCATTTGTCCGTAAATTAGCTCACATTATTCATAAGATATAAAAAAACAACCACCTTAAGTGGCACAACTAATCCCGGAGCGTGGATTGTTCCATAACGACAAATTACTAAAAAAATTATTAAATGAAACTAAGGATACTGGGAAATAAACTGCGTTATCGATTAACGCAGGGAGAAGTACAGGCATTGGAGTCTGGGGAAAGCGTGGTTGAAAAAGTTATATTTCCCGGAGGAAATGAAATGACCTATTCAGTAAAGCCTGGAAAACGGACGGAAATGGAAGTGAGCTTCAGCAACAACGAAATTTTACTTGAAGTGCCCTCAAATGAACTAAACGATTGGTCGACAGATCAACGAGAAGGTATTTACAGGAATTGGGAAAATAACAGCTTTGAAGTGGCCCTGGAAAAGGATTTTCAATGTTTGCACAAAAGACCGAACGAGGATGAATCCGATAATTATCCCAACCCACGAAAGTAATTGAATTGTATTATTTTTAGTTGAAGACATTAACGGAATCATCGTGCAACACGCTTATTGAGTGAATTATACACATGCATTATTTGTTGATTTCGCGGATTATTAAACATTTCGCAACAAATCCTCATTTCAATCCACATTGAATGATAATATTTGATTTGTTAGGGGATTTCGTTGGTAATTATGCAAAAAAGCTTCCCATTCGTACAGAGAAAATACTCTTCCAGCCAGATTGCTCATTCTTACCATAGTGTATACTTGTATTTTAATAATATTTGTCGCATTTTCAGCTTAGGCAATTCAACTTGGTAATTAATGAATCTTTCAGCATACTTCAGGGCTATCCCTATTCATATATTTTTCATTCTCTTTTTTCATTCAGTGAGTGGACAAAACCTAAACATAGGCTTTGATCATATCACCACCGATGAAGGACTGTCCACGGGGACAGTAAATTGTATTTTCAAGGACTCAAAGGGTTTCATATGGATTGGAACCGCCGATGGGCTTAACAGGTATAATGCTTACAACATTGAGGTTTTTAAATATAACCCAAAGGACCCCAATTCTATCGGTGGGAATGTTATCACCTCAATTGCGGAAGACAAAGACGGAAGAATATGGGTAGCGACCAGGAACAAAGGGATTTCGATTTACGATTGGTCTACCACACAATTTACACAATTAAAACATGACGCTCAGGATAGCCGATCACTTCCTTCAGATGAAATCAAATTTGTATTCCGCGACAGTCAGGACCGAATGATTGTGGGGACCATTGGTGCCGGGTTGTGCCTTTATAATCCTAAGGAAAACAATTTCGAAATATTTCGCCATGATCCGGATGACGAGTCCAGCATAAGTAATAACGCTATTCATGATATCATTGAAGACTCTCCTGGTAAATTCTGGTTGGGTTGCAATTCAGGGGCAGTGGATTACTTTGATATGGCGAGTAACCGCTCTATTCGGTATGTTTACAACGATAACTATAAACTAAACGTCAATCGCAAGCCCATTTTAAAAGACAGATCCGGCAACATTTGGGTAGGAACTGACGGCAATGGCATATACATCCTCGATCCGGTAACTGGAAAATTCACAAGAATGACCAGAGAATCCAGTGGATTGACGCATAATATCATCACCTTTCTTTATGAACATGAAAATGGTCAGATATGGATTGGTACCGATGGTACCGGCATTAATATTTACGATCCCCTGTCTAAATCATTCCAGTACATTCGTAGTAACCCTTTTGATGAGAGAAGCTTAAGCAGCGATGCTGTGTACGATTTGTATGAAGACAATTCCGGGTTGTTTTGGGTAAGCACATTCAGAGGTGGGGTTAATTTGTATAGCCCTTACAAATCTAAATTCCGACACTACAAGAAGATTCCAGGAGATGAAAACAGCCTTAGCTTCAATTCAGTAATAAGCGTAGCTGAGAGCTCTGATGGTAAAATTTGGATTGGGACTGATGGCGGAGGTCTCGACCTGTTTGATCCAATCAATGAAACTTTTGAACATTTCAAACATAACCCTAACAACGCAAATAGTCTGAGTAGCAATGTCATCAAAGCGATTTGTGAAGATAGCGATGGGATTGTCTGGACAGGAACTTATGCTGCAGGAATGAATAAGTATAATCCCAGAACCGGCAGGTACAAGCGATATTATGCAGATCCTGGGAATCCTCGTGCACTGTCAGGAAATAACGTTTGGGGATTCCTGGAGGACCGGAGAGGGAACCTTTGGGTTGCGGTGCTGGGAGGAGGACTAAGCCTGCTTGATCGAAACACTGACACCTTTACTAATTTTCAGCATGACAATGCAGATCCTAAGTCGATCAGCGGAGATGTGGTGAAAACTTTGTTTGAGGATAGCCGTGGGAACTTTTGGGTGGGAACTGAGTCTAACGGCATTAATCTGATGGATCGGGATAACCGAACCTTTAAACAATTCAGGCATGATCCTTTTGATTCAACGACAGTTTGTGGTAATAATATCCATACCATCTTTGAAGACCGACAAGGCAATCTGCTGATCGGAACAGAATCCGGTATGTGTACTTTCGATTATGGAAAATCAAAGTTTGTCCCACATCCTGCCAATGCCTATCTGCCTAATACAGTAATTGTTGGCATACAGGAAGATGCATCGGGTTATCTCTGGATCAGTACCAACTATGGGTTGGCCCGCTTCGACCCGTCTTCTCCGGAAAGTACCATTGCCTTTGACAAGAACGATGGACTTCAGGGCAATGAGTTCAATTATACTTCTTCTATTTATACCAGTAGTGGATTTATGGTATTTGGAGGTACGGAAGGGTTCAACATTTTCAGGCCCGATGAAATCAATTTCAATGCCTACGACCCAAACATCATCATTTCCGGGTTCAAATTGTTTGACAAAGAAATTAATGCGGGAGATGAATTTAAGGGAGATGTGGTTTTTACGGAACCATTGATCAATTTGACGAACCTGGAACTCAACTACAAGCAAAATGTATTTGAAATTGAATTTGCATCGCTTGATTATACAACACCAGGCAGGAATAAATACAGGTATAAACTTGAGGGATTTGATGACGAGTGGATCACTGTTGACGCCAGAAAGAGGAGTGCGACCTACATGAATTTACCACCTGATGAATATGTTTTCAAAGTTTATGGGACCAATAATGACGGTAAGGAATCGATTAAAAACAGGGTGTTATACATCACAGTTACTCCTCCGTTTTGGAATACATGGTGGTTTAGGATAGTGGCTTTGGTAGTCATTGGATCTTTGCTCACAGCAGCTTATCAATGGCGGGTTCGCTCTTTGAAATCACAAAGGATACAACTGAGAAACGAAGTGGCTCACCGTACAGCTGAGCTGGAGGAGATGATTGAAATTATCAGGACCAATAGCGCGCAGATTACCGAAACGGGAAACACATTAAAAATCAAATCCGGGCAGCTGGCTAATGACGCCAAAACACAGGACATCACCGCAAAGGGCATTGTGGAGGATATCGAGAACATGACTACCCACACCCGAAAAAATGATCAGAATGCCCAGGTCACCAATGAGATTTCTGCTAATACAGTAAAGCAGTTAGAAAAGATCAGACAGGCTACATTAAGCAATATTCAGGAAATCAAAGCGATCTCTAATAAAATCCAGATACTGGAAGAGATATTCAAGCAAACTAATATCCTGGCCATAAATGCCTCCATAGAAGCCGCCAGGGCCGGAGAATATGGTTCAGGGTTTTCGGTAATTGCCGCAGAGGTGAGGAAGCTTGCTGAGAGAAGCCGGGAAGCATCTTCAGAAATTGTTGGGCTTGCCAAAAAAGGCGTGGTAGAAACCGAACAGGTAGGTTCATTGATCCTCGAGTTTATCCCTGAAGTGGAGAAGTCAGCCTCATTGATTAAGGAGATTTCCCTTTCCAGTCAGGAGCAAAGTCATTCCATTGAAAATGTTAACCGATCATTGAAATCGTTTTTTGAGATATCCAGGCAGAACTCAAACGTATCGGGAGAGATATACAGCATATCATCTGAGCTTGACAGTCTAGCTAAATTCCTGAACGATAAAGTGAAAGAAATCTGATCTGTTTACCGGCGATGCTTTGAATGGTGCTGATTATAGCGGTGGTAGTTCACCCTATGGTTTTTCTGTTTATATCCTTTTTTGCGATCCAGTTCTTTGGCATGTGCTTCTCCCTGCCATTGAAATCCCTTATCTGCACATCCAAAAGTACAAATCAATAGCATGATCAGCAGGATAGATATTCCCTGTGAGCAATATGTTTTCATGATAAAGTTGGTTTAAGCCACGAAAGCCTTTGTAAAAATATAAAAATTATAATAAAAAATATAATTTATCATATTTATATTTTGAGTAATGGTACTTTATGGAAGTTGTATTGTGTTATTTCGCACCATTACATGGGCTCTGAAGTGTCTTCTGGTTGTTGCTTTAAGATGAATTTCAGGCTATAATAAAACAATCCAAAGCTCAATACTGCGATAAGTCCACCCCAGAACCAGTATGGTAAGAGTAGTTGATTGGCAATCTGGCCAGTATCCGACAGCATTTGTTTACCATCTATTACAGCATCACCCATAAACAGATAATCCAGTTGTCGGTAAGTACTAATGGCAGCTTGAACACCTAGAAGCTGCACAAAAAATACAATTGATTTTGAAGATCCTTTCCATAGTATTAAAAAAGTACCAACGGCAATTACCAGGATCATCACCACACCTATTAAAGACCTTACCCAGATAATAATTGATAAGATAAGACATACTTCAAAGAGGATAAGAGAAAATTTAGAGGTGCCATTGTTTTTAGAGGATAATAGAAATAAGCTACCAACTACTGGTGGTCCCAGAAGTCCTCCCGCTGCTACCAGCGCCTGCCTGATCTCCATCCCAGCTGGAAGAGCGAAAAAAGCTATTCCAGAGCCATTCGGGTAAATTTCCAATTTGTGAAATGTGCCTCCCACAATCAGTGCCGTCAGGCCGTGCCCCATTTCATGAAACCAGGTGCCCAGGATAGAAAAGGGGTAAAGGATGTAAGCGCCATAAGGTATGTGCCACAATATGATGGTGACAATGGCTATGGCTACCAAAAGAAAAAGGCGTTTGCCAGGTGAGGTTGTTTCCTGTGGTTCAGATTGCATCTCTATAATTCATTAGTGTGCGGAATTTAACGATTCCTTCAGAAGGAAACAATGGTGCTTAAGCCTCCTGAATTCAAGAATTTTCATTAAACTATTTCAATAAATGTACTCTTTCAAGATTGATTTGAATAATAATTAGTCATGGGTTGTGCGCTCTTTATCGAATTATTATGTGGAATAGTGATAATTTTCGACATAACAGCAACCTTTTAATTATATGTTTGTTAATATTAGGAGGACAATTTGATTCAACAAGGCTATGAATTTTTTTATTTGGCATCAAATAGGCGATAGTGTCTATCATCTTTCCACACGTGAGCAGCTCAAACGAGCACAAGCCAAGATCGAGGATCCTGACGATATCTTAATCCTTTACAAGTTTAAAGAGGAGAATCTAAAGCTGGCAAAGAAGATTATCAGCGAATTGAACAAGGTCAATAGCGACGACAATCTTCCTAACACAGGAAAAATAGCATCTTAAGTTCTGGTTGCTTTTACTGTAATGCTGATTTGAATTGTCTCATGGGATTTACCCAACCTGCTATTAACCGAATTTCCCATTTGTAATAATCAGACTGGAATTTTTCAAATAGTCTAAATTATCTCGTATATTAAATACAAACGGAGCTTTTAATGGGAATTCTTGCAAAGTTTTCATTCCCCCACAAATTATTACTATCAGCATTTTTGTTGGGAACAAATTTACTGTGCGGACAAACAGGCAATGTTTCAGGAGTTATTTCTGACCAGTTTGGGAATTTACCTGGAGCAAAAATCCTGGTTGATGGAACTTCAATAAACGTATATACAGATGTCAATGGTCAATACAGTCTTGACCTTCCACCTGGTACCTACGATTTGTCAGCCAAATTTGTGATGTACCTCACAGCTTCCAGGGAAGTACAGGTTACCGCGGGAGATTCCGTTGAACTCAATATTAAACTGGAACCTGGGTTTTCTATTGACCAGCCCATATCAATTGGGGCCAGGGTAAAACCCAGGACGCTATTTGAGACAACCGTTCCGATTGATATCATCACACCGCAGGAAATTGAAAATTCCGGACAGACCGAACTGGGGCAATTATTACATTATCTGGTGCCATCATTTCACTCTACACATCAGACAATATCAGATGGTACTGACATGATCGATCCGGCGACTCTTAGGGGGTTGGGACCTGATCAGGTACTTGTTCTGATCAATGGCAAAAGGCGCCATAGCAGTTCTTTGGTTAATGTCAATGGGACCGTTGGGCGTGGATCTGTGAGTACTGATTTTAATGCCATACCTCTTTCTGCTATTGACCGAATTGAGTTATTGCGTGATGGAGCAGCCGCACAATATGGATCTGATGCTATTGCTGGAGTGATCAATATTATCTTGAAGGAACAGCACAATATACTACACTTCAACAATCATGTTGGAATCAATACAGAAGGAGATGGGCTAACCTCAATGTCTTCGGTGAATTTTGGATTTGAAGTTGGAGAAAGAGGTTTTGTAAACATTTCCGGGGAATTCAGAGAAAGGCAGGCGACTAATCGATCTGGACCGTATACAGGAAACGTGTTTTCCAATGACCAAAATATAGATGAGCAGGAAATCGCTGATACTAATTTTTTCGAAAGAACCGGTTTTGACAACAATCGGGTCATGGAAGTAGGAAATGCTGCCACTGAAAACATTGGTTTCTTTTTTAATGGAGACATCCCGGTTTCAAATGCTGCTTCTGTGTATTTCCATGGCGGTCGTAACTTCAGAAAAGGCCAGTCACATGGTTTCTACAGGTTTCCCAAAGATGTGGATCGTGTAGTGAGTGAATTTTACCCGATCGGATTTTCGCCTCAATTCAATATAGAAGTACAGGATGATGCATTGACATTGGGTGTGAGAGGAGTGAAGAAGTCATGGAACCTGGATTTTAGTCATACCTTTTCAAAAAATCAATTTGATATCAATGTTGATAATTCCAATAACGCCAGCATGGGTTTGGCGTCACCCCGTAAATTTTATTCCGGGGGATTCCGTTATGGCCAAAATACCACTAATCTGGATGTTTCGAGGGCAATCAACAGACTGGAAGGAATCAACATAGGATTTGGAGCGGAAATTAGGGTAGAGGCTTATGAGATAATGCCTGGAGACGAATCTTCATGGATAGATGGTGGCGAAACACTCATTGAGAATGGGGATACCATAACATTAGCCGCTGGCGCCCAGGGTTTTCCCGGGTTTCAGCCTTCGAATGAACTGTTGAAATTCAGGACTAATAAAGCGGTATATGGAGATATTGAAGCCCGCATGACTCAGAATTTTATTATTGGAACCGCCGCGAGGTATGAATCATACAGCGATTTTGGAGATCAGGCCATTTGGAAGCTTTCTACACGATACAGTTTGAACAGCAACATGAGCTTCAGTTTTGGCTACAGTACCGGATTTAGAGCACCATCATTGCATCAGGTATATTTCAACAACATCAGTACGCAATTTGTAAATGGAGAGGCCGTTCAGGTAGGAACATTTAATAATGAAAGTGCGGTGACCGAAGCATTTGGTATTGAGCGATTGAAGCCGGAATTATCCAATCACCTAACTGCTGGTTTTGTGTTGAAATCAGGAAAGTTTACGTGGTTCGTGGATTACTACTTTACCCAGATCAACAATCGCATTGTATTGTCTGGCCGGTTTGAAGAAGGTTATGAAACAATTTTAGATCCCTTGGGAGTGGGAGCAGCGCAATTTTTTACCAACGCCATTGATACTGAGACGAGAGGGGTAGACACCCGTTTTACCTATCAGGATAACCTCGGTGTGGGAGGGCTTTCCATATCAGTAGGAGGGAACATTACCAACACCAGTCTGGAAGGAGAAATTAAAACGTCCACAGAATTGGCAGGGCAGGGAGATGTCCTGTTTAACCGAGAGGAAATATCCAGAATAGAGTCAGTTCAGCCTAATTATAAAGTCATTGCAAATGCTTCATATAAACTTGGAAAACTCTCATTCAATATTGGAAATACCTATTTTGGCAAGGTAGAATATGTTCATCCAGCAGATGGATCTACCGACAACTGGGTCATCAACGAGTTCACAGATCAGGTAGAAAGCAGGGATCAGACCTTCGATCCTAAATTGATTACTGACATGGCCGTGTCATGGAAATTGAACGAACACCTTAAATGGTTTGTTGGAGGCAATAATGTGTTCAATGTATATCCCGATAAACATAAGCATTCCGCAAACGAGAATAATGGTTTGTTTGTCTACAGCCGAAGAGTTCAGCAGTTTGGAGTAAAGGGATCTTATGTATATTTAAGGTTACTATTGAGTTTGTGATATAGGGGAAATGGAAGCAGGGCTTAAATATAAGAGACAGGACAGAAAATGGTCCGGAATGATCCTATTGGTTATACTGATATGGATGGGTCTTGCTATGTCAATCAATTCTGTAGCCCAATCGAAAAGTGACGAGATCAGAAGGAGTCAGCGGGCCATCTATATTTTCAATTTCACGCAATACTTTGACTGGAGAAATTTCGACGACCTGAAGCAATTCACGATCGGTGTTTTGGGGGAGGACCCTATTTATGATAACCTGGTAAGAATGTCTTCCAGTAGAACTGTGAAGGGTAAACCGATTAAAATCGTCAGGTTTGATGGCATAAGCGATGTTTCCAATGTGCAGTTATTGTATGTCAATAAAGCATTTGATTTTGATATCAACCAGGTGTTGAACAGAATCAGGGGGAAAAATGTATTGCTGGTAAGTGAAAATTACCTTTTCAATGAGTCCATGATCAATGTGATTGATATGGACGATGTGATACAATTTGAGCTCAATGAAAACCGGTTGCGCAAAGAAGGGTTTGTTGTGCCAACATCTTTGAGCAAGCTGGCTGTTTCATCTGCGGAAGTATGGCAGGAACTGTACCGGCAATCGGAGAAATCACTTTCCAGCGAAAGAGAGAAGGTCGCAGAACAAAAGAAGACGCTGGATGAATTGACTCAGCAAATCGAGGAACAACAAAAATCACTCAACCGACAAAAGCAGGAACTCCGGGAACAACAGGCACTGATCAATACACAAAAAGATTCCATTGCTATACAAACCAGTGTCATAGAAGAAAAACTGAAACAAATTGATCTGGTACAAAAAGACTTTGAGAACAAACAACTATTACTTCAGGGACTGGAACAGGAAGTGAAGAAGCAATTGGAAGAGATGAACCTGCAGCAAGAACGCATCCTTGCCCAGCAGGCAGCCATTAGCAGGCAGGACAGTATTCTGATCAACCAGTCAGATTTTATTGATAGTCAGGAATATAAGATTTCGGAACAACAGGCTGAACTCAACCGTCAACAGAACAAACTTGATTTTCAACGTAACTTCACCTATCTCTTTATTGGTCTTTTTGCCCTGGGATTGATCACCAGTTTTTTCATTTTTCGAGGCTATCGGTTCAAGCAAAGGGCCAATGAGGCGTTGGCCAAAAAGAACAAGGAAATTGAAACACAGGCCATTGAACTGGCGGCAAGAAATAAAGAAATTCAGGAATTTACTTCAATGCTTCGTAAGCGTGAAGCAAACCTTAATTCTCTGCTGGAAAACACGACGGACATCATATGGTCCATTGATAGGGATTTGAGGTTAATTGCTTTTAATGAGGCATTTCAGGGTGTATTGGAGATGTTGTCGGTGGCCAAACCTAAAACAGGTGGAAGGCTGAAGTTTGAATTGCTGCCTTATGAAATGCAGCTTTTCTGGGAAAAGAGATACGAACGAGCCTTCATGGGTGAACGGTTTGTAGATGAGTGGGACATGAATCTCCCGGACAAGATTGTGACATTCGAGTTGTTTTTCAACCCAATTCTGGAAGACAATGAGGTAACCGGAGTGAGTGTATTTGGAAGAGACATTACCAAACGAATCATCGAGAACCGCCAAAGGGAGCGCTTCCAGAAGAGTTTGGAATTACTCAATGAATTGGCGTCCAAAGCAGATACCGAGTTTGAACCACTCATGGTAGAGGCACTTTCACTGGCTTCAAATATGCTACAAATGCCATTTGGTGCCATATGCATCGTTGAAAGTATTGAATATTCGGTATTAGAGTACGTCAACCCCAGGAAGCTGGAGATAAAGGGAGAGCATTACCCGATGAAGGATTCTCTGGTTAGTTTGATATTCAATCACGATAAATTATTTGTACAGACCAGCTTAAGTGGTAACGAGTTTACAACATACGATACCCTCATCCCGGATACAGAAGCGGTTATTGGCAATGTGATCAAAATCGATACGCAGCGGTATGGTGTGGTGTATTTCTCTGATTCCAGTACCAGGTTTAGTGGATTTGATAGCTATGATATTGAATTTGTTCAATTACTATCAAACTGGATTGCTTCTGAGATTACCAAGAAGAATGCTAATGAGCAGTTAAGGTTGGCCAAGGAAGATGCTGAGGCTGCCAGTAATGCAAAGGCAAACTTCCTCTCTACGATCACTCATGAAATAAGAACTCCACTCAATGGTATAATCGGAACCTCGTATCTGCTACTCAATAAGGACCCTAAACCAAGCCAGCTGGAGTACATAAAAATGTTGAAATACAGCGGCGAGAACCTTCTGTCTATTGTGAATGATGTATTGGATTACAATAAGATAGAGCAGGGCAAGCTGGAGCTGGAAGTGGTGGATATGAACTTAAGGGAACTTTCGGAATCCACAGCGAATACTGCAAAAGTTGCAGCAGATGACAAAAACATTGAGATCAAATTTGAATATGATCCGGAACTGCGCGACTTCTATGGTGGTGACCCTACACGCATCAGTCAGGTGCTCAATAACCTGGTAACCAACGCCATTAAATTTACAACTGAAGGTTCTGTAACCATCAGGATCAGCAAGGAAACGGCCATGGGCGGAGGAGATAAAATTCTTTTCGAAGTGATCGATACTGGTATTGGTATCAAGGAGGAGATGCAAAGTCGCATATTTGAGGAATTTACCCAGGCGGACACTTCTACCTCCAGGGAATTTGGTGGATCAGGGTTGGGTTTATCCATTTGTCAGAACCTGCTTCGATTGATGAAATCCCAAATACACCTGAAGAGCAAAGAAGGTGAAGGTTCTAATTTTTATTTCAGTCTTTCACTTCCTTATAGTGATGCCCAGGCCATCAAGGAACAACAGGATGGCGTTTTTGGGGAATCCAAGGATCTTTCTGGCGTAAATATCTTATTGGTTGAGGACAACAAATACAATATGGTGATCGCCAAGGACTTCCTGAATTCATGGGGAGCTGAAGTGGTGACTGCAATGGATGGTAAGCAAGCGGTGGAAAAGGCACAATCAAAAGAGTTTGATCTTATTTTGATGGATCTGCAGATGCCAATTATGGACGGTTATGCCGCAACAGAAACCATCAGGGCTTTAGAAGATCCTTATTTTCAGGAAGTGCCAATATTGGCGCTTTCAGCATCCAACCTTAGCAAGGTAAAAGCACGAGCCATAAGTGTAGGTATGAATGGTTTCATAACCAAACCATTTAACCCTGATGATTTCTTCAGCAAAATAAGAGAACATGCGCTGGCTTCTGTAGAGCTGGTAGTGGATGACACCAATACGCCGTTACATAAAAATGCCAATGGTGCGCAGGATATCATCGACAAGTACATGGAGTTGTTTGTGAAAAGTATGGAGGAATCTGTTGTGGCCCTGGATGCTGCGATCAAAGCTAAGGATGGTGAGCAAATTGAGGCCATTGCCCACAAAGTGAAATCAGGTTTGAGGTATGTAGGCAAGAACAAATTGGCTGATACAGCAGAGTTTTTCGAAGAATCTTTGATTTCCGGTACAGATATTTTGGAGCTTATCCCTGAAGTGGAAAATTATTTGGTAGATTTGGTCAAAGCAATTGATTCTGTAAAGTCCAGCATCAGTGACTCTAAGGAATCAGCATAATTTTTTGATTTGTACCTAAACCAAACCTGGCAAAACCATGGCTAAAATAAGATGCGTCGCGGTAGATGACGACCTTTTCATGTTAGCAATTATTGAGGATCTGATCAAAGAATTCCCTAACCTTGAGTTAGTAGGGTCATTTCATAATTCAGTGGAAGCAACCACCGGGATCACAAAACAGAAGCCCGATCTGATATTCCTTGATATTTTAATGCCCGGACTAAATGGTCTGGATGTGTTGGATGTAATGGATATACGTCCATATGTCATTGTCATCTCTGGTAAAAAGGATATCAAAGACAGTGTGTCTACCCACCCTCAGGTAATCGATTTTCTGGAAAAACCAGTAGAAAAAGAAATGATCGCCCGCGCACTTGAAAAATACCAACAGATCACTTCCAACTAATGAAAGACGTACTGGATACCCTTGATGAACTCGGGATTCCTTATCAAAAAATTGAACATCCTCCTGTTTTCACCATGGAGGAAGCAAAGGAACACTGGAGCGACCTTGATGCCGTGTTTTGCAAAAACCTGTTCCTCAGAGATTATAAAGGTAAGCAACATTATCTGGTGATCCTGCCCATTGAAAAACAGCTGGACATCAAACAGTTTGGTGAACGCTTTGCTATCAACAGGCCAGGATTCGCATCGGAAAAAAGGCTGGAAAAGTATATGAAGATCAAACCGGGAGCTGTTTCTCCCTTTGGATTGATCAATGACCATGAAAATCATGTGATCGTGAAACTTGACAGTGCATTGCAAAATGGAAGAGACGTTGCGTTTCATCCCAATGTCAATTCAGCTACTGTTGTAATTGCCAGTGAGGACTTCAAAAAATACATGACCTGGACAGGCAATGATTTTGAATACCTGGAGCTTTAGTATTGATCGCTACATTAACAGATTTTAACACCTCCCAAATCAACCTCTTCGTGATTGTGTGCATTTGAATGGTAAAGGCTATTCAATGCATAAATATATTTTACTTCTTTCATTGCTTTTTATTATAGGGAACAGTATTGCCCAGGAATCTGCCCCTGATCAATTCAGGATCAGTTTTATTGATATTAAAGGCAATGTATCGACGGACGAGCAACTACTCAAATCCATTGCCGGGTTATATGTAGGCAAGGAAATCAGAAAAACAGGCTCAGACCTTTCCAATACGATTAAGAAGTTATATGAGAGAGGTTTATTTGATCAGGTAGAAGTACTGGTAGAAAGAGGAAGTGAAGGCGGATATGGTATTGTCATTAAAGTAGAAGAGGTGACACGACTGAAAGACTTTAACATTACGGGACTGTCAAAGAATGAATTGCGTTCACTCAAGGAGAAATTGGGATTAAGGAAAGGGATGAGGATCAATAGCAAGATGATCAGTAATGTCCACCACCAAATCACATCGTACTTTTCTGAAAAGGGATATCACCATGTTAAAGTCATTATCGAAAGCCCTGAAGAGGGAAACTTATCCATCACTGTATTTAAGAATGAAAGAATCAAGTTGTCGAAGCTTGTGTTCGAGGGGAATGAGCGTTTTTCCAATAGAAAGCTGCAAAGGGCCATTAAGTCGATCAGGCAGCAAGGGGAGATGTCGTTGGTTTCAAGGAGATTTGGTCCGGAAAGTATAACGCTACTCAGTGAAGAACTGGCAAGCCTATACCATCAACATGGATTTGTTGATTTCGAAATGTCAATTGATTCAGTATTTAATGCTACAAATGATGAGGTCATATTACAATTAACTATTCATGAAGGCAAGCGATACCACATCAACCAACTGACCATAGAAGGAAATGAAGCCTATACCAATTTGGAACTAATGAACTTGTTGGATGTCGAGGTTGGGGATATTTACAATCCTGAGCTGATTCAACAAAGGGTACATTATGATCCTAAGAAAACAGATTTGTCGGGATTGTACATGGACGATGGATACTTGTTTTTTCAGGCGGATATCCTGGCTGTTCCTGAAAGCGATGATCAAATGAACATCACTATTCAAATCACTGAGGGGCAGCAAGCAACCATCAATGATATCAAAATTAAGGGCAATCACATTACCAATGAAGAAGTATTGCTAAGAGAAATCACCACATTACCGGGCGATGTTTTTAGAAGAAGTGAGGTCATGCGATCGCAATCCAACCTGGCGATGCTGGGATATCTGGACCCAGAAAAGATCAATGTGGTACCTTATCCCAATCCTGATAAAGGCACTGTGGACCTGGAATACTATGTAGCGGAGCGACCCAACGATAGAATAGAGCTTACCGGTACATGGGGAGCAGTCACCGGACTGACGGGTTCCCTTGGTTTTACTTTGAATAACTTTTCCATGGCCAACCTGTTCAAACCTAAGCGTTGGAATCCTTACCCTAATGGCAATGGAGAAACTATGGCCATTCGATTCCAATCAAATGGTGAGCAGTACAACAGTTATTCTTTACAGTATAGCAATCCATGGATAGGGGAGCATAAGCCGGTGAACTTTTTCAGTAGCCTGGTGCATACCAGGGTTGCCAATGAATCTACAGAAACGCTTGAAGATGGCACTGTGATTTCAGAAACGGAGCGCTTAAATATTACAGTCGTAAAGTTCGGGTTAGCACACCGGTTGGATTGGCACGACCCATTCTGGACCATCAGCAACTCCATTTCGCTGAACAAGTATACCTTCAGAAATTATGAGAATGCATTGGATATGGAGAATGGTGAATCCTACCACTTCATATTGAATAGTACACTTTCCAGAAACAACATCAACCATCCATTCTATCCAACTACCGGAACCAACCTTTCATTTGGTCTTTCCCTCACTCCGCCATACTCTCTGTTTTTAAAAGAGGATAGAGATTTTACATCCTATAAATGGGCCGAATATTTTAAACTGATGGTGGACATGAAATACCATAAGGCTATTGTAGGAAAGCTGGTTTTTAAAACAGGGACACATTTAGGGTGGATTAACAATTATTCTAATAAAAATGGACTAGGGCCATTTGAAAGGTTCCAGATGGGTGGGTCCGGGCTTACAGGTTATGATCAGTTTTTAGGTAATGAAGTGATTAGCTTGCGTGGCTACCCGACAGAAGCCATTGTTCCAATCACTGACGATGGTCTGGAAGGGGGCACCCTCTACAATAAATTCAATGTAGAATTGAGATATCCCATCCTGTTGTCGTCGGGTATGTCGGCTTACATTTATGGTTTTGCAGAAGCGGGTAATGCATGGGGCACCATCAGCAATTATGATCCATTCAGGTTATATAAGGCTGCCGGGTTGGGTGTGCAATTGAGTATTCCGATGATGGGACAGGTAGGATTTAACTGGGGCTATGGGTTTGATAAATTACCCGGACAGTCCAAAGTAAGTGGCGGTAATTTTCAGTTTACCTTAGGCATTCCCATCAGATGATGAAAAGCAACACTCAACATAAATTCCCGGTCAGTAGTGGAATAACCATCCTGATTCATCAATTTTTCGATGATTTTGAAGGGCGTGCTATCTTAGCTACATCTTTTTAGGGATTCACTTTAATCACAATCCAATGAAATTACTTTCCAACATCCTCAATTACACCTACAACAGAGTAGCTAACCGGTATCAAATCATTTTCAGAGAAGATTACAACAGCTGGATTGTAATGAGAGATAGCAAGATATATTTCATGGATACAAGAAAGAAATGCTACGAGTTTTTGTGCTCGATATAAAAATATAAGGTCGGTCTAGATATTACCATTAAATTATCCTCGTAAGGTATCCCCATCATGGATACCTTTTTTTATGCTCAATTTTCAAATACAGACGGTTAATGCTTAGGCTGCTGCGGCCTCCATTCTGGCTTCATTCAAACTGTTGATTACTTTCCTTGCCAGGTATTTTGTATAGCTGTTGAACTCATACAGTATTTCAAAGACAGTTTGGTAATACTCCTGTGAAACCTGAAGGTCCCTGATTGTTCCCATTTCATAGACCCCCTCCGTGCTGTTGAACCAAATAACGATTTCCATATCTATACGATTTAAATGATGCTCAAAGAAATTGTATATCTGCTTCTTACTCAATAGTTTGTGGTGTACATGTGGTTGACATAGAAATTTGTGAAGGATTACATTTGGTATACATCAATGTTCCTGAGCATATTTAATGAGGAATTGTTAAAGAGAAATCATTTTTTAAGATGGCAGAGTTGAAGACCCAACCAAATGACGGAGATGTTACTGGATTTATCAGCTGTGTGGAGCATGAGCAAAGGAAAGCTGACAGCCTGGAACTACTGAGGGTGATGAAAGAATTAACAGGAGAGGAACCCAAAATGTGGGGAGCCAGCATTGTTGGTTTTGGTGAATATCATTACACGTATGAAAGTGGGAGAGAAGGTGATTGGTTTATGGTGGGGTTCTCGCCCAGAAAACAATCTATGACATTGTACATCATGGATGGATTTGCGAAATATGATGAGTTATTGTCAGCATTAGGTAAGTATAAAACTGGCAAATCCTGTTTGTATGTCAATAAGTTAGATGATGTAAACAGGGAAATTCTGAAGCAGTTAATTGCCGAATCTTATCAATACATGAAAGAAAAATACCATCAATGAAGTATCTGATAGCCACGCCTCGGTTGGGCATCAGGAAACTGGTGCGAGCAGACGCAGAGGCCTTATATCAATTACATGCGAACCAGAAAGTACAGGAGTTCACCGGAAAACCAGTGATATCATCATTTGAAGACATCACCAATGCGGTGAGAAAGATGATTGATGAAACACTGACAAATTATAAGAAGTATGGATACGGAAGGTGGATGGTGACCCTAAAGGAATCAGGGCAGGTCATTGGGTGGAACGGGTTGGTCTATCGGGAAAACATAGGTCAGGTGGATCTTGGATACAGATTTCACCCCGACTATTGGGGCAATGGATATGCTACAGAATCTTCCAGAGCGATACTTGATTACGGATTACACGAATTGGGTCTAAGTCAAATCATAGCCATTACGATGAAAGAGAACACCAGTTCTATTCGGGTACTTGAGAAAGTGGGAATGCAATTTGACCATTATGAAGATTTCATGGGATATAAAGATGCAATGTGGTATTGCATCAGAAAATAAGCCCGGATCAGGGACCAGGGCTTAAAATCCATTGTGCTCTGATTTGTTGAATGATCACATCACGTATTGTTTTTTGATGGATTTGAAGTTGTCTCTCGTGACTTTCTCGCCTGTTCTTACATGGTGCTCTATCGCGATAAAGTATTGATCAATCAGTTTCTTGAACTGACCCTTCATCAGTCCTCCCATAAATGCAGGTTTTGTTCTGTATTGCATATCGAAGGTTAATCGTGCTCTTCCATCGCCCAGGTCTTCTACCTTATACAGGGCCTGGGTATAATCCGGGTCTACCGGAAACCTTCCTGCCTGGTATACTTTGTTGATGAAGGTCATTTCTTCAGGGTTATAGTTAACCATCTTTTCTTTCAGGTATTGCGTACCCTTGTCGTTGAAATTGCAAAGTCTCTCGGCTCCTTCGGCCGCTTTCAGGCTACCGTTGATGTATTCAGAGTAGACAATTCTGGGGTGGGAATAAGCGATCGCACCATAATCCTCTCCAACTACCGCCCAGATTTTTTCTGCTGGCAGGGCAATGATTTTTTCCCTTTTGAAAGATTTGGCCTTTTTTTGACCAAAGGCAAAACCAATGGTAAATACCATCAGGAAGGTTAACGCTAAGGCTTGAATAACATGTCTCATTGTATATTAAATTTTAGTCATATACAAATCTGACCATTCAATGAGATCGAAGTTTTTTTAATTGGTCCACATATTTACTGAATCAGCTCAGTAATTTAATTGGAGGTATTAATCCGGTTTTTCAGGTCGGCGATCATTTCATGATGGAGCTGATACTGGACAGTCACATAAGGTCTTTGGTGATAATATCCATTGGTGTAATGTTCATCTGCTTTTTGGATGAGCGTGCTGGCCTCCTGCATATTGCCCTGCTCGTATTCCAGTTCAGCGAGGTGAAAATATAGATCTGCAAGGTTCTTATAGTACTTAATGCCTTTTTTGAAATCTGAAATGGCTAACCTTGACTCACCCATTTCCTTGTATGTGATGCCTCTGTAAAGGAATGCATACACATCTACCCAGTTTTCACCATCTTCAGCAGTTACTTCATCAATGTATTTGGAGAAATAATCAATGGCCTGGTCATATTGCCTCAGACCTAAGTAGCACAGGCCTCTCATGTAGTCAACACTTTGTCCTTGTGGATAATCTGTTCCCTCCGTAAGCGTATCTGTTGCATTGAAATCTGCGATGGCTCGCTCGTAATCTCTATAAAAGTACAAATAGTTATAGCCTCGCATTCCCTGCCAGGAGTGAGGGTCTATCGCTACAGCCTGCTGGTAAAACTGTTGCATTTCTATACCAAAGCCTCTTTTTAGCCATGCTACTCCCTGTTCGCGCACAATTTTGCTGTTAAGGGGGTCAAGCTGCCTGGCTTCCATTAATAGAAACTGCTCCGGAACCGAACCCTGATAATATTTGCCTGATCCGTTAAACATTCGGTCGGCCCATAGTGTTTTTTCGGTGCTGTCGAGATTTCTTTGGTACCAATCCTGTTCCGAGCCACATGAAAACAGGATTATGGAAATCGCCAATAGTTTAAGGCAGTATTTCAATAAGTTGACCATCTTTAAATTTAAATGAAACATAAGCATAAGCATCCCTGTCTTCACCATTCAGATTGCCTTGCGACCAGGAACCTTTACTGATCAGGATGTTCATCAAATGGTTAACGAGTTCAGGCTTAAAAGTAGTGGCCTGGTAATCCAGATCATACATTTCTGTGACAAACCATCCGGCTTCCCCTTTACAGTTGATTACAAATCTCAAAACCAGGTACCCGGATTCATTTGTCAGAAGATCATTGTTGAGTTCATTTGAAATGAGCTGACTAAGTTGATAATTACCTCCTTCAAATTGGGCATGTGGTGTGGTATTGTAATAGTCAAGGATTTTCTGCTGCCTGTCACAGGGATTGAAGTTTTGCAGTGTATCAATTTTATCTTCTGGATTGATATAAGCCACACGATTGCGGTTGTGATTTGCCAGCTTATTAAATTCCTCCAGAGACATTTGTTCAATCAAAAACTGTTGCAGTACCCGATTACCCAGGTCAGTTTCTTCGGAATAAAGTCCCAGGCCGTCCAGGTATGTAATGGTAAGTTGCCCATTTCTTGACTGTCCATTTTCAAGGGCATCATTGCTTAATGATGAAATGAATTCGAAAGACTTACCCTTTTTTCCTTCCACTGTAATCTCCGTCACGCCCATAAGCACATCTCTTGTATTGAGTATGTAATCCTCTTTGAATGGAGTGACTATGTTGAATACATGTGCAGATCCACCTGGGTCGAATAGTACGGGTTGTATGATTTTAGTTTTTATCGTGTCACCAGCTTTTAGGTGGTATTGCTCCAATAAGATCAGTTGGTTGTTTTTCCATGCAATTCTCGACACAGATTGAGGTTGGAAGCCCGGATCGTAGATGATCAGTTCCAGTTTGTTGTCATCAATTAATTGCAGGCTTCTGTATTCGATATCAGCACGGTCTCTTTTTCCTTCACCCCTAAAGTCACCGATGTAAAACTTGCTTACCACACCCTTATTTAACCTGGAGGCATCAGGGAGCAGATTTGTTGATGGAGTAAGTTCAAATTCTCCGGAGCTTGAGCAGGAAAATAATAATGCGATACTAGCAATAAGTGAGATTTGAGTGTAATATTTCATTATGCCGATTTAAGCATTTTTATCGAGAACCCACCCAAAAGTAAAATGATCAATCCCATCACTACCCACAACCAAAGTTCATTTTCAATCAGGGCTGACTGCAAGATATTGTCGTTTTTGAGTTTCAGCTCATTTCCTGCAATGACCACATTAGGTTGCTCCGGCACTTTGTCTGTAAACCTGGTGATGTCATATTGAGGAAAATACAAAGAAGGGTTTCCATAAAATAAACCATAGCGTGCTTCTTTTGTCACCCTGAAATTAATGTAATTGCCGGGACCTTTTACTTTTGCCGCTATGATGTTGAGCGGTTCATTGTCATGATTGACAATTTCCACCTTTAGCTGACCAACCAGGACTGGGTCAATGATCATTGGGTCCTTGTTCAATGAGCTAAGGATGCCACCATAAATCACCTGATAGCGTGCGGATTTCCCATTTTGTGATTCAATACAATCAGTAAGCCTGCTAATCTTAACAGGCCGGTAATAGTCAAATGTGTCTGCTACCTGGAGCTGCAATCTGGAAACTGGTGTTTTCTGGTCCAGTGTAATGTCGATCACTGTATTGCCCATTTTGTCTTCAGCTTTTGAGAAATTGCTCACTGTTCTGGTTTCGAGCTGGCCTTTGTCTTTCACTCTCCAGGTACTGTATGCCGCATTCAGTGTTGGGCGGGAATTAGACTTTATGGCAATCCTATAGTATTTGTATTTAGAATCAGGAAACCTTAGTCGCGTATATTTATAGTCAGTTTGATTGTTGCTGATGCCGATAATTCGGTATCTATCGAGTATTCCATACCAATTCACCTGGTCCTGGCTGCCTTCAAGCGTGACCCGCCAGGAGAAGTTCTGTTGCAACAGCTCGAGCTCAATCTCATTGACCGCTGATTCATCCTGCATTTCCAGTGTATAGTAATAGTTTCTGTTTCTCCTGGATTGATTGATGATGGCGTGGTTTTTACTAACCGTTCTGATAACAGGATTTGTAGATTCAATGATGTATGGTGCCTCAACTGTGTCACCTTTTTCTGTGATTCCGAGTATCCGAAGGTCTCTAAGGTCTTCCTCAGCTTGTGCATACAAGTCATCAGGTATAGATAGCCTGTACCATCCAGGTTGCCTTACTTCCTCCAGTGGCCTCATATATTGAAATTGGCCATTACAAACAATAGCGACCAGCGCTAATAAAATACAGAGATTAAGCTTTTTCATTTCCACCGATTTGTTCCTTGTATTTATTGTATAGAAAAGATATGATTAACAGGAAGACGCCTAGAGATACAAACACAATTGTTTTGGATATCGTGTTAAGGTGCCGAATGTCATAAAAGAATAACTTTAGCAGTGTGATCCCAAACCATACCATGGCAATGATCCGAATATGTTTCTGTCTTTTCCAGATACCAATAGCTACCAGTGTGAGTGCATAAACTCCCCACAGTATACTCAGTCCAAGTTTATATGATTCACTATATCCAGCCATATCCAGCCAATGGATCAACTCACTGCTGGACACCCATAGAAATGTAATGTACAGCACCAAATCATTAAGGATGGTGAGGTCCATTTGCATATAATCCTGTAGGCTATGTTTTCTGAACACCCAAATAGAACCAACCAGGATAACCAAACTGATGTACCGAATACCTACGTGGAAAGGCCCGGTACTGAATAGCAATGAATCATCCAGAAAACTCTCACGAAGCTCGCTAATGGCGTATAATCCAGAAGTGAGGAATGATAATAGCGCAAAGGTGCTTAGGATCATCACAATGGTTCCCAGCATTTTACTTTTCACCTTTAACCAATTGATGACAGCAAGGGCAGACAGGAAAATCAATAGGTAATTTGAAATCCAGACAGTCTGAAATTCTTCCAGGTCCCAGTTTCTATCGTAGGTATTTTCCAGCACAGCGTTTACAGCGACCACACCGGAATCTTCTATGAGTTGGTTCCAGTATAGGCTGATCTCATTTTTAAACAGAAAGAATGAGGTGACAATCAATAAGGCCGGGCTTAAAAATGCAAAGATGTTATTCAGTTGTTTATGCGTGATCGGGCTTTCCCAATTTTTCATGCTCCTCAGGTAATTGATGGCCCCAAAGGAAAGTGCCACCATTAATGTAGTGAGAAAGTGGATGTTGAATACCGGTGTTAATCTTGTTTCGGGATCAAGCGGGTCATAGTAACCAATTTGCTCGATCCAGTCATGTGTAAGACTAAAGAATGCGATGATCATTAGAGGATAGGAGAGTAGCTCATAGGTTTTTTGTGATTTGATCCGTCCGATAGAGAACAGCAGCACTGCCTCCAATCCCCACAGCATCGTTACCCAGTTGCCATCCAGCTGTACCGGGATTGCAATGGTGAGGAAAGTCAGTACCAGGCCAATGATCAGATAAAGCACGGATTTGTCGGCAAGTTTCTTCTGATTGATGATCAGCCCAACTATAAAATGGATGAATGCATTGCCCAGGGTAAAGATCCCCAGAAACTGATTTCCACCATCTAATTCTGCAATGATATAATAACCGACACCATAGAAGATAAACGAGTTCGCCAGCAGCAGCCAGATGGTAGCCCCTGTGAACTGTTGTTGGTTAATCAGTTTGTAAGATATAAATGAGGCATAAAATATAAGGTAAAATACTGTGGCAAATGAAAGTGCCATCATTTGATGTTCATCCACATCAAAACGGGCACCCAGCCATCCCAGATAAATGACCCAGGTGAAGCCGAAAGAAGCATAGTACAAAGACTTCCAGTATTTTTTCAGCGCGATGATCAGAATACCAGCGTTGATCAATCCCATATAGCTGAAGAGCATTTCAACCTTGCCTGTCCCATCGCTTAATAGAAAAGGTACGGCATAAGCACCCACCAACCCTATGTTGGCAATGACTACATTATTGTAATTGATGGCGGCTGTAACTGTAAAAGCAGTAAAAATGACCATCAGGGCAAAAGCGAATAACTGAGGAAACAGGTCATAGTATCCGTAGGCCATGTAGGTGATGAAATACATAATGGCCATTGCGCCGCTCAGCAATACAGCACTAAAGTTGGTGTATTTAGCTTTTAGTTTGAAAGCAAAGCCCAGTAATCCAATACCAACCAAATAACCCAGAATGATTCTGGTTAGCGGGCTCACCATTTCATGATCAATAGCATACTTTGCACCAATACCAACACCAATCACGGTAATACCTATTCCTATTTTATTGATCAGGTTTTCACCGATGAATTTTTCCAGGTCAGACTTTTTGCGTGGTGCCTTTTCCTTTTGAGGTGGTTTGGAAATGGGTTTAGTTGATGCTTTTGGAGGTGCTGATTTACTGATAACCGTAGAGGAGGAGGCTGTTCTATCAGGAGGTACTGCTGAGGTGCTAACACCCTTTATCCCTTTAAGAACACTGATTTCCTGTTTTAGCTGGCTGATTTCTTTGGTAAAAGATTCCTGTTGTTTAAGTACTTCGTTCAGTTTACTGATCAATAAATTGATCTGATCCTGATTTTCGCTCATAGTAGGTCACATGCTTGATATCTGGCAATATAACGGCTTTAAACAAAATTTAGTGGCCTGCTGGTCACAATATCAAAACAGATCACATGAATTATCTAATCATGTCTTGGAATAGTTATATTGGTAATTGGTGCTGTCACCCATTTTTTCATCGAAAGAATCTTAATGTTTATCGAACATATTAGTATTCTCATCGAGCGGGTATCAACGAAAGTGATTTGTAAGTATCTGAAAAACAATGATTTGTAATTTAATATTGTAACCTTCAGTTGAATATGGGGAAATGATTCCCATTCACCCGAAATATTTCCTACTCACTTCATCAAAATGGGTGGCTTCACGGAGAAGTTCTAATTTCAAGTAAAGTTTTAACGCTATGAAAAGATTCTTCAAACAATTCCTGCTAATCCTTATCTTATTAATAAGTCTTCAAATTATTGCTAAGGCGCAAAATCCTGAAGACATATTGCATGACCTGGTAGTAGAGTATCCTACTGTAGCTGCTGCAGACGGTTTCATTGTGAACCTTCAGGGAGATACCATTAGAGGTAAAGTGTCATGTGGTAAGATTGAGGATGGGTTGCTGAAGTCAATCTTTTTCGAAAAAGGTGATCGTAAGATGCGATTTACCAGCTATGGAGTTAAAGCCTTTGGTCAGATGCTTCCAGATGGAAAAATGGCAGAATACGTGAGTATCGCGATGAAAGCTGATCAATATTATTTCTACCATAAGATACTGGAAGAGGAGTTTACAGTATTTGGTTGTATGAAGAAGAACAAAGAGATGTTGTTGATTGAAGCGGATGGATATATTTCCAAAGTTGACAAATGGCTGAAGTTGGGTATCGCGGCATACATTGCTGGTGAAATTGATCACGAGGAACTTTTTTACCACCATAACCTGGCCATGGTAGACCATGACGGACAAGAATAACCCGCTAGATCAACCCGATCCCCAGGGCAATTGAAATAACAATCAGAGTAACAGCAACAAACTTGTGTAAATAATCCAAAGTGACTTTTTTGAGCAGTCTATTTCCCAGAATGGCCCCAGCAATAGCAGAGAGTGTGGCCATGATTACCAACAGTAAATTTTCATCTAATCCTGAGCTGCTGTACCTGGTAGCATAAACTGTAAGCCTTGTGAAATCGATGAAGCATGCAATGAACACACCTGTTCCTATAAAGGCCTCTTTACTCAAACCGACTTTAATTAAGAATGCGCTCCTCAAAGCTCCCTGATGACCAGAAAGCCCACCAAAAAAACCACTTAATACACCACCGATGGGCAGTTTATTTTCTTTAAAGCTTAGTTTTTTGAAAGTTTTGGTCAGTTCGAATACTGAAAACCCAATCAATAATAATGAGATGATGACCTTCACGGGGGTAACGATAAATGTCCTCCCCAGGTACTCAAATGTATACCACTCGTCAAGATCAGAAATTTGTATCAGTACCCATGCACCAATAAAAGAAGCCACTACGGCCGGAATACCAAATTTGATCAATACGGATTTTTTGGCATGTTTCCCTACCAATCCCACTTTGAACAAATTATTCAGGAAATGGACGACCCCAGTGAGCGCAATGGCTAAATCGATAGGGAAAAACAGCGCGAAAATGGGTGTAAGAATGGTGCCAAGCCCAAACCCACTAAAGAAAGTAAGTATCGATGTGAGGAAGGCAGCCAGGCATATGATGAAGTATTCCATGGTCGAAAATTAGTCACTCGAAATTGAAATAGAGAAATGATTAGTAAAAAGAAACCAAAAGTTAATTCGGAATAATTTGAACAGGCTTAGTAATTATAAGATTTGATCCTTATTATTAGGAGGGAACATTGGAGTAACTAGCTATGGACGTAGAATTGATCAGTCACAATGACAGGGCATTCCTCGAAGTGAAATTCACAGGTGTGATCGAATCCGGTGAGGGGCCTGCGGTATTACCAGGAGCATTTGAAAAAGCCAGGCATCTTGGCAAATGTCATATATTGTTGAACATGACCAATGCCGTACTCAATGAATCTTTGGAAGACTCTTTTGAAGTGATTTCAAGTTTTCCGGAATATGGTCTCAGTGATTCACATCAATTGGCGATTGCATTTACACAAGACACTGTTCAAATGCACTTTCTTAAGACTTTTGCTAGTTTGAAACAAATAAAGAATGTGGCTTTCTTTCGCACCAGGAAGGAGGCTTTAGTGTGGTTGCTGGGATAGTGAGGATTGTAATGTGTATTTTTTACTTATAGCCTCAGAAATTCCAGTTTCTTAATGTATATTCAGATTGGGAACAAAAGGAGTAAAGTTGTCTGATAGAGCAGAACGTAGGAAACGATTCTATTTTAGACTATTAATGATTATAGCCTACCTGGCTACTATTGGATTTTGTGTTTATTACTTTATCCTTGGAATTCCTATACTGGCTTACACCGCGGTGGTGGCGTTTTGCTTCTTTGTCATTTATGGAGTGGTGTCTATTTTCAACAAACACCTGGTCCTGCTATTCAGGCTATCCATTGTGGTTATTTTCTGGGCATTTTTCTTACAGGTTTTTTATACCGGGGGAATATCTTCTCCCTCAATACCGCAGTTTTTCATTGCCTCCATTGTGACCCTGTTTTACAAACCTCATATTGACCGATATGTGATGATAACGCTGAGCTTCATTGCTACGATAGTTATGTTTTTATTGTCACATTATGGATATACAGAAAACTTAATTCCTGAAGACCTACGGCAGGTAAACAGCCTGATCTGTTACCTGTTCATCATGCTTACATTCCTGATTTACCTGATCATGTTCAGGGATAGTTTGTTGCGAAAAAATAGAAAACTGTCAGAATCAATTGCCAACCTTCAGAGTACCACCAGTAAGCTGATAGAGTCTGAAAAAATGCAATCCATTGCGATGCTCACATCAGGTCTGGCGCATGAGTTGAACAACCCGCTTAATTACGTTTCGGGTTTGCTGAAACCTATTGATGAAAATATACAGGAACTGCTTCCATTACTTTCGGAATCTGAGAAAGAAAAAGCACTTCCATTAATTGAAGAAATTCAGGAGTTTTTGTCGGTGATCAATGTTGGAGCGGAAAAGGCCTCATTTATTATCAAGAAGCTCATCCATATATCACCTCAGGGCGACTGGCAGGATATAGAGAGGTTTGACCTTACGGAGACCTTGAAAATCAGTACCCAGATCATCAAAGAGAGCAACCCTGACCTTGATTTTGAAGTGGAATTGCCAGACGAACTGGTAATGTATGCCAACCAGATTGAAGTAAACCAAATGTTTGTAAACATCATTGAGAACAGTGTGGAAGCTTTGAATGGCAATAAAACAGGTGGATGGTTAAAGCTAAAGGGCGATCAGGTGGGAGACGAGATAAGGATCCAGATAGAAGACAATGGTATGGGAATGGACGAACATGTACAGAAGCACCTGTTTGAACCTTTTTATAGCAATAAAGGTCCTGGTCAGGGAACGGGGCTCGGACTTTACATTTCCAAAAGCATTGCCAATAAGTACGGCGGCACAATTGCTGTCACCAGCGCCCCCAACGAAGGCTCCAGATTCGATATTGTTTTTCCGGCCTCAGAAAATGGTGTTGACCAATCAGGAACCTAATTTTCCATTTTTAGCAAGCACCTTATCAATAGAACTCTTCAGGTCTTCCTTATTCCAGGGTTTGGTAATGTAGCTATGAATTTTCCCACTGTTGATGGCCATGATCACATCATTGACATCACTATAGCCTGTAAGTATAATTCGAAGCACATTGGGGTAATCGTCTACGATTTTAATGAGAAGGTCAATGCCACTCATCTCAGGCATTCGCTGGTCTGTAATGATCAGGTCAACGTGTTGCTCACCTAATACAGAGAGTGCTTCTTCTCCTGATTTGGCAAGGAAGATGTTGTATTCTCGTCTGAACACTGACTTAAATGTGGTCAGGTTGTCTTCCTCGTCATCTACATATAGTATAGAAATTTTATCATCCATTGTTACGGCTGGGCTTATGACTTAACGTTATTTAATTTTTTTTTCAAATTCAAGTTTTCCTGCTCAAGTTGCTTCAATTGCAGCTTCAAAGATTCCATCTCTTCGGGTTCATTTAATACATTATTGATGGTAGCGATTAATCCATCCTTGTTCCAGGGTTTACTGACATAGGCATGTATTTTACTTACATTGATGGCATTAATGATATCATCCATGTCGCTGTGTCCACTTAATATCATTCGCTTTATCTCCGGGTATTCTTGTGTTACGATCTGTAGCAATTGCACACCTGTCATCATGGGCATCCTTTGATCGGAAATAACAAGATCTACTGTGTTTTGTTTTAAAAGCTCCAGGGCCTCCTGGCCTGAATTGGCAATGATGACCTTATACTCCCGTCTAAATACAGATTTGAAAGTGACCAGATTGTCCTCCTCATCATCCACGTACAATATGGTGTTTTTTTGTTCGCTCATTCCTGCTTTATTGGTATGGTCACATAAAATGTGGTGCCTGATCCATTGCTTTCAAATTTCAGCTCGCCCCGGTGGTCATCAATGATTCCTTTCGATATGGCAAGTCCCAGGCCTGTGCCTTCTCCAACATCTTTCGTAGTAAAGAACGGATCAAATATTTTACCTGCACTTTCCTCAGAAATGCCCTGACCATTGTCTTTTATGGCTATGGTTACATGATCATTCTTTTTGTCATAGCTGGTGTTGATCTCAATTTCCCCTTTATTTTCTATTGCCTGAATGGCATTGTCGAGAAGGTTCATGAAGACCTGACTGATCTTACCCGAAATACATTGAACTTCCGGTATGTTTTCATAATTCTTTTTGATTTCAATGCGATTCTTATACTTATTTGAGAGCAGTACCAGTGTAGCATCAATATTTTCGTTGATGTCTGTGTTCTTGTACTCACCCTGGTCCAATCTTGAATACACCCTCAGGCCGTTCACAATCTCTGCAGTTCGGTTCACACCATTTTGTATGGACCCCATCAGGTTATCAATTTCTTTCATGAGGTAATCAAACTCGATTTCATCTTTCTTTTGTTTGATCTGGTCCAGGAGGTTTGGTATGATCTCCCCATCATCAGTGATTTTACCCTCCTTATAGGCTTCTTCTATGGACTCAAAGGCAGACTGCTCTATTTTCCTCAGGTCCCGAATGTCTGCTATGTCCTGAATCAATGCGTCAATGCCGGATTTAATGAAGTTGACAGGGTTGTTTATTTCATGTGCTATGCCGGCAGTCAGTTGACCGATAAACGCCATTTTCTCATTGTGTACCAATTGCGCCTGAGCATTTTTGAGTTGTTCTTTCGACTTCTTCTCTTTCTCCAGTGCTTTTTCCAAAATGGCCTGTGCTCTTGCGGAATAATCAGCTTTTTCTCTCAGTTCCTTTTGGGTATGCAGTAATTCTTTATTGGAATCTTTGAGCATTTTGTTAGTGGTGGATACTTCGTTTTCGGTGGCCAGGGTAAGGATCAACACAAATATGAAGAGGAACACATAGTTGATGTAATCATACATTTGTTCATACTCGTCGATCACATTATGCTCCAGGGTAATGCCGAATTGAGGAAGAAACCAAAACCCAATGATGGTAATGATACAGACAATGCCAAAGAATGTTCCTTCTGGTTTGGAGCCATATAAAAAACCAATCATTGGAACAACAACGAGTTGGGGCAGAACAGCAGAATTCATTCCTCCCGTATCAATGATTGGAAACAAATAGGCGAGGTACATGACGCCCAAAAAAAACCGTAAGACTGTCCGGGTGTTTTTAATCTTTTTTGAAAAAGCCAGGAAAACAAGGAAGACAACTTCAATTGCAATTAATGAATAAAAGGTGAGGTATATTTCAAGCACCCAGGCGAGGGAAATAAAGAACATTGCTGCGGTGAAACAAATCAGAATGAACTTGATGAGCGTTCGGGATTTCACCATTTCATTAGGATCATTCCTAATGGTTGTTGAGATAAAAAGATTAGGTAAGTTCTTGAGCACTATCCGTTAATATTAATTCTATATTGAATATAACCACAAATCAAGAGAAATGACTCTTAACATTACGGTAATTGACCATTAAAATTCAGGAGATTTATGGAACTGTCCATGTTTTTGTTGAAGAATTTCGTGAGTTGGAAGCACGGAGTTGGGAGTTGGAAGTGTTCGTGGGTGCTGGAAATTGTAGGGCTGCTTGTGTATAGACGGAAGACCGGAGACCGAAGACCGGAGCTTTTGTGGGAGGGAAGCACGAAGTTGGGAGTTGGGAGTGTTCGTGGGTGCATTGAATTACATGGCTGCCTCTAAATAGACCGAAGACGGAAGACCGGAGACCGGAGTTTTTGTGAGTTGGAAGCACGAAGTTGGGAGTTGGAAGTGTTCGGGAATGCATGGAATTACATGGCTGCATCTAAATAGACCGAAGACGGAAGACCGGAGACCGGAGTTTTTGTGAGTTGGAAGCACGAAGTTGGGAGTTTTCCGTGCTGTAAGGTCTTTCGACCTGACAGTACTTGCAGTCATAAGTTGGAAGCACGAAGTTGGAAGTTGGGAGTTTTGTGACTGCAGGGGATTACAGAACTGCAATTGATAGACCGAAGACGGAAGTTTTGCTGATATACGTAATAATAGAAGTACTATCCTGTCACATCCTGCCCATCCCTTAATCCTGTCTTGTGAGTTGGAAGCACGGAGTTGGGAGTTGGAAGTGTTCGTGGGTGCTGGAAATTGTAGGGCTGCTTGTGTTTAGACGGAAGACCGGAGACCGAAGTTTTAGAGAGTTGCAAGCACGGAGTTGGGAGTTGGGAGTATTCGAGACTGCATGGAATTACATGGCTGCCTCTAAATAGACCGAAGAAGGGAGACCAGAGACCGAAGATTTTGCGAGTGCACATAATTATAGAGCTGCTCTTAAAAATCAATCATCCTGTCATATCCTGCTCAATCCTAAAATCCTGTAGCCATAGTCGTCAGTTAAACAACCAAAAAAAAAGAGTGCCTTTAAAAAAGACACCCTTCTGGTTTAGGTTATATTAAGCGAGTAATCGATAGGTTACCTGATCATCAGGGGTTTTGTGAGTCGTGAATTAGTGCCAATCAAATGAACCATGTATAATCCTTCTGTAAGTGATAATGTTTCTAATTGAACGGTATGCAACCCTGCGTTGAATACTTCCTGATACATAAGCCGGCCACTCTGATCATATAACTTCATGATGACCTCTTCTCCTAGCTCATCTGTGGTATTGACATGAAAGTAGCTTGTGGCTGGATTTGGGAATATAGAGGCATTCAGCTGCAGTTCTTCCAGCATTTCCATTTCTTGCATCAACTGTTGCCATGATCCGTCAGATTGATCTGTTCGGGCGCTGGCGGAGGACTCTTCTGATGGCGGGGTAACCACCGTACTTGAATTACCAGTTCCATCTACGGCATGAGTGATCATGTTCAATGGCTCGGCGGAAGTGGTCCCGATTAATGTGCCATTGGCATTGAAATAGTAATAATACTTATTATTTCTCACGCCGGTTTTCTGGATCAGGTATTGCCCGTCCTGAACAACCATTCCCTGATCTATCACAGATTGATATAAACTCTCCGGATTCCTGTCGATCACCTTAATCCGGTTCTTCGTGGGCTCATAAATTACTGCTGAGATCCAGTAGTTTTGATAGTACTTTATTTCAGCGTTACCCATTTCAGGTGATTCCATTACTGAGTCATCATCAACCTCTTCATCACAATTATCCACCACTTCCTTTGACACTTTTTGGACATCAAAATTTCCAAATGAATATTCCGAAACTAAAGAAGCTTCAATTTCAGGGCCCGCATAGTCTTTTACAGTTACTTTGAAAAAACAAGAACTGGTGTTGCCACTGCTATCAGTCACTTCATATTCAACCGCCCAGGAACCTTCTGGAAAAGTATGACCACTCTGGTGAGTACTGGAGACCTGTGCTATGGTGCAATTGTCGGTAATCACAGGATCATCCCAGGTGACTGTAGCTTCGCAAAAATTGTTGGCCGTCACGGTTATATTTTCGGGACAGGTTATGGCAGGTGGTTCTACATCAGTTACTTCCACTATAAATGTACAGGAATCGGTATTGCCGGCTAGATCTGTCGCTATGATCAATACTTCCGTACTGCCAACAGCGAATAAACTTCCCGAAGGCTGGCTGTAAGAGACAGATACGGAGCAGTTGTCAGTTGCCTGGGCTTCATAGTTAACTATTGCACCACATGCTCCAGGGTCATTGACCACTGCAATATTGGCAGGGCAGGTGATCACTGGGGGCTCCAGGTCCTCCTCCTCGATGATGACGGAAAGCTCGGAATGACATCCGTTAGCGTCTGTAACGACCACATCATACAAGCCAGAAGATAAACCATTTAAACTGATCAGCGATCCATTGTAAATGGTTGGGGTTCCGCCATTGACAGCTGCCTCGTAGGGAGCAAGGCCATCAGTCATCTCTATGGTTATTGATCCTTCTGCCGCTCCCGGACAGGTAAATTGTGTGTTTGCCAAAATGGCTTCACAGGTTGGGATGACCGGATGACAAATCTCCATGCCACCAACATAATAGTTCCTTTCTCCATCAAATCCGGCATTCGCATTAAAGAACCTAACCTGGGCAGGTATCTGATCGGTATTGTTGTTAAACTGTCCTTGGAAATTGTAGGTGGTGCCATTTTCCAGGGTGGTCACTGCAAGCTCATAATTTCCTGCATTACCTGCTACCAGTTGAATCCCCATTCCTTCGTCAGTAAAGCCGATGGTTGTTGCGTTGGCACCATTTCCATCATTGAGTATATAATTGGGGTTACCTCCAGAGAAATAGAATTCCATCAGGTTGTCGCCGTTCGTATTTTGCAGGCCAAATCCTACCGTACCTCCATTGTCGATCCAGCCATTGTCAATGTCAAACGCAAGTGATGCGCCTGCTGATAACCCTTCGGTAAAAGGCCTGACAGCATTACTGACATCTCCGGAATTCGCATAAAGTCCCAGTGCTTCTCCTAAAGCATCAATATCTCCATCTCCGTTGCTATCACCATTGCCGTTGGCAGTAGATGTGTAAACAAAGTGTCCACCATTTCCCGGGTTACTGTAGCTGGTGCTTAAAGCCCATGGACCAAAACCTTCTCCATCATTATCTCCGGATTGCCAGCCATCATCATATACCAGGTCCGACGGGCTTGATTGTCCGCAGGTTTCGTTACAGGCTTCAGGTGCGGTGATCAATCCGGGCAGGAACAATTCACAATCTGCCCCAACAATTGAAATGTTGACATCCAGAGGTGCCCCATTGGCTGCTGCAGATAAGGTAATGGTTTGGGGACTACCGGTTAGCGAAAACTGAAACTCATTGACCTGTAATGTGCCAGACATTGGAGCGTTTTCGTAAGTGATTGTAAGCTCCTGACTGAACTGGTTTGATCCTATATTGCAGGGTGTCTGAGTGCCTGTTTCAACATTGGTGATGGCACAAGATTCCACACCAAATCCACTGATTAAGGTAATCCCGTTGCAAATGAAGGTTCCTTCTGCTGTAGTATTCAGCGCAAATGTGGCATTGTTGCCGTTTCGGTTAGGAGAGTTTGGCCTGTCTGGAGAAAAATTGAATACCGTACCGGAAGAAGCAAATGTAAGATTGCCAATTACCACTTCCTGTCCCTGACTTTGATCAAAAACAACCAGGCTCAGTGCTTCATTGTCGCCCATACCATTGGCTGAAGGCGCGCCCAGGATTTCGATGATCATGTCATGTACGCCATCCCATTGAAAACCCTGACCAATTCGTCCTATTCCTACCACATCACCCTGACTGTTAACGGCGGCAACTTCGTCTCCTGCTTCAATGGGTGCGTTGTTTACCAGGTAGTTGCTGGCATTGGCGACATTCAATGCTACAAAGTGTGCACAGCCTCCTGGAGTTGCACCCATGTTAAAATGGCTGGCAGACTTACCGGTACCAATAGGGTAGAGGCCCGTCGGAGCATACCATGAGTAGTCCCTTGGCTGAGCTTTGATCAGTGCTCTCCCATCAGCAAAAGCTTCGGTGGTTTCAAAAAGGAATCCATCAGAATAGTCTTTGAGGTGTTTGTTGGCGAATGGTGTATTCACGTAAACGCCATTAGTTTTTGTTGGGTGATCATTTAGTCCCAGGATCATACCATCGGTTGCTCCGTTGGTTAAACCATTTCTGGTCATTGCAAACATATTGCCACCATGGTTGTCTCCATCAAATGAACCATCCTGTGGCCAGTAGCCATTGAGGTGTTGTATGTGGTCAGAAGTACCTTTGGCCAGTTCGTTTCTAAGGGTAATCAGCCAGTTGATGTCTTTGTCCAGGTTGAACCAGAAGTAATCTTTCCAGAAGACAATTGGTCTTCCCTCGGCAGCCATTAAGAACGGATAACCCATGTCCTCCTTATCTGAAAAAATGGGGTGATGGTCACTGAGGGTTTCATACTTCAGGCAGCTGTTTCCAAATGAGATCTGACAGCCATCGTTATCTTCTACAAATCCTTTCCTGTCGGTATCATGAGTGTCGAGCCATGTCACCACATCAAAGCCAGAAAGACCAGAACCCCAAACCAGACCACTACCACCAAGGGTGCTGTACAAGTCCGAATTTCCTGAAGGGTCATTGAGGACAGCTGCCAAAGCACCTCTCAGCGGGAAATCAAATAAGGACATATTAGCACCCTTTACTCCGCCCTGGTTGCTGGAGTTGACCACAGCGTTATGATAGCTTTCAAGTGCACCGATGTTGTAATCAAAGAATTCACCCAGTGCAAAGGGTTGGTCGCCATTTTGCACTTCAATAATGAATTTGCCCAGGAAGTCTGGTTCTATGTGTTTGATGGCGTCCAGTCTGAGCTCGTCAAATCCCACTTCATCCATGAGGTACCGACCCCAGCTGATCAGGTCTACACCCATTTCTCCCATGTAGTTAGGGGCGCCAAAGTACCAGTTTGAAGGGTTACCCTGCGCATCAGTAGGTGGGGTGTTTGTCAGGTTGTTGAAGTAGCAAATGTCTTCAAAAAACAGGGGGTTGTGATAAGGCGCGTTTTGGTCGCCGTGGAAGTTGTTAGGATGAAAGTCCCCGGCATCACCAGGCAGTCGACCACTTGGTGGGTTGAATTGCAGGTAGCCAGTAGCACCGCCCACTTCGTAGGGCACTTGCGCATCACCACCACCTCTATGGTTGAGCACCACATCGGCCATTACTTTGATGCCATTGTTGTGGTAGGCCTGGATCATTGCCTGGAGTTGCGCAACGTTTCCATGTCTTGTTCGGATGGTACCTTTACTATCATATTCACCCAGGTCATAAAAATCATAGGGGCCATATCCCATATCAAATTTCCCGGCAAATCCCTTTTGTGGGGGAGGAGCCCAGATGGTAGAGAATCCTGCTGCTCCAATCTTCGGAGCTACAGTTGCCAGGGAGTCCCACCAGACCCCTCCATCTTCTACATCTGATAAATCACCGGGGTGAGTGTTCCAGTAAAACCCCTGCAGGATGACGTCCTGCCCGTAAGCGTTTTGGTTAGTTCCCCACAAGCATAGCAATAGCATGCCGGCAAGGTTGATGAGTTTCTTCACGTTAATAAAAAATTAGGTTCTTCATTTTACTACAAATAGTACTGCAATAAATGACCGGACCCTATGTGAAGCAACAAATGGTAGTATCAATTTATGAATTGGTACATATTCATGGAATTGCAAACGGTTGCGTTGATTTTGGCCGTTTTCGAATGAGATGAAGGAGTTGATATTTCGGGCCGTAATGGTGTGGCATTTGGTAGTTACATGTTTGCGTTTTTTTAAGAAAATCTTTCTGGATTATTGATCAATCGGACAATTATTGAGGTAAGGTTCATCGCCGCGTTAAACATTAACCCGGATGGCAGATGTTTAAACTGGAATACCCAAGATTCTAAATTCAAGATCCTCTGGTGTCCGGAAAAAATTAATTCAAGTATGATTGTTTTGGACAAATGTGATTCTTAATTGGGGAGGATGGGAAATGGCGGGCGGCTTGTGCGATGATGGCCGTGTTGCAGGATTGGGCTGGGTTTGCGCGAAAAGGGGCATTGGGGGGCCGTGTGCTAATAATTTCCCAAAGACTTTTTCCCTAGTTTTTGGTCTTTCAAAAAGTAGGAGCCCCCACGGCGGGAGTGGTGGAAGATGTGATTTGTAAAGAAAATAAAAATGAATTGAGTCATTCAGTGATAGGGACCATGCTTATTACATTTCAAGATAAACCATATCTCAAACACAAGAATAGGAGGAAAATGTAGATTGCTAGGAATTTCCCCGGACAGCAATGATCCATTGGTGTCCGGAAACGATGTATAGAGCTACTGAAGTTTGTGGTATAATGGTTTGGTATCAAACTCTAGCTTTTGCTTGCTATTTCACCAAGATGCACGGAGAAGCGCAGAGTTTCACGGAGATTAATAACGCTTTGTGCAACTCTGTGGTCCTCTGTGTATCTCTGTGACACAATTCATACACGCTTAAATTTCGCTACATTCGGATTGTATTGCCTCTCTTTTTTTAAATTCGTTTCAAACATTCAAAATTGTCTGAATTCAGTTAATATCTTCCACACTAATTTTTTTACCGGACACCAGTGATTCAAGATCCAAGATTCAAGATAACTGGAATTCCTATTCCCTTTCCGATAAACACTATTGCAGTTAGGGTATGACAATGGTATTTTAAGAAATATATGTTGATATTACAGTTGCTATTCACCATAAGCAGTCCTCATGCACTTCAGGTTGATCAAGTCACTCAAAGGAATCGAACTACAGAAAGAAAGGCTGAAGAGTTTTAAGATTGTGGTACTGGTAGAAGTCATTCTGATTCTGTTGGCGCTGTTGCTCCCGGAGACATTGAAGATGTTTAAGGTGGAGGCCTACGTGCTGATCAGTGAACTGATTTTCCCGACAGTAGCGATGGTGTTGATCATTTTGTGGTGGGATATGCTTCGTATTTATACCAGTAGCAAAGTCTTAATCATTTCGCTATTGGTGGTGATGGTGGTTTTCTTTTTGTCCAACATTGTTTTGCTGAACCCATTTGATCCACTCCTTACCGGTTCTGCGCACGACGTGTACTCCACCTTCCTGATGTTGTTTATTCTTTTGCTGGAGGTGATTTTGATCCGTATCACAATTGTGGAGATATTTCGTAATGACCTGTCGTTAAATGAAAATTTATGGGGAGCAGTATTCATATACCTGACCACCGGAGCAGCCTTTGCCAGTATCTATACCATTATCTTTGTGCTGGACCCGACCCAAATTGCCATTGGTATGCCCAAATCCCCCATTTCATACCAAAAGATGATGGCCTATAGTTTTACAGTACTGGGTGGACTAGATAATCCCTACGATACATTATCACACCTGGTGCTTAATATCAGTACCGTAGAAGCAATTATGGGGAACCTGTTCATTGTTTTTGTAGTGGGCAGGTTGTTTACAAGGGTGTCTCATGCTTAAATTGTGGGAAAAACTGGTTGGTTTTATTTACTAAAAAAGTATCAAATGAGAAATTCAATGGTTACCCTCTTCATTTTGGCTCCCTTTTATTTAATGGCGCAAGGTCCGGATTATTCGGTTTCTTCTTACCTCACAGAAGGTAGATTGGCTCCCAATACGCATTATATAGGTGAAGCGTGGTTGAATGCCATCATTCACGATGATGCCGAATTGGGCTATAACATTACCAAAGCCACCTTTAAAGCCAACTCTACGCTTGACTGGCATAAGCATAGTTCTGTCCAGGTTTTGATCATTGTAGATGGTCAGGCCTATTACCAGGAAAGGGGAAAGGACCCGGTGATACTTAAAAAAGGGGACGTGATAAAATGCCCCAAAGACACCGAGCACTGGCACTCTTCAACCAAAACAAGCGATGTGACTTATTTAGCACTTTATGGCGGGGACCAACCTACAGTCTGGACTGAGGTCGTGACACAGGAATATTATGACCAGGTTGCCGAGGAACTGGGAAGTAGGTGAGTGAGGAGAATTTAGAATTATTGAAAGTAGATTATATTGACCATGCATAAAAGTTCACCCTTCACATCTTTCTTTAAGGTCATTTTTCCAGTGTTTATGATCATGGGATTCATATTTGGAATATATCTGTCGTGGACGCAGGGGCCACCTGAATCACAAGGATTTACAAAGGCCATGATCATCGGTGGAGCCTGGGTTTCTATATTTTTGGTTCAACTCCCTTTTCGACTGAAGTCCATAGAAGCATCAGAGAAGGGAATTATAATTAAGGAGTTTGGGAAGGAGGTTTCAGTCAATTATCAGGATATTCATTGGATTGCAAAATTTGACTTTACCTGCCCATGGTTTATTACGATTAAGTATCATAATACGGAGACCGGTAAGGCGAAAAAGATATCTTTCATGCCCAATCATCCAGGGAAAGGATTCCTGGTAAATGACGCAATGACCTTATATATCAAAGAAAAGATTGCTTCGAATAACCCCAATTACACTGAAACTAGTCAACCTTCTGATATTAAAAACTTCATGATGCTGATGGTTCTGGCGATACCTGTAGTGATATTATGCTTTTATTATATGAGTGAGACGATTGTCGTTTTTGGTCAGTGAATAAAATGAATGCTTATATATGCCTAACTAATTGCTTCTGATTAAACAACAATCAATCATGACAAGAACAAGAGTAATATATTTCGCGCTGATATTGACTGTTATCTCTTGCAAAACCGGGAGTGAAGAAAATGGAATTGATTGGGTCTATGTTCAGGGAGGTGAATTCGAACAGGGAAGGAATCAATTCATCATCAGTCCCAAAGGAGATACCATTGACGGTTTCACAAGCCCAAACCGAATCGTCCAGATCAGTGATTTCTACATCAGCAGATATGAGATTACAGTCAGGCAGTACAAAGCATTCTGCCAAAGTACTGGGAGAGCAATGCCTGCCCCGCTGAAAGTTAATGCATTTGGGCAGGTGGTCGACATGGAGTGGGAAGATCATCATCCTATGCTGGCCACCTGGGATGAGGCCAATGCATTTGCTGAATGGGCGGGTGGTCGATTACCTACCGAAGCAGAATGGGAATATGCAGCAAAGGGAGGACAAAAAAGCAAAGGCTTTACCTACAGCGGTAGTAACGATCCCAAAGAAGTGGGTTGGGTAAGAGAAAATGCTGACAGCAGTTTTAGGGCTGTGGGGCAACTGAAACCAAACGAACTGGGAATCTACGATATGACAGGAAATGTGAGTGAATGGGTCAGTGATTGGTACAACCCTGAGAAGGACAGTCTGGTCAGCAGGATCGACCCTCAGGGACCTTCAGCCGGCACCCAAAAAATTTCAAAAGGATTAAGTTGGTATTATGCGTCATATGATGCAAACGGGATCCCACTGAAATATGGAATCCACATGCCCGAAGTAAGGTACCAGTCTCCAAAAAATACACGCAATGACGGTTTTGGATTTAGAATTGCTAAAGACAAATAGGGAGCCTCACTGTTTCCTGCCTTCTCCTGCTCCATGATCTGTGACATACTGTTCCATGGTCTGTGACACACAGACCAGAACTCCTGCGGCTTATTACTGACACAAATCAGTCCAAACCTCTCAGCAAGATATACTATGTTTGTGTATACCCCAGTTAGCCTAACAATAAATGACTCCAGATTTAGAAACAATTATAGGAATTATTCAATCAAGCCACTGTCAATTCAAAAATGAGATATTGAAAGAAATGGAGGGGTTTGTCCAAATTGGACCTGTTTATACCCATAAAGTTTCCGGGCACTATCAGTGTTTAGTATTAAAGCAGATTTTGTCAATAAAAACGATCAAACAGCATTAGGGTTTGAAGAGTTATTGTCCAACCTTAAAAATGTTAATGAAGATGATAATTCTGATCAGTTGATGATAAAAGGAGAGAACTGCGGTTATGAGGTTTTCGCAGACTTGTCGAAACAAGCTTTGCATGGGATATTAAAACTTCCCCAGCAAAGTATCAGCAGAAAAACAGAACTAACAAGCGATAAACAACTTAGGGGAACCTGGGGAGCTTCCAGGTTCTATCTGCACAAAAAAGAACTGGGTAAAAAGTGAGCTAACATCAAGTGATGAGTGTTGCCCGGTAGCAACGTTTCAGTGTATTTGATATTCCTGGTACCAGGGTTTCTGCAAGATATATTATGTTTGTTCACATCCTGCTCCCTGGGCTGTAACACACAGACCAGAACTCCTGCGGTTCATTACATCCCATGTGATCTGTCACCCATCGAATCTCAGGTGCCTATCTTTACGTCAACAACAAACAAGCGAAACCCAATGAATAAATAATTGATCGCAATATGTTGCGTGGCATGCTTTTTCAACCAGTCTTGTCAAAAAACAGAAGGCCAATTGACTTAAGCACAAAACAATTGATCGCTGGAAGATTGTTCAAAGTCATGAGTCCTGGCTGAATTGGGCAGAAGTGGTTTCCGCACTTACTCCCACAGCATCCGACATTTAAAAATACTTGCTAAATTAGCTGGTAATCAGTAAGCCTAAAAAATGAAAGCAACCGGTAAAACAGTTCAGGAAATTCTAACCAGTCTGCCTGAAGATAGGGTAGAGCCCTTCAACAAACTACATGATGTGATTGTAGAGAACCTGCCCCAGGGTTTTGAACCTGCAATAAGTTATGGGGGATTGGGTTATGTGGTACCTCATTCAGTATATCCGGATGGTTATCACTGCAAGCCAGCCGAACCTCTTCCATTTGCCGGCATTGCCTCCCAGAAGAACTCCATTAACTTCTATCACATGGGCATCTATGCTGATCAACAACTGTTGGATTGGTTTGTAGGCGAATACCCCAAACACTGCACACGAAAACTGGACATGGGAAAAAGCTGTGTGCGTTTCAAAAAACCAGATGACATCCCGTTTGAACTGATTGGTGAATTGATGCAGAAGATGAGTGTGGAACAGTGGATCGATATTTATGAACGGACGATGAAGAAATAACGCGGTTCATACTTGCTAATATTAGAATAATACAATTTATTATCCCGATGATTTACTGTGATTGAATTGAAAATTACTACCAATTTCAAGGGTGGTTAAGCCATTATTGGGTAGTAGTTACTCGTCTTAAGACAAGTAGCTACTTGCAAGTAGACAAGTAGCTACTTGTGAAGAGGTAAGTAGCTACTTCTAACACACTAAGTAGCTACTTATAATGAGCTATTTTCATCAAAAAATAAATGGGATAACACAATTACAGCACAGGTAATACAATATCAATGCGGACTTCCGGGAGTGAAGAAATGTGGATTGGGCTTCATGTAGAGGGGTATTGGTATAGTACAATTTTCGCAATGCTTGTTTGTCACCATGTTACGATACAGATAGTTGCGTTCATTCACAGGACACAACACCCATAGAATGGCATTTTGATGGAATGAACTTGTATTCAACGCAAAGCAATTGGCAAATAACACAACAAATCTTTTTATGCCTGCCACCAGCACTATTTGAAGAATTGTTGCGATATGAATCATTGACTTGCTCATTGTTTTAGTTATTGGGTATAGTGAGAAAACTCTCCTGATGAAATGCAAATATCATGCTAGTTTTGTTGGGAGAGGAGGCAGAGATGCGGTCATTCTATGAGTCACCAGTCAAATGGTGTAATTTCCATAACATTATTTGACAACATGACGTCTCTGCTTAGGTTCACCCATAATCAATGCCAATGGAATACTCCGAAATAAACCGACTATCAAGGTTAACCGCTATTTTGATTCAGTTCCAGACCAGAAGGATGGTTACGGCCAGTGAGTTATCCGATAAGTTTAATGTCAGCAAGCGAACCATCTACCGGGACATTAGGGCACTTGAGGATGCAGGTGTACCTATCTTAACGGAAGAAGGCAAAGGGTATACGCTGATGGAAGGTTACCGGATACCACCGGTGATGTTTACCGAAAAACAAGCCAATGCCCTGATCCTGGCAGAGCAGCTGGTGCTGCAAAACATGGACGCCTCCCTGGTCAAGGACTATGCGGAGGCCATTGACAAGATCAAATCAATTTTACGCTACAGCGCCCAGGACAAAGTCAATTTACTGACCAAAAGGACCCAGTTTGATGAGGTGCTGCATCAGGAAAGAAACAGCAACAACCTGTCGGACCTGCAATATGCGCTGACCAACTACCAGCTTGTCAGGATGCAGTACATGAACAAAGAAGGACAACCATCTGACCGACTGATAGAGCCATTTGCGTTGGTGAATGCCAAAAACTGGTACTTAATCGCATGGTGCCGCTTGCGAAAGGAATTCAGGTTTTTCCGGTTGGATCGAATGGAAGAAATAAGCATCCTGGAGGAAAACTTTGAACCACACAACCTGACCCTCCAGGAATATTTTGATCAGTACCATTAAATAGATTTAAATTTTTTCGCATACCCTTGACATAGGGCTGGCACAGGCCACTGCTACGTTTGTATCATTAATCATTAAAACATAAAAATGAAAGACGTAATTAAGCCTATGCCAATGACGGGATTTCCCAAGCCACAACTTATTTCAGTCAATGGCATTCAACTGGAAGTTTTTGAAGCAGGTAAGCAAAACAAGGGTAAACCAATAGTGCTATGCCATGGATGGCCCGAGCATGCGTACAGCTGGCGGTTTCAGGTGGAGCCTCTTGTCACAGCAGGATATCATGTGATTATCCCTAACCAGCGTGGATATGGCAACTCCTCTTGTCCGTCCCTGGTTCCAGCCTATGACATCAGGCACTTGTCAGCAGACCTCATTGCACTACTCGATCATTTCGGTTATCAGGAAGCAACTTTCATGGGTCACGACTGGGGTGCCATGGTGGTATGGGGACTTACCTTGTTGCATCCTGATCGCGTAAAAAACATCATCAATCTTAGTGTGCCCTATCAGCCACGGCGAGAAAAACCGTGGATAGAATTTCTGGAGGACATACTTGGGGCCGATAATTATTTTGTTCACTTCAACAAAAAACCAGGCGTGGCGGACAAGGTATTTGAGGAAAATACACATCAATTCTTAAGCAATTTATTCCGGAAGAATTTGCCAGTCCCTGAACCGGAACCAGGTATGACGCTGATCAATCTGGCCAGAAAGGAACATCCAGGTGGAGACCCGGTGATGAGTGAACAGGAACTGGCAGTATTTGTATCAGCGTTTGAGCAAACAGGCTTTACCAGCAGCATCAACTGGTACCGAAACCTCGATCGCAACTGGCACATACTGGCCGATGTGGACCCTGTGATCCAACAACCTGCATTGATGATCTATGGTGACCGTGATCTGGTACAAAAGTCCGAGACCCTTACGACGTTCGTTCCTCATGTAGAGGTGGCCAGTCTCGATTGTGGTCACTGGATTCAGCAGGAGCTACCGGAAGCTACCAATCAGCTTATTTTGCAGTGGTTGAGCGATCAGGAGAAGAAGTGATTAATTTATCATTCCTGGATTGTTGAAGCTGGTCTGTGTGTCACAGACCAGGGGGAAAGTGATTAATGTATCATTTTCTGAATTAGTGAACCTGGTCTGGCCAGGGAGTAGGTATACTGGTCTGAGGCTCATTGAGTCCCGGACCAGTCCACTTCACCACATCAGTAATTTCATTAAATTGAGGAGATGATTGACAACTATGCACCTTATTGAAAACAAATTACTTTGTCAGAGAAAGAATTAGCAACATACTGTCCGAAAAGCAGGGCAGATTGGCGTAAGTGGCTGGAGAGAAATCACCAGTCAAAACAATCTATATGGCTGGTTTATTACAAGAAATCATCCAATATGCCTTCTTTAAGCTGGAGTGAAGCGGTGGATGAGGCACTGTGTTTTGGGTGGATAGACAGTACCCGAAGAGCGATTGACAAGGATCGGTTTATGCAATACTTCAGCAAAAGAAAACCAGACAGCACCTGGTCACAAATCAATAAAGAAAAGGTGGATCGGCTCATTGCCAACAAACAAATGACCAGAGCCGGTTTCGAAAGCATTGAGACGGCCAAACAGAATGGATCATGGAACCTGCTGGATGATGTCGAAAACCTGGTGATGCCAGAAGATTTGGAGGCAGCCCTCAATAAAAATACTGCTGCTATGAAATTATATCAGGAGCAATCCAAATCAATCAAAAAAGGGCTACTGGCGTGGGTCGTCATGGCAAAAAGAGCAGAAACCAGGCAGAAGAGAATTAATGAGTTTGTGAAGCTGGCCGGAAAGGGAAAACTGCCTGGTCAATTTGGGTAGGGGTGGTCTATAGCAGGGAGATTGGAATGTGTATTTTAATTCGATTCGCTACTTTTATGCTAAACCCTCAAGCTTATGAATTTATCACCAAAGGCCCGGCAGGTATATGATCAAATATCCGATGCGACCACCAAACTGGGTGAGCTGAAGAAAATAGCCAAAGCGATCAGGAAAGATCATGAGTTGGCCATTGAATTGTGGTCAACCGGCCATTACAATGCCCGGTTGCTCTCCGTCCTGATCATGGATAAAAAGATGCTCAGCCAGGAGGTGATTGATCAGTTGGATGCAGACATGCAGGTTCACAATTATGATGACCGTAATCGGCTAATGGAGTGGCTGATGGCAAATCAACTGACCAAAGACAAGAAAACACTGGCATTGATCGAATCCTGGGAAAGCAGCCCTTCGCCGCTTCAGCGAAGAACCTATTGGTATCATCAGGCCAGGTTGAGGTGGACCGGACAAAAGTCACCGGAAAACACTCCCGACCTTCTGAATGCCATAGAAGCAAATATTGCCAATGAAGCACCTGAAGTACAATGGGCGATGAATTTCACAGCAGCCTGGATTGGCGTGTATGATGAAAGATTTCGTGCACGATGCATTAAAATCGGTGAGCAAACCGGGTTGTACAAAGATGAGGTAGTCGCCAGGGGTTGTACACCAAGCTATTTACCAGCATTCATTGAGATTGAGGTCAGCAAACGGAAAGATCAATGAGCAGTCTGGATGGTACCGGGGTGGGTGAAATCTATAGTGTGTAGCTTTTGACGGTTTTAGAAATGTTGTAAAACCGTTAGATTTGGAGTAAAGGTGAAATGTAGATATGGAACCCTAGGGTTCTTTATTCGGATGTTGTGCACAATTATCTGTAATTATGGCTAAACCAATTTTTCATGCTGAGTCAAGTGCTAGGAGATTTGGAGGTATCCCAGACGACTACCTTGAAATCCATAACTTTCTTGACAGTAGTAAAAGTGTTATTTCTGACAATAGACATAGAGCCCTGACTCATAATAGTTGGTTTCTAAATAATGTCTTGGAAAGAATATTTGGAACATCATTAACAAATTCGGATGGTAAAAAAGTGAGCATTAAGGAAATTGGAGAACAACATGTAATGGAAGATTACGGTGGAAATTTTATCCCAACTGCTCAAGACTTTATCCAAGAAATAGAATATAAGGAATGGATGAATGGCCAGGGCGTTCCTTCTTCACGCTTAAAAGCCGTAAAAGATGACAATAAAACATTTATCCCATTTAACTCGGACTAATTTATGTCATATAGCTACCACAGAAATTATTTAGATATCATCAATAGCCAAGAAACTGTAGAAGAGAGATTCAAAGAATTAAAATATTATCTACACAGAAAAGGGTATGGAGACAAAACGCAAGAACTATCATTTATAAAAGAGTTCTTTTCTAGTTTCTTTGACCACCAGCAGGAAATTTTCGAAGTTCAATGGCAGCAGTATCAAGATTATAATGATAACTGGCTGTACTACGACATTCAAGAATTAGTTATAAATCAATATTTACACATTTCATTTGGAGGCTTTGATTATGCCGAGTCAGATGTTTGGAAGTATGATTTTGATAGAGATGTTTCAACAAAAGAGAGTATATCGGACTGGACAGAGTTCTATAAAGATCTTTTAGAAAAGCATAATTACCTTCGACCAAACATAGACAAAATTCTAATTTTTCTAAGAGCGCTTTATGACTATTATGGTAGGTATTACTTCATATACTTATTTGGAAGGCGTGCTAAAGTGAAAATTTCTAAAAAGGGTATTTTGATCGATAATGAAAATGTAGAACTAGGAGGTGGAAAAGAGAATGATGGAGCATTTATGGTTAAATAAAAATAAGTGCACAACATCAGGTAAAAGTAATAGCCCCTCAAAAGCTTGCGCTCAAAATGCCAAGCTACTACTTTTACCAATGTACGTTAGGCTCAATTCATTGATCATTATGATATTTCGAAAAATAAATACCTATCATGAAATATTTAAGGAGTTCAATGAGAGGGATTTGACAAATCATTTGGAGAACTATAAAATTTTTTTAGATTCTCTGATCAACCTAAATGAGACTCTATCCGAAGCAAAGGTTCAGTCTCAAACTTGGGAAGTATATGGTGAAACACTAACCTTAAAGTTTATTTTGCATGCAAACTCAATTTACCAACTGTACCTAGCGCCAACATTCCCATCGGATCAACTGAAAAGAGATATCAGGATTATCGACCTACCGTCAATATTAGTCCTAACACGAAGTTTACTTGAAAATTTCTTGATGTACAGTCACATATTCGTCAACTCAAAAAATAATGACGAAAAAGAGTTTAGATTTCTGGCCTGGGTTTATTCATCTCTTCTTGATAGACAAAAAAATAGGAATAAGAGAGATGTCTTAACTGATGAATTCAAAAAGAAAGAAAAGAAAGAAATTCAGGACTACAAAGATCAGCTCGTCAATTCCAAATACTTCGAAACCTTAACTCCAAAACAACAAAATGGTTTGATTGAGAAAGGTACCGGAAAGCTCTTTAGAAACTGGACCCGAATAATTGATGAGACTCAAATAAGAGATCGCGAAAGGTGGAAGGAACTGTACGGCTATTTATCTGGGTTTTCACATTCCGAAGGATTAAGCCTAGCGAAGATTCGAAATAGTTACAACAATAACTTGTCCTATACAAATGAAGAAGCAGTACTATTTTGTTTTTGGACTAAAATAATGATATGCAGAATGATTGTGGAAATTGTTAATCAACATAAAATAGTGGAAATCAAATTCAACACATTCCCAACGGAATTGGAACATAAAATTAGAACATATGCCAATATTTCAACTGCTTCTTAGTTTACCAATCGATATAGAATTAGTATATAAAAGAGATAGAGCCTAACACTATGTAAAATGTAATGGCCGCTCAAAGCTTGCCCGCAAAATCCCAAACCACTACATTTACACTTGTACGTTATAGAGCAGGATCTATGAAACTTAAACTAGCATTACTTTTATTAACAGTAGTTCTCATTGGAATCTTTGGATTCAAATGGTACAATAAATCTTTGAAAATTGATAATTGTTTAGATCAAGGCGGAAGATGGAACCAAGAAACAGAAGTTTGTAACTTCAAATCTTTAGCATACTACAAGCAACGGGTAACTCAACTTCGAAATGAAAAGAACTATACGGCACTTGAAATGACAGTTGACAGTATGATTGCTGAAAAAGTAATTCTGCAAAACGCCCTAATCTAGGTGTAGTATCCACTACACCTTTTTATCTTTGGTGCTTTCTTAGCGCCTTTACACCACATCAATCAAAGAATCAACCATGGGATTAGCTCATCAAGTTCGTGATCAGTTTGCACCATACTTTCTAACCTTTCAGGCTCCTAATCTAGGTGTATTATCCACTACACCTTTTTATCTTGGTACTTTCTTAGCACCTTTACACCACATCATTCAAAGAATCAACTATGGGATTTGCTCATCAAATTCGTGATCAGTTTGGTAGATGTATTTAGCAGAAGGATATCAGGAGGATTATATTTATTCGAGTGCTCGGAATAATTCGGGATTATTAAGTCTATTGGAAATAGACATGATATAGAGGTGTCGTTTAAACTACACCTAGCCCAGGGGCTTTTGGGGCTTCCTGCTATCTGTGATTCCATAAAACTTGCTAGGTTTGTGTAAATCAAAGGGTACGCGCGGTGCATACCTGGACGTTACAAGCCATTCCACGCATATGATAAGAATTTTAATAATAATGGGATTACTAAACTTAATTTTCGGTTGTTCAAGCAAGAAACAAACAGATGCAAGAATAGACTCTGGGGAATTAGCTAATGAAAAAACTCAAATTACAAAAGCACCATATGAGCTAGAAGAACTTGACTCACAAATCCGTGACCATATTTCAGAAAAAATTGAAGAAGCAAAATCACTTATTCAAAAATATAGTGAAAATGAAAGCATTTCTCAATTTGAGAATAATGACCAAACAATTGATATGGTATTTGAAAAGTGGTACAACGATAACAACGAACTTAAAGAAAGTCCCACATTTGTAGTAGAAGCTTTGGGCGCTGCTTTTGGGCAATATTTGGTTGACAATCATAACTTTGAGTGGCAAATTCTAACTGACGAATATGGAAAAGATCTTAGCGTTGTTCATAAGAAGTACTATTTGAACAGCTTTCCATTTTCGACTTCAGAGAAAATATACGCGAACCAGACATTTGGAAGTTTTCAGAGGGTAAAACAGACTCTGTTGGAAGCGCTAGATAAAGCTGATGAACTTCAAGAAAGGTAAAAAAGGCCCTATTCTAGGTGTAGTTTCCACTACACCTTTTATCTTTGGTGCTTTCTTAGCGCCTTTTCACCACATCAATCAAAGAATCAACCATGGGATTTGCTCATCAAATTCGTGATCAGTTTGCACCATACTTTCTAACCTTTCAGGCCGTGGGCTGGGTAGATGTATTTAGCAGAAGGATATCAGAAGGATTATATTTATTCGAATGCCAGAGTGGGGGAGATTGAGGTCAGCAAGCGGGGTGACTGAAATCTATACTCATGAAGCCTTTGGCAGTTTTAAAAATGTTGTAAACCCGTTAGATTTGGAGTAAACATGAAATGTAGATAAAGAACCCTAGGGTTCTTTATTCGGATGTTATGTGGAAAATCTGTCTAGAGAATGGAAGAAAATAGCAAACAAGAATTTGAATTTATTAATGGCTTACTTGAACAACAAAAGATTAAGTTCCAAGAAAAAATAGTTGATGGGATACCAACCGAGGAAAAAGCAGAATTAATCGGAAAGATCAACTTAATAAAATTCTCGCAGGAGTTACTCAGAAGGTGTTTTGAATATAATGTTATTCCTAGAGGAGTTTGAAGACGACTGCCTATGCCTCAACATGAGTGGTCTGAATATAGAATAATGGAAGATTCAGATACTGATGACAAACAATCTTGGACAGAACTGCAAGACTTTCGGTTGAATGGCGGAGAAATCATAATTGGCTAGCGACCTAACTCCAACGTTCTAAAAATCCACATAACATCTAGCAATGAGGTAATGCCACTGTGAGGAATCCCAGTGCATTTTGGAGTCCGTGGCTGTTGGGCCCGCATCCTTTGCTCCGGCTGTATGCTCAACAATTTGCATGGCGGAGACTTGATTTTTCTGGGTGGCATGCCCAACCGTGCATTTAGTGACTCTACTGCCCTCCAGGATTCCGCAAAAGATGCTACTTTTACCTAAATTTCGTTGGTGTGGCACTACCCATGCTGACGTTCGTTATCGGCAATTATGAAGAATCGCATAGCCATATTTCTCATATTAATCTGTACCAGAACTTTTGCGTGTGACTGTGAATGGGCGGGTAACTTCTTAGAGATGGCGAACAACTCTGAAGTTGTGGCTCTGGTGAAAGTTAAGAGTTATAACAACTTTTTTCAGTTTACTGGTGGACTAACTTCGGACGAACACCAACAACCACTTTCAGCAACATTCGAGATTGTCGAACTTCTACGTGGAGACGAACAACGAACCGAAATAGAAGTTTTTGGAGATCCTGGCAACTTATGCCGACCATACATTGATTACCTAACAGCTGGAGAATATTATGTTGTAGCTCTGAACAAATCTGATGGAATTGATCATGGTGGCGGAATTGTTGAAACTCCGAACGACTATGTTCTTTGGAACTGTGGTGAATTTTGGATCAACTATGATCAGCCAAACAACTCCGTAACTGGCAGAATTCTCGAACGGACGAAGAAATCTAAAACTTTGGACTACAACGAATTAACGGCCAAACTGGAAGACGAAAAAAGCCGATAACAGACGCTGATCGGGCATATGTCTCAGTGCTTTTTGGCTAGTTTCAGTGCTACTCGACCGTGAATCTACCGCTGAGAAACGGCAGTGCTTTCTACTGTTTTTTTGCTCGCAGGAGTTTTAGACTTTCGGAACCTGCCTATGCCGGCAGGCAGGCGTTGTGAGCTTCGGCAGATTTCACTACTTTAGTGCTATTCATTAGCTGCGGACAGTTAAACCAACCGAAATCAACTATTCTAAATTTATAAATCCTAAATCTAGGTGTAGTATCCACTACACCTTTTTATCTTTGGTGCTTTCTTAGCACCTTTACACCACATCAATCAAAGAATTAAACTACACCTGGCCCAGGGTCAGCAAACGAAAAGATCAATGAGCAGTCTGGATGGTACGGGGTGGGTGAAATCTATACCCAACCTGGGTCATAGAGCATGGTGAGTAAGGTAGTTTCTGGTCTGTGCGCCACAGACCAGGGTGGGGAGTGCCTAGGGTGGAGTTTTAAAAATGTTGTAAACCAGTTAGATTTGAAGTGAACATAAATATAGATATAGAATCCTGGAGTTCTATATTCGGACGTTATGCGCAAAAAAGTATTGCTAATACTTTAACGAATAATCAACTTTATCAACTCATAAATTACTGATGTGGAAATCCCAAAAATTAAACTTTTAACCAAACCAGAAACTCAAGAAGCTATGGAAGCTGTTGGTTATGAGTGGAACGAAATTGCTGGCACTAGACATTTTTTAGGTGGTCAACCAGAGGATTTAGAAACAAGTGATTTTCCAACATGTGATGAATGCTCAAATAGAATGACCTTCTATGCACAAATAGATTCTATTGGGGACAATTATGACTTAGCTGATTGCATGGTTATTCACAATTTTGTGTGTTTTGACTGCTATACTGTAAAGGCAAGGCTATCTCAAGCGAAGGCTTAAAAAGCGCATAACAAGGTGTAAGACACTATGCCCGTCTGTAGCTAGCTATGGTTGTGAGGTCCGCATTTTTACTCTTGCTGTATGTCCAACGACCTGCTAAGTAGAAACTTGGGTCTTCTGGGGGGCATGCTCAACGGCTGTTCGAATTGCTCTATTGCGATCCGTGAGTCCGTAAAAATTGCTACTTTAGTAGCCCGCAATGGAATTGATATTCGTTGGTTTCACACAATGCATACCGACGTTCGTTGTACACAATTGCTTTGTCGGCATCAATCAGTTTTAAAGTTTACCAGTTAAACCAACCGAAATCAATTATTTTAAATTTATAAATCCATTAGCAAACTTACTTTTAAGTTAAAATCTCGTCAACACAAATGCCGATTAGAAGAAATAAAAATCAAAAAGAAGAAACATTTGAAGAGTTTTACAAAAGAGAGGAATGGACAGATCTTTGGGGGATTTCTGCTGAAAACATGCTTAAAGTGGTTCACTGGATAGATCATAAATTTAAGACCACCCAACTTGTAGGAACCACCTCTCATCAAAGGCTGGTAATTCATTCAAATACTGATGACGAATCTGAATGGGCAATAATAATCTCTAACTCCGGAATGAAAGAATATGATATAGAATTCAAACTGCCAACAGATAAAAGCCCTTGGTCAAATGCTTGGGTTCGTGGAGTTGCAAATGATCTCGAAGAACTAAAACAATATATCCAAAAAGCAATGAAAGAAAGTGGAAATTGGCCCAATAACCCTGAGCTTGTAGAAGCTAATGATAATTAAAATGTGTACAACATGACCTGATGCCTCCATGGTTTTGAAGTGCTAGAGGAAGCAGCAGAGTTTATCGAGGCACGGCAAAAATCTCTGATTTTTGCGTTTAGACGAACAAATGATACGCCAAAATCAGAGATTTTGCCTAGCTTGTATCCGAAACAATATTATATTAATCGACCGCCACAGAGCATAGGTAGTCGTTATCCGCAAAAACTAGAACTTAATATTTATCAACTTGGAATTTGATCCTCCCATACCGTCTAGAAGTACCGATGAGTTAATTGAAATTGCCAACTACCCTGAAAACTGGAATAGTATCGCAGTAGAGCAAGCAACCAAAGAACTTACCAACAGAGGTGTTACTATAGAACAACAAAAAGAAGTTGTTGAGAAATGGAATGCACAAGCTGAAAAGGAGCATAAGAGAGAAATGGAATTGCGTGCTAAAGTAAGTTACGGCATTCTTGATCTTATTTGGATGACACTCAGATGGCCATATACACTATTTTTTGATTGGTCACTGAAAAAAGAAGGTTTCCATCGAATGCACAAAGAGCGCCATTATTCCATTTTGGCCGGTATACTTTTATGGGGCTCAATGCTTATTTGGGTAAACTATAATTACGAGCGTTCACAACAAGCTTGGCAAAACGAGGTGAACAATGAAGACATCTACGAATGGGAACGCAACTACTACTCAGATGAAGAACTAACATCTATGAGGCGTGAATCCATTGAAAAAGTTATTCAAAAGGTAACGGAAAATAAGAGTAAGAAAATTCCAACTTACGTCATAGTAGATTTTGACACCATTTTGAACGATAAGGTAACAGATTTACGTAATATCCCACCTTTGACAATTAGAGATGTCGTTTTTCAAGCTAGTTATGAGCCCGACTTTCATGAATGGATCAACATCGTGCTATTAAAAGAAGTGGATAACACCGGGTCATGACATCATGCAGTTGTGAGGATTCAATTCCCTTTTTATCTTTGGTGCTTTCTTAGCACCTTTACACCACATCAATCAAAGAATCAACCATGGGATTAGCTTATCAAATTCGTGATCAGTTTGGTAGATGTATTTAACAGAAGGATATCAGGAGGATTATATTTATTCGAGTGCTCGGAATAATTAGGGATTGTTTAGTCTATTGGAAATAGACATGATATAGAGGTGTAGTTTAAACTACATCTGGCCCAGGCTTAAAACAACGCAATATCTGGGCATTGTAAACCATCGTTTTAACCCAGATTGCGTACCTTTATAAAAAAGAGCATAATGAGTACTGCAGAATTTAATTTATTGAGAGAGGAGTTAGCAAAGTGGGTAGGTTCTCTAAATGATTCCAGCCTTCTGCACCTATTAAATTCTATAAAGCTTTCCAGAAGTAGTACCGGCGGTGACTGGTGGGATGAACTCAATGACCAAGAACGTGAGAACATCCGACTGGGGTTGAAAGATTTAGAAGAAGGAAACACACTTTCTTCTGAGGAATTTTGGAGAGAGTTAGGATCAAATGAATGAACCTCTTGAAGTAAAATGGACTTCACGTTCATAAAGAAATGCTCAAGGTATTCGCGACTATCTGACAAGAAAATTCACTAATAGGGAGGTAAACAACTTTTTAAAATTGTTTCACAATTTGAAAAGACAGTGTCACTATTTCCTGAATTATACCCTGCGTCTAATGCATATCCCAACTTAAGAAAAGCAGTATTGCACAAGCACACTTCAGTATTCTACAGTATCATGAAAGATGAAATTATTGTGGTCGCCATACAAGACAATCGGCAATTGAAACCGGGGCGATAGAAAAAACAGTCTACAACATCGAATATGAGACCATGTCGCTGTGAGGTTACTCAAGTGCTTTCTGGGGTCTGTTGAAGTGAGGCCGGCATATTGCTCCGGCTGTATGCTCAACGATTCGCAAAGTGGTTAAAAAGTCCTCCACTACACCTATTTATCTTTGGTGCTTTCTTAGCGCCTTTTCACCCCCATCAGCTAGTTGCTATATGGCCATCCGAGTCTCCGCAAGATATGCTATGTTTGCGCATATCAGATGGCACGGCACAGTTTATACCTACGTTCGTTAACTACCAGAGAATAATGAAGAAAATACTAATAATTAGCAATGTTTTATTTCTATTTGTTTGTAGCATCTATGCACAAACACCTACGATTGGTGTACAGACAAATGAAATTAGAATAGGTATCGTTGATAGTATTTATTCTGACATACTCAAAGAGACCCGACCGATCTGGATTTCCATACCCGAAAGCGCAGAAAATTCGCAAAAAAGATTTCCGGTAATCTATGTTCTTGACGGAAATGCTCACTTTTATTCAACGGTAGGTATGGTGCATCAGTTAAGTGTAGCCAATGGAAATACCATTATTCCTGAAATGATTGTTGTAGCGATTCCCAATACCAATAGAACAAGAGATTTAACGCCCAGTGAAGTGTCTTATCTTCCCGGCTCAGGAGGAGCAGAAAATTTCTCCGGTTTTATAGAAAAAGAGTTGATTCCTTACATGGACTCAAACTATCGTACAACACCTTACCGTACGCTTATAGGCCACTCCTGGGGAGGGCTATTTACATTGAATGCCTTAATTCACCACACCACAGTTTTTGATAATTATGTTGCAATAGACCCAAGCATCAGATGGGATAATTTCTCTTTCTTCAAAGAAGCTAGTCAGGTATTAAGAAACAAAAAATTTGATAAAAAATCTCTGTATTTGGCGGTTGCGAACAGACTTCCGAAGGGGCTTAATTTGAATACTGTTTTAAAAGATACCCTGAAATCTTCTGAACACATGCGAACAATTTTACAATTCAATGAAATTTGTAAACAAGCTTCCGAATTGAATTTTGATTGGGGCTTTTATGTAAACGACAATCACAATGGTGTGCCATTTATTGCTGCTTATGATGCAGTTCGTTCCCTATTTGATTGGTATAATTTTAATGAAGAATTTTTATTTGAGGAGGGGTTAAACATGAGTGTACAAGAGTTAATGGATGTAATTACAAAACACTTTGAAAACATCTCCGATCACTTCAATTATACTTTTTTGCCTCCAGAGACTAGTATTAACCGCTATGGAGATATCATGATGTCTGTACAGCAGCATGAAAAAGCATTTGCATTGTATGATTTGAACATCCAGAATTATCCGAATAGTTTTCGGGTATTTGATGCTATGGGAGACTTTTATCGTGCGCAATCTAATAAAGAAAAGTCGATCGAATTTTATCAGAAGTCACTATCCTTACAGGAGACTGACTTTATACGAAGAAAGCTGAACAATTTATTAGAATCATACTAATTTTCAAGCATATTGTACTAATGACGAATTTCCGAAATATGACAAAATACGGTAGCTAACAAGCACTGTCATCCATAAGCATTCTGAGCTATTTGCAGAAGCAAGAGCTATAGATGCTTTTAAGAAAATTCGAAAAGTTCTGTTAAAGGATGATAGTTAGACCTTATGCCCACTTGCTGCCACCCCAATCAGCGTCTCCTGAAAGGGAATCTGATGCTCCGCAGTATTCATGATCCTAAAACATTACTGTCCGGGGTAATTCCTGGGGTTCTACATTTTCCTGAGATACTTGCATCAAAGCATGTAATTTCATAAAAACGTAATAGCATGGTCCCTAATCACTAAAAGGTTTAATCCATTTTCATTTTCTTTTAGAATCACATCTTCCACCACTCCCGCCGTGGGGGCTCCTACTTTTTGAAAGACCAAAAACTAGGGAAAAAGTCTTTGGGAAATTATTAGCACACGGCCTCCCAATGCCCCTTTTCGCGCAAATCCAGCCCAATCCTGCAACACGGCCATCATCGCACAATCTTCCCGCCATTTCCCATCCACCCCAGTCACGAATCACATTTTTACTCAAGAACCATAATCCAATTAATTTTCCCCGGACACTGTTGATCCTAAAAAATAAATACAGTAAGTATCAGGTTTAAAATGGTGCATGACTCCATCACATTTGTCAGATGATTTCTAAACATACTACCACAAGATTTGCTTTCCGGGTCAATGGCCGAAATTTATCAGAATCATTCACTATATTGAAGTATCTAAAAGCCATTTGGTTCTATTAAGTCATGAGTGAAACACAAGAAATCATAAACTACTTAAGAAGTGTTGATATTGATGGAAAACCTTTTCCTCGTAAAATTCAAGAAATAGAAGAATTGAAAATATTTGATTCCTTTGACTCCTTAATTACTAAGATTAAAGCTAAAAGCTATCAGGTAATAATTCCAGATCAATATCTATACTCAGGAGGATTTGACATTGTAGGTGAAAGGGACGTTTACAAAAGAAGCAATCAAATCTTAAGAATCCCTCTGGTAGTTGCAGTCTTAATTTCAATTTTGGGTGTAGTAGTTGGTCAATACTGGCTATTATTAGCTTTACCTACAATTTATGCCACTCAGTTTCTATCCGGTATAATAGGTAGACCTTTGTTGGTTATATCCGCGATTGGAGGTTCAGTTTTTATTGCTTTTCAATATTTTACCATGGGAATTCTTTCGTTCTTAGTTGCTCTAACTGTATTTACAGGTTTTCTTTTTAGGCAGTATCGCAAAAACCATATGTTGAAGCAGGTACTATCAAATGAAGAGATGTTCTGCGCAACATTTTATAATAGAGCAGTTCAACTCTTTGATGTTTCACATAATACAAGAATTGTTTCAACATCATGAACCAAGCTGTTTTAAGTCTTCAATCTGGCGACTTTTGTGGATGAGCCAGAACACTGGAATTATTCTGGTGCAAAGGATTATTCAGGTCGCAATGGACTCCTTGAGGTAGCCATTATGACATAATTGCTTTGAGGACTCAGGGTCATGAGACCCTATTGACCCATTGGGGTTTTAAGTCACCCTTTGGAAGTAAAACATCGTAACTTACCATGCGAATTCAAAGAATTCGCTACTTAGATAAACGAACCGAAATACGAACTTAAGCACGCCACGGTGCATAGCCAGAGTGTTAGTGGCAATATTGCATGAAACTGAAATTATCAATTATAAATTTAATAAAATGAAAAAAGTGAGTATTTATCAACTTGTAGGGATTGTTTTTTTTATTTCGGCTATATTATTATCATGTGATAAAGAAGAATGTGATATTGGTAATATCCCACCTGAAATCGAAAACCAATCATTTAATATCGATGAAAATTCTCCAAATGGTACATTAATAGGCGCTATTGAAAGTAGTGATATTAATGATAATCAAACTTTATCATATTCAATAATTAAAGGAAATGATGCAGAGGTATTTTCAATTGATTCTTTGACGGGAGAAATTACGGTAAAAGATCAAGATCAGATTGATTATGAATTAAATCCTCAATTTGAACTTATTGTTGAAGTTAGAGTTAATGGTAAAGTTTCTTGTAAATCATCAGCTTTGGTGTCAATTAATATAACAGATGTCAATGAAATTCCAACAGAAGGCCTTGTTGCATATTATCCACTCAACGGTAATGCAATTGATGAAAGTGGAAATAATCATAATGGAACTTTATTTGGAACAACTTCGACATCTGACAAAATGGGAGATCTTGATATGGCGATCCTTTTTGATGGTACAAATGATTACATCACCCTTCCTCAAGATTTCGATTATGCAGAAAGAACTATAAGCTTTTGGTTTAACGCAGTAAATATTCCTGAATGGAATTATGATATTGATCCAGATAACTCCCTCAGAATAATCTACACAAGTGATCACCCAAATATTGAAAATGGTTTGACTAAGATGTGGGTTACAAAAATTAATGGAGTTCCAAAATTAAGTTTCCATAATGGTGGAGCTGATGTTGTATTGGATAACAGTTTTACAATTAATGAAATGGAGTGGTATTTTGCTGCTATTACGATTACAACAACCAGCATAAAATACTATATAAATGGTGAATTATTAAAAACCAGAAAGTTTCCAGGTAATATTCATTCAACAACGGATAATGGATTTTACAATTCCGCTTTAGGAGTAGGGAGATTATTGAATCATAGGTTCTTCAATGGAAAGATTGATGATGTAAGGATATACAACATTGAACTTTCTTCAAATAATATTTTAGATATCTATAAGGAAGTATTAGAATAAATACTGCCACTAACAACAAAATAGGCGTGACAGTAGTAAATTTAAGGGTTGTAGCTCGCTTCACAATTGTGGTGGTTTGATAGGTTTGAAACCTGCAATCGCCTACTTTGCATATACTCAACGATACAGCAATAACCACTCTAAAGAAAAATGAAATCAAACATTGTCGGTGAATTAAATCCGGTTGAATATGATGACAATTATTTTGAAAGTAACCCTTTTGAAATTCCTTATTTTGACAACAAAGAATTAAAGATTGGCTTTGTCGAGCCAAACTATGAACCATATTTAGCGGAAGCTGACAAAGTATTAGAACGTTTTCTTAACAAGAATTCAGAAAATAGACTTAAGGACAGCAAAATTGTTCACAACTATTACTTGGAAATCCTCAAACATGGATATTGTAAAGAGCTTCCTCTCAACTCAATAACTGATATATGGAATCATGTAATGCCAAGTGAAATCATCATAGATTGGGAAGATATTGGTAAATTCTATTTGTGCGTTTCTTGTGGCTGTACCTGGGAAGAAGAACATGGCCTTCAACTAGTTTTTGAAAATGGAAATACTCTGACAAGAGCAAGTGGGCATGATGGACACTATGAGGATTAACAGCGAAACATAAATGCTGGTAACATCATACATAAAATCACCAGTTGTTTTGAGTCTTCCATCGGGCGACTTAAAACCTCATGAAATGGGTGAAATCTATCCACCTGTAGCCTTTTGATAGTTTTTAAAAATGTTGTAAACCCGGTAGATTTGAAGTAAATATCAATATAGTTATAGAATCCTGGGGTTCTACAATAGGACGTTGTGTCGAATTACTGCAATGAGAATAATACTACTCTTACTCCTTATTCTTTCACTTCAAACCAAAGGTCAGTCAATCTTGAACTTTTGGGAACTGGGGCCAGACTATCTGGAGCTATTTGATGAACCATCCTTTGAATCCATATCAGGAGACAGTGTTATAAGAATGATTCACTCTTCTTCTGAATCAACCACAATTTACCGCATTCAAAATGCCAACGAACGAAAAACCCTTACCATAAAAACTGGGATTAGAAATCTAATCAAGAGATCTTATCTTGATGTTACAAATCTAAGTCAACAAGAAATAGAGAGATTAAGCACCTTTGACAATCGACCATGGAACGCTTCCGATTCAGCCGCATATTGGAAAGCTTATGTTCCTGGCATAGTCGACTCTACCTATACCGAACAAGTTTTTGAACTTCGAAGCGATGAGTGGGATAACATATTCAAGTTGATTAACCCGGAATTCTATCAACTGCCCAACAATTCTGATAAGGCCGGGTCTGACGGTTTCACTTGGTCATTTGAGGTTCGGACATCCATTGGAGAGCATAATCTTGAAAGATGGACTCCCGATCAGGTATCTGACCCAATAGTTCACGAATTGGGTTCAACGATTGAACGTACAACCTACAACACCAGACAACTATCAGGAACCGTAATAAACCAGAACAATGAACCGATAAAAAAAGCAGTTATCAAGTTTGCAGAGCCTCGTATAACTATCAAGAGCAACAAGTACGGAGAATTCAGAATTCATTTCCCACTATTACTTCTTACTGGCGATAAGCTGAAGTTTGAAATATCAAAAAGGAAATATCAATCTATTGAGAAAACCATATCCGTTGGAGATTTACCAACCAATCTAAACGTCGAACTTCTTGAGAAAAAGTAAACTCTGCACAATAAACACTATCATCCATAAGCTAACTGAGCTATCTGTAAAAACTGGTGCGATGAGATACTGAAACTGTTGCGGTATTCAAGTATGACTTGAACGAATACGTTAATGGTATATTCAATGTCCCTAATATGTTTGGTCAGGGTGGGCCGAAACCAACCATGATGAATTTTGGCTTTCAAGGAATTGCCGAATTTTCAATTGATAAAGGGAAATGGAAGTCATTTGATGGAATGATGTTTGGGGACGCGACTGGCGTAATGAACTCAAAACAACGAGTCAAGTATTCCTTAATTGAACAATAATCGGCGTGTAACAGCCACTAAACCCTGGTTATTTGTAAAGAACATTTAGAACAAATACTTTTGAGATACTTTGAAGGCTGAGCCGACAGAGCTTGGTTAGACGTTGTATGTAATTATGCTTGAAAGAAAGACATTCCTTTTATTCACTTTTTTCGCAACTTGCTTTTTTGCGAACGCCCAACTTTCAGAAGAAGTTTCCAGGATTTCTGACTCCTTATCTAGAGCACCTATCTTTCATTACGAGCATATTGGGATAGAACACCGAACATCTGAACTTTGGCAATACGCAAGAAGATTGGATACGATCGCCAGTACATCCGAACTAAGAACATTGCTAAAGCATGAAAAATCGATAGTTCGTTGTTACGCATTCCAATCATTATGTAACAGATCAGAAGATGTATATGATTTTCTTTTAACTCATCTCCACGATTATGACCGTCTCAGCACCCTTCAATACGATTTGCGGAACACCTACTTTGTCTCAGATTTCTATATCTCCGAATCACGTGAGATCCTGGACTCCCTACAAATAGCGAAACTTGACAGCACTTTAATATTTGACCCTAACTGCCGTTTGTCATGGAAATCCGCATTACTCAAGAGTTTACCGACAGATCATAAATACTACCAGACAATAAAGACTGCTGCTGAAAAAGGTGATGGAACAGCATTGGTAACTCTCGCTAAATTTCAAAAACAAGAAGATAAAGAATTGATTCTTCAAGATTACTCGGTCAACGAAAACAACTATCTATTAATCAAGGCAATCAGAGAATTCCCAGACCCGATTTTTTACCCTTATTTGATTAAGAAGTTCAAGAGCAACTGGAATGATCGGCATCATTATTTTTCAGAGTGGAGAATTCTTTATCAGGCATTAGCTCAGTATCCCGATGAACCTGAAACCATCAAACTATTTGAAAGGACACTAAAAGCCAAAGGGAAATTTAAAAGGCAAAGATTTGGTTCCTATCTAAAAGTTGCAATATTGAAATATCCGAACCCGAATTTCGGACCTATTCTGGCCAAAATTAAACTTGATGAAGTTTACGAGCGTGAAGTCCAAAAACTAATCGAAATGGACTAATAAACTACCCATTTCAAAATGTATAAGGCATGTGCGTAATTGCTTTCTACAAACTGCACACAAGTTGTTTTAAGGAATCAGCTCGCTTACCCAAATGCTCATGTATAGGTTATGACTGTTTTAAAAATGTTGTAAACCCGTTAGATTTGGAGTAAATGTGAAATGTAGATATGAAACCCTAGGGTAGTATATTCGGATGTTATGCATAATACTGCAAAGTGAAAACACACCAGAAAGTATTTGAAGCACTCAAGAAACTTCTTGTTAAGGAATTGGACGGGAAAATAACAGAACACGATGATGGGTTGTATGTGGAAATTGATGGAACTCCAATTTGGTTTTCAGCTGACGAGAAAGAACTCACAATTGGCTATGGGATAATTCATAATCACTTTGATCCAGAGTACGACAATATAGCCAATGCAATAGATAGGCTTTTCAACCTTCTGACTTGTAGAATCAAAGTTACATATTTTAAGAAAGGCAGCTTTCCATATAAACATATTATCGAGATTGAGCATCCTGATGGTGAGATTGAGCATATCGGTACTGGAATGGCTTGGCTATATCCATTTTGGAGGAAGACAAAGAAAGAAATAGATTGGCATAGTAATCTTGTCGAAGGTAGTAGGGTTAAGCAAAGTTTTGCGGAAATAAAAAATATGCATAACAAATTGTAAGACACCATGCCATCCGCAGCTTTGGGTGCTTTCTGGATAGGTCTGGTTGATCCGCATCACAAGTTTTGCTAGTGCAGGACCTCTTGGGGTTTGGCTGTTTTGGAAATTCTTCTTTGGGTAGAGGGGCTGGTGTGTTATGGCGCCAACTGTGCTCACTGGAATTCCGCAAAACTTGTTAGGTTTGTGCAGGCAAAAGCTGTAATGCACGGAGCTTACAGGGACGTAGAGGCAACTAATATTTTATGAGAAGATTCTTCTATCTGTTTCTAATCAGTATTATCACACAGTCATGTTCACCCACTGAAACTATTGATGAATCTGGGTTCCGAGAAATACATGAGACAACCTTTGGAATGTGGCATGGAGAAGGAAAAAGGTATTACCCAACCGGAGAACTATACGGAACAGGCAACTGGGAATATAATTCAAAAGAAGGGGTTTTTAAAGAATATTATAAGAATGGCAATCTGCTTGCTGAAACCACGTATGTTAATGATCGGGAGTCAGGAGTAAAAAGAACTTACTTTGATAATGGCCAACTCAAAAGCGTTGTGGAATTAGTTAATGGAAGGGTTGAAGGTAAATCTACACTTTACGATTCTTTAGGCAGGAAGATAAAGGAACAATTGATTGAAAATGATACACTAAAATCGAACCTGACCTTTCATGCTAACGGTATCCCTAAGGTTGAAACCTACTATTTCGAAAAATTGAGAACAGAATATACCAAATATGAAAGTGGTGAGCTTCAACGGTACAGATTGATTTCAAATGATACACTTATTTATGAAAAAAGACTTGATGAAAACGGAAATGAGAGTGGTTCAATACTTCCTTTAAAGTTCTCTTTCGATGAGGATTTATGCATTAAGCTTCGGCATAGTATCATTAAATCTGATGTTCTTGGAGTTAAAGTTTATTTGACTGGAAAAATTGATGGTGAATTAATGAATGATAGCGGAACGAAAACTTATTCTGCTAAATCAAACGAACTATGCATTCCACAAACAGATATCGATAGCAACATCGTAGTTGGTTTTTTGTGTGAACTCATATATACAACTAATGAAGAGGAAGGCGGATGTATGCCATTTGCCTATGACATTAAAAATCAGGAATTGCTTGCATGGAAAGATTATGAGTAAAAATGCATCTAACAATCACTATGGATGAATAGAGGGTTTAATAGTTTAGGAGCTTAGTACTTACTATTCTATATTCTAATCTAGATGTAGTATCCACTACACCTTTCTATCTTTGGTGCTTTCTTAGCACCTTTACACCACATCAATCAAAGAATCAACCATGGGATTTGCTCATCAAATTCGTGATCAGTTTGGTAGATGTATTTAGTAGAAGGATCTCAGGAGGATTATATTTATTCGAGTGCTCGGAATAATTCGGGATTGTTTAGTCTATTGGAAATAGACAGGAAATAGAGGTGTAGTTTAAACTACACCTAGCCAAAGTATTCGCGACTAACTGACAAGAAAATTCACTAACAAGAAGGTAGACAACTTTTTAAAATTGCTTTCAACAACGTAAGTTTTAAAAATGTTGTAAACCCGTTAGATTTGAAGTAAATATAAATATAGAATCCTGGGGTTCTATTCGGATGTTATCTTCCATTACCGAACTGAAACATTATGAGCTTTTTGAAGCCTGAATACAACTACATAACCAAACTATCAACTGTAGAAATAAGTGAACTTGTCAACGGACAGTTGAACAGGAAAGGATTTTTTGGACAGGAAATTAACAAAGGCTTTTGCAACAACTCTACTTTCGAACTAACTAAAGGAACATTTAGCAGAACTGGTGGATTTCCAGTGAAAATGATTGGCTCCTTTAATGAACAGAATGGACTTACTGAAATCAAATTAACCTTCAAGTATGGTAGGATGACTTACTTGTTCCTTGTGTTTTTTATTTTGATGGGATGCATTTTCTTCATTGTTCCGAACGCAACAATTAACGGCAAAGACGCAAATTTTACAGAACGAGTCATTTTTGGAATCCAGTTTATCGTAATGGGAACTGGTGTGATTGCATTTTTGAACTTTTTGCCAATTCGCAGATTAAGGAAGGAACAGGAAAACTTGCTTCAACTCGAACAAAAAGGAAGATAACAGACGCTATCGGTTATTTGCCAAACTGCCGGATATCAGGAGGATTATATTTATTCGTGTACTCGGAATAATTCGGGATTGTTTAGTCTATTGGAAATAGACATGATATAGAGGGGTTCTTCATTCGGATGTTGTAAGCAATGCAAGAAAGACCCTGATGAACAAATTGCCGCTTGATATACAAATTCAGTTCTTCAAAGTTTATAGCGATGAAGTTTCCATTGCTGACTTTGAAAATTGGCTCTATTCCAAAAAAGACCTTGAACAACTTTTGAACAATGACACCTATATCGACCTGATTTCATTGAACTTCAAAGACCGGCACGTAAAACATGAAATGGGGAAAATTATCGACTCATTCTTGGACTTTGGAAAATTTGAAGAGAGAAAATTGAGAAAGATATTGACAGACCAGATTAATCGAACAGACGACTTTCCTAAGTCATTGATTGACACATATGATTTCTATTGTTCAGGCTACAATTTCTTTGAGAACCTTGGATTAGGTTACGGCCTGACCTTCTCTGAAGACTTTTGGAACTACAGTGATTGGGAGAACCTAACTTCTGAGCAAAAAAAGAACAGAATAGACCCAATCTTCCCAAGAGTCAAAAGCGAAGCTGAATTAGTATTAAAGTGGCTTGATGAAAAGAAAATTGTTCCAACAGGAGAGATAGACGAAATTGGTCATTATGACTACATCGACCACAGAACTGAAGCTGAAAGAAAACTTAGAACCATTGCAACGATTGAAATAGTAGAAAATAAAGAAGCACTGCTTAAAACATCGGGTATATGTAAGCTGCGGGTAGACAGTGCTAAATCAAACAATAATCAATTAAACAAAATTTGGTCTTGGTTGACAGGCAATTAGCTATTAAAGCCCGCCTGTTCATACCCATGGCCGTTAGCTTGCATCATCACCATGGGATCATTTTTTATTGAAATATCGAAAGCACGTCCAACCTACGAACAAGAGTATCTTGAAAGACGTCAAAACGTTATAAAAGAAGGTTCTCTATGGGTCCTAGATTACATATTAAGGAGCATGCCCAAATCTGTACGTTCCAACTTCCCTATGCTTCAAAAAATTGAGAGGGAATCTCCTGATTACCACGGAGAAGACCTAATTCTAACTCCTGAAGAGGTGAAAAAGCTTAATGTCGAGTTCCTTCATATTCTAAAGATTGATGGATTTGAAGAATTTCTGCCTCAATTAGACAGTAATGTATTTAGAAATCTCTGGAGAGAGAAGTCCAACCCACTACACCTATTTATCTTTGGTGCTTTCTTAGCACCTTTACAACATATCAATCAAAGAATCAACCATGGAATTTGCTCATCAAATTCGTGATCAGTTTGCACCATATTTTCTAACCTTTCAGGCCGTGAGCTGGGTAGATGTATTTAGTAGAAGGATATCAAGAGGATTATATTTATTCGAGTGCTCGGAATAATTCGGGATTGTTTAGTCTATTGGAAATAGACATGATATAGAGGTGTAGTTTAAACTACACCTAGTCCAGGTTGAAGAACATCTCAGACTACTCGACAGATTACGAAAAGAACATTTGCTACTTTTAAAAGTACTACATGACCCAATAAAATTTGACAGTGACCTTGGTTCACCCGTGGGGGAAGGTGGTGGCTTTTCCACTAATTTCTATAATATAATGAACAAACTATTACCCAACTGGAGTAAAGAAGTACTACACGAAATATCAACCGATTTACAAAATGAACGACTAATTAAGGACTTTGCGAACAACCTTGGGGTAATGATGACCGATAGAGGAATTAATCAATTATCAAACAGAATGACAGACAAAGGCAAAAGGTTTTACAATTTTGTCACTTTATAATAAAAACGCCACACAACAATGGCTAGCAGCAATAGTCCACAAGTTGTTTTTAAGTTACCCTCCGGAAAACTTAAAACAGCGTAAAATTCGCTCTATCCGAAATCACCTTGCCTCCATAGTCTGGCAAATCGTTTCAATCAGTTGCTGCGAGGTATATGGTTTGGGGATGTATTGGTCCATGCCCATCTCATAGCACTTTTCTATTTGATCCTTTAGGAGACTTGCCGTCATAGCAATGATAGGCGTACGTCTGGTGGATTCCATTTTTCTGATCTCCCGGGTAGTCACATACCCATTCATTTCTGGCATTTGTACGTCCATCAATATCAGGTCAATTTCGTTTTGCTTCCATTTCTCGAGTGCTTGCGCACCGTTTTCTACAAAAGTAAGCTTCGCCTGGGGAGCAAACCATTTCAGGTCATCTTCAATCACCATTTTATTCAGGGGATTGTCTTCTGCAATGAGAATGGAAATTTCGCCAAGACCGATTCCCATTTTCCGGAGTTCCTGTTCAGAAATTTCACCAGCATTATTGACAGGTTGGTCTGAGCGTATCAGTGGCAATTCAAATGAAAAGACACTTCCTTCACCGGGCTCGCTTTCTACCCATATTTTACCGTTCTGCAATGCTACCAGTTGCCTTGAAATGGATAAACCCAATCCAGTTCCGGCATAACGCTTATCCAATGGCCCTTCACCTTGTTTAAATTGTTCGAAGATGTGGGGGAGGGTCTCCTTAGGTATTCCAATTCCGGTATCCCGGACCTGTACAGTATAGGTATCCTCTGTACAAGACACATTGATGGTAATTTGTCCTTCATCCGTAAACTTGATGGCATTTCCTACCAGGTTAACCAAAATCTGATTCATCCGAACAGGATCGCCTATGATGAGTGGGGGAAAATCTTTTGGTGCCTCAAAGATCAGGTCGACTCCTTTCTCATGAGCTTTCTGCTTTAAGAGATAAACGACCTGATTGCAAACTTCTACCAGATTCATGGGCACTTTGGTAATGTCCAGCTTACCATAGGCCAGCTTTGACATATCCAGGATGTCATTTAAAATAACCAGTAAATTGCTGGCACTCAGCTTCATCGATTCCAAATAAACCTTTTGCTCTTCTGTAGGGTTCCTTCGCTGCATGGAATTGATCATGCCTGAGATGGCATTCATTGGTGTGCGGATCTCATGACTCATATTAGCGAGAAACTGTTCTTTAACTTTCTCAGAATGCTCTGCCCTGAGCTTTTCCTGCGCGATGATTTTGTTCTGTTTTCGGATGTAATTAAGTCTGTTGAAAATGTATAGCAAAGCTACGATCAATAATAACAGTCCTCCGGAAACCAACCAGATTACCAGGCGCTGATTCGCCAGTTGCTCTTCAGCAAGCATTTGTTGTAAAGTAGCCTGTTCTTTCTCTTTATTGATACTGAGCCTGGACATTTGCAGGGCATCCTGATAGGATTGTACCTGCTCTTTGAGTTCGTGAAATTTCCTGAGGTATTTATAAGCATTGGCAGTGTCTCCTGCAGCCTCATATATACGCTGCAACAACTCATAAGCCTGAAACTCTTCTCGCTGCAGTGCCCCTTCGTTGGCCATTTTTAAAGAAGCCATGCCATGATGAATGGCGGAATCCACTTCGTCCATGGCCAGGAAAGTTTTTGCCAGCTTTTTGTGTCGACCAGCAGAAAACTCGTTGTAATTTCGGCGGTCTACATCATCTTTTGGTTCCTGCAGACTTATTTTCAGGTAGTGAATAGCAGAATCGTACTGTTGGTTGCGAAACCAGTGTTCTCCGTAGTATTCCTGCAAGCGATATTTTAACCCTTCCTTGTTTTCTCTTTTCCAATCAAGAATTTCCGCTCCCTTCATTGATTGCCTGAAGTGACTCATGACCAAACTATCTCTATCCAGCACCGAAAGTAATTCCAGATACATCGCCTGATGTTCGATGTAAACAGAGATCCAATTGTGCGCTCTGGCAACTTTTGTGCCATTTTCTAAATAGATAAGTGCCTCTTCCGTCCTATACATGTCTCGATAAAGCATCGCCATAATTTGAGTTCGTCTCGCTTCCGGACGTTCTTGTTTTAAGTGCGGATGTTGATTGACAAACACCTCCAGTTCCAGCGCCAACTCATACGCCCTGTTATTATCGTAATTTAGTCTGATGACATCCAAAATGTGGTGAGCCCTAAGGTCAAACTCAAGTGACAAGTCACCGCTTTGTTGTGCGGCTTTGATTTTTTCTTCCAGCTCAAGTATGTGTTCCTGGTTGGCCCTTAGTACAGTTGAATCAGTGGTTTGTGCAGGTGATAAAATAGGTAGTAATAGTATTGGGACTGAAATAAGGAGTCCAATAACCATCAAATCTTTGAAAAGGTGTATTGCCCGTTTATTTTCCATGATTCCACCATTCTTTAAACAACTGTATCTTTCTTCTTGCGATCGGAATTTCCTTATGATCAAACAGCAGTAGGGATGAGTTTTTGATTGATTCAATGGACATGGCATTGACCAAATACGATTTATGACATCTGAAAAATCCTTTATCCTCCAACAATTCTTCCAGGTTACTCAATGTTTTGGAAACGAGCTCTTTTCGTCCATTGGAGCAGTGAATGTAACTATAGTTTCTTTCCCCTTCCATATACAAAATGTCCTTTATTGGCAATTCGAGTTCACCCTGCTGGGTACGTAGTATTAAGGTTTGATCTGAAGCGTTTTCTTGTCTCAGGTTATTTAAAGCAGTCTTGATAGCATCGGATTTAGTTTCCTTATAGCGTTTGATGGCATTTCTCAACTCCTCCAGATCGAAGGGTTTAAGCAGGTAGTCAAGTGCATTGAAACGAATGGCTTTGATGGCATAATGCTGGTAGGAGGTAATAAAGATGGTTTTAAAGGTAATGTCATTGAGTTGGGATAACATTTCAAAACCTGTCATGTCTGTCATCTCTACGTCGAGAAATACCAAATCCGGTTGACTTGATTGGATCACCTTTATACCCTCCGATCCGGAATTCGCAACATGCACCACACTGATCTCCGGAAAATGGTGATCGAGCTTATCACGTAGCAAATCATGAATGAATGGATCATCATCGATAATGACGGCTCGAATCGGTGAATGCATTTGGTTCAATTAGTGATTAGCATTAATTATTTCAGCCACTTCTTTGACGGCTACCTCCAATTTAACAATTATATTTTTAGTTAATCCCGCAAGCTCATCATACGGCATGGTTTCATACTCAAACTCCAGGCGCTGAATAGGGGTGATGACATCCTTGATGCCAAAAAATTGTAGCTGAGGACTCATTTTATGAAGGATCTTCCTCACCAGGACCCGGTTTTCTTCCTCAAGCGCTGCGGTAAGTTGCTCAACTCGTTCCGGGATCAGCTTTAAAAATTGCAACAGGTAAGCCCGTACCCTGGACTGATCGCCGCGGCAGGTAGCTTCAAGATTATCTAGTTGAATGTGTTGTGTATTCACTTTCCTGGAATTTCTTATATCTGGAACTAATGTAGACCAGTACGGCCTAAATTTCAATAAATACTGATCATGCGGAGAGTTACCATCATTTTTACCATTGGATCAACCATTGGATCAACCTGCGTTCAGTGGATAAACACTCTTAGGTTTGTTCTTAAAAAGTGCCCTGATTTGAGTCATCAAACAAAATTATACACACATGAAATGAGCATAAGTTAGCACATACCAACCGGTGGTGAATATTGCGGTTAGAAATGCATTACCGGTTAGTTTTTAGCTACTGCGAATTCCATTCGGACTGGCGTACCAGTGACCGTTAAAATCTAAATTATATACACATGAAAAACCTACTCTACTCACTATTATGCTTATCGCTTGCTTTTTATGGCTGCAGCGAGGATGAACCTGCCCCGACAAACGATCAATCTGAAACCCCTGACCCACTTGAAGTAACTCAAATCATGGGAACCATCTGGAACGGACAGGGCGCTGAAGGAATAGACCTGCTCACTAACGAAACAAGTAGCGTGTACACGAACTCCTCGTTTTCAGTGACTTTCTCCAAATCAGTCAAAAGTGATTGGTTGCAAAATGAAAGTTTACCCAGACTTTTGCTGCTTGATGGAGGGGAACCTGTTTCTGGTGTAGGACTGCAGCTGGAAGTGCTCACGTCTACTGAAATTATCCTCACACCGACCGAAGAATTGACTAATGGCGCCACCTATCAGATTGTAATCAATGAGGGTTATGAGGCTGAGGATGGGGGAGTGCTGGAAGCAACTGTCACGGCTGAGTTTACCATCCTCACGCCAGATCCACTAACCATCACATCAGTTGTTGCCTCAAATAGTACGACGGATGTTTCGCTGGATAACCAGACTGCTGCTGCCAATGTGCCTGTGGATGCAGCACTTACCGTTACATTTTCAGGAACAGTATTCCTGTCAGATGCCAACAAGGAAAAAATAGTTTTTGAGTTGATAGTGAATGATGTTGCAGATAGCCAGGTGGCCATTGAATTAACAGAAGACTTTATCAATAAGACAGTGAAAGTTACACCCGCTGCTAATCTAAGTGCCGGAGCTACCTATCGCTTGACATTAAAGGAAGGCATCACCTATGATCTGGGCGGAATGCTTGAAGCAGATTACACAGCAACATTTACCACGGAGAATTAGTCAAGAGGCAAGCACTTAAATGCTAATGGTCTGGATGCAAGTGCTTTCAGACCATTTTTTTTGTTTTTCACCCAATCGGCGTCTCCCGAAAGGGCTCTGATGTTCCATACCACTCATGATCCTTACTAACTAATACAACAAGTATCAGGTTTTAAATGCATGATTCCACAAAGTTGTTCTAAGTCTTCCATCGGGCGTCTTTTGTGGATGAGCCAGAACACTGGAATTATTCTGGTTCAAAAGATTATTCAGGTCGTTAGGGACTCCTTGAGGTAGCTATTACAACATAATTGCTTTGAGGACTCTGGCCCATGAGATCCTATTGACCCATAGGGGTTTTAAGTCACCCTTCGGAAGAATTAAAACAACCTAGGAAATCTATCCACATGTAGCCTTTGCCAGTTTTAAAAATGTTGTAAACCCGTTAGATTTGGAGTAAATATGAAATATAGATAAAGAACCCTGGGGTTCTTTATTCAGATGTTAGGTTTCATTGAGCAGCATACATGAACAATCAAGTTAAATCAGTCATTGACAAATATTTCAATGAGTGGGAAGAGATGGGGTTGAATCTATTCATTACAACTCAGCCCCAAGACATGATATCTGGATCTAACGAACTAGGCATAACTTGGAAACCTATCGATAGCACTGTCACAGATGGACAACTGGACGACCTTGAAAAAACGATTGGGCATATATTACCTAATCTAGGTGTAGTATCCACTACACCTTTTTATCTTTAGTGCTTTCTTAGCACCTTTACACCACATCAATCAAAGAATCAACCATGGGATTTGCTTATCAATTTCGTGATCGGTTTGCGCCATTCTTTCTAAACTTTCAGGCCGTGAGCTGGGTAGATGTATTAGCAGAAGGATATCAGTAGGATTATATTTATTCGAGTGCTCGGAATAATTAGGGATTGTTTAGTATTGGAAATAGACATGATATAGAGGTGTAGTGTAAACTACACCTAGTCCAGGGGTAGTTTTAAAAATGTTGTAAAACCGTTAGATTTGGAGTAAACATGAAATGTAGATAAAGAACCCTAGGGTTCTTTATTCGGATGTTATGCTCAATAGAGGTTGCTAAAAAGTAGTAGTAAAATTCCATCTGTATGCTGAAATCATCTAAAGGAAGAATCGAATTTTATGCAGATATTAGAATTGCATTTCCATTCTTTAGTGAAGATATTGTTTGGTCAGAAAATGACTACAATGAAGACCCAACTGTCAGTGCTGAAATAATGACTTCATTGGCAGAAAAATTAGTTTCCTGCTATAAGTTAAAAGACTATAGTACAATTGAAAACGTATTATCATTTTTGGAATCTGGATACTATAATTATTCAGATGAAATAATGTGTTATGTGTATACTGACTTTCTACCCACTGTAATTACTACTTCAAATAGAGAGGCTCGCGAATTTATAAAGTCAAAGTTTGGGAGGAACCTGATAGAACACTACAACCAACTAATTAATCTAGGTTTTTATACTGAGGAGAATTGAATTGTCAGGCTTAGCCACAATAGCGGTCAATTGGTAAATGAATTAGTGTTAGTGAAAAAAGAGCATAACAAGGTGTAAGACACCATGCCCATCCGCAGCTTTGGGTGCGTTCTGGTGGGGTCTGGCTGATCCGCATCACAAGTTTTGCTAGTGCGTAAATCATGGGTTTGGCTGTTTTGAAAATCTAGATTGGGATAACGGGTTTGGTGCATAGTCCAGCCGACAGTACTCACTGGAATTCCGCAAAACTTGTTAGGTTTGTGCAGACCAAAGCTGTAGGCACGGAGCTTACAGGGTCGTTAGCATTAATGATTTATTGATGTCGAGAAATAGTTTAATCGTAATCATCTGCCTTATTCTAACTTCTTGTTCGAATCAGCAGGAAAGCACCAACAATTTGGAAAAGCAAATCGAAGAGCTCAATGTTCACCTTGAAAATGAAGTAATCAGCAAAGTCCTTTATGATAAGTTGGAAGAATACTTTAAATCAGGCGGATCCTTAGACACTGAAGATTGGATGTATTATATAGAGAACAAGTTTGAAGATGAACTGCAGATAGATATCAGGCAACTTCAACAAATACGGAACTCCCAAGTCGACTTTAACGAATCTCGTATCTTCACAATTTTGAAGAAAAGTGGTTTTTTCGAAAACCTAGAGTATGATCCTTCTGAAGAGTCAAAGAAAATCTTGAACAAGAACTTTATTGAAGAAACAGTAAATGTTGCCACTAAGGACAGCTCTAAAATCATACATTTCGATTTAGAAGGTGATGTAATGAAAGAGAATAATTCTTACACATTCTTTCTTGAAGAGATGCGAGAATTCACACAGGGTATTTTTTCACCAACGGACATAATTGAAAAGTGGGAATCACCTGAGGGTCCAATAGAAGTACAATTTGTTTGCGAACAGAATGATTATAAATTCAAACCGTCATACTATGATGATTGGTATGACTTAGGACCGCCCTTAATTCAAATAAACGGCATCCTTCAAGAAAAAGGGTATGGTATCTATACTATAACTGCCGAATACACTACGGGACAGGACGTTTTGATGATATTTTTGAGCGAAGGTCAATGTGATTCTCTGAAAAAAGAACTTGGTTGGCAACTTGAATTGCTGAACTAAAAAGAAAATGCTAACATCAGGTAAAAAGTAATAGCCCCGCAAAGCTTGCGCGCAAAAGGCCAAGCTACTACTTTTACCAATGAACGTTTTCGGTAATGAATAAAGTAATCATATCATTCTTAAGTGCCACTATATTAATGCTTACCAGTTGTCGGTCAAGTAAAACTAGCCAGCATGGCGACACGTTCTATTTTGAAAACTCATTAGTGTCGGAAAAGACTGAAGGTATGCTTGACCTTGAGAATAGTTTGATTTTCTATCGTAAAACTTGGAATAAGTGGCCGGATCACATCCTTAATTTATACAATTTGATTAACCAACAAGTTATTTGGACAAAAGACTCTTTAACCAACAGTCTATCAGAATTTGAAACTCTGGGACTGAGTCTTGAGTCAGATAGCTTAGATGTTTACTACGACTATAAAGACCCAAATTTAGATGATGGTAAATTTAGAATTTGGGAGGTAAATGATTCAACATTCACCGTTGTATCTGGCTCTATCGTGAAGCAAATCAAAGTGAGAAAAAGAAAAAACCGGTAACATCTGGTCATGACATCATGCTGCTGTGAGGAGTGATGTAGCCTTTGGCAGTTTTAAAAATGTTGTGAACCGGTTAGATTTGGAGTAAATATGAAATATAGATATAGAACCCTGGGGTTCTTTATTCGGATGTTATGCACTAAAAGTAAGATGAGATATTATAAACTATTAATTATTATCGCCATTTGTTCCATTGCTTGCTCAACGCCAAAAGAAGATTCGTTTGCTTCTTTAATGATCAGTGATGATGTATCGTATACTTCAACAATTTCCATTGAACTGTTAAAAACGGCAAGATCATCGCAACAAGTTGATTCCGGGTTAGTCGCTGTGGTGGATGAAGCCCTTGAGCTATTAAATAATATGGAGAACCGCATAATTGAGAAATCGGGTGGTTATGGAGATGGTTGGACAGGCACTTATTCAACATTGAAGAATCCAAACTACATGGGTTCATATGGATTATTCCAAGAAGAGTTCCCCTATTCTGTTGTTAAACTAGTAATTAATAATGTTCCTGAATATACCGCTTCACTTGGACTAAATGAATCCGCAATACTCAACGACCCTACAGATGATCCTATATATCAAGCAAACCCAGAGGAATTAGCAAAATTTGATAAGATTAACTGGATTGATTATTTCGAGGGGCTAACACTGGTCGAAGCATTATCAAGAGTTAATATTATCAAGACCCGAGTGATTCAAATTGAACTGAAGTACTATCTATCGGGGCAATAAAGAAGTGCATAACATCGGGTCATGACATCATGCTGTTGTGAGGAGTCTATTCTGCATTTATCCGCTATTGCGGTCAGGCCCGCATTTTTTCCTACGGCTGTAGGCTCAACGACTTTCTGGGTGGATATAAAAATCTTCTGGGTGGCATGATCAACAGCTGTTCAGGTGCGTTAGTGCCCTTAGAAACTCCGGAAAAAATACTACATTAGTGCAAATTTCATAGGTGTCGCACGCTGCATACCCGTGTCCGTTATGCACAACCACTGGATGAATGGAAACTGTAGAAATTAAAATTTACGATAAGCGAGAAAGATCAACTGCAACCTTGGAAGTTGAAAAAATTGGGGAGAACAAGTTCCGTATGATCGACAATGATATTTGGAACTGCAAGTTGACTCTGGGAACTGAATTTGAAACACGAATTAACAAAGAGGGACTCCATGAAATCATCAAAATCACCAGGCAATCCGAATTTTTAACAAGAAGATTCTTTCTTTCACCACAATACAAAGAATCTGACTACAGGTTTTTGGGTGATGAGCTTACAAAAAGGGGTGGATTTTGGCAAGTTGATTTTGGCGGCATTGCAACCATCAATATTCCAAAAGGATTTGAGTTTGATGTTGATGAGATACTTCAAGCATTAGACATTCGTTTAACTGAAATTGTTGACGAACAATAGACTTATGCACAATAAAAAGTGCATAACATCGTAAACCGGTTAGATTTGGAGTAAATATGAAATCTGGATAAAGAACCGTGGAGTTCTATATTCGGATGTTATGTTTTTATTTTGGGAAGGGGCAGATTAAATACCTGAACAACTGAAACTATTCATTAATTAGTATTGCAACATGAAATTCCAATGTAAATGTGGTTATTTAATTGTCGACCAGACTGATAACCTTTCATTCAAAGCATACACGTACCCTGATCAGTCTCAAGAAGCACTTTTTAATGCAATTGATAATATTTTCACTAGTCCAACTCCAGTTGATATGACTCAACGAGATAGAATGGTGGATGACATTGTATCTCCAACTGGTGGACGTACAATTTATCAATGTGCAGACTGTGGAAGGATTCATATTGTGCTTGACGATGGTTCAATTGCATCGTTTAAACCCGAATCTAATGCAACACCCACAAACTTACTGCAAGGAAATAAAACATAACATCGTGCCTGATACTAGTGTTCGATAGTTATGATTCGGCATTCAATTTTAAAATTGAGTATAAGATTTATGCTGCAAATGTTCCTGATGTCGTTAGTGGACGATTAAGCATAGTGCTTAAAAAAGACCATATCTCTACGTAAAATGTAATTTCCGCACCTAGCTTGTCTGCGAAAGGCCAGAACCACTACATTCTCCCCCATTCTGACACCCTGGAATTGCAACAAAAAACTGGACAAATAGTTAAGCGCATTTTGAATAATAATTAATTTCAAATTGTTCCGGTGTTTTATATCCTAAATAGGAATGTTTTCTTTGTCTATTGTACCATATTTCGATGAACTGGAATATATCAGTTTTTGCATGTAATATGCTATGATAATTTGAGTGTCGTACTTGTTCTGATTTTAGTATTTTAAAGAAATTTTCAGCTACCGCATTATCCCAGCAATTCCCTTTCCGGCTCATGCTTTGAGTTACTCCATGTGACTTGAGGATATCAGTAAACTTGTATGATGCGTACTGTACCCCCTGATCTGAATGAAATATCAGGCTTTTATTGAATGGTCTGTTGGTCACAGCCATCTTCCATGCAGGGATCACAGTGTGTTGTGCATGCATGTTCTGACTGACTGACCATCCAATAACTTTACGATCAAACAAGTCCATTATGATGGTCAGATAGCTCCACCCTTGAATGGTGGGAATATAGGTTATATCAGATACCCACTTCTGTGCAGGTGCAGAGGCATAAAAGTCTCGTCCCAGAAGGTTCTCAGCTATGGGGAAGTTATGCCTGGAGTCTGTGGTTGTTCCCCTGTACTTTTTTGTGATAATGCTCCTTAAGCCCTCTTTGCGCATTATTCTGGCTACTCTGGGTCTGGACACTCTCCAACCTAAATCTCCTAACTCATCTACGATTTTAGGGCTGCCATACCTGCCATGGCTTTTGCTATGAATCTGCTTGATTTGCATAGTTAATTGTTTGTTCTCGAGCTGCCTTTGAGATGGTTTCCTAAGCAACCAATCGTAGTACCCACTTTTGCTTATTTTAAAGGCTTCACACATCTTCTCAACCCCAAACTTGTGGTTATAATCCTTTATGAATTTGTATGTTTGTTGTCTCCCTTGGAGAAGATGCTGACTGCCTTTTTTAAGATATCCCTTTCTAATTGTGCCTCTCGTAACTCCTTCTTCAACCGAGCAATTTCCTTTTGTTCAGCTGTCATATTTGCGTTACCATGACCAGAAAAACTACCATCTTTATATTGACTATACTCTCTTTTCCACCTGGTCACCAGCTCGGTCCTAATACCTAATTCTTCAGCAACCTCGCGTGTCGGTTTTCCAGACAAACATAGATTAACTGCCATTTGCTTGAACTCCTTGTCAAACTTTCTTCTCTCTTTTCTCATTATTAGTAAATTTAGCTTATACGAGCTTAACTTACCGTCCAGTCAAATGTAGCAGGTCCACCCATACCACTCATGATCCTTAAAAACAAATACAGCAAGTATCAGGTTTTAAATGGTGCATGACTCCATCACTTTTGTCAGATGATTTCTGAACTTACTACAACAAGATTTGCTTTCCAGACTTTCATCCACAGAAGTGCAATAGTTGTTAGACAAGTACAAAGGCCATACACATGATGAATGAAAATACATACTACACTATGTAAAATGTACTGGTCGCTTAAAGTTTGCCCGCAGAAGCCTAAACCACTACATTTACACTTGTACTTTAGTCATTATACTATTTAAATTAGATGTCTTTCAAACTTCAAATAGTAAAGGAACTTCAAAAGAATGACTGGGAAATTGTAACGGTTGATGGGAATTTGGATTGGTGGGATGATGAACATTGGGTTCTGAAGTCAACAAAATGGAATTATGGAGGGAATATTTATATTATCTTCATATTAGATCCAATGGAGGATAATTCTATTTATGAAGTTAAGGCGACTACAAAATTACCAGTTTCCTGGAATGATGATGGTAATTTGATTGCATCAATCAGCATGTCAAAAAGAAAGTTCAATCTTAAGCTGAACGAGTTTGTTCAGAAACTAAATCAATTCAGGAAGACAAGCGTGAGGTCATGAGAATTGACCCATTGGGGTTTTAAGTCACCCTTCGGAAGAATTAAAACAACGTAGGGAAATCTATCCACATGTAGGCTTTGACAGTTTTTAAAATGTTGTAAACCGGTTAGATTTGGAGTAAATATGAAATATAGATAAAGAACCCCAGGGTTCTTTATTCAGATGTTGTGTGTCACATGCGAACTAGAAAAGACCTTCTACACAATCCAATATTCATTTTAAGCTTAGTGATTCTTGCTGTCAATGATCACTTCTGGAAAGACACGTACCATAACTGGCTAACAGGAAAGATTTCTGACTTAGCTGGACTAATCGTTTTACCTGTATTTATTGCCTTCTTATTTCCAAAACTTACCAAATGGTCTTGCCAGATTTCAGCACTTTTCTTCATTTATTGGAAGACAGAACTTTCGAACGGCTTGATAGAGTTGCTGAACCAAAACGGTATCTTTAGCTTTAAACGAATCATTGATTTCACAGATTTCATCGCTTTAATGATTTTGCCAATTTCATGGCTATTGATAAATCCTCAGTATCAGAAAAGCACTCGGACTAATACCATCGGAACATCATTTTTAGTACTAATTACATTTCTAACTTTGACCGCAACTTCAATCAGACCAATTCAAACGCTTGAACCAGAGGGAACCATATTGGTGAACAAAAAACATTATCTCAAAGTCCCAAAAGATACGGTTCTAGATAGAATTGAACGACTTGGATATACATATGAACTATCAGATAATTTCTATCGAATCAAAGATATAATTGTTCCTGAAATTGCTAGAGGACGTCAGTTTGGAATTAAACAAGACACAATTAAAGAATTGACCTTTTCTTTTATTGATTTTCCTTATCAACCAACGAAGAAACAAGAGCGGTTGGGCGCTCAATACTTATACATTCATGAAGTTAAATTTTCTGATATAAATACCATCACGGACTGGAGGGTAATGAAAAAATACAGTAAACTCTATGGGGATATTTCTAAGGAACTATTTGCGAAGGAATCCACTAAGAAATGAGAGCGACACACAACATATGCTATGAATGAATGGGGTTTCATCGGTCAGAATACTTTCGTGGGGGTTGGAAAGTCCGCCACAAGTAATACATTTGAAAAAAGCGGCTGTGGAGGTGCAGAACTTGAAAGGTCAGTGCTTGCTAATCCCCACTCATCATAGCTGAGCGTTATATGCCATAGTAGTCTCAATGAAATGCTTTTTGTGCCTAAATACAGCAAGTATCAGGTTTTAAATCGTGCATGACTCCATCACCTTTGTCAGATGATTTCTGAACATACTACAACAAGTACTGATAACTTGCTCAATAAACTTTCCGCTATTGATTGGAAGACCGTTACCGAGTCGATGAATGAGCATGGCTATGCGACCATACCGAAGATGCTGTCCAGCGACCAATGCAATCAGCTGATACAGTCCTATACATCGGATTTGTACCGAAAGACCATCAACATGGCGAGGTATAGATTTGGAAAGGGCGAGTATAAATATTTTCGATACCCATTGCCAGCAGTTATTCAATCCATCCGGGAAGTGATGTACCCGAATCTTTCCTCTATTGCCAATCAATGGATGGAAGTTCTGAAACTGAACACTGTGTATCCCGAGACTTTGGATGAGCTGCTAATGTATTGCCATCAATTTGACCAGAGGAAACCCACTCCGTTGATCCTGAAATACAAAAAAGGGGATTTCAACACACTCCATCAGGACCTGTATGGTGAGGTGTTTTTTCCCATGCAGGTGGTGTTGTTTTTGAATGAACCGGGTAGAGATTATGATGGGGGCGAATTTGTGCTTACACAACAAACACCGAGGGCTCAATCTAAAGCGATTGTGCTGAAGCCTCATAAGGGGGATATGCTTATTTTTGCTACCAAATTCAGGCCGGTGAAAGGTACCCGTGGATATTATAGGGCAATGATGAAGCATGGGGTGAGTGAGGTTACCATGGGGGAGCGGCATACCGTAGGTGTCATATTTCATGATGCACGCCAATGATCAGGCACGATGAAATTGATCGGAGAGCCCTTCAACGCAAGATTCGGCAAAGGGAATTTCAATATGCCGGAAATCGCTCTTTGAAGATTTACGGATCACTTGATTGCCAATCGGGCCGAAGGATGCTAAAGCACAACAGGGTGTTTTTTAAAGACGAAAAGCAAGCGGTACAATTGGGATACAGGCCTTGTGGGCATTGTATGAGAAAAGCATATGAAGAATGGAAAAATAGCGTTGATTACTGATCCATACTTAAACCTGCTTCCTTTTGATGGAGAGGTGTATTACTTTGGGAAAATCCTGGATGAGGAAACATCTAGGAGCTACTTCAATATACTGTACCGTCAGGTGGAGTGGGAAAGTGATAAAGTATTCATTTTTGGAAAGGAGATCATCACCAGGCGGAAGGTGGCCTGGTATGGAGATCAGCCCTATCAATACACGTATTCCAACAGTACTAAATCAGCCATTCCATGGACCAAAGAGCTCCTTGAGTTGAAAACATTAATTGAAAATCAATCCGGAGAGCGTTATAATTCCTGTTTGCTCAATCTTTATGACACAGGTGAAGTGGGCATGGGATGGCACAGCGATGCGGAAAAGGAATTGAAAGCGCATGGTGCAATTGCGTCATTAAGTCTGGGGGAAGCAAGGAAATTTGCCTTTAAACATAAGGTCACTGGAAAATCTGTTTCCTTACCATTGGAAGATGGGAGCCTGATGGTGATGAAAGGCATCACTCAGAGCCATTGGCTGCATCGGCTACCACCCACCAAAAAAGTAAAAGGCCCCAGAATAAACCTGACGTTCCGGACCATCAATGGCTAATGTTGATATTTTCCAAAGAGCCATTCCTTAATTAACCTATGTGAATGCGATTGCTTTCCCGGCACCTGAGATTTGTAGCATAATCATTCAAAAACAAATAAAAATGCTACATCTAAAATTCAAGAATCACTTCAATCAAAGCAGTAACCCGTTCAGACTAAGTATGGTTTTCCTATTCGTGCTGACCATTATCCTGGAGGCTTGTAAGGATGAAGAAACAATTAAGTCTGATGCCATTTCGGTGGATCAGGTAATAGCGTCAATGGGTGCCGGTACGGTGGCACACATGCAATATACGGCTACCGGTGAGTTTATCGAACCTCATCAGGGTGGGCAGGAAATGGATCACCTGAATGAAGTTTCCGCAACTTTTGAGTACACAGCGCTGACAGCTTTGAATGGAAGGCAGTTGGATTATTCCTGGAATCAGTCTTTCATCTATCCTTTCGCCTATGACGGCACCTCGAGGGTGATCATCAATGATAAAAATGGCTCCATAGAGGGTGCGCATGGTCTGGGAAGCAGATTTTTTGGCTTTGACGCACCAGTGCCATTGTTTCCAGCACGCCTTGAAGCGATCCTTAAAACAGCGCTGATGTCCAATCCCATAGCACTACTGAAGGCGCTGGAACAACAGGGTCCCGGAACAAAGACCAATGCGGAATTTACTTTCACCTTATCACAAGGTGAGCAGCTACCGGAAATCGAGATCATTATCGATGAAAATACTTTACTTCCGGTTTCTGCCCGTACGCAGGAAGCTGACTTTCTTTTGGGAGATGTCCTTTTCGAAATACATTATTCCAACTGGCAGACAGTAAATGGTCATGTGATGTATCCGACTCAACTGACTTATTACCTGGGTGAGGAGATCATCAGAACAGAAAAGCGCTCGAATGTGGTGATTAACCCGGAAGTTCCTGCCGATGCTTTCAGCCCTGCAGCGACCGGATCTTATGATGAACAACAGGGGAGGTACGGGATACTATCGTCGCAGTGGTATCATAGAATGTTTTCTTTTGGGTTCTCACAGGATTTTCCAATGGCTGAAACCAATATCACACCAATCAGCGATCAGGTGTTTGTGATCACTGGGGGTGCGGAGCTGGCTTATGTGAGCCTGGCGGTAACCACCGAGGAAGGCATCATTCTCATAGAACCCTCGCTCAACCCAAGGCGTTCAAAGGCAGTTTTTGAGGTTATTGACAAGTATTTCGGAGGAAAACCGATCACTGCTGTGGCTGCCACTCATCATCACATGGACCACTTTGGTGGAGTCACATACTTCGCTCAGTTAGGGGCCGACGTTTATATTGGAGAAAGTGCTGTAGGATTTGTTCAATCGGTATTGGAAGCAAAGCACGAACTTTTGGGCATAAGTCCACAAAATGTTAAGGTGACGGGAATCTCTGATAAAGTATCAATCGAAGGCGCATTTGAGGCCATACCGCTTCCAACACCTCACACTGAGGACATGCTGGTCTTTTACTTTCCAGACCTCAAGGCTTTGTATGTGGGTGATATTTTCAATGCAGGTCTTTACTATGGCTATGATTATTATACCCCAGGCACTCAGGCTACACTAAAAGAAAGAGCGCAGTTACTACGAGCGTTCATTGCACAACAAGGTTTAGAAGTGGAGACGTTGCTGACAGTGCATGGTGGCCAAACAACCATCGGGGAATTGCATCTGCTGGCAGATAAATAAACATCATTAGTTACTGAAAGTCACAGGGAGGTCGCCAATATTGCGATCTCCTTTTTATGTTTGGGGCATAATTGAAAACATCATCGAAATCAATGTCCAGGCTACTATTTGATAACATCCGTTCAAAAACCAGTATTACGGAAGAGGAATTTGAAAAGTTCATGAAGTATGGTTCCGTAAAGCATTTGGCAAAAAATGACCACCTGCTCCGGCGTGGTGAAACAGCCAAATCAATGGCCTTTGTTGTTAGCGGCGTACTCTGTACATTCAGCATTGATGAAAAAGGAGAAAAACATGTCATTCAAATTGCCCTTCAAAACCATTGGATTACTGACCTTTTTAGCTTGTTTGCTCAGGAACCTTCCACTTATGACATAGTAGCAATTGAAGCCTCTGAATTGATTCTTTTTTCAAAAGACGGATTTGAAGCAGCCTGCAAGGAGTTACCAGTACTTGAAAGATTTTTCCGGTTGCTCATCCAAAACGGGTATGTCAATTCCCAAAAAAGGATTTCCAGGATTTATAGCCACTCAGCAGAACAGCGGTACCTGGAACTCATTAGCCATAACAAAGACATCATCAACAACATTCCCCAGCACCTGGTAGCCTCTTATCTGGGTATTAAACCTCAGTCACTCAGCAGAATAAGAAAGCAGTTGATGGAAAAATAACATTCCGACACCTTAGTTAACATAGGTGAATGGATTTGATGTGAGCAGACAGGATCTTTGTCATATAAACAAAGGATAACTACTATGCTTACATTAGAACTGGCAAAGAATTTATGCGACAGTGCACTTCAAAGCGCTGCAGTATCCAACCTGAACCCATTGACTGTGGTGGTTTTGGACGCAGGGGGGCACCCGGTGTGTGTCATGAGACAGGATGGTGCCGGGATATTGCGCTATGAAATTGCTTACGGCAAAGCCTGGGGAGCACTGGGCATGGGAATGGGCACCAGCACTTTCAGCGAACTTACCGCCCGACAAGGCACTCACCAATCATTTGTCCAATCCCTGATGGTCGCGTCAGGAGGGAGGGTGATCCCAACCAGAGGAGGTATTTTAATCCGGAACAGAGATGGTCAACTCATTGGAGCCATGGGCATTAGCGGAGACTCTCCGGAAAACGACGAGCAATGTGCACTCTACGCCATTCAAAAACATCAATTAATACCTCAACCATAATATCCGGATAACTAATAGAAGATAAAATCAAAGTAAAACCAATGAATCAGATGAATATCAAATCTTTAACGAAGATGGCCAAAGGTTTACCTGATAGCCAGATGATGCCAGTATTGTTTGTAGGCCATGGCAACCCAATGAATGCATTGGCTGATAATGCAATCACCGAGGGTTGGAAGCGCATGACCAGGGGCCTGAACCCGGTGGTGATTCTATGCATTTCTGCCCACTGGGAAACGCTGGGTACTTATGTAACTGCCACCCCAAAACCCAGAACGATCCATGATTTTGGCGGCTTTCCCAAAAGGTTGTTTGAAGTCCAATATCCGGCACCAGGAGCTCCTGAAGTTGCCAGAGACATCACCCAAACCATTCAGAGTGTCACCGTAGAAGAAGATCACGAATGGGGATTGGATCATGGCACCTGGTCCGTATTGGTAAAAATGTTTCCGGAAGCCAATGTGCCTGTTTTTCAATTGAGCCTGAATAGAAAGATGTCTCCAAAGGCCCACTATGAGCTTGGCAGGGAGCTTCAGTATCTCAGGCGAAAGGGGGTGTTGATCGTGGGTAGTGGAAACATTGTACACAACCTGAGGATGGCCAAATGGAAGGCGGATGAGCCATACGACTGGGCGGTGGCATTTGATGAGCAGGTAAAGACATTGATTTTGAATGACGAGCATGAGACCCTACTCAAGGCAGATCAACTGAATAGTGCTGCGGGATTGTCTATTCCCACCGCGGAGCACTACCTGCCAATGCTTTACACCCTGGGTTTAAAACATGGTGAAGATCAGCTTACCTTTTTCAATGAAACCATCGATATGGGATCCATGTCAATGAGGTCTTTTGTTTTGTCACAGCCTTGAGTTGAATCCTTGTTAAAAGTAATGACTGACTGGTGGAGTTAACTCATCGGTTGGTCAAACTTGTGGTGCGGGTAGTCAATAATATTTCACTTTTCATCAAAAACATTTAGAAATGCCATGAATAACAATCAGATTAGTCCCATAAAACAATTGTATGAGATTCTATTTAACCTTTCTAATCATCACGCTTTCGTCTGCTGCCTTTAGTCAGACTGCTGATTCCGCAAATTTTGAATGGCCGAATGGAGAGACCCTGGCGATCAGTTTGTCCTATGATGATGCGCTCAATAGTCAACTGGATAATGCTGTGCCTGTTTTGGACCGGCATGGTTTCAAAGCATCGTTTTATATCATTCCTGCAAGTGACGTTGTTGGTCAGCGGATGAAAGAATGGAGGGCTTTGGCTAAAAATGGACACGAACTGGGTAATCATTCAATATTTCACCCCTGCAGCAAAAATGAAGGGCATGATTGGGTGCCTGACTACAAAAACATGGATGAATACACCATTGCCAGAATAACGGAGGAATTGATGCTTGCCAATACCTTTTTAAAAGCTATTGATGGAAAGAACGAGCGTACTTATACACCTCCTTGTGGCAGTTTGATCACCAGGGAAGGTAATTATTTGCCTGAAGTTGCCAACCTGTTTGTCGCCATCAAGGGACAGGGAATGACCAACGGGTTTTCCACGCTTTGGGCTCCTGCCGAGGTGACAGGTGAGGATTTAATTGAGTATGTTAAACTTCAGGAGAAGGAAGGATCAGTAAAATTGGTAAATATCCTTTTCCATGGTATTGGGGGCGATCATTTGTCAGTGTCCACTGAGGCCCACTCACAGCTGATAACCTACCTGTCAGAGAATAATGAGAAATATTGGATTGATTCTTATATCAACATCATGCGTTATGTGAATTCGAATGCTCAATAATCGTTGATTGAGTTCAAGAATTATGAGCGATTTTAGATGATAAACTAATTAAAGTAAGTCTTCGCTTATGTTATTGGTAAACCATTCATTGTCATAATTCATCATTACTTTTTTAAGGCCTTTCCAGCAAACTCCGTTTGTGTTGTCTTTGTACCTTCTTAACCAAAAACCCAATACATGATAAGGTTCTAACATAGGATAGATACTTTCATCAGGATTGCCGTATTCCCTGCCCTGATCATCCAGGAAGGTGACATGCTCGTATTTTTGTGATAGGAAATGAGCACCATCATAGTAACCCTCAACCATATCCTCTCCATCAAACACAGACATATAATCATTGGTGTGGTTCAAATAAATATCGCTTGAAGGATCGGGATTGAGATACTCATAACCAAGCGCGTACATTCTAAAAAAGTCCCTGAATTGATCTGAATATATTTTTTGCATCATCTCACTGGGGTAGGGGATCATGTTTTTAATGGCCCATTCAATAGTTTCCGGATTCCAGTAAAGCATTTGATTTTCATAGCGTAGAAAAGGCTCTGTACCTGTAAACGTGCTGAAAAACTTCCTTACATCACCCAGGCTGTATTCATATTGGACGATGACTTTATCATTCAGTTCTTCACTCCATGTGTTATAAATCTCAGGATCCATGTCATATTTTCCCTCATTCATTTTCAGGAGCATAAACAAGAGAGAGCTGGTTCCCTGCCTGAAGTTCCTGCCTTTAATTTCGGCAGCATCAAGTTGGTAGGAATTGTCTTCGGAGCTGTAGACCATTGTATTTTGAGCCATGCTATCTACATCATTCCAATACCATTCAGAATATTCAAGATGCTCTGGGAAATATAACCCTTGTTGCCAGAAGTTATTCTTCCTGTTTTTTGCCATTATTGCTAAACTTTGATCCAGTCTGCCTTTTAAAACCTCTGAAGCTTTTAGTTCAGCCAATTCCCGCACTTCCTTCAATTTTTTTTCCTGATCCATCCAATTCATAGAGTCCATCCCAAGTAACATCCTGGCTATTTCAATATCGGATTTATCGTAAGAAACATTGGCTGCCTGAATAAAACCATTGCCGGATTGTCCCCGGGCACGGATCCATTCTCCATCTACAGAATCAACCGCAACGATAGAAAAGGAGTTAAGCATTCCGTCTGGTTGTGAGCCAACCTCCGGAAAAATAGGGGAGTTGGCAATCACAACGGCACCCCGCCCTTTCGGCACAAACCACTGATTAGGGACCCACCCGATTACTGAGTCTTTCATTACCTTTCTTACGGGATATACCCCAGGATAACTGGCGGTCTCTTCCAGGTCATACATATAAGTGCCGGCAACTAATGTGTCCAGTACTTTGGATATTTGATCAAGCGAATCAAATTCAAGAAGCAATCCTGTATGTCCGATGTAAATACCTTTTTTATAGATCTTAGGAGCTTCCTGGGTTGCACAGGACAATATTGCGATCAAAGAAATTACTGTTAGCAGCTGTTTCATGAGTGGATAGATTGGGTAGAACGATTAATTTACTAAAAGTGATGGAACAAAAAAAGTTAGCATTAAATGATGAGCTCCGATCGGCCAGCAGTAAAAATTTAAGGCCAACCTAAACGACATCAGGTTGGCCTTGTATGTTCACATTTATTTGGATAATTAATGCAACAGCAGCTGGCCACCTCTGGCAGAAACTACTTCAGAAGATCCGTCACCTGTATAGTCCATCGACCAGTTATATCCGGTGGAACCACCCCACCAGTTGTTTGTGAACCTTGTGCTTCTGTTCCAGTTGTTGCTACCATTCCATTCTCTGACATAGATTTTGTCACCAATTGCGGTAAGGATTTCCTCTCTTCCATCTCCATCAGAATCACCGGCCCAGGTAAAGGTGGAACCACCCCAGACATTGGAGGTATAATGAGTATAGGCAGTAAAACCAGAAAATACGCCTGATGAATTGACTTTCGATTGTTTGATGTAAATATTACCTCCACTTAAAGAAACAATATCATCTCTACCATCGCCGTTGTAATCGCAGGCAAACGTCCAGCCAGACCCACCGTACTCCCCACTGGTGTAGTATGTGTGGCTAGAAAATCCAGATCGGAAAGATCTTTTCAAAAAGATTCGGTTTCCGTATGCTGAGGCTATATCATCGTCACCATCACCATCAAAGTCACCCACAACTGTATATCCTGATCCTCCCCACTGGTTGGATACGGACCAAACAACTGAGTTGAACCCATCATTTCTGGTGTTCAGCTTCATCAACGCCCTATTCCCTGATAATGAAACTATATCGGCATAGCCATCTCCGTTGAAGTCTCCGGAAAATGTCCATGAGGCAGGTGCATAGCTACCATCAGTGAACCACACTTCATTGTCAGTGTAATTGACATTTAATCCATTAGATAATTTCAGAATAACCTGGTTGTAATAAAGGGAAGCCAGATCATCTCTGCCATCTCCGTTGAAGTCACCTACTTTGGTCCAGCCTGCACTGGTCCACCGGTTTTCAGTAGAATAGAATCTTCCAATGCCCAGTTGCTCAGTGTCTGGACCATCAGGTTCTGGCATTACAACCAGTTCACCAAATTCAGCATCCGGCATCTGGTCATCCAAAATTTCTTCTTTTTCGCAGCTTACAAACAAAGCAAGTGCAGATAACAATACTAAGTATCTCATTTTTGTAATAATTAAGGTTGTTGCCTACTCTTTTCAGGGATTTTCGGCGGACTCCAACAAAAAAATATATTGCAAGTGACCATGGAGGTCAGATGAATACGTAAAACAGAATTTTTGTATTGCTGAATAGAAAGCGATGTTAAAATCCGATCAAACCAAATAGTATTGACATCAAGTCAAAATGGGAAGTAAACAGGTGATACGGTATTATTGATGAATTTTGACAAACAGCTTTGTAATTCGCCGGCAAGATAATAATATTTATCATATCACCTAACGGTATGGTGTGAATTTTTGATGGGTTATCTGTTATTAGTAGTCTAGAGAAGAACAATCGCACATCAACGTACTTGAGACATTTTCAACTATTTGGCCAAGGTGTTTACTAAAAACATCTACATTTGCAATTGATTCAAACTATCTAAAAGTTCCTTATGAATGTTAATCAGGCATGCATTTGCATTGCGACATTGAAATTTGTACTGGTTATAACTTTCGCCATCATCGCATCAATTGGTTTTGCCCAAAACACTATTGCTAATGGCTTTATAATCAACCATGAAAAGGATACGATTTATCACACACTAGTTGAACAAACAAAGGATCAGCCATATTCATTCTGTCTGCTTAATGAGGGTGAAAGTGTACGACGTTTCAAGCCAGATGAAATACTGGGCTATGGGTTTGTAGGAGGAAATGTGTATTTGTCTGGTATAGAACCAGGATATTTCGTGCGCTTACTGGTTTTGGGAGACTTAAGTCTGTACATGGGAAAAGATAAGTACTATGTCAAAAAAGGGCATTCAATTTTTTCATTAGATGAAGTGTCGGAGAGTGATAAAATATCTGGAAAGGACAGCCAGAGTTGGAGGGATATATTGGCCTGGTTAATTAAAGACGGTTTTAATCATCCCGGCGCTCGCGTGTCACGTGTAGTTCTGGAAGACCAGCGCCTCACCCAATTGGTAGCCCAGTATAATCGGAATGTAGGTGCCCCGCATCAATTATTTAATGAGATCAAACGAATTGATGATGTCAAACGAATTAATATTATCAAACGATTTGCTGGTGCGTTCAATGGTTCGCATAATGATCAGTTTTCTGTTGGGGTGGTTTTTGGTCTTGTGAATTCCAGAATAACAGCCAAAAATAACCAATTGACTTATTTAGAAGAATCTTATAGCTCTATTGACCCTTATGGAGGCATGAGGTTTTCTTTTAGGTTCAACCCAATGGCAGAAGGAGCTTCAATAGAAGGGGCAATCACTTATAGTCAGGCGGATTTTTCCTCAATTTACGAAGTTTCAGACAGGTTTGTGACAGACTATTATACCACAGAAATTAAGCTTGCGGTGTTATCTCTGCCTATTGCCTTAAAAAATACCTTTTATAGGGATGATGCCAATGATTTATATGTCCTATTTGGCTTTAACTACGACAAACATTTTAGATCAGAAACTAGTCTTAGTAGAGAGAGGCTATCAGGAACTAACTGGTATGAGTACGAAACTGAAACTTATATGGATTTAGCAACCAGGCAGTTTGGTGCTACTCTGGGTGCAGGATATAACAGAAGTTTTAAGCACATCAAGGCTGGATTTGGTTTGCAATATTTTCACATGTCGAATCTAAATGCTCAAAAACGACTCATAAACACGTACACCTCCAGAATAGCGTTAAGCATAAATGTCTCCATGAATTAGCCTGAGAATAATTGACAATATTTATTAATTTTGTTCCTTACCATTTCTGACTATCTCTTTATATTAACTATTTATCACATGGAAATACGTCAACCACACCAATTAAGAAACAGATCAAAACTCATGCTGACTTTAGTTTTGCTGTTTTTGATGTACGGTAGCTATGCCCAGCTTTCATTCCAGAATGGTTTTATAATCAACTTAGACAATGATACCATTCCCAGCCAGATTGCATTTCGGCTTGAGCATAAAAACTATCTTTCCTGCATTGTAAAGGATGGCAATACATCACAAGAATACCTCCCCGAACAACTATTGGGTTACGGATTTGAAGGCGGAGATTTTTATTCATCGGAAGTGATATCTGGAGAATTCGTGCAGGTACTGGTAGCAGGAAAGTTAAGTCTCTACAAATCGAAAAATAAATACCATGTTAAGAAAGATTCTGCTGTTTTTGACCTGGAGTCCAACCCGGAGAAGATTCGTGTCAATTTTCAATCCAAAGTAAAGGGTGACAATAAATGGAGGGGGCTTCTTACCTGGATGATAAGTGATTGCCTCGATAATGCCAGTAGTATGACTTCCAGTGTAGAGCTGGAAGACATAAGTCTGATCAGGCTGGTATCAAAATATAATGATTGTGCAGGAGGGGATTATGTTACTTTTTATGAGATAAAGGATTTGGTAAAGGTGTCTATCGGAGGAGTTGCAGGCATAACAAGAACTACTGTAAAGACCAATTTTAAACCTGAATCTCACTTTTATTTAAAGGACCTGTATCAATCAATTGACCCTTTTTTTGGGATGCAATGGTCAATAAGATCACCGCAGATTAGCGAAAGAGTTGAGTTACTCGGAGAAATTCTGTTAATACGATCTTCGTATTCTTACAATATGACTACTTCAATAGGAAGTGACACAGAGTATCATAAATCTCAATTAGCATTGAATGTTCTGAGCTTTCCGGTTCTATTCAATTACGCAATCCTTCAAAGAAAAGATATTGACTTTTATGTGTCTGCGGGATTTAATTATGATCGCCATCTAAATTCCAATTCCTCCTATGTTAGAGAAAGAGTAGTAGGTTCAATTCTTTATCAATACCAGCAACCATTAATTGACATGGTGCAATTTCAAATGGGCACCACTTTAGGAGGAGGAATCAACCGACGGTTTCAAAAATTCAATGCCGGATTAGGTTTTAGATATTACCACATGTCACCACTGAACATAAAAAACGGAAAGTCCAGCACCATTACTACCAGAATGGCGCTTAACCTCATTATTCAGAGTAATTGAAAATAAGGTAGGTCAAAATGCGCTATTGAATTTGTTTACAATTTTGGAGGTGAGGATTTAAAGAAAAAGCTGTTTTCCGCTTCTGGCAGAGATCTCTTCTGTAGTTGATATATAATTTAATAGTGATTAATGAATCATTGTATCAATTAATTTGCCCGATTGCTGTAACATTAGCCATGCGCCATCGTCATTCCGTCGATTATGAAAGCAATAGTATGTACAAAGTATGGAGGACCTGAGGTGCTCGAGCTTCAGGAAGTAGCAAAACCATCTCCCAGACCAAACGAAGTATTAATTAAGATCCATGCCGCTACGGTGACTGCCGCGGGGCTTATCGGTAGAAAGGGTGAACCCTATTTTACCAGGGTGTTTACCGGATTTTCCAAACCCAAGAATGATATCCTGGGAATGGAACTTGCCGGGGAAGTAGAAGCAATTGGAAAGGACGTGAAGTCATTGAAGGTAGGGGACCAGGTTTTTGGTCTCACCACCAAAAACCTGGGAGCAAATGCTGAATATATTTGCCTGCCCGATGATTCCACGGTTATTCAAAAACCCACCAACCTCAATTATGAAGAATCTGCTGCAATTGTAGAGGGAGGACTGACGGCCCTGAACTTTCTGAATTCGACAATCCAAATCACCCCAGGGCAAAAGGTGCTCATTAATGGAGCATCCGGATCAGTTGGTACTGCATCGGTGCAATTGGCCAAACACCTGGGAGCAGAAGTCACGGCAGTATGCAGCAACTCAAACATTGAGCTTGTGAAATCACTAGGAGCTGATGAGGTAATCGATTACACCAAAGAAGATTTCACTAAAAATGGACAATTATACGATGTAATATTTGATACTGTAGGAAAGCGCTCATTTCCACAATGCAAAAATGCTTTAAAGCCCGGAGGAATATTTTTGGATGCAGCCAATGTGGCTACAGTTTTCCACATGGTCTGGACATCTATGTTTGGAAAAAGAAAAGCCATTTTGTCTGCATCATATTTGAAACCTGCAAAGCAGATCAGGGCCAATTTGATCCTTTTAAAGGAATTGGCTGAGGCTGGTGCAATACGCCCTGTGATTGATCGCAGATATGCGCTGGAGCAAACCGCGGAGGCACACGAATATGTTGAAACCGGAAGGAAGAAAGGCAATGTGGTAATTAATGTGGTTTGCTAAAGCGTAAGGAAAAGGTCTCCACCGGTAGGTAGAGACCATATTTCCGTAGCTGATATTAGATTCTTGAAGGCCTAGTTTTTTATCAATTTAAAACGTTCTGTGATGTTTTCCTTGGTTCGAATATCTATCAGATAAATTCCGCTATTTAGTTGATTTAATGGAACCGGACCATTCTGTTGATCCAGGTCAATATTCATCAACAGTTTACCGGAAAGATTATATACGAACAAGGATGCACCGGTTTGATTCCCAATATCAACGTACAGCATGTTTTTAGCAGGATTAGGGTAGACTACCAGCTTGTTATTTATGATTATTTCCTTAGAATTATCTACCCGAGCTGATGATAAAAGCTCAAAATCCCATTGCATTGAAGTACTGCCTGAATAATTGTATTGTAGAACTTTGGCTCCATTGTCCAATTTCCCATCATCCACACCCAGGGACTTATTGCTGTTTTGATTAATTATTCTAAAATACCCATTGCCCAGTTCTACAATTTCCCACTTCTGATTATTGCTGGAAGTGGAGTTCCTTTGCACAGCTTCCACACCTTCTTGAGTGTCACCATCTTTGATCTGAAGGTACTTATTACTGTGAACAGCTTTTAGCTTGTACAGACCGGATCCACCGTCTACCAGTTCCCATTGCTGATTGTCAGATCCTGTATACGGATTTTGCACGGCCTCTTTATTATTGGAATTACTGCCATCTAATATTTCCATAGCTTTTCCACTATGTACAGCTGTAATTTTATAGATAGACCCAATAGTTAACCCACCAACACTGCTCACGCTAATGTTCACAATATCGGACGTACCGGTTGCACCCAGGTTATCAGTAGCTACAGTAGTCAGTTCATAGTTACCAGGACCAACATTGGTCCAGGTAAATGAATATGGTGACGTAAGGTCTTCACCAAGTTTAGTGGAACCCTGAAAGAATTCTAGTTTAGTAATTGATCCATCTGAATCAGAAGCATTTGCAGATATGGTGACATTATCACCTTCATTGTAACTTGCGCCATTGCCAGGTGAGGTAATGGTTGTTGTGGGAAGTGCATTCCCAGGGGCGTTTACTGAAATGGAAACTACTGCCGAAGTTCCTGTTGCACCCAGATTGTCTGTTGCAACTGTGGTAAGGTCATAGTTGCCGGCACTGACATTGTTCCATGTAAATGAATAGGGAGAGGAAAGATCTTCTCCTAGCTTACTGGAACCCTGAAAGAATTCTACTTTTGTGATTGACCCATCACTATCTGTGGCATTTGCAGTAATTGTTACATTATCTCCGGCATTGAAACTGGCACCATTAGTAGGAGAAGTAATGTTGGTTGATGGTGAGTTGTTACCAGGAGAACCTGTACCGGTATATAATTGATCGAAATAAGCAGTAGCTTCTCCATTGTCCTGTAAATAGACACCAGCCTTCCAGTAGCTTGGAAAAGTCCAGAACGAAACATCCATGTTGACTTTTTCCACTCCGTCTACGTCTATAATCATGTTGCCGCCTACGAGCCTGATATCACAATTGAAATACCCGCCAGGAGCAGGTCCTAAGTCTATGTGTGTCGTATTTTGTCCACCATCATCTGTTTTTATTGCAGCCCAAAGGTGATTCGCAGGAGACTTTGTTTGATGTTTATAAATTCTTAATAACGGTTTGTTGGGACCACTTCCAGCATTTGCATCATCATGAATTTGTAAAACTGTCACTTGATCACAGGTTTGCTGTACAATGTTAATTCTGGCATGCAAGGAACGGTCACTTTGAGTAAGGTTCCAATTGGTTAGATACCTTAGTTCTGTTCTCCTACTTGACCCGGATTGATTGAAAGCTACTTTGTCAATGTCTGCAACATAAAACCAGCTCGAGGTATATCCATTGATGAGTTCAGTTTGTGTTGCTGCAGTAGAACTGGTAGGTGCTTGTAGTTTACATTCCCCTATAAAACCCTGAAACCTGGGAATGTCATATGGTGCATTATAAGTTTGGCTGATAGCTGACGAGGATAGCTGACACAGGAAAATGAGCCAAATCCATTTCTTGAAAAAACTTAATTGGAGGTACTTTTGAAAATTGCCGCAATAGCACTCCAGGACTGAGTTGAATTCTATGTTCTTCATATTATCGTAAGATTATTGGTTATAATTCTTCATCGATAGAGACTAGCATGAAGCCTATTCCTCTCAATCCACACTTATTTCTAATTTTCTTCAATAAATAGCTGCTAAGACCAAACAAAAAGGCTGGCAGTAGGTCTCTATGTTTCTTGATAAAATTGGAGTAATACATGCTGGGTAACCAGCAACTGGTAGACCAATTTGATAAATATCATTAATAAAAGCAAGAAATTTTTGCCAAAATCTTAATTAGCTAATAATGCAGGAGGTCATATTTTTAAGATCTTAAAAAGTAAGTCTTCCAAAAAAGTATTTATTCGAAGAGGTCATTCAAGGCATCAGCAACAACGAACGCTTGATCACAGGTATGGCGTAAATACCCAAAAAATGAACGGGTAATTCTAGAGTAGTTAATATGAGCTGAGTGTTAAGCTGAACTCACTTTATGTAATTCAAACTATTAGTTTTTCTAACTAATGCAGCACTCATAATCGTAATGGTAGCCATATATTAAACATGGAATGACTAACTTGGGAATACTATGAATCTGGACATTCAGCGCTTCAATAATGACCAGGAAGCACAGGAAAAAGACATTTGTCAAAGACTGTGCAGCATCATTAATGATGCATTGCCTGAAGCTGAAAGTAAAATCTGGCATAAGCACCCTGTCTGGTTTCTGGAGGGGAATCCAATCGTGGGCTACAGCAAATTAAAAGCCGGGATTCGTTTAATGTTTTGGAGTGGTGCCTCCTTTGGGGAGCAGGAACTTAAACCGGGGACAGGTAAGTTCAAAGATGCCTCCAGGTGGTATGAATCTGCTGATGAGATTAACCCTGTGGACGTCAGGCGCTGGATAGCCAAATCAAAAGTAATTCAGTGGGATTACAAAAACATTTATCAGCGAAAAGGAGAGCTGATTAGATTGAAATAACATTGAAGGAAGATATGAAAGTATTCTTTTACGGTCTCTTCATGGACCTTGAGATTTTGAAGAAAAACGGGATCTACCCGGATAATATTGAAATGGGTTACCTGGAACATTATACTTTGAAAATAGGCAACCGTGCTTCCCTGATTCCTGCCGAAAATAATAGAGCCTACGGATTGCTAATGGATGTGGATGAGGAGAAAATAATAGGGTTATACTCAGAAAATAGTGTTGCTGATTATGTACCAGAAGAGGTAAGTGTGGTATTGGATGAAGGAGGGACGAAGGTTGCCACATGTTATAACCTGCCTATCGAATTAATGACTGGGACCAATTCAGCCTATGCAACGGCACTTTTGAAGCTTGCTAAAAAGTTGGATTTTCCTACAGCATATTTAAAGCATATAGAAAGTTTTCTGTAGGTGACCTTATTCCAGTAGATGCTATTTCAAATACCAGGTTTTTATCTTTTCTCCTTAGGTTTTCAACTCCTATCTTAGCCATTCAGACTCCTAACTTCATGACACTAGAACAGCGCATTAAAAACTCAGAAACCAGGATATTCAAAGCAGTGTTTCCCAACACCACCAATCACTACGACACCCTCTTCGGCGGGACCGCCATGCAGTTGATGGACGAAGTTGCCTTTATCACTGCCACCAGGTTTAGCCGACAAAGAATGGTAACAGTAAGTAGTGACCAGATAGATTTCAAGAAACCCATTCCTGCTGGAACCATCGTAGAACTGGTAGGAAAAGTTATCCGCGTAGGAAAAACCAGCCTGAGTATCAGTGTAGATATTTATATCGAACAAATGTATTCTGATCAACGCGAACATGCCATTTCCGGGAAATTCACTTTTGTGGCAATTGATGAGAACAAGCAGCCCGTGCAGGTGAATGTTAGTAGCTCCCAAGTGTGATTGTTTGCTTTTGGCTGTTTGGCTGTTGGCTTTTGGTGATTTGGCTTTTGGCTTTTAGCTGTTTGGCTATTGGCTTTTTTGGCTGTTCGGCTTTTGGCTATTTGGTTTGTGTCCTAACAATTCAGGATAAATGGATGTGACAGGATATATTGATGAGACAGGATGTGACAGGATAATAGTTTAATTATGTGAACACCCAAAACTCCGGTCTTCCGTCTCCGGTCTTATGAATGTAGCCCTACAATTCCCTGCATCCACGAACACTTCCAACTTCCAACTTCGTGCTTCCAACTCCCCAATACTCCGGTCTTCGGTCTTCCGTCTCCGGTCTATTTAGAAGCAGCCCTATAGTTCTCATCACCTAATAAAACACTTCCAACTATCCGATACTCCGGTCTTCGGTCTTCCGTCTTCGGTCTATTTAGAAGCAGCCCTATAGTTCCCATCACCTAATAAAACACTTCCAACTCCCCAATACTCCGGTCTTCGGTCTTCCGTCTCCGGTCTATTGAGAGGCAGCCCTATAGTTCCCAGCACCCACAAAACACTTCCAACTTCGCGCTTCCAACTTCTAACTACAAAGATTGCATGGATTCTCCAATGATCTGTTGTAACTTATGATATGACACTTTCAAGAAGATCATTTATTCATACGCTTGGGGTATTGGGCGTTGGTACTTCTACTGGTTTTGCTAATATCATTGTTCCAAAACAAAAGAAGCTGGGTGTTGTGTTGGTAGGGCTTGGGTATTACTCCACAGATTTATTGGCACCAGCACTTCAATTGACCCAAAATTGTGAATTAAAGGGGGTTGTTACGGGTAGTCCATGGAAAATCCCTGTGTGGCAAAAAAGGTATAAGCTCAGGGATACGAATATCTATGACTATGATAACATGCATGAGATTGCCAATAATGATGAGATAGATGTGGTGTATATCGTCTTGCCCACGGGGCTTCATGCCAAATATGCCATTGTTGCAGCTAATGCAGGCAAACATGTATGGTGTGAGAAACCTATGGCCCGTACTTATGTTGAATGTCATCAGATCATTCAGGCATGTGAGAGCAACAAGGTGAAACTTTCCATTGGATACAGGATGCAACATGAACCCAAAACCAGGGAGATCATTCAATGGTCTCAAACCATGCCTTATGGTAAGATCATTGATCTTTCTGCTCATGCGGGCTATTATGATGGAAGAACAAATCACTGGAAACAAAACAAGGAACTAGGCGGAGGAGCCATGTATGATATAGGGGTTTATCCATTGAATGCGGCAAGATATGTCACAGGAGAGGAACCGGTTACTGTATCTGCCAGGCATGAGAATACAAGAAAAGAGATTTATGCCGAAGTAGATGAAACCACCTATTTTACTTTAAAATTTCCATCCGGTGCTACAGCATCATGCAGTACCAGTCTTGGTAGAAGTATGAACAATTTAAAGGTCAATTGTGAAAAAGGCTGGTATGGCTTATCACCATTTCAGGCCTATGGAGGTATTAGTGAAACTACAAGCGATGGCCGTAAACTTCCTCCGACAATTTCCAATCAGCAAGCACGGCAAATGGATGACGATGCGTTGGCAATAATGAATAATCAACCCGTCATGGTTCCTGGCAGGGAAGGAGCAAGAGACATAGCGATTGTGGAAGCCATATACAAAGCAGCTAAAACTGGAGAGCAGGTGGTTATAAGTTATTAGAGGATTGTACAGGATTTAAGGATTGGGCAGGATATGACAGGATGATTTTTAAAAGCAGCTCTATAATTATGTGCACTCGCAAAAATTTCGGTCTTCCGTCTCCTGTTTTTTTTAGAACGGTCCCTACAATTTCCAGCACTCACGAAAACTCCTAACTTCGTGCTTCCAACTCCCCAATACTTCGGTCTTCGGTCTTCCGTCTCCAGTCTATCAATTGCAGCCATAAAGTTCCTCGCACCCACGAATGCTTCCAACTTCCAATTTCGAGTTCCCAACTCACTTCCCATTTCAAAAAAAATAAAAACTACTTTTAGGACTTAAATATTTAAGTTACATTTGAGACTTTAATACTCAAAGGTCTATAAACTCAACTTAAAAGGGGAGCCCATGGCACACCATTTTCCTAACGATTCTTTACCCAAACCACCAGCACTGGTGCTAAGGTTCCTTCGGTTTTTCTGTCACCCGGATTTGCTGGAGGATGTAGAAGGGGATCTGATGGAATTGTTCGAAGAACGTGTCAGTAAACGCCCTTCGCTTGCCCGCATGGCTTTCATCAGAGATGTTTTGTTGCTGTTTAGACCTGGGATCGTCAAAAACTTTTGGTCAAACTCAAACTTAATTCACACAGGTATGCTACGAAACAACCTACTTATCGCCTGGCGAAATGCCTTGAAATACAAAGGCTATACAGCCATCAATTTACTTGGACTCCTTATTGGAGTAGCAGCAAGCGCTATCATTTTCCTTTGGGTTCAGGATGAATATGCCATGGATGCCTTTCATGAGAAAAAGGATCGCACATTCCTCATCTGGCGCAATATGTACCAGGGGAACGGGGAGATCATTACTACACCTGGAATTCCACAGCCTTTAGAATTTGTTCTGGAAGAGGAGTACCCCGAAGTAGAAGATGTGACCCTAGTTGGATGGGAGATGGAAAAGGTATTTCAGAAAGATGAAAAGAAAAGCTATGAATCCGGATTTTACGCTTCTCCGGAATTCTTTAGTGTTTTCTCATATCCCCTTTTAGTTGGGGATGCCAATACCATGCTTAGTCAGTTAAACAATGTAGTGATATCACGCAGGGTCGCAGAGAAATTATTTGGTAGCCATTGGATGAAAGAAGATGGTGCCCTCGGTAAAATGGTAAGAATTGATGACCGGAAAGACTTCATCGTAACTGGCGTTTTTGAGAATCCATCCAGGCACTCATCACTGCAGTTTGATTGGATATTGCCGGCGCAGGAATACATGGCGATGAATAGTTGGGTGAGTAGTTGGTACAATGGTGGGTTTGGAATGGTCTTTACACTGAAAGATAAGAACACACGGGATCAGGTGGCCAGCAGGATTGAGCAGGAAATCAATAAACATACCAATAATGAATCCGATGAAAGGATTGTGATCCAGCAGCTTTCTGAATCATACCTGCACTCACGGATGGAAAATGGGGTGCCATCAGGTGGAAGGATTGAGTATGTAAGGGTGCTTTCTGTTATCGCCATATTCCTTGTAATCATTGCCAGTATGAATTTTATGAGCCTTGCTACAGCCAGAGCAGGTAGAAGGGCCAAAGAAATAGGATTGAGAAAGGTGTTGGGGGCAGGGCGGAAATCCCTTCGTCAACAGTTTTTTGTAGAGGCAATCCTAATGTCTGCGATTGCTGGTTTGTTGGCACTGGTAGTTGTTTGGCTGGCACTTCCATATTTTAATGAACTGACCGGTAAGCAATTATCTATCGGAGTGACCAATTTTCAGGTGGGCATACTGTTCATTAGTCTGGTGTTGATAACAGGCTTGTTATCTGGAAGTTATCCTGCTTTGCTCTTGTCGTCATTTAAGATTATTGAATCCTTAAAGGGAACATTCAAACATAGTGCAGCATCCATTATGGTACGGAGGGGTATGGTGGTATTTCAATTTGTGATTGCCGTATTATTGATTATGGGTACATTGGTGGTCAATGATCAGATGCAATATATCCTGACCAAGAACCTGGGACTGGACAGAGATAATCTGATCTACCTTCAGATGGAAGGCAACCTTTGGAGACAGTCGGAGACTTATAAAGAAGAACTTCTAAAGATTCCTGGTGTGAAATCTGTCACGACCACTTCAGGAAACCCCCTGGATTATGGCAGGTCTACCGGTGGTGCTTCCTGGGATGGCAAGGACCCTTCCAATGTGGTGGAAATCAATGTGCTTACCATCGGCGATGATTGGCTGGAAACTTTTGGTGTTAAACTGCTCCAGGGAAGAATGTTTTCTTCGGAATTCGGGGCTGATTCTGCCAGTTACCTTGTGAATGAAGTGGCGGCAAAAATCATCGGGTATGAAAACCCGGTAGGAGGAAACCTAAGGGTATGGGGAACAGAGGGTAAAATCGTAGGCGTGATCAATGATTTTCATATGGCCAGCATGTATGAACCGATAGAACCACTGATCGTGCGTTATGATCCATCTTCTACATTTGTCGCTTTTATTAAAACACAAGGTGATCTATCAGAGACCCTGGCAGAAATTGAAGACTTAACCACCACAATGAACCCGTCACACCCATTCCGATACCGGTTTTTGGATGACGAGTATCAAATGCAATATCAGTCGGAGATGACCTTAAGTAGCCTGACTAAACTATTTGCAGTAATTGCAATAATTATTTCATGTCTGGGATTACTTGGACTGGCCTCCTACACTGCTTCACAAAGAGCCAAGGAGATAGGCATCAGAAAAGTACATGGAGCCGAGATCAGCCACATCATTTACCTGTTGTCCAGGGAGTATGGGCTATTAATGATACTTGCATTTGTACTGGCAATACCCGTGGGATATTACTATCTGAACCTTTGGCTCCAGGGTTTTGAATTTCGGGTGGATCTTGACTGGTTCCAGTTTGTAATGGCAGGTATAATGGCATTCGTTGTTGGTGCACTTACAGTAAGTATCAGGTCATACCAGGCAGCAAGTTGTAATCCTGTAGATGTATTGAAGGATGAATAGAAATTGTAATCATAGATTAAACCAATGAGTAAGTATTCAATAGGTGAGTTTGAAGAGGTGGTAATGCTGACCGTAGCGGTTTTGTACAACAACGCGTATGGCATTACCATCAAAAAGGAAATAGAAGAGCGACTCAACAGAAAGGTTAGTGTAGGAGCCATGCGTACTGCGCTGGACCGGCTTGAGAAAAAGGGCTTCCTGGAATCTGAATTTGGAGAAGCGACAGCTGTAAGAGGAGGAAAAAGAAAGCGATTCTTCAAAGTAACTCCTTATGGCAAAACAGCATTGGAACAGGTCATGGCTACCCGCAAACAACTGTGGGATGCAATTCCGGATATGGCCTTTGATTTCAAGTAATATGCATAGTAACAAAAGCGGTAATCCACCACCCTGGATATTGAAATGGCTCAGATGGTTTTGTAAGCCGGAGCTGGCTGAGGACCTGGAAGGCGACCTGAGAGAACTATATGAGGAATGGCTCGAAACCTCACGGATTCCAGGACTATTACTTTTTTGGGAGACCATTCGATTGCTTAGGCCAGGCATTATTAAAAACAACTTTTTAACAAGGTACTCAATCACTCAAAGCATGTACAACAACTATTTTAAAAGCGCCTGGAGAAACCTCCTGAAACACAAGACCTTCTCCATGATCAATGTCTCCAGTTTATCTCTTGGAATGGCCATCTGTATGGTCATCTTTCTGTTTGCTCAGGAAGAAACTTCCTATGACAATTTTCAACCGGATGATATCTACAGGTTTTGGGAGACTGAGCAATATGAAGGTTCCACAGGACAGGATATACCATTTACCATGGGAGGAGTAGGGCCTCAGTTTACGGCTCACTATCCGGAATTGAGCAGCTACGTTCGCGTCATGGTAGGAGGAGAACAGGTAGTCAAAGTGGAGGATCGTGGTGTATTGGTAGCAGACATCAAGACAGTGGATAATAACTTCTTTCAGTTCTTCAATTTTGATTTGCTTCACGGAAGTCCGGAATCTGTTTTGCGTGATCACAGTACCGTAGTTATATCTGAAGCCACAGCACTCAAATTATACGGTAGTACAGATGTTGTTGGGAGAACTTTCCAGTTTGATGACAATACTTTTACTGTAAACGGTGTTTTTAAGGACGTCCCTGCTAATTCACATTTACAATTCAATCTGCTGTTTTCTCTGGATTACTTTGGTAAAACAAGGGAGAATTTCGATAATGAATTTACCGGAAGTTTTGTGACCACCTATGTTAAGGTCAATAAAGAGGCAGACATTGGTAAATTGCAAAACACGTTTCCAGAGACTTTGGATAAGTTAAGCGGCAAGAACTGGAGCGAAAACTATACCCTCTACCTGCAACCCCTGAAAGACATTCACCTTGGTTCGTCTCATCTCGTTCATGACTACAATAACTTCAGGAAATTCAACCGCAAGCACCTGTATGTTTTTGGGCTGGTTGGCCTATTGTTGTTAATAATTGCTACGATCAACTTCATGAACCTCACCACTGCTAGGTCCGGTTACCGCGCAAAAGAAGTGGGTGTGAGAAAAACGCTGGGAGCTTTTCGCCAGCAGCTCATCATTCAGTTTCAGATGGAATCTATATTGATGGCGTTTATTGCGCTATTACTGGCATTGATCATTTTGTGGGGCGCCTTTCCATATCTTAATAACCTTATAGAAAGAGATTTCTCATTGCTGTCGGTCCTGGGAGACTGGAAGCTTATGGGAGGTATTATCGCTGCAACCATCATTATTGGGATGCTGGCGGGCATTTACCCTTCACTTATCATTTCCAGTTTTGGACTAGTCAATGTGATGAAAGGGGTGTACCTTAAAGTGGTGCGATCCTATTTCAGAAGTGGTCTGGTGGTGTTGCAATTTAGCCTGGCCATAGGTATGATCGTTTCAACCGTAATTGTTATTCAGCAGCTCAAATACATCAACAACAGAGATCTTGGTTTCGATAAGGACCATATCATTCAGGTACCACTAAAAGATGACAAAGTCAGAGCTAATTACGAGGTGATGAAACAGGAATTGTTAAATCAGTCCAATATAATAGGTGTTACCGCTTCAGGTCACCGACTGGGCAATGATTTTCATCAAAGAGGCTTTAAGGTTAAGCTTGACTCGGGAATAAGTTTTTTAGTGCCCTCCAGTTTGTATGTGGACATGGATTACCTGGAGGTCCATGGCATTAAGTTGTTGCAGGGGCGTACTTTTTCGCAAGACATGGCCCAGGATCGAGGATTGGCCTTTGTCGTAAATGAATCCATGGTAAAAGACCTGGGACTATCTGACCCCATTGGTACCAGGGCCGGAATGGGTTGGTATCCTAACGACTCACTAGGGACGATCATCGGCGTAGTGCAGGACTTTAACTTCAACACCCTCCATAATGAAATAGATAACCTGGTGATCATGGTCAATGAGATGTGGAGTTTCCGGGAAATGGTGGTCAAGGTCAATGGCAATAACCTAAAGGAGGGACTCAACCAGTTGGAAACCATTTATGCAAAGTATTCAACTACACCCATCAGTTATCAATTCCTAGACGAACATTTCGAAACACTTTATCGATCAGATCAGCAAATGAGTGCGGTGTTGGGAGTGATCGGAGGATTGTCGATATTAATTGGCTGCATGGGGCTGTTTGGCTTGAGCGCTATCACGGTGCAGCAAAGAATCAAGGAGATTGGTATACGTAAAGTATTGGGCGCAGGAAACAAACAATTGATGCTGCTACTATCACGGGAGTTTGCCTGGTTAGTGATCATTTCATTTTTTGTAGCTTCGCCCATAGCGTACTACTTCATGTCCAACTGGCTCAATGGGTTTGCTTACCATGTGGAGATGAGTCCGCTGTATTTTATGATTGGTGGTTTACTCTCATTTGCTATTGCCTGGCTTACTGTATCCATTCATGTAGGCAAAGAAGTAAGGAAAAACCCGGTGGAGTCCCTGAGGTGGGATTGAATTAGAACCTTGGGTTAGATACTTGGGTCCGGATGTATAGTTTTTACAGAACCACTCAACAGTTTTATGTTGAAGGTGGTAACTCCAAAGCATGTTGATGACTGCAAAAAATTGCCAAAGCGTGTGATCAGATCTTTGGAGGATCAACTGGATTAAATTGATTTAAACCATGCTTTAATCAGCCCTTCGCAAAACTTTAGCCATAGAACCATTTAAATTCTGTCACCATCGACCTTGACAGGCTCCCCGGAGATCGTTATATTATTACCTTAATCACTTTTAACCAAACCTTAAATCAATGAAGAAAGTAGGAACTGTATTCTTTATTCTGGGCTCAGTCATATTTTTGAGCAATTTATTTGACATCAGAATGATCACCAGATCCGGGGCTGTGCAATCTCTCGCTGATGCTACCGGTGGGACCACCAGTGATATTCTTGGTGGATTTGGCTGTATATTTTATTTCATTAGCCTTGTTTCCTTCCTGATGGTCTATCGCAAAGCCAAAGAACCTTCCAGCAAATGGCTCATGATTTCGAGCGTAATACTGGGCATTGCAAATTTTTACTTTGCTTACAGCGCTGTGCTGTAATTGGCAGGAACTTCAACACCCGTGACGCCAACTTCAACCACGGGTGTTGGTAAGGTAATATTTTGATAAGAATAGTTTTGAGGTCAGAAAGCTGGGAAATTGTATTAATTTAGCCTCAGGAAGGTAAATCATCAGCTGGAATGAGAAAAGTTAAACATCTGTTATGATATTGGACCTTTATCAAAATAAGTACCACTCGTCGTATAGGTTGCTGAGGTATTTGATGCTTAGTGTGTTTCTGATTATTCATGTTTACCTATTCTTGGAAGTGGACCAGATAGATCATTGGAATTGGGTGATTACACTTGCTATTTACATGGCTATTTTAGTGATGCTGCTGAGCCCTGTTATCCTTGGGTCCATGTCGTGTCGGGGATAACTAAAATTGGTACGCTCGAATTCAAAGAAAGTGGGTTCATTATCGCAATTGACAATGAAGAGCCCATAGTATATCAGTTCAGGGATCTTCCCAGGTTTAGAATGAAAATATCAGACTATGAGGGTGAAGGAAAGTCTCCGATTCAATTTGATTTTACCGGGAGCAAGGGCGTAGAGAATTTCATTTGGATGGATTGGATTGAAAAACGGAGGTATTACCGCTTCCGGGTACCAACAATAACCGCATATAATCGATTAATTAAACTTGGAAATATCTGGAAGCAGTCATACAAATCACTATTGATTGAGTATTAAATGAGATTTGCTGCTGAATACAGATGTTACTAGATTTGCTTGTTAGAAATTCATCACGCCATGGAATTAAGACATTTCTCACCTGCACAAACCCTCATGCTCCTTGCCCCACTGGGTGTTGCCGGGAGAAACCTGATGAAATACAGTTTCCTTGATTTGGTTTTTAACGGATATCTTAAGGTATATCGTGACTGGAGATTACCTCACCCCAGGAGTCATAGAGAAAGACTGTATACCTTTGTTTCAAGAGGGGAGCGGTTTCATGATTATAGCCCCAATGATCATCAGGACCCTTTTATTGCCCCCTTTCTTCAGGATGATCGAGAGTATCAGGTGCGCACTTTAATTCAAAAGATATACGGAGAATGCGGTAGGGGTCCAGGCTTTAAAAGAGCGTTTGTTTACAAAGAGCTGCAACAAGCTGGTTATTTCAAAACCTCTTCAGGGCTCAAATACCTGAACTTTTTTGTGCTGAGCAAAACAGGTATTAAAGTTAGAAAGCAACTGAAAGCGATTCTGGATGATGCAAATGCTAATTTATCCCGCACAGTTTACAACAATCCCGAAGAGGCCAAAAAAATATTGTCCAGGCTGGGATCAAATGTTTTGCTACTGGAAAATTTCAACGATGAATTGGTTGGGAAACTAAAGCCGATCTTCGAGGAGTTGGGAAATTTAACCGCAGGTCCGAAAATTGATTATTTGGACAGAACAGACCAGTTTGAATTGCTACTTTATGCATTCCTTGATAACCTTGATCACTTTAACTCATCTTTCGAATCGTTTGATACTGCGTTCGATTTTAGTGATGGTGGCTTTGGTAGTTATGATGCCGGAGATTTTGGTGGGGATAGTTTTGGTGATATCTAATCAGCGAAAATGCCAACGTTCAACAACTCGTAATCAAATCATTCTCCAATGGGCACCAGCCCCTCTATTGCAATCAAGCCAAACAACTGATAATTTTGCAGCTTACAATTAGCATAACCCACAAATTATCTATGAGCACCGTATTAATAAGGCCGTTTGTTCTGATTGTTCTGATGCTTGCAGCCAGTACTATTCTGGCCCAGGAAACCACTTTGAAAAATAACTACATTGGGGTGTTGCCTTCCTTCCTTTTTGAACCTTATGATACCATTGATGCACTGGAAACAAACTTTATTCCTTTAGTATACGAATTGCGTGTTGGTGAGCGCAACGGTATCGGTTTACAGCTCCGAACAATTGCCAATTATCGGTTTTACAAGGAAGCACCAGGATTTAGTCAGATTGGGGCCACCATGATTGTTAACAAGTATTTGCAGAACCTCTTCGAAGATGGATTTTGGCTCAAACCATATGTTGGAGGTTACTACACCTATACTTATAACAGACTCGATAAAATCAAGACCATGACGCTGGGTATTCAGCCGGGAGTCTATACCGAGATTTCTCAAAACATGACCATTTCACTGGAATTACAACCGGGAATCAATTATTATCCTGATTCATACTCCCAGGAGTTTGTGGAAACCGAAAGTGGTTTTAAATCCCATTTCGGAGTTATATTCCACATTGGTTATAATTTCTAACCGCGATTTATAATGCAACAATTACACTCCCGTAAATGAAAAAAGTTGTCATAACTGGCAGCAGTGGCCGCATTGGTCGTGCCCTTCATTGGAGACTTTGTAGAGACTATCAGGTGATTGGGGTGGATGTATCCCCATCTTCAGCCACCTCACAGATCAAAGACATCAGGGACTATGAAAGTTTGTTGCAACTCTTTGAAGGAGTGGATACAGTATTTCATGCAGCTGCTTACCATGCACCTCATGTGGGTCTGATTACTGAGAACGAGTTTAGAACAGTCAATGTAGATGCGACAGAGAAAATCTGTAAGGCTGCTATTGAATGTGGCGTGAGTCAAATAATATTTACCAGCACTACTGCACTTTATGGAAATGCCAACATGGGTGTGGGACAAGCCGTGTGGGTTAATGAGCAAACAACACCACAGCCCAGAACGATCTATCACCAAACAAAACTTGATGCTGAGCATATTTTGCAATCTTACGCCAGTTCGAAATTGATAGTACGCGTACTCAGGATGTCGCGGTGCTTCCCTGAACCCGCACCAGTAATGGCAATATACAGGCTACACAGGGGAGTGGATTACCGGGATGTTGCAGAGGCTCACCTATTGGCGGGATTGGTGGAGCATAAAAAACCATTCGACATTTTCGTGGTTTCCGGGAAAACGCCATTCGGGAAGTCCGATCGCAACAGACTATATGAAAACCCTGAAAGTGTAATACGAGAGAAGTGCCCCCGGCTTGCCAGGATATTTGACGAAAGGAACTGGCAATTTCCAAAGGTCATCGATAGGGTATACGACTCCTCCTATTGCGAATCATCACTCGGCTGGCAACAAAAATATGATTCCCTGGAGATCATTGACCAACTGGATCGGAATGACTTTGAGGTGCTTCCACCTGTATAGTTTAAGAAGTCACATCAAAGATTGACTCAATTCAGCCCACCAATCAGAACGATCATCTTACCAATTACCTTGGTCAACTCGCCAATTTTGTCTGGAGTTTGATCCTTTGGCTGTCGATCTTGGATCAAAAAAATCCATGAAATGTTCATAAAGGAAGTGATATAACAACCGAGTATGAATATAAGAGGTGCAATTGTCAACATTTGGTTCAAAACGTTCCAGAACATTCCATGTGACCATTGAAAATCTAATTGTATACACATGAAAAAGATCACTTTACTTATTACAGCTATTTGCCTGGTCTGTACCCTATATGGTCATGACCGGGAACGAAACACAAGCACAAACCCAGCAAGATCAGAAGTTTTATTGTCTGGGGGTCATGAGCATAGCATATTCATCCAGGATGGAGAGGTGTTGTGTGTTGGGAACAACAATCGCGGGCAATTGGGTAATGGTGTGCTGGGAGGCATGACATTTACGCCAGCAAAAGTGGGAGGGCTGACAGACGTGATTGCAGTCTCTGCGGGTAATTTTCATAGCCTCGTGCTGAGAGCCGACGGTACTGTCTGGGCCTGGGGTGATAACAGCACGGGTCAATTGGGTGTCTCACCAGGTACAATGGCACGATCCTTAGTGCCATTCCAGGTCCCGGGAGTCAGTGATATTATTGGCATTGCTGCTGGTGGCAATCACAACCTGGCGCTGAAAAGTGATGGAACTGTAATCTCCTGGGGAGGAAATATCAGTGGACAGTGTGGCCAGGGCACAGGAAGTACACCCTTTGAGCTTCCGGCAGCTGTGGTGAATAGTGGTGGAATTAGTCCGTTGGAAGGGGTGACTTTGGTAACGGCCGGAGCTGAGCACAGTCTGGCCATATTAGATGGAAAAGTCAATGCCTGGGGGGATAACACTGGTAGTCAGATCGGTTTACCAACCAGCACAACATTCTCTGATATACCAGTTGTAATTCAGGATTTTGCCGGAGCGGACCTGGAAAAAATCATCTCCATATCTGCCGGAAATGTGCACAGTGTGGCACTGGACGTCAATGGTAATTTATGGACTTGGGGGAATGGGTTCAATGGTCAATTGGGAATCGGTCCTATTTCGAAATCTGTACCGTCTACCTTCATTATACCGCAGGCACAGATGGTTACTAACCGGGTAAGAACAATTACTGCAGGGAGCAGGCATACACTGTATGTAGATGCAGCAGGTGACTTATGGGGTTTTGGAGCCAACGACAGGGGGCAGCTCAGCAGTTCTGCACCTGAGGAGTTTTCGCCGGTGCTATTGGGTATAAACATGGCTGTTGGTCTGGCTGCTGGCAACAACTTCTCACTCATGCTGGAATCTGATGGAGACCTTACTGGTAGCGGAGCAGGAACAAAAGGACAAATTGGGCTTGCATTTGCTGACCGGATTTTGTTCAATAAATTTGATGTGATCAGTGGAAAGATAGCCGTGCTTGCCACACACAGTAATTCCTACATGCTAAAAGCAGACGGTACACTCTGGGTTACCGGGGAACACACAGGATTGGGAACCGGTTCTACATCTGACATTACCACGGAAATTCAAAATACGTTATTAACTGACATCATCGCAATCGCGGGTACTGATGAAGCTGCATTTGCATTGGACGTCTTTGGAAGTGTATTTGCCTGGGGCGACAATTCATTTGGAGAGTGTGGTGTCGGTACGATGGGAAGTGTGTCTGTGCACCTTACGCCCGTTAAGCTGTCACTATTTGATATTGTACATATTGAGGGAGCAGTTCAGGGAGGATTTTCAGGTAGTGGTGATCACGTCAATGCCATTGATGTGAATGGTAACCTTTTTGCCTGGGGAGCCAACGATCAATTCAAACTTGGAGATGGAACCACAACTACCCGGGACCTTCCGGTGGGTATTGCTACAGTCGGGGATGTGTTTACTACGGCATTACACGCCTACAACACTTTTGTTTTGTTTGCTGACAATACTGTCGAAGTTTGGGGTAAAAAATCTACAAGTGGTAGTACCTCAGGTTCTTATCCGGTAGTCTCTCCCTTTCCTATTGATGGTAGTGGAACTGACAGATACAAAGAGATCAGCGCTTCCAGGAGAGTTGGGATGGGGTTAAAAACTGATGGCACAATTAAAATGTGGGGAGGAAAAGTGAACAATGCTCCGAATTTATTCTCAACAACGGCATCTACCAGCGCTGATTACTCTGGTAGCCCTGTGATTGTATTTGAGTCTCCTTCATCAACGGTACCACTGGGTAGTATCAAGGCAATTGATTTAGGCGATGAGTTTGTCAGTGTGGTGAAAGCAGATGGCATGTGTTGGTTGTGGGGAAGAAATAGTTTTGGAAGCTTAGGAAGACGTACTTTCACCTCCGAAGAAACTACCCCGGCAATTGATAGCCTGCAAATTGTTAACCCTAATATTTTGTTCAAATCGGTCAACAGTGAACACCAGGTTTTGGCCAACCAGTCCAATGAGTTCATCTACACTTGGGGTAGGGGTGGCTTCCTGGGAGATGGCAGTACAAGCTCTAATGCTGAAGCCACCAGCAACATGCGCCCCGATATGTCGGAAGAAGATGTACATGAAAATGCAGACAGTTTTTCGGTGTACCCTAATCCGTTTTCAGACATTGTATACATCAAATTACAGGAACAAACAGGCAATGAACCAATTATGATCGAACTTTATGGTACCAATGGTGCGATCGTATTCACTGAAAGTATCATGCCACAAGCATCCGTAGTAAAACTGGATCTAAGTCAACTGGATCAGGGGCTATACCTGTATCGAATAAAAGGAATGAGAAGAAGCGGTAGATTGTTGAAGCGATAATTGGATTTTGCAGCGGTCGGAGGGCCGCTGCTTTTTTCTGATTTGGTGATGACCAATGAAATTACATTGAAATAGAGGCAACCCCATATTCCATATCCCGTTAAGCTCAGATCAAAGGGAATGGATTGGAATTAAAACACAACAATTTTTTAGGGACAACAAATGAGAAATTCCATCTGGATGATTGTGCCGTCTCTGTAGTTCAATACACCAAACCGGTATCTGAGGATTGGCATTGTCATGAAGACATTCACTTATCATTAATCCTTCAGGGAGGGAACCAGGAATCCCGTAAACACAAAGACCTTCAGGTGACATCAGGCAAGATCATGGCCTATGATCAGGGGGAAGTGCATCGAAACAGGTTTACCGCCCATCCCTCTAAAAACCTCAACCTGGAATTTAAAAGCGAGTTCTTCCAGAAAAATGACCTGGCTTTTGAGCACCTGAATCTGTCTGGACCTAAAATGGTTGAGACCTACCTGGATCTGATTCAGGTTTATAATGAGTTGAGAATTAATGATATATATTCTGCCGATTCCATCCAATCAGCTTTGATTCGTTTATTCGCCAGGGAGGAAGTATCAACAAAACCCATTTGGCTGGATCATGTAAGGGAAATGATAGAGGATCGATGGAATGAATTCATTGCATTGGACGAACTGGCAGCTGAGTTCAACGTTCACCCGGTGACCATTTCGAAGTACTTCAAAAAATACTATCAGGTTTCTTTAGGAGATTACATGCGGAAGGTGAAAATCAAGAACGCCATTCATCTGTTGCACCATACAAATCTTTCGCTCACAGAAATCGCTTTCACCTGCGGCTTTTCAGACCAGAGCCACATGACCAGGATGTTCAAACTGTATGTGGCAATCACTCCTAAATACATGAGAAACTAAACTTTTTTTTACCCGGCTAATTTCATTCTATTTTTAAAGGCATGTCACGTCTATCATTGTGATTGTATTAACAACGGTCATAAAACTCAATAAACATGCGTAAGATTATCTTTAATTCCCTGGGCAAAGTGCGTCCGATTTGGCGATTATTAATATTTGTTTTCATCACCTTTCTCATCAATATCCCACTACAGGTGGTGCTGCAGAAGCTAATGGATCCGGGACTATTAAGAGGGGGTGTTTCTGCCACCATTTATTTTGTTTCAGTACTGGCAAGTTTATATATCCAGATCAGGTATTTCGACCGGTCTTCTTTTGGGAAATACGGCTTGTTACTGAATAAGCGATGGCTCACTGAATTTTGGTTTGGGATGGTCATTACGACAGTTCAGATTTCATTATTTTTTGGAGTGATGTATTTCACTGATAACCTGGAGATAACTGGTTTTTTCAAAAACAATGCTTCAGACTATTCATTTGATTACACCTTCTGGCAGGGATTTTTTGCGGAGCTGTATGGTTTGATCGTAGGAAGCAGTGTAGAAGAGATATTTTTTAGAGGGTTCCTGTTTTTTATAGTATTTGAAGCATTGCGAAATGTAAAGAAAGATCCTACAAAGAGAGCAGTGATCATTTTGGTACTGATTGCCCCCTTTTTCGGGTTGGCACACATGGGAAATGAAGGAGCGACTACCATATCTACCATCAACCTGGCAATTGACGCCATGATGATGTGCGTACCTTTTGTGATCACAGGACGATTAGGGATGTCGATCGGGATGCATTTCGCATGGAACCTGTGTGAGGGAGCCATTTTTGGATTTGCGATCAGCGGCAACATCCCCAAAGTGTCACTGCTCAACATAACCACAGCGGATAATCTGCTGACTGGAGGTGTCTTCGGACCGGAGGGAAGCGTAATATTTTTGTTACTTGACGTTGTAGCGATAGCAATGATTTTGTACTGGAAGAAATTAAAAAAGTACACCAAATTGGTCCACCCTCAAATCATTGCTTGGGATACTGGTAAAAGAGGAGAAAATAGGTCAACAATTCCGGCATAAGAAACGGTGCGAAATTCAATATTCTAAAACTAAAAGCCTGGCTTCATCAAAAGCGTATGATGTAAGAGAATGGTTTATCAGTTGTCACATGACAAAGGGGTAGGCATATGAAATGAAGAGGCCCAATTAAAATTCTAAATTCAATTATTCTAAATCCAAGATTCAAGATTCTAAATCCAAGATTCATTGGTGTCCGGAATAAATCTCAGAACGAATAATTTTAGCTGAATACATGCAGTAGACACTCTTTTTGGTAAATTTCTAAAATGAAGGTAGTATTACAAGTAATTTCCATTTTCTTGTAGAATCACACCTTCCACCGCTTTTGCCGCGGAGGCACTTACTTTTTGAAAGACCAAAAACTAAGGAAAAAGTCTTTGGGAAATTATTAGCACACGGCCCCCCAATGCCCCTTTTCGCGCAAACCCAGCCCAATCCTGCAACACGGCCATCATCGCACAAGCCGCCCGCCATTTCCCATCCTCCCCAATTAAGAATCACATTTGTCCAAAATAATCATACTTGAGTTAATTTTTTCCGGACACCAGAGATCCAAGATTCAAGATTCTAAATCCAAGATTCAAGATCCTAAATTCTATATCCTAAACCCATTTATTAATTCCTCCATATATTTGGGCGCTTAATGAACATAAAACCCTGAACCTATGCCTGAAGTGACCAATGAAGCACTCATCACCAATGATGCCATCATATTTGGCATTCTGATGCTGATGCTGGCCATAATATTCAAGACATCCATATTGAATACACCATTCTGGAAGAAGTTTTACAGTGTCGTTCCAATCATTTTATTGTGTTATTTTTTGCCTTCATTGCTCAACACATTCGGGTTGGTAGATCCTGATCAATCCAGGGTGTACTTTGTGGCGTCCCGTTATTTGTTGCCAGCATGTCTTGTGCTACTCACCATCAGTATTGATTTGAAGGAGATTGTAAAGTTGGGACCAAAAGCACTGATCATGTTCTTTACGGCAACCATTAGCATTGTGATCGGTGGACCTATTGCCATCATACTTGCGTCGTGGATTAACCCAGCATGGGTGGGAGGTATTGGTCCTGAGGCGGTTTGGCGTGGCATGAGCACCATTGCAGGAAGCTGGATTGGTGGTGGTGCCAATCAGGCAGCCATGTTTGAGGTCTTTGCACCCAGTGGTGACCTGTATTCTACCAGTATCGCCGTTGATATATTGGTAGGCGAGTTGTGGCTTGCAGCATTGTTGATAGGAATAGGCAGACATGCACAAATTGATCGGTTCTTTAAGGCCGACAGTTCAGCGATTGAAGCACTGAAGAAGAAAATGGAGGATTACAGTCTCAGCATCGCCAAAATACCTACTACCGCTGATTTGATGATTATCCTTGGTGTGGCATTTGGCATTACCGGATTTGCTCACCTCATTGCAGACGCAGTAGCTCCTGCTATTGGAGAACATTATCCGGAGTTAAAGAAACTAAGCCTGCACAAGGAATTTTTCTGGTTGATTGTAACTGCCACTACACTAGGCATACTGGCATCACTCACCAAGTTGCGTGAAATGGAAGGGGCGGGGGCCTCCAAAATCGGTTCGGTATTCATTTTTATTTTGGTAGCTTCTATAGGAATGAAAATGGATGTGTTGGCCATTATGGAAAATCCCGGATATTTCGCGGTGGGCTTAATGTGGATCTCAGTGCATGTCATTTTCTTGATCGTGATGGCAAAGATCATACGAGCACCTTATTTCTTCCTGGCAGTTGGAAGTCAGGCAAATATTGGAGGAGCAGCATCAGCACCTGTTGTAGCAGCAGCATTCCATCCCAGCCTGGCACCTGTTGGGGTTTTGTTGGCAGTGTTAGGCTATGCATTGGGTACTTATGGGGCTTATATATGTGGTATTTTAATGGAGATAGCTTCTCCTTAGGATAGTTGCATCAGTGGATGGTATTATCCGTCCTGGGCTGAATGAAATATTATTCGAATAAAAAAAGCAATTATGGACCGTAAGGTGTCTGAGATCACTGCCGAACAAACACTCAAAATAAGGCACCATGTGATGTGGCCGGATAAACCATTAGAATATGTGCAATTACCTAATGACGATCAGGGTAGGCATTTTGGGTTGTTTGTTGAAGAGCGCCTCGTTTCTGTGATTTCACTTTTTGTAGAGGGAACAGATGCACAGTTTAGAAAATTTGCCACCCTGGTGGATTGTCAGGGAAAAGGATATGGTTCCTTCCTGCTGGATCAAATATTTACCCTTGCCAGGCAGTCTGGTATTCACAGAATATGGTGCAATGCCAGGGTTGAGAAAACTCATTTCTATTCTAAATTTGGCATGAAAGAAACAGATCACCACTTTGAAAAAGGCGGTATTGCCTATGTGGTGATGGAAATGTTGATGGCAGAATAAATTGGCCGATGCTACCAAATGAGGTATTAACCTTGTTGTCGGTAATCATAGTAGTTTATTTTTAATATCATTAACCACAACATTCATTCTATTTTAATCTTAAATCGTACCAGAATAGGGATGGTTATTTCGGTTTGCTCATGCATAATATGAAAAGTGCATGGAAGATTTGTGGTTTGATATGAAAGATCAGTTTGCGTTGATAATATTGTCCAATATCTTTTCGGCAATTGTCTGCGCAGATGTGCTCTTTGTAACCATTTCAATAGTCACATGAAACCAGTAGACCGGAATGATTGTATATGCCAATAGTAAATTGGTGAGTTGCATGAATAAAACAAAAGTCAAAGGAGAGTACCTGCTTCAGAAGTTTCCGGGGAAAGGGGGTTGGACATACGCAGCAATTCCGGAAATCAGGCAGGATCCGGGCAATCCATTTGGTTGGGTCAAGGTAAAGGGAAGTATTGATGGTTATGAACTCAAACAGTACAAACTAATGCCAATGGGTGAGGGGAGATTGTTTTTGCCAGTGAAGGCAGCCATACGCAAAGCCATTAAAAAAGAAGCGGGAGATATGGTATACCTTGAACTAATGCCTGATGAATCTCCACTTGAGCTGCCGGATGAATTGCTCCAGTGCTTTCGAAACGAGCCACAAAAAACCTACGAGACCTTTTTAACACTTACAGAAGGTGACCGGAAAGGTTATATCGACTGGATCTATGAAGCCAAAACAGAAGAAACCAAAGCAAACAGAATTGCTGAAATGATGAGGCGACTGGAAGATAAAAAAATATAGCTTACTAAAACAGCCTATATCTTATCTGTAGTTGGTTTTCGTACCCTTTATTGATATCATTGATTGGACTAGGCTCAATTGATCTTATTTTTTTAAATCTGATGTGCTTGACACTAAATAAAAGTCTTCCAAGTTGATATGAAATACCAGATGCAGTTTGCGCTCTGTTTTTAGATAAAGTGTAACTATCCCAGGGTTCCTCATAATTACTCGAACTTGTATGAATAAACATATTTGTATTGGAAGACTCTCTAAGTAACAGGTCTCCTCCAATACCTAAATTCAACTCAAAATTATGTTTATTATTAATTAGTAGTTTGTAATTAAAAGAAACATAAGAGCGCAGAATAACCTGGTGGAAGTCAATATTTACATCTAGTGTAGTATTAAAATAATTACGCAAAATAATTGATTCCGCTGTACCTGATCCGGAGTTGGTAGCTGCACTAACCTGCCAGTCAAAATACCATCTCTTTTGGGAGGGAGGAACGATATTCATTACAACTCCACCTCCATACCCCGTATACCTAATTTTTGTGTCAAACTTTTCCGCTTCAAAGTTGCCAAAACCAATTGTCGCCATAATTTCGGGCTTCACATGCCAGTTGTGTTTTTGACTATCACGGTTAGTTGATTCAGTTTTGGCTGCTTTAGTTTCTGACCCATTTACAATTTCAACGGAATTGGGAATGCCGCCTCCACACTCCTTGTTGTAAGTATTGATAAGATTGACCACCTCTTCAAGACTAAGCCGTAATTCCTCAATGGCCTGGTTGAGGTGGCAATCGTTCATTGCATATTTTAATACTCCTTTATATTCTTGCAGCGTCATTTTTGATGACTCCTGTGTAATTTCAATTTCTCTTAATTCTTTAATTACATCCTCTTTTTGAATGAATAATTTTTCATTCAGTCCAGAATTGCTCTTATACAAGGAGAGTTTTCCTCTTATTACATTTACGAGGGCGTATTTAGTGCCATCAATGGTGAATAATTGGAATGGTGTACCGTTGAGTTCAACAAATTTCACCCGTTGCTCATCAAGTAGAAAATTAGCTGTTTGAACAACCCCTTGATAGATAAGCCGTTCACCCTTGATTGGAGCGTCAAAACTATGCCCACTATTTAATACAATTCGGGCGTTTTTAAAGTCCGTAAGAATGTTGTCTGTCGATTGTCGGTTATAAGTTGGCTCATAAACCAATCTTTCACCACAGTTCTCATTGTATCGATTGGTGAACTCTATAATTTTTTTGGTATTTAATTTTAGTTTTTCCAGTTCGTTGGAGGACATGCTATCGCAGTCTGTAACTAATAATTTTAATATGCCCTGAAAGTGAGGTATTTGATTGACGTTTCCCAGGTCGCCATAGGTTTGCACTTTTAACTCGTGTATTCTGCCATCCTTCGAAACAAAGAGTTGATTATTTCGAACTGTTTCATTCATCAATACCGAAATGGTACCATCATTTAGTTTCCTAAAGAGATTGAGCGCACCATCGCTACTTTTATATGGAATAAACCTGGTTCCCAATATCTCAATTTGTTCTATGTCTTTTGCATAATATGTTTTTCCGGTTTGATGATCAATAAAGGTAGTCATCTGCCTGATTTCATCGAAATCTGACATTGTAATCAGCTCTTTACCAGCAATAGTAATTTGTGTTGGAAGTACCTGGGCATAAGTTATAATGGACAAAGCGGCTGCAGCAATTGCAAGAAGATAGTTTTTCATTTGAAGACTGATCAATATAGGTTGAGACAAAAAATCAGGTAAATATAAAAAAAAAATACTTACGCAAACTTCGCCGCTTTCGGATTTGGAGGAGCCAGGTAAGTTTCTGCGGCCAAAACACTTGGAAAGAGCTTAGCCTTACTTCCAGTAAAAGCCACATAGGCGTCAAACAAAATCTTTTGCAACCCTGTCAATCCGATCATGGCTGTTTTACATTCTTTCATTTTAAGCAACGCCTTAATTTTTGATTTCGCCTCCTTCATAAAATCAAGACCAAGTGTGGTATCTGTAAGATTGATCAATACACGAGCATCAGAAGCAGGGTCTTCTTTGAGCATTCTTACACCTTCATCCAGATGGAACAACATGATCTTTTGATCTTTCTTACCACTTAGATCTACGTACAAGATTTTCTCACCATTCAGGAAATTCCACTTTACTGCCATAATTTGTGCTTTTTAAATGAACCGCAAAGCTCATCAAAAAGTGGCATAAAATAAATACTGCTTGCTAAAATAAAAATGAACAGGGATTAAGAAAGTTGAACATGAATAATGGGCACCTGAATAATATGGGCCGTGTCCGTTAATATTTCAGTGGCAGTTATAACGAAACAAACACAAGAACAAAAAAAAGAGGGTGCCACCCAGACACCCTCTATTAAACTGGCGTAATTAACTTAATTTAATCTCCAGGGCTCAACGAGAATGAGCCGTCACCATCAAATTCAGTCAGGGTAATTACCACTGTCCAGTCTCCGCTGGCACCACTGGAAGTCACTCCGGATCTTGAATCATCTCCTTGTCCTGCTGTAAGGGTTTGATTGAGAACGCTTGCCCCCTGAGCATCAGTGATGCTGATATTCATACTTCCCCCTGCTGCTGAAGTGATGTCCATGTTGTAATCAGCAGTGGTCAGGTTGTTGGTCCAGGTGAATGACTCACTGGTACTGCCGCCATCACCTGTGACATCTCCACCGAAAGTGTCACCGGTCTCATTGACTGATATGGTGGCCATTAGCTCACCTTCATCGTCTCCACATCCTATGATGGTCAACATCATTATTAATGTTGTTGCCAACGTATACAATTTTATTCTACTCATCTGCATTTAATTTTTAAGTATTTGATATAAAAGGTGTTAATTCGTGTCTTAAAGAGTTATTTCAACTTCAGTAGCAACATCTAATCCGTCAGCTACTATGTCGAATATCTCAGCATTGCTGTTCTCACTGATCACAATCACGCCATCATTGTTTTTGGTAGCCTGTGATAGTTCTTCTCTGGTCACTCCGGCAAACCATACGCCCGGGTCAAACTCAATCTCAGCAATCACTGAAGTGCCTTCTGCAATTACAATTTGACCCTCTTTCTCCACTTCAAAAGTTTCTCCAGAGTTGAATTCAAATCGAATTGGGTGGGTTTGGTCATTTGCATCAGTGTAGGTACCTTCAATTACAATAGAAGGGGTGCTGTTTTCATCCAGTAACTCCAGTTCTACTTCTACCTCATTGTATGTCCCAGCTGGGAATGTCAGGTGATCCAGGTTAGGGGTTGTCTCACCAGTGGCAAAATCAATTTCGACTACTTGCTCAATATCCACTTCGATAGAATCTGAATCAGTTTCTGCTTCAAACTGGATCTGAGTTAACCTGATTGTTCCGCTGGTAAATGCCAGTGTATTTGCTTCGAGCCTGCCTGCGGAAACAGAAGAGGCTGTATTGACGGGATTGAACTGAAGGGTTACAGAAGCCCCTGTGGGCTCTGTTCCTTCATCCTCTCCACAACTCACAAGAATGAATCCTAATATAGCTGGTATTAAAAAAGATCTCATGATGTTCATAATTTTGATTTTTACTGATGTTAATCTTTCCATATTATAATTATTGAAAATTTGTTTCTGATTTATATTCTTAATCTTTATTCAGGTACTATTTCTAGTGTTTTAGTAAAACCGTCTGTGTCGCTAGGAGCACTCATCTGAATGATGTTTTCATTGTAACCGGTGACTTCCCAGCAATCATTAAGCAGTATTAAAGGCGCTTCTTCCGCGTCAAGATCCAATTCCAGTATCAACAAATCATCCTCCCGCTCAATTGCCCATTCTCCTTCCACCTGCTCTGATTGATTTCCACCAATAAGCAGGGAGTCTACCTCGAATCGAATGAAGTGATCTTCAAAGAGTGAAGTTTGATTGGAGACATCTTCAAAGTTGGTCACCACCCAATCGGTAACAAGCAGCAATTCAGCTAAATAGTTGAGTACTGTATCTACTTCAAAATCGATGATATCCATCTCGTCACAGGAAGACTGCAACGACTCAATCAGGTTTTGCAGGTCATCATTGGACTGATTGGTGCTGTTATTTCCCTGGAAATCGGTAAGTGTGACAGGAAACTCAAAGCTGAATACATCCTCCCCAAGGTTATCGACCATCATAAACAGCTCCTGATCATCATTGATGGTTTCCACTGAAGCTACTTCGCTAATGGTGTTGAAAATGGAAACATCAAATGGATAGATAAAATCGACGCATTCGATATCCTCATCTGCACCCCCTTCAACACATTGGTTCCGCAGGGTGTTGAGCTCACTTTCTGAGGTCAGCGTCTGCTCACTGTGGTCTGGTAAGGTTACTGTAACCGGGTATTGCAACTCCACCAATGCCGCCTGATCACCCAGTGTAGTAATGTCTTCTATGGCATTAAAAGTTAATGTATTGCTATTGAGGGTTCCCTGAAATGGATAATTGAGCGTCAAACAACTGGCCCTGTCAATGATGTTGTCTTTGGAACCATCCTTTAAAGTAATGCGCCTAACCAGCGACAATAATTCAGAATCGTTGGTCACCACCGTTTCATCATCAATGATGGTCACCTCCGGAATTTCCTCCTGGCATCCATTCAGTAGAATAAGGGCCATCAATATGATGAATCCCTGTATGATGTATATGGTTCTGGTTTGATACATATTCAATTGGAAAAACAGGGTGTTGTATTTTTTTCCTACCATGATTTAATTTTTTTTCCACTTTTTTTCTTTCCCACCTCAAATGTGGAGTTATTAAAAATATGTAGTTTGGTGCAGGAATTATGTCAGATCAATCTAAAAGTGTTTGTAACGAAAGTGTATTTCAGCGCATATTCAAGGCTGATGCAGATGACTTATATAAGTACCTCTATTATAAATATGGCAATGAAGCAGATGCCAGGGACCTGATGCAGGAGGCCTTTAGTAAGCTATGGCAAAACTGCAGGAAGGTAATTCCAGAAAGAGCCAGAGGGTTTTTGTTTACCACAGCAAAGAACCTGATGCTGAATGACAAAGCCAGAAAAAAGACAGCAGACAACTATAAGTTTAATTTACAGCCATCCTCATTTGCCGAGGACCCATCGTTTATCATGGAGATGTCTGAATTCAATGAGAAGCTTCAGGGGGCTCTTGCGCAATTGACTGAAGAGCAGCGTGTCACCCTATTTCTAAATAAGATAGAAGGGAAGCGCCACAAAGAAATCGCAGAAATGCTCAACATCTCACGCAAGGCAGTGGAAAAAAGAATTTATACGGCGCTGGATAAAATACGAGCCGTCATTGGAGATAAAATTTAATGAAGTAGGAAAAATGAAGGTCATCCTGTTTTTCAAGGTAAGACCACTACGACAATGAGTAATGATTTATTAAACAAATGGATTAGAGATGAATTGACAGAGGAAGAAATGGCTGCATTCCGCTCCACAAAAGAGTATGCGGACATTGATCGGATTGTCTCTGCTATGAAAACAATGAAAGCCCCGGATTTAGATCTGGATCAGGCCTATCAGGAGCAGTTGAACTTAAGGAAAGCTTCAGCAGACCAGGGCAGGATAGTTCCTTTGAATCGTTATGCCTATACAAGATACATGGGTATCGCCGCATCAATTCTGATAGTTTCTTTAGTAGCCTTTTTCTTCTTCGACAGGGATGTTGATTACGCTGAAACCTTGTATAGTGAAGCCTATCAGGAAACCTATCTGCCAGATTCATCCCTATTTGTTTTACACAAGGCCTCAGAGATTACTTTTGCCGCTGAAAATTGGGATGAGAACAGAACATTAAAACTAAATGGTGAAGCTTTCTTCGATGTACGAAAAGGCGGTAAATTCTCTGTGCAGACCCCGGCGGGCGTTGTACAGGTATTGGGCACTGAATTCAATATCAGACAAAGGGAAGATTTATTCGAAGTGATTTGCTTTGAAGGTCGGGTGAAGGTAGTTTTGGAAGATGAAGAATATGTTCTCCAACAGGGGGAGATGTTCAAATCGGTTGGAACAAGCAAAGCCAGGCTCCCGATCACCTCATCCGGACCTGATTGGTTGAAAGGGGAAAGCAGTTTTAATGACATCCCAGTGAAGTATGTGGTGGAAGAAATTGAACGCCTTTACGATGTGAAAATATCAGGGAAAGTTCCGGATGCCAGGTTCACTGGAAAAATACCTCACACAAACCTCCATGTTGCTATGCTTGCCCTATCGAACACTATGAGTAGTCGTTTTGAAATAAAAGGGGATACAGTAATCATTGGTATTGAAATGGAATAATATTGTCAGTCTGATCCTGGTTTTCTATTTGCTTCAGGGACAGGCTTTTGGTCAGGATTCGGTTCCGCTAAAGCAGTTGCTGGAGGAATTGGAACTGAAACACAATGTAGCATTCACCTACCTTGAAGAGACTATTGAAAGCATTTATATACCATCCGGTATGTTCGGGGATAATCTGGAGGAATTGCTCTTAAAGCTTGAAAAATACACCCGACTGGATTTCGAGATCATCGATGATCGTTACATTTCTATCAATCCCGGTACCAGCAGGCTCAATAAATTTTGTGGTCATTTGCTTGACAGGCAGTCGCTGCAACCAGTGGTGGGAGCGTTGGTTAATTTTGGAAGTTCATTTCAGGTTTCTGATGACGATGGATATTTTGAGGTGGAATTGGAATTGGACCAGTTACCAGTTCAAATCACACACCTTGGATTTTCAGATACGACATATAATCTTATTCCAAACCCAGGTTGCGCCAATATTCTTCTGACTCCTTCAGTCAACAAACTTCCGGAGGTCATTGTGAGTGGCTACATTGTGAACGGTATTAACAAAACGGTCAGTGACAACATCGTCATCAATATGGAGGACCGGGAAATTCTACCTGGATTAATTGAGCCGGATGTGCTTCACACCTTGCAGATTCTTCCTGGTATACAAAGTACCAATGAAACCGTATCCGACATCAACATCAGGGGAGGTTCCAATGACCAGAACATGATCTTGCTCAATGACGCCAGGTTGTACCAAACCGGCCACTTTTTTGGTTTGATTTCTTCGGTGAATCCCTACATCACGAAAGATGCCACTTTGATTAAAAATGGGACTCCCTCTGCTCATGGAGAAGCTGTTTCAGGATCGATTGTAGTCAATTCCTTGCCTGGAAACGTGGAAAAAGCATCTGGAGAAGCAGGAATCAACATGTTGTACGGTGATGCCAAAGTCATTTTACCTTTGGGGAATCAAACCAACCTGATGCTGGCGGGAAGACATTCAGTGCCACAGGGCATTGCAACGCCTACTTACAATAAATTTTTTGATCGTGCTTTTACCGAGAGCACCATTATTGAAAACCTGGAATCTGATAAAACATTTGGGTTTTATGATTTCACTGCCAACCTAACGCACAGATCCTCGTCCGGGAAGCAACAGCTTAATGTGTCTTTCACTCAGATACAGAATTCATTGGAAATCGAAGAGCAGGCCAATATCGATGGTACCCAGGAGAACAGACTGAGTCAACTGGATCAAAAGAACCTTCTTGGTTCAGTGGGTTTTAGCAACCAATGGACAGAGGAATTTGGCTCAAAACTGATCACCACCATTTCAAAGTATGACCTGGAACTGGACAACATCGATCTGGTAAATAACCAACTGCTGATTCAGGAGAATGAGGTACTTGACCTGGGAGCGAAGCTCATTAATACTATTGTTCCAAATAATTCCACTGACATGGTAGTTGGTTATCAGTTTAATGAAATTGGTATCCTGAACGCCAGGAATGTTAACAAGCCTGAATTTGAATCATTGGGGAAGAATGTCCTGAGAAATCATGCGTTGTTCTATGAGTTTAATCACTCATTCAAGTCCCACACTTTTCTACAGCTAGGGGTCCGGGGAAACTATTTTGAGTCACTAGACAAAGTGAGGATAGAGCCACGGCTGAGTGCTACACACCAGTTGGGTGACTTTACAATCAGTGCAAAAGGAGAATTGAAAAGTCAGACCACCACTCAGGTCATCGACTTTCAGACAGACTTTCTTGGTGTAGAGAAGCGCCGGTGGATTGTGGTGAACGGAGATGATGTACCCTTGATTAAAAGCGAACAGGTGTCATTAGGTCTGACATACTCAAAACCTCAGGTATTGCTCAATGCAGAGGGTTATTACAAAACAGTCAATGATCTCATTACATCCAGTCAGGGCTTCCAAAACCAGTTCGAATTCATCAGGTCAGTAGGAGGATACCAGTCGGTAGGTTTTGAGGTTTTGTGTAATCCAAAGGTCAACAGGTTCAATAGCTGGGTAACCTATACTTACATGGATAACATCTATGAGTTTCCCGAATTGATCCCTCCAAGCTTTCGAAATAACTTCGACATCAAACATAATTTCTCACTGGGCACGGCATGGGAAATCGCCGGGTTGGAGATCAGTGCAGGAGCCAACTATCGAACAGGCAAGCCATTTACAGAAGCAATGGGTGTCACCCCTGAGAATGGCATTTCGTATGGAGCGCCAAATGTGCTTTCTTTGTCCAACTACTTACGGTTGGATTTGTCGATGAATTATTCGTTTGCCATAGGGAAATCCGGGAAAGGATATATTGGAGCCTCGGTGCTTAACCTCACCAATAGAAAAAACTACTTTAATACTTACTACAGAGTGGTAAACTCATCCCTGGAAAGGGTGGAACACCAGGGGCTGGGAATTACGCCAAACCTGAATTTGCGGGTGAATTTTTGATTTCATTCAAACCTCAACATTCGGTCTATCCGGAAATCCTCCTCTGTAATTTTCCTGCCGTTGATGATGTCGGTATCCCAATCCCGGGCAATTTTCCATACACCATTGATCTTCTTTAATACCACATGGAAGCGTCCGTAATACTTCTCCTGGGAACCGGTGAGTTGTGTGACACGGTAATACCCAACTTCATAACCGGTATCGCCGCTGTAGATTCTATGCTCAAACCAAAAATGAATTTCACGTGGTTCACGGTTGGGGTTGCCATATTTTTTGCTGATTGAATCCTTATACTCCTTGCCAATTTTCATTCCTGATGGCGTTACTCTCAATACATCATCGGTATGCAAACTATTAAAGAGTTCCGCATTTCCATTCTTATATGACTCTGAGAAAGGCTTCCACACCTGTTCATTGACTTCCTTTTCAATGGCCGCCTGATCGGCTTTTTCCTGGGCTATCACGCAGTTGTTACAACATGCCAGTAAAGAAATTATGATGATGTATTTCATATGTCTGTAGTTAGATTTTCAAATGCTCACTGGTACGCCACTACGAATGGAATTCTCTTATTCCAAAACAACAACCTGATAGACCTTCTCAGCTTCAAAATTCATCATCGGTTGTTGTTCGAAGACCCTGTTCATTTCATAGCGCAGTGAAATGGTGTTGATTAAATTTAACTAATTTCTTCCTTAGGAGCCAGTATTGGTAGATTGTACTATTTCAATATAGATTGTAATCCTGCTGATTTTCTTTTAGTTGCTTGTACAATAAAGTACGTAAAACTTCGATTTACGTCATAAAACCCATATTTTGAGGTAGAAGATCGGGAACAAGTGACTAATTACGTGGGGAAATGATTGTCTCGGTTTTCATTGCTATCATCTATACAATCTAATCGTCCAAGTTGTGATTACTACAAAGAAGAAGGTCGGCACACACGCACTGTATGAGATCAACAAGCAGTTGTCTGCAAATAATTTATCCCTTCAAAAAATCGGTGAAGCTGTAGAAAGTATTTTTTGTATTCTTGATGAGTCATGCCACATCAAATACATCAATACAGCGGGAAAAGATTGGCTCATGTCTTCTCCACTGGAGGAGTTACCTTTAGAGTCAATCGAGCTCAACAATTATCTGGAAGAGGCCATTATCTCTCCGGAATATCTTCTGCCAGGAGTAACGACTGAAAATCCAGATGAAGTGGAATATGGATTGCAAAAGGTCTGGTTTCCGGCTGCCCTAGATTTCAAACTTTGCCTGGTTTCAAAACTATATTCCGAAAACCTGAACGCACAGTTGGTAACCATTCTCCCGATAAAGGAATGGCCCTTCCTGAAGGAGCGCATCCATTTGCTCATTGAACAGGAGTTGTTCGTGCAGTACAACGCAGATAAATACGAAAGCCTTACCAAAAGGGAAAGGGAAATAGTGGACCTCATTGCCGAGGGTAAAAATAGTCGGGAGATCTCTGATTCATTGTTCATCAGCAGGCATACCGTCGAGCAACACCGGAAAAACATCAACAAGAAACTGGATGTGAGCTCAGTAGCAGGATTGATCAACTATAGCCATGCTTTCAGTTCAGCTGTTTAGGCCCATTTTATTCAGTATCTCGGTAAACCGATGATCCGACCGCAACGGCTTCCAGATAGGACTTACTTTGAGCAGTGTAGCTGCCCCGTATTTCATTTTCAGTACCTGATGAAGGTCATCGAAAGCCTCATCATACATGCCCAATCCGGTATGTAGGGTTGCGAAATCAAGGCTGTAATCCTTGCTGGCATCCTTTTGGGCTACTTCCTGCAATTGATTCAGGTAAGACATGGCTTGTTTATGTTCTCCCATCAATGCATAGGTATACCCCAGTTGTACAAATGGTTTAATAACATGTGTGGCATTACCCTGAATGTTCTTAAAGATGGCGATGGCCTTATCAAATTCACCCATCATCAGGTAACACCACCCCTTAAATTCCGTCGCTGCTTTGAAGTCAGGATCAAGCTCGAGCAGGTTGTCGTAAAGGTTGATGGCAGTAGTATAGTCTTCTGTGAAATAATAAGCATCTGCCAAAGTCCGTAAGGCAAGCGCCGACAATGGGTCTGCATCACGAGCCCTTTCAATCAACCGAATGGCCTCATCAAAATTATTTTGGATAATGTAATAAAGTGAATGAGCCAGGTTCGTATCAGCCGACCTGGGGTTGATTTGTAAAGCCTTACTGGTATATTCATGAGCCTTTTCAAAATCCCACGTCAGGAAAAATTCCACATAACATTTGGCCACATAGGCTAATTCACTGTTGGGATTAATGGAAAGTGCTTTTTCAGCATATTGGTCTAGTAGTTTGTATCCCTTCGCAGGATCTATGTAGCCAGTGGTAGACATCAGTGAGTACGCCACTGCTAAGCCGGAATAGGCCAGGTCAAAATCGGGTTGTAGTTTCAAGGCATGTTCAAAATAAGCAATGGACTTTTCGGCATACTCGGGAGTCCATTTGTTGTAATAATACATGCCTTGCTGGTAGCATTCGTATGCCTGCTGATTGTGTTCCTTCTTTTCTTGATCCTTGCCGAGCACATTAGTTTTCAGTTGATCGACTATCAATTCCGTAAGCTCATCCTGAAGATCAAATACGTCCTCCATCATGCGGTCATAGGTGTTGGTCCATAGTTGATAGCCATCCAATGTGCTGCTCAATTGTGTAATTACCCGTACCCTGTTACCGGATTTTCTAACACTACCATCCAGCACACTCTGCACATCAAGGACTTTTCCTAATTGTCTAACATCCATCTCCTTACCCTTGTAGGAAAATGCACTGCTTCTGGAAACCACCTGCAACCCTGATTGTTTGCTCAGCAGACTGATCAGGTCCTCAGTCAGTCCATCACTAAAATGTTCATTCTCAGGATCGGAGCTGCGGTTGATGAACGGAAGTACTACAATGCTTTTTATGCGCTCTTTTACTTTGCCTTTTAGCGCTGTTCTGTGAGGTACAACTAACCCGTCATGGTTCAGGGCATATACCTCTATGGGTTTCTTTACATTTTTCAATTCAAACTCACCCATCAATGTTGGTCGGAACGTCTGATGATTCTTGATATCGTCATACACCTTATCGGAGACCATTACCGAACCAGGTACTGCAAAGGATTCAATCCGGGAAGCAATGTTTACACCATCTCCAAATACACCATCCTCTTCAATCACAATATCACCAGTGTGAATACCGATACGCAACGGTATTTTGTTGGCAATGGAGGCCTTTTGAATAGATATGGCAGAGTTTGATGCTGAGATGGTGCTATTGAATATCGACAGGGCACCATCTCCATAGTATTGCAGGATCTTTCCTTCATGGGCTGCAATCTGGTGTTCAAGGATTTCCCGGTGTTTGTCACGGATCACCTTCGCATTGACCTCATCCTGTTGCATCATGGCGGTATAACCTGCCAGGTCCGTAAACATGATGGCACTTAATTGTCTTTTCTGCATAATGCTATTCCTGTTCCTTTACCATGAAAAATGCGATAATTGAAGATACAAAGGCCAGCCCCGCACTATACCAGCCTACCTGCTGATAAGTCTTCACAAAACTGATCCTGTAAATCTCATTGACCCTTGCTTCGAGTACATTATTGCCCAGCTCTGGTGGCCTGGATTCCCCCAGGTTTATGGTCTCTGCCATGATCAGCTCTTTTACATTGGTGGTCAGTTCCAGTCCGTCCAGTTGATTGATAACAAAACTGGCGAACAAATAAATCGCAACGGCTCCTAAAATAGCGTTGATAAATGTTCCGGATATACGGGTCACACTGTTATTTATTCCGGAAGCTATTCCTGATTTGTTATCATCGACACTGCTCATCACTGCAGTAGTAAGCGGTACCACGGTAATGGCCATGCCAGCAGCAAAAAGTAAAAAAGGAGGGAAGTAAGTCGTCCAGTATTCACCGGGTCCCGAGGTGATGCCTATGGTTGACAATAGCACCATGCCAATTCCTGTAATGAGCGGGCCGGCAATGAGAAATCTACGGGCACCATATTGGTCAGTAAAGCTGCCCATCTTTCGCCCCAGGGCAATCATTAATACTGAGAATGGCAGAAATGTCAATCCCGCCTGCAGTTGTGAGTACCCTTGTATCTGAATGATGTTCAGTGACAAAAACAGCATGATGGCTCCTAGTCCCGCATACAAGGTGAAAGACAACAAGTTAACTCCTGAAAAGGTTTGGTTCTTAAACAAGTGCAGCGGTACCATGGGCTCTTTCACTTTCTTCTCTATCCAGATAAAAACAGGAATTAAGACAAACCCCACAACGATGCTTACTACCACAATCGGATGCTGATAGCCTAATTCCGGCATTTCAAGGAATCCAAACGTGAGGCACAAGAGGCACAACACCAGGATTATGGCACCCCACCAGTCAATACCTGAAGCATTTGGTTCTTTGCTTTCCGGAACTTTGAATTGAAGTGCTAAAATAGAAAAGATACCAATCGGTACGTTTATGTAAAAGATGAATCTCCACAACCCAAAATCAGCCAATGCGCCTCCCAGTACCGGTCCGCATATGGTGACGACAGTGGTAACAGATGACCAGGTCCCGATGGCCTTTCCTTTTTCTGCTTTGCTGAATACAGCGGATATGATGGATAAACTCCCAGGGATCATTAGTGCACCGCCAATGCCTTGAAGCGTTCGGAAGGCGATCAGGTAGTTGACCGTAGGGGACAGGCCACTCAACGCCGACCCAACGGTGAATATCAGGATGCCCCACTTAAACACTTTGACTCTTCCCAGTTTATCACCCATGCTACCACCAACAATGATCAGAGCAGCCAGCATCAGCAGGTAACTGTTGAGCACCCAGAACAAATCTGAACCGGTAGCACCCAGATCACGCTGCAATGATGGAAGGATGACGTTGAGAGCCGTGCCATCAATAAAGGCCATGCTCGAGGCTAATATCGTGGCAAGCATCGTCCACCGGCCTGTCGGACAATTGAGTGGGTACTGATGTTGGGAGACATTATTCATCCAGTCAAGATAGAGAAATTACATGCAAATGACGATTGAGACGGCCAATTGTGGACACTCAGTAGGCGGAAATGACAATTAATTCAAGCTATTATAAAACTATAATTCAATTCATGACCCGTAATCCTCCGGTTATTCCTACCTTTGCATTTCACATTAGCATTTATTTATTGAACGATTTTAAGAAATTAGGATTATCAGATCCTACCATTCAAATTCTGGAGAAGCTGGGATTTGAAAAACCCACTCCCATACAAGAAAAGGCAATCCCAACATTATTAAGTAAAGACCCAACTGATTTTATCGGACTGGCTCAGACTGGTACCGGGAAGACTGCCGCTTTTAGCTTGCCATTGATCGAGTTGATTGATGAGGACATGCCTCATACCCAGGCGATCATTATGGCACCCACCAGGGAATTGGGTCAGCAGACAGCAGAACAGATTAAAAGTTTTGTGTCTAACCGAAAGAAACTTCATGTTGAAGTAGTGTATGGGGGAGCCAATATAGTTACTCAAATTAAAGCACTAAAGAAACCTACTCAGATCATTGTTGCCACTCCGGGCCGATTGATTGACCTCATTGGCAGAAGAGCGGTAGATTTGAAGAAGGTAGAATATGTCATCCTTGATGAAGCAGATGAGATGCTCAACATGGGATTTCAGGAACCTATTGATGAGATTCTGTCTCATACACTGGATCATCGGGTGACGTGGTTGTTTTCCGCAACTATGCCCAATGAAATCAGGCGAATTGTTAATCAGTACATGGTTGCACCGGAAGAAGTTTCGGTTAATACCAGGGTACAGAGTAATGTTGACATCACCCACCAGTATGTCATCACTAAAACAGCGAACAAACTGCCTGCAATCAAAAGGTTTTTGGACCTTCACCCGGACATGAGGGGTATTATGTTTTGCAGAACAAAGCGCGAGACCCAACAGATCACAGATGAACTGACAGGTCAGGGTTATGGGGTAGAGGCACTGCACGGTGATTTATCTCAGTCGCAGCGTGATGCGGCAATGAAACGCTTTAAGAGCCGATCCATGCAATTGTTGATTGCTACCGATGTGGCTGCACGAGGAATTGACGTGAACGACCTTACCCATGTTTTCAACCACACGCTTCCCGATCAATTGGAGAGTTACACTCACCGAAGTGGAAGAACTGGAAGGGCCGGTAAAAAAGGAGTTTCCCTGGCGTTCATCAATCCCAGAGAAGGAAGGAAGATCACTCAGCTGGAGCAGAAACTGAAAATCACCTTTGAAAAGATTGAAGTACCCAGTGCTGCTGATCTGAAAGCAAGTAGGATCAACAACTGGGCAAACCTGATCCTTAACACCAAAGTGGATGATAAGGCTGACGAAATCCTGCAAAAGCTTCATGGGCAACTGGCACATTTAAGTAAAGACGAATTGCTGAAACGACTGATCACCACTCAACTGGATCATTTAATGGTACAGTCAGGAGGGGATGAGGATCTTAATGAAATCCACAGCAAAAGCAAGGGCAGTGATAAAGATGCCACTGGTGCTACCAGGTATTTTATCAATGTGGGTACTATAGATGGAGTCACCAAAGGAGACCTGGTACACTTCATTGCTGACATTGCGCAAATCAAAAGAAAGCAGATTGGAGAAGTCATTCTGAAAAAGAACTGTGCTTACTTCTATGTGGAAAGCAAAATGGATGAAGGCCTCAGTAAGAAATTTGAGGGCATAGAAATAGAAGGACGCTCCATCAGGGTAAACCAGGATGATGATGCTTCCGACAGATCGAAACCGCGTAAGAAATCTCAGGGGGGTGGCAAACCAAGACGCAACCAGCGAAGAGATCATCGCAGAGGCAGCAGGAGCAGAAGGAGGTAGTTACTTCCTCTGGGCTCGCCAAAACTGATCATCAAATCTTCTCGGGAATGGAATACAGACATGTTTGTGTCGATAGGGTGCCAGTTGGTGCCAGGTGTTAAATCCCGCTCCTGAGAAGATCTTTTCAGCATTTTCTAACCAGGGTAAGGGGTCAGTGACCTGTTTGAATTTCATTCCTTCAATGACCTGGTCGGAACAAATAATCATTTCCGGATTTACTTTTTCCATCCTGGCCATGTCCTTTGCATGATCAATCAGGAGGTTTAGTTCATCTGCCGAACTGGAATGTATGACCAGCCAATAGCCCTCTTGATTGACGGAAGTTTCCGGTTTTGGATAACGAAGTGTCAGTTCCGCCACTTCCTTGCTGGTTGATTTTATGGTTTCCAGGTGTAACGGTTCCAGTGGTTCCAGGACAAAGGTTTTTTCATAAGTAGGTAAATAATGGTCCCTGTCATCATGATACCTGTCCCACTTGAGTCTTCTGGCCAAATGATATAGCGCCATTTTGTCCAACATCGATGGGGTAAACTCACCTAAGATGCCTGATGGAAACACATCTACATACAGACTGCTGAAATGGTATTGGTCAAATATCCTGCTGAGTTGGAGTTGAAGTTCGACACGGGAGCCGTTGTTTTTCAAGGTCACCAATTCCAGCTTGTCTGTACTAAAAAAACTTCTGCTCTGGGCGTTGCTGGTAATTATTTTGTAGTCTGAGTGGTCGGGCAGGTGATTTTGAATAAAGGTTTTCACCCGAACTAAATGTCCGAAACCACCTCCAAAGGCATAAAAGCCAATCATTCCTATTTACCCATTTTCAATAGCTCGGCGCATATAAGAAACTTATGATCCTCCTGTATTTCATCAATCATTAGTACACCAATGGCCAGGGAGGTGCCAAAGTTTCTTACCACGTATTTTTCATTCACATTCACAAAAGCGTCATTGGATACCAGCCTCAGCGCAGCAACTTCTTCTTCATCCCGTTTGATCTTGATTTTATTGCTTTCAGAAAGACTGATCTTGTAGGCATTGGTCATTTCTTCATTGTTGGCCAATTTGATCTTGTCTTCATATATTTTTACTTTCCACAGCAATTCCTCGTTTTCATCCCTTAGCTTAAAGGCATCTTCCTTGTATTTGACAGCATTTCTGAACTGGTCATTCTGATTGTAGTATTTTCTTTTATCACCTTTCAGCTCACCAAAAAGATCACCACCAGCTCTCCTCACAATCACATTTTCCCCTTCAATGATCAATTCTGCCAGTCCTTCATTTTTACCGGAATTGATATAAAAGCTTGTGGGCGATTTGATTGTATTGACGGGTGTGGATTGAGTTTGTTCCACCACCTTTTGTTCATTTGAACTTCCGCCACAGGCTTGAAGTGCAATGATCAGTGCTATGCTAGCGAAGAATTTCAAGGTATGATGCGATTTCATTTTCAGTAGTGTATTTTTCATGGATTTTGGCTTTTAAGTTGGACCCCAGGGTCTTTCTTTCTTCTTCTGTTAAGCTAATGAATTGGTAGCATATTTTCCGACAATCATCCTCATTTCCTACCTGAAACAGCAATCCCTCTTCTTCATGGGTGATCAGGTCTTTCATGCCGTCAACATTGGAAGCAATAATCGGGACCCCGAGTGAACCTCCTTCCAGCAAGACATTAGGCATACCATCATAGTAGGAGGGGATGATGAGGGCATCACAGGACAGATAATACTTCAACAGTTGATAACGGTCCTGAAATGGCAGTAATGTATAAGAAAACTCACTTTCCTGAAGCATAGCTTCCAGGGACTCTTCGAGATCTCCCACCAATAACAGGTGGATCTTTTCATTTAGTGCTGTTTTCCTTAGGGCGGAGACCAGAAAGTGAGCTCCCTTTTTGGCTTTTAGCTGGCCAATCATGCCAAAGCAAAGGCGATGCTCCATTAAGTGGTTTTTTCTCCATGCCTTAGCAAAATCATATTCACTCTTTGTTGGGGACCAGGAGTCCAGTGAGATGCCATTGGGGATGTAGCTGATCGATGCTTCAGGAATCCATTTTTCAGCTTTATGTTTTTTGTCGCTGGTGACTGCAAATATGTGCCATGATTGCTCCAGTGCATATTGCAGGAGCTCCCTTTTTCTTGGTGTGAATATGGCAGTGTCAAAATCATTGCCTCTCAGAAAGGTTATCAACCGTACCCCCAGCCATTGCGCGTAAATTGGGGCTGCAATCATAGAGAGGTAGCCGCCAAAGCATGCCACCATATCGAATTCACCAAGTGTGGCAACATAGTTCCAGGTCAGGTTAAGTGTGTGAGAATCACTTTCCTCAAATGCTGATGCTGTGTACCCTCCCTGGAGTTGTTGTTTTCTGTTGAATCCGCTACTCTTATTGGTGAAATGGATGATCTCAATGGATATGCCTGCCGCTCTTAACCCATTGATGATGCGGTCACAGGATTGAGCCATACCACCCCGCTGCGGAGGGTAATTTTCTGTAAGCCAGAGTATTCTCAAGAATGGTGAAATTTAAGAATCAAACACTGTTGCCCCTTCATCTTCATACATCATGTCACCAGAATCCTGGTAATCGAAGCTGTCGTAATCATAATCACTGAATGACGCACCGTACCACATGTATGGAATCATCGAATAGTCTTCATAGTGCATTTGTTCGCCTTCTGCTTTTCTTGGAGGTTCGTCCATAGGGTTTTGAGGCTTGAAAAGTTCATATACCGATTGGATAGCAGCAAAGAATGCATTTACATTCAGGATATTATCCTTCCCCAGCTTTTTGATCTTGATCTTTTGCTTGGCGAAATAATCTCCATTGTGATCAACTATCTGCACCTGAGGAGATTCAGTTCCATTCCAGGTGTATTCACTTTTCGGTAAAGTCATTTTAATGAAGCAGTGGTGCACCATTTTGGTTTTACTCTTATACTTGGTTTTGCCACTTGCGCTTCGTTTCTTCCAGTTGAAGTCTTTTAAATCATCCGAAACTACAAACTCCAGAAGTACCCCATCCTTTAGCATCACTTTGGCAATGATATAAGTGGGCGTGTATAAGGACAGGTTTCGTCCATTAACAACACTCTTTTGCGGCTTTTGCGCCTTACGAGGGTTCCTGAAGTCCAGGGTAGCAGCAAGTCTGGCGTCTTCTCCGGCTTTGTCTTTCAGGACTGCCACCACAGGCATAAAGAATTTTCTGAGGTAGTTGTTGATGTCTCCTTCTTTCAGCTTTTTCCGCTTCACCGCCAATACTATTCCCACAATGATCAGCAACACCGAGATGAGGGTCCCTTCAAAGAATTCTGTGGCAAAGAATACAAAGATGGAAATCACGCCCACTACAAAACTCCAGATCAGCAGCACCTGGAGTCTTTTGATGCGCTGATCGAGGTACTGATCATATAGAGAGACTTTTTGTAGTAGTCCTAGCCATTTCTTGATGCGGAAGGTGGCACTAATGTTCTTTTCATCAGCCAATTGCTTTTGCTGACTGGTAAGGCTGTGGTAGATTCTTGATGCTTTACTCATGGTACGTTGGTTGTTTAGGCATATGCCAGTGTCACTAATTTATCATAAAATTCTGAAAGCTTACTATCTACACTGGCCCATGTGTAATGGTTTCTGAATCTTTTTAGGGCATTGGCAGATAATTCTTTACCTACTTCCGGGTAATCCGCCAACAATCGGATGGCCCTTGCAAGCTCTGCGGGACGATCGGGTCGTACCAGCTTGGCGTGTACATCCGGCTTGATAATTTCCCGCACCACTGGAAGGTCAGAAGCAATCACCGGAGTGCCACAGGCCATGCTCTCAAAGATCTTCAGGGGCGAACAACCCTGCTCCAGGTTTCTGCTGCATTCAGTAAGAGGAGCCACCGAACAGATGGCATGTTGAAGTACCTGGCATAGCTGCTTTTTCTTGAGCTTATGTTTCCAGATTACCCTTTCTTCCACATTCAGTTTTCTGGCAAGCTTCTGAAATGGTCTTGAAAGTTTTGGTTTATGCGATGAACAAATTACCAGTTTGAGGTGTGGCTTGTCTTCCAGATAGGTCATGGCCTTCAATAATACATCCACTCCCTGCCATGGCTGCAATGCGCCAAAATAGCAGATGTACTTTTCCGGCAATTTCCCGGGCTTCTTATAAGCTTTGGGTTCATCTGCCCCATTGGTGATCACCGTGATCTTGTCAGGCAATACATGGCGTTCAATCAGATGGGCTTTGATGGTTTCCGATGGACAAATGATGGCGTGACATTTCTGTAAACATTCATCCTCCATTTCCCTAAGTTTGGTAACCATGTCTTGCGGAAGGTGGGGATAGCGATTGATCAGTTCGATAGAAGGCAACCCATTCACTTCAAACACGGTGGTAATGTGGGGCCGATTCACCAATGGAAGACCACCCCAGATATCACGGAAGTGGCCCACTTTCAAACTAAATTGCTTGTCCAGCGCCAGATCCACCCATTCGGAATAGGCCTTTGCTCTCTTCAGAAAGTTGGTTTCGTTTTCCTGAAATTGTAGATGCCTGATGCCGCTGGCTAATCGTTTTCTGCGCTGTTTCTTTAAGGTCAACAACAGCATCCTGCCATATTGATTTTGCAGCACCTGGCTCACTTTTTCTATATGGATAGATGATCCCTTATAAGAAGGGTATGGGTCGAATGCGGTATAAACTACAGGGTAATTAGATCTCAAGCGCTTTATCATTTAAGAGGAGTGAAAATTAATGCAATCACAGCAATGAACAAATAGCCAGCGGAATGGCGTTGTAGAATAGGAGCCAATATTTACCAGAATCTTGCGTTTTATGAAAGAATATAATTTGTGTTGCAATGTTTAAGTTTCGTTATCACCTCTCATGGGCCATGGTGTGGCTGATGCCTGCCTTGCTATCTGCCCAACCTACCGTTGATTTCTCCGAAGAATCATTTGCCCAACTGACCAAAGAAGCCCAATCTTCCAATAAATTCATTTTTGTAGACTTTTATGCTGACTGGTGTAAACCCTGCAAATGGATGGAGAAAAATGTTTTTACCGATTCTCTGGTCATCCGGACATTGCAGTCTAATTATGTGTCAAGGAGAGTAGATGCCGAAACGCAGGAACAAGCATTGGTCAGGAGACATCAGATCAAGGCCTACCCAACACTGGCCATTTTTGCACCTAATGGCAGAATCCTGGTAAAACAGGAGGGAGCAATGCCAGCACATCAATTTGGACAAATGCTTCAGGATGTCAGTAAATGGTCTGAGCACTATGAGCTATATCAAAAGAACAAAGAGAAGTTTGATAATGTGGTACCCTATGCGCATTCGCTGAAGTGGGCGAGTACTAAAAAAGCAGAACGAATCATTGCCAACCTGCTCAAGAATACTCCCGAAAAGAAATGGTCCCGGCCGGAGTATTGGGAATTGATCAAGGAATTTGTACCGGGAACGAATTTGCTTTTGCTGGCCAAAGTCCAGAGAAATCATGCCATCAAAGCGCAATACTCGATTGAGTACGCCGATTACATGAGAACTGCATTGCAACAGCTGCTCGAGAAAAGCATCTCCATTAAAAGTAAGTACAACTTCAACAAATACACCGATTACCTGACACAAAACCAGCATATCTATGAGAATGCTGACAGTGTACTATTGTTTTCGCGCATTCAGTTTGCCAATGTTTCGGATGCCAGCCAATTGCCTGTGCTACTGGAGACCTACATTGAGAAGTATGAAAAGGACAAGCCAAAAGCCTATTCAGTCTATGCGGTACATCTGGTGGAGAACAACTTTCAGAAGGACTTGCTGGAGACTGCCATCAAATGGGCTAAATATGCCAATAGTGTCAACGAAGACCAGCTAGCCTATGTAACACAGGGATTAGCTTATGAAAAATTGAACCGGTTTAAACCGGCCTATGCCAACATGTTGCTCGCTGAAGAAGTGGCTGTTCACGAGGAAGACCGCAAACAAATCGCAGAGCACATGCTAAGGATCAAAGCCAAAATGGCCATTGAAACCGGAGATGGGGTAACCACTGCGCGTAATCCCAATCAACTGGATGATGGTCGTTTTACATTGGGCGCAGGGTCCAAAAGATTGATGTATGGATACCCTGTACCTTCATCCACATCCCATTTTGTGGTCAATGTGAATGGTAAACTGGCCACCAATAGCCCCAGGTTGAGCCAAAAAGGGCCAAAACACATCAATGGCACACTGCAATACTCTGGTACGGCAATGACTCCAATTGTACAGATTGCTTTTGAATTTGAAGGGGTGAAGATCGTCCAGAAACTTACCCCGGTCGATAAAGAATTTAAACTGGTAACCAATGGTCTGGCCCAGTTCTATAAGGTCAGCTATGACTTTTACAATCAGGATGAGAAGTTGAAGAACATTGGTCTTGGGGTGCTGTTCGATACTATGATTGATGACAATGATTTCTGTGCCATTGCAGCAGATGGAAAACTCATTGAAACCGAAGTTGGACTGGCCTATAAGGATGTTCCCACCGAATTGCTTTTCTACAGAACAAAAGGAGATACCACTGATATGATGGGTGCCGCCATTCTTGCTGGTAATGGTGCGACCCGTCCGGATAAGATCGTGATAGGCAGATGGCCCATATTGCACGAAGTGACCTGGAAACTCTCCCCGCAGAAAGTAAAATATGGAGACAGTGCATACTTCCTGAAATGGGAAAATGAACGCCTTGCGCCGAAAGGTGAATTGAATTACGTGACCTATTATGGTTTACCTTCTTTTAAAGAACCTGAACTGAGAATACTGGTTGAAGATGAAAGTAACCTCAGACTGACCCAAAATGTCTATTTCAAACATGGCAGCAGCAGCCTGGACCTCAATGCCAAGATTCAGATCAGTGAGTTGGTTACCCGACAAGACATATTGATTACAGGGGTTTTACTCAATGGTTATGCTGACATCACCGGAGGGGAAGACTTTAACTTCGACCTGAGTAAAAAACGAATTGAGGAAGTTGGCAAGGTCTTTGATGCCTACCAGCTGCCTTACATGCCCAAGCCATATGGTAATGACCGTTCGGAATATACGGCGCTCAATGAGTCATACGGCAATGTTTGGGACAGAAGGGTTGAGATTGTGGTCTACTATAAAAACAAACGGACCAGTCAAAATATCCTGGAGGCCAACGAATTGCAATAGCGAAGGGTTGTAAAAAAATGCATGATTGTATAACTTGGGAGGACCGGGGAAATACAATCTAGTTTTTTGACCAGTCCATACTACATAATAAACTCAAACTATTCTAAGCTTTTGATGTGCTGTCAGAAGCTCATTACTCATCATAATATGTAATCTGGAATCACCTGGTTGACCATAATGAATGGTTAACTAATTGTATTGATGTAATTGAGAATTATAAAGCACACTAAAAAATGAAACGAATAGTCCTTCTAATCTGCCTCACAAGTCTGGGTTTGAGTTTGTCTGCCCAAAACTATTACCGCAACTGGACAGTCCAGAATGAAAGTCGTAAGGATAAAATTGCGCTGATCATGGCCAACAATACCTACGAAAGCAGTGGTAGCCTCGAAATGCCAATTCCCATGGCCATCAAGCTGGAAAAATCATTAAAACAACAGGGATTTGATGTACTGGTGGGACGTGATATGAGTCGCATGCAGATGGTCAGCATATTAAGTGATTTTTCAGATCGCTTCTCACAGTATGAGTTTGCGATGGTCTTTTACATGGGCCATGGTTTTCAGATCGATGGCAACAATTACCTGATCCCAACTGATGCAAACCCAAGAAACAAAGAAGATGTTGAGGTTCATGCCATCAATGTAGACTATGTGCTGAGGAAACTCAACGACCCCAAAACGCCAAAAGTGATTGTGCTGGATGCCTGCCGGGACAACCCGTTTGCTCAGAACTGGAGCAGCAGTGAGCGTTCCGGAGCAAACAATGGGTTTGGTGACGTAAGTGCCCCCAGAAACGCTGAAATCTTTTTCACCACCCAGAAAGCCAGCCGGGTACGGGATGATAACCCCTACATCGAATATTTCATGCAGGAAATGGCCACTGGAGCATGTCTGGAAGATATTGTGAGAACAGTCAGCAAAAAGATCTATGATTATAACCCCAATCAGATTCCGGCAAAATATGGGCAGCTGTTTGACAAGGTATGCTTTGGCAGCAACCCGACACCCCCGGATCCGAACCCTAACCCTTACAGGGATGTGGACAGTGACAATGACGGGATCATCGACCGGTATGATGACTGTCCGTACAAATATGGGGTCAGTAGTAACAATGGTTGCCCGGAGGTGACCTATTCAGAAACCACTATTTCGGAATGGTATTCTACAGCGAAAGGTTATTATGACAAGGACCAATATAGTTCGGCATACCCATGGTTTAAAAGAGCGGCTGATCAGGGGCATGATGATGCACAGTTTTATTTGGGTTACATGTACAAGAATGCTAAAGGCGTGGAGCGCGACTATAAAAAAGCCCTTTACTGGTACACCAAATCAGCCGAACAGGGCGACTCAGGTTCTCAGAATAACCTTGCCGTGATGTACGATGAGGGACAGGGAGTGACGGAAGATGATGAACTGGCTGTATTTTGGTATAGAAAAGCGGCGAACAATGGCAGTAAAAATGCCATGGTAAATCTCGGTGATATGTATAGAGTAGGGGAAGGGACGACCCAGGATTTTACCGAAGCGATGAAATGGTTTCGCAAAGCTGCCGATAAAGGATTTGCAAGGGGGCAGTACAAGGTGGGATATATGTATGATTTTGGAAAGGGAGTAACGAAGAACCATTCCATTGCCAACGACTGGTATCAGAAGGCTGCTGATCAGGGTTATGCCAGGGCCATGAGAAGATTGGGCGAAAACTACAAAGGAGGTTACGGAACAACCAAAGACACCTATATGGCCAAATACTGGTATAAAAAAGGCTGTGACAATGGCGATCAGAAGTCATGTGAGGCATTAAATGAGTTTTAGTTATGAAACAATTCACATTCACCTCACTATGGCTGTTACTTTCAATGTCGTTAGTAGCCCAGGACTATTACCGTAACTGGACAGTAGTAAATGAAACTAAAAAAGAAAACATAGCCCTCATTATTGCCAATAATACCTATGAAAGTGGCGGTAGACTCGAACAACCTATACCCACTGCCAGGAAACTTGAAAAAAAACTTATTGATGAAGGATTTGATGTCATGGTTGGGAGAGACCTGAACAGAATGCGAATGATTGCAGTGCTGGATGAGTTCAGTGAAAAGTTCACCCAGTATGATTTCGCGATGATCTTCTATTTAGGGCATGGATTTCAAATTAGTGGAGAGAACTATCTGATCCCGATTGATGCCAATCCGGCTAGTAGAGATGATGTTGAAGTTCATGCCATCAATGTAGACTATGTAATGCGCAAGATCAACGATCCTCAAACACCCAAGGTCATTGTGCTCGATGCTTGTAGAGACAATCCATTTGCTCAAAACTGGAGTAGTTCAGAGCGGTCAGGATCGAACAACGGGTTTGGCAATGTCAGTGCTCCCAGGAATGCCGAAATATTCTTTACCACTGGAGAAGGAACCAGAGTTCGGGATGACAACCCGTACCTGCAATACTTCATGGAGGAATTAAAACAAGGGTCCTGTATCTCTGATATTAAACGAATAGTATCCAGGAGAATTTATGAATTTAACAGTGACCAGATCCCGGCAAGTTATGGTCAGCTTTTTGATAAGGTCTGTTTTGGTAGTGCGCCAAATCCAGACCCGGAAGTTATAGTAAGGGATAGTGATGGCGATGGTATAATTGATAGTGAGGACAATTGTCCATATGAATATGGAGTAGCTTCCTATGCTGGATGTCCGGCCCCTAAGATCGCTATTGATTCTGCTGAATTTTGGTTTAGCAAAGGTGATGAGTTATATGATAAAGCTTTTGAATGCGATGATTACCGTGAAAAAAACAAGTTTCTGGAAAAATCATTTAAACTGACCAGGAAGGCCGCAGAAGCAGGGTTAATGAAGGCACAACGCAGGCTTGGATGGATGTACAGCCATGATCAGGGTACTTCTGGTTATGGAGAGGGAAAAGAAAATTGGCGCAATGCTATTTATTGGTACACAAAAGCTGCCGAACAAGGAAGTACTTCCAGTCAGAAGTATTTAGCTGAATTATATAGAGATGGGGAAGTGTATGATACACAGGATTTCTATCTAGCTAAATTTTGGTTTGAAAAAGCAATAGAAAGTGGTGATGTTGAATGTATGGTTTATCTGGGTGAGTTATATGAGAAAGGTATTATTAGTGGGAATGGTCTCGTTCACGAAAATTATCCGCAGCGGGAACCTGATTTTGAAACTGCCAGGAAGTTGTATCAACAATGTTATGATAAAGGATATTTAATCGGTAAATACTACCTGGCAAGAAGCTATGATTGGGAGGTTTTTGCATTGGAATCTTATAGGAATGAAAATACAGGGATTGAAAAGAAAAATTATGACATCAACTCAGCAATTAGAATCTATACGGAAGCGGCCACTGAAGGCTATGCTCCGGCTATGCACCGTCTGTTCGAATTGTATTGTAAAAAAGCCAATAAGGAATACGTAAATCAATCCAACTACAACAAGCAAATTGGAATCGATTGGCTAAATAAGGCAGTTGACACTGGAGAAGGTTATTACTTATATGAACTCAGTATTGCATACATGTATGGTTGGTATGGAGTTAGGAAAGATAAGAACAAAGGTGAACAACTAAAAAGAGAAGCCTGCGAAGCTGGTTATAGATTTGCCTGCAAATAATATTCTTGAAATAATCTAAATGACTATGAAAAATATAAGATTTCTGCTCCTAAGCACTCTATTATTTACCTGCGTTGCTGTCAATGCGCAGGAATTCCCCAGAGGAATCCTGCCAGGTGAGGATGTCAAGTACAATGAGATTCCTCAGAAAGCCCCATTAACCAGAAGCTTCTACGAAGGCGCTCCAAGGTCATATTCTCTAAAAAATTATGCACCATATGCCAAGAGTCAGGGACAGTATGGTACCTGCACCGGGTGGGCCGTGGCGTATGCAGCCAGAACCATACTGGAGGCCCAGAAGAATGGCTGGACCGACAGAAGCTACATCACCAGTAATGCATTTTCACCTACATACCAATACCGTTTGTGTGCAGACCATTCCAACTGTAGTGGTGCGTTTACGGCCAGGGTAGTGGAGAGCCTGAAAACAAAGGGTTCCGTGCCTATGTCGGAGTTCTATGTGCCAAGTGGTACAGACCTATGTCCCGGGACCCCCTTGCACTACAGCAACGACACCAAGGCCGCTGAATATAAAATCGAAGAATTTACCAGACTTTGGTCCAGCAACTATTATGACCGACAGTCCAAAATCAGTCGTACCAAGACCAGTCTTTCAGAAGGCAATCCGGTGGTGATATCCATGATCTGTCCGGATTCATTTGACCGTCCAGGCACCTATGGTGTGTGGAACCCGACGGAAGATCCCAATGCCAGCACCAATGGTCGTCAGCATGGCAGACATGCGATGTGTGTCGTGGGTTATGACAATGATAAATTTGGTGGTGCCTTCGAAGTACAGAACAGCTGGGGATCCGACTGGGGAAACAATGGCTATGTCTGGATCAGGTATGATGACTTTGCCAGATTTGTCTACCAGGCCTTCGAGCTGGTACAGTTTACCCCGCCAGAACCAGAGGAACCATTGCTTTCCGGGAGTCTAAGGTTATTTGATATGGATGATAACATCGATCTGGAGGTGGAACTGGCCCCTAAAACCAGGAACTGGAATGTATTTGGTCCGGAGCAACCCACCATGGGAGAGTATACCTACAAGGTGGTACCACGGTTACTTTCACAAAGTAAAATGAGAATGTTCCTGAAGAGCGATCAACCTGCTTATGTTTATATGTTGGGTACAGGTTCTGTAGATAAGACAATCAATAAGTTATTTCCGGTGGAGGGGATAAGCCCGGCGCTCAACTATAGTGGCAATGAAGTGGCACTACCCTCGGAGGAACATTATTTCCAAATGGACGATACAGAAGGCAAGGATTACATCCTGATCTTCTTTTCTAAAGAACGATTGGATATCGATGAAATTCACCGAAAGCTGAAGAGCACCTCAGGACCAATTTCTACCCGACTGAAAAACACCATAGGCGCAGACCTGATCAGTCATGAGTACATTGACTTTGAGGATGATGAAATCAAATTTCAGGTCAGACAGAATGCCAGTGGTAAAAAAGCCTTCGCCATGATCGTAGAGTTTACCCATGTGGGGAGGTAGGGTTTTGAGTTTTGAGTTTGGAGTTTTGGGTTTTGAGTTTGGAGTTTTGAGTTTGGAGTTAAAGTGCCGTAGGGTCTTTCGACCCGATGGTTAACCTTGCTATTCGGTTAAAGTGCTGTAGAGTCTTTCGATCCGACGGTTAACTTGCTGCCGGAGCTGCCTTCTGATCGAAATACATTGGAATAATACAATTCATCTAATTTAAGGTGCTGACCTTGGAGTCTACAGGAAATGTGCCTTTGGGGCCATTGGAGGGCGTTTTTTTTGTAGGACCTGGAGATTACAGCAGGTTAAGGTCCAAAACACGTGTGTTTCATCGTTGGAACACACGTGTTTTGTCTTTGAATCACACGTATTTTCTTGTGAAATGTAACGTGTTTGTTGATGGCACGGAATAATGCAATTATGGTCACTTGCTGAGAGTTTTGAAGAAAGGGAGAAAGGGTTACTAAGTTCAGAACCATTAAAACACCGGACACGAGTCTTCATGGTCATTTTACTCACAGGTTGGTGACAACCTGCGATAGCTTTAGAAAAACATATTTTGTTAAAGGCGGGTGGGGCCATCCAAGGCAAGCGTGAATCATTTTGACCGTGGACCAATGTATTAAATTAGTAAGCATTGGATGGTCAAAAGGATTTTTTGCGTTGGTCTCCGCGACCCGGTCTCCGCGACCCGGTCTGCGCGACCCGGTCTCCTTTTCTTTTGGGGTGCGGCCCTCCGATTCGTTTTCTTTTGCCTGCGCGGCGCGGGAGAAGCAAAAGAAAATGAAGAACCAATCAGATTGCAGCGACTGTAGAGTAACGATGAAATGCAAAAGATTGCGCATTACCCCAAAATTTTTGTAGCATTCGCTATGTCTTTTATTCTGCACGAATAGTTATAAGTGTGATATATGAAATAATTTGTAACATTTCCCTTTTTGAACGCCGGACTGGAGTCCTCATGGTCATATTACTCAGATAGTTTTATGTTGTAACTTCAAATTTTAAAAAAGTAATAGATCCATTAGATTTTGCTCCTACTGACAGGTAGGTCACACGCACTAGTGCGTGTTATTAAAATGTTAGGTCTCATTAAGAAAACCGAATCTGAATAAATAAATGTTTGAGGAAGAAAAGCAAGAACACTATTCAAGAAAAGATTGGCCTTTTTTTCCGATACTAATTTTCTTGATAATTGGATTTGCCTGGTGTGTTATAGATTTGATTTCAAGCCTAGAGACATTTGACTGGAATATTTGGAGAATTCTTGGCGTACTTTTGTTAAGTGTCGGAGGTGTTATTGAGTTTTGGATAAGAATAATTTTGGTAAACAAAGCTAAATTCTCTAATCATTTTTCAACTATGTTACTGAAAATTAATAATGACCATCAATTAGTAACTAAGGGCCCTTTTAAGTATAGAAGACATCCAATGTATACAGGTTTTATTCTTCAAGGAATCGGAATCGGATTACTCTCATTTAGTATATATGGATCAATTTTTCTTATGATTGGATTAGTATTTTATATTCCTAGAATTCAAATAGAAGAAAATATGCTGATTAAGAAATTCGGCAACAAGTACAGAGAATATCAGAAAAAAACAAAGAAATTTATCCCATTCATTTACTAAATGAAATTAATCATAAAAAGAAAAAATTAAAACGAGACCTAACAATGTGTAAATTGCATAATAACGCAATTTACACGCATCGCTAGAGTAAAAGACATAATCGCATGAAGCAACTATCTACTTTAATCATTTGCATCGCACTTTCAACTTTCTGCTTCTCTCAAGATCAGACTAAGAAATCAGCAGAAATCAGCTCCTTCTTCATTGAAATCATGACTACCAACCCCAATAATGTTGAATTTAGGGAAGGTTCCAACGAAAAGTTATTCATGCTGCTTGAAGCAAATCCTGAGGCCTTTATTTTAGCACTGGCAAAAGCCAAAGTTGAGACTTCAAAACGTATAACTTCCGAATTGCAGTCTCCGGATCATGATGGATTTGACCTACAAAAAATCTATTCAACAGTTTACAAAGTGGAGTCCAACAAGAAATCAAAATCTGTGATTCTCGAGGCTCTTAAAGAAGCTGGTTGGAAGTTAGGTTTGGAACTCGACAAATAATAAAATCACTCTAACATCTGGTATGACATTTATGCGGTAGTGAGGAGTCTTTTCTGCATTCTAGCCGGCGTAGGCACTGAGGTCCGCATTTTTACTCGAGAGGTGATTATGTCAACTGTTTAAGTAAAAATATCGAGAGCAAAGCTTTAAATGACTATATGGAAGTTGTCAAGGCAGGTATTGAGATAAGTCCTGTACTTGTTGCTCAGGCTCTTTATGAGAACTTGTCTGACGGAGAAATTGACGACAGCTTAACAAGATTGATAATTGCCGTCAACTTTCACTATCAAATTGGACTACTGATAACTGATGAATAAGCGGATAACAAGTGCTATGAATGAATAGGGAGAAAAATAAATAGTAACATTTCCCTTTTTGAACACCTGACATAGTCCTCATGGTGATTTCACTTTCAGATTGAGGACAATCTGCGATACTTTTAGAAAAACATATTTTGTTAAAGGGCGGGCAGCATTAGAAATTGATCGTGCCGAAAATACGTTGAAAGAATATACCATCGTTCAAAAGGTAGTTCCAATAATCATCGTTGTGGCAGCACTATTGATCATATTCATCAACACTCTGGTGTGGCGCCATTGATTTATTTGATTAGTTTCATATCTTTGTAGCCAAACCTGAAGTCTTGGGTCAACCATAATCTCCGTAGATTGCTTTATGTTTTGTTAATAAGCAGGTCTAGGAATACAAGTTTGAAAAATTGATTAGTAATAAATCTCAAATACTTATTCAAAAACCTCATGATGAAAAAAATCCAAATTATAGCTTTATTCTGTGTTAGCTCCCTGTCAGCTTGGAGTCAGACTAACATATACCCAGAAACCGGAGATGTTACAATAGGGGCAGGAAATTTGGTTCAAACTGGCAATTACAATTTAACTACACAAGGTGCAGTTAAGTTAAAAAATTATTTACTGTTCGATGCTGATGGAGATTTTACTGGTGGAAATTATTTTTCGATTCAGGACCATGCTAGTAATAATTACCTGAGAATGGGTTATGGGCTTAGTGACCAACTTGTTATAAAGTCATCGGGATTTGTTGGAATTGGAACGAATAATCCTGGTTATACATTCGAGGTTGAAAAAGCTGAAGCAGCCAATAACACGGAATATCTGTTAGGTGCATTTAATCATTCCGGCAATAGTGGTGGAGTTTATATTGGTTATGTTGGAAATGGAACGGCAGCACGTGAAGGTAGGGTTCGGTCTGGAGGAAATATAGATCTTGCATTGGGTACGACATTATATAAGCAAGCAATTGTAATCAGCAACGCAAGTGGTAATGTTGGAATAGGAACCTCCAACCTGGAAATATCTGGGACAGGTGTTGCCGATTTGGTTGTTGGTAGTGCAAACTCCAGCCAGGGAATAGTTATTAATGCAAAGTCAACTAATGATGGAGTGCTTTCATTTGCAAGTGATGGAGTGCTTTCTTCACGTTTTATTTATAATAATCCCACGGGTACCTTAAATTTTCACAAACCAGGAGTGGGAAACATTTTGTCCCTGGATAATAATGAATTAAAATTGGTTACATCCATTAGCCTGGATGGTTCTCTGGGAGATTTGGTTTCTTTATTTGGTGATCGTATTGGCCAAGCAAATATGTACGGTTTTGGTATTGAATCAAATGGAGGAACGTTATATAACAAGGCGGTTTCTGGATATAATTGGTATCTCAATACGAATGCCGATCAGGGAGCAAGTGCAATGATGAAACTGACAAGTTCAGAACTTGTTGTTGATGGCAAAATTCGTAGCGAAGAGGTGAAAGTAGAGGTGATCAATGCTCCCGATTATGTATTTGCAACTGACTATGAGTTGCGAACGTTGCATGAAACAAAACAATATATTTCCGAAAATAGGCACCTCCCTGAAATCCCTTCGGCTTTGGAAATGGAAAAAAATGGTGTCGAGCTGGGAGATATGAGTATGAAATTATTGAAAAAAATAGAAGAACTAACGCTTTATCAAATTGAACTTCTGGAAAAGTTGGAATTACAGAATAAACGAATTGAGGAGCTTGAAAATAAGCTTGATCAGTAAGAAGATGTTAAAAGCGGGTTATCACAATATTTCATTGTGATGTTATTAAAATATTGTAGAGCATTTCTAGATGGATACAAATAATGAGGTAAGAACAAATTGGGCAAAGCAAGATCCTCCATTTGGAGCCTTTGACGATTATGTACTCATCGCTACAATCAACCAATCTCATAAATTCCTGATTAGACCTGAAGAATTTGATCATTTAATGAATTTGCAGTTTGATAGTTGGAAGACTGGAAAATCAAAATATACGCAAGTCTTGAAAGAGTGGAATGAATCGATTGGCTTTGACGATATTCAAGAAGAACCCTCTAAAATTATTGATTTCGATAACTGGATAGAGTCGCTGAGAATAATTGAAGGGAATGACCAGGAAGAGTTTGGCAAAATATGTGATACGGATATACACCGGCTCATTGACTTTCTTATGACTCATAAAACTGAGGAATTTCTAATTTCAAAGGTCTGGTTCAAGTAAAAGACGCTCTACAACATCTAAGCAGCTATCAGATTGAATCATCGATTATTGAATTTGTTAGGAAGTGTACCACAAGAAAGCCGATAGACAAGGGAGTGATTCAAGAACTTCTTGACAAGAGCAATTATGTTTGTTGCGTATGCAAGGGGGAAAAATCTGATGCATATATAATTCATCACATAGTTGAGTACTCTATAACACAAGACAACTCATATGAAAATCTTCTCCCCAATCAGAGTCTCCTGAAAGGGACTCTGATGCTCCATACCATTCATGATTCTTAAATATCACCCCCAAACATCCTTGTAATGTGTAAGGAAATCAACTGGCTTACCCAACACTTAGAATTGAGCAGATGAATGATTATATGATCCGTAATCACCTACCAGGTTCCATTTACCAGAAACTGGAATAGAATGGATGTAGTCCAGTTTAGTTTCTGGCATTTTTGAGTTGTGGCAGGGTTTGGCATTCAAAAGAAGGCATAAATATCTGTTGCTGTTCATCTTTTTGTAATTGCAGTTGATGAGCAGGCATACTTAAATCTAAATGATCTTTTTATTATTGATGTTGTTAACAGAGGGTGTTATCTTAATTGCGGATGGTCATCAGAGTCCCTTTCAGGAGACTGATGGGGAGAAAAATAAATTGTAACATTTCCCTTTTTGAATACCTGACAGAATCCTCATGGTCATTTCACTCACAGATCGAAGACAACACGCGATAGTTTTAGTTTAGAACTCAAAAAAAATGTTTATCAATAAAATATTGATTATCCTGATTGCAGTATCCACAATGGTAAGTTGTAATGATTCAAAAAAAACTGAATCTGCCAATTCATCAAATAAAGAAAATGGGACTGAAGCAGATGCCGTAACAGCATTAACTGATGACAGCACCATGATTCATCGATTGCAATTCTCTATCAATATCAAAGCCGATAAAGAAAAGATATGGAACGCACTCTGGGACGACATGCACTATCGGGATTGGAGCGGAGTTTTTGGGGAGGGCTCACACTACTTTGTTGACAATTGGGAAGAGGGAAGCAAAATAATGTTTCTATCATCCGATAACAGTGGAATTTATAGCATCATTGAAAAGTATGTTCCCAATGAGATCATTCAATTTAAACACATTGGATACGTTGTGAATGGTCAGCAACAACCGGCGGATGAGGAGTCAAAAAAATGGTCAGGTGCAACAGAAACGTATTCTCTTCAGGAAGAATCAGGGTTCGTAAAACTGCTGATTGAAATCGATGTTCTAGACGAACATGTAGAATTGATGTCCACTAAGCTTCCAGTCGCACTTGAAAAGATTAAAGAAAACAGCCAATAACAAGCGTGCCCCAAACAAGTCAGGACACGCTCGTAAACTCAACAATATACAATTAACTATGTCGCTCCAACCTTACTGACCGACTTGGTATTATCTTCCGGAGTACGGTCGATCAGTTTATTCAATGGATCTACTCCTGCAGATGACGGCCTTTGACCTACTGTGATCCTTACCTCGCTCTCCTCATTGCTAAACAGGTGCTTTTTCAGGTAGATCAGTTTTTCCTTTCCGTTTTCATCTTCCATGTAAACACCTACATCTATCCAGTCATTGATCGCTACAGGTGCTGAATTACCCAGACTGTCTGATTCCATCTTTTTGGTACTTAGCTTCAAAGAAACCGTGTACTCCCCATCATTTTCTGTGTATGAAGCTTCTTCCACCTTATTTTCAAACAATATGATGCGTGAAAACATATCGGTGATGACATGCTGAAGGCTATCAGGGGTCACATCTCTCAGGTATTTCACCAGGTCTATGGTGGTAGCATACCGGCCGTTTTGCTCAAAATCACCCCAATCATTGACCAGCCTTCTCAAGGCGGCATTGACACTGTCTTCTCCAATATAATCCTGCAGCGCATACATGATGTTGGCGCCTTTGCCATAATGGATGTAGCTCTGGTTTTCGGCCAGTTCGAGTGGCATCTCCTTTTTCACTTCGCCGGCTCTGCCTTTTAAGTAACGATCCAGTTCTTCCCTTAAAAACTCCTTCAGGTGCTCCTGGGGATATTCGTCCTTCATCACCATCAATGCCGAATACTGGGATAATGTCTCCGACAATACGGCACTTCCCTGTACATTGGCGGGAGTCAGCTGATGTCCCCACCACTGATGAGCCAGTTCATGTGCCGTGACAAAATAAGGCACATCCACATCGTCCTCATCATCCACTTCTACCATGAAGCCTATGCCCTCTGAGAAGGGGACTGTATTGGCAAAGGACTGAGCAAAGTCACTGTACCTCGGGAATTCCATTATCCTCATCTGCCTGTACTGATAGGGGCTAAAGTGCTCCGAAAAGTAGGCCAAAGACTTCTTCATCCCCTTCATCATGCTACCCAGGTTATATTCATGGCCCTTATGGTAATAGATCTCGAGATTGATTTCCTGCTCTACAGAATCCACCCAAATGGATGTTTTGTCCCTCATTACTTCATATCTGGCAGAAACAATGTTGAAGAATGGCATCATTTTCTGGTCCATTTTGTAATGGAAATACTTCCTTCCTTCTTCACGCCACTCTCGCTGCAGATATCCCGGCGCGATCGCGATCTGATCCTCCAGTGTGCCAATGACAATCTCAAAGTTCACCCCATGAGAGTCATCCGAGATAAACCCGGCACCCAGCCCTCTTTCATCATCTCGTGGCAGCATTCTTTCCACTGGCTTCAATCCATTCTCCTTCCTGTCTTTGTCGGTGGAGAGCTCCAGGGTGCTGTTGTATCCCAGGGAAGGGAAATTGCCATTGTTGATGAAAGTACCATTGTATACAATCGAGGTATTTGACCCGGACTCCTTAAATCCTACGGTGTGGTAGTTGAATTTGAAATGGAGTCGGGTAGTATCTCCGGGAGCCAGTGGTGTTTCCAGCTCATGAATGTAAAACCGGTAGTCGTCCCACTGCCTGGTGATGGTTGACTTTCGTCCAAGCTTGACATACTCGTGGTGCATGTCATCATCTATGCCCAACTGTACCTGGATCTCACTAATGGGTTCCTGGCTGAAGTTCTTCAGAACATAGTATCCCTCGATGGTATAATCCCGGGTGTTGGGGTACAACTCGGCCTTCATGTTCATGTCGGTCACTTTAGGCTGAACATCCCATTCGTATTGTTTCAGGGTTTTTTCGTAGCTGGCATAGAATGCGTTTTGCTCATCGGAATTGTTGTAGGTATTCAGGACATTGGTATTGTAATAGATGTAGCATCCCGACATAAAAAATACCAGAAAGGCCGTAATTCCTAAAGTCATCAATGGCCTGGTCAGCCGTAACATGCCTACCTTCCATCGCCACTTCATGGCTGCTTCGCTACCTCTTACGGCAAACATCACCGCCACTGCAAACATGAATACAGAAAGGGCCATCCAGTAGAAATCAAACCAGCTGAAGCTTGTGACGAAATGGCCATAGCCATTCATTTGTGAGTACTTGCCCAGGTCGAAGCTTCCAAACTGGAAGAGGCTGTGCTCAAGGCCAAGGTTGTCGAGCACCTCCATGGTAATGAAGAATATGATCATCAATGCATGTCCCAGGAACTTGTTGTTGGCCATCACCTGGATGAAAAATGCGAGCAGCGTGAACACAACGAGTATCGACAAAGTATCTGTAAACAAGGTGCCAAAATACACGCCCAATTCATACTCATAGTAACCTCTGAATGTTTGTATGAGCACCCCACTGGCAATCAGCGACAGCAGCAGCACCACATATAGCATGACCAGACTGATGAACTTACTCAGCAGGTTCACAAAATCCGGCATTGGAAGTGCATCCTGTATCAGTGATATCTTTACATCCCTTTCTCTCCACACCAGTTCCCCGGAATAAAATACCATGATGATGATAAAGAACAAGGTAAATGCCCCGGTGATCAGCTCTACCAGCAGGTACGTGGTGGGATAGGTGAAGGTACCAAACACATCGCCGATGTAAAACGAATTGATGATGATGATGAACAACCCAAAAGCAGTAATAGTAATGAATGGAATGCCTTTGATCATGTATTTGAAATAGAAGACGGATTGCCTCCACAGCTGAAGCACATAAGTGCCCAGATCAAATTGAAACCGCACTGCAGGGATTGGAACAGCGGTTTGCGATGTTTCCTCAGGGCCATTGGATTTCTTTCGGAAGAATGACTTACGCACAACATTGAAGCTAAAGGAAAAGTAACCGATGATCAGGGTCAATAGTCCCACCCCAATCCACAGCAATCGGTTCATCAATACCACGCCTTCTACCGGAATGACCTGTGAATTCTGTTCGGCGACTGTCCAGTACTGTCTGGCGTAGTTGACGGTAGAAATGGCAAACGGATCCAGAATGGCTGAAAGTGCCTGATCGTCTACTTCGCTGGTCAGGGTGTTGGAGATCATGTAGACCACAAACAATACCACCCATTGTACATAGACCACTACCATTTTTCTACTGAGTGCTCCGGTTACAAAGAACAGTGCTCCACTAAAGAAAATGTTGGGGATCACAAAATACAGGAATGGATGAAGATCCGCCCAGAAGTTGAGGGGCAACATGTTTTCTGCTTCCCGCCATGGGGCTATTTCCCCCAGTACAAATCCCCAGAGCAGTCCTGAGAATACCAACAATGTCACCACAAATGATCCCAGGAATCTACCCAGCAGGTAATCAAACTTAGTGATGGGGGTAGTGAAGATCATGGATTCTGTATGGTGCTCAAAGTCCCTTAGCACCCCAACCCCCATGATGGCAGAGGTGATCATCATCATGAAAGCAGAGCAAATGACCATCATGAAGGCCAGTGTTGCCGGCGCGTTTTCTTTTACTTGTCCGGTTCCACCACCGATGGTTACAATATCCGTGGATACGGCAAACATCGCCACCAGGAACAAGATGCCAAAGTAGATGTAGGTAGCAGGCCTTCTCTTTCTATATGCCAGCTCAAATTTTAATATCTTAAACCACATAGTTATCAGTTTTTAGTTTTTGAGTTGGATTATACAAGTTCGGGTTGCGGCTCGACAGTCTTACCTGCGATTTTAGAGAAGTACACATCCTCCAGGTCGGCAGGCTCTTGCGAGAATGAAGGGTCCGGCTGAGATTCCGAGAACACCCTGATCTCCGGTTTGCCAGCAATTAATCTTTCGCTGATCACATGGAAGTTGCGCTTATAGTCCTCCAGGTCTGCTTTCTCTATGGATTTGGTCCAGATGCATCCCGATATGGCGTCAATGGACTGGATTGGATTCCCCTTAAGCAATACCTCTCCTTTGTTGATGATGGCCATGTTGGTGCACAATTCCTTTACATCATCCACGATGTGTGTACTGAGGATCACTACTGTATTTTCGCCCAGCTCGCTTAGGAGATTTAGAAACCTGTTTCGTTCTGCAGGGTCCAGACCGGCGGTTGGTTCATCCACGATGATCAACTTAGGATTGGACAACAAGGCCTGGGCGATACCAAATCGCTGCTTCATACCGCCGGAGTAGCCTCCGAGGTTCTTCTTTCTGGCCTGCCACAGGTTGGTTTTGTGGAGCAGGGCTTCTACCAGCTCCTTGCGTTCCTTCCGGTTGCTGATCCCTTTCAGTACCGCCAGATGGTCCAACAATACTTCGGCCGAAACTTTTGGGTAGACCCCAAACTCCTGGGGAAGGTAGCCCAGTATTTTACGTACTTCGTCTTTTTGCTTCAGGATATCCAGGTCACCCAGTGTGATGGTGCCCGTGTCGGGTTCCTGCAGGGTGGCGATGGTTCGCATAAGACTTGATTTTCCGGCACCATTAGGACCCAGCAGGCCAAACATGCCCACAGGAATGTCCAGTGTAATGTCCTTTAATGCCTGAACACCATTGGCATAAGTTTTCGATAAGTTTTTGATCTCTAAATTCATAAGGTTAGACTTTAAGCTTTTAGTAATTGAGTTATTGTTTTGTTAGTACATACATGTTTCTGATACTTACACCGCTCATCACAATTTTGAAAAGAAGAAAGAGCACCCACAGGGATGGATGCTTTTTGCCAAGCGTTTTTGACCGTGAGATTCATATCGTTCTGACCTGTAGTAAGCATCTTATAATTGGAGTCTTCCATCTAAGGATGATCAAAAACCATCGATAGTTGCTCGAAAGACACGGTTCAAATAAAAATGTTACACTCCGCATATGGTAAACTGATCTGCCAACACCCCAAACAAATCGCCCAAAGCCCAATGTGGAACGACAGCAGCAGTGGTAGATTGCTGGACCTGACTGGCAGATTTTAAACCCGCTTTGGTCGATTACTGATGGTGGATGGGGGATTTGATCACGGCAAAACTTACTTTTGAACTCATATGAACCTGGTACAGAAAATATGTGCTCATTCCAGCAAGGTCAAGAAAGCCATCCATGTGGGGTACTGGCTGGTATACATGCTTTGTATCTGGCTGATCACCTCTCAGACAGAAAGGGACCTTTGGGACTATACGTTTGGCAACTACCTGCTTTGGATTGTGGTTTCCATGCCTTTTAAGTGGGCGATATTTTATAGTTACTACTATTATTTTATTCCACAGTGGTTTCCCAGGAGAGCCTGGAAGTTTACGGGCCTTACAGTGTTCCTGCTGATAGCTTATCCGTTGATCAAATATGGCATTGATAGCCTGCTGGGGCTTCAGTCACTACCTACCATTGTGATTTCCTTCGAAGACAATGAACCCGAGTACCTAAGAGTAATCATAGAGTATTTCAGGAGGTTTAGTACGCCATTTATGCTGGTGTCTATGGCCTTTCTGATCCGGTTTGTGCTCGACTGGTTTCGGCACATCCGTCTACAGGAGAAAATGGAAAAGGAAAGACTTACCTCCGAACTGGCACTGCTACGCAACCAGGTAAATCCACACTTCCTCTTCAACGTGCTCAACAACATCGATACACTGGTTTATCCTCATTCCAAAGAAGCCTCTGATGCCATCATGAAGCTGTCGGCGATCATGCGTTACATGCTGTACGATACCAATGTAGAGAAAGTGCCCTTGTCCAAAGAGATTGCTTACCTGAAGGCCTACATCGAATTGCAAACGATGAGGTTAAAAGATCCATCCGGCATCAGATTCGATACCAGTAGAGTGGGGGACACCGATTTGCTGATCACCCCGATGGTGCTGGTGCCTTTCGTAGAGAATGCCTTCAAACACGGCGCTGCACTCAATGGCGGACCGAAGATAGCGATCGCCATCAGTGTGGAGGATCATCAGTTGTTGTTTACCGTGAAAAATAATGTGAGCAGCACCCACGACAAACAAAAGGATGAAGTAGGAGGGATAGGACTGAAAAACGTAAGCAGGAGACTGGAGCTGCTTTATCCCGATAAACACAACTTGCAGATCCACAATGGAGCCGACCAATTTGAAGTAGAACTAAAACTAGACATCACCCCATGAACCAACTGAAATGTATAGCCATAGACGATGAACCCCTGGCACTGCAAAAGATTGTGGACTACATCAACAAGGTGCCATTCCTGGACCTGGTGGGCAGCTTCGACAATGGGCTGGAAGCCCTGGCTTTCATGCGCGAAACGACAGTGGACCTGATCTATCTGGACATCCAGATGCCGGAGATCAAAGGTACCCAGCTGGTGGGCATATTGAAAAACAAACCCCAGATCATCTTCACCACGGCGTATGACCAGTATGCACTGGAAGGCTATCAACTGGATGCTACAGACTACCTGCTGAAACCCATAGCGTTTGACCGTTTCCTGGAAAGCGCCCAGAAAGCCCTGGACCGTACGGCTTTTGCCCCCAACCCCACGGACCATGACAAGGACCGCAACGAAGGATTCCTGTTTGTAAAGACCGAAAACAAATGGCGCAAAGTGGTAATTGAGGACATTTTGTACATAGAGGGACTCAAAGACTACCTGAGCATCTACACCAGGACCGAAAGGATCCTCACGCTCCAGAACTTCAGCAGTCTGCTGGACAAACTCTCCAGCGACCAGTTTGTGCGCGTCCATAAGTCCTACGTGGTGGGCATCAACCAGGTAGAAGAAATAGAAAAAGCCCGCGTCCTCATCAACCAAAAATGGATTCCCGTCAGCGACACCTACCGCACCGGCTTCTTTAAACTACTGGAAGCGAAAGGGTTGATGTGAGTGGTTTGAATATTCAAATTCTCAGAAAAATGGTAACAATACACGAAGAAACTAACTTCAAAACAGACTAGAAGTTTACAGAGAAAACATATTTTGTTATAGGCGGGCGGGGCATCAGGTTGAGGATAACCTGAGACAGTTTTGAGGACAATTTTTGATAGATTTGTGTGAGATGAAGAAAAATTAGTTTTTAATCGTCGTATTGAATGAAATACACTCTATTCTTATTCTGCTTAATAGTTGTACTTAATTGTTTTAGTCAGGGCCTAAGCCATTTTGATGAGGCGAATACCTTCAACTGGGAGGATAATGGCTTTCAGTCAATTGATGACACTACATTGAAGTCAATATTTCCGATCATTATAAACCGTCCATTCAGGGAACTTTCATCAGCTATGAATGCGAGAGCAAACTATCATTTTGTTGACTTGAACTTAGATGGAGTCGATGAGATTATTTACAATGGTTGGACCGGAGGAGAGGGAGAGATGGTTTTGATTATCAAGAGGAATTCCGACCAATCCTACGAGCTATCACAAACGCTTTTTGGAAAAATAGTTGATTTAACAATTGATGATCATCAGTATCAAATGGTCTTGTTGGACTATGCATGTTGTGCAGGACATGTTGATCACCTTATAAGGTTAGGGCTTAACAGAAATTCAGGCCAATACGAAATTATCGATGATCTTGCCAAAGTTCATGGCACCTATTTTAATTTTAGTTCCTTTGAACCAATCAGATTTGAAGTGGAAAGAGAGATCTACCATTTAAGATTTTCACCTAAAATCGAAATCGAACTAAATCCCGATGACTATCCATATGAACTAATACAAAATCAGAATATTATCGCGGTTTACGAGAAGGGAAGCACTGGTACTGCTATAGGAAAGAAGTCGGATCAAACAGGACGAATTTGGTGGTTAGTCATAATGGACAATATTCCTTCCACGGAAGCTACGTTGTTTTATAGTGGCAATAACAAAAATAATGACTACAGATGCGTCGGATGGATGAGTAGTAGGTTTTTAAAGGTGATTTAGTTTAAAACATGGTTTATATCCTGTGAGTCCAGGTGTAGCATTCGCTACACCCTTTTTATCCCAGTGCTATCTTAGCACCATAACACCCTATTCCCAACTTGCGCAGGCTGTCCTCAACCAACGAGTACCATGAAATGAAAGATTCCAGTCATATATAGAAAATAAAATTAGATAGCATGTTTTCTCTTCGTACTTTGGCTATTGCAGGTCTGCAGGAGATGGTATAATATTGGGAGATGGTGTATTGTTTTAATTAATCCATGAGGGTCATGCATAAACTTCTGTAGTTGGTCGCTTTAATGTTACTTTCATCCGGGCTGTTTAGTCAGAATCCTGAGTTTGATCAACTGTTGTCTTTATTTGAAGAAGATAGAAAGGAAATTCCGGCTGAACTTGCGGAAAAGTATTTTGATTTCCACGCCACGGAGTTATACGCTAATCTGGTTACCAATGGCATTATCATAAAATCACCTTTCTTTATTGCACTCTCCACCCACGTAAATTGTGGGGCAGGAGGAATTTGTGAAAACAGTAATCTAACCACATTTGATAGTGATGGCAATCAGATAGATGCCATTTCATTTGAGAAGGCTTTGGGTGATTGTACTTTCCTAAAGAGACGTTCTTTGGAATTAAAAACCGATACACTTTTAGTATTTGAAAACTCCAACATGAAGAACAATTGTGAGACTGACAGAATTGTTTCACTTGAAATATGGAATGAGTATATTTTTATTAAAAGTGACGGTACCTTCGGAGATCCAATTATTAAGCAGATCAATGAGAGAAGGCAGTATTACATGGTCTCTAGTCAGCTATTAACTGAAGAAGAATTGAAGGAATATAGTAAGGAGGAACTTGCAATCATGAGAAATGAAGTATTTGCTGCTTATGGATATCAGTTTAAATCTAAAAAGTGGAGGCAATATTTCGAATCCAAAAGTTGGTATAAGGGGGTCTCAAAAACACCAGAAAATAATCTCTCCATCCTGGAGAGGATGAACTTACAATTGATAAAGTCGCTGGAAACAAAATGATGGTTGTCTGTACCCATGTGTAGTATTTGCTATTTCCTTTTATACCGGTGTTTTCTTAGCACCACTCGCGCAGGTTGTCCTCAACCTGTGTGTACTATGAATGCAAGGACTCCAGTCCGTATACAGAGCAGAAATGAGATCATTTTATCTAATCCAGGTGTAACATTCACTTCATCCTGATCGCTCTTATTATCACTTTTGCACTGAACGATTACATTAGAATAATACAATTTCAATCAAACATTTCTAAAAATAAAAGCTGTGTTCATAAACAGCCTTTACGTACAGTGAAGGCCGATTTTGTCATGTCATCAGATAGGTGCCGTGAAAACACGTAAAGTCCGCGCGGGTTTTTGTCAAAATCCGCGCGGACTTTGTTCAAAACCCCCGCGGATTATAACCGTAATCCGCCCTGTAAATTACTGGTATTGGAATAGTGCAATTGTGGAGCTTCCTTTTATAAATCCAGACAGGAGTCCTCAAGTTCATATTAGTCACAGGTTGAGGACAACTAGCGACAGATTAGTAGAATGAGGTTATTTGGAATACTACGTAATTTTCAAGGACCGTATTTCAGTCAGGTCGAAAGACCTGCCAGCACGCTGAGGCGGGTGGGGCATCCAAGGCAAGCGCGAATCGTTTTGACCTATGATCAATGGATTGTTTAGTTACCACTAAATGGTCAGAAGGATTTTTTGCGTTGGTCTCCGCGACCCGGTCTGCGCGACCCGGTCTGCGCGACCCGGTCTGCGCGCGGTCCCTTTTCTTTTGGTGTGTGGCCCTCCGATTCGTTTTCTTTTGCCTGCGCGGCGCGGAAGAAGCAAAAGAAAATGAAAAACCAATCTGATTGCAGTGAGTATGGAGTGATCATGAAATGTCAAAGGTTGAGCAAAACCCTATTCTCAATGGTGCAGAATCAATACAAAAATCTCTTTACAAACCCGGACAGGAGTCCTCACGCTCATATTAGTCACAGGTTGAGAACAATTCTGCGACAGATTTCTGGTGCATTAGACCGCAAGACCTAACCCCACTTTAAAAAGAATAAATCACCTCATGCAACCATTGCCTTCTCCGACGCATCTGCATTCAAAACTCAAAATATTTTTTAACCTAATCTTCAATTCATTGAATACTAATCAAAAAACAGGGAGAATCGCAGGTCTGTTGTTGTTTTTCCTTTTCGTAAATGGCATCATTATTTTTCAGTTCCTGCAGGGTCCCGTGCTGTTTGCTGACAATTACCTGTCAACAACAGCAGCCAGCGCCAACCAAATAATTCTGTCAGTGGTGTTGGGCATTTTAAGTGGCTTATTGTCCATCATAGTTGCCATCATCCTGCTTCCGGTTTTCAAGCAGGGCAGCCTGAGCCTGGCGTACCTGTATGTGGCATTGTGCACGGTCAACTTTTTCGCTATTATGATTGACAATGTCAGTGTCATCTCGATGCTGGAATTAAGCAAAGCTTATGTTGGCAGTGCAGCAACTGATACCCTGCAGATAATCGGTACCGTCGCTTATGAGAAACACTGGTGGACACACTACTTCTACCTATTGATTTCCTGCTTTCCGGTGTTTGTGTTGTACTTCATTCTATACCTGTATAAACTAGTCCCCAGGGTGATTGCTGTTTTCGGCTTGATAGCAGTGATGCTGATGTTCACAGAGGAGTTGTTTTCCATTTTTGGAAACAGCATCAGCATGAATATGCTGCTCCCTATAGCCCTGATCCAGCTGATACTCCCCATTTGGCTAATGATCAAAGGGTTGAATGCTCCCAAGGACAGGGAAGCCGTTCTGGTGAATGCTACTTAATCCTTGCCTCAGTCAGGTCGAAAGACCTGACGCATCTACTCACGATTAAAGACAACTGTACGTGTTTATAGAATAAATACTTTGTTAATGAGGCGGGTGGGGCATCCAAGGCAAGCGTGAATCATTTTGACCGTGGATCAATGTATGCATTATTATGCATTGGATGGTCAAAAGGATTTTTTGCGTTGGTCTGCGCGACCCGGTCTCCTTTTCTTTTGGGGTGCGGCCCTCCGATTCGTTTTCTTTTGCCTGCGCGGCGCGGGAGAAGCAAAAGAAAATGAAGAACCAATCGGATTGCAGTGACTATGGAGTGATTATGAAATGCCAAAGGTTTAGCAAAACCCTATTCTCATTATGGTGCAGAATCAATACAAAAATCTCTTTTCAAACCCGGACAGGAGTCCTCACGATCATATTAGTCACAGGTTGAGGACAACCTGCGACAGATTAGAGGGCAACCTGCGACAGATTAGAGGCGGGTGGGGCATCCAAGGCGGGGCGGGGGCATCCAAGGCAAGCGTGAATCGTTTTGACCTATGATCAATGGATTGTTTAGATACCACTAAATGGTCAAAAGGATTTTTTGCGTTGGTCTGCGCGACCCGGTCTCCTTTTTTTTGCTTCGTTTTCTTTTGCCTGCGCGGCGCGGGAGAAGCAAAAGAAAATGAAGAACCAATCGGATTGCAGTGAGTATGTAGTTATTATGAAATGCCAAAGGTTTAGCAAAACCCTATTCTCATTATGAAGCAGAATCAATACAAAATTCTCTTTTTAAATCCGGACAGGAGTCCTCATGCTCATGTTAGTCACAGGTTGAGGACAACCTGAGACAGATTAGTGAATGCTACTTAATCCTTGCCTCAGTCAGGTCGAAAGACCTGACTGCACTCCAAAGACCTGACTGCACTTCAAAAACCTGACTTCACTCCAAAGCCCTCACCGGACCCTTTCCAAATCTCAGGAGAAACCATTAAATTATCCCCTCCAATGTCCACTTTCAAATATGAAAACAAATAAAACTTCTCGTAGAAAATTCATTGAAACATCCTCATTACTGGCATCTGGTGCCATGCTGATTCCTCACCTAGGGGCATGTCAGCCTGTAAGTACCAATAACCCCGATGACCTGTACCTGATAGGGCCAAAGGATGGCTTTACTCCACAAATCGGTACCCTTTTATCCATGATGACCATGATGAGGGCCTGGGTGGTCAGGCAGGTAAAGGACCTTACCGTGGAACAACTGGACTTTCAGATCGACGAACAGTCAAATTCCATTGGCGCCATGCTGATGCACCTGGCTGCTACGGAAAAGTACTACCAGTTGAATACGTTCGACAGCATCCCGTGGGGTGAATGGGACGAGGAAATTAAGCAGGAGTGGGATGTCGCCTCGGGGCTGGACAATGAAGCGCGTGAGCAGATCAAAGGAAATGAAATTGATTATTACCTGGACAAACTGCAAACGGTTAGAACGGAGACCATTGAAAAATTTAAGACACTTGATGATGACTGGTTGATGAAATCAGAGCCATTCTTCCCAATCAGAAGGGGCGTCCCTGGCGAAACCAACAATTACGCCAAATGGTTTCACGTCTGTGAACACGAGTCCAATCACAATGGCCAGATTAAATTCATCAAGAAAAGGTTTTCCTGATCTCGGGTTGGTTTTCTGGTATCAATGGGTTTGTCAGTTAAGGCAATCCCATGGGTTTTCCATCGTTAACTGATGCACACACCTGATTAGATAAAAGTTGTATGAAATTTTATAACCCTCTTCTTTTTGTTACACTCCTTTCAATATCCGGTCTGTACGCTCAAAAGGTTGATAAAAGAAATTTTGGCCTTTCCATCCTGAAAACCTATAGCCCCGACAGCTACCAGTTGATCTTACAAACAGAAGCACTCCAGAATCAAAAAGGGGATGGTTTGATGATAGTAGGAAACATTGATTTCACCAAATGGATATCGGGAAAGGCGGAGAACGAAGTAATCAATGACCTTGGATTGGCAGTACATGAAATCAGTCATTCTTACTCTTTCAGACATCCATTGATTTCAAAGGCAGTAGCTTATAATGAAAGTGCCACTTCTTATTTCATAGATGCCAACACCACCAATGTGGTCAAACATACTGAAGTCATCAACAGCCATCAGATGTCTGAAATGATCCCGGAGGAGTTGAGGACGCAAAGGTATGAGGTCTACCTCAATCCCAAAACCCTGGGTTTGAGTGCTCAGAAAGATGGTATTTACGGATTGATGAATGAATGGACGGCTTATTTCAATAATAGCAGAATGGAAGTGGAGCTTTTCGACTACTATGTAGAAAAGACGGCAGATGATGGCGTTGAAAAAATGTTGGATTATGTTTCAAATGTCAGCAACACCCTGTTGGCGCACTATGAGTTCCTGTATTTTCATTTATGTTATCTTCAGTATGTGAAGGACAATGATCCTGGGGTATTTCAGGGAATCATGAACAACACCCTGTTCCTCGAAACTTTCCGGCAGGTCTATTCAAAATTTGAAGCAGTGATCAGACAACATGAGGTGAACAAAAAGCAGATCGTCACCATGGCACAGTCGGCTAATGTGAGCTGCCAGGAAGATGAACGTTATTTTTTCATTGGCAACAATGGGGTAGGGACTTTCAAACCTGATTTTGATAAGTTGAAAGCTGAATTAAGTAAAGAGAATTTTCAGCAGTTGCTGGAATTAATGCTTTGAAAACAGTGTGTTTCCTGGTCAGCTTTAGTGTATCTATGCCCTTTCAATGATCTCGATCAGGTTACCTTCAGGGTCTCTCACCAGGATGCCAGCTTTGCTCAGCCTTTGATAAGGCATGTTCTTTTCCTCCAGTTGTTTTATCAAATCTGATAAGTTATTGATTTGCAAAATGATAATGAGTTGAGCTTCATCGGGATATTTGGTTGAATTAGGAGTGAGGTCAGCTTCATAGTGAATCATGAATGCAAAACTGCCATCTGTATGTTTCAGAGGAAGCGCAGCGGGCAGATAAGCCGTTGACCAAATGTCAAAACCTAGTTGCTCCACATAGAACCTTCTGGCTGCCTCCATATTGGCAATGGTCACACCGCAATTGTAGACCCTGGGCTCATCAAACTCAGGCACTTCCCGGATTTGTACTTCAATCAGGCTGAGTCGGTTTCCTGATGGGTCGAAATGGGGAATGGATATTCCTACTCCATTGCGACGAAGCTGATACTCATCAAAACGGACATCCCGAGACTGCAGCGTTTTCATTCTGGGCAGCAATTTGTTGGTTTGGATAGACAGGCCTACTCTTGATTCCACTTGATGCCTGCCGGGATTGGCGAACTGGCATTTTTGGAGGTATATCGGAAATTGCTCCTGATTGAATACAATCTGCTCCCGACTTTCAGCAGGAGCAGCCATGAATCCTAATTTTCCCTTATAAAACGCCCGTGCCTCATCCAGATCGTCAACCAATATTTTGATGCCATGAAACTTAAGTGATTGGTCACTGGATTGACTTTGTACATCGTGCAGGGTTAGGCAGACACAAAATAATATTGCTGAGTATACGGTTTTCATTGTCGTTGCAGGTAGAATTCTTCTGTGCGTACTTTTCCATCCTCCTGAAGTTGAAGGGTGACCCTGATGTTATCACCATCTGTTTTTTCATAGACCAACCCTTCAAACTCCAGCCTGTTTTCCGAGTAGGAGATGGCCGGAAAAAAGACATGGTCCGCTTTTTCTTCCCACCCTGTGAGGTCTGCATTGAAGTGTTTCAACTTTAACCCGGTATAATCAATGGTCATCAACTCATAGAAAATAACCTTGTTGTCATTCATATGTCGGTATACACCCATCATCACACCCTCACTGGCAGGGGACCAGATTTCTTCATTGAATCCTCCCAAGCCAGTACCTGTCCACCGACCCGAAAGCCAGGCACATTGCGCTACATTCAGTGGGTTGTTGCTGGGCGGAATTGGTATGTTTTCAACTCCTGAAAAACACACCATCAGTATTAAAGCTAATGTTCTCATTTGTTTATCTGTTCATGTACGACTTTATCTCAATTGATCCTCCATATTTCAGATGGGGCATGCTTTGGGCAATTTTGATGGCTTCCTGCTTTGAGGGTGCTTCAACGATGAAGTAACCCGTAACTTTATCCAGACCAGGGTCTTCTATCTGCGTTACATTGCCTATGTTATCAACCAGGGTAGCATCTGATTCCAGTTCCTGCCCCGTGATGTTGACCCCATCGGCCATTGTTTTTCCCATCCAAAGGGCATATTCCATGAACATCTCGTCGGGATCGCCAGGGTTAAACCCCTCATCTTCGTGCAACAAGAGCATGTAAGCCTGTTCAGGATTGATGGTGTTGGAAGTAACGGACCATCTGCCTGCAATAAATATCAGTACACTGGCAGCAATAGCGAGCGACCATCTAAAATAGGGTGACAACCTCTTGGTGTTAGTCTCAATCAGCCCCTCTGATTTCAATCGATGTACTGTTTTATTGTACAACGATGCTGGAGGTTGGGTATAGATCTTTTCTTTGTCAAACTGATCTTCCATTTTCTTTCTAGTTTTCCTGACCATTTAATTCATTTAGGTAGGCCCTCATTGCCCTTCTTGCATGGTACAACTGGCTTTTACTGGTACCTTCATTGATGGCAAGCATTTCAGCAATTTCCTTATGCCTATATCCTTCGATATCATGCAATACAATGACCTGTCTGTATCCAGGTGGGAGTGAAGCCAGGCACTTTTCCAGATCCATTCTGGTATAGATGTTCCACTCAAACGACTCCAGCTCACCCGATTTCAAGTCTTCGGTGACCATTTCATTATTCGTCTGGTGCCGCCATCTTTCCCTTGCCAGGTTGAGCAGAATCCCAGTGAGCCACGTTTTCAGCGTAGATTTCCACTCAAAACTCCCTAGTTTCCTAATTGCCACGACCCACATTTCCTGAATGATTTCTTCACTGACCGATACATCATTACCAGTCAACCTTAAAGCCATTTGATACAAGTGAGGGGTTTTGGCATGATACAAAGCGCCAAAAGCCTTTTCACTTTTATCTTTCAAAAACAACTGTACAAGAACCTTATCGTCATTCATTCAATTCGCTTTAATCATGAGTGATGCTACATACGCATTTGGTTGTATCGACTCTAAAAAAATATCGAAACCCAATCCCAAAACCGTTAACCGAAACCAGGAACTAAAAATCAGGAACTAAAAACTAATCCCCATCATGCAATTCAGCTACAAATCTTTGCGGTTAAGCTAAAAAATAATGAGAAGTCGGGTTCATGGTTTAGTTTGAGAGGCATTATTTACTTCTAAATACCTATATAAAAATGTACAGTAACAGCGTGAATTGGGCAAATTCAATACGGAATTGTTTTGCCCAAATTTATTTGGCTTCCAATCGTGGAGCCAGGAAAATGAAGGTAGTGGCAATCCTTCTTATATTAATGTTGGTGGTGAACGTTGAGTCCGTGTTTTCACATGGCACGGTCGTATACCCTCCAAGCAGGATTTACAATTGCTACACCAACCCGTCAACTTCCATTTGTGGTTCCTGTGGAGATGCCATTTACAATTGGATGGGAGTATTGCAGCCACATACCGATTATGGCAATCATCAGGCTTACGTTCCGGACGGACAAATAGCCAGTGGAGGAAATGGGGGTGGAGACTTTAGTTGTCTGGACGCCCTAACCAGCGATTGGTCCGCCACCAGCGTACCCTATGGTAACATCGATGTAAAGTGGGAAAACACTGCTCCTCATCAGACTGAATATTACAAAGTTTACATTACACCGCTTGACTGGGACCCTACACAACCGTTACGTTGGAATGACCTGATGGAGATTGGCCATGTAGGTGCTGGTCCCGCACAGGAATTCACAATCATTTCCTCTTATATCCCCGATTCCTATGCGGGTAAAAGAGCAGCACTGGTCAGTGTGTGGCAAAGAGATTACAATCATAGCCATGAAGCCTTCTATGCCGTTAGCGACATATGGGTAGAAGGAAACGGCACAGGATGCAACACTGGTGATGTGGTGTCTGTGACGTTCGCCAATCAGACGGATTGCACCCTGGATTATTATCAGAACAATACCCTTCAGGGATCTGCCTCGATTGGTGGTACCTACCAGGCCAACACTACCGTAGGAAGTTTGTGGGAAGCCAGGAGTCCATCGGGAACCACAGTGGATGGTTATGCAATTGTTTGTGAGCAGTCCACCTATACTTCAACCGGGAGTTGTGGAAACACTGATGGCTGTTCTCACTTAGAAACATGGTCGGCCAGTGCTACTTATGTTGGTGGTGACCAGGTAGCACATAATGGTATCGCTTATGAAGCCAAATGGTGGAATCAATCTCAAAACCCTGAGCAGAATTCCGGCCAATACCAGGTATGGGAAAACCTTGGACCCTGCGCAGACAATATTTGCTCCCCCGGAGATCCTCTCAACGTGACATTCAATAACAATACTGATTGTGAACTACAATACTATCAAAACAACACCCTGGAGGGCACTGCCATAGCCGGATCCTCTTTCAGTGTGGGTACAACAGTTGGCAGCAACTGGGAGGCCCGTCGAAACTCAGGAGAGGTGATGAGCAGTTTTGCAATTGTTTGTGAACAGACCAGTTACAGTACAGCAGGAAATTGCAATCCAGATACTGGAGGATGTGCCACTGCCTACGGGCCTTATCCAAATATTTATATGAAAGGAGATGTGGTAGGTTACAATGGCCGCAATTATGAAAGTCAGGTAGATAACCTTTACAACGTGACTCCAGGTACAGCAGATCACTGGTGGAAGGACCTTGGACCTTGTCCGGCAACAGCAGGTCAGCACTTCTTGCTTTACCCGGTACCCACAACTTGCGGGAAACTAAATGTCCGTACCCTCAGTGACAACAAAGGGTCCAAAAGAAAAACCATTGTCATCTATGACAGGGCCCACAAAGCGATTGTAAGGTCCTCTTTAGTGGGGGATGACGCTACCATCGATGTATCAAATCTGAAGCCCGGCATTTACTTCATATACATAGAAGGCAGCACCGAACCGAAGCGTATTTTGATTGAGTAATTATCATCGTTTTACTTTTTTGGCAAAGGTCATCTGGCATTCGGGTGGCCTTTTGTTTTTGTTGATGAAATGTTGCCATAGACTAAAGTAGAAATTGCACTATACCAAGACAATAAATAACCTGTGCTGAAGTCAGTCAAAACCACGTTAGGTTTTTGAAAAATCACGTTAGGTTTTCGTAAAAATCAAGCGTGGTTTTTTAAAAGTCAGGCGTGGTTCAAAATAGCTTTCGAAAATGTAGCCTCAAATGCCTGAAAGCCCATTTTTTATATAAAACCAAGGTTAAGGTGCTATGAGGCTTTTAATTGTACTATTACAAGAGGATAACCTGGTCTAAACGCAAAAAATATGAACTAAAAACCAAGAACAAGGAACCACTGGGTCTGGGATAAATATAGTTAGAAGAATAATTTTAACTTAATGCAAGCAGTAGACACTCTTTTTTTGGTGACTTTCTAAATTGAAAGCGGTAGTTCATGTGTGTATAATTTTGATTTTCAATGGTCACCGGTTCGCCGGCGCGATGAAATGCTTTGGAACGTTTTGAACCAAATATTGTCATTTGCACCACTTATATTCATACTCGGTTGGTAAAGCACTCCCTTTATGAACATTTCATGCGTATACAATTATATTTTAATTGGTCACTGGTACTCCTTTCCGAATGGAATTCGCTTCTTCCAAAGATTCAACCTGGGAAGTTATTTCAGCTTCAATATTCATTAACGGTTAGTGTTGGAAGATCATGCCCATTTCAGGTAATTTCCATTTTCTTGTAGAATCACACCTTCCACCGCTTTTGCCGCGGAGGCACTTACTTTTTGAAAGACCAAAAACTAAGGAAAAAGTCTTTGGGAAATTATAAGCACACGGCCGCCCAATGCCCCTTTTCGCGCAAATACAGCCCAATCCTGCAACACGGCCATCATCGCACAGGCCGCCCGCCATTTCCCATCCTCCCCAAATAAGAATCACATTTTGTACATAACAATCATAGTTGAACTAATTATTACAGACACCAGTGTACAATGAAACAGGAGCTAAAAACTAAAAACCGCCACACACCGAAATCCAAGCCACATTTGTGGGCGATCATAGGCTTGCTGACTTTCAGTGGTACATTCCGACTGGTAATGCCTGAAGCTGCCTCCCTTGGCGACCCCTTTTTCAGCCACCATTTCAGCCACGTTACCGGTGAGGCCATAGATCCTTGAAGAAGGCAAACCATTCTTTACTCTTGATGTTAAGGTAGCGCCATCAAAATCATCTGACATAGGACCCACATTGAAGTTGGCATATCCCTTTTTCTTTAGTTTTTTCAGGCTCTTCTGTTCTACAGCAGTTTGAGGTTCTTTCAGGTCGGTGTAGCCTCCTGCGAGGGAACCGGTCATGGTCGAATCCATTCTGGCGATCATTTCCCATTCCGCTTCTGTTGGTAGCCGGAAGGTGACCTGGTTGTTGTTTTGTTCACGAAAGATCTGGGTGCGCCACTCGCAGAACCTCAAGGCCTGTTCATAGGAGACGCCAACTACCGGATAATCATCATATGCAGGGTGGGAGTGGTAGTACTTCATCAGGGGTTCCCTGGATGCCACATTTTGCCAGACAGTGGTGTCCTGCAGGTTTTGTTTGTACTCCTGTAACGTACAGGACTCCAGGAACACACGATATTCCAGGTTGGTGACTTCAGTGTCGTCAATAAAAATGGTGTCATTGACAGACACCATTCCATGTAATTTCGGTTTTTTCTGACTTTTGGCTGGTATCATCATTAAGGTACCAACTACCGTCAAAGCAAAAAATTTCATCCACATATATTTCAAAGACTGTTTATCGTTTCCTGCCAGTTTTCAAACATGTAATAATAATCATGGTCTTTGAATTCTAAAGCGGCTTTGTTCAATAATGGTTTCATTTTGTCATACTGTGCGGTGTTCATATAGTGGGTCCCCAATAAAATATTGCCCAGTATATTGTCATCCAGTGCAATGGCCCCCTGGAAAAGCGATTCTACCTTGTCATTGCATTTATCTTCTTCACAGTAGTAAGCCAGGGTAATGCCCAGGTCCAGGTAATAATTGGGTTCCTCTTTGTGGTATTTATTAAGCCACTGATCAGCATTTTCCAAGAAGTATTCTGTGTTACCCACCATGGTATGATACCTCAGCCAGTTGTATTCGGGATAGCTTTTTTCATCGAATACTCCTTCATCTTCAATGGTTTTAAACTGGGTATATGGTTTGTTGAGTGCAGTCACCTTGTCTGTGTCGAGTGTTCTTGCAGCAGATTCCAGCATATAATCAAAAGTGGCTTCATAGTATTGCACCAGAGGCTCATTCCAGTTTGTTGAGGCAATGCCTTCCACATTGTTTAACAAATGGAGGTCTATGTCACTAAGAAAAGGTGCAGACTCATCAAACGATTCGCCATCTATTTCTTTAACTACAAATTCATTAATCAGCAACCAGTCGTCCTCCGTTGCGCTTGACAGGTTTTTATCTCGCGTAACCAGTGACTGGATATAAGATGTGGCCACTTCATTGGCCTTAGTTGGATTTTCAAAGGACAGTAACTGTAATGCAGCTAATTTGTTCTTAGCCGTATTCAGGTCAAAATTGTCTGTGAGGTAAAGTTTCCAGTCCTTTATGGTCTGGGCCAGGGCAATGAAATCTTTGGCTACCATTGCACCAGTAGTATTGAGCAGCAGCTCTCCATCTGGTTTAAAGAACGCGTAGGTAGGAATAGAATTTACATTCAATGAAGAGATCAGCTCTATTTCTTTACCGGTATCGGTATCTACTTTGATGGATATAAAATGTTTGTTGAAGTAGGATGCGACTTGTTCATCCACAAACACATTCTTGTCCATCCATTTGCATGGTCCACACCAGCTGGCGTAGAAGTCAACGAAGATCGCCTTGTTTTGTGCTTTGGCCAACTTTTTAGCTTCGGCAAAGGAAATGTTTTTGAAGTCAATGCCATTTTTGTTAGCATTGGCAAAGAGGGTGAGTGCCGGAAGTACCAGCAACATGCATATCACAAATTTTCTCATAAGTAACGGAATTTATATTATAACATCCCTCTTATGCCAAATATTGTGCCAAAGCTACTCATCCCTCAGAGCCCCAACCGGATTGGCCTTTGCAGCTGCCACCGACTTGAAACTCACTGTAAGAAAGGCAATTACGGCAATGATCAACCCACCAATGATGAAGATGGGAATGCCTATTGTGGTTTGATAGGCAAAGTCCTGTAGCCACAGTTTCATCAGGTAATAACCAGTTGGGAAGGCAATGGCCATGGCGATTAATACCAGTATGGCATAGTCTTTTGCAAAGAGCAAAACTATCCTGATCACTGAAGCGCCCAGCACTTTTCTTATGCCAATTTCTTTTCTTCCCTGCTCGGTAGTGAAGGACACCAAACCGAATAATCCCAGGCAAGCCACGATAATGGCCAGGGTAGCAAATCCCTGAAATACGGCATTAAACCTTTGTTCACTCTGGTATTGTCGGTTGAAATATTCGTCGAGGAAAAAGAACTCAAATGGATTGTCCGGGAAAACCTCGTCCCATAGGTCTTCAATGGCGCCTATGGTCAATGGAATGTTTTCCTGAGCCAGTTTAATTGAGTAGAAATTGCCCCATCGGTCATTGTAAAAGAATGCTATCGGGTCCAGTGATTCTTTCAGTGAAGAGTGGTGATAGTTTTCTACCACTCCAATGATTTTCCATTCCTGCTGCCTGCTGGTAATGACCTGTCCCAATGCCTTTTCAGGCGAGCCAAGACCAAATAACCTGACGGCTTCCAGGTTGAGTAAAATGTTGCTGGAGTCACTTGCAAGTTGTGGGTTGAAGTTTCTACCAGCAAGGATTTCAATGTCAAAGTCATCAAAATAGTTAGCGTCTGTAGAAACCCTGTAACAGTCTCCATTGACGTTGTTATCGGATTTTAGTACAAATCGGCTTATGGAGAAGTTTTCTACTCCGGGTACAACATTAGAAACAGTGAACCCACTGGCGGCTGGGATTTGCTTTAGTTTTGACGTAAACAACTGTCGCCTGTTCCTGAGGTCATCTTCTCCACCTCTGGAGGCACTAGGCCCTTTTACGACCAGTGTTTGTTTCACATTGAGCCCAAGGTCCTGGGACTGCATGAACCGCAGTTGTTTAACGACCAGTATGGTTCCCAGGATAAGTACAATGGATATGGAAAACTGAAAAACCACCAGGACCTGCCTGAAGCCAAATTTGCTTCTTCTGTTATAGAAATTGCCCTTCAACACCTGGATAGGAGAGAAGCTGGTCAACACAAATGCTGGATAAAGTCCTGAAATGATGGTCCCGGTAAGTACCAGGATAATGGTACCTACGATCAACTGAAGGGAATAGAGGATTTCAGTCTCTAAGGTAATATCCAGTACACGATTGATCAGTGGGATCAACAACATGGCTAGTCCAATGCTGATGGCCACTGCCGTAAAGTTATAGAAAAGAGCTTCCGTCAGGAACTGATTGACCAGACTCATTTTTTTAGCACCAACCACTTTTCTTAATCCTACTTCTTTAGCTCTTTTAACTGCCCTTGCAGTTGAGAGGTTGATGAAGTTGACCCAGGCGATTACCAGAATCAGGCCAGCAATGGCCATTAGGAAATAAACCTGGTTGGCTCCTCCGTTTTGCCCCATTTCCCAACTATAGCCTTTTGAATGTAAATGAACATCCCTAATGGGTTGCATCACAAGTTCCTGTCTTGCATTACTTCTTTCGAATGATTCCTTTTTCTTTTCGTCGAGGTATGTAGCAATTTTGTTTCCCAGCAATGTACTGTTAGTATTTTCAGGAGTACGGATGAAAGTGTAGAAATCATACCAGCCCCATTCTGAGTCAAATGTTTCAAACCCATCCCAGGTGCTCAGGGAGGTGATCATGTCAAATTGCATGTGAGAGTTTTCCGGGAAGTCTTTCATGATACCGGAGACAACAACCTCCGATTCACCCCTGTAAGTAATCGTCTTTCCAATGGGGTATTCATTGCCAAAGTATCTTTTCGCCGTAGATTCCGAAATGACAATTTCTTTTTTGTCATTGAGCACTTCTGCGGGATTGCCATCTACCAGCTCAAAACCAAACATCTGAAAGAAGTTGGCATCTGCAAATACGGCCCTTTCTTCATTGAACCGGACGAGACTACCATCGGGCCGGGTGACGCTATACACACCCTGACCAAAAGGAAGAATACGAACCTGCTCCAGGATTTCGGGATAGTCTTTCACCAGGTTGGGCCCCACAGCAGCAAATACCGGTGCGCTTTTGATGGCCAGTTCACCTTTGCTGTACATGTCCATCACCAGCCGGTAAGTGTTTTCTGAATCAGGGTGGAAGTTGTCATAAGACATTTCTTCAATCACATGAATACTGATCAGCAGACAACTGACTATACCAACCACCAGACCAAAGAGGTTGATGGAACTGTAACCTTTGTACTGAAGAAAGTTTCGGTAGGCGATTTTGAGATAATTCTTATGCATGTCTATTGTGTTTGAGTTTTTGCCTTTTTTGATATTAGATGGTTTGAGGAATTTGAATACATCCAATACAAACAACAGGTTTGCACGTCTGTGTCCAAGTGTCTTCGAGCGGTGATAATGTGCTTCGTACAGGTCACCCTGAATTTCATCGAGCAGGTGACTGGCACAAAACCATTCTAAAAACCGATCTGCCCATTTGGGTGGTTCGATGACAGGTTCATTGTTGATCACACCATACTGAAATTAAGGTTGGGCATCATCTTCCAAAGTTTCATTCTGTTTTCCTGCAAAGTCTCCAGGGTTTCCCGGCCCAGGTTGGTTACTTTGAAGATCCTTTTGCTTCTGCCACCTCTTTCTTTGGTAGCACCCCCAATTTCCGACTCTATAAAGCCTTTCTGCTCAAGTCTTTTCAGTACAGTATGCACAGCACTGATTGAAATTCGATTACCAAAATGTTTAAAATATTCCTCTGATACGGTGTATCCATAAGCCTGATCTACCATGACTGCCACCAGTAATAATATGGTCTCTTCTAACGATCCTAAGTTCTTAGACATTATATATTCAACTTTTGTAGAATAAATATAAATCAATTATTTCAACTTTTGTAGAACTAAGTCGATAAATGTTTGGGTAGGCGGAATAATTAAAGGGTTCTGGTTATATTTAATTGCAATAACTCAAAATCAAACGACATGAAACTCAAAATAATCACCACCCTGATCATTGCGATTAGCTCATTACAAATAATGGCCAGTAACCTTCGGGTATCAGATGCGAAATTCAGCGATGACAGTTCCTCAGTATCCGTAGATATCAGCTGGGATAATGCCTGGAAAAATCAGCGCAATCATGATGCAGTGTGGCTGTTTGCGAAAGCAGACCGTGGTAAGCAGGAGATGCATCACTGGAAGCTGAATGCAGGGGATCTTTCCATCACATCATCCAATACCGACATCAATCTGGAGGTAGCAACAGATCAGGTTGGGGCATTCTTAAGTATAAGAAACGAATACCGGGGAAACATATCACTGACACTTAAACTGTCTTTACGCAACAATGACCTCAATGAGGTTCCGCTGAAGGACATTCGGAGCATCAGGATATTCGGAATTGAGATGGTTTACATTCCGGAGGGTGGATTTACCCTGGGCGAACCGGGTGATGAGGTACTGAAGTATGGAGGTTTGTTCAATTCGGATGACAATGGACAGCCCAAGGGTCTGTTTAAAGTCACCGCTGCAGATCAGGTCATCCCTATTGGCCCCAAAAAAGATCATCTCTATTACCTCACCGAAACCGGATACGAAGGAGATCAACAGGGAACAATTCCTGCGGAGTTCCCGAATGGCTATGGTGCATTTTATATCATGAAGTACGAGCCCACCCAAGGACAGTACGTGGATTTCCTGAATACCTTATCGGAGCAGCAGAGTCATCATCGCGCTAATTTTGGAGGAAAGACGTATTACGACAGGAGGGGGACCATCAGGATCGACAATAATGTGTATGTAGCAGATTCCCCGGAGAGACCTTGTAATTATTTGAGCTGGGATGATGCCATGGCCTACGCCGACTGGGCAGGATTAAGACCAATCACGGAATTGGAGTTCGTAAAAGCGGCCCGGGGACCGGAAGAACCGATTACTAACCAGTATCCGTGGGGAACGAATAGCTATGAGCAAATGAAAAGGGCCATGCAGGAAGACGGGAACATAAAAATGGAAAATGGCTGGGATGAATCCAGGTTAAGTGATGAAACAAAAGTTCAGTTTGGCGCCAGCTACTACTGGGTAATGGACCTGGCAGGAAGTATGTGGGAACGTGTAATTTCCATTGGTGATGAAAAGGGAAGAAGTTTCACCGGTGTACATGGTGATGGTACGTTGAACAGCTATGGTTTTGCCGATGTGGATGACTGGCCCTATGGTGTAAAAAGTAAGGGAGGATTTGGCTTTAGAGGGGGTGGGTATTACGTGTATCCCATGAATTTCTCTGCTTTTAACCCATATAGCCCTGTGGCCTACAGAAGATATGGTGGATGGCCCGGGGGTAACCGCAAAGAAGCTTATGGAGCACGGTTTGGGAGGACTGCTGGCGAATAAATAGAAGAGGTGATTTTTGTCAGTCTGTCAATGAGAAATAATTGTTAGTTTATAATCCTTATGCCCAACACCATAAACAAAAACAAATATTTTGAAGTGCTGAGTGCATTGCAGACCGAGCTGGTCTATTTGCAGGAATGGATCAAGACCAGGGGATTAAAAGTTGTGGTGGTTTTTGAAGGAAGGGATGCGTCAGGAAAGGGTGGCGTCATCAAGAGGATCACAGCACCACTGAATCCCAGAGTATGTAAGGTAGTAGCACTGGGAGTACCAACAGAGAGGGAAAAGACCCAATGGTATTTCCAGCGATATGTAGCTCATTTACCAGCAGCTGGCGAAATGGTACTTTTTGACAGGAGCTGGTACAACAGGGCAGGAGTGGAAAGGGTGATGGGGTTTTGTACTGATCAGGAATACGAAGAGTTTCTTTATTCCTGTCCGAAATTTGAGCAGATGCTGCTCAGGTCAGGAATAATATTGATTAAATATTGGTTTTCTGTCAGTGATGAGGTGCAGGAAAAAAGGTTCAAAGAAAGGATCAATAATCCGGTTAAACGCTGGAAGTTCAGTGCCATGGATCAGAAGTCCAGAGAAAAATGGGTGGAGTACTCTCAGGCCAAAGATGAAATGTTCAGGTTCACGGATACAGAAGATTCCCCCTGGTTTGTGGTGAATGGAGATCATAAAAAAAGTGCACGTTTGAACTGTATAGCACACTTACTCTCACAGATTCCCTACAAACCATTTGAAATTGAACCTGTTGAATTATCCGAAATCCCACCCGATACCCAAAAAAGAATGCCATTTCATCAACAAAGACTGGTTCCTGAGATTTATTAGATATGTTTGGGAAGATTTGAACCGAATTCCGCGGGTCAACAATCTCCCGAACTATGACGCACCATCTCCACGGTCCGTGGCGCACAGACCGAAACCTTATGCACCCCCACGGTCTGTGGCGCACAGACCGAAATAAGCATACTATTTAAGCTCCTGCAACAACATTTGGTGGTAGGCTTCAATTCTGGCATTGGCATTACTGTCAATCACGAGAATCACAACCATCATAGCAATGGTGGTAATACAGATTGCACGCCAGGAGGGTTTATCCACAAAAACAATCAACAGCGAAGCAAGCATGATGATCACCGGGACAATCTTGAAAACGATGTTTCGGTATTCTCCCATGGATTTTTCCGTCCGTGTGATTTCTGATTTTACAAAGGTAATTGCATCATTGTTATAATCAGTGACGAAGCTTGTTACCCTTGATTTGTTGGTGAAGAATATGCCCAGTCCAACGGCCAGCAGTAAAATGCCTGCAACTAATGTTGGGTAGATGTAGGCCCTGGCGACTTCAGTTTTACCCAGTTGCCAAAAACCAACGGTTGCCAGGACAAACATGATCCCAAAAAGAATGAAAAACCTTGAAGAAAAAACTTCGGCTTTTGCCCAATCTGTGGCCGCTTTTAATATTTCCATGGATTCTTGATTTAGGTAGTAATATATTCATATTATATCAGATGAACTAAATCCAAGTACGCAACTAAATCGCAATAAGGCCCCAGATAATGCATCTGTGGTACACTTGAAAAAGTTATATAATTCGGGTATTTTGAAGCCGAATTATACAGTTGGAACGAAGAGCAGTATAGCGATGAGAACACCCATGATTACCCCGGAAGGATTGGAAAAACTAAAGGAGGAACTTCAATACCTATGGCGTGTGGAACGTCCGGAAACAACAAAGAAAGTATCCTGGGCAGCAAGTTTGGGGGATAGATCCGAGAATGCGGACTACCATTACAACAAGAAGAGGCTAAGAGAAATAGACCGGCGGTTGCTATATCTGCGCAAATGCATCGACAACTTTAAAGTGATTCATTATGACCCTTACCAGGAGGGAAAAGTCATGTTTGGTGCCTGGGTGGAGATTGAAAATGAAGCCGGCATGAAGAAGCGTCTACGCATTGTGGGTTACGAAGAAATCATTGGCGCCAAAGACTATATCTCCATTGACTCACCAATGGCACAGGCCCTGCTAAAGAAAGAAGTAGGCGATGAAGTCATTGTAAAAACCCCTGCTTCTGAATTTAAATGGCGCATCAATAAGATTGAGTATCAGAAGTAGTTTAGGCCATCATCCCCCTTAATCCCGCTTCGAAGGGGAAATCACGGTTTGTGATTACTTCTGTTAAGTTGATGGTAATGGTTTGTTATTTTCTAGGAATGGGAAATAATTGCGTTGTTTTCATCCCCCTTAATCCCCCTTCGAAGGGGGAAATTACGGGTTGTGATTACTTCTGGGGGAAATAAAGGCTGTTGCAAGCTGCCGCTATGGATTGGCAAAAGTGTCACTTTGCTAAATTATTTAATTCAGGTCCGGTTTCTAATAAGGAAAAATTAATTAAGTTTCGCCCGTTGAAGAGGGATGCTTCCTTCGTTCTATTGTATTAACCTATTAACTGTCTTAGACACTTTCCGAAATGTCAAAAAATCATCATTACAATAAACATCTGAAAAAATTCGCAAGGCAACATCGCAATAACAGCACCAAGGCCGAAATCAAAATTTGGGTAGAGCTTCTTAGTAAAAAGCAAATGCTGGGCTATTCATTCTTAAGACAAAGGCCAGTTTCAAATTACATTGCAGACTTCTTCTGTAAGGATTTAGGTTTAATCATTGAGGTAGATGGTATTTCACATAGTTGGGAAATCACTGTTCTCAAAGACATTCAAAAAACCAGAGATTTGGAGGAGTTAGGATATCATATATTGAGGTTTGAGGACGATGAGGTTTTTAATCATATTAATATGGTGCAGGAAAGAATTGAGCGCTGGATTAATGAGAATGCTGTGAAAAGATAATTTGTACTTTTCATCCCCCTTGGTCCCCCTTCGAAGGGGGAAATCATGGTTTCCTGTTTGCTTTCCATTAGATGACGGAAATGGTTTGTTGTAGTCCATGAATGGGAAATAATTACGTTGTTTTCATCCCCCTTAATCCCCCTTCGAAGGGGGAAATCACGAGGGATAGGGTCATCACTGCAACAGGAATTTCACATGCACTTTACTTTGAAGTTGAAGTTTCTGAAAGTCAATATTCGGTGGTGCAGCACGGCTGCCATAAATTGATGAAGCACCTCTGATTCGCACACCTGCGACCTGCCCCCTTAAAACATTACTGTTGCCTTCCTCACCTGTTTCCTGGATATACATCGCTTTTCCGATTTGCTGGCCAATTGCTTTGGCCATGGCGTCAGCTTTTGCATGAGCATTTTTTATGGCTTGCAGCTTTACAGCCAGATTTAATGAATCAATCGCCGAATGGTCGACCCTATGGATGGATAGATTGGATATCTCCAGTTCTTTGAGGGCAAGCATGACATTGCCGGCAGTTTTTGCGTCATAGAGAAGTATTTCATATTCCCTGGTGGCGAATACTTCTGTCTTCTGTAGAAAGTAGAATTGAAAACTACTGGCCAAATCCTTTATTGAAAGTTGCTCTTCCACATCAATGCCCAATTCCTGCAGCTTTTTTATCATACGCATTTCTAACTGCCGAAGAGAAGCTTTCCCTCTGTTGTCTTTCTCATTGATGATTACCTGTAAGTAAATTTCATCCGGTATTATTTCCTCCTCAGCGGTTCCAGTAACCTCTATGTAGTTCTGATCGATAAAATTTTTGCCTGGGAGCTGTCCATAACTGATAGTGTGAAAAATAAGACTGGTCACGATTAATAAATGCTTTCTCATACTTATGCTTTTTCTATTTCTAAATACACGCACCACCATTAGTCAGTAGTAACCATTACTTCAGTTAAAGCATCGGTGTGTGAAACAACCTACTAATGCAGTACATCGACTAACAGACAATTGCTATTTACAGCTCCCCTAAAACACTCCAGATAAGTTGGATGTGTTTCTGGTGCCAAATCATCAAATCTTTCACAGAATTAATTATTTTCGAATTTTAAAACAGACCCCAAATGAATCGCCGGCACTATTCAAACCTTTTGTTTTTACTGAAATACCAGCCTATTGCTGTCCTGCTGCTATTAGTTATCATCTCAACTGATAAAATATCGGCTCAGGACCATGAGCTGGATAGCATAAAACAATTGGTAGATACCCATACTATTCAGGATAGTGTTCGGGTTGATCTGCTTGTGGAACTGACCAGGTATTACACTACCAGGGACTTCAATGAAAGTGTACCCCTGATTGAGGAAGCTATTAAAATCTCCAGGGACATCAATTATCAAAAGGGTTTGGGGCGTGCGCTTAATGCCTACAGTACCTATTACAATTTGAATGGCCAGTTGGATAGTGCCATCAGCAAAGCGTTACAGGCCAAAAAAGTGCTGGAACAAATTGGGGACACACAAAACTTACTGGTCACCAATTCTAATCTTGGCAGGGCCTATTTCACACTGAAGCAACACCGTAAAGCCCTTGAATTTCATTTAGACAACATCGATCTGGTAAAAAACGATGCGCCCTCATCTTCTAAAGCCGGATTGTATTTTTATGCTGGCAAGACCTATCAGCAGATAGAAGACCTGGAGAATGCTGAGGTTTACCTACTGGAGGCACTACGCATTTCTAAAGCGGCTTCCTTCAATACAGGAATAGCGATTGCTGAAGGGGCTTTGGGGGTACTATACAATCAGAAGGGACAGTACCAAAAAGCACTACAATACCTGGAGAAAACCCTTGCATTTGCTCAGAAGTATAATCAGGAATCGAATGTGGCGGGGGCTTATGTGAGTATGGTCAAGTCATATACTGGTCTTGGTGATTACCGACAGGCTTTAGCATACAATAGTAAGGCATTGGCGATCTATGAGAAGCTCGCAAACTACAACATGCTTAGAGATGTTTACAACAATCAGTTTACATTATTCGAGAAACTGGGGGATTTTAAAAGTTCGAACGAATACCTGAAGAAATACTATGCTACAGTAGACACCCTCTTCTCCAGGGACCGGGTGCAAATCATGGAAGACCTGAGGACCAAATATGAAACCGAGAAGAAAGAAGCGGAAATTGCCTCCTTGTCGCAACAGGCCATGATCCAGAACCTGGAGATTCAGCAAAAGAACCAATGGATCATTATCGGATTGATTGGCTTTGTATTGATCGGGGCATTGGCATTTTTGTTCACAAGGTCCTCAGCAATTCAGCGCCAGAGGGCCAAAACAGAATTGGAACAGCGTTTCCTTCGGTCCCAATTGAATCCTCATTTTATTTCCAATGCACTGCTGGCAGTACAGCAGTTTATGTTGAAGAATGACGGGAACCAGGCCAGTATTTACCTCGCCAAGTTTTCCAAGCTGATGCGACAGATTCTGGAGAACTCCAGACAGGAATTTATTACGGTAGAAGAAGAGGTGCAGATGTTGAAAGATTTTATGGATATTCATCAACTGAAAATGGGGGATGCTTTCCAATATGAAATCTCAGTCGATGAAGAGATTGACCCGGAAATGGATGCTATCCCACCAATGTTCATTCAGCCCTTTGTAGAAAACGCCATTGAACACGGTATTGACCCTGAGCAAAAGAACGGGTTGATTCAAATCAATTTCAGGAAAACGGGTGAGTTTATCAGCATAGATATTCTGGACAATGGGAAGGGTATTGATACTGCCACTTCCAAAAGCAATCATCGGTCACTGTCCACCCGGATCATTGAAGAAAGAATTGCGCTGTTCAACAAAACCCTGAAAAATAAAATTGACCTGGCACTCGGAATGAATACCAATGAACAAGGAGAATCAGGGGGTACCAGGGTTCAGTTGAAGGTTCCGTTCAGTTATGGGTGATTGCTGAGATGTGATAAGAAATGGCTAAATTACGAGGCTACCTATTTAACACATTTTTGAAACATGGAGTCTCAATACCAGCTACTAAGACTTTGCCTGAGAGTATGGGTGATGTCATTCCTTTTTACACCCTCGCTATTTGCGCAAAGCAGTGAGCAGCTTGATAGTCTGGCGGAAGCCGCCAAAGCTTATTTATGCGTAGAAATTCCTAAAGCAGACAGTCTGCTCAACAATATCTATCAACAGGCGTCAACCGGCAACCACATGGCGGTGGCAGGGAAGACCAAGCGGCTTCTTGGCTATAATAAAATGTGTTCCGGGGACCTGGCCGGATCCAAACCTGTTTTTCATGAAGCCATTAAATTACTGTCCACTGCAGGAGATGAAGCGGAACTGGCAAAAGCCTACAAGGACCTGGCAAGCGCACAACTTCGGTTAAGTGAACTAGATTCGGCAAGGATTTATGGACAGAAGTTCATGGATAAAGCCATTTCACTCAATGACTCGGTGTTGATTGCTGCTGCATATCAGGCGATGTGTGGTTATCATACTATGCGATCTAATAATGATTCAGTGGTTTACTATGCTATCGAAGGGTTGAAGTACCTTGAGCATAACCCACACCTCGGGATTCAGTCCTCACTGGTGATCTCCATTGGCAATGCCCACTACCAAAACGAAGATTACCTACCTGCCCTGGAAAGTTTCCGTGAAGCACTGAGATTAATAGAATCTTCCGATAACCAGAGAAACCTCATTCTTATCCTTTATAATCTGGCTACCTCGTATACCAAAACAGATCAGTACGATTCAGCCATTCATTATTATGGTCGATGCATTGAATTAAGTAAGCAGCAGGGACGCAAATATCTGTTGACTTACAGCTATCAGGGATTGGGCAACCTCTACCTGGACATGCAAGACTATGAACAGGCCATCAAATACAACTTATTGTCCAAAGCTTTAAGTGAGGAGTTGAATGAAAAACGAAGTTTAGGGACGGTCATGGCCAATTTGGTGGCGTGTTATGTAAAAACCAGCAAATATCCGGAGGCCATCCAGACTGGAGAATCGGCGCTGGCAATCTTTCAGGAGATAGGAGACAGGGACAAGGAAGCCGATGCTCATTTCCTGTTAAGTGAGGCTTATGAAGCAGTAGGAGATTGGAGAAAGTCGCTGGCAGCTTATAAATCATTTTATTCAATCGACAGCAGTCTGATCAGTGCAGATCGGTCGCAGATCATCGGCGAACTTCAAACCAAGTACGAAACAGAACAAAAGGAAGCTAAAATTGCTGCCCTCTCGCAACAAGCTACCATACAGGCACTGGAACTCCAGCAAAAGAATCAATGGATCATTATCGGTCTGATTGGATTTGTGCTGGTAGGTTCAATAGCGTTCTTTTATACCCGATCAAGGTCAATTCAAAAGGAAAGGGCAAAAACGGAACTGGAGCAACGATTTCTCAGGTCACAGCTCAATCCGCACTTCATTTCCAATGGTCTGATGGCAGTGCAGAACTTCATGCTGAAAAATGAAACCACACAGGCTTCAACATACCTTGCCAAATTCTCCAAACTGATGAGGCAAATACTGGAAAACTCCCGACAGGAGTTCATCACCGTTGAGGAAGAGGTACAAATGCTCAAAGATTATATGGACATTCACCAGCTCAGGATGAACCACTCCTTTACCTACCAAATCAATATCGATGAAAACATTGATCCTGAGCAGGATACCATTCCGCCTATGTTTGTCCAGCCATTTATTGAAAATGCCATTGAACACGGGATCGCTGACAAAAAAGAAAACGGACTAATCACACTCAATTTTCAAAAGGCTGGTCAGTTTATAGGTATCGAGATCCTGGATAACGGCAAGGGACTTGAGTCTGCACAAGCCAAAACTGCTGAACATAAGTCTTTATCTACCAGAATTATCCGGGAAAGAATGGAATTGTTTAACCAGTCATTACAAAACAAAATCGAATTGGTTCTTGGTGAGGTCAGGAGTGACAATGGTGAAATACAGGGAACAAGGGTGAATCTGAAAGTACCATATAGTTATGCCTGATCTATAGGAATTATCCACTAAATTGTGCTGGGAAAATTGGAACAGATGAGAGTAGTATTAGTGGATGATGATTCGGTGGTAAGGGAGAATGTACGCACCTTGCTATCGATCTATGCACAAGACTGTGAAGTGATTGCAGAAGCATCCGGTGTAAGGGAAGGAGTGGAGACCATCAAACGTGAACATCCGGACCTGGTGTTACTGGATGTGGAAATGAAAGATGGAACCGGGTTTGATCTTCTGAGCATTTACGGTGAATTGGACTTTAAGGTGATATTTGTCACCGGACACAACGAGTTTGCCATTAAAGCATTTAAGTTTAGCGCCATTGATTATGTCCTTAAGCCTATTGATCCAATAGACCTGCAGTCTGCCATCCAGAAAGCACGAACGGTATTAAATACCTCAGAACAACAACTGAAAGTAACTAACCTGGTCGAAAACAAACAAAAAAGCTCTGATGATCAAAAAGTGATCCTAAAGGATGCTGAGACAGTATTTTTGGTAGCTATTAAAGACATTATTCGGTGTGAATCTGAGGGGAATTATACCAAGTTTTTTCTCGAGGATGGCCGCAAGATCACCATTACCAAAACCCTTAAAGAGTACGACCAACTGTTTCAGGAACACCATTTTTTCAGGGCACACCAGTCCCATTTGATCAATCTGAGACATTTCGATCGGTATGAAAAACGGGAGGGAGGCATAGTATACATGAAGGATGGCTCCACCTTGCCGGTAGCGGTCAGAAAGAAGGAATTGTTGATGGAAGCGCTTGAAAACCTGCATTAATGTGGGATTTTCCGAACTTTAAAAAGCTTCAAACGAATTTTCAAAAAACATAGACGAATTATAGACTGACGGAAACGGGGAACTCATAATAGGCACATTTGATATCAAGTAACACATTTTATTTGATTCAAATCGAGAACTATTATGAGACCAACACTTCTACTGTACCTGATCCTCCTCGGTAGCTATGCCTTCGGGCAGATCCGTACCGATAACCTGGAGGGAGAATATCGGTTCACCAATTCGTCGTTCGATGATACCGCTGGTGAAAACAATCTTACGCAAAATGGAAGTTCACTTGTTCACAGCGAAAACAGAGCAGGCGGAACCGCAAGAGCCATCACATTGAATGGCGATTACCTCACCAGAAATGGAATGGCAGATTCACCCATGTCCATCAGTTTCTGGATCAAGACCACTACCAATGATGCCAATAAAAGGGTAATCATAGACCAGACAGAGCGAACATCCGATACCGAAGGCTTTACGCAAAGAGGATGGTATGCCTACCTGAAAGATGGCAAAGTAGGCGTTGCAGCCAACTTCCTTAGTCATTACTGGAACAATACAGCGGCTGGTGCTGATAAGCACTCCGGGTATTTTGATACGGAAGCCACAGGAATTGTGTCAGATGGCACCTGGCATCATGTTACTTTCACCGCTTCAGGACAAAAAATATCTACCTGGACTGGTTCTTCATGGACCTATCAGGTGCGATATACTTATGGGTTATATGTAGATGGTAAATTCGAGGCAAGCAACAACGTTGAGGTAGGAGTGAGCCAGGTCGGGTTATATTGGCGTTTGGTGAATCCGGATGTAAGGTTAACAATAGGTAATAATAAATCCGGTAATTCGGCCAATGTCTACGAAGATGAAATTGATGACATAAGGCTATACAATACAGTGATTACACTTTCTGACATTACAGTACTCGCTGCAGAGACTGGTTGCGCAGGAAGTACGGGAGTTACGGCAAGTACTCAAGACATTACGATTCAACTCGACGCAGATGGTAATGCTTCAATTACACCTGAAGATATCGACAATGGGTCTGTCAATACCTGTGGAGATACTCCGACCATGACACTGGACATCACCAGTTTTACCTGTGATGACCTTGGAGACAATACCGTGACCCTTAGCGTGGAAGATGAAGATGGATTTACTGATCAGGCTACAGCGATAGTGTCGGTGGAGCCATTGATCACTGTAAGTGCTCAAAGTGCCATGACGACCGTCTATCTCGACGAAAATGGTATGGTTACAGTTAATGCAGATGCCATCGATGACGGCTCTACAACCTCCTGTGGTGCAGAACACATTACCCTCAGCCTGGATCAAACCGATTTTGACTGCACCCAGGTGGGAAATAATATTACCGTGACACTTACCGCTACTGATGATTATGGTAACTCAGAAAGTACCACTGCATTGGTCATGCCGGAAGATACCATTGCTCCAACGGTAGTTGGAAAAGACATTTCATTAACCCTTGATGAAAATACGGGCACAGCATCCATTACAACTGTTGATGTTGACAATGGCTCAACAGACAATTGTTCGGTTACCCTGTCTCTCTCTAAAAGTAGTTTTGCCTGTGAGGATATTGGTGAAAATGAAGTCACACTTACCGGTACAGATAACAGAGGAAACAGCAGCTCAGTAGTGGTTACGGTTACCGTCAATTCGATTGTCAATGATGAAACAATCACTTCAAATACTACTGCTTTTTGTCCGGACGGTAACTCTGGTGCAACCATATCCACGGGTAGTTCTGTGGCAAACGTCACTTATTACCTAAGAAACAGTGCAGACAACAGCATTGTAGACGGACCCGTTGCAGGGACTGGTTCAGCACTCGACTTTAGTACTGGAAACATTTCAGAAACAACTACCTATAACATCTACGCGGAGTTCAGTAATGCCACACCTACCAACTACGGTTTGGATTTTGATGGTGTAGATGACTACCTCTCTTCAGGCATTGACAGCAATTTTGATTACGCTGCAGGGTTTACCTATGAAGCCTGGGTGAAAAGCCCATTACCGGGTTCAACTGGTGGTTATTTACCAGTGTTTTTCCTGGGAACAAGTGCAGTAAGTGATGTGGAAATCTATACTCAGCAAACTACCAATAACCTGGTAGTAGTATTCAATAGAGGAAAATCTGGTCTGGGCGGTTATTCCTTTACACCTCCACCCAATGACACCTGGTATCATCTGGCAGTAACCTATGATGGCACCACTGTTAAGGCATATTACGACGGGGTGGAGCAAACTATTGTGGATGCATCAAATCCTCCTGGTGCACTTACAAAAACTTCAGGAGCTTCCATGAGTGTGGGTTACATTAATGCCTCCGCTTTTCTAAATAGCTGGGGATCAAAGAATTTTCTGGGCCAAATGGATGAAATAAGAGTTTGGAATACCGTAAGAACTCCAACTGAAATTGCTGACAATAAGGACAGTTGTGCAGATGGCAGTGAAACTGGATTGGTAGCATATTTTTCATTGAATGAAGCCAGTGGAAGCAGCGCAACGAATGAGGTGGACAACAGCTCAGCTACTTTGTACAACATGGATGCGACGGACTGGATCGAACCAACCATCACCCTGACATGCGAGCCGGAAACCTGTGGTGTTCAATTGAGCCAGGAAATAAAGATCGGGGACAGTGAAGCACCATCAGTATTAGGAACTGATCTAACGATACAATTGGATCAAACCGGCGCAGCAAGTATTTCTGCGGAGCAGTTAGACAATGGGTCCACTGACAATTGTACAGCAACTGAAGACCTTGAATTTTCGGCTTCACAGACAGCATTTGATTGTGATGATGTTGGAACAAATTCAATCACATTCTATGTCACAGACCTGGCAGGAAATGTGGGGGAAGCAACAGTGGAGATCACTGTGGAAGACAATGAAGCACCTACGGCCAATGCATCGGACCTTTCAGTAAGCCTGGATGAAAATGGACAGGTGACAGTTGATCCGGCAGATGCAGACAATGGTTCGTCTGATAATTGTAACCTTGAGTTTACTTTGAGCCAGACAAGCTTTGATTGTTCGCATGTCGGCGAAAATACTGTCGACTTCACCGTCACAGACCCGGCAGGGAATGCCTCAACAGCTTCCATAACCATCACGGTGACCGATGACATAGCACCAACTGTGATCACAAAGAACCTTGAAATGTCATTGGATGAAAACGGACTGGCCGTATTGAATGCATTGGATTTTGATAGTGCTTCATATGATAACTGTACTGCCGTAGGTGACCTGCTGTTCGAATTAAGCTCCGATACCTTAACCTGCAGTCACATTGGTAACAATAGCATTGGCCTTACAGTGACCGACGAATCTGGAAATGTCTCTTCTACCACAGTGTTTGTTGAAATTTCGGATGATACGGCACCCGTGGTTCTTGCACAGGATATTGTGGTGTGGCTGGATGATAATTTGACTGCAACAATTACCGCAGAGGATGTAGATGCCGGTTCATACGACAATTGTGGACTAACTACACTAACACTTGATGTATCAACATTTGGTGAGCAAAACATTGGTGAAAATACAGTACAGCTGACTGGTATTGACAACAGCAATCTGGAGGCCACTGCAAATGCGATTGTTATGGTTAAGGAAAAACTAACCCATCAATTGACCTTCGATGCAGTGGCAGATAAGACTTACGGAGACGCAGCATTTGCAGTAAATGTCAATTCAGATCTTGGTCTGACGGCTCAATACAATATGGTAAGCGGTCCCGCTACGATGAATGAAGGCATGGTACAAATCACCGGAGTGGGAGAGGTCGTGGTGGAAGCAACCCACGCTGGAAATGATTCAGTTTATGCCGCCTCCACGCAGTTGACCATTCAGGTATTACCAGCAAGTTTAACTGTAACGGCAGACGATATCAGCATTGATTATGGCAGTGAAATCCCTCAATTGACCTACTCGTACAGTGGATTTGTAAATGGTGAGGACAGTGAAGCACTCACCATTGCTCCTTCTGTCAGTTGCAGTGCAACCTCTTCCAGTGATGCAGGTACTTATGATATCATTGTAACAGGCGGAGCTGCTGATAACTACAATATGAGCTACGTAAACGGAACCCTTACTATCAATCAGGTTTCGCAAACCATTACCCTCGAACCAATTTTAGATCAAGACAGTACCACAACAACAGTACCGATAACAGCCAGTTCCAGCTCAGGGTTAGCTTTAGAGTTTTCCGTGACTGGACCGGCTACTATCGATGGTATGAACTTAATACTGGATGGCAACCTGGGAACTGTAACCCTCACTGCATCTCAGCCAGGAAATGTCAATTATCTTCCAGCAACTCCACAAACCGTATCCTTTGAGGTTTTCGATCCTTGTACTGAATTTGTGGTGGAAGTGGTCAGCATTACCGAAGCGACAGTGACTTCCGGAGGAGCAATTGACGTGTCTGTATCAGGCGGAAATGGTAACCTTGATTTTGAGTGGAGCAATGGCAGCACCACGGAAGATATCAGTAACCTGATTCCCGGAGCGTATACCCTGGTAGTGACGGATGAAAAAGGATGTACGGTCACGACCACTGTATCGATACCAGATATCATACTTTCTGCAGATAAAAACTCAGGATTTGAAAGGTTCAATGTTTACCCTAATCCGACCAGTGGAATGCTTTATGTACAGTCAGCACATGGCAATGTGAAAGGTTCCTATGCGGTATTTGACATGTCAGGCAGAATGGTCCAGCATCAAAAGTTAAATTTCGCCACCGACTCGAAAATAGAAATTAGTCTTGAACATGTGCCATACGGACAGTACATGATCATTTTAACCACTGAAGACTTTACTGAAAGGGGGATCATACTTCACCAGTAACATCCTAATAATCTCGATCAGCTCGATTTGATCACAATTGAAAAGCCGTGGATTACTGGTCCACGGCTTTTTCAATAAAAGATTCAAACAAAAAAATTATTAATAATTACTATCTCTCTGAACAACTTCCCATGCCAATTCCTGTAGATAATTCCTTAAATCTTCATGAATATATTCTAAACCCTCATGACCTCTGAGGTCAAACACCCCGTTTGCACCGGTGGATTGCAGGAGATTTTCATATGCTTCGTTAGTGATTTCTGTCAAAGGATACTGATTTTCACTAAATGCCCACGACACCCTGAAATTACCTTCTCCAATGGGAATGCCTACTGGTGATTCATTAAATACAGTAGCATAAATCACCAGCGCCATGAGGTAATGTGCGGCAGAGGCCAAATGATAACCATCCTGATAAAACAGGTAATCTCGCCAGGCCAGGTGCCCATCATCAGTCATACCATCGGTAGCCGCTACAGCCTCAAATCCCGGAACCACACCAGCCTCTACATCCCTGATGAATTGAGAAAGCGCAAATGCAGCGGGAATAAATACGATATCCGGGCGGTTGGCATGATGAATAAAGTGTTGCCATTTGACCCCCTCATAATCGATTCTGTCAGCCAGGGGAAGATCAGGAAAGTTTTGACCGGTTCGGATGTCCTGACGGATCTGATCGTAGGTGGGTCGGGAATAGTTTTGATCAGATAACCGACGATCCCCATTTTCTACTTCATTCCAGCCCAGGGACCAGGTTTGATAGTAAAAGACCATGTTTGAAGCGTTACCACATACCAGGGCATCACGGTACAACTGGACATAGTAAGGATTAAAGTACCAGTCAAATTCCGGGTTGGACCATTGGCCTGGTACGGCATAGTCGGAGGGGCGGCATACATCTACCGGGTCATTCTGGTCCGTGCCGTGGTAATCAACATTGTAGTTTTGATAATCCCATTCTTCGGTGATGACCGCAAAATGATAATCGTGAGAGTCATTATTGAAGACATCCCTGACATGATCGTAATTGACCTTACCACCAAGGCTTAACCCGCTAAACCTGTCATGCGCATGATCCGGATCGTAGTTGGTAACCACATCTGCAGACACCTCCGTTTCTGATCGTTTTAACCTGGCAAGTACCGTAACATATTCCCCCACGACATCATTGAGGGCGCTATGACCCACAAATAAGGCATTGATGTCCCCGGTAAAACGTGGTGAACCATTGCTGATCTGTCTGGTGTCTTCGGTGATAGGCGTTTGCTCGTCGGTAGTGGGTTCGTCTTCTGAGCAGCTGATGAGTATTGAGATTGTGAACAGTAGCCATGTGGTCTTGAATAAAAACTTCATGCTAACTTGTTTTGTGTGTTATTTGCGTTCTTTTGCAATGGTAAACGCAAATGTTGATGGATACCCCACTATCTTTGCGAAGCTTATGAAATTTGATCAATACCGCATTGCCCCGGAAATAAAGGCCAGTATACAGCAGTTGGGTTACAAAAAACCTACTGACATTCAGTTTAAATCCATCCCTGCGATCCTGAAGGGAGAAGATGTATTGGCCATCGCTCAGACAGGCACAGGCAAGACGGCTGCCTTTGTCATTCCCATTCTGCATTTGCTGTCGACCCGAAAAAGTAAACACAACGAGGTGAGATGTCTGGTGATGGCACCCACTCACGAACTGGCCATACAGATTGCAGGTGTATTTAAGGAGTTTGGCAAGTCCCTGAAATTGAATTATCTGGCAATCCATGGTGGCACAGACCAGGAAACACAGATCCAGCGACTTCAAAAAGGAGTGGATGTATTGATTGCCACTCCCGGAAGGATGTTTGACCTGGTGAGTCAGGGACATCTGAAGTTGGGGCGGGTTGAGATCCTGGTACTGGATGAAGCGGACCATATGCTTGACCTGGGGTTTATCAAGGACATCAAGGACCTCATGAAATTTGTCCCCAAGCGGCGGCAAACTTTGTTTTTTTCAGCGACCATCAACGATCACATCAAGAAGCTGGCGTACTCACTGGTGAAGAATGCGATCAGGATACAGGTTTCACCCAAGGACCCGGTATCGAAAAACATTGATCATTCGGTGGCATTCATTGAGATGGATGATAAGCGTTTTTTCCTGGAAGATTTGATCAACAACCACCCTGACTCTAAGATCCTTGTATTTGTGAGAACCAAAGTAAGGGCCGAGCGGGTGATGAAAGCGCTGGAGAGGGTAGGGCTGAGCAGTGCTACCATCCATAGTGACAAAAACCAGGCGGAGCGTGATGCCACGATGAAAGCCTTTAGAAAAGGAGATCAGAAAGTATTGATCGCTACCGATGTGTCTGCAAGAGGAATTGATATTCCCGGAGTTGAATACGTGGTGAACTACGACCTGCCGGAGCAGCCAGAGCAATATGTACACCGGGTGGGAAGGACCGGTAGAGGAAGAGAGCGTGGGTTGGCTATAAGTTTTTGCAGCAAGGAGGAGCGAAGTTTGTTGAGCGAGATAGAGCAGCATCTGTCCAAGCCTATAGAAAGAGTAGAGCTAAGCCGCGGAGAATACAGCAATGTAGTAGAGCTGGCCGGTACCAAAAAAGATGACTGGAAGTCACTGATCAAAACCGCTGAGGAAGAAGAGCAGCAGTTTAAGAAGAAGAAGCGGAAGCGGTAGAGATTAGCTATAATAGTATAATTGATCTTAGTACCCGGGTCATGAGACCCTATTGAACCATTGGGTTTTAAGTTGCCCTTCGGAAGTAAAACAACACAATTAAGATACAATAAATAACATGAGATGAATCTTGTATTTATAAAAGTCTACGTACCATTTGTTTTGTTATTTTTAACACTGCCAATTTTTTCTTTTTGTCAGGGATACGAACAGACCTATTTGCAATCAGTTAAGTTCGAAAATCGATATGATTCAGTGCTTTATAATGTCATAGATGGCGATACAATCAAATCTGAAAATCCATATTTTTATCATGAAAGAGGGGACTGGTATCTGACCAAGCTTACCCATTACAACTTCCCTTATTGTGCTATATATTATCCTATGGAGTACTTTCAAGAGGATTGTGAAAGAATTGGTCTATCAATTATTGCTCAAAAAATAGAGGAAGATTTCACTAAAGCCATTTCTCTCAATCCCAAATATGGCTATAGCTATGAAGCCAGAGCAATGGCGAAAATTCGAACAGGCAAGTGGGATGAAGCAATTGAGGATTATAAAATTGCCTATGCACTGCTTGGTAAAAACTTAATCCTGGAGAAGATTAAAAATCTAGAAGAGCAGATTAATCTAAAAGACTTATACGATCAAGAATGTACCTTGAGTCGAGAAGAATTCATTGAATTAAGGACTGGAAAATTTAAATGGTATGGAACCCCAATTGACACTGGTTACTTCACTACCGATTTTACATCACAGATCGAACATTATTACAATGACAGCATTGTATCTAATTCATCAGTAGAATGGTTAGATAATTGTGAATATAAACTAACATTAATAAAATCCACAAACCATGAATGGGAATGGGACAAAGGAAAGCCTTTGTTATGGAAAATTATCAAACTCGATGATAACTTGATGGAAATGATGTTAAAAACAGAACTTGGGATCTATAGAAGTTGGAAAATCGAAAAAATAGATGATTTCAATTCTAAATAGCAGCAACTTTGAAAATGGGCTTTCGAATCTGATTATTTCATTCCCTGGTCTGTGACACACAGACCGGATCTCCTGAAAGGACTCTGATGTACCATACCATTTAGTTATTTAATCGGAAGTATGAGCCAGAACTTTTCAATGATTTAAGTGTATAGGATGCAAAGTAACTTCTCAAGTTAGTTATTTTAGTTATAATTGATCTGAGTACTCCGGGTCATGAGACCCTATTGAACCATAGGGGTTTTAAGTCGCCCTTCGGAAGAGTTAAAACAATGTGGCTCCATCCAAAAAAAACACTACTTTAGTGTGTGGCACAGACCATACATATGTACGATATCAGTCATAAAATCAACGAGATGACCAGAGCAATACCTATTAATCGGAACCTGATAAGTTTTGGAATTCCTTGTGCACTTTTGGGGATGCTAATTTGGCTAATGAAATCCTCACTTCTGAATGGGAATGAAACATTAAGCCTTGCCATAACGGTTGACCTGGTGTTGATTGTTCCTCTTATTTACTTCCTGCTCATACGAAAATCCGAAATACCGAATGCCACGGTGGTTCCCGTTATGATCGCTGGACTTTTAGTCGGATCATATTTTTTACCACAGGAAAGCCGCACCTATTTATCAATCTTTAAAACCTTGGCTTTACCGGTAATTGAAATCTCAATATTTACTTTCGTGGCAATTAAAGTCCGGAAAGCAATTAAAGCATATAAGTGTGTAAAGGGTGCTACACCTGACTTCTATCATGCACTTAAAAATACTTGCTATAAAATCCTTCCAAGACAACTTGTTTTACCATTTGCGACAGAAGTTGCTGTGTTCTACTATGGCTTTATCGATTGGAAAACAAGAGAAATCTCCGATAATGAATTTAATTATCATAAGCAAAGTGGCACACCTGCACTATTTGGCGGACTCATTATGATGATCGGAATTGAATCAGTTGCACTTCATTTTTTAATTGCTCATTGGAGTACAATGGCCGCCTGGATTTTGACCACATTAAGTGTCTACACTGCCATTCAAGTCTTTGGGTTTGCAAAATCACTCTCTAAAAGGCCTATTTCAATTAATAGAGACAGTTTGACTTTAAGGTATGGGATTTTAAATGAAGTTGAAATTCCCTTTTCGGACATTGGCAAAGTTGAGCTCTCAAAGAAGCCATTAGAGCAAAACGAATTAACCCAAACACTGTCGCCACTTGGAGCACTTGAAAGTCATAATGTTATAATTCACTTGAAAAAGGAGAATATATTGGTTGGTCTTTATGGTATGAAAAAGAAATTTAACCGGATTGGATTACATATTGATGAACCAATGGCATTTAATGAAAAAATGGAAAACGCTTTACATTGAGGGGGATTGGGCTTATGTCTACAGTAATCAGGAACCAACAGCACAAGGTGAAGAGAATGAAGAAGATATTTATGGCTGGATCCAATGGCGTAAAGATGATCGGTTACTCATCAAGTATTACTTAGTGTATTGAAATAGGTTGTCATATTCAACCTGGAATTTTTGCTGGGATCCCGTAGTTCCGAAAATCCACTAAGTTTGAAATAGCCGGGCAAGGCAAATGATATGTCCGATAACAGCAATAACAAGAATGGAACTATTCCTTTATCATTTTCAAAACCTCTTCTATTACTTTCTTCTGGGAATGCTTATCATTCGGATAATCATAAATTGGATTATATACGTGAGGATAGATTCTGACATCATGAATCCAAATACACCTTTCCTATGGACCATGATCCCATTTTCTGAACAAGAGAAAGAAAACATACGAAAAACCAACCCTGAAATCAAAGATTTCTCCAAAGACGGAGGAGAAACAGATAAAACAGCACTTTTGTATTGTGTGTTAACTTTTTGGTGGCCTTACGAATATCAGGAAGAGCGAAAGATTAAAAAATTAAAACGATTTGCGAATGTCTTAAATGTCAGTTTTTTAGTGCTCTTGTCTATAGCGCTATTCTTCTTTCTTCATATGCAAGGCATTAATGCTAAATACGAATACATTGAAAAAGATTTTTTTTATTTTTTCAAATAATAGATGCTAAAAGGAACTGTCAAGCAACGATAGGCAGTTTCATGAAATGTGTTATCTTCAACCATTGGATGGCGACTAATTACTTATACAAAACAGATCAATTTGGGATTTCCAGCTTTGAGATACATTTACTTAGAAGCGAATACCCATTTAGAAAAATTCCATTAGATCAGATTCAAAGAGTTGATATCAAGAAGGGTTTAAGTTTTAAGCATCCATTAAGGACTCTGGTATTTGCAACAGTGCTTATTGCTATTCCAATATTTCTATTCCTAAACTACTTCGGAATTGTTTTTATTGATGACCGTCATTTTGCCAAAATGTATTCTGGACTCGTTTTTGGCTCCATTGCACTGTTTGCATTTGGTATTTATATTCTTGGGCTGCTGTTAATACCATCGACGATAATGAAAATTCAGATGCTCGATGGCTCAAATGAAGTGCTGGACCTGAGATCACTTAAGAAAAAAGGTGAACTGGTGGCTTTTGTTGATTTCTTAAAATCTAACATGACATCAACCATGCTATTCATACAATCCAGATTGGATAAACCGCAAATGAAGGTAAGGAACTGAAGCTATCTTAGGTTGTTCTAAATTGCATTGCGACCACATCTTCCACGTCCCTGATTCCACAAAAGACGCTACTTTTGCCTAAATTTCATTGGTGTGGTATTACCTACATTGATACATGTACACCTCATGATGAATTAGCAATAGGATTCGGTATGAATTTAAATAGAATAAAATATCAATCTAAGGAATTTAATTGCTCATTAGCTCTTGCCCTTCATTTGATCGGTGATAAATACAAGAGTCTGATCTTATTTCACTTGCAGGATGGCGCTCAAAGGTCGGGTGATTTGCAAAAGAGCATTACCGATATTTCAAATAGAATGTTTACGTATTCCATTAGAGCTTTGGAAAAGGACAAATTGGTGAAAAGAACAGTTTATCCGGTTACTCCCCCAAGAGTGGAATATGAATTGACAGAAGAAGGTAAATCACTAATCCCCATCATCCAGCAATTGGACAAATGGGGACAGGATTTTGCAAGGGACCATCATTTATATGCTCCTTCGGAATAGTGTAGTTCGTAGGAATGAGAATAAATTTCGAATACAGTCCCAAAAGGATCTTCCACATAACACATACGGTATGGCTTGTCTCCAGGATAATATGCTCTAATTGGCATTCGCTGTTTACCTCCGGCATCAACAATTCTCTGAACAAGCCCCTCAACATCGGGGTCCTGGACAGAAAAGTGGAACAGGCCTGTTCGAAATGGTTCGAAGTGAGGTTTCAGGTTTTTACTTTCATTAAATTCGAATAACTCAAATCCAATCTTATCACCCGATGACAGGTGTGCAATTTTGAATGTACCCCAACCCTTGCCAAATACATCAATGCACATCTGACCTATAGCAGTTTCATTTTCTTCTTTAACTAAAGTAGGTTCCATAATTACATAGAATCCCATCACTTCGGTATAAAACCTTACGGCTCCCTCAAGATTAGGTACGGTAATTCCTATGTGAGAAAATGTTTTAGGGTAAGTTTTAACTGATTTCTCTGAGTTTTTCATTTTACTTTAGTTTGTGAATAATTAAATCTGTGAATTCAGGTGTAAAACAAAAGCAAAAATATTTGATAATCAATACGTTACATTCATTGCACATAGTTACATCAGTGTGTAATTTTAAGATTTACAAGGGTTTGTTGATAAGAAAAAAGTGAAATTATATTGCTTCTCTTCTGCCTGGTCGCAAATGCGTTGCGACCACTACCTTCCAGGGCATTTGAAATGCCCGAGGACTACATTATCTGTAAGCGTGCAATAATCCCCAATTCCTGTTTTGAGATACAATACGGAATCTGTGTTCATGTCTGAGACTGAGCCAGCTTTGGATGATTGAAAAAAATGTACCCGAAAACAATTCCATGGTCTGTGACACACAGACCGGATACACCCGCAATACGAATAATTGCCCTTCGATTAAGGAGGGTATTTATTAACTTTAGCAACCTTATGTTGTCGCAAATACCAATAAACAAATACCCTTAAAGCACGAAATCCAATCCCATGACCAACAAAAAAACAACCACAATCATCAGAATTATTTTGCTGCTGGGGACGATCATTTCTTTGTACTTCGTTCCATGGTTGTTGGTGAAAGCCTGGATACTCCCACTACCGGATACGGTTCAGGAGCAATTAGATCAGGCCATTGATCACGGGTTTGACGGAATGATTGTTTACGTGCACCAGGCAGATCAACCACCTCAGTATTATGCCTCCGGCTGGCACAATCGGGATAATAAAGTTCCTGCTGATCCAAATGCATTGTTCAAAATTGCCAGTATCAGCAAGTTGTATGATGCCGTGGCTGTGACCAAATTGGTCAGTGCCGGACGACTTTCTCTGGATAAAACAATTGCTGATTATTTACCAGAATTGGTAGGGAAGATCGCCAACTCAGACAAAATCACACTGAAGCTGATGATACAACATAGAAGTGGTATTCCCAATTTTACTGACGCTCCAAATTTCTGGGCAGCTCCTACCAAAACCTATGAGAAAAGTCTGGCATTGATAGCGGGCAAGCCGGCCAACTTTGAGCCAGGTGAAGACTATGAATATTGTAACACTAACTACCTGTTGCTCAATAAAATCATGGATGAGGTATTGGGTTACCCTAACTTCCAATTTATCCAGGAAGAAATTCTAACACCTCTGAACCTCATCAACACCTTTAGCTCTTTAAGTGAAGTGAATCCAGACGATGTAATGAGTGGTTACCATGTTGGACACCCACATGACCTGAAGAAGGATGAACACGGCATGTTAGCAACTGCAGAAGATGTGGGTATTTTCATCAGAGCATTGAATGATGGGTCATTGTTTGATGAAGGAGAGCAGGAAATATATGCTTCTGTTTATGAGTTTGAACATGGCGGATGGGTTCCCGGATACCAGAGTTTTGCTAAATATTATAAAGACCTTGATGCTACCGTTATTCACTTCTACAGCACCACCGATTCCAAGCTGTACTATTGGAACTTGTCTGAAGTTGTAAATGGCAGGATTGCTAAGATTTTGAGAAAGCAAATGAGCGATTAGCTCAAACTTTTAAACCGTTTATGTGGACGAAAGAAACCGGAGGTATTTTAAACTTGAAAAAACATTAGTTTAGTAGGTGAAATGTGGTTCAGAAGGTGCGTGCTCTACATTCGCTCCAACCATTAAGGTGCAATAAAAATTACGATGGATAAGAAAAGTAATCCCCAAGTTTGGAAGGTGATATTAAATGGGAAAATTGAAAGGATTATCATATTCTATTTGATCCTGTCCATAATGTTTCTGATTGGGTTATTTGAAGGAGGGTGGATTAATTTTGAAGACGGCACTAAGAATGTTGAGAGTGACGGATTTATAGGTTTAATGATCTTTTTATTCGTTCTTTTAGGGATGCCGTTGCTTCTTGCTACCTTTTCTCAATTGATCAAGTCGAAGGTTCCAGTGAAGATTGAGATTGACTCCAATGCCCATGAACTAATTCTATTCTTTAGCAAAAAGAACTCAACGAAACTGAGGTTCGATGACTTGTTGTTTTCATACTGTGAAAAAGTCAGTCATAATTGTTTAACCATATATAAAACATTTGTAGGAACAAGAGGGCAAATTGTTACCAAAAAAATGACCATATTAATTGGTCTCCCAATGACATTAAGTTGGAAAAAACAACAACTTAAAGAAATTGAAACAGCTTTTCAGGAATTAGAGATACCAGTGATTGATGATGAACATAAACATTTACCTCTTTGGGAGAGGCTAATTTCAAACTGATTTCAAATAACCTTATGATATGATCCAATCAAATTGGTCGATGAAATGAATGAAGCCAACTTTTGATATGATTCCATTCAACCATCGACCGAACCATACACTCTAAAGCAAGATGCAGGTTTTTGATTGTCCTTTTTAAAGCTTGAACCTGGATTGGACTAAACCTCCTAATCTATCCCTTCCACCCATGCACCTCCTGCTTCAACTACCTGCTTACTCAACGCCCTGGCTTGATTTTTTAAAGTATTCAATTCAGTATTCATTTCTCTCCATTGTTGGGTAATGATCTCAACAGTCTGTCGATGAGTCTGCGTTGGGCCATAAGTGGAGAGTGAGATGCCCCTGTTTAATGCAAAAAGACGGGCGCCCAGAGTTGGTTTGGTTTTTTCCCCAATCTCTCTTTTCGCCGGATTTCCATTTAACCGGGTATCCAATGTATTCAAATCAGCGCTGAGTTTGGCAATATTTTCCAGTGCATCACTATCTAACTTCGATAACATGGCGGCCTCAGCGAGTTTATTGCTATACTTAATAACATTGTCCAGTTGAATCGATAGTTGATTCACGTCCCTGGTCAACTGCTCATATTGGCGCCAGAAAGCCAGCACCTCTTCCATTGGACTACCTTCAATGGCCGTTTCACCGAGTCGCTCTACTTCAACATCTACAGGTCCGGCCAGCTGACTTATTTTGCCTTTTTCATAAACGTTTAATGTAGCCTTGTAGCTCCCTGGGGCTGCCAGAAGTGCCGTTAGTTGCTGGTCCTTGCCATCCAACAATATTGTTCCCGAACCTCCAACTTTCAGGTTCCACGACACCCGGTTAAACCCTTTTTTATTGGTCGCTTTCACACGGTTGATCACTTGCCCGTCAGCATCGCTGATCTCGAGATACACAAAAGGTTTAGTTTCCCGAACTTCAGCAGCTAAGGCATCCCATCCGGGAAATGAGACTGCAGATTTCTCTGAATCCTGCCTCAATTTTTCAAGACTTTTGATCTCATCCTTTAGATAATAGGTAAAGACTGCTCCAAAATCAGGATTTGGCGCTACATATAGCTGTGAACCCTGTGAGCCACGCTTGTCATCAAAGTCCAGCACGGAACGCTCTATGTACCACCAGGCTTTACGAGGCTTAAACAAAGTAGCATTCTGGTTCAGCTGACTTTTGCTCACCTCTCTTAGTGCGCTGTAATCATCGAGCACATAGAAGCCACGACCAAAAGAAGCTGCGACCAAATCATTTTCCCTGCGTTGAATGGCCAGATCCCTGAATGAGATTGTTGGTATTCCTCCATTCAAGGCGGTCCAGCTCGCACCGCCATCTACGGTGAAGTATACACCAAATTCTGTCCCGGCGAACATCAGGTCCTTGATCACATGATCCTGAACAATGCGCCACACCAGGTTCTTCTGCCCTAAACCATTTTCAATGCGTTTCCAGGTTTCCCCTTTATCAGTGCTCTTCAGCAGATAGGGTTTGTAATCACCTGCTTTATGATTGTCGAGGGCGACATAAAATGTATTTTCATCAAACAGATCTGCCTTGATGTCGTTTACGTAGCTTCTGGCAGGAACACCCATTGTACTCACCTCAATCTTTCTCCAGGTTTTTCCTTCATCAGAAGTCACCTGAATCAGGCCGTCATCCGTCCCAATGGCAATCACCTGCTCATTTTTGGGTGATACTGCGATGGAAGTAATGGTGTTATGGTTGGACATGGCATTTACATCCCAGGGCGAGTCCCAGCTTTGTATACCTCCCATGATTGGTAATGCTACACGTTCTTCATTTCTGGTCAGATCGTCGGAAAGTGTGGTCCAGGAATCTCCTCTGTTGGTGCTTTTCCATAGTCGCTGAGAGGCGTGATAGATGGTCGTAGGCACATGAGGTGAGACCAAAATCGGGGCGTCCCAGTTGTAACGCTCATAATCTTCATCTGCACCAGGTTGTGGCATGATATCGGTTACTTCACCAGATTTTAAATCAATTCTGGAGAGTGTTCCCTGTTGTCTTTGTCCATACATGATGTCCGGGTTACCGGGTTCTGTAGCGGGCTGATGGCCATCCCAGTTGAGCACCACTTTCCAATCTGCATTTCTAATGCCATGATGGTTCATGGTACGTGAGGGACCACCTTCGGTACTATTGTCCTGGGTACCTCCATAGATATTGTAAAATGGCTCGGCATCATCAACAGCCACCTTGTAGAACTGAGTGAGTGGTAGATTCTCCATATATCGCCAGCTGGCGCCCAGATCAAAACTCTCGTAAAGACCACCGTCAGTTCCGACCAGCAGGTAATTCGGGTCAGACGCTTTGAAAGCGACCGAATGGTTATCGCCATGCTTGGCGGTCTCGTCCATGTAGTGGAAGGTTTTTCCTCCATCCTCGGACTTCATCAGGCGATTGTTCATCAGGTAAAGTCGATCGAACTTATGTGGGGAGGCATAAATCTCCTGATAGTAGTGAGGTCCCGTCGCTCCAGCTACGGCATCCGACATTTTGGTCCAGCTGCCACCTCTGTTTTCTGAGCGCCATACGCCTCCTTTGATACGATCGAGTTCAATGGCGGCATAGAGTACATCCGGGTTTTGTGGCGAAATGGCTAAACCTGTTTTTCCCCAGTTGCCTTCAGGTAAACCTGTTTTTAACATTCGCCAGGTGTCTCCGGCATCTTCAGATACATAAAGTCTCGACTTTTTTCCACCGCCCATCCAGGCAGCTACAGTTCTGTGGTGTTCCCAGGTTACAGCATAAATGCGGTCTGGGTCTCTTGGGTCATGAACAATATCAGTTACACCAGTGTACAGGTTGTCACCCAGTGTCTTTTTCCAGGATTTCCCTCCATCAACTGACTTGAAAAAACCGCGATCTCCACCAGGGCTCCAGAGTGGCCCCTGAGAAGCCACCATAATTACATCTGAATTGTCCGGGTGCACAATGATTTTAGAAATATGTTCTGAATTCCTGAGCCCCATGTTTTCCCAGGTAGCACCACCGTCTAAACTACGGTAAATGCCATCACCAAACCCGGCATGTCTTCCGCCTACGTTTTCACCGGTTCCTACCCATACGGTGTAGGGGTTATTTGGGTCAAGTGTGACACATCCTATTGAATAAACAGGCTGGTCATCAAAAATAGGTTTAAATGTAGTTCCTGCATTGGTAGTTTTCCAAACACCCCCTGAACCCACAGCTACATACCATACATTTTCATTGGTAGGATCGATGGCCACATCCGCGATGCGACCCGACATGAAGGCAGGTCCGATGCTTCTGAATTTGAGACTGTCAAAGAGCTTTGAATCAATCGGTGTGGCACTTACAGCACTTGATTTTTTTCTTTGGGTAAACCCCAGGTCAGCAACCAATAAAAGCGCAACCGTCAGGGCCAGGGTTAATGCATTTCTCATGAAGTTAGTATTAGGTTTCAATCAAATTTAAGCGCTGGTACCCATATTAAGATGAACAAATCAGGTCACCTGCTGGCAGATGGTTTGAGCGGTGAAATATGGAGATAAGTGAGTCTGTTTAGTGGCCGTGTGCACTCTTTTTCAATTAACCATCCTGATTGGTTATGCAAAAGTTTCGTCAATTAGCTTTCTGGAATATATAAGCTTAATTATAATAGCGTCATGATTTGGCGTAATTACGCTGTTTCAAATAAACTAACATTCACAATTATGAGTATTAAAACCGTTTATTCGTCCATTATGCTGTTTCTGGCGTGTACCAGCCTGGTGTTTTCGCAAACTTCCTATGCAGAGGAAAATTACACCAAGCAGGAATTCGAAATCCCGATGCGTGATGGCACCAAATTGTTTACTCAGGTCTATAGCCCAAAGGATCAGTCGAAGAAATACCCGATACTGATGAAAAGAACCTGCTACAGTGTCCGGCCATATGGGGAGGATCAGTTTCCGGAATTGTTGGGCCCATCTGTCACATTAATGAAGGAAGGATACATATTCGTTTACCAGGACGTAAGAGGTCGGTACATGTCGGAGGGAACATTTGATAATATGCGACCAAACATTCCCGGTAACAAAAAGAAGGACATAGATGAGAGTTCAGATACATTCGACACCATTGAATGGCTGTTGAAAAATGTTAAAAACCACAACGGCAGAGTAGGGCAGTGGGGTATATCTTATCCCGGATTCTATACTGCCGCAGCGATCCCTGATGCTCACCCTGCACTCAAGGCGTCCAGTCCGCAAGCACCTATTGGAGATTTCTTTTTTGATGATTTCCACCACAATGGCGCATTGCTTCAAAGTTATTTGAAAGCCTATCCGGTATTTGGGAAGCAAAAAACAGAAAAAACCACAAACGCCTGGTATGGAGACCAGATGATTCAGGACAGCCCTGCTGATGGCTATGCCTTTGGCCTGGAGCTGGGGCCTCTCAAAAATGTTACTGAAAGGTACTACAAAGACAATTTCTTCTGGAACCAAATGGTGGAACACCCTAACTATGATGAGTTTTGGCAAAAACGCGGACTCATTCAACACATGAAGAATGTTGATCATGCCGTAATGACAGTGGGAGGTTTATTTGATGCTGAGGATCTTTATGGTCCTTTCAACATATATAAGAACATAGAACAAACAAGCCCCAATGCATTCAACATCCTGATCATGGGACCATGGAGTCATGGTGACTGGGCACGTGAGAAGGGTTTTCAGGCCGTAAACCACATTTATTTTGGAGACAGTATTTCCACTTTTTATCAGAAGGAAATAGAGCGTGAGTTTTTTCATGCGATCCTGAAAGAAAACAGAAAGCCAAACCTGCCGGAAGCGTTTATTTTTGATACAGGGGTTAAAGAATGGGAATCATTTGAAGAGTGGCCACCAAAAAGTATTCCACCTGTTACGCTCACCTTTCATGAGAATGGAAAGCTGCAACTCAATGGAACTCCCGATGAAGCACTGGTTTTTGAGTACGTGAGCGATCCCATGAAACCAGTGGCCTATCGGTCAGAAATTGAAGGGTTGACTTTTACGCCCCGTGCGTATATGACAGATGATCAGCGGCATGCATCCAGGCGGCCAGATGTGCTTACATTTGTTTCTGACGTGATTGAGGATCCAGTTACGCTGGCAGGAGAAATCAACGCAAAACTGAAAGTCGCTTTGAGCAGCACTGATGCAGATTTTATTGTGAAACTGATTGATGTGCATCCACAGGATCATCCCGACTATGAGCATAACCCCGATAACATCAGGATGGGGGGATACCAGATGTTGGTACGCGCAGAGGTAATGCGTGGAAGATTTAGAAACAGCTTCGCAACTCCCGAACCTTTTGAACCCGGCATGCCCACTGAGGTGAATTTCAGGTTGCAGGACATACTCCATACTTTCAAGAAAGGTCATAAAGTAATGATTCAGATCCACAGTACATGGTTTCCATACATTGACAGGAACCCGCAGAAGTATGTGGATAATATTTATGAAGCCAATGAATCAGATTTTCAGAAAGCCACCATTCAGGTTTTTGGTTCCTCTGTAATTGAAATTGGTGAAGACCCACTGGAGGTAAATCTTGTTCCCGGGGATCAATAAAATTATTCCATGAAGAGATTACAATATCATGTGACAATTGATGCGCCCGCGAGTAAGGTATATGATGTAATGCTGGGAATCAGCCAAAAGTCAACTTACGAAGAATGGACGGCCTTATTCAACCCAACTTCCACCTATGAAGGGAGTTGGGAAAAGGGCAGTAAAATGCTGTTTGTAGGCACAGATGAGCAAGGCGAAAAAGGAGGTATGGTTGCCGAAATAGTTGACAACATTCCTAATCGCTATGTTTCTATTCGTCATTATGGACTTTTAAAAGCGGGCAAGGAAATAACCATGGGACCAGAAGTTGAAGAATGGGCCAATGGATGTGAAAACTATACTTTCAAAGAAAATGGTCAGCTCACAGAAGTTACCATTGACCTGGATACTGTGGAAGATTACGTGGATTATATGAATCAGGTCTACCCAAAAGCACTCGATCAACTGAAAGAGATTTGTGAAAGGTAATAGTTTTATGATAAAGCCCTGGTTTATGGTTCACAGACCTGCTCTATCTTTATGCAGAATGTATGTAGCTATTTGCTCTTGAATAAATGAGACTTTGTAAATGAAAAATCTAATAGTATTATTAGTAGTATTGACGCTTGGGTGTTCAAGCTCAGAATTGGTGGAATACTATGATAATGGTCAGATTAAATCAGTATTTACTTTAAAAGACAGGAAAAGAGAAGGAGTCTCGATTCATTATTATCCTAACGGAAAGGTAAAATATGAGACATACTATAGTAATGACCAAAAAAATGGTGTCGCAAGATTCTATGATACTTTGGGGAATTTACGCGGTATTCAAAATTGGTCAAATGTTCATTAACCGGTCCATTCGAAACATATCATGATAATGGAAGAATTCACCTTAAGGGTAAGTATTCCAATTCAGGTAAGAATTCAATAGCTTATGAATATTATCCAACGGGCGAGCACCTGGCATATATTGTATCACAAGATGATAGTTTATTTTACAAAAAGACATTCTACAAGTCCGGAGAAGTTAAGGATGTGAAATTTCCATTATTGTTTGAGGAAAATGAGTCACAGATTTGCGTGAGTTTACAGCATTCTATATTAGAGGAAGAGCAACTAAAGTCGGTAGTATTTTTAGGTGAAGGTGATTATTTTGAAACTGTAACGAAAACAAATGAAAGAGTATTCAGTACTCAGGGATTCAATGTTTGTTTTCAAACTGACCGAGAAACAATCAAAGGTTACTTTTGTGAGTTTTTGCTTGAAGACAACTCAATCCAGGGGTGTATGCAGTTTGAGTATAGGACCCTTTTTCCTGGTCAGTAAAATTGTTTCCGCGACTTAATAATAGGCCATGGCTTAGAAGGTAATATATTTATCCCGGACCTATGACTCACAGGCCATCAACCTTTTTGATACAAACCATACTATCCTTTTTACTAGATGTCCTACTATCGACACCAATTCAATTCCAAGAATCACACTGAAAATTGCAATCTCCTTTTTTATCATTGAAACAAGGCTGTTATATTGCTCATTGAAATAAACATCAATGATAAACCCAAAGATCAAGATCAGGTCCGAGGCGCTGGATGGCGCGGAAATCTCCTGGTTTGCACCCATATGTGATGGGGACGACCGATACCTGGGAGAAAGAAACTCACAATATAAAAGCAGCTGGGAAAACGCCAGCAATATTCTGCTTACCGCTGATAAGTTGGGCTATAGAAACATCCTTTGCCCTTCATCCTATCAGGTAGGGCAGGATACACTGACGTTTGCAGCTGGCGTAGCGCCAATGACGGAGCAAATCAACTTGCTTGTGGCCATCAGATGTGGAGAGGTGCATCCACCAATGTTGGCGAGAGGTATTGCCACCCTCGACCATATGTTAAAGGGCCGACTTACCATCAATATCATTTCATCTGACCTCCCAGGAACCCAACTGGAAAGCCCACTCAGGTATCAACGCTCGCGTGAAGTGATAGAGATTCTCAAGCAGGCTTGGACCAGCGACCAAATCAGGTTTGACGGTCAGTTTTACCAGCTAGACCTGCCTACAGCTCCGGTTAAACCTTACCAGCAAAACGGTGGGCCGTTGCTTTATTTTGGCGGTTATTCACCTGATGGGGTAGACCTCTGTGCGGAACATTGCGATGTGTACCTGATGTGGCCAGAAACTGAAGATAAGCTGGAGCAACATATGGTCAATATGTCTGAGAAAGCGGCCGCCTATGGGCGAACAGTTGATTTTGGTCTGAGGGTCCATATGATTGTAAGAGAGACCGAACAGGAAGCCAGGGACTATGCCAACAGTCTGATGTCCAAACTTGATTTGGACCTTGGCAAAGACATCCGGGAACGATCCCAGGATGCTAAGTCGCTGGGAGTCTCCAAGCAGGCTGAAATGCGTGACCTTTCTGATGATGAGGGGTTTGCGGAGGACCTCTTGTGGACCAAAATAGGGTTGGCCAGGTCAGGTTGTGGGGCAGCTTTGGTGGGTAGTCCACAACAGATCATTGCTAAACTAAAAAGATACATGGACATGGGCATTCGTTCCTTCATCTTTTCAGGTTATCCTCACCTGGATGAATGTAAATATTTTGCAGAGCTGGTATTACCACACCTCAAGACAGTTTCTCTTCCTGAGTATCATGGCCGTATACCAACCGAAGAACCCAATACACCGCTGGCAGCCGGACCAAGATTTTAGTATTGGAGTTAGGCAACCTCTATACCGCATTGATCTCATGTGTCATATTCATGGCGCTGGTGGCTTACATCTCTTACATCAGGTCAAGAAATGATGTTGATTCCAAAGAGGGGTATTTTCTGGCCGGGAGAAGCCTCACAGGGACATTCATTGCTGGCTCTCTGTTACTGACCAATTTATCGGCTGAACAATTAATTGCACTAAATGGCTCAGCATACGGGTTTAACCTCACCAGCATGGCCTGGGAAGTAACCGCAGGAGTGGCCATTATATTGATGGCATTGGTGTTTTTGCCAAGATACCTTGCCGGAGCGTTTACTACCTTGCCTGAGTTTCTCAATTCCCGGTTTGATCCAGGTGTGAGGCGAATGTCGGTGGTGCTTTTTATGCTCGGATATGGCCTGATTACAGGACCGGCGGTATTGTATAGCGGAGCGCTAGCGGTATTACAGCTTTTTGATGTTCCCGAATTGTTTAGGATCACCTTTGGACAGTCGATTGTACTGATGGTGATTGTCATTGGGGTAATAGGGTCACTTTATGCCATATTCGGAGGGCTAAAAGCAGTAGCAATTTCCGACACGATCAATGGCATTGGTTTGCTGATCGTTGGAATCCTTGTACCCATACTTGGTTTGATATTGCTGGGCGATGGGGATATCAGTAAAGGAATAGCTACTATTACCACCACCCACACTGATAAGCTCAATGCTATCGGTGGTCCTGAAGATCCTATTCCGTTTGGAACCATATTCAGTGGGATGATCTTTGCCAACTTGTTTTACTGGTGTACCAACCAATATGTGATCCAACGGACCCTTGGGGCCAAAAACCTGAAGGAAGGCCAAAAAGGCGTATTGATTTCAGGATATTTTAAACTCATGGTGCCATTTATGATGATGTTGCCAGGTACCATTGCCTTTCATTTGTACGGCGATCGCTTACCATCAATTGACCTGGCATATCCAACTTTAATTGGTGATGTCTTACCCAAATTCATGACGGGTTTCTTCCTTGCAGTTTTATTGGGAGCTGTATTTAGCTCCTTCAATTCCCTGCTTAACAGTGCTGCCACCATGTTTGTTCTGGATATTTATGCGCCCTTGAAAAGCAGGAAAATGGACAATCACCAACTGATAAGGGTGGCCAAAATTGCCAGTGTGATCATCGCGGTGGTCTCATTTGTCATTGCCCCCTTACTGCAGTTTGCCCCGCGCGGACTATGGGAATTAATCCGTGTATTCACAGGTTTTTACAACATTCCTATCATTGCCATTGTGCTTATCGGTTTATTCACTAAAAGAGTTCCTGCTGTTGCTGCCAAGACGGTGATCATATTTCATGTGATTGCCTATGGATCTTATCGGTTCATTTTCGAATGGGAGGTGCATTATGTCCACATGTATGCCATTTTGTTCTTTATTGAAATGGGTATTATGATGGTAATGGGGAAGGTTTTGCCCGGACCAGTTAAAACAATGCAAACTAACATCTCCAACAAACTCAAACCATGGAAATATGCAGTGCCCGTTTCTGCAACGCTGGTCTGGTGTATTGTTACCCTTTATTTGCTGTTTTCCCCAATCGGACTGGTTGATGGCATTGGAATTCATTTCTGGATATACTTTGGATTGATTACATTAGTAAACATCATTTTTTGTTATTGGCACATTGCCAGGTATCAAACACATGACTAGCTATGGTAAGGGTCTTCATACTTTTGTTCTTTGCAGTTGCTTCATCACTCAGGGGACAAGATATCCATGAAGCCATTACCAATCTCAATGACCCTATAGACCAGATAGACAGCCTGAACCGCTGGGCATCATCCATTCTGAAGACAGATCCGGTGAAAGCCAGGGAAATATGTGAGGTGGTCCTGGCCATGGCCGAAGAAGCTGAATATACCAAAGGACTGGCAAGAGGACATTACAAATTGGGAAAGATTGCCCAATACGGTCCCTTTGATGAGGCCATGGAACATCTGTTGATTGCCAAAGAATTATATCAGCAACTGGGTGACAAGTCAGGCCTTGCCAACACCATGCTAAGTCTCGCGCTCGTTCATGAGGGCCTGGGGTCTAAGGACAAAGCAGTTGCAGCCGTGATGGAAGCAAAGCACATTGCCGAGCAACTCAATGATCAAAGAACCCTCTCCAGGTGCCATACCAACCTTTGTGCGATCTACCATTATTTCAGTGTCATTGACTCGGCGTTGTATCATGGTAAGATTGCGCTCCGGTTAAAGAAACAGATTGGTGACGAGTTTGGTACCCGGTTAATGCTTTTAAACATGGGAGTCATCATGGCTAATTACGACTCTTTACTAGATCAGGGGCTTGCTTACCTTCTGGAAGCCAGGTCTTTATCGAAAGATCCTATCATGATCAATGATGTGGTAGCCAACCTGGTATATGCCTATTCCAGAATGAAAAAGTATGAGCTGGCTGAAGTGTACCTCGATTCAGCGATTGCGGGTAATGATACCATTGATAACGATTATACTTTGCGAGGAATCTATGACATTGCAGTGGAAATGTACGAAGCTAGGGGAGAGCCGGGGAAAGCTATGGCTTATTTGAGGAAGGAATACCAATTGGATAAGCAATTGAGTGGCAAGGAGGTAAAGGAAAAGATTGAAATCCTGGAATTGGAGAGTGAAAACGCCAAAAAGGAACGACAGATACTTTTGTTGGAAAAAGAAAAGACAGAGACCAACCTGAAGTATACAATTGCCGGATTACTTTTTCTGTTTGCACTGATGGGAGGGGTAATCATTTTTCTGGTAATGCGATTCAGGGTTCGGGGAGCCAAATTGAAATCCAATCAATTGAGGATGGCGCTTGAGCACAAGAATCGTGAACTGGCTTCTTATGCCGTGAACTTTGTGCAGAAGAATGAAATGATCAATAACATGAAGGAGAAAGTCAACGAGCTGAACAAGAAGATTTCACCTTCCAACAAACAGGCCCTGAAAGAAATCAGCAGCATCATCAATGATAGTTTCAGGGCAGATAAGGAGTGGGAAAATTTCAAGCTGCGTTTTGAAGAAGTGCACGGAGGCTTTTTCTCCACGCTCGCTCAAAAGTGTCCTAACCTGGGCAATGCCGAAGTAAAGCTTTGTGCGCTTATCAGGTTAAACATGAACCTTAAAGAAGCCTCCCAGATCTTAGGAATTTCACCTGATAGCGTAAAGACCTCCAGGTACAGGATTCGCAAAAAACTTGGATTATCAACTGAAGAAAATTTGAGCAGCTATTTGGCGAGTATCGCTTAGTGAATTTTGATTTTGGAAGAACTAATAGCACACTATGTTTAAAGGTGATATGAATTCCTATGAAGCAGTCAGTATCATGGTTATTGAGGTTTCCTCTTCACTCCCCTGATCGCCGGTTCTGACTTTGGGTCATCTGGCCAGGAATGCTTCGGGTAGCGGCGTTTGAGCTCCTTTCTTACTTCAAAGTAGGTATTGGCCCAGAAGCTCTCCAGGTCCTCAGTAACCTGTACCGGCTTGAAACCGGGAGAAAGTAAATGCATCAATATTGGTGTTTTGCCTCCATTGATCGTTGGTGTACTGGCTAGTCCAAATACTTCCTGAATACGCACTGCCAATACAGGCGGCATACCATTCTCCCTGTAATTCAATTTGATGTTTGAGCCACTGGGCACGGTCAGCTTTGAGGGAGCCAACTGATCCAGTTGCTGTTGTAATTCGAAATCCAGACTATGCTGTAATACTTCTTTCAGGTTGATTTTCTTTAATTGATGTGGCTTTTTAACATCATTCAAATATGGCGTGAGCCACTCTTCGCAAGAAAGCAATAAGGTGGTCGTCGAAACATCGGGCCAGTTTTGCTCTGGGTTCCACTTCCTTAGGGAAAGTATCCTGTTTTGCCATTGCGCTACATCCTCATTGAAGTCCAGAAGTTGCTTGCCTTCCCTTTTGACGGCCTCACAAATTGCTTTGACCAGATTAGATTCATCAGGGTCGGGGAGTGGTTTGGATTGTAATACGATACTGCCAATACGTAACTCCTTCGTAGCGATGAGCCCTCCATCGTCGGTATCCCATTTAATTACCTCAAGCTCCTTTACCATTGGCATCAGGTCCCTGGGATTGAGTGGAGACGCCATAAATATCTTACCCATGCCGTCTCTCGCATCAAGGTGAGCGATTGCCAGCCATGACTCATGCGCCAGATCATCTTTGTGACCAGCCATGGCTATTTTACCATTACTCAGTTGAAACTGCGCATTGTTACCGGGCCTGGCATGGGCTATTCTTTCCGGGTAGGCATAGGTGAGTATAACCCCGGTTTCAAATGGATCAGTTGGCCCATTGTCTTCCTCTTCATTGAACAGTTGGCGGTATGAAGCAGCAATCATCTCAATTCGGCTCATCCTACCTCCGCTACGGTTTTCCCTTCTGAAGTGCCTTAAGGCATCAATTCGGTTATTGATGTCTATACCTGCTTCCTTACCCAGAGGATCCTTCTCCTCAAGTATTGCAGCTATATCTGCTGCAAGCGCCACCTGGTCCATGTCTTCAGCCATCAACAGCATATGGGCAATCCTGGGATGACAGGGGAGACTGGCCATTCTTTCACCATGTGATGTAATTTTACCATTTTCCAGCGCCTGGAGGTCATGCAACATCTCCCTGGCCTGGGCAACAGCTCCTTTTGGTGGCAGGGTTAACCAGGTGAGTTGTTCAATGGCAGTTACTCCCCACTGCGCAAGACTGAGCATCAGTGAACTGAGGTCTGTCTGGAGGATCTCTGGTACCAGGTGCTGGTCCAGCCTGGTATGGGTTACTTTAGACCACATCCGGTAACACACCCCCGGACTTAAACGCCCTGCTCTTCCTGCCCGCTGGTCCGCTGCATCCTGACTAATTCTTACTGTCTGAAGTCTGCTGAGCCCTGATCTGGGGTCAAATTTCTGGGTCCTTCCGAATCCGGAATCCACGACCACTTTGACCCCTTCAATGGTTAAACTGGTCTCTGCGATGGAAGTAGCCAGTACAACTTTTCGCTTGCCTTGTTTGTCAGGGTAGATGGCGGCTTGTTGCTTTGAAATGGGTAATGACCCATATAAAGGGACCACTCTGGCATCACGAAGTGCTTTCTTAAGCATTTCCATGCATCTTAAAATTTCTCCCTGTCCGGGTAAAAATACAAGGATATCACCCTCATGATGCTTGTAGGCTTTTTTTACGGTTCCTACAGTTTGTTCCACCATGGTAAATTCATCCGTATCGCCTTCATAAATGATTTCTACGGGGAACATTCTGCCTTTACTGGTGACTGATCCACATTGCAGCAGGGATTCAAGTTTTGGCATGTCCAGGGTGGCGGACATGATCAGTATTTTCAGGTCTGGTCTTAAGACCTGTTGTGCCTCCCGGCAAAGTGCCAGGGCAAGGTCCGCATGGATACTTCTTTCATGGAACTCATCAAATATGACCATGGCTACATTGGTCAGTTCATTGTCACCCTGTAGCATTCTGGTTAGAATTCCTTCCGTGACTACTTCAACCTTTGTAGCATCAGAAACCTTTGTTTCAAACCGGATACGGTAGCCAATGGTTTTGCCAACCGGTTCCCCCAGGAAATGGGCCATTCTGGAAGCAATGGACTTGGCAGCCAGTCTCCGTGGTTCCAGCATCAGGATTTTTCTTCCTTTCATCCAATCCTCATTCAGAAAAGACAGGGGAAGCAAAGTACTTTTACCTGCACCGGCTGGTGCATTGATGATCAAAGTATTATTTCCTGTTAACCTTTCCAGGGTTTCAGGAATAATTTCCTTTACAGGCAGGTCGATGCTGTACGGATCAAATTGCATTACTAAATCATTCCATTAATGCGATCAAACTGCAGCAGTCTCCTTGTATTCAAGGTACTCATCGAATGACATCAGCTTATCGATCAGGCCATTTGGTGTGAGTTCAATGATCCTGTTGGCTACCGTTTGGGTAAACTCATGGTCATGACTGGTAAACAGCACAGTACCTGGAAAATCTTTCAAAGAGTTGTTGAATGCCGTGATAGACTCAAGATCGAGGTGGTTGGTAGGTTCATCCAGCATCAGCAGGTTGGCACCATTGAGCATCATTCTGGAGATCATGCACCTTACTTTTTCTCCTCCCGATAGCACATCTACGGTCTTTAAGGTTTCTTCCCCTGAGAATAACATTTTCCCAAGGAATCCACGGATGAATACATCATCAGCTTCCCCTTCTGCAAACTGTCTTAACCAGTCAATGAGGTTCATTTTCTCTTTGAAATAAGCTGAATTGTCATTGGGCAGGTAAGCGGTGGTAATGGTTTGTCCAAACTTGAAACTTCCGGTATCAGGCTGCAATTCATTGTTCAGTATCTGAAAGAAAGAAGTAATGGCAATGCTATCATCACTCAATACCGCGATTTTATCCCCACGGTTGACCATCAGGTTAATGTCTTTGAACAGGAGTTCGCCATTCAGGGTTTTCGACAAGTCCTTTACTTCCAGGATCTGATCTCCTGCCTGTCTGTTTTGGTTGAAAATAATTGCAGGGTATTTTCTGCTGGAAGGTTGAATTTCTTCCAGGTTGATTTTATCCAGAAGCTTTCTACGGCTGGTTGCTTGCTTTGATTTCGCTGCATTGGCACTGAACCTGGCGATGAATTCCTGAAGTTCTTTCTTCTTCTCTTCGGCTTTTTTATTGGCAGCTGCACGTTGTGCGAGTGCCAACTGGCTCGACTGGTACCAGAACGAATAGTTACCAGTGTGCAGTTTGATCTGCCCAAAGTCAATGTCGGCAATATGGGTACATACTGTATCCAGGAAGTGACGATCGTGAGATACAACTATCACCGTATTTTTAAAGTCGAGCAGGAAGTCTTCCAGCCATGAGATGGTACGAATGTCCAGGTCGTTGGTAGGCTCATCCAGGATGAGGATGTCAGGGTTTCCGAAAAGGGCCTGGGCCAGGAGTACCCTTACTTTTTGTGTACCGTCAAGCTCCTTTACCAACTTGTAGTGTTCGCTCTCAGAGATTCCCAATCCACTAAGCAATGCTGCCGCATCAGATTCTGCGTTCCAACCGTCCATTTCAGCAAATACAGCTTCCAGCTCGGAGGCCTTCACACCATCTTCCTCTGAGAAGTCAGGTTTCATGTAAATGGCATCTTTTTCCTGCATGATGTCCCATAGCTTTGTATGACCCATCATTACAGTATTTAACACGGTTTCCTCGTCATATTCATGGTGATTCTGCTTCAACACGGCCATTCGCTTACCATGATCTATGGATACCGAACCGCTGTTGGGATCTACCTCTCCACTCAGGATTTTCAGGAATGTTGATTTTCCGGCACCATTGGCACCAATTACACCATAACAATTCCCCTGGGTGAACTTAATGTTCACATCCTCAAACAACACTTTTTTTCCGTACCTCAAAGAGATTCCACTTGCAGCAATCATATTCTTTCAATTTTGAAGGCGCAAAGTTACAAAGGATACCAGCCAATTGTGGTGTTTCCTGAATATAAATAATCAGTAATGGAGCAAAGCATTAATGGTGATGACTACATCGGTATTGATATTATTTAATTACCAGTTGATAGGGAAATGTTATCAGTAGCTGTACGGTTATGCAAATGAAATTATTATTATTGCCCAATTATTTTTTAACAAACTACTATTACTATTCATGATGCAACGAATGCTACCAGTATTGTCTGGACTACTATTGATTAGCCAGATCGCTATTTGTCAGCCCAGGTTCAACTTTATAACAGGGTTTAATATATCCTCTTTCAGTAATGATTTGCTTTCAGATTATGGATTTGATGACTTTAGGACAGCCTACATCATGGCGGGAGGCAGTGCTACCTCAGAAGCTAAAAATGGAGTCAGAGCTGGTTTTTATATTGGCGCTGAGTCTGATTTCTATTTAAGTGAAAAGACATTTCTCCGTTCGGGAATAAAATACCTGAGTATTGGGGATGATTTTTATTTTAAGACCAACGACGTGGAATATGAAGGACAGTATGGAACTACCAGTGATGCCAAATATAATTTGCGTCCCAGGTTGGATTATTTTGCTTTACCTGTGTCAATAGGTACTGATGCCACGGATGCCATTTCATTATACATCGGAATTGCTCCTCATTTGAACATCAACAATGTATTAAGGAGAAATTCATTTGAAATAAAGTCTAATGATGAAGTAAAGGAAAAATGGGATGCTGAAGACAACCCGGTAGAGGCAAGATCAGTAGCGATCTTTATGAATACTGGTGTCAGCTGGTATGTACGGGATGTTGCAAATACTATGTTTGATTTCCGTGTCAATTATGCAGTCAATACCATTTATGACGATCCCCAATTGAATGAATCAAGTGATATTGGTGCTGCACGTGCTTTCTCATTTGAATTTGGTATTGGCTATTATTTTAGAAGAAGATAATATGGATCACCTGACTTTCAGTTTGATCGCAGAAAGTCAGGTGTTTTCATTACTTATGACATTGGTCTGAATATGAATGGCAAAAAGAAGTTTTGAGCCAGGGAGATGATCACTCCGATTTCATCTGTTGTTTCATGTGGTTCACCAATCATAAATAAAATTGCCTGAAGTACCAGTGGTGACAGTATAAATATGGCCAATCGACTATTTTTAGCACTCCAACTAATATTTACTGATTCCTCTTTTAGATCTTTCACAATTACAATTCCAATGAGGGCGAGGGCCAGTATCGCCAATGTGATGACAATCCAGGTGATGTTTACATGCACGTTGAGAGTGTCTCCATGAAACATGGTGTCTCCATTCTTAATGATGTCATAAAAAAGATTGCCAAATACATGGATAAACCACGCCAGCAATAATCCATAGCATATTTTGCGGTTTCTAACCCAGTATAAACTATAAAACAATCCCGTATAAAACATTAACTGAACGATCAGGAAAATGTAATCTGCAGTGAGTCCCGCTCCGTGGAAGATGTAACCAAAATAGTTGACGCCCCATTGATAGGAACTTCCATCAAATAAGGCCCTTAATAGTGGTAACCATACTGTTAGAAAAGTGATGGCAATCACGATTTGAAGTAGTGTTTTTACAGGTGTTGCTTTCCTGTATGCAATTGAGTTTTTCATGTGTATGTAATTTTGATTTTAACGGTCACACGGAATGTTCTGGAATGTTTTGACAAAGTATTGTCATTTGCACCTCCTATATTCGTACTCGGTTGGTACAGCACTTCCTTTATGAACATTTCATACAAATTAGTTTTTCCGTATAGATCGCACTTCTGGGGCAGTCGTTGCAGGAAATTTGTGATTTGGGGTGAATATGGCGTATTTGGTACGAATGGTAAAACTAACCCTTAACAATGTTCAACATTTCATCAATGTATTGTCTTGACACTGGAATTGCATTGGAAGTGTATTTTAATTTCAGTGTCAGTTTATTCCGATTACCATGCATGCTTTCCAGGTTGATCAAATTGATCATATAGCTTCTGTGGCACCTGATTAACTGATCATGAAGATTACTTTCCTGAATGTTCTTGAGAGATTGTCTTAATAAAGTTTTACACACGGTCTGGTCCTCCAAATGAAATATAGCTACATAATTATCTTCTGAGACCAGGTATAGAAGGTGCGAGAGATTTACAATGAAGGTGTCCTTGTTATTTTCAGCGATGAACGTAATGGTATCTTTGGCTCCTGCCTTATACGTACTATCGTATGACCTGGAAAGTGATTCCTTCAGCCGTTTGTTGCTGATATAAAAATAGATCAGGATCAATGGAAGCACGGCCATTGAGGATATATTCCCAATAAACTCCAGATAGCTGCTCCACCGGAAATCATGCCAGTTGCCCAGGAAGTTGTAGTAGAAGAATATGGCAGTACTTATTGAGACGATATTCCAGAAGAGCCAGAGAAAAGCAGTCCCTCTGTTGCTTGTTTTTAATGTAAATGGTCGCACCAGAAACTCATTGCCTAATATGACCACAGCAACCAAAAGCCCCATGCCCAACATAGCCATGATGAATACTGGCCTGATCTTCTCAGTAGGATCATAGTTGTTTACGCCAAAGGGTTGAAAAAATATCAGGAATAAACTGGAAAATGCACCCGCTAAAATGGCAATGTACCAAGCTTCGTGACGAGAAAGCGTAGCTGTTTCTTTGGAGAAAAAAGCCCTGAGTTGTTTGTAGATCAATTTCAATGACAATTCTGCCAATAAATTAACGCATTACCAATAAAGGCAACTGCACATCATGCGACATGTTTTTGGTTACGCTGGGGTTATAGAGCTCGTCTATTGATTTGTGTTTCCTTGGTATTACGGTTAGTAGATCAGGCGCTTCTGTTTCTAGAAATTGTTTGATGCCCTCAATCGTTTCGTGATTTACGACCGGGTGATATTCATGCTTGGTTTTTTCGATGAAGTGGTGACTAACATTTTTCTCAAGCTCTTTTTTGAGCGCGTCTTTATCACCCTCTGGGTATACATGAAATACTTTGAGTGTTGCGTCATAGGCTTTTAACAGACTTTTCAATACCCGCAATGCTTCTCTTGGAACATCCAGTTTATTGAAATCAGATCCAAATGCAATCACAGAAGGAACTTTGACAGGGTATTTCTCCGGTATGATCAGTACCGAGCAATTGGCATGACTGGCTACTTCCATGGCATTGGCCACCATAACTTTTTTGGGGTCAGGGTCCTTGTCCCTGCTTCCCATAATCACCAAATCAATCTCTTTTATTTCTACCAGGGAGTTGATCACATGTTTTACCGAACCCTTGTGCAGATACTTTTCGGTTTTCGAATGTACGCTTTGAAGCTGGGCATATTCCTTTTCAAACAGTTCGGTTGCCTGTTCCAGTGTTAATCCGGTTTTACTATGATGAGCGTGTACCAGATAAACTGTGGCTTCATTAAAAGGATCCACTTTTAAAATTTCTTTTGCATAATTAAATGCTGCTTTACTGGAATCATCGAAACTTGTAGAAAGAAGAATCTTCATAAACTGGAACAGGGTTAAAATTGAGTTTTATCCTAAATTTTAATAAAATATACTTCATCTGGCGCTAATTATTGGATAATTCGTGGATTATTTGGTCTTTTAATTGAACAGAGGAGTTGGTTATATTCAATGGATCATTTCAATACTTCCAATTATTTTGACGGTGAATCCAATTGTGTGTTATTTTAGCGGTTCCCAAAAATGACCTATGCGACTAAATACATGCATAACACTGCTATTACTTGGTAGTCTCAATCTGGCTGCTCAAATCAATCCTGAAAACATTGAGATCATCCGTGATCAATGGGGAGTTCCACACATCTATGCACCAACCGATGCAGAAGTATCCTATGGGCTGGCCTGGGCTCATGCCGAAGATGATTTTGAAACCATCCAGTTACCACTGCTTTCCGGAAAGCAAATGCTGGGTTTACACCTGGGCAAAGACGGTGCAGGGGTTGATTATGTGGTTCATTTGCTTCGACTGGATCAGTTGGCAAAACAATATTATAATCAGATGAGCCCGGAGTTTCGAAAGATCGTTCAGGCCTATACTGAGGCGATGAATGCATTTGCCGAAAAGTACCCAAAAAGGGTATTGCTAAAAAAAGCCTTCCCAATTGACGAAATAGATGTGCTCAAAGCCTATGGAATTTCACTGGCAGTGATCTCTGGTGCCGACAATACCATCAAACACCTCGTTAATGGTGATTTGCACAAACTGAATAAGGAACCTAGCAGAAACGGTTCCAATGCCATTGCGATCTCCAATAAATTAACCACGGATGATTATACGTACCTGGCGGTGAATTCTCACCAGCCATTGGAGGGTCCTTCTGCCTGGTATGAGGCACACCTTATCAGTGAAGAAGGCTGGAACATGATGGGAGGGTTGTTTCCGGGTGGACCAGTGATCTTCCATGGAGTCAATGAATACCTTGGCTGGGCACATACGGTAAATTATCCTGATAAGATTGATGTCTATCAGTTGGAATTAAATCCGGCAAATAATGATCAATATAAGCTTGACGATCAATGGGTGGACCTGGAAATTGAAAAAGTAAAACTAAAGGTGAAATTATTTCCTGGACTTAAAATAGGTGTTAAGAAGGAAGTAATATGGTCGAAATTTGGTCCGGCGATTGTCAATGATAAAGGTACCTTTTCATTTCATATGTCAGCACTGGAGGACATAGGAGCCATTGAGCAATGGTTTCGATTAAATAAGACGACCAACTTCGAAGAATTCCAAAGTGTATTGGAAAGTATTGCTATCCCGGGTTTTAACATCGTATATGCTGACCGAGAAGACAACATCTATCATGTGGGATATGGTAAGATTCCAAAAAGAAAACCTGGGTTCCAGTGGAGCAACATCGTCAGCGGTAACTCATCTGAGGTGCTTCCGGGTGACTATCATACCTTTCAGGATTTGCCGGCGAATTTAAATCCAGGAAGTGGTTTTATATTCAATATGAATAATTCGGCCTTCAGTAGCTCTGCTGCCGGGAACAACCCCATGCCGCAGGATTATGATGAAACGATGGGGTATCATGTTTGGGAGAATAATCGCAGCACGAGGTTTTTGGAGTTAATGAAAGGTCGTGATCAGCTTTCTTATGATGACTTCAAAACCATCAAATATGACATTACACTGCCAGACTCATTAGTTTATCCTATTGATATCAATGGACTATGGAGCCTTCCCAATAACGCTTTCTCAACTAAAGCAAAGGTCATCAAGGAAATGATACAAGGCTGGGATAAGGTGGCCAAAACTGATCGCATTGGCCCACCACAAGCCATTATGACGTACGCCTTCCTTCAGGAAAAACTTCAAATCCCTTACAAGAGCTATTATCGTCCGACCATTGCTGAGTATGACCTGGCATTATCTAAAGCTTATGATTACTTCATGAAGCATTTTAAAAAAACTGATGTAAAACTGGAAGAATTCCAATTCCTGGTAAGGGGTGAAAAGGAGTTACCTGTAGAAGGAGTGGACGATGTAATTGCTTCAATAAGACCAGCACCTTACAAAAATGGAAAGTTTAGGGCTGTTCAGGGAGAGTCCCATATTATGATGATCAGGTTTCCGAAAGAAGGTTTGCCATTGATCGAAACGGTGAATGTCTATGGTGCTTCAAATGTTCCTGATTCCAGGCATTATGATGATCAAATGCAATTGTTTTTGGATAAAAAGCTAAAACCAATGACGCTGGATATCGATGAGGTACGGAAAAATGCAGAACGCATCTATCATCCTCAATAATGTTTAACATTTATCAACTAAGTACATTAAATGTTATGAATTGTGTAGATAATAGCCTAATTTTTATCAATATTGTCAAGGAATTTTGTATACAATTTTAAATGCGATCATAACTACATGAGGCTGTCCCGCAGTGCCATTTCCGGGTTTTTGCTGCTGAGCTGCATTTTATGCATTGGTCTCGATTCCTTTGCGCAATCTGCTGAACGGTACAAGATAGAAGTTGCATATGTCTATTCATTTGCAAAGAATATCGAGTGGCCTGAAAATGATAGCCGGTTCAGAATTCTTCTGGTATCAGATAACCGTGCGTTAATCAATGAATTTAAGCTACTGGGAGAGACCAGGACCCTCAAAGGACAGGCCATTGAAGTTCGCAATACCTCATCCACAGTGGTTCCCGATGGTTTTGACCTGGTATACATTTCTCAGGCCTACAACGAAGCTACACGATCCATTTTTGATCAACTAAGAGGAAGTAACACCCTGATCGTCACTGATGGTTATGAAGATGAACGGTTCATTATGATCAATTTCATCGAGGAAGAAGATCAGACACTTGGATTCCAGATTAACCAGGCCAACATCATCAACCAGGGGCTTGAAGTATTGCCGGACATGGTATTGCTTGGCGGTACCAAGGTAGATGTGGCCAAACTTTACAAAGGTGCCCAGGATTCTGTACGGGTGATGGAATCCCGACTACAGGGATTGGAGTCCAGGTATGATTCTATTTTACAAAGCATTGACAAGAGCAATAAGATCATTGCAGATCAGCGAAAAATGATTGCTGACCAGACCAAATCGATTGAGGAAAAGCAGGATGTTATCTCTGCTCAAAGCAATTCGCTGGATTCCCTGGAATATGCAGTGGCAGGATCTGCCAACAAACTGGATAGCATTGCCCGGGTGCTCTTAGGCAAGGAGCAACAACTGAACCAATTACAAGAAGGTATCCTGATACAATCTGATCAGCTGGAGGAAGGTAATAGAATTCTGGAGGCTCAACGAAGGCAATTGGAAGAACAGAAAAAAGCCATAGAACAGGGAGCGTCCCAATTGGAAGAGATGACCTCTGTGTTAGATGCGCAGAAGAACACTGTTTACGTCCTGATATTTTCTGTGGTTGGGGTACTGATCTTTTCGTTTTTGATCTACCGGGCTTACAAGGCCAGAAGGAGAGACGCCAAAAAACTTCAGGAACAAAAAGACGAGTTGAGTGAGATCCTCGCAGAATTGAGAGAAGCCCAAACGCAATTGGTACAATCCGAAAAAATGGCTTCCCTGGGGGTGCTAACTGCCGGGATCGCTCATGAAATCAACAACGCCATCAATTTTGTATACAGTGGTATCCATGTGCTGGAAACAAGAATTTCCGACATTAAACCTGTGATTGACAAGGTGAAAGAACTGAGCCTGAAGGATGATAATCTGCTGGACAAGGTCAAAGAAATTATAGAGGAAAAGGAAATCGCCGATTATAATCAGGCGCATGAAGTCATTGATCAGATGGTGCAGAGTATACAGGTGGGTGCCAAACGAACAACAGATATTGTAAGCGGACTGAGGTCGTTCTCACGAATGGAAGAAGAGAACAAGAACCTGATTGACATCCATCAGGACCTGGAGGTAGCATTGTTACTGCTACAAAATAAATATAAAAACACCGCCACCATTGAGAAGAAGTTCGACGAAAGTCTGCCTCAGATTTATGCTTACCAGGGACAATTAGGGCAAGCATTTTTAAATATTATCAGTAATGCCATTGATGCGGTAGAAAATGTAGATCGTCCTGGGGTGATCACCATTGAAACTTCACGGGAGGGAGAAAACATTAAAATCAGCATCAAGGATAATGGCATGGGTATCAGCAAGGAAAAGATCGACAAAATCTTTGATCCCTTCTTCACTACCAAGAAGGTTGGGTCAGGTACGGGTCTGGGATTATCCATTACTTATGGCATCATTGAGAAGCATGGCGGGTCGATTACAGTATCTTCTGAGCGAAATGCTTGGTCTATTTTTACTATTCTTCTACCTTTAGAGGTGGAAAGAAAGAATACATGACGACAAACAATACCGGCAAACCAAAACTAATCTATCTTGATGATGAGGAGTTGAACCTTCTCATGTTTCGGGAAATGTTCCGCAAAGACTTTGATATTTATACCACCACCTCTGCTGAGGAAGCACTGGAGTACATTCAGAAAAATGGAGTAGACCTGGTGGTAACCGATCAGCTGATGCCTGTGATGACTGGAGTGGAGTTTCTCAAAATGTTGGTGGAAGCCATAGAAAACCCGCCTAAAAGAGTGATGGTCTCAGGATATACGCAGGAAGGCGAAGTGACCAAAGCTTTGGAAAGCAACCTGCTAGATATTTTCGTAAAAAAGCCCTGGACCTATGATGGGCTCAAGAGTGTAATACTGGAAACTATAAATTAACATTAACAGCAAACTGGACCCTGACAGGGTTCTGTGGAGCTCCATTGGAGAATTCTATTGCGGCTGATCCACCCAGGTTCTCAGATTCCGGGCTGGCGCCAATATTTACATTCCTGTATTTCTGATTAAGCATGTTTCTGCCAATCAGTGAGATGCCTACATGCTCATTGAATTGATAGTTTAAGGTCATGTTTAGGAGTTGATAACCCTTCAATTCCTGGTATTGGTTATCATTGAGGAAATTGCTGTCATTATTGAGGTCCCGGATCCCATTCACATTGAACACCCGTTGTTGGGACACAATCGTGAACCTTGTGTGAAAGGAAAAGTCATTGTTTCTGATCGTGTGGCCAATTCTAAAAGTCGAGGGTGCCACTCCAGGGAGATTGCGTGCTATGGCAGGGCCTTCTTCATCAATGTCAAGCTTACCATCAATCAGACTTTCAGACAGGTAAAGGTCTCCACTCCAGCCATTACCTCCCTGCCACCTGAATTTTATCTGTACATTTCCTCCATAGATGTTGGCTTCCCCGAGGTTGTAGTTAATCTGTATCTCACTGATTGGAATCATAAAACCATCCGTCTCATATACATTGCCCGGATACAGCGCTTCTACGATCTCAGGATGGGTCACACTGCTTATCGGGCTGATCAGATTAGTGACCCTGGAGTAGAACGCGTTAAACCCAATACTTACACCGCTATTGGTAAAGTATTTAAACCCAAGCTCCGAAGTGCTTATTCTCTGTGGCCTCAACTCAGGGTTTGGTAAATTGAAAAAGTCACTTTCATAGGTCCGCCCACCATCAGAAGTGATGAATGAACCGTATCTTTCATAAATGTTTTGAGGAGATGGGGCCAGGTAAGCGGTTCCATAAAGTGCCTTGATGTTAAAAGTACGCTTAGGTTTGAACACCACTCCAAGTCTGGGATTGATCGTGGCATTAAACCGGGTGTCTTTGTCAATACGCGCACCGGCCGTCAGATCCAGGTGTTTGGTTTTTCGTGCCAATTGGAGTAACCCGCCAAAGTTTGTGAATTCTGTGTCAACCAGCTCTGCATTTATACCATCGGGGTTTTCGGGCGCAATGCTATTGGCAACAATGGCTTCCCTGAAGTGATCATTCTTTACAGGATCCTGCAAGTCATTGCTTCTGGGAATGGAATAAAACTGATCAACCGTAGCACCAGTAGTCAGTTTTAGTTTAGGCCCTAAATCAAAGGTGAATAATTGTTCTGCTTTCAGTTTCCAACTCCTGGCGTATAAATAAGCTGGCTCCATCAAGGTAAAAACATTTCGAAAATTGGATTGATTATCTAATCGATAAAGACTATAGGTCAACTGAGAAGAAGATACCCATTTGGTTTTTTCAATGAAATATTTTGCAGTGGTCATCATCACGTCATGGCCAAAGAATTGTGCTTTGTTGTAAACATTGTTTTCGGGTGTGTTGGCGGTAGTAGATGGGTTGTGCGAATGATTTCTAAAGAATTGAACGCCCAGGTTTTTATATTGAATGCCAGTAAAAAAACTCCATGCTTCCAGCGGGTAGGCTATTTCAGGCATCACTGGAGTTTGTGGTGTAATGGGTCCAAAAATAGTATTAAACGTGCCAGACAACAGGCCATTTTCCAGTGATTGGAATTCTTCTTTGTAGTGCTTTTCAAATGATGGTTGCTCATCATAATACAGTTGTCCGCTGACAGTAACATGAAGATTGGTCCCGAGTTGTGAAGAAACAAACGCATTTGCACCTCCGTTGATGGCATCTGCCAACCCGGCACCCCAAACAGAAGCTTCTACAATAGCCTGTTCTTCGGCTGGCCTGGTCACAATGTTAACTACTCCGGAAAAAGCATCGGCCCCATATAGAGCAGATGCAGGTCCATAAAGGATCTCCACCTGCTGCGCATAGTTCAGCGGGTAATTTTCAAATATTGGAATAATTTCATTGGTCGGAGAACTGATGCGTACTCCATTGAGCAGGATGATCAATTTGTCCATGTAACGAACGCCTCTCACAGTCACGTCATTTTGCCATCTGGGATCAACGGAGCGGTCAACTTTGAAATCCGGCAGGTCTTCCAGCAGGTCGATCAGGCTTTTGTAGCCTCGCTCTTCAATCTGATCAGACTTGATAACAATGACTGTGGCCGGAGCTTCCAACGCCTGCTGGGCAGAAGTTCTCGTAGTTGAGTAGACAGATATCCTGCTGAGCTCCTCTAGTGTAAGGTCGTAGTAATCCAGGGAGTCTGTGGTTTGGGCAAATCCACAGGCAATAAAAAAGGTGGTGAAAATTAGTCCTACTGCAACCCGTTTCATTCATTTCTGGTGACTAGTATAAATTAATGAATATTCCCCAAACGTTCCTCCCTATTGGTGAAAAGGAAGTGACAAAAGCCCCAATTTCCTGAATAAATAGGCACAGATACCCAATTATCATGCCCTCATGAAACAAATATCATGGTCATTACCCGTTGTGAGAAAGTAGATTTGTAAATAGTTAGCTTTAAAATATTATCTATCTGACCCCATACAAATGAGGATATTGCTTATAGTAGCGGGATTATCATGCCTGCTTTCCTGTAGTTCGACAACACATCAAATAGATCAATACACTGAGGACATCCGGTTAAACCAATTAGGTTATTTTCCTGTAGGATCAAAACAATTTGTACAGGTAGGAAGATTCGATGATCAGTCCTTTGAAATTGTTGATGTAAATTCCGGGAAATCCGTATTTGAAGGGACATTTTCTGAAGTAAAGAACTGGGAGCTGGCTGGAGAACTGGCCAGGGTAGGTGATTTTTCTTCTTTTAACCAGGAGGGAAGTTATGTCATTTATATCCCATCAATTGGGTATTCCTATCCATTTGATATCGATAAAAACATATATCAGGAGGTTTTCTCCGCATCTGTCAAATCCTATTATTACCAGCGTGCCGGTGCAAGTCTGAAAAAAGAGCATGCTGGACAATGGAGTCGGGCTTTGGGACACCCCGATGATAGCGTCATATTTCACCCTTCCAGCGGGAGGACCGGGATCACTGCCTCTGCCGGTGGGTGGTATGATGCGGGGGATTATGGGAAGTACGTGGTTAATGGTGCAGTTTCCCTCGGACAAATGCTAAACCTCTATGAACAGTACCCTGAAGTGCTTCCTGATAATTCACTCAATATTCCGGAAAGCGGCAATGGTATTTCTGATTTCCTGGATGAAATGAAATATGAAATGGACTGGCTGCTATCCATGCAGGACGATGATGGCGGGATGTTCTTTAAATTGACCACCAGGAGGTTTGAAGGAATGGTGATGCCTGATAAGGCTGTTCAGCCAAGACATGTCATTGGTAAATCAACTGCGGCAAGTCTTGATTTCGCAGCAGTAGCCGCAAAGTTCTCACGAATCATAAAGCCTGTGGATTCCGGCTATGCACAAACGTTAATAGAAGCGTCTCTTCGTGCGTGGGACTGGGCCATTGAAAACGATCATGTAGCCTATAAAAATCCGGATGATGTACAGACCGGTGAATATGGTGATAAAGATTTCTCGAAAGAGTTTTACTGGGCAGCTACGGAATTGTACCTGTCAACCAACGATGAGCAATATCAGACGTATGTGCTGGAAAATCCCCAGGATTTTAGTTTCAAACCTGGGGAGAGTTGGGCCAATTTCATGCACTACCTAGCAGTGTTTTCAATGATCAACAACCACGATCATTGGAATGACCCCATTAAGAGTGAGCTGCTTAAAACTGCCGATAGTCTTTTGGAAGCCATGCAGGAATCAGCCTATCATATTCCGGTCAACGATTATCAATGGGGATCAAATAGTGATGTGCTGAACACGGCAATGATTTTATCTTATGCTTTTGAAATGACTAAGGACAGTAGGTACTACCTGGCATGCCAGTCTATAGTAGATTATGTATTTGGAAAAAATGCTTTAGGATACAGCTTTGTAACCGGCTATGGCGACAAAACCCCGATGTACATTCATCACAGACCCAGCAGTGCAGATGGCATTGCCGAACCAGTACCTGGATTTATTTCAGGAGGCCCCAATTACGCGATGCAAGATGCCTTTCAGGTAGAGTATCCAGAGAATGTACCTCCTATGAAAGCCTGGGTAGATGTAGAGCCAAGTTTTGCCAGTAATGAAGTCTGTCTCAATTGGAATGCCCCGCTGGTTTATATGTTGGGTTTCCTCCCTCAATACCAACCTTTGATTTTATAAAGTTCCACTTAAAACCAAACTGAACTGATGAACCAAAAAATAAGCCTGAAAGAGAAACTGGGGTATGCACTGGGTGATACTGCTGCCAATATTGCCTGGAGGACGCTAACAACATTTTTGCTGGTATTTTATACAGACGTATTCGGTATATCAGCTGCTGCTGCTGGTATATTGTTGTTAATTACCCGACTGACTGACGGTGTAACAGATGTGATCATGGGAATGATTGCCGACAGGACCAATACTTCCAAAGGTAAATTCCGTCCCTGGATACTGTGGACAGCCATTCCACTAGGAGTGATTTTGGCGTTGACCTTTACCACACCTGATTTTGGGCCTACCGGAAAGTTGATCTACGCCTATGTAACTTATATCCTGCTGACATTAATGTACACAGCCAGCAACGTGCCGTACTCAGCGTTGATGGGCGTGATGACCTCCAATGACCTGGAAAGAACCAGCTTGTCAAGCTTTAGGTTTGCAGGTGCTTACTTTGGTGGCATACTGACCCAGGGGCTGTTGATTTACCTGGTGTTGTTTTTAGGTGGTGGGAATGAAAACAAAGGGTATCAATATGCCATTTATTTACTTTCCGCTGTATTGTCGGGCTTCTTATTGATTACTTACTTCACCACGAAAGAAAGGGTAAAGCCCAAATCCAACGAGACAGGCAATATCTGGCAGGACCTGTCAGATCTTATTAAAAACAAACCATGGGTGATCTTGCTGGTGGTTGGGTTTTTGTTTGTCACTTACAATTCCATCAAACAGGGGATCACCGTAATTTATTTCAAAAGATACCTCGACAATGAAACACTGGCGGCATCTTATATGGTAATTCTCCTTCTGGTATCAATGGTAGCGGCATTGGTTACTACTCCTCTCACTAATTATTTTGGGAAGAAAAAGTTGTTTATATATGTCATGCTGTTCTCAGCGGTAACCAATGCCCTACTATATATCGCCCAGCCAGGGGATTACACCCTTATCTTCGTACTAGGTTCACTTTCTGAGTTTGGCGCTGGAATAATGCCGGTGTTGTTTTTTAGCATGCTTGGTGATGCAGCAGACTACTCCGAAGCGAAGAACGGAAGAAGAGCTACTGGCCTTGTATTTTCAGCAGGGACCTTTGCTATGAAATTTGGTGGCGGTGCAGCAGGAGCGATCATAGGATTGCTACTGAGTAGCTACGGATATGACGGATTGAATGAAACCACGGTAGTTGGAGCAATGCCAGCCATCAAAATGCTGATGAGTTGGATACCTGCATTAATCGCTGTGCCAACCATTGCGTTTTTATTGATATATCCATTATCACCAGATAAATTAGAAGAAGTAAATACAACTTTAGAGGAATTAAGACTTTCACCAGTTAAAGGTTAAATTAAAGCATGAGTAAGTTTCCGGAGGGATTCGTTTGGGGATCCGCAACATCGTCTTATCAGATAGAAGGAGCACATAATACTGATGGCAAGGGACCATCGATATGGGATGCTTTTTGTACCATTCCCAACAGGGTGGCGAATAATGAAAATGGAAATGTCGCCCTTGACCATTATCACCGGTACAAAGAGGATGTGGCGTTGATGAAATCACTGGGTTTTAAAGCCTACCGGTTTTCTATTTCATGGCCCAGAATTTTACCGGAAGGGAAAGGCAAGGTCAATGAAGCCGGGATCAAGTTTTACTCGGACCTGATCGATGAATTGCTTGCCAATGACATTGTACCCTGGGTGACTTTATACCACTGGGACCTGCCATTGGCACTACAAACTGAACACGATGGGTGGCTGAATCCGGCTATTGTTGATGACTTTGCCAATTACGCGAGCATTTGTTTTGAGCATTTTGGGGATAGGGTGAAACATTGGATTACGCTCAATGAACCATGGGTAGTGTCAATACTGGGGTATGGTCAGGGAGTGTTTGCGCCGGGACGGGTTTCAAATGTAGAACCATACCTTGCAGCACATCATTTGATTCTGGCACATGCCAGGGCTTACAGGGTGTACAAAGAGCAGTTTGGTCATCAAAATGGAACCATTGGGATCACCAATAACTGTGACTGGAGGGAACCACTCACTGACAAACAGGAAGACAAAGATGCTGCAGAAAGGGCTTTGCTATTCTTTTTAGGATGGTTTGCCGATCCGGTTTATTTTGGTGATTACCCACAGGTGATGAAGCAAAGGCTAGGGGAACGCTTGCCTAAGTTTACTGCAGAGGAAAAGGAGCTGATCAAAGGGAGCACCGATTTCTTTGGACTCAATCACTACACCACCATGTATGCAGCTGAAAACCATGGGCAAATAAAGAAAGGAAGTGTTTACGGTAACGGAGGGTTGTCCGAGGACCAGGATGTGGACCTGTCACAAGATCCAGGCTGGGAGCTCACCAGCATGAACTGGGCGGTGGTACCATGGGGTTGTCAAAAATTGCTACACTGGATCAATGATCGATATGATGCGCCGGATATTTACATTACTGAGAATGGGTTTGCCTGCGACGATCAAATTGAAGGCGGTGAAGTCAATGATCATAACAGGATCAAATACTATCGCAGCTACCTGGAAGCATGCCATGAAGCCATAAAAGAAGGCGTAAAGTTAAAGGGCTATTTCGCCTGGAGTATGTTTGATAATTTTGAATGGGCCTCCGGGTACCGTCCACGCTTTGGCATCACTTATGTGGACTACAAGACGCTGGAAAGAACACCAAAAGCCTCCGCGTTATGGTTTAAGCAGGTGTTTGAAAACAATTCAATTTTTACGGATCAGGAGAAGGTGATGTAGATTTTGTGGATGCTGGGTTTAGTTCTTGTCCAAAAGAGCAAATATGAGAAACAGTGTTGGGTTGAGCCCTAGCATTGGATTATTCAAGGCCAGGAATAGTTAATTCTAACTTTACCGGAAATTAGCCTACCTTTATTACACATACATCTTACATCCATTGATGTGTAATTAAGTTTTTCATGAAGAAGCAGGAAGTTAAGAAGAATCCGGAGTTTTTAGCCTATGTGTTGAAATTGAATGCGGGGACACCACTCAGGGAAGCCCTGCAAAATAGTCTGGATCAAATTGATGAACTAGACATTGCCCAATTGAAGCGCATTGGAAAGAAGGTCTACGAACCCAACAAATGGACAGTCAATAAAATATTGCAGCATTTGATAGACTGGGAGAGAATCTGGTGCTACCGCGCCATCATCTTTGCCCGGGCGGAAGGGTCCATTCCAGATGCCCATGACCAGGAAATCATGGGATCAAACTCAAATGCTGACGAATTGACTATTAAGCACCTGATCAATGAGTTGAGCGTGGTACGGCAGTCTTCCATCATGATGTTTGAGTCCTTTAATGAAAAAATCCTGAAAACGAATTGTGTATTCTTTGAATATGAAATGCCTCTGTACACGATTGGGTTAACAATAACCGCCCATCAAATCCATCATTTCAATGTCATCAAAGAAAGGTATGTGCCATTAGCTAAATTATAAGCAGTGGGTTTCATCCCCCTTAATCCCCCTTCGAAGGGGGAAATAGCCGTTTTGTGATTATAATTCTCTTGAATTGACGACTATGGTGCGTTGTACGTCAGGGAGCAGGATTAGGAAGAGTTTACTTAATCAGTGTGCCACAGACCAGGGAGTAGGAGAAATTGATTAATAATTACACTGTGTTCATCCCCCTTAGTCCCCCTTCAAAGAGGGAAATGTCGGTTGTGTGATGTTAATTCTCTTCAGTTGAAGAATAGGGTGTGTCGTTAGATCAGGGAGCAGGATTAGGAAGAGTTTATCCGGGCTGTTCATCCCCCTTAGTCCCCCTTCGAAGGGGGGAAATAGCAGTTTTGTGATTATAATGCTCTTGAATTGACGACTAGAGTGTGTCGCTAGGTCAGGGAGTAGGGTTAGGAAGGGTTTACCCAATCAGTGTGCCACAGACCAGGGAGTAGTAGTTTTTAACAAGGATAGAATAATTAGGTTTCCCCCTTAGAAGGGGGAGAAAGGGGGATGACTCTTTCGTTTTATAGCATTAACCTGTTAACTAACTGTGAATAAACTAGTTATTTGGAAGAATTAAGGGGGATATCAACAGCCTATTTACCCCAATAACTGCCCCAAAGCAGAAGGTTTCTTTAGCAGCCATCCGGTAAGGCTATAGCGGGGTTTATTTGAGGCAAGCACCTGATGTGGCACCTTATCACTTTTAAACATCACACATCTGGCACCAATGGGTTCGATGATCTTTGATGTTCCATCTTCCAAAAACACTTCGAGTTCACCACCATCACCTTTTTGCCACCCTACATTAAGGTAAATAATTACGGAAATGGTTCTGTTACTCCGATGATTGAACTGGTCGATGTGTTTTTCATAATGACCACCTTTGGGATAGTTGGTCAGGTGGAACTCATACCCTGAGAGCCCCAGAAAGCAATAGCGGTTAAAAATATAAAGCATTTCATCTACCATGGACCAGAAGTCGTCCAGACAAGTATCCCTTTTTCGATCCAGCCAATAGGACAAGTCTCCACGAATTTCATTACGAATAACCTTGTTTTCAGCAGCTCCAATGGCGGCTTTAGAAAAGCACTCCAGGTGTGCAAGGAAAAAGGACCTAATCGTCTGGAATAACTGTGGATCAATGAAATCATCAATCACCATAAAGTCCTTACAGGCCAGCTCATCCATCCAGTTGAGCCAATCCTCCGTTTGATAGTACTTGTTCATTCAAAAAAAATGCGCGCAAATATAGAAGAAACCTGGGGTTAAAAAGTAGTGTGTCATGCTATTCTTTCCTGATAATTCTTTTGTAGACATTTGTTGACTGATTAGTTTGAGTGTGGCTTAAGGAATAATGTAGACTGTCTGTCACAGTCCGGGAGCAGATAGGGAAAGATGTGATTGATGACCATACGCTGATCATCCCCCTTGGTCCCCCTTCAAAGGGGGAAATGACGGGTTTGTGATTATAATTCTCTTAAGTTGACTGCTATGGTGTGTCGCAGACCAGGGAGTAGGATAAGAAAGGGTTTATCTACTCTGTGTGCGACAAACCAGGGAACACAGGTTGTTTTTAATAGGGATACAATGATTTCGTTTCCCTCTGCTAATAGAAACCTTAAGTTGATAAACTTAAAATAGTACAATTTTAATTCTGAGATTGGATGGCATAAGTGGATAGATTATGACCCAAAATCCGATTGATTGCTTTCGAATTTTTCCAGTTATAGTGTTAAAAATGTAAGTAGCTACTTAGTAAGGAAGAAGTAGCTACTTGTTAGGGGAGAAGTAGCTACTTGTTGGAGAGTAAGTAGCTACTTGTTGGGGAGTAAGTAGCTACTTATAATTCGTATATTTAGCATTATTTAATCGCTTCATTTCTATTAAGATGAATCATTTGTCATGAAACCTATTGATCTATGAAGTAAAGAGGGTATTATATCCTGGATTCTTTAAATGTTGGTAAAGTACAATTGGACTTGGATGAGGAATGAATCCTGTTTTTGGAATTGCAAAAGTATCAAGAGACACCATGTTAACGGAGGAAATTAAGGAAAGAGAGATACTGGCTGGAGTGGTTGTAGTCTGCGCATTATGATGTACCACAACAATGCCTTCAACGTTTTTGGTAAGCGCGTTGTGAAGCAAGTTTATGATATATATAATGTGGTTAATCATCGTTTGATATTTATTCATTTATTTAAGCGAGATTACAGCAATTATCATGCTAGATTCAAAAGGAATAGATTGCATCAAATGCAGGGGATTACTATAAAATGGCATATGAGCAGGTAGAACACTTCATAGGATTATCTAACGGGGTGCTGGAGGGTGTCAAATCAAAAATCGTCTAAACCCGATGGTCTAATTGCTGTTATGAATATATCTGTCATCAGAGTCGTAAACCGCTGGAACTTTAACCCCAAATCCATAAGAAATAATTAAACAATTACTTGCGCAAGTAAAACCTTGCGCTTATATTAGCAAGTAAATACTTGCGCATAATGAGAAGAGATGTATTTCAAGCCCTGGCGGACCCGACCCGAAGAGATATCCTGCTTTCTATCAGAAAAGAAAAAAGGCCAATCAATTCCATAGCGGAACAGTTTTCTATGACCAGGCAAGCGGTTTCTCTGCACGTACAGTATCTCAAAGATTGTGGTGTCATCAGCATTACCAAAGAAGGTCGCCAGCGATTTTGTGAAATAGAACCAACGGAGTTGCAAAAAGTCAATGAGTGGCTGGAGCCATTTCGGGAGCTTTGGGAGAAACGATTTGCACAACTGGATCACCTGCTGGATGAAATGCAGTCAAAATCTAAGAAAAACACTTAATCACTTACATTTATACAATTATGAAAGAAACTAAATTTATTGCTGAGGGGACCAAACTTACTGTAAAACGATCTTTTTCAGCACCGATCGATCTGGTTTGGAGAGCCTGGACCGAGGAGGAACTGCTGGACCAATGGTGGGCACCCGCACCATGGAGATCTGAAACCAAACACATGGATTTTACTGAAGGTGGTACCCGGTTGTATGCCATGGTCGGACCAGAGGGAGAGAAGCACTGGGGCATTACAGAATACCTGAAGATCAATAAAGAGCAGGACTTTACCGGAAAAGATTCCTTTTGCGACGAAGAAGGAAACATCAATGAACAGTTTCCAGTGGCGACTTTCACTAACCAGTTTGAGGCCAATGGCGCTTCTACTGAAGTCACAATGATCACTACTTACCCTACCGAAAAAGACCTGCAAACAGTAATGGAAATGGGCATGAAGGAAGGACTCACCCTGGCACTGGATCAGTTGGAAGAGATGTTCAAGGCTAAAGCAGTCAGTCATTAAATGACCAGCATAGAAGAATTTTTCTCAAATATTCATCCGGTATCTGCAGAGATACTGGATGAATATCTCTCGTTCTGGAAACCCTATGAGGTTCCTAAAAAGACCATCATGACCAGACCGGGGGAAACCGAACGTTTTCTGTATTTTGTAAAGGAAGGCATCCAGAAGTCCTATTACCAGTCTGAAAACAAGCAACATGTGATGGCTTTTGCCTATGCACCATCATTTAGCGGTGTGCCGGAATCGTTTTTCAGGCAGGCTCCCAGCCGCTACTTCCTGGAAACCATTACTGACAGTTACTTCATCAGGATATCCTATGAGAGACACCAGCAACTGATGAAAGAACATAGGGAAATTGAAACATTGTTCAGGAAGGCCACTGAGTATTTTTTGGAAGGTGTGCTGTATCGTTTGCATGAGTTATTGGCGCATGACATTGAAACAAGGTTCAAAGCATTCGTCAAAAGAAGTCCTCATTTACTTCAAATGGTCTCGCAAAAGGACCTGGCATCTTACCTCAGAATGGATGCTACCAACTTCAGTAAGTTCATGAATACCATCCAGATATAAAATGTTGGTTTATACCAAGATTTAAATGAAGCCGACTGATGACTTTTGTTTCAAAAACAATGAAACAATTATTCATCATATTAACAGGCTTCATTATGACGACTACACTTTCCGCACAATCATGGATAGATACTGCGCTATACCCGTTTGAAAATCATTTTCTTACTCTTCCTGATGGAGACATGCATTACATTGATGAAGGAGAGGGGCCGGTTATATTGTTTGTACACGGTACACCCACCTGGTCTTTTCTTTACAGGGATTTTGTGAAGGAGTTATCCAAAACCAATCGTTGTATCGCCATAGATCATCTGGGGTTTGGACTGTCACATGCGAACAATAATTTTGACGGCACTCCACAGTCTCACAGTGCTAACCTGAGTGCATTGATCGAACACCTGGACCTGAAGGAAGTCACGCTGGTGGTTCATGATTTTGGTGGCCCTATTGGGCTGGGAGCGGCCCTCCAGTCTCCTGATCGGATTAAAAACATTGTGTTGTTCAATACCTGGATGTGGGAAACTAAAAATGACCCTGAGGCACTGAAAATTGATAAGATCATCAACAGTTGGATGGGCAAGCAATTGTATCTCAACTTCAACTTCTCACCAAAAGTGCTGCTCAAGAAAGGGTTTAATGATAAGAAGAATTTGAGTAAACACATTCATCAGCACTATATCAAACCATTTCCTACCAGGACCTCACGCATACCACTGCTCCAGATTGGTCAGTCACTGGTAGGGTCGTCGGACTGGTACCAGGAACAATGGGAAATGCTGGACAAACTGAAAGACAAACAATGGCTGATTTTATGGGGAGCTCAAGATGAGTTCATCACCACCAAATACCTGGACAAGTGGCAGCAAAGATTGCCCAACGCAAAAGTGGTGCAATATCAGTGTGGTCATTTCGTGCAGGAAGAGGAGACAGAGCAAGCGATAGGGGAGATCAGTACATTGATGAACGGTGATTACTATCGCTGAAACCTGATCCCAACACAAGTACCTTTTTCCAGAGACGATATCACATGGATCTCTCCATTTTGTACTTCTACCATTAATTTGGCAATGTAGGTACCAAGCCCGGTACCTTCTCTTTTACCATGGGTGACGTACTTGTCAAAAAAGTTGTCCCTGATGGCCTCTGGTATAGGTTTAGAGTTGCTGATATTGATCAGGAGTTCGTTGGGTGAATTGGTCAAATTGATGTTGACCGTTTCTCCTGGTGCTGAGGCTTCTATGGCGTTCCTGAGCAAATTACTGAATATGGAGTAGCACAATAGTTCCTCCGCTTCCAGTTCTACGATTGATAATTCATCAACAGGTTGGTCATTGCAGGTCAGTTTGGTACCTACCTTATGAATCTTGCCCAGGTTATCCAGATCGGCAATAGCGCTTTTCAAAACATTGATGACATTAAACTTTTCCGGGTGGAACTGATATTGCCCAAGCTCGATTTTATATAAGTCCAGTGATAAGTTGACCATGTCAAGCATTTTCTTACCTGCTTTCTCGATCAGGTCTACTGAGTCAAATTGTTCCTGATTAAGGTCCCAGTCACGTTTGATCACCTGGGGCATGGAGATGATGACATTGAGTGGATTCCGAAGGTCGTGCCTCATCATTCTGTCGACTTCCTGCTTCAGCTCCTGTAGCTTTTTGGTGTCCGTAATGTCCAGGATAATGCCGTCAAGCCATAGCAATTGGTCATTATCATCATAAACTCCCTGACCTCTTTCCATCACCCACGTTTCGTTTCCCGATTTGGGAAGGATCCGGTACTCCAGATGATATGGCTCACGCTTGTCCAGCCCATCCTTCACCAATTCATTGATCATGTTCTTATCTTCCGGATGAATCAGGCTATCGTAGGTTCTTACTGCATTGTTAATAAAATCACTCGCCGGATATCCGGTAAGTTGCTCTACCTTTCCGCTAATGAAGTGCATGGTCCAATACTCATCATTGGCACATCGGTAGACAATACCAGGTATATTGGCAACAAGATTTCTAAATTGCAGGCCACTGATTTGAGACGTTCCCGTGTCCATACATATAATGTACGAAATTTTTATGAATTAAATTTTAGTTTCCGGTCCTTAGTTCTTTGGTTCTTGGTTCTATTAATCTTTCAAGATATAGCTTGACAAGCTTTCTGTCTAAAATCTAGTTATTGTATTTTTTAGCCTAATGGATGATTCTCTGCTTAAGTTTCAATTGATTGATTCTCAATGTATAAAGTTGTTTTGGGATTGGTTTATTGGGCGGTTGTGTGTAAATGAAAAGGTATTTCCATTACATCAACTGGTTTAATTTGAAATGGAAAAATGCCATTTGTAGATAATATCAGCTATATTAGGACTGGGAACCAGAAATAAAACTAATCCATCTATATGGGACGATTTCTGATGCTCGCAATATTATGGTTCCTGCCCATCACACTACTGGCGCAGGAAGATGAAAACTGGTCCGACATACTGAAAAGAAAAGCGGGGACCATTACTTATTACTGGTATCCCAACAACATTTCAATTACCGACTCCAAAGACATACTTGATGGTGTAGAACACGAACTGGCAGAGTCCTTTGTCGCCTACCTTAAGAAAAAATACAAGGTGGATTTGGAGCTGAGATGGGTGGAAACCGATAGCTTTAGCGATGTGCTGCAAACGGTCCGATCGAAAAAAGGGGCATCATTTGGCTCTAGTTCGATCTCCATTACCCCCGATAGAGCTGAATACCTCAATTTTACGCCTCCATATTTGTCAGATATTGCTGTGTTGATTTCAAACTCAGACATTCCAATTGCCCAAACCGAAGAGGAATTCCGTAAGTTATTTGACAATGCCAAAGCAGTCACAATTAAAAACACCACACTCCTCCAGGCCCTGGAAAAATTGAAACAGGAGCAGGACTTACATTTCACCTATGAATATGTAAAAAATACAGGGCAGATCATTGAGAAAATTGAAAGCACCAAAAATGGATTTGGCTATGTGGACCTGCCAAATTTCCTTGTGGCCCTGGAAAATTCTCCAGTGATAAGAAGGCAGTTTTTCCATCCACTGAAACTGGAAGGTATCGCCATGATCTACCCGAAAGGAAGTGACTGGGACGGGCCTGTGAATGACTACTTCTCCTCTGATCAATATGAAACAGATAAGGAACGGATCATATTGAAGTATCTGGGTGAAGGTGCGACAGAGATCATAGCACGTATTGCCACTTCTGCAGAAATTGGTCCGTACGAAGAGATCATTATTTCCAACAGAGAAAAGGATTCCCAATACCTTGACCTGCTGGAAGCCACGAAAAGGGAACAGGAGAGGACCCGACTTACCAATCTGTTGATCCTGGCCATTGCTGTGATTATTATGGTCATGTCCGTTGTGGTGATCAGGTTTCGCATGAAAGCCAAATCCAATCAGTTGTTACGGGAGAAGAACCAAATGATAGAAGAGCGCAATAAAGAGCTGAAACGGATCAATGAAGAGAAAAATGATCTGATCAATATTCTGGCTCATGATCTGAGGTCACCGCTTTCCAATATTCTCAATATTTCATTGATGCTTAAAGACAGTCCTAACCTTTCTGATGAGGACAAAAAGATGAACAGCTACGTAACTACCTCTTCCGAGAAAATGGCCACCATGATCAATAAAATCCTGGATGTGGATGCCATAGAATCCGGGAACCGTAACCTGAAAATGGAGGTAATTGACTTAAGCAAGGTCTGCAATACAGTATTAACGAACTATAAAACCAAAGCAAACAATAAAGACATTGCCATTGCTGCATCGATACTGCCAGACCTGAAAATTTATGCAGACAAGCTGTATACAGAACAAGTCATTGATAACCTGCTATCAAACGCGATCAAATACAGCGAGCCTGGTAGTGAAGTTCAGTACTGTACTGTAGTGGAAGGAGACCGGATAAAAGTTTCCATCAAGGATCAGGGGCCAGGTTTTAGTGAAGAAGATCAGCGAAACCTGTTCAAGAAATACCATCGACTCAGCGCTCAACCTACCGCTGGCGAAAATAGTGTTGGACTAGGATTGTCCATCGTAAAATCCTATGTAGACATGATAGGAGCTGAAATTTCTTATGAAACGGAGGTGGGTAAGGGCACTACTTTCACCATCTATTTTCAACTTGCGCAATAGAAAATAATAAAAACTGCAATTACGAATAATATATTTCCCTATATTTACTGCAATTACGAATAAAATATGAAAAAGACTAAACTTGGAGAGTTTGAAGAGTTGGTATTGCTTACAGTTATCGTGTTGAAAGAAGATGCATATGGCGTGGCAATTAAGAAGGAATTGGAGGCAAGGCTCGATGAAACGCTTAGTGTTGGATCAATACAATCCGCATTGAAGAGATTAGAGGAAAAGGGATTTCTGAATTCTGAATTTGGGGAAGCGACACAAAAAAGGGGAGGTAAGCGCAAGCGCATCTATTGTATTACAACCAGCGGATTAAACGTATTGGAAGAGATGAAAAGTGTAAGAGCCAGCTTATGGTCATCTATTGGCACATTATCAACTATTGAACCATCTTGAAATGAATTCTCAAAACCGACCAACACGCTGGGCAGGCAAATGGCTACAGTTATTCATTAAACCGGAACACCTGGAAGAAATTACAGGTGATTTGGAAGAAGTCTATAATGATTTGCTTTGCGATCACCCAATACTAAAAGCTAACTTACTGTACATTCGGGAATGTCTGATTGTACTTCGACCTGTTTTGGTAAAAAGGCTATCGGGAAGTATGACTCGGCTGAACTATTACGGAATGTTCAGACTGTTTGTGAAAACGACAATCAGGAACCTCATCAAATACCGGGCGATCAGTATGGCAAGTTTAGCTTCGCTGGTGATTGGTGCCATGTTCTTTCAGTTTATCAATGCCTGGGTCTGGAATGAGAAAGAGATGGATATCTTTCACAAAAACATCAACAAAATCCATGTTAGCACAATTCAAACCAGCCCTAATGCAGACCTTAATCCCATAAGTCATCAGCTTTTCTTTCAGCTGGATCATCACAGGTTTCCTGAAATTGAAAAGACTTTAATGATTCATGTTTACCGTCCCGATGAAATCAGGTTTATAACAAACGACCATGAACATCAGGGAAAAGCATTGGTTGTGGACAGTACTTTCTTTGATTTTTTTGATTTCGAGATATCTTCCGGAGACACAAGTGATGCGTTAAGCTCTCCATCACACATACTGGTTACCGCTCAATTCGCAACACGGGTGTTTGGAGATGCTGACCCCATCGGTCAGAAAGTCGAGATTAAATGCGATCAGAAAGGGCTCTACCAGATTGCTGGTGTATTAAAGGATCCACCTGCAAACAGCTCCATTGATTTTGATTTTCTTATCCCGCGTCATTCAAGTAATTTCTGGAGGAGAATTCCCCAGGAGATGATTCTTGTGAATGAAAAATTTGATCAAGCTTCATTTCATCAAAAAATTGCCAACCTGGGTCAAACGAATCAACGTTTCTCGGAAAGCATTTTGTCCACAGTTCCGCTTAAGTCAATATATTGGAACAGGCCATTCGATATCAGCCTTTTTGCTAAATACGGGGACTACAAAAACTTATTGATGATGCAAGGTATTTCATGGCTTGTGATCATTATTACGACCTTAAGTTTTATGAACCTACAAACGACCCAGCAATTAAGTTCAACACGGAAAATTGGTTTAAAACAGCTGAGCGGAGCAAATAAACTCAACCTCATTTATGAAATGGCAATCAATGGAGCTGTTTACTTTATTATAGCTGTTGTCCTGGCATTTGTAGCTTATCAAAGCTTGTTTCCATATGTGGCACAATACATGCGCATGGACCTGGAACAAATCCCTGGCAGAGATTTATATGGCATTGGGTCAGTGATACTAGTTGCAGTTGGCTTGTCATTACTATTTTTTATCCGAAGACTCATAAGCATAAAACCCATGGATGCCATAGGGGGCAATTACAATTTCTTAAAAATACCCAGGTTCCAAAAGGCTTTGACTACCATTCAATACGGTTTAACCGTGGTTTTATTGCTTGGGGCCATGGTAGTCTATTACCAGTTCAATTTTATGATCAATTCAAATATTGGAATCAATCAAACCAATATTATCAGTGTCGACTTCTTTGAAATGATGACAGGTTTTAACGGAAGTAATGAAAGGCTGGCAATGGAGAAGAAGCACCAGTTGGTGAAAAACGAATTGTCTTCAAACCCAAACGTTTCGGTCTTTTCGCAGGGAACCATGCCTGTGAGTACGGTGGTTAGCAGCTCATGGAAAAAAGTAGGAGCAATAGATCAGTACACCTCTGTCAATAAGATATATGCAGATCCTGCATACAAGGATTTGTTTGGTTTGAAAGTAGTTGAAGGGCGTTTCTTTGATGAAAAGCTTGACCACTCGCATGAACTGAAGGTGGTGATCAACGAAGCAGCACGCGACTATTTCGACTTTCAACAGATTTCTGGAAGGCAATTGATGAGTAATACCAGTGGAAGGGATGAATTTAAATTTGATGTCATTGGGGTGGTAGAGGACTTTCACTACGAACACTTGTCACATGCCATTAAGCCATTGATAATTCAATACAGAATAAATGGTGATGAACCCTTTATTATAGGGATCAACTCAGAATCGGTGGCAACTATTGAGTCGCTGGAAAAACTATACAGGAAAGTAAACCCGAAAGCCATATTTTCCTATGAATCGCTGGAAAACGTATTATCCAGGCAATATGAAAAAGAAAAGCAAACGGGTAGATTATACCTGAGCTTTGCTGTAGTGGCATTGATTCTTTCCTGCATTGGTCTGTTTGCATTAGCATTCCATGAAACCAACCGCCGAACCAAAGAAATTGGAATAAGAAAGGTAAATGGTGCCGGACTGACTGACATATTACAAATGTTAGGGATTTCTTTTTTCAGAATATTGATGGTTTCATTCATTTTCGGAAGCATCATTGGCTGGTATCTGATGAACAATTGGTTACAAAACTTTGCCAACAGAACTGAGATGAGTTGGTGGTACTTTGGTATTGCAGGCTTAATTATAATGGTATGCTCATCATTCGCTATTCTTTGGCAATCTTTTAAAGTTGCAAAAATTAACCCCGTAGAGACATTGCGCTACGAATAGAATCCAACTGCCATTTGAAATTTGTATCTTAGAGTATACCAAAGTACATAGCTCATGGATCAGGATGAAGAATGGTTACCGGGATCGGAACAAATGATGAATCAAAACCTTCCCGGGGGTAACCCTCAAGACGCTGGCGGTAAGGACAGTGAGAAAATGGCAGAGTCATATAAGATGGCCAATAAGTTACTCAGGGACCGCTTGAAAAAGGAAGATGAGGAAAACATTGATATTCTGGAATCCCTGGATCAAAATGATGTGGTGGTGGTAGATGGTACTTATGACCACATTCACCTGGTACTCAAACACATCAATATGCCGCATGTAAGGATCAATCACCAACAATTGCTAAAGGCAGAGCTCAAACCAACGCAAACAGTCTTTGTAAACTGTGCCAGTGAGTTTCCTGCTGATGGGGCAAGGAAACTGGCCGGATTTGTGGCTTCCGGAGGCCAACTGATCACTACGGATTGGGCACTGAAAAATGTCCTGGAAGTGGGGTTCCCAGGGGTTGTGAAATACAATGGCAAACCTTCATCTGATGAAGTGGTCAGGGTAGAACTGCTGGATCGGGAAGATGTAGTGATGAAAGGATTTTTCGATGAAGAGAATGCTCCGGTCTGGTGGCTGGAAGGATCTTCTTATCCAATTGAAATTCTTGACAAAAAGAAGGTGAAAGTCCTGGTCAAGTCAAAAGAGTTAAAGGAGAAATATGGAGAAGATCCTGTTATTATAAGATTTGAGCACGGTGAAGGAACGGTCTATCACATGCTTTCACATTTTTACCTTCAGCGTACAGAAACCAGGGAGGCCAAACAACAGATGAAGTCATCGGAATATGCCAGCATGAAAGGAGCCTCCAGCGGAACCATGGCGGATTGGGTAGCGGCAGAAAGTGACCTTGATATTGACTATGGTTCCGTTCAGTCTGCCAGTACCTCCGCGGAATTTGTCAGTAGGGCCATCCTTAAACAGAAGAAGAAGTTCAAAAAATAAGCCTTAATTGATCCATAATACAATTGGATGAAACTTTTCACGCCAATACTGAGACTTAGCTCTAATGGCCGGGATTTTACCCAGGTTGATCCGTTTCAGGTGTCGTAGGTTTTTCAATTCAAGTGGTATTTCAGACAACTTCCAGTAAGACAAAGAGATTTCTCTGACGTTTTTCAAATCTAACAGCCGTAATATTTCCTGATCAGGAGACTCAAGTTCATGTAAACCACTCACATTCAAAAACTTAAGTTGCTTTAACTGATCCATGCGTGGAAGCTTTTTGAGCCAATTATGACTTAAGGTCAGCTGCTCCAGGTTTTCCAGGTCATTGATGTCATCAGTACAAAACACCAACCGACATTGATGCAAACTCAGGCTTCTCAATTGTTTTAATTGACCAATGCCCGGATAAATTTGTGATAGTACATTGTTGTCAGCACTGAGTGCTTTTAGCTGATGCATCTGATACAATGCTGATGGGAATTCCTGTATTTTATTGCTGGAGATGATGAGTGTTTCCAATTGGCTGAGTTTGCCCATTGTTTTAGGCAGCTGCCAGATTTGATTATAAGAACAATTGAAGAGTATTAAATTCTTTGCTTCACCCAGGCTTTGGGGTAGTTCCGTAATTTTATTGTGCGAAACATTAAGTTTTTCCAGGCATTGTAAGGCGGCAATGTCCTGTGGAAGCTGATTTAGTTCATTGTGTTGAAGGTATAGCTCTTTTACATGCGACAACTTTAAAAGGCATTCCGGAATATCTGTCAACGTACAACCAACAAGGTGGAGCACCCCTAATTTGGAATTTGGATCGATCGTCAGGTCCTTAATGGGATTATAATTAAGACTCACTGTTTGTAATTCGTTTAAATCTGCACTTAATTTCACTTGTCCCAGCTTACAATGATCCAACCTAAGTGCCTTCAGCGAGTTTAGTTTTAATATGTCCCCAGGTATTTCCTGAAGCGGATTTCTAAACAGATCTAGTTGTTCAAGAACAGGAGGTAAGTACAGTCGTGACTCAGCAGTGAAGTTATTTTCTCCCAAGTCCAATATCCTAAGATTTGACAAGTGGTTGAACGTTTGTGGCAACTCTTTCAGTCGGTTTTCAAAGAGATCGGCATATTTGAGTTCCCTGAGGTTCCCAATGTTATCAGGTAGCCTTTCTATCCATTGTTGATTTTCATAAGCCTCTTCAGAGGTCGCAATTCCGGTAAGGATCAATCGTTGGATGCCAGTTAGTTGAAATAGTTCTTCCAGGAGATGCATGGGGCACACCACGTATTCCAGTTCCACCTGAATAATAGGTTGCTTGAATAAGATGTCTGGCCATTCTGCGATCACCACTTCCGTCAGATACAGCGACTGAATTGCTCCATCCTGTTGTATTTGCTCAATGATTTGTATTGCTCCAGACTCCATAGGTCGTATTTAGCATCAAAAATTAACCTTTAATCAAGAATATTCCATAAGGTTAAAGTAAATGCGTATATTTTCGGTGGACAATTGTTTGGAACATCCCCGCAAAAATTTAAAGTTGGTAACTTTTAGTGACAGACTCCTTGGCAACATGCCGAAATCTTTTCGGGTAGGCAGCCTGCTTATTATCCTGATGAATGCGTTGACTGGTAATGCACAACATCAACCTACCGTCGATTCTCTGTTGAAGGTATTGGAGCATACCGAAAATGTTGAATTGAAAGTCAGCACTTACCTTGATATTGCCTACGAATACCAATATTCCGATTCCGCCAATACCTTTAAATATGCCAATGAAGCCATTCGCCTGGCTCAGGAAGCGGGATTGCAACGCAAAGTAATAGAGGCCAACGACCAAAAAGCATGGGTCACAATGATCCAGGGTAACTACAGGGCGGCACATAAAATGTACCTTAAAATCATTGAGCAGGCCAAAGCCATCAATTACCGAAAAGGGGAGGCCAGGGCTTACAGTGGGCTGGGTATTATTTTCAGGGAACAGGGCAACTACTCTGGTGCATTGGAATACCTTTTTAAATCATTGGCCATCAATCAAAGTCTAAATGATACCAGTGCTATAGGCTCTGACTTTCACAATATCGCTACCATATATTCCACACAGGGTGAATTTAAAAAATCATTGGATTACCTGCAGAAATCGTTGAAGTTGAAGAATCAGGAAGGTGATTTAAGGAAAATTGCCAACACCTATAATAATATAGGGGTGGTGTACTGGAGAATGCAAGACCTGGATATGGCTCTTGAAAATTACCAGCGCTCCATGGATTTACAACTGGAAATCAATGATTTGACGGGATTGACAGGAAGTTATATCAATATTGGTGAGGTGTACATGCACCAGAATAAACTGGAGGAATCTTTAAACTATTTGCAAAGCGCTTTGGAACTGAGCGTTGAAATCGGGGACAAGGTGTCCATGATCTATGCCCAGGTAGGGTTGGGACAGACATATTCCAGGATGGGAAGGCTTGAGCAATCAAAACGGCAACTTGAGGCTGCTATCAGTTTAGCAAAAGAAATTGGGTATCCTTCCATTATTAGAGATGCATCATTGGAATTGGCAGAAGTAGAAAAACGCAAAGGGAATTATAAGGCGGCCTATGAAGCATTCACTATGCACAAATCTTTTTTTGATAGCTTAAATGATGATTCTACTGCCAGGAGAATTGCCAGGCTGGAAGCAGAGAATGAGTTTAGACAGGAGAGAGATTCAGTAGCGTTTGCCTATGAACGCGAAAGGGTGCGATATGTCGCCGAATTGAAATACAGTAGAATCAAACAAACCGCCACTTATGTAGGCTCGGGATTACTGCTTGTTATTGCAATAGTCCTATTCCTCTTTTACCGCTCCAAACAAAAAGCCAACCAACAATTGGCCATTCTTAACGACGAAATATTCCATCAAAATGAGGAAATAACCGAAAAGAATGATGCACTCCAGCAGGCCAATGATCATTTGTTATTGCTAAATGAAACCAAATCCAGGTTTTTCTCCATCATTTCTCATGACATTAGAAGACCCATGAATCTAATGTTAGGGTTCTATTCCGTAATCAAAAGTCACCTGGAGTCTGAATATGGTGCTAAGAATGATCAAAGACTACAGGAAATGTCTTTGCACCTCAATACCGCTGCGAATGAAATGCTCACACTGCTGGACAACCTCCTTAGCTGGGCATTGAAAGAAGAGGGAGCCATGCCTTATAATCCGGAATACATCAACATCAAAGAAACTTTGGAAGAAAGCCTGACCGCATTTCAGCTACAAGCTGAATTGAAATCAATAAATCTATCAACTGATATCCCTAAGTCAGTGATCGGGTGGGTGGATATAGATAGTTTTAATACCATCATAAGAAACCTTGTGGGCAATTCCCTGAAGTTTACACCAGAGCATGGATCAATTACTGTTGGAGCTTATAAAAACAACGGTAAAGTAAAAGTCACCGTAGCTGATACCGGAGTAGGGATCGCTAAAGATAAATTGGTGGACCTTTATGAGATCAATGAATCCAAAGTTTCTCAAGGTACCAAGGGTGAAAAGGGGAGTGGATTAGGGCTGAATATCGTACATGATTTTGTCAAATTGAACAGAGGCTACATTGAAGTTGACTCAGTTGTGGATGAATATACTACCTTCACCATGTACTTTCCTTCATCAGAACCAATGTAGGTTGATACCATTTACAACCCATTAAAAACAGCCAATACTTTCATTGAGGGCCTATTTGTGAATATTAGTTATAGAAAATATAACTAATTATAAGATCATTCGTATATTTGTTCTATAAAATAAAACTAAGGAGTAATCCGTAATTATATGTTCTATATTATAGAACTAATACTTAACTAAAACACTACAAGTCAAAAACAATGAAATTATTTCTCACCATAGTAGGGGTGTTGCTGGCAGGGATCGTTAGTGCACAACAACTTACACAAACCATCAGGGGAACCATAAAGGACCTGGACAGTAAAACGGAATTAATAGGAGCTACCATCACAATTGTTGGATCTGATCCTATCAAAGGAGCAGTAACCGATGTGAATGGCAATTTCAGAATTGATAACGTGCCTACGGGCAGAGTGAGCCTGCAGTTATCTTATATCGGTTACGAACCGATTACCATACCCAACATAGTGGTCAACAGTGCCAAAGAAGTAGTCCTGGATCTTTCTATGCAGGAGTCTACGGTAAAAATGGAAGAAGTGGTAGTAGTGGCCAATGTCAATAAAGGAGAGGCAATCAATGACATGGCGCTCATTAGTGCACGATCCATATCTTCAGAGGAAACCAGCCGATATGCCGGTGGGTTCAACGACCCCTCCAGGATCATGGCGAATTTCGCAGGTGTAACGGCCACACAAGATGGTAGTAATGACATAATAGTGAGAGGGAATTCACCGAAATACCTGCAATGGCGATTAGAGGGAATTCAAATCACCAACCCCAATCACTTTGCTGACCAGAGTGCTATTGGTGGAGCAGTAAGTACGCTAAACAATAACATGCTGGCTAACTCAGACTTCTACACCGGTGCGTTTACTGCGGAATATGGTGATGCGCTCTCCGGGGTTTATGATGTGAGGCTCAGGACTGGCAATAATGAAAAATTTGAATCTGTATTTGGCTTAGGGCTGATCGGCGCAGACCTTACCGTTGAAGGGCCATTTAAAAAAGGTTATGGAGGTTCCTATGTGGCTAATTACCGTTATTCCACAGCTTCTATTATCAGTGATCTGGGATTGGTCGATATCAGCGGCATCCCCAAATTCCAGGATGCGCAATTTAAAGTAGTACTACCTACTAAAAATCTGGGTAGCTTTTCAGTTTTTGGACTGGGGGGTATTAGCAAATTCACCTTTGAAGACGTGAAGCAGGATCTTTGGGACACCCCAGGCAACCGTGGAATGCGTGATGACATCAAGGAAGATTACACCAAGGCTTCCCATCTGTTGAATACCGGTATAAACCATACGATCAACTTATCTAAAAATAGCTATCTGAATACCACACTACTTTATTCTTCAGAAGGAATCGAAGATGATGTCATTGAAAATACGTTCGTGAAAGTTTATGACAATGATGGTCAGTTTGTGAAAGACTCAGTGACAGATCGCACCCTGAACTTTACTGGGAATCTATTTAAAACCACTTACCGCGGGGCGATCACTTACAATAATAAAATCAATGCTCAACATAAGTTACAGGTAGGGACTAAATATGCCTTATTTGATTATGAGTTCAATCAGAGCCAGTTTTTAGAGCAACCTTCAGATCGACAAACCTTAGTTGATTTCAAAGAAAGCCTGTCTACGATCCGGAATTTTGTAAGCTGGAAATACCGCATCAATGAAAAGCTGACCATGATATCAGGTGTTCACAATATGAATGTACTGTTCAACAATACCAGCACTATTGAACCGAGAGTCGCGATGAATTGGGATTTGGGCATTGCCGGATCCATCAATGCAGGATATGGATTGCACAGTAATATGGAAAGCATTCACAATTACTTTGCGAAAATCGAATTGGAGGATGGATCAGAGGTTGAACCAAATAAGGACCTGGGATTGCTCAAAGCTCATCATTATGTAATTGGATATGAAAAGCGATTTGGCAAAAACATCAGAGCCAAGCTGGAAGGATACTACCAGGACCTATATAATTTGCCTGTAGAGAACGACCCTAATAGTTTTTATTCTACCATCAATGAGGGGCATGAATTCAGGTACATTGATCTGGTCAATGAGGGAACCGGTAAGAACTATGGGGTGGAACTAACCATAGAGAGGTTTTTCCACAGAAACTTCTATTACTTATTCAATGCATCAGTCTATGAATCCAAGTATACCGCTATGGATGGTATAGAAAGAAACACAAGGTATAATGGCAACTACCTGGTCAACTTCCTGTTCGGGAAAGAGTTTGTACATCTGGGCAAGAAGGGAAATCAAACGTTGGGACTTAATGCTAAGGTATTTTTTGCGGGAGGTCAAAAAATCATACCACTACTGAGAGATGAGTCCGGCAATATAGCGGTAGATCCTCAAAATGGACAGTTCTGGGATTATTCCAAGGCCTATGAAAATCACCTGGAAGATGTCTATACGGTCATTCTTTCAGTGAATTACAAATGGGACAAGAAGAAATCAACCCATGAACTCTTCCTGAACCTTGATAACATCACCAACAACAAAGGGAAAATATCAGAATACTACGATAGTTCAGAGCCAGGATCTGTTGCATACCTCACACAGTTTGGCTTCTTTCCAAACCTTATGTACCGTGTTTACTTCTAAAATATAAAATAATGAGTCACGAAAAATATACCAGGGGTTCCAGGTCCAGCTGTATATATGGGCTGGGGTTCCTTGGATCTGCAGCATATTTCGTCAGTACAGCAACCGGATTCTGGATGGGTGTACTCGGTGTGATCAAGGCAATCGTGTGGCCTGCATTCCTGGTATATGAGCTCTTCCAACACCTGGCCATTTAAAAAAAATAATACTCAAAAACTCAAACCTATGACAACAACTACAAGCAAATATCAAGGTTATGCCGTTGGAGCAATCTCCAGTAAAACAGGCAACAAATTATTATCCCTGGCCGAAAAAATATGGTTCATAGTAGCCGCTGCAGGTCAGCTGATCTTCTTTGTATACATCGTTCTATTTTATGGGGGATCCGCTATTCAGGGAAAATTTAGCGAATGGAATAAAACGCTTTCTCATGGGATTATAGAAGGTGACCCAATGGGCAATATCTCTATGGTGCTTCATCTTCTACTTGCTGCTGTGATCACTTTTGGGGGAGTTGTCCAACTGATCCCTGCGGTAAGAAATAAGTTACCACGACTCCACAGGATCGTGGGAAAGACATACATTGTAGCTGCCTACCTCATTAGTTTTGGTGCCTTTCACCTGTTAATTGCTCGGGGACCATTTGTAGGTAGTAATATTCTGTCTGTAGGGCTTAGCGGTAATGCCATTCTCATGATTGTGTTTGCCACATTGGCATTACGCTTTGCCCTTCAAAAGCAATTTGCAAAACATCAGAAATGGGCCCTTAGGTTATTTATTGTCGCCAGTGGGGTATGGTTTTACCGGATCATGTTTATGTTGTGGGTATTGATCCATCAGGGAGCTCCAGGTCATACTGATGCCATGGATGGACCTTTTGACATCACCATGTCATTTGCCAGTTACTTGTTGCCGTTAGCTATTTGTGAACTCTATTTCCGGGCCAGGGCACACCGCAATAATGCTGTAAAGAATGTATATGCAATCAGTCTGATGGTTTTGACCCTTTTGATGGCGTCAGGCATTGGTATGGCTGCATTAGTCTTGTGGTTTCCAAATATGTTTTAATATGTTAAAAATTAGCCATAACCCATCCGTACGGAAAAACAATGAAGTCATGATGTTTGCTACCAGTATTGCCTCCGGGCATGATATAATGATTGTTAGCTCAGCCTTAAATGATCATCCGCAAATCAGCACATGGTCGATTGACCTGGATGACCGCAATCGCATCTTAAGGGTAGAAACCAGTGAGTTCATTGACCCAATGACCATTGTCAATGTACTATTGAATTATGGATACAGCTGTGCAGAAATTAAATAAAAAGATATGAAGGCAATGATGATGAACGCCTATGGCGGACCTGAAGTTTTACAATTGGAGGATGTCAGAAAACCACTGCCATCCGTCAATGAAATCCTTATCAAGGTACACGCCACCACAGTGACCAAAGGAGATTGTGAATTGAGGAGTTTTAAGATTCATCCCCTTTTTTGGCTACCACTCAGGATTTATATGGGGGTTTTTAAACCACGGGTAAAGATCATAGGGCAGGAGTTTGCCGGAATTGTGGAATCGGTGGGTAGCCAGGTGACGCAATTCAAACCAGGGGATCAGGTTTTTGGTCCCACAGGGATTGGAATGGGGGCTTACCGGGAATACATCTGTTTACCGGAAACGCACCCAATTTGTAAAATTCCATCCAATTTCAATATGCAACAAGCGGCTACAATTCCTACCGGAGGTTTAAATGCACTGCACTTCATACGCAAAGCGAATCTGAAGCCTGGAGATCACCTGTTGATCAATGGGGCGGGAGGAAGTATTGGAACCTATGCGTTGCAAATTGCCCGGCAGATGAATGTGAAAGTTACCTGTGTTGACACTGAGGACAAAATACCCATGCTCACCAAAGCTGGAGCTGATCATTGCATTGATTTTCAAAAACAAGATTTCTGGGAGCTGTCGGAGAAGTATGATGCGGTCTTTGATATTTACGGGAATGCACCATATCAACCAACGCTAAATTGTATAAAAGAAGGAGGTGTATTGCTCCTGGGTAACCCTAAAACAAATTATATGATCAGGAGCTTATGGACGAGACTGATGTCTAAAAAGCGCGTGGTATTTGAATTTGCCAGTGACAACCTCGAGGATTTATTGGAATTACAGTTCATGGCTGAAAACCATATCATTGAGGCTATAATAGACCGGGAATACACCTTTGAGCACCTTGCTGAAGCACATGCTTATGTGGATACCGGTCGGAAAAAAGGAAATGTGGTCATTAACTTTTAGGTTGGAGCAACTTATAGAAATGAATTTGCGTCTACTTCTAAACTCAATTTCCACTCTTTGATGAAAAATCTATTCTTAATGCTGTTTTCAATTTTCTCGTTGCAGTTATATGCTTTGGAGAAACCCATATCGGGGAAAGTTTATGATGCAAAAACAAAACAACCCCTGGCATTTGCCAGCATAGGGGTAGAAGGTACCTCGATTGGCACCATTTCAAACGCGGAGGGTACCTACATTCTCAATACCCAACAAATCAAATCAGACGATGTTGTGGTGGTGAGTTATATCGGCTATCAATCATTTAAAACGTCTGCTGCAGCATTGATGAAACAACCCAATATCTATTTGAAACCAGCTGCGATAAACCTAAAAGAATTTCAGGTATCAAGCAGACCCCTGACTGTTGAGGAAATTATAGAAAAGGTAATTGAAAGGTACCCCGAGAATTACCCAGAGACTTCCAGTCGAAAAAAGATATTCCTGCACGAATATGAAAGTGCTCCCTTTCCAAATAAAGACCAGATCAAATTGAAGAAGAGCAATTTTGTGGGGTTGGACAAGGAAACGGTCAGGGAGTTTCTGGACATGATGCCAGATTCATTTGTAGAATACCAGGACGCTGTGGTAGAACTTTATCAATCAGAAAAAGGCAATAAATTAGTACCCATACAAGGCATTTCATTGGAGGAAAGTGCCACAAAAGACCTGGAAAAACTATTTGAGGATCGTCTGGCAACATTCTTTGACGATATAGAGCAAACCAACAAGACCACAGACACTTATTATAAATTCAGGTCGGGTATTTTTAGTACGAAAGTAGGTCACAAAACTACGCCTGATTCTACCTGGCAGGAAGATATAAAGGACTCCCTGAACTATCACATTAAAACGGATGAAGTAAAGGGTACAATTGAGTTCTTATTGAATGATTATGCTTCCCTGGATGGGAAGAATTGGGAGTTTTTACAAAGCACCGGAAAATATCAGTACAAACTGCATGATCTGAACATCATTAATGATGAGTTGGTTTATGAGATCTCGTTCAAGCCAAAAAGGAGGGGACTTTATGAAGGGACGATGTATATATCCACACAGTCATTTGCGGTTTTACAAATGGACTATGCCTTTGCACCGGGAAAGAGCAATGAAAACTTCCACCTCATGGGTATTGGTCATTCTATGAAGATGAAAAAAGCCAGGGTCATATTTGATCAGTCAGAACAAGGGTACTATCCAAAGTACATTCTCGCACAACAACATGAAACCGCTTCCATTGAAAGAGAATTTGTGATCAAGAAAAAGGAAAAGAGGTTCCTGTTTGATAAAGAGCTGAATGAAATAAAGTTTTCTACAGCAATTCAATTTGATATCAACAATTACTGGGAAGTACTGGTCCTTGAAAACGAATCAATTAGTGAGTCGGTTTATGCCAATGTGACTCAACCCAACAGCATGAAGTATAAAAGGGAGTTTGCGTTTTCCGTAGAATTGTGGGATAATAATACAGTTATTGCGCCAACATCAGAACTGCAAAAGTACAAGCGAACCGTGGTAGAATAGTCTTTGTTATAAAAAGTATAACAAATCTGCTGTTGTTTGATTATATTTGTTATATAAAATAGTAATTATTATGAGTAAAGATCATTTAGGCGAATTAGAGGAACTGATACTATTGATGATAGTAATGCTCAAAGAAGAAGCCTATGGTCTTGCTATCCGAAGGGCGCTGAAGGAGCAAACCAACAGAAACATCACTATTGGGGCTGTTCATGGTACTGTCAATCGACTGGAAAAAAAAGGATACATAGAATCCAGAATGGGTGGAGCAACTGATCTGAGAGGGGGTAGGAGAAAGCGTATATTTACCATCACCGCCTCTGGGAAAAGTGAACTCCAGAAGAGCAGGGATTTGAAAGTCAACTTGTGGCAGCAGATTCCTGAGTTGATGCTGGATGTTTCTAAGTAGCCGCAATGGGTTCTTCCAACCATCGTTTGTCCCGTCTGGCCGAGCGGTTAATCCGATTTTTTTGTCATCCCAACTTTTTGGAAGAGATTCTCGGAGACCTGGAAGAGTATCAGCATGAATTACATGAGCTTCCAAGATGGAAAAGGCCAATCTATTTCTGGTTTCAGGTATTTAATTTCATCCGTCCCTGGTCATTAAAAGAACTGATTGATCAGCATCAGTTTGCCTATTTCTATTTGTTTAAAAACTACCTCAAAACATCTCTGAGGAGCCTTAAACGTAATCCGATCACTTCATTGATTAATGTTTCTGGTCTTGCCATTGCAATTGGAATCTGCATCACGGTTTACAGCATTGTTGCCTATGATTTCAGGATCGATCAGTTCCATGAGCATAAAGATGAGCTATTTGTTTGCACCTTCACCACGATTCAAAACGGACAATCGGTGCAATATGCCAGTTCACCATTGGGCATTACCCAATATATTAAATCTACTTTCCCACAAGTCAGTAGTTGCCGGATTGAGGATGAAGAATTGGTGTTTCAATACAAAGATTTAGTCAATGCCGAGGAATTTCGATTAGTGGATCCTGCATTCCTGGAAATGTTTAGTTTTCCGCTGACGTGGGGTGTTTCATCTACATTACGCGACGATAATGCAGTCATTTTGAGTCATGAAATGTCCAGAAAGTATTTTGGGTACGAGAACCCGGTCGGCCAGACTGCAAAGATAAAGTTGGGTGAGGTGTATAAAGAGTTTGTGATCACAGGGGTTGCCGCACCTCTTCCTGCGGCGCATGCCCTTGATTTTGATTTTCTCATCAACTTTTCCAACCTGCCTGAAATCGATCAGAACAGAAGCCATTCCGACTTAATTACAGCGACAATCATACAAAGTGATGATGAAGAATTAGTGCATGAAATCAAATGGGAATTGTCAGAATACGTTAATGTTCACAACCAGGAGTCACCAAAGTGGATGGTCAATGAATTTGGATTACTACACTTCCCGGAACTTCATTTTGCCTCACGAACTATCATCAATGACCTTTCCCATGACATGTTCTATGAAGGTCGTATTTCCTTGCCGGTGGTGGCACTGATATTACTGGCACTTGCTTGTTTCAATTACATCAATATTGCCATCGTTTCATCTACCGGAAGACTTAAGGAAATCGGGCTAAGGAAAGTGATAGGGGCCAACCGCCAATCCGTGGTTGCACAATTCTTAACAGAGCATCTTGTGATCACCGGCGTGGCGCTATTCATTGGCCTGGCGCTCACGATATTGCTTTTCATACCATGGTTCGTTGCTGTTTCCGATATCAATGTTCATTTCGATATACTTGATCCGTTGCTTTGGTTGACGGTCATAGGTCTCATTGTACTTAATAGCCTGATTTCAGGGTTATATCCGGCATTCTATGTTTCAAGGTTTGAAGCTTCAAGGATTTTTCGGGGATTTATTAAATTCGGTAAAACAGGAATTGTGACGAAACTACTATTGGGGGTTCAGTTGATCATGGCCTGCACAGCAATTAATACTGCCATTGTATTCACAGAAAATAAGACACAGCAATTGAATCGTTCCTGGGGATATCATCCTGATGATATCATTTATGTGCAACTGACTGATCAGGAAGCATATAACGTTCTCGACAGCATTTACCGATCATTTCCGCAGGTATTAGCAATTGCGGGCAACAAACATCAGCCAGGTGTGAGCAAGGATTCTACACTATTATCTATCAATGGTCGCAGTATTGAAGTGGATATTTTGGAAATAAGTCCTGCATTCTTTGATATGGCTCAGTTTGAAATGATGGTTGGACATGAGATCAATGCCAGTACATCCAGGAATCAAGTGCTGATCAATGAAACTTTAAACAAACATTTCAGTCAATTAGGAGTTGGGAATCAGCTTATGCTTGGAAATGAGTCTAATGAAATCATTGGAGTAATTCGCGATATTCATTTAAGGGATTTTTATCACAAAGTGAAACCGACCCTGATAAAAGTAAGTGACCCATCTGATTACCAATACATGGCATTAAAATCTGCCCCTGGTGAAGACGCCAGGTTGTTTGCACATGTTCGTAATACCTGGGCGGAACAGTTTCCAGGTCAACCTTTTGTTGGTGGACATCAGCAGGACGTTTGGGGACCATTTTATGGCCAGTTGTCATTGATGGAAGAGTACAATAATATACTGGCTGTTATTGCTGTTTTTTTGGCAACTATGGGCCTTTATGGTCTATTATTGTATAATTTGAAGGCACGAACCAAAGAATTCAGTATTCGGAAAATTATGGGAGCATCATTTACCAGTTTGAGCCTGCGGATCATTAAGCAATATGCATTATTGGCAGGAGTAGCGCTGGTGATCGGTGCGCCATTAAGTTATTTTCTGGTAAAAACGAATCTCGAACTTTTGTTTGCATATGTTCATCCTTTGTCCATCCTGACAGTTGGTTATGCGATGATCATTCTTATAGTGATTGTTCTGGTTGTTATTCTTTCCCAGGTCATAAAAATATCTGGTAACAACCCGGCAGAAGGATTGAAACTGGAATCCTAAAATTGATAGATAGATGAGGCATCCCAGTAATGGATTTCCCAAAATAGTTGAGCAGTTGATTGGCTGGTTTTGCAAAGGCGAGCTATTGGAGGAGATATTGGGCGATTTGGAGGAGTATTATTACGAACTGGAAGATCGCAACCCACTGCTTCGTAAGATCTTTTTCTGGTTTCAGGTCTTTAATTTCTTAAGACCATTTGCATTAAAAGGAATAACCTCTGCCAGTAGATACAACTACTTAAATTTATATGTCAATTACTTTAAAACAGCAAGCAGAGGTTTGTTGAAGCACCCCGTTAGTTCATTCATAAATATCATAGGTCTATCTGTTGCAATAGGCATTGCCCTGGTTGGCTATTCTTTTTTCAACAAAGAATATAGCATTGATCGTTTTCATGAGCATAAGGATCAGGTTTTTCTGACCACCTTCAAAATTAACCGGGGTGATCAGGTGGATCATTATGGTGTCTCTCAAGCCCCTTTGGCTGGAATGCTGGCTTACGATTTTCCACAGATCAATAAAGTTTGCCAGGTGAAAGATCAGCCAGGTATTGTTAAGTTTCACGACAAAGTCTTTCATGAGTCATTAAGATTCGTTGATCCTTCATTTCTGGAGATGTTTTCTTTTCCATTGAAGTGGGGCTTGTCCCAATCATTAAAGGACCCGGGTAGTGTGATCATTAGTAATCAAATTTCAAAAAAGTATTTCGGCTATGAAAACCCTGTTGGGCAACAATTATTGATTACACTTCATAATGGTTCCTGTAAGACATTTCAAATTACCGGTGTAGCACAAGAGTTTCCATTGGCCCATGTCATTGAATTCGATTTTCTGATCAACATTCGGAACCTGGAGCAACTTGCCCCGGCGTTTGACATGAATAACTGGAATGATCAGGTCAATGCCACTTTTGTAATGGTTAGTAATCCGGAGGATGTGGGCTTTATTAGAAGCTGCATGGATAAGTACATTGATATACAAAACCAGGCCAGTGATCATTGGAAGATCAGTGACTATGAGTTCATATCGCTCAATGACCTGTATTTTCACTCAAATGAATTGATTAATGACATTTCATTTGATGATGGTATTGAAGCCAGGAAAGGAACACCTTTCATTATCGGCATTATCATGTTGCTTGCCTGTTTCAATTACATCAACATTGCGATTGTGTCATCCGCAAAAAGGTTAAAAGAGATTGGTATGAGGAAAACCATAGGTGCTAACAGATGGCAGATCATTACACAGTTTCTCACCGAAAACCTGGTGCTCACCGGGATTGCCACAATTACAGGACTAATACTTTGCATTACCATATTTATTCCTGGCATGGAAAAACTCAGCCTGGGTAGCTGGAATACGCCCATCGATTTGCTTGACCCAATGCTTTGGGTGTTTGTGATTTTGATCTTGCTGGTGACTGGCTTATTGTCGGGTCTTTATCCTGCCATATACATTTCCAGGTTCGAGACCGTCACGATTTTTAAGGGGAATGTGAAGTTTGGAAGAAAAAATGCACTGACAAAAGTACTTTTGGGCACACAACTTATTCTCACATGTACTGCGATTGCTACAGCCATTATTTTTGCAGAAAATCATGCATATCAAAGCAACAAAAGCTGGGGGTATAATCCTGAAAATGTAGTTTACACTTACCTGCCAGACGCAAAGTCATACCAGCTTTTGAAAGATCAACTGAGTAAACACCCTGATATTTTACAGGTGGCAGGGACTAAAACACACTTCGGGAAATCCCAGGATTCCACCTCACTGACTTACCGAAACCAAACTGTTCAGACTACAAGGCTTTTGGTGGGTAAGGATTATCTTGATTTGTTGCAGGTGAACCTTATCAGGGGGAACTTATTCAATGGATCAGTTGATGATTCATCCAATGAAGTATTGTTGAATGAAACGCTGGTTAATCAACTGGAAAATGATATTGAAATCGGTGACCACATAAAAGTAGAGGGCACCATGTATAAGGTAGCAGGTATCCTCAGTGATTTTCACCTGCAGGGATTTCATCAGAAAATACCTCCTGTAATGATTATGCTTTCTGCTCCTGACCAATATGAATACCTGGTGGCAAAAACAAGGGATGGAACTAGTACCAGGGCCTATATTCACCTGAGAAATATCTGGAGCGAACTGTTTCCGGAAATACCATTCATTGGAGGTTATCAGGAAGATGTTTGGGGCAACTATTTTATGTTGCTGCATGTAGCTTTCAAATTCTATCGGGTTCTTGCCACCATTGCTGTGATATTATCCGTGCTGGGATTATATGGGTTAGTCTCTTTAAACATTGCCGGAAGAACCAAAGAGTTTAGCATTCGGAAGGTAATGGGGGCAGGGTCATTGAATCTTGCAAGTCTTGTTTCGAATCAGTTTTTGGTGCTTACGGTGGTATCACTGATCTGCGGGATACCGCTTAGTTATGTAATGATACAAGCAAGTCTGGATTTATTGTATGCATATCCGGTACCTTTAAATCCTTTTGCCATATTACTTTCTGCACTGATGCTACTACTTGTAATTGGTTTGGTCATGTCAACACAGATAAGGAAAGTGTCCAGAACAAACCCTTCAGATTGGCTGAAGGTAGAGTCCTAGCATTCACCTTTCTCAACTTTAAGAAACGTATGACCTATAAAAATAAAAGACGATTAGACATCCTCAGAGATTATGTGATAGGCTGGACATTGGCCTTTCTGTTTTTGTGCGTTTTCAGAGGGGTTGGTACTGAAGAGCTGGGAGCGATACAATTTACATTTTGGGCAAGTATTATTCTTTCTGCAGTACTTGGACCCATGTTTGGAACAATATCAGGTCTGGCACAAATTTATTCTGAAGAGAGGGTTTACCGACGCATTCCGATTCAAAGGCTGTTAGCGTACAGGTTTTTCTATATGCTTGTATTTCTTATACTGATTACATTGGTTACCTATTTCATCACAAGACACTTCATGGGCGTAAGGATGGGGTTGATTGAATACACATTTGACGGCACAGGAAGTATAGCAATGTATCTTTACCTTGTGGTAGTTGAAGTGGTTATGGCCATTATTAGCCAGGTCAATATGATGCTTGGAAAATCAAAGCTCTGGGACATGCTTAGAGGTAAATTCTATACTCCCAGGGAAGAACAACGCATATTCATGTTCCTTGATCTACAGGGGTCAACGGAGATCGCTGAAAGGCTTGGACATATCAATTATAGTTACTTTATTCAGGATTGCTTCAATGATCTTGGAGTAGTCGTGGAAAACGAAGCTGAAGTCTATCAGTATGTTGGAGACGAAGCTGTTCTCACCTGGCAATTGGAAGACGGGTTAAGGCAAAATAATTGTGTGAATGCATATTTTAACTTCAAAAGAGCGCTGGAGAAAAAACAACGATACTACATGGATAAATACGGTTATTTCCCATTTTTTAAAGCCGGGATCAATTCAGGTATAGTGACAGTAGCCGAAGTAGGGAAATACAAAAGAGAGATTGCCTATCATGGAGACACCATAAATACGGCGGCTCGTATTCAGCAAAAATGCAATAGTTTTGAAAGAGAGCTACTTTTAGCAAAGGAAATTACTGACTTGTTGGACAAGGGTAATATTGTCACAGAGGAATTGGGTTCCATTCCTTTGAAGGGAAAAGAGGAGCAGGTAGCAATTTGTTCAGTTAGGTTAGTAGTTTAGCAATCAATAGAAATTCTGCTATTTCGTTAGTTCGTTCTCTGTCTGTTTTCATGGCTCGTTTCAATGAACCTGATCGTTCCGTAAATAGCAATTAATCCTAAAAATATAACTAGTACAACCATATTTGAATGTTTAGATTTAGATAATGTTAACGTCCTACTAATTTAATAAACTGGTCATTTGATGTCAAGACGGAATCGATGGGAAATGTGATTTTTTCGATCAGTAGGCAATCATTTTGTGTAAATAAGGTGTGCACCGATTTTGGTCAATGGCAGTAAGGGGGGTGGTAATTAAAGGCGCCACTGTCTTATTATTAAAACCCCTATTATTATGGCACTTATCGTATTAATTATGTTGTTGTTTAGCAGGTCAATTATTCAGGTCTTTTCTGGAATATTGGAGGTTTCATTTCATTTTATTCGACGTAACCACTAATTATTGCCTTCTTCATTTAATTGGTTCTGCACGAGGTGAAATGAAGGATGATCCATCAATGCTTGAAGATGCTTGTTTTTGGATATGGTATCCAGTGATACGTGTCCTGATTTTGCAACCTTAACCAACATTTCAATGGCTTCATCCTCTTTGTTTTGTTGCGCAAGAATTGTCGCTCTGGTCCACTGTCCCCACGTGTTTTCAGGTTCGGTGATCAACCATATTTCGTTATAAAGCAGTGCCAGGTCCAGGTCTCCGTTTTCCATTTCCTGGAAACAGTTTTGTGCGCACATAGCCCATATTTGATTCAGGATCCTATGCGCTGAGTTCGATACGATGAGGTCCTCAGATAATGACTTCTTCTGCCATTTCTTAATCTGAACTTTCCACCAGCTTATTCCTTTCGTACTGTCTGAAGGAAGAAGCCGGGTAATGGGAATTTCCCTAAACGCCTGACGATGATATTTGACTGCTGCCAGTTCACTTTTTTCAACCTTAACTATTCTTTTTTCCAGCTTTTGAAATTCTTTTGACTTACTGTATTGCTCGAGTGAGTCTGCAGGAGAGGTGTTAAAATCTCTTTCCAGATACTTGTGTAACCTTAGGACCTCAGGAAGATTGTCCTTTTGATTTTTCACATGGGCCATGAACGCTTGATAGATATGTTGTTTCAGGGCTGAACTTAAGTGAGGGTTTGTCTTTAATTCTAACCAGTAGCATGCCAGGAGGATCATGTCTTCATTAGGCCATTGGTGTCTGTCGGCAGTAATGAGCCTGATATTGGTGATGTCCAGTTGATTCAGGTGTTCTTCGAATAGCTGATGTTCCAGGTAATTCATGTCTTTGTTGCCAACAATCCCAACGTAGAATAAATTATTTCTCTTTCGAATGCTTAGGTCAATTCTGTTGGCGTTTGCAGCGCCACATCCGATGATTCCTTTCACGCTACCGGTAAGTGTTGAAAACGCCACAGCAGCTCTGGATCCACCTGAGAACCCTGAAGTGTAAATTCTGTTAAGGTCCACGTTGAAACGTGTTTGAGTGTCAACCAGCATCGCATCTGCTGCATCAAAAACTAATTCCCAGTTGCCGTTTCTTGAGTTGTTGGATGCAACGATGATGTAGCCTAGTTCTTCAGCTGCTTTTTTGAAAATTCCAACTGGCAGTGATCCTCTTCCTCCTGGTTCGAAAATATAAAAGATCGGCCATGACTTATCAGGATCATAGGCAGATGGGAGGTACAGCGCGAATGACTGCTCGGGGATTGCCTGACATTTAACTGTATCTGTAATTACTCCAATGTATTGCTCAATACCATTTGTTTGCCCAATAAGGGATCCGTAAAACAAAAGAAATACATTCAGGAGTTTCAGTTTCATAAGGTCTTAAATTTAACCTATTTATGCATCGTTACCCTGATGGCGGGTCAAATCTCATCAATGTTAAGTGCTTTGAATAGCATTCCGACACATAAGCCGGGTTAAAAAAGAGGTATCGGAAATAATACCGATACCTCAAAATTGCTACTTCAAAATGTTTATTTTATTGATCCCACCAGAATCTGGTTTGAAGATTGGGAGTTTGCATTGGGATATTTGCCAGGTTCAGCAACCGTTCTTCCTGAGGATACGGCAACCTTCTTGGTATTTCTCCATTGGCGTTGAATGCGTTAACCCCATTTGGGTTAGGTGTCAATACCGGCAAGCCCACTCTTCTAAAGTCATTCCATGCTACAATACTTTGTGAATAGCACCCAATAAACTTCTCATTGATCAACACAGACAAACGCTCAGCGTTGGTTGTGGCAGCAGCCCATCTGGCATCAAGGTCGGTTTGATAAGCCGCAGGTGTTGGAGCACCGGTAATTTTCATAAACGAAGCATTTACCGCTTCATCAAGAGCAGCTTTGGCCGCTACAAGATCCGAAGCTGTCTGCATCATCTCAGCCTCAGCCTCCATGAATTTCACTTCCACATAACTTAACAGTGAAACGGGAGATGCGCTGACACTATAATATCCGGAATTGTTAGCACCAAGCTCAAAGTCGTCATTAATGAATGCCGGCTGTCTGGTGTCATCTGCACTAAATCTGCTGGCAAAATTGGCGTCCATACGGATATTTCCAGCCCGATCTTGTGAAAACTGAAACTGAGGATTGACTTCATTTCCAGAATTACCAAAAATCATTTCAAAATCCTCTGCATTGCTGGAAATTGCATTGGGAGCCAGTGCTAATGCAGCGGTGTAAGCGGAATTTCCATTGACCTTAGAAGCCTGAAATGCTATTTTCATCTGAAGCGTATTAGCAACAGTGATCCAGCTACTGAGATTGCCGCCAAAATACAAGTCATCATTTCCGGGTGAACCTCCTAAACTCTCGCTGGCGCTTAGATTGGTTACCGCTTCATTCAATAGATTTGGTAAGATAGTTCCATACAGGTCTTGCTGGGTATCATATTCAGGTGCAAAATTACCATCGATTGCCCCGAACGCATCAGTATACGGCACATCACCAAAAGCATCAGTCAGGGTGAGAATACCATAAGCCATAATTACCTGTGCAACTCCTTTGTAATGTGGGGAATTGGCTGCATCTGCCTGTCTGATAATCTGATCGGCTGACGCCAGGGTGTTGAAGTACATCCTTTGCCAAACTCCATCTGTATCCGCCTCTCTGATAAGGTATTGGTAGTTATCTTCCTGCTGTGCATTGATGCCTTCAAACTGCTGGGTCAACAATCCACTCATTCTTACAAACTCTCCGCCCACGGCCCATGCCAGTGCTACTTGTGCATTGGGCATCAGGGCAGCCATGGATACTTCTTCCGGCTGTGCAGGGTTTACATTAATATCACCAAAATCACAAGATGATATAGGTCCTATCATCGCTAATGCAATGATGAACACTTTTATATTCTTTAAATTTTTCATTGTTCTTTCTTAGATATAATTAAAAAGTAAGGTTAACATTCAGACCGTAACTTCTGGTATTTGGATTGTTGAAGTAGTCATAACCAAATACATTGCTTGAGTCCCCGGTAAGGTTAGTTTCCGGGTCAATACCCGTGTAGTCCGTAATCAGGAATAAGTTCCTTGCATTTAATGTGATGTTTGCCGCACTAAATGGCGTCTTGGTCAGGAAGCTTGTGGGTAAGTTGTAGCTCAGTGAAATGTCTCTCATTCTAATCCAGGAACCGTCCTGAACAGTTAGTTCGGTTAGTCCAACAAAACCGTAGTTTGAATAGAAGTTGGTTCCTCCATCAGTACCACCTTTCACCACTTCAATGTTGTTTGGCGTATTGGTAGGCGTAACATTTCCATCTTCATCTGTTTGACCCAATACACCCTCAAATATTACTCTTTCATTTCTGTCTAATGTTTGCTTGCTTACACCAAAATTGTTAAGCACACCAGATGTACCGTTATACACATCTCCACCTTCTCTGATATCCAAAAGGAAACTCAGTGTAAAGCCTTTAAAGTTGAAGGTGTTTCTGAAGCCAAGCAGGAAATCAGGGTTTGGATCTCCCACTACTCCTTCGGTAGGATCTTCATATGGCATACCGTTACTAGGGTCTATGACCATTCTTCCCTGATCGTCTCTCAGGAATCTGGTACCGAAGAAAGTTCCGAAAGGATGACCAGCAACCACTCTTTGCGTTCCAAAAGGATCAATGGTAAGCACTTCAATGCCCTCAGCCAGTTTTACCACTTCATTCCTGATTCTTGTGAAATTGATTCCCGCATCATAACTAAAGTTGCCATTATCAACAACAGAGGCAGTCAGGGCTGCTTCAATACCTTTGTTAATTACTTCAGCGGAATTGACAGCTCTTTGCTGAAAGCCACTTGCACTTGGTAGAGTAATATTAAGGATCATATTGGTAGTTTGTGCATTAAAATAGGTGACATCAAGTCCTATTCTTCCATCAAAAAACTGCAGGTCCGCTCCAAACTCTGTGGTTGTAGTAATTTCAGCCACAAGATCAGTGTTGCCTAATCTTCCGTTGGAATTAAATGAGTTGACACCAAAAGCCGGGAATAGTACGCCGTTAGGGTTGGTCCACCCGTCGATGACCTGAGACTGATTGAACCCATTGCTGGTTAATGCAAACCCAGGGTCATTTCCTACCTGACCCCATGAGACTCTCAATTTACCATAACTAAATATAGAGCTGTTGATTCCAAAGGTTTGTGTGAAATCCCAGCCTAAACTTGCTGCGGGGTAGAAGAAAGAATTGTTTTCAGGAGGTAAAGTAGAAGACCAGTCATTCCTTCCGCTGAGATTTATAAAGAACTGGCTGGCGTAGTTTAAGGTAAGTGTACCATATAACCCATATAGTTTTTTACGGTTTACACCTTCAGAAACTGTTACTGATTGCGCAGCAGCGATGTTGAAGAAATTATCTGACACGAGTCCTCTTCCATCAATTCTGTTGATATGTACATCTTTGTTGTAGTAATTGTGCCCGACGGTTAAGTTATAGGTAAAAGACTCATTAACGTCACCTTTAATGGTCGCAAGCAGGTCACTGTTAAGGTCGGTGCTTCTAATTGTTTGATTGATGACCTGACCATCCTGCAGGGTCGAAGAGTTAATCGCATTTCTGAAAATCCTGTCATCGCCATAGGTATCAGTACCAACACGGTAAGTGAAATTCAACCATGGTGCAGGATCGTACGTTAGTTGAGCATACCCGATGAGCCTGTTTACTTCGTCGGTGGCGAAGTTTTTATTGACTGTGAAAAACGGGTTGTCATAAATACTACCACCTCTGTATGCTCTTTGGGTTCCATCAGGAAATTGATAACCTGCGCTGTTGTCAAAATTTGGAGCTGTTCTCAACAGACCCAACATAACTCCTGAAGTATTAGAGCCATTTTGAACTTTCTTACCGCCTGATTTGATATAAGTACTGGAAACGGTGGCGGTTAGGTTTTCAATGATGTCATAAGAAGTGGTCAGCTTGATACTCGTTCTTTCAAAATTACTATTGGGCATGATACCCGTTTGATCCAATCGTCCAACGGAGAAGTAATAATTTACTTTGTCGGTACCACCTTGTACACTCACATTGTTATTAAACGTATTACCATTTCTGAAAAACAGGTCCGGGTGATCATAAGCCTTTGGTGTAACACCTGTCGCAGTAGGGTCATTAATGGGGACGATCAATCCGTTTTCATCCCAAATACTTGGTGTGGTAGAATAGCTCAATTCTGAGAATCTTGGGCCCCAGCTGGTCCTTTGAGTAGAACCAGTCATGGCAGCCTGGAATGTAGGTACTCCGTTGACTACAGCTCCCTGTGCGTATTCCATTTGAAGTTCCGGAAGTTTATTTACCTGATCTACGGTATAACCAAAAGTGTATTTCACCTGTGCTTTTTGGTTTCTGGAACCTTTTTTGGTAGTTATTACTACAGCACCATTGGCGGCTCTGATTCCATATAACACGGTAGCAGCCGGACCTTTAAGTACCGTCAATGATTCTACATCATTAGGGTTAATATCAATCGCTCTGTTCGAGTTTGTGACACCTCCGGAACCCAGGTCTGATGGGTCGTCATCCGGGCTATCAGAGGTATTGAAGGTAGAATTATCAATCGGAATACCGTCAATTACAAATAAAGGAGCATTACTTCCCTGTACTGTTTTGTTACCCCTGATCCTGATTTGAGCAGCTGCTCCCGGACTACCGCCCGAACTTGTAACCTGTACTCCGGCTACTTTTCCACTTAGGGCAGATACAAAGTTGGTTTCATTGGCTTGTCGAACTTCGTCTGCACTAACATTTTGGATTGAATAACCCAGTTCACGTTTGTTTGCTTCAATACCTGCGGCAGTAACAACCAGTTCTGTGAGTTCCGTAACCTCAAATTTCATTTGAATGTCAATAACGGACCTGGCACCCACGGTCACTTCCTGTGTAGTGTATCCAACGAAAGAATACACAAGAATGGCATTGTCACCTGGGATGGTTACTCTGTAATTTCCATCTGCGTCGGTAACTGTTCCGGTGGTCGTTCCTTTTAGCAGTACGCTTACACCAGGTAGTCCGGAACCATCATCTGATGAGGTTACTGTACCTGAAATTGTCCGTTCCTGAGCCCAGGAGCTTAAAATAAACCCTGATGTGAGGAACGCAATTAGTAGTAAAATCTTCTTCATGCTGTTCTGTTTAAGTAAAAAATAGATTAATTAGATATTGGAACAATTATATTTATAAAAGACCTTACAACTAAAGCTCACAAATAACTGAATTGTGATAATTAAATTGTACTAAACCAATATTACTATATTCTGATTGTTCTTATCTCTTTATGTTTTTTGGCTCATCAAATTGATAAAAAGGCAATTTAACAGTGAAATACTTCATTAAAATGAAATAGTTAAAACCAAAATCTTATAAACATGAAAAAATTATAAATTGTATCGTTTTCGTACATAATGTTCATAATTGTACTAAATGACGAACGGGAAGAAATGTGATGAAATTTATATAAGGGTAATTAGTGATAGGATTGTAAGGGGGTAATATTTGAATAATACAAATAGATAAGGATTGCAACATTGGTCGTCACTGGAACTTGGTTCTACCGCATATTTATTGTTATATTGATACCTGCAATTGAGGGTATTACGGGGTGAAAAAATAAAGACCGAGGTGTATTCGAAATTTACATGTTTAGCGTTCATTTTAATGGTCTCCATTTCAATGGTGACTTGTAGGTTGTATTCACAAGAGATCCTCAAAGAAACCAACTTCCTTAATGCTACTCGGTTAAATCAGGCTCTTCCGGAAGCTGGTATAGACACAGGGCCGATATACTTTATGCGCTCTCAATCAAGGAATTCTCACCAGTTTTTTATTTACAAATCCTGGCAAAAGTCTGATATAGTATATAATAATAAGTTGTACCTTGATTTGCATCTGGTATATGATATAAACAAAGATCAGCTGGTACTCAAACACCCGAAACCTGATCGCAGGGATGGAATTGCGCTAAATATGGATCTTGTAACACAATTTGTTATTAATGGGCACCATTTTATGCGGGACGCAAATAACATATTTGTCGAGTTAATTTACCAGGGAGAAAATTTTCATATTGTAGCATCAAGAAAGAAGAACCTGATTACTTCTTCCACCGGCGCTGAATATGCTAATCAAAATGTGTATTTCTTATGGTTAAATAAAGATCCCGATGCGGCTGTTTGGCTGAAATCACGATCGGTTTTGAAAGAAGTCTTTGGACCGTCATATTCCAGCATCAATAAATTGATCAAATCCAGCTATAAACATGGTTTTAGCCTTACGAATGAGCAAAAGTTGATCGGTTACCTAACGCGATTTGATGAGTTACTGGACTAAATTTGTATTGATACTTATCCTGATTCACTCAAACTATGTGGCACTTTGTCAGTCTGGCCAGGAAAAAATGCCCATCACTGACGTAATTAAACAGATCAGCAAGAATGAATCGGTCAAGTTTTATTTTCATGAAGAATGGTTAGACACCATTAAGACCAGTTCAGTGACGACAGTAGAAGAACTGCTCCAATTTCTTAAAAGCAGTGCCGATTTAAATTACCATAGGATAGGGCAACAGATCTTCCTCCTGAGACAAAAGTCACCTATTCATAATTTCATTAGTTCCGATCAAGGAAGCCGGGAAAAGATGTTGTTTGCCAGAGAACTTGGGCTGCAGGATGATGATGTGTTACTGGAAATAGGGGATCCTTCAGCTATCAATAGAAACAGCACCGTATTAATCAGTGGTCAAGTTAAACATATTGACACAGGTGAGCCCATTCCAGGAGCGGCTATTTTTGAATCAACCAGCAATTTTTCAGCCGTGACCGATCAAAAAGGGAACTATAGCATGGAAATTCCTCTGGGTAAACATGATATTACCGCACAGTTTTCAGGTTTTGAAGACAAAAGGTTGGTCATATATGTCCACTCAGGAGATACCCTCAATATTCAACTTACTCCTGGCATTATTACTTTGCAGGAAATTGCTGTTGTGGCAGATATGGATGCAAATGTTAATTCTGCCCAGACTGGAAAAAACAGTTTGCAAATCAAGCAGTTGGATAATATCCCAAAGGTATTAGGTGAAACGGACATCATGCAGGTGGCGCTTTCATTACCTGGAGTTCAGAATGTGGGAGAGGGGTCAACGGGAATTAACGTACGGGGAGGCAAGGCAGATCAGAATTTGATACTTCTTGACAGAGCCGTCATTTACAATCCCTTTCATTTTTTTGGTTTCTTTTCTTCATTCAATTCTGACATCATCAAGTCCGTGGATATCTATAAGGGAAATGTACCGGTCAACTATGGGGGGCGCCTTTCCTCATTACTGGCTGTTTCCACTGATCCTGGAGATAAAATCAACACGCATGTCGATGTTGGGATTAGCCCCGTTACGAGTAAATTGAGCTTTAACACACCGGTGGTGAAGGAAAGATCTTCCCTTACTTTTGGTGGCCGGACAACTTATTCCAAATATGTGATAAGCAGGATAGATAATGAAAATGTCAGGCAGAGTGACCCCTCATTTCATGACCTTACCACCAGCTACTTTCATCAGTTTGAGAACAATAGCAGTATTAAATTCTCCGGGTATTACTCCAAAGATCAGTTCAGGTTAACCCCTGACTCTTTGTACCAATACCGTAACTTCGGAAGCAGCCTGCAGTGGAACCAGGTCATTAATAAAAACCTTAATGTTGAATCTGCTTCAGCATGGTCCAGGTATGATTATCAAATTCTTTTTCAAAGTGATTCTCTTGGAGCGTTCCAGTATGGTTTTGACATTGAGGACTTATACTTTTCTGAGTCGCTGCATTGGAATCTTGATAATACACACCAGCTTAGTATTGGAGGGGACCTTAGGATTTATGATCTTACCCCGGGGTACCTTCAACCATTTGGAGAAAATAGTCTTGTGGAAACCAGGTCTATTGACAGGGAAAGGGGAAGGGAGGCAGCTGTTTATTTTTCAGATGAATTTAAGTTGTTTTCAAAGTGGTTATTTGATGTTGGGTTGCGTTATTCATTTTTCCAACCGACAGGAGGCAGGTCCATCAAATTTTACCATCCAAATACCATCAAATCTAATAACAGCATTGCCAAAGAGCAATATTTTGGCAGAGATGAGGTAATTAGCACCTTCCATGGTCCAGAAGCCAGGGTTTCTGTTGTATACTCATTGCCGCTGGAATCATCGGTTAAACTAAGCTTCAATTCAATGAGGCAATACATTCATGTGCTTTCGAATAATGTGACCATTTCTCCAACGGATACCTGGAAATTGTCGGACCCAAATTTCGAACCTCAACTCAGTCATCAAATTTCTATGGGTTATTTCAGAAATTTCAGTTCCAATACCATTGAAGCATCTGTAGAAGGATACTATAAGGTGTTTTCAAATATCGTTGATTACAAGGTAGGAGCTGACCTTATTTTAAACCCGGACATTGAACAGGATATCTTGCAGGGCAATGGCCTGGCATTCGGGGTTGAATTTTTGATTAAGAAAAATGCAGGAGCATTAACAGGTTGGCTTGGCTATGCGTTTAGTCGTTCACTTCAGCAATTTAATTCCAGCTTTGCCGAGGAACGGATCAATAACGGAAATTATTTTCCATCAAATTTTGATAAGCCCCATAATTTAACAGCAGTCAGCAATTATAAAATAACCAGGAGATACAGCGTTTCGGCAAATTTAGTTTACACTTCGGGAAGACCGGTCACTTATCCAACCGCCATTTACACACTCAATGGCAGTGAGGTGGTTCATTTTGCCAATAGAAATCAGTTCCGGGTGCCTGATTATTTCAGAATGGACCTTAGTTTCAATGTGGAAGGTTCCCATAAAAACACTAAGAGATTTAAAGGCTACTGGTCTTTCTCAATCTACAATGTTACCGCTCGAAAAAATGTTTACTCCATATTCTTTGAGAATCGTAATGGAGAAATTAAGGCCTACAAACTGGCAGTGCTGGGAGCAGCCATTCCTTCAATATCGTATAACATTGAAATGTGATGTTAAAGCAAACTGTTACATATTGTTTAATAATAATAACGGTAACATTTACCGGATGCATTGAGCCTATTGATCCTAAATCAATAAAGTTTGATGATTTACTGGTAGTTGAAGCGTTGATAACGGATCAGCCTGGTCCACAAAATGTGATGTTGTCGCGAACACGGGAAGTGGGTGGTGAACAGACACCAAGAATGGAAGAGGGTGCCACGGTTTATATGGAGGATGATTCAGGAAGAAGAATAAATTTTGATCAGACTTCCCCCGGTGTGTATACCACGTCATTTCCATTTGCAGTTTTTCCAGATGAAAATTGGAAGTTGTCAATCGAGACGGCAAATGGGAGACAATACGAATCCAACTTTGAAACTGTTCTTAATTCTCCATCAATAGATGCTTTATATGGGGAATTTAGTCCACAACCAAGTAGTGAAAATCAATATGCCGGTCAATTTGATTTCTTCGTTGATGCCACAAACTTAGGCCAGTCAAAGTATCTTAGATGGACCTGGAACAGCACATTTGAATTATCCACTGCTACCCCTTCCAGGTGGTTGTGGACTGGAGGTAATACCTTTATAACAAGGGAAAGGGGTGGTGCAAATGACGATTTACAAGTGGAACAATGCTGGAACACAACACATTCTACTCAAATTCTCCTTAGCGCCCTGATTACACCGGAGATCGGAATAACGAGATTGCCAATTACCTCATTCCATTCAGATGAACGTAAAATGCTGAATGGATACAGTATTGAAGTAAAACAATACGCCATCTCAGAAGCATCTTATAACTATTGGAATGAAATAAAGAAAATATCACAGGAACAGGGAGGTTTGACTACCAGGCAGGTCGGATCAATAAGGGGTAATATAAAATCTCTTGGCGATCCTGATGAATTAGTATTGGGGATATTTGAGGTTGTGACAGAAAAGAAAGTGAGAAGATTCTTTACCCCTCATGATTTTGCAAGTGAGGGATACCGTAGAAGATTCAATCATTTTATAGAATGCTATGACATTGAGCCTGTACTGAGTGATGTCGATGAAATCGGGGAGACCATGGAAAGACTGGGTCCGGGATATGCCATCGCTTATTTTACTACTTCGCCACCTGCTGCATACTACTTACCAGTTAGATGCGCTGAATGTACGACTTATGGGAGCAATATCAAACCAGATTTTTGGGAATGAACAGGGGCCTGCTTTTCATCATAGCCATGACAATCATGTGTCTTGAGCTGAGTTCACAACCAATTGACAATGAGTCGATGCATGCTTTTCAGGAACGGATTGATTTAAGTACCGATCAGAACTTCTACCTTGCAGGAGATGACATGTATGTTCATGTGGATTGCCTGATTGATCAATCGCCATCATTTATCAGCAAGGTGGTTTATTTACAACTGATAGATGAGAATGGACATACTGTTGCGAACAGGATGGTAGAATTGGAAAATGGGTGTAGTCTATTCCCGTTTCACCTGCCATCGGGCCTTGAATCTAATGATTACGTGTTGCTGGCTTTTACTAAGTGGATGAGGAATTTTTCACCGGAATTATTTGGCATAGTTCCAGTCAAAGTAGTCAATAGCTTTGCTAAACAATCTTTGAATTTATTGAATGCTAATGATCAAAAAATCCTTGAACAGGAAGAGCATATTAACCACACGGTCATGCACCTGAGTCGACAATCTTATGGTGTGGGAGACACAATTGAAATTCAATTTGGACAAAGTCTGAATGATGACCTAAGGTACGAGCTTCTGATCAGAAAGCGGCTGCCACAAACTGTTATAGAAAATACCGGTAATTGGAGGCTCAATGCCAAAAATGATGATCTACATCTTCCGGATTATTACGGTCTAAATTTAACGGGAAATACAGGAATTGAAAAGCAACAAACAGTGACATTGAATTTGAGCAATACTGGAACTGTGCTGTTCACCGAAACGAGCAATAAAGGAGATTTTTCATTTACAATAGATGGGGCTTTTCAGGAGGATATTTTAATCATATCACAGGAACATGATGCCAAAGCCAGTATAATGCTTCAGGAACCATGGATTGAACAGATAGAATTTCAGCGAACGTATGAACTATCAGTGGACACAAGTATCATTGAATTCATTAAGCAGAGGCACGTGGAATTGCAATTAGAGAATGCTTACTACAAGAATATAAGACGACAAACTGAGAATAAGGGGGCTGTATTTTCAAGACTTGACAGTAAAATTTACAACCTCGAAGAATATACCAGATTCCCGACCGTAGAAGACCATATAGTAGAATTTATCCCTGACCTTAAAGTAAGGAACTCTTCGCAACAGACCATGTTTGACATGCCTTTCGTATCGACGGTGTATGGCGTGGACAGTGTGCTATCAATGGTCAACTTTTTGCCACATCTCCCAAAAAAAATCCTGGAAATGGACCCAAATTACTTCCGGCAAATTGAGCTGTTTCTTCAGCCATTTACAATTAATGGGTTTGATTTTAAGGGAGCTGTAAACTTTACAACTTATCCCAGGTATAATGACACGGTGTTGAATCTTAAAAACCCGGATAAATTTAACAGGAAGCTCAATAAAGGCATGTCGGTGATTATGCGAGACAGTCTACCTTTCAATGTTCCATGGTTGGGGCAGGTACTATATTGGGATCCTCATTTCAACCCTTCTCATTCGTCAACTGTTTATTTTAAATCCAGTGATAGTCCCGGTGAGTATGAGGCTGTTTTATACTCATACAACGCGTTAGGTGTGAAATCAATCGCCGGCAGGAGTACCTTTTACATCAGATGATTTCTGGTTTATGTTGAATATTCAATATTAATCATTAAGTTAAATCACCAATTATCATCATACTTTCCTTAATGATATGATCAGAGTCCTTACTTGCCTGTGGTCTTGTTTTGTCCTAATCCCTGGTTCGGCGCAGGATATTTCTGTGGATTCCATCATTATGGCAAACACAGCGGACACCTTAAATGCCAGTGCAAATGCAGATAGAATTCGGAAAACAGGATTGACCTATCGAAATACTGGAAAGTATACGGAATCAATTCAGATACTTGAATATGCCCGGGAGCTTTATGATGAGACCAATGATCAAGCTGGTGTAGCGAGATGCCTCAACAACCTGGCTTCTGTATACTGGAGAATGGGGGATAAGGAGAAGGCTTTTGATCATATTTTTAATAGTCTTAGAATCAACATAAGTATCGAAAATCAGCCAGGTTTGTTGAGAAATCATATCAACGTTGGAAGCTATTATAGCCGGGAGCACAAATATCATGAAGCAGACAGGCATTATCAGGAAGCGAGGAGATTGGCTCAGGAATTAAAAGATACATTGTCTTTAGCCATGATCTATGCGGCCCTGGGAAAATATATATTCTGAAGAAAAAGGTAGTAACGATCTTTATGATAAAAATACGTCCTTGAGCAACTACACACAATCCATCACTTACTTTAGAAAAATGGATAACCTTTACGGTTTCTGCAGCACACTGCAGAGCATGGGAGTATTGTATGAAGATGAAGGTGAGCTCGATAGTGCTTTGTACTATTACAACCTAAGTCTGAATGGATGGAAAGAACTGGGCGATAGCTATGCTGTGGTAAATGTGCTGTTCAATTTGGGGAATGTTGCTCAGAAAACGGGAAATTACGAAGAAGCACTTATAAAATATCAACAGGCCCTGGAGGGAGCGAGAAACCTGGGGGCACAAAATCAATTGCAAAGAATCTATTATCAAATGGCCAATGTCAGGAGGTTGTTGGGACAGTATGAAAAATCAATCAATGATTTTTTGTTATATGACAGTTATAAGGACTCGGTGTATAATGAAACCAGCGCAAAGCAAATTGCAGAATTGCAGACAAGATATGAAACGGAACGAAAGGATAGTGAATTAAAGCTCCGTCAGGCAAAAATAGATGTTACAACTGCTGAAAGAGACACCCTGATGTACACGTTGCTGGTGGCGGTAATTCTCACGTTTGTGATAATTTTTATCTACAACCAAAGACAAAATATGCTGATAAAGCTACGTTTAAAGGAATCTCAGCTTCATGAGCAGGCCATTACCAGGATGATTCAGGATCAGGAGTTGAAGGCCATCCATGCCATGCTATCAGGGGAAGAGAAAGAAAGAAAAAGGATTGCTGAGGATTTGCATGACAGGGTTGGTAGTATGCTTTCTGCCGCTAAACTTCAGGTAGAAACCAACAATCATCACCTGGCAAAGCTATTGGATGAGACCGCTGAGGAAGTTAGACGGGTTTCACATAACCTGGAAACTAAAGTGCTAAACAGCTTTGGATTGGGGGCAGCTTTGAAAGACCTGGCAGACAAAATTGGTAGTTCCAACCAGGTGACATTTGATCTTCACCTGTTGGATTTGGATGAACGACTGAATTACCAGGTGGAAATATATACCTATCGGATTGTCCAGGAATTGGTAAGTAATGCCCTCAGACATTCTAAAGCTACTGAAATAATCACTCAGGTGAATAGAATAGATCACCAGTTGCTGGTAATGGTTGAGGATAATGGTGTCGGATTTAGTACATTGAAGATGAGAGAGAGTCATTCAGGTATGGGACTGAAAAATATCAATTCCCGGGTAGGTGAACTGGAAGGCTCCTTGCATATCGATTCAGTTCCTGGAAAGGGAACCACAGTAACAGTAGAAATCCCGATTTGAATTTTAAACTATGCGCTACAATATTCTAATAGTCGAAGACCATTTGGTAGTTAAAGATGGACTGAAGGTAATTCTAGATGCCGAAGAACTGCTCAAAGTGGTAGGTGATCTTGATAACGGTAATGATGTAATCCCCTTTATGGAAAAAGAGCCTGTAGATCTTGTGCTGCTCGACATCAACCTTCCTGGTATTAACGGGATTGAAATTACAAAGTCCATCAAACAACAGTTTCCAGAGACCAAAGTGTTGGCACTCACATTTTACAACAAAGCAGCATTCATCAAGAAATCAATCGAAGCGGAGGTGGATGGCTATCTGTTAAAAAATTCCTCAAGAGAGGAAGTAATCACTGCCATATTCAAAGTGTTGAATGGAGAGACCTATTTCTCCAGGGAAGCTACAGATACCCTGATGAATAGCTTCAAAAGACAAAATAGGACCCACGTAGCAAAGCTGACCAAAAGGGAAGAGGAAGTGATGATCCTTTTGGCGAGAGCATATACGGTGAACGAAGTAGCAGACAAATTATTCATTAGCGCCCACACTGCCGAAACGCATCGCAAGAACATCATGGCCAAACTGCGCTTCAAGAATAAGGCAGAACTTACGCTATATGCAAAAGAGAATGGTTACCTGGACCTGCCATAAGAAAAAGTCCATGGTAACCACGGACTTTTTACACCTAACTCGCAACTAATTGCTAAAAAACTTTGAATTCCGTTCTTCTATTGGTGGAATGTTGTGCTTCTGAACAATTGGTTCCGTCACCGCAATTATTTAACAATTGCGTTTCACCATAGCCGATTGCAAGCAAGCGATCTTTATCAATTCCATTTGAAATTAAGTACTCAACTACAGATTTCGCTCTTTTTTCTGATAGCTTTTGGTTATTGTCTGCAGAGCCCCTGGCGTCTGTATGTGACCCAATTTCAACTACGGAACTTGGATTGTTCTTCATGAAATCCAGCAGCTTTTTGTTGATCACTCTTTTAGCGTCAGTGGTTAACACAGCGCTTCCTACATTCCAATTAATAGGGATAACAGTACCCCTGTCAGGCATAGTACATGGAACTTCTCGCCAAACAGAAACCCCACCCTTTTTTACCAGTTTTTGCTTAGTAACAGAAGCGTATTCCGCAGGAATATTGATCACCTCAGTTGTTTCATCTTTTACCAAAACTTGTTTTTCTACTTCTTTCGTAATGGCAGGAATTACTTTTTCAATAACACGGGCTGGTTCAACCTCAACCTGACGTTCAACGATTTGATATTTCCCCTTTACGGTCTTTGAAGATGTTGTCTCATTCTTTTTAAGGCGCTTTACGGGTATATGCTTAGTGATTGCCGGGAATTCACGATAGTGCATAATTCTACAGTCATTCGGATCTATAGACTCACATTCCGGATCTTTTTCACCCATGATCCATTTACCATATGATGCCTTAAGTTCAACTTCATCAAAATCATCAGTGAACTCTGAGGGAACTATGGAAAGTTTATTATAACCATCTTCCACAATCAAAGTATCCCTGACCGTCTTGTATTTGGCAGGGACATAGACATACTCCTTTGATGCCGGTTTTACAGTGATGGTTTCAGTTACTGTTTTGTACTCAGCAGGAATGACTTTCAGTTTTTTGTAGGCTGGTTTTGTCAATACACTTATCGATTTCTGAGTATATTCATCAGGTGTAATACATTTTGCATAGCATTTACCGCTTTCCGGGTTTTCCGGAAGACCATCCTGAGCAATGAGATTTAACCCTGCCAATAAGAGCAGAGCTGTGAGCAATATTTTAACTTGTAAATTCATAATAGTAAGGTTTTAATAGTTTGCGAATTTTTGTAATTGCAATTCAATGTTAGGGGGATGAAACCGGTATGTAAAATCTAATCGATGACATTCAGGATTCACTAGGTGAGTTGATCAGTTGACTCGTTAAGGATTTTTCTGTTTTATACTTTTTTTAAATTTCACCTCTTACAAAGATTTTCCATCATGGAAAGAGCAGAAGAAAATTGATGCAAAATTGAAGGGGTTTTGATTCATCGACCAACGACACAAAATCACCGATAATCAGCTTTGTCGATAGAATGGTGAGGTTCGTAGGCAAAATTGTGGTGTTCAGCTAAAAAGCACAAATACCATGGTCTGCGCAAATCCGTTCAAAATACTTTTGCCGAAACGGGAATCATTAATTTTTTTACAATGAACTATCGAACACTTCTACTTACGGTATTAACGGGCGTTTTATACCTGAATTCATCTGGCCAAACCTGCCCAACATCAGGGACCATCACTGCCGATTGCAGCTATACTGGCAACATGATCATTAACGGATCCACCTTAAATGTTAACTCTGGAGTAACCGTAACGGTCACAGGAAATCTTATGGTCCAGGCAGATGGGACACTCAATGGTACTGGAGCTACGTTTAACATCTCGGGAGATCTCCAGGATGGGTGGGGGACCCTTAACACTGTTAATGGAGGTGCCTACAATATTGGCGGTAACTTCAGCTCAGGAAGTGGTGGAAGTTTCTCTTTGTCGGATGCTACACTTACATTCAGCCCTGGAGGGACCTATAGTTTTAATAATGGTGGAGATAATGTAATCAGCAATTGTACCATAACCGGGGTAACTTCCTGGTATACCAATATTGGAACGGCAAGTGGGTCGAACTATGGAGTAACGGTAACGAACTCAAATATTACTGTTGCTGATAGTGCTTCATGGCACAATGCCAACACAACAAATACTACAATAAACATAGGTGGCAATGTGGCACTCAGCTCAGGAACAAGCACTTTTACCAACAGCACCTTCAATGTAGGTACCAATAATCCTGGTACTACGGGGGAGAATGCCCTGACCTTTAACGGCGGAGCGATTCTTGAACTTTACAATGATTCCCAAATGAATGTCAGAGGAGATGTGATCAACAACGACTGGTATGTGGACGATTCAGATGTGGTCATTACCGGAGACTTTAATAATGCTGGTGCAGAAATTCTTGAAGTAAGAAATAATGGAACATTTGTAGTTAATGGTGACTTCAATAACACTGAAGGAGGCAATGTCTCTGCAGATGATGGAGGGGTTGTTCAGGTAGATGGTGATTATGACAACACCAATGGCAACACAGATGCCGATAATGGAGCCATTGTAGTAGGAGGAACTTTTTCTGGTGCTGAACCAACGGGAGATGCTTCGGGTTGTGATCCAAGTGCCAGTTGCTGTGGATCATGCGGCGCGCTTCCCGTAGCGCTAGTTTCTTTTGTTATTGAAGATAATAATGCTCATGCCGAATTAGGTTGGGAAACTGCCACCGAGACTAACAATGATATTTTTATCATCGAAAAATCAGTAGATGGTAAAGATTTTCAAAAAGTAGCTGAAGTTAATGGATCTGGTAATTCATTCATTCCAATAAAGTATTCCTGGCTTGATACTAATGCAAATGATGTTGTGACATATTATAGATTATCTCAAATCGACTTTGACGGTACTACAGACATTCTCGGTATAGAAATCCATGTCCCCATGGCTGACCTTAAGCGGGTTTCAATCTTCCCAAACCCTTTATGTGCCGGACAAAAGTTACAGATTGATGGTTTTGAACCATTGGATATTCAGATTTTAGATTTATCGGGAACAGTAATCAGACACTATAATGCTGATACTATAATTCAACTTTCTAATGATTTAGCCCCGGGAAACTACATTTTAGTGTTGGCAGGGGGGAGCATAAGACTGACCAAAATGTTGATCATACAGTAACAAAATTCAATGCTCATCCCAGGTTACAGGGTATAATAAATACCGATTTTCAGGGAGGTTTTTGCTTGTCAGTTCTACGAACTTGAGCATCAAAATAACTCTGATAATTATGAGAAAGATAGTAAAAAACAAATTCAAAGTACTGACCACCGGAGTATTGGCCATGATGCTTACAGCAATTATGCTATTTGGTTTCTCTGTACCGGAAGAAAAAGTTGTCGAAGACAATGACTATTGCTGCTGCGCTTACAAGTATCAGCTCAGCAACCCATTAGCGCCAACTTATTATAGCTGGATGCAGGTAAAAACATGTAGAAAAACTTTTTCCGGGAGTTGCTCGGGAAAATCGAGACAGAATTGTAAATAAAGAATGCCTGGTTTTGTGCCAGGCTTCTATCATACCTTGATGAGGTTGGAATATTCATCCTCCAACTTCATATGAAGGGACCAAAAGCCATTTGATTTCACTTCATTGAGCTGATCACTCAATATATTCAAGTGCGTGTGCCATCCGGCAAAAGTCCCAATTTGTTGCTCCGGGTCTGTTGGAAGTTTTTCATGGGTCAGGGTAAGTTTTACTTTTCCTTCATGTTGTTCCAGCTCGAAGGTGACAATGCCATTTTCCCAATTAATGACCAGTTTGTTCGGTGCACTGATTTCAACGATTGTCGCGATGGAGGTAAAACCATCCCCAAATTCTTTATATTTTTCCGGAACTGATTCGTGTGTTCCTCCAAGTTGAGAATTATTAAAGATCAGTTTCATTTCTCCTCCTGGCTGCAAGTTTGTAGGTCCACCCGCAAACCACAAACCCCTTTTTTGATCATCCACCAAATATTCCCAAACTTTCTCAATGGGCCCGGGAAGCAAGCGTTCAAATTGTAAGGTGTTATTTTCAATTAGCTTTCCATAAAGACCATTGTCATTAGTAATTTCACTGTTCTTCATCTTTATCTTCGTTTAATAAGTTTTCCAATTTGTCAAGTCGCTCATTCCAGAATCTTCTGTATTTATGAACCCATAGCGCAATTTCCCCAAGTGTTTCCAATTGAACAGAACACCATTGTTCCCTGCCAATTTTTTTCATGTTTACTATCCCACACTCTTCAAGAATGTGTACATGCTTGGCTACTGCAGGTCTGGACATATCAAAATGACCAATGAGGTCATTAAGGTTCGATTCTTTTTCCGATAATAGATCAATGATTTGTCTTCTTGTGGGATCGGCAATGGCCTGAAATACATCTCTTCTCATGATATAAAACCGTTTGGTTTCAAAACTAACAAATTGTTAAAACAAAACCAAATGGTTTTGTAACGAATTTAATCACTACATGAATAAAGGAATCCATTGTTTATATTGTTGGAATAAAGGATCCAATAAGCATGCAATATGAAATGAGCATGATCTCGAATACACCAACCGATTATGAATAATGAAGCTGAAATAGCTTTAATGGTTGATGTTTTGGAAGAAGCGAATTCCATGCCTAAATGCCGAAGTGGTGGCATTACGGCACGCAGGCATGTGACCATTGGAAATTTAAATATATAGACATGAAATGAGCATAAGTTAGCACATACCAACCGGTGGTGAAAATTCGGTTAGAAATGCATAACCGGTTAGTTTTCAGCTACTGCGAATTCCATGTGACCGTTGAAAATCTAATTATATACACATGAAATGAGCATAAGTTAGCACATACCAACCGGTGGTGAATATTCGGTTAGAAATGCATAACTGGTTAGTTTTCAACTACTGCGAATTCCATGTGACCGTTGAAAATCTAATTATGTACACATGAAATATCTTATTCTTTTCATTGTTTCCTTTCATTCATTGTCTACCTATAGTCAAACAGGGATTAAGCACTTGCAATACCAGACAGCCTTTGGACGACTCGACTGCTGGGTCTATGGCAAACAGCTTTCCGGGAGTTACGAAATTTCACCTAAAAAAATAATAGGATCGTTTCTGGCTGAAATAAACGGAGATTCTGCTACAGGGAAATGGGTTGATCCCGACGGAACCGGAGATATTGTGATCACATTTTATGATGACTATTCCAGCCTAAGGGCTGATTATAATAATCACAACAACCCAGATAAGTGGTTTCGAAATCAGTGGCATGGTACATTGATAGATAACCCTCAGACAAAACAGGATAATAATAGTCCGTGCCAGGGTGGTGCTTATGAGTTAATTAAACCATTTATTGGTACCTGGGAGGAGTATGAACTCGATGATGAAAATTTTGAGACCTACATCGGAACATTACAGGTTAAACTTGACGCAGCAAACTGTGCATTGTTGCAGCGATTTGTCAATGCTGACACCACATTTTTTTACAACACACTGGGGTATATTAATTCTTCCTCTGGGATCTGGCAGGAAAAGTATGTTTTCAGCACAGGTACAACAGCGGATTATCACTGGATCGTAGATGCTGGTGATATTGTACAACGCAAAATAGGAGGGTCTCGGCAGGTGGACTATGTTCATCAACTAAGATTTACTGAACTAACAAATCAGGGCTATCTACTATTGCAAGAGCAATCTAAGGATGGCGGTAAGACCTGGGTAGTGAATGGAAGAACCAAAGTAAAAAGAATACAATGAGCTTACCGTTATATGAAAAATAGTAGGATCAGTTGACCAGTCTGAACATCCGCTGGACTGGGACTGGGCAGAGGATCACCCTTTTTTTGATTTTTCCAGAGATGACCTGGACCAGGTAAATGAGACTGCTGATCAGGTAAAAAGAGATATCAATACACTTGCAACTGATGGAACTCCTGTTGGCCATGGAAAAGCCAAAAAGCCAGGTAAGGTCGTGTTACTTATTCATGACAGGACATTCAGGGATTTGAAAACCTCAAAACCTGTTGAAAAGCTTCGGAAACTAATTCAGGATTTGAAGAGTGATGGCTATGTTTTTAGCACCCTTGACAGGTATTGAAAAAGTAGGGAGGCTCCCAAACAGCCTCCCTTTCCTCAAAACTGACTTCACTCGAGGATTAACAACTTCTGTTGTTTTCTTTGATTATCAATCTGTAATTCAACCAGGTAAATACCACTTTTTACATCGACGGGGTTCCATGTGATTGTTTTTGAATTTGCAGGAATGCTAATTTTCTGCACAACTTCGCCACGAATAGAATAAATGGTAACTACCGTATTTTCATATGATTCGCTTAGCCTGATGGTCACTTGATTGCTAGCAGGGTTAGGATAAATGACCCATTCATTCCTGTCAGATACTGTGGTTGAGACTTCATCCATGGAAATGGCAACTGTGGTGATCAATGACCTTTTCAATTGGGGACCATGTGCTTCCACGATAAGTTGATAAATCCCACTGTTGAGGGCATCATTCACCTGAAGTTCAAACTTGTTGTCAAGTAGAACATAATCCAATGGTATTTGGGAGGGCGATCCTGCCTTATTGAGTTTGAAATCTGATATGGGAATTAACCTGGCGTCAATTTCGATATCATTGGTGTTTTCTAATCCAATAAAGTATAGAGAGGCATCTAACAAACCATCCTCCAAAGGTGTCATAACCAATTGATCACCAAGGTCAAGCACCATCTCAGGGCCTTTTTCCTCATATACCAGGGCAACCATTGCAGGGTCCAGTAATTGATACCTGCCAGGAGGAACTTGTAGTGTTGCAAACACATCGGTATTATTGGATTTAGTCAGCTCAAATTCTTTGAAAGATTTACCCGAACCTTTTACAGCAATTGTATTTTGAATCTCATGCAGGGGAATAAGCTGTGTTTGACGATCATTTTGCCCAACATAAAAATCGGGACTATCAGGTGTAATCCAATGAAATTGACTCCTGAGGATTTGATTGGGTTTTTGAGGCTGAACTGAATTGCCTTTGGTTTGCCTCTGGTTGTTTTGCTGCAAAGCAGTCTTGATATGAGGCCAGACTTTGTTGCCACGTGTGACTTCAAAGTGATCAAGATTGGTTTCATCAGGTCCATCATAATATGGAATCCATAGGAAGCCATAATATTTCTTGAGACCATCAAACAATTCGGTTCCTCCGGGTCTACGTGAACTGGCATAAGGTACTACGCCATCATTTCCTCCACTACTTTTGGAGCCATCCATCAGATACAATATACCCTGTGGAATGCTTAGCCTGTTCAGGGGTCCATCTCCCCAGCCACCAATGGTAGTGTAAGGAACAGTGTTATTGGGATGATGATCAGTGATCGATCGAAAATAATTCATATAGCCACGTTGTAAGCTAAGTGTGGCATCATTGTTTTGCATGAAAATAATATTCACCAGGCTCAGCAGCACACTATTGGCAAGTTCGGCAATACCAGTACCATAATGTGGCGTGCTTAAAGTGAAAACCTCTGAAACATGCCGATGGGCGCCATAATGAACCAAAGCAGCATCAATATCCACACCACCTTTGCTCCAGCCTATCATCACAATGGGGGCATTATTGTAATGGGACCTGACTTTAGCAATCATATTGGCAAGCATTGCCCCATTGGTCCACATGTCATCATTAGGAGTGAGGGACACATAGACACTTCTGTATCCGTCTTTATACACATCAGCGTACATATTGTCCTTCCCCTGAAAAAAGACCTGTCCATTGGTGGCATACCCGTGGACAAAAATAAGTACTGGTTTATTTTCAGAATTAGGAGGAGTTTTCCCGTAATAAATGGTATTAACTTCGTTCCCTTCCCACAAATCAATCCCTACCGGGATAAGTTGGGTCCCTTCATCATAATTAGGATCACCTAAATAGATCTGAGTGGGTTCAGAAATTTTGTAAGTTAAATCTTGCCCGTAAGTGAGCGCAGTAGTGCCGGTAAAGGCCACCACCAGTGTTAGTAAAAGTGACTTCATTTTATATTGGTTTTGGTTAGCATATCAATAGGCATAAATGCCTAATTCCGTTAATATACAAACTGATTTCCAGTAATAAAACCATTACATGTGATAATCTTTTCTTGTAGGACCTATAGTCATTTTTTATGCTGATTGCGTTAACTACTCATTCATTGCTGTCAACTACTAACTCCCTCATTTAAACTCATTGTAATAACCATAACTTCCCATTGAATAATCCAGCGAATCGGACCATTCTAAAGAAAACTCAGGGTCATTCTTCACAGAACCTGTGGGGCTTAAGCATTTGATAATGAGCCAGTATTGCATTTTCAGGTACAGTTGAGGGATGGGGTATAAATGCATTTTAGAAGTCAAACAAATTTCACTTATGAAAAATCTAACTTTATCATTATTCATTTCACTATGTGCTGCTACAGTGTTTGGTCAGTCTGGTAATACCAGCTATGGTTTTGGTACCAACAGTCAGGGTAATTATAACAGCATGTTTGGTTATTACGCAGGGTCCAAGGTGACCGACGACTCAAATACTATGGTAGGCTACCGTTCGGGCAATAATACGACAACAGGAGGTTACAATGTCTTTCTTGGTGCCGTGAGTGGTTACAACAATGTATCTGGTTCCCATAATTTATTTGCAGGGTTTCGCTCCGGTCATAAGGTAGAGAGAGGATTCAATAACGTTTATCTTGGAGCGGATGCTGGAATGCAAAACAGTAGTGGTTCCAATAATGTTAATATTGGGTTTCAGGCTGGAAAGAACAACAAGGCATCAGATAATATTTACATTGGCACTCTCTCCGGAGCATACAGTTCAGGGTCCGAAAATGTTTGTGTCGGAGTAAACGCAGGCAGGTCAGTCTCAGGAGATAAAAATAGCTTTTTCGGGTTTTTCTCAGGAATCTCAAATTTGGATGGTACCGAAAATACATTTTTAGGATATCGATCGGGTTCGAGTAACCAAATTGGGAATAACAACACATTTTTAGGCTCGTATGCCGGGTACAATAACCGATCTGGAGGCGACAATGTGATGATCGGTCAACAAGCCGGGTATTCAAATGATACAGGAAGTCTAAATGTCATCATTGGAAGGGGTAGTGGTGAAAAACACATTGCGGGCGATCTCAATACTTTCATCGGCGCAGTAGCAGGTAACAACAATATTTACGGCTACTATAACACGTTCATTGGTGCCAGTTCTGGGTTTTCGTGTGAAGGAAACCAAAATACCTTTATTGGAAATTTCGCGGGAATGAATAATGCAGACGGGAATAACAATGTCTTTATTGGACATTCAGCTGGCTCCAATCTCCAGGGATCAAATCAATTACTGATCGGTAATGATAGTATCAGTCACCTGATTTATGGCAATTTCCAGGAAAATCATGTAAGCATTGGGGCAATACCATCAATTGCTTATCAAAAGGATTACACGCTTTATGTCAATGGTTATGCATACGCAACAGGCTATTGGAAGTCATCAGACAGAAACTACAAAAAAGAACTAAAGCCGATTCAATCACCTCTGGACATGGTTCTCAGGATGGAAGGGCTAAAGTATCGATACAAAAGGGACATTCCGGAGAAGAGCTTTCCGGAGGGGCTACAGTATGGTTTTATTGCTCAGGAATTGAAGAAAGTCATTCCTGAGGCCGTCTTAAAACACAACGATGGCACGTATGCGGTTGATTATACCATGGTAATTCCTGTATTGGTGGAAGCCATCAAAGAGCTGGATAACAATCATTCCTATACGGAGGATTTACTAACAACCATTTCCACCTTGGAAGATCGGATCAGGGTGTTGGAAAACAAACTGGACGCATCAAACACAGAACAGAGTGATGGTGTGAACCAGACCATTCTATTGCAAAATGCTCCAAATCCTGGCAAAGGAATTACCAACATCAATTACAGGGCTTCATCTACTGTGGACTTAGTGATCACCGATCTGCAGGGTAAGATTGTCAAAACATTCAAGCAACTGGCTCCTGAAGGCGGACTGGAGATCAGGGCCTCTGAGATTGGTACAGGAGTATTTAACTACCTGCTCATTGAAAATGGTGAGATCGTAGCTTCAAAAAAATTGGTACTTCAGTAGATTGAAGTGTTTAGCTGATCAGGACATTCATCTATTAGGGTGAATGTCCTTTGTTGCTGAAGCAGATTTAATCTTGTCTTTTTAATGTTACACCTACAAGGGAATGACAGAGTTCTCCACCTGGTCCATAACGTGCAAATGCTACTGATGCTCCGATAGCAATGTCTTCAGTCTCGGCACCCTGCAGAGACAGGTCAACTTTTCCATTGACTATGTCTTCGTTGCATCCCCAATCAGTAGGAAAATATGCAGAGTAACGACATCCAAATTGATTTAGCCCTACAAATTCCAAAGGAATGACAAGAGGTTCTTCCAATCCACAATCAACATTTTCCTTACAGGTTACTGTTACCGAAATATCTCCGTAATTACAGGCGATGGCCACTTCCAGCCTCGTTGGTTTATCGACTACTTCAACGTCAACAGGCACTTTGGAGGGATCAGGTGGAAAGAAGTTTCTGGAAATTAAAAAACCGGCTAGTACCCCAGTTGCAAAAATTACCGTTCCAATCAATGGTTTCATAATATATAGGTTTTATTGAATCATAATGGATTAAATATAAACCAATATTTTAAACAAACAGTTAGGTGTGATGATCTAATTTTGATTTAACTCAATCTTCCCACAACCAATCACAGGCCCTGAATTTCCATCTGGCTGGGTCCTCAAATCGTCGGGTCTGGCATGGATGGTAACCACCTTACCAATCAGACTTTGTTTTCCTTTTAATTGTAACCAGGGGTCCGTAAATTCAATGTGGGCTTTGCCCCAGCGGTCGACAACTACATTTCCCAGATCACCCTTATGGCTTTTCAATTCCTGTGGACCTCCATGAGGCATTTTGGAAGGGTTGTAGTGCCCGGCATCATTGTCACAGGTATTTTGGATGTGTATACCGTATCGGCCTTGCTTCAATCCTTCAACATTTCCTATGATCCTGACTCCCTCTTTGGTCTTTATAAAAACTATAGTTCCTGAAACAGGTATACTGTCTACCGAGTTAATGGTACAGGTGGCGCTTAAGGTCTCATTGGGCTTTTCCTTTTTTTGACTGAAACCAGGTATAACAACGCACATCAGCAATATGATCATTATGGTTCTCATAGTAGTGTCATTTTTATATTACCATCCCGGCAAAATATTGAATCCCATTCCCGGCCTGAACCCATCCTGTAATGGCACGGCATAGAAAGGTTCAATAATCAATCCTCCAATATTTATTCGGTAGGAGAGTCCCACACTGGTGACAAGCAAAGGGTCCGACCTGTAGGTATTAGTTCCCAAATCGGTGGTTGTATCATCAAAAAGGCTGCTGTAATGGTGATAAGCGACTCCACTGTCCACAAACAACGCCAGGTCGGAAAACAGGAATTTCGAAGGAATCAGAGACAATTGTTTTGGCCCTGTAAACGGAACCCGCAATTCCATACTCATCATGCTAATTTTGGTGCCAACCATCTGATCCAGCATAAATGAATAGTCATACTGGAAGGAATTGACCAGACGGTTTAATGAATACCCCCGCACAAGTCCGGGATAACCAATATATAATGGCTGCAGTTGATTACTATTGCCATACCGTCCATAGTGCATAAGCCGGGTGGCAAACGTCACTGGTTTTACAAACACGTATTTTCTGTAATCGGCCATGAGTGAGTTGAAGTTCAGCGCACCGAAAACCTGTCCTGCCTCCAATCGGTACCTGGATCCCGATACCGGGGCAGTTATGGCAAAATTGGAATTGTCATGAACAAATGCCACTGACAGGCTTTCCAGGAACATATCATTCGAATCTTTTATGCGTTCCCTGCCACTGGCTAATGGAACCGGACCGAAGTAATAAGTATGATACCTGGTCAATGAGCGATGATAATAGGCCACTGAGCCCGAAAATTCGAACCTCTTGTGAACATTTAACGGGTAGTAAACACTGGCCGCCAGTTGTTCCTCAAATGTGCGGTAGAGATCAAACATATAGTGGTGAGCCAACAGGGTATCATTGCCAATGTAAAAAGGCTCCACTCCTCCATACCGCATGATGCCACTCCTGTAAGGGATATGCGATACACTCACGCCCCATGGCAATCTCCCTTTTTGATTGACAAAGGCAGTTTGCATTGCAAAATCCTGAATCTCTCCATTTAATGAGACCGCTGTAAAGAATTGCTGATAACCCAGTATATCACTAAAAAACATATTAACACCACCATTTATTCCTGAGGCTGTCCCCAGGGAACTTGTGGCCACCCCAACACCTGCCTGACCACTGATGAAATCCAGTTTAAACTTTGGTTTATAAGGCACATGTTTGAGTGTAAATGCCGTGTCTGTGCTATTTGGAATTATGGCAGCAACAGAAGTGGTGACCTTATCTTGTACTGATGGAGGCAGATCATTATAATTTACTGATATTCTGTGGTCTATGAGCTTTAAATCTTCCTTGTCGTGCCTGTATATCTCAAACTGATTATGCATATAAATAGAATAGATCAGATCACCGCGCCCTGAGACACTAAAGGCAGGGGCGTAAGGGGTAATGCCCGTAATTCCGGTCCATAGTTTTGTTTTCCTTTCCAGCACTTCATTTTCCACATGATAGTAATACAGGTCACGAAAGCCATCATGATCCGACAGCAGCCAGATACCCTGCCCATCAGGATCAAAACGTGGGTTCATTTGGTTTCCTCCAACATTGATTGAAGGCCTGTTGATTTCATAGGTGTTAAGGTCCAATACCTCGATTTGATAATAGAGATCACCGTGCTCGGAGATGCGGTCCAGCGTATATCGGTCGGTGCTGTAAATCAACTTTTCGCCATCAGTTGACCATGAAGGCATTAGTTCACTATACCTGTCTTTAGTAAGCCTTTTGGTCTGGCCGCTTTGTAGCTCAATCAGAAAGAGATCCACATACCCATCTACTAATCCCGAAACCACAATATAATCTCCGATAGGGGACCAGGAGGGCGTTCTGAAAGCTGGCACACCATCCAATTCATAATTACTCACTTTGCCGGAGAAGACATCCTGCACTACCAGTACATTCTTACCCTTTTGAAAACCGACATAAGCAATTCTCCGGCTATCAGGGCTCCATGTCGCTGATGTTTCTATGGATGCAATGGCATCCAGATGGCCCAACCGGGAAGTCGTTGTGAGTTTTTTGACTACTTTACCAGTTTGCACATCGGCCAAAAAAAGATCAAGCGCAAACAAGTCACGTTCGCTCACAAAGACGTAATAGCGACCATCAGGGCTGATCTCAGGTCCGACATTGATCCGGGCCTCATCATCAATGGTTAGCCCGGTGGCAAGATCCGGGGTGACATTAAATAAACTGTCAACACCTGAGTAATAGCTACGCAATGACTTTTTCCACTGAGTACTGAATGCCCTGGAATCCATTCCTGTATTCCTTATCAAGGCCCTGTCTATCCCATATTGACCGGTTTCTATGAACAACGGCAGCATTGCTTCTTCACCGTAAGTACCCACTACATATGCCCAAAACGCCTGTCCCCACCGATAGGGGAAGTATTCCGCCATGTTATAGAGGTCTTTGATGGAAGGCAGCCTGTTATGCTTCACGGCATCTCGCAACCACATACTGGTTTGTGGATCCGTTCTACCTACAGAAAGGTATTCCGCCATCCCTTCAATCATCCATAAGGGCAGGTTACGAAAATCGATCAGGTTTGCTACGGTATCCTGTGGTTGTACCAATACCGTATCAGTAGCGGTTTTTTTCTTACCTCTTTTTCTTGGCATGGCTTTCAGGGTCTCCACTCTTTCGCGCTCCCTTTCATTATGACTGAAAATCAGGTGGTATTGAAATGCATGCACCAACTCATGACCAAGC
>CBDEVW010000007.1:0-335607 GCA_965243755.1 Cyclobacteriaceae bacterium
GAATTAAAGGGATTTTTGCGTGTCAACGAGATCATCAAGAGTTTACCCATATACCCGGGAATCACTTATAAGCATTTGATTTGAACCATCTGGAATCTATGCTGCCAGATTGCCATCTTTACCACCAATCCAACCGGGATGCAGCATCGGTTTAATTCCAGCCAATAGCAAAGGTACCGTGGGACTTATTGTCACAAATAAGAAAGGAGAAGAACTTATCGTGACCTGTGCGCACGTGTTGGAAGAAAGATTTGGCACTGCCGTAAGTAGTCCAAGTCCAAGAGATGGAAACTATAGTCAATCGATTATAGGTAATATCAAGCTCCATGAATATGAGAGGTACGATTTTGCTTTGAGTGACCTGACACATAATATGGCGACCAACAGAGTGCTGAAAAAATGAATTACTTTATAACAATGGCTCTACACTTAAGCCATCGGGTGCTGGAATGCCACAATTGGACGAGGTGGTTTACAAAGCTGGAGTAGAAACCAGGTACACCGAGGGACAGGTGAGTGCAATCGAAATGATGGTAAGGATGAGGGATACCTATCTCTATGGCTTTGAAGTGATTCCTACTGCAGATTATTTCCCTGATTTTGCCAGAAACCAGGATTCTGGCTCAATGATCGTTTCGAAGCAGACGCATGAAGCACTTGGTTTAGCTTCAATGGATAGCACGGACAGTGGAAGAGAAGACAGGGTTATTTGTGCCTACCTGAAACCAGCATTAGAAAAGTTTGAATTGCAAATAAAACAATAATACAATGGAATTTATGAAACCCTATGTTTACCTCAGTAAACAACGCCCACTTCCAACGGATCCCTCTAAGACAGTTTTTGAAGTTCACGTGGTGGTATTTGCCCCGGTGGACAGAGAACTTAAGAATCAACCCACCTTCATCAAGCAGGAGGATGAGACCGACCCAGATTACTCCGGGAAGAAAAAGAGCAGATATCAGATCGAATTCAAAAAATCTACAAAAACACCACCTGGAGTTTACAATACTTTCATCTTTGAAGAAACTGTTAAATTGAGTGATCTTGGAGGTACTAATCTCACAGAAAGGGTTTTTGTCATAGTAAAGGATCCTGATGGACATATTTCACACGATGGTTCCAGTGTGAAGCATTACCCGGAAGCAGATTAAGACAATCATTTTTGTCCTTTACTCCGCCAGGGAAGGGTCATTCAAATGAATTGACAACTTGTTTCTAAATACTTTGGGATTGAATGGTTTTGTAACATAATCATTCATCCCAACTCTTTTCACTTCTTCCCTGGTCTCTACCAGTGCCGAAGCAGTTAATGCGATGATTGGAATTTGCTGGAAGTAACTTTCTTTACGCGCCCTTATCAGGTTAGTGGCTTCAAACCCATCCATCTCAGGCATTTGAAGGTCCATCAGGACCAGATCATAGCCCTGGTTTTCAATCATGTCAAGGCAGGCTTTGCCATTTTCTGCACAATCCACTTCTAATCCCCATTTGGTAAGGAACTTGCTGGCCATGATGCGATTAACCTCGTGATCATCTACCAGAAGAATTCTTTTAGAGCTGGCAGTTTTAATATCCCCTGTTGGCCGGGTGGACTCACGCACTACATTGTTTTGGTCACCTTCTTTCAATAACAGATCAAAATAGAACCGCGACCCTTCATCTGGCGCACTTTTCACGTGAATTTCCGAGCCCATCATTTCCAGTAATCTCCTGGTAATGGTGAGACCAAGTCCGCTTCCACCGTATTTTCTTGTTGTATCTTTATCGGCTTGTGTGAATCGCTCAAAAATTGAATTCAACTGTTCCTGGGTGATGCCAATTCCACTGTCCTGTACTTCGAAGTAAAGTTTAACATTCTCCTTTTCGTGAGCCGTCAGCTTAATAGCAAGTTTCACAAAGCCAACCTTTGTGAACTTAATGGCATTGCTAAGTAAATTGATCAGTATCTGATTGATCCTGGTAGGGTCACCTTTTAGCACATATGGTATGGCCTGATCGATCTCTAGCTTGAAGTCTATATTTTTTTCCTGTGCTGCCTGCTCCATAGCAAACTGAATGGAGGAGATCAATTTCAAAAAGTCAAAAGAGGTGTCTTCCAGGTGTAATTTACCTTCTTCGATTTTGTTGAAATCCAGTATGTCATTGACTAGTGAAAGCAAATGCTCTCCACTGTTTTTAAGCAATGTCATGTTTTGAATTTGGTCTTCCCGTGGGTCTTCCTGCAGTAAAAGGTGACCAGCACCAATCACGGCATTCAATGGTGTCCTGATCTCATGGCTCATGGTGGAAAGGAACTGATCCTTAGCCTGTGATGCCTTTTCTGCCGCTTCTTTGGCTTTAACCAGTTCTTCTGCCTGTTGCTTTTGAAGTGAAATATTCTGCATGAAAATAATCACCCCACCAATTTCGTGAGATTCAGTATACCATGGCCGCACTGCCCAGGTTAACCATACTTTCTCACCTTTTTTGTTGATGTACCAGTCTTCTTCGAAACTTAATACTTCTCCTTTGAGTGCCCGTTGATGATATTCTTTCCATTCCTCTTTACTTTCCGGAAACTCTTCGTAGTAGTTTTTTCCCAGGATCTTACCAGTCATCAGGTTATTCTCCTCAATCCACTTTTCTGTGGCAGCAAGGTACTCCATGTTTGTGTCAAACATTGCGATAGCAGCAGGAGAGAAGGAAGCAAAAGCACGTAGCATACCTTGTTCGGATAGCAATGAACTCTGATTTCTCTCTCTTTCCAGAATAAAGCCTATCCATCTTGCAAAGATTTTGATGAAGTCAATTTCATTGTCATCAAATGCTGACCGTGGAGAGAGTGAAAAGAAACTTACTGTACCTTCTTTTTTACCTTTGATGTAGTATGGTGTGCCAATGTATGATTCCATGCCCAGTTCCAGGTAACAGGGATGGTTTCCATATTCTGATTCTTTACTGTGGGCAATCGTGATCACATCATCCTGTCGGAATGTAATGTCACTAAATACATTTTTTAATTTGTAGCTGTCTTTCAGTTTTACTCCGTAATCGGGATGAGCCAATTGGTGAAATTTGACATAATACATATCATCAATCACCTGACCAATTACGGCAACTTCAAGTCCCAGATAACTGCTTCCTACTTCCAGCGCCATGTACAATTGCTCTTTCAGTGTAAAATTGGCATTAGATGCAATTTCATTGATCAGCTTTAGCCCATTTCTGTATTTTGCCAGCTTGTTGGTTGCTTCTTTTTCTCTGGAAATATCTCTCGCAACGACCACAAATTTTCGTTCGCTTTCATTGGGGTAGTTGATGGCTACTTTCAAACCAACCCACTTGGTACTACCGTCTTTCGCTTTAAACGGGAACTCAGTGATTTGATCATCGCTCTTTTCTTTTAATTGCCCCTCAAAAAATTGCTCCAGTTTTCTCCTTTTATAGGCGGGAACCAAATCAGTGTAGTGCATGTCTGCAAACTCCTCTTCGGAATATCCCAATGCGTTCTTCAATAGCTGGTTGATCGCGATGAACTTACCATTCATATCCAGCTCAAACATCATATCACCTGTGCTATCCAGTACTGACTGATAGTTTTGCTCGTGGTGACTGAGAATGTTTCGGGTGCTTTTGAGCCTGTTATTGGTTATCTCCAGCGCCAACTTGGCAAATACATGACTACTGAATTGTCTTGCCTGGGCCTGAAACAGATCTAACTGCTCTCCGGAAAGTTTCAATGGTTGATTACTGCAGGTGTAAAGTGTGATATTAGCTTTTAGGTCATCATTGACAATGTGAATTCCAAAATAGCAGGCAATTTTTGATTTGTTGGTGGTGGCTATCTTATAATAGTTGTTGTAGTGTTTAATGTCGTAAATCGAGAGCAGTCCCGCAGTTTTAATGTCCTTCCAAAGTTCTTTGAGTAATGCTTTATCGGGGTCTCGTGGATTGGTGGACTTTTCACAGATAATTTTGCCATCCAGTTCTATGACTGTTCCGGCTATTCTGGTAGCACAAACATGTTTTACCATGGTGAAGGTATCTTCAAAAGAAATGTCTTTCAGCATTTCCTCTGTTTCGATAGAAGTGCTCCCTATTTTCATATGTGCTGCCTGCTGCGATTGTCCCATTAGTGCAACTTAAATTCTACATAAGCATTTTTGAATTATGCCTAATTCGTAAACCGTTAGTGAAGATATGAAAGAAAACCGGCTAATTATGATTTATTAGATAGGGTTGGGGAAATTGTCGATTAAAGGGTTGTTTCTGAAGAGTACTGTTTGAATAGAATTTTAAATTATTCGTAATTGTACAATTAGGAACAGAATGTAAATAGTTTTACCTTTGTCCACAAGAAACGGTCCATTCATTCACCACGAATAGACCATGTAAGATAAGAAAAAGACCTCTAAATAAGATATCCTTTCCTTTACTGACAAGTTTCGATAGTACCGATGGCAAAGAATGCTATTGGCGCTGACTTCATTGATAGCGTATCTCCATTGAAGATGCTCCACAAAGAAGTTCAGAGAATTATGGTGTTAGAAACGAAATGATAATGACCTGAAGAGGGTTGATATAAGATTTTAATTAATAACAAATTTAAGTATTACAATTATGAAAGAAGGAACCGTAAAGTTCTTTAATAATACCAAGGGATTTGGTTTTATTACACCCACAGATTCAAATAAAGACATCTTTGTTCATGAGAGCGGATTGGTAGACGAGATTAGAGAAAATGACAGGGTGCAATACAACGAAGAGCCTGGAAGAAAAGGAATGAATGCAGTAGATGTAAAGAGAATATAATAGACTTTACCTTTATTTATTGAAATGGGAAGATGCCTCAAAAGGGCATCTTCTTTTTTTTAATAGTGAATCATTACAACTGCGTATACTTTCTTACCGGGAATTGCGATGGGATATCCTCCTTCTTTTCTCCCAGGTTTTGTCGTAGATCAATTTCAATTCCTCGCGCAATAGTGGATATTGGCACATCATTAGCAGTACCTTCAAATGGATTTTCACCAGTTTTGCCAATCCTTTCCATCGTATGAAATACCCAGGAAACAATCACGTAAAATGGAATGCTAAACCACACAAATATGCGACCAATCAATGGAAATGTTTCTGAGATCTCCATTCCTATTTCTGCAAATTGTGGAACCAGAGCTAAGGGAAGCAGTATCACAAAAATCCACATAAAGAAATGATTCAGTGTTGCAAACTGCCTGGGATAAGGAAAGTTCTTAATCCTTTCTGATTTGCCTTGTAGATCAAACAAGTCCTTCAAAACATTTTCCAACTCCAGAAATGCAAATTCCCATATGACTCCCTTTTCTTTAAGTGCCCGCAAGTGATGAGATTGCAGATATAGTAAGGCCGTTTGCTTGTTGTCTTTCGATTTCAGGTATTCTTTATCTTCATCGGATAAATATAGTATAAGATCATCCTCCAGTGTAGTGATTTTTTCTGGTGGTTGCAGGTTCCATTCCCGGTTGGTCCGCTGTTGACTGATGGTTTCCCATGTCCTGGGCGCACGCATGGCGTGACGAAGAGCGGTCATCCAGGCTATATGACGGTAGGTGAGCTTTTTTACTTCCGATTGGATTTCTTCATCTGGTAGTTTTTCATCCATTCGTTCATTGGTCAGCATATCCTGAACGAACATCCCAAAAGTTCTGGAGACATTAACAATCCCACCCCATATTTTCCTGGCTTCCCAGATTCGACCATAGGCAGAGTTGTTCTGGAAACCAATAACAAAGGCAACAGCAGTACCTATCAGGGCTAGAGGTGTCCACGGAATCCTCAACCATTTAAGGTCCAGAAATTCGTAGAGTCCTACGGAGATAAGGATGTAACTAAAGAAAAAAAGGGTTTCAAACCTGGTCCAGATGGCCAGTTGTTTGGTGGTGTAAATCCTTTTGGTATACATTATAAAATTTTAGGTGAATTAAATAGTGGTAAAGAAATTTAACATGAATGCTCCATATAAAACCAAATTGCGTGTAAATAATTCATTTCTGCTTAATGCTTGAGCACAATGTATTCACAGGATTGTATTAATTTGAGCTCCAAAAACAAAGCCTGAATGCAGATAGCCAATTTTCCTGATGAAATTAACGGGTTCACTTTTACCGAATACCTGACCATTTTTATAAGCATATTGTTTGCATTTGCGATTGCTGATTTTCTGGTTTCAGTAGGTAAAATGATCCGGGAACGAGATAGGATTCAACCATATTGGGAATTTAACCTTTGGGTTGTTTCTTTATTCATCTACTTTATCCTGGTTTGGTATACTTACTGGATGCGGTTAATTTTTATAAGCGACAGTTTTTTAATGTTTGTGCTGACCTCAATTCCACCGGTAATTGTGTTTCTGATGGTTACTACTTTTTTCCCCAACATGGAGGGCTCCAATCCTATAGACCTAAAGGCAAAATTTGAATCCAGTATACATATCGTATTGAAATTACTGGCGTTGTACCTGCTTTTTACGGTGTGTTTGGAATTAATCAGACCAACAGCAGCCATCAGGTTTGTTCTGATTGACTCATCGGTATTTGTTGGTCTGATTATAGTGAATTTGCTATTTCCTGGTAAACCGGTCCTTCGTAGTACTTTAGTTGTTCTGCAGTTTATTCACTTTTGTATGGTGATGATTACTATTTAGCTAAAGCGTTGAGGAATTCCCAACTACTAACGACTTCAAATTCCGGATTGTACTCAAATAGCGCATCCAATGTCCATTTGTGATTATCACCTACAATAATTAAAATCCGGTCTCCTGGTTCGTTTATTTTCATCACATTAGCCATCATTCTGACATTTCGCTGGTACCAACGACCTAACCAATCAGGACCGATCCAGTTCTTTTGAATACCAGCTCTTACCTCATAGGCATGCATGCGCTGTTGGTTGATCTTTTGTGCGGTGGGAGAATTCCGTAGTATAATTTCATCCCTGAGATTAAGCTCCTTGAAGATCTTTTCGTTCTGATTGTAGTTATCTATGATCAAATGTTCATATCGATCATAAAAACCTGAATCATTCGCCATTGCATATCTTCGAAATCGGTCGAAAGTGAAATTTTCAAGTGAACCGATGAATTCAGTTTGATCATCAAAACAATATATACTATCATTTCCTACCTTCTTAGCCAGTCTGAATCCCAATTGGTACACCTCGTTGACCTGCTTGTTGATGATGGATTCATCTTTTAAATATTTACGGTAGGACTCATTGACCATTGCCGATCTTTTTGGCTCCCATTCTACTACTACTTTGGTTGGTTCAAAGGAACTAAGCATTTCAACCAGCTCCTGTAATGCTTGTTGTTGTGCAAATATGGTTCCATCAAAATGAGGTATTCCAAGAACCATAACCGTAGACTGCTTTAAAGAGTCATAGTCCCTGAGCTTTTCTTCGTAGGCCGACAATCTGCCGGGAGTTGTGGTGTTCTTTTCTCCGCTGGTACAACCCAGTATCATTATACATATAATGGCAATTATAGACTGATTGATTGTGCTTTTTAACTTACTCATGATTGCTGTTCAATTTCCTATTTTACCGCTAATCTAAAATTTATCATCTGAGCGTTAAAATTATTGGAAATAAAGTAAATTGTTACTGTAAGCACCCCACCAAACATTCCATAAGATGCTTTTTGAACTTAAAAAAATAGTTAACCGAATCACTCAATATCAGGCGGATAAAGTTAAGTCTGTTTTGGCTACCGTAGTTGCACTGGAAGGATCCTCATATAGGAAACCGGGTGTGAGCATGTTAATTAGTGAGTTTGGTGAGACCACTGGAGCTGTGAGTGGGGGATGTGTTGAAAAAGAAGTTGTAAGGCAGGCATTACAAGTTATTGATACAGGCATTCCTCTGATGATGACCTATGATGGTCGATACCGTTTGGGTTGTGAAGGAGTCATTTACTTATTATTGGAACCTGTAAGGTTTGATAATGCAATGCTTGATGCATGGAAAAGTGTATTGACTCAAAGGAAACCATTGAAAGTAGAATCACATTTCAAAAAAGATATAGGCCCTTCAGCGAAAATTGGGTCTGTGATTACGCTGAATGGAAAAGCTTTCCCCATGCGTGATGACTTTCATCCTGAAGATGGCTCAGAGGTATTTACTCATGTGATAAAACCTGCATTGCGTTTGGTGATCATTGGGACGGAGCATGATGCTGTTCAGATGTCAGTAATTGCCAGCAGTGCCGGGATGGAGGTTATAGTCGTTTGCGCTGTGAAAGACCCCAGAGAATTGTCTGATTTCCCGGGAGCATCTGATGTGGTAGCAATAGAACCCGACAATATAGGATCATTAGGATTTGATGATCAGACCGCTATCATTCTGATGACGCACAGTTATTCCCGTGACTTTCAATATGCACTGGCATTACTAAAGGAACCATATTGTTATTTTGGAATTATCGGGTCAATGGGACGTAAAAACATGCTGTTCGATGAACTGTTGTCTTATGATCCCGAGATTGATCTGGACAGACTGGAAATGATTAGCTCACCAGCTGGATTGGATCTTGGGTCTGTCACACCTCAGGAAATTGCAGTGTCTGTTATCGCAGAGATCATCGCGGTAACCAGAAAAAAAGCCCTCAGCGAAGTAATTTATAAACTAAGTCACTTAAAATCCTGATTCATGCGTCTAGCCGCAATGGTAATGGCCGCTGGTGGTTCTTCCAGAATGGGACAACCAAAACAAGTCATGGACATTAATGGCAAGCCAATGATCTTACATGTACTGGAAAAGTTGACTTATCTGGATCTGGCCTTCACGGGATGTGTTACAGGGGCCAATAGTCAACTGATTGCGGCAACATTACCAGCAGACATAAGGATCATTCAAAATGAACTGTGGGACAGGGGATTAGGAACAAGTGTTGCTCAGGCCATCGCCTATGTTGATTCAATTAAAGCAATAGATCATGTGTTAATTGTGCTGGCTGATCAACCGTTTATTAATAATCAGGACTTGCAAAGAATGATAACACTAAGTGCTCAGTTTCCTGGTAAATGTATTGCTTCTTCCTATTCGGGAAGTCCGGGAGTTCCGGTTATTTTTCCAAGAAAGTTTTTCAAATCATTATTGCACCTCGAAGGAGATAAAGGAGCTAAAAGCTTTCTAACTAATTTATCGATGGCGCATTTACACCTGTATGAACATCACCAAAATTTATTAGACCTGGATACGCCAGAGGATGTTTCCAATATTTAGAATAGGTCAGATTGAGGTTCCATCCAATTTATAAGCCTTCTGTGATCCCAAAAGTCATAATTATGAAGTCCTTTGGCAGAATATTTAAGTGCTGAACCAGCTTCTTTGATGTATGAAAGCAATTACAGAAGAATACTATGTTTGGTACAACAAAGTAAAAAACAGAGTAGAATCAGCAACGATCACCGAGTTTTTGAAAGGAAGACCTTTTGAGCAAAATGATGATTTGAAGGTAATTTGCCAGATTAAGTGTGATAAAAAGGAAAGTAAGCAGGTGGTAAGCCTGATCAATAACAGTTTGCGAAGATCTTAATCTTTCAAACACTATCTCAATTTCTAATAACATGTGCAGAGTCCTGTTTTCTCTAGAAGACAGGACTTTTTTTATGTGAAATTTTGAGGTGGCAATATATTGAAGGCTTTTGACAGAATCTTTATTCGTGCATTGCCGAATTTTGAAATATAAAGTTAGAAGATATGAAAGCGATAATAGAACAATACTACCTGTGGTTTAATAAAGTAAGAAATTTTGTAAGCCCCGAAATTAAATTGAATAGAAGCATCAAAGAGCAAACTAATAACCGATCGCTATTATTAAGCGAGGTGCAAGCGTAAATAGTTGTGAGTAAGTTTGAACAGTAGCCCTGACAGGGGTAAACAAGACCTGCCCATACCGACCTGGGGCAGGCTTGTCTATTTAGTGGTGTAAAAAAGAATCCGGCACTTTCTCAAGTCCGGATTTCTTATTTATGTCATTAAATGGTTAAAAGGTATACCTCAAGCCAAATTGCAACTGCCACCTGGAGATTAATCCTGTTTCAGGGGTAAAGGTTTCGGTAAGGGAAGGATCAAATGTGTAAACAACATCCCCGGTAGAGGCATCAGTTGAAGCACCAATAATTTGTGTATTGGTAGGGAACTGTCTAATACCCCAATCAGAACTGATTAAGTTCCCGAAGTTCAAAATGTCAACACTAAACTGGATTTGATGACCATTTGAGAGGTTGTAATCCTGAAGTAATCTGAGGTCCCATCGTGAATACCAGGGGCTTAGGATCGCATTTCTTTCTGAGTATTCACCCCGGTTTTTACTGAGGTAATCATCCTGGCTAATAAATGCCTTTAAAGCAGCACGTTGTTGAGCGGCAGTTACTGTAGAGCCATCAACAGGATCTGGTGTATCCGCAAAGTTCATCTGATCAATTTCGGCATCTGTTGGGATATATATCAGGTCATTACCAAAGCTTAGCGCACCATCATTGTTGATGTCACCGGAATAAGTGTAACTAAATCTTCCTCCCTGAGCATATTCAAAGAAAGTTGAAATCGTTGTTCCCCATTTGCCTCCTCCATAGGTGAAGTTCTTATAAATGTTACCTACAATACGGTGCTTGTTTCCATAGATAGATGGAGCCAGTACTGTTTGGTTCACATCTCCCAAAGCGGGATTTCTATCAAATGCGTCACTGGTGATCTCCGCTTCAATTGAGGTAACATCTTTGGCGTCCAGGAAATTATAGGCAAGACTGGTGTACAAACCATTTTCCCAACTTCTTTTAATCTCTGCGGTCAGGTTAAATGCATATCCTTCATCAGTATTGGTGAAAATGTACGCATTATTAATTTTTTGGGAGCTCAAATAATACGGACGGTTGTCACCTGGGGAATTCAATGTGCCCTGAGGTGATCCTCCAAGACCATAATTTCTCACCATCATGGCATTGATGTCTTTGGTGTAATTGAGGTCTAGTGTTGCGACCCATCCACCATTGAACTGTCTGTCGAACCCAATGTTTGATCGCCAAACCTGAGGGAATTTAAAGTCGTTAGCGGTCATGTTATAGAAAAATGTATTGGGGTTCGCAACCTGGTTTCCTATCCACACAAACGGGAACCTACCAGTAAATAATCCTGTACCACCTCTCACCTGCAGTACTTGTTCACCACCAACATTCCAGTTAAATCCAACTCGTGGGGAGATCAATGGTGTTTGTTTTGGTAAAACAGTATGATCAAATGTTACTGATTCATTATTTTCATCTGTATAGATAATGGAGGGGTCATAACAACAGTTTCTATCGATGTTTTCCTGAATTTTTTCGCTGGTATCAAAGTACAACGGCAAATCCATTCTCACACCCGCCGTTAAAGTGAAATCATCAGTCAGTGCAATTTTATCCTGCACATAAACGGCCCATTGACCAACATTAGTTTCGGCAAGGGCCCAGGTGTCGTTAGCATTGTTGCCATCAAATACTGATTGGGAGTAGTTGGCAATGTTTTCCAGTTGACTGATCCCATCTGTGTTGTTGGTATTGACAAAATTCAAGAAATCCTGTACTGAATTAAACCCAGGCCCAAAGGATCCTCCAGGGTAATAATCAATGTTATTGTTGTATGGAGGGGTTACACCGGGGATCTCAAATGGTTCATACACACCCAGGTTAAATGAGTTATCGAAGCTGAATTTCTCGAATGATGTTCCAACTGTAATGGTATGATTACCGGCATAGATATCGAAGTTATCGGTGAATTGGATAACATCCTGATCCAGCCTGTTATGAATTGAAAACGGTTCATGTCCGGCAACAATTCCTCTTACCCCAAACTGATTGATGTTGACAACTGGAAATGGTGTGCTCATTGGATCTCTGCTGTCATCAAATTTGGTGTATCCTACCTGAAGCTTGTTGGAGAATTTTGTGCCCAGCAATGACCTCAATTCCAGTAGTCCTGAATGTATCTTGTTGTTGATCTGATATCCTGAGTTTTGAAACTGTATGGTGGTAGCATCCGGGCCTCTTCTTCCCAGTGCACTTGGGTGTGCCGGTTTTTGTTTTGACGCATCCAGGAAATTGTAAGTTGCTACCAGGGTGTGATTCTTGTTGATGTTCCAATCGATTTTGGCAATTCCTTTCTGGTTATCTGTATTGTGAATAAATCCCTGATACGCTCCGGGATCATAACCGATAGATCTTAGTGCATCCCTAACATCAATCAGGTCCTGCTCCGGAATTCTTGATTCATTGAGGGCTCCACTTCCGGTATTGGCTACAAATGCCGATCCCAGATCCTCTCGTCGCTCCATTTCAAAGTTGACAAAGAAGAAAACTTTATTCTTCACGATTGGTCCGCCTAAGCTAAAGCCTGTTTGAAGTTGACTTAAGTCTGGAACAAAAATCTCTTCGCCTTCAATTTTCTTTCCAGTCAGGTTATCCGATCTGCTGAACCCAAATACGGTACCTTTCAGTTCGTTAGTTCCACTTTTCGTAATCGCATTGATCGCAGCACCCGTAAACCCGGCCTGAGTAACATCATACGGCGCTACAGACACCTGTATTTGATCAATAGCATCCAGTGAAATTGGTTGGGCATCTGTCTGACCTCCTGGTGTTGCAGCATCAAGACCAAATGGGTTAGTGAAAATCGATCCGTCCAGTGAAAAGTTATTATACTGATCGTTTCGGCCTCCAAATGAGTTACCATCCGAGGCAGGGGTAAGCCTGTAGATGTCAGCACTGGATCTGGTAATGGTTGGCATTTTCCTGATCAGGGCGTTATCATAGTTTGAAGTATAACCCTGTTTATCATCATCGAAAACTTCGTTTTCTGCCACAATGACTACTTCTTCCAGCTCCTGCGAACTTTCTCTGAGTTCAAAGTCAATGTTCAGGTTCTGTCCTAATGCCAGGTATACATTCTCCTGGGTCATGCTTTCAAATCCTACAAAGGATACTGTGATTGTATATGGCCCACCAACACGAAGGTTAGGTAAGTTAAATTTTCCATCTACCCTGGTTGAATTTCCATATTCAGTTCCTGTGGGTGAATGTATGGCGATTACAGACGCTCCGGGGAGCCCTTCACCATTCTGATCAGTTACCTGGCCACTAATGGACGCGGTTGTAACTCCCTGGGCCAGCAAACCATTGCAGGCCAGCACAAGAAGACACGCAAAAAATAATTGGTATACAGTGTTTTTCATATATCGTTAATTTTGGGTACTATTTGTTAATCTAGGTGGTAACTAAATTTAACCTATTCCCTGAATTGATAATACTATTTCAACTATCAATTTTATTTTTCTCGAATTAAGTCTGAGAAAATACACTGTATCCAATTATTTACATCGATTAAAGATTGATCAAATTCATTCTGAATTTTGGTGAATCACATCATACGTTAGGATTTGCAGGCCGTCTTCGAATGACTCTGTGTGCTTGTGTTTACAGTGGTAGCTTTTGCTCAATCCATGAAACAATGGAATACCACCCCCAGCAATAGCTGGATTCAGCTTAATCTTCATAACATCAATCATCTGGTTTTCCATCAACCATCCAGCAAAAGTTCCTCCACCACACAAATAGATATCTGTATTGGCAGTTGACTTGATCTCCTCGATCTTCTTGATTTCAGGCTTACACACATGAACTTTCTCATGAGTATTGTCTAAATGCAAGCGATCTGAAAATATATAATGTTCCATATGAGGATAGGCGGGTTGTCCGGGTTGTAAACCAAACTGATAACCAAATTCATAGGTGTTTCTACCCATGATCACTGTGCCAAAGGATTTGAGGTCTTCCTGGTATTGCCTGACTCCCGGACCATCCGGCAAATACATGCTAATGTCATTTCCGGGTCCGGCAATAAAACCATCCAAGGTCACAGCAACGTAATAAACAATGCGTTGCATATCTAAAAAATTTAAAGTGAATAAAGGATTTTGTACCAGAGGTACTTTTCAAGCTCGCATACAATCTTTGATGACATTGCAGGAGCGTAAGGAGTGAATTAATTGTTCATAATACTTGTAAGGTAGACAATTTTTGAAGCAAATCAATGCCTGTTGTCCTCATCAAAGCCCAATAATCAAGAATTTCGATCATATCCTCAATTGATAGGGCTAAATTTATTAGCTTCTGTTAATTCATTTTGGGAATTAAGCACTAAATATGTGTATGCAATTCGTTCGACAAATACGAATGCTATCAGCTATAGTAATTACAACCCTGCATATGGGGTTGGCAGTAGGACAAAATGCTAATATCGATAGCCTGGTGCTGGTACTTTCTGAAGCAAAGGAAGATACGCTCAAAGTTCAGACTTTGTGTGCCCTTTCCTACGCACTGTTTGGCAAAAATCCGGACAGTACAGTGCTATTGGCTAAGCAGGCCTATGACCTTTCTGTTGAATTAAATTATTTACCAGGACGATCAAAATCCCTCAACAGGGTCGGGATTGGATTTTATATGAAAGGTGAATATGATTCCGCATACAGTTACTATCTGCAGTCCAAAGAATATGCCCTTCAACTCAATGACCAGGAAACTGTCGCCAACCTGAACACGAACCTGGGCATTATTCACTACTTCAAAGGAGAGTTTGATGAGGCAGCTGCATTAATGGAGAAAAGCCAGGATTATTATGACGCTGTGGGAAGTCATGAAAATCAGGCGAAGATACTGGCGAATATTGGTTCAATCTACCTGGGTGTTCCAGACTATGAGAAGGCCATTCAGTATTTCAAACGGGCACTTGAGGTTCAGTTGCATACCAATAATGCTAGGGCAATTGCGGTGAGTTACAGCAACCTGGGTATTGCTTACAGAAATCTGGGGCAGGTAGATAATGCGCTAAGTTATTTCTATAAAGCTGAGCAAACTGTTGACGGAACAGGAGAACAAATCATTGGATCTATATATTCAAGCATCGCCAATGTCCATATGGATCGAAATCAATACAATAAGGCGCTTGAGTACAGATTGAAGGCAAAGAAATATCATGAAGACATAGGAGATAAAAGACAATTGGCCAATACGCTAAGCAATGTTGGAATGGTTTATTTCAATTTGGATAAGCTGGACAGTGCTCATCATTATTATCGCCGGGCAATGCAATTGATGAATGAGTATACTGATGTCTGTGGCTGGATGGTGTATACCAATATGTCGCAATTAATGTTGAAGCAACAATCCTACGATTCCGCAATTTTTTATGCCAAAACAGGAATTGACAAAGGTCAAAAATGCAATAACCCCATTCTGATTGCACAATGTAAGGGCAATATGGGTGAAGCATATTACCAGAAAGGTGAATATAGGCGGTCATTCCAGTTGGCTCGGGAAGCGCACGAGATTGCCAGTGACTTAAAGGTAAAAGACATTATCATGAGGGCAAGCCTCTTAATGAGTAAAAATCAGGAGAAGCTTGGAGACTATGAGTCGGCTTTGAATTATTATAAGGAATCAGAGGCGCTTAAGGATTCCATATTTGATGTGGAGAAAGCTGGAGAACTGGCAAGAATGGAGGCTGAGCATGTTTTTAATAAAGAAAAGCAATTGCTTGAACTGGAAGCTCAAAAGCTGGCTTTACAAAATCAGGCTGAGAGAGATCGCAACAGGTTAATCTTATACTTCTCGATTGCTGCTATTGTGTTACTTGCAGGGCTGTTCATAGTCGCGTTTGTATCCTATCGAAGAAAGAACCGTGACCATCAACTGATATCCAGACAAAACCAGGCACTGGAGGAACTCTCCAACTTCAAGGAAGGTCTGACTCATATGATCGCTCATGACATGAAGAATTCACTGAATACCATTTTAGGATTGTCTGAAAGCGAACCCTATGATAAAAAGATGCACACAATCAGTCAATCTGGAAATGTGATGCTGCACTTAGTGACCAATATGTTGGATGTTCAAAAATTTGAAGAGGCCAAAATGCAGATCAACATGCAATCTCACGCTTTAGGCGATCTGATTGAAGCTGCCCGACAACAGACTGCTTTGTTTTTTCAAATGAAAAGTCTAAATGCGGAAATTGATATTCACAGAAATCTCCAGCTAACGGTTGATAAAGCGTTGATGGTAAGGGTATTAGTAAATTTAATTACCAATGCAATTAAACACTCTGACTCAGGCCAAACCATTGCTATTCGGTCAGAAATCATAAACCGTAAGAACTATCCCGTTTGCAATATTTTAGTAAAGGATCAGGGCGAAGGAATTGATCAGAAGGAATTGCCGTATGTGTTTGACAAATTCTGGCAGTCTGAAAAATCCCATCTTTCGAAATCTCCGTCAACCGGGTTGGGCCTTACTTTCTGCAAGATGGCTGTAGAAGCACATCAGGGGACCATTGCTGTTAGTTCAATAAAGGGAAAGGGAAGTGAGTTTTGTATTAGTCTCACACTTGAACGCGATCCGGAAGCTATAGTAAATAGTGAAAAAGTGTTTTATGATTCCAATGTACTTAAAGCCATTTCGGAAGCTGACAAGGCGTTGATTAAACCTTATCTACCTGAATTACGGCAACTTCAAATTTATCAGGTAGGTGAAATCAATAAAATACTCAACCAATTTACCCCGGACCTGGAAACTTCTCAATGGAGGGACGACCTTGATCTGGCGATTAAACAAGCCAACGAAGAACGGTATAAGGAATTATTAAATCTTATTGATTAGGTAGTGGATAATTTTTTAAAAGATATAAAACTGCTGATCGCTGATGATGATTACAACAATGTGGAAGTGATCATAGGTATAGTTAAAAGTCAGACGGATCACATTTTCTATGCACCAAATGGACAGGTCGCATATGAGCTGGCACAAAAAGAGCATCCAGACCTGATCATTATGGATTGGCAAATGCCTAAAGTGAATGGAATTGAGGCCATTAGAATGCTGCAGGCCAATGATGACACCAAAGATATACCAATCATTGTAGCAACCGGTGTTATGACCAACTCTGATAACCTGCAGGAAGCACTGGAAGCAGGTGCAGTTGATTTCCTTCGAAAACCTTTTAACCCCATAGAGTTCCGGGCAAGAAGTTCAGCCACCTTAAGAATCAAATGGCAGCATGAGCAAATTCGGTCGATGCTGGAGAAAGAGAAAGTGTTGATGCAGGAAGCCCTGGAACTCAAGCAACGTGAACTGAGCAGCATGGCCATGTTTGATTTCCAGAAAAATACCTTGATGGAACAATTAATGGAGCAAGTCAACAGGCTGGACCGGATTACCAATCACGTATATGCTACGGACATCCGTTCCATTGAAAAGCAAATTAAGGCTCAACTCGATTTGAATAAAAGCTGGGATACCTTCAAGGTACACTTCGAAAAGATGCATAGTGGTTTCTTTGAACAACTCAATGAGCAGTATCCAACGCTTAGTATTAATGATCGAAAGCTATGTGCTTACATCAAAATGGGTATGGGGAACTTTGAAATATCCCAAATGACGGGCTCCTCTGAAGTGGCATTGAAAAAGGCAATCAACCGGTTGAAAAAGAAGTTAAACCTTACTGCAAATGACGATTTAAGGCAATTTATCTTCGAAATGTAGGTGAAAATCTAATGATGTCCACCAGATGTCACCGGCAAAGTCTTCCATTAAGTACTCTGGCCACTTACTTTTGAATTGTAATTAACAAGCCAGAGAATATGAAAAAAATTACAATCTCAAAAACAATCAATCAGGACACGGAAACAATCTTTGAGTTAATTTCTAATGCTGGCATTCCATCCAGAATGGCAAATTCGGTCATTCGGCATATTCCAATCATCGACCCTGGACAAACAGGTCTGGAGTTCTTCAAGGTTAACCCTTCATTTTTGGAAAAGAAGCTGCTGGACTGGAAACAAAGCAGGGTAGAGGAGGATGCTTCAGAAAAGCCTCTGGAAATTGGTAAAATAGATATAAAATATGAGCTGGCGAAAAAAGGAGCACAAGCAACAGTGGTTAAGTATACCATAAGCTATGAAGTACGCAATAGCCTGGCAAACACATTGAAAAATGTTTTACTCGCCAGAGTTCTGAAAAGAATTGCTAAAATCAATTTGGAAGAGCTGAATATGGTGCTTAACAAATCCAAGGTTACTGTTGCAGCATAAACATAGCTGGTTTGGGTTTTACCTGAGCGATTGAAATTCAATAATGAAGGTAGAACCCTTTTCTAATTCACTTTCACACCATACTTTACCATCCATAGAGTCCACATACTTCTTCACAATGGCCAACCCCAGTCCGGTTGATTTTTCTCCAGCCGTTGGTTGGGCTGACAGCTTTTGAAAGTTGTTAAACAGCAATCTCTGATCACGCTTACTGATCCCTGGTCCCTGATCCTGAATCGCAATTCTGGTAATGCCCTCACTTTGATGCTCAAGCCTGACGGTTACCGTGGTTTTTGGAAACGAGTATTTGATGGCATTGGATAATAAATTATCAAGTATCTGCGTGAGGTAGCTTTTGTCCAAATGAATGGTCACATCCTGATCATTTAATGCCGGGGTTATGGTTATTTCCTTGTCAGAAGCCAATGGCAAATGATTGTCGATCACATTTTTAACCACTTGATTCAGGTTAATTTCCTCAATCTGAAGCTTGATCTCCCGGGCATTTATCGCATTGATGTCCAGAATGCGGGTGATCATGGCATCCAGTCTGTCAATGGTTTCAATGATTGGCTCAGTATATTCCTTCGTTTTCTCATCCTGTAGCTTTCTCGCTGCTAGTCCGGCAAAACTCCTGATTCCGTATAAAGGAGTTCTCAGGTCATGAGAGACCAGACTCACCAGATAATCTTTCTCAGCATTGATTGATTTAAGTTCTGAGTTTTGTTTGTTCAGTTGCTCCTTTTGCGCTTCAATCTGTTTGGTACGTTCTTCTACTTTCTGCTCCAGGTGATCATACAGCAGCGCATTGTTCAGCGTTACCGCAATTTGACCAGAAAGCAGTGTCAACAGGTCGATGCGCTGCAGGGTAAAGGCACCTTTTATCAGGTTGTTTTCGAGGTATATGATTCCCAGAAACTGGCCCTGGTGCAAGATCGGTAAACAAAGTACGGATTTTACTTCATTAGTGATCAGATAATTATCACTGGTGAATTTGTTACTTTCTGAAGCTTCGTCCAACACCACATGTTCCCTGGTGCGATGAACATAATTAATGATGGAAGTTGACAATCCATCTGTAGCTTCAATGGATTGAGGAGTGATCATTTTTACTTCCTGATCTTTATTTCCAATAGCATATACTAATGGCTCTCCATCTTCAATCAGAATGAATCTTCCAGATTGAGCCCCTGCGTTTTCTATGACAATTTTCAGCAAGGTAGGAATCACCCGTTTTAGCTGGATCTCACTTGAGATGGCGGATGCCGCCTTTAAAATGGTAGACAAATCCAGCAGTTTATTACCAATACTTCTACTGGTAAAGGACCTTGATTGCGTGATCATCGGGTCATTCGCATGTTCATTGAGCAAATAGGGATACCCGGTCTCTAACTGTGAAGTCTTACTTAATGCACCCCATTGTTTATAATGAAGATAGCATTTACTCAAGGCTTCAGTTTCAGCATTGGCATCACCAAGTTGCGCATATAATCTTGCTTTGAATTCGTATGCCATTGCCAGTTCATTGGTAAACCCAAACTCCTTCGCAGAAGCAATACTTTGATCGGCTGAGCGCAATGCATTTTCCGGCTCATTTTTTAACATATGATATGCAGCCTGCACCAACTCATATTTGTTCTTAAAATTCATTGGAGCATGCCCGGCCCATTTCTTAAGCTTTGTCAGATGCTTTTTAACTTCCTTCAACCGCTTTTGATCTCCCAAATGCGCGATCGAAAGGGCCATGAAAAAATGATACAATGGTGTGTAATAAGCCGCTAACACTACTTCCAGGTAGGGTTTAACTTTTAGACCAGCCTCATATGCTTTCTCATAGTTTCCAAACAGGTAATTCAAATAAAGGTTATTGAAGTGCACATGGAACAAAGCGGTTTTGTCTTTGTTCAGGGCGTTTTCCTGATCTCCCAAAAATTCCGCTTCATTGAAAAGATCACCTTCTACTACCGTGGGATCATCCAGTTCCCGACTTATATTCAGGAATCCCTGAACAACTATTCTTGTATAAAGAGCATAAGCTTCCTGATTAAGATTACGAGACCTTGCTTCAAAATTCAAAAGTTCGGGAACCAGCTTGGTGAGATTGGTGCCAATCCAAAAAGCACCATAAGCTTCCAGGAATATCGCTGATGCAGCATACTGTGAATCTCCTGTTTCCATGGCCACCAAATAAGCTTCCTTTAGAACAGGGATAGATTCTTTTAGATGTTTTTTCCAGTGATTAAGGAAAGCCCCAAATATCACCAGCGTTCTTGGACGTACCATTTTGGTACCTTCATGCTCATCCAACAGGCGCAATGACAATTGCCCGAAATCAAATCCCAATTGATATTCCCCGGTGACACCACAAAGGATACTGGCATATCCGCCATAGAAAGAAATTACATCTACCGTGTTGCCATGCTTCAATACCAATCGCATGGACTTTAAGATCACAATAGGGAAGAGTTTAGGCAAGTTATGGTAAGAGCCGGTGCTCACACTTGCCATGATGTTGATGGCAAGTTTTATTTCCTCATCAGTAGTGAAAGGAAGTTGGGCAAAGTATTCTGGCGTTTTTCCTCTCAATTTTACCTTTGTTACAATCAGAGCTTTAAGTATATCAAGGTCACCTGGGTTTTTAGGTAATGAAATACCTGCTCCTTTTAGCACATTTAGGCCATACTCTATTAATTCAATGTGTTTGTTTTGGGCGATCAATGAGAATATGATGATGTTTTTCACCCTCATTTCATCCAGCTTATTGTTCACATTGGCCAACAGGTGATTGCTTAATTTGTTCATCAGGTCATACTTACCTACCAGGTAGGCGCATTCCATGTAGCCAAGGTTCAACTGGAATATTAGCTTATAATTGCTCTGCCAAAGTTGGCTGGAAGCATATTTTGAAGCGATTTCAAAGTATCCCAGTGCTGCATCAAATGCTGTGGAGCCTTTTGCTTTTTCTCCCGCTTCATAATTAAGCTGAGCCAATAATTCTTTGTCACCGGTCTCCAGTTGATTACTTTGGTTGAGCTGATGCACAATGTCAAATACCCTTTCAGATCGCTCCTCAGGCGAGAGGTTATCGAGAAGCATCTGCCCAATGGTTCCATGTACCACATTGCGTTCATTTTCAGGGATCAATGCATAAGAGGCCTGCCTGATCCTGTCATGAGCAAACTGATACTGTATCAACGTGCTGGCTGCTTCATCTGCACTGATTTTGAGGTTATTGATGTCTGGATGCTTTTCCCGAACGATCAGGTATTGTTCAGAGATCAGGAGCCAAAGTGGTGCAGTAATATTGTTTTTATCCAGCCCGCTAATCAGGCAAAGCGTTTGCAAATCAAACTTATCTCCAATACAGGCGGCATATTTCAGAATGTCTTTAGATTGTTCATTGAGCTTGCCAATTTTTTTAATCATGAACTCTACTACATTGTCCGTGAAGTTCGTTTGCTCAATTGCCTGCAGGTCCCATTGCCACCGATTGACTTTAGCTTCAAATTTAACGAGCCCTTCATCATAGATGGTTTTGATGAACTGGTTGACAAAGAATGGGTTTCCCGCTGTTTTTGATTGTACCAACTCTGCCAGAGGAAGCGCTTCTGTTTTACCGCAACCAAAAGTATCAGCAATCATCATTTCGAGATCATGAAGCTCCAGCTCTTTTAGAGTTATCCTGTTAATGCCAATATCTTTCTTCTCCAGTTCATTAAATATCAAAATGGTTGGATGTGTGGCATCTACCTCATTGTCGCGATAAGCACCAATGAAATAGAAGTAGCCCAGATCGGGATCCTGGATAAGTTCTTTGATGAGATGTAGTGATGCATAATCAGCCCATTGCATGTCATCAATAAACAACACCAATGGGTGATTTTTCTGAGCGAGGCATTGGATGAATTTTCGGAAGGTGTAGATGAAACGGTTTTGCATTTCATTGATTCCTAATTCTGCTAATTCGGGTTGCTTTCCAATAATCAGTTCGAGGTTTGGAACCAGGTCCGTAATCAGCTTACCTTCATTGCCAACAGCTGCTTTAATTAAATTTTTCCAGTAGTTTAACCTTGATTCCGTTTCAGACAATAGCAGGCCTACAAATCCATCAATTGCCTGGGCGAGCGCCTGATAGGGGAGATCCTTATTAAACTGTTCGTGCTTACCAAACAGGAAATTTCCTTTCTTTTCTGTGATTGGTTTATGGATTTCGTAGACTAGCGATGTTTTACCAATTCCGGAGTGCCCTTCAATTAAGGTAACCTCACGACTATTGCCTATTTGATCAAAGGAATCCAGGAGTGATGTAATCTGAGCAGATCTGCCATACAGTTTCGAAGGAATCAAAAACTTTCCCGAAAGATCATTGGTTGCCAAGGTGAAATCATTGATGGCAATTCTGGTTTCAACCTGTTCCAGACATTTGATAAGATCAGCTTTTATCCCTCCGGCTGACTGATACCTTGCCTCCACATTCTTTTCAAGCAGCTTTAATACAATGTCCGAGAACACTTTAGGAATTTCTGCATTGTGTTTCGTGAGGGGTTCTGGTTTTACTGCAAGGTGACTATGCACTAACTCCATGGGGTCTTCAGACTCAAATGGAAGCTGGCCTGTGAAAAGTTCGTAAAGGACTATGCCGAATGAGTACAGGTCCGAGCGGTGATCCACCACATGATTTACCCTTCCGGTTTGTTCAGGTGATATGTAAGGCAAAGTGCCCTCCAGAGATTCCGAAATCCCTACCAGATCCTGTTTCATGTTGACCTTTGTGGCCAAACCAAAGTCGATCAGGCTGACTTCATTCTGATCATTTACCAGGATATTATTACTGCTCAGGTCGCGATGAATGATGTTGTGCTCATGAACCTGGCCTACCACATCTATGATGTTGATGGCTAGTTTCAGGTTGGTAGTGAAATCTGATATCCCTGATTTTATCCGCTGTTTAAGGGTCTGCCCTTCAAAAAAATCCAGGACCAAAACCAGTTGATTACCCACTTCCAGCAAGTCAAGTGAGCTCCTTACGCCTTTGATACCCAGTTCATTGAGTAGTGCGTTTTCATTGGCTATCTGGGTAGTATGCGGATAATAATTGCATTCATCTTTCAGGATCTTAAGTATGACCGGTTGTCCGTAATCTTCCTTATTCTCCTGAAGAAACACAGAAGAGTTTTGACCTTCCGCAATCTTTATCGCATTGTCCAGTAGCGCCATGAAATAACCTTACCATTCTGTTAGTGAGCGATCGTGTAAGCAAGCACGGCACTCACATAAATCCATATGCCTTCTAATATAGCTAATCCAAGCGTCCAAACATACTTTTTCTTGACCGACACATAGATTAATAAAGGCAAGGACAAAGATATTAAGGCTTCACAAACAATCACATAAACAGGCGCATTGAATACCATGGTAGTGTTAAGTTTGTACCACCACCATCCGGCATCTTTTGCAAGGTGCTCATACAGTGGGATATACATTCCACCTGCAATGGCCATTGCAACAGAAGATATCCCAATGCCTTTCCATCTGCTAAGCAGAATGCCATAGTAACTTAACTGAATAAGCACATTGGCCCATGCCAGAGGCATATATAGTGGTGAGCTCCAAACCATTGGTTCATCTCCGGGATAAACCAGGCTATTGATGGTTACAACAAGGTAATCATCCGTAACCAGTTCCAATATACCCGCAATAAGCCCAAAGGTGAGCAGTCGAATCATTATTCTGTTTTTGGTAATCACTGTGTAAATGACATATACAGCAAAAAGTATGTAGGTAACAATTGCTGCAGATGCAGGGCCAGCTGCTGTAATTGAGCTAACAATGGACCAGGTAATTAAAAAACCTTGTGTGATGACAATAAGCCAGGTGAGCTGCTTATTTAAGCCTTCGTAGTGTGCGTGTTCCTTCATTTGTGTAATGTAAGTTTATATTGATTCAGTTTTTTGTTGCCACATCAGTCTGTTTCCAAAAATACCCGGAGTGATCGCCATTTTATTTTCCCATTCCTCAGTCAGTTTCCAGTCTTTTTGAAGTGATGGCGGGATAAAGAAATGGACATCTTTACCTCCGTTATAATGTTTCAGCATTCCCTGTAGCAGCAGCCTGTTCATAATACCACTAAGCTTCTGTACTAACTGATGATGCTCAAGGTCACCGATCTTATGGGTGATTAGTCGCGTTAGTAATAAGATGAATTTGTCCTTTTTGTCTTCATGCTTCTCAATTCCAATCATTGCGGCCAGGTCTTGCCCAACAGCTTTGGAAACATCCTGAAAAAAGAACCACATCATGTAAGCGGGCAGGTCTTCCAATAGGTTACCTGGAATGATGTAGTTGATGAAATTGATACATGAGGTAGTCAGTGCTTTGCCTTCATCAGATTCAGCAGACTGGTGTTTCAGGATTCTTACAGCCAATTCCCATGCGTCTTCATAGGTGTCTGGCACAAGATCAGGGTTTACACCCATTTGATGGCCCACCACTTTCCAGCAATGCATATAACCCTGCAATTGCTGATTGGTTAATTCGATCCCAAGTTGCTTTAGTCCACTAACAATAATTGGAGCAAATGACATCAGGGTACCTGCCAGGTCTTCCTGATTAATGGGCTCACCAAGCTGGTCAACATCCCATCCATTGGGATTTGTTCTGGGGTGTTTCAGGTAGTATCTAATGGAGGCGTGGATCAGCCTTACTTTTTGCATGGTCACTACACCTTTTCCACCAGGGGAAAAACCACCAGGAGCCAGCACATTCATGATCATCTGGGCTGTTTCCATGAGGCGCCTTGCCAGAGGGTCGATGTTGCCACGCTTGTCCATAAGACGTCCTGTTTCGAACAATACTTTCGCACCCTTCGAGCAGGTATAGCACATCGGGAGTGACTTTACATTGAGTAACAGGAAAATTTCAGGCCCGAATAAGCTAAAGACCTGCTCACCTGCTTTAATCTTTTCCGGTTCTACCCATGCAGGCAATTGACTGGTGGCAGTAAAATATTCATCAACGGCCTTTTTCACCTCTTCAGGAAATTCTTCAAACTGATCAGGGGAGTAACTATCATTTCTGACCAGTTTCAGAAAGACTTCATTGAGGTGTTTCTCGAAACCCTTGTCAATAATTTCGGTAATGACGTCATCCGCCAGTGGATCGGTAATGCTTCTTTTCTTTTGGAGAAAATCTTCTGTGATGACAGCAAGATCAAAGTTAGGTGTGTTCATAGTTTAAGTGTTGAGACCTCAATTATAAGCCATAAAAAATCAAACATCCAACGGTTAAGTTGGATGCTTGGCTTCATCGAATACGATGTTGATCGGTTAAAGTGTATTCTTTGGTTTAGGTATTTACAGTTACTGGTTAGTTAGTGTTAAATATTGTGGTTCCAGGTTGCTGACTCCCTCAAGTCCTTTTTCGATTAACGTTCTCGTTAGGTCCAGCCCGGCATTTAATAATTGGGTATCCTGCTGTTTTGAGGCCTGGTCTTTTACGATCGTTAAAATCTGAACCATATCATTTTCAAGTTGATTTTTGAACTTATCAGATTTGTCAGACAAAATGTCCTGATTGAGGAAAGTAGCTCTCACATCAGTAAGAAACTTTTTAAATTCTTTGTTGCTGATTTTACCATTATTAGCTGAGTCAACGATCCTTGCGGCAGTTAGTTTGAGGTGCCTTCGAAGCTCTAATTCATAGAGTGTGGCAAGTTCCTGTCTTTCCTCTTCATCATCATAATCGAAGTTCGAGGTTAATGGAAGCAACTCATTATAGATGGTAAGAAAGTCTTTATCCGAAGCAAACCTGGAAACTAATATTTTGTAACCCTGCTTAAAGAGATCGTAATGTCCGGAAGTGTATAAGATCTTGATGACGTGCGTCATGCCACTGGCTTTGATACTGTCATTGATTTCTCCATGCTTCAGGAAATAATCCACATCGTATTCGAGAAGTTCGGCCCAGTTTGCTGCAGTAAATTCATTGGTCAACGTATCCAATACATGGCTGATGTCTCCACCTCTTAGCGCGTAGGCATCCAGCATGTTTTCAAAAGCGATGGCTTCATGTCCAAGGTCACTTCTTTTAGCTTCTCTCCACAGATCAGTCTTTTCCTGTGCTTTTCTTGCCAACTCTACCATGCCAAGTTCAGGATATAGCGTAGCATCTATGATAAACAGAATGCCAAATGCACTAAAAAAGGCCAGGAATACAGCCAGAAACAATCGAATCAATTTGCGGGTAGAAAAGAAAGCTACTTTCTCTTCGTGAATAATGAAATTTTCTTCTTTTTCTTCTTCAGGATTTGCGGCCATTGCTGATAATTATGGTTAGGAATTAAATATATGAAAATATTGACACCTATCGACGGAATAATTGGAATTTTTCATGATGATAATTGCATTTAAATGAGAACAACTGAAATTCTATCTCAACTCTTTCAGGGAAATCGTTTTGGTTTCGTCTCCAATAGATAGGGTTGCAGCGCTATTCTCTACTGAAATTTTATCATACCAATCTGTTGCAATCAAATTGGTCCTTAAATCTAATATGGCATATTTCTCAGGTGTAAATTTCCTTCTGTAAAAATCGGTAACTGATTCCTTTTTAAAATCTTTGGGCACCATGCCGATCAACATGAAGTCTGTTCCCAGATAATCCCGGAATACATATTCGTCAGACTTCAGCAGCTGGAGGTCAGGGGTAATGACCATTCCAATATCAAACCACCTGAGCGATTTATCCCTGAGATACTCATTGTGTCCCAAAAAAAGGTAATCATCTACAAGTCTGAAATCTTCTGGCACATAATCCACCTTTCCAAGGTCTTTCAGTATATAGTTATTGTAAATATCCATGGCCACCAGGTGCCAATCATCAGTTCTTGTGATCACCTGCCCTTTATAAATAAATGAAACTCCCATTGGTTGTGCGGATATGGGCCATAATTCTTCATCAAAAAAGGCTGTTTCAGTCCAGGTGTAGTTCGAGTTGCCAGGGCTAAGTGCTACAAAATAATCACCGTAAGGGGTGAAGGTATGGTATGTTGGTTGAATCAGCCATTTTTCGGCACTTATATCATAAACACCAGACCCCGTTTCATAGTAGGTCATGGTTCCGTACCGGTAATCATGAGTGTCTGCAGAAGTTCTACGCAGGGAAAGGATGAGTTGGTTGCCCTTGACACTTAGGTGATGGATAATGATTGACCTGAGCGAAAGGGTGTCGTGCCAAAGCTGAAGTGGTTGTCTTTTGAGTGCTTTCTTTACGATATTGAATACTCTTAGTTCATTATCGGCTCTATAACCATAATTTCCATCTGACAGGGCCCGAAATTCGATGATTTCATATTTAGGCCTGAGCAGTTCTCCATGCAGTGAATTATACAGACCATATCCCGCTTCACCCTGGGTGTACCAGGAAGTGCCTCCCCAATAAATGTTGGTTCCTATTTTTATGATGTCCTTAAAAACTTCAGAATCAAACTTCCTGGTAACAACATTGTAAAATCCCTGAAGGCCATCGATTTTTACCAGGTACCTGCCATCGGTGACGGATTTAACTTCACTAATGCGGTCATCAAATAGCGTTTGAAAATGTTCGAGGTTATGTTGGTCTATGGGAACCCTGTCAAACAGCGTTTTCATGGCATAGTTGTAATAGCTTATGGTTGAATATCCCTGTACAATGAAGCCTTTATCCCAGCGCTGCACTTCACCGGAGACATCTCTTAAAAAGTCCCCCAGCTTATTATACATATAGGACCTGTTAGAAAAACCAGAATAAAAGCCTCTAAAGTTATTGCCCAGTCTTGTTAAAGAGAATGAAACAAATGTAGGGTCTCCGAATACCTCAGTTTCGGCAAAATACATGAGTGATGATTGTTCACTATTGAAGCTTAATGTGGCATCATCATTTAGTTGCGTTTCCAGGTTCTCTTTTGGAAGTGCAGCCCAATTGATAAACAATGATTTTCCGCTAACGGAATCATACAAACCAACGGTTTCTCCGGCAAAGAGTAGTTTGATCTGCTCCATGGGTGTGGTGTGAACTTTAATCGTTCTGACCGATTCCATTAGAATATTATTGGTTAATCGGTCGAAAATGCCGTAAGAACCATTCTTTGTATATAAGAACCATTTTGGATGATCGGGTGACTTCCCTGAGAATTTTGCGTTCCTGAGAATAACCTGTTTTCTGTCATCATCCCAGATGCCATCACCCTTGTTGGTGGTGTAGTAATAAATATTAGCGTCCTCTAAAGGCAAAACTTCCACTGTTTTCACCCCCTTGTCCGTAATTGACTTTTTGATTGCTTTCAAATCCTGGCCATAGGAAATGAATGTTAACATTAGCAACAATATGGAAGCAACCGTTCTCATCGCGTCATTTGTTCACATAGTTTTGTTTCTTAATATAAATCAATTTTCCGGATTCCTGCTTGCCAGAGTACCCTGAAATCATCTGTAACTCATTTTCATTTTTCAGCACAAACATTGGAATGATCTGATTGCCGTGGTGAAGCATGAAGTCTTCATAGGAAGTATTGTTTTCGAATTCAAACTCACCATAGGGGTCTTCTTTCCTTAGTTCCTGAATAATGGTGATGAAGTCGGTCCTGGTGTTAAATAAAACATCTTTCGGTATAGGTAAATTAGGGTTCTCCAACTCTTCTTTGCTTGCTAGTCGGAGCGTTTTCTCAGGGCCTAGTTCCTTCTCAAACCATCTACAAGCAAGGTCGTTTAGTCCGGAATTGCTGGTGACTGCCAGCATTCTCCCTATGGTTGTCAGGTCAATTTGTTCAAATATATCATCCGAAAGAACATTGGCTACAATGGCATTCAGGTTCATTTTTTGAGCTTCTTTCACATTGGACCTGGAGGTGTCGGCCAACAGCACATACAGACCGTACTGACTCAATTTCATCGCCAGCTTTCTGGCCAGTTCATTGGCACCAACAATCAATACGCCGGTTGGTACTTCGCGTTTTACACCCAGGATCCTGGCAAAGAATTTCGCAGAAGAGCCTTGTAGTACCACGGTACCTACTATGATGAGAAACACCAATGGAAGCAGTAACTCTGCTTCCTGGGGATCAACATGTTCACGGTCTTTTACCAAATCCAGTGAAAATAATGAAGCTACAGCTGCAGCAACGATTCCCTTAGGACCTATCCAACTGATAAATACTTTTTCCTTCAGGCTAAGGTTGGATTTGATGGTGCTCAGAAATACACCTATAGGTCGCACGGCAAGGATCACGATAGCAAATAAGACAAGACTCCTGGCTCCCAGTTTTTCAATTTGGATTATGTCAATTCTGGAGGACAGTAGAATAAAAAGTACCGATATCAGAATCAGGCTAATGTCTTCCTTGAAAGTCAGGATTTTTTTGATTTCTTCCAGCTTGAGGTTCCCAAGGATTACGCCCATCATGGTGGCAGCCATCAGTCCAGCTTCCTTGTGGATCATTTCAGAGAATGAAAACGTGAAAATCACCAGGCCAAGTGTGAAAATGTTTCTGAGGTACTCGGGCAAGGCATTGTTTTTTAACAGATAGTAAAGAAAGATAGCACCAAGACCACCCATAACTATACCTGCAGAAATCGTGATGAAGAAGTTTTGAAATACTTCCAAACCATATTCTGCATTGTGACTTGAGGAAAGAATAAACTCATACATCAATACTGCCACCAGTGCTCCAAGAGGATCAATGAGGATACCTTCCCACTTGAGAACCGTATTGATGTTGGCATTGGGTTTAACATTTCTGAGGATAGGCATTACTACGGTAGGGCCCGATACGATGATCAGAGCACCAAACAGGAAGGCCATTTTCCAGCTTAGTCCCAAAACCAGATGTGCTGCTACGCCACCACCAATGAACGTGACAAGACTTCCCAAAATAAGCAGATTCCTGACTGTCCCGGCCAAACTGCGGATTTCCTTCAGGTTGAGTGTCATTCCCCCTTCAAAAAGGATCACGCCAACAGCAATAGAAACAAAGGAAAACAGGAGGTCACCGGTGAATATGGCATCCCCATCTATGAGTTTGGAGCCATCGCCTGTGAAGTAAGTTGAGAATGGACCAATGAATAAACCAATGATAATCAATGGAAGAATTGCAGGTTGTTTGATTTTCCAGGCCAACCATTGTGCAAAGATTCCAAGTACTAGAATACTGGCAAGTTCAAGCATGGCCTAAAGATATGTTGTTATGTTGGAAGTTGGAAGCATGAAGATTGAAGTTGGAAGCACGAAAGTTGGAAGTTGTGTCCTGTAGAAACCTAAATAAGGCTGACCGGTTTAACAATTAGTTGACTTTACGCATTCATATCAAACACTTTTCTGTAAATTCGTCTATTACCAAAAAATCAATTTGTCATGAATCCTTCTTCCAAAAGTGCCCTTGAATTCATCAGTGCAGTGCCAAACGAGACCAGGAAAAAAGATGGTTTGTCGGTAGTGGAAATGATGCAGCAAATCACTGGACTTGAGCCTGTCAGATGGGGTCCCTCCATTATTGGTTTCGGAAAGTACGTTCATAGGTATGATAGTGGGAGGGAAACGAGTCTTCCGTTGGTCTCATTTTCCCCACGGAAGCAACATCTGGTATTCTATGTGTTGAATGGCTTTAGTAAGCAGGAAGAATTGCTGAGTCGCCTGGGGAAGCACAAGACTGGTAACATATGTCTTTACATTAATAAACTGACTGATGTTGATATGGACGTGTTGAAGCAAATTATTGAATTGGCCTATGATAAAAACCTGATTGCCCAAACGCGCTTTAATCAGGTCCCGTGAGAATTAAGCAGTTTGACAAAAGTATTTTGATTTGTAGGTTTTGTCATTGTATCTTTGTTGCCTAAAGCTATCGAATAAGTTCATCATTCAAACATCAATTAGTCTCAACAAAGCAACTAGTAAACTAATGTTAAAATATTCAACTGTCTTAATAGTTCTGATTTTCAGTATTTTAGAATTGAATGCTCAGGAATTAACCTCCAAAGGTTATGTGGTAACAACTGCATCAGATACACTACATGGATTCATTAAAGAAGGCCGGGATGACCAATTAACTAAGCAGATTTTGTTTATGAAACCCGGAGCTACTCAAACAACTGTTTATACTGCTGCAGATTTGGCCGGGTTTGCATTTGAGTATGGTAGGACTTTCAGATCATTTGTTGTAGAAAATGATTCTTCTGAAAATAAAACATATCTCTTTGCAAAGAAAGTACTTGATGGTAAGGTAACCTTATATAAAAGTCCGTTTGAAAGTGGTGAGCCCGACTTTTTTATTGTTAATAACAGCAATGGCGAAACGGTTCAATTGACTGCCCCCAGGGAAAGAGTAGTTGAAAGTAATGGGAAAAAATATTTAAGTACCTCTAAGGGTTTTCAGTACAAGCTAATGTATGCCCTGGAAACTACGGGACAAAAACATATGCCGAACCTAAAATATGCCGAAAAGCCGATAGAAAATCATGTTGAAAAATATAATGAAAATTATAGCTCGCAATTCCCGATCAGTACTTACTGGCCGAAGAAAACCTTTTATCATGATATTTCAATTGGATCGTCTTTTGTATCAACGGAACAGGGCAAACAAACCAATTTCCGAATTGCATATTATCTCAATCGGTTTTCCCATGAAAATACTACTTCAGTGTCTTTAATGCGTGGAATTTCTTACCGGTATTGGGCCATACCAAATTTTGATCCTAACTATTCGGTACGGAATAAAACAGTTACACATCGTAAACAGTTTATATCGATCATTCCATTTGGAGTTAACCTGCATCACAATACCGGAAATGTAAGACCATATTTTTATGCTGGAATTGGAGTATTATTATATTTTGAAACGGATTTTAATAGACGTGATTACGTGGACTATGGAAGTTCCACAAGTTACTGGCCCATGCCTACTTTTAACTTAGGCGCAGGATTAAGAATTAAATTAAAATCTCATACATTACTAATTGAATTTACACCTGCGGCCAACGAATATGCCATGTTTACCAATATTGGTTATTCATTTTAGGTATTTGTGTCTTTTTGATATTAGCTTAAAAAGTACACTGAAGGGAACTGTTTAAAGTCAAAAAACTGGATCAGGCATACATCTTTCTCCTGAGTAGACAAACTTTCCAAGATTATCCTTTAGCTTCGCATCATTAATCAAATCAAAGCAAATGAAAAATATTAAAGTATTGGTCTTGCTTGCTGTGACTGTTGGTCTGGCTGCATGCAATGATCAGGTAAAAAGCAACTCTGATGCCACGGCGCAATTGACATCTTTTGATGACAGTTTAAGCTATAGCTATGGAGTTCAAATCGGTGAATCGATGAAGCAGGCGAAGTTGGAAAATGTAAAACCGGAATTAATTGGAATGGCCATCAGAGACGTTCTTGCTGAAAACGCACTACTGACTATGGAGCAATGCCAGGCAGTGGGTATGAAATATGAAGAAAAGAAAATTGCCAAACTTACCGAAGAGGCTAACCAGTTTTTAGAAGCTAACAAAACAAAAGATGGTGTTCAGGTGACTGAGTCTGGTCTACAGTACAGAGAGATTGAGGCAGGTACTGGAAAAAGCCCATCTGAAACAGATCAGGTAACAGTTCATTATACTGGTAAGCTTGTGGACGGGACAGTATTTGATAGTTCTGTCGAAAGAGGTCAGCCTGCACAGTTCCCTCTTAACCAGGTGATCCCGGGATGGACCGAGGGGCTACAACTGATGAAAGAAGGAGGTAAAGCTGAATTGGTAATCCCTTCAAATCTGGGATATGGCCCTAGAGGAACAAGAGGAATTCCTGGAAATGCAGTATTGATATTTGAGGTTGAGCTGATATCTGTAGATAATTAAGCTTCTCCAGTAAAAGTTAAAAAAGGACCTATTCGATTTAGAGTAGGTCCTTTTTTTATATCATTTTATTTTCTCTTCTAGTCTTATTTATCAGAGTCTCTTCACATTTAGCCTTAAAGTGGAACGATTTAATCAGTTGGATAAAAATTACCTGAAACTGGGTATTGAGCGGGGCTGTAATAAAGGGTAAATTGTTTCGATAAACCCGTAAAGCCATGAAGTATTTAACTTTAATTATAGTTACAATTTTATTTACTTGCTCCTCATTAAGCTCACAAACCACCAGGCCGACAAAGGATGAAACCATTGATCTATGGTATGGCGCATATCGACCCAACGGCACCACTGGGAAATATGCATTGATCCAGAGAATGATGGTCATGAACGAAGATATACAGTACATTTCATTACCGTTTCTTACCCATTTCAATGAATTGAACCAATTACCAGAGAACCTTGAGTTAAGGCCTAATGAGGGTTCAGAAGGATTTTTGTTTGAGGGTCGCCTTGCACCTCGTATTGTGGTGGCAAGAGGGCGGGATGATCAGTCTCCATTTTACAGATCCTCGAGAGTAACATTGGACCCGGATTTTATATTCAGATTGACCAATGGGGGATCAATTCCATTATTACCAATGAATACAAAGCTCGGTGGTACTATTGAAAAGGGTTTCATTATAAATCCATCTTTAAGGGATAAGAAAGGTGAAACACCCAATGAACCAGAGTTAAGTAGTGATGGCAAACTTTTTGGAAGTGGTCATAGCAGGTTTGGGATATTTATTTTGAGTACTCAGTTCATGCACTACTCAAACGGGCAGGATGAAGGTGCTTTACTTTATGATTCTATACCTTATGCAGATAGCAGTAACCGCAATGACTATGCAGCGGGTAATTTCTCCACTTACTATTTCAAAAACATGATCCAGTATAGCGCCATCAATGCAAATTATGCAATGTTCACTGCAGGTGTTGGATACCGTTGGGACCTCAAAGGGCTTGATCATGAAGGAGAGCAGCTAGGAAAGTACGGGCTTCAAAGATTGCTGGGAACACTTCAGTACAGGTCAAAACCTTCAAGAAGATGGCTAATATTCAGAAATAACAGGCATCATGTTCCAAAAGGAAATAAAACGGAAGTCGTAAAAGTTCCTTCATTGGTTGAACATGTGTTTCGTCTCGATATTGAAGCCATTACTGATGACCTTAGTCGTTTTGATGATCATAGGGTAGCAATCTCAGCAAGATACTCCCTGAACCCAATGTACCAAAGAAGTCTGGGGTATTTCATAAAATTCCATTACGGTAGGGATTACCTCAATATAAGGTATGATCTACCTGTGTGGTCTGTTCTTGCGGGTGTAACATTTGATCTTTACAAACAATCCTTTCCAGAAAAAATAATTAGAAGAAGGCTTAGCAAGGTTTATGAAAAAATGTAATGTCGATGATAATTGTTGTCGGAGAAATAAACAAATGAAGTATTACTTTAAGTACAGACATTGACTTAAATTTAGTCTCAAAAAATTATAATGCGTTGCTCATTACGAGTTGATTTAAATACCGAACGATGAAAAGACTAAATGTGGGTTATGAAGTAGCAGTCGTAGGGTTGGACCTGACTGAAATGGATGATAAAATCATAGAATATGTAAGAATACTTGTAAAAGCCCTTCATCTAAAAAAAATAATATTTGTCCATATAGCAGAGAAACTGGATTTGCCGGAAGACCTGCTGGATAAATATCCCGATTTAATGGCTCCTCTTGATGAGAGTATTGAAGACGGTATCAATAAAAAGGTATCACCGATCTTTCAAAATCAGGAAACTGAATATGATATAATCGTTCGGGAAGGAGCACCACTGGAGAATTTTCTTAGAGTATCAAAAATTAAAAATGCGGATTTAGTCGTACTGGGACGGAAGAAAAGCCTAAAAGGCTCAGGACTATTATCCGGACACATCGTAAGAAAAAGCCCAGCGTCTATAGTTTTTGTTACCGAAACATATAAAAATAAAATTGACAAGATTCTGGTACCAATCGATTTTTCCGCACATTCAGTACTGGCTGCTGATCTGGCCATGGAGTTTAAAGCTTCCTTTGGAGCCAGTATACAATTTTCACACGTATACAATGTCCCTATTGGTTATTACAAAACAGGTAAATCATATGAGGAATTTGCGGAAATCATGAAGTCACATGCAACCAAAGATTTAAAGCAATTCATGATCAAGCACAATTATGAAGAGAATATTCCCTGCGAGTATCTTCTTTCAGATCACGACTCGAAAGCTGAATTAATTAACAAGTTTGCTCATCAATCAGAGACGGACCTGATTTTGATTGGATCCAGAGGGAGAACCAAAACCTCGGCAATGCTCATTGGTTCTATTGTAGAGAAATTATTAAAACTGGATTCAGACATACCTATGCTTGTAGTCAAAGACAAAGGTGAGAATATGGGATTTCTGAAAGCCTTAATGCAGATTTAAGAGTTTGCTAAATGGTAAATCCTGGTAATCTTAAAAAAAAATGAAGATTAGTGACCTGATGCGGAACAAGGCTAACCTTTTGACACAAGTATAAATGACTCAGTAGGAGGTTAAATATTTGCCGGGATATTAAAGCACTTGAAATGTATCCCAAAATACTTTAACAATCTACCACCATTTAGTTACCTTTAAACCCCAAAAAGTTAATTAAGCTAATGAGTGAGGATTCAAATCGCGGTAGCAAGTCCGTAATAATTATTGTTTTGCTTGTTGTGGTATTGGTTGTGGCAGGTGCCTGGTACTTTTTTATGTATAAACCAGAGCAGGAGGCCAAAGAAAAAGCAAGACAGGAACAATTAGCGAAAGAAAGGGCCGAGAAAAAAAGAAAAGAAGAGGCTGCTCAGCGCAAAGCCAAATATGACCAACTGATCAAAGATGCCGACACGGAGTTTACCCAGGAAAACTGGCAAACTGCCAAAACGCTTTACAGCGAAGCTTCCTCATTGTTCTCCAAAGAGCAGTACCCCAAAGATCAACTGGCATTGGTCCAGGCTAAACTGGATGAAATTGACGCGCTGGAAATCAAAAAGCAGGGAGGAGGAGTTGAAGTAGTTTCAGGTGCGACAGATCGATATTATGTGGTAATCTCCAGTAGCATTGATGATGATCTTGCCATGGATTATGCCAAAAAGCTGGCAAAAGACGGTAACTATGTCAAAGTCTTGGAGCCCTATGGAAGCCACAAACCATTTTATAGAGTTTCTCTCGCAGATTATGATACTTCAGATCAGGCTGAAGCTGCCAAATCATCTTTTGGTGAATTTGCGACTGAGGTTTGGGTGCTGAAGTATTGATTTGGGGTCAAACCGATTTCAGTCTCAACCATTTAAAATGTTTCGATTAATTCTATTCTTCCTGTGCGGAGCGTATGCCTCAATTACGGTTAGTGCGCAAACCATCAATCTCACTGGCATATCCGGTATGACAGCCTATGATTTAGAGTTAGTCAATGATCAACTATATGTGGGAAGCACCGGTATTTACCTGCTCAACAAGGGCAAATGGAAAGATGTATCCTCTAATCTTAGAAATACTTTACTGGAGGTTACCCAGGTTGAACATCAGGACCGGTACCTGATTATCAATACCACCTTCTCTGGTGTTTGTGTTGCTGAAATCGGGAAATATAACTGGGTTAGGTCCGGGCATGATGATACATCCAGTTCAAGGGATCAACTGTTTGATGTAGATGGACAGGTGTACATGATCAACAGCAAGGGTGTTTTTAAATTTGATGCCTCTGCTGGTGAGTTTGCACCATTAGCTTCGGATATTCCGGTAAAATCGTTTGGAAGAGTTGTGAATTTACGTCAAAAGTTATTCCTACATTCATGGTCTACAGGCATCTGGACATTTGATATCGCTTCTGGTACCTGGGCTAATTCCGGAGAGCTGGAAAAAGAATATGGTGCTTTAACCAATTACAAGTCAGACTTATATTTTAGATTAAGCCAATTTGATGCTTATAAGTTTTGTGAACGAGATGCTGTGCAGTGGCAAAAGGTTAATGTTACATTAGGGCAGGCTAATCATACCACATATGACAGCACCAGGTTTAATGTTGTAACGGAAATCTATGACTCAGCGATCGTTAACAAAAAAGTATGGTATGCCACGAACCGTGGTGTGTTCCAATCCAACAGAAACGGTTCGCTTACCAGCAGCAATAATGGGATTAAAGCAATTCAGGTTAAGAGATTTGGTACAGATGGTAAAACAGCCATTATTAATTTGGTCAAAGGAATTTCCAATTGGTTTTACACCCCGGATCAGGGAAACCGTTGGATCAACCTTAATGAAAGTCATGACTTCCCGGTCATGGACGCCAACCAAATACTTGCTTCGAAGGAAGGATACCACATAACATGTTATTCAGGTTACTATTTTTTCAATAAGAAAAGTAATGAGATCAGGCACAGGCTAAACGGAATTGAAGTTTTTGAGATAGTTGAAGACAAAAATGGGCATTTGTATGCAGGTGCGCAGGAAGGGATTTATAAAAGTAAGGACAAAGGGAACTCATGGACGAAAATTTATTCAACTCAACCTGGCTTCAACAACAATGTCCGACAAGTTGCTTTGTATTATGATTCATTGTTAGCTGTAGATAGCAGTCGTAAGTTAATATCCTCAGCAGATGGAGGTGAAAGCTGGAAGGTGCTAAGGGAGGAAAGATCAAAAGAATACCGGATGAGAATATCTGGAGATAAAGTAATGTGGAGTGCCATAGGCGGACCATGGCAGGTGTTGTATCAAAATGAGAATACTTTTGAAGTTGAATCTTTTGAGCATCCAACAGACTGGAAGACCTATTGGTATTTCTACATTGGCGAACAGGTTTATCGCATTCACCAGGATGAACTCGAGGTGGCTGTTTCTACCGATGGCGGAGAGACCTTTCTGCCAATTGCAGGAATTGAGCCCGGTGCTTATAAGGTGGCTAAGCATTTGGGGAGGGTATACTTTGTTTATGGAGACAGGATTATTTCACCAAAATAATTGAGCCACTGCCTCCACTCTCAGGTGACGCTATTTTACTGGTATTATTCAAACACTATTTTCCTCTGAACACTTTTTTTATTACCAATACTCATGTTTACCAGGTATATGCCATTAGGCGTATTTGATGGTCGGTTTAGTGGTATCATATTTAATCCTTCAGTCATTAAACCTGAAGCTGAATAAATATTTTGACCACTAAGTGTCGAAATAGTCAAACGATATGCACCTGGTGACTCAGAAAATGTTGAAACATAGGCACTGTTTCGAATGGGGTTGGGGGCAATCGTAAAGAGGGATTCTTTGGTATTAATAGTTTTTTCAGAGGTGAACTTTGTCTCGCTGAGCCTAATTTCGATCTCTGTAGCATTTGAACGGTAGTTGCTATATTTAAACACGATCATTCTTAGGTCATTGAGTGGAGCTGAGATTTCGTTCAGGTCAATCCAGTAGGTATAATTTTCCTTGCCTAAACTAATTAACGCTCTTGGCTGATCTTCCCAATGATCAATGCCTTCCCTTACAAAAACCACTTCAAGGGCTTCATTAGATTTTCCGTTGGCTGAAAATGTCAGAAAGTTGTAAGCCTGGAGGTCTTCCGCTGCAAACGCAGCATTGAGTGAACGATATATCGCCAAACTATTTTTTACAGTGCCCCTGATCAAAATGTCTCGCTCAATGGCCCTTTCATTATCGGTATTGCCTGGAGTTAATTTACTCTCTGCAATTTCAAATTGGTGAATAAAAGCATCGCCCGGTTGGAAATCAAGCCCCCAACTGCCATCAGCAAAGTAAACAGCATCAGATTGTTCAGACGTTGGATCTGTCAATGTAACGCCTATTGCAAAAGAACCACCCATGTCTACCACCAAAGTATCTGAATTGATAGTTTGCTCATAGGAAAATATTTCCGTTGCACTGTCTTCGGTTCTCTTTACTTCACCACTTACCTGCAAAAAACTTAAACTCCCAGGGTTGGATATTTTCATCCATAATTTTTGCTGCTCGTACCAAACTGTGTTTATCAAGACAGGAGGTGGGTTACCTACATTGAATGAAGTAATGGATAATTGATCCTGAATATTTTCAGCAACATCGGTAATCAGTGATGCTAAATGAGTTACGTTATTTGCCCATATTTGATAATTATAAAATTCATTGGATTTCGAGTAGTCGGCTAATGTCCAATAACTTTCCCACTGGATGCTCTTGTCATCAGTTTTAAAGAATGAGAAATTGGTATTGTATTCTACAATTCCATTAGTTCGAACAAACTTTGTGATTAGAACGGGAACACCACTTACGATCGTCTTAACTACTTTTTCTATAGATGCACCATTCAGTCGATCACAGATATATTTAGAGTGCTCGTAAACACTGTTTTCTGATTTTGTAGCAAGGACAGAGGCAACTCTTTCTTCAGCCAGGTATATATCGGTGCTAAAAACCTCAATCGCATTGGTAATGGCTATAAGATCCTCAGAAGAACTGACTCTGGCTTCTGCGCCCTTAATTGGCTCCTGCGAAATAGCATCGGATAGTACGAAAGCTGCATTTGACCTGGCTGTGATGTTTTGCGGCATATAAAGCGGTTGGTTTTTCTGCAGCGTTAAATCCTGATCCGTTTGAGACCGCAAATAGTTTCTTTTGGCAATCTTCTGAGACAAATTACTATTGCTCTCCAAGCCTCCATCTGCAGCACTGGAAGTCTCTGTGTAAGAACAATAGGAAGAGTTAAGGCAATCGGGATCTTCACAATCGGTCCATTGATCTAAATCATCATCGATCTGATTGCTACAATTTTCAATGGTGGAACATGAGATAGAAAAGGTAAAATCTCTTCGTCCGGCATTACCACCATTTTTGCATACATACATTCTTAATATGCCATTAGAAGGAATGTTACCAAAGGATTCATCACTGGAAACTGTGAAGTCAGGCGATTGGCAGTCAGTAACCGAGCAGGAGGAATCATCTAAATAATAAATATTAAAATTCCCTGATTCCTGAGATCTCATAATCAATTCGCAGGATGGGTCGTTGGGGTCAAAATATGGATTCAGTGTCAGGTCCAATTCAACGTAAGCACAGGCACCTTGAATTTCACTCCCACAGGAACATTTCCTTGAAGTTTGTACTCCGTCAGCAGAAGACCCGTCATCACAGTTGACACCATCGCAGATCATAGTTTCACAGCTAGCACATTCCTGGCCTGCCAGCGTGCCAAATAATCCAAATAACGAAAGGAGGAGCAATAATTTTTTCATGTCATCTAATTTCTTCCTTCGAAACTAGATCAGCGAACAGTGAATTTTTGAAGTATCGGGTGAACTGAGTTTATTCCTGGTTGGATAGATTTAGATCATCCCAGAGAACAATCGACAGCTAAATCGGGTCACTAAACCTTTATTTGATGTTACTGGCCCGATTTGCATTAATCTTTTTCCGGTGTGCCTGACAATTCAATGATATCTCTTGGAGTGATGATATGCTTATCATACCCAAACATAGTAGCCCTGATCATCGCCTGACCAATTTGAGCGCTGTTTACCACGGAAGTTGGAGCCATCCATTTGATTAATTTGATGAGCCAGGTAAGGTTATTGATCAGCACCCGATAGAGTTTGCTGCTTGGAGATACGCCTTTTACAGGTATGATCATGCCCGGCCGAAACATAAAAGCCTGCCTAAATCCCAACTGCATCAAATCTTTTTCAGTTTTACCCTTCACCCTTGCCCACATGCTTCTTGCAGTTTCAGTAGCATCGGTTCCCTGGCCGGAAACATAAATGAATGTCATTTGCTGGTTGAGTTGCACCAAAACACTGGCGAGCGCCATGGTGAAATCATAGGTCACTCGTCGATATTGCTCCTCGTTCATCCCGGCGGCACTCACACCCATGCAGGCATAGCAGGCATCATATCCAACCAATTGATCCTTAACAGCTTCAAAATCCGAAAAGTCCTCATGGATCAATTCTTTTAATTTTCGGTGTGTTATACCCGTACTTCGTCTTGATATGGAAAGAATTTCCGTGACATCAGCCTGTTCAAGGCACTCCAGTAAAACACCTTTTCCCACCATGCCAGTTGCTCCGGTAATGATTACTTTCATAATTTTCTTCTATGTATGAGTCCTACTGTCAAATATGATTTACAATTAATATAATGGTTCTTAATGGCAATGCAGGTATTGGAAGCAATCATTATATCTAATTAACTCTGTGAATACATTTCCATTTTTAGAAAGATTTCAATACGTTTGGGGCTTTTTAAATAAACTAACATGACCCTTAAATTCACAACATCTCAATCTTTTATTTATTTATCGTTTCTGTCTTTTTTCTTAATAGCAAATCTTTATTGTACAGGCCAGGATTTTACCATAGCACAAAATGTTTCAGGGAATGCACGCAGTGACATTAGAGGCCAGGTTTTTCACCCAGGTACTCAGGGCAATGGAACCGGAACAATTCCATCCGTCGATTCAGTGTACCTGACCAGTTTCAATATCATATTCGATGCAGGTAATGAGCCTGATAAACTATATATCTACAGTGAACTACCCTCTAGTACCACGCTGTTAGACGATGGAACCGGAGGGGTATTAGTTGGAGAAAGTGTAACTAAAGCTGAAGGTGAATTTCCATATACAAATTACAGTTTTGATTACTTGAAATTAAATGTCGATTCAACCTATTATGCTGTATTTCGTCAAGATGTTCAGCTGGAATTCGGGGGAAGTTCAGATATAGATGGTCCTTATGGCGGAGGAAAAATGCTCATCAATGATGGGGCTGCAACCGTAGAGAACGACTTTACCGCATTAAAATTTGTAGCTGAGTTTTATGAAAACCTTGTCCCTGATGAAAATGATGTACAAGCATTAACTACACTTTATAATTCAACTGACGGAGATAACTGGACTAACTCATGGGACATAACAGCTGATCCAAATGAATGGTACGGCGTGACATGGGAGAATGGTAGAGTGGTTAATATTAATCTAAGAGATAATAATCTTCAGGGAACAATACCCATCGAGATATCGGGATTAGATAGCTTACGGATGTTAATCTTAGCCAGCAATGATTTAACCGGACCCGTTCCATCTGATATTGGGCAACTGGACAAGTTGATCTGGTTGGACCTGGAATCAAATAGTTTGAGTGGTGAGATTCCTTCTGAAATTGGTAACCTGACTAATTTGAAATATTTAAGGCTGGGTATGAATGAAATCTCAGGAGCCATACCTACCGAATTATCCAACTTATTGAATTTGGTAGATCTCAATATGGGTGGTCTTAGTGTTACAGGTAATGTGATGGAGTACATTCATAATTTTGAAAATCTGGAAAGTCTCAATTTGGGAGGAACTTTGATATCTGGCAACATACCATCAACAATAGGTAGTTTATTGAATCTTTCAAGTATGGATTTGCAAAGAACCAATTTGTCTGGTCAAATTCCCTCTGAAATTGGTAACCTTTCTCAATTGACAACATTAATCATAACCGGCGGTGAGATTGAAGGGACCATACCAACAGAAATCAGCCACCTTGGTAATTTGAAATGGCTTAGTTTAGGTGAGAATAACTTATCAGGAAATATACCAAAGGAATTAGCTGACCTGAGAGGTTTAGAAAGACTATCTATTAGCGGTACGATGGTTTCCGGGTCAATACCTCCGGAAATTGGTCTTATGGATTCCTTGTTGATACTTGATTTAAGTAAAAATAATCTGGAAGGTAATATTCCTGAGGAGCTAGGTCAGATGACGATGTTGCAAACACTGGTGCTTGAAAATAATAATCTCACTGGATCAATACCTCTTTCTTTTTCAAATCTTACCGGGTTAAATGATTTAATTCTTCGAAATAATAACCTTGAAGGCACAATCCCCGAAGAAATCAGCACTTTACCCTTATTAAGTAATCTGCACCTTCCCAATAATAAACTATCCGGGACTATACCTTCTTATATCGGTAGCATGCAAGAGCTACAACAGTTGGATTTAAGCGGGAATCAATTTGTAGGGGAGATTCCAGCTGAGATGGGGAATGATTTGAAATTAACCGTCTTACGGCTATCTAATAACCAACTTGAAGGTGAAGTTCCAATTGAGCTTGAAAACCTTGTTAACTTAATTGAACTTGACCTGACCAACAACAATTTTGATTTCAGCTCATTTGAATCAATCAATACATTCCTCGAAGGAGTAACGTATTTATCTATTGACCCACAAGCTTTGATTCATGTTGAAAATGATACCATAATTGCTGATTTGGGATCTGAACTAAACCTATCAATTACAACTGGGGGAAATAACAACTTGTATCAGTGGTTTTTAAACGATGTGTCTATTACAGAGAAATCTGCCAATGCTACACTTGCTATACAGGAGCTCACAGAGGAAAATACTGGCATTTATCATTGTGAAATAACGAATACATCGGTCACAAATCTTCAGCTGAACTCTGAAAATATTCTGGTTACTACTACCGCTAAATTTGATAGCCCTCCGTCGGTTATAGAACAAAATGCATATTCAATAGCGTTAGAAACTTCTGTCAACAAAGATGGGTCATTGTATTATTTGGCATTACCTGCTGGAAGTACGGCCCCAACAGATGAACAAATAATCGAAGGCATGGACAGCAATGACCAGATTGTAGAAAATGCCGCTAGCTTGGAAGTTACAAATGAGGGTAGTTTTACGGTTTTAATTAATGAATTGCAACCCAATACTGCTTACGATTTGTATTTTGTTTTTGCAGATAATTCTAAAATTAGCTTTGCTTCAAGTTCATTAAATACTTCGACTATTTCTGGAATTAGCTTTTTGGAGAACTACCCTGAAATTTATGATATAAATGCATTGGATATTGGGGTGGTTGTACAAACCTCCAGAGATGGTATATTATATTATGTGGTACTACCTCAGGGGAGTGCTATTCCATCCAGCAACCAAATAAAGGCTGGAAAAAATGCATTGGATGAAGATGTTTCAGTTGTAGGAAATGTTAATGTTGAAGCCGAATCAGCGATTGAGTTCAGAATAAGTGGTCTGGATGCAAGATCGCTATATCAGGTATGTCTGGTTGCCCAGGACACCGAAGAAATTTTTTCTGAAGTTATATCATTAGAGATCGAAACAGTGACTGGGACAAATGATCCTCTCTCTGGAGATAAAATATCAGTATTTCCAAATCCAGCCAGCAATGTGGTTTTAATTGATGTTGCAGACAAGAATCATTATGATCTAATGATTACTGATTTAAAAGGAGAAACACTTTTTATCCAAAGAAATGTAAGCTCAAAAACTCAGGTAGATATTAGCGAACTTGTTAAGGGTGTCTACCTGATGCAAATAAAAATTCAGGATCATCAATACTGGGTTAAGATTGTAAAGGAGTAGAGACCATATATTGGAATTGGGAAGCTGGAACGTAAATGGTAGTTCAATTTGATGGGTATATGCGCTGACCAATTGGGCACTTTACCTATCAATTCCGCCCATCAATGGAATCCCAAAAGAATCAACATGATGGTTGCCTTTGATTTACCATTATTCCGATTGAATTAAATTATACAATAGAGATTGGTGCGCTGCACTATTTCTTTATTACTCTGAATGTTTGGATGGGTCCATCATTTGTTGAAATTTCAATAATATAAACTCCACTAATTCCTGGTATGCTCAGGTTGAATTTGTTTGTGGAGTTGAAGCCTTTCAATTCTTCACTTCTTCCCAAAATGTCATAAATGCGAACTTTTACTTCTCCATAGACCTTATCCATTTCAACGGTCAGATTTCCAGTGGTAGGCACAGGATAAATGAGCATTGAGATGTCTTCATGAGCATTGCTGCCAGTAATTTCACAAGCCTCCAATTCAACCCTAACTTCCACGCGAGGACTCTCACAAGTGGCCTCATGTGCGGCTACAAAATAGGATTGGGTTGATACTAAAGTTGCTGGTGTCAATTCATTTCCAGCGGTTGGGGCATCATACCAGCGATGATTGTCCCCGGATGGAAGTAAATCGGCAAGGGTAGGAGCGTCTTCTTGACAAAATCTCTGTATATCAGGAACAGTAGGAGTCAGAGGGTCATGGATGGTAATATGCACTTCAGCTCTCGGGCTTTCTCCACAGTCATTTGTTGTCTGGGAAGCAAAATAGCTGGTATTGTTCGTCAAACTTGTTGTATCAGAAACAGCTGAACCACCTTCCATTGCAAGATACCAAATGATATTGCTCCCATCAACGTCAATGTCAGCTATGGTTGCACTGTCGCTGAAACAAAAAGATTGTTGGGGAGATACTATTGGTGCATCAGCAGCCTGGTCTAACTCAATCAATATTTCTGTTCTGTCACTTTCACAACCACTGACGATCTGGGATCCATATAAAAAGCTATTGGCATACGCAGCAAGGGAAGTGGTGTCGGGCAGAGGAATGGTGCCATCAAATTGCTCGTACCATTGCATGTCGTCACCTGAGGCTTCCAAATCTGCTATGGTGGGGTTGTTATTCAGGCAATAGAATTGAACGGCTGGTGCGGTTGGTGCCAATGGAGTTGTAATCAATACTTCAACTTCAAGCCGATTGCTTTCACAATTGTCTATAGTTTGAGAGACATAATAGCTTCTGTTGTCCAGCATTTCATTTGAAGCAAGTGCTGAGCCACCGGCAGCTTCAGTATACCATTGGATATTAGTTCCGGTTGCTGCTAGGTCATTTACCGTAGGGTTATCAGATGCGCAGAAAGATTGTGTGAGTGCTGCTGTTGGAGCCTCCGGTTGTTCAAGGACCACAGCTACCTCAATTCTGTCACTTTCGCAGTTGTCGATCGTCTGAGAGGCGAAATAGTTTCCGTTCTCTAGAATTGTACTGGAAGCAAGTGCGGTACCACCTGTTATTTCTCGATACCATAGGATATTTGAGCCACTAGCTTCAAGTTGTGCTACCGTAGGGTTGCTGGATGCACAGAAAGTTTGTGTGGTAATAGCGCTAGGTGCTTCCGGTTGTTCAAGGACCACCGCTACTTCGATTCTTTCACTTTCGCAGTTATCGACAGTTTGAGAGGCGAAATAGGTTCCGTTCTCCAAAATTGTATTGGAAGCAAGTACAGTACCACCGGTTATTTCCTGATACCATTGAATATTTGAGCCACTAGCTTCAAGTTGCGCTACTGTAGGGTTGCTGGATATGCAGAAAGTTTGTGTTGTGGCAGCTGCAGGAGCCTCAGGTTGTTCAAGGACGACAGTTATCTCGATACGGTCACTTTCACAGTTATCGACAGTTTGAGAAGCGAAATACGTTCCATTCTCCAAAATTATATTGGAAGCAAGTGCAGTACCACCGGTTATTTCCCGATACCATTGGACATTTGAACCAGTTACTTCAAGTTGCGCCACTGTAGGGTTGCCGGATGTGCAAAATGTTTGAGTGGACGTAGCAGTAGGGGCATCAGGTTTTTCTAAGAGGACCGAAACCTCCAGCCTTTCACTTTCGCAGTTGTCGATTGTTTGTGAAGCGAAATAGTTTCCATTCTCCAACAGTGTGGTAGCTGCCAGCACATCGCCTCCAGTGCTTTCAATATACCATTTGATGTCTGTACCATTGGCTATAAGCTCTGCAACTGTTGGAAGATCGGAAGCACAGAATGTTTGCGTGGTTGATCCTCCCGGCGCTTGATGTTGTTCAAGGATCACTGTTACTTCCAGGCGGGTACTTTCACAATCATCGATGGTTTGTGTGGCATAGTAACTTCCACTCATCAATGTGGTGGATTGGGACAATGGAGTTCCGCCAATACTGGTGTCATACCACTGAATATTGTCCCCGGTCACTTCCAGATCCTGAATGGTAGGGTTCATTCCTGAACAAAAGCTTTGCTCCATCGATCCGGTAGGTGCAGGTGTATTGAGGACGATTACGCTTACTTCAGTCCGATCACTTTCGCAGCTTCCGTTAGCTTGTGATACGAAATAAGTTCCGTTGCTAAGGACCGAGCTTTCGGGGAGCGGTGATGTCCCTGTTGCAGCATTGTACCAGCTGACGTTTGACCCTGAGGCCGATAGATCTCCAACTGTGGGGTCATCCAGTACACAAAATGTTTGTTGAGAACTGGCGGCTGGTGCAGTCGGTGGTTCAAAGTTTACAGTGACTGCTATTCTATCGCTCTCACAATTGTTGATGGTTTGCGATGCGTAGTAATTGCCTGCCGACAAGGTGGTTCCATTGTCCAGAGGAGTACCACCCGAACTCTCCGCATACCATTGTATGTTGGTTCCATTTGCTACCAGGTTAGTAACTGTAGGATTATCTGCTTCACAAAATGATTGTGTGGCTGACGCTGCAGGTGGATCTGGTATACTTAAAGTTACCTGAATTTCGAGTCTTTCACTTTCACAACTATTGGCAGTCTGAGAAACATAATAGGAGCCGTTCTCCAATGGCGTATCGGAGGCAAGGGGCGTGCCTCCGGTACTGGCACTGTACCATTGGATGTTGTCGCCAGATGCTGACAGGGCGGTTAGCACCGGGTTGTCGTGGATACAAAAATCCTGGCTCGTTGATGCTGTAGGCACAGGGGTAGTTACCAGGGTTACGGCTACTTCCAGACGGTCACTTTCTTCACACTCACCCACTGTTTGCGAGGCAAAATAACTGGTGGCGTCTTCCAGAATACTTCCAGCGTTCAGGGGTGTTTCAGTGGTTGATGTTGCATACCATTTGATGTTTTCTCCAGAAACTATCAGGTCATCTATTGTTGGACTGTTGATCATGCAAAAGTTCTGTTCAATTGATCCTGTGGGAGGAGAGGGAAGGGGAGTGTCTCCTGCAATGATTTCGTCGGCATTGGTGATGCCATCACAATCACAGTCGAGTTGATTCCAACTATTGGAGACATCCTCAATAACCTGATGCTCTACGAGGTATTTACAGCCATCCTGCGGGTCAGTGCCATCGGTCACTTCCTGATCATTAATTACTCCATCACCATCATCGTCGTACTGGCATACGTCACTAAAACTGGTGTGAGCATCAATATCGGTCCAGTTCGTTGTGCTGTAAGTAGGGTCGTCAACTTCAATACACGCCAGGTCGGGATTATTGGTGGCATTGAATAAATTAATATCGTTATTGTTGCCATTTTTCACATTCAGTTGTACCAGCTGGTTATTGTGACAATACAACGTTTGCAACAGGTTATTTTGGGAGACATCAAGATACCTCAGTGCATTCGATTGGCATGATAGCGATGTTAATCCAGTATTATTGGATACATCCAGCAATGTTATGTCATTCCCATCAATTGAAAGTTTGTATAGCAGTGTATTCTGTGATACATCGATATTGGTGAGGTTGTTGTTCCCACACCTTAAATCAGTAAGTTCAGTATTATTTGTCACATCCAGTGTGGTCAACTGATTGGAATGGCAAAACAATGTTTTCAATTTGGTATTATTGGAAACATTCAGACTGGTAAGCGCATTACCAAAGCAAATCAGCGATGTAAGAGAGTCGAAATCTTCAATACCGGTAAGGTCGGCTATATTCTCATTCATTACACTGAGGCTGGTGAGCGTATTGATATTGGCGGTAGCCACCTGATCATCAAGTACATCATCGAGTCCAAGGTTGATCAATGCCTGCTCAAAATTGTCATCGGGTATACTGGTCATAACCCCCAGCAATGAACAGTCGGCACTAAAACTGGTTGAAGCATCAATATTGGTCCAGTTGGCACCACTCCATACGGCATCATCTACCTCAATGCAGATCAAATTGGGATTAGATGTGGCATCAAATGAGGTCATGTTGTTATTGTTTCCATTCTTAATATTCATGCTGGTCAGTGAATTGCCTGAGGCGTTGAGTTGGGTCAGGGAAGTGTTTTGGGAAAGGTCCAAGTCGGTCAACTGATTGTTTTGACAGTACAGTACTTCCAGGACAAGGAATTCTTCTATACCGGTTAGGTCAGTGATGTTTTGATTGCTAACATCTATTGAAGTCACTGAATTGATGTTTGCTTTTGGAACATAATCGTCCAGCGGAGCGGTATCATAGCCCAGGTCAATGAGGGCTTGTTCAAAGTTATCATCCGGTACATAAGCATTGCAGTTTTCACTAAAATAATTGCCAGGGGTGATATTGGTCCAGTTGGCCGTACTCCAGGCAGCATCATCCACCTCTATGCATTTCAGGGCATAGTTGTTGATTGCTGAAAAGTTAGTAAAGTTGATGTTGTTGCCATTTTTTACATTTAAAGTGAGCAGGTTGTAGTTGCCAGTCACCGATAAGCTTTTTAGTACGGTATTGACAGATAAATCCAGATTAGTAAGATCATTTCCGCCACAGTTGAGACCTGTGAGTGCTAAATTACCAGAAAGGTCAAGACTTGTTAGTTGATTGTTATCACAACCAAGTGAAGTTAGATCCGGGTTGCTGGATAGATCCAGACTGGTAAGGCTATTACCTTGACATTGCAATATCTGCAGCAGAGGATTGGCAGAAAGGTCAAGAGTTGATAACTGATTGATCTGACAATACAAAAATTTCAGATTGGGGTTATTGGAGAGGTCAAGACTTGTCAATTGGTTCATACCACAACTCAGGGTGGTCAAAGCAGTATTGCTGGAGACATCCAGGCTGCTCACCTGATTATTCCACAAAATGAGCCTCGTTATGGAGGTGAACGCTTCAATGCCTGTCAGGTCAGTAATATTTTTGCCTCCAACATCTATGGCTCCTGTTACAGCCTCAGCATCAGCGTTTAAAATGTTGCCATTTAAGCCATTGCTATCAATTCCCAGATCGATCAGGGCCTGCTCAAAGTTTGAGTCTGGAATGGCTGTAGTTTGAGCGGTTGTCTGATGAGTAGCAACAGAAAGAAGTGTCCATAGCAAAGGAAATAAAAGAGTTTTTAGCTTCATAACTGTGGTAGTGTTCAAATGATCATTCAGGCTTTTACATTCCTGGATTTACATTCAAATATTGCTATCAGACTATTATTTCCTGGCGAAACTTAGTGTTTAACCGGATATACTTAGTTATTGACGGATGTGATGAGTATTTTGTAATTGCACTATAATCAGCAGGCTGTTAGGAATTAATGCCCAAATATTTCCAGGAGTGCTTCTTTTCTACTACGGCTGACGCTGAGGGCTTTTTGGTCATCCATGATTACGTATCCTCCATCACCACGCATGTACTTCTCTATCTTCGAGAGGTTTATCAGATGCGAATTATGTATGCGCAGGAATCCCTGATCAGCCAACATCGATTCTATTTCTTTTAAAGTTCTACTCACACAAATTCTTCGGTTATCAATAAGATGAATATTGGTGTAATTGCTTTCGGATATGCAGTACATGATTTCTCTGATTTTCACGAAGTACAATCCTTCCTGAGTAGGTACGGCAATTCTTTCCTTCAACGGGTTTTTGGTGTTGATGGCCTGGTAGAATATTTCCATTTGCTCAGGAAGAATGGGCTTGTTTTGGGCTTCTTCCGCCTTTTTTACTGCTGTGATCAGGTCTTCTTTATCGATTGGTTTCAACAAGTAATCTATCGCACTTGCTTTAAATGCTTTAACTGCAAATTCATCATATGCTGTGGTGAAAATCACATCAAAATCAATCGTTGAGCAGCGTTGCAACAGATCAAAACCATTCATTTCCGGCATTTCAATATCAAGGAACAACAAGTCGATGGGGTAGGATTCGATGTAGTTCAAGGCTTGCTGCGGTGATTCGAAAGTATTGACCAGCTCTACAGTGGGTGCATATTTTTTGAGCTGCCATTGCAGTGTCTCTATGCAGTGCTGTTCGTCATCCAGGATTACACTTTTTATTTTCATGATTGCCACCAGTTAATCTACGATAATTTTTATAATGACTTTGGTACCCATGCTGTTACCTTCACAATCTTCCAGGTCCACGACTTCTACATGGGTTGATTCTTTGTATTTCCGGTTGATATAGCTCAGCCGGTCCTTAGTGATACTCATGCCGTACGATTTGTTTTTTACAGCTGTTTTGCTCTTGTATGCTTTCGCCGCTTTTCTTCCAATACCATTATCCTCAATGACACAAACAAGGGCTTCTTCTTCAGGCCTGATATCAATCTGTAATTTTCCACTCCCGTCCTTTTTGTGCATCAGACCATGCCAGATGCTGTTTTCCACATAAGGTTGTAAAATAAGTGGCGGGATCTCCAGGTAATCCTGATCCAGAGAAGGGTCCACGTTTATTCTGTATTCAAACTTATTATTGAACCTCAGGGCCTCCATCTCTACATACAAGCGCAGTGACTCTAGTTCATTAGCCAGCGTCACTTTGGAAGATTTGGAGTTATTCAATACCTGTCTGATTAGCTTACTAAACTTGGCCAGGTATTCTGACGCCTGTTCCTGTTCATTTTTGATGATGAAACTATTGATAGAATTCAGGCAGTTGAACAGGAAATGAGGGTTCATCTGGGCGCGCAGGGCTTGCAATTCAGAGTCTGCCAATTTCTTTTCAAAACCTCGCTCCATGGCCTCTTTGAGCAGTTTGTCAGTTTTTACTTTGTTTTTATGCCTGGACCAAAGTAACCCCAGCACCGTCAGTGAAAGCAGGGTAGATATCAGCAGGGCAATTTGCAGCTGAACGCTTTTCCTGAGCTCAATTTCCTTGATCTGGTTTTCTTTATTGAGTAGTTCAATGGCTCGGTTCTTCTTTTCAGTTTCATATTCCAGGGCCAGCTTTTCCACTGATTTCCGGCTGTTGACATTGTAGATACTATCGACGACAATAGATTTTTGCTGAAAATACTCCAGCGCCTTTTTATAGTCTCCATTCTTCAGGTGGATGTTATAAAGCAAGTCAAGATTATACCTGGCCAGGTAAAGGTCATTGTATTTTTTACTCAGATCAATGGACACTTGCATCATTTCTTCCGCTTTGTCCAGTTGATTCTGTGCAAACAATATTTCGGCATAGGTACTGTATGGAAACATTCCCTCAATTTCAGCATCCAGGGAATCTACCAGGCTAATAGCGCGGAGTACTGTTTGTTCTGCGTCTTGTAGTTTATCCATCAGAAACAGTGTATACGCTTTATTGTTGTAATTGGTGATCAACTGGATATGGTGATCAAATTCCTTGTTGAGCTCAATGGACTTATCAAGGAAATATAAGGAACTGTCATACCTGGCTTCCGCATCGTAACAGCTGCTGATGTTGTTGTAGTACCTGGCAAGGTCCACATCAATATGTCCACTTTTTTCCTTCAGGTTGATGGCAGTGGTATAGTATGCTTTGGCGGTACTGTTTTCAGCTATGAACATATAAGCCCTGGCCAATCCGTAATAGACTGAAGCCAATAAATCGGGATCTCCGTATCTTTCTGCATACCGCAAAGCTTTGAGGTGATGCTCAATGGATCGCTCAATGTTGTTTTGCATATCGAAGATTGTTCCCAGAGCACTATAGATTTTTGCTTGAAAAAGCAGCGAATCCCGATGGTTGTTGACATAAGGAAATGTTTGTTCCACAGCTATCCTTGCTTCACTAAACTCTCCAATGCTTCTGTAATAAGTGCTTTTTGCCAGGTAAAAATTCAAAAGAGCAGTGGGATCGGTTTCATGTCCAAGTTGTTTGTTTAATTCTTCCAGCAAGCCAGGAACCTTATTAGGTTGAAACTCCAGGTATTGGTTTAATAGGTCGATTTGTAGAGCTGTCCTGTTCGGTGAGGATCTTTTAGTAGAGAGTAATTGTTCCAGGCTATCGATTTTTGGCTGAGCTGTACCAGCAACTATTGCCATAAATATTGAACCGAAAAAAAATGTCAATTTTCTAAGAAAATTATTGATTAAAGATAACATCTATTTAGTCACAAGAAAACAACTACCAATATCACCTTTTTTTATCAGGAATAACAGCAGCATTGAGTAATTGGAGCATATGGAATGTGGTTGACACGATTTGTAATGTAATTACCATCATTGCATCATCATTCACAATGAGATGACTTATATGAAGGTGTGATGATTGATCCTTTACATAGTGCTGATTCGTCACTTGCAAATACATATTCATCCTCCGATATTAACGATTGGCATTTTGGACCTTGTGCAGCGAAAGGAAAATCTATAGCTTGCTGGAGTAACCAAAGTTGTTCACACTAAACCGTTATGTTCAATAATTCTTAATGTGTTCAAGCTTTTATCAGGTTCAATTAAACTAAATTAAATTACGCAATGTCAGATTTCCCTTACTCACAAACAAAGATGCTGGTTAACAGTATTGAAGCAAGTACTACTGTATCTATTGTCGATGGAATGCAGGTTTCAAACACAAAATTTACTAGCCCCGCTGGTGATTTTGGAAGTGTACAATTATCTCCAGTAACGTCATATGCTACCGACATAAAGTTTGCAGCATCTCAACAGGAATTGCACATCGAAAAAATCGAATTCAGGGCGGCCTTTGGTTTGGACACTGGTCAGGTAACCGTAAGTGGAAAGGCTACCAATCAAACTGGAGGTGATTGGCAAACTTTCTCCACTACCGTGGCATCCTGGACAGCTCCTAGTTAATCAGTCAAAAGTTATTACTAAGACCTCCAGATGGTTATGACCTGGAGGTCTTATATTTTTGTTTATCCCTTCAATTATGATGGTGCCCAGAATAATTAGGTATGTACTTTTACTGAATATCCTGCTGATATTATTTCCTGTATTTTGCCAGGCACAAAATCAGGAAACTCAGATAGGCCAACCGGTAATTGTACCACCTGGAACGTCTGGTCATAGGATATTCGGTGATTTCCTTATTGACTACAGTATTGATTCAACAGGAAGTTTTGCTATTTGTACATTGTATGTGGCCACTCAGTTTGTAGGCGTCCGGGCTTTGGTAGCTGAAAGTCCAAATTACAATTTTGATGTAGCACTGGGATATGGGTGGGCAAAAGGTCTGATCAATTTGAACCTGGGCAATAATCAGTATCCAATGAATCTCTCTACACTTTCCGGTGATTTTCAGTATTCAGGAAATAATCAACAGTTCACTTTTAAAGGCGATTTAATTAGTTGGTTTAAACCCATTAAGTAGCGCCTGTATTTCAAATCGTTTTATTTAATCCAAATCATGCCTGGAATAATTTTCAGTCAAAACGCTGATTGCAGGTTTCTGTATGAAAGCAATCAATCTGCCAGATGGTGTGCCTATCTGCTTACAGAAAATAGCACCTACCAAGAAGAATCTATTGAGTTTTCGGAGGCATGGAATAACAAGGGGTACTACCTGTTTGCAGCATCACCTCCAAAGAACCCAATGGAATTTGTAAAAAATGCCTGGAAGTATTTTGCTTCTGTAAAACAGCATTATACCTGGGTAACACTGGCCTGGCTTACAAATATTGAGTCGATAATTGATAAAAATGTCCTCCTGTTACCAATACAACAATCAACACCAAATAATTTCATCACGCAAAATGCATTCAACTTATATATTGGTAACAACTTTACCACCCTTTTCATCAACAAAAGCAGTACGATAAAAATCATTGCCAATGAAACTACCTCTGAATTTGTTATTTCCAACTTTGTCCCCACCAACATTACTTTCAAGAATAATTCCCCCGGGTCCCATAACAATGCGGTAGTTATGAACAACCTGTCTATACCATTTTCTGGTACAGGCGTAGGAAGGTTGAGAACAAAAATAGGATTCAATACTGGTACTGATTTTGATGATTTTGATATCAACCTCAAATATTTTCATCCCGGAGATCAGAAAAATGTCACTGAGGTTAGTTTTCCATTTTTACAGGGTGAAAGTCAAAATCTGCTGATGGTGACAGTGGCCAGTTTCGACCCATTTGATTACCTGAATACAGCAAATGATCATTCAAACACATACTTTGCACTCACAGGAGAATCTTATCACACCGATACAAAAGAAATCGGATCATTAGTTTTGAAATCTTTCTTCACGACAGATACAGGTCACTACATTAGTTTAATACCTTCAGTCAATTTGGTGGAGGAAGATTCCGACTCGTCCAATAATCTTTTCCCACAACCACATTCTTCGTTACTTGTGTTCAGCGAAAGGACTCCAGGTGGGAAACTACCATTTTACATGGTGCCTAAAGGCGACTTTATCCTGAGCGTCTCCGAAAAAGTACTATCATCCAGTAATGATCATGGTCAACTCAATTTACTCTGTGGGTTGTCTGGAACCGAGACGGTCAGTTTTACACCAAATACTGTAAATGAAGTAGGGGACCGGATCCGTTTCTTTCCTAAAAACAAAGCTTTTGCCCCGATTTTCCCATTGCAAAAAGTGTCCATCACAAAACCTTCAAAAGATAAAGATTTACTGGATGGTCAATATGAGACAGCCTGGATAAACATTCTAAGTAATGATAAAGGTTCTAATCAATATAGCTCACAGCCTGATGGGGCATCACTTTACGCCAAAGATCAGGGCATCAACTCAAAATCAATTCCAGATCTTCTTGGATATTATGAACCATCAGTGGAAGTACCACAACTGGAAGAATTCTGCTTTCCTATGGTTCCGTACTGTGGTAAAACCTTTACTGATTTAACCGGTAACCAACAAAAAACATCCTTACCCAAATTAGAATCACAAATAATTAATCCATCTCGCAAAGCATTAATAGCTAAAAATACTGCGGTGAAAGCTGGTTCCAAAAGTCAGGCGGTATCAGGTGCTAAAAACAACAAAACTTCAAATACCGAGAAGACCATTTATTCTACAACAAACCAGGGATTAATTGCTGCTGTAAAAGCTACTGGCCAATGGCAGGAATTGCTGCTGGCCCAAAATACCAAAGGCGATAGATCGGGGTGTAATTATTTACCCCCAAAAGATAGTGATCACACTACAAGTGCGGCCTATCAATTAGGATTCGTCAATCTGAAAACCATGCCTTCAGAATGCATTTCAAACTAATCAGCAGTTTCTGGTCGTCACTGAAAATACTCAATTGGGCTCACTTTTCAGTCAGCTTCCTCAAAACATCAAAGACGCATGTAGCCCTACCTTGGAAAGCGTATTTAATAATCAGATGGAAATTGAAGGATGGCCATTTGTGATCAACACTGGTGAAACCAGGACATATGGCGATTATAAGAATGTACTTATTTTCAAATTCTGTGAGGGAACACTCAGGGATCGGGTTACAAACCCAGGACTTTGGACTCAGGCCACAGACTTCAACCCCGAAAATGAACTGGTTGCCATTTCTCAATGGATTCAGGATTATATATCTACGGCAGAGCAGGAGCATGCCTTCAATTTATCCAGATCCGGGTCCTCACCATACTTTAGCAATTTTCTACAAATAGTTGATGATGAAAACTGGAATGGGATACTGGTGCTTAAAGTGGATATTAGTCTCACTAAGTTTCCTCCGCAACTCCAGGGACTCATTGGAGGCATTAACATATCAAGGTTCAATGCTCATCATTTTGGGATTGAGGTAAATATGGTTAGTTCTTCAGGGCAAATCCGTATGGATAAGGACAGCTCTATGTTTGGTTTGATTTACTATCAGCATCAGGTTTATGCTGCTCAAATCGCTGATGGAAAAAGTGAAAACTTACCTGTTCCACCCGCCCAAAATAGCATATACGATTTTAAAGTGTTGACGCTTCAGGTGCTCTTTGAAAATACGGCCATCAAGGATTTTAGCAGCAAAATTCAACTTACGATGAATGAGTTGTTTCAAGGGAAGGTAGTCCGGACATACAGCGAAGGATCAGTTGTACCTTCCAATACGATTGTACTCAACGGAAGCATTCAGGAGCACAATGGTCACCCAACTTATGTATTCGACAATCAGAGTGATAATCAGTTTTGTTTTGATAGTAACACTTTGCTGAATCTTGAAGTTGTAAAAGCTCAGTTTAACACCCTTACAAAGCAGGCAAACGATGAAGAGGGGTTAGTGCGAACCCGCTTTTCACTTTGGGGTTTCATGGATTTTGCAGAGATGTCCAATCTGGATGCATTCTCATTTGGTGCGCAGGATTCATCTTCCAATGGTGTACCACAGACCAGGACTGGTTTATATTTTTCTAATTTGTCCGTAGACATGGACTTTAATGTGTCTACACCAACAGCCAGAAAATTCGCATTCAATGCTACTAATATCACATTTGATACGGCTCAAAGCACCCTCAGGTCAAAAGGGCTTTACGAAAATTTTGCTCTGGAAATTAATGGACTAATTGAGGGTACACCCGAAAAAGGCCCGGATGAAAATGGTTTCTTGTTTGTAAACACACCAGACCTGCCATTGGATGGACTGCATGGAAATTGGTATGGACTTAACATGAACCTTAACCTGGGCACTCCTGGTGAGCTAGCGTCGGATATTGGTTTTACATCAAGTTTATTACTGGCCTGGAGTATGGGAGATGGGAGCAGTAATAGCACCTCAGATTCTTACAGTGCCTACATTGGAATTAAGCTGCCTGGGACCGGAGGAAACGCGAAGCTGTTGAGTATTCAAGGCGTTTTAAAATTGTCAGTTGGAGACATTGAGTTAAGGTACGTAAAAGATTCGGCCGCTTACCTGATGAAACTTACTGACATAGCCCTCAAGTTTTTAGGGATTGCAAAAATACCTCCTGGGGGAAGTACCAATTTTTTGTTGTTTGGTAACCCGGACCAAACAGTAAAATCAGATGGTTTGGGTTGGTACCTCGCTTACAATAAAGATGATAAAACAAAGGCCAATGACTGATCAAAATATATCACGATTCATTTTTAAAATTCTTTATGGTCCATCTTTATGGATTGTCACAGTTTTTCTTGCCTGTAATTTCTCATGTTGTTCCCTATACGCTCAGAATCAGCTTGAAATTCATCATCTCAATATTGGAAATGGAGATGCGACAATCGTGGCGTTGGTAGAAGGAGGAAATATTACTGCCAAAGTGATCATTGATGGTGGAAACTCAAATAGCAGAAGGTACCTGTTACCTTACATCAATCAGGAATTAAACAATACTCATTTTAACCTGGTAATACTAAGTCACTACCATCGTGATCATTACAATGGTCTGCTGGCCCTTAAAAGAGGGCAAATTACTGCGGACAGTGTCATTGATGCGGGAGGTTATTCGTTGAACTTAATGGGTAACGCTCTGGACCCTAATAATACGGGCTTTCCACCCTTTCCACCACCAAATGCATGGAAGACCAATCTTCATCAGTATTGGCTAAACTTCAATAATAATTTTGAGCGAATTACAGAATTCAATGATATTCCTAATCAAATCTCAGATAGTATCATTATTGGGGCGATAAGTGGAATCGATGTAGTGCTGGTCAATGTAGCAGGTGCTGGTTTCAATATTGAAAATAACAATATTCAGCGAAGTATTGTTGCCGGTAGAAATAATGCGAATAACTTCTCTCTTGGGTGGATAATTAATTGGGGAGAATTCAGGTATTATACCGCAGGAGATATTGGAGGTTACAGTGCTAATTACAATTATAATGGTCAGCAACAACATTGTTCCAGTTATGTAGATCAGGAATCTGGTATTGCAGAAGGCTTACAGGATTTAGTACAATACGCCACTCCATTTGGCAATCAGAATGTCATGTATGATGGCCACATCTGTGCTTTCAAAACCAGTCATCACGGCAGTGCCTGTAGTAATAATTCTGCTCTTCTGGATACGATGCGCGCAGCGGTAAGTATCACCTCAGCCGGGAGCAACCGAAGGTGGAAACTCCCGAAACCAGCTTCCATTTATCGTATTTCTCAGTATGTGCCGATAACCAATTGGGGCAACAATGCACAAAATGGGGTTTTCACCAAAGGTGTATACTTTACTAACCTGCAAAATTTCAATGGGCAGAATAGCCTCACAATTGCAAATAATTTTTTTAATGGAAACAATACGATCTCCTATCATTATGGGGCCACAGGTGCATATATCATTACTGTCCCAGATATACATCCCCTGACCGGAGATTCAATTCAATATCAAAGCACTTTCAATGTGAGCAGTGTCAATATAGGTAATGGGCAGGCAAGGGTAACTCGAGGTTGGTTTGAATGTCATGAATAGTCCAATGGAAGCTACTATCTTTACTAATCTACAAAACTACCAGGGGCAGGCCAGTAAGGATTCGGCCGACCATCACTTCGCCAATAACAACCTGATAAAGTACAACTACGGGGCATCAGGAGGCTATTGTATTACGGTTCCTTATAGTTTGCAAGGCATTGGAAACATTCAAACGCAAAGTACCTATAATGTTTACAGAATTGATTTGGCGCCAGTAACCAATACACTTATGGGATGGTTTCAATGCCATTGGGGGCAGAAGGAATAAATATAAATTAATTACGCAAAAGCACTCGTCATGGACATTAATCAAGTGGCTCAGAAGTTAAAAGATGCTGTAGCCGGAAACAACGGATTTCTTAATCTGCCAGATGATTTTCCTGTGAAAGAAAATGGCATATCAACCGCTCTTAACTTGCTTAAAATTAGCAAGTTAAAAGTGTCCGTGAAACAGGTAGATATACTGGTGGATGGAAATGTGATTTCAATTAAAGATGCCATGGCTCAGGTGGCAATTTTTAAGGTTGATAATTTGAATTTAGCATTTCAGTTTAAACATCTTTCTGATGATGCCTATTCCACTGAAGCCAGCTTTACTTTTCAAAAGATGTCCATCCCGGCACTCGGTGAAAATGGTCTTATCCCACTGGATAAATTGCCAGATGCCAGCATATTTAATCCACAGCAATACTTCAATGAGATCAGTGCTACCGCTGAATCCAGCAGCGCACAGCTAACATTGGAAGTAACAAACTCCAACAATACCCTGGAGCTGTTTTCGTCACTGGGCATTACGATTTCAAATTATGGATTTGTAATTGCCCGCACTTATGACGCATTCACGCGGCAAACAGATACAATGTTTACACTGAAAGGTACATTGCAACTTGGAAAGACCGCAGCAAATATATGGGTTTCGGTTCCGGTAAATCGATCCAGCCTTAAAGGTAAATGGGGGATAGGGCTTACTTCAAAGACAAGTCTTACGCAGGGAATCAATGATTTAGGTCAATTATTTTTCGGCACTAATATATTTAATATTTTACCTCAGGCGATTACAGATATTGGAAGCCATTTTGGAATGCAGGAGTTATCATTCTATTTCTACCCTGCTACAGCTTCCGCACAATCTCTGCAAGTAAAAATTGGCTCCACACAACCCTGGGATGTAATTCCAGGAAAATTCAAAATCGAAAATGCAGGTGCTGAATTTCTCATTCAATGGGATAAAGGAAAGAAAAATGCGAGTACGTCTATAAAAGGTGAGTACAAATTCAGCAACAACATTGATTTTGCAGTAGACCTGGAAATTCCTTCTGGAAACAACGATTGGGAGTTCAATATATCGCTGGGGATAGACAATCCGCCACAAATTACAACCTTAAACGACCTAAACAGTGCCAAAATCCCGGGAGGGCTGGACATTAACCAATTTGGGTTGCCAGACGACTGGATTACATTCAGGGATCTGAATTTGAATCAGTTCACAATTACATTCAACCCTAAAAACAAAACAGCTGCCGTGTCCAGTATTGTTTTGGATCTTGATGTAGGTGTGCAATGGACCATAGTCAAAAATATCCTGGAGGTCTCCGATCCTAAATTGCAACTCACTGTAATTAACCCGCTCAATAAAAACCGGATCATATATGGCTCAATGGGTGGCAGCATTGAAATAGTTACAATTCCTCTTGAAATTGAGGTTGCGAAACAGGATGAACAGGCAGATTGGATGCTGACATTGGGGACACAAACCGGCAGAAATTACAACCTGCTTGATTTGGTGAAACAATTTATCAGTAAAGACAGTACCCTTCCAGATGAAATTTTTCCCAATGGTCTGAATATTACCAACATATGGTTAAAGTCAAATCTTACCAGGAAACCACATACTTATCAGTTTCATGGTGAGACAGCCGGTGAATGGGCATTTAAATTTGGTGAGCTTCCAGAAATTAAATCCAGCGCTTCTGTCACATTCAATTATGATCGTAAGGAGGGAGAACAGCAGAATGCACTTTCTGGAGAGATTACAGGAACATTCAAATTTACCAGCTTTGAGATGGATGTCGCCTATGAGTTTGGAAAGGACAACAAACAAATTACCATAATTCTATGGAAGCAGTTCAAGGCTACCTATTCAGCGACCACTTCTGACGGAAAACCTAATAAAAAGCTTTCCATCGTAATAGGAGATTGGAGCCTCGGTGATTTATTGGCAAAAATGATCACCCTTGTTAACCCCGCAAAAAAGAATTATTCTCTTCCAGACCCCTGGAGTTTACTAAACAGTATATCTCTCAAAGGATTATCTTTTGATATTGACCTTGAAACTAAAGAGGTTACAGTTAATTATAAATTACCTAAACCAATCGATTTTGGTATTTTAAAAATCGAAGGAGTTTCATTGACTAAAGAGGACGGTAAAATGATGGTGGACATTTCAGGGACTTACCTGGGTGGACAGAAAATTCCGTCATGGGATGCGGCCAATCAAAGTCCTCCGGAGGTTCCGGGTCAAGGTAATAAATACCTTGACTTAAGATTGTTAGCTATGGGGCAGCACGTAAGTCTCAACAGTAACGAGTTTACTAACATTGATGATGCTGTCACAAAAATGCAAAATGCCTTTAAGGAGCCTAAGGAAAATTCAGTGCCTGTAGGAGGGACCAATCTATTGAAGTTTAACAATGACAGTAACTGGCTAATAGCAACCAATTTCGGAATACTAAACGTAGCGCCCAAGGGGAAAAGTCCAATCTACACCGTAGATCTTGCTGTTGTCTTTAATGACCCTGAATTATATGGTCTGAGAATCCAATTGAATGGAGACAAAGTAAAAGTTTTAAAAGGGCTCAGGTTTGAGATCATGTATAAAAAAATAACTGACTCAATCGGGCTTTACCAGATGGAACTTACCCTGCCGGATGCCTTACGATACCTTGAATTTGGGGCAGTCTCTATAGTATTACCGGTGATAGGCATTGAGATCTACACCAATGGTGACTTCAAAGTTGATATAGGGTTTCCATATAATCTGGATTTCTCAAGGTCATTTTCTGCTTATGCACAAATAGGACCATTTCCGGTGATGGGATCCGGAGGGTTCTACTTTGGTAAACTCAGTGGAGATACCGCCACCCAGGTACCAAAAACCACCAAGGGTAGCTTTAACCCGGTAATGGTTTTTGGAATTGGCTTGCAGCTGGGCCTGGGAAGAGAGATTAATAAAGGGATCCTTAAAGCGGGTTTTGGAATCACTATTGTAGGAATAATTGAAGGTGTAATTGCCACATATAATAGTTATGCTCCTAAACAATTGGAAGAAGGAAACTCACAGGTGAATGATCAATACTATTATTGGTTGAGAGGACAAATAGGGTTATTGGGCAAACTATATGGTACTGTTAATTTCGGGATCATACAGGCGAGTGTTAATTTGAAGGTATATGTGGTAGTTCAGGCCACCTTTGAGGCTTATAAAGCCATTCCTTTAGCCATTATAGCAGGAGTGGAGGTGTCAGTTTCGGTTAAAATCGATCTGGGCCTTTTTTCCATAAGAATCCATTTTTCCTTCAAAGCACAAATAAGAGAGGACCTTACGATTGGGACAGATCGCAGTACCCTGGCGCCCTGGTACGGTGGTGACGTCCAACAACTTAAGTCGGCCCAGCCTATAATGGCGGCTATGGCAATTCCAGTAGAAAAGGCTGTACTAAACTTCAATTCTATCATTTCCAAAAAGAAGGAAGACAAGCCTGTATTAAACATTTATTTTGTTCCACACCTTAGCATTTCAGGCGAGGATTCCTCAATGCTGTCAGATCAGAAAGCAACCTACATCAGTACTTTATTCATGGATAGCCCAGATCCCGATAAGCCTGGGCAATCTTCATCTTTCCAATACTTGTGCGAAGAATTCTTTAAATGGTTGATTAATGCATACCAGACCAGTGGTGATACCGGGCTTTCAGAAGATGAGGTGAATGCTACGGCAGTTACTAGTGAAATACTCAACCAAATCACCGCAACCCTAAGTGATCCGGATACGCCTTTTCCAATTGAAACTTCCAGGCTGGTTCAATTCCTGTCACAGAGTTTTAGTGAAGTAAATGTCCAGGAAATGGCAAAAACAATAGATAGTGCTACCATATTTCCGATGATCCCTGCCCTTAAATTGTCTGTGCCTGACCTGAAACTCAACTATGGATTCGACGATTATGTGACATGCACTACAGAGTACCTGTCCCAGGTAAAAACATTATTTGCTGAACTGGCAGTACAGGTAGAAAAAGAGATGCCAGTCAACAGTCAACTATTTGCAAAAGCTCCTCCATCTCAATACTATGCCATGGCTGATTTTGTATTTGAAGATTACTTTGTAATGATTGGCAAACAATTGCTAGAGCATGCAACAGAGGCACTCAAAAACTTTAAATATGAAATCAGCTCAGAAACCAGCATCAGAGCTGTATTGGCATGGGCCAATGCACTACAAGAGGGTGCAAAGTCTAATGATGTGAATGCGGAATCTTTGTTCAATGCGAATCAAAACCATCCCTTGACACAAAATAAACCAATACAGGTATGTGGTGTTAATGTAAGCGTTACAGATAAAGATACATTTGCGTCAGTTGCTACCAATGAAGCTGTCTCACCAGCCTGGTTGATCATCCAAAACGGTACAGTTCCTAATGTGCTTAGGCCAAATGCAACAGTTAGTTATGGCGGCAATTCTTATCAGGTTCGGGCAGGGGATTCAATTGAAAAAATTGCTGATGAACTCAATACTGACATAAATGCGCTTGCGGCTGATGAAGAATTTCAAAATCAAATGGGGTTGTTAAACCGTGGTGCCCGTTTAATTGTTGGCGCTGCAAGGTATTCAGTTAAAAATGATGATACATTTCTGAAGATTGCGAAAGTGTATGCCATTGAGGTTGCCGATATCATTACTGCCAATCAACTAACCCCGGCAATTTTTATCACCGGTGAAACTTTTGTCTATGGAGACAATAAAACATACACTTTCAAAAGCACTGACTCTGTTGCATCGGTAGCGGAAAACTTAAAAATGACAGTAGCGGAAATTGCGGACAGTGAAGCATTCCAAAAGGTGTCACTAAAACCATTAGCTGCATTATTGATTCCTTCTTTTACCCATCAAACCAGGGAATTTGATCAGATGGCTAAGGCCGACACATTTTTGAAAATAGCCTCGGATTACGGAATTACAGTTACTAGTTTGGCTGCTGGTTACAACAACTTGAATGTTACTGGAATATTCTACCTAAGTGAATCTACAGGCCAACTTAATGTACCGGGTTTAGAGGTGCTTGATGTGAACAGTTGCCTGAATTATTTTTCTCAAACAAAAAAATATACCAGCTTATCAGGTATGGTCGCCCGGTATCAATTACATGGAATGCGGTTGCCTGTAAAAAATATGCCCGGTATCAGGTTCAGTAAGCAGGCTACATTCTGCCAGGATAAAGAAGATTGTGGTTTATTTAATCTCACAGGACAACAGTTTTTACTACCTGATGATGTGAGCGAAGGATTCAAAATCGAATTGATCAATGATCGCCTTGAATGGTTAAGTTTTAACGGCAGTAAACCAGATTTTGCTACATCTCAGGCGGTGTTGCCGATTACACTTAAAACCAGTGATGTCAGCAATATTCAAAAGTTAACCAAATTTGCAACCGACCCGGGACTGATACCGGATGTTACCAGGCTGGCACCTATGAAGCCTTATAACAATCAGCCAGCAACTTACACTTTTAAATCTGCCTTGCAGTGGACATCTTCTTCATCAATCGATTTACCTTATGGTGAACTGGGAAATCAAAAAGAAATAACGCCATTTATCTGGACATTCCCTGCTGGTATGGAAAACGTATTAAACCTGAAGCACCTGGTCAACCCCAAATTCAGCATTCAGATTGGAGTACCGAATGAGGCTGAGGGGAAAATATTATATAAACCTTCCGCATACTATGGCTGGGGTACCATCATCGATGTAGACATTAAAAAGATCCCTGTTACCTCAGACAACAGTTTTACTTACGAACTAGTTGGAGCACAGGCCAATGGTATAACATACCTCGAACGGTTGTTACGGGTAATCCGACCTGGCAATACCGGGATCGTTAAAGACATTTCAATTTTGTATTCTGCCAATAAGGCTGATGGATCAGGAGGGGTGCAATCAGTGGGTTCAGGGGCGATGAATAGTTTTATCGTTCAGGCAAATCTTTCTACTGAAACCAACCCGCCGGTCGTGCGGGCCATGGCGTTGAAGTCTGCGGAAGAGAAACTTAGCGGTTTGGGTAACAGTGTTTATGATTTCGTAAAACTGTTGTGGGAATGTAGTATCACCGGTACTGGTGGTTTTTATATTCATTACAACGAATTGGAAAGTAATACAGGATTTCCAGAGAATGTTTTTAATTCAGATGGAGTCGGTCAATTCAGATTACTGATCACCTATGCTAATGGGTTAGAGAATCAGTTGCCCAATTTCATGAATTGCGCCATAACCGGAGACAAAATAGACATTGCGAAGAGCCTTGTTATGGCTCAGTCTGAAATCAATGAAACAAGGTACTCTACCCAAAAAGGAGATACGTTGGAAGCTATTGTGGCGCATTACAATATCAAATTGAGTAAACTGGCCAAGTTAAACAAAGACATCAGTTTAAATACCAGCGGGAATGTTCCACTAACGATGAAGCAGATTATCCATGTGGTTGGAACCCCAAATGATACGCCTTCCAACAATATAACATCACTGGCTGCATACTTTGAACTGGATGATGGTAAAAGAGAAGAATTTATTGCCTCTCTAAAAACGCTGAATCCAGCTGTAAGCAATTGGGAAAGCATCCCTCAGTGGACATTATTGAAAATTCCTGAAATAGTCTATACACTTGGCAAATCAGACAAGTCTCCAGGCAACACCATTGAAACCATTGCCAGTTATTTTGGTATTAGCCGGGATTTATTGGTTTTTGAGAACAAATTGGTTAAAGATTTATTCAACGTTGGAACTTCTCTTCATGTAAATGATCAGGTTGTTCACAAAATTGCCAGTATACCTCAGGGAACTGTAGGATTTAAATTGGATAGAAATAATCCGGGAGTAGTACCGAAACCAGATGATCCGGATTATGCGGAAAAGTATTTGCAAAATTTATACAACTTACTGGGCTATCAACTTGTAGAAAATGAAGATTTTAGGGCAAGCATTTCCGGCTTACCAGCAGGACCTGCCAGGTCTTCTTCTCAGGAGGAGCTCAATCAACCAGATACTGAACCAGAGGAAGGACAACCCTGGTTCTATGATCAGGTGATTCCAATTGCAAAATATGCGAAGAGCTCAAGCACCCGGGTTACTTTATCAAACTTACCACAGGAAAGTGATAACCCGTATCGGGGAATAGGAGGTACTACACAGATTCATTTTAGCTGGCGTGATCTGTATGGAAACAAAACCATCACTCCATTTTCTAATCCCGTATTGTTCCAAAAAGAAACAAAAGGACCGGTAATTATTAATAATCGGGGCATTAAGGTTGGTTATATTGATCAGCTTCTTGGTATCTCACAATGGCCGGGAATTTCAGTGGACTATGAGTTTAATAGATCAGCGACTGGATCTCCACAATTGCAGGTTTCTTTTTACTTCAGTGACAAGAAATATGACGGAACGACAAAAACATGGCAACAGGATGCCAGCAACGATTTGAATATTTACGAATCTATCTATTTTCAACTAAATCAGATCAATCCAGCAACTAATGAGAATTCTGTAGCCATTACCATGGAAACTTCTTTACTCGAGGAGCAGAGCAATCAAATCAGCAAGGAGCAAAGAGAAGGTCTATATACATTCATCAATGAAATCTATCAATATCTGGCTAAAAGAAAGGATGGTCAGGAAGCTAAAGCACCTGGTCAGTTTATTCTGGGTAAAGCAATCGATCAAAATGAAATTGTTGTCAGAGACATCCTAAAACTGACTGTCGAGATTGCACTGAAACGAGATTTATCTTTAGTCGATGAATATTTTAAGGATGCGCAAATAGTTAAGGAATCGATCACTAAAATAGTTCCAAAAACGGTCAAGACAGGGGCAGGTGGTGAAAGCGATGCAACTGGAACTTCAACCGCAGATCAGGTACATCAGCTAACCGGGTTTGCTGATACGTTTGAATCTTTATTTTACCAGAAAGATAAGGTTGTCCTTAAAATTGCAACAGGTCAGGAAAAGGATCAATCTGGTTTAGGTAACACTCCGGATATATTTGTGGTAAGGATGGGCTTAAAGGCCTCTGAAAGTATTTACTTAGGTTTGCCTAAAGCGGGTACCTACCTGATCACTTCTCAGGGTTTAAGCAAAATGAACACAATTCCGGAGAGCATCAAGGCTCAGTTGCAGGAATTAGAAGGAAAGATTTTTGAAAATAAGGAAACATTTACCCAACAACTGGACAGCACCATCGGTACTGAAAATGTGGCGCAATATGGGAATGACATCTATCTGAATTCACTTCAAAACCCAATATTTTTTGCGCCAACGCCATTAAGTACCTCATTGAAGTCGAAATCCAATGTGCCCATATGTGAATATGTTGAGGGGACTGGCATTAAATGGGATAATCCGGTTAGTAAGAATTTCACAGGAATAGACATGGATAAATGGGGAAAGGAGTGCCTTGAAGCCATTGACTTATTGCTAACGCCTGATCAGTCGGTACCGGCATTTCTGGTTGACCAGATCAAGAAAAACGATGGCTCTTCATCCAAACCTGCATTACCGCGAATTGTGCAAGCTAAGAAAAACCTGGCCGATGCTATTAAAATGCAGGTGCAGCCTATATTGAATGCGCCTGCTATCACAGAAATAGATAACCCTGGGAATTTTGAGGATGCAAGAGAAAAGTTAAAGCAACATTTATTAAAAAAGCTTTCTAATTTGTACACTGTGACTGCAATAGTACAGTTCAATGCGAAAGTAAGCGCTGACTTTAAAGCATCACCTGGGAAAAATACACCTCCAAAATTATATGGAGCGCCGGTAATTGCTGGTGCCGGTCAGTTATCTGAAGATAAAAGAAGCTACTCTTTGACCACAGCAAAGGTTCCACTCAAAGAGCAATCAAGCGATGCTCCTTCCTTTCTTACCTTCATGTTTTCCGCAAAAAATCTGGCAGCTCACAAAGATGTTGACCTATCTGTGTCGTATCAGATCTCGCACATAGAGTATGACATTTCTCAACTTGAAGGTATTGAAGGATACGAAGCATCCAATTGGCTCACATTTATCATTGGGCCAGGTAGTGAGACAGATAGCCCAACCACATCAGTACTTGTTAAACCATTGGGGAACATCGATATTCCGGTTCTGCTGAGAGTCTATCCAACACCACCTTCAATGGTTCAGCAGATGGGAGATCCTGTTGTAGTTAGTGCCAAAAACCCCAAACAAAAACTGGAGGAAGTATCAGAGTGGAAGTACCTGTACACCTATGCGCAGGATCATGCGGCACAGGATACCATATATTCACAAATTGATTTTAACGTGGCACCCCAAATGAATAAAGCCATGTTGGCGGCAGCTGGAAGGGACCTGTTCAATGATCTTGCCCAGTTTGTGGAGGTACGGAAGTCTATTCAAACGGACTTGTTGCAATACCTTTCCAAAATCAATTCAAAAAGTACTGCAGGTGATGACGTTGATAAGGCTTATGCTGCATTGAACGCCATGGCTGAAATCAGTGAAAACCTTGCCCAGGCATGGAGTGACTATAATCAGATGAAAGGTTTGATGGCATTGGCTGCTTCATTTAACAGTACTAAAAAGTATGAATTTAGTGTAAGAGAAACTGCTGATCATACTTTTAAGGATCGTTTGCGTATTACCATCACTCCAGGAGATCGCAAAAGCAATAATACCGATGGTCATCCCACTCTGAGCGTAAATGATATCACTGTGCCATCTGTTGGAATAAAGGGGTATACAAAAACAGCAGTAATAGAAAATAAGCAGGAGGTGCCAAATGCTTACTGGTACTATAAAGATGGGAAGCCAACTGAATTCCTCACCATTGCGCAGGCCATGAACATTGCAAACCGACAAATTGGCCTTGATTCACTCAATGTACTGGAATATCAAAATGCCTGGGCAGGAATTTCCATCACCCGCAATGAAAACCTGATTGCAGGTAATCCTACCAATGAAGCATTCATTTATGTTACTCCAACGGTGAAATTTGCAAATAAATTGGTTCCGCTTTTAAAAAATGGCAGTAACATCCAAGTGGCATCTTTGTACAATGATGGAAAGCCACAGCATAAAAAGCTGGCGGATCATTTGATTAACTTCTTTTCCATTTTTCTGGGTAAGGACGGCAACAAACAACAAACCATAAAATTGGAGGCAATCTATCAGTATGGTGTTAATGAAAGCACTAAGGCGCCAGCCATTCAATTACCCGTTTTGCTGGCTACACCGTTTTCCTTCCAAATTCCGGGGGACTGGAAACCAGCGAATGGAATTTGCCCTGTCGCATATGACAAAAATTCGGCGTTTGTGTGCAGGTTATCTCATGCTTTGATCAGCTGGTTTCAAAAAGAAAACCCATCAAAGCAACAAGGACTTTTCAAATTTAAGGTCTCAGTATTTTCGGATATCAATGATAGTCAGCAACCTCTGATTGAATTGCGAAATGTCACCCTTGAGATTGCATTTATCGAAGAGCTCCAGTGAAAGTGGATGTAAGTTGAAGGATATATGGCGAAAAAATTGTTGGTTGATTATCAATTGCCTTAGCCATTGGAAGCCATAAACATGAAAGACCGCCTTTATCACTTGAAAGACGGTCTTCTAATTATCAATGGTCGTAGAATACTGAACGTGTATAAAACGTGTCATTCCTGATCATTTAGTAGTCATCATAGCTCCTGATAATCAGGATTTTGCAGCTCGTTCGTATCATTTGCTTCTGCATCAGAAGATTGCTCCAGTTTTTTGAACTTAAAGTTCTTTACCAGATCCCTCATCTCAACGCCAGGCCTAAACCTTACAGTCGCTTTTTTGATACTATTGCTGGTTACAGCTTCCCCTGTCTCTTCACCAACACTGCTGATGTTGGCATAGAAGCTACCCAGATCCCCTAGATTAACAATTTTGCCATCAGCAAGGTAATTTGGGATTAATTCCAGAAATGCCTGGATAGCGGCATGTACATCTGCACGATTTAAAGTACTTGCCCTTGTAACATCCGCAATGAACTTTTTAAGATCCACAGATTGCTCTCGATGAACCGAAGCATAAAACTTCGGGGTTCCTCCGCCAACCACTCCCGGTTCGGGTCGGAGGATAGGTTTGAATAAAATTGCCATTTTTAAAAATATTTAAATAGTGAAAAATTTATTGAATTGGAATGAAGGCGCTATTCACCATATGGAAGACATAACACCAACTGTTTCCTGTTTAACTCTGGGTATTGGCCAAAACACCTCGTATGATTCATAAACAAACAATTTAAGTGCCAAACAAAATATAATTTGGCGGTTTATTAGAATACTGATATGGATTGCTTAATTCAACGGTAGGATAATTTTAAAATTCTTTGAATAGTACAAATTATTAGTGACTTACATGGCCCTGCCAACAGCCCTTTACCTGCCTGCTGTAAGTGGATGAACGGTGGTAATATTGCAGGCCATTTGCTAAGTAGCTACTTACCGCCTTATAAGTAGCTACTTGTAAGCTTGTAAGTAGCTACTTAGGTCGACACAAGTAGCTACTTATCTCATGCTTAGTAGCCACTTACGGAAAGGACTATAGTTGAGCTGGTCTGCTCTGGTAAGATCAACGAATAGCTGAAAGAAATATCGGCGTTATTCCAAATGGAAATAAAGCTGGAAAATGATTAAATTAAGTGAAACAAATAACAGTTCTAATGCGGTGGATCTGTTCAATATCATTTATAATATGCATAGCACTCAGATGCGAAGCACAAATATGGGATGGGCATGTCGCATTTAGTGAAGGGCGTTATGATGATGCCATTGCCTTATACCAACAAGCCATTGATGAAGGCTCCACCTGGGACTGGCTGCCAGAGTTGATTGAAACAGCCGAAGTAAGACAATCACTGGGTAATGTTTCTGCTGACCATGTTCACCACATCGGGGTGATTTTCGTTACGGAACTCAATGAAATACAGGAAGATGGTACGGTTATTACCACAGCAGATGTATCGGAGGAACAAAAAGAAGAATGGCTGGTCAACTTTTATTTAATGAAGGAGGTAATTGAGGGTTTCAGTAATGGTGGCTGGACATTGCAAATTGATACAGCAAGCGCTGTTTCTACTTACCACACAGGTGCTGAACTAAAACCTGATAACCCAGATCATCTCAACCTGGAATCACATTTCTTTCTTTCTATGGCAGACATTGATTCATACATCACGGTCTCCAATACCAGGAGTCCTGCCAGGGGGCTTGCCCGGAAATACCCCATCATTAATGGTGCAGTCTACGGTCCTCACCGGGGCATGGCGGCTGTAAATGCAGGCACACATGGTTTCAGCGTTCTGATCCATGAATTTTTTCACATCGTTGAATGGGTCTCCAATGCCATTGAAGTAACTCATGGCTATTACGAAGAAAACAGACATCACTTTCCGGAATGGACCGGAACAACCGAGTTTGATTACTACAGATGGCATTTTACAGCAACACTGCCTGATGCCGGTTGGGAGCTGATGCAACATCGCCACCGTTGGATACCTTACCATTGGTCCGAAGATGCCCACCAAACGATACTGGAAGCCATGAACGGTATTTTATTGCAAACCAGAAGGAAAGGAGTCGATTTGTATGATTCTGCCCGTGCCTTGAAAAATGATGATCCGGAAGGAGCCATAGCTTTGATGGAAGAAGCAATTCAAATGAACCCGTATCACCCGGATATATTACTGGAACTGCTTGAATACTATCGCCAGGAGGAACCTGATACCGAAAAGTCCCTGCTTTATGAATCCCGGTTCAACGAAATAAGGGATGCCGGAGCATGGTATTGGGTGACGGATGAAACAGCTGCATTAGGGTCGGTTGTGGGCATGTGGCATCCGGAAGATATGTCCGTTGATGATCCATTTTTTACGTTTGATGTTACCAATGAGGTGACCAGCCCAGGACGATACGATGTGGCCTTTTATTACCTGGAAGGATGGAATGGAGCAGAAATTGATTCGGTTTACATACTAGAAGGTGATATAGTAGTGGCCTCTGATATACACCATGGTCAATCTGGAAATGCTAAAAATGACCACATCTATTCCCTCAATTTGCTGGAATACGATCCTGAGGCATCATATTTTCTGAAAGCACGAATCACTCCCTGGGGCAATGGTACAGACAGCAAAGGGCAAATCCATTTTACATTAAAAGAGCCATTTGAAATCACATATGCGGAAAATCAACACCAGGTCGCCATCTATCCAAACCCATCCAACGGTACTATAAAGTTCACTAACCCAAGCAACATCCGGCAATTGATTGTTTATTCTACCCGTGGTGAGGTATTATGGACATTAAGTCACTTTGATCTTAAGGAATTTGCTGACCTGTCACACCTTGCATCAGGCTTGTATCATATCCGATACCTGGAAGGGAACCAGTGGAAATATGTGAAATGGATCAGGAAGTAGGGGGTGAAAAAATGGCCCACACTCAGCAAGCAGAGTGTAGGCCAATTTTCACACAGGGAGTTGCCAGAATGCTTTTGATCTAAAAAAATTACCTCCGTATCCACAGCATGTTACAAAGCATCTGACATCAGCTGAAAGGAAGTTTCAATCAACTCCTGACTGTTTGTGCCTACAAAGATTTTAAAGTCACCGGGTTCAACTGTGTATTTCATTTCTCTGGTGTAGAATTTCAGCATTTCCGGGGTGATTTTGAAGTGGCACAACTTAGATTCACCTGGTTTTAACGAAATCTTTTCAAATCCCTTTAGTTGCTTTACAGGTCTGGTTACACTTCCTACCAGATCTTGAATGTACCACTGAACAACTTCCTCACCGCTTACATCTCCAGTATTAGTGACTTTTACTGTTGCTCTTATTTCCCCATTCAGGCTTATTTGATTTTTATCGAGGGTTAAGTTTTCGTATTGAAACGTGGTGTAACTCAACCCAAAACCAAATGGAAATAATGCTGCGTTGGGTGAATCCAGGTATTTACTCGTGTATTTTTGATCAGGGTCGTAGGGCCTTCCCGTGTTTTTCATGTCATAATGGATCGGTATCTGACCCACATTATCAGGAAAAGTCATGGTTAGTTTTCCGCTGGGGTTGTTATCCCCAAAGATGGTTTCAGCAATGGCTTGTCCGGCCATCGTGCCCAGGTGCCAGGTGAATAAAATTGCTTTGGCTTCTTTTTTCAATTTCCTGAGCGTCAATGGCCGCCCTGCCATAACGACCACTACTGTTGGTTTACCCAGTGCCAATACCTTGTCAACCAAATCCTGCTGAATGCCCGGTAGGTCCAATTTGGTTCTGCTGGCGGCCTCTCCGGATTGCATGTAATTTTCACCTACTGCTAATATAACCACATCGGAGGCCTTAGCTTTCTGTAGGGCTGCTTTGAATCCTGACCGATCACTTCCATCGAATCCTGCTCCGTACGACACACTTATATTGGCGTTAGGTAACAGCTGTTCAATTCCGGCTTTTAAAGTGATCACCTTAGAGTCATCTCCAGCAACATGCCATGTTCCGAGAAGGTCTTTTTTATTGTCTGCCAAAGGCCCGATCAGGGCAATGTTCTTGGTGGATTTAGAAAAAGGGAGAACATCCTTATTTTTCAGAAGCACAATAGATTCTCTGGCAGAATGCAGAGAGTGGTCCATGAACTCCTGCGCGTAAAGTGTGGTTTGTTCTCTTTCCTTATTGAGGTATCTGTATGGGTCATCAAACAGGCCTAGCTGGTATTTGATGTTCAACACTTTCCTGACCGCCTCATCCAGCTGATGTAATTTGATTTTACCTTCTGAGACCAATTCTGGAATGTACTTACTATAGAGGCCACCTTGCATATCCATCTCCACACCGGCATTGAAAGCAAGTGCTACGGCTTCTTTCTCGTTGGCCACCACACCATGAGGAATCATTTCATTAATGGCGGTATAATCCGTCACCACGAATCCCTTAAAACCCCATTCATTTCTCAGAATTTCTGTCATCAGGTATTTGTTTCCAGAGGCCGGAACACCATCAACCTCATTGAAGGAAGTCATTACAGTAGCCGCTCCAGCATCCAGTGCATCCTTAAAAGGTGGAAGGTAAGTTTCTCTCAAAACCCGGTCAGACATATCCACGGTATGATAATCTCTTCCAGCCTGGGAGGCCCCATAGGCCGCAAAATGTTTCACACAAGCCAATACAGTCTCCGGACTGGCGAGATCAGTTCCCTGGTATCCCCTTACTTTTGCTTTCCCAATCAAACCTCCCAGGTATACATCCTCACCACTTCCCTCTGCAACGCGACCCCATCTTGGATCCCTGGTGATGTCTACCATGGGGTTATAAGTCCAGTTTATTCCGGAAGATGCCGCCTCCCTGGCAGATAGCCTGGCAGATTTCTCAATTAATTCAAGGTCCCAAGTGCAGGACTCACCCAGGGGAATTGGGTAGATGGTTTTATAACCGTGAATCACGTCCAGCCCAAAAAGCAGCGGTATGCCTAATCGTGTTTCTTCTACAGCAATTCTTTGTAATTCTTTGGCATAGTCCACTGTGTGGGCATTAAAAAGGTTTCCGGCCCTTCCTGCACGCAATTCTTCCAAATAATCTTCCCGCAGTGCAGGACCTGTCACTGTCCACCCACTAGTATACAGGGTAAGTTGACCAGCTTTCTCCTCAATGGTCATTTGTGCCAACAGGGAATCAATTTTTTCATCATGCGGTCCTTGTTCAGTCACGGGCGCCTGGAAACAGCTTATCAAAAGGAAGGATAGTAGAAGTATTGCTATGTTATTAGTAGTCATTTTTTGAATCTTAATTGTGGTGGGCTGCTTGTAATTATTGAGTCGTGAAACCTAATTTTTCTAAACCTGATTGCACTTCAGGAGCTGACATAAACAACTCCCAGAGTAGTCCGCTTCTGTAATTTTCAATCATTACAGGAATGGGTCCCTGGTCAATGGCGAGGTAGTGTGGCACATACCAGTCCTTATCATGACTGAAGGCATCATAGGGACCGAATTTTCCAACTAAACTATCCTGCTCAGTATATAAATACCGAAGAAACTTCATGCTTTCCTCTGGTGTATATGGAAAGGATGATAATGCGGCTGTAGGTGAAATTACTCCCAGGTCCTCATCTGGCCTGTGTCCTGCATATCCATTGATTGAATAGCTTGAAGTAAGTCCCCAGCATTTTTCACTGTATCCCTCGTAATTGTTAGGGTTCTGTACACAATGCTCGTGATGAATTTTGGCATGATTGACATTGAGTTGCCAGTAATCGGCGTACTGATCTTTCAGGTTTCTTGGATCAAGACCCAGATAAGAATAATGAGCCCAAAAAAGTGGGCCTACAGGAGCGTCATTGGTTTCATAATGGTCCAGTACTGTGGGAAAGCCCAGGTATTCACGATCGGTCTTAATTGCACCATCCATGGCCCAACCTTTATGATAAACCTCCGGAGCGATAGGGTGAGTAGGGGAGGACGCACCAAGAATATACATGATCAGACACTCATTATAACCCCTTACAGGAAAATTCATTTCCCAGCCAAAGTTGGGAGACCAGTGCCAATACAACACGGATTCATTATTGGTGTACCAGTCAAATTCAACTGCTTCCCACAATTTGTTGATCCTTCTAACAAGGTCCTGTTCGCGGGGATCACCATTTTGGAAGTATTGCCTTACGGTAATCAATCCCTGCAGCATGAAAGATGATTCTACCAGATCTCCACCATCATCTTTTTTACTGAAAGGTTTCACTTTGCCTGTTTCTCCATACCACCAGTGCGGCCATACACCGTGGAATTTGTCTGCATTTTCAAGAAACGTGAGTATTTTCTCATACCGGTTTAAAGCCTGTTCTTTCGTAATGAACCCTCTTTCCAGACCAACCAGAATTGCCATTAGACCAAAACCGGAACCACCGGAAGTCACCACATTTTTGTCGTTTTGAGGATAATTGTTGTCCATATGAGTCCTTTCCCTGGCAAGACCTGAGGTGGGTTCAGCATTGTCCCAGAAATATTGAAAGGTCTGATATTGAATCAGGTTTAACAATGAGTCATCGGTGGTGGATTCGTTTACCTCTTTTTGGGCAGGACCTTTACAGGCTCCCACCAGAAGTAACCCAACTGTCATCACTAAAAAAGCTTGAAATATTTTATTCATATGTAAATCCTAATTTTGCTAATCCTTGTCTCACTTCGGGAGCATTCATGAATAACTCCCACAGCATGCCACTTCTATGGTTTTCAATCATGCATATAATTGGGCCCTGATCAATGGCCAGATATGAATCAGCATACCAGCCTTCTCCTACATTAAATGCATCATAAAACCCATAGTCCCCCCATAACTTATCTCCCAGCAGATAATAGAAGTGCCGGATTGCCCTCATCGACTCTTGTGGCGTATATGGGAGTGAAGAAATCGCAGCGGTTGGTGTAATCACACCCAGATCGTTGTTTGGCGAATGGGCGCTGTATCCCTGATGGTTATCACTGGCAGTCAGTCCCCAGCAGTCTGTACTATATCCTAAGTACTCCCGCGGATTATCAACGCAGTATTTATGATTGATCAGTGAGTGGCTTACATTCTGATCCCAATAATTGGCATAAGCATCCTGCAGTTTTCGAGGATCCAGGCCAAGAAATGAATAATGACTGAAAAACAATGGACCACCACGACTCTCCCCAAGTGGAAGAGTGATGTCATAATAGACGGATTGGTTTTGTATGTTTCCATTTTGAGCCCAACCGTTTACATACACCTCTTTGTCGATCGGAAAGGTAGGTGATGAAGCAGCAAGAACATATACGATCAGCGCTTCATTCCATCCCCGAATCTGGTGGTTCATGGCCCATTCAAAGTTTGGGGACCAGTGCCAGTAAAGCACCTCCTGATTGTCTCGTTGATACCACGTCCATTCTATATCCTCCCACAATACATTGATTTTAGCAATCAGATCGGTTTCATTTGGTGTGTTTATTTTGAGGTATTCTCTTACGGTTAATAAGCCCTGCACCATGAAAGCTGTCTCAACCAGATCACCACCATCGTCCTGTGTACTAAAAGGAATTGCTTTGCCGGTAGTGCCGTTGATCCAGTGGGACCATGCCCCATGGAATCGGTCAGCTTCTGATAGGAAATCTACGATATTGGCTATACGATTGATCCCCTCTTGTTCAGTAATGAATCCTCGTTTGATTCCCACCAGAATAGTCATTAAACCAAACCCGGACCCCCCACTGGTCACAGTTTCACCCGAGGTAAGCCTTTCCCGTGCCAGTCCACTCACCGGGTGTCCGTAATCCCAGAAGTATTTAAATGTTTGCTCTTGAATTTTGGTGAGAAGCTCATCATCTGAAATCTCTGGAAATTTGTAAGTAGAATCAAGCTGACTAAAAAACTCAACGAAGAGGCCGTCAAACTCCAGCTCATCCTGAGCAATGTTAGCACCGATAGAAAACCGGTATTTGGCAAGAGAGGAGAGGGGTTCTTTGTTTTCTACCATCATGGACAAATCACTTTCGGATAATTCGATTGATAGGGGGACGGTCGTTCCTCCGACTTCCGCCAGTACAATTTGACCAGAAAGTTTATTTTCATCGAGCGGGTGCGAGAATTTTACTTCCAGCGAGATTTGGGGTTCTACATCAGTGACCAACTGCTCATCCAGCAAGCTGATACTGTTGATGGTTGCTGAAAGGATTTCCAGCGTCCCATTGATCGTTTTAAATGAATAAGTGGCCCCAGGAAATATGTTGTCATTGGCACCTGTAATTTCTCCTATGGTAAGGGTAAATATTGACTGGTTATTAAGGTTGGAAACAGGTGCAACTGTAATGGTTTTAGTGTCATTTGAAAAAGAGATTTGAAGTTCAACAGGAGCACCTTCTTCCACCAGCTCTATGGTGGGGTCAGTTGGTGTATGCAATGAATCAGCAAATGAAATGATGATGGGGAGATCCGTTTTTACACCTTCAACCGTTTGATTTTCAATAAGGTTAACTGCCCCAATGGTAATTGATTTGAGCTGCAAGATGCCCGGTTCCCTGGTGATTGTTTCATCATCATTGCAGCATATGAACAGCACCTGACTGACTAGTAATATGTTGAGTAAAATCTTTTGCATTGCTTAAAAATGGGCACCAGCAATTTACTGGTGCCCCCTAAACCAATTGTGAAATGAAGAATTAAGGTTTTTCTGAATTATATACTAAGGAAACTTCCTGATCGGATAGCGCAACATGGAAAATTCTAATATCGTCCAATTGTCCTTTAAAATGCTGAGAAGTGGTGAAGTCGTATCCACCCCATGGTTCGGCATCCCATAATGTCCCTGCTCTCGATTGAATAAACCCAAATGCCAATTCATTAACGACATCAGGTTCTGCACCACCGTACAATGGTTTTTGAATTGTGGTTACGGGATCTCCTTCAGGCCATAGGTTGTGGTCCTGAGACACACGTTTTTCACCATTGATAAACATGGTTCTCGTATTGGCACTTGCATCGTATACATAAACGATATGTGCCCAGGTATCTTTCAGTAGTGCTGGAACATCACTTTCCTCATCATTGAAAGTAGTTCCCTGCCAGCCACCATTGTCTTTTGTCAGTCTATCGCCATTCCAGAAAAGATCTCCACCGGTACCACCTGTTCCATCTGCATATTGGTACCACATTGGCATTTTGCAGAAATCGTACCCACCACCGATCTCGAACTGGAATCCGAAGAATGCGCCAAGTCCAATGACGAAGTGACCAGTAGGATCGCCATTCTCATTAACATGATCGGTAGAGTTAGTTTTTACCCAAAAGCTCATGGTGAAGCTTTGAGTATCCATTAAATCATCTCCGTTTGGAATCTCAATAATGGAAACATCTCCGTCAAATGTAGCCGCAGTACCAGCAGCAGTTGATCTACCTGCCGTGTATGTAATGCCTACTTCACCTGTAGCATTAAAAGAACCGACCTGGTCATTGGCATTGCCTTCAAAATTCCAGTGCGCAACCTGACCTCCGGGAACAAAAGTGCCCGCAGTGGTGAAAGTTCTGGTGAGCGCAGTAAGGGTTAACCCTTCTGTTGAAGCAATGGAAGCAGAAAAAGAGATTTCATAAAGCGCTCCGGAAATGATGTCGGAAGGTGTAATGGTCACTGTACTCCCTGATACAGAGATAGTCAGTTGTACTTCAGAGTCATCATAATTTCTGGTCATTGTAATATTGCCCTGTACTGTAGATTCATCAACGTCTGTAGAAAATGTGGCAACAATGGCGGCATCAGTTGGAACATCCACGGCACTTGATGCACCATTTAGGTCTACTGAACCAGCTTCCAGTGATTCCAGTGTCAGTGGCACAGGCTCACTTTCATCGTCTCCACAACCCGTAATAAACCCTATTCCTCCAATAAGGATCAACAGGATCAAATAGTTAATAGTCTTCATAAGTTTTACATTATTAATGGTTATTTAAAAAGTCTCGGTTATTGATTATTCCCAGTTTGGATTTTGGGTAAGTTCTCCGAATGTTAATTTGATTTCTGCATCAGGAATGGGCAGGAGCTCATGTTTGCCAGTTTGAAACCCCAAAGGTCCCAAAACTTCAGCAGCTTTGCCCGTTCTGAGAAGGTCCCAGTAGCGATGACCTTCCAATGCCAGCTCATGTCTTCTTTCTTCGAGAATAATATCCCTCAATAGTGCCTGATCAGTTTCAGTGATATCCGGCAAAATGCTACTATTCCCTTGTCGGGCCCTTTCTCTTACCATATTAAGGTATGTCAGCGCCTCAGTGGTTTTGCCATTTTCGTTCAATGCTTCAGCAGCCATTAGCAAGACATCAGCGTATCGAATGATGCGGCGGTTGTGTCCCTGAGAAGTGGCTGGAATTTGACCTGGTGTCCAAACCTTTTGGTTGTAACATTCAATTTCAACCAGCACACCATCCACCTCAGTTTGATCAGGGGTAGTACCGTCACCGGAGATGGTCACACCGTCAAGTGTTTCTCCCAAAAAAATCACAGTAGCATCCAGACGAGGATCATTAGGTTCGAATGAATTGATGAGGTCTAGAGATGGTCTGTTGAAGCCCCATCCTTTATTTGGCGTACCTCTCACACCCTGAACGTTGGCATAAAAGTTAGTGCCATTTTCAAGGCCTTCCTGTGTTCCAAAAACAGCGCCAATCTCAAATACCGATCCAACACCATGTTCGCCTGCCAGACTACTCGCCATCTCAAAATCAGGATCAAGGTCATATTCTCCCGAGTTGATGACTGCAAGGGCATAATCTTCAGCCTGTCCAAAACTTCCCTGAAAGAGATAGACTTTGGCCAGTAAGGCATTTGCTGCTCCTCTGGTGGCTCTGCCCAGATCAGCGGTACTTTGTGTTGATTTTTCGGGGAGAAAGTCACTGGCATACTCAAGGTCCTGTACAATCAGCGTGTAAACATCTGAAACTGACGCCCTCTTCAAACCGCTTTCAGGTACCGCTGAGGTTACAATGGGCACCCCGCCAAAAGCTCTTACCAGATAGAAATAATGCAGCGCTCTTAAAAACCTTGCCTGAGCGATATAATTTGCTTTAAGGCTTTCATCCATGTCAATGTCTGGCACAAACTCAATGACCACATTCGCACTTCTAATGGCACTGTACAACGTATTCCACCAGTTGCGAATTACCTGGTCAGTGTTGTTATGCTCAAATCTGTCGTAAGGCCCAATGGTAGACCGCTGATCATCAGGGTTACTTCCTTTTCTGGCATCATCTGACATGATATCGTCTATTGGAAATAGTCCCGTGTGATATAATCCTTCCCTTAGGAAATAGTAGGCGGCATTGGTTGCGGCTTCTGCATCAGCCTGATTTTCCGGGAAACCCTCCTGAGTCAATTCACCCTGAAGCGGTTTCTCCAGAAAATCATCACAACCAAACCCGATAAGAAGTAACATGAGTGTTGTAACTGCTCTCATTTTATAGCCTAATGTTATTTTATTTGATTTCATCTGCCCCAATGCTTTAAAACTTAATATCTATGCCTAATGAATAAATGGATGTTACCGGGTAGGTTCCCAGATCAACATTATTGAATAGTGGATCTCCTTTTGCTCCAGTGACCGGATCATTTGCAGAAACTTCCGGGGAATAACCGGTAAATTCCGAACGGGTGATGACATTCGTGCCACTCACAAATACACGAGCCGACTTCATCCTTAACATGTCCGAAATGTTTTGTGGCAGCTGATACCCTAACGATATGTTTCTTAACCTGAAGAATCCACCGTCCTGAATAAAGCGGGAAGATGGTAGAAAGTTGTATCCCCCAGCCGAAGGTCTGGGTTCGGTGGTGCTTGTTCCTTCGCCATTCCAATAGTTGAAGACATGTTGTTCATAGTTGTACAGATCGGGCCTGATGGTTTCCTTTAAATTATAAATCTTGTTACCTCCCTGACCCTGAAAGTCCATACTTAACGCAAACCCTTTATACCCTAGTTGAATATTTCCTCCATACAGGTAGGTTGGAATAGGGGAGCCCAGATTGGTTCTGTCTTCTCCAGTAATGGCACCATCATTATTCACATCAACGAATCGCAAATCACCAATACCGGCATCTGATCTATGAGGGTAACTATCTAATTCTGACTGGTTTTGAAATATTCCGTCTACCAGATAACCATAAAAGCTACCAATCGGGTCACCAGGGATTGTTTGTGTCACTGGCGTTCCGTTAAAAAGTCGGTAAAGCACCTCATCAGAACCTCCCGTTCCACTTACTTTTTTGGTTTCGTTATTTAATGTGGTACCATTGAATGAAATCGAATAGGTAAGTCCCATCGGAAGCTCATCGCGCCAATTCACCGTTAGTTCAAATCCTGAGTTCAATACTTCTGCTGCATTGAAAGTAATTTGACTGCTGCCGTTCCCTAAATATCCTGGCACATCAAGTCCAACAAGTATGTCCTCTGTAGTTTTATGGAAGTAATCAACTTCAGCGGTTAGTTTATCATCAAGCCAGCCGAGCTCCACACCAATGTCTAGTTGAGTAGAGGTTTCCCATCGAAGATTTGGGTTACCGGAATCACCAAATGTCTGGCCAAAATATTGTTCCGGCGTTTGCCCAAATACCCCGTTTCTGTTGTTTACAACCCTTGAATAGATCCTGGTATAATCAATCTTTTCATTACCAAGTTTACCCCAACTGGCTCGGAATTTTAAGTTGGATAACAGGTTGTTATCCGCTAGAAAATCTTCATTGATGGCATTCCACCCCAATGCAAACGATGGGAAATTCCCAAAGCGGTTGTCGCCGATGAACTTAGAGGATCCATCTCTTCTGAAAGTCGCTGTGAACAGGTATTTGCTGTTGTAGACATAATTGAAACGCGCCAGAATAGAGCGCATTGAAAAATTCAAACCAGGATCTACGTTGTTCTGTACAGTTTCTGTATTGGAATCACCAGCATCGATGTACCAAAAATCTTCACTGTCCCTAATCAGGTTTTCAACAGTAGCTCTTCTTTTTTCATTGGCGTTTTCCTGAAAGGTATAACCTACTATGGCATCTATTTGATGCTTGTTGATTTTCTTAAAGTAGCTTAAAGTATTTTCCCATAGCCACTGGAATTGCGTGTTGTTTTCAATGGTGAGATCAGAAGAAGTATTCTGCTGCTGCGCTGATACAAAGAATACAGGGGAGAACCTCTTGCTTTCCGCATTGGTGATGTCAGCACCAAAGGAAGTCCTGAACTTTATGGCGTCCAGAAAGGACAGTTCAGTATAGATGTTACCGACGGTTTTGTAGTCCCTGTTAAAGCCATTGGCGTTATATTCCAGGTCTGCCAATACATTTCCAACTCCCGGCACTTCATTGTAGTTTCCGTTATTGTCAAATGGCGCTATGGTTGGTTGCGCACGGTACACATTGAAAGGAGCATTACCAATAGTAGGGTAGGACTTACCAGGCACAAAGGTTAGGTTACTTCCTACTTTAGCCCAATTTGAAGCGTCAAATGAGTTGTTGAACCTTAAAGTAAGCCTGTTGTAATCTGAACCGGGAATGATACCATCCTGCCCGAAATATCCGATGCTCGTATAGTATTGGCTTTTTGCTGTTCCTCCGGAAATAGAAATATTGTAGTTCTGAATCAGCACATCTGAAAAATCTGTTTCAAAGATCAAATCCTGCCAGTCGGTATTAGGAACAGCATCAATGTTGTTAAATGCTCCGGTATTGAACTCGTTTACTACAATGGCAAATTCTCTACCACTCAGCAGGTCAATCCGTTTTTGCAGGCGTTGAATACCCATTTCGGTATGTACATTGACAGTTACTCCTTCTCCCTTAGTGCCTTGTTTGGTGGTAATGATGAATACGCCATTTGCTCCTCGGCTACCGTAGATGGCTGTGGCTGAAGCATCTTTCAACACTTCCATGGATGCTATATCTGATGAGTTCAGGTAGCTTATGTCATCGAGAATAACACCATCAACCACGTAAATGGGGTTTGCATTATTGAAGGTTCCCTGACCTCTGATCCTGACAATAGGAGATTGACCGGGTTCGCCGGAAGCACTGCTGACCTGCACACCTGCTACTTTTCCCTGCAGTGACTGCAATACATTGTTGGATTGTACTTTGACAAGATCTTCGCTTTTTATGGAAGATACTGCTCCTGTCAGGTCGCTTTTTTGAACTGTACCATAACCAATCACAACGATTTCCTCTATGGCCATGATGTCAGGCTCCATGATGAAGTCAACGGTTGTTTTGGAGCCAACCATTATTTCTTTAGTAGTATATCCAACAAAGCTTACAACGAGCACATCTTCAGGCGCAGCTTCAATGGTATACCTTCCATTAATATCGGTGATGGTACCAACAGTGGTTCCTTTGATCTGAACAGTAGCCCCAGGTAGAGTGCCGCCATCAGCAGCAGTTACAGTGCCAGTAATAGTAGTATTTTGTGCAATTAATGCGGAATAAGGTAATGCTGCCAAAGAAAAAATAAGGCAACAAAAGACAAGTAGTCTACTTGGTTTTGGGGTAAATATTATCATAAGCTATTGGACTCAAAAAATAATCTTCTTTTACCTACATAATTTGACCGAATATCAAACAATCGTGTGAACACCACAATAATTTTTGTTGAAATAGTTACATAAAACGTGTTTTTTGAATGCGAAAAAGGCAGGATATTTTGCGCAATAAAAACAATAAATAATGTCTAAAATTAGCCTCTATTAGTATTTTGCTTGATGGAGTTATTGCACAATAAAAGCAGGATTTTGAAATTATGAGGTTTATTGGATAAATACAATTTAAACGTGCAGCGCGCTATGCGAGAATGTTGAGGTCCTGAAAGATATCCAGAGAACTTCTCCCGTATTGACTGATATGTTTTTCAATCTTTTTTCGAAAGGCCCAAATGGTGTTTACTCGTAATTCAAGAGCAGCAGACAGTTCGGCATTGTTTCTATGATCATTGTTGAGCGTTAAATAGAGGATGTACATGGCTTTTTGTAGTGGGAATTTGATGCCATGAAATATGGTGTCCGTGGTTGGAGTTTCATTATAGCCGCACCTGGAGCATCTCCTCGCAAACGGTGAGGATCCCTTGATGTGCTTCTTGTTCTGGCACTTTTTACACGAATATTCAGCATGCCACTTGTGCTCTGAAAGAAACTTCAACACCCGCGCTTTATTGGGAAACAAAAGTAAAAATTCCTCAAAGGAGAGCATTTTGTTCAGCAAACGCTCCGTTTGGATTGATTTTAAGTTGTTGCGCAGTTTCCAATTGTCCAGGTCAAGCATTGAATTGATTTCCGATATCTCAATTTTCTGATTCTCCAGTTGTTTATTAGAATGCTCTAATTGTTCATTTTTTTGTGCTATCTCTATTGTTCGGGCCTGGATTTTTTGTTCCAGCTGTTGGTTTAGCTTGTCCTTGTAACGAATGTTTTGTTCATGTTGAGCGACAATTCTTCTAAAGGCCCTGTTTCTGTTTTCCTTAAGAATCCTCACCCGATCGCTCAGTGCAATTGAAAGGAACAGCATTTCAAGGACAAAACATAAGTGCAGACTATAGTAACTCAGTGCTTGTGTGAGGTAGGAATAATTGGTCCAGGAAGTGGGTATAATCGAGAACAGGACCAATGTTTTTAGCACAAAACCAAAAAACAAAAAGCCATATGCCACGATAAAGAACCTCGCTGGTTGGTAACCCCTTGTATAGGTTTGGATACTTCCGATGAAGATCGTGGAAAGTGGTATAATTTCAATGTACCGATAAGTAAACAGGTGGTTATCGATGAATAATGCATAGAGGAAAAAGCAAGCCCTCAGTGCAAACACCACATTCAGCAATCGATTGACTTTTGGTGCACGAACTTTTAGGTTCAAAAACTTTTTTGAGAATATGATGGACCAGGAAATGATACTAAACAAGGCAATTCCATGGGCGATGGTATTCCAGTTGGGTAGACCGGGCCATAACATTTGAAAGGCGATACCATCCACACACATGGCATACAATCCTACTGACAGGATATAAAACGTATAATAAAGGTACTTTACCTCTCTTATAGCGCTGTAAAGAAAAATGTTATACAGCGAAATAATCAGTATCATGCCGTAGAAAATGCCATAGAGGTAATACTCCGTAAGTGCATAATCCACAAATCGATTGATGGACCTGATTGCAATTCTGATATCAGCATATTCACGGTTTGCAATGCGCACGTAAGCCGTATATTCTCCGGGTTTCTTCAATGGAATTTCGAAGTTCTTATGGTCAAACTGTCGATTCAGGAAGTCGTACTGATCACCGAATTGATAGGTGCCATAGGTGCTGTCTGAAGCATGTCTGATATGGACTTCAATACTGTCTATGGTCTGATCAAAAAACTCTATGAGGTAGCTGTATTGATCCTCAATGCAAAAGTTGTATTCGACCCAATAGGCTGCATCAGGATTGTAATTATTAGGGGAGAAGGAGGGGTTAAATTTAAAGAACTTCTCGGGGTTGCTAATGATTTGATCGCTCGATATTTGGCGGGTAGTGTCCTCATAAAACCTCACCTCCTGAACTGAAACTACACGCTCCTCCTGATTGGGCCCAAGACGAATAAGGCATGCGAGTGATATGAATGCAATCAGATTATTCAATAGAGATACTTCAGTTCAAAAGCTTCAAAAATTTAAAGCTAATGAATTTAGAGAATTCAAGTATCAGCAGTATTGAATAACTGAGATGTACATAGTTAACACCACCTTTATTCACTCTCCTAAAACCACAAAAGCACCCCAGTAGTATGGATGATCATACACTTTCATTAATTGTCGTTGTGCCTTATAGAATGCTTCTCTTTTGGAAATGGTACCTCCGAGCCAGTTTTTATAAAATAGCGTCATGAGCTGATTGGTTGCTTCGTCATCCACCTTCCATAAACTCATAATGATCGTTCGGGCTCCCGCGATCTTAAAAGCCCGTTGTAATCCATAGATACCCTCACCATTTTTAAGATCACCCAACCCGGTTTCACAGGCGGACAATACAACAAGATCGGTATTGTCTATATTCAGGTTAAGTGCTTCAAAGGAAGTTAAAATGCCATCTTCATTGGAATTCACCAGGTCTTTTGACATCAGTGATTTAGCTGCTCCTGTAAATAGTAGACCTGTATTGCGCAGGGGATTATCCTCATCCTTGTCTTGCTGTGAAAAGAACCCGTGAGTCGCTATGTGAAGGATGTTGGGCTTTAGCATATCCATTAATGCTGATTCTTCTGCCTCTTCGTTGGTGAGTACGATTTTTCTCCAACCATTTTCTTCCAGCAAAGCCGCAATTGTTGCTACTTCGCGTTCTGCACCCGGTAATGGTGATAATCCTGCCCGTTCCTGACCACCAGTTAATAAGTCAATGCCCCTGATTGTACCAGAAACCCCCTGAGGCAGTTCCCCAAAACTTGGATTTCCTATGAGCATACCAAACTTCACTGTAGAAGCAGGTCTTGGCTCTTCCAAAAGATCTTTGCCACTGGTGATGATCTGAATCTCCTTTTCTTCCATCAAATAATTACCGGTTGATGGATTGATGAGGGTTTGGAGATTGAGTTTGTGATAGACGCCATCTGCAGAAAAATAAACCTTATTATATTTTTTTAAATGGCGCTCAAGGGGTTTCCAAAAGTGACCATAGGACTGTTCATCTCTTAGCTTGAATCGTATTTTATTGGTATACGAGTTGATCGCTTCATTTTCTAAGAAGTTCCCATCATTCAGCGAAACAACCTCTGGGTAATCCCTGGTTTTGTCTGTTAGAATAAAGGCAATGTATTTGCTCTTATTACTCCATTGCCAGTTGTCAAGATCAAATTCCTGATAGCTGTGGATTTCCACCAGGGCCTCTTTTTTTCCCAACCGGTCCCGCACTGATTCCCATTTGGGCAATCCATTGGAAGTAGAGTAAAAAGCAGATAGTCTGTTTAGTGCCCTGTCTTTACTGTCAAATACTTCGGAAAGACTATCACGATCAATCTGATACCTGTCTTTGATTTCCTGGTCTGATAAATCGGCCAGTTTGCCTAAGGTTTGCCTGAGTTCCTGAACCTCATTGTAGAGCTCGATTAGCTTTCGGTCATTGCTATCCAGTATTCTTTTTTTAATCGCATTTGAAGTGGAAATCAGCAGTGCCTTGTTGTACAATTGGATGTTTAACAGGTCAGCTATTAGCTCTGGATAGGTATCCATTTCCTTTATGGTCAGGGAAGATTGAAAATGATTGAGACCTCTTTGTTGTGAAAAGAGCACCTGGCGATTCTTTTCATTCATCTGCTCAAAAAAACGGTAAAGGTAATTCTGTCGGTTCTGCGAATTGTCTCTGAGAATTTTGATGGCCTCATCCTTGTGGTCCAGGCGATACAGGGACAAACCGTAGCTCCTTTGCACCTGCATGGTTGATAGATGGTCACTTCCATATAACGCCACATACTTCTGCAGCGCATTGGCATATATCTTGGATCCTTTTTCCAGGTCCAGGTTTTCTATATGCGATCGTCCTACCTGGTAAAGCGCACCCAGATATTCATTGTGAGTATCGCCATACAGGCTGTCATAGATCTCCAGTACCTGATACAGGTATTGCTGGTATTCACTTTGTCTGCCAAGTCCTCTGCTAGCATAAGCCAATGCCCTCATGACATTGGCAGTTTCTCTATGGTACATTCCAAAGCGATCACGGCAGTCATTTAAAGCAATGATAGACAATTCATGTGCCTTGTCGTAATCTCCCATTGCCCGATAGCAGCTGGCCATGTTGTGAATGATTATAAAGTTAAGGTAATGGTCACCTGGCAGGTGTTTTTGCCCCATTTCCCTGGCTTCCAGGAAATATTTCAAAGCTTCATCATGCCTGTTGGCATAGGTATAGTAGTCTGCAATGTCATTCAGTATTTGTGTGTATTGTTGTGGGTTTTGAGCTTTGTATTGGTCAAAAATGTTTTTGGACTGAAAGAACAGTGGTTCTGCATTGATCAGATCAAAATGACGGAGGTAATCCCAGGCCAGCATACGCAATGCTTCAGCATACATAGGGCTTTGATCTCCTTCTTCCTTTTTAGTCATTTCCGCATACCTGATGTAAAGAGGGCGGGCTTCTTTACTGCGAACTTCATGATATAATGTAGCTAGTGCAAGATAGGTGTGTCTACTATCTGCAATCTCCTGATCATTTTTCAGTGCTTCAATGCTTGCGTCAATTGACCTGGTACCACGATGGAATTCCACTTTTTCAAGCTTACCTTCAGCAGTGTACCATTTACACATTCCGTCCAACACTTCAGGCCTGTCGGAGAGCATGCTAACAACCATTTGCACCTGACCACTCTTATAGAAATCCCGAACAAGCCCAATCGGTTTGTCATTGATATAGGTGATTTTCCGGTAGTAAGCAGCCGATGCTGCATCCTCAATGATCTTCCAGTTCTGGTCATAGTAGATGGTCCACTCACCCTGTCTGCCATTGTCATCTGATAGATTAGGGGAGGAAGGAAGAGGCTGAGCAACAGAAAGTAACGAAAGCAGCACAAGGCAAAAGAAACCTACATATCGCAGTAAGCATTGAGTAGAGAGGTGCATAGTAGAATACAATTGGCGACTTTCGAAATTTACTTGAAAATGAGGTAATTAAAAATTGTTTGTGTGTGGTTTGGCTTTTCCCGATAACAGGTTTCAGTCATATCAACCCTTAATTTAGGTATAGCAATAAACGCCACCCTATATCCATTATTTGCTCATATCGTACTATTATAAGATGCAATTTCACGTTTCACCTATTCAGCTCATTACTGTGTGTGCAGTGATCAATGGGTTTGTATTTGGTTTCCTGCTTATTCAAAAAAAGGAGAATCAGCAGGCCAATCGTTTCCTTTCATTGATGATTTTGTCCATGTGCCTGACGTTGACACCACTGATTCTTGACATGGCTGTCTGGAATAATTACCAATGGTTGGCTTGGCTCCCTTTTTCTCTTTCCTATTGGATAGGGCCTTCCTTTTATTGCTATATAAAAACTCTGACAAAGGGACCTGGGTTCAAAAAACAAGACCTTTGGCACTTCTCGCCAATCATCCTGAACTATGTACATAGCGCTTATCACGCATTGTTGAATAACTCAAACCCATGGCCATATTTTCATCACATAGCCGAAATATTTGAATCAGCAGCCATACTTTCGATTGCTATCTATTTGATCCTATCCTTCAGGTTAATCAAACAATACAGGATATCATTGTTTGATAATGTCTCCAATATCGAAAGGGTAGACCTGCGATGGGTTAGTCACATTATTTACTTAATCGGTGGGGTTTGCTTTCTAATTGTTGTGTTCTTAGTGGTCAGTACGCTTGCTGGTGGTAGATATACATTAAAGGAGTGGGATGATCCAAGGGCTTTTTTATTGCTCATTTACTCGGGCATCTTATACTGGATCAGCATCAGTGGTTTTAAGCAAGCTCAAATACATCAGATCCCTGCCCATGCAGAAGACGAAGAAGAAGCTAAAAGACCCTCTGAAATTGTCAGAAAACTTGATGAAACCATACGGGACCAGAAACTATACTTAAACCCGGAACTGTCCCTGAAAGACCTGAGCCGGGCGGTTGACATATCTGAGCGCACCATATCCGATACTATCAATCAGGAATTAAATAAGAACTTTTATCAATTGATCAATGAATACCGCGTAGAGGAAATCAAAAGATTGCTGCTAGACCGTGGCAATGATCATATGAAGATAATGAGTCTGGCCATGGAGGCAGGGTTCAATTCCAAGGCAAGCTTTAACAGGGTTTTTAAGCAGGTCACCGGACAAACCCCCAGGGAATTCAAGGCCGGAAATGCCTGAAAATGCAGGTAATGAGACTTACTTACCGCAACTGAGACTTTATCTTAATCGCAAGACGCTAATTTGCTGGTAGTGCCTAATACAAACTCAAACCAACAAGAAAATGCGATTACTCTTTATTTTTTCGACCATTACAGTGTTATATGCATGCCAGGCAGATCAGGTTACCAGTGATAGACCACCCATGATGGGAAATCTGGTATTGGGAGAACATGCGGTGGGGTACAAAACAATCTTCACCTACGATCAAACAAAAAATGGGGTGCCGTATTCCGATTGGGATGGTAACCTGACCCATAACCACCACCCAGAGCTGGGACGTCAGTTTCAGATAAATGTTTGGTACCCGGCAGAAAGTGGTTCAGGTGACCCCATTAAGTATGCCCATTATGTTGATCTAAAGGGTAGACAAACAGATTTTGGCGAGTCAGAAGTGCAGAAGACATTTGCCAGGCAGACGTTTATTAAACAGACGCAGGACCTTGGTAATGTTACCATTGGTGTACTGGGGACTACTAAGGAAGATTTCACCAATGAGCATCTCGATCAACTATTGGAGTTAGCGGTACATGGTCGTCACAATGCTGCACCTGCTGAAGGGAAATTTCCGGTTGTGATCTATCCAAACGGTGGTAGCCCGGCATTTCAAAGCATCACCTGTGAATACCTGGCAAGTCATGGGTATGTGGTGGTAGCCTTCTCACCTAAAGGTCGATTTTCTTCTGCAATGGAAGTGTCTGCCATAGGGTTGGAAGTAGCCGTTGATGATATTGAATTTGTGTTGGGAATAGTGAGTGAAGAACCTAACGTTGATATGAATAAAGTAGCGATTGTTGCCAATGCGATCTCCTCTTCTGTAGGAGCTGCTGCTATTGCCAGAAACGACAAGCTCAAGGCACTGATCAGCCTGGAGGGAGGACTTCCAAGCGCCTTTGAACAGGGCCTTTTGAATGAGTCTGTCTTTTACTTACCAGAGCACATTACTGCTCCCATCTTAGTTATTTATTCATCACACCCATCAATTGACCCAAAATACATTTTTCAACTAAAATACGCAGACAGGTATTTTGCCAGGTTCCCGAATATGTCTGAATTTGTCATGCTTAATTATGGCATGTTCGATGCTTTTGTTCCAAACATTCTGGGTGAACATCGGGGAAATACACAAAGAGGGTTCGAAGAAGCCCATCAACTGATGCTGAGGTTCCTGAAGCAAAAAATCAATGAGGACACTGAAAAAATTTTCGATGCATCCTTCCTAAGTGCATGTACGGAGATTGACAGTGTGTTTGTTAAGGCCGCAATTCCAGCGCCACCAAACATTGCATGGCTGAAAGATCTGTTCATGAAAGGTGGATTTGACGAGATAGCCCGTATTTATAATGAGTTGAAGGCCAATGGCAACCCTCAGCCATTTGCTATGGCATTTTACAAGGATTTCCGGAGTTGGCTGGCCTGGCAGAAAGATGAAGATTACACCTACCGCCAGAGACTGTACGAACTGGCTTACGACAGTTATCCGGCATCCGCCCGAATAAACTATTACCTCGCCTATTATTCAATGCAGGTAGGTCAAAAGACAAAAGCCATCAAACATTACCGTCAGGCACTTTCCCTTGCCGAAGGAGACCCGGAACTTTCTCCTAAGGAGCGTGAGAACCTTATTAATTATTCGAAGCAAGATTTGGAGGAATTAAACTAGAACTTTGAGGCATATATTTTTAAAAAATTCCTTTTACATAGAATGAAGACCGCCACAAGCCTTTTATTGGGGTCGTGCTTGTTGAATGGATAAAACTCTGGTGTTACCTGATCTTTTATGTCAGGTAATTTGACTGTTTGCTTTATATTTAATTATCCTATTCGACAAAGATGCAACAATACAGTTCTGAAAAAATATCCGAAGGAATAAAGCGATTGGTTTTGACGCTTGTCATTATGATAAGCGCTTTGCAATTAGCTTTTTCTCAAATTAGTAAAGGTGATTCAGCTGTTTTTCAAAGGACTGATAGCTTATACAATGTCATTTATGATTTAATGTTAGCAGGTACATCCGGTGATAGTACAAAAAAACTGACACTTGATTTAATTGAAGAGACTTCAATTCATCAAGACTCCATTGCACTTGCATATGCCACCAGGTTATACGGAACATGGCACTTTTTTCAAGGAGATTTTGATGGTGCTATCGAGCAATACGAATTAGCACTTGAAATTGCCAGCAAGAGGACGAGTAAAGGGCTTGCCAGGTACTATCAGGCTTTAGGGGTAACATACGAACGCAAGGCAAACTTCGAGCAGGCATTTAAGTACTATACAGATGGATTAAATTTAGCAAGCCAGGAGTCTGATACCTCTTCAATAATACTATTTTCTCATGGGTTAATGAATAGTTACAGGCTTACCAGAGAAAATTTGAAGGCTATTAAGTATGGCTTGAGAGGGTTAAATATGGCACTGAAACTGTCTCATGAAAGAATTCCAAACATCATGCTTGACCTGGCCTGGAATTATCAATTAGTAAAAAAGTATGATTCCGCCGCTTACTATACAAAAAGGGCCCTGGAATACATTGATCCTGCCAAAAATGTTTATTTGTACTATTCGGCCAACAAGAGGTTAGGGCAGACTCTTCGGCCTTCAGAAGCATATGATTTAGCACTGTTGCATTTCAATGAGGCACTTGCTATTGCGGAAAAGTATAATTGGCAAGCGCAGTTGGCAGACATGTATCATAATAAGGCGATGCTGTATAATGATATGAATCAATACCGCGATGCATTAGATATGCTTGAAAAAGGCATTAAGCTTAAATTAAACCATGCTCAATATGTTGACTTATATAGTTCGAAAAGTTACACGCATGAGCTTGCAGGTGAATACGTGGAGGCATTGGAATCTTATAAGATGTTTAACAAATATTATGATTCCCTGAGGGATCAACGATATAAGAAGGATATAGCTGAGTTAGAGGTCAGGTTTGAAACGCTAGAAAAGGAACGTGAGGTAGAGAAACTTAATAAGGATGTCTTGTTGTTGGAAACGCAGCAACAGATTGCAAAATTAAGGCTGATAATAATTATTGTTGTCACAGCCATCATATTGCTCGCTGGATTTTTTATCGCAAGATTTTTGATTTTAAAGAAAGAACGTAAGTCCAGAGAATTAAAGGAAATCAGTGATTTCAAAGAAGCAATGACTGGCATGATTGCTCATGACCTAAAAAATCCATTAAGCATTCTGCTCAATTATAATGGGGGAGATCAGACTACCAAACAGATGGCAGGACAGATGCTTCAACTGGTGAATAATATGATCGATGTTCACAAGTTTGAGAGTACGGAAGTTAAACTTAACCTTGAGGGGTGTCTGATTGAGCAAATTGCTGGTGAAGCAGTTGATCAGGTTAGACATCTGCTCGTAGAAAAAAACATTAAGGTTTCACTTAATTTGGATGCAACACCGGTTCTGGTGGATAAAATCATATTGGTTCGTGTAATGGTGAACTTCCTTACAAATGCAATAAAGTTTTCCCCTGCAAACAGTGAAATTCTCATCAATTCAACTGAACAAGACGAATTGGTTTCCATAGCAATTAAAGATCAGGGCAAAGGTATCCCTGGAGATGATATTGAGAAGGTATTCGAATCATTTGGACAGCTAGAGGCTTTAGCATCAGGAGGTGTTGGGTCTACCGGACTAGGCCTTACTTTCTGTAAATTAGCGCTGGCTGCACATGGAAGTGAAATAAACGTCGTTTCTGAAGAAGGGACAGGCACTACTTTCACTTTTACCCTGAGAAAAGCAAATAGCATTGCCGACAATTCCACAGTAGAGCAAACTGAATCTTACGTGTTTACCATTCCCAAAGAGGATTTGAAGTATATCCTAGAAAAGGTTCCAGTTTTAAGGGCAATGAAATTGTACCAGGCTCCTGAGATGGAGCAAATACTGGAATCTGTCAAATCACGGAGTGAAGCTAGTAGCAATTGGGTAGATTCTGTATTGAATGCTGCTTACTCCGGAAACCAACAATACTTTGATGAATTACTAAAGTTGCCTGAAAAGGAAAAACACTAGAGCTGCAGTATGAACTCTCTTAGATCAGCATCATCATCCAACTTCATTTTTTTCTTCATTCTGTAGAGTGCGGTTCGTATACTGGCATGGGTAATATTGAGCAAACGGGATATCTGCTTGTTGTCCATCCTCATCCTCAGATAAGCACAAAGCTTCATGTCCTTGTTGGTAATATTAAACTGCTTCAATTGCTCAAAAAAATTTGGATGAACTTCATCAAAGTGAATCTTAAAGGTATTCCAACTGTGATCGACCTCCAGATGGTTGGAAACTCGTCGCTGCATTTTCTTAATGGCCACTTCCACTTCCTGCGGACGTTCTTTGTTGAGTTTTTGCAATTCCGATAAATCGTTATGAAACTCCTTCAATAAAGCATTCTTTTCCACAATCAACATAGAGGTTGTGCTGAGCTTTCGATCCTTCAGCTCTAAATCATTCTTTAGCAAACCTTGAATAGCTTTGTGTTGAGCATCTATTCTTAATGCCGTATTGATACGTGCCCGTAATTCTATAAAATCAATTGGTTTCCTTACATAATCAGTGGCACCTGCCTCCAATGCAACTTTGAGATCCTCTGAAGATGTCATTCTTCCGGTTAAAATGACAACTGGGATATGATGCGTCTCGTTGTGATTTCTGAGATTCCTGGTAGCCTCAATTCCATTCATTCTTGGCATGTCCCAATCCATAATAATAAGATCTGGGATTTCCTGTCTTGCAGCTTCAATGGCCATTTCACCATTCGAAGAGCTTATTATTTCGACATCCTCATCATACGACTTGACATTACCAGCAACCAACCTGATAATTTCCATGTTGTCGTCAACGATCAGAATTTTCTTTCCATTTAAACTGCCATCACTCATATGACAATGGTAGCTATTCTTTGACTTTTCTGAAACCAATATTGAGTGTATTTATGCATTAATTTCTGCACAAACCGGGGATTTATTCATTGATGTTGACAACTTGTCTATGCTTCATCACAATACTGCTGACACCTTGTCTATGCACAGAATTAGTAATGCTTTAGTGGTTGATTCAACTTTGTAAAACAAGATTAGAGATTTCCAACCTTACTTAAAATCCAGCAGATGAAATACTAATTAATCCTTTGTTAAAGATGAATATAACGAGCAAACTACCAAGAGAAAATCACCTAGTGGCCTGTACTAAAAACGGGTTTAACTCCGTTCAAAGCATCCGGGCGCCTTATCCAAAAGTTGACGTGTCCTTCCAGGCATTGCAAAAATTATTTTTTCCAGCACTGGCAATGATATTTTTGTTGCTTGCCAGCTCATCATTCGCCCAGGAGATCGTTAATGAAGGATCAGGAGACAATTTTTTAGGTGCTTCTCACCCCACTACTCCATTAAATGGTTACCAACAGGTTCAGGGGTCAGTTTTTGGTGGTGACCCTGATGATTACTATAGAATAGAGAAGAGTGCTACCAATAAATACTTTTATCATAATTTCGAGGGCACCAATCTTTATGAGATATATCTCGTTCAGGCCACTGGCTCTTATTCAGGATCACCAGTTACAGAAACTTTGATCCTCAACAATCTGAATGCTCAGCACCCGCTACTGTTAGATTATGAATCTGGGGATTACTACTATTCCCTCAGGTTTAAGAATGTAGCCAATGGTTCGTATAGTGTTAAAATTAATACGACTGGTGCCACTTATTGCAATACCCCGGGCGCAGCACCTCAATCGGCTGTGATTACACCTTCACCAACCAGTTTGAACTTAGGGAGTATTGTGCCTGGTAGTGGGGGAAGTACAGGCTATATTGTGAAAATAAATACAGTGAATAGCTTCACTACATTATTAAACAATGCAGACAATCTACCGGTCTCTGGCGGTTTAGAATATTCGGGTTCAGGAGAGCAGGTGGTGTATGTTGGTACCTCAGAGACCCCTAACATTGACGTCACCGGACTAGCTCCAGGCACGACCTATTTTACCAAAATATATGCTTACAATCAGTGTGAAAGTAACTTTTATTTCTACGAGAATAACGGGCTGGTCACTGAGCACCGTACCTGTGGCGGACTTTCAGCGTCTCACAACATTTCGATCACTCCCGGGGCAATTACAGCAAGGATAGACTCCTATGATGCAAGCACAAATGCTGACGGCTATGTGGTCATGCTAAATAACTTTAATTATTTCGACGATCTTGTCGATGGGTCATCCTTACCATCAGCCAATACTGTTTGGGCAAATGGTGGAGGCCAGGCGGTATATGTCGGAAACTCTACAAGCCCGGGGATTGAGGTGTCAGGTCTTTCTTCAGGAGGCAACAATTATTTTGTCAAGGTTTTTCCTTATGATTTTTGCGGAGGACAGTATTACTTCAACAATTCTGGGTCAATACAATCTTTTATTACTTGTCCTATGCCCAATGCGGTCTCTGACATCACCTTCCATGCAGTAGGTACTGATTTTATCCAGTTTTATTCATTCACCGGATCATCTAATGGAGCAGACGGGTATGTAATCCGAATGAATGAATCCAATAGTTTTACAACACCGGTACAAGGTGCATCTCTACCTTCAGCAAACCTAACGTATGGTGGAGGGGAGCAAGTGGTATATGTTGGGAGTAGTACCACACCTGATTTTGTAGTGAATGGACTGACAGAGAACACTACTTACTATTTCAATGTCTACGCCTATTCAGACTGCAACGGCTTCAGGGTATACGATCCGGTTGGGACGACTGTCTCTCAGCTTAACGTCAAAACACTCCCCACCATTACATTCAGTGACATCATCAAAAGCTATGGTGATGCGAATTTCGATTTAGCTGCCACATCCAATTCGACAGGTCAGATTACCTACTCGATAGAAGGAATTGCAAACGGCACTTCTTTATCTGGAACCAATAATCAAACGGTGACCCTGGGTGATCCAGGTACCGTGACTATTCGGGCTACAGTCGCAGCGGATGCAGATTTCAATACGGGCACAAAAGATATTACGCTAACGATCAATAAAGCCATCCCAACAATTGATAACTTTTCAGATCTATTATATGCCCTTGGAGATCCGGATGATGTGCTTGCTGCTACTTCTAACTCTACCGGAACAATTTCTTACTCTTTGGTTGGAGATGCAAATGGAAATGTGCTATCAGGCACAAACAACTCAACTTTGACACCTGGTAATGTAGGCACAGCCATTTTACGTGCTACTGTAGCTGAGGATGCCAATTATCAATCAACCTTTAAGGATGTATTTATCACCGTCAATAACCCTCAAACTATTTATGGGGTCGGGTACAATGATAACGCCGTAACTTCAACGCTCTATAAGGTATCAAATGGCGGAACACCCGAAGTGCTACGGACATGGACCAGTGGAGGAGCTGGCCCTACTGGAAACTGCATTTTAATTGGTGATACGTTCTATTGTGCTGAAAATGACACCAATGGTGGAAATGGTAGTGTATTCAAAATCAAAACGGATGGTACAGGATATCAGGAATTGTTAGCAGGATCTCCGGTGACCTATGGAGGATTCAGCTCAGGACTGGTGTATGCCAATGGTAAACTATGGGGTATTTATAATACTGATGCAACGAATACAGATGGAGGTATTTACAGCATAAATACGGATGGTAGCAATTTCACTGTGGAACAAACCATAAGTGGAATTTCGTCTGGAAAAGCAAACCATGGGGGGTTGGTAGAAGCAGGAGGAAAGCTATGGGGAGTAGCAGTCAATCATTTATTCTCTATCAATGTGGATGGTACCGGATATACTTCCTACACGCAGTATACACTAGATGTCAATGCTGGCACTCCAGCCTTTATCAATGGTAAGGTCTACGGGACGTTTGATTTGATGTTCACGCCTTCATTTTATGCTGAAGGAGGTATTTACGCTATAGATACCGATGGAAGTAATTTTAACATCATTACTGATTTTCAAACTTTAGCATCTTTAACTGGTCCAAAAAGTAATCTGGTAGAGCATGAAGGAAAAATCTGGGGTGTGGCTGGTACCAACATTTTCAGTGTTGATTATGATGGGACCGGAGCTACGCTGGCGCATACGGTGAGCAGCACATATACTTCAAGTGGAGGGCCAACAACACTTACCGCTCAATCGGGAAGGCTCTGGAGTACCACCAGTTCAGGTGGAACCAACGGGAATGGTATCGTATTCAGCTATGAGACCAGTACGGATACATTTACTCCAGTGGCGGATCTTACTGCTTCTTCGGGAGGTGCATTTAATAATGGTGGTACTGATTTTCTGACCTCTCCACTCATTGTTGACGCACAGTTTACAGATCCGTTGGTTACACTAGCAGATCAAACCATCCAGCATGATGACACACTTACATTAAATGCTTCAACTAACTCAACAGGTGCCATCTCTTATTCAGTAGAAAATAATACCACGGCCTCTTACATTTTCGATGGCAACAAGCTTTTGGCAGATGGTCTGGGTACCTTAACCATAAGAGCAACCGTGGCTGCAGACCAAAATTACAATTCAGCAGAAACCACAGCTACAATAACCATCAATCAGGCGGATCAAACCATTACATTTGGTACTCTGGCAGACAGAACCTATGGAGATGCTCCATTTGAATTGACCGCTACGGGTGGTGGTTCAGGCAATGCCATCACCTATGTAAGCTCCAATACTGCGGTAGCGACCATCAGTGGTTCTACGGTGACGATTGTAGGAGCAGGTACGACCAACATTACTGCTTCCCAGGCTGGCAACACCAATTATGCTGCGGCTACAGATGTAGTGCAGCCCCTGACTGTTAACCAGGAGAGCCAAACCATTACGTTTGGTGCCCTGGCAGACAGAACCTATGGAGATGCTCCATTTGAATTGACCGCTACAGGTGGTGCTTCAGGCAATGCAGTCACCTACGTAAGCTCCAATACTGCTGTAGCTACCATCAGTGGTTCTACGGTGACGATCGTAGGAGCAGGAACAACTAACATTACCGCTTCCCAGGCAGGCAACACCAATTATGCCGCGGCTACAGATGTAGTGCAGCCTTTGACGGTGAACCAGGCGAGCCAAACCATCACGTTTGGTACATTAACAGACAGAACGTATGGAGATGCTGCTTTTGAACTGACTGCAACAGGTGGAGGTTCAGGCAATGCTGTTACCTATGTAAGCTCCAATACTGCGGTAGCGACCATCAGTGGTTCAACGGTGACGATTGTAGGAGCAGGGACGACCAATATTACCGCTTCCCAGGCAGGAAACTCCAATTATGCCGCTGCTACCGATGTAGTGCAGCCATTGACGGTGAACCAGGCGAGCCAAACCATCACATTTGGCACCTTGGCAGACAAAACCTACGGAGATGCTGCTTTTGAACTGACTGCTACAGGAGGCGGTTCAGGCAATGCTGTTACTTATGTAAGCTCAAATACTGCTGTAGCAACTATCAGCGGTTCAACGGTGACGATTGTAGGAGCAGGGACGACTAACATTACTGCTTCCCAGGCTGGCAACACCAATTATGCCGCGGCTACAGATGTAGTGCAGCCATTGACGGTGAACCAGGCGAGCCAGACCATCACATTTGGCACATTAGCAGACAAAATCTACGGAGATGCTGCTTTTGAACTGACTGCTACAGGAGGAGGTTCAGGCAATGCTGTTACCTATGTAAGCTCCAATACTGCGGTAGCCACCATCAGTGGTTCAACGGTGACGATTGTAGGAGCAGGGACGACCAATATTACCGCTTCCCAGGCAGGAAACTCCAATTATGCCGCTGCTACCGATGTAGTGCAGCCATTGACGGTGAACCAGGCGAGCCAAACCATCACATTTGGCACCTTGGCAGACAAAACCTACGGAGATGCTGCTTTTGAACTGACTGCTACAGGAGGCGGTTCAGGCAATGCTGTTACTTATGTAAGCTCAAATACTGCTGTAGCAACTATCAGCGGTTCAACGGTGACGATTGTAGGAGCAGGGACGACTAACATTACTGCTTCCCAGGCTGGCAACACCAATTATGCCGCGGCTACAGATGTAGTGCAGCCATTGACGGTGAACCAGGCGAGCCAAACCATCACATTTGGCACATTAGCAGACAAAATCTACGGAGATGCTGCTTTTGAACTGACTGCTACAGGAGGAGGTTCAGGTAATGCAGTTAACTATGTAAGCTCCAATACGGCTGTTGCCACCATCAGTGGTTCAACAGTGACGATTGTAGGAGCAGGCACGACCAACATTACGGCTTCCCAGGCAGGCAACAGTAATTATGCCGCTGCTACAGATGTAGTGCAGCCTTTGACGGTGAATCAGGCCAGCCAGACCATCACGTTTGGTACCTTGGCAGACAAGACCTACGGAGATGCTGCTTTTGAACTGACTGCTACAGGAGGAGGTTCAGGTAATGCTGTTACCTATTTGAGTTCCAACACGGCTGTTGCAACCATCAGTGGTTCAACAGTGACGATCGTAGGAGCAGGGACGACCAACATTACTGCTTCACAGGCAGGCAACAGTAATTATGCCGCTGCTACCGATGTAATGCAGCCTTTGACGGTGAATCAGGCCAGCCAGACCATCACGTTTGGTACATTAGCAGACAAGACCTACGGAGATGCTGCTTTTGAACTAACTGCTACAGGTGGTGCTTCGGGCAATGCTGTTACCTATGTGAGTTCCAACACGGCTGTTGCAACCATCAGTGGTTCTACGGTGACGATCGTAGGAGCAGGGACGACCAACATTACTGCTTCACAGGCAGGCAACACCAATTATGCCGCTGCTACCGATGTAGTGCAGCCTTTGACGGTGAACCAGGCGAGCCAAACCATCACGTTTGGTACATTAGCAGACAGAACCTATGGAGATGCTGCTTTTGAACTGACTGCAACAGGCGGTGCTTCGGGCAATGCAGTCACCTATGTGAGTTCCAACACGGCTGTTGCAACCATTAGTGGTTCTACGGTGACGATTGTAGGAGCAGGGACAACTAACATTACCGCTTCCCAGGCTGGCAACAGCAATTATGCCGCTGCTACTGATGTAGTGCAGCCTTTAACCGTAAACAAGGCTGCTCAAACCATTGATCTATCAGGTGTAGAAACACTCCATAACTTGGTTGAAAGTATACAAGTGACGTTACCAGAATTTTCAAGTGCAGGTTTGCCAATCACCTATACCACCAGTAATAATCCGGTTGTAGCTTCTGTCTCTGGCAATGTGATCACCTTTGATAGAAGTCAAATGTCTGGCCAGAACACATCTTTTACCATTTTCGCCAATCAAGCTGGAAATGGAACGTATGAGGCTGCTACAGAGGTGTCGATTTTATTTCTCCCGTATGAGCTTTTTATATGGAGCGGTACAGCATGGAATGAAATACCGGGAGCCGGAGATTTTGCAGCCATTAATGGTGATTTCACACTGGATCAGGATTATGCTGTTGCGGACTGGTACGTGGAAACAGGCGTTACCATGACTATTCCTGACGGGATGACACTGACTACCACGGCGAGTATGGACAGCAAAGGGTTGACTATTATTAAATCTGGAGGCTCGCTGGTCACCAATGGTGATGTTATTGGTACTGGTTACCGAATAGAAAGAATCACAACTTTCGACCAAAATACGGGTAGATACAGCATTGTTGGATCCCCGATTGCAAATGCAAACTTCTCTGTACTTGGTTCCAGCGCATTAATTTTCGGATATGACCAGTCGGAGCTTTACAACCCAACTGGAAACGAGGGCTTAGATCGATTCAAAACTCCTGCAACCCTGGGAATTACTGAAATGGCCGTTGGCAAAGGGTACTTTAGTGCCTTCACCGGAGATGCAAACGGACAGGTAAATTTCGTTGGTACTCCAAATTCAGGAGATATTAATGTGACGCTTGATTTTACAGATCACATGGCAGCTGAAGAAACTGATTTTGAAGGATTTAACCTTGTTTCCAACCCATATCCATCAGCGATAAGTTTTAGTGGCTTTATTGCTGGAAACTCAGGTGCAGACATCAATGGTTCGATTTATTTGTGGGATGATTTCGATTCCGGGAACTCCAGGGGGGATAATTCTGACTACTTAATTGTCAATTCTTTAGGGAACACTGATAGCAGAAGCAATGGAGAAGCCAAATGGGATGGAAATATCAGAAGCGGACAAGGGTTCTTTGTGAAAGCTAATTCAGCAACAAGTGTTTCATTCACAAATGCGATGAGAGTGACAGGAAACAATACTGATGGAGGCTACTTCCGAGTTGATGACTCAGAAATACAATCCTTGAAGCTAAGACTGAGTGATGGAAATTCGTCAAAGGCTATTGTGATTGGATTTGCTCCTGATGCTACAACACAATTGGATAACCAGTATGATGCGACATTATGGAGTGGGAGTGATTATACATTCTATTCTATATCGGGAACAAGGCAATTAGCAATTCAGGGTTTACCTCAATTCTATTCTGGAGAGATTGCTTTAGGGCTTTTTGTTAGTGAAGCGGGACAGCAAACCATTTCTTTAATGGATATGAAAAACCTGGAAGAATGGGCAGTACTATTTCTTAAAGACAAACTAACAGGTGAAGTCATCAACCTGAGAGAGCAGTCTTACACATTTAATGTCAATGCAGGGGAAACCAATGACCGGTTTGTGTTGCAGGCATTTCCTAATGATGTAACAGATGTCGTGGAAAGTTTGGATCAGCAGATATTTAGCTACACAGATTACGGTAACCTTTATGTGGTGTTTAAAACCAATGATATCAGGGAAGCTAAATTCACCATGTTTGACCTGTCAGGACGAATACTTTTGGACCAGTATGCAGAAATCAATGCGAATAAATGGCAAACAGCCACAGGCAAAATTCCTGCAAACATTTACATACTAATGATTAAAACAGAAAAAGGTATTTGGAAACAAAAGGTTAAAGTGGAGTAAGATACTTGTTGTCCAATGGTCATGGTGTTTTATTGGAAAATCAATTTGGCACCATGCCCCTTTTTCTTTAACACATAAAATTTGAATATTATGAAACAATATATGACATACAAAATATTAGTATCCTTATTGGTGATTTGTTTGCCAATGACAATTTTTGCTCAGGCTGGAGGGCCTCCTGCCACTCCAATTGATGGTGGTTTATCACTATTACTTGCCGCTGGCGGAGCTTATGGGATCAGGCAAATTGCCAGGCACAGAAAGAAATAGGGTTTGATCTCCTTCACCTTTGCAAGGATAGCAGAAATGAGCATGCGTGGTGGAAATTGGACTTTGAAATGCTGCTGGATATATGCTACTTGTCAGCAAAATCCTCTAAATCCACTTCGCTTTTAGCTCTTTGTATTTGGTTCTTCCAATGGGAATCAGTTCTCCGGTTTTGAGTGCTGCCATGTATTTGCTCCCTGATGATACCTTAACTTCCACTACTTCCGAGATCTTCACCAGGTAGGACTTATGAATGCGCACAAAGTGAGGGGATAGGAGCTGCTCCAGCTTTTCCAGTGACTTGTCATGAAGTTCCTTGCTACCATCTTCAAGCATGAGCTCGGAATAAGCACCCGCACCCTTGACATAGACCACATCTTCAATTGGTACAAGCTGAATCGTATGCCTTTTCTTCACGGATAAGTACTTCACCGTGTGTGTCTGACCCTCGTCTGCAGAAACTACCCGGTTAAACGCCTGCTCCAGACGGTCTCTATTAAAGGGCTTAGGGACAAAGTCTAAAACGCCGTACTCGAAAGCCCTGAGCGCCTGATGGGTATTGGCAGAAACAATGATCGTGTGAAATGCACCGGAGACTGCACGGGCGAGCAGATTGAAACCATCTTCTCCGTTAAGATTTAGGTCCAGCAACACAAGGTCCAAAGTGTTGTTCTCTATAAATGATAATCCCTCATGAAGGGTGTTGATCACTGTTAGTGAACTCAGGTTGCTACCAATAATTTCGCGTGTCATGCGCTCAACCCGTTTGGCAATTCTTGATTCATCCTCTATAATTAATACCTTCATTTTTCTCCGGAATATATTTTCAATGTATTCTTCCAACCCTGTTCGATAGGTTGAGAGGTGAATTCCCACTTAGTGCCATAACTCTCAGTAAGTCTGGCTTTTATGTATTTTGACCCTGTGCCTTCCGCTAAGACCGGGGATTGCTTAGCGATCGTTGCAAATGTCAGGAAGGTATAGCATTTAAAATCACCATTCGATTCATAGCTAAGCTTAAACCTGATGCTGTTATCCGACAAAGGCAGGCTGTGTGTAATTCCGTTTTCCAACATTGTATGAAGCACCGCCGGAGGGATGGTCTGATTGCTGTCTATCCCTTCGTCCTCCCACGAATAGTCAATTTCCTTTCTGTAGGCCATGATTTCCAGATGTGATCGGCAAAGTTCGATTTCCTGACCGATGGGGATAAGCATTTTATCCGCTATCTGATTGAAAAGTTCAAATTCCCTGGCCAGGGCTTCAATGAACTGCACACCCTTTTTTGGCGCTTCTTCCACCCAGTCTATTAATGAAGTCAGGGTGTTGAGTAAGAAATGCGGTTGAATGTTCTTTTTAAGCAGTTCCAGCTGTAATCGGGTAGACTGAACAAGGGATTCTTCATACGCCAACTGCTGGTCTCTGATTCTGATGGACAACAGATACAACATACCCAAAAGAATAAGTCCCAGCCCGGCGTACAGGCTCACAACAAACCCAACGCCTATGAATATGGCCATGGATAACAGTAAAGTCACTATGACCAACCGTGCACCTCTTACCTTTTTATACACACCATAGATGACGATCCCAAAAGACAAAATCCAGGTGCTCAATACCGCGCTGACAGCTTTGGAATCAAAAGCATGTGGTTGTACAAAAAGCATTACGAGTAAGATTCCTCCATAGGCCAGGAGTAACCACTTCTGACCAGGAAACGGAAACTGCATGGAAAAATAGAATGGAATTAAAAATGAAATTCCTAGTAATAAGACACTGATCACCTGAAGTCTTATGACGTGTAAGCTGTAGTGCATGGGCAAATACTCCCTGCTAAACACCGTGAGCACCAGACAAAATACAAGCAAACAACAAATGCTAAACACCAGTGTAGAATATGCCTTTTTGTTATTAATGAATAAGAATAAGAAATACAGCGATACAATTAAAAACGCGCCGGCAAACATGTGCATATAGGCATTCTCAATAAGTCCTTCCGTCAACAAATCGTCGTAGTAATCAATTTCCAGTCCAAATATCCTGGTATGATCCGGGAAGTGAAGCAAGCTCGCCCTTATCGCCAATACGTGATTACCCGTATCTGTAAGATGAACAGGAATACCATAGGTGGTCCATAGTTCTCCTTCCGGTGGAAGGGTGGACTCTTGTCCGGGGTTCCCATTTTTCCCTATCAATTTCCCGTCCCAGAACAATTCGTATTCGCCATAAGCTTCCAACTGAATCCCGTATTGGCGTAAATTTTCCGGAGCACTCAGGATTTCGATGTTATATCGATACCATAGAATCCTGCCATCTTCCAGGATAGGAGCCCGGCGAGTCCAATCCGTATCATCCAGGTGCACCGACGACCAGGAGGGATCGTCCCCGATTTTATACAGCGTCTGGTGAACCTTGAACACAGGATCCTGGGCCAGTGCAATGCCATGAATAAAAATCATAATAAAAAGCAGGAGTTGTCTCAATGTAATTTCATTCAGTCTGACTGTAAGATTACTAAATGATTTAAACACATGCGATTCAGTACTCCATTTATTGCTCCTGATTACAAAAGCAACTCGGTTGAATCAACTGCTCAGGGGTTAGTTTTATCTTTTTCGGAGCAGTTCATTCATGCATAGAGCAGTTGGTAATTTATACGCTGGCAAATCACAACTCACCCCGGATGTTTGCAGTACAACCCTCAAAAAACTCAAATAATATGAATAGTCACCTAACCAATTACCAGGAAGTATTGAGCAGGCATTATCAGGGAGTTAAGATCATAATGCTTTTGATGCTGAATGTGATGACGCTGACTGCTGCTTTTGCTCAATCAGAAAGCGATCCTGGCTTTCCACGTTCAACAGCGCTCAGTCAACCTGCGGTCACCTTGGGCGAAGTATCGTCACTTGAATCGGCAGTGTTAAATAAATCCATTCCATTATCAATCCATCTGCCTGAGCATTACGATGAAGCAAAGAAAACCTATCCCGTGTTGTATATGCTCGGTTCGGAATACCGGGCCCGGTTCGCCATGTTAGCGGCTACACTGGACTATATGGGTGAGGGACAAATTCCCGAGATGATCCTCATTGGAATAGACCTGCCTGAGGGAAACAGTGTTTTATTACCAACCAGGGATACCAAAGACACCACTATTCCTGATCAATACATTGAATTCATTGAAACAGAGCTGATTCCACACGTTGATACAAATTACCGAACGGCTCCATTCAGAGCACTTTTTGGTGCGTCAAATAGTGGATTTTTCACTGTCTATACACTGCTCAGCAAGCCCCTTCTCTTTAATACCTACATGGCCAGCAGCCCGTCCATTATGTGGATACCAGAGGAGCTTCATCAAAAAGTAAAATCAGGTCCGTTACAAAGCATTAAGGAAAACAGATCTCTACACATCATTTACAGTGATGATGAGGGGTTAACAGATGATGTTACCGAATTCTCCAGTGTTGTAGCAAACCACCAACCAGAGCATTTTACTTACAAGGTGGATGAATTGGTGAATCAAGGTCATGTGCCTGCAATAGATTTCAACATGTTTCTTCTGGCGCTATACCCAGACTTTAATGCCCCGCAAAAGCTGGACTCACTGGATCAGGTAATTCAACATTTCGATATGCTATCCAAACGATATGGGTATGAAATCCTGCCACCTATATCGGTCTTAATGGACCTTGGCTTTGATATGATCATCAACAAGAACCTGGATGTCGCAGAAGAAATCTATCAATATTCATTACAACTGTATCCTGAAGGTAAGCTATTGTATGTCGGAATGGGTGTTGTAAGAAGTAATCAAGGTCAGCTTGAAGCGGCCAGGCTCATGTTCGAAAAGGCATTGACAATTGACCCTGATTATTCACTGGCCAAAAGATGGCTGAAAAGACTTGAAGACTAAATCTTACTTTACTCATCATATAATCATGAAATGAGCATAAGTTAGCACATACCAACCGGTGGTGAATATTCTATTAGAAATGCATAACCGGTTAGTTTTCAGCTACTGCGAATTCCATGTGACCGTTGAAAATCTAATTAAATACACATGAAAAACAGCATCTCGATATTCATCTTATTCATTCTGTTCCAATCGTGTACCGAAAAGTCAATGCAGCATTCAACTGCTGACTTCATGAAAGAAGTAGAAACAGGCCTGACGACACGCATACACATCGCTGGTGATTCTACCTGGTCTATTGAAGAACGCATGGCGCATTATGGCATTCCGGGCGTCAGTATTGCCGTAATTCATGAAGGCAAAATCGCCTGGGCCAAAGGCTATGGGGTCATGGACAAAGAAAGTAAAGTACCCGTAACAACAGAAACCTTATTCCAGGCCGCCGCAACGAGCATGCCGGTGACAGCTTATGGAGCGTTGCAACTTGCAGAAGCGAATAATTTAGACTTAGATGAAAACATCAATAGTTACTTAAAATCATGGCAAGTTCCTGATAATGAGTTTACTAAACAAGAACAAGTCACGCTTAGAAATATCTTAAATCATTCAGCCGGCATCCATCCGCGTGGAACCGGTTCTTATGCCCCAACAGAAGAAATTCCCACACTTCTGCAAATTCTGAATGGTATTACTCCAGCTTCCAACGAACCAATTACTGTGAATAAAGTGCCTGGGGAAAGTGTTCGTTTTGCATACGCCAGCTATGTGCCCCTACAGCAAATGATGATGGATGTTGAGGGGAAAAATTTCCCGGAGATCATGCAGGAATATGTGCTACAACCTTTGGCAATGAACAATAGCACGTACAATCAAACCCTGACCGCAACGCAAATGGAAAAGGCTGCTACAGGTTATCTTCAGGATGGATACATGGTAAAAGGCCGAAAACACCTCTACCCGGCAATGGCTTCCTATGGATTATGGACAACTGCCGAAGACTATGCGAAATTTTTAACCCATGTGCAGCAATCACCAGATCTGGCCGCAATGATGGGTACACCTTATGACGTGCATAATAATGGTTGGTCATTCACCCTCGGGTTAGGGTTCCAACTGCTAAATAGGGAAGGAGACGTCTACTTCAGGCATCACGGGTGGAATCGAGGTTTTTATGCTGAAATCGCTGCGCATAGAGACAAAGGGTATGGTGTAGTAGTGCTCACCAACTCAACTTTTCCCGGATTCAACGCTGAGGTAATGCGTGCTGTCGCCATGGCATATGACTGGAGCAATTATGTTCCTGTACATGAGAAATATGAAATTGATCAGACATTGGTCGAGGAAGTAGAAGGGAGGTACCAGTCTGAAACTGAACTGGTGGAAATATATCAGGAGAACAATCAGCTCTTGTATAAAAACATCCTTAGCGAAGAAGGAGTGGAGCTGGTTAAAGTATCCGACAGCCTCTTTGTTAGAAGAAACTCCAGTGCTTTTATTCAGTTTAAAAAAGATCCCGAAAATGGAGTAGTCAATTTGCGGTTTCTAAATAGAAACGATAATACCGAAATTTTCACCTTAACCAAGATAGCCAATGATCATAAAAGACCCGTTGAATTCCTGTTGGAAGGCGATTACGAAAATGCACTCATTGCCTACAGGGATTTAAAGGAGCAAGACCCAACCAACCCAACCGTGACAGAGGCTTACATCAATGATATTGCGTATGACTTTTACCATGCTGATAGAATGCCATTATCATTAAACACCTTCAAAGTGAATATGGAACTCTATCCTGATAGCTACCAGGTCTATGAAAGTTACGCTGAGGCCTGTGAAAAAGCAGGAGAAATAGATTTAGCCATCTCTAATTATTCGAAATCTCTGGAATTGAACCCTCAAAACAATCGTGCAAGGAATAAACTCAAAGCATTGCGGGAAGGTGAATGAGGTTCCATCCGATGGAATTATTAAACATTAGCATTCAAAAAAATAAGCAAATGAAAACATTCAAAATTTTTATATTCACTTTAGTCATCTCACTAAATAATCTTTTTGCACAGGAAAATACTGAAGGTGATTTTAGCTTTCCCATTTTAGAAGGACCGTATATGGAGCAGCAGCCTCCGGGTGAAAAAGCTGAACCATTTGCCCCGGGCATCATCTCCAAAGATGGCTGGGAAATCGAAGGGGTGTTTGCTCCAGGAATGAAGGAGTTTTACTTTACCACAAGCCTTGATAACCAATCACCCATAACCGTCATTGGCTTCCGTCAGACAGACAATGTTTGGAAAAAATACATTGAATTCAAACGTAGAGGAGAAGTATCATTTTCTCCTGATGGTTCACGCATGTATATGGCCAAGGGCTACAAAGACCGCATCGGTGATGGCTGGTCAGAACGCAGGAGTCTTGGTGCCATGTTTGATCGTGAGGACTGGGGTATCATGCGTTTGACTGCATCGGAATATGGTACCTATGTTTTTGACGACTGCAAAAGCGGTGATGTTATCCGTATCTCAAGACTCAAGGACGGTAAGCGCCAGGCTCCTGTAGAAATGGGACCAGTCGTGAACACCGGAGAAATGACGGCACATCCATTTATTGCACCTGATGAAAGTTATCTGATTTGGGATAGTGAACGAGAAGGCGGATATGGGGACTCAGACCTCTACATCAGTTTCCGACAAGCCGACGGTTCCTGGGGTCCGGCCATCAATATGGGCGAAAATGTCAATACTGACAAATGGGAAGCCTTTGCCAGCGTTACCTCAGACGGCAAATACATGCTCTTCAACAGACGCATCGATGACGGCAGTGATGATGATCAAATGGATGTAGATATCTATTGGGTGGATGCCGGGATTATTGAGCAGCTGAGGGAAAAGCTGAACTAAGGACAAACCTTTAAGAGAACTAAAGACAAATCTGGGTTATTATTTTGGTAGTAGAGAAGGGCAGCTGTTAATGTGAGCTGCCCTGATTATTTTCACTAATTAAGCAAAATGGCCATTTGGTTTTTCGCCACCAATTACTGGTTTTTCACTTAATCTTTATAAGATTTCAATTCGCCTTGTTTCGCTCTCTGTCACTCCACCGTTTGAATCTTCTGCGATCACTTTCCAGTAGTAAAACTTACCGGATTCCAGGTTGTTCACTACATAACTGGTGGCTGATTGATTATTGCACCAGTTTTTCATGGCATACAGTGCAAAGATTACGATCAATATCAATAACGTCCAGTATAGTTTTCTGCTCTTTTTCCAGAATACTTAAAGCAGACAATGATTCCACGAATAACGAAAAATAGAACGATAGACTTTGCCTGTGATTGTCTTCCTTCAGGGTCGGAACCTCAGTGATAGAGCTGAAAGCGTTGTGGGAAATATTTATTTGTGGTCTGGTCTAGGGCACAACTAGCATTCGCAGAGACTGCAGAATTTAAGCTTGGCTATTTAATATAACGTTTAATAATATAACAACATTCTTAGAAGCAGAATCTAAGAGGACATCAATCTGAAAAGTGCACGTCAATGTCCAGCTTTGCTGGTTGACATAATATCATTATATAATATAAGCTGGCAGATAATCACGAAACAGCGACAGCAGTAATAAATAACAGCTATGCTATATAATGGCCTGCGTTATGTTAATATAGTTTAGGTCTTGGGCTGGATTAATAGTTTATGGTTTGGCCTCTAATATCAAATCAAACACCATCACATCAACTTTTAGCAGTAATGAGCACTCTTTTGCAACTCCTGCCGAGAGAGGAATTACCATGCCGTAGCGAGGGATGTTGGACAGGAGAGAAGGAGAGTGGCAAATGTGTGCGGTTTATTGCACAGTACAATTACTTCCAATTAATATCTCCCGACATTTGAAATTACCCGAATTAAGGTATGGTAAATCCAATCTCTTTTCTGTATTATTCCAAAATTTAATTGATGATAATGCACCATGGCAGAAAAAGGTAAAATAGAAAGTGGTAAAGTATTTATAAAAAAGATATTCACAGACTTTTGGTTTCGTGTTCCAAATTTTCAAAGGTCTTATGTATGGGGAAACGATGAGGTAAGCGAGCTAATTGACGATATCTTATTTGCTTCGCAAAATAATCCAGACAGTGAGTATTTTTTAGGATCGATGGTACTTCAAAAAAAGGATACAACTGAAGAAAGAAAGTATATCGAATATGATGTTTTGGATGGTCAGCAAAGACTTACCTCAGTCATGATGTTGATTTCTGTGATTAGAGATTTAGTAAGCGATGACGATTTAAAATCTGATTGTAACGACTATATCTTTCAAAAGGAGAATCGATATAAAAAAATTCCTGAAAGGCTAAGAATAAATTATGAGATACGTGATAATGTAGAAGACTTTATAAATGAGTTCATAAAAAAAGATAAAGGAACAACCGAAAAGGATAACCTGGTCGAAAAGAGTAAAGTAAATAATAGATCAATATCTAATATGGCTGGAGCAATTCTTCATATGAGGTCTAAGCTTTCGGAAATGGAAATTGAGGAACTATCTGACCTTTCGATCTTTCTTTTTAATAATGTATTAATGATTTATGTCTCATCAGAAAATTTAGATGATGCTTTTAGGTTATTTACAATTTTGAATGATCGAGGAATACCGTTAACTAATTCAGATATTTTAAAAGCATGGAATCTTGGAGAAGTTAAATCTATCGACAAAAAAGAAAAATATGCAAGGTTTTGGGAAGATACAGAAGGCAATATTGGGGGTGATGAATTTGATAGGCTTCTTGCTCATATTCGATCAATATTTGTAAAAGATAAAGCAAGAGATAGCCTATTAAATGAGTTTGAGAAGAAGATTTATGGAACCAATCCACCGTTGTTAAAAAAGGGAATTCAAACTTTAGACGTAGTTAAGAAATATTATAAGCATTATGACTTACTGATAAGGTTAAATGACGAAACAGGCATACTTGACAATGAATTTAAGAATTTGATCATAGTAATGAAAGAGGGGCTTCCATCTACTGATTGGATACCGTCGTTACTTTTCTACTATGAAAAATTTAAGACAAGGAGATTGCTAGATTTTCTTAAGAAACTTGATAACAAGTTTTCTGCAGATTGGCTGTTAAAATTTACTCCAACTGATAGAATTAGGATGATGAATGCAATACTGAGTAAAATTGAGAATTCAAGTAAGCCAGATGAAATATTATTAGATAAAACTATATTTTCCATTGAAAAGCAAGCACTTTGCCGAGCGTTGAGCGAGGATATTTATGGTAAGAGGTTTGCTAAGTATATAGTTTTTAAGCTAGAATTCCTCTTGAAAGATAAAACTCAAAGATTTAATGAATTCAAGTATCTGAGTTTGGAGCATGTTCTTCCACAAAGTCCCAAAAAAGACAGCCAATGGCTAAAAGATTTTGATGATGCTGCAAGAAAAAAATGGACCCACAAACTGGGTAATTTAGTCTTGATGAGCAGAATCAAAAATTCATCACTTAACAACAAAGATTTTGACGAGAAAAAGAAAAGGTATTTCGAAGGAAACATAGATGCCTTTCCAAATTCGCTTAGAATAATGCAGAGAAGCCATTGGACACCAGTAGAGGTTGAAGCAAGACAATCAGAAATCTTAAGTATTTTGGATAAGCACTATAAAGTGTAGATCCAAATAGAGATAATATAGTTCCTGAATGACTGATTCGTACTATATATCCTTCCAAAGTATATCAAGGATTACTATTAAGATAAAAATTCTACCCATAAATTTTCACCATGATCATTGAGATAGATTACCCAGACCTTATTGGATTTAATGCATATTCGACCAATAATGGATCAGTTATTCTTGATAATGCCTTTGGTCAGGCAAAAAACGAGATATTTGAAATTCTAAATACTTTCCAAGTGCCTAAGTTAAGCATAGTAAAAGGGTGTGGAAATGAATGTCCTTTTATCACTCAGTTGAAGAATGATTTTATTGATAGAAATTGGGAAGTTGAGGTTAATGGGTTAAGTCGACAAAAAACACAACTCATAAAGAAAATCACAAGAAGAGAGTACGACCAACTTGAAGAAATTGAACGAACAACATTTGATAATAGGCATTATCGGTTGTTAACTGAAACGGAACTAGAACCATCGACTCATAAGATTGATATCATTAAATCTTTTGATATGGGAACTGTTGGAATTGACGTGGAATGGAATAGTAAAGATTCAGTTTATGATAGAGACTTGACAAACTTTCAATGGCTCTATCAATATGGATTTATCAGCCTCGGAATTATTATTACCAGAGGGGAAACATTAGTCGATCGCCTTAAAGACTACATTTCTGAGTATTATGGAGAAAGAATGCCATTTGAGCTTGATGATATCAATACGCACAGTCCAGAGGGACAGACTGTAACTCCACGTCAAATAACGGATATCAAGGCTAGATTCAACACTGGTAACTATGCAAAAGAAGAAGCAATAGCTAGTGTTCTTTACTTGGATAAGTACGGTGAATCGACTACCCACTATACTAAGCTTCAGAATAAAATAAACCAGGGTAAAGGTGGGTTTTGTCCAATTTGTGTAATAACAATTGAAGAAGCCAGAGTTGAAGCATAAATATATCAGAGATAAAAGGTCTCCCAAACCGTCCTCTCCTAAGGCTTCTGAACTAATGAGTAGAATTAAAGGTAAGAACACAAAGCCTGAACTTATTATTCGAAAACTTCTATGTTCTCATGGATTAAAAGGGTACAGGTTGCATTGGAAAGTTGAAGGTAGACCTGATATTGCTTATGTATCTAAAAAAGTAGCAATCTTCATAAATGGATGCTATTGGCATAGATGTCCTAAATGCCATCCTCATACCCCTAAATCAAATTCCGAGTTCTGGAAAAATAAATTTGCTAAGAATATTGAAAGGGATAAGAGAAAAATTAAAGCTTTGGAATCAAACGGTTGGAAAGTCCTGATTCTATGGGAATGTGATATCAAAAGTGACCCAACTCTACAGATTGAGAATATAAAGCGGATTCTATTTGATATATAATTGCTTGATAATTTTTGTCAAAATAATTTTTATCAACATATTTACCATCAAATGGAATCATTAGGTACACACATAAGAAGACTGAGAGAAGAGGCTGAGTGGCCTCAAAGAAAACTCGCATATGAATTAGACATTGATGTCTCAGTCTTAAGTAGAATTGAGAATGATAATAAGTTTCCAAAGAAGCGGGTTACCGAAATCATCAAAAAAGTTGCCGAGCTATTCAACGAGTCAGAAGTTGAATTGAAAAAAATGCTACTCAGTGATGAAATTTCTGAATTGCTTCTTTATGAGGAACAGTTCGAAGAAATATTGAAGGTCTCTGAGGCTAAAATTCAATACGGTCGACAAAAAAAAATCTGTACAATCAAATCTCAATTTTAAATGAAAGCAATTGATCTATATAGTGGGATCGGAGGATGGACACTCGGGCTTAAAATGGCTGGTATTGAAGTTATTTCATCATATGAATGGTGGAAAGACGCTAACGATACACACAATAAAAATTTTGGAACAAATCATAAAGAAAAAGATATTCGAAAGCTGGATTTAAAATCTGACTTACCAGCTCCTGAAAACGTAGATTTTGTTGTAGGCAGTCCACCTTGCACACAGTTTTCTTTTGCTAATCGTGGTGGTAATGGGGATTTGGCTGATGGACTTGTAGACATTCACAAATTCTTAGAAGTAGTTGATTATCTCAAGCCCAAATATTGGGCTATGGAGAATGTGCCTAGAGTTGCAGGTATATTAAGATCAGAGATTCAAGAAGGAGGAGCACTATATAAATTTAAGCATCTCTTTAATGGAGAATATGGTACAATAGAAGTGTATGATTCAAGTGAATTTGGGGTGGCTCAAAATCGACGTAGAATGATTGCGGGTAAGTTCCCAAGAAATCTATTTGAATCATATCGACAAACCACTCCTGAAAGACATCTGGGAGATATCATTGATGCTTTATCGGTAAATGACACAATAGATCCTAATTATGGCCATTCAATCCCTAATCTAACAGACCATATTCATGAATCACCACTTACAGACGAAGAAAGGAGAATGAATCATGATGCTAAGGCATATCATCCTGTTTACAATAAAATGTCATTTCCTGACCGACTAGATAGGCCTTCGAGAACCGTAACGGCACTATGTACCAGGGTTTCAAGGGAGAGTATCATTGTTCCTGAAGGTAGAGGTTTTAGGAGATTAACAGTAAGGGAAAGGGGATGTATACAATCATTTCCAGCTGATTATCAATTTTATAGTAATTCTTATGGAGGGAAACTAAAGATGATAGGAAATGCTGTCCCGCCTATGCTTACTTACTACTTAGCTAAGAGCATGCTTGAAACCCCACTTGAAGATATTAAGCCTCCTAAGAGTGAAAATCTGATTATCGATAATTCAAACAACCTTCCAAAGTTCTTCGAACCAGACTTGCAAGGGAGTAGGTTTTCATGGAGTCGATCTTTCTGGTTGGCTATTCCAGGATTAAGATTTGGAAGTGGAGTGAGATTTGAGTTACGGAATGTTAGTAATAAAGAGATTGAAAAAACCTTTTGGTGGGTAAATTTTCATTACGGTAACTCAAAAAAAAGGAAGCAGCTTTCGCTATCGAAAGAGCGATTTAATGAGGTGTGGGAATCCATAATTCTATTGGATATTGACCTTGAAGATAAAATTAGTTACTACATCAAGTTTGTCGAGTCTATTGATGTAGATGGGCTTCAACAAAATTGGACAAACAAAGATCGTAATAAGAATAGCCCAATATGGTTAGTAGATAGATTAGGCGAGTTTGCTGATGATTTAATCACTGCTCTAAAAAAGGATCACACAGATAAACACGAGAAACTTGCAGAACTAATTGAACTAATTCTTAGGAATGGTAACGGAGAGCTTGATAACAAAAAGTTGGTAGATGTTCCAGAAGTTGTAGTAACAGGAATCCTGATAGGTTCAATTTTTAATATTTTGATGACGGGGGAAAAAATTGATTTAAATACTGTCGAAGCATAGTGTTATGAAAATAGGTGCGGTTTATTCCCATTTAAATGGATTTGAATGGATTCAATATCATCAAAAAGATTTGTGGGATGAGATCATGGCAGTCATAGATGCAATAAATGCCGAAGATTTTAGAACTAAGGTCAGTAAAGAAAAGACAATGAAGGGTAAAAAACTTTTCAGTCCGATTGACCTAAATAAGAAATTTGAAAAAGAACTAGAAGTCTTAGGTTGGTCTGAAAGTAGGACATCTTACTGGGTAACGGATGATTACGATCTTATTACAAGGACATTGCATTTGCCAGCTGAAGATCAGAAAATATTAATTGAGAAAGAGGGAAGAACGGCGATAAGATCTTATAATCAAACTGATTTCATGAAAAATAGAATTGCTATTGAAGTGCAATTTGGTAAGTATAGCTTCATAGCATATGATCTTTTCGTTAAGCATCTAGCATTTTATGTTGGAAATTCAATTGAGGTTGGGATAGAAATCCTCCCAATGAAATCAATGCAATCCGAAATGTCATCAGGACCTGGTTATTACGAAGGGGCTCTATATGATCTAGCTAGACAGGGTCGTGGAGTTCCAGCAGTTCCGTTAGTGTTAATTGGTATCGAACCTTAATATTTTGTTGAGTAGAGTCATGCCTAAATTCAGATGACCGGGAAAGATAAAAAATACTGAAGATTCACGGGGATGATTTTTTGGAGGGATTAGTTTTGTCTTACCTATAAGCATGAGTTTCAGTCAATAAGACGTCTTCAAATGAAACCAAACTTCAGCTGCACAGCGTGTCAATCCTCACTAGCCTAAACCAAACCGTCAGCATTAATAAAACCTATTTTGTTATATTTATGTCCTGCATTATGTTAATATAGCTTCGATTCAGGAGCGGGATTAATAGTTTAGGGCAAAGGCCTTTTCGTTCTTAAAAGTAGTCACTTTATTTCTTGGCAGTAACGAGCTCTCTTTTGACATTTTTGGCAGGAGGGAAAGAGTAGGGGAATGGCAAATGTGTGCGGAATATTGATTCGTTATTCGTCAGGTTATAAATTACAGGTGGAGTGAGCTCCGCCTGAACACTTTATTTATCAAAAGTAAAATGAGCAGCATTGCCTTTGTCGATACGGAAGTTGATCCACAGACCAAGCGAATACTTGATATTGGAGGCATTCGAGAAGATTCTGCTACGATGCATTCGAATTCAATATCGCAATTCATTGAGTTCATCCAAGACTCCCGATTCCTATGTGGCCATAACATACTAAATCATGATATAGTATATCTCGAACCAGTTGTTCCAAATGAAGTGACTAGGAAGTTACAGTTAATTGATACGCTATATCTGTCCCCTCTACTATTTCCCTCAAAGCCCTATCATGCCCTTCTGAAAGACGATAAGCTGCAAACGGATGAGATGAATAACCCGTTGAATGACGCAATCAAAGCAAAAGATTTATTCTATGATGAAGTGGCGACATTTCAGCAACTGGATGGACAAATAAAGGATATTCTATTCTCCTTATTGCATAACCAAAAAGAGTTCTCCGCCTTTTTCAGCTTTGTGGATTTCAAAGGATCGAACATTGAACTTGAGCCATTAATACAAGAGAGATTTCATTCAAAGCTCTGCGAAAACGCTCAGCTAGATAGGATGATTAGTCAAAAACCTGTAGAGTTAGCGTATGCCCTTATGCTTATTAATGCGGAGAATCGTTACTCACTGACGCCTCCATGGGTGTTAAAAAACTATCCTTTTGTGGAAAGGATAATGAATGCGCTGAGGAGCAAGCCTTGTATAACTGGATGCACCTATTGTGATCAGGCTTTGAATATCCATACAGCATTGAAGTCGTTCTTTGGCTTTGAAGCATACAGAGAATATGGGGGCGAACCATTGCAAGAACAAGCGGTTCAAGCTGCCGTAGATAATAAATCCATACTTGCCGTCTTTCCTACGGGTGGTGGCAAATCCATCACATTTCAGATTCCGGCATTAATGAGTGGTAAGAACTCAAGGGGCCTAACTGTTATAATCTCTCCGCTGCAATCTTTAATGAAGGATCAAGTGGATAACCTTGAAAAAGCAGGTATTACGGATGCTGTAACTATTAATGGTTTACTCGACCCCATTGAGCGAAGCAAATCATTCGAACGAGTTTTGGAAGGTTCTGCATCCATATTGTATATATCACCTGAGTCACTTCGATCGCATTCCATTGAAAAATTAATCCTGAGTAGAAAGATTGCGCGATTCGTGATAGATGAAGCGCACTGCTTTTCCTCTTGGGGTCAGGATTTTAGAGTGGATTACTTATATATCGGTGACTTTATCAAATCCATTCAGGAAAAGAAAAACCTGCCGTACGGCATTCCGGTCTCATGCTTTACCGCCACTGCCAAGCAGAAGGTAATAGAGGACATTAGGGCCTATTTCAAAGAAAAACTTGGCCAGGATTTAGAAGTATTTCGATCAAGTGCTTCTCGAACAAATCTTCATTATCAGGTATTTGAAAAATCGGACGAAGAAGAAAAGTACAATGCGGCCAGAGACTTGATCGATGAAAAGAAATGTCCAACGATCATCTATGTATCTCGAACGAGAAGAGCATACGCGTTGGCAGAACGGTTAGTGAAAGATGGGTATCAAGCCAAGCCCTACCATGGTAAGATGGAGAAGCAGGAAAAGTCTGAAAACCAAGACTCCTTCATCAATGGCGAAACACAAATCATAGTAGCCACTTCTGCTTTTGGAATGGGTGTGGACAAGAAGGATGTGGGGATGGTCATCCACTATGAAATTTCGGATTCTCTCGAGAACTATATTCAAGAAGCAGGAAGAGCAGGGAGAAACGAAGACATTACGGCAGACTGCTATGTGCTGTTTAATGAAGAGGATCTCGCCAAGCACTTCATATTGCTCAATCAGACCAAGCTGAGCATTAAGGAAATTCAGCAAGTCTGGAAAGCCATAAAGGAGATCACTCGATTCCGAATGACGGCCTCCAATTCGGCACTTGAAATTGCGAGAAAAGCCGGATGGGATGACAACATTGTAGACATTGAATCGCGTGTGACCACAGCCATTTCAGCCTTAGAAGATGCTGGTTACTTAAAGCGTGGACAAAACATGCCAAGGGTTTTCGCTAACAGTATTTTGGCTAAAAATGCTGATGAGGCTATACAAAAAATCAATGCGTCAGAGAAGTTTCAGGAGAAGCAAAAGGAAAAAGGCATCAGGATTATTAAGAAGCTTTTCTCTAGTAAGAGTAAACGTTTGTCGAACGACGAAACGGCGGAATCAAGGGTGGACTATATCTCTGATCATCTTGGAATTGTAAAAGAAGAAGTAATCAACATTGTAAATCTCCTAAGGGAGGAAAAGATACTCGCGGATACCAAGGATCTGACAGCTTTCATTAAGCGAGGCGAGCAGAAGAATAGGTCACTGAACACCGTCCAGACCTTTTCAAGAATTGAGCGTTACCTATTGTCTCAATTCGATATTGAGGAAAAGAACTTTCACCTCAAAGAACTGAACGAAGGAGCTGAGATAGAAGGATGCGAAGGTGTTTCTCCAAACAAGCTAAAGACCCTTATCAATTTCTGGCACATCAAAAACTGGATTAAGAAGCAACAAGATTACTCCAAAAACCATTTGCTCGTTGTTTGTAGCCAACCCAAGGAAGTACTTGAGGAGAAATTGGAAAAGCGACACCAGCTCGCAGGGTTCATTGTTGAATACCTCTATTCCAAGTCTTTGACCACTGAACCTTCAGGGGTAAAGGAAGAAATACTGGTTGAGTTTTCTGTCAACGAATTAAAGGATGCTTACGAAACGGGTACGTCGTTATTCAAAGTAGCCATTACGCTGGATGATGTTGAGGATACACTATTTTACCTATCGCGAATTGATGCCATCAAAATTGAAGGTGGATTCCTGGTGGTGTATAATAGGTTGACATTAGAAAGGCTTGAAGAGGACAACAAGAAGCGATATAAGCTTGAAGATTATGAGAAGCTGAGTCAATTCTATCAGAGTAAAGTCCAGCAAATCCACATCGTGGGGGAGTACGCCAAGCGAATGATCAATGACTATCAGGACGCCTTACAATTCGTTGAAGATTACTTCAAATTGAACAATGACGCCTTCTTAGGGAAGTACTTCAAAGGAAGTAGGCGGGAAGACATCAAGATGAACCTGACGCCCAGCAAGTTCAGGCAGTTGTTTGGTGAGTTATCTCCCACACAGCTTAAAATCGTTCGTGACGACCAATCCAAGTATATTGTGGTAGCGGCAGGGCCGGGTAGTGGTAAGACAAAGCTCCTTGTTCATAAGTTGGCTTCCTTATTCTTTTTGGAGGATGTGAAGCACGAACAATTACTCATGCTCACTTTCTCCCGAGCTGCGGCTACAGAGTTTAAGAAACGACTGATTCAACTCATAGGCAATGCTGCTCAGTTTATTGACATTAAGACCTTCCATTCCTATTGCTTCGATTTGATGGGTAAGGTCGGTAGTCTGGAAAAGTCTGACCAAATCATCAAAAAGACCATTGAGCACATTTCCTCAGGTGAGGTGGAACCAAGCCTGATTACTAAAACCGTAATGGTGATAGACGAAGCGCAAGACATGGATTCGGACGAGTTTGAATTGGTTCGATTACTCATGGAGCACAATGACGAGATGCGGGTGATCGCCGTAGGTGATGATGATCAAAACATTTATGAATTCAGAGGTGCTAGTTCTAAATACCTAGAGCAATTCATTAAAGAAAAACAAGCCGCCAAATATGAACTGACAAAGAACTACCGCAGCAAGAGCAACTTGGTGGAGTTTACCAATCAGTACGTTCAAACCATTAGCCAGCGTCTCAAGGAATTGCCCATTGTGGCCAACCAGATGGACAATGGCACCTTGAAAATAACCCAATACAAAAACGAGAACCTCATCTTACCATTTGTGCAGGATGTTCTTGATTTTCCATTACAGGGAACCACGTGTGTGCTGACCAAAACAAACAAGGAAGCTTTATTAATTACTGGACTTCTATCTCACTATCATCGCCAAGCCAGACTTATTCAGTCAAACGATGGGTTCAATTTGGCTAACCTTTTCGAGTTACGCCATTTCCTAAATCAGCTTGAATTAGATGACTCCACATTTGTAATAAGTAAGGACGTCTGGACTGTAGCCAAACGAAATTTCAAGGAGATATTTCAGCACACGGGCAAGTATGAAATGTGCATGAATCTAATTGGTGATTTTGAAGAAACGAATACCAAGAAGAAATACAAGACTGACTTTGAGGTGTTTATCAGAGAGTCCAAATTGGAGGACTTCTACGCGGAAAATGGAGAAGTGATATATGTATCTACCATTCACAAATCAAAAGGGAGAGAGTTTGACAATGTGTTCATGATGCTTGATAATTTCAGCCCTGAAACAGACCCGGCGAAACGTCAATTGTATGTGGGCATGACACGTGCCAAAAAGACGCTATCCATCCACTACAATGGCAACTATCTAAACAAATTGTGTGCTGATGAAATTGAAATAAGCTTGAATGAAAATAGCTATGCTCCCCCTGACTTGCTAACTGAACATTTGACCTTAAAGGATGTTAATCTAGGTTATTTCAGGTACGTTCAAAACAAAATAAAGGGGTTGAAAAGTGGTGATAAACTGAAGCTGGTGCCGGAAGGCTGCTCAAATATCAATGGAGACCTTGTCCTAAAGTTTTCTCACAAATATCAGGAAAAGTTGATGGATCATGCATCTAAAGGATTCGTGCCATCCCAAGCCAAAATTGATTTTATGGTCTACTGGAAGGCGGAAGATGATGACAAAGAAGTATTGACTGTGCTGCCAGAGATACGTTTTGAAAATCAGCAATGACCTAGATAATTTCTCGCATTCTAAATATTACGACATGGTATTTGAAGGAAAACGATTTCCCCCAAAACCAATCATGGCCATAGCCGAGGAACAAGCCACAGATTTTTCAATTCCTTCATCAACATTGATCTGTCAGCGAAAACTACCCATATCTGGGTATTTTCTTTTGTGCAATTGCTAATTAAATTACTCAAATCGGAAAGTCAACCTGGTGTTCATCCGCTGCTATAGTTAACATTGGAAATCGATACGAAATTATGAATACATCAAGAAACCTATCATTTATTATGCTCATTTCATTTATATTTTTCTTTGAAATTGATACATCTAAGGCACAATCTAAAGATACATGTGATGTGATCTACTTGATCGGTGATGCAGGTGAGTATACATATCAGACTGAAGCCTTAATAGAAATGCAAGAAGAATTATCCGAACAGATTGATGAAGCTAGATCAACTGTGGTTTTTCTTGGAGACAACATTTATTCAAAAGGGGCGCCCTATAGTAAAGATTATATAGCGAAAATAGGCACTCAACTTGAAGCCATCAGTAATTTTTCTGGTAACATAATCTTTCTCCCAGGTAATCATGATTGGAAAAATGGTATGCGAAAAGGTATGAAGGCAGTGATTGAACAAGCAAATTATATTGATACATATTTATCTAGCCGTCAATCAAAAACTGGTGAAACCAATGTAGTCGGTTTTTATCCAAAAAATGCTACACCTGGGCCAGTGGTAATGAAATTACAATTTACAAACGTAATAATATTAGATTCCCAATGGTGGTTTCAAAAATTTTGGTTGTACAGACCAGTGGGTAAAAATGAATCCATAAAAAAAACATCAAAGAATTTTTGGGAAAACTTAGAAAAGTACTTGAGAGATGCTCATCTAGAAAATAAAAAAGCTGTTATTGTAGCTCATCATCCACTCTATAGTATAGGAGGCCATGGATCAGGTCTACAACCTTGGAGATTTATAGGCAACTTGCTATTTCCACTAAGAATACTTGGTTTGGATCGAGCATTGGGACAGGATATCCCTCAACCCTTTTATAAGAAATTCAGAAAAAAAATAATCAAATGTATAAGGAAAAGTGAGATAAATGGGAAAGACGTATTTTATGCAGCAGGACATGAACATAATCTGCAATATCATAAACACAGAGATTTAAAATTTAACCATATTGTAAGTGGTGCTGGTAGTAAGACAAGTGAGTTTAAACTGAAATTGGTGAATAAGAAAATAAATAAATGCTCCACTCTTTTATATCCTAAATTTACCGATCATTCTATCAAGCATGCTAGTTTAGGATATTTTAAACTTTTAATCGGAAGAGATACTTCGTCAATAATAATTAAAGAAGTCTATTCAAATAAAAATTGCGTAAGCAATGAAATTCTCTTTCAGGTTCAGTAAACCGCCGGGTTGAAACTATTCATTCGGTGAACAGTGAACTCCTTAGAACAGTATGCACCAGGTGAACGCATAGAAACCTTTCAGCAATACGATGGAGATCCTCACGACCCTGACTTTTCTAAGGATGACGATCTTACCCCAGCTATTTAGTTACATTAATATATTCTACAAAATCACAGTAAAAACAAGGTGCAAGCTAATCAAGTGTATCACAGGCAATAATCGTAATCGCCGAGAATGGAGTGTATGAACCGAACCTGTATAATGACACGAATAATGGAAAATAACGCTAGCCTGTGTTATGTTAAATCAGCTTTGGGATGGGGCAGGTATTAATGCTTTCAGGAAGGGAAGGAAAATCATACGCAACAGGAGGGAGGGCCTGGAACACTCTTTTGCCACTTGTGACGATGGGAGACACCTTGTCCGAGGAATCACCATGCCGCAGTAAGGCATCAAGGGTTGTGGTATAGAAAGTGGCAAATGTGTGTGGAAGAGGAGTAATATTTATTTGCTTCAAAGTGATACTATCCTACACTGCTCAAATGCCATTTCCGGATAGGTATCAAATGTCCAATCGCTCAACGCTTTTAGAATAGGTAACAATGCTTTTCCTTTTTCTGATAAAGAATACTCGACTCGGGGTGGGACCTCAGCATATCTCGTTCGAATAATCAAACCGTCTTCCTCCAATTCTTTCAGCTGATCTGTCAGTACCTTCTTGGAGATGGTTGGAGTATGGATCAGCAACTTGCCAAATCGCATACTGCCATTGGCTAGCAAGTACAGCAGGATGGGTTTCCACTTCCCGCCAATAATGTTCATTGCATGTACGAGCGAACACAAATTTGGATTATCAATCACTTTTCTTCCCATAAGTCACCTTTTGGTTACCACTATTTTCAGTGTATTTCTATCAATTGGTAACAAAAATAAACCATTGATAGTTTATTTGCTAAACTATTGAAAATAATTGACAAGGAATCCAAAAAGTATAAACATGGAATTACAACAAAGTCTTGACAAACTAAAAGAGCGAATTGAAGGTAGCATGCCTGCTAGCTATGTAGAAATCATGCATGATTCGACCAGAAAACTGGAAGCATCCGGCATTGGTGATCGCATATTGAAAGCTGGAGACCAGGCACCTTCATTCGAGTTGATGAATCAAAACGGTGAATTGGTATCAAGCCAAACGCTCCTGGAAAATGGGCCAATGGTAATCACTTTTTACAGGGGAGTGTGGTGTCCCTATTGCAATACGGATTTGGCGTATTTGAAGAGATATGAAGAGCAAATGGAGGAACTGGGAGCCACCATGCTCAGTATTTCACCTCAGCTTGATGTTTATAATCAGCAGATCATACAGCAGCAACGTTTAGGGTTTGATTTACTAAGCGATCCAGGAAATGACGTTGCAGCTGAGTTTGGTCTTCGTTGGGAAATGGTTGACCCATTGAGGTCTTTGTACAGAGATAACTTCAGAATTTCATTACCTGATTACAATGGAGACGAATCATGGACCTTGCCGGTTCCTGCGCGATTTATCATTGGCACAGATGGTATAATTAAGTATGCTGAGTATTCTGTTGATTACACAAAGCGTCCAAATCCGGATGTATTGGTTGAGGAATTGGAAAAATTGACCGCTATACAATGATTACTTTAGAACAAAAAGCTGTCGGAAAGGACAGCTTTTACATTGTTACTCGCGAGAGCGGGTTTCATAATCCGTCATTGCCCACCTGGACAGACAACCTTAAAGAGGAGCAGGTTTTTGATTCGGAATTTGACAAGTCGAAGGTGGAGCGAGTGGACCTTCCTGAAGTGCCAGGGGCATTCCAGTTACTGAACGTGTTGAGTGAAGAGGAAACCCAGCGGATCATTGATATTTCCGAAATGCTCGGATATGATGAGGACTCACCGGTTTCATTACCACATGAGGTGCGCCACAATGAAAACTTTAATTGGGTGGTGAGTGAGGCGATAGACAAAACCATTTGGGATCGGTCTGGGCATTTAGTGAATGAAGTATGGCAAGGACAAACCGCTCAGGGAATCAATGCCAGATTTAGATTCTACAAATACAAGGAGGGCGATTTTTTCAAAGTACATACCGATGGGGCTTGGCCAGGCAGCAGAGTAATTGATGGAAAGCTCGTGTCGAATGCTTACGAGGGCCTGTATAGTCAATACACCTTTTTGATTCTCTTGAATGATGATTTTGATGGTGGGGCTACTGAATTTATGGTGAGTCAATCTGACCCATCCAAGCCAGCCAGAGAGGAGGGTGATATGCAGGTAGTCAAGGTGAGAACGCCACGTGGAGGTGTCCTTTGTTTTCCACATGGCACGCACCCATTGCATTGCCTGCACTCGAGTGAGGAGATCACAAGAGGAACCAAATATATTATCAGAACTGACATCCTATTTGGATAATGGAAAAGACGATCAAATCATATAACCCGGCAACAGGAGAGGAAGTAGGAGAGGTGCAGATCACTCCCATAGAGCTGATTCCTGAAATAGTACATAAATCGCACGATGCTCAGTCAAATTGGAAAAAGTTGACGGTTGATGAGCGAATTGATTATTTGGATCGCGCAACTCAAAATGCTGCTAAATTCTCACAAGAGCTCATTGAGTTGCTGAGTCGTGAAATGGGGAAGGATCTTGGAAGATCTACTGGTGAGGTGCATGGCGTGATAGGGGGTACTTCCTATATAGCTGCCGAAGTGAAAAAAGCACTAGTACCGCAGCAGACTGTGGGAGGTACGATTCACTATGATCCATTAGGGGTAGTGGCGGTCATTTCACCCTGGAATTATCCATTGGCCATGTTCAATAATTTGATGATCCCGGCACTAGTAGTCGGGAACACCGTGGTGCTAAAACCTTCGGAGGAGACACCAATAGTGGCACAGCGCTACATCGAATTGCTCAATGAAGTTTTACCTCAAAACGTTCTGCAGATTGTGCATGGAAGACGAGAGGTTGGACAAGCATTGGTGGATGCTGATGATGTGCAAATGATTGCATTCACAGGTTCTCAGGCAGCAGGAAGAGATATCATGCAAAGAGCGGCTAAGGGTGTAAAACGGCTCGTTATGGAATTGGGAGGAAATGATCCAATGATCGTGTTACCTGATGCCGACATACAGCATGCGGCACGCTATGCTGTGGCTGCTTCGCTTGAGAACTCTGGGCAAATGTGTACCTCGACTGAAAGAATCTATGTCCATAATAGTATCAAAGAAGAATTTGAGCAAGAAGTAACCAGGGTTGCTTCTCAGTATCATACTGGGCCATGGGACGATGAGCGAACTCAGGTATTTCCAATTATCAATGAAAAGCAGCGAAGCAAAATCATCGATCATATTCAGGATGCGATAGATCAAGGCGCAAAGGTGCTACTTGGTGGGACGAATCATCCGGACCGGTATATCGAACCAACTGTTTTGACGGATGTGTCAGAATCTGCATTGATGTCCAAAGAAGAAACGTTTGGCCCTGTGGTTAGTATTTCGGTGTACGAAACAAAGGAGGAAGCTATAGCAAGGGCTAACAACAGTATTTATGGTTTAGGTGCTTCGGTTTTCGGTAAGGATGGAGTGCAGGAGGTCGCTTTACAGTTGGAAGCAGGCATGGTTGGAATCAACAAAATGGCGGGTTCCAGTCCTTGGGTAGGTGCCAAGCAGAGTGGGTTTGGTTATCATGGTTCGATCGATGGGCACAGACAATTCACCCAAGTCAAGGTGATTTCTTAATTATTCAAATTCATAGAAAAATCGATGTACGCAAAAAGAAACTATTCTGTAAAAGTTATGCTCTCGTGGACGCGTAGATACATCTACAGGTTCATTTTGATTGCAGCTATTCCAACATTCTTATATGAAGTGTTCGATTGGAGATTCCTTTATCTCCCCTGGTTGCCCATTGCATTGGTTGGTAGTGCCCTGGCATTCATTGTCAGTTTTAAAAACAACGCCTCGTATGGTCGGCTATGGGAAGCCAGACAGGTGTGGGGTGGTATTGTCAATACCTCGCGCTCACTGGCCATGATGATGAATGATTTCATTACAAATCAACATGCAAAGGACAAATACAGTGATGAAAAGCTCTTTGGAATTCGAAAGGAGCTAGTCATGAGACATGTGGCATGGATGACAGCTCTAAGACACGCCCTAAGGGCACCAAAGCCCTGGGAAATGTCTAGTGTAAATAGCTCTGATAGGGAATATATGCGTGATGTGAAAATCAGTGAGCGTGATCATACGTTGGAGGAAGAGTTGGAAGGTTATTTGTCAAAGGAGGAAAAGCAGTACGTATTGAGTAAAACGAACAAACAAGCGGCATGTTTGAACCTCCAGTCAAAGCAACTCAGGTCACTGCAAGAAAGCGGCCATATCTGGCAATTCTCATTTCTTGAAATGGAGAGCCAGATCGTTGAGCTGTTTACGTTGCAGGGAAAACTTGAGCGAATCAAAAATTTTCCCTATCCACGGCAATTTGCAACACTGAACTTGTTTTTCGTTTGGATTTTCATTTTCCTGCTCCCATTCGGAATCATCAATGTGTTTGATGAAATAGGAATGAATATTATCGACTCATATGATCAGCCTTCAGCAGCTATTCAGAGGATAGGAAATGGGTTTGTATGGTTATCAATTCCCTTTAGTGTGATCGTATCCTGGATTTTTCATACCATGGAACGGATAGGTGAAGTATCCGAAAATCCCTTTGAAGGAATAGCTAACGACGTACCCATCACCACCATGGCAAGAGGCATAGAAATAGATATGCGTCAAATGATTGAAGATGATCCTGCAGCTATACCCAAGCCAATTCCAGAGCAAAAGAATATTCAGATGTAAATGTTAACTGCCGAGAGGTAGTGTGAACAATTGCCAACTTTAAATAATTGAATGATGAATAGGAAGCACAGAACCCATTGTACGTCTTGGAGGGCTGGCTTGTGCAGTTTATTTACCCGAGCGCCGTGGAGAGGGCAAGCGAAGAATGAGCGCAGACATAATATCAATTATATAATCCAAGCTATGCGATAATCGCCAAAGGCTGGATCAGAAATAAAAACAGGATTGTTATATAATGTCCTGCGTTATGTTAATTATAGCTTAGGTCCACAGGGTTGGCAATTTATAGTGGGAGGGAAGGCTCTTTTCGCTTTCCCAGATGTAGTCATTTTCATTTTTTAGTAGTCACGGAGCACTCATTTTCATCTTTGGATTTTGGGCAGGATGTGGGGATGGGAATGTGTGCGGATTAGTTAGTTCAATTGATTTAGTTACATTTGCAACAATGATTAACAGAATACAAAGCATATGTCTCGGCCTAAGTCGCCATTTTTTACCCTCAGAGGATTGGGAGTGGGACGTGTATGCTTTGTCTGAACTGAATATGAATTAATGAAATAGAAGATATATTTTATCAAAGCAGAAGCGTCCTTCGAAAGTTGGACGCTTTTTTTATGTCAAATTTCAAAAAAAATGTTTGAAGACTAAATAACATAACGATAGTACATTGAAAGAGGAAACAATTGAGAGACAGGCAGTTGTAAAATTCTAAAAAACTCGCAGAAGGCGAGGTGGAATCGTATTGCTTATATTTTTCATAACTAGTTGATTATCAATATATTAATTCATTATTTTTCTTGGAATTCTAAATAAAGCTTCTAACCTTTGCGTCAGTGATTAATAAACAAAAACGATATAAAACAATGAATTTGATACGTCTCCATATAGACCTCTTATGTCCGCCCTCCGATCGATTTAGTTTCGATTTTGAGCAGGAACTGGACTGTCTTATATGGGATGTGAATATAACTTAACTATATAGATCATATTACAATATGCAAAGGAAGCATCCCATAAAAGTGGGATGCTTTTTTTGTTTACATGGAACAGTAGCAAAGTAGGTCAATGCGCTGCTCTGAAAAAGCAGAGATATAGGTTCAATTCCTATCTGTTCCACAATTTAGTGCTGTAACTCAATGGCTAGAGTGCTCGACTGTCTCTCGAGTGGTTGCGGGTTCGAGTCCCGTCAGTACTGCTAAATCTGGGAAGATAACGATTGGTTGTTTACCCGCATTGGACGCGGGAGGTTGCAGGTTCGAGTCCTGCTTCTCAGACAAAATGCTCCGTTAGTATAATTGGCTTTAGTACACCCGGCTTTCTATCGGGGAATATGGGTTCAAATCCCATACGGAGTACGTATGGTGTCTCTAGTTTAACAGGTAAAATACCTCTCTGTGAATGAGGAGTCTAGGGTTCGAGTCCCAGAGACACCCAAATAGGAATATAGTTCAACGGATAGAATGTTGGGTTTCGACCCCAAAGATGCGAGTTCGAATCTTGCTATTCCTACTAAGAATTGATTCATGGTGTAATGGTAGCATGTTTGACTTTGACTCAGGCGGTCTAGGTTCGAATCCTGGTGGATCATCAATTCATAAATAAGAAAGAAATGAAAAGAATGAATCAAATATTATGTCTATCACTCATATCCAGTTGTTCACTGAAATATCAGGAGAGGAATTGTATTGTCTAGAAAGTATCATCACTATCTGACATCAAAGCCTCTCATTTCTGAAGAGGCTTTTTTTATGCCCTGTTGGCGGAAGCGGGTCGCCGCTCCGATGGCATACGCACCTGACTTAGAATCAGGGTTTTGGGGGTTCGACTCCCTCACAGGGTACAATTGCGGAAGTGGACAAAGTGGCAAAGCCGTCTCATTCAAACTGAGAAGATTCTGTACGTTCGACTCCTTCCTTCCGCACAACATATGCCCATGGTGAAAATGGCAAACACGACAGACTTAAGATCTGTTCTTTCCGGGGCGGTTCGCCGCTGCGATCGACTCCCGGTGGGCATACTTTAAAGGACCCGTAGCTCAACGGTTAGAGTAGCACTCTTATAAGGTGAAGGTTCCGAGTTCAATTCTCGGCGGGTCTACAATGGACAGTAGTCAGATATTGGTTAGCTGTGCTCACCTGCTAAGTGAGTTCTCAGAAATGAGGTGAAGGTTCGATTCCTTCGCTCTCCGCAAAAGTGTCATCCTACGCTAAAGCTATGGATGACGATGGAGGTAGTCCGGTTGGTCGAGGACACTGTCTTGAAAACAGCTGGGTGTAAAAGCCTCGGGGGTTCGATTCCCTCTGCCTCCGCTACAGAACATGTGGCCGAATGGCAAGACGGTAGTCTGCAAAACTACAGGTGCGGGGCGGTTCGCCGCTGCGATCGATTCCCGCCATGTTCTCTTTTGCAGAACGAGACAATAATCCTCAATTATTACGAGTGAGGAATCACCATGCCGCAACGAGGGATGTAGGCCAGGGGGGAAGGGGAGTGGCCAATGTGTGCGGTTATAAAGCCCATATTTTTCCTTCAAGCTCTAATTCTTTAAGTCTAGATTCGGCCTTTTGGAGAATTTCATATCTATATCAGCCTCGATGACAAATTAAAACATGAAGCTTCAGCAAGAGCTAGATTCACTTTTGGACATGAATTGGGTCACTTTTTTATTGATGAACATAGAAAAATGCCTTAAAAAGAGGCGAAACGCCATCTCATCCTAGTTTTAATAATTTCACATCAAAAAACCCAGTTGAACTTGAAGCTGATCACTTCGCAGCTTGTTTGCTTATGCCGAAGGGAAGGTTTATAGAGGATTGTGCTGGGTCTACCTTTAATTTCCATTTGGTTGATATGTTAAGTAAAAAATATAATACTAGTCTTTCTGCAACATTGATTAGATATACTTCTATTCAACAAAATCATCCAATTTGTATAATCTGCTCTCAAAATGGTCTAATAAAACGGCATAAAGCAAGTGCTGATTTTCCATTTAAGCTACTTAATAATGAATTAGCTCTTTTAAAATAGATTCGGAAAAGGATAATTTCAAATCCCTACGAACTCTAAGAAACTTAATGTAACATTATGTTAAATAGAGCGTCAGCCAGACAGAATAGCGGGGGTGGGCTTGCCATTGCGAGGAAGCATTATTCTGTCAAGATTTTTGCATCCTTTTTATCGATTGAAAAAGGATGAGCCTCCGTGGCTCGAACGGTGGACAGTGAACTATTTAAATTAAATGTGCAGCAGGTGAGCTCCTGGATTCTTTTCTACCAACCGTTGGTGATCCTCACGCTATGCTCAGGATGACGACTGGACTGGAGACTTTGCTATTAGCAGCTATTCAGTTGCATAAACACAATTCTATAATAGCGCAGTAAAAACAAAGCGCAGGCCAAGCAAGACTAGCCGTCCGCGTGAATCACAGGCAAATTCCTAATCGCTGAGAATGGCATATTTGAAACGAACCTGTACAATGGCACGAATAACGAAAAATAGAACGATACACTTTGCCTGAGATTCTCTTGCTTCAGGGTCGGCAATTCAGCGATAGCTGACAGAGAGGTGGGAACTATTAATTCTCAGGGCTGGCTTAGGGCACGGCCAATGCAGTCACGATCAAACGGAGCAGTAACTAGATCATTTGTAACAAGTAGCATTCGCAGAGACTGCAGCGTTATGCGCGGCTATTTAATATAACGTCTAATTATATAACAGCGCCACCAGAAGGCACTCACAAAAATTTCCGAACAACAGATGCACACACGTTCAAATTCCCCAGCTTTGCTGCACTCGGCGTGCCCGTTAACATAATATCATTATATAATCGAAGTTGACAGCTAATCGTCAAACAGTGACAGCAGTCTAAGCGACCCGGTAAAAATAACAGTCTTGTTATATAATTTATATTATGTTAAATAAACAAATCTAACCCAACCTCCATCTCTAATTAACTCCTAACCATAGAGCCTCCTCTTGTCTAAGTAAGTGTATGAATGCCCATACCATGAATGTATGAAATCAGCATGAACCGAAACTTTATGAACCTATCTCAATTCCTGTATCAACTATAGTAGTAGCTGATGATTATGCAGTCCGTGAAGTTGTGTGTTCGTTAATTATGTGATTGTTGTCTATTTGGGGATACACCTCTAAAAATCAAAATACATACTAAATGACACCATACGTCCTGGTTGGGGCAACAATGAATTGCTCCAGCTTTGGCTGCCGTTCCAGCCCAGTCCATTGGCAGTCCAGACACCCGGTGTGGTGCCAGCATCAGCTGACTGTAAACCGGGGTGAAAATATTGCTCATCCAACAGGTTGTTCACTTTTACACCAAACGAAATGTTTTCTTCAATGACATTTCGGATCAACAGATTCAAATCCGCTACAAAATAGTCATCGATGGTCGCTACGGGGTTGGTGGGAACGGTCTTCCTTTCGCCAATGTACCGGAACCGCGCATTGAGCGAAATGACCTCATTAAACTCTGCCGTCACACCTCCCATCAATTTGATGTATGCCAGATCCCCTATCCTGTCGTTCCCAATCTTTGTGCCTTCTCCATCAAACTTTTCCTCTTCCTCGGCCAGGATAAAAGAAGGATAAGACCAAAGCCGCAGGCTTTTCATAAAGGTAGGCTGCAGCACAGTAGAAAAATTGAAATCCAGTCCCACTACCGACCGGTCACCAAGGTTTCTTGCTGCCCCATTGTTGAGATTGAATACGGTATTGGTATTGATCACGTAATAGAAGTTGGCAGAAGAAAGCATTGGGCCTTTCTGGTATGCCAGACTCATTTCCAGGGTTTGTGAGCGCTCTGGGTCCAGGTTAGGATCACTGCCTGTACCGGTCCATCCACCATACAGGCTCCTTGGATTTGGTTCTATGTAACCCTGTCCGAAAAGCACTTTCGCTGTAAAACCTTCAAAATGCCCGACATATCCCCCACGCAATGTCACTGCCGAACCATAGGTGGAATTGTTGTCAAACCTCACCCCTGCGTTCACGATATGATTTTTAGAGACATTAAACTTGCCCAGACCATATAACCCATGATCCTCCCATACAATTCTGTTCCAGTATGCCACCCCGGTAGCCACCTGGTCGGGAATCATTTGTGAAACGCTGATGCTGTAAGGATTGCTGGCATCTATAGGATCCTGAATGTCAGAAGGTTGTGCTACTGGACCGTAATTGGTTTGATAAGCTTTTTGCAGGTCCTTGTATTCATACTTGTAGCCAAACGCAAACTTCATTTTGTCCTCTTTTACAGTATAGTCAAAATCCTGGAAAAGGGACCAGCTGGAGTTTTCAGACAGCCAGTAAGAGTAGTCTACTACCCTCATGCTTTCGCCTGGTGCCACCACATCTCCATACCATACTACATCTTCCGAGGTGTTGTTGGTGAGGTTGTAGCCTTCCAGCCAGGCAATGTCGGGTCTTGCGTTGTTCTCTCTGTACCTGATCAGCGAGGTGGAATTTAATCTCGGATTCAAAGAAGTGGAAAATCGCATAAAGGCGCTCTGGTCATCGTTGAGCCACCGCACATTGGGTTGCACTTTGTCAAACGGGTATTCCAGGCCATAACCTACATCAAACTGATACAGCTGGTAGCCAAACTCAAAATCTCCATAGGTGGTCCGGAAATCAAAACCCCTGTTTCGTACGAAGTTTTTGGGACCAGTAATTAGTTCACTGTCAACAAAATCACCCCAAAGTGCCCTGTCGAGTGTGTAGGTTTCCCTGGTATATTCATAACTGTCCAGGTCAATGGCTGCAAATGCATCATAGCTATCTATCTTTACGGATACGCTGGCGCTGAATTTATTTTGCTCATAGCCCATCGTATAGTCCCCCCTGAATTCACCAAAATGTGTAAGCTCTGTTTTGCCAGTAAAGTGTGATCCGGGGTTCAGTTCACCATCGGAGGTAATGATATTGATCACTCCCATGGCTGCATTTGGTCCATAGAGCGAAGAAGCAGGACCGTACACAATCTCGATTCTCTTGATATTGGTAATGGGAACCTGTGAAATTACCTGCGTCTCATTGAACCAGAGGTGATTGAGGATTGTGCCATCCAACATCAGTAGATACGGAGATCCTTTTACATTCCGAAAGCCTCTCCAGTAATTTTTAAAGAAAGTCGAACCATAAGGCTTGGCGATATCCATGCCTGGCAGATCATCAAAGATTTCGGTGAGTTCTGTATATCCTCTGGTGCGAATGTCTTTCTGGGTCAGTACAATAACATTGGCAGGAGCATCACTAATTACCTCTTCTTGTCTAGAAGCGGTGGTAACATTAATTTTCAATAAGTCTTCCAGAGGTAATTCAAAGATGTCAATATCAAGTGAATCCTGGGCTTGTATGGGAAATTGTACGCATATACAGATCAGGATACTTAAAAAGTATTTGCCACTTTTGAAGATTTGCCTCAGTTGTCCCATATGCCAGTTGTCCTAATGGCGAGATATGTCCCTGGTATAAAATAACGAACATCTCTCCTATTAAATTCCTCAATTTTGGCGACAATTCAAAAGGAATTGAAGGCTTACAACAAATGTGATGAGATAAAAATGCGAGTAAATGGGCTGATTTCTGGTGCGAAGAAACAGAAATCCATTGTAGGATTCAATGAAAAGTGAGGTTGAATAGCTGAATGAGCAGTTAGAAAACGAAGTGTTCAAATGCTTTCTAACTGCTCAATTGATCATTTATTCTTTAACTAACCGAATGGCCTTGCTAAAATTATTGGCCTTAAAGTTTATGATATACACACCACGATCTATATCTGAAAGGTCGAGCTCAAGTTCATGAGTCCCTTTCAATTCCTGGTAATTGACCTGTTCAATTATTTTACCACTTATATCAATCAGGGAAAGTGAAACATTGCTTTCATTTACCAGTTGATAGGTAATGTTAACTACCTCTTCTGCAGGGTTAGGAAATAGCAGGAAACTATTCTCTGTCACTTCAGGATCTTCTTCACCAATGCTTGGGCAGATTTCACAGGGGCCACCATCTTCAAACAGGTTTCGGACAAAGTGATCATCAGTAGCAGTGTTGCCATTGGCATCTGTAACGGCGAGCCTTAACCTTAAATCTTTGTCTGTAGGCATGGTGTAAGTCAGAGATGAGGACGTTCCGGCAGTATAATATCCACCCCCAATATCCACCTGCCATCTGTAGGAATACGGTGAGGTGCCATTACTAACACTGGAAGTGAAATTCAGCCTATCTCCATCATTTGCAGAACCCGGACCGTAAATATTTGTACTCATATCAGGAGCAGTAAACCTGAAATCACAGACAATTCTGGAATTAACATTGATTACTCTACTGTTAAAAGCAACGTTGAGTTGGCCGGTGGCTACCCCATCATAGGTTCGATATGGATTGGAAAAATGTAGCACCTGAGTTCTTCCAGACTCCAGGGTGTGCATGATTGTACCCCTCTTTTTCTTAAAGATTGAGCCAGTTTTGAAGCCATAACCATGAGCATCTCCAGGTGTTGGATCATTTTCATGTCTACATCCAAAAAGGTGGCCCACTTCATGTGCAAAGGTCATAGATGCTGTTGCCTGATCGATTTCCACAATTGTGTATGCATCGTCTTCATCAGGACCAATCGCAGACACCACCCCATAATAATTACCATAAGGGCCATCAGTCAAAAGTACCACCAGATCAGCTTCAAAATTATTTCTTAGTTGTTGTGCGAAAATGTTGTTTCTTAAGTTTTGAACATCACCCCAGATGTCGTTGGATTCATTGAAGTTAAATCTCACCACTCCTGCCAGTTGCAATGAGGCCTGTATACTGCTATTGATTGAGGCCGTTAGAAATTGGCCCATGGATGCATCAACGACATCATTGATGTTTCTGCCCGTATTTTCCGCAGCTGGAGTAAACAAAACTAACACCCTGACAATCGCCTGGGCATTCCCTCCCCTTTCTTCATCCGGGAATGCTAGCTGCTGATCAGGTGAATCCGGAGCTGCACACTGACCGTATTGAAGCATTTTTTTGTTATAATGCAGCAATGCAGCAAAGTTATTGCTCAGATATTGCAGGTCATATACATCATCTTTGTGACGAATAGTACCATAGGTTCTGCCATTTGAATGAATGATAAGTACCTCACCATCATTCGTGTGCCCATACCAACTGTACTTACTCTCAGACTCGTAATTTAGATTGGTCAACCTGGCTGTGAGGGTAGTTGTTTCATTTAATTCCAATGTCAGTTCGTTGCTTTGAAGTAAGAGCTCTCCATTTTGAAGTTGAACTGGACTTACCACATAACTTTTAGCGTTTCGGGTCAACTTTTGTAATTGTTCCTGTGCTGCGATATCCAATTGACTGATTCTGGATTGTTCTAATGGACCGATAAATTTTGTGCTCTGCCCATGCAATTGATAAATAAGCAACAGCAGCACAATAGAAGAAATGATAGTTTTTAGATGAAGTGTTTTCATTTTTTATGGTTAATTGAATTGTACCCTACTCTGTTAATGGTTTTTCGGGATCGACCAGTTAAAGTATTGCTTATAACGGTTCGTAATTTACTAAAAGGCACAATAATATGCTCATTGAAGATCAGGTAATTACATTATATATTTAATGTTTTTACTTTAAGCCGCCTGTACGCCAGTAGATTCTGTTGTATTACGTGTCAGTATCGGTACGGTTGCTTAGATTATCTCTTCGGCCACTATTTATTCTATCTCCTGAAATAAAAAGATTAATTTATTTTTTATTATCGCTCAACTGGTATGAAAGGAAGTGATCTGTCGCTTCAACCAACAAAACCACGGAAGATTCTTTGAGGATATACTAGTCTATTTTGTCAGAAGGAATTTAAGGGATAGCTTCTGTCCATTTAAGGCTTATTATTGAACCGTCATTTCATGCTCAAAAAAAATATTTTTTTTCTGATTACCCTTCCCTCCTTTCCGGTACTAACCTACAAAATCGGCGGAAACCGAAAAGCCTTAATAGAGTAGGTAAACCAAACTAAGTATAAATTATTATGAGAAAAACTATCATCATTAATTCCATCATTTTGTCTCTTTTCTTCATGGTATCATGCGGCGAAGAAGAGTTGGGTTCAGAAGTATTAGTCGAAACAGTTTCTGAAGAAACCGATGCTTGCGGTTGGACTTACAGCCAGGGATATGACCAGGGTAAAAGAATTGGTTTAGATGAGAGCTATTTTGGTCAGTGGTATCCTCGATACAGAAGTACACTTGAGGATTTTGCTCATTGTAACCTCTATGTCGCTGGTGTTCGTGAAGGTTACTATCAGTATAGATATGGAGGCCCTAAACATAATCAGGATTGGAATGATGGTCCCGAGTGGCCATGTGATCCAAACATACAGAACTGCCCTGAAACCGAAGGAGGAGATCCAAATCAATAAGATCTTCCTATTCACAACAATTTGTCTTGAACTAAACTAACAAATCATGGAAATCCCAATCGCTTTACGGTTGGGATTTTTTGGTTGGTAGCTTACTTGTTATTCAGCCATTCTCCGTAAACTGAAAAAATCTTATCCGCGAGCCTTTCTGATGTTGCATAAAGTATTCCTCCATCATTCATAAATGTTGACTCTGACTGATTTAAATGCAATTTTTGACCTTTCATATTGGCTACAACCAGGTTCGTTTCCTCAAATAACAACCGGGTGGCTGCATAATCCCAGATACTCCCACAGCCTTTCCTGGGTTTAGGATATTTAAAATAACAGGCGTGTTGAGACGACATTACCCCTATCGCATTCCTCACACCACCCCACTCCATATGAATGGCTATTTCCTTGAATCCCAGGTTTAATTCCGATAATTCATGCAGTTGATTTGTTGCATATTCATAGTAGGACTCAGACTGAAAACTACTGTCCATGTAGACATGTAGTACATCGTCCTGCCTGAGTTGAGCTCTGTTAAATGGTTGGTTATTCATAAGTATACCATTACCCTTTACAGCACTAAAGACATTCCCAAGGTCAGGGATATAGACCACACCAATTACTGGATCACCATTTTTGGATATCAAAGCAATAGATACGGCATAACCTGTTCTGTTCTCAGTAAATGGTAAGGTACCATCCATTGGGTCGATGCACCAGAAATAATCCTTTTCAAACCTCGACTGATCATCTGCCTGCTCTTCTGTCAACAGGCCCAAATCATATTGCCGAATGGTAGGCTGCAATTCATTAAGAATTATTTCCTGAGCCCGCAGGTCCACTTCAGTTACGACTTGTGAAGCCAGTGAGTCCCCTCCTGCCTTCGTTCGTTTTTCATAATGTTGCAGAAATTGGGATTGGATGTATTGTCCGGCTACTAATGCCGCCCGGTTGGCGGTTTGACTTAATGCTATCAGGATGTCATCTGTTAATGTCATGTGTTTAGCTCCTTAAGTACTTCATCAACAAGTCTACGACTGTATCCATGCATTTTCCAGTGACCGGGACTCCAGCCATCCAGAAATCTGTAGAAGTCAGCCCAGGCATATTGATACAACTTCATCCATTCCTTCTTAACTGATTGAAATACAGTATGGTTATCCATCCCTATCTCAAGTTCCGTAAAGTAGTAGTCAAGCAATTCTTTCTCGTACAATTCGCATTGTGGTTCCTCAAAACAGCTACTGATCAGGTAGGCCACATCCTTCATGCCACATCCTTTGCCGACATACTGAAAATCTACTGCAGCCACTTTTCCATCGGAACCAAAACAGAAATTGGCCAGCTTGGCATCTCCATGCACCAGTGTTTGATATTTAGCATTGTTCAGGCATTGGTCAATCACCGGAGCGGCTGCTTTTAACGGCTGGTGATTCATCCTTTCCAGTTCTTCTGGTCTCGTATCCAGGTGCCAGTAGGTGCCAATGGGCCACAGACCTTTCGGATCTTCACCCAGGAATTTGGCATGAAAATGTGCCAACCATTTCAAACAGTGTTTGACATCCTGAAGCGTGACATTTTGAGGGGTCAACCGGAATGGGTATCCGGTAACATTCAGGTCCTCCAGGATCAGTAATATTTCAGTTGCCTTTTCATCAACACCGTATAGTAACGGCAATTTCGAAGCGGAATGGTCAGTTCGTTTGGATTGATTTTGGTACCAGTGACATTCCACCTGATACGATTTCAGCTTTCTTTGGTGTGATAATTCCGTATTCCAACCCCTGGGATGCTTTATCTGCTCTGGCCACTGGATGTGTTTGACAATGATGGATGATGTGGTTTCTTTTCCGGTAAGGCGATATCTTGTTATGTTGCCATATCCACTCCATAGCGTTTGTACATGTTGTGCAGAAACAATTGTGGTTGCCCCTGTACTGGTTAAGATTGTTTGTGTCAGCTCTGGTGTCATGATTTGCCAAAACTAAACCATTTAGACAATTGATGTTGGTCTCGGTTGAAGCAATAATTAAGGGAGTTAAAAATTGCACTTTAACTCCCTCCTTACTGATTATCTATTCATATCTTAATGAATTCACCGGATTAGCAATGGCAGACTTTAGCGTTCTTAAACTGGTGATCGTAAGAGACACTGCCAGTATAGTAATGACTGGAATGGCAAACGTATAGAAGTCCATTGGTTTGTAATAGGTATAAATGGACGCAATCAGATTGTCTATCAGAAAATAACCCAGACCAATCCCAAGGACCGATGAAATCAATAATAAAAAGAAGTATCGACGGTTGATCAAAGCTATGATATTCTGTACGGTACCGCCAAGGACTTTTCTCACGCCTATTTCCTTCATTCTGCGTATCAGGTTGATGGAGACCATGGTAAATAAACCCAGGCAGGATAATACAAATGCTACCGTACACAGGAAACCAAATATGGTCAGGATATTATTGTTGACCTCTCTGGCGCCACGCAGCAAATCATCCTGATAAAATCCTGCAAATGTTTTAGTAGGGATTTTTTGGTTCCACTCCGCTTCCAGGTATTCATACACTTCTTCAGTCTTATCCAGTTCCACTTTCGCCACAATGAATCTATAGGAACCATCATCCAGAAACCGCAGTTTTTGTAACCGCAATGCTGTTGGTTCAATAGGTTCCCAAAAGCCGTTCATGTAGAAGTTTTTAACTACACCAACAACATTGAGAGAAGTGGTGTCATTAATGTTCACTATTTGTCCAATTGCCTCTGTCCAACCCATGGCTTCCACAAACTTCTCATTGACAATGAGCGACTTCCTGGTATCGGTAGCTTCCAAACTTTTCGTAAATGATCGGCCATCAATGATGGTCAGGCCCATTGTTTCTATATAGTCCAGCCCAACGTCCATCATGTTTGTTTCAATTTCCAGCTCCTGATGTTTGATGGTAGCACTGTAATCTCCTCTTCCAATGTGGTTTCTGGCACTGGCAATGGCTTTTACATTGGGGTTCGCAAGCATTGACGCATAAGTGTTCTGATACTGCTTTTCATTCAGAAGACTCACTCCTATGATTTGATCGCGTTCATAGCCCAGGTCCAGCGTATCCTGATATCGGGCGTTTTGTATAAACGCAATACTGGCAAACATGGCAATGACTGTAAAAGTATATTGGGCTCCCAGGAGGAATTTGGTTAGTCTTCCCGCTCCACCAATACTTAAACTGCCACGCAAAATCTTAACTGGCTGATAATTACTGATATACAGTGAAGGATAGAAACCAGCAAGTAAAGTGGTAAAACCTAGTAATACCAATAGAAACAAATAGAATTTAAAGTCTTCGGTGAGGCTCAGCTGCAGGTCCATGCCTTCCCACATGGCACTGTAGGCAGGAACGAGAAAGTATGCAATTCCTATAGAAATGATCAGTGCCAGAAGACATATGGTAAGGTTCTCCGTCATGAACTGAAAGATGAGTTGTCGGCGCTTCCCTCCCATCACTTTCCTTAATCCGATTTCTTTCAACCGTTTGTTGGAGGTGGCAATAGCCGTATTTGTAAAATTAAAACATGCCACCAGCAAAATAAGAATGGCCATTACAGCAGGTGTAATCACTGCAGCTTTCGGACCAGCATTCCTGAGGTTGTCCCACCGAATATCCCTTGCAATTTGAGCATGGTTGTTCATGGGTGACAACACAAAGTTACTCAGACTAAAATCCGGCCTTGCTTCAGTTTGCAGTGGCAGGTATTTATTGAGTAGCGGTTCAAAGCCTGGCACCTGTGACGGATCATTGAGGTAAACGAAAGTATTTTGAGCAAAGGCCTTCCAGTTGTCTTTCACATTGTCATCATACATTCTGTAGCGGTTATCAAATGCAATCAGAATCTCGAAATTCAATGAAGAATTTTGTGGAGCCTCTTCGACCACCCCGGCAATCTCAAAATTGAAACTCATCCCGGTATCATCGAAAATGGTCAGTACCTTTCCGATAGGATCTTCGTTTCCATAGAATTTCGCAGCGTATGTTTGGGTCACAACGGCTTTCTCCAATTTATGGTAGGCTAACGGATCACCACTGACTAATGGGAATGTGAATGATTCCATAAACCCGGGATCTGCATAACACACACTTGAACTAAGTACTTTGTCCATGTTAACATCCCTTACAGTAAATACATGGGATTCATACCGAAAGACATGTTTAATACCGGGGAGGTCAATCCTGATCCTGTCCGCCATGGGCATTGGAATCCTGCCGTATTCTTTGATTTCACCCTTATCATCGCGTTGACTATGTATCTTATAGATATGGTCTATCTGAGCATGACACTGATCAAAGTCGGCATTGAAACGGTAGTTGAGGTAAGCGATGATACAACAGGCCAGGGCAAGGCCCAATCCAACTACGTTAATCGCTACAAAAACCTTGTTTCTGAGCAGATTACGTAGGGTAATCTTCAGGTAATTTTTAAGCATGATTGGTTTATTTGAGTTTTTGACTATAGTATTAGACGCACGTGCATCAATACTGGTTACCTGAATGCCGAATATGCCTCTTGATTCAGTCAATAATTAATAATCAGTTTAGTTTTCTATAATTCATCTGAACAGTTTGGGTTTCCGCTTGTTAGGCACATTAACAACAACCAATTAATCAACGTGATGGTATCCTACGAGCACAATGCCAGTCCAAAGGTGAGATCCTGTTTTAATGAGGTGCTTGCAAAATATAAGTCGTTGCACAGTCACCATTTAAGATTGGAACAGGGGCCAATAAAATCTGCCACCATGCTGGCGCAACCCGTAATCAACTTCAGAAGCATATTCAGTGGAGTCAGTTCCTACCGGGTAAAGGTGGCTGAATTTGTAAGGGATTCAGAAGTTATCAGAGTCAATGAATTACCTCAGGAAGTTTTGATTGGCTGGTTTGCCCATGAATTGGGACATGTGGTAGATTATGAGGATTACTCGGTACCTCAAATGATTGGTTATGGAATAAGGTACCTTATATCCGAGGATTTCAAACGTGCAGTAGAGCACAAAGCGGATGAAATTGCCATCCGACATGGTTTTAGAGACGAAATCCTTATCACCAAACGATTTATTCTCCACCATGAATTACTTGCAGAGGACTACAAGGAGAAAATAAGGAAATATTACATGCCCATTGAAGCCGTTGAAGCCTGGCAACATCCACAAGTTCCTGGAACACCTGATATTATGTAGTTTAGAATCGCTGGAATCTTGAATTTAGAATCCCTGCTGTATGGAAACGACGAATAGAGGTACAATAGTCTGTTATCAAATTCTAGCTTTTGCTAGCTATTTCACCAAGAAGCACGGAGAAGCACAAAGTTTCACGGAGATTATTAACGCTTTGTGCAACTCTGAGGTCCTCTGTGTATCTCTGGGACACAACTCCCTCGCTTTTATTAACACTCGATACCAATCTCTGTTACCAGTGATCTCATTAAGTTATGATTTCAAAAACTCCAGGTATCGCTTCATCTTCTCCTCTCCCATCACCTTTGGAGTTTTAACCTGACCTCCTTTTTTCTTGCCACTTTCCAGGTAGTTATAGTACTGGTCTTTAGTGATTACTTCTACCTTGATTCCTTTGAGTGATTTGTTCCTGGCCACTGCATAATTTTTATTGGCCTCCTGGAGTGCATTGTCCAGTCCGTGTTCAAATTGCTTTGTATCGATGTTCTCATCGCAAACTATGATCCATTGATGAATATATTCACCGTCATCATTTTTTACTGCCCCAACTGAATATTCATTCACACTCACACCCATTTCATTACACACTTCCAACAGCGCGGCATCCAGCTTTTCTTCTGACAACTGGCTACCCACCACATTCAGAAAGAATTTCATTCTACCGGTGATCAGGATTTCATGCGGATCAAGGTTGGTGAACTTGATGGTGTCTCCAATCACATATCGCCACGCTCCGGCACACGTACTGATCACCAACACATAGTCCTGGTCCGTCTCTACCTCGCTAATGTGGTGGGAAACAGGGTTTTCTTTCAATTCACCCTCGGTAGTGACACCCCGTTCATCAAATGGGATGAACTCATAGAAATACCCATGTGACAAGGCCAGTTTCATGTCCATCTTTCCTGGAAATGCGGAGTAAGAGAAAAATCCTTCTGACGCAAGGTAAGTGTCTATGATGGTCAGCGGTTGCTTGCATAGGGCATTAAAATCCTCCCGGTAGGTTTCAAAAGCTACTCCTCCACTGGCGTACACCCTTAGGTTGGGCCATATATCATGAATTTTTTTGGCCCCATTTTGTTTGATGACTTCCTGAAGCATTAACAGAACCCATGAAGGGATACCAGCAATCGCGCCTATGTTCCAGTTGGGAGCTTCATTGGCAATTCGGTTAATTCTTTCATCCCAGTCATTGATGGCAGCTATTTCCTGGCCAGGTCTATAGAAGATATCATACCAGCCCGGAAAATTACTGACATTGATACCGCTGATCTCACCTTCCTTGTGGCCATATTCGTGTTTGCTAAGGTTGGCACTACTACTCAGCATCAGGATTTCACTTTCAAACAATTCCTCCGGAAAATCAAAATTGGGGAGGTCCTTGATCAATGATGTTCCGACCTGACGCATGCTTTTCAGGAAGTCATCCGTGATGGGAATTCTCTTGCTGGACTTACCGGTGGTGCCACTACTCAGAGCGAAAAAGTTTGGTTTACCAGGCCAGGTGATGTCTGGTAATTCCTGCTGCCTGTGCCACCAATGTTCATGCAAAGTGTTGTAATCAAATATGGGAACCGTTTTCTTAAAAGCCTCCACGACATTGTCCGCCTTTAGTAACTCGCCAAATCCATAATATTTGCCGAAAGCGGTATTTTGTGCCGTTTTAAGCAAAGATTTCAACTGATTCACCTGTTCAGTTTCCGAATCAATATGATCACTGGAAAGCAGGCTATTGATTTCGATTCCTTTTTTTACTAAAGTTCCAAATAGGGACATACATCGATGAATTTACAGGTTAATTTGAGGGTGCTACTTAGCATCACGCACCATGTCGAAAATAAAACTAACTCTATTGACAAGAAATTGTTCATCAATATAAGTGCTCATTTGACCAAATGAAGATAAATTAGGTTTCCAATTTCAAACTACTTACATTTGCAATATCTGAAAAGATCAGATTGTTCGTTTGAACCATCTGGGTTTAGAGTCAAAGTAAGACCTTCCTTATAAGAAATTCCCTTTTAATTCTAGCACATCTTTGAGAGACTTTATGCAATAGCTGCATGAGATATTTTTAATGCCCTTTCTCCGGGATTCTATCAAATTCCAGACTGAGGCAAACTTTTACAAATGAATATTATTTCACGATTTGCAACGCAAATCAAGAGCAAGACAATTTATAACAATTTAAGTATTACAATTATGAAAGAAGGAACAGTTAAGTTCTTCAATAACGCCAAAGGATTTGGTTTTATTAAGCCGTCGGATAATGGAAAAGATGTATTCGTACACGAAAGTGGACTAATTGATGAAATTAGGGAAGATGACAAAGTTCAGTATAATGAAGAGATGGGAAAGAAGGGTATGAATGCAGTGAATGTTGAATTAATTTAACAACCCATTGATCATAAATTATTAAAATACATTAAAGGCCTCCAGAATTCAGAGGCCTTTATTTTTATTTAAAAACACATACCTGAGCAGAGCATCCAATGTTTTGCTGAATAATTAAGCGTTTATGAGTGTTGTGCCAATAGTGAGGTTTTGCAAGGATAACCAGCCGGAGTTCTTCATGGAACTAAGAAAAAGGGTAGCTGCCCATTTCGCCGATAACGATATATCCAAATACGCCAATCTCAATATGAAATTGAAAACAATATTTATGTTTGGATTGTATTTTCTTCCATTACTTATCGGGGAATAGAGACCAATCTGGACAAGTGAGTATTATAAGTCCAATCATTAACTCGATCTGGCTGGACATTGGTGAAGACAAAAAAACCGCCCTTAATTCAGGGCGGTCCGGTAAAATAATTTATGAAATGTTCATAAAGGAAGTTCTATACTAACCGAGTTTGAATACAAGAGGTGCAAATGACACTATTGGTTCCTAACGCTCCAGAACATTCCATGTGACCGTTAAAATCAAAATCCTACAGACACATGAAAAGAATTGTTATTAGTCTTTCTTAATCACCAGGTAGTTACCATTCTTCCAGAAGCCAGCCTGATCCAATATCACAAGCTTTTCTACCTTTCCTTTTGACGAAACCAACTGATATGTACCCTCTGCATGTTTTGAAATCAATTCTGCTTTGGCATTGATTGCAATTTCGTTGAATTGGTCTTTCTCAATTTTGGTGAATACTGAATCAGCTGAGTTTGCATTGATAATCTTCACTCTTCCAATTCCCACAAAACCACCTTCATTGGTGATCACACCAAGCTTTTTCAATTTCTTATCACTGGCAATCACCACATAGGCCCTGTTCAATATCGCCTTTAATTCTGCGGTGTATTTTTGCTCCAACTGGTAAAGGTCTTCCAATTCAGCGATCTGATCATCAAGCTGTTCGATTTCCATGTCTTTATCAAGCAGGCTTTTCGTCAATCCTTTCATTTGTCGCTCAAGCTCCAGGATTTCTTCGTTTTTGCCTTCAGATTCCTTTCTGAGTTTATTCATCATCTGATCCATAGCCACAATTTTAAGTCGGCTATTCTCCATGTTAGCACGGATATTGGCAAGGTGTTCCTTTATCTGGGCAGTTACATCTTTCCCCTTTTTTACCTCCGTATTGAGGCTACCCATTAATGCTTTACTCTTGTCGATTTCAGCAAGGTTCTGTTCAATTTCTTTCAGGAATTTTTTGTATTCCCCTATGGACGCTTTGAGCTTTTTATCACCAGCCTTAAGCGACTTGTTTTCTTTTTGCAAGTTCTCCACCTCGGCTTTGAGCTTGGCGATCTCTTCGTTTTTTTTGTTGTCCGCACACCCAAGAATCAAGGCTATCAAAGGTGCAAGAATTAATAATTTCAATTTCATGTTTAAGCAATTATGGTACGTTTTGTTGATTAGACTTGAAAATATTATAAAGTCACAAGAAGTGGAATTAAAATTTAATTTGAATTGACAGTGTGCTTAGAAATTGGGATCAAAACCCGGAATTCAGAGCCCTCACCGACTTTAGAATGGACCTCAATTTTACCACCCAACCGATCCACAATTCGTTTTACAATGGCCAAACCCAAACCATTGGATGATTCTCCTCCTGTTGGCCTGTTGGATAGCTTACCAAATAGCTGAAACATTTTTTTCTGGTCAGATTCGCTGATGCCCGGTCCTTCGTCAATGACCGACAGTGCCAGACAGTCATTCTGAAGAGTGGTGGCAATTTCAATGGTTGATCCGGAATTGGAATATTTCATGGCATTAGTCAACAGGTTATCAAGCACCCTTTGTAACAAATCCTGATCTGTAGTCACTGTTAAATGCTCAGCACTACAATTCAATTTAATAGTTTGAGATTTATTGGCAAGGTCCTGTTCATAGGCACTGATCCATGTTTTCAGGAACTCACATACCTCTACATCCGTCAGGTTTAACCTTTGATCCTTTGAGCCATATCCCTGGGCATCCAGAAGGTCTTGCATTAATTGGTTTCCCTGATGAATGATGCCGTCTATGATTGATAAATAATACTGCTGTTTCTCATTCAATTCATTTTCCATTTTCACCAACTCCAGGAAGCCTTTGGTTTTGTTCAATGGAGCACGCAGGTCATGCGCGACGATGTTGATGAGGTTATCTTTCTCCACATTGATCTTCTCCAGGGCTTCTTTACCCTGCTGCAATTCTTGCTTGATCCTTGCCCGTTCTATCACTAATGATGCATTGGAAGCGAATTTTTGCAATACCCTGAGATCATCATCATCAAAAGCATTGTATTCGGTCATGTTGTCCAGCGACAATGTGCCCAGGATCTTGTCATTGGCTTCCAACACCACCTGGACCGACGATTTAATCGGTGGTATGTCCTCCATTTCATTGGCGAACTGCGCATATTCTTCCAGGTGATTGGCAAAAAAGCTTTTTCTTTGACGTACTGCAATACCCGCCTGGCCCTCTCCTACTTTCATTTTTATCTTCGAAAGCATTTCAGGGGGGTATCCATAAATTGCTTTAGCCTCCAGTAAATTTGTTTTTTCATTCAACAGTATAATGGCTCCCTTTTCTGCATTGCTAAACAATTTGATCGCAGTTTCCAATATGATGTTTAATAAGCTGTCGAGGTTATCCTCAGCAATCAGTTTGTTGCTGACGTAGTATAAAAGCTCAATTTCATTGGACTTATTAAGGTATTTTTCAGTTTGTACTGCGACTTCCTTCTGGAGCTTTCTCCGTTGTATGTTCAATTGACTGACACGGATACGATAGATTGCGATAAATATGGCAATGGGCATGATTAACCATAAGGCCTTTGCCCACCAGGTGAGGTACCAGGGTGAATCAATGACAAAGGATACACTGGACGGCATGCCTATTACTCCATAGGCGTTCTTACTACGCACAATAAAACGGTATTCTCCTGCTTCCAGATTGGTAAACTCCTTGCGGTTTTCCGGGGACCACTTCGACCATTCATTGTTGTAACCTATAAGTTTATATTGGAATTGATTGTCCTCGGTAATGTAGCTGGTGCAGCTGTAATTGAACCGTATGGATCTGTTTTTATAAGTAAAACTATTGGCAACCATATGGTGTCCCGCAATGGACCCGGTCAGTAATATTGAATCGTTGGTGATGGAGCTCATCTGATTGATCAATGTGTGGAAAGTGCCCGGGGTTTCATGTCCAACCTTGTCCACTTCATATTTGATCAACCCATCGTCACTTCCAAACCAAACCAAATCCTCGCTTTCTCTGTAAATCGATTTAATCCTTCCCTGAGGCAGGATCTCAAAGGGGCCTTTTCTCCACCGGATTTTACCATCAGGCAATTTCTCAGCCTGGGCCATGGGGTCATTCAGAATCCCTTTCCACAACTGTCCAAATTCATCTTCTACCAAACGGTAAGTTTCTTCATTCTCAGGCACATATGGTATGCCGAGTATGGTGTCAGGATAAAATGAATCAGTGGGTTCATCATACCGATAGAATCCCTTGTCCGTGCTAATGATAAACCCTGCTGTAGCCGTATTGTATGGTATGTATCTGCCTGTTTCAGACAAACCATGTTCAAAATTATATGCTATAATTACGCCTTTTTGAAGGGATTCCGGATGCACTTCCATCTTTAATAACCCCCTGTTTCTCACAGATACCCACAAGTCATCATCAACTTCCTGGACAGCAATGATCACACCGTCCGTGTTCTTCAGTTTATCGCTGAAGGTGGCCATTCCAGCATTCAGGTCCAACAATCTTAAACCATTTAAAGTGCCTATATAATAAACGTTGGGCAATTTTCTGGAAGGTTCAATAACGAGAGCTGCCTCACCCAGTAACTCCCTGATCATGCCTGATTTATTCAGGCTGTATAAACCTTGCGTAGAAGCAATGAGCAACCGGTCGTCTACATTTAATATCTGCCATACTGAAGTATTGATCGTGCTGACTGGTACAAATTGAGGTGGGGAGATGTTCTTTCCGGCATTCATGTGAAATAGCCCTACAGAAGTCCCTGCATAAAGCTTTTCATTGAACCTTTTAATTGCATGAACTTTTCCTTTTAATTGATTTCGCTCATCATAAATAGAAAAAGGTGACCGGAAATCAACTTTTGCCAGACCGTCATTCAGAGTGGCCCAAACAATACCTTCATAGTCTTCATACAGAAAATGCGTTTTGTCATCTCTGAGGCCTGAGTAGGAATTGATGATATTCAGCAATTGCCCGTTCTTATCGAGATGTGTGATGCCGTTTCTTAAGGTGGCTATTGCAATGGTGCTGTCCTGCAATCTTGTCGCATGATATATTTGCCATTCTTTCAAATAAGGATCTACCGTCGTTTCAAATGGCCTAAAACCCTGGTTATCATATAAAAAAAGCCCACTACTTCGGGTAAATATTAACCATCTGTCTTTGTAAGGAATGGCTGTCTGTACCCGCTTGTTCCTGAATATTTCACAACCCTTCACTTTTGACATTTTTTGATCCTTTGCTACCAATAAACCTTCTTCAAGGTGATTGATATATAACTCATCATTCATGACAAAAGAGAAGAAATAATGATTGTTACTGGTGTGGATTACATCGATGGTCTGATTTTGCTGATTAAATATCAGTACATGAGATAAAGATTGAAAAATAATGTGTTTGCTGGTTTCATGAATCCGGTAGATGTCTCCGAAATTGCGTTGGTCTTCAGGTAGTTTGTCAGTCATAGAATTGAATGACAATCGCCCTGCCCCATCACTTTCCAGGTATCCCAAATCATTTTGGGCACCTACATACATTTTTCCATCCAGACTGTAACGGAGGGATCTTACAGTGCTGCCATTTCTTACGGGGATTACCTGCCAGCTGGCACCATTATATACCATGGTGCCAGCCCAGTTACCAAAATACATGAGCCCCTTATTATCTTGTCCGGCACACCAGAATTGAGTTCCAATGTTTTTTCTGGATAGCTTTTGAACATCCAGGTTAGTGATGTAGGGGTTGCCAGTATTGATAATTTGACCATTTGCTCCAGAGAAGTTAAGTGTCAATAGCAATATGATGGCAGCTCCAATGGCCAGGGTTTGGATTGGCTGCATTCCGCTTCATAATTGTCCTTCCTTTAATTTAGTCAAATTTGGCGGATATCGCAGGCCGGTTCCAGATTATAGTTTGTAGTAGAAATGCTACCGTTTTATGCGAATTTCTTTGATGTGCCTGAACTCTGTCACTATTTTTTTGTCCAGGGTGTTGATGTAAGTTTCATCCTCAAAGTACCTGCGTTTCCTGGTTATTGACATGGTTGCAGACGCTGGGAGGAAATTTCTGTATTTATTCTTATCAATGAGTAAGTAATCCTCTCCATCAATGGTAGTGTGCCAGATTAATTCTTCTTCGAAACACCATATCTGACATACTTTTACTGTTATCTTATCGTGTTTGCTCAAGGGTTCTCCCTCCCACTTGAGCATGAAATCATCACTTTTATCAATGACTAAATCATCAGGAACATAGATAGGTCTCAAATCCAATTCGGTGATAAAAGTGTCACCCATCTTGTCAACGGTGACCATGGTACCAGATCCAATATTCTTATCTACATGCCATACAGAATCATGTGGAAAGAGCTGATTATGGAAGGTGGTATACTCAATTTTGTTTGCTCCGGCACAACTGCTCAATTCACCATATACGAGGTGCAAGGTAGAACCGGTGGAATCATTTAGTTCATCTAACAGGTAATCCCACTCGACAGTCGTGGCGATTACACTGTCCCCACAAAAATCCCCTTCCAGCCCCTGTTGTATGAGATCAAAATTCAGGTCGTCATCTGAATCGAACAAAAAACAGGAAGAAGCTCCAAACATGAGCAGAAGCATGTAGGTGAGAAATATTGCTTTTTTACGAAAGATTGTGAAGGTAGCTGTGGCAAATTTGTTGATGTACATATTAAAAAAATATTTGGCTTTCTATCCTGACCCAATGCGCAACAAGATGGTTGGAACTGTTAGCGAAATTTGGTTAGAAACATGCTTAATAGATGCACAGTTATTCATTTTTTATGCATTTCTGTTATTCCTGCTTTGCGTAAACAAAACCTTAGATGGCTATACCTCACCATATAGTGTTTGTTTATTTGCTCACAACGGCACGATGTGATTTGAGAGACAAGGCGAATTAGCCAGGATTTGGTTCTAGTACGATTTAAATACCCTGGTTGCTACAGTGATTCTAAAGTCTAGTCTTTTAATGGACGCTTCCTTAATGACTGATCTTTCAGTAACAAAATTTGAAGTGGTAGAATATCTCATGCCTAATCCCAGTTGCCACGAGTCAATTGGGATAATGATGCCGGTCTCTGCCAGGATACCAAACTGACTTGCCCCGAATGTCCAGGCTACTCCCTCCTCTTCTTCAGTGCCAAATGTGGCTCCACGATGTATGGTATACCTTGTGGTATTGGAATTGATGTTGAAATTGTTTTGAAGCCCAAACTGCAAGTAAGGTCTTGCTCCTTCTTCGTTGAAATAAAACCTGAGGGCAAAAGGTATGACCAGCGAATGCATGTCTACCGTAATATCATGTTCGGATTCCGAGGTTTGGTCACTGGATTCTGTATGATCACTGAAGTCACCATAGTACACCTGGAAACCCGTTACCATAGCAATTTTGGTGTAGTTGGATTTGGATGAAAAAACAACTTCAGCACCATAAGTTGGATTATTATATTTGTACTGGTCTCTAAGCCAGTGAAAGAACAGCGGCGAGCTCTCTGTCTTGAGCGTTGTAAATGCATAGCCAGCATTGAGCCCAACGTGTATCTCATTTTTCTTTTCCTGATCCTGGGCATATAATTGGTTAAAAGCGCAAACAGCAATGAAGAGCAGGGTGATGATGAATTTTGATGATTGTAACATAATTATTTAAGACGGTTAAAATATGCAGCTAAATTAATATAAGTAATACCGAAGGACAAAGAAATGGGTTAATTATGAAACGATTTCATATTTGAATGAAATGTATTGACAAAACTCACCCAATACATCTTGCTGCATGTTATATACTTTAAAACCCTTAATTTAACTTTCTTACAAATACAAAATCGCTCGCATTGTGATCCCGACCAAAACTACCCAACCGTGGTTCCGGTACCAGTTTTTCTATGAAGGGCCTGATCTCAGCAATGGTTAATATCCTGTCGCTTCCTGCACCGCTCTTTAAAGCTTTTATCAGTTGCCTGGCGAAAGGTGAGTGCTCTCCAATTATACCATCCGAAACATAATTTTTACCTCCTGAGGTGATGTACTTTCTTGTAGTGTAAGAAAGCTTTCGAGCCAAATACTCACTTTCATCCGTGATAGAAGTTTTCAAAAGCGCCCTGCTGTTGGCAATTTTAGGATCAAAAGTTCCTCCAAAACAAACATCCATCGTTAGTAGAATGTGTTCACAGGGTATATTATCTAAAATGGACCTTAGTCTGTTATGCGATATATAACTCGTTCGTGCCCTGTCATTTTCCAGGGAATTCTTGGCAACAACATATCCTTCACCAAAAGTTTCATCAAAATATCCATGCCCTGCAAAAAATATAAAAAGCTGATCCTGTGGGTTATACGACATCTGTGATAAATCAGCAATTTTATTAAATACATCGTCATTTTCAGTATTCTCTACTATAGTAACATCAAACCCATATTCATTTTTCAATATGTCTCCAATGGTATAAGCATCATAAATTGGATTGACCAGATCATCCCAATAATCATATTTATCTGTTGCAAACAAGATAGCACGGTCTTTTCTATTCATGGAAACAGCTGAGCCAATGGTTTCAAGCCCAATCAACACATTTCTGAAATCTGACACAGCTCCACCATCCACGTTTGCAACTTTTACAATGACCTTGTATTCTCCTTCTACTAATTTTAGCACCTGATTTACCTGGTATCTTGTGGATTCGCTATCTAATTGATAGGCCTTTTTAATAGAGGTATTATCAGGGTATACAATTTCCAAAACCACGCTTTGTAAGGGTATCGCAGATGCAATATCTGCCTGAATATTAATCGTAAGGTCTGTTGTCTGGACAGTCTCTAAACGTGGGGATACCCAATCGATGGTTGGTAATTTTGTTTTCATTCCTTCATCATCAAAAGATAATTCAAGCCCATTGGTCCTGGATGAGAAATTTTGAGCCAGGGAAAGCATTGGCGCTATCACCAACAGAAAGGTTATAAATTGAGTTCTCATCGTTTTAAAATAATCGTTTTATGATAAATCTTACTCCCTACATGATATCGCAAATGATATATTCCATTTGATAAATACTCCGGTAACTCCCATTCAAATACATAAAATCCGGGTTGTGCCGCACTGAATTTTTTTGAATCTGCTCTCGTGCCATGCTTATCTATTATATCAATTGTAACCGTTTGGGGCTCAGCAAGATAAACTGGTATATAAAACAGACTTCCTCCTGGGTTTGGATATGGTGGACCGGGCAGTGGCGTTTCCAAAAGGAGCTCATCTCTGGTAAATATAATTTCAAAAGATCGAGTGAGCTCAGGATCAATGGTGTATGAATTGGTTGTTGCCATATCAACAACAAACCCAGTGTGATAGTCAATCAGAAATAGTTTAGCCCGGCTATGCTTAATTGATTCTCCATCCCAATTCAAAGAAAGGATACTCTTGTCTTCCGCTTCAATGGTCAATTCCCAGGTATATATATCTGATGGGGGCACAATGTCCCTGGAAAATCTCGGGTTAAAGTATTCCTGATGCCAAACATAAAGTGCTGGATTAGCTCCCCATTTTGGTGGTTGAATGTCATCATACCAGTCCTTACTATTTCGGGCATCCGGGTGCATCCCAATCCCACTTAACTGATAGGTGATATTTTTTTGTTTGATCCCCAGTTTTAAAAACCATGTTGTTTGGTCAATATCATTACCATATATTCTCTGCGTTTCAATCCTGCCAGAAGAATTATTCAGGTTTACCGGGATCTCCAATTCCTGCGCACTGCTAAGATCATTGTGAACAAAAGCGCCTTTCCAACTTTCCAGTAAATCAGTATTAACAAACTTCACTTCGGGTGCATTATATATTTTAATCTCACCAACGGGCGGATTGTTATTGTGGCTCAATATTGCCGACCAGGACATATTGTATGGGAAAGGGTTTCCAATCTGGTTCCAGCCTGGTTCCAGCCTCATGATAAATGGTTCGTTCTGACTAACAGGCACGACAGTTCCATCAATGAAGCTAATTGAAACAGTCTTTTTAGAATTAAACCAATAACTTTTACCTAACTCTATTTTGGAAATTCCATCCCCAAAGTCCACATTCCGCCCAAACTGATGTCTCATTAACCGCCATTTTTTAATGTCGTATTTCCCCAACTCATCAAATATGGAAGAGATTAGGTTATCCTCGAGCTCATACGGAATGGAAAATATGGTATAACTGTCCAGGGTGCCTCCAGAAAGCAAATTTGGAATAGACAACCCGTCTACAGGGATGGATACATAAGAATGACCTACGCCAGAGTTTCGGGAATCACCATTGGCATCTGTTGCCCTGAACAGGAACTCCACACCCAGCTCATCCACCATCGAACTTGTCACCTCTACCGCATAAATACCATTTGACGAGGCAGCCAGAACAAGCGTATCATAATCTTCTTCTCTGATGCCCCGATGCAAGAATCTCATAACAACAGGCTCCACCCCTTCCAGTAATTCTACCTGCACTGTAATGCTATTGGTTACTTCTTCTGAGTAATTCAATGTAGAAAACTGTAATACCTCACCATTGCCAACCGTCTGTGTATTAACATCCTTAACACTTGAATTAGGCGATACCCCGGCAGTGTTTATAGCTCGTACGCGGTATGAATAAGGAGTATTGGGACTCAAACCCGTTACTAATAATTCAGTAGCACCGACAACTTCCAAATCTGTATATCCTTCCAGTGGTGGGTCAAAATTATCTGTTGCCAAACTAACATCAAGCCTGTAGGAATCCGCGCCGTTAGCATCTATCCATTTAGCAAGGAATGATGTGCCGGTGACATTTGAAGGATCTTGCAATTCGGGAGTTGCCGGCACCAGGATTTGTGTGAAGGTTGCACTTGATGCAGTCACTCCCGCTGCATTTGAAGCCCTTACCCTTGCAAAATAGTTTTCTCCTGCATCCAAGCCTGTCACTACTGCGCTATTGGTGGTAGATGTGAGGTCGTTGTATCCTGATAAAAGATTGGAAAACTGTATGTTGGTGGCTACATCAAGGTGAAAATCAGAAGCACCGTTCACATTTTCCCAATAAATATTAAAACTCCCCTGACTGACATTATTAGTACTATCGATTTGGGGTATTGCAGGTAATGTAATCTGTTCTGCCGTAAAAGATTCACCAGAGATACCTGAAGCATTGCTGGCGCTGAGTCTGACCTGGTAGATCGTTCCCCCTTCAAGACCAGTAATCGAAATTGTGTTCGACACCAAAACCGAATCTGTGTAACGATCTACAAAAGAGTTGAAGTTATCGGTACTTATATCCAATAGATAATGGTCAGTACCAGTAGAAGCATCCCAGTCCAGTTGGAATCCCGTTTCAGCTACATTGGTCACCAGCAGGTTGGTTGGAGGATGTGGTATGGTTAACATATCAGCCTGATTGGTGCCAGACAACTCGGTATTATAATTGACAGCTGTTGCGGTTCCATTATAGGCATATACTGTATAAGTATAATTAGTTCCTCCGTTGAGTGTTAAATCTGAAAATGTGGTGTCAGTACCTATGTAACCAACAATGGCGTTTCCTACGCTATCTCCAACAGCATAAGAAGTACCATCATTTGGCAGTGTTGAACTGACAGATCCCTGTTCTCTCAGTACTATGTACCCATCCGGAGAAGTTCCTGAGAAATTCCAGCTTACATCAACTGAGGTGCTCGATATATTTTCAAACCAGATGCCTGCTGCCTGGCCTGCGGGTTCATACACAAGAGTAGAAGCAATTCCCATCAATGGATCGCTGAGGTTATAACTAACCAATGTGTCATTTTCATTATAAGCATAGATGCGATAATAGAACGTGGTGTTGCTATTAAATCCTGTTTCGCTAAACATTGTCCCAGAACCAACATAGGCGATTTCAGCGTCACCAATCAACTGTCCTTCAGAGTAGACTGTATTATGCACTGGAACAGATTCAGGAAAACTTTCTGCTTGCCTTACCGCTAAATATCCGGATACTGTACCAACGGCTTCTTCAAACCCAATATCAAAAGAGGTTTCGGTCAATGCGCTTACCTGAAAATTAACGGGTTGTTCATCAGGTATATTTAGTAATGTAGTTGCTGTCCCCTCTAGAGGGGTTGTGGTGTTATAGTTGATATGATTATCCAGTCCGTTGTAAGCATAGATAAAATAGTGGTAACTAGTTGTTTCGCTCAACCCCTGATCCAGAAAACCTGTAGAGTCACTGACCTGAACTACAGTAGCATCCCCAATTGTTTCAGAGGCATTATAGTTGACGCCATCAGAAGGCAACCCACTGGTAGTTTCGTTTTCACTTCGCAATATCAGATACCCATCGGCACCTCCAGAGGAATGTGAGAAACTGGCTGAAATGGATACGTCCAGCACTTCATTCAAAGTAAATGCAGTTGGCGAATTAGCCGGCTCAGCTGCAACCGTGTAAAAGTTCCCTGTCAAAGGATTTTCTGTATTATAGGCGTATAATGATCCGGAATTGTTAAAAGCGTAACAGCTATAGAAATAATCCATATTAGCTTCTAATGTAGTTTCTACGAATCCCAGTGTATTACCAATGAATGCTACTTCACTATTACCAACATTCTGCCCTTGTGTGTATGCTGTATTATCCACAGGTGTAAACTCGGGAGGCTCATTAATTCTTCTAATGATCAGGTATCCAGAAGGGCTTCCTGAAGCGGCAGAGAAGGTAACCTGGAATCCGTTTTCCGTGGGATTGTTGAACTGAAGGTTGCTGGGTTGGGAAGAGGGAGAAGACAAAGGCACATCAACTTCCAGCGTGTCGGAATTTAAACTTGGGCATCCATCAACTGCTCTCACCCGAAACTGATAGGTGGTGCCTTCATTCAGTCCGGATATTTCAGCTGAGTTCACAAAGTATTCCGCATCCTGATATCCGCTGACAAAGGTATTAAAGGTATCTGATGAGACGTCCAGCCGATACGCTGTGGCTCCCGGTACGACCTCCCATGAGGCCACAAAACTCGAAGTTGTGATGTCTGTAGCAGCATGCAACTCAGGTACATCTGTATTACATACTCTAAAATAACTGTTCTGCACTATTGACCATTGGCCATTATCATCTTTTGCACGAACATAAAGGTAATGATCACCCTCATCCACAGCCGTCACATCAATTTCGAAGGCTACTTCTTCAACAGAAGTTCCTGGGGAAAAACTGATTTCAATACCATTCTCCCTGCCTGGATCGCTATCAATATAGTACTCCATGTAACTAACGTTACTTAATGTTGACGTTGTAGAAGCTGGAATTTTATAAATCGTACTTTGGGTGGTATGACCCCATACACCATTTTCATCCTGAAAGCGGATAGACAACTTGTGAAAACCATCGGATAAGCTACTGATGTCGACATCAAATGTGAGGTCCGATATCAATGTATCAGCAGTAAAGCTCAACCCCTTCCCACTACCATATCCTGGATCTTCGTCAAAAAAGTATTCCATTTTAACCAAATTTGAGGTCGTGGGTAAGTTGCTCGTTGCAATTTTATAGATCGTACTTTGGATGGTATGGCCCCAGACACCATTTTCGTCCTGAAAACGGATGGACAACTTGTGAAGGCCATCTGACAAACTACTGATGTCCACATTAAATATAAGATCTGTAATTAAGGTGTCAGCAGAAATACTTACCTCCTGTCCATTGCCATATCCGGGATCTTCGTCAAAAAAGTATTCCAGCTTAGACACGTTGGAATTTGAGGTCAAAGTGCCTGCTGCAATTTTATAGATCGTACTTTGGGTGGTATGACCCCAGACACCATTTTCGTCCTGAAAACGGATGGACAACTTGTGAAAACCATCTGACAGACTACTGATGTCCACGTTAAATGTAAGATCTGTAATTAAGGTGTCAGCGGAAATACTTACTTCCTGTCCATTGCCATATCCGGGATCTTCGTCAAAAAAGTATTCCAGCTTAGACACGTTGGAATTTGAGGTCAAAGTGCCTGCTGCAATTTTATAGATCGTACTTTGGGTGGTATGACCCCAGACACCATTTTCGTCCTGAAAACGGATGGACAACTTGTGAAAACCATCTGACAAACTGCTGATGTCCACATTAAATGTAAGATCTGTAATTAAGGTGTCAGCGGTAATACTTACCTCCTGTCCATTACCATATCCGGGATCTTCGTCAAAAAAGTATTCCAGTTTGGATATATTTTGAGCGTCAGCTACCTTCAATACCATCAGGAAAATGATGGTAAAGACAAACTGGGGTAACATCAATATATTGAGATGTGATGCCCGCACGCTACTGGTTTAGTTATTAGATTCAACAGAAACCCTTACCTGAATAGGCGATGTATTACTTCCTGCTCCTGATTGAAAAAAATCTGTAACCAATGGAATTGGAGGTAATCCTGATAACTTGAACGGATAGTCTCCTCCGTACATGCCACAATCTTCACCACTCACTCCGGCTCCCAGCGCAGCAGATGTACTGTTAAGTTCATAGTACCTTAGACCAGTCTCCGAAGGTGAAAAAATGTCATCGGGAGCAACGTCACCAAAATTACCATTGGTAGTGCCAAATATTTCGGAACTTAGTTGTGCATCGATATTATTAGACAAACTGCAGTTCACCAGGGTAAGCCCACTGCTTAAATTAATATTATTGGACATCACCTGCTCATTCATCGTAATGGTGAGAGAGAAAATATTGTTAATCCAGGTAGCAACTGAGGTACTTGGAATGGTGACCGAATTCCCGCCGCTAACAATGAAATTATTTCTTATTAAAGTGCCTGTAATGTTGGCGTCTATTGTAATTCCATGCAGGTAATTTTGACTCAATACTGTATTGTTTGCAGAAATATGTATCCCATTTCTGCTAGTAGATTGATTTGCTATCTGACATCTGGAGATTTCAACACCTTCCGCATAAACATGAAGTGCAGCATAGTTTGTATTTGAGAAATCGAAAAATATTCCTATCACAATACTTCCTTCACTTCCTGAATTAAAATTATTTTGTCCAAATACTCTTGTGTCATTCGAAGACTTATAATTATCGGGGTAATTTTCAGACAAATCCCATCCTCCACCAATAATTACCAGTTGCTTGCTGCAGGTGAAGCCAGCATAGTCTGATGCAGAAGGCTCAACATAAATAGTGTCCCCGGCGGTGGCAGCATCATGAGCATCCTGGATGGTGGTGTAATCAGCCTCAACTTCAGTGTCATTATTCACCCTGATGATGGTAGAAAAGGATGGAACGGAAGCAACAATAGTTAGTGATAGAATTAGCAAAAGAGGTTTCATAACAAGGAAATTTATGGATCAATAGGTTCGGGAATGGGATCTTCTGAAAGTAAAATTGCTGCCACAATTGCTCCTGCACCCAAAGCACCTGATACTTTTAGCAACGAAGGCAACAGACCAGGCTTAATGGCAAAAGATTCAGTGATGATCACTTCATCTTTATTTTTCTGATCTTCAATGATGAAGTAGTAGTCCTTTCCCGGTTTTACTCCTGAAAAAACAAGTTCGTACTCTCCTACATTGGCGATATTAGAGAAACTGGTTATGCGCTGGTCATTTCTATATAAGATGAAATCAAGGAGTTGATTGCCTCTTCCTCCCGTCCAACTGATCCGGTAAGGTTTCTTTAGTGTAAAGGACTGATAATCATCAAAACCATTTAACCTGATAAAAGGAATGTACACATGACCTCTTACCTCTAAGTGAATGGTCCCATTGAAATCACTCCCTAACTCCTTCTGAGCGTGCCATATGATTTGTTTATTTTTTCCAATTGGAATGTCTATTCCAACATCACCTTCAACAGCCTTAAGAGGGTTAATGTAATCATCCAGGGAATGATAAAGATGAATGGTATAGTTTCGATGGCTGACAGTGTCCAGTAAATCGTAATTGATAATAACATCGCCCCCACTCCGTTCCAAGCCTGTCATTGTAAATTGCTGAGCACAAACAGTTGTTGCAACTATCAATGCACTCAGCCCAAGGAAAAACTTGATGAGGCTCATGGTCTGAGGAGTTGATATCTACATATAATTTACGTAATGTTCAATTAAATATCAACTGTAAAATATTCTTTCTGAGTGCATTACCTAATTTCTGTTGATGTGAAGTATAGCTACATCAAAACCTTGCCTTCAAAACAAAAAGACCCACTATTTCTGCAGGTCTCTGTATTTTTATTGTTACTATCCATTATGGCTTGCACTCGTCTCCATTGCAGTCAGGCGAGCGCGAACTAATGGAAACCATTTAGAAAGAAAGTTTAAATCCGTTTTTCACAAACTTCTCTAACTCCGGGTTATCTATGTACTTAACAAGCAATTTCAAGAAACAATATTTCTTGTCTTTTATCACCCTTCCATTGTAATCGATATATGGAAAGTTGTTGCCAGCTATATATCCAGTCTGACCATCATTCAGCTTAAAAATCATTCCAATTTTGTAGTCTGCTATACGATATTTTGGCTTGGACTTGTAACTATCAAAATCCTCTAATAATCCATTAAGTTCATTCAAAAAACCAGGTTCTGACAGTAATCCAATCAAGGCACCCGAATCTTGCAGTTCATTCAGCGTTGTGGGTGTAATTGTCAGAACATAAAAAGACTTGAAATATACTTTCATTCCTTCATTCGGATCAACTTGATTTTGTCCTGCCGACTGAGAATAGACCAGCAGTAATGTACTAATAGCCCCAGTGTTGAACATATGCTTTGATTGCCTTCTGATGTACATTAAGGGCCGGATTAGGTCTGTAATTTTCATGTTTTCTATTATGACTTGAACTAATAATTGCGGTACCTGTGGGACTTAAGGTTCAAAGTTTTCGATACCCCGAGTAGTTCAGCCTATTATTTTCTCCAAATTATCTCGCTATACGGTTAGTCATTTTGAAGCTAAATAAAACAAGCATACTCCTCAAGTACATCAACTTTTCATGTCTGAAGGATTTTGTCGAGTATCAAAAAAATCTGTGATACTTATTTGATCATCACCAATTTTGTAAATGATTTTAAAATGACCTTCAACTAGTCTCCTATGTCCTTCATTTAAATGCTCAAGGTATTCTTCATATTGGCCAAGTTGTGGATTCTCACCAAGACTATCTGCTCGATCGAATAGCTCAACAATTAATGAATCTGCCTTCTCAACAGGCATTCCTTGCTCTTCTATATAAAAACGGATTGATTCTTCCAGACTATCTATCGCCTGGTCGGTATAAATTACTTTCATATACCTAAACGAGATCGGAGTTTTTGTTCAGCTTCTTTCCTTGAATGAACCTTGCCTTCTTTAATGTCCTGATTAGACTTTAAAGCTCTTGAAGTAAGCTTATCTTTGAGTACGGGATCTAAGTCATCTTGCAGTAAAGTATATATCGCTTGTAATTTCCTCTCATCTGTTAATACATCAATCACTTGATGAAGTCTTGCTTTAAGTTCTGCTGTACTCATTGCCTTTTTCATTTATTCAAAATAACGATTTTATAACATAATTAGTCAACTAACATGTTAAAAAAATATCCTGCATTTAGTGTGCTGACAGCTCTTTTGAGCTATCTGGAAACGCAGATACATTCAAAATGAATGAAGAATTGTAGGAACGGAGCACCGTAGGACCGAAAGCCCCAATGGCATAACCAACTGATACCTGGCCTTTTCCATGATCAGGTTGCCATGATGAGCTTTATTGGCACTTCAATAATTCCGGTGCTTCTTTTTGATTTAAAAATTCCCTAAGGGTGTATCCAGTTTTCCACTTGTTTTTATTTAGTTGATTTTTTGGATTTTGATTGTAATACGGATTAGGGTATTCAACTTCAATAATCAAAGAATCATTTAAATAATTAATAACTTGCACCGATTTGGAGGGATTAATTGCGGTTGAACCAGAATAAGATACATGATCAGGGAAAGCATACTCTCCTGTCATTTTAAAATGTTCATAAAGATTAATTGCGTCATTGACATTGAAAACTGCAATAACATTTGCTTGACAAGAATCCTTTATGTGATACAGATAACCAATTTCAAATAGTTCATCTTCAAGCAAACCTCTTGCTGTTAAAATAATTCCTACTGAAACTGAAATGAACAGGCCTGCAAATAATACATTTCGATTAATAAAACTCATCTTATTATAACAGTTTGATACCGACTCATAGAAAGAGGAATAATCTTTGTCATACTGAAAGCCTGATCCCAACTCAAGTCTATTCCAAAAGCAAACTCTCTTGTTTCAAGATTCCACCCAGCAATGGGGAGAACCATCATTTACGCTTATATATCGTCTTCATCATCAGATTCCAATAAGATGTTTCGGATCTGCAATAACAATACTTCATCTTTACAATCACATATTTTCCTTATTAGCTCCAGTTTTAGAGCATTCATTTCAGTTTGATCCATATGACTAACTTCTTTTTGAGATCTCTGAGTAATCCTTCTCAGTGGGGAAAAAATCTGTTACATAAACAATCCCTGATTGCTCTTCTATGTAATAAATGATCTTTATCTGGGCTCTTGAAGTTCTCTGGTACAAGATAAACTTATAGGCCTGACTTTTGTGACTTAACCGTTTCTCTGGTGATCCGCGATGTGGTTGATCTTTTAGGCTTTGAGCTGTCGATTCTAATTCTGTGGCTATTTCCTCTGCTCTTTCAAGTGGATAATGGTCGTATAAATATTCAAGTACTTCATAAAAATAGACCTTGGAGGATTGTGTAAATTCTACTTGATACTGTTTTCCCTTTTCTTTTTCTTCCACTTTTCAAAATCTTCTTTAAACTGACTGGAACTGATTGTATTGCCTGCTGCTATATCTCTTTCTGATTGCTCAGACCTTCGAACCATCTCATCAGTCTCCAATAATTCTTTTATGTAAGCCAGCACTTTCTCTTGCTGATCAACTTCTAGTTTTAGCAAATGACTGATCAGCTCCTTATCTATTACCTTATTCATAACCTTTCCTTTTTTACAAAATAACACTTTTTCAAAAGATATTACCATTCTCGTTTAGTAATATTATCACTAATACAGTAATGTTATTACTTCAACAGATGATACCTCTTCAATTGTTCTTTCAACCCTTCAATATTTGCCTGTTGATACAGTTCTGTGGATATGATATTCTTATGTCCTGCCAGATATTGCCCTGATGTGCTGACAGGTCTTTCGACCTGTCTGGACCACAGATGCATTCAAAATGAATGACGAATTGTAGGAACGGATCACCATATGATCGAAAGCCCCAACGGCACAACCAGCAGGTAGCCAGCCTTTTCCATGATCAGGTTGCCATGATGAGCTTTATTGGCACTTCAACAATTCCGATGCTTCTTTTTGATTTAAAAATTCCCTGAGGGTATATCCAGTTTTCCACTTGTTTTTATTTAGCTGATTTTTTGGATTTTGATTGTAATACGGATTAGGGTATTCAACTTCAATAATCAAAGAATCATTTAAATAATTAATAACTTTCACCGATTTGGAGGGATTAATTGCGGTTGAACCAGAATAAGATACATGATCAGGGAAAGCATACTCTCCTGTCATTTTAAAATGTTCATATAGATTAATTGCGTCATTGACATTGAAAACTGCAATAACATTTGCTTGACAAGAATCCTTTATGTGATAAAGATAACCACTCTCAAATAGTTCATCTTCAAGCAAACCTCTTGCTGTTAAAATAATTCCTACTGAAACTGAAATGAGCAGGCCTGCAAATAATACATTTCTATTAATAAAACTCATCTTATTATAACTGTTTGATACTGACTCATATAAAGAGGAATAATCTTTGTCATACTGAAAGCCTGATCCCAACTCTAGTCTATTCCAAAAGCAAACTCCCTTGTTTCAAGATTCCACCCAGCAATGGTACCAGAGACCTCAAAGTTAGTCTTTCCATAATCATCGCAACTATTTCCATTCATAACAAACCCTCCAGTAGCAGGGCCAAAAAGACCAACTTTAAAGGAAAGTTCCTGAAATAGAAATATCACTCCTGGAAAAAAAAAATATTTTTTGGGTCCTCTAATCTTTTTGATGTTATTCACGATCTGCAGAGAAGTCTGAACGAGCAGCACACGAACTCCAATTTACCAAGAAACGATAAGTCTTGCACTCAAGTATTGAGCGACCAAGGGGAGCTGTAGTAATGACTATGAACTTACTTTTGAGTAGGCTCTTGACTGGTATGTAGAACATTCAAAATATCTATGGTTTCTTCATTGATCTCATACACTACTCTGTAACTCCACCTAAAATATCTCCTGATGTTTCCTGGATTATTTGGATAATATTCGACCAATTGCTATTTCTCAGGATCTGTATTGTGGGTTTTGGATGAGTTGATGGTTGCTGCTTTTACTTTCTTAGCTGCTGGTTGGGATCATCATGGTCTTTCAATGACACCTTTGCCTTATTAGACCAAACTGCCTTTCTTTTGCTTTTTTACCAATTGTCAGATTCCTTTTCTAATTCATCAATGCTAAGATACTTTCCTTCTTTAATTTGTTGCCTGGCTTCATCTATCGCTCCCACATACTCTTCTATAGACATGGATTTATGGGAACTCCTGGAGCCTTGTAACAAAGTATTGAGAGCTTGAAGCTTTGCACTATCTGTAATTGTATCGATCACTTCATGAAGCTGTAATCTAAGTTCTTCTATGCTCATTAATTTTTTCATTTATTCAAAATAACGATTTAACATAATTAGTCAACTAACATGTTAAAAAATATCCTGCATTTAGTGTGCTGACAGGTCTTTCTACCTGTCTTGAACCGCAGATACATTCAAAATGAATGAAGAATTGTAGGAACGGATCACCGCCGGACCGAAGGCCCCAACGGCATAACCAACTGATACCTGGCCTTTTCCATGATCAGGTTTTCCGTTACGTTGGAGTCTACCGAATTGATATTGGAAACCGTACGAATTAGAATTTCCATTAATAGTAATGGGTCTTCACTTTCATTCAGTCACCCAGCTTGGGTTTACTTAATCATATAATCTCAACTTATCCCCGTCTGATTCATACCAATGGCCTTCAATGTAAAGATATTTAGTGGTATCAATTCTGAATGCGGGGCATGGCAATTGGGAAAACCTCCTTCTTGTTTGGGTATTCCAATGATCTATAAGAAAGAATTCTCCAGATATGGTGTCGTGCCGTGTAAAATGTGGTAACATACCGTGATCCCCTGGCTGAATCGTTGTTTTAAGTATTTCTATCAACTCCGAAGTTCCATTTACTGAATCAAGTTTGGAGTAAAGTGGCTGATAAAAATTATTATACTCCTTATAGGTAACAACTGAAAAAACCTCAACAATACTTTCATTATCATATAGCTCTATTTTATCTCCATAAATAGAGTAAAGCTTTCTTAGTGAGTCCAAATTATACGATAATCTATGGGAGTAAATATGAGACAAAATTATATTAAACACATCATCACTTGCCTCAACCATTAATATCTCGTCAGGATAGTCTTCATTATTGATGGGACATGATTTTCCTTGAGTCGTAATTACTTTGGTATAATGTGGCCTATTGGCTGCACCGATGTGACTAATAACTATGCATGATAGTTCACTATCATCATAACTGGTGCACCCAAGGATCAAAAAGAATATTATTGTTATAAAATATTTCATCGTAATTTACATAGGTCTATTTGCTGTGTTGGTCCATTCTAGAGCTTTTTGGTATATTTGACACACTTCAGAGTGCAAATTGTTTCTATTTTACCTGAATCTGGTTCTGCTTATAAAAACAGGTCAGAGACCATCGTTATTCATTTTTTAAGTTTCAGTAGCCTTGCGGGAGACTTAAAACAACCAGGTGATCAGTCATATAGCTTTAAAACATTTCTATCTAATTCACACCAGTTACCTTCAATGTAAAGGTACTGTATAGAATCAATGTTAAATGAAGGACATGGTAGTTGATAAATCTTTCTTTCTTTCTTTTCTCATATTCCAATGATCATTAACCGTGAAATCTCCATATATAGTATCATACTTATTGAAAATTGGTGACAGACCATGATCCCATCTCGAAATTGACCGATCCATTAAGGTTAATAGAGCGTATGAATTATGAATGGTGTCCAAAGTTTGTTTGAGCCCTCCAAAGAATAAATCATACTCTTCCGGGTTTAAAATTGTGATGTAATCATATGAATCATTATCCCTGTATAACTCTATCTTGCTGCCCCAGTATGAATAAAGTTTTCTCAATGAATCTAAATTGTGGTCGATTTTATTAGATATGGCAAATTCGAGGAACTATTCAAACAAGTCATCTTTTACTGTAAGATCAATATTTCATCAGGATAATCATTTTGATTTACTGGACATTTTACACCTTCGGTTGTTATGTGGATTGTAGCATAAGGTCTATTTGCAGCTCCTATAGGCTTATTACAATACAGGAAGTTTTGTTTTTTGTCCATCTGGTTACATGCAGTTGCGACAAATATTAAAGTGAACAATGTCTGAAATTTCATCATAATTTCCAGACTTGCAGTAATTATACCTTTTGATGCTCAAACCAGCCTGAGTTAAGAAATGCTACACGGTTTATTTCCAGACTTAAGTGGATAGCAGAAGCCAGTAATGGAGTTTACAATTTTCTGTCATTTGAAAATTTCAAAGTCTGTCAGGTTTTAACATTTAAAACAATTTTATTTCGTTCTAATTTTTTCACCTTGTCTCTAAATTCCTGAAACAGTGAATATTTATCATCCACATACTGACCTTTTTCAATGGATAACTTCCTTTTCATGACCAGGTTTTTACCATCAAATTCAACAAGCACCTCAATCTTTCCGATGGGAGATTCTATTACTGTGTCCATCGCCTTTTCCACCCAAAAGTTATCGTCCATCTTCAGCGTAACCTGGTCCAGTATTGTGAACCCTCTTTTCACAGAAGCATACCTTTTTAATTCATCAAAATCAATATAATTATCTATCGACTTCAGTGGTATTGCCGGAAGAATTATTCTATCACCCACTTTTTTTCCAAAACCATTTATTTTGAGTGAGTATGATTTTTCAAAAACTGGCTGATCGCGATATTTGTGCAGGTAGTTAAAGTCGGTGATCGTAAAATCATCGTAATCAAATAAACTTTGGTTATATAGTTCAATCTGGTCTTCCTTTGATATTTTATACCTTAGAAGCTCATCAAAGAACACCCCGCCGCTTTTAATTTTCATGTCAACTACGGCATCTCCATTAGAGGACAACTTCATTTCAGCAACACTTTTCTTTATGTTCTCTTCTTTTGTATAAATACGGGATCTAATAATCTGGCTATTTCCTTCTGCCACCCACAGTACATTTCTATCGTCTGTAAATGAACCTGTGTGGCCTGCTGGTAAATTCTGATTAGTACATTCAAGAAATATTGTATCACCTTCTAGCGGTACACCCAGGTATACATGATTGAATTGGGAACTGGGAAAGTTTTTGATCACATCTGGAACGTCCCTACCCGCTCGCACCAGTACATAATTTGAAGATATACCAGCGTAATCCAGCAAGCTTTTCATGTAAGTGGTAAGGGCTTTACAATCTCCATACCCTAATTTTTCAACCTCCCAGGCAGACATTGATTTGAATCCTCCAATTCCCAGCTGGATAGAAACGTACCTGGTCTTGTCTTGCATGTGTGCATACAGGTGCTTGATAATTTCTTTTTTCTCCTTCGATTCTATTTTGTGGATATATTGTTTAGTTGATTCCTGTAATTTGTATGGTTTGTTGTTCAAACTCAGGAACCAATCTCCAAATTGAGTCCAGCTATCATTTCCGCCTTTAGTTCCATCCATTTGAAATTGAGATGGAGCAATCATCACTTTGGCACACTCATCATAGAAATCCTGGTAGCGGACCTTTTCATCTTGTGAAGGTAGGTTTAATACCTCGTAAGTTCTTATAACTCTTCCATTCTCAACCACAGAAGATTCCTCTATATGGTTTGATAGAATGTTAAGTTTAATGTTTTCCGGAGCAATTACTTTTAAACTGGCATGATTCACAGTTAGGTGGAAGTAATACTGTGGCAACCATGTGGGTAGGCTCAGGAAACCGTTAAGTTTAATTTTAGATTCCACTTTCATAGTGAATGGATAGTTCTGATACTCAGGATCAATCACCAATACCTTACCATCATCTATTTCGTTTGAAGGGCTAAACCCAAATTCATGGCCATTGGATTGGTTGAGCTTTTTGACTTTGTTACCATTGGAGTCAAAAATGGTAATATTGACTTGTGTTATTTTCCTAAACTGATCGCTGTAATTTCTGTATACCGCAAAAGGTTTACCTTTCTCGGAATTAATAGTGATGGTGTAATGATCATTGATTAGTGCGCTTTTTTCGTCAAGTATCTGGTAAACAGTTTCTTTACTGGTGATTTTTGCGAATTCCTGCCCAACCGCACTGAGATAACATACAAGATTCAAGCTCAATAATAATATTCTATACATAAGTAATGCATTATACTTTTTGAAGTTGCACTGGTTCCTGAACCTTTTTGATCACTTCTGTAAAGAATTGTTTCAATCCTTCGTACTCCGTAGCTGAATAGATGCTTTGGTTCAATTTCAGGTTCATTTTGATTTGAATAGCTCCTCCGGTGCTGGTTGTATAGAATGTGAAAATAGCAGTTCCTTCTGGATTAGTCAGTTTTACCGGTTCTGGAATTGAAACAACTGAAAAGTTTTCAGGTACTGATATGGAAATAGTTGATTTGATATTCTTTTTACAGGTCAGGTCAATTGGAAACCTTCTACTTTCTGCCTTAAATGGATTTTCGTCAAATTCAAACATGACTATAGGATTGAAAATCACCTCACTACCAAGGTCCAGTAATCGATCAGTCAGATCAATTTTCAGTGATTCCGTACATTTGGCCTTTTCTGACTGTCTGGATTTTACTTTGTATTCCTGAATGTCAATCTCAGCATAACTCTTCTTAATTTCATTTAAAAACAATTCGTCATCGTTAGATTGTTTATCTCGTTGATCTGCCCATTGTAAATAGCTGTAGTTGCGGTATTGTTGACTGATATGGGCACTGGCTGTCATCTCCGGGCTGATAGAGATTTTCACGTATTGATTACTATACTCCCCATCATTTTCATTGAGGTTTATTCTTTCCAGGCCGGTTGGTTCAACAATAATTCCGCTACCATTGATGCATCGTGTCGGCAATAACCCAGGGACCAGGTTCTTTTCAGTTGCGTCCAACTTCATTGTGATATCTCCATGCTGCACCAGAATGACAACATAATTGAGCTTATAAATAGACGGATAACGTAAATCAAGTGTTCCATTATCCCTGGTGCTTAATACTATAGGTTTACAGTTTATCCCAACCTTCAGCAGCAGTGAAGCCAGGATCAGATTGATATCAGCACTGTTGCCACTATGATCCTTTGTAAATTTGGTTCTTACTGCAACAGACCCCCAGATTGACTTTTCACCATTCCATTTAATGTTTTCCTTTACATACTGATAAGCCACTCTTATTTTTTCCAGGTCCGTGATGTCTTTGGCTTTTAATTCTTCAGCAAATGGATCTAAAAAATTTGAGTGTCGTAAAATTCCTCCAAAACGAGTACTTTTCATCAGGATTTCATTGATGGTTTTCCATGACAAATCGAGCAAGGATGGAATGGGTTGAAACTCAAACTTTGTTATGTAATTTGTATAATTATTCAGGTAAGGTTCAAACCTGAATGCTGGCATGTTTGTAGCTTTCCACTCGTTTTCAGATACAGTTTCTATTGGTTCAAAGCCATAAAATGATCTATTGAACTTTACGTATTTTGACAAACTCATTTTGAGGTTACTGTATCTTATCGGTATTCTTTCCTGAAATCTCCATTCTAGTGGTACTCCAGAATGTGTATACAGGATATCAATCACACTTCCAACTTTTACATTAGGTGCAAAAACTTTGGTTACGATGAAATCATCCACAACATCCTCCATGTAAATGTCATTGGAATTTGCCCTTTCCTTATTCACCACACCATATTCCAGATTGAATACAAGGACCTTGAAATTTCCTTTGGAGGGAGTATTGAAAATCCAGTTTCCCCAGTCAAGACCTGACTTCTTTAGAATTTTCACCCTGATATGCCTGGTGAAAGTAATGTTATTCCCATCAAACTCTCCAACATCATGGAGTATCACCGCACCGGCTGCTGAATCATGTTCGTAGACCTCCATCTTAAGATCTTCCAATGGTATATCACCAAATTTTATTTTTTGAGCATTGAGAGAAGAACTTAATATGATGCTCCCAAATATCATGAATATTATTTTAGACAGTTTGATCATAGGAATGCGTTGAATTTGTAATGATGGTATTGATTCAGAAGATTAAAAAAGCTTAAACCCGGCAATCAAAGAAAATGAACTAAACCCCGAGTTCCACCGGTCTTCGTTACCTATTATATTATTTTTATAAGAATATCTCGCCTCAACGGAATATCTCCCCAAATATTCCATGCTGAATCCTAATCCAGGGTAGTTAGTAATTGGAAATTCTATAGAAGACCACTCATTGCTTCCAAAATCAACAACGGAGTTACCGCTCAATTCTATAATATAACTCAAGCCGATTGCGGCCTTCACATTGTTGCTTAAAGAAAGATGTTTCTTAACTCCAATCGGAAGAATCAGCGAATTAATGGTGACGTCAATGTTTTGTACCGCGGTTTTACCAGACCCTTCGAATTTTAGAAATGTAGGTTCCCCAAATACTGACCATTTCCGTCCAGGAAACACATAAGCCAATTCCGCTCCATAGGTAAAAGATGACAAATTTTTAATTTTTATATCACCACCTGTCGTTACTTTGTTGCTCATTTGATATCCAGCATGATGACTACCCAATTTATGCTTTAGCTCCAGTCCTTCATGGGGTGACTTTAGTAGCTTTTTATAATCTGCTCCGGCACAATGGTTTGCTTCTTTTACCACGTCCAGAAGCTCTGTGAGCGTGTATGCTGTGTTTTCAATTTCCGAAGTGGTAACATCTGTACATAACAATGATTCTACGATTTGCTCCAGATAGGTCCTGTTTAACCGTATTTTTCCATTGGTGCCACGATATTTTTTATACTTCAATAGTTGTGGCTCCAAATCATCAATTCTGAAATAGAACCTCTTAATTTTATTATGGTGGTATACGTATAGAGATATTTTTCCCTTTAATGCTAATTGCAGCATCGCAGTTTCTCTGGTTAATGATAATTCTGGTGAAGATGAAATACCTTCACCCCGATCAGGTGATTTATCTATTTCAATAATATGCTTCTCGAAATATTTATTACCTACAGAGATGGCTTGAATAGAATCAAAAGGAATCTTTACAGGAAAGGATTGCTTTTTAAATTTAAACTGAAGTGCTTTTTCTTTCTGGTCGACATTGAGGTATCCGGATATTTCCTGACCCAATTGATCTACATAGTACCCTCTTTTATATTGACCATGCGACTGATTCAAAAACAAAAAGAATAAAATGACCCAGATAGTTAAAAATTTAGATGATTGGTTCATAACTATTTAGACAGTATAAAAAAGCAAAAGTAAAAAGTTTCATCGAAATTACTAAAATTAAGAACAGAATTAGACCCGGTACTTTGCAAAAAGGAGTCTTCTTTTCTTCTACTTTTCAAAATCTTCTTTAAACTGACTGGAACTGATTGTATTGCCTGCTGCTATATCTCTTTCTGATTGCTCAGCCCTTCGAACCATCTCTTCAGTCTCCAATAATTCTTTTATGTAAGCCAGCACTTGCCAATAGACTATTTCCCTTATCATCCGGAGGATCAAACCACCAATCTTTTTTTATTACCTTTTTTTCCTTTCCGGGAAGCCTGAACGTTTCCACTACGCCTTAAATTTCTTTGGGTTCTTTCGATATTGCCTGAAGCTCACAATCTCAATATGATCATCATGTTTCCGATAATTTATGCTCCTTTGCTTGCTAAAAACACATTTCCTAAGACCTTTCTTCTTCTTGGATGATTTGTACATCTCTGGCATTTCAGTTATTTCTGAAAGTACTTTTTCTATCCTGTTGTAGACCTCCCTGGCTTTCTTTTGACCAAATTTCTAAACAATGTATTCCAGCAATTCTATCTGTTCATGCCTGGCACGAAGTGAATAACGAATCCTTCGGTGTTCATTTTTTAAGTTTCAGTGGTCCTGCGGGAGATTTCCCAGAACGGAACGTTGTATTATTTATCTTTAGCGTCAACTATACTTGACTTAAAACAACTTTGTTTTATTACCGCAACTATTTATTCATATATTGCAGAATATCATCCTTGATACCTGAAACCTCAGAATTCTCACAATCAAAATAGAATTCCATCCTTTCTCCGTTAGCTAGATAAGCAACTATTTTTGGAGCTGCTTTAAATCCTCCCTGAACGGCTTTAATTGAATCTATTTCATCATATTTAGCAGATTTAATGTAATTATTTCGAGGGCTTTTTTTGTATTGCCAATAAGAAGCCAATCGTTTATTTGAATAATAATTTCCACTTTGAATTATATCAAAGTTTGAACTAAATAGTATGATTTCTTCATCATCATCGAGAATTCCAAGACTAGCCATGTAGCTCAAATCTTCTTCTCCCAATTTGTCACCTTTCATTACTCCAGGTGTACCACATTGAATGAAAATTAAACTCAAATAGATAATATAATATTTTTTCATTTATTCTAATATTTCGTTCTCCAGTTTGCAATTACATCAGCCTCACTAGCACCCATCAAATCGTGCCAGATATAACCTAATTTATCAACCACTTCATCATAATAACCTCTACTTTGAGCCCCACGTCTTAAATCTAAAACATCTCGTAGATTATGTTGTATCGTTATTGAGCCATTTTCACCAACTTTCACCCAACCATCTACATGAGCATGTCTTAGGAGCCAAGTCAACTCTTTTGAAGCTACATCCCAGGTAGCTCTGTACTCTTCCTTCCAAAAACCTTTTAATTGCTCTTTCATGTCACCTGGAGCTCTGTCACCACCAAATCTATATAGTTCTTTGAAACGAAAGGAAAATTCTTCTTTACCAAATTTAGGATCATTTCGTGCCATGTCGACTAACTTCTTATCAATCTTCACTGCCCACGGATCATTTTTAACCTTTTCTATTCCAGTTTCATCTAAAACCAACTCGTTATATCCATAAAACGCATAAAGTGTGGCCTCAAACACATTTGAAATCTCAATACTTCCTGAACCATTTGCTACTTCCCAAGCGCCTTCAAAGAATTTGTATATCCTATCTGGATCAAGCTTACTTACATCTCCTTCAAGTTTAATTTCATCACCGCCAAGTTGATTCCAAATAAAATTAATACTGGATCTTACAAAACCACCGCTTCCATTGCTCTTATATTGTCCTGTTGGCAATTTTTCTAAATTACCAGTTCCCACGGCCCAATTGTAAAATCCTGAGGTGTTCGAATTGTAGAAATTTCTAAATTGATTCATCCAGTTAGACCCACCGCCATGCCAAAACTGCCTATCATACTCCCCAGGTGTTAAAAACATAGGGCCAAACTCATTACCATACATTTGCTGTACATAAGACCACCCGCCGGGCTGTCCCCCACTGGATCGTTCCAGTAGACCGGGTCATTAAAACCGTACTGATATGGCGTTAAAGAACTGAAGTTGTCTGCCAGGACATCTACACCGGTGAATCTTCCCAGTGCCGGGTCGTAGGGTCTATAGTAGGTTTCCAGCCATTTGGTGGCCAGCGAATACTCACTCCCGGCATTGTAACTAAACGCATTGGCACGGCTGCCAGGTCTTTGCCAACTGGCACTGGTCTCCTGTCCAAACGGGTAGTACTCATGGTACTGATCTATTTTACCCGTACTCAGGGTCACTTCCAGGTCATCGAAATAGACTGGGGTGTTGCTCTGCCTTTCGTTACTCACATACACCAGCAGGTAGCCGGCCGGTATACGACATCCACGCCGGGTTTATGTTGCTGGGTTTCCTTACACAATGACGTTCCTAAAACCTGGATTCTAATTACTTAAGGTTGTTATTATGTGAAGGGCCGCTACCTCTCCGTACTCTCTTTTTACATCCTCCGAGTTCAAAATGTATTGATGTTGATTATCAGCATGCACTAAGTAGCTATCACAGAAAATTTGAACTTCAAATGCTGTCTCTTTAGACAATTTTGTAATACCATTCTTCAATTTCATCAATCTAGATTCCCAGTTATCACAGTAGAGATATGTAGAATCCTCAGGAAGTATCACAGTGGATAAATCACATCCATCACTAAAAGTCACATCTTGTAGTTCTGCTAATTTAAATGAAACATTTATCATTTCATTTACTCTACTCTGACCAAACTGTTTGGACTCTTCTTGACTTGCAAAATTACCTCGAAACCACACTTCCTTTAATATGCCTTGAAATTGACAATCTACAAATGAAGAAGCATTAAAATCAATACCATTAAGCTTACAGTTCTCAAAAAAACAACGATCGTATTCGGGTCGGATAAAAACTGCTCCTTGAAAATTGCAATTATTAAATGCTACATCTATGTATTTAGTTCCTAAATAACCTATTCCTGCTTTTATAATTTTACATTTTGTAAATTCCGAATCAAAAAACACATTACCTCGCTCACTGAATTCCGTGAAATCAGCCTTAGAAAAAACCACCTTGTTAAACTCACACTTTTCAAATGATGAACGAGAAAAATTGCTGTAGCTGAAGTCAGCTTCTTCAAATATAATTTTTCTAATTTGTTGACCTTCCAATTGAAACCCTCGATAATCTTGCTTACCATCTTCTGTCAAACCAAAGGGTGAATTAATAAGCTTATTTTTTGTTGAAAGTATTTTGGGTTTGAATTCCTTAAAGAAACTTAACGCAATATCATCCCATCTGATTTGAAAATCTTTCACTGACATAATACAACTAGTAAATTTTTGTATCTAATAATGTTCCACCTGCACCATATTTACGGACATGTGATTGCCATGCACCCTGGGTGGTGATGTCCCACCAATTACCACTGCTAGGATCACGGAAGTCAGGCCCATTTGTGTACCTCCCTTCTAAATGCCTTAAATTGGGGTCATCTTTCATTAGCTGTCGAGTTTTTACATCGATCCGATTTCCTCTAAACATTGGTCGAAGATAAGGCTTCCTTTTCATAGCAGAAAGTTGTTTTGGAGTAAATGCTTTATCACCGGCTTCATCTACCTGTTTTGCTGCTTTATTTACATAGGATTGTAATCTTTCAGTTACTGTTTTTGGATTCTTAGAACTTGGCCCTTTAGCCCTTGCAGCTCTCCTCAGAATTATTGCCTCTAAAGTCTTCTCTGTCAAATAACCAGCTCCATAAGCTATATCATTGTTATCCAATTTAGGTGCGATTTCGGCAGCTTGCTGAGTGGCCTCAACCAAATCCTGAACCCAAAGTCCTGTGGCCATACTTGCCATTCCCTGGTAATAGCCTAACCAAGTATCTCCGTCTAGTGTTAATATGTTGTAGGCATAATCAATAGTTGCCCTGCCCCCTCCTTCAATTCCTTTCATATAACTCTCTCCCAGGGATAAAGGATATGTATACAGTATTGAACGATCGGCAGAAACTTCATATGGGGAAAGCCCAAATGATAATGAAACTTCAGTTCCAAAAATGTTAAATGTTTCATGTTCAACATTTGTCAGTTCAATTGAATTATCGTAATCAACCCACATTTGGCCAAAATGCGTATGATGCTGAAATTCTCCGAATCCATTATTAAAATAAGCACCCTCTTGAAGTTGATCGTAATTTCCAGTATGGATTGCCCAATTGCCGTAACCCGAAGTATTAGAATGATAGAAACCAGTTCTTTAGGTATTCATCCAATTAGAACTGTAACCATGGCTAAACTGCCTATCATACTCCCCAGGTGTTAAAAACATAGGGCCAAACTCATTACCATACATTTGCTGTACATAAGACCACCCCGCCGGGCTATCCCCCACCGGATCGTTCCAGTAGACCGGATCATTAAAACCGTACTGATAAGGTGTTAAAGAACTGAAGTTGTCTGCCAGGACATCTACACCGGTGAATCTTCCCAGTGCCGGGTCGTAGGGTCTGTAGTAGGTTTCCAGCCATTTGGTGGCCAGCGAATACTCACTCCCCGCATTGTAACTAAACTCATTGGCACGGCTGCCAGGTCTTTGCCAACTGGCACTGGTCTCCTGTCCAAACGGGTAGTACTCATGGTACTGATCTATTTTACCCGTACTCAGAGTCACTTCCAGGTCATCGAAATAGACTGGGGTGTTGCTCTGCCTTTCGTTACTCACGTAAACCAGCAGGTAGCCGGCCTTTTCCATGATCAGGTTGCCCGTTACGATGGAGTCTACCGAATTGATATTGGAAACCTGCTGAAAGCCGGTATTTTGTGCAATTAAATTGAGGTTGTTGTCCAGCGCAAGCTAAAAGTGATGTAGTATTTAGGTCCTGGCTGTTTTTGGGTGACACATAAAAAAGACCGACTCAATCACTCTAAAGTCGGTCCTTCAATGAATGTAAGTTTCCATCACATATGGATTTGGTTCCACATATCATCCTGGTATCCAGGAGTCTTTAGTCCATTGGCCCTTTCATGGACCGGACTTTCACTATGTTTTTCCCCGGGACAGTTTCCTGTTCAGGGCCATCAATGGTCACTCGCCGGTTTATTTACCAGTGGAAGACTGATCCAGTTTTTGAAACTTAAAGTTCCTGACCAGATTTTTCATCTCTGCCGCCGGCCTGAACCTAACATTGGCCTTTTTGATGCTATTGCTTGTAACATCCTCAGGAGCATCTTCACCCGCACTGCTGATGGTGGTGTAGAAACTTCCAAGTTCACCTAGTTTTACGATTTTTCCATCTGCCAGGTAGTAAGGAATCATTTCCAAAAAAGCCTGAATAGCAGCATGAACATCGGCCCTGTTTAAAGTGCAGGCCCTGGTGACATCTGCGATGAACTTCTTCAGATCAACCGCCTGCTCTCGGTGGATCGATGCATAAAATTTGGGGGTTCCTCCGCCAACCACTCCCGGTTCAGGTCGAAGGATGGGTTTAAATAAAATTGACATAATTTAAAATGTTTAAAAAGTTATAAAATTGATTTAATTCGACAGGCCTATAAATCCGGATGCTGAGAACCAATAATTATAATGCCCTGTCTAACAATACGTGATTAATAAAACGCCTTGTATGTTCTTTAAATAACAATATTGATGCCAAGCAAAATATTATTTGGTAGGATATTGGAATATTAATATAATTTAAGGTAGGTCAACTGTTGGGTAAGATAAAAAATCTTTAAAAAGTACAATTTTATTGTTTGTATGTACCGCCATTATATGTTAAACCCGATGATCATAGCCGTAGAGAAGTAGCTACTTGTCGGTGGATAAGTAGCTACTTGTTGAGAGGTAAGTAGCTACTTGTTGGGTGATAAGTAGCTACTTGTTAGGTGGTAAGTAGCTACTTGTTAGGTCATAAGTAACTACTATTTGACTGCTGGTCATCACCAGAGTAGGAAATTGATCGGGAAAAATGTTGCTGGAAGGTTAAACCTAAATGCCTGAATGGTGCACAGATAACTTTATGGTTTCTAATCCAAAGTCACCAATTATGGGTGATTCATAGTCACCTAAGTTATCTTCACCATTAGCAATTGCCGCGGTGCTGATGGTAACCCATGCAAATGCAGGGTTCTTTTGGCAGGTAATAGAAAAGGTTGTTTCCTTTTGTCCGGTTGAATTAGACTGAAGAGGACATTTGCAGTGTGTTAACTCAAATATTGTGGTATTAAAACTGGGGATAGCAGCTACCATAGACAACTTAAATAGTGCTAAGGCCAACACGATTAAAAGAATAATTGCTATGGTTATAATATAAGTCATTGTTTTTACAAATCTGCTAGTTATATAATTTGTCAGGTTAAGAACAAATATCGTGCCTGCGAAAGGTCAGGAATTTTGGGTTTTCCTATCCGTTGGGCCGAAAGACCCTACGGCACGTGAGGTGTGCTGAAATTAACGGTAACCGTCTGGTTGAAAGGTCCTACGTGCACGCAGGGATTCTACGGTATCGTGTAGCCAGGTCTTTCAGAGCTGTCCGGACTTTCACCCTGCCTGATAGGAAGTCAACATCAAAAAAGACCGCCTCATTTACCTTTGAGACAGTCCAAATTAGTTTGTTGTGGTTTTTTGATTGATTGAAATCTCTTGTGTTATTCTTTTATTATTCTGGTTACGCTGTTTTCTCCATTCGTCATTCTTACATTCAGTAGATAAACTCCCGGATTGAGGGATTTTAGTGATAGCTTGTGATCATTGCTTTGTTTTAGCACCTTTCCGGACGAGTCAACCAGTTGCACAAAATCCAGCCTTCCTTTTGCATGCTCGATAAGAATTTCATCTGTAACCGGGTTAGGGAAAACTTTGATGTACAACGCAGAATTTGCACTGACTGGCTTTTGAATAACCAGCGTTCCATTGATGTAATTGTAAGCGTAGTTATTATCATCTCCGCCTTCAACCACTATTTCGAATTCACCGTGCTCTTCAGTTGATTGTATCGCAACGGATGCGGTGGGCAAATTATCAAGGTCATCTTCTGTGTCATCATTTTTAAAGCCGCTGTACGAAATGGTAAACTCCGGCATGTCTTCTTCTGCGATGATCTCCTGATCGTCGGCAATGACATCAAGCGGCGCTTTTTCAATGGTCAGTGTACCATATTGCACAGTAACAATGTAGTTATTGTCGATGATGGTGTCTGAAGTGATGCTGTATGTTCCTACGTCAGATACTTCAGTGGCTTCTGTTTGTATAGCAGGTCCCTGGTCCAGGGATGATTCCGTATCGTCTCCAAGAAAAGCGTCATATGTCACTGTAAATTCAGGGTTTGGTTCGCCATACTCTTTTGTAGCATCATCAATTATAGCAACAATTGTATCAGGTATGATAGTAAGGGTATCTGTTAGCGAACCTTTGTAATCGTCATCCTGTATGGTTGCTTCCACAATGTATGCTCCGGCATCTCTGGGTCTCAATGATTCGCCATTAAAAGTGACAGTAGCATCTAAGTTTTCGGGATCAGTCGTGATGCTAAAATCAATCTGGCTGGCGGAATATTCGAAAAGCAATTGATCGAACATGATTCCAGCTTGCAACTTATTGGTGTAGACTTCTACATTTCCATCATTTCCACCCACGATCATTCCGGTTTCTCCTTCTGCTAAAATGTCTTCAGCGTATACAGCATATCCTGTACTGATCATACTTTGGAAAGTTTGTGAAGGTTCCGAAATGCCTTCCGAACTTAAGCTGTAGTAATTTAAAAAATCAGCGGTGACACTGAACACAATTTCAGGATGCTCATCACCGGTAATGTCCATGATGGCGAATTCACCTACTTCAGTAGAAGCATTTACGGTTTGGCCTATAGTAAAAGTTCCGTCGGTGTTGGTCAGCAGGTAAAGAATATCGTTGATTGGGTCTGCAGCAACCAAATCCAAATCACCATCCTCATCAAAATCAATCCCTTCAATTTTTTGTGCGGTAATGTTAATGCTGCCAGAGCTTGCAAATGATCCTGACCCATTGTTTGAGTACACTTGTACCAGAGAATTATCCTGGCTATAAGCGATAAGGTCCAGATCATCATCATTATCAATATCTGCAAGGACTGAACCTAATAAGTTAGAGGTAATATATTGTTCCTGCACAAAGGAGCCTGCACCATCATTGAAATAAATAGCATTACTCAGAAACATGTCAATATCACCATCACCATCTACATCGCCAATCGAAATTCGTTCGGTGGTGGCATATTCGTCGAATGTTTGTGACAGGGTATAATCACCGTTTGCATCACTTAAAAGTATTGATGTTTCAAAATCACCAGCTATTATATCATTATAACCATCTCCATTCAAATCAGCATAGGTTGCGGCGCTAAAACCATGTCCCAGTGAAATTGATCTTGTTCCGGAGAAATCTCTGTCAGCAAATTTTTCATAAAAAGTTATGTAAGTTGTTGCCTGCGAGCCACCAATCAATGTGGCCTTTTCACCAGATTTTAATATCACTGGCACCACACTTTGAATGTAGGGAGCCATATATTCTTCCCTGGATGCATAATTTTCAAAGTTTGTCTGAAAAAAACTGAAATTGACCACCAGGTCCTGGCTGCTCAAAACAGCCACTTGGTAAGGGTAATCAGCAAATTCTGCTTCGATCGGCAAATCTATTGCGCCAAGTGTTGCGGTAATACTACCCAGGTATGCTCCTTCAGTAAGCGTAGAGGAAAAAGTTCTGGAACCTTCATTTAAAAATATGGCAAGCAAACTGCTTAGACTCTCAGTGACAGTTACAATGTCATTGTCTCCATCCTCATCCAAATCCTTGATCAGGATGTTTATCCCATTGGGATTAATGTCAAGGTTGTATTTAACTTCTGTGATTTCAAGCGAAGGGTTTAAGTAGTAAATGACCAAAGCAGTTTCTGCCCCTTCCATGGTTAATACTATGTCATTAGACCCATCTACATCCAAATCAGCGATCGCAATCCCTTCAACGGTGGATTCTGTATCAATTAATGTGGTCGCAGTAACCTCGGTATCTGAAAGGTCCAATATAACGGCACCATTGGCGCTATAAGCAAGTACAATCTCGTCAAGGGCATCACCGTCCAGGTTATCTACACGAATGAATGCTCCAGTCCGACTGTCATCAATATTGTATGACAGCCATTTTGAAAAAGAGAAATCGCCGGATCCGGTAAATATCTGTACCATACCATCTGCCAGTACGGCAATATCAGCAAACTCGTCATCATTAAACTTCCCCACTTTTACATCAATGGTGTAGGGAATGCCTTCTAGTTCCGCGATCAGCTCAAAGTCTCCTGCTCCATCGTTCTTCAAAATGCCAGCAGTCGCATTTTCATCATGCAAGGTGTAGATTACATCAGTAAATCCATCCCCATTGAGGTCACCCGCGTCTAATTTCCTGTTGTTGGTGGCTGTATTATCAGGGAGGCCAACAAAAACTGGTTCGGAAAATAAAGCATTGGATGATAGGTCATTCTCTGTATTGAGGATCATGTAGTTTTTATCCTGTATCGCAAACAGAAAATCGTTGGCTTTCCCATCATTATTGAAATCAGCCACAGTGAAATCTGTTGTGAAATCTCCAAAATAATGAGAGAATTGCCTTTCTAATTTAAGTTCCTGAGAATGAGCAAAGAATGTTAAAAAAATCAGAAAGACGGTAAATGAAGTTATTCGAAAAATAGTCATTGATGAATAATTTTGGTTGAGTAATGGCGCAAACATAATAATTTCTCAATTAAAGTGCCGAGGCGAATTCAGAATTTTGTAGCATTACTGTTATCAGTGCTGCCAGGTCTTTCGACCTTCTGTGCTGTCAGGTCTTTCGGTCTTAAGTGTTGTCAGGTCTTTCGACCTGACTGGTCACGAGGGGTGTTGAAATTCACGGTTCCGTCGGGTCGGAAGATCCTACGGCACGCGAGAGGTGCTGAGATTCACGGTAACCGTCGGGTCGAAAGACCCTACGGCACGCGAAGCAATTCGGTTTGCAGTGCCCGTTCAAACCGGATCCATTCGCCATCTTCAGTACGGATGTTTTTACAGTACTGTCAGGTCTTTCGACTTTCAGTGCTGTCAGGTCTTTCGACCTGACTGGTCACGAGGGGTACTGAAACTCACGGTAACCGTCGGGTCGAAAGACCCTACGGCACGCGAACGGCACGCGAGAGTGCTGGAATTCACGGTTCCGTCGGGTCGGAAGTCCCTGCGGCACGCGAGAGGTACTGAAACTCACAATTTTCGCATGGATGGAAGATGCTGTAAAAGGCGCTAAAAAAATACTCGATAATCTGTAACAAGTTTGTCTTCTGATCCAAGATCATAATATGCTGCGCTGCTCCATTGGTAGTGTTTAGGGCTTTTGACCAGGTTCCAATGGCTTTGAAGTGGATTGCAATGAATGTAATTTAGTTTGATTTCCAAAAGTCTTTTGTTTCTGAGAAAGACATCATCAAACCTATTGGTCCAAACCTGGTATGCTCTTGATGCTTCATTACACTTTAGTTTTTGCAGTGTTTCACATTCACCTTTTTGATCTAACCTCTGTCTTATTTTTGTAGATGTGAACTTCTTAAAGTCCCTCATGTAATCTGAGAGATGGTTTTTAGACGAAAAGTATAATATCATATGAATATGGTTCGGCATAAAAACATATCCCAAGACATGAGCATTAAATTTATCGTTCACAAATGCGAGGCTTTCTTTCAACAAGTATTGACATTCAGAAAGCGAGATCAATGGTAGTTTTTGATGACAGGTGGTGGTTATAAAAAAACATACCTCATGATTGAATAATGATCGGTTTCTAAGCCCCATGCGGTAAACTTAGAAAAAATGATTCTATTATTATCGGACTCATTTGGTTGAACGAAACATGGTACATGTAATCGGGTAATTATGGTTTCCGTTACAGTACTGTCAGGTCTTTCGACCTTCCGTGCTGTCAGGTCTTTCGACCTTCCGTGCTGTCAGGTCTTTCGACCTGACTGGTCTCGAGGGTGCTGGAATTCACGGTTCCGTCGGGTCGAAAGACCCTACGGCACGCGAACGGCGCGCGAGGGGTGCTGGAATTCACGGTTCCGTCGGGTCGAAAGACCCTACGGCACCCGAACGGCGCGCGAGGGGTGCTGAAATTCACGGTTCCGTCGGGTCGAAAGACCCTGCGGCACGCGTTTCGATCATTCACTCCTCTCCCATCTCAACGGACAACCGCGTGAAACAACTGTCGCAGATGCCGTGAGAGAAGTCTGTATTGGGCTTTAGCAATTCGGTTTGCAGTGCCCGTTCAAACCGGATCCATTCGCCATCTTCAGTCCGGATGTTTTTACAGTAGGAACACATGGTCAGGAATTCATGTTTGATCCCATTGGAATCCCGCCATTCGATGTACTTTACAATTTTCTTGATGTGATCCAGAAATTCGTTGGAATCAACCTTTTTATACTTGGGTTCATTATCTATGTTCAGCTCTTTATCAAAAGATACCAGCAACTGAAACACCACATTGGCCATGGCCATGATTTGCAAATAATGAACGTATTCGTCTTTGGTCAGTATGTTTCTGATTGTTTTGGTTGCATCGAAGATAAAGGCGTCTTTTCGTCGGAAATTAAAATGGGTCAACTTCAATACCTCCTCCCACTTCTTTTTCTCCGGAATATGTTTTGGCAGAATGAAATGATCCATGAGGTTGATGATGTCTTCCTCCCCAAATCCCAGCCGCATCAACTCATTGGTATGGTAGAGGTAACAGTATTTGTTATCACAATTGAACATGGCTACTGCCAGAATGGACTCAATTAGCAATTCCGGAATGCTGGTCCTTTGGATGTACACCTGGTTAATGTGGTGGGCAAATGGCACCAGCAAGTCATGTTTATATGCCACAATCATGTCCAGGTAAAGGCCATCACGATAGAACACAAAGGCATCACCTAATATCTCCTTGATCTTATGCTCATCCCTTGGGGTTAATTCGAACAAATCAGATGTCCCTTTCATGTTCATGTGACCGGCAGTTAAAAGTGGTAGTAGTATTCCATCGTATTTAGTAAATTACTAATAACCGTTTTTGTTTGAAAAATCTTATTCGGTTTTTATGGAAGAAATCATGCGATTTTCTCGGGTGGAATACCTGGTGGCATTTCATGCGATCATTACTGGTTTCGTTGCTACGGAGTTTTTTGTTGGTGGTGGTGAAGTGATGAGGCAGCATCACAACTGGAGAAATTCCTACCAGTACATCCTGTTTACCATCCTGGTATTCAGCATGCTGCTGATATTTTGGTGGAACATATGGGAAAGGTCCACACATGTAGCGGCCTCCATTACCAATTTCATGAGAATCCTTCCCTACTCCATTATCTTTTATATGCTTACGGTGGTCCTGTTCCAGGGATTAAGAAGAAACCTGGTTGAAAACCTAAACGATCACTTTGAGAAGTTCCGAAAGACGTTGTTTGGTCTGACCGGATTATACTTCATCTATGATCACATCGAATCTGTTGACAATACTGATGCCATATTCCGTTATGCGGGCTTCCTGTTCTGCGTGATCGGGTATTTCGTGAAAAACCGAATTGTTACTGTATCCTTACTGTTAATTGGATGTGCGACATTTTCATTTTACATACTTTGGAGCTACTTCAATCAGTTTTTCTTCGATAATCAGACCAACGCACATTATTCCAAAGTAGAGCACCTGACCATATTCCTGACCTTTCTATTTGGGTTTGTAGTAGCTGAATTTTTAAAAGGATGGTCAGATATGTTTTATAAGAAAGACATGTCCAACTTCTCTCTGACACATTTTCTCTGGACGCTCTTTTCTTTCTTCCTGCTGATTGACAGTTGGTGGGGCAGCTGGACCCAAAAAGCCCTGATTGCTGAGAGTCTCATCAATTTTCTATTCCTGCTATTAAGTCCCTTTGCACTTTACCTGCTCACGGTATTTTTCTTTCCCAATACCGATCATATCAAGTCCGATGAAACCATTGAATATCAGGACATCTTTATGAGAAACAAGAAATACATCTTCCTTAGTTTCGCTGCTTTCTTCCTTAGTAACATGTTGGTGTCGTTCATTTTCGATGACTTTACCGAGGAGCTCAGAGAAAATATATTCAGGGTGATCGCAGTAGTATTCGCTATCTTTGCCTGGAAAATCCATAACCACTACTTCCACAAAGCACTGATCATCATCTCCTCCATTCTTTTAATTGTCAACCTGATATTTAGTCATTCAGTTTGAGTGCTATTGCATTTTCTTCCATAAAAAGTAAGAGGCAAACGCCAATGCCAACGGAACCACCGGGTTGAACCAGTTACCATCAGCAGCCAGTGTGTGTAGGGTAATTGCAGCTACAAAATCGAGGAAGAAACCAAAGTAAGCCAGATTTTTCAATGTACCCGAAGCAAAGATCAAGGCTACCACCCCAAGAATTTTAGCTACTCCATTGAAATACACAAACCACATAGGAAAACCCAAAGGCTGGATAACGGTACTAAACACTTCTTCAGAATTGAACAGGAACATGCCTCCAGAGGCGAGCATCATCAGACAGAAAATGCCTGTAATGATCCAATAGATTATCTTGTTAGTCTTCATGTTAGTAAAATCAAAAACATAATATATGTATATACACCCAATGCAACACTGCTAGTGTTCTCCTTGTTCCGTTATTTGTCAATTATTCTGCTTCAATGTCGTCAAATAACCACTTACTGTCGCTATTTCTTAATTGAGGAGATCGCTGTATTGCGCATGTTTGCAATATGAGAACTTTCCCACTTCTAGTCATACTGCTGTCATTGGTAGCCAGCTGCAGAATTGCAGACATCAGCGAAAATCATACCCACCTTTCACCAGATTCTTCTGCCCTGATCGCTCAGCTAATGCTTGATCAGGTAATTGCGAAACAGGGTTTTGATTCATTGAAAAAGGCCAACACTTATGAGTTTACGGCTCATGATCACTGGCCAGGTTTCATTGGTAAAATCGCAGGACTATGGCCCGACCAGCACACCACTTTCAAGTTTCACATGAACTTCAACACTTTTGATGCACAGGCCATTTTTCTGACAGGAGCACAGGAAGGAACACTGATTGGTCTACAATCCTGGCAATATTATGAACAACCGGCGGAGAATGACTCCATTGTACAAGTGCTGAATGATGAAAGGTCACAATTTGTATTTGGTCTGGCTGTATTTCACTATTTTCTGGAACTTCCTTACCGACTAAGGAATGCCCCTTTTCATCGCTATTATGGGGAACAGGAAATCAATGCGACGATGTACGATCGGGTTTTTGTGAGCTGGAAAGGTGAAGCACCACACCCTGATTTCGATCAGTACATCCTTTACATCAACAAATCAACCAGGCTGGTGGATTACTGCATTTACACCCTAAGAGACAACAAAAATCCGTTCACCAGGAATAAGTATGGTTCCATTGCCTTGCTGAATTACCAAAACTACGGAGGTTTTTGGGCACCCACCGAGATGCCCATCATGCTGGACGATGGAGTACTGAAACATCCTACAGAGGACTATTTTCATAAAATATCGATAAGCGACCTCCAATTAGGTAGCTTTCCTGAAGAAAAGTTGTATCCGCTGGAAGGAATAGCCAAGATGATTGACGCAAAGTGAAATGTTAGCTTTTAATTTTCAGTGATAAGTAATTTTTTTACGGCAATTCATTTAATTGTAGTTTTTTGAGAATTTAATTGAAACTGAGGACTTGACGCTCAAATGTACTTTACCAATGTAAGGTGTTCGAGTTATTGAAAGATACTCGCGGGTTGAGCAAAAGATTAATACAATATTATAAAATAAATGTGATCGGCAGGCGGGAAGGATGGGAAATGGCGGGCTGCTTGTGCGATGATGGCCGTGTTGCAGGATTGGGATGGCATTGCGCGTAAAAGGGATATAGGGAGGCCGTGTGCTTATAATTTCCCAAAGACTTTTTCCCTAGTTTTTGGTCTTTCAAAAAGTAGGAGCCTCCACGGCGGGAGTGGTGAAGAATGTGATTATGAGAATAAATAGAATATTATGTTTAAACTAAATTTGCTGTACTGAGATAACAACTTTTTTGGCTTTTTAAGAATGTTATTAGTCTGTGAACCTTATTAGATTGAAGTCTCGGATAGTCTTTAATAGATTCCTATCATAATCCCTATAAAGGCTATTAATCACCCAAACTGTGAAACCTTTGTAGTATTAAATGTCAGGCTGCTGTTGTGTTTTTGTAGTACTGCTTGCAGCGAATTTGGTATGTTGAAACAATACATTGATTGGCCTTAACCAATTAATGTATATGATGAGTAAAACTTACGTGAGAATTTTAATGTGTGGACTGATCTATCTCAGTTCAAATTTGATTCAGGCTCAATGCCCTACGCTAGTATGGAGTGATGAGTTTGATGGAACGGAACTTGACCTCACCAAATGGGAACCTCAAATCGGCGATGGCTGTGCAGAAGGAATCTGTGGATGGGGAAACAATGAGCTACAGTATTACCAGGCTGAAAATGCGGTGGTAAGCAATGGCACACTGAAGATCATTGCTAAAAAAGAGCGTGTTAAAAACAAAGCCTACACTTCCGCAAGGATCAGGACAAAAGGGCTGGCAGACTTTACCTTTGGTCGTTTTGAAGCCCGGATCAAGTTATTGACTGGCCAGGGATTGTGGCCGGCATTCTGGATGCTGTCTACCAACGAACCTTATGGCGGATGGCCCCAAAGTGGCGAAATAGATATTATGGAAATGCTGGGACAGGAACCAGAAAAAGCTTTCGGTACGATCCACTATGGTGATCCTTATCCAAACAACCAGTTTCAGGGAACTGACTTTGTGCTGTACAACCAAACCTACGATCAGGACTTTCATGAGTTTGCAGTGGAGTGGGAACCTGGGGTGATCAGATGGTATGTAGATGATAACCTTTACCAGACACTGACAAGCAATGATGTGGCTCCTTACAACTGGCCGTTTGATGCTGGAAACCAGATGCACTTTTTGTTGAATGTAGCAGTAGGTGGAAACCTGCCAGGCAGTCCGGACAATTCCACCCCTTTCCCAAGTCAGATGGAAGTAGATTACGTACGCGTATATGACACTTTTGGGCCCTCAATTTCCGGTGATCGGTTGGTATCCTATCAGGAAGCCGGGGTACAATACCAAATCAATAATGCCCCTGGAAATGCTAATTTCAGCTGGTCCGTACCTGCTGGAGCAACCATTACCAGTGGTAGTAATACCAGCGCCATCACCGTAGATTTTGGTTCAACCAGCGGAGAGGTATCTTGTAGTGTTTCCACAAGCTGTGGTACGGAGTTGTTTGTTGCTGATGTAACGGTGGAACCCAATTACCTTTATGCTTTTTCCTATGAAAACTTTGATGCAAACGGCAATGTAACGCTGACGCAAGCAACCGGCACACTCACAGAAGTCAGCAATCCGAACCCTGGCGGTGTGAATACCAGTGCCTTGAGTGCCTCCTATGCAAGAAATGACCAGGAACAGTACGATGTGATTGCCTACACTACATCTTCTATAGGAGATGCAGACGCCTATAAGCATAGAGATAAAAAGTTTTACATGGATGTACTGACACAGGCACCAGTTGGCACGGAAATCATCATTCAGCTTGAAAACAGTGGAGTGGCAACCGCTACTAACTACCCTTCTGGCAGACATAGTCGTTATGTAGGTACCATCACTCAAAATGGAAGCTGGGAAAGAATAGCCTTTGATTACCTGGATGCACCAGACGGGTCTACGTCACCGACAAGTGTGGACCAGATCATTATTTTATTTGCTTCAAACAGCTTCACCGGTGATACCTACTATTGGGATAATTTCGATAGTTACAATGCAGATACCGGAGGTGGCAACACACCTCCTACCGCATCATTCACGTATTCTGCAACCAATTTATCAGTGGACTTTGATGGTTCTGGAAGTTCAGACCCAGATGGCTCTATTGCCAGTTGGTCATGGGATTTTGGAGATGGAAATACAGGATCAGGAGCACTGGTTTCTCATTCCTATGGTGCATCAGGAGATTATACGGTAAGCCTTACGGTGACAGATAACAATGGTGCAACTGATACTCAGAATCAAACAGTTACTGTGACTGATGGTGGTGGTGGAACCGCTACATCGGTTCATGTGCAGTCTATTGTAACTGGAACGATTGGTGCGGGACAAGGGAATAAGTATGGTTCTGCTACCGTGACGGTTCATAATAACCTTGAAAGCCCGGTAGAAGGGGTAACAGTAGCCGGAACATTTTCAGGCACATTCAATGAATCTGTATCCGGAGTTACAGGTCCGGATGGTACTGTGGTGCTATCTACGTCTTCCACCGCAAAAGGAGGCGTTACAGTAAATTTTTGTGTTGATAATTTGACACACACGTTGGCTTATGATGCGACACAAAATGACATCACCTGTACCAATGCTGGCGCCAGAATCGATGAGGGTATAGAAAATGAACTGCTTCAGGACCCTGATGTCAGTGTTTACCCCAACCCATTTAGCTCGCACATTGCGATAGACATCTCATTGCCGGATAGCTCACCTGTTCAAGCAATCATGTACGATATCAATGGGAAGAAAACTGCGGAAAGAATATGGCCATTAATTTTTGCCGGGCAACAGACTTTGCCGCTGGATATACCAGAATTGAATAATGGAATATACTTCTTGCACATAAACATTGGTCATAAAACAATCCGGTACAAACTGATTAAATAACAAAATATCATATCACAAAAGAAGGCTGATTCCATTTCCGGGTCAGCCTTTATTCTTTTCAGCGTATACTTTTCTTGTTTGTTTAATTTGATATTAGAATAATGCAATTAATCGAACATCCCAATTTGCCTAAGCAGTTTTTGTGATAAAATTGCTTTGCCTGTGCTAAAATACCCCATTAGGCGTCATAAAGAGATAAATATTAAAAAAATACTCCTTTCTGGTAGGAATTTATGTCGCTCATCTGTTGCGATATATTTTTTGGAATATCAGCTAATAATGCAATTAAAGTTTTGATTTTATGAAATATTTTAGAAGATTGGGGCCGTATTGTTAACCAAAACATTAATAAAATTATGAGAAAATTTAATTCATTAATTGCATGCTTCGCATTGTGTTCGATTATTCTGGTATCCTGTAATAATTCAGAAGATGTCATCATGCAAGATGAGGTTTCACCAGAAGTATTGTCACAAATTGCGGCAGCAGGATTTAGTACTGATGATGTGATTACGTTTGATGGTGGCTACTTAGTAGAAGGTGATATTTACCTGACCGCCGCTGACTTAAAATCTATTACTTCTCCTACACACCTGCCAAATGACGAGCAGTATTCTACTAACAACCTGGTTTGTGGACCAAGAACCATCACCATGTATGCACAGGAAGGTGGAAGAAATGGATACAGTGCTGGAATGATCGCTGGATTGGATGAAGCAATCAGAAGATTTAATGCTGAGAACCTGACGCTTACCTTCCAGAGAATCACTACTGATAACGCTGACATCAGAATGACAAGATTGAAAAAAGGTGATGAAAGAAGAGGTATCCTTGGATCAGCGGGTTTCCCTACCAGTAGCTGTGATCCTTACGGTGAAATCAAAATGAGCGGTATTCTTGAGTCATCATACGGTTTGGACACCGACGGAATTGCGACCATCATTGCACATGAAATGGGACACTGCATTGGTTTCAGACATACTGACTACTTCGACAGAAGCATTTCTTGTGGAAGTGGTGGAAATGAAGGTGATGGAGGCGTAGGTGCCAACCACATTCCTGGTACTCCTACTGGCGCTTCATTGTCTGACCTATCCTGGATGCTTTCATGTACTGATGGAGGTAACAGACCTTTTAACGCAGATGACAAAGTAGCACTAGACTATTTATATTAATCTTCATATAGTATGAAAAGCCGATTCAACATTTAGAAATCGGTTTTTCTTTTATGATCAACTTTTCTTTGAAAGCGATCGAAAACAATTACTTTCTTATGTTTGGCTAGACACGAAATTAAAGAGTTGTTTTCATCGCTTTTTTATTGTTTCCTCCCCTGCTATCTGAGACCCATAAAAAAATAAACGGCGAGAATGTTAATCCTGCCGTATATTCCAACCTAACTTAACTTTACGTGTATGCTACTTTACTCTATTTACTAACTATTGTCTGTCAGAAGTTGTAACGGGTCAATTCACCCGAAGATGTCATATAATGTAAAAAAGTGTTAAACCCGAATTGAGTTCGGATTGAACCAATAAAAGAACCCTTCATTACTTTTTCAGCAACGAAGGGCCCTTCTAAAACTAATTGGTAAAGTGTGTTGTTATTACCTTCTGATAATCAATCTTTTACTGATCATTCCCTGCACGGAAGTTAGTCTGTAGAAATATACTCCCTCCGGTAGTTGAGTTACATCTATCGATAGGGAATGGTTTCCTTTCTCAAATAGTTTGTTGCCATATACCTGGACCAGTTGCCCCTGCATATTGTACATGCTGATATTTACCGACTGGTCCTGGGGAACGCTAAAGTCCAATGTGGCCATACCTGAAACTGGATTAGGATAAGTCTGCCCCAATGTAAACCCATAAACCTGGTCGATGACCTCATCATCGATCCTGGCGCTGCTGGACCACCCATTGTTATAGTACCCTTCGCCACATCTCGATAGGTCGGCAGTTTGCGCTCCACCATTATCGTTAAATACGATACTGGCGCAATCGGCTCCTTCTATGGTGTAGCTCCACCAGCCATTGCCATCGTTTTGCATTTGTACGCCTGGCCAGTTGGTGCCCGCAATGCCCCCCGGGGATACATTCCAGTAGTGCATTCTGGCGGTGCTCCAGTTGGTTGGTTTCAGGAAGTGAATGGTCAAACCTGCAGGCCCCTGGGGTTTTGTGTCGTACCATTGGCCATCCATGTACCACCCCTCCGAACATCGGGTCAGATCGGGTGTTTGGCTGCCACCATTGTTGCTGAAAATCACATTGGCACAGTCGGCTCCTGTAAATGTATAACTATACCAGCCATCTCCTTCATTGAGCATGTTTTCACCAGGCCAGGTGGTAGTTTGCCCGGTAGGCGTCACATTCCAGAAGTAGATTTTTGGATTCGCATAACCATTAGGTTTAAAATGGACCACCAGATCATTCCCTGGTGGGTTGAAGGTATAGGTTTCAGTAGCCACTGGGCTTGACTGGTTAATATCATCATATGATACAGCTTTGATTGTTGTTGTTGTGGTCACATTAAAACTTCCCGAGTAAGCTGTTGAGGCTTGCGTTGGATTACTGCCATCAGTGGTATAGAAAATCGCCGGGTTAGGGTCGGTATCGTCAGTTGCGGAAAGTGTAATGGAAACAGTTTCACCATCGACAAAAGTCCCTCCTACCGGGGTAATTGCTATAGTTGGCGGATTGTTGACCGGTGTTCTTGGATCTGTATCGTGCCAGACACCATTTACATCATACCAGCCTGTTCCAGTTCTGTTGAGGTCAGCTGTCTGAGATCCACCATTGTCATTGAATACTATATTAGTACTGGTGATCCCAACGAAATCATAGCGATACCAACCGTCTCCTTCACTTACCATGGATGGGCCGGGCCAGGTGCTGTTTGACACGATACCAGCTGGAGTCGCATTCCAGTGGTGGATATTGGCAGTATTCCAATTACCCGGTTTCTCAAAATATACAGACATGACTTCTGCTTCTCCAATAGTGTAGCTGTTGGTAACGATGCTGGATTGTTGCCCATTGTTATCTCTTGCCATGGCTTTTACCGTAGTGTTGGTGGATATCTGGATTGGGCCGGAATAGACAGCACTTGATGTGGTTGGATTGGAACCGTCTAAGGTATAATAGATGGTGGTAGGATTATGCTGTGACGTTGCGGACATAGTGACCTGAACAGGGTCTGCATAAACACCACCTGCAGGAGAAATGTTAACTACAGGGACTGACCCCCCCGGACCAGGTTGAAAAAATCCTACGCCATTGCCTCCGATTATTCCAGGGCCATTCAATACATATATGCCTGCTGAAGCTGGTTCTACTGTAAAACTCATGTTACCATTGCTTACCTGTATTTCATTACCGGTAACAGCGTCACGATAGGTACCATTGGTTAATCCTGAGAAATTGAAAGTCACCTGACCATCCTTTGCCAGCCCTACGGCCACCTCACTGTTGCCATGTACTCTTACATATCCTACGCCATTTCCTCCCCCATTGCCATCCCATCGCCAGGAACCTTTCTGTAACGCAGGGATCGCTTTACGCATGGCATTTAACTTCTTGATATGCTGGTAAATAATGTGGTTTGGTGCATCGTCAAATTCGGCACCATAATATGCCCGGCCCGTCAAGTCAATAGATTGCTCAATCCCGGCAGCATTATGTATGTCACAAAACTCTCCGGCCTTAAACCGCTTTTCTGTTCCATAATACACGATAGGAATCCCTCTCCAGGTAAACATAAAGTTCATGGCTGCAGCGAGGTTTTCAGTGGTGCCACCATATCGTCTGTTCCAGTCATTGTTTGGCCCAAAATCATGGTTATCCAACCAGGTTAAGAGTGTGGAAGGATCGCTGTAAAGGTGGTCATATCGAGCAGCCGCTGTAACACCTGAAAAATTCTGACCTTCTTCAAATACCCCGTGGAATGTGGCCTGAGCAAAAAAGTCGATGACAGCAATGCCAGAGTTGGCAGAGTTATGCACATCACCTCTCCAGGTATAATAATGGGGATTGATCTCATCTACATTGTGCAATTCATGTCTCAATTGAGCAACCTCCCCAAAGATGAACAGGTCTGGGTTAACCGCCTTAAACTGATCGTAAAAGTACAGTACATCGTCCTTACTCATGTGTTTCATGGTATCCCATCGGAATCCATCTACACCCATATTGATAAAGGTAGTATAGGCAGCTACAAGGTAATCCCGTACCAATTGGCTACCGGTGTTCAGATCGGGGGTGTCGCCTGCCAGGGCCCTGTTGTGCAGGTTTTCTATGTCATCAAATCCCTGAGCAAATCCGTTTCCTGAGTGGTGATACCAGTTGGGATCTGAGGTGTCTACGTAGCTTTCCTTACTTGGCCACTGGTGGGCAGAGAGGTCCTGGTTATACGGTGGTGGCATTTTTGCAAGGTTAGCCCGACTCCAAATTTTGCCGTCATCCGGATTTGGTGTCAGTCCATCATATTCCCAGTTTGGATTGTCCTGTAAAGGATTTCCATTCAGGTCCTGCCCCCATGGTTGGTTGGGGTCGGTGTTGTATTTGATTTCAGCCATTCCTTTGATCCCAAATCGGCCGGAATGGTTGGTTACAATGTCCAGAACAATTTTCATGTCGCGGGCATGAACTTCATTGATCAGGTCCTGAAAGGTTGCGCCTGGAGACTCCAACCTTGGATCTACTTTGGTAAAGTCCCAGGCATGATAGCCATGATAATCAAGTGGTCCCCTGTTTTGAACAATCGGTGTAATCCAGATGGCTGTAAAACCAAGGTCCTTAATATAGTCGAGTTTCTGGATCAACCCTTTGAAATCACCTCGCCAGGTCACGTCCTGAGGATCTGTGATTGTTGGATTGATGTTCGGATCAGGGTTGTAGGAGCTCCATTCTGTTGGTGCGTTGTTGGATGGGTCGCCATCAAAAAATCGGGTGGTCATCAGGAAGTATATCGTCTCTTCACGAAAATCTACCTGACTCTGAACAGGGACTGCATGCAAAAGCATGAGCCCCGTCAGAAAACACAGTACTGCTTTCTTCATTTTACATTTATTGGTTTAGGTAATTGAATGACACTTTTAATGCTTGATGCATCAAAAGAATTATTGGCAATGAAGGTACCTGCCGTTAGCGACAATTGCGTGTCATTCCTTCAATCGACCCGTCATTTCGTGTTGTGTTTTTGAGAAATCTACAATTTAGTATGCCTGGTGATGCGAAACTGACAATGCAAATGTTTGTATATTTTCAGTCAGCCTCTGTTTTTATGCGGCATTGGGATTCATTGTCTCAGCTGTACTCAGAAGTATTGAAATACAAAAAGTGTCAACCAATATTTCATCGATTGACACTTATGGAAACGTCCTGTTTTATAATTTGAGTATTAATTATTCGTCTTTTAAGGAGTCTACCGGGTTAATCAAAGCTGAACGAAGTGCCTGATACCCTACGACTAACAAACCAAAGATTAAAGCGAGTATTCCGGCCCCCAAAAAGGTCATTGGATTAATCGAGATACTATATGCGAAATTATCCAGCCATCCAGAAGCCCAATACCAGGACAATGGGCCTGCAATTAATATGGCGATGATGATCAGTTTGAGAAAATCCCTGGACAATAGTACTACGATTGAGTTTACTGAGGCTCCCAACACTTTTCTTACCCCTATCTCCTTGGTTTTCTGACTAGCTGTATAAGCGGAAAGCCCTAAAAGACCGATACAGGCTACCACAATCGCAAGTACCGAGAAAATGGTGAAAATGGTGCTGGATGTCCTTTCATTCTGGTAGAAATCTGCCAGCTGCTCATTTACAAAGTAGTGCTTAAAAGGATTGCCGGGTGCCAGTTCATTCCATTTTGTTTCAAGCGCACCAAGTATACCGGTTGTGTTCCCGGTGATCCTTACCGGCATGAAGTTGCCAGCAAACCCCGCATCGCTGTGAAGAATGACCAGGGGTTCAATTGACCGATGCAACGATTGATAGTGATAATCATCAATCACACCAATAATGGTGAAAGTCCTGGATTGAGTTGGGTCATCCTGTACGTCTGTTAGTTTTTTGCCAATTGGGTCTTCAATATTGAGCTTTTCGACCAGTGATCGATTAAGAATTACATTAAGCGAATCATTGAATTGAGGACTAAAGTTTCTTCCCTCCAGTAATGATATCTCCATGGTTTCCAGAAAGTGATCATCAACAGAAATCTGCCGGGAAACATAACTTTCTTCGTCGGTACCTTCTACTCTCAAAACCAGTCCGGGATAATTACCTCCTGGCATGGCAGTGGTGGTCCCAGCTTGCTCCACTCCTGTTTGTGTGATGGCAAATTGCCTGAAAGTCTCCACCTTATCTTGAAGTAATCCTGCATTTTCAACCACTAATACCTGGTCCTTATTAAAGCCCATTTCCTTATTGAGCATGTATTTCATTTGATTATAAATGATCAGCGTACATGAAATCAGGAATATGGAAATAGAGAACTGAAGCACCACCAGACCATTTCTGAGTGATTTGCCAGCCTTACTGGCTTGTAATTTCCCTTTTAGTACACTTACTGGTTTGAAAGCTGAAAGTACAAATGCGGGATAAACACCAGCCAGTAACCCAACAAGTATGGCAACTCCGATAATCATGACCATATTGGATGGAACTGTTAACATGGCAAAGCTGATGTCTCTTTCAGCCAGTTGTGTAAAACCTGGTAACACCAGATAGACTATACCTATTGCTAGGACCGCACCACTTATACTGATCATTACAGATTCGGTCAGGAATTGGTTGATCAACTGTTGTTTAAGAGAACCTAAAACTTTTCTAACGCCTACCTCTTTGGCCCTTTCCGTAGACCGGGCAGTAGACAGGTTCATGAAGTTGATGGCGGCAATAACAAGGATGAATATGGCGATTGCGGTGAAAACCAGTACATAGGTGGCATTCCCATTGTTTTTAATTTCTCCTTCTCTATGAGAATGTAAGTGAACATCTTTTATGTTTTGCAGTGAATAAATGTAGCCATTCCCCGCTGCAACATACTCATCATAAGAAATGCCATTTCTACGTTGCATCTGGCCCTCAGCATACTTCTTGATCAATGCCGGAATTTTTTCCTCCAGGGACTTGTACTGAGACCTGTCATTAAGTTTAAGGTACGTAATGACAGCAAAACTTAACCAGTTTTCCTGTTTGAAGAAATCAAAAGAATGAAGCGATCCAATGATATTGAATTCAATATGAGAGTTTCTGGGGTAATCATATGCAACTCCGGAAACTTCGAACTTTCCAAAATTGGTCTCCAGGACCTTTCCGATTGGATCTCCGTCTCCAAAATACTTTTTAGCCGTGGTTTCAGACACCACGATCATATTAGGCTTTGCCAGAGCAGTTTTGGGATTTCCCGTTTTCAATGGTATGCTAAGCACATCAAATACAGTAGAATCTGCAAAGATCAGTTTCTGCTCATCAAAGAATTTATCCTTATGTCTGAATACCACCGAACCAAATGGTGGCTGAATACGGGTCTGGTTGATCACTTCCGGGAAATCTTCGGCCAATTGAGGTCCAATGGAGTGAGGAATCACTGCGTATTCAGTGGAACGGCCAGGGTATATTCTGTTTAAACCCAGCCTGTAGATGTTTTCACTGTCCTGATGAAAATTGTCATAAGATTTTTCATACTGTACATAAAGCATGATGAGCATACAGCAGGTGAACCCAATAGCTAATCCAAAAATATTGACAAGCGTAAATGCTGGCTTCTTAACCAGCGTCCTATACGCGATGCGGATGTAGTTTCTGATCATAATAGTTTGAGTAGTAGCTATTTGCTTATACTGGTAAACTAAGTGATTATGTTCAGGATTTTATTTGAATGGTAGGTTTTGTGGTTGTTGGTTCTCAGTTCTTTGTTCTCACTTCTTGCTTTCAGCATGCCTGTATATGGTTGCCTGTTTTCAAATTTGTCATGAATGGATTTGAAGGATTGTGATTTTGTGGTTGGGGAATCAGTTTTTATGCCCCGCTTTTTTATAGTTGATGGAAGTATTTTGAGGGTTTGCAGTTCAAATGGAATAGCATTTAGATTTCATTTGTCCATAATTCCTACCTGAGCTTATTGCGCATCAGGATTAGTCTTTGTAAGCGATCGACTTCCAACTCAATTTTTTGAAGTTGATCCTGAGTTTCTATGTTCCTGAGTTTCAGGAGTTTTTCCTGTAGAATAGTTAATTGTTGCTGTAATCCTGAAATTTCGGAGTTAACTGAAGTTTCAATGATCGTGGCTGTGGAATTCATAACGTATGACTTATGTGGTTATGCTTCAATATACGATAAACAATAAAAATGTTTGTGTTAAAATCGTTCAATGGTCAGGAATGCTCGGTGAAATAAGTTAAAAAATAGTTGATTCAAATTATGATAATATCGTCCTGCAAATAAGCAACTGCAGGACGATGTTATCGGGATAACTAAAAGTTAATTCCAAATGAATACCCTACCCACATTCTCGTAAATAAGGGTCCGGTGTTTTTGGTGACAAAGCCTTTTTGTTCCGGAAAATGTGTCGGGAAATTGGTTTCTTTATCAAAGTGATGTGTAGTTAGCAGGTTCAACACAGGTCCACCCGAAATTGAAACCCAACTTAGGACCTTTACACCAACATTGAGGTGCATTCTGTGCAATAAATCAAATTCACCACTGGTTCTCTTAGGGTTTTGAAAGGAAGTAGTGGAGATCTCCAAATTGGTGTACAGATTATCGTTAAAATTCTTTTGGGTCCCAAATCCTAATCCCAGGCTCCACAAGAATGGAATTTGTTGTTCCTTAAGTCTAATTCCAACAGAGTAGATATTGTAAAACGCATGGGCTCCATTCCTGAATGAAATCCGAAGATCCTCCACGTCATTTCGTTCAGCACCTAATTCCAGTTTACCATTCTTTACAAAATTGAGGAAACCCAGGGTTATTCCTTTGTCCAGTGAATCGATCATGTTGATTAAACCGATTTGCATGCCTTTGAACTTTTTAGATTTATTGATGGCCCCTATTTGAACACCTGATCCATGTTGGCTTAGATTGATTCCTATTGCCCCCTGAAAACCTTTTAAATGCTTAGCGTAATTGCCTACACCTGCCAATTGAACTCCTTTCAGTGTATCTGTGCTAATGTTGGCGCCCATAGCAATTTGAGCCCCGGAAGTCGTTCCTGAAGATACATTGCTCCCTAAGGCCACCTGCATCCCATTCAGGCTATCTTGAGCGACATTGAAGACCATTGCCCCCTGAATTCCTGCTACATTGCCCATGTTTATGTTTGCTCCCAGGGTTGTTTGAATTCCGTACATTGATCCCCCATTGAGGTTTAATGCACCTGCCACCTGAACGCCTTTAACGCTAGCTCCTACCTGGTTGACTACCCCAGCAAGCTGGAACCCATGTAAATACTGATGTTGTCTGTTATAAATCATCCCAATTTCAACAGCATCTACACCATATTGGTAACCTGCAATTAAATTAAGAGAGCCTCCCACACTCACCTTTTTACTATTCATCCCGCTTGTACTGATACCAGGTAGAAGCGACACCTGAAACATTCGTGAACTGATGTCATTTTCTTCCCCATGATTGATTTCAGTACTCTCATTTAAACTTTCAGCAGTACTTTCCATCATGTATCCTGAAGAATCTATGGGTTCTGGTTTTACAAGGGGTAACTGGGGTGCAACAATATCATTGACAATAACAGAATCTTTGACTGGAATTACCGCCAGTTCAATGGTTTGTTGTACTGGCAACAGGGCTTCCTCATTAGCAGATTGTTGCTTTTGAATGATGATATGATCACCAACAAATTTGATATTGAACCCATCTCCCAGGAGGTCTTTCAGCAGGTTGTCAATTGGAATGTCCTCATATTCCATTGATTCTATAGTATCATTTGGAATAATGCCTGGATCATAAGACAATGAAATGTCATCCAGGTCATTTATCTGATCAAGGACCTGCAAAACAGAACCATTGATAGTCTTTATGCTGATTGTCCGGTTGTTGTTTTCCTGTGCATTACTATCAAATAATGCCAATAGTAGAAGTGTTGTAGCTAGTGCGATTTTAATTGCATGAATTTTTCCCATCGATGTGATATACATTTTGTTGGTTAATAATAGTTATGTTGAGTGTTGTGGATATGACCTCCATGATTTGTTCGACTTCCTGATTTTGAAAATCAACTGAAATGGTACACTTCTCGAGTTGGTCATTATCAAATTTTACCCTGATTGCATAAACTTTTTCCAGGGCAATTGCGACATCTTTTAAAGTATTGTTTCGAAACGCTAATCGTTTGGTTTTCCAGAAGTTGTCGGTAAGAATTTTGGTCTCTTCCTCCTTATGCAGCCTGAGCTGGCTATCCAGGATTCCTCTTGTCCCCGCTTCCAGGTAAATTTCCTGATCATCATTGCTCATCCTTACAAGACCCTCGTCTACAGCAACCACAATTTCATCATTGATCTCCTTCACATTGAATGAGGTTCCCAATACCTCGATTTCTGCATTGGTCACCTGAATTAGAAATGGTTTTTCAGGGTCCTTTTCAACCTCAAAGTAAGCCTCTCCAGTTAATGTCACCCTTCTCTCCTTTTTAGTGAATTTTTCCGGGTAAGTAAGCCGGCTACCTTCGTTGAGTGTTATTTGGGAACCATCCTCCAGTGAAATACTGGTGATTTCATTGGAAGTCAGCACCACTGGAGCAGGCTTTAGCATATCAGCCATTAACCATGAGAGCCCTAAAAGTAGTATGACACTTGCGGCAATTTTTAACCAGGTATTACGCTTGGTGGACGACCTGTTGATTGCATGATTTGTTCGGAAATGGGTCCAGGCCTTTTTAGGGTTGTACCTGTGTTCATGTAATCGTATTGATTCCAACGCGGTAGCATCTTTATAAAATAACCAGCTGTTTTGGTATTCCTTATGGTTTTCGGGGCTACTCTCTTTCCATTTCAGGACCAGTTGATCTTGCTCAGGGCTGAGCTGTCCATCGAAATGTCTGAATAAAAGTTCTTCTGTAATATTATTTGATTCCAAGTTTTCTATGCTTTACAGAGAATAGGAAACTCAGACGGGTTTTACCCTGACAAAAAATTTTAAGAAATTAAAAAAAGTAAAAAAGAGGGTAAGTAATGGCCTAGTTCCTTTCGCATCACTTTCAGGGCACGACTGATTTGGGTCTCCACGGTTTTAACTGAGATATTCAACTCATTGGCAATCTCCTCATATTTCATCTCCCTGAATCTGCTCATCTCGAATATTTCCCTGCACCTGTCGGGCAAAGCATCCAATGCTTCATCAATCTTTTGCTGAAGTTCATCGATCTCCATGAAATCAGCCTCATAAGCAATGCTTTTTTGCATCTCATGTTCCTGATGTTTCAACTTGACTTTTTCGTGTTTGAGGAAGTTCAGAGAAGCATGGCGAACCGCCCCAAGCAAATAAGATTTTACGTTGGTTCGTATCTTCAGGTCGCTTGCACCTTCCCAAACCTTTGCAAAAACATCCTGAACAATTTCCTCAGCTACCTCATGGTCTTCAGTGTAGTGAAAGGCAAATGCACACAAAGAAGAATAATGCGTATTGAAGGCCTGCTCAAAAACCTGAGGGTTAGAAAGGTCAGTTATCGATAAATAGTTTTGCAATTCCTAAAAAGGTGTATGAGCAGGCAAAGCTACTTGGATTTATTGGTTTGATTGAGAAATTGTAATTCAAATGACTCAAAACAGTGAAATAATATTATGTCCAATAGTTTAACAAATTCATTAGCAGCATTAATATTCCTGTATTAATTTGCAAGGGAAATTCTAGTGTTACACCAAATTAACTGCTTAACCTAAAACATGGATAATCTTAAAATCTTCAACAAAATATTAGTTGCTAACCGTGGAGAAATTGCTATTCGAGTGCTTCGTGCCATTTCAGAGCTCCATATTCGATCTGTTGCCATTTACACCCATGAAGATCGATATTCCCTGCACCGGTACAAAGCAGATGAATCTTATCAAATAGGCGAATCTGATGATCCATTAAAACCTTACCTGGATATCGAAGGTATCATTGAGATAGCTAAGGAGAATGGTGTGGACGCGATACACCCGGGTTACGGTTTCCTTTCAGAAAATGTAACGTTTGCATCCCGATGTAGAGAAGAAGGGATTGTTTTCATCGGGCCAAACCCTGAAGTGATGTCCCGGCTTGGAGATAAAGTCCGTGCAAAGCTGGTTGCAAGAGAAGCAGGAGTTCCCGTCATTGAAGACAATAAAATACCGCTGACTACCGACCAAATTGCGATTGAAGAAGCTTCAAAAATTGGTTACCCGGTCATTCTCAAAGCCTCTGCCGGTGGCGGTGGTAGAGGTATGCGTGTGGTGAGAAATGAGGAACAATTGATCAAGTCCTTCAATGAAGCAAAATCAGAGGCAGGAAAGTCTTTTGGTGATGACACTATCTTCATTGAAAAGTATGTCGAAAACCCCAAACATATTGAAGTGCAAATTCTTGCCGATAACCATGGCAATATTGTGCATTTGTATGAGCGGGACTGTTCGGTGCAAAGGAGATTTCAGAAAGTAGTTGAGGTAGCACCGAGCGTTGGCCTGAAAGACAGCACAAGAGAGAAGCTGTATCAATATGCTACTCAAATAGCTTCCCATGTAAATTATAACAATGCCGGGACGGTAGAATTCCTACTCGATCCTGATGAAAACATTTATTTTATAGAAGTTAACCCCAGAATACAGGTAGAGCATACGGTTACTGAAGAAATAACAGGGATAGATATTGTAAGGTCCCAGATTTTGATTGCATCAGGATGTGAGTTGTCGCATCCGCAGATATTTATTAAGTCACAGGAAGATGTCTCCATCAGAGGGTTTGCGGTACAGTGCCGGGTAACCACAGAAGACCCTGAAAACAATTTCAAACCTGATTATGGCACCATCATCGCTTATAGAAGTGCCGGTGGGTTTGGAATCAGACTTGATGCGGGTAATGTTTACAATGGCGTAAGGATCAGCCCGTTCTTTGATTCTCTTTTGGTAAAAGTAACTGCCACAGGGCGAACGCTTAAAGGTGCTTCACGAAGACTTCACAGGGCGCTTAGGGAATTTAGGGTAAGAGGGGTAAAAACCAATGTCGGTTTCCTGCAAAATGTGATCTATCACCCGGAGTTTTTCAGTGGCAGGGCAACAGTAAACTTTATCGGCCAGCACCCTGAGCTGTTTGACATAAAAATAGGATTTGACAGGGGAACAAAAACACTCACCTACATTGGCGAGGTGTCTATTAATGGTAACCCTGATGTGAAATCTTTTGACCCCAACAGGAAATTCAGATTACCAAAAGTTCCGTCTGGATCTCATACGCCAAAAGCAAAAATTCCTGAAGGCTCCAGAGATCAATTGAAAAAGCTGGGAAGGGAAAAATTTGTGGAATCCATCAAAAATGATCCGAAAGTCCACTACACTGACACTACCATGCGTGATGCTCATCAGTCGCTATTGGCAACCCGATTCAGGACTCAGGATCTATTGAAGGCAGCCCGCTCATATGCAGCCAATAATCCGGAAGTATTTTCACTGGAAATGTGGGGAGGTGCTACATTCGATGTGTCGATGAGGTTTTTGAAAGAAAGTCCATGGAAAAGACTGGAACTGCTGAGAGAAGCTATCCCGAACATCCTGTTTCAAATGCTATTGAGAGGATCTAATGGTGTTGGTTACACTGCATACCCCGATAACCTGATCGAGAAATTCATCGAGACTGCAGCTGCAAAAGGCATGGATATCTTCAGGATCTTTGATTCCCTCAACTGGATTGAAAACATCAAAGGAAGCATTAAAACTGTGAGAGAGCGCACAGATGCGTTAGCTGAAGCGTGCATTTGCTATACAGGAGAGGTACTTGATAATTCTACCAATAAATATACCCTTCAATACTATGTTGACCTGGCCAAACAACTGGAAGATGCCGGTGCTCATATGCTGGCCATCAAGGACATGGCCGGGCTATTGAAACCCATGAGTGCTGCTCATCTGATAACGGAACTTAAAAAATCTGTCGATCTTCCAATACACTTACATACACACGACACTTCCTCTATTCAGTCGGCCATGTATTTGAAAGCGATTGATGCAGGAGTGGACATTGTGGATGTGGCACTGGCCAGCATGTCAGGGTTGACTTCTCAGCCAAATTTCAATTCACTGGCTGCTTCTTTGGAATACCATGAAAGAGGTCGTAAAATGAATTTGAAATCTCTGAATGAACATGCTACCTACTATGAGGATGTACGGGAATACTATTATCCTTTTGAGTCAGGATTAAAGGCTGGTACCGCGGAAGTTTATGATCATGAGATTCCTGGTGGACAATATTCCAACCTCAGACCACAGGCCATCGCTTTAGGTCTCGAGCATAAGTTCGAAACCATTAAAAAGAATTATGCGGCTGTAAACAAGCTATTTGGTGACATTGTAAAGGTAACACCATCTTCCAAGGTTGTGGGAGACATGGCCATGTTCATGACGAGCAATGACCTCACGCCGGAAGATATCATGACTAAAGGGGAGCAATTATCTTTTCCGGAATCTGTCGTAGGATTTTTCAAAGGAGACTTAGGGCAGCCTCATGGAGGATTCCCGCAAGAACTCAGCAAGATCATTCTGAAAGGAACCAAACCTTACAACGGACGAGCCAATGAGCACCTTGAGCCAGTGGATTTTGACAAGGAATTTGAAGCCTTCAAAACAGAATTTGGAACAGATTCCTTCGAAGACTTCCTGTCCTATAAATTATACCCTAAGGTTTATAAAGACTACCATCATCATGTGGAGCAATACGGTGCAGTGACTGACTTACCAACTCCTACTTTCTTCTATGGAATGAAAACCGGTGAAGAGATCATGGTAGAAATTGCCAAAGGAAAAAATATCATCATTGAAATGCAATACATGTCTGAACCGGATGAAGAAGGCATGAGATTCATTTCATTTAGTATGAATGGCCAAACCAGAAAGATCAGGATCCGGGACAATAATGTGAAGGTGGATAAAGTCGCCAATGTTAAAGCTAAATCTGCCAATGAAATAGGTTCTCCTCTACAAGGCAGGATAGCTGAGATCAAGGTGAAAGAGGGTCAAAAGGTGAAAAAGGATCAGGTGTTGTTTGTGATTGAAGCCATGAAAATGGAAACCTCGGTGGTCTCTCCTATCGAAGGCATGGTGCACAAAATTCACTTATCAGCAGGACAACTGGTGGAACAGGACGATATGGTGGTTGAGTTCATCTAGAACTACACCAACGGACCATGTTTGTTGATGTCAAAGAAAACTGACTTGTCCTCAATTTTGGAGTAACGATTAAAATACTTTTTGGTACCTGCAAAGTTAGCCGCAGCAATAAACTGAAGTTGCGCCTTTCTTTTCAGGTACTGTTTTTTTGTGATCGCTGGCCTTGAAAATTCAAGCAGCAATTGACCCGTCATTTTTGCCTGTTGATTGATATCTGAAACGGTCCACCCTTCCGGTTGAATTTTCACCAGATAATCATGCTCTACCACCATGGGTACATACCATCCGGTAATCGGCACGATCCATCGTCCAAACCAGGGTGATGTAGCCAAATCTGTGAGGAAACCTGCGGGAATTACAAATTGCTCTTCCCGTAAATGACATTTGATTGCTATCGGTTCCAACACCTGGTAGATGTTCTGAACGGCATAATGTTTTAAACTGGTAGTTAAATTAGGAGCCGACATTAGTAATTGTTAGTGAATTAAAAATTGAATATTAATATTGGACCAATTTAATGTTTTGCCAAATAATTACATCTTTGCAACAATCTAAAATATTATGGCAAACAAGGTACTTGTTACAGGTGGAACGGGATACATTGGATCTCACACAGCAGTTGAACTTATTGAAGAGGGCTTTGAAGTAATTATCGCTGATAACCTATCCAATAGTAAATTGTCGGTGTTGGATGGAATAGAACAAATTACCGGTGTAAGACCTGCTTTTTATCAGGTGGACTTAAGGGATATTCAATCAACAGAAAAAATTTTTTCCGAACATAATATTCAGGCGGTAATCCATTTTGCGGCTTCAAAAGCAGTAGGTGAATCCGTAAAGAACCCTTTGCTGTATTATCAGAATAACCTGGGGTCTTTAACCAATGTGCTGCAATTGATAGAGAGCAACCAGTGTAATGCATTTGTGTTTTCTTCTTCCTGTACCGTTTATGGTCAGCCAGATCAATTGCCTGTAACGGAAGATACTCCAATCCAACCTGCAGCCTCTCCATATGGCAACACAAAGCAGGTTGGTGAAGAAATTATCCAGGATACCGTTAAGGCTTATCCAGATCTCCGTGCAGTTTCACTAAGGTATTTCAATCCGATTGGCGCACATAGTAGCGGAAACATCGGCGAATTACCACAGGGCATACCTCCTAATCTTGTGCCCTATTTGCTCAAGGTTGTAGGAGGCGAATTGGATCAGCTTTCAGTATTTGGGGGTGATTACAATACAAAGGACGGCACATGTATCCGTGATTATATCCATGTAGTTGATTTAGCCAAAGCTCATGTGGTCGCTGTAAAAAGACTGCTTGGGGGAAAAAGTTTATCAGATTACGAAGTTTTCAATCTTGGTACCGGTGAAGGTTATACAGTCCTGGATTTGATCAAAACTTTTGAAAAGGTTACCGGGTTGCCCGTTAAATATCAAATAGTAGATCGAAGACCCGGAGATATCGAACAAATCTATGCTGATACTTCCCATGCGAAGAAAGTTTTAGGATGGGAAACTAAATTAGGGCTTGAAGATATGCTGTCATCAGCATGGAAATGGCAACAAAACCTGTTAGCAAAGCACTAGGCATTATGTATCCTTCTTCATTATAATGGATTCAAGGCCTGATATCAATTTTGTAGTCTTTGCTTTCGGTTTTCATCCATCGGTCCCAGAAGGTGAAATACAATCCAAAATTTTTATTGAATTGCTTATGGTGTAAATCATGATGGGTGGCACCAATAAGCCATTTGCCTAACCAGTGCTTATGAAAACCATTTGGATATAACTCCACCCCTGCATGATTTAGCGTTCCACTAATGGTCATGATAACCAACTGCAGTAAAAGCACATAAATGTTTATAGGGATTAAGAAAATTATGACCGGGACAATGATGGCTTGCAAAATGGATTCTAACGGATGAAAAGAAAATGAAGTAAGTGCTGATGTCTTTATACTATCATGATGAACCTTATGTAATATTTGAAACACCTTTGGTCTGTGCATCCATCGGTGAAGCCAGTAGTAATAAGATTCATGAATCAATAGCGATACTAAGAGACTAACCGGCAAGTACCAATAGGGATATGCATCCACTTCAATATAAAGCATGGTGTATCCTTTTTGCCATAAAATAACCATAATGGTGCCTGATATGGCAAAAATGAAAGAAGTGATGGTAGACCAACACAATTCTAATAAAATCTGGTGCTGATGATTCAGTCCATCATTAATTACTCTTCGCGTAAACCATCTCCGGAATAAAACGAATATGCCCGAAAACATCAAATACCTGACGAAGACAACTATAAACAGCACTCCCGTCAGCATCCAAAAGTTCTGAGTATCTAAAAAGTCGGTATCAACTAATCCTTCGAACATCATAATTTGCAACCAGCGGATGACTCCATTTGTTTTTTATTAACGAACCTATTAAATATTTCTCAAACAAATCACCTGAAATACAGCACTTTGAAAAAGATGCGATAGATTTGAGGTTCATAACAAGCAAAAACTCACATGTTTCGATTATTTCCTCTCATTTTTATCCTGGAGGCCTTCTGTATTTATCACGCTTATAAAAATAAGGCTGAACAATGGTTTTGGCTCATTCTGTTTTTCCCTCTCATAGGATGTGGACTTTACATTTACCACCACTTTTATAGCAGACAAAACCTGGCCAGGGTAGCCGAAGGTGTAAAGGCAGTAGCTGATAGTGGATACATCACGGCGAAACTGGAAAAAGAAGTGGAATTCAGTGATACCATGGACAATAAAATGGCATTGGGTGATCACTATGTGAAGATTGGTAAAATTGCTGAGGCCATAGATTTATATGAGTCCTGCCTGCAAGGATGGAATCATGACAATATTGACCTTCTTAAACGTATAGTTGTTGCCAGCTATATGAATGAGGATTATGAGTCTGCCGTTGCTTACGGCAAGAAGGCCAACCAGAATAATGAGTTTTTTAAGTCGGAGGAGAAGTCAGCATATGCATGGTCCCTGTATAAGACTGGTGACATTGAGGGTGCTGAACAATGCTTCAAAGACATGAATGTAACCTTCACCAATTACGCTCAAAGATTGGAATACTGTAAATTTCTGAAACAGGAAGGACGATCTGATGAGGCTAAATCACTTCTTTCAGAAATGGCCAGTGAGTACAACCAAATGGAACGAAGAGAACAAAAAATGAACCGCGACCTGGCTAAAGAAATACAGGGCATGTTGGCGTTTGGTTAGTAGTGGTTCTTAATTTCTTATTAGTATCTATATTCTTACAGAATTTTTGAAATTATTGTAACTTCAGTGATATTTGTTCGTTAACTAGACGACTGGTCTAATATGGGTAAAGAAGTAGCACAAAACATACTGGAAAAGGGTACTGATATTATTTATAGGAATGGATATCACAACGTAGGTCTTAAAAAAATACTGGAAGCAGCTAGTATTCCCAAGGGATCTTTTTACCATTATTTTAAAAGCAAGGAAGACTTTGGTTTGAAGGCTATTGATTTTTATAGTCAACAAACCATCGAGTTTTTAAAATCTTTTCTGGATAATAAGGACAAAACACCTAAGGAGCGCATCTTGGACCTTTTAATCACCATGAAAGGCATTTACTGTGATCAACATTTTTCCCTCGGCTGTTTTCTAGGAAACTGCAGTCTGGAACTAGGGGCACAGAATCAGTCATTTGCCGATAAAATTTCAGGTAAGTTTAAACAATGGGAAGACCTCTTTGAAAATACAATTAAAGAGGGACAGGAATCCAACCTGGTGAAAACAGATTTCTCAGCAAAAGAATATGCTGCCTTTATACTTAATGGATGGGAAGGTGCATTAGTTAGAATGAAATCTACCCGCAATAATGAACCATTGGATCAATTGATTAAGTTCGTTCAGTTTCTACTCTAAATTTTTTTACCTATTTAATAGACGACCGGTCTAATACTGTAAATATTTAAAAATTATATAACATGAAAAACGTCGTAATTACAGGAAGTAGTAATGGTTTTGGCTATCTGACTGCTTTAACATTAGCTAGAAAGGGTTACAAAGTATGGGCAACTATGCGGAACCCAAGCACTAAAAACAGTGTGAAAAAAGATGCATTGCTGCAAACCGCGAAAGCAGAGCATCTGGCGCTTAAGGTGATCGACTTAAATGTATCTGACGATACATCCGTCAATAAGGCCATTGAGTGTATTATCAATGAAGATGGCAAAATTGATACACTTGTCAACAATGCTGGAGTAATGTATGTTGGTATTTCGGAAGCCTATTCTTTGGATCAGGTAAGGGAGCAGTTTGATGTGAATTTCTTTGGGATTGTCAGAACAACGAAAGCCGTGCTACCACATATGAGAGCTGCAAAGGATGGATTGATCATAAATGTTTCTTCTCTGGCTGGTAGGTTATCCTTTCCATATTTTGGAATTTATTGTGCCAGTAAACATGCGCTGGAGGCTTACTCACAGTCACTGCGGTATGAGCTTGCTCCCTTTGGTATCGAAGTTTCCGTGAATGAACCAGGTCCTTTTGGTACAGGTCTCTTGTACAGCGGGCCAAAAGAAAAAGATACCAGTGTATTGGAAGGATATGGAGATCACAAAGAAGTACCATTAGCGATGCTCAAAAATTTTGAAGGATTTTTTAAGTCTGACGATGCACTTAGTCCACAGGTGGTGGCTGATAACATTGTTAATGTAATAGAATCTCCAAAGGGAACCCGAATCGAAAGGATAGTATCCGGAATAGACTATGGGACTATGGAGTATAATGAAAAAGTAGCTCCTATACAGGAGTCACTTGTCAAAGACACCCTCCAAATGGGACATTTATTGAATGTGGCTAAGGCTTAATCTTACAAATTTTCTTTGAAACGAAAAAGCCTCACTTTCGTGAGGCTTTTCTACCTTACAAAAGTTCTGCATGCGGTTGTTGTTTCAATTATAGTTTACATCTGATTACATGAAATTCAATAACTTATCTGATCATTTTTTTGAATCACCAAATTTCAGTGCTGTGAAATTTCAATTGATATTACTTAGTAGTATAATAATTTGCCTTCTCCCGACTTGCCAATCACCCTCTAACTCACCTCATGAACATGGGGTGATCAAAGTGACAATTCTTTACCCGAATGGAGAGGGAAAAACTTTTGATATGGATTATTATACTCATCAGCATATGCCAATGATTGAAGAATTGCTAAGGGATTCTCTGCTAGGGTATGAAATTGACAAAGGAATATCCGGGAGAAATCCTGAAGACCCTGCTCCTTTTTTTGCCATTGGTTATCTTTACTTTGAGAAACTTTCAACTTATCGAAATTCATTTGCCCCTCATGCAGAGCAGATAGTTGGTGACATACCCAATTACACCAATGTGAAGCCGGTATTACAAATCAGTGAGGTAATATTACCCTGATTCTTGTATTCGATCATTTACCAAACAATTGAAGGATGAGGTTGAATAAAACATGTCCTTTAAAAGAAATGTAACCAGTAGGTGCCTCTGGAGACACCTACTGGTAATGCTAAATTTTAACAAATCTTTCTTCATAGATACCCTGATCACTTTCTATCCTCATCAGGTAGACACCAATGTCCAGATCAGCTACGTCAATACTTTCCTGTGTGGATTTTAAAAATTGTCTGGAAACTTCCTGTCCTGCCATGTTCAATACCTTCAACTGAACATTATTTAACTCCTTGGGAAACTTTAACCAAACGCTGTTTCTGGCTGGATTAGGGTAAATATAATTACGCCTTTGAGGCAAAGCTTCATTACTCACTTCATCCCTTGTTTCTCTTGCAAAGCTGATATTCCCACCATTGTCCATTAGCCTGATCAACACAATATCCTCACTTTGAGGTGGTGATGGAATCATCATAGAGTTTGCAATAATTACATCCTGAAAGATATTGCCGGACAAGTAAATTTGACCATTTGACTTTACCGAAAGATCACCTATTCGAATCTCACCTGTTGGGTTGGGGTCACTAGTAAATACTGATTGCATTGAACCGGAACCGTCATATTTATTCAAATAGAATTCGCCATTAGCATTCAGTACCTCCCCTGCTACATATACATGATCAAACAAATCCACAGCGATGGACTTTGCTGTAGCATTGCTTAAAGAATGCATCCATGAAACAGCTCCATTAGTTCCTGAAAGCACCATGATAAAGGCGCCATCTGCGGGGACAGTCATACCTTGTAAGTTGAATCCATTGGGCGAGTCCCCAATTACTACAATGTCTCCATTGGCAAGAATGGCAGCATCATTAATGGTTTCAAACTTACTTGCAGGAAATGATTGTCGCCATAATACATTCGCAAACCCTGAGGTTCCACTGTATTTGGAGATATTAATGTTATACATTGCTGGTCCCCAGGAATTATCTACAATTCCTGTAACGAACAGGTCATTGTTATGATCCGTGACGATATCCTGTGCATGATGATAACCATTTATGCTGTAGTTCATCAGGTTGGTTGGAAACGTGTTCACATCCCCGAGCGCGTTGAAATCTCCTTTTTCATGTAAAGTAATTACATGACCCATTTGATTAGTTGTTAACTCTTGTCGATCGAGACTGACATCATCTGCCATAACAGGGTTGCCATTGTTATCAAATAGAAAGATGTGATAACTGAACTGGCTTAAACCACTTGATCCAAAAAAAGTAGGTTGTTGAAAATATTCCTTAACCAGTGCCTGTAGAAATAGATTTCCATTAGAATCTACAAACATGATATCGCGTCCATCTCCTATTGTTGCACACATTGGAAGTACATACTGCCATTCCAACTGATCACAGTCATCAAATTTTGCTACCATGGTCATTTCACAACCTGTAGAGGGATAGTAATTTCCATGTGCATTCATGTCATCTTCAAATGTAAGCGCCAGGTAGGTGTTACCAAAAGTATCCTGATAGAGGTCGCTGTATCGATCAACTCCATGTCCAAAATACTGGTAAGGTAGCGTGATTGGGCTTTGAGCCTGTGAAACCACTACCTGTGAAGTAGAAGTACAACCATTGGCATCCGTCACTACCACCTGATGATTACCGGGTGGTAAAGAAATGGTTGGTGTATTGAGTGCAGGGTCGTTGTTCCATTCATAAGTATACGGAGCTACACCACCAGAGGCAATTACAGTGGCATCACCACCGCAAATAGCAGTTGCAACCACAATCAGTGGTGTAGGCTCTGTGATCACTACCTGGCCTGTAGCTGTACAGCCAGCAGCATCTTCAACTAGGTATTGATGTGTACCAATAGCTAACCCGGATTGTGTATTAGTCTGACTTCCGGCCTGCCATTGAAAGTTGTATGGACCAGAACCCCCTGAGACTGAAAGAGAAGCAACTCCATCATTGCCACCAGCACAAGAAACATGGGTTATGTTTGCACTTGCTACCATTGTTGGTTCAGTTACAGTTACCACAAGGGAAGCTTCACAATTATTGGCATCACGAACATATACCGTGTAAGATCCAACACATAAGTTTGTGGCAGATGGGCCGGTTTGTTGAGCTGGATCATTCCAGCTAAAAACATAGGGAGGGGCACCTCCTGTAGCATTGACAGTTACAGAGGCATCACAAACACCATTGCAGTTTGATACTCCGTTGTTTGAAACCAGAGAAACTACTGGTGGTGTGCTTATATATTCTGTATATGAGGTAGAAAGTTGGCAACCATCAGCATCGGTTATTGTAAGTGTAAGGGAACCTACGTTATTGTTCCAGTTCACAATGGCATTTTGGGATGTTGCTGGAGTCAGCAACTGTCCTCCACTGATAGACCAGTTGAATATGGCACCCGGATAATTATTGGATGCATTAGGGTCTATTATATAGGTAAAAGGTCCCCCATTTGCACAGACAGGTTGTGCCGGAATAATTGAAGGTGCTGCTGATCCATTAATGCTTATGGTCTTAGTAATGGTTTGATTGTCTACAGTTAATGAGACCTGATAGTTACCTTGAATCGATGGATAGGTATATTGTGCATCTCTTGTTGTAGCGATGCTGCCCGAGTGGTCAAAATCCCACAAATAATTACTTCCACACCCTAGTGCTTCAAACGTCACTACGTTGCAAAAGTCAATACAATAGGTGAAATCGACGATTGGAGGAGCACTTGACGCGTCAATGATATTTGGCAATACTGTTTTTCCAATAGCACCGCTATTCAACAGGATAGCTCCCATATTAGCGCCAAAGGCATTGATATTAGAAGGAGTAATTGGGACATCAGGAAAATTAATTACTGACACACGGTCTCCGTCAAAATGGGACACATAGAGTCGGTCGTCCGGTCCTAGTTGTAAACCACCACCCGAATAAATACTGGGGTTGTAAATTTGTTGATAAGCGAAATTTTGTACTGGTACAATGTCACAGGTGTTGATGGCTCTCAGGTCATATTGCTGGATATTTGTATGGTGTCCGTGTGTATATAGAAATTCACCTGAAGGGCTAAAAGAGATGGATGCGTAATCAAAACTATTGGGAACGGCACCAATGTCTTTTCTATTAGTCAACTCTCCGGTACATCGATTGAAATTATAAATATTGATTGCATTTCCGGATATTGAGTACATTGTGTTTGAATTGGCAATTGCAATTCTGTTCCCATCGCGGGTGACATCTATGGAACCTCTTGAATGAGTATATGCTGGCAACCCCGGTTGTGGGAATATGGCTCGTACTGTACTTTGCGTCAGCATTACCGGCGTAGAAGTTATGCCCTGATTTGTCAGCAAATAAGCATAAAACTCATCGGTATGTCCATTCTCCATTCTTTGGGTTAAAATCCAGTAATCTGAACCATTGGCGTGAGGGACCGCTGTAATATAATCAGCAATAAACCATGGCATTCCCGGAACTGCCTGATCTTTCATTACGACAGCACCATGTGCATGCCCTCCATTGGTTGCAGGATTCATATCAACCAGAGACCACCTTAATCCATTTACTGTTCCAGCAAGCGCACCTGGCGCTACGCCATTGTAAAAAACAAAGTACTGATCAGGCAAGGAAGGGTCTGGGTGAGGGACAATAAGTACACCATTAGTTGCTACGAGCGATCCTCCTATTCCATTGCCATTATGCATCAAACTGTGTTGGCGATTCCATATTTTTACTCCATTAGTATAAAACAATAAATCATTCGTAGCAGGATCTGATATACTTGCTGCACTTCCTAGAGCACTTGAGTTACTTGGAGGGTTTGGTCCTACCGTAGCAGAACCGAAATCAAGTGTCGCATAATGTCCAAAGTACCAATCGGACCATGCGCTATTAACTGACGTACAGGAGACCACAAAAATGTTACTGGGTGAAGAAGTTGTCTGATTACCTGCAGCATCAGCAACTGTTAGGGTCACTTCCCATACACCAAGCGTATTGAATGGTCCTATGTTCGTCACATTTGGGACTGAAGGTCCAGAGCTGCCATAGTTGGTGACCACTCCATTTGGGTCCTCAATTCGGAAGTTCCAGCTGTCGTAAGCGGTCGCGGAAGCAGTTGCCTGAAGATCAAAAGTGGACGTCCCCGCACATAACTGGCTACCAGGTGAAATGTTAAATTCTGCACTTAAACCCACTGGTATGCAGCCGTTTGGACCAGCAACTCCCTGGTTAAGCAGGTTAGACATCTTCACCAATTCCTGCCTGGGTAAACTGTTTTGAATAGTCGCATGCATCCAGTCGATCTGACCCTGAGTGAAATGATCCTGACAACTAAACGAGCTGTAATCCATGATATTAGTAGGAATAGTACTTGTACCACTAAAACAAGCCGGAACTGGGGTACAGCTACCCAAATAGGATGTAGGCTGGGATTGTGGAGGGGTATCTGAAATGTGATCCCATTGTGATTCAGAACCGGGATAGACCGGATAGGTGGAAGTTCCATTACAATTGCTTCCATCAACACCAAATGGATGTAAAACAGCAAGAAAATGAGCCGCTTCATGTGCCAGCACAGGGTCGTTACCATTGATGTATTCATATGTAACAACAATACCATCCTTGGGGCCTCCGGTAGGTGGAAATTGTGCAAATCCTCCTGCGAAATCAATGTCCTCCACAATCCATATGTTAAGAAACTTGTCTGTAGGGAATCCGATAACAGATTCAGGGTGGACTGGGAAAGGTGTTTGGGTTACATAGGTGTATGTACCGTTGGCAGTGCGTGTTATACCAGGAGTTGTGGCTCCTCCTGCTCCCGGCAGAGAATTGGTCCAACTAACACTATTTTGTGCCAGACAAAACTGAATACACGCATCTGGGCTGCCTGAAAAATCGGCATTCAGTTTATTCAAAGCTGCCTGAATATCAGAAAGCGTGAGTGCTCCAGCCCCAGTTGTACCTCCTAATGCAGGATCATAAACTACATGAAATACCACAGGGATAGTGTAGGAAACCTGACATGTGGCAGATGATTTTTTAGATAAGCTTCTATATTTTGCAATCCATTCCTGATTATCTGAAACCAATTGTTGGTAGATCTGCTCAAGCTCTGGTTCCTCATGTAATGACATATGGTACAATTCGTCTGTCAAGCATGGAAATTCTATTTCTGATCCATCGATTGTCACCTGTCCGATGGGCATCCATCTGGATTTTCCTCTCTCGGTTTCAATTTGATAGGACAAAGCATAGCGCTGATTAGGATCAGGGAAAAAATCAAAGTCTGTTAATGCAAAAGAGTGCCTGGTGGTAGTAAAAATGTTCTCATCTCCCTTTTCATTGACAATTTTGAAATAATAAGCAATGGCATTAGGGTCACTGGTTACTTCAAATTCCTGGTCCAGCGTGATGCCACCAATCAGATCGATTAACATTGACGTGTTTTCGGCCTCTGGTATAGGATAAATAAAGTCGCAGGCACCTAGTGTAGCGACCATTGTGAACAGTATGATCAAACGTTTCATATGTATGGTTTTTTAGACGCATGAAAATACTGATACCGTTAGGCAAGAATTCTGCAGTTTATTGTTAGTTGAGTGTTTTTGAGTATTCGTAGCTCATGCTTTAGAATTAGTAAACATCAATCCCATAAAATCAATAGATTCGCCTAAATTTTTATGGTCCTTTTAGTGAAACATTGGAATGATGCTTACGATATTAGGATTACCAATACCTGTACACCTCATGAGGTCCGAACTGCAGCAACTGGATGGTTTGGTCGTATTGAGCGCCCAGTCTCAGCGCCAGTTGTTTGGAGGGTTCATTCACTGGATCGATGTAGCTTACCAGCGTGGGGAGTGACAACTCTTTCATAGCATAGTCCTTCACTGCCATCCCAGCTTCTACACCATATCCCCTTCCCTGACTTTGCGGCAATAGCCAGTACCCCAGTTCCGGTTCTGGCCAGGAAGGTGAGTTATAAAGCCCCACTGTTCCAATAAGCTTTCCTGTTTCCTTTTCATCAATGGCCAGGTATGAATAACCGTTTAAACCATAGATGCCCACATAAGTGGCCATTAACCGCCAGGCTTCTTCCCTATCCTTTACCCCTCCTACAAACCTGGCATATTCTTCCATGGCATAAAACGCTGCAAGTGGCTCAAAATCGGATTTGGTCCACTGTCTGAATATTAGTCTTTCTGTTTCTAGTCCTGTCATTTTTAACTGTCACCTATTAGGTTTTTGGTCTCTTCCAGGTTTAATTCGGTGTTTCTTGAAATGCTTTATGGTAAACACAAAAGAATCAAATTAAATCAATTTTGACATCATCATTCACTTAAACTTAGGCTACTATCGTTATAACCACCATACATGGGAAATATACCAGTAAACTAAACCGTTATATGTAAAAAAGAACCATTACTTTGTAATTTTTATAGTCTTCACTAAATTCACGCCCTACTAAGCATCTACCCAATTTAATGATTCAATATATCTTACGATTATTCATCTCTATCATCCCATTATTTGTAATGATTGTGTCTTGCAAAGAAGATCAGTGCTTGCACGCAGGTGAGAACTATTATTTTGAAATGGAAATCTTGGACAACCAAACTAATACGACAGCAATAAAGCTAGATTTCTGTGACTGGAATAGTTCTCATTATCAATTCAACTTATTCCCAGTTGATACGAGTGGTTTTGTGGATTTTCAATTAGAAGCAACCCACCTATTACCTGAAGCAGGAACCAATATATATTTGGTCTTTAGTTATATTATGCATCTGGATGATTTGGGAAATATCGATGAAGAGGAGCAGTTGGCTCATGAATTCTTTTTTAATTGGAACAGGTTTATCATCGCTGATAATTCGTATTTTCCAGGTTCTAAAAGAGTGCTTTGCAATTCAATAGATTCTCTTAAGACCTTGCAAAGCGCATGTGATAAGACAATGACCATCAATATTTCACACCCTGCATTTGACTCACGATATATTGATATAGCTACATCTTCAATGGCTGTCATGAACCTCCGGAAACTAAATGATAGAAATTATATCATTGAAGGAACTTTTCGCTCATCAGGTTACCATTCAAGTACTTCAAACAGGAGATTAGATATTGAAAATGGCCGCTACAGAATACCAGTAAGAATCCCGTCAAAAGAAGAGCTTGCTGAATTATTGTCGACGTTTGATACTGATTAATATACCGAAAGAGTTTATTTATTTACATTACATTCATTAAATAAAAGCATGTACTGGTTTTAGGAGCTACACTTTACAAGTTTTTTAACAATTTCTCATCCGTTTAAAACTGATGGTGTCCGATATTTGCAGCATCAAATAATACTACCTCCTATCCATAATACCAACCACCCCTGCTCTTTTTTAATGACAACAAAATCATCATCCCAAAAACTTCCCCCAACATTGACCCTGAAAGTGCCTGGTTGATTATCCACTTTAAACATAGGTGTTACCTGCAACCTATCAAGTGTAACCGGATTGCGTTTTTTGTATTCCTCATACGCAGCTGAAGTAAGTATAATCAACCGATCATCATTTGATGTGACTGCCTTAAGCGCATCATCATATGTAACGATCAGGTAGGTTTCGTTATATCCTGGTCTGGTGTCAGGTGCACCACAATGTGAATATTCACCATTTCGAATGTAACAGCTGTCAGTTGGGTTGTTGAGCAGGTAACTGTATACGTCAACAAATGGACTGTCAGACGGTATTGATAAGGGCACTTTGTCATTCAGGTCATCAATGCCATCACCATCGGTATCAGGAAGGTTGGGGTCAGTTCCAAACTTTTGTTCCAACAGGTCTGTAAGTCCATCACCGTCACTGTCTTGCCTGACTTTACTCATGTCAAATTCCAGGATCAAGTGGTCTTTTACCAGCTCATATTCCGGTAGCCCTGAGGGCATCACTTCCTGTGATGTAAGTCTTACCAGAGCGGCTTCTACCTGTAACTTGTTGTTTGATAAGCGGAATGGAATGGTGGAGACTGGTTTGACGTACAGGTAGTGATTGGCTGTCAGGCCTGTGTAGTAGTGCTGCCATCCGTTATTCTCAAGGATCGCAATCCAGTAGCCGTTATTCCTGTATTCGAATCTACTGTCTGTGTAGAGGATCACACCAGGGTTAGTTTCTGAATCAACTTTTATGATGTTCGCTATAGAGATTCCTGCTACGCTATGCTCAGACTCCAGGCTGTCAATAAGTTCCATACAATCAACATACAATTCCATGTTTCCTGTAGCATTTGCATTGCTCACGCAAGAATCCCTCAAAGTGACATACGCTTGCTGATCATCAGTAGATTCCCATACGGATATGAATTTATTCGACTTGTGAGGTGATTTTTTGATGGTCACGCCCTCAGGCTTGAAACTTTTAACCGTTTTTTCAGGTGTTGGTTCAAAGGTCGGGAAGGTTAGCGATCTGTAGTACTTATCAAGTTCAGCGCTTGGATATTGATCATCTTCCTGTGCTTGAAGCGAAGTTGCTACTGTAAATAGTAAAATGAAGGCAGATACATAGTTCATATTTTGTTGAGGTTGATCACCTAATGCGCCAATGTTAGATTCCAAAATTAACTGAAATAATTCATCTATCCGTTACTTCAGAGCATTAGGCTTGTACCATTTTGAGTGGAAACTCAATTGTAATGTGGGGAAAATTATACCGCAATCTATTAAAAACTACAAATAAGGTAAATATATTTTGGAATTCGCTTTTTATTTAAACTACATTTGAGGTAAATAATTAAAAGATGGGGAAATATCAGTTAGGTGAATTTGAAGAGGTGGTTCTATTGACTGTCGCCATTTTGCATGGTGAAGCCTATGGAGTGGCCATTATTGATGAAATGGAAAAGCGACTCAACAGAAAAGTCAGTATCGGTTCCCTCCAGACAGTATTGCGCAGGTTAGAAAACAAGGGCTTACTACAATCCGAACTAGGAGAAGCAACCAAAATGAGGGGTGGTAAAAGAAAAAGATTTTTCACCGTGACCAGTCTGGGCAGAAAGGAACTGGAGGAAACTAAAGCACAGCGCCTTGCCCTATGGGATGCCATTCCTGGTTTCGCTACCAATCAATAACGAATGGAGAAGACTTCCAACATAACCCCGCCCCGCATTTTTTTAAAGTTTCTCCGTTGGTTCTGTCACCCCGATTACCTGGAAGACATAGAAGGAGATGTCATAGAAAGATTTGAAAAAAGAGCGGATACTCATCGCTCTATTGTGGCGAAACTGTATTTCGCCAGAGATATTTTACAGCTGCTGAGGCCCGGCTTAATTCGGCCTTTTGAAGGTACTCAAAAACTCAATTATTACGGTATGTTAAAAAACTATTTTAAAATCAGTATTCGCAACATTCAGCGACACAAGACATTTTCTTTTCTCAATGTTACTGGTCTCAGTGTAGGTCTGGCCTGCTCCATCCTGATCATGATCTATGTGAAAAACGAACAATCGTTTGACACTTACAATGTAAACTATGACCATACCTATCGCGTGCTGCAGGCATTTCGAAATGACAAAGCTGTGGATGAGCAACCTGTTGCTGCAGCCAGTGATTTTCAGGTATGGGGTTGTGCACCGGTAGGGCCGGCACTGGTCAACGATTTTCCTGAGATCGAGCAGTTCTTTCGTTTTACCAGTCCCGTCAATATTCTGGTAGAGCATGAATCCAAAAAGTTTCAGGAGAGGAATTTCATTTTTGGTGATTCCACGGCATTTGATACTTTCACCTGGGACCTTATCGCAGGTGATCCTCAAACCGCATTGAAAGCGCCTTACACTGTGGTATTGACCGAAAGTACTGCCAAAAAGTATTTTGGAGATGTTAATCCGGTCGGTCAGTCTCTTCAGGTGGATCAGAGTTTCCAATTGAAAGTAACAGGAGTGATGGAGGATGTCCCTCCTAACACGCATTTCAATTTTGATGCGATGATTTCGATGACTTCCTTTCATAAATTCCGACCAGATATCTTTGACTCCTGGGGTTACATTGATTTTTACACTTATGTTCTAACTAATCCACACACAGATATTGCATCATTGCAAAGCAAATTACCAGAATTTGTATCCAACCACATAGAGGGTTGGAAAGGATTTGAACTGAAACTGGAACCGCTGGCAGATGCATATCTGCATTCTGAAGCAAGCAGACAGCCAGGCCCAACAGGCAGCCTCACCAATATTGTAGTCTTTACGTCCATTGCCATCTTTATATTACTCATCGCCTGCATCAATTTCATGAACCTTGCTACCGCCAGATCCGTGGAGCGGGCCAAAGAAGTAGCCATCCGAAAGACAGTTGGCTCACAGAGAACTGCGCTGATCTTTCAATTCCTCACAGAAGCAATCATATTAACCGCCATTGCTGGTCTTTTTGCAGCAGGAATGGTAGCGTTGGCCCTACCCTATCTTGAAGTGCTTTCAGGCAAAATTCTGGACCCTTCCTGGCTTCTGGAACCTGGTTACATTACAATGATCACAATAGGTGTAGTATTGGTAGGCCTGTTGGCAGGAAGCTATCCCGCCTGGATACTTTCTGGCTTTAAGCCGGTGACAGTACTGAAAGGTTCATTCAAAACTTCTGCTAATGGCGTACTACTGCGCAAGGCATTGGTCATATTTCAATTCAGCATTTCGATTGTATTGCTTGTTGGAACTACTGTGGTATCCTACCAACTCGAACATTTGAGAAAACATGACCTTGGGTTTGATTCCGAGCAAATGCTGGTCATCGATTTCGGCTGGGATCCAAAAGTTCAGAAGCACCGGGAATACTTCAAACAGGAGTTTCTGAAACACAAGGATGTAATCGCTGCATCGGTATCCCGGGCAGTTCCGGGAGATTTCTTTCCTAATGGCGGAACTGGAATCGCCTCCCCCTCTGGTGAGATGGTCTATCATAGTCCAGGCATGTTCGAAATTGATGAGGATTTCATACCTACGCTCAACATGAAAATGGCCGCCGGAAGAAACTACTCTAAAGACTTTCCCCTGGACTCTGCTAAATCCCTTATTATTAATGAAGCTGCTGCCAGGCAATTTGGTTATCCTAATCCACAGGACATCATTGGGAAATCGTTTGATCAGTGGGGACGACAGGGCACAGTGATTGGTGTGATCAGGGATTTCAACTATGTCTCCCTACATCGCAATGTGGAACCATTGGCCCTAAGGTATGGCACACCACAAAACACCACTAAGCTAACGCTCAAGCTACAATCTGAGGATTACAGGGAGACCATCACTGATCTGGAAAAGACATGGAATAAACTGGCGCCACACAGGCCATTTATCCATAATTTCCTGGATGATAAATTCAATCAGCAGTACGCCAGTGACCAGCAGTTTGGTTATGTCTTTACCGTATTTGCGGGGCTAGCCATATTCATTGCTTGTCTTGGATTGTTTGGCTTAACCATCTATAGTGTAGCCCAGCGGACCAAGGAGATCGGTATCAGAAAGGTATTGGGTGCATCATCACGCAGTATATTAAAGCTGCTATCACTTGACTTCATAAAACTGTTTGCTGTTTCACTGCTGATCGCTGTACCTGTCTCCTATTTTATGATGGACAAATGGTTAGAAAACTTTGCTTACAGCATAAGCATGAGCTGGCAGGTTTTTCTGATTGCTGCATTGGTTTCATTGGCTGTTTCAATGATCACCATGAGCCTGAAGACCATCAATGCCGCCATTTCAAACCCGGTGGATTCGTTGAGAAATGAATAGTGACCAGGAATGTTGCTTACAAGGGGTATTTTAATTAGATAGAGATCGATGAATTGTATTATTCTAAGCTTTCCCGTTAAGTAAATATACCATTAACCAATACTTGTTATACAAGTAGCTACTTGCGACCAGGTAAGTAGCTACTTACAAGGAGATAAGTAGCTACTTAGACCGAGATAAGTAGCTACTTAGGAAGCCACAAGTAGCTACTTATAAGCTCGAATGTTTTTTGAATTAATTTTCTTTGTGGCAACCTCTCAAAAAAGTAAGCAAAAATGTTCGTATTGGCCTTTCTGGAGTCGATTTTGCTTCAGTCTTTGACTTCTTACAACATTGAATCGTACTTTGCTATGATAGGACGATCCAGATAAAAATTGTACTAGTCTGTTAATTTCTGAACGCAAATTAGTTAGTAACGATAGTAGTACTTTTTGAAGAAGCTGTTTTTTGTGTACCGTGACAGGATTAAGCAGGATGTGACAGGATGATTTGAAATGTAAGCAGCTGTATAGTTTGGTGACTCACAAAACTCCGGTCTCCGGTCTTTGGACTTCTGTCTTTACAGAAGCAGCCCTACGATTCCCTATACTCATGAACTCCTAACTTCCAACTTCGTGCTTCCAACTCCATTTACAGGATGTGACAGGATTTATCGATGAGCAGGATGTGACAGGATGATTTTAATCTTATGATGTGATAGGAAAGTAGTCCTGTTATTATGTGTACTCACAAAACTCCAGTCTTCCTTCTCCGGTCTCCGGTCTTCCGACTTTATAGAAAAGCCCTACGATTCCCTGTACTCATGAACTCCTAACTCCCAACTTCGTGCTTCCAACTCCATTTACATGATTAAAGGATGTGACAGGATGATTTTAATCTTATAGCATCCCTATAGTTCACTGGAATCACAAAACTCCGGTCTTCCGTCTCTGGTCTCCGGTCTTTCAAATGAAGCTCTAAAATTCCCAGCAGTTACAATAACTCCCATCTTCCAACTTAACAGGTTTGATTTTCATAAGTATTGATTTGATATCAGTTAATTGTTGAGCGCTGCTTCTGTTTTCTTTGTATAAAATGAATCAATGATGAAAGAGGAATACATCAAGTTTATCGTGCTGATTATTGTGTTACTTACCTGTACCAGGTCTTTTGCTCAACAGGATACTGCCAAAGTCATACATTTTAATGGGGATTGGAGTGTTACCAATAATGGCTTTTCTTTCGTCCCTACTTTTAACCTGGGGAAACCGGCGACTATTCTTGAGTTAAACACCGGAGGTGATCGGTTTACCTTCGAACCGCAGTTCAGGTTTGACCTGGACGGGATGCGTCCCTGGTCCATCATCGGATTCTGGAGATATAAGCTGATTAATAGTGATAAAATGATGTTGCGGGTAGGTACCCAATTCCCGGCTATAGCCTTTTCATATGAAAAGGATACCGTCAATAGTGTTGCTTACCGAAAAATACTTGCTCAGCGATTCCTTCCATTTGATCTCACCGCCCATTTCAAACTTTCTGATAAAGTCAGCATTGGTTCCTTTTTACTTTATGCTTATGGTTTGGAGAAGGCAGAACAACTTAACCATTCAGCTTTCTTGTCGGTGTACGGTGTTGTGAAGGTGCCTCTAGTGAGGTCCCTTTCACTTGACTGGAACCCTCAATGCTATTTCCTCACCATTGATGGGGTCAATGGTCTATATACTGCTCATAGTCTCTCCCTAAGACATTCGCAATTGCCTGTCTCCCTGCAGGCCATGTGTAATTTGGAGCTGGAATCGGATATTGATACGGATCAATTCACCTGGAACCTCAGCATTGTTTATTCATTCAAAAACACGTTCGTGCGAAAGTAGATGCAGCATCTCTGGCTAAAATTGTTTGATTATTGTAAATTATATCCAATGAAAGGGATTGAATCCATTGAAGAATTCTATAAAAGAAAATTTGACTGGCTTCCGGAAATAGTCAATCAGGACATTGGTCATTTCAATATGTTTCACCTTAATCCATTCAGTGATGGTGAGGTTACTTCAATTCCATACCGAAGAAGAGACTTCTATAAGGTCATGCTGATCAAAGGGAATGCCCAGGTATATTATGCTGATAAGGTCATTCAGGTCCAAAAACAGGCATTGGCCTTCTCCAACCCATTGATTCCTTACAAATGGGATCACCTCGATCAATTGTTTGATGGTGTGTACTGTATTTTCAATGCGCAGTTCTTTCATCAGTTTGGCCAGTTTGCTGACTATGAGATATTTCAGCCCCATGGAAATCATGTTTTTGAGCTTACTGATGAACAGACCGGGAAGGTCCAGGAAACCTTTGAACGAATGGAGGTTGAATTCAACTCAGGATATAAATACAAATTTGATGTGATCAGGAATATTGTGCTTGAGCTGATTCATTTTGCATTGAAACTGGAACCCGGGACCACCCTGGAAGAAAAGTCTGTTAACGCATCTTACAGGATATCAAAGATGTTCATTGAATTACTGGAAAGGCAGTTTCCAATTGATCACTCCGGCATGACCATTTCGCTTAAAAGTCCCTCTGATTTTGCAGAAAAGCTTAATGTACACGTTAATCACCTGAACAGAGTGGTCAAACAAACTACAGACAAGACCACCAGTCAGTTGATCTCTGAACGGCTGATCCAGGAGGCTAAGGTATTATTGAAACACACTGAATGGAACATCAGCGAAATCGCATATTCCCTTGGTTTTACAGAAGTCACTCACTTCAACTATTTCTTTAAAAAGCATCTGGAACTTACGCCTTCCTATTTCAGGAAATCCGGTGTTTATTAACTCGCTGACAGTACCTGAAATGGTACCGTTTCATTAGGAGATACAGGCATTTTTTTCATCGTTGCATCATGTGTTAAAATGAAGTAATTGGTTACCTTCTTCAGCTTTTCAATTTGATGCTCAAGATTTGAAACGCTGCTGCCCACCATTTCTGCCCGATTGGAATTTCGCTGAATGGTGGTATTTAATTCAAATGTGTCAAAAATCATTTTACTTCCACTGACTAAATCACTTTGAATGCCCTCTGCAATTTGATTGGTTTGATACGTTAGTGCTTTGTTTTGGTCAATGTTGGCATTTAATTCTTCCATTGAACCGGACAGTTCCTCAGAAGTAGCTGCCTGTTCCTGAGCATCGCTCGATAATGAAGAGGATGAGTGCTCCAGTTTGTCTGTATCACTGGAAACCGCTCCTACTACTTCCTGGATGTTCCTGTTAATTTCAGAAAGCTTTTCTACCATGATCAACTGCCCTTCTATCAGTCTGCTAATCTCATCATTGCCTGTTTTCCTGAGTTTGGTTCTTACCGTGAGGTCTCCCCTCGCAATCCTCAGGATGTTCTGTGTGACTTCTTCCAGAGGGTTTCTGATGGCGCGATTCCAGTAAGTCAGTAGTGACGCCAGAGATGCCACTGCGATTGGTGCTCCCCATAATACATGCTGCAGTCCCTCTTTACCAATGTAAAAAGACATCAGGCTAAACAAAATGGCTATACTCATAAAGAGAAAGCTAATTTTGAAGATGTGAGAGTTTGAAAAAAGCTTCCAGAGTAACACTGTAAAGCTTGCCGTAAATACGATGAGGATGACGATGAAGGTTGAGGTAGCATGCAAATTCATCCAGTTAATAATATTCTCCATTTTGCCATTGTTAGTCAGTAATCCCGTGCGTGATTAGTTTAATTACAGACTAAGGGACACTATTAAATGTCACCTTCCTAACACAATTTCGCACACTTTGTTTAAATGAACCGGAGCTTTTCGGTCTGACGATCCTTTGAAGGGTTGAAAGCACTATAATGGTCGACAAAGGAATTTTTTGTTCATATATTGTACAGGATCTATACTTTACGATCATGAAACATTACATCAACACATTGGTATTATCAATTGCACTATGGCTCACCAGCTGCTCTTCTGAGGTGCCACCAATTGACCCTATTCAAGTATTGAGAGATCACCAATCTCATCCGGAACTGGTGGTCCGTTTTGCCCGACTGGAAATTGATCCTTCTAAATTGACTGAGTACATGGCTTACCTCAATGAAGGGATAAAAACATCAATCAACACTGAACCTGGCGTATTGACTATGTATGCGGTACAGGAAAGGTCAGCACCTTGGCGAATTACTGTTCTGGAGGTTTATGCATCAGAGGCTGCTTACCAGTCACATTTAAATACAGCGCATTTCAAAAAATATAAGAACGGAACGATTGAAATGGTGCAGAAGCTGGAGCTCATTGATCTGGACCCCATATTTTTTGGTGTCAATCCATGACAGATCAAACGTTGACCACAGTCAATATATCTACAGCCTTAGATTTACCCTTTAGCACAATGGATCCTAATTCCTTGAATACCAAAGTCTTATCATCAATGAGTTGTTTTAGGTCATTGGTGATCAACAGGTTGACATTCAGGTTATTGCACTCACCCTGTACCCTGGCAGTGGTATTGATCACATCACCGTGATATGCGATCTCTTTTTTGACCACTCCTACCTCCGTGACAATTAGTTTACCTCCATGTAGTCCGGCTTTAAAGGAGGGTAATACACCAAAATGTGCCTTATAGTACTCTTCTTTTGACTTTAACCTGGATTGAAACTCGAAAAAACAATTGATGCATTGACTGTTGTAAATTCCTTTATTCAATGGCCAGGAGATTACGGCTTCATCTCCAACATATTGATAGATTTCTCCACCAAACTCAAATACTACCTCATTCAGGTCATAGAAGCACTGTTGTATGAGTTTGCTGTACTTGAAATGCCCCAATTGTTCAGCTATGGTAGTAGATGACTTCAGGTCGAGAAACATAAAGACGCGCTCTTCTTCCCTGGGAGTCCTGTATTTGCCAGAGAGGATTTTGATCAGTACGCCTTTGCCAAATTTCTCATTGACCATCCTGTAGAAAGAAAATATAAAACTGAACAAGGTGAAATAGATCACAAATACCCAAAAGACCCGAAATTGATAGATGGGTCCATCTACCAGTCGAATGTCAAATGTGGTGTTGATCAGGGAACTCAGTACAATCGCTACCAGAATCAACAACAAAAAATACAAGAAGGATTGCACCAGTAACACAAATCCAAATGACTTTCTGATGAAGTAACGGGATTCTGTAATGACACCAACAAAAAAATAAAAGGCTCCCAAAATGATACCACCCGTCCCTGTCACGATGAACCAATCTATGGTACGGTCAACCACGATGGGGTTAACAGAAATGGCGTTCTCATCCTGAAGGCCATAATACCTGAAAAGGTAAAAAAGCATCATGACGATGAACCAATAGATGACTGATGAAATAAAAAAGTTGAGCCTGGTAGCAAGACGTATCATTAGTTGTTTTGATCAGTATGGAAGGTGCGATTACAAATATGCTGCCAATTAAGCACTAATTATATTTTCATAAGTATATAATTAAAGCTAATTAAATTAGTAAATACTAACTATATTAGCATATGGAAAGATCGATTATACATTTGGATTTGGACACTTTCTTTGTGTCTTGTGAACGGCTGATCAACCCGGAGCTTGTCGGACGTCCTATTATATTAGGAGGAATCACTGACCGGGGAATTGTTTCTTCTTGTAGTTATGAGGCCAGACAAATGGGTATATATGCCAACATGCCTATGAAACTGGCCAGAACAATTTGTCCTGAAGCGGTGGTGATTAAAGGTAACAGTGGTATCTACAGTAAGTTTTCCAACATGGTGACAGAGATCATCAAAGAGGAAGCGCCATTGTATGAAAAGGCCTCCATGGATGAGTTTTATATTGATTCAAGTGGAATGGATCACTATTTTGGTGTTTATAAATGGGCCACAGAGCTCAGAAATAAAATCATAAAGGAAACCAATCTTCCCATCTCTCTGGGCTTATCAACGAATAAGACGGTATCGAAAGTGGGCACTGGTGAGGCAAAGCCCAATGGTTACATCAAAATCGATCACGGTGATGAGAAGCTGTTTTTGGCTCCTTTGTCGGTACGGAAGATACCCATGGTAGGAGAAAAAACCTGGTATGAGTTGAAGCAAATGGGTGTAGAGCGTATTGAGACCATTCAGAAGATGCCCATCAAGCTCATGGAATCTGCTTTTGGAGAAAATGGCAAGACGATATGGAAAAAATGCAACGGGATTGACAACACGCCAGTCATACCTTACAATGAGTTGAAATCCATTAGCATAGAGCGGACTTTCGAAAAGGACACCATCGATATGAATAAACTGAACAGCATTTTGATTGCTATGGCGGAAAACCTGGCTTATCAATTGCGCAATGGCCATAAGCTGACCTCCTGCATTGCTGTCAGGATCAAATATGCAGACCTCAATACATATTCCAGGCAAAAGAAGGTACCCTATACTGCTGCAGATGCTACAATTCTGGAAGTGGTAAAGTCATTATTTAACAGATTGTATGAAAGACGGCTAAGGATCAGGACGATAAGTGTGAGGTTTAGTGGCTTGGTCAATGGAGGACATCAGATCAATTTTCTTGAATACTCTGAGGAGACGTGCAACTTGTACCAGGCCATGGATAAAATAAGAAACAGGTATGGTCAGGATGCAGTGAAGCGAGCTGTTGCCATGGGATCAAGAGGAATTGGGAGGTCCAATCCGTTCACAGGGGGACCCAGAGTGATCCCTGCACACAGAAGAGCCTAATCAACTGGCTCGAATTCCCCCGATTTTCATCGGGGGGTTCGGTTAGCAAATGTGGAATATTTCCACTTTTCCCATAGCATGATGCTTTATAAAAAAAGCCTTACAAATCTGATAGAAATGAAATATAATATCATAGAGTTTAGATGGGAACTATGATAATTAAGGTAAGTGGTAATTTCTGTCAGGCTAATGGAATAAAACCTTTAATTATAAGACATTACTGTGCGGGTGCTAGGGTCCTACATTCCCCCCCCCCCCCCCGATACTTGCATCAGAGCATGTAATTTCATAAAAATGTAAATGCATGGTCCCTAATCACAAAAAGGTATAATCCATTTTCATTTTCCTTATAATTCACACCTTCCACCACCGCGGAGGCACTTACTTTTTGAAAGACCGCAGCGGCGGACCGTCAAAAACTAAGGAAAAAGTCTTTGGGAAATTATTAGCACACGGCCTCCCTATGCCCCTTTCCGCACAAGTCCAGCCCAATCCTGCAACACGGCCATCATCACACAATCCGCCCGCCATTTCCCGTCTACCCCAGATACGAGTCACATTTTTACTCTAGAATCATAATCCAATTAATTTTCCCCGGACACTATTGATTATAAGATTAAAAGTACCTGGGTGTAATGACTTTGGACCTTCTGAATACAAATCTGTAATTCAACATTATTTCATGAGACCCACTGGATAACCTGGCAAGATCTGTTAATCCATAATCGTAAGAATACCCTACTCTTAACTGAGTGGTGGCCTGAAAATCTAATAAGAAACTAATGGCGTCTAAGGATCGGTATGAAGCTCCTATCCAAACTTTGTCATCCAGAATCAGGTTTGCGTTCACATCAATTTCCATGGGAGCTCCAGATACGTACTTGATCAATGTACTGGGCTTTAGTTTGATTACAGGGCTTAATTCAAGTACAATGCCTGTCGTAAAGAAGAAATGCGGAATGCTTGTAGAGCCAGACCCTCCATCGATAGAGACAAGGTCACTTTTTAAGAGTGAAGGTATGGATACACCTGCATAAAGCCTGCTGTTATAAAAATAAATTCCAGCTCCTACATCGGGAGTCGTGCCACTGAGGTTATATTGGTATTTGGGATCATTGATACTAAGGTCCGCATAGGAAATTTCATTAGACCTGAGCCCTCCCTGTAACCCCAGAGATAAAGTTCCTTTTCTCATGTCAATTCTATATGCTGCACTTAAGGCAAGTGCGTTTTGAGAGGAGACACCTATTTCATCTCTTGAAAACAATAAACCAAATGACGCCTTTTTACCCGGTATTGGAGAATGGAGTGAAAAAGTCTGTGTTCTGGGAGCCCCTTCGATACCTACCCACTGAAACCTGGCAAGTGCCGACATGCTGATTGTCTGATGACTACCGGCATAAGCAGGATTGATCGCAAGCCCATTGAACATGTATTGGGTATACATGGCCTGTTGTTGACCCCAACCCAAAAAACTTATGGTAATAGTGATGATAAATAGTATGCTTTTCTTTTTCATATCTGGTTTTCCTAACACTAAACTAATTCAAAGTGCTATGAGATTAAGAAAGTATTCGATGGTGACATATGTATGCCCGTTGAACAATATCTATTACCAGTTTAATATATTTCAGCATATACTTTTATCTGTTGATTAATACAAATCCTACAATCGGTTCACTGCCATCTCCCAGGTCTATCAGGTAGTAATAAGTGCCTGCAGGCACATCCTGGCTACCAATAATTAACCCTATGTTTGACTCCCCGGACCATTTTCTTGACTGGTTATCATATCCCTGTACTTCGAATATTTTATTACCCCACCTATTGAATATCTGTACATTGTTATTAGGGTAGTTTTCAATATTCTCAATGTAGAATGAATCGTTGATGCCGTCACCATCCGGACTAAAGCCTTTGGTTGGTGTAACTGCGGAACAGCCATCCTGAGGGTCCAGATAATTGGCTATGCCATCTTCATCACAATCATCATTGTTCAGGTTGTCATCTCCGTTAGTATCTTCATCCTGATCATTTTTACCATCACCATCAGTATCACAAGGATCACTATCCAGGAAGTTTGGAACACCATCATTGTCGCAATCGTCATTGTATGGGTTGCCATCTCCATCGGTATCTTCAGGGTCATTCACACCATCACCATCAGTATCACATGGGTCTGAATCCAGGTAGTTTGGTGTACCATCATCGTCACAATCGTCATTTTCAGGATCACCATCACCATCAGTATCTTCATCACTGTCATTAATACCATCTCCATCAGCATCACAGCTATCTGCATCCAGGAAGTTAGGTATTCCATCGCTATCACAATCGTCATTGTATGGGTTTCCATCACCATCGGTATCTTCCGGATCATTCAACCCATCACCGTCTGTATCACAAGGATCAGCATCCAGGTAATTCGGTGTTCCGTCACTATCGCAATCGTCATTATTGAGGTTGCCATCACCATTGGAATCTTCATCATGGTCATAAATGCCATCCCCATCAGAATCACATTGGTCGGCATCCTGGAAGTTTGGTATTCCATCGCTATCACAATCATCATTGTACGGATTACCATCACCATCGGTATCTTCAGGGTCATTTACCCCATCACCGTCAGTGTCACATGGATCGGTATCCAGATAATTTGGTGTCCCATCACTGTCGCAATCGTCATTTTCCAGGTTACCGTCACCATTGGAGTCTTCATCTGTGTCATAAATGCCATCTCCATCGGTATCACAGCTATCAGCATCCTGGAAGTTTGGTGTACCGTCACTGTCACAATCATCATTGTAAGGGTTGCCATCACCATTGGTATCTTCCTCTCCGTCATCTAAACCATCGCCATCGGTATCACATGGATCTGTATCCAAGTAGTTTGGCGTGCCATCACTGTCGCAATCGTCATTGTCCAGGTTGCCATCACCATTGGAGTCTTCATCTGTATCATAGATGCCATCACCATCAGTATCACAGCTATCAGCATCCTGGAAGTTTGGCGTTCCATCACTGTCACAATCGTCGTTGTAAGGATTACCATCACCATTGGTATCTTCCTCTCCATCATCTAGTCCATCCCCATCGGTATCACATGGATCTGTATCCAGATAGTTTGGCGTACCATCACTGTCGCAATCGTCATTGTCCAGGTTGCCATCTCCATTGGAGTCTTCATCTGTATCATAAATGCCATCTCCATCAGTATCACAGCTATCAGCATCCTGGAAGTTTGGCGTTCCATCACTGTCACAATCGTCGTTGTAAGGGTTGCCATCACCATTGGTGTCTTCCTCTCCATCATCTAGTCCATCCCCATCGGTATCACATGGATCTGTATCGAGGTAATTTGGTGTACCATCAGTGTCGCAATCGTCATTGTCCAGGTTGCCATCGCCATTGGAGTCTTCATCGGTATCATAGATGCCATCACCATCAGTATCACAGCTATCAGCATCCTGGAAGTTTGGTGTACCGTCACTGTCACAATCGTCGTTGTAAGGATTACCATCACCATTGGTATCCTCAGGGTCATTTATTCCGTCTCCATCCGAATCACAAGGTGTTGTATCCAGATAGTTAGGAGTGCCGTCACTGTCACAGTCATCATTTGCAGGGTTTCCATCACCGTTTGAGTCTTCATCATTATCAAAAATACCATCGCCATCAGTATCACAAGGATCTGTGTCAAGGAAGTTTGGCGTGCCGTCACTATCACAATCATCGTTGTATGGGTTGCCATCACCATTAATATCTTCTACCCCATCGTCGAAACCATCCCCATCGGTATCACATGGATCTGTATCGAGGTAATTTGGTGTGCCATCACTATCACAGTCATCATTATCAAGGTTGCCATCACCATTGATATCTTCATCTAAATCGTTGATGCCATCCCCATCGGTATCACAATTGTCAGAATCCTGGAAATTAGGTGTTCCATCCCTATCACAATCGTCATTATATGGATTGCCGTCACCATTGGTATCCTCTTCTCCGTCATCTAAACCATCTCCATCAGTGTCACAATGATCTGAATCCAGATAGTTTGGTGTTCCATCACCATCACAGTCATCATTATCCAGGTTTCCATCACCGTTACTATCTTCATCAGCCGTTAGCACTCCGTCGTTATCATCATCGGTATCCAGATAATCTGGCGTGCCATCACTATCGGTATCATCATTGGAAGGGATTCCATCTCCATTCAGATCTTCCTCCGCATCACTCAGTCCATCACCATCAGTATCACATGGGTCGGTATCCAGGAAGTTAGGAATTCCATCTCCATCACAATCATCATCATATGGGTCTCCATCGAGATTACTATCTTCATTGTCAAGTAAGCCATCACCATCAGTATCACATGGATCAATATCCAGGTAATTCAGTATTCCATCACTATCGCAATCTCCAAGAGTATCTTCGTCTTCTGATAGAATCCCATCATTATCATCGTCAGTATCCAGGTAATCAGGGGTACCATCAGTATCAGTATCATCATTCGTCGGATCTCCGTCACCATTAAGGTCTTCGTCTGCGTCATTTACCCCATCACCATCAGTATCGCAAGGCTCTGTGTCAAGGAAGTTAGGTGTTCCATCAGCATCACAGTCATCGTTATAAGGGTTCCCATCATTATTTGAATCCTCAAAATCATCATTTAGTCCATCACCATCTGTGTCACATGGGTCTGTGTCAAGATAATTGACTAATCCATCACTGTCACAGTCTCCCAATGCATCCTCATCTGAGGTAAGAATACCGTCATTGTCATCATCGGTATCTAAATAGTCTGGTGTGCCATCAGCATCAGAATCATCATTGGAAGGGATACCATCTCCGTTCAGGTCTTCATCCGCATCGCTCAGTCCATCACCATCTGTGTCGCAAGGGTCTGTGTCAAGGAAGTTAGGTGTCCCATCTCCATCACAATCATCGCCATAAGGATCGCCATCAAGATTGCTGTCTTCATTGTCTAGCAGCCCGTCACCATCGGTATCACAAGGGTCGGTATCCAAATAGTTTAATATGCCATCACTATCACAGTCACCAAAAGTATTCTCATCTCCAGTAAGAATACCGTCGTTATCATCATCGGTATCCAGATAATCTGGTGTGCCATCTCCATCAGAATCATCGTTTGTGGGATCATCATCACCATTGATATCTTCGTCGCTATCAAACACACCATCTCCATCAGAATCAGTATCGCCGGAACTAATGGTTAGTTCGTTTGTGCTTGTATCTGACGAGCTGTTTCCGGCACCATCTGTGCTGGTGACATCAACATCATAAGTGCCATCAGCCAAATCAGTAAATGGTCCACCTGCAGTAGGTGTGTCGGTTTCAGTATCGATTGACCAATTGCCACTGGCATCTGCGGTAGTTTCAAAGGTCACCCCATTGATCACTACAGTTACAGTGCTGTTGGCTTCTGCGGTACCGGTAAGTACTGGTGTGGTATCATTGGTGCTAAGGGCGTTAACAGTTGGAGTAGCCGGTGCTGTTGTGTCGATAGTAAGCTCAGTAGTAGAACCATCTGAGGTGCTGTTACCAGCCTCATCAGTGCTGGTCACTGTCACTTCATAATCTCCGTCCGACAAAGCCGTAAATGGCCCACCAGCAGTAGGTGTGTCGGTTTCAGTATCGATTGACCAATTGCCACTGGCGTCAGCGGTAGTTTCGAAGGTCACCCCATTGATCACAACAGTTACAGTGCTGTTGGCTTCTGCGGTACCGGTAAGTACTGGTGTGGTATCGTTGGTACTAAGGGCGTTAACAGTTGGAGTGGCCGGTGCTGCTGTGTCGATAGTCAGCTCAGTAGAAGAAGCATCTGAGGTGCTGTTACCAGCTTCATCAGTGCTGGTCACTGTCACTTCATAATCTCCGTCCGACAAAGCCGTAAATGGCCCATCTGCAGTAGGTGTGTCGGTTTCAGTATCGATTGACCAGTTGCCACTGGTATCTGCGGTAGTTTCAAAGGTCACCCCATTGATTACCACGGTTACAGTGCTGTTGGCTTCTGCGGTACCGGTAAGTACTGGTGTGGTATCGTTGGTACTAAGGGCGTTAACAGTTGGAGTGGCCGGTGCTGTTGTGTCGATAGTAAGCTCAGTAGTAGAACCATCTGAGGTGCTGTTACCAGCCTCATCAGTGCTGGTCACTGTCACTTCATAATCTCCGTCCGACAAAGCCGTAAATGGTCCACCTGCAGTAGGTGTGTCGGTTTCAGTATCGATTGACCAATTGCCACTAGCGTCTGCGGTAGTTTCAAAGGTCACCCCATTGATCACTACAGTTACAGTGCTGTTGGCTTCTGCGGTACCAGTAAGTACTGGTGTGGTATCATTGGTGCTAAGGGCGTTAACAGTTGGAGTAGTCGGTGCTGTTGTGTCGATAGTAAGCTCAGTAGTAGAACCATCTGAGGTGCTGTTACCAGCCTCATCAGTGTTGGTCACTGTTACTTCATAATCTCCGTCCGACAAAGCCGTAAATGGCCCACCTGCAGTAGGTGTGTCGGTTTCAGTATCGATTGACCAGTTGCCACTGGCATCAGCGGTAGTTTCAAAGGTCACCCCATTGATCACTACGGTTACAGTGCTGTTGGCTTCTGCGGTACCGGTAAGTACAGGTGTGGTATCGTTGGTGCTAAGGGCGTTAACAGTTGGAGTAGCTGGTGCTGTTGTATCGATAGTAAGCTCAGTAGTAGAACCATCTGAGGTGCTGTTACCAGCCTCATCAGTGCTGGTCACTGTTACTTCATAATCTCCGTCCGACAAAGCCGTAAATGGTCCACCTGCAGTAGGTGTGTCGGTTTCAGTATCGATTAACCAATTGCCACTGGCGTCTGCGGTAGTTTCAAAGGTCACCCCATTGATCACTACGGTTACAGTGCTGTTGGCTTCTGCGGTACCGGTAAGTACAGGTGTGGTATCATTGGTGCTAAGGGCGTTAACAGTTGGAGTAGCTGGTGCTGTTGTGTCGACAGTAAGCTCAGTAGTAGAACCATCTGAGGTGCTGTTACCAGCCTCATCAGTGCTGGTCACTGTTACTTCATAATCTCCGTCTGACAAAGCCGTAAATGGCCCACCAGCAGTAGGTGTATCGGTTTCAGTATCGATTGACCAATTGCCACTGGCGTCTGCGGTAGTTTCAAAGGTCACCCCATTGATCACTACGGTTACAGTGCTGTTGGCTTCTGCGGTACCGGTAAGTACTGGTGTGGTATCGTTGGTGCTAAGGGCGTTAACAGTTGGAGTAGCTGGTGCTGTTGTGTCGATAGTCAGCTCAGTAGTAGAACCATCTGAGGTGCTGTTACCAGCCTCATCAGTGCTGGTCACTGTCACTTCATAATCTCCGTCCGACAAAGCCGTAAATGGCCCACCAGCAGTAGGTGTATCGGTTTCAGTATCGATTGACCAATTGCCACTGGCGTCTGCGGTAGTTTCAAAGGTCACCCCATTGATCACTACGGTTACAGTGCTGTTGGCTTCTGCGGTACCGGTAATTACTGGTGTGGTATCATTGGTGCTAAGGGCGTTAACAGTTGGAGTAGCCGGTGCTGTTGTGTCGATGGTAAGCTCAGTAGTAGAACCATCTGAGGTGCTGTTACCAGCCTCATCAGTGCTGGTCACTGTTACTTCATAATCTCCGTCCGACAAAGCAGTAAATGGCCCACCTGCAGTAGGTGTATCGGTTTCAGTATCGATTGACCAATTGCCACTGGCATCTGCGGTTGTTTCAAAGGTCACCCCATTGATCACTACGGTTACAGTGCTGTTGGCTTCTGCAGTACCGGTAAGTACTGGTGTGGTATCGTTGGTGCTAAGGGCGTTAACAGTTGGAGTAGTTGGTGCTGTTGTGTCGATAGTCAGCTCAGTAGTAGAAGCATCTGAGGTGCTGTTCCCAGCCTCATCAGTGCTGGTCACTGTTACTTCATAATCTCCGTCCGACAAAGCAGTAAATGGTCCACCTGCCGTTGGTGTATCCGTTTCAGTGTCGACAGACCAATTGCCACTGGCATCTGCGGTAGTTTCAAAGGTCACCCCATTGATCACTACAGTTACAGTGCTGTTGGCTTCTGCTGTACCGGTAAGTACTGGTGTGGTATCGTTGGTAGTCTGACTAACAATTGTAGGAGTTGCCGGGTTAGTGGTATCGATGATTAATTCATTGGTGGTGCCATCAGAAACGGCATTGCCAGCTGCATCGGTGATGGTAGCAGTGACTGGATAAGTCCCTTCTGCAAGTGCAGTGATAGCACTAAGGTCGAGGGTCCAGTTGTCACCAGAATTAGTTAATTCAGTGTCTACACCAAGTGTGTAAGTTGTACCATCCACAGTAACCGAGAATACATCAGCATCAGAAGAGTCGAAAGTACCGGTAATGACTGGTGTCGTATCATTAGTGGTTTGTGCATTGACAGTAGGAGTTGCCGGGTTAGTCGTATCAATGACCAATTCATTGGTCGTACCATCAGAAACCGCATTGCCTGCAGCATCGGTAATGGTAGCAGTGACCGGATAAGTCCCTTCTGCAAGTGCAGTGATAGCACTAAGGTCCAGGGTCCAGTTGTCGCCAGAGTTGGTGAGTTCAGCATCTGTTCCTAAAGTATAAGTTGTACCATCTACAGTAACCGAGAACACATCAGCATCAGAAGAATCGAAAGTACCTGTGATGACAGGCGTGGTATCATTGGTAGTCTGTGAATTGACTGTAGGAGTTGCCGGGTTAGTGGTATCAATGACCAATTCGTTTGTCGTACCATCAGAAACTGCATTGCCTGCAGCATCGGTAATGGTGGCAGTGACCGGATAAGTTCCTTCTGTTAATGCAGTGATAGCACTAAGGTCGAGGGTCCAGTTGTCACCAGAATTAGTTAATTCAGTGTCTACACCAAGTGTGTAAGTTGTACCATCCACAGTAACCGAGAATACATCAGCATCAGAAGAGTCGAAAGTACCGGTAATGACTGGCGTGGTATCATTGGTGGTTTGTGCATTGACAGTAGGAGTTGCCGGGTTAGTGGTATCAATGACCAATTCATTGGTCGTACCATCAGAAACCGCATTGCCTGCAGCATCGGTAATGGTAGCAGTGACCGGATAAGTCCCTTCTGTTAATGCAGTGATAGCACTAAGGTCGAGGGTCCAGTTGTCACCAGAATTAGTTAATTCAGTGTCTACACCAAGTGTGTAAGTTGTACCATCCACAGTAACCGAGAATACATCAGCATCAGAAGAGTCGAAAGTACCGGTAATGACTGGCGTGGTATCATTGGTGGTTTGTGCATTGACAGTAGGAGTTGCCGGGTTAGTCGTATCAATGACCAATTCATTGGTCGTACCATCAGAAACCGCATTGCCTGCAGCATCGGTAATGGTAGCAGTGACCGGATAAGTCCCTTCTGTTAATGCAGTGATAGCACTAAGGTCGAGGGTCCAGTTGTCACCAGAATTAGTTAATTCAGTGTCTACACCAAGTGTGTAAGTTGTACCATCCACAGTAACCGAGAATACATCAGCATCAGAAGAGTCGAAAGTACCTGTGATGACAGGCGTGGTATCATTGGTAGTCTGTGAATTGACTGTAGGAGTTGCCGGGTTAGTGGTATCAATGACCAATTCGTTTGTCGTACCATCAGAAACTGCATTGCCTGCAGCATCGGTAATGGTGGCAGTGACCGGATAAGTTCCTTCTGTTAATGCAGTGATAGCACTAAGGTCGAGGGTCCAGTTGTCACCAGAATTAGTTAATTCAGTGTCTACACCAAGTGTGTAAGTTGTACCATCCACAGTAACCGAGAATACATCAGCATCAGAAGAGTCGAAAGTACCGGTAATGACTGGCGTGGTATCATTGGTGGTTTGTGCATTGACAGTAGGAGTTGCCGGGTTAGTCGTATCAATGACCAATTCATTGGTCGTACCATCAGAAACCGCATTGCCTGCAGCATCGGTAATGGTAGCAGTGACCGGATAAGTCCCTTCTGTTAATGCAGTGATAGCACTAAGGTCGAGGGTCCAGTTGTCACCAGAATTAGTTAATTCAGTGTCTACACCAAGTGTGTAAGTTGTACCATCCACAGTAACCGAGAATACATCAGCATCAGAAGAGTCGAAAGTACCGGTAATGACTGGCGTGGTATCATTGGTGGTTTGTGCATTGACAGTAGGAGTTGCCGGGTTAGTCGTATCAATGACCAATTCATTGGTCGTACCATCAGAAACCGCATTGCCTGCAGCATCGGTAATGGTAGCAGTGACCGGATAAGTCCCTTCTGTTAATGCAGTGATAGCACTAAGGTCGAGGGTCCAGTTGTCACCAGAATTAGTTAATTCAGTGTCTACACCAAGTGTGTAAGTTGTACCATCCACAGTAACCGAGAATACATCAGCATCAGAAGAGTCGAAAGTACCTGTGATGACTGGTGTCGTATCATTGGTGGTCTGTGCATTGACAGTAGGAGTTGCCGGGTTAGTGGTATCAATGACTAATTCATTGGTGGTACCATCAGAAACTGCATTGCCTGCAGCATCGGTAATGGTGGCAGTGACCGGATAAGTTCCTTCTGTTAATGCAGTGATAGCACTAAGGTCGAGGGTCCAGTTGTCACCAGAATTAGTTAATTCAGTGTCTACACCAAGTGTGTAAGTTGTACCATCCACAGTAACCGAGAATACATCAGCATCAGAAGAGTCGAAAGTACCGGTAATGACTGGCGTGGTATCATTGGTGGTTTGTGCATTTACAGTAGGAGTTGCCGGGTTAGTCGTATCAATGACCAATTCGTTTGTCGTACCATCAGAAACTGCATTGCCTGCAGCATCGGTAATGGTGGCAGTGACCGGATAAGTTCCTTCTGTTAATGCAGTGATAGCACTAAGGTCGAGGGTCCAGTTGTCACCAGAATTAGTTAATTCAGTGTCTACACCAAGTGTGTAAGTTGTACCATCCACGGTAACCGAGAATACATCAGCATCAGAAGAATCGAAAGTACCTGTGATGACTGGCGTGGTATCATTGGTGGTTTGTGCATTGACTGTAGGAGTTGCTGGATTGGTGGTATCAATGACCAATTCGTTTGTCGTACCATCAGAAACTGCATTGCCTGCAGCATCGGTAATGGTAGCAGTGACCGGATAAGTTCCTTCAGTTAGCGGAGTGATGCCACTAAGGTCCAATGTCCAGTTGTCACCGGAGTTTGTCAATTCAGCATCTGTTCCTAAAGTATAAGTTGTACCATCCACGGTAACCGAGAATACATCAGCATCAGAAGAATCGAAAGTACCTGTGATGACTGGTGTGGTATCATTGGTGGTCTGTGCATTGACTGTAGGAGTTGCCGGATTAGTGGTATCGATGACCAATTCGTTAGTCGTACCATCAGAAACCGCATTGCCAGCTGCATCGGTGATGGTAGCAGTTACAGGATAAGTTCCTTCTGCAAGTGCAGTGATAGCACTAAGGTCGAGAGTCCAGTTGTCACCAGAATTAGTTAGTTCAGTGTCAACACCAAGTGTGTAAGTTGTACCATCCACGGTAACCGAGAATACATCAGCATCAGAAGAATCGAAAGTACCTGTGATGACTGGCGTGGTATCATTGGTGGTTTGTGCATTGACTGTAGGAGTTGCTGGATTGGTGGTATCAATGACCAATTCGTTTGTCGTACCATCAGAAACCGCATTGCCTGCTGCATCGGTGATGGTAGCAGTAACCGGATAAGTCCCTTCTGTTAATGCAGTGATGGCACTAAGGTCCAGGGTCCAGTTGTCGCCTGAGTTGGTGAGTTCAGTGTCTACACCAAGTGTGTAAGTTGTACCATCAACAGTAACTGAGAATACATCAGCATCAGAAGAATCGAAAGTACCTGTGATGACTGGCGTGGTGTCGTTAGTAGTCTGTGCATTGACTGTAGGAGTTGCCGGATTGGTGGTATCAATGACCAATTCATTGGTCGTGCCATCAGAAACTGCATTACCAGCTGCATCGGTGATGGTAGCAGTGACCGGATAAGTCCCTTCTGTTAGTGCAGTGATGGCACTAAGGTCCAGGGTCCAGTTGTCGCCAGAATTAGTTAATTCAGTATCAACACCAAGTGTATAAGTTGTACCATCCACGGTAACCGAGAATACATCAGCATCAGAAGAATCGAAAGTACCTGTGATGACTGGCGTGGTGTCGTTAGTAGTCTGCGCATTGACTGTAGGAGTTGCCGGATTGGTGGTATCAATGACCAATTCGTTTGTCGTACCATCAGAAACTGCATTGCCTGCAGCATCGGTAATGGTAGCAGTGACCGGATAAGTTCCTTCAGTTAGCGGAGTGATGCCACTAAGGTCCAATGTCCAGTTGTCACCGGAGTTTGTCAATTCAGCATCTGTTCCTAAAGTATAAGTTGTACCATCCACGGTAACCGAGAATACATCAGCATCAGAAGAATCGAAAGTACCTGTGATGACTGGGGTTGTATCATTGGTAGTCTGTGCATTGACTGTAGGAGTTGCCGGGTTAGTTGTGTCGATTACCAATTCGTTTGTCGTACCATCAGAAACCGCATTGCCTGCTGCATCGGTGATGGTAGCAGTTACAGGATAAGTGCCTTCTGTTAACGGAATTGTGGCGCTCAAATTTAATGTCCAGTTATTGCCTGAGTTTGTTAATTCTGGATCTGTTCCTAAGGTATAAGTAGTCCCATCTACCGTCACTGAGAATACATCTGCATCTGCAGCATCAAAAGTACCGGTGATGATTGGGGTTGTATCGTTGGTGGTTTGGGAATTGACCGTAGGAGTTGCCGGATTAGTTGTGTCGATCACCAATTCATTGTTTGTGCCATCGCTACTGCTGTTGCCAGCAGCATCAGTACTTGTCACTGCAACTTCGTAAGTTCCTTCAGAGAGTGCGGTAAAAGGTCCTCCAGCAGTGGGTGTATCTGATTCAGTATTGATACTCCAATTGCCACTGCCATCCGCGGTAGTCTCGAAAGTCACTGAATTGACAATGATTGTTACCGTACTGTTGGCCTCAGCAGTACCTGTCAATACTGGTGTTTGATCATTGGTAGTCAGTGCATTCACTGTGGGTGTTGCAGGATTAGTGGTATCTATTGTGAGCTCATTGGAAGTGATATCATTACTGGTACAAGATGCTGATTCCGCGGTTACTGCTACCTCGTTGGTTCCATTCACGTTGGGAGCAAATGTTCCGCTATCGGGAGTGTCGGCTCCAGTATCTATGCTCCAATTACCGCTTCCATCAGCAGTTGTGGTGTAGGTGGCTCCTGCCACAACTATAGTCATATTAATAGATGCATCAGCGGTTCCGCTTATCACTGGAGTTGCATCGTTGGTGATCTGACTGGTAACTGTAGGTATAGATGGATCCGGAGGATCAGAAAGAAGTACATCTGGAAAACCTGTACTGATACAACCCGTCACAGTTATGCTAAAATTGTTGTAAGTGCCGGCAGGTGCATTGACTGAAGCGGCGTTACTGGTTACAGAAACACTGTTAAATGACTGAGGGTTTGCTGAGGCATCTTCGTAATCAATATTGTAAGTACCATCAGGCACATTTGTAAAGGTGAAGTTTATTGTTCCGTTTCCACCGCATGTTGTAGGGTTTACTCGTGTGGCGTCAATGGTATGATCGGTAGGATCACTGAGGACGGCATCCGGGTCATCGTCACTGGTACATCCGGTTACCGGTTCTGTGATGCTTAGATTGGCATAATTTCCAGCAGCTGCTGATACGGTTGCTGCACCTGAGGCTACACTTACTGAAGAAAAACTTCCACCATCGTAATTGATGGTGTAGGTACCATCAGGCACATTGGTGAAAGATAGATTAATGCTGCCGTTACCTCCACAGGTAGCTGGGTTGGAAGATCCTGTGATACCAATGGTTACTTCAGGGTCGGTCAAACTAACAGGTCCGACCGTATTGGATTTGCAACTATTGGAATTGTTGGTAATGCTGATGCTTGAATATGTTCCAGCGTCCAGACCGGATAAAATAATATTACCAGAAGCGTCACTGGAAATGGTTGTGGATTGTTGAATGCCATTGTCCAGATAATTGATATCATAAGAGATTACACTGGCAATCGAACTGATTAATGTAATGCTACCTTCAGTTCCACCACAAGTAGTAGGATTAGAATTAGTACCCAGGGATAAAGTTGGAGAACTGGCATTGACTAAAGAAACCGGACCAGCAATCACATTGGAAGTACAAACTAATGTTGAAACAAGGCCACTCACACTAATGTTAGTATAATCTCCTGGCCCGAGGTTAGGAATGATTAAATTACCACTACCATCAGAGGAAAGGGTCGTATTTACTCCTACTCCATCAAGTGTGTAACTAACATCGTAGCTCTGGCTTGCATTCAAACCAGATAGAGTAATAGAGCCATCAGGACTTGGACAGTCTGTGGGGTTAGAAGAGGAATGTGCAATAGTGATGCCTTCAACGGTAACACTTTCAGATCCAAAAGTAGTTTCACAGGTGATACCAATTCTTGCAGCTTTCAGAGAGATAGAAGTAACGCTGGTCGATAGGTCGGCGGCAGTCATGGTAGCCCCCGAGCCGTCCCCTAAAATTGAACTCCCAACATTATTTCCTGCCTGATCAACTAATTGATAGACTACCAGGTTTTCTGTTGATGTAACATCAAACGTGATACTCCCTCCTGAACATATGGTAGTAGTTGTTGTCGGTGAAAAAGTTTGAGTGGTTGGCAGGTTACAATCTATAGTAGGTCCTGTCACCAGGTTACTTTCACACAGGGAACCGCTCTGAGAAGTTACTCCAACCTGACCACCGGCATATAGCACATTGTATCCGGCAGAAGCTTCATCCAGTCCCGTAATTTCCCAGTCACCCAATGCATCAACCACATCGGAAAAACCATCTATTTTTATTCCATCAATGTACAGGAACACAGTGTTTCCAACCGTTCCGTTTCCGGCCACAGAAGCATCTCCTTCATTCAGTGTTGCGGTTGTTATGGATAGTAGTCCGTCGGTTGTTTGAGTTAAAATCTCTTCTTCGTTGGACAAAGCACTCTCAAGTTCACCAGTATTTTGTGCGGTGGCAGCCATGAATGTTCCTGGAGTTAGGCTCAATCCTGTAACTGTCCAGCTCCCTCCTGCCGATACGGTGGCTGTCCCGGAATTAGTATCTGAGGTAGTTACTCCTGCAGAGCCTTTTGTATATAAAGTAATCGTTGCACCTACTTCTGAGCTAATTCCGCTGACAGAACTTATGGTTGTGCCGGTACAATATTCTCCTGTGATCACAGGTGTTTGAGACACCCCTCCTACTGTTGCTGTGGCTTCAGCTGCACAAAGTCCGGATTCAATGGATCTTACCAGAATTGACTCACCTTCTACCAATCCACTAACAGCAAATGTATAAGAGCCTGATGCTGCCGTTGTAGTGGCTTGTTCCACACCATCTTTGTACCATGTTACGGAAGCACCCGTTGTTGCCGAACCCGTAAGGCTGGTAGAGGCTGTTGTAGGTGCCGGGGATATTGTCGGTGTGGTAGAAGCTGCTGCTCCTCCTGCACAATATTCCTGCGGATCGGATTCACAGGAGCCTGATTCTGTTTGAGTAACCTCGTAATAACCTGATGTTGCGAAACCACAGTTGGCACCTGCAGTACATCCACTACTAGTGTTACATTTCCATATCCAGGACCCATCTGCATTGGCAAAAACCTGTCCGCCGGAGTAATTACTACTCCCGGAGGATGCTGTCAGTAAGTTGCCTTCATAGTAGACTTTGATCTCGGCACCAGATATAGCACTACCTGCATCACCACAAAGTCCTTTTGCACTGATTGAAAAGGTGGTTGACGCACTTATAGCTGCTGAACAAGAGGCCGCAACCGTTATTGGGTTACAGTTGTCGTATGACGTTGATTTCGGGGAGCCCGCTGATTCAGGGACGGTGGCAGTTGCTGTAATTACCTCGTTAGCCACAAGCGCTGTGATCCCTGATAATGTCCATGTTCCTGAGCTGACAACTGTCGAACCGATAGATACATCATCTTTGAAAACCTCAATGATGGTTCCGTCCACTTCCGAAGATGTTCCGGAAACGCTGGTGGCAGCAATAGCAATGGGAGCATCAATTCCCGGGCATGAGGCTCTTGGGTTGATGGGCTTTCCGTCAGTCAGGTCATCGCCCGATGTTGGTGGAAAGATGTCAATAAGGTCTTGAAACAAATCATCGGTTATTCCCAGGTCATCATCGATTCCTGCCAGGTCACTAAATCCATTATTTCCAGTACCTGCATTGGGGTTTATCACCGTTCCTGCAACCATTCTTAAAGGAGTGCTGCTGGAAAAGGGTAAGCTTGCATAAGGAATGAAAAAATCATAGAAATAGTCATCATCACCACATATTTCAGTGAGCGCAATTGACTTCTGACAGTAAGTATTGTAAGCTAATGAAGTGGGTGCGACCAATTCTGTCGGATTAGTTGTACCATCGATATTATACACGCCAACACCAAAATTCGTTTGCAGTGAGATTTCATACTCAAATCCCGGATTGCCGGTAACAGCATTTCCATCAGCGTTTGAGCCAGATGATCCAAACTTCTGATCTGTATCTATAAAGACTGAATAGCCTTTTGAATTTTCAGCAGTACCTCCTAATCTGAACCTGAAGTACAGGTAAGTGCCATCTGAATAGGTGTAGGCTGTTTCATTTTCATCATCCTTGACAAGATCAGTAAATCCGCAATCCGGACCTGGTCCAAGGTCACTATCTGGTTCGCCACCTCCAAATACAGGAAGCGGAACAAATGGTATTTCGCTTTCATCTGCATCGTTAGTAATAAATCCATTGGCATCCTGAGAAGTATAACCATCTCCGTTTGGATCCAATATTGAAGAGCCTATTCCTGTAGCTGGCTTGTAGATCAGTCCTTTGGTCTGTGCAGCTGAAGTATGTTGTATAAATACAGTGACTGTTGCTACAATAAGAACTTTAATAAGGAAATTAACCTTCTTCATCTCTTTAAGCTGATTGAATTGTTATTGTAAGTTATGAAACTCACCTCGGGTGACTTTCTTTTATTCGTTCACTGAGTGAATTCACTCGATGAAACCGACAATTTATTGTCTTTATTAAAGAATTAGTAGAACTTATCAATGATCTGAAAGGATCTTAATTTCTGTTCTTCTATTCATTTGATGTTCCTTTCCAGAGCATTTTACCCCATCAGAGCATCGGTTGAGCAATTGGCTCTCACCATACCCTCTCGGTATGATTCTCTGTTCATCAATACCTCGTCCCACCAAATAATTGGCTGCTGATTCAGCCCTTCGCTGGGATAGGCTTTGATTATACAGTGCAGATCCCCTGGAATCCGTATGTGAGCTCAGTTCAATTTTAATCCCGGGATTATCGGTCATGAACTCTACCACTTTTTCCAATTCCATTTCAGACTCAGTCCTGAGGTTGGCACTGTTAACATCGTAATAAATATTGTCTAACCGGATACTTTCTCCAACGACAATTTTCTTCAAGGAAACCTGATAGTTTTCCAGGGCCTCAATTTCATTTTCTGTAAGAAGGATGGTGTCTTTTGTAGTATAATATCCTTCTTTGGCTATGGTTAAGAAATAAGGTTTGCCTGGCTCAAAAATGTATTTTGATGTCCCCGGGTTTGGAATCAATTGATCTTTGTCTTCATTGGTCAACATCAATATTGGCGATTCCAGTTTTTCGGATGTTGCTTTATCTAGTGCCTGAATACCTATAGTCTTTGGTATTTTGGCCATATAGAGCTCCGCGCTCAACTCATTTTCTTCGGTAAGCCCATCGATTGTAATTGTATCTACAAGTGTATAATTGTCTTTTGCGGCAACAATTTTCAGGTTTTCGCCCCAGGGAATTTCAAATGAAAATTCACCGGATGGCAATGATTCTTCAGAGATGCGTAACTCACCTGCCTCAGACAGCACCAAAATCATTGATTCATTAAGTGAACTGGAGTCTTTTTGAGAAAGGACCTTACCATTAAGCATGATCATGTTTGGTTTCTGATAACTGAACCGAAAGATGTCATCATTCAATTCTTCTTTTCGGTTGGACGAGAAATAGCCACTGGTGAAATCAGTGGTAGCTATTAAGCCAAAATCATCCTTTGGGCTGTTGAATGGAGCTTTCAGGTTTTCTATTTCACCTTTAACAACACTCCCATCAACTGCTACTTTAAATAGATCAAGTCCGCCGAGCCCTTGGTGTCCATTGCTTGAAAAGACCAGCAAGTTGTCATGAACCAGGTAAGGAAAAACCTCATTTCCTGCTGTATTGATCTTTGGTCCAAGGTTTACAGGTTTGCTCCACTGATCGCTCTCTTTAATAGTAATGTAGATGTCTGTGCCTCCATTTCCTCCCGGCATATCAGAGATGAAATACAAAACAGTTCCTTCTTCATTGATGGTAGGATGCCCGAATGAATATTTAAGGTCATTGAAAGGGAATGGCTTAATGTTCACAAACCCATTTTCCTTCTCACTCCAGGTGCCGAAATACATTTGCAGTTTTGTTACTCCGTTTTTGTTTTTTGAGGAGTAACTGTTTCTGGTAAAAACTATTCGGGTGTTGTTATTGTAAAATTCCAGCGGACCATCATGATATTTGGTATTGACCTGTTGCAGGCCATTTTGAGAGATGTTACCAGCAGAATCCACTATGAATATATCGAGATAGGATGTTTCATCCCAGTTGTACGAATTTTGGACCCATTGATTTACGTTCCTGGAGGAAACGAAAGCTAATCCATTTTTATAATAGGTGGGGCTAAAATCACTATAAGGTGAATTGAATTTCACCTCTTCCACTGAGTAACGTTTTTTGTCGAGTAATATCTGATCTTTTTGTTTGATGCCGGCAATCCTGCTTTTAACCAAATCAGATGCAGTTGGATGCTTTTGAGCATAGGTATTGTACCATTGGATGGCTTCATCATATCTTTCATTGGAGGTTAAAGCTTCAGCAAGGTATAAGTAAAGAGACACATCTGGTGAGTCCAGTGCGTTGATCGCCTTTTTCAACCATCCCTCTGACCTTGAAGGTTGATTCAGTTTGTGATAACACAGCGCAATTCTTTCCAGGATAAATGGATCGTCAGAGTCCTCCAGCATCAATTGGTAATAGCGTAATGCTTCGGAATAGCTGTAATTTTCAAAATTCTTATTGGCTTTTTGCGCAGTAGAAAGCGCAAGGTTCTGTGCCCCTGACACCAGGCAAAAATGGAGGCATAATACCGACAATACGACTCTCATAGGTGGTAGAATAGATAACAATTCAAATCGTTTATACTTAATCTTAGTTAAGTTAAATTATTCAAAGGTATATCAGTAGAAAGGTATTAATAATATTATTCGGTGACTTACATCGTTTGCCCGATGAATTAGCACAATAGCCTGACGAATAGAATCAGGTGATTTTTTAAAGTAAAAATTAAACTATTTTATGTGGATATCTTGATGATCAGAATATTGTAGAATTAAATCAAACAGACTTAATTTTAGGTGATTAGGCTGTTTTTTGGACAGATTTTCTCTAAATTCATATAACCCAACCAGATAGGAAGTGATAGAACCTAAGATCCCCAGCAATGAAGAGATGAGGCTTAAGGCCTTAAAGGAATATCAGATTCTGGATACCATGCCAGAGCAGTTGTATGATGATATTACCAAGCTGGCTTCTACCATTTGCGATACCCCTATTTCTCTGATTAGTCTGATAGACGATCACAGACAATGGTTTAAGTCGCATCATGGACTGGATGTGACAGAGACGCCAAAGAATCTGGCCTACTGTGCCCATGCAATCAATGAACCAGATCAATTAATGGAAATCCCGGATGCTTTTGAAGACAAACGGTTTCACGACAATCCCCTGGCTGTGGGTGAACCGTATGTCAGGTTTTATGCAGGCACACCATTGGTAGATGATAATGGCTATCCGCTGGGTACCTTATGTGTAATTGATCACAAACCACGTCATTTAACAGAAGCACAAAAGGATGCGCTCAAGGCCTTAGGAAGACAGGTGATTGCATTGTTGAATTTAAGAGTTGAAAACGCCAGAACGGACAATGCTTATCATGATTTCCTAAGCATGGTGGAAAACCTTGGGGATGGTGTTTTTGAATTGGATGAGTTTGGTAAATGTACTTATGCCAATGCATCCATGCTAAAGACTTTAAACAGGACTAGTGAAGAAGTTACGAACACCTCTATCTGGGAAATGATCTTTCACGAGGATGTTGCTGCCATGAAATCCTACTATGCGGATCAGTTCAGGAAAAAAAGTACCAAGTGCTATTATGAGTACAGAATGGCACCAAAAGGTAAAGAGCCCGTGTGGCTGGCCCAAACTACCACCATGAAGTATGAAGGTGACCGAATGGTAAGATTAAGATCCATTGCCCGTAATTTATCGGAGACCAAGCAGCTGCAGAATGAACTTGAAGAAAAGGATAAACTATTTAAACTGGTCAGCGAAAACTCTTCGGATTTGATTGCTTTGCATGAAAAAAGTGGGCTGTACAAATTCGTGGCACCCTCTTGCAAGGAACTGGTGGGATACTCTCCGCACGAACTGGTTGGGAAGGATCCTTATGACTTCATCCATCCGGATGATGTACAGTTCTTGCAGGTCGTGCAAAGAGAAAAAACAATGGAAGGTGAAGGCACTTCCAACCTCTCTTTTCGGTTCAGAAAGAAAAATGGCCAGTATATATGGATGGAATCTTATATCAAGCCTATACTGAATGACGATGGTGAATTGGTTGCCTATCAAACATCTGCACGGGACATCACGGAGAAAAAGAAATCCTTTGCACGTAACCTCAAGTACAGGGATGGACTGAAACTGCTGAATGAATTGTCAGCCTTGCAGGGAACTGAAAAACTGATCCAAAAAGCCCTTGGGCGAGCGGTAAAACACCTGGGAGTCACTGAAGGAATTATTGCTACCAACGAAACAGGTTCCTGTCTTATACAATATCATTATCACATCGATAAATCAAAAGCTTTGACTACCCTCCCATTGAATGCAGATAGCCCAATGGTGATTGAAATTCAAAACAGTAATAAGGTTTATAAAGTACTGGAACCTTTTGATCACCCTTTGTCAGACGGTGAGATCAGCAGGTTCATGGGTTGTAGAATACTCAAAAATGGAGAGCCCATTGGAGTGCTTGCATTACTTGACCAGGAGTCGGAAGAAGATTTTTCGGTTCAGGAGGAGTCATTTGTGCAATTATTCGCCAATTGGCTGGGGATCACGCTGGAAAGAATGGAAGAGCGACAGCAATTAATTCTTGCCAAGGAAAGAGCAGAAGAAGCGAATGCCTCCAAATCAGAATTTCTTTCCATGATGTCTCATGAAATTAGAACACCATTGAATGGCATCATCGGAACTACACACCTGATCTCGAAAAAGAACCCAAAACCGGAATTAATTCCATACCTCAATATTCTAAAGCAAAGTAGTGACAACCTGCTGGCTATTGTCAATGACATCCTTGATTTTAATAAGATTCAGGAAGGAAAGGTAAAACTCGAGAACATTGATTTTAACCTCGAAAACCTGGTAAGCAGTATTCATCACAACTACCTGGTACAGGCGCAGGAAAAGCATATTAACTTTTATTTCAACTTTGACCATAAACTGTCTGGAGTGTTTGTGGGAGATTCGGTGAGGTTGAGCCAGATATTGCATAACCTGATCAGCAATGCCATCAAGTTTACAGAAAAAGGCTATGTAAAATTGGATGTGACCTGTGCCAAAGAACTTGATCAGTATTGTGAAATATCATTTTGTGTTGAAGATACTGGCATTGGTATTCCAAAAAACAGGCAGGCCCAGATATTTGAAAGGTTTACGCAGGCTTCCAACAGTATTTCCAGAAAATTTGGGGGTTCTGGTCTGGGGCTAACAATCATTAAGAATATCCTGGAGTTAATGGATAGCGACATTCAGATTCAAAGCAATCCCGGAGAAGGTTCCAGATTTTACTTCAATCTGGTGTTAAAACGTTCTGATAAACAGGAAGCTGAAGAACTGATCGTAAGTGATACAGAAGAAGTACTTGAGGGCACTGTATTGATTGTAGAAGACAATGATTTTAATCGGGTGATTGCCAAAGATTTTCTTACCGGATGGGGTTGTGAAACATTGGAGGCTGCCAATGGTGAAGAATGTCTCAAGGTACTTGAAAAAGACCCTGATGTAGACCTGATCCTGATGGACCTGCAAATGCCTATTCTAGATGGTTTTTCCACCAGTTACATTATCAGGAAATCAAAGAAACTAAAAAATATACCAATCATCGCATTATCTGCAGAGGTCATTGGCAACATCAAGGAAAAGGTCTATGAAGTTGGCATGAACGATTTTATTACCAAGCCATTTCATCCTGTGGACTTTTTCAGTAAGATTCAAAAGCATTTAAAGGACCTGAGTAGCACAGGAAGCAATAATGACATTGCTTCACAAGTATTGAAAAAACTGGAGCAAACAGTTGGAGAAGAAAGTGATATGGTTAGCAGATATTATGATATATTTATCACCTCAACAGAGGAAGAAAACGAAAATTTGATCCAGCTAATTCGGAAACAAGACATGCCAGGCATCAAAGCCTATGCTCATAAAGTAAAATCAAGTTTTCTTCTGGCCGGCTTAAAGGAACTGGCTGAGGAAGCCGGAGACATTGAACGGCTGATTGAAGAAGGAAGCCCGGCTGAAATGGTTCTTGAACAAACGAAGAAGCATGAAAAAAATGTAATCAACACACTTAACCTGCTAAAAGAATACCATGAGTGAAAAGAAATTTGACGTAATCGTTGTAGATGATGATAAGTTCCAATTGGAAATAATTTCGGGGTTTGTTAAGAAGACGCCATTCCTGGAATTGATTGGCGCCTATAATCATCCTGTAGAGGCACTCGACAAGATCATTAGCGATAGCCCGGATCTAATATTGATCGATGTTGAAATGCCCGAACTTTCCGGACTGGAATTGCTAAAATCACTAAAAAACCCTCCAAAAACGGTAGTTATTACGGGTAAAAAGGAATATGCAGTAGAGGCATTTGATTTGGATGTAGTGGATTATCTGGTAAAACCAGTCGACAGTTATGCTCGTTTTTTGAAGGCAGTAACGAAAGCCAAAGAGAGTATCCCGGCAAAAGACAAAGCTGAGATAGAGGATTGTATTTATATAAGGGAAGATTCACTTTTGGTATCTGTTCAGCTAAGTGACATTTTGTATTTTGAGGCATCAGGGGATTACGTAAAAATAGGGACTACTGAAAAGGTAAGGATCACCCACTCTACCTTATCAAAGATTGAAAAACGGCTCCCTGAACGTTTTTTTAAGGTTCACAGGTCTTATATTGTGAATCTGGATAAAATTAAAAACATTGATCAGACTAATTTACAGGTTGGGGAAAAGATCATTCCAATCAGTCAGTCCATGCGACCTAAACTGATGTCGAGAATTGATACTTTTTAAAGAATTGGTTTGACGGCAATTTATTGTTATCTAACGGTTATTTCACTTGGTTTAACGAAAGCGTGCAAACGATATCAATTGTAATGAAGAAATTAGAGGTAGAACAATAATTTCGAACACAATTGATTGAATGCACTATACTCGACCCTAATAAATTCACCGCCATTCTACTGGAGGAATTTATACGAAAAACACCGGATTTGGTCTTGTCAACAGCTGTAGGTGAGGTAGGGGAAAATCATTTGTTGTTCCTGGATGCTTCCTACTACAATGATGAAATTTACGAAGAGTTCAAAAATCACTCCGTAATCATCATCTCTTCAGATCAAAAGCACATTCGATCTTATTTCAGTAAACAAATAGTAGATTTTGTAAATAAGGAAGACCTAAGTTATGATCGGTTTCTCAGGTCTGTAGAGAAATTCAGGTTCTCATTAAAGGAAAATTAAGGCTAGCGTAGGATAACGATAGCCTTTTGTCATTATTATATCTTCACCACATCTATGGCATCCATTCCTTTGGCGCCTCTCACTGCTTTGAAGCTTACCTTATCTCCTTCCTGAACAGGTTGTTTAAGTCCCGATGAGTGCACGAAAAACTTTTCGTGAGTACCATCCTGGTTGATGAAGCCATATCCTTTGCTATCGTTAAAAAAGGAAACCTTTCCTCTCCTTTCCGCATCAGGATCTTCTTCCTCTCTCTTGGGAACGCCAATTTCAATACTGGAAGCTTTAATTTCTTTCTTTTTTGCATCTGGATCTGGTGGAGTGTCACTGATGTTACCAAATTCATCTACATAGGCCATCATGTTATCCAGATCCCCGGAGGTAGCGTTGGCTTTTCTTTCCTCCTTTTTTTGAGCTTTCATTTTCTTTTTCTGAGCTCTCTTTTTTTCTTTTTCTTTTTTGCTAAAACTATCTGCCATTTAATATGATTATGTGATACAATATGTTGTTCTGAGATATAATAAGGTCAAACTGAAGAGATGTTAAGTGAAGAGAAGGAGTGGTTGAAAGGTTAGACAGGTATATATTCCCTCAATTAACAAAAAATCAATAATACGATTATTAATTCGTCCAGATCTTAACCTCAAAGGTAAGGGGTCCATTGTCCGTTTCCAATAATTCCTGCTTATTTAGTTTAGTATTCCGATCGAAATAAGGACAGGTATGAAAAGAAAAAAGAGGTCACTTTTGACCCCTTCGTTCTGTATATCAGTCACTTGACTTATAACTTTCACGCAGTTTTTTAAGCGCATAAAGGCCCCCTGCCCCAAGTAACACAGACAACCCTCCGTCAATAGGTGTAGCTGGTGGTGCACTTTGTGCATATATTGGTGTTAATGCCATGATTGAAAACAAAATCACGAATATGAAAATATTGATAAACTTCATCTTTTTTGAATTTTTAGTGATAGGTGCATGAATTAGTTGAGCATGAACTTTAAAGTTTCATCTCCTACAGTAATCAGATACAATTGATGCCTGGCCAATGGCAAATCGATTTGGATTTGGTTTGCAACTGGTTGAAAGAAGTCTTCCAGATAAACTCTCCCTGCTGCATCGTGAATAGTGATGCCTGTGCCTTGTGTAAGGTTACCCAATATCAATCCTTCTGTATTGGCTGATAATATCGAAAATGTGTTTTTTGGTGTTACTCCAAGCACTTCTGCAGGCTGAAATCTTAAAGTATAGGTTGAGCCTTTTGCTACAGGTATGGAACTCGTCTCAAGTAAATTATAAGTTATGTCACTACCAACCTCTTGCAGCCATAAAGTATATTCACCAGGGAAATTGATAAGTTCATCCAGGTTAAGTGTATGATTGGTTGATTCACTCATTTCCAGTCCCAGATCAATCATTAATTCTTCACCTTCAAGAACAGGCAGTGCCAGGATGGCGTAGGATTCCTGCTTATAATTGGCATAAAGTGAGATGCCATCAATGCCATGCATTTTTGTGGCATCCATGCTGTAGTCTCTGTACTCAGTAGCATCAGATGCAAAGGCAATCAAGAGTTCATCAGACAGTTTACCATTATCCAGCGACAGTTTGATTTTAGTATATTCAGTGGTATTGTCTAACCGATAAAAGTTGTCACTGGCATTATTCCCAGCCACCTGCATATCTTGTGTGAACGCAACATAATCATCATTTGTCGCCTCTACATAAAACCCTTGCATCGTGGTGACATGACCATTATATACAGAGGTTCCCTTCACTCCGGAGACGCCATCCCCCAGGTTGTTGGTCCCAACAGTACCAATTGCATTCACCGTGATAAAATCTCCGGCCCTGCTTCCACCACTATTGCTTCCACCGTCATCCCAAAAATAGATGACTCCAGTGGTATTGTTTGAATTATTGGTGTGAGCTAAGAATTCACTTACACTAATTGCTGCAGTGTATGGGTTCCCTACTAAATTAAAGTTATCATGGGTGCCGGTTGAAACCGCCACATAGACATCTTCGCCAACAGGAGATCCTGAAAACCCAAGGCCAAACGTCTCATTACCAAACCCTCCATCAATGGCTATAAAATACCCTTTACCTGGGACAGTGCTTTCACTGTAGTCCAGGGCTACAAATTCCCCGGTATCATTATTATATGCGTAGGCGTATACGCCGTTGAATAATGCAATGCTCCCATCTGTAAAAGGAACGGAAAATATACTGTAACTCAAATCACCATAAACTACCCTGGAATTCGCGAAAGTTCCGTTTCCATTGGTGGTGTAAGTACCCAATAATATCAATGATGAGTCATCGTTGGCTCTTAAAAGTCCTTCATTATCCAATGTGCCATTGACTGTCAGATTAGACCCAGTGCCTCCGGATAAAGGTCCTATCTCCACTCTCCCATTTAATTCTATGGTCAGGTTATTGACTTCATGTGATTCTCCAGAGGCGATGGTTGGTGCCTTATAGTTTGTGTTAGCTATAGCTGGTATCAATACATTATCAGAAGAGGTGGGTACACTTCCTGTGTCCCAGTTGGCTGCCGTATTCCAATCATCGCTTTCTGATCCATCCCAGGTAACCTGGGCCTGTAAATTAGAAATTGCAAATAATATGATGGTGATAATAATGGCGATTTTCACTGGCAGTGCATTACTGATGGTGTTAAATCGCGCAGATCTGATCTTTAAGTTACTATTCATTTGTTATCCACTTTTGGTTCCACATTAATCAGGTCTCATTGGTTCCTGTTGTATTGATGACATGAACCCGATCAAATCACACCCCCCCCATTGGCTGGATCATAGAAGTTTTTTAGAACTATCAGTTGGTGCTTGTTTTTTCGTCTAACAAAACAGGCCTCTCATCGAAATGTTGATATTCTCACAGCTCATTTACCTATCTTTCCTTTTGGAATTCAGTTAATTATAATGCTCAAAAACATCTCCCTGGTCATATGCCTCATGGCAATCAATTGCACCTGCTTAGCCTTGCCGAAGGTTGAAAATGGGACGATAGACCTCACCGGAGTTGAATTTTCTCAGCAGAAAGAACTCCAACTAAATGGCCAATGGGAGTTCATTCCTCATTCTTTCCTATACAAAGACGAAAAGGCGATTACTCCAAATCTTGTCAACGTTCCCGGTGCACTCAATAAACAGGGGTTTGATGCACATGGTTATGGGTCTTACAGGCTTAACATAAAGCACAATTATCATAAAAAACTTGCTCTGAAAATTCCTGATATTTACACTGCCTATGCACTCTATATCAATGGTGAATTAATCATCGAAAAAGGGAAGCCAGGAAGGAAAGTAACTCAATCATCCCCCAGAATTCTGTTAAACACTGTACCAATCGACACTAAAGAATCTGAGCTGGAAATCGTGATCCATGTTTCTAATTTTCATCATCGCAAATTTGGCATTACTGATCCAGTGATCATTGGAGACCATGAATACCTCTCCAGGAATGATGACGTAATGGCCTCCTTCGACATCTTTCTTACGGGGTGTCTACTGATGGGCAGTTTCTTCTTTCTGGGATTATTCTATTATGGTAGAAAGGAAGTCGCGGCAATGTATTTTGCGCTATTCTGTTTGTGCTATGCCTACCGGATCATTGGATGGGAAAATTATACGTTGCATGAGTTATTCCCAGCTTATCCCTGGTGGTTGTCTATCAGGGTTGAATACATCACATTGTACATGTCGGGTTTCTTTTTTGCGAGGTATGTCCGCCACCTGTTTCCCGATGATACACCGATATTATACGCAAAAGGCGTAGAATACCTTGCTTTGCTTTGGTCCGTGCTTACCATTGTTTTACCGGTCAAATACTTCACCCATTTAAATATTCCATGGTTGTTTGTGATGCTGGTTGGACTGGGGATTGTCTTTATCACTTACACCAGGGCAATTATTCGTCAGAGAACAGGTGCAAAACATTCACTTTATAGTATCATAGGCATATCTGTGGTGTTTGTATTGAAGTCGCTGGCATATCTGAAATTATTTGAGGAGCCTGTATCACTTACCATAGTCGGGCAGTTAGTGTTTTTCTTTTTCCAGGGAATGATCCTCTCCGAACTGTTTTCAAGTTCATGGAAACTGGCGAAACAAAAAGCTGAGGAAGCTGCGAAAGCCAAGACAGACTTTCTCTCAATTATGTCTCATGAAATAAGGACCCCCCTGAATGCGGTAATTGGCACTACTTATCACATGATTGATGAGGGCCCCAGAGAAGACCAGAAAAAGGACCTGAATGACCTAAAGACCTCTTCCGAAAACCTGCTTTCACTCATTAACAATATTCTCGACTTCAATAAGATTGATGCAGGCAAAATTGATTTTGAATACGAGCATGTTGTGTTTAAAGATTTCATTGAGGGAATTGTGTTTTCACAGAAACAAACGGCCAGTCAAAAGGACATTAAGTTGCATTGCAAAGTAGATACAGCGATTCCGGAAGTAATGGTGCTTGATAAAACCCGATTCATTCAAATACTCACCAACCTGGTGGGTAATGCCATAAAATTCACCAATGAAGGGAGTGTTGAGATAAGGGTTAGAAATCAGATGCAGGCCGGTTCTTCCTGTAATTTGCTTTTTGAAATAATCGATACGGGCATTGGAATACCTAAGGAGAAACATGAAAAGATTTTTAATGTCTTTGAGCAAGCCAACACCTCGGTGTCCAGAAATTATGGTGGCACGGGACTTGGCTTAAGCATCACTGCAAAGTTGCTCCACCTGATGGGGTCTGAATTGCGACTGGAAAGTGAAGAAGGAAAAGGCGCTCGATTTTATTTTGATGTTAACCTTGAAATTGGTGATGAAGAACAGGTGGTGGTCATGTCGAACGGAAACTTCGACCTGGAAGGCACCAATGTTTTATTGGTAGAAGATAATGACCTTAACGCGTTGATAGCCACAAGACTTTTGAACAAATGGAATTGCAATGTAGATGTGGCAAAGAATGGCCTGATAGCAGTAGAAAATAATCAAAGAAAAACCTATGACATCATTTTGATGGACATACAAATGCCAACAATGGATGGATATACGGCCTCTAAAAAAATTAGAGAAGGTGGCTACAAGCTTCCAATTATTGCATTGACGGCCTCAGCGGCTTTTGAGAAGAAGGAGGACCTTAGCGAATCCGGGATCGATGATGTAGTAACCAAACCTTTTGAACCGGGCAACCTCTACAATACTATGCGTGGTTTACTCAATAAACAGACCTCTGCTGCCTAGATGGTCTTACTGAAAATGGATCCCCTACTCCCCTGTTTCTGATTGAGCCTTGCATCAATTGCCATACACACATTCCTTACAAATGGTCTTCCCTTATCGGTGATTGTAATGCCATTTTGGTCAAACAAAATGAGTCCATCAAGTTGCATATTTTCCAGCAAATCAATATTGAAAGAAAAACCAAGGGTCTCAAACTCCTCCTGCTTCCATTCAGTCTGGTATCTGCACATCAGGTTCAGGATGTGTTTCCGAATACTGAGGTCTTCAGAATTGAGCATGTGACCTTTGGATATGGGCAGCTTGTTTTCTGCAATAGATTTGTAGTAAGCATTGAGGTCCTTAACATTTTGGCTGAATGCCGTCCATGTATCTGATACTGCACTTACACCCAGCCCTAAGGTGAGCTTTGTGTCCTGAGTGGTGTATCCCATAAAATTTCTATGTAAGCTCCCATGATCGGCAGACATTTTAAGGTCATCATCGGCCAACGCAAAATGGTCCATTCCAATATCAAAGTACCCTGCTTCTACCAGCGCTCGCTTGCCAAACTGGTACAGCGCCATTTTTTCTTTGGGAGATGGAAGTGAATCCTCGTAACTTTTTTGAGCAGGCTTTAGCCACGGTACGTGTGCATAGCTGTAGAACGCTATTCTGGAGGGGTTGAAAGCAATTGTTTTATCAAGGGTATTTTCGAGCGTCTGAAGTGTTTGTCCCGGTAGCCCGTAGATCAAATCAAAATTGATGGATTCATAGCCAATTTCCCGGGCCTGATAAGTGATTGCAGCGACATTCACTTCCAGCTGTATCCTGTTGATCAATTGCTGAACATTTGGGTCAAAGTCCTGAATGCCAAAACTTACTCTGTTGAAACCTAATCGATACAGGGACAATAGATGATCCCTTGTCGTATTGTTGGGATGCCCCTCAAAGCTGTAGTTCTTCTTATCTGGAATGATGCAATCAGCCTGAATATTAGAAATAAGAAATTCAAGGTTCTCTGCTGAGAAAAATGTGGGAGTCCCCCCACCCAGATGAAGTTCTTTTAGTATCGGCTTTACAGGGAAACTGTTGAGGTATATTTTCCACTCTTTTAGCAACGCAGAAATATAAACCAATTCTACTCCATGATTTTTTGTGATCCTGGTATTGCAACCACAATATGTACATAGTGACTCACAAAACGGCAAATGAATGTACAGGCTAATTTCACGGTGACTTTGCCAGTAACCATGCTGTACATGTTTCATCCAGCTGGTTTGTGGCATTTGTGCCTCCTGCCAATGGGGTACTGTAGGGTAACTGGTATACCTCGGGCCAGGCTGATTATATTTTTCAATTAGGTCATCAAAGTTCATGTAACCAAATCTAGCCTGAGCTAAAATTCAAGGCCCTGATAAATGATTGTTAATCACCTGACATTTGTCAGTATTTACGGGGTTGATCCACACTGCGTAATTTTTCCTATCCCTACCGAATCTAAAATGGGATCAATCATTGGAAGTTCGATTGCAATTCCACGATAGATGAACAGAATTGCTAAAAAGAACAGGAATGAGGGAACGACTTTTCTTAGTGCTGGAATACGCCTTCCTTGAAAAGGTACCAGGAATGCAATTAACATAATTGGCATAGTGCCCAATGCAAATGTCAGCATATATATGGCTGCTTCAAATGTACTTGCCAGCATTAATGATCCGGCGATGGCCGCATAAACCAGACCACAAGGCAGTAACCCGTTCAATGCACCTATCAAAAATGCAGCAGACATGGTCTTTGTTTTGAACATCTGACCAATCTTGTTTTTTACGAACCTTACCAATGAGGTTTGGTAGTAGCTCCCTTCTATCTTTCTGAATATTGTTGGGAAAGTGATGATAATGAGCATTGACAATCCAATCAATACAGAAAATGATTTTTGCAATCCTGCCAACTGAATAGAAAAACCTACCACCCCAAGTATTAAACCAAGAATAGCGTAAGTAAACATTCTTCCAATATTATAAAGCATTCCTCCAAGCCACCTGGATTGTTGAGGGACAGGCAGTGCCATTGCGATGGGGCCACACATTCCAATGCAATGTAAGCTCCCCAGAAAGCCAATTAGAAATGCGGTGCTATATATCATTGAATGTAAATGTCTTTGGTGATATGATATGATCTTGACTGATCACGCCAGGTGATCTTAGCGATGTATCGTCCTTTTTGTAATTGCTGGTCAGTGATGGTAAATGGCACTTCTGAAATAGGAAAGATGACATCCAGATCTTTATCATCAGGACGGTATAAGTGAAGTTTGCCAGATTGAAATTGTGGCACGTCTATCGTAATATTTCCCTCCTGGTAATCAAAAGAGACCTGATCCTCAATCAGTCTCGCATTGTTTTGAGCATCGATCGTGTTTTGGTAAGCCAATTCCTCCTGATAATAGTTTTCGGAAACCAGGTTCACATCCTGCTGAAAACTTTTCCAAACCATTGCAACAATAAATGAGCAGAAAAGAACAAAAGCGATTACAATGCCATTACCCCAGTTGATTTTCATAATTATAGTATTTCAAGTTCTATTTATTCGGTCCCAGAAATTTGGTAGCCACAGTTTCAATAAGCTTACCGTTAGCATACACTCCTACTTCTACATCGGAGCTTCCACTGGTGATTTGTTTTTGAGGAAGAATGAGAAACAGGGCTCCCGAAGCGATTTCCTGACTCCCTAATTGTACTGTTTCCCCAACCAATTCAAGCTCCATTTCATCAGTCATTGGGATAAATGCTATATCTAATTCTTCATCAGATTTGTTGATGACCTTATAGTTGAAAAGATTACTGACTTTGTTTTGCTCTCGTTTTTGATATAGAACGCCAGGTGTTCGTAATATAGAGGCGTCTATTGGTTTTCTGGTAGCGATTAAACCTGTGAGCACAACCAATAGTAAAATCAACACACCACTGTAGGCCAGTACCCTGCCATTAAACTGGAAGTTTTTGCCTTCACTAATATTCTCTTCTGAGGCATATCTGATTAATCCTTTGGGCAGATTGATTTTGTCCATGATGTCATCACATGCATCTATACATGCGGTGCAGTTTACACATTCCAGCTGTGTGCCGTTTCTTATATCAATGCCAGTAGGACAAACCAAAACACATTGTTTGCAATCAATGCAATCTCCTTTGTCAGTTTCAGATCTGTTCTCACCCTTTCTGAACTTGGATCGTTTTTCTCCCCGTTTGTAATCATAGGCAACCACGAGACTCTTTTTATCCAGTAACACACTTTGAAGCCTCCCATACGGGCAAACCTGGGTACAAACCTGTTCCCTAAACCATGCAAAGACACCATAAAACAAACCGGTGAGCACTATCATCGCCATAAAGCCACCCAGATTTTCTGTAGGAGGTGAAGTGATGATATGGAGTGTTTGATCTATCCCGATGATGTAAGCCATAAAAGTGTGCATGATCAGGAATGAGATCATTAGAAAAACGGCATGTTTGATGATGCGCTTAATGACCTTTTCTGTTGTCCATGGTGAAGCTTTTAATTTTCGCTGAGCCATGTAATCACCATCAATAAGATATTCCACCCTTCTAAAAACAAACTCCATGAATATTGTTTGTGGACAGATCCAACCACAAAATATCCTTCCATAAACTACCGTAAACAATATGATTGCAACAAGAAGGGTAATGAAAGCAATGGCAAAAATGAAGAAATCCTGAGGCCAGAACACCACCCCAAAGACGACAAACTTTCTTTCAAATACATTAAATAGCAACAGCGGCTGGCTTCCTACTTTAATAAAAGGAGCAGCGAAAAGAAATGACAACAGCACCAGGCTAACCACCGAACGCCACTTAAAAAACTTTCGGATTAATGGCTTTTTAGGAAATAACCAGATTCTTTTCCCTTGTTCATCCACAGTCGCCAGGTGATCCCGAAAGTGCTCATCAATTTCACTCTCCCTGTATATTTCCTCGATCTTTCCCTCTTGCTCCACCACGTGCTATTGAATGAAACTGATGTTATTGTTTGCAGAAATCAGTGTTGAATCTGTAGGTGAATCTATTTTTCTTTCGTGCAGTTCTCCCTCTGGTTCTTTGCCATTTGGCGGATTTGTTCCGTGAAGCGTATAGATGTAGCTGGCCAATTGCTGCATTTCTTTTGGATTGAATTGATTTTGCCATGCAATCATTCCTCTCTCAGGTATACCATATTTAATGCTCCTGAAGATGTCTTTGATGTCTCCCCCATGTTTCCAGTATTGATCAGTGAGATTGGGACCTACACCCCCTTCTCCATTGGCTCCATGACAGGCAACACAATTGGCATCATACATACGCTTACCTTCCAAAACCGCCTGATCTTCCGACAGAAATACGACATTGGTTTCATCAATCAGGTTCTCCTGTGATGCCAGGTATTGGTCGACTTCTTTTTTAGCCTCTTCCATTTCCATGACATATTCTTCCTGCTGAAGAGGTGCCCATTGGAAAACATGGAAAACTAAAACATAGATTACCGAGAATATTATGGTGATGTAAAAACCCCATAACCACCAGGGAGGCAGGTCGTTATCAAGTTCCTTTATTCCATCGTATTCATGGTCAGTCAAAAGGTCCTTTTCCTGCTCTTCCGTTTTAAATTGATTGATGGATGCCCAGATACCTGACCATGTCGTTATTGCATTTTCAGAGGTTTCTCCAGATTTCTTTTTTTCAAGTTTAATCAGTGATTGTATCGTGTATAAGGCGACAAATAATACCAGCACAGCAACGACACAAACTATTACTGTTAAACCCAATACAATTTCCAGTTGATATTGGTCAAAGTATCCGGGAACAGTATCTGATTGTGGCCTTCCGATTAGGGGGAACAACAAGAAAAGAATGATGATCAGTTGCTTATATTTCATTTTCACTATTGTTTTCGTTCAAAGGAATTTGAGAAATTTCATCAATGTCACTTTTCTTTATTTTGATCACATAAATGATCAAAGCCGTGAAGAATATGACAAAGATTAGCAGAGAGATCAGTGGGAATATTTCGATTCCCACTATACTATCCAGGTGATGTTTTACAAATCGTAGCATGACTATTTATTATCTTTTACTTGTATATCTGTTCCCAGTCGTTGGAGATAAGCAATCAAGGCAATGATTTCACGGTCCTTGCTCACTTCTATATCACTTGCGGCAAGTGTGGAGACTATTTCAGAGGCCTGTTGTTCTGCATTACCTAATGCCAGCTGCTCAAAGCCGTCTTCATAAGGCACTCCAAGAATTTTCATGGCCTCAATCTTAGCTTCAGTAGAAGACTTGTCCCAATTTTGGGTAAACAGCCATGGGTAAGGAGGCATCAATGATCCGGGAGACATACTTTCTGGTTCCAGCATGTGGTGGTAGTGCCAACTATCCGGATACTTGCCACCTACCCTAAGCAAGTCAGGGCCGGTTCGTTTGGAACCCCAGAGGAATGGGTGATCATAGACAAATTCACCCGCTTTGGCATATTCACCATAACGTTCAGTTTCAGACCTGAAGGGACGGATCATTTGAGAGTGACAGTTGCTACAACCTTCCCGAATGTAGATGTCCCGTCCATGAAGCTCCAGTGGAGTATATGGCTTAACACTGCTGATGGTTGGTACATTGGATTCCACCAAAAACATTGGTACAAACTCTACAATTCCACCAATCATTACGGCTACAAGGCTCCATACTAATAACCTCACAGGTTTCCATTCAAAGAGCCTTCTGTGCCAGTGCTCCTGGCTTTGAGGTTTATAGGTCTTGATCAATGCAGGTGCCTGTGCCTCTGTTTCTTTTTGGAACTGACCAGCATAGGCTGTTTTTACTAAATTATAAATCATGATCAATGCTCCGGTGAGAAACAGGAAGCCACCAAATGCGCGCAACATGTACATGGGTTTGATCTGAGTGACAGTCTCCAGGAAGTTGGGATACGCCAGTAGGCCTGATGCTGTGAATTCTTTCCACATAAGGCTTTGTGCAAAACCTGCCCAGTACATGGGCAAGGCATAAAAAATGATGCCCAATGTACCTATCCAGAAATGGGCATTGGCCAGTTTTAGTGAATACAGTTCTGTTTTATAGAGTCTTGGAATCAGATAATAAAGCATAGCGAAGGTCATGAAACCATTCCACCCTAATCCTCCAATATGAACGTGAGCTACTGTCCAGTCCGTAAAGTGTGTGATGGCATTGAAGTTTTTCAATGATAACATGGGCCCTTCAAATGTTGCCATGCCATAACAGGTAACAGCAACTACCATAAATTTCAAGATTGGATCCTCTCGCACCTTGTCCCATGCCCCCCTCAGTGTAAATAGACCATTGAGCATTCCACCCCAGGAAGGGGCGATCAACATTACACTGAAGACAGTTCCCAGTGATTGGGCCCAGTCTGGTAGAGCATTGTAAAGTAAATGGTGAGGACCTGCCCAAATGTAGATGAATATCAGTGCCCAGAAGTGAATAATGGATAACCGGTATGAGAAGATGGGTCTACCGGATGCTTTAGGAATGAAGTAATACATCAATCCCAGGTAAGGTGTAGTCAGAAAGAATGCTACTGCATTATGTCCATACCACCATTGCACCAGTGCATCCTGTACTCCTGCATACCAGGAATAACTTTTGAAAAGACCAATTGGCAATTCAAACGAATTGACAATGTGCAACATCGCTACAGTAACGAAAGTGGCAATAAAAAACCAAATTGCTACATATAAATGCCGTTCTCTTCTACGCAAAATGGTCATGAACATATTAACACCAAAGACCACCCAAATTAAAGCGATGGCTATGTCTATGGGCCACTCCAATTCAGCATACTCCTTACCGGTGGTTAACCCCAATGGAAGCGTGATTGCGGCTGCTAAAATAATCAGTTGCCATCCCCAAAAATGTATGTTACTAAGGAGATCGCTGTACATCCTGGTCTTGAGTAACCTTTGAAGGGAATAATATACACCTGCAAAGATCCCATTGCCGACAAAAGCAAATATGATGGCATTGGTATGCAATGGACGAATCCTTCCGAATGTGGTGTATTGAAGCCCGAAATTGAGGTCAGGAAGGAACATCTGACAGGCAATTAATAATCCCACCAGCATTCCTACTATACCAAAAATGGAAGTGGCAATAAGAAATTTTCTTACCGTGGCATTATCGTAATAGAATGTTTCTAATCCCGATGAACTTTCTGGTCTTGGGATTGAGGTTTCAGTTGTGGCTGTTGACATTTATCATCAGTTTTTTGTTGATCGTCGTATAATATTCTGACTGATGGGGAAAAGTCATCATCATACTGACCATCAGACTGAGCCCAGACAAAGGCTCCCAAAAATCCCAATGCTACCAGCATGCTTACCCCAATCAACAAGAATATTACCGTCATACTTTTGTTATTTGTGCTAAAATCAGGAATGTAAGCAGGTCATCAGGTGAGCAATTGCATTGTAAAAACTGACTTTTGTCAGCATTCTGATTGAAAGTATTTTGAGCTGGTTCAAAGCCTATTTTTTCAGGCTCCTGGCTGTCCGGGAAACCAGAACGGTAACCAACCCAACCACAGACACAGAGCTTATCGGCATAAGTACTGCTGCAATAAGCGGAGTGAGATTTCCGGTAACGGCAAAAGTCAACCCTACTATGTTGTAAAGGAATGAGACGATAAAGGCCAGATACACAATTTTTACTGTAGTCTTACTGAATCTGAGAAATTGCGGAAGCTTCACAAGTTGATCCCCCTTAAGGATGGCATCACAGGAAGGTGAAAACTGATGCAGGTCATCTACCACTGCAATACCAACAGTAGCTACAGACAAAGCTCCGGCATCATTGAGCCCATCACCAATCATGGCTATCGGTTTGTCATTATACCGTTCTATGTGTGTTAATTTATCTGAGGGCCGCTGCTTGAAAAGTAACTGATTAAAATATGGGATCAATTGCCGGCCCGAATGTCTGTGATCCCCTGAAATTAAGTGCATGATATAGCTTTCACGCAAAGTTTTTAACGTATTTAAAATCCCTTTCTTCAGGTCCGTATTTAGCTGAAAATAACCCAGCGTCACATGATCGATGATTACATAAACTCTGCTTTCATAATCATCGGGCATGTCATTGGTATTTACCTGACCAATAAATACCGGCAAACCATTAACAGTTGCAGATATTCCGGATCCTTTTTCTTCGTGAAAGTCATTGACTATCGTTGTTTGAGACCAATTGAGGTGCTTTACAATTGCCCTACTCAATGGGTGTATGCTGTTGACACACATCGAATGAATTATTGTAATGGATTCTGCTGTCAATTGTGGTCCAATCCATTTGATGTTTTTAGCACTGGAAGAGGTGATGGTACCTGTCTTGTCAAATACTAACAGCTTCAGTCTCGAGAGCTGTTCAATGATCAGGGAATTCTTCAGGAAAAATCCTTCTTTACCGTATACCCTTAATGCCTGACCATATGTAATGGGTACTGCAAGAGCAAGTGCACAGGGGCAAGCTACGATAAGCACAGAAGAAACAGCATTCCAGGTCTCATCTGGGGCTACATTCAACCAATAAACAGCCGTTGCTGCCGCAATCACGAGTATCGATAAGGTGAAGTAGCCGCTGATGCGATCGATAGCTGTTTGAAGATCGCTTTCTTTTTTCTCTCCTACCCGATCCCATAGATTGGTTAAATAGCTGGAAGACACCTCTTTAATAATCTCTACTTCAATGCAACTTCCAAAGTGCTTGCCCCCAGCATAAATGGTGTCACCTACACCTTTCGTTGTTAGATCCGACTCACCGGTTACAAAGCTGTAGTCCACCTGACTTTCACCAGAAATGATCACACAATCTGCAGACAGTACTTCTTCGTTTCGAATAATGACCCTGTCTCCTATTGCCAGTTGCTCTATCGGCACATAGGTACCATTGGTCAGGTTAACCGCGATTGGAAAAAAGGACTTGTAATTTCGATCAAAGGATAATGCTTTATATGTCTTATTCTGGTACCACTTTCCAATCAATAGGAAGAATACTAACCCGCACAGAGAATCGATGTATCCGGGACCGGAATATGTAAGAATCTCGTATGCACTTCGGATAAACAGCGTAATGATCCCTAAGGATATTGGCACATCAATCACCAACATTCTGTGTTTTAATCCTGTAAGTGCATTTTTGAAATAATCAGAAGCAGCATATAATATGACTGGCAGGGCAAAAAGTAAGTTTAGTAGTCCGAAGTACCTGGAAAAACGTTCAAATTCATGGAACGAGTGGTCAATGTAATGTGGCAAACTGATCAACATGGAGTTACCAAAAAAGAATCCAGCTACCGCTAGTTTAGTAATTAATTTTCGGCTGTAGGAGTCACTCCTATTTTGGTTAGTACCATTGTTCAAATCTGGGGAATAGCCAATGGAGTTGAGGAACTTCACCAGATCCAGCAAAGCCACCTCAGTGCAGTCATATAATATATTGGCTTCCTTTTTCACGAAGTTTACCTGAGACTCTTTGACTCCCGGAAGTATTCCGGGAAGGTTTTCCAACAGCCAAATACAACTACTGCAATGTATGGAGGGTAGTGAAAGGTTGATTCTTTCGTAATTTTCATTCTTGAAGCTTAACAGGCTTGCCACTAACTTTTCATCCTGAAGAAAGTCAAAATGATGCTCGGGTTGATGGATTTTCGACCCTGGGCTGCTGTTTAGTTGATAGTAGTTTTCAAGATTGTTTTCTTTCAGAATATCATAAACTGTTACGCAACCCTGACAACAAAACGTATGTTCGTCATGCGAGATGGTTTCGTCTAACGCATCTCCACAATGGTAACAGCTGGAAGCAATGGTCTGTTCTGTTTTTTCCTGTTGCGGATCAATCATGAAACAGCTTTTTCGCTTTTAAGCTCAGTATTTTCCTTCTGAAGCCTTACGTTGAGAGAATAAATGGGTATATCTGAATGATTCGCCACTTTTTCAGTAAGACTGTGAAAAAACAAATGAGCCAACCCCGTTCTGCCATGGGTAAACATTGCAATCATATCCGCTCTGATCTCATGCGCGAAACTTAAGATTCCCTCGTAGGGATTAAAATTTCGTCTCACATTAACCGAAAAGCGGTCAAACTTATTTTCCCTGGCCAATTCCTGTAGTCTTGAGGTCATAAGCGTTTCATTCTCAATCTCATGTGGCGTGTTGACCCACAAGAAATGGATGTGTGAATTCGTAAGTGTCTGCAATGTTTTTACTTCTTCCAGCAACGATTCACCGATATGGTCATCATCATAAGCGACCACAATATTTTTAATGTGGCTGATTTCAGAATCTGCAGGTACAGCGATTACCGGACATTTGGCAAACCGGATGGCTCGTTCTGTATTTGAACCGATCAGGATCTCCTTTAGCCCTGTTGCTCCGGTTGTGCCCATGACAATCATATAGGGTTTAATCTTTTCTATCTCATACTTGAACCATTGCGTCAGATTCCCATTTTCGACTCTTCTGGTGTATTTGACATTGTTTCTGGCGTATTTTGTTGATAGTTGTTCCAGCTTAGTCTCAGCATTATCAATCATTTCTGTCAGCAGTTCCTGAATCAAGTGTGCATTGACCAGGGTATACTCTGCTCCCACCGTGGCTGGCATTGTTACTATATGAAAGAGCACCACTTCTATAGGAACTTCCTGAAACAACTGTAGCGTAAATTCCAGCGACTTTTCTGAGGCGTCTGAGAAATCAACTGGTACAAGAATCTTTTTCATGACGATTGGATTTTAGATTTTAACAGTAAGGACTGGTTTATTGGAGTGATTGGCCACCGCTTCGGCGCTACTTCCAAACAACAGGTGTGGTATTCCGGTGTAACCGTGGGTTCCCATGAAGATCATATCCGCATTGTTCTTTTCTGCAAATTCGACAATACCATCTTCCACAAACGGAGCGTCAATCGTATTGATAGAGTAGTTTTCGAATCCCTCTCTTTTGGCGAATTTTTCTAATTCATCTTTAGCGGATTCTGCCGTATATGCCCACCTATTGGTATTATAAACCTTTAGCAGGTGAATGTTAATCCCCAGCAATTCCTGAATGTATTTGGCCAGTTGTATACTTCTGTTGTGTTCAAAATCTGTAGCATAAACCATGTTTCTGATGGAAGTCAAATCGGTCTTGTCTTTAATGGTGATCACCGGCACTTCACTATGTCTGATCACTTTTTCTGCGTTTGACCCAACAATCAGTTCCTGCAGACCACTTGCACCGGTTGATCCCATGATAATCAGGTCATAGCCGTTTTCGGTAATCTTCTTGTAGATATGCTTGTAAGTATTGCCTTGTTTGATATGAGACTCCACCGTAATCCCTTCTGCTGAAACTTTATCTTCCAGTTCACCCAGTGTGGATTTTACTTTTTCAAGCAATTTCACGGCATATACTTCATCAAAATCGTCATAGGTCGATTGGACATCTCCCATGATACTGAATGAACTTGATGGCAACTCCAGCACGTGTAGCAAATGAATACTTGCCTGATCTATTTTGGCCCACTGAATGGCGAAATCCAAAGCATTGTTTGCTTCCTGTGAGAAATCTGTAGGTACTAATATCTTTTTCATAGTTGTATTCTTTACCTACAAATAAACCATTCCTGATACGCTATGCTACAGCGATATATCAATCCTCCTTATGACTTTTATCAGCTAAGCTTCTAAGGCTGGCAGGTACTTTTAGTGGAAATAGCAAACCTCCGGCATTATGAAAAAGATCAATAAAATTTTAGTCGCAACAGATTTCTCATCAAATGGTGCAAGGGCCATTAATTATGCGGCAAATCTTTCTGCAGCATTTAAAGCTCAACTAATCATTCTACATGTGGAAGATGATACTCAAAAAAGGTACCTGAAGGGTTTACAAAAATATGAGTCTTATGATGAGTTCGTTAAAACCAAATTTGAATCGATCTATGCCGGGTATCTGGCCTACAAAAGAGTCCAACATGTCAACATCTTCAAAAAAGGAGTGATTCACGAGCAGGTGATCAATACCTGTAAAAGTGAAAATGTGGACCTGGCAGTTGTAGGCATCAGCGGGCTCAACAAAGGATTTGAGCTGGAGTTTGGAAGTGTTACTTTAAAACTGCTCAATCTTATTAACGTGCCATTAGTGGTAGTGCCGGAATCATTTCAATACCTGAAACTACATCACATCATCATAGCATCGGACCAGTTGGCACCTAAAAATGGTACAGACCTGAGTATAATAGATCAGTTCATCCAAAGATATGACTCCAATGTCCACCTGACTTCCATTGGCACCTCGGGAATGGTGTTTTCTGAGAACTACCGTAAGCTACAGGACAAAACAGCGGCATTTATTGATAAGGAATTTATTAGTGAAGAGCCCGGTCATATTATCAGCCATTTAAATGCTGAAATCAAGGCACTGCAGGCTGATTTACTAGTGGTGTTCCGAAGGAAAAAATCGGTTATGGGCAATCACTTCATGCCCCGACTGTCTAACCTGATAGCAATCAACACTCAGATTCCAATCCTGTTCATCCCTACTGAAATGAAGCTTAAAGCTGACGAAGATCAGTTGGCAAGTGAATCAGAATCATAAAAAATGGAATAACCATTGATGATATTGGGACCAAACAATAAAGACAGACCATGATAGCAATTGAAGAAAAAACCTACCCTCTGGTGGATCGCCCTGATGAAGCCAATAACATGCTTCAAAAGGAAAATTCACCTGAATTGAATGATGACAATCAGAACAAGGTCAGGCTATTAGGGGAATTGATTTCACTTAAAAGAGAGCGCGACCAACAACAGCACCTTCGTACAAGATTATTTACCGCCATTGGCCTGGTAATTAGTCTGGCTATTGTACTGATTGCTTTTGAATGGAAAACATACAGCCATAAGGAACTAAAAGACCTGGGCACAATGAAAGCTGATTTCGATGAAATAGTGGAAATGGAGTTAACACAGCAACCACCACCCCCACCACCATCCAATAAAATCATTCAACCCGTATTCAAGGAAGTTCCCGATGAAGTAGAGATAGAGGAAATTGAATCTATAGTCGATGTGGAGATCACCGAGGACCTGTCCATTGAAGATGTCATTTTTGAAGACGTAGAAGTGGAAGAAGAAGTCGTTGAAGAAATATTTAGCATCGTAGAAAAACAACCAGAACCTATTGGAGGTTTTAAGGCCTTTTACAGTTATGTGGCTGAAAATCTGGAATATCCACTAAAGGCAAGAAAAATGGGAGTAGGTGGCAGAGTGTATGTAAGATTTGTGGTGGAAAAAGATGGGTCAATAACCAATGTAGAGGTCATCAAAGGAATTGGGCATGGTTGTGATGAAGAAGCTATCAGAGTCATTGCCGGTGCTCCTAAATGGACCCCTGGAAAACAACGTGGTAATCCAGTAAGGGTTTATGCAATGGTGCCTATTTTCTTCATTTTCAAGGAGTAACTGGTTTAGGTTAAGTTCATGGTCGTTTTTTAAGCGCAGGTAGGTTATCTGCGCTTTTTTTAGGTATCTTAAGAAAGTAAGAAAGTTTAATAGTATGGATGTTGATATTCGATTTTACGGTGCAGCAAAATCTGTCACTGGATCAAAATACTTGTTACGGATCAACCATGATCAGTACCTGGTAGATTGCGGGTTATTTCAAGGGCCAAGTGAAATGAGGAAACGCAATTGGCAGGACCTCTTTGATGAGCCCAAAAACATCAATGCTGTATTTCTAACCCATGCACACATCGATCACTCCGGGTACCTTCCCCGATTGGTTAAACAAGGGTTTAATGGTAAAATCTATTGTACTCCCGCAACTGGCGCATTATTGAAGATCATGTTGATGGATGCCGCCAAACTTCAGGAGGAAGAGGCAAAATGGGCTTATAAGAAAGGGTATTCAATTCACAAAGACCCAAAACCCCTGTTTGAAACAGTTGATGCTGAGAACTGCCTGCAGTTGATAGAAACAATACCATACGATCGAATAACCACGATCAACGATCGGATTCAAATCACATATCGTAACGCAGGTCACATCCTTGGATCTGCTATGATCGAATTGACAGTCATTGGAGATCAAATGAGCAAGAACATACTTTTTTCAGGTGATTTGGGTAAATATAATCAATACATGCATGACCCACCGCATAAAATAAAGTCTTGTGATGTGTTGTTGGTCGAGTCTACTTATGGAAACAGAAACCATAGTGACATGAATCCGGTTGAAGGGCTTGGAGAAGTGGTAAGAGAAGCTATAGTTGATGGCTGCCTCATCATTCCCTCCTTTGCCGTTGGTCGAACGCAACAGGTGCTTTACTTCCTAACCTTGCTTTATGAAAGTGGCCAAATCCCGGAATACACCAAAGTCTTTGTTGATAGTCCAATGGCCATCAGTGTAACAGGACTATATAAAGAGTTTGATCAGTATCACAAGCTGGATTTTTCAAAGGATCTCACGCCATTTGACGCACCATTCATCAGGTATATAAATGCTCAAAAAGATTCCATCAATGTGAATCTCATAAAAAATGGCACCATCATCATCTCTGCCAGCGGCATGGTAACCGGAGGCAGGATTCTTCATCATATGTACCACAGATTACCCAAGAAAAATGACACTGTCCTGTTTGTTGGCTACCAGGGTGAAGGCACCAAAGGCCGGGAAATACTAGAGGGAAATGAGCATGTCAGTATATTTGGAATTGAAATCCCTGTTCGTGCAAAAATCAGGGAGTTAGACGGCTTATCAGCTCATGCCGGCATGTCTGATTTGCATCAGTGGTTAGGTGACATTACGGACCGACCAAAGAAGACGTTCATCGTTCATGGGGAAATACTTGCCTGTCAGGCTTTACAAAATCATTTAACCAGAGAGGGATGGTCCAACGTAATAATTCCGGAATTTCAGGAGACTTTCAGGTTGTTTGAAAACATCTAGCGTTAAGCTGCCGGTACAATCATTACCGGAACATTCAGGGAACCTATCATTGTCGTAAGCTGATTGCTTTCTGAAGCTTCTTCTTCTTTTGCTCCAAGGACCACCACATCAATTTTCTTTTCTTCAATGAATGAATAGATGACGCGTTCTACAATCCCATGTTCCAGTACCCCTTGTATTTTGAGGTCATAGATCTCTGAAAGGTTGGCGCTTAAATTAGCTAATTTCTCCTTTATGAGGTCATGATATCCATCATCCTGAATATTGGTTACATGTAATATTGATACGTTTGCTCTACTTCCCCTTGCTAGTTTGATTCCTGCCAACACTGCTTTCCAGCTAGCAGATGAAAAATCTGTAGGGATCAAAACATTCTGGTAATTCTCCATGGATTGACTACTTTGTCTCAAATGTAGATTTTATACCAAAGCAGGATTCTGACTTTTGTCAGTTTTTAGATTGATTAACTATTTGTTGTGAAAGTGAACAAAACCACTAAATTGTGCATTAATGGAGACCGGTATTGACTTAATCAAATCAGTATTCACATCAGCAGCAGAGGGCATTGTTATTTCCAACGCAAAGGGTGAAATCGTTATGGCCAATCCAAAATCAGAGGAGATGTTTGGATATAACAATGGTGAAATGGAAGGCCTGGCCATAGAGGATTTGTTGCCAGGAGGACTTAAGAAGGATCATGTGAAATTAAGACAGGCATATTTCGATAAACCTACTGCACGTCCTATGGGCATAGGTCGGGATTTGGAGGGATTGAAAAAAGATGGCAGTACATTCCCGCTTGAAATCGGATTGAGTCATTTCATGCAGGGCGCCAATCCTATGGTGGTTGCTTTCATTACTGATATCACTGAAAGGAAGAAAATTGAAGCGAGAATGGCTGATTACACCAATCAGCTTGAACGCAAGGTTAAAGAAAGAACCCAGGAACTCGAACACCTGAACCTGGGACTATTGCGTGAAAATAAGGAACGAAAAGCTGCAGAAATGCAATTGCGGGAAAGTCAGCTGCTCTATGAAATCATTGCCAAAAATTTTCCCAAAGGGCTCATCAGTATTCTTGACCTTGATTATTGTTTTCTCTTTTCTGATGGCCGGGAATTAAATGAGTCGGCCAAGCCTAAGGTGGGTGATCATTTTCTTTTGTTATTTCCTACTGATGTGCGTGACCAGGTGGAACAACACCTTAATAATGCTAAAATTGGTATACCAGGTACCTGGGAATATCAAAATGATGGCAAGAACTTTATCATGCATACAGTTCCTATCAAAGACGGTACTAAAGCATCTAAAATACTGGTGGTTCAGGAAGACATCACTGAGCTGAAAAAGGCCGAAATGGAAATACGTGCCAACCTGGAGAGAGAGAAGGAACTGAATGTGATGAAATCGAGGTTCGTATCCCTGGCATCACATGAATTTCGTACCCCTTTGAGCACGATATTGTCATCAATTAATCTGATCAGTAAATATCATACGACAGAAGAGCAACCGAAAAGAGATAAGCACATATTAAGAATAAAAACTGCGGTTAAGAACCTGACTGACATTCTCAATGATTTTCTTTCACTTGAAAAACTTGAGTCTGGCTCCATCAACCCTGAAATTGTTGAGGTTTCCATTCCAGAACTGTCTGATGAAATAGAGGAACAAACACAGGCATTATTAAAACCAGGCCAGCAGCTGGAACTCACAAAGTCTTTTGATGCTGAGATGATCAGGACGGACCCAAAACTGCTCAAGAACATCATCATCAACCTGGTCTCTAATGCCATTAAATACAGTGATGAGGGTAAGGTGATCCAGTTAGCACTCAATCAGGAGGATAAGTGGTTCTTTATCACTGTTAAAGATCAGGGAATAGGGATTCCTGTAAGTGAGCAAAAGAACCTGTTTCAGCGATTTTTCAGAGCAGGTAATGCAGTCAACATTCAGGGCACTGGTCTTGGGCTACACATCGTGAGCAAGTATGTGGAGTTATTAGACGGCTCGATCAACCTGCAGAGTAAACAAAATGAAGGTACCACAGTTAGTGTAAATATTCCATATGAGTAAGAAAAAGATCTTAGTGATTGAAGACAATCACGAAATGCGAGATAACATTGTAGAGTTACTGGAATTAAGTAATTACGAAGTGTTTGATGCTCCTGACGGCAAGGATGGAGTAAAAACCGCGCTTTCCGAAATACCGGACCTGATCATCTGCGATATCATGATGCCAGGCATGGATGGCTATGAAGTTTTGTACCTATTGTCGAAAAATACGGAGACTTTGGGCATCCCATTTATATTCCTTACCGCAAAGGCAGAGAAATCAGATTTCAGGAAAGGCATGAGTCTAGGTGCTGATGACTATCTAACCAAACCATTTGAGGAGATGGACCTGCTTAATGCCATAGAACAACGCCTTAAAAAGCATGAGGTGTTAAAGGACAATGCACAGCAAGGTCTGGAACCTTTCCTTACCCAGGTTAGTGCCAACTACAAACGTTTTGAGGACCTACTGAAGGATAGGAAAACCAGGCAATTCGACAAAAAAGAGTCCATTTACAAAGAAGGAGATTTCAGTCATTACCTCTATTACATCAAGAGCGGAAAAGTAAAATTATATAAGATCAATAACGATGGTAAAGAGTTCATTGTAGATGTTTTGAAGCCAGGAGATTACTTTGGACAGCTGGCGCTCATTCAGGACATTAACTATACGGAATTTGCAGAAGCATTGGAGTCCTCGGAAGTATTACTCATTCCAAGAATTGACTTCCAGGAACTGATCTTTGGGCAAAATGAGGTCTCCAGTAAGTTCATCAAAATGATTAGTCAGGATTTGGCTGACAAAGAAACGGAATTAATGAGGCTGGCCTACAATACTGTAAGGAAACGTACGGCGGACGCGCTACTGAAGTTGATTGATGAAGAAAACAAGTCTTTCAGTATTTCCAGGGACAACCTGTCCAGTATAGTGGGTACAGCTACCGAATCTGTGATACGGGTTCTTTCAGAGTTTAAAAAAGATGGTATCATAACCATTGATGGCGGCAAAGTGGCCGTATCCGACTTTAAGAAATTAGCTGCAATTAAATATTAACGGAGATTCAAAAACAGGTGGGGACATTGGTGTTCGCCGCGTTTTACTTTTATATTGTCAATTACTAAGTTTATTTTTTGCAGCTGAAGAAAGCATCTCATTTTGGGATGCTTTTTTTTAATGCTGTTTACGGATTGTTGTTTTGTGGAAGACTAAAGCCTATCAGCAAAGCGTCATCCAAAGGTTTATGGGAACCAGACCATCTGTCAAGAAAGTCATTGATATGATTCTTTTGTTCCGCAATGGGCATGGAATAACACTCCTCTAAAAGTGCCTTAAGGTTCTTCATGCCAAGCTTTTTATTGTTGGGGCCACCAACCAAATCCGTAACACCGTCACTAAAAAGGTAAAAATTGGTTGCTTTTCTTTTTTTAAGATCCAGAATCAATGTCTTGTATTCGTGTTCATACTCAAAGAGCTCCCCTATCTGAAGGCGATCAGCTTTGACAACATTGAGTTCTCCATCAATTACCTCGTAGAGATTCATCTTAGCTCCGGCGAAATCAAGTTCTCCGATCAGTGGATTATATTTCACAATGGCCATGTCTGCCCCGGTACCCAGCAGCTTCTTTTCCTTGTTGCCAAATTTCTGTTTGATCTCCTCATGCATGTTTTGAAGGATCCTGTTGGGAAAGGTCTCTTCATCATTGAGTATAGCATTCTTGAGCGCATTGGTATAGATACGGGTCATCATACTGGCCAGGTGTCCATGCCCCATGCAATCAAATACTGCCAGAAATATGCTGTGATCTACTTCGTGCAACCAGTAGCCATCACCCCCAACACCATTCATAGGCCGGTTGATAATAAAAGCATTGGGAATACTGGCAGCTAAAGTTTCCTCGTCAGGAAATAATTCAAAATAGTTTTTCTTGGTCTCGTCTTCTACCCTCTTTTCAGTGGAATTATGATAAAGTCTTTTTGTCATTCAATTTTTCAATAGCCGATCTCATGCAAAGCTATTCAAAACCAACGACAACATAAGCCTCATATTTTTTCCATTTGATAGGGATTACATAAACAGAGCGATCAGAAGGGAATTGCAGTTCATCTGGTTTACCCGCAAACACTATGGGTACTGAGATCATAAAGTTAGTACCCAGGTTGGCTCTCACATTACCAGCAACCACATTTGATATCTCCCCTGCCATATCCAGGATATCTTCGTTGGAAGGATCCTCGATACCAATAAACATGCTGATTAGGTCTTCCAGCATGCTTCTTTCTGCAGAAAAATATACAAATCCCTTTCTGTTTCCGGATACCCGAATCATTCCGGTAAAATCTTTAAGCACAAGGTCCTCAGTTTCTTTGAGGTAAGGAATAGCCATTTCAGAGTCTATCTCAGTAAGTACTTTAAAATAGTTACTCACAGAGTCAATAAAGAGCTTGCATGTTGCTTCAAATTCCTCGCGTCTTCTTTCCATTTTATACATCTCTTTTCAGCAGTTTATCAAATGCCTTCTGTAAAGACTCAGCATTTACCGGTTTATATAAAAAGCCCCTTGCTCCTTTATCCAGGGCTAGTAATCCTGTCAGTTTATCTGACAAAGCAGTAATGATCATCACTTTAGCCTCGGGGTGAATTTGCATTATGCCCTCCAGGCAGGTAATACCATCCATTTCAGGCATGGTAATGTCCAGTGTGATTACATCTGGTTTCTTTTCCTGCACAATTTCCAATGCATCCACACCATTGGAGACTGTCCCAATTACCTCCAAATCATATCCTGTGAGATTTTTTTCAATTGTCCTCCGCATTATGGAAGAATCATCAACAATCAATACTGTTGTCATGCTAGTTCTGTTTTTTCTCGATTCGCCAATGGCAACTTAATGACCATTTCGAAAAATTTCCCTTGTTCTGAATTTATTGTGAATGAACCTTCTTTGCTATCAATGATAGATTTTACCAAAGCCATTCCTTCTCCTCTTCCTGAATAATTGTCGGCCTTTTCGGATGTAGAGAAACCAGGATGGAAAATCAGGTCCCTGATTTCATCATCTTTCAGGTTATCTGCCTGCATCTCCGACACCAATCCTTTTAGTAAAGCTTTTTCTTTAATTTGATTTAGGTCAAGCCCTTGTCCATCATCCCTGTAGGTAACCACCATTTCATCAAAAGAATTGTGATCAAGTGTTACAGAGATGTTTCCTCTGATCAGCTTGCCTTCCTTCACCCTCGTATTAGGAGCTTCGATCCCGTGAGAAAGGGTATTTCTCATCAACTGGATCATGATGTCCTTGAATGGCGTAGTATAGTGATCAGGTATAACAACATTTTTATCATTCGAAAAAGTAAAGTTGACATCCTTGCCAACCTCCTTACTCATCCTGTTAAGGCCTCTTTCCAGCGTATCAATCACCAAGATGTTTGACACGACATGCCCTTGTGAAGGGAACTTTCTGTAGACATCCGCTACTTTTAGCAACAGATCCTGCATGTCAGCAATGATCTTGTCTACTGAGTCAATTTCATACAATATGGTAAGGAAGTCATTTCCGGAGATGTCTCTTCCTCTTAGTTTGGCGATTGACTCTTCTATGGTATGTAATTTCTCAGTAATCAGGGTCACACCAATCAATACGGCATTTCCTTTGATGTTATGAACTGTCTGGAAGGTGAATTCCAGCAAAGTTTCAAAATTGGTACTGTCCTGCTTCTCATAGCTCTCAGAAATGCTTCTAAGCGACTTGCGGGAGTTATAGAGGAATCCTCTGAGCACGGAAGGATCAATCTTCAGAATACTAAGCATCAGTTCAGTTTCCTGCTGCTTAATGGTCTCTGCTTCTTCCATATGTTGTTTCAACAAGACTGCCTGCGTTTCATCTGAAACGGTCACCATGATGTTCTGGATCTCATTTTCACGCTCGATCCTGGAGAAAGCCACCCTAATGTATTTGGTATTGATACCCTCGCTGGTTTCTGTATAGATCTTCACCTGCTCAATCGGATTAAGCTGATTCACTACATCCTCATCCATGTCAGCATTGAAAAGGTGCCTCATGAACATTTCCAGTGCCTCCAGGTCCCTTGGGATAATGTAAGGCCTCATGAAGTTAGAGAACATTTCCCCGGCTATTCTTTTATTGTCGAAGATGGTCTCCATGGCTTTGGAGTAGAGGTTACTGATCTTAAAGTCTTTGTCCAAAAGGAAGATACCCTGCTCTACATTCTCGAAAACTACCTCAGATTGTTTAATGATGTTTTCATACAGGTATTCTGCGTGTTCTTTTTGTTTTTTCAGGGCTGCATGTGACTTGTTGATCTCATCAGCCATTTCATTGAATGTCAGGGCATATTGTCCTATCTCATCCTTCGTCTGGATGTTGACCCGATCAGACATGTCTCCGCTCATGAACTTCTTGGTATGAGCCTCCAGTATCTGCACATTGCTGATGAGGTTCTTCACAATGATGGTCATGATTACAAATGCGATGATGCCTATCAGTATGTCCAGGATCAAAAAAGTAAAAAAATCCTGACTTGATGCTTCTGCAGAGGATTCGGTATAGTCATGAATTTCATTAGACATGAAATCCTCAACTTCTTTGTAAGCATTAATTTTGTTCGTCTTGATCTCATACCAGTAAGAAGCATCCTCTGTAAGGTCTTCCTTTCCAAATATGAGGTTTCTCAAACGGGCTACTTCAGCAAGGTCACCTTCACCGCCTTTCATCTGCTTTCTGTAGAAATCCTTGAATTCCTGATTGGCAATGACCAAAAACGCATCAATGTAAGAATCCTGAGCGGCAACAAGCTTAGAGAATAGCACTCTGCTTACACTATCCATTTTGTTTTCGCTGTAAGCCAGAATACCCATGGCTCTTTCTATACTGGCACGTTCCTTTGCCTTGAGGAAATAGATCATCGCATGGACCTGTTGGGCAGCCTCTTTATCCGGCGTTTCATTGATCAACAGGTTCACCGTGTTTAGTGCAACTTCATTGACTTCACCAAATTGTTCTATGGCCTCACTTGGCTCAATGGCTAACTCATTGACTTTTCTGCGAATCTCCAGCAACTTGTCAAAATACTCTTTTAAATGCTCCACATCCTGAGCGTGCAATTCCATTAGATCACTTAATTCAGGATTGACGATTTCCTGATAGAATTGATTGAGTGTACTGTCTGTAACATGTCGCTGAGCAAGTATTTCTTCGGAGAATTTCTCACCATTATTGGCAAGATATCCGGCGGTGATACTTCTTTCTTTTTGTAATTCGTGAACTACATGATTTATTTCTATGCCAAGTATAATGGCTTTGTTGAGCCGTACTGACTCGTTATAATGTTTGAATTTGTGTTGTACCTGGAAATAATCAAACCCAATGATGATGACAATCAGTGGGATGATTATAATGGCAAACTTATTTCTTATAGAAAGATTGTGTAACGCTTTCATATGATCTTTTTTACAACTTCTACTAACCCTTCAGACGTGAAAGGTTTGACTATATAGTCAGAAGCACCGAGTTCCATTCCTTTGTTGACCATCGTTTGCTGGCCAACGGCACTGATCATTACTACCTTGGAATCAAGACCTTCTTCGTTGAATACTTTTAAGATCTCCAGTCCCATCATATCTGGCAATACATTATCCAATGTAACCAAATCTGGTTGTAACTCAAGTGCTAGTTCTATTGCTGACTCGCCGTCCCCGGCTTCTCCTACAATCTCGTAACCTTCATTGACCAAAGCATCTTTGATCAGCGTTCGCATGTAAACAGAGTCGTCAACTATTAATATCGTCTTACTCATAATTAAGTGATTTTCTCGAAATAAAAATGTAAAATATTCCTTCTTACTTAAACTGGTTGCAATCTGGGGTTAATTATACTAATTCTTTTATTTTGTCCAGAAACTTTTCATTAAAAATCCATACAAAATCCGGATTAATATCTAGTTCTGCTCCGTGGAATTGGGCTTTAAAGTGAATAATAGAATCAAGGTCGGATGCTTGCGATTGCAGGTAGTCTGCTACTTCGCTTGCAGCCATTATATGTAGATGAGGCACATGGCCATAGATTTCTAATCCAAGTATGTTGGCAAACTCGGTCACTACTGCTGCGGCAACCATGTTGTCAACCTCTTTCAAAAACTCCATTTTCATGGCGCGGCTGATCTCATTATCTTCTTTAATGAGCGCTGCAGGTAAGCAAGCTTCAGTGATCTTCTTCACCTCGTCACCGGAAAAAATCAGGTGGCATGAACCTTTTAATTCTCCTTTCAACTCGGTCTGAAGTAAATGGACTTCACTATCAATTTCTTTCAGGAATTGAGGAACCTCATGTTCGTCCTCATTCAAATCTATTTTGCTGAGGTGAATAGGGCTTTGAAGAATTTGTTCCATAGACTGCTTGGCCATGGACAAACCACCATTGATCAGGTCTGTAGCAGCTTTAAATTCGCTTTCGTTAAGTTTTGCTATCATAGTCAATTTGGGTTATCCCTTTAATTTCTTTAATTATTCTGTCTTTTGCTAATTTAATTTCACTTGCTTTAACATTGCCTCAGCAATTCTATTCAATGAATGCACCTCATCCACCGCTTTAAGCTTAATGGCTTCTTTGGGCATTCCAAACACCACACTGGATGCTTCATCCTGTGCAATGGTTCGCGCGCCTTCATTTTTCATTTCCAGTAGCCCTTGTGCTCCATCCTTCCCCATGCCTGTCAATATCACCCCAACAGCATTGCCTTTGGCATACCTTGCGGTGGATTTGAACAACACATCTACAGAAGGCATGTGCCGGTTGACCAATGGTCCTGCCTTTACCTCAACAAAATAATCGGAGGCATGTTTTTTTAATAACATATGTTTATCACCCGGAGCAATCAGTGCCTGCCCTTTGACCACAGCGTCACCATTTTCGGCTTCCTTTACTGAGATTGCACATTCCATATTTAACCGGTCTGCAAATTGTTTGGTGAATACTTCAGGCATATGCTGTACAATGACAATTCCCGGGCAATCAACGGGCATGCTTTTCAGAATGGTTCTCAGGGCTTCCGTTCCTCCCGTGGATGCGCCAATGGCAATTACTGTATGTGTGTAATTGAATTTTTTCTTTTCTGCATTGGGCTTGGGCGCATTGAAAGCTTTCATAAACTTCCGCTGTGCCATTATAGCACTGATATTGGACCGGGCAGCTGCTTTCACTTTGCGACACAGTTCATGGGCATCCTCGTGCAACAAGTCACGGGTGCGTACTTTGGGCTTACCCACTACATCCACCGCACCGTACTCCAGTGCCTTCACCGCTCCTTTTGAGCCCTCCTGGGTCAATGTAGAGATGATCACTACCGGAATAGGGTGCTGATTCATCAGCTTTTTCAGGAAAGTAATCCCATTCATTTTAGGCATTTCGATATCCAGTGTGATCACATCCGGTACCAGTCGTTTCAACTCCTGAGCTGCTTCATAGGGGTCTGAAGCTGTGCCTACCACTTCAAGCTCCGGGTCTGCAGAAAAGATTTCCTGCAACGATTGCCTTACCAGCAACGAATCATCAACAATCAATATTTTCGATACCTTACCCAATGTCTTACCTTAGCTTATGGTTAATCTGTGTTGGTTGTATTAACTTCATTTTCACTACTCCCGTACTGGTGTCAAACAGTATTTTTCTACCCAAAGTCCCGTCTACACTTTCTCCAGTCACCGGAATCTCAAATTGTCTTAAATATTTTCTAGCTATTTCAATATTCCTTTCCCCTATTTTCATGGTGAAATTAGCCTGATTAGCGCCACCAAATATCTTCGCAATCATATCAGTCTTCCTTGCACCAATCTTCTCCATCTCCCGCAATAACTTTTCCATGGCGATGTTACCATATTTGGCAGAAGCAAGTCCTTCACCATTCCAAAACGGTAACATAAAGTGATTGATCCCTCCTACCTTTCTGGATGTATCATAAAGACACACAGAGATACACGACCCCAGTACAGTAGTTACCAAATGGGGCTCCCTGCTCACAAAAAGATTGGAAGGATACAGGTAATGTTTCGCTATGCCTACATCCTTATTGATCAAAATTCCTGTTCATTTCCGTCATCAGAATCAAAGAAAATAGCATCATCATCTCCATAGAAGTCCATGTCGTCCTGGTAAAGTGTGGCAGGAGGAATTTTAACTTTGAAGGTGGTGCCTATATCCACTTTACTATCAATGAAGAGTTCTCCATCGAGTAAGTCTACCAAAGCATGTACTATAGAAAGGCCCAATCCATGTCCGGCAAAACCCTTTTTGGTTCCGGAATCCAGTTGCTTGAAGCGATCGAATATCTCCTGTAGTCGCTCATCCTCAATCCCAACACCAAAGTCCTGGATCATAATGTTAAGGTTTTCAGATTCATCCACATCCACATGTAGAAGAATGCTGGAGTCATTATGGCTGAATTTTATGGCGTTTGAAACAAGGTTTGAGATGATCAAATTGAGCATTTCTTTATCTGAATTGAAATGCTTGTGGGCTCCCTGCTTCCAGTCTATGGATATATTTTTCTTTTCAAATTGGTTATCAAAGGCGTGGATGATGTCACTCACCAGTTTGTGTGTGTTGACCTGAGTGGTTTCAATGGTGGCATTACCGGCTTCAATTTCAGCGGCAATGAACACATTCCGGATTTGAAAATTCAGGTTATGTACCTCGTTGTAAATCAGTTTGGCCTTTTTATGGTTTCCTTCGTGATCATTGGGGTTGGTGATCATCATTTTCAACAAACCAAGAATGGAGGTCATTGGGTTATTGATCTCATTTTTGATGTTGGAAAGGAAATCCGTTTTTACCTGTTCGGCATGAAGAAGTTTTTCATTCAGTCTTTTCAGTTCCTGAATCATTTCTTCTTCTGACATATTATCGTGTTCAAAATCAACTCTCATGTCAAATTCGTTTATAGATTGTAGGCTCCAATTGTGTTAGGGGCACATTTTTACCAATTATTGATTCTGAGTGACCTAAAAAGAAGTACCCTCCCACTTTTAGTTTCCGGCACAATTTATTGATCACTTTTTCCTGAGTTTCTTTATCAAAATAGATCAATACATTTCTGCAAAAAATGATGTCAAAGTCATTTTCTACATCATAGTCATGATCCATCAGGTTTAATCGCTTGAACCGAGCTTTTGACCTCAGTTCCGGAATCACCCTTACCAGATTTGCTTTCCTGTCCTTACTTCTGAGGAAATACTTATTTCTCAGTGGCATGGGCAGCTCCCTTATCCGATCGTGGTGATAAACCGCTTTCACTGCTTTCTTTAATATCTCGATGGATATGTCGGTCCCAAGAATGTTATAATTGATCCTGTTTCTTTCGTTTGCTGTATTGAATTCCTCAATTACGATAGCCAGGGAATAAATTTCTTCTCCACTGGAAGAGGCTGCACTCCAGATATTCAGTCTTTGACCAGACTTGCTAAATTCCGGAAGCAATTCATTCATCATGAAATCAAAATGGGATGATTCTCTAAAGAAATCGGTTTTGTTTGTGGAGATTGCATCGATCATTTCCAACAGCTCAGCCTTGCCTTCCTTACTGAATACGTACTCCAGGTACTCGTCAAATGTAGCAATACCAGTAACCTTCAGTCGCTTTTGCAATCGTCCTTCCACCATCACCTTCTTCACGGGAGGAAGTTTGATGCCATAGTTGCTGGTAATGAAATGACTCAATCTTCTGAAGTCAGTATCACTTAGTTTACGTTTTTCATAAAAGGCTTTTGAGATGTCGTAACTCATTCCAAAATTTTAGTTCCTAATATTTTTCAAAATCAGAATCTAACACATCATTGTCTCCACTCAGATCAATGTCTACTCCCTGTTCAGTGCTGTCTGTAACCGGCTGCTCAACAGAAGCCTTCTCTTCTTTTATTGGCTCATTGCTTTCAAAGGTTTCTACTGGCTGTTGCGTTTTGTCCAATTTCTCTTTTCTTTTCGCAGCACCATTACTGCTGGTAGCGGCCCCATCTATCTGGAAGAATGAAATCGCTTCCAGCAAGAGTTCGGCCTGGCTGTAGAGCTCTTCTGAGTTGGCCGCCATTTCTTCTGCTACCGCTGCATTTTGCTGTACAATCTGGTTAAGGTTCTGAACGGCACTGTTGATTTGATCTGCCCCATTGTTTTGTTCAATGCTTGCCGAAGTAATCTCCTTTACAAGATCCGCCGTTTTTTGAATCTCCGGAACAATAGATGAAAGCATGTCGCCGGAAGCCTGTGCAGTTTCTACACCCAGCAAAGATTCCTCATCTATCTCAGAAGCTGCTGACTGGCTTCTCTCTGCCAGACGCCTGATTTCCGCAGCAACTACCGCGAAACCTTTTCCGTACTCACCAGCCCTGGCTGCCTCTACAGCGGCGTTTAGGGCCAGGAGGTTGGTTTGTCTTGAGATCTCTCCAATAATACTGATCCGTTGTGTGATGGATTTCATTGAATCCAGTGTCTTGGATACCAGGTGATTACTTTCAATGATATTGTTGGCACCTGCTATGGCTATCTGCTCCGTTTGTTTAGAGTTTGCAGTGTTCTGATCGATGTTGGCTGCCATCTCTTCCATGGAAGATGATACTTCTTCCGCAGAACTGGCCTGCTCCGAGGCACCATCGGACATTAGCTGGGAAGACTTGCTAAGCTCCATACTGGCATTGGCAATGTTATTACTACTGTCAATGACGGTGGAAACTATGTCTTTCAACTTATCAATCATTACTTTAAGGTGATTCAACAGGTCACCTATTTCGTCATTTCTGTCATTTTCCAGGTTATAGGAAAGGTTTCCTTTGGCGATTTCCTTGATAGAAACGATCGCTGACTTCACTGATTTGTCTATTCCCCTGATCATGAATATGGAGATCAGTAACGATACCAGAATACCGCCTACAATCGCTATCCCTACAAGTAAAGTCGCATTTCCCGTTTGCTTATCAAGATATCCACTGGTTTTTTCGAGTATTTTGCTCATTACTGGCTCGAGCTGAATTTTCTTAGAATTAAGCTTGCCAAATGTTCCCTGAGCCTCATCCAATCCAATGATTTCATCAGAGCTGACCAAACGCTTGAATATGGTATTATATCCCTGAAGAGCTGTTCTGGAAGAACCAGTTACATAATTTTCCAGTGACGCTATTTGATTCTTCAGTGCCTGGCGATTTTTCAGGGATGGATTGGCCAGGTACATGGTTTGTGCATTCTTTAACTCACTTACTCTTAGTTGTTGACTGGTGGAATTTGCTGCAGCTTCGAGAGCAGCCAATGATTTGTTGAGATCACCCACAAGTCCCTTGTCGTTCATTCCTCTTTTTTTGTTCTCCGCGACCAGGCTGTTAAATAGGTTTCCATATTCGACCAGCCACCCGTCCAGGCTTCCAACTTCTTCAGTAGCATCACTTTCGGCGATTACTTCACTCGATTGAAGCGTAGCAATGATCTCCTTGTTTACTTGTAGTTTTTGTCTGAACTTTTTAATCTGCGGATTATTATTTTCATCAGACTTGTAGAACTCTTCTTTGCCCAGTTCCCATTGAACAAAGTCTCTTTCTGCAGCCATCATCTCATTCAGTCCTGTACGAAGCGCACTGATCTGAATAGCAGTGTTTGATATTTTGCTTGTACTGCTGGCCACAGTAAAGACTGTGACTCCTATAAAAATGAAGGCCAACAGAATAATAAGAGAGTAAGCCTGTAATTTTCTTTTGATGCTTAACTTCATTTTTCTTTTATTTCTTGTCCGTCCGTTTGTTCGCTATTTTGTTCCTGCAGGAAGTTCATCTCTTCAATAGAGAAGACTTTGTCCAGGTTGAGGAGTAGGATAAAGTCATCATCTTTCCTGTACATTCCCCTGATGTATTCCAGTTTATACTTGGCATCTACACTTGGTGAAGGCTGGATGGCATTGTCCGGTACCTCCATTACCTCCAGTACTGAATCGACTAATGTACCTATCTGGATGACATCATCCTCTATATTGATCTCCATTACAATTACACAGGTGTCCACGGTAAATTCCACGGGACTTAGTCCAAACTTCACTTTTGTATCCACCAGTGGCAGTACTTTTCCTCTAAGGTTAATGATGCCGGATAAATACTTTGGTGCTAATGGGATCTTGGTGATTGCTGGTACCTCCAGAATTTCAATCACTTTTTTGACATCTACAGCAAAATATTCCTTATCCAGTGTAAAGGATAAAAATGAATGTACAACCTGATCTACTTCAGATTCTGTTTCCTTGATTACGCTCATTATGCTGTGGCTTTTTGTTTAGACATTTTTCTTTCTACAATTTTGTAGGCATCCAGTACCAATGCCAGGGAGCCATCTCCTAAAATGGTCGCTCCTGATATAAATTCCTGATCTCTGTAATACTTTCCTACAGGCTTTAATACTGCCTGATATTCTCCTTCAATGCTATCTACACATACACCTATCCTGGTGCCTAGTTTGTGTACTACAATAACACTGGTTACCTCAGGATTGTCCTCAAATCCCATGTTAAATTCTTTGCGAAGATCCAGGTAAGGTATTTGTTCACCATCCAGTACTATTACCTGGTTAAATTCATTGCTGATCTCCTTACGGTCGAGTTCAAAACATTTGGAGATCTCCGCCAAAGGAATGATGAAATGGGTGTCTCTTACCTTGATCAACAATCCATCAATTACTGATAGCGTTAATGGCAACCCGAGGGTAATACTTGTGCCCTTGCCCAGTTTGGATTCTACCTGAATATCTCCTCTGAGGTCCAGGATGTTTTTTCTCACCACATCCATTCCTACTCCTCTGCCTGAGACATCTGTTACATTCGCAGCGGTGCTGAATCCGGGAGCAAAAATCAGATCGTAGGTTTCGCTCTCTGTCAGGTTATCATCTTTGCTGATCAGTTTCTTTTCGATGGCCTTTTGCCTGATCTTCTCAGGGTCCATTCCTCCCCCATCATCTTCTACCCTGATGTAAACTTTGGCGCCTGAGTAATAGGACATGAGCTTGATGGTGCCAGTTTCCGGTTTACCGTTCTTCCTTCTGACTTCCGCTGTTTCAATGCCATGATCGAGGCTGTTCCTGATGATGTGCATTAATGGGTCCGCCAGGTTTTCAATAATGGTTTTATCCAATTCGGTATCGCCTCCTTCGGTAACAAACCGCACTGATTTACCCAACTGTGCACTAAGGTCACGAATGACTCTCTGGAACCGGCTAAAGAGGTTGTCTACCTGAACCAGCGTCATTCCAAATGAGATGTCCCTCAATTGTCGGGTGAGTTTTTCTACATTATCCGAAATGGCGTCCAGTGTCGGGTCGAAATTGTTTTTTGTGAACAGCGCCAGGGCTGCCTGGGTGGTTACCAACTCACTCACATTGTTCATGAGTTCATTCAGTTTATCGGAAGATACCCTGATGCTGGAAGCTGCTTTATTCTTATCAAATAGTTTCTTGACTTTGTTCTTAAATACAGGCTCGTCTTCTTTTTTGTCCTTGTCAGTTTTTGAAGAAGTCTCTGTCGACTCAGCCTTAGCTTTTTCTTTGCTTTCAGTTTGCTCAGGCTCATCCGGTACTTCTGTTGCCTGTGGGTTGACCGTGACCTCTGCCGTGATCAGGTCATTAAAATCCTCAAAGGTGAATGGCTTTGCTGGCAGGTCTACCTCCGGTAATCTTTCATGGAACTCCTGATCAGCCAGGATGTCTCCATCAAACAATTCGCGGATCTCGATGACTGCACTGTCTTCAACGAAGATGAATACATCTCTAATGGCGTCCATGCCCTTTTCAGTCACCAGGATCACGTTCCAGCATGTATAGCAGTGCTTGGGATCGAAGGTGTCATCCAGTGCATCATGGGCAATGTGAGCAAATACTTTTGATTTACCCAGGTCCGCTAATTCATCCAGTAATAAAACCGGATTAGTACCATCTTCAAATATTTCTTTGCGTGGCTGAAAAAAGACATGATAGGAAACCATTCCCGAAAGCGCCTCAATGGAATGCAGGTCAATGCTGACCTCATCAGTACGCTTAAGGATCTTCAGGATTTCGTTGGTCAATGCTTCATTTTCAGCCTGATTTTCTTCTTCTTCAATTTCAGGATCATAGATGATCTTTTTCACATGATCCAGTGATTTGAATGTACATTCGATAATGTCCTCTGAAAGCAATGAATGGTCCGACCGGACTTTCTCATAAAGTGTTTCCAGATTGTGCAGAAAGTCAGCGACCTTGTTGAGCCCAAACATACCGCTGTTTCCTTTCAGGGTATGCATTGATCTGAACACATCAGCTATGAGTGAGGAAGAGTCTTCCGGTGAATGTTCCAGCAGCAATAATGCTTCTTCTATCCGTTTAAAAAGCTCTTCGGCCTCTTCTAAGTATACGTCTCTTAAATTCGACACTATCTAATGATTTTATGTACAGTTTTCAATAATTTCTCCTCTTCAAAAGGTTTCACCATCCATCCTGTCACACCTGCCTGCTTTGCCTCCATTTTTTTGGACATGTGAGACTCTGTAGTCAGCATTAAAATTGGCACATACTGGTACCGTTTTAATTTTCTTACTTCTTTGATCAGATCGATTCCATCCATGCTTGGCATGAACAGGTCGGTTATGATCATCGACATGTTTTCTTCGGTAGCTAAAAGCACCTCCAGACCGTCTTTACCGTCTACTCCTTTAAAAACCCTGTATCCTGCATTAGTCAGAATATCTCCTACCAGCTCTCTGATACTTTCTGAATCATCTACTACCAGGATGTTTTTCTCCATGTTAAACTAGTTTCGGAATGAACATTAACTCTTCAAACCCTGCGTGAACAATAATTTTTCTGGATTCTCCAGTCAGGTCACTATCAATGGTGACATGTTTCCCTTTTTTAGAGAAACCATACTTAAAGTGATACAATAACTGAATGAAACTCAAATCTAAAGCTGCAATTTCCTGCAGATGAAAATCTACATAATCAAAATGCTCAAAAACCGGCAATAAAGATTCCCTTGCCTGATCGACATTGGTAATATTCAGGGTGCCTGATAATATGACTTTGATTTTTCGAATGGTCTTACGCTTACTGGGTTTGAGCGTAATAAGCGCATCCCGTAGTTCAATCTTTTCAGGAAGAACGGATTGATCCTGAGAACTTTCGGGTTTCTTTTTTGTTGTAGACTTTGATCGTGAAGCTGGCATTACAACTTTGGTTTAAGAAGATCTTTATATTCCTTCATTATAGCTAGTTATGGTAATATACCTGATGTATTGGTACAATGCAAGTCCATATAGCTCAATTTTTAACATTGAAAGTAATATAGAAATTCATGAACACAAGCGTCTCCTAAATTCGATAAACAGGGATATTTATCGGGTCAATACCGTGATTTCTTAGAAGGGTTGTTTTTGTGTTTACTCTGCGCTATCAGAATGCCACCTGAATCCAATGAGTAAAGCATCGTCCAATGGCTTTTGTGATCCGGACCAGACATCCATGAAATTCTGGAAGAAATCCTTTTGTTCACTCATCGACAAGTGTTGGTTTTCTTCTACCAGTCGCTTCAGTTCCCGCAGGCTCAACTTTTTGTTATTGGGTCCACCCACCAGGTCGGTCACGCCATCACTAAACATATAAAAGGAAGAGGTCTCACGCTTCTTGAGGTCAATGATCTCAGTTTTGTAGTTGTGTTCGTAATCAAACATTTCTCCAATCTGCAATCTGTCGGATTTAATAATGTTCAATTCTCCATCAGCTACTTCTACGAGGTTCATTTTTGCACCGGCAAATTCCAGTTCGCCGATGTGTGTATTGATCTTGATGATACCGAAATCTGCACCGGTACCCAGTAGTTTCTTTTCGTTGTTCGCAAACTTAGCTTTGATTTCCTGATGCATCAGGTGTAATATATAGTTTGGGAAACTGGTTTCATTTCCGATGATCACCTTTTTCAGTGCGTTGGTATAGATCCGGGTCATCATACTGGCCAGGTGACCATGCCCCATGCAATCGAATGCCACCAGGTAAATGCACCCATCGGCCTCATGGAACCAATAGCCATCTCCCCCCACACCATTCATCGGTCTGTTAATAATAAATGAATCCGGTAAAACTTTCTGAATAGCTTCCTCTTCAGGGAACTGCCCAAAGTAGTTTTTCTTCGCACCGTCAACGATTGAATTGTTTGCTGGTTTCATACTTTGTAGCACTGTATCAAGAGCGCCTTTTCTTGTAGTGATCATATCGTAAGTAGTTTAATTTGATGATGTTGGTTTGGCGTAAAATTGTACTCTTGCTATTTGATTTAATTCGATCCGACCATATTAATACTTTCTAATTTACGTATAAACGCAGAGAAAAGTCGAAACGATTCTTTAGAATCCACTATTTGGTCGACCAACCTACTTATTTGGTGGTCGAATCGAATTGTCAATTTTAAGATTTTAACGTTTGAATAGCTGCTGTGGACAAATATTCAATTGATGTAAAGCGTTAATTCCCATCAGTAATTTAAATGAATTTAAGGTGGGGTCCCGGTTTTTTCGATTAACCGCCCGTATGCCCTAGTTTTTGTTTGGAATTGATGGGTAAGCGGAAAATATCAGCCGCATTAACCGTAGATATCCTTTGCTACCCTGTAGGTATTGGCATGGGCCTCAATGATGTCTGTAATCCTGTGACTGTACCCCCCTCCCATGCTCACCGCGACCGGGATGTTTCTTTTTTCACATTCCTGAAAGACCAGCTCATCTCTCTTTTTGCAACCGTCTTTGGTGAGGGCCAGTCTTCCCAGTTTATCTGAGGCGATCACATCCACACCACTTAGATAAAAGGCAATATCAGGTTGCTGCTCTTCCAATAAGCCGGGCAATACCTGCATCAACTTCTCAAGGTATGCTTTGTCGGTAGTCTTGTCCGGCAATCCTATGTCCAGGTCAGATTGCTCTTTTTGCAAGGGATAGTTGTGCTGACAGTGCATGCTGAAGGTAAACACCCTCGGTTCATCCCTGAATATGCTGGCAGTACCATTGCCCTGATGCACATCCAGGTCGATGATCAGTATTTTATTGACCTCCTGCCGGTGCAATAATTCATTGGAAGCAATTGCTATGTCGTTGAAGATGCAAAACCCCTCCCCTTTGTCGGCAAACGCATGGTGCGTACCTCCGGCAATATTCAGTGAAACACCATCCTGCATGGCGTGATACGCACATTCCAGGGTGCCATGCGCGATGTGTCTGCCACGCTCTACCAGCGACTGATGGAATGGGAAGCCTGTTGCCCTGATCTCTTTTCGGGACAATGACCCGGATTTGAGCTTGTTCAAGTAATCTGCAGTGTGTGTTCTCAGGATTTGCTCTTCTGACAATCGCTGAGGATGAAAAAAGTCATTTTCTGAAAGTGTCCCTTCATACAATAGCTGCTGGGGCAACAGCTCATATTTCTCCATCGGGAACCGGTGATTTGCCGGCAACTGCTGATATACATATATAGGACTGAACGCTACTTTCATTTTGACCTCTGAATGGAAACCTGAAATCAGGTGATTAGTTTCATCGGGCCCAAAAATAAATAAGGAATGTGAAGAAAGCGTAAAGCCACCTTCGGATTAGAGGTGGCTTTAACAACTCAAAAAAAGATCAGTAGCTCTGTACTACTGACGAGCCTAAAGTGAACATAAGAGGCCCATTATGAACGAGTGAACTCACACTTATTCATTTCTTAATGACATGACCGGGTTTTCGCGTGCAGCTTTTAAAATGATGGAAGCTGTCGTCAGGATCCCGATTCCGCTGATCAACAATACTGATACCACCAGGGTAAGTGCACCAATATCAATGTGATAAGCATATATTTCTTCTAATAATGTGGTACAGAGGAAATATCCCCCTACTGCACCAAGAACGCCAGCAATGATCAATAGCAGTGAAAAGCTCTTGCTTAGTAGTGTAACAATGTTGGCAACAGAAGCCCCTAGTGTTTTCCTGATTCCAATCTCTTTTATTCGTTTTCTTACACTCAAAGACGCCAGTGCGAAGATGCCGGATACCGAAAGCAAGCCTCCTAAAACTGTCAGGAAAATAAAGATCTGTTTGAGGTTCTGGTTGGTGTCTCTGATGTTTCCAAGGGTCATATCCTCCTGATACTGACTATTGAACGGCTTGGTGGGGATCACCTCTTTCCAGATCTCCTCAACACCTGCCTGCACGGTCTTCAGGTCATTGTTGCCCGCCCTTACCAGCATCAACTGATATTCATGTGGTTTTGAAACATAAAACACAAATGGTTCCGGCTCCTTCGATCTGAATAAGTTATCTACATGGTTTTCAATGACGCCCACAATTTTCATTTTCACCTCTCTGATCTCAATGGTCTGATTGATGGGGTCGCTGAGTTTGGTTTTCTTCACAAAAGCTTCATTGACGACCGCAGACCGGGTGACATCCTGGGCATAATCGGGGTTGAGAAACCTTCCCTGCACGAGCTTTAGTCCCATGGTCTCAAAAAAGTGCTCGCCTACTTCAATGTGCTGCACCTCATACTCGGTGGTGTCCACCTTGATAGGAAACGGGTAACTGCTCCACCCCAGCTGGTGATGGGTAATGGCCACCTGTTCTACGTTGGGCAACTGCAGTACCCTGGACTTGAGCACCCGGTATTCTTCTTCGCTTTGAATGTTCACTGTCAACACCCTGTCCATGTCATACCCATAGTTGAGGCTCTCCTGGAATTTGGTGTTTTGTGTGAATACGATCCCATTGATCAGCACGATCACCGAAATGGCAAACTGTCCCGCCACCAATACCCGGGTGAAGATGTTGGCGCCTTTTTGTTTGGTGTCTCCCTTCAGCAGTGAAACCGGTCTGTATTTACTATTGTGTAATGCCGGATATAAACCTGCAATCAGCGAGGACAAAATGACCAGCATCAACAGGGTAAAAATGAGGTTGAGCCCATTCAGGTCTTCCAGACCGTAGGTAAGGTTCCACATATCGGAAAATGCCGGTACAATAAACCTCGACATGATCACCCCGGCAATCATCGCCAGGAATATGGTGATCACCATCTCAAAGACAAACTGAGAAACCACCTGCCTTCTGGTAGCCCCTACCACCTTCCGGATCCCGACTTCCTTGAACCTTTTGGCCGTTATGGCAATGGTGGTGTTGGTCAGGTTAAAGCAGGCAATTAACAAAATCATGCCGGCCATGGTAGTGAATACAATCAATGGCACAATGCTGATCCTGAGGTTGATCTGGGACCAGTTGACATCATCCTGATTGGTCTTTTCTGAAAATGCATGCAATTGGTAAGCCTGCACGTTCTGGTCTTTCTTCTTCTCATTGCGAAGGGCCACATACTTTGACATCAGAGAAGACATGGCTTCCGGGTTGGCCTGTTTGTCCAGCTGAAGAAAAACCACCGGGTCCCTCCAGTCGCCCCACTCCGAACTGGTAAGGCTGTAGATGTCCATGAAATGCTCTATCCGCAGCATCATATTGAACTCAATGGAACTGTTGAGTGGTGGCTTTTGTACCACCGCCCCTACCTTCAGGCTTACCTCATGCTGGTTGGGGAAATTGAATGTCAGCACCTCGCCAATGGGGTTTTCATCCCCAAAGTACTTCTGTGCCAGCGACTCACTGATCACCACTGCATCCTTATTTTTAAAACTTTTGAGGTCACCTTTCACCAGTTTCAAATCAAACATGTCGTAGAAGGTGCTGTCAGCAAAAACAATGGATTCATTAAAAGCCTTCTCCCCAAACCTGACATATCCACCACCAAACTGGTACCGGGTATACTTTTCTATGCCGGCAATGGTCGTGGCAATGGCTGGCCCCAGGTTGATGGGTGCATTGACATTTTGAAAGGGTTGCCCATTGGGATCCAACAGGTGCGTATGAATGCGGTAGGTCCGGTCAATCTTTTCTCCTTTAAATGAACTGTCAAATTCAATATTAAAAGCGAGCAGCAGATAAGCCGTAATGCAGCAGGCCAATGCAATTCCTAATCCGAAGGTATTGATGAGTACGTAGCTTTTGTTCTTTAACAAACTTCTGAAAGCTACTTTGAAGTAATTTTTAAGCATTTTATTTTGAGTTTTTGACGCTTATCAATGTTACGACAATTCTTGCTTACAAATGTCACGTGGGGGTAAAAGGTTGTCACGAAATGTCTGGGTTTTGGGTTTAGGGTTTTGAGTTTAGAGTTTAGGGTTTGGGGTTTTGAGTTTGGGGTTTTGAGTTTGGAGTTTTGGGTTTGGGGTTTTGAGTTTGGGGTTTTGAGTTTGGAGTTTTGGGTTTGGGGTTTGGAGTTTTGGGTTTTGAGTTTGGAGTTTTGAGCTTGGAATCTGAATTTGGAATTGGGGGGCTATTGGTTTCGTTTGTGGGTTGTAAAAAGCGGGGGCAAACTTTTAATTTCATCAAAATTAGGTCTAGATTCCGGTATCAAACTTTATTCTCTGTATCATGCCTATTGAATTGATCCTGTTTGCTGCAGGTGCTTTTGCTTTTATGTGGATTGTGTTTACGATCATCCCTGTTAACCTCTGGATCACGGCGCAGTTTACGGGTGTCCGTGTGGGGTTGTTTGAGTTGGTTTTTATGCGGTTCCGGAAGGTGCCTCCCAAGCTGATCGTCAGGTCGCTGATCCTGGCCAGAAAGGCTGGCTTGCAGGAAGTCACGACCGAACTGCTGGAAACGCACTACCTGGCCAAAGGCAACATGGTGAATGTCATCAAGGCACTGATTGTGGCGGATAAGGCCAACCTTAACATGAACTTTAAGCAGGCAGCAGCCATTGACCTTGCGGGTCGTGATGTGTTGAATGCGGTGCAGATATCTGTAACCCCCTACATCATTACTGTGCCGGCCATCACGGGTGTGTCACCAGATGGTATACAGCTGATCGCCGAGGCATTGGTGACGGTGCGTACCAACATCACCCAGCTGGTAGGTGGAGCCGGAGAAGAGACGATCAAAGCCCGGGTTGGACAAGGCATCATCAGCCGCATCGGTGCGGCAGGCAACTACCTGGAGATCCTGGAGAAGCCGGAAGAAATCTCCAAAAAAGTACTGGAAAACGGACTGGATGCCGGTACGGCGTTTGAGATCCTGTCCATTGATATTGCAGACATCAGCATAGGAGAAAACATTGGGGCCAAGCTCCAAATTGACCAGGCCGGTGCTGACCTGGACATTGCCAACGCCAAAGCAGAAGAAAGGCGTGCCATGGCAGTGGCCCTGGAGCAGGAGATGTCTGCCAGGGTGCAGGAAGCCCGCGCCCAGGTGATTCTGGCAGAAGCCGAAATCCCCGCAGCACTGTCGGATGCCTTTAGAAAAGGTGTGCTGATGAAAGGATTTAAGCCGAAAGGGAAGAAATGATTAGGAATCATTTCTGTTGGGCACTGGTAGATATACTAAAGCCTTCAGCTGTATCCTTTCACCATACATGTGAATCCCAAATCCTGCATGAATAATCTGCGTGGAAAGATTATAAAGCAAAAAGCGATTAATCGCCTGGTTTAGAAATAGTTAAATTGGTGGAGTTCCTATTTTACGATAACCTTTTTTACCTGAACATGTTCACCAGCGGTTATCAAAAGTAAGTAGATACCAGCTACCAGATTCCTTTCTCGAATGTTAAAGTAGTGAGTGGTTTTATGCAGATCATTTTTTTGGGAATCAATCTGATTTCTCTCGAAATCATAAAAACTTATCTTCGCAGGTGATGGCTTGCTGAGTTTTACTTCAACTTCAAAATCCCCGATTGTTGGATTTGGAGAAATTAATGATTCTAGGATTACAACCTCTCTTTGTTGTTTCTCAGTCCATCGACCTTCCGCAACAGATTCATGATCATGAACTTCAACCAGTTGTTCTATGAAATCAACACAACCTTCGTCATAGGCTTTCATGCCAAACTTATAAATGCCGGGACTGTTAAAAACTACCTCTTGATAAAAAAGGGATTCGTCTGCTGTAAGTAATTCAATGGAATCCGGGAGAACCCATTCAACATGTTGAGGTACCGGCCAGGATATGTCAATAAAAATAATGGTGTCCCCTGTTTCAATTTCACTATCGAATACAAAGTCAGCATTTAGTGGATTTTCTAATGCTGTAACCGTAAATGATGTGCTTGCCTGGCAACCATCATCATCAGTCGCTATAACATTATAATCTCCACCTTCCAAAGCATCGAAAGTATTCCCTGAGGTCACTAATACATCATTAAAATACCAGCTGACATTAGCCCAATTACCATCTGGTTCATACCTAAAATTTGACCCATTGCATATAGTAGTTTCTTTCGGAATGCCGGTAATGTATTTTTGCTCTGGACCGTACAGTTGGTAAGTTTCCTCGAACAAACAATTATTGCTGTCTATCACATTCAGATTGACTGACCCTTCAGTTAAGTTATTAATGGAATTATCTCTGCCATACTCTCCCCAATCGTATTGGTAAGGTGGTGTTCCTCCCTGCATTTCCAGAGCTATTGCACCGTCACTTCCGCCACTACATGTTGGGTGCTTCAATTGTAAATTAATTACTTCCAACTCATCGGGAGAATTTAAATAGAACACATGTTGTGTCAAGCAGTTTACTGAATCATAAACACTAACGTTATATACACCTTCTCTTAATCCTGATATTTGCTGTGTTGTTTCACCATTGGACCAGGCATACCTGTACGGTGGTGTGCCTCCATTAGGGGTAATATATATTTCTCCATCATTTTCATTAAAACATGATATGCCTTTAATATCATTTGAAGCAATCACCAATGGCAAAGGATCTTTCAATGTAAATTCTTTACTTAATATACAATTGCTATCATCTATCACTAATAGCTCAAAAGACCCAGATGACAAGGTAGTTATATGGTTATCAACTAGTTCATTGTCAATGTAATACTGATAGTTTCCAGATCCACCTGACACGTTTATTAGAATACTTCCATCATTACTGGCGTAACAAGAAGGGTTGGTTGTGAGAAAATCATCAAATTTCATATCAGACGGACCGGTAACCTCTACTTCCCCTGTAACAGAACAAAAATTCTGATCATTGATCAAATACCGATACCTTCCTCTAGGTAATTTACTTATAACCAATTGGTCTTTTTTATCACTTAAATACTGATCATTCAACCACCAGCTTATTTCGTAGAATCCGGTTCCTCCAATTATTTCAACCTCAATTGATCCGTCTGATGAATCTGAACATGATGTTTCTGTTATATTAACATTCCTTATTCTAAGTTCAGCTGGTTCGAGTAATTCAATTTCCCCACTTAATTCACAGCCATCTTCATCTATTATGTCAAATTGGTAAGTCCCGGCTCCAATTCCAGTTAGTGTTTTACCAACATTGCCTGTAGACCAGGTAACTTGTGGATTGGAAGTGTTTATTAGATCAAGTGCAATGGATCCATTATTACCGCTATGACAAGTAGGAAGGTGCAGCAAGGTATCATAAATCATAATAGGAGCTTTTTCCTTAAGATATGCCTCATATGATATCTGGCAACCACCAACCTTATCCATAATTTCAATAGAATAGTTGCCTGAAGTTAGCCCATTCCCTATTAATCCATTTTGACCATCTGGCCACTCTATATCAAATAGACCACTACCCCCATCCACAGATATTTCTATCAATCCATCAGTTCCACCCGCACAACTGGGTGGGGAATTTCTTATTGTAGAAACGGTAATTTCCTCAGGTTCATAGAGTTGAATTGTACTATCAATTGCGCAAGTAGGATCAGTTCTATCACTAATATGAACTTTGTAGATTCCCGCTCCAATATCACTTATATAAGGGCCGATTGCTCCATTGCTCCACGATATATCATAATTACCTGAACCATTTTCAATATTAATTGCTATGCTTCCGTCCAAATTATCGTGACAAGATGGGTTGTTTTTGTTAATATTTAATATTGAAATTGGTTTATATGCGTTCAAGGAATACAATAACGTATCTATTGTACCAATTGCGTCTTCGACTAAAAACACATAATCATGCTGATTCAATGAATCTAATGCAGCATCAATTATGTGGCTGTCTAATTTGAACCGATAAGGTAGTCTTCCTCCTGATGCTTCTAGCCGAATAAAGCCATTTGATGATTCCTTACAAGTAGGTCTTACAACCGAATCAATTGATAAAACTAAATCATCATAGGCAGGAACGTCAACAATTATTTCATTTGTGGTGCATGATTCACTGAATGCTATAATACTATATTGGCCACTAGTAAGCTCGTTTATTAATGGTGAATCAAAAAATTTGACCATACCATATGAATCGGTTACTTGATACGTATATGGTTCCCCATAAGTCTCACTTATTTCTAAATTGATACTTCCAGCCGGAATAGCTGCGGTTGCCGGAACAACGTTTCTTACAGAAATAATGGGTGGATCACTCTCTTTAACCGTTATTTTCTGAAGAGTGCTACACATATATTCATCAACAACCTGTAGCTCATAAACTCCTGAAAACAGTGCACTTAACTCAAATTTATCCTTATGGATCAAGCTATCAACAATGACATCTCCCGATTCTTTTTTCAGTAGTAGGTGGAAAGGAGGTTGCCCATTGAAAAAGCTTACATCCACACTTGCATTTTGTTTATTGCAGTATGCTTCTGAAGTTTGTATTTCTATTTTCAATTCTTTGGATGAATCACTAATCAAGTCAATTGTTGGTTGGGGGTATTTACAACCTCTGGCATCAGTGATGTTTAAAAAGTATCGCCCCACTCTCAGGCTATCAATACTTTTCAAGGATCCCATAAACACAAGTTCATTGTTCAACCATTCATATTGGTATGGAGCTTCTCCTCCCTGAACATCAACAATTTCCAAAATACCAATAGGTGCATTACACACTGGGTAAGTCACCTCAATAACACTGGTTATTGGAACGGAATCAGGAGAGATGACAAACGTGGAATCATAAACGCAAGATTTATCATCTACAATGGATAGATGGTATTGCCCAGTTCGCAAACCTTCCACTTTATTGGTAGCTGAACCTGTACTCCATTGAAATACATAAGGTTCGTACATGCCTATTGGTTCCACTTCAATTTTACCTAACTCACTTCCACATGCAGTACCTACAATTTCAACAACATCTACCTGAAAAGCTGGAGTATTAGGCACCTGTATTGATTCTTCCTTGAGACAATTAAAACTGTCAACAACAGATAATATGTATTCGCCTGGAAATAATGAATCTACTTCTGGTCCTAATAAGTAATGATGTTGGTTTTTCCAGCTAACTTCATAAGGAGGTGAACCATTAAATATATGGACATTCGCCGAACCATTTGACAAATTACAATAGGCATCAGAAATAATGGTTTCCAGTTTCATTGGCGCAGCTTCAGTAACTTCTGCGGTAGTTTCTTTGTAGCAACCTTTGGAATCAATCACCTGGACTGTGTACGTTCCCTCTGCCAGGTTCATAGCATCAGCGATAGAACCATTTAGTGTTAGAATTCTTGTGGTTGGATCATCAGCGTTTTGAACATCAATTGATATTTCCCCATCTGCCATTTGACAATGTGCTTCAGAAATCAACTCTATATCAATTAAAATTTCCTCTGGGTTCTCCAAGATTATGGGCTCAGATTTAGCAGTACATAAATGATTATTTTCGTCCTTTAAAAAAATATTGTACTCTCCTGGTTCCAGACTTATAAATTCGTTAGCAGCCTGGTAGTTGTGCCCATCTATACTATATAATACTACTTCAGGTAACTGAAGGTAAGGACTGTTAACTGAAGTATTAACTCGTATCCTACCATCACTTCCATTATGGCAGGAGACCGAATCAACTGCTTCAATTTCAATAACTAGTTCTCTTGTACTGATGGTGATTGAATCATATGCTCTACAACCAATTGCATTCTCAACAATCAATTGATAACTACCACCTGTCAGATTAGAAATTTTGTCCTCAAGACTAATAAAGTTCACACCATCTATTGAGTACTTCAAAGCATTTTTCGCTGAGTCCAGTCCTCCATTTATGGACAAATGGAGTTCTCCGTCTTCACTACCCTTGCATGACTCATGTTTCACTTCAGAAATGTTTAAAGATAAAGGACTAGCAGGCTCAAGAATACTTATTTCTGTTGTAAATGAGCAGGAGCTACCTTTTCTGGATGTTATTAAACTGTAAGATCCAGACCCAACATTACTTAGGTATTGATTGGTGCTAACAATGGCATCTGACTCTAGATCTTTCCAGGTAAAATTGAATTCGCCTGGTTGCTCCAGAGAGTTCGCATTCATACCTGACAATGAACCGTTAAACAAGGCATATGCTTCTGCATATCCATCAGTCCCCCCATAACAAGATACGTTTTTAGTTTCTAATTCGACACTTAACTTTGGTCCCTCTGCCAGGTAATATGTAAATGGAATTGTACAAGATGATTGTGAAGGCGTGAATTTTGAATCTCTAATGTAAAAGTTATAGAATGATCCCCCAGGAATGTTCGATAATTGAAATTGGTTATTGAAACTACTGGAATCGAAATCTAAACCGTTTAGAGAGAATAAATATGGTGGTGTTCCTCCGCTAGCTTCAATAGTTATTGTACTACCACTTGATTCTCCATGGCAATTTGGTTGGGAGGTTTGCTCTGGTACAATTGAGACTTTTATTGGGTCAGGAGATTCCATTTCAATGTCATCAAAATAATTGTGTCCGTAAACCTTACAACACTGAAGTGAGTCTCTTAGAAATACCTTGTAAGCATTTCCAGGTTCGGTACTTGAAAGACCTGTAAAAACAACATTCTCAGCACCTTTTAACAAGATTGGGTCTTCAAGGTCTCCACCAGAAAGAATATATTGATAAGTAGAATCTTTAAAGTACTCACCTCCTGTTGCTGAAATGGATATGCTACCATCATTACCCCCATAACAAGAAGGTTTACTTAAAGAAATCGACGAAATTCTGGCTGTATTATCAGGATTCAGAACTATTATATTCTCTAGTCTGTCGGTACAGCCGTTATCATCAATGATCTTAAAATCAAAGCTCCCGGCAGGTAGTTCCAGTTGAACACTATCTCCGTATTGAGGCTGTCTGCTAAATTCAGAACAATTTAATCCTGTAATATCAAATGGAGAAGCCAGGTCATAAGCTGACATTAGATAGCTATAGCCATCTTCACTCACTTTTCCACCACTGGCCGTCAGTGATAGTACACCATCAGATCCGGCCATACAGCTAGGAGAAGCTATGGATACAACTTTAGCTTCTAAAGTGGGAGGAGCATTTAAGGAGAATGATAAGGAAGTTTCACATAAATCTGAAGTTGCATCTTGAAGTTCTATCGTATAAGATGCTGCCGTTAGGTTCTTAAATATAAACTCTTTGGGTTCATCATATGAAATGTTACCAACATCAACAACTTCCCCTGTGTCGCCGTTCTTCAAATACAATACATACGGATATATCCCACCACTAAAGACAACTTCATAATCAATGGATTCATCTGCACAAGAAATATCAAACCCATTGACTTTTGGAGAAAGACTTTTATGAGTAATAAACTCCAATTTTTCAGGTTGATTGAGCCTAAACGTATCATCAATATACCAAAAGCAGGAAGGTACCAGTGAGTTTGAAACCAAAAATGAATATTCTATGGTGTCTCCATTAGAGGTTGCTTTTAGATCATGAAATGAAGTTGATTGTCCTCCGGTGATTGTCTTGGTTGTTCCGGTAGCTTCACCATCTGTAATTAACTCGATAGTAAAGCTCCCAAATTCACTGATTGGAGAAATGTAGACCTCAATTTCACCGTCATTTCCATTATTGCAAGTTACATGATAATCAATGTTGTTACCTGTGTTTTTAATAACTCGATTAAGTATAATTTCTGGTTTTATTGCTGTTCTCAATTCAACCAAACTATCAACACTTTTGCAATTGTTGCTATCAATAGTTACCAGATGATATTTGCCGGAAAAAACATTTGTCAATTCATTAATTTCATCGATGGCATGAGCATAGATAGTATCTGATTGATAAATATCACCATATTCAGTTACGCCCTCCAGCATTAATTTCAGAGGTGAACTGCCAGACTCTACAATAACATCAATCATTGCCGATTCATCCGGGCAAAGGATTTCAACAATATCATGATTTCTGCTAGAATGTAAATCGGTTTGATATCTTACTACAATAGAATCCTTTTCCGGAACAACAATTTCTTTGGAAGACGTACAACCAGCCTGGTCCCTTACAATTGTAGTATATAATCCAGGACTTAAGCCCTGGAATTCATATTTATCTGTTCCATCGGATGAAAATTCGGAAGAACTTTCTTGAATTTTAAATGAATAATCTCCCCGACCGGCAATACCCTGAACTGTAATGCTTCCAGAACTATCTGGCCCATCAACCTTGTTGCATAGTGGTCTTGTAGTGCCCACAGTCTTAATACTTACGACATGGTCAATTATACCAGGAGAGACATTTGTGCTCTGACGACATCCGTTTCCATCCACAACGGTTAAACTATACAGGTCCACCCCACTTAACTGAGTGAAAAGTTGTGGATCGGAATTATGAGATGTGCCATTGTTAAGTAGAAAAGTATAGTTACCATCACCACCATTTGCATTGGCTTTAATTTGTCCATCAGCTATTTCGAGACAAGATGCCTTTTTAGGGATGACATAAGAAAGCGTAAGGGGGTTTGGGTTTTCAGGAACAGTAAAGCTAAAATAATTTCCAGTTTTACACCCATTCTCATCAGTTACTTCAACGGTGTAGGTGCCTTTTGGCCTTCTAAATGTTGCTTCATTATGACTGGTATTTATACTTGGATCAACTCCATTGATGTATGATCCAAAATTCACTCCTGAAGTAGCAGATTCTACATATGATGCCTCAATTATTTCATATACATAACCACTTCCTGAACCCCAGGGGTTACCACCTGAAGCTTGTACAATAAATGAACCGTTATCTCCACCAATACAATCAGGGTGAATTGGGTCTTCAGTCAATGAAAGTATAATTGGTTCAGGTTCATTTAATGTGATAGATCTGATGTTTTTGCAATTGTTTATATCAAAAACCTCGATGGTATAGTTACCAGCTGAAATGTTATTAAATTCAAAATTGCTTCCAGTTGGATTAGTAATAGAGTATATCGTGTTGCTTTCCTGTTTCAGTATAAACTTCTTATACTCATTGGCTCCCCCATATACAGTTCCTGAAATATTGGTATTTCCACCAAAGCACTTTATTTCATTGCCCTCATCATCTATCCCATCTTTAAATGTGATATTGTTAAAGCTTATTTCATCTGGTTCAATTAATTGCTCCTGAAGATCAAAGGTCCACATACATTCCCCTGATGAATTGTATTTGATTGAGGGAGAATAACTATAAACTTCATTGTTTGATTGTTTTGCGGATAAAGAATTGAAGTTGAACCTTAACTTTTCATCGATAACTTGAGGATTGTTGTTGTGCTGCTCATAATTTAATGCACTTAATTTAGCTGAAAAAGATCCCGAAATGTCATATTTTGGAATTTCTAAAATAATTTCTCCATCATTATTTCCATTACATACGAGCGCCTTACCATTATCCTTTAAGACCTGATAAAAACTTTCAATTGTAGGACTTATAGAAGATACATGAATTATCTCTTCGTGCACTTTACACCCGTTGCTGTTTTCTACACCTATAGTGTATGTACCAGGAACTATGTTTTTAGTATTGAAGCTCTTACTGGAATTGAGTGTAGTAGAATAGATTTCAGTTACGCCATCTTTTAAAAGGTATGCCTTGACATTTGAAAACCCTGAGGGAAGTGTTACGTTTAATTTTGGGTTTACTGTGTTAGTAGAACTGCATACATAGTAGTTGTTTCCATCGTTACCCTTCGATCCGTTAATAGTCTTCGATATGGCAAAACCTGACACAGAACCAATTGTGAAGTTCTTGATAGCAGAACAGGTTTTATCATTAACATTGCTTTCCACCTTAACCGTATATACTCCGGGATCAAGGTTATTGAATTCATTACTCTCCAAAACTTTATAATCTGAGTCCGGAGCATTTTTTAATTTCCCGAAATAAGTATAAATCCCACTACCACCTGATGCTGACAAAGTAATTTTACCATCTCCACACCAAGAGTTTTTTATGGTTCCATCTAAGGCTACAGGAGTGGCATTACTAATAGAAAGGGTTTTAAAAACCTGGGTCAAGTTATTCTCAAAGGGATCATTATCCATAACTCTGACTTTATATGTTCCATCCTTCAGACCTGAAAAAGTTACATTGTTGTTTGAAATTTTGGATGCGATGAAACTCCCTCCTTTTCTTAAAACATATTTATATCTTCCTCCAGAATATCCCGGACCAGCACCACCTGACGCAGATACATTTATGCTACCATCATTTCCGCACCGTTCATTTAATTTGTTTGAAATGCTTAGTGACAGATTAGAATAGTACAAATTTAGCTGGTCAGATTTGGAACAAGCATCCTGTTCGATTGTCCAACTCAATGTATTATTTCCAGAGGAATAATTGGAGACTAGTGAGTTATGTTTATCGATTTCACTAAAAGAGGCACTTGACGATGACCACTCAGCAGATTCACCTTGTTCTAGTGATGAATTTGCGGATAACCTTACTGTGTTATTTCTGGTGAAGATATCTGAACCAGCCGAGGGGTTTGTAACATTTCTGTACGTAATATTTACATCGTCAAAATAACTACATTGCCCTTGTGTTACGGTCCATCTGAATTTGTTTACACCAATTCCAAGGTTACGAATTTTTGTACTCCTGCTTGTTGGATTATCAATGATACCAGATCCAGATAGTTTAGACCAAACTCCAGATTGTCCAGAAGACAATGCTGCAGACATATTTGTGGCATTGCTACAAACAGTTTGATCCACCCCTGCATTAGGAGAAAACTGCTGACTCCTATTTGGTATGTTTATAGAGATTTGGTCTAATTCACAATTCCCTATTTTAAGTTTAACTAGATGGTTTCCTGATGGTAAATTTGAGATGGTTGGGTTGGATTGGGAAGAGAATTCCTCATATGAACCAGTGTTCAGAGCATATTGATAATTGTAATTGGATGCATCTCCTCCACTTAGTTTAAAAACTATTTTTCCGTCATTCCCATTATTACAAGTTGGTTGAAAGGTTTCAGCCTGATCCATACTGAAAGAGAAATTGCTAATTGTTACTTCTTTTTCGATCCATACATTGTTACATTTTGAGCCATATTCATTACCGCTACCTTTCATTCTTAATTGATAGGTTCCGGCTTGCAGGCCAGTAAAACTACCTTGAGAATTAGAATATGAATAGCCATATGAAGAAGTGACATCATCATTTCCTTTATATAATCTTATCACAGGTTCGGAAAGACTATTAATAATGCGAAAGGAAACTGAACCGGTAGATCCAGGACAGTAAATGTGAGATGATTCGACATAATCATACTTTAGATTAATTTTATTTATTTCAAAGGTTTGACTGTTGGCCGTACAGCTATTGGCATCAGTTACTTGCATGGTGTAAGTCCCTGGTGAGTCAATTGTGAAACTAGCACTAGAATTAGTAGCCTTGGTTGTGATAATATTTCCATCTTTCAATAGGTCTACTGAATAAGGAACGACACCTCCATTTATTGATATTGTCGTACTCATTTCTGCATCAGGGCAATAACCTAAGTGATAATCCTTGCTCCCAATGGTTCCCAGGGTTGGGACAGACAATTGTTCAATAGCTAATAGATTTGGTTCAGTAAGATCAATGGAAAACTCCTGCAAGCATCTTTGAACATCTAAATCGCCCACTTTATTTTCAAAATGAAATTCCCAGGTACCAGCTGGTATGGAATTTAAAGGAGTTGTCATAGCCACCTTTTGATTTATATTTCGCTTGGTGTAAACCCCCTGATCTGAAACCGTTATATAGAATGGGACTTCCGAATCAGATACTTCAATGATTGAAGGTGTAAGATTGTTTGTTGTTATTCCTTGGGGAGAAGTGATAGTGAACAAAAAATTACCAGGTTCATTGATTGAAAACTCTAACTCTCCAGACCCCTGAAAACACAAAGGATCAGTTTTGTTGTAACTTATTGACGGTTCCTTAGGGTGAATTCGAATAGAGTTTATTGATGTGTTCGTTACCAAAGCATAACATCGAACATCTGGCACAGCTCTGTAATAAATATTGCTACCATAAAAATCTTGTTCGTTAATAGCTAGGACCTCAAGTAACTGCTCAAAATGGTCTTCAATATTAATAGTTTGATTATTAGAGTTGGCAAAATAAATATAATCTCCATCCACAAACGAACTAGCAAACCAGTCATAACCTTCATTTGATAGCAATCCATTTTGACTGATGATAGGGAATCCACATATATCTCCAACGATTTCTGTCTCGCATGCCGGATTACAATCACCTGTTTCATAGAAACGAGGTATACCAGTATCAGCTTTTGGCTGGAATTCCAGGTTCATTTCCAATGAACAACCAAACCCATAATCATTAGGATTAAGTGCTACATTATACGTTGAGCAATTTTCAATATCAGAAATATTAATATCAGGGATCGAAGAGAAATCACAAAATGTCATTGACCCACTACGAGCATCACCATCTCTACAACTGTAATCACCAAAATCAGGTTGAACGATGATTGGAAATGGGTTGCCTGATGAAAATGAAAATGTTCTGGTTGAAGTACCTTGTGAATATGATTTACTTATCGAAGAACCAGTATTTGGAACAATCCTAATAGATCCACCGGAATAACTACAACCACCTGAACCATCAATCGTTAATGTAAGCTTGATGATATAATTTCTGTTAGGGGTAAGTGGCGAAGGCAGTTTATCTCCAATCTCAAAATCGCCATTTAAACCAGAACCTTGTGCCCATAAGTTAGGCCCTATTGTTACAAATAGCAGTATCAATTTTACAGTTGATGAATAGTTCATAATTAATTTTGAATACTTACTTTATTGCTAAATTTTGAGTAAGACCCGTCCTTAAATTCCACTCTAAGCTGATAGTTATGAATTGAACCTATAATTAAGTCATCATCAAAGTATTCAGAATGAAATCCTTCTAACGATTTAAACATCGACAATTCATTGCCGTCAAGCGATTTATAAATATAAATTGTCTTTACAGGTTTGGTTAGATCATTCCAATGTAGCCTAATTTGGTTCATAGGAACATTATGGGAACCATTTAATGTAATTTTCGGAGAAATTTGGTCTGTACTCACTGAAATTACCTGAGATGGGACCGATTCTAAACCACTATCGTCCATTGCTACTATCAGATAATGATAAGTACTATTGTCTTGCACTTCATCAATATAAAAATCACCTTGAGACAACTCGATTGAAGCAATCAGGTTCCATTGATTTCCGTCTTCAGACCTGTATACTAAATGTCCAATCACATCATGGGAGCTACTATTTATCCAACGGATTTCAACATACCCTTCTTTTCCCTTTGCCGAAAGCATAACAGGGCTGGAGGGAGGTATCAAGTCAGGTTTATTCAATTTGATTTCAGCAAATTCAGAGAGGTTATACCTTTGATCTACAGCACGAATACCATAATAAATAGTCTCAGTTAGATTGTTTATTTTAATGGTATCAACGTATCCTATGTTTTCAATTACTTTGGAATCAATAAGGGAATAGTCATCACTGCTAAAGTTCTTTTTGTAAACTTTATATCCCTTTAAATCAATTTCTTTGTTTGACTCCCACTGTAGATATACAACACCCGTAGTATCAATATGCCCAACTAATCCAGTTGGTTGACTTGGTAGAATATTATCATCCAGTTGAACAAAATAAGGTAACGAGTTGGTCCTTGATCCAAACCTGTCCAATGACTCCACTATATAGTAATTAGATGGCCCTGCGCTATTATCAATAATTGATGTAAAATGTTTACCTAGCTCACTAGCTATCATCGTATATGGCCCAGCCTCATTATCTGCTCTGTGAATGTTATAACTTAGGAGCTGATCCATGCCTTCAGCTGGAAACTCCCATAGTAGCTTAACTTCCAGACTGGTTGTGTCTGCATTTATAATGTTGGCATTAAAAAGAAATGATGGAATGCCATTACCTGAAATTATCTCGGAATATGGTCCTTCTTCACCAAAGTATGAAACACCCCTGATGCGGTAATAGTATTTTTTTAAATTAGTGTCTAATGAATCTACATATTGCGCCAGGATTTGATTTTCAACGCTTTGGTTTTTGGTTGGCAGTATAGAATTTGTAGTTATGCTGTGAAATTGTTCACCATTTTCAGACCGCTCAATGTAGTAGCTAGAATAGATTTCTTCATATGACTTAAGGTTCCATTTTAGATTAACCACCTGATCACCGAAATCAGCATATAACTGGTCTATTGCAGGTAATGGTTGGTAATCATCTAAACTAAGGTAAACGGTGGAAGTATCAATACTTACCTCAGTATTAATATAAGGTAAATTGATGAAGACATGATACAGATATTTTTCTCCAGGAACTGCATTTTCATCTTTAAAAAACAATCCTGCATATTGAGCTACTTGCAATGACTGGTCTGCTGCAAACAACGCAAATGAAAATCGAGATTCATTTTCTTCCACTTGTTTTAAGTTGCCTAAAAAGCCAGAATTATCTGAAATGCTGAAGCTATCCCCGTAGATTGCCTGTGCTGCAATTGCGCAGTAATCATTTTTTTCAATTAATTGTTCCCAGTCTGAAAGGGGTAATGGCTTTAACGGTTTCTGGCTTATCTCAACGGTTTCCATTTGTTCTCTGGATAATAGCTTACCATTTCTAAGCATTGTTGTCCTGTATAATCTATAACCATATTTATTGCCAAGGTTCCAATAGACAGGTGTAGTTGGTGCCCACCTTAGTAATATTTCCCGCTGGTTAGACTTGGCAATTAAGGCGACACTTTTCTTTTCCTGCGCATTACAATTGTAAAACTGTAATAACAAGATGCCGAGTATGAACAAATAGTTTCTCAAAATTCAATTGGGTTAAAAAAGCTGTGTGTATGGCTATATTTTATTTGACTTGTTCCTGGTATTTGATAACCTACTTTGAATTTATATTCACCCTTTTTGAGCACTGGGAAATTTTCGGTTAGTAGGTTTTCTATCTGGTAGTTAGAGTACCCTCCGTTATATAGATAGGTGGCTGCTTTAGATCGTAATTCACTGTAGTCATAATAGGCTGTCACAGCAATGTTATAATAAAGAATTGCGTTAGCTTCTTGTGGCGTTTCATTTAAATCACTGTTGTATTCATTGTATTGTACAAAATCAATTTGGTTTGATGGAACCGGGCTATATTTATATAATGGTCTTCGTGTAATTTTTATGGCTGAATTTATTGGGTAATTTTCGTACAACATCGGATTGAGATGATCTTCAAACCAATTATTACCTTCTAAATCCGCCTCGAAATGAATCATTGGTGGTGTGCCAGTAGTACCTAATTCATATGTAGAAAATAATTCTGTTGCAGGAAGTAGTTGCCATTTTAAATTATGAGCATAAGCTGTAATAGGATAACGAGCAACATAGGCATTTTTTTGCGAGTCAAATTTTTCTGCCAGAGTCTTATACTGACTTGTTCGGAATTGATTTTCATAAATAACTTTTTCCTCCAAATTTTCAATGGTACCCTCGGTCACTTTGGTTCGAACGCTTGCATTCAACTCAAATTCATCAACAACCAACTGGTTGTTAATAGTGTCTACATTGGAATCTATTACTTCAGAGCTGACCGCTGGAATGTCAACTAATTGAACTGTTACCACACTGTTCATAGGAATATCTGATGGTAATTGAAAATTGACTTGTTTATTGGAGTAGGTAAAATCAGATGAACTCACATAGCCGCTCTCAGTGGTAAATCTTGCTTTTTGAATCCATTTGTCACCTGGATTAAACAGATAATCCTGTCCCACATTCATCCTGATAAAACCTTCATTTGATTCCATGGTATATAGAAGGTATTGATTTACCAATGGGTAGCTATATGTTACATTTGATGGTTCGATATAATCAGGAGCCTCATCTGTTTTAAATGATATTGTTTTTGATTCCGATAATGGTTCTCCATCAATCTGAACCTTTATCCATTCTCCATCCTGCCATTCTTCGAAACTAACTTTAACAAAAACTTTAATATCTGATAAGCCTGGTAGTACCTGTTCCGGGTTAAATGCCAATACAGTATTGTCATCATTCCAAATCGCCTCACCTTCCAAATTCTGATTTAAATGTTGGACATTGAAATGATCCAAAATAATTCTGAATTTCTTTAATTGGTCATTATTATCCAGCATTTGAAATGCCCTACCAACTTCGTAATTAAAGACTACCTGCGGCGTATTGAAAACACTCACATCTAAGCTGCCACCATTAGGAGTAATATCTGCTATAACTTCCAGGCCTTCCAAGGCGCTTCCTTCATTTTGCAATTCACATTTTTCACCTAGTTCGAACTCAAAACTAAAATCTCCCTTTACAAATCCTCCTAATACATTAAACCTTCCACCTACCATTCCTCTCATCCAGGTTGGGTTTGGTAACTGCGCCTGTAGAATTGCTGCTATCTGTATATCACATATATCGATCCTTCTTTTCTTTTTCATAATGGTGAGTTGGATTCCTACCTTCCCAGTGATATGTGCATAAACCTGCGCCTGAGAATACCAGCCATTAATGCCAATTTGCCCATTCATACCGGTACATTGAGCTGACCCATAGTTTGTCAACATAGCATCAAAACCCAGTCCTATAGCAAACCGTGCATAAAAAATGAGAAACGATAGTTCACCAGTATCAAAGGTGAAATTGGCTCCAAAGCCAATTCCTTTACCAGGCTTAGCTTCTAATAGGCTTTTACCAATTGCAAGATCGGTATGACTAAATATTGATTGCACCTGGTGAGGAGGTGGAGGAAACCCCGGTATTTTCGTTCCAGTCACGAAATAAGCTGTAGCCTGAGCCCAGCCTATAAATTGTAAGCCAATTCTTCTTTCATAATCAGGATAACCAACGTATATGTACCAATCATCCCTACCGAAATGCATTACCATCCAACCGGCTCTATTATTTGGTCCAACACCGGTTATAATATCTTCGATATTAACATAAGCCAACGCCTGCGCATGAAAACTCTTATTGTTAAAATCCATTAACATATGTAGATGTGCCGATATTGCTGCGTCCGACTTAGAGGGGTCCCCAAATATGAGTGAAGTGGAAGGGTCGTTTTCATTAGAGGAGTCAAGATTTCCTTCCGGGTTTGCCTTAGTTCTTGATTTGGCAGATTCACCAGCCATCTTTTTTGCTAGTGCTCCAAGATCAACTGATTTGCCATTGGTATTAGTGCTGAGAAAGTAAGCGTTCCCAGTAAATGATATATACCTTAACCCACCTCCGGAATTGAAAGCCATTTCATATGTAGCGTTACCATAAAAGACATTTTCGGAGGCACTTGACAGCAATACTGTTGCTTTAAGTCCCAGCCCCAAGGTGGAGTCTGGTGAATAGACAATTCCAGTTGAAGAAATACCAATCGGGCTTTGTGAGCCATTTTGATCGATTGACATGTGATAATATGCACCCCCACCAAAACCATTAATATCAAGTAGCCCCGGTACAAGTGGAATATTGATTCCACTAGCATTGGCGTCTGCATACCAGTATCTGTATGTTGCTCTCTTACCAAAGATGGCCTTCGCTTCAATGCTTAATTTCTCTCCAAAATCAGCTTTTACATTACCACTAATACCATTACCATAGACAGGATCTTCCTTGAAAATCTGTAATGCTCCTTTAATTGAAATTGGGCCATTTGAAACATCAACACTAAACTCATCAATTAATAAACGACGAAATTTGTACCTTTCGGAATCAATCCCATCGACAACTTTCTCCCCTTGTATTGCAAACCTACCACTGGCGCCAAATCCACCTCCATCTTCACTATTTGTTAAATTAAGGGTAACTCCTAATCCCAGGGTAAATTGGTCTCCCTGAATTGCCCCATAAACTTCATTAATTGAAATAGGGAATTTCATTGATTCTGATGGCTTTCCTTCTTTGCCTAAAGAAAATGATTGGACTGTAAAGTGTGGTGCCTTTGATTTAATGCATAACCCCTGAAATTGGATCCCTCCAACTTTAATTCGTTCGGCTGTAGTTTCATTTTCACTCTCTTTTAAAGGAGCATCAATACTTAGCTCACCATTTAAAAATGCTTCAGGAAGAAACACTCCATCCTTTTTCTCTACTTTGATGTAAGAATCCTGATATAATTTAGCGCTTGCACTAAAGACATTGAAGGGCACTTCATCTTTCAGTTGCACGGAAAATATATAGTTACCGTGTTCCTTGAAAAGCGCATTGTAAATAAGGCCATTGGTTTGATCTTTCTCGGTGCTATCCGGTGGGTTAGTTATACCTTCTGGACTATCAGTGATAACTGGCACTTCAATTCTCCCGTTGAAACCAGACTGTTTTATTGAACCCGCTTGAAGTGCAATTTGCAACTCATCAATGGAAAAAGACCAGTTACCAATTTGTCCATGATCCATGCTAAGCACATTAAAAGCGCTCAATACCCCTGAAAAACCGAAACGATCAATCAAAAGGTTCTTTCCTCCAAATCCAATTCTTTCATCAGTTTTTGTGTCTTTTAACTCCTTTGGTAACCGAACCTGAACTTCTGACAAAAAAACTCCTCTCCAAACTGAAGGATCAACGTCTCCATAAAAGTTATTCAAATATCCTTGCGGAAATATTGTTGAAGGGGCATTCTGGTGATCACTCAAATCCAGAACAGCATTTTGAACATAGAAACCAACTCCTTCTAATTTTGTAAACTGAAAAGGTGGGAGATTAATGGAAACCATCTTATTATTCCAGTCAGTAATTGATAAACCAAATGAGGCCTTCAATGAATCGCTAGGATGTTGAGTCCCATTTGTTGTTTCTGGAACTACTAGACTCCTGCTAAATGTGGCTTCTGCAGTAATTGACATCTCCCGATAACCATTGCAATCAAATAATGCGAATGTGGGACTGTGAAACTGGGGTCCTCCAAATTTCCCACCCAGTAGTTTAATCTGCATTTTTGAGCTTTCGTTCAGTAAATAATCACCAATTAATTCTAATCTCGCATTGCCCGTTATCCCACCGTCCTTATCCAGCTGAATTCTACGTCCCATAAAATTCAATCGCTTATTATTTTCCGGAGGTACAAACGACATGTATACATCAACTTCCGCGCGATCAGGGCCTGCTCTAACCTGATCAATCATGATCATATACTCCAGGTTTCCAATTTTCTTAGAAATTCCTGCCGGTAATTCGGTAAGCGCCTGAGCATTGATTTGATCAATGTAGTTGTTGGTCTCCCTTATTCGCTGTTCGAGCGCTTCTATCTTTTGATGGAGTCCTTTCACAGAATCATAATAAACCGGGTCTATTACAGGGCCATCCATGCTAAAATCTTGAGCTTCAATCGCAGTATTCACGATCACATTATTGAAACTCCTGACTTTTTTGGCGTTTTTCAGAAGTGCCATTTTATGCGCTTCCTCATCTTCAGTAGCATAACTGATCGTGGCAACAGCGAATAAAGCAATGGTTAATACGAGTTGGTTTATGAATCTCACTTAAATGGTTTGGATGATGGTAATTAATGAACCGTTGCAGGCAAATATAGTACTGCAGTCAATCATGGCAAGAATTCACAGAAAAAAAAGTTTATAAATGACTTAAAATCCAATATCACTGGAATGAGTCCATATATATCGAACTTATTTTAAAAATTCTCCTTTCACAGTACTCACCTAATGACCCTTTTATAATGTTTGTTTAAAATGTTATTGAACCTCCCAGTAGAGAATAATACATGATCCACGAGTTGATGGAGAACCATAGTATACCACTGCCCCTAATGATAGTCGATATGGCCTAAGCTACGGGTCATAATTCCTAAGGAGAATTCTTTTCTTTAAGGACTTCTTCCGTTTGTGAAAGCAGTTTGATCACAAAACTTTCATTGAGAATTGAATCCAGGTGACTGGTAATGGTGCGATTGTAGCAGGTTACTGTATGATCATACAGATATTTTTGATCTCGTATGCTAACAATATTGTATGTCGACATCAAAATAGAATCAATGACCGCATTCCTATCCTTGATGTCAGGAAGGTTATTGTCACCATGGTCTCCAAAATAAAGCATTGAATCTATTGAAATATGTAATAATGCCTGGTTTGTAGCATCTTCACACCCATCAAATTCATATTCCTGCAATGATTGCGCATTGACGAATGCCAGGTTCAGGCAAAAACTAATTACAGTTATTAGCTGCGTTTTCATCAGCAATAAGTGCTGCAAATATTGATAGGTCGATTTCACCATTTAGTTTTCTATGGTCCAAGATTATATTATGCGTAACAATCAAATGGTTTGGAAGATAGCAACCAATGAACCATTATTCGCCAATATAGTATTGTAGTCAATGATGGCAAGAATTCACAGAAAAAAAAGTTTATAAATGACTTAAAGTCCAATATCATTGGATTGAGTCCATATATATCGAACTTATTTTAGAAACTCTCTTCCTTGACTTTACTAACTTATTATGCTCCCCTGTGACTTTCCCAAAAAATCAAGTCTTATCTCATATCGGTAAAGATTTGATATGAAAGCAAAATATGATGTTTCGGTGTTGCGGGTGGATGAGGTCCGTGAGCTCCCGGAAAGCTGGACCAGTGAGGATTACCTGAAAATCCTGGAACTGACGGATTTTGATGATGCGGATGCCCTGGCTCCTGAGGAACTTCAGGACTATGCTGTGCTGTCGCTACAGGACCTGGAACCTGAGGAAGCTGCCGCTATTGTCTTGTCGTACGTCCTGGGTGATCAGCTCTCCGGAGGGCAGATCAAGAATATGGCCCATGAAATGATGGAGGAAAAACTGTGGGAAGAGTACCAGGACATCAGGCTGCACCGTAAGCTGTTTGATTGTGGCGTACTGCTGAAACTGGCCTTTCCCCGCAAGTTTCCTGAGGCTGAGGTGCTAAAATGCAGGATAGCGGTGACCCCTCTCAATGAAGTGGCCAAAGAATACCTGGCCTCTACTGATGAAACGATGCTGGCACGGCTGCTGGCCCATGGTATGGATGATCACGCCATCATCAACCGGTTGTTTGATGAGCAGGTGGCCGGCTCCCCTTTCCCGGAGGCCCGGAGCATTGTGTGGCATTTTGATCAGACTGAGGAAAACGGGCAGACTATATTCACCATCTATTCCTCTGCCTACTGGCTGCATGAAATGGATGATGTGTCTTTCTATGAAAGCAGTGCGTTTCCGGACCTGGCTACTGTCTGACAGAAATAAAGCAGGGTGCCATCTACTGACACCCTTTTTTGATGCGTTATTGAAAGGCGATTAATAAGATGAATCCTGCTGCACCACTTCCCACGCCAGTCGCTGCAGGTATCTTCTAAGGTCATCATGCATGTAGTCCAGGGAATTGTATCCCCGCAGATCGTAAATGCCATTTGCTCCTGCCTCTGTCAGCAGCTCCTGGTACCTGGCGTTGGTAATGCCTTCCAGCGGATACTGGCCATCAGGGAACCACTCCGACACCTGATATTGTCCACTTCCAACGGCAAGTCCTTCCGGCGAGGTATTGAAGACGGATGCATAGATCACCAGTGCCATAAAATAGTGGCCCACCGTGCTGAGGTGGTACTGGTCCTCGTAAAACAGGTAATCTGTCCATACGAGGTGTCCCTGTCCATTGAGTCCATCAGTATTGGCGACTGCTTCAAAGCCGGGTACTACACCCGCTTCCATCTCACGCATTAGTCTTGCCAGGGCAAAAGCCGCCGGGATGAACCGGATATGGGAACGTTTGGCGGACCGGACAAAATACTGCCACTTGACGCCCTCAAATTCAATGCGATCGGCCAGCGGAAGGTCCCGGAATACGTCACCACTGGTGAGCAGTTGCTCCATTTCCTCCACGGTTGGCCGCTGGTAATTTTGATCAGCAGCCCTGGTGGCGCCATTGGTCACTTCATTGTAGCCCAGCGACCAGGTCTGGTAATAGTAGACTGTACTGGCATTGTTGCCACACTTCAGCCCATCGGTATACTGCTGGAGGTAATACGGTATGGGCACCCAGTCTTCAGCGGGGTTTTCCCAGGCATCCGGATAATCGTAATCTGAAGGCGGGCAGCCGTCCAGGCTCTGGTTGTTGTCCCTGCCGTGTTCATCGGGGTTGTAGTTCTGGTAATCCCAGGCTTCTGTAAGCACGGCAAAATCGTAGTTATGGGTAGGATCACTGCTGAACAAGGGGGCCGTTTCCGGGTTTTCCATTTTACCGACCAGGCTGATGTTGCCATTGGTCACCTGCGTGGTGGACAATGTGGTATTTTCATCGGCGGATTCTGCCATAAGGACCACATAGTCATCTACAATCATGTTCATGGCACTGTGCCCTACAAACAGCGCCTCCAGGTTGCCGGTACGTGTTGGGGTTGGGTTAGGATCCACAATGGGATCATCATCCTTCGGGTCGTTGGGACCGGGTTCATCTTCATTGCATCCGCTGAGGAAGCAAAGGCTGCCTATACTCAGGACAGTCAATAAAATACTTCTTATGATCATCTTATTCATATTTTCCATGTTGTTGAATGATTTGTTTTTATGTGCTTGATAAGGGTTTTAGTATTCAAATATGCCCAGGTCTGGTCCATTGCCGCTGGGTCTGGTGTTGCCAATGAAATCGCTGGAAGGCAGGTCCGCATCACCTTCCCACCCGGCATCTATAGCGGGGCTGGAGTTTTGTAATTCAAAATTGTTCCTGTCGGGATCCACAAATTCCGGATTTTGATTGATGGTGCCCTGTTCATTCAGTGGTCCCCAGATGCCCCTGGTACCAAACAGGTTGTTGTACAGGTCGTGAGTGGCAAAAAAGCCCTGGTAAGGGGAATCCTGTGTCGGGCCGAAGATGGAGAGGTCTGCGCCGTTGTTCCATCCTATGTTGTTGGCTACCAGTGTGGTGGGGTTGTGGAGTTCGCCCTGTGTTTCAATGAGGTAACTCAGGAACAGTCCCTGGTTGGGGTTGTTATAAAAAACATTGTTGAAGACTTTGTTGTTTCGCCCCCCGTTGACTTCCAGTCCGTCTCCTATCTCGGTATGCAGGGTCTGTACACCGTTGTTAGCAAAAATGTTGTTTCTGACAATGATGTTGTCCGTTTTGTAGAAATCAATGCCCCAGTCGCCTCCATCCCGGAAGATGCTGTTTTCTACAATCACGCCATTTAGCCCCTGGATCAGCACATTGCCATAGTAGTAGACGGGAGGGTAATCGGTAGAGGGCCATCCATCAGCAGCATAACCAAAGCCATTTTGTTCCAGCAGGCAATTTCTGATGACCAGGTTGGTCAGTGGATTTTCCTGTGGATATGTTTCAGATCTTGATCGAAGTTCTATGCCATAGGTCACTGTGCCCCTGATGGTTACATTATCGAAGACCCAGTTGTCCCCTCCTACCGGCTCCCATCCGTTGATGATGCCAAAATACTGTGAAGACTCCTCGGGGCTTCCCTGTTGAGAGAGGACAATTTGCGATGAACTGATCTCAATGTTTTGAATGAGCAGGTTGTTGGTGGTTCCTTCTATTCTTATTCCACCCCGGTTATCAACCAGCTGACCGCCATCAATGGTCACATCAGATGTGGCATTGAGCCAGTATGCAGCGGCATTGGGATTGTGATGAATGTCATTGTCAATCAGATCCGCTGAAGATACCTGATCTACATGGATGGCTCCCATATCATCGGAGGCACTGTTGGCAATTTCAAATCCATTGACTTCTACCCCATCTCCGGTCACATGGATGACCGCTCCAATCTGATCACTCTGCAGGACGACATTTTCTTCTGCCAGCAGTGCAATCTGGTTTTTATCAATCGTGATGGCTTCCTGATAGGTGCCATTGCGTACCAGAATGGTCTGACCGGCCGCTGCATGATCAAGTGCCCGCTGAATGGTGTTGAAGGGCGCGGATGAGCTGCCGTCACCGTTGGTACTTACTTTATTATCTACATAAATATCGATTGTTCTTGTTTGTTCCGGTGGTTCCTTCACATCGTGTTTACAACTTACCCATGTGAAAGCGATTAATGTGCAATAAAAAAGGATTCTCATTTTGATGTAATATTTGATTTTCGCTATTACATACTATAAGAATGCGGCCACCCTACTTTTATCCTGCTAAAAAATTAAAATAATTGTAATCGAAGGCTCAGGTTTGGGGTAAACCCGAATAAATAACGGTCGGTCTGATTGAGAGCAACTTCCTGATCATCAACCACTTCTACATCGTACGTGCGGTTAGCATAGTTTTGATGTCCGGTAAGATTGATGAATGAAATCCCCAGTTGACCGGAGAAGTTTTTTCCAGATGGCCGGTAATGGTACCATAGTGAGCAGTCCAGCCGATGATAATCCGGTAACCTGCGCTGGTTGATGCTTTGATAGGCCACTGCATAATAAGTGATGCCCTCTACGGAAGTGACCTGCTCAACACCCTCAGCATGGGCATATGGCAATCCGGTCCGGTATTGATACCCTACTGAAAAGGAAAAATCCCTGATGGTGATCGCATTGACAAACTGCACCTGGTGTTTCGCATTTTGCCGTGAGGGGATGTCCATCAGTCCTTCGCCGGGTACTTGCGCCAGGGAGTGCTGAAAGGCATAGCTTACCCAGGATCGCCAATGCCTGAATCGCTTTCGGAGCAGTACATCAATACCGGTAACTTCTTCTGAGGCCATAAAAAACTGGTCCAGTACGGGATTGATTTTACGGGCGTTCAATCCTGTAATATGCTTGCGATATCCTTCCATGTCTACTAACCAGCCTCTGGTGGAGCAGGTCCATCCGATGTTGAATTGTTTGCTGTTCATTACCTGCCTGCCTTCACCAGTGCCAGCGAGGATCCAGAACTGCTCAATGTTGTTGGCCAGGGTAAACCTGTCTTCCTGAAATGATTGTATGAATTGATGGGTAATCGCACCGGATGTTTTAAGTGTGATGTAATCATTGAGCTGATAGCGCAGGAACAACCGTGGATCCAATTTCACTTTGTCCAAAGAATTGAATGCCGTGCGGACTCCCAAACCTGCTGAAAGCTTTTCGCCAAAAGGTTGCCGGAGATTAACATACACGGTGTTGATGGTGCCCGAATTGCTTTCCCGGCTCTGCTCTTCACTAATGGTGTTTCCGTTCTGGTGATCACGGGAATAGGTGTTGAATCCAGCGTCCAGTTGATTCCATTGGTAACCCAGTTCTACCTGGCCTTTATTATTGATGGTCAGCTGGTTATGCCAGCGCAGTTCAAGGTTTTCCATGTCATTGGCACGGGACTCTAACCTACTAATGTCGTTTTCGAAATTTCGAATGTTGTGCTCTGCGTAATCCAGGTTGTATACGGACCTGGCAAGGTTAAGCGAACTGATGAATCCCGGCCGGAGACGCAACAGGTACTTTAGACCGAGTCCTTGTTGGGTGGTGTTACTGGTTTGCCTGGTGATGTTGAGTTGATCCTCGTCTACAGACTCGAAATGCACTTTGTCCTTTGCCGACAGATAGCTGATACGGATGGAGTCTTTGTCAGTGATGTTGCCATTCCAGACCAGGTTCCAGTCGGAGAACACAATCTGGCTGTTGTAATCAAAATCCCTTTCCAGCACTGCGGTTTGAAACAGCTCGGTGGTGCTGCCCTCAAATACTTTTTCACTGATCGACGCATATGATGGTGTAAGCAGTAAATCATTGTATGATCTTCTGCCAGCAATCAGCAAGGAACCCAGTTTGCTTACCGGACCCTGTGCGTAGACATCTGCGTGTGTCAGGTTCAGGTTGACAGCTGCTGTGGTTTTATTGGGGATGGGAGTCGCCGATTCCATTTCCAGCAGTCCGCCCAGGTAATTGCCATACTTTACCGGGACAAAGTTTTTATGCAAATGCACCCTTCCGGTGGCTGACGGAATTACCGCAGCAATATTGCCAAAATAATGTGCAGGATCGTATAAAGGGATTTCGTTCCAAAGAAAACCGGTATGATCCAGTGTGCTTCCCCTGATGGTGATTTCCGAAGCGGTTTCATTGACGGAGTTGATGCCAGGGATCATTTGTACTGTTAACAAGACATCCGGTTCAGCCATGCCCGGTAAGCTCTCCATCTCACCAGGGCTGATTTGCAGGCTATTGCCAGTGCCTTCCATTACAATGCCCTGGTGTAGGTACTCCTCAATCACGATCTCCCCCAGTACAGTAGTTTCCGGTTGCAATCTTACGGTGATGGCCGTCCCGGTCTGGAGGGGTTTGATGCTGTCGGTCCGGTAACCGAGGTAGGCAATGCGCAATGTTGATTCAGGGTCATTGGGCACCTGTATTGTCGTTTGCCCCTTGTCATCTGTAATGGCTCCCTGATGGCTATTGGTCAATTGCACCATCGCAAATGAAAGGGGTTCATTGTTGGTCGCTGATAATACACTGAGGTGTATATGGACGCTTTTCATTTTTTTGATGACTACAAATGCGTCCGTTACTAGTTTCCAGTCAAGGAAGTGCTCTGATAATGCCACCTGGCACAAACTATCAATGTCATAAGTTCCTTGTGAGATCGTCACTTCAATATCCTCCAGGTCGGCAGGGGCATATGAAAACCTGAATTCGGAGGTATGCTGAATGTCTGTGAGCAGTTGTACAAGTGGTTGCGCTGCATAGTCTTTTTCCAGGGTGATTTTTTGCGCCATGCTGGTCACATTGATTATCAGGCAAATGGAAAAACAAAAAAAGCTGCGCATCAGAGGTACTTAATGCTACAAACCTAATACATTATTTGATGATCAATTTGTTTTCAGCGGGGACAAATTCATAACTGATGTCAAAAGGCTCAAATACCAATTGAAATGCATGTTCCGGGTTTTGATGCGGAAAAGATCCGGTAAACTTCAGGTCGCTCACGTTGGACTGGTATTCTACCTGCATTCCGAACACCACCTCCAGCTCTCTGATGACCTCCGTAAGTGGGGTATTGTCAAATGTGGATATTTTGTTCATCCAGGATGGTGATGTCTGGCTGGTCCTGAAGAGCACCTTCTGCCCTGCCGTGATACTGACACCATTTCCTGCGCTCAAATTAATGGCGTCATCCGCCAGTCCAACCTTTACCTTTCCTTCATAGCATGTTACTACCATCACTTCGGGACTTCTGGAGCGCACATTGAAGGAAGTTCCTAACACGTTAATTTCATTGCCGGATGTTTTCACAACAAAAGGTACCTCATTGTTGATCACTTTAAAAAATGCCTCGCCTTGCAGGAATACCTGCCTGTTTACTGACCAATCCGATTCATCAAAAGCGATCTCGGAAGAGGCATGTAAAATCACTTCCGATCCGTCCGGAAACTGAAAGGCCAGCGACTCTCCGTAACCTGTATTGACCATGGTCGGCCCACCCAGGAACCAAACGATCACCCAGGAAATGGCCACTATAACTACCGCAGCTACCGCAATCCTGAGTGCCGGCAGCATCCACACCTGTTTTTGTTCCTGATTTTGTGCTGGTAGTTTCGACTTAAGCTGGATTAGTTGCTCTTCTGTAGGGTAATCCGGTAGTTTAATTCCTTTGGAAGCAATGATGAGATCCCGGAACTGCTTTCCTTCTTCACTTTCTTCGAAGGCGCGCTTTTCCTCATCAGTCAGCTCGTTGTTGAGCCACCTGCTTAAGAAGGTCTTATCTGTATTCCATTGCTTCATTTGTTAATACATACTTTATCCGGTACCATACCCTACTTTTGCTTCAGATATTATAACATATTTCCCTCAGTTTCATCAATGCATTGTGCATTCGCTTTTCTACGGCCTTTACACTTATCCCCAAAGATTCCGCTATTTCGCGATAACTGAGCTCATCCATGCGATTCATCAGGAACACTTCACGCTGCTTATCAGGTAAATTTTGTATCGCATCCGCCACATTTTTACTTAGCTCCTGATGCTGTAGTGTAAATTCAGGGTCCTCAGGGGTGGTTTGTTCAAACGTAATGTTTTGATGGTTCCTGGCTAGCTTGTCCCGGGCCAACAGCTTCAGGAACTGATTTTGCCCTACTTTGAACAGGAAGGACCTGGCTTTGTCAAATGGCACTTTTTTGCACGCTTTCCATAAGATGATAAAAGCCTCCTGTACTATGTCATTGGCGCGTTCCAGGTCGCTGAACTTATAAACCAGGAAATTTCTCAATACAGGTGCCATTGACCTGAACAGGGAATCAAAAACCTTTTCCTCACATACATCCTGATTTATTTTGGCCAATGGTAATTAATGGTTCACTTCAAACTTTTTCCAAAATTTCTAAACTAGGCCATTTGCAAGGTGTTTACAAGGTGTCCTTAATTTTTTTGTTGCAGTTTGTGTTCTGATCGATTGATTAAAAAATACCCAGTGCTGTGCCTAACAGTGTGGCAAGTCCCAGAAAACTTAAGAATCCCATGATGTCTGTTACGGTAGTCAGTACAATGGAAGAAGACTGAGCCGGGTCCTGCCCTACTGCTTTGAGGATGATGGGCACCACTGCTCCGGAAAATCCTGCAATGACCATGGACAACACCATTGAGGTAGCAATGACCAATGCGATCCCGAACGAAGATGACCAAAAATAGGCGATTACTGATGTGGTCAATGCCACAGCAACACCGTTAATGAATCCCACAGCGACTTCCTTTCTGGCAACTTTCCACCATTGTGCTGTATGGATCTCGCGCAGGGCCAGTCCCCGCATGGTCACTGCCAGAGCCTGGGAGCCCGTGTTTCCTGATTGTCCGGCCACTACCGGCAGGAATACTGCCAGCACAGTTACCTGAGCAATGGTTTCTTCGAAAATCCCTACAATGGAAGCTGCCAGGAATGCGGTAGCCAGGTTGATCTGAAGCCATGGCAGTCTTTTTTTCACGGCAAAAAGAGGAGTCGACAGGGCCCTTTCTTCACGCCCTGCACCAAACATGGTAAGCACATCCTGGGAAGCCTCTTTCTGTGTGGCACTGATCAGCGTTTCGCTTCTGATGATCCCCAGGAGGTTGCCATCAATGTCTACCACCGGAAGGTTAATGATCTTTCCTTGTTCAAACAGCTGTACGGCCTCTTCTGCCGGTGACATGGCCTGAATGCTCTCGCATGGCTCCAGTAATTCGCCGAGTGTGGTTTCTGTAGTAGAAATGGCGATGTTCTGGATAAAGACTTTGCCCATTAACTTACCATCATGACTGATCACATGCACGTTGAGGATTTTCCTATTGCCCACAGTTCTCAGTTTTTCAAGCACCTGATCTACTGTATTCTCAGGATTGAATGTGATGATCTGTGTGTCCATCAGGTAACCCGCAGCGGTAGGCGGATAGGACAACATTTCACTGATGCTTTTCGCTTTAGCAGGGGAAAGTTGTTTTAGTTTTTTTTCTGATATGGTTTTAGGCAGCCTGGACAATAACCTTGTGGCCTTGCTGGTATCGAGTTCTTCAAAAACAGGCACAAAGACATTTTCTGGCAGGGCCTCAATCACTCCGGCTACCGTATGTGGTGCCAGGTGCAACAGCAGTGTCCTGACAGCCTCATGATCCTGTCCCTGCAGGTGGTATAATATGGTCTCAGTTGGTAAGCCATTCAATACTGCAGCAGCCTCGTGAGGAAACTGCCTGATGTAACTCTGGCTCAGGGTGTGTTGAACTTCTGCTATATCCATGGTCTCAATGCTTTATGTTTTGATCCGTGTTACCCAGGAGGCTTGTGAGTCCTATCAGGTACAAGTCTCCCAGTGCATTACCTGTTTTGATTTCCAGTTTGCCACGGGAATCTGCTGGTCTCTCCGTTTGCTGAAGCGTCACCCGGTTGACTACCCCAATGAACATACCATCTCCCCTGACCACCGGTAATTCTACAAACCTGTTGTCCCAGTGATCAATGGCATCACGGACCATCATTTGGGCAGTAATGGGTTGCTCCACGGTTTCCATTATTTTTTCTACGATGGTGCTGCTATCGCTGGTCACTAATCTGTTCACGGCAACATATCCAGTCAGTTTGTTGTCATCATCAAGTACAAAAATTACCGGCCTGGTATGTTCAGCACCACGCCGTATTTCATTCAGTGCTTTTTCTGCGGTCCATTGTTGCAATAAAGTCAACACTTCGGTTTCCGTGTGCGCCCCTACCTGAGATTCCTGGAAAGACAAAGCTATTTTGAGCGATTTGCCCAGGTTTTCAGGCAGTTGCAGCAATATCCTTTCACGCAGCTTACTGTTCATCTGTCGTAAAATGGCTTCTGTGTGGTGACTGGACAAGTGCATTAGCAATTCTAATATCAACCCTTCCCTGATCACCTCAAGTACACGGGCGGCATTATAGGGGGTCATTGATTGAAGGACTGTGCCTGCTAAATCTGCGGATACATTTTCCAGTAATTTTGCGATATCCCCGACCGCAAATTTTTCGATCATTTCGGTGGCCCGAAGCGGGTGGTTCTTAATGAACTGATTGACTAAAAGCTGATCATTTTCCATCCTGGTCCTCCGTTATAATGATACTTTCTTCTTCATTGAATTTTTTAGCTGGTACGATGACCAACCCGGATTCTGATTCCACAGTGACTGCATGATCAGAGATTTTGATGATAATTCCTTCTATGTTACCTATTTTAATTCTTTTACCGACCTGATGACTTTTGCGAATGTAGTACGATCCAAGAATGTTGCTCACGGAGGTCCTGGCACCCAAAGCAAAAGCCAGGGAAGCACCAAAAAGCAGTCCGGCCAGCAAAATCATGATGATGCCCTTCAGGAAATCAATGTCTACCCCCAGTTGATCGAGTGCTATGACTATGGTTACAAATAGGATGACATACCTTACCAGTCGACCAAAATAGCTGGCGCTGGCCAACCCTGTTTTCACTGCCGCTGCTTTGATGAGATCACCCAGTAACCTGCCCAGTATCATTCCAACAAACACAATGACTACTGCGATCAGGATGTTGGGCAGGTATTCGATGATCTTGCCAAACCATATGGTTGAGGATACATCGAGTCCCAGTATATGAAAACAAATGAGCAATGTAAGCACCAGGATGATCCAGAAGACGGTGCGTGAGATGAACCTGGCAGAAACTTTCAAATCGATGGCTACCATACGTTTTTGGAGCACCGTATTCAATTTGCTGTCCAGGTAGAGTAACAATTTGCGGATCAGTCTTTCGATCAGTTTTGCAAATACAAAACCAATTAAAAGAATGGTTATCGCCAGCAGCAGTACTGGCAGCAGGTCAATCATTTGATCTACCAGTTTGCTGGTGTATGCGTAGATATCTTCTTTCATATATAGCTTATCATGCCGTAATTAAGATAACTATTTATCATCAGGTTAGCCACATTTTAGTGAATTTCTAACCTGTTTCAGTTCCTTACCACTTCATGGATAAACTTCATCTTTTCCATCACAGACTGGTTGATCACGAAAGGATAAACATCGGGTATACCCATGGAGCGGTTAATGGCGTTGGAGGCAAAAAGTAATGGTATGCAGACTTTTACAATTTTACCAAAATCGGCGCATTCATAGGGGTTAAAGTCCAGGTTGCTCACCATGCCTGAAAATCCTTTGATGGGGGCCACCTTGAACCCAAAATAGTAGGCCGTTTCGGTGACATCCATGATGTGCAGGTAATGGGCCCATGATTCTGCCCAGTCTTCCCAGGGATGAGAAGTGGCGTATTTACTGATGTAGTGTTCATTCCACTGCTCGTTCCCTCCTGTTTTATAATATCTCTTCAGGGCCTGCTGATAGTCTTCACGTTCATCACCGAAGATTGAACGAAACTGGCTCAGTTTTTCTTCATCCGTGGCGACCAGTTTATCCCAGAAATAGTGCCCTACTTCATGTCTAAAATGCCCAATCAGTGTCCTGTAAGGTTCGGACATGGCCATTCGCATCTGTTCACGCAGTACCGAATCGGCCTCTGAAAGTAATATGGTAATGACCCCATCGGCATGTCCTGTCATCACATTAACGCCTTCCTGTTTGGCCAGGAAATCAAAACAGAGCCCATCGTCAGTCACCAATTTGCTTGGGAGATCTAACCCCAGTCTGTGTAACTGATAAATGAGGCGGTGTTTGGCAATTTCCAGTTTGTGCCATTTCTCATGGTTGGTTTTGCTGGACAAGTTGGGAATGGTCCTGTTGAGCGAACAGGCTGAACAGTAATCCTGTGTGGAATCGGCATCTATCAGCCAGTTACACACTTCATATTGCCTGTTTTTGCAAAACCGATATTCTTTGTTGTCACGGCCCATCATGAGGTGCTGCATGTCCTCTGACGGATCAAATGCATTCATGATGACCTGGGTATCATTGTAACCCACGGTAAAGCCACAGTTTTCACAAAAGATGTTCTCAAAGAATAAGGGATGCCCACAATGGCCGCATTGAAAGATCTTCATTGTTGTTGGATCAAAGGGTCAAATATATGCTTGTTCCACTTGATTCTAATTAGTTTGTGAATGTAATTTTAAGATATTCTGCGTAGAGAAAAAGTTCTCGAAGATGGCGGTTGAAATGTTGTTGAGTTTCACCTGAATATCATCAATAAATTCATGCAGCCCTTCCTTAAGGACCTCATTCACCTCAGTATATTCCAGGTGCGCCTTTAGTTTACCCAGTAGTCTGCTGGGTTCGTTCATATGATCCTCATCATGATCTGATATGGCCCTTACTGACTCGTGGGCATGTTCAATACAGCTCAGGACCGACCTTGGGAAATTCTTATCAAACAACAGGAACTCACAAATGCTGGACGGATTGATTTTCCCATATTTTTTGCGGTACATATCATAAGCGCTCACCGATTTCAGCAGTGCTGACCACTGTACCAGATCCACCGGTGTACCTACCGCTTCCACACTGGGTAGCAACATGTGGTATTTCACATCCAGTACCCTGGAGGTTTTGTCTGCCCTTTCAATGAACTGGCCAAGTTTACCAAAATGCCATCCTTCAGTACGCGATATGGTCGTGTCATAAATTCCTGATAATAACTGGCAGTTTTCACGAACCTCAAGGAAAAACTTCCTGGGGTCCTTTTTGGTCCATATTTTCTTCTCTAGTCCTTCTTTCATTTTGTAGTACAGGCCATTGATCTTTTCCCAAACCTCTTTGGTGATCTCTGGTCGTATGGCACGGGCATTCTCCCTGGCGTGATTGATGCAGCTAAGAATGGAATTGAGGTTTCCCGAATCAAAGACCATGAAATAGATGATCTGTTTTTTATCCACTTCTCCGTACATGGACTCATAAAGTCCCCAATCACCGGTGGTCACCACCAAGGGTTTCCACTGTTCGGAAATATCGGGGTGCATTTCCAGTGATAGGTTGTAATTAACATCCATAAAGCGGGCATAATTCTCTGCGCGCTCCAGGTATCTGTTCATCCAGTATATTGAATCTGCTACTCTACTTAACATATCTTAAGTATCTAAAACCCAGGTATCTTTACTTCCGCCACCTTGAGAAGAATTGACCACAATGGAACCCTTTTTAAGGGCCACTCTGGTCAATGCTCCGGGGACAATTTTCATTTCTTTGCCATATAAAATATAAGGGCGCAGGTCTACATGGCGTCCTTCTATGGTATCTTCTGTGAGTGTGGGGACCCGTGACAAGTTAATCATCGGCTGGGCGATGTAATTGCGTGGCTTAGCTTTTATTTTGTTGACAAATTCCTCCTGTTCTTCTTTTGTCGACTTGGGGCCAATCAACATGCCATAGCCTCCGGAAGCATCCGTTTGTTTGACTACCAGCTCATGGATATGCTCGATTACATATTGTCTCTGATCCGGTTCGTCACAGATATAAGTTTTCACATTTTTCAAAATAGGCTCTTCGCCCAGGTAGTATTTTACAATTCTGGGGATGTAAGCATATACTGCTTTATCATCTGCTACACCAGTTCCGGGAGCATTTACCAATACGACATTACCTTTCCTGTAAGCTTCAAACAACCCTGGGGTTCCAAGCAACGAGTTTTTATTGAACACCAATGGATCTATAAAATCATCATCTACTCGTCGGTATATCACATCCAGCTTTTTAAGACCTGCGGTAGTGATCATGTAGACATGGTCATTCTGAACTACCAGATCACGCCCTTCTACCAGTTCTGCACCCATTTGCTGGGCAAGGTAGGCATGTTCGAAGTAGGCAGAATTGTAGATGCCGGGAGTTAATACGGCTATACTTGCTGGGGTTACCGGAGTAAGCGATTCCATCATGTCTCGCAGATAGTGCGCGTAATTATGAATTGGTCTTACCTTCAGTTTTTCAAATAATTCCGGAAATGTTCGTTTCAGGATTTCTCTGTTTTCCAACATATAGGACACCCCGGATGGGCATCTCAGGTTGTCTTCCAGCACATAAAACTCCCCATCATCTCCCCTGATCATATCAGAGCCGGTAATGTGGCACCATACATTCTCGGGAGGTTTCAGTCCAATACATTTTGTCTGGTAGCAGGCACTGGAAGTGATGAGTTCCGGTGGAATGATTTTGTCCTTGAGTACTTTTTGGTCTCCGTATATGTCTGCAATAAACAGATTGAGTGCTGTGATCCTTTGATGAAGTCCCTTTTCCAGCTTATCCCAGTCAGCACCGGAGATGATCCTTGGGATGATGTCCAGGTGTAGAATGCGTTCAATCCCCTGGTTATCGCTGTAGACATTGAAGGTCATGCCCAAAGAAAGCTGGGCCCTGTCGGTGGCATGTTGCAGGAAACTTAATTTTTTCCAATCCATTTTTTCCAGCCTCTTCCGGAACAATGCGTAAGATTGCCTTACCTGATGATCGTTATCAAACATCTCATCATAGGAATTTTTGATATCGTAACCTTCGAAATTGATTTTCTCCATTGGATCAGCTGATTATGGCTTTCTTATAAAGGTAACAGAATGAGATAAAACTTTATCAATGAAAATGAATTATTCCAATGGTGATCACCTTTTCAGGTATTGTCTTAAAATGGGCCATATGTAGCTTAGCCTCATTACCCTTTCCTGTCCACAACCACTGCCCAGACAGAGATGTGAAATAAAGCAATCACCATTCAGTTCAAAGTCCGTTCCCCCCTCCTACCAAAATGCCGATAATCTGGTGCCGATCTCTGCGGTACACAGGGGAGCCCGAATTGCCTTGAAATGTGTCTAACGTGGTATTAAAATAATAATCATTCATCGATCTGATGCTCGCCTGAAAGGTAAATTTCATGGGTAGACCTATTGGATGCCCAAGAGTATATACCTGATCCCCAATATGTTGATTACTGCCAATGTCAAAATTACTTAGACCATTGTTGGCTGTTACTTTCCTGTCAAGTTTAACTAATGCAATGTCATAGGAATCTAATTCCTGACCCACAAAACTGCTCAATCTGTAAACATCAGATTCGTCAAATATTTCATTAATCTCTCCTGCCAGATTGGTTGTTCGAAAAGACCGGATTAAAACAAGGTCTTCAAGATCATGGTTAGAAAACACGTGCAATGAGGACAAAATGTGCTGACCGTCTGCAAGAAAGGCCGTGCCAATACAAAGAGAAGGTTGGTTCACATATGGTTCTGTAGCGCATAAATTATATACATCACCTAGTTTTCGGTTGTAAATCAACCGGTAGCTACCATTATCAAGTTCTTCCAGATATTGACGTTCAGTCACACAGAAAACATCATGTGCCCTTTGCGAGATTATTACTGACTCCTGATTAGCAGCATTGAGTGCAGCGATCTCTACCCTACTATCGAATTGAGATGGGGTTTCATAGATTAAAGGAAGATTGATCTCCGAATCATCCGGAACTATTAATCTTAAGCGTTCCTCCATTGGATCTGGTGTAATCAAAAGTGCTCTATCAAATGACTCAAAACTCAGACTGATCAATCTCAATGCTGAAAAACTTTTGTTGTTCCAACAGAATTTGTCTGGCCTGGTCTTCGGTCATTTCAGGATCCAATAAAGTATCCCCTGTAACAATATGAATACTACTTGCCGAAATGCCTTCTTTGAAGATAAGATTTCTTTTGTTGTTGTTCACGCCAACCTTTTGATGAATGCAGGATCATTTTTCAAACTATCTTCAAATTCCGGCATGGTAACCTGATATCTTACCCGGCCATCAGTACCTGTTGGTGTCAGAAGGTCATTTTTTTTCGTCAAGCTCCTTATTTTGAGCGAGCAGTTGCATTGCAGCAAAAAATGGCATCAGTAGAAAGAAGTGACTTCATTGATAATTATTGAGAACTTGTATAAAAAATTCAGTATTGGAATATCAACTGTAAGTCCTAATCCCACCCTAAATGCTCCTTTATCAGCACCTTCCAGACTTTTTAATTGCGGACCATACTGTAAACCTGAGATTAATGACAATGGACCATTTTTAAATCCATATACATAGTGCAAACCAGGGGCTAACACATTTTTGAAAGTAAATTCCGGTAGCTCACCTGGGTCATCTCCACTTAAATGTACTCTTGTTAGTGCTCCTATGTCAATAATGGTAATGTAAAATGAATTAGAACCTCTTTTTTTAGTTCTACCACTGATAGCAACTCCTACAGGCGCAGTAAACCCGATACTTACGGGGTGTTTATTTTCTGTGAATTCCGACTCTACACCTACAAATAATCCCGGATAACTGTTCAGAGCAACATTGAACATACTGTTTCGCTTAATAGCAGAACTTCCAGCAGGTAAAGCAAGTGCTTCAATGGCATGCTCAGCATCCTCCGCTGTTTTTGCTTTTGCAATAGCGGCCAAAAAGTTTACATACCTTTCTATTTCCCCTCTGGTTTCGGCTGACAGGCCTGAGACAGCCAATTGATAGAATTCTCTTTTTACTTCATTTTCAACATCCTCGAACGCTGTTCTGATCGATTTCAGGTATGTTGAGGTATTGTAATCGACCATTAAGGTCTTGTTTGCTGACCGCAACCTGTCGACGAATGGAATCAGTTGCTGATATACTTCAGTTTTCCACTTCATTCTTCTTTTCGGACATTGAAGTGCTTCCAGTCTCAGCTTTTCGGATACAATATCTTTCCTCAATTTTTCTAAACCCTTGTTAAAAATGTACAATCCCACTTGCAGGTAAATTTCGTCTTTTTGGGTCTTGAGTGTTTCGTAGGCTGCTTTAATATTATTGTAATCATTGCTAGCATTAATAGATGTTGACCCAAGATTTTTAATGGCGTCATAAGCTGTTCCCCATAGCTTTTAATGTTGGTTTTGCCATTTTGTTTAACAGCGATTTCATTTTGCTAATATGATCATCACAAATAGGGTGATGATGGTCTAACAGCATCTTTAGGTCGGTAATGAAGATTAATTCTTGTGCTGTAAATTTATCATGATCAAACTCACTGGCATTTTCTAAAAACTTACCCGCCAATTTTAACAAAGCGTAATTTGGGTTGGAGTTATCAATCTCTCCACTCAATGTTGATAGTTTTGACTGATAAAGGTTATACCCTCCTATTTGCTTACACATTTCCACAAATTCACTTGCATTTTCCTTCGACAAAGGCGATCCTGAAGACAGTTTACTATTAATCTCCATCAGCAAGTTGAAAGTTGGATTTTTACCATTCTTGATTTCATCAACAAAATTGACAGCAAATTTTAAAGCCTGATAAACACTGGTGTCGATGGGGTTTTCTTTATGCGCATAGAAAATATCAAGGGAACTGGTGATCGCGTCTGCATATTGCTTTTTATGAATAGACAACAGGATTTCGTTACTCTTTCTGCCATATTCAAAATACATAGCCGTCTTTGAAACCAGATTCAGGTCCTTCCCGGCCAGAAAATCAACTAATGCATCCACACTTGCTACACTTTGCTGAATAATATTGATCACATTGTTGATGTATTGGTACAGGGTGTCTCCTTTGATTTTGTTTCCATCTCTTTTGATTTTTTTGATGGCGGTAATCTGATTATTCAATTGCTCTGCGCTCATCAGTAACTTCTTAAACTGAGGTTCTACTTTTTTTCTGATATCCTCCATAGAAGTGAGTGTGGAGTACTTATCTCTAACCAGATCTGCAAACGGTCGACCACTAATTTGAATGTTATAATAAAGTATATCCTGCTGAAGCATTAGCCCTAAAAATGCTTTGTAAAAGTTAATGTCACTGGCATAACTAGTCCAGAACTCGGGGTGAATCCAATTTCTGCCGTCAGTTTGCTTTACGGTAAAGCAATTGACAAGCAGGGAGGAAAGTTTAATCCCTTGTGCGATATTGTGCCTTGTGACCAGGTTATCTTCATCGGACCACTGATTTATCAGATTGGAATTGGCCAATGCATCAATATAATCCAGGGGATGATTGCTCTTCGACAAACTTCTGATCAATTTTAGTCCCTCCAAAGCAAGCAGAAGGTCTTCATTTTTATTGAGCAGTCGTTTGATTTTGGGAGATTGATCCAATTTGGGAAGCTGATCAATTAAATGATCAAGATCAAACTCAATTTGCGCTTTTAATGCATCCAACATACCGGTAAGATCAGTTTGATCCAGGTT